>NZ_JAQQXR010000001.1 GCF_028595325.1 Janthinobacterium fluminis
GCCCGCCGAGGCGGCGCCGCCCGCCATCGCGCCGGCCCCGGCCCCGGCCGCCGCCGTGCCGCCGCCGGCTCCCGTTCCCGCCCCGGCCGCCGCCACCAACAACGCGCTGGTGCTGACGACGACCCAGGATTCCTGGGTCGAGATCCGCCGCAGCGGCGCCGCGCCGCTGATTTCGCGCATCGTCAAGGCCGGCAACACGGAAACCTTCGACATCACCGGGCCGGTGATGCTGGTCGTCGGCAAGCCGGCCGGCGTCGAAGCGAGCCTGCGCGGCGCCAAGCTGGAATTGACGCCGGTGCCGGGCGGCACCACTTCACGTTTGAACATCAAATAATATGTCTTCCTCGAATATCGCTATCGGTTCGGGCCCGTCGGCCCGGCGCGACAGCCGCAGCGTGCTCGTCGCGCACGGCCAGCGCCGCATTTATGTCGGCGGCGGCGCCCCCGTCGTCGTGCAGTCGATGACCAACACCGACACCGCCGACGCCGTCGGCACGGCCATCCAGATCAAGGAACTGGCGCGCGCCGGCTCCGAGCTGGTGCGCCTGACGGTGGACCGCCCCGAGGCGGCCGCCGCAGTGCCGTATATCCGCGAACAGCTCGACAAGATGGACATCGACGTGCCCCTGGTCGGCGATTTCCACTACAACGGCCACACGCTGCTGAACGACTATCCTGACTGCGCCCGCGCGCTGTCGAAGTACCGCATCAATCCCGGCAACGTCGGCAAGGGCGCCAAGCGCGACAGCCAGTTCGCCCAGATGATCGAGGCCGCCTGCAAGTACGACAAGCCGGTGCGCATCGGCGTCAACTGGGGCAGCCTGGACCAGGCTTTGCTGGCCCGCATCATGGACGAGAACGCGGCCCGCGCCCAGCCTTGGGCGGCCCAGTCCGTCATGTACGAGGCGCTGGTGACGTCGGCCATCGAAAACGCCGTCCGCGCCGAGGAGCTGGGCCTGGCCCGCGACAAGATCATCCTGTCGTGCAAGGTGTCCGGCGTGCAAGACCTGATCGCCGTCTACCGCGAGCTGGGGCGCCGCTGCGACTATCCGCTGCACCTGGGCCTGACCGAGGCCGGCATGGGCAGCAAGGGCATCGTCGCCTCGACGGCGGCGCTGTCGGTGCTGCTGCAAGAGGGCATAGGCGACACCATCCGCATTTCGCTGACGCCCGAGCCGGGCGGCGACCGTTGCCGGGAAGTCGTGGTCGGCCAGGAAATCCTCCAGACGATGGGCTTGCGCAAGTTCGCGCCCATGGTCATCGCCTGCCCGGGTTGCGGCCGCACCACCTCGACCACCTTCCAGGAGCTGGCCGACAACATCCAGACCTATCTGCGCGAGCAGATGCCGGAGTGGAAAAAAGCCTATCCGGGCGTCGAGGCGATGAACGTGGCCGTGATGGGTTGCATCGTCAACGGCCCCGGCGAGTCGAAGCACGCCAACATCGGCATCAGCCTGCCCGGCACCGGCGAATCGCCGGCCGCGCCGGTGTTCGTCGACGGCCAGAAAACCGTGACCCTGCGCGGCGAGCGCATCGTCGAGGAATTCCAGGCCATCGTGCTCGATTACGTGCAAAGCCACTACGGCAAATGAGTGCGGGCGCGGCCTGAAGGCGCGCGGTTTGTCCCTTTACAGAATAGAAGAACCTTATGTCAGAAAATAGAAAAGCAGAGAAAATCACCGGCGTCAAAGGCATGAACGACGTCTTGCCGGCCGACGCGCCGCTGTGGGACTTGTTCGAGAACACGGCGCAGTCGATCATGCAGAGCTACGGCTTCCAGCAGATCCGCACACCCATCGTCGAGGAGACGAAGCTGTTCGCGCGCGCCATCGGCGCCGTCACCGACATCGTCGAAAAGGAAATGTACTCGTTCACCGATTCGATGAACGGCGACAACCTGACGCTGCGCCCCGAAGGCACGGCCGGCGTCGTGCGCGCCGTGGTCGAGCACAACCTCGTCTACGAAGGCCCGAAGCGCCTGTGGTACAAGGGCCAGATGTTCCGCCACGAGCGCCCGCAAAAAGGCCGCTACCGCCAGTTCTACCAGTTCGGCGCCGAGGCCGTCGGCTTCACCGGCCCGGACATCGACGCCGAGATGATCATGCTGTGCCGCCGCCTGTGGGATGACCTGGGCCTGGAAAACATCCGCCTCGAACTGAATTCGATCGGCGACGCCGCCGAGCGCCTGCGCCACCGCGCCGACCTGATCGCCTATCTCGAAGGCCACATGGACGTGCTCGACGAAGAGGCCAAGCGCCGCCTGCACAGCAATCCGCTGCGCATCCTCGACACCAAGAACCCGGCCATGCAGGCGCTGGTCAACGCGGCGCCCAAGCTGCTCGACTACCTGGGCGAGGAATCGCTGGCCCACTTCAACGGCGTGCAGAAGATCCTGAACCACAACAACATCCCGTTCACGATCAATCCGCGCCTGGTGCGCGGCCTCGACTATTACAACCGCACCGTGTTCGAGTGGGTCAGCGACGAGCTGGGCGCGCAGGGCACGGTCTGCGCCGGCGGCCGCTACGACGGCATGGTCGAAATGTTCGGCGGCAAGGCGACGCCGGCCGTCGGTTTCGCCATGGGCATCGAACGCCTGGTGCTGCTGATGAAGGCGGCCGGCGAGCCGGAACTGCCGGGCCAATGCGACGTCTATATGGTGCACCAGGGCGAGGGCGCGCAACTGCAAGCTTTCGTGCTGGCCGAAAGGATACGCGATGCCGGCCTCGACGTTGTGCTACATTGCGCAGCTGGCAACGGCGGCGGCAGCTTCAAGACCCAGATGAAGAAGGCCGACGCCAGTGGCGCCGCCTTCGCCGTCATCCTCGGCGAGGATGAGGTGGAACAGCATGTCGCCAACGTCAAGGCGCTGCGCTCGGCCGATGCGGCTCAGCAGCAGAGCACGGTGCCCTTCGACGAGGTCGTCGATTTCCTGGTCGACCAGATCGTTGGTTGCCAGGATCCCAGCCACGACCATGGCCACACGCATTTCCACCACTGATGCCGCCGGTGCTTTTTTTGACCCGTTTCTTGAACCATTAACCATTACAACTTCATACTCATGGCATACGATCTCGAAGAACAAGAACAATTAGCGTCCCTTAAAGCGTGGTGGAATCAGTACGGCAATCTGACGTCGTGGGTGCTGATCGCCGCCATGGCCTCGTATAGCGGCTGGACCGGCTGGAATTACTACCAGCGCAGCCAGGCCAGCCAGGCTTCGCAGCTGTACGAGGAGCTGCAGGGCGCTGTGCAGGCGAAGGACGCGGCCAAGGTGCAGCGCGCCGCCGCCGACATGCAGAGCCGCTTCGGCCGCACCGCCTACGCGCCGATGAGCGCGCTGACGGCGGCCAAGAGCGCCTTCGAGGCGGGCGACCTGAAAACGGCCAAAACCCAGTTGCAATGGGCGGCCGAGCACGGCAACGAGGAATACCAGGCCGTCGCCAAGCTGCGCCTGGCCGGCGTGCTGCTCGACGAAAAAGCCTACGACGAGGCGCTGAAGGCGCTGGCGGGCGAGCTGCCGGCGCAATTTGCCGGCGCCGTGGCCGACCGCAAGGGCGACATCCTGGCGGCGCAGAACAAGCTGGCCGAGGCGCGCACCGCCTACCTGGCCGCGCTGGCCGTGACCGACAAGCGGCAGCCGGCGCGCCAGTTGATCGAGGTGAAACTCGAAGCGGTGGGCGGCAGCGTGCCGGAGCCGAAAGCGGCGCTCTGATCCCTTTCTCATGTTGCCCGCGGCCTGGCCGGCGGGCGTCGTGCCCTACGCTGCGGCGGGGCGAGCATCAACAGTAAACAAGGTTAAACTTATGCGCATTACCGAAAAGCTGCTTGGTCTGGGCCTGCTGGCTCTGGTGGCAGGGTGTTCTTCACTGAATCCGTTTGCATCGAAAGAGACGAAAAATCTGCCGGCCAAGCTGGTCGAGGTAAAATCCAGCGTTGCCGTGCGCAGCGCCTGGAAGTATTCGGCCGGCAAGGCCGGCGTGTATGCGTTCACGCCGGCGCTGGTGAATAACAGCCTGTTCGTGGCCGCCAACGATGGCAGCATCGCCCGCCTGGACGCGGCCAGCGGGCGCGAGCTGTGGCGCGTCAAGGCCGGCACCGAGCTGACCGCCGGCGTCGGCAGCGACGGCAATGTCGTCGTCGTCGGCGGCGTCAAGGGCACCGTGCTGGCGTTCGACGCCAACGGCAAGCAGTTGTGGAAGCAGCAGGCGTCGAGCGAGGTGCTGTCGGCGCCCGCCGTCGGCCAGGACGTCGTCGTCGTGCGCAGCGTCGACAACCGCATCGTCGGCTTCGACGCCAAGACGGGCGAGAAAAAATGGACGGTGCAGCGCAGCACGCCGGCCCTGACCCTGCGCAACGCGCCGGGCATGGTCGTCGGCGGCGCCAACGTGTATGTGGCCCAGCCGGGCGGCAAATTGCTGGCGTTGACGCTGGCGGCCGGTTTACCGCGCTGGGAAGCGGTGGTCGGCGATCCGCGCGGCGCGACCGAGCTGGAGCGTGTCACCGACATCGGCGGCACGCCGGTGCTGTTTGACAAAGACATTTGCGCCGTGTCCTACCAGGGCCGGGTCAGCTGCTTCGACGCCGCCACCGGCGTGGCGCGCTGGAGCAAGGAACAGTCGTCCGACGTCGGCGTCGGCGTCGACCAGCGTTTCGTCTTCACCGCCGACGAAAAGGGCAGCGTCGCCGCGTTCAGCCGCGAAGGCGGCCAGAGCGCGTGGAAAACCGACGCGCTCGCTTACCGCCGCCTGTCGACCCCGATCTCCTATGGCCGGGCGGTCGCGGTCGGCGATTTTGAAGGTTACATCCACTTCCTGTCACGGGAAGATGGCGCATTAATAGGTCGCGTCAGCACCGACGGCAGCCCGGTCACATCGGTTCCCGTCCTCGCCGGCACGAATTTGATTTTTCAAACCCAATCAGGGACAGTGACCGCTCTCGCGGTCGAGTAATACAATGAAGCCGGTAATTGCACTAGTAGGTCGACCCAATGTTGGGAAATCGACTTTATTCAATCGTCTCACCCGCTCGCGCGATGCGCTGGTGGCCGACCTGCCTGGGTTGACGCGCGATCGTCACTATGGTGAAGGCCGGGTAGGCGAACGTCCCTTCCTGGTCATCGACACGGGCGGTTTCGAGCCCGTCGCCAAGGAAGGCATCATGCACCAGATGGCGCTGCAGACCAAGCAGGCCGTGGCCGAGGCCGACGTCGTCGTCTTCATCGTCGACGGCCGCCAGGGTTTGACGCCGCACGACAAGACCATCACCGACTTCCTGCGCAAGAGCGGCCGGCCGGTGATTCTCGTCGTCAACAAGAGCGAGGGCATGCGCTACACGGCCGTCGTCTCCGAGTTCTATGAGCTGGGCATGGGCGATCCGATCGCCATCTCCTCGGCCCACGGCGACGGCGTCAACGACCTCGTCGAGGAGGCCCTGAACACGGCCTTCGCCCAGCGTCCGCCGGAAGCCGAGGAGCTCGACCCGGTCGCGCGCGGCATCAAGATCGCCATCGTCGGCCGGCCGAACGTGGGCAAGTCGACCCTCGTCAACACCCTGCTGGGCGAGGAGCGCGTGATCGCCTTCGACATGCCGGGCACGACCCGCGACTCGATCGAGATCCCCTTCGAGCGCGACGGCCAGCAGTACACGCTGATCGACACGGCCGGCATCCGCCGCCGCGGCAAGGTCTTCGAGGCCATCGAGAAATTCTCGGTCGTCAAGACGCTGCAGTCGATTTCCGAGGCGAACGTCGTCGTGCTGCTGCTCGACGCCCAGCAAGACATTTCCGAGCAAGACGCGCACATCGCCGGCTTCGTGCTGGAAACGGGGCGCGCGCTGGTGGTGGCCGTCAACAAATGGGACGGCTTGCAGTCGGACCAGCGCGACGAGATCAAGATCGACATCGACCGCAAGCTCGACTTCCTGTCCTTCGCCAAGACGCATTTCATCTCGGCGCTGAAGGGCTCCGGCATCGGTCCGCTGATGAAGTCGCTGAACGCGGCCTACGCGGCCGCCATGAGCGACCTGTCGACGCCGAAGCTGACCCGGGCGCTGATCGAGGCCGTCGAGAAGCAGGAGCCGCGGCGCAAGGGCTCGATCCGGCCGAAACTGCGCTACGCCCACCAGGGCGGCATGAACCCACCGATCATCGTTATCCACGGCAACGCCCTGGACGCCGTCGGCGATCCCTACAAGCGTTATCTGGAAAAACATTTCCGCGACACCTTCTCGCTGGTCGGCACGCCGCTGCGCATTGAGCTGCGTACCGGCAAGAACCCGTTTAACAAAACGCAGAAATAGTCGCCGCCTGTGCGACGGACGGCCCGAAAACAGGTTACAGTAGCCCTTGAGCATCATTCTCTTCGTGAGAATGGTGCATAGGCACTTGAAATTGAACGAGTCGTCTCCAATTCTTAAATACAACAACATCACGGAGCTGTTATGAGCAACAAAGGGCAACTGTTACAAGACCCATTCCTCAATGCATTACGCAAAGAGCATGTTCCCGTCTCGATCTACCTGGTCAACGGCATCAAACTGCAGGGCCATATCGAATCCTTCGACCAATACGTCGTCTTGCTGCGCAATACGGTCACGCAAATGGTGTACAAGCACGCCATCTCGACCGTCGTGCCGGCGCGCGCCGTCAATTTGAATATTGAATCCGAAGCGGAATAAGGCCTTGGGCCAGATTTCCCCGCCAACCTGCCAGAATGCCGTATGCGCGCAGCCCTAGTCGGAGTTGACTTCGGTCAGGGCGACTTTGCCGCCAGCGTCGAGGAATTGATGTTGCTCTCGCGTTCAGCGGGGGCGGAACCGATCACGACCATCACGGCCAAGCGCTCCAGCCCGGACTCGGCGTATTTCGTCGGCAGCGGCAAGGCCGACGAGATCGGCGCCGCGGTTGCCGATGACGCGCTTGAAATCGTCATTTTCAACCACGCGCTGTCGCCGGCCCAGCAGCGCAATCTGGAAAAACGCCTGAACGTGCGCGTGCTCGACCGCACCAGCCTGATCCTCGACATCTTTGCGCAGCGCGCCAAGAGCCACGAGGGCAAGCTGCAGGTCGAGCTGGCCCAGCTGCAGCATCTGGCCACGCGCCTGATACGCGGCTGGACCCACCTTGAGCGCCAGAAGGGCGGTATCGGCCTGCGCGGCCCGGGCGAAACCCAGCTTGAAACGGACCGCCGCCTCATCGGCGAACGTGTCAAGGCGCTGCGCGCCCGCCTGGAAAAGCTGCACAAGCAGCGCGAAACCCAGCGCCGCGCGCGCGGGCGCAGCCATACCTTCTCGGTTTCCCTGGTCGGCTACACCAACGCCGGCAAGTCGACCCTGTTCAACGCCGTCACCAAGGCCGGCGTGTATGTCGCCGACCAGTTGTTCGCCACGCTGGACACGACCTCGCGCCGGGTTTACCTGGGTCAGGAAGTGGGCAATGTGGTGATCTCGGACACGGTCGGCTTCGTGCGCGAGCTGCCGCACCAGCTGGTGGCGGCGTTCCGCGCCACGCTGGAGGAAACCATCCACGCCGACCTGCTGCTGCACGTCGTCGACGCCGCCTCGCCGGTGCGCATGGAGCAGATCGAGCAGGTTAACCTGGTATTGAAGGAAATCGGCGCCGACCACATTCCGCAGATTCTCGTGTGGAACAAAATCGACGCGGCCGGCCTCGAACCGAGCGTCGAGCGCGACGAGGAGGGCCGCTTGCACCGCGTCTTCATCAGCGCGCAGAAGGGCACCGGGCTCGACCTGCTGCGCGAGGCCATCGTCGAATCGGCCAAGGGCGCGCCCGGCGCGGCCCATCTGTACCAGCACGACGGCGAAGAATTGCAGTACGATGAGCAGGACGACGCCAGTCCGGGCCAGGCCTACGAGGCTGGCCAGGCAGATAGTATTCCAACCAACATCCATGCCGGAACACGATAGTATGCTTGTCTCCCTAAAGAAAAAAATCGGCTTGAAGCTGTCCCTGAACGACCCCCGCTGGGGCAATCGGAAGGACGACGCCAACAAAGCCCAGGAGGGCAAAAAGCCCGGCGAAGGTCCGCCCGACCTGGACCAGCTGTGGCGCGATTTCAACGCCCGCCTGAACGGCTTCTTCGGCCAGAAAAACCGCCCCGACAACAACGGCGGCGGTGGCATGCGCCCCGACATGAAGGGGGCCGGCATCACCGTCGGCGTGGTCGCCTCGGTGGCGGCGCTGATCTGGCTCGCCAGCGGCGCCTTCATCGTGCAGGAGGGCCAGACCGGCGTCGTGATGACGTTCGGCAAGTACAGCCATTCGACGCCGGCCGGTTTCAACTGGCGCTGGCCGTATCCGTTCCAGACCGACGAAACCGTCAACGTGTCGCAGGTGCGCACCGTGGAAATCGGCTACCGCTCGACCGTCAAGAACAAGCAGGCCAGGGAATCGCTGATGCTGACCGACGATGAGAACATCATCGACATCCAGTTCGCCGTGCAGTACAAGCTGAAGGACCCGGTGGCGTGGTTGTTCAACAACCGTGACCAGGAAGAGACGCTGCGCCAGGTCGCCGAAACGGCGATCCGCGAAATCGTTGGCCGCAGCAAGATGGACTTCGTGCTCTACGAGGGGCGCGAGAAAGTCGCCTTCGACACCCAGCAACTGATGCAGCAGATCCTCGACCGCTACGCCGTCGGCGCCGTGCTGACCAACGTCACGATGCAGGCTGTGCAGCCGCCCGAGCAGGTGCAGACGGCCTTCGACGACGCCGTCAAGGCCGGCCAGGACCGCGAACGCCAGAAGAACGAAGGCCAGGCCTACGCCAACCAGGTGGTGCCGGTGGCGCGCGGTAACGCCTTCCGCCTGCTGCAGGAGGCCGAAGCCTACCGCTCGATGGTCACCGAGAACGCCATCGGTAACGCCTCGCGCTTCCAGCAAGTGCTGGTCGAGTACCAGAAGGCGCCGGGCGTCACGCGCGACCGCATGTATCTGGAAACGATGCAGCAAATCTTCTCCAGCGCCAGCAAGGTGATGATCGACGCGAAAAGCGGCAGCAATCTGCTGTACCTGCCGCTCGACAAGCTGATCGCCCAGAGCGCGGCCCAGGACGCCAGCGCGGCCGCCGCCAAGGCCGCCGCCGCGCCGACGGCGAGCACGGCGCTGCCGCCGGAACTCATACAAACAGTGGAAGGGTCGCGCCGCGACAGTCGTTCCCGGGAATCGTCGCGTGATCGGGAGGGTCGCTAATGAACCGCATCGTAACAGCCTTGGTCGCGGGCTTTATCGCGCTGATGTTGCTGTCCTCGACCGTTTTCGTCGTCGACCAGCGCAAATACGCCATCGTCTTCGCCCTGGGCGAGGTCAAGCAGGTGATCAGTCAGCCGGGCCTGCACTTCAAACTGCCGCCGCCGTTCCAGAACGTGCTGTTCCTCGACAAGCGCATCATGACCATCGAGTCGCCCGAGGCGGACCGCTTCATCACGGCCGAGAAGATGAACATCCTGGTCGACGCCTTCGTCAAATGGCGCATCGTCGAGCCGAAGCTGTACTTCGTCAGCTTCGGCGGCGATGAAAGCCGGGCCCGCGACCGCATGTCGCAGATCGTCAAGGCCTCGCTGAACGACGAAATCACCAAGCGCACCGTGCGCGAAGTGATCTCCGGCCAGCGCGGCAAGGTCATGGAAGGCATCCGCACCAAGGTCATCGCCGAATCCAAGCTGATCGGCATCGAAATCATCGATGTGCGCCTGAAGCGCGTCGACTACGTCGAGCAGATCAACAATTCCGTGTACGACCGCATGAAGTCGGAGCGTGTGCGGGTGGCCAACGAGCTGCGCTCGACCGGTTCGGCCGACTCGGAGAAGATCCGCGCCGACGCCGACAAGCAGCGCACCGTGATCCTGGCCGAAGCCTACCGCGAAGCGGAGAAGATCCGCGGCGAGGGCGACGCCAAGGCTTCGCTGGTGTATTCCGAGGCGTTCGGCAAGAACCCCGAGTTCTACAAGTTCTACCGCAGCCTGGAAGCTTACCGCGCCACGTTCAAGAGCCACAGCGACGTCATGGTGGTGGACGCCAACTCGGACTTCTTCAAGTACTTCAAGGGTTCGGGCGGCGCCGCGGCGCCGGCCAAGAAGTAAGCGCCGACGGCCGCGGTTTCACCCGGCCGGCGCGTCCGGGCCGCCTCACGGCGGCCCGGATTTTTTTTGCCCGCACACTGCCTAAGTGTTTGGTTTTCCACGCTTTTCCACCTGTCTAGACAGGAATCCGCGCGGGCTTTTCTGCGCCCCGCGCGCGACTTTCTTCCTGTTGTCCGGCATTTTCGCGTAAAATATCAGGTTCGGCCTTCTGCCCGGCGTGCGCTTTACCGCCCCGTGGAATGCATTTTTCAACTTTCTTCCGTATCTTGTTCCCTCATGCCGAATTGGCTTTTGCCCGAAAATATTGCCGATGTATTGCCGTCGGAAGCGCGCAAGATTGAAGAGTTGCGTCGTCTGATGCTGGATAATTTCCGTCTGTACGGATATGAACTGGTGATGCCGCCGCTGCTCGAATATCTGGAGTCGCTGATGACCGGCGCCGGCAAGGATACCGATCTGCGCACCTTCAAGCTGGTCGACCAGTTGTCCGGGCGCATGCTCGGCCTGCGCGCCGACATGACGATCCAGGTTGCGCGCATCGACGCCCACCTGCTGAACCGCGCCTCGGTGACGCGCCTGTGCTACGTCGGCAGCGTGCTGCACACCCGTCCCTCCGGCCTGCACGCCACGCGCGAGCCGCTGCAGATCGGCGCCGAAATCTATGGCCACGCCGGCCTGGAGGCGGACGCCGAGATCCAGGAACTGGCGCTGGCCTCGCTGGCGCTGGCCGGTTTCACTGAAGTGCGCCTGGATTTGTCGCATGTTGGCGTATTGCGCGCTATCATTGCCGAAGACGCCGCCGCCGGCAAGGACGAGGCGGCGCTGTACACGCTGCTGCGCGCGAAAGACGCGCCCGGCCTGCGCGCGCTGACGGCCAACTATCTGCCGGCGACCCGCGACGCGCTGCTGGCCTTGCCCGGCCTGTACGGCGACATCGACGTGCTGGCGCGCGCCCGCGAGGTGCTGCCGGCGCTGCCCGGCATCGGCAGGGCGCTGGCGGAGCTGGCCGCGCTGGCCGGTTCGGCCATCGGCCGCGCCGAGGTGGCGATCGACCTGGCCGACCTGCGCGGCTATCAATATGAAAGCGGCGCGATGTTCGCGCTGTATGTGCCCGGTTTGCCGAACGCGGTGGCGCGCGGCGGCCGGTATGACCACGTCGGCGAAGCGTTCGGCCGGGCCCGTCCCGCCACCGGCTTTTCGCTCGACTTGCGCGAACTGGCGCGGCTGCTGCCGACGGCCGAGCGTAAGCATTCCATCCGCGCGCCCTGGGGCAACGCCCCCGAGCTGCGGGAAAAGATCGCCGAGCTGCGCAAAGCGGGCGAGGTCGTGATCCAGAGCATGCCGGGTCACAGTAATGAGCTAGACGAGTTCGAGTGCGACCGCGCGCTGGTTCTTGACGATAATGGTAGTAGCTGGATTCTTAAAAACTTAGGTTGAGTATGTCAAAGAAAATTATGGCAAAAAACGTCGTCGTCATCGGCACCCAATGGGGCGATGAAGGTAAGGGCAAGATCGTCGATTGGTTGACCGATCACGCCCAGGGTGTGGTGCGCTTCCAGGGCGGCCACAACGCGGGACACACGCTGGTCATCGGCGGCGTCAAAACCGCCCTGCAGCTGATCCCGTCGGGCATCATGCGTCCGGGCGTGGCCTGCTACATCGGCAACGGTGTGGTGGTGTCGGTGCCGGACGTGCTGCGCGAAATCGACAAGCTCGAAGCGGTCGGCGTCGAAGTCGCCTCGCGCCTGAAGATCTCGGAAGCGTCGCCGGTGATCCTGCCTTACCACTCGGCCCTGGACGCGGCGCGCGAAGCGGCCCGCGGCGCCGCCAAGATCGGCACCACCGGCAAGGGCATCGGCCCGGCCTACGAAGACAAGGTGGCGCGCCGCGCGATTCGCATCGCCGACCTGCTCAACGAGACCCGCTTCGCCGAGAAACTGGCCGAGAACCTCGACTACCACAACTTCGTGCTGGCCAATTACCTGAAGGCGCCCAAGGTCGACTACCAGAAGACCCTGGACGACGCGCTGGCCTACGTGCCGCGCCTGCGCCCCATGGTCACCGACGTGTCGAGCGCGCTGTACGCGGCGCACAAGGCCGGCGCCAACCTGTTGTTCGAAGGCGCGCAGGGCAGCCTGCTCGACGTCGACCACGGCACCTATCCCTTCGTCACCTCGTCGAACTGCGTGGCCGGCAACGCCGCCGCCGGTTCCGGCGTCGGCCCGAACATGCTGCACTACATCCTCGGCATCACCAAGGCTTACACGACGCGCGTCGGCTCCGGCCCGTTCCCGTCCGAGCTGAGCACCGATGACGGCGTCGGCCACCACCTGTCGGCCGTCGGCCACGAATTCGGCACCGTGACGGGCCGCGCCCGCCGCTGCGGCTGGTTCGACGCCGCCTTGCTGCGCCGCTCCGTGCAGATCAACGGCGTGTCGGGCATGTGCCTGACCAAGCTGGACGTGCTGGACGGCCTGGAAACGCTGAAGCTGTGCACCGGCTACAAGCTCGACGGCCGCAACGTCGACATCTTCCCCGTCGGCGCCGAAGACGCGGCCCGCTGCGAGCCGATTTACGAAGAAATGCCGGGCTGGAAAGACAGCACCGTCGGCGCGAAATCGCTGGCCGCGCTGCCCGCCGCCGCCCGCGCTTACATCAAGCGCATCGAAGAACTGGTTGGCGTGCCGGTCGACATGGTCTCGACCGGTCCGGATCGTGAAGAAACGATCGTGCTGCGCCACCCATTCGAATAATAAAAACAATCGGAATAAGCTCTATGACTACCCCACAAACGAACGAAAAACACCTCTGGGTCTCCTGGGACGAATACCACCGCCTGATCGAGCGCCTGGCGCTGAAGGTGCATGAATCGGGCTGGAAATTCGACCAGGTGCTGTGCCTGGCGCGCGGCGGCGTGCGTCCGGGCGACGTGTTCTCGCGCATCTTCGACGTGCCGCTGGCGATCCTCTCGACCAGCTCGTACCGCGAAGAGGCGGGCACCGTGCGCGGCGACCTCGACATCGCCAAATACATGACGATGACCAAGGGCCCGCTGGCCGGCCGCATCCTGCTGGTGGACGACCTGGTCGACTCTGGCGTGACGCTGGAAAAAGTCACCAAGCACCTGAAGCAGAACTTCGCCGGCGTCACGGAAGTGCGCTCGGCCGTGATCTGGACCAAGGGTTGCTCGTCGATCCGTCCGGACTACTGCATGGAAGACCTGCCGCACAATCCGTGGATCCATCAACCCTTCGAGGACTACGACGGCCTGCGCCCGCACCAGTTGGCGGCGTGGCTGAAGAAGGACGACACGGCGGCGTAATCGGCCGGCATCGTTAAAAAAAATGGCGGGCGGACCTCAGGGTCCGCCCGCCATTTTTTATGGCGCGGCCGATCAGCTGGCCAGCAGGGCGGCGACGTTGTCGCTGCCCGGGGCGCCGAACAACTGCTCCTTCAGCACATGCAACTGGTCGCGCACCTGCGCCGCCTTTTCGAACTCCAGGTTCTTGGCGTGGTCGAGCATCAGTTTCTCCAGGCGCTTGATCTCCTTGCTGATCTGCTTCTCGCTCATCGCCTCGTACTTGGCCGTCTCCTGCGCCACCTCCAGCTTGTCGCGCGCCTCCTGCGGGCTGTAGACGCCGTCGATGAGCTCCTTGATGCTCTTCTTGACGCCGACCGGGATGATGCCGTTGGCCGTGTTGAAGGCGATCTGCTTGGCGCGGCGGCGCTCGGTTTCGTCGATGGCCCGGCGCATCGAGTCGGTGATGCGGTCGCCGTACAGGATGGCCGTGCCGTTCAGGTTGCGCGCGGCGCGGCCGATGGTCTGGATCAGGCTGCGCTCGGAACGCAGGAAGCCTTCCTTGTCGGCGTCGAGGATGGCCACCAGCGACACTTCCGGCAAGTCCAGGCCCTCGCGCAGCAGGTTGATGCCGACCAGCACGTGGAAGGTGCCGATGCGCAGGTCGCGCAGGATTTCGACGCGCTCGACCGTCTCGATGTCGCTGTGCAGGTAGCGCACCTTGATGCCGTGGTCGCCCAGGTATTCCGTCAACTGCTCGGACATGCGCTTGGTCAGCGTCGTCACCAGCACCCGCTCGTCCTTCTTGATGCGCTCGACGATTTCCGACATCAGGTCGTCGACCTGGCTGCTGGCCGGGCGCACGATGATTTGCGGATCGACCAGGCCGGTCGGACGCACCACCTGCTCGACCACCTGGTCGGCGCGCGCCTTCTCGTAGTCGGCCGGCGTGGCCGAAACGAACACGGTCTGGCGCATCTTCGACTCGAACTCGTCGAAGCGCAGCGGCCGGTTGTCCAGCGCCGACGGCAGGCGGAAGCCGTAGTCGACCAGGTTGGTCTTGCGCGAGCGGTCGCCGTTGTACATGGCGCTGAGCTGGCCGATCAGCACGTGCGACTCGTCGAGGAACATCAGCGCGTCCGCCGGCAGGTAGTCGACCAGCGTCGGCGGCGGTTCGCCGGCCTGCGCGCCGCTCAAGTGGCGCGAGTAGTTTTCGATGCCCTTGGTGAAACCGATTTCCGTCATCATCTCCAGGTCGAAGCGGGTGCGCTGCTCCAGCCGCTGCTCCTCGATCAGGCGGTTCTCGCGGCGGAAGAATTCGAGGCGCTCGCGCAGCTCGTCCTTGATGGTTTCGATGGCCCGCAGCACGGTCGCGCGCGGCGTCACGTAATGCGAACCGGGGTAGACGGTGAAGCGGGGGATCTTCTGGCGCACGCGGCCCGTCAGCGGGTCGAACAGCTGGATCGATTCGATCTCGTCGTCGAACATGTCGAGGCGCACGGCCAGTTCGGCGTGCTCGGCGGGGAAGATGTCGACGGTGTCGCCGCGCACGCGGAAGGTGCCGCGGCCGAAGTCGACCTCGTTGCGCGTGTACTGCATCTGGATCAGGCGGGCGATGACGTCGCGCTGGCTGACCTTGTCCTTGGCGCGCAGCGTCAGGATCATCTGGTGGTATTCGTTGGGATTGCCGATGCCGTAAATGGCCGACACGGTGGCGACGATGACGACGTCGCGCCGCTCCATCAGCGACTTGGTGCAGGACAGGCGCATCTGCTCGATGTGCTCGTTGATCGAAGAGTCCTTTTCGATGAACAGGTCGCGCTGCGGCACATAGGCTTCCGGCTGGTAGTAGTCGTAGTAGCTGACGAAGTACTCGACGGCGTTGTTCGGGAAAAATTCGCGGAACTCGCTGTAGAGCTGGGCCGCCAGCGTCTTGTTCGGCGCGAAGACGATGGCCGGCCGGCCCATGCGCGCGATCACGTTGGCCATCGTGTAGGTCTTGCCGGAACCCGTCACGCCCAGCAGTGTCTGGTAGGCGAGACCGTCGGCGATGCCTTCGCACAGGCCGGTGATGGCCGTCGGCTGGTCGCCGGCGGGTAAAAACGGTTGGTGCAACTGGAACGGTGAATCGGGAAACGACACTATGGTCGGCGATGTGTCATTTGCAAGGGATAAATCAGCCATACGAATCAGACCTTTGTTAGAATAGTGCTCAGCCGGCGGCCCTGGAATGCGTGTTCGGGGGCGCTGTCTGCAACTCCGCTGCGAACCCTGCCTCCAATCGAATTCAATCTTATCATGACGAACCCTTCTGCCTCTGCCAGCCTGTTTAGTGCCATCGACATGGCGCCGCGTGACCCCATCCTGGGCATCACCGAAGCCTTCAACGCGGATAAAAATCCGGCCAAGATCAATCTCGGCGTCGGCGTCTATTATGACGAAAACGGCAAGGTTCCGCTGCTGTCCTGCGTGCGCAAAGCCGAAGCCATTCTGATCGAGCAGGCGGCGCCGCGCACCTACCTGCCGATCGACGGCCTGGCCAGCTACGACGCCGCCGTGCAGGAACTGGTATTTGGCGCCGACAGCGTCGTCATTCAAGAGCGCCGCGCCGTCACCGTGCAGGCGATCGGCGGCACCGGCGCGCTGAAAATTGGCGCCGACTTCCTGCAGCGCTTCGCGCCCGGCGCGCAAGTGTATATCAGCGACCCGAGCTGGGAAAACCACCGCGCCCTGTTCGAGAGCGCCGGCTTCGTCGTGAACAACTACGCCTACTACGACGCCGCCACCCGCGGCGTGAACTTTGCCGGCATGCTGGCCGACCTGCAGGCGATGCCGCGCGGCTCGATCGTGCTGATGCACGCCTGCTGCCACAACCCGACCGGCGCCGACCTGAGCGCCGAGCAGTGGGGCGAGGTCATCGCCGCCGTCAGCGCCGGCGGCTTGATTCCCTTCCTCGACATGGCTTACCAGGGCTTCGGCGCCGGCATCGCCGAAGACGGTGCCGTCGTGCGCCGCTTCGTTGCGGCCGGCGGCCCGCTGCTGATCTCGAACTCGTTCTCGAAGTCGTTCTCGCTGTACGGCGAGCGCGTCGGCGCGCTCAGCGTCGTCGCGGCAAGCGCGGACGAGGCGGCGCGCCTGCTGTCGCAGTTGAAGCGCGTCGTGCGCACCAACTACTCGAACCCGCCAGTGCACGGCGGCAAGGTCGTCGCCACCGTGTTGACGACGCCGGAACTGCGCCAGTTGTGGGAAGACGAGCTGGCCGCGATGCGCGTGCGCATCCGCGCCATGCGCGAAGCCTTCGTCACCAAGCTCAAGGAAAAGGCGCCGGGCCACGATTTCGACTTCGTGCGCCAGCAAGTGGGCATGTTCTCGTACTCGGGCCTGAGCAAGGCGCAGGTCGAGACGCTGGCGCGCGAGCACTCGGTGTATGCGGTGGACACGGGCCGCATCTGCGTGGCGCCGCTGAACGCGGCAAATATCGACAAGGTTGTTGACGCAATCGCTAAAGTCCTTTAAAATCTTTTTTCTTCGGATTGCTCGCAAGATTGATCCGGAAGGTAACAAAAAAAAGCTGACCGAAGCGCATGATCAAAAACCTTGATGGTGCGCTCAAGAAAGTATATAATGTTGCCTCTTTTCCCTGATAGCTCAGTTGGTAGAGCGACGGACTGTTAATCCGCAGGTCCCTGGTTCGAGTCCAGGTCGGGGAGCCAGAATACAGACGGCCCCGCGATTTATCGCGGGGCCGTTTTCGTATGGCTATTGCCCCGATTCGGCGGGCAGGCACGCCATGTTCCTGTTGTCGGCGAATCGCCGGGCTTGCTCGTTCGCGTCCGGGGCGAGGGCCTCGACGGCGCGGGTAACGCAGGCCGCATCGCGGGATATCTTCGCGACGGCAAGGAGCGGTACGCGTTTCGGATGCTCCGGATAGCTTTGGTCGAGAGCGTGTATGCGCACGATGATCGCAATCGGCGCGGTTTTCCCATCCACTTTCGCGATGCGCCACTCAGCCTTGGTGCCCAGCATCGAAAATCCGCGCGTTACCACATTCCAATAGTTGAGGGGGAAGACCCGTTTGTTCGGCGTCACGATGCTGATCGAACTGCGTTCATCGTCTTCCAGGACGCGCAGGCGGAAGCCGTGAACGCCGGGGCAGTCCATCGTGTAAGCGCCGGTCGAAGCGTCGTCGATATGCCTGGCGCAGGCCGTGCCGGAGATGTCGGAGTACATACTGACCGGGCTTGGCTGGGCGACGGCATTGCCGCCGGCGGCGAGAATGGCGGCGAACGCGAAGTAGCTCAGGTAAGGATGCATTCGTCTCTCCCGGTGGTGTGTCGCCGATCATACCGGGCGAATTGCCGGGGTTCGTTGACTCCTGTCAGGGGTAAGCGAGCGGAACGGGCGCCGGCCTGAGTTTTTCGAGTCCAGGTCGGGCGCCAGAATAGAGCAGGGGTGACGTGCAAACGTCACCCTTTTGCTTATGCGCTGCCGGCGTCACTTCAAAATCGCGTAAATGCTGCTGTAGTCATCCGTCCAGGGGCGGATGTGCTGGCCCGCGTGTATCGTTCTTGCCGCACTCTTCAATTCCCCGGACTGGAAAATGGCCGCCCCGTCGCTGATGACGATCCACTCCGCCATGCCCACGCCACGGCGCTGGTCCTGCTTCGACTGCACCAGCCTGGCCTCTTTCGCGTAGTAGTCGGCGGCAAGCTTGACCACCGGCGCCAGGTTCAGGTGCTGATTCGAGATGTGCACGGCCAGCATGCCGCCTGGCTTCAGGTGGCGGAAGTAGAGGCCGAAGGCTTCGCGCGTCAGCAAATGCACGGGGATCGAGTCGCCGGAAAAGGCGTCGAGCACGAGCACGTCGAAATGCTGGGCCGGCTCGCGCTCCAGCGACAGGCGGGCGTCGCCTTGCACGACGGCCATCTGCGCCGGACAGTCCGGCAGGTAGCTGAAGGCCGAGGCGGCCAGGCCGATCACCAGCGGGTTGATTTCGTAGAAGCGGTAGGCGTCGCCGTGGCGGCAGTAGGCGGCCATGGTGCCGGCGCCGAGGCCGACCACGCCGACCTTTTGCGGCGCGGCGCCCCTGCCGGCCAACAACGCCACGCCGGCGCCGCTGTCGGCGCCATAGTAGCTGGTCGGCCAGCGCCGCTTCGCCGCGTCCAGATATTGGAAGCCGTGCAGGATGACGCCATGGGAGAGTTGCCGGTAGCGCTGCTCGCCCAGGCCCACGTCCTTGACCTTGACCGTGCCGTAGAAGTCGCGCCGCTGGACGATATTTTGCTGCGCCGCGAATAGGAAGATGGCGGCGACAAGCAGGGATGTCAGCGTCACCGAAAACACGGTGATTTTCAGCCATGCCTCGCGGCTGACGAAGCGGTAGGCCGCGCCGCCCGGTTCGCGGTACACCACAGTGAAGACGGCGACAACGCTGGCGATGGCGGCGAGCACCAGTTCGTAGTCGTCGTTGAAGAGGCGCGGCGCGACGATGGCGACAAAGATGCCGCCCAGCGCGCCGCCGCTGGCGAGCATCAGGTAAAACGTGGTCAGCTGCGAGGCGTGCGGCTTGAGTCTGGCCAGTTCGCCGTGGCACACCATGCAGCAGCAGAACAGGCCGCCGCAGTACAGCAGAATCGGCAGCCAGGCGGTTTTCGGCATCAGCGCGGGGGCGATGAAGAACACTACCATGCCGGCGATGGAGAGCATGAACATCGGCAAGTACCAGTTGCGCCTATACCATCCGCCCCCTTCAAAGCAGAGGATGAAGCTGGTCAGGTAAATGCTGAGGGGCGCGACCCACAGCAAGGGAATCGGGGCGACGTTCTGCGTCAGATGGCTGGTGACCGACATCAGCAGAATGGTCGGCAGCGCCGCCAGTGCCAGCCAGGCGAGGCGGCGCCGCCCCGACGGTGCGGCGCCGACGGGGGCGGCGGCCGCCGGCGCGCGGGCGGCGTGCGCGCACACGCCGCGCAGCGCCAGTGCGGCGCAGAGCAGCGCGAACACGGCGTAGGCGGCGGACCAACTGACGGACATGTGCGGCAGCGTCAGCGACGGTTCGAATAGCAGGGGGTAGCTGAGCAGCCCGAGCATCGAACCGAAATTCGACAGCGCGAACAGGCGGTAGGGGATGCTGCCGGGTTTTTCCCGCGCAAACCAGGCTTGCAGCAGCGGGCCGCTTGCCGACAGCAGGAAGTAGGGCAGGCCGATGCTGGCGGCCATCAAGCCGATGATGGTCAGCGTTGGTTCGGCGTTGCCGGCGGGCTTATACGCTTCGTCCAGGGTGATCGGCAGCAGCGCGACGCTGGCGGCCAGCAGGGCGATATGCAGCAGCGCCTGCCGTCGCGGCCTCAGGCGGCGCGTGGTCAGGTGGGCATACAGGTAGCCGAGCAGCAACAGGACTTGGAAGAACAGCATGCAGGTGCTCCAGACCGCAGCCGAGCCGCCGAACCAGGGGAGTATCATCTTGCCGATGATGGGCTGGATCTGGAATAGCAGGAAGGCGCTGAGAAAGATCGTGCAGGCATAGAGGAAAATCATGGCGATCCTTTGCGCTGGCGCGCGGTTGGCGGCGATCTTTCCGAGGCGGTTTGTTGTTATGGTAAAGTAAATATGAGGAGGGGTGAACAATGGATTTTCCACACGGTTTGCGGCACCTTGTGCTGTGCACGTTTCGTACCGATATTTCTGACGAGCAGTACGCCTTGCTGGTGCGCGAATTCGCCCGGCTGAAGGAGGCGATCCCCGTCGTGCGCCATTTCGAGCACGGACTGAATAATAGCCCCGAGGGGCTGGCCGATGGTTACACGGATTGCTTCACGCTGCTCTTCGACGGCGTAGCGGGGCGCGACGCCTATCTGCTCGATCCGGCGCACCTGCGTTTCGTCGAATTGCTCAAGCCGTGGCTGGCCAAGGTGCTGGTGGTCGACTATGTGCCGGGTCCGGTCGTGTAATGTGGATGCGGGGCGGCCGCGGCCCTGGTGAGCGCGCGCGCCCTTTTTTTTGCATTTTGGAACTAAAATTTCACGCGAATGCATGATTCAAGTGGACGGGAATCTTGCGCCTCGGTATTCTGATCGTTTCCGGGTGTCTTGTGTCAGCGAAGGGGGAGGCAAGGCCCGTCGCCAGCCGGGATCAGGAATGGAAAGATGAGCTTGTCCGCTTGCTGAGCGAAGTCGTTTTGTTTCGTCTGGCGCTGGACCAGGAAACAGTAGTTTCATCTTTAAGAAAATAACAGAGGTTGACCATGAATGTTGAAAATAAGGATGTTGTGTACGGTACAGAAGACTTGCTGATGAGTTTGTGCAACTCGGTCACGCGGGTCTTGAATGTCGCAACGCAAAGCAAAGTCAATTACTCCGGCATGGTGCAGCGGATTACCAAGACCGGCTTGAAGCCGGATATCGGCTGTTTCGTCTTGTTTGACGGCGGCTTCACCGGGCTGGTGGTGCTGAACTTCGCCGCCGATGCGGCAATGGAGATTTACGAGCGCTACATGCTGCACATGGGCATGCCAAAATCCGAGCTGGCCAGCTCCCACACCTCGGACGAGGTGGCCAACATCATGGGTGAGCTGATGAACCAGATAGTCGGCGACTTCACCGGCAAGGTGCGCCGCGAGCTGCAAACCAATATTACCCAGAACCAGCCGAAAATGCTGGTGCTCACCAAGCAGGTCATGCTGAGCGTGGACACGCCGCTGGACCGGCCGGAAATGCGCCGCGTCACCTTCTACACGGAGAAGAACAACATCTTCTATCTGGAGCTGGCGATAGACCGCACCGAGTTTATCCGCCTGCACGATTTCGATACCCACGAGGAGCTCGATCCCGATGCGCTGATGGCGATGGAGCAGGCGAGCGGCCGCGTCGAAGCGGCGCCGGCGGTCGAGGACCTGGATGACAATTCCGATCTGCTGAAGTCGCTGGGCATGTAAGACCGGGCCGGCGCGGCGTGGGCTGGACAATCTAAATATTGCCGTATATAATGCGGCCTCTTTTCCCTGATAGCTCAGTTGGTAGAGCGACGGACTGTTAATCCGCAGGTCCCTGGTTCGAGTCCAGGTCGGGGAGCCAGAATACGGTAGTGAAAAAATGGTTACGAGAAATCGTAGCCATTTTTTTTGCTATATTGGTGCGGCCCGGCGCCGCCCGCACGCCCCCTCAACGTCCGAAAAGATCACGCCGATGTCCGTGCAACGCCAATTTCTCCGCTTCGCCGCCGTCGGCGCTTCCGGCACGGCCGTGCAATATTCGGTCCTGTGGGCCGGCGTCGAACTGGCCGGCATCGGCGCCGCCGCCGCCTCCGGGCTGGGGTATGCGCTCGGTTCCGTGGTTAACTATATCCTCAACTATTTCTTCACCTTCCAGAGCGACAAGTCGCACGGCGAGGCCGCCGCCAAATACTTCACGTTGCTGGGCATAGGCTGGTGCATGAACACTGGACTGATGTGGCTGCTGGTGCAGGGCCTGGGCTGGAACTATTGGCTGGCGCAGTTGCTGGCCACGGCCATCGGCCTGGCGTGGAATTTCGCCGGCAGCCGCTGGTGGGCGTTCAAGCCGGCCAAGTAAGCCGCCGCCAAGGGAGGGCGGGGCCAGGACGGCGGGGCCAGGACGGCTTTTTTATTGCCTAGCGGTATCTGGATATCCTTGCCGGCCCCATGGCGTGGTAAGCTGGCGCTCTCCTCATAGCGGAACGGACTATGCCAATTGAATATATTGGTGAGTATGAAATCAACTATTCCGGCGTGCCCCTGGCCCTCGTCAAAGGCTGGGGCGCCTACCTGACCATTTACGCCCCGTCGTCGAATCCGATGCACCGCTACCGTGTCTTTCCCGGCCGGCGCGTGTCGGTCTGTTCGGTCTTCGGCAGCGAAGCCGAGGCGGAGGCCGAGGCACGTAAGGTTGCGCTGGCAATGTTGGCGTTGGGCAAGCACCACTGACGCGCCGCAAAGCGTACTCTGCTGCGATATTCCGCTGCTCTGCGACTATTTTGCGCATGTTGCGCTTGCGGCTTGGGCGTTATTTGGCTAAGGTTAACTTCCCTAGCCGCATAATACCTTCGTCTCAGCGGCGTGTCCTGAAGCAACAGGAGAGCAAACATGGAGCAAGATGAAAAGTGTCGCCCGGCGCGACCGCCGACGGCCGCCGAGCACCGAAATGCCACAACGGACATGCCGCCGCTGGTTCTGGTAGAAATCGATCCCCTTGCCGTCGTGGTCGCCGAGCGGCGCGACGATGTCTATGTCGCCGACAGCGTACGCACCTATGGCGAAATGCGTGAAACCTGCCCCGAGTGTAAGGGGGTCCATTTGAAACTCGTGCTGCGCCAGAGCGATGTGCGCGCCGCCCACCTGTATTGCGCGCAGTGCACGCGTTGCTACGATGCCCGTTTCGCCGATGGCACGTCGGCCCTGAATTTCTGATCCCCTGATGCCGCCAAGTTAGGCAAGCCCAACAGTAAACGGCCGCGGGCAGCGCGGCGGCGCCGCGGCGGCTCGGCCCCGTTGCGCCCGTGGGGCGAATTTCCCCGCCATCGGCGCTGCCCGCTCCTCCATTCGACTCCATTGCGGCGCTCAAAAATTGCATGCGATTGCCAGCGCGGGCGGCCGACGCTGTATTTTTTTGGACGCGGGGGCGCCGGGTGAGGGATAATGCGGGCCCGCGGCCTACCTTGGCCCGGAACAGGGGCACCGGACCGGGCACAATCCGGCTTGCGTCGGCCACCCGCGCGCGCCAGCGCCGCAGGCGTCAGCATCATCAGATCGCAATACCGCATATGCCGGCCGGCAGCATCCGCTATCCGCCGCTGTGCGCGACATCACATCACCCGCCTGGCGTGCGGCAGGCCAGCCACGCAGGGCGCGAGGATTGTGATAATCATGAGGAGAGTTACATGCAATTCCTGGAGAAGTTTTTCAAGCTGAAGGAAAGCGGGAGCGACGTGCGCACCGAGCTGCTGGCCGGTCTGACGACCTTCCTGACGATGGCTTATATCATCTTCGTTAACCCGTCCATCCTCGGCGATGCGGGCATGCCGAAAGATTCCGTGTTCGTCGCGACTTGCCTGGCGGCGGCCCTCGGCACGCTGATCATGGGCCTGTACGCCAACTACCCGATCGCCCTGGCGCCGGGCATGGGCTTGAACGCCTACTTCGCCTACGCCGTCGTCATCGGCATGGGCATTCCCTGGCAGGTGGCGCTCGGCTCCGTCTTCATTTCCGGCTGCCTGTTCATCCTCGTCAGCCTGTTCAAGATACGCGAAATGATCATCGGCGCCATCCCGCCATCGCTGCGCACGGCGATTACGGTGGGCATCGGCCTGTTCCTGGCGATCATTTCCCTCAAAAGCTCGGGCATCGTCGTCGCTAACCCGGCCACCTACCTGGCCCTGGGCGACCTGCACAAGGCGCCACCGCTGCTGGCCATCGTCGGCTTCTTCGTCATCGTCGCGCTGGACCGCCTGCGGGTGCGCGGCGCCATCCTGATCGGCATCGTGACGGTCACCATCGCCAGCTTCCTGTTCGCCGGCAACGAATTCAAGGGCATCGTCTCGGCGCCGCCGTCGCTGTCGCCGACCCTGTTCCAGCTCGATATCATGGGCGCGCTGTCGGTCGGCATCGTCAACGTCGTGCTGGTGTTCTTCATGGTCGAACTGTTCGACGCGACCGGCACCCTGATGGGCGTGGCGAACCGCGCCGGCTTGCTGAAAAACGGCAAAATGGATCGCTTGAACAAATCGTTGCTGGCCGACAGCACCGCCATCGTTGCCGGCTCCGTGCTCGGCACCTCCAGCACCACCGCGTACATCGAGAGCGCGGCGGGCGTGCAGGCCGGCGGACGCACCGGCCTGACGGCCGTCACCGTCGCCGTGCTGTTCATGGCCTGCCTGTTCATCGCGCCGCTGGCGGGCACCGTGCCGGCCTACGCGACGGCGCCGGCGCTATTCTATGTGGCGTGCCTGATGCTGCGCGAGCTGGCCGACATCGACTGGGAGGACTCGACCGAAAGCGTGCCGGCCGCCGTCACGGCGCTGATCATGCCGTTCACCTATTCGATTGCCAACGGCGTCGCCTTCGGCTTCATCACCTATGTCGTGCTGAAAGTGGCGACGGGACGCATCAAGCAGGTGTCGGCGCTGGCGGCGCTCATCTCCGGCCTGTTCCTCTTCAAGTTTATCTACCTCGGCGCCGGCTAGTTTGCGGCGCGGAATACTTATTTGACAAGCTTTCCCATGTCGCGTAGCGTGTGATCCATTCCCTCCAGTATGGAGCAAGGAGCATTGCATGAAATATGCGCTGGCGTACCTGTTTAGTGTGATCATCCTGGCTGGCTGCAAGTCGCCCGGGCCTTCGTCGGTGAACGAGAATTCATCGACGCTTAACTTCGCCGCGACGCCGCTTAAATGCGATAAATGCGCGGCAGGGGAGCGGGGCGAGCGGGGATTGACTGGCACACCCGGCCAGCATGGAGCCGATGGCGAGAGGGGCGTCCCCGGGCCGCGCGGTCCGGCCGGATTGCCGGGACTGGCCGGCGCCAGGGGGCAGCGCGGCGAGCAGGGAGTTGCCGGGGAGAAGGGCGATGCCGGAGCCAAGGGCGACAGGGGCGACAAGGGGGACGCGGGCGCGCGCGGCGAACCAGGCGAGCCGGGTAAGCGGGGAGCGGCCGGCGCGGACGGAACAAACGTGTTGCGGCCTGTGTCGATCATCTTCGGCGTGGAACCTGAGAGCGAAGGCAAGCAAGGCGGTTTGCCATGGTGGAGTGCCCTGCTTGATCTGGTGATAGGACTGGGTGGTGTTTTTACCGCATGCGCGCCCTTCATCAGCGAATGGCTGGCAAGTAAGAAAAACACCGGCGGCGAGTTCGCTGAATATCCGCTGTGGCTGCGTGCTGTGTTGGTGTTCGGCCTGCTTTCGGCGGCCTGTTTTTTTGTTTACATGATCTTGTTGTTGGCAAAATATCTGCTGATGTTTATTTGTGGGCTGATCATTTCGCTTGGGCTGTTCCGGGTCATGTCCGCCTATGCCTACTATCTGAGGGCCAAGGCGCACGTCCGCACGCATGAATGGCGGCAAGAGAGGGTGGCGATGGCGGCGAAGATCAAGGCGCTGAAAGAGGAAATGGCAGTGCGCGAGGCGAGGCAAAACAGCACCTAGGCTTCTGCCGCAACGCTTCAGGCGCGCGTCAGCGGCGCCGGCCCGTTTACCGTGGCGCTCCAGCGCATTTGCTCGTGCACGGAATCGGACGAGGTGACTTCGAAGCCCAGGGCCAGGTATTGGCGGCGCGACTTGCCATTGTCCTTGCTGACGCTCAGGCGCAGCTCCATTTGCCGCTCCGCAGCCCAGCACTGCAGCGACGACAGCACCGTCCTGCCGACGCCCCGGCCCTGCTCGGTCGGCAGGATGGCAATGTCGACCAGGCGGACGGAGCGGGCGTCGCGGTCCAGCACGATGCGGCCGATCGGCTTGCCGTCGCTTTCCAGCAGCAGATACTGCGCATCCGGAAACATGATGCGGTAGCCGTGCGCCTGCATTTTTTGCTGCATTTTGATCAGTTGTTCGACGAAGACGGGATCGCCGCCAGCCTGCTTCAGGTCGGCGCGGGTGGAGTCGTACAGGGCGTCGAGAAATGCCTGATCGTCGTCCCGGATGCTGCGCAAGTGCAATGGGGCAGGTAGGGTAAGCAAGGTCGGCTCCGCGCAGAAGGATGGAAACGGTGTTGATGTTTTACTATCCTGCCTGCGTTTGCCGCGCCATGCAATCAAATTTAGGCGCAAGTGGCGGAATCGTCGCGTAACGGTGGATGGATGCGAACTGGACAAGCGTAAATCCGGCGTATATAATGCGGCCTCTTTTCCCTGATAGCTCAGTTGGTAGAGCGACGGACTGTTAATCCGCAGGTCCCTGGTTCGAGTCCAGGTCGGGGAGCCAGAATACAAGCGGCCCCGCGAGCAATCGCGGGGCCGTTTTCGTATGGCCTATTACCAATATTATCCAGTTGGGTAATATTTGCTTATGGATTGCCCTGAGCAAGGAGCGTTGGTCGTGATCCTGCGCCGGTGCGGACCTGGTTTTTCACTTTATCAACTGTCGTGTAAGAACTCCTAGAACGAAGTCGCTGCTGGTACTGTAGGCAACAATTGGCGCCCTAACTTCGGCCTTGACCACTGCTTCATCCACTCTCGCAGCGCCGGCTGCCACCATTGCGGCTAGCTGCCGGTCCTCCAAGATCACAAGCACGTGAACTGTGCCTTCGTTCCACGTCAATGAAAAGTCCGTGACCTGGTATCCAGCTCCACGAGCATGTGACTCAGGTCCACAAACCGTTTGGCAACCAGATGTCTTACGTTGCGCTCGCACTGCAATCGTTTCGATGGCTGTTGCGCTACGATGAAGAGTGGTTCAGGAGCAGCATGCCAATCACGCGTGCAATGCGCGCCCAGCGAACCCTGTTCTGACAACTCCAATCAGCTTGATGGAAGCTCAGTTCGGCCATCAAAATTCGTCAGGTAATCGCCAATGTGATAGAGCCCGTAGCACCGCACATGCACTCTGGCGACGTTTCTCAAATTGACATATGACGATACAGGTTGCTGCGTATCCACTGCCCATTTCCAGCATCCGAGTTCTGCGTCTGCCACAAGCGGAAATCAGGATCGGCAGTCAGTGCGTCCATGCATGTGCCATACTCGGCATATGTTGCAAAAGGGACTGTGAATGACAAGTTCCCCACTTCGCCAACGCTCACATTCCATAACGATGGTTCTGCACCGTACTTACGCCACAATGCAGCAACGACCTTGACGCTTTCTATCAGATTGATGAAATTGCTGCCGGGCAGTGGACGAAATTCGTACTGAACAAGAATGCTCATAGCAATTCCTTTACGTTGAACGGGATGAACGGTAATTTTTAAGTGTAGGGAGAAATTCCAAATTAACAAGTAGAACTTCTTTATTTGGAGTTCGATGACAACGGCCACATACTGACCGGTATGAGTCTGCGGCGAACCGGGCCTACGTCAGAACTGCTTGATTTTACGGAGATTGGGATGACGTCAATTCCATCCTAAGGCATCAACGTACAACTGTAAATCCGTAGGTGCCTGGTTCGAGTCCAGGTTGGGGAGCCAGAATGCCAAGGGCCACACGTCAAACTGTGGCCCTTTTCTATTGCGGCGCGCCGTTGCGCGCCAGCACCTTGCCTATGCTCAGGGATCGACAAACACGTCGAAGCGGACGTTGAGCGGACTGCCCCAGGAAATTTCGACCCAGGCGAAGAAGCCGCCATTGAACGGGGCAATGTTGTAGACGGCCATGCGGGCGGCGCCGATGAAGCGGTGCTGGGCGTCGCTGCTGTACTCGCTGATGTTGAGGAGGACGCGGGAATTGGCCGTCACGCGTGTGTTGTTGAAGCGCACGGCGCGGAACACGCCGTTGGCCCGCCACGTGTAATAGGTGGTGAACGCGGCGGGGGACAGGTTGGCTGTTTGCTCGTCCGCCCCCTCCACCATGTTGTCGGGACCTTTCATGATCGCCGGAAGGTCGGTGATCGTTTCGGCCAGATTGCTGCCTGCCCGATGTTCTTTTTTCATGTCCATGATATCGCCTCGCTGTGGTTCGCCCCGCATGTCGTCGGGATGCCTGACGCCCCATCCTGCGCTGCCCAGCCGATGGGGTTTGCCCTGCCTTGCCTTGGCAAAGTAGTAATTTATTCTAGGGCGGAAAAAACGGAATCCTAGGCGGGGGCGGCGGCATTTCAACAGCGGGTTTGTGCTACAGCAAACCGAGTGAAAACGGGGTTTCACCCGGTTATTGAATCGCCTGTCAGTGCGCCATCAGCACCGGCACCGTCATCGCTTGCAGCACGGTGCGGGTGGTGCCGCCCAGCAGCACTTCGCGCAGCCGCGCGTGGCCGTAGCAGCCCATTACCAGCAAATCGGCGCCGCTGTCGGCGGCCAGCGACAGCAGCGCCTCGCCGACGTCGCCGTTGCCCGCCTCCTCGCGGACGCTGACGGCGACGCCGTGCCGCGCCAGATGCAGCGCGATGTCGGCGCCGGCTTGCTGGCCGTGCGCGTCGTCCTGCTGGCGCGGATTGAACACGGCCAGCTCCACCGTCCGCGCTCGCCGCAGCAGCGGCAAGGCGTCGCGCACCGCGCGGCGCGCTTCGAGGCTGCCGTTCCAGCCCACCAGCACGTGGGCGCCGACGCTGGCGAAGGCGCCGGCGTAGGGCACGATGAGTACCGGACAACCGGAGTGGATGGCGACGTATTCGGGAAAGTCGGGGCCGAGCAGCTGGTTGGCCTGGCCGGGATCGGTTTGCCCCAGTATCGCCAGGTCGCAAAAGCTGGCGCTCAGGCTGATGCCGGGCGCCGCCTCGTCGTCGATCCGGCGCAGTTCGAACGAGGTGGCGTTGGCGCGCCGGACCTGCTGTTCGAATTGCGCCAGTGCGGCGTCGGCGCGCTGGCGCAGGATGTCGAGGTAGGGCGCCAGGGACGGCGCGCCGGCGTCGCCGACGTGCTGGTGCAGGAAGGCGGAGATGCCGGTCGACGCCGCGCCGATCAGGTGGGCGCCGTCGGCCGCCGCCAGTTGCAGCGCCAGGTCGATGCGCGTCGCCGTCTGGTGCGATTGGTCGACATGGACAAGGATGGTTTTGTATGGCATGGCGCAGCTCCTTTTTTCAGCGTGTCAGCGATGCCGACCCGGCTTGTAGAGTAGCGCCTCGCCGCGCGGCGCCCGGCCGATTCTGCGGTGCGCTTGTGCGGCGTCAAGGGATGCTGCGCTGCCTCAGGCGCGCGGGTAGGCGCTGCCCAGACGGAAGAGAAGTTCGGCAGTGCAGTTGGCGCAGGTAGCGCGTTAAGACGGGAACGCAGGAGCCGTAACATTGTGAGCGGCATAGCTGGTCTTGTCGTTGGGCTGGACGGCGCATTGTACATTTCGCCGTGCGTTTATTTGCAGGCTGGATCGTTGTCCCAGCGTCCCGCGCAGATCCGCGAGCGGCACAGCATGCCTTCGATGACGCCAAGCTGTTTGCAGCGCTGTAGCAGGCTGTCGGTGGTGTCGTGCGCGCCGCGCAGCACGACGTCGCGGTTGGTCCCGGCGGCGCCGCCGGCGTCTTGCTTGTTGACGTGGGCCACCAGCGCCGTCAGCAGGGCGACGTCGCTGTCGGGCGGCACGGCGGCCGACGCCGGCGCCTTTTTCGGCGGTGCGCTTGTTCCGGCGGCCGCCACGCGCGGCCGGGCTGGTGCGCGTGGCGCGGCCGGCGCCTGGCTGGCGGGCGCGGTGCCGGCCTTGTCCGGCGCGGCGGCGGGCCGCTGCGCGGGAGGCGCCGCCGTCGCATCGTTGACGATGGCGGCCGGTGCCGGCATGTCGCGCAGCGCCGCCACGGGCTGCGGCTGTTCCCGAGGCGGCGCGGCGCGCCTGGCTTCGACGCCGTCTGGCGGCGGTGCGCTGGCGTGCCGGTAGCCCAGCCAGCCCGCGCCTATCAGTAGCAGCAGCGCGAGGGCGGCGACGCCGCCGCGGCCAAGGCGGGGGCGGGGGCGTTGCGGCACGGGCGCGCCGTGTTCGAGGCTGGCCAGAATACGGCTGTGGTCGGCCGGCTCCGGCGTCGACTTGCCCAGCAGCTCAGGCGGTTTTGTCGCTTGCAAAATATCACCTCCAAACTTGATGTAGCGTTCCATGCGCCGCCGGCATCGGCATAGCATGAAGCCGTCCCCAGCCTGAACCATTTCGCGGAGCGCGCCATGTTGATCGTCCTGGTCCTGATGTATTTCCTGCTCGCCTGTTTTGCCGCCTGGCTGCTGCTATTTCCCGGCGGGCGCGAGCTGGTGCTGCAGTCGATGGCCAATCTGGGCTTGCGCGTCCAGCGCAGGGCCGGGCATTGGCATCGCGGCGGCGCCGGTCGCGCCGGCGCGCTGGGCTGCGCCGCGCAATCGACGCTGGCGCGGGCTTGGCAGGCGCTGGCGCGGCACCGCTGGGTCGCGCTGGCGGCCGTCTTGCTGCTGGGCCTGCCGCCGCTGCTGGCCTGGCTGGCCAGCGGCGGGAGCATGCTGGGCAGCTACGACGGCGGCAGCCGCGTCGCCAATGTCCAGCTCAGCGACTTGCTGATGGGCGAGCAGCTGGTGCCGCCGCCGGCACCGCCGCCGCTGGTGTTTACGACGCTGGAGGTGACGCAGTTGCGGCCGCTGCTGGGCGGCGCCAGCCGCAACTGGCAGTTGCTCGATCAGCATTTCGGCCAGCGCCTGCTGCTGGTGTTTAAGATCATGCGCGACAGGTACGGCTACGAGATGGCGCTGCTGGAGGGTTACCGCAGCCCGGCGCGGCAAAACATGCTCGCCGCCGCCGGCCCCTCGGTGAGCAATGCGAAGGCATTCCAAAGCTACCACCAGTACGGCCTGGCGGCCGATTGCGCGTTTTTTCGGGATGGCAAGTTGCTCATTTCGGAAAAGGATCCTTGGGCCATGCGCGGTTATCGCCTCTACGGCGAGGTGGCCGAATCGCTCGGCCTGCACTGGGGCGGGCGCTGGACGATGATGGATTTCGGCCATACGGAATTGCGGCAGCCTGGCGTGCTGGGAAAATGAGCTTGTCACATTGTAGTGTCTGGGCGCGGCGCCCGTCTGCGGCCCCGCCATGATCGTTGTCACAGCTCAAGAAAGCCCCGCTTTATTGGTGTCACCATCATTGGCGCAGCCGGGCCACCGATCCACCGTCGATATTCTCCTCCATCCCATGATGCGACGAATCTGGCAGTTCTTGACCGATACCCGCAATCTCAGCGTGCTCGCCTGCCTGGCGCTGGCGGCCTTCCTTTTCCTGGGCGCGGAGGCGCTGGAAATCGGCGCGTTGTGGGCGCTGGCCGCGCTGGCGCTGGCCGGCGCCGCGTGGGCGCTGCTGTGGTGGTGGCACCGCCGCCGCGCGCGCCGCGAGGCCGAGCAGCTGGAGCTGGCCATGCGCCGCGAGGCCGAGGCGGAGGCCGCCGCGGCCGGTCCCGGCGAGCCGGCCCGCGACGAGCTCAACCTGCTGCGCGACGGCATGCTGCAGGCGATCGACACGATCAAGAGTTCCAAGCTGGGCCAGGTGTCGGGCACGGCCGCGCTGTATGAATTGCCGTGGTATATGATCATCGGCAATCCGGCGGCCGGCAAGAGCAGCGCGATCAGCAATTCCGGCCTGGAGTTCCCCTTCGCCGACAGCAGCGCCGTGCGGGGCGTCGGCGGCACCCGCAATTGCGACTGGTTCTTCACCACCGAGGGCATCCTGCTCGACACGGCCGGGCGCTATGCGGTCCTCGACGAGCACCGCGCCGAGTGGTTCGGCTTCCTCGACCTGCTCAAGCGCCACCGCGCCAAGGCGCCCATCAACGGCATCCTCATCGCCGTCAGCGTCGCCGAGCTGGGCGGCGACGACGCCGACGTCGGGCGCAAGCTGGCGCGCAGCCTGCGCAAGCGGGTCCAGGACGTCGTCGAGCGCCTCGAAGTGTTCGCGCCGCTGTATGTCGTCTTCACCAAGGCCGACCTGGTCGCCGGCTTCGGCGAGTTCTTCGCCGAGGCCGAACGCAGCGAGCGCGACCGCGTGTGGGGCGCGACGATGCCCTACAAGCGCAAGGTGGGCGCCGTCGACTTGCTGGCCTTCTTCGACCACAGCTTCGACGAGTTGCACGACGGCCTCACCGAGATGAGCCTGGCGAACATGGCGCACCGGCGCCGCGAGCGCATGCCGCCCGGCGTGTTCACTTTCCCCCTCGAATTCGCCGCGCTGAAGGGCGCGCTGCGCGTCTTCATCGCCACCCTGTTCGAGGAAAACCCGTTCCAGTTCCAACCCGTCTTCCGCGGCTATTACTTCACCAGCGCGCTGCAGGAGGGCGAGCCGGTCAGCGCCTCGTCGAAGCAGGTGGTGCAGCGTTTCGCGCTGGACTACACGGCGCTGCCGCCGGCCGCCGCCAGCGGCCGCCAGTATGGTTACTTCCTGCTCGACCTGTTCCGCAAGGTGGTCTTCGCCGACAAGTATCTGGTGTCGAACTACGCCAGCAAGTACAAGGTGCAGCTGAAATACGCGGTGTTCTTCGGCGCCACGCTCACGCTCGGCGCCTGCCTGGGCGGCTGGAGCTGGTCCTACCTGGGCAACCGCCACCTGCTGGCCCATGTGCAGGCCGACCTCGACAAGGTGGTGCGGCTGCAGGACAAGCGCCTCGATTTGCAGTCGCGGCTGGAGGCGCTGGAGATCCTGCAGGACCGCATCGAGCAACTGGACAAGTATCGCGTGGAACGGCCGTGGTCGCTGCGCATGGGCCTGTACCAGGGCGAGCTGCTCGAACGCAAGCTGCGCGAGGAGTATTTCTCGGGTGTGCGCGAAGTGATGCTGAAACCGGTGACGGGCAATATCGAGGCGCTGCTGGCGGAGATGAACGCCAACGCCGAACAATTGCAGGCGGCGCCGCGCGCGCCGGCCGCCGCGCCGGCGCCGCTGCCGGCCGGCCGGCAGTTCCAGGAGGCTTCGCCCACCAACGTCGAGGACGCCTACAACGCGCTGAAGGCGTACCTGATGCTGGTCGACAAGGCGCATGCCGAACCCAGCCATTTGAACGACCAACTGGCGCGCTTCTGGCGCGGCTGGCTCGACAGCAACCGCGGCGCCATGCCGCGCGAGCAGTTGATCCGCAGCGCAGAACGGCTGCTGAGCTTTTACCTGGCGCAGATGGGCGACCCGTCGTGGCCGCGCGTCGAGCTCAAGCTGGCGCTGGTCGACCAGGCGCGCGAGAACCTGCGCCGGGTCGTGCGCGGCATGCCGGCGCGCGAGCGCGTCTACGCCGACATTCGCGCGCGCGCGGCGACGCGTTTCGCGCCGATGACGGTGGCGCGCATCGTCGGCGAGCAGGACCAGGCGCTGCTGGCCGGCAGTTACGCGATCGCCGGCACTTTCACGCGCCAGGCGTGGGAGAAGTTCGTCGACGGCGCCTTCCGCGAGGCCGCCAACGGCGAGCTGCGCAGCGCCGACTGGGTGCTCAAGAGCGCGGCCAGGGACGACCTGACGCTGGAGGGCAGCCCCGAGCAGATCCAGAAGGGCTTGGTCGAGCTGTACAAGGCCGACTACGCGCGCGAGTGGCAGCGCTTCGTCCAGGGCGTCGCCGTCAGCGAGATGCGCGGCTTCGACGGCGCCGTGCTGGCGATGAACCGGCTGGGCGACCCGCAGTCGTCGCCGCTGGCCAAGCTGCTGGCGGCGATTTACCATGAAACGTCGTGGGACAACCCCAGCCTGGCCGCCGCCGAGCTGGGCAAGGCCGAGGGCGGCGTCGCCAACTGGTTCAGGGACACCTTCCTGCGGCGCGCGCCGGCGCCGGTGAACGTCAGCGTGAGCCTGGGCGGCGCGGCCGACGCGCCCCGGCCGATGGGCGCGGTGGGGCGCGAGTTCGCCGGCGTCGCCCGCCTCGTCGCGCCCAGGGACAAGGACGCCTCGCTGATGCGCGCGTATATGGAGGCGCTGTCGAAGCTGCGCAGCCGCCTGAACCTGTTGAAGAATCAGGGCGATCCCGGCCCCGGCGCCAGGCAGTTCATGCAGCAGACGCTGGAGGGCAGCGGCTCGGAGCTGGCCGACGCGCTCAAGTACGTCGACGAGCAAATGCTCACCGGCATGAGCGACGCGCAGCGGCAGGCGATCCGGCCCATCCTCGTGCGCCCGCTGATGCAAACCTTCGCCGTCATCGTCGCGCCGGCCGAGGCCGACCTTAACAAGACCTGGCTGGCCCAGGTGTACGAGCCCTTCCAGAAGTCGCTGGCGAACAAGTACCCGTTCGCGCCGGCCGCGCGGATCGAGGCCGGCAGCGCCGAAATCGGCCAGTTCTTCGGACCGGACGGCTTGATCGCCAAATTCGTCACCGGCGCGATGGGGCCGCTGGTGGTGCGCCGCGGCGACGTGCTGGCCGCCCGGACCTGGGCCGACATGGGGCTGAGCCTGTCGCCGCAGGTGGTGGCGCGCCTGCCCGGCTGGATCGCGCCGCTGGGGGCCGGCGGCGCGGCCGGCGCGGCGGGGCCGGTGCAGACGGTGTTCCAGATCCAGCCGATGGCCGCGCCCGGCACGCTGGAGTACACGGTCGAGATCGACGGCCAGCAACTGCGCTACCGCAACACGCCGGCGCAGTGGGTGAACATGGTGCATCCCGGCACGCAGGGCACGCCGGGCGCGCGCATCACGGCCATCACCTTCGACGGCCGCAGCGTCGAGCTATTCAACGAGCCCGGCCAGTTTGGCTTGAAGCGCATGATCGACGCCGCCAGCAAGAAGCGCAAGGAGGGCGGCGTCTACGAGCTGCGCTGGAGCAGCGGCAACGTCTCGGTGGCCTTCGACCTGAAGATCACCAGCAACCCCGAGGCGAGCGGCGACGACGCCGGACCGCAGCAGCAGGGCTGGCGCGGCATGACGCTGCCGGAGGCGATCGTCGGCCGCGCCGCGCCGGCCCCGGCGGCGCCCGCGCCAGGCGCCGGCGGAGCGGCGCCGTGAAGCGCGCGCCGCAGCGGGTGCGCATCGGCTACTTCGGCAAGCTGCCGGCGCACGGCGACTTCATCAAGGCGTGCGGCAACACCGCGCTGGTGACGCTGCTCGACCAGTGGCTGGCCGAGGTGATGAACCTGCTGAAGGCCGAGCCGCGCTGGAAACTGCTCTACGACGCCATGCGCCCGCTGCAGTTCGCCTTTGTCGGCACGCGCAGCCGGTGCGCCATCGCCGGGCGCATCGCCGCCAGCAGCGACCAGTCGCAGCGGCGTTTCCCCTTCCTGGCGATGAGCGCGCTCGACGTCGGCGAGCCGGCCCGCTTCGTGGCGCGCAGCCCGCTGGCGCTGGCCGGCCTGTGGCAGCGGCTCGACAGCCTGGCCGGCGCCGTCGGCGCCGCCGCCGACCCCGGCCCGGCGTTGCTGGCGCTGGCCGCCGGCGTCGTCGACGTCGAACCGGACGGGGCGGGCCACGACGGGGAATTCGCCGCCTTCGCCGAGCGGCACACCCTGTCCGGCCTCGACGCCATGCTGGCGTCGGCCGGCTTTGCCGGTCCGGCGCGGCAATTGATCATGGCGCTGGGCTTGCTGTTGCAGGCGGTGCGCGATAACGGCGCCGCCCGGCTGGAGAAAAGCCTGGTGCTGCCGGTGCCGGCCGACGCCGCCCGGCGCTGCCTCGTCGCCGCCTTCTGGCTGCACCTGATCGCGCCCTTCCTGCAGCAGGCCGATTTCGAGCTGGCGCTGTTTTTCACCGAGCGGCAGGGCGGGGCGGTCATGGTGATCGGCTTTTGCGGCGCCGATCCGCACACGCTGCTGGCGATCATCGACCCGGCCGCCGGGATCGAACGCCACATCGACTTCGAGTCCATGGAGTGGGTCGACGAGCGCGTCCGCGCCGACGCCCGCCTGCAGCAACTGGCGGCTTGCCTGGCGCGGCCGCAGCTGTCGCTGCGCTCGGCCCACGAGCTGTTCCATGAAACCTTTGCCTGTGCGCCGCCGGAGGGCCGATGAAACTGCATACGCTGCACGGTTTTTTTCTCTGCGCCGCCGGCCTGGGCGGCGCGGCGCTGGCCCAGGTGCCGGCGCCGGCCACGCCGAAGCCGGGCCAGATCCTCGTCAACGGCACGGTTCCCGACGAGGCCAGCAAGGCCGCCGTGCTGGCCCGGCTGCGCGAGTTGTACGGCGCCGAGCAGGTGGTCGACCAGATCGCCGTCGGCGGCGTGGCGATGCCGCCGAACTGGAGCGGCTACGTGCAAAAGCTGATCAATCCGAGCCTGAAGCTGATTACGCGCGGCCAGTTGAAAATCGACGGCAACAACGTCAGCGTGCGCGGCGAGGTGGCGAACGAGGCGCAGCGGCAGCAGATCGCCAGCGACATCGCCACCCGGCTCAACCCGACCTACACGGTCAACAACGGCCTGCGCGTCAGCGCCGCCGAACAGAACCTGCTGGACGAGACGCTGGCGCGGCGCATCATCGAATTCGACATCGGCAAGACGACGCTGACGGCGTCGGGCCAGGCCATCCTCGACGAGATGGCGGCCGCGTTGCAAAAGCTCAAGAGCAGGAAGGTCGAGGTGATTGGCCACACGGACAATAGCGGCCTGCGCGAGAGCAACGTTGCACTCAGCCTGGCCCGGGCCGAGGCTGTGCGCGGCTATTTGGCGATGAGGGGCATCAATCCGGAACTGGTGGCGGTGTCGGGGCAGGGGCCGGACCGGCCGGTGGCCGACAACGGCTCGGCCGACGGGCGCGCGCGCAACCGCCGCATCGAATTCCGCATCGCGCAGTAAGCGGGCCGCCGGTCTTGTTCGTGCGCGGGGCACCTTATTTGGCGGTATCGACGCCGCGGCCGCAGCTTATGCCAGGGCTCGAAAAGTAACGATGCATTTTTAGCCGGCAGCAGCCGGCATGAACACCTCGTCGAGCGTCTGGGCGCGCACGAAAGCCTTGGACCATGCCTTCAGCTCAGCCGCCGTCGCATGGGCAAGCCGCTGTTGCACAGGCGCGGGCAAGGCGCCAAAGCGCTCGGCCAGCAACTGGCTCAACATCAGCACTTGTCCTTCCAATCGTCCTTCCTTGCGGCCGCGTTCCAGTCCGATGCGTTCAATGGATGAAATATAAGGCATTTTCTGACTCCTTTCCTGCTCGCCGATGCGCTGCCACAGCGCGCGCTCAAGCGGCTTGGGCAGCCACATCATCCAGTCGATCACCATCAATAAGTCCATGATAGCCTGCCTGTCCCAGTTGCGCTCAAGGAGCAGTGTCAGCAAACGCCATTTTTCCTCCGCGCGCCGCTCGGCCTTGCCCTTGGTGTCGCGCGCCGCCAGATAGGCGGCGGTCAGCAGCGCAAAGGGATTGGCGTCGGCCAGCAATGCTTCGGGGCGGCCGGCGAAATCGCGTAATTTGACGATAGGAAAATCAATGCCCATCCTGCAGCCGAAGCAGTTGTAGCCGAAGGCGTGCGGCTTCCAGTCCGCGCTGTCGTCGGTCAGCAGCGCCAGGCTGGCGACGGGCCGGCGATACAGGTCGAAGATGCGGTAGTTGTACGTGAACATGCGCTCGGCGAAGCGGCGCTCGCGGCGGCCCTGCACCTCCAGATGCAGCAGCAACCATTGCTCGCCGCCGCCGCGCAAGCTGAGTTGCACCAGTTTGTCGGCCAGGCGCTTGCCCAGCGCGGCGTCGCGCGCCACCTGCGCCAATTCCTTGTCGAGAAAAACATGTCCCCGCGACCAGTCGATTTGCTCGTAGGCCAGGGGGAAATAGAACGCCATGAAGGCGGGGAAATAACGCGTGACGGCGTCCTTCCAGGGCGTGTCGTAGTCGTCTTTGGCGCGGACCATGAACGGGGGGCGGCGGCCGGACGCGGAGGCTAAGGCAGGGTGATGGTCAGATGGGCGGGACGCGGCGCCAGTTGCACCAGATTCGCGTAGGCCGCCATCGCGTTCACCGTGTCCTGCGTCAGCGAGGACTTCAAGCCCCAGTAGGCGCACACGGCGATCAGCGCGAACAGGCTCGACAGCGCCCACAGCGGCAGGCCGCCGCGGTATTTGTGGATCACCTGGTCGGGCCGCTCGCCGCGCGGCGCGAAGCCGCGGCTCTTGCCCTTGATGTGGGCGATCTCGTCGCCCAGGCGGGCGCTCAGGTAGTTCAGCTTTTCGCCGCCGTGTATCGCGTACTTGCCCTGAAAACCCAGCAGCAGGCACATGTGGAACACCTGCAGCGCCTGCAGGCGCGCGCCGCCCTTGCCGCGCAGCTCTTCGAGGCGGTCGAAGAAGTGCTCGCCGGCCAGTTGGTCGCCGAACAGCAGCAGTTGCAGCGGGCGCCGCTCCCATTCGCCGCGCACGGGAAAGGTCGAGCTGAGAATGACTTCGTCGAGGGCCGCGCAGAAGGCGTATTTGGCCGCCTCGATGTCCTCGCTCTCGGCCCGCAGTTTTTTCGCTTCGCGGTCGAATTCGGCGAGGAAGGGGCTGATTTTTTGCATGAACGCGTCGTCGCCCAAGGGCGGCGACGCGCCGTTCTTCAGCATGAACAGCAGATAGAAACCCTCGTGCATCAAGTCCAGCAGCGAGCCGCCGCGCGTGGCGGCCGGCGCGGCGCCGCGCGGACCCAGCAGCGAGGGCGCGGCGCGCCGTTCGACCCGGTTCGTCATGGCGCCGCCGCGCGCCTCTGGCGCCGCCGTCCCCGCATGTTCTTCGATCGTATCCGCATCTTCCGCTCCCCGAAATATGTGTCGGCCTCAGCGGCAGCGCACCGTCGCGCCGCCGCCGGCCGAACCGGCGCCCACGCTCAGCGCGCAGGCGTTGACGCCCACCGTGATGCCCGATTGTTCGGCCTCGGCGGCGCCGAACGCCAGGCGCCAGCGCTGCGCGGCCGGCGCGCGGAATAGCGCGACAATGCCGATGAAAGACGCCTCCTTGCTGACTTTTTCCAGCACTTCATAGCGCTGGCCCGGCACCAGCAGCACCTCTTTCACTTCCAGCAAATCGGCGCCGAGCAGCTCGCGCTCGCGCTGCGCGCTGAGGAAACTGTCGTAGGGCGCCTGCTCGAAGGCGGCCGTTTGCCGCAACTTGTAAATGCGCGCCACCAGGGCCAGCGGCTGGCCGCCGGCATCGCTGTTCAGGTTGGCGCCGGCGTACAGCTTGATGGCGACATGGCGCGGCGGTTTTTGCGCGTCGGGCACTTCGACAGGCTTCCTGATGCCGACCAGCTCCAGCGCCGCGCCGGCCAGCGATCCGGCCGCGCCGCCGGCGCAGCCCGCCAGCGCAGCCAGCAGTGCGAGCAGGGCGAGGCGGCATGGCAAGAGGGGATGCATATTCGCTACCTCGGACGGGTGGAGGCAAGCCGCCATCCGGGTGGAGGGGCGGGGCTGTCGCCATTTAACCGGAGATGGCCGTGGCGTTTTTTGCGCCCGCGCAAGTTCTCCCCCGCCCCGCCGATCGGGCGCGCTCGCCGTTCGCACGGACTCTGCGCTGCATCAGCCCTTCTAATGAAAATGCCCCGGTATTAGCGGAACTAATTGTTTGCTGATTCACCGCAACGGGCCATAAAACCGCCCGGTCAATAATTGCCTCCACCAAGACCTGCCTTTTTTCAACAAAGAGGAAACCCTATGAAGCTTCGCTCCCTGCTGCCCTGCGTGGTCAGCGTTTTCCTGCTCGCCGCCTGTGCCAGCACCGATGGCCCCCGTTCGGGCTCCACGACCCTGAAACAGCTGATGAGCGAGGCCGACGTCGCCGCCAAAGCGGGGCAGTACGATAAATCGCTGGCGCTGCTGAAAGGGGCCGGCGGCGCCTTCCCGGCCGACAAGGCGCCGTGGCTGCAGATGGCCCAGATGAAGTTCGACCGCAACCATTACGGCGACGCCATCCAGCATGCGCTGGAGGCGCTGCAGCGCGACCCCGACGACAAGTTGGCCAACAGCATTCTCGCCGTCAGCGGGCTGCGCCTGTCGAGCCGGGCGTTGGCCGACCTGACGCGGCAAAACAATTTGAACGGTTCGCTGCGTTCGGAGGCGCAGGAGCTGGCCAAGCTGTTGCGCGCCAGCCTGGGCGAAGAGGTGCTGGTGCCGCCGCCGGGCGTGGCGAGCGCGGCCAGGCGGGCGGCGGCGCCGAAGCGGCCGGCGCCGCCCGCCGCGCCGGCCAAGTCCACGCTGCAGGGCAGCGGCGCCGACCCGTTTAGCGGCTTGAGCAAGTAAGTCCGGCAGCAGCCTGGCTGGTCCCCCTTAATGTGAATGGAGTTGTCATGGCCAAAGGTGAAAGCATTCAGAAACGCCTGCAGAAAGTGCGCCCGCCGCGGGTGCAGATGACGTATGACGTCGAGGTTGGCGGTGCCACCGAAAACAAGGAACTGCCCTTTGTCGTTGGCGTGCTGGGCGACTTCGGCGGTAATCCCGATGCCGGAAAGAAGCGCCTGAAGGAACGCAAATTCGTCGCCATCGACCACAATAATTTCGATGAGGTACTGGGCGGCGTCGAGCCGGCCTTGAACTTTCGCGTGCCGAACCTGCTTGGCGCCGAGGGCGGCAGCTTCGAGGTCGAGCTGCGCTTCAAGGCGATGGCCGACTTCCGCCCGGAAGCCGTGGTCAACCAGGTCGAGCCGTTGCGCAAACTGCTGGCCGCGCGCACCAAGCTGGCCGACCTGCGCAACAAACTGGCCGGCAACGACAGGCTGGAGGACATCCTTGGCGAGGTGCTCGGCAACACCGACAAATTGTCCGCCCTCACGCCCCACGCAGCGAAACAGGAGGATTGACATGCCGGCACAAGCGAACCCGCTTTCCACCGTCGCCGAGGCGGCGGCGCCCGACCTGCTCGACGAGATCGTCGAGCAGAGCAAGGTGGCCAAGTCCAGCGCCGAGCATGCGCGCGCCCGCGACCTCATCGCCGAGCTGGTCAGCCAGGTGCTGGATGGCGCGGTGCTCATGTCGGGCAATCTGTCGGCGACGCTGGACGCCCGCGTGGCGGAGCTGGACCGGCTGATCTCGGCGCAGCTGAGCGCGGTGATGCACGCGCCCGCCTTCCAGCAGCTGGAGCAGAGCTGGACCGGCCTGAATTATCTGGTCGACAATTCCAGCACGGGCCAGCGCCTGCAGATCCGCATGCTCAACGTCGGCAAGCGCGAGCTGGTGAAGGACTTCCAGGCGGCGCTGGAGTTCGACCAGAGCGCCCTGTTCAAGAAAGTCTACGAGGAGGAGTTCGGCACCTTCGGCGGCGCGCCCTATGCCGCGCTGCTGGGCGACTTCGCGCTGTCGCGCCAGCCCGAGGACATCTACTTCCTCGAACAGATGTCGCACGTGGCGGCGGCCGCGCACGCGCCCTTCATCGCCGCCGCCGCGCCGGAGCTGTTCGGCCTGGAGACTTACGGCGACCTGGGCAAGCCGCGCGACCTGGCCAAGGTGTTCGACACGGTGGAATACTCGAAATGGAAAGCCTTCCGCGACAGCGAGGACGCGCGCTACGTGGGCTTGACGCTGCCGCGCTTCCTTGGCCGGCTGCCGTACAACCCCGTCGACGGCATGACCGTCGACGGTTTCAACTTCGTCGAGGACGTCGACGGCAGCGACCACCACAAATACCTGTGGTGCAACGCCGCCTACGCCTTCGGCAGCAAGCTCACGGCCGCCTTCGACGACTACGGCTGGTGCGCGGCGATCCGCGGCGTCGAGGGCGGCGGCCTGGTCGACGACCTGCCCACCCACACCTTCAAGACGGACGAGGGCGAGGTGGCGCTGAAATGCCCGGCCGAGGTGGCCATCACGGACCGGCGCGAAAAGGAGTTGAGCGACCTCGGTTTCATTTCGCTGGTGCACTGCAAGAACACCGCCTACGCCGCCTTCTTCGGCGCCCAGTCGGCCCAGAAGGCGAAGAAATATAGCTCCGACTCGGCCAACGCGAACGCCGTGCTGTCGTCGCAGCTGCAATACATCTTCGCCGTGTCGCGCATCGCCCACTACATGAAGGCGATGATGCGCGACAAGGTCGGCAGCTTCACGGCGGCCGCCAATGTCGAGGATTTCCTGAACCGCTGGCTGATGCAGTACGTGCTGCTCGACGACAACGCCAGCCAGGAGCAAAAGGCCCAGTTCCCCCTGCGCGAAGCCTCGGTGCAAGTCGCCGAAGTGCCGGGCCGGCCCGGCGTCTACCGCGCCGTCTCCTTCCTGCGGCCGCACTTCCAGCTCGACGAACTGTCCGTTTCCCTCCGTCTGGTTGCGGAGTTGCCGCAATCGACAGCTTCCTGATCGTCCGCGATCATTCTTTCACTTGAGGAGTACAGCATGGCAATTGACGTCTATCTGCAAATCGACGGCATCAAGGGCGAGTCGACCGACGAGCGCCACCGCGACTGGATCGAATGCCGCTCGGTGCAGTGGCATGTGTCGCAGCCGAAATCGGCCACGGCCTCCACCGGCGGCGGCCACACGGCCGAGCGCTGCGAGCACAGCGACATCGCGATCTCGAAGCTGGCCGACCTGTCCTCGCCCATCCTGCTGCAAACCTGCTCGGCCGGCAAGACGATACCGAAGGCGCGTTTCGAGTTCATGCGCGCCGACGGCCAGGGCGAGCGCATCAAGTATTTCGAGATCGAAATCGAGAACGTGCTGATCGGCTCCGTCAGCCCCTCGGTCGGCGAGGGCGACATCCTGTCCGAGGAAGTCGGCATCAAGTTCTCCAAGGTCAAGTGGAAATACACGCAGCAGAAAATCACCGGCGGCGCCGGCGGCAACACTTCCGGCGGCTGGGACCTGTCGAGCAACCGCATCGCCTGAGCCCGGCACCGCGGCGCATCCGTACCCGACCCAGGAGGCTGTGCATGAGCATCAATCTGAAGACGCTGATCGGCAAGCTGAACGACACGACCCGCCTGGCGGCCACCCGCGCCGCCAACATCTGCGTCGGCCTGGGCCAGTACGAGGTCGACATCGAGCACCTGTTCCTGGCGCTGCTGGAGCAGGAGCGCAGCGATTTCGTCGTCATCGCGCGCAAGTGCGACATCAGCCTGGGCGCGCTGGAGAGCGACCTGCGGCGCGAAATCGAGGGCTTCAAGTCCGGCAGCGCCCGCACGCCGGTGTTTTCCAGGCATCTGCCGACGCTGTTCGAGCACGCCTGGCTGATTGCCTCGCTCGGCATGCCGCAGCCGGACCAGATCCGCAGCAGCCATTTGCTGCTGGCCTTGCTGACGGAGCCGGACCTGGCGCAGCTGGCCGGGCGCGCCTCCAAGCTGTTCGGCAAATTCCGCGTCGATGAACTCAAGCACCACCTCGACAAGTTCACCCACGGCTCGCAGGAGGAGCAGGCCGCCGCGCCGCCGGCCGAGAGCGATCCGGTCGGCGACATGGTGGCCCACCTCGGCGCCAGGACGCCGGCGCTGGAGCAGTTCACCACCTGCCTGACGCAACTGGCCCGCGACGGCCGGATCGACCCCGTGGTCGGGCGCGAGGGCGAGATCCGCCAACTGATCGACATCCTGATGCGGCGGCGCCAGAACAATCCCATCCTGACCGGCGAGGCCGGCGTCGGCAAGACCGCCGTCGTCGAAGGGCTGGCGCTGCGCGTCGCCGCCGGCACGGTGCCGGCGCTGCTGCAGGGCGTCGACATCCGCAGCCTCGACATGGGCCTGCTGCAGGCCGGCGCCAGCGTCAAGGGCGAGTTCGAAAGCCGCCTGAAAAACGTCATCGACGAGGTCAGGAAAAGCCCGCGCGCGATCATCCTGTTCATCGACGAGGCCCACATGATGATAGGGGCGGGCGGGGCGGCCGGGCAGAACGACGCGGCCAACCTGCTCAAGCCGGCGCTGGCGCGCGGCGAGCTGCGCACCATCGCCGCCACCACCTGGGGCGAGTACAAGAAGTATTTCGAGAAGGACGCGGCGCTGGCGCGGCGCTTCCAGGTCGTCAAGGTCGAGGAGCCCGGCGAGGAGGTGGCGTGCGCCATGCTGCGGGCGATGGTGCCGCTGATGGAGCGGCATTTCCAGGTGCGGATATTGGACCGCGCCATCACCGAGGCGGTGCGCCTGTCGCACCGCTACGTCAGCGGCCGGCAACTGCCCGACAAGGCCGTCAGCGTGCTCGACACGGCCTGCGCCCGGGTGGCGCTGGGACGCGAGGCGACGCCGGCGCTGATCGACACGACGGCCAGCCGGCTCGGGCAGATCGACGCGGAAGTCGCCGCGCTCGAACGCGAGGAGAGCGGCGGCGCGGCCCATCCGGCGCGGCTGCGCCAGTTGCGCGAGGCGCGCGCCGCGCTGCGGGTCGAACAGGCCCAGCAGAATCTGCGCTGGGAGCGCGAAAAGGCCATCAGCGCCGAGATCGGCCGGCGCCGCGCCGCGCTGGAGCAGGGCGGCACCGGCGACGCCGTGGCGCTGCGCGCGCTGCAACAGGAGCTGGCCGAGCTGCAGGGCGAGACGCCGCTGGTGCCGGTCGAGGTCGACGGCCACGCCGTCGCCGCCGTCGTCGCCGGCTGGACCGGCATCCCGCTGGGGAAGATGCTCAGGGACGAGATCCGCACCGTGCTGCGCCTGCGCGACGCGCTGCGGCAGCGCATCGTCGGCCAGCCGCACGCGGTCGAGGCGGTGGCGCGGCGGGTGCGCAGCGCCCGCGCCAACCTGGACGATCCGGACAAGCCGCAGGGCGCGTTCCTGTTCGTCGGCCCGTCCGGCGTCGGCAAGACGGAGACCGCGCTGGCGCTGGCCGAGCTGCTGTACGGCGGCGAGCGCAAGCTCATCACCATCAACATGAGCGAGTACCAGGAGGCGCACAGCGTGGCGGGCCTGAAGGGAGCACCGCCCGGCTACGTCGGCTACGGCGAGGGCGGCGTGCTGACCGAGGCCGTGCGCCGCGCGCCCTACAGCGTGGTACTGCTCGACGAGGCGGACAAGGCCCATCCCGACGTGCTCGAACTGTTTTACCAGGTGTTCGACAAGGGCGTGCTGGAAGACGCCGAGGGGCGCGAGGTCGACTTCCGCAACACCATCCTCATCGCCACGGCAAACACCGGCTCGGCGGCGCTGATGCAGGCTTGCCTGAACAAGGCCGACGACGCGCTGCCCCAGCCGGCCGAGCTGGAGCGGCTGCTGCGCCCGCAACTGGTGCAGCACTTCAAGCCGGCGCTGCTGGGGCGCCTGACCGTGGTGCCGTACTACCCGCTGGGCGACGCGGCGCTGGCCGAGATCGTCGCGCTGAAGCTGGACCGCATCGGGCAGCGCGTGCGCGAGCACCACCAGGCCGAGTTCTGCCACGACCAGGCGCTGGTCGAGGCGGTGCTGGCGCGCTGCACGGAAGTCGATTCCGGCGCGCGCAACGTCGACCACATCCTCAACGGCACGCTGCTGCCCGAGATCGCCGAGGCGGTGCTGGCGAAAATGGCCGACGGCGTGGCCATCTCGACGATCAAGGTCGGCGCCGGCCGCCAGGGCCAGTTCAAATACACGATCAAGTAAGGGGGACTTACGCCATGTTCAGCATCGCCCAACTGCTCAACCCCATCAGCGCGGCGCAGGCGTGCGGCGAGGATTTGTCGTTCAGCAGCGAGCTCGACGCGATCGCCCGGGCGCGCGTCCACGACGATCCCAGCCTCGACCAGGGCGAGTGGGTGGTGGCGCTGAAGGAGGCCGACTGGCCCTTCGTGGCGAGCCGCTGCGCGCAACTGATCGAATCGAAAAGCAAGGACCTGCGGCTGGCCGTGTGGCTGGCCGAGGCGCACGCCAAGACGCGCCATTTCCGCGGCCTGGGCGACGGCTACACCCTGCTGGCCGGCTTGTGCGAGCACTACTGGGACGGCCTGTACCCGGCGCCGGACGACGGCGAATACGAGCAGCGCATCGGCAATCTGTTCTGGCTGCTGACGCGCTCGCCCCGGCTGATCCGCGAAATCCCCGTCACGGACGGCAGCGGCGGCAGTTACTCGCTGGCTGACTATGACGCGGCGCGTCAGCGCGCGGCCGGCGGCGCCGGCGCCGCCGACCCGTGGGGCGGCGCGGCGCCCGGGGACGGTCCCGGCCCCGGCCTGGCCCAGTTCGACGCCGCGCGGCGGCAAAACTCGCGCCAGTTCAACGACGCCTTGCTGGCCGACGCCGAGTACTGCCTGCAGGCTTTGCTGGCGCTGGAACGCTGCGTCGACGCCCGCCTGGGCGCGGCCGGCCCCGGCTTCGGCCTCGCCAGGGAGGCGCTGCAGCAGGCCATCGACTGCATCGCGCCGCTGGCGACGGCGGCGCCCGGTGGCGAGCCGGCCGCCGCCGCGACGTCCTGCGGCGTGGCCGGCGCGGCCGGCGGCGCACAAAGCCGCGCCCAGGCGCTGGCGCAGTTGCGCCAGGTGGCCGCCTTCTTCCGCCGCACCGAGCCGCACAGTCCGGTGGCCTACCTGGCAGACAAGGCGGCGGACTGGGGCGAGCTGCCGCTGCACCTGTGGCTGCGCGCCGTCGTCAAGGACCCCGCCGTCGTCGCCCAGCTCGACGAGTTGCTGGGCGCGGCCGGGCCGGGCTAAGGGGCGCCGCCGGCCTGGCGCCAGTGATGCGTCCGCGCCACCATGCGCGCGATTGGCCCGCCGCCGCGCCGCAGTCGTGCTACTCTTGCGGAATGAAGACGAGCTCAGTTCCGGCGGCTGTCCCGTGCGCGCTTTTGCCGGCGCGGCCGGCACCCACGCGCCGGCGCCGGCCGGGCCGCTGGCTGCTGCTGGCCGCCTGCGCCTGCCTGCCGGCCTGGGCCGCGCCGGTCAGCATCACCATCTACGCCGACGACCACTACCCGCCGTATTCCTATGTCGACAACGGCCAGCTCACCGGCATCTACACGCTGATCATGCAAAAGGCCCTAGAACGCCTGCCCGAGTATCAGGTGCAACTGGCGCCCGTGCCGTGGAAGCGCGGCGTGCTGATGCTGGAAAAAGGCGAGGCCTTCGCCCTGTATCCGCCGTATTTCCGGCCGGACGAGCGGCGCTACATGAAGTATTCGGAACCCATGCTCACCGAGCAACTTGTGGTCTTTTGCAATGCCGACGTGATCGCCAGGCGCGGCCTGAAGAACTGGCCGGCCGATTATTACGGCTTGCGTGTCGGCATGAACGCCGGCTTTCTGGCCGGCGGCAAACAGTTCGACGAGGCCGTCAAGGCGGGGCGCCTGCGCGCCGACGCCGCGCACGGCAGCCGCGCCAATCTGCTCAAGCTGATGCTCGGGCGCATAGACTGCTATGTCAACGACCGCCTGTCGATCCAGTGGGAAGTGGCGCGCATCAAAAAAGAGGGATTGATGGTGCCCGGCTCGCTGCCCGTGAGCGAGACGGTGGAGCTGAGCGCCGAGCAGGGTCACCTCGGCTACACGGCCTTGGAACCGGCGCAATACCCGTTCCGCGACGATTTTTTCCTCAAATTCAACGCGGTGATCCGCGACATGAAGCGCAGCGGCGAAATCAAGGATATGGTCAGCAACTTTCTGTTGAAGTAAGCCACCCGTCCCCCAGTCTTCCACTCTGTTGCAATTGCCCGGTTGCAATATTTTCAAAATGCGAACACAATCGGCAGCAAATTGGTGCGGCCGCCAGGCTGTGTTGGCATATTTGGAGACAAGGAAGGCTTCATGAACAATCTTAAAATCGGTGCGCGTCTCGGGCTCGGCTTCGCCGCGGTGTTGCTGCTGCTGTTGGCATTGACGGCCATCAGCATTGCGCGCATGCAAAGCGCCAGCGAGATGACGGACGAGTTGGTCAAGGTCAAGGTCCGCGACGAGCGCCATGTGGCCGAGTGGGTCAAACTGATCGAGGTCAACGCCGCCCGGACCTCGGCCGCGTGGAAGGTCAGCGACGCCGCCGCCCAGCAGGCTTTCGAGGCGGAGATGAAGCAGAGCTCGGCGCGCGCCACGGTGTTGCAAGACCTGCTAGGCGAGACGCTGCAGGACCCGGCCACGAAGGCGCTGTACCGCGACGTGCTGGGCGCGCGCCAAGGGTATGCCGACGTGCGCAAGGCCGTGTTCAAGGCCAAGGCCGAGGGCAATATGGAATTGGGCAAGCAATTGTTCGACGGCGAACTGATCGCCAAGCGCGACCGCTACCTTGGCAACATGGCCCAGCTGGCCGAGGCGCAAAAGAACGCGCTGGACCGCGCCGCCGACGAGATCCGCCAACAATACGACAGCGGCCGCAATCTGTTGCTGGCGCTGGGCGCGGCGGCGGTGCTGCTGGGCCTCGGCTGCGCGCTGTGGATCACGCGCTCGATCACCGGGCCGATCCGGCGCGCCGTCCTGGTTGCCCAGGCCGTCTCGACGGGCGACCTGAGCACCGACATCGCCGCCGCCGGCAACGATGAAACGGGGCAGTTGATGAAGGCGCTCAAACAAATGAACGGCAACCTGGTCGACATCGTCAGCCAGGTGCGCGCGGGCACCGAGGCGATCGGCACGGCCTCGGGCCAAATCGCCGTCGGCAACGCCGACTTGTCGGCGCGCACCGAGCAGCAGGCCGGCACGCTGGAGGAAACCGCCTCGTCGATGGAGGAATTGACGGCGACCGTGAAACTGAACGCCGACAACGCCCGCAGCGCCAACCAGCTGGCCATCGACGCCTCGGCCATCGCCAGCAAGGGCGGCGCCGTGGTGGCCGACGTCGTCAGCACGATGGGCTCGATCAACGACTCCTCGCGCAAAATCGTCGACATCATCAGCGTCATCGACGCCATCGCTTTCCAGACGAATATCCTGGCCTTGAACGCGGCCGTCGAGGCGGCCCGGGCCGGCGAGCAGGGCCGCGGCTTCGCCGTCGTCGCCAGCGAAGTGCGCAACCTGGCGCAGCGCTCGGCCGCGGCGGCCAAGGAAATCAAGGAATTGATCGACGATTCCGTGCAAAAGGTCGAAGCCGGTTCGCAACTGGTCGACAAGGCCGGCCGCACCATGGACGAGATCGTCACCAGCATCGGCCACGTGACCGGCATCATGAACCAGATCACCGACGCCAGCGACGAACAGCGCATCGGCATCGAACAGGTGAACCAGGCGATCGGCCAGATGGACCAGGCGACCCAGCAAAACGCGGCGCTGGTCGAAGAGGCGGCGGCCGCCGCCGAATCCATGCAGGAACAGGCGGTCAAGCTGGAGGAGGTGGTGCGCCTGTTCAAGCTCGACGCCACGCGTGCGCCCGTGCAGGCCCTGAAACCAACGGCGGCGCGCGCGCCGCAACCCGCCCGCGCCGCGCCGCGGGCGCCGGCGTCCCGGCGCCTTGCCGTGAACGCCGGCGCGGAAGACTGGGAAACGTTCTAAGCGTTTTTTTCGGCCCGCCGCCACCGCCGGCGGGCCGGGGCGGCTACAATCGGCGCTTCCCGCCACACCGGCGGCCGCCCTCCGACCCGCCATGACCGCCAGCACCAAACGTCCCACCTGCCCCCAGTGCCTCCGTCCACAGCAAAGCTGCATCTGCGGCTGCATCGCGGTGGTGCCGCACGCCGTCGACGTGCTGATCCTGCAACACCCGCTGGAAGTGGCGAATGCCAAGGGCAGCGCCCGTTTACTGCATTTGAGCCTGCCGGGCAGCACGCTGCTGGTTGGCGAAACCTTCGACCCGGCGGTGCTGGCGCCACTGCTGGCGGGCAAACGCAGCGTGTTGCTGTATCCCGACACGGCCGGCGAACAGGCGCTGGGCCTGCCGGCGCCGCCGCCATTCGAGGCAGTCTGGCGCGAGGACCCGGCGGCGCTGCGCCTGGTGGTGCTCGACGGCACCTGGCGCAAGAGCCGCAAGATGCTCTACCTGAATCCGCTGCTGCAACAACTGCCGCGCCTGCCGCTGCGCGACACGCCGCCGTCGCACTACCTGATCCGCAAGGCCCACGCGGCGGACCAGTTGTCGACGCTGGAAGCAAGCTGCTATGCCCTGATGCAGCTGGAACGGGAGCCGGCCCGCTTTGAGCCGCTGATCGGCGCCTTCGACAGTTTCGTGGCCCAGCAATTGCGCTACCTCAGCCGGACTCCCGAAGGAACGCCGGAGACGCCTTGATCTTGCCGCGCCGGCGGCATAGAATACTGTTTATATATACAGTGCTTGGGGGCGCTATGGCGGAGTATGACGATGATGCGGAAGGGCAGGTCATGCTGCCGCCGCCAGCGATAAGGGCGCAGAAAGGCCGCGGCGCCGTATCGAACCTGCAGGGCCGCTACGAGAAGCAGGCGCGCGAAGACTTCGACGACGGCTGGAGCCACGACGACGATGCCGATGCCGGCGCGCCGGCGTGGCGGACCCAGGTCACCGATGAGCAAGCCAAAACCATCTTGACCCGCAATGCTTCGCCCGACCTGCCGTTCAACGTCTCGCTGAACCCCTATCGCGGCTGCGAGCACGGCTGTATCTACTGCTTTGCCCGGCCCACCCACAGCTATCTGGGGCTGTCGCCGGGGCTCGACTTCGAGAGCAAAATCTTCGCCAAGGTGAACGCGCCGGAACTGCTGCGGCGCGAGTTGGCCAGGCCATCTTATGTGCCCGAGCCGATTGCGCTCGGCGTCAGCACCGACGCCTACCAGCCTTGCGAACGCGAGCGCCGGCTGACCCGGCGCGTGCTGGAAGTGCTGCATGAATGCGAGCATCCGGTCGCGCTGATCACCAAGTCCGCGCTGATCGAGCGCGATATCGACTTGCTGGCGGCGATGGCGGCGAAGCGCCAGGCCGTCGTCGCCGTCACCCTCACGACGCTGGACCCGGCCATCGCGCGCACACTGGAACCGCGCGCGGCTGCGCCCGCGCGCCGCCTGCGCACCATCCGCACGCTGACGGACGCGGGCATCCCGGTCGGCGTCAGCATTGCGCCGGTGATCCCCTTCATTACGGAACCGGAACTGGAGCGTCTGCTTGAGGCCGTCAGCGAGGCCGGCGCGGTGCACGCCCACTACGTCGTGTTGCGCCTGCCGTGGGAAGTCAATCCCCTGTTCCAGCAATGGTTGCAGGCGCATTTTCCCGACCGGGCCCAGCGCGTGATGAACCGCGTGCGCGACATGCGCGGCGGGAAGGATTACGACAGCAGCTACGCCTCGCGCATGCGTGGCGAAGGCGTGTGGGCCGATCTGATACGGCAGCGCTTCGACAAGGCCACGCAGCGCTACGGCCTGAACGCCGCCCGGAGCAGTCGCTTCAAGCAACTCGACGCCTCGCAGTTCAAGCGCCCGCCGGTGCCGCCGCCGCTGGGCGCCAGGGCGAGGACGCCGCCGGACGGACAACTCGATCTGTTCTGATGCCACCCGTGGCGCAGCGCAGCTTGGCAAGCACGGCCGGCTTAATCTGCCGCGTCGACGCCGCCCAATTGCGCAAGGTGGCGCTCAATGGCGAACACATGCGGGTCGGCCTTGCCAAGCTGGCGCAGCGCGTCGGCCAGACGGAGCAGGTACTCGCTGTTGGGGCCGCTTGGCCCGGCCGAGCGGGCGATGTGGCGCGCGATGTCCAGCTCGGACGCGGCGCCGAGAAAGGCACCGTTCTCGGCCGTGGCAATGTAGACCAGGCCCTCGACCCGGCTGCCATCTTCGAAGGCGATGTCGGTGGCCAGGCGCAGGTAGCCGTTCTTTTCGCGGTGGTCGAGGTGGGCGAACTCCTCCGGCGTGACGAGGTAGGCCATGCCATGGCAGACGGCGCCGTCCTGCGGCACGATGGTGGCGACCCGCCCCGGCGCCGCCGCAGTGCCGCGGTGGTCGTGCGAACCTTGCCAAAAGCGCCGCGTCCAGTTGGCGATGCTGGCCGGGCGCCGTTCGATGAAGGGGAAATCTGTTTTGTAGATCAGCGAACCGTAAGCGAACAGCCAAACGCTGTGGTGTCCGTCGAATCGATCCATCAGTTTGTTGGCCGCGATGGTGTCGGTGCTGCCGTGGGTTGCTTGGGTACTCATGATGTGCAGAAGGGAAGGTTGCCGCCGGGTGGTGGTGCCTCAATTATAAGGCAACAAAAACGGCGATAAAAAACCGTGGTCGACCCGGCGGGACCGGCCACGGCTGTCTGCCCTGGTGTTGCGCGGACTTAGAAGCGGCTGCTCAGCGTCAGGTTGATGCCGCGCGGCGCGCCGGGTTGAATCTGGACGTTGTTGATCGCCGATTCGTAGTGGCGGGTGTTGCCGAGGTTGTTGACCTTCAGTTTGACGTCGTAGCTTTTCTGGTGGTAGTTGAGGGCAAGGTCCATGCGCACATAGCCGGGCAGGCGCACGGCATTGTCGGACAGGGCGAATTGATCGCTGTTGGCCAGCACGCCGAAGCCGGCGCTGTAGGTTTGCGTCAACGCCTGGTCCAGCCAGATGCTGGCACGGTGGCGCGCCGTCATTTCGGCGCGGTTGCCAGGACGGATATCGTTCGAGGCGACGATGCGCGCGTCGTTGTAAGTGTAACTGCTGTTGATGCGCGCGCCTTGCCACAGTGTGCCTTGCAATTCCAGTTCGATGCCCTGATTGCGCTGCTTACCCACTTGCAACTGGCGTAGCGAATCGTTGCTGTCGCGTGTCAGCTGGTTGCGCTGCTCGATGCGGAACAACGCGATGGTGGTGTAGAAGCGCTTGCCCATCCAGTCGCGCTTGTAGCCGATTTCCTGCAAGTCCGTCTGCAGCGGTTTCACCTGCGCCAACGGCATGTTGCCCGTGTATAAAAGGTCGCCGCCGCCCGGCTGGTAGGAGCGGCTCAGGTTCAGATACAGGGATTGGTTTTCTTCAGGTTGATAGACCAGGCCCAGGCGCGGCGAAGTGACGTGGTCGGTGCGCTGGCTGACCGTATTTTTGTTCAGGTGATTGGTCTGTTCCTGCTGAAAACGGTCGAAACGCACGCCGAGCAAGGCTTTCCACTGCGCGCCCAGGCTCAACTGGTCTTGCAGATACAGAGCCTGCGTCTTGGCGACAAAGGTGTTATCGAGCGTCTTGGGCAGCGCCTTGAAGTCAGGCTGCGCCAGCAGGTGTCGCGGCGCGGACAGGTCGACGGGAAAATCGATCGCGGTCTGGCCGGTGTAGACGTCGCGTTCCTGCTTCGACAGCTCCAGCCCCATCAGGATGGTGTGCTGTTGCAGCGCATAGGTCAGCTCGGTCTGGTTGATGACATTGCGCTGCTTCTGCGGGAAATAGGTGATCTGGCGCAGCACCTCGGCCTTGTCGGCGCCGACCTTGACGCTGCGGCTGCGCGTGTTCGCGCCGCTCAGGTCGGTATGGCTGTATTGCAGCGTGTTGTTGATCTTCAGTTGATCGTTGAAGTGGTGATCCACGCTGGCCTTGAGCATTTCGCTGTCGGTCTTGGTGTAGTCGTAGCGCTCGCCGTAGAAGGTGCCGGCCGGCACGCCCAGCGGACGCCCGTTCAGCGACGGCACGCCACGGTCCGGCGTGCGGTCTTCGCGCTGCACTTCCGCCTGCAGCAGCAGATGGGTTTGCGCGTCGACCTTGAAGGCGAGGGACGGCGCGATCAGCTTGCGGGTATGCTGCACCACGTCGCGGTAGCTGTCGCCGGCGTCATAGACACCGATCAGGCGCGTGTTCACGCCATCCTTGAGCGCGGCGCCGACGTCGACGCTGACGCGGCGCTCGCGGTGCGAGCCGAGCGTGGCCGTCACTTCGCTGGCCTGGCCGGCCTTCGGTTTCTTGCTGACGCGGTTGATCAGGCCGCCGGCCGAGCCGCGCCCGTACAAGGCGGCCGCGGCGCCCTTGATCACCTCGATCTGCTCGGTCGTGGCCAGGTCGCGGGTGTACAGATTGTCGTCGCGCACGCCGTCGAGGCTGGCGTCGCGCAGCGAATAGAAGCCGCGGATGTAGAACTCGTCGCGCCGGCCTTCGCCTTGCCCGGCCACCACGCTGCTGACATACTCCAGCGCGTCCTTGCTGCTCAGGGCGCCGCGCTTGCGCAGGCTGTCCTGGGTGACGATGCTGACGGCCTGCGGCGTCTCCAGCAGGCTGCTGTTGGTTTTGGTCGCGCCCTGGCTCAAGGCGGCGCCGCCCATGGATTGGGCGCGCACTTCGACTTGCGGCAAGGTGGCCGTCGCTTCAGCCCGGGCTGTGGCGGCGACAAAAAAAAGCGCTGATATCAGCGCGGGCATGGGTTTGAGCGTGGTGCGGTAGATTGTCATTGATGGGCTTGCAGTGGCTAGGTGGGAAAAGCGTCAGAAACCGGCGGAAATCAGCTGCATTGCGCTGGCCTGAATGGCATATTTCCTGGGCGAAAACTTAACTGACGGTTAAGCAAAAGCATAGCCGTGCGGATACTTTATGTCAATGAGAATGATAATTATTCGCAACAATGAGGTGTTGTGAAATTGCAACGAAACCGGGCCATGTCGCTCACGGACGCCTCCGGGCGCATGCGCGCCGTGGTTGCTGCGCTATTTTTGGCAGCACTCGCGGCCCATTTGCGCGCCTGTTTGCAGCGCGTCCTGGAAGTCCGCGTCGGAGATTTGCGTGCCGAAACGCCGGCGTAGTTGCGTCTGCGACCATGCTACATGGCGGGCCGTCGCGTCGGCGACCGTGTAGGCGAGCGCCATCTTCGCGTTGCGCGGCAGCAGCTGGCCGTTGTTGTAGACGTCGGCCAGCAGGGCCAGCGCGAATGGCTCGCCGCCCGCCGCGGCGGCCTGCAGATTCGCCAAGGCGTCCTTGTTCCATTGCTGCACCAGCGGGTCGGCGCCGTTGCTGCCCGGATGCAGCGAGCGGCCGTATGGGCCTTCGGTGAAAAAATCGATTTGCGCCGCGGTCACGCCGGCGCGCGCGGCGAGCGCCAGAAAATGCAGGCGTTCCTGCACCTGCGCGGGGCTGACGCCGGCGCAGATTTTTTGCGCGCTGGCGCGCTCGCGCAAAAATGCCGCCCGTTCGCTGTCGTTCTCGTAGTCGGCGAGCGGCTCGTCGTTGTTGGCGCAGACGGATTCAGCCTGATAAATCTGGTAGGCCGCTTCGGCGTTGCCGGCGCGGGCCGCCGCGCTCCATTTGGCAATGAATTGCGCGGCGCTGAGTCCGCCGAAATCCACCGCGCGGCCATTCCGGCCCAGCACGCCGGCAGCCTCCGGATTCTCGGCGGCGGCATCCCCGTCCGCCGGCGGCGCGCCCAGCGCGAAGGGATTGCCGTCGCGCGCCATCGGGCCGGCAAACCGGGCGGCCGGCGGGGCGGAGGCGGGCGCGGCTTCCGGCGCCGGCGGCGCGGCCACCGCGCTATCGGGCGCGGCGGCGACATAGATGCCGACGGCGCAGGTTGCGGCGGCGGCGCTCAGCAGATAGCGGTCAATGCGATTCACATCAAGTCCGTCAAGGTGAGGCCCTGCCGCGATCCCGGGCGGGCAATCGCGGCAAGGCGGTTCGGCGCGGCGCGCCGCTTAATTCCACAAATAGCAGTAAGCCTGGCTGGACTGCAGATTCTCGCCGGTGCTGCCGTCGGCGAGCACTTTCTTGACGGAGCCGTCGGGATGCTCGGCGTCCGGCGTGATATTGCAGTTGCTATGGACCCAATGGATGCCCAGGCCGCTGGTGTAGAGCTTGCCGCACAGTTCCAGCTTATCGCCAGTGCGCAAGGCCGCCAGCGATTTCGGTATGTTGTTGGCGTTCCTGACGTAGTCGCGCGCATAGACGTTGCTCATGGCCACGTCGTAGACGCGGCTGTCGCCGTCGGGCCGCACGTTGATATGCGTGTGCGACAGCTTGATGCCCTTGATCGTCTGTTTTGCGCGGGCGAATTTCGGAGCGCTGACCACGCTGGCGCTCAGGAATTCGCCGGCCGCCGCATCGCAATCGCTGCGGCCGTCGGCCACGGCGTACATCGTTTGGCTCATCAGGTACAGAGCAATGATCAATTTATTCAATGACGTTCCCCTTGTCGTATCGGTTGGCAATGAGCGGGCGCAAGTACGATTGCAATCAAGAAAGTCACTTACCGGCGCCCAAGAGATTGTTTTTTATGCAATGCAAAAATAACACGTTTTCGTGACGAAATCATGACATTTTTTGACGGGGCTTAACGGGGGAGGGCTCAGGCCGGCGGCGGCACGGTGACATTCCACTCGTGCGTTTCGACGAATTTGACGAGAAAGGCGATGAAGCTTTCCGCCGCCGGCGACGGCGAGCGCGCCGTCTTGGTGTAGACGAAGAAGCGGCGCGTCAGCTCCGGCTCGTGCAGCAGGCGCATCTGCAGGCCATACAGTTTGACCATCGGCTCGGCATAGGGCAGGCAGGCGGTGATGCCGAGCCTGGCGCTGACCATGGCCAGCGCCGTCGTCATGAAGGTCACCTCGTTGTAAGGCTTGAGCGACAGGTCGCGGAAGGCGATGTGCATGTCGCGCAGCAGGCGTTCGGTGAACTGGCCCTGCAGCGCGATGAAGGGGTAGTCGTTGACGTCGGCCCAGGTGACGCGGGCCTTCTGTTGCAGCGGATGCTGGTTCGGGAACACCAGCACGAAGGGCATCTCGAACAGCAGTTGCGCGGCGATTTCCGCCGTCGGGTCGCGCTCCGGGCCGATGCCGAAGTCGACCTCGCCGCTGAAGACCCGCCCGGACACGTGCTCGACCGGGCAATCGACCAGTTGCACCTGCACCTCGGGATGGGCCAGCCGGTAGGCGGCTATCACCTCCGGCAACAGCGTGCACGACATCATCTGCGGCGCGGCGATGCGCACCATGCCCTTCTTCAGCGCCTTGCGGTTGGCGATGTCGAGCATCGCGCCGTCGAGGTCCTGGATCATCTTGTCGAACAGCGGATAGAGCTCGCGGCCCAGCTCGGACAACTGGGTCTTGCGCGTGCTGCGCTCGACCACGCGCACGCCCAGCACCTGCTCCAGCTCCTTGATCAGGCCGCTCAAGGCCGACTGGGTGACATGCAGATACTCGGCGGCCAGCGTGAAGCTGCCGGTTTTGGCGAGGGCGACGAAGGCGCGCATCTGGCGCAGGCTGGGACTCATAAGTTAATCCGATATATCAATGGAAAAATATTGTTTGTATGATAGCTGGAAGTCGATTCTAATGGTGAAAATGCATGTGGCGGCCCCACATCGGATGGACTCACCGGAGACAAACAGATGAAAATCAAGCAGATACACCACGTCGCGTACCGCTGCATCGACGCCAAACAGACCGTCGAATGGTACGTCAAGCACTTGAACATGGACTTCGTGCTGGCCATCGCCGAAGACCTGGTGCCCTCGACCAAGGCGCCGGACCCCTATATGCACGTGTTCCTCGACGCCGGCCACGGCAACGTGCTGGCCTTCTTCGAGCTGCCGACCCAGCCGCCCATGGACCGCGACCGCAACACCCCGGCCTGGGTGCAGCACCTGGCGCTGGAAGTGGACAGCATGGCCGACCTGCTGGCGGCCAAGGAGCGCCTGGTGGCGGCCGGCATCGACGTGCTCGGCCCCATCAGCCACGCGATCTTCCACTCGATCTACTTCTTCGACCCGAACGGCCACCGCCTGGAGCTGGCGGCCAACACCGCGACGCCGGAGATGATGAAAAAGCTCGACGACGTCAAGTGGGAGATGCTGGAAGAATGGTCGCAAACCCGCCGGGCGCCCAAGCACGCCGCCTGGATGCACGCCCCGAGCGCAGAATAAAAGGACAACGATGAAACTGGCAACTTTAAAAAACGCGAGCCGCGACGGCGCGCTGGTCGTGGTCAGCCGCGACCTGACCCAATACGTGAGCGCCGCCGCGGTGGCGCCCAATCTGCAGGCGGCGCTGGACGACTGGGACGCGCTGGCGCCCCGGCTGGAACAGTTGTACGCGGCCCTGAACGCCGGCACGGCGGCGCATGCGCAGGCGTTCGACGAGCGCCTGTGCCACTCGCCGCTGCCGCGCGCCTACCAGTGGGCCGACGGCTCGGCCTACATCAACCACGTCGAACTGGTGCGCAAGGCGCGCAATGCCGAAGTGCCGGCCTCGTTCTACACCGACCCGCTGATGTACCAGGGCGGCTCGGACAGCTTCATCGGCCCGCGCGACCCGATCTACGCCCAGTCGGAAGAGTGGGGCATCGACCTGGAAGCGGAAGTGGCCGTCATCACGGCCGACGTGGCGATGGGCGCCAGCCCGGCCGACGCGGCCAAGGCCATCCGCCTGGTGCTGCTGGTGAACGACGTCTCGCTGCGCAACCTGATCCCCGCCGAACTGTTGAAGGGCTTCGGCTTCTTCCAGTCGAAGGCGGCCAGCGCCTTCTCGCCGGTGGCCGTCACGCCGGACGAGCTGGGCAGCCACTGGGCCGGCAACAAGCTGCACCTGCCGCTCATGGTGCAACTGAGCGGCCGCCCGTTCGGCAAGCCGAACGCCGGCGAAGACATGACCTTCGACTTCGCCCAACTGGTGGCGCACGCGGCCAAGACGCGCGAACTGGCGGCCGGCAGCATCATCGGCTCCGGCACCGTGTCGAACAAGCAGGGCAACCTGCACGGATCGAGCATTGAAAACGGCGGCGTCGGCTACGGCTGCCTGGCCGAAGTGCGCATGTATGAAACCATCGAAGGCGGCGCGCCGACCACCGGTTTCCTGAAATACGGCGACAGCGTGCGCATCGAAATGTTCGACGCCGCCGGCGCCAGCATCTTCGGCGCCATCGAGCAGACGGTTGCGCCTTACCCCGGCCGGCGCTGACATGAAGCTCTACACCTACTTCCGCAGCTCCGCCGCCTACCGCGTGCGCATCGGGCTGAACCTGAAGGGGCTGCCCTATGAGGCGGTGCCGGTGCACCTGCTGCGCGGCGGCGGCGAGCAACTGCAGGACAGCTACCGCAGCGTCAACCCGGCCGCGCTGATCCCCTCGCTGCAAGACGGCGGCGCGACGCTGACGCAGTCGCTGGCCATCCTCGAATACCTCGACGAGATCCATCCGGGCGCGCCGCTGCTGCCGGCCGACGCGCTGGGCCGCGCGCGCGTGCGGGCGCTGGCGCTGACGGTGGCCGCCGACACCCATCCGCTGACCAATCTGCGCGTGCTGAAATACCTCAAGCACACGCTGGGCGTGTCCGATGAGGTGAAGATGGTCTGGTATCGGCACTGGCTGGCCGAGGGCTTGGCGACGCTCGAAGCGCTGCTGGCGGGCAATCCGGGCACGGGCGAATTCTGCCACGGCGACACGCCGACGCTGGCCGACTGCTGCCTGGAGCCGCAGGCTTTTAACGCCGAGCGCTTCGAGCTCGACCTGGCGGCCTACCCGACCGTGGCGCGCATCCACGCGCGCTGCGCCGCGCACCCGGCCTTCATCGCCGCCCACCCGGCGCGGCAGCCCGACGCCGAGTAAGCGCCGGCGCCGCCGCTCACGCCTTGCCGGCCGCCGCCGGCTCGCCGAGCACGGCGCTTTCGCCTATGGTTTGCAGCACCATGTAGGAGCGGATGTCGAGCACGCCGGCAATCTTGTAGAGCTTCTCCAGCACGAAATCGGAGTAATGCTTGAGGTTGCGGGCGCGCACCCGCAGCAGGTAGTTCGCCTCGCCCGTGACAATATGCGAACCGACCACCTCGTCCATGTTCTGCAGCGCGGCGACGAATTGCTCATGCCAGTGCTCGACGTCGCGGCGCATCGTAATCATCACGAACGCTTCCACCTCCAGCCCCAGCATGCCGGCGTCGAGTTGCGCCGTGTAACCCTGGATGACGCCGGACTGCTCCAGCATGCCGACGCGGCGCAAGCAGGCCGACGGCGACAGGCACACCTTCTCCGCCAGCTTCAGGTTGCTGATACGGCCATCCTGCTGCAGCGCCTTCAAAATGGCGAAATCGATCGCGTCGAGGTTCATTCGAATTATTCTCTTATTTTGATTGTGTAATCAGAATAATATGCGAAATATGGAAGAAATGGCGCTCGCTTTTGCAGAAAAAACCGCGCCGCCTTCCCCTAAAATACTCCTGTCACGCAACAAACAGGCCCTTCCGGCCATATACAGGAGATTTTTCATGACGACACAACACGACTGCCTGGCGCTCGACGCCGCCGACCCGCTGGCCGCGCTGCGCGGCCAGTTCTCGCTGCCCGCCGGCATCACCTACCTCGACGGCAACTCCCTGGGCGCCCGTCCGAAGGCGGCGCTGCGGCGCGCCCACGACGTGCTGGAAGCGGAGTGGGGCGATGGCCTCATCTGCAGCTGGAACACGGCCGGCTGGTACGACTTGCCCAGCCGCCTAGGCGACAAGCTGGCGCCGCTGGTCGGCGCCGGCAAGGGTGAGGTCGTCATCACCGACTCCACCTCGGTCAACCTGTTCAAGGCGCTGGCGGCGGCCATCAAGCTGCAGGCGAACCATCCGGAACGGGCGCAGCGGCGCACCATCGTCACCGAGCGCGACAGCTTTCCCACCGACATCTACATGGCGCAGGGAATCATCGAGTGGCTGGACCGCGGCTACACGCTGCAACTGCTCGACTCCTGGGACCAGTTGCCGGCCGCGCTGCACGACGACGTCGCCGTCGTCATGCTCACCCACGTCAACTACCGCACCGGCCGCATGTTCGACATGCCGGCCGTCACGGCCCAGGCGCACGAAGCCGGCGCCTTGATGATCTGGGACCTGGCCCATTCGGCCGGCGCGGTCGAGGTCGACCTGCGGGCGGCGCAGGCCGACTTCGCCGTCGGCTGCACCTATAAATACCTGAACGGCGGCCCCGGCGCGCCGGCCTTCATCTGGGTGCCGGAGCGCCACCAGGCCGATTTCAGCCAGCCGCTGTCGGGTTGGTGGGCGCACCGCCAGCCGTTCGCCATGCAAGCGTCCTTCGTGCCGGCCGCCGGCATCCGCCGCGCCATGTGCGGCACCCAGCCGATCGCCTCGCTGGCGCTGATCGAATGCGGCCTCGACGTCTTCGACCTGGTGACGATGGCGGCGCTGCGCCGCAAGTCGCTGGCGCTGAGCGACCTGTTCATCGCCCTCGTCGAAGAACATTGCGGCGCGCACGGCCTGGAACTGGTGACCCCGCTGGCCCACGCCGAACGCGGCAGCCACGTCAGCTTCAGCCACCGGCACGGCTACGCGGTGATGCAGTCGCTGATCGCCCACGGCGTCATCGGCGACTACCGCGAGCCGCACGTGATGCGCTTCGGCTTCACGCCGCTGTACACCAGCTACAGCGAAGTGTGGGGCGCCGTGCAGACGCTCAAGCGCATCCTCGACGAGGGTGATTACCAGATCGACGCCGCCCGCGGCGCCGTCACCTGAGGGGGGGGGAGAACAAGATGGAATGCCCATTTTCCAGCAAGACCGACTACCACGGCGCCAAGCTCGACTTCAGCGACGCCATGAGCTACGGCGACTACCTGTCGCTGGACGTGATCCTGTCGGCGCAGCACCCGAAGTCGCCCGAGCACAATGAAATGCTGTTCATCGTCCAGCACCAGACCAGCGAGCTGTGGATGAAACTGATGCTGCACGAGCTGCACGCCGTGCGCGCCTGCATGCAGCGCGACCAGTTGCCGGCGGCCTTCAAAATGCTGGCCCGCGTCGCCAGCATCATGAACCAGCTGGTGCACGCCTGGGACGTGCTGGCGACGATGACGCCGCCGGAATACACGGCGATCCGCCCGTATCTGGGCGCATCGTCCGGCTTCCAGTCGCACCAGTACCGGGAAATCGAGTTCCTGCTGGGGAACAAGAACGCCACCCACCTGCAGGTGCACCGGCACAAGGCGGCGGCCCACGCGGCGCTCGAAGGCGTGCTGTGCGCGCCGTCGATCTACGACGAGGCCGTCATGGTGATGGCGCGCGCCGGCCTGCCGGTCGACGCGGAACGCCTGAGCGCCGACTGGCGCCTGCCGACCGTCAGCAACGCCTCCGTCAAGGCGGCCTGGACGACGGTGTATCAGCACACCGAGCAATACTGGCCGCTGTACGAACTGGCGGAGAAACTGGTGGACCTGGAAACCGCGTTCCGCCTGTGGCGCTTCCGCCACGCCACCACGGTCGAGCGCGTGATCGGCTTCAAGACGGGCACCGGCGGCACCGACGGCGTCGGCTACCTGCGCAAGATGCTCGACGTCGTGCTGTTCCCCGAGTTGTTCGAGCTGCGCACCGCCCTGTAAGCGCGCAGACAGCGCCGCGACCCCAAGCCGGGGTCGGCCCCCGGTCCCGGCGGCCGGCCCCGGCTTTCCCCTGGTGCGCAGTGCCGCACTTTCCCATTGGTAGTGACCACTTGTTGCACTAACAATACAGTTTCATGAGTCTTGGTAGGCGGCCCCGGCAATCGCGGCTATGATGGAATGGTGGCATCCATTCAATAATTACGAGACGACAAAAATGAAAAAAGCACTGATAGCACTTGCGGTATTGGGCGCCCCAGCGTTCGCGGCGGCGCAATCCAGCGTGACCATTTACGGCATCGCCGACGTCTCGCTGAATCGCTACTCCGGCAGCAATGGCGGCCTGCAATCGAACGGCTCGACGACGCGCATCGACTCCAGCGCCGGCAACAACCTGGCCGGCAGCCGCCTCGGCTTCAAAGGCAAGGAAGACCTCGGCGGCGGCCTGAGCGCCGACTTCAAGCTGGAAATGGGCATCACACTGGACAACGGCATGTCCGAGCAGGGCGGTCGCCTGTTCGGCCGTACCTCCCGCGTCGGCCTGAACAGCAACTACGGCTCCGTGCACCTGGGCCGCCAGGACACGCCGGCATTCGAATTGCTCAGCAGCGTGGACCCGATGGGCGTGGGCCTGGCCGGTTCCGCCGGCAACATCCATGCCGGCAACAAGGCCCTGTATCCGGTCGGCCGCCTGGGAGGCGTGCCGCAGCAGGGCTGGATGGGCTTGTCCGCCTTCCGCGCCAACAACAGCGTGCGCTACGATACGCCGAACGTGCAAGGCTTCAGCGGCAGCGTGCTGTACGGCCTGGGCGAGGCGGCGGAGTCGCGCCACGGCAACATCGGCATCGCCAGCGTCAGCTACAACCAGGGTCCGGTCTACGTCGGCTACGTGCATATCCACGACAACAGCGCCGGCGTCGTGAACCCCGCGACGCTCAACTACAACCAGAAGAGCGACGCGCTGGGCCTCACCTACGACTTCGGCGCCGCCAAGCTGCACGCGCTGGCGGCCACCAAAAAGGCCAACTCCGCCGGAGTCGAAGACAAGGCGAACTACTACTTGCTGGGCGTGAGCGCGCCGGTGGCCTCGAACGGCCAAGTGCTGGCCAGCTGGAACCGATCGACGGGCAAGAACTCGAACGCCAACACGGCCGACCAATACGCCGTGGGCTACCTGTACTCGATGTCCAAGCGCACCACGCTGTACACCTCGTATGCGCGCATCAAAAACAAAGGCAATGCCGCGTTCGGCATCGATGGCTACGACGGCCACGACGGCAAGGCCTTTGACTACTCGTCGCTGTTCAACGTCGGCATCACGCACGCGTTCTAAAACGAAAGCCGGGGACAGACCACGATTTTCAAGGAATAGTTTCTTGAAAATCGTGGTCTGTCCCCGGCTGTGCCGATGGGATGAAAACCAGGCGTTGCGCTACAATTCGGACTTTTGCGCGCTGCGTCCGATGACTTCGACTTCCATTCCCGCCCCCATTCTTGACGCGCTGGCCCTGGCCGACGCTTCCTGGCGCCCGATATTGCTGAAGGGGCTGGAGGCCGTCGCCGCGGCCGACCCGGCCTATCTGCCGGCCCTGGCCGCGGATCGCTACCTGCCGACCGGGCAGCGCCTGTTCGCCGCGTTCGCCTTGCCGCTGGAGCAAGTCAAGTATGTGCTGGTGGGCGAGGGGCCGTATCCGCGCGCCGAAAGCGCGACCGGCGTCTGCTTCATGGACGGCGCCGTCGCCAGCCTGTGGTCCGAGGCCGGCCTGTCGAAGCCCGTCAACCGCGCCACTTCGCTGCGCAATTTCATGAAGATGCTGCTGGTGGCCGACGGTCAGTTGCGCCTGGATGACACCTCGGGCGCCGCGCTGGCGCCGGTGGCGGCCAGGGCGCGCGGCAATGGCACGATCCAGACGCTGGCGCAATTGCAGGCGAACCTGACGCGCCACGGCTTCCTGCTGCTGAACGCGGCGCTGGTGTTCCGCGCCCATGTGCCGCCGGTGCAGGACGCCAGGGCCTGGCTGCCGTTCCTGGAGGTGGTGCTGGGGGCGCTGGCCGAGCGCACGGCGCCAACCCTGGTGTTGTGGGGGAAGATTGCCGAACAGTTGAAGCGCCTGCCGGCCGCGGCGCGGCTGCCGCAGGTGCAGTCGGAGCATCCGTATAACCTGAGCTTTATCGGCAATGGGGCGATGCAGGCACTGTTTGGGCCGATGCGCCTGTTGCGGGCCTGAGTCGGCTGCCCGCGTATTTCTAAATAAATGATGAATTGAGCGATATGAAGATCAAAAACACCCAAGAGTTGCTGGCCGCCATAGCCGCCGGCGCCACCCCGGACTATCTGTGTTTCTGGGGCCACACGCCGGCGAAAGCCTCGCTGGTCGACAAAAGCTGCATGAGCCAGTGGTATCCGGCCGCCTTCAGCGTCGACGGCGTGCGCTACCCCACCGCCGAGCATTACATGATGGCGCGCAAGGCCGCGCTGTTCGGCGATACGGCCGTCGAAGCCCGCATCATCGCCGCGCAATTGCCGTCCGAAGTGAAAAAGCTCGGCCGCCTGGTCGCCAATTTCGACTCGGCCAAGTGGGAGGGGGCGCGCGAAGCCATCGTGTTCGACGGCAATCTGGCGAAATTCGGGCAAAACCCGTCTTTGAAGAAGTTTCTGTTGTCTAGCGCCAACAGTGTCATCGTCGAGGCCAGCCCGGTCGATCCGATCTGGGGCGTCGGCATGGCCGCCAACGATGCGGCCATCGCCGCGCCGGGCAGCTGGAAGGGCTTGAATCTGTTGGGATTTGCATTGATGCAGGTGCGCGCGGCCCTGCGCGCCTGAGCGCCGGCCGCGCCGTTTTGGGGGCGCTCTGACAAACCCACGCGGATTTGTTATACTTGACTAAATCGTTCAACTAATCAGGGCTTCCTAGTTGGACACGCGACATTTTAACCGAGTTCAACCGAGGTGGTATGCGTCTGACTACTAAAGGCCGTTTTGCCGTGACTGCAATGATCGATCTTGCCATGCGCCAGGGCAAGGGTCCGGTCACGCTGTCGGGCATCAGCCAGCGCCAGTCGATTTCCCTGTCGTATCTGGAACAATTGTTCGGCAAGCTGCGCCGCCATGAGATCGTCGAGTCGATCCGCGGCCCCGGCGGCGGCTACAGTCTGGCGCGCCGCGCCGACAAGGTCACGGTGGCCGACATCATCATCGCCGTCGACGAGCCCCTCGACGCAACCCAGTGCGGCGGCAAGGAACATTGCCACGGCGCCGACGCCGCCACCGGCGCGCGCTGCATGACGCATGAGCTGTGGTCTACGCTGAATGAAAAAATGGTCGACTACCTGGATTCTGTGTCCCTGCAGGATCTGGTCGACCAACAGAGACAAAAGAACGCCGAACAAAACGTGATGGTGATGCATCGCAACCACGTTGCGCTGGGTTAATAGAATATACAGTCTGCTTGAATGCATGGAGTGATTTGATGAATGCCCCCGAAAAAAACCTTGGCCCAGTAGTGCACTTTGAAACGGCGCCGCATTTCCCCATCTATATGGACTATTCGGCGACGACGCCGATCGACCCGCGCGTGGCCGACAAGATGATCCCCTACCTGCGCGAGCAGTTCGGCAATCCCGCTTCGCGCAGCCACATGTACGGCTGGACCGCGGAAAAGGCCGTCGAAGAGGCGCGCGGCCACGTGGCCGCCCTCGTCAACGCCGACCCGCGCGAGATCATCTGGACCTCGGGCGCGACGGAAAGCAACAACCTGGCGATCAAGGGCGCGGCGCAGTTCTACAAGACCAAGGGCAAGCACATCATCACCGTCAAGACCGAGCACAAGGCCGTGCTGGACACGGTGCGCGAACTGGAGCGCGTCGGCTTCGACGCCACCTACCTGGAGCCGCAGGACAACGGCCTGATCACGATCGAGCAACTGACGGCGGCCATCCGCCCGGACACCATCCTCGTCTCCGTGATGCTGGTCAACAATGAAATCGGCGTCATCCAGCCGATCGACGAGATCGGCGCGCTGTGCCGCTCGAAGGGCATCATCTTCCACTGCGACGCCGCCCAGGCCACCGGCAAGCTGGCCATCGACCTGCAAAAGACCAAGGTCGACCTGATGACCTTCACGGCGCACAAGACCTACGGCCCGAAAGGCGTGGGCGCGCTGTACGTCTGCCGCAAGCCGCGCGTGCGCATCGAAGCGCAGATGCACGGCGGCGGCCACGAGCGCGGCCTGCGCTCGGGCACCTTGCCGACCCACCAGATCGTCGGCATGGGCGAGGCGTTCCGCCTGGCCAAGGAAGAGATGGACGCGGAAATCGTCCGCATCCAGGCCCTGCGCGACCGCCTGGCCAAGGGCTTGCAGGAAATCGAGGAAGTCTACGTCAACGGCGACATGGCGCACCGCGTGCCGCACAACCTGAACGTCAGCTTCAACTACGTCGAAGGCGAATCGCTGATCATGGCCATCAAGGACATCGCCGTGTCGTCCGGTTCGGCCTGCACCTCGGCCAGCCTGGAGCCGTCCTACGTGCTGCGCGCGCTGGGCCGCAGCGACGAACTGGCGCACAGCTCGATCCGCTTCACCATCGGCCGCTTCTCGACCGAGGCGGACATCGACTTCGCCGTCGAGCTGCTCAAGGCCAAGGTCAGCAAATTGCGTGAGCTGTCGCCGCTGTGGGACATGTTCAAGGAAGGGATCGACATCAACTCGATCCAGTGGGCGGCGCACTAATTGCGTTCATGGCCGCCCGCACGCGGGAGGCCCGGTTTAAATTTAGGAGCATCAAAATGGCATACTCGGAAAAAGTACTCGATCACTACGAAAACCCGCGCAACGTCGGCGCCTTCGACAAGGGCGACGACACGATCGGCACCGGCATGGTCGGCGCGCCGGCCTGCGGCGACGTGATGAAGCTGCAAATCAAGGTGGGCGCGGACGGCCTGATCGAAGACGCGAAATTCAAGACCTACGGCTGCGGTTCGGCCATCGCGTCGAGCTCGCTGGTGACGGAGTGGGTCAAGGGCAAGACCCTGGACCAGGCGCTGTCGATCAAGAACACGCAGATCGCCGAAGAACTGGCGCTGCCGCCGGTCAAGATCCACTGCTCGATCCTGGCCGAAGACGCCATCAAGGCCGCGGTGCTGGACTACCAGAACCGCCACCCTGCGGCGGCATAAGCAGCAGTTTTTGACACCCGTCCTCCAGCGAGGACGGGAGCGGAGGAATGAATGGCAATTACCCTGACGGAAAAAGCGGCGAAGCACATCAGCCGTTACATCGAGCGCCGCGGCAAGGGCGTCGGCCTGCGGTTTGGCGTGCGCACCACCGGCTGCTCGGGCCTGGCCTACAAGCTCGAGTATGTCGATGACGTCGCCGCCGAGGACAGCGTCTTCGAGTCGCACGGCGTCAAGGTCTTCGTCGACCCGAAAAGCCTGCCCTACATCGACGGCACCGAACTCGACTTCGCCCGCGAGGGCTTGAACGAAGGCTTCAAGTTCCACAATCCGAACGAGAAGGATGCCTGCGGCTGCGGCGAAAGCTTCCGCATCTAAAGCCACCACCCCTTGCGCCGCGGTCATCTGATTGATCCAGTAGCAAACAGATAGACGTAGCCATGCAAAACCATTTCGAACTCTTCCACCTGCCGCAACAGTTCGCGCTCGACGCCGGCGCCCTCGACGCGGCCTACCGCGAAGTCCAGAGCCGGGTCCATCCCGATAAATTCGTCAACGCGAGCGACGCCGAAAAGCGCGTCGCGATGCAATGGGCCACGCGCGCCAACGAAGCCTACCAGACCCTGAAGAAGCCGCAAAAGCGGGCCCAGTATCTGTGCGAGCTGAACGGCGTCGACCTGCAGACGGAGTCGAACACGGCCATGCCGATGGCCTTCCTGATGCAGCAGATGGAATGGCGCGAGGAGCTGGGCGAGGCGCGCGCCGGCAAGGATGTGGCGGCGCTGGAGGCGCTTGACGGGCAGCTGAAGTCCGAGCGCAAGGCGCGCCTGGCCGAGGTCGGCGCGCGGCTCGACGCCGGCGATTTCCATGCGGCGGCCCAGGGCGTGCGCGCGCTGATGTTCCTGGAAAAATTCGGCGAGGAAGTCCACTTCGCCTTCGAGGCGATCGAGGCCTAGGCCAGCCCTGGCTCGCCGGCGCAAGCGGCCAGCCAAAGAATCTAACTAAATCAGAGCCACAAGGCATACATACATGGCACTTCTGCAAATTTCCGAACCGGGCATGTCGACCGCGCCGCACCAGCACCGGCTGGCCGTCGGCATCGACCTGGGCACGACCAATTCGCTGGTCGCCACCGTGCGCAACAGCATCCCCGAAGTCCTGGCCGACGAGGAGGGCCGCACCTTGCTGCCGTCCGTCGTGCGCTACCTGCCGAACGGCCACGCCAACATCGGCTACAAGGCGCAGGCGGCCCAGACCACCGACCCGAAAAACACCATCGTCTCCGTCAAGCGCTTCATGGGGCGCGGCCTGCACGACATCGCCTACGCGGAAAACCTGCCCTACGACTTCCAGGACACGCCAGGCATGGTGCAACTGAAAACCGTGGCCGGCATTAAAAGCCCGGTGGAGATCTCGGCGCAGATCCTGGCCACGCTGCGCCAGCGCGCCGAGGACGCGCTCGGCGACGACCTGGTCGGCGCCGTCATCACCGTGCCGGCCTACTTCGACGACGCCCAGCGCCAGGCCACCAAGGACGCGGCCCAGCTGGCCGGCCTGAACGTGCTGCGCCTGCTGAGCGAACCCACGGCCGCCGCCATCGCCTACGGCCTCGACAACGCCTCCGAGGGCATCTACGCCGTCTACGACCTGGGCGGCGGCACCTTCGACATCTCGATCCTGAAACTGAGCAAGGGCGTCTTCGAGGTGCTCTCCACCGGCGGCGACTCGGCCCTGGGCGGCGACGACTTCGACCACCGCCTGTTCTGCTGGATACACGAGCAGGAAAAACTGGCGCCCCTGTCCGACGAGGACACGGCGATCCTGAAAGTGAAGGCGCGCGAGGCGAAGGAACTGCTGTCGACCAACGCCGAAGTGAGCGTGGACGCCATCCTCAACTCCGGCGAGGAAGTGCGCCTGCGCGTGACGGCGGAAACCTTCACCGACATCACCAAGCACCTGGTCGCCAAGACCATGAGCGCGATCAAGAAGGCGCTGCGCGACGCCCACGTCGACGTCGACGACGTCGACGGTGTGGTCATGGTCGGCGGCGCAACGCGCATGCCGCACGTGCGCCGCGCCGTCGGCGAATACTTCCACACCATCCCGCACGCCAACATCGACCCCGACAAGGTGGTCGCGCTGGGTGCGGCGATGCAGGCCAATCTGCTGGCCGGCAACCGCGCCGCCGGCGACGACTGGCTGTTGCTGGACGTCATCCCGCTGTCGCTGGGCATCGAGACGATGGGCGGCCTGGTCGAGAAGATCATCCCGCGCAACTCCACCATCCCCTGCGCGCGGGCCCAGGAATTCACCACCTTCAAGGACGGCCAGACGGCCCTGGCCGTGCACGTGCTGCAGGGCGAACGCGAACTGGTGTCGGACTGCCGCTCGCTGGCCCGCTTCGAGCTGCGCGGCATCCCGCCCATGGTGGCCGGCGCCGCGCGCATCCGCATCACCTACCAGGTCGACGCCGACGGCCTGCTGTCGGTGTCGGCGCGCGAACTGCGCTCCGGCGTGGAAGCGTCGATCAGCGTCAAGCCGGCCTACGGCCTGGGCGACGACGACGTCGCGCGCATGCTGCAAGACTCCTACAGCTCGGCCGACGTCGACATGGCCGCGCGCGCGCTGCGCGAAGAGCAGGTCGAGGCCGAGCGCATCCTGCTGGCGACCCAGTCGGCGCTGGACGAGGACGGCGGCCTGCTCGACGCCGCCGAACGCGCCGCCGTCGCGGCGCTGATGCAGGCCGTGCGCGACGCCGTCACCGGCTCGGCCGCCGGCGCGCTCGGCCACAGCGGCATCAAGCTGGCCGTCGAGGCGCTCGCCAACGGCACCGAGGAATTCGCCTCGCGCCGCATGGACCGCAGCGTGCGCAGCGCCCTGAAGGGCAAAACGCTGGACCAGGTCGCCTAAGCGGCCGCAAACTTTACATCTAGAGGTTACAAGTGCCACAAATCGTCTTCCTGCCCCACCCCAAACTGTGCCCCGAGGGCGCCGTCATCGACGCGCCGGCCGGCAAATCGCTGTGCGACGTCATGCTCGAAAACGACATCCACATCGAGCACGCCTGCGAAAAATCCTGCGCCTGCACCACCTGCCACGTGCTGGTGCGCGAAGGCTTCGCCTCGCTGGGCGAAGCGAACGAAACGGAAGAAGACCTGCTCGACAAGGCCTGGGGCCTGGAAGCCGTGTCGCGCCTGTCGTGCCAGGCCATCGTCGCCGACACCGACCTTGTCGTCGAAATTCCGAAGTACACCATCAACCAGGTCAGCGAAGGCAGCCACTAATTTACCGGAGCCCGACATGAAATGGAGTGACATCAACGTCATCGCGGAAGCGCTGTACGACCAATACCCGGACATCGACCCGCTGACGATACGCTTCACCGACCTGCACAACTGGGTAGTGGACCTGGAAGGCTTCGACGACGACCACAGCCGTGGCGGCGAAAAAGTGCTGGAAGCGATACAGGCGGCGTGGATCGATGAAGCGCGCTAAGCCGGTGGCGGACGTCGCCACAACCGTAGCCGCCATGCCCGAGATCAAACCGGGCCAGTCCATCGCACTGCTGCAAGAACTGCACATCCTGACCCGCGAGGGCAAGATGAACCAGGACAGCCGGCGCAAACTGAAACAGGTCTACCACCTGTACCAGTTCATCGAGCCGCTGCTCAAGGAAATCCAGCAAGACCATCCGGCCATCTCGCTGGTGGACCATGGCGCCGGCAAATCCTACCTGGGCTTCATCCTGTACGACCTGTTCTTCAAGACCTTGAACGACGGCTCGCGCATCTACGGCATCGAAACCCGCGAAGAACTGGTGCAAAAATCACAGGAACTGGCGAAGAAACTGGACTTCCCCGGCATGTCCTTCCTCAACCTGTCGGTGGCCGAATCGACCGAGTCGGAGCTGCTGCCGCGGCAGATCGACGTCGTCACGGCCCTGCACGCCTGCAACACGGCGACCGACGACGCCATCCAGTTCGCCCTGAAAAAACGCGCCAAATTCATGGTGCTGGTGCCGTGCTGCCAGGCCGAAGTGGCCTCCGTGCTGAAGAAGAACAAAGGCAAGGCCCTGGGCAAGAACGCGCTGACGGAACTGTGGCGCCACCCGCTGCACACGCGCGAATTCGGCAGCCAGATCACCAACGTGCTGCGCTGCCTGCAACTGGAAGCCCACGGCTACCAGGTCAGCGTGACGGAACTGGTAGGATGGGAACACTCGATGAAAAACGAGCTGATCATCGCCAGCTACAAAAACCTGCCGCGCCAGCGCCCCACCGAGCGCCTGAGCGAAGTGCTGGAAACGCTGGGACTGGAAGAAATGGGGCAGCGCTTCTTCGCCGAGCAAGTGGCTCAAGCGCAAGCCGTTCAATAAACCGCAAACGAGGGCGCGTGATTAGTGAGTTGTACGAGCAATGGCTGGACCTGCGCAGCGACACCGTCACCCACCCCGGCGCGGCGATGCGCGAAGCGATGCACGCGGCGCCGCTGGGCGACGACGTCTACGGCGACGACCCCAGCGTCAACCGCCTGCAAGACTACGCGGCCGAGCTGTTCGGCTTCGAGGCGGTGCTGTTCGCCCCGTCCGGCACGCAAAGCAACCTGATCGGCCTGCTGGTGCACTGCGGCCGCGGCGACGAATACCTGGTCGGCCAGGAAGCGCACACCTTCCGCTACGAAGCGGGCGGCGCGGCCGTGCTGGGCAGCATCCAGCCGCAGCCGATCGCCAACCAGGCCGACGGCAGCCTGGCGCTGGCCGACATCGCGGCGCAAATCAAACCGGACGACTTCCACTTCGCGCGCAGCAAACTGCTGGCCCTGGAAAACACCATAGGCGGGCGCGTGCTGGGCGCCGACTACCTGGCGCAGGCGACCGCGCTGGCGCACGGCCGCGGCCTGGCCACCCACCTGGACGGCGCGCGCATCTGCAACGCCGCCGTCAAACAGGGCATCAGCCTGCGCGCCGCCGTGGCCGGTTTCGACAGCGTCTCCGTCTGCCTGTCGAAAGGGCTGGGCGCGCCCGTCGGCTCGCTGCTGTGCGGCGACAAAACCTTCATCGCCCAAGCCAAGCGCTGGCGCAAAATGCTGGGCGGCGGCATGCGCCAGGCGGGCGGCCTGGCCGCCGCCGGCATGTACGCGCTGGAACACAACGTCGCGCGGCTGGCGGACGACCACGCCAACGCCGCCTTCCTGGCGCAGGCGCTGGCGCAAATTCCCGGCATCAGCGTCAGCACGCCGCAAACCAACATCCTCTACGTCGACCTGCCGGCGGATGCCTGCGCCGGGCTGAACGCGGCGCTGCAGGCTGAGCGCATCCGCGTGTCGATGGCGCCTCGCCTGCGCCTCGTGACCCACCTCGACGCCACCCGCGCCGACCTGCGACGCCTGGTCGACGTCTTCGCCGCCTATTTCCGCTGAAAGCTGGGGGCGGTGGAGCGGCTGACAGGTTCGTGGAACAACACCGTAACGACGTTCAGAATGGTAATGGTGGTGTTTATGAGCCATTACAGCCTCTCGCGGTAGCAGGGACTAGTGCGATGCTCGGCGGATCCGGCACCGCCGCGTTGGCTACCACCTCTGCTGGACGGGCATTTTTGGCCTTTTTGGGTTTCGGGCTTGAGATGCAATCAATGGCCGACGGTGTTCCTTCGGGAGGTCGAACCTTGAACCTGGATGCTGGGGACAACGCGATGGCTGGAGCAATCAACGTTGATCTTCGAGCTGTAAACGGTGTAAATGTGGTTGCGGATGCGACTAAGCTGCCTTTTAAGAATGGATCATTCTCGCAGGCTCATTCTATAAATCCGTTTGGGTTCAATCCTGTTAGTGCGGAAACGGCGAGGGTAATGCAACCGGGTGGAATGTTGTACGTCACGGGTTCTCCCGCCAATAGATTTGCGAAGCCAATGGGTGCGCTTGATGCAAAGGCTGCCGGATTTGAAGTGATTTCTTCGGGGCCGATGGTGAGATCGCATGCATTTGGTGTGCAGAAGAGCACCAGAGGTGAGCCGCTACCTATGAATAGTTCAATTACCACCGTTTATCGTAGAGTGCCATAAGAGGATCAGCTATGCAGCGAATGAAAGAATTTATGGAACACATTGTCGCCAATCGAGTTAATGGCCTGCCAGCTGATGCAGTGTCAGAGGTATTCGATAGGTTAATTTGGTGTATGGTCGATAATGGTGAGGAAATTGGTCAGGTCAGACGCGAATGGTTCCATTCCGACGATAAATATAAGGTGGAAGTGGCCTTGAATATGAACGAAGTTTATCCGTTTCCGACAAGGGCTGAGATGGAGAGTCACTTCACAAGGATTGCATCGTGTTGGCCGGATTTGAATGATAAATGCGAGCATTGGCTTGCTAAATGGGACGAGCAATTTTTATGATCTGAAACTGACTCGGCAAGAAGTCGTTGAGGATTAGCTGTGGCTATTTCCGGGGCGCGGGGTCAGTGACCACATCCCAACACGGTCTCGTCCGTGGACAATGCCTAGCTTTAGCGGCGGGCCGGACGGAAGCGGTGGCACGGGTGACTCGTATCCTGTTCGTATCCTGTCGTATCCCATCGGCCACTGGTCGTATCCCATTTGTATACCGTTCGTATCATGCCGAAAATGCCGCCCGGTGCTGTTGCCGCCGCTGGTAACCGCCAGCGAGGGCCGGTGCGGGGTACGGTGCGACCAGGTATGGAAAATCTGTCCAAGGCTCAGATTGAGGCGCAGCAGGCTCCGCGCGTCCAAGATATTCGCGTTGAGATTCAAAAAAATTTCGTTGACAAGATTTTTGATCTTTTGGGGAAGTAATGGAACAGGAACGCACATGCTTGAACGGTAGGCGATTAATCATCTCTGATCGGCGCAGCTTCCGCGATGACTTGGCTGCGTCTGGTGCTATTCCTCGCGTAACTCTTTTGTCGGCCTGGCGCGCTGAGCCGGGTTCTCTGATATTCTGGGAGGAAATTGTTGAAGATTTGCTAGAGGATGGTTGTACATATTTTGTCTGTGCGGGAGATTTTGCTGAAGAATTGCACGATCTAGTGGATAACTTGATTTTTCGGCAGTCCCGCTGTGCAACAGTGGCGACGACGTACCATAATGACGATTGTCCAAGCGACGTCATTAACTTCTTCGTTTATACGACGACTTTGGAAGAAATTTCTAACGAAGCCTTACTCGCAATTCTTGAGCCAGGACTGCCATATGATTGCGACCTCTTAATGTCTCTTCGGAATGAGTGCCATTTAGGGCGGCGGTGACGCCTGCGGCGGAGGCGCAATGGCGACGGGCCCAAAACTCGCATTAGGGGGTCTCGCTCTTTTAACTGGATAACGCACCCCACGCATGGCGCGGAAACCCGCATGGATGCTGGGATTTGGCCGCTGCGGTACGATAGGATGCAGTGAGCTACGCTGATTCGGCAAACAGGGGAGGTGCCGGTAGTCCTAGTAGGAATGACATAATTTGGGAGACAATGCTATCGAGCCCAAACAGATACGTTACTCAGTCTGCGTCATGTGTGGGCCACTAAAAACAGCTGGGAAAAATTGGGGTGTTGTGGCACCTTCAAAAACAAACTCTTACGTGGAGTTCAATGCTCCTGTAGGCTCTATGTTGCCTATGCCAAAGATTGGCCCACGAGATAATGGAGTGGTTATTCCTTCATTAATGCTGTATCCAATTGGTGATAAAAATCAAATTTACTATCAAGCGCCTTGATGGAAAGTTTTGGAGACAGCCGTCCTCACGCTAATTTTGTAAAGGAATTTATGTGGGATCGATCGAAGTAGTAAGGAATTTATTTGATGGAATTGGTTTTTTTGCATATCAGGCAGCGCAATCGTTGGATCGTGCTTTGCGCTCGGATTTACAAGAGCTTCGATTATTTTATGCCGAAAGAAATAAATCGGAAGAATTGGCCTTTGCGGTCGTAGAGCTTCAGCCTTTTCTTGGGGAGATTAATGGTAACTTCTTCAATAAATTGTTGGGTGGAAGCATTAAAACGATTGATCTTTGGATTATGAGTCGTTTGCTGTTTGATTTTTCTGCGGTAATAAAAGGTGGTAATCATTCTGGCGAGAATTTGGGATGTCTGCGCTATTGCCTGATAGTTAATTCGATGAAATTTATGAATAAAAGTAAAACTAGAAGAAAAGGAAAGATTTTGCCTGATTGCTTGAACTTTTATAATCGAAATGATATTGTTGGTAAGGGAGTGGAGATTGAATATTTTCTTGGTCAGCACTGGGCAGATTCATGAGCCAGAGAAATAGAAAGGCTAATGGCCACGCTTGCTGCGTCTCCAGCCCCGTTTGATCGTAAACGCGCGTTCGCCTTCCGCGTCTTACCGATGCCACATTCCGGCGGTTGATCGCCGATGTCGGTTGGATATGCCAATTTGGCTAGAAGGATGAATTGATCAGCGTTTTCATAGGTATATTGCCGGAAGTTGGCAGGAAAGATGCTGGTGGTTGTTGCAGGTGCCGCGCCTCTTACACGTGCAGCTAATGCTAAGCTGATCTATGAAATTCAAATTGATTTTTTTTGATTGGGGAAAACGTTGATTACTATTCGATTTGAAACTGGAGAAGAACGAATAGTCGATCGTGATTCTTTGAGCGGCGCGTGCTTTGACGGCGACAGCCTACATCGCGCAATATTCGAAGGAATGGATCTTAGCCAGGCGACATTCCGCAATGCGAATGTGAGAAATGCCATTTTCAACGACGCGATTATTGAGGGCGGAGCGTTTGCAGGGGCAGCGTTAATGAATAGCTTATTTCTGCGAGCGAACCTGCGGTGTGCGGATTTCACTCAAGCAGTTGCAGTCTATGCGGACTTTTCTGGCGCAGATATTTGGAAAGCAAACTTTGAGGGCGCAGATATAGGTGGAGCCAGCTTTAGAGGCGCGAATCTATGCGGAGCTAATTTGCTATGCAAGAGAATAGAGGAGGCAGAATTTTTTGATGCCATTTATGATGATATGACGATTTGGCCAGTCGGGTTTGATCCAGTCGGGGCCCGTTGTAAAAAGTGATCAGGCTCAGTCAATTGCGAAGGTTGCGGAACTCGTCGGTCCGAACGGGGGGGATGGGTTTGGCGTGGAAAGCCTCCACAAGGCGGGGATCAAGTAGGTATCCGCATCCAGAAAATTTTTCTCTCAAATTAATCGTGTTGAATTCAATCAGTGTCGTCGTTGGGGCATACGACGGCGAGAGCTATCTCGTTTGGTGCCGGATTAGCGATACCCGCAGCGCAGAGGCCAAGGGGACTCGACACTTATGGGCGTCAGCCGTTCCCGCCAGGTACTTTGTTTCAATCAGATGAAAGATGATTTTATGATCTACCAATATCCAGTAGGAGTTGACTGTGTTTGGTTGGCATCCGATGCGGCAGGAAATCTGGCCGCGTTCGTTACCGGAGGGGAGGGGGCAATTCCTTCTAGTGTTTTAAGTAATAACTCCATCCAGATCGAGGATGTCGAAATGTCCATATGTGGCTTGGATGTGGTTTCTGATGCGAGATTGCTCGTGCCAATGCCACGGCCCGATGATTTCATAGATATCGCAAAGCGAGGGATCTACGTTTTTGACTGGCAGGATGTAAGTCGTATATCGCGAAATCGGATCGGGATGTATGAAAAAATCGCCATCCCGACCAATCCGATAGGGCTAGAAATTTTGCCAAATGACTTGAGAAATTTGGCTGAGAGCGTTAAATTTGTCTCCTTGTTTTTTTCTGAATATTCAAGAGTCGATGTGGAAATGCTGTTTGAATGTAGAAATTGATGGTGCGAAATGAAAAATGAGCATGAAAAAATTAATTTTAAATATGTGATGTGCTGGGTGCTAATGTTTCTGGTAATTATCGCCGCTGTATTTCTTTGGAAGGGTAGGGGTAGTATGGGTAATTGTGGTCGCACCGCAGCTGAACTTTCTATTGCGGCAAACTCGGAATTGCATGTCGGGTCTGGTGGCGCTTCGGTTGAAAATTTTCTGTTGAGAAAAAATATTAAATATTCGTACGATGAGTTTTCCGGCAGATTTCAAGGAATAATTCGTTCCGAAGAAAATGGCCGGAGCAATGGCTGCGCCGTGGTCGCACATGTTTACGTGGATAAGGATATGCGTTATATTAAATCGGAATTTATAACTAGTTATACGGGGTTGTAAATATTTAGTTTCGATAAATGGTCGCACTCCAGATCTGCCGGAGAAAAACTGAGGTGCCTGGGAAAGTTAGTCCGCTACAGCCCGATCAATTACTCTCCCGGGTAGGTATTTGTCTAGTCCCGTTTGATCGTGAGCGCGTTTAACGAATAGCTCCGGTTTGGCCGGCTGCCATTCTTTCAGCGCCTGGATTGGCGTTTTTGCGCCGATGGCAGCGCTTTCGTCCCTGGCTATATCGGCGATGTGACGCCTTAATTTTCCATCCAGTGCGTTGCTAACTTTGTCTTACCCAAGCCAACATCGCGCTGGCTGGGTGTTTGCGCAGGATGTCGGGCGGCGCCAAGCGTTGGCAGCGGGTTCTGACTGCCCCTGCGGCCCGCCTGTGGCATAGCAGGTACAATACCGCTTTCCCTTCGTTCTTCTCTCTTTTCAATGACATCCTCCAGTACAGATTCCACCGTCCGCCTCGCCAAACGCCTGGCGGAGTCGCTTCCCTGTTCGCGCCGCGAGGCCGAGCTGTATATCGGGGGCGGCTGGGTCAGCGTGGACGGCGAGTTGGTGGAGGAGCCGGGCGCGCGCGTCGCCCCAGAGCAGCGAGTCGAGCTGGCGCCCGGCGCCACGCTGGAGGAGATTCCTCCGGTGACGATCCTGCTGCACAAGCCTGCCGGCTTCAGCGCCGGCATCGGCCGCGACGGCACGCCGGCCCTGAGCTGTCTTGGCAAGGATACCCTGGCCGAGGCCGGCCACGGCGGCAAGCGTTTCCTGAAATGCCATTTGAATGGCCTGACGCTGACCAATCCGCTCGACACCAAGGCCAGCGGTCTGTTGATCTTCACGCAGGATTTCCGCGTCGCGCGCAAGCTGGTGGATGAGGCGGCGCGGGTCGAGCAGGAGTTCATTGTCGAGGTGGCGGGCGATATCGCGCCGAACGGGTTGGCGTTGCTCAATCACGGCTTGCCGTTCAACGGCAAGCCGCTGGCGCCGATCAAGGTGAGTTGGCAGAACGAAACCCGGTTGCGCTTTGCGCTGAAGGGGGTGCAGCCCGCTCAGATCGAGCATATGTGCAAGATGGTGGGGCTGTCGGTGGTGGCGATGAAGCGGCTGCGCGTAGGGCGTATTTCGATGGCGGCGCTGCAGTCTGGGCAGTGGCGCTATTTGCAGGATTTTGAGCGCTTTTGAGTTGCGCGCGGCTTGTGTCGACAGCTGGGGTCTGACCCCAGACGACCGGGGTCTGACCCCAGACGACCGGGGTCAGACCCCGGCGGCGTCGGTGTTTTAAGCGGCTTTGTTCTTGTTCGCTTTGACTGGCTTCGGCAGCAGGATCAGGCGCGTGCCGAGTAATTTGTCGTGCAGCATCTGGCGGTCTTTGTCGAGGAAGGCCGTGGCGGCCCAGGCTGCCATGCCGACGCCGATGGCGATGCCCATCTGTCCCTTGTGCAGGTCGAAGGCGTAGCACGCCACCAGCGCCGGCAAAAACCATCCCCACGCCAGCATGAAGCGCGCCGCCGCGATCTTGATCGGCAGCCGCGCGTAGCCCGGCTTGACCAGTTTGATGCGCCAGGTTTTCATCGCCAGCGTGTGGCCGCTGTCGCTCCAGAAGTGGATGAAGTAGGCGGCCGTGACGAGGAAGAGCGTGAATTGCAGTCCGTGCGTGTAGGCCGTCGTTTGGCGGTTTTGCGTCGCTAGCAGGTAGACGGCAACGGCGGCCAGCTCCACGGCCGCCAGCAGCAGCGTTTCGTAAATCATGCAGATGAGGCGGCGTCGGACGGTGGGCGTGGTAATGCTGAGCTTACTATTTGACATTGGTTGGTGCTACCGGGCTGGCCGGGGTAACGGTGGAGGGGAGGGCGCTGGCCGGCGCAGCCGGCGCCGGTGCCGGCACTGTCGCGGCCGGCGCGCTTGCCGGGGCAGCAGCCGGCGTGGCCGGCGTTGCCGGCGCCGGCAGGGCGCCAGGCGCGGCGGCCGGCGGCGCCACAGGCGCCTTGACCGGCGCGATGGTCTTGGCCTTGCTTTGCGCCGCGCTCGGCAGATTCGCCAGTTGTTTCTTCGCGGCCGCGGCGGCGGCGAGTTTTTGTTTTTCGTCTTCGGGCAGTTGCTGGTACTGTTCCCATTGCGCCGATTTCTGGCTCGGTTCGATTTTCTTCGCGCGCGTGTAGTTCTCGCGCACCAGGCGGCGCTGTTCCGGCGTCAGTTTGATCCATTCGCGCATGCGTTCGTGCACGCGCAGTTGCTCGTCCGGCTTCATCGAGGCGAAGCGGTTGGCGATGTCCAGCCATTTTTGCTTGCGCGCGCTTTCCAGCTTGTCCCATTCGGCCGCCAGCGGCAGCAGGGCTTCCTGTTGTGGACGGCTGAGTTCGGCCCAGCGCGGCTTGTCGAGCGCTTTCGGCGCGCCCTTGGCCGGCGCGGCGCGGCCGGCGCTCAGGGTTTTCGCGGGCACGGGCGTGCCGGCGGCCGGGGTGGCCGGGGCCGTCGCGGCGGCGGGCGCCGGCGCCGACGGCGCGTTCGCGTTCACCCACGAGGCGCCCGCCAGCGCAGCCGCGCCCAGGCCGATCAATGCATTGCGAACCTTGGTGCGGGCCATGCCTATTGCTCGCGTTTCGTCGTCAGGTAGGCGTTGAAGCCGTGGTCCAGATAGGCCGTCAGCGGCAATTCGTCCGACAGCACGGCCGCGTCCAGCTCGGCCAGCTCGGCGATGTGCTGGTCTTGCTCGAACTGGTAGATGCCGACCAGGCCGGCGCCCATCAGCAGCAGCGGCAGCACCAGCGACATCCGGCCCAGCCAGGCGAAGGGCTGCGAGAGCAGGTGGCCGACGTTGCCGGCGGCCACGCTGTGGGCCACGCGCACGGGCGCGTGCGCCTTCTTGCGCGCCATCGCCAGCGCGCGCGCGGCGGCCAGCCGCTCGCTCGTCGACGCCGGCAGGTCGTCGAGCTTTTCGTTCAGCGCGTGCCGCACCTTGTAGGCGAAATTGATATCATCGGTATTCATAATTTTATTCCTTTGGCTTTCAGCGATTCGGCGAGGGTGTGAGTTGCGCGGGAGCAATGCGTTTTCACGCTTCCCTCGGAGCAGCCCATCGCTTCGGCTGTTTCAGCCACGTCCATGTCTTGCCAGTAACGCATGAGGAAGGCTTCGCGTTGACGCGCCGGCAGTTTTTGTACCTCTTCGTCAATCAAATCAAGCATTTGCGCGCGCTCGACCTGGTCGGCGCTCGATTCGGCCGCCTGCGAGCCCTGCTCCGCCTCGTAGGTGTCGAGTATATCAAAGTCCTCGTGCTCGTCGCCGGCCGGCTTCATGCCGGAGAACAGGCTGACCCAGGTGTTGCGCACCTTTTCGCGGCGGAAGTAGTCGAGTATGGTCGTCTGCAGGATGCGCTGGAACAGCATCGGCAGCTCGGCGGCCGGCTTGTCGCCATACTTCTCGGCAAGTTTGATCATCGCGTCCTGCACGATGTCCAGCGCAGACTCGTCCTTGCGGACGGCATACGCGGCCTGTTTGAAGGCGCGCCGTTCGACGTGTTGGAGAAAATCGGAGAGTTCTTTGTCTGTTGCCATGCAATGTGGAGCGGGCTGCCGGGGATACGGGGTGGTTAGGAGCACTGGTCTGGGAGGCGCTGGCGGGCCTGGCGGCCGCGCCCGCCCGCCTCCTGGCTTGCGGCGTTTTGCGAACTGAGCGCATGCTAGCAAAAAACCGCTGTTCTTGCATGTTTTTTACGACGTTCGGGGCCGGAAATTCACTTTCCCGAGAATTTACCTTGACCGCAATGGTGCGACGCAGTAACGTATGGAACGCTTTGAACACCCCGAAGCTCTATGGTCTGGTCGCCCTCGGCACACAACGCCCACCGCGACAGGACGCGCTTTCATATGTAGGCAGTTTGCTCTAACCCGCGCCACAAGCGCGAGAGATACGTGTAAACGCTACAGAAACTCCGGCCGAACGAGTTGCGTCTAGCGGCGTTTTGTAAGGTATCTATGGGTACCCAAAGAAATGTCGCGCCCGCAGAGAGAAGGGAAGCAGGAGCACTGTTGCGTAGCGTGTATATCGTCAGGAAAGAGCATCCGATCAATCTCCCAATGGACCTTGAAAGGAATGTTTTATGAATACAGAAGCAACATTACCCATCACGGGCGCGGAAATACTGGTGCGCTGTCTGGCGGAGGAGGGCGTCGAGCACGTCTTCGGCTATCCGGGCGGGGCCGTCCTGTACATCTATGACGCCATCTTCCAGCAAAACAAATTCCAGCATGTGCTCGTGCGCCACGAGCAGGCCGCCGTGCACGCCGCCGACGCCTATTCGCGCAGCTCGAACAAGGTCGGCGTCGCCCTCGTCACCTCCGGCCCCGGCGTAACGAACGCCGTCACCGGCCTGTCGACGGCCTATATGGATTCGATCCCGATGGTGGTCATCTCCGGCCAGGTGCCGAGCTACGCCATCGGCCAGGACGCCTTCCAGGAATGCGACACCGTCGGCATCACCCGCCCCGTGGTCAAGCACAACTTCCTCGTCAAGGACGTCAAGGATCTGGCCGAAACGATCAAGAAAGCCTTCTTCATCGCCCGCACCGGCCGTCCCGGCCCCGTGCTGGTCGACATCCCCAAGGATATCAGCATGCACAAGTGCGTGTTCGCGTATCCGAAGGAGATCGAGATGCGCTCCTACCGTCCGGTCGACAAGGGCCATTCGGGGCAGATCCGCAAGGCCGTGCAGTTGCTGCTGCAGGCCGAGCGGCCGATGATCTACACGGGCGGCGGCGTGATCCTGGCGAATGCGGCGCCGGAGTTGAACAAGCTCGTCGACAAGCTCGGCTTCCCCTGCACCAACACCTTGATGGGCCTGGGCGCCTACCGCGCGTCGAGCGAGCAGTTCCTCGGCATGCCGGGCATGCACGGCACCTACGAGGCGAACATGGCGATGCAGAACTGCGACGTGCTGATCGCCATCGGCGCCCGCTTCGACGACCGCGTCATCGGCAACCCCAAGCATTTCGCCTCGCATCCGCGCAAAATCATCCACGTCGACATCGACCCCTCGTCGATCTCGAAGCGGGTCAAGGTCGACATCCCCATCGTCGGCAACGTCAAGGACGTGCTGGTCGAATTCCTCGCCCAGCTCGACGCGGCCGAGGCCAAGCCCAACGCGCCGGCGCTGAAGACGTGGTGGAAGCAGATCGAAGAGTGGCGCGGCCGCGATTGCCTGAAATACCCGAGCTCGGACCTGGTGATCAAACCCCAGTCCGTGGTGGAAAAGGTCTACCAGTTGACCAAGGGCGACGCCTTCATCACCTCCGACGTCGGCCAGCATCAGATGTGGGCGGCCCAGTACTACCGCTTCGACAAGCCGCGGCGCTGGATCAATTCCGGCGGCCTGGGCACGATGGGCGTCGGCCTGCCGTATGCGATGGGCGTGCAGATGGCCAACCCGGACGCCACCGTCGCCTGCATCACCGGCGAGGGCTCGATCCAGATGTGCATCCAGGAGCTGGCCACCTGCAAGCAATACCACCTGACGCCGAAGATCATCATGCTCAACAACCGTTTCCTCGGCATGGTGCGGCAGTGGCAGCAGATCGACTACGGCTCGCGCTATTCGGAATCGTATATGGATTCGCTGCCGGACTTCGAGAAGCTGGCCGAAGCGTATGGCCACGTCGGCATGAAAATTGAAAAACCGGGCGACGTCGATGGCGCCTTGAAAGAGGCGTTCGGTATGAAAGACAGGCTGGTATTCATGAACTTCATCACCGATCAGTCGGAAAACGTGTGGCCGATGGTGAAGGCGGGCAAGGGCCTCTCCGAAATGATGCTGGGTTCGGAGGACTTATAAGATGCGACACATTATCTCTGTTTTGCTGGAAAACGAAGCCGGCGCCCTGTCGCGCGTGGTCGGCCTGTTCTCGGCCCGCGGCTACAACATCGAAACGCTGACGGTGGCGCCGACGGAAGACCCGACGCTGTCGCGCATGACCGTCGTCACCAGCGGCTCGGACGACATCATCGAGCAGATCACCAAGCACTTGAACCGGCTCATCGAAGTCGTCAAGGTGGTCGATCTGACCGAGGGCGCCCACATCGAGAGGGAGCTGATGCTGATCAAGGTGCGGGCCGTCGGCAAGGAGCGCGAGGAAATGAAGCGCACCGCCGACATCTTCCGCGGCCGCATCATCGACGTCACGGAAAAGACCTATACGATCGAACTGACCGGCAACAAGGTCAAGCTCGACGCCTTCATCGATTCGATAGACCGGGCCTCGATTCTGGAAACCGTCCGCACCGGCGGTTCCGGCATAGGACGCGGCGAACGCATCCTCAAAGTGTGACCCGGCGGCAGCGCCACCATTTCGCGCATTGCGCATAACAAAAATTTTACATATCAGGATATATCATGAACGTTTTTTACGACAAAGATTGCGACCTCTCCCTCATCGCCGGTAAGAAGGTTGCCATCATCGGCTACGGCTCGCAGGGCCACGCCCACGCGCAAAACCTCAACGACTCCGGCATCGACGTCACCGTCGGCCTGCGCAAGGACGGCGCCTCGTGGAACAAGGCGAAGAACGCCGGCCTGAAGGTCGCCGAAGTCAACGACGCCGTCAAGGCGGCCGACGTCATCATGATCTTGCTGCCGGACGAGAACATCGCCCAGGTCTACCACGAGAACGTCGCCCCGCACGCAAAGCAGGGCGCCGTGCTGGCCTTCGCCCACGGCTTCAATGTGCATTACGGCCAGGTCGTGCCGCGCGCCGACCTCGACGTCATCATGATCGCGCCGAAAGCGCCGGGCCACACGGTGCGCGGCACCTACGCCCAGGGCGGCGGCGTGCCCCACCTGATCGCCGTCTACCAGAACAAGTCCGGCGTGGCCCGCGACATCGCGCTGTCGTATGCGATGGCGAACGGCGGCGGCCGCGCCGGCATCATCGAGACGAACTTCCGCGAAGAAACCGAAACCGATCTGTTCGGCGAGCAAGCCGTGCTGTGCGGCGGCGCCGTCGAACTGATCAAGGCCGGCTTCGAAACCCTGGTCGAAGGCGGTTACGCTCCGGAGATGGCCTACTTCGAGTGCTTGCACGAACTCAAGTTGATCGTCGACCTGATCTATGAAGGCGGCATCGCCAACATGAACTATTCGATCTCGAACAACGCCGAGTACGGCGAGTACGTGACGGGTCCGCGCATCGTCACGGAAGACACGAAAAACGCCATGCGCCAGTGCCTGAAGGACATCCAGACCGGCGAATACGCCAAGAGCTTCATCCTGGAAAACAAGGCCGGCGCACCGACGCTGATCTCGCGCCGCCGCCTGACGGCCGAGCACCAGATCGAAGAGGTGGGCGGCAAGCTGCGCGCGATGATGCCGTGGATCGCCAAAAACAAGCTGGTCGACCAGTCGAAAAACTAAGCGGCAAGGGGCCGGCGCCACGCCGGCCCCGGCGGTTGATGGCGACAGATTCTGGCTATTTTGCAACTATTTGTGAGTTCGGGCCGGAATCCGGTAAATTCCTGTAGAGTTGACTTTACTGCCAGTCTTGCTGGTTTCGCGCATGAAATGGGGCATTCGTGCCCCATTTGCGTTTCATCAACCTAGGAGTATTTATGACCGTATTGAAAACCATCCTCGTCGCCACCGTCGCCTTGGGCGCCCAGGCGCACGCCCAGTCCCTGCCGACCAGCGGCACGCTCGTGGTGGTGCCCGCATACGGCGAAGTCAAACACGTCAACGACCAGGTCGTTGCCACGCTGGCCATCGAAGAGCAGGACAAGGACAAGGCCGCGGCCGCGTCGCGCGTCAACCAAAAAATGAACAAGGGCATTGCGATCGTCAAGAAGGAAGACCCGCAAGCCGTGCTGAAAACCCAGGGTTACTACACCTATCCCGTGTATCCGGAAGACCGTCCGCTGCCGCCGGGCGCCCAGGCCAAGCCGCGCGTGCCGACGGCGTGGCGCGTCGGCCAGTACCTGCAGCTCACCACCAGCAACCTGGCGGCGCTGCCGAAAACCGTCGCCGCCGCGCAAGGCGTGCTGTCGCTGAACGGCCTGCACTTCGGCCTGACGCCGGCCACCACCAAGAAGCTCGACGACCAGCGCATCGCCGCCACCTACCAAAACCTGAACGAGCGCGTCGCCGCGATCGCCGCCGCGATGGGCCGCAAGGTTTCCGACGCCGTGCTCGACACGGTCGACTTCGAGGGCTCGGGCAATTACGCCCAGCACGAAAGCGTCCAGGACGCGCCGATGAGGATGCGGGCGATGGCCAAGGACGCCGCGCCGGTCGAGGAGCCGAGCTTCGAGCCGGGCGAGACGACGCTGGAGATGCGACTGGTGGGCAAAGTTAAATTCAAGTAAACCATTTGATCGCTTTCTTTGCCGTTCGCTCCTCTATAATGGGGGCGAACACCGCTGGCCGGCGCCTTGCCGGCGCGGCCGGCGGCCGAAGCGATACATGGACTGTATTTGATCAGCTCGCAGTAATTGAAATGGAACCATATGGCAAACTTTCCCCGTCGTCGAGCCAAGAATGGCGCAGCGCAGGCACCCAAGGCTACGCGCTTCAGCAAGTTTGTGCGCCAGCCGGCCGGCGACGCCACCGGCCAGAAAACGCTGCGCCGGCGCGGCATTTATCTGCTGCCGAACGCCTTTACGACGGCCGCCCTGTTTTGCGGTTTCTACGCCATTGTCATGGCGATGAACCAGAAATTCGAACACGCCGCATGGGCGATCTTCATCGCCATGATTCTCGACGGCCTGGACGGGCGCATCGCCCGCCTGACCAACACCCAAAGCGAATTCGGCGCCCAGTACGACAGCCTGTCGGACATGGTGTCCTTCGGCGCCGCGCCGGCGCTGGTCATCTATGAATGGTCGCTGCGTGGCCTGGGCAAGCTGGGCTGGCTGGCCGCCTTCGTGTATTGCGCCGGCGGCGCGCTGCGCCTGGCCCGCTTCAACACGAATATCGAAGTGGTCGACAAGCGCTTCTTCCAGGGCTTGCCCAGCCCGGCGGCGGCGGCCATCGTGGCCGGCTACATCCTGCTGATGAACGACCTTGATGTGTCCGGCGTGCAATTGCCGTGGGTGTCCTGGTGCATCGCCCTGTTCGCCGGCCTGACGATGGTGACCAACGTGCCGTTCTACAGCTTCAAAGACGTGAATTTCCGCAAGTCGGTGCCCTTCATCGTCGTGTTCCTGATCGCGCTGGCCTTCGCGCTGGTGTCCATCGACCCGCCGAAAGTGCTGTTCCCGATTTTCGTCGTCTACGGCCTGTCCGGTTACGCGATCTATTTCTGGCGCCTGGCCAAGGGCAGGCCGGTCAGCATCGTCCAGACCGGCAAGGGCGCCGTCGACGTCAGCGAGCGGCACTAGGCGGCCCGGCGGCCGCGCAGGCGGCGCGGGCCGGTCGGCACATTTCTTTCACGCCATCGGGAGCAGATATGAGCAAGGCCAACCGACTCATCATTTTCGACACCACCCTGCGCGACGGCGAGCAATCGCCGGGCGCCTCGATGACCAAAGAGGAAAAGCTCCGCATCGCCAAGCAGCTCGAACGCATGAAAGTCGACGTCATCGAGGCCGGCTTCGCCGCCGCCTCGCAGGGCGACTTCGAGGCCATCAAGGCGATCGCCGCCGCCGTGCGCGAATCGACCATCTGCTCGCTGTCGCGCGCCAACGACCGCGACATCGCCCGCGCGGCCGAGGCGCTGGCGCCGGCCGCGCGCAAGCGCATCCACACCTTCATCGCCACCTCGCCGCTGCACATGGAAATGAAGCTGCGCATGCTGCCCGAGCAGGTGCTGCTGCAGGCCCGCAACGCCGTGCGCTTCGCCCGCCAGTTCACCGACGACATCGAATTCAGCCCGGAGGACGGCAGCCGCTCGGACGAGGACTTCCTGTGCCGCGTGCTGGAAGGCGTCATCGACGAGGGCGCGACGACCATCAACTTCCCCGACACGGTCGGCTACGCCGTGCCGGAGATCTTCGGCGCCACCATCAAGCGCTTGCGCGAGCGCATCCCGAACGCCGACAAGGCCGTCTGGTCGGTGCACTGCCACAACGACCTGGGGCTGGCCGTCGCCAACTCGCTGGCCGGCGTCATGATAGGCGGCGCGCGCCAGATCGAATGCACCATCAACGGCCTGGGCGAGCGGGCCGGCAACACGGCGCTGGAAGAGGTCGTGATGGCGCTGCGCACGCGCGCCGGCTACTACAATCTGGACGTCGGCATCGACACGACGCAGATCGTCGCCGCCTCGAAAATGGTGTCGCAAATCACCGGTTTCGCGGTGCAGCCGAACAAGGCCGTCGTCGGCGCGAACGCCTTTGCGCACGCCTCCGGCATCCACCAGGACGGCATCCTGAAGTCGCGCGAAACCTATGAAATCATGCGCGCCGAAGACGTCGGCTGGTCGGCCAACAAAATCGTGCTGGGCAAGCTGTCGGGCCGCAACGCCTTCAAGCAGCGCCTGCACGAGCTGGGCATCGAGCTCGAATCGGAGGCCGAGATCAACGCCGCCTTCGTTCGCTTCAAGGAGCTGGCCGACCGCAAGGCGGAGATCTTCGACGAAGATATCATGGCCCTGGTGACGGACGAGCAGCAGGCCCAGGGCCACGAATACTACCGCTTCGTGTCGCTGGCGCAGCGCTCGGAAACGGGCGAGATGCCGGTGGCCAAGGTGGTCTTCTCGATGGACGGCAAGGAATACCTCTGCGAAGGGCAGGGCGACGGCCCCGTCGACGCCACCGTCAACGCCATCGAAAGCGCCGTGGCCAGCGGCGCCGAGCTGGTGCTGTTCTCCGTCAATGCCATCAGCACCGGCACGCAGTCGCAGGGCGAAGTGACGATGCGGCTGTCCAAGGCCGGGCGCATCGTCAACGGCGTCGGCGCCGACCCGGACATCATCGTCGCCTCGGCCAAAGCCTATCTGTCAGCCTTGAACAAGCTGCACTCGAAGATAGAAAAGCTCAATCCGCAGCAGTAGGACAGCTGGGGACAGACCACGATTTTCGAGGGACTGCTCTCGAAAATCGTGGTCTGTCCCCAAGCCATCGTCGGCGCCGGCCCGGACATCATCGTCGCCTCGGCCAAAGCCTATCTGTCGGCCTTGAACAAGTTGCATTCGAAGATAGAAAAGCTCAAGCCGCAGCGGTAGGCAAGCTTGGGGACAGACCACGATTTTCGAGGGACTGCTCTCGAAAATCGTGGTCTGTCCCCAAGCCATCGTCGGCGCCGAGCCGGACATCATCGTCGCTTCGGCCAAAGCCTATCTGTCGGCCTTGAACAAGTTGCGCTCGAAGATGGAAAAGCTCAACCCGTAGCAGTAGGCAAGCTGGGGACAGACCACGATTTTCGAGGGACTGCCCTCGAAAATCGTGGTCTGTCCCCAAGCCATCGGCCGGTGCCTCACCTGAAGAAGCCGCGGCGCTCCTCCTTCAGCGGGTCCGGCCCGTTCATCATCATTTGCACGATGCCTTGCCGGTCGAAATGCACATGCATCATCGAGTCCCACACACCCGATTCCTTGTAGCGGTAGGACCACACCTCCAATTGTTGCCGCGGCAGGAAGGAGGTTTCGGCCGGCCGCCCTATGCTGCGCAGCACGTCTTGCTTGTTGGCGACGCCAATCTTGATGGTGGCGAACTTTTCCCCCGTCAGCACCTGTTCATACGACTTCAGCAAACCGTCCGGCCCGATCCGCGCCATATAGGTGAACTGGCCGAACGGCCCGGTCGCATATTCCAGCATGGCGTCCTGGCCGGCCGGGTAGACGGCCGTCGGGCGGCCTTTTTTCGCCTCGACGGCGGCGCGCGTTTCGCCCAGCATGGGCGGCGGGCCGCCGAAACCGGCGCAGCCCGCCACGCCCAGCAGCAGGGCCAGTGTTGCTGATTTGCCTAGGTTTTCCATTGAATCGCCCCTCCAAAGCCGCAAATCCTTATGATGCACCAAGAAAAACCGTGTGTATGGATACAGGGGCCGTTTTTTCCGATATACTTGCGCGTCTGGTCTTTTTGGCCGGGCTTTTTTAATCGTAGTTCACGGTGCTTCGGGTTCAGACTCTTTGCACCGCATGTGAAAGGTTTATCATGACAGTAGAAAACATCAACAAAACCGCCATCATCGCGGACAACGCACGTGGTCAAAACGACACCGGCTCCCCAGAAGTGCAAGTGGCTCTGCTGACAGCTCGTATCAACGAACTGAACGGCCACTTCAAGGCACACTCGAAGGATCACCACTCGCGTCGCGGTCTGATCATGATGGTTAACCGTCGTAAGAGCTTGCTGTCGTACCTGAAAGCAAAAGACGCTACCCGTTATCGCGACCTGATCGCTAAACTCGGTCTGCGCAAGTAATTTTTGCGTCACACGGTTTATACAGAAATGCCTGCGCCAGTTCGCTGACGCGGGCATTTTGTCATTTGAAATTGCTTTTTTGATTCTGTTTTACAAGAGATATGCTGGAGCGGCAACACCGTGCCGGCATGTTTGAGGGCAGATGTGGTGAGTAGGCAGTAGATCAGTAGTAAAGGCGGCCAATCATGCGTGAGCGGCTGCCTGTGGTGAGGTGAACGACAGCCCCTGAAAATCTGTCGGCAATTAGAAAGGGATTACCCATGTTTAATAAAGTTACGAAAACCTTCCAGTACGGTCAACACCAGGTCACGCTGGAAACCGGCGAAATCGCTCGCCAGGCATCCGGCGCAGTGCTCGTGTCGATCGAAGACACGGTGGTGCTGGCAACGGTAGTGGCGCGCAAAGACGCCAAGCCAGGCCAGGACTTCTTCCCGCTGACCGTCGACTATGTTGAGAAAACTTACGCTGCCGGCAAAATCCCGGGCGGTTTTTTCAAGCGCGAAGGTCGTCCTTCCGAAAAAGAAACACTGACATCCCGTCTGATCGACCGTCCAATCCGCCCTCTGTTCCCGGAAGGCTACCTGAATGAAGTGCAAATCATCATTCACGTCTTGTCGGTCAACCCTGAAATCGATCCCGACATCGCCGCGATGATCGGCGCTTCGGCCGCCCTGTGCGTGTCGGGCGTGCCGTTCAGCGGCCCGATCGGCGCCGCCCGCGTCGGTTACGCCAATGGCCAGTACATCCTGAACCCGACCACGACGCAGTTGAAAACGTCGCAGATGGACCTGGTTGTCGCCGGTACTGAAACGGCCGTGCTGATGGTGGAATCGGAAGCCCAGCAACTGTCCGAAGAAATCATGCTGGGCGCCGTGGTGTATGGCCACGACCAGATGAAAGCAGTCATCGACGCGATCCACGACCTGGTGCGCGACGGCGGCAAGCCTGAAGTCGAATGGGCGCCGGCGCCGAAAAACGAAGCGCTGATCGCCCGCGTTGCCCATTTCGCCGATGCGAAAGTGCGCGACGCCTACCAGACCAAGGACAAGCAGGAGCGTACCGCCAAGCTGAAATCGGCCACCTCCGAAGTGCTGGCCGACCTGGTTGCCGAAGCGGCCGCCACCGGCGCCGCGCCGATCGACGCCGCTGAAGTGAACAACATCTTGTTCGACATGGAAGCGAAGATCGTCCGTTCGCAGATCCTCGACGGCGAGCCGCGCATCGACGGCCGCGACACCCGCACCGTGCGTCCGATCTCGATCCGCACCAGCGTCCTGCCACGCACCCACGGTTCGGCCCTGTTCACCCGCGGCGAAACCCAGGCGCTGGTCGTTGCCACGCTGGGCACCGCCCGAGACAGCCAGAAGATCGACGCGCTGATGGGCGAGTTCACCGACAGCTTCATGCTGCATTACAACATGCCACCGTTCGCCACCGGCGAAACGGGCCGCGTCGGTACGCCGAAGCGCCGCGAAATCGGCCACGGCCGTCTGGCCAAGCGCGCGCTGCTGGCAGCGCTGCCGGCGCCTGAAGAGTTCAGCTACTCGGTGCGCCTGGTGTCGGAAATCACCGAATCGAACGGTTCCTCGTCGATGGCTTCCGTCTGCGGCGGCTGCCTGGCGCTGATGGATGCCGGCGTGCCGATGAAATCGCACGTGGCCGGCATCGCCATGGGCTTGATCAAGGAAGGCGGCAAGTTCGCCGTGCTGTCCGACATCCTCGGCGACGAAGATCACCTCGGCGACATGGACTTCAAAGTGGCCGGCACCGCTGTCGGTATCACCGCTTTGCAGATGGACATCAAGATCATGGGCATCACCAAGGAAATCATGCAAGTGGCACTGGCGCAAGCCAAGGAAGGCCGCGAGCATATCCTGGGCGAAATGCAAAAAGCCATGCCGCACGTCAAAACCGAACTGTCCGATTTCGCGCCGCGCCTGATCACCATCAAGATCAATCCGGAAAAAATCCGTGACGTCATCGGCAAGGGCGGCGCCGTCATCCGCGCGCTGACCGAAGAAACCGGCACCCAGATCGACATCAGCGACGAAGGCGTGGTCACCATCGCCTCCGTCGACGCTGCCGCCGGCCAGGAAGCCAAGCGTCGCATCGAGGAATTGACCGCGTCGGTTGAAGTGGGCAAGACCTACGAAGGCACCGTGCTGAAATTGCTCGACTTCGGCGCCATCGTTCAAGTCATGCCAGGCAAAGACGGCTTGCTGCACATCAGCCAAATCGCCAACGAGCGCGTCAACGCGGTCGCCGATTACCTGAAAGAAGGCCAAGTCGTGCGCGTCAAAGTGCTGGAAACGGACGACCGCGGTCGTCTGAAGCTGTCGATGAAGGCAGCGGCCGAAGGCGCGGAAGCGGCGGCCCAGTAATCCTTTTTAGCTTAGGCTAAACAAAACCGCCAGCGCGCAAGCCTGGCGGTTTTTTTTATCTTTGGCGTGTACGGGCGCATACTTCTAGTTCCATTGACATATTGCCTCATGGTAAAATTTATGTTTCACCTGGGAGAATCTCGCCATGTTTTCAACGCTCCGTAGGCGCCTCATTGTCATCTCCGTCTCCATCGTTGTGCTGGCCATGCTGGCCGTGGTCGGCGCCAATTTCCTGACGACCCGTTCCCGCACGCTGGAGTCGCTCAACAACCAAATGCTGCAACTGTCGCAGAGCCATTCCGCCGCGATTGCCGAATGGCTGCGCTCCAAGCAGGCCGTGGTGGCGTCGATCAAGCAGGCCGCCGAGCAGGCCGAGCCGCTGGCCATGCTGAAGGCGGCCGAGCAGGCCGGCAGCTTCGACCAAGCCTACATCGGCTTCGCCGACAAGCGCGCCGTGTTTTCGCAGGAGCGCAAGCGCGCCGCCGACTACGATCCGACGGCCCGTCCGTGGTACGTCAAGGCGACCCAGGTGGGCGGCCCCATCATCACCGCGCCCTACCTGGGCGCCAGCACCGGCAAGCTGGTGGTGACCTTCGCCGAGCCCATCGGCGCCAAGGGCAGCGCCAGCGCCGTCGCGGCCGCCGACGTGATGATGGACGTGGTCGTGCGCAATGTCGTGTCGATCAAGCCCACGCCGAACAGCTTCGCCTTCCTGCTCGACGGCAGCGGCAAAATCATCGCCCACCCGGACCAGAGCCTGACGCTGAAGCCGGTGGCGCAACTCGACGCCGGACTGAGCCCGCAAGTGCTGGAGGAAATCGAGCGCTCGAAGGAGAGCGGCGCGATCCGCCTGAACGGCCGCGACGGCATGCTGCACGTGACCAAGGTCGAGGGCAGCGACTGGCTGTTGGCCACCGTGCTGGACCGCGCCGAGGCGACCCATGCGCTGAGCGCGATGTTGACGACGTCGGCCGTGACGGCGGCGCTGGTGGTGGCGTTGGCCGCCTTCGTGCTGACCGCGCTGGTGGCGCGGGCGCTGCGCCGCCTCGGCTTGGCGCGCGACGCCATGGCCGACATCGCCACGGGCGACGGCGACCTGACGCGCCGCCTCGACGCGCAGGGCAGCGACGAACTGGCGCAGATCGCCCAGGCATTCAACCTCTTCGTCGACAAGATCGCCCATGTGCTGGTGGAAATCCGCCAGATCAGCGGTTCCGTGCGCATCGCCTCGGGCGAGATCGCCGCCGGTAATGCCGACCTGTCGGCCCGCACCGAGGCGCAGGCCGGTTCGCTGGAGGAAACGGCCAGCTCGATGGAGGAGCTGACCTCGACCGTCAAGCAGAACGCCGACAACGCCCGCCAGGCCAACCAACTGGCCGTGTCGGCCTCGTCGGTGGCCGCCCAGGGCGGTGAGGTGGTGGCGCAGGTGGTCGGCACGATGGCCTCGATCAAGGAAAGCTCGCGCAAGATCGTCGACATCATCGGCGTCATCGACGGCATCGCCTTCCAGACGAATATTCTGGCCTTGAACGCGGCCGTCGAGGCGGCCAGGGCCGGCGAGCAGGGCCGCGGCTTCGCGGTGGTGGCGTCGGAAGTGCGCAACCTGGCGCAGCGCTCGGCCGGCGCGGCCAAGGAGATCAAGGAATTGATCGGCGACTCGGTGGAGAAGGTCGACGCCGGCGGCAAGCTGGTCGACGACGCCGGCCACACGATGGGCCTGATCGTCACCTCGGTCCAGCAAGTGGCCGACATCATGGGCGAGATCACTGCCGCCAGCCAGGAGCAGAGCGCCGGCATCGAGGAGGTCAACACGGCCATCACCCACATGGACGAGATGACGCAGCAGAACGCCGCGCTGGTGGAGCAGGCCGCCGCCGCCGCCGAGAGTTTGCAGGAGCAGGCCGTGACGCTGGCGCAGATGGTGGGCGTGTTCCGCCTCGGCGACGACGCCCCGGCCTTGGCGTCGCCGGCGCCGCACAAGCCGGCCGCGCCGCGCGCGCCGGCTGCGGCGCCGGTGCGTATGGCCGCGCCCGCCCGCGCCATGCCGCCGCCGAAAAAGCTGGCCACGCCGGCCAAGGGCGGCGAGGACGAGTGGGAAGAGTTTTAAGCTATCCCCTTAGTCCCGTTCGTAAAAAACCGCCAGCCTGTCAAGCCTGGCGGTTTTTCTTTGCCCGCCACTCCTTGGAATGCGTAGGCTGGCACGCCAAATACGCAGTTCGTCGCAATCGCCTGCGGCGCGCCGCCGCGTGTTGTTATAGTGAGCACATATCGCAATTTAAAATATTGCCCTTGAACATGCTCGGCTGCTACAGTAGCCGTCGACCGATTGCATCGCATGGCCGGCCCGCTTGGCGCCGCCTGAGAACAACACAAATAAGGAGGAATCGACATGAAAAAAGTATTCCAGCTAGGGCTGGTCCTGATGGGCATCATGGCCGTCGTGCGCACTGCCAGCGCCGACGATATCGTGACGGAAACCCGTGCCGTCGGCGCGCAGGTGGTGCGCGTCAAGCTCGACGGCACCGTCAACATCAAGCTGCGCCAGGGCAGCGCGGCCTCGCTGATCGTCCACGGCGACAAGCGCATGGTGTCGAAAATCACGACGGCGCAGTCGGGCGACACCCTGCATATTTCCAGCGAGGGCCACGGCTTCAAGTTCAACAGCTCCAGCACCGTGCGCGCCGAACTGATTTTGCCGGCCTTGCGGGAATTGAGCGCGGAGGGCATGGGGTCGAGTGAAGTCAGCGGCTTCACCGGCGACGAGCTGGAGTTGTCGCTCGACGGCGCCGGCACCATGAAAGTCGTCTGCGACTACAAGAAACTGACGGCCAGCCTTGGCGGCGTCGGCAGCATGCAGATCTGGGTCAGCGACAACGACAGCACCGAGCTCGATTTGCGCGGCGCCGGTTACATCACGCTGGGCGGGCGCAGCAAAATCCTCAAGGCCAACTTGGGCGGCTTGGGCGGCCTGAACGCGCAGCAATTCCAGGCGGAAAACGTGAACCTCGAATTGAGCGGCCTGGGCAATGCGACCGTGAATGCCAAGCAAAATGCCACGCTGAGCCTGAGCGGACTCGGCTCGGTGACCGTGTATGGCCGGCCGCAGGGCCGCAATGTCAGCGTCGACGGCCTGGGCAAGGTGAGCTGGAAGTAGGGTGCTTTTCCGGAATAGACGAGTAATTCGACTGATCCTCATTTTTTGTGCGACATGAAAAAAATAATTCTTGCGTTCATCCTCATCCTGGGCGGGCAGCGGGCCGCGCTGGCCGGCTTCGCCGAAGGGGCAACCGCCTATAACTCGAAAAACTATCAGCAGGCGTACAAGGAAGTGGTGCCGCTGGCGCAGGCCGGCAATGCCGACGCCGAGCACCTGCTGGGGCTGATGTACTACATGGGCCGCGGCGTGCCCCAGGACTACAAGCTGGCGTTGGGCTGGCACCGCAAGGCGGCCCAGCGCGGCAAGGCCGACGCGCAATATGTGGTCGGCGCGATGTATTACACCGGCAATGCCGTGATCCAGGACTACAAGCAGGCCGTGGTCTGGTTCCGCAAGGCGGCCGAGCAGGGCCATGCCGAGGCGCAGCAGGTGCTGGGCCTGATGTACCGCTACCACATCGGCGGCATGCCGCAGGACGTCGTGATCGCTTACATGCTGTGGAATCTGGCGGCGGCGAATGGCTCGGCCAACGCGGCCGAGCAGCGCGCCGCCGTGGTGCGCAAAATGACGTCCGAGCAAATCGAGGAGGGCCAGGCCCTGTCGGCCCGCTGGAAACCGGGCACGCCGCTGCCGAAACAGTCGCGCACCGGCGGCTGAGGGGCCGCGCCCGCGCGTCCGGCGCGGCGCGCGCGCCTGTCGTACAATCGCCCTTTCAATACGAGGGACTCCCGCCATGCGCGCAATCGAAATCAGCCAGCCCGGCCCAGCCGACGTTCTGCAACTTACCGAGCGGCCGCTGCCGTCGCTCAAGCCGGGCGAGCTGCTGATCAAGGTGCATGCGGCCGGCGTCAACCGCCCCGACGTGTTCCAGCGCCTGGGCCAGTACGCGCCGCCGCCGGGCGCCTCCGATTTGCCCGGCCTGGAAGTGGCCGGCGAAATCGTCGACGGCGACCTGGCAGGCAGCGGCTTCAGCAAGGGCGACATGGTGTGCGCGCTGGTGCAGGGCGGCGGCTACGCCGAATACTGCGCCGCGCCGGCCGGCCAGTGCCTGCCGATGCCGGCCGGACTGAGTCCGCTGCAGGCGGCCTCGCTGCCGGAAAACTACTTCACGGTGTGGAGCAATGTCTTCGACCGCGCCGGCCTGTCGGCCGGCGAAACCCTGCTGGTGCAGGGCGGCAGTTCCGGCATCGGCGTGACGGCCATCCAGATCGCCGCAGCGCTGGGCCACCGCGTCTTCGCCACGGCCGGCAGCGACGACAAATGCCGCGCCTGCGAGGCGCTGGGCGCCGAGCGCGGCATCAACTACCGCAGCGAGGACTTTGCCGGCGTCGCCAAGGCGCTCACGGACGGCCGCGGCGTCGACGTCATCCTCGACATGGTGGGCGGCGACTACCTGCAGCGCGAAATCAACTGCCTGGCCGACGACGGCCGCATCGGCCTGATCGCGCTGCTGGGCGGGGCCAAGGCGAACATCGACCTCGGCCAGATCCTGCGGCGGCGCCTGAGCATCAGCGGCTCGACGCTGCGCCCCCGTCCCGTCGCCTTCAAGGCGGCCATCGCGGCGCAGCTGCGCGCCACCGTGTGGCCCCTGCTGGAGGCGGGCACCATCAAGCCGGTGATCTACCAGACCTTCCCGCTGGCGCAGGCGGCGCAGGCGCACGCGCTGATGGAAAGCAGCGCCCACGTCGGCAAAATCATGTTGCAAGTTATCTAAAGCTGGGGACGGACCACGATTTTCGAGAAATTATTTCTCAAAAATCGTGGTCTGTCCCCAAGCCCCTTGTTAAAATAGCGGGTTAATAGAATTTAGGCTACTATGCGTCGCAAACTCGTTGTCGGAAACTGGAAGATGAACGGCAGCCGCACCGCGAATTCGGTGTTGCTGTCGGGTGTGGTCGCGGGCTTGACGCCGGCGGGCGCAGCGTGCGCCGTGTGCGTGCCGGCGCCGTATCTGGCGCAGTGCGAAGCCGAGTTGTCCGGCACGCCGCTGGCCTGGGGCGCGCAGGATATGTCGGCCTACGCCAGCGGCGCTTACACGGGCGAGGTGGCGGCCGGCATGCTGCTCGATTTCGCCTGCAGCTATGTGATCCTCGGTCATTCCGAGCGGCGCGCCTACCACGTCGAAAGCGACGCGCTGGTGGCGCAGAAGACCGTGGCCGCGCTGGCCGCCGGCCTGACGCCCATCGTGTGCATCGGCGAAACGCTGGCGCAGCGCGAAGCGGGGCAGACCGAGGCCGTCGTCGGCGCGCAACTGGGCGCCGTGCTCGACGCCATCGGCGCCGGCGATGTCGCCAGGATCGTGCTCGCCTACGAGCCGGTCTGGGCCATCGGCACCGGCAAGACGGCGACGCCGCAAATGGCCCAGGATGTGCATTTGCTGCTGCGCGCGCAAGTGGCGACAAAGAATGCGGCAGCGGCGGCCGGCGTGCAGATTCTGTACGGCGGCAGCATGAAGCCGGACAACGCAAAAGAATTGATGGCGATGCCGGATATCGATGGCGGTTTGATCGGCGGGGCAGCATTGAAGGCGGCAGATTTCCTGGCTATTGTTCACGCCGCCGATTGAATTAATTTAAACTGAGAATGGAATAAAGCAATGGACATGTTGTTCAAACTGGTTGTGGTGGTGCAGGTGTTGGCGGCTTTGGCGATTATTGGTCTGGTGCTGCTGCAGCACGGTAAGGGTGCCGATATGGGCGCCGCTTTCGGTTCCGGCGCCTCGGGTAGTTTGTTTGGTGCCACCGGCTCCTCGAACTTCATGTCCAAGTCGACCGGCGTCGCCGCTGCGATTTTCTTCAGCGCCACCTTGGCCCTGTCTTATATGTCGACGAATCGCCCCGTTTCCGGCGGTAATAGCGTGATGGAGCGCGCCACCAAACCGGTGCCGGTTTCCGGTTCGGCGGCGATCCCGACGGCGGCCCCGGCCGCCCCGGCCGCTCCGGCGCCGGCCGCTCCTGCGGCGCCAGCGCCGGCGTCGAGCGCTCCGGCCGCCCAGATTCCAAAGTAATACGGTAAAATAGCTAGTAACAAGTAGTAACGCAGGCAGTGGCACCGGTGGGGTGCCCATTATTTCGGCAGCGCAGGCGAAAAAATGATGCGGCACCCGGTGCGCCGGGATTGGATGTAAAGATTTATCGTTTTTCTTCTTGTTTTGACGCAATTGTGCATTAACAAAGCGGGCAAAGCAGAGTAGAATACGGGCCTTACCGCCGACGTGGTGAAATTGGTAGACACGCTATCTTGAGGGGGTAGTGGCGAAAGCTGTACGAGTTCGAGTCTCGTCGTCGGCACCAGAAATCAGAAGCCAGCATTGGCGCATGAGCCATGGCTCATGCCTAAGCTGGCTTTTTTACGAGGATAATTGTCGTTTGATCCTGGTCTAAGCTTCGATTAGGGTCGTAACGTTAAGTGTCCCGCAATACCGCGCGGCGTCCTCATTTAACCGAACGTTCAACATAAGCTCATCAATCGTGAACCTCGAAAATTACTTCCCCGTTCTCTTATTCATCCTCGTCGGTATCGGCGTTGGTGTTGTCCCGCAAGTGCTGGGGCGCCTGCTGGCCCCCAATAATCCCGACGTAGCGAAATTGTCCCCTTATGAGTGCGGCTTCGAAGCATTTGAAGATGCGCGCATGAAGTTCGACGTCCGTTACTATCTGGTCGCGATTCTCTTTATTTTGTTCGATCTGGAAACGGCATTCTTCTTCCCGTGGGGCGTGGCAATGCGCGACCTGGGCTGGGCCGGTTTCGTCACGATGATGGTGTTCATCGCTGAATTCGTGGTCGGATTTTGGTATATCTGGAAGAAAGGTGCCCTTGATTGGGAATAAGCCATGTCTATTGAAGGCGTATTAAACGAAGGTTTCATCACCACGACAGCCGACAAGCTGATCAACTGGGCGCGCACCGGGTCTATGTATCCGATGTCGTTCGGCCTGGCTTGCTGCGCGGTGGAGATGATGCATGCAGGTGCCGCCCGTTACGATCTCGAACGTTTCGGCTTCATGTTCCGCCCGTCGCCGCGTCAGTCCGACGTGATGATCGTGGCCGGCACGCTGTGCAACAAGATGGCGCCGGCGCTGCGCAAGGTCTACGACCAGATGCCCGAGCCGCGCTGGGTCATCTCGATGGGCTCCTGCGCCAACGGCGGCGGTTATTACCACTACTCCTACTCGGTGGTGCGCGGTTGCGACCGCATCGTGCCGGTCGACGTGTATGTGCCCGGTTGCCCGCCGACGGCGGAAGCGCTGCTGTACGGTATTTTGCAACTGCATAACAAGATCAAGCGCACCAACACGATCGCACGCTAAGGGGCAGCTTTTTTACTATGACTACAAAACTAGAAGCCTTGGAAATCGCCCTGCGCAACGCGCTGGGCGAGCGTGCAAGCATCACCGTCGCGCTGGGTGAAGTGACCCTGGTGTTGAAGGCGGCGGATTACCTGGAAGCGATGCAAACGCTGCGCGACGACGCAGCTTTGCATTTTGAGCAGTTGATCGACCTGTGCGGCGTCGATTACCAATCCTATGGCGAAGGCACATGGGATGGCTTGCGTTTCGCCGCCGTGTCGCACCTGATGTCGGTCAAGCACAACTGGCGTTTGCGCGTGCGCGTGTTCGCGCCCGACGACGCCATGCCGTTGGTGGCCTCGGTGACCGGCATCTGGCGCACCGCCAACTGGTTCGAGCGCGAGGCGTTCGACCTGTACGGCATCCTGTTCGACGGCCACAACGACTTGCGCCGCCTGCTGACGGACTACGGCTTCATCGGCCATCCCTTCCGTAAAGACTTCCCCGTCTCCGGTTATGTCGAGATGCGCTACGATCCCGAGCAAAAGCGCGTGATCTACCAGCCCGTGACGATCGAGCCGCGGGAAAACGTGCCGCGTGTGATCCGCGAAGAACATTACGGGATGAAATAATGGCTGAAATTAAGAATTACACCCTGAACTTTGGTCCCCAGCATCCGGCCGCCCACGGCGTGCTGCGCCTGGTGCTGGAGCTGGACGGCGAAGTCATCCAGCGCGCCGATCCGCACATCGGCCTGCTGCACCGCGCCACCGAGAAGCTGGCCGAGCAAAAGACCTATCTGCAGTCGGTGCCGTATATGGACCGCCTCGACTACGTGTCGATGATGTGCAACGAGCACGCCTACGTGATGGCGATCGAGAAGCTGCTGCAGCTCGACGTGCCGCTGCGCGCCCAGTACATCCGCGTCATGTTCGACGAAATCACGCGCCTGCTGAACCATTTGCTGTGGCTGGGCGCGCACGCGCTCGACGTCGGCGCCATGGGCCCCTTCCTGTACGCCTTCCGCGACCGCGAAGATTTGATGGATTGCTACGAGGCGGTATCGGGCGCCCGCATGCACGCCGCGTATTACCGCCCGGGCGGCGTCTACCGCGACCTGCCGGACGCGATGCCGCAGCACAAGGCGTCGATCATCCGCAACGCCAAGGCGATTTCCCAGCTGAACGAAAACCGCCAGGGTTCGCTGCTCGACTTCATCGAAGACTTCACCCGCCGTTTCCCGACCTATGTCGACGAATACGAAACCCTGCTGACCGACAACCGCATCTGGAAGCAGCGCACCGTCGGCATCGGCGTCGTCTCGCCGGAAGCGGCGCTGGCCATGGGCTTCACGGGCGCCATGCTGCGCGGCTCCGGCGTCGAGTGGGATCTGCGCAAGAAGCAGCCTTACGAAGTGTACGACCTGATGGATTTCGACGTCCCCGTCGGCACCAACGGCGACTGCTACGACCGCTATCTGGTGCGCATCGAGGAAATGCGCCAGTCCAACCGCATCATCAAACAATGCGTAGAATGGCTGCGCAACAATCCGGGTCCCGTCATGACCGACAACCGCAAGGTGGCGCCTCCGGGCCGCGTCGACATGAAGACGAATATGGAATCGCTGATCCACCACTTCAAGCTGTTCACCGAAGGCTTCCACGTTCCGCCCGGCGAAGCGTACAGCGCGGTCGAGCATCCGAAGGGCGAGTTCGGCATCTACCTCGTCTCGGACGGCGCCAACAAGCCTTACCGCATGAAGATTCGTGCCCCCGGCTATGCGCACCTGCAGGGTCTGGATGAAATGGCGCGCGGGCATATGATTGCCGACGCGGTCACGATTATTGGTACACAAGATATCGTCTTCGGCGAAATCGACAGATAAGTCCTAGAGGCATACACATGTTGTTATCAGAGCAGTCTTACAAAAAAATCGACCGCGAGTTGGCCAAGTATCCGGCCGACCAGCGTCAGTCGGCCGTCATGGCCGCGCTTGCCATTGCCCAGGATGAAAAGGGCTGGCTGGCGCCGGAAACGATGAAGGACATCGCCGACTACATCGGCATGCCGGCGATCGCCGTGCAGGAAGTGGCCACCTTCTACAATATGTACAACACCAAGCCGGTCGGCAAGCACAAGATTTCCGTGTGCACCAACTTGCCGTGCGCCTTGTCCGGCGGCGAACGCGCCGCCCACCACCTGAAAGAAAAGCTCGGCATCGACTACCGCGAAACGACGGCCGACGGCCAGTTCACGCTCGTCGAGGGCGAGTGCATGGGCGCCTGCGGCGACGCGCCCGTGATGCTGGTCAATAACAAGCGCATGTGCAGCTGGATGTCGAACGACAAAATCGACGCATTGGTCGAGGAATTGAAGAAATGACGTCACTCCATAATCGGCACATCGATCCCTTGATCCTGAAGGGCCTGGACGGCAAGAACTGGCACCTGGAAGATTACGTGGCCCGCGGCGGTTACAGCGCGCTGCGCCGCATCCTCGAAGAAAAAATCACGCCCGAGCAAATCATCGCCGACTTGAAAGCCTCGTCCCTGCGCGGCCGCGGCGGCGCGGGTTTCCCCACGGGCTTGAAGTGGAGCTTCATGCCGCGCCAGTTCCCGGGCCAGAAATACCTCGTCTGCAATACAGATGAAGGCGAACCGGGCACTTTCAAGGACCGCGACATCATTCGTTACAATCCCCATGCCTTGATCGAAGGCATGGCCATCGGCGCTTACGCGATGGGCATCACGGTGGGTTACAACTACATCCACGGCGAGATCTTCTCCGCCTACGACCGCTTCGAGGAAGCGCTGGAAGAGGCGCGCGCCGCCAACTTCCTGGGCGACAAGATCATGGGCAGCGAGTTCAGCTTCCAGCTGCACGCCCACCACGGTTACGGCGCCTACATCTGCGGCGAGGAAACGGCGCTGCTGGAGTCGCTGGAAGGCAAGAAAGGCCAGCCGCGCTTCAAGCCGCCGTTCCCCGCCTCGTTCGGCCTGTACGGCAAGCCGACGACCATCAACAACACGGAAACCTTCGCCGCCGTTCCCTTCGTGCTCAACATCGGCCCGGAGAAATACCTGGGCATGGGCAAACCGAACAATGGCGGCAGCAAGATCTTCTCGATCTCGGGCGACGTCGAACTGCCGGGCAACTACGAAGTGCCGCTCGGCACCCCGTTCGCCAAGCTCTTGGAACTGGCCGGCGGCATGCGCGGCGGCAAAAAGATCAAGGCCGTCATCCCCGGCGGCTCGTCCGCTCCGGTGATACGCGGCGACGTCATGATGAACACCGACCTGGACTACGACTCGATCGCCAAAGCCGGCTCGATGCTCGGTTCCGGCGCCGTCATCGTCATGGACGAAACCCGCTGCATGGTCAAGGCGCTGGAGCGGCTGTCCTACTTCTATTTTGAAGAGTCCTGCGGCCAGTGTACCCCTTGCCGCGAAGGCACGGGCTGGATGTACCGCATGGTCCACCGCATCGAGCAGGGCCAGGGCCGGCCTGACGATCTGGACATGCTGAACTCCATCGCCGACAACATCCAGGGCCGCACCATCTGCGCGCTGGGCGATGCGGCGGCGATGCCGGTACGGGCCTTCATTAAGAATTTCCGTGAAGAATTTGAATATCACATCGAGCACAAGCATTGCTTAGTGCCCGCTTACATCTAAGCTGCGTCAGGTAACGATCACCATGGTTGAAATCGAAATAGACGGCAAAAAAGTCGAAGTCCCTGCTGGTAGCATGGTGATGGACGCCGCCAATAAATTGGGAACCTACATCCCGCACTTCTGCTATCACAAGAAATTGTCGATCGCCGCGAACTGCCGCATGTGCCTCGTCGAAGTGGAAAAGGCGCCCAAGCCTTTGCCCGCGTGCGCAACGCCGGTTTCGGCCGGCATGATTGTGCGCTCGAACAGCGACAAGGCCGTTCAAGCCCAGAAGAGCGTGATGGAATTCCTCTTGATTAACCACCCGCTCGACTGCCCGATCTGCGATCAGGGCGGCGAATGCCAGTTGCAGGATCTGGCCGTCGGCTACGGCAAGGGCGAGTCGCGCTACCAGGAAGACAAGCGCGTCGTCGCGCCGAAGGAAGCCGGCCCGCTCGTCTCGATGCAAGAGATGTCGCGCTGCATACAATGCACGCGCTGCGTGCGTTTCGGCCAGGAAGTGGCCGGCGTCATGGAGCTGGGCATGATAGGCCGCGGCGAGCACTCGGAAATCGTCTCCTTCGTCGGCCAGTCCGTCGACTCCGAGCTGTCGGGCAATATGATCGACCTGTGCCCGGTCGGCGCGCTGACGTCGAAACCGTTCCGCTACAGCGCCCGCACCTGGGAACTGTCGCGCCGCAAATCCGTCAGCCCGCATGACGGCCTGGGCACCAACCTCATCGTGCAAGTCAAGGGCGGCAAGGTCAAGCGCGTGCTGCCGCTGGAAAACGACGACATCAACGAATGCTGGATTTCCGACAAGGACCGCTTCTCGTATGACGGCCTGGACAGCGCCGAGCGCCTGAGCACGCCGATGCTCAAGCAGGGCAACGAGTGGAAGGAAGTCGATTGGCAGACGGCGCTGGAATACGTCGCCCACGGCCTGAAGAACATCAAGCACGAACACGGCGCCGACGCCATCGCCGCCCTGGCCACGCCGCACTCGACCGTGGAAGAGCTGGCCCTGCTGCAGAAGCTGGTGCGCGGCCTCGGTTCCGAGAACGTCGACTTCCGCCTGCGCCAGAGCGACTTCGCGCTGGACGCCGACGTCAAGCCATGGCTGGGCATGTCGATCGCCGAATTCGGTCAGATCAAGCGCGCCTTCGTCATCGGCTCCTTCTTGCGCAAGGACCATCCTTTGCTGGCGACGCGCCTGCGCGCCGCCGTCAAGGGCGGCGCCAAGCTGTCGATCCTGCACGCCTCCGACGACGACCAGTTGATCAAGATCGCCAACAAGATGATCGCCGCGCCGTCCGACTGGCTGGCGGCCTTGTCCGAGGTGGTCGCCGCCGTGGCGCAAGCCAAGGACATGGCGGCGCCGGCCGGCTTTGAACACATCGTGCCGTCCGCGGTCGCCGGCAACATCGCCGCGTCGCTGCTGGCGGGCGAGCAGGGCGCCGTCTTGCTGGGCAACGCGGCAGCGCAGCACCCGCAAGCGTCGGCGCTGCACGCCGCCGCGCAATGGATCGCCGACCACACCGGCGCCAAGCTGGGCTACCTGACCGAAGCGGCCAACACCGTCGGCGGCTACCTGGTCAACGCCACGGCGAAAAACGCGGCGCCGGCATTCGCCGCGCCGAAAAAAGCCTACATCCTGCTGAACGCCGAACCGGAACTCGACAGCGCCAACCCACAGGCGGCCACGGCCGCCCTGGGCAAGGCCGAGATGGTCATCGCCCTGTCCGCCTTCAAGCACGGCATGGACTACGCCGACGTCTTGCTGCCGATTTCGCCGTTCGCCGAAACCTCGGGCACCTTCGTCAACTGCGAAGGCCGCGCGCAAAGCTTCAACGGCACCGTCAAGCCGCTCGGCGAAACCCGCCCGGGCTGGAAAGTGCTGCGCGTGCTGGGCAACATCCTCGGCCTGTCCGGCTTCGACTACGACACCTCGGAAGCGATCCGCGACGAGGCGTTCGGCAAGGGCGTCACCGACCTGTCGGCGAAGCTCAGCAACGTCGCCACGCTGGCGCCGCGCGCCGCCGTCTTCGCGCCGCCATCGGCCGCGCTGGAGCGCGTCACCGACGTGCCGATCTACTTCGCCGACGCGCTGGTGCGCCGCTCCGCGCCGCTGCAACGCACGGCCGACGCGGCCGCGCCGCAGGCCGGCCTGTCGGCCGCGTTGGCGCAGCAACTGGGCGTCAAGTCCGGCGACAAGGTCAAGCTGGCGCAAGGCTCCGGCAGCGCCATCCTGGTCGCCTGCGTGCAAGCCGGCTTGCCGGCGAACGTGGTGCGCGTCCCGGCGGCCCATCCGTCGACGGCCACCCTGGGCGGCATGTTCGCTTCCATCACCGTTGAAAAAGCAGGAGAGGGTATCTAATGGCTCTGCCTGAAATCATCACCACCATCAACACCACCGGCCAGAACCTGGTCGGCGCCACCTGGCCGTTCTTCTGGACGCTGGCCAAGATCCTGTGCGTGACGCTGCCCCTGATGGGCGCCGTCGCCTACCTGACGCTGTGGGAGCGCAAGCTGCTCGGCTGGATACAAATCCGTATCGGCCCGAACCGTGTCGGTCCGATGGGCCTGCTGCAACCGATCGCCGACGCGCTCAAGTTGCTGTTCAAGGAAATCATCATCCCGGCGAAGTCCAGCAAGGCCCTGTTCGTCATCGGCCCGATCATGACCATCATGCCGGCGCTGGCCGCCTGGTCGGTCATTCCCTTCGGCCCGGAAGTGGTGCTGGCCAACGTCAACGCCGGCCTGCTGCTGCTGCTGGCGATCACCTCGATGGAAGTCTACGGCATCATCATCGCCGGCTGGGCCTCCAACTCGAAGTACTCCTTCATGGGCGCGATGCGCGCCTCGGCGCAGATGGTGTCCTATGAAATCGCCATGGGCTTCGTGCTGGTCATCGTGCTGATGGTGTCGGGCAGCCTGAACTTCATCGACATCGTCAACGGCCAGACGCACGGCTATTTCGCCGAGAAGGGCTTGAACTTCCTCTCGTGGAACTGGCTGCCGCTGCTGCCGGTGTTCGTCGTCTACCTGGTGTCCGGCCTGGCCGAGTGCAACCGCCACCCCTTCGACGTCGTCGAGGGCGAGTCGGAAATCGTCGGCGGCCACATGGTCGAGTACTCGGGCATGTCCTACGCGATGTTCTTCCTGGCCGAATACGCCAACATGATACTGATCGGCGTGCTCGCCGCGCTGATGTTCATGGGCGGCTGGTCCGCGCCGATCGAGGCGCTGAGCTTCATTCCCGGCTGGTGCTGGCTGTTCGCCAAGGCCTTCCTGGTGGTGTCGCTGTTCATCTGGACCCGTGGAACCTTCCCGCGCTACCGCTATGACCAGATCATGCGTCTGGGCTGGAAAGTGTTTATCCCGCTGACATTGGCTTATTTGGTCTTCGTCGCCGCCTGGATGCAGACATCCTGGAATATTTGGAAGTAAGAGAGCGAAATACGAATGGACAAGGTAAAAGATTTTTTCGGCAGCCTGATGCTGACCGAACTATTCAAAGGGATGGCGCTGACGGGCAAGTACATGTTCGCCCGCAAGATCACCGTGCAGTTCCCGGAGGAGAAGACGCCGATGTCGCCGCGCTTCCGCGGCCTGCATGCGCTGCGCCGCTATCCGAACGGGGAAGAGCGCTGCATCGCCTGCAAATTGTGCGAAGCGGTCTGCCCGGCGATGGCCATCACGATCGAGTCGGAGCAGCGTGAAGACGGCTCGCGCCGCACCACGCGCTACGACATCGATCTGACCAAGTGCATCTTCTGCGGTTTCTGCGAAGAGTCCTGCCCGGTCGACTCGATCGTCGAGACGCACGTGCTGGAATACCACGGCGAGAAACGCGGCGATCTGTATTACACGAAAGAGATGCTGTTGGCCGTGGGCGATCGTTACGAAGACGAAATCGCCGCCGCGCGCGCCGCCGATGCGCCATATCGCTGATGCACGCGCCCGCGCCGACGGCGCGGGCGCGATGATCGTTAATCTGTACGTCTCCTGGGTTTGTTATGGAATTTAAAACTGCTTTGTTTTACGCGTTCTCGGCCATATTGATATTGGCCGCGACCCGCGTTATCACGGCCCGCAATCCGGTCCACGCCGCGCTGTTCCTGGTGTTGTCCTTCTTCTCGGCGGCCGGTATCTGGATGCTGCTCAAGGCCGAGTTCCTGGCCATCGTGCTGGTCCTGGTGTATGTCGGCGCCGTCATGGTGCTGTTCCTCTTCGTCGTGATGATGCTGGACATCAACATCGACAAGATGCGCGAGGGCTTCTGGGCCTATCTGCCGCTGGCCGCCACCATCGGCGTCGTCATCGTGCTGGAAATGGCCTCGGTGCTGTGGCGCTCCTTCCTGGAGTTCGAGCCGCGCGCGCCCGCCGTCGCCGGCAACATCGGCGGCACCAAGGAACTGGGCATGCTGATCTACACGCAATATGTCTACGCCTTTGAAATCGCCGCCGCGATCCTGCTGGTGGCCATCGTCGCCGCCGTCGCGCTGACGCTGCGCCGCCGCAAGGACACCAAACATTTCGCGCCGTCCGAGGCCGTCCGCGTGAAACGCAACGACCGCCTGCGCATCGTCAAGATGGACGCCGTCGTCGAGCGTCCGGCAGCGCCAGAAACCAAGGAGGCACCATGACACTTTCGCTCGCACACTACCTGGTCCTGGGCGCGATCCTGTTCGCGATCTCGGTCGTCGGGATCTTCCTGAACCGCAAGAACGTCATCGTGCTGCTGATGGCCATCGAGCTGATGCTGCTGGCGGTGAACATGAACTTCATCGCCTTCTCGCACTACCTGGGCGACGCGGCCGGGCAGATCTTCGTCTTCTTCATCCTGACAGTGGCGGCCGCCGAATCGGCGATCGGCCTGGCTATTTTGGTGGTCATGTTCCGTAATCTGGACACCATCAATGTGGAAGACCTGGATAGCCTCAAAGGCTAAGTTTTAAACCTCGAATAATAACGATTAAGGTTCATCATGGCGGGGCAAATACTTAACCCTAACCTCCTTCTTGCCGTACCCCTGGCGCCGCTGGCCGGCGCTGCGATTGCGGGCTTGTTTGGAACCCAGTTCCTGGGTAATTTGGTCGGACGCAAAACGTCGCATACTGTGACGATTTTGGGCGTGCTGATTGCATTCATTCTGTCGGTCCAGACGCTCATGGGCGTGCTCGACGGCGCCAGCTTCAATGGCGTCATCTATAACTGGATGACGGTCGGCACCCTGAAACTCGAAGTCGGGTTCCAGATCGACAGCCTGTCGGCGATGATGATGTGCGTGGTGACGTTCGTCTCGCTGATGGTGCACATCTACACGATCGGCTACATGAAGGACGACGAGGGCTACAACCGCTTCTTCGCCTACATCTCGCTGTTCACGTTCTCGATGCTGATGCTGGTCATGTCCAACAACTTCCTGCAACTGTTCTTCGGTTGGGAAGCGGTGGGCCTGGTGTCCTATCTGCTGATCGGTTTCTGGTACACCCGCCCGACGGCTATCGTCGCCAACATGAAGGCCTTCCTGGTGAACCGGGTCGGCGACTTCGGCTTCATCCTCGGCATCGGCCTGCTGCTCGCTTACGGCGGTTCGATGAACTACCAGGAAGTGTTCGCCAAGAAAGAGGCGCTGTCCATGCTGACCCTGCCGGGCACCGACTGGGCCCTGCTCAGCGTCGCCTGCATCTGCCTGTTCATCGGCGCGATGGGCAAGTCGGCCCAGTTCCCGCTGCACGTCTGGCTGCCTGACTCGATGGAAGGTCCGACGCCGATCTCCGCGCTGATCCACGCCGCGACGATGGTTACCGCCGGCATCTTCATGGTCACCCGCATGTCGCCGCTGTTCGAGCTCAGCGACACGGCCCTGTCCTTCATCCTGGTGATCGGCTCGATCACGGCGCTCTTCATGGGCTTCCTCGGCATCATCCAGACCGACATCAAGCGCGTCGTCGCCTACTCGACCCTGTCGCAGCTCGGCTACATGACGGTGGCGCTCGGTTGCTCGGCCTACTCGGTGGCCGTGTTCCACCTGATGACCCACGCCTTCTTCAAGGCGCTGCTGTTCCTTGGCGCCGGCTCCGTCATCATCGGCATGCACCACGACCAGGACATCCGCAACATGGGCGGCCTGCGCAAATACATGCCGATCACCTGGATCACCTCGCTGCTGGGCTCCCTGGCGCTGATCGGCACGCCGTTCTTCTCCGGTTTCTACTCGAAGGACAGCATCATCGAGGCGGTCCACGCCACCCACATCTGGGGTGCCGGCTTCGCCAACTTCGCCGTGCTGGCCGGCGTCTTCGTGACGGCGTTCTACTCCTTCCGCATGTACTTCCTGGTATTCCACGGCGAAGAGCGTTTCGGCAAGGCCCACGCCCATGACGACCACCACGCGGCGAAAGCCGCCCACGGCGCCCACGACGACGGCCACGGCCACGACGAGCACGAGGAAGACGAGCACCACCACGGCCTGGCGCCGGGACAAAAGCCGCACGAATCGCCATTCGTCGTCTGGTTCCCGCTGGTCATGCTGGCCATCCCTTCGGTCATCATCGGCTACCTGACCATCGGCCCGATGCTGCACGGCGACTTCTTCAAGGGCGTCATTGCGGTCGGCGACAACCACCACGCGATGAAAGAGCTGGCCGAAGAGTTCCACGGCGCGCTGGCGATGGCGCTGCACTCGATCAGCACCTTGCCGCTGATGCTGGCCGCGGCCGGTGTCGCCTCGGCGTACTACTGCTACATGATCAACCCGCGCGTGCCGGCATGGTTCTTCGAGAAATTCCATGCGCTGCACACGCTGTTGGACAATAAGTACTACATGGACAAGTTCAACGAAGTCGTGTTCGCCGGCGGCGCCCGCATGCTCGGCAACGGCCTGTGGAATGTCGGCGACAAGACCCTGATCGACGGCCTGGTCGTCAATGGCAGCGCGAAAGTGGTGGCGTGGATCGCCGCGCTGACGCGCACGCTGCAGACCGGCTACATCTACCACTACGCCTTCGTGATGATACTCGGCGTGCTGGGTGCCTTGATCTACTTCCTGCCATTCTGGCCCGCTAAGTAAGCTGACCTGATAAAAGAATACTGACAACCATGATGCAGTCTACGATTTCTACACTTCCTCCTTACCTGAGCCTGGCGATCTGGGTTCCCGTCCTGTTCGGGGTCCTGGTCCTGGCGCTGGGCCGCGACGAAAAGGCCGGCTTCACCCGCCTGCTGTCGCTGTTCGGCGCCGGCGTCAGCTTCCTGTGCACGCTGCCGCTGATCCAGCATTTCGACAATGCCGCCCACGGCATGCAGTTCGTCGAGAAAACGCCCTGGATCGGCCGCTTCAACATCCTGTACTCGCTGGGCATCGACGGCCTGTCGCTGTGGTTCATTCCGCTGACGGCCTTCATCACCGTGATCGTCGTGATCTCGGCCTGGCAAGTCATCGAGAAGCGCATCGCCCAGTACATGGCGGCCTTCCTGATCCTGTCCGGCCTGATGATCGGCGTGTTCGCCGCCATGGACGGCCTGCTGTTCTACTTCTTCTTCGAAGCGACCCTGATCCCGATGTTCATCATCATCGGCGTGTGGGGCGGCGAGAACCGCGTGTACGCCTCGTTCAAGTTCTTCCTGTACACCTTCTTCGGTTCGCTGCTGACGCTGATCGCCATCATCTACCTGTACAACGTCTCGGGCGGCAGCTTCGACATCCTGGCCTGGCACAAGCTGCCGCTGACGATGAAAGAGCAGACCTTCATCTTCCTGGCCTTCCTGATGGCCTTCGCCGTCAAGGTGCCGATGTTCCCGGTGCACACCTGGCTGCCCGACGTCCACGTCGAGGCGCCCACCGGCGGCTCCGCCGTGCTGGCCGCGATCATGCTCAAGCTGGGCGCTTACGGCTTCCTGCGTTTCTCGCTGCCGATCGCCCCCGACGCCAGCCGCAACCTGTCGGGCTTCATGATTACGCTGTCGCTGATCGCCGTGATCTACATCGGCCTGGTCGCGCTGGTGCAGAAAGACATGAAAAAACTGGTCGCCTATTCCTCGATCGCCCACATGGGCTTCGTCACGCTGGGCTTCTTCATGTTCAACGACATGGCGGTGCAGGGCGGCATCATGCAAATGATCTCGCACGGCTTCATCTCCGGCGCGATGTTCCTGTCCATCGGCGCGCTGTACGACCGCATGCACTCGCGCCAGATCGCCGACTACGGCGGGGTGGTCAACCGCATGCCGAAGTTCGCCGCCTTCTTCATCTTCTTCTCGATGGCCAACTGCGGCCTGCCGGCGACCTCCGGTTTCGTCGGCGAGTTCATGGTGATCCTGGGCGCGGTGCAGTACAACTTCTGGATCGGCCTGCTGGCCGCGACCGCGCTGATCTTCGGCGCAGCCTACTCGCTGTGGATGGCCAAGCGCGTCATCTTCGGCAAGATCGCCAACCACCACGTCGACGAGCTGACCGACATCAACAAACGTGAGTTCTTGATGTTTGCCGTGCTGGCCATCGCCGTGCTGGTCATGGGTCTGTATCCGGCGCCGTTCACCGACACAATGCAGACTTCGGTCGCCGACCTGCTCAAGCACGTCGCCCTGCCCAAGCTGCCTTAAGAACACACGACGGAACACACCTACATGAATACCACCAACCTGATCCCGCTCTACGCAGAAATCTTTCTGCTGATCGCCACCTCGGCGATCCTGCTGATCGATATGTTCCTGTCCGAGGGCAAGCGTTCGATCACCTACATGTTGTCGCTGCTGACGCTGGCCGGCTGCGCCGCCTTGACCCTGGTCGACTTCAACGCCGGCACCACCGTGTACACGTTCTCGAACATGTTCATCTCGGACCCGATGTCGAACCTGCTCAAGCTGTTCTCCTACGGCGCCGTGGCGCTGACGCTGGTCTACTCGCGCACCTATGCGACAGACCGCGGCATGTTGTCCGGCAACCTCGGCGGCGAGTTCTACGTGCTGGCCCTGTTCGCCCTGCTGGGCCAGATGGTGATGATCTCCGGGAATAACTTCCTGACGATCTACCTGGGCCTGGAACTGATGTCGCTGTCGCTGTACGCCCTGGTGGCCCTGCGCCGCGACAACGCCAAAGCCACCGAAGCGGCGATGAAGTACTTCATCCTCGGCGCGCTGGCCTCCGGCTTCCTCCTGTATGGCATCTCGATGCTGTACGGCGCCACCGGCTCGCTGGACCTGACCACGGTGGCCAACAAGATCCACGAAGGCTCCGTGAAGCCGACCATCCTGGTGTTCGGCATCGTCTTCATGGTTGCCGGCCTGGCCTTCAAACTGGGCGTCGTGCCTTTCCACATGTGGGTGCCGGACGTCTACCAGGGCGCGCCGACGGCCGTCACGCTGCTGCTGGGCGGCGCGCCGAAACTGGCCGCCTTCGCGATCTGCATCCGCCTGCTGGTGGAAGGGCTGATGCCGCTGGCGCATGACTGGCAACAGATGCTGATGGTGCTGGCCGTGATGTCGCTGGCCATCGGCAACCTGACGGCCATCGCGCAAAGCAATCTGAAGCGCATGCTGGCGTACTCGACCATCGCGCAAATGGGCTTCGTGCTGCTGGGCCTGATGTCCGGCACCGTCGGCCTGGACCGCAGCGGCGCGCCGGACGCCTACAGCTCGGCGATGTTCTACATCATCACCTACGTCATGACGACGCTGGGCAGCTTCGGCGTCATCATGCTGCTGGCGCGCGCCGGTTTCGAGGCGGAGGAGCTGGCCGACTTCAAGGGCCTGGCAAAACGCAGCCCCTGGTTCGCCAGCATCATGTCGATCATGATGTTCTCGCTGGCCGGCGTGCCGCCGATGCTGGGCTTCGCCGCCAAGTTCTCGGTGCTGCAAGCGGTGCTGGGCACGGGCCAGATCTGGCTGACCATCGTGGCGGTGATGTTTTCGCTGATCGGCGCCTTCTACTACCTGCGCGTGGTCAAGATGATGTGGTTCGACGAGCCGACCGACCAGGCCGCGCTGCTGGTCAACACCGACATGCGCGTGGTGCTGAGCCTGAACGGCTTGATGATCGTCGGCCTGGGCGTGTTCCCCGGCGCGCTGCTGAGCGCCTGCCTGACGGCGATGACCAAGACCCTCGGTTCCTAAGCGATGGATGTCTCTTCCTCGACCTGGTTGGTGATCGTGCTCGCCCTGGCGGCCGCCAACCTGCCGTTCTTCAACGACAAAGTGCTGGCGCTGATACCGCGCAAGGCGGCGAGCGGGGAGCGCTGGCGCAAGCCGCTGGCGCTGCGCCTGCTGGAGCTGGTGATCCTGTACTTCATCGTCGGCGCGCTGGCCTTCGCCCTGGAAGCGCGGATCGGCAACAGCTTCCCGCAGACCTGGGAGTTCTACGCCATTACCGGCACGCTCTTCGTCGTACTGGCCTTTCCCGGATTCGTCGTGCGCTATCTGCGCAAGCCCCACTGATCCGCTGTTCAATGTCTGACCGCCCCGGAGCGCGCATGGATCTGCACCTGAGAGAAAGCAAAATCGACGGCGAACTCGCCTACGAGGGCGGTTTCCTGAAGGTGCAGCGCGACCGCGTCGCGCTGCCGGACGGCAAAGTCACCGTCCGCGAATACATCAAGCACCCGGGCGCGGTGGTCATCCTGCCGCTGCTCGACGACGGCTCCGTGCTGCTGGAGCGGCAGTTCCGCTATCCGTTGGAGCGCGTCTTCATCGAATTCCCCGCCGGTAAGATCGACCCCGGCGAAGCGCCCCTGGACTGCGCCAAGCGCGAGCTGCTGGAAGAAACCGGCTACACGGCCAGCGACTGGCAATTCGTCTGCACCATCCACAACGCCATCGCTTACTCGGACGAGCACCTCGACCTGTTCGTCGCCCGCGGCCTGGTGGCCGGCGAGCGCCAGCTCGACGACGGCGAATTCCTCGACACCTTCACCGCCAGCGTGCCGCAGATACTGGAATGGGTCAGGACGGGCGCCATCAGCGACGTCAAGACCGTCATCGGCGCGTTCTGGCTCGACAAGCTCACCTCCGGAAGCTGGAAGCCGGCGTAGGCGCGCGATGAAGACGGCGCATTACCTGACGCTGGCCTGCGGCCTGCTCGGCGCCGGTGCCGCGCTGGCGCAGCGCACGCCATTCCAGATCCGCTGCGAGGACGACATCAGCAAGACCGTCTCGGTGCTGACGGCGCAGCAGAACGGCTACAGCATCGACACCCACCTATCCTACCGCTCGCTGACGGCGATGAAGGGCGGGGCGCGCGCCAACACCTATGTGCTGGGCCTGACCAAGACCGAATCGCGCGTCGCCATCGGGCTGGACGGGCCGATGCTGCAAGACCCCGCCAGCGGCTACGAATGCGTGGCGCCGCACATCACCGTCAAGCTCTACTACGCGCCCATCGTCATCTACATCGGCCGCGAGTTCGAGGCCGGCAGTTGCGCCTACAATGAGATACTGGCGCACGAACTGCACCACATGAAAACCTATCTGGACCACCTGCCGAAGGTCGAGGTCGTGGTGCGCGCGGCGCTGGCCGCGCGCTTCGAGGCCAAGCCCCTGTACGCGCCGCGCGGCACCGCGAAGGACGCGCTGGCGCGCGAGATAGACAGCGGCTGGATGCCCTACATCAAGGCGGAAATGGCCAAGGTCGAGGTGCTGCAGGCGGCCATCGACTCGCCGCAGGAATACGCCCGCCTGGGCAAAGCCTGTGACGGCGCCATCCAGGGCATACTCCAGGGCAAGCAGAAGGCCAGATAACGCCGGCGGCGCGCGCGCCGCCATCACACGAGAACACATCATGACCAGTTTGAACAGCAATGGCGCGGCGCGCTACTTCGCCCTGATCCCCGCCGCCGGCGTGGGCGCGCGGATGGCCGCCGGCGGCCCGAAACAATACCTGCCGCTGGGCGGCAAGCCGATGCTGCGGCACGCGCTGGACGCCTTCCTCGGCAGCGCGTTGGTGGCGCACACCTATGTCGTGGTCAGCCCGGAGGACGGCCAGATCGACGCCGTCGTGCCGGCGCACGGCGTGACGGTGCTGCGCTGCGGCGGCGCCACGCGCATGGACTCCGTGCTGAACGCGCTGCGGGCGCTGGCCGGCGCCATGCGCGAGGGCGACTGGATACTGGTGCACGACGCCGCCCGTCCCGGGCTGACGCCGGCGCTGATCGAAAAGCTCATCGCCGGCGTTGGCGCCGACCCGGTCGGCGGCCTGTTGGCGTTGCCGGTGGTCGACACCGTCAAGCGCGTCGCGCCCGGCGGCGTGGCGACGGTGGCGCGCGACGGCCTGTGGCTGGCGCAGACGCCGCAGATGTTCCGCTACGGCCTGCTCAGCGAGGCGCTGGGCGCGGCACCGGACGCCAACGCCATCACCGACGACGCCAGCGCCGTCGAGGCCCTGGGCCTGGCGCCGAAGCTGGTCGAAGGCCATCCGCGCAACCTGAAAGTGACGTTGCCGGCCGACGTCCGCATCGCCGAAATGTACCTGGCCCACGGCCAATAACCTTGATAAAGCCTGACACTATGACCCAAGCACCCGCACTTCCATTCCGCATCGGCCAGGGCTACGACTGCCACGCGCTGGTGGCCGGCCGCGACCTGATCATCGGCGGCGTCACCATACCGCACCACGTCGGCCTGCTCGGCCACTCCGACGCCGACGTGCTGCTGCACGCCATCATCGACGCGCTGTTCGGCGCCGCCGCGCTGGGCGACATCGGCAAGCACTTCCCCGACACCGACGCGCAGTTCAAGGGCGCCGATTCGCGCACGCTGCTGCGCGAGGCGGGCCGGCGCGTGGCCGCCACCGGCTACCGCATCGGCAACATCGACGCCACCATCATCGCGCAGCGGCCGAAGATGGCGCCGCACATCGCCGCGATGGTCGCCAACGTCGCCGCCGACCTCGGCGTCGGCGTCGGCCAGGTCAACATCAAGGCCAAGACCAATGAAAAGCTCGGCTACCTGGGGCGGGAAGAGGGCATCGCCGCCGAGGCCGTCGCGCTGATCCTGCGCGACGCGTGACGGCGCCGCGCCGTAGTCGATTGACGATGTCGCCATGGTCTGCAAAGTGAGGGTGTGATGGTTCGTGATACGTATGCATACCGGCAAGTTGCCGTGGAGTCGCGCATCGTGGGCGGGGTCGTGCAAATCCGCCCTGTGCCTGGCCAGGCGTTTTCGCCGGAATTGTCGGTGCAGTGTTCGCGCCGCCTGAGCGACACCCGCCTATACCCGCTGGGCAGTAAGTTCCTGCTGTCCGCCAAGCTGACCGACCGCCTGGGCGGCACCCCCTTCCTGTACGCCTATCATGGCGACCCTGACGTCGTGCTGAGCGAGAAACAGACGCGGGCCTTCCTGGCCGAGTTTAAGCGCGGCCGCATCTGACGTCCGCCACCGTCATTCAAGCGCTGCCGCCTGCGTCAAAAAGACGGCTGCGCGAAATGTCAGAACCCCGCTGCAGTAGTTTAAGGCAATGTTGGCAAAAGAGAAAATTCGACCGGAGTTTCTGCTATATTGTAATTTCACGAACCCTTTGGATGTCATCCAGGGGTTAACATGGCAGGTAGTGTGATTGCAAGCCATTGATTTCATTGATAAAAAATATTTGTATGATGATATTGCTTAGACTGGATAGAGAAATAGAGACATGGCTACATGGCAGTTTGATTTGCACCTGATGTATCGTGGTGAACCGATGCCTACGGCTTCAGACGATGGTTTGGACATTCCAGGAATACCGGTCAAATTAGCACTTTATGTCCAAGAAATGATAGCGGGCTCCCTTGGGAAACCTTGGCTTATGATGGATGACTGGATAGTTTTTGGCATTGAAACTGGGACCCGAGTCGACTTGCTCTTTGATGAGGCCGACTCTGTGGAGGTTCTGGTGCGTCTGGATGTCAGCGTAGACAATGACGCATTTCTCGACACGATTTGTACGCTGGCACTTCAACTGAATTGCAGCTACTTTGATGTACAGGGACGACAGTTCATTGAGCCACGACGGGAACTCCTCTTGCAGGCAATGGCATCGTCTAAGGCCGCCAAGTTTGTAAAGAGTCCGCGCGATTTCATTGCTCAAATCCCGACAGGTTAGCTACCGCTAGATGGCGATGGCGAGGAGCGAGCTACAGGTAGCGGCGTCCGGTCCCGGTCCTCCCAGGCTGATTCAGAAGGTTCGATGGCCGTTATCGGTCAAAAGCAGGCCAAAGTACCGCACTTGAGGTTTTTTGTAGCATGCGACCAACGGAGAAAAAATTTAATGAAACGTATGAAGCATCTGCGTGATCCTTCTCAGCAGGCAACGAACAGGAAAATAGCTATCGCGACGCTGGCAGTTGTCCTAGGCTGCCTGTCGGTTGACGGCCAAGCCTTGGCGGCCGACAAGGCCACTGAAAAAATCGGCGGTACTTTCGATGTCAATAGCTGCTCGAAACCGGCATGGCCGGAGGAGGCGCTCGCCGCTAAAAAGACCGGTGTCGTCACGCTGGCCTTACTCATTGGCAAAGATGGCAAGGTTAAGCAATCTAAGGTTGCCAAATCGAGTGGACATCCGGAGCTGGACGATGCGGCGCGCACCGGTATAGCCAAGTGCGCCTTTACGCCCGGAAAGATTGGCGGCGAGCCGGCCGAGGCTTGGTTGCAGATGCAATACGTATGGACCTTGGACTGACACGGCAAGGCGTTAAGCATCCGCTAGGACCGCCAGGAGCCGGCGGCAGTAACCGGCCAGAAGCAGACGGTTTAATATTTTTATGATCCTTTCGTTGGTCAGGCTGATGATGCCGAATTGCTGACGCTCGCTAAGGATCTAGTCCGCCGCGCGGCGCTGTTAGGCTAACGCAAGCCCCAGGCGGTAACGGCCACGAGCTGCCTTTTGTGACGGATTTGAAATTACGATGTATGGGACCTATTCCTCAGTTCACTGCCGAATTGCACTTTCATTTTCGCGAGCACGGTTCAGATCGGCGTCGCTGCTTCGTTTTTGACGAGAGCCTGCATCGGCGTGTTCCGATGAAAATGGAAGGGGTTGATGGCCTCAACACCATTGGAATGTGGGTCGATGCTGCGGGAGTATTGCAAGCGGGAGATTCAGTAACGGTCCGCTGTGTTGTGATTGCACCGGAACTCTTCGCTGACGTTGTACGACCTGGTGTAAAGTTCGAGCTTTGGGACGGCGACTTCTTTGCATCAGGCGATGTCATTGAGCGTATCGATGCAGGATGGCGGAGTCGTTGAATTCTAAACCTCGCAGTACTGCTACGGCCAAGAGCGGACGTCCATCCATCATCACATTTTTGCGGAGTTGCTGAATGCATTTGTTATACCCGTCCGACCCCTATGAGAAGTCTCAGGTAGACGAAGCGTATGTTGAAGAGCTCGCAGCGGTGGCTGCACTTGGGCTGTCTCACTCGCTTTTTTCTTTTGAAGATTTTGAATCGGATAAGTTTAATCCTAAGCAGGCACTGCCAGTTGGCGCAGATATTTTGTATCGAGGCTGGATGATGACGCCGGAGGCATATGAACGTCTATTCAATGCCGTCAAAAGCGAAAGAGCACAACTGAAGACAGGCGTCGTCGAATATCGCCGGTGCCATTATTTGCCGGAATGGTATTCGCTCTGCACGGACTTTACCCCCGAAACCATCGTTGCGGATAGCAATGCGGATTTTGTTAGTCTTATGGAGGGAAAGCATTGGCCCGCATTTTTTGTGAAGGACTATGTCAAGTCATTGACTACGTCACGTGGTTCGGTAGCGCAGTCGCCTGACGGCATTGCTGATGTGGTTTCGCTTATCGAGAAGTATCGTGGTGCGGTGGAAGGCGGCGTGTGTATCCGAAAGTTTGAGGACCTAGTTCCAGAAACTGAAGAGCGATATTTCGTGATGAACGGAAGGGCCTGCGCTCGGGATGGGGACGTGCCCGCTCTCGTACAGGAGATCGCCAAGCGCATCAGGAGCCCATTCTATTCGGTTGATACCGTGCTAGCGACAACTGGTGAGTTGCGACTGATTGAGTTAGGCGATGGGCAGGTTTCCGACCGAAAGAAATGGAGCCCTGAGCGGTTTGCCGCAATGCTGCATGTATAGCTTTCAGCGACTGAAGCCGGCCAGGAACTGCCGTTCAACGGCCCCAGTAGATATCCTAAAGACCGAACATGGCCCAAATCCAATTAGCCAATTTTCGCCGAGCGAATTCTCATGATATTCCTGCGATGTCAAAGATTCGGCTGGCCGTTGGCGAGAATGCTCTTTCCGACCCGAGTAGAGTTACCGAACAAATGTATGAAGATTATCTGGAGTCGCTGGGGCGCGGCTGGGTCGCAGAGGTTGATGGGGTTGTTGTGGGATTCTGCTACGCAAATAGTATAAATTCATCAATTTGGGCGCTCTTCATATCGCAAGAGTATGAAAGGCGAGGGTTCGCCAAGGAATTACTCAATATGGCCGTAAGATGGCTTTTCGAGCAAGGCCAAGGGATTGTCCGATTGAGCACAGCGGCAGGAACAAGGGCAGACCGATTCTATGCCTCACAAGGCTGGACCCGAGAACGGGTCGCTGGAAGCGAAGTCTTTTACTTGTTGGCAAACGCCAATGCCGCATATCAGGTAGCCTCCTAGCACTGCGCACAATGGCCAAAATCGGACGTTGCTGAGCTCTTGCTCTTGGAGTGGCAGATCCGTGGTGACGCGTAAAAATTCCGCAGTGCCTAGTGAAATCATGTCAGTTCAGGTGATGAGAACAAGAATAAGCAGAGATGGATCGGATGCTGACAGAAATTGACAGTGATCTCTTGTATTGTTAATGCATCAAAAATTCAAGTTTCCAAGGAGAAATTCATCATGGCTGTTTTTACTCATTCGTCGGGCCAGCACTTGCTAGTTGATGATGCCGAAATATACTTTGAAGTCACAGGAAATCCAGCAGGAAAGCCGCTTCTGCTACTACATGGCGGCATGGGCAATATCACGGACTTCAATGGCATTGTCGATAAATTTGCGAGCCAGTTCAAATTAATCGGCATTGATTTTCGCGGGCATGGCAAGTCTACGCTTGGGACGTCTCGCTTGACCTATCAACAATATCAAGCTGATGTCGAAGCTGTGCTCGCGCACTTGGATATCGATTCCTTTTCTATACTGGGCTTCAGTGATGGTGGGAACACTGCCTTGCGACTGGCGGTCGAAACGCCGTCACGGATCAAGGCGCTGGTGGCGGTGGCGGCTCAAAGTCATCTGGACGTGGACGATCCGGTATTTTCCATGTTGAGCGGCGTGACAGCTGATTTCTGGAAAACAATGTTCCCCGACTCAGTCGCCTATTACAAAGAAAACAATCCAGAACCAGACTTTGAGGCGCTGCTTAAAGCAGTTGTATCGCTCTGGACAGATATCGAACACAGTGCTTATCCTGGCGAGGCAATCGAACGGATCACGGCGCCTACCTTGCTGGTGCGTGGTGACGAGGATCATCTCTGTTCGCTGGAGTGCGTCGTTGAATTGCGGAATAAAATCAAGAATGCTGCCTTCCTCAACATTCCTTATGCGGGGCACGAGGCATACAAAGATTCTCCTATTTTATTCACGGAGGCTGTGAACGATTTTCTTGCCAATCGGTTGGCATAGGCGTAGCTTGATGCCAATTCGGTGGCGGTCCCATCGTAGCGTGGAATATCCTTAGGTGTAGCGGCTCGCGTTTGAAACCGGCCATGCTCGCATTTGACGCCGGTTTCGGCTCGAATTAACTGCAAATGCCGGAAGGCATGAATATCGTCTCGTTGAGGTCTAGACAATCGGCGACGATGTCTCAAATGTACCGCATCAACCCATGCGAGACGCGGAAAATGTCTCGATAGCAGTGCCACGCATGGGTGTACCTGTACGGTACAATCTTCTATAGGCAACTTCTGGTTTTTTCGGCCAAGAGCGGCCCTTTGCCGATCGATTTCCCTTGGCCGGGACAGAGATATCCTAATAAATCTGCTGAGTTTTATGGCCGTAGCAGAGCAGTTGCTGTAATGGTTATCCTTCTGCAAACTTCTTCTACTCGACAGGATGTTATGCACGCGATTTACTTTAGATGGAAAGTAACCTCCGGCCGTGAGCGAGAGTTCGAGCGCGCCTGGCTTGAGCTCACCCAGCTCATACGCGACGAGCGGGGCGGGCTAGGGTCGCGCTTGCATCGGTGCGCCGACGGCCACTATTTTGCGTATGCGCAATGGCCGTCCGAAGTCTTCCGGGCTACACAACCGGAGCCTAATGCACGCATGGTAGATCTGCGAAACCAGATGCGTGAATTAGCTGAACTGGTAGATGGCCCATTACACGGTGACGTAGTCGCCGACCTTCTCGTATCGGTAGCGCCCGACTAAGGGCGCGGCCGGCAAGAGAACTTATACACACGAGTGACCGCTTTGGGTCGATGCTGACAGATGCAGCCTGTCAAGGCGTACGTTTCATTTGCAGTTAGCGCGAGCATGCGGCCGTCGAATGCGAGCTGGCGCGGTCGATTGCAAGCACGTTTGCAGATAGCGTGAGCACGGACGTCCCGTCATTTGCAGTTAATTCGAGCCGAAACCGGCGTCGAATGCGAGCATGGCCGGTTTCAAACGCGAGCCGCTACAGCTAGCGGTCAAGTGCAACCGTTCATTTCTCAATCGGAAGCCGAAACTAAAAATAATGGTACTCGATGATTTGCCTTCAAAATAGAATAATCAGCGCGGTACTTGCAGTGATATCCCTGGTGTTGTCAGTGATGCTGCTTGCGACTTTTAGCACTTCGCTGATCGACCGGAGTGTCGCCAGGAGCCGGGAGATTGAAGGCGTGTTCATTGCTGCAGCAATGAACACTGATAAATTTTATGTTGCGAATTCCCGGCTCCCTACTCCAGAAGAGTTTCGCACTTTGATATCAGTCGAAGAGGGCAGTCCTCTGATGCTTTCAGCACCACCATTTGATGCCGGCATAGTTGCCGAGGCCGGAAAGTCGCCGCCAAGCGGCTTTGTTCTTGAATATTGGAGGGGCGAGTGGACGGAGCGATATATTTCATGGACAAAGCACTCGACACTGAAACTGGATGCGTCACAATACTTCATCTTCCAAAGCCAACTGGCCCAAGCTGTACTTATGTTTGGTATAGCTTCACTTTGTGTCGCCACGAGCATTTTGACTTGGCCAAATAAAAGTGCATCGACCAGGCTTAGACATAGCTCCGATTCTACGGAGTAGCGAAGGTCCGCAACGGAGTGAAAACGGCCCGACAAATCAAAGCCTTCCAAGGTACCTCCAATTGGCGCCGCGCAGTCGTTTTCTGAGGGGGACCGGCCTACATCGTATTCTGTATAAAAACACAGTATTGTGCTAAAGTAAATGCCATTGCGTAGCGATACATTCACTTTCTACAGGATACAGACATGCCTTTCGATTTCCCCCTCACTCTCAGCACCAACTTCGTCGCAGCGTCGTGGGCGGAGACGCCGTTTCATGAGATGGCAGACGCGGGCAAGCTGAGCCGCGCGACCATCGTCAACACGCTCTCGGGCGGCATCGAGGGCGAGGGCACGCTGGAGTATCTGCTGGCCTATCCGGCCGTTCCCGGCGCTGACGTGGCTTTTGTCGGTTACGAACGCATCGTTTCGGCGGCAGCCGGGCGCGAGGGCAGCTTCACGATGAAGCACGAGGGCTGTTTTTCGCCGCTGTTCGGGGTCAGCGGCGCACTCAATATCGTGGCGGGCAGCGGCACCGGCGTGTTTGCCGGCCTCGGCGGCAGCGGCGTCATCAAGGCCAAGGCCGGCGAGCATGGCGGCGAGTACTGCCTGACGCTGGACAAGGCGCCGTGATCGGAGCGGGGTGCAACGGCGGGGGCGAACCCGGCCGCTCCGCCCCCGTCCGCTGACGCCGCGCTCGCTTAGACCCTGTCCGTGCCGCCGACGATCTTCAGCGTCGCCACGCGGTCGTGGCCGAACTTCCAGATGACGGCCGCGCAGCTCACGGCGAACGCGCCGCCGATCACCATCGCGCTGCCGACGCCGAGGTGGTCGACGCCGAGCCCGCCGAGCAGGGCGCCGGACGCCAGCCCGATCTGGGCGGTGGCGACGAACAAGGCGCTGCTGCCTTCCATCAAATCCGGCGCGGCCTTATACATCCACGTCTGGATGGCGATCGGCATCGCGCCGAAGGCCAGGCCCCAGATGCCGACCAGCACCGTGGCGGCGATCTGGTCGGCGCCGAACAGCGGCATGGCCAGCGCGGCCAGGCCCAGCACCAGCGAGGTGGCGATCAGCGTGCCGCGCTCGCTCTTGCCGACGGCCCAGCCGCCGAGGATGTTGCCGACGAAGCCGGTCAAACCATAGGCGAGCAGCAGGGTGGTGATCAGCGTCGCCGACATGCCGGACACCAGTTTCAGGAAGGGCGCAATATAGGTGTAGCCGGCGAACTGGCCGACGAACAGCAGCACGGTGGCGATCAGGCCGAGGCGCGCCTTGCGGATGCCCAGGATGGCCGGCAACTGGCGCAGCGTGATCGCCTGGGTCGGCGGCAGCGCCGGCAGCAGCAGGGCCTGGCCCAGCAGCACCAGCAGGGCGATGGCGCTGGCCGAGCCGAAGGCGACGCGCCAGCCGATCAGTTCGCCGACGAGGGCGCCGGCCGGCACGCCGGCCACGGTGCCCAGCGAGACGCCGGCGAAAATGACGGACATGGCTTTCGCCGCATGCTCCGGCGACACCAGGCGCGGCCCGATGGCGGTGCCGATGGCCCAGAAACCGCCGACGCCGATGCCCAGCAGGGCGCGGCCCAGCAGTATCCAGCCGAACGACGGCGCCAGCGCGACGATCAGGTTCGACAGCACCAGCAGCACCGTCAGCGCCATCAGCACGATGCGGCGGTCAAGCCGGCCCGAGCCGACCGTCACGAAGACGGCGGCGAAGGCGGCGACGATGCCGGGCGTGGTGATCATCAGGCCGGTCTGGCCCTTGGTGATGGCGAGTTCGGCGGCGATGGCCGGCAGCAGGCCGACCGGCAGGAATTCCGAGGTCACCAGCGCGAAGGCGCCGATGCCGACGGAGGCCACGGCCAGCCATGGCGACAGGCCCGCTTCGGCCGCCTGCTCGGACGGCGGCGCGGCGGCCTGGTGTTGGGGTGTATGCATAAAGATCTCCAGACGGGGTTGAGGTAAGGGGCGTGTCGTCTCCCGGCCCGCTGCCCTGTCGGGGGCGCTGGCTCCTTGTATTTTTTACCGGTCAGTATATAATCGGCGAATACACAGACCTTGTCAATTAATTTATTACCGATCGGTATGAAATCAAGCAAACCTCCGCTGAAAGTGGGACGGCCGCGCACCTTTGACGCCGACGAGGCGCTCGACTGCGCGATGAAAGTGTTCTGGGAAAAAGGTTATGAGGGTAGTTCGCTACCGGAGCTGACGAAGGCGATGGGCATGAACCGGCCCAGCCTGTACGCGGTGTTCGGCAACAAGGAGGCGCTGTTCCACAAGGCGCTGGAGCGCTACAACGACACGCGGATGCAGTTTTTCGACGCGGCGCTGGCCTTGCCGACGGCGCGCGCGGCGGTCGAGCGCCTGCTGTCGGACTACGTCGACGTGCAGACGGAGCCGGACGTGCCGCACGGCTGCCTGGGCGTCAACGCGGCGCTGGCCTGCAGCGACGACGCGCTGCCGATCCGCGACGAGCTGGCGGCGCGGCGCCTGCGCGGTGAAATGAAGTTGCGCCTGCGCTTGGAGCGCGCGCAGGAGGAGGGGGATTTGCCGCCCGAGGCCAGTCCGGAAAAGCTGGCCCGCTATGTGATGACGGTGTCGCAGGGCATGGCGGTGCAGGCGGCGGCGGGCGTGCCGCGCACCCAGTTGCACGAAATGGCGACCATGCTGCTGCGCGGCTGGCCGTACTGAGGCGGGCGCGCCGTCACGGCGCGGCCGGGTCGATCGACTTGGCTAGTTCGCCGGGGGCCTTGCGGCGCCACGCGGCCGTCAGCACGGCGGCCAGCATGTCCAGTTCCGCCTGCGCCAGCGTCACGGTGATGCCGGCCAGGCGCTCGCCCCACCACAGTTCCCGGCAGCCGTCGGTGGTGATGATGGCGGCGATGCGGGCCGCCTCCGGGTCCAGCATTACGTTGACGTGCTCGTCGTCGGGCAGGGTGGCGAAAATCTTCCCGCCGACCCGGAACGACGGGCGGTCATGGTGCTCTTCCTCGCTCGTGTCGGGAAAAGACAGCGCCAGGTAGCGCAGCTCGTTCAAATCAACCATGTTCCTCGTCTCCCTCGTTGCCGCATCGGCAGGATTTCAGCATACTGGTATTTTGCCATGCGACTCCCGTCTACGGTGCGGGCTGGCGCGAAAAGAAAGTGTTAACAATGATACACATTCGGGAAATTGACCATATTGTGTTGCGCGTGCGCGATCTGGAGGCGATGGCCACGTTCTATTGCGCGGTGCTGGGCTGCCGCGTCGAGCGGCGCCAGGACACCATCGGCCTGCTGCAGTTGCGCGCCGGCGCCAGCCTGCTCGACCTGGTGCCGGTGGATGGCCAGCTGGGCCGGCTGGGCGGCGCCGCGCCGGGCGCCGAGGGGCGCAATCTCGACCATTTCTGCTTCCGCGTCGAGCCGTTCGACGCGGCGGCCATCCGCGCCGAGCTGGCCGCCGCCGGCGTCGCCAGCGAGCCGGCCGCGTCGCGCTACGGCGCCGAGGGCGAGGGGCCGTCGATCTACCTGCGTGACCCGGAAGGCAACACGGTCGAGTTGAAGGGGCCGGCCTGGTCGTCAAGGTAGTTGCATGCCTTGAGCTGCGCCGTGCCGGAAGCGCAAACGTGGGCGATGCCGCCGGCCGGCCCCGCCGCCCATGGCGCTTTACTCCGTGTCGTCGTCCGTCTCGCCGGCCGCCGCCCTGGCGCGCTCGGCGTCGACGCCGCTTTTGAGCTTGGCGGCGCGGCCGAAAAATTCCTCGGGCGTGTGGTCGGGGCTGAGCCGGAAGGCCGGCGGCAGCAGCACCGCCATGTACGGCTCGTCGGCGACGCGGCCGCTTAGTTGCAGGTTGCTCATCAATCCCAGGCTGGAGCCGATCAGCAGCAGCACCATGCAGGCTGCCGCCAGCCGGCGCGGGTGGTGCGGCTTGATCGTGCGCAGGTGGAAGAACACCATGCAGCAGACGATGGCGATGATGGCGTGCCGGCCGTAGCGCGTCAGCGCTTCCATCGAGTACGAGTAGGCGAGCACGCTGCTGGAGAGTTTCCACGCCTCCAGCGCGGCCAGGCCGCAGCCGAGGATGAACAGGTGGCGCCCCAGCCGGGCGTGGCGGCCGAACAGGCGGTTGCCGAAGGCCCAGACGCCGCTCCAGACGAGGCCGCCGGCCAGCGCGTAGGACAGCACCAGCAGGTAGGCGACGGCCTGGAAGGGCTGGGTGTCGTTGAGCCAGTTGGTCAGCAGGGCGGTGGCGCCGATCAGGCCCAGGCCCAGCAGGGCCGGCGTGCCGCCCTCCCAGCCGTGCATGGTGGTGTCGGTCAGCTCCGCCGGCACCGGGTGGTCGGCGCCGCGCAGGCGCAGGTTGCTGTGGCCCAGGCGCACGACGGTGTCGCCGTCGAGGGCGATGCTGCCCAGGCGTTTGCCGCGGTGGATGCAGCCGTTCTGGCTGCCCAGGTCGCGCAGCACCGGCATGCCCTCGCCGTCCGCCTCGATGATGGCGTGGCGCGCCGCCGTGTGGGCGTCGTCGAGGATGACGTCGTTGTCGTAGCCGCGCCCCAGGCGCAGCGGCAGCGCCGCCACGCGCTGGCGGTGCAGCACTTCGCCGTTGCGCGCCAGCGTTTCGATGAAGTAGGGCGGTTTCATGGCTTGCCGCTCCGGGCCAGGGCGTCGAGGAAGATGCGGGCGCCGCGCAGGCCGTTCTCGTAGGATACGCCGCGGGCGTCGAAGCGGCTTTGCAGGCTCATCAGGCCGCTGTCGGTGCTGGCCGTCAGCAGCGCGATGTCGTACAGGCCGGCGAATTTGCGGTAGGCGCGCGCGCACAGCACGGCGCGCAGCGGCAGCGCCTTGTTGTGGACGAATTGCTCGGTGCAACTGGGGCCGGTCAGGTTGGCGTCCTTGTGGCTGCCGAAGTCTTCGTTCTTGAACGCGGCGCTGGCCAGTTCGGCGAAGCGCGCCGGCCCCAGCGTGTTGCTGCGCAGGTATTCGTGGCGCATCGAGATCTGTCCCGTCTGCAGCCGGCCCGAGATGAAGATGGCCGACTCCATCGCGCAACTGGTGTTGTCGATCATGAAGGGCGTGTCGGTCTTGACGTTCGAGCGGCCCCAGCAGCGCATCTGCTCCGATTCGCGCACCGGCACCCGGTACGGCCCCATGGTCTTCAGCGTCAGCGGCTTGCCGAGCAGGCGCTCGACCAGCATGTTCTGGTGCGCCAGCAATTGTTCGGTGACGACGGGCTTGAAGTCCTTCGGCGGCCGCGGCTGCTGCGCCACCTTGCGCAGCAGTTCCTGGGCGTAGCGGGCCGGCACGAGGAAGCTGACCAGTTCGCCATCCAGGCGTTTTGACACGTTCACGCCGGCCACGGCGCCGTCGACGGTCACGCTGGGGCCGCCGCTCATGCCGGAGTTGATCGGTCCCGTGAACATCAGTTGCTCGTAGAAGCTGCGCAGGATGATGCCGTTGTAGGCGCCCTCGGAAATGGCGAAGCCCAGGTCCAGCGGATTGCCCAGCGAGTACAGGTACTGGCCCTGGCTCAGTGCGGCCAGTTGCTCGGGCATCTTGAAGAAGCCGGTGCCGTTGCGGTTCACGCGCACCACGGCCAGGTCGTGCAGCACGTCGACGGCCAGCAGCTCGACGTTGCCGCGCTGGCCGCCCGTGTCGACCCACTCGCCGACGTAGGTGTCGGGGTCGAGCGCGAACTGGGAGACGACGTGGTAGTTGGTGACGACCAGGTTGCCGGTGCCGATCAGGAAGCCGGAGCCGACCGAGGATTGGGTGCGGCCGCTCTTGAGCAGCACGCGCACCTGCAATATATCGTTCTTGGCGGAGGAATAGAGTTTTTGCGCGGCCGTCGACGGCGCCGGCAGCGCGGCCGCCGTCTCGGCCGCGGCGGACGCCGGCGCCGGCGGCGGCGCCGCGATGGCGCTGCCGCCCAGGCAGCCCAGCCACAACGCGAGCTTGAGTAATTTCATGCCTCTCCCGGGAAGTCGTGCGGGCGCCGCCGGGCGCCGCTTAGAGCGCGCCGTCCTCGGGCGCCGGCGGGGTGGCCGCCTGCATCATGTGGCCCAGCTTGCTGGCCTTGGTGTTCAGGTAGTGCTGGTTGAAGGCGTTGCGGTTGACCAGCAGCGGCACCCGTTCGGCCACCGTGATGCCGAGCTTTTCCATCGCCTCGATCTTACGCGGATTGTTCGTCATCAGGCGCAGGCTGGTGATGCCGAACTGGCCGAACATCGGCTGGCACAGCGCGTAATTGCGGGCGTCGGCCTTGAAGCCCAGTTGTTCGTTGGCCTGCACCGTGTCGGCGCCCGCTTCCTGCAGCCGGTAGGCGCGGATTTTGTTGATCAGGCCGATGCCGCGGCCTTCCTGGCGCAGGTACAGCAGGATGCCACGGCCTTCGGCGGCGATCTTTTTCAGCGCCCCCTCCAGCTGGGCGCCGCAGTCGCAGCGCTGCGAGAACAGCACGTCGCCGGTCAGGCATTCGGAATGCACGCGCGCCAGCACGGGCGCGCCATCGCCGATGTCGCCCAGGGTCATGGCCAGGTGTTCCTTGCCGGTGGCGTGTTCGACGAAGGCGTGCAGCGTGAACTGCGCCCACGGCGTCGGCAACGCACAGGAACTCATGTAGTCCAATTCTTCTTTAACCGGGGTGTCTGCGCGCTGCATGCTGTGCTCTTAAAAAGTAAAGATAAAAGAAAAAAGGCGCGCCGGTCCGACTGCATCAGACCCGGCGCGCCTTGCAATCATACCAAAACTGGGCGGGATGGTTTTCAATAGCCTTGTTTTGCCAGGGGTAAGGCGGCAGGCGGCGCCCCCATGCTTAGGCGGCGGGCAGGTCGAACAGCAGCACTTCGGCCTGCTCGGCCTGCTCCAGCACGACCAGGCTGGCATCGCTGATCTTCAGCGCGTCGCCGGCCGCCAGCTGCGTGTCGTTGACCAGCAGCGCGCCGCGGATCAGGTGGACGTAGGCGAGGCGGCCCGCGGCCAGCCGGTGTTCCAGGCGCTGGCCCGGCTGCGGGATGCTGGCGTACAGCGCCGCGTCCTGGTGGATCAGCAGGGAGCCGTCGCGGCCGTCGCCGGAGGCCAGCAGGCGCAGCTGGCCCTGCTTGCTGGCCGGCGCGAAGTGCTTTTCCTCGTAGCTGGGGGCGATCCCGGTGATATTGGGCGCAATCCAGATCTGCAGGAAGTGCAAGCCCTCGGCCGGCGAGTGGTTGAACTCGCTGTGGCGCACGCCGCTGCCGGCGCTCATGCGCTGCACGTCGCCGTAGTGCAGCACGGAGCCGGTGCCCATGCTGTCCTTGTGTTCGAGGGCGCCGTCAAGCACGTAGGAAATGATTTCCATGTCGCGGTGGCCGTGGCTGCCGAAGCCCTGGGCCGGCGCGACGCGGTCTTCGTTGATGACCAGCAGCGGCCCGAAACCGTTGTGCAGGGGATCGTGGTAGTGGCCGAAGGAAAAACTGTGCTGCGAGTCCAGCCAGCCGTGCCGGGCCACGCCGCGTTCTGCGCTACGACGAATTTGCATCATGGTGTGCTCCATTCTTTTGAAAGTTAATGTGCGATAATTTCGACAGACCGTTTCGGCCGGCTGTCATGCACCGATAAGATGCAGTATAAGCCACGCTTGTCGCATCGAAAAACGGAAAATTTGCCTATCTATTATCGAAAAAATCGAATGCTCAGACTCAGCCTGGAAGCCTTGCAAATCGTCGACGCCATCGACCGCCGCGGTTCCTTCTCCGCCGCCGGCAAGGAGTTGCACCGCGTGCCGTCGACGATTTCCTACACCGTCGGCAAGCTGGAGAGCGAACTGGGCGTGCAGGTGTTCGAGCGCAACGGCCCGCGCGTCGTGCTCACCCGCGCCGGCCAGGAATTGCTGAAGGAGGGGCGCTACCTGCTGAAGGCGGCGCACGACCTGGAGCAGCGCGTGCGCCGCGTCGCGTCCGGCTGGGAGACGGAGCTGGGCATAGGCTACGACGCGCTGTTTTCGGCGCGCGCCTTCGAGGCCGACGCGCGCGCCTTTTACGCGGTGGCGCAGCAGACCCGCCTGCGCCTGGTGCAGGAGGCGTTGTCGGGCACCTGGGAGGCGCTGCTGGAGGGCCGCGTCGATTTGCTGGTCGGCGCGGCCGGCGACGGCCCGGCCGGCGGCGGCTATGTGTCGCAGGCAATCGGCACGCTGCCCTTCGTCTTCGCCGTCGCCCCCGGCCACCCGCTGGCGGACGCGAGCGAGCCGCTGGGGCGCAACCAGTTGCAGCACCACCGCGCCATCGTCGTGGCCGATTCGGCGCGGCGCCTGGCGCCGCGCACGGTCGGCCTGCCGCTCGGGCAGGACGCGCTGACGGTGCCGACCATGCAGGCCAAGTTCGACTACCAGCTGGCCGGCCTCGGCTTCGGCTTCCTGCCCGAACCGTGCGCCCGCGCCGCCATCGGCCGCGGCCAACTGGTCGAGAAGGCCGTGGAGGAGCCGAAGCCGGACGAAACCTTCTACCTGGCGTGGCGCGCCGGCGAGGACGGCGCGGCGCTGAGCTGGTGGTTGGCGCGCCTGCGCGAGCCCGGCCTGTTCGCGCGTTTGCTGGCGCATGCGCCGGGCCGACAGGAATGTTGATGCACCTCAACTGAGGCCCGCACTGGGGCCTCCGGGGCCTGTGGCATCTTGGTTTCCGCCAATAATTTCGGGTTACCATGCATCTCATCCCCCCTGTACAGCAGGCCCGGCGACGGGACTCCCGATGAGCTCACTGGTCTTTTTCCATTTGCTGGCGAACCGCCAAGGCGCCCCCGCCGCGCTGCTGCTTGCCCAGGACGAAACGGCGGGCGCCGCCTGCGCCGGGGCGGCCGGCCTGGACGGCGAGGCCATGCGCACCCTCGGCGCGCAACTGGCCTGCTTCTATCCCGAGCGCCTGGGGCCGGCGCCGCTGTTGCAGGCGCAGGGCTGGCGGCCGCTGGACGAGGCCGGCGTGCTGCGCGGCGCGGCCCCGTTCGGGCCGCTGCCGGCCGGCGTCGCGTGGCGCGCCGGCGACTGGTATCTGGCGCCGCCGGCGAAGGCGGCGGACCAGCGCGCCGCCTCGCGCACGCTGGCGCTGCAACTGGTGCAACTGCTGGCGCGCGACGCCGACACCCATGAAATCGAGGCTTTGCTGCGGCACGACCCCAGCCTGTCCTACCACCTGCTGCGCCTGGTCAATTCCCAGGGCATCGGCAACGGCCGCCGCGTCAGCAGTTTTTCGCAGGCGATCCTGATCCTGGGGCGGCAGCAACTGCGCCGCTGGCTCAACCTGATGCTGTACGCGGCCCGCCCCGACGACGTGCGCGCGGCCATGCTGCTGGCGCGCGTGGCGGTGCGCGCGCACGCGCTGGCGCTGCTGGCCAGGGCCGCCGGCATGGACCGGCTGGCGCAGGAGCAGGCCTTCATGTGCGGCATGTTTTCCCTGCTGGGCGTGCTGTTCGGCCTGCCGCTGGCCGAGCTCTTGCAACCCTTGCAGGTGGACGAGGCGGTGCAGGGCGCGCTGCTGGCCCAGCGCGGCGAGCTGGGCGCCTTGCTGGCGCTGTTGCTGGCGGCCGAGCGGGGCGACTTCGCGGCGCTGGCGCGGCAGTTGCAGGGGCAGGGGCTGGCGCCGGCGGAATTCAACGGCATCGTGCTCGACGCCTATCTGTGGATGCTCGGTGTGCTCGACAATGGCGCCTGAGGCGTCCCAGCCCGACGCGCTGCTGCACGCCTGCCTGGCCCTGAGCCGGCAGGCGCGGACGCAGCGGGGCGCCGCGCTGGCGCGCACGCTGGACCGGCTCGACGCGGCGCTGCGCGGCCTGGCCGGCCCGGCCGCGCCGGCCGCGCCGGACGAGGCCGTCATCGAGCTGGACCTGGCCGGCTACCTGTGCGGCTGGAACGGCGCCGCCGAGCGCCTGTTCGGCTACACGCGCGAGGAGGCGCTGGGCCAGCACATCCTGTTCCTCTACGCCGACGATGACGACGACGGCAAGATCGCCGAACTGTTCGCCGACGCCGGCGGCGCCGGCGAGGTGCGCCGGCGCAAGAAGTCGGGCGCCGTGTTCTGGCTGCGCCTGACGCGCACGCCCATCGTCGACGCCGCCGGCGACTGCGCCGGCATGGCGGTGCGCCTGTCGGTGCCGCGCGAGCCCCTGTCCGAGCAGGACAAGGTGCGCCTGCACGCCCGCATCGTCGAGGACAGCGACCAGGGCGTGCTGATCACCGACGCCGACGAGCGCATCGTCTCCGTCAACGGCGCGTTCACGCGCATCACCGGCTACGCGCCGGCCGAGGCGATCGGCCAGACCCCGGACTTGCTGCGCACGGGCCGGCACGACGCCGACCTGCGCGCCCGCGTGCGCGCGGCGATGACGGCGCGCGAGCCCTGGCGCGGCGAGATCGTCGGGCGGCGCAAGAACGGCGAGCTGTTTCCGCAGTCGCTGACGATCAGCGCCGTGCGCGACGAGGCGGGCCGCCTCAGCCACACCTTTTCGCTGCTGTCCGACATCAGCGTGCACAAGGACGCCGAGGCGCGCATGCAGCGCATGGCCAACTACGACAGCCTGACCGGCCTGCCCAACCGCTTCCAGCTGAACCAGTTGATGACGCAGGCGCTGGCCGGCGCCCGCCGCAGCGCCGGGCACGGCGCGCTGCTGGTGCTCGACATCGGCCGCATCGGCGCCATCGGCGACACGCTGGGGGCGGAAACGGCCGACCAGTTGCTGGTGGCGATAGGGCGGCTGCTGCGCGCGGCGCTGCGCGACGCCGACATCCTGGCCCGCGTCGAGGGCCACAAATTCGTCGCCGCGCTGCTCGGCATCGACAAGCGCGAGCACGCCGCCATCGTCGCGCACAAGCTGCTCGCCGCGCTCGCCGCGCCCATCCTGGTCGACGCCCACAGCCTGCAGGTGGGCGCCCGCATCGGCATCAGCGTCTACCCCGAGGACGGCCTCGACGTCGCCTCGCTGTTCCGCTACGCCGACGTGGCGGCGGCCAAGGCGCAGCAGCAGACGGAGCCGGGCTACCTGTTCTACCGCGAGGAGATGAACCAGCGCGCCAAGGAGCACCTGCGCCTGGAAAGCGAGTTGCGCCAGGCGCTGGCGGCGCGCCAGTTGCAGCTGCACTACCAGCCCAAGGTCAGCCTGCGCAGCGGCCGCATCGTCGGCGCCGAGGCGCTGCTGCGCTGGCAGCACCCGCTGCGCGGCATGGTGTCGCCGGGGGTGTTCATTCCCGTCGCCGAGGAGAGCGGCCTGGTGCTGGAGCTGGGCGGCTGGGTGCTCGACGAGGCCTGCCGGCAGATCGGCGCCTGGCGCGACGCCGGCGTGGCGATGCCGACCATCGCCGTCAACCTGTCGGCGCGGCAGTTCGACGGCCAGCTGCCGGCGCGCATCGCCGCCGCCCTGGACCGCCACGGCGTGCTGCCCCAGCAGATCATGCTGGAAATCACCGAAAGCCTGCTGGTGCGCGGCGCCGAGCAAGTCATCGCCATCATGAACGAGCTGGTGGCGATGGGCCTGGCGCTGGCGCTGGACGACTTCGGCACCGGCTATTCGAGCCTGGCCTACCTGAAGAAGTTTCCCATCAGCACATTGAAGATCGACCGCTCCTTCGTCGTCGGCTTGCCGCAGGAGGAGAACGACTGCGCCATCGCGCGGGCGATCGTGACGATGGCCCAGCAACTGCGCCAGGAAATCGTCGCCGAGGGCGTCGAGACGGTCGAGCAGATGCGCTTCCTGCGGGGGCTGGGCTGCGACCAGTTGCAGGGCTATTTGTTCAGCCCGGCGGTGCCGGCGGCCGACTTCGCGCAGATGCTGCGCGAGGGCCGGCGCCTGAGCTTCGCCGCGTAGGTTTCGCCGCATAAGCGGGGCGGCGCCCGTAGGCCATTGATCTGGCGCAATGGAAGCGTGACAAAGTGCGTATTTTGGCGGCTATGCAAATGCTATTCTGAAACAACGTGCTGTGATTTTCTGGCCCTTCCGGGCTGCGCGTCAAACTATCCGCTGCAGCATGGAGGTTGTATGAGCGTACCCGCATCGCACCCCCGCATCCTCATCGTTGACGACGAGGCGGCGCATATGCGGGCGCTGTGCGACACGCTCGGCGCCTACCATTATGAAACGACGGGCCTGGTCACGGCCGAGGCGGCGCTGACGCTGCTGCGCTCGGAGTCCTTCGACATCCTGCTCAGCGATTTGATGTTGCCCGGCATAGACGGCATCGCCCTGGTGCAGGAGGCGCGCAAGCTCGACGCCGACCTGACCTGCATCATCATGACGGGCGAGGGCAGCATCGCCTCGGCCGTGCAGGCGATGAAGATCGGCGCCCTCGACTACATCGTCAAGCCGTTCAAGGTGTCGGCCATCCTGCCGCTGCTGGCGCGGGCCCAGGAGGCGCGCCAGTTGCGCATGCAGAACGCCAGGCTGGAGCGGCAGTTGCGCGAGCACGCGGCCGAACTCGACGCGATGAACCAGGAATTGCAGCTGGCCAAGCAGGAGGCCGAGCGGGCCAATCTGGCGAAGTCGACCTTTCTGTCGAACATGAGCCATGAATTGCGCACGCCGCTCAACGCCATCCTCGGTTTCGCCCAGGTGCTGACGTCGGAGATCCTGCCGACGACGCCGCTGGAAAAGAAGAAGTTCGCCTGGCACATCGTCAACGCCGGCAAGCATTTGCTCACCCTGATTAACGAGGTGCTGGACCTGGCCAAGGTCGAGGCGGGCGCCCTGTCGCTGTCGCTCGAGACGGTGGGGCTGGCCGAGGTGTTCCACGAGTGCCGCGCCATGATCGAGCCGCTGGCCCAGCAGCGCGGCATCGCGCTGGTCTTCCCCGAGCAGGTGCCGCTGCGCGTGCTGGCCGACCGCACGCGCCTGAAGCAGGTGCTGGTCAACCTGCTCTCGAACGGCATCAAGTACAACCGCGAGCACGGCACGGTGACGCTGGCCTGCCGCGCCGCCAGCCCGGGGCGGGTGCGCATCTGCGTCAGCGACACCGGCGCCGGCCTGAGCCAGGAGCAGCTCGACGCTATCTTCCAGTCCTTCAACCGGCTCGGCCGCGAAGGCTCGAACGAGGAGGGCACCGGCCTCGGACTGGCGCTCTCGAAGCGCCTGGTCGAGGCCATGCACGCGGAGATCGGCGTGGCCAGCACGGTCGGCGTCGGCAGCACCTTCTGGGTCGAGTTCGCGCTGCGCGGCGGCGCGCTGGCGGGCGGCGACGCCGAGGCCGGCAAGGCGCAGCCGCAACTGGTGGTGGTGCACAGCCCGCGCCTGCGCAACACGGTCCTGTATGTCGAGGACAATCCGATGAGCCTGCAACTGGTCGAGGAATTGGTGCGCCTGCGCGCCGACATCGACCTGCTGTCGGCGCGCGACGGCCACAGCGGCGTCGAGCTGGCGCGCCTGCACGCGCCGCAGGTGATCCTGATGGACATCGACCTGCCCGGCATCGACGGCTTCGAGACGCTGCGCATGCTGCGCAGCGATCCGCAGACGGCGCACATCCCCGTCATCGCCGTGACGGCGAACGCGCTGCGCAACGAGGTGCGGCGCGGCATGGCGGCCGGCTTCTTCGACTACCTGACCAAACCGATCGACATCAGCCGCTTCGCCGAGACGATAGACAGCGCCCTGGCCTTCGGCGACGGCAAGCAGATCGCCTAGCGCCCCGGCCGCGCCCGGCCGCAACGATTTTTCCTTCTGAATTATTTTCTGAAAGGTCAAGGACATGCAGAACACGGCAGGCAGCAATGTTGCGCAAATCGACCGTTGGCAAAAAGGCCGGCAGAAGCTGTTCAAGGGCGTGCCGGAGACGGGCAAGACGATACGCTACCTGGACAAGGATTTCCTGGTCTACCCGAACACCTTCTGGCCCTTCACGGACAGCCAGCCCCTGGTGCGGCATTTTCGCGTGCGCCGCGGCGAAAGCGTGCTCGACGTCGGCACCGGCTCGGGCGTCATCGCCGTGTTCGCCTGTTACCGGGGCGCCGGCCGCGTGCTGGCCGTCGACATCAACCCGGCGGCGCTGAAAAGCGCCAGCCACAACGCCGCCCGGCACGGCTTCGGCGCCACCATGGAGGTGCGCCGCTCCGACCTGTTCGAGGCCGTCGGCGCGGAGCAGTTCGACGTCGTCACGGCGAACCTGCCGTTTCGCGACAAGCCGGCCCACGACGTCGTCGCCCAGTCGCAATGGGACACGGATTTCCAGACCAACACGCGCTTTTTCGCCGACGTCGGGCGCTACCTGAAGCCGGGCGGGCGCATCTATTTCGCGCACGCCAATTTCGGCGCCGTCGCCGCCGTGCGCAAGCTGGCCAAGGCGGCCGGCTTTTCCGTGCGGGCGCTGGCGGCGGCGTCGGCCGACAAGGCCGCCACCAAGACCTTTTACGCCTTCGTCATGTGGCGCGCGGCGGGAGCGCCGGCCGCATGAACGAGCTGATCGCAGCGGTCAACCGCATCCGCAACGTGCGCCACTCCAGCCTGGGGACGCAGGTCCGCCATGTCGTCGTCATCCTCGGCAACTCGCGCTCCGGCTCCAGCCTGCTCAAGAGCGTGCTGGCGGCCCACCCGGACCTCGCCTCGCTGGACGGCGAGATCGATCCGCTGCTGGCGCTGACGGGCAACGGCTTCGGCTACAACGCCGACAGCGACGCCATCGGCGCGCTGGCCAATCCGGGCGCCGTGGCCGACAATGTTTTCGACGAGCTGAGCCTGCCCGCGGCCGGCTGCCCGTCGCTGGAGGCGCAAAAAAAACGCTGGGAGAACCGCTTGCTGCTGCAATTTCCCGCGCTGTTCTCGGCGGCGGCGGGGCACGGCAGCATGTTGCGGGCGATCGAGCAAGCCCTCGACGACGCCGAGGCCGGCGCCGTCCGCGACGAGGGGCGGGTGCAGGCCGGCGTGCTGGCGCGCGTCTACCGCGAGCAGCCGTGGCGGCTGGAGTATTACGACGGCAGGCGGGCCGGCGGCGGCGCCGGTTTCGACGAATCGCTGAAGATCGAGGAACCGCCGTTCGTGCTGCCGCGCCTGTACCGGCGGCCGTTCGGCGCGCGCGACGCGCAGGACAAGATGCTGCTGTTCAAGGCGCCCTCCGACGTCTACCGCATCGGCATGTACGAGCAGATTTTTCCGCACGCGCGCATCCATTACCTGCACTTGAGCCGCGGCTACGCCCAGTCGGTGAACGGCTTGATGGACGGCTGGCTCTCGCCGGTGGGTTTTTTTTCGCACGATATGGGGCGGCGCGGCCAGCAGCTGGCGATAGGCGGCTATTCCGATGTGGTGCCGTTCGGCAAACACTGGTGGAAATTCGATTTACCGCCGAACTGGCGCGACTTCACCGCCGCGGCCCTGCACGAGGTCTGCCTGAACCAGTGGTTGTCGGCGCACCGGGCCGTGCTGGCCAGCGGCGTGGCGGCGCTGCGGCTGTCCTTCGAGGATTTCCTGGCGGCCCCCGGCGCCTTCCTCGACAGCATCACGGCCCACCTCGGCATCGCGCCGATGGCGCCGCCGGCGGCCTTGCCGGTGTTGATGGCGACGGACACGCCGCGGCCGATGCGCTGGAAAAAGCGCGAGGCGCTGATGCTGGCGCTGGGCGAGCGGCCCGAGGTGCGGGCCATGATGGCCTCGCTCGGCTATGCGATGCAGCCGGCGGGCTGGCGATGAACAACCACCTGATCGTGCCTTACCTGATGGGGCAGCGGCGCAACGGCCTGTGCCGAGTCGCCGAGCTGGCCCGGCACGGCTGGGACGTCGTCGCCGACCCGGACTTGACGGCGGCCAGCGTCGCCGGCAGCAACGAGAAAATGCGCAGGATGGGCAAAATCTACGCGCTGCTGTCGGAGGCCGTGCGGCTGCGCGTGCGCGCCGGCGGCGTGCCCATCAGCCTGGCCGGCGACTGCATGTCGACGCTGGGCGTGCTGGCCGGCCTGCAGAAGGCCGGCCGGACGCCCGAGCGCATGCTGTGGCTGGACGCGCACGGCGACTTCCACACCTGGGGCACGACCCAGACCCAGTACCTGGGCGGCATGCCGCTGGCCGTGCTGGTGGGGCGCGGCGACCGCCGCCAGGCCGGGCGCGACGCCATCGGCGCCCTGGTCGCGCAGATCGGCGTGCGGCCGTATCCGGAGCAGCGCATCCTGCTGTCGGACGCGCGCGACCTGGATCCCGGCGAGGCCGAGGCGATCGCGGCGTCGGCCATCGTCACCTGCGCCATCGAGGACATCGTCAGCCACCTGGCGCCGCGCGACAGCCTGTACCTGCACTGGGACACCGACGTCGTCAACGCCGAGGCCGACATGCCGGCGCTGAAATACCATGTCAAGCACGGCCCAAGCTGGGAAGACATGCACCGCTTGTTCCGTTCCCTGCGCGGCCACAACATCATCGCCGTCTCCGTCTCCGCCTGGCACGAGGAGGCCGACGCCGACAACAAGACGGCGCTGGCCTGTCTGGCCCTGCTCAGCGAGCTGGGCTTGGGCGCCGAAGCAAGGGAGGGACGATGACGCAATACCCGGACGGGCGCGTGAAGCGGCGCGACCCCGCCGCCGCGGCGTGGGGCTGGGTGCTGCTGCTGGCCGTCACGGCGCTGGCGGCGGCGTATGTCTGGTTCGGCCGGACGGCGCCGCCGCCGCCGGGCGGGCCGCCTGAAAAGGTGGTGATCGCCACCAACACGGACTACGTCGGCAGTTGCTCCGTCATCGCCGCGCAGGGCAAGGGGTATTTTGCCGGCGAGGGCATCCAGGTCGTCGTGCAGGCGCATTCGAGCGGCAAGGCGGCGATGGAGGCTGTGCTGCAGGGCAAGGCTAACCTGGGCACGGTGGCCGACATCCCCATCATGTTCGCCGGCCTGGAGGACAAGCACATCGCCGTCATCGCCAGCATTTTCAAGACGGAGCAGGACCACGGCGTCGTCGGGCGGCGCGACAGCGGCGTCAGCACGCCCGCCAGCATGAAGGGCAAGCGCATCGGCGTCACGCTGAACACCTCGGGCCATTTCACGCTGGACGCCTTGCTGAACCGCCAATTGCTGCAGTCGGGCGAGGTGACGACGCGCAATTACAAGCCGGAGGAACTGCCGGCCGCGCTGGAGCAGGGCGAGGTCGACGCCATCGCCACCTGGGAGCCCTTCCTGACGCAGGCCCTGAACCAGCAGGGCAGCAACGCCGTCGTGTTCTACGGGCAGGAAGTCTATGAAAGCATCTACAACGTGGCCGGCATGCGCAATTATGTCCTCAGCCGCGCCGACACCATCAAGAAGGTGCTGCGGGCCTTGCAGAGCGGCGCCCGTTTCTGCGACGAGCAGCCGGACGCGGCGCTGGCCTTGCAGGCCAGCGCCAGCAAGGGCGACCTGGCCAAGTGGCGGGCGTCCTGGCCCTCCTACCGCTTCAGCGTGGTGCTCGACCAGGGCCTGATCCTGGCGCTGGAGGACGAGGCCAGGTGGGCCATCAAGAACAAGATGACGGGGCGCAGCGAGATTCCGAACTACCTGGACTATGTCTACCTCGACGGCCTGGAAGCGGTGACGCCGGCGGCCGTGACGATCATCCATTGAGGACGGCACAGTGAAAATCTCGACCCGACTCAAGCTTGCCGAACTGTTCTGCGTGATCGTCGTGGCCATCGTCGTCACAATGCTGCTGCTGACGAGCCAGCAGATGAAGCGCGAGCTGGTCAAGAACCAAAGCGCCAGCGAGGTGCTGCAGGCCGTCACGGCGCTGCGCTACCTGTCGCTGGAGTACGCCTTGCACCACGAACACCGCACGCGCATCCAGTGGCAGGGCAGGAACGCGTCGCTGGCCCGCGCGCTCGCCGTCAGCCAGGACTTCGACGGCGAGGAGGACGGCGAGATCATCGCCGAAATGCGCCACAACCTGGAGCGCGTCGACGTCCTGTTCGGCCTGCTGGTGGCGAACCGCCGCAGCCTGGCCCAGGCGCAGCCGCGCATCGAGGTGCTGGAAGAGCTGGAGACGCGGCTGTCGGGGCAGATCACCAACAAGACCCAGGCGATGATCTCGGCGGCGCTGGTGCTGTCCGAGCGCAGCCGCGCCGCCGTGCTGGCGGCCCAGCAGCGCGCCAACGCCGCCGTCGCCACCTTCGGCGGCCTGGTCATCCTGGTCGTCGCCGGCGTCATCGTCATCACGCTGCGCAGCGTCACGCGGCCGCTCGACAAGCTCAGCGAGGGCACCCGCATCGTCGGCGCCGGCAACCTCGACTTCTCGCTGGGCGTCAACACCACCGACGAAATCGGCGACCTGGCGCGGGCCTTCGACGCCATGACGGAAAAGCTCAAGCTCACCACCGTCTCGCGCGACGAGCTGGTGCGCGCCAACGCGGTGCTGCACGGCGAAATCATCGTGCGCCAGCAAGCCGAGCAGAAAGTCCAGGCCCAGCTCGGGCGCCTCAACCTGCTGCACCAGATCACCCGTTCGATCGGCGAGCGGCAGGATTTGCGCAGCATCTTCCAGGTCGTCATCCGCAGCCTGGAAGACCAGTTGCCGCTGGACTTCGGCTGCATCTGCCTGTACGACGCGGCCAAGCAGATGCTGGTCGTGACCAGCGTCGGCCTGCTCAGCGAACCGCTGGCGCGGGTGTTCTCGATGAACGAGCACGCCCGCATCCCGATCGACGAAAACGGTCTGTCGCGCTGCGTGCGCGGCGAACTGGTCTACGAGGCCGACATCGCCGACGTGGGCTTCCCGTTTCCGCAGCGGCTGGCGCGCGGCGAGCTGCGCGCGCTGGTGATGGCGCCGCTGCTGGCCGAGAGCACGGTGTTCGGCGTGCTGGTGGTGGCGCGCCGCGCCGCCTACAGCTTTTCCAGCGGCGAATGCGAGTTCCTGCGCCAGTTGAGCGAGCACGTGGCGCTGGCCGCCAACCAGGCGCAGTTGTACGGGGCGCTGCAGCGGGCCTACGACGATTTGCGCCAGACCCAGCAGTCGGTGATGCAGCAGGAGCGCCTGGGCGCGCTGGGCCAGATGGCCAGCGGCATCGCCCACGACATCAACAACGCCATCTCGCCGGTGGCGCTGTACACGGAATCGCTGCTGGAGACGGAGCTGAACCTGAGCCCGCACGGACGCCACTGCCTGGAAGTGATCGAGCGGGCCATCGACGACGTCGCCGCGACGGTGGCGCGGATGCGCGAATTCTACCGCCAGCGCGAGCCGCAACTGACGCTGGCGCCGGTCGACGCCAGCCTGCTGGTGCAGCAAGTGGTCGACCTGACGCGGGCGCGCTGGAGCGACATGCCGCAGCAGCGCGGCATCGTCATCGAGCTGCGCACCGAGCTGGCGGCGGGGCTGCCGGCCATCATGGGCGTCGAGGGCGAAATCCGCGAGGCGCTGACCAACCTGGTCTTCAACGCCGTCGACGCCATGCCCGAGGGCGGCACGCTGACGCTGCGCACGGTGCTGGGACCGGAGCCGGAGCCGGCGCCGGACGGCGCCGTCGCGGCGCCGCGGCTGGTGATCATCGAAGTGGGCGACAGCGGCGTCGGCATGGACGACAGCACGCGGCGGCGCTGCCTGGAGCCGTTTTTCACGACCAAGGGCGAGCGCGGCACCGGCCTGGGGCTGGCGATGGTGTACGGCATGATGGAGCGCCACGGCGCCCACATCGACATCCGCACGGCGCCGCAGCAGGGCACGACGGTGAGCCTGCGCTTCCTGCTGCCGAGCGAAGCGGCCGAGCTGGCGCAGCCGGCCGGCGCCTACGCCATCTCGACCAGCCTGCGCATCCTGCTGGTCGACGACGACCCGATGGTGTTGAAGGCGCTGCGCGACATCCTGGAAATCGACGGCCACCGGGTGGTCGCGGCGGACGGCGGCCAGGCCGGCATCGACACCTTCCGCGCCGCGCAGCAGCAGGGCGAGGCGTTCGCGCTGGTCATCACCGACCTGGGCATGCCGTACATCGACGGGCGCAAGGTGGCGGCGGCGGTCAAGCAGATCGCGCCGCAGACGCCGCTGATCATGCTGACGGGCTGGGGGCAGCGGCTGGTGCCCGAGAGCGACAACCTGGTGCAAGTGGACTGCGTGCTGAGCAAACCGCCCAAGCTGCGCGAGCTGCGCTGCGCGCTGACGCAACTGTTTGAAAAGGCCGAACACGGGCCGGCGGCCCAATGCGCCGATCCGGGGTAAGTCCGCTTGTTCTTGCCGTCAGGCGGGCCGCCGGCGCGCCGGCGGCCGCTGCCGCAGCGGATCGAGCAAATGCCGCAAATCATTGTGATCGAGCTCGTACATCAAGGCGATCAGCTTGCCCAGCTCGCCGGACGGAAAGCCTTCGCGCGCGAACCAGCCCAGGTAATGGCCGGGCAGGTCGGCGATGACGCGGCCTTTGTATTTCCCGTAAGGCATTTCAAGGGTCAGCAACAGGTTTAAGGACTCTGGATTCATGGCGAAGATCGGCGTTGAGCGTGTGCGCTCAATATAGCAGAACGGCGGCGGGCGGCGCCGGGCCGCGTTGATTATTGATTTCGGCGCAAATATCTTCTGCCCGGAAACCTATTTTTCGACGCAAAGATTCGCCAGATAATGCGTGGCATCCACTTTAACGGAGTTATGCCATGCCCATTGCCTTGCTCGCGCTCACCATCAGCGCATTTGCCATCGGAACCAGCGAATTTGTCATCGTCGGCCTGTTGCCGAACATCGCCGCCGACCTCGGCGTCGACCTGCCGTCGGCCGGCCTGCTGGTCAGCCTGTACGCGCTCGGCGTCGCCGTCGGTGCGCCGGTGCTGACGGCCCTGAGCGGCAAACTGCCGCGCAAGACCCTGCTGTTGTCGCTGATGGTACTGTTCACCGTCGGCAACCTGCTGGCCTGGCAATCGCCGGGCTACGCCAGCCTGGTCGCCGCGCGCATCCTGACCGGCCTGGCGCACGGCGTCTTCTTCTCGATCGGCTCGACCATCGCCACCTCGCTGGTGGCGAAGGAAAAAGCCGCCAGCGCGATCGCCATCATGTTCACGGGACTGACGGTGGCCCTGGTCACCGGTGTGCCGCTGGGTACCTTCATCGGCCAGCATTTTGGCTGGCGCGCAAGCTTCCTGGGCGTGTCGGTGCTGGGCGTGCTGGCCTTCCTCGGCAGCCTGGCGTACATTCCCGCGACGATCCGGCACAGCAAGCCGGCCGCGCTGCTGGAGCAAGTGCGGGTGCTGGGCCAGCCCCGCCTGCTGCTGGTGTATGCGATGACGGCCGTCGGCTACGGCGGCTCCTTCATCGCCTTCACCTATCTGGCGCCGATCCTGCAGCAGGTGTCGGGCTTCAGCGCCGGCGTCGTCAGCCTGGTGATGCTGGTGTACGGTGTCTCTGTCGCGGTGGGCAATATCTGGGGCGGCAAACTGGCTGACCGCCGCGGCCCGGTCGGCGCGCTGAAAATCATCTTCCTGATGCTGGCGGCCGTGCTGCTGGCGCTGACCTTCACGGCGCCGCATCCCTGGCTGGTGCTGGCGACGGTGCTGCTGTGGGGCGCCGTGGCCTTCGGCAACGTGGCTGGCTTGCAAGTGTACGTGGTGCGTCAGGCCGAGCATTTCACGCCGCGCGCCGTCGACGTCGCCTCCGGCCTGAACATCGCCGCCTTCAACCTCGGCATCGCCGGCGGCGCCTGGGGCGGCGGCCTGATCGTTGCGCATCTGGGGCTGGTGCATACCGGCTGGATAGGCGCGCTGGTGGTGCTGGGCGCCTTCGGCCTGACGGCGCTGAGCGGCCGGCTCGACCGCAACCATCCCATCCCTGTGCCGGGCACAGTGCCATCGCCCATTTGCCAGTGTGTATTAAATACAATGTGATACCGGGGACAGACCACGATTTTCAAGAAATTATTTCTTGAAAATCGTGGTCTGTCCCCGGCTGTGGCGTCGTTTTGCCCCAGCCCTTATGCCGCCTATTTGCGGCACGCATCGCCATTCCATGGGCCGGAGGGGGGTATTGCGGTCCCGCCTGTTTACAAAAAAATTATTTTGGCCAGCTTTTGCTCAGGCCGGCTCCGCCTGCGCCGGGTTGACGGGCAGATGCACGGTGAAGCGGCAGCCCTGGCCCGGTTCGCTGCTGACCTCGATGCGGCCGCCGTGCTTGTTGACGATGCCGTAGGAAAGCGACAGGCCCAGCCCGGTGCCGCTGCCCACCGCCTTGGTGGTGAAAAACGGTTCGAAGATGCGTTTCATGACGTCGGGCGCCATGCCCTGGCCGTTGTCGCCGATTTCCACCCACACCCAGTCCGGGCCGGTGCAGCCGGTGCGTATCGTGATGACGCCGAATTCCTTGATGGCGTGGGCGGCGTTCACCAGCAGGTTCATGAATACCTGGTTCAGTTGCGAGGCCAGGCATTTCACCAGCGGCAGTTCGCCGTATTGTTTGACGATTTCGGCCTTATACTTGATTTCATTGTTGACGATGTTCAGCGTGCTGTCGAGGCCGCGGTGCAGGTCGGCCGCCAGCCAGTTCGATTCGCCCACGTGGGAAAAATCCTTGAGCGCCTGGACGATGTCCTTGACCCGTTTCAAGCCTTCCAGCGATTCCCGCATCAGGTCGCCGAAGTCTTCCTTGAGGAAGTCGATGTCGGCGCCTTTCCTGATCTGGGCGTAGCGGGCGGCGATGTGCGGCTGGTCCGCGCCCTGCTTGATGGCCTCGTCGCAGTCGTCGAGGGCGCCGAACAGGGTGTCGAAATAGCCTTGCAGCGCGCCCATGTTGGAGTTGACGAAGCCGATCGGGTTGTTGATTTCATGGGCGATGCCGGCGGCCAACTGGCCGATCGAGGCCATTTTTTCCGACTGCAGCAATTGCTCGTGCGCTTGCTGCAATTTGGCGATCAGCGAACGCTGTTCGTTGCCGATGGCCTGCAGCTCGGCCTCCGTCTGCAGGCGCATTGCCACTTCCTGGCGCAGCGTCTGGTTGTGCTCGCTGACTTGCCGGTGCATGGCGCGCAGCGACAAGTGGGTGTTGATGCGCGCCAGCACCTCCTCGATCTGGATCGGCTTGGTGACGTAGTCGACGCCGCCGACGCTGAAGCCCTGGACGACGTTGCCGGTGTCGGTCAGTGCCGTCATGAAGATCACCGGGATGTCCTTGACGGCCTCATGCGCTTTCAGGCGCCGGCAGGTTTCGAAGCCGTCCATGCCCGGCATCATCACGTCGAGCAGGATCAGGTCCGGCTTGACGAAATGGGCGCGCGCCAATCCCTCCTCGCCATCCTGCGCGACGACGACGCGCAAGCCCTGGTCTTCCAGGTAGTCGGCCAGCACGGCGACGTTGGCCGGCGTGTCGTCGACGATCAGCACGGTTGCTGGCTTCATGTCGGGCTCCTTCCATTGGCGTGCGCATGGACCATGTCGAGGATGGCCTTGGACTGGTAGGTTTTCGCCAGTTGCCGCAATTTGTCGGCGAAGGCCCGGTAGCGCGGATCGAGCGCTTCGATGTGGTCGGCTTGTCGGCGGATGTCGCGCATGTTTCCTTCCTTGGCCAGGCGGTACAGGATGTCGATTTCCGCGTCGGGCGGCGCCGCCACGGCGCTGGCGGCCGGGGCGGCGGACGCGGCAGGCGCGGCGTCGGTGTCGTAGAGCAGCGTCAGGCCCAGCTCCTCGGCGATTTTTTCCAGCAGCAGGTTTTGTTCGACGGGCTTGGTCATGAATGCGTTGGCGCCGGCCACCAGGGTTTCGTCCTGCTCTTCCTTGCTGACGCTGGCCGAAATGGCGATGATGCACAGCGTTTCCAGGCCGGGCGTGGCGCGGATGCGGCGGGTCGCTTCGAGGCCGTCCATCACCGGCATGACGATGTCCATCAGCACCACGTCGGGGTGGCCGGTGCTGGCTAGCTGCAAGCCTTCCAGGCCGTTTTCGGCCAGCGTGACGCTGAAGCCCAGCGCACCCAGCAATTCCTTGAGCATGTCGCGGTTGGCGGCGATGTCGTCGACGATCAGCACGTTTTTGCGCGCGCCCTGGTAGCCGGTGACCAGGCGCTGGCTGGCCGCCGCCGGTACTTTGCGCTCGCTTTGCCCGACGCGGATGGCGAAGGAGAAGGTGCTGCCTGTGCCGTATTCGCTGACGACGTCGATGTCGCTGTCCATCAGTTGCACCAGTTGGCGGCTGATCGACAGGCCCAGGCCGGTGCCGCCGCATTTGCGCTGCATGTCGCCCACTTGCTCGAAAGGCTGGAAGATGTGGCCGAGCTGGGCCGGCGTCATGCCGACGCCGCTGTCCTCGACGTCGAAGTGCAGGCGCACCTGGCCGTCCGGCTCGGCGCTGCCGGCCACCCGCAGGTGCACGTGGCCGGCGTCGGTGAATTTGACGGCATTGCCCAGCAGGTTCAGCAGGATCTGCCGCAGCCGCTGCGCGTCAATCAGCACCGTGTGCGGCAGGCCGGCGCCGGCGTGGAAGCGGAAGTGCAGGTTTTTCTGCTCGGCCTTGACGCGGATGATGTTGACGATGCCGGCCAGGAAGTCGAGCAGATTCGCCGGTTCGGGCGCCAGCTCGAACTTGCCGGCCTCGATCTTGGCCAGGTCGAGCAGGTCGGTGATCAGCATCAGCAGGTGCTCGCCGCTTTGCTGGATGGTGTTCAGGCCGACCTCCTGGCGCTCGCTCAAGCCCTTGTCGCGCTTGAGGATTTGCGCGTAGCCGAGCACGGCGTTGAGCGGCGTGCGCAATTCGTGCGTCATGCTGGCCAGGAAGGTGCTCTTGGCCTGGTTCGCCACGTCGGCCCTTTCCTTGGCCGTTTGCAATTCGGCCGTGCGCTCGCGCACCAGTTCCTCCAGGTGTTCGCGGTGGCGCTGCAATTCCTTCTCCGTCAGCGCGCGGTGCTCGATGTCGGCCTGCAGCATGCGGTTCTTCGTTTCGATTTCGTCGAACAGCGCCTGCAGCGCCTGGCGCGTGTGCTCCAGGCTCATGCCCAGGCTGCCCAGCTCGTCCTTTTGTTCCCAGACGAAGGGGGTCAGCAGGTCGCGCTGGGCCAGGCGGCCCGATTCCTGCATCAGGCGCTTGATCGGCAGCAGCATGCGCCGCTGCAGCAGCGTGACGATCAGCATGACGCTGAGGAAGAGCTGGCCGATGACGGTCCAGGCGACGCCCCAGCGGTCGCTGGCCAGTTCGCTGTCGAGCTGGCCGCTGTCCATGACCAGCTTGACGTCGCCGATCTGCTTGCCTTCGTGGATGACCGGCTGGTCGCGCTGGAATTGGCGCCCCTTGCGCCTGTCCGCATAGGTTTTCGACAGGAAGGCGCGCTGCTTGCCGTCGCGCACGGTGATGGTGACGATGCGCTGGTCGCCCAGCAGCGACTCAAGCAGCGGCAGGCCGCCCTCGGGATTGATGTTCCACAGCGGCTCCTGCATGCCCAGCGACAGGATCTCGGCCATGCGGGCGTGGTCCGACTGCGTGCGCTGGGTCAACGCCTGCTGGCGCTGCCCCAGCGTCAGCACGCTGCTGATCGACACGGGTATCATGACGCCGACCACGACCATGAGCACAATGGATGAGCGCAGTCTGAGGTGCATCGGGGGTCACTCCTTTGTCCGGCGAAAACGGCGTATGCGAAACGAGTGTACCTCAGGTAGGGCGGAGTGGAAAGAAAGTGTATAAACAACATTTCCCAAGGGGGCGGCGCGGCCCGTCGTGTGGGAAAAATGCCGCGCCCGCCTCAGCGGCCGAAGTCGCGCAGCCGCAGGTGCAGCAGTTCGTCGCGGCGGTCGGCGTCGCGGCGCAGGTAGTCGTTGTCGCGCGACAAGCTATTGTTGTCGTTGACGAGGCGATTGAATTCGTTCAGCAGGTTCTTGCGGATGTCGGCGCCGAGGTCGGACCTGTCGAGGGCGTTGCGGATGTCGTTGATGCGCCGGTTGTTCGAGCGGATGGCGCTGTCGTTCGACGACAGGCGCGCGCGCAGGTTGGCGATTTCGCTCTCCATGCCGTAAATTTCATAGCCGCGGTGGTATTCCGCCATGAAGTCGGCCTGCAGATTGGGCGGGCAGGCGGCGGCGTTCTGGCGCTTGCCGGCGCGGCCCTGGTGGAAGCCGTTTTCGGCCTGGCAGTAGGTCAACATGCCCCTGCTGCGGCCCAGGTGGTAACTGTCGAAATTCACTTGCACGCCGTATTCGGCGCAGGCTTGGGCGTGTTGCTGCAATTGTTCGCTGGGCAATCCCTGGGTGCCGTCGTTGAAGCCGATTTGCTGCCAGTCGCCGCTCAGGCATTGATCCTTGCTCAGACTGGCGCAACCGCTGAGCGCGAGGGCGCCGGCAAGCAAAAGGGAAAGGTGGAGAGGGCGCATCTGGGTTCCGATAATGTGGCAGGGGGGGCGGGGCGCCGGCGCGGCGTGCCGGGCAGTTACAATAAATTCTATCAGGCGCTGGGGACAGACCACGATTTTCAAGAAATAATTTCTTGAAAATCGTGGTCTGTCCCCGGCTGTGGCGTCGCCCTGCGGCGCGGTCGGTGTATATTGCCGGCCACACTAGTTTCCACATTTCCCAGCCCTTATGCCGCCTATTTTGCTGTTTATTTTCGTGCTAGCCTATTTCGCGCTGCTGCTGGGCGTGGCCTGGCTGACCTCGCGCAATGCCACCAATCAGAGCTTTTTCATCGGTAACAAGAGCAGCAACTGGATGCTGGTCGCCTTCGGCATGGTCGGCACCACGCTCAGCGGCATTACTTTCGTTAGCGTGCCGGGCGCCGTCGGGCGCGACGGCTTCGGCTATCTGCAATTGGTGCTGGGTTATGTCCTCGGCTACCTCGCCGTCGCCGCCGTGCTGCTGCCGCTGTACTACCGGCTGCGCCTGACCTCGATCTACCACTATCTGGACGCCCGCCTGGGGCGGCGCGCTTGCCAGAGCGGCGCCGCCTTCTTCATCCTGTCGCGCACGCTGGGGGCGACGGCGCGGCTCTATCTCGTCGTCAATATCCTGCAGGCCACCATCCTCGACAGCCTGGGCGTGCCGTTCTGGCTGACCAGCGCGGCCGTGCTGCTGATGATCTTGCTCTACACCTACGAGGGCGGCGTCAAGACCATCGTCTGGACCGACACGCTGCAGACGGCGGGCATGTTGCTGGGCCTGCTCATCTGTGTCGTCTTCCTGCTCAAGGCCCTGGACCTGTCGGTCGTCGACAGCCTGCGGCGCATGCAGGCGCAGGGCTTGACGCGCATCGTCACCGACAATGTCGACAGTCCCGCGTATTTCTGGAAGCAGGTGTTGGCCGGCATGTTCATTACGATTGCGATGACGGGCCTGGACCAGGAGATGATGCAAAAGACCATTTCCGTGAAGACGCTGGCCGACGCGCAAAAGAATTTGCTCAGCCTGATGCTGATCCTGGTCGGCGTGCTGTCGCTGTTCCTGTTCCTCGGCGGCCTGCTGGCGCTGTACGCGCCGCTGGCCGGCGTCGGCGCCAGCGGCGACAAGCTGTTCCCCGCCGTGGTGCTGGGACATATGCCGGCGGCCGTGCAACTGGTCTTTTTCGTCGCCCTGATCTCGGCCCTGTTCCCCAGCGCGGACGGGGCGATCACGGCGCTGACCTCGACGTTTTGCATCGATCTGCTGGGCCTGCAGCGCCGCGGCGACCTGTCCGAGGCGCGCCGGCGGCGCTGGCGCCACCGCGTCCACCTGGGCTTCGCCGCGCTGTTCCTGCTGCTGATCATGGTGTTCAAGTGGATCGACAGCGCCAGCATGATAGGCGTGATCCTGAAGCTGGCCGGCTATACCTATGGCCCCCTGCTGGGACTGTTCGCCTTCGGCCTGTTGAGCGGGCGCCGCGTGCGCGAGCGCTGGGTGCCGCTGGCGGCGCTGGCCGGGCCGTTGCTGTGCGCCGGCCTTGAGCGGTATCAAGAGCAAATCTTCGCCACTTATCGTCTGGGATTAGAATTACTTATCATTAACGGGCTGCTGGTGCTGGCGGGCCTGTTCCTGATCTCGCTGCCGCAGACGCAGCCCGCGCCGGCGCTGCTGCAGCCTTAAATTCACACAACATTGAATTTTTAGACTACAGTGGATAATTAGCAACTTTAATTCACCTGACCTGCTGGAGTGTCGATGTCCTTGAATCCGTTTCCTTACCTGCGCCGCGGCGCAGGTTTTGCCTGGCGCACGCTCGATGCGATGCGCCGTTTCTTGCTGAACCTGCTGTTTTTGGCCATTCTCGTCGGTATCGTCTGTGCGATCATCTTCGGCGGCACGGCGCCGCTGGCGCCGAAAACCACGCTGGTGCTGGACTTGCAGGGCAAGCTGGTGGAGCAGCATAGCGGCGGCGTGCGCGAAGTGCTGTTGTCGAATGCCCGCGGCGAGGACAAGAAAACCGTGCAATTGCGCGATGTGCTGACGGTGCTCGACGCCGCCGGCAAGGACCCGGCCATCGGCGCGGCCGTGCTGCTGCTGGACGACCTGCAGGGCGGCGGCCTGGCCTCGCTGCGCGAAGTGGCGGCGGCGCTGGACCGCTTCCGCGCCACCGGCAAGAAAGTGACGGCCTGGGGTTCCAGCTTCGACCAGCGCCAGTATCTGGTGGCGGCGCACGCCAGCGAGGTGCTGATGCACCCGATGGGCGGCGTGATGCTGGAAGGTTTCGGCCGCTATCGCAACTACTACCGCGACGCGCTCGACAAGGTCGGCATCACGGTCAACCTGCTGCGCGTGGGCACCTACAAGAGCTTCGCCGAGCCCTACATCGCGAACGGCCCGTCGGCCGCCGCCAGCGAAGCGGAAAGCTTCCTCAACAATGCGCTGTGGAGTGCCTACACGGGCGAGGTGGAGAAGGCGCGCAAGCTGCCGCAGGGCGATCTGATGAAGGGCATCAACGATTTGCCGGCGCTGATGGCCGGCGCGGGCGGCGACATGGCCAAGGTGGCGCTGACGGCCAAGCTGGTCGACGGCCTGAAGACGCGCGACGAGTTGCGCGAGCTGATGATCGCGCGCGGCGCCAAGGATGCCGAGGGCAAGACCTTCCGCCAAGTGTCGTTTGACGACTACCTGGCGCGCCAGCATCCGAAAAGCGACGGCGACGCCGTCGGCGTGATCGTCGCCTCCGGCGAAATCAGCGACGGCGTCGCGGCGCCGGGCGCCATCGGCGGCCTGTCCACGGCCAAGCTGATCCGCCAGGCGCGCGAGGACAAGCAGATCAAGGCCGTCGTGCTGCGCGTCGACTCGCCCGGCGGCAGCGCCTTCGGCTCCGAGCTGATCCGGCGCGAGCTGGAATTGACGCGCGCCGCCGGCAAGCCGGTGGTGGTGTCGATGGGCAGTGTGGCCGCGTCCGGCGGCTACTGGGTGTCGATGGCGGCCGACGAGGTTATCGCCGACGCCAGCACCGTGACCGGCTCGATCGGCGTGTTCGCCATCGTGCCGACGGCCGACAAGGTCATCGACAAGCTGGGCATCCACACGGCCGGCACCCCGACCACGTGGATGAGCGACGCCGGCAATCCGCTGCGTCCGCTCGACCCGCGCTACGCCAACGTCATCCAGAGCAGCATCAACTACATCTACGCCGACTTCACCGGCAAGGCCGCGAAAGCGCGCAAGACGACGCCGGAGAAAATCGACGCCGTCGCGCAGGGCCGCGTCTGGACCGGCGCGCAGGCCAAGGAGCGCGGCCTGATCGACACCGTCGGCGGCTACCGCGACGCGCTGGCGTCGGCCGCCAAGCGCGGCAAGCTGACGGGCGAGTACCGGGTCGCCTACATCGAGCGGGAAGGCTCGAAGTTCGACCGCTTGATCGACCTGGTCGGCATCTCCGCCGTGCGCACGCTGGGCCTGGGCGAGCACGTCAAGCTGGGCCTGACGGCCGGCACCGGCCTGCCGCCCGGCGTAGCGCTGGATATCGCCCACGAGCTGGGCTGGCTTGCGGATGTCAGCGCCGGCGGCAAACCGTTCAAGGCGCTGACGCATTGCCAGTGCGGCTCGCCGTAACAATAAAGTAGTTTTTTGGTATGTTTCACAAGCCGGACGGGTCCGGCTTGTTTTATATGGAAAGGACGAATGTGAACGATATCCGTATCCGCAGTTGCGTGGAGGGCGACGCCGCCGCGCTGGCGTTGCTGGGACAGGCCAGCTTCCTGGAAACCTTTGCCGGCATCCTCGACGGCGCCGACATCCTCGCGCACTGCGCGCGCCAGCATGACGCCGCCGTCTACCGCACCTGGCTGGCCGAGCCGGCGATGGGCATCTGGCTGGCCGAGGCCATGCCGGGCGGCGCGCCGGTCGGCTATCTGGTGCTCAGCCCGGCCAACCTGCCGGTGGAGGCGCCGCGCGCCGGCGACCTGGAAATCAAGCGCATCTACCTGCTGCACCGTTTCCAGGGGCTGCGCGTGGGCCGGCGCCTGATGGACGCGGCGCTGCAGCAGGCGCGGCAGGCCGGCGCGTCGCGCGTGCTGCTCGGCGTGTACGCCGAAAACCACGACGCGCTGGCCTTTTATCGGCGCTCCGGTTTCGTCCAGGTCGGCACGCGCACCTTCCGCGTCGGCGCCACCGATTACCACGACGTGATTCTCAGCCTGGAACTTTCATGATGCCGCGCGGCCGGTTTCCTGCCCTTTAACCGCCGGCCCGCAAGAGATTTGTAGCGAGTTTGTATCGCCGTTTTCCGCCCCGGAAGACGGCGCCGTTTTCCTCCCCCAATCGGCGGCCGGCCCGCCAGCCCCGATGTTCCGGGCCTTGCCGCGCGCCGCGCGCGGGACGCCCCGCCGTCGCGCCCGTAGCCGCGCATCCTTCCTTCCCCCGGATTGTTACAAAGGCAGTCTTGCCAGTTACATGACTATGCTAGAGTCGTCGCAGCATGTCGATGCCCGACCTCCCGGCCCAACCAGCCGGTATCACCACGCCGCACGCGGCGGCATACACAAGGATAAGCGATGGATTCGCAGCCCGCAGCACAGACCCAAGCCCGGCGCAGCCGCCGTTCCACCCTCATCGGCGGCGCGGTCGCGGTCGCGCTGATGGCCGTGCTGGGCGGCCTGGCCTGGCACCTGACGCATCCGGACGCGGCTGCGGCGGGGGCGGGCGGCGCGCCCGGTCCCGGCGGGCGGCCCGGCGGCGGCCGCGGCGGCCCGGCCACGACGGTCGGCGTGGCCACGGCCGTCAAGGCCGACATCCCCGTCGTCATCGACGCGCTCGGCACGGTCACCGCGGCGGCCACGGTGACCGTGCGCCCGCAGGTGTCCGGCGTGCTGCAGCAGATCCTGTTCAAGGAAGGGCAGATGGTCAAGGCCGGCCAGGTGCTGGCCGTGATCGACCCGCGCCAGTTCGAGATGGCGCTGCTGCAGGCGTCCGGCCAGCGCCAGCGCGACGAGGCGCAGTTGGAGAACGCCCGCCTGACGCTGGCGCGCTACCGCACCTTGCTGGCGCAGGATTCGATCGCCCGCCAGGAAGTCGACACCCAGGCCGCGCTGGTCAAGCAACTGGAAGGCACGCTGATGACGGACCGCGCCGCCGAGGGCACGGCGCGCCTGAACCTCGGCTATTGCAAGATCGTCGCGCCGATCGGCGGCCGGGTCGGCCTGCGCGTCGTCGATGTCGGCAACCTGGTCAACGCCGGCGACGCCGCCGGCGTTGCCGTCGTCACGCAACTGGCGCCCATCGACGTCGTGTTCGCCGTGCCGCAGGACCAGGCGCCGGACGTGCAGCGCCGCGCCGGCGAGGGCGCGGCGCTGCCGGCCATCGCGCTGGACCGCAACCGCAGCGCCACGCTCGACAGCGGCCGTTTCGCCGCGCTCGACAACCAGGTCGACGTGCAGACCGGCACGGTGCGCGCCAAGGCCAGCTTCGCCAACGCCAAGGGGGCGCTGTTCCCCAGCCAGTTCGTCAACGTCAGGCTGGAACTGCGCACCATCAAGGACGCCGTGATGGTGCCGGTGACGGCGCTGCGCCACGGCAGCGCCGGCGACTTCGTCTACGTGCTCAACGCCGACAAGACCGTGGCGCTGCGGCCCGTCGCGCGCGGCCAGGCCAGCGTCGACAAGGTCGAGATCAAGAGCGGCGTGCAGGCCGGCGAGCAGGTCATCACCGAGGGCGCGGACCGCCTGAAGGATGGCGCCAAGGTGGTGCTGCCGGGCGACAAACCTGCCGGCGGCGGCAAGCGCCGCGGCGCGGCCGGCGCGCCGCGATGAGCCCGTCGAGCCCCTTCATCCGGCGCCCGGTGGCGACGGCGCTGCTGATGCTGGCGATCGTCCTGGCCGGCATCGTCGGCTTCAAGTTCCTGCCGCTGTCGGCGCTGCCGCAGGTCGATTTCCCCACCATCCAGGTGCAGACGCTGTATCCGGGCGCCAGCCCCGAGGTGATGGGCCAGACCGTCACCGCGCCGCTGGAGCGCCAGTTCGGCCAGATGGCCGGCTTGCAGCGGATGAGTTCGACCAGCGCCTCGGGCGTGTCCATCGTCACGCTGCAGTTCAGCCTGGGCCAGACGCTCGACGTCGCCGAGCAGGAGGTGCAGGCGGCGATCAACGCCGGCGCTTCGCTGCTGCCGACGGATTTGCCGGCGCCGCCCGTGTATGCCAAGGTGAACCCGGCCGACGCGCCCGTGCTGACGCTGGCGATCACGTCCGACACGCTGCCGCTGACGGAGGTGCAGAACATCGTCAACACGCGCCTGGCGCTGAAGATCAGCCAGGTCAACGGCGTCGGCCTGGTGTCGCTGAGCGGCGGCCAGCGTCCGGCCGTGCGCATCCAGGGCGACACGCAGGCGCTGGCCGCCCGCGGCCTGGGCCTGGACACGCTGCGCACGGCGATCGCGGCGGCCAACGCCAACAGCGCCAAGGGCAGTTTCGACGGCCCGACGCGCTCGTTCACGATCAACGCCAACGACCAGTTGCTGGCCGCCGCCGACTACCAGAAGCTGATCGTCGCCTACAAGAACGGCGCCCCGGTGCGCCTGGGCGAGGTGGCGAAGGTCGTCGACAGCGCCGAAAACATCAAGCTGGGCGCCTGGTCCGGCCTGAAACCGGCCATCATCCTGAACGTGCAGCGCCAGCCGGGCGCCAACGTCATCGCCACCGTCGACGCCATCAAGGCGCGCCTGCCCGAGCTGCAGGCCGGCTTGCCGGGCGCGCTGCGCGTGGACGTGCTGAGCGACCGCACCGCCGGCATCCGCGCCTCGGTCGAGCATGTCGAGATGGAGTTGCTGCTGGCCGTGGTGCTGGTGGTGCTGGTCATTTTCGCTTTCCTGCACAGCCTGCGCGCCACGGTCATCGCCAGCCTGTCGGTGCCGATTTCGCTGATCGGCACCTGCGGCGTCATGTACCTGCTCGGCTACAGCCTGAACAACCTGAGCCTGATGGCGCTGACCATCGCCACCGGCTTCGTCGTCGACGACGCCATCGTCATGATCGAGAACATCGCCCGCTACATCGAGGAGGGCGAAAAGCCGATGGCCGCCGCCATCAAGGGCGCCGCGCAGATCGGCTTCACCATCATTTCGCTGACGGTGTCGCTGATCGCCGTGCTGATTCCGCTGCTGTTCATGGGCGACGTCGTCGGCCGCCTGTTCCGCGAATTCGCCGTCACGCTGGCGATCACGATCCTGATCTCGGCGCTGGTGTCGCTGACGCTGGTGCCGATGATGTCGGCGCGCTGGCTGAAAAGCCATGACGAGGAAAGGCCGGGCGCGCTGGCGCGCCGCACGCAGGCGTTTTTCGACCGCGTGATCGGCGCCTACGACCGCGCGCTGGGCTGGGTGCTGGCGCGCCAGGGCCTGACCCTGCTGGTGGCGCTGGCCACGCTGGGCCTGACGGTGCTGCTGTACCTGCTGATCCCGAAGGGCTTGTTCCCGACTCAGGACACGGGCCAGTTGCAGGCCCGCGTCGAAGCGTCGCGGGCGGTGTCGTTCGCGCGCATGGCCGAGCTGCAGCAAGCCGCCGCGCGGGCCATCCTGGCCGACCCGGACGTCGCCACGCTCAGCTCCCTGGTCGGCGTCGACGCCGCCAACAACACCATGCTGCACACGGGGCGCATGCTGATCAACCTGAAGCGCGAACGCAGCGGCGGCCAGCCCGAGACGATGGAGCGGCTGCGCCGCCGCGTCGCCGAGGTGGCGGGCGTGACGCTGTACCTGCAGCCGACCCAGGACCTGACCATCGACGCCGAGACGGGGCCGACCCAGTACCGCGTGTCGCTGGAGGCGGCCGACACGGCCACCGTGACGCTGTGGGCGAACCGGCTGGCGCAGCAGCTGCGCGGCCAGGCGCAGCTGCGCAATGTCGTCTCGGACGCCGGCGCCACCGGCGCGGCGGCCCACATCGACATCGACCGCGACAGCGCCGCGCGGCTGTCGGTGACGGCCGCCGCCATCGACGACGCGCTCTACAGCGCCTTCGGCCAGCGCATCGTCTCGACCATCTTCACCGAAACCAACCAGTACCGGGTGATCCTGGAGGCGCAGCCCGGCACGCTGACGACGCCGGAGTCGCTGGGCCAGCTGCAACTGCGCACCGGCTCGGGCAAGGCGACGCCGCTGGCGGCCATCGCCACCGTCACGGAACGCCAGGCGCCGCTGCAAATCACCCACGTCGCGCAATATCCGGCCACCACGCTGGGCTTCGACACGGCGCCCGGCGTCGCGCTGGGCAAGGCCGTCGACGCGATACGCCAGGGCGCGCGCGACATCGGCATGCCGGCCACCGTCAGCATGAGCTTCCTCGGCGCCGCCGGCGCCTACGAACACTCGCTGTCGAACCAGCTCTGGCTGATCCTGGCGGCCGTGGTGTGCGTCTACATCGTCCTCGGCGTGCTGTACGAAAGCTATATCCACCCGCTGACGATCTTGTCGACGCTGCCGTCGGCCGGCGTCGGCGCGCTGCTGGCGCTGATGCTCAGCGGCCAGGACCTGGGCGTGATCGGCATCATCGGCATCATCCTGCTGATCGGCATCGTCAAGAAGAACGCCATCATGATGATCGACTTCGCCATCGAGGCCGAGCGCGAGCAGGGCAAGAGCCCGCGCGAGGCGATCCACCAGGCCGCGCTGCTGCGCTTCCGGCCCATCCTGATGACGACGCTGGCGGCCCTGTTCGCGGCCGTGCCGCTGATGCTGGGCTGGGGCGAGGGCGCCGAACTGCGCCGGCCGCTCGGCCTGGCCATCTTCGGCGGCCTGATCGTCAGCCAGCTGCTGACGCTGTTCACGACGCCGGTGATCTACCTCGGCTTCGAGCGCCTGGCGCGGCGCGTGCGCGGCCGCGCGGCGCTGTCCGCCCAGGGCGGGGGCGCGGCGTGAACCTGTCGGCCCCCTTCGTGCGCCGCCCCATCGGCACCGTGCTGCTGACGATAGGCATGGCGCTGGCCGGCGCCGGCGCCTTCTTCGCGCTGCCGGTGTCGCCGCTGCCGCAGGTCGACTATCCGACCATCTCGGTCAGCGCCAGTCTGCCCGGCGCCAGCCCGGAGACGATGTCGAGCAGCGTCGCCACGCCGCTGGAGCGGCGCCTCGGCGTCATCGCCGGCGTCAACGAGATGACCTCGTCGTCGGGCAGCGGCTCGACCCGCATCAGCCTGCAGTTCGACCTGAACCGCAAGATCGACGCGGCGGCGCGCGAGGTGCAGGCCGCCATCAACGCCAGCCGCGCCGACCTGCCGGCCACCTTGCGCAGCAATCCGACCTACCGCAAGGCCAATCCCTCCGACGCGCCGGTGATCATCCTGGCGCTGACCTCGGCCAGCCGCACGCCGGGACAGGTGTACGAGTCGGTGGCCAACCTGGTGCAGCAGAAGCTGGCCCAGGTCAAGGGCGTCGGCGACGTCGAGCTGGGCGGCGGCTCGCTGCCGGCCGTGCGCGTTGAGCTGCTGCCGTTCGCGCTGAACCGCTACGGCGTGTCGATGGAGGACGTGCGCGCGGCGCTCCAGGCCAGCAACGCGAACCGCCCGAAAGGGGCGATCGAGGGCGACGGGCGGCGCCTGCAAATCTATTCCGCCGGCGGCACGGCGACCGGCGGGCGCAGCGCGGCCGACTACCGCAGCCTGGTGGTGGCCTGGCGCGACGGCGCCGCCATCCGCCTCGACGACGTCGCCGAGGTGGTCGACGGCGTCGAGAACAGCAACACGCTGGGCCTGTTCAACGGCGAGCCGGCGGTGGTCGTGCTGATCACCCGCCAGCCCGGCGCCAACGTCATCGAGACGGTCGACGGCGTGCGCGCGCTGCTGCCGCAGCTGCAGGCCCAGCTGCCGCAGGACGTGCGCCTGCGGGTCGCCTCCGACAGCACCAATTCGATCCGCTCCTCGCTGCACGAAATCGAGGTGACGCTGCTCATTTCCATCCTGCTGGTGGTGCTGGTGGTGTCGGCCTTCCTGCGCAGCGTGCGCGCCACCATCGTGCCGGCCGTGGCCACCGTCGTCTCGCTGCTGGGCACCTTCGGCGTCATGTATCTGCTCGGCTTCAGCCTGAACAACCTGAGCCTGATGGCGCTGACGGTGGCCACCGGCTTCGTCGTCGACGACGCCATCGTCGTGCTGGAAAACACCGCCCGCCACATCGAGGCCGGCATGGACCGCTTCAAGGCGGCGCTGCTGGGCGCGCGCGAGGTCGGCTTCACGGTGCTGTCGATCAGCCTGTCGCTGGTGGCCGTCTTCATCCCGCTGCTGTTCATGGGCGGGCAGGTGGGGCGGCTGTTCCGCGAGTTCGCCGTCACGCTGTCGGCGGCCGTGCTGATTTCCCTGCTGATTTCGCTGACGACGACGCCGATGATGTGCGCCTGGCTGCTCAAGCCGGGCCACGCGGCCCGCCCGCCGGGGCGGGTGGCGCGCGCCTTCGAGCGCGGCTTCGACTGGCTGCTGACGATGTACGAGCACTGCCTCGACTGGGCGCTGGCCAGCAAGGCGCTGGTGATGCTGGTGCTGGTCTTCGTCGTCGGCCTGAACGTCTACCTGTTCAGCGCCGCGCCGAAGGGCTTTTTTCCGCAGCAGGACACGGGCCAGATCAACGGCGGCCTGCGCGCCGACCAGAGCATCTCGTTCAAGGCGATGCAGCAGAAGCTGCGCCAGCTGGTCGACATCATCCGGCGCGACCCGGCCGTGGCCACCGTGGTCGGCTTCACCGGCGGCGGACGGGCCGGCGGCGGCTTCCTGTTCATCAACCTGAAGCCGGCGTCCGAGCGCAGCGAGGCCGGCCAGGCCGTCATCGCGCGGCTGCGCCCGCAGCTGGCGAAGGTCACCGGCGTGTCGCTGTTCCTGAACCCGGTGCAGGACTTGCGCATGGGCGGGCGGCAGAGCAGCTCGACCTACCAGTACACCTTGAAGAGCGACAACCGCGCCGACCTGAAGCTGTGGGCCGGCAAGCTGGCCGACGCGATGAAGGGGCAGGGCGCGCTGACCGACGTCGACACCGACCAGGCCGAGAATGGCGTGGAAACCTTCGTCACGATCGACAAGGACAGCGCGGCGCGGCTGGGCGTGGCCGTGCGCGACATCGACAACGCCCTGTACAACAGCTTCGGCCAGCGCCAGGTCGTCACCATCTACGACGAGTTGAACCAGTACCACGTCATCATGGAGGTGGCGCCGCGCTTCGCCCAAAGCCCGGAGGCGCTGCGCGACGTCCACGTGCCGGCGAAGGCGGCGGCCGCAGCGGTCGTGGGCAACGCCACGGCCGTGCGCGATCCGTCCAGCGGCGCCGCGCTGAGCACGGCGGCGGCGACGATGGTGCCGCTGTCGGCCCTCGGCAGGTTCGCCGACAGTTCCACGCCGAGCTCGGTCAACCACCAGGACGGCGAACTGGCCACCACGGTGTCGTTCAACCTGGCCGACGGCGCCAGCCTGGGCGAGGCCCAGGCGGCCGTGCACCAGGCCGAGGCCGACATCGGCATGCCGACCAATGTGCGCGGCAGCTTCCAGGGCACGGCGCGCAGCGCCGACGAAAGCAACCGGCAGCAGCCGCTGTTGATCCTGGCCGCCATCGTCGTCATCTATATCGTCCTCGGCATCCTCTACGAAAGCCTGGTGCATCCGCTGACCGTGCTGTCGACGCTGCCGTCGGCCGGCGTGGGCGCCGTGCTGGCCCTGCTGCTGTTCAAGATGGAGTTTTCCATCATCGCCCTGATCGGCGTGTTCCTGCTGATCGGCATCGTCAAGAAGAACGCCATCCTGATCATCGACTTCGCGCTGGAGGCGGAGCGCGCGCGCGGCCTGAGCCCGCTGGAGGCCGTGCGCGAAGCCTGCCTGCTGCGCTTCCGGCCGATCCTGATGACGACGCTGGCGGCCGCGCTGGGCGCCTTGCCGCTGGCGATAGGCTTCGGCGAAGGCTCCGAGTTGCGCCGTCCGCTGGGCGTGGCCATCATCGGCGGCCTGATCGCCAGCCAGTTGCTGACGCTGCTGACGACGCCGGTGGTCTACCTGCTGCTGGACAAACTGCGGCGGCGCGGCGCGGCCGAGCGGCAGCTGAGCCGCGTCCAGCCCGAACCTATGCCGCATCACTTGAAACCGGAAGCGTAAATCCATGCACCCAACTTATCCATCCCAGCCATCCCGCCTGCGCCTGCTGGCGCTGGCCGCCTGCGCCTGCCTGGCCGGCGGCTGCGCCGTCGGCCCCGCCTACGAACGCCCGGCCGTGGCCGACACGGCGCCATTCAAGGAGGCGGCCGGCTGGCTGCCGGCGGCGCCGGCCGACACGCTGGAGCGCGGGCCGTGGTGGACGCTGTTCGGCGACCCGCTGCTGAACGAACTGGCGGCCGGCGTCGAGGTGTCGAACCAGAACGTGGCGGCGGCCGCCGCCGGCTACGAGCAGGCGCGCGCGCTGGTGCGCGAGCAGCGCGCCGGCTTGTTCCCCAGCGTGAACCTGACGGCCAGCGGCAGCCGCGCAGGTGGCGGCGGCAACGCCGCGGCCGCCGGCAGTTACCGCGCCGCGCTGGGCGCCAGTTGGGAGCCGGATATCTGGGGCCGCCTGCGCGCCGGCGTCGACAGCGCCGGCGCCGGCGCCCAGGCCAGCGGCGCCGATCTGGCGGCGGCGCGCCTGTCGGCCCAGGGCGAACTGGCCGTCAACTACTTTTCGCTGCGCCAGAGCGACGCCCAGCTGGCGCTGCTGGCGGCCACCATCGACGGCTACCGGCGCGTGCTGGACATCACGCAAAACCGCTTCGACGCCGGCATCGCCGCCAAGTCCGATGTGCTGCAGGCGCAGACCCAGCTGGCCAACGCCCGCATCGACGAACTGGCGCTGGTGCGCCAGCGCGCCCAGCTCGAACACGCCATTGCCGTCCTGCTGGGCAAGGCCCCGGCCGACTTCGCGCTGGCGCCGGCGCCGTGGCGGGTGGCGGTGCCGGAGGTGCCGGCCGGCCTGCCGTCGACCTTGCTGCAGCGCCGCCCCGACATCGCCGCGGCCGAGCGCCGCGTCGCCGCCGCCAACGCGCAGATCGGCATCGCCCGCGCCGCCTATTTCCCCAGCCTGAATCTGAGCGCCTCCTACGGCGGCGGCGCCAGCCGCGTCGCCGACTTGTTCAACGCCTCCAGCAGCCTGTGGTCGCTGGGCGTGTCGGCCGCGCAGAAGCTGTTCGACGCCGGCGCCGCGACGGCCGACGTCGACGCCGCCCGCGCCGGCCACGCGGCGGCCGTGGCGCGCTACCGCCAGACCGTGCTGGAGGCTTTCGCCAGCGTCGAGGACCAGCTGGCGGCCACGCGCGCGCTGGCGCAGCAGCAGGACTTGCGGCGCCAGGCGTCGGCGGCGGCCGACCAGGTCGAGGCGCAGATGCTGAACCGCTACCGCGCCGGCCAGGCCGGCTACACGGAGGTGGTGACGGCGCAGGCGACGGCGCTGGCGGCGCGGCGCGCGCTGGTGCAGGTCCAGGCCGAGCGCCAGAGCACGGCGGTGGCGCTGATCCAGGCGCTGGGGGGCGGCTGGCGCGCACCGGAGTAGGGGGCGGGCGCCGGCGCCCTTCCCATGCTTGCCATTAAAACAAGTTATTCGTATAATCAAGCGGGTGCTAGAATGTAAAAATGCACCTTGTTGAGTCCACGATGCTTGCCCAAACAATTCTTTCAGCAATGACCACCAAGCGCACCCGAAGCCGCTCGAAACCGGCCGAACCGACCGCATTGAAGGCGGCCAAGGCGCCGCCGCGCCCCTTGTTTCCCATCGTCGCGATGGGCGCCTCCGCCGGCGGCCTGGACCCGATCGTCGCCTTTTTTTCGCATGTGCAGCCGGAAAGCGGCATCGCCTATGTCGTCATCCAGCACCTCGACCCCAGCCACAAGGCCATGCTGCCCGAGCTGCTGCAGCGCGCCACCAGCCTGCCCGTGGCGGAAGTCACCCACCAGATGGAGGTGCGGCCGAACCGCGTGTATGTGATTCCGCCGAACGCCGACCTGAGCATCGCCGACGGCCGCCTGTTGCTGGCCGAGCCGGCCGAACAGCGCGGCCACCGGCTGCCGATCAATCTGTTTTTCGCCTCGCTGGCGGCGGAGCGCGGCGAGCTGGCCGTCGGCGTGGTGTTTTCCGGCATGGGTTCGGACGGCACCCGCGGCCTGCAGGCGATCAAGGAACGCAACGGCCTGACGCTGGCGCAGTTCCCCGACTCGGCCCGTTTCGAGAACATGCCGCTGAGCGCCATCAGCGCCGAGGTCGTCGACCTGATCGAGATGCCGGAGAAGATGCCGGAGAAAATCGTCTCCTACCTGTTCCGCAGCCGTTTCCTGAACCTGCCCGGCGAGGAACCGAGCAGCAAGAATTCGCTGCAGGAAATTGTGCACCTGCTCAACGAGCACACCGGCAGCAGCTTCACCGACTACAAGATCAATACCGTGCTGCGGCGCATAGAGCGGCGCATGAGCTTGTACCAAATCACGTCGATGGAGCACTACGTTCCCTATCTGCGCGACAACCCGGCCGAGATCGACCTGCTGTTCAAGGAGTTGCTGATCGGCGTCACCAGCTTTTTCCGCGACCCGAAGGTGTGGGAATACCTGAAACTGGTGGCGCTGCCTCAATTGCTGGCGGCCAATCCCGAGGGGCGCGCCTTCAAGGCATGGATTCCCGCCTGCTCGACGGGCGAGGAGGCGTATTCGCTGGCGATGGTGTTCCACGAGGTGGTGGCGCAGAGCAAGCTGCCGGGCAAGTACACGCTGCAAATCTTCGCCACCGACCTGTCCGGCGACGCCATCGACCTGGCCTGCCAGGGCCGCTTTTCCTTGAACATAGGCGGCGACGTCTCGGCCGAGCGCCTGCAGCACTTCTTCGTGGCCGAGAAGAACGGCTACCACGTCAAAAAAGAGATCCGCAACATGATCATCTTCGCCCAGCAAAACATCATTTCGGACCCGCCGTTCACCAAGCTCGACATCCTGTGCTGCCGCAACCTGCTGATCTACCTGAACGCCAAGCTGCAGCAGCGCCTGATTCCGCTATTTCATTACGCGCTGAACCGCGACGGCATCCTGCTGCTGGGCAGCGCCGACACGCCCGGCCATTTTTCCGACCTGTTTTCGCCGCTGACGACGTCGACCCGGCTGTACCGGCGTCTGGACAATCTGGCGCGCCAGCGCTTGCCGACGTATTTCCCGACCAAGCTGTCGGCCACCCCCCCACCCGTAGCCCATGAATCGAGAGAAGTCAGCATGCCAGGCAAGATCCAGTCCCACGTCGAGCAGTTGCTGCTCCAGAAATATTCGCCGGCCGCGGCCCTGCTGAACCAGGATGGCGACATCCTCTACATCAACGGCCGCACCGGCGCCTTCCTCGAACCGGCCGCCGGCAAGGCCAACTGGAACATCCACGCCATGGCCCGCGAGGGCTTGCGCTACGAGTTGGCCGGCCTGATCAAGCAGGCCGTGGACACGGACGGCGTGGTGCGACTGAAGGGGCTGGTGGTCAAGGATAATTTGGGCCAGGCCCAGGGCGTCGACCTGAGCGCCGAGGCGCTGACCCAGCCCGAGTCGCTGCAGGGCATGGTGTTCCTGACCTTCTCCAGCGCGCCGCTGCTGCCGGAAACCCGGCGCGGCCGCTCGCCGAACCCGAAGGTGCTGGAGCTGGAGCAGCAACTGGTGCAGGCGCGCAACGAGATCCGCGCCGTGCGCGACGAGATGCAAACCTCGCGCGAGGAGTTGAAGTCGGCCAACGAGGAGTTGCAGTCGACCAATGAGGAATTGCAGTCGACCAATGAGGAGTTGACCACCTCGAAGGAGGAGATGCAGTCGCTCAATGAGGAGTTATACACCGTCAATGCGGAACTGCAATCGAAGGTCGACGACCTGTCGCTGGTCAACAGCGACATGAAAAATCTGCTCAACAGCACCGACATCGCCACCATCTTCCTCGACAGCGGCCTGCGCATCCGCCGCTTCACGGCGCCGGCCACGCAGATCTACAAGCTGATCGCCACCGACCTGCGGCGCCCGCTGAGCGACATCGTCAACGACCTCGACTATCCTGACCTGGAAGCCGAGGCCCAGGAAGTGATACGCAGCCTGGTGTTCTCCGAGCGCCAGGTGCCGACCAAGAACGGGCGCTGGTACAACGTGCGCATCATGCCTTACCGGACCATCGAGAACGTCATCGACGGCGTCGTCGTCACCTTCATCAACATCACGGAGTCGAAACTGCTGGAGGCGCAGTTGCGGCTGATGCAGGACCTGGGCGCCGCCAACGCGGCGGAGAGGGCGGCATGAGCGAGCCGTTCGACCGGCCGTCGGGCGCGCCCGCGCCCGCCGAGCAGGGCGGCGCGCCCGGCCAGTCGAACGAGGCAATGCGCCGGCAGTTGCACGCGCTGCATGTCAGCCAGCTGGAGCTGGAGATGCAGAGCGCCGCGCTGGCCGAGCTGCAACTGCTCAAGGACGAGTTCGAAACGGGCTTGAACCACTACTCGGAGCTGTACGAGCAGGCGCCCGTCAGTTATTTTTCGCTGCAGCGCGGCGGCCGCATCGCCCGCGTCAACGAGGCCGCCGCCGCCCTGCTCAGGCGCGCCAAGTCGCAGCTGCTGGGGCGCAACTTCGAGCAATTCGTCGCCCCCGAGGCGCAGCGCCGCTTCCGCCGCTTCCTCGACGCCGTCTTCGCCAGCGGCGCCCGGCAGGTGCTGGAAATCACGCTGCTGCAGGGCGTCACCGAGGCCGAGCTGGTGCGCATCGAGGCGAACGTCGACCCGGCCTCCGACGTCTGCCGCATGGTCGTCACCGACCTGGGCGACCCGGTGGCGCGCGAGGTGGCGCTGCGGCGCGCCTTCGTCGTCCTCGACGCCATCAAGGAGGGCGTGCTGATCGCCGACGCCAGCAACCACATCATCTCGGTGAACCCGGCGTTCACGGCCATCACCGGCTACCTGGCCGAGGAGGCCATCGGCCGCCGCCCGGACTTCCTGGCCAGCGGCACCCAGCCGCCGGAGTTTTTCGCCGACATGCGCGACAGCCTGAGCCGCCACGGCAGCTGGCAGGGCGAAATCCTCAGCCGCAAGAAGGACGGCAGCCGCTTCGTCGAGTCGCTGTCGCTGACGCAGATGCCGGCGCCCGACGGCGGCGTGGGCAACTACGTCGGGGTGTTTTCCGACATCACCGAGCGCAAGCTGGCCGAGACGGCGCTGCGCGAGCTGCACCTGGAGCTGGACCAGCGCGTCGTCGCCCGCACCGCCGAGCTGCTGCGGGCCAACCAGCAGTTGCACCAGGAAATAGGCGAGCGCCAGCGCGCCGAGGTGGCGCTGCGCGACGCCGAGCACTTCTTCCACGCCACCATCGACTCGCTGTCGGACCGCGTGCTGGTGCTCGACCAGCGCGGCACCATCATCCACGCCAACAAATCCTGCCTCGACTTCGCCGGCCACAGCGGCATCGGCAACGACTACCTGCCGCATTGCGAAACGGACGCGCGCTGGGGCCGCGGCGCCGGCGCCGAGCTGGCCGCCGGCATCCGCGGCGTCATCGCCGGCACCCAGGGCGGCTTCGCGCTCGAATACGCGTTCCACGCGGGCGGCGCGGCGCGCTGGTTCCAGGCCAAGGTCAGCCGCTTCCTGTCGGACGGGCCGCTGCGCGTCGTCGTCTCGCACACCGACATCACCGAGCGCAAGGCGATGGAGGGCGCGCTGCGCCAGTCGCACGCCCAGTTGCGCCAGCTGGCGCTGCACCTGGAGACGGCCAAGGAGGACGAGCGCAAGCGCATCTCGCGCGACATCCACGACGAGCTGGGGCAGAACCTGCTGGCGCTGCGCATCGACATTTCGATGCTCAGCGCGCGCACCGAGCACGCCCACCCGCGCCTGCACGGGCGCGTCGGCGCCGTGCTGGGCAACGTCGACAAGACCATCAAGAGCGTGCGCGGCATCATGAACGCGCTGCGCCCGCTGGTGCTGGACCTGGGCCTGCAGGCGGCGATGGAATGGCAGATCGGCGACTTCACCAAGCGCAGCGGGATTCCCTGCCGGCTGCTGGTGCGCGACGAGGCGCTCTTCGGCGCGCTGGGCGGCGACATCGAGATCGTGGTGTTCCGCATCGTCCAGGAAGCCCTCAGCAATGTGCTGCGGCACGCCCAGGCGCGCCACGCCGAGATCGAGCTGAGCGTCGACACCGGCGCGCTGACGCTGGCGATCCGCGACGACGGCGTCGGCATCGCGCCGGCGCAGCGCAGGAAAGCCCAGTGCTTCGGCCTGATCGGCATCGACGAGCGCGTCAGCGCGCTGGGCGGGCGCTTCAGCATCGGCAAATTCAGCGACGGGCAGGGCTGCCAGCTGACGATGCGCATCCCGCTGTCCGGGCGCGACTGAGGCGGCGCGCGGCGGCGCCGCCGGGGCGCGCCAGAAAAGCGTGTTCACTGCCGGGCAAGCCGGCTATACTGCGTCTGCTTTTTTACAATCAGGGGCATATCTTGTTAAAAACAATCGTACTACCCGTCGCCTTGATCGGCGCCTTCGCCGGCGCACACGCCGACGAGGGGCAATGGCAGCCACACCAACTGCCGCAATTGAAAGCCGAACTGAAACGCATCGGCATCGCCATCCCGGCCGACAAACTGGCCGACCTGGGCAAGCACCCGATGAGCGCCATCGTCTCGCTGGGCGGCTGCTCGGCGTCCTTCGTCTCCGACGCCGGCCTGGTGGTGACCAACCACCATTGCGCCTACGGCGCCGTGCAGCGCAACTCCACGCCGGAGCACAACTACATCAGCAACGGCTTCCTGGCCAAGACCCGCGCCGACGAGCTGCCGGGCGGCCCGAACGCCCTGGTCTACGTCACCGACAAGCTGGAAAACGTCAGCGAGCGCGTGCTCAAGGGCTTGAACCCGGCCATGAGCGGGCGCGCCCGCCACGAGGAAGTGGAAAGCCGCATCAAGGCCCTGATCGCCGAATGCGAAACGGACAAGATGTACCGCTGCTCGGTGCCCAGCTTCCACCGCGGCATGGAGTACTACCGCATCCGCCAGATGATGATACGCGACGTGCGCCTGGTGTACGCGCCGTCCGACAAGATCGGCAACTTCGGCGGCGACGTCGACAACTACGAGTGGCCGCGCCACACCGGCGACTACGCCTTCCTGCGCGCCTACGTCGGCAAGGACGGCCGCCCGGCCGACCCGTCGCCGGACAACGTGCCGTACCGCTCGAAGGACTTCCTGGTGGTCTCGGCCGAAGGGCTGAAGAACGGCGACCCTATCCTGCTGGCCGGCTATCCGGGCCGCACCAGCCGCTACAAGCTGCCGGCTGAAATCCGCGCCGCGCGCGACGTCAGCTTCCCGGCCCGCGTGGCCGAGCTGCAGGCCGACCTGGACGCGATCGCCGCCGCCACCAAGGGCGACGAGGCGCTGGTCGTGCGCTACGCCAGCGTGGTGAAAAGCATCAACAACGTGCTGAAGAAAACCAAGGGCCTGCTCGACGGCTTCGCCCGCAAGGACGTCGCCGCCATCAAGGACGTGCAGGACGCCGAGCTGCGCGCCTGGCTGGTGAAGCATCCGCAGGCGAGCGTGTCGCCGACGCTGATGGCCGACCTGGACGCGGTGATCGCCGCCGACATGGCCCTGGGCGACGAGGAATTCGCCTGGTCCGTGGCCACCAATAGCGACCTGCTGAAAAGCGCGCGCACCGTGTTCCGCCTGGCGCTGGAGCGGCAGAAGGAAGACGCGCTGCGCGAGTCCGGCTACCAGCAGCGCGACCTGAGCTTCATCAAGGCGCGCCTGACGCGCCTGGAGCAGTCGTTCTCCGCAGGTGTAGACCAGGGCCGCTTCAGCGCGGGCCTGCAACGCTACGCGGCGCTGCCGGCGCAGACCCATCCGCAGGGTCTGGACGCGCTGCTGCCGGCGCCGGACGCCGTCGCCGCGCTGTACCAGCAGTCGCAACTGGGCGACACGGCCAAGCGCCTGGCCTTGCTGGAGCAGGACGCGGCGGCCATCGCCAAGTCTGACGACGCCTTCCTGAAGCTGGCCGTCAAGCTGCACACGGTGGCGAAATCGCTGGAGGAGCGCCGCAAGGAAGTCGACGGCAACCTGGAACGCGTGATCCCGCAATACATGCAGGCCGTGATCGCCTGGAAGCAGTCGCAGGGCAAGCCGGTCTACCCGGACGCCAACTCGACGCTGCGCGTGACCTACGGCACGGTGGCGCCGTACTCGCCGCGCGACGGCCTGAGCAAAGGTCCGTTCACGACCGTCGAAGGGATCGTCGAGAAGCACACGAGCAAGGAGCCCTTCGTCGTGCCGGAAGCGTTGACGGCGGCCGTCAAGGCCAAGCGCTACGGCCAGTTCCGCGACCCGGCGCTGGGCACCGTGCCGGTCAACTTCCTGACCAGCGCCGACACCACGGGCGGCAACTCCGGCTCGGCGGTGATGAACCGGCGCGGCGAATTGATCGGCCTGAACTTCGACTCGACCTATGAGTCGATCACCAAGGACTGGTACTTCGACCGCGACATCACGCGCGCCATCCACCTCGACATCCGCTACATGCTGTGGGTGATGCAGGAAGTCGACCACGCCGACAACCTGCTCAAGGAAATGACCATCAAGTATCCGCGCAAGTAAGGCAAAGGCGGGCATGGCCTGGCGCACCGCGCGCCGGGCTACCGTTGGATGGGGAGGCCGCACCGGGCATCGCCGGGTGCGGCCTTTTTGTTAAGGACAAGCCGTCGCCGGCGCATCCCGTTTCCGCCGCGGGGCGGGGCTGTGGCGCTCCCACCTGAACAGCCACATGACGGCCAGCTTGGTCGTCGCGCTGACCGAGGCCAGCAACACGCCATCAGCAGCGCGGCGCAGCCCAGGCTCAGCAGGGAAGGGCGGGTCTGGCGGTCCGCATAGATATCGTACAGAATGAATAGGGCGAGAAACGAAGCGATCAGGCGCGGCCAGCATTGAGGGTGCCGGCAATCGAGTAAAGCAGGAGTATCCCTGTTGTTATATGGATGTGGCAGCCGCGCTACTTGGCATGTTGATGTAAAAAGGCGGCGATGGCGGGGCTCAGCCCGGGCGCCAGGGGCAGGGCCGGATCGCTGTAGGAGGCCAGTTGCTGCGGCATCTGTGCCGGCACCGTCTTGAGCACATGGTTCATGCCGGGAACGACGAGCAGCGTGGCCGCCGGACTGGCCTGTTGCAAGGCTTGCGCCTGCGCGACGCCAACCTGGATATCCGTGTCGCCCTGTACTATCAGCGCGGGCGCGGCCAGCGTGGACAGCTCGCGGGTGGGCACATATTTGAACCATGAAATCATATACGGCTGCACGCTGGGGCGGTACAGGGCGGCCAGCGGCGCCGGTACGGCGTTGTCCGTTTCGCCGCGCTCCAGCGCCCGCAGGATGCGTTCGTTGTCGCCGGCCAGTTCGGCCGGCAATTGCGGCGCCAGTTGCTGGCGCAATACATCGGCCGCTCCCTGGGCCGGGCCGGCAATCGACACAAACGCGGCCGCCTTGGTCTGGCGGGCGGCCAGCATGCCGATCAGCGAGCCCTCGCTGTGGCCGATCACGGCGACCGAGGAAAAGCGCGGGTCCGCCCGCAGCAGGCGCAACCACGCGGCGGCATCGTCGACATAGGTATCGAAGCGCAGCGCCGCCTCGCTCGGGCCGGCGGCGGCGCTGGCGGCGACGCCGCGCTTGTCGTAGCGCAGCGTGGCGAAACCAGCCTGCGACAGCGCCTGCGCCAACAGCATCAGGCTATTGTTCGCGCCCGGCGCCAGGGTGTTGTTGCCGTTACGGTCGGTGGGGCCGGAGCCGGCGACGATCAGCACGGCGGGGACGGGGCCGGACGCCGCCGGCAGCAGCAGCGCGCCGTGCAATTGCCCGGTCGGCGTGCTCAGCGCGATGGCGGCGTCGGCGCTCGGCGCCGCCTCGGCATGGGTGAAAATGCCAAGGAGAACGGCAAACAATATGGTGCGCAACATTGGACTCCCGAGAAGATTGGGCCGTCCTGCAGAGCGCGGACGGCCTTCGGCGGTGCCGGGTGGATATGGTGGCACGGCGCAAGTTATTATGCAATATTAATCAAATGATAGTGCTGCAGGCTCGCGCCGCCGCGATCAGGGTTCCGGGCAAATGCGGTTGGGATCGCGGATGCTGCATTGCCATTTCCACTCCACTCGCGCGATTTCATGCAATTTGACGGAGAATGTCGCCCCGGGCGAGCTGATGTCGATGGCCACGATGTCGCCGCTGAAGGAATTGTGCGTAGGCCAGTCGTTGCCGTAGTGCGGCTCGGTCTGGGCACCCCTGCCGAGGCGCACCGTCATCTGGCTGTTGGAGAGCAGATACTGCAGATTGTCTTGCACGTAGTTGCCGATCGGGAAAGTGCTGCCGTCGGGCAGCGTCACCGCCGTGCCGCGGGGAATCAGCCGGTTCAAGCCGGTGAGCCAGTTCGCGTCGCGCTGAAAGAACAGTTGGTCCTTGACCTGGGCCAACGCGGCCTTGACGCCATCGCGGATTTCGCTGTTGATTTCTCCCTGGACATCTTTAACGATGAGATTGCCGATCACGGGCAGAATCCAGCTCAGATTGGAATCGCAGTCCGTGGCGGAGTCGACGTCGGCCGTCAGGCCCACATTCTCCGGCGGCATGGCGCCGTTGGCTGTGCCGTACTGTGCGGTGATGGCGATGTTGTTCAGCGTCAGCGTGTTAACGCAGGAATAGTTGATGACGCCCCATTGCTTGCCGCTGTACTTGTTGCGCATTTGATAGCTCAAGCCGCTCAAAGCCATCGCCGTGATGCCGGAGGCGGCGGGGCGCAGCGCAATGGTGGGGTCGCCGCTGAGCGTACCGCCGAGGAAGGTGGCGCCGTTCTCCGCCACCTTGCGGCCCAACACGTCGCTTAACTTGTACCCCAGCGTGGGTTGAATCGCCCGCATCTGCGCGGCGACGCCGAGCAGCGGGCCGTTGGCGTTCCGGTTTTCTGTGAAAGACTGGGACGCGCCGCCGACGCTGACGGTGGCAATATAGTTATCCGAGGTGATGCGGGGCTTCCAATCGGCCTGGGCGGCGCCGGCGGCGAGTAGCGAGGTCAGAACAATAAAAGTGCGCATTAAAACTCCTAAGGTAAGAATGAGAAAATGCTGACGTGCAACGCCACGTCCGGCGTCCATCTGAAACGGGGATGCCCATTTCGCCGCGGCTTGAAGCGAGGCGCAGCGAAATGATATTGCCATATGTAAATTACCAAATAAATAATAATTTAAATTTGACAATAATTTTCCCCCCTGGGGTCAGGTCTAGACATGGCGGTTTTGTTGCGCCAATGAATGAAACCGCCATGTCTAGACCTGACCCCAGGGGGTGAAGCAACAGTTTGCCGCTATATTGATTTGTGCTTGTGCCGGTCGCGGCGATGAGGGCTGGGCGGTTGGCCGTTTTGCTGGCGCTGGCCGCGCCGCCTCGGGGCGAGGCGGCGGAAATGTTGCGCTGCGTGTGGCTGGAGTATCCGGATGATGGCCGCACGGCGTCCCTGGGGCGGCTTGGCGCCGCCGCGATCAGGGTTCCTGGCAAATGCGGTTGGGATTGTTAATGCTGCATTGCCATTTCCACGTCACTTGCGCGATTTCATGCAATTTGACGGAGAATGTCGCCCCGGGCGAGCTGATGTCGATGGCCACGATGTCGCCGCTGAAGGAATTATGCATAGGCGAGCCGTTGCCGTAGTGCGGCCTGGTCTGGGCACCCCTGCCGAGGCGCACCGTCATCTGGCTGTTGGAGAGCAGATACTGCAGATTGTCTTGCACGTAGTTGCCGATCGGGAAAGTGCTGCCGTCGGGCAGAGTCACCGCCGTGCCGCGGGGAATCAGCCGGTTCAAGCCGGTGAGCCAGTTCGCGTCGCGCTGAAAGAACAGTTGGTCCTTGACCTGGGCCAACGCGGCCTTGACGCCCTCGCGGATTTCGCTGTTGATTTCTCCCTGGACATCTTTAACGATGAGATTGCCGATCACCGGCAGAATCCAGCTCAGGTTGGAATCGCAGTCCGTGGCGGAGTCGACGTTGGCCGTCAGGCCCACATTCTCCGGCGGCATGGCGCCGTTGGCTGTGCCGTACTGTGCGGTGATGGCGATGTTGTTCAGCGTCAGCGTGTTAACGCAGGAATAGTTGATGACGCCCCATTGCGTGCCGCTGTACTTGTTGCGCATTTGATAGCTCAAGCCGCTCAAAGCCATCGTCGTGATGCCGGAGGCGGCGGGGCGCAGCGCAATGGTCGGGTCGCCGCTGAGCGTACCGCCGAGGAAGGTGGCGCCGTTCTCCGACACCTTGCGGCCCAACACGTCGTTTAAATTGCGCCCCAGCGCGGGTTGAATCGCCAGCATCTGCGCGGCGACGCCGAGCAGCGGGCCGTTGGCGTTCTGGTTTTCCGAGTAAGACTGGGACGCGCCGCCGATGCTGACGGTGGCAATATAGGTATCAGAGGTGATACGGGGCTTCCAATCGGCCTGGGCGGCGCCGGCGGCGAGTAGCGAAGTCAGAACAATAAAAGTGCGCATTAAAACTCCTAAGGTAAGAATGAGAAAATGCTGACGTGCAACGCCACGTCCGGCGTCCATCTGAAACGGGGATGCCCATTTCGCTGCGGCTTGAAACCAGGCGCAGCGAGAGGATATTGCCATAAGCAAATTACCAAATCAATAATAATTTAAATTTAGCAATAATTTCTTTCCCCCTGGGGTCAGGTCTAGACATGGCGGTTTTGTTGCGCCAATGAATGAAAACCGCCATGTCTAGACCTGACCCCACGGGGTGAAGCAACAATTTGCTGCTATATTGATTTGTGCTTGCGCCGGTCGCGGCGCCGGGAGGGGCGATGAGGGCTGGGCTGTTGGCCGTTTTGCTGGCGCTGGCCGCGCCGCCTCGGGGCGCGGCGGCGGAGGTGTTGCGCTGCGTGTCGCTGGAGTATCCGCCTTTGATTCAGAAGGATGCCGACGGCCGCGCGCATGGCTTGGCCGTCGATATCGTCGGCGCCGTGTTGCGCCGCATGGGCCATGCGCTCAGCGTCGAGGTCTTGCCCTGGGGCCGTTCGCTGGCGCTGGCGCGGCTGGGCGAGCGCGATTGTGTGTTCACGATTTTCCATTCGCCCGAGCGGGCGCAGTTTCTCGACTTCAGCCGGGAGTCGATTATTCCGCAGATTATCTATTTTTACGCCAGGCGCGATGGCGCCGTCGCCTTCGACGGCAATTTGCGGGCGCTCGGCGCACGCACCGTCGGCACGGTGTTGATGGTCAATTATGGCGCGAAGTTCGAGGCCGCCCGGCCCGCGTTGCAGGTCCAGGAGGTGGCCACGCTGGAGCAGAATTTCCGCAAGCTGGCGCTGGGGCGTATCGATTTGACGCCCAGTAATCTGTACACGGCCTCGTATACGCTGGGTTTGCTGGGCGCCTCCGGCGTCGCCGCGCGCATCGTGCAGTTGCCGCAGCCTATAGATAGCGTGCCCAGCTTTATCGCCTTCGCCAAGCGCCGCCATCTGACGGCGCTGCGCGACCAGTTCGACGTCGAGTTGCGCGCCTTTGTCGCCAGCGGCGCCTATCGCCGCCTGCTGGAGCAGTACCGGATCGAGGTGACGCCGGAGCTGGCCCGCTTTCTGGCCCCGCGGTGAGCGCCGGCAAGGGGCGTGCCCCGGCGTCATGTGGCTCGCAGGTATTTCAGATACACTGCCCCATGTTGTGATTGAATACATGGGCAGATATGCAGAATAGTAAATTTCAGCAAGTGAGCAGCGTTGCCTTGCCCGCCGAGGCCAGCATCGCCGGCCTGTATCCGGGCAGCCAGTTGGCCGACGCCTATTCGGTGCACCTGCCGGCCGGCGTCGAGGTCGATCCGGAGCGCCTGGCGCGTTGCATGTTTGCTAACTTGCCGCGCTGGGCCAGGGCGCTGATGCGCCTGCGCGATGTGCTGGTGGCCGGCTTCGGCATCAAGACGGCGGCGCAGATGCAGGCGGTGACGCCGGGGGCGGCGATCCGGCGCATCGACATGTTCCGGATTTATTCCGGCGACGCGCGCGAGATCGTTTTCGGCGAGGATGACATCCATCTGGATTTCCGCGTGTCGCTGCTGTGCCGCGGCGAGCCCGGCGCCGACGACGCGGCGATCGTCGTGGTGACGGCCGTGCATTGCCACAATCGGCTGGGCCGCGTCTATCTGTTTCTGATTGCGCCTTTCCACCGCCTCATCGCGCAGGCCATGCTGCGCGGCGCGGCGCGGGCCGCCTGGCGCGACGGGCTCGCCGGCCAGGATATTTAGTCCGGCAGCGGCAGGGGTGGCGCGCTTGCGGACATGTGCATTCCCGCCGGATTGTCCTGGATGTATTGGCCTAATGGGGACTCGGAGCCGGCGGGCAGTCCGGCTGGGCGGCGCCCCTGCCGCCGGGACCAGCCGCCGCTGTCCGGGATAGCCACTATCTTGCATATTTATGCGTATGCTTGCATACTGCCCCGCCCGTCCCGCCCATTCATTCAAGCAACCCGATTCCATGAACCAAACGCTAGACTTGCTCGGCTTTAGCACGAACCCGCTGGAACTGATTTCCTTTGTGTTAGCGCTGTGCAATGTGCTGCTCAACATCCGCCAGAGCCACTGGGCCTGGTTGTTCGCGATCGTCTCCTCGGCCACCTATGGGGTGGTGTTTTTCAATGCCAAGTTGTACGGCGACATGGGCTTGCAAGCGCTCTTCATCGTGATCTCCGTCTGGGGCTGGAGCCAGTGGTTGCGCGGCGTCGGCAGCGGCGCGCAACTGCCGGTGACGCGCCTGAGCGGGCGCGGCTGGCAGGTGGCCGGCGCCGGCTGGCTGCTCGGCTTCGCCGCGCTGGCCTGGTTCCTGCACGCGTTCACCGACACCGACGTGCCGCGCGCGGACGGTTTCCTGACGGCCGGCAGCCTGCTCGGCCAGTTGCTGCTGTCGCGCAAAAAGCTGGAGAACTGGCATGTGTGGATTGTCGTCGATGTGCTCTACGTCGGCCTCTACCTGTACAAGCACCTGATGCTGACGGCGATCCTGTACGCGGTCTTCGTCGCGATGGCGGCGCTGGGCCTGCGCGCCTGGAAGCTGGCGGCGGGCGGTCCGGCGGCCGATGCGATGGTGTTGAAGTGAGCGCTTCGCGCTGCGTGCGGGTGGCGATCCTCGGCGCCGAGTCGTCCGGCAAGTCGACGCTGGCGGCGGCCCTGGCGGCGCGCTACGGCACCGTCTGGGTGCCGGAGTACCTGCGCGAATTCGTCGAGACGCGCCAGCGCGTGCCGGTGGCGGGGGACCAATTCTTCATCGCCAGCACCCAGGTGGCGCGCGAACGGGCGGCCGACGCCTTGGCCACGCGCCTGCTGTTTTGCGACACGACGCCCTTGATGACGGCGATCTACAGCCGCTTCTACTTCGGCGGCGCCGACGCGGCCCTGGCCGCGCTGACGGCGGCGCGGGACTACCAGCTGACGCTGGTGACGGCGCCCGACAGCCCCTGGATCGCCGACGGCTTGCAGCGCGAGTCGGAAGCGGTGCGCCAGACCATCCACCAGATGCTGCTGGACGAGCTGGCGGCGCGGGCGCTGCCGTTTACGCTGCTCAGCGGCAGCCTGGAGCAGCGTCTGCTGCAGGCCGGGCCGCTGCTGGCGGGGTACGTTTAGAAGTCGAACTGTGCCGTGACTTTGACGGTGCGGGGCGCGCCGGGGAACAGATAACCGCCTGATTCCGGCGTCACGTCGCGCCAGTAGAACTTGTCGAGCGCGTTGTCGACGCTGGCGCGGAAGGTGGTCGCCAGCGCGCCTATCCGGGTCGCGTAGGACGCCCCCAGGTTCAGCACATGGTAGCCGGGCACGAACACCGTGTTTTCCTTGTTGAAGGCTTTCTTGCCGGCGTACAGCCAGGTGCCGTTCAATTTCAGGCCGGCCACCTGCGGTATGGCGTAGTCGGCGTACACGGAGGACTTGAAGGCCGGCACATTCGTGACGCGCTTGCCGTCGATGTTGACCTGGCCGGTTCCCGACTGTTGCGTGTTGAGCGCCGTCGCCGACACGCCCAGCGTCAGGTTCGGCGTCGCCTTGCCCTGCGCCGCCAGTTCCAGGCCGCGGTTCTGCGCGACGCCGTTGCGCACGAAGTAGCGGCTGGCGTCGACATATTCGAGGCCCTTGCGGATCTGGAACAGCGTTGCCGACACCATCAGTTCCGGCGTCAGGTCGGCCTTCACACCCAGTTCAAGCTGTTTCGATTTGCTGGGATCGAGGGCGATGTCGCGGTTGAGCGCGTTGATGGAGGCGATGCCGCCGTGCTCCAGCCCCTGCGAGTAGGCGCCATACACGGCGACGTTGTCCAGCGGATTGTAGACCAGCGCCAGATTCGGCAGCAGAAAGCGCTTCTCGCTGTCGGCGCGGATGACGGCGCCGGTGACAGCGTCCTCGCGCACCAGTTGATTGCGCTTCACTTGCACATAGCGCAGGCCGGCATGCAGCTTCCAGTCGCTGGCCAGCGTCAGAATATCCTGCGCGAACAAGGCGTGCTCGTTCTCGCTGCGCACCTCGCGCACCGGGCCGGAGGTTTTGCCCGTCGGCGCGACGACCACCGGGCGGTAGAGATTGCTGGTGCCGGCATAATCGTACAGATAGGCGCCGGCGCGGTCGGCGCGCTTGAACAGCGAGGCGCCGGCCGTGAACGCGTGGCGCAACGCGCCGGTGGCGAACTTGCCCTGGATCAGCGCCTGGATGGCCAGCGGCGACTTCTTCTCGCCCAGGCTCTGGTAGTCATACACATCGTAATCGCCGTTGCCGCAGTAGCCGGGGTACAGATTGGCCGAGCCGCAACCATACGGGAAGGCGGTGTAATCGTCGCGCTTGAAGGAATGGCGGTTGGCCGACAGCGTGGCCTGCCATTCCGGGCTGAACTGATACTCGAAGCGCAGGCCGATATTGCTGCTTTGGGTGTCGACCGGCTTGCTCCACGGCTGATTGTTGAGCATGTTGTCGGCCTTCACGCCGGTCGGCAGCGCCGTGCCGTTGAGCAGCTGGAAGCCGGGCGCCGACACCTGCGACTTGTCCTGGTAATCGGCGTCGATCTGCAACAGCGCCTGCGGCGAAATCTGCCAGTCGAAGGCGCCGGAGACGAACTTGCGGCTGCCGTCGGCGCCCTTGATATAGGAGCGGATATGCTCGGCGGCGGCGTTGATGCGGTAGCCGAAGCGGCGGTCGGCGAAGCGCCCGCCCAAGTCCGCCGCGCCGTACAGCGTGCCGCGCTCGCTGGCGCCCAGCGTGACCGAGCGCAGCGGCGTGGCCGTCGGGCGCTTGACGACATAGTCGACGATGCCGCCCGGCGCGGCGACGCCGGCCTGGAAACCGGCCAGGCCCTTCAAGACCTCGACGCGCTCCTTGTTCTCCAGCGCAATCTGGGTATCGCCGGGGATGGCCAGGCCGTCCTTGCGGTAGCTCGAACTATTATCGAGCGCAAAACCGCGGATCGAAAACTGCTCGGCGTAGCCGACGGCGTTATACGAATCGCTGACGCTGGCGTCGAACTTCATCACCTCGCTGGTCGAGCGTATCTGCAAATCCTGCATCTGGGCGCGGGTGAACACACTGACGGAGGCGGGCGTCTGCAACAGGGGCGCATCGGAAAAACCGGCGATGGAAGCGCGCGTGGCGGCGCCGGCCTTGCTGCCGGTCACCACCACCTCGGGCAGGTCCGGCCCGCTCGCCTGGGCCGCGGCGGAGGCGGAAAAAGCCTGCAAAATCGCCAGCGCGATCAAAGAAAACGAAAAATTCGGAGTAGACATAAAATGCTCGTGGTTCAAGTCGGCGCTGCCGACATGCTGCATAATCGGCCGGGGCCAGCGCAGGAGCACTCAAAGAAAGGGGACTTTGCGCTTTCCTTCGCTGGCATTATCCAGATCAGGTACGAAGGGTATCTCTCACCCGGAAACAGCGTTCCAGGACCCCTAGCGAAGGCGAAGCTTACCACGAACTGCAAAAGCAACAATGGGGTCAGGTCTAGACATGGCGGTTTTCGCCGTCAAAACCGCCATGTCTAGACCTGACCCCAGCGGGAAATACAACAAACCGCCATGTCTAGACCTGACCCCATTCTTGCTTTGCGGCGCTTGAGGTTTTGCCGCGGGCGGGGGAGAATGCGCGCATGTTAACTTTGGGAGGCTGTGATGTCTGAGGATGTGTTGCTGGAGGCTGCCGAGGCGCTGCCGGCGCCGACGCGCGATATGCACCGGGCGATCGGCGCGCTGTGCGAGGATTTGGCGGCGCTCGATGCGGACAATCAGCGCGTCGAGGCGTGTACGGACCCGGAGTTGCGCCGCGTGCTGGTGCACCGCGCCGACGCCAGCCGCAAGCAGGTGGCGATGTTGTTGGAGTGGATGCGCCGGCGCGACACCCGCCTCGATAAGGAGTTGAAGGACGCGCTGTTCAAGGCCGGCCCCATCGTCGCGCAGTTCCATTACGAGTAGTGCGCTGCGCCGCGTTTTGGCTTCCTGGCGTATGGTTCGGGCTAGTTGCCGAATTTTTGGGGAGCAGGGATGAAGCCGTTGCCGTACCGGGAGGGGAGTTGGTTCGCGGTGCCCTTGAAGGGCGGCGGTTATGCCGTCGGGGTCGTGGCCAGGATGGCGCCGGCCGGGCGCATTATTCTGGCGTATTTGTTCGGGCCGAAGCGCGATGTCTTGCCGGCCCTGGCCGAGTTGGAGCGCTTGCAGCCGCACCAGGCGATCCGCCGCCTGCGCACCGGCGATCTGGGCCTGGTCAATGAGCGCTGGCCGGTGATCGGCGTGGCCGATTCCTGGGAGCGCGACGCCTGGCCGATGCCGTCGTTTATCCGCCGCGCCGATTTGTTGAAGCGGGCCTGGCGGGCGACGTATTCGGACGCCGATCCGGGCAAGCTGGAGCGCGAGGAGTCGGTGCCTTACGATACGCCGAATCTGGAGAGCGATTCGCTGTTCGGCTACGGCGCCACCGAGGTCTTGCTGAGCAAGTTGCTGACCTAGGCGGCGCCCGGCCGCCCTTATGCCGCGGCCATGACGATCTGGATGTGCAGGCCGCCGCCGTCGCGGTTGCGCAGGTGCAGTTCGGCGCCGTGGCGCAGCAGCACGCGGTCGACGATGGCCAGGCCCAGGCCGGCGCCGTTGGCTTGGCCGCGCGCCGTGTCCATGCGCGTGAACGGTTTCAGCAGTTGTTCGATCTGGCTGTCGGGCACGCCGGGGCCGTGGTCTTGCACGTCGATGTAGACGCGGCGCGCGCCGTGCACGCTCTTGATGTGGCAGCCGATGTCGATTTCCGTCAGGTCGCCGCCCTCGGTCTTGCCGTAGCGGCGGGCATTTTCGATCAGGTTGTTGATGACGCGCTTCAGGTCGGTGGCGTTGCCCATGACGTGGGCGTCCGCCGCGATGGTCGTGCCGACGGCCACGTCGGGCAGGCGCATCGCCTCGCGGGCGCTGTCGGCCAGTAGGGCGCTGATGTCGACGCTGGCGAAGCTGGCCGTTTCCGTCGGTTTCGCGTAGTCGAGGAATTGGCCGATGATGGCGTCCATTTGCGCAATGTCCGATTGGATGCCTTCGCGCGCCGCGTCGGACAGGTGGGCCATTTCCACTTCGAGCTGCATGCGCGCCAGCGGCGTGCGCAGGTCGTGCGAGATGCCGGCGAGGATGACGGCGCGGTCCGATTCGACTTGGCGCAGGTCGTCGACCATTTGGTTGAAGCTGCGGTTGGCCTCGATGATTTCGATCGGCCCCGTCTCCGGCAGCGGCTCCGGCGGCTTGCCGGCGGCGATGGCGCGCGCCGCCGCCGTCAGCCGCGCCAGCGGCAGGTTGATGCGGTTCGAGATGAGGGCCGCGCCCAGCAGCGACAGCAGCGACACCAGGCTGGCCCAGCCCAGCCACTGGATGCCCGTCAGGCCGCGGATGCGCTCGCGCTCCAGCATCAGCCAGTAGTCGTCGTCGTCGATCTTGAAGCTGACCCAGAAGCCGGCCACGCCGTTGACGCGGGCCGAGAAGCGGGTGTCTTCGCCCAGCTTGTCCTTGACCATGGCGACGATGTCGGGCATCAGCCAGTTGTCCGGCGCCGGCTCGACCTTGTCCTCCGGCTCCAGCGGCAGCACGCGGATGCCTTCGTTGCTGACCAGCTCGAACAGCAGTTCCTTGCGCAGTTCCGGCGCCGAGTGGGTCAGCGCCGCGTGCGTGATGGTGACGACGGAGATCACCTGGGCGGAGATTTGCTGGGCCTGCGGCTCGCGCTGGACGACGCTGATCATGCCTATCCAGGCGGCCATGCTGAGGGTGGTGAGTACGCTGAGCAGGAAAAAGGTGCGCCAGAACAGGCCGCTTTTCATGCGCGCCAGGCTGATTACGGGTAAATGTTTCATCCGGTACTAGCGGCGGATCAGCGCGGCTGTCCCTCCGGGATGAAGACGTAGCCGAGGCCCCAGACGGTCTGGATGTAGAGCGGACTGGACGGGTCCGGCTCGATCAGCTTGCGCAGCCGCGAGATTTGCACGTCGAGGCTGCGGTCGAACACTTCGTACTCGCGCCCGCGCGCCAGTTCCATCAGCTTTTCGCGCGACAGCGGTTGGCGGGCGTGGCGGGCGAACACCTTGAGGACGGAGAATTCGCCGGTCGTCAGCGGCACCGTGTCGCCGTTCTTTTTCAGCGTGCGCGTGCCCAGGTCGAGCACGAACTGGCCGAACTCGAACGATTGCGGCGTCTCCGACGGCGCGCCGGGGATTTCGTCGGGGCCTTTGCGGCGCAGCACGGCGCCGATGCGGGCCACCAGCTCGCGCGGGTTGAACGGTTTCGGCAGGTAGTCGTCGGCGCCCATTTCCAGGCCGACGATGCGGTCGACGTCTTCGCCCTTGGCGGTGAGCATGATGATCGGCGTCTGGTCGCCGGCGCCGCGCAGGCGGCGGCAGATCGACAGGCCGTCTTCGCCCGGCAGCATCAGGTCCAGCACCAGCAGGTCGTAGCGTTCGCGCAGCCACAGCTTGTTCATGGCCGTCGCGCTTTCCGCGGTGAAAACGTTGAAGCCCTGTTCGGTCAGGTAGCGCCGCAGCAGGTCGCGCAAGCGCACGTCGTCGTCCACCACCATGATCTTGGCCTGGTGGCCATTGCTGGTCTGCGCCGTGGTATTGTTGCCGGAATTTGTCGAAGAAATTGTTGTCATGTGGCTGCCATATTGTCAGGTCTAAGTTGCTATGGTAACGTCTCGGCGCCCGCACGCACATGCTTGCGGAAAGCCATTACAAAGTGTTACAAACTTTACCCATTTGCTCTTACCGCTCTGCGTAAAGCATCATACACTGGGGCATCAGTGGCATTCAGCTTATATCGTTACCAGGCATTGCGGAAGAGGAACATAATGATTATCGCGCTCAATACAATTCACGCCCCCCTGCGCGTACCGTTCCGCATGCGCTCTTGTGCCGCCGCGCTGGCCTTGTCCCTGCTGGGCGCCAGCGCCGCCTGCGCCGCCAGCGAGCCGCCGACACCCCAGCAACAGCAGCAACAGCGGCGCGACGAGGCGCAGCGCAACGAAGGCCGCGCCGAGCAGGGCCGCGACGGCCGCGCCGAGGAGCAGCGCCGCGCCATGCAGGAGCGGGCCGACGCCTCGCGCCGCAACGGCCGCCTGACACCCGACGAGCGGCGCGACCTGCGGCGCCAGATCAACGAGGCCGGCCAGGACATTTACTCGACGCCGCCACGGCACTAAACCAGCATCCTCGCGCACCCTCGCGCCAGACATCCGGGTCGCCATCGTTTTGGCATAAAGGCAAGGATGGTATTTGATAAATGGCAAATTTTCAAGCTGCCGCCCGGCGTCGCCGGCGCGGCGGCTTTGACGCGGCGTAAGACGGCGTTGTGCCGATTGCCGCTATGCTGTAAATATTTCCAACTCCATTTGGCTTGCGTGTAAGATTAATTTATGGCGCGCAAGCCGGCCGCGCTTCCCAGTCGTTTGCCCCGTAACACACATGGATGCATTATTCCGATTGGTAATCTCTGAACGCGGAGGAAACAGGTGTCTGATGACCTTCCTGTAGCGGACTGTCCCCTTGCGCCGCCCGGCGGCGATGCAGCGCTGCCCGCCGGCATGGTCCGGCGCGGCGACGGCATCTTTTTCGACGCCGCGCAGCCGGCGCCCGTCCTGCTGGCCGCCGTCGGCCAGGTGTTCCAGTCGAACGCCTATTTCGCCGGCCTCGATTACGCCGTTTTCACCCGCGCGCTGTACAACTGCGGCGCGCCCTTGCCAGCGGCGTCGCGCGGCGCGCCGCTGATCCGCTTCGCCGCCGCCATCGTGCCTTTCGATCCGCTGCGGCGCGCCCTCTACAAGCTGGTCAAGATCCAGCGCGGCGTGGCCGAATACTATTTCGAGGCGCAATTCTTCGAGGCCCTCGAATTGCCCGACGGCAGCAAGGTGGCGCCCCGTCCGACCAAGCTCGACTTCGATGAGTTCGTCGCCGACATGTGGGCCAAGGGCGTGCGCTTCGGCATCGACGCGGCCGCCGTGCAGGCCATCATCGACAGCGGCAAGGTCGAGCGCATCGTCGTCGCCCGCCGGCTTGAGGCGGCGCCTGGCCGCGACGCCACGGTCGTCGAGGTGTCGCCGGACATGCACCGCGACGACGCGCCGCGCGAGATGGCCGACGGCCGCCTCGACCTGCTGACGTTCAAGAACCGTTTTCCGCAGGTGAAGAAGCATGCGCGGCTGCTGAAGAAGTTGCCCAGCGCTCCGGGCTTGCCCGGTTACGAGTTGTCGGGCCAGTCCGTGCAGCCGCCGGCGCCGCGCGAGGTCGAACTGGCGCCGCTGGCGGGCGAGGGCACGCTGGTCGAGCGCGTGCGCGGCGACGAATACCTGGTGGCCGTACATGACGGCTTCGTCAATGTCGACGCCGCCAGCGGGGCGATTTCGATCGGCGCCAAGATCGTCAGTCGCGACGGCGTCAGCAGCCGCACCACGGGCAACCTGAAGCTGCGCGCCGAGTACGAGGAATTCGGCGAGGTGCAGGAGCAGCGTACCGTCGACGGCAGCGACATCACGGTGCATGGCGACGTGTTCGGCCATTTGCACTCGCATGGCGGCACCATCACGCTGCTGAAGAACCTGATCGGCGGCACGGCGCTGAACGCGCACGGCGACATCGTCGTCAAGGGCGTCGCCTCCGGCTCGGTGCTGCAGACTAGCGATGGCGGCATGCGCGTCGAGCGGGCCGAGAACTGCATCATTTCCGGCACGCGCATCGTCGTCGGCCACGCCAGCAATTGCGAAATCATCGGCGACGAGGTGGTCGTCGGCGTCGCCGAGGGCTGCGCCATCGCCGGCCGCAGCGTACAGATCGACAGCGCCGGTCCGCGCAAGCAGACGGAAATGCTGGTGTATGCGCTGGTGCCGGACATGGCCAGGATGACGCGCAAGATGGCCGAGCTGGGCGTGCGCGCCCAGGGCTACGCCCGCGCCGTCGCCAAATTGCAGCAGGAGATAGACCAGGTCAGCGAGCAGCTCGACGTGCGCAATTACCTGCTGTTGGCGAACAAGGTGCGCAAGCAGGAGCTGGTGCTGCTGCCGGAGCAGGTGCCGCTGTTCCACAAGATGGCGCTGACCGTGGCGCCGGCGCTGAAGACGATTTCCAAGCTGTCGATGGAGATGAAGTTCATGGAAACCCAGCAGGCGCAGATGCTGGAGCAGGCGGCCGAGGTGGAGCGGCAAAAGCAGGCCACGGCCGCCGAGTCGCGCTGCGCCGTGCGGGCGCTGTCCGGCGACATCGTCGTGCGCACCAGCGTCTTCAATCCCGAGAGCGGACGCGTGTACGACAAGCCGCCGCGCGACATCAAGGCCAGGCTGCGCGGCGGCGCCAGCGGCGCCGACATCATCTTCGCCGGCCATAGCGGCAGCCTGGACTGGACTTACCGCCTGGTCCCGGCCTGAGCTGGCGCGGCCTCAGTCGCCGCTGCTCTGCGTGGCGATGATGGCGCTGACGGCGCCATTGCGGATTTGTAGCTCGATGCGGTTGTTCAATTCCACTTCCTGCGTGCCGCCCTTGTACGGCAGCGTGGTCTTGCCCGTGTACGCGTAAGACCAGCGCTCATGGGCGTTGACGGACGCCGGCCCGAACACCCGCGCGACCTTGGCCGATGCCTGGCGCAGCCAGATATCCTTGTCGAAGCGCAGCGGCAGGAAGCTGCGCGGCAGTTGCGGACAGCCGGCGCTGGGGCGCAGCGCCGGCTGCTGCAGCGCGTGCACCATGGTCACGCGCTGCCCGGCGCCGCCGGGGCCGGCGATCAGCCAGACGCGCTCCGCCGCGGCGCCCGCCGGCACGGTGTAGCACAGCCAGTAGCGGCTGTCGCGGGCGCCGCCCTCGTGGGTGATGATGCCGGCGCCCAGCGCGCTCTTGATCTGCTGCAGCGTGGTTTTTTCAAGGTCCACGCTGAAGCGGCCCATCGCCAGCTTGCTCACCGGCTTGGCGGGCAGGTAGACGGCCTGCATGCCGTCCGCTTCCCACTGGGGCGGCGGGACGGAGTCGGCCAGCGCGGCGGCGGGCAGGGCGGTAAGCAGGCACGACGCCAGGATGGTGCTGGGATTCATGGGCTTCCTTTCACAGGGGAGCGGCCTATGCTGCCATGAAAATGTCCGCGAAGCAATTTATGTTCAATCGTGCGCGCCGCGCGCCGGGAGGGCTTAGACGCTGACTTTGCCGCGCAACTGCTTCTGCAGGCTGTGCGTGCTTTTGCTGTCGAGGCGGCGCCGCTGCGAGCCGCGCGTCGGCTTGGTGGCGCGGCGCACAGTCGGCAGGATGGTGATGCTGTCGATGAGTTCCTGCAGCCGGCGCAGCGCGTCCTCCTTGTTTTGCTCCTGGCTGCGCGACTGCTGCGCCTTCAGCACGACCACGCCGTCCTTGCTGATGCGCTGGTCGCGCAAGGCCAGCAGGCGTTCCTTGTAGGCGTCCGGCAGCGCCGAGCCGGCGACGTCGAAGCGCAGGTGGATCGCGCACGAGACTTTGTTGACGTTCTGGCCGCCCGGCCCCTGGGCGCGGATGGCGCTGAACTCGACTTCGCTGGCGGTGACTCTATACATCAGGTTTCAAATTTGATCGGGTGCGCAATGGCCCAGTATACCCCTTCGCTGCGATGGCGTTGCCGCGCCACCATGCGGCGCGCCTGGAACAGCGGGTGGCGCAGCGCCTCGGCGGCGCTGAGGATGGGGGTGACGCAGCAGTCGCTGGCGCCGAAGGCTTGCGTCCACTGGGCCATGCTGCGCCGGGCGAACAGGGCGTCGAGTTCGGCCTTGACGGCCAGCGCGTCGGCGCCGCCCACGGCCTGGCCCAGTTGCCAGTGGCGCGATGCCAGGTCGGGGCGTTGCAGCACCGCGCAGCAGCGTTGCCAGAACTTGAGTTCGAGCGCGCCGACGGCCATGAAGCGCCCGTCGGCCGTGCGGTAGATGTTGTAGCAAGGCAGGCCGCCGCTGAGCAGCCCGCGCGCCGGCGCCGCCGCCGCGCCGTTGTTGACGGCCACCACGGGCATGATGTTGTGGGCCAGCACGGCGTCCGTCATCGAGATGTCGACGAAGCGCCCCGGACCGCCCATCTTGACGGCCAGCAGGGCCGCCAGGATGCCTTGCAGCGCGCTCTGGGCGCCGCCCAGCAGGTCGCCCACCTGCAGGTCGGGCAGTACGGGCACGCCGTCCGGCCCGGTGTTGTTGGCCAGCATGCCGGCGTAGCCGAGGTAGTTGATGTCGTGCCCGGCCATCTGGGCGAAGGGGCCGTCCTGGCCGTAGCCGGAGATGGCGCACATGACCAGCGACGGTTTGCGCCGCTTGAGTTCGTCCCAGCCCAGGCCCAGCCTGGCCATGACGCCGGGGCGGAAGCTTTCGACCAGCACGTCGGCGCCGTCGACCAGTTCCAGCAGTTGCGCGCGCTGGGGCGGGTCCTTCAGGTCCAGGCGCAGCAAGCGTTTGCCGCGGTTGACGGCGACGAAAAATTGCGAGGCCCCGGCCCGCGCCGGCCCCATCGCGCGGGCGTAGTCGCCGGCGCCGGGGTCTTCGATTTTCAGCACGTCGGCGCCCAGCTCGGCCAGATGCATGGTCGCGACGGGGCCGGGCAGCAGCCGCGTCAGGTCGAGCACGCGGATGCCGGCCAGCGGGGCGGTGGCGGCGCTCATGGCGCGCCGCCGTCGGCGCCGGCCGCTTCGGGCGCGTCCAGCGCGTCGTAGCAGGCGCGGGCGTGCGCCGGCAGGCCGGCGAACAGGCCGGCGTCGGCGTCGTCGAGACGGGCCTGTTCCGCCAGTATTTTTATCTTGCTCAGATAGTCGCTCATCGACAGCAATTGCCCCAGCGGCGACATGGCGGCGCGCTTGTGCATGTTCAATTGTTCGCGGATGGCCAGCGTCACCGGCTCGGGGAAGTGCCACTCCTGGCCGATGCTGCACGAGAGCAGGCGGGCATTGCGCAGCAGGCTGGCGCAGAATAGCGGCGAACCCAGCCTGTCGTTGGCGACCTGATCCATCATGCGCAGCGAGACGATCAGGCCGACGTTTTGCACCAGCCCGGCCAGGAAAGCCTGGAACGGGTCGATGTCTTGTTGCCCGGCGAAGATGCGGCCGGCGATGGCGCAGCGCTCGGACTGGTCCCAGATGCGCGGCGCCAGCAGGCGCGTGAAGTGGCCGGAGTTCAGGTCGATGATGGGGCGGAAGGCGACGCTCGTCACCAGTTGGCGCAAGCCCTCCTGGCCGATGACGATGATGGCGTGCTCGATGCTGGTGATGCGGCTGCCGCCTTGCTCGATGGCGTTGTTGGCGAGGCGGATCACGGCCGCCACCAGCACGATGTCGCTGGAAATCTTGCGGGCGATGTCGGCGCCGGAGAAGTGCTCGGTGCGCAGGCTTTGCAGCACCTGGGGGATCAGGCCGGGCATGCGGCGCACCAGGTCGGCGCCGGATTGCTTCGACTGCATGATCGTCTCCAGCGCGTCGAGCACCTGGCTTTCCTGCGGCGTCACGTCGAGGTCGGCGTCGTCGCGGCTGTCGAACAGCCAGTTGTGGTACAGCGTGTTGACCCGGTCTTTTTGCTCGAAGGAGATGCCGGCGGCCGCCTCGGGCGGCCGGATCTCGCTGCCGGCCGGCGGTGGCGGCGTGGCCGGCGCGGCCGCGGGCGGGCCCGCTTCGGCCGGTGGGAGGAACAGACGCTGCAGCCATCGGAACATGGTGTCTACCTATGCGGATGAGGACGCGGATGTGGGCAAGCCCGCCGGCGCCTGGGCGGGGCCGCCCCATTGTAGCGTCTTCTTTATGCTTTGCAAGAATCCTGGCCGCCGGCCGGCGCCTGGCCGGGATCGTTGATGCCGCTCAACGCCGCGTCCGGCGACTCTGGTTAGCATGGGTATGCTCGCCAGCAACCATCCCGGACGAAAGGACCATCATGCAGCCCATGACCACGCGCGCCAGCGGCGCCGGCGAGGCCGACGCCGTCGACGAATCGCAGCGGCAATATTTGAGCTTCCGTCTCGGCGGCCTGGAATACGGCCTCGATTTCGGCCGGGTCCAGGAATTGCGCCCGCTCAAGGCGCTGGACCGTTTCGCCTCCGAGGGCGCGATCATCGGCGGGGTCGCCGTCTCGCGCGGCGTCATCATGCCCATCGTCGACATGCGCATCGCCTTCAGCGAGCGGCCGCCCGTGAGCGACCCGATGACCGACGTGATCATCCTGAAGCTGTCAAGTTGCGTGATGGGGATGGTGGTCGACGGCGTGACCGATATCGTCACGCTGGGCAACAGCGACATCCACCCCATCCCCGGCGCGGGGATGGAGAAAAAGGTCGATTATCTGCTGGGGCTGGGGGAGGTGGACGGGCGCCGCCTGATCCTCGTCGACATCGACAAGCTGATGTCGATCCGCAAGGTCGGCGTCGGCGCCAAGCAGGCCGCCTGAGCCTGGTTTAGGCGGACAGCGCCTCTAACTGCTCCTGCAATTCCAGCCATTCCGCTTCCAGTTGGGCCAGGTCCTTGGTGAAGAAGGTCTGGTCGGCCAGCAACTGCTTGAGCTTGGCCTTGTTGGCCGCGTCATACGCGTCCGGCTCGCCCAGCTTGGCGTCCACCTCCGCCTTTTGCGCCTGGCGCTTGGCGATCTGCTCTTCCTGGCGCTTGATCTTGTTCTCGATCGGCTTGCGCAAGGCGGCCAGGCGCTGGCGGTCCTCGGCGTCCTGGCGCTTCTGGTCCTTCTTGTCGACGGCAGGGGCCGCCGCGGCGACGGCCGGCGTCACGGGGAAGTCGGTCTTGTTGTCCTTGCCCGCGGCCGGCAGCACGGTGGTACCTTTGCCCAGCTTGGTCTTGAACAGCCAATCCTTGTAGTCGTCCAGATCGCCGTCGAAGGGTTGCAGCTTGCCGTCGGCGACGATGATGAACTGGTCGGTGGTGGCGCGCAGCAGGTGGCGGTCATGCGAGACGACCACCAGGGTGCCCTCGAACTGCGCCAGCGCCATCGTCAGCGCCTCGCGGGTTTCCAGGTCCAGATGGTTGGTCGGCTCATCGAGCAGCAGCAAGTTGGGACGCTGCCAGACGATCAGGGCCAGCGCCAGGCGGGCCTTTTCGCCGCCCGAGAAGGGCCGGATCGAGCTGGTCACCATGGTGCCGGGGAAGTTGAAGCCGCCGAGGAAGTTGCGCAGCTCCTGTTCGCGCGTGGTCGGCGCGATCTTCGCCAGATGCCACAGCGGCGATTCGTCGTGGCGCAGCATCTCCACCTGGTGCTGGGCGAAGTAACCGATCGACAAGCCCTTGCCGATGACGGCGTCGCCGGTCAGCGGGCCGATTTCGCCGGCGATGGTTTTGATCAGCGTCGATTTGCCGGCGCCGTTCACGCCCAGCAAGCCGATGCGCTGGCCGATCTGCAGCGAGAAGTTGATGCCGTTGACGATGGTTTTTTCCGTCACGACGCCGGTGGCGGCGTTTTCGATCTTGTAGCCGGCGTTCACGTCTTCCAGCACCAGCAGCGGGTTCGGCGCGTTCAGCGGTTCGCGGAATTCGAAGGAGAATTCGGCGGCGGCGCGCAGCGGCGCCAGTTCCTGCATCTTCGCCAGGGCCTTCATGCGGCTTTGCGCCTGGCGCGCCTTGGAGGCCTGGGCCTTGAAGCGGTTGACGAACGATTCCAGATGGGCGCGCTGGCGCGTCTGCTTTTCCAGCGCGCTGGCAGCCAGGATCATCTGGGCGGCGCGTTGGCGCTCGAAGCCAGAATAGTTGCCGGAATAGCGTTTCAGCTTGCGCTCGTCGATGTGCACGACGACGTTGACGACTTCGTCGAGGAAGTCGCGGTCATGCGAAATGATGAGCAGCGTGCCGGCGTAGCGCTTGAGCCAGTCTTCCAGCCAGATGATGGCGTCCAGGTCCAAGTGGTTGGTCGGTTCATCGAGCAGCAGCAGGTCGGACGGGCACATCAGCGCCTGCGCCAGGTTCAGGCGCATGCGCCAGCCGCCGGAGAAGCTGGCCACCGGCTGCTGCATCTGGTCCAGGGTGAAGCCCAGGCCCAGCAGCAATTGCTCGCCGCGCGATTGCACCGTGTAGGCGTCGGCGTCGGCCAGCGCGCTGTAGATTTCGCCGATGGCGATGCCGTTTTCGCTGGTTTCCGGTTCCGCTTCCAGGCGCGCCAGTTCCGCCTCCAGCTTGCGCAGCGTGACGTCGCCGTCGATCGCGTAGTCCAGGGCGGCGCGCTCCAGCGGCGGCGTTTCCTGGGCCACGTAAGCCATCCGCCATTTCGCCGGGAAGTCGATCTCGCCCTGGTCGGGGTGCAACTCGCCGCGCAGCAGCGCGAACAGGCTCGATTTGCCGGCGCCGTTGGCGCCGATCAAGCCGATCTTGTCGCCGGGGTTCAGGGTGACGTCAACCTGCTCCAACAACGGTTTGATGCCGCGCATCAGGCTTACTTGTAGAAAACGTATCATTTTTTATGCTTTGTTATGGGGGCGGGAACACCGCCCCGGTCTGGCCGGCGCGGGGCGTGCCGCGCCAAGGTTGTCTGGATCAGTTCAGGCGCAACTGGTCGGCGGTCAGCAGGAACACCATGTCGTCGCCGGCGCTGGTGCTCAGCCAGGTCAGGCCCAGCTCGCCGAACGCCGCCTCGGCGTAGGCGCGCTCGTTGCCGATCTCAATCATCAGGATGCCGTCCTCGCTCAGGCGCTCGGCCGCGCCGGCGATGATCTTGCGCACCAGGTCCATGCCGTCGCTGCCGCCGTCGAGGGCGATCTGCGGCTCGCACAGGTATTCCTGCGGCAGCTTGGCCATCGAGGCGGAATTCACATACGGCGGGTTGCTGATGATCAGGTCGTATTTCTTGTCCGGCACGTTCTGGTACAGGTCCGACTCGATCAGCTTGACGCGCGACTCCAGCTTGTAGTCGGCGACGTTGCGGCGGGCCACGGCCAGCGCGTCCGCCGAGATGTCGACGGCGTCGACGGCGGCGTTCTGGAAGGCGTCGGCCAGCATGATGGAGAGGCAGCCGGAGCCGGTGCACAGTTCGAGGATGTTGCCGATGGCTTCAGGATCCGGCACCCACGGCGAGAAGAAGTCGGGGATCAGCTCGGCGATGAAGGAGCGCGGCACGATGACACGCTCGTCGACGTAGAAGTTGTAGGTGCCGAGCCAGCCCTCCTTGGTGAGGTAGGCGGCCGGCACGCGCTCGACGCTGCGGCGCTCGATCACGGCCAGCACGGCCGCCACTTCCTCGGGCAGCAGGCGGGCGTCGAGGAAGGGCTCGAGCTTGTCCAGCGGCAGCTTGAGCGTGTGCAGGATCAGGTAGGCCGCCTCGTCGAAGGCTTCGGCGCTGCCGTGGCCGAAAAACAGCTTGGCGGTGTTGAAGCGGGTGACGGCGTAGCGCAGCAAGTCGCGCGGCGTGGTGAAGGAGGTCGGGCTCATGGCGCTCTCGAAAAAAAAGGCGGCCCGCGAACGGGCCTGGATATTGGGGTTAAGGCAGCAGGTTTTCCAGCATACGCCGGTAGATATTCTTCAGCGGATCGATGAAGCGCACTTCGATGTGCTCGTCGATCTTGTGGATACTTGCGTTAGGAGGCCCGAATTCTATCACCTGCGGGCAGATCTGCGCGATGAAACGGCCGTCGGAGGTGCCGCCGGTGGTCGATAACTCCGTTTCGATGCCCGTTTCCGCCAGGATCGCCGACGATAGCGCATCGCTGAGCTCGCCGCGCGGGGTCAGGAAGGGGCGGCCGTTCAGCGTCCACTTCAGGTCGTAGTCGATGGCGTGGCGGTCGAGGATGGCGTGGACGCGCTCCCGCAAGCCCTCGAAGGTGCTGGCCGTCGAGAAGCGGAAATTGAAGTCGACGACGAGCTCGCCGGGAATCACGTTCGAGGCGCCGGCGCCGCCGTGGATGTTGGACATCTGCCACGACGTCGGCAGATAGTATTCATTGCCTGCGTCCCACTGCTCGGCGGCCAGCTCGGCCAGCGCGGGCGCGGCCAGGTGGATGGGGTTCTTCGCCAGTTGCGGGTAGGCGATGTGGCCCTGCACGCCCTTGACGGTCAGCTTGCCCGACAGCGAGCCGCGGCGGCCGTTCTTGATCATGTCGCCCAGCGTGTTGGCCGAGGTCGGCTCGCCGACCAGGCAATAGTCGAGCCGTTCGCCGCGCGCCTTCAGCATATTGCAGACGATGACGGTGCCGTCGGTGGCCGGGCCTTCCTCGTCGCTGGTGATGAGGAAGCCGATCGAGCCGCTGTGCTGCGGCCGGGCGGCGAGGAATTCCTCGCAGGCGACGACCATGGCCGCGATCGAGGTCTTCATGTCGGCCGAGCCGCGGCCGTACAGCTTGCCGTCGCGGTGGGTGGGGATGAAGGGGGCCGAGCGCCACTGCTCGACGGGGCCGGTCGGCACCACGTCCGTGTGGCCGGCGAAGACGAGCAGCGGCGCCGTCGTGCCCTTGCGCGCCCACAGATTGGTGACGCCGTTCGACTCGATGGTTTCGCAGACGAAGCCGAGCGGCTCCAGCAGCTCGATCAAATGGCGCTGGCAACCCTTGTCGTCGGGGGTGACAGAGGAGAGGGCGAGCAGTTTTTCTGTCAGCGCAAGGGTCTTGGAATGGGTCATGTCGGAATCAGGTAGTAATATAGGTGCCGCTGCGAGGCGCAGGGCGGCGGCGTGGAACGGGGGGCAGGCGGCGCGGCTTACAAGCCGAAAATCGTCCGGTACTGGGCATCGGAAAAGCCGACGTGGCATTGCGCCGCATGTTCGAGCACGGGGCGCTTGATGACGGACGGCGACTCCAGCATCAACTCCAGCGCGCTGCCGGCGTCGACGACGGCGGCCTTGCGCGCGTCGCTGAGGTTGCGCCAGGTCGTACCCTTGCGGTTGACCAGCACGTCCCACTGCACATGCTGAAGCCACTGCGCCACGGTGGCGCGCTGCAAACCCTGTTTCTTGAAATCGTGGAAGGTGAACTCTTGCTGCTGGGCGGAGAGCCAGACGCGGGCCTTCTTGACCGTGTCGCAGTTGGGGATGCCGTAAATGGTAATTGTCATGATAAATCGGAGGGTGGCAGTGTTGATCGGGCATGCAAGCCCGCTCGCGGCCCGATAGGATACCATGGGCAGCCCGCGCCGCCCCGGGGACAGACCACGATTTTCAAGAAATTATTTCTTGAAAAACGTGGTCTGTCGCCACAGAACATGGCCCTTTTGCGCCACCCGGACAGGCTTTCGGCTTACAATTCCAGAATAAGATGATTCCATATGGAAATAATTTGCATGGCGTTGCGTCGCCGCGCCGACGTTTCCCATGCAAGACACCGAGACAGCACCGCCGCCATGACCGAGTTCCCCGCAGTAGATTTGAAGCCGCCCGGCGCAGCCGGCGACTCGCTGGTCCGGCGTCTGACCAGGCTGAACCTGCTGGTGTTGACGGCGACCATGTTGCTGACCTTCGCCCTGGTCGGCACGGCGACCTGGTTCGTCGCCCGCGACCGGCAGATGCAAAGCGCCGAGTTGAGCGCGCAGTTGCTGGCCAATAGCGTCGCGCCCATGCTGGTGTTCGTCGACGCCGACGCCGCCCACAGCGAGCTGCAATCGTTTTCGCGCCGCAGCGACTTGCTCGAAGTGCAAGTGCACACCAGCAAGGGCGCCTTGTTCGCCCACTGGGACGCGGCCGGCGCCGCGCCGCACGGCCCGCTGGCGCCGCCGCCGCAATTGCCGCGCCACGACAGCGTGACGACCACCTCGGCCCAGGCGCTGGAGGTGTGGGTGCCGGTGCGCCTGAAGGGCGAGCACGTCGGCGTGCTGGTGGTGCGCGAAAGCCTGCAAAGCCTGCACCGCGCCGTGCTGTTATTGTCCGGCGTGGCCGCCGCGCTGATCGCGCTGGCCATCTGGGCCGCGGCGCGCGGTTTGCGCGCCGTGCAGCGCAGCGCGCTGGCGCCCCTGGTCGAGCTGTCCGACCTGGCCGAGCGCATGTCGCGCGAACATAATTACAGCCGCCGCGCCAAGGTCCACCGGCGCGACGAGGTGGGGCGGCTCACCGAGCGTTTCAACGACATGCTGAAACGCATCGAGATCTGGCAGGCCGATTTGCACCAGCAACTGGAGCAGGAGCAGGAGGCCGGCCAGCACTTGCACCGCCTGGCCCACTGCGACAGCCTGACGGGGCTGCCGAACCGCCTGTTCTTCCAGGGCGAGCTGCAGCGCCACCTGGCGCACAGCGCCCACGCGGCCGAGCTGATGGCACTGATGTTCATCGACCTGGACAATTTCAAGACCGTCAACGACGAGCACGGCCACGACACGGGCGACGCGGTGTTGTGCGAGGTGGCGCGGCGCATGGCCGGCGTGGTGCGGGCGCGCGACGTGCTGTGCCGGCTGGGCGGCGACGAGTTCGCGCTGATCTTGCCGGCCCTGCCGGACCAGGCCGCCGCCGAGCAATTGGCGCGGCGCCTGATCGAGGCCGTGCGCGCGCCGCTGCGCGTCGACGGCCGGCTGATGCCGATAGGCGCCACCGTCGGCCTGGCCTTCTTCCCGCTCGACGCCGGCGATCCGGGCGCCTTGCTGAACGCTTCCGACCGCGCCATGTACGCGGCCAAGCGGGCCGGCAAGAACACTTACAGGAGGGCGCGGGATGCGCAAGCCGACTAGGGCGCTGTGGCTGGCGCTGGCCGTGGCCGCCTGCTGGCCGGCGGCGCGCGCCCAGGACGCGGCGCCGACGCTGGAGCAACTGCTGCGCCGGCCGCTGACGGAGGTGCCGCGCGACGTCGAGGTGTCGACCTCGTCGCGCTTCGCCGAAAGCGCGGCGCAGGCGCCGTCGCTCACCTATGTCGTCACGGACGCCGACATCGCCCGCCACGGCCTGCGCAGCATGGGCGACATCCTGCGCACGATGCCGGGGCTGTTCGTCAGCGGCGACGGCAATTTCAGCTATGTGGGCGCGCGCGGGCTGGGCCGCCCTGGCGACTTTAACGCGCGCCTGCTGTTCCTCGTCGACGGCATGCGCGTCAATGAAAACATTTACGACGCCGCCTTGCTGGGCAGCGAATTCTTCGTCGACGTCGAATTGATCGAGCGGGTCGAATTCGCGCCCGGACCCGGTTCCGCGTTGTACGGCAACAACGCCTTCCTCGGCGTCGTCAACGTCATCACCAAGGGCACGGACAAGCTGGCCGGCGCGCAGTTCAGCGCCGGCGTCGATTCCAACCGGCGGCGGCAGATGCGCGCCAGCTGGGGCCGCCGCACCGAAGGCGGCGTGGAAGGCTGGCTGGCGCTGAGCGCCTTCCGCCAGGACCGCATCGACGCCGACATCGACGTCAGCGAGGCCGACCGCGGCCCCATCGCCGCGCACAACTGGGACCGCGGCGAACGCCTGCTGGGCATGGCGCGGGCGGGCGGCTGGACGCTGCGCGGCGGCCTGAGCCGGCGGGTGCGCGGCTTGCCGGCCTTGATGGCGGTGCCGGACGGCTTCCAGTTCGCCCAGGAGCGCGGCATCTACGACAACAGCTTCGTCGCGCTGGCGCACGAGCGCGCGCTGGGCGAGCACTGGTCGCTGTATGGCGCCGTGTCGGCCAAGCGCAGCGCTTACCAGACGCGCTTCCCCTACCTGCGCGAAGGGCTGGTGCCGAGCGAATTCGCGGCCGTGGCGGTGGGGCGCTGGCTGAATGTGGACCTGCGCCTGAGCACGCGGCGCTGGCGCGACCACGACCTGATGGCGGGCGTGGAATACCAGTTCGACCGGCAACAGACCATCAGCCACGGCACCGTCGGCGAAGAGCCGCTCGGCGAGTTTTTCGGCGACAACCGGCGTCGCGGCCTGTTCGTGCAGGACGCCTGGCGCCTCGGCGACACGCACCGGCTGATCCTCGGCCTGCGCCGCGACCAGGCCATGCTGGGCGGCAGCAACAACAACCCGCGCCTGGCCTGGGTGTGGAGCGGCGTCGCCGACGCCACCCTCAAGCTGATGTACGGCAGCGCCTTCCGCGAGGCGAACCTGTACGAATTCCAGATCAACGCCCCGTTCGAGGCGCCCATCCCGACGCCGGAGCGCGTGCGCACGCTGGAACTGGCCTGGGAGCACGCGCTGACGCCGCGCCTGCAATACCGCGTGTCGCTGTACGGCTCGCGCCTGCGCGGGCTGATCAGCGTCAGCCCGGAAACCGGGGTGTTCGAGAACAGCGGGGCGATCCGCAACGTCGGCGCGGAACTGGGGCTGGAGCGGCGCTGGGACGGCGGCGAGCAACTGCGCCTGTCCCTGTCGCTGCAGGAGAGCAAGGACGCGCAAGACCGGCGCCTGAGCAATTCGCCGCGCGCGCTGCTCAAGCTGCTGTACAGCCAGCCGCTGGCCGGCGACGCCCTGCGCCTGTCCTGGCAGGCGCTGGGCGTGAGCCGGCGCGGCAGCGCCGCGCAAGACCTGCCCGGCTACGCCCTCGTCAACGCCACACTGCTGTGGCGCGCCGATCCCGACACCGAGCTCTCGCTGGGCCTCTACAACATGGCCAACACGCGCTATGTCGACCGGCCCGGCCTGCTCGGCCCGCCGCTGCGGCAAGAGGGCCGGGCGCTGCGCTTTGCGCTGACGCGGCGCTTCGGCTCATGAGGGGGCGGCGCTGGTGGTGCGCGCTGTGCTGCCTGTGCGCCGCTGCGGCGGCGCAGGCGGAGCAGGGCGAAGTGGCGCTGAAGGCGGCGTTCATCTACCGCTTCGCCCAGTTGACCCAGTGGCCGCCGGCGCCGGCGCGCGAGTTCACCTATTGCGTGGTCGGCAACGCGCCGCTGCAGGAGGCTTTGCGCGTGCTGATGCAGAAGGCGCCCGTGCCGGCGCGGCTGCAGCCGCTCAGCGAGCCGCAGCAAGCGTCGCAGTGCCAGTTGCTGGTGCTGGGCATGAGCGGCCGCGCGGAATTGCAGCGCTGGCAGGAGGCGCTGGCCGACGAGCCCGTGCTGACGGTCGGCGACAGCGCCGAATCGTTCCGCAGCGGCGCCGTGATCGGCCTGGTGCTGGAGCCGAACGGGCTGGCGTTCCGCATCAACCACACGGAGGCGAAACGGCGCGGGCTGGCGCTGAGCTATCAGATGCTCAAGCTGGCGCGGGAAGTGCGCTAGCGGCCCCGCCTCAGGGGTCGAGCGTGAACTCGGTGAACGACGCTTCCGCGCCCAGCTTGGCGTCCGGCTCGACCTGGGTCTTGTTGCTGTCCGGCCCGTTGTTCAGCAGCCACAGCAGATTGGTGGCGGAATCGGCGTTGGCCAGCGCCTCCTCCTCGCTGATGGCGCCATCCTTGACCAGTTGCAGCAGGGCCAGCTCGAAGGATTGCGCGCCGGGCGAGATGCTTTTTTCGATCGCTTCCTTGATCTGGCTGATGTCGCCCTGTTCGATCAAGTCGGCGATGTGGCGCGTGTTGAGCATGATCTCGACGGCCGCCGTGCGCATGCCGCCCTTGATCGAGCGCACCAGGCGCTGCGACACGATGGCCTTGACCGTCGAGGCCAGGTCTTGCAGCAGCGCGGCGCGGTTTTCCAGCGGATAGAAACTGATGATGCGGTTCAGCGCGTTGTAGCTGTTGTTGGCGTGCAGCGTGGCCAGCACCAGGTGGCCGGACTGGGCGTAGGCGAGGGCGGCGGCCATGGCCTCCTTGTCGCGGATCTCGCCGATCAGGATGCAGTCGGGCGCCTGGCGCATCGAGTTGCGCAGCGCCGTGTGGAAATCCTTGGCGTCGCTGCCGATCTCGCGCTGGTTGACGATGGAGCGCTTGTTCTTGAACAGATACTCGATCGGGTCTTCCAGCGTCAGGATGTGGCCGGAGCGCAATTCATTGCGGTGGTCCAGCATGGCGGCGATGGTCGTCGACTTGCCGGAGCCGGTGGCGCCGACGACCAGCATCAGGCCGCGCTTTTCCATGATCAGCTGGGCAAGGATGGGCGGCAGGTCGAGGTCGGCCAGGGCCGGGATCGCGGCGGGGACGAAGCGGAAGACGGCGGAGATGCTGCCGCGCTGGCGGAAGGCGGACAGGCGGAAGCGGCCCAGGTTCGCCACCGAGACGCCCATATTGAGCTCGTTGTCGCGCTCCAGCTCGGCCATCTGCCCGGGCGAGCAGACTTCTGAGAGCAGGGCGCCGATATTCTCGGGCTCCAGCTTTTGCTGGTTGATGGGGATCAGATTGCCATTGATCTTCAGGTGGACGGGGGAATTGACCGCGAAAAACATATCCGACGCGTTCTTTTCCTTCATCAACTGGAATAAGCGTTCCATCGCCATCTGCAATCCCCTTCAAGGTTGGGGACGGGCCGCCACGGGCCCGTCCCCGGCTGCGGCTTAGACGCCGCGCAGCAGTTCGTTGATGCCGGTCTTGGCGCGGGTCTTGGCGTCCACGCGCTTGACGATGACGGCGCAGTACAGGCTGTACTTGCCGTCGTCCGAGGGCAGGTTGCCCGACACGACGACGGAGCCGGCCGGCACGCGGCCGTAGCTCACCTCGCCGGTGGCGCGGTCATAGATCTTGGTCGACTGGCCGATGTAGACGCCCATCGAGATCACCGAGTTCTCTTCGACGATGACGCCTTCGACGATTTCCGAGCGGGCGCCGATGAAGCAGTTGTCTTCGATGATGGTGGGGTTGGCCTGCATCGGTTCCAGCACGCCGCCGATGCCGACGCCGCCGGACAGGTGGACGTTCTTGCCGATCTGCGCGCAGGAGCCGACGGTGGCCCAGGCGTCGACCATGGTGCCTTCATCGACGTAGGCGCCGATGTTGACGAAGGACGGCATCATGACGACGTTCTTGCCGATGAAGCTGCCGCGGCGGGCGACGGCCGGCGGCACGACGCGGAAGCCGCCCTTGATGAAGTCCGCCTCCGTGTAGTTGGCGAACTTGGTCGGCACCTTGTCGTAGAACTGCATCGTGCCGTCGGACGGCATGACGACATTGTTTTCCAGGCGGAAGGACAGCAGCACGGCCTTCTTGACCCACTGGTTGACGACCCAGTCGGCGCCGGTCTTTTGCGCGACGCGGATGCTGCCGTCGTCGAGGCCGGCGATGACGTGGGCGACCGCCTCACGCAGCTCGGCGGGGCTGTTGGCCGGGTTGATGTCGGCGCGTTGTTCCCACGCCTGCTCGATGATTTGCTCTAATTGTTGGCTCATGATGTTCTTCGGTTGGTGAATCAGGATGCGGATAAAGAATGGCAGAATTGCACGATGCGGCGCGCCGCCTCCAGGCCCTCGGCCGCTTCGGCGACCAGGGCCATGCGGATGCGGTTGCGGCCGGGGTTGACGCCGTGGGCGTCGCGCGCCAGAAAACTGCCGGGCAGTACGGTGACATTATATTCGGCGTACAGGCGTTGCGCGAACTCGGTGTCCGACAGGCCGGTGCGGCTGACGTCGGCCCACAGGTAAAAGCCGGCGTCGGGCAATTCCACCTGCAGCACGCCCTGGATCAGCGGCGTGATGGCGGCGAACTTGGCGCGGTATTGCGCGCGGTTCTCTTCGACATGGGTTTCGTCGTTCCAGGCCGCGACGGAGGCCGCCTGCACGGTGGGGCTCATGGCGCCGCCGTGGTAGGTTCGGTAGAGCAGGAATTTTTTCAGCACGGCGGCGTCGCCGGCCACGAAGCCGGAGCGCATGCCCGGCACGTTGGAGCGCTTCGACAGGCTGGAGAACACCACCAGGCGGGCGTAGGGATGCTCGACGCTGGCCAGGCCCAGCATGTGGGCCGCCTGCAGCGCGCCCAGCGGCGCCTGGGCGCCGTGGTAAATCTCCGAATAGCACTCGTCGGCGGCGATGACGAAGTTATAGCGCTCGGACAGCGCGAACAGGTGCTCCCAGTCCGTCAGCGACAGCGTGGCGCCGGTCGGGTTGCCGGGCGAGCAGACGAACAGCAGCGCGACGCGCTCCCAGACGGCGGCCGGCACGCTGTCGTAGTCGCAGCCGAAATTGCGGGCCGGGTCGGAATTGACGAAGTAGGGCTCGGCGCCGGCCAGGTAGGCGGCGCCCTCGTAGATCTGGTAAAACGGGTTCGGGCTGATCACCAGCGATTGCGCGGCCGGATCGATGACCGTCTGCGCCAGCGCGAACAGGGCCTCGCGCGAGCCGTTGACGGGCAGCACCTGGGTGGCCGGGTCCAGCGGCGCGATGCCGTAGCGGCGCTGCAGCCAGCCGGCGATGGCGCCGCGCAGCGCCGCCGAGCCCTGCGTGGTCGGATAACTGGCCAGCCCGGCGAGGTTGTCGCACAGCGCCTGCCCGATGAAAGGCGGGGTCGGATGCTTCGGTTCGCCCATGCCCAGGCTGATGGCGGAAAACGCCGGATTGGGCGTCACGGAGGCGAACAAATGGCGCAGTTTTTCAAACGGATACGATTGCAGTTTGTCGAGATGTGGATTCACGTAGCGGGCCGGAGCGGAAAGCGGTTGGGAGGTGGCGGCCGAGCGGCCGCCGTCAAGCCCAGCCATTATAGCGTTGTTGGCCCAAAACGGCTGGGGTCAGGTCTAGACATGGCGGTTTCTTGCCGCGCGCGTTGGGCTTGTGCCATCGTTGAGCGAAAGGCAAGTCGGTGCGATAATGCGGCGGCCCCCCTTACCTGAAACGGATAGTTCTATGCAGCAAGCTCCCCCTGGAAAAGACTCTTTGATGCTCGACGCGGTGGTGACGCCGAAAGTGGCGCTGGCGCGCCTGCTGGTCGGCCTGGCGCAGGGGGTGCTGCTGTATCTGCTGTACTTCGCGGCCAGGGCGCAGCAGTGGCCCGCCACCGAAGCCTACCTGTTCCCCACGCTGCTGCTGCTCGGCGTGCTGTTGCCGGTGCTGCTCATCTCCAGCCTGGGCCACCTGGCGCCGCGCCGCGCGGCCGTGTGGATGGCGGTGGCGGCCCTCGTCATGGTGTTGCTGGCCGTCTACGACGTCTGGCGCCTGGGCGGCATCCCGACCGGCTGGCCCAAGCCGGAACGTCTGCCGACGCTGCCGACGCCGTCGCCGCTGCTGCTCGTGGCCAGCATCGGCGGCTTCTTCATCGCCCACGCGCTGGTGCTGGCCGGCGCCAGCGAGCGGCGCCGCATCGCCCACTATCCGAGCTATTTCGAGATGGCCTGGAAGCTGGCGATACAACTGCAGTTTTCCCTGTTCTTCATCAACATGCTGTGGATGGTGCTGTGGCTCGGTTCGGCCCTGTTCATGCTGGTCAAGCTGAATTTTCTCAAGGAAGTGCTGGCCGAATCCTGGTTCTTCATTCCCGTGACCTGCTTCGCGTTTTCCTGCGCGATGCACCTGACCGACGTGCGCCCGGCCATCGTGCGCGGCATCCGCACGCTGCTGCTGGTGCTGCTGTCCTGGATTTTGCCGGTGACGGTGCTGATCGTCGGTGGTTTCCTGTTCAGCCTGCCGTTCACGGGCCTGTCGGCCCTGTGGGAAACGCGCCACGCCACCAGCGTACTGCTGGGCACGGCCGCGGCCCTGGTGATCCTGATTAACGCCGCCTACCAGAACGGCGAAGTGAGCGCCGGCGTGGCCCGCGTCATCGCCGTCAGCGCGCGGCTGGCGGCCTTGCTGCTGTTGCCGATCTGGGCCATCGCCGTGTACGCGCTGTCGCTGCGCGTCGGCGACTATGGCTGGACGGCGGACCGCATCACGGCCGCCGCCTGCCTGCTGGTGGCCGCGTTTTACGCCTTCGGCTACGGCTGGGCCGCGCGCGAGGGCGGGCGCGAACGGGCGCACTGGATGCGCGGCGTGGCCAAGGTCAACGTCGCCACGGCCTTCGTCGTGCTGGCGGTCTTGCTGGCCCTGTTTTCGCCGCTGGGCGATTCGGCCCGCCTGTCCGTCAACAACCAGATGGCCCGCCTGGCCGCCGGCAGCATCAAGGCCGAGCAGTTCGACTTCAAATACCTGCGTTTCGACGGCGCGCGCTACGGCCGCCAAGCCTTGGAGCAACTGCGCGACAGCACCCAGGGCGCCGAGGCCGCGCTGATACGGGCCAAGGCGAAGGCCGTGCTGAAGGCGGAAAACCGCTGGGAAGAGGAAAACAAGGAGCCCGCGCCGCAGCCGCAGGACATTGCCGCCAACCTCACGGTTTGGCCGGCCAAGGCGCGCCTGCCCGACAGTTTCCTGCGCAAGGATTGGCAAAAGCACACGTCGGATTGGGAAGTGTCGCCTTGCCTGAAGTCCAAGGACACGCACTGCGATGCCTATGTCATCGATTTCGATGGCGACGGCAAGCCCGAGGTGTTGCTGATGACGCAGGAGCATGCCTGGTCGCCATTGATGGGCGAAAATGCCCAGGGGGACTGGGTGACGGTGGGGAAATTGCCGTTCAACTCCAGCAAATGCGCATCCTTGCGCAAGAAGCTGTCGGCCGGCGATTTCAAGCTGGTGGCGCGGCCGATCAAGGATCTGCAACTGGACGGCGTGCGCATGGCCATCCAGCCCGGCGGGGACGAGGAAGGCTGGCGCTGTCCCGATCCGAAGTGAGGCATGTGGCGTTGCCGGCCCGCCGAGCGCTTAGTTTCTCGCCTTGATCTGGCGCACGTGCTTTTCCAGCTCGTTGAAGGAGGGCCGCTCGGTGTTGGAAATGACCTTGCGGCCGAACTCCACCGACAGGGCCGGCGCGTAGCCGTTCAGGCTGGCCAGCAGCGTCACCTTGACGCATTGCAGCATCTTCTGCGACTCGTGGTGCTTGCGGCGCAGCAGGCTGGCCACCGGCGCGACGAAGCCGTAGGCCAGCAAAATGCCGATGAAGGTGCCGACCAGGGCGTTGGCGATCAGCACGCCCAGCTCGGCCGGCGGCAGGCCGACCGAGGCCATGGTGTGCACCACGCCCATGACGGCGGCGACGATGCCGAAGGCCGGCATGGCGTCGGCCAGCTGGGAGATGGTCTGTATCGGCATTTCGCCGTCTTCATGATGGGTTTCGATTTCATTGTCCATCAGGTTTTCGATCTGGAAGGCGTCCATATTCCCCGACACCATCAAGCGCAGGTAGTCGGTGATGAATTCCATGATGTGCGGATCGGACAGCGTGTAGGGATACTTGAGGAAAATCGGGCTGCGGTACGGGTCGTCGATCTCGTCTTCCAGCGACATCAGGCCCTCCTTGCGGATCTTCGTCAGGATCTCGAAGAGCAGGGCCATCAGCTCCATATACAGCCCCTTCGTGTATTTCGACCCGCGCATCAGCGACGGCAGCGCCTGCATGGTCGCCTTGATCGCCTTCGAGTCGTTGCCGACGATGAAGGTGCCGATGGCCGCGCCGCCTATCATCAATAATTCGGTGGGCTGGAACAGCGCCGCCAAATGTCCGCCCTGGAGCGCGAAACCGCCGAAGATTGCCAGCAGGACGACGATAAATCCGAGAATGACTAACAAATTGCGCTCCAGTTAACATTGCTATTGCGCAATATTAACCTGATTTGGTCCGTGCGTGCCGCGCGCCAGCGCAAAAGTGCGGCGCCAAGTCAAGCAAATCCCCATGCCGACGCGGCAATCGTCCGTTGCGGCAGCACTAGGCGCGCCGGCGCACCGATATTTCGCGTCCGGGCGCGCCACAGTCAGCGCTGCTAGTCTGGTCGAGGGAACCGGACATGAGGGGCAATGCCAAGCGTCAACCGATCACTACGGTGACAGATTTGCCAACGCGAGCCAGCATATCAACCAGCGCATCGATCGTGAACTTGCTAGTTTTCTTGTTGATAACGTCCGATACCCGAGGGCGGGTAACATGCAAAATTTCCGCCGCCTCGTCCTGCTTGAGGTGGCTGGCCTTGATCCATGACGCCAGTTCCCCCATAAGCTGCTCCTTGATCGCCAGAGTATGCTCAATCCGCTCGCGAGACTCCGCTTGATAGCGCTTTGCGTCGTCCGGAGCAAAGCCGAGTTCAGCGAACAGGTTCGCGCCAGCCTTGGTGACATGTCGCACTTGCGTATCGATTTTGTTCATTTTATTGCTTTCCTTTTCTGAACAATGGCCCGATAGCGCGCTTCGGCAATAGCCTTATCCGGTTTTGAAGTGGCTTCGGTTTAGCCACGTACATTACCCGAAATATCCCGGCGGCGCCGACTCCGCCAGCTTCGCCGAGCTTGCCATTCGCGTTGATGATTTCCCGCAAGACTTGAATGCGGCGGCCGACGCGCCAGACACCGGGCAATGGCCGGGCGCGGCGCAGCGGTCGAGGCGCGAGTCGGCGAATTCCCGTCGCCGGCGGCGTCAGGCGCTTTTTTGCGCCGCCACCCAGCCCTTGATGCGCGCTTCCAGCAAGTCCATCGGCAGGGCGCCCGCGCCCAGCACCTGGTCGTGGAAGTCGCGTATGTCGAACTTCTCGCCCAGCTCGGCCTTGGCGTAGGCGCGCAGCTCCAGTATCTTCAACTGGCCGATCTTGTAGCCCAACGCCTGGCCCGGCCAGACGATGTAGCGGTCGGTTTCGCTTTGCACGTCCACTTCCTCGATGCCGGAATGGTCGTGGAAGTAGTCGACCACTTGCTGGCGGTTCCATTTCTTGTAGTGCAGGCCGGTGTCGACGACGAGGCGGATGGCGCGCAGCATTTCATCCTGCAGGTGGCCGTAGTAGCTGTACGGATCCTTATAGAAACCCAGCTCCTCGCCCAGGCGTTCGGCATACAACGCCCAGCCTTCGACGTAGGCCGTGTAGTGGCTTTGCTGGCGGAACGGCGGCAGGCCGTCGAGCTCCTGGGCGATGGCGATCTGCATGTGGTGGCCCGGCACGCCTTCGTGCAGCGCCGTCGTTTCGATGCTGATCGTCATGCGTTTGGCGAAGTCGCCCGTGTTGACCATGACGCGGCCGGGACGCGAGCCGTCCGGCGTGCCCTGGTTGTAGGACGCGGCCGCCGCCTCCTTCTCGCGGAAGGCTTCGACGGCGGCGATCTTGACCTTGCCCTTGGGCAGAATGCCGAATTGCTGCGGCAGCTTCTGGTACATCTGCTCCGTGTACTTGCCGTACAGGTCGAGCATTTCCTGGCCCGACTTCGGATGCACGGCCGGGTTCTTGTCCAGGCTGGCGTTGAAGCTCTTCAGGTCGGCGAAGCCGAGCCTGGTCGCCACGCCCAGCATCTGCCCTTCGATGCGTTGCACCTCGGCCAGGCCGAGCTGGTGGATTTGCTCGGGCGTCTGCTCGGTCGTCGTCGACGCCTTGGCGCGGAAGCTGTAGCGCGCGGCGCCGTCCGGCAGCGACCACAGGCCGACGTCCTTGCGGCCGTGCGGCAGGTATGTGGTGCGCACGAAGGCGGAGAATTTGCGGTAGCTGGGCGCGACGTCGCGCGCGATGGCGCCCAGCACGGCGGCGCGCAGGCGCGCCTTGTCGGCCGCCGAGAAGCTGGCCGGGAATTGCTTGAGCGGCTCGGCGAACGGCGACGCGGCCGGCTTCATCGCGGCGATGCCGGCGCTTTGGCGGGCGATGGCGGGGATCAGGAATTGCGGCGGCATCAGGCCGTCGCGCATGCCCTTGCGCATCTGCACGACGGTGTCGTCGAAGGCGCGCGGCAACTGGCGCAGCCGGGCCACGTAGTCCTCGTAGTCCTTGACGGTGTCGAAGGCCAGCGAGGACACCAGTTGCGGCATGTCGAGGTGGATGCCGGAATTTTGCAGCACCGGCATTTCCCATTCCTTGAAGCGGGCGCCGGCCACGTTCTGGCGCAGCGTGCGCAGCATCAAATCCTTGTTGATCTGTTCCTGCGCCGGGAAGCCGCTGCTGTCGATCGCCTCGAAGCGCGCCAGGAAGGCGGCGTTGGCGCGCAGGTCGGCGTCGATGGCGCTCTGGGAAAAGTCCGTCAGGCGGTCGTTGTAGCGCTTGTCGCCGATGATGGAGGCCAGCTCGGGATTGTTGCGCAAATTGTATTCCCACTGTTCCTGTATCAGGCTGGCCAATGCCTTGCGCCGGCCGTCGAGGTCGGGCGCGATGTCGCCGCCGGCGTGGGCCAGCCCCATCAGGAGCGACAGGAGCAGCGCGGCGGCGCCGGCGCGGGGGGAAAGTTTCATTGCGGTCCTTATATTTTTTATGGAGTGGGGGAGGATCGCACTATAGGGGGCGGCGCGCGCGCCGGCGCCGCCAATGTGATGAATTGCAAAATTAAAGGAATGAAATGCAAACAGGCGTGATAGGCGCGCGGCAAGCCACAGGGCGGGGCAAGCCCGCCCCCCGCTTACCTCCCCGCGTCTGCTTGCCGGCGCAGGCGCTCTTCCTGCAGCTTCAGGTCGGGCGTCAGCGCGGCGCCGAAGTCTTCCGTCTCGAAGACCTGGCGGATTTCGATCTCCGCCTCGCCCTCCATCGGATTCGGACAGCGCTTGACCCACTCGATCGCTTCCTCCTTCGACTTGACCTTGATCAGCCAGAAGCCGGCAACCAAGCTCTTGGTGTCGGCGAAAGGGCCGTCGACGACGCTGCGGCCGGCCGCGGAAAATATCACGCGCGCGCCCTTGGCGCTGGGATGCAGGCCCTCGCCCGCCAACAAGACGCCGGCCTTGGCCAGCTCCTCGTTGTAATTGCCCATATCGGTCAATAATTTTTCGCTCGGCATGACGCCGGCCTCCGATTGCGGGCTGGCTTTAACGATCAGCATGAATCGCATCGCCGCCTCCGTCAAGCCTTCGCCGCGTCGGAGCAGCCTTGCTTGGCGGCCTGCTGCATTTCCTCGGGGCTCACATCGCGGATGTGGGTGGCGATCGACCACTGGTGGCCGAACGGGTCTTCGACGACGCCATAGCGGTCGCCCCAGAACATGTCCTGCATCGGCATCTTGACGGTGGCGCCGGCCTCCAGCGCCTTGGCGAAAACGGCGTCGGCGTTTTCCACATACAGGTGGATGGTCACGGGCGAGCCCTTCAGCGTTTTCGGCCCGAAGCTATGCCATTGCGGAAATTCGTCAACCAGCATCACCGTTGAATCGCCGATGCGCACCATTGCGTGCATCAATTTGCCGTCGGGGCCGGCCATGCGCCCCTCTTCGACGGCGCCAAACGCCCGCTTGTAGAAGGCGATGGCGTCGGAGGCGCCGTCGCAAACCAGGTGCGGGGTGATCGAGTGCATACCTTCGGGAATGGCTTTCACTTGTGCTTCGGTCATGGTGTTCTCCTGTCGAGTTAAAGGGAAACGTCTTTTCCATGCCCGTGGCCGGCTGAACGTCAAAAAATCAGTCGCAGGGGCATAATGGCGGTACTACGAGCTACTTCTACATCATTCAACATGTCAAAATTGATACAGGGCCTATTGTGCGCTTTTTTTGTCGCCGCGTCGTCGCCTGCGACGGCAACCGTGACGGCGCAGGCGGAAGCCCGCGCCGGCGTCTGGACGGGCAGCCTCGGCGGCCAGAAAATCGTCGCCTGCTTCTCCCGCTCGGGCGAAGCCGCCTATTACTATGTGAAGCATTTCCGGAACATCGACTTGAACGGCGCCGATGACGGCAGCGCGGCCTGGACCGAGGGCCGCGACTACGAGGCGACCGGCCGTTGGCAGTTGCGCAGCGTCGCGCCGGAGCGCATGGAGGGCGACTGGTCCGAGGTGAAGGGCAAGCGCACCTTGCCGATCTTATTGAGCCGCGGCTACGCCGACAAGGCCGGCAACGGCACTTGCAGCATGCGCGACAACGCGCTGTCGGCGGCGTTCAACGGCCCGCGCCTGGACGCACAAAAGATTGTCCGCAAAGCGGCCGTGTTTCAGCGGCGCCCGTATGTGAAGCTGTCGACGCTGGAGGGCGCGATCGAGGGGCTGGCGCTGGCGGAAACGGCGCCGCGCACGGGCGCCGTCAATCAAGTGCTGGCTCAGTTGCTGAGCGCCGCGATGCAACGCTATTTCGAGTGTTCGGGGCCGAACCACGACTACAACTCGGGCTCGACCATCACGTTCTGGAGCAAGGACTGGTTGTCGATCGACGAGTCGTATGAAGGCTATTGCGGCGGCGCCTACCCCTTCCACGGCGTCCATAAGCGCAGCATCGACCTGGCCAGCGGCAAGGAGGTCGACCTGTGGAGTTTCTTCAAGCACTACAACAAGGACGGCTCGGCGGTGCCGCCGGACCTGCAAAAAGTCATCCTCGGCGGCGAGGGCGCCGACACCACGGATAGCGACTGCGGCCCCATGCTGCTCGAAGAGCGCTACTTCCAGGCGGCGCTGGGCGAGAAGGGCATGGTGTTCTCGACGACCTTCCCGCATGTGGCCCAGGCGTGCGACATGGACATCACCGTGCCTTACGCCAGATTGCAGCCCTTCCTGACCGAGCCGGGCAGGGCGGCCTTGAGCAAGGTGCGCGCGCGCTGAGGCGCAAGCCCGGGGCTGGCCCCGGGTTTTTATCCCAGCCCCATCCCCTGCTTTATACTGTCGGCATTCACCGGCGCGGCGCCGGCCGTTGCGCGCGCCGCCCGCCAGTTTCACTCTCTCGAACGCTAAGGCCCGCTATGCCATTTTCCTCACTGGGTCTGATCCCCTCACTCGTGCGCGCCGCCGGCAAGGTCGGCTACGCCGCGCCGACGCCGATCCAGGCCGGCGCCATCCCCGTCATCCTGCGCGGCGGCGACCTGCTGGGCGCGGCCCAGACCGGCTCCGGCAAGACGGCGGCGTTCGCGCTGCCGCTGCTGCAGGCGATGCTGGCGCCGTGCAGCGGCCCGCGCCAGGTGCGCGCGCTGGTGCTGGTGCCCACGCGCGAGCTGGCGGCCCAGGTGGGCGAGGCGATCCGCGCGCTGGCCAAGCACCTGCCGGTGCCGTTGAAGGTCGCCATCGTCTTCGGCGGCGTCTCGATCAACCCGCAGATGATGGCGATGCGCGGCGGCGCCGACATCGTCGTCGCCACGCCGGGCCGCCTGCTCGACCTGGTCGAGCACAACGCGGTGAAGCTGTCGGCCGTGTCGATGCTGGTGCTGGACGAGGCCGACCGCCTGCTCGACCTGGGCTTCAGCGAGGAGCTCGGCCGCATCCTCGGCCTGATGCCGGCGCAGCGCCAGACGCTGTTCTTCTCGGCCACCTTCCCGCCGGACGTGCAGGCGCTGGCCGACACGCTGCTGCGCGCGCCGGTGCGCGTCGAAGTCGCATCGACGCCGCAGGACGCGCCCGACATCGTGCAGCGCGCCATCCTGGTCGACACGGGCCGCCGCACGATGCTGCTCAAGCACCTGATCAAGGAACAGAAGTGGAGCCGGGTGCTGGTCTTCGTCGCCACCAAGTACGCGGCCGAGCACGTGGCCGACAAATTGCAGCGCAACGGCATCAAGGCCGACCCCTTCCACGGCGAATTCAGCCAGGGCGCGCGCAGCCAGGTGCTGGCCGACTTCAAGGCCAGCCGCCTGCAGGTGCTGGTGGCCACCGACGTCGCCGCGCGCGGCATCGACATCGCGCAACTGCCGGCGGTGGTCAACTACGACCTGCCGCGTTCGGCGGTCGACTACACCCACCGCATCGGCCGCACCGGCCGCGCCGGTGAGAGCGGCGTCGCCGTCAGCTTCGTCAGCGCCGACACCGAGGCGCACTTCCGCCTGATCGAAAAGCGCCAGAACGCACTGGTGCCGCGCGAAGTCATCGCCGGCTTCGAGCCGGTCGAGACGGCCGCCGCCAGCGCGCCGCATCCGGCTACCGACTGCGTCAACGGCGGCGTCAAAGGTGCGCGCAAAAGCAAAAAGGACAAGCTGCGCGAAGCGGCCGCCAAGGGCGGGTAAGGCCATGCAATGAAGTGATGTTTATAATCGCCGGAATATCAATATTCGTGAGTAGGCAAATGGCGAAGCGATTTCTTTTAGCGGCATTGCTGGGCCTCGCGCTGGCGGGCTGCGGCTCCATGGACAAGAGGGATGCCGGCGGCGGGCCGGCCGGCGCCTGGTTCAATCCGCCGGCCGAATTTCCCGGCATTTGCATGACCCTGGCGCCTGGCGGCGAACTGCGCTTTGCCGGCGGCTTCACTTTCTATCATCCATCGCGCTGGTCCTACGACAGCGCCCGCTCGGAACTGCGCATCGAGCTGGGCGGCACCATCGCATCCCCGGCCGAATCCGCCAACTACCAGCTCGAACACCACCAAGGCAATTTGTTGCGGGTCGAAGCGGCGAAGCGGGCGCTGGTCTACCGCGTCACGGCATCGACCGAGTCGATTCAACTGGGCGGCTTCGTGTTCTACCGCAACCTTGCCTGCGAGACGGGCAAGGCGGCGCAGCGCTGAGCCGCCGGGATATGCTCGGGGACAGACCACGATTTTCGAGAAATTATTTCTCGAAAATCGTGGTCTGTCCCCGGCTTTCACGTATGCTGTGATGCACCCGACGGCGGCGTTCGTCCGCTTGCGCGGGTTGCAGGGCTATTTGAATCATGACTGTCTCACTTTCACACTACCCACCTGAAGGAGAGTTTCCATGAAGCTAGCGAGTGTTGTGGTTTTGGCCGTCGCGTTAACGGGATGCGCGATCAATCAGGGCATGCCGGACAATATGCAGGCAGCACGCAGCGGCAGTTGCAAAGCCACGTCGGAGCAAGAGGTCGCGGCTTTGTTCGACCGCTGGAATCAGTCGTTGCAAACCGGCGATCCCCACAAGGTGGTCGCCAACTATGCGCAGCGCTCCATTCTGCTGCCCACGGTGTCGAATCAGCCGCGTCTGACGCCGGCCGAGAAAGAGGATTATTTCCACCATTTCCTGGAAAACCGTCCCTCGGGCAAGATCGACATGCGCTTCATTGACATCGGCTGCAACGTCGCCGTGGACGCCGGGCTGTATACGTTTGCCTTCGCCAAAACGGGGGCTTCCGTCAGCGCCCGCTATACCTATACTTATCGCTGGGATGGCAGGCAGTGGCTGATTACCAGCCACCATTCGTCGGCCATGCCGGAGAAGAAGTAGCGGCCCTTAGCCGGGGTCTTTCCCTTCGACGAGGTCGATGCGCCGGCGGATGCGCCCGGCCTCTGCCGCGTCGCCGGCTTTGTCGGCGCGCATGGCTTGCACGCCCAGCCACGCCAGCAGCGGCCGCCGCCAGCCTTGCGCCGAGGCCGTCTCTACGGCCGTGGCCAGCAGCGCCGGGCTGGCGCGTCCGGTGCGCATCAGCACGCCCGCCGCCACCAGTTGCGCCAGCGGGTCGGCGATGCCGGCCACGGCGGCGGCCGCCGCCGTGTCGGAGGTGGCGCCGGCCACGCCGCGGTGCGCCTGCGGCAGCAAGGCGATTTCCTCGGGTTTCGCCGCGCCAACCAGATAGGCGGCGTAGGCGCGCTCCGGCGCCGCCGCGTCCTTGCGCAGCCGCTCGAAACGCGCGCATTCATTGAACACGAGGCTGGCCGCGCGGGTGGCGCAGCGCACCAGCTCCAGGCGCGCCACAAGCTCGATTTTGCCGGTGGCGGCGATCTGCTCGCGGGCGCGCTGGTACTCGGCCGCCTCGACCCGCTCGTTGCCGCCCAGATAAGCCGCCTGGAAACGCTCGATGGCGCTTTGCGCGTTCATTTTCCAGTCGGGCACGGGCGGGCCGCCGGCGCAGGCGGCCAGGGCGGCGAGCAGGCAGGCCGCCAACAGGCGGCGGGGCAGGGTGGCGCTCATGGCAGTTTGATCTCCGGCTCGCGTTTGAATGGCCATTTGCGGTTGATTTCGTTGACCAGTTGCTCGACCTTGCGCAGATTGCTTTCGACGTCGGCGCGCAGCGGCGCCAGGTCGGCCGTGGCGGCCTTGGCGTTGGCGCCGACGGCTTGCGCCTCGACCAGCACGGCGTCGAGTTTCTTCAGGCTGCCGCGGGTGTCGGCCAGCAGCGCGTTCAGTTGCACCACGGTGGCCTGGGCGTCGGTCATGATGCCGCCCCGGCCGAAGACGCGGCTGTCGGCATTGCCGATCAGGCTGTCGGTCTTGAGCAGCAGCGCGTTGGCGCGCGCCAGCAGCTGTTGCGAATTCTTGTCGTCGCCGGCGATCAGCCCCATCGCGCCGGCCGGGCCGTTGAGTTTTCCCGTCACGCCCTGGACGTTGCGCAGCGTCAGGTCGAGCGGGGATTCGGCGCCCGTCAGCGCCGTCAGGTTTTGCAGCAATTCCTTGGCGGCGGCCAGCAGGCGCGGGATTTCCGCGCCGGCGTCGCCGACCAGCAGGGGGCGCGCGGCGCCGTCCGGCAGCGCCGGGTCGTCGGGGATGCCGGTGAAGGCGCGCAGCTTGGCGCCGCCGACGAGGCCGCGCTCGAGCGTGAAGATGCTGGTGCTGCGCAGCCAGTGGGCCTCCGAGCGCGGCACGTCGACGACGACGCGGGCCTTGCCGTCGGCGCCCAGTTCGATGCGGCGCACGCGCCCGACCGGGAAGCCGGAGAAGGTGACGTCCATGCCGACGACGACGCCGTCGGAGTCCTCGGCCAGCAGCACCAGTTGCTGCGTCGCCTCGAAGGCGCCGCGGGCGTACATCAGGTACAGCACGGAGCCGCTGACGAGTACGAACATCAGCACCAGCAGCAGGGCGGCCTTGAATTCGGCGTTGCGCACCGGCGGGGCGCTGGGCAGCGGCGCGTCGGCCGCGGTGGGGGTGGGTTCTGTCATGGGGCGTGTCGGCGATTAGTAGTAGTTGCCCATCAGGGAGGCGATTTCAATGAGGAGGATGACCGAGAACAGGCGCAGCATGTCGGACAGGCCGTGGGTGCCGGGCAGGCGCTGGCGGCGCCCGGCGGCGCCGTCGGCGTAGAAGGACGAGGCCATCGGGATCAGGCCGACGGCGAAGCTGAAGAAGCCGATCTTCAGCGCCAGGATCAGCGACACGGCCGGGTTGAAGACCTGGCCGACGACGCGGGTGTAGCCTTGCAGCGCCCATGGCGTGAAGCCGTAGATGCTCAGGTAGGCCAGCACCAGCGTCAGCACGCAGCTGACGGCGGCCAGCATCCACACGGCGAAGACGCCGGCGGCCACGCGCGGGAAGAATTCGCGGTGCAGCAGGTCGGCGCCCTGGCGCTGCAGGGCGTCGAGGGCGCCGCTGGCGCGCATCTGGGCGAACTCGATGCCGTCGGGCAGGGTGATGCGCAGCGCGACGAACAGCGCCGCCGTCAGCGGTATCAGTTCCAGCACCAGCACGCGCACCACCATTTCCAGCGCATAGCGCGACAGGCCGTAGCTGAGGGCGGTGACGACGACGATGCGGATCAGCACCAGGCTGATGAGGGCCGACAGCACGGTGAACCACATCAGGTTGGGCGCGGTGGCGAGCACCAGCTGGCGCGCCAGCGCCGGGCGCCCGGCGCGGCCGTAGGTGGACGGCGACAGCGCCAGCGAGAAGATCAGGACGGCGAAATGGAGCAGGCGCCACCAGCCCCGCAACCACGCCATGGCGGAGCGGTGCAGGCGGCGCAGAACGGAAAATAGCATTGCTTGTGAAATCATCCGCTCATCTTAGCATCGGGCGGCCCGCGCCGCCGCTTCAGCCGGCCTGGCGCTGGCGCCACTCGATGATTTCGGCGATCGTCAGGATGGGCATGCCGTGCAGCTCGGCGAAGCGTTCGATGGCGTCGCCGCGCATCATGCTGCCGTCCGGGTTCATCAGCTCGCACAGCACGGCCGGCGGGTTCAGGCCGGCCAGCATGGCCAGGTCGACCGAGCCTTCCGTGTGGCCGGCCCGCGTCAGCACGCCGCCGGGCGCGGCGCGCAGCGGGAACACGTGGCCGGGGCGCACCAGGTGCTGCGGCTTGGCGTCCCTGGCGACGGCGGCGCGTATCGTCGTCACGCGGTCGGCTGCCGAGACGCCGGTGGTGACGCCGTCGCGCGCCTCGATCGACACGGTGAACGGCGTGCCGTAGCGGCTGCCGTTCTCCGGCGCCATCGGCGGCAACTCCAGCGCGGCGACGGTGTCGGCCGGCAGGCACAGGCAGACGATGCCGCTGCACTCGCGGATCAGCAGGGCCATCGTCTCGACGGTGAGCTTGTCGGCGGCGATGATCAGGTCGGCTTCGTTTTCGCGGTCGAAATCGTCGAGCAGGATGACCGGGACACCGGCGCGCATGGCGGCCAGCGCCGCGTGCATGCGGCCGTCGAGGTCGTGGGAGATCAGGGTGTATTGATTGACTAACATGTGAAACGCTCCTCGCATCATGGCGAAAAACGCTTCAGGGCAAGCGAACAGCCGCAATGAGCCGGGCCGATCGCTCGGCGCGGGACTGCGGATACCGCACATCTTCTTTCATCCGGACTATACCGTCGGCTCTGGAGTCACACCAGATCTGCTGACCCCGCCGATTGCGCGGCGGGCGCTCGCGGGCTTGACCGTTGCCGGTCTTACCGCCGGTGGGGAATCGCACCCCGCCCCGAAGACGTATTGTGTTACCGGCAAAGTTGCCGGCGGCATTAGTGTAGCAGAGAAGCGCAAACTAGGGGACAGACCACGATTTCCGGGAAACTATTACCCGAAAATCGTGGTCTGTCCCCGGCTTTCGGTGTACCGTAGAAAAATTCTTTCCTCTCACACGGCAAAAATGACACTGTCTTCCCTCCGCATTCTTTCCGGCGCGGCCTTGTTGGCCCTGGCGCTGCTGGCCCGCGCCGAGATCCGCCTGGACGATCCGGTTCCGCTCGGCCCCCAGGTCAAGGTCGGCAAGCTGGCCAACGGTTTGACGTATTACATTCAACGCAACGGCAAGCCGGCCAATAAGCTGGAGCTGCGCCTCGTCGTCAAGGCCGGTTCGATGCTGGAGGATGAGGACCAGCAGGGCCTGGCCCATTTCACCGAGCATATGGCGTTCAACGGTTCGCGCCATTTCAAGCGCAGCGAGCTGATTTCCTATCTGCAGTCGATCGGCGTCAAGTTCGGCGCGGACTTGAACGCTTACACGAGCTTCGATGAAACCGTGTACATCCTGCCTATCCCCACCGACAAGCGGGAAAACATCGAGCAGGGCTTTCTCGTGCTGGAAGACTGGGCCCACGGCCTGTCCTTCGACGCGGCCGCCATCGACAGCGAGCGCGGCATCGTGCTGGAGGAGCTGCGCCTGGGCAAGGGCGCCGAGGACCGCATGAACAAGGTGTTGATGCCGAAGTTGTTCAACGGTTCGCGCTACGCCCAGCGCCTGCCGATCGGCAAGGAGGCGACCCTGAAGCATTTCAAGTACGCGGCGATCAAGCGCTTTTACCGGGATTGGTATCGGCCTGACCTGATGGCTGTCGTCGTGGTCGGCGACATCGAGCCGGCCGAGGCCGAGAAGCTGATCGCCAAACACTTCGCCAAGCTGAAAAATCCCGTCCCGGCGCGCCCGCGCGCGTATGCGAAGGTGCCGACGCGCACGCAGACGGAGGGGTTGGTGATCACCGACAAGGAGGCCAGCAACAGCCTCGTCTTCATCCGTTATCCGGTGCGCGAGTCGAAGACCGACGCGACGTTCGGCGGCTACCGCGACAAGCTGGTCCAGGGCCTGTACGGCGATATGCTCAGCGCGCGCATGCAGGAGCTGAGCCAGCAGGAAAATCCGCCCTTCATCCAGGGCGGCAGCAGCATGGGCAAGCTGGTGCGCGGCTACGAGTCGTTCAACGCCTATGCCTTGCTCGGCAAGGGCGGCGTCGCGCCGGCCGTCGACGCGCTGCTGCAGGAGGACGGGCGGGTGCGCCGCTTCGGTTTCAGCGCCATCGAGCTGGAGCGCAGCAAGAAGGATATGCTGCGCAATTTCGAGCGCGCCTACCTGGAGCGCGACAAGTCCGATTCGGCCGGCTACGTGGCCGAATACGTGCGCAACTTCCTCGAACAGGAAGCCATCCCCGGCATCGAGAATGAGTACAACTATGTGCGGGAAATGCTGCCCGGCATCACGCTGGCCGAGGTGAACCAGGCATTCGCCAAGGCCATGCCTTTGCATGAGAAAAAGCTGGTGGTGTACATGGGCGCCGACGGCGGCGCGGCGCCGTCCAGCGCGGCCCTGCTGGCGGCCGTCGACGCGGCGGAGCGGCAGGTGCTCAAGCCGAAGGAAGAGAAGCTGTTGGGCAGCACGCTGCTTGAGACGCCGCCCCAGCCCGGCGGCATCGTCGCCGAGACGCACAACGCGGCCCTGGGCTTGACTGAGCTGACCTTGAGCAACGGCGTGAAGGTCGTGTTGAAGCCGACCGATTTCAAGAACGACCAGGTGTTGCTGGGCTCGACCCGCTTCGGCGGCCAGTCGCTGTTCGGCGACGCCGACACCTATAACGCCCGCTACGCCAGCGCCATCATTGGCCAGATGGGTTTGAAGACGTATACGCCGACGGATTTGCAGAAAATTCTGGCGGGCAAAACGGTGAATGTCGGCGCTTTCCTGGGCAACCTGAGCGAAGGCTTGGGCGGCAGTTCCAGCGTCGCCGACCTGGAAACCATGCTGCAACTGGTGTATCTGCGCTACACGGACGCGCGCAAGGACGACGGGCTGTACCGTTCCTTCGTCGGCAAGCAGCAGGACTTGGCGAAGCACACCATGTCGCGGCCCGAGTCGGTGTTCGTCGACACGGTGCAGACTACGCTGTACAACAACCATCCGCGCCTGGCGCGGGCGGCGCGGCCCGAGGATTTCGACAAGGTGTCGCTGGAGCGCGTGCTGGAAATTTACAAGGAGCGCTTTTCCAGCGCCCGCGGCAGCACTTTCTTCCTCGTCGGCAGCTTCGAGGTGGAGAAGGTCAAGCCTTTGATCGCCACCTATCTGGCCAGCCTGCCGGCCGCCGAAGTGGCGAGCGCCTACAAGGACCTGGGCTTGCGCCCGGTCAGCGGCGTCGTCAAAAAAACCGTGCGCAAGGGGACGGAGGCGAAGAGCAGTATTTCGCTGACGTTCAGCGGCGACGCCGCGTATTCGGAAGCGGCGCAGCTGCGCCTGCAGGCCCTGGTCGAGGTGATGAACATCAAGCTGGTCGAGGTGCTGCGCGAGAAGATGGGCCTGATTTATGGCGGCGGCATGCAGGGCGCATTGAACAAGCTGCCATATGGAAATTATTCGATCAGCGCCGGCTTGCCGACGGGGCCGGAACATGTCGATAAGGTGATCGCCGCGACCTTTGCCGCGATCCGGCAGATGCAGGAGAACGGCCCGCTGGCGGAAGACCTGGCCAAGGTGCAAGAGAACTGGATCAAGAACCACCAGAAGGCGCTGCGCGAAAACGGCTACTGGCTGGGGCGTTTGCAGACGGCCCTGGTGCAAGGCAGCGATCCGGCCGACATCTTGCGCTACGAGGACGAGGTGAGGGCGCTCACGCCGGCCGATGTGCAGGCGGCGGCGCGGCGTTACTTCAATCTGGACAATTATGTCCAGGTGGTCCTGTATCCGGAGCGGTGAGCCTGGCGGCGGCGCGGGCCTGGGGCGCGCGCGCCGTTGCTGTTAAACTGTGGCCTGTTACAAGACATGTAAAGGTTGCACGATGGCAAAGAAAGAAGAGCTGGATCCGGAAACGCTGGCCTTGATACACTGGTGTATCGAAGTCGAGGGTTTTCTGGTGGCGGGCGGCGCAACGCAGGCCCAGGCGCAGGAACATATCGAAGAGCAGGTGGAGTGGTTCACCGACCAGTTCTATGACGGCTTGACGCCGGAAGAGGCGGCTAAGGAGGCGCTCGCCTGAGGCCCCTGCAGGAAATTTTTCATTTTCGCTCAAGGCAGTCATGGTGCAAAATGGCAACACCGAACTTGCTTCGCTCGCAAGCAATCTCCAAATCTCGACCGCTGCGCTATCCCGACTTGAAAACGGGAAGGCCAGCGCGCTCTTTGCACAAGTGTTACGAAGTCAGGCTATAAAATTCAAAGTAACTTGAACGGTTGAGCAGGGGGGCACCTGTGTAATTTTTCCGCGCAGTCTTAAGGACTTATGCGGAGGAGTTCGGAGACTGGGGCGTCGTAAGCGGGGGCAGCGTAACTACATTATCGCCGAGTTGGTGCGCTTCGTCGCTTGACATTGCGAGAGTCGCCGACGACATAGCCTTCGTCGGCTTTACCCCTAAATCCCGTAACATTTCTGCTTGGCGAATAACATTTCCGCGCCCGACCGACAGCTTTCCATGCGCAGCATCATATGCTTTCTGAGCTTGGCTCAGGCGGTTGCCCACAGACTCCAAGTCTTCAACGAACCCGCAAAGCTTGTCGTATAAGTCTCCTCCCTTCTTCGCAATCTCTTGGGCATTCTTGCTCTGAGCTTCCTGGCGCCACAGGTGCGCCACAGTGCGAACGACAAATAGTAATGTGGATGGGCTAACTAGCAGAACGTTACGATTCCATGCGTCCATGAAAAGGTTGTCGTCGTTCGTAACCGCTGTCATAAAGGCGGGTTCCACGGGCACAAATGCGAGGACGAAATCGAGAGATTTAACTCCATACATCATGTGGTAGCGCTTTTCCGACAAGCCCTTGATATGCGAGCGTACGGAGTCTAAATGCTGTTTAAGCGACAGGGCTCGCGCCTCATCAGTGTCTGCAGAGGTGAATTTCTCATACGCTACCAGCGAGACTTTGGCATCGACCACAATCTTTCTCTCCTCAGGCAGGTCGATGATGACGTCGGCTTGGCCGCGCGAACCGTCCTCGCGGGTCTGGCTGTCCTGCACGTGGTATTCATGGCCCTTGCGTAGTCCTGATGCCTCTAGCACACGCTCGAGAATGAGCTCGCCCCAATTGCCCTGTGTCTTCGCGGAGCCTTTGAGTGCCAGGGTCAAATTCTTCGCGTCCAGGCTGAGTGACTGGTTAAGTTCAACGAGTTGGCGTACCTGCTCCGAAAGCGCTGAGCGGTCTTTGCCCTCATTAACGTAGACCTCTTCGACCTTGCCTTGAAATTCAGTCAATTTCGTTTTCAATGGCTCGAGCAACTGGCTAATACCTTCACGATTTTGCTCCGCGAAGCGTTTCGACTTCTCTTCCAAAATATCGTTGGCCAATGTCTTAAATTGATCTGAAAGTGCCGTCTTGGCCTGTAGCAAAAGTTCAAGTTTTTCGACCGCGCTCTTTTGCTCAGCCTCGCCATGAGTCCGAAGTTGGGTGAGCTGGTCCGTGAGTCCGTTCACCTGCGAGTCGGCTTGCGAAAATGCCGTCTTTGCTGTCGCTAGCTCTGCTACCACGAGAGCCGCGGCCGTACGTTCTGCGGCCAACTCTGCTCTAAGCTTTCCATTATCGCGCGCACTTGATTCCCGGAGGTCGGTCAATTGCATATTTGTGTCGACAAGTTGTCGTGCCGAGTCCTTTATCTGGCTCTCTAAACCTGGCAGGCGAGCAGCCTGTTCCTCTAACGCTACACGGCGCTCTGCTGACTCTCGAAGCTGCACATTAAGCTCACCTAGCTGTTTTGTTGAGTCCACTAGCTTGGACTCAAGCGACGGTAGACAAGCAACCTGCTGCTCAAGTGCGACACGACACTCGTTCGACGCTTGCAGCTTGGAATTTGACTCAGCAAACTGTCGCCCGCCTTCGAGAAGTTTTGTCTCCAATTCAGGAATGCGGGCCACTTGTTCCTCGAGCGTGGCCTTGCGCTGTAAAGAATCTTGTAAGCGAACTGATTCATCTCGGTACTGCTGATCGAGTGATTTTTTAGCTAACTGAAGCGCCTCCAAATGCTCTTGTAACGACTCAATGGACTGTGCCTTTTGTGCTTCGCTACTAGCTAGTCGCCGAGCATCATCAATGCTGGACTTCAGTTGTTCCATCGTAGAACGTAGCTCGGCTTCAACTAAGGGCAACCTCAGTAAGCGCTCAGTCATGCGCGCTTGCTCATCCTTCAGTTCATCGAAGCTCGCCCGTACAGTGGTAAGTAGCTGCGATTTCTGCTGAGAATCCTCCTTCACCGCGTCCAACTCATTTGTGGCTGACCGAATTTTTTCGGTCGCCTGGGCTAATTCAACTTGAAGCGCAGTTGTCGCCGCTGCCGCCGCTGCAAAAGCGGCTGATTTAATTCGGCTATTCATCAACAGCCACATGAAGAAAGCGCCGAGCAGTAACGCAATCAATGGAACAGCTTGGGAAGCTAAGTCAGTCATTGATATCTCCGCAGAGTGCGTTGTTGTGTTGAAGAGTATTCTAGCTTGAAATTGTCATTTAAGACATTTTATCAACCCAGGTATGAGTCCCTTCGGCCTTTGACACTCGCAAGCTCGGCGAGATTTTGTGAATCCGCAATTTCGGTCCATGCAAAATGCTTCGAAATTAACTGCGTCCATGCAAATCTGCCTACCACAGGGTGCGTGAGTGCCAAGTCCTGGTTGAGCAAGTTCTCAAGCGCCTCGTTGCGGTTCCGAAAGTGGTCTATCCACACGAAAGTATTAACGGACACGCCACTTATTGAACTGGCTCTGGGCGGCGACGTGGCACTTCAGGTATTCCTGGTATCGCGCCTCCCAACGCTACCAAGCGCTTGGCAGTTCGCACGCGCACGAAGGTCTTGATGGCCTCGCGGAAGAGGTCCGTTTTGTCCATGGACGGATCTGCGACCTCAAGGGCTTTGTTGTACAGTTCGTCGTCGATTGTGACGGTGGTTCTCATGGGGACTCCTTGAATCAGCAATGATGTAAATATGCATTCAATAGCGCATCATCACAACCTCTGGACGGGCAGGGGAGTCTTTTCCTCTCCGGGCAGGCACCACGGCGCCCCTCGATCATATGCCCCGTCGCAGCATGGCCCTGCTCCGTGCCCCCGGCCAAAAAACGGCTGTCTAGGATATATGGCAATGTTGCGCCCGTTCTTCAGGGTGCTCGGCGCCCAGGATAATATATTCCTCAGTGAGCTCGGCCACTGGAATAGGGAAATAGCAGGCTGTCACCGCGCCGCCACACCGCGCGGCATTTCCCTCAGTTTAGAGCTGTTCCCCCAGGAATTTCCGGCGCACACTTTGTGCTAGTGCTGGCGCTGGGTCGGGCATTTAGTTTATCATAGGCAATTATTCGTTGTCGTGGTCTGGCCTTTCCGCATCTGCAGCGCGGCGCCGTCCGCCTGGCCGACCTGACGCTGCCTGACCGTTGCCGAGCGCTTCGTTTGGCGCGCGCACGCCATATCCAATAACAAAAGATCGCTCTTTCAGAGGAAAACATGAAACTCAGCACCCGCATCCTCTTGCTTTGCATTAGCACCTTGCTTGGCATCGTCATCATCGCCACGGTATCGCTGTTCTCGCTGCGCCAGACCATGATGGCCGAGCGCGCGGCGCAAATCACGACCCTGGTCGAACTGGCCAATGCGGCGGTGGAGAAGGCGTATGCGCTGGAGCAGTCCGGCAAGTTGACGCGGGAAGAGGCGCAGCGCCAGGCCAAGCAGGTGGTCGGCAGCTTCCACAAGGATGAGATGTACTATTTCGTGCGCGATTTCAGCAACGACATCCTGTACGTCCATCCGAACCCGGCGCGCGTCGGCGTGCCGCAAAAGGGCGCCAAGGATTCGGGCGACCGCTACCGCACCGTGCTGGCGCAGCAGCGCATCGGCCTGGTCAAGGCCGAGGGCACGCGTCCCGGCGTCAAGGAGCCGGTCGACAAGATGTATGCGGTGGTCCGCTTCGCGCCGTGGGACTGGCTGATCGGCACCGGCACTTATATCGACGACATCAACACGCAGTTCTGGCGCCAGGCCGCCATCCTGCTGGGCCTGGGCGTGGCGCTGATGCTGGTCGTCGGCGGCCTGGCCTGGCATATGCTGCGCAAAATCCTCGGCCAGTTGGGCGGCGAGCCTGACTACGCGGCCGGCATCGTCGGCCAGATCGCCAAGGGCGACTTGACGACGCAAATCGACACGAAGGCGGACGACCGTTCCAGCCTGCTGTTCGCGATCAAGGCCATGCGCGACAATCTGGCCAATATCGTCAGCCAGGTGCGCATGGACGCCGATTCGATTTCCACGGCGTCCGGCGAGATCGCCTCGGGCAACCACGACCTGTCGGTGCGCACCGAGCAGCAGGCCGGTTCGCTGGAGGAGACGGCCTCGACGATGGAAGAGATGACCTCGACCGTGCGGCAGAACGCTGACAATGCGCGCCAGGCCAACCAGCTGGCCATTTCCGCCTCGGCGGTGGCGACCCAGGCCGGCAACGTGGTCAGCCAGGTGGTCGACACGATGGGCTCGATCAACGAATCGTCGAAGAAGATCGTCGACATCATCAGCGTCATCGACGGCATCGCCTTCCAGACCAATATCCTGGCGCTGAACGCGGCCGTCGAGGCGGCCCGGGCCGGCGAGCAGGGCCGCGGCTTCGCCGTCGTCGCTTCGGAGGTGCGCAACCTGGCGCAGCGCTCGGCCTCGGCGGCGAAGGAAATCAAGGTGCTCATCGACAGCTCGGCGGAAAAGGTCGAGGCCGGCGAAAAACTCGTCGAACTGGCCGGCAGCACCATGGAGAAGGTGGTCGCCAGCGTCAAGCACGTCACCGACATCGTCGCGGAAATCTCTTCGGCCAGCCAGGAGCAAAGCTCGGGCATCGACCAGATCAACCACGCGATCGTTGAGATGGACAATATGACGCAGCAAAACTCGGCCCTGGTCGAGCAGGCGTCCGCCGCCGCCCAGGCCATGAACGACCAGGCCGCCGGCCTGGCGCAGATCGTCAGCATCTTCAAGCTCAACAGCCACGCGCCGCGCGCCAAGCTGCTTAAGTAAGTCCCTCGGGCGGCGCCCGCCGCCCGTTTTCCGCCGCCAGCCGCGCGGCGCCAGTCGCTTCCATGTCGATAGCCTTGCCTGTGGCATTTTTGTCACAGGCAAGCGCTTGCCGCAAGCTCGCGGTTTTCCCCGTTTTCATAGGGCGGCGGCGGCGCCGCCAAGCGTATTTCATGTTAATACGGCATGACTTTGCGAAATCTCAACACGGTTTACTTTTCCCACCCTCGCTTTGTTAGACTATTTCTCCATTGGAACTCTTCATCTGCCGGTTGCGTGCAAGTGCGCGGCGCCGGTATCGGATTTAAGGGGGGCTGAGATTGGCAAGCAAATTATTTCCTTTGGCGCTGCTGGCCGTTAGTCAGGGTGCTTTCGCCGTCGACCCGCCCGGTGCCGGCAGCCAGATCCAGCAGGTTCCGCCGGTGCCGCTGCCGCAGAAGCGCGCGCCGGAAATCCGCATCCAGCAAGGTGCGGTGGCGCCCGCCGTGCTGGACGACCATGAAAAAATTCTCGTCAAGCGCTTGCGCGTGGAGGCCGGCGGCGGCGTGCCCGAGGCCGAGCTGCTGGCCGCCACGGGCTTCCAGCCGGACAGCGAGCTGACGCTGGCGCAGTTGCGGGCGATGGCGGCCAAGGTCGCCGACCTGTACCACAGCCGCGGCTATTTCCTGGCGCAAGCCTTCCTGCCGGCCCAGGATATCGAGGATGGCGGCGTCACCATCGCCGTGCTGGAGGGGCGCTACGGCAACGTTAGCCTGCGCAACAGCAGCCGCGTCGCCGACGGCCTGGCCGGCGCGGTGCTGGGCGGCCTGGGGCAGGGCGAGCCCATCGCCACCGCCCCGCTGGAGCGCCGCCTGCTGCTGCTGTCGGACATGCCGGGCGTCGAGGTCAGGTCGACGCTGGTGCCGGGCGCCTCCGTCGGCGCCTCCGACCTGATTGTCGAGGTGGTGCCGGGCAGCCGCGTCAACGGCAGCGTCGACGCCGACAACCAGGGCAACCGCTACACGGGCACCAAGCGCGTCGGTGCGACCCTGAACGTCAACGAGTTGCTCGGCTACGCCGACGTCGCCACCGTGCGCGCCTTCACTTCGGCCGAGGGCTTGAATTATGCGCGCCTGTCCTACCAGGGGCAGTTCGGCCTGGCCAAGGGCGGGCTGGCCTACACGGCCATGCATTACCGTCTCGGCGAGGAATTCGCCAGCCTGGAGGCGAACGGCACGGCCAGGATCGCCAGCGTGTACGGCAGTTATCCCCTGATCCGCTCGCGCAACAACAGCCTGTATGCCCAGCTCAACTATGACAGCAAGCGTTTCCAGGACAAGGCCGACGTCAGCGGCGCGCTGGCCGACAAGCACGTCAAGGTGTGGATGGCCAATCTGAACGGCGACCGGCGCGGCAGCGGCGGCGCCAGCACTTATTCGCTGACCTGGACCAGCGGCAAGGTCGACATCCGCAGTGCGGCGGCGCTGGCGGCGGACCAGGCGACGGTGGGCAGCAACGGCCATTTCGACAAGTGGAGCCTGAGCCTGATGCACCTGCACAGCCTGGCGGAGAACACCTCGCTGTTCGCCTCGCTGAGCGTGCAGATGGCCTCGAAGAACCTGGATATTTCGGAAAAAATGGGCTTGGGCGGCGTCGGCGCCGTGCGCGCCTATCCCGGCGGCGAGGGCTATGCCGACCAGGGTTATGTGCTGAGCCTGGAGCTGCGCCGCAACCTGCCCGATTTCGGCGCGGCGCTGCCGGGTCAGCTGCAAGCGCTCGCCTTCGTCGACACGGGCACGGTCAGCCTGAACAAGCATCCCTGGGCCGCCGGGGAGAACCGCAAGACGCTCAGCGGCGCCGGCCTCGGCCTGACCTGGATGGGCCAGAACGGCCTGGCGCTGAAGCTGTACTACGCCCACAAACTGGGCGGCGCCGTGGCGACGTCGGCGCCGGATTCGGCCAGCCGCGTCTGGCTGCAGGCCGTCAAATATTTTTAACGCCGCCATTGCCGGCACTGGATACGCGCCGGCGCGCCGGCCTGGGGAGCTCGCATCATGAATCGCATCTATCGTTCGATCTGGAGCCGCCGCGCCGGCACTTTCGTGGCCGTCTCGGAATTGGTCAAGAGCGCGGGCAAGCGGGCGCTGCCCGGCGCCGGCGGCACGCGCCCGGCGCTGAAGGCGCTGGCGGCGGCGCTGTTACTGGCCTTCGGCGCGCCGGCGCTGGCCTTGCCGACGGGCGCCAGCGTCGCCGCCGGCGCGGCCACGGTGGCCAGCGGCGCCGGCAAGTTGACGGTGACCCAGGGCAGCCAGAACGCCGTGCTGAACTGGAGCAGCTTCAATATCGGCCAGGGCGAGGCGGTCCAGTTCGTCCAGCCCAACGCGAACGCGGTGGCGCTGAACCGGGTGCTGGGGGCGCAGCCGTCGAGCATTCTCGGCAGCCTGTCGGCCAACGGCAAGGTGTTCCTGGTCAATCCGAACGGCATTTTGTTCGGCAAGGGCGCTTCGGTGAATGTCGGCGGGCTGGCGGCGTCGACGCTGGGCATTGCCGATGCCGATTTCATGGCCGGACGCTACCGCTTCGGCAATGCCGGCGCCGGTGCGGTGCTCAACCAGGGCAGCATCAGCGCGCCCGGCGGTTATGTCGCGCTGCTCGGCGCCCAGGTGACGAACGAGGGCACCATCAACGCCCGCCTCGGTTCGGTGGCGCTGGCCGCCGGCAACGCCGTCACGCTCGATGTCGCCGGCGACGGCTTGCTGAACGTGGCCGTGAACCAGGGCGCGCTGCGGGCGCTGGTGCAGAACGGCGGGCTGATCCAGGCGGACGGCGGCCAGGTGCTGCTCAGCGCCCAGGCCGCCGGCACGCTGCTGCAGACGGCCGTCAACAACACCGGCGTCATCGAGGCGCACACGATACAGAACCGCAATGGCAGCATCAAGCTGCTCGGCGACATGCAGTCGGGCACGGTGAAGCTGGCCGGCCGCCTTGACGCCGGCGCGCCCGACGGCGGCAACGGCGGTTTCGTCGAGACGTCGGCGGCCCATGTGCAGATCGCCGCCGACGCCCGCGTCACGACGGCGGCCGGCCACGGCCTGGCGGGCACCTGGCTGGTCGATCCCAGCGACTTCACCATCGCCGCCAGCGGCGGCGACATGACGGGCGCTACGCTGTCGAGCAATCTGGCCGGCGGCAACGTGACCATTTTGAGCACCTCGGGCGGCAGCGGCACGGCCGGCAACGTCAACGTCAACGACACGGTGGCATGGTCGGCCAACACGCTGACGCTGAACGCGCAAAACAATATCAACATTAACACGGCGATGAACGGTTCCGGCAGCGCCAGCCTGGCCTTGAAGTACGGCCAGGCGGCCGTCGCGGCCGGCAACGGCAGCACCGTTAATGTGGCGGCGCCGGTGAACCTGCCGTCGGGCGCGCATTTCAGCACCCAGCTGGGCTCGAACGGCGCCACGGTCAACTACACGGTCATCAACAGCCTGGGCGCGGCCGGCAGCGCCAGCGGCACGGACTTGCAGGGCATGGCGGGCGGTCTGGCCGGCAATTACGCGCTCGGCAGCAATATCGACGCGCGCGCCACCAGCGCCTGGAACAGCAACGCCGGCTTTGCCCCGGTCGGCAGCGCCGGCAGCCCCTTCACCGGCAAGTTCGACGGCCTGGGCCATGTCATCACGGGACTGGCCAGCAACCGCATGGATGCCGACGTCGGCCTGTTCGGCAGCATCGGCAGCGCCGGCGTGGTGCGCAACCTGGGGCTGGAGGGCGGCAGCATGGCCGGCGGCAGCGCCACCTATGGCAGCGCCTTCGGCATCGGCGGCCTGGCCGGACGCAACCTGGGCAGCGTCGACAAGGTCTATAACACCGGCACGGTCAGCGCCGCCGGCGGTTACGGCAATGGCGCCGGCCTGGTCGGCAATAACGACGGCAGCATCAGCAATAGTTACGCGACGGGGGCGATCAGCGGCAGCGCTTACGCGTCGATCGGCGGCTTGGCGGGGAAAAACACCGGCACCATCACGTACAGCTACGCGACGGGCAATGTGAGCAGCAGCGACGGCTATGCCGGCGGCCTGGTGCTGAGTAATGCCGGCGGCATCATCGACCACAGTTTTGCCACGGGCAATGTGGCGGCCAGTTCCTACGGCGGCGGCCTGGCCAGCGGCAACAACAGCGGCGGCACGATACGCTACAGTCATGCGACGGGCACGGTGACGGGCAACAACGGCACCGGCGGCCTGGTCGGCTCGAACGCGGACGCCGGCACGAGCATCCTGAACAGCTACGCCACCGGCGCCGTGACGGCCACCGGCACCTTCATCGGCGGCCTGGTCGGCATCAGCAACCAGGCCACTATCAGCAACAGTTACGCCACCGGCAATGTGACGGGGGTGAACACGGTCGGCGGCCTGGTCGGCTACAACATCGGCACGGTCAGCAACAGTTACGCCGCCGGCCTGGTGACGGGGACGACACGCTTCGGCGCCGTGCTGGGGGATAACTACAACGGCACGATCACCACCAGTTACTTCAATTCCACCGTCAACGGCGCCACGGCGGGCATCGGCTTCGCCCAGGCCGGCCATTTCACCGGCACCACCGGCCTGACGACGACGCAGATGAAGACGGCGGCGAATTTCGTCGGCTTCACGTTCACGACGACGCCCGGCGCCGCCGGCAACAACTGGGTGCTGGTCGACGTCGACGGCACGCTCAACAATGCCGGCGCCACGCTGGGCGCGGCCTATCCGATGCTGTCCTCCGAGTACTCGACGAACATCACCGGCGCGCACCAGTTGCAACTGATGGCGATGAATCTGGCGGGCACGTTCACGCTGGGGCGGAGTTTCTCGGCGGCGAAGACGGCCGGCACCAGCGACGTCTGGCATGGCAGCAGCTTCATTCCGGTGGGCCGCTTCGCCGGCCAGTTCAGCGGCAGCCTGGACGGCAAGGGCTATGTCGTCAGCGGCTTGAACATCAACCTGGCGGCGACGGACAACGTCGGCCTGTTCGGCGTCGTCGGCGCCGGCGGCAGCGTCAGCAACGTCGGCCTGGAGGGCGGCAGTATTACCGGGCGCAATAACGTCGGCGGGATCGCCGGGCGCAACGCCGGCACCATCCGCAGCAGCTTCGTCGCCAGCCCCCTGTCCGGCAACGGCAATGTCGGCGGCCTGGTGGGCTATAACACCGGCACCGTCGCCGACACCTACGCCAGCGGCACCGTCGCCGGCACGGCGCAGGTGGGCGGCCTGGTGGGGCAGAATTACGCCGGTTCCGTCAGCACCAGTTACGCGACGGGGGCGGCCACGGGGGCCAGCGGCGTCGGCGGCCTGGTGGGCTTGAACTATGCGGGCAGCGTCTCCACCAGCTTCTGGGACTTGACGACGTCGGGCAGGGCCAGCAGTTCCGGCGGCTTGGGCATGGCGACGGCGAATATGCAGACGCTGGCCAATTTCAACAGCGCCACGTCGGCCAACGGCAGCGCCAATCCGAACTGGAATTTGACGTCGGTCTGGGCGCTCTACGACGGCCACAGTTATCCGCTGTTGCGGGCCTTTATGACGCCGCTGACGGTGACGGCGAACAATGCCAGCAAGACCTACGACGGCGCGGCCTACAGTGGCGGCAACGGCGTGCGCTATTCGCGCGTGACCGACGGTAATTTGCTGGGCGCGGCCACCTACGGCGGCTCCTCCCAGGGCGCCGTCAACGCCGGCACCTACGCGATCACGCCGGGCGGCTTCTATTCGACGGGGCAGCACGGCTATTTGATCGCTTACGAGAACGGCACGCTGACGGTGGACCCGGCCGCGCTGACCGTGCTCAACGTCACCGGCACCGTGGTCGCCAACAAGGTGTATGACGGCACCACGGCGGCGGCCCTGAGCATGGGCGTGCTGCAGGGCGTGCTGGGCGGCGACGTCGGCCTCGTGTCGCTGATCGAATCGGGATTTTTCGCCAGCAAGAACGTGGGCAACAATATCGCCGTGACGGCCACCGACACGCTGAGCGGCGCGGCGGCGGGCAATTACACGCTGGTGCAACCGACCGGCTTGACGGCGAATATCACGCCGGCGACCATCAGCAGCGTCAGCGGCATCACGGCGGGCAACAAGGTGTATGACGGCTTGACGGCGGCGGTGTTGAGCAGCGGCGCCGCCGTGTTCAACGGCATGGTGGCCGGCGACAGCCTGTCCGTGACGGGCGCCAGCGGCGTGTTCGCCGACAAGAATGCCGGCGCCGGCAAGAGCGTTGGCATTTCCGGCATCACGCTGGCCGGCATCGACGCCGGCAATTACATTTTATCGAGCGGCGCGGCCAGCGCGACGGCGACCATCACGCCCAAGGCCCTGACGCTCACCGGCATGGCGGCCGGCAACAAGGTGTATGACGGCACGGACCTGGCCGGTCTGAGCGGCGGCGCCTTGAGCGGCCTGGTCGGCACGGAGACGCTGGGCTTCTCCGGCCAGACGGGGCACTTTTCCGACAAAAACGTTGCCAACGGCAAGGCCGTCACCGTTACCGGCGTGGTGCTGGCCGACGCCGGTTTCGGCGCCACGGCCGGGCTGGCCGGCAATTACACGGTCGCCAATCCGACTGGCTTGACGGCGTCGGTCACGCCGGCCGCGATCAGTGGCGTGACGGGCCTGGGCGCCAACAACAAGGTCTACGACGGCGGCACCGGCGCCGTGCTGGTGACGGGCGGCGCCGTCTTCAACGGCATGGTGGCCGGCGACAGCCTGTCGCTGACGGGCGCCAGCGGCGTGTTCGCCGACAAGAACGCCGGCGCGGGCAAGACCGTCAACGTCAGCGGCATTGTGCTGGCCGGTACGGACGCCGGCAATTACACCTTGACCAGCGGCAGCGGCAGCGCCACGGCCGACATCACGCCGAAGGCGCTGACGGTGACGGGCGTGACGGCGGGCGGCAAGGTGTATGACGGCACGGCCACGGCCAGCTTGTCCGGCGGTACGCTGAGCGGCCTGGTCGGCACGGAAACGCTGACCCTGGCCGGCTTGAGCGGTATTTTTGCCGACAAAAACGCCGGCGTCGGCAAGACTGTCGCCGTCAGCGGCGCCGCGCTGGTCGACGCCGGCACCGGCCCGACGGCCGGATTGGCCGCGAACTATACGGTCGCCAGCCCCGCCGGCCTGACGGCGACGATCACGCAGGCGACGATCAGCAGCGTGACGGGCCTGGGCGCCGACAACAAGGTCTACGACGGCGGCACCGGCGCCGTGCTGGCGACGGGCGGCGCCGTCTTCAACGGCATGGTGGCCGGCGACAGTCTGTCGCTGACGGGCGCCAGCGGCGTGTTCGCCGACAAGAACGCCGGCACGGGCAAGACCGTCAACGTCAGCGGCATCGTGCTGGCCGGTACGGACGCCGGCAATTACACCTTGACCAGCGGCAGCGGCAGCGCCACGGCCGACATCACGCCGAAGGCGCTGACGGTGACGGGCATGACGGCGAGCGGCAAGGTGTATGACGGCACGGCCACGGCCAGCTTGTCCGGCGGTACGCTGAGCGGCCTGGTCGGCACGGAAACGCTGGCCTTGAGCGGCATGGTCGGCAGTTTCGCCGACAAGCACGCCGGCGTCGGCAAGGCCGTCACGGTCAGCGGCGCGGCGCTGGCCGATGCCGGTTCGGACGCCACGGCGGGGCTGGCCAGCAATTACACGGTCGGCAATCCGGCCGCGCTGACGGCGACGATCACGCCGGCGACGATCAGCGCCGTCGGCGGCCTGGGCGCCGCCAGCAAGGTGTATGACGGCGGCACCGGCGCGGTGCTGAGTACGGCCGGCGCCATCTTCGGCGGCATGCTGGCGGGTGACAGCCTGGCCGTCGGCAGCGCCAGTGGCGCGTTCTCCGACAAGAACGCCGGCGTCGGCAAGACGGTCGGCATCGGCGGCATCACGCTGGCTGGCGCGGACGCCGGCAACTACACGCTGGCCAGCACGGTCGCCACCGCGACGGCGGACATCAGCGCCGCGACCTTGCTGGTCGCGGCGACGGCGGCGAACAAGGTCTACGACGGCAATAGCAACGCCGTCGTGAGCCTTGGCGACAACCGCATTGCGGGCGACGTGCTGACTTTGAGCAGCGGCGGCGCCAGCTTTGCCGACAAGAATGCCGGCACGGGCAAGGCGGTGACGGTGACGGGGATCGGCGTCAGCGGCGCCGACGCCGGCAACTATATCGTCAACGCCACGGCGACGGCGACGGCGGACATCACGCCGGCGGCGCTGACCGTGACGGCGAACAATGCCACGAAAGCGTCGGGGCAGCCCAATCCGCTGTTCGGCGCCACGTATTCGGCGCTGCAGCCGGGCGATACGCTGGCGTCGGCGTTGACGGGCACGCTAGGCTTCGCCACGCCGGCCACCACCACCTCGGCCGCCGGCGATTACCGCATCACGCCATCCGGCCAGCAAGCGGGCAATTATGTGTTGACTTATGTAGACGGCGTGTTGAGCGTCACTGGCGCCAGTGCCCCCGCCGCGCTGCCGAATGTGCTGGCCAGCGCGATCGCGATGACGGCGGTGGCCCCGTCCCAGGGCAATATGGTCGGGCAGAACCAACTGCTGACGCTGGATGCTCCCGCCGCGGCGCCGGCGACATCGAGGAAAACGTCGAGCGACGAGACGGCGCCGGCGGTGCAGACGCTAGGCAGCGTGGTGACGAATATGCTGCCCGGGCTGAATCTGACGGTGATCGACCTGGGCCTCAAGTTGCCGGCAACGGGGCGGGGCAACGACAAGGGCGCGGCGCAGTAGCGCCGCTCAGCGGCTCAGCGGCGCCAGCGCCAGTGTCAGGCCAAGGCCCATCAGGACGGCGCCGATGCCTTTGTTGAGCACGCGCTGGCCGCGCAGCATGGCGCCGCGCAGGCGCGCGTTGGAAAAGAACAGCGCGACGAGGCCAAACCAGAAGCCGTGGGCCAGCGACATGAACAAGCCGTAGCCGATCCGGGCGCCGAGGGCGGTGTCGGCGCTCACCACCTGCGTGTAGGTGCTGAGGACAAACAGTGTCGTCTTCGGGTTGAGCGCATTGGTCATGAAGCCGGCGCGCAGGGAGGCCAGCGCGCCGCTGGCCGTGCGGGCGCGTTCGGCGTCGGGAACGGCCGGCGCCATGAAGGTGCGGCAGCCGGTGTAGACCAGATAGGCCGCGCCGGCCAGCTTGATGGCGACGAACAGCGTGGGCGAGTGGGCGATCAGCAGGCCCACGCCGAGCATGGTGTAGATGACATGCACTTGCACGCCGAGGGCGATGCCGGCGGCGGCCAGCAGCCCGGCGTGGCGGCCGTGCAGATAGCTGTTGCGCGTCACCATCGCGAAGTCCGCGCCCGGACTGATGACGGCCAGGATGGTGATGGCGGCGACGGCGAGCAATTCATTCATGGCATTTTCCTTGTTTGCCCCGTGTGGGGAATACGGCATTTTTCCCGATACGCAAGGCAATGAAAAACGATTTATACTCAGGTAAATACTTGAGGAAAAATCACAGATGACATCGCATGCCCCTTCATTGAACGCGATCCGCATGTTCGAGGTCGCGGCGCGCCACCTGAGCTTCGTGCGCGCGGCCGAGGAGCTGCACTTGACGCACGGCGCCGTCAGCCGGCAGATCCGGCTGTTGGAGGACACTCTCGGCGTGGCCTTGTTCGAGCGGCGCAACCGGGCAGTTTTTCTCACGCGTGAAGGGGCCGCCTTCCAGCTCACCTGCGCCGACGTGATGGCGCGGCTGGCCAGCGGCATACGCGCCATCCAGCAGGCTGGCGAGTCGGCCCTGGTGCTGTCGTGCGAGCCGACGCTGGCGATGCGCTGGCTGATACCGCGCCTGGGCGCCTTCCGCGAGCGCTTCCCGCGGATCGAACTGCATCTGGTCGCCGCCGGCGGCCCGGTCGATTTCCGCCGCGGCCACGTCGATCTGGCGCTGCGCCGCAACGATTTTCAGTGGGGCACCGACTGCCACGCCGAGCCCGTCGCGCGCGAGTGGACGGCGCCGGTGTGCGCGCCGGCCTTGCTGGAGGCCGGGCAGTTGCATCTGGAACGGCATTGCCAGTTGCACACGGCGTCGCGGCCGGACGCGTGGCCGTGCTGGGGCGCGGCCAGCGGGCGGGCGACACCGGCGTCCCGGACGGCCCGCTACGAGCATTTCTATCTGAGCCTGCAGGCGGCCGGCGCCGGCCTGGGCGTGGCCATCGGCTCCGTCTACATGGTCGGCGAGGAGCTGGCGAACGGGCGCCTGGTGGCGCCGGCCGGCTTCGTCGAGGACGGCTCCGATTATTATTTGCTGTCGCCCACGCCCTTCGCCGGCGACGCGCGCCGCCTCGACGTGCTCGGCTGGCTGCGCGAGGAGCTGGCGGCGACCCGGGCGAGGGGCGTCGACGGCGACGCCACCAAATAAATCGTTTTCTTGGGGAACTTTCTATCGGGCCGTCAGTCCAACTTCGTTAAAACCCTGCTGCCAGACTCGGCAGCATCGACGAGGTGACTATGACAGACCGTTTTTCTTATGATGCCGCGTTCGCCCGCAACATCGGCTGGGTCACGCCGGCCGAGCAGCAGCAGTTGCGCGGCAAGCGCGTGGCGATCGCCGGCATGGGCGGGGTCGGCGGCGTGCACTTGCTGACGCTGGCCCGGCTCGGCATCGGCGCCTTCCACATCGCCGATTTCGACCGCTTCGACATCGCCAATTTCAACCGCCAGGTGGGCGCCACGGTGTCCACGCTGGGCTTGCCGAAGGTCGATGTGCTGGCCGGGATGGCCAAGGACATCAATCCGCAACTATCGCTGACCTGCTTTGCCGACGGCGTCAACGACGCCAACCTGGCCGCCTTCTTCGCCGGCGTCGACCTGTACGTCGACGGCCTGGATTTCTTTGCCTTCCAGGCGCGCCAGGCCACCTTCGCCATGTGCGCCCGGCTCGGCATTCCCGCCATCACGGCCGCGCCGCTGGGCATGGGCACGGCCGTGCTCAATTTCATGCCGGGCCGGATGACGTTCGAGGAGTATTTCGGCTGGGGCGATCTGCCCGACGCCGACAAGGCGCTGCGCTTCCTGGTCGGGCTGGCGCCGGCCGGCCTGCACGGCGCCTATCTGGTCGATCCGTCGGCGATCAACCTGCAGGAGCAGCGCGGGCCGTCGACCGTCATGGGTTGCCAGTTGTGCGCCGGCGCCGCCGCCACCGAGGCGCTGAAGATATTGCTCGGGCGCGGCAAGGTGCTGGCGGCGCCGCACGGCGTGCATTTCGACGCCTTCCGCAACAAGCTGGTGCGTACCTGGCGGCCGGGCGGCAACCGCCATCCCTTGCAGCGCCTGGCCATGATGATCGTCAAGCGCCGCAGGGCGGCGGAAAGGTCATGAGCATGCCACTCGACAGCACACTGGAAAGTATCCTCGACTTGGCGCGCTGGGCGCCCAGCGGCGACAACACCCAGCCGTGGCGCTTTGAAATCGTCGACGCGCGCCGCATCGTCGTGCATGGCTTCGACACGCGCGAGCATTGCGTCTACGACCTCGACGGCCACCCCAGCCAGATCTCGCTGGGAGCGCTGATCGAGAGCCTGGCGATCGCCGCCAGCGGCCACGGTTTGCAGATGCGGGCGCTGCGGCGCGCCGACACGGCCGACAACGCGCCGACCTTCGACGTGGCCTTCGAGGCGGCGCCGGGCCTGGGCGCCGATGCGCTGGCCGCTTGCCTGCCGCGGCGCAGCGTGCAGCGCCGCCCCTTGCGCACGCGCGCGCTGAGCGCGGCGGAGAAAGACGCGCTGGCCGCCGCCTTGCCGCCCGGTTACCGGGTGGTCTGGCTGGAGGGCTTCGGCAAGCGGCTGGCGGCGGCCCGCTTGATGTTCGCCAACGCCAAGCTGCGCCTGACGATGCCCGAGGCGCACCAGGTGCACCGCGCCGTGATCGAGTGGAACGCCCGTTTCAGCGAGGACCGCATTCCCGACCAGGCGCTGGGCGTCGATCCGCTGACGGCGAAACTGATGCGCTGGATCATGCAGAGCTGGCGCCGGGTCGAGTTTTTCAACACCTATCTGGCCGGCACGGTGGCGCCGCGCATCCAGATGGACCTGATCCCCGGCCTGGCCTGCGCCGCCCACTTCGTCCTCGTCGCCGAGCGCCCGGCGCAGTCGACCGACGACTACGTGGCGGCCGGGCGGGCGATGCAGCGCTTCTGGCTGACGGCGACGCGGCTGGCCCTGCAATTGCAACCGGAGCTGACGCCGCTGATCTTCGCCCGCTATGTGCGCGAGGGCAGGGCGTTCTCCGCCACGGCCGGCATGCACGAGCGGGCGCGGCTGCTGGCCGGGCGCTGCGCCGCGCTGCTCGGCGACGAGGATAGCCGGCGCGCCGTCTTCATGGGCCGCATCGGCGCCGGCGCCGCCGCGGCGGCGCGCTCGACACGGCGGCCCCTGCATGAGCTGATCGTGACGCGCGGGGCTTAGCGGCGCCGGCATTTTTTACACTTTTTCCGGGATGGCAACAACGCCGGCCATGCCCGATCGCCAAGTCATTGAAATAAAGCAGTTTTTTCCACTGGCACACTCTTTGCATATATCCGGGGCAAGGGCGGCAAGGACAATATTCTTCCGCCGCGACTTCCCTCCCTTGGATACTGTTTAGGAGAATAGCGATGAAAAAGACGCTCTTGGCCCTGGCGATGACAGGCTTTTTTGCGGCAAGCAACGCCCAGGCATCCGCATACGCCATGTCGTTCAATGAGGTGACCAATCTGGTCATCACGCCGACGGCCGGCATTACCTTCCCCCCCGGGAACTCGACGAACAACAGCAGCGCCGTCGCCTGCCTGCCGAACGGCACCTGTTTGAACAATGGCGGCGCCGGCTTCGTCAACACGCCGTTTGCGCGCATGGGCGCCGTTCCGTATGTCGACAACAGCTACCGCGCCGTCAACCGCGAGGCCAACGCCAACTCGTTTGCGCTGGCCGACGCGTCGATCGACTCGCGGCAGTTTATCGGCGACCCGTTCACGCGCGCCCGCAACATGGCCGAAGGCTTGCTGCTGCAAACCAATACGGCGAATGCCACGGGCGGCAATTCCTCGGCCACGCTGCTGAGGTCGACCTTCATTTCCACCGGCAATGGCAGGATCAGTTTCAGCTTCGACAGCATTTCCTTCATCCGCGCCTACCTGGTCGCTGCCGCGGCCGGTTCGCAGGCCGAGGGCATCCTGGCGCTGAACTTCAACATCGTCGGCAGCCCGAACAACACGGCGCCCGGCAGTACCGGGCTGGTGTTCAACTGGGCGCCGGACGGCGTTGCCGGCGGCATTTTGGGCGGCACCGAAGGCGGCGATCCGTACACGATGAACATCAGCGTGACGGCGATGCCGGGCAATCCGGGGCCGCTGGTGTACGCCCCCACCGGCTGCACGCTGGGCAGCGGGTGCTTCCGCGCCACCACCAATCGGCTGGCGGCCGGCATCTATACGCTGAACCTGTCGATGCGCGAAACCGTCAACCTGCAATTGGTGTCGCTCCCTGAGCCGGGCAGTATTTTACTGCTGGGCATAGGCTTGGCCGCCCTGGGCCTCACGACCCGCCGGCGTTCTTTCGTCACAGCGTGAGCGGCCGGCGCCGCCGCGCGGCCTCGCGGGGCGGGCAGTCGGCGTTTCTTACAAGCTGGCTGGAGTGTTCGTCAACCCCCTCGCGCCAGATTGTCAAGCCATTGAAATAAAACGTTTTTTTTAATTGGTATGCCCTTTGCATATACCCGGGGGAGCGGCGTAAGGAACACTCGCCATTGCGCCGTGACTTCCACCCCCCGTTGGATATTGTTTAGGAGAATAGTGATGAAAAAGACGCTCTTGGCCCTGGCGATGACAGGCTTCTTTGCGGCTGGCAACGCCCAGGCATCCGCATACGCCATGTCGTTCAATGACGTGACCAATCTGGTCATCACGCCGACGGCCGGCATTACTTTCCCCCCCGGGAACTCGACGAACAACAGCAACGCCGTCGCCTGCCTGCCGAACGGCAACTGCGTGAACAATGGTGGCGCCGGCTTCATCAACGCGCCGTTTGCGCAAGTCGGCGCCGCGCCGTATGCCGACAACAGCTACCGCGCCGCCAACCGCGAGGCCAACGGCAACTCGTTTGCGCTAGCCGACGCGTCGATCGACTCGCGGCAGTTTATCGGCGACCCGTTCACGCGCGCCCGCAACATGGCCGAAGGCTTGCTGCTCGAAACCAATACAGCCAACATCACGGCCGGCAATTCCTCGGCCACGCTGCTGATCTCGACCTTCGTTTCCAACGGCAATGGCACGATCAATTTCAGCTTCGACGCCTTCCCCTTCATCCGCGCCTATTTGGTCGCCGCCGCGGCCGGTTCGCAGGCCGAGGGCATCCTGGCGCTGAACTTCAACATCGTCGGCAGCCCGGGCAACACGGCGCCCGGCAGCACCGGGCTGGTGTTCAACTGGGCCCCGGACGGCATTGCCGGCGGCATTTTGGGCGGCAGCGAAAGCGGCGATCCTTACACGATGAACATCAGCGTGACGGCGATGCCGGGCAATCCGGGGCCGCTGGTCTACGATCCCAGCGGCTGCGCGCCGGGAGGATGCTTCCGCGCCACGACCAATCCGCTGGCGGCCGGCACCTATACGCTGAATCTGTCGATGCGCGAAACCGTCAATCTGCAATTGGTGCAACTACCGGAACCGGGCAGCATCCTGCTGCTGGGCATAGGCCTGGCCGCCTTGGGCTTGACGACCCGCCGGCGCCATGCCGGCCAAGTGTGGGCGTGAGCAGTCGGCTTTTCTTACAGGCTGGCTGGAGTGCCAATGAGGTCAGCCGCGAAAAACTTCCAAGCCATTGAAATAAAACGGTTTTTAAAATTGGCATGCTCTTTGCATATATCTGGGGGAAGCGACGGAATGGACAACAGTCATTCCACCGTGACTCACCCCACCTGTTGGATCTTGTTTAGGAGAATAGTGATGAAAAAGACGCTCTTGGCCCTGGCGATGACAGGCTTCTTTGCGGCAAGCAACGCCCAGGCATCCGCATATGCCATGTCGTTCAATGACGTGACCAATCTGGTCATCACGCCGACGGCCGGCATTGTCTTCCCCCCGGGGAACTCGACGAACAACAGCGGCGCCGTCGCCTGCCTGCCGAACGGCACCTGTGTGAACAATGGCGGCGCCGGCTTCATCAACGCGCCGTTTGCGCAAGTCGGCGCCGCGCCGTATGCCGACAACACTTACCGCGCCGTCAACCGCGAGGCGAACGCCAACTCGTTTGCGCTGGCCGACGCGTCGATCGACTCGCGGCAGTTTATCGGCGACCCGTTCACGCGCGCCCGCAACATGGCCGAAGGCTTGCTGCTGCAAACCAATACGGCAAATGCCACGGCCGGCAATTCCTCGGCCACGCTGCTGACGTCAACCTTCATTGTCACCGGCAACGGCACGATCAATTTCAGCTTCGACGCCGTCCCCTTCATCCGCACCTACCTGGTCGCCGCCGCGCTCGGTTCGCAGGCCGAGGGCATCCTGGCGCTGAACTTCAACATCGTCGGCAGCCCGAGCAACACGGCGCCCGGCAGCACCGGGCTGGTGTTCAACTGGGCGCCGGACGGCGTTGCCGGCGGCATTTTGGGCGGCACCGAAGGCGGCGATCCGTTCACGCTCAATACCACCCTGACTGCGTTGCCGGGCAATCCGGGGCCGCTGGTCTACGATCCCACCGGTTGCGTGCCGGGCGGATGCTTCAATGCCACGACCAGCCCGCTGGCGGAAGGCACCTATACGCTGAATCTGGCGATGCGCGAAACCGTCAATCTGCAATTGGTGCAGATACCGGAACCGGGCAGTATCCTGCTGCTGGGCATAGGCTTGGCCGCCTTGGGCTTCACGACCCGGCAGCGCCAGTCTGCCAAAGCGTGAGGGGCCGGCAGCGCAGTCCGGCTCCCCCGCGTCACGCGGCGGCGCTGGACTGGGTCCGCTCCAGCACTGCCGCCAGGCGCGCGCCCGGCTCGCAGGCGGCAAACAATTGCGCGATACGTTTGGCCGCGGCGGCCATGCCGGCATCGTTCAGCATGGCTTCCACGGCCACGCGCACTTGCGCCTCGTTGAGCCTGTCGGCCCGCAACAGCATGCCGGCGCCGGCGGCGGCGATACCGTGCATATTGAGAAATTGATCGAGATTGCTGGCGATGCCCAGCACCGGCGTGCCTGTCGCCAGCGCCTGCTGGCTGGTCGGGCTGCCGCCGTTGCACACGACGATACTGGCGCGCTGGGCCGCCTCGCTTCCCGGCAGGAAGGGCGCGACAAAGGCGTTCGGCGGCACTTTGTCGAGTTCGATGTTGCCGGCCGTCGCGGCCATCACGGTCACCGGCAGCGTTGCCAGGGCGCGCAACAGCAAGGGCAGTAGCGTGCCCTGGCCGGAACTGCCCAGGGTGATGTAGAGCACGGGTTTGTCCTGCGGCACGCTGTTCCACCATTCCGGCGTGGCCAGCGGCGGCGACCAGATCACCGGCCCCAGATAGGAATGGCTGGCGGGCAGTGCGTGGGCGGGGAACAGCTCCGCATGGTCGGCGTAGGCGGTGTGGTCGGCGTCCGTGTAGACGCGGCGCAGGTCGGTGCCCAGCGACGCCAGTCCATGGCGCCGGCGCACCCGGTTCAGCGGCACCGTGTGGGCGGCGAAGGCGAGGGGGCGGATGAGACCGAACAGGGCATTGGCCAGCGGGATCGGTAAGGCCCGGGTCAGCGGAATATTCGGCACCGCGTAATGCTGGCGCACATACGGACTCCAGTAGGCGTTGATCAGCGCCACATACGGCAGCCTGGCCAGGCGGGCGCTGACCGACAGCGACAGGCGGAAATCGCCGACGACGGCGTCGGGCCGCACCTCCTTGAGCAGGCGCACGTCGTCGTCGACATAGCGCAGCAGCGTCGCCTCGTCGTAGACGGGCTTGCCGTCGGCCAGCGCCTGCAGGAATCGGGCGCTGGGAATGCTGTCGATGCGCCTGCGCGTGAAGCCGCTATCCTTGAAGCAGAAGTCATAGCCGTCCGCGCAGGCGAATTGGATGTCAAAGCGTTCCCGGTCGAGCAGTTGCGCCAGTGCCAGCGGCCTGCCCACATGGGCTAGCGTGACAGCTTCGGCAACAAAAAGGATGGTCTTCCGTTCCATAGTCGGCACCTGGGGATGGGCTGATTGTACGTCCCGTTCCCGCCCCCGGCAAACTTGCCAAAAGGTATCGAATCGACCCCGGCCGCAAGCCCCCGTTATGCTGGCTGTGGCGGCGGCGCGGATGGGCCGCCGGCGGCGCCTTGAGCGCGCCCAAACGGCCCGGGTAAGCGCGCCTTACCATGGTTTCTTGCGCTGGATGAAACAGGAGGATGTATGCGCATCATGACAGGCACAGGCGGCGTCCCTCGACGGACCCATTCGACACCCGAACCCGACACGCCGCCGCCGGACCAAGATCCGGACTCGACGCCGGCTCCCGACGAGGATCCGCTCCCCGAGCCGGTGCCGATCCAGGAGCCGGCGCCGCCGCCGGCGCCGATCAAGGCGCGCTGATCAGGCGGGCGGCGCGCTGCCGTTCTTGCCGCGCCTGTCGCGCTCGGGCAGCGGCGGGATCTGCCGTATCAGTTCTTCCGTCTCCGTTTGCGCCGGCGTCTTTTCGCCGCTGCCGATGTCCGGCTCGTCCCAAAGGTGCCTGGCCGGCTGCGGCGCCGGATGCCTGTTCGGTCGTTTCATCATGCCACTCCTATGCCTTGTGCGCTGCGCTTCCATGCTAGCAGCGGGTGCCCGCGGGCGGCGCGCGATAGGGGCCGAAGTCCCTGGCAATCATTTCGCAAAAACACAGTTTCCATCATGACGTTGCTTTAAAGCTACACGCTGGCACTGTATCTGCTGCGCGTCACGCGGCCGTCATCAAACTGTTCTTATAATGAGGCATCAGCATAATTTTCGTAGAGGAGAGCATCGTGGGCAATTCCTTGCATAACAAAATTTATCTTGGCAGGCGCGCGCGCGCCTTTAATTCCAAGGGTGTTGCGGCGCTGTTTTTCCTCGGCGTGCTGGCGTGTTCGGGTCTGTTGTGGATCGGTTTGCGCGTCCTGGGCTAAGGGCCAAATGCATCTGCCTGTTGCCGATGCGGTGCCGGGCGCGTACCATGGGGGCCGAATCAGCTGTCCCTTATGGAAATGTAATGAAGAACGAGAAATTAACGACCGACGAATATGACGCGCTGGAGCAGGTTGCGCGCGGCATCAAGACCGAACGCGTCAGTGCCTGCGTGGCGCGCAACACCAAGCGCCTGTCCGGGCTGAAGCTGTTGAGCTTCAGCAAGGACGGCCGCCTGAGCATCACCGACAAGGCGCAGCAACTGCTGTTCGTGCGGCGCTGCATCAATGGCTTGCGCGCGATCGCCAACGACCCGCTGTCCAAGCTGGACACCGACGTCGCCTATTTCCTCGGCAAAAAAGCCCACATCGTCGCGCGCCCGTCCGGCGAAGGCTACGACATCAGCGACAAAGGCCGCGAATCGCTGGTCGACATCGCCAACCTCGGCATGTAAGCCCCCCGGCGCGGCGCCAGCGGGGCGCGCGCCATCCAATGGAGACTTCGTTTGGACAATGCAATGAGCTGGTCGGCCCACGAGCTGACCATGACGGTGCTGATGACGCCCGATATGGCCAACTTCTCCGGCAACGTGCATGGCGGCACCATCCTGAAATATCTCGACAGCGTCGCCTACGCCTGCGCCAGCCGCTACTCCGGCAGCTATGTCGTCACGCTGTCCGTCGACCAGGTCATGTTCCTGCAACCCATCCACGTGGGCGAACTGGTCACCTTCCTGGCCTCGATCAACTACACCGGCACCACCTCGATGGAAGTGGGCATACGCGTCGTCACCGAAAACATCCAGCAGCGTCTGGTGCGGCACGCCAATAGCTGCTACTTCACCATGGTGGCCGTCGACGCCAACCGCAAGCCGGTGGCCGTGCCGCCGCTGGAGCTGCTCACGCCCGAGCAAACCGTGCGCTTCGAGCAAGCCAAGCTGCGCAAGCAGACGCGCAAAACCATGCATGTCGCCAAAGCCTGAGCGGCGCCGCCATGCTCCCGCTCCCGACAATTGTTTGCTCCCGCAAACAATTGTGAGGCACATCCAGAACGCCGCGCAAGCGCGTTGTTGAATGCGCCGGACTGCGGCTAGAATGCGGCTCGCAGTAATACCTCCCCCCTGAGAATGAAAGCCGCCGGCGCCACCGGGCAAAGAAGAGTCGTGTTGAAAAACTGTTTGTTGCTTCCCCTATTTGGCGCGAGCGTCGCCTGGTGCGGCGCCGCCGGCGCCGCCAGCACAGCGCCCCGCGCGGCGGCCACGCCGCTGACGGCGGCCGACATGCTGACGGCGGCGCAAAGGACGGCGCCGGTCGGCCCGGCGATGAAGGGCGCCAAGGTGTTGCGCGCCCAGGTCCTGCTGGACCGCGCGCACTTCTCGTCCGGCGAAATCGACGCCTCGTATGACGGCAATCTGCGCCAGGCGATACGCGGCTTCCAGAAACTGCGGCAATTGCCGGTGACGGGCGTCGTCGACGCCGCCACCTGGGCTGTGTTGGCGACGGACAAGGCGCCGGTGCTGAGCACCTACACGGTCAGCGCCCAGGATGCGGCCGGCCCGTATGTCGTGGTGCCGGCGAGCATGGCCGCGAAAGCCAAGCTCGGCGCGCTCGGCTACGCCAACGCCGCCGAAGCGCTCGGCGAAAAATTTCATTGCAGTCCGTCGCTGCTGCGGCGCCTGAACCCCGGCAAGCGCCTGGACCGCGCCGGCGAACAACTGACGGTGCCGAACGTCGCGTCGGCCAGCGCCTTGCCGAGGGCGGCGAAAATCCTCGTCGACCAGTCGGACGGCACCTTGACCCTGCTCGACAGCGGCGGCATGCCGTTCGCGCAATTCCCCGCCAGCACGGGCAGCGCCCACGACCCGCTGCCATATGGCCAATGGCAAGTCAAAGGCGTGGCGCGCAACCCCGTCTACCAATACAACCCGAAACTGTTTTGGGATGCCAAGTCCGGCGAGGCGAAGGCGAAGATCGCCGCCGGTCCGAACAACCCGGTCGGCGTCGCCTGGATCGAGATGAGCAAGGAGCACTACGGCATCCATGGCACGCCGTCGCCGGCGAACATCGCCAAGACCCAGTCGCACGGCTGCATCCGCCTGACCAACTGGGACGTGCTGACCGTGGCGAAGGCGGTGCTGCGCGGCGCCGTCATCCTGCTGCAAGAGTGATGCGGGTGGCCGCGGGGCGTGGCCGCTAGCGCGTCACCAGGCGCGGCTGCGGCAGCGCCGGCGCCGGCGCCAGCCGCAAACCCTGGCGCAGCATTTGCTCGAATTGATCGGGCGGCAGCGGCCGGCTGAAGTAATAGCCCTGCATTTCGTCGCAGCCGTGCCGGCGCAGGTAGTCCAGCTGGGCCTCGGTTTCGACGCCCTCGGCGATGACGCGCAGTTTCAGGTTGTGCGCCAGCGTGATGATGGAGGCGACGATGGCGGCGTCGTCGGCGTCGTTGGCGATGTCGTTGACGAAGGTGCGGTCTATCTTCAGCACGTCGATGGGGAAGCGGCGCAGGTAGGAGAAGCTGGAGTAGCCGGTGCCGAAGTCGTCGATGGACAATTGCACGCCGAGGGCTTTCATCGCGTGCAACTGGCTGACGGCCAGGTTGATGTCGTTCATGAACAGGCTTTCCGTCAACTCCAGTTCCAGGCAGGACGGCGCCAGGCCGGTGTCGGCCAGCACGGCGGCGATGGCGCTCACCAGGTCGGCCTCGCCGAACTGGCGCGCCGACAGGTTGACGGCGATGCGCAGCGGCCCCAGGCCGGCGTCCTGCCAGGCCCGGTTCTGCGCGCAGGCCGTGCGCATCGCCCACGCACCTATCGGCACGATCAGCCCCGTCTCCTCGGCCAGCGCGATGAAGCGGCTCGGCGCCACCGTGCCCAGTTCCGGGTGCTGCCAGCGCAGCAGCGCTTCCATGCCGACGATCTGGCCGCTCTTCAGGTCCAGTTGCGGCTGGTAGTGCAGCACGAATTCCTCGCGTTCGAGGGCGTTGCGCAGCGCGCTTTCGATGCGCATGCGCTCCTGCGCCGCCTCGTTCATGGCCGGGGCGTAGAACTGGAAGGCGTTGCGCCCCAGTTTCTTGGCGCTGTACATGGCGATGTCGGCTTGCTCGATCAGGTTTTGCTGGGCGCCGTCGGGCGCCGGGTAGACGGCCACGCCGATGCTGCAGGTGACGAAGAGTTCCTTGCCCTCCAGCGTCACAGGTTGCGCCACCTTGTCCATCAGGCGCTGCACGATGTCGGTCGACAGCGCCTCGTCCGGGCGCTGGCTGAGGATGGCGACGAATTCGTCGCCCGACAGCCGCGCCACCGTGTCGCTTTCGCGCAGCCCGCTCTGGAGGCGCTCGGCGACCGTTTTCAGCAGCGCGTCGCCGGCCTTGTGGCCCAGGCTGTCGTTGACGAATTTGAAGCGGTCCAGGTCGATCAGCAGCACCCACAGCGGCGCGCCGCCCTGGTCGGCGTAGTCGGTCGCCTGGCTCAGGCGCTCGCGCAGCAGGGCGCGGTTGGGCAGGCCCGTCAGCACGTCATGGTGGGCGATGTGGTGGATGCGCTGCTCGGACAGCTTGCGCTCGGTGATTTCCGAGCCGGTGCCCCGGTAGCCCTTGAAGTCGCCTTTTTCGTCGAACAGCGGTTCGCCGTTGATGTTGAACCAGCGCAGCTCGCCGTGCCGGTCCTGCATCGCGTATTCGAGGTCGGCGAAGGGCAGGTGGGCTTGCACGGTGGCGATGTGGGCGCGGCCCCAGTCGGACTCGCGCATCTCGCGGTTGTTGTCCCAGCGCGTCAGGCCGATGAAGCGCTCCATCGGCATCTGCGAATTGTCGGAGAAGCCGCTGGTGATGTTGGTGAAGCGGTATTGCGCGTCCTGTTCCCAGTACCAGTCCGAGGACAGGGCCAGCAGGCGGCGGAAGCGCTTTTCGCTTTCCTGCAGCGCGCGCTCGGTGCGCTGGCGCGCGCGCACGTCGGCGCTGAGGCGCTCGTTGCTCAGTTTCAGGTCGGCGGTGCGTTCGTCGACGAGGCGCTGGACGCGCCGCGAGCGCTGCGCCAGCGTTTGCACGAAGGCCGTCGTCAGCAGCGTGAACAGGATGCCGCCCAGCAGCGTCGAGAGCGAGCCGGCGTGGTCGTCGAGGAAGGGCCGCGGCAGCGCGACGGCGCGCACCAGCCAGGGCCGGCCGGCCGCCGTGAAGCGCTGCTCGCGCGTGTCGCGGTAGTCGAACATCAGCCAGCGCGGCAGCGCCAAGCCGGGCGCGGCCGCCGCGCGGGCCTGGCCGCTGCGGTAGATCAGTTGCTGCGGGTCCGCCGTGGCGCTGGCGTACACGCTGAGCTCGATCTGGCCGTCGCCGAGCAGGCCGGCGCCGTCCATGATCTTGTGCACCAGTTCGGTGGCGCGCACCACGGCCGCCGTGTCGCCGACCAGGGCGGCGCGGCGCTGCGCCACGCTGGCCGTCGGCGCGCCCAGCCGGTAGACGGGCGCGACGATGACGAAGCCGCGCTGGCGCGTGGTTTCCTGCGCCAGCGTCAGCAGCGCCGTGGCCGTCGATTTGCCGCTCAGCAAAGCCTGCTCCAGCGCCGCCAGCGAGAAGCGGTTCGGCGTCACGTCCATGCCCAGCGCCGCCTCGTTGCCGCGCAGCGGTTCGAGGTAGTCGACCACCAGGTAGGTGGGGCGCTGCTGCACCGGCACCAGTTTGCCGGCGCGCATCTCCATCATCGCGTAGCCGGGGAACTGGCGCCGCAGCTCCGCCTCGAAGGCGGGGCGCTGCGCGTGCGTCAGGATGCGGTGGAAGTTGAACGCCTGGATGAAGGGGTAGCGCGCCAGCAGCGGCGCCGTGAAGACGCGGAACTGTTCGCGCGTCACCGGCTCGATGGTGGCGAACAACTGCCTGGTCACGGTCAGCACTTCGACGGCGTCGTCCAGGCCCTTGTGCAGGGCCGTCGCGCGCAGGCCGGCGCGCTGCTGGAAGCTCAGCGCCATCTTGTCGTACTCCAGGCGGCTGACGGCGCTAAACAGCAGCGCCGTGACGCCCAGCCCCGCGGCCAGCGTGAGCGCCGCCGCGGCGGAGATGGACGGGGTCAAGCGGCGACGCGACATGCAATTTCCTAATGGGGGGAGGGCTGGAGGGGCGCCGCGCTGCGGCGGCGCGGGGAACTGACGCTAGTGTGTCATAAAACCGCCGGCAAAGTAGTTCCTGATGGATATAAGTTGCATAAAAGCAACAAAATAACGGCCACGGCAGGTCTGCAGCCGGCGCGCCCCGCTCCGGCGGGCTGCTAGGGGGCCGCGCCGCGGCCGCGCCGGCTCAGGCGGCGCACCAGCAGGCGGGCCAGCAGGGCGTTGAGAAAGCCCAGGCCGAGGCGGCGCCGCAGCGCGACCAGGCGCTGCACGCGCAGCGGCCGGGCGGGCGCGGCGGCGCCGGGGTCGGCGCGCACGGCGAAGATGATGCGGTTGTTGCCGGCGATGCCGTCGAACCAGCAGATGCGGTCGCGGAAGGTCAGGCGCAGGCGTCCCAGCATGGCGGCGTAGTGGCGGTCGTAGCTGAACAGATTGGCCACCAGCACGCCGCCCGGCAGCAGCGCGCGCCGGCAGTCGGCGTAGAAGCGGGCGCTGCCCAGCGCGGCCGGCATGCCGGCCTCGTCGAAGCCGTCCACCAGCAGCACGTCGGCGCTGGCCGGCGTGCGCGCCAGATAGTCGGCGGCGTCCGCGTGGATCACGCGAAAGCGCGCGTCGTCGGGCGGAATGTGGAATTGCTCGCGCAGGGCGATGACGTCGGCGCGCAGCTCCAGCACGGTGATGCGCGCCTCCGGCAGGTGGCGGTAGCAGAACTTCGCCAGCGAGCCGCCGCCCAGGCCGACCATGACGATGTGGCGCGGGCGCGGCTGGAACAGCGCGAAGCACATCATCGCGCGGGCATAGCGCAGCACCAGCTCGTCCGGGCGCGACAGGCGCATCTCGCTCTGGATCATGCCGGGCCGGAATTCCAGCGAGCGGCGGTCGCCCTGCGTGCGGACCTGGGGCGTGGCGCTGGGTTGTTGCGGCGACTTGAAGGAATCTGGCATGCAAGAAATGCGCTGGCGGCGCAGGCCGATATTTTGTTTCATGCGTAGAATTCTGATAAGCTTCTAGGCACCCCCGTAGCGGCAGCGCGGCGCTGGCCCCTTCCGGCAGCATACAGGATGCGGCGCGGGCGGGAGCCGAGCCGCAAAAAAGGCCGCCGCCGTCGCGCGCAGAACGCTTATACTGCGGCGCAGGCGCCGCCGGCCGCGGCAGCCATCAAGGAGAGAAGCAGATGTTTTTGGACCACCCGACGATTACCGCGACAAACAGTTTCACCGAGCCTGACCGGATCGAGCGCCTGACCCGCGTGTATGGCTACACGGCGGCGCTGGCCGACCAGGCCGGCAACCTGCTGTTCATCGAAAAAGTGGCGCAGATCCACGACCACAAGGGCACGCTGATCGTGTTCTGGCACGACGCCCCGAGCGAGGACGAGAAGCAGTACTTCGTGCAGGCGTGGGCCAGCAAGATCGGCGACGGCAGCACCAACGTCGAGCACGAGATCTAAGACGCGCCGCCGGCGCGGCCACGCCCTTTGCCGGCGGCCGGATGCGGCCGCGCGGCATTTTCCCCTGCGATGACATGGACATAAAAACACTGGTACTGGCGCTGGCGCTGGGCAATCTGAGCCTGAGCGCGGCGCTGTTCTTTTTCGGCTACGGCCGCACCCAGCCGCTCAGCCTGCGCACCTGGTCGGCCGCCAAGCAATGCCAGGCGGTGGCCTGGCTGCTGCTGTACTTCCGCGGCATCGTCCCCGATTTCCTGTCGATTCCGCTGGCCGGCGCGCTGCTGTTCGCCGGCGTCGCGCTGGACGCCGGCGCCCTGTGGGAGGCCGGCGGGCGCGGCGCTTGGCGCCGCTTCATGCTGCCGGCGCTGGCGCTGGCCGTGAGCGCCTTCGTCTGGTGCTACGGCGCCGACGTCGAACCGGCCTGGCGCTCCGCCGTCGGCGCGCTGTGCATCGCCGGCTTCGCGCTGGCCGGCGCCGTGGCGCTGGCGCTGGGCTGGGCGGGCGCCAGCATGCTGCAGCGCTTCCTCGCCGTCACCACGGCGGCGCTGGCGCTGGCGCTGGCCGGCTGCGCCGTGCTGGCGGCCATGCTGCCGGACGGCTGGTCCTGGCTCGGCTCGGCGGCCATGCAGACCGGCGCCCTGGCGGCCCTGTATCTGCTGATGCTGAGCAACGGCGCCGGCTTCCTGCTGCTGGCGCGCGAGCGCGACGAGCGGGCGCTGGCCCGGCTCGAAGTCGTCGACGCGCTGACCGACGTGCCGAACCGGCGCGGCTTCTACAACGCGCTGGCGCCGTGGATGGCGCTGGCGCGCCGCCCCGGCATGCCGACGGCGCTGATCGTCTTCAACCTGGACCATTTCAAGCGCGTCAACGACGGCTATGGCCACCCGGTCGGCGACGCCGTGCTGAAGGCGATGGTCGACGTGTGCAAGAAGCAGTTGCGCGACAGCGATCTGATGGGCCGCCTGGGCGGCGCCGAATTCGCCATCCAGCTGCCGCGCACCACGCTGGCCGACGCGCTGCACGTGGCCGAGCGCGTGCGCGCGGCCGTCGAACAACTGCCGGTCAAGACCGAGAAGGCCGTCATCAACCTGACGGCCAGCCTGGGCGTGACGACGATACGCGCCGAGGACAGCGCCGTGAGCCTGTTCCAGCGCGCCGACGAGGCGCTGCAGGCGGCCAAGCAGGGCGGCCGCAACCGCGTCGCCGAGGCCGCCGCCGTCGGCCCGCTGGACGTGTAAGCGCCCGCCGGTTGCGGGACGGCGCGGCCCGGGCATCCGGCCGCTCCGATTCTGTCGCTTTTTCCTTCCCTCCATCCCCAAAAAACAGTATAAATCAATCATGTCACCGGGACGTCATATGGCCGGTGTAATGTCACAGGTTTGTCAATGGAAGCCTTCCCAGGTCACTACAAATATAAGAGGCTGGTATGTATGCTGCGGTTGATTTAGGTTCCAACAGTTTTCGCCTGCACATCGGCAAGCACGACGGCGAGACTATCCGCGTGCTCAAGAGCGTGCGCGACCCGATCCGCCTGGCCGCCGGCCTGGACGCGAACGGCAACCTGACGGAGGCGGCGATGCAGGGCGCGCTGGCCTGTCTGAAGAGTTTCCGCGCCATCCTGGCCGGCTACCAGCTGGAGGCCGTGCGCGTCGTGGCGACGTCGGCCATGCGCGTGGCGCGCAACGGCGGCATTTTCCTGCCGCTGGCCGAGCAGGCCATCGGCTACCCGATCGAAATCATCTCGGGCGAGGAGGAGGGCCGCCTGATCTACATGGGCGTGGCCAACTCGCTGGCCCAGCCGGGCGAGCGCCGCCTCGTCATGGACATCGGCGGCGGCTCCACCGAGCTCATTCTCGGGCGCGGCCAGGACATCGAGCGGGTCGAGTCGTTCTCGCTCGGCACCGTCAAGCAGAGCCTGTCGTTCTTCGTCGGCGGCCACATCGACGCGCCCTCGTTCGAGGCGGCCATCCTGTCGGCGCGCAGCCATTTCGAGGACGCCGCGCCGCCCTACCACCCGCAGCACTGGAAGAACGCCTACGGCTCCTCGGGCACGATCCGCACCATCGCCGACATCATCGCGAAGAACAATCTGGGCGGCGGCACGCTGTCCGGCCCCGGCCTGGACGCGCTGAAGCGCCGCTTCATCGAGTTCGGCCACGTCGGCAAGATCGACATGCCGGGCCTGAGGCCGGACCGCGCCGGCACCATCGTCGGCGGCCTGGCGATCCTGATCGCGCTGGTGCGCGAGCTCGACATCGACGTGATGGCGCCGATCGAGGCGGGCCTGCGCATGGGCGTGATGTGGGATTTGTACCTGCGCTCGACCAAGCGCGACCGGCGCGAACAGTCGGTCCAGGCTTATCTGCAGAAATTTCACGTCGACGCCACGCGCGCCCACCGCGTCGCCGAGAACGCCGTCGCCATGTACGGCCAGCTCAAGCCCGCTTCGGACACGCTGAGCAAATGCCTGCGCTGGAGCGGCCTGCTGCACGAAGTCGGCATGGTCGTGTCGCAGACGGGCTACCACAAGCACGCCGCCTATATCGTCGAAAACGCCGATCTGCCGGGCTTCACGACGCGCGAACAAAAAACCATGAGCAGGCTGATCCTGGCGCAAAAGGGCAATCTGCGCAAAATCAGCGACGCGCTGACCGATCCCGACTTCGCCAAGGCCGTGCTGGCGCTGCGCCTGGCGATTTTGTTCATGCACGCGCGCATCGAGGCCGACTACAGCGAGTTGCGCCTGCGCATGAAGAGCCGCATCGAGCTGGAAATCAAGCGCGACTGGGTGGCCCACCATCCGACGGTGTCGTTCTGGATGGAGAAGGAACAGGAGCTGTGGGATGAGGTCGGAGTCGACTTCAGCATACGCGCAAGCGCATAAGCGCAAGCGAAAAAACGCAAAAGCAAGGCCGGATCAGGAATTTTTTGATGTGGATCAAGCAAGTTTTCCACGTATGGTATATATTGTTTATATTATTTACTAAAATGGAAGCCAGATGAACAAAGTCACCGCATTGAAACCGGCGCAGTCGCCTGTCGCCGCCGCCAACGAGCCGGCCGTCGTAGCCAACGGCCAAGGCTCGCCGTTCCCGACCAGCGCGTCGATCAACGCCACAGTCGCCAAGGCGGCGCCCAAGCGTGCCCCGGCCAAGGCGCCCGCCGCGGCGAAAGCGGCCGTGAAGCCGTTGCCGGCCGTCGCCAAGGCCAAACCGGCCGCCAAGCCGGTGGCCAAGCCGGTGGCGAAAGTCGCGCCGGCCAAGGTGGTCGCCAAAGCGGCGCCGCTCAAGGCCGCGCCGAAAGCCGTCGTCAAAGCCAAGCCGGCCCCCGCCAAGGCGGCCCCGGCGAAGCTCAAGCCAGCCGCCAAACCGGCTGCCAAGGCCGCCACGAAGCCTGTGGTGAAGGCGGCGGCGAAGGTCGAGGTAGCGGCGCCAAGCAAGGAAAAACTGCGCAAGCCGAAACTGGTGCGCGACAGCTTCACGATGCCGGAGGCGGAGTACGCGGTGTTGGGCCAGGTGAAGAAAAACTGCCTGAAAGCCGGTTTCGAGATCAAGAAAAGCGAATTGTTGCGCATCGGCGTGGCCCTGATCAGCCAGATCGACCTGGCGACGCTGCAGAACGTGTTGGCCGGCTTGCCGCAGTTGAAAACGGGGCGTCCAAAGAAGGATTGATGTGCGTCAGGAAAATGATGGGCGCATGTCATTTTCTTGACATATTTAACTAGTACGCTTGCTTCGTCTCTATAACAAGGATGAAGCATGCAAAACTTAATCGCCTCGGCCGAAGTCAAGGCCAACTCGGTCAAACTGGTCCTCAGTGTGGCCAGCACGGCTGAAGAGCTGCGCGAAGTGCAGCGCCTGCGTTATAAGGTGTTTATCGAGACGATGGGCTTGACGGCGCTGATCCGGGAGGACGGCCTCGATTGCGACGAGTTCGACGAGCACTGCGACCATCTGATCGTGCGCGACGCCGACACGCTGAAAGTGGTCGGCACCTACCGCGTGCTGAGCGCGGCGCGGGCCGGCAAAATCGGCCGCCTGTACTCCGAGAACGAATTCGACCTGGGGCGCCTGAACAACGTGCGCAGCCGCATGGTCGAAGCGGGGCGCGCCTGTATCCATCCGAAGTACCGCGGCGGAAGCGTCATCATGCTGCTCTGGTCCGGTCTGGCCGAATACATGCGCCGCGAACGCTGCGACTATCTGGTCGGCTGCGCCAGTATCAGCCTGGCCGACGGCGGGCACAATGCGGTGGCGGTGTACCAGGCGCTGGCGGGCAAGCACATGGCGCCGTCCGAGTATCGCGTGACGCCGCATCTGCCATTCCCTATCCATCAGGTGGAAGCGGCGCTGAAGCCGCAGGTGCCGCCGCTGATCAAGGGCTACCTGCGCTCCGGCGCGTGGATTTGCGGCGAACCGGCGTGGGATCCCGACTTCGAAAGCGCCGACATCTTTTTGATGATGCCGCTGGCGAATCTGGATGAGCGCTACGCCAAGCATTATGGTGTCGTCACGGCCTGATGCCGGGAATGGGGGCCGCGGCGACGCCGCCGGCCCCGCCGCCTTGGCGCCGTTACGGCAGCGGCAGCTGCGCCACGAAGGCCAGCAAGGCCGTCCGCAGGCGCGCCTCGATGCTGCCCTCGGCGGCCTGCGGCGGCAGCATCTCCAGCATGAACTGCACCTGCACCGCCAGCGCCTCCGGTTCGCCGATCGAGCCGTAGCGGCGTAGCGCGTCGAGGTACAGCGCCACCACTTTTTGCCGCTCGGCGGCGTCGAACACGGGGCCGTCCGGCGGCCCCTCGTAGCTGGCCCACAGCGCGGCGATCAGCGCGCTCTCGACTTCGACGCAGATGTCGGCCGCCTTGCGCTCCTCGGCGTAGCGCTGGTGCGCGTTGGCCAGCGCCCCCTGCAGCAGCCGGGCCAGGCCGGGCCGCAATTCGCGCCAGGCGTCCTCGTTGCCGGCCGCCTTCAGCAGCAGCGCGCCGACCAGCGCGTTGAAGACGACCTCGTAGTCGCCCGCGCCGCTGCGCAGCTCCGACTCGCGCAGCGCGCGCCGGTAGGCCGCCGTCATCGCCAGCAGCGCCGCCTCCGGCGCCTGGCCGCGCAGCCGCGCCAGGCGCGCCCGCAGCTTCCAGTAGCGCCCCAGCAGCGCCAGCCGCTGCGCCGTCGGCGCCAGCTCGATCAGCAGTTCCAGGCGCTGGCGGCCGCTTTGCATCAGCGCCTCGCCGGCGGCCGGCGCCGGCGCCGCCGGCCGTTCCACGCCGTCGCCGACGGCCACGCCCAGCAGCGCCGCGCCCTGCGCCACTTCGAGCTGGGCCAGGTGTTCGAGCGCGTGCATGGTCAGCATGCCGTCGCCGGCGCTCTGCGCGGCGCGGTAGTGCTCGATGGCGCGCAGCGTGTTGTCCAGCCCCGCCAGGTCGGCGCGGATCGCCGCCATCTTTTCGCGGATGTCGGCGTCGCCGAAAAAGCGCATGCGCGCCGCCTCCTCGATGCTTTGCAGGCGGTCCTGGATGGACTGGCGCCGCGCCGCGTCGCCGCCGGCGATGCGCGCGTGCAGCGTCTCCAGGTCGGCCAGCAACTGGCCGTGGTAGCGGTAGTCGGGGGCGCGCCACTGCTTCGTTTCCGTGTTGGGGAAGCGGTAGTGGTCGTCGCCGTAGGCCTGGTAGGCGCCCCAGGTGTTCGAGGCCGGGTAGCGCAGGAAGGTCGCCTCGCGCGCCAGCCGCACGGCGTCGCCGAAGTATTCGCCGCTCATCATGCCCTGGTAGAAGCTGCGCGCGAAGACGCTGGCGGCCTGGTCGTCGATGCGCCAGCCGGCCGCGATGACGGCCTTCGAGCCCATTTCGATGAAGGCCGTGGCCAGGTTGGCGGCCAGCTTGGACCACGGCGCGGCCGCGTCCGGGCGCATGTCGCCGAGGTGGCAGCAGTTGATGAAGACGAATTGCGGCACGCGTTTGAGCTTGCTGATCTGGGCCGCCGTCAGGCGCGTCTTCGGCCCCAGCACCAGGCCGGTGAGCGGCGTGCCGGGGCCTTCCACCTCGCCGTGGCCGGCCAGGTGGATGGCGAAGTATTTTTCGTCGAACAGGTGCACCAGCACTTGCTGCGCCTTGGGCCGGTACAGGTCGACGACGCTGTAGCCGTTGCTGCTGAACAGGCGCGCGACCTCCTGCGCCTCGGCCTGGGCGGCGGCCAGTTCGTTCATGCCGGAATCCGTGTCGCCGACCACCAGCACGCTGTTCGACTGCGGGCTCAGGCCGCGCGGGCGCTCGCGCGGCGTGGCCAGCTGGCGCACCATGCCGATGCGCGTGGCCAGCGGGCTTTCCTCGCTGTCGGCCTCGTCGCGCATCAGCTCCCACGGGTAGATGGCCGCGCTCTGGTCGACGGCCAGGATCAGGCCGCGCATTTCGGGAATCGCCGCCTTCAGGCTGTTGGGCAGCATCAGCTCGTACAGGGCGCGCGACAGGCCCGGCTGGTCGGTGGTGTTGTCGGTGGCGTCGAGGATCAGGCCGTCGACGGCCTGGCGCTGGTTGGGCTCCTCGTCGACGCTGTTGTGGGCGCGGTCCGTCACCAGCGTGAAGCGCAGCGCGCCCGAGGTGTCGGCGGCGACGATGTGGACGCGGCGCCAGCCGTTGTCGCCCGACAGCGCCGGCAGCACGCGCCGGTAGCCGCCGGGGCTGTGCTTGATGCGGCCGTCGAAGGCCAGCGCGCTCTGGTAGCGCGCCTCGCACATGATGTGTTCGAGGGCGCCGGCGGCGGCGATGGCGCGCGCCTCCGACTGCTCGTAGACGCTGATGTGGCGGATGCGGCTGCGCAGGCCGGCGTCTTCGAGGCGGCGGTTGGCGGCGCGCAGGCCGTCGACCAGCGAGCGGATGCACAGGGCGATGCTGAGGCCGCCGTAGCCGGAGCCCGACAGCAGGCTGGCCACGCGCAGGCCCGGCTCGGCGGCGTCGGCGTCGCCGCCCGCATCCGTCTGCGGCGGGCAGGGGCCGGCGTTGTGCTGGGCCTGCTGCAACTGCTCCTTCGCGCACGCGTACTCGACCAGGCCGCCGGCGAAGGCGCGCGTCAGCTCGCCCGGCGTCAGCTCGCCCAGCGCGCCCAGGCCGATGACGATGGCGCCGCCGGGCCGGCGCGCGCGCTCCTGTTGCAGCACGACGACGGCTTCGTCGGGGGTTTGCGGGAAGCGCCCCAGCGCGTAGATTTGCCGCAGGCGGCCGTCCAGCAGGCGGTCGAGGAAGGACATGCTGCCGCGCAGCGACTCGTAGGCGTAGCTGCCGGTGAGCACGGGGACGTCGGCCGTGGCCATGCTGCCGTGGATGATGTCGAGCTTGACGCGCTCGGGCGGCGCCGGCTGGGCCAGCGCCGGCCGGGCGCCGCCGATGGCCGCCGCCAGCACCTCCTGCGCCGTCGGGTAGAGCGGCGCGGCGCCGCCTAGGCGGGCGCGGAACTGCGCCGCGCCGCCGCCGCCCAGCAGCGTCGGCGGCGTGTCCGGCAACAGCAGCGTGTGGCCCGTTTCCAGCAATTGCTGGTAGGCCGGGTAGGCGTCCTTCTTCAGCAGCAAATCGCCGTGCGCGGCCGCCACATGCCAGGCCCGCACGCCGGGCGGCACGGCGCCGTCCCAGGCGACCCGGCCGTCGCCCTCGAAGCCGTAGGCGATTTCGATGCTGGCGTCGCGCAGGCGCAGCGCCAGCGCCGTCTCGGCGCAGCCGGCCAGGTAGCTGCAGTGCTGCGGGTCCAGCGGCGCCTCGGCCAGCAGCGCGACGGTGGCGCGGGCCTGCTCCAGCGCCTGCGCCTGCGGCGCCTGCCAGCCGTCCGGCAGGGCGGCGCCGGCGTCGGCCTCGGCCCAGGCTTGCCAGGTGGCGGCGTCGAAGTAGTCGTTGCCGTCGCCGCAGGCGCCCGCCTCGGGCGGCCACGGCAGCATCTCCAGCACGCCGGGAAAGGCCCGCACGAAGCCGAGGAATTGGCGCAGCGGGTGGCGCCAGCCTATCCAGCTGCCCAGCATCTGCACCAGCTCGTCGCGCCCCAGCAGCACGGCCGCCATCGCGTGCGAGCCGCGGTTCGGCGTGCCCACCTGCAGCAGGCGGCTGCCGGGGATGGCGGCGAAGCGCGGCCAGCGCTCCTTGAGCGCCAGCCGCGCCACCAGCCCGCCCATCGAATGGCCGACGATGCGCAGCGGCTGGCCGCGTTTCTCGGCGTCGGCCAGCGCCGCGTCCAGCACGGGCAGGAAGGCGGCGCTGGCGGCGCGCAGCGACAGCCGCCAGTCGTAGGTGAAGGGGCGCACCTCCTGGCTCAGCGCGAGGAACTGGGCGAACTGCTCGTAGTAGGGCTCGACCCAGCCGGCGCTGCCGATGTTGGGCTGGCCGACGGCCAGGCGCTCGATCTGGCCCTCGACCAGGTTGACGGGGTCGAACCAGACGCGGCTGGCGCCCACCTGCAGGTGGCTGCCCATGATGCCGGGCAGCAGCAGCACGATGGGCGCGCCGTCGCGCCGCTTCGGCGCCTCGCCGCCGCGGGCGATCAGGCCGTGCTCGGGCGCCGGCAAGCTCTGGAAGGCGCTGTCGTCGCCGCCCAGCGCCTGCAGCACGGCGGCGGCCGAGGCGGGCCGCTCGAAATAGTTCAGGTGGTGCACGCGCGGGCCGCTGAGGAAGGCTTGCCGCACCGCCTGCTGGCGCGCGGCGCCGCCCGTCATCGAGGCCGTGTTGACGATCAGGTCGCTCTGGCCGCCATAGAAAATCTCGGCGGCGCTGTCGGCCAGCCACTTCAACAGGCCGTCGCCGCTGAAGTCGCCGGCGACGACGTGCAGGGGGCTGTTGACGCGCACGTCGGGCGCGTTCAGCAGCGCCACCAGGGGCGCGTCCGGCATCATCGCCTCGATGCCGGGCAGCACGCGCGCGTCGCAGCGCTGCTGCACCAGGGCCAGCAGAAAGGAGCTGCCGACGTCGAGCGCCTCGGCCAGCGGCGCCAGCGCCGGCTGCGCCAGGCTGGCGGCGCGCAGGCTGCCGCCGAGCAGGTTGAACATCACGCTGGCCCAGCGGTCCAGCCGGCCCGACACCAGCGTCGTGCCGCGCGCCGGGCAGGCGACGCGGACGAAGCGCTCGACGCGGATGGCGCGCCGCTTCAACTCCAGGTTCAGCTCGGCCAGGCGCGCCGCGTCCGCCTCGTGGCCGGGGCGCCCCGTCAGCGTCGCCTGGGCCGTGAAATGGTCGATATCGTGCTGGTTGAACGGTTCGCCGCCGACCGTGTTCTCGCTGAGGCGCTCGACGCCGTCGCCGGTCAGGTCGACGGCGCCGCGGCTGTCGCTGCGCTGGGCGCGCGCCAGCAGCTCGCCGACCAGGCCGCCGCGCGAATGGCTGAGCAGGTGCAGCACCGCGCCCTGCGGCAACTGGTGCACCAGTTCCAGCGCGTTGGCGATCGGGCTGTCGGTCAGCGTGCGGTGCTCGAAAGCATAGATGCGGTTGCCGTACAGCGCGCCCAGTTGCGCCGCCAGGCCGGCCGCCCACAGGCCGCCGAAGGTCGCCTCGGTCGACGAGGCCGTGCCGTGCAAGAGCAGCAGCAGCGGTTCGCGGGCCGGCGTCAGCGCGCTCACCGGCGTCAGCTCCCAGCGCTCGGTGGCGCAGCGGTACAGGCCGAGGCGGTGCTCCAGCTGGCGGTCCTGGAAGGCGCCGGCGGCGGCCAGCGCCGTCATGCCGCCGGCGCCGCTGCGGTAGATGCGCAGCGCCTTCAGCGTCCACGCGCCGAGGCCGCCGCGGCGGCCGCCGGCCGGCAGGTGCGGGCCGCTGGGGCGCAGCGCCAGGCCGACCGTCAGGCGGGCCGGGCCGGCGCCGCCGGCGTCGGCGGGCGGGCCGAGGTAGCGCGGCAGGTCGTCGCCGGCGGCCAGCAGGCGCGTGCCGTCGTTGAGGATCAGCTCGACGACGTCGGCCGCGCCGACGGCCACCGTGACCTCCTCGCTGCCCAGGCCGCGCGCGCCCGACAGCACATAGGTGTCGCTGCGCCATTCGGGGGCGATGTGGCTGTCGTCGACGCTGGCGTGGGGGTCGCGCGTGAGCGTCAGCAGCAGCGGCGCGGCGGCCGCTGAGGGGGGCGGGGCGGACGGCCCGGCCGGGTTCGAGGCATCCATGGCGGCGCAGGCCGGGCGGCGGAAGTGGCGACTTCACTACCTTGGCCCGGCGACGCCGGGCCATCTTGAGCGGCATCAAGACGGCGTGCAAATGCAAGGGGATTGCGGCTAAATGCAAATAAGAAGCATTACCTGGTCTGGGTACAGCGAGGGCTGGTTACGGCGGGCGGCGCGGTGGCCGGGAGGGGAGAACGTGCAGCGTTGTTTGGGCTGTCCGTCTAAGGTGTTGCGATAACTAGTCTGGCAGGGTCAAGCGCGTTGTTTTGGCGCCGTGGACCGTGATGCCGACGCCTGGCATGGCAGTGATCAGCTGGGCTGTCAGTGCATGGATGCGGTCGACAATTCCTTTAATTCGCGTATGCTGAGATCGGATTTCTCATGCATGCGCAATAAAATCGTGGCGCCGACGGAAAGTTTCCGGTGCCGGATTTTGCTGATGATAGGCGGCTGAACTTCCAGAACACGACACAGTTCGGCGTCGTTTTTCAAGTTCATTTTCTCGATGAGGGTGTCGAGCAACTTGTTCGGCACGAAACTCGATGGTTCGAGTGCGCGTGCGCGGTTCATGGCTTCTATCATTTCCAGCTTCTTTTGCCGTACGTTCATTTACTCCTCCTAAGGTTAAGGGAAAAAGAAGGGGTGGCTGCCCCCGGTGCTTGTTTGCCAGGCAATATTGCTTGTTGCATGGCGCGCGTTCGATGCACTATTGATAACGAAGCAAGGATGTTTCAATAATACTACGTAACGAATTGTTGTGGCGCATTGTAATAAAAATTAACTGATAGTTTGCGCAACACGATTGACTAATGTTGTTTTTTGTAGTCCCTCCTTTGTTAATACCAAGGTGTGGTCGGCCATCGCGGCCGCCGCGTGGGAGTGGGTGACCATGATGGCGCAACTGCCGTTGGCCTTGATTTCGGCGCGCAGCAGGCAGAGGATCTCGTGCGCCGTGTCCGGATCGAGGTTGCCGGTGGGTTCGTCGGCCAGCACCAGCGCCGGCCGGTGCACGAGGGCGCGGGCGATGGCGACGCGCTGCATCTCGCCGCCCGACAACTGGCGCGGAAAATCCTCGCCGCGGCCGCCCAGGCCGACGGCTGCCAGCATGGCGCCGGCGCGCTCCTGCGGCAGGCCGTTAAGCAGCAGCGGCAGGGCGACGTTTTGCCGCAGCGTCAGGTGCGGCAGCACGTGGAAGGCCTGGAAGATGAAACCCATGCGGGCGCGCCGCAGCCGCGTGGCGGCGTCGTCGTCGAGGCCGGACATGGCGACGCCTTCGATCAGGATGGGGCTGGCCTCCGCGCCGGGGTCGGGGGCGTCGAGGCCGGCGATCAGGTTCAGCAGCGTCGACTTGCCGACGCCGGACTCGCCCATGATGGCGACGAACTCGCCGGCGCGGAAGCGGTGCGACAGCTTGGCCAGCACCGGATGGCCGCTGGCGTAGGATTTGGACAGGTGACGTAATTCAAGCATGGGCGGGATCGATGGTGAGTTAGCGCGTCAGCGCGCGGCGCAGGGCGAAGCTGAGGGCGTCGACCAGGGCAACCAGCAGTAGCATCGCGAGGATGACCGTGGCGGCCTTCTGCATTTGAAAAAGCGACAAGTGGTACTTCAACATCTGGCCGAGGCCGCCGGCGCCGACGACGCCGAGAATGGCGGCGGCGCGGATATTGTTTTCCCAGCGGTACAGCGTATAGGACAGCATCTGCGGCAGCGTCTGCGGCAGCGTGGCGTACAGGAAGGCGGCCGTCGGCGCGGCGCCGTTGGCGCGCAGGCTGTGCTCGGGCAGCGGCGCGGCGTTTTCCAGCGCGTCGGCGAACAGCCGCCCCAGCACGCCGGCCGTGTGCAGGGCCAGCGCCAGCGTGCCGCCGAACGGCCCGAGGCCGGCGGCGATCAGCAGGATCGAGGCCCACACCAGTTCCGGGACCGCGCGCAGCACGTTGAGCAGGGTGCGCATGGCGCCGCGCGCGGCGGCGCCGAAGCGGCCCGCCGCCGGCAGCGCCAGCGGCAGCGCGGCGGCCACGGCCAGCAGCGTGCCCAGCGCCGACATCGACAGCGTTTCGGCGGCGGCCCAGGCGGTTTTGCGGACGAAGGGCAGGGCCAGCTCCGGCGGCGCGAAGCCGGCGAAAAATTCGCCGCCGCTGGCCAGCGCCGCGGCGCTGAACAGGGCCGTCCATTGCAGCGGCAGCGAGGCGAAGCTGGCCGCCGCCAGCGCCGCCAGCGCCAGCAGCAGGACGGCGCTCGACCAGGGACGCGGCGGCGCGGCCGGCAAGATGCCGCGCTTCATCCGAGGCGCTTTCTGAGCATCTTCGAGACGGCGTCGGCGCCGGCCACCAGCAGCACGAACACCAGCAGCATCGAGGCCACCTCGCCGCCGGCCAGCATCTTCATCGACTCGTCCATGCGCTGGCCCAGGCCGCCGGCGCCGACGAAACCCATGACGACGGAGCCGCGGATCGCGCACTCCCAGCGGTAGACCGTGTACGACACCAGTTCCGAGGCGGACTCGGGCAGGGCGCCATATAAGAGCGCGGCCAGGCGCCCGCTGCCGTTCCTCAGCAGCGTCTCGCTGGCCTGCGCCTCGGACGATTCGAGGATTTCCGCGTACACCTTGCCCAGCATGCCGCAATAGGTCAGCGCGATGGCCAGCACGCCGGCCGTCGGGCCCAGGCCGACGATGCGCACGAACAGCAGCGCCCACACCAGTTCGGGCACGCTGCGCAGCAGCACCAGCAACCAGCGCACGCATAGGCGCACGGCGGCCGACAGCGGGCGCATGCGTCCGCTGCCCAGGCGCGATATCGACAGCCGCTCCGTCACCAGCAGCGTGGCCGGGATCGCGCCCAGCAGGGCCAGCGTCAGGCCGGCGCTGGCGATGGCCACGGTGTGCCAGGTTTCGCGCAGCAGCATGCGCAGGAAGTCGGCGGAGTGGGCCGGCGGCATGAAGCCGGCGAGGAATTGCCCCGTCGCGGCCAGGCTACGGCGGTCGAACAGGATGGACGGCTGGAATTCGCTGACGACCAGCATGGGCCACAGCAGCAGCGCGGCGAGCGCGGCCAGGCCGACGCGGCCGCGCCAGGCGGGGTCGGGGTGGCGCGTGGCGCCGGACGGTGGGGATGCTTGCTTCATGCGGGCAGATGGGGCGATGGCCAGGGGCTGCCCGCTAAAAGCAGGCGCCGGCGGCCAGGCGCGCCGGCGCCGCATGCGGCGCGGCGCCGGCCGCCCCGTCCACCTCGTTCTGGTACAGCGCGGCGAGCATGGCCTCGCTGACGGCCTCGCGCGGCAGATCGAAGACGATGCGGCCATCCTTCAGCCCGACCAGGCGGGCAAAGTGGGCGCGCGCCATGTCCACCTGGTGCAGGCTGCAAATCAGGGTCGCGCCGCGCGCCGTCGCCTCCTGGCGCAGGGTCGCCAGCGTCAGTTGCGCCAGGGTCGGGTCGAGCGCCGACAGCGGCTCGTCGACCAGCAGCGCCTGCGCATCCGACAGCAGCAGGCGCGCCAGCCCGCAACGCTGGCGCTCGCCGCCGGACAGGCGGTCGACGCGCGCGTACAGCTTGTCGCCGAGCTGGAAGCGCGCCAGCGCCTGCCAGGCCGCCTCCGGCTCCAGCGGCTTGAACAGCGAGCGCAGCGCCCGCCACAAGCTCCAGTGCGGCAGCCGCGCCGCCAGCACGGCCGTGACGACGCGCTGGCGCGGCGGCAGCGGCGGCGTCTGCGGCGCCAGGAAGGCGCGCGCGCGCAGCCGGTGGCGCTGCGCCTCCGGCAGGGCCCAGGGGTCGACGCCGAAGGCCGTGAAGCGGCCGCTGTCGGGCCGCTGCGCGCAGGCCAGCGTCGCCAGCAGCGTCGTCTTGCCGGCGCCCGAGGGGCCGATCAGCGCCACGTGCTCGCCCTGCGCCACGACCAGGCTGATGTCGTGCAGTGCCGCGCGGCGGCCGGCGCCGGGGTGGCGCACCGTCAACTGCTCCAGGCTATACGTCGTCATGCCGGTCGGCGTCCCTTACTTCTTCAGCAAGCCGGCGTTGTGCGCGGCCGCTTCGATGGTGGCGTAATTCTCGGCCTTGGTCGGGATGAACTTGCTGGCCCGCTGCAAGTCGAGGATCACCTTGTCTTCCGGCCGGGACGGGTCCAGCGCCAGGAAGGCGTCGCTGATTTTCTTGCGCAGCTCGGCGGGCATGTCCGAGCGCACGCTCCAGTTGTAATCGTAATAGCCGGGCGTCGTGTAGAACACCCGCACGACGGCGGGGTTGACCTTCTTCTCGGCGACCAGTTTTTCCCACACGGAGATGTTCAGCGCGCCGGCGTCGACCTTGCCGCCGGCCACCGCCGCCACCGTCGCGTCGTGCGCGCCGGAGAAGGCGATGCGCTTCAAGTCGGCGTCCGGGTCGATCTTCGCCGCCAGCAGGTAGGCGCGCGGCATCAGGTGGCCGGACGTCGACGACTCCGAGCCGAACGACAGGGTCTTGCCGCGCAGGTCGTCGAGCTTGTTGATGTCCTTGCTGGTGGTGATGAAGACGGACTTGAACTTCTCGTCCTCGGCGCGCTGCACCAGCGGCGTGATCTGGTTCTTGCTGCGCTCCTTGGCCTGCACGAAGGTGAAGCCGCCGAACCAGACCATGTCGACCTTGCGGTTGATCAGCGCCTCGACCGAGGCGGCGTAGTCGGTGACGGGGGTGAACTCGACCCGCATGCCGACCTTCCTCTCCAGGTACTCGCCCAGCGGCTTGAACTTGCGCTGCAGCTCGGTCGGCGCCTCGTCCGGAATGGCCGAGACGCGCAACACGGTCTGCGCCTGCGCGGCGCCGAGCAGGACGCTGGCGGCCAGGGCGGCCGACAGCAAGGACTTAACCGGGGAAAATATGCTCATGAGAGTCACCTTGGCTTGATGTTGGCAATGCGGCGCGTTGCGGCCGGGCTATGAAAGGGACGCGGCCCGGCGGGCCGTTCCGCCCGCGCGCCGCAACCGTGCGATATTCGGCTATGATAACAAACATGTCATCAGCAGCAGCGACTCCGCGCCATTGATGCAGGGATGCGGCCATCCACACCACACTGTCAGCCAAGCCTATGTCCGAAGCCAAACAAGTGTCCGATGCGCCCATTCCGCCCAGCCGCGCCGCGCGGGCCGGCGCCGCCATTATCGCCGAAATCAGCGCCGGCCTGCTGGCGCCGCGCGCGGCCACCTCGCCCAAGTACCTGTACGACGCCCTCGGCTCCAGGCTGTTCGAGGCGATTTGCGAATTGCCCGAGTACTATCCGACCCGCACCGAGGCGGCCATCCTCGCCCAGTACGGCGCCGAGATCGCCCGCGCCGTCGGCGCCGGCGCCACCCTGATCGACCTGGGCGCGGGCAACTGCGCGAAGGCGGCCAGCCTGTTCCCGCTGCTGCACCCGGCCCAGTACGTGGCCGTCGACATCTGCTACGATTTCCTGCGCGAATCGCTGGGCCGCCTGCAGCAGCGCTTCCCGCACATCGAAATGAGCGGCCTCGGGCTGGACTTTTCCAGCCGGCTGGAACTGCCCGGCACCGTGCGCGCCGACCAGCGGTTGTTCTTTTACCCCGGCTCGTCGATCGGCAACTTCGCGCCGGAGCAGGCCATCGCCTTCCTGCGCCGCCTGCGCGCCAACGTCTGCGACGACGGCGCGCTGCTGATCGGCATCGACCTGGTCAAGGACAGCGCCACCCTGGACGCCGCCTACGACGACGCGCTGGGCGTGACGGCGGCCTTCAACCTGAACCTGCTGCGCCACCTGAACCAGCTGATCGGCGCCGACTTCGACGTGCGCCAGTGGCGCCACCGCGGCTTCTACGACGCCGCCGCGCAGCGCGTCGAAATGCACCTGGAGGCGCGCACCGACGTGGAGGTGCGCTGGCCGGCCGGGGCGCGGCGCTTCGCCTGCGGCGAGCGCATCCACACCGAGGACAGCTACAAATACACGCGCGAGGGCTTCGTCGGCCTGCTGGGACAGGCCGGCTTCTCGGCCGCGCGCACCTGGACCGACCCGGCGCAATGGTTCGCCGTCATCCACGCCCGCGCGATCCGCCACTGACCATGTCCAGAGACGACCCCGGCGCCAGCCCGCAGGCGCGCTACGACAGCGTGCGGCAGCGCTCGCTGAAACTGGCCGAACCGCTGACGGACGAGGATTGCGGCGCCCAGTCGATGAGCGACGCCAGCCCCGTCAAATGGCATCTGGCGCACACCACCTGGTTCTTCGAAACCTTCATCCTGGAGCGGCTGGAACGCCACTTCGCGCCTTTCCACCCGGCCTTCCGCGTGCTGTTCAACTCCTATTACAACGGCATCGGCGACAAGCACCCGCGCGCCCAGCGCGGCCTGCTGACGCGGCCGGGCATGGCGCAGGTGCGCGCCTACCGCGCCGCCGTCGACGCCCGCATCGCCGGCCTGCTGGCGGCGGGCGCCGACGCCGAGCTGGCGGCGTTGCTGGAACTGGGTTTGCAGCACGAGCAGCAGCACCAGGAGCTGATGCTCACCGACGTCAAGCACCTGCTGGCGCAGAACGCCCTGCTGCCGGCCTATTTCGACGCGCCGTCCAGCGCCGCCGCGCCGGCCGCGCCGCAGTCCTGGCTGCGCTTCGCCGGCGGCCTGGGCGAAGTCGGCCACGACGGCGCCGGTTTTTGCTTCGACAACGAACTGCCGCGCCACACCCAGTTCATCGCGCCGTTCCAGCTGTCCACGCGGCTGGTGACGAACGGCGAATACCTGGCCTTCATCGAGGCCGGCGGCTACCGCAACCCCGCGCTGTGGCTGGCCGAGGGCTGGGACTGGGTGCGCGCGCAGGGGCTGGACTGCCCGCTCTACTGGCGCCGCGACGGCCGGGGCGGCTGGCAGGAATTCACGCTGTACGGCCCGCAGCCGCTGGCGGCGCAACTGCCGGCCGTCCACCTGTCGCTGTTCGAGGCCGACGCCTACGCCCACTGGGCCGGCGCGCGCCTGCCCACCGAGGCCGAGTGGGAATGCGCGGCGCGCGGCGTCGCCGTCGCGGCCGGCGGGCTGCACCCGGCCGCCGCCGCGGGCAAGGGCCTGACGCAACTGTTCGGCCACTGCTGGCAATGGACCAGCAGCAGCTACGCCGCCTACCCGGGCTACCGGGCGGCGTCCGGCGCCTTGGGCGAATACAACGGTAAATTCATGCTCAATCAATACGTGCTGCGCGGCTCTTCGTGCGCCACCCCGGCCGGGCACGCGCGCGCCAGTTACCGCAACTTCTTCCCGGCGGGCGCGCGCTGGCAGTTCAGCGGCATCCGCCTGGCGCGCTGAGATAGCCGCTGGCGCGCGGCTATCCCTGCTATCATTTGCGAAGGCGGCATTTTTCATTCACCCACAGCACGAGGGCAACCGTGACCAGCTTTCCGACTCCGCGCGACGCCCTGGCGTCGGCCGCCCTGGGCGGCGCCAGCAGCGAGGCGGAGCTGGCGCTGGCCATCGAGGGCAGCGGCACCGGCGTCTGGGACCGCCACGTCGACAGCGGCGAGATCCGCTATTCGCGCGCCTGGAAGCGCATGCTCGGTTACGCCGAGGATGACACCATGAGCCGCATCGAGGACAGCTACGCGCGCGTGCACCCGGACGACCTGGCCATGGTGCAGGCGCGCATCGCCGCGCACTTCGACGGCCGCACCGAGATGTACGAGGCGCAGTACCGCATCCGCTGCAAGGACGGCAGTTACAAGTGGATCGTCAGCCGCGGCAAGGTGGTCAGCCGCGACGGCGCCGGCCGGCCGCTGCGCATGACCGGCATTTCCCACGACATCTCGACGCAGATGGCGCTGGCCGAGCAACTGCGCCGCAGCGCCGAGCTGCTGACCAACCTGACCGACGACATGCCCGGCATGGTCTACCAATACCTGCAGGAAGTGGACGGGCGCGCCAGCTTTCCGCACGCCAGCGCCGGCATCCGCGCCATCTACGGGCTGGCGCCGCAGCAGGTGCGCGACAGCGCCGCCGCCGTCGACGCCTTGATTCATCCGGACGACCTGGACGCCTACCGGGCCTCGCTGGCCGCCTCGGCCGCCGCGCTGAGCCGCTGGCAATGCGAATACCGCGTCGTGCTGCCGGGGCAGGGGGTGCGCTGGCGCCAGGGCGACGCCCAGCCGCGCCGCCTCGCCGGCGGCGCCACGCTGTGGCACGGCTTCATCAGCGACATCACCGAGCGCAAGGGCATCGAGCGGCAGTTGCAGCAACTGGCGACGGTGGATTTCCTGACCGGGCTGCCGAACCGCCGCCATTTCATGCAGCGCATGGACGAACACCTGGCCCGCCTCGGCCGCGACAAGGGGGAGCGCGCCGCCGTGCTGATGATGGATCTGGACCACTTCAAGGACATCAACGACCGCTACGGCCACGCCGCCGGCGACCTGGCGCTCAAGCATTTTGCCGCCATGCTGCGGCTGGAACTGCGCAAGGTCGACGCGGCCGGCCGCATCGGCGGCGAGGAATTCGCCGTCATCCTGCCGGGCGCCGATGCGCAGCAGGCGCGCGCCTTCGGGCTGCGCCTGCAGGCGCGCCTGGCGCGCAAGCCTTTGCCGGACGGCGCGCGGCGCATCGCCGTCCAGGTCAGCATCGGCGTGGCCGGGCTGCGCGCCGGCGACGGCGTCGACGCCGCGCTGCTGCGCGCCGACGCGGCCTTGTACCGGGCCAAGGCGGACGGGCGCAACCGCATCGACGTCGCGCCCGACTAATCGCCGCGCCGCTTAGGCGGCGACGCTGGCCGCCGGCGCGCCGGCCGCCGCCTTGCTGTTCAACTGGCGGTTGACGGCGCTGAGCACGGCCTTGAACGAGGCGGTGACGATGTTGCTGTCGATGGCCGCGCCGAACAGGGTAGGGCCGTTGTCCAGGCGCAGCTCGACGTAGCAGGCGGCCTGGGCGTTGGCGCCGTGGCCGATCGCGTGCTCGTGGTAGTCCATCAGCTTGACGTCGAGGCCGAGGGCGTTGACGAAGGCGTCGATCGGGCCGTTGCCGCCGCCCTGCAGGGCCAGCGTCGACTGGCGGTGCGCCAGCGTGATGTCGATCTGCACCGGCTCGTCGCTGCTGCTGTCCTCGACCATCCGGTGCGCGCCGTAGGAGTAGGGCGAGGTCTGCTCGAAATACTCGCGGCTGAAGATGTCATGGATTTCCGTGGCGGCGATCTCGCGGCCGCTGGCGTCGGCGACGGCCTGGACGGCGCGGCTGAACTCGATCTGCAGGCGGCGCGGCAACACCAGGCCATATTCCTGCTCCAGCAGATACGCCATGCCGCCCTTGCCGGACTGGCTGTTGACGCGGATCACCGCGTCGTAGCTGCGGCCCATGTCGGCCGGGTCGATCGGCAAGTACGGCACTTCCCACAGCGCGCCCGGCTGTTGCTGGGCGAAGCCCTTCTTGATGGCGTCCTGGTGCGAACCGGAAAAGGCCGTGAAGACGAGGTCGCCCGCATAGGGGTGGCGCGGGTGGACCGGCAACTGGTTGCATTCCTCGACGCACTTGCGCACCGAGTCGATGTCGGAGAAATCCAGGCCGGGGTGGACGCCCTGGGTGTACAAATTCATCGCCAGCGTGACCAGGTCGACATTGCCGGTGCGCTCGCCGTTGCCGAACAGGCAGCCCTCGACGCGGTCGGCGCCGGCCATCACGGCCAGCTCGGCCGAGGCGACGGCCGTGCCGCGGTCATTGTGCGGATGCACGCTGATGATCAGCGAATCGCGCCGCGCCAACTTGCGCGACATCCACTCGATCTGGTCGGCGTAGACGTTGGGCGTGCTGCACTCGACCGTCGAGGGCAGGTTGACGATCATCTTATTGTGCGGCGTCGGCTTCCAGATGGCGCTGACGGCGTCGCAGATATGCTTGGAGAAATCCAGCTCCGTCGTCGAGAACGACTCCGGCGTGTACTCGAAGCCCCACTCCGTCTCCGGGTGCTGGGCGACCAACTGCTTGACGAGGGTGGTGCCGCTGGTGGCGATCTGCGTGATCTCCTCGCGCGACATGCCGAACACCACCTTGCGGAACACCGGCGCCACCGAGTTATACAGGTGGACGATGGCGCGCCTGGCGCCGGCGGCCGAGGCGACGGTGCGGCGTATCAACTCGTCGCGCGACTGCGTCAGCACGATGATCGTGACATCGTCGGGGATGCGGTTTTCCTCGACGAGCTTGCGGACGAAATCGAAATCCGTCTGCGACGCGGACGGGAAGCCCACCTCGATCTCCTTCAAGCCGATCTGCACCAGCATCTCGAAGAAACGCAGCTTCTTCTCGGCGCTCATCGGCTCGATCAGCGCCTGGTTACCGTCGCGCAAATCGGTGCTCATCCAGATAGGCGGCTTGGTGATCGCGTTATCGGGCCACTGGCGGTCGGTCAATTTCACTTGCGGGAAGGCGCGGTACTTGGAAGCTGGGTTCTGCAACATCATGGGGGACTCCTGGAAAACGAAAGGGGAAAACCGGATGGAACGACGATGTGGCGCAGGGCTGCCGGGCGGCCACGTCACACTAGGCCAGGCAACCGATCGGTAGAACTAGGGCTGGCGAAGCGGGCGCGTGCAGGCAGGCGGAGCAAGGCGCGCGGCGGCAGAACAAGACGTATGGGGCGGGGAGCAACATCTAAACAACCTTCCTGGGGGTTTTGAAACGCGCCGGCGCAGCCAGGCGAAGCAATACGGCAAACGGCTTAAGCGCTTGCTAGTAGTCGCGTGCTTAGCGACAGCAGGGAAGGAGAGAGATGGGCAAAGGAAGACATGGACCCAATGTAAAGGAAGGCGGCGGCGGCTGTCAAGAAAAATCCCCCGCAAGTGTTGCAATCACTGCTGGGGTCAGGTCTAGACATGGCGGTTTTTCCCCTTGGGCAAGGGTAAACCGCCATGTCTAGACCTGACCCCAGGGGTGGCGCTTAGGCGGCGACCTGGACGCGCGCCGCGCCGGCCACCATTTCGCCAATCACCGCGGCGCCGTCGAAGCCTTCGCGCGCGAACAGCGCCAGCACGGCGTCGACGCTGCCGGCATCGCACGACACCAGCAGGCCGCCCGAGGTTTGCGGGTCCGTCAGCAGCATGTGCTGCGCCTGGCTGATGCTCGGCGACAGCGTCACGTCCTTGCCGTAGGCGTCCCAGTTGCGCCCCGAGGCGCCGGTGAAGTAGCCGTCGTGCGCCAGTTGTTCGACGCCCGGCAGCAGCGGGATCTGCGCCATGTTCAGCTGCGCCGTCAGGCCGGCGCCGCGGGCCAGTTCCAGCAGGTGGCCCAGCAGGCCGAAGCCGGTGACGTCGGTCAGCGCGTGCACGCCGGGCATGTCCGAGAGGGCCTTGCCCGGCTTGTTCAGTTTGGTGGTGTTGGCGATCATCGCCGCGTAGCCGTCTTCGCCCAGGACATTCTTTTTCAGCGCCGCCGACAGCACGCCCACGCCCAGCGGTTTGCCCAGGATGAGCACGTCGCCGGCCCTGGCGTCGGCGTTGCGCTTGACCTTGGACGGGTGCACCAGGCCGAGCACGACCAGGCCGTAGATGGGTTCGACCGAGTCGATGGTGTGGCCGCCGGCGATCGGGATGCCGGCCTCGGCGCAGATGGCTTCGCCGCCCTTGATGATCTGGCCGATGGTGTCGAGCGGCAGTTTGTTGATCGGCATGCCGACCAGGGCCAGCGCCATGATGGGCGTGCCGCCCATCGCGTAGACGTCGGAGATGGCGTTGGTGGCGGCGATGCGGCCGAAGTCGAAGGGGTCGTCGACGATGGGCATGAAGAAGTCGGTGGTGGCGATCAGCGCCTGTTCGTCGTTGAGCTTGTAGACGGCGGCGTCGTCGGCCGTTTCGATGCCGACCATCAGCTCCTTCGGCACCGGGAAGCCGTTGGTGTTTTTCAGGATTTCGGCCAGCACGCCCGGCGCGATTTTGCAGCCGCAGCCGCCGCCGTGGGAAAACGAGGTGAGTTTGATCGGCTGCTCTGCTGGTGTGCTCATTGTGGGGTCCATGTGGTTGTGTAAGGGGGAAATTCCCGCCGCAGCAGATTATCCACCAACTGCAGCAAGGCTGTCTGCTCGGCCGCCGGCGTGAACAGCGGCGCGCGCGCCGCGCACTGGGCGCGCAGCCGCGCGTAAAAGGCGGCGTCGGCGGCGGCGCGGGCGATCAGCGCGGCCAGCGCGGCGGCGTCGCCGGCCGGGAAGTAGCCGGCGTAGTCCTCGCCCAGCATGCCGCGGTTGCCGCCGATGTCGCTGGCCAGCACGGGCACGCCGCTGGTGACGGCTTCGATGATGACGTTGGCGCCGCCTTCCATGTGCGAGCTGAGCGCCATCAGGCGGCAGCGTTTGAGGCGCTGGCGCGTGGCCGCGTGGCCGAGCGGCCCCAGCCAGCGGTAGCGCGGCGTGGCCGCCTGCGTGGCGGCCGCCAGCGCGCCCAGCGCCGGATCGAGGGCGGCGCCGATGTGCAGCAGGCGCACGCCGGCGCCGTCGAGCAGCGCGGCCGCGCGCATGAAGGTGGCCGGGTCTTTTTCGGCGCGCAGGTGGCCGACCATGCAGACGTCGAAGTAACGCCGCGCGCCCGCGGCGGGGCGCAGCGCCGGCGCCGACTGGTAGATCACGTGGGCCTTGGCGCGCAGCGCCGGCGCCAGCTCGGCCAGGCCGGCCGGCTGCAGCAGCGCCAGCGCGCCGGCGCGGCGCAGCGAGGCTTGCGCCGCGCCATCCGTGTGCATGTCGCGATACAGGTCGGTGCCGGTCAGGAGCAGCAGGGTGGGGCGTTGCGGGTGGGCGGCGGCGAAGGCGGCCAGCGAGGCCGCCGAGCGGCGCGCGTGCAGCGCGATCAGCAGCGCCGGCGCCGGGCCGGGCGGCCCCTCGGGCGGCCACTGCTGCGCCAGCGTGACGCGGTAGCGTCCGCGCAAAAAGCGCGCCCAGCGGCTGGCTGTCTGCCAGTTGCCGTTGTTGGCGGCGGCCGAGGCCGGGCTGACAATCCAGATATGGGCTGCCGTCAAGGTTGCTTACCTATCAAAAGTCGTTACAATCAGTCTATGACATCACATATTGCATCGTTTACCACCGCATCACCACAAGAATTGGCGGCCGCCCTGCGCGAAGCCCGCCATTATACGCTGGGCCTGTTCGACTGTTTTGCCGCCGCGGGACTGGACGCGGCCGCGCGCGTGCCGCAAATGCGCATCGTCAACCCGCCGCTGTGGGAGCTCGGCCACATCGCCTGGTTCGCCGAATGGTTCATCCTGCGCGAGGCGGCGTCCAGCCATCCGGCCGACGCCGTGTACAACTCGCTGCTCACGCGCGGCGACGAGCTGTTCGACTCCAACACGGTGCCGCACCGCAGCCGCTGGTCGCTCGACTTGCCGGCCACGGGCGCGCTGAAAACCTATTGCCGCGAGGTGCAGGACCGCGTGCTCGACAAACTCTCGCGCGAGCCGAACGAGGACGCCGCCCTGTATCCGTACCGGCTGGCGCTGGCGCACGAGGACATGCACGGCGAAGCCCTGCTGTACACCTTGCAGACGCTGGGGCTGGACGCGCCGCCCGATCTGGCGCTGGGCCTGCCGGCGCTGGCTTCGTCGCAGGACATCGCCTTCCCCGGCGGCACGCTGCAACTGGGCAGTGCGGAGCGCGGCGGCTTCGTCTTCGACAATGAGAAGCGCGCCCACCCGTGCCACGTGGCGCCGTTCACGATGGCCGCCTCGCTGGTGTCGAACGCCCAGTACGCCGATTTCGTCGCCGACGGCGGCTACCAGAACCGCCAGCACTGGAGCGCGGCCGGCAGCGCCTGGCTGATGCAGCAGGAGCGCTCGGCGCCGCGCTACTGGCAGCGCCAGGACTTGCAATGGCGCAGCGTCAGCCACGGCCGCCTGAGCACGCTGGCGGCGGCCGATCCCGTGCGCCACGTCAACCTGTACGAGGCGCAAGCGTACTGCGCCTGGGCCGGGCGGCGGCTGCCCACCGAGGCCGAGTGGGAGTATGCGGCGCTGTCGGGGCATGCGGCGTTCCAGTGGGGCCACCTGTGGGAGTGGACGGCATCGCCGTTCGCGCCTTATCCCGGTTTCGCGGCGGACGCCTACCGCGAGTATTCGGAGCCGTGGTTCATGAGCCACCAGGTGCTGCGCGGCGCCTCGTTCGCCACGCCGGCGCGGCTGCACTCGGCCAAGTTCCGCAACTTCTACCTGCCCGAGCGCGACGACGTCTTCGCCGGCTTGCGCACCTGCGCCTGGTAGCGCCCCGGCATTTGCCCAACACCGTCACCAGGAATCGTTTTGAGTACAGAAAACACCGCGCAATTCATCCCGAAGCGCATCAAGCCGACCGCCGAGCAACTGGCGATCCAGACGGCGCAAAAACGCGTCGTGCTGATCGACGCCAACGCCGGCGCCGCCAAGACCACCACGCTGGCGCTGCGCCTGGCCGAGTCCCTGTACCGCGGCCGCCTGCCCGAGCGCACGCTGGCGCTGGTCTTCACCCAGGCCGCCAAGCAGGCGTTGAAGCAGCGCCTGGCCGAAATCGGCCTGGCCGCGCCCATCATCAAGCGCCTGACGATTGAAACCTTCGACGACCTGGCCCGCGCCATCCTGCGCAAGGTCGAGCCGGAGGTGCCCACCAGCGTCGCCGCATGGGAGGAGCTGCGGCCCTACGCGCTGCAGGCGCTGGAAAACGTGTCGCACAAGTACGCCCACCGCTACCCGCTGGAAATCAGCACGACCAATACGGCCATCGCCGAGTTCCTCAAGCTGCAGTTGCGCACCAAGGCCAGGCTGGACTTCCACAGCCCCGACTTCGAGTACAACTCGATCGACGACAATATCGAGATGCTCGGCATGTCGCGCACCAACTACCTGTGGATACGCGAGTACGAGAGCATGCGCGGCGCCGACAGCGGCGAGATCGATTTCCGCGCCCCCTTCGACGCCACCTACGATTTGGTGCGCCTGATGGCCGACGACGCGCCGCTGCGCGAGCAGTTGCCGCAGTTCCAGGTCATCGTCGCCGACGAACTGCACGACTTGAACGAAGCCTCGTTCCGCCTGCTGGCGATGCTGATACGCCGCAGCAACGCGTTTTTCTGCGGCGCCGGCGACAAGGACCAGGTTATCTACACCTGGTCGGGGGCCGATCACCGCTTCCTGCGCGAGCGCTTCAACCAGGAATTCCCCGCGCTGGCGCGCTATCCGCTGACCCGCAGCTACCGCTACGGGCCGGAACTGGCCCAGGCCGTCGCGACGTTCAAGGGCAAGGCGAGCGAGTCGGCGCTGGCGCGCGGCACGCAGATCGAGCTGCTGACTTACGACGCCGCCGATCCGCGCGCCTGCGCGGCGCAACTGCTCGGCGCGCTGGCGCAGTGGCAGGCGGCCGGCAACGGTTACGGCGGCGTGGCGATCCTGCTGCGCGACCGCGACCAGTCGGTGCGCGTCGAAACGGCGCTGTTCCAGCAGCGGATTCCCTACTGCTTCGTGGAGATGCAAAGCTATCTGTGCAGCCAGGAAGTGCTGATGATGCGCGGCATGGTGGCGATTGCCCGCAAGGATTTACACGGCGTCAAGAGCGCGCAACGCCGCGCCGACATCCTCGAAGCGCTGATCGTCTTTGCCGAGATTCCATTCACGCGTGCCGAGTTGCAGCAGGCCAAGGACGACGTGTCGACCTATCCCGAGCTGCTGGAAGGTTTCCTCGACAACCAGCTGGGCAAGTCCGCCAACAAGGACAAGGCGGCGCTGACGCTGGCGGCCGTCGACTACCTGCGCGGGCTGGACCCGGCCACGCCGGCCGGCGACGCCTTGCGGCATGTATTTGACGTGATGAAACTGGAGCAGACGGCGCGCCGCATCTATGTCGATCCCGACCAGGCGCGCGTGGTGGCGAAGTCGATCAACGGTTTCATCGCCGTCTGCGGCGAGGCCGGCACCGACCTGGCCGCGTTCTCGCAATGGCTGGGCGATATGGAGGACGGCCTGGCCGACGCCAGGACGCCGCACAAGGTCACCATCGCCTGCATCGACCACATCAAGGGACTGGAATACGCGCACGTGATTGTGCCTTATCTGGCGATAGACGAATTCCCTCGCAGCAAGGCCGCGAGCAGGGAAGAGGAGAACCGCTTTTACGTGGCGGTCACGCGGGCGAAGGAGCGGCTGACCCTGCTGACGCCGCAGGACCCCGCCTACCGCAGCCGCTACGTCGAGGCGATGCAGATCGACAAGGCGATGTCGAGCGGCACGCGTCTGCTGCGCAAGAGCCAGGTGCGGGCCGACATCGCCGGGCAAGCATAATCAAGGCGCCGGCCGGGCGGTGGCGGTCCGGCCGGCGCAGGCTGGGGCGCGGCTTGGACGGCTAGCGTCGTGCCGGGTTCGCGTTTGTTCGTCGCCTAACAGCCAGTTATTCAGCCGCGCGGCCATGCGCACATAAAAAAACGGCCAGCAGATCGCTCTGCTGGCCGTTTTTACGGATTGCTTGCCGCCGGGGCGATTAACGGTCGCCGTAGGTGCGGCGCGCGCCGTCGGCGCTGCGCGGGTTGGAACCCTTGTAGCCGCCGCCGGTGCCTGGCTTGCTGAACGTGCGCTGGCCGCTAGGCTTGGCGCCGCCGCGGTTGTCGCCCGGTTTCCAGCTGCCTGGACGCGCGGTCGAGCGTGGCGCCGACGCGGTCTTCTTCGGCTCGAAGCCTTCGATGACGTTGACCGGGATCAATTGCTTGGTGAAGCGCTCGATGCGTTTGACGTTCATGCCTTCGGCGTGGTTGACCAGGGAAATGGCCAGACCGTTACGGCCGGCGCGGCCGGTGCGGCCGATGCGGTGGACGTAGTCTTCCGGGAACTTCGGCAGGTCGTAGTTGAACACGTGGGTGATCGTTGGCACGTCGATGCCGCGGGCGGCAACGTCGGTGGCAACCAGCACCTTCACCTGGCCGCGGCGCATGCCGTCCAGGGTGCGGTTGCGCGCGCCCTGGTGCATATCGCCGTGCAAGGCGGCAGCCGAGAAGCCGGCGATGTTCAGGCGGTCGGCGATGGTGTCGGCGTCGCGCTTGGTGGCGGTGAAGACCACGGCCTGGTCCAGCGTTTCGTCGCGCAGCAGGTGGTCCAGCAGGCGGTTCTTGTGCGACAGGTCGTCGACGAAGTGGACGCGCTGCACGATGTTTTCATGCTTGCTCGACGAACCGGCGATCTGGATGATCAGCGGGTTCTTCGTGATGCGGCGCGCCATGTTGCCGACAACGCCGTCCAGCGTGGCCGAGAACAGCATGGTTTGACGGCCTTCCGGCGTCGCTTCGACGATTTTTTCGATGTCGTCGATGAAACCCATGTCGAGCATGCGGTCCGCTTCGTCCAGCACCAGGATTTCCAGTTGCGAGAAGTCGATCTTGCCCGAATCCATGTGGTCGATCAAGCGGCCTGGGGTGGCGACGAGGATCTCGGGATTCTTGGCCAGCAATTGCATTTGTTTAGGGTAAGGCATGCCGCCCAGGATGGACACGGCCTTGATGCGGCGTATGCCGGTGCTGTACTTGTCGGTGTTGGTCGTCACTTGCAGGGCCAGTTCGCGGGTCGGCGTGAGCACCAGCATTTTTGGCTGGGCGGCCTTGAAGCGCGGACGGTCGCCGCGGGCGCGGGCGGCCTGCATTTCCTGGTTGGCGGTCTTGCCGGCGGCGCTCTGTTCGCTGCTGGCCAGTTTGTGCAGCGATGGCAGCATGAAAGCGGCCGTCTTGCCGGAACCGGTTTGCGAGGAAACCAGCAAGTCGCGGCCTTCGATCGCGGCCGGGATCGCTTGCGCCTGGACGGCGGTCGGGGCGGTGTAGCCGGACTCGGTCAGCGCTGCGAGGAGGGACGGATGGAGGCCAAGGGATTCAAATGTCATTCTTTTCTTTCGTAAAAATCAGCGTTCTTGCAAAAAGCAGAACGCAAAATAGCAACGCCAACCAAAACGAAATGACTCAAATAGAAAGAAATTTCGGCACAAAAGCTTTGCGCCGGGACGGTGTCAGGTGCGACACACAAGGCGGGAGGGCTTTATTCAGCGGCATCCGTGGGATGCGCGAAGGCTTGCGAAGCTGCTAGGGTTTATATTTTTTATGTAACTGCGGTGTTGCCATCGCTTTGTTTCTTGCGAAAACATATTGCAGCGCACAAACAGGACTATACCGTATTTTCGGTATTTTTGCACGGCTTAATTGCGGTATTCGGCGTGAAGCGGGACGATATGCCGTATACATGGACAAAAAGCGCCGCGAAGGGCGCTTTTTCTTCGGTGCCGGGGCGCCGGCTTAGTAGTCTTCCGCGTTCAAGCCCATCACGTGCGAGAAACCGCCGTCGACATAGGTGATCTCGCCGGTGATGCCGGAGGCGAGGTCGGAGAGCATGAAGGCGGCCGTGTTGCCCACTTCGTCGATGGTGACGTTGCGGCGCAGCGGCGCGTGCGAGGCGGCGAAGCCGAGCAGTTTGCCGAAGTCCTTGATGCCGGACGCGGCCAGGGTCTTGATCGGGCCGGCCGAGATGCCGTTGGCGCGTATGCCCTTCTGGCCCAGCGATTCGGCCAGGTAGCGCACCGACGCTTCCAGCGAAGCCTTGGCCAGGCCCATGGTGTTGTAGTAAGGAATGGCGCGGACGGCGCCCAGGTAGGTCAGCGTCAGCACCGACGAGCCTTCGCGCAGCAGCGGCAGGGCGGCCTTGGTCATCGCCGGGAAGCTGTAGGCGGAGATGTCGTGGGCGATCTTGAAGCCTTCGCGCGACAGGCCGTCGAGGAAGTCGCCGGCGATGGCTTCGCGCGGCGCGAAGCCGATCGCGTGCACCAGGCCGTCGAGGCGGTCCCAGTGCGCGGCCAGGTCGGTGAAGACGGCCGTGATCTGTTCGTCGCTGCTGACGTCGCAGTCGAAGATCAGCTCGCTGTTGAATTCCTTGGCGAACTCGGTGATGCGGTCTTTGAAGCGCTCGCCAACATAGGTGAAGGCCAGTTCGGCGCCTTCGCGGTGGCAGGCTTTTGCGATGCCGTAGGCGATGGACCGGTTCGACAGCAAGCCGGTGATGAGGATTTTTTTGCCTTGCAAGAACGCCATATTGACTCCGATTACTACTGCCGCATTGGCACGCTCACCTTGAGGCGGCGTTGACGGCAGTAAGGGTTGTTTTGTGATGGTGCGGCGCCGCCGGCGTCCGCCGCATTTCCATGGGTGCAGCCTTAGCGCTAACGCAAGACCGAGATTGTAGGGCGTGTCCGGCGCGACTGCAACTGTTCGTCACAAGCGGGGCCGCCGCTGCCGCGCCGCGCGCCGCCTCTCAATGCCTGGCCCTGACCGGATGGCGGCTGCCGCCGCCCCGCGGCACGCGCGGCTTGACCAGCGAGATCGGCGCCTGGGCCGACGATTTATAGCCTTTTTCCTGCTTCGCGCCCTTGCCGGCGCGCCCCTTGCGCTCGGGGCGGTCGGCTTCGAAGGCCATCGTCGCGTTGTCGGTGATCTCGCTGGCGATGTCGATGTTCAGCGAGGCCGAGGTTTTCGGCACGAGGATGGTCGAGCCGGCCTTCAGGCTGGTCTTCTGCGGAATGTTGTTGGCTTGGCGCAGCACGTCGGGCGTCGTGCCGAAGCGCGAGGCCAGCGTGTCGATGCGCTCGCGCGCGCTGGTGATCTTGTGCGTGGTCCAGGTCGACAGGGCCTGGCCCCATTTCGCCAGGTTCGACGTGAATTTCGCGGCGTTTTCCTGCGGCAGCAAAATCTTCGTCTTCTCGCCGCCGGTGATGACGGGGCGGTTGAACTGCGGATTGAGCGCCTTGAACTCGTCCATCGACAGCTCGGCCAGCTGGGCGGCGATGGTCATGTCGATGTCGCTGGTCTTGTCGACGGCCGTGAAATAGGGCTCGTTGTCGACCAGGGCCAGCGAAATGCCGTATTGGCCGGGGTTGGCGATGATGTTCTTCACCGCCTGCAGCTTCGGCACATAGTTGCGCGTCTCGGCCGGCATCAGCTCGGCCAGGCTCTCGAAGTCGGTCGGTTTGCCCAGCGCCTGGTTTTTCTTGATGGCGCGCTGCACCGAGCCTTCGCCCCAGTTATAGGCGGCCAGCGCCAGTTGCCAGTCGCCGAACATGTCGTAGAGCCGCTGCAGATAGGTCAGCGCGGCGTCGGTCGAGGCCAGCACGCCGCGGCGCTCGTCCTTGAACATGTTTTGCTTCAGGTTAAAGTCGCGCCCGGTGGCCGGGACGAATTGCCACATGCCGGCCGCGTTGGCGCTGGAGAAGGCTTGCGGGTTGAAGGCGGACTCGATGAAGGGCAGCAGGGCCAGTTCCGTCGGCATGCCGCGCTTTTCCAGCTCTTGCACGACGTGGAAGATGTAGCGCGAGGCGCGCGTCGTGGTGCGGGCGATGTAGTCGGGGCGGGTGCTGTACCAGGTGATGTGCTTGGCGACCAGCTGGTTGTCGATGTCGGGGATGGCGTAGCCGCTGCGGATGCGGCCCCAGACGTCGGCTTCCTTCCAGTCGGAGGTGTCCGGGTTAAGCTTCAGCTTGTCGGTTTTCAGTGCAGTGTTCGCTTCCGGCGCCGCCAGCTTTGCCGTGGCGGCCGGGGACAGGGGAAGCAGGGCGGGGGCGGCGCTGCCGTGGGCGGCGCCGGCCAGGGGCTCGGCCGCCGCCGTCTCAAACGCCTGGCTCAGCGTGGGCGCGAGGGCGAGGATAAGCGCGGCCAGGGCGGTGGTTTTCATCGTGTTTTCTTGCATAGTTTTCCATTGTTGTCGTCTATATAACATCGGACAGACCATGAGTAAGCTGGGAGTGTACGTAGGTCCGAATGCCCGAGTCAAGGAATATGTCGGCGCGATGACAGGATTCGGCTTTATTTCTTTTGGATAATAATTGCAGCTTAGTTAGCAAAAATTGCCTGACGTAAGCGTTAAATGCGGCAAGGATGTGGGCATTTGCATGTCGTCGTGGCGGCGGCGCGGCAGGGCGGGGCGGCGCTTGGCATGGTTTCCAGCATAGGTGGGCGCGGCCAAACGGCAAGCCGGACGGCTGGAAAGTATGAGACTGCGCAAAGAGTGCGTACAATTTGGCTTTTGCGCCTGTCTTGCGGTGTTATGCCGCCGGCGCGCCGTCTTACATCACAGGAAACAATGAACATGAACACCGCAAACCGGGCCGACGCCGAGCACGACACGATCATCGCCGACACCGTCGACTGGCTGGAAAAGGCCGTCATCGGCCTGAACCTGTGCCCCTTCGCCAAGGCCGTCCACGTCAAGAAGCAGATCCGCTACGTCGTCAGCGCCGCGTCGACGCCCGAGCAACTGCTGCAAGAGTTGATGGACGAATTGCAAACTTTGTCCGACAGCGATCCGCAGGCGGTCGACACGACCTTGCTGATCCATCCGTATGTGCTCAACGATTTCCTCGACTACAACGAATTCCTCGACGTGGCCGACGCGGCGCTGGAAGACATGGACCTGGCCGGCGAACTGCAGGTGGCCAGTTTCCATCCGCAGTACCAGTTTGCCGACACGGCGGTCGACGACATCGGCAACTACACGAACCGCTCACCCTACCCGACCCTGCACCTGCTGCGCGAAGACAGCATCGAGCGCGCCGTCGAGGCCTTCCCGGACGCGGCCGACATTTTCGAGAAGAACATCGAGACGCTGGAAGCCCTGGGCCACGAGGGCTGGAACAAGCTCGGCCTGCCGGCGGCGAAATAAGATGGCGGAACTACCGCCGCGGCCGGACACGCCCTGCGTTGCCGTCTGCTCCACGACCTTCGACGAAATCTGCCGCGGCTGCGGCCGCAGCGTCGTCGAAGTGGCGCACTGGGTGTCGATGACGGCCGAGCAAAAGGAGTTGGTGTGGGTGCGCATCCTCGAACAGGGCTATCCGCGCCGCAATGGCTGACTGATTAATAGCTGCCGATGAAGTCTTTCTTGCCGATGTCGAGGCCGTTGTGGCGCAGGATGTCGTAGGCCGTCGTGGCGTGGAAGAAGAAATGCGGCAGCGCGTAGTGGAACAGATAGCTCTGGCCCGTGAAGTGCTTGGTCTTTTCGCCGCTGCCGGTGGTGATGGCGCGCGTTTCGCTGCCGTCGATGGCGGCCTGCGGCAGCGCCTCGATGAAGGCGATGGTTTTGGCGATGCGCGCTTTCAGTTCGGCGAAGCTTTGCTCGCTGTCTTCGTAGGCGGGCACTTCCTGGCCGGCCAGGCGCGCGCCGCAGCCCTTGGCGAAGTCGGTGGCGATCTGGATCTGCCGCACGAAGGGCAGCATGTCCGGGAACAGGCGGAAGCCGAGCAGGGCGTTCGGGTCGATTTTCTTGTCGGCGGCGTGGCTCTCGGCCTTGTCGAGGATGGCCGACAGGCTGCCGAGGATTTGTTTGAAGACGGGGATCGATGCGGAGTAAATGGAGAGGGTCATGGCGTTTCCTTTGATGAAGTGCCGCGATGATAGCAAGGCTGGGCGTTTTCTGCTGGCCTGGCCGCGCTCCGCCATGGCACGCCAAGGCGGGGCGCGTGCGCTTATTGGTGACTTTTACCGCTTTTTGCGTGCATAATTCCGCTTGGGAAATATTTTATCCGCGTCCCGCCCGCCGTTCCGAATTTCTAATAGATAAGCTTGATGACTTTGACCACCGACCCGGCCGCCCCTGCGCTGCAGCTGCATGGCTAGCGCCCTCTATCACCGCATCCGCGCGCGCCTTGGCGCGCTGTACGGCATGTCCATCTATGGCGCGCTGCTGCTGGTGGTATTCGGCGGCCTGGTCGTGCCGGCCATGGTCGGCAGCTACCTGCTGGTCGGCGTGCACGAGCGCCAGTCGGCCAGGACCAGCCTGAACGAGGCGCTGCAGCGCAACGCCGACATCCTCGCGCTGGGCATGCAGGAATCGCTGTGGAATATGAACGCGGAGTCGGCCCGCTCGCTGGTCGAATCGGTCATGCGCGACCGCTCCGTGCTGCAGGTGCAGGTGATCGGCCAGTCCGACACCCAGTTCATGACGGTGCAGGCGCCGCAGCGCCCGGTCGGCACGATCTACCGGGCCGAGCGCGAAATCCTCGTGCGCGGCGAGCGCATCGGCCGCATCCTCGTCGAGATGGACGACGCCCGCAGCCAGCAGGAGCTGCGCGAGAAGCAGATTTCCTACGTCTTCGTGCTGGCGGCCCAGCTGGGCGTGTCGATGGCGCTGATCGCCCTGTTCATGAACCGCCGCCTGCTCAAGCCGCTGCGCAGCCTGATGCGCTTTTCCGACCGCCTGTCGCGGGGCGACTTCGAAACCCGGCTGGAGCTGGGCAGCGACGACGAGCTGGGTCGCCTGGGCGGCCAGCTGGAGCAGATGCGCGTGGCGATCCGCCAGCTGTTCGAGGACATCGGCCAGCGCGAGGAGCGCTTCCGCACCATCGTCACGCAGGTGCCGGGCGCCGTGTTCCGCTACCGCCCGGACGGCCCGATCGACTTCGTCAGCGATGCCATCGAAGACATTTCCGGCTACTCGGCCCGGCTGTTCATGCGCAGCACCACCCACGTCTGGGCCGACCTGATCTGCCCGGAAGACCGCAAGGAGCACCGGCGCGCCGTGTCGCAGGCCGTGCGCGACGGCCAGCCCTACGAGCTGGAGTACCGCATCATCGACGCAACCGGCACCGAGCGCTGGGTCGCCGAAAACGGCCAGCCCCAGGTCGACGAGGCCGGCGCCCCGTCCTGGGTCGACGGCATCATCTCCGACATCAGCCAGCGCAAGCACAATGAAATGCGCATCGAGGGCTTGCTGGCCGAGCAGAGCGCCATCCTCGACAACGTCATGTTCGGCGTCATGTTCGTGCGCCGCCGCAGCATCGTCTCCGTCAACCGCCGCTGCGAGGAGCTGTTCGGCTACCAGCCGGGCGAGATGAGCGGCAGCTCCACCTCCATCGTCTTCCCCACCGCCTTCGAATTCGACGCCGGCGACGAGCGCCAGTACCCGAGCCTGAGCGCCGGCGACTACTTCAGCGAGGAGCGCCAGTACGTGCGCCAGGACGGCAGCCTGTTCTGGGCCCTCGTCAGCGGCTGCGCGCTCGACCCGAGCCGCGCCTACGAGGGCAGCATCTGGGTCTACGCCGACATCACCGCGCGCAAGGAGGCCGAGGAAAAGCTGCGCCTGTCGGCCACCGTGCTCGAACACATCGCCGACGGCGTCATGGTGATCGACGCCAAGGGCAGCATCGTCACCGTCAACCCGGCCTTCACGCAGATCACCGGCTACAGCGAGGCTGAGGCGCTGGGCAAGGACGTCACGCTGACGCGCTCGGGGCGCCACGACGCCGCCTTCTTCGAGGGCCTGTGGGGCGAGCTGGTGGCGACCGGCTTCTGGCGCGGCGAAATCTGGAACCTGCGCAAGAACGGCGAGCTGTACCTGGAGTGGCTGACCTTCAGCGCCGTGCGCGACACCAACGGCCTGACCACCCACTACGTCGGCGTGTTCAGCGACATCACCCTGGTCAAGGAGTCGCAGGAAAAGCTCGACCACATGGCCCACCACGACCCGCTGACGGCGCTGCCGAACCGCCTGCTGTTCCACGACCGCCTGCACCACGCGCTGCAGCGCGCCGGCCGCGAGGAAGAGCAACTGGCGATCCTGTTCATCGACCTGGACCGCTTCAAGAACGTCAACGACACGCTGGGCCACCACATCGGCGACGAACTCCTGAAGCAGGTGGCCAGCCAGCTTTCCGCCAAGCTGCGCGAGGGCGACACGCTGGCGCGCCTGGGCGGCGACGAATTCATCGTCCTGCTCGAGAACGTCGACGGCCAGTACGGCGCCAGCCTGGTGGCCGACAAGCTGGTGGCCATGTTCGAGCAGCCGTTCATGGTGGCCGACCACGAGCTGTTCGTCACCTGCAGCGTCGGCATCAGCCTGTTCCCGGACGACGCCGCCGACTTGAACATGTTGATCCGCAACGCCGACGTCGCCATGTACCAGGCCAAGGCGCGCGGGCGCAACGGCTACCGCTTCTACGCGCCGTCGATGACGGGCGAGGGCGTCGAACGGCTGCGCCTGGAAACCTTCCTGCGCCGCTCCATCGAAAAGAACGAGATCTTCCTGAACTACCAGCCGCAAGTGGAAATCGACACGGGGCGGCTGATCGGCGTCGAGGCGCTGGTGCGCTGGAACCATCCGGAACTGGGCCTGGTGCCGCCGGTGCGCTTCATCCCGCTGGCCGAGGACAGCGGCTTCATCAACCAGCTGGGCAAATGGGTGCTGTTCGAGGCATGCCGGCAAATGGTGCGCTGGCAGGACGCCGGCTTGCGCGTGCCGAAGATCGCCGTCAACCTGTCGGTCAAGCAGTTCGAGCGCGGCAGCATCGTCAACATGGTCGCCGAAATCCTGAAGGAGACGGGGCTGGAGCCGGAGCGTTTGCAGTTGGAGGTGACGGAATCGGTCATCATGAACACGGGCGACGCGATGGTCTTCATCAACGACCTGCACTCGATCGGCGTGGGGCTGGCGATCGACGACTTCGGCACCGGCTACTCTTCGCTGGCCTACCTGAAGCAATTGCCCGTGCAAACCTTGAAGATCGACCGCTCCTTCATCACCGACATCTCCAGCGACGCCAACGACGAGGCCATCGCCATCGCCATCATCCAGCTGGGCAAGAGCATGAACTTGTCCGTCATCGCCGAGGGCGTCGAAACGGAAGAGCAGGCCGCCTTCCTGCTGCGGCACGGCTGCAACCAGGCGCAGGGCTACCGCTACGGCCGCCCGGCGCTGCCGCAGGAATTGATCGAGCGCTGGCGCGACTGAGGCGCGCCGGCGCCCCCGGCAACTAAGCCTGGGCGGCGCGCAGCAATGCGCGCAGATTGCAGTCGCGCTGCCACTGCTGGCGCTCGGCGCTGGCGGCGGCCAGCGCGGCCAGCTCGGCGGGACTGTGGGCGGCCTGCGCCTGCACCAGGCGGTGCGCCAGGCCCGGATCGGGCAGCACGGTGCCGAAAAACGCCACCTGATCGTCGCGCTGTATCAGCAGCGTGGGGAAATTCTCGATATCGAGCTCGCCGACCACCTCGGCCTGGTCCTCGATGTCTATCCACAGGAACAACTTATCCGGATGGCGCGCGGCCAGCTCCTCGAAGGTCGCGCGGTAAGTGGTGCACGTGCCGCACCAGCCGGCGCACAGGCAGGCGACGGCCCAGCGCGGGCTGGCCAGCGCGGCGGCGACATCATCGCGGTTGTCGTCATTCAAGGTCATGCTGAACATAGTATCAAAGCCAAAAGGCGCCACTGGCGCCGGATGCGCGTATTCTACCCTGCCCAGTCCGCACCCCGCCGGGGACAGACCACGATTTTCAAGAAATAATTGCCTGAAAATCGTGGTCTGTCCCCGGCGGGGTGCGGCGGGTTAAAATACGCCATGTCTACCATTCTCGCCATTGAAACCTCGTCCGAACTCGCCTCTTGCGCCCTGTTGCGCGGCGACGTAGTCAGCAGCCGCGATTCGTCCGGCGTGCGCACCCATTCCCAAAGTATCCTGCCGATGGTGCAGGGCTTGCTCGAAGAGGCCGGCATCACCCTGGCCGATTGCGACGCCATCGCCTACGGCTCCGGCCCCGGCTCGTTCACCGGCGTGCGCACCGCCTGCGGCATCGCCCAGGGCCTGGCCTTCGGCGCCGGCTTGCCGGCGGTGCCGGTGGTGACGCTCGACGCGATGGCCCTCGCTTGCCATCAGCGCCATCAGGCCGACGCCATCCTGGCCGTGCTCGACGCGCGCATGGGCGAGGTGTACTGGGCCCAGTATCATTATGCGGGCGGTTTGCAGACGGTGCTGGCGCCGGCGCTGTCGGCGCCCGCCGACGTGCAGGCGCAGGGCCGCGTGAGCGCCTGCGGCAACGGCCTGGCCGCCTACGCGCCGGCCTTCGCCGGGCGGGCTTTCGCCGCCGCCGCGCACGCCGACATCATGCCGCACGCGGTGCAGATCGCGCAGCTGGCGCGCATCGCCTTCGCCGCCGGCGCCTATGTCGCGCCGGCCGACGCGCAGCCGCTGTATTTGCGCAATAAGATCGCCTTCACCAGCGCCGAGCGCCTCGACATGAAGAACGCCAAGGCCGCCGCCGAGGCCGCCGTATGACGCAGGTGTGGGATCTGGCCCGGCTGAACTATGAGCCGATGTGCGAAGACGACCTTGCCGAGGTGGTGGCGTTGGAGGCGTGCGTGTATCCGCATCCCTGGAGCCGCGGCAATTTCGTCGATTCGCTGGCCAGCGGCTATCAAGCCTGGGTGCTGCGCGACCGCGACGGCACCTTGCTCGGCTATTTCCTGCTGATGGCAATCGTCGACGAGGCGCATCTGCTCAACGTCGCCGTCAGCGCCGCGATACAGGGCCAGGGTTTGGGCCGCTTCCTGCTGAACCAGGCGGTGGCTTGCGCGCGCGGCCTGGGCATGGAGTCGGTGCTGCTGGAAGTGCGGCCGTCGAATACCCGCGCGCTGGAGATTTATCAACGTTACGGCTTTTCGCAAATCGGCCGGCGCAAGGCTTACTATCCGGCCGCCGACCAGCAACGCGAGGACGCCATTGTCATGCGGCTCGACATATGAATCAGATCACTGGCCGCAGCGCGGTTTTCCTGGAAGAGATGGGCGTGGGCGCGCTGTGGCAGTTGCGCGACGCGCTGGCGCAGCCTGAAATAGAAGCGGCCCCGGCCGAGTCCGAGGCGCCGCGCGTCGCGGCGCAAGCGCAGCCGCAGCCAGTGGCGGCTACCGCCGCGCCGCCCGCGCCGCCCGCGCCGATGATCGCGCCGGCGCCGCAGGCCGTGCCGGTGACGGCTCCGGCCTTGGTCCCGGCCTCGGCTCCGGCGCTGGATGATGCGTCGACGGCGTGGTTCGACGACGCGCCCGCGCCGCCGCCCCCGGCGCCCGTGTCGGACGAGGCGATCGCCGCGATGGATTGGAACCAATTGAAGACGGCCATCGCCAAATGCACGCGCTGCGCGCTGTGCAGCAGCCGCAAGAACGTCGTCTTCGGCCGCGGCGACCGCGACGCCGACTGGCTGGTCGTCGGCAGCGGCCCGAACCGCGCCGACGAGCGCGACGCGCAAGCCGTCAGCGGCGCCGCCGGCAAGCTGCTCGACAACATGCTGCTGGCGATCGACCTGGATGCGACGTCTAACGTCTACGTGACGAATCTGGTCAAATGCCGCCCGGCCGCCGCCGACGGCGCCGAACGGGCGCCGACGGCCGAGGAGAGCGCCGCCTGCCGGCCTTTCCTGGAGCGCGAACTGGCGCTGACTGAGGGCCGCATCATCCTGACCATCGGCCAGGCCGCCGCCGCCGGCTTGATACGCAGCCCGGCCGCCGCGCGCGGCAGCGTGCGCCGGCTTGGCGCCATTCCCGTCATCGCCACCTACCACCCGGACGACATGTTGCGCGACAGCGGCAACAAGGCCAAGGCGTGGGGCGACCTGTGCCTGGCCCGGCGCACCCATGCCGCACGGGACTAAACAGCCGCCCGAGACATGCCAGGCGCGTTTCGCGCGCCGCTGGGGGCATCTGACGCGGCCGCACGTGCGCGCGCTGGCCTGGTTGCTCGATGCGCCAGACCTGCTCGATGCCGCCAGCATGCAGTGGGGCGGCCGCATCGCCACGCTGGACGCCGTCGGCGCCGCCGACGCCGACTGGCTGGCGGCGCTGCAGCACGACCCGGCGCTGCTCGACGCGGCGCTGGGCACGCGCCACTACTCCCGCCTTGGCCTGTACGCCGAAAAACTGCTGGCCTTCTACTTCGCCCAGCGCGGCGTGCTGGTCGCCCACGGCCTGCAGGTGCGCGCCGCCAAAAACGACACGGTCGGCGAGTTCGACTTCCTGCTGCGGCGGGACGGCGCGCTGGCGCATTGGGAATTCGCGACCAAGTTCTACTTGCTGGACGGCGCGCCGGACGCCGGCCGCTTCAATCGCCTGATCGGGCCGAACCTGGCCGATAGCCTCGGCCTGAAGATGCGCAAGATCATCGACAAGCAACTGTCGCTGGCCAGCCATCCGGCCGCGCAAAGCCTGTTGCCGGGCCAGGTGGACAGCGCGCAGGCGCTGGTCAAGGGCTGGTTGTTTTATCCGGGCGGGGCGGTGCAGCCGATGGAGGGCATCGCGGCGGCGCATAACCACGGGTTCTGGAGCACGCTGGCTCAGCTCGACGCGCTGGCGGGCGAGCGCTTCGTCGTTCTGCCGAGGCTGCAATGGCTGGCGCCCTTGAAGGTGGCGGCCGGCGTCGCGGTGCTGAGCCGCGACGCGCTGCGCGAGGCGCTGGCGCTGCAGTTCGCCGCCGCGCCGGCCGCCGTCATGGTGGCGGCCGTGCACGAGGCAAACGGCTGGGAGGTGGAGTGGCGGCGCGGCTTTATCGTGCCCGATGACTGGGCCGAGCAGGCCGCCGCGCGTCGCGCGGCGGGCAAGTTGCCGCAGTAGCTTAGTGCTTGTGCTCGCCGATCAAGGCCAGCGAATCGTGTTCGCGCTGACTGGCGGCGTGCTTGCGCATGATCATGAACATGGTGCCGGCGACGAACATGCCGAAGGCGACGATGATGATGTCGAGGTCCAGGTGCAGCCGTATCATCACCGAGTACACGGCCAGCATGGTCAGGATCGACAGGTTTTCATTGAAGTTCTGCACGGCGATCGAGTGGCCCGCGCTCATCAGCACGTGGCCGCGGTGCTGCAGCAGCGCGTTCATCGGCACGACGAAGAAGCCCGACAGCGCGCCGATCAGCACCAGCAGCGGGTAGGCCAGCCACACCGAGGTGACCTGGGTCATCAGCATGACGATGACGCCCATGGCGATGCCCAGCGGGATCACGGTCAGCGATTTGCGCAGCGGGATGAAGCGGGCCGACAGCGCGGCGCCCAGCGCGACGCCGACGGCGACGACGCCGACCAGGCTGGTAGCCTTGTCGAAGGGCATGTGCAGCGATTTTTTCGCCCATTCCAGCACGATCAGTTGCAAGGTGGCGCCGGCGCCCCAGAACAGCGTCGTCACGGCCAGCGTGATCTGGCCCAGCTTGTCTTTCCACAGGATCGTGTAGCAGTTGGCGAAATCGGTGATCAGCTTGATCGGATTGCGCTCCTGGTGCGCGTAGACGCAGCCGGTGTCGGGGATTCTCAGGTTGAACAGCGCCGCCAGCACATAGGTGCCGGCGACGATGCACAGCGCCGCTTCGGTCGGCGTGTTGATGCCGGTGTCGAGGCCGGGCATGTCGAAGCCGAGCAGGAAGGACGAGGCGCGGTTGCTGACCAGGGCGCCGCCCATGACGGTGCCGAGGATGATCGAGGTGACGGTCAAGCCTTCGATCCAGCCGTTGGCGGCGACCAGTTTTTCGGCCGGCAGCAGCTCCGTCAGGATGCCGTACTTGGCGGGCGAGTAGATCGCCGCGCCGAAGCCGACCACGGCGTAGGCCAGCAGCGGATGGACGTCGACGAAGATCAGGGCGCAGCCGAAGATCTTGATCAGGTTGGCGATGAACATCACGCGCCCCTTCGGCAGCGCGTCGGCGAAGGCGCCGACGAAGGCGGCCAGCAGCACATAGAACAGCACGAAGGAGAGTTTCAGCAGCGGCGTGATCCACGCCGGCGACTTCATGGAGACGAGCAGGTCAATGGCGACGAACAGCAGCGCATTATCAGCCAGCGAGGAAAAGAACTGCGCCGACATGATGGTGTAGAAACCACGATTCATTCTTGGATGCCTGAAATCATATATGGCTTGCTTTATACCATAAATACTCCGGTGCACCTACCCCTGCGGGCTTCAGGGGTGTTTACTAGAATTCGTTGAAAATATTCCGAAATCACTTTACGCCAACAACCTGCCATCCGCTACCCCGCAGGTCATCGTACTTCGATGTTGTCTTGGCATTCTTGTGTCCCAGAATTGCCTGCGCGAATTCGGCGCCGTATTGCTCGCGGTAAAGGCGCTCCGACAAGGACCGGATCTCGTGGAAGGTCGGCGGCGTGCGCCCGTCAGCGGCCTTGATGCCAACTTTGTCTCGGGCGACCTGGAACGCCTGGGTCAGGCCGTTGGCGTTCACGCGGTCGCCCGGCTTGGCCGGCCCGGTTTTGGCGACGTGGTGGATCATGTAGCGGCTTACGATGAGGTCGCGGCAATTCGCCACGGCGTCGCCGATGGATAGGTTGACTGCATCAAGCTTGATATTCACGTCCTGTTGCAGGCGCACATCTCCCTTCATTTTTCCCTGCACAATGTAGAGGTAGCCATCTTTGCAGTCGGCAAACTTCATCTGTGCAATGTCGTCGCGGCGCTGCGCAGTCAAAAGCGCCAGATTCATGGCTCGCTGCAGCCATGCCGGCGCCGCCGCGCGTATCGCGTTGAACTGCTCCAGGGTCAGCCGCTCGCGCTTCACAGTGCGGTCGGGTGTGTAGGTGGCGGCGGCCGGGTTGCGCCCAACCTCGACCAGACCCTGGGTTTCGGCCATCCTGAAAACGTCGCTGAGGCGTGACCGTAAATGCAGTGATGTCGCCGCGCCGCGCTCCTCGCGCGCGGTGTCCAGCCACGCCGCCACGTGCGCGGTCGTGACCTCCGTGAGTTTGCGCCAGGCAAAATCGGACTCGGCGATGCGGCCCAGGTAGCCGCTGGTGTTGCGCAGGGTGGCGAGTGCTGGTGTCGATTTCTTCAGCCAAAGCTCCTTGTACAGTGGCAGCCATTCCGCCAGCGTGTAATCCTGTTTGCCCGACACCCAGTCGACCAGGGAGGAGGGCGCGCGCGTCGCCACGACAGCATTTGCGGCGCGCGCCTCGCGAAACGCCGCGGCCTTGTCCCGGCCCATGCCCTTAGTTCGTTTCTCGCCCCTATCCGGGTCGACGTAATAAAAATAGCCGGCCGAGTTCTGATACAGGTTCGGCGGGAATCCCTTGTTTTTTGCCAAGCGTGAGCGTCCCATCAATCAGCCTGATACTCAGCTGTTGGTCGGACTTGCCAGGCACGGCCCATTTTTTTTGGTTGGGGCTGGATGCGCCCCTCATGTACCCATTTCAGCAATGTATTGTTGTGCGGAACCTTGCTGAACATTCTGGCCGCCCACTCGGACAGCGTGATGTAGCGCGGCTCAATGGCTTTTGTGGTCATTTTTTTTGCCTGTTTGGTTTATATTGATTTTCGGTAAGTCTTCGTGAATGCCTGGTTGACGCAGTGGCCGCGCCGCAGGACGGCCCGCGCCAGCGCGACGCGATCGGCGTGACTGCTGGCCGACTGGCGCAGCAGGCCGAAATAGCTATTTGCTGAGGTGAAGACGTCGGTGGCGTGGATCCTGGCGATACGGTTGGTCGCCTCGTGCACGGTGCGCCGCCGTGTCCTGGTGCACCAGGGCTTGATGACGTGCCCGACAAAGTCGACGCCGCGCTCGACCTGCTGCAGGATGGTCTTGGTCGGGTTCAGGTGCGCATGCAGGACGCGCGGCAGGAACTCGTTGACGTTGGCCAGCGCGGCGTTCAGCCACTGCGGCGACTCGTGGAGCAGGATGAAGTCATCGACGTAGCGGATGTAGTGCCGGGCCCGGATCTGATGCTTCGCGTGCTGGTCCAGCACGTCCAGGTAGATGTTCGCGAAGAATTGCGACGACAGGTTCCCGATTGGCAGGCCCAGGTGGTCTGGCTGGTTCAGCAGGCGTTTGTGCGGTGGCACACGCGCGATCAACTCCGGCGTGCCACGCAGCTGGAAATTGCTGCGCGGGTCGTGGAGCAGGATCGTCTCGGCCAAGCCCATCCACGACGGCTCCGGGACGCGTGCCTGGATCTGCGCGTGCAGCACGGCCTTGTCGATGGCGACGAAGAAGTTCGCCAGATCGCATTTCAAATACCAGGCGGGCCGGATCCAGTTCTGGGTGATGCTGCGAATCTTCGCCTCCAGGCGCTGGGCGGCGTAGAGCGTGCCGCGCCCTGGAATGCAGGCACAGGTGTCGGCAATGAAGGTGGCGTAAAACCGGGGCGCAATTTTGTTGTACAGCAAGTGGTGCACGACGCGGTCGCGGAAGTCAGCGGCCCAGACTTCCCGCGGCTTCGGGCGGGTGACGATGAAGCAGGTCGAGACGCCTGGCGTGTAACTGTCGTCGACCAGCTCGTCGCGCAGTTGAATGAGGTTGCGCTCCAGGTTCTGTTCGAACGCAAGAGCGCTGGGGGTGTTGCGCTTGCGCTTACGGCAGTCGAAATATGCGACCGCCAGCGCTTCAAGCGTGAAGTCTGCATCGCGTTGATCTGCGGACGGCGCGCGCGCGGCCCTCGTAAGACTTGTGGTTGTTGTTCTGGTTGCCATTGTCGAAATTCTGGTTCCACGCGTTGGAGGGATTCGCTGCGTACTGCGTCTATTCGTGCTATCTACGTCGCCGCACCGAAGGCATGGGCCGATCAGCGGGGTAACTGCGCCAGGCCTGCCCGGATGCTGCCGGATGCTGCCGGGTGGTGCCTGTGGTGCGCTTGGCGGTGACCTTGTTGGTCAGCGGCACGACCAGATTAAATTCGCACGGGCTTGACTGCCTTGACGGTCAAGCGACAGGCGACGATGCGGAATGCTTGCGCCAGCCATTGGCCTGCCTACCGATCTTGTCGGTGATGGCGATCGCTTTCGCATACTGGCCTGTCGAAATGAGACGTTTGTCCCTCGACAGCCTGAAAAGCAGTTCGGCCACTTGAACCCGCTCCAGCAGCTTGTCGAGGTGCGGCGTCTTGTCTCGCGCGCTGTTGGCGCGAAAGACCAGCACCGTCAGCTCAACGCACTCTTCGCGCATCGTTCCGCCGATCGCCACGCGGTAATCGCGGGGCATGTTTTTGATAAGGTCGGTGGTCACGCTCAACAGCTCGTAGGCGAGTTTGTAAATCGGAAGATCGGTATGGATGGCCATGGTCTGGAATAGTTAAATTACTGAATAATTAATCTGCGGACGGCGCGCGCGCGGCCCTCGTAAGACTTGAGGCCGTTGCCCTGGAGGCCAAGGTCGAAATACTGGAGCCACGCGTAGGAGGGATCCGCTGCGAACTGCTCACCTGCCCAGTGCCAGGCTGGTTCGAACTCCTCCTTCAGGTTCGCAAAAAGCAAGGACTGCTCACGCCGGGTAGGCAGCGTGCCGCCGGCCGATTCAGCCCACTCGACAGCCTTGTCCCAGCCGGCATCCACTAGCTCGCCTGGCAACAGGAACAGGTGGTAGTCCGGTGCGCCGGCGTCGCCGCGCATGATGCCGGCGTAGAGACCGACCTCGTCCAACCACTCGGCGCCGATTCGGTGCAAAGGCGCGGCCGAAGCCGGCCGGCTGGCGTCGGCCAGCATGTTCTGTAGCCAGGCCAGTACGAGTGTTTCTTTTGGCACACTGAGCTCAGCGTCGCCGAGTTGCAGGGTAACGTTTTCGGTTACTGCGGTCATGTCATTCTCCGGATGATGTAGCGGTAGGTCGGCCCCGGCTGGGCCGGGCTTTTGAATTGATGAATTACTAAATTTTTAATCTGCGGACGGCGCGCGCGCGGCCCTCGTAAGACTTGAGGGTGTAGCCCTGGCTGCCATCGTCGAAAAACTGGATCCAGGCGTAGGAGGGAACCGCTGCGTACTGCGTGCTGGACCAGTGCCAGAACGGCTCCAACGCTTCGTTGCCGCCCTCTTGGAATGCGTCGACGGTGGTCTGCGCCGGCAGCGCCTCGGTGTAGGGGAAACCGACTGGTGAGCTGCTTGGGTTGTCGCCAGAGCGGAACGATTCGCTGTTCTCGTCATCGCTCGGTTTCAGATTGCGATAGATCAGCTCAAGCTCGTCGCGGCTTGGGATGTACCAGTCGGCTAGGCCGCCGATGTCGAGCTGCAGGACCTTGGCGGCCAGCACGCTGCCGGCGCCGGCCATGGCCTCGGTGTTTGCCATGCCGTCGGCATAATGCTCCGCGCCCGGCACGTTGTCGTCGTTGGGCGACCAGCGACCCTTGAACTCGCCGAACGTTTTTGGCGAGACGATCAACGCGAAGGCGACGCCGTCGACGTTGATGCGGCCGGCGTAGAAGCCGCCGCCGAATGCGGCGCCGATGGCGGCCGGGATGGTGCTGGTGTTCAGGTTCATGATGTTCTTTCGAAAAATGACAGGGTTGGGCGCTTTACGGCTTGCCGATCAGCACGGTGAAGCCACTTTCGCGGGCAACGGCCACGTAGTCGGCAAAGGCGTCCTCGACGGCGTTCTCGGCGCGGTCCAGCTCATACCAGAACTTGACTTTTCCGCCAGCTAGCCGGTACTTCAGGCGCGCCTTGATCTTGTAGCCCTGGCCCTGCTTGAACAGGCGCAGGCCGAGCGCGAACTCGCGCGGAATCTCGATGCTGCTGTCGCCGCCGGCGCTGGCCGACACCGCCTCCGAATAGGCGAGCTGAACCTGACCGTTGTCGAGCCGGCGGTGGCCGCTGAAATTCACTTCCGTTTTGGCCTGCAGCGTCAGCGCCACAGCCATCAGCACTTCGCCGGACGGTTCCGCGATGTCGGCGATATTGTCCTCAAGGAAAATGGCAAAGGCTTCCTGCTCCATCTGCTTGCCGTTGCCGCCCATCCAGTTTGCGAACTCGCGGCTCAGTTCAAGCTTGAACACAGCGCGAAAGTCGCGCCAGCCCGGTTCAGGCGAGCTTGCCTCGTTCTCGTTGAGCACCGCCGTCAGCGTGCGCGCATCCGGATCCGCGTAGATGTAGCAGCGGGTGGCCACGCCCTGGTCCTTGACGTATTCGACGAACGACTCGACCGACGACAGCGTGACCGTGCCGGCCTTGCGCACCGGCGCCTCGGCGGCGGCCTGCACGGCCTTGGTGATGTCGATGTGGGTAAAGCCATCCGGCACCACCAGGTGGTAGGAACCGTTTTCCTCCTGGATGGCGCTGGCCGCCAGGGTCAGGGCGCCGACGCTTTCAACGATCGACGAATCGACGTGGATGTGCTCTTGCTTCATTTCGATGCTTCCTTAAAGGTGAGTGGCGCAGCCGGGGCGGCTTCGCGCAGGTCGAGGGTGCTTTGCTTCGGGTGGTTGCGGGACAGATCGTTTTCGTCGGTGAGCCAGTAGAAATCTTCGCTGCGCTCAGGCTTCGGCAGCTTAGCTGTGACCGAGTCCATGATCACGACCTTGTCGACGTCGGCGCCGCGGCCGGCTGGCTTGACCTTGATCTCCAGCATGATCGAGCCGCCCTTACCGGTGTTTTTCACGGCCGCCAGCAGGGACTCAAGGCTGGCGGTCAGTTCGGTGTGCGTGCGGCCGTCGCGCAGCTCCTGCAGGAAAACGGCAAATGCTCTTTGTGCCATGATGGCAACTCCTTGGTGTAGTTAATCGTAGTCGTTCGATTGCAGCTTTTTCACATCGATGCGCATCCGGCGCCGCACATGCCGGCGGGCGAGCAGCTTCAGAATCAGTGCCAGGCCCGGGTGCCGCAGCATCTCGTCCAGCGGCTGCTTTGACTGCAGCGCCCGGTGCGCTATCTCCAGCGCGGCACGGTCGGGCTCGGGGCGCTCCACGTCAAAACCCGTTGCGGTAGACGTGCATGGCGCGCCGCACGGCGGTGCAGGCGTCGGCGCCGCGCCGACGGTAAAAACGGTGCAGGTTAAAAATCGTGCGCATCATTTGGCCGCCAGCGATGAGAGGAGGTCACGGATTTGCGCGACGGTTTCAGCGGAGACGGCGCCGGCAGCGGTCCAGTCCTGATCAACCAGGCGGCAGGCGCCGAGCAACTCGGCGCTCATCGCCATGCGCGCCGCCGCCTCGCGCAGTGAGGCGCCGTCGACGCCAAGCAGCGTTCCCGGTGGCGGCGTGCGACCGATGAAATAGCCCTTGGCGTCGTACATCGAGTAGCAGCCGGTCGAACACAGGCGGGTGCGGATGCCGCTCTTGCGCTGGCGCTCGGTCAGAAAATCAGCGTGCGCCTGGATGTGATCTGCTTGGCGCTGCGTGTTCGTGATGGCAGTGCAATCGCCGCGTGAAAGGCGCTGGTCGATAGCTGCTGATGCTGTTGCTGCATTCATGGTGTCCATCCGTGTCTGGTGACAATGAGGGCGGCTATGCGCCGCCGCCCCGGGATTCGAATTGATGAATTACTGAATTTTTAATCTGCGGACGGCGCGCGCGCGGCCCTCGTCAGACTTGCGGTAGCCGTTCTGGTAGCCATCGTCGAAATCCTGGCCCCACGCGTCGGAGGGATACGCTGCGTACTGCGTGCTTGACCAGTACCAGTGCACGCCCAGCGAGTCCGCGCCGACACCGGGCTGGAAGCCCTCGGTGGCGGTCGCGCCCGGCACATCGTCCGTGTATGCGACGCCCGCTGGAACGCTGTGCGCATTGACGCCATCGAGGCCGTCGGCGAAGTTTTCCCAGTCGGTCGGCTTGAAATGGCGGTAGAGCAGCTCAAGCTCGTCGCGACTGGGGATGTACCAGTCTGCGAAACCCTCGATAACCAGGTCCAGCGCGGTGGCGGCCAGCGCGCTGCCGGCTGCGGCCATGGCCTTGGTGTTCGCCATGCCGTCGGCGAAGTGCTCGGCGCCATCGACGCGGGAGGTCGAGTTGCTCCAGGCTCCCTTGAGCGCGCCGGCGGCCGGTGAGGCGATCAGTGCATACTCGGCGCCATCGAAGGCGATGCGGCCGGCGTAGAAGCCGCCGGCCAGCCGGGCGCCGATGGCAACGGGGACGCCGCTGGCGGGGATGGTTGCGGAGACTGCGTCGGGTGTTGCGGGTGTTGGGGCCATCTTGTTCTCCATCGGTTGGTGAGTCGATGGAGTATATTAGTCCGACTGCTTGTGCGGTGTCAACAGTCGGACTAATAAATTTTACCGAAAAGAAAACATCCTGCCCGATGTAGATGTGAGAAGTTGCCTATTTGGTTGCTAAATGTCACTGCAAAGCTCAGACCAGCGGAAGTCCATCTTCCATTTGTCGGCGTCTTCTAGCCGTGCAGTCTCTGTTGTCACAATGTAACGCCGAGGGTCGCCATAACCGCCCATGGCGTTTTTGGCGTTCACAATGCCGCAAACTGCGCCGGTACTTGGTGATACTGCCACTCCGGAAAACCTCGCTGACTCGGGGTCATTTAACATGCTTACGATTTGCTCCTGAGCCTTTGCGATCAACGCTTCCTCTGTTGATTTCTTACGGACCGGCGAGCCACTCGTGCTTGTCACTCCCCCCGAAGCCAAACGTTCTACTGCATCAAGGCAGGCAGCCCTCTTTGTCGGAGACTTCAAGGAAACGCATGCATCCCGCAGAATGCTCTTGTCATTTGCACCAGCAAACGATGTCGCCAATAAGAGTGGCAAGGTTGCAATTAATCGCCTCATTGATCTTCTCCTAGTAGAGGGAGTATTGAATAGACTCGGTATCAAAAAGTCACCTTATGCAGCAACTAAAGGCGATCCCTGAAGTTTCTAGGCTCAAATCGTACGACACGGCCTACCACCTGGCATTCACCATTGCGGCATGGTTCTTGACGATACGTAGGATTTTCCGACGTTAGATACCACTCCCGCCGCTCATATTTTAGCCGCTTCACCACTGCTTGGCCGTTGAAGTTTATAGCGAATACGCCGCCACTGACACGTTGTCGGTCGTGTACGTTGATGATCGCGATATCGCCTTCGTACATCAATGGAACCATGCTTTCGCCTTTGACCTTGACAGCGAGTAGACATTGGGGGTCGAGGTCGTTCTCTTCAACCCATTGCCGTGGGACGTGTAGTTTTCCGCCATCATCGAAGTTTTCGACGGTCTCAAACCCAGTGACGCCAGCTTGTAAATGGAAAGAAACCATCCTTATGGGGATTGTTGCGGGAGCATGATCATCATCGGCTGTAACCCGACGAGCTCCAAACTGCTCAGCAACTTTCTCCATGTCTTCTGTATGTTGGATGACCGCCTCAGCGAACTTTGTTGCCTGCCCAGCGAGGGTCGGACTAAAGTCGGCAAGGGCAACTCCCAATAGATTCGCAAGCTTAATCCCAGCTTCGACGTTCAACGGGATCTTCCCATTTAGGTATTGGGCAAGGGCACTTTGACCAAAGCCTAGGCTCTCGCATGCGGCCTCTTGCGAAGCAGGCAATTTCGCATCACGCCGCTCCCTCTGCCAATTTTGGAAGAGAAGTTTCAGTTTTGCAGCTTCGGCAAGCTGTTCGTTGGAGAGGGGGAGGGCTGGCATTTTGCAAGAATATAAGGAAAACTAATAAATCTCAATTAGTCTGACTGTTGACACAATTAAGCAGTCGGACTAATATGAGCCGCATGAACCCTATCGCACGCATCCGAGCACAGCTCGGCGTCACGCAATCTGCAATGGCAGAGGCCCTGAACGTAACGCAGGGAAATATCTCGCACTACGAACGCGGACAAGGTATCCCTCCTGAGATGGCAAAGCGTCTTATCGCCTACGCGCTGACTATGGGTCAGGTCGTGACGTTTGAGCAAATATATGGGTTAGTTCAACCTCCCATTGTTGGCCACGCCGGTCGCCAATCCCCGTCGCCCCACCAAATCCTCGACATGGTGCCCGAGTGCGCCGTGGTAACGACATTTCCACCGAAAGAAATATCGCGCGGCTGAATAGTCGCGCGCTCACAACCCTCGTTCAGCTCATCCCGACTTGTTCGCGGAACAGCACCAAGGCGCGGATTGGAAAGACATCTTTCCCGGTGCTACTAATCATGCCGGTGCTATCGCCGGCGCAACCACCACCTCAATCGAAGGAAAAGCATGAACAACCAAGACGCCCCGCTTCAAGAAACTGCCCTCACGGGAATTGCTGCCTGGAGAGCCACGGGACCGCAAACCAAGGAAGAGCGCGCACTGATGCACAAGCGGTTGCAGAAGCTTGTCGAAATGCACGAGGCAATCGACCGCAGCATGCCGGACCTTCCGAAGAATGTCGGGAATGGCGACGTGACATCGATCCTGACGCTGCTGGAGATCCGCGCGCTGAGCGCCGACACGGTGGTCGCCACGGCGGCGCGCGAAGGGGTCAAGGCGATGTATGCGCGTGTCGCGGCTCAGCAGCGTATCGATGAAGCGGAGCGCCCCATTGCGGAGGAGTACTCCTCGCTCGTTCGCCGCGTCAACAGGAACTAGTCGTGCGCCCGTGGAGTCGCTAAATACGAGTCGATGATGCCTGCGGTTTTATAACCTCGTCCATCAGGTCGTAGACATGTTGTTCGTAGGTGGCCTCGGGGCTGGTATGCACTGGCAGGCCCGGCTTGTAGCCTATTCCCTGAACATTCATCTGCGTGAGTGCTTCGCTGCGGATATGGGCGGCCAGTGCAAGTCTGGCGTAATCGTGTTCCATGAGGGTTCCTTCGTGTTGCTGTTGATGTTGCGGAAATGAAATAGTAACGCATTTGCAACCCTCGCCATATTTATTTTAAGAAGTATCACATTTCTTTTTGATAATTTCGCCATTTGTTTAAAGGTTTTCATATGAACATCGCCGATGCGTTCCACAAGACGGTCCACGCTGCCCTAGGCGGCTGCGAGGCACTGGCCGTGCGGCTTGGCATGAGCGCGCAGGTGCTGCGCAACAAGGCCAACCCGAACAACGCCTCCAACAAGGCGCTGCTGGAGGACGCCGACCGCGTCATGGGCATCACCGGCGATTTCCAAGTCCTGCACGCCTTGGCGGCGAACCACGGCTTCGTGTGCATCAAGGTCGAGGCCGACGTCAGCGCGAGCGACATGGCAGTGCTGGAGGTCGTCACCCGCGTCTGGTCGGCCAATGGCGACGTCGGCGCCGAGGTGCATCGCGCGCTGGCGGATGGCCGGGTCGAGAAGCGCGAGGTGGTGAAGGTTGAGGTCGCGATCTACCAGGCCCAGCGCGCGCTGCTCGAACTGCGTGGCCGCCTGTACGGCATGGCCGAAAAATAGCGCACCACGAATGCATCGTCGCACGGCCCAAAACAGTCACTTTATTTTTAGTCAACAAAGGAGCAAGCATGGCAGAAGCAAAACCCGCAACACGAGATGCATCAGGCGGTCTGTTCGCTCACCTGATGAGCAAGCTGGAACTGAAGAACTACGCCGCGCTGGCGCGCGCGCTGCAGGTGGCGCCGCCGGTCATCAGCAAGATCACGCACGGCCGCCTGGAAGTCGGCGACCGCCTGATCCTGCTGATTCATGAAAAATTCGGCTTGCCGGTCGCCGAAATCCGCAAGCTGCTTGCGGCCCCGTCGGCATGACGCAGCGGCAAGAAGAGCAGGGCTGCGCCGGTGCGCCGCAGCCGGACCCTGGACACGTGATGACCCGGGAGCGCTACGAACGACTGGCGCGCGAAGCGGCTGGGCAGAAATAGAAAAGCCCGCGGTTAAGGCGGGCTTAGCACAACAACTACTGAAAGGCTTCAATGAGAACTATAGCACAATCCCACACCATTAAACTCCCCCGCATCAACTCGCGGCCCTACCGCCTTTTGCAGGCGCTGCTGGCCGGCGCCGGCACGTTCTACCAGGTCTGCGAGCGCGCGGGGCTGGACATCGAGCAGCCCGGCGCCGAACCTCTCTTGCGCGGGCTATTCGAGGGCATGCTCGCGACCGGCGTGGCAAAGCTGGACGGCATCCTCTATTCGGTCACGCTGCGCGCCCGCCTTGCGCTGGAGGAGCCGGCGGTGCCGGCCTGCGGGCAAGTCGCGGCGCCGCACTTCCGCGGCGCCGCGGCGGCGATGCCGGTGCTGGTGGTGCGCGCATGAGGGCCATTGACCTCTTCGCCGGCGCGGGCGGCTTCACGACCGGCGCCGTCATGGGCGGCTGCTCCGTTGTTTGGGCCGCCAATCACTGGCAGAGTGCTGTCGATGCGCACGCGCTCAACCATCCCGGAACCATCCACGCGTGTCAGGACCTGCAGCAGGCCGCGTGGGCTGACGTGCCCGCCCATGATCTGCTGCTGGCGTCGCCGTGCTGCCAGGGACACAGCCGCGCCCGCGGCAAGCTGGCCGGCAACCCGCAGCACGACGCCAGCCGCTCGACGGCGTGGGCGGTGGTGTCGGCCGCGGAGCACCACCGTCCGCAAATCGTCGTAATCGAGAACGTCGTCGATTTCGCGGCCTGGTCGCTGTATCCGGCCTGGCGCATGGCGCTGGAGGCGCTCGGCTACTGCCTGGCGCCACACATCATCGACGCGGCCAACCACGGCGTGCCGCAGCATCGCGAGCGGCTGTTCATCGTCGCCACGCGCAGCAAGCACCCGCTGATGCTGCAGTTTCCGATCCTTGACCGCGTGCCAGCTAGCAGTTTCGTCGACTTCGAGGCCGGCGCCTGGCAGCCGATCAACAAACCCGGACGCAGCGCGGCGACGCTTCGTCGTGTCGGCGCTGGCCGCACGCAGCACGGCAAACGCTTTCTGGCGCCGTTCTACGGGTCCGGAAGCGGCGAGACTGGCCGCAGCCTGGGCCGCCCAATCGGCGCGATCACGACGCGGGACCGCTGGTCTGTCATTGATGGTGACCGTATGCGGATGCTGTCGAAATGGGAGTGCCGCGCGGCGATGGGCTTCCCGGCCAACTACCAGCTGCCGGCCCAGCATCGCCTGGCCGTGCACATACTCGGCAACGCAGTGGCGCCGCCGGTGGCGCGCGACGTTATCCTGGCCATCAAGGCCGCAGCATGAAGCGCCCATCGTTCCAATTTTACCCGGCGGACTGGAAAAATAACTCAAAATTGCGACGTTGTTCCGAGGCCGCGCGCGGCGCCTGGATAGACGTGCTTTGTCTGCTGCACGACAGCGATGAGTACGGCGTCTGCCGCTGGCCGCTCGACGAGCTGGCGCGCGCCGCTGGCGTGCCCATCAAACTGGTGCGCGAACTGTCCGCAAAGGATGTGCTTAAGGGCGCCGACACGGGCGCCCAGTCCTATGTGTACACGCCGCGCCACGCCGGAAAGAACGGCGAGCCCGCCACGCTGCTGGTGCCGGGCGATGGCCCATGCTGGTATTGCAGCCGCCTCGTCCGTGACGAGTGGGTGCGCCAAAAACGCGGCAGCGCAACGCGATTCACACCTGAAAACCAGCCACCAAAGCGCGCACCAGACCCCATACCAAAGGGGGGCATTGGTGCCCCGGTGGGTGACGGCCCTTCATCTCCATCTACATCTACAATAAAATCTAAAGCCCCAAACCCCGCTGACGCGGGGCCTGCCGCCAAGCCTCGCACCAACGGCATCGCCCTGGCCACCTTCCTCGACGAGTGCAGGGCCAGCGGGGAGCGGCCGCTGCGCGACTACGCGCCGCTGTGGGCCTACGTCGCGACCGCCGGTATCGAGGACGACCACGTCGCCCTGGCCTGGGCCGAGTTCCGTCGCCGCTTCCTGCCGGGTGGCGTGCAGCCGGAGAAGCGGCAAAAGGACTGGCGCTGTACGTTCCGCAAGTACGTTGAAAACAATTATTTCAAGCTGTGGGCGATCGACCGGGACGGAAAATATTTCCTCACGGCGCAGGGCAAGCAGGCCGCTAAATTTCAAGAAAAGCAGGAGGCCGCATGAGCGGACGCAACGCGGTGCCGGTGGCGCTGGAGGCGGAGCAGTCGGTGATCGGTGCGCTGTTGCGCGAGAACGGCGCGCTGGACCGGATGGGCGAGCTTCGCGCTGGCCATTTTTTTCGCCACGACCACGGCATGATCTTCGCCGAGACGCTGCGCCAGATCACGGCGGGCAAGGGCTGCGACGTGGTGTCGGTGGGCATGGCGCTGGCGCAGACGGTGCCCGACTGCATGGCCTACCTGAACGCGATCGCGCAAAGTGTGCCAAGCGCGGCCAACATCGGTCGCTACGCCGATCTGGTGCGTGACCGGGCGCTGCGGCGCGGCCTGATGGCGGCGATGGACGAGATGGCCGCGCTGGCGCTCAACCCGGGCTCGCGCACCGCCGGCGAGGTGCTCGACGCCGCCCAGTCGGCCCTGTCGGCGCTTGCCGAGACGCGCGCCCTGCGCGAGCCGGTCCGGGCCAGCCTGGCCATGATGGCGCACATCGACGTGCTGGACGACCGGGTCGGCCGCAAGTACACCGGCATCCCCACCGGCTTCGCGGAGATCGACGCGTTGCTGACGGGCGGTCCTAACCGGGGGGCATTGGTGATTTTGGGTGCGCGCCCGTCGATGGGCAAGACCGCGTTGGCGCTGAACATCGCCACCAACGTGGCGCGCGATTACTCGGTGCTGTTCCTGTCGCAGGAAATGCAGAACGGCGAGCTGCTCGACCGCGCGCTGGCGGCGCTCGGTCACATTCCGCTCGGGTCGGTGATCCGTGGCGACCTGAATGACGCCGACTGGGTCAGTTTCGGCGCCGCCAACGCCAGGCTGAACGACCTGAACCTGCATCTGGACGATCAGCCGGCGCTGACCCTGTTGGACGTGCGCGGCAAGGCGCGCCTCATCAAGCGCAAGCATGGCCTGGACCTGCTGGTCGTCGACTATTTGCAGCTGATGAGCGGCGAGGGCGACAACCGGAACAGCCAGATCGAGGAAATCAGCCGCGGCCTGAAGGCGCTGGCCAAGGAGCTCAACATAGTCGTGCTTGCATTGTCGCAGCTATCGCGCAACGCGGCGAACAAGTCGCGCCCGCAGTTGTCGGACCTGCGCGACTCGGGCGCCATCGAGCAGGACGCCGACATCGTCATGTTCGTCCACCGCGACGAGGTGGACAATCCGCAGAGCCACCTGCGCGGCTGCGCCGACGTCTTCATCGCCAAGAACCGGCAGGGCCGGATCGACGACGTGATGCTGGCGTACGAGGGTATGTACACGCAATTTTCTGACAGCACGCGGCCGCGCCCGGCCGCCCCGGCCCAGAACTACAGCAAGGGCCTGGCGCGGCATTTGTAATTTGAAAATGAGGAATGAATGGACGATTCGTTGGTGATGGATGCGAATGCCCGCCTGGCCGCACTGAAGGGCTGGACGAACATGGTGGATGTCGGGGGCGCGCTGATGGGCAGGCCGCCGGATGGCGGTGAGCGAGGCCGGGGCCAAGCGATGGTGCCTGACTGGTGCGGTGACTGGTCGGCGGCGGGCCCGCTTATCGGCGAGCACGGCTTGATGGTTGAGGCAATGGGCGCCGGCGGCTGCGCCGGTGGCGTGTACGTCCGGTTCGATGCCTTTGCGGACCGCGATACCGCCCTGCGCTTTGCGATTGTAGCGGCGGCGACGCACCGGCTGGCGCGCCGCGTAGCCAAGGCAGGGGGGGTATCATGAGCGCCACCCTGTTCCGCGTGAAGAAGGTGTGGCATTACCGGTTCCAGGTGGACGGCGGTCGGGTGCAGCGCAGCACCAGGGAGCGCACACGCGCGAAGGCCGAGCCTGTCGCGGCAAAAGCTTATGCTGACGCCGTCGTGCGCGCCAACGGCGGCCAGCCGGTGCCGACGCTCGACGAGTTGTTCAAGACATGGCTGGAGGTGCAGGGGCCGGTGTCGAGCGCGGCGCACGTGCGCAGCGTCGACGTGGTGCACCGCCTGCACATGTACGAGCTGGGCGGCCTGGCTGTTTCCGATGTGACCACCGCGCACATCGAGCTGGCGCGCAACCAGCACCTGCTCGAACACAAGCCGGCCACCGCCAACCACTGGCTGCGCGTCATGAAGTTGATCGCCAACTGGGCGGTCAAGCGCGACATCATCGCCCGCCTGCCATGGCGCGTCACCATGTTGAAGGTGCAGAAGCGCCCGCGCGCGACGCTGCCGCTCGATGTGGCCAAGGCATGGTTCGACGCCGTGGATGGGGCGTGCGTGCGCGCGCCGACGGTGGGCATTGCAGTGCGCCTGATGTTCGGCCTGGGCCTGCGCGAGGGCGAGGCCGCCGGCGCGCGCTGGGAATGGATCGACTGGCAGCGCGCCACCTACACGCCGGGCGTCACCAAGGGCCGCGAGGCCGAGCCTGTGCCGATTCCAAGCTGGCTGGTCGGCCACCTGGCGCCGCAGCGCATGAGCGAGGGCCTCATTGCCCCGGGCCGCGACGGCGCCCAGCAGCCGGCCGGCTTCGCCCGCAAGGCGATGCAGGTCGCCAACGCCCACTGCAAGGTCAAGGGCATCACACCGCATCGCCTGCGCGGCACGTTCGCCACGCTGCTGTCCGAGGCCGGCGTGCCCATTCAGACCATCCAGGGCGTCATGCGCCACAAGAGCCCGATGACGACCATGGCCTACCTGGAGAAGCGCCACGACACGGCGGCGCTGGCGCAGGCATCAATAGCCGAAAAGATTGGTTTTGCTCGGCGAGAAAGTGGCGAACACCACGCCGCCAAGCCGCACGAATCCTCAAGTTCATGATTATCAAGAGTCATCAGTTATAAGCCATACGATGCACAGCAAATAGCACAAACAACAACAGATCACAACCATAGAGGCAAGAATGCAACAAGCGACCAAGCACAGCACTACCATTGCCGTCCAGGCGACAACTCTGCGCCGTGTCCGCAAGGCCGATGTCCGTGTCGATTCATGGGTGAAGCCAGACGGGCTCGACCTGTGCCTGGAGTTGTGGAAGGCATGGATTGCCCATGACGTCGACCGCGACCTTGGCACCAAAACGATGCGGGGCATGAGCGGTGAGGGCGACGGCCACGGGGTCGACCCGAGCGAGGCGCAGCAGGCCAGCGATATGCGGATCGCAAGCGCCACCGATGCCATGATCGACAGCATGGCGCGCATCCACATCTGGGCCATCTACACCTCGTGCAGCCAGGCCACACCCTGGCGCTTCCCGAATGCGTCGTTCGTCGATGTCGCGTTGGAGGCGCGCAGCGAGCTGACTCGACGCCTCAAAAATAACGTTTGCACGGCGGTCTTGTTCTGATATTATTCGTGCATAGGCGGACTCTGCACGCCTAAAACAAAGCCTGCCACCTTCCCGGTCGCGGGCTTTTTGCATTGGGCGCGCGATGACTAAGACAACACATCCATCAAAGGAATCGGTTCGAGAATACTTGGACCGCCGCACGCATCAAGTCGAGCCGCCGCCGACTCCAGAGGAGATCCGGCAGCAGCTAGGCTGGAATCTGATCCCCGAGAATAGGCGCCCTGCGTCGTCAGACGAGTAGATGGCGAAGTTGCAGACTCTCAAGCCGCGCTTGCAGGTGGCACCGGCCAGGATGGCTGTAATCCAGCCCGGCTCTTGGCGCACAGATAAGAGCAGTACCCAGCGTGGCTATGGCTATAAGTGGCAGCAGGCGCGCGCCGGCTACCTGAGCAAGTACCCGTTGTGCGTCTACTGTGCGAAGGCCGGGCTTACCCGGGCCGCTACTGTGGTCGACCACATCGTCGCACACCAAGGCGATATGGCGTTGTTTTGGGATAGGAGCAACTGGCAGTCGTTGTGCGCGCCGTGCCACTCGTCGACCAAGCAGCGCGAAGAGGCAAGAGGTGGGGGAGGGTGAATGTCTGGAGGAATATTTCTCTAGACCACACTGTATCCCACGCGCAGATTTTATTTCCCGTTGGAGGATTTGTTAATGGCTTTAACAGGCAAGAAGCAGCGGTTTGCGGATGCCGTTCTAGCCGGTTTCTCCAATAAAGACGCGGCAATTGCTGCGGGCTACAGCGCCAAGACCGCTTCGGCGGCCGGCTCGCGACTTGTTAAAGACCCGGATGTTAAAGCGTGGCTGAGTCGGGGCGCCGGCCCGGCGGAAAAAATGCCCGGTGCGTCCGCCGTTGATGTGTCTCCAGAACCGCAGGCGCACGGCGGCGCGCTGAAGCGGTCAAAGGCCGGCCAGGTCCCAATCGAGGAGACCGACATGCTTCAGCTTCTCAAGGACGTCGCTCTCGGCCGAACCCTGGCGACCACCACGCAGGTCAGAGCAGCAATCGCGGCCGTCCAGTACACGCACCCCAAGAAAGGCGAGGGAGGCAAGAAGGATGAGAAGGCGGAGGCGGCAAAGGTGGCTGGACGAGGTCGCTTCGGAGCGCCGCCGGCGCCGCCCCGGCTGGTGGCCGGCGGTAAGACGTGAGCTTCTCATGGGTCACCTCCTGCCCGGACTGGGAGGCGCGCATCGTCGCCCGACAGACACTCACGCCGTGTCCGCCGCTGTTTCCTGAGCAGGCCGCCGCAGCCTGGGCGATCTTCTCCGAGCTGCGCATGGTTGATGCGCCCGACAGCCCGCGCATGGGCGATGTGGTTGAGCCTTGGGTGCGGGAATTCGTAGAAGGAATTTTCGGGGCCTACAACGCCGAGACCGGCCGCCGGCTGATCAAAGAGTTCATGCTCCTGATCAGCAAGAAGAACGGCAAATCGACGATCGCGGCGGGCATCATGCTGACCGCCTTGCTGCTGAACTGGCGACTGGAGGGCGAATACATCGTCCTGGCACCGACCAAGGAGGTGGCCGACAACAGTTACAAGCCGATCGCGGCGATGATCCGCGCGGATGATGAGTTGGGCGCGCTATTGAAGGTGCAGGACCACATCCGCACCATCACGCACCTGACCACCAACGCCACGTTGAAAGTGGTGGCCGCCGACGGCGAGACGGTGTCCGGCAAGAAGGCCATCGGGGTTTTCATCGATGAGCTGTGGCTGTTCGGCAAAAACCCGCGCGCCGACGCGATGCTGCTGGAGGCCACTGGCGGCCTGGCGTCGCGGCCAGAGGGCTTCGTCATCTACGCGACGACGCAATCAGACGACCCGCCGGCCGGCGCCTTCCTGTCGCGCCTGCTGTACGCGCGCGGGGTCCGCGACGGCAAGATCGATGACCCGGCCTTTTACCCGATCCTGTACGAGTTCCCCCAGCACATGCTCGATGCCGGCGCACACCGCGATGTGCGCAACGCTTACGTGACGAACCCGAACATGGGTTACTCGGTCGACGAGGAGTTCATCGCGCGCGGTTACCGCCAGGCGCAGGAGAAGGGCGAGGCCGAGTTCCGCGGATTTTTGGCGAAGCACCTGAACGTGCAGATCGGTCTGGCCCTGATGTCGAACCGCTGGGCCGGCGCCGACTTCTGGGAACGGCAAGGGCTGCTCGAGAGGACGTTCTCGCTGGAGGATCTGATTGCACGCAGCGAGGTGATCGACGCCGGCGTCGATGGCGGTGGGTTGGATGATTTGCTGGGCGCGTATGTGATCGGCCGCTGCGCGACGACACGCCGCTGGCTGGGCTGGGGCCGCGCATGGGCGCATCCCTCCGTGCTGGAGCGCCGCAAGTCGGAGGCTGCGCGCTTCGAGGACTTCGCGCGGGACGGCCACCTGGTGCTCGTCAAGCGAATCGGCGACGACGTCGACGAAGTGGCCGCCATCGCCGCGCAACTGGAAAAGTCCGGCAAGCTGGACAAGATCGGTGTTGACCCGAGCGGCCTGGGCGGCATCCTCGACGCGATGCTGGCCGCCGACGTGCCGGAAGAGAAGATCATCGGCATTTCGCAGGGCTGGAAGATGACCGGCTCCATTAAGACGGCCGAGCGAAAACTGGCCGAGGGTGTGCTGGTGCATGGCGGCCAGCCGTTGATGGCCTGGTGCATCGGCAATGCCAAGATCGAGCCGCGCGGCAATGCTGTGCTCATCACCAAGCAGGCCAGCGGCTCGGCCAAGATCGACCCGCTCATGGCACTGCTCAACGCTGTTTCGCTGATGTCGCTGAATCCAGCAGCCAGCGGCGCTTCATTCTGGGATAACTAATGAGCTTTTTTGGAAAATTGTTCGGACGCAAAGCGGCCGCGCTGACGTACGACCAGGTCGCGGACCTGATCGACGGCACGGGTGGCAGTCGCTTCGCGGGCGCGACCGTTACCGCCAAAACGGCGCTGCAGGTGTCGACGGTACTGGCCTGCGTAAAGGTGATCGCGGATGGCTGCGCCACGCCGAAACTGCACGTCTACCGTGAGGACAGTGCCGGCCGGCGTCAGAAGGCCGCCAATATTCCCGAGTACCGCCTCTTGGCGCGCCGGCCGAACGAGTGGCAAACCTCGCTTGAATGGCGCCGGCAGATGACGATCCATGCCGCCTTGACCGGCACGGGGCTGTCCATCAAGGTGCGCGGCGACAATCGGCGCGTTCGCGAGTTGATCCCGGTGCAGCCCGGCAGCTGGACCGTGACCCGCACATCCAGATACGAATTGCTGTACCGCTGCTGGGATGAATTCGGCCTGATCGGCGAGTTCTCGCCTGACGACGTGTTCCTGCTCAACGGCATCCAGTGGGACTGGACGCAGAGCTTGAACGCCATCGCACTTGCGCGCTCGGCCATCGGGCTGGCCATGGTGACGGAGCAGAGCCAGGCGGCCATGCACGAGAACGGCTTGCGCCCGAGCGGCACCTATTCCGTGGAAGGTAGCTTGAACGATGAGCAGCACGGCCGCCTTACAAAGTGGATCAAGGCCCAGGCCGGTGCCCGCAACGCCGGCACGCCGATGGTGCTGGACCGCGCCGCGAAATGGATGAGCACCGCCATCTCGGGCGTCGACGCGCAGCACGTCGAGACCAGGCGCCTGCAGATCGAGGAAATCTGCCGCATCTATGGCGTGTTCCCGATCATGGTCGGGCACTCGGACAAGTCGGCCACCTTCGCCAGTTCGGAAGCCTTCTTCGCCGCGCACGTCAAACACACCCTGGCGCCGTGGCATGAGGCCTGGACGCAGCGCATCGACGAGATGCTGCTGGACGGCTCCGGCCCGCTATTCGCCGAGTTCGACACCCGGTACATGACCGAGGGCTCGATGGTAGCCCGTTCGCAGTGGGCAAGAACGATGGCCGAGATGGGCATCTACACCCGCAACGAGATCCGCGACGAGGAGGGCAAAGACCCGCTGCCCGGCCTGGATGAACCACTTACGCCGATGAATATGACCAGCGGTCAGCAGAAAGGAAAAACAGATGAAACAGCGGCAGACGCTTGAGGTGCGCCACGCCGCCGGCGGGCGGCAGGTGCGCTCGTTCGCGCTCCAGATCAAAGCGGCCGGCGACGACGGCTCAGTCGAGGGCTACGGCTCGGTGTTTGGCGTCCGCGATAACTACGACGATGTGATTGTGGCCGGCGCCTTTCAGGCGTCGCTGGTCGCGCACCGGGCCGCCGGCACCATGCCTGCGATGCTTTGGCAGCATGACGCCACGGAGCCGATCGGCATCTGGACCGATATCGTCGAGGATGCGAAGGGCTTGCGCATGAAGGGCATGCTGGCCCTGGAGACAGCCAGGGGCAAGGAAGCATATGCGCTCCTGAAAATGGGCGCCCTGAATGGCCTGTCGATCGGCTTCATGTCGAAAAAATGGTCGTACGAAGCCGAGCTGCGCATCCTGGCCGAAGTGGATCTGTGGGAGGTGTCCATGGTCACCTTCCCGGCCAACGAGGCCGCCCGCATCACCAGCGTGAAATCGGCCGACGATGTGTCGGCACCGAAAGATGCTGAAAGGATCCTGCGCGAGGCCGGATTCAGCAAGTCCGACGCCACGGCCCTTGTGTCGCGCGTCATGCGGATGGGAGAGGAGCGGAGGGATTCCGCCAACTCGACCGCCAAAGCAATGAATGCTGCAACCCGCCTTCTCTCCTCACTCAATACCTGAAAGATGTTTATGAAAAAGAAAATCATCGGCACCACCCTGGCCGCCACCATGGCCTTGCACTTCGCCGCCTTCCAGGCCAAGGCCGCCGATCTGCAGTTCTACGAGCAGCGCGACGACCCGAGCATCAAGTCGGTTGCGGATGCGATCGACAAGATCGCCACGGCGTTCGAAGAATACAAGCAGACCAACGACCAGCGCATCGAGGCAATCAAGGCCGGCAAGAGCACCGAAGCCCTGGAAGCCAAGCTGGCACGCATGGACGAGCACATCGAAGCCATCACGGACGCCAAGAGCCGCCTGGAAAAGATGGAAACCAAGCTGGCGCGCCCGGGCGCTTTCGGCGGCGGTGACCGCGAGAAGCGCGAGAGCGACGAGTCGCTCGCCTACAAGAGCGCCTTCTTCGACTGGATCCGCGCGCCGAAAGACCCTGGCTGCGAGCAGCGCCTGAGCCAGACCTTCAAGGCACTGGAATCCAAGGCGGCCGCCGACAGCCGCGAATCGCGCTCGGCGCAGGTGGTGGTCGGCACCAATGCCGCCGGCGGTTACGCGTTGCCCAAGGTTATCGAAAGCGCCATCGCGCGCCTGGCGATCGATGTTTCCCCGATCCGGCAGATCGCCACCGTGCGCACGGTCGGCACCACCGACTACCACGAGCTGTTTGACATCAACGGCGCCGGCTTTGAATGGCTGGGCGAGGGCGACACCCGCAACCAGACCAACACCGCAGACCTGGCTGAAATTGTGCCTACCTTCGGCATGGCCAGCGCGAAGCCGCAGGCGTCGGAGGAATCGCTGGACGATCTGTTCTTCAATGTCGAGGACTGGCTGATCATGTCGGCCGGCGAATCGATGGCCGGCGGCGAGGGTGCGGCTTTCATCTCCGGCAACGGCGTCAAGAAGCCCACCGGTATCCTGTCCGGCCCGACGCCGGTGGCCACTGCGGACAATTCGCGCGCATTCGGCACGTTGCAGTACTTCGCTTCCGGCCAGGCATCCGCGCTGCCGAGCAGCCAAGATACTTTCCTGGACATGGTCTATGGCGTACGCGCCCGCTACCGCACAAACGCGCAGTGGCTGACTGCGAAAGCGGTGTTAGCCGCGTTGCGCAAGTATAAGGACAACGACGGCCAGTACCTGTGGCAGCCTGCGCTGACCGCCGGCCAGCCGGCAACCTTCCTGGGCTATGGCATCACCGAGGCCGAGGACATGCCAGCCGTCGCGGCCAACTCCTTCCCGCTCGCCTTCGGCGACTTCAAGGAGGGTTACCTGATTTGCGACCGCGTTGGCATGCGCATCACCCGCGATGAGATCACCACGCCGGGTTTTGTGAAATTCTATGTGCGCCGCCGGGTGGGCGGTAAGTTGCGCAACACCCAGGCGATCAAGCTGCTGAAAATCACCGCCGCCTAATCGCCAACCATGGCCTGCCGATGCGGGCCATTTCAATTGAACGGAGTGATGATGGAATTGATCGCAAAGCAGGCATTTAGCTGGGCGCACCGCGGCGTCGAGATCGAGCAGTTTGCTCAAGGCCAGAGTATCGAAACGGACGATGCGGACCTTATCGCTGTGGCGCTGGCTGAGGGATGGGCCAAAGATATGCGCACAAAGGCAAAGAATGGCTCCCCGGAAAATAAAGAAGCGTAACAGGAAGACCTGTCATGTCGAAGACAATTAAGTATATTGGAGCCGTTGATCGCTGGCCAGAGCTTGCCGTTACTGGCGGCCAGGCAATATGGCGCATTTCGCAGCAAGAGCAACGCTCGGACTCGGAGGCGGAGATGTTGCTGCTGACAGGTCAGTTTGTACTATTGCAAGAAACCTCACAGTATCCTGTGCACGTCTCGGCTTACAAGAAACGTGTAGTCACTCTGCCCGAGGGCCAAGCCTTGACCATCACCGGCGCCGCCAATACCACAGGCGTCGCCTACCTGCTGGATCCAGCGCAGGGCGGCGCAAGCTCGTCGCAGTCCTGGCCCATCGGCGCCGGCGCGCTTGCCACTATCGGTCCGTTCGCCGGCCAGCAACGGGTGCTGGTAACGTGCTCGGTAGGGAGCATCGAGGCGGTCGTTGGAAATGCGGTGCTTGGGGCGGCGCAGGTTGTTAATGGAGCTGGCGGGGGCGGTTTGGCACTTTCCGGCCCCGGTGGCGCGATTCCGTTGCCAGCACGGGTTGCATTACCGATTCTGGCTGCGTCATTTGGCGATAGCCTGGCAACTATATCAACGATGCCCCTGCACGACGTATCGGCGATCACGTCAGCATCTACCGGACTTGTGTTTCATGGTCCACGTATGGGCGTCAACGTGCCATCCTACTCGCGGGGGCGCATCCGGTTTGTGGCGGATTGCGGCATCGGTGGCACACAGTCCGGCACACAACTGGCACGCGATGCGGCCGCAGTATCCGGCACGCGCAAAGCGCTGACCGACGCGGCAAATCTGGGCGCGCAGGTGTGCGTCATCTCGTCGCTGACCAACAATATTGTCCAGCAGGTCCGGGCTAGTTCGACGCCAGCCGCCATTGCCGCATGGCTCGCTGCTGGCTATGCGGACTTGGTCGCTATGCTGACGCGTGCAAATATGCTCGGCATGTACCCGATCTATCGGCAGTTGGGCGGATTTTCGCCGGGGCCGTACGCGACCACCGCCGGCATGACAAACGCCGATGTCGCTGCGTGCGTCGATGCGTTTCGCACCGCGTCGGCGTATATCGAAACCACCCTGATCCCCTCGCTCGGCTTCCCGTGTGGTTTGGCCGACGTGCGCAAGACCTGCGTCGATTCCGTTACAGGAGCATGGTTGCCCGGGCTGAGCGACGACGGCTTGCATGAGGGGCAAGAAGGTGGAACGGCGGTCGCCGCTGCTGTTGTCCCGGCGATCTTGGCCTGGGCTGGCATCACGGCCCCGATCAACAACTACGCATCGGTGGCCCCCGAGCGTGCGGCAAACGGCAACGGTTTTGCGGCGCCGGCCATGGTTGCTGTGGCGTCGGGGCTGGCGTCCGGCTTTAGTAAAAGCAACAACGCCGGCGTCGGCACCAACGCGTCAGTGTCGACCGTCGTACAGGTTGGCGCCACGCTGTGGCAGCAGCATGTTGTGACGCCGCAGACGTTTGACGGCATTGCCAAGGCACTCGCGCCGTCAGGGCTGGCAGCATTTGTCTCTAAATTGGACATGCCGATATTTGGCGTGGCGCCTACCACGCAATATGCGGCTGGCGATGCGGTGCAAGTAGAATTTGATTTGGTCATTGACGACGGTGCCGGCGGCGCGCCGAGCAATGTCTTGGGCTGGGGCGTGGATGTCAACTTGCAGGCGCCCAGCGGCACATACTTTACGTTTATCCCGGTCGAAAAAACGGTGTCAGACGGCTATCTGCATGTGCCAACCGCGCCGTATGTTCGTAAAATAGTCTGCCCGCCGATGCGCGTGCCGGATTGCTCGGCCAACATGCTCAATGCCTTTGCTCAGGTCGTGACTTACGCCGGCACAACCACGTCTTACCGCGTGCGGATCGCCAATCTACGCATCCTCAAGACCACAATGCCTGTGCCATTTTCCGCGCGCGGCACCGTTAAAAAAACTGCGGCCTACACGGCCACACTGTCGGATTATGCAATCCGCGCCGATGCAACGTTGGGAGCCTTCACTACAACCCTGCCACCAGCGGCATCGGCGTTTGCGTTCGGCGTGGGGCAAATTATCATTTTTTCTAAGGTGGATGCAAGTGGCAATGTTGCCACATTGAAAGGGCACCTTTCAGAATCTATTGGCGGATCAAACACGCAGACCGCGACCACGCAAAACCAAGTATTCCGTCTGCAGAGCAATAGCGTGGGCTGGGATTTCATCTAAGGCTGCATATATGACAAAAATCCAAACCGTGGCGCCGACCGAGCTGGCCGTCGACCTGGCCGCAGCCCGCGCGAACATGCGCATCGACGGCGATCACATGGATGGACTTCTCACTCTGTGGCTCAAGGGCATCATCATGGTGTTGGAGCACGAGATCGACCAGTGCATCATGGAGCAGACGTGGGCGGTTCGGCTGGACGTGTTTCCAGGTATCTCGCCATGGAGTGTCGGCGGCACCGACTCCGGTCGGGTTTCAGCGGCGATCGCGTTACCGCATCCGGTGCTCGCAGTCACCTCCGTCAAGTACCTGGATATCGCCGGCGTCGAGCAGACCCTGGCGCCGTCCGCCTACAAGCTGGTGGTGCAGCGCTACCAGAGTTACCTGATACCGAAGCTCGGCACTCGTTGGCCGGCTACGGCCAACGAGGCGGACGCCGTGGTCGTCTCCGTGCAATGCGGCTACGGCAGTACGTCCGCCAGCACTCCCGAGAACGTACAGCTCTACATCCTGGCAAAGCTGGTCGAGCAATTCGACCCGGCCACGCGCCTGGAGCGCGACACCGTGCAGTCGGTCTTCATCGACCGCTTGCTCGACGCCTGCAGGAGCTACGTGTGAGTCTGGGTGCGCGCCTAAATAAGCGCGTCTTGTTGCAGGTGCGGAGCGTAGCGCAGGACGAGGCCGGTGAACCGCTGCCGGCCGCCTGGGTGAATGTTGTCGCCGATGGCGACGGCAAGTTGTGGGCCGAGGTGCGCGACGTCAGCGGCCGGGAGTTCGTCGCTGCCGGCGCCACGCAAAACACGGTGCTGACAACAATCACAATCCGTCATCGGGGCGGTATTGCTGCGGCGATGCGGGTGCTGCATGGGGCCGACATTTATAACATCGAAGCGGTGCTGGGCCGGGATGGCCGGCAGTTACTGCTTATGTGCTCACGAGGTATTGCATGACATTTAAAATTGACATTGCCCAGCTAGCCGGCCTGAGCGGCCAGATACAGAAATTCGGGCAGAAGGTCCAGGATGAGGTGGCGATAGCTGGCGTTGCGGCAATGGCGACGGTGGTGTACACGGAAGTCAAGCTGAACGCCTCCAAGAACAAAAAAAGCGGTTTGCTGTTGAGCGCCATTTATCGAAAGTACTCGCCGGAGAAGTCAGGCGATGCGCGGCAGACCTATCGCGTGAGCTGGAACAAACGCAGGGCACCACATGGGCATCTGCTTGAGTTCGGCACATCGCGCGCGCCCGCCTACCCGTTTATCCGGCCGTCGTTATCCAAATTGCCGGACGCCATCGATGCCGGCAGAACGCGTATCGCCGAGAAGCTGGCGGAGCTGGGCGGTAAATCGTGATCCTCGAACCTCAAATTGTCGACGCGCTGAAAACTATGGTTGCCGGTCGTGTGTACCCGGACGTGGCTGCCGAAGGGGCTGCAGCACCCTACATCACCTATCAGCAGGTCGGTGGCGACGCCATTAACTTTGTCGAGGGCACCAGTCCCGGCACGGAAAATGCCCGCGTCCAGGTCAACGTGTGGGCGCCGAGCCGTCTCGTTGCCTCCGCGCTTGGCCGGCAGATTGAGGATGCGCTGCGCGCCGCGTCGGCACTTCAAACCACCGTGCTGGGAGCGCGCGTGGCGACCTACGACACCGAGACAAAACTGCGCGGCACCAGGCAGGATTTCAGTTTCTGGTACTGAGCGTCGCCATTGACCGCCCGGTTCCTGGTGAACCTTACTTCCCGCCCGCAAGGGCTTCTCATCCGGCCGCTAAGCGGCTTTTTTTACGTCCATTGAAAAGGAAATAATATGGCACAAGTACCCACCGGTACGATGTTTTTCATCGCGTCCGCCTACGGGCCGCCCAAAGTCGTCACCGGCGTCAGCAACGCTATCGAGGCTGTCGTTTCGTCGCCAGCGCATGGTTTTTCCGCAGGCGACATCGTCGAGCACACCTCGGGCTGGGGCCGGATCAACCGCCGCGTTTTCCGCGTCAAGGCGCCTGCCGCAGACACATATGTACTCGAAGGCATGGACACCACAAGCATCATTTTTTACCCGGCCGGAAACGGCGCCGGTTCGGTGCGCAAGATCGCTACGTTCACGCAAATTACGACGGTGATGAATCCCGCGTCGACCGGCGGCGAGCCGAAAACCGTCAACTTCAAGTTTATGGAGTCCGACGCCGAGTACTCGATTAACGACGGATTCGCCGCCTCCGGCTACACCGCGAACCTGGACGCCGATTCGATCGGTTCGCCAGGCTACGCCGCATGCAAGGCGCTCACCGAGGTCCAGACCGACACCTGCCTCAAAATGGTCAGCCGTTCCGGCGCGCTGATCCTTCAGCCGTGCACCGTGGCGCTGAACGAGGCCGTGAAATTTCAGGATGGCCAGATCAATCAGGTATCCGTTGCCTTCAACGGCAATAACCGCCTCACCCGTTACGCAGCGTAACAGTCCTGCCTATCCCCGGCTCGCGCTGCGAGCCATTTATATCCGCTCGGTCGCACATTGCCGGGCTTTTTTACATTCCTGAAAGAGCAACATGGCAACGCAAAAACAAAAATTGAAGTTAGGCAGCACTCCGAAGAGCTTCCTGAAGAGTGTCGAAATTGTGATGCTGGACGGCTCCGTCGAAACGATCGAGATCAGCTACCAGTATCGCACTCGCTCGCAGTTTGCCGCGCTGGTCGACGCGCGAATTGCCAGCGCGGCCGCCCCGGCGGTTGCCGACAGTCCGGCTCCGGAAAAAACTGTTGCGGAATGGTTCCGGCTGGCCGATGAGGGGGCCGTCGAATTCGTGCTGAAAATCGCCGATGGCTGGGATCTGGAAGACCCGTTCATTGAAAAATCGCTGTTGCAGTTGGAGGACGAGAACCCCGGCGCCCTGGCTGCGATTGCGACCGCCTATCGCCAGGCCGTCGCCGAGGTCCGCACAAAAAACTGATCGCGCTTGCAAGGGCAATTTATGAGCGCGGCCCGACGGCTCAAGAAATCGAGCAGTCGGGATTCCCGGCGGAGGACTTTGCAAGCGACCCGGTGGAGATTTTTCCTGACAACGTTCAAGTTTACGAGCTATTCAACATGATGGGCACGCAATGGCGAGTCGGCATGAATGGCCCTACCGGACTGGACTACAACGTGGCATTCCACAAAATGGACCGCATGGCGCTGTCGCCGGACGATTACCAGGTCATGGAGATTGATTTGCGCGTGATGGAAAACGAGGCGATGAGGGTGATGCGCCAGCAGTCATAGCCGACCTGAGCGGCACAAAAATGGATACTAAATGACAAGTAACGTCGGCAGCGCAACGATTGAACTGGCGGTGGATTCGGCCGGGGTTGAGTCTGGATTGCAGCGTGTAGACCGGGCCGTGGTGCGCACCGGCCGCACGCTGGAAAATCTTGGCGGAAAAGGCGCCGCCGCGCTTGACGGGATGGGGAACAGCGGCGGCGGGGCCGCGAAAAAAGTCGAGCGGTCGACCGCCAGTCTGATCAGCTCCATTCAGCGAACGACCGCCGTGATGGAGGCGGGCTCGCGCACGAGCGCTCAGTATTTTGAGGCACTTGCCAGTCAGCGTGGTGTGAGTGTCGACGCCCTGCGTCCGTACCTTGACCAGTTGGATGCTGTTGCGTCAAAGCAAAAAACTGCCGAGAACGCGATGCGTTCTGCCGATCCGGCGATGAAGTCGGTCGGCGTGTCTGCGGCGCAAACGTCTGCCGCATTGCGGCAGATGCCAGCGCAACTGACCGACATCTTCACCAGTCTGGCCGGCGGGCAAAACCCGCTACTGGTGCTGATCCAGCAGGGCGGCCAGATCAAGGATTCGTTTGGCGGCATTGCCAACACGTTCAGCGTGCTGGGCGGGGAGGTTAAATCGTTTTTTTCGTCGGTGGCGGGAGCGGGCGCTGAGGTCGGTGGGCTGGCCGATCTGGGTGGCGCGCTGGCCGACGTGGCGAAAAAACAAACTGCCGTGGCCGAAGGCGCGGAGCAGGCTGGCGAAAACCTGGGCGACCTGGCCGGCGATGCCAACACGGCCGCGGATGCCGCGACGAACGCCAGGACCGCGCTGGCCGGCGTCGGAAGCGTCAGCATGGCCACAGTCGCATCTGTCGTGGCCGTTGCGTTGGCGGCCGCTGCTGCTGCGGTGGCCTACTACCAGGCCAGTAAAGAGGCAGCAGCGTACACACGCACGCTGACCATGACCGGTAATGTCGCAGGCGTCACGGCCGACCAACTTTCGGATATGGCGAGAGCGATAGGTAAAAGCGCCGGGACGCAAGGTGCCGCCGCCGAGGCGCTGGTCGCGCTGGTATCCACGGGCAAGGTTGGCGCGGAGAATTTTCAGCGTTTCGCCACTGTCGCCGTGAAAGCGCAGAAGGTCCTCGGCATTGGCGTCGCGGATATGGTAAAAGATTTCGCGGATCTCGGGAAAACCCCTCTGCAGGCCAGCAAGGCGCTGAATGAGCAGTATCACCATTTGACGTTCGCAGTCCATAGCCAGATCAGCGCGCTGCAGAATCAGGGAAAAATGGAGGAGGCGGCTGCGGTGGCGCAGAACGCCTATGCCGATGCGCTCGCCAGCAGAGAAAAGCGCGTTGCCGAATCACTGGGGCGGATGTCCAGGGCATGGGCCGCAGTTGGAGGCGCTGCAAAACGGGCGGGGGACGCCTTCCTCGATGTGTGGCGTGACGACACGTTCGAGCAAAAATTGGTTAAGGCCAATGATGCATTAGAGAAGGCACAGCGTAACCGATTTAACTTCGCCGGCGGCGGTTCGGATGGCGCCGCCGCATTGGCCACTGCGGAAAAAAAAGTGGCGCTGCTCAAAGAAGAGCGGGATGCCTCGGAATGGAATGCGCGAGCCAAGGCTGAGTCGGCGAAGTTGGACGAGGACGGCATCGCCTGGGCAGAGGAGGGCGAGAAGTTTCTGGCTAGAAAAGATTCGTTGTTGAGGGCCATCAAGGTCAGCCGCGACCGCGGTCTGGCCGCCGGCGTGGCCGACGAGGAAATTGCGAAACGCGAGTTGGCGATACGCCGGGAGTATTCCGACATATTCAATGCTGGTATCGACTCGCAAATCGAGGCCCTCAAGCGGCGTGCCGCAGTTGAGGATGTCGTGTCGGCGCGGTCGATGGCGATGCTTGTTGCGAACCGCGACGCTGGCCTGGCGAGCAGTTTGCAAGCGCAGAACGATTTCGCCTCCGCCGTGGCGGCGCGCGATATTGCCGATTTCAGCCGGCGTAAGCGAGAGCTGGAAGAGGAGCTCGCTCTCACCAAGGGTAAGGCGGATAGTGAAAAGGAGCAGGCGGCACTGCGCGGCCAGGCTCTGGTGATTGATGCGCAAATCGACAGCCGCAAGAGGGCGCTGGCGAGCGAGTTGTTCGTGTTGGACGTTAAGGCGACGCGCGCAGCGGCCAGCGCTTACGCGGATGTCGTGGAGAAGCGTGAGGCCGACGTCGAGGCGTTAAAAAAGCAGATCCAGGCGCAGCTCGACGCCAACAGCTTGATCGGCAAAAGCGGCAAGGAGATCGAAAACTTCAACGCAGCTCAGGTGGAGGAGGTTGCAATTCGCCGGGAGGTTGAGGCAGCAATCCTCGATACGATTCCGTTCAGGGAAAAGGAGGCGGCCGCTTTGCGTGACAGCGCCGCCAAGATGCGAGATTTGTCAGCCGCGCAGCGTGAAGGCGCGAAGAAGTCGACCGCATTCGACGAACAAAAGAAAATTTGGGAATCGATCGACCGTACTGCCCACGACACATTCGTTTCTATTTTCGACAGTGGTAAAAACACTTTTGACCGTTTGCGCGACACGCTGAAAAACGGCCTGTTGGACATGCTGTACCAGATGACGATCAAGAAATGGATTTTCCAGATTGGCGCGTCTGTAACCGGATTTTCTGGCTTGGCCCAGGCTGCTGGTATGGATGCTGGCGGTGCTGCTGACGGTGCCGCTGGCGGCGGCATGTCGGGCGTTATTGGTATGGCGCAGATGGCCTCCGGTGTATACAAGGTGATTAGCGGTGGATTGACTGCAGCCATCACCAGCATGGGCGCTGGAATTGCGAGCGTTGGCGGGATGCTCGGCTCGTCCAGTATTTCGGCGTTTGGCGCGGGCATGGGCTTGACGGGCGCCCAGGCATCCGCTGCCGCCGGCGCTTACACCGCTGCCGGCATGGGGGGAACCGGCACGGCAATCACTGGCGGCGCCTACGCAGGCGCAGCTGTGACAGCGGCAGCCGGCATCGCGGCCGGCGTGCTGGGTGGCAGTTTGATCTCCGGCCAGTTTGGCAGTCGCTCGACCGTCAACGCTGGGACCGGGGTTGGCGCAATCGCTGGCGCGTTTTTGGGCGGGCCAGTCGGTGCGGCAATCGGTGGCGCGCTGGGCGGCATTATCGGCGGCATCGGTAACCGCCTGTTTGGCATGGGCGAGAAAAAAGTTACTGCGCGCGGGATGCGCGGCAACTTGTCGGACGCGGGTGCGGCTGGCGAAAGCTATTACACGTGGAAGCAGAAGGGCGGCTTGTTCCGCAGCGATAAGGGCGATACGGAGAGAAGCGCGCTCGGCACCGACGCCATCAATTCGCTGACCAGCGGGTTCGCCAAGCTCAAGGTGTTATCGGTCGATTTCGCCAAAAACCTGGACGTCAGCGGCTCGGCGCTCGATGGTTTCTCGAAAAAATTCGATATCGCTCTCACGGGCGACAACACGAAGGACGCCGAGGCAATCACCAAGTTCTTTTCGACGCTGGGTGACGAGTTGGCGACCAAATTGGTGCCGACCATCTCCTCGCTCACGCGAACCGGAGAGACGGCGTCGGTAACCCTGCAGCGTCTGAGTGACGAGTTTCAGGTCACCAACGTGTTGGCCGGCCTCCTGGGCAAAACGGTAGAGCAGGCGTTTGGGTCGCTGGGCCTGTCCTCGGTCATAGCGCGAGAGCGTTTGATCGATTTGTCCGGTGGCGTCGCCGCGTTCGGCAGTCAGACTGCATTTTTCGCCCAAAATTACCTGAGCGAGGCCGAACGCCTGGCGCCGGTGAGCAAGGCGCTCGATGCGGCGATGGCGTCGTTGGGACTGTCGGGCATCAAAACGCGCGACCAGTTCAAACAGACGATTCTGGGGCTCGACCTGACAACGGATGCCGGCGCCAAACAGTATGCGGCGATGATGAAACTGCAGGAGGCGTTCGCCCAGGTGCACCCTGAGCAACTGCAGCAGACCATCGACCAGGCGCGCGGGGCGCTGCAGTCGGCGGCCAAGGCTCAGGCCGACGCGCTGAAGGCGACGGCCGAACGCATGCGCACGTTCGCCACCTCGGTGCTGGAGGCGCGCGATGCGATGTTGTTGGGCAGCCTGTCGACGTTGACGCCGGCGCAGCGGCAGGCGGAGGCGCAGCGGCAGTACGAGCTGACGTTGGCGCAGGCCAAGGCCGGCGACGCCGGCGCGCAGTCGCGCATCAGGGAGGCGGCCAACGCCTATTTGAGCGCCGACCAGGCGATCAAGGCGAGCAGCGATTCGTATGCGGCGGACGCCGCCAAGGTCCAGGCAGACCTGGCGGAGCTGGCCAAGATCGCGCTGGGACAGGCCACCGAGGCGGATAAGCAACTGGCCGCGCTCGAAAAGCAGGTCGGTGGCCTGGTCACCATCAACGAATCCGTGCTCAGCACGCGCGACGCCATCATCGCGCTGGGCGTCGCGCTGCGCGCCGCCGGCCAGGTCGACGTCACTGTCGGCCGGGTCAATGGCTCGCATGCCGGCGGCCTGTCGCGCGTGCCATTCGATGGCTACGTCGCCGAGTTGCATGAGGGGGAGCGGGTGCTGACTGCGTTCGAGGCCCGGAATTATTCGGCGCAATCGAACGTCGGCAGCGGGGCGCTGGTCGCCGAGATCCGCGGGCTGCGGGAAGACAATCGTCGGCTGCACGAAGAGGTGAAGGGTCTGCGCGCCGACAAGGCGCAGCAGACCGGCGACACCATCGCCAGCATCGAGGGCGCCGCCGAGCGCAACGCGGAAATGGTGAGCTGCGGCGCGAAAGAGGCGGCCAAGGTATCCATCTACGCACAACAAATGAAGGCGGAACTGATATGAACGACGAATACTTCCTGGCCTGGCTGAAAAGTCCGGCCGCGATCAGGGTTGCGCTTATCGAGGTGGAGGCCCGCGTCGCCGGCGCCGAAACGACGCGCTACCTGTCCACCGGCAGCTACGTCACGGCACCGACGGACACGCCGGCCAACACCTGCTACGAGGCGATTGTGTCGACGGGCATCCAATTCGCCGAGCAGCTGTCGCTGACCGGCGAGGCGAGCCTGTCGGCCGGCGACATCGAGGTGCACAACCCGTCCGGCGTGCGCGACGGCTGGCTGGGCGACGTTTGGGCCAACCGGCCGATCCGTGCCTGGATCGGCGACCCGCGCTGGCCGCGCGCCGACTTCCGCATGATTTTCAACGGCGTCGTGGCGGACATCGCGCCGAAGGGCGCCGACAAGCTGGCCCTGAAGCTGCGCGACAAGCTGCAGCGCCTGAACACGCCGGTCAGCGAGGCCAAGCTGGGCGGCGCCACGCCGAACGCCGACGCCCTGCTGCCGCTGTGCTGGGGCGAGGCGCACAACGTCACGCCGCTGCTGAGCGATCCGGGCACGCTGGAATTCCAGGTGCACGGCGGCGCCGTCGAGCGCATCGACGAGGTGCGCGCCAACGGCGTGCCGGTCAGCGCCACGCTCGACAACGACCGCGGCAAGTTCACGCTCAAGGTCGCCAACGCCTCGGCCGCCGTCACCGTCTCGCTCAAGGGCGAGACGGTGGGCGGCTATCGCAACACCGTGGCGGCGCTGGTGCAGCGCATCGTCACCGGCTATGGCAAGGTGGCCGACCGCTTCACGGCGGGCGACGTCGACGCCGCGAACATGGCCGCCTTCGAGGTCGCGCACCAGCAGCCTGTCGGCCTCTATCTGTCGGACCGCACCAACGTGCTGAACGCATGCCAGATGCTGGCCAGCAGTGTCGGCGCCCAGGTCGCCATGTCGCGCCTTGGCCGGTTGCGCCTGATCCAGCTTTCGCTGCCGGGCACCGGCGTGCCGACGGCCATCCACCCCTGGCACATGGTCGACGGAACGCTGGCGCCGGCCAGCCGCACGAACGTGGCGGCGGCCGTCAAGCTCGGCTTTTGCAAGAACTGGACGGTGCAGGACAAGCTCGACACCGGCATCCCCGTGCAGCACAAGGACTTGTACAAGGCCGAGTGGCTGACGACGACGCGGGCCGACGCCGCCGTGCAGGCGCTGTACCGGCTCGACGCCGAGCCCGTGCAGCAGGACACGCTGCTGCTGCGCAAGGTCGACGCCGACGCGGAGGCGGCGCGCCGCCTCGCGCTGTGGCGGGTGCCGCGGACGGTCTATGAATTTGAAGGGACGCCCGAAATGCTGGCACTGGAGCTGGGGCAGGCCGTCACGCTGCACCACCGGCGTTACGGCATGGCCGGCGGCGTGCAGGGCATCGTCATTTCGCTGGCGCCGAACTGGGAAAGCGCGCGCGTGAAAGTGGGTGTACTCGTATGACGACGCAAATGCTCAACGACCGCGACGTGCTGATCCAGGCGACCTATCCGCGTTTTGAGGACCAGGGCTCGGGCAGATTGATGCTGCTGGCCGCCAGCGCGCAGATTTTCAAGACGCCGGCCGCCGGCGGCGCCGACCCAGCGCCGATCACGCTGACGGCCCTGCCGCTGAACCTGCCGCCCGACGACATCGCGTTCGGCATCGTCGGCGGCACGCTGACGGGCGCCGGCAATGTGCGCACGCTTGCCTACGCCGCGATGACGGCGCCGACGGCGACGGTGACGGCCACCGTGACCTACCAGGGCGTGGCGTACACGGCAACGCAGCTCATCGCCAAGGTGGCCGACGGCTCTGCCGGCCCGCGCGGCTCGCAGGCGCTCTACATCTACGGCGCGGCCTGGTCGGACGCGGCGGCTGACGCGGCGACGACGGGGGCGAACCAACTGGGCGACACCGTCACGATCTCGAACAACGGCGTGTTCGCGCTGACGAAAACATGGAATGGTGCGGCCTGGGTGCCACCGGGTGTCGTGCTCGACGGCAGCATGCTGGTCACTGGCTCGGTGAGCGCGGCGGCGATCAATACGAACAATCTGACAATTCGGGCGGCCGACGGCACCCTGATCCTGGGCGCCGGCGGAAAACTTGCCAGTACCTACATCCAGAGCGTCGCGGCCGACAAAATCGTGACACCCAACCTGGCCGCGCTGTCGGCCAACATCGGCATGTTGCGCACTGCAGCGACAGGCGGGCGGGTTGAGATTTCGGACAATGTGATCAAGCTTTATGACCCGTTCAACAACCTGCGGATGAAAATAGGGGATCAGACATTATGACGTTTGGCATCACAACATTTCGCGCAAGTGGCACGCCGCTGCTCGTGCCGGATGGTGCTGGCGGCCTGTACATTGAGACGTGGGTTCAAACCGCCAGTGCCCCATTGACCCGTTCATATACAAATCTACAGGGCATGACGCTGCGTGTTTTTGAGGTCTGGTCCGGTTGTTTTACCTGGGTGCTTGGCGTGGACGGCAATGGCGCACCTATGATTGTTTTTTCGCCCCCTCATGGCGCCAATGGCGGCACAACGGGGCTATTGGTGTTTGCGGCATGACGGTCGGGGTGAGGTTCAGCACGGTTCGGGGCGAGCGGCAGCTCGACGAGAATTTCATGGTGCCGGAATTTATTGGCAAAATTGTATTGTCCCCAGTGCCGGTCGTTACGGAGATGCACCCCGAGTCACCATATACGTCATACACCTACAGCGGCGTGCTGCCCCAGGCAGCGGGCAGGGCAATCATGATTTTTTGGACGTTGCCGAGTACTACTGAGGATATCTGGATCCACCCGGATCACGTTTATTTTTGGCATGGGTCTGACGCCACGACCACCACAGTCAGGATATTTCGGCCGAGGTCGCTGGCCAGTTCGGAGTTGCCAGAGGGATATGCATTTGCGCTCGACAAGGCGCTTCCGTCATCCGATCAGTTTTGTATGCGCCTATGGGACGAAAAGGGGCGGTTAATTTTCGACAGCGGCCATGAGCATTTAAATATGCATTCAGTACTGTCGGACATTTCCATGCCCGAGGACGGCGTTGGCGAAATGCGTATTTTCGTTCCGGAGAAACCTGCATTTCTCATCCCCGCAGTGGCGCAAACAACCGTTACCAGCAACCGCCCGTGGGTGTATGTCCGGATCGAGGAGCGGCTTGGCTGCGCGCGCCGGAGCGGAGGGATGCTGTATAGCAGCCTGGTGAAATCGGAAGATTTTCCGTTTTATTTCAGCGACGAGAATCCGAGATATCCCGAGCCGACCTACTACAGCAAAAATTTCGGTTTGACGATGCCTGTCATAAACGCAGCAATCTACGATTAGGGCCGTCATGATTATCAAAGAATTTACCGCGCCAAATGGCGCGGCCGCTGGGTGGCATGTGGTCAGACGGATAGAGGCCAACATGCCTTTTTCGTCGGCGCAGCTCACCGTCCTGAGCTACTCCAGCGAGGAGGGCTATCTCGCCGGCGCCGGATCTGTTTGGAGCAGCCAGGTGTCCATGCCGCTGGATGGGGCCGGGGGGCTGACGCCTGGCTCAGTAGATGCCTGGCTCGTTACGGCCGCCGGCAGCCCGTTTGCTGGCGGCACCGTCGTCGCGGACCGCAGCCTTTCGCTGGAGTGCGCGAAATCGCGCCGCTGGGCGGACATCAAAGCGCGGCGCGACCGGGTCGAGGCTGGCGGATTCGATTGCGCCGGAGGACGCTACGACAGCGACCAGCGCTCGGCCCAGCGCATCGCCGTCGCCGCGCAGTCGGCGCTGGCGCAGCGCGCCGCGGCGCTGCCGTACACCGTGGCATGGATTCTTGCCGATAACTCGGTCCGGCAGTTGGACGGCGCCGGCATGATCGCCGTCGCCGACGCGCTGGCCGAGCACGTCGACGCCGCATTCTCCACCGCGCGCGCGTTGCGCGACCAGGTCGACGCGGCGGCCACCATCGAGCAGGTCGGTGCCGTGCAGTGGCCGGCGCCGGCGCAATAGGGGCAACATGACGAACCTGAGAATCATTTCCGACAACGCGGCCGACCGCGCGGTGTTGAGCGTGTCGAGCCAGGCCGGCGGGCTGGGCGCGGCCAATCTGCTGACCGACATCAAGGGCCAGGTGTGGCGCGCGGCAGGCACGTCGGCCACGCTCACCGCCGTCTGGCCGGCCGGCGAGCGCATCGGCGGCGTGCATCTGCCGTTCTGCAACCTCAGCAGCGGCGCGACGGTGCGCGTGCGCGGCTACACCTGGGCGACGGACGCTGCGCCCGTCTTCGACACGGGGGCGGTGTTCGCCTGCCCGGCGCTGCCGCTGGGCGTGTGGGAGTGGGGCGCGCCGCTGGGCGTGAACGCGTTCGCCTACGGCGGCGGGGCGCACGGCCGCGTCTGGATCGAGCCCTCGCATGTCGTGCAGAAGCTCGTCATCGACATCGTCGACGTCGGCAATGCCGCCGGCTACGTCGAGGCCGCCCGCCTGGTTTGCGGCTACTACTGGTCGCCAACGCACAACGCCGACTACGGCGCGCCGCTGACGGTGATCGACCGCAGCGCGCAGTACCGCAATGAGGCCGGCGACATGATGGTCAGCCGCGGCACCCAGCACCGCAAACAGTCGCTCAACCTGTCGGCGCTGTCGGCAGAGGATCGCGCTGCGCTGTACGCGATCGCCCGGGGCAACGGCATGGCGCGGCCGCTGCTGTTGAGCGTGTGCCCGGCCAACGCTGATCCACTGCTGGAACAGGCGCACCAGATGTATTGCCGGCTCGTCACGTCGCCAGCCATGAGCACGCCGAACTACCTGCGATATGCAGCCCAACTCGATTTCGAGGAAATATGACAAACCGTTTCTATGATGGCCAGCAGGACTATGTGGCCGAGCTCAATCTTATGGACCAGCGATTCGGCGCGGCGCTCGACGCCGTGCCGGCGCCGGCGGCCAGCGCCGCGGCGGCCGCCGAATCTGCGGCGGCCGCGCTCGCCTCCGAAAACCACGCGCACGCGTCCGAACTCGCTGCAGCGGCCAGCGCCGCCGCCGCCGGCGCCAGCGAGGACGCCGCCGAGGTTGCGCTCAATTCGTTCGGCGAGCGCTACCTGGGCGCCAAGCCGGTCGCGCCGGCGGCGGACAATCACGGCGGCGCACTGATGCCGGGCGCGCTGTATTGGGATGCCGTGCTGAACGGCGGTTGCCTGCGCGTCTGGGCCGGCGGGGGCTGGAACACGGTGCCGACAAACGTGGCCGAGGCCGTGGCCTGCACGCCGTCCGGCGGCATCGCGGCGACCGACGTGCAGGCGGCCCTGGTCGAGCTCGACGCCGAGAAGGAGCCAGGGATTGCCCCTGGAACGGCGGCGCAATACTGGCGCGGCGATAAGTCCTGGCGTGACTTGGCCGCGGACGTGCGCGGCGCCGCGCTGAGCGGCCTGTCGCTGGCGTCAGGCACCGCTGTGGCCGCCGCCGACACCATCCTGGTGGCGATGGGGAAACTGCAAAAACAGATCGCCGACCTGGGCGCGAGCAAGGTCAACATCGCCAATCCAGCAACGATGGGAGCGCTGACTCATACGGGAGAGGTGGCCATCACTGGCAACCTTATTGCCTATGGCACGATCCATGCCGGCAGGTCAGGCATGGGCGATCAGGGATACCTTGTGGCGTTTAATCCAACCAACGATGCCTATCTCCGCCTCTGGAACAATGGCGGGGTCAGCTACCTGCACTCCACCTATTCGGCCAGCGCCGGCGCGAAACCATTTGTCATTTCGGTCGGCAGTAGCATCAATCCTGTCGCGACGTTCCGCGGCGGCGAGGTGTTGCTCGACGCCTCACTGACTATTCGCAGCAAATCGAGCGGGTGGAGCCACTTTTCCGCTGACACTGTAGCCCAGTCCTACATGACGTTTGCGTGTGCCGGGGCAAGTGGTAGTGGGCCGGCGGCAGGTTTTATTGGCACCGACGGCGGCGCTATTGTTGGCGGCGGGGCGGGGATAAACTTTGGCATTCGGGCTACCAAGGATCTGATTTTGCAGTCAGACAACGGGACTATTCGGCCCTTCATTGACGGGCAGAGCAACTTGGGTATTGGGTCCTATCGCTGGGGCGTGATTTACTCGACCACCGGTGCGATCAACACGTCGGACGCCCGCGAAAAAACGCCGGTGCGCGGCCTGACGGCGGCGGAGATTGCCGCCGCCAAGGCGCTGGCCAGCGAGATCGGCGCCTACCGCTGGCTGTCCGCAGTGGCCGACAAGGCTGGCGCCGCCCGCGACCATATCGGCATGACGGTCCAGCGCGCCATCGAGGTGATGACGCAGCACGGCCTGGACCCGTTCCGCTACGGCTTCATCTGTTTTGACGAGTGGGCCGAGGCGGAGAACGTTGACACGGGCGTGCCAACGCCGGCGGGCAGCCGCTACGCCTTCCGCTTTGACGAACTGAATCTCTTCCTCGCGCGCGGCTTCGAGGCGCGCCTGGCGGCCTTGGAAGCGGCCTGATTTCATTTCTCTGCACGTCAACCACGCCGCCTCCGGGCGGCTTTTTCATTTCCGAAAGGGCTTTTATGGCTGAACCAGTAGCAAGCTCCACCGTCGGTATTGCCATTGCCGCCGGCACCATCACCCTCACGGGTTCCGTCCTGGGCGTGCAGTACGACGCGCTCCTCGCCGGTTTTTTCGGTGGCCTCGTGTCGCTATCCTATCTGCCAGCAACGACGTGGGGCCGGATTGCGGGGAGCGTCGCCGGGTCCGCGCTGCTCGGCGGGTGGTTCGCGCCGCTGGCCAGCGCCGCCGCCGTGAACTACCTCCCGTTCGTCACCGGTACCGGCGAGCCTACCATCCGGATCGCGGCCGCCGCCGCCCTGGGCCTGTGCGCACAAGTCATCATCCCGGCCGCGTTCGCATGGCTGCGTCGCAAAGGAGAATCGCAATGATGGCCCTCAACACCCTCAACATGACGGCGGCGCTCTTGGTGCTGCTGCGCGGAGTGATCGCGCTCAATCACATGTGCCCCGGCACCGGGTTGGCGATTCGCTCCGCCTGGCTGCTGCTGACGGCCAGCGCGGCCGGCGTGCTGCTGTCGGGCGCGGCGCCGACCTGGCCCGACGTCGCCCTGCACTGGGGCATTGCCGCCCTGGTCTGCATCGACCGGCGTGGACAAATTTGCGAGGTGAAATCGTGACCATCGACCAATTGCTGGCCATCATGCCGCTGGCGCGCGCACGCGCCGCTACGTTTCTGGCGCCGCTGAACGCTGCGATGGCCGAGTTTGGCATCAACACACCGGCGCGCCAGGCATCGTTTCTGGCGCAGATCGGGCACGAGTCGGGCCAGCTCCGCCACGTCCGCGAGCTGGCCAGCGGCGCCGCTTACGAGGGTCGTACCAACCTGGGCAACGTCGTGGCCGGCGATGGCGTGCGGTTCCGGGGGCGCGGCCTGATCCAGATCACCGGGCGCGCCAACTACCAGGCGGCCGGCGCCGCGCTGGGGCTGGACCTCGTCGGCGCGCCTGCGCTGCTCGAACAGCCGGCCAACGCCTGCCGTTCGGCCGCGTGGTTCTGGAAGGCGCGTGGCCTGAACGAGCTGGCCGACGCCGGCGACCAGGTGCGCGTGACGCGCCGCATCAACGGCGGCACGAACGGGCTGGCCGAGCGCCTGGCGCTGTTCTCGGTGGCGCAGCGGGTGCTGGCGTGAGCGCGCTGGTGCAAAGGCTGCTGGCCGCCGGGCTGCTGGCCGCAACGGCCGGCGCCGGCATTGGTTGGGGCTTGGCCGCGCACGACCGGAACCAGGCCCAGGCCGAGCTGGCTGTCGAGCGGCGCCGCGCCGATGACCTGGGCGACCAGGTGCGCGAGCAAAACCGAGCGGTCGACGCGCTGGCCGCCGCCAAGACCGCCGCCGAGGCGCGCGGCGCGACCGCCCGGCAGCTCGCCGCGGCGAACGGCAAACGCTACGACGCCGCGCTCGTGCGACTGGCGGACGCCCGCGCGACAACCTGCGACGAGGCCATGCCGGCGGTCAATCAATTACTGGAGAGCGTGCGATGAAAATCCAGCACCTGCAACACCTGCGCTTTTCTGCTTGGCCAGCACCACCTGCAGTTTTGTTCGCCACCTGCATGCTGCTCGCCGGGTGCGCTGGCGTGCCGCCTGCGTCCGTCGAGGTGCGCGTGCCGGTCTACGTGCCGTGTTTGACGGCTGTGCCGGCCAGGCCCGACTACGAGTTTGCGCGGCTGGCGCCGGCGGCATCGGACGGCGAGAAGGTTTTGGCGTTGGCGCGGGACTGGCCGCGCGCCCGGAAATACGAGGGCGAGCTGGAAGCGGTCATTGAGGGCTGCCGGTAGGGGCACAAATTCGTTGAATATACAGTACGTAAGCCATTGTTAATTGGCGTTTTATACAGTGGTTCTGTGTGCGTATATGTGACCTCAATTTATGGTGGTAAACCGATGATTTCATAGGTAAAAGCCTCTTTGTCGCGCTTCCTCATACCATGAATATCAGGTATTCCCAAACTTGCGCATGGCCCCGGAGGCGCTGTCCGGTAGAATACGGACTTAGTCATTACCCAGCAGAATCTTTATGCCCAGGCCCATCGTCGCCACTATCCACCTCGACGCCATGCAACACAATCTGGCCCGCGCCCGGGCCTGCGCGCCGCAGGCCAAGGTGTGGGCGGTGGTCAAGGCCAACGCCTACGGCCACGGCCTGGAGCGGGCCGTGCGCGGCTTCGCCGACGCCGACGGCCTGGCCCTGGTCGAACCGGACTATGCGCTGCGCCTGCGCGAACTGGGGTGGCGCAAGCCCATCCTGCTGCTGGAGGGCTTCTTCGACGCGGCCGACCTGGCGCTGATGGCGGCCCACGGCCTGAACGGCGCCGTCCATTGCGAGGCGCAGATCGCCATGCTGGAGGCGGCGCGCCTGCCGCACAGCATCGACGTGCATTTAAAAATGAACACCGGCATGAACCGGCTCGGCTTCACGCCGGCCGCCTTCGCGCGGGCCTATGCGCGCCTGCGCGCGCTGCCGTGCGTCGGCACGATCACGCTGATGACGCACTTCGCCAACGCCGAGGTAGCGGCCCATCCGGCCCTGCCGACGGGCGAGCAGCTGCGCCGCTTCCAGTTGGGCGCGCACGGTTTGCCGGCGCCGCGCAGCCTGGCCAATTCGGCCGGGGTGCTGCTCCGGGCGGGGCAGGGCACGCAGGCGGCCAGCGACTGGGTGCGCCCCGGCATCATGCTGTATGGCGGCACGCCGGGCGGCGTTTCCGCCGCCGCCTTCGACCTGCTCCCGGCGATGACCTTGCGCAGCGCCATCATCGGCGTGCAGGACATCGGCGCCGGCGACGTGGTCGGCTACGGCAGCGGCTACCGGGCGGCGGCGCCGACCCGCGTCGGCGTGGTCGCCTGCGGCTACGCCGACGGCTATCCCCGCCATGCGCCGCACGGCACGCCGGTACTGGTGGACGGCGTGCGCACCAGCGTCATCGGCCGCGTCTCGATGGACATGCTGACGGTCGATTTGACGCCGGTGCCGGGCGCCGGCGTCGGCAGCGCCGTCACCCTGTGGGGGCGCGGCCTGCCGATCGACGAGGTGGCGGAGCCGGCCGGCACCGTCGGCTACGAGCTGATGTGCGCGCTGGCGCCGCGCGTGCCCGTGCAAGAGGGATGAGGCCGGTCCGCGCCGCCGCCGGTCCCCCTCCCCATTCATAAGTGTTCTACAGAAAGTTCCAGCCCCGATGGCAAAAGTCAAAACCAATTACACCTGCAGCGAATGCGGCGGCGTCAGCAACAAGTGGACGGGCCAGTGCGCCGCCTGCCAGCAGTGGAACACGCTGGTCGAGACAGTCCCCGAGGCGGCCGGCGGCAACAACCGCTATTCGAACCCCCAGCACATGTCGCTGGCGCAGACGGCGCCGGTGCTGTCGCTGGCCGACATCGACGCCATCGACGTGCCCCGTTTCGGCACCGGCATCGAGGAATTCGACCGCGTGCTCGGCGGCGGCATGGTGGCCGGCGGCGTCGTGCTGATCGGCGGCGACCCCGGCATCGGCAAGTCGACGCTGCTGCTGCAGGCGCTGGCGAACATGTCGCACGACAAGCGCGTGCTCTATGTCAGCGGCGAGGAGTCCGGCGCCCAGATCGCGCTGCGCGCCAAGCGCCTGATGATAGACGCCAAGGATCTGAAGCTGCAGGCCGAGATCCAGCTGGAGAAAATCCTCGGCACGCTGGCCGAGCTGAAACCGGAGGTGGCCGTCATCGACTCGATCCAGACCGTGTATTCGGACGCGCTCAGCTCGGCCCCCGGCTCGGTGGCCCAGGTGCGCGAGTGCGCGGCCCAACTGACGCGCATGGCCAAGCAGACCGGCGTGACTATCATCCTGGTCGGCCACGTGACGAAGGAGGGCGCGCTGGCCGGGCCGCGCGTGCTCGAACACATCGTCGACACGGTGCTGTACTTCGAGGGCGACGCCCATTCCAGCTTCCGCCTGGTGCGGGCCATCAAGAACCGCTTCGGCGCCGTCAACGAGCTGGGCGTGTTCGCCATGACGGAAAAGGGCTTGAAGGGCGTCTCGAACCCCTCGGCGCTGTTCCTGTCGCAGCACGACAACCAGGTGCCCGGCTCCTGCGTGATGGTGACCCAGGAGGGCACCCGGCCGCTGCTGGTGGAAATCCAGGCGCTGGTCGACACCAGCCATTTGCCGAACGCGCGCCGGCTGTCGGTCGGCCTGGAACAGAACCGCCTGGCGATGCTGCTGGCCGTGCTGCACCGCCACGCCGGCATCGCCGCCTTCGACCAGGACGTCTTCATCAACGCCGTCGGCGGCGTCAAGATCACCGAGCCGGCCGCCGACCTGGCCGTGCTGCTGGCGATCAACTCCTCGATGCGCAGCAAGCCGCTGCCGCGCGGCCTCGTCGTCTTCGGCGAGGTGGGCCTGGCCGGCGAGATCCGTCCGGCGCCGCGCGGCCAGGAGCGCCTGCGCGAGGCGGCCAAGCTGGGCTTTACGCTGGCCATGATTCCGAAGGCCAACCTGCCCAAGCAAGCCATCGAGGGCATGACCATCATCGCCGTCGAGCGCATCGACGAGGCCTTCAACAAATTGCGCGAGCACGACTAGCCGGCGGCCTGGCCGCTTGGGCTATAATAATCTAATCGCAATCTTGTGCATTGGATTAGAAATTGTCAGTTGAACAAAGACAGCCGCCGCGTAAAATCCTGCGGACCAGGGCGATGCTGGTGATGGACGGCGCCGCCGCCGTCGCCGCGCACACGCTCGATATCGGCGCCAGCGGCGTCGCCGCCGTCGTCGACGAGGCGCTGGCCGTCGGGCACAAGGGCCGCATCGTGTTCGAGATGCTGGTCGACGGCAAATTACAACTGGTGGATGGCCAGGTCGCGGCCAACTACTGCATACTGAGCCACGACGGCTTCAAGGTCGGCCTGCAGTTCGTCAACCTGGACAGCGCGATGGCCAATGCGATCTCCCGCTACCTGCACTGAGGCCATACTGCGGTAAGAAGGTGAATTCCGCTTCTGTTCGCCACATTATTGTTTTTGTTAAGAGTTTATAATTAACAACTGAGAGATCGTCCGTCGGCACGCCAGCAGCGTCGCCGCTCCGTCTCTTGCGGGGCAGGGGCGGCAGCGCCATGCCATATCGACCAACCGAGACGGGACGCGCAATCATGTTTGGCTCACCAATTAACAATAGAAACAACCCCTACAATGCCGGCGCCCCACAGGGCGGCGTCTCCGCGGACGTCTACGCCCGCGTCGAAAAAGTGATGTCCTCGCAAAACAAGGGCGTACTCAAACTGAACAACGCGCTGGCGCGCGACCAGATCAAACTGTCCGGCCTGGGCCAGCTGCAAAATGCGCTGGCCAGCTTCCAGGGCGTGGCCCAGGGCATGTCGGGCAGCGGCCTGGCGACCTCGGCGACTTCGTCGGCCAAGGGCGTGCTGGGCGCGGCCACCACCAGCAAGGCCGCCGCCGGCACCTACGCCGTCGACGTCCAGCAATTGGCGCGGGGGCAGACGCTGACCAGCGCCGGACGGGCCTCGGCCGACGCCGTCATCGGCACCGGCGCGCCGGCCACCATCAAGGTGGAATTCGGCAGCAGCGACGGCAAGACCTTCACGCCGGGCGAAGAGAAGGCGAAAACCATCACGATCAAGAGCGGCAACAACACGCTGCAAGGGATCGCTGCGGCGTTCAAGGAGGCCGGCATCGACGCCCAGGTCATCAAGGGCGAGGGCGGCTACGCGCTGGCCTTGAACGGGCAGAGCGGCGCCGCCGCCAGCATGCGCATCAGCGTCGGCGGCGACGCCGCCGTCAGCGACCTGCTGGCCTACAAGCCCGGCGCCACCAAGGGCATGGTGCAGACGGCCGCCGCGCAGGACGCGCTGCTGACCGTCAACGGCAAGGCCGTCACCAGCGCCAGCAACAGCGTCGCCACGGCCATTGACGGCGTCACGCTGTCGCTGGCGGGTAAGGGCAGCAGCAGCGTCGTCGTGGCGCGCGATACCAGCCAGATCGCCAGCAATGTCGCCGGCCTGGTCAGCGCCTACAACAGCCTGAACACCAAGATCCAGTCGCTCAAAGAGGGCGAGCTGAAATCGGGCGCCGCCGCGCAGGCCGGCAACCAGTTGGCCCAGGTGCTGACGTCGGGCAGCAACGGCGTGCCGAAGTCCGTGCTGGCCGAGGCCGGCATCACGATGGGCAAGAACGGCGAATTGCTGCTGGACGAGAAAAAACTCAAAAGCGCGATCGCGGCCGACCCCGACGCCGTCAGCAAGCTGTTCACCAACAACGGCCAGGGCGTGGCCGACCAGTTCGCGACGAAAATTGCCGCCCTGACCGGCGAGAGCGGCGTCGTCAAGAAGGAAGCGGCGTCCGTGGGCAAGGAAATCACGGCCCTGACCAACAAGAAAGCCGTGATGGCGAAGGCGCTGACGGCGCAGGCCAATGCGCTGGCGCAACTCTACTCGCAACAGGCCGGCGCCGGCGCAGGCGGCGGCCGCTCGCTGTTCGACTTCATGGCCTGAGGCCGCAGGGGCGGCACAGCTGGGGACAGACCACGATTTTCGAGAAATATTTCTCGAAAATCGTGGTCTGTCCCCATTTTTTTTGTATCATCTTGGCCTTGCGGTTTGGGCATGGTGTGTTTGCTTTCGACAGGAGACGAGTATGGTGGCAGTGAATTGGCAGGCGCGTCTGGGACGTTGCCTCGGGCTGGGTTTGGGCGCTTTGGCCGCCGCCGCGACGTTGGCGCTGCCGGCCCGGGCGCAGGAGGAGAAGGTTCTCAATATCTATAACTGGTCCGATTACATCGGCGACGATACGGTGAAGAATTTTGAGAAGGAAACCGGCATCAAGGTCCGTTATGATGTTTTCGATAATAACGAAATCCTCAACGCCAAGCTCGTCGCCGGCAAGTCCGGTTATGACATCGTCGTGCCGACGGCGCAGTGGGCGCGCCTGCAGATCGACGCCGGCCTGTTGCGCAAGCTCGATAAGAGCAAACTCGGCAATCTGGCCAACCTCGATCCGGCCATCCAGGCCAAGCTGGCCAAGCTGGACCCGAACAATGAGCATCTGGTCGACTGGTTGTGGGGCTATACCACCGTCGGCATCAATGTCAACAAGGTCAAGGCCGCGCTGGGCGGCTTGCCGCTGCCCGAGAATGCCTGGGACTTGATCTTCGATCCGAAGTACGCCGCCAAGCTGAAGTCCTGCGGCGTGTCCTTCCTCGATTCGCCGTCCGAGGTGTTGCCGGCCGCCCTGCAGTATCTGGGCAAGCCGGCCTATTCGAAGGTCGCCGCCGACTACCAGGACGCCGCCAAGGTGTTGCAGGCGATCCGTCCGTATGTAACGCTGTTCAGCTCCTCCGGCTACATCAATGACATGGCCAACGGCGCCGTCTGCGTGGCGCTGGGCTGGTCCGGCGACATCAACATCGCGCGCCAGCGCGCCCTCGACGCCAAGAACGGCAACCAGATCCAGGTGCTGGTGCCGAAGACGGCGGCGCTGATGTTCGACACGATGGCGATCCCGGCCGACGCCCCCCATCCGAACAACGCGCATGTGTTCATCAACTATATTTTGCGCCCGGAAGTGCATGCCGGCTTGAGCAACAAGGTGTTCTACGCCAACCCGAACACGGCCAGCGTGAAATTCGTGCGCAAGGATATCGCCGACAATAAGGCGATCTTCCTGTCCGAGCAGGACAAGCAGCGCATGGCCGCGCCCGAGGCGACGACGGCCGAGGTGCGGCGTCAGGTGACGCGCATCTATACCAAGTTCAAGACCGGGATGTAAAGACGGGCTCGGCGCGAGCAGCGAAAAGGGTGGATCGCCGCTGGCGCCGCGGGCTCTCTGGCGGTGGCGCTATTCGTGGTAGCGGTCCACCAGTTTATGCCTGCTGTTACGCATTTCATCGACCATTTCGACGACGATGAGGCCGATCATTGCAGCAAAAATACCGATGATGAAAAGGCTGAACATGGCGATTTCAACCGCCGTTCGGCGGTCCCTCCCTAGAGTTGGTACAACTAAACTCTAGCAGAACAGGCTGGCTTTACAAGAGCGCAAAGCAAGGAAAATGGCCTTACTTGACGACCAGGTCGTGGGCCATCACGGCCTTCAGGTAGATGCTGCTCGGGTCGCCCGGCTCGCGCTGCGAAAACCACCAGGCGGCGGCCTTGCGCATTTCCCAATCTTGCTCTTCGCCCGTCAGCAGCAGGGCCGCCGTCTGGCCCAGCGTCGGCTGGTGGCCGACGATCAGCACGGTTTCCTTCGAGGCCGGCCAGTTGGCCGCCTTTAGCACGTCCTCGGCCTCGGCGCCCGGCGCCAGTTCCGCGTGCAGCTTGAAGCGCCGCCCCAGCGCCTCGGCCGTTTGCAGCGTGCGCAGGGCCGGGCTGACGAGGATGCGGCAGCTTTCCGGCAGTTGCGAGGCGAGCCATTCGCCCATGCGGCGCGCCTGCTTATGGCCCTTGGCCGTGAGGGCGCGCTCCAGGTCCGGCATGCCGGCTTCGGCTTCGGCGTGGCGCCACAAGATCAGATCCATGCTGTTCTCCCCGTGTGAATGGTGGCTAGTCCGGCGCTCCGGTGTTCGGCATGCCCAGCGTGTGCATCAGGTGCTGCTGGGCGCTGAAGTGGGGCTGGCGCGCGCGCGGCTTGCGCCGCGTGTAGTGGCCGCTCGATTCCAGCTCCCAGGCGTTGCTGTTGTCTTTCAGGTAGGGGTTCAGGCCCTCGGCGATGACGCGCCGTTTCAGCGCCCGGTCCAGCACGGGGAAGGCCACTTCGACGCGGCGGAACAGGTTGCGGCTCATCCAGTCGGCGCTGGCCAGGTAGACGTCGTGTTCGAGGTCGTTGCGGAAGTAGTAGATGCGGCTGTGTTCGAGGAAGCGGCCGATGATGGAGCGCACGCGGATGTTCGCCGACAGGCCCGCCACGCCCGGCTTGAGCGTGCAGGCGCCGCGCACGATCAGGTCGATCTTGACGCCGTCGTTCGAGGCCGCGTACAGCGCCCGTATCACCGACTCGTCGACCAGGGCGTTGACCTTGACGATGATGCGGCCGGGCCGGCCGGCGCGGGCGATCTTGGCCTCGTTGCGGATCGCCTTGATGATTTCGCTCTGCAGGCCGAACGGCGCCAGCCACAGGTGGCTCAGGTTGTGCGGCTTGGTCAGGCTGGTCAGGTGGATGAACACTTCGTTGACTTCGACGGCCAGTTCCTGGCGCGAGGTCAGCAGGCCGAAGTCGGTGTACAGCTTGGTCGTGGTCGGGTGGTAGTTGCCCGTGCCCAGGTGGGCGTAGAAGCGCAGCGCGCCTTCTTCGCGGCGTATCACCAGGGCCACCTTGGCGTGGGTCTTCAGGCCGACGACGCCGTAGACGACCTGGGCGCCGGCCTGTTCCAGCTTGTCGGCCCAGTTGATGTTGGCTTCCTCGTCGAAGCGCGCCATCAGCTCGACGATGACGGTCACTTCCTTGCCCATGCGCGCGGCGGCGATCAGCGACTCCATCAGGTCCGAGTTCATGCCGGTGCGGTAGATCGTCTGCTTGATGGCGACGACGGCCGGGTCGTAGGCGGCGCTGCGGATGAAGTCGATGACGGTCTGGAAGGACTGGAAGGGGTGGTGCAGCAGGATGTCGTGTTTTTTCAGCGCGCCGAACAGGTCGGCGACGGCGCTCTTTTGCGGCACGCCGGGGAAGAAGGGCGCGAAGCGCAGCGCCGGCTGCTGCACGTGTTCGATCAGCTCGGTCAGGCGCACCAGGTTGACGGGGCCGTTGACGCAGTACAGGCGGCTCTGGTCCAGGTTGAACTGGTCGAGCAGGAATTGCGACAGCTCGGGCGGGCAGTTCTTGGCCACCTCCAGGCGCACCGAGGTGCCGAACTGGCGCCCCACCAGTTCGCCCTTGAGGGCCTGGCGCAGGTTCTTGACTTCGTCCTCGTCGACCCACAGGTCGCTGTCGCGGGTGACGCGGAATTGCGAGTAGGCGATCACCTCGCGCCCGGCGAACAGGTCGGAGATGTGGGCGTGGATGATGGACGAGAGCAGGCAGACGGCGACGCCGCCGCCGGACAGTTCGTCGGGCAGGCGTATCACGCGCGGCAGCACGCGCGGCGCCTTGACGATGGCGATGGCCGTGCCGCGGCCGAAGGCGTCCTTGCCGCTCAGGGAGACGATGAAATTGAGGCTCTTGTTGACCACCTGGGGGAAGGGGTGGGCCGGGTCGAGGCCGATCGGCGTCAGCAGCGGCCGCACCTCGCGGTCGAAGTAGGCGCGCACCCAGGCGCGCTGGGCCTCGTTGCGGTCGTTGTGGCGCAGCAGGTGCACGCCCTTGGCGCGCAGCTGCGGCAGCACTTCCGTATTCAGTATCTCGTACTGGTGCTGCACCAGTTGGTGGCACTCGTTGCTGATGCGCGCCAGCGTCGCCACCAGGGCCGGGTGGTCGGCCAGTTCGCCGCCGGCGTGGCCGGCCGCCAGCAGGCTGGCCACGCGCACCTCGAAGAACTCGTCCATATTACTACTCATGATGCACAGGTAGCGCAGCCGCTCCAGCAGGGGGATGCTGCGGTCCTCGGCCTGGGCCATGACGCGCCGGTTAAACGCCAGTTGCGACAATTCGCGGTCGAGCAGGGTGCCCGATTTGTTAATTTCCGCGTGCTGTTCATGCTTCATATGCGCGTGCAGGTCAGGTTTCATTTGTGTTTTTGTCTTTGCAGATAGTTAATTCTAGCCCTTTTTGGCGTCGTGTGAGTGTAATTGTGAAATATGACAACTTTGTGACAATGCCCGCCCGCCGCCTGCAATATTATGACAATCCCCCGGCGCGGCAGGGGGAGAGGGCCTATTTTTGCCTGAAATCGCCCATGTCATAAACCTGTCATATTTGCGTTGTAGACTGCGCAGCATTGGCGGGAGCGCGGAGCACCGTCACAACCCAGAGGACTTGATATGCAAATGAAGCAAATCGTTAAATATTTCGCCGTTGGCGCCTCGGCAGTGATGGCGCTGTCGTCCGCCACCGCGATGGCAGCGGACATGACGGGCGCGGGTGCAACCTTCCCTTACCCGATCTATGCGAAATGGGCTGAATCCTACAAAGCCGCCACCGGCAACGGCCTGAACTACCAGTCCGTCGGCTCCGGCGCCGGCATCAAACAGATCAAGGCAAAAACCGTCGACTTCGGCGCATCCGACATGCCCCTGAAAATCGAAGACCTGGACAGCGAAGGCTTGATGCAGTTCCCGGCCATCATGGGCGGCGTGGTCACCGTCGTCAACCTCGACGGCATCACCCCCGGCCAGCTGAAGATGACGGGCCAGGTCGTCGCCGACATCTACCTGGGCAAGATCACCAAGTGGAACGCGCCTGAAATCGCCGCGCTGAACAGCGGCGCCAAGCTGCCCGACACGGAAATCACCGTGGTGCACCGTTCCGACGGCTCCGGCACCTCCTTCCTGTTCACCGACTGGCTGTCGAAGGTCCACCCCGAGTTCAAGGCCAAGATCGGCGCCAACTCGGCTGTGAAGTGGGTCGTCGGCGTGGGCGGCAAGGGCAACGAAGGCGTGGCCGCGAACGTGCAGCGTATCAAGGGCGCCATCGGCTACGTCGAGTGGGCTTACGCGAAGAAGAACAAGATGTCGCACACCCAGTTGAAAAACAAGGACGGCCAGTTCCTCCAGCCTGACGACGACAACTTCAAGGCCGCCGCCGCCAGCGCCGAGTGGACCAAGACCCCGGGCTTCGGCGTCGTGCTGACCGACCAGGCCGGCAAGAACAGCTGGCCCGTCACCGGCGTGTCCTTCATCCTGATGCACAAGACCCAGGCCGACGCGGCCAAGGGCAAGGAAGTGCTGAAGTTCTTCGACTGGGCCTTCAAGAACGGCGGCGCCTCGGCCGCCGAACTGGACTACGTGCCGCTGCCGGCATCGGTCGTGAAACTGGTGCAGGACGCGTGGAAAGCCAACCTGAAAGACGCTTCGGGCAAGGCACTCTACTAATCCCCATCATCCCTCCCGGACGGTTGGCGCAGCATGGCGCTCCCGGCCGGGAGGGAGTTAGCCGGGGCCGCCTGGGTGGAAAACACTCAGGCGTTCCCGGCTAGCCCACATCTAATGGCATACTATGAGCGCACATTTATCTTCCACCCTGAGCACCATGCCCGACCCATCCTTGGTTGACGCCAGCCTGAGCGCGATGCACTCGACGATGCGCAAGCAGCGCATACAGGACTTCATTTTCCATAAGGTGACGATGCTGTTCGCCACCTCGGTCTTGCTGGTGCTCGTCGGCATCATCATCTCGCTGATGATAGGCGCCTGGCCGGCCTTCCACGAATTCGGCCCCGCCTTCCTGACGACCGTCGAATGGGATCCCGTCAACGACAAGTTCGGCGCCCTGATCGCCATCGCCGGCACGCTGTCGACGGCCCTGATCGCGCTGCTGGTGGCCTTTCCCATCAGCTTCGGCATCGCGCTCTTCCTCACGGAAATCTGCCCGCCCTGGCTGCGCCGCCCGCTGGGCACGGCCGTCGAGCTGCTCGCCGGCGTGCCCAGCATCATCTACGGCATGTGGGGCCTGTTCGTCTTCGCCCCCCTGTTCGCCGACTACATCCAGCCGGCGCTGAAGGCGACGCTGGGCGCGCTGCCCATCGTCGGCATGCTGTTTTCCGGCCAGATCATGGGCATCGGCATTCTCGCCGCCGGCCTGATCCTGGCCGTCATGATCATCCCCTTCATCTCCTCGGTGATGCGCGATGTCTTTGAAATCGTCCCCGCCGTGCTGAAGGAATCGGCCTACGGCCTCGGCTGCACGCGCTGGGAAGTGGTGCGCAAGATCGTGCTGCCCTACACCAAGACCGGCGTCGTCGGCGGCGTCATGCTGGGCCTCGGCCGCGCCCTGGGCGAGACGATGGCCGTCACCTTCGTCATCGGCAACGCCAACAAGCTGTCCTGGTCGCTGTTCGCCGCCGGCAACAGCATCGCCTCGACGCTGGCCAACGAGTTCGCCGAGGCCGAGTCGACGCTGCATGTGTCCTCGCTGTACGCGCTGGCCCTGATCCTGTTTGCAATTACCTTTATCGTTCTGTCGGCCGCCAAAATCATGTTGGCCGGAATGTCCCGCAAGGAAGGCGTGAAATGAGCCCAGTCCCCGCAATGAATCCCGTCTACCGCAAGCGCCTGCTGATCCACCGCGCCGGCATCGCCCTGTCCGTCGCCGCCATGTCGATCGGCCTGATCTTCCTCGTCTGGATCCTGGCCACGCTGCTGATCAAGGGCTTCGACGGCCTGTCGCTGAACTTGCTGACGCAGAACACCCCGGCGCCCGGCAGCGAAGGCGGCGGTTTGCTCAACGCCATCGTCGGCAGCCTGATGATGGTCGGCCTGTCCACCGTCATCAGCACGCCCATCGGCATCTTCGCCGGCGTCTATCTGGCCGAGTACGGCGAGGAAAACTGGCTGGCCCAGGTGACCCGCTTCGTCACCGACATCATGCTGTCGGCGCCGTCCATCGTCATCGGCCTGTTCGTCTACGCCCTGTACGTGGCCAACGTCAAGCACTTCGCCGGCTGGGCCGGGTCGATCGCCCTGTCGCTGATCGCCGTGCCCGTCGTCGTGCGCACCACCGACAATATGCTGCGCCTGGTGCCCAACAGCCTGCTGGAGGCGGCCTTCGCCCTCGGCGCGCCGCGCTGGAAGGTGGCCACCCTGGTGCGCCTGCGCGCCGTCAAGGCCGGCGTCGTCACCGGCGTGCTGCTGGCGCTGGCGCGCATCTCCGGCGAGACGGCGCCGCTGCTGTTCACGGCCCTCAACAACCAGTTCTTCAGCCTCGACATGAACGCGCCCATGGCCAACCTGCCGTATGTGATTTACCAGTTTGCGATGAGCCCGTACGACAACTGGCGCGCACTGGCCTGGGGCGGCGCCTTGCTGGTGACCTTCAGCGTGCTGGCCCTGAACATCCTGTCGCGCACCCTGTTCAGCCAGAAAATCCCGAATTAATCTATCTAATTGAGCGATCGATACATGAATACGCAAATGAGCCACGAGACGGCCGCCGACCAGGCGCCAAAGAAAAAGACCATCGAAATTACGGGCTTGAACTTCTTTTACGGCAAGACCCAAAGCCTGCACAACGTCAACCTCGACATCCACGAGAAAAAGGTCACGGCCTTCATCGGCCCTTCCGGCTGCGGCAAGTCGACGCTGCTGCGCACGCTCAACCGCATGTACGATCTGTACCCGGGCCAGCGGGCCGAGGGCAAGATCATGTACCGCGGCCGCAATGTGCTGGACGCCGACCAGGACGTCAACATGCTGCGCGCCAAGGTCGGCATGGTGTTCCAGAAGCCCACGCCTTTCCCCATGTCCGTCTACGACAACATCGCCTTCGGCGTGCGCCTGTATGAAGACTTGTCGAAGGGCGAGATGGACGAGCGCGTCGAATGGGCGCTGAAGAAGGCGGCCCTGTGGGGCGAGGTCAAGGACAAGCTGAGCAAGAGCGGCCTGTCGCTGTCCGGCGGCCAGCAGCAGCGCCTGTGCATCGCCCGCGGCGTCGCCGTCAAGCCGGACGTGCTGCTGCTCGACGAGCCGACCTCGGCGCTGGACCCGATCTCGACGTCGAAGGTCGAGGAATTGATCAGCGAGCTCAAGCAGGACTACACGATCGCCATCGTCACGCATAATATGCAGCAGGCCGCGCGCTGTTCCGATTACACTGCGTATATGTACCTGGGTGAGCTGGTCGAGTTCGGCGAAACCGACCAGATATTCATGAATCCGGCGCGCAAAGAGACGCAGGATTACATCACCGGCCGCTTCGGTTAAGCCGAACCGCCCGCAGCCACTCAATTGAACACGGAGACACAGCAATGTTAGGTGAGCATTCATCCAAGCAATACGACAACGAACTGGAGGCGATACGCTCGAAGGTGCTGTTGATGGGCGGCATAGTCGAGACGCAATTCCTCGACGCGATGACCTGTTTCCGCATCGGTAACCCGGAGCGCGCCGACCGCGTCATGCGCGAGGACGACGCCGTCAACCAGCTGGAAGTGTCGCTCGACGACGCCTGCAGCCACTTGATCGTGCGCCGCCAGCCGGCCGCCAACGACTTGCGCACCATCATGGCGACGATCAAGGTCATCACCGACCTCGAACGCATCGGCGACGAAGCCACCAAGATCGCCCGCGTCGCCAAGAACCTGCACGCGCGCGGCAACGGCGTCGTCAACCACTATGAAATGGTGCGCGGCATCGCCAACAACGCCAGCGACATGCTGCACGACGCCCTCGACGCCTTCGCCCGCAACGACGGCGACCAGGCCCTGCAGCTGATCGCCCAGGACGCCATCATCGACCACGAATTCCGCTCGATCATGCGCAACCTGATCACCTTCATGATGGAAGACCCGCGCACCATCTCGGCCGCGCTGGACACCCTGTGGGTGGCCAAGGCCATCGAGCGCATCGGCGACCACGCGAAAAACATCGCCGAGTACGTGATCTATGTGGTCGAGGGCAAGGACATCCGCCACTCCCGCACGACGCCGCCGCCGGCCGAAGCAATCCCTGAGTAAGATTTATGGCATCTGATAAAACCACGGTACTGATAGTAGAAGATGAACCGGCCATCGTTGAACTGGTCACCTATTCGCTGCGCGAAGCCGGCTGGAACTGCTGTTCCGTCCAGAACGTCGCGGACGCCTGGGACTTCATCCAGCACCGCACGCCGCACCTGATCCTGCTCGACTGGATGCTGCCCGACCAGACCGGCCTGCGCCTGCTGTCGCGCATCCGCGCCGACCGCCAGTTCAATGAAATCCCCGTCATCATGCTGACGGCGAAGAGCATGGAAGAGGACAAGCTGGCCGGCTTGAACAGCGGCGCCGACGACTACGTGACGAAGCCGTTTTCGCCGCGCGAGTTGCTGGCCCGCGCCAAGGCCCTGCTGCGCCGCAAGAGCCCGGAGCACGCCCAGGCCCCCATGCGCGCCGGTAACGTCGCGCTGGACCCGGTCAGTTGCACGGTGATGATGGACGAGCAGAAAATCGACATCGGCCACGCCGAGTACAAGCTGCTCAAATTCCTGCTGGCCCATCCGGAGCGGGTGTTTTCCCGCAGCCAGCTGCTCGACAAGGTCTGGGGCGACCACGTCGTCATCGAGGAGCGCACCGTCGACGTGCACGTGCTGCGCCTGCGCAAAGCCTTGAAGGAGGCGGAAAGCCTGATCAAAACCGTACGCAGCGTCGGCTACATGCTGTCTGAAAAATAAGTGATATGAATCCGAAACTGTTGTTCTGGGTGCCGGCCGCGCTGCGCATGGCCCTCGTGCTGTCCGGCGTGGGCGTGCTGTGGTTCCTCTTCGGCGTGCTGACCGCCCTGGTCGTCGCCTTCGCGCTGATGGTCGTCATGGTCTTCGTGCAACTGTCCTATCTCTACCAGCTCAGCAACTGGCTCGACAACCCGCACAGCGCCAAGCTGCCCGACGGCTGGGGCGCGTGGACGAACATCTTCTCGCGCCTGTACCGGCTGCGCCGCGACGACGAGAAAAGCCAGGCCGAGCTCAGCGAATGGCTGGCGCGCTTCCGCCAGGCCATGCACCTGCTGCCGGACGGCGTCGTCATCATGGACGACGTCCTGTTCCTCGAATGGTGCAACCCGGCCGCCGAGCAGCACCTGGGCCTGACGCACGAGCGCGACAAGGGCATGCGCGTGACCAATCTGATACGCAGTCCGGAATTCATGGACTACATCATCCTCGGCCGCTACGAGCAGCCGCTGACGCTGACCTTCCGCAACCGCAAGCTGATCGTCCAGATCATCCCCTTCGAGAACCGGCGCCAGATCCTCGTCACCCACGACGCCACGGAAACGGAGCGCATCGAGATGATGCGCCGCGACTTCATCGCCAACGCCTCGCACGAGCTGCGCACGCCGCTGACGGTGATCGTCGGCTTCCTGGAAATCGCCGGCACCGAGCTCGACCTCGACGCGCCCACCCGCGCCGCCCACGTCAAGCTGATGACCGAGCAGGCGCACCGGATGCAGCATTTGATCGAGGACATGCTGACGCTGTCGCGGCTGGAGTCTGTCGACTACCCGTTGCGGCCCGAGCGGGTCGACATCGAGAAGCTGATGGAACAGGTGCTGCGCGACGCCCGCGCGCTGTCGGCCGGCAAGCACACCATCACCCTGGCCGTGTCCGGCCCGGACGTGCTGGGCGGCTTCGAGGAATTGCACAGCGCCTTCGGCAACCTGGCCTCGAACGCGGTGCGCTACACCCCGGCCGGCGGCAGCATCCATCTGCTCTGGCAGGACGGCGCCGGCGGCCCGCAATTCATCGTCCAGGACACCGGCATCGGCATCAGCCCCGAGCATATTTCGCGCTTGACCGAACGCTTCTACCGCGTCGACAAGAGCCGCTCGCGGGAAACCCAGGGCACCGGCCTGGGGCTGGCGATCGTCAAGCACGTGCTGCTGCGCCACGGCGGCACGCTGACCATCAAGTCCGAGGCGGGCAAGGGCAGCAGCTTCATCGTCAACCTGCCGAAGTCGGTGACCACGCCGGTCGGCGGCGAGCTGCTGCCGCAATAAGTCGGCCTGCCTTGGCGGCGGCGGCGTGCCGGGGCCGCCGCCGGCCTTTTGCCTGAAGTTCAAGTCCATCCCGGCCGCCGGCCGCGGCAAGTGCGTTACAATCTGCCCGCTATGTCGCAGATTCCCCCTATATATATGTACACACGCCGTTTCTCGCTGATCGCCGTCGCGGCCCTGCTGCTGGCCGGCTGCCAAAGCACCGCTCCCGTCGCGCCGGCGGCGGCGCCCGTCGCCGCGCCCCAGCCGCCGCGCAAGATCAAGATCGGCCTGGCGCTGGGCGGCGGCGCCGCGCGCGGCTTCGCCCACATCGGCGTCATCAAGGCCCTGGAGTCGCAGGGCATCCAGGCCGACGTCGTCGTCGGCACCAGCGCCGGCGCCGTCGTCGGCGCGCTGTATGCGGCCGGCAACTCCGGCTTTGCGCTGCAAAAAATCGCCTTCGACATGGACGAGGCCGCCATTTCCGACTGGGCCGTGCCGCTGTTCGGCAAGTCCTCCGGCGTGCTCAAGGGCGAAGCCCTGCAAAGCTATGTGAACAAGGCCGTCAACAACCAGCCGATGGAAAGGCTGAAGATCCCCTTCGGCGCCGTGGCCACGGACTTGAAGAACGGCATGCCGATCCTCTTCCAGCGCGGCAACACCGGCATGGCCGTGCGCGCCTCCTCGTCGGTGCCGGGGGTGTTCCAGCCGGTCGCCATCGGCGGTCACAACTACGTCGACGGCGGCCTCGTCGCGCCGGTGCCGGTGCGCTTCGCGCGCGACATGGGGGCCGACTTCATCATCGCCGTCAACATCTCGACGCAGACGGACGCGCAGGCGGCGATCAGTTCGATGGAAGTGATCCTGCAGACTTTCAGCATCATGGGCCAGCGCATCAACCAGTTCGAGTTGAAGGACGCCGACGTGGTCATCCAGCCCAGCCTGGGCCTGATGAAGGGCAACGACTTCAATGGCCGCAACCAGGCCATCCTGGCCGGCGAGCAGGCCGCCTTCGCCGTCATGCCCCAGATTAAGCAAAAACTCAAGCTCAGGCGCGAACAATAGGCGGGCGCGCAACACCGTGCTGCGCGGCCGGTGGCGCTGGCGTACAATCTGGACTCATTTTAAAAGGACGTATGATGCAATTGAAACCAATCTTGACACTGGATGACGTGAAGAAAATCGCCGCCGCCGCGGAGGCGGAAGCCGTCGCCAACAAATGGGCCGTGGTGATCTCCATCGTCGACCAAGGCGGCCATTTGCTGTGGCTGCAACGGATGGACGGCGTCGCGCCGATTTCCGCGCACATCGCCCCGGCCAAGGCCAAGACGGCCGCGCTGGGCCAGCGCGAGTCGCGCATCTATGAAGAAATGATCAACAACGGCCGCGTCTCTTTCCTGAGCGCGCCTGAAATCGAAGGCATGCTGGAAGGCGGCGTGCCCATCGTCATCGACGGTCACTACGTCGGCGCCGTCGGCGTGTCGGGTGTCAAATCGGCGGAAGACGCGCAGATCGCCAGAGCCGGCATCGCCGCGCTGGCATAAACGCCTGCCGCCCGCGTCACGCGCGGGGGCAATGACTGGCGCCGGCTCTGGCTGGCGCCGTTCTCAGCCTGGGGCGTAGGCGCCCGCATACCACGGGCCGTTGCCGTCCCAGCATTGCTCCTGGATCTGGCCGCTGGATTTGCTCACGTAGACCCGCAGGTGCACGCCATTGTTGTCGGTCCACGCCGTGGCGGACGAGGCTGAGCCCTCGCTGCTGAAGGCGCCGATATTCCACTCGTTTTTATCCCAGCAGTATTCAGTGATCTTGTTCTGATTGCTGACATAGGCGCGGATGTGTACCTGCCCACCGCCGTCGACCCAGCTGGCCGCGCCGACCGTCTGGCCGGTGGCCCGGAAGGCGCCGACGTACCAGGGGCCGCCGTCCCAGCATTTTTCCGTGACCGTCGTGCCGTTGCTGGCGTAGACGCGGATCGAATTGCCGCCATTCCAGTTAATCGATGCCACGTTCGAGATGTCAGACATAAGTGCTCTCCTTGAAAAGGCTGCCCGCCGGGGGCGTCAGCGCCATGCGCTGCGGGCTTGCCGGGTGTGTCGATAAGAGACATTGGGAGTGTCGCGCAATCTGCGGCGGGTGGCGCCCGCGAGCATTGAATCCAGTGTAGGGGCGCGCCGGGCCGGGATTCTATTCAAATGTCATTTCCGCAGCGCAAACTTGCCTCCACTTGATTTTTGATAATCCGGCGGGCGGGGAAGGGCGGGTATGCACACTTTGATAATGTTGCCTGCAGAGGTAGGCGCGGCGTCGTTTTCCGGCGGTTTTCGCCCTTGCCGCGATTGCCGGAAAGGCGTGTTTGCGCTATAATTGCAAGGTTTAGCCATTCTTACACATACCGTAGCGACTACCACCATCCCATCATTCATTATGACCGCCGACACCCTTGCCGCTACGCTGCAGGGGACGCTTGGCGGTCGGTCTGACGTGGCGCAGCTACGGTAACTTTATCAGGAGTTGCCCTTGCCGCCATTTTTTTCTGGCCCTGCCGTTCCAGCCATTCTAGCGCTTGCTGATGGAACGATTTTCAAAGGATTTTCTATCGGCGCCGCCGGTCACACGACGGGCGAGGTGGTATTCAATACCTCCATGACCGGCTACCAGGAAATCCTCACCGATCCGAGCTACTGCCGCCAGATCGTGACCCTGACTTACCCGCATATCGGCAACACCGGCGTCAACCCGGAGGACGTGGAATCGTCCAAGGTGCACGCCGCCGGTCTGATCATCCGCGACCTGCCACTGCTCGCCTCGAACTTCCGCTCGACCCAGTCCTTGTCCGACTACCTGAAGGCGGAGAACATCGTCGCCATCGCCGGCATCGACACCCGCAAGCTGACCCGCATCCTGCGCGAAAAGGGCGCGCAGAGCGGCGCCATCCTGGTCGGCACCCAAGGCAACGAGCCGTCCGCCGCGCAGGCGCTGGAACTGGCCCGCTCCTTCCCCGGCCTGACCGGCATGGACCTGGCCAAGGTGGTCTCGACCAAGAACGCCTACGAGTACACGGAAACCGAGTGGACCCTGGGCGAAGGCTACGGCAAGCTGGCCGACCCGGCCTACCACGTGGTGGCCTTCGACTACGGCGTCAAGCGCAACATCCTGCGCATGCTGACGGCGCGCGGCTGCAAGGTGACGGTGCTGCCGGCCCAGGCCTCGGCCGCCGACGCGCTGGCGCTGAACCCGGACGGCATCTTCCTGTCGAACGGCCCCGGCGACCCGGAGCCGTGCGACTACGCGATCGCCGCAACCAAGGAGCTGATCGAGCGCGGCATCCCCGTGTTCGGCATCTGCCTGGGCCACCAGATCATGGCGCTGGCCTCCGGCGCCAAGACGCTGAAGATGAAATTCGGCCACCACGGCGCCAACCACCCGGTGCAGGACCTGGAAACGAAGCAGGTCCTGATCACCTCGCAGAACCACGGTTTCGCCGTCGACGTCGCCACCTTGCCGGCCAATTGCCGCGTCACCCACCAATCGCTGTTCGACGGCTCGCTGCAGGGCTTCGCCCGCACGGACAAGCCGGCCTTCTGCTTCCAGGGCCACCCTGAAGCGTCGCCCGGCCCGATGGATGTTGCCTACCTGTTTGACCGCTTCATCGCTTTGATGGCTGCGGAGGAGAAAAAGAAAAATGCCTAAACGTTTAGATATTAAAAGTATTCTGATTATTGGCGCCGGCCCGATCGTCATCGGTCAAGCCTGCGAGTTCGACTATTCCGGCGCGCAAGCGTGCAAGGCCCTGCGCGAAGAGGGTTACAAAGTCATCCTGGTCAACAGCAATCCAGCGACCATCATGACGGACCCGGAAATGGCCGACGTCACCTACATCGAGCCGATCACCTGGAAAGTGGTCGAGCGCATCATCGCCGAGGAGCGCCCCGACGCGATCCTGCCGACGATGGGCGGCCAGACGGCGCTGAACTGCGCGCTGGACCTGCACAATAACGGCGTGCTGAGCAAGTACAACGTCGAGCTGATCGGCGCCTCGCCGGAAGCCATCGACAAGGCCGAGGACCGCTCCAAGTTCAAGCAGGCGATGACCAAGATCGGCCTGGGTTCGGCCAAGTCCGGCGTCGCCCACACGATGGACGAGTCCTGGGCCGTGCAGCGCGAGCTGGGCTTCCCCGTCATCATCCGCCCCTCGTTCACCATGGGCGGCACCGGCGGCGGCATCGCCTACAACGAGGAAGAGTTCGAGACGATCTGCAAGCGCGGCCTGGAGGCGTCGCCGACCAAGGAATTGCTGATCGAGGAATCGCTGATCGGCTGGAAAGAGTACGAGATGGAAGTGGTGCGCGACAAGGCGGACAACTGCATCATCATCTGCTCGATCGAAAACCTCGACCCGATGGGCGTGCACACCGGCGACTCGATCACGGTCGCGCCGGCGCAGACGCTGACGGACAAGGAATACCAGATCATGCGCAACGCCTCGCTGGCGGTGCTGCGCGAGATCGGCGTCGACACGGGCGGCTCCAACGTGCAGTTCTCGATCAACCCGGCCGACGGCCGCATGATCGTCATCGAGATGAATCCGCGCGTGTCGCGCTCGTCGGCGCTGGCCTCGAAGGCCACCGGCTTCCCGATCGCCAAGATCGCCGCCAAGCTGGCGGTCGGCTTCACGCTCGACGAGTTGCGCAACGAAATCACCGGCGGCGCCACCCCGGCCTCGTTCGAGCCGTCGATCGACTACGTGGTCACGAAGATCCCCCGTTTCACGTTCGAGAAATTCCCCACCGCCGACCACCACCTGACCACGCAGATGAAATCGGTGGGCGAGGTGATGGCGATCGGCCGCACCTTCCAGGAATCGTTCCAGAAGGCCCTGCGCGGCCTGGAGGTGGGCGTGGACGGCCTGAACGAGAAGACCAAGGACCGCGAGAAGATCGAGGAAGAGCTGGGCGAGCCTGGCCCGGAGCGCATCTGGTACGTCGGCGACGCCTTCGCCCAGGGCTTCACGATGGAAGAGGTGCACCAGCTGACCCGCATCGACCCGTGGTTCCTGATACAGATCAAGGAAATCGTCGACCTGGAACTGTGGCTCGACACCCAGTCGCTTGACACCCTGGACAAGGCCACGCTGTACAAATTGAAGCAGAAGGGCTTCTCGGACCGCCGTCTGGGCTTCCTGCTGCAAACCACGGACACGGCCGTGCGCGCCAAGCGCCACGCGCTCAACATCCGCCCCGTCTACAAGCGGGTCGACACCTGCGCGGCGGAATTCTCGACCGACACGGCGTATATGTACTCGACCTACGACGAGGAGTGCGAGTCGCAGCCGACCGACAAGAAGAAGATCATGGTGCTGGGCGGTGGCCCGAACCGCATCGGCCAGGGCATCGAGTTCGACTACTGCTGCGTGCACGCGGCGCTGGCGATGCGCGAAGACGGTTACGAGACCATCATGGTCAACTGCAACCCGGAAACCGTGTCGACCGACTACGACACCTCGGACCGCCTGTATTTCGAGTCGCTGACGCTGGAAGACGTGCTGGAAATCGTCGCGCTGGAAAAACCCGTCGGCGTCATCGTCCAGTACGGCGGCCAGACGCCGCTGAAGCTGGCGCTGGACCTGGAGGCGAACGGCGTGCCCATCATCGGCACCTCGCCCGACATGATCGACGCGGCCGAAGACCGCGAGCGCTTCCAGCAGATGCTGCACGCGCTGAACCTGCGCCAGCCGCCTAACCGCACCGCCCGCACCGAGGCGGACGCGCTGGCCCTGGCCCAGGAAATCGGCTACCCGCTGGTGGTGCGCCCGTCCTACGTGCTGGGCGGCCGGGCCATGGAAATCGTCCACGAGCAGCGCGACCTGGAGCGCTATATGCGCGAAGCCGTCAAGGTGTCGCACGACTCGCCGGTGCTGCTGGACCGCTTCCTCAACGACGCCATCGAAGTCGACGTCGATTGCATCTCCGACGGCGAAACCACCTTCATCGGCGGCGTCATGGAGCACATCGAACAGGCCGGCGTGCACTCGGGCGACTCGGCCTGCTCGCTGCCGCCGTACTCGCTGGCGCCGCAAACCATCGCCGAACTGAAGCGCCAGACCTCGCTGATGGCCAAGGGCTTGAACGTGGTCGGCCTGATGAACGTGCAGTTCGCCATCCAGCGCCAGGACGTCGACGGCCAGATGCAGGACGTCGTCTACGTGCTGGAAGTGAACCCGCGCGCCTCGCGCACCGTGCCTTTCGTGTCGAAAGCCACCGGCCTGCAGCTGGCCAAGATCGCCGCCCGCTGCATGGTCGGCCAGTCGCTGGCCTCGCAGGGGGTCACCGAGGAAGTCGTGCCGCCTTACTTCAGCGTCAAGGAAGCCGTCTTCCCCTTCGTCAAATTCCCCGGCGTCGACACCATCCTCGGACCGGAGATGAAGTCGACCGGCGAGGTGATGGGCGTGGGCATGACCTTCGGCGAAGCCTTCGTCAAGTCGCAGCTGGGCGCCGGCGTCAAGCTGCCGAAGTCGGGCAAGGTCTTCCTCAGCGTCAAGGCATCGGACAAGCCGCGCGCCGTGCAGGTGGCGCGCGACCTGGTCGACAGCGGCTTCACGCTGGTGGCCTCGAAAGGCACGGCCGCCGTCATCGCCGCCGCCGGCATCCCCGTGACGCCGGTGAACAAGGTGATCGAAGGCCGTCCGCACATCGTCGACATGATCAAGAACCATGAAATCGTTCTGGTCGTCAACACCGTCGAGGAAAAGCGCAGCGCCATCGTCGATTCGCGGGCCATCCGCACCTCGGCCCTGGCCGCGCGCGTGACCACCTACACGACCATCGCCGGCGCCGAGGCGGCCGTGGAGGGCATCCGCCATCTGGACGAGTTGCGCGTCTATGATTTACAAGGTCTGCATAAAACCTTACACTAAGCTTTTTGCGGCACCTTTGACCACAGAGCCCCGCGCGGCAGTTTTGCGCGGCCTCTGTGGTTTTCACTTGGTGGACCCGCTCCACCGACAACATAGTAGATAAAACATGACCACAGTCCCACTGACCAAATTCGGCGCAGAACTCCTGAAGGAAGAGCTGCACCATTTGAAGACCAAAGAGCGCCGCCTCGTGATCGACGCGATCGCCGAAGCGCGTTCCCACGGCGACCTGTCGGAAAACGCCGAATACGATGCCGCCAAGGAGCGCCAGGCCTTCGTCGAGGGCCGCATCGCCGAGCTCGAAGGCAAGCTGGGCGCCGCGCAAATCATCGATCCGACCACGCTGGACGCGGAAGGCCGCGTCGTGTTCGCCTCGACCGTCAACCTGGAAGACCTGGAACTGGGCACCAAGGTGACCTACCAGATCGTCGGCCTGGATGAAGCCGACCTGAAACTCAATAAGGTGTCGGTGACCTCGCCGATCGCCCGCGCGCTGATCGGCAAGTATGCCGGCGACGTCGTCGAGGTGCAGGCGCCGTCCGGCCCGCGCGAATACGAAATCCTGGAAGTGCTGTACATCTGATGCCGCTGGCCCGTTTGCGTGTCGTAGTTGCAACACTGTGGGCCGGCAGCCTGTGGACCGTCGGCTATCTGGTGGCGCCTACCCTGTTCGCCACCCTGTCCGACCGGGCGCTGGCCGGCAGCATCGCCGGCAGCATGTTCCGCAACGGCGCCGTGCTGTCGGCCGCCTTCGCGCTGCTGATGCTGGCGCTGCTGCGCCGGGACGCGGCCGGCTTGGCGCCGCGCCGGCGCCGCCTGCTGACCGGCCTGGTGCTGGCCATGCTGGCTTGCGTGCTGCTGAACTACCTGGGCATCCAGCCCCTCATCGCGGCGATACGCGAGGCGGCCGGCCCGGGCGGCCTGGACGCCTCGCCGCAGCGCAAGCTGTTCGGCATGCTGCACGGCGTCTCGATGCTGGTGTATCTGGCGCAGAGCGCGCTGGCCGCCGTGTTGATCTGGAAGCAAGAGTAAATAGCGGGACAAAAAAATGGCGGGCGGACAGCCTGGCTGGGCTTACTTGCTGCCCAGCGCGCTTTTCTTGGCGCTCTTCTGGCGCGGCTTGGCGCGCTTGATGGAGCCACCTTCGGTGACGCGTTCGTTGCCTTTGATCATGACCTTGGTGACGGATGGACGTTTGGTCCCGCTGGCACTGGCCTTGACGATGGTCACTTCGCGCATACCCTTGCCGGTGGTGGCGCTGCGTTCCTTGACCACTTCTTTTTTCGGACGGTAGAGCACCAGCAGTTTGCCTATATGTTGTACCGGAGCGGCGCCGAGATCGCCGCAAATCGTCTCGTACATCCCGACGCGGGCTTCGCGGTCGTCGCCGAACACGCGGACCTTAATCAGACCGTGCGAATCCAGGCCCAGATCGATTTCTTTGAGTACGGCAGGTGTCAAGCCCGCTTCGCCAATGATGACGATAGGCTTCAGCGCGTGTGCTTCGGCGCGCAGTGCGCTGCGCTCAACGGGTGTAAGTTTTAGCATAATAATTTTTAGTAATTCCCTTAAAAGCAGTATTCTACGCGAATGGCAAAGAAGAAATTAAACAAAAACTGGTTGCACGACCACATAAATGATCCTTATGTGAAGTTGGCGCAGAAAGAGGGCTACCGTGCCCGGGCCGCCTACAAGCTCAAGGAAATCGACGAGGACGAAAAACTCATCAAGCCGGGCCAGGTCATCGTCGACCTCGGCTGCACCCCCGGCAGCTGGGCCCAGTACACGCGGCGCAAGCTGGCCGGCAAGGACGGCGGCGGCATCGACGGCACCTTGATCGGCCTGGACATGCTGGAGATGGAGCCGATCGCCGACTTCCACTTCATCCAGGGCGATTTCCGCGAGGCGCGCGTGCTGCGCCAGCTGGAGGTGGTGTTGCAGGGACGCAAAGCGGACCTGGTCTTGTCGGACATGGCGCCGAATCTGTCGGGCATCGCCACGGCCGACGCGGCGCGCATGGAGCATTTGATCGACCTGGCCATCGAATTTTCGCAGTTGCACCTGAAAACGTCGGGTTGCCTGTTGGTCAAGTGCTTCAACGGCATGGGTTACAGCCAGATCGTCGAGAAGTTCCGCGCCGAGTTCAAGGTCGTCACGCAGAAAAAGCCCAAGGCCAGCCGCGACAAGTCGTCGGAAATCTTCCTGCTGGGACGGGGCGTCAAGCACCCGGTGGAAAATAAGCCGGCCCATGACGAAACGCCCCTTGATATTTAACAGTTGTGGCCGCACATCCAGGCAGGGAAGGGTGATGTCATGAGAGCATCGCAAGGCTAGTGCGGCTTGCCTGCCGGCGTTGCGCCGCCCGCGGGCCGTGGTATTTTTGCGTGCACGGATCGGCGGGCTTTGGCACGGCCCGCTTATTGCGAGTAAAATCGTGTTTCTGCTATAGGAAAAAGATGCCTACCGCATCCAAGGAGTCTTCGTGAATAACATGTTTTCCAAATCTGCCATCTGGGTAGTCGTCGCGCTGCTGCTGTTCATGTTGTTCAATCAATTCAACAGTCACAGCGGCACGGGCGGCAGCAAGACCATCGCTTATTCCGATTTGCTCGATGAAGTCAAGGCCAAGCGCATCAAGGAAGTGCTGATCGAGGGCGCGGCGATTACCGCCACCCGCACCGACGACAGCAAGGTGCGCGCCACCGCCACCGGACTGGACCGCGGCCTGATCGGCGACCTGCGCGAAAACGGCGTGCGTTTCGACGTCCGTCCGCCGGAAGAGCAGTCTTTCCTGCAACAAGTGTTCGTGTCATGGTTCCCGATGCTGCTGTTGATCGGCGTCTGGGTGTTCTTCATGCGGCAGATGCAGGGCGGCGGCAAGGGCGGGGCTTTCTCGTTCGGCAAGTCGAAGGCGCGCATGATGGATGAGGCCAACAACACCGTCACCTTCGCCGACGTCGCCGGTTGCGACGAGGCCAAGGAAGAGGTCAACGAAGTGGTCGACTTCCTCAAGGATCCCACCAAGTTCCAGAAGCTGGGCGGGCGCATCCCCCGCGGCGTGCTGATGGTCGGCCCGCCGGGCACCGGTAAAACCCTGCTGGCGCGCGCCATCGCCGGCGAGGCGAAAGTGCCGTTCTTCTCGATTTCCGGTTCCGACTTCGTGGAAATGTTCGTCGGCGTGGGCGCCTCGCGCGTGCGCGACATGTTTGAAAACGCCAAGAAGCATTCGCCGTGCATCATCTTCATCGACGAGATCGACGCCGTCGGCCGCCACCGCGGCGCCGGCATGGGCGGCGGCAACGATGAGCGCGAGCAAACCTTGAACCAGCTGCTCGTCGAAATGGACGGCTTCGAGGCCAATTCCGGCGTCATCGTCGTGGCCGCGACCAACCGCGCCGACGTGCTCGACAAGGCGCTGCTGCGCCCCGGCCGCTTCGACCGCCAAGTCTCGGTCGGCCTGCCGGACATCCGCGGCCGCGAACAGATCTTGAACGTGCACATGCGCAAAGTGCCGATCGGCACCGACGTCAAGGCCGACTTGCTGGCCCGCGGCACGCCGGGCTTCTCCGGCGCCGACCTGGCCAACCTCGTCAACGAGGCGGCCCTGTTCGCCGCCCGCCGCAGCAAGCGCCTGGTGGAAATGGCCGACTTCGAAGACGCGAAAGACAAGATCTTCATGGGTCCGGAGCGCAAGTCGATGATCATCCGCGAGGAAGAGCGCCGCAACACGGCTTACCACGAGTCCGGCCACGCCGTCGTCGCCAAGCTGCTGCCCAAGGCCGATCCGGTGCACAAGGTCACCATCATGCCGCGCGGCTACGCCCTCGGCCTGACCTGGCAGTTGCCCGAGCATGACAACCTGTCCGGCTACAAGGACAAGATGCTGGAAGAGATTTCCATCCTGTTCGGCGGCCGCATCGCCGAGGAAATCTTCGTCGGCCAGATGTCGACGGGCGCCTCGAACGACTTCTCGCGCGCGACCAAGCTGGCGCGCTCGATGGTGACGCGCTTCGGCATGTCCGACAGCATGGGCGTCATGGTCTACGAGGACAGCCAGCAGGACGGCTTCTTCGGCGGTTCGGCGAAGACGATTTCCGAGGCGACCCAGCAAAAGGTCGACGCCGAAATCCGCGCCATGCTCGACACGCAGTACGCGCTGTCGCGCAAATTGCTGGAAGAAAACCGCGACAAGGTCGAAGTGATGACGAAGGCCCTGCTCGAATGGGAAACCATCGACGCCGACCAGATCAACGACATCATGGCCGGCCTGGAGCCGCGCCTGCCGAAAACGGGCGTGCCGCCACGCCGCAATTCCGGCGACAGCGGCGCCGGCGGCATTTCGCCGAATGTGACGGCGCCAGCCTGATGCGCTAGGGCCGGCACGTGCCTGACAGGGGCAAGGAGCGATCCTTGCCCTTTTTCATTGTATAATACGCAAGCAATATTTGCCCCGTTTCACTGACACTTCATGCGACACTATTTTCAGTTCGGCCGCTTCGGCTTCAACTTGACGACGCCGGGCGGCAAGGCCCTGGTGATGGGCATACTGAACGTCACGCCCGATTCCTTTTCCGACGGCGGCCAGTTCCAGTCGCTCGAATTCGCGCTGGCGCGCGCCGAGCAGATGCTTGCCGACGGCGTCGACATCATCGATATCGGCGGCGAATCGAGCCGTCCCGGCGCGCCGCAGTTATCGCTGCAGGAAGAATTGCGGCGCGTCATGCCGGTGCTGTACGCCTTGCGCGACTGCGGCAAGCCGCTGTCGGTCGACACCTATAAACCCGAGGTGATGCGCGAGGCCATCCTGGCCGGCGCCGACATGATCAACGACATCAACGCCTTCCGCGCGCCGGGCGCCATTTCAGCCGTGCGCGACAGTGACTGCGCCTTGTGTATTATGCACATGCAAAATGCGCCGGAAACCATGCAGCGGCAACCCGACTACGTCGACGTGGTGCGCGAGGTCAGCGATTTCCTGCGCCGGCGGGTCGAAGAGTTGACGGCGGCCGGCATCGAAAGGGAGCGCCTTTGCATCGACCTCGGCTATGGTTTCGGCAAGACGGTCGAACACAATTACGCGCTGCTCAAGGCCAGCGGGCAGATCCGCGCCGAACTCGGTCTGCCGATGCTGGCCGGCCTGTCGCGCAAGTCGATGCTGGGCGCCGTCACCGGCAAACCGGTCGAGCAGCGCCTGGCGGGCAGTCTTGCCGGCGCGCTTGCTGCGGTAGCGCATGGCGCCGACCTCATCCGGGTGCATGATGTAGCTGAGACTGTCGACGCGCTGAGCGTCTGGCGGGCGGCGCATTGAGAGTACAGATATTAACTATTGAGAAGAGAACACTATGACGCGTAAATATTTTGGCACCGACGGTATCCGTGGCCTCGTCGGCGCAAGCCCCATCACGCCGGACTTCGTCATGCGCCTCGGCTATGCGGCCGGCAAGGTGCTGGCCAAGGCCCAGACGGCGGCGGTGAAGCCGACCGTGCTGATCGGCAAGGACACGCGCATTTCCGGCTATATGCTGGAAGCGGCGTTGGAGGCGGGCTTCTCGGCCGCCGGCGTTGACGTGATGCTGGCCGGCCCGATGCCGACTCCGGCCATCGCCTACCTGACGCGGGCCCTGCGGCTGGCGGCCGGCGTCGTCATTTCCGCTTCGCACAACCCCTTCCACGACAACGGCATCAAGTTCTTCTCCGACCAGGGCACCAAGCTGCCCGACGCCGTCGAGCTGGAAATTGAGGACGCGTTGGACATGCCGATGGCTTGCGTGGCCTCGGAAAAGCTCGGCCGCGCCAAGCGCCTGGCCGACGCCCAGGGCCGCTACATCGAATTTTGCAAGAGCACCTTCCCGAACGAGCTCGACCTGCGCGGCCTGAAAATCGTCGTCGACTGCGCCCACGGCGCCGCCTACCACATCGCCCCCCACGTGTTCCATGAGCTGGGCGCCGAAGTGATCGCCATCGGCAACAAGCCGGACGGCTTCAACATCAACGCCGGCTTCGGCGCGACGGCCCCGGCGGCGATGGCGGCGGCCGTCGTCGAGCACGGCGCCGACCTCGGCATCGCCCTCGACGGCGACGCCGACCGCCTGATCATGTGCGACGCCAAGGGCCGCCTGTACAACGGCGACGAGTTGCTCTACGTGATGGTCAAGGACCGCCTGGCGACGGGGCCGGTGCCGGGCGCCGTTGGCACCCTGATGACGAATATGGCGCTGGAAGTGCTGTTCAAGGAAATGGGCGTCGGCTTCGCCCGCGCCAAGGTGGGCGACCGCTATGTGCTGGAAGTGATGAAGGAGCGCGGCTGGATACTGGGCGGCGAGGGCTCGGGCCATTTGCTGTGCCTGGACAAGCACACCACCGGCGATGGCATTGTGTCGGCCCTGCAAGTGCTGTCGGCGCTGAAACGCAGCGGCAAGAGCCTGGAGCAGTGCTGCAGCGAGCTGGTGCTGTTCCCGCAAACGCTGATCAACCTGCGCGTGACGGCCGGCTTCGACTGGCAAAAGAACCCGGCCATGGTCGACGAGAAGGAAAAAGTCGAACGCGAACTGGGCGACACCGGCCGCGTGCTGATACGCGCCTCGGGCACCGAGCCCTTGATACGCGTGATGGTGGAGGCGAAAAGCGCCGATAACGCGAAGGCGATGGCGCAACGCATCGCCGACAAGGTCGCCGCCTGATAGAAGCAGCGCGGCTGCGGCCATTGTTCGGCAAAGCGGGCTGTCATATTCGACAGCCCGCTTTTTTTATTCTCCGCGCCGTTTGCGGCGGATGGCAATTCAATAGCTTGAGAAACTCACAGATTATTGCATCGAAAACTTCCTTGTTAATCGATAGCGACTCGAATGTGTTTTCATTGTCCATATTTTCAATAAGCGTTAACGTAATGTTTATCGAAAAATCATATCGCGCGCCGTCTCCCTCGTTCCTGCATTTTCTCCTATGAGAATTGGTATTTTTTGGTGCCGTCATCGTGCGCCAAACAATAAAATATTCTAAATTTCAAATCACAAAATTGCTAAAATATTCAGTGCAATATTTTTCATTTTTATCAAACGTCCATTACGCCTGGTGTCACCGCTTTATTTTTGCCGAAGCTGTTGTTTTATTCTCCCGGCCCGCAATTACTGATTGAGTATTGCCGAAGGTCAATATATTCTAATTCCAGCAGCAGTCCATTTTTGATAAGGATCAATCATGCACCGGCCTTCACTCAACCACGTCTACCGCCTCATCTGGAGTCATCATGCCGGCGCCTTTGTCGCCGTTGCCGAGAATGCCAAGAAGGGCGGCAAGAAGCCGCGCAGCCGCGGCGGCGTCGCGGCGGTGTTGAGCTTGTTGCTGGGGACGGGGGCGGGGGCGGCGGACTTGCCCACGGGCGGGCAGATCGTCGCCGGCGCCGGCAGCATCAGTCAGGCGGCCAGGAGCACGACGATCACGCAGCTGAGCCCGAAAATGGCGGCCGACTGGCAAAGCTTCAGCATCGGCCAGGGCAATACCGTGACCTTCGTGCAGCCTTCGCGCGACGCCGTGGCGCTGAACCGGGTGCTGGGCGCGGACGTGTCCAATATTCAAGGCGCGCTGCAGTCGAACGGGCAGGTGTTCCTGATCAACCCGAACGGTGTGCTGTTCTCGCCTAGCGCCCAGGTTAACGTCGGCGCCTTGGTGGCCTCGACGCTGAACCTGTCCACCGATGATTTCATGGCGGGCAATTACAAATTCCAGGGCGCCAGCGACAAGGCCGTCGTCAACCGCGGCAGCATCACGGCGCAACACGGCGGCAGCATCGCCTTGATTGCCGCCCGGATCGAGAACACGGGCACGCTGCTGGCCGACGGCGGCAACGTGGCGCTCGGCGCCGGCAGCGCCGTTACGCTGGACCTGGGCGGCCCCGTCAAGGTGCAAGTGACGGCGGCGGCCATCGACGCCCTGATCGCCAACGGCGGCGCGATCCGCGCCGACGGCGGCACCATTTTGCTGAGCGCGAAGGCGGCCGGCGACCTGGCCAGCACCGCCATCAATAACACCGGCTTGATCCAGGCGCGCACCCTCGCCAGCGGCGCAAAAGGCGAAATCCGCCTGCTCGGCGACATGACGAACGACCGCATCGAGGTCGGCGGCAAACTCGACGCCAGCGCCCCCCACGGCGGCAACGGCGGCTTTATCGAAACCTCGGCGGCGACGGTCAACACGGCGCCCGAGTTGCTGGTCGACGCCGGCGCCAAAACGGGCAAGGGCGGCGAGTGGCTGATCGACCCCTATGATTATGTGATCAGCGGCAGCACGCCGGGAACTTCTGCCTACCTCATCGCCAGCACGCTCAGCGGCGGCACCAGCGTGACGGTGACGACCCAGTCCAATAGCGCCAGTTACGGCGCGACCGGCAGCGGCGCCGGCGACATCACGGTCAATAGCGCGATCACCAAATCGGGCGGCGGCGCCGCCACGCTGACTTTGCGCGCGGATAACAACATCATCGTCAACAGCGACATCACGTCCAGCAGCGGCGCGTTGAACATCACCCTGTCGGCGGGCAACGCGGCCGGCGCCACCACGGGCGGCGTCGACATCAACGCCAACCTCGGCTCCAACGGCGGCCGCATCTTGATCGGCGGCGCGGCCGGCACCGCCAGCAATGGCATCGGCTACGCCTTGAACCGCAGCGCCGCCCTGCCGGCCGTGACCATCGAGCAAAGCAAATCCATCCTGTCCGGCGGCGGCGACATCACCATCAACGGAAAATCCTCGGCCACCAGCTCCAACTACAGCGGCACAGGGGCCGGCGTCTATGTCAAGTCCGGCGCCGCCATCAACAGCGGCGGCGGCAACATCAACATGAGCGGCATCAGCACCACCGCCGCCAAGGAATTCGGTTTCGCCGTCGAGGGCAACTCGGGCACCGTGACCACATTCACCACGTCCGGCACGACGGGCCACCTGATAGTCGACGCCGTCAACCAGGTGAATGTGGATGGCGCGCTGGGTCTGGTCAACAACGGCGGACAGGCGCGGATTCAGTTTATCGCGCCGTCGGTCGCCGACATGTTGTTCAAGCTCAACGGCAACCCGCAGCTGACCAGTTTTACCATCAAGCCGCCGTGCGGCTCGTCCTACCCGAACTGCGGCACGCTGGTGGTTCCCGGTTCAAATGGCAGTTATCTGTACGCCAACTACCAGGCCGTGAACATGGCGACCCAGGGTATTTATGTGTTTACCCCGGACGGAAGCAAGGTCTACGATGGCGCCAGCCTGATTTCCGGCGGCCTGACGCTGTCCTCGCTGGGCGGCCCGAGCGGCACCGATAATGCGGCGACCACCACCTACCTCGGTGGCGCTCCGCTGACCTTCTCGACCGGCAGCAAAAATGTCGGCACGTATTCCTCCACGCAGATTTGCAAGGGCGCGACCTGCAATCCGACGAATTACTCGACGAATTACGCCATCGGCTATTACCACGGCAGTTACAGCATCACGCCGCTGGCATTAACGAATGTACAGGCCACCAACAAAGTGTATGACGGCACGAATGCGGCGGCCATCACGGCCAGCGGCATCCTGGCGGGCGACAATGTGGTTCTCAGTGCCACCGGCGCCGGCTTTGCGTCCTCGAATGTCGGCAACAACATTGCCGTCAATGCCAGCGGCGTGAGCCTGTCGGGCAGCGACGCGGGCAATTACACGGTCCCGGGCGGGGCCATCTCCACCAGCGCGAACATCACGCCGGCGTCGTTGACGGTGACGGCGAATGGCGCCAGCAAGGTCTACGGGCAGACGCCGTCGCTGACGGGCTTTAGCGCCAGCGGCCTGCAAAACGGCGAAACCGTCGGCAGCGTCACGCTTGCCAGCGCCGGTAGCGCAGCCGGCGCCAGTGTCAACGGCGGCCCGTATGCCATCACGGCCAGCGGTGCCACCGGCGGCACGTTCAGTCCGTCGAACTACACGATTGCCTACGTCAACGGCGCGTTGACGATCACGCCGGCAACGCTGAGCTACAGCGCGAACACTGCCAGCAGGGCGTATGGCAGCGCCAACCCCGCGTTCGGCGGCAGCGTGAGCGGCTTCGTGAACGGCGACAACCTGGCCTCGGCGACGAGCGGCACGCTGGCCTTCGGCAGTGCGGCCACGGCCACCAGCGACGTCGGCAGCTACGCCGTCAACGGTTCCGGCCTGAGCGCCAACAACGGCAACTACACCTTCGTCCAGGCTGGCGGCAACGCCGGCGCGCTGACGATCAATCCGGCGGCGCTGACGGTGACGGCGAACGACGCCAGCAAGGTCTACGGCCAGACGCCGTCGCTGACGGGCTTTAGCGCCAGCGGCCTGCAAAACGGCGAAACCGTCGGCAGCGTCACCCTTGCCAGCGCCGGCGGCACAGCTGGCGCCAGCGTCAGCGGTGGCCCGTATGCCATCACGGCCAGCGGTGCCGCAGGCGGCACCTTCAAAGCCTCGAACTATACGGTCAGCTACGTCAATGGTGCATTGACGATCACGCCGGCAACGCTGAGCTACAGCGCGAACGGCGTCAGCAGGGCGTATGGCAGCGTCAATCCCGCGTTCGGCGGCAGCGTGAGCGGCTTCGTCAACGGCGACAACCTGGCCTCGGCGACGAGCGGCACGCTGGCCTTCGGCAGCGCGGCCACGGCCACCAGCGACGTCGGCAGCTACGCCGTCATCGGTTCCGGCCTGAGCGCCAACAACGGCAACTACACCTTCGTCCAGGCTGGCGGCAACGCCGGCGCGCTGACGATCAATCCGGCGGCGCTGACGGTGACGGCGAACAACGTCAGCAAGGTCTACGGCCAGACGCCGTCGCTGACGGGCTTTAGCGCCAGCGGCCTGCAAAACGGCGAAACCGTCGGCAGCGTCACGCTTGCCAGCGCCGGCGGCACAGCCGGCGCCAGCGTCAGCGGTGGCCCGTATGCCATCACGGCCAGCGGCGCCAGCGGCGGCACCTTCAAAGCCTCGAACTATACGGTCAGCTACGTCAACGGCGCATTGACGATCACGCCGGCAACGCTGAGCTACGGCGCGAACGGCGCCAGCAGGGCGTATGGCAGCGCCAACCCCGCGTTCGGCGGCAGCGTGAGCGGCTTCGTCAACGGCGACAACCTGGCCTCGGCGACGAGCGGCACGCTGGCCTTCGGCAGCGCGGCCACGGCCACCAGCGACGTCGGCAGCTACGCCGTCAACGGTTCCGGCCTGAGCGCCAACAACGGCAACTACACCTTCGTCCAGGCGGGCGGCAACGCCGGCGCGCTGACGATCAATCCGGCGGCGCTGACGGTGACGGCGAACGACGCCAGCAAGGTCTATGGCCAGACGCCGTCGCTGACGGGCTTCAGCGCTAGCGGCCTGCAAAACGGCGAAACCGTCGGTAGCGTCACCCTTGCCAGCGCCGGCGGTGCGGCCGGCGCCAGCGTCAACGGCGGCCCATATGCCATCACGGCCAGCGGCGTCGCAGGCGGCACGTTCAAGCCGTCGAATTATGAGGTCAGCTACGTCAACGGCGCGTTGACGATTACTCCGGCGGCGTTGACGGTGACGGCGAACAACGCCAGCAAGGTTTACGGCCAGACGCCGTCGCTGACGGGCTTTAGCGCCAGCGGCCTGCAAAACGGCGAAACCGTCGGCAGCGTCACCCTTGCCAGCGCCGGCGGCGCAGCCGGTGCCAACGTCAACGGCGGCCCGTATGCCATCACGGCCAGCGGCGCCAGCGGCGGAACTTTCAATGTCTCGAACTATGCGGTCAACTACGTCAATGGCGCGTTGACGGTCACGCCGGCAACGCTGAGCTACAGCGCGAACGGCGCCAGCAGGGCGTATGGCAGCGCCAACCCCGCGTTCGGCGGCAGCGTGAGCGGTTTCGTCAACGACGACAACCTGGCCTCGGCGACGAGCGGCGCGCTGGCCTTCGGCAGCGCGGCCACGGCTGCCAGCGACGTCGGCAGCTATGCCGTCAACGGTTCCGGCCTGAGCGCCAACAACGGCAACTACACCTTCGTCCAGGCGGGCGGCAACGCCGGCGCGCTGACGATCAATCCGGCGGCGCTGACGGTGACGGCGAACAACGCCAGCAAGGTCTACGGCCAGACGCCGTCGCTGACGGGCTTCAGTGCCTCCGGCCTGCAAAACGGCGAAACCGTCGGCAGCGTCACCCTGGCCAGCGCCGGCGGTGCGGCCGGCGCCAGCGTCAATGGCGGCCCATATGCCATCACGGCCAGCGGCGTCGCAGGCGGCACGTTTAAACCGTCGAATTATGAGGTCAGCTACGTCAACGGCGCGTTGACGATCAATCCGGCGGCGCTGACGGTGACGGCAAACAACGCCAGCAAGGTTTACGGCCAGACGCCGTCGCTGACGGGCTTTAGCGCCAGCGGCCTGCAAAACGGCGAAACCGTCGGCAGCGTCACCCTTGCCAGCGCCGGCGGCGCAGCCGGTGCCAACGTCAACGGCGGCCCATATGCCATCACGGCCAGCGGCGCCAGCGGCGGCACCTTCAATGTCTCGAACTATGCGGTCAGCTACGTCAACGGCGCGTTGACGGTCACGCCGGCAACGCTGAGCTACAGCGCCAACGGCGCCAGCAGGGCGTATGGCAGCGCCAACCCCGCGTTCGGCGGCAGCGTGAGCGGTTTCGTCAACGACGACAACCTGGCCTCGGCGACGAGCGGCACGCTGGCCTTCGGCAGCGCGGCCACGGCTACCAGCGACGTCGGCAGCTACGCCGTCAACGGTTCCGGCCTGAGCGCCAACAACGGCAACTACACCTTCGTCCAGGCTGGCGGCAACGCCGGCGCGCTGACGATCAATCCGGCGACGCTGACGGTGACGGCGAACGACGCCAGCAAGGTCTATGGCCAGACGCCGTCGCTGACGGGCTTCAGCGCTAGCGGCCTGCAAAACGGCGAAACCGTCGGTAGCGTCACCCTGGCCAGCGCCGGCGGTGCGGCCGGCGCCAGCGTCAATGGCGGCCCATATGCCATCACGGCCAGCGAAGCCGCAGGCGGCACCTTCAAAGCGTCGAACTATGCGGTCAGCTACGTCAACGGCGCGTTGACGATCACGCCGGCGACATTGAGCTACATTGCCAACGCGGCCAACAGGTCCACTGGCATTGCCAACCCCGTGTTTAGCGGAAGTGTCAGTGGCTTCGTCAATGACGAGACTCTGGCATCGGCAACCAGCGGCACCCTGGCGTTTTCCAGCCCCGCTGACGGCACAAGCGGCGCAGGTCGTTATGCGATTAATGGCGCTGGCTTGAATGCCAACAACGGCAATTACCAATTTGTTCAAGCCGACGCTAACCTTGCTGCGCTGACCATCACGCAGGCTGCGGTGACCCCTGTTCCGCCACCTGTCGTCATTGTTCCAACCCCATCAACGCCGGACCCAGTCGTCGTCGTTACGCCTACGCCAGTTATACCGACGCCAAATCCAGTGGTCGTCGTTCCTACTCCGGTCATTCCAGCGCCTACCCCTGTTACCGGCGTTGCTGATCCGGTCGTGCTCGCCGTCGCGGCGGATGCGCAGCAGTTCGTGCCACGCACCTTCCCCGTGCAGCAGTTCTTGAACAATGGCAGCAATCTGCCGCTGTCCAACCCAACGGTGGTCAGCCCGGACAGCCTCAGCTATGTGATGTTGAACAGCGGCAGTGGCAGCCCGGCCGTCGCCGCCGAGGCGCCGGCAAGCAACGCCGGCACGACAACGGTAGCAGGAGCCGGCGCGGATCTGGTGGTGAACGGTGTGCCGGTCGCGCCCGCCGGTCCGACCAATGTCTTTGTCGTGGATGGCGGCATCAATATGGCGGGATTTGTCGTGTCGAAGTAACAGCGCGGCGATGCGGTGAGAAAAATACGCATATGCGCGTTGCGTCGGGGGGATGTCTGGATGTTAATATTGGAGCATGAGAAAAATCAAAGCGTTTCAGATATGGCCGCTTGCATTTTCCAGTATGGCGGTGCAAGCCGCGGGCCAAATTCCCCCCGACGCGGGTCAGATGCTACAGCAGATGACCCCGCCACCGGCCCTGCGTCCTGAGAGCAAACCGATCCAGGTCGACATACCGAAACCCGGGGCGCCGGCACCGCCGGGCGGTGAGCAAATCACGCTGACATCGGTGACCTTTTCGGGGAACACGATCTTTGACGCGGCGACCTTGCAGGCCGCCATGGGCAACGTGACGGGGCCGCACCAGGGCCTGGCCGGCCTGCAACTGCTGGCTGACCGCGTCACCGCTTTCTACCGCGCCCACGGCTACCCGTTCACCTCGGCCGTGCTGCCGCCGCAGGACGTCAAAGACGGTGTGCTGCGCATCGACATACTCGAAGGGCGCTACGGACGCATCCAGGCCGCCGGCGAAGCGCCGCTGGCGCGCGGTGGCCAGCCGTTTCTCGACTCCCGGCTGCAAGCTGGCGGCTTCATCGAAAGCACGGCCCTCGAACGCGTCATGCTGATCCTCGACGATCAGCCGGGCATGAAAATCGTGCCCGTGATACGCCCGGGGGAGGCCACGGGCAGCGGCGATTTGTCGGTCAAGGTGGTGCGCGAATCGTCGTATGGCGGCGACATCGGCTTCGACAATACCGGCAGCCGCTACACCGGCGAATACCGGCTGCGGGCCAATGTCTACGCCGACAGCCCCTTCCTGTTCGGCGACAAGCTGAGCTTGCGCAGCATCGTCACCGACGAGCGGCTGTGGCTGGGTTCGCTCGACTACGAGTTGCCGCTGGGCGGCAGCGGCTTGCGCGGCCAGCTCGGCTACGCCCACACCAGCTATCAACTGGGCAAGGACTTCGCCTATCTTGACGCGTCCGGCTTTGCCAAGGTGTCGACGCTGAAATTCAGTTATCCCTTGCTACGTTCGCAGGCGAGCAATGTGCTGCTCTCGGCCACCTATCTGCACAAGGATCTGGAAGACCGCTATGGCGCCGTGAACGCGTCGGCGCGTAAAACGAGCAACAGTTGGCCGGTGGCGCTGCAGTTCGACCGGCGCGACGGCTTCGCCGGCGGCGGCATCACCTATGGCTCCGTGAGCTGGACCAGCGGCAAGCTCAATCTTGATGGCGGCCTGGCCGCCGCCGATGCCGGCAGCGCGAAAACGGCGGGGCGCTCGCACAAATTCAACCTCGACGTGGCGCGCATCCAGAAATTGCCGGCCAATGTAGTCTTCTATGGCCGCTATTCGGCCCAGTGGACCCGCACCAACCTCGACTCGTCGGAGCGCTTCGGCCTGGGCGGCGTGTACGGCGTGCGCGCCTATCCGTCCGGCGAGGGCATGGGCGACAAGGGCTATCTGCTGCAGACGGAGTTGCGCTATCCGAGCGGGCCGGTGACCCCCTTCATTTTTTACGACGCGGGCAAGACCCACGTCAATGCCCAGCCTTGGGACGCCAATTCGCGGCTCACGCGCAGCATTTCCGGCGCCGGCGTCGGCGCCCGGGTCGAGTACAAGGGCTGGAGCCTGGACGCCACGCTGGCGTGGCGCGGACGCGGAGGGGCGGTGCAGTCGGACAAGGTGGAGCACAATCCGCGGCTGTGGTGCATGGCCGGCTACCGGTTTTGAGCGGGGCAGGGCTGCGCCGGAACCGGCCCAGGCAATGGCGGCGCCTGTGGCGATAGCCATTTCCGTTTAAATCGCCATGGGCCATTGACGGAATGTGTGCCAGGCTTTATTATCTTGTCTTCGGAGTGTAGCGCAGCCCGGTAGCGCACCTGGTTTGGGACCAGGGGGTCCAAGGTTCGAATCCTTGTACTCCGACCAAAATATAAGCGGGCTGTCAGATTCTTGACAGCCCGCTTTTCATTGCGCGTAGCATTCCAGGCATCGCCATTTTCTCACTCTGCCCATAGCTCAGTTGGATAGAGCATCAGCCTTCTAAGCTGAGGGTCACAGGTTCGATTCCTGTTGGGCAGGCCAGTATCCATGCGGGTTTCAGCTAGTTATCCACGTCGCAAAAATTCCTCAATTCTGAGATAGTTCCGCAAACGCTATTTTGTTGGTTCGACGATCTTGCCCCGGCGACGGTAATGCTTGTCCGTCGTCCGCTGGCTGTCATGCCCGAGAAGGTCGGTCGCCGCCTGTGCGCCGCGCTCGTCGCCCACATCATCAGCCGCCTTTGCGCGCAGGTCGTAGAACCAGAATTGCTTTGGCGATGAATGCGCTGTTGATGGCTGTTTGGCGACGTAAGCCAGCGGATCCTGTGATGGTTCATTCGGATCAGGGCTCGCAGTTCACCAGCAAGGACCGGCGCGATTTCTTGATGGCGCATCGGTTGGAGCCAAGCATGAGCCGGCGTGGAAATTGTCATGATAATGCTGTCGCTGAAAGCTTCTTCCAACTTTTAAAGCGCGAGCGCATCAAGCGCAAGACCTATGCAACCAGGGACGACGCCAGACAGGATATTTTCGACTACATCGAGATGTTCTACAATCCGAAGCGCCGTCACGGATTCAATGACAGGTTTTCGCCAGTAGAGTTTGAGCGAAGGCATTTTGAACGGCTCGCGGGTGTCTAGCAGACTCGTGGCGATTCAAGCTCGTCCAGCTTGCCAACCAGTTGCTTGAAGTCTCGCTCTCTCATTGCGTCCCCCAAGAATGAAGTCCCTACAGATCAGACTTCATTCCTAGCGAGCAGTTCCACACTTACCGGTGACATAGCCTTAAATTTCGCCCCATCAAACCAGCCTCGCCCCACCTAAATGTCCAGTCCCGTTTGATCATAGACGCGTTTAACGAATAATTCCGGCTTTCGATCCTGCCATTCTTTGAGCGCCTGAATGGGCGTTTTGGCGCCGATGGCGCGTTGGGGAGTGTGGTGGTTGTAAAGCTTCAGGTAGTTGAGCAAAGTCGTCTCCAGGTCGGCCTGGCTATCGAAGCGGGTTTGCTGCAGCAGTTCGCTGATGCGGCCGTTGAAGCGCTCCACCATGCCGTTCGTTTTTGGGTGGCGAGGCGGCGCCAAACGATGCTCGATTTCCATGCCGGCGCACACCTTGTCGAAAGCATGCTGGCCGCTTGGCTTCTTGTCCTTCATGGCGAAGCGGTCGGTGAATTGCGAGCCGTTGTCGGTCAGAATCTTGGTGATCTTGACCGGCGAGGCCAGCTTGAGCCGGCGCAGGAAATCGACGCTGCTGCGGTCGCTCATGTCGCCGTCAATGTGCAGAAACACCCAGCGCGTGGCGCGGTCGATGGCCACGAACAGGTAGCGGCGCGAGGTCTCGTCGGGCATTTGCGGCAGGTAGTTGATGTCGATGTGAACGAAGCCAGGCTCGTAGTCCTTGAAGGTCTTCTTGGCCGAGATCGTTTCACCCTCGGCCTTGGGAATGACGTCTTCAAGGCGCGCCATGCCTTCGCGCTTGAGCAGGCGGGCGATGCCGGATCGGGACACCTCGGCGTTGATGTATTGCCGGGTAACGTAGAGCAGGTCGTCGAGCGGCAAGTAGAGCGTCTGGCGCAGCGACAGCACGATGGCCTCCTGCGTTGCGCTCAAGGTCGTGTGCAGGGTGTGGGCGCGGTGCGAGCGGTCTTGCACATCGTCGCGCTTGAGCCACTTGGCGGCGGTGGCGCGGGTGATGTTGAAGACCTTGGCCGCCTGGCGGTCCGACAGGCCGGAGTCCTTGATTTCCTGCCGAATCTTCGGGGTAGTGCGGGCCTGCGGATGGATGCGTGTGCTCATGCGCTCAAACGTTTCGGTGACGTACTGCGATGGGTAAGGGATCGCGGCGGCAAGCCGGCGACCAGCTTGTCAAGCACGGCCTTGGCGCGAAACAGGGCCATGCTGCGACAGAGGATATGATCGCACGAAACTAAGCGCCTAAACGGCAAGGTGGAGAGATCGCAACGAACTGATCTCGACGAGTTCTATTCCACGGTCGATATCAAGGATCCGTTGCTCCCAGACTTGCTCGCGGAATGGCAGCATTACTACAACTGGGATAGACCGCACAGCTCTCTTGACGACAAAACGCCTGTCGAGAGCCTTACCGAACTCTCCGACAAGGCGCTGCTATGGGAGGAGGTCAGCGCTAAATTTGACCCGTCAAAAGAGCATCTTCAGGAACAGAACTGTCGGGTTGAACTGGCGCTGCGAAAATTGAAATGATGTCCGTGAATCGCACACAACTGAATATTCTCATTAATCCGGAGACTAATTTTTATCTCAAGCCGGACACCGAGTTGCATTTTAAAGTGGGTGCCTTTCGGAATTTTAAATAGGACACCCGTTCTCCAACCCGGATAGTCAATTTCGACCGTTGCCGGCAACCGCCCTGCGCGCACCAACTGTAGGAGTCGGTCATCTTGGTGCTGATCGCCGGCCCGCGGCTTGATACCGGCCGGCGGCTCGATGCCCGTCTGCGGCGTCGGCATTCTGGCCAGCGCTTGATGCAATTAATTGTTTAGTTTCGTACGATCATATCCCATCTTTAACATTTCATTAAAATTCAAGTATTCGGAAAAGGTAAGATTAACTTACATAGCTATCACGAAGATTCACAAAAAATATCACCAATTGTCACAAATATAAAAATATAAATTATTTTTGGTTGTTGACACTGATGCCAAAAAATTACAGAATGTAAATGCCTGACAACATTAGCAAAATTACATTCAAGCCAGCAGCTTGTTGTTGGACTAGGATAGCAACGTGGCGCTCGGGCAGAACTAGTGGGAAGATATTCAAATTTTTTGAAATTTTTCTATTGGTAGAAGTTTAACCGTCAAATATTTCAATTTGATAATTTATTTATAATTTAATATTTAAGAGGCGTAAAATGAAACGTGTTTTGAATCTGCAACGCATGGCTCTGGACATCAACGAACTCACAGCGGTGAGCCTCACTAGCTCGGGTAGTGATTGCTGCAAAAACGACCCTACCTGATGAATTAGGGCGAGGAGCAGTGCTTCTGTATTACTGCTTCTCGCTTCGATAAATTGCGCTATCGAGGTGTCAATTGAATCGTATCCTTAATCTGCAACGCCCTCAATACGAAGCCAATTTAATCGGCGCAGTTATTGGTTTAACCAGCTCTCAAAGCGACTGCTGTAAAAATGATCCCATCTGATGTGGGCAAAGAGTGGTGATGGTTCAATGTCATTGCCCCTAACCGCGATAAGTTCTATTGTCAATGATTCCATGTAAATTTTTCCTATAAAAATTCTACATAAATACTTGGCTACATTCTAAAATGGTTCAAGAGGTTTTTTTGCAGTGCAATATAGAAAATTAAATTGCAACTTCAGTAAAAATTCTTGGTGGCTAAATTGCAATTTATATTCAAAGTTCGAAATGGAGTGGATTATGGTACGTAGGGCAAAATCGCTGCGAGAGAGACGTCACATCGATAAGGCGTATTACCGTGGTTCCAGCGAACTCTTTTACGAACCAAATTACCCGCATTATCACCCTTCAGATGAATTGAAGTCTTCGGTTGACTCCCTGATTGCGGCCCGTGGCGCGTCATGGCGAACACATCGAACTGATGTATGGACACATGTTATACCGTTTTTCAATGGTGTGCCGGTCAATCTGCCAAACCAAGGATGGAAGATTCACGTTTCCGCTACAGAATCCAATTGCCGAGATATTCTAAATAAAGTTTCTGAGCTAGCCTTTGAGCATAACGTTCATTTTAAATTTGCTAACGATGTCAATACATTGAAGCTGATGACATCAAAGCGTTGGCCCCGAGGTGGCTCCGGAAAATTTATTACGCTCTACCCTTGCACGGAAAAATTCTTTCGAGAGTTTATTGAATACGCGTATGAAATATTGAAAGATGACGTTGGATCGTATATCTTGTCAGACCGACGATATAAAGATTGTCGATGTCTCTATTATCGGTACGGTGGTTTCAACCTATCTAGTCGGCTGCACTTCATGGGCACAAAAATCCACATGCTTACTTCGCCCGACGGTGATGAGGTTGAGGACCGCCGAACTCCATATTATGAGAGTCCTTCGTGGGCACCAGATCCATTTCCCCAAGAAGAGCTCGATGAGGGGGAAATGACACTTAATGATGGGCGATACGAGGTGAAGAGCGCCCTGGGATTTTCGAATACAGGCGGAGTTTACCTGGCAATCGACACGGTAACCGGCAAGGAGGTCGTCATTAAGGAGGCGCGTCCCTATGTGGAGCTCGGGGCAAACGGCGCGGATGCTACAACGCGGCTCGCTAAAGAAGAAAATAACTTGCGTGCGCTAACTGGTTTAGGGATTGCGCCGGAGGTCTATACTTCATTTCAAGATTGGGAAAATCACTATCTCGTAGAAGAATATTTCGACGCCTTCGACATACGCGAACTGACGGTGATGAAGAGCCCTCTTGTTCTCGCTTATCCAACGCTTGCAGATAGCAAAGCATTCTACGAGAGCTACAAAAATATATTTATTGGTGTGCTAAACGCCGTCGATCAAATTCACGCCAAAGGCATGATAATTGGCGATCTTTCGCCAACAAATATTTTGATTGAGAAGACCACCATGAGTGTGCGGATCATCGATCTTGAGGGCGCTTACCGGCCTTCGATTGAGGACGCAGAAACCCTCTTTACACCAGGTTTTCGCTCAGAGCATAAAGGTCGACCGAAAGAAAGCAATTTCCATGATGACCTGTATGCAATAGGCACAATGATGTTATACGGGATATTCCCAATAGCTGCTATGGCGTACCTTCGAGCTGATCTTTTTACTAAAATTGCGCCCATAGTTTTGGCTGATATAGGATGGTCGCAGACCCCGGTCCAGCACGTCATCGAACAGCTCATCACTAATTCTATTACTTGCCGTGAGGCTATCGAACTGCTGAACGGCCGATCCATTATTGAACAGCCGATGACAAGAAAGGCGGCCCCAGCCGTTCTGCCGTTGGAGGAAATATGCCGAGGGATGGCGCGATTTATAAATAGCAACTTCCGATTGGATGCCCCCTACACATTGTTCCCGATTGATCCTTTTGGAAGCAGTTTCAACCCGATAAGTTTAGGATTTGGGTCCTCCGGTATTATTCATTCACTTTTGAAGTGCGGTTTTGAGACTCCAGGACCTGCCTTGCAGCGATATCAAAATGAGATTGATGCTATCGATCCAAAAAAATTAGCTCCAGGATTTTGGATCGGTGCAGCCGGCATCGCCTGGACATTATTGTCAACTGAAAAATTGGAAGATGGGAAAAAATTCCTGCTGGCCGCAAACTCCAGTCCTCTCCTACGTGAGCACCATTCGCTCTACTATGGGATGGCTGGAATTGGCATGACAAATCTAGCTGCCTTTCGCATGCTGGACGCACAGCACTATCTGAACGTCGCAATCGATCTCGCTGAGACGTTGGCAGCCACGGCATTAACGAGTGAGCGCGGGATATATTGGAATGACGACGTTGAGACGCGAATTGGTTTCGGATATGGCCAGAGCGGGGTTGCCCTCTTTTTCCTCCGTCTATATCAAATGACGAATGTGCCGAAGTGGCATGCATTAGGCAAGAAGGCACTAGAATATGACCTTTCGTTCTGCTTCGAGCGGGAGCCTGGAGTAGGCTGCTTCCCGTGCGCCCCCGACGAGACGAATACTTATGATAATTACATAGAACAAGGTAGTGCCGGCATTGCAAAAGTGGCCATCCGTTATGGGCTATGGAGTGAAATTGATAATATTTTAGCTGATGCTCATAGAAAATATGCAGTGTTCGCGGGCCTTTCCTATGGCGTGATTGGGTTTGTTGACGTCTTGCTTGACGCATATCTTTACTCGCAGGATAAAAAATACTTGGACATGGCAGAAAGACCGCTGCAGGGGTTCAGAGATATATTCCTGTTCGAGAGTGGGGATGGTTATGCAGTCCCTGGAGACGGCTTATTCCGAATATCTTGTGATTACGCCACTGGTATTGCTGGCGTTATGAAAACTCTCCATAGATGGTCCAACCTTCTGCCTGACGAATTTTGTTTAGATGAGCTCGATAATTTGAGCGGACACAGCGCAACCAAGCGTACTTTGCTTAAATAAATTGAGGTTGAACTATGCGCTTAAGAGAAAAAATTCAAGAAAGCGATACAGGGATGGCATCTTCAGCAGACCAGCACCATTCATCGTCGCTCAACGGCTTTATGCTGCTGCTTGGGGAGTACCGAAGCAAGTATGCATTGGCCACCTTATGCGCTGCTCTGATTGGAGGGGTCGGAGCATTGTTACACCCATTGTTGTTAACTGCTATTTTCGACGCTGTGACCCTTCGTGCGGATTTTGATCGGTTTATGTACCTTGCCGGTTGTTACTTCGCTCTGGGGGTGTCCATGAATATACTAAGTTTTCTGTTATCTCTCTGGCAGCAAAAGCTGGACAATAGGATTGTTGAGAAGGCCAGCGAAGACCTTTTGCAAGCCTATTTTTTTAAAGATTACGGTGACGTCATGCAGCAGGGGACCGGCTATTACATAAGTCGTATACGATCCGACGTGAAGGATGGCTTAGTGCCGATGTTGCCGTTGGTAAGGAAAATGGTGGTGAACATTGTCATGTTTGTTGTTTTTATCTCCGTTTTAATATACATCTCTTTGAAGGCTTTTCTTGTGCTATTTGCCATAATTCCGGTTGCAACAGCAGTAAGCATTACGGTGAGTAAAAAAATTCGAGGGTTAACTAATATTGAACGCGATAATGAGGCCTCACTTTTGGATACACTCACTAAGTCAGTGAGCGCGTTCAAAATGGTTCGTACCTTCAATATGGCATCTCAAACCATTCACGCATTTTCAAGAAAAATGGAGTCCGTCCTTGACTCTGGATACAAAAAATTTCGGGTAATTAACGGACTTCAGCGCGGAAGTGACATAACGATGGTGGTGTCCGATGCATGTTGTATTTTTGTGGGAGCATTTTTTGTCTTCCGGCAGACCATGACAGTCGGCTCATACATTGGCTTTATGAATTCTTTTTGGCGCTCAGCTACAACGCTCATCGAAATTTTTAGACAATGGGCCGAACTTCACGGCCACAACGCAACGGTTACTCGCCTGATATCGTTTATGGAAGAACGGCCTCTTAAGCTTCATCACAAGGCTGAAGGATCTGTTTTAGTAACAGATATCAGCTACTGTTACGGAGCCAATCGGGTCATTTCTGAATTTTCAATGATCGTAGAGCCAGGTCAAAGCGTCCTCGTCGCCGGTCGCAATGGATCAGGAAAAACCACCTTGGCTAATATTTTGGCTGGTTATCTGACTCCATCTGAGGGGCAGCTAAAATTGCCTGTGCGGATAAGTGCAGTAACGTTGCCAATTCAATTCCCCCCCCTTAAAGTTGGCGAGCTAGGCATAGATAGTGAACTTTTGCAAGCCTTTAAAATAGATGCGCTCGATATTCTGGAGGGGTATCCTGATCAACTATCTGCGGGGCAGCAACAGAAGCTATCGCTTGCGCTTTCACTCTCACACGACGCAGAACTTTACATCTTGGATGAGCCGTTGGCCAATTTGGATGTGCCCAGCCGAGCTATTGCTATGCAAGAGATTCAGCGACGTACTTCCGGAAGGATGCTGGTGATGATAATGCATGGCGGTGAAGAGTATTCCGCTATTTTTGATAAGACATACAATATAGGAAGCGCTCTCACTCAGAATGAATCACTCAAGGTCGTTAATACGTGACGATTCATCGAAATTTTTCCCCATTCTTCTGATTGATATTTAAATAAAAATTAATTTCATAATTTATACTATATTTAATGTTAAATTATTATCTAAAAGTGGCTTTGCACAACACGAGGCGCAATAAGGCGCTGACCATTTTGATGGTTATGGCCATTGCAGTCGGCATTGGCGCAAGCATGACTGCGTTGACAGTAACGAAATTATTGTCTGGTGATCCATTGCCTGGTCGAAGTCAAGACATTTATTATCCACAAGTCGATGTCGTTCCTGAATCAAATGGTCGCGAGCCTTTAGATGTACTCGACTATAGGACGGCGATGGACCTTTGGAGCGCCAAACAAGCGGACCAGCAGACCATCGTCGCACGTAGTCAGATAAAGCTTCGTGCACCGGATACGTCGTTACCACCCATTATGCTTTCCATGGCTTCCGTTACGGCAGATTTCTTCACGATGTTTGATGTTCCTCTCACGTATGGAAAAGGGTGGAGTCATGGAGATGATGAATTACGCTCTCGTGTGGCAATCATCTCTTTTAAACTGAATGAAAAACTATTCGGGGGCGCGAACAGTGTCGGCCGTATCATACGTTTAGGAGATTTCGACGTACGGATCGTTGGCGTGATGGCACCATGGCGTCCGTTCCCATTGTTTTATCAGGTCCGCGGCGGTAGATTCGCCAATGGCGACACCTCAGCTTTTTACGATAAAAGCGAGGATGTATTCCTTCCTTTTTCTGCGAGCCTGGATGTCAATAGGGGAAATTTTCAGCCGTTTACTTGCTGGGGAGCGCCTGAGCAGCCAGGTCATTTAGAGAGTGCTCCTTGTGCATGGGTGGCTCTATGGGTTCGGCTGAGCAATCCAGCTAAGGTGGCGGCCTATAATCATTTCCTGCGGAACTATGCCTCCCAACAAAAAGCCTTGGGACATATTAAACACGCAGAAAACACACGCTTACGATCACTGATGCAATGGCTTGACTACAATCGCGTAGTGCCAAGTGACGCCAAACTGCAGACAATCCTAGCATTTGCGTTTCTTGGGATTTGTCTGACCAATGTATTGAGTCTTTTGTCGGCCAAATTCTTGCGTCATAGTACTGAGACTGGGCTACGCCGGGCACTTGGCGCCACGCGTAGTGCGGTGTTTTCCCACTGTATGGTCGAATCGGCGGTCATTGGCGTGCTCGGCGGCGTAGGGGGACTGATGTTATCTTTACTCGGGCTATATTTGGTGCGTCATCAGCCAGTCCCCTATGCGGACGGGGCGTATTTGGACGTCTCGATGTTCTGGTTGACCTTCGCCATATCCTTGCTTGTCAGCTTGTTGGCAGGGATGTTACCAGCCTTACGCGCCGCTCTGATGCAGCCGGCGACGCAGTTGAAACAGCTATAAGGGCCGCTATGCAGACTCGTTATATCCTCGCCTCGTTACGTAAGCACCGGTTGGCCACTTTTCTGATTGCCCTGCAAATTTCCTTGGCATGCGCGGTTCTATGCAATGCTTTCTTTCTTGTCGTGCAACGCGTCCACGCAATGCAGATTGAAAGTGGGGTGGCCGAAGCTTCGCTGGCCACTATCAAGCTTTCTGGGTTCGCTCCTGAACAAGCGGTGGACGTTAACGCCCGAGTAGTCGAAGCGCTCCGCGGCGTGGCCGGGATAGAGGCCGTCAGCGTGGTTAACATGGTGCCATTCGGCGAATCTGTGTCCAGCGCTGGCGTAAGGTTAGATCAGGAGCGTAAGCGCTTTGGCGGCGTAATTGATTTCTATATCGGCGACTCCAAAGCGATTGAGACATTTGGCTTACGCTTAGTTTCGGGCCGTTTTCCGCTGGCAGACGAGTACGCACCAATCGGCAAAACTGTTCCGTCTAGTCCCCCCGTGCTAATCACACAGTCGCTGGCAGCCCATTTCTGGCCAGGTCAACTTCCCCTTGGGCGGCAATTCTGGGCAATGGGCACGGCATTCCGAGTAGTGGGCGTGGTCGCACACTTGACAGTCGCCGCTCCAGGAGGGGGGCAAAGTGCAGATGCTGATTGGGCTGTTTTTGTGCCAGCAATTGCAGGGGCAAACCTGGCGGGGAGATATATTCTCCGAGGACGCACCTCAGATATCGCTCGGATAAGCGACAACGCTAAGGCGGCTGTTGTTAAGGCTGCTCCCGATGCGGTGCTGGACACAGAACAGAGTAATACGCTGCTTGAACTGCGCGAGAGTTACTTCAATAGTAGTTATGTCATGGTCGCGCTGTTGATGGGCGTCAGCGTTGCGCTGTTGGGCACGACAGCACTCGGGATCATCGGGTTGGCCAGTTTCTGGGTAACACAGAGACGCAAACAAATCGGGATTCGGCGTGCCCTTGGCGCCACCACCGGCGACATACTACGCTATTTCCAGATCGAAAACTTTATCATTGTTTCGTTCGGAATCCTCATCGGTATGCTGCTAGCCTATGCTCTCAACTTTGGGTTGATGAGGTTTTATGAACTGCCGCGCTTGCCGATCTGGTACTTGGCGATAGGAGCGGCCACACTATGGATTCTTGGTCAACTTGCTGTGCTGGCGCCGGCGCTTCGCGCATCGGCGATCCCACCAATGCTAGCGATCAAGGCGGTCTAGGAGTGGTCCCTAAAACACGAGCTAGCTATCTTGACGAAGATCGGTCGATACCTATGGCACTCAGCGTGCGAATTGGGCAAGGCCAGCGCTCCATGCCTTTACTTGGCTACCCGCACTGTTATGCGCAAGAGATAAATCAACTGTCGAATATGCACTCGCCGAATTTGCTGCCGCTAATTTCTCAATTAATAAACGATGATACTTGACACTTCCGCACAGGACACTCGCCTTCCTCTAGCCCGGCCACGTAAGTGGATATGGCTGTCCGCCGGTTTTGTCGCCGTTGCGCTACTCACTTTTTTGGGGGGGCATTTTAAAGATGCGCTATCGGGAGGAGGCAGCGTCAATAGTGATCGTCTTACTTTTGCTAACGTGGAATGGGGCGAATTGACACGAGACGTAGCTGCTGAAGGACGTGTAGTCGCTGCCGCAGCGCCTACACTCTACGCTGGCTCTAATGGCACGGTCACACTTGCAGTCCAGCCTGGCGATACTGTTAAAGCCGGCCAAGTTGTGGCCCAGATCGCTAGCCCTGAGTTACAGGCAAATCTTGCCCAATTGCGCAGCGCTGCGGACGCTCTTAAGAGCGACTGGCTGCGAGCTCAAGCCGATGCCCGTCAAGCCCGTGCCGCAGCCAATGCGAGCGTGCAGACCGCAGCACTAGGGCTCACTTCAGCCGAAAATGATCTCACTCGGCAGACCCGTGCTTTCGAGGCTGGGGCGGCCGCAGGTATTGCGGTCGACCAAGCTCGCGACGCGCTGGCCCGCGCTCGCATTACGCACGAGCAATCGCTACAGGCACTAACGCTCAAAGATGATGCAACAAGATTCGAGCTTGCGGCCCGTCGGCAAGCTCACGAGCGTGCCGAGTTGCAGGTGACCGATTTACAACGTCAACAACTTGATCTAACTGTTCGTGCGCCAGTCGATGGTCAGATAGGCCAAGTCTTCGTGGCCGATCGATCCACCGTCGCTAAGGACGCCAAGCTATTGGCCGTTATCGACTTGACCAAGCTGGAGGTCCAAATCCAGGTAGCCGAAAGTCAAGCACGTGAACTGGCTCCCGGAATGCTTGGGGAAATTAGCGGCAATGGACAGCATTGGCGCGGCCGTATTAGTAGCGTCTCACCTGAGGTGGTCAATAGTGAGGTGGCCGCCCGACTTCGTTTTGATGGTGTTCACCCGGAGGCGCTGCGCCAAAACCAACGTCTTTCTGCTCGAGTCATGCTTGGCCATCGAGAGCGCGTATTGCGCGTGGCGCGCGGTTCCTTTGTTGAGGAAGGCGGCGGACACTGGGCATATGTCGTAGTGAACAATGTCGCCACCAAACGTCCGATTCGCCTAGGCGTACAAAGTCTGACGCAGATAGAAGTTCTAGATGGCCTCAAAGCCGGCGAACAGATTGTCGTCGCGGGCGCTGACGTGTTTAAGGGCGCGAGTCAAGTTCAATTAATTCAGTAAGGGATTACCATGCTGCAAATGCATCACATTGCCAAAGTCTACCGGACCGAAACCGTCGAAACCGCAGCGTTACGCGATTTCAATCTAAGTGTAGTTCAGGGAGAATTTGTTGCCGTAACCGGCCCCTCCGGTTCAGGAAAGAGTACTTTTTTGAGTATTGCGGGTTTAGTTGAAACGCCAAGTGACGGCCGTTATGTTTTAGACGGAATCGATGTAAGTAGGATGAACGATAACCAGCGTAGCCACTTGCGGAACCAAAAAATTGGCTTTATCTTTCAGGCCTTCAATTTAATACCGGACCTAAATCTCATTGATAACATCGAAGTTCCGCTCGGCTATCGGGGCTTGAGAGCGGCGGATCGCCGAGAGCTTGCTCACTCTGCATTAGCTAAAGTAGGTCTTTCGGGACGCGCAACGCACTATCCAGGTCAGCTTTCGGGCGGTCAGCAACAACGTGTCGCCATTGCTCGTGCGCTAGCCGGAACCCCACCGCTGCTGCTAGCCGACGAGCCTACCGGCAATCTCGATACGCAAATGGCGGGGGGAGTGATGGAATTGTTGGAAGAGCTACATTCCGGCGGCGCAACTATCGTTATGGTCACCCATGATCTGAATTTGGCTGAACGAGCTCAGCGTATCGTGAAAGTGATGGATGGGCAAGTTTCTGAGATTCAGCGCGGTACACGGTTACACAGTCTGGACGGCAGTGTTGTATGAAACGATTGCTCTACGTCTCATTTTTGATAGCGTGCACAAATGCCGTAGCAGAACCTAGTGATGACCTGGTTAGCTTATATAGCAAGTCCCGCGCCAACTATCCTATGCTACAACAGGCAGTAGCGCAGCTTGGGGCGAGCGACGCCGCTGTTGATATTAATCAAGCCGCACTCATGCCGCAGTGGACAATTAGCGCAACGCCTCGGCGTACGACAGGTGTAACGACGAGTACCGTAACTAGCAAAATAAGCCAAACTATCGTTAACTTGGCAGCACTAGACACTTGGCGTGCGGCGCGCGCCGACGCCAGCGCTCAGACGGCCACACTGCGTGCTATCGAGCAGGCGCTAATGGCTGAGGTCGCAGTACGATATTTTGCATTGCTCACAGCACAAAGCCAACTCGATACACTTGCCGCCAATGAGGCAGCCGTTGCTGAGCTGGTTCGGCAAAGCATGGTTCGCGTGGCTGAGCGTCTATCCGCTGCAGTTGATGTTGATCAAGCCCGTGCCTATCTTGGCCTTGCTCAAGCATCCACCCAGCGGGCGAAAGAATCTTTGGCCGACGCACGCCAAGCTGTGCAGGAACTCACCGGACAGTTGCCACTGTCGCTCAAGCGGCTGAAAAAGGGATTTAAACCGGCCGTACCTCACCCCACAAATTCGGACGCATGGGTAGAAGAAGCTTTAGTTGACAATCCGACACTTCAATCTGGCAACGCGGGCGTGCTTGCGTTAGAACAACGTGCGAAGGCAACGCGCGCGGCAAATCTGCCTACCTTGGATGTGTCTTTTACTACGTATCGTGCACCCATCGACGGAGCTTCCAGTGGTCGGCAAGTCACAAATAACACGCTCGGCTTGACACTCACTTTCCCCATAGTCGCGGGCGGCGCAACATTCGCCTTAACAAGACAGGCGTTATACGCACGGGACGCTGCTGCCGCGCAAGTTGAAGCGACCCGTCGAAGTATCATTCGTAACGTGGAAGCACAACTGCAGACAGTTCGGGGCAGCGTGGCCGAGATCGCAATAGCCGAGCCCGGTGCTGAGGCCGCAGAGAGGGCACTTTCCGCAAACCGTGCCGGCCACCAATACGGTACCCGTACTCTGACCGACGTACTCAATGCAATTCAGACTAATGGGCAGGCGCAATTACAACTCACTCAAGCGCGTCACCGCAATTTGGTAGCTCTGTTGCAACTTAAACAGGCCGTAGGGCGGTTAAGCGTAGATGATCTTGTAACCGTCAATGGGTTATTAGAATTTGACTTTGAAAAAACATCAAGGCCTATGCCATGATGCATGAGTTTTGAGCACAGATTATTTTCGTCTATGAACGGTGGCGTTAGCGTACTGGAAATCGAGTGGTATACTTAAAAAGTATCTCTACGTTTAGGTATAACATGTAGTAATCGCGATCTGATCTGACAGTTACCCGAGTTGAAACCTTACCGAGTAAGGCTAGCCGGGCTAAACGCATTCGATGAGTATCATAATCTGACGCCTCAAGCCCTCGCAGTCCGCCTCCCCCTGTGCCAATATAATTTGAGACATCTACCCGATTAAAAACGAAGTCGAGCCTCTGCGGGCCAAGCTGGTCAAAGCGGACTTGTTCAAATTGCGCGCCGGCGGCGATCCATGCCCAGTTGCTCGACGAGGGACGTTATGTGGCCTCGGTGCGCACCATGTACCGTCTGTTGCAAGGTTGTGCCGCCGTGCGCGAGCGCCGCGGCCAACTGCGTCATCCCGAGTACGCCAAACCGGAACTGCTGGCCGTGGCGCCCAACCAAGTCTGGAGTTGGGACATCACGAAATTGAAGGGGCCGATCAGGGGCACCTGTTTCCATCTGTATGTCATCCTCGACATCTTCAGCCGCTATGTCGTCGGCTGGATGGTGGCCGAGCAGCTCATCGCCGACAGCGCCGCCAAGGAATGCATCGCGCCGGGCGCGCCGACCTTGCATGCCGACCGTGGCAGCAGCATGCGCTCCATGCCGGTGTCTACGTTGCTGCGCGGCCTGGGCATCGCCAAATCGCACAGCAGACCCTACGTCTCCGACGACAACTCATACTCGGAGGCGCAGTTCAAAACCATGAAATACCAGCCAGGCTTCCTGGCACGCTTTGGCTCGTTCGCCGACGCGCGCACACTGCGTCCAGTTTTTCGCGTAGTACAACCAGTAGCACCGCCATTCCGGTATCGACATGATGACGCATGAGGGCGTTCACACCGGCCGCGCCGCCGAGGTTCGTAAGCGACGACAAGCCACGCTGGAAAACGCCTTCCAGCGCACCCCGAACCGCTTCAAACACCGCATGCCGCAGCCGCAGAAGCTGCCTGAAACCCGAGACGTAGACTCTCATCGATTCAACCAGGTGTTTTAAAATCATTGACACGCACCGATCGCAGCTCCACCTTTCGCATTGCCGGCAGGCGAGCGGGGCCGCTTCGATACATGCTGAGCCGAACAGCACCACTAGTTATCAGCGATAATACTGACTTTTACACTATGGACCGTCTGTGCCGGCGCCGGGAGCGCTTGCAGGCAGTTCATTCAGCTGTTGGATATAATATTTATACTAGTGCGATGGCTCCGCGGCGCGCTGCGGTCATTGTCGATAATAAGGAAAAACATGGCAAATCCATCGCCCCCCCGCCGGCCTCTGCGCGCTTTGCGCTGGCTGGGCTTTACCCTGCTGACCGTACTGCTGTTGCTGGGCGCCGCATGGCTGGCGTTTCCGCCGCTGGCCAAGCATTTGACGGAGCAGCAAATCGAAACCCAGCTCGGCCGCAAGGCCAGCGTCGGCGCGCTGGCCTTCAATCCCTTCACCCTCGTCCTGGACGTCGCCGATTTCACGCTGTACGAGCAGGACAAGACCAGCGCCGCGTTCTCGGCGAAGGCGCTGACGGTGAACGTGGCGCCTGCCGCGCTGTTCCGTCTGGCGCCGCTGCTGAGCGAAGTCAAGCTGGTCGAGCCGCGCCTGCACATCGTGCGCACAAGCGGCGACGGCGTGGGCCGCTACAATTTTTCCGACGTCATCGAACGCGTGCTGGCGATGCCGAAGAGCGAGAAGCCGACGCTGTTTTCCGTCGCCAATATCCAGTTGGAGAATGGCGCGATCAAGTTCGACGACAAGGTCACCGGCAAGCAGGTCAATATTGACGGGCTGCATATCGGTTTGCCCTTCGTCTCGAATTTCCCGGACAAGGTCGACACCTTCGTCCAACCCCGCCTGTCGGCGAAGGTGAATGGTTCCCTGTTCGAGTTGAAGGGGCGGGCGAAGCCGTTCGCCGGCAGCCAGGACACCACGCTGGCGCTGGATATCGAGCAGCTCGATCTGGCCAGCTATGTGTCGTTTTCGCCGGTGGCCCTGCCGTTGGCCTTGCAGAGCGCGATATTGTCGACCAAGCTGGACCTGAGTTTCGTGCGCAAGCAGGACAAGCCGGAGCTGGTGTTGTCGGGCACGGTCAAGCTGGCCGATGTGGCGCTGTCCGACCGGGCCGCCGCGCCGCTGCTGAAGGCGGCGGCGATCGAGGTGCAGTTGCGTAAGGTGGACGTGCTGGCCGGCGCCGTCGCCCTCGACAAGCTCGAATTCTTGCAGCCGCAAGTCTGGCTCAACGCGACCGGCGACGACACGGTCGGCGCGGAGCGCCTGAGCCTGGAGAACGCCAGCGTCGACAGCGCCGCCCGCACCGTCAGCGCCGAGGTCTTGCGCCTGGCCGGCTTGCAGGCCGAGGTGCGCCGCGACGCCAAGGGTAAATTGAATGTGCAGCAGTTGTCCGCCAGGTTCGGCGGGGCGGGCGGCGCCGAGCCGGCCAAGCCGGCCGGCCCGGCCTGGGTGACGACGCTCAAGCAGTTCGCCGTGAGCGATAGCGTACTGGCCTATGTCGACAACAGCGTGAAGCCGGCCGTCAAGGTGCGCGCCGACGAGTTGAATTTGACGCTGGACGACATTTCCAGCCAGTTCGACCAGCCCTTGAAGCTGGCGCTGCGCACTCAGCTCAACAAGACGGGCAAGCTGGCGCTCGACGGCAGCATCGCGCCGCAATTCAAGGCCATCGACCTGGACATCGACGCGCAGAGCCTGCAAGTGGCGACCTTGCAGCCGTATTTCGCCGATTACCTGAACGTGACGCTGGCCTCGGGCCAGGCCAGCAGCAAGGGCAAATTGGCGCTGGTGCTGGCCAGCGGCAAGCAGGAGACGAGCACGGCTTACCGCGGCACGCTGCGGCTGGCCAATGTGCGCATGCTCGACAAGGAAAACGCCGCCGACTTCCTGAAGTGGCGCGCCCTCGACATCAGCGGCATCAACGTCAAGCTTGGCGGTCCGCGCCAGGACGTGGCGATGGAAAAAATCGCGCTCAGCGATTTCTACGCGCGCGTCATCCTGTCGGACAAGGCCAAGCTGAACCTGCAGGACATCGTCGTGTCCAAGAATGCGCCCGCCGGCGCGCCGGCGCCGTCGCTGACGACGGCCGCGCCGAGCGCGCCGCTGCCGAAGGCGGGCGCCGCCGCCACCGAGCGCGTCGTCGCCGCGCCGGCCCCAGCCAAGGCCAACGCGCCGGTGATCCGCATCGGCCAGATCGTCGTCAAGGGCGGCAACATCAATTACACGGACAACTTCGTCAAGCCGAACTATACGGCCAACATGACGGGCATGAACGGCACCGTCGGCGCCATCGCCTCGGACAAGCCGCAGCCGGCGCCGCTGGACTTGAGCGGCAAGATCGACAATGACGCGGCCGTGGCCATTTCCGGCACCTTGAATCCGCTGTTTTCGCCGATGTTCCTCGACATCAAGGCCAGCGCCAACGGCGTCGAATTGCCGCGGCTGACGCCTTACGCGGCCAAGTACGCCGGCTACGCCATCGAAAAGGGCAAGTTGTCGATGGCCGTCAGCTACCGCGTCGAGAACGACAAGCTGCTGGCGCAAAACGATGTGCGCATCGACCAGCTGACCTTCGGCGACAAGATCGACAGCCCGACGGCGACCAAGCTGCCGGTGATGCTGGCGGTCGCGCTGCTGAAGGATCGCAACGGCCAGATCAACATCAACCTGCCGATATCGGGCACGCTGTCGGACCCGGAGTTTTCCGTGGGCGGCATCATTATGCGCATCTTCCTGAACCTGATCGTCAAGGCCGTGACGTCGCCGTTCGCGCTGATCGGCGCGGCCTTCGGCGGCGGCGACGAACTCGGTTACGCGGAATTCGCGCCCGGTTCGGCGGCGCTGACGGCGGCCACGCAGAGCAAGCTCGACTCCATCGGCAAGGCGCTGACGGAGCGACCCGGCCTGAAGATCGACCTGATCGGCCGGGTCGACCCTGCCAGCGACGCCGACGGCGTGCGCCAGCAAATCCTGCGCGGCAAGCTGAACGCCTTCAAGCGCAAGGACTCGCTCGACAAGGGCGGCGAGACGCAGGCGGAAGACGCCGCCGTGACGGACGCCGACAAGGAAAAATACATGGGTAAAGTGTACGCGGCGCAGAAATTCGACAAGCCGCGCAACGCCATCGGCTTCGTCAAGAGCTTGCCGGTGGCCGAGATGGAAAAGCTCATCCTGGCCAACACGCCCGTCACCCAGGATGCCCTGCGGGCGCTGGCCAGCCGGCGTGCGGAGGCCGTGCGCGGCTATTTCGAAAGCAAGGGCAGTATTCCGGCCGAGCGGATCTACCTGATCGCGCCGAAAATGACGGTGGACGGCATCAACGACAAGGGCGCGCCGAACCGCGTCGACTTCGCGTTGAAATAGCCGGCGCGGCCTGAAAAAACCGGGTACGGGCGCCGCGTCCCGTCCCCGGTTTTATATAAGGCGCAGGCGGATTATTTAAACGCCTTGATCACCGCATCCAGTTTCACCTTCAGCGAGTGGTCGTGCTGGCTGATGGGCGGCACTTCGCGTTCGATCTTCAGCAATTCATACACCGCCATCTGCGCGGCGCGCACCGAGTACTCCACCGTAAACACGACATCGTCCGGCACTTCGACGAACTGGCTGACGAACGCCAGGTTGGTCGAATTGCGCGGCACCGGCAGCGGCCGGTCGCTAAGGGCGCGCGGCATGAACATGCTGGTGATGTAAGGCATGCGGCAGGGGATGCAATTGGCCTGTGCCATGGTCGTGTCCATGTCGAAGTTCAGGTGGCCGCACAGTTCGCGCAGGATTTCCTCGCCCGTGCAGTCGGCCATCGGCTTGGCGACGAAGTTGCCGATGCGGTCGGGGTGCAGCGCATAGCCCCAGAACACCTGCACGCCGTCCGGCTGGCCGGCGAAATGCGGCTGGTGCGCCAGCACCACCGACATGAACCAGTTGGAGTCCTTGAACGTCACCAGGCCGCCCGTGCCGGCGCGGTTGCCGGTGAATTTCTCCATCTGGTCGAAGAAGGCCGTGTCCTTCAGCGTCGTCGTGAACGAGTGCCAGTACGATTCCGGAATGCTGGAATTGAACGCGGCCGGCCGGCCGAATTCCGGGCTGATCTGCGCCAGTTTTTCCCACAACTGCCAGCCGCCGCTGTCTTGCTTGGTGTGGCGCGGCGGCGCGCTGTGCATCGAGCCGTAGGTCGAGGCGTCCGTCATCGAGGCGTTCTGGAAGAACACCAGGTCGCCCTCGGCCACGTCGACGAGCTCGTCGCGTCCGTCGCGCCGGCAGTAGATGCCGGTGACGCTGATCTTGCTGTCCACGGTTCTCAGCTGGAAATCGGTGACGGTGCAATCCATCACGACCTTGACGCCCTGCGCCTGCAGCCAGGCCAGCAGCGGCCGCACCAGCGAGTCGTACTGGTTGTAGACGGTGCGCTTGACGCCGGCCAGCGTTTCGATGCGCGAGAACTCCATCATGAAGCGGTGCAGATAGCGCTTGAACTCGACGGCACTGTGCCAGGGCTGGAAGGCGAAGGTCGTGGCCCACATGAACCAGAATTCCGTCTTGAAGAAGTCCGGCGAGAGCCAGTCGGTGATGCAGGTGGTGCCCAGCGTTGCCTCGTCCGCCTCGCTCAGCTTGAGCAGCTCAAGCCGGTCCTGCATGCTGAAGCCCATGCTGCTGACGTCGACCTTGAAGCGGTTCTGGTCGACCAGGCGCGCCATCGAATGCGGGATGTTGACCTTGTTGAAGGCGATGGTTTCGTCGTAGACGCTCTGGCCCGGGTGTTCCAGCGAGGGCACGGACTTGAACAAGTCCCAGGTGCATTCGTAGTTGTCGCTGGTGAGCATGCGGCCGCCGCGCAGCGTGTAGCCGTGCTCGGCGTTGCCGCCGCCGTCCAGGCTGCCGCCGGACAGGGACGACGCCTCGAAGATGGTGATGTTGCCGCCGGCAATGCCGCCGTCGCGTATCATGAATGCCGCCGCCGACAGGGAACCGATGCCGCCGCCGACCAAATAGGCTTTGATGTTCTTGTTCATACTATTCCAATGCAATGAAGGCGCGTATTGCTACTGCGTCGCTGGAAACCTTGCGATTCGGTATGAACCGCAATCCAGGCTGAATTTCATTCTAGCAAAGCGAATTTCATGAAAATTGAACGGATACTCTAATACAGGGGGCGAATTGCCATTTTGTCCGCAGAAAGTCGGCATTATTTGATTTGGATCAAAATAGGCCGGCGCCATTGTGATGGTCTTAGCGTTGCGAGGCGGGCAGCAGGGCGTCGACGTCATCGAATGAGGACGGCTCTTCGTCGCGGCGGCGCTCAAAGTGCAGTACGTCGTGCCAGCTGCCGTGCATGCGCATGCTGCGGGCGCTCTTGCCATAGAGGCGGAAGTCATTGCGCTCCATCACGCGCTGCGAGCCGGTGTTGGCGGCGCGCACGTCCGCCTCAATGCGCCACAGGCCGATGGCGCCGAAGCCTTCGCGCACCGCCAACTCGACGGCCCGCGACGCGTAACCCTGGCCGCCCGCCTGTTCGGCGATCCGGTAGCCGAGCGCGGCCTTGTTGAAATAGCGGCGGACCACGGCCGTCAAATTGACGCGGCCGACGATGCGTCCGCCGACCTTGGCCAGGAATTGGTAAGCGACGTCGTTGTCGCGCTCGCGCGCGGCTTGCTCGATGGCGGCGCGCACGGCGGCGATGTGATAGTAACCGTCGCTGCGGGCGTTGATCCAGGATTCGAAATAGGCGCGGTTGTCGGACTCGAAGGCCAGCAACTCCTCGGCGTCGGCCAGGGTGGGCGGGAAAATCTGCAGGGATGCTGCGGTGCTTGTCGGCAAGCTGGACTCCAAGTAGGGGCGGGCGGGGCGCCGCGTTGCCGTATGTTGCCACAGCCGGGGACAGACCACGATTTTCAAGAAATTATTTCTTGAAAATCGTGGTCTGTCCCCGGCTGTCCGCCTCAAGGCCGCGTCTCGGCCGGGGCCGCCGCGATTTCTTGCGCGTCGGCGTCGCGCACGCTGGCGCGGCACATCGCCAGCGCCTGCGTCAGCGTCGCGCAGACGTTGTCGCGCCCCACCAGCGCGACCAGCTTGGCCTTTTCCAGCTTGGCCATGACGCGCTCGTTCGGCCCCGTCAGGATCACGCGCACGCCGCGCCGGTGCAGGTCCAGCACCACGTCCTCCAGCGTTTGCAGGCCCGTGATGTCGATGAAGGGCACCCAGCGCAGGCGGATGATCAGCACGTGCGGATCGGTGTGGGTGATGGCCAGCACGCGCTCGAAGTTCTCCACCGCGCCGAAGAACAGCGGCCCCTCGACGGCATACACCAGCACGCCGGGCGGCAGCTGGTCGAAGCCCTGGTGCGCCAGCTCCTGGCGCAGCTCCTGTTCGCCGAGCGCCTGCACCTCGACGCTGGAGGCCATGCGCCGCATGAAGTGCAGCGTCGCCAGGATGACGCCGATGTTGACCGCCACCACCAGGTCGGCGAACACGGTCAGCACGAAGGTCACCAGCAAGATCAGCACGTCGGCGCGCGGCGCCCGCCACGCCATCTTCATGAAATGCGCCAGGTCGCTCATGTTCCAGGCCACCACGAACAGGATCGCCGACAGCGCGGCCAGCGGCACGTGCACCGCCAGCGGCGCCAGCAGCAGCACCACCAGCACCAGCGTCAGCACGTGGACCAGGCCGGCCAGCGGGCCGCTGCCGCCGTTGCGGATGTTGGTGGCCGTGCGGGCGATCGCGCCGGTGGCGGCGAAACCGCCGAACAGCGGCGCGACGATGTTCGCCAGGCCCTGGCCGATCAGCTCCTGGTTCGAGTCGTGGCGCGTGCCGGCCATGCCGTCGGCCACCACGGCCGACAGCAGCGACTCGATGGCGCCCAGCATGGCGATGGCGAAGGCCGGGCCAATCAGTTCGATCACCCGCACCAGCGTCACGTCGGGCACGCGCCACGCCGGCAGGCCCTGCGGAATGCCGCCGAAGGCGCTGCCGATGGTGGCCACGCCTTCGCAGTGGAGCAGCGCCTGCGCGCTGGTGGCGAACACCAGCGCCACCAGCGGGCCGGGCAGGTGGCGCAGGCCGGGCAGGCGCGGCGTCAGCAGCAGCAGCGCCAGCGACAGCGCGGCCAGCGTCGTGGTGGCCGGGTGCAGTTGCGGCAGGGCCTGCAGCAGCAGCCACAGCTTTTCGTGGAAATGCCGGGCCGCGACGCCGTGCAGGCCGAAGAAGTCCTGCCACTGGCCGACCCAGATGATGACGCCGATGCCGGCGGTGAAGCCGACGATGACGGGGGAGGGGATGAACTTGATGACGGCGCCCATGCGGCACACGCCCAGCAGCAGCAACATGCAGCCGGCCATCAGCGTGGCGATCTGCAGGCCGTCGATGCCGTGTTTGGCGGTGATGCCGCCGAGGATGACGATGAAGGCGCCGGTCGGCCCGGCGATCTGCAGGCGGCTGCCGCCCAGGGTGGAGACGATGAGGCCGGCGACGATGGCCGTGTACAGGCCTTGCTCCGGCTTGGCGCCGCTGGCGATCGCGAAGGCCATCGCCAGCGGCAGGGCGACGACGCCGACGATGACCCCGGCGACGATGTTGGGCAGCCAGTGGGCGCGGCGCAGCAGGCCGGCGCGGTGTGCTTCAAGCAGTGCAATCATGGTGTGCAGGCATTTTTTCGCGACTAGCCATCTTAATCCAGGGGGCGGCGCGCCGCCATCGAATGGCGTAACGGTGCGGCCTTTTTACCAGCGGCGCAACATCCGCCTGCCGCGCGGCGCGGCAGCCTCGCCCGCGCCTCCGCATTTCGGCAACGGAAGCGCCGCCAGGTGGTTACAATGTAGCCTTTCTTCGATCGTCCGGTTCGCCAAGTGCAAAGTCGCCAACTGTATTTCCGCCTGCTCCAGCAATTTCGCCCCTATAGCGGCGCCGCCGTCGCGACCCTGTTGGCGGTCGCCATCGCCTCGCTGACCGACGTGCTGCTGATCCGCCAGTTGCAGAACGTCGTCGACGCGCTGCGTCCGGCCGCCGAGACGGCGGCCCTGCCCGGCGCCCACCTGGGCGCCACCGGCCTGCTGGGCATGGTGCAGGGCTGGATCGGCGCCGTGCTGCCGAGCACGCCCGCGCAACTGGCGCTGTGGGCCATCCCCGCCATCATCGTCGGCCTGTCCGTGGTGCGCATGCTGGCCAGCTTCGCCGGCGATTACGGCTCGGCCTGGCTCAGCAGCCGCGTCCAGGCCAATCTGCGCGAGGACATGTTCGCCCGCATCCTGCGCCTGCCCAACAGCTTCTACGACCAGTCCTCGACCGGCACCACGCTGTCGCGCGTCGCCTACGACGCCAGCCAGGTGTCGCAGGCCGGCCTGAACATCGTCAACGTGATGGTGCGCGACTCCGTCGCCACCGTCGGCTATCTGGTGTCCCTGTTCAGCATCGACTGGCAACTGGCGCTGTTCTGCCTCGGCCTGCTGCCGCTGGTGGCGGCCATCGTCACGCTGGCCGGGCGCCGCCTGCGCCGCCTGAGCCACAGCGCCCAGGCCGCGATGGGCGAGCTGACCCACGTGCTCGACGAGAGCATAGGCGGCCAGCGCGTCGTCAAGATTTTCGGCGGCCAGCAGTACGAGCAGGCGCGCTTCGCCGGCGTCGTCAAGAAGAACCGCCAACTGGCCGTCAAGCACGCCTCGACGGCGGCGCTGAATTCCGGCGCGATCATGCTCTTGGTCGGCATCACCCTCTCCTCGGTGATCTACTTCGCGCTGCTGCGCGCCAAGCTGGGCGTGCTGTCGCCGGGCGCCTTCGTCGCCTTCATGGGCTCGCTGATGGCGATGCAGTCGCCGATCAAGAATCTGACCAAGCTCAACGAACCGCTGCAGCGCGGCCTGGCCGCCGCCGCCTCGGTGTTCGGCCTGATCGACATGCCGGCCGAGCCGGACAGCGGCAAGGCCGGGCTGGAGCGGGCCAAGGGCGGCATCGCGCTGCGCTCGGTCGGCTTCCGCTACGACGCCGCCGACGGCGACGCGGCGCCGGCGCTGGACGGGGTGTCGCTCGACATCGCGCCCGGCGAAACCATTGCCCTGGTGGGCAGCTCGGGCAGCGGCAAGACCACGCTGGCGAGCCTGCTGCCGCGCTTCTACGACGTCGGCAGCGGCAGCATCCTGCTCGACGGCGTCGACCTGCGCGAGGTGCAACTGGCGGCATTGCGGCGCCAGATCGCCCTGGTTAGCCAGGACGTGGTGCTGTTCAACGACACGCTGGCGGCCAACATCGCGTATGGCGACCCGGCGCCCAGCCAGGAGAAGATCGAGGCGGCGGCGCGCGCGGCCTATGCGCATGAATTCATCGTGCGCCAGAGCCAGGGCTACCAGACCCAGGTCGGCGAGAACGGCCTGCGCCTGTCGGGCGGGCAGCGGCAGCGCCTGGCGATCGCCCGCGCCATTTACAAAGATGCGCCCATCCTGATTCTGGACGAAGCCACCAGCGCCCTCGACACCGAGTCCGAGCGCGAAGTGCAGGCGGCGCTGGACGTGCTGATGCAAAACCGCACCACCGTCATCATCGCGCACCGCCTGTCGACGATTGAAAACGCCGACCGCATCGTCGTCATGGAGTCCGGCAAAATCGCCGAAATCGGCCGCCACGCCGAGTTGCTGCAGCAAGGCGGCCTGTACGCGCGCTTTTACCAGACGCAGAAACACCAGGGCGCGGCCGTCAAATCGTAAGGCCGGCGCCAGGCCCCGGCGCGCCAGCCGGCTCAGGCGCGGATATCGAGCAGGCTGCCCAGCGTCGCATCGGCCGTCTTGACGACCTTGGCCGACAGATTGACGCCCGCCTCGTAGACCAGCGCGTCGGTGATTTCCTTGGCCACGTCGACGCCGTTGGCCTGCGCCGGATTGGCGCTGGACAGGCTGCGCCCCTCGACCGACAGGCTGACGCCGCCGCCCGCCGGGCTGCTTTCCTGGAACGCCGCGGCCTGCGGCTGGAAGCCCGCCGTGCCGACGTTGGCGACATTGTGCGCGGACACGTCGAGCGCGCGCTGGTTGGCGTTGAGGCCGGAGACGCCGGCGTTGAGGGCGGAAATGGACATTTAGTTTCCCTTCAGGAATATCGGCAAGTGTACTCCTTTGTCCGCGGGAATGCGCCGCGAAGCCGCTAAACATGTCGTAAATCAAGTTTTTGCGCAAGGCGCCTTGAGGTCCGCTGTATACCTGGGTATATTGCGTTGCTCGCGCAAACTTTGCGCGAAATCAACGCAGGTCGGCCACTTCCCCGGTCTGTTTTTTTGCACTGCGCTATATAACTATTTATACAGCGCACCGATGGAGATGTCAGCATGCCGCAACACACTATCCCCGGCGCCGCCCGCAAGGCCCTGGCCGCCGCCATCCTGCTCGCGCTGGGCCCGTCGTGGGCGCTGGCCCAGACCACGCCGTTTGAACTGGGCAGCGTCACCGTCGTCGGCCAGCGCGCCGCCGTCGGCGCAGTGGGCGAGGACCAGGTCGCCTCCGTTGTCGAGCGCGCCGACATGCGCCGCTTCAACCGCGACAACGTCGGCGACGCCCTCAACCTGCTGTCCGGCGTCACCCTGTCGACCAATTCGCGCAACGAAAAAACCATCGCCGTGCGCGGCTTCGACTCGCGCCAGGTGCCGCTGTTCATCGACGGCATCCCCGTCTACGTGCCGTATGACGGCTATGTCGATTTCAACCGCTTCAGCACGGCCGACCTGGCCGCGGTCCAGGTCGCCAAAGGCTTCAGCTCGGTGGCCTACGGCCCGAACACGCTGGGCGGCGCCATCAACCTGATTTCGCGCAAACCGCGCGCGGCGCTGGAGGGCGACGTCTCGGCCGGCCTCGCCTCCGGCCAGGAGCGGCAGATGTCGGCCAACGTCGGCACCAACCAGGGCCTGTGGTATCTGCAGGCGGGCGTGTCGGCCATCCGCGGCGACGGTTTCCCCATGTCGTCCGACTACCGTCCCACCGCCAGCGAGGGCGGCGGCATGCGCGACAACGCCTTCCGCAAGGACAGCAAGATCTCGCTCAAGGTCGGCCTGACGCCCAAGGGCGGCGACGAATACGCGCTCAGCTACTACAAGCAGGATGGCGAAAAAGGCCAACCGCCGTCGACCGTGCCGTCGGCGGCGCGCTACTGGAAATGGCCGTACTGGAACAAGGAAAGCCTGTACTGGGTGTCGCGCACGGCGCTGGGCGCGTCCGAGCGCCTGAAAGTGCGGCTCTACCTGGACCGCTACGACAACGCCGTCGATTCGTACAAGGACGGCAGTTACACGACCGTCAAGAGCAGCGGTCCGGGCAGCCTGAGCACCGGCCGCAGCGTCTACAACGACCGCAGCAACGGCGGCTCGGTCGAGCTGGAGTCGTTCCGCTTCGCCAGCCACACGCTGCGCCTGGTCGGCCACTACAAGGCCGACGAGCACAAGGAACTGGACGGCAACGGGCGCAACACGACCACCTTCAAGGACACGCTCGTTTCGCTGGCCGGCGAAGACACCATCGAACTCCAGCCCGGCCTGAGCCTGTCGCTGGGCCTGTCGCGCCACCAGTTGCGCCCGGACAGCGTGTTCAGCCTAGGCAACGCCTACACGCTGCCGGCGACGGCGACGGCGAACGACGCCCAGGCCGGCCTGTTCTACGACTGGAGCGCCACGGCGCGGCTGTACGCCAGCGTGGCGCGGAAAACCCGGCTGCCGACGCTGAAGGACCGCTACTCGCAGCGCCTCGGCACCTATATCGAGAACCCGGCGCTGCGCCCGGAAGTGTCGCTGAACTACGAGCTGGGCTACCAGGGCAGCCCGTGGCGCGGCGCCAAGGCCGAGGCCGCCGTCTTCTACAGCGACATCGACGACAAAATCCAAAGCGTGGCGAACGTCGCCGGCAACCGCGCGCAGATGCAAAACGCCGGCCAGGTGCGGGTGGCCGGCGTGGAACTGAGCTTGCGCGGCACGCTCGCGCCGTGGCTGGAACTGGGCGGCAACTATACCCTGACCGACCTCAAAAACGTCAGCGCCGCCGCCGTCAAGGTCACCGACATTCCGCGCCACAAGATCACGGCGCACGCGCTGCTGCGTCCGGCCGCTGGCGTCGAGGTGATCGGCTTCGCCGAGCACAACAGCGGCCGCTGGGTTGGCAACACGCTGGAACTGGCCGGCTTCACGACGCTGAATCTGAAAGCCATCTACCGGGTCGCCCAAGGCGTCGCGCTGGAAGCGGGCGTGGCCAACCTGACGGACAAACACTACGCGCTGGCCGACGGCTTCCCCAGCGCCGGCCGCACCTGGCTGCTCAACGCCAGTTATTCGTTCTGATAGAGAGGAAACACCATGCGCCATACCTTATGCGGCATCGCCGCCGCCGTCGCCCTGATGCTGGGCGGGCCGGCCCATGCCGAACACAAACCGGCCGACCCCTCGGTCTACGTCACCCACAGCATCAGCGTCGGCGGCGCCGTCGAACACCCGCTCCAGCTCAGCGTCGAGGCCTTGCGCGAGTTTCCGCAGCACGCGGTGCGCGAAGTGGGCTTGATCTGCCAGTCCGGCGCCAACATGGGCAAGCTGGAAAATTTCAAGGGCGTGCGCCTGCGCGACATCCTGGAAAAAGCCGTGCTGGCCAGCTCCGGCCACAACAGCGTCAAAAGCATGGCCATCATCGCCACCGCCAGCGACCATTACAAGGCGGTATTTTCCTGGGCCGAGCTGTTCAACTCGGAGATCGGCGACGGCGTCATGGTCTTCTTTGAAAAGGACGGCAAGGCCCTGGGCGACGAGGAAGGGCGCATCGCCATGGTGTCGATGAAGGACACGCGCACCGGGCCGCGCCACGTCAAATGGCTGCAGTCTATCGAAGTCAGAAAGCTGGCCGAATGAGCGGCCCGGGCGGCGGCGACGACGCCATCTTCGAGGCCGTCGCCGGCACGGTCGGGCAGGCGCTGGCCGGGCACCTGCCGGGCTTCGCCTGGACGCTGGGCTTGCCGCAGGCGGTCCTGCTGGCGCTGCTGGAGCGCGGTTACGCGGAACCGGGCGCGCTTGAGCCGCTGCCGGAGCGCCAGTACGCCGCCATCGTCGCCGGCGCGCCGCCGGCCTTCGCCGAACTGCTCGGCCTGCTGCGGGCGAACCGCTCGGCCGACGCCGACGCCGTGCGCGTCGACTGGCTGGCCCACGCGCTGGCCACGGCCAGCCTGGGCAGCCGCCACCTGTGGCAAGACCTGGGGCTGAGCGGGCGCGAAGCCGTCTCCGCGCTGCTGCGCCGCCACTTCCGTCCCCTGTACGAGCGCAACACCGCCAACCTCAAATGGAAGCGCTTCCTGTTCGCCGAACTGGGCGCGGCCCAGGGCAAGCCGGGGCTGCGCCCGCCCGGCTGCGGCGGCTGCGAGCAATTCGCCGCCTGCTTCCCGGCCGCTTGAGGGCACACAGCCGGGGACAGACCACGATTTCCGCGCAATATTGCGCGGAAATCGTGGTCTGTCCCCGGCTTTCCTCTAAACGAACTCATGTACGAAAGAGTTGCCGCAACTGGCGTTTTGATATTGCCTTCGGGAATACCGCTGCATAGAATCAAGAAATTGCCTCAGCAGCCATGATACGGAGCGCATCATCATTCGTCGCCGACCACAACGCCGTCACCTGGCCCTGGCAGCCGTGCTGTGCGGCCTGCTGACGCCGTCTTCGGCCTTCGACCCGGTGGTCATCCTGGACGGCCGCCTGAACGAGAAGATCGTCATGGTGCCGGCCGGCCCGGACGGCGAGGTCTTGCTGGAAACGACGCTGTTCCGGCCCAGCGGCGCGGGGCCGTTTCCGCTGCTCGTCATTAACCACGGCAAGCAGGCCGGCAACCCCCATCTGCAGCAGCGCGAGCGCTTCATCCACATGGCCACGGCCTTCGTGCGCCGCGGCTACGCGGTGATGGTGCCGATGCGCACCGGCTTCGCCCGCTCGACCGGCGTCTACACGGACTTCGGCTGCGACATGACGGCCAACGGCTACGCCCAGGCCGAGGACGTGCTCGATGCCATCGACTATGCGCGCCGCCAGAGCTGGGTCGACGCCGACCGCATCGTCGTCGCCGGCCAGTCCTACGGCGGCCTGGCCAGCATGGCGCTGGCGGCGCAGGACGTGCCGGGCGTGCGCGGCGTGCTCAATTTCGCCGGCGGCCTGCGCATCGACGGCGGCGTCTGCGACTGGCAGTCGGCGCTGGTCAAGGCATTCGCCAACTTCGGCGCGAAGAACCAGATCGCCAGCCTGTGGATGTACGGCGCCAACGACTCCTATTTCGGCCCGAACCTGGTCGGGCGCATGTACCGCTCCTTCGTGCACTCCGGCGGCACGGCGACCCTGCGCGCCTTCGGCGCCTTCAAGCGCGACGCCCACATGATGCTGGCCAGCCGCGACGGCGAACAAATCTGGCTGGCCGAAACGGAGCGCTTCCTGCGCCGCATCGGCATGCCGACCGAGCAGGTGTACGCGGTCGATGAAGCGGCGCCGCCGCCCAGGACCGACTTCGCCGCGCTCGGCGACGTCGCCGCCGTGCCCTTCCTGCCCGACAGCGGCCGCGACGCCTACCGCGCCTTCCTCGACAGGATGACGCCGCGCGCCTTCGCGCTGTCGGCCAGCGGCGCCTGGGGCTGGGCGGAGGAGGGCGAGGCGCCGGACCAGCGCGCGATCGCCGCCTGCCAGGTCAAGAGCAGCCAGCCGTGCCGGCTGTACTCGGTCGACGATTATGTGGTGTGGCCGGCTGGTATGGCCGCCGGCGGCACGGACTGAGGGGCGCCGGCTTTTCGCCGCGGCTTTGTGGCGCGCCGCGCCGTCTGCGCGACGCCGCGATGTTGTTGGGTATAATCACCGCTGCAAGCCAACCTATCTTTAGAGAATAACAAATCATATGGCGTCCTCCCCCGACAACCTCAGCATGGCAGTGTTCTGCGACTTTGAAAACGTCGCCCTCGGCGTGCGTGACGCGAACTACGAAAAATTCGATATCAAGCCCATCCTGGAACGGCTGCTGCTCAAGGGCAGCATCGTCGTCAAGAAGGCTTACTGCGATTGGGATCGCTACAAGAGTTTCAAGGCCACCATGCACGAGGCCAATTTCGAGCTGATCGAGATCCCCCATGTGCGCCAGTCCGGCAAAAACTCGGCCGACATCCGCCTCGTCGTCGACGCCCTCGACCTGTGCTACACGAAGTCGCACGTGAACACCTTCGTCATCATCAGCGGCGACTCCGATTTCTCGCCGCTGGTGTCGAAGCTGCGCGAGAACGCCAAGCAGGTGATCGGCGTCGGCGTCAAGCAGTCGACCTCGGACCTGCTGGTGGCCAACTGCGATGAATTCATCTTCTACGACGATCTGGTGCGCGAGAGCCGCCGCACGGCCGCCAAGCGCGACGCGCGCGAAGCCCCGGCCGCCAAGCGCACGCCGGACGAGGAAATCCGCCGCAAGGAAAAGTACGAGACGCGCAAGACCCAGGCCATCGAGATGGCCGTCGAAACCTTCGACGCGCTGGTGTCCGAACGCGGCGACAGCGGCAAGATCTGGGCCTCGATGCTGAAAGAGGCGATCAAGCGCCGCAAACCGGACTTCAGCGAATCCTATTATGGCTTCCGCACCTTCGGCAACCTGCTGGAGGAGGCGCAGGCGCGCGGCCTGCTGGAATTCGGCCGCGACGAGAAGTCCGGCGCGTATGTGTACCGCAGCAGCGGCCTGGCGGCCAATGTCGAGGCGCTGGCCGAGCAGCCGGTCGAGCAACTGGCTGTGGACGCGGCGGCGCCGGCGGATGCGCCTGAACCGGGCAACAGCGTCGGCGGCAGCAACGCCGGTGGCGGTGGCGGCAAGCGCGAATCGCGCCGCAACGGCCGCGGCGGGCGCAAGTCCGCCGATTCCGGCCGCAACGAGCGTCCGGCGGCGGCGAACGGCCGGCGCGGCCAGGGCGGGCCGGCGGCGGCTGTGCTGGCGCAGTCGGTGGAATCGATGCAGGTGTTCGACCTCGAACAGGCGCGCGAGCTGGAGCTGGAAGAGCGCGAGTTGGCGCCGGTAGCGGCCCAGCCGGCCGCCGGCCAGCGCGAACCGCGCCGCAACGGCCGCGGCGGACGCAAGGATAAATCCGCGTCGGGCGGCAACCGCAATCAGGCGGCGGCGCCTGTCGAGGCGGCCTTTGAGCCGGTGTTCGACATCGAGCACGTGGTCGAGGTGGTCGAGGCCGAGCCGGCCGAGGCCGCGCGCGAACCGCGCCGCAAGGAACGCGGCGGGCGCAAGCCGAAAGCGGCCGCGAACAGCAAGGGCGCGCAGCCGGCCGAGGCGGCGCAAGCGGTCGACGTCGTGGCCGTGCCGGAGCTGCCGGCCGAGGACGCTGTCGTCGAGAGCAAGCCCGCAGCCAAAGCCCGCGCGGCGCGCAAGCCGGCGGCCCGCAAAGCCAAGTCGGACGTGGTGCCGGAAGTGCCGGTGGCGCAGGCCGACGCCGACGAGACGCCCGCGAAGTCGGCCGACAAGCCGGCGGCGCGCGCGCGCCGCTCGCGCAAGGCCGAGGTCGCGCCGGACAGCGCGGAATGAGCGCCCGGCGCCGTTAAACGCACGCACAAAACCAGCGCTTAGCCGCTGGTTTTTTTTCGTCCTCCGGCATGGCTTGCGGTAAGCGGGCGGCGATATCGACAACGCCGCCGGCCGCGTGCGAAGCGGATTATTCTGCCTGGTGATTTTTGGCGTGAATCTCCCTGGTATGTATTGTTGTCGGGCGATAAATTCAAATTTGGCGGCGGTAATTTCTATATAGCGAAATTAAATTGATTTGCAGTAAAGCCAATAATAAATTAGGCACAATCCGAAGTCTCTTGCATTGGAATCTCGGTACAATTCATGCGGGCCTGCAGGGCTGCGCGCGCTTGGGCGGCCGATTGGCTTGAGCTATGTATTTGAATTTCAACCGGATACGAGGAGAAATCAATAATGCATTCCAGTCGCAAATCGCATCGCGTTTCCGCCATATTATTCGGCGCCGCCGTCATGCTGGCCGCCGCACCCGTCCTGGCGCAATCGGCCGCCGCGCCGGCGGCGCAGCCGATGGCCGATATAAACCAGGCCCAGGCGGCCGGCCTCGCCGCCCGGCGGGACTTTGCCCAGTTCGTCCAGCACAATCTGCGCACCCGCCAGGCAGGCTTGCCGGACGGCTTTCCGCTCGACATCAACGATATCCAGGACTTGCAAGACGCCAGCGTCGGCTACGGCTTCCAGGTCTACACCCTCGACCCGCAGGACATCGTCGCCGGGCGCGCCGCCTTGCACAGCATGGTCAAGCCGACCGGCGTCTGGCGTTTCATCATCCGCCTGCATGACAGGCCGATCGGCCTGGCCACGGTCGAGCAGAGCGCCGGCGCCTGGACCACCGTGGCTTACGGCGGCGCCGTGCTGTCCAAGGACGTCGACGCCCTGATGGCCTTCCACGGCAATGCGCAACGTTCCAACCTGCGCTTCGTCCGCGTTTTCCAGGCCCAGTCGGATTTCCTCGAAGTGCAGTCCGGCGCCGACGCCAAGGTGCGTTTCGCGCCCTTGCATTCGGCGCGGGAATCGCTGTTGCTGCAGCAGCGCGCGCAGAAAACCAATGGCGCCGGCGCCGACGGCCTGCTCGACGCCGCCGACATCCTGGAGCCGCTGCGCGCGGCGGTCAAGACCAATATGGACGCTTTCCGCTGAGCGCGTAGCCGCTTCCGGCCCCGCATTCGACTTCATTCGAGGACAATCAGATGAAACAACTTCCTAGCCGCATCGTCGTCGGCGCCAGCCTGTTGCTGGCGTTCCAGTTCGCCCACGCCCAGACGCGCACCCTGAATATTGCTTTGGTCACCCAGGAGCATAGCCAATGGTGCTGGGCGGGCGCCAGCCGGGCGGTGCTCAATTTCTATAATAAAAACCCCAGTCAATGCCAGATCGTCAATTGGGCGTTCGGCTTGAATTACGCCTGCGGCAATAGCAACTTCAATTGGAATAGTAATGCGAACCAGCCGAATAATATGTACGGCAGCAATGGCAGCGTGCAAAACATATTAAAGGCGTGGAGCGTGCCGAATACCGCGTACAGCGTGGCCTCGTCGTGGAACAGCGTCGTCGCCGATATCAACGCCAACCGGCCGTTCGTGATCCGCTACGGCTGGCGCAGCGGCGGCGGCCATATCATGGTGGGGCGCGGTTATGAGACGGCGAACGGCAGCAACTACATCTACATCATGAACCCGTGGCCGGGGGAAGGGCAGACCTACCGCAGCTACAATTCGGCGGTGTCGGCCTCCGACCACCAGTGGACCCACACCCAGCGCATGAACATCAACGGTTAGAACGGCTTCGGCGGCTTTGGGGACAGACCACGATTTCCAAGAAACTATTTCCTGAAAATAGTTTCTTGGAAATCGTGGTCTGTCCCCAAGTTTCGTGGCGGCGCCGCGCTGGCGGAACGCGCACCACACCTTTGATTAAGATCATATCTGCCCCGTCTCGCTAACGTAGTCTTGTGTCTCGTGCTGCAGACGTGTCGTCCAGCGGACCAAGGACGATGCTGTTTTCACCGCGTGCAGTCTCGGCAACGCGACCTTCGGCATTGTCCGATAGGTGTGCCTGTCTCGCAGTACCGAAAGCAAACCCATCCCATCACCGACTATTTTTTTCGAGGCATTTATGTATCCATTCAATCGCTCTGTCACACCGGCTGCCAAGACCCATCTGGACGCGCAGCTGTCTTTTTTTAACGCCATGTCCAAATCGCTGTTTCGCTCGGCCCAGCAATTCACCGATCTGAATATGCAACTGGTTCAAACGCTGCTGGAGGAAACGACCTCGGCCAGCCACGAGATGATCACCGCGGAACAGCCGACGGAACTGTTGAACGCGGCCGCCGCCCATGCCCAACCGGCCGCCGGGAAGGTGCGCGCCTATCAGCAGCATGTGTCGCGCCTGGCCGCCGATACCCAGGTCGACCTGGCCAAGGTGGCCGAAGAGCATGTGTCGGAAACGAGCCGCACCGCCAAGGCGCTGGCCGACGAAGTGGCCCGCGTGGCGACCGAGGAAACGGAAAAGAGCATGCGCAGCCAGCAGGACGCGATGAAACGTTTCGCCGACCCGTTCGAGCAATTCGCCGACGGCATGCAGCACCGCCAGGTTCGGGGCAATGAAATGCGCGGCAGCGAAAACCTGCAGAGCGCCGGCCAAGGCGGCATGGAAGGCCGCGAAGGCCAGGGTTCGATGCAAGGCGGCAGCGCCCAGGGTTCGGGCATGCATGCGAGCGCCGCCCAGCAGGCCGCGCAGCAAAGCGCCGCCCAGGCCGGCAAGCAGCAGCCCGGCGCCCGCAAAGAGTAATGACCTCGCGGGCCATGCGCGGGCATGGCCGCCAGCGCCCGGCCGACTGTGGCCGGGTTTTTTTTTGCGCCGTCGCAGCGGGGCCGGCGCGGAACTGGCGCCGCGCCACGGCATCCAATGTACAAGTTTGTCATCCTCGTACACCTTGGAAGGAGTGCCGGACCATGAAAGCGAAATTTGCACTATTGATGGCTTGCGGCGTGGCCTGCGGCGCCGCGCTGGCGCAGAGCGGCGCCGCCGGCAGGGATGTCGCGGCGCACCTGGCGCCGACGACGGAAAACGGCGTCACCTATCTGTGCGGCGGCATCGGCTCGACCGAGGCCGCGCAAATGAAGCGCGACGCCTCGGCCTATAACCTGATGCTGACCTTTGCCGAGAACACGGGCGCCTACCTGGCCAACGTCGGCGTCAACATCAGCGATGCGCGCGGCAACACCATCCTCGAGACCACTTGCGACGCGCCCATCATGCTGGTCAATTTCCCGAAGGCGGGCACGTACCGGGTCAAGGCCGAGGTAGACGGCCATCCGTTGAACCGCGTCGTCAGGGTGAGCGGCCGCGGCCGCCACAGTGCCGTCTCGATGGTGTGGCCGAGCCGGCTCATCGAGCCTGCGCCGGCCGGCAATTTGCAGGGCGCGCTGGCGCCTTAGCGGCCCGGCCCGCGCCCTCATGGCGCTTGCCGCAGCCGCTTCCTCGCCGTGGCGATAATCTGCGCCGAGAGCCGGCGCGTCAGCGGCGTCTGGATATCCCAGGCGTGCCAGATCAGCGGCACGTCGAGGCCGGCTCCCGGCACCACCTCGACCAGGGTGCCGGCCGCCAGCTCTGCGCCCACCTGCAATAGCGGCACCATGCCATAGGCGACGCCGGCTTCGATGAAGCGCACGAAGGCTTCCGACGAGGCCAGCGAGTGCCGCGGATAGCGTTGCGGCGCGCCCAGCTGCTGCAGCACATAGCGGTCCAGCAGCGCGTCGCGCTGGTCGAACACCAGCGCCGGCGCCCGCCGCACCGCGTCGGCCGTGAAGCCGCCGCCAAACCAGCGCTCGGCAAAGGCAGGCGCGGCCGCGCAGATGTAGTGCATGACGCCCAGCGGCGTCGACGTGGTGCCGGCCACTTGCACCGTCTCGCTCGTCACGCAAGCGAACACGCGGCCCTCGCGTAGCTGGCTCAGCGTGTGGTCCTGGTCGTCGAGGCGGATGTCGAGCGTGCACGAGGGCGGCGTCAGCAGCGGCTCCAGCGCCTCCAGTATCCACGTCGCCGCGCTGTCGGCGTTGACGGCAATCGCCAGGGCCGGCAATTGCGCGCTCGGGCCGGCGGGCGCCTCGAGCGCCGCTTCCAGCAGCCGGACTTGGCGGAAGTGGGCGATCAGCCGCTGCCCGGCCGCGGTCGCCTGGGGCGGCTGGCTGCGCACGACCAGCAGTGTGCCGGCGGCGTTTTCCAGCGTGCGTATGCGCTGCGAGACGGCCGGCTGGCTGATCGCCAGCGCCGCCGCGGCCTTCTCGAAGCTGCCGTGGCCGATGACGGCGTCGAGCGCGGCCAGCGCGCGGTAGTCGATAGCTCTCATAAGCGGCTCTTATGCTTGGTAAATAATATTCATTATACTTATAGTAGCGCTTGCCCTATGCTGCCCCCCATTCAAACGACGGAGGCGCTATGCACAGTGCGGTATTTCTCAAGGGGCTGGGAATGGGCGCGGGCCTGGTTGTGGCCATCGGCACGCAGAACGCCTTCGTGCTGCGGCAGGGCTTGCAGCGCCAATACGTGCTCAGCTGCGTCTGCATCTGCGTCGTCTGCGACGTGCTGCTGATCGCCGCCGGCGTCGCCGGCATGGGCAGCCTGATCGCCGGCCATCCGGCCCTGCTGTTGTGGATCAAGACGGCCGGCGCGCTTTTTCTCGTCGGTTACGGCATGCGCGCGGCCCGCGCCGCGTGGCGCCCGGCGCCGCCGGCGGCCGCGGCGGCGCAGCCGCCGGCCAGCCACCTGGCCGTCGCCACGGCGGCGTTCGCCTTCAGCCTGCTCAACCCGCACGTCTACCTCGACACCGTCATCCTGCTGGGCTCGATAGGCGGCCAGCAGGCCGGGGCGGGGCGCTGGCACTTCGCCGCCGGCGCCATCGTCGCCTCGGTGCTGTGGTTTATCAGCCTGGGCTTCGGCGCGCGCCTGCTGGCGCCGCTGTTCGCCCGGCCCTCGGCCTGGCGCGTGCTGGACGCCCTCGTCGCCCTCGTCATGTGGGCGATCGCGCTGTCCCTGTTTCTCTAAGCTGGGGACAGACCACGATTTTCGGGAAATATTTTCCAGAAAATCGTGGTCTGTCCCCGGCTGGTCTTTCCTGTAACATGATGGCTTCCCGCTTTTTGAGAGTTTCCATGCAGTTATTGCTCCTTATTCCGGCCATCGGCGTCATATATTGGGTGTTCAAGAGCAGGGCGCCGTCGCGGCGCGATGCCGCTGCGGCGCCGCTGCGCAAGCATGTGCTGGCGCCGCCGGCGTCCGCACCCGCCTGCCACTGGCAGGACGGCGGCCGCTACGCCACCGAGGTGGTGGTCGAGTCGGCATTCCAGGGCGTCATCCGCGCGCTGGCCGGCGAACCCGGCGAGCGCGGCGCCGACGCGCCATTCCCGGCCGTGCTGGTGCCGGACGACCTCAACGCCTACGACGACAAGGCCGTCGCCGTGTTCGTCGCCGGCCAGCTGGTCGGCTACCTGGCCCGCGAAGACGCGCTGAACCTGCGCCGCAAACTGGGGCGCGGCGGCATGGCCGGCTTGCCGACGTCCTGCGACGCCAGGGTGCGCGGCGGCGGCCTGTGGCAGGGCAAGCGCCTCAGTTACAACGTCGTGCTCGACATTCCATCCTTCGACTGAGAGCCGGCGATGAACCCATCCACCCAGCCCGAGTCGCTGCACATCGTCTGCCCCCACTGCGACGCGGTGAACCGGCTGCCGGCCGCCAGGCTCGGCCAGCAACCGAGCTGCGGCAAATGCCAGAAGGACCTGTTCGGCGGCCAGGCCGTCGAGCTGGCCAGTGCGCGCTTTCTGAAGCACATCGAACGCAACGATATCCCCGTACTGGTCGACTTCTGGGCGCCGTGGTGCGGCCCGTGCCGCTCGATGGCGCCGGCCTACGCGCTGGCGGCGCAACAGCTGGAGCCGCGTTTCCGCGTCGTCAAGGTCAATACGGAGGCGGCGCAGGATATCGGGGCGCGCTTCGCGATCCGCAGCATCCCGACGCTGGCGCTGTTCCGCAACGGCCGCGAAGTGGCGCGCCAAGCGGGCGCGATGGATGCCGCCAACATCATGGCGTGGGCGCGCGACAAGGCCCGGCTGGCATGAAGACCATCGGACTGATAGGTGGCATAGGCTGGGCTTCCACGGCCGAATACTACCGTCTCATCAACGAGTCGGTCGGCGCGCGCCTGGGCGACGCGCACAGTGCAAAAATCATCCTGCTCAGCCTTGACCAGTACGATTTCACATCGCGCGCGGCGCAAGACGAGCGCGCCGCGATCCTCGACTTTCTGGTCGGCGAGGCGGCGCGCCTGAAGGCCGCCGGCGCCGATTTTTTCCTTTTCTGCGCGAACGGCGTGCACCGCTTCGCCGACGATCTGATTCCGCGCATCGGAATGCCGTTTATCAGCATCGTCGAGGCGACGGCGCAGCGGGTGCAGGCGTCGGGCTTGAAGGCGGTCGGGCTGCTGGGTGTGAAACAGACGATGGCGGGACGGTTTTACCACGACCGCCTGGAGTCCTGCGGCGTGGCCACCCTGACCCCGGCGGAACGCGACCAGGATTTGATTCACCAGATTATTTACACGGAGCTGGTGCATAACCGTTTGAGCGACGCGAGCCGCGCCGTCTTCGTCCGCGTTATCAAGGAGCTGGAGAACGCCGGCGCCGGCGGCGTGATTTTGGGCTGCACCGAGATTCCGCTGCTGATCGGCCAGCACGACGTCGACATCCCCATCTTCAACACCACCGAAATTCATTGCGAGGCGGCCGTGGAATTCGCGCTGCGCTAGTTCTCCTTGAGGCGGGATTCGGCCTGGCCCGCGCCGATTGACTTAGTCGAACTGCCGCGCCAGCCACTGCCCGATGCCGTCGATGCTGCGGAAGTCGCTCACCGAGCGGCAGGCGATGCCGGGATGGCGCGCCTGCAGCATGCGCGCCAGCGCCGCGCCCGGCCCCAACTCCAGCGCCACCGTGATGCCCGCCTCGGCGCAGGCGTCCATGCAGTCCATCCAGCGTATCGTCTCGGCCAGCTGGCGCGACAGGTGCTCGACCGCCGCCGCCTTGCCGGCGATTATGTTGGCGGCTATACCCGACAGCAGCGGCGTGTGCTGCGCGGCGAAGCTGGTCGCGCCCAGCGCGGCGGCGAACGGCGCCACCGCCGCCGCCATGTACGGCGTGTGCGCGGCGACGTCCACCGGCAGGCGCTTGCTGCGGCCGCCCGCCGCCGCGACGCTCTGCGCCAGTGCCTCAAGCGCGGCCGCCGGCCCGCCGGCGATGCAACTGTCCTCGCCGGTGATAATCGCCATATGGCAGCCTTGCGCCGCGAGCAGTTCGCGGGTCCGCGCCAGCGCCAGGCCGGAGACGGCGGCCAGCGCCTGCTCCGGCTGGGCCGCCAGGCAGCCGTCCATCAAGCCGGCGCGCGTGTGCGCCAGCGCCATCGCGTCGCGCGGCGCCAGCGCGCCCGCGACGCCGTAGGCGGCCAGTTCGCCGATGCTGTAGCCGGCCACCAGCGCGGGCGCCGGCGCGACGTCGCGGAGCGCTTCCCACATCGCCAGACTGGCGGCGACGATCAGCGGCTGCGCGACGCGGTTGGCGAACAGCGGCGCCGGGTCGGCCGGCAGCGCGCTTTGTTGCAGCAGCGCGGCGGCGCGCGCGTGCGTGCGCGCCAGATCGAACATGGCGCCGTGCTGGCCGCCCTGGCCGGAGCACAGTATCAGCAGGCGCCGGCTCATGCGAGCCCGCGCGCGACGGCGGCGTGCACCAGGCAGGTGGCGGCCAGCAGGTCGGCCGCGCCGCCCGGCGACAGCCTGCGGCCGACGAACAGGCGGTGGCAGCTCAGCGCCTCCTCCTGCCACTGCGGATGGGCGGTGCCGCCCAGCGCCAGAAAGCGCCGCGCCTGCTGCTTCACGGTCTGCGCGCCGTCGCTGCCGCCGCGGTGGAAGACGTTGCTGTCGCTGATGTGCGCCATCAGCGCGAACAAGGCGTCGATGCAGGCGTGGCGCATGCCGCGTCCGGCCCCCAGCGTGTTGTGCAGCGCCGGCAGGCCGACCTCGAACACGGACGGCAGCCCCAGCGCGCCTTCCTCGCGCGCGCCGCCGGCCGGGCGCGGCCCCTGCCGGCACGGCGCCGCCGCGTGCATGTGCGCGGCCAGTTCGTCGCCCCAGCGCGTCAGCAGGATCGCCCGCAGCGCCGCCGCCGACAGGTCGGTGCGCCGCGCGCGCGCCTGGCCGATGGCCGCGCACAGCAGGCCGAGGCTGAAGATCGCGCCGCGGTGCGTGTTCACGCCGCCGGTCACCCGCAGCATGCGCAGCTCGGCGTCGATGCCGAGCCGTTTCAGCGCGGCGAAGGGCGCGCCGTCGATGCCGGCCTGGCAGATGCGGGCGAAGTAGTGGCGCAGCGCGAACAGGCTGCGCATGAAGGTGACGGCCGTCATGTCGTCGTGGCTGCCGTTGTCGAGCAGCGATACCAGCCCCGGTTTGGGATGCAGCGTCAGTTCGGCGTGTAGGCAGCGCACCGCCAGGCGCGCCGTGCCGTGGCAGAAGGCGCGGTCCGCGCGCGCGCGCGGCGCCGGGGACGCTGCGGCGCGCTGCATCACTCGCTCCGCAGCGTCGCGAGCAGCGACTCCAGCGGCGCCAGGCGCACCGCGCCGCTGCCTTTGGCGAGCACGTGGGCCGGATGCTGGACAGCCGCGCGCCACTCCTTCCATGCCACCGCCTCGCCGTTCGGGAAGACGATTTCGCCGTCCAGTGGCAGCGTCGCGCCGAAGGTGCTCAGCAACGCCAGGCCGGAGCGCAGTTGCTGCGCCGTGGCCGGGTAGAACAGTATGTCGATGTCGGAGGAGGGCTGCAGATACGCCTGTCCGGTCAGCGTCTGCAGCGCCAGCGAGCCGTACACCCGCAGGCTCAGGCCGACGCTGTCGTCGTTCAGCAGCGCCAGTTGGCGGCGCCATTTTTCCGGCGCCGTCGCCAGCACCGCCTTCAGCGACAGCGGCGGGGTGCTGCGCGCCACCTGCGCCGCCGGCGCGCGCAGGGCGATGCGCAGCTTGGCGCCGCTGGCCGGGTCGGGCGGCAGGGCCAGCCCCAGGCACAGCTCGTCGTCGCCGGCATCGTCGTCGCGGCGGCGCGACACCAGCGGCCAGTCGGCGGCCTGCCAGCGCGCCAGCACCCCGGCGTGCTCGGGCGCGGCGGCGCCGGCCGCCCGCCAGCCGTCGGCCGTCAGCCAGACCAGGCTATGCCGCGCGTACATGGCGTCCCTCCAGAATGGCGTCGATCACCGGCTGGGCCAGCCGGCGGCCGCCGCGTTGCTGCCCGAGCGCGCTGCGCGTGTCCTCGACGCCATCGCATGCCAGCGCCTGCGCCAGGTGCGCCGCCAGGTCGCCGTCCCAGATCGCCTCCAGTCCGCCCATGCGCAGGTAGTTTTCCGGCCCCGGCGCGAACACCGGATTGCTCGCGGCCAGCTCCGCCAGGCGCTCCTCGGGCACCTTGGTGATGCGCGCCATCGCCGCCAGTCCCATCACGCGGATGGTGGCGCCGGGCAGGGCGTAGCAGGCGTCGGCCATCAGCCCGCTGGCGATGAAGCCGCCCGACAGCGCCTGGTCGTACACCAGTCCGATGACCTTGTGGCCGCGGCGGCGCGCCAGGTCCACGCATTTTCCCAGGTGCGCCATATAGCTGTTGATGCCCAACATCTCGTCGCGCCGGCGCAGGCGCTGGCCCTGCGTGTCGATCAGCAGCAGGATGGCGCGGCGCGGGTGCTCGCGCACGATGCGCAGGATCGCCTGCGCCTGCGCCAGCGCGATTTCGACGCCGATGGGGGCGTGGCCGGTGGTGCCGATCACCTCGATGATGTCGGCGCCGACCTGCGCGCTGCCGCACAGGAAATCGTCGCGCTGCACGATCGCGTGGCCGCGCGGGAACAGCGTCGCCGCCAGTGTTTGCCATTGCATTATTTGACTCCCAGACGGTGCGCTTCGGCGGCGGCGGCGAAGCTGTCGATCTCCAGCATCGGGATGGCGGCCGCGTTCGCCATGCCGAGCGTCGCCCAGATATCGGCCGGCTCGTGCAGCGCGCCGAAGGCGTCGATGCGCGCGGCCAGCAACTGCTGTTCGCGCTCCAGCGCGTCCAGCGTCAGTTCCACCGGCTGGCGCCGCGCGGCGGCGACGGCGGCGATGGCGGCGGCGCGGAAGGCCGCCACCGTGTCGGGCACGATGGCCTGGCAATCGCCCAGCAGGTAGCGGTGCTTGCCGCCACTGGTGCGCCACACCAGCGCCCGGTCGCGCGAGTCGAACTCCTCGACGCCGCTGGCCGTTTCGATGACCTCCGGGCCGGACATGGCCAGCCGTCCTTCCTCCGACATGAGCACCGCGTTGGCGCAGCGCGCGACGATGCCCATGCCGCCGAAGGCGCCGTTGGCGCCGCCGACCAGGGCGATGACGGCGACGCCGGCGGCGCGCGCGTCGAGCACGGCGCGCATCACCTCGGAGACGGCGATCAGGCCGGCGTTGGCCTCGTGCAGGCGCACGCCGCCGGTGTCGAGCAGCAGCAGCACCGCGTCGGCGCGTTCGGCGACGGCGCGGCGCAGCATGCCGGTCAGCTTGGCGCCGTGCACCTCGCCGACGGCGCCGCCCATGAAGCCGCCTTCCTGCGCCGCGACGAACACGGCGGCGCCGTCGAGGCGGGCGCGGCCGACGGCCACGCCGTCGTCGAAGGCCACCGGCAAATCGAGCTGCGCCAGGTGCGGGCTGACCACGCGTTCGGACGGCGCCACGCACTCCTCGAAGCTGCCGGCGTCGCACAGGCGGCGCAGGCGCTCGCGCGCGCTCGCTTCCAGATAGCTGCTCATCGGGTTTCCCCCATCATCGTTTCGACGGCCTGGTCCAGGCGCAGGCTGACCACGGCCGGCGTCGCGCCGACGTCGTTGATGGCGACGCGCACGTCGGCCAGGCGCCAGCGCTCGTTGAAGTCGCGTATGACCGCCGCCCAGGTGGCGCCGAAGCCGGCCGCCGCCGTGCGCACTTCGACGCAGCAGCCGCCGTCCAGCTGCGCCGGCTCGATCAGCACCTCCAGGTTGCCGGAGCCGGCCACGCCGACCAGTTGCGCCCGCAGCGGCAGCGTGCAACTGCCGTGCTCGAAATGGTAAGTCAAGGTTTCCATCTACGCTCCACAAAAATATGCCGCTTGGCTGCACCACCAAAAGCCGGGGTCCGACCCCCGACAGCCGGGGTCAGACCCCAGGGGCGCCAACCGGGTCCGACCCGGGCTTTTAGGTTTTACCAGTTCCTGAACCGCTTCGGCGGCTGGTACAGGCCGCCCGAGGCGCGCACCAGGTCTTTCATGCTTTTCGCCGCCAGCAAATCGCGCGTGGCCAGGCGCTTGTCCACGCCGATGTCCTCCGGCCGCACGATCGCGCCGCGGTCGCGCAAGTTCTCCACCATGCGCTTGTCGCGCGCCATGCCGACCGCCGTGTAGCCGGCCACGCCGCGTATCGCCTGCTCGCGCTCATCGTCGTCGCGGCACAGCAGCAGGTTGGCGATGCCTTCCTCGGTCAAAATGTGCGTGACGTCGTCGCCGTAAATCATCACCGGCGGGATCGCCATGCCGGCCTGCTCGGCCAGCTCCCAGGCGTCGAGCCGCTCGACGAAGGCCGGCTGCATGTGCTCGCGGAAGGTTTCGACGATCTGCACCACCAGCTTCTGCCCGCGCGGGATGGCGTTCCTGCCCTCGCGCGCCTGGCGTCCCGCCTTCAGCCAGGCCGGGCTGGCGTGGCGCCGCCCGCGCGCGTCCGCGCCCATGTTGGGCGCGCCGCCGAAGCCGGAAATGCGCCCCAGCGTCGCCGTCGACGAGTTGCCCTGCAAGTCGATCTGCAGGGTCGAGCCGATGAACATGTCGCAGGCGTAGTGGCCGGCGGCCTGGCACAGCGCGCGGTTGCTGCGCATCGAGCCGTCCGGCCCGACGGAAAACACGTCCGGCCGCGCCCGCACATAGTCTTCCATGCCCAGCTCAGAGCCGAACGAGTACACCGACTCGACGAAGCCCGATTCGATCGCCGGAATCAGCGCCGGATGCGGGTTCAGCGCCCAGTGGCGGGCGATCTTGCCCTTCAGTCCGAGGTCGGTGGCGTAGGTCGGCAGCAGCAGTTCGATTGCGGCCGTGTCGAAGCCGATGCCGTGGTTCAGGCGCTCGACCTGGTATTCGGCGTAGATGCCCTTGATGGCGGTCATCGCCATCAGCACCTGGATCTCCGAGATCTGCGCCGGGTCGCGCGTGAACAGCGGCTCGATGTAGTACGGCCTGGGCGACTGCACGACGAAATCGACCCAGTCGCCGGGAATGTCGACGCGCGGCAGCGTCTCCATGATGCGGTTCGCCTGGACGATGACGATGCCGTTCTTGAACGCGGTGGCCTCGACGATGGCCGGCGTGTCCTCGGTGTTCGGGCCGGTGTACAGATTGCCGTGGCGGTCGGCCGCCTCGGCCGCGACCAGGCACACGCGCGGCGCCAGGTCGACGAAATAGCGGGCGAACAGCTCCAGATAGGTGTGGATGGCGCCGATGTTCAGCTTGCCGGCGGCGACCAGCTTGGCCACGCGGGCCGCCTGCGGGCCGGAGAAGGAGAAGTCCAGGCGCGCGGCGACGCCGCGCTCGAACACGTCGAGGTGCTCGGGCAGGGCCAGCACCGACAGCAGCATGTGCAGGCCGTTGATGCGGGCCGGGTCGAGCCGGGCCAGCGCCTGGCCGAGGAAGTCGGCCTGCTTCTGGTTGTTGCCCTCCAGGCAGACGCGGTCGCCGCATTCGAGCACGCCGTGCAGCAGATCGCCGATGTGGGCGGCCGGCAGCACCTTGCCGTCAAGCGCGCAGCCGAGCGCGGCGCGCGCCCGCTGCAGGCGCTGGGCGCGGTTCGCTTGCAAGGTGTTCCATACCCGAGACGGCGCATTCATTCACTTCACTCCCATAGCGGCGGCGATTGTTTCATGACGAAGGTGGTCCATCCGGGCGGCGGCAGGATGGGCATTGCGGCCATCAGGATAATCGAAATGGGCAATAGAAAGAAGTAAAACAGGAATGTTATCAGAAAAATCATGTGCGGAGCATGTTGCGGCGCCGGGGCGGCGGGTGGGGGCGGCTTGGGCTTGAAGAAAACGCCCAATGCGGCTAGCATCGACGCCAGGGCCACGCTGCCGGCCCGGGGCGCCATCGCGCCGTCGAAGCATGACGGCAGGTGGCGCGCGTTGCCACGCCGAGCTGGAGTTGTCGATGATGTCCGAATTACAGAGCGGTAGAATAAATTGAGCACGCTGCTCGTGCTCGGCGGCAGCGGCCAGGTGGGCCGGCAGATCGTCGCCCAGGCCCTGGCCGACCCGGCCGTCGGGTGCGTCGTCGCGCCGACCCGCCAGCCGCTGGCGGCCCACGCCAGGCTGCTCAATCCCCTGGTCGACTACCGCGCGCTGCCCGCCGACGCGTCCTGGTGGGCCGCCGACGCCGTCTTGTGCGCGCTCGGCAGCACGCGCCGGCTGGCCGGCTCGGACGCCGCCTTCCGCCAGATCGACCACGATTACGTCCTCATCGCCGCCGGGTTGGCGCGCCACGCCGGCACGCCGGTGTTCGTGTATAACTCGTCGGTGGGCGCGGACGCGGCGGCCGGCTCGCTCTACCTGCGCGTGAAAGGGGAAACCGAGCGCGATCTGGACGCCCTCGGATTCGCCAGCGTCTGCCACGTGCGCCCCTCGCTGCTCGACGGCGCGGCGCGCGCCGACGCCCGGCCCGGCGAAAGCGCCGCCCTGTGGCTGGCGCGCCGGCTGGCGCCGCTGCTGCCGCGCCGCTACCGGGCCGTTCGCACCGGCGCCGTGGCCGCCGCGATGCTGCGTGCCGCCTTGCAGCCCAGCCCCGGCGTGCGCATCATCGAATCGGAACGGATTGCGGCCTGAAATCTCAGCCGCGCATGCCGATCCATGAACGCAGCCTCTGCGTCAGGCTCCTGGTTTCAAGCGACTGCTTGCGCAGCTGGATCAGGTCAGCGCCGAGCGCGTGCATTGTGTCGGCGGCGCGGCCGAAATCGTCGATCACGCGGATAAAAGTCTCGACTGCGACGCGGGCCGGGTTGTGCGCCGCGCCGGCGTTGCCCCGCTCCAGGCGCTCGGTCAGCGCATGGATGCGCTGCCGCACCGCGTTGCCGGTGCTTAAAGGCGCGATACCGACGAGCAGTGCCACTTCCAGCATCAGATGCGGCGCGCCCTTGCCGGCGACATGGGCGTAGAAATTGGGCGGTATCGCTTCCAGCATCAACTCGGCGTAGGCGCAATACAGCAGCGCGCTGTCGTGGTCGTCGAGAAGCTCCAGCACCACCGGGAAATGCGCGTCGTTGACGATGGCCGCCGCCAGTTCCGCGTCGATATCGGCCAGCGCGCTGTCGAGGAATGCCAGCACGGCCGCCTTTCCCTCGCAGCCGATCTGCGTCGTCAGCGCCAGAACCGCGTCGCGGTGCCGGTAGATTTTCTGCGCCATGCCGGCGTCGCCGAGCACCGTCGCGGCGCCGGCCGCCTGCCCGGCCGCCGGCGTGGCGGCGGGCCGTTCGGCGATGGCCGTGTGCCACCACTCCCATTCATCGTCGCCTTCCCCGGCCGGGTCGGAGGAGGGCGGCTCGCCCTTGGCGACCATGCCGCCCAGCTCCAGCCACGCGTCGCGGTCGAACAGCGCCGCCTGCGCATCGAGCCAGTCGGCGCCGCGCTCGTTCCAGCCGTCCCTGGCGCAGGCGACGAACGCCGTCGCCGGATCGGCATGCCATTGCTGCTGGAACGGCTCCATATCGTCCCCCAGCGCCAGTTGGGCGCTGTGGAGGCGGGCTTCGATGCTATCGCGCTGTTCCTCGATATCCTGCTGCGTCACGAAAGAAGTCTCTGACATGTTTTTCCCCGCGCCGCTCAACGTGGTGCCGCCATCTGCCGTAGGGCGTCGCCGGCGACGCGGCAAATGCGCCATTCCGGCAGCAGCTCGGCGCCCATGCCGGTGTAGAGCTTGATGGCGTTGGCGTTCCAGTCCAGCACGCTCCACTCGAAGCGGCCGCAGTTGCGCTCAAGCGCCAGCTGCGCCAGCGCCACCAGCATCTGGCGGCCGTAGCCTTTGCCGCGGTGCGCCTGGCGCACGTACAAGTCTTCCAGATACATGCCCTTGCGCGTCAGGAAGGTCGAGAAATTGTGGAAGAACAGGGCGAAGGTGACGACTTCGCCGTCCTCGACGCCGACGATGGCTTCGCAGGCGGGCTTGGCGCCGAACAGACCCTCGTGCAGCATCGCCTCCGTGGCCACGACCATGTGTTCGAGTTTTTCAAACACGGCCAGCTCCAGGATCATGCTGTAGATGGGGGCGACGTCGGCCGGCTGGGCCGGGCGGATGGAAAACGCGGGAGATGTGCTCATGGGGCTTTCGTGGTGGGTTGGACGGGGGAGGGCGGCGCAACGCCGCGCATGCCCCGGCGTGCGCCTGGGGGCTGCGCGGCGCGACAGCTTATTATAAAAAACGCGGCGGCGGCGGTCTTCCGCAACTGCGACAGGTATTTTCAGATTCGCCCGCCTATTTGCCGAAATCCTTCAGCGTGCGGCCAAGGAAACGGCCGATGAATTCGGATTCGTTCATGTCGCGCCAGCATGCGAACACGTTCTCCCAGGCGTCCTGGCCGGACAGGCGGATGCGCATGAAAAACTGGATATGGACGGGCGTGTCGGGCAGGTTATCGCAAGGGAAATCCTCGCGTGCCTGGTCGGTGAAGATGGCGGTCTTGTAGAGTCGCGCGGTAGCGGGATCGATCACGGTGTCTACCTTTCTGTGCTAATTGAGACCCCCGCAATGTAACAACTTTGTCACGGCGGCGGCGCACGGAAAGGCGAGCCCGTTTTGGGCGGCGCGGCGCGACTCAGGCGTTGTGGTGGAAGCGCACCGTGTGGCTGGGTGTCGGCTCTTGCGCCAGCAGCGTTTCCAGCGTCACCTTGTCGAGCACGGCCAGATAGGCCTGGGTCGCCTGGCCCAGCGCCGATTTCAGCTTGCAGTTCGGCGTCAGCGGGCAGGTATTGCTGGCGCGGTCGAAGCACTCGGCCATGAAGAAATCCGTCTCCGTCTCGCGCACGACGGCGCCGATGTTGATGTCGGCCGGCTCGCGCTTGAGGCGCAGGCCGCCGTTGCGCCCGCGCACCGTTTCGACGATGCCCGACAAGCCCAGCTGGTAGACCACCTTCATCAGATGGTTCTTCGAGATCGCGTGCAGATCGGCGATGTCCTGAATCGTCACGAGCCGGTCCCGGTTCACGCCCAGGTACATCAGCGTGCGCAGGGTGTAATCGGTGTAGGAGGTCAGTCGCATCAATCACGTCCAAAAAAGTTGTCGCATGTGCCGCGAAGGCGGCCCTTGCGCCATTTTACTTGATGGCGACGGTCTTGCCTTCAATGCAAGCCGGAAACATCAACGCCACTTAACAGGTATTTTGTTTGCATCTTTAATGTTGCCGAGCTACACTATCGCTATCCACAGGGAAAACAAGGGAAACTGCCATGAACATCGACAAATTCAAGCACCAGCATCTGGACATCCTCGACGGCATCGCCGAACTGCGCCGCCTGGTGCAGAGCGGCATCGCCGCGCACGCGGGCCAGATCGCCGAGCGCATCGTCGCCATCAGCGGCGTCATCAAACTGCACCTGGCCGTCGAAGACCGCGTGCTCTACCCGGCGCTGCAAACGAGCGGCAACGCGGCGCTGGCGCGCATGGCCGCCGTCTACCAGGGCGAAATGCAGGGCATCGCGCGCGCCTACCTGGCGTTCGCCGGCACCTGGAACCTGGCCGCCCGCCTGGAAACCCAGCCGGAACAATTCCGCGCCGAGGCGAACCAGGTGCTGAAGGTGCTCTACGAGCGCATGCGGCGCGAAGACCGCGAATTCTATCCGGCCATCGAACACGCCGACGCGGCGCTGGCGGCCTAAACCGCCTAAGCCATCGCCAGCAAAATATCGCGCACGCGGGCCAGCGCCACGTCGATGTCGAGGACGTCGATGGCGCCATAGCCGAACAGCAAGCCCTGCTGCGGCGGCGAATCGGCGTAAAACTGCGCCAGCGGATACAGGCCGACGTCGGCGCGGCGCGCCAGGCGGATCAGCAGCGCCACGTCGAGCGGGACGACGCACAGCGCCGCCACATGGAAGCCGGCCGACGCAGGCACCAGCCGGAACCACGGCGCCAGCGGGCCGGCGAACCACTGCAGCAGCCGTTCGCGCCGCGCCGCGTACAGCGCGTGGCAGCGGCGGATATGCTTGAGCAGATAACCGTCGTCGATAAACTTGGCCAGCGCGTGCTGCGGCATCGTCGCGCAATGCCAGTCACTCAAATGCTTGACCGTCAGCGCCGCCGGCAACAGCGGCTGCGGCAAGACCGCATAACCGAGCCTGAGCTCGGGCAGCAAGACCTTCGAAAAACTGCCGACGAAAGCGACGATGCCGTGCGTGTCCAGGCTTTGCAGGGAATCGGCCGGCCGGCCCTCGTAGCGGAAGGCGCTGTCGTAGTCGTCCTCGACGACGATGGCGCCGATCGCGCGGGCGCGCGCCAGCAGCGCGTGGCGGCGCGCCACGCTCATCGGCATACCGAGCGGGAACTGATGGGTGGGCGTCACATAAATCAGACTGACGCCGTCCGGTATCGACGCCGCGACGATGCCCTCGGCGTCGACCGGCACGCCGAGCACCCGCGCGCCGTGGCTGGCGAACAGCGCCCGGGCCATCGGATAGCCGGGCTCCTCGACGGCGACACTGCAGCCCGGCTCCAGCAACAGCCGGCCCAGCAAATCGAGCGCCTGCTGCGTACCGTTCGTCACCAGCACCTGCGCCGCCGTGCACACCAGGCCGCGGGAAAAGGCCGTGTGGCGGGCGATCGCCTCGCGCAGCGCCGGCAACCCCTCCGTCGCGGCATAGCGGCCGCGCACCTGGGCATCCTGGCGCAGCGCGTGCAACACACAACGGCGCCAGGCATCCTGGGGAAAATGGCTGGGCGTGGTACTGCCGCCCAAAAAATCGAAACGCGAACGCAACTGCGGCGCGGCGCGGCGCAGCGGCGTGGCCATCGCCTCCCACTTGCGCAGCACGGCGGCACTGGCCAACTGCGCGGCCGCCTGCACGCGCGGGCGCGCGGCGGCGGGGGCGCAAACAAAACTGCCGACGCCGACCCGGCCCACCAGCAAACGCTCCAGCGTCAAACGCGCATACGCCTGCGCCACCGTCTTGCGCGACAAACCCAGCTGCTGCGCCAACAGGCGCGACGGCGGCACCTGCTGACCGTCGGCCAAGCGTCCGGCGCGGATGGCCTCGCTCAACTGGCGATACACCTGGCCGGCCAAATCCCTGCCGCCGTCCAAAACGATATGCAACTCCATGCGCACCTTTCCTGGGGACCATTGAAAGCGCCACAGCCTGCCCGTTTTTGCGCGGATTGGCAACCTCCGGCGCCGATGGAGCGGCCGAAAAACGCCGGATTGGCACCCTCCGGGCCACCTTGCCCGACCTACAATGAGCCTCCCTTACCTACACCGACAGGAAAACACCATGCAAGCGAGAGTAGACTACTACGCCGCATCCCCCGAAGCCATGAAAGCCATGATGGACCTGGAAATAGCCGTCAACAAACTGGGGCTGGAACCGGCGCTGATCGAACTCATCAAACTACGCGCCTCGCAACTCAACGGCTGCGCCTACTGCGTCGACATGCACGCCAGCGACGCGCGCAAAGGGGGCGACAGCGAACGGCGCCTGCACCTCGTCGCCCACTGGCGCGAAACGCCGTTCTTCAGCGCCCGCGAGCGGGCCGCGCTGGGCTGGACCGAAGCGCTGACGCTGCTGGCGACGAGCCACGCGCCGGACGCCGACTACGCCGCGCTGGCGGCCCAATTCAGCGAAAAAGAAATAGTCGACGTCAGCATGGCCATCAACACCATCAACAGCTGGAACCGCCTGGGCGTAGGCTTCCGCAAAATGCCGGCCTTGTAAAATCCCAACAATGGGGTCAGGTCTAGACATGGCGGTTTTTACTGCATGCCTGGTAGAAAAAACCGCCATGTCTAGACCTGACCCCAAGGCGGTTTGCAACAATTGCCTAGGCCGCGCGCTTGCCGCCGGCCAGTACGCAGAACCAGCAGATCAGGCTGAGCACGAGTCCGGCCATGACGCCGTAGGCCAGTTTCAGCGCGCTGTCGAACAGCAGCGGTGCGACCAGGCCGGAGACGAGGGCGAAGATCAGCATTTGGATGAACGATTGCAGCGACGACGCCAGCCCGCTGTTGTTGGGGAAGTGGTCGAGGGCGATCAGTGTCATCGGCGGCATCGCGATGGCCAGCGCGAACGAGTACAAAAACAGCGGCAGCACGGCCCACGGCACGGCGGCGGCGAAGAAGAGGTTGTAGCCGACGTTGGCGGCGCCGGCCAGCAGCATCAGGCCGTAGCCGCTCCAGATCAGCTGGTGCTTGCTGTAGCGGTGGGCGAATTTGGCCGACAGCGCGGAACCGATGACCATGCCGCTGATCAAAGGGATGAAGAGCCAGGCGAAGGCGGTTTCCGGCAGGTGCAGGATGTTGATGACGAAGTAGGCCGCCGAGCCGATGTAGAGGGCGAAGCCGCCGAAGGTCGTGCCGACGGCGACGGACAGCAGCAGGAATTGGCGGTGGCACAGCACCTTCCAGTAGTTGGCCGCGATGGCGCCGAGGTGGAAGGGGTGGCGGTCTTGCTTGTCCAGGCTTTCCGGCAGCGCGCGGTAGACGACGACGAGCATCAGCACGCCGAAGCCGCTGAGGAACCAGAAGATCGCGCGCCAGCCCAGCGACACTTGCAGCCAGCCGCCCAGCACGGGGGCGATGGCCGGCGCCAGGCCGAACACCATCATGATGTGGGAGAGGATTTTCTGCGCCTCGGCGCCGGAGAAGCGGTCTTGCACGATGGCGCGCCCGATCACGGAACCGGCGCCCGCCGCCAGGCCCTGCAGCACGCGGCAGGCCAGCAGCCAGCCGAACGAGGGCGCGGCGGCCGCGCCGACGGAGGCGACGATGTACACGAGCAGCGAGGCGAGGATCACCGGGCGCCGGCCGAAGGAGTCCGACAGGGTGCCGTAGAACAGCATCATGAAGGCGAAGGTGAACAGGAACACGCTCAGGGTTTGCTGGATCAGCAGCGGCGTGGCGGAAAATTCCTGCGCGATGGCGGGGAAGGACGGCAGGTAGGTGTCAATGGCGAGCGGTCCGACCATCGTCAAGCCCGCCAGTATCAGGGTCAGTAAGATATTCATTGTTCGCGACGTGTTGTTAGCCCGGCATTTTACGCCAGCGCGGACATTTCAGCTGGCGGCGGGGGCGCCCATATGCGCTTTGCGCATATGGGGCAACGAAACGCTTCGTTCGGTTTCGCCGCGCGTGTCATTATGCTGGTTCGTCTATCCCTTGGAGTAGCCATGAAAATCGACACCTTCGACCTCTCCGGCGCCAGGGCGTCGCGCTGGAACCTGGATGCCGTCATCGACGGGCTGCGCGTGTCGCGCGAGGCCGCGCACAATATCCGCCACCACGGCCGCATCCGCGAGCTGCCGTCGCGCGAGGCGCTCGCCGGCATCGTCAGCGACCTCTCGGCCGTGCTGTTCCCCACCCATTACGGGCGGCCCAATCTGACCGACGAGAGCATCGACTACTTCGTCGGCGACACCTTGAACACGACGCTGAACCGCCTCACCGAGCAGGTCCGGCGCGGCCTGCTGTTTTCGGCGCCGGCCGACGCGGCGGGCGAGGCGACGCTGGCCGAGCGCGCCGACGACATCACCCGGGCCTTCGCCGCCGGCCTGCCGGCGATCCGCGCGCTGCTCGTCTCGGACGTGCAGGCGGCCTTCGCCGGCGACCCGGCCGCCACCTCGGTGGCCGAGATCATGCTGTGCTATCCGGGCACCATCGCCATCCTCTACCACCGCCTGGCGCACAGCCTGCACCAGCTGGGCGCGCCATTCCTGGCCCGGCTCATCGCCGACATCGCCCACTCGCTGACGGGCATCGACATCCACCCCGGCGCGCGCATCGGCGCCAGCTTCTTCATCGACCACGGCACCGGCGTCGTCATCGGCGAAACGGCGATCCTGGGCCAGCGCGTGCGCCTGTACCAGGCCGTCACGCTGGGCGCGAAACGCTTCCCGGCCGACGCCAGCGGCGCCCTCGTCAAGGGCATCCCGCGCCATCCCATCGTCGAGGACGACGTGGTCATCTACGCCGGCGCGACCGTGTTGGGCCGCATCACGATAGGCGCCGGCTCCACCGTCGGCGGCAACGTCTGGCTAACCCAGAGCGTGCCGCCGGGCAGCAACGTGTCGCAAGCGCAGATGCGCCACGACGACTGCGCCGAGGCGAAACCGCGCTAGGGAAGCGCTGATTTATTCTGAGGGTTGGGATTGGCCAGCGAAAAAGGTGGCCTGCAAGGCGCGAAATCGCAGCAATAGCGAGCTATTGCAAGATTTTGCAACGCCGCAGGACGCCTATTTTCGCGGTCAAGTCCGCCCTCATGAATAAATCAGCGCTTCCCTAGGCCCGCCTAGCTACACGGCGCGCCGCAGATACCAGCGGAAGTACAGCAGCATCTCGCCGCCGATCAGCAGTCCCAGCAGCACGAAGGCGATCCCCACGCCCGCATACATCGACGAAAAGTGCCCGTCCAGATTTTTTTGCAGGGCGCGCACGAGAATCTGCGGCAGCGTCTTGTCCAGCTTGGTGAAATCGAGCTGGCGGGCGCTGTCCGTGGCCAGCCGCGCCACGACGTCGCTGGCCAGCTTGCTCAGTTCGCCGCGCTCCTGGCCGCGCAAGTCCATCTTGGCGGCGGTGCTGAGCGCCTCGATTTTCCCGATCAGGGTCTTCTGCAGCGCCTCCGTCAAGGCCGCCGCGCCGTAGTTCAGCACGATCCAGTTGACGGCGCCGGCCTTGCCGCGCTCCCACAGGCTGTCCGACTTCGGCACGTAATACAGGCGCTTGAGCAGTGGTTCGACCAGATCCTTCGCCGTGATGACCTGGTCCGGGCCGTAGACGGCCACTTGCGCCGTCACATACGTGCGCAGCGCCGGCATGTGCGCCTCGATGGCCGGCTGCACGGCGGCCGTCAAGCCCTCGGACAGCATGCCGTGGGTGCGCGACAGCATGCCGAGGGCGGCGCCGCCGGCCGTGAAGGCGACCAGGATCACGAGGTAACTGAGTTTGGCGAGCACATTCCACGGCCGCGGCTTGCGGCTCAGCAGCCCCTTGCGCGCCAGATAGACAAGCAGGGGCAGCGACGCCAGCAGGCCGAGCAGGCCATATAGCAGCGCCCATGGCGACACGCGCAAAAACAGGCTGCCCGCGTATTGACCCAGGTTGTCGCCGATGCCGGCCGCGAGTGCCGTGGCGCCGCTTTGAAGTAAATCGTTCATGTGTACAGTGAAGCGCGTGCGCGAGAGAGTGATAATTGCCGAAGGGTAACAGCAACAAAGAAAAAAGGCCGCACACTAAGGCGGCCTGCTGCTTCGTCGCTAGTATCAGCGCTCCGTCGCGAGGCGCCGGCTCAAATTGTCGCGCCCCTTGGCCACATACTTGCGGCAGGCTTCCGGATCGACAAACGCACTCTTGCCGGCCTCGCGCGGCCGCGCCAGCCTGGCCGCCACGTCGGCCGCGTCCGGATGCCCGGTCAGCAGCACATCGCATGGCAGCGCGGCCAGCGTCGCAAAACTGCGCTGGAAATCCTGCAGCACGTTCGGATAATCCTCGTTGGCGCTGAACTTGAAGCCCTTGCGCGAAAATGCCCCGACGCTGTCGGCAAAAACGATATGGGCGCAGACCTTGCCCTCGCACGACTTCCATGTCCAGCTGATGCCGCCCGGCGTATGCCCGGGCGTGACATGGGCGGTGACCTCGATCGCGCCGGCCGAGAGCGTCTCGCCGTCGTGCGCCAGGCGCATGTCCGGCACCGGCGCAAACGGCGTCAACTCGCCGTACTGCGGATCGTCCGGACCGACCTGGCCCGTCGCCAGCGCCAGCGCGGCCGAGGCGCTGGCGACGACCGGCGCGCCGCTCAGGCGCTGCAACTCGGCGATGCCGCCGGCGTGGTCGAAATGCGCATGCGTATTCAGGATCAGCTTGATGTCCTCCACCTTGAAGCCGAGCGCCCGGATGCTCGCGGCGATCAGCGGCGCCGACTGCGGCAGGCCGGCGTCGACCAGCACGTGGCCGCTCGGCGAGGTAATCAGCACCGAACCGACGCCCTTGGGGCCGACATAATAGGTATTGCCGAACACTTGATAGGGTTTTTGCGGCGCATTCCACTGAGCACACAACTCGCAATCTGGCGGCGTGTCGGCGCGCGCCGCGCCGCCCGACAGCGCGGCGGCGAGCAGGGCGGCGGCGCCCAGGCGGATGGTAAATGGTTGTGGCATGGCGTTTCTCACTGTGTGCGGTCGGACCGAGGTGCCGTATGCTGCCACGGAAAGGTTGCCTAGGCAACAGCAACATGGTGGCCGGGGATGGGTCTTGAACGTAATTATTTCCACGGCAAGAAACGGATGGCGGCCACTGCCTTGCCCGATTATCGTGCCCCCACATTTTATTCATTACGTGGGAGCGGACATGCATTTACTGAGCAATAAAGTCGCCATCATCACCGGCGCCAGTTCCGGAATCGGCTATGCGACAGCGAAACTGTTCGCGCAGGAGGGCGCCAGGCTGGTGCTGGTGGCGCGGCGCCGGGCGGAACTCGACGCGCTGGTCGCCGAACTTGCGGCGGCGGACGCCGAGGCCGTGGCGCTCGTCGGCGATGTCAGGGACGAAGTCTGCGCCAAGGCCGCCGTCGACACAGCCGTCGAGCGCTTCGGCGGCCTCGACATCGCGTTCAACAATGCCGGCACGCTAGGCGCGATGGGCGCCACGCCCGGTATTGCCCTCGACGCCTGGCGCGACACCCTGGACGCCAACCTGACGAGCGCGTTCCTGGGGGCGAAGTACCAGCTCCCGGCCATGCTGGCGCGAGGGCGGGGCGCCATCGTGTTCACGTCGACCTTTGTCGGCTACACGGTCGGCATGCCGAACATGGCGGCTTACGCGGCGAGCAAGGCGGGCATCGTCGGATTGACGCAATCCCTGGCCGCCGAGTTCGGCGCGGCGGGGATACGCGTCAACGCCATTCTTCCCGGCGGCACCGATACGCCGATGGGGCGCGCCGTCGCCGATTCCGCCGAGGCGCGCGCCTTCGTCGAAAGCCTGCACGCGCTCAAGCGCCTCGCCACGCCCGAGGAGATCGCGCGATCGGTGCTCTACCTGGCGTCCGACGCCGCCAGTTTCACGACGGGCACGGCTTTGCTGGTCGATGGCGGCGTCTCGATCAGCAGGACTTGACGTGAACGATGCTGCCGGCGCGGCGGCGCCGAAAAACGCCGCGCACATGCATGCTTAACTGTAATAACATTATGTTTACTGCTGTTTGGTGGAGGATGCATGAAAACGTCGATTCGAAAAATGGGTCATTCGCAAGGCGTGCCGATTCCGAAGCCTTTTCTTGCACGGCCCATTTTTGACACTTAACGACTATATGAATGATGTAAGACGATGACCAAGCTATCAGTCAATATCAATAAAATTGCTCTCCTGCGCAATTCGCGCGGCCGGAATTTCCCCGACGTGGTGGCGTTCGCCGCGCGCTGCCTCGACCTCGGCGCGCACGGCATCACGCTGCATCCGCGCGAAGACCAGCGCCACGCGCGTTATTCCGATGTCGGCGAGCTGGCGGTTTTATGCGCCGAGCGCCATTGCGAGTTGAACGTCGAGGGCTATCCGTCCGAGCAGTTTCTCGAGGTTGTCAAGCGTGTCCGGCCCGCACAATGCACGCTGGTGCCGGACGCGCCCGGCCAACTGACCTCGGACCACGGCTGGGATATTGTCAAGGAAGCGGCCTTGCTGCGCCGCGTCGTCGGCGAGTTGAAGGCGCTGGGCATCCGCACCAGCCTGTTCGTCGATTTCGACTATCCGCATATCGAGGCGGCTTGCGAAGTGGGCGCGGAGCGAGTCGAGTTCTACACGGAGCCGTATGCGGAGCACTTCGGCACGCCGCAAGGCGAGGCGACCTTTGCCGGCTTCCGCCAGGCCGTCGCGCGCGCCAGCGCCCTGGGGCTGGGCGTGAACGCCGGCCACGACCTGAACCTGGACAACTTGGCGCATTTCCTCGCGATTCCCGGCGTGCTGGAAGTGTCGATCGGCCACGCGCTGGTGGCCGAGTGCATCGAACTGGGGATGGAGAAGGTGCTGGGCCGCTACGGCGCAATCGTCGGCGCCGGATAAACCGGCGCAGCCGCCGCGCCGCAGGACTTTTTCCTAGTCCGCGATGCGGACCCGGCGGCCCGGATGCCGCTCCGGCAAACGCGCGCCCTGGCCGAACAGCTTGTGGCGCAGCGCGCCGTCTTCGTAGTCGCGGCGGTAGCGGCCGCGCCGCTGCAGCTCCGGCACGATGTGCTCGACCACGTCGCGCATGCTTTCATGCGCCACCGCGAAGGCCAGGTTGAAGCCGTCGATGCCGGTGTCGTCCATCCACGCCTCCAACTGGTCGGCCACCTGCGCCGCGTCGCCCACCAGCACGGGGCCGCGGCCGCCGATGCCGATGAACTCGGCCGCCTCGCGCACGGTCCATTTGCGGTTCGGGTCGGCCTGGCTGAAGGAGGCCAGCGCCGAGCGCCCCGCGTCCGAGTCGATGTAGTCGATGGTCGCGTCCAGCGGGAAGCGGCTGAAGTCGACGCCGGTCCAGCCGGACAGCAGCGTCAGCGCCGCCTCGATGTCGACGTGCCTGCGGTATTCCTCATACTTGGCCTGCGCCTGCGCCCCGGTGGCGCCGGTGACGATCAGGGCCTGTGCGTAGATCAGCAATTGTTCGCCGTCGCGGCCGTCCGCGCGCACCGCCGCGCGCAGCGCGTCGGCGTAGCGCTTCACCACCGCCTTGCTCGGGCCGCTGACGAAGGTGCATTCGGCGTGGCGCGCGGCGAACGCGGTGCCGCGCGGCGACGTGCCGGCCTGGTACAGCAGCGGGGTGCGCTGCGGCGACGGTTCGCACAGGTGGATGCCGGGCACCTTGTAGTAGCGTCCCGCGTGCTTGATCGGATGCACCCGCACCGGGTCCGCGTAGACGCCGGCCGCCTTGTCGTTGACGACGGCGTCGTCGTCCCAGCTTTTCTCCCACAGCTTGTAGACGACGTCGAGGTATTCGTCGGCCAGGTCGTAGCGCTCGTCGTGTCCGAGCTGGCGTTCCAGCCCGAGGTTGCGGGCGGCGCTGTCGAGGTAGCCGGTGACGATGTTCCAGCCTATCCGTCCGCCCGTCAGGTGGTCCAGCGTCGACAGGCGCCGGGCAAAGCTGTACGGGTGCTCGTAGGTCAGCGCGCAGGTGACGCCGAAGCCGAGGTGGCTGGTCGCCTGCGCCATCAGCGGCACCAGGGCCAGCGGGTCGTTCAGCGGCACTTGCACGCCGTGGTGCAGGGCGGCGTCGAGGCCGCCCTGGTAGACGTCGTACACGCCCAGCACGTCGGCCAGGAAGATGGCGTCGAAACGGCCCGCCTCCAGCAAGCGCGCCAGCTCGGTCCAGTGCTGCGGATCGGTGTAGCGGTGGCTGTTGTCGCGCGGGTGTGTCCACAGCCCGGGCGACTGGTGCCCCAGCGTGTTCATCTGGAAGGCGTTGAAGCGGATCGTTTTAGCCATGCCGCCGTCTTACTTCTTCGCTTTTTCCAGGGCCAGCTGGTAGTCGGTCTTGGAGTAGCCGGCGAAGTGCTTGTTGGTGATGTCGAGGAAGGCTTGCGAGCGGTAGGCGGCCGCCAGGTCCTTGGCGAACTGCTTGTCCTTGTCGGCGCTGCGCACGGCGACCAGGTTGATGTAGTTGGCCGAGATTTTTTCGGCGATCAGCGCCTCGGTCAGTTTGATGCCGGCCGCCAGCGCGTAGTTGCCGTTGATGAAGGAGTAGTCGGTGTCGCCCAGCGAGCGCGGCAGTTGCGCCGCTTCCAGCGGCACCAGCTTGATTTTCTTCGGATTGCCGACGATGTCCTTCTCCGAGGCGCGCACCGGGTCGAAGTTGGCGCGCAGCTTGATCCAGCCCAGTTGGTCCAGCAGCACCAGGGCGCGCGCTTCGTTGCTCGGGTCGTTCGGCACGCCGACGGTGCTGCCGTCTTTGACTTCGTTGAGCGATTTGTGTTTTTTGCTGTAGATGGCGATCGGCGCGGTCGGGATCGTCACCAGGTCGGTCAGCGCCAGTTTGTGCTCGGCGGCGAATTTGTTCAGGTAGACGACGTGCTGGAACACGTTGGCGTCGAGCGAACCCTCGGCCAGCGCGAAGTTCGGCTGCACGTAGTCGTTGAACTCGACCAGCTTGATCTTGTAACCCTGTTTTTCCAGGATAGGCTTGATGCCCAGCTTGATCTGGTCGGCGTAGGGGCCGGCGCTGGTGCCGATGACGATCTCTTTCGGGTCTTTGGCGGCGTTGGCGAAGTTGGCGCCCAGGGCCAGGGTCAGGGCGCTCAGGATCAGGGTGCGGCGGGCGATGCTCATGTGGTTTTCCTTAAAAAGATGAAGTGGGTGTTAGCGTTTGTCGAGGCGTTTGGCGATGCGGTTGCCGGTGAACTGGATGGTTTGCACCATCAGGACCAGCACGGCGACGGTGGCGACCATGATGTCGGTCTCGAAGCGGTAGTAGCCGTAGCGGATGGCCAGGTCGCCGATGCCGCCGCCGCCGACCACGCCGGCCACGGCCGAGTAGGACAGGAAGCTGATCGACAGCACGGTCAGGGCCAGCACCAGGCCGGAGCGGGCTTCCACGAGCAGCACGCGCAGCACGATCTGCAGTTCCGAGGCGCCCATCGCGTGGGCCGCCTCGATGACGCCGCGCGGCACTTCGCGCAGGTTCTGTTCGACCATGCGGGCGAAGTAGGGGATGGCGGCGAACGACAGCGGCACGGCGGCAGCCAGCGGGCCGATCGAGGTGCCGGCGATGAGGCGGGTGAACGGCACCAGCGCGACCAGCAGGATGATGAAGGGGAAGGAGCGCACGACGTTGACCAGCCAGCCCAGCACCAGCGCGGCCGGGCGGTTTTGCAGCGACTGGCCGTCGGCGATGAGGAACAGCAGCACGCCGAGCGGGCCGCCGATGACGACGGCGGCGCTCAGGCCGATGGCCAGCATGGTCAGGGTCTGGCCCATGGCCGTCCACAGCTCAGGCAGCATGGAGATGATATTTTCAAGCATGAGCGCGCTCCTTCCAGGCGGTGGCTTCAAAGGCGGGGGTGCCGTAGTGGGCCAGTTCGCGGCCCAGCGCGGTCTTGCGCACGGTGTGGGTGTCGGCCAGCGCGAACTGTTCGGCGACGGCGCCGTCCTCGATCACGGCGACGCGGTTGCAGATGGCGCCCAGCACCGACAGCTCGTGGCTGACGATGACGATGGTCACGCCGAGGTTGCGGTTGATGTCGCGCAGCGTCTCCAGCAGCGCGCGGGTGGTTTCCGCGTCCAGCGCGGAGGTCGGCTCGTCGCACAGCAGCACGGCGGGGCGGCTGGCCAGCGCGCGGGCGATGGCCACGCGCTGCTTCTGGCCGCCCGACAGTTGCGCGGGGTAGTTGGCGGCCTTGCCGCTCAGTTCCACCAGCGCCAGGCATTCCTCGACGCGGGCGGCGATTTGCTCGCCCTTGAGTTTGCCGTGGATGATCAGCGGGAAGGCGACGTTGTCGAACACGGTGGCGTTTTGCAGCAGGTTGAACTGCTGGAAAATCATGCCGATGTTCTGGCGCGCGTCGCGCAGCTCGCGCTTGCCCAGCGCCGTCAGTTCGCGGCCGGCCACGGTGACGCTGCCGCTGTCGGGGCGCTCCAGCAGGTTCAGCAGGCGCAGCAGCGTCGATTTGCCGGCGCCGCTCTTGCCGATCAGGCCGAAGACGTCGCCCTCGCGCACGTCCAGGCTGACGTTGCGCACGGCGTGGAATTGTTCGCCGCGCGGCAGCGCGAACGATTTGCTGGCGGCGTCGACGCGGATCACGGTGGCCCGCTTCGCGTCCGGCAGCGCGGCGATGTTGTTGGTTGGTGTGGTCATATCGTTTTATGAGTAGGCGGTGGGTTCGGGCAGCGTGCCTTCCAGGGCGAAGCGCCCCAGGTCACGGTATTTGTAGTCGATCGGGTCGTGCAGCGTGTGCACGCGGACGTTGCGCCAGAAGCGGTCGTAGCCGTATTTGGCCGACGTTGCGCGGGCGCCCGTCAGCTCGAACATCTGGCTGCTGATCTCGACGCCGGCGCGGTGCGCCAGGCACTTCGCCTCGGCCACGGCGACGGCCAGCTCGCCGCGGTCGCGGGCGCTGATCTGCGCGCCCTTGTTGAAAACCCTGTCGAGTTCGACGGCGGCGTGGTCGGCCAGCACCACGGCGGGGCGCAGCAGCAGCCACAGTTGGCCGTAGCGGTGCTGTATCAGCGGATCGGCGCTGGCGCTGGCCGCGCCGGAGGCGAACCAGGGCCGGGCTTCGTCGCGGGTGTAGTTGCGCGCCGCCTCGAAGGCGCCTTCGCCTATGCCCAGGTAGAGGTTGGCCATGATCAGCTGCGCCACCTGCGAGCGCAGCGTCGCCTGAGGCGTGGCCGGCTGGGCCGGCGCCTGCAGCACCTGCCCGGCCGGCAGCGCCGCCCCGGCGAAGTGGACGTTGCCGCTGTCGGTCTGGCGCTGGCCGAAGGCGTCCCAGTCCGCCTGCACGGCGACGCCGGGCTGGCGGGTCGGCAGCACGCCGATCAGCGCGCTCTGGGTCGGCGCGTGCCAGGCCGACACGGTCAGCCAGTCGGAGCCGACCGAGCCGGAGGAGAAGCTCTTGACGCCGTCCAGCGTGTAGCCGTCGGCGGCCTCGGTGGCCGTGGTGCGCCGGTCGAGCGGGTTCAGGGCATTGCCCCAGAACAGGCGCTGTGCGACGGTGTCCGTCAGCAGGCGGCGCTGTTGCTGGGCGCTGCCGTACAGCCGGATGCCGGCCAGTTGCAGGTGGTGGAAGCCGAACACGTGCGCCAGCGCGCTGTCGGCCCGCGCCAGAATGCGGATCACCTGGTAGACGACGGGCCAGGCGGCGCCCTGGCCGCCGAATTCCGTGGGGATCGACAGCGTCAGCAGGCCCGATTCGCGTATCCATTCGCGTTCCCGGGCGGCGTGGCCGCCGGCCTGGTCGCGGGCGTTGGCGGACTGCGCCAGGCGCGCGGCCAGCGCCGTGGCGATCTGGAGCGGGTCTTGCGAGGGTGCTGCGGGGGCGTCGGCATGGTGGCCATGCGGCGCGCCGGAAAATGCTTGTGACATTGTGCAAAGCCGTTGAAATGGTATCGGTAGCGCAAGTATTGCAGTGCGGCATAGCACTTGTGAACGATTTATTCTGTCTTTGCTTATGCGTAAATCCTCAGTAAACGCCGGCGACGATATCCGGAAAACACATATCGAAGCGCGAAAGCATTCGTTCTGATTTCGCCGGCGCGGTCGTAATCTGCTCACTGAAGGCGGCCCGATTCCAGCCACAAGCGCAGATCCTGGCGCTGGGCAGGCCGCGGCAACGCAGCACATTCACGGGAATTTCTCACGCATGAACATACTATTATTGAGTGGCAGCCCGCAGCTCCCATCCAGCTCCAGCCGCCTGCTGCTGCACATCGGCGACAAGCTGGCCGTGCACGGCCACCGCTACAGCAAGCTGCACGTGCGCGACCTGCCGGCCCGGGCGCTGCTGCACGCCGAGCATGCCGACGTCACGATTGCCCGCGCCATCGCCGCCGTGGCCGCCGCCGACGTCGTCATCGTCGCCACGCCGGTCTACAAGGCATCCTATGCCGGCATCCTGAAAGCCTTCCTCGACCTGCTGCCGCAGGACGGCCTGGCCGGCAAGCTGGTGCTGCCGCTGGCGACCGGCGGCAGCCAGTCGCACCTGCTGGCGCTGGACTACGCGCTGCGGCCGGTGCTGCACGCCCTGGCCGCCAGGCACGTGCTGACCAGCATCTATGCCACCGCGCAGCAGCTCGACTGGAGCGAGGAGCGCGGACTGACGCTGGACCCGGCGCTTGCGGCGCGCGTCGAGGCCGGCGTCGAGGAATTGTCGGCGGGGCTGCGCGCGCTGCGCCACGCGCGCGCCACGGCGCCCGAGCCCGCCGTGCCGGCGCTGCCGAGCCGTTCGCTGAAAGGCCACCCTTACGCCGTATCGCCGCTGAATTGATTACACCCGCGGGTTTTTGCCGTCGCGCCCCGCGCCATCAAGGAGAAACATGAGTACACGCCACGAAGAGCGCCTGTCGCGCCGCCACACGCTGGGCCTGTTGTTCGCCACCGCGGCCGGCGTGCTGGCGGCCGGCATGCCCGGCGCCGCGCAGGCCCAGGCGAAAGCGGTGCTGCGCATCGGCTACCAGAAATACGGCACGCTGACGCTGCTGAAGGGTCGCGGCACGCTGGAAAAGCGCCTGGCCGCAAAAGGCGTCGACGTCAAATGGACCGAGTTCCCGGCCGGCCCGGTGCTGCTGGAGGGCCTCAACGTCGGCAGCATCGACTTCGGCACGGTGGGCGAGGCGCCGCCCATCTTCGCCCAGGCCGCCGGCGCCAACCTGGTCTACATCGGCAACGAGCCGCCGTCGCCGTCGAGCGAGGCCATCGTCGTGCCGAAAGACTCGAAAATCCGCGCGCTGAGCGAATTGAAGGGCAAGCGCGTGGCGCTGAACAAGGGCTCGAACGTGCACTACCTGCTGCTGCGGGCGCTGGAAAAGGCCGGCGTCGGCTACCGCGACATCGAAACCGTGTTCCTGCCGCCGGCCGACGCCCGCGCCGCCTTCGAGCGCGGCAGCGTCGACGCCTGGGCGATCTGGGATCCCTTCCTGGCGGCCGCCGAAAAGCAGTTGGGCGCGCGCGTGCTGGCCGACGGCAAGGGCCTGGTGTCGAACCACCAGTTCTACCTGGCGGCGCGGCCCTACGCGGAAAAGAACCCGGACATCGTCCGCATCGTCATCGAGGAGCTGGCCAGGGTCGACGAATGGGGCCGCGCCAACCTCAAGGAGGTGGCGGCGATCCTCGCTGCGCAGACCGGCCTCGATACCGGCGTCGTCGAACTGGCCGCCGCGCGCTATGCCTACGGCGTTAAGCTGATCAGCGTCGACGTCGTCGCCGAACAGCAGAAGGTTGCCGACGCCTTCGCCGGCCTGAAGCTGATCCCGAGGGCCATCAGCGTCAAGGACGCGCTGCTGCCGCTCAAGTTGTAATGTAAAGGAAGCGAACATGTCTTTGAATGTCTTTTGGTTTATCCCGACGCACGGCGACAGCCGCTACCTTGGCACGACGCAGGGCGCCCGCCCGGTCAATGCCGACTACCTGCGCCAGTGCGCCGTGGCGGCCGACACGCTCGGCTACGACGGCGTGCTGCTGCCGACCGGGCGCTCCTGCGAAGACGCCTGGGTGGTGGCCTCGTCGCTGATCGGCGTCACGCAAAAACTGAAATTCCTGGTTGCGGTCCGGCCGGGCCTGTCGACCCCGGGCCTGGCGGTGCGCATGGCCGCCACCTTCGACCGCCTGTCGAACGGGCGCCTGCTGATCAATGTGGTGACGGGCGGCGACCAGGGCGAACTGGAGGCGGACGGGCTGTTCGCCGACCACGCCAAGCGCTACGAGATTTCCGCCGAGTTCATGCGCGTCTGGCGCGCCACGCTGGCGGGCGAGGGCGGCGCCGCCGGCTATGACTTCGAGGGCAAGCACATCCAGGTGAGGGGCGCGAAAACCCTCTATCCGGCCGTGCAGAAACCGTATCCGCCGCTGTATTTCGGCGGCTCGTCGGCGCCGGCGCACGAGCTGGCCGCCGAGCAGATGGACGTCTACCTGACCTGGGGCGAGCCGCCGGCCGCCGTGGCCGGGAAGATCGCCGACATCCGCGCCCGCGCCGCCAGGCACGGCCGCACGGTGCGCTTCGGCATCCGCTTGCACGTGATCGTCCGCGAGACGAACGAGGCGGCCTGGCGCGCCGCCGACGAATTGATCAGCCACCTCGACGACGACATCATCGCGGCGGCCCAGACGGCCTTCGGCAAGATGGATTCGGAGGGGCAGCGGCGCATGGCCGCGCTGCACGGCGGCCGCCGCGACAAGCTGGAAGTGTCGCCGAACCTGTGGGCCGGCGTCGGCCTGGTGCGCGGCGGCGCCGGCACGGCGCTGGTGGGCGACCCGCCGACGGTGGTGGCGCGCATGCGCGAGTACGCCGAGCTGGGTATCGACACCTTCATCTTCTCCGGCTATCCGCACCTGGAAGAGTCCTACCGCTTCGCCGAACTGGTGTTCCCGCTGCTGGGCAAGGGCAGGGCGGCCGGCGAGCAGTCGCTGTCCGGGCCGTTCGGCGAAGTCATGGCCAGCGACATCGTGCCGAAAAAGGCGGCCTGAGCATGCGCCCCGCCCGCGCCTGGTTCGCCGCGCTCGCGCCGTGGGCCTTGCCGGCCGCGCTGGTGCTGGCCTGGCAGGTGGCGGCGCAGGCCGGCTGGCTGTCGAGCCGCATTCTGCCCCAGCCGTGGGCCGTCGCCAAAGCCTTCTGGAGCCTGGGCGAGTCGGGCGAACTGTGGCGGCATCTGCGGACCAGCCTGTGGCGCGCCGCCGTCGGTTTTTCCATCGGCGCCGGCCTGGGCCTGGCGCTGGGACTGCTGACGGGCAGCGTCAAACGGGCCGAAACGCTGCTCGACACGACGCTGCAAATGGTGCGCAACATCCCGGCGCTGGCGCTGATCCCCCTGGTCATCCTGTGGTTCGGCATCGACGAAGCGGCCAAGCTGTTCCTGCTGGCCGTCGGCGTCTTCTTTCCCGTCTACCTGAACACCTTCCACGGCATCCGTTCGGCCGACCAGGGCTTGATCGAGGTGGCGCGCAGCTACGGCCTGTCCGGCTGGCCGCTGTACCGCGACGTGATTCTGCCGACGGCGCTGCCGGCGATACTGGTCGGCGTGCGCTTTTCGCTGGGGCTGGTGTGGGTGCTGCTGATCGTCGCCGAAACCATCTCGGCGCAGGCCGGCATCGGCTACATGACGATGAACGCGCGCGAATTCCTGCAAACCGACATTGTGCTGGTCGGCATCCTGCTGTACGCCCTGCTGGGGAAACTGGCCGACCTGTTCTCGCGCACGCTGGAAAGACGCCTGCTGCGCTGGAATCCCGCTTACCGCTGAAGGAACCCGATGATCTTCGCCCCCGCCCAACTCGAATCCGATTTCCTGTCGCTGCTGACGCAGTTCGATCCCGTCGAAGACCCCGTCGAGCGTCTGCCGAAGGCACGCCAGGGCGTGTCGCTGGCGCTGCGCGGATTGAGCAAGGCGTATGCCGGGCGCAGCGTGCTCAAGGACGTCGGCCTGGAATTGAAGGCCGGCGAGTTCGTCGCCGTGGTCGGGCGCAGCGGCTGCGGCAAGAGCACGCTGTTGCGCACCATCGCGCAATTGGAGCGGGCCGACGCCGGCGCCATCGTCGTCGGCGCCGGCCAGTTGAAGCCGGAAGTGCGCATTATGTTCCAGGAGGCGCGCCTGCTGCCGTGGAAAACGGTGCTGCATAATGTCGCGCTGGGGATGCCGCGTTCGCTCGGCGCGGCCGCCGCGGCGCTGTGGACCGTCGGGCTGGCCGAGCGCGCCGACGACTGGCCGGCGGCGCTGTCGGGCGGGCAGAAGCAGCGCGTCGCGCTGGCCCGCGCGCTGCTGCACGAGCCGCAATTGCTGCTGTTCGACGAGCCGCTGGGCGCGCTCGACGCGCTGACGCGCATCGAGATGCAGCAATTGATCGAAACGCTGTGGCTGGCGCGCGGTTTTACGGCCGTGCTGGTCACCCACGATGTGGCGGAAGCGGTGGCGCTGGCCGACCGCGTGATATTGATCGAGGATGGGCGCATCGCGCTCGACGTCAGGGTGGATTTGCCCAGGCCGAGGGCGCGCGGCAGCGCCGGGTTCGCCGCCATCGAGCAGCGCATATTGGCGCAGGTGCTGCGCCATCCGGCGCCGCAGCGGGCGGCTCCGGTGCCGCCGCTGGCGCAGCTGCGCTGGGCGGTTTGAAAGCAGGGGTCTGACCCCAGGAGGCCGGGGTCAGACCCCGGGCTGGCGGACGCGGAACTGTACCGGTATCGACAGTTCGAGCTGTTCGGGGCGCTCGTCGGGGATGCGCGGCAGCGGCGCGGCGCGCTGCAGCGTGTCCAGCGCCGCCTGGTCGAGCGCCGGGTGGCCGGAGCTGTGCTCGACGGCCGCCGCCAGCACCCGGCCTTCGCGGTCGACGCGGCAGCGCAGCGTCACGATGCCTTCCTCGCCGCGCGCCCGCGCCGCCGCCGGATAGCGGCGGAAGCGCTCCATGCGCGCCAGTACCTTGCCCTCCCAGCTATTGCTGCCGCTGCGTACTTCCTGCGGCGCCGGCGGCAACGCCGGCGCGGGCGGTGCCGCCGCGACGGAGGCCGTGTCGGCCGGCGCCGCCGCGCGCGGCATGGCCGGCGCCGGCGCGCCGGCGGGCGGCGCCTCGGCGAGCGGCGGCAGCGGCGCCGCTGCCATCTTCGGCGCCGCGGCCTGCGGCAACGGCGGCGTCTCGCGCCGCGCGCGCTCGGGCGCGGGCGCGGCGGCCGCGCTGACGCGTTCGGCCTGTTGCAGCTCCAGCGGTGCCGGCGGCGCCGCCGCCGGCACGTACATCAGTAATGGCGCCTGCGCCGCCAGCGGCTCGGCGGCGACGACGTGCAGCGTCGCCGCGTGGCCGTACAGCGCCCAAGCAAGCAGGGCGCCGTGGGCGGCGATGACGATGCCGGCGATCAGCGGCCGGACGCCGAGGCGCGGCGCGGCGGCCGCCGGCGCGGCGGCGTCGAGCGGCCCCTCGGGGCGGCGCAGCAGGTAGGCGAGCACCGCCAGTTCCACCACGGCCACCAGCAGGACCACCCACCACGGCGGCCGGCCGGCGCACATCAGCGCGAAGCCGAGCGCCATGCCGAAGCAGGCCATGCGCTTGCCGCGCCGCGAGACGGCGCGGTGTTCGCGCCACTGGCGCAGCGGCGCGCCGAAGCGCGGGTGGTTCAGCAGCCAGTGTTCCAGTTGCGGCGAGGCGCGGCTGAAGCAGGCCAGCGCGAGGATCAGGAAGATCGTCGTCGGCATCACCGGCAGCAGCGCGCCGATCACGCCGAGCGCGACCATCAGCACGCCCAGCGCCGTGTAGCCCCAGCGCAGCAGGCGCCCCGCCGGCGCCTTGCCGGACGCGTCCGCCTTCCGCAATGGCACCGGCTGGGCCATCAGAACGCGCGGCCGACGTGGCCGTGCATGCGGTTGAACGCCGCTTCGGCGCCGGCGACGACGCGCGCTTCCTGCTCGGCGTCGAGCGGCACGCTGTCGAGGGCCGTCGTGAATTCGCGCCAGTGGCGCGCCGGGCCGTCCGCGTGGCCGGCCAGGTGGCGGGCGCCGAACTGCTCGTCCAGGCCCAGCTTGCCGGCCAGCTTGTAGAGGACGGCGCCGCCCAGCTTCGAGCCTTCGCTGACGTACAGCCAGCCCAGCGCCGTCGGCAGATCCAGGTCGGCCGTCAGCGGCGCTTCCGGGCCGGCCTCCGGCAGCGGGCTGTGCAGGTCGGCCAGGTCGGCGGCGATGCGGGCGTAGCGGCGCCGCTCGTCCAGCGCCGGCAGCAGCGCGGCCAGTTCGGCGTGGTCGTACAGCGCGTCGACGTCGCGCAGGAAGCTGTACTGGGCCTGCAGGAAGCGGGCGTAGTTCTCCTTGGTGGAGAAGGGCGCGCTGGCCATGATGCTGTGGTCGAGCTTTTCGTGGGTGGCGACGGTTTTCGCTTTCAGGCGTTGGCTGCGGGTCATTTCGCTTACTGCGTTCATGTGTTTCCTTTTGCGGTTGGTTAGAATTTTACGCCGAGTGACAGGCGCATGGTGCGGCCCGGTCCGGGCATCAGGCTGAGGGTCAGCGGATCGAGATAGTAGCGGTCGCTCAAGTTGTCGACGGCCAGGTCCAGCGTCGCGTTCGGCGCCACCTTGTAGCTGGCGAACAGGTCGACCAGCGTGTAGGCGCGGGTCAGCACCTGGGCCGAGGTGCCGCTGGCGTTTTGCCACTGCGCTTGCTTGTCCTCGACGGCCAGCGGCGCGCCCACGTGGGTCAGGCGCGCGCCGACGCTGAGCCGTTGCGCCAGCAGGCGCGCGCCCAGCGTGGCGTTCATGCTCAGCTTGGGCTGGATGTGGTTGCTGACATAGGCGCTGGTGAAGCCGATCGGCGAGCAGTCCGGCGTGTCCTTCATGCGCGGCAAAAAGCTGCCCTTGGTGCGCAGGTAGGCGGCGGTGGCGGCGTCGCAGATCAGGGTCTTGCGGTTCAGCGTGCCGGAGAAGTCGCCGAACAGGTCGCCGCGGTCGTAGGACGACTGCAGCTCGAAGCCGGAGACGCTGTAGCTGTCCGCGTTGGCCATCGAGAAGTTCTGCGCCCAGACCTGCAGGCCGGGGATCTGGCGCCGCGTGATGTAGCCGCGCGTGGTGTTGTCGAAGTAGGCCAGCTTGACGCGCAGCTTGTCGGCGCCGCTCCAGAGGCCGTCCTTGAGCAGGTTCAGGCCGATTTCGCGGTTGTCGCTGCGCTCGGCCTTCAGCGGCGAGAAGTAGGTGGCGGAAAAGCCCAGTGTCGATTCGTACAGGCTAGGCATGCGCAAGCCCTGCACGGCGCGCAGGTAGACGCTGACGCCGTCGGCGACGCGCGCCGTCACGCCGAACGAGGGCGCGAAGCCGCTGTCCTTGCGCCGCATCGGCTGGCTGTACTTGAAGGCGCCGGGGATGTCGTCGTGGTAGACGTAGTCGTTGGGCTGCCAGGAGTCGACCCTGGACGGGTCGATCGGCACGGGCGCCTGGCCGTAGTTCTCGACCATGCCGATGCCGCTGAGCACCGGGTTGGTGGCGGGCGTGAACTGGCCGGCGTCGTCCTGGCGCCACTTGACGCTGCCGAAGTTGTTGCCGTCCTTGTCGTACAGGGTCACCCACTGCCAGCCGCGCGGGTCGTGCAGTTGCTCGGCCATGCGGTTGCGGTCGCGCGTCGTGTAGCGCTGGTAGCGCCCGCCCAGGTCGACGCTGAGCCAATCGCGCGGCTGCCACTGCAGCGCGACGAAGGCGCTTTCCTCGTGGCGCCGGCCGTCGCGCTGGGTGCGGTTATGGTTGACGTCCTCGTCCACCACGCGCACGCCGGCGCCGGGGCCGATGCTTTCGTTCTGCAGCGACAGGCCGTAGTTCAGTTTGAGCGGGCCGAAGCGCGTGTCCAGGCGCGAGGTGTTGCTCAGGTCCGCGCCGAGCCGGCGCGCCTGGGTCTTGGCCAGGTACAGCGTTTCGACGCAGGCCGCGCATTCGTGGTCGCCGGGATTCGGCTTGCCCTCCAGCGGGTTGTGGAAAATGTCGCCGTTGCGGGCCGCGCTGTGCATGTCGGTCAGCCAGACGTTGGCCTTCAGGTCGATCAGCGGCTGGCCGGCCGGCTTCCAGTCGTAGCGCGCGGTCCAGGCGCTGGTGCGCACCTGGCTCAGCAGCCATTGCGGAATGGTGCCGGTGCTGTTGCGGTAGATTTGCGAGGGCATCACTTCGCCGAAGGCGCTGTCGAAATAGCGGTAGCCCAGTTCCAGCGTCTGCTCGCGCGGCAGGCGCAGCACGCCTTTCAGCAGGGCCGAGGTGGTGGTGTTGGAGGTGTTGAGCACCTCGTCGCCGGCCTTGAAGAACTGCGTCACGCCGTCGTCGTCGCCCCATTCATTGGGCATCTGGTAGCCGGCGAAGCCCTTGTTGCCGGAGAAGTAGTTGCCGATGCGGCGGCGGCTGTAGGCGGCCACCAGCTCGTAATTGTCCTGCCTGGTGGCGGCGGCGACGCTGCCGAAGCCGCTGCGGGCGCCGAACAGGTCGTTGCGGTCGCGCCGCGGCGCCGCCGCGAAGTCGTCGGGCGGCGCCTTGCTGGCGCTTTGCAGGCCGCCGCGCAGGCGCACGCCGTTGCGCGCGCCCGGCAGCAGGATGTCTTCCGGCTTCAGCGTCTGCATGCTGACCATGCCGCCGATGGCGCCGGCGCCCTGGGCCGACAGGTTCGGCCCCTTGTCGATGCGCACGCTGCTGATCAGGTCCGGGTCGATGTAACTGCGGTCGGCGATGCCGGCATAGCCGCGGTAGACGGTCGACGATTGCAGGCTGCCGTCGATCAGCACCGGCACCCGGCCCTGGCCCTGCAGGCCGCGCACGTTGATGTCGACGGCGCCGCTGTTGCGGCTGTCGCCGACTTGCACGCCGGCCGTGCCCTTGAACATGTCGGCCGGCGAGGTGCCGCGGAAGCGCTCGATGTGCTCGCGGCCGATGTAGGCCGAGGAGGCCGACTGCGTGTAGGGCAGGTCGGCCGGGTCGGTGTCCTCGTCGCCGCTCCAGGCGCCGGCGCCGGCCTGGCCCTGCACGTTGAGCGTGCCGATCTGCACGGCGCCTGCGGCCGCCTGCGGCTGCGCCGTCAGGATGATGCTGCCGTCGCTGCGCACCTCGGCGCGCAGGCCGCTGCCGGCCAGCAGTTGGCGCAGCGCCTCGGCGACGCTGTAGGCGCCCTGCAGCGGCGGGCTCTGGCGGCCCGCCGTCAACCTGGCGTCGGCCAGCACCACCATGCCGGCCTGGCGCGCCAGCTCGTTCAGCGCCCGTCCCAGCGGCTGGGCGGCGATGCTGAAGGCGACGCTGGCGGCCGGGGCCGCCAGCGCGGCGGGCGGCGTGGCGAAGGCCAGGGCCAGCAAGAGGGGGAGGGGACTGCGGCGTATCATTGGATGCATCGTTGTTTCCTATGGTGACGTTGTGTATCGCTCATAGTTAAAACGAATGAGACTCATTTACCCTGACGTCCGGGATGAAAATATATTGACGCGGCGGCGCCGGCCCGCTCAGCGCGCCAGGATGCGCTGGGCGCGGCCGTCGCCGACCAGGCGCACCGGCAGGGCCAGCGGCAGCGCGGCGGCGAACTGGGCCGGCTTGCCGACGTCGAAACTGCCGCTCAGGCGCAACTGCCCGAGCGCCGGATCGCCAAGCACGAGGCCGGTGTCGGCGTAGCGCTCGAATTCGGCCAGCGCCTCGGCCAGCGTGGCGTTGTCGAAATTGACGCGGCCGTCGCGCCAGCTGCCGACGGCGGCCGGCACCACATTGGCGGGCGTGGACTGGCCGTTCGCCGCCAGGTTCAGGCCGTCGCCGGCCCACAGCGGCGCGGCGGCGGCATCGCGCCCCGGGGCCGCCACGGCGACCTTGCCCTGCTGCACGGCGACATTCACCATGCCGCCGACGTTGCGCACGGAAAAACGCGTGCCCAGCACGGTCACGCTGGCCGCTTCCGCGTACACGCGGAAGGGCCGGCTTGCGTCGTGGCTGACGTGAAACATGGCCTGGCCGCGCAGCAGGCGCACTTCGCGGCGGTCGTCATACAGGGACACTTGCAATACCGTGCCCGTGTCGAGTTCGACGGTGCTGCCGTCGGGCAGCGTCTGGCTGGCGTACTGGCCCCTGGCCGTGGCGAAGGTTTGCGCATAGTCCGCCTGCCGGCCGTGCTCGTAGAGCAGCTCGGAGCCGGCCAGGCAGCACAGCGCCAGCGCGCAGGCGGTCAGCGCGCGGCGCGGCGCCGCGCCGCCGCAGCGCCGCAGCCAGCGCAGCCACGGCGCCGGGGCGGCGTGGCCGCGCCCGCTGCGGTCGAAGGCGGCCACGCGCGCGGCCGGCAGGCGTGCCAGCAGCGCGTCGGTGTCGCACATCTGCGCCCAGGCGAGGGCGTGGGCGGGGTCGGCGTCCAGCCACTGTTGCAGTGCCGCCAGGTCGTCCGGTCCCAGGCCGGCGTCGCGCCGCAGCAGCCATTGCGCCGCCGCGATGTCGATGTTGGCGGCCCGCGCCGCCTGGTCGACAGGCTTCAAGCCGAAAGGTGTCATGCGCCGCTCCCTTCGGCCAGCGCTTTCTTGCACGCGACCATGCCGTTGATGATGTGTTTTTCCACCATGTTCACCGAGATGCCCATCTGGGCGGCGATTTCGATATGGCTCAGGCCGTCGAATTTATACAGCGCGAACGCTTGCCGGCAGCGCGGCGGCAGATTGTCTATGATGGCGAGCAAGCGGTCCATGTTTTGTCTGTCGGCCAGGCGTTGTTCCGGTTCGTCGGCGCGCGGCGCGCGCGGTTCGTGGTGTTCGATGTCCTCGTGCTGGCGGTGCAGGTGGTAGCGTTGCTGGTCGATGACGATGTTGCGCGCCGTCACGTACAGCAGCGCCCGCTCGCTGCCGTCCGGAGCCGGGGCATGGCCGCCGCGCTTGGCGGCCAGCACCCGCGCATACGCTTCCTGCACCACGTCCTGCGCTTTGTCGCGGCAGCCGGTGGCGCGCGACATCAAGCGCAGCAATTCCTGGTAATAGCGTTCAAACACCGCATCCTGCCCTGTTGAAAAAGGAAGGCATGATACCAAGAGGAATAGATAATAACAAGAATCATTCTCATTTACTTTTGTTAATGTTATATTGCCAATGCAATCTGGGGTAATGCTATATTTGCTGTGTCTGGCGCGAGGGACGCCGGGGCATATTATCGATATTTTCGATAGTAAACACGTAAAATTTGCGTTTTACAGCGTGGTTTTTGGCATGCATAATCGTTCTCACTACCGCAAGCAAGTCGGGCATGGCCAGCCATGCGGCCTGGACTGCCCGAATTGACGCATACAACTATTAACCTTGGAGTCTCACCCATGAAGAAATTGCTCGCTTTTGCCGCCGTCGCCGGGATCTCGATGGCCGCTGTCGCCGCCCCGGAAACCTATGTCATCGACAGCAGCCACACGGCCTCGCGCTTCGAATACAACCACCTGGGCTTCTCGAACCAGCTGAGCCGTTTCGATTCGACCACGGGCAAGATCGTGCTCGACCGCGCCGCCAAGACCGGTTCCGTCGACGTCGTCATCGACGCCAAATCCGTCAACACCGGTTTCGCGCTGTTCAACGGCCACATCCAGGGCGAAGACTTCCTCGACACGGCCAAGTATCCGACCATCACCTACCAGTCGAGCAAACTCAACTTCGTTGGCGACAAGCTGGCCTCCGTTGACGGCAATCTGACCATCAAGGGCGTGACCAAGCCGGTGACGCTGACGGTGACGTCCTTCCATTGCGCGCCCCATCCGATGATGAAAAAAGACGCTTGCGGCGCGAACGCCGTGGCGAAAATCAAGCGCACCGAGTTCAACGCCGGCAAATACGCGCCGAACGTCGGCGACGATGTCACGCTGAGCTTTGCGGTTGAGTCGCTGAAGGAATGAGTTAAGTTCCCCGTCTCTGGCTTGGACGTCTGATACGGTGGCTTGAAATGGCGGTGCGGCTGAGTCTGCACCGCCATTTTTTCATGGGTTTTTGCGCTGGCGCAGCCGGCCGGCCCGCGCGCGCCCCCTTTGCTCCGCCGGCGACGTACTATGCCTGGATAGGATGAAAGGAGATGCCATGTTACACGGCGGATGCTTCTGCGGCGCGCTGCGTTACGAAACGACGGGCGCGGCCGCGCACCGCACGAATTGCCATTGCACGATGTGCCGTGGCACCAGCGGCGCGCCCTTCCTTGCCTGGTTCACCGTGGCGCGCGCCGGGTTCCGCTTCGTCCAGGGCGAAGCGACGCGTTTCCACTCCAGTCCGATGGCGACGCGCACCTTCTGTCCCCGTTGCGGCACCCAACTGACGTTCGAGGAGGCGGGCCGCCCGGACGAGCTCGATGTCACCACTTGCAGCCTGGATGATCCCGAACAACTGCCGCCGCAGCAGCATATCTATACCCGCAGCCAGCTCGGCTGGGTCAAGCTGGCGGACGGCTTGCCCACCTATCGGGGAGCGCGCGCGGACGGCTGAGCGTGGCCGCCCGCGCCCCGCCATGGCGCCTTGGTCGTACCCGCCAAACTGCATACTGCGCGGCCTATGTGCAGTTCATCGCAAAATTTGTACTAATAAGCAAGTTTTCAATATACTCCACTTCTCAGCGTTTGCCGCGCGAGACTTCAACCACCACGAGCGGAGTCCTATGAAAATTTTCTTTTTCGATGAGCAGCATCAGTTGCGTAACGGCTGGAAAATACTCGCCTTCCTGGCCGTGACGGCCAGCCTCATCTTCCCTTCGGTTCTTGTTCTGAAGACGCTGCCGCCTGAGCTAAGAATGTATGCGCCCAAGATTGTTTTCCTCGTCGTCGGCGTGCTGACCGCCACCTGGCTGTGCTTGCGCGCCGAGGGCCGCTCCCTCGCCAGCGTCGGCTGCCGGCTGGACCGGCGCTTCGGGCGGCAGTTCGGCCTGGGCCTGGCCGGCGGCGTCGGCGCGCTGCTGCTGGTGGCGCTGCTGGTGCGCATGAGCAACGGCTATCACCTGGTCGTCGCATCGCATGCCGCCTTGCCGAATCTGCTCAAGGGTGCCGTTTTGATGCTGGGCATCGCCGCGATGGAGGAATTGGCCTATCGCGGCTATGCCTTCCAGCGGGCGATCCGGGGCATGGGCGTGTTGGGCGCGCAACTGCTATTCGCCGTCATTTTCTGCGCCAGCCACCCGTTAAATGGCGGCATGAGCGTGGCAATGATGCTGCTCGTGATGCTGAACATTTTTCTTTTCGCGATCATCGCCGGCATTTGCTATGTCCGAACCGGCTCGCTGGCCGCCTCGATCGGCGTGCACATGGGATGGAACTGGGCTCAGCAAAGCCTGGGATTCGGCGTCGGCGGCGCCGACGTTCACGGCTGGTATGCGCCGGTCTTCCATGGCCGCCCCGACTGGTTGACCGGCGGCGCGTTTGGCCTGGAGGCTTCCGCCGCCAGCACCATCATTCTGGTGGGAGCCACCGTCGTGCTGGCGTGCTGGCGGGGAGAAAAAGCCGTTGCGCCGTCGGCCGCCCGGCGCGGCGCGCGCGTGCGCGCCGCCTAGGCGCCTGCGCGGCCCTTATGCCGTCGCCAGGAAGCCGGCGATGAGGGTGTTGATCGCGTCCGGCGCGTCCTCCAGGCTGTAGTGCCCCACGCCGGGCAGCAGGTGTTGTTGGGCATGCGGGAAGAGCGCGCCGAACAGCGGCAGGAAGTGCTGTGCGTGCAGCGTGCGGTCGGCTTGCCCCCAGATGGCCATTGCGGGCCTGGCGCTGATCGCGCGTCTGGCTTCCTCGCCGGGCGCCTCGAACCGGTGCGCATTGGTGGCGAAGCCCTTGGCCCAGCCGATCACGCCGGCGCAATCTTCCCGCGTGGCGTAGTGTGCGGCGTAGGCGTGCAGCCATTCATCGGTGATCAGCTTCTTGTTTTCAAAGCCATTCAGTGCGAGCGTGCTGAGGATGTTGTAGCCCGATTCGGCAAGCACGCCTTCCAGCCGTCCTTGCGCTTCCGCCTTGAGTATCCATTGGAACCATGGCGATACCTGGGCATTGGCGATGAGCCGCTCCATCAGGTCCGGCTGGCCGAACGGCGTCGGACCGTTAACGGAAATGATGGCGCGGATGCGGTCCGGGTGGCGCGCGGCCAGGCCCATGCCGACCGGACCGCCAAAGTCGTGCATCACCAGCGTGATGTCGCGCAGATCGAGTGCCAGCACCAGCCGTTCGAGATTGTCGATGTGGTCTTGCAGCCAGTAGCTGCGGTCCTGTGGCGTCGCGCTTTTGCCGAAGCCCATGTGGTCGGGCGCGATCACGCGGTAGTTCGGGCGCAGCGCGGCGATCAGGTGGCGGAACAGGTAACTCCAGGTGGGTTCGCCGTGCAGGCAGAGCACGATGCGCGCATCGCGCGCGCCTTCGTCCACGTAGTGCATGCGGAATCCGGGTGCGTCGCTGTAGTGGGCCGGGAAGGGGAAATGGAACATGGATGTCTCGCTTTCTCCAAAATGGTTTTAATTTGAAACCACATTATTTATACCTGATGTGGTTTTAATATGCAAGCGGCCATGCTGCGAGGGGGCGTGATAGTAATGCTTAGGCAATATGGCAGGGCGGCATTTGCATGTCATTTGATCTACATCAATGAAATCTGCCATTCAAGCGAGGACACTGGGGCACCGTCGCTCTTTTAAATTGCCCAGCATGAAATTGTACTGCCTGTTTGACGGTGTTTTGAGCCTGCGCCATTCTGCGCGCGGGCGGTTTTTGCTTGTCTGCGCCGTCGCTTGCGCCGCCACCCAGCCGGTGTGGGCCGCCGCGGCCGGCCCGGCCAGCGTCTATCTTGAAGATTTGACGACGTCCGAACTGCGCGGGCGCATCGCCGCCGGCGCCACCACGGTGCTGGTGCCGATAGGCGGCACCGAGCAGAGCGGTCCCTACCTGGCGCTGGGCAAGCACAATGTGCGCGCCCGCGTGCTGGCCGGGCAGATCGCCCACGGCCTCGGCAACACGGTCGTCGCGCCCGTGCTGGCCTATGTGCCGGAAGGGGCGATCCGTCCGCCGGCCGGCCACATGCGCTTCGCCGGCACCATTTCCATCCCCGACGCTGTCTTCGAGGCGCTGCTGGAGGCGACCGCGCGCAGCTTCAAGCAGCACGGCTTCCGCGACGTCGTCTTCCTCGGCGACCACGGCGGCTACCAGCAAAACGACAGCAGGGTGGCGGCGCGCCTGAACCGCGAATGGGCGGCCGACCCGGCCTGCCGCGTGCACGCGCCGCCCGAGTATTACCAGAGCACGCAGTTGGCCTACGTGGCCGAGTTGAAGCGGCGCGGCTTCGGCGACGCCGAGATCGGCACCCACGCCGGCCTGGCCGACACGGCGCTGACGCTGGCCATCGACACATCGCTGGTGCGCGCCGATGCCTTGGCGCGGGCCGGCAAGCCGGGCGCCGCCGACGGCGTCCACGGCGACCCGCGCCGCGCCACGGCCGAACTGGGCCAGCTCGGCGTGCAGCGCATCGTCGATGCCTCCGTCGCCGCCATCCGCACATTGATACGCGAGCGCCAGCATGGCGCCGCCCCAACCATGAACAGGAAATGATCTTGAAATCGACAAAAACCTTGCGCGCAGGCGCAGCCCTGGGCCTGCTGGCCGTTGCCGGCGGCGTCGTCGCCCTGCGTAGCGTCGCTGCGGCCTCCGCCGGCGCGCCGGCGCCGGCCAAGCCGGCGGCCATCGTGACGGTGCCGGGCATGCCGCCCGTTATCAATCCGCTCAATATTTATAGCGAAACGGCGGCCAACCGCCTCAGCGCGACCGTCAAGGACGACCTAGAGCGCGTGTATGTGCCGAACCTGCGCTCGAACGACGTCTACGTGATCGATCCGGCCAGCATGAAAGTGGTGGACAAGTTTAAAGTCGGCAAGGCGCCGCAGCACGTGGTGCCGTCCTGGGACTTGCGCACGTTGTGGGTGGCCAACAATGCCGAGCGCACCAACAAGGGCAGCGTGACGCCGATCGATCCGCAGACGGGCAAGCCGGGCAAGGCCATCGACGTCGACGATCCGTACAACGTCTATTTCACGCCGGACGGCCGCTCGGCCATCATCGTCGCCGAGGCCAAGCACCGGCTCGACTTCCGCGTGCCGCAGACGATGGCGCTGCAGTACTCGATCGACGTGCCGCAGTGCGGCGGCATCAACCACGCCGATTTTTCCATCGACGGCCGCTACGCGCTGTTCACCTGCGAGTTCGAGGGCAGCGTCGCCAAGATCGACATGGTCAACCGCAGCGTGCTGGGCTACCTGAAACTGAAGATGCCGCGCACGCGCATGAAGGACGCGCCGGTGCCGGACGGCCCGGGCGCCAGTGAAATCTGCAGTTCGAGCAAGGGCATGCCGCAGGACATACGCATTGCGCCGGACGGCAAGCGCTTCTACATCGCCGACATGGAGGCGGACGGCGTGCACGTGGTCGACGGCGACGCCTTCAAGGAAATCGGCTTCATCCCCACCGGCCTGGGCGCGCACGGCCTGTACCCCAGCCGCGACGGCAAGCAGCTGTATGTGGCCAACCGCGGCACGCACAAGATCCACGGCGCGCGGCGCGGCCGAGGCGGCGTGACGGTGATCGACTTCGCCAGCGAGAAGGTGGTGGCGCAGTGGCCGGTTCCCGGCGGCGGCAGTCCGGACATGGGCAACGTCAGCGCCGACGGCAAGTCGCTGTGGTTGTCGGGCCGCTTCGACGACGTCGTCTACCGCTTCGACACGGGCACCGGGGCGGTGGCCCAGGTCAAGGTCGGGCAGGAGCCGCACGGCCTGACCGTCTGGCCGCAGCCGGGCCGCTACTCGGTCGGCCACACCGGGAATTTGCGCTGACCTTGCCGCCGCATTTCCAGCCGCAGGCCGGGGGCGCGCCCCCGGCTTAGCTGATCAGCTTCAGCCCCGGCGGCAGCGATTCGCCCAGCATGCGCCTTTCGTTCACCGCGTCCAGTTGCACGACTTCGCGCACCATCGCGCTCCACGTGGCCGGCGCGTTGACGGCCGCCAGGCGGCGCAGGATGGCTTCGCGCAGCGCGTCGTCGACGTCGCGCGAGCGGTCGCCCGTCATGCGCGCCATGTGCGCGGCGGCGAAACCGGCCGGTTCGACGCGTTTCCAGTCCAGCGCCAGCACGGCCGCCAGCCAGTCGGCCACGCTGTCGGGCGGCACGACGTCGTGCGCGCTGCCGTAGAACGGCTGGCGCGCGCCTATCCTGCCCAGCGCCCATAGCCTGCGGCTGTCGATGCCGTCGGCCTGCGGCGCGCCGCTGTCCAGCCGGCCCAGCAGCCAGGCGCCGATTTCCGCCTTGTAGCCGGCGGGAATGCGTTCCAGCGAGGCGCCCAGGCGCATCATGTCCTCGTCGCTGCCCTTGACCAGGGTGGCGGGGCGCCGCCGTTGTTCCTCCGGGTCGGTTTGCAGGTTGAAGGCGAAGTCGTCGAGCAGGCGCAGTTGTTGCGCCGCGTCCAGGCCGCCGGCGACGCGGCGCCACAGCGTCCACCATTCGGCGCAGACCTGGCTGTCCTTGTGGTGTTGCACGCCCGCCTCGAACAGGGGCCACAGTTGTTCGATGCGCCAGGCGTCGAGCGGGTGGCCGAAGCCGGGGCGCAGGCAGTAGCCGGCCAGGTTGAGCCAGGCCCGTTCGTGTTCGGCCGAGCGGCGCCGTCCGCGCGCGCGTTGCAGCAGCGCGTCGAACAGTTGCCGCAGCAGGGGCGTGGGCCAGCCGTCGCGGCCGCCCAGCAGCTGCTCCAGGTGCTGGCGCAATTGCCGCACTTCCTTGGGGGCCACTTGCTGGCCCTTGCTGCCGAAGATGCGCTCGATCTTCTCCAGCGCCTCGGCGTAGCGGGGCGGCAGCCTGTGCTCGCTTGCCGGCGGGTCGGCGGCCTCCGCGTCCTGTTTGCGCAACTGGAATTCCAGCAGCCAGCGCTGGCCGCAGGCGGCGTCGCCGTCGGCCGCCACGCAATGCACTTCCAGCGTGCCCACCTCCGTCAAGGCCGTCGCCAGTTGCACGGGGATGTCGCGCTGCTCTTTCGCCGCGCCCGCCTGCAGCACGGTGGCGATAGGCGGCAGGCGCAGGTAGTCGCCCTGGCCCAGGTCGACCAGCTCGCCCAGTTGCGGCGGCTTGCCGGCCTCGGCAATCGACGAGGCCAGGTGGAAGCGCACGGGCCGGCCCAGGCGCAGCGCGAAGCTGCGCTCCGTCAAGCGTATTTCCCGGCCTTGCGCGCTGCCGCGCGGCAGGATGCAGACGGCGCGGCGCGCGCCGGCGCCATCCTCCTTCTCCTGGTCGAGCACGAGGAAGTAGCTGCGCGGCGAGCCGCCGCCGATGACGGGGGCGCGGCCCAGCTGGCCCAGCGCGTAGGCGACGCCGCCGCGGGCGACGGCGACGTCGGGATTGTCGTTGTGCAGCAGGCGCAGCGGCGCGCCGCGCCAGCCGGCCAGCGTCGCTTCCAGGCGCCGCGCCAGCGCGTCGGCGCGGAACACGCCGCCGTTCAGCAGCAGGGTGTCGGGAATCGCCGGCGCGGCGTCGTCCTCGTCCAGGCCGAGGGCCGCGCGCGCCGCCGTCGCGTGCTGTTGCAGGAAGCTGGCCAGTTGCCGCGTGATGGCGGCGTCGCTGGCGTAGGGCAGGCCGAATTCGACGATGCCGCCGCGGCCCGGCCTGGCCGCCGCGTCGGCGCCGACGAGGGGGAAGAAGCCGTCGACGACGAGGCCTTCGACTTCCGCGCGCGTCAACTCGACGGAGCGGCTGCCGCCGACCAGGCGCGAACCGGCGCCCAGCAGGGTGACGGTGGCGCGCTCGGGCGCGTCGGCGGCCAGCAATTGCTCCTTGGCGGCGCGGCAGCGCTCCATCAGTTGCGACAGGCGTCCGGCCGACAGGCGCGCCGCCGGCGCCGGGTCGGACGCGGCCAGGCGCGTTTCCACCAGATGGGCCAGCGCCAGGTCCATATTGTCGCCGCCCAGTATCAGGTGCTTGCCGACGCCGATGCGGCTCATTTGCGGCGCGCCATCGGCCATCTCGACCTTGATGAGGCTGAAGTCGGTGGTGCCGCCGCCGACGTCGCACACCAGCACCAGGCGGGTGTGCGCCAGCTCGCTCTGCAGCGCGGCGCGGTGGCGGAACAGCCAGTCGTAGAAGGCGGCCTGCGGCTCTTCCAGCAGGCGCAGGCTGGGCAGGCCGGCCTGGCGCGCCGCCGCCATCGTCAGCGCGCGGGCGGCGTCGTCGAAGGAGGCGGGGATGGTCAGGACGACTTGCTGCTGTTCCAGCGGCTGCTGCGGGAAGCGCCAGTTCCACGCGGCGCGCACATAGGCCAGGTAGCTGGCGCTGGCGGCCACCGGCGACACCTTGGCGACGTCGGCCTCGGCGCCCCAGGGCAGGATGGGCGCGAGGCGGTCCACCTGCGCGTGCGACAACCAGCTTTTGGCGCTGGCGACGAGGCGGCCGGGCGCCTGCGCGCCCAGCTGGCGCGCCAGCGTGCCCGTGACGACCCGCTCCAGCCCGGCCACGTCCGTCTGCGGCCAGGGCAGTTGCAGCGCGCCGTCCGCCAGCTCGCCGGGGGCGGGGTGGTAGCGCAGCGACGGCAGCAGCGCGCGCGCGCCCACCTCGCCCGGCGCGAGCAGCTGTTCGATGTCGAACAGCGCGATCGCGTCCCGGCCCGCCGCGGCGCCTATCGGCGCGTAGGCCAGGACCGTGTTGGTGGTGCCGAGGTCGATGCTGACGACGTATTGCTTCATTGCCCGTCGGTCTGGCCCGCGCCGCGCACGTCGAACTCGACCTTCCAGCGCTCCTCGCCGCTGCGCGAGACGGCCATCAGCTCCAGCGTGCCGGCCTCGGTGACCTTGGCGTGCAGCTTGACTTGCACCACGTCGCCGGCCTGGCGGCCCTCGGCCGACAGCGTGGCGTGGATCTCGTTGAGTTCCTGCAATTCGTCGGCTTGCCAGAAGTCCAGTATCGTGCCGATCTGGTCTTGCCGGCGCACCGAGGAGCCGAAGAAGCGGAAATGCACGGGCGTGCCGACGACGAGGCCGAATTCCTGGCTCGGCAATTCCACCTCGCTGCCTTCCTCCATGCCGAACGGCGCCAGGCACAGGGCCTGGATGGGCGGCTCCATGCCGGGAATGGCCGGCATCGCCGATTCCACCGCGACATAGTAGGAGCGGGCCGTGCCGCCGCGTATGCGCACGCCGTTGCCGCGCCGCACATAGCTGTAATAGGCGGCGCCGCGCGCCACGGCCAGGTCGAGGTCGGCGCCGCCGAGCATGCGCGCCGGCTCCGCCCCTTCCATGTACAGCCAGTCGTTGACGGTGGCGAGGATGCGCTCGACCAGGATGTCGGACTTGAACACGCCGCCGTTGAACAGCACGGCCGTCGGGTGCAGGAAGCTGGCCTCGGCGTTCGACTTGCCGGCGAAGCCCTCCAGCGCGCTGGTGGCCTCGACCTGGCGGCCGAGGAAGGCGGCCAGGTGGCGCGTGATGGCCGCGTCCTGGGCGTAGGGCAGGCCGAGCTGGGTCAGGCCGGCGCGCGCGCGCACGGCCGGCCGGGCCGAGGCTTCCACCTGCGGGAAGAAGCCGTCGAGGATGAAGGTACTCACTTCGGCGCGCGTCAGCTCGGTGCGGATCGAGCCGCCGATCAGCTTCGAGCCGCGGCTCGGCACGACGATGGGCAGCGCGGTGAGGCTGGCGTCGGCCAGCAGGCTTTCTTTGGCGCTGCGGCAGCCGTAGGTCAGCGCGCGCATTTGCCAGGGGTCGAGCTGGGTGCCGGCGGCGGCGACCTTGCGCGCCACCAGGTGGGCCAGCGCCAGGTCCATATTGTCGCCGCCCAGCAGGATGTGGTCGCCGACGGCGACGCGGTGCGGTTCCAGATTGCCGTCGCGTTCGAGGATGGCGATCAGCGAAAAATCGCTGGTGCCGCCGCCGACGTCGACGACGAGGATGATGTCGCCGGGCTTGGCCTGCTTGCGCCAGCGCCCCTCGCTGCCCTGGATCCAGCTGTACAGCGCCGCCTGCGGCTCTTCCAGCAAGGTCAGCGAGGCGTAGCCGGCCGTCGTGGCGGCCTCCGCCGTCAGCGCGCGCGCGGCCGGGTCGAAGGAGGCCGGGATCGTCACGGTGATTTCCTGCTCGGCGAACGGCGCCTCGGGGTGGGCCGCGTCCCAGGCCTGGCGCAGGTGCTCCAGGTAATGGGTCGAGGCGGCGATCGGCGACACGCGCGCCACCTCGGCCGGCGCGTCGTGGGGAAGGATGGCGGCGCGGCGGTCGACGCCGGGGTGGCACAACCAGCTCTTCGCGCTCGACACGAGGCGGATCGGCGTGGTGGCGCCGCGGCTGCGCGCCATCTCGCCGACCACCAGGGCGGCTTCATCGCCCTGTTCGCGCCAGGGCAGGTCCAGCTCGCCCGGCGCCATTTCTTCGGCGTGCGGCAGGTAGAGGAAGGACGGCAGCAGCGGCAGTTCCGCGACGGTGCCGGGCGCCGTCAGCTGCGCCACGGCCAGCACGGCGTGGGCCGATCGCTCGCCGTCGCTGGCGTCCAGGTCGACATACGCCAGCGCGCTGTGGGTGGTGCCGAGGTCGACGCCGATGGCGAAACGGGCCGCGCTCATAACTCCACCTCGGCCGGCGCCAGCACGGTGGCGTCGTGCGACTCCGTCAGCTTCGGCAGGCGCACGCTGGCGGCGCGCCAGCCGCGGTGGCTGAGGCTGCCGCGGAAGGGCGCGCTGCCCACCACATTGCCGGTCAGGCGCACGGCGCCGGCGTCGAAGCCGGCGTCGAGCACGACGCGGCTGCCCTCGGCCTCGCCGCGCACCGGCTCGATGGTGAAATGCTCGCGCAAGACCTTGCCGCAGCCTTCGTGGACGACGCGGGCGGCGGCGCCGATGTCGGCGTCGGAATAGGCGCTCAGGTTTTCCTGCGTGAAATCGATCAGGCGGGCCTCGCGCTGCAGCAGGGCCAGCAGTTGCAGGGCGGCGTCCGGGCTCGCTTCCTTGAGCGCGCGCACGGGCGCCGGCTCGGGCGCGCGCGTCGGCGCGGCCGGGGCCGGGGCCGCGGCCGGCTCGGACAGCGCGCGCACGCGGGCCGCGTAGGCCGGGTCGGACAGGGTGCTGAAGAAGGCGCCGAAGGCGAGCGGGATTCTGCTCCAGAACGACAGCGGCTGCGGATGGGGGGTCGAGTTGCTCATTGGATGCCCATGAATAGGAAGGGTTCTAAATAAAATAAGGCCGGCGCCAGGCAAAGGCGAGGCGGACCCGATGAATGTGATGCTGATGCAAATGGGGCCGGGCGGCGGGCCGGGCGGTGCGCCTATCCGGTAGGTGCGCCGCAACACGGTGCAATCGCGCTCCAGGCAACAAATTGGATCGCCTGCCCCAAAGTCGGTTCGCATGATACCAGTTGCCGCCCGCCGGGGACAGACCACGATTTCCCGGCCAAATTGCCGGGAAATCGTGGTCTGTCCCCGGCTTTCATGCTGCGATGCACCATAGTGTTGTCGATTTTTCAGGATTTTTGGTGGTTTTTTTGCAAATTTCTTGTTTCAGATCTAGGTCTTGGGCCTGCGTGCGCGGACTTGCCGCCGCCGCCGGATGGGGTAATATGCATCTTTTTCATAAAAGCAATGTCCAAGGTCGCGGCGCCGGGCATTATTTCAGGAAGGGAATTGACTATGCAGTGTGCAGCAACAGCTCTGGCCCTGGCGGGCAAGGCCGCCATCGTGACGGGCGCCTCGCGCGGCATCGGCGCGGCGATTGCGCGCCGCCTGGCGGCCGACGGCGCGGCCGTCGCCATCACCTACCATGCCTCGCCCGAGAAGGCGGCCGGCGTCGTGCGCGCCATCGAGGCGGCGGGCGGACGCGCCATCGCCATCCAGGCCGACGCCGGCCAGCCGCAAGCCGTGCGCGCCGCCGTCGCCGAGGCGGCCGCCGCCTTCGGCAAGATCGATATTCTCGTCAATAATGCCGGGGTCGGCGTGCTCGGCGCGGTCGACGAGATTGCCTTCGAGGATTACCAGCGCGTCATCGACGTTAACGTCACCGGCGTGTTCGTGGCAACCCAGGAAGCGCTGCGCCACATGGGGCAGGGCGGCCGCATCGTCCACATCGGCAGCTCGATGGTGCAGTACGCCGGCATCGCCACGGCCTCCGCCTACACGCTCAGCAAGGGCGCGATCAGCGGCTTCACGCGCGGACTGGTGCGCGACCTGGGGCCGCGCGGCATCACGGTCAACACCGTGCATCCGGGGCCGACCGACAGCGACATGAACCCGGCCGACGGCCCGCTGGCGGAATTCGTCAAGCCGGGCATCGCGCTGGGGCGCTACGGCAGCGGCGACGATGTGGCCGCCGCCGTGGCCTACCTGGCCAGCGCGCAGGCGGCGTTTGTCACCGGCGCCGAGTTGCTGGTCGACGGCGGTTTCACCGCCTGATATTCACCGGGGCCTGCCCCACTCAGGAAAGAAGTAATGAAGATTGCATTGACGGTGTTGTTGGGTATGTTGTTGCTTGGCGGTTGCAGTTCGAAGGGCGGGGATGCGGATAGCCAGGGCGGCGCGGCCAAGGTGGCCGATAGGGGCCGCGGCGCTTACCTGGCGTATGTGCACGCGCTGTCGGTGGATACCGCCGAGGCCGATGTCAGGGGGCTGCACGATAGCCTGATCGCCGCGTGCAAGGCCGAGCCGGCCGACGGCTGCGTCGTGCTCGATTCCAGCCTCAGCGGCGGGCGCAGCGTCGACGCGCGCGTCAGCTTCCGCGCCACGCCCGCCGGCGTGCAGCGCCTGATCGGCCTGGCCGCCTCCGGCGGCGAGCTGGCCAGCCAGTCGACCAAGGTCGAGGATTTGGCCGGGCCTATTGTCGACAGCAACAAGCGCCTCGACATGCTCAAGCAGTACCAGCAGAAATTGCGCGAGCTGGAGCGGCGCGCCGACCGCGACGTCGACGCCTTGATCAAGGTGTCGCGCGAGCTGGCCTCGGTGCAGTCGGAGCTGGAGCAGGCCAGCGGCGACAATGCGCGCCTGCTGGAGCGGGTCAACAAGGACGTGCTGAACGTGTCGATCGGCGCGCGCATGAAGCGGGCGTTCTGGAAGCCGGTGGGGCTGGCGCTGGATGAGTTCTCCGGCAATTTATCGAACGGCATATCCGGCGCGATCACCGGCTTCGCCTACATCCTGCCGTGGCTGCTGGCCTTCGCCCTGCTGTTCCCGCTGGCGCGCAAGGCTTGGCGCAAGCTGCGCCCCTGATCCCGTTCACGCGCCCGCCGGGACGCCGCGGATCAGCGGGGCTTCGGCCGGTGCGCCCAACGCCATGGCCAGCGTGTCAAAAAAGCGCTGGCCGGACCATTGCGCGTGGTCGCCGATCACATACACGCGCTTCTTGGCGCGGGTAACGGCAACATTGAGCAGGTTCGGCTTGGCCGCCGCGAAGCCTGGAATCAGCATGGGTTTCGCTGGATCGCCGCCGAGCACGAGAATGACGATGTCGGCTTCCTTGCCCTGGAAGGTATGGACGGTGCCGTGCATGCCGTCCTTGGCCTCGCCCAGCAGCTCGCCGAGCGCCTGTTCGAGCGCGCCGTTGACGTCACGGAACGGTGTGATGAGGTAGAGATTGAATTTCCCGTCCTTCTTCAAGCCGTATTCCTGCTTGAATTCCTTGACCATGCTGATGGCGCGCTCGATTTGCGCGGGAATACAATTGCCTTTGGCCTCGCGGGCCGGCACGTCGATCCAGCAACTGTCGCCGAACCACAGTTGACGTTCGTCCTTGCTGGTGCCGTAGACCATCATGCCGTCGTAGGCGATGGCGTTCGACACCCGGAACATGGTTTCCAGGCAGCGCCGGTGTACCCGCAGCGGACTGCCGACCCAGCGTTGTTGCTCGCCTTGGCCGAGCAGGGTGCCGACGGGATTGGCCATGTCGGCCAGCACCTGCGCCGAGGAGCGGTTCGGGTCGTACTCGGTGCGCGCGCCGCAGCGGATGCGCAGTGGATCGAGCGCCTCGGCCGGTAGATTGACGATCGGCTCCAGTTGCAGCGGGTCGCCTACCAGCACGGCGCGTCGGGCGCGCCAAATGGCGCCCAGCGCCTGCTGCGGGCTGGCTTGGCCGGCTTCGTCGATCAGTAGCCAGCCTATGCTTTCGCGGCCCCAGCTTTTGAACATGCGCGGGAAGGAGGCGAAGGTGGTGGAGACGACCGGCACGAGCAGGAACAGTGCTTGCCATAGCCGTGTCAGGTCGCCCTGGATCTGGCTGGGCAAAATTGTGCCCAGGTTGAGCTGGGCCAGGATGCCCAGGGTGCCCGACAGCTTGGGCCAGCTGGCGACGACGAAGGCGGCCTGCAATTCCATCGCGGCGCAAAACAGCGCCTGCCTGGCCTCGAAATGCTCTTGATCGTGCCAGGGCGCGGCCAGTTGCAGTTGCTCGTCCGAGCGGCCGCTGCCGAGCCAGTTCGCGGCCATTTTTTCGTCCACGGCCCACAGGCGCAGCAGGCTGCGCTGCGTCTCCAGCACCGTGCGCTGGTCCTGCGCCTCCTGCTGCGCGGCCAGTTCCCGCGCCTGCAACGGCGCCAACTGGGCGTCGACGGCTTGCAGCGCGTCGGCGCAAGCGTCGCGCCTGGCGCGCGCCTTGGCCAGGGTCGCGGGATCGAGCTTGTCCGCCAGAGCCGGGTCCAGGCCGGCACGGATGCAGGCGGCGGCGCTGAGCTGGCAATCGGTCTGCGCCTTGGCCCGTTGCGGCGCCAGATCCGCGTGACGCTGCAGCAGCTTGCGCTGGGCCTGCAAGGCCAGGCGCGTGCGCTCCTTATCCACGGCCGCTTGCTGGAAGGCCAGCCGGGCTTCGTCCAGTTTGGCGCTCCAGCGCGCTTTCACTTGCCAATCGCGCAGGCGATGCCACCAGCCGGGTTTGTTCGCCACATGGGATGTCAGTAGCAGTTCGCATTGGCGCAACTGCTCGCTTGCCGCGGTTTGCTCGTCATCGAGGGTACGCGCCAGCGCCGGCGCATCGGCCACCGCTGTCCATGCCTTGTCGATGGCGGCCAGTTGTGCCAGCGCCGTCCGCTGGCCGGCGGCGGCCGCGTGCCTGCCTGCCAGCATCTGGTAGTGCCTGCCGGCGGCGGCGTCGCGCACCGACAGCTCGGTGCGGGTTGCCCCGAGCAGCTCCACGCTGGTCCGTAGCGCTTTCAGTCGCGCCGCTGTGTTTTCGTGGGCGGCGCTGACTTTGCCGATGCTGCGCAAGGCATCAGCGATCTGCTGCATTCTCTGGCGGGACGCGGTCGCGCGTTGTATGGCGGCGGCAAAGTCCGCCCGCGCTTGCTGCCACGGTTTGGCCTGGTGCTGGCCCTGGATCACTTCCCATAAGGATTGTTTCGGGTGTGCCGGCGGCGCCTCGCCCTTGTCCAGCTTGGCGGGCGGCCAGCGCAGTTGTTGAAAGAATGCCTTCCTGTTTTGTTTGCTGCCCAGGGCGGCCGCGAACAAGCCCCAGCTTGCGCCCACTTTGCGCTCCCGCGTGCTGGTCGAGGCGGCAAGCGAGTCCGACACGGTCGGGAAATACTGCAACGCTGAGCCCTTCGGTAGCGCTTGGCGCGCCGGCAATTCCTTGGTGATGTTTTCCACCGCGCCATTGTTGGCGGATGCCACCACGATGCTGCCGCCGCACAGCCTGGGGTCCACGGTCCAGGCTTTTTGGCCGAAGGTGTTGACCGTGACGCCAATCTCTTCGCCAAACGCGGACTGCGGATCGGCAAAGCTGGCCATCACGATAGCGCGCTCGACAACAATGTCGGCAATCACGTCGCGCAGCAGCGTGGTCTTGCCCGTGCCCGGCGGACCGTTCACTGAGAACAGGCCGGCGCCGTCCGCCAGGCGCTGGTGGATGGTGTTGACGGCGAATTGCTGCGCCAGCACCAGCGGATGTTCGGACGGCCAGCAGGCCAGCGGCGTGGCGGCCGGTTCGACCGCCTCGGCCAGCGCCTGCCTGCCGTCCGCGCGGACATCGACCCGGTCGCTGCGCCACCGCGCCGCCATGAACGCGGCGGCGGCCGGACCGAGATTGTCGTCTCGGATGGCGCGTTCCACCATTAAAATGTCTTCGACGAAAAAACTGTTGAGCATGTCGACGCCATCGGCGCCACCCGCCGCAGCCTTCGCGCTCTTGGCGCTGACCACCTTGGCTTGCACCCTGAGTTCCTGGGCGATGGACGGAGGCGTCCAGCCGCAGCGTTGAAAAGCCAGCCGGCAAAAATCGCCCACGTCTTGCAGGGAGAGTGGGCATCGGCCATTGACATCGGAATCGAGTTTGACGTCTTTCGGCATGGCGGCGGCCAGGGCCTCACTGCCATTTCTCGCCAGGCAGCCACGCTGCAACAATAATTCGACGATTGTATTGCTCAATTGCTGCTGGAATTGATTGAAGCCAAAAAATCCGAAAAAATTAATGCGCTCGCCCGGTTTCGTTGCTTTTACTTGAGCAATAGCCCAAGGCATGCTGCTAATAAAAGGCAGATCGGTGACCATGCCGTCTATGTTGAGCGGAAAGGCAAGCGTTGCAGCGGGATTGCTTGCCCGGTATTCGCCGAACTCATCCGCAGTCACGCCTAAACTGTCGCGCAATTCCTGAATCACGGGAGCCATTTCCATGAGAGAACAATAGGCGACGAAGCGCCAGGTGTTGTTGGCGTGGGCGCCGGCCTTGCGTGTTCGCGCCGCTAAAAGCGCGAGTTTTCCCGGGTCGGCCCATGGCATGTCGCGATCGCAGGCAATATCCCAGCTAATTGAATTGCTTGCCTCATCAATTCCAATTTTCGGCGCGCTATTTGGACTCAGGCATTCAATTCCCGCCCAGAAATTAGTTGCATTAACTAAAGCCTCTGCGTTTCCTTGCTTCATTGCTACCTTGGTGAATAAGTGGAGAAAAGAATGATAGACCATCTGCACCGATTTGATAATCGGGCATGGGGGCTATTATCCGGCGGGCCGCCGCTGTCTTGATTTTGCACCGTTTTAAGACGCCGGCCCAAGCGCCGGGCGCAAACATCACCAGGACGAAGCAGGGCCGCACCAAAACGACGAGGATGGGCTTGAATATCGGGTGAACAAGGCATGGCACACATTCTGCTAAAGAAAAGGTGCACGTCTTTTTTGAATATTTCTCGATTTCAACCACCCAGGAGCAACCATGTCCCGACGTATTCTTCTGAAAGCGAGCGCAGCCGGCGCTTTGGTGTTAGCGACTTCGTCCTTGACGGGCGCGGCGATGGCGGCCGACACGATCAAGATCGGCATTCTGCATTCGCTGTCGGGGACGATGGCGATTTCGGAAACGTCGTTGAAGGACGTCGCCCTGATGACGATAGACGAGATCAACGCCGGCGGCGGCGTCATGGGCAAGAAGCTGGAGGCGGTGGTCGTCGATCCGGCGTCGAATTGGCCCTTGTTCGCCGAAAAGGCGCGGCAACTGGTGACGCGCGACAAGGTGGCGGTGGTGTTCGGTTGCTGGACCTCGGTGTCGCGCAAGTCGGTGTTGCCGGTGTTCAAGGAGCTCAACAGCCTATTGTTCTACCCGGTGCAGTACGAGGGCGAGGAGCTGGAAAAGAATGTGTTCTACACGGGCGCGGCGCCGAACCAGCAGGCGATCCCGGCCGTCGAGTACCTGATGAGCAAGGATGGCGGCGGCGCCAGGCGCTTCGTGCTGCTCGGCACCGATTACGTCTATCCGCGCACGACCAACAAGATTCTGCGCGCCTTCCTGAAAAGCAAGGGGGTGAAGGATGGCGATATCGACGAGGTCTACACGCCGTTCGGCCATGCCGACTATCAAACCATCGTCGCCAACATCAAGAAGTTCTCGGCCGGCGGCAAGACGGCGGTGATATCGACCATCAACGGCGATTCCAACGTGCCGTTCTACAAGGAGCTGGGCAATGCGGGCCTGAAGGCGACCGATGTGCCGGTCGTCGCGTTCTCGGTCGGCGAGGAAGAGTTGCGCGGCGTCGACAGCAAGCCTTTGCTGGGCCATCTGGCGGCGTGGAATTATTTTGAGTCCGTCAAAAATCCCGTCAACAGCAGCTTCATCAAGCAATGGAAGGCGTATGCCGTGGCCAAGAAGTTGCCGAACGCGGCCACGGCGGTGACCAACGATCCGATGGAGGCGACCTATGTCGGCATCCATCTGTGGAAGCAGGCCGTCGAAAAGGCCAGGTCGACCGACACCGACAAGGTGATCGCGGCGATGGGCGGGCAGACGTTCAAGGCGCCGTCCGGTTTTACGCTGACGATGGACCCGAGCAACCACCATCTGCACAAGCCGGTGATGATAGGGGAAATCAAGGGCGACGGCCAGTTCAATGTCGTGTGGAAGAGCAAGGCGCCGATCCGCGCGCAGCCGTGGAGCCCGTATATCGCCGGTAACGAGGCGAAGCAGAAACTGTAAGCGCGTCAAGCATGCCGGGGCCGGCCCCGGCTCCACCTTGTTGCTGTTGATACTGCGCCCACGCGCCTTGGACACGATGCGAATGCTGCCGATAAACAAAATGCTGCTGCTCGCCTGCCTGTGCCTGCCGCCGTTCGCGGCCCGGGCCGCCATCGACGCGGCGCTGTTGAAGCCGCTGGCCGGCGCCGACCCGGACGCGCGCATCGAGGCGGTCGGCCAGATCGCCGCGCTGGCCAATGCCGACGCCACCCGCGTCTTGCAGGCGCTGCAGAATGCCGCGCTGTACGCCGCGCCGGACGGCGGCGTGCGCATCGTCGACGACGACAAGGCATACGACCCGGGCACGGGCCAGAGCGGCCCATTGCCGGACGGCGCCGACGCCATCGTCGTCAACAACCGTTTGCGCGGCGCCGTCGAGGGCGCGCTGGCGGGCCTGAAACTGTTTGCGCCGGAGCCGCCGCAGCGCATGGCGGCGGCGCTGGCATTGCAAAAGTCGATAGCGCCGGCGCAACTGCCGCTGATCCGCAAGGCGCTGGCGCAGGAGGCGGATGCCGACATCAGGGCCGTGCTGTACCTGCTCATCGCCGCCGCCAACCTGCAGTCGCCCGACGCGGCGCTGCGCCTCGCCGCCGTGCGGGGGCTGGCGCCAAGCAGCGACGCCGGCTTGCTGCCGCAACTGCAAAGAATGCTGGAGAAACATCCCGACGGCAGCCAGGTGGAGCCGGACGTGGCGGTGCGCATCGCCGTCGTCGCCACCTTGGGCGAGATCCGCGGCCGGGTCCAGCGCAGCGAATTCGTCGGCAAGCTGTTCTACGGCATATCGCTGGGCAGCGTGCTGTTGCTGGCCGCGCTGGGGCTGGCGATCACCTTCGGCCTGATGGGCATCATTAATATGGCGCACGGCGAATTGCTGATGATAGGCGCCTACACGAGCTATGTCTGCCAATGGCTGTTCCGCCAGTACCTGCCCGGCGCCGTCGACGCCTATCTGGCCGCCGCGCTGCCGGCCGCCTTCCTCGTCGCCGGCGCCGTCGGCGTCGCGCTCGAACGCACGGTGATTCGCTGGCTGTACGGCCGGCCGCTGGAAACCCTGCTGGCCACCTGGGGCATCAGCCTGATGTTGATGCAACTGGTGCGCACGCTGTTCGGCGCGCAAAACGTCGAGGTCGCCAACCCCGCGTGGATGTCGGGCGGCGTCACCGTGCTCGGTTCGCTGGTGTTGTCGTACAACCGCATTGTCATCATCTTTTTCGCCTTGTTCGTCGTCGCCGCCGTCTGGTTGATCCTGAACAAGACCCGGCTCGGCCTGTTCGTGCGGGCCGTCACGCAGAACCGGCGCATGGCCGATTGCCTCGGCGTTTCCACCGGCAAGATCGACATGATGACTTTCGGCCTGGGTTCCGGCATCGCCGGCCTGGGCGGGGTGGCCTTGTCGCAACTGGGTAATGTCGGCCCCGACCTGGGGCAGGGCTACATCGTCGATTCTTTCATGGTGGTGGTGCTGGGCGGCGTCGGCCAGCTGGCCGGCACCGTCATCGCCGCGCTGGGGCTGGGCGAGGTCAACAAGTTCCTGGAGCCGCTGGCCGGCGCCGTGATGGCCAAGATCGCCATTCTGGTCTTCATCATCGTCTTCATCCAGCGCCGGCCGCAAGGACTGTTCGCGATGAAGGGGCGGAGCGCCGAATCATGATTGCCGCACCGCTGTTCTCGCGCCGCGCCTGGTGCGCCATCGCCGGCTGCGCGCTGCTGGCGGCGCTGCTGCCGCTGCTGAATCTGGCCTTTCCCGACGGCCACGCGCTGCACGTGTCCGCTTACATGGTGGCGCTGGTCGGCAAGTTCATGTGTTACGCGCTGGCGGCGCTGGCGCTGGACCTCGTCTGGGGCTACACGGGCATTCTGTCGCTCGGCCACGGCGTGTTTTTCGCGTTGGGCGCCTATGCCCACGGCATGTATCTGATGCGGGCGATCGGCCGCGACGGCGTCTACCAGAGCCATCTGCCGGATTTCATGGTCTTCCTCGACTGGAAGGCTTATCCCTGGTACTGGGCGATGACGGACAGCTTCTGGTACTGCATGGCGCTGGTCGTGCTGGTGCCGGGCGCGCTGGCTTTCGCGTTCGGCTTCTTCGCGTTCCGCTCGCGCATCAAGGGCGTGTATTTTTCCATCATCACGCAGGCCATGACGTATGCCTTCATGCTGCTGTTTTTCCGCAACGACACCGGCTTCGGCGGCAACAACGGCTTTACCGACTTCAAACGCATCCTCGGCTTCAGCGTGACGGCGCCGGCCACCAAGGCCGCGCTGTACCTGCTGACGCTGGCCTTCCTGCTCGGCGCGCTGCTGCTGTGCCGCGCCATCGTCCAGTCGAAGCTGGGGCGCGTGCTGCTGGCGGTGCGCGACGCGGAGTCGCGCCTGATGTTCATCGGCTACAACCCCCTGTGGTTCAAACTGTTCGTCTGGACGCTGTCGGCGGTGCTGTGCGGCATCGCCGGCGCGCTGTACGTGCCCCAGGTCGGCATCATCAACCCGTCCGAGATGTCGCCGGCTAATTCGATCGAGATGGTGATCTGGGCCGCCGTCGGCGGGCGCGGCACCTTGCTCGGCCCCATCGTCGGCGCCTTCGCCGTGAACGGCCTGAAGAGCTGGTTCACGGCGGCCTTGCCGGATTGGTGGTTGTTCGCGCTGGGCCTGCTGTTCATCCTCGTGACGCTGTTCATGCAAAAAGGCATAGCCGGCTTGTTGCAGGCCTTGGGGCGCGGCCGCAGGGGGGCACCATGAACCTGCTGGCTCCCGGCGAACGCTATGCGGGCCGGCATGGCGGGCAGGGCGTTTCCTACGGTTGCGTCAAGGGCGAGGGCCTGGACACCCGCCACGGCGCGATTCTGTATCTGGAAGAGATCACCGTGTCCTTCGACGGTTTCAAGGCGCTGAACAAGCTGAGCCTGGATATTTCCGTCGGCGAGCTGCGCTGCATTATCGGCCCCAACGGCGCCGGCAAGACGACGATGATGGATGTCATCACCGGCAAGACGCGGCCCAGTTCCGGCACGGCCTGGTTCGGCCAGAGCTTCGACCTGGCGCGCATGAGCGAGTACGACATTGCCCACGCCGGTATCGGCCGCAAGTTCCAGCGCCCGACGGTGTTCGAGCAGCACAGCGTGTTCGAGAACCTGGAACTGGCGATGAAGATGGACAAGCGGGTGCGGCCGACGCTGTTTTCCCGGCTCAGTTCCGAGCAGAAGGGCAAGATCGACGCCGTGCTGGCGTTGATCCGCCTGCACGGCCAGGCGGCCCGTTTGGCCGGCCTGTTGTCGCACGGCCAGAAGCAGTGGCTGGAAATCGGCATGTTGCTGATGCAGGAAGCGCAATTGATATTGCTCGACGAGCCGGTGGCCGGCATGTCCGACGCCGAGACGGCGCGCACCGCCGAGTTGCTCAATGAGTTGCGCGGCAAGCATTCGATCATGGTGGTCGAGCACGACATGGGCTTCGTCGCCGAGATCGCGCAGCAGGGCATCGTCACCGTGCTGCACGAAGGTGCGGTGCTGGCGCAGGGGCGCATGGAGCAGGTGCAGGCCGACGAGCGGGTGATCGAAGTGTATCTGGGACGCTGACGATGCTGGAAGTCGAACAATTAAACCAATATTACGCTTCCTCGCACACGCTGCGCGGCGTGTCGCTGTCGGTGGGCAAGGGCGAATGCCTGGCCCTGCTGGGGCGCAACGGCGTCGGCAAGACCACCTTGCTGAAATGCCTGATGGGTGTGCTGCCGGTGGCGCAGGGCAGCGTCCGTTTCAACGGCCGCGACATCACGCGCCTGACGCCGCACGAGCGGGCGCGGCTGGGCATCGCCTATGTGCCGCAGGGCCGCGACATCTTCGCCCGCCTGACGGTCGAGGAGAACCTGTTGATGGGCATGGCGGCGCGGCCGGGCAGGGCCGCGAGGCAGATCGACGGCGCCGTGTACGAGTTGTTTCCCGTGCTGAGGGAGATGCTGGCGCGGCGCGGCGGCGACCTGTCGGGCGGCCAGCAGCAGCAACTGGCGATCGCGCGCGCCCTGCTGGCGCGGCCGCAACTGATCATGCTCGACGAGCCGACCGAGGGCATCCAGCCGTCGATTATCAAGGACATCGAGCGGGTAATCCGTTTGCTGCGCCAGCGCGGCGACATCGCCATCTTGCTATGCGAACAGTATTTCGACTTTGCGCGCGCGCTGGCCGACAAATTTATCGTGTTGTCGCGCGGCGAGGTGCTGGCCGGCGGCGCGCCTGAGCTGATGGATGGCGACGACGTCAGGCGCCACCTGGCCGTATGAGGGGCGGAGCCCGGATTGCCGGCGCGGCGCTTTAGACCAGGCCGCACCAACCCAGCGCGGCGCCGGCGCCCAGCAGCCACAGCAAATGTAATTTGGTGCGCCAGATGATCAGGCCGCTGACCAGGGACAGCGTCCACAGCGGCCAGTCGCTGCGCCAGGCGTGGTTGGCGCCGCCCAGGATGATGCCGGTCGAAATCAGCAGCGCGATGACGGTAGGCGCCATCCCCTGTTTGAAGGCGCGCACGGCGCGCAGGTCGCGGTTGCGGTGGCCCCACTGCGCGGCCAGGTAGGTGATCGTCGTGCTGGGCAGCATGATGCCGACCATCGTCACGGCCACGCCGAGCAGGGCGGCGACGTAGCTGCCGGCGTTCAGGCCGACGTTCCAGCCCATCAGGGCGACGAACAGCACATTCGGTCCCGGCGCCGCCTGGGCGATGGCGATGGATTCGTTGAATTGCGCCTGCGTCAGCCAGTGGTGCTGCTCGACCAGGAAGCGGTGCATTTCGGCGGTGGTGGAAATGGCGCCGCCTATCGACATCAGCGATAGCAGCAGATACTGGGCGAACAGGTTGAGCCAGTCGCCCCAGCTCAGCACCAGGTGCAGCGGGGCGCTCACGGCGCGATCTTCCGGTAGGTCAGCACGCAACCCAGGCCGCCCAGGCCGAGCAGGATGTAGAGCAGCGGCCAGTGCAAGACGGCCACCATCAGCACGCCGAGCAGGCACAGGGGAACCGTCAGGCGCAGCGGCAGCGGATGCTTTTTCAGCGTCGCCGCCAGTTTCAAGCCGGTCGCGGCGATCAGGCCGGCGGAGACGGCGGCCATGCCGCGCAGCGCGCCGCCTATGCCGGGCAGGTGGGAATAGTGCGTGTACAGCAAGGCCAGCAGGATGACGATGACCAGGGGCACGGCCAGCATGCCGGCCAGCGCGCACAGGGCGCCGGGCAGGCCGAAGTAACGCCCGCCTATCATCAGGGACAGGTTGACGACGTTCGGCCCCGGCATGATCTGCGCGACGGCCCACTCTTCGACAAATTCCTCCTGCGTCAGCCAGCGCTTGCGTTCGACCAGTTCGCGTTGCACCACGGCCAGCACGCCGCCAAAGCCTTGCAGGGCCAGCAGCGTGAAGGAAATAAACAGGTCGCTCAGGGAGGTCGGTTGGGGCCGTTCGGCTACGGTGGCGGAAGTCATCGCGCCATTATCGCCCCGGCCGAGCCGGCTTGTCCACGAACAATTAGCCGCCGCCTATGCCCGCGGTGACGATGCCCGTGCCGCCGCACATCGGGCAGGCGCGGCCATCCTCCATGATGCCGCGGGCGCGGCAATGGCCGCAGACGTTTTCGCCGCTGCCCGGGGTGCCGGGCGCCGCCTCGTCGCCCGGGTTCAGCGCCTCCTGCTCCAGAACGATGGTGGAATGGTAAGTTGGAGTGTGCATATTGTCCTCGCCGCTGCTGCCGCCCTGGGGCGCCTGCTTCCATGCTAGGCCGGCCATCGACGCTTGGTTTGAGCTGGCGCAAGATGCCGCGCCAAGGCGCTCCATGGCGCTGAAGAAAAATTTAGCGGCACGATAGAAAGCTGACATTGACTTTGCAAGTTCTTCGCCGATACTCCTTGCTGTGAACTGGCCGTTCACGTCCGATCCGCCCCACGATGTCATTAGTTGAGTGAAGGAAAGTGATGAATGCGCCGAGACTGCTTCAAGCTCTTCGTTCCCCCATGATTACGGAACTGTATCAACAACGCGTCAATGAGGAGGGTCACCACATCGTCAATCAAGGTATTTCCGTGCAATCGACGTTCAACACGATGTGCGCGATCGAATACCTGAAGTCGCGCAATGTCGCTCCCCAGGTGATCGAAAGGGTGCTGCTGCATCCCGAACTGCGCCGCAAAACCCAGCACTGAGAGCGCGGCGTTCGCGTCCACGCTCCGCCACCCCGGCGACGGCACTTTTCAGTGGCGTCGCGCATTGTTATTTTTGCCATGCAAATGGCAAGTTATGCACAAATTATATCGACAAGAAATTCCCCAAAATATTTTCCGAACACAAACTTATGGTTTGTAAGTGCTTGATTTTTATGTGGTTTATTTTTGCTGTTTGAATGAGCAGTTTATTGAAACCCGCATAGGCACTGGCTCGCGGGGGTGTCAATAGGCGCTTATCCACAAAGATATCCACAGTCAATGTGGATATCTGAAAAAGGTCTTAACAATCCGCCACTTAGCCGCAAGCATGTCGGGAACAGTGTTTTTTGGCCCATTTTTCCGCCATTTTCAGGGCGGTATTTTCCACTGGATGCATGTCCAGTGGTATTGGGGTGGTAGTTGTTTTAACCCAAAAATAAAGCGTTGTTGCCGCCTTACTGCGCCGCCGGGGGAGTGAGTATCGCCAGGTAATGCGCGGCCTGGCCGCCGTCCTTGTCGAGCGGCACGATCAGCGCCCGCAAGGCGTGCGCGGCGCCGTCGCTGGCGCGGGCGGCGACGTCGCCGGCCCAGGCTTGTCCCTGGGCCAGCGTCCGGACGGCCGCGTCGCAGGCGGCCTGGTCCGCATGCGGCCCGCGCAGCATGCTCAGCGGCTGTCCCAGCAGTTGCTCGCCGCTGTAGTGGAGCAGGGCGCACAGCGCCTCGTTGGCGCCGGCAATATTGCCGTCGCGGTCCAGCGTCAGCAGCAGCGTGCGCCGCTCCAGCGCCGTTTCCAGCCGGCGCGCCTTGTCCAGCGCCGCGCCCAGGCTGGCCACGCGCTGTTCCGCCTTCGACAGGCTGGAATAGGTACGCAGCGAAGAAATGACGGTGGTAAACAGCTTGCGTGTCGTCAGGTCGGTCTTGCACCAGAAGTCATTGATATCGTAGTCGACGATGATGCTGTGTTCCAGCGCCTGGCCGGGCTGGCCGGTGCGCAGCACGATGCGTACCAGTTTGTTGCCCAGCTCGTCGCGGATGCGCCGCGCCACCTGCAAGCCGGCGTCGTTGCTTTCCATGATGACGTCGAGCAGCACCACGGCGATATCCGGCGTGTTGCGCAGCACCGTCAGCGCCTCCGCGCCGCTGTAAGCGTGCAGAAAGCTGAGGCGGCGTCCGAGGAAGGAGCTGTTGCTCAATGAAAACTTGGTGACGACGTGCACATCGACATCATCGTCGACGATCAATACGCGCCACGGCGGCGGCGCGCCCGCGCCGTCCGTCTGGTTGTCCGTTTCCGGTAAGTCCTCTTCGATCAACCAATTCGAGTCGGATTCGTCGCTAGCCATTTTCGCATCCATGCCTTGTCCGTCACAGTCAAAACAGGGAACCGTTCCCCTATTGTCACGCTGCGCTGTCAGATGTGCATGCGCCGCATGACGACACTATTCCAGTGCAGAACTTTTGTCAAAGCATTCCCGCCCGGCGGGCGGCGCTAGCATGTCTGCCGAGAAAATATTTCTTAAAAATATAAAAAATGCATTTGATGTAACGCAAACGCATTTGCTAAGTCATTGATTTTATTCATTTTAAATATTGCCTTCGGAATGGGCAATTTGTTGAAACCCGCATCAGTGCTGGCGTTGCGGCTTGTCAAGTGGGCCTTATCAACAACTTTATCCACAGTAGCTGTGGATATCTAGAAAAACCTCCTGCAAACACTGGCAGTTAGCTGCGCCTCGTGAGAATTCGGGCGAGCGGGGCGCCGATCCGGGGAATATCGGGCCTGTCACGGCACTTTCATGCGCTTGCGCGGCTCCCGCGGCGGCGCGGCCGCCAAATGTTTCAACTCCTCGAAGCGCTCCAGGAAGAGTGCATGGGCGCGCTCGGGGCCGACAGGAACGATCTTGTCTGGATGGGGGGGCGGCAGATGGCCCCAGTCCATCCATGCGGGCGGCAGCAAGTCGCGCAGTTCGGTCGCCATGCAGACCAGGTCGGCGTGCTTGATGGCCGGATGCTCGTCCTGGAAGCCGAATCGGCGGCGCAGCGTGTTCTTGACCGGGTGCAGGCGTTCCTTCAGATAGTCCCGGCCCAGCATGATTTTCACCGGCGACGGCCAGTCGCCAAGGAATTCCTCGCAGTCGTGCAGCAGCGCCGCATAAGCGAGATCGGGCGGCACCAGCCGCGACACCATCAGCGAATGCTCGGCCACGGAGTACCACGGCCTTGCCGCGCCGCCCCAGCGCGGTTGCGACGCCAGGCAGAGGGAAATGTCGCTGATGGGCAAGCCGGTCGCATCCGGCGCCAATAAATCCAGCACGAACCCCGATGGCAGCAAAATTGCCGTGCGGCCATCGGGTTTGTTCAATAAGTCGAATTGCATCGCAGTAAAGTCCTCGCCCTGAGAGGGTTTTCCAGAAGTGCCATGTCCTGCCGCAAGCGGGATCGGCACTCCCTATCCTACACCTCGTTCCGCCTAGGCGACACGCCTTGATATTTCGCGTTTTTCAATCGGCATTTTGAAAATACACTCGGGATTGTGAAATGATGAACACAATCGGGGGCGGCGATGGCGACCAGACCTGCTTATATTTACCAGGGTGGCTCGGTGTTGATGCACGCGCCCATGCAGTTGCAACAGTCGGACATGTACGGTTTTTTCGTCCGCGGCGACCTGGCGAAACTGCAGGCGACCATCGACACGACGCTCAACGAGGTGGCGGCCGGGCGCCTGACGCTGAAGGCGCTGTCGCCATATGTGCTGTTGACCTTCAACCGTATCGGGCACGCCGATTCGGCCGATCCGGCCGACCGCGCCAAGGGCTGGCTCAGCGAGGGCGAGGTCATCACCTGGATCATGGTCGGGGCGATGGACGGGGCCGGCAAGCCGGCGCAGTTGTATTGGCATCCCTGCCATATCTTCGTCGACGACGCGATGGCGCTGGTGAACGGCCGCGAACTGTTCGGTTACTCGAAATACCTGTGCGACTACGCGATGCCGGCCGCCGGCGCGGAGCCGCTGCGTTGCGCGGTGGCGCTGCGGGGCTTCCAGCCGTTTGCGCGGGAAACCAAAATCGCCCGGCATCCCTTGCTGGAGGTGAACGCCACCGTGAAAACGGGCGAACACAAGCCGGTCCACGGTTTTGCCGACCTGATCGAACAGGCATTTGCGCTGTTGCAGTCGGTCCCAGATTTCCTCAATATGGACGGGGCCGGCTGGGCGCATATCCTGTCGCTGCTGCGCCGCCCCCGCGTCGACCAGATTCTCCTGAAACAATTTCCCGACAGCGCGGGCGTCAAGGCGGTGTACCAGGCGCTGCTGGCGGTGCCGGCCGACATCGAGCGCCTGCACAGCGGCCGCCTGCTCGGCTATGAGTACGAATGCAGCGTGCACGCCTTTGCCAGCTTTCCGCTCGACCAGACGCTCGGCTTGCAACTGGGGCCGCAAAGCGCCGTCCTGCCCTTCCACATACAGTTCGACTTCACGACCATGCCGGGCGAGGAACTGGTCGACAATTCCGCCGTCGCGGCGGAAAAAATCGCCATCCTCGGCGGCGGCGTCGGCGCGATGACGGCCGCCTATTATCTGAGCCAGCAGCCCGGCCGGTACGCGATCACCGTCTACCAGTCCGGCTGGCGCCTGGGCGGCAAGGGCGCCAGCGGGCGCAACGCGGCGGCCAGCCAGCGCATCGAGGAGCATGGCTTGCACGTCTGGTTCGGCTGCTACGCCAACGCCTTCGCGATGATGCGCCAGGTCTACGCCAGCCTGGACAGGCCGGCCGGCGCGCCGCTGGCGACGTGGCGCGACGCCTTCAAGCTGCAAGACTATGTGGCGCTGGCCGAAGACGTGCAGGGCCAGTGGCGCAACTGGTCGATGGTTTTTCCGGCGCTGCCGGGCGAACCGGGCGATGCGGGCGGTGAGTTGACGCCATGGCAGATGGCGCTGGCGCTGTTCGGCTGGATTGCCGCCTGGGCCGGGCAGATCGGCCGAAGCGCGCGCCAGGCCGAAGCCATGGCGCCCACGCCGAACGGCAAGTGGCCGGGCTGGCTGCGGCGCCTGGCCGACGCGGTGGCGGGCGAGGCCGGCGAGCTGGGCCTGGACGTGGCCTTGGCTGCCGCCGCGCTGGCGACGCTGGCGGGCCGGCTGGCGCCCGATTCGCGCCTGCACGGCAGCGCCGAACACCGCATGCTGGCGGCGACGCTGGCCGGCATCCGTACCTGGCTGCACGCGCGTTACCGCGCCGCCCTTGACGGCAACGACGACTTGCGCCGCCTGCTGATCTGCCTCGACCTCGGCATCACGGTGCTGCGCGGCCTGTTCGAGGATGGCGTGCTGCGGCACGGCTTCGACGTCATCAACGACATCGACCTGCGCGACTGGCTGCGCAAGCACGGCGGCGACGAGGAATGGTGCGTCAACTCGGCCCCGGTGCGCGCCTGCTACGACCTGGTGTTCGCCTACGAGGACGGCGACACCGGCCGGCCGAATGTCGAGGCGGGCACGCTGTTGCGGGCGATGGCGCGGATCTGCCTGGGCTACCGGGGCGGCATCATGTTCAAGATGCAGGCCGGCATGGGCGACTGCGTCTTCGCGCCCCTGTACGAGTTGCTGCGCCGGCGCGGCGTGCGCTTCAAGTTCTTCCACAAGGTCGAGGAGCTGCTGGCGCTGCGGGGCGACATCGACAGCATCCGCGTCACGCAGCAGGTGGCGCTGGCCGCGCCGGGCCAGGAGTACCAGCCGCTGGTGACGGTGAGGGGGCTGGCCTGCTGGCCGGGCGCGCCGGACCTGGGCCAGGTCGAGCCGGCCCAGGCGGCGCTGCTGCGGGCCGGCGCCGTCGACCTCGAATCGTACTGGAGCGACTGGCCGCAGATGCACGAGCGGCATTTCGGCAAGCCGCCGCCCAGCGTCACGCTGCGGCGCGGGGTCGACTTCGACAAGGTGGTGTTCGGCGTGCCGGTCGGCGCGCTGCCGGCCCTGTGTCCGCAATTGCTGGAGCTCAGCCCGGCGCTGAAGGCCACATCCGTCAAGCTGCGGACGGTGGCGACGCAGGCGTATCAGCTGTGGCTGAACCGGGACCTGGCGCAACTGGGCTGGACTTGGCGGCCGGGCGGGCAGCAGCCGTTGCTGAGCGCGTTCGCGCCGCCCTTCGACACTTGGGCGGCCATGGACCAGGTGTTGGCGCGCGAAGACTGGCCGGCCGGGGCGGCGCCGAAGAGCGTCGCGTACTTCTGCGGCGCGCTGGCGGTGGCGGCCTATCCGCCGTTCAACGACGGCGGCTTCGTGGCGCAGTGCAATGAGCGCGTCAGGCAGGGCGCGCTGAAACAGTTGTGCGGGCAGATAGGCGCGCTGTGGCCGGCGGCCGGGCCGGCCGGCGCCTTCCCGTGGCAGTGGCTGGTCGATGCGCACGAGGGCAGCGGGGCGGCGCGCTTCGACGGCCAGTACTGGCGCGCCAACGTCGACCCCGCCGAACGGTATGTGATGTCGGTGGTGGGCAGCTCGCGCTACCGGCTGGCGACGCAGCAGTCCGGCTTTGCCAATCTGTATCTGACGGGGGACTGGATCAAGACCGGCTTGAACGCCGGCTGCGTCGAGGCGGCCGTGATGGCCGGCATGCAAGCGGCGCGGGCCATCTGCGGCAGCCCCGGGCTGGTCCGGGGCGAGACGGATTTTTGAGGCGGGCCGCCGCTTACTCCGGCAGTTTCTGCATGTGAATCGCGATTTCCTTCTGGAAGATCGCCTCTTCGTGCAGCGTCAGCAGTTTCTCGAACATGCCCGCCTCAAGATAGATTTCCTGGCGCAACCACTGCTTGCGGTAGGTGACGGGGCTTTTCATCTTCTTCAGGCGCAGCGCGACGCGCTTCGGATCGAGGGCGCGCAGCTTGATGTCGCTGGCGCTGCGCGAGGACACTTGCAGCGGCGTGTAGCCGCCGGCTTTCTCGCCATTGTCGATGAGCACATATTCCTTGCCGCGGAATTGGTAGAGGAAGGCCGTGCCCGGCAAGTCGTCCTTGCCGGCGCCGCTCCATTGCAAGCTCATCGTGTCGCCGGCGGCGGCGATCTGCATCGCCTTGTCGGCGCTGTCCTTGACCTGCACCTGCCATTTGCCGGCCACTTCCGCCGGAATGGCGACTTTGTCGCCGGCGCCCTGTTCGACGCTGACGCCGCAGGCCGACAACAGGGCCGCGCACAAAATGAGGATGCCTTGGGCTGGGCTGAACAGACGCATGGTGGGCTTTCTTTGGATGGGTGGCAAATACTGTAGACATCTTACAATATTGCGAAGGGGAATTGTTTCTTTTGTCCCCAGGTTTGTCCTGCCTCAGATGCCGGGCGCGGCGCCGCGCAGGTCGGCGCAGGCCCGCTCCAGCGCGGCGCCCACTTCCGGCAGCGCCTGGCGCACGGCGTCGAGCGCGCCGTCGCCGGCCAGCGCCTCCATCGCGTGGCACAGGCCGTGCAGGTGCTGGCCGCTCAGATAGCCGGCGCTGCCCTTGAGGGCGTGGAAGGCGGCCGCGGCGGCGCCGGCGTTGCCGTTGTCGACGGCGTGGCGGGCCAGCGCCAGACGCCGCGGCGCCTCGTCGAGGAAGGCCAGCGCGATGCGCCGCATGTGCTGCGGCGACAGGCCGGCCAGCGGCAGGATGTGGATCGCGCCGGCGGGCGCCGGCGGCGGCGCGGCGACGCCGAATTGCCGCGCCAGCGCGTCGGCGTCGGCCTCGGCCGGCGCCGTATCGGCCGGGCGCAGCGGCTGGCCGCGGCTGCGCAGCAGCGCGATGGTCGCCTCGATCTGCCGGTGCAGCAGGGCTTCGTCGATGGGCTTGCTGAGGAAGCCGTCCATGCCGGCGGCCAGGTAGCGCCGGCGCTCGTGTTCGCCGGCGTTGGCCGTCAGCGCGACGATGGGCACGTTGGGGTCCAGCACGGCCCGCCCGGCGTGGCCGCCGGCGCGGATCAGCCGCGCCGCCTGCTCGCCGTCCATCAGCGGCATGCGCCCGTCCATCAGCACCAGGTCGTAGCCGGCCTCGGCGAGCGCGCGCAAGGCATCGGCGCCATTGTCGACGATGCGCACCTGATGCCCCATGCCTTCGAGCAGGGTGGCGATGATGATCTGGTTGGTGCGCACGTCCTCGGCGCACAGCACGCGCAGGCGGTGGGCGTGGCGCGCCGGCGCAGCGGCCGCCGGCCGGGGCGCCGGCGCCGCCCCCGGGGCCAGCGGCAGCGTGAAGTGAAAGCGCGCGCCGGCGCCGGGCGCGCTGTCGACGCCGATGCTGCCGCCCATCAGGTCGACCAGTTCCTTGCAGATCGCCAGGCCCAGGCCGGTGCCGCCGTATTGCCGCGTCGTCGATTGGTCGGCCTGCTCGAATTTGCGGAACAGCCGCGCCTGCGTCTCGGCGGCGATGCCGGGGCCGGTGTCGCTGACGCTGAAGGCGACGCCGCCGCCGGCCGGGCGCGCGGCCAGCCGCACCTCGCCGCTGGCCGTGAACTTGATCGCGTTGCCGAGCAGATTGATGAGGATTTGCCGCAGCCGGGTCGGGTCGGCGCGCACATAGCGCGGCAAGTCCAGCGCCAGTTCGCGCCGCAGCAGCAGGCTCTTGGCGTCGGCGTGGCCCTGGACGATGCCGACGGCGTCGTCGAGCAGCGCCAGCAGGTCGAAGTCGACCGCTTCGATGCTCAGCTTGCCGGCGTCGATCTTGGCGAAGTCGAGGATGTCGTTGAGGATGACCAGCAGGGCTTCGCCGTTGTGCAGGCCGATGCGCAGGTATTCCTCGGTGCGCCCGCGCACGGACTGGTCGCGCAGCGCGAACTTGAGCATGCCGATGACGCCGGCCAGCGGCGTGCGGATGTCGTGGCTCATCGCCGACAGGAAGTCGATGCGGTGGCGGCTGACCACCTCGGCGCGCTCCTTGGCCAGCGTCAGCGCGTCGTTGGTGCTGCTCAGCTCGAAGGTGCGCTCGCTGACGCGCCGCTCCAGGTGGTTGCGCAGCAGGCGGATCTGGTCGGCCAGCGCGAAGGCCAGCAGCAGGCTGTCGAGGGTGCCGCCGAGCAGCGTGAACAACTGGGCGTTGTCGACGACGGCCGGAATCAGCCCCAGGTTGGCGGGCAGCACGGCCAGGCCGGGCAGTATCAGGGCGATGAAGGCGCAGACGAAATAGCGCGCCGGCTGGAAGCCGCGGCGCCAGGCGGCGATGCCGCACAGCAGCGCCAGCGCCATCCAGATGGCGATGACGATGGTGGCCAGCGTGTGGGCGTAGGGCAGCGCGACCAGGCAGCTGGGCAACAGCAGCAGCGGCAGCAACAGATTGACGCGGCTGAGCCGCGCCAGGCGCGGCGAGAATTCGGCCAGTTGCAGGAAGTTGAGGTAAAACAGGGTGCCGAACACGGGCAGCAGGAAGAACGGCACATAATGCAGTTGTAACTGGTGCCAGCCGAACAGGTCGGTCGGCAGGTGGAAAGTCATCGCCCAGGCGATGCCGTAGCTGAGCACGTACAGCGCATAATAGACCGAGGAGCGGTCGCGGGTAATCGAAAAGATGAAGAAATTAAACAGCGCCATCGCCAGCAGCGCGCCGATGGCGCCGATGATGAGGGTGTTTTCGCGCGCCACCAGGCGCCGGTAGGCGTCGCGCGGGCTGACGGCGAACACGGGCGCGCGCGCGAAGTAGGGGCTGGAGAAGCGCAGCAGCACATGGTAGGTGGCGCCCGGCTTGAGCGTGATGTCCTTGCCATAGTGCAGCATGTAATCGTGCGGCTGGCGGTAGCCGCTATGCAGCGTGACGGCGCCGCCGCGCTCTTCGTAGACCCTGGCCTCGATGCTGTCGATCAGCGTGTCGTTGGCGTCCAGCACCCAGGCTTCGTGCGCGCTGTCGTTGCGCACCCGCGCGTACAACCAGTAACTGCCGCCGAACAGGTCGACGTGGGACTGCGGACGCAGCGTCGCCAGCCAGGCCGGCAGCGCGGCTGCGTCGGCCGGCGCCGCCTCGGCGCCGGCGGCGAACAGGCGGGCGCCGTCGGCCAGCTGGCCGACGAGGTGTTCCCGCAGCGGCAGCGGCGCCCCGACCGCGTCGGCGCGGCACGGCGGCCAGGCCAGCAGCAATAGCAGCAGCAACAGTGCGAGGTCGCGCAGACGGGCAAACGACAGGAATGTGGTCGGAAATTTGGCCATATTGCCAGTTGTGCTCAGTGAAATGCCGCTTGCGCCGGTGCGATGCGGGTGCGGAGGGGGTGCGCTAGTTGGTCAACATTTTAATCGACAAACTGTATCTGGCGCTAATGCCGCTTTCTCAAAGCGTTGCGCGGCGCGGGCTGCGCCGCTGCCGCGCCCCCTGTATCATGGCGATTTATTACCAATCAGAACGGTTTCCCATGTTGATCAGCCCAGAACAGTTTTTCGGATTTCTCGCCGCCGCGCTCCTCATCACCGCCTCGCCGGGACCGGACAACCTGATGGTGCTGGGCGTCGGCATGTCGCGCGGGCGCCGCCAGGGCATGGTTTTCGGGCTCGGCTGCGCGCTCGGTTGCCTGAGCCACACGCTGCTGGCCACGCTGGGCGTGAGCGCGCTGATCGCCGCCTCGCCGCCGGCGTTTGCCGCGCTCAAGGTGTGCGGCGGCCTGTACCTGGTCTGGCTCGGCATCGGCGCGCTGCGCAGCCGTGGCGGCGCCCGCGTCGACGGCGCCGCCGTGCCGGACGAATCGCTGGCGCGCCTGTTCGCCAAGGGTTTGTTCGCCAACAGCATCAATCCGAAGGTCGTGCTGTTCTTCCTGTCCTTCCTGCCGCAATTCGTGCTGGCCGAGCGCGGCGGCGTCAGCTGGCAGACGGCGCAACTGGGGCTGATCTTCACGGCCCAGGCCTGTGTGCTGTTCGGCTTGCTGGGCTATTTCTCGGGCGCCGTCGGCACATGGCTCAACCACAGGCCGCGCGCCGGCCTGTGGCTGGACCGCGTCGCCGGCGGCATCTTCGTCGCCCTGGGCCTGCGCCTGATGATCGCGCGCTGAGGCGCTAGCGGCTGACCAGGCGGAAACGCAGCTCCATGCGGTCCTGCACGGCGAGCGCGCCGCCGAACACGGCAAAGGGCACCAGCCCGAAGTCGCTCTGCTTGAGCGCCACGCTGCCGCTGGCGACCAGGCCGCGGCCATCGGCGCCGGCCTCGATGGCGACGGGGATGTCCAGCGTGCGCGTGACGCCGTGCAGCGTGATCGACACGCGCAGCGGCGCGTCGGCCGCCGTCCGCTCGGCGTGCACCAGCACGTCGGGGAAGTGGGCGGCGTCGAGCACGCGCGTCAGCATATTGTTGCGGGTGCCCTCGATGTCGGCCGGCGAGGGCTTGCTGTCCAGGCCGGCCTCCTGGCGCAGGCCGGCCTCGTCGACGCTGAGCTGGTCGAGGCGGAAATGGAAGTCGGCGCGGCCCAGGGCCGGGGCGACGAAGCCGGCGACGCCGCGGCTGGCGACGATGTGGTCATGGCCCATGCGCGCCAGCACGCCGCCGCGGCGCACGGTGACGCCGATCAGCGAGGCTTGCGGGTCGATGCGCAACACCGTCTGCCCGCCGGCCTGCAGCCGCGCATAATAGGCTTGCCCGAAGTCGTCGGCGGCGGCCGGCGCCGCCGGCGCGGCGGGTGGCACGCGCGGCGCCGGCGCGCAGGCGCCCAGCAGGCAGGCCAGCGCGATGGGCGCGATGAGGCGGCGTGGTGTGGTGCGAATTGGCATCAATGAACTTTCCCCCGATTATCTGTTGCAATCATACATATGCGCCGCGCGCCATTGCCGCCGTTTCTCCCGGCCTTGCCGCCGCCGCCCACGGATTTTTTCGCCGCGCGCGCCATTTCTTTGCGCTGCGTCATGCGCCCGTAACATGGTGTCGTTATGATTCGTTTCGCTGGCTTCAGCTCGCTCCAAGTTGGTCGCTACGCCCCAAGCAGACGTAGGATTTCACGGCACGAGTCTCAGCAGGTTAGCCGGTGACCTCGAGCACCGGCACCAGATTTCCCCGCCCCCGGCACACCCTCCACCGCAGGCTTAAGACGATCTTAAGCCTGCCCCTCCCGATTGCTGGCACAGTGTGCATGTGGCGCGCGGTATTCGCCGCGCGCAAGGCTGCCGGACACCTCATGACCGGCACAAATTCCGCTCCGGCCGCCAAGGCCGCAGCCGTCCCAGGTTTTATCCCGACGCCTTCAGACAGCGTTTCGGCCGGCTTCCGCAGTACGCGGGGCCGGCCTTTTTTTTTTGCCCGCGCCTTACTGCTGCGTGCGCGCCAGCCAGGCGTCGATCGTCGGCAGGCGCTCCTTGCGCAGCTTGATGCGGTACTTGATGTTGGCCACCGATGTCGCGGCGTCGGCGCGCGCGTCGGCCGGCAGATGGCTGCTGGCGTAGGCGTTGACCTTGGCGATCATGGCCGGATCGGCCGAACCGGAGGCCAGGCGCGGGAAGTAGCGGCTGCGCGAGTTCGAGTCGACGCGCGCGTTCACCTGCGGCAGGTGGGCCAGCGCGAAGTCGAATGCCAGGTCCGGGTGGTGCGCCGCCACCATGTTGATCATCGCCGGGCTGTTGGTCAGGCCCGGTTCGTCGGTGAGGGCCAGCTCCAGCGCGCGCTGCGCCAGCGCGCCGTCCTTGCTGTAGGCCAGCATGTCGTACAGATGGTTGCGCACCAGCGGCGTCTTCTCGCTCAGCGCGGCCGCGTGCAGCGATTCCCAGGTGGCGCTGTCGGCGTTCTGCGCGACGACGCCGAGGATGGTGCGGCGCAGCGCCGCCGGCATCGCGGCCGGGTCGCCGGCCTGGGCGGCGTAGCGGCGGCGCGCCTCGGCGATGACGGCCGGGTCGCCCAGCCGGCCCAGCGCGGCGATCAGTTCGGCGCGCAGGTTGGCGACCGTGTCCGGTTCGCTGGCGCGCGGCGTCCAGCCGGTTTTCGCCATCAGCGGCGCCAGCCGGGCGATGGCGAAGGCGGCGAATTTCTGCTGCCGCTGCGGCTCGCCCTGGTAGTTGTCGTGCAAGCTGCGCAAGATGGCGGCGATCTTGCCCCACACCTGGGTGTCGGCGTCCAGCGGCGTCGCCCTGGCCAGTTCGAGGAAGTCCGAGGTCGGCTGCAGGCCGGCCATGCCGAGCGCGTAGGTGTCCGACAGCACGCCGAGCTGGTCGATCGGCGCCAGCGCGGCGAAGCCGGCGGCGACGGCGGCGAAGCTGCGCGGCGTGTACAGCGTGCGGTAGTAGCCGCTCTGGCCGGCGTTCACCAGCACCGGCCCGCAACCGGGCACGCTGATGCTGGCCTTGCCGCCGCTGACGAGGGCGCGCACGGCGACCTTGCCCGGGGTCTGGGCCAGCACCGGCACGCGCCAGGCGCCCGGCTTCTTGTCCGGGCGGTCCTTGCTGAACTCGCCCTGCGTCAGCGTGAGGCGGCTCTGGCCGCCGCTGCAGACGGCGTCGCCGACGCGTATCAGCGGCACGCCGGCGCGCAGCGTGAAGTCGTGGGCGATGGCGGTGACGGGCTTGCCGGCGGCGCGCTCGACATGGCGCCACAGGTCGTCCGAGACGGTGTTGCCGTAGGCGTGCTGCCGCATATAGGCGCGCACGCCCTGGCGCCAGGCGTCGGCGCCGACATAGGCTTCGAGCATGCGGATGACGGCCTCGCCTTTCTGGTAGGTGATGTTGTCGAAGGCCTGGCTGGCCTGTTCCACCGTGGCGATCGGCTGCACGATCGGATGGGTGGTCTGCAGCGCGTCGCTGGCGAAGGCCGATTCGCGCGCGCCGACGGCGCCTATGTGGGTGTTCCACTCCGGATGCAGGCGCTCGGTGGTGCGCGCCTCCATCCACGAGGCGAAGCCCTCGTTGAGCCAGAGGTTGTCCCACCAGCGCATCGTCACCAAGTCGCCGAACCACTGGTGCGCCATCTCGTGGGCCAGCGTCATGTAGATGCCCTGCTTGTCGGACTGGGTCGAGATGCGCGGGTCGACCAGCAGCGCGTATTCGAAGGTGAAGATGGCGCCCCAGTTTTCCATGGCGCCGAAGAACTGGCTGCGGCCGGGCGCGGCGATGTTGTCGAGCTTGGGCAGCGGGTAGCGCACGCCGAAGTAGTTGTTGAACTCGCGCAGCAGGGCTTGCGACTCGTCGAGCGCGTAGCGGGCCTGCGGCAGCGCGCCCCGCTTGGTGACGACGCCCAGCTCGGTGCCGTCGACCATCGCCGTGGCGCGCTCGAAGTCGCCGACGGCGAGGAACAGCAGATAGGTGGACATCTTCGGCGTCGTGGCGAACTGGACGCGCTTGCGGCCGTCGCCCAGCTCGGTGCTGCCGGTCGCCGGCATGTTGCCGACCGCCATCTCGCCGGACGGCACCGTCACGTCCAGCGCGAACGTGGCCTTGTAGGCCGGCTCGTCCCAGCACGGGATCATGGCGCGCGCGTCGGAATTCTCGAACTGGGTGTAGAGGGCGCGCTTGCTGCCCTCGGCGCTGTCGTAGTCGAGCGAGAACAGGCCGGTGGCCTGGCTGCGGATCTTGCCGCTATAGTCGAGCGCCAGGATGTAGCGGCCCTTGGCCAGCGGCCGGGCGAAGCGCAAGGTGGCCGTCTGCGCCGCCGCGTCGAGCGTGATGGCGCTGGCCGCCTGGTCCGGCTGGCCGGCCGCCTGCAGCACGGCGCCGGCAAAGCGCAGCTCGTTCGCGTGCAGCGTGATGGTGGCCGTCGGCTCGCTGACGGTCAGCGTGATGGCCGCCTTCGCGCTGAAGCTGGCGGCGCGGGCGTCGGGCGTGATCGACAGCTGGTAATGGCTCGGGCTGACGCCGCGCGGCAATTGCGTGGTCGCTTCGGCGCGCACGGCGGCGCCGGGCGCCGCAGCCGCGGCGGCCGGGACGCCGGCCAGGGCGATCAGTGTCAGCACGGCGCTGGAGATGAGTTTGCGATGCATGGAATCCCTGTTTATGTAAGCATGGAGGGCCGGGACGGCGCGCCGCTGGGGCCCGCGTCCGGGAGGTAGGACATGGGACATCGCTGATGCGGTTTGGCAGCGCTTCCCCTCGGACAATCTAAAGTGAAAGCGGGGGCATGTCAACATGCCAATCATGCCTATACTTAAAGCATGGCCGGATAATTAGCGCTATGATCGGGCGTAGCGATTGAGCGGCCTGCCGCATCGGCGGCGCCGGGTCGTCGCGGCCACCACCAAGGAGAGGACATGAAACTGTACAGCAGCACACGCGCACCGAATCCGCGCCGCGTCGCCATGTTTTTAGCCGAAAAAGGCATAAGCGGCGTCGAACTGGTCGACATCGACATCCTGGCGGGCGCGCAAAACGCGCCATCGTTCCGCGCGAAAAATCCGCTTGGCCGGGTGCCGGTGCTGGAGCTCGACGACGGCCGCCTGCTGACCGAGACGCGCGCCATCTGCACCTATATCGAAGGATTGCAGCCGGAGCCGAATCTGATGGGCGAGGGCTACGAGGAACGGGCATTCATCGAAATGGCCGACCGCCGCGCCGAACTGCACCTGTTCGTCAGCGTCACCAACTGGGCGCGCCACGGCCATCCGGCCCTGGCCGTGCTGGAGCAGCCGCAGTTCTCCGCCTTCGGCGCCGCGCAGGGCGAGAAGATGCGCGACGTCGCATGCTGGTTGGACCAGACGCTGGCGGGCCAGCCCTACCTGGCGGGCGCGCGTTTCACGATCGCCGACATCACCGCTTTTTGCGCCCTGGAGTTCGCCCGCGGACTGATGAAATACCGCCCCGGCGACGAGGGCCTGGCGCATCTGCAAGCCTACCGCGACCGCATCGCCGCGCGGCCCAGCGCGGCGGCGCCGTACTAGACAGCAAGCCGGCGCCGCGGAACGGCGCTGGTGTTGTATTGGTATGGTAAACAAACAACAAGTATATAAAAAGTTAAATATTGCTCAAAAAGGTGTGGCACACTGGCATTGCTTCATATCATATAAACAAGGCCCTCACAGAAGGGAAGTTTGCACAAGTTCCCCTATGCAGGGGCAGGCCAACGCTGTCCTATAACTTGGAGAGAGACTACATGAGAAAGCAAGCCCGTTTGTCCGTCGCCGTCGCACTGGTGTTCTGCAGCCTGTCGCAAAGCGCCAATTCCGTCCCCGTCAACAGCACTTACATCAACAACAGCGGCAATGAAATCCGCGGCCAGCTGGGCCAGTACGCGCAGCCGACCATCTACATCAACCAGAACGCCTGCGGCGAACCGTCGCCGAGCGCGGTGGCTTGCGGCCCGCGCATCATCAGCGTCGGCACCGGTTTCCTGCAATCGCAGGAAAACCAGCACGGCAATTATGTCGCCAAGATGGTGCTGGCGCACGAGTGGGGCCATTCGATCCAGTTCACCCACAACATCAACAACCTCGCGCCCTACAATGAGTTGCAGGCCGATTGCACCGGGGGTTCCTTCATCCGCTACGCGCAAAACAACCTCGGCTACGCATCCTTCCTGGCCGGCGCCGTCAGCAGCGCCCGCGCCGCCGCCGATTACGGCGAGCACGGCACGCCGGCCCAGCGTGACTACTACACGCGCTGGGGCTATGCGAACGGCGTGCTGAATTGCTTCAATAACCTGCCGCGCGCTTAAACGGCGGCGCCCCGGTCCGGGCGTTTGCGCGGGCCGGGGATACCCATCGGATCAGACATGAGAACATCGCATCGCATTTGGATTTGCGTCGCATTGGCATGCGCCGCGTTTGCCACCTATTTCTTCTGGCCAGGCCCTGTGGCCCCCGGCGTCGGCGCGGCCGGCGGCGCGGCCGGCGCGGCGCAGGCCGATGCTACAGCGGCGCCGGGCGGGGCGGCCGCTGCCGCCGGCGCGGCCGGCGCCGGCAAGAGCGTTTTGCTCGGCAACCCCGAGCTGCAGTCGCCGTTCGGGCCGGGTGCACCGGTGTCGGACGTGCTGGCCGGCGGCGCCGGCGCGGCGCCCGCCGCCGGCCAGCCGGAGAAGGAAGTGATCTCGGCGGCGGAAGCGGCGCGGCGGCAGAAAATGGCGGCCCTCGGGTATATGGTGCCGCCGGATTATTACAGCAAGGACTTGAAGACCCTGCGCATGCTGGCCAAGGGCGGCGACGCCTATGCGATGGTGCACCTGGGGGAAAAATATTATTTCGAGCTCAACGGCAACAAGGCCAATCCCGAGTACGACAGCGGCACCGACTATGCGCTGGCGGCCAAGCAGTCGTTCAAGGAGGCTCTGGCGGCCGGCAACATCCGCTCGGCCGGCATCATCGCCGAACTGTATTTGCAGGAGAATAATCTGGCGGAAGCCTATGCCTGGCATCTGGTGTCCGAGCGGATGGGCGACAGCATCAGCGCCGACTGGTTCCGCAGCACCAAGGCGGCCCAGCAAGCCAGCGACGGCTTGAAGAGGGAGGCCGGCGCCAGGGCGGCGAAAATCACCGCCGAGCTGAACGGGATGAAGCGCAAGGCCGCCTGAGCCGGAGCGGCGCGGCGGGACCGGTCCCGCTTGGCGCCGTCTACGCGATGCGCTTGTACCATGGCTGTTGGGCATCCAGCGCCTGGTAGCAGTGCGCCAGCGCGTCGTCGGCGCGCAGCGGGGCGTCGATGCCGAGCACGCCGAAGCGCGCCAGGCTGTCGTGGAACAGTTGCAGCACGCGCCGGCGCAGCAGGGGGCCATAGTCGGGCAGGGCGCGGCGGCACACGATCAGCTGGAATTCGTTGCAGGACGCGTCCGTCACCAGGTTGTACTGCGCCCATGTGATGCGGCTGCGCAGCGCCGGCCGCAGCACGGCGCGGCCGCCGCCCAGCTCGAAGTAGTCGGCGAAGCGGGCGCTGCCGCCGCTGCGCCGGTAGTGCGCCGCGTACTCGTCCAGGCGCGCGGCCGGGAAGCCGGCGTCGGCCGCCTCGGCCAGCGCCTGCTCGCTGGCGACCGTGGCGAAAATCTCCGTGCGCGCCTGCAGCCGCTCCTCCTGCAGCAGGATTGCCAGCGTCCACGCCTGGCCGGCGCCGGCGCATTCGGCCAGCCACACCTTCGGCGCGGCCGACGCGGGCAGGCAGGCGCCGAGCACGGCGCGCAACTGGCGCGCCTCGGCGGGGTCGTCGAAGGGCGCGGCCGGCGCCACGCCGAGCGCGCGCAGCAGCGCCGCGCCGGCCTGCGGCTGGTGCAGCACCTGCTCCTGCAGCGCCGAGATGCTGGCCAGGCCGCGCTGGCGCAGCGCGCCGCGCAGCTTGCGGCGCACGGCGGCGCGTTCGAAGGCGCGGAAGTCGTAGCCGTAGCGCTGCAGCAGCGCCTCCAGCAGCAGCGCGATTTCCAGCTCCTCGACGTCGGGCGCCGGGGCGGCGCCCCTCAATGCAGCCATACCCGCATCAGCGACAGCAGTTGCGCCACGTCGACCGGCTTGGTGATGTAGTCGGAGGCGCCGGCGGCGATGCATTTGTCGCGGTCGCCCTTCATCGCCTTGGCCGTCAGCGTGATGATGGGCAGCGACTTGAACTTGGGGATGCGGCGGATCGCCCGCATGGTGTCGTAGCCGTCCATCTCCGGCATCATGATGTCCATCAGGACGATCTCGATGCCCGGGTCCTTTTCCAGCACCTCGATGCCGTCGCGGCCGTTTTCGGCGAAGGACACCTGCATCTGCTGGCGCTCCAGCAGCGAGCTGAGGGCGAAGATGTTGCGCAGGTCGTCGTCGACGATGAGCACCTTGCGTCCGGCCAGGCCGCCGTCGGCGGCGTGGATCTCGTCGAGCATGCGGCGCTGCGCCTCGGGCAGGCTGGCGTGCGAGCGGTGCAGGAACAGGGCCGTCTCGTCGAGCAGGCGCTCGGGCGAGCGGGCGTCCTTGATGACGATGGTCTTGGCGTAGCGCTTCAGCTTCGCCACCTCCTTGCGGCTCAGGTCCTGCGCCGTGTAGATGACCACCGGCAGGTCGCGCAGCCCGGGCTGCTTGCCCACCAGGTCGAGCACGTCGAAGCCGCTGATGTCGGGCAGCGTCAAGTCCAGCACCATGCAGTCGAAGTGCGACTCGCGCAGCGCGTCCAGCGCCGCCTGGCCGCTGTCGACGGCGACGATGCGCAGGTCGCTGTCGCCGATCAGCGCGACGATGGCGTCGCGCTGCATCGGCTCGTCGTCGACCACCAGCAGGCTGCGCTTGCCGCCTTGCTGGAACTTGTGGATGCGCTTGAACTCCTCCTGCAGCGCCGGGCGCCCGACCGGCTTGTTCATGTACGAGATGGCGCCCTGGCGCAGCGCCCGCTCGCGCTCGCGCAGCGCCGACATCACGTGCACCGGAATGTGGCGCGTGCCGGGGTCGCGCTTGAGGCGCTCCAGCACGGTGAAGCCGTCGATGTCGGGCAGGTCGATGTCGAGCAGGATCGCCGACGGCAGGTAGTCGCGCGCCAGGCTCAGTGCCGAGTCGCCGCGCTGCGTGACGATGCCCTTGAAATTCCTCTCGCGGGCGTAGTCGAGGACGATCTTGGCGAAGCGGGCGTCGTCCTCGACGATCAGCACCGACGCTTCGCCCGGCGCGATCAGGGCGCGGTCGTCGCAGGCCGGGGCGTCCTCGGCGGCGGGCTGCGGCGCCGCTTCGGGCGCCGGCGCGGCGGCCCGGGGCGGGGCGGCGTACACCACCAGCGAGGCCGGCGCGGCCTGGCGGCCCTGCTCGTAGTTGACAAAGCCGGCGCGGTTGTAGGGCAGCAGCAGCGTGAAGGTGCTGCCGGCGCCGACCACGCTTTCGACGCGGATCTCGCCGCCCAGCAGGCGCGCCAGCTCGCGCGAGATCGACAGCCCGAGGCCGGTGCCGCCGTATTTGCGCGCCGTGCTGCCGTCGGCCTGCTGGAACGCCTCGAAGATCAGCTGCAGCTTGTCGGCGGCGATGCCGACGCCGGTGTCGCGCACCGTGAAGGCCAGCACGGCGTCGGCCTGGGCCAGGTTGGGGTGCTCGCTGGTCCAGCCGCTGGTGACGAGGCCGATGTCGAGGGCGACCTGGCCGTGGTTGGTGAACTTGAAGGCGTTCGACAGCAGGTTCTTGAGCACCTGCTGCAGGCGCGTCGTGTCCGTCATCATGGCCGCCGGCAGCGCCTCGGCCAGCTCCACCGAGAAGCTCAGGTGCTTGGCCTCGGCCATGTGGCGGAAGGTGCGGTCGACGTAGTTGCGCAGGTTCTGGAAGCGGTACTCGGACAGTTCCAGCGTGACGGTGCCGGACTCGATCTTCGACAGGTCGAGGATGTCGTTGATCAGGGTCAGCAAATCGCTGCCGGAGCCGTGGATGGTCTTGGCGAACTCCACCTGCTTGCCCGACAGATTGCCCTCGGGGTTGTCGCCCAGTTGCTGGGCCAGGATCAGCAGGCTGTTGAGCGGCGTGCGCAGCTCGTGCGACATATTCGCCAGGAACTCGGATTTGTACTTCGACGACAGCGCCAGCTGCGTGGCCTTTTCCTCCAGCGCCATCTTGGCCTGCTCGACCTCGCGGTTCTTGCGCTCGACCTCGATGTTCTGCTCGGACAGCAGGCGCGCCTTCTCGGCCAGCTCCTGGTTGGTCTGCTGCAGCTCCTGGGCCAGCGACTGCGACTGCGTCAGCAGCGACTCGGTGCGGCTGTTCGCCTCGATGGTGTTGAGCACCACGCCGATCGACTCCATCAGCTGGTCGAGGAAGGACAGATGGGTTTCCGTGAAGCGGTCCAGCGAGGCGATCTCGATGACGGCCTTGACCTGCTGCTCGAACAGGATGGGCAGCACGACGATGTTGGTCGGCGGCGCCGCGCCCAGGCCGGACGAGACGACGATGTAGTCGCGCGGCACGTCGGTGAGCCAGATGCGCAGCTTCTCCAGCGCGCACTGGCCGACCAGCCCCTCGCCGGGCAGGAAGGAGGTCGGCAGCTTGCGGCTGGAGCGGTAGCCGTAGCTGGCGATCATGCGCAGGCGGGCGTCGTGCTCCTGCGAGTCCATCATGTAGAACACGCCGTGGTGGGCCGACACCAGCGGCGCCAGCTCCGAGAGGATCAGCCGCGTCACCGCCTGCAGGTCGCGCTGGCCCTGCAGCAGGCGCGTGAAGCGCGCCAGATTGGTTTTCAGCCAGTCCTGCTGGGCGTTCTTCTGCGTGGTTTCCTTCAGGTTGCGTATCATCTCGTTGATGTTGTCCTTCAGGTAGGACACCTCGCCGCGCGCCTCCACCTGGATCGAGCGCGACAAATCGCCGCGCGTCACCGCCGTGGCCACCTCGGCGATCGCGCGCACCTGGTTGGTCAGGTTGGCCGCCAGCTGGTTGACGTTCTCGGTCAGATCCTTCCAGGTGCCGGCCACGCCGGAGACGTTGGCCTGGCCGCCCAGCTTGCCCTCGGTGCCGACCTCGCGCGCCACCCGCGTCACCTCCGAGGCGAAGGAGGAGAGCTGGTCGACCATCACGTTGATGGTGTCCTTCAGCTCGAGGATCTCGCCCTTGACGTCGACGGTGATCTTTTTCGACAGGTCGCCGCGCGCCACCGCCGTCGTCACGGCGGCGATGTTGCGCACCTGGCCGGTCAGGTTCGAGGCCATGAAGTTGACGTTGTCGGTCAAATCCTTCCAGGTGCCGCCGACGCCGGGAACGTAGGCCTGGCCGCCCAGCTTGCCCTCGGTGCCGACCTCGCGCGCCACCCGCGTCACCTCCGAGGCGAAGGAGGATAGCTGGTCGACCATCACGTTGATGGTGTTCTTCAGCTCCAGGATCTCGCCCTTGACGTCGACCGTGATCTTCTTCGACAGGTCGCCGTTGGCCACGGCCGTGGTGACGTCGGCGATGTTGCGCACCTGGCCGGTCAGGTTGCCGGCCATCGAATTGACGCCGTCCGTCAAATCCTTCCAGGTGCCGGCCACGCCGGGCACGTTGGCCTGGCCGCCCAGCTTGCCCTCGGTGCCGACCTCGCGCGCCACCCGCGTCACCTCCGAGGCGAAGGAATTGAGCTGGTCGACCATCACGTTGATGGTGTTCTTCAGCTCCAGGATCTCGCCCTTGACGTCGACCGTGATCTTCTTCGACAAGTCGCCGTTGGCCACGGCCGTGGTGACGTCGGCGATATTGCGCACCTGGCCGGTCAGGTTGCCGGCCATCGAATTGACGGAGTCGGTCAAATCCTTCCAGGTGCCGGCGACGCCCTTGACCTGGGCCTGGCCGCCGAGCTTGCCCTCGGTGCCGACCTCGCGCGCCACCCGCGTCACCTCCGAGGCGAAGGAGGACAACTGGTCGACCATCACGTTGATGGTGTTCTTCAGCTCCAAAATTTCGCCCTTGACGTCGACCGTGATCTTCTTCGACAGGTCGCCGTTGGCCACGGCCGTCGTCACGGCGGCGATGTTCCTCACCTGGCCGGTCAGGTTCGAGGCCATGAAATTGACGTTGTCGGTCAAATCCTTCCAGGTGCCGCCGACGCCGGGCACATAAGCCTGGCCGCCCAGCTTGCCCTCGGTGCCGACCTCGCGCGCCACCCGCGTCACCTCCGAGGCGAAGGAGCGCAGCTGGTCGACCATCACGTTGATGGTGTCCTTCAACTGCAAAATCTCGCCGCGCACATCGACAGTGATCTTCTTCGACAAATCGCCGTTGGCCACGGCCGTCGTCACCTCGGCGATATTGCGCACCTGCGAAGTGAGGTTGCCGGCCATCGAATTGACGGAGTCGGTCAAATCCTTCCAGGTGCCGGCGACGCCCTTGACCTGGGCCTGGCCGCCGAGCTTGCCCTCGGTGCCGACCTCGCGCGCCACCCGCGTCACCTCCGAGGAAAACGAGGACAACTGCTCGACCATGGTATTGGCCGTGGTGGCGGCGCGCAGATACTGGCCCTTGAGCGGATGGCCGTCGACCTCCAGCGCCATGGTCTGCGACAGATCGCCCTTGGCGACGGCGCCGATGACGCGCGCCATCTCCGTGGTCGGGCGCACCAGATCGTCGATCAGCGTATTCACGGAACTGATGATGGTGGCCCAGCCGCCGGCCACATGCGGCACCGAGGCGCGCTGGGTCAGGCGGCCCTCGCGGCCGACCACGCGGCTGACCTCGGTGACGGCCTGCACCATATTCTCCTTCGTCTCGATGATCTCGTTGAGCGTATCGGCGATCTTGCCGGCCATGCCAGTCCAATCGGACGGCATGCGCGCCGAAAAATCGCCCTTCTTCAGCGCCATCAAGGTCGCCAGCAACAGCTTCACATCGAGCTCCCCGCCCAACTCCGTCATTCCATTCATACGCGCGATCCTCGTCGACACAGCGATTGAAGCAATATGTTCGCACAACAACTTTGGGGTCAGGTCTAGACATGGCGGTTTTTTGCCCGCTTCAGACTTGACATCATGTGGAGCAGGCAATTATGCGGCCGTTTGCCGGTCGGCTTCCTGCCATTTTTGTTGCAGGACGGCGGCGCTCAGCGGCGCGCCCGCCAGCGCGCCCTGGTAGCGCCGGCAGCCGAGCGCCGCCAGCTGCGCCAGTTGCGCCGCGTGGTCGACGCCCAGTGCCACGGTGTCGAGCGACAGGGCGCGCGCCAGCAGGACGATGGCGGCGACCATGTCGGTGCCGCCGCCGCCGTCGCCGACGGCGGCGATGAAGCCGGCGTCGATTTTCAGCTCGTCCAGCGGCAGGGTCTTGCAGACGGCCAGGGCGGCGCCGGCGCTGCCGAAGTGGTCGACGCTGAGGCGCACGCCGGCGCCGCGCAGCAGGCCCAGCACGGCGTCCGAGTGCGCTGCCGCCCCGCACAGCAGCGTTTCGGGCAGTTCCACGCCGAGGCTGTCCGGCGCCAGGCCGTGGCGCTTGAGCCGGCCGAGCAACTGGTGCGCCAGCTCGGGCCGCAGTTGCGCGCCCATCAGGTTGACGCAGATGCGCGGCACCGACCACGGCGGCGTCTGCGCCCGCCATTGCGCGGCCTGCTCGCAGGCGGCCGCGACGCTCCATTCGTCGAAGCGGTCGAGCAGGCCCAGGTCCGGCACCTGGGCCTGCCAGGCGCGCGCGGCCAGCAGGCCCAGGCGCGGGTGGTGCCAGTGCAGCAGGGCCTCGACGGCGTCGACGCCGCCGCCGGCGATGTCGACGATGGGCTGGTAGCGCAGTTCGAGCTGGCCGTCGTCGAGGGCCGCGCGCAGTTCCTTGCGCCATTGCTCGCGCTCGGCCTCGCGGGTGTTGAACGCTTCGTGGAAGTAGCTGACGCCGCCGCGCTGCAGCTGTTTGGCGTGGTACATGGCCAGGTCGGCGTGCTTCATGATCAGTTGCGCCGACGCGCCGTCCTGCGGGTAGAGGGCGATGCCGATGCTGCTGGAGGTGCGCACCTGCCGGCGCCCGATGGCGTAGGGGCGGCTGTGCGCCTGGACGATCTTGCGCGCCACCCGGGCCGCGTTGGCGGCGGCCACCCTGCCTTCGACGAGGACGACGAATTCGTCGCCGCCCAGGCGCGCAACGACGTCGGAGGCGCGCACGGCCGCCACCAGGCGCGCCGCCACCTGGCGCAGCAGCTCGTCGCCGACCTCGTGGCCGCAGCTGTCGTTGACGTCCTTGAATTTGTCGAGGTCGAGGAAGAGCAGGGCGAATTCGCCCCGCTGGCGGTCGGCCAGGCTGACGGCGTGTTCCAGCTGCTGGATCAGCGAGCGGCGGTTAACCAGGCCCGTCAGCGGATCGCGGATGGCCAGTTCGCTGGCGCGCTGCTCGGCCAGCTTGCGCTCGGCCACCTCCTGCTCCAGCTCGGCGTTGATGCGCTCCAGGTCTTGCAGGCGCTGCACGCGCAAGTCCTGGTTGAGCTTGGCCAACTGCGCCGTTTTGCTCTCCAGCAGTATCGTTTTTTTCGCCATTTCGACGAACACGGCCACCTTCGTCTGCAGCACTTGCGGAATGATGGGCGTGAACAGGTAGTCGGCCGCGCCGGCCTGGTAGGCGCGCAGGCGGTCGATTTCGTCGGCGTAATGGGCCGTGATGAAGATGATGGGCACGGCGTAGGAGCGCGGGTGCGAGTGGATCGCCTCGGCCGTCTCGAAGCCGTCCATGCCGGGCATGCCGACGTCGAGCAGGATGACGGCGAAGTCGTGGCGCAGCACCTGGCGCAGCGCTTCCTTGCCCGAGCCGGCGCTGAGCAGCTCGTATTCCTGCCGCGCGGCGGCCTCCAGCAGCAGGCTTTCGAGCGCCAGCAGGCTGGCCGGGTCGTCATTGACGAGGAGGACTTTGGGGATCAGCACGTTCGATGTCGGTCCTTGGCGGAGGGCGTCGGCGCTACCGGCGTAAAGTCTAAAAGATACTCCAGTGCCCGGCGGAGTCAAGACCTAATTACGCCCGCCGCGGTGGCGAATATTTGCCGGGTTCTGACTTATAATGAGCCGCAGGCAACACGGCAAGCCGTTCGCCCGCCGCGCGGCAAGGCGCCGGGACGGGCGCAGGCTTGGTCGTTTTCGAGAGGGAGGGCAGGTGAACTTAGTAAGCATCGACACCCGCGACGTAGCGGTCGGCCAGAATATTTTGCGAAAATGGCAAGATGTGCTCGACTTGCTGACGAATATAGTCAAGATTCCGGCCGCGCTGATCATGCGCGTCGAGCCGCCGTCGATCCAAGTCTTCCTGTCCAGCCATTCCGAGGGCAACCCCTACGAAGAGCACGAGCTGGCGCCGCTGGGCACCGGCCTGTACTGCGAAACGGTGATGGCCACGCGCCGCCACCTGATCGTCCCCGATGCGCTGGCGGACCCCCACTGGTGCAACAATCCGGACGTCAAGCTGGGCATGATTTCCTATATGGGCCTGCCGTTGATCTGGCCGGACGAACATGTCTTCGGCACCATCTGCGTGCTCGACAAGCAGGAAAACCCGTACAGCTCGCTGTTCCTGCAATTGCTGCAGCAATTCCGCGGCATCGTCGAGGCCGATCTGCGGCAAATCCACACGGACTGGGTGCGCGCCCGCGAGGACGCGGCGCTGCGCGCCGACGAGGCCGAACGGGTGCGCCTGGAGTTCCAGCAGATCCGCGCCGGCGAGCAGCAGGCGCTGGCGCGGCTGCGCGAGAGCGAGGAGCGCTGGCATTTCGCGCTGGAGGGCGCCGGCGACGGCGTCTGGGATTGGGAGGTCGGCGCCGCGACGGTGTTTTATTCGTCGCGCTGCCTGGAATTACTGGGTTTTTGCGGACTGGACGACCATGTCCCGTTCGCCTTGTGGGAACAGCATGTGCACCCGGACGACCTGCCGCTCGTCATGGACGATGTGCGCGCCTACCTGGATGGGCGCACCAGCCAGTTCACCAGCGAGCACCGCTTCCAGGTCGGCGGCCAGTGGAAATGGCTGCTCACGCGCGGCATGGTGGTCAGCCGTGACGGCGAGGGCCGCGCGCTGCGGCTGATCGGCACGTATTCGGACGTCACGGCGCGCAAGCTGGCCGAGGTCGAGCTGCTCACGCTCAACAACCGGCTTGAGGAACGCGTCGCCGCCCGGACGGCCGAGTTGCAGCAGGCCATGGAGCAAATCATCGTCACGGAAAAAATGGCGTCGCTGGGCCGGCTGGTGGCCGGCGTCGCCCACGAGTTGAACACGCCGCTGGGCAATATCGTGCTGTCCTCGTCGACGCTGAAGGAGGCCATCGACGGCGTCGGCCAGCTCGCCGCCGGCAAGCGCCTGACCCAGGCCGGGCTGGAGGAATTTCTGCTCAACGGCAAGGGCGCCTGCGAGCTGATCGAACGCAACGGCCTGCACGCGGGCGAGCTGATCACCAGCTTCAAGCAGGTGGCCGTCGACCAGGCCAGCCAGCAGCGCCGCGTGTTCGACCTGCGCAAGACGGTGCTGGAAATGGTGGCGGCGCTGGGGCCGATCACGCGGCGCGCGCGGGCGACGCTGGACGTGCGCATCCCCGCCGGCATCGGCATGGACAGCTACCCCGGCTCGATGGACCAGATCATCACCAACCTGGTGACGAACTCGATCAACCACGGCTTCGAGGGCCGCAGCGGCGGCTGCGTGACGATCAGCGCCGCGCAGCGGGGCGAGTGCGTCGAGCTGGTCTACGAGGACGACGGCTGCGGCATCGAGAAATCGTTGCAGAGCAAGGTCTTCGACCCGTTTTACACGACCAAGATGGGGCAGGGTGGCTCCGGGCTGGGGCTGGCGATCGTGCACAACATCGTGCAAGCGATCTTCAAGGGCAGCGTGCGGCTCGACAGCGCGCCGGGGCAGGGCGCCCGCTTCGTGTTTTCGCTGCCGCGCCGCCTGCCGGAAGAGGCGCCGCCGCGATTTCCCGCTGCCCTATAGACGGCCGACATGCGTCAGTCTGCCGGGCCGCTGCCCGCCCCCGTAGCGCGGGAAGCGGCCCGGCAGGCAGGCGGCGAGATTTTTTCCACCAACTGGGAGTATGCATTGAAATCAAGGCAAACATTCTGCTTCGTCGCCTTGCTGGCGCTGGCGTGCGGCGCACAGGCGGAGCGGCGCCCGCAGCGCGACGCGCAGCAGCAGTCCGGCGTGGCCGGCGAGTTCGATTACTATGCGGTGGCGCTGAGCTGGTCGCCGTCCTTCTGCGCCAAGCGCGACGACCCCGGCCAGTGCGCGGCAGGGCGCCGGCTCGGCTTCGTGCTGCATGGCTTGTGGCCGCAGTACGTCAACGGCTATCCGCAGAACTGCACGGCGGCGAAGCTGTCGCCGCCGGTCAGGGCGAAATACGCGTCGATCTACCCGTCGCCGGGCTTGATCGGGCACGAGTGGGCCAAGCACGGCAGTTGCTCGGGGCTGGAGCAGGCCGCCTATTTTGACTTGTCGGCCAAGCTGAAGGAGCAGATCGTCATTCCGGCCGCCTACCGCCAGCCCGCCAGCCCCGTGCGCGCCAGCAATGCCGATTTTGTGCAGGCGTTCATGGCGGCCAATCCGGCCATGCCGGCGAACGCCGTGCTGCCGTTTTGCAGCGACGGCGGCCGCTTCCTGAGCGAGATGCGCGCCTGCTTTGACAAGAGCGGCGGCGCGCAAAGCTGCAGCGCCCAGGAGGTCAGGCGCTCGAACAAATCGTGCGGCCAGGCGAGTTTTCTGATGCCGAACGTCAGATAGCTGTATTAGCTCAGACTTCACCTGGCACTAGCTGTCAGGTGAGTTAAAGTTCTGAGAGGCCGCTACCGGCCAACAGCTGCCGTTCACGTTTTTTGATATAGCAGGAATTTGACGATGAAATTCGATTGGCACGGAGGAGTGATTTTGCGCACAACCGAAATTGATTCTGATTATAAGAACACGCAAAACGTTCGGCGCTTTCTTTGTAGTCAGTGCGGGCCAGATTTTAAATTTGACCGTAAACTGATGGCGTGGGTGCGTAACGGTATTTCGAAGAACATGGGCAACGTGGTGGACGAATGGGTGCGACGCCGCGAAGGGCGCGGCTGAGTTCGGCCAGGAGCAGCCCTTCCCAACCGAACAGCCTTTACCATTTTGAGTTTTAACACTTTCGGGAGCTACCATGCAAATGGTTCGAGTACATTCCAGTGCCATTGTTGCGATTGGTTACGACGAGCAAACAGCTCGCATGCGAATCCAATTTCAGCAAGGGCATAGTTATGATTTTTGTCGAGTACCTCCGAATGTGCATGCTGCGTTTATGCGTGCCTACTCCAAGGGTATTTACTACAATGAACACATCAAAGACCGATATCAATGTTAATCGGCATTTGGCCTAAAAATTGAACTAGTCGGCAGTCAGTCAAAAGCTGTCGGTCGACATCGGTGCTTTTATTTGAATTTGCAGGAAAAATATGAAGCAAGTCTTGCCCCATATTCAAATTGGATTTCATAATGATGAGCATGTCATCGTTGTTGTGGGCGACTATGAGCTTGCTGACTTCATCGAAGACTACCTCGGTGATGATTGCGACCTAGTTTACGATTACCGGACTACCGTCGAACGACCAGGCGGTGAAATTGTCACCTTACATTTTCCAGTATCTGCACTGTTGCAAGAAATAGAAGGTGGCCTTACAAAGCTGTCCTTGGACGAAGTTGAGCGCATCTATCGCCTCAACAACTAGAACATGACTCGTACCGGCCAACACCGGACCTTCAGCACTTGACATGAACGCTAGAACTTTATGATTCACATGCGGTTTATAAAATTGAGGCTCTTTTCGCTAACAATTCTTGTAAGTACCGCTGGTATAGCGTCTGCAAATACGGATGTTGTCGCCCCTCCAAACTTGCCGGAAGCGTGCTCATCGAATACAAAGGCAAGCCTACGACAAGAGGTCTATGGGCTTACTAGGCAAGATGCCGGGAGTGCTTGGCAACTTGTTGAAACGTTTTTGTGTGCAGGCAAGAACAGGGCCCAGCGGGTATTTGAAAAAGCCCACTCGCAGTCAATAGTATTCAGAATTGCAGCACCAACAGGATTTGAAGAAAGGCCTGTGGAAGACATCAATCATGAACTCCAACAACAACAACTTCCAGCTGGGAGAGCGTGGGGACCGTCAGTTCGGAAAGAGGCAGAGGATTTGGTCATCTACTACTCCGCCAATGACACTTGCTGGGACTTTTTCGGGCTGCGATTTATCGACAAGAAATGGCAACTCGTAACATTGGGTGTCGGATGCGATTAACCTTTTCCGGCTGGAATCCGACAGTGGTTTAAAAATTTTATATATTAAACACAGCATGAGCATCATTAAGTTTTTGTTCGCCGCGCTCGTTTTGTTACCATTTAAGGCTTTTGCCGGAGTTGACTGTGACAAGCTAGACAAAGCTGGTGATAATATTGCAAACGTCATTCCGGATTACGGTTCGGGTCGCGATATTATTGGAGATGGGCGGTTGCAGTTTTATTCAGCACCAGATGTAAGCTGCAAGATGGCTGGCCGGTTTGTCCTTCCCGGAGATACTCTGTTTGCAAAGTTCGATTACAAAGGATTTACAAAAGTCTCATTCATCGCCATGAAGAAGAGTGACCGGGAAATTACGGCATGGGTTGTGTCCTCTCGGCTGCGAGAAAATAGTGAAGGGATAGTACCAGGGCATGCGCCTGATGTTGAGGAAGTCAGCAGGCAGCTACAGGATGGGGAGTCCGCGATTTCTCAACGCAAGTATGAAAGTGCCATTGAGATATGCCAAGGAGGGCTTGATGCAATTGGCGACGCATATTGGAGCAAGAATATTGAAGATGACACTGACCTGAAGTTGATGGCGGCCCGTCTCCTTCGAAAAGATGGTAAATTGGAGAATGCAGCTTCAATGTATTGCGGAATACTGGTTGCGCGACTTCGCCTTTACAATAAAAGATAGGTTAGAAATTAGGAATGCTGGACGTCCGCAACGGGGCGGAGGCCGCCAAGGACAGCAACCGGCCAAAAGCGGACGTCGCAATACCACGCCCTTATACCTATGGACGTGTGCGCTTGCCGATGAATTATTTGCAGAAAGAAATTTAGATGGCTAACCAAATAGATGAAGTGATGGGACTATGTGCTCTATGCGGTCCGGATAATGGGCAAACAAGGGTTCTGCGCCAAAGTCATTTCTTACCAAAGTCTGTCTATAGATATCTTAACCTATCCAAATCTGAGAATACCAAGCTATTACTCCGGACTTCAAAGAAGAACAGAGTATTTTCAATGGGAAAACAGATAGTTCAAGCACTGTTATGTGATACGTGCGAGGGACTAATGTCAGTAAGAGGTGAGGATTACTACTCAAAAATGATGCTCAGGGTAGACGTCAAGAACAAGATGCCGTCCCCCGCGTATAAAATTCTTAAAGAAAGTCTTATGCATTTATGGAAAACACCTGGGAACGGTTATGGCCCCAATATGATTTTGAGCATAGGCAGCAATTTATTCCGGGCTATAGATTCTCGGCAGCTGTATCATTTTGTGATTGGCATGTTCTGGAAATCGACGTTCGACAACTGGGAGCACTGCTCAGTAATGCCCCTGGAAGCATCTCTTATCGAGGGCATGCGTAAATTCCTTCTGGGTGGGGATTCTCTTGCAGGCTATATCGTAAGGATTGTCCCTTCATTCTGGAGAGAAAAGCACGGAGTAGTTTTTCCAGGCTTGCTCAAAAGGCAGCCATTTTTCTCAATACAGCAGTTTGACTTCTACCTCGAAAACGATGAACGACAATTTAATAGAGCTATATCGATTGATGCTGTCCCGTTGTTTTACACGATAGATTCGATGAGGTCTGAGAGCACGTTCCAAGGAATGAGTGGAATCTATAAGAATGCTAAGCAGACGAAATCTGCTGAAGAGACTCAATTGTCTTGGCCGGCGGAGTGACCGTATCCCACTATCTGTTTCGGGACGATAGGCGGCTTCGGGGGCGTAATCTGTCAACGGTGGCAACCGGCCAGTTGCGGCCGTTCACCAAGAAAATGACAAGCGATAAAGTGATAAACTGTTGAAAACACCTCAGGAAAAGAAAAGTCTTAGCTACCAGAAGGATCGTCGAAATACTTACGGCGAAAATAGTAAAGCTTCTCGCAAGAACATTCCCTTATCGAAGGCGCTCGCCATCAGGGCTGAGCGTCACTCGCAAGACCATTTATTGTTGGAGACGTTGAAATCGAACGACGATGAGCAGCTAGCCTTGATAGAGAATAGCATTCATTCAACCAAGTCGAGGCAGTGGCGGAAGTCAGCCGATAAGCCTCTTGGGGAGGTACTTGCTCGACGCCTGTTACGAAAGAGTACAACGGGCCGATGAGTTTCCCGCCGCTCTCGGCCATTAGCGGACCTTCATTTTGTTTTTCACGGCAGCGCTTTACCTTCATAAATCGAATCGGTATGAAATACTCCACCAGTCTAGTGATCCTCGCAGCCTTCAGTGTTCCAGCGTTAGCTCAAGGCTTACTGAGTCCAGGTACTTATCGCGTTGAGGGCGGATGTTCCCAAACGTTTCTGAAGGGGGCAAAAACGCCCCCTGTCTGCGACCACTTTGTCGGCATTGACGCGAAAGATCTCATTAAGCCGATGTTCATCTTCCCACTGATAAATGGCGACCGGGCTTGGTTTTTTGTAACTGCGGCACCTGCTACGGGCGTGAGCGACCGTGCCATTTATCAGGTCGAGAAGCTGTACGACGAAGCGCTTGGCGGTGAGTTTTTCTACCCATCCGGTGAGTGCGAGATTACCTCTGGGCCTTCTATTCGGTGTTCTGTTTGGAATGACAAAGACCGGACTGACCTTGCACGTCAAGTGGTGTTCTCTGGCTCCGGGCAGTGGCTTCATCAAAAATGAACCGCCAAGCCCCAATGTCCGCTATGGGGCGGATGCTGCCGGTCGCGAATCGGACGTTGTGGGTCAGAACAAGTCGGAACTACTGCACCCCAGGAAGACTCTAATCCATCTGACAGTCGTTGTCAGCTCAAGTCTGAGTTACTACAGATAAGCTGCGGCCCTCAGCCCTGGCCCAGTAAGTCGCGCTCGTTCAGGATCGCGTAGACGATTTCGGGATTGCGTTCCAGACATTTGCGCACGGCCGCCGGGACAGTTTGCCGCGTCTTGCGGCACAGGCCGGGGCGCTCGGCCAGCGCGATGGTGAAGCCGCGCACCGTGCGCACGCCGCGCGCGCTGGGCGTGATGTCGAGCGCCACGCCCAGCTGGGCCTGCATGCGCTCGCCGAGCTTGCGCAAGTCGGCATAGCTGGAAATGGTGTCGATGTGATGGATGAGCTTCTTTTCCTCTTCGCGCGTCAGGCGCAGGATGCGCGTGTCGCCCTGCGGATCGCGCAGCAGCGCATCCCGCTCGCAGACGCAGGCCCCGGGGGGGCATTCCTGGCGCATGGGGAAGGGGATCGCTTCTGGCATAGGGGCCGCACTCAAGAGGGGGGGAGGTCGTGCGCGGCGCAATGGCCGGCGGCGCAACACAAGTATCCTTTGCCACTGCGGCACTGTCAAGCCGCGCCAGCGGCGCGCCCGCATGCGGCGCAGCGGGTTATGCTGGCGTGCGGACGGCGCGCCGCCATCCGCATTGCCGCCAACCTTTAAATGGAGACACACCATGCAAAGCGTTCAAAAGATCACCCCCTGCCTGTGGTTCGACAGCCAGGCCGAAGAGGCCGCCAATTTCTACACCGGCATCTTCCCCCATTCGAAAATTACCAGCGTGTCGCGCTACAGCGAGGCGGGCCAGGAAGTGCACGGCAAGCCGGCCGGCAGTGTCATGGTCGTCGCCTTCGAGCTGGACGGACAGGGTTTCACCGCGCTCAACGGCGGCCCCGTCTTCAAGTTCAATGAGGCGGTTTCGTTTCAAATCAATTGTGCCAGCCAGGAAGAGGTCGACCACTACTGGACCCGGCTGTCCGAGGGCGGCGACGCCAACGCCCAGCAATGCGGCTGGCTCAAGGACAAATACGGCGCCTCGTGGCAAGTGGTGCCGCGGGTGCTCGGCGAGCTGCTCAATGACGCCGATCCGCAGAAGGCGCAGCGGACCATGGCGGCGATGCTGAAGATGAAAAAACTCGACATCGAGGAATTGCGCCGCGCCCACGCCGGTTAGCGGCGCCATCCCGGCGATGACAATCCTTCAGCGCGCGGTCCACCGACGTGGTGGAGAAGCTATATAGCTCGCCCAAAGAGCCCGTTCGGGACTCTTGCGGGGCAGGCGGCAGCCATCGCGTCCAGCCTTGTCGAGGTAGTTGTGGAGCGTCGACTTGGAAATGCCCATCACCCTGCAGATTTCGCCGATGGCCGGGCTTTGAATACAGGACAGGTTTTTTGAACGTTCGGGGGCCGTCGCCGATCGGCTTTCCTGTCATATTCAGAAGGCGACTGCACCAATTCTCAACAGCTAATCGCACAGTGCCATATAGAGATAGAGGCGGCGATTAAATTTTAAGAATAGCCCTATTTTTTAGGATTATTTTCTATAGCTGTCAACACTGTCGTTATAGTTATTTTTTATTCTTTTGAGTAATGTTGGATTGTTCTTGTATTTATTTTTTAGAACTGAAAATTGACTTTTTGCGCCACCGCAATACTTGTCAATATCTTTCCGTATTTTCTCTTTTTCTTCCTTTGGTAGCTCTCCGTCATATTCTCCGCCAAGATGTTCGCAAGCTCCCGCATTGTAGATAAATTTCCTTACGTCTGGAGGTGAGTTTTCAACAGGGAGAGCTAATGAGGAAGTTAGTAAAAGCAATAAAAATATGTATGAGTTACGCATGTCAATTTCCTTGATTAACGACCATTGTTTGACCAATGCGGGAAATCTCGCCAGGCCCATTGTGAATCGCCACGAGTCTGCTAGACACCCGCGAGTCATTCAAAATTCCTTCGCTCAAACTATACTGGCGAAAGCCTGTCATGGAATCCAAGCGGATCACAGGTCGTCACAATTATGGCAGAGCGGTCCTGAACGTATAAAATTACGGCAGACTTCCGTTATCCGCCGACCCCATGCAAATTGAAACGATACGCCAGCGTCTGCGCGCGCTGGGCGCCAAGCCCTTGCACGAGCAACGCGTGCTGCGCGACTGGGTGCAGGCCCAGCCGCATGACCAGGGCCGGCGCCGCGCCCAGGACTTCCTGCCGCAGGGCGTGCGCGAGGCGCTGCCGGCGTTGGACGCCGAGCTGCACGGGCTGGCGCGCCTGCTCAGTTGCCACCCCGCCGACGACGGCTCGGCGCGCCTGCTGGTCGGCCTGGGCGACGGCCAGAGCGTCGAGAGCGTGCTGTTGCCGCGCGACGGCCTGTGCGTGTCCAGCCAGGTCGGTTGCGCCGTCGGCTGCCAGTTCTGCATGACGGGCCGCGACGGCTTGATTCGCCAGGTGACGAGCGGCGAAATCGTCGCCCAGGTCGTGCTGGCGCGCACCCTGCGGACCGTCAAGAAGGTCGTCTTCATGGGCATGGGCGAGCCGGCCCACAACCTTGCCAATGTGCTGGAGGCCATCGAGTTGCTGGGCACCGAGGGCAATATCGGCCACAAGAATCTGGTTTTTTCGAGCGTCGGCGACGTGCGCGTGTTCGAGCGCCTGCCGCAGGGCGCCGTCAAGCCGGCGCTGGCGCTGTCGCTGCACACGACCAAGGCCGCGCTGCGCGAAAAGCTGCTGCCGCGCGCGCCGCGCCTGACGCCGCGCCAGTTGGTCGCACTGGGGCAGGAGTACGCCCGCGCCACCGCCTACCCGGTCCAGTACCAGTGGACGCTGCTCGAAGGCGTCAACGACGGCGAGGACGAGATGGACGGCATCGTCGACCTGCTCAAGGGCCAGTACGCGGTGCTGAACATGATTCCCTACAACACGGTCGCCGACCTGGAATTCAAGCGCCCCACCTGGGAGCGGGCGCGGGCGATCGCCGCCGCGCTGCGCCAGCGCGGCGTGCTGACCAAGCTGCGCGATTCGGCCGGGCAGGAGGTCGACGGCGGTTGCGGCCAGTTGCGCGCCCGCGCCGTCGCCGCCGCGCCGGGCATGATCGCCATCCGTTCCGCCTGAGGGCCTAGCCCAGCGCCGCCAGCCGCACCTGGCGCAGCGCCGCCTCCAGCGCCTCGGACGCGACCGAGCCGATGGCCAGGCGCAGCGCCTGCGGCGCGTGGGCCGTCGCGGCGAACGGTTCGGCCGTCGTCACCATCACGCCCTGGCGCTGCAGTTGCGCGGCGACGCCGTCGGCGCGCCCTTCCTCAGGCAGCGTCAGCCACAAATAGTAGGAGTTCGGGTGCGCGGTGATCGCGCAGCCGCGCAGCGCGCGCCGCGCCAGGCTTTGGCGCTGCCGGGCGTCGGCCCGTTTGCGCTCCTCCAGCGCGTCTACCTGGCCCGATTCGATCCAGTCGCAGCCGAGAGCCACCGTCAGCGACGGCGTGTTCCAGGTCGAGGCGCGAATGGCCCGTTCCAGCGCCGGGATCAGCGGCGCCGGCGCGGCGACGAAGCCGAAACGCAGGCCCGAGGCGACGCTTTTCGACAGGCCGGAGACGTAGACGGTGCGCTCCGGCGCGTGGGTGAACAGCGGCTTCGGCGCCGGTTCGGCGAGGAAGGCGTAGGCGCCGTCCTCGATCAGGAGGAAGTCGTGGCGCGCGGCCAGCGCGGCCAGGCGGCGGCGCGGCGCTTCGGCCATCACCGAGCCGAGTGGATTGTGCATGGTCGGCATCGTGTACAGCGCGCGCACCGGGCGGCGCCGGCACAGCGCCTCCAGCGCGTCCAGGCAGGTGACGCCGTCGCGCTGCGGCAGCGCCGCCACGTCGAGGCGGAACAGCTGCGCCAGGCGCAGGATGCCGGGATAACTGAGGGCGTCGACGGCCAGCACGTCGCCGGGTTTCAGCAGGCCCAGCACGACGGTGGACAGGCCCTGCTGCGCGCCGTTGACGATCAGCACCTGTTCGGCCGGCACGCGGATGCCGCGGTTGCGCAGGTGGCGCGCCACCGACTGGCGCTCGTGCGGGCGGCCGCCCTGCGGCGCCGAGTGCAGCAGCGCGTCCAGGTCGCCGGCGCCGGCCAGCTTGCGCAAGCCTTCGCGCAGCATCTCGGCCTGGCCGGGCAGGGCCGGGTAGTTGAAGGTCAGGTCGACGGCGTCGTGGCGCGCCGCCTGCTGTTCCAGGCCCAGGCCGCGCGGCAGCGAGGTGTCGCGCACGAAGGTGCCGCGGCCCGTTTCGCCGGCCACCAGGCCGGCCGCCTCCAGTTCGCTGTAGACGCGCGTGGCCGTGGCCAGCGCGATGCGCTGCTGGCGCATCAGCGCGCGCAGCGGCGGCAGTTGCGCGCCGGGGCGCAGTTCGCCGCTGCCGATGCGGGCGCGGAAGTCGTCGACGATGGTTTTGTAGCGCACGGTGGGCATGGCGGCGTGTATCTAGGACAATTCCTTAACTGTATCAGGTAACGCGGTTATGCTGGAAACTTGCTTACTTCCTGGGCTTGAACATGATCGCATTCAGCACCCTCTTGATGTTTTCCGCCGCCGTGACGATGCTGCTGCTGTCGCCCGGCCCGAACATGGCCTTCGTCATCGCCCAGGGCGCCAGCCACGGCGCGCGCGGCGGCGTCGCGGCGGCGCTGGGCATAGGCGCCGCCGATTTGCTGCTGACGCTGGCGACGGCGACCGGCGTCACGGCCGTGGTGGCCGCGTGGCCGGCCGCCTTCGAGCTGATCCGCTACGCCGGCGTGCTGTATCTGCTGTACCTGGCCGGCCAGGCGCTGCGCCGCCGTCCCGCGCCGCAGGCGCAGGAGGGGGCGCGCATTGGGCTGGCGACGGTGTTCCTGCGCTCCATGCTCAACAGCCTGCTGAATCCGAAGGCGCTGCTGTTTTTCATGGTGTTCCTGCCGCAATTCACCGACCTGGGGCGGGGCGCCGTGGCGCCGCAATTGCTGCTGCTGGGCTGCGTGCTGACCGCGATCAGCGTCGTCTTCCACGCCCTGCTGGGCGCCGTCGGCGGCGCGGCGCGGCGCTTCTTCGCGGACCGGCCGGCCGCCGCCCGGCTGCAGCCGTATGCGCTGGCCGCGCTGATGCTGGCGCTGGCGCTGCGCCTGGTGCTGATGCAGCGGCCCGCGTAGCGGGGGGAGGGGCGGAAATCAGCCATTTCGTCGCAGTAAACATGGCTTCCGTCGCATAATACGCGGCGGGCGCGCCGGCGCTTGCTATTGTGTGCGTCAGCTCGTCACTTTGGAAGCCATCATGATAACTAGTGTTCTGTTCATTTTTCGCATCGCCGCGGCGTGGTTCCTCGCGTATTTGTTCATCGCGGTGACGCTGGCCTCGATCATGCTGAGCGACGGCAGCCGCAAAGGCAACATCTTCGTTTTCATCGGCTTCATGCTGGTCGGCGCCGCCATCGTCAGCGCGTTTTCGCATCTGCGGCGGGTGCGCCTGGTCGCCGGCGTCGTCAACAACAGCACGCTGTCGAACCGCCAGCGGCGCCAGATCGAGATCCCATACGAGGCCGGCGAGGGATTCGACATGATCGACGCGGCGATCCGCGAACTGCCCGGCAGTATCGCCATCGAGAGCGCCCGCGACAGCCTGCAGGTGCGCGCGCGGGTCAAGCGCATGGCGCCATACAGCGGCGGCGGCCTGGACTCTTTGCGGATACTGCAGTGGTTCGACTTGCGCCCGAACCAGATACTGGCGACGGTGGTGCCGAACGGCGACGCCGGCAGCGTGACGCTGATCTGCGAGCCGGGCCGGGCCGCCTGGTGCGATTTGTTCCTGGTCGACGACGGCAGCAATCTGGAAAACGCCGAGGCCATCGGCCGCGCCATCACGCGGCGGGTGGCGCAGCGCCGCCGCGGCGAGCAGGCCGAGGCCAGGCAGAGCGCCGTCGAGAAGGAGCTGACCATGGCCCGGCTGAACCTGCTGCATGCCCAGGTCGAGCCGCACTTCCTCTATAACACGCTGGCCAGCGCGCAGATTCTGACGCGCAGCGACCCGGCCCGCGCCGACGCCATGCTGGGCAACCTGATCCTCTACCTGCGCCACGCGGTGCCGCGCGCCGACGACGCGCCCTCGACCATCGGCGCGGAGCTGGAGCGCACGCGCGCCTACCTCGACATCATGAAGATACGCATGGGCGCGCGCCTGAGCCTGCACATCGAGGTGGCGCCCGAGCTGCTCGGACAGGCTTTCCCCGGCATGATGCTGCAAACGCTGGCCGAGAACGCGATCAAGCACGGCCTGGAGCCGAAGCCGGGCGGCGGCGCCATCTGGATTTCCGTGCGCGCCATCGGCGGCGCGATGGCGGTCACGGTGGCCGACGACGGCCGCGGCTTCAGCCAGGACGGCGGCGGCACCGGCATCGGCCTGCGCAATGTGCGCGAGCGCCTGCAACTGCTGTATGGCGCGACGGCCTCGTTCTCGATCATCGCCAACTTCCCCGGCGGCGTGGCGGCCACCATCACCGTGCCGGCCGCCGCGCTGGCGACCACCACCTTGATAGGCAGCGAACATGTCTGAAATAACTTGTGTGATTGCGGAAGACGAGGCGTTGCTGCGCGACGCCTTGATCGAGCAACTGGCCGGCATCTGGCCGGAATTGAAGATCGTCGCCGCCTGCGACGACGGCGGCAGCGCGCTGGAAGCGATCGCCCGGCTGCGGCCCGACGTGGCCTTCCTGGACATCCGCATGCCGGGCCTGAGCGGCCTGGAAGTGGCGGCGGCGCTGACCGAGGCCAGCCCGAAGACGCAGATCGTCTTCGTCACCGCCTACGACCAGTACGCCGTCGACGCCTTCGACAAGGGCGCGGTCGACTACCTGCTGAAGCCGGTCGCGGCGGCGCGCCTGCAGGCGACCGTGCAGCGCCTGAAGGCGCGCGCCGCAGCCGGCGCGGCGCCGGACGCGGCGCTGGCGGCGCTGCTGCGCCAGCTGGGCGGCGCGCTGCCGCCGGTGGCCAAGGCGCCGCCGCTGGTGTGGCTGACGGCCAGCGCCGGCAACGAGGCGCGCCTGATCATGGTCGACGACGTCGCCTACTTCCAGTCCGATAACAAGTACACGGTGGTGATGACGCCGCAGGGCGAGGCGCTGTTGCGCAAGCCGATACGCGAATTGCTCGACGCGCTGGACCCGACGATCTTCAAGCAGATCCACCGCTCGACGATTGTCAATTTGCGGGCGGTGGCCTCGGTCACGCGCGACGAGATGGGCAAGGGGGTGATGCGTTTGAAGACGCGTCCGGAAACGCTGCAGGTGAGCCAGCCCTTCATGGCGTTGTTCCGCAATATGTGAAGCGCTGGCGGCGGACAGGCGCCAGGCCCGCCGCCGCCTTCGCCGGCTTACTTCAGCTGGTTCAGCAGGAAGGTGTAGGTCAGCGCCCACATCTGCGTTTGCTGGTCGTTATTGGCCGCGCCGGCGTGGCCGCCCTCCATGTTTTCCCAGTACAGCACGTCGTGGCCCTGTTCCTGCATCTTCGCCACCATCTTGCGCGCGTGGCCAGGATGGACGCGGTCGTCGCGCGTCGAGGTGGTAAACAGCGTGCGCGGATACTTTTTGTCCTTGAAGACGTTGTGGTAGGGCGAATATTTGCTGATGTAGTTCCATTGCGCCGGATCGTCCGGGTCGCCGTATTCGCCCATCCACGAGGCGCCGGCCAGCAGTTTGCTGTAGCGCTGCATGTCGAGCAGCGGCACCTGGCAGACGACGGCGTTGAACAGCTCGGGGCGCTGCGCCATGACGGCGCCGACCAGCAGGCCGCCATTGCTGCCGCCCATGATGCCGAGGTGGCGCGGGCTCGACACCTTGCGCGCGATCAGGTCCTGGGCGACGGCGATGAAGTCGTCGTAGGCGCGCTGGCGCTGGTCCTTGAGCGCCGCCTGGTGCCAGCGCGGGCCGAACTCGCCGCCGCCGCGTATATTCGCCAGCACGTAGACGCCGCCGTTTTTTAGCCACGCTTCGCCGGTGACGCCGCTATAGAACGGCTTCAGCGACACCTCGAAGCCGCCGTAGCCGTACAGCACGGTCGGATTTTTGCCGTCCAGCTTGGTTTCCTTGCCCATGATGACGAAGTAGGGCACCTTGACGCCGTCCGGCGACGTCGCCTCGAACTGCTTGACGGCGTAGGGGCTGGCGTCGAAGAAGGCGGGCAGCGCCTTGACGGCCGTGCGGGCATTGTCGCCGGCCTGCGCCAGATACATCGTCGTCGGGTTGAGGAAGTCGGTCACGGTGAGGAAGTACTGGTCCGACTCGGTGGCGTCGAGCGCGCCCAGCTCCAGCGTGCCGAAGGCCGGCGCGTCGACGGCGCGGCGCTGCCACTTGCCGTCGACGCGGCGCAGTTCGACGATGCGGTTCTTGACGTTCTCCAGCTCGTTGAGCAGCAGCGCGCTGCGCGTGGCCGTGACGCCGTCGAGCGATTTGGTCGGCGTCGGCGTGAACAATTGCTCGAACACGCGCTCGCCCTTCATGAAGCGCAGGAAGTCGGTGGCCAGCAGCGCGCCCTGCGGATAGGTCTTGCCGCCGACGCGCCAGTCCGAGCGCAGTTCGATGATGAGCTGGTCGCGCACCGTGTAGGCGTTGGCGTCGTCCGGCTTGGCCACCTGGGTCAGGGTGTCGCCGTTGCGCAGGAACAGTTCGCTGCTGTAGAAGCCGATCTGGCGCTCGATGAACTGGTGCTCGTAGCCGGGCGTGACGACGCGGTAGGCGCCGACGCCGAGGTCTTCGCTCTTCGCTTCGTAGAGCAGGCGGGCCTGCGCCAGCGGCGTGCCGCGGCGCCATTCCTTGACGATGCGCGGGTAGCCGGAACTGGTCAGCGAGCCGGCGCCGAAGTCGGTCGACACGAAGACGGTGTCCTGGTCGATCCATGAGGCGCCGCCCTTGGCCTCGGGCAGCGCGAAGCCGTCCTTGACGAAGCTGCGCTGGCCGATGTCGTATTCGCGCACGACGTGGGCGTCGCCGCCGCCGCGCGATAGCGAGACGAGGCAGCGCTCGCCTTTCGGGTACAGGCAGGATGCGCCGCCCCAGACCCAGTTTTCCTGCTCGTCCCTGGCCAACTGGTCGAGGTCGATGACGGTTTCCCAGGCCGGCTCGGGCAGCTGGAACTGGGCCAGCGTGGTGCGGCGCCAGATGCCGCGCACATGCGTGGCGTCGCGCCAGAAATTATAGTAATAGTCGCCGTTCTTGCTGACGTAGGGGATGCGTTCGCTGGAGTTGAGCACGGTTTTCAGGCGCGCGTGCATGGGGGCGAACTGTTCCCGGCCTTCGAGTTCCTTCTGGGTTGCCGCGTTGTGGGCCTTGACCCAGGCCAGCGGCTTGTCGCCGCCGACCTCTTCCAGCCACTGGTAGGCGTCGGCGCCGCCGTGCGCGTGCGCGCCGCCCGCTGCCGCCAGTCCCAGCAGGACGCTGGTGGCCATTTTTCGATATGATCGCATTGCATGTCTTTCATGGTGGTGCCGCCATCTCCAATAGGGCGGCCAGAACCATAATGTGGCACAAATTGCCATAAGCACCAAGATTTTCAAGAAAGATTGCCGGGAAATCGTGGTCTGTCCCCGGCTGGCGGCCCTTTAGGGGCAGGCGCCCTGGCTGACCCACACGGGCGCCGACCAGAGCACTTTGCCGTCGTCCTGCGTCACTTTGGCGTAGTAGAAATGCTCGCCGTTGGCCGGTGTGATCGTGGTGTCCGCCACACTGGCCAGTTGCGTCACCGTGCCGTTGCGGCCGGGCACGCCTTCGTAGATGGCGACGGTCGCGACCCTGCCTCCGGCCAGGCTGGCGTAGTTGACCAGCAGGCGCAGCGGCCCGCTGTTGTTGAAGCGCTCGCCCATCAGGTGGCCGTTGGCGCTCAGCACCAGTTGTGCGTGCTTGTCCATGGTGGCGAATACGCGCCGCGCCTTCAGCGCGTCGAGCACGCTCGCCTGCGACAGCGGCACGCCGTTCGGGATCAGGATGCCGGTGCGGTTGCTGTAGGACGCGCCCCAGTTGGCGCAGTGGTTGTCCTGGTCGCTGCTGAAGGCCAGGTGGTAGCCGGCTTCGAGCGCTTTGTTGCAGGCCAGTTCGTAGTTGCTGCGGCGGCTTTCCGTTTCCGTCATATTGGTCGAGAAGGCCGAGCTGTTCATCACTTCGCACAGCGCCATCGCGGCGTCGCCGTCGGCGCTGTAGCCGAAGGGGACGCCGCCGACGCGGAATTGCCCGTTCAGGGCCGGGTGGTTGAACTGGCCTATCCAGCCGCGCTGGCGCATCAGCGCGAACAGGCTGGCGTAGTCGTTTTTCGGCGTCAGCGTGTCGGCCAGCAACTCGTTCCTGTTGTTGACTTCCCAGCCCAGCAGTTCTTCGCTGTTGAAGATGTTCAGGTGGCCGCCGTTGTTGATGACGCCCCATTCCATGCCGTAGATGGCGAGGAAGTCGGGGTGGGCCGCGTTGAATTCGGCGGCAATGTCCAGGCCGGCGTGGTACAGGGCTTTGGCGGCCGCCGCGTCGGCGTCGCCGTTGGTGCCGTCGGAGCCGTCGTACATGTGGTTGTGCTCGGACGTGAAGAGGATGTCGAGCCCGTGCGCGCGGGCGAAGGCGTAGGCGTCGGCCGGGCCGAATGCGCCGCTTTGCGGCGCCTGGGCGCCGCTGCAGTGGGCGACGTCGCCGCCGCCGTCGCTGTGCCGGGTCTGGCTGTGCAGGTTGCCGTAATAGACGGTATAGGGGAGCGCGTCCGGCGCCGGCGCGGCGGCGGGCGGGGCGGCGCGCGCGGGCAGGGCGCGGAAGGCCGGCATCGCCGGCGGCGCCGGGTTGCCGACGAGGATGTCCCAGCGTTGTTCGATCAGGCCGGCTTGTCCCTCGGCCAGCGTGCGCGCGGCGGCCGCGAGGCCGGGGTCGCCGGCGGCGGCCCGGCGCGGCGCCAGCGGCGCCGCCATGCCGGCGCGGCGCTCTTGCGCCAGCGCGCGCAGCCGCAGTTGGTAGTTGCCGTCGGGCAGGGCGGCGGCGTCCTTGCCTGCTCCCCAGGGGATGCGCAGCGTGACGGCGCGCTCGAACAGGCGGGCCACGCCGAACCACTGCTGCACGGGCTGCCCCGACGGCGCCAGCAATTCCAGGCGCCAGGTGACGGCTTGTTCGCGCAGCGCGGCCGGGTAGCTGAAGTGCAGCGTGAAGGCGCGCCCCGGGCTGCGCCCCTGCGCCGGCGCGGCCCGGTATGGCGCGTCCAGGGTGGCGTCGAATTCGCGGTGCTCGAACGGCGCCTGCGCAGTCGCGCCCGTCGTCGCGGCCGCCGCCAGCATGCCGAGCAGCATGCATGCCGCTATCGTGCCCATATCCCCTCCCGTAGCGCCCCGATGGCCCTGCAGTTAGACTGCGCGGCGGCCGCGGAAGTTCGCCGGCCTTAGTCGATCGGCAGGGCGATCGGGCGGATCGGCGCGGCGTCGCCGCCGCGGAATTTGAGCGAGGCGCCGATGAAGGCGAATTGGTAGACGCGGTCGCGCGACAGCGCCTCCAGGTTGACCAGTTCGAGGATGGGCGCGCCTTTCTGCGCCAGCAGGTAGGTGTGCACCGGCAGGTAGTTGCCGCTGACCTCGGACGGGAAGGTTTCGAAGCTCAGGTTGTCGGCGCCGACCACCATCGCGCCGCCGTCCTCGACGAGGAATTTGGCCGCGTCCAGGCTCAGACCGGGCGGATTGGCCATGTAGACCTGGGCGTTGTCGTAGTCGCGCATGCGGCCGGTGCGTATCAGCACGACGTCGCCTTCGCGCAGGCTGGTTTGCTGCCGTTCCAGCGCCTGGCGCAAGTCCTGGCGGGTCACGCGGTAATTGTCCGGCAGTTGCGCCAGCCCCTTGGCGGCGGCGATGTCGATGAGCACGCCGCGGGCGACGATGGGCGGCAGTTTTTCCGCGCCGGTGACGGTCCAGCCGCGGTCGCCGAGGTGCTCGGCCTCGGTGTAGCCATTCCAGATCTTGCCGTTCAGGCCGAAGTGGTTCAGCGCGTCGATGTGGGTGCCCATGTGGGCGTACATGGACACGGCCGAGCCCGTGTAACTGACGTGGCGGTTCATGTCCGCGCCGACTTGCATCGGGTCGGCGACGATGTTGCCGTGCGGCGTGTGGGTCAGCCACATCTGGTAGGGCGGGTCGCCGGCCGCCTGCCAGCTGGGCATGCCGACGAAGTAGTCGACGGCCAGGTCGTAGGCTTGCTTGCCGCTGACGCGGGCCAGGATGGCGGCGCGCGAGGCGGGCGTGATCAGGTTGAGGCGGCCGATTTCATCCTTGGCGCCCCAGGGGCTGACGCCGACTTGCTCGGCGGCGCAGGCGCCGCCGGCCAGCAGGGCCAGCAGCAGGGGGAGGGCGCGCAGGCGGCGGATGGGGGTGCTTGTTTGCATGTGTGACTCCTGTCTGTGTGGGCCTCCAGGGAGGCGAGGAGTGCATGATATTATTATTCGATTCGATGATAATCGCTGAATTTGTGCAGATATATTCAACCAAAAGGAAAGTATATGGATGTGGTCGCGGCCATGCGCGTGTTCCGCCAGGTGGTGCAGCGTGACAGTTTCAGCAAGGCGGCCGAAGATTTACGCCAATCGGCGGCGGCCGTCAGCAAGCAGGTGCGGCAATTGGAGGAGCGTCTGGGCACGCTGTTGATCCTGCGCACGACGCGGCGCATGAGTCTGTCGGAGGCGGGGCGCGTCTACTACGCCGAATGTTGCCGCCTGCTCGACGAGCTGGACGCGCTGGAGCGGGCCACGGCGGCCGGCGCCGGCGCCGTCGCCGGTTGCCTGCGCGTCAACGCGCCGCTGTCCTTCGGCTTGAAGGTGTTGTCGCCGCTGCTGGCCGAGTTCATGGCGCGCTATCCGCAGTTGCGCGTCGAGCTGACCTTGAACGACCGCCTGCTCGACGTCGTCACCGAGGGTTTCGACGTGTCGCTGCGGGTGCGCACGCAACTGGCCGACTCCTCGCTGGTGGCGCGCCGCCTGGGCGAGGTCGAGCAACTGATTTGCGCCGCGCCGGCCTATCTGGCGCGGCGCGGCACGCCGCAGCGGGCCGAGGATTTGCGCGGCCACGACTGCCTGGCCTACCGCCTGGCCGAGCACCCCGGCGTCTGGCAACTGGAGGGCGATGAGGGCGCGGTCAGCATCGCGCTGCCGACGCGCCTGTCGGCCGACAACAGCATGTTGCTGGCCGATATGCTGGTGGCCGGCCTCGGCGTCGGTTCCTTGCCGTGCTTTATTGCCCGCCCGCTGATCGACAGCGGTGCCCTGGTGAGCTTGCTGCCGGGGCGGCGCATGGCGCGGCGCGGCATTTACGCGCTCTACCCGGACCAGCGCCACCCGCAGCAAAAGGTCAGGGTGTTCGTCGATTTTCTTGCCGAGGCGCTCAGTGCCGCGTGAGAGGCGGCGCGCGCCCACGGCGGGGACGCAAAAGCGCGGAACCGCAGCACAGGCTTCTTAGCGGCGTATTGATGCTTGTCTCAAAAACATGAAAGATTTCATTTTTATATTGCCATCTGTATATTTTGTGTTACATTAGCGACCTTGATTGAACTTGATGGAAATCATGTTTCCCTTCGGAACCAAGATGGTCATCTTATGCAAGCATTTCGTTAATTTCGTAATAAAAATAGGAGTTTTACAATGAATGTTTCTTTTTTTGCTAAAGCCGCCGGTTCGGCTTTGATCGCCGTTTCCATGTTCGCTGGCGTATCGGCTAACGCGGCCACCACCCTGGTATTCAACGGCGAAAGCGCCTCGTTCCGCGCCACCCACGGCGCCGGCGTCACCACCTTCTCCGACGAATACCTGTTCGACGTGCCAGCCCTGAGCAGCAGCGATCCTTTCGGCACCTTCACCGTCAGCGCCAACCGTGGCGGCGCCACGATCAAGAACACCAACGTGACCTTCTTCATGATCAACGCCGACAATAGCCGCACCGCGCTGGCTACCGTCGTCGACGGCACCGGTTTCTACTTGACCTCCGGTAAACTGGGCACGGGCCACTACGGCTTCGATTTCTCGGGCGCCATCAAGGACATCACCAAGGGCGGTTCCTACGGCGGCACGCTGACGATGAACGTGTCGGCCGTTCCAGAACCAGAAACCTACGCCATGCTGCTGGCCGGCCTGGGCATGCTGGGCTTCACCGCTCGCCGCAAAGCGAACAACAAAGTCGGCTAATCACCGGCTTGACGAAAAAAAACCCGCGCGAGCGGGTTTTTTTTCGTCCGGCCTGGCCTTATTTGGCCGGGCAGCGCGGCGTCATCTTGTAAACATAGATGTCGCTGATTTCGCGGTCGTAGCCTGGGTAGAAGCCCTTCGGCATGCCCAGCACGATTTTCTTGCCGCGGTTCGCGTGGACCAGCATCTCGCCGCTCTTGCGGTCGACCGTCACGCCCTCGATTTCGCCGAAGTCCTTGAAATCGCTGAAGGTTTTTTCCAGCACCACTTCCGCGTTCGGCTTGTTGTCGTCGATCTTGACGCGGTACAGGTGGTCGTATTCCTTGGCGTCGGCGGTGCCGTCGTCGGCCGTCAGGTAGATGTCGCCGTCGAGCACGACGATGCCCTGTATCCATTGCGGCACGGCTTGCAGGTGGACCTTGCGCTTGTACTTGCCGGTGCTCAGGTCGTACTCATACAGGTAGCGGCCGCTTTCCTCGCCGACCCAGGATGCCATCCATACGCTGTTGCGCTTGCTGTCGACGGCCATGCTGGACACTTCCAGCTGGCCCGATTCCGCGTTGAAGGGGAAGGTGCGCTTGAGTTTCAGCGTGTCGGCGTCGTGCACGGCGATCTGGATGTCCTTGCCGGCGCCGTCGCTGAACCATTCGGCCGACACATACACTTCGTTCTTGTAGACGTCGATGTCGCCGATGTGGTTGGAGGGGATCTGGTAGCCGTCGAACGGTTTCGGGTTCGAGGCGATCAGCTTGCCGTCTTTCGAGTATTTGAACAGGTCGACGCTGCCGGAGACGTAGTAGAACTCGCCGTCGGCGGCGATGCCCTGGCGGCCGGCCACTTCGAACGTGCGCTTCAACTGGTACTCGTATTTCGGCAGCGCGGCGCGGGACGCGGCGTCGCAGGCGGCCTTGGTGGCGGCGCCGGCTGTCGAGGACAGCAGGACGGCGATGAGGGCGGTGCTGATTTTTTTCATGCTTGGTGCTCCTAAATGGCTGAGTCGGTCTGCGGCGCGCTGCCCGGCGGGGCCGGATGCGCTGGCGCGGCTGGCAGTGTGAAGTCGATGTTGCCGTATGTCAAGATATGCGCGGATTTTTCTGCCGCGCGCGCGCCGCCGCCCTTGGCTGTGACCGCATATTGACGCCTGCCGCCAAAACGCAACTTACAGTGGTGGCGGGCGGCCTTTGATAGTATCCTGCTGGAATAAATTACCTTTGGCCACGCGGTCAGCGGCCCGCTCCAGCGGCCCTGCACGGCACGACGATAAAGCGATCAACGATGCGGACTTTTGGCAAGTTGGGCAAAGGCTGGACGATGTCAAAACTGCCGCTGTGGGGCGCGGGGCTGTCGCTGGCCGCGCTGATCGCGGCGATCCTGTATATGGGCGCGGCCAAGACGGTCGAGGACGACGCGCGCCAGCGCTTCGAGAACGTGGCCCGCAGCACCCAGTACAGCCTGTCGGCGCGGGTGAAGACCTATTCGGACCTGGTGCGCGGCCTGGTGGCCCTGTTCCGCACCTCCGACACGCTCACGCGCGGCCAGTTCCACGAATACGTCGGCGGCCTCGACCTGCCGCGCCACTTCCCCGCCATCGAGGCGCTGACCTACGCGCAGTCGCTCACCGACGCCCAGCGCGACGCCTTCGAGGCGGCCGTGCGCCGCGACGCCAGCGTGCAGCCGGGCGGCTACCCGGACTTCGCCATCAAGCCGCCGGGGCGGCGGCCCTGGTATTCCGTGCTCAACTACATGGAGCCGATGGCGACGCTGAAGGAAAAGTTCGGCGTCGACATCGCCGCCACGCCGGCCGTGCGGCGCGCGCTGGAGCAGTCGCGCGACTCGGGCCAGGTCAGCGCCTCGGGCCAGCCCATCATCGTGCAGGGGCCGCCGCGCCACATCGCGCTGGGCATGCGCCTGCCGGTGTACCGCAAGGGCCTGCCGCTGACGGACGCGGCGAGCCGGCGCGCCGCCTACCTGGGCGCCGTCGGCATCGGCTTCAGCATTCCCAAGCTGGTGCAGGGCGCGCTCGACGAGATGGCGCTGCGCCAGGTGCACCTGACGCTGTACGCGGACAACGCCGCCGACCCCGAGCAGCGCCGCCTGGTGCTGGAAAAGACCGACCGCCTGCTGTTCAACGACAACGGCAGCACCGAGGTCGAGGCCATCCCCGAGGCCGAGCGGGCCGATTATTTCGAGACGGTGCTGCCGATCGACTTCAACGGCAGCCTGTGGAAGGCGCATTTCCGCGTCCGCAAGGTCGACCTGTACACGGGCTTCGACCGCTATTTCCCCGGGCTGGCCCTGTTCATCGGCTTCGCCGGGACCTTGCTGATCTACGCCTACTTCTACACGCTGTACGCGTCGCGCCGCAAGGAGACCGAGCAGCGCCTGCTGCTCGACACGGTGCTCAACAACGTCGACGCCCACGTCTACATGAAGGACCACGACCGCCGCTACATCTACGCCAACGCCAAGATGGCCGAGGTGCTGGGGCAGCCGCTGGAGCAGATCATCGGCAAGCTGGACCGCGAGCTGATGCCGGCGGCGCGCGCCGACGCCGCCTGGGAGCTCGACAAGCAGGTGTTCGAGGACTGCGTCAAGCACACCACCGAGGAGCAGTACGCCGACCGCGACGGCGAGGTGCGCCACCTGTGGACGGTCAAGGTGCCGCTGCTGCACGAGAGCGCGATCAACGCCGTCATCGGCCTGTCGACCGACGTCACCGAGCTGCACAACCTGAAGGAGCAGGCCGACGCCGCCAACCAGGCCAAGAGCGACTTCCTGTCGAACATGAGCCACGAAATCCGCACGCCGATGAACAGCATCATCGGCATGGCCCACCTGGCGCTGAAGTCGGTGGCCGACCCGAAGCAGCGCGACTACCTGCAGAAAATCTACCACTCGGGCCAGCATTTGCTGGGGCTGATCAACGACATCCTGGATTTTTCCAAGATCGAGGCCGGCAAGCTGGAGCTGGAGGAGCTCGACTTCACGCTCGACACGCTGCTGGCGAACATTTCCAGCCAGCTGGGCCAGAGCGCGGCGGCGAAGGGGCTGACGCTGGTGTTCGAGATCTGGCCGGGCCTGTCGCACCAGTTGCGCGGCGATCCGCTGCGGCTGGAGCAGGTGCTGCTGAACCTGACCAGCAACGCCATCAAGTTCTCCGACAACGGCCAGATCTTCATCCGCGCCCGTCCGCTGGAAGACCAGGACCACCACACCATGGTGCGCTTCGAGGTGCAGGACCCCGGCATCGGCATGAGCCCGGAGGAGGTGGCGCAGCTGTTCCAGTCCTTCCACCAGGCCGACGCGTCGACGACGCGCAAGTACGGCGGCACGGGGCTGGGCCTGGTGATCAGCAAGCAGCTCGCCGAGCTGATGGGCGGCGGCGTCGGCGTCGAGAGCCAGCCCGGCGCCGGCAGCACCTTCTGGTTCGCGGCGCGGCTGGAAAAAGGCGCCGACTGCTTCGCCGCCAGCGACGAGCTGGTGCAGCCGGACGTGCTCGACACGATACAGGGCGCCGCCATCCTGCTGGTCGAGGACAACATCTTCAGCCAGCAGGTGGGCCAGGAATTGCTGGAGGACGCGGGCGCCACCGTCTGCGTCGCCAACAACGGCAAGGAAGCCATCGACCTGCTGCTCAAGGAGCGCTTCGACTGCGTGCTGATGGACGTGCAGATGCCGCTGATGGACGGTTTCGAGACGACGCGCATGATACGCGCCCATCCGAAGCTGGCCGGCACCCTGGTCATCGCCATGACGGCCAACGCCGGCAGCGAGGACAAGGCGCGCTGCCTGCAGGCCGGCATGGACGAATTCGTCACCAAGCCGATCGCGCCCAAGCTGCTGTTCACGGTGCTGGCGAAGTGGCTGGCGCTGCGCGCCGACGTGCGCGTGCGCCCGCCGGCCGCGCCCAAGGCGGCGCCGGCGCCCGCGCCCGCCGCGCCCGCCGCCGCGGTCGCCGTGCAGGTGGAGGCGGCGGCGCTGCTCGACATGGCGGCGCTGGCGCAAACCTTCGGCAGCAAACCGGACAAGATGCGCAAGTTCGCCGTGATGTTCCTCGATGCCGCGCGCGACAGCCTGGTCGAGATGGACCAGGCGATGGAGCGCGGCGACCTGGTGCGCCTGGCCGAGCTGGGACACCGCACCAAGTCGTCGGCGCGGGCCGTCGGGGCGATGAGCTTCGCCGCGCTGTGCCACGCGCTGGAAGGCATCAAGCACGACGGCGACCCGGCGCTGGCGCGCCAGCTGGTGGCGCAGATGCCGCCGCTGCTGGAGCGCCTGAAGGGGCACATCGCCCAGGAATTGACGGCGCGCGACCCCGGCTAGCCCGGCAGCGGCGATAATAGGGGGTTTTGCGCGCCGCGCGGCGCCGTCCCCCCAACCCAACGGAGCAGCATGCTTTCACCCGTCACACCCGGTTTGTTGATTTTGCACGGCAACCAATTGGAGCAGTTGCGCGCCGCCGTCTTCCAGTGGCTGCGCAACAATCCGCTGGGGCCCCTCGAAGCGGACATCTTCCTGGTGCAGTCGAATGGCGTGGCGGAATGGCTGAAGATCGCCCTGGCCGAAGAGATGGGCGTGTGCGCGGCGACCCGCATCGCGCTGCCGGCGCGGCTGCTGTGGGAGGGCTACCGCGGCATGCTGGGGCGCGAGCGCGTGCCGAGCCGCTCGCCGTTCGACAAGGGGCCGCTGGCCTGGCGCCTGATGCGCCTGCTGCCGGCGCTGCTGGCCGAGCCCGTGTTCGCGCCGCTGCGCTACTTCCTCGCCGACGGCGACGCCGAGCGCCGTCTGCAGCTGGCCGAGCGCCTGGCCGACCTGTTCGACCAGTACCAGGTGTACCGCGCCGACTGGCTCGACGACTGGGCCGCCGGACGCGACCAGCTGCGCAACGCCGCCGGCCAGGGCGTGCCGATGGCGGCCGGGCAGCGCTGGCAGGCGCAGTTGTGGCGCGCCGTCGCGGCCAGCGTGCCGCCGCAGCAGCGCGCCTCGGGCCGCGCCACCATCCACCAGGAATTCCTGCGCGCCATCGAGGCGGGCGCGGCGCCGGCCGGGCGCCTGCCGCGCCGCATCGTGCTGTTCGGCGTGTCGGCCCTGCCTTACCAGAGCCTGCAGGCGCTGGCGGCGCTGGCGCGCCACACGCAGGTGCTGCTGGCCGTGCCGAACCCCTGCCAGTTCTATTGGGGCGACATCATCGAGGGCCGCGAACTGCTGCGCGCCGCGCACCGGCGCCAGCAGGCGCGCAACGGCGCCGACCTGGGCCAGATCCCGCTGGAAGAGCTGCACGCCCACAGCCACCCGCTGCTGGCCAGCTGGGGCCGGCAAGGGCGCGACTTCATCCGCATGCTCGACGAGTTCGACGCCGACAGCGCCGCCGCCGGGCGCGCCGACAATCTGCGCATCGACCTGTTCAGCGAGGACGACGGCGACAGCCTGCTGGCGCAGGTGCAGGGGGCGATCCGCGAACTGCGCCCGCTCAAGGAGCACGAGGGCGTGGCGCCGCCGCCGGCCGACCGCTCCATCGAATTCCACGTCGCCCACAGCGTGCAGCGCGAAGTCGAGGTGCTGCACGACCAGCTGCTGGCCATGTTCGCCGGCGGCAGCGGCCTGCGCCCGCGCGAGGTGGTCGTCATGGTGCCCGACATCGACACCTTCACGGCGGCCATCCACGCCGTGTTCGGCCAGCACAAGCGCGGCGACCCGCGCTTCATCCCCTTCGAGATCGGCGACGTCAACGAGCGCAGCGTGAACCCGCTGCTGGTGGCGCTGGAATGGCTGCTGCGCCTGCCGCAGCAGCGCTGCCGCCAGAGCGAGGTGCGCGACCTGCTCGACGTGCCGGCGCTGGCCGGGCGCTTCGGCCTGGACGACGAGGACTTGCCGACGCTGGGCGCGTGGATCGAGGGCGCCGGCGTGCGCTGGGGCCTGGACCAGTCGCACCGCGACGGCCTGGGCCTGGGCGCGGCGCGCGAGCAGAACAGCTGGATCTTCGGCGTGCGGCGCATGCTGCTCGGCTACGCCAGCGGCGGCGGCGCCAGCTTCGCCGGCATCGAGCCGTACGCCGAAGTGGGCGGCCTGGACGCGGCGCTGGCCGGCTCGCTGGCGCAGCTGGTGGAGGCGCTGCTGCACTGGCGCGCCGCGCTGGCGCAGGCGCGCACGCCGGCCGAGTGGGGCGTGCAGGCGCGCGCGCTGCTGGCCGCCTTCTTCAAGGCCGGCGAGGAGGGCGAGCGCCTCACGCTGGGACTGCTGGAACAGGCGCTGCAAGGCTGGCTGGAAACCTGCGAGGGCGCCGAATTCACCGAGGCCGTGCCGCTGGCCGTGCTGCGCGCGGCCTGGCTGGGCGCCCTCGACGAACCGACGCTGAACCACCAGTTCGTCTCCGGCGGCGTGACCTTCTGCACCCTGATGCCGATGCGCGCCGTGCCCTTCCGCGTCGTCTGCCTGCTGGGTATGAACGACGGCGACTTCCCGCGCCGCGCGCCCAAGGCCGACTTCGACCTGCTGGCGCTGCCCGGCATGGCGCGCCCCGGCGACCGCTCGCGCCGCGACGACGACCGCTACCTGATGCTGGAGGCGCTGCTGGCGGCGCGCGACAAGCTGTATATCAGCTGGGTCGGGCGCAATGTGCGCGACAACACTGAACAGCCGCCGTCGGTGCTGCTGTCGCAGCTGCGCGACTACCTGGCGGCGGGCTGGAACCTCGACCTGAAGTCCCTGACGACGGAGCACGCGCTGCAGCCGTTCAGCCGCAGGTACTTCGAGGACGGCGGCCTGCTGACCTACGCCGGCGAATGGCGCGCCGCCCACGGCGGCGCGCCGGGAAGCGAAGACGCCGGGCGCCTGGCGCCGTTCGAGCTGGAGCCGAACTTCCGCCTGAAGCTGGGCGAACTGGCCAGTTTCATGCGCCAGCCCGTCAAATACTTCTTCCGCCGCCGCCTCAGCGTCAGCTTCGCCGACGCCGACCTGATCGGCGACGACGAGGAACCGTTTTCGCTGAACGGCCTGACGCGCTACCACCTGGAAGACCGCCTGCTCGGCGACGCCGGCGAACCGGAGGCGCTCTCCGAGGTGCGCGCCAGCCTGACCCTGCGCGCCGAACGGCTGGCGCGCGAGGGCGTGCTGCCGATCGGCCTGATCGGCCTGCAGATGCAGCGCGAGCTGGTGGACGCGCTGGTGCCGGTGCGCACGGCCTGGTTGAAGCTGCGCGAAAAATTCCCGCTGCCGGCCGAGAAGCTGGCCATCGGCCTGCAGTACGGCGAGCTGCGCGTCGAAGACTGGCTGGACCAGCTGCGCCGGCGCGACGACGGCGCCGGCGGCACGGTGGTCTGGCTGACGCAGATCGCCTCCAAGGTGCTCGACAAGAACGAAGCGGCGCGCGCCGACAAGCTGATCGCCGCGTGGCTGCGGCAACTGGCGGCGGCCGCGCAAGGCTATCCGCTGACCGGCTACCTGCTGGCGCGCGACGCCGTCATCACGATGGCGCCGCTGGACCCGGTCGAGGCCCGCCACGCCCTCGGCGCGCTGCTGGCGCTGTGGCGCGAAAACATGAACCACCCGCTGCCGACGGCCTGCAAGACCGCGCTGGCGCTGGCCCGGGGCGGCGATCCGCGCGCGGTCTACGACGGCGGCTTCGACCTCGCCGGCGAGGTCGCCGACCTGTGCCTGGCGCGCCAGTGGCCCGACTTCGCCGCGCTGGCGGCCGAGGAAGCCTGGGCCGACTGCTCGCTGGAGCTGTACGGCCCGCTGGCCGCCTGGATCGAGCAACACATACGCATCGCGCCCATCGCCGGCGGCGAGGAGGCGGCATGAGCAGCCAACTGTTAAGCCCCTTGACCTTCCCGCTGCACGGCACGCGCCTGATCGAGGCCAGCGCCGGCACCGGCAAAACCTGGACCATCGCCGCGCTGTACCTGCGCCTGGTGCTGGGCCACGGCGGCCGCGACGGCAATGGCTTCGGCCGGCCGCTGCAACCGGCCGACATCCTGGTGATGACCTTCACGCGCGCCGCCACGCGCGAGCTGTCGAACCGCGTGCGCGAGCGCCTGGTCGAGGCGGCCGCCTACTTCCGCGAACGCGACGGCGCCCATCCCGAGCCCTTTCTCGACGCGCTGCTGGACGACTACCCCGATTACGCCGAACGGCAAAAGGCGGCGCACCGCCTGATGCTGGCGGCCGAGACGATGGACGAGGCGGCCATCTTCACCATCGACGCCTGGTGCCAGCGCATGCTGCGCGAGCACGCCTTCGACAGCGGCAGCCTGTTCGACGAGGAGCTGGTCAACGACGAGAACGCGCTGTTCGAGGACTCCGCCCACGACTACTGGCGCCAGCAAGTCTATCCGCTGAACGCGGCCGCGCTGCAGCCGCTGCTGGCGGCCTGGCCCGACGTGGTGGCGCTGAAAAAAACCGTGCGCGAGCTGGCCAGGCGCGCCGAGGCGCTGGGCGCGCCAGCCGACGCCACGCTGGGCGGCCTGATTGGCCGGGTGCAGCGCGAGCAGAAGACGCAACTGGCTGGCTTGAAGGAGGGCTGGGCCGAGCGCGCCGACCGCATGGAGCAGTGGATAGGCCGGCAGCGCGAGGCGGCGCCGAAGTGCTTCCACGGCGCCAAGATGAAGCCCGAGTCGCTGGCAAAATGGTTCAATGGCCTGCGCGAATGGGCGCTTGACCCCGGCGCCGTCAACCCGGCCGGCGTCAACGACACGGCGTGGCGGCGCCTGACGCCGGCCGGCATCGCCGACGCCTTCACGAAAGGCTACGGCGCCGAGGTGCCGGACGACTTCGACGCCACCGCGGCGCTGGCCGCGGCGCTGGCGCAGATCGCGCCGCTGTCGCACGACTTGTACCGCCACGCCGCCGCGACGATAGCGCGGCGCATGGACGAACTGAAACGGCGCGCCCGCCAGTTCGGCTTCGCCGACCTGCTGGAGCGCCTGAAAAGCGCGCTGCTGGGCGAAAACGGCGCGGCGCTGCGCCAGCGCATCGTCGACCAGTACCCGCTGGCGATGGTCGACGAATTCCAGGACACCGCGCCCGGCCAGTACCAGATCCTCAACCTGCTGTACCGCGTCGCCGACAACGACCCGGCGCACGGCCTGTTCCTGATCGGCGACCCGAAACAGTCGATCTACGGCTTCCGCGGCGCCGATATCCACAGCTACCTGTCGGCGCGCGCCGCGACCGCCGGGCGCCATTACCAGCTGGGCACCAACTACCGCTCGACCGCCGCGCTGGTGGACGCCGTCAACCGCCTGTTCCTGCACGCCGAAGGTTACGGCGAGGGCGCGCCGCGCCATCCCGGCTTCGCCGCCGGCGCCTTCCGCTTCCGCGACGGCGACGCCAACCCGCTGCCCTTCGACGCCGTCGAGGCCAGGGGGCGCGGCGAACGCCTGGTGCGCGGCGCCGCTCCGGAGCCGGCGCTGACGGTGGCCTACAGCCAGAGCGACGCCCTGAAGGGCGACAGCTACCGCGAATTCTTCGCCCACCACTGCGCCGAGCACATCGTCGGCCTGCTCAACGACCCGCGCGCCGGCTTCGACGGCAAGGACGGCTTCGTCCGCCTGCAGCCGGCCGACATCGCCATCCTGGTGCGCGACCGCAAGGAGGCGGCGGCGATCCGCAAGGCCCTGCGCGCGCGCGCCGTGATGAGCGTCTACCTGTCCGACAAGGACTCCGTCATCAACAGCGACGAGGCGGCCGACGTGCTGCGCTGGCTGCGCGCGCTGGCCAACCCGCTGGACGGCGCGCTGGCGCGGGCCGCCTTCGCCACCGCCACCGTCGGCATGTCGCTGGGCGAGCTGGCGCAGCTGTCCAACGACGAAGTCGAATCGGAGCGGCGCGCCGAGCAGCTCAAGGGCCTGCACCTGGTCTGGCAGCGCCAGGGCGTGCTGGCGATGCTGCGGCGCTTCATCCACGAACTGAAACTGCCGGCCGCCATGCTGCGCGAGGCCGGCGGCGAACGGCGCCTGACGAATCTGCTGCACCTGGCCGAACTGCTGCAGTCGGCCAGCCGCCAGCTCGACGGCGAGCAGGCGCTGATACGCTGGCTGGCCGAGCAGATAGGCGGCGAGGGCGAGGGCGGCGACGAACGCGTGCTGCGCCTGGAAAGCGACGCCGAGCTGGTGAAGGTCGTCACTGTGCACAAATCGAAGGGCCTGGAATACCCGCTGGTCTACCTGCCGTTCGCCGTCACCGCGCGCAAGGTCGACAAGCGCAACCGCAGCTTCTTCGAATACACCGACGAGCATGGCGTGCGCCACCTCGACATGAGCCTGTCGGAGCCGGCCCAGGAAGCGGTCGAGGAAGCGCGCATCGAGGAAGACCTGCGCCTGCTGTACGTGGCGCTGACGCGGGCGCGCCATTTCCTGTGGCTGGGCGTGGCGGCGCTGGCCAGCCGCAAGGCCGGCGAAAACACCCTGCACGAATCGGCGCTGGGCTACCTGCTGACGGGCGGCGAACGCCTGCCCGCCGAAGACCTGGCGGCGCGCTGGCAGCGGGTGCGCGGCGACTGCGCCGGCATCGTCGTCGGCGCGCTGGAGCAGCCGCGCGGCGCAACCCCGCTCGACCGCTTCGAGCGGCAGCCGGAGCTCAGGGACGGCGCCGCCTACAGCGCCAGCTTCGAGCGCGACTGGAGCGTCGGCAGCTTCACCTCGCTGACGCGGCAGGTGGGGCCGCTGCTGGCCAGCGTCCACGTGCCGCAGCGGGCCAAGGAAGAAACCCTGCTCGAAGACGACGACGCCCAGGCGGCGCGCACCGACGACGCGCCGTGGCACCGCTTCCCGCGCGGCTCCGTTCCCGGCAACTTCCTCCACGAACAACTGGAATGGATGGGCGGCGAGGGCTTCGCCATCGTCGCCGACGCCGGCTTCGACAGCCGCCTGGGCGCGCGCTGCGAGCGGGCCGGCTGGGGCCACCGCCAGGAAGATGCGGTGGCCTGGCTGCGCGCCGTGGCGAACACGCCGCTGCCGATGCTGGGCGTGCCGCTGACCGGCATCGACGCGGCGCTGTCGGAAATGGAATTCTGGTTTCCCAGCGAGCGCCTGAGCACCGAGGCCCTCGACCGCCTGTGCTCGCGCCACCTGCTGGGCGACACGCCGCGCCCGGCGCTGCCGAAACGGCAGTTGCACGGCATGCTCAAAGGCTTCGCCGACCTGGTCTTCGAACATGGGGGGCGCTACTGGGTGCTCGACTACAAATCGAACGCGCTGGGCGGGGGCGACGCCGCCTACCACAAACAGGCGCTGGCGGCCGGCATGGCGGCGCACCGCTACGACATCCAGGGCGCCATCTACATGCTGGCGCTGCACCGCCTGCTGCGCAGCCGCCTGGGCCAGCACTACCGGCCGGAGCAGCACTTGGGCGGCGCCATCTTCCTGTTCTTGCGCGGCATCGCCAACCCGCACACGCGCGGCTGCTACTGGCTGGAACCGCAGATGGCGCTGCTCGACGGCCTCGACACCTTACTCGACGAAACGACACCGCTTGAACACCACCATGACCATTGACGCGCGCAGCGCGGCGCTGCTGGCGCACATCGACACCCTGACCGAAGACGGCCAACTGCGGCGCCTGAGCGGCGCCTTCGCCCGCTTCATCGGCGCCGTCGGCGCCGCGCCGGCGCCGCTGACGCTGGCCTGCGTCGTCCTGTCCGAACTGGAAGGGCGCGGCCACAGCTGCCTGATGCTCGACGAACTGGTCAACGACCCCTGCCTGCTGCTGGGCTGGAGCGACGAACAATGGCGCGCCCTCGCGGCGGCCGCCGGCGCGCTGCCGAAAAGCGTGGCCGCGTGGCGCGCGCTGCTGGCGCAGGCCGACCAGGTGTGGTCCACCGGCGACCTCGACTTCGACCAGCCGTTGGCGCTGGAAGGGGCGCGCCTCTATCTGCGGCGCTACTGGCGCGACGAAAAACTGGTGGCCGAAGCCATCGGCGCGCGCGCCCGCGACAACGGCCGCACGCCCGAACTGGCGGCCGTGCGCCGCTGGCTCGACACCCTGTTCGACCAGCCGACCCCGGACGGCGGGCCGGACTGGCAAAAAATCGCCTGCGCCGTCGCGCTGCGCGGCAGCGTCGCCATCATCACCGGCGGCCCCGGCACCGGCAAGACCTACACCGTGGCCAGCCTGCTGACGCTGCTGTTCGCCGTCTCCGCCGACCCGGAGCGGCTGCGCATCGCGCTGGCGGCGCCGACCGGCAAGGCGGCCGCGCGGCTGAAGCAATCCATCGACAAAGCCCTCGACAGCCTGGCCGCGAAAGTCGACGCCGAACTGCCGGAGCTGAAGGAGCTGGCCAAGCGCATGGGCGCGGCGCGCACCCTGCACAGCCTGTTGGGCGCGCGCCCCGACACGCGGGCCTTCCAGCATAACGCCGGCAACCCGCTCGACGTCGACGTGCTGATCGTCGACGAAGCGTCGATGGTCCACCTGGAAATGATGGCCGCGCTGCTGGACGCGCTGCCGCCGAACGCCATGCTGGTGCTGCTGGGCGATAAAGACCAACTGGCCTCCGTCGAGGCGGGCGCCGTGCTGGGCGACCTGTGCCACGACGCCCAGGCGGGCGGCTACACGGCCGCCACGCTGGCCTACGCCCAGGCCGCCAGCGGCGAACACATAGGCGCCGCATACCACGGCGACGCCGGGCCGCTGGCCCAGCAAACCGTGATGCTGCGCCACAGCCACCGCTTCAGCGGCCCGATCGGCGCGCTGGCGCAAGCCGTCAACGCCGGCATGAGCAAGGAAGCGCTGGCCTGCCTGACGGGCGACAGCGGCGCCAAGGTCGCGTGGATCGAGCCGGCGCAGCAGAGCGACGTGCTGCAACTGGCGCTGGCCGGGCGCGCCGGCGCCGAGGGCGGCTACCGGCACTACCTGAAGCTGGTGCAGGGCGGCGGCGCCGGCCAGGAGCACGAAGCCTGGGTGCGCGAAGTGCTGCACAGCTTCGAGTCCTTCCGCATCCTGTGCGCCGTGCGCGACGGCGAGTGGGGCGTGGGCGGCTTGAACACGGCCATCGAGCAGCGCCTGGAGAGCGCCGGACTGATCCGGCGCGCCGAGTGGTATGTCGGCCGGCCGGTGATGGTGACGCGCAACGACTACGGCACCGGCGTCTTCAACGGCGACATCGGGCTGACGCTGCGCGACCCGGCTCGGCCGGCCTCGCTGCGGGTGTACTTCCTGGAGGGCGAGACGGTGCGCAGCGTGCTGGCGACGCGCCTGCGCCACGTGGAAACGGCGTTCGCGATGACGGTGCACAAATCGCAGGGATCGGAGTTCCGCCACACGGTGCTGGTGCTGCCGAAAGAGGGCGGGGCGATGCTGGCGCGCGAGCTGATCTACACCGGCATCACGCGCGCGCGCGACTACTTCACGCTGGTGTCGCCGACGCAGACGGTGCTGGTGGATGCGATCATGCGGCGCACGCAGCGGGCCAGCGGCTTGCGCGGCTTGATAGGCGGATAACGCGCAGGACAGCGCAGAAAGTAGACATTCTATGGAAATAACGATACGGCTAGCTGACGCAACAGATATCGACACAATTTTTGATATCCGTACCAGTGTCAAAGAAAACCACCTGTCCCGCGATCAACTTGCGGAAAGGGGGATTACCCATGACGCAATCCGGGAGGCACTGCTCGCCGCACCTTGCATCTGGATGGCCGACGTGAACGGAACGGCCGCCGGATTTGCCATGGCCGATGGCGCCGAAGGCAGCATATTTGCGGCCTTTGTTCGACCGGAAAGCGAGGGGCGCGGCTTGGGGCGTCTGCTGATGGACAAGGCCGAAACCTTCCTTTTCCAGCAGCACCAGAGGATATGGCTCGAAACCGATGGTGCGAGCCGCGCAAGCGGTTTCTATCGCAAGCTTGGGTGGTTGCCTGTCGCGTGCCTGCCAGGTGGCGACGTGCGCTTTGAGAAGCAAAAGAAATGCGCGATTTACTTGGGCGGATGCCTGTGCGGGGCCATCAGGTTTGAGGCGACGGGGCCGGCGCTCAATCCGCACAACTGCTCCTGCAAGTTTTGCCAGAAACATACGGGGGCATTGACGGCTTCCTGGGTTGAGTTCCCGCGCGAAAACGTCAAATGGACAGGGCCAGGCCGCAGCCCCGCCACCTACCGCTCCTCGGAATATTCCAGCCGTGCGTTCTGCGGCAACTGCGGCAGCTCAGTCGGCGCGATTGATGACGCCCCGACAGTTGCCCTGTTGGTTGCGGCCTTCGACGACAACCACGCCAAGGAACTGCAGCCGGAGTATCACTCCTTCAAGGATGGCGCGCCTGCCTGGGCTTCGGTCGCTTAGCGTTCGCCTGCCGGACGGTCGAAAAACTCCAGGCCGTCCAGCCTGGATTGCCGCCGGCTCGAACCGTGGCGAATGGCCAGCCTTTACTCGTTCAGGTCGTCTTTGTAGTTCGCATTAGGATACAGCGGCTGCCTTGGCGGGCGTTCTGGCGTCGGATAGTCATGCTTCTTGAGCCAGGCAGTCTTTTTGCTAGCATTACGCGGTAGTGTGGTGTTCTGGACGCATTGCCGGCGTCGGCATGCCTCGGCGCGGGCCTTCTGCCGTGACGCCTCCGGCCTGTGGCGTACAATCGTTCCAGGCATGAGCTGACCCCACCACGCATATCCGACACCCGGCATGACAAGCACTTTTCGCGACGCAGCACGATTCTGGCGCAGTCCGCTGTTGCCGGACGTCGAGTTGCTCACGGCCGAGTATTTCGCGCAGGAGTTCGCGCCCCATTGGCACGAGGGCTACGCGATCCCGGTGATCCAGGCCGGCGCGCAGAGCTACCGTTACCGGGGGGCGCGCTGCGTGGCCGGCGCCGGCAGCATCGCGGCCATCAATCCTGGCGAGATCCACACGGGCGAGCGCGCCACCGACAATGGCTGGGCCTACCGGGCGTTTTATCCCTCGCTGGAATGGATGCAGCAATTGTCCTCCGATATGGCCGGCTGCGCGGTCGGCGTGCCGTGGCTGCCGGACGGCGCCATCGAGGATGGCGAAGTGGCGTTCCAGTTGGGGAGGGCGCATCGGCTGCTGGAGGCGGGCGCCGACGACCTGGCGGCGCAAACCGTGTTGACGGGCGCGTTCGCGCTGCTGTTGTCGCGTTATGCGCGCACTTGCGCGCCGCTCCAGACCATCCATCCGGACGCCGTCCGCGTCGAGTTGATGAAGGCCGCCTTGAGCGCGCATTTGACCGAGCCGATGACGCTGTCGGATTTGGCGGCGGCGGTCGGCCTGTCGCCGTTTTATACGGCGCGGCTGTTTTCCCGCATGGTGGGCATGCCGCCGCACGCCTGGCGCAATCAGTTGCGCCTGAACCGGGCGCAGGGCCTGCTGCGCCAGGGCTGCTCCGTGACGGAGGTGGCGGCCAGCGTCGGTTATGCCGACCAAAGCCATTTCACCCGGCATTTCAAGCGCGCGTTTGGCGTGGCGCCGGGGCGCTGGCGGCGCTGAGCGCCCGGTGCGGCGGTTTGTCTCATTCCGGCGAAAGCGCAAGATCGTACAAGCGCGCCGCGCCGGCAACGCTCAGGATGCGGGTTCCCTATGTAAAAGGAAGCATCCATGCCGCCATCCTCCCGCCTGTCCTGTTTTACCGCCGGCGCCCGCGACACTGTGCCGATGCTGATCGGCGCCGCGCCGTTCGGCATGATCTTCGGCGCGCTGGTGGCCACTGCGCCGCTGGCGGCCTGGCAGGGTCAGTTGATGTCGCTGGGCGTGTTCGCCGGTTCCAGCCAGTTCATCGCGGTCGGCCTGATCGCCGGCGGCGCGGGCATGCTGGTCATCTGGCTGGCGACCTTCATCGTCAACCTGCGCCACATGTTGTATGCGGCCGCGCTGATGCCGCACGTGCGCCATTTGCCGCAGCGCTGGCGCTGGACGCTGGGTTTCCTGCTCACCGATGAAACCTTTGCTGTGGTGGAGCGCTACTACCGCAGCCAGCCGGACCCCCGGTTCGGCCACTGGTATTTTTTCGGTTCGGGGCTGTCGATGTATGGCAACTGGCAGTGCTGGACGCTGGTGGGCCTGTTGTTCGGCACGATTTTCCCCCGTTTGCAAACGCTGGGCCTGGACTTTGCGATGGTGGCCACGTTTATTGCGATCATCGTGCCGCAATTGTTCAAGCTGCCGCAACTGGCGGCGGCGCTGGCCGCCGGCACGGTCGCGTATCTGTTGCAGGGGCTGCCTTACAAGCTGGGCTTGCTGGCGGCGATCGCCGTCGGCGTTGGCGTGGGATTGCTGCTGGCGCGCCTGGCGCCCGTCAAGCAGCCCGCTGCGGAGGCCGCATGAGCGCCACCCTGACCATCGTCGGCATGGCCGCGATTACCTTCTTCATCAAGGCCATCATCTTCATACTCGGCGACCGGGTGGCGTTTCCACCGCTGCTGAGGCAGGCTTTGGCTTTCGTTCCCGTCACGGTGCTGACGGCGATCATCGTGCCGATGATACTGGCGCCGCACGGCAAGGGCCTGGAACTGGGTTGGCATAATCCGCAACTGGTGGCCGCCGCCGTCGCGGCGATGGTGTGCGCCGCGACGCGTCACCAATTGGCGACCATTATTGTCGGGTTGAGCGTTTTCTTCGGCTGGCAGTTCGTGCTGTATGGCTAGGCAAACGGTAAGATCTGCCGCCGATGTGGATGTGGCCTGCCTATCGTGCGGTGAAAAGTTGGTAAAATAGACAAGCTATCACCGCATGTACTTGTTCCGTTGCCAGACCGTGACATGATGGGCGAAAGTCAGACCTGGTTCCGCGGCTCGCAGTGTGTTTTTCATCTATTCAGGAGGTCGCATGGCAGCATTCTTAGCATCGCTCTTGTTAATTATCCCACTCTGGAAAATCTGCGGACGGGCCGGATTCCATCCCGCCCTGTCGCTGCTGGCCATCGTTCCATTGATCGGTTTCCTGGTCGTCGCCGGCATTCTGGCGTTCGTCGAATGGCCGGCGACGCGCCAGCGGCTGCTGACACAGGGGGACTAGATCATGGGCTCGTTTTCGATATGGCATTGGTTCATCTTTATGCTGACGCTGGCCGTGCCGGCGCTGCTCTTTTCGCGCATCGCCACCAAGGCCGGCTATCCCGGCTGGTGGGCGCTGCTTGGCCTGGTGCCGGTGGTGAACGTGGTCGCGCTGTGGGTGTTCGCCTACTCGGACTGGCCCAAGCAGCCCAAGCGTTAAGCCGCCTCGCGCGCCCCGGGCTTGTAGACGGCCAGCAGCAGCGCTGCCGCCAGCATCAGGAAGTTGGCGATGCCGAACATGTCTTCCCTGCTTTTGAGGGGCGGGTAGGCCGGCAGCAGCTGGCCCTGGGCGGCGCTTTGCACGGCCAGTTCCGTCACCTGCCCGACCAGCGGCGCCAGGACGAAGCTGCCGTTGAGCACGATCAGCACGAGCAGCACCAGCTTGGCGATCAGCCAGCGCTGTTCCAGCAAGCGCTGCCGGCTCGTCAGTGCAAGCAGGCAGGTGGCGGCGAGCAGCAAGCACATGCCCGGCACCGTCAGCGCCGCCGTGATGGCCGACACGAACAGCCGCTGGTGGTGGATCAGCGCCGCGTCGCCGCTGGCGCCGACGACGGCGTTCATCACAATCGATGGCAGTATGCCGCCCTACAACATCGACAGGCCGATCAGGTACAGCAGTTTGGTCGCGTTCTTCACTTCTTCCTCCTTCAGGTTTTCAGGGATGGGTGGGGCGGCCGGCGCAGTTTGCCGGCCAGTGCAAACCCGTCGCGGGCGTTCATGCCCATCAGGGTCAATTGGATGGCGTCGGCGATCAGTTCGATTGCCTGCACCGCGTAGAACACGGCGTCGTAGCCGCCGGCGGCGGCCTTGTGGTTGAGGAAGAGGGCGGCCGGGATCATCACCAGCACGCCGTTGGCGGCGAGGATGGCCATGCGCCGGCTCTTGGCCGCCACCAGGCGGCCCTGGCGCAGCTTGCCCAGCGCGAAGCCGCTGCCGCCGGTAGCCGCCATGCAGGGCAGCAGCAGGCCGATGCCGTAGACGATGGCGTGCTTGACGGCGGCCACCGTGGCGGCGCTGCCAAACACTTCGGCCAGCACGGTGGCCGTCCAGAAGGTGGCGACGATGAGCATGGCGGCGCCGCCGGCGATGGCGTGGACGGCGGCTTTCATGCCGCCCCCTCTGTCAGCACGGGGGCGTCGAGCCGCGCATAGACGGTGCGCAGCATGTGCAGGGTGTTTTCCAGGTCGGCGCCGGACAGGCCGGCGGCCAGGCTGGTGGCCCAGCGCTGGTGCAAGGCCATGGTCTGGCCGATGACGCTTTCGCCGGCCGGCGTCAGCGCGTATAGCGGCGAGCGCTCGTGGCGCGGGTTGGCGCGCGGCGCGACGAAACCTTCCTCTTCCAGCTTGTTGAGTTGCTTTTGCGTGCCCTGGCGGCTCACGCCCATCGTTTCGGCGATCTGCGGCGCCGACAGCGGCTTGCCGGCCAGATGCACGGCGCCCAGCACTTGCCAGCGGGCGCTGCTAAGTTTGAGCGGCTTGACCATCTCATCGCCTTTGTCGAGCAGGCGGCCGTTCAGGCGGAACACCGCCAGCATGATGTCGGTCAGGATGGCGGCGTTGGGGGCGGCTTGGCTTGTCATGTTTGCTCCTTGTGGTGGTATTAATGGTAACCAGTTTCCATTATTGGAAACTGGTTGTCAAGTTGAATTTGGCCTGGCCGCGATGTCACAGGGCGGTAACTTTAGGCAGGTAAGGTGCAGGCTGTTTCCCATACGGCGCGGCCTTCTTCGTGGCGCGCCACTTTGATGATCGCGTGATATAACCCATGACAGGCAATCCGGCATCGGTCAGTGTGCTTGCGCTGGCCGGATACCTGATGTGCTCGGGTTTCCTTGCCGCGGCGGGGCCGGCGCGCGCGCAGTCCGGCGGCGGGCCGGGCAAGTCCACCAGCGAAGCGCTGCGTTTCGACATCGTCGCGCAGAACCTGGGCGAGGCGATCGACGCCTACAGCCGCGTGACGGGCCTCGACGTGCTGGTCGACAGCCGCCACGCGCACACGCGCACCGGCACGGTGCGCGGCCTGTACACGGCCCCCGATGCCCTGCAAATTTTATTGGCGGGCACCGGCCTGCAGGTGCGCCACAGCAAGCCGACGGCGATTGTGGTGTACGCGGCCGGGCCGGGCGAGGGTGCGGCCGTGCCGCCGCCCGCGCCGGCCGCCATGCCAGGATTCGACGACGCCGATCCGGCGCACCGGCGCTATGCGGGCCAGCTGCAGCAGGCGCTGCGCCGCGCGTTGTGCGACGATCCCGTGACGCGGCCCGGCAAATATCGGCTGGCGCTGCAACTGCAGTTGGACGGGGCGGGCGCCGTGCGGCGCTTCAAACTGTTGAGCCGAACCGGCTCGGCGGCCCGCGACGCGGCCGTGCGGCGCCGCGTGCTGGCGCTGGCGGTGGGCGCGCCGCCGCCGGCGCTGCCGCAGCCTCTGCTGATCTTGCTGCTGCCGGAGGGGGACGGCGCGCAAGCCGATTGCCCGCCGCCGCCGGAGCACTGAGCGCCATGTTCGACAGCGTCCCCTTGACCTTGCGCGCGCGGCTGGCGGCGCGCTACGCCGAATTGCGCGGCAAGCTGGAAAGAATCGTCGGCTCGAAGGACGATGCGGCCGACGCCATCCAGGAAACCTGGCTGCGGCTCCAGGCCCTGCCCGAGGCGGCGCCGGTGCACAATCCCGACGCCTATCTGCTGCGCATGGCCGCCAACATCGCCACCGACAAGTACCGGCAGGACAATGTGATCCTCAGCCGCGGCGAGCTGGACGAGCTGATTCAGGTGGCGGACGAGGCCAGCGACCCCGAGCGCATTGCCAGCGCGCGCAGCGATGTCGCCGCGCTCAGCGCCGTCATCGCCAGGATGCCGGCGCGGCGCCGGGCTATACTGATCGCGGCCCGGGTGGACGGCCAGCTCAACAGCGAAATCGCCGAGCGCCTCGACCTGTCCCTGAGTACGGTGGAAAAGGAGCTGCGCTACGCCCTCGAATACTGCAAGGAGCGCCTGCCCGATGTCGACGCGGCGCAGCGCAGCCATATTGCCGGCCCGAGAAAATACTGATGAAGTCTATGTCGAACCAGGATACTTATTACAGCGCGGCCCGGCAGCAGGCAGTCCACTGGTGGACCCGCCTGCACTCGGGCCAGGCGACGCGCGGCGACGCGGCGGCGTTTCGCCAGTGGTGCGGCGCCGATCCGCGCCACGCGCGCGCCTGGCGCGAGTTGACGCGCGTGTGGCGCGCGCTGGAGCCGGCGCTGGCGGCGCAGGCCGGGGGCGCGCCGTTCGCCGCCGCGCCCCGGCCCGCGGCGCGGGGCCGGCGCGTCTTCCTGGGCGGCGCGCTGGCGGCGGCGCTCGGCGGCGTGCTGGCGCTGCGTCCGCCGCTGGACCTGTGGCCCGCCGTGGACGAGTTCGCGGCCGACTACCGCACCGGCACCGGCGAGCAGCGCCAGGTGGCGCTGGACGAGCAGGTCACGGTGCAGATGAACACGCAGACGCGTTTCAATGTGCGCGCCGGCGACGGCATCGCGCTGCTGGCCGGCGAGGCCGAGATTGTCGTCCGCGGCGCGCACGCGTTCGCCGTGGAGGCGGGCGGCGGCCGCCTGCTGGCGCGCTCGGGCCGCTTCAATGTCCGGCAGAGCGGGCCGCAGGTGTGCGTCACCTGCCTGGACGGGCGGGTGGAGCTGCTGCACGCCGGCCTGCGCCGCTCGCTGGCGGCGGGCAGCCAGGCCGTCTATGAGGGCGAGCAATTGCTGCGGCTCGACAAGGTCGACGCCGGCAGCGTGGTGGCCTGGCGCAGCGGCGTGCTGGCTTTCGCCGACGCGCCGCTGGCCGAGGTCGTCGACGAGATCAACCGCTACCGGCCGGGCCGGCTGATGCTGTGCAACGCGGAGCTGGGCCGGCGGCGGGTGCGCATGCGCCTGTCGCTGCGCAACATCGCGCACGCCCCGGCGATGATACGCGACCTGTCCGGCGCGACGCTGCGCGAACTGCCCGGCGGCATCGTGCTGCTGAGCTGACGGGCGCCGCCACAAGTTTTTTTACGGGTAAGGCCGCGCAGGCTCGTCATGGGGGTATGAACGCCCGACGCCGCCCCGGCCGCCCCTGCTTCCCCATCGACGCCCGCTTGCGCGGCGCGGCCGGCGGCCGGCTGTCGTGCCTTCTCCTCTGTCCAATTCGATTTCAGGAAAACCCGCCATGACACGCTTACCGATACGCCCGCGACCGCGCACCGCCCCGGCTCCCGTTCCGACACCACTGGCCGCCGCCGTGGCGACCTTGATGCTGCTGGGCGGGGTCGCCGCGCCGGTCCAGGCGCAGCAGGCTTTCAGCGCGGCGTGGTTCGCGGCCAAGGGCGGCGTGCAACAGGCCGCCGCGGCGAGTGGCAGGCTGCCCAACGGCCAGCCGCTGGCGCCGGCGGCGCCGCTGCCGGGGCAGCCCCGTGCCGGCGAGCAGGCCGAGCGCGCCGTCAACAATCTGCACCTGGCGGCCCGCGCCATCGTCGCCCAGCAGGCGGCGCAGGCGGCGGCCCGCCAACTGGCCCTGAACGGGCCGTCCGGCATTCCCGACGGCCTGGCCGAAGGCGGCCTGAAGGTCGACAGCAACAGCCTGAGCGCCGGCTGGCTCAACGCCAAGGCGCCGGTGCAGACGACGGCGGGCGGCAAGACCGAGGTGAGCATCGAGCAGACGGCGGAGAAGGCGATTCTGAACTGGGAGCGTTTCAACGTCGGCCGCGATACGACGCTGCGTTTCGACCAGCGCGGCGGCGCCAAGGCCGGCGGCGGCAATAGCTGGATCGCGCTGAACCGCATCAACGACCCCAGCGGCAAACCCAGCCAGATCGCCGGGCAGATCAAGGCCGACGGCGCCGTCTACCTGATCAACCGCAACGGCATCATCTTCACCGGCAGCAGCCAGATCAACACCGCCACGCTGGTGGCCAGCTCGCTGAGCCTGTCGGACAAGCAGTTCCAGCGCGGCATCAACAATCCGAACGTGGTGCCGTTCGCCGGCGGCAGCAGCCCGGTGATCCCGCAGTTCGGCGACTTCACGGCGCGCGTCCCGGACGTCTTCGGCGACTCCGGATTCAAGCCCGGCAGCGGCGGCGCGCCCGACGGCATGGGCCGGGTCGAGCGCTTCGTGCCCGGCGCGGCGCCGGGCGAGGTCAGGACCGAGGCGGGCGCGCGCCTGGAGACGGCGGCCGGCGGCAAGCTGATGCTGTTCGCGCCGAAGGTGCGCAACGCCGGCTATCTGGCGGCGCCGGACGGCCAGGTGATCCTCGCCGCCGGCGAAAACGTCTACCTGAAGACGTCGCCGCTGAACGACGCCAACGGCGTGCGCGGCCTGGATGTGGCGGTGTCGGCCACGCCCGGCTGGATGTTCAGCAGCGACCACGTGGCCGGCGCGCTCGGCCTGGTCCCCGTGTACGCGGACGCCGCCTACGTCGCCGGCGTGCGCGACGTGGTGCTGCCGGAGATGGCGGCGCGCGCGCTTGCCATCGGCTACGAGGTCGACAACAGCGGCACCGTGCGCGCCGAGCGCGGCAACATCACCCTGCAGGGCCGCGACGTCAGGCAAAACGGCGCGCTGCTGTCGACGACGGCGCTGAACAACCGCAGCGGCTCGATCCTGATGCGCGCCTGGGGGCTGGGCACGCACGCCGTCTCGGGCGAAACCGACGAGCTGCAAAACTGGCTGGCCGGCACGCTGACGCTGGGCCGCGGCAGCGTCACGCAAATCCTGCCCGACGCCGCCGACCGCAGCGAAATCGAGGCTTCCTCGCTGGCCACCCGCTACCAGGCCGGCGCCGTCGGCCTGTACGGGCAGTTGATCGATTTCAAACCGACGGCCGGCGTGCTGGTGCCGGCCGGCCGCATCAATGTGGAATCGGCCGTGAACCCGCTGTTCACCCAGGTGCCGTGGTACAAGCCGGGCAGCTTGGGCGACGCCAGCCGCGTCTACGTCGACAGCGACGCCTTCCTGAGCGTGGCGGGCTTGCGCGACGTGCAACTGGCGATGGCGCGCAACTTCATCGAGGCCGACTTGCGCATCAACGAATTGCGCGACTCGCCGCTGCAGCGCGACTCCTGGCTGCGCGGCCAGAAGGTGGTGGTCGACCGGCGCGCCGGCGGCGTCTTCGACGGCGGGCCGATGGCCGGCGTGCAGTGGCTGCTGCAGGCCGACGGCAAGTACGCGGCGGGCCGCTGGGCCGGCACGCCGCTGGCCGACGTCAGCGGCTGGATCGGCGTCGGCAAGACGGACTTGCAGGAGCTCTCCACCAACGCCGGCAAGATCACGCTGCGCGCCGGCGGCGCCGTGATCACGCGGGCCGGTTCGCAGCTCGACGTGTCGGGCGGCTCGGTGCGCTACGCCGACGGCCTGAACACCAGCACCAAGCTGCTCGGCGCGGACGGCCGCGTGGTCGGCATCGACCAGGCGATGCCGGACCTGGCCTATGTCGGCATCGCCGGCCGCCACGTCGAGCGCCACGCGCGCTGGGGCGTGGCGCAGACCTGGCGCAATCCGCTGATCGGCGGCGACCGCCTGGAGGCCGGCTACACGGAGGGCCGCAAGGCCGGCGCCGTGCAGATTTTCTCGGGCCAGGCGCTGGTGCTGGAGGGCGATTTCTGGGGCGGCGCCGTGGTCGGCGAGCGGCAGCGGCAACAGCCGGCGCAGAAGCAGGGCGGCCGGCTGGAACTGGGCAACGGCGTGCGCGACGACCGGCCGTGGGCGCCCGGGCAGGTGCTCATCAGCCACGACCCGCAGCGCCTGGCGGCCGGCTTCGACGCCGGCAGCGCGCTGGGCGAGGCTTTCTTCGTGCTGCCGCGGCCGGAAACGGGGCAGAGCCGGCCGGCCAAACGCAGCTATTTGTCCGACGCGATGCTGAACCGCTCCGGCATGGGCGAGGTCGTCATCAACCTGAGCGGCGACTTCGTGCTGGAGGCGGGCGCGGCGCTGGAGTTGGCGCCGGGCGCCGCCTTCACGGTGACGGGCGGCGAGGGTTCGATGGTCGACATGGCCGTCAACGGCAGCATCCGCAGCGCCGGCGGCACGATCGCCTTCGAGACGATCAACGGCCGCGTGGCGGTGGGCGCCGGCAGCCGGCTCGACGCCGGCGGCCAGTGGCTCAACGTCTGGCGCGACGGCGCGGCGCCGGCCGCGTGGAACGCCGGCGGCGGCGCGATCACGCTGGGCGCCGGCACGCTGGCCATCGCGGCGGACGCCGTGCTGGACGTGTCGGGCGGCGGCCGGGTCGAGCGCAGCGGCGCCGGCAAGGCCAGGCTGCGGGCCGGCGACGCCGGTTCGATCAGCCTGGCCGGCCTGGGCGCCGGCACCCGGCTGGGCCAGCTGGATCTGCGCGGCCACGCCGCCGGGTCCGCCGGCCGGCTGGTGCTGGAGAGCGCGGTGTCGGTGCAAATCGGCGGGCGCGGCGCGGCGCCGGGCGTGTTGTCGCTGCCGGCCACCCTGTTCGGCGAGCGCGGCTTCGGCGACGTCACCGTCAAGCTGAGCGGCGCCGGCACGATAGGCGTGCCCGACGACGCGCTGGTTCAGCAACTGCCCGCCAGCGTCGATCTGGCCGCCGTCGACTACCGCGCCATCGCCAGCGGCGAGCGGCTGGCCGGGCACGCGCCGACGGCCGTGCTGGCGGCCGACGCGCGCCTGGCGCGCCGGCCCGCCAGCCTGACGCTGAGCGCGCCGGGCGGCGCCATCGACATCGGCGCCGGGGCGCGGGTGGAGACGGACACGGGCGGCCGGCTGAGCCTGAACCTGAGCGCGCCGGGCACGCTCACGGTGCGCGGCACGCTGGAGGCGCCGGCCGGCCGCATCGAGCTGAGCACGCCCGGCGCGCTGCTGCTGGACGCGGACGCGCAATTGCTGGCGCGCGGCGCGCCGGTGCTGGCCGCCGACGCGTCCGGCCGGCTGGGCGGCAAAGTGCTGGCCGGCGGCGAGGTGCTCCTCAAGGGCGCCCAGTCGCTGCGGCTGGAAGCGGGCGCCATCGTCGACGTCTCCGGGGCCTATGGCGAGGTCGACATGGCGGACGGCGACGGCCGCCCCGGCACGCTGGTCCCGCGCAGGGTGGGCCTGGCCAGCGACGGCGGCAGCGTGACGCTGCAGGGCGGCGCCAGCGGCAGCATGCACGTCGCGGCCACGCTGCGCGGTTACGCCGGCGGCGCCGGCGCGGCGGGCGGGCGCCTGACGGTCAGCGACATCAGCGCCGGCGCGGCCGGCGGCGCCGGCGGCGTCGCCTTCCCCTCCAAGTTGTACTGGCGCGACCCGGTCAGCGGCCAGGTCAAGAGCGAGCGTCCCACGAAGATACTCGACCTGGACCTGTTCAACGAGTACGGCAGCGCCGCCATGCCGCTGAGCAGCGAACTCCGCTATGCCTTGATGGGCCTGCCCGCCAGCGCCGCCACCGGCATGGAAATCGTCGCCGACCTCGACGGGGCATCCGGGGCGGCGCTGCTCAAGCCGTGGGAAGTCGACGCTAGCATCGACCCGGTGGCCGTGCAACTGCTGCTCAAGAATTTCTGGACCGACGCGGCGCTCAGCAAGCGCCTGGCCATCGCCGACATCCGGGCCCTGCCTTCCTCGCGCATTCTGGAGCGCTCGCTGTCGGGCGGCGGTTTCGGCACGCTGACGCTGCAGGCCGACAAGGGCATCACGCTGGGCAGCGGCGTCCACGTGCGGGCGCTGGGCGAACTGAACATCGCCACGGCCCGGCTGTCGAACGGCGGCAGCGGCGGCAGCGCCCGCCTGACGGCGCCGCACCTGACGCTGCAGCAGCCCGTGTATGCGCCGACGCCGTGGGGCGCGGCGGCCGCGCTGGGCGGCACGCTGACGCTGGCGGCGCAAGTGATCGACGTGCAGCGCGGCGGCGACGAGCCCGGCGCGGGCCGGCGCGGCACCCGCATCGGCGGCTTCGACCGCACGGTGCTGGACGCCGGCAGCATCCGCCTGGGCGGCGCGCTGCCGGCGCAGCTCGGCCTGGGCAGCCAGTTCCAGGTCAACCTGGACGTCGACGGGCAATTGCTGCTGCGGGCGGGGCAGGTGTCGCCGGACACGGCCATGACGGCCGTGCTGCGCGCCGGCCGTGCCATTGTCGTCGAAGGTTGCGGCGCGGCGGCCGCGGCGCCGCTGTCGGCCGGCGGCACGCTGCGCCTGGAGGCGCCGCATATCGAACAGGGCGGCGTGCTGCGGGCGCCGTTCGGGCGCATCGAACTGCTCGCCGGCGAGCGCCTGGTGCTGGGCGCCGGCAGCCTGACGTCGGTGTCGGGCGCCGGCCTGGCCGTGCCGTATGGCAGCCTGGGCAACAACGAGCACTGGCTCGATCCGACCCGGCCGATCGACGGCGCCAATCCGGCCGGCACGGCGCTGGCGGCCTTGCCGGAGAAGCGCATCACGCTGAAGGCGCCGGACGTGGCGCTGGGCGCCGGCGCGGTGGTCGACATCGCCGGCGGCGGCGACCTGCACGCGGCCGAATTCGTGCCGGGGCCGGGCGGCTCGCACGATTTGCTGGCGACGCCAGGCATGCAGGCGATCCTGCCGGGCGCCGGGCTGGCGCCGGCCGGCGGCGCGCCCGCCGGCGCGCGGGTCTGGCTGGCCGGCGGCCCCGGCCTGGCGGCCGGCTGGTACACGCTGCTGCCGGCCTGCTATGCGCTGCTGCCCGGCGCCTTCGCCGTGTACAGCAGCGGCAAGAGCTGGGCCGGCGCGGCGGCGGGCGCCGTCGCCGGCGCCGACGGCAGCCTGCTCATGGCCGGCAAGGGCGGCAACGCCTACGCCGGCTCGCAGGACGCCGTCGCCACGGCGTGGCGCGTCATGCCGGGCAAGACGCTGCGCCGCTACACGCAGTACAACGAAGCCTTCGCCAACGACTTCTTCGGCTCCGAGAGCTTCAAGCTCAGCCAGTACCGCCTGAACGGCCAGAGCAGCGTCACGCCGCGCCTGGCGCGCGACGGCGGCGCCGTGGTCTTCGACGCCGCGCAAAACCTGCTGCTCAACGGCACGCTGCGCTCGCAGGCCGGCGCCGGCGGCCGCGGCGGCCTGGTCGACATCGCCGGACAGCGCATCGCCATCGTCGGCGCCGGCCAGGACGCCGGCACGCTGCGCGCGGACGGCTATCTGCTGATCGACGCGGCCAGCCTGACGAACTTCGGCGCCGGCAGCCTGCTGGTGGGCGGCACCCGCAAGGGCGACCCGCGGGGCTTGCAACTGAGCGTGACGGCTTCCGACATCGTCGTGCGCAACGGCGCCGGCTCGGCGCTGAGCGGCGCCGAGATCATCCTGGCGGCCAGCGAAAAAATCGCCATCGAGGCGGGCAGCGTCGTCAAGGCGCAGGGCGGCGCGGCGGGCGGCGCCGGCGACCTGGTGGTGGCGCCGCAGCGGGCGGCCGTCTACGACACCAGGGACACGCCGGAGCAGGACGACGATGTGCTGGTGGCGCCGGCGCGCGACTGGGGCGCGCTGCTGCGCGTGGCCAACGGCGACGCCGTCAAGGTGATCCGCCAGAACGTCGACAGCGCCGGCGGCGGGGTGGTCAACATCGGCGCCGGCGCCGTCGTCGACGGCGGCGCGGCGCTGCTGATCGACGCCACGCGGACGACGGAGCTGGCGGCGTCGGCGCGGCTGTCGGCCGCCAGCCTGTCGGTGGCGGCGGGACGCATCGGCTTCGGCGGCGGCAGCGGCGGCCTGCTGCTGGACACGGCGACGCTGGCGCAACTGGCCGACGCCAAGCATCTGACGCTGCGCAGCTATTCCAGCTTCGACTTCTACCGTCCGCTGGACCTGGGCGCGGCCGGGCTGGCCTCGGTGACCTTCGACGGCGGCGCCTTCGTCGGCCACGGCGCCGGCGACATCCGCGTCAAGGGCGCCACGATCGCGCTGGAAAACAGCGCCGGCCCGGTCGCCGCCGGCGGCGCCGGCGCCGGCCGCCTGACGCTGGACGCCGACACGCTGGTGCTGGGCGCGGGGCAGAAGCGCTTCGCCGGCTTCGATGCCGTCGAACTGGGCGGGCGGGCGCGCATCGTCGGCCGGGGCGCGGGCGGCATCGACGCCGGCGCCGCCGCGCTGACGCTGACGACGCCGCTGCTGACGGGGCAGGGCAGCGCGGCCCAGAGCATCGTCACGCAGGGGCTGTTGCAGGTGAAGGCGGCGGCGGGCGCGGCGCCGGCCGAGCGCGACTTGCAGGACAGCCTGGGCGCGCGCCTGAGCCTGAGCGGCGCCAGCGTGCTGTTCGGCGGCCGCGCCGTCGCCCTGGGCGGCAGCGTCGAGCTCAGCGCCACGGCCGGCGGCGTGCTGCTGGGCGAGGGCGCGCAGATCGACGTGGGCGGCTTCGCCAGGCAGTTCTTCGACGCGGCCGCGTATGCCGACGCCGGGCGCATCAGCCTGACGGCGGCGGGCGGCGACGTGCGCCTGGACGGCGGCAGCAAACTGAATCTGGCGGCGCACCGGGACGGCGGCAGCGCCGGCACGCTGGCGCTGGCCGCGACGGGCGGCGGCAGCGTGGTCTTGAACGGCAGCATCGCGGCCCAGGCCGGCAGCGGCGGCAAGGCCGGCGCCTTCGCGCTGGACATCGACGCCTTGCCCGATTTCGCCGGACTCGGCCAGCGCCTGAACGCGGCCGGTTTCAGTCGTTCGCGGCAGTTCCGCATCCACCGCGGCGACGTGCTGCTGGACGGCGCCATCGAGGTGCAGGACTTCGGCCTGACGGCCGACCGCGGCCATGTGACGGTGACGGGCAAGGTCGACGCCCGCTCCGCCTACGGCGGCAGCATCCGCATCACCGGCGGCAACGGCGTGGCCATGCGCGACGGCGCCCAGTTGCTGGCCGGCGCCAACGGCGAACGGGGCCTGGGCGGCGGGCGCGTCACGTTGGAGGCCGCCGGCGGGCGGCTCGACGTGCAGGGCGGCGTCGTCGACGTGGCCGGCGGCGACGGCGGCAGCGTGCGGCTGCGCGCGGCGCGCAACGGCGACGCCGACATCGCCGTGGACCGGCTGAACCTGCGGGTGCTGGGCGCCCGCTCGGCCGTGCTGGAGGGCGTGCGCGTGTATACGAGCGCCTCGGTCGACGCCGTCAAGGCGGACGCCGTGCGCGACGCCGGCGCCTTCATGGGCAATGCCGGCGCCATGGCGGCGCGCCTGGGCAACTCGCTGGCCATCATGCCCGGCATCGTCATCCAGAGCGACGCCGACCTGGCGATGGCCGGCGACTGGAATCTGTTCAGCGACTTCGCCGGCGCCCGCGAGGGCAGCCTGAGCCTGCGCGCCGGCGGCAATTTGCGCTTGGGCGGCCATTTGAGCGACGGCTTCAACAGCGCCGGCCGCGACGGCGTGCTGCAGGACGCGGCCTCGTGGAACCTGCGCCTGGTGGCCGGCGCCGACATGGGCTCGGCCCAGGTGCTGGCGCTCAAGCCGCTGGCGGCCCAGGCCGGCGGCGGCGCCATCGTCGTCGGCGGCGCCGGCGCGGGAACGCTGGTGCGCACCGGCACGGGCGACATCGAGGTGCGCGCCGGCCGCGACCTGACGCTGGCGCACAAGGAGTCGGTGATCTACACGGCCGGGCGCAAGGACTTGTCGCAGTGGAGCGATTTCACGACGGCCCGGGCGGACGCCGTGTACGGCGCCGGCGGCGGCAATCTGGACATCGCCGCGCAGGGCAGCATCGAGGCGCAAGTCTCGGGCCAGCGCTTCACGCAGTGGTTGAACCGCCAGGGCAACGTCAACGGCGAATTCTATTTTGGCGCCTACACCCGCCGCGGCGAGCCGGCGGGGCCGGAACAGTCGAGCTGGTGGATCAATCCGGGCGCCTTCCAGCAGGGCGTGGCCGCGCTGGGCGGCGGCAACGTGACGGTCACGGCGGGAGGCGACCTGGGCAACCTGGTGGTGGCGCTGCCGACGACGATGCGCATGCGCGGCGGCCGCGCGGCGGACGAGGCGATGACGATGGAGCTGCGCAACGGCGGCGCCATGACGGTGGAGGCGGGCGGCGCCATCCGCGGCGGCCAGTATTATGTGGCGCGCGGCGAGGGCAGCATCCGCGCCGGCGAAACGCGGGACGGGCATGCGGTGTCGATCAGCACGCCGCTGGAGGGGCCGCACAGGTTCACGGTGGCGCCCGTGCTGGCGCTGGGCGACGCCACGCTGAGCCTGCGCACGGCCGGCGACCTGCGCCTGCAGTCGGTGGTCGATCCCCTGCTGGTGCGCTACGGCGACGACGGCAGCGGCGAGCTGGCCAGCGGCGACTACGGCGCCTACATGAGCGGCTATACCGGGCGCAGCGCGCTGACGCTGGCCTCCACCGGCGGCGACGTGGTGCTGGTCAACCAGGCCGACTTCATTTTCCGCGACCTGTACATGTCCGGCGCCGGCGAGGCGGAGAACCGCTTGATCGGCCTGGGCGGCAACCGCTACCCGGCGCGCACGCACGCCGTGGCGATGAACGGCGGGCTGGAGATCCAGGGGCCGATGTATGTGATGCCGGCCGCCAGCAACGACCTGCAACTGCTGGCGCGCCGCGACGTGCGCTTCAACAGCCAGAACGTCGAGGCGCTGAAGAATCTGGCCGACTACCGCACCGTGAACGTGCCGTATGCGCAGGTGGTGATGGCGCACGCGACGCCGGACATGGTGCCGTCGGCGTATGCGCCGGCCGGCGGCGACGGCTACCAGCATCGGGTCTTCCTCAACGAACTGCTGATCAACGAGATTTCGCCGAATTTGTACGTCAGCCCGGCCGACAACGCCTACTACCAGCGCGTCGGCAACCCGCGCGTGCTGGCGCTGGCCGGCGACTTCCAGCCCAGCCGCATCTACGCGGCGCAGGGTTCCATCCTGGGCGTGGACATGCGCGCCAGCGAGTCGACCTGGTTGCGCGCCGGCACCGACATCCGCGGCATGCGCATCGACGCCCGCAACCTGCGCGCCAGCGACACGACGCTGCTGGAGGCCGGCAACGATATTGTCGCGCTGAGCCCGGTCCGCGGCCGCCACAGCGCCGTGGCGGATGGCAGCGGCAGCATCACCGTGCAGGGGCCGGGCACGCTGACGCTGTCGGCGGGGCGCGACGTCTACGCCGACAACCTGAAGATCCAGACGCTGGGCCGGCAGCGCTACAACGAGGCGGACAACCGCCCGATCGCCGGCACCGAGGTCAAGGGCTTGCCGGAGCAGGGCGCGGCGATCACGGTGATGGCCGGCATGAACCAGGCGCCGTCCTACGCCGCCTTCGCCGGCGCCTACCTCGACCCGGCCAGGGTGGCGGCCATGCCCGATTACCTGAAGAGCACGGCGGCCGACGGCACGGTGCTGCCGCTGTACCTGCTCGACCGCGTGGAAACCCGTCCGGACGGCAGGGAAAAAATCGTCAGCCGGGGCCTGGCCTCGTACATGAAGGAGATCGGCGGCGAGACGCTGGCGCCGCTGGAAGCCTGGGCGCGCTTCCAGGCGCTGCCGGCGCCGGCTCAGCAGCAATTCCTGCGCCAGGTCTACCTGCTGGAACTGCGCGAGGCGGGGCGCGACCAGAACGAGGCGGGCGCCGACGGCATGCCGCGCAACGGCGGCTACAACCGCGGTTACGCGGCCATCGGCAGCCTGTTCCCGGGCGATAAGTGGAAGGGCAATGTCGCCGCCAACACCCTGATGCTGCGCACCATGGCGGGCGGCGACATCAACGTGCTGACGCCGGGCGGCGGCCTGCAGGTGGCCGCGCTGGGGGCCGCCGTGCCGGCCGGCCACGGCCTGGTGACGCTGGCTTCCGGGCACATCAATGTGTTCGCCAAGGACGACGTGGTGGTGAACCGCTCGCGCATCCTGTCCTTCGTGCCGGCGGCGTCGGCGCGCGGCAGCGACCAGATCATCTGGTCCAGCGCCGGCGGCATCGACGCCGGCCGGGGCGCCAAGACGGTGCGCGTGCCGTCGGCGCCGGAGCTGCGCACCGATTTCGACGGCAACACGGTGGTGCGCGAGCAGTCGGACATGAGCGGCAGCGGCATCGGCACCGTCGGCGACGGCGACGTCGACCTGATCGCGCCGCGCGGCACGGTGAACGCGGGCGACGCCGGCGTGCGCGTCGCCGGCAATCTGAACATCGCGGCCCTGCAGGTGCTCAACGCCGGCAACATCCAGGTGAAGGGCGAGTCGAAGGGCGTGCCGGTGCTGGCCGCCGTCAACGTCGGCGCGCTCAGCAACGCCAGCGCGGCCGCCGCGCAGGCCGGCGCGGCGGCGCAGGACGAGCTGCGCCGCGAGCGGGCCGCGGCGCGCCAGGCGCTGCCGTCCATCTTCACCGTGCGCGTGACGGGCTTCGGCGGCGAGGCGGCGGAGGGGGGCGCGGACGGGCCGGCGAAAACCGGGGCGGGCGCCGAACCGCCCGGCTACAAGCCGCACAGCGTCATCCGCGTGCTCGGCGCCGGCGCGCTGCCCGAGTCGGCGCGCCAGCAGCTGACGCCCGCCGAAAGGGGGCAGCTCGACCTGTAAAGGCACGTAACTGTTGCGAAATCGCAAGCCTTGGCATGGCGGCTTTGCTGTAATGAATGTCGGGATGGCTGGGCCGTTCATTTACCGGGAGGTTTGCCATGAATGCAGGGAAAACTGCGGTTTGTCTGGCGTTCGCCGCCGCGCTATTGCCGGCGCGGGTGTGGACCCAGGAGAAGGCTGCACCGGCGCCGGCCGGCCTGGCTAGCAGTTACATGCCGGTCGACATACACGAGGATGTCGACGTGACGATGGCGCGCATGATGGCGGCCCGGGCGGGGCTGATGCGGCGCCAGCTGGACTTGCTGGGCGAACGCTACGACCTGGCCGACCGGCCGGCGCCCGGCGTCACCATGTTTCGCGGCAAGCCGGTGCAGCAAGCCGTGCGGGTCCGGCTGCCCAAGGGCCTGAGCTGGGAGCAACTTGACGCGCTGAGCCCGGAAGACATCCGCGAGCGCAACTTGTTTCCCGGCGGCTTTTTGCCGCTGCCCCATCCGAACCATCCGGAAGGGGGCATGCTGTTTCCGCAGTTCCACATCGACGAAATCAAGCGGCAGGAGGGGCGCGATCTGAACCGCTTCGACCTGGCCTTCGACCTGCCCGCGCATTTCCTGCCCGAGTTTCCGGCGCCGATATTCCTGACGACGCGGCCCGAGCTGGGTGACGTCTCGCAGGGCAAGTTGCTGACGATAGATAATTTTCACGGCCTGTTCAACGGCGTGTTGAACCCCAAGCAACTGGAAGGCTTGCGCCTGCTGCTGACGCCGTTTCCGCAGCAACAATTCAACCAGACCGAAGACCGCCGCTCGGCCCGTCCCAGCCGCGGCGTCACTTGTTTCGACTGCCACGCCAACGGCCACAGCAACGGCGCCACCCACCTGGCCGGCGATGCGCGGCCGCAGTCGGCGCGCCACCGCATCGACACGCCGACGCTGCGCGGGGTCAATGTGCAGCGCCTGTTCGGTTCGCAGCGGGCCTTGAAAAGCGTCGAGGACTTCACGGAATTCGAGCAGCGCGCCGCCTACTTCGACGGCGACCCGGTGATCGCCACGAAGAAGGGCGTCAACCCCTTGGAACGGGGCAGCCAGGTGCATTTCATGGCCGAGTTCCAGGCCATCCTGGACTTTCCGCCGGCGCCCAAGCTGGCCGTCGGCGGCAAGCTCGACCCGAAAAAAGCCACGGAAAGCGAGCTGCGCGGCCAAAGCCTCTTCTTCGGCAAGGCCCAATGCGCGAGCTGCCACGCGCCGCCCTACTACAGCGACAATCTGATGCACAATTTGCAGACCGAGCGCTTCTACAAGCCGCGCCTGATCAACGGCATCATGGCCGTGGGCGACGGGCCGATCAAGACCTTTCAGCTACGCGGCATCAAGGAATCGCCGCCCTACCTGCACGACGGCCGGCTGCTGACGCTGGAAGACACGGTCGAATTCTTCAACCTCATCCTTGAAACCAAGCTCAGCGGCAAAGAGAAAACCGACCTGGTCGCCTTCCTGCGTACCCTGTGAGCGCCGGCTTATTTCTTCGTGTAGTACTCGTCCACGACGTATGAGTTGGTCGCCGGAATCAGCAAGAAGAATTCATTGCTGCGGGTGTAGAGGCCACCCTTTATTACTTTGCCCTCTTGAATGCCCTGGTCATCCACGCAGATGCCGCTGCCGTCCTTGAATGCGATGCAATGCTGGGCAACGCCATGGTTCACCCCGGCCGTCACGGCGGGGCCGGAGATGGTTCTCTTAAAGGGCGCTACGGTTACGGAAACATTATCAAACTTGATCGGGGTGGCTTGCCCATTGGGCGACAACACGACGTTCGCATTCGTTGTGCCCGTGTGCGAAATTTGGTTGTCTTGACTTTCGAGGCTGGTAGCGACAATTGCGCCGGTGCATCCGACCTCATCATAATATTGCGTTTTGGCGCTGGCCGACAGCGTGCCGTTGGACGCCAGCGTCATGGTGAGCGAGAATTGTTGATGGCCGTCGCATTGCTCTACCCATGTGCCCGCATAGATGGCCAGTGCCGGCGCCGATGTGCCGGGTGTATCCGAAGCCGATGAACCGCCACCGCCGCAACCAGCCAACAGGGCCAACGTTGCGGAAAGTGCTACTAAGTTTTTCATGTGTGTTTTCCAGTCAAACGGCAAGCAAAAGTGCCGATTGGCAATATTATACTTTATGTCATTGCGTGGAAATCTATCCCATTTTCCCTATGACGTTCGGAAAGATTGCACGGAAATCGTGGTCTGTCCCCGGCTGGGGCGCGCTGGCTTGGGCGATGTCGAGGAAGGCGAGGGTGGCCGGGCTGCTCTGGTGCAGGGCGCGCACGGCCAGGCCGACGCGGCGCGTGACGGCCGGCGCCAGCGGCAGTTTGACGAGCTCGGGGTAGTTGCGCGCCAGGCGGTCCGGCAGCGCCAGTTCGGCGACGATGGAGACGCCGATGCCGCGCTCGACCATGCCGAGGATGGTGATGACTTGGGCGATCCGGTAGCGCACTTGCGGCGTCAGCCCGGCCGTCGTGAAGAGCGGTTCGATGAGGGCCGCGCAACCGGCTTCGGACATGATGAAGGGCGTCTCGCACAGCTCGGCCAGCGTGACGGCGGCGCGCCCGGCCAGCGGGTGGGCGCGCGGCAGCAGCGCCATCATCTGGTCTTGCACCAGCGGCACGGTGTGGAAGCGCTCCTCGGGCAGCACGACGAAGCCGACGTCGACGCGCCGGTCGAGTATCCATTGCGTCACTTCGTGGTCGGCGCCCTCGTCGACGCGCACTTCGATGCCGGGGTAGCGGCGCTGGTAGGCGTCGAGGATGGCCGGCAGCAGCTTCAGCGAGGAGGTCGGTCCGAACGAGCCGATGCGCAGCGTGCCGCGGCGCTGGCCGCGCGCGTCGGCCACGTCCTGGCGCATGGCCTCGGACAGGCCGAGGATTTCGCGCGTGCGCAGCAGCAGCTGGCGGCCGATTTCCGTCAGTTCGACGCTGCTCTGCTGGCGCACCAGCAGTTCGACGCCCAGTTCCCGTTCCAGTCCCTTGAGGGCGTGCGAGACGGCCGACTGGCTGATGGCCAGTTTCGCGGCGGCGGCCGTGAAGCCCCGCAGTTCGGCGACGAGGGCGAATATTTCCAGTTGGGTGAAGGTCATCGGGGCTGGTTGTTGTATGAGTGTTTGCTCATTTTTATATGAGCTTCCATTAGTATTAATATATAGCTGCGCGGGCTTCCGCGCAAGCCACCCCGACGTTCAGGATACGACTATGACGACTTCCGCCTTGCCCACTTCCACGCCTGCGCCCTTCACGGCCGTGCTCGCCCCGGCCGCGCCGCCCGTTGCGGCGCTGGTGTATATCAAGCTGGTGCTGGTGACCCTGTTCTGGGGCGGCACCTTCATCGCCGGGCGCATCGTCGCGCAGTCGCTGCCGGCGTTGACGGCGGCCAGCGGGCGCTTCGCCGTCGCGGCGCTGCTGTTGCTGCCGCTGGCCTGGAAGCTGGAGGGCGGCCTGCCGCGCCTGGACAGGCGGCAGTTGGCGACGACGGCGGCGCTGGGCTTTTCCGGGATTTTCCTCTACAACCTGTGCTTCCTGGCGGCGCTGGCGCGCATGCCGGCCGGGCGCACGGCGCTGTTCGTCGCGCTGAACCCGATTGTGACGGCGCTGGCCTCGGCCCTGCTGTTCCGCGAGCGCCTGGGCCGCGCCAAATGGCTGGGCATCGCCGTGGCCTTCGCCGGCGCGGCGGTGGTGATCACGCGCGGCGACCCGCTGGCGGCGCTGCATGACATCGGGCAGTCCGTCGGCGCCGGCGAGTTGCTGATGTTTTGCGCCATTTCCAGTTGGGCCGCCTACACCTTGATCGGCCGCGCCGCGCTGAAGGGGCTGTCGCCGATCGCCGCCACCACCTACGCGACCTTGTGGGGGCTGGCGCTGCTGCTGTGCGGCGCCGCGTTCGAGTTCCCCTCCATCCGCTGGGCCAGCTTCGGCTGGCAGGTGTGGGCCTCGATCGCCTACCTGGGCGTGTTCGGCACGGTGCTCGGCTTTGTCTGGTACTACGAGGGTGTCAAGGCGATAGGGCCGTCGCGCACGGCCGTGTTCAATAATCTGGTGCCGGTGTTCGGCGTGACGCTGGCGGCGCTGTTGCTCGGCGAGCCGGTGCTGCTGTCGATGCTGCTGGGCGGCGCGCTGGCCACCGCCGGGGTGTTTTTGACGAACCGGCCGGCGCCCGCTAGCGCTTGTGGCCGGTGCGCCGCAGACGCGCATGGCGGTGATTAAATCTGTTGCTTTTCCCTGTCAATCAGTAATAGTCTTAGACTTTTGCAAACACCGCGAGCCGGCGGCCAGCGCGCAGGGGAAAGCCGATGGATCTTGTTGCCAATATTGTCGGAGACGGCAGGAGCAGGCCGGGCCCGGGCGGCCACGCCGCCGCCCTGGCCTTGCAGGAGCAGGCCAGGGAGGAGGAGCGCTGCCGCATCGCCCGCGACCTGCATGACGAGCTGGGCGGTTTGCTGACGGGGATACGGGCCTATCTGGCGGTGGCGCTGGAGCAGTGCGCCGACGGCCGCGCCTTGTCGCCGCAGTATCTGCGCGACGGTTGCGCCTTGACCGACGCGGCGATCGACGCGGTGCGCCGCGTCGTCGGCGAGCTGCGCCCCGGCGCCCTCGACCAGTTGGGCCTGTGGGATGCGCTGGCCTGGCTGGCGCGCCAGTGCGCCGAGCACGGCGGCCTCGCTTGCGCCGTCGACGTCGATCCCGCCTGCGCGGCCGTGCGCCTTAGTCCGGCGCGGGCGGTGGCGGTGTTCCGCATCTTCCAGGAGGCGCTGGCGAACGTGCTGCGCCACGCCGGCGCCTCGCGCGTCAGCCTGGACATGCGCCGCGACGGCGCCGCGGTCATGCTGCGGCTGGCAGACGACGGCCGCGGCGTGGCCGGCCCCGGCGCCGGCCCCCATTGGGGTTTGCTGGGCATGGCCGAGCGGGCGCGCGGCCTCGGCGCCGAACTGGGCGTGGAGGGCATGGACGGCCGCGGCACCGTCGTCGCCCTGCGCCTGCCGCTGACGGACGACGATGCATAAGGCGATCCGCCTGCTGATCGTCGACGACCATACGGTGGCGCGCCACGGCGTGCGGCTGATGCTCAGCGGCGCCGACGACATCGAGGTGGGCGGCGAGGCGGAAAGCGGCGCCGAGGCGCTGCAATTGCTGCAGCGCCAGCGTTTCGACGTGGCGCTGCTGGATGTCGGCCTGCCGGACAGGAACGGCCTGGACTTGCTGAAAGTGGTGAGGGAACAACAGCCGGCGCTGGCCGTGCTGATGGTCAGCATGTATGCCGAGGATATTTACGCGGTGCGCGCGCTCAAGCACGGCGCCGCCGGCTATCTGACCAAGAACTGCAGCCCGGCCACACTGGTGGCGGCCGTGCGCAAGGCCGCCGCCGGCGGCAAGTACGTCAGCCCGGCGCTGCTGCAAAAGCTCGCCGGCATGCTGGGCCAGCCGGCCGCCGGCACGCACGACAGGCTGAGCGACCGCGAACTGGATATTTTCAAGATGATCGCCGCCGGCGACAGCCTGGTGCTGATCGCCGCCGCGCTGCACCTGAGCCCCAGCACCGTCACCACCTACCGCGCGCGCATCCTCGACAAGATGGCCATGAAGAGCAACGCCGAGCTGACCCGCTACGCCGTGGAGCACGGCCTGCTGTGCTGACGGCGCGCCCCTGTCGGGTTTCCACTACAGCGGCACCCGGCGAAGCGCCGACAGCAAATCGGCGCTTTCGACGATAGGCAGCACTTTTCCTTACTGCAATACTTGATTCAAGCCGCCCCGTGGCGGCCCCGCCGCGCGGCGCCGCGGCGCACCGCCGCACTGGAGTGGACATGTCAGCTCGGACAAACAACCATGGCGCCGCGCGGCCACTGCGGCGCGCCAGTTTCGCCGGCCGTGCGGCGCCGGCCGCGGCGGGCCAGCGCCATGTCTGAGCCGACGCCCGGCCGCGCCGCCATCGCGCCGCAGATCCTGCGCATGATGGAGGATAGCGCCGCCGAGCTGTACGAGGAGGCGCCCTGCGGCTACCTGTGCGCCTCGGCCGGCGGGGTGATCGGCAAGCTCAATGGCACGCTGCTGCAATGGCTGGGCTACCGCCGCGACGAGCTGGTGCAGCGGCTGCGCTTCCAGGACTTGCTGGAGCCGGGCGCGCGGAATGTCTTCGACACGCATGTCCTGCCGATGCTGCTGGTCCAGGGCTGCGTCAAGGAGGCCGCGCTGGACTTGCGCGGCAAGGGCGGCAACAAGGTGCCGGTGCTGGCGAACCTGGCGCTCAAGCGCGACGCCGAGGGCCGGCCCGTGCTGATCCGCGTCTCGATGGTCAACGCCGGCGAGCGCCGCCGCTACGAGCGCGAACTGCTGCACGCCAAGCGCGTCGCCGAGCGGGCCGCCGCGACGCTGGAGCGGCGCGTGGGCGAGCGCACCAGCGAGCTGGCCGACGCGCTGGCGCGGGCCGAGGCGGCGGCCGACGCGAAAAGCGCCTTCCTCTCGAATATGAGCCATGAAATCCGCACGCCGCTGAACTGCATCCTGGGCATGGCCTATCTGGGGCTGGACGGCCAGCCGGAGCCGCGCCAGCATGGCTATCTGAGCAATATCGAACGCGCCGGCAAGCATGTGCTGCGCATCGTCAGCGACATCCTCGACGTCTCGAACATGGACGCCGGCAAGCTGCGCATCGACAGCCAGCCGCTCGACGTGGCCGACGTGGTGCGCCGCACCGTCGCCGATTTCCAGCCGCTGGCGGCGAAAAAGCGCCTGCGGCTGGAGTTGCACTGCGACCCGCGCCTGCCCGCCAGCGTGCTGGGCGACGCCGTGCGGCTCTCGCAAATCCTCGGCAATTACCTGGGCAACGCCGTCAAGTTCACCGACGCCGGCGGCGTCGCCGTGCGCGCCGAGCTGGCTGGCGACGGGCCGGCCAGCGTGCGCGTGCGCGTGTCGGTGCGCGACACCGGCATCGGCATCGGCGCGGCCGAGCAGCGGCGCCTGTTCCAGGTTTTCCAGCAGGGCGACATGTCGAGTTCGCGCAAATACGGCGGCACCGGCCTCGGCCTGGCCATTTGCAGCCAGCTGGCGCAGATGATGGACGGCGCCGTCGGCGTCGACAGCGCGCTCGACGACGGCAGCCTGTTCTGGTTCGAGGTCAGCCTGCGGCGCGCCGGCGCCGCCGCGGCCGAGGGCGCGGCGGCGGCGGCGCCGGCGCCGGGCAAGCGCGAGCGCATGGCGCGGGCCAAGGCGCTGCTGCGCGGCGCGCGCCTGCTGCTGGCCGAGGACAATCCGCTGAACCAGGAGCTGGCGCGGCTGCTGGTGGAAAAGACCGGCGCCGCGCTGACGGTGGTCGCCGACGGCCGCGCCGCGCTCGCCGCGCTGGCGCGCCAGGACTACGACTGCGTGTTGATGGACGTGCAGATGCCGCTGATGGACGGCTGCGAGGCGACGCGGCGCATCCGCGCCGACGCGGCGCTGGCGGCGCTGCCGGTGATCGCGATCACGGCGAACGCCTTCAACAGCGACCGCGAACGCTGCCTGGCGGCCGGCATGAACGACTTCCTGGTCAAGCCGATCGACCCGGAACTGTTTTACGCCACGCTGGCGCGCTGGGTGGCCGGCGCCGACTTGCCGCCGGCCGCCGCGGAAACGGCGGCGGAGCCGGCCAAGCCGGGCGAACTGGTGTGCCTGAGCGTGCTGGCGGCGCTGGTCGACAACGACCCCGAGACGATGGCGCGGCTGATCCATATTTTCCTCGACAACGCCGCCGCCACCGTGGCCGAGATGGAGGCGGCGCTGCTGGAGGGCCGCGCGGCGGCGCTGGCGCCGCTGGGGCACCGCCTGAAGTCCTCGGCGCGGGCCATCGGCGCGCTGCGTTTCGCCGACCTGTGCGCGGCCATCGAAACGGCCGATGCCGGCCGCGCCGGCGCCCTCGTCGCCGAACTGGGGCCGATGCTGGCGCTGGTGGCGGCGCAGATCGGCGCGCCGCTGCCGCAGAACGTTTCCGGCGCCGAGGCGTGACGATGCCGCGCGCCCCGTTTTCCCCATTGTTTTCTCCACTCTGACAGGCGGCCCGCATATGACCTCGCTCACTTCCACGCCATCGGCCCTGTCGGCCTTGCATGTCCTGCTGGTCGACGACGACAGTTTCATGCTCGAACTGCTGGTGACGATGCTGCGCAAGATAGGCGTCAGCCGCATCGTCCAGGCCAGCGACGGCCAGCGCGCGCTGGCCGCGTTCGAGCCGGGCCGGGCGCGGCCCGATCTGATCATCTGCGACATCCATATGCCGGGCAAGGATGGCTTCCAGGTCATGGAGGAAATCGGCGCCAGGGGTTACCGGGGCGGCGTCGTGCTGTTGTCCGGCATGACCAGCCGGGTCTTGAACTCGGCCGCGCTGATGGGCCGCTTCCACCACTTGAATGTGCTGGGCGTGCTGCAAAAACCCGTCTCCAGGGAGGCGCTGGCCGATCTGCTGGCGCGCGCGCTGGCGTCGCAGGAGCACCAGCCATGACGCGCGCCGCCGCCATTGCCGCCCTGCTGGCGGGCGGGCGCGCGCGGCGCTGGCTGCCGGCCGCCGCCGCGGCCGCCTGCGCGGCGCTGCCGCTGTGGCAGCACGCCGGCCCGCTGCAATGGCTGGCGCTGGCCGGCGTCGCCGTGGTGGCGGCGGTGATGGCGGCGGGCGCGGACCGCACCGATGCCGAAGCGCCCGGCGCGGCGGCCGCCGTGGCGGCGGCGCCGCCGGGCGCCGGCGCCGATGCGCTGCTGGACCAGGTGCTGCCGGTGTGGCAGCGCCACGTCGATTCCGTGCGCGAACAGTCGGAGACGGCCATCGGCCAGTTGCTGTCGGGGTTTTCCTCGCTGCTGACGCAATTCGACGCGGCCGGTTTCAACAGCGTCGGCGCCGGCGCCGACACGCAAACCACCATGAGCCTGCTGACGCTGTGCCAGCGCGAGCTGGGGCCGGTGATCGCCTGCCTGGAAGGCGTCATCAACAGCAAGGCCGGCCTGCTCGACCAGGTGCGCTCGCTGGCGGCCTCGGTGGCGGAGTTGAAGCGCATGGCCGACGAGGTCGGGCAGATCGCCGCGCAGACCAATCTGCTGGCGATCAACGCCTCGATCGAGGCGGCGCGGGCCGGCGACGCCGGGCGCGGCTTCGCCGTCATCGCCGCCGAGGTGCGCCGGCTGTCGCTGTCGTCGGCCGACATCGGCAAGCGCATCAACGTGCGCATGGACCAGGTGTCCGGGACGATGGCGGCGACGCTGTCGGCGGCGGCGCGGGCCGACGTCGCCGACCGCGACGCCATCGGCGCGTCCAGCCAGGTGATGGAGGACGTGCTGGGCCACGTCGGCGAGCTGGCCGAGTCGTCCGAGGCGATGCGCGCGCGCGGCGGCGTGATCCGCCAGGACGTCGCCGGCCTGCTGGTGGCGCTGCAGTTCCAGGACCGCATCCGCCAGATACTGGAGGTGGTGGCGGCCGACATCGAGCGCATGCGCCAGAGCCTGGCCGGGCCGGAGCGGCTGCCCGACGCGCACGCCTGGCTGGCCGACCTGGGGCGCCACTACACGATGGAGGACGAGCGCGCCAGCCACGGCAAGCCGGGCGCGCCGGCGGCGGCCGCGGCGGCGCAGGACGAGGTGACCTTTTTTTGAGGCGGCGCGCGGCGCCCATTCCACTATCCGGCAGTTCCACCAGGCGAGGCACAGATGGCTAAAACAATTTTGATCGTCGACGATTCCGCCTCGGTGCGGCAGGTGGTCGGCATTACCCTGCGCGGCGCCGGCTACGACGTCATCGAGGGCCGCGACGGCCTCGACGCGCTGGCGAAGATGCAGGGCCAGAAGATCCACCTGATCGTCAGCGACGTCAACATGCCGAACATGGACGGCATCAGCTTCGTCAAGGGCGTCAAGGCGCTGCCGAATTACCGCTTCACGCCGATCATCATGTTGACCACGGAGTCGGCCGAGGACAAAAAGCGCGAGGGCCAGGCGGCCGGCGCGAAAGCCTGGGTGGTCAAGCCGTTCAAGCCGGAAGTGCTGCTGAACGCCGTGCAAAAACTGATTTTGCCCTGAACCGGAGTGGACGATGAGCGAGATTGCGACGGACGCCGCGCGGGTGTTGGCGATGGCGCCGGAAATGACGATTTACCAGGCCGCCGAGATCCGCCAGGCGCTGCTCGACGCGCTGGCGGCGGGCGGGCCGGTGGCGGTGGACTTGTCGGCCGTGGCCGAACTCGACTGCAGCGGCGTCCAGCTGATGCTGGCGGCGCAGCGCCAGGCCGGCGCCGACGGCGTTGCGCTGTCCTGGCACGGCCACAGCCCGGCCGTGCTGGAGGCGCTGGCGCTGCTGGAACTGGGCGCGCGCTTCGGCGTGGCCGGCGGGCCGGACGGAGGAGGGCGCGATGACGCTTGACGACGCGTTGCAAACCTTCCTGGCCGAGGGCGGCGAGCTGCTGGAGGAGATGGAGGCGGCGCTGCTGTCGATCGACGCCGGCGGCGACGACGGCGAGGCCGTCAACGCCATCTTCCGCGCCGCCCACACGATCAAGGGTTCGGCCGGCCTGTTCGGCATCGACCATGTGGTGGCCTTCACCCATGTCGCCGAAAGCGTGCTGGACTCGGTGCGCCTGGGCCGGCTGGCGCTGGACGGCGCGCTGGTGGCGCTGCTGCTGGCCTGCCGCGACCACATCGGCGCGCTGCTGGCCGGCGTGCAGAGCCGGGGCGTGGCCGACGACCCGGCCCTGAGCGCGCTGGGGGCGCCGCTGGTGGCGCGCCTGCAAAGCTATCTGGACGAGCAGCCGGCGGCGCCGCCCGCTGCCGCGCCGCCGCAGCCGCAGCCGCCGCAGCCGGAAGAGGGCGCCGACAACTGGCATATCTCGCTGCGCTTCGGCGCCGAGGTGCTGCGCAACGGCATGGACCCGATGTCCTTCCTGCGCTACCTCGGCACGTTCGGCCGCATCGTCACGCTGCTGACGCTGGAGCGGGAGCTGCCGCCGCTGGCCGAACTGGACCCCGAGGTCTGCCACCTGGGTTTTGAAATCGCCTTCCGCGGCGCGGCGTCGCGGGCGCAGATCGACGGCGTGTTCGACTTCGTCCGCGACGACTGCCGCATCCGCATCGTGCCGCCGCGCAGCAAGATCGAGGAATACGTGCGGCTGCTCAGCGAGGAGCCGGAGCGGCACCAGATGCTGGGCGAGGTACTGCTGCGCGCCGGCACGCTGACCGAGGCCGAGCTGGCGGCGGTGCTGCGCGAGCAGGCCGCGGCGGCCGCGCCGCAGCCGATCGGCGCGATGCTGGTCGAGCAGGGCATCGTCGCGCCGCCCGTCGTCGAGGCGGCGCTGGCGCGCCAGAACCAGGTGCGCGAGGCGAAAACGCTGGAAGGCAGCTCGATCCGCGTCGACGCCGCCAAGCTGGACCACCTGATCAATCTGGTCGGCGAGCTGATCATCACGACGGCCAGCGCCAACCTGATCGCGCGGCGCGCCCGCCACCCGGAGTTCCAGGAGTGCAGTTCGACGCTGTCGGCGCTGGTCGAGGAGGTGCGCAACAGCGCACTGCAGCTGCGCATGGTGAAGATAGGCGCCACCTTCGGCCGCTTCCAGCGCGTCGTGCACGATGTCGCGCGCGAGCTGGGCAAGGACATCGGCCTGGTCATCAGCGGCGAGGACACGGAGCTCGACAAGACGGTGGTGGAAAAAATCGGCGATCCGCTGACCCATCTGGTGCGCAACGCCATGGACCACGGCATCGAGGCCGTCGACGTGCGCCTGGCGCGCGGCAAGCCGGCCCAGGGCACGATCGGCCTGCACGCCTACCACGACTCCGGCACCATCGTCATGGAGGTGCGCGACGACGGCGGCGGCCTGAAGCGCGAGCGCATTCTCGCCAAGGCCATCGAGCGGGGCCTGGTGGAGGCTGGCCGCAGCCTCGGCGACGACGAGATTTACGGCCTGATTTTCGAGCCGGGCTTTTCCACCGCCGAGCAGGTCACCAATCTGTCGGGGCGCGGCGTCGGCATGGATGTCGTCAAGCGCAACATCACGGCGCTGCGCGGCAGCGTCGGCGTCGCCAGCGTCGAGGGCGCCGGCACCACCGTCACGGTGCGCCTGCCGCTGACGCTGGCCATCATCAACGGTTTCCAGGTCGGCGTCGGCAAGTCGGTCTTCGTCGTGCCGCTCGACATGGTCGAGGAGTGCGTCGAATTCAGCGCCGTCGCCGGCCACGACTACGCCGACCTGCGCGGCGCGATCCTGCCCTTCATCCGCCTGCGCCAGTTGTTCGACGTCGGCGGCGCCGCCAGCGCGCGCCAGAGCATCGTCGTCGTCAAGTACGCGGGCCAGCGCGCCGGCATCGTCGTCGACACCCTGCTGGGCGAATCGCAAACGGTCATCAAGCCGCTGGGGAAGATCTTCCAGCGGCTCGACTGCATCAGCGGATCGAGCATCCTCGGCAGCGGCGAGGTGGCGCTGATCCTCGACGTGCCGGCGCTGATACGCGCCAGCCACCAGGACGGCGCCCGGGCGGGGCAGGCGGGCGCGGCGGCGGAGCCGGCGGCCGAGGCGGACATGCGGTACATGGGTGGGGCGGCGAGCGACGCGCTTCGTGGCAACGGCGCACTGGGCGCACATTGAGGAGATGGACATGAAATTCGGTAACTTGAAAATCGGCGTGCGGCTGGCGGCGGGATTCGGCCTGATGCTGCTGCTGTTGGCGGGCAGTATCGGGCTGGCCTTGAGCCGCATGGGGCAGATGCAGGCCAACCTCGACGACATCGTCAATGTCAACAACGTCGAAATGGGCCATGTGCTGGCGATGCGCATGAGCGTGATGGACCGCATGGTCGCGGTGCGCAATGTCGCCCTGCTCAACGAGGCGGCGGACATCGAGGTCGAAGTCGAGCGCGTCAAGAAGCAGGCCGCCAAATACGCCGACGAGGAGGAAAAGCTGAGCAAGATGTTCGGCGCCCAGGCCGACACCACGGCCGAGGAGAAAGCCTTCCTGCCGCGCCTGAAGGAACTCGATGCCGCCACGCAGCCCCTGATCGCCAAGGCGATGGCGCTGGGCCAGGCCAACAAGGCCGACGAGGCGACCCGCGTGCTGATCAAGGAGGTGCGGCCGAACCAGCAGAAGTGGTTGCACGAACTGGGCGCCCTGATCGAGCTGGAGGGCAAGCTCAATGAGCAGGCGGCCCAGCACGCCACCGCCAGTTACCACGAGGCGCGCACGCAGTTGATCGGCCTGGGCATAGGCGCGGCCGTGGCCGGGCTGCTGTTCGCCTATCTGGTGACGCGCTCGATCACCGTGCCGATCACGGCGGCGGTGGCGCTGGCGCAGACCGTGGCCGGCGGCGACCTGACCAGCCAGATCGAGGTCGGCGGCAAGGATGAAACGGGCCAGTTGCTGCTGGCGATGAAGAATATGAACGAGGCGCTGGTGCGCATCGTCACCGAGGCCAACAGCGCCGCCGAGGCGGTCGCCAGCGCCTCCGAGCAGGTCAGCGCGACGGCCCAGTCGCTGTCGCAGTCGGCCAGCGAGCAGGCCGCCGGCGTCGAGCAGACCAGCGCCTCGATCGAGCAGATGACGGCGTCGATCGCGCAAAACACGGAAAACGCCAAGGTCACCGACGGCATGGCGTCGAAGTCGGCCGAGGGCGCCGTCGAGGGCGGCGAGGCGGTCAAGGCGACGGTCGGGGCGATGAACCAGATCGCGCAAAAGATCGGCATCATCGACGACATCGCCTACCAGACCAATCTGCTGGCGCTGAACGCGGCCATCGAGGCGGCCCGCGCCGGCGAGCATGGCAAGGGCTTCGCCGTGGTCGCCGCCGAGGTGCGCAAGCTGGCCGAGCGCAGCCAGGTGGCGGCCCAGGAAATCAGCTCGGTGGCCGGCAGCAGCGTGCAACTGGCCGAGCGGGCCGGCAAGCTGCTCGACGAGATGGTGCCGAACATTAAGAAGACCTCCGACCTGGTGCAGGAGATCACCGCCGCGTCCGAGGAGCAGTCGACCGGCGTCGGCCAGATCAATTCGGCCATCGGCCAGCTGAGCACGACGACCCAGCAGAACGCCTCCAGCTCGGAGGAGCTGGCGGCGACGGCCGAGGAACTGAGCGGCCAGGCCGAGCAGCTGCAGCAGACGATGGCCTTCTTCCGCCTGGCCAAGGACGCGGCCGCGCGCAGCCAGCCGGTGCGCAAGATGGCCGGGGCGAAGCGGGCGCCGGCCCGCGCCAGCGTGGCGCGCTTCTCCAGCGCCAATCTGGCGGTGGCCAACGGCGCCCCTGACGAAGCCGACTTCACCAAATTCTGAGGGGCGCCCATGAGCCAGACCGTCGAGCCGGGGTGTCCGCCCGCGGCGCCGCAGGATGGCGGCGCCGCGGCGCCGACCCAGTACCTGACCTTCACGCTGGGCGGCGAGATGTTCGCCATCGGCATACTGTGCGTGAAGGAGATCATCGAGTACGGCAACCTGACCGACGTGCCGATGATGTCGGAGTGCATACGCGGCGTCATCAACCTGCGCGGCTCCGTCGTCACGGTGATGGACCTGTCGGTGCGCTTCGGGCGGCCGTCGACGCCGGTGACCAAGCGCACCTGCAACATCATCGTCGAGATCGAGGACGGCGGCGAGCGCCAGGTGATCGGCGTCGTCGTCGACGCCGTCAACGCGGTGCTGGACATCGCCGGCGCCGACATCGAGCCGCCGCCGGCCTTTGGCGCGCGCATCCGCAACGAGTTCATCGCCGGCATGGGCAAGATCAACGGCAAGTTCGTCATCCTGCTCGACATCGGCCAGGTGTTCGCCGGCTGCGACACCGAGCCGCTCGCCGAAGCGGCCGTGGCGGCCTGAGCCGGACCGGGCGGACGGCATGCTGCGGGCGACCATCAGCGACGCGGAATTCGTCCAGTTCCAGCGCTTCATCTTCGACGCCGCTGGCATCACGCTGTCGGCGGCGAAGAAGGCGCTGGTCGGCGGGCGCCTGGCCAGGCGCCTGGACAGTTGCGGCGTGGATAACTACGGCGACTACTTCCGCCTGCTGCAAAGCGGCGCCGCCGGCCCCGAGGTGCAGACGGCGATCGACCTGCTGACCACCAACGAGACGTATTTTTTCCGCGAACCCAAGCATTTCACACTGCTGCGCGAACGCGCGCTGGCCGCGCGCGGGCGCGGCCAGCCCTTCCGCGTCTGGAGCGCCGCCTGTTCCAGCGGCGAGGAGTGCTACAGCATCGCGATGGTGCTGGCCGACTGCCTGCACCACGGCGCGCCTTGGGAGGTGCTGGGCTCCGACATCAGCACGCGGGTGCTGCAAAAGGCGCGCTACGGCCATTACCCGATGGAGCGGGCGCGCCATGTGCCGCGCGCCTATCTGGAGCGCTTCTGCCTGAAGGGCGTCGAGCACCAGCACGGCACGCTGCTGGTCGAGCGCGCGCTGCGCAAGCGCGTGCGCTTCGAGCAGATCAACCTGAACGCGGCCCTGCCCGAGCTGGGCCGCTTTGACATGGTCTTCCTGCGCAATGTCATGATCTACTTCAGCGGCGACACCAAGCGCGCCGTGGTCGAGCGCATCAGCGCCACCTTGAAACCGGACGGCTGCCTGTGCATCGGCCACTCGGAAACCCTGAACGAAGTCAGCGACGCCGTGCTGCCGCTGGCGCCGTCCGTCTACCGCAGGCGCTGAGCAGATGGCCGGCCCCGACAACATCATCGACGTGTTCCTGCAGCCGGGCGACTACTTCGTCGGCGACGCCGGCTTCCGCGTCAGCACGCTGCTCGGTTCCTGCGTGTCGATCACGCTGTGGCAGCCGCAGCTGCGCATCGGCGCGATGTCGCACTTCCTGCTGCCGGCGCGGGCGCCGGGCGGCGCCGACGACGGCGACCTGGACGGCCGCTACGGCGAGGAGGCGCTGGCGTTGATGCTCGACGAGCTGGCGCGCCTGGGCGTGCGCGGCGGCGCCTGCGAGGCGAAGATTTTCGGCGGCGGCAATATGTTCGCGCGGCGCCGCTGCGACGGCGGCGGCGTCGGCCGGCAGAACGGCGAGACGGCGCGGCGCCTGCTGGCCGACCTGGCCATTCCCGTGCGCTCGCAATGCCTGTTCGGCGACGGCCACCGGCAAATCGTCTTCGAGCTGGCCAGCGGCGACGTCTGGTCGCGCCAGATCCCCGCCGCGCACGGCGTGCCTCCCTGGCCGGGAGTGCGGGCGTGAACCGCATCAAGGTCCTGGTCGTCGACGACGCGGCCGTGGTGCGCCAGGTCATCACCGCCGTGCTCAACGCCGACCCGCGCATTGAGGTCGTCGGCGCGCTGGCGAACCCGCTGCTGGCCATCGAACGTATGCGCCAGCAGTGGCCGGACGTGCTGGTGCTCGACATCGAAATGCCGAAAATGGACGGCATCACCTTCCTGCGCAAGATCATGGCGCAGCGGCCGACGCCGGTGATCATCTGCTCGACGCTGACGGAGGCGGGCGCGCGCACCACCATCGAGGCGCTGGCCGCCGGCGCCGTGGCGATCATCCAAAAGCCGAAAATGGGCGTCAAGAGCTTTTTGAGCGAGGCATCGGAAGACCTGGTCAGCGCCGTGCTGGCGGCCGCGCGCGCCAACATGAAGGCGCTGGCCGGGCGCGGCCAGGCGCTGCCGATGCCGGCCGCAAAATTGAGCGCCGATGCCGTGCTGGCGCCGCTGTCGGGCGGGGCGATGCTGCGCACCACCGAGCGGGTCGTGGCGATCGGCACCTCGACGGGCGGCACGCAGGCGCTGGAAGTGGTGCTGACGGCGCTGCCGCGCACGGCGCCGGGCATGGTGATCGTCCAGCACATGCCGGAAAAATTCACGGCCGCCTTCGCCGAGCGGCTCAACGGCATCTGCAAGATCAGCGTGCTGGAGGCGCACAACAACTGCCGCGTGCTACCAGGGCAGGCGCTGATCGCGCCCGGCGGCAAGCACATGCTGCTCAAGCGCAGCGGCGCCCAATACCTCGTCGAAGTCATCGACGGGCCGCTGGTGAACCGGCACCGGCCGTCCGTCGACGTGCTGTTCCGCTCGGTGGCTAAATGCGCCGGCGTCAACGCGCTGGGCGTCATCATGACCGGCATGGGCGACGACGGCGCCGCCGGTCTGCTGGAAATGCGCAAGGTCGGCGCCAAAACCGTGGCCCAGGACGAGGCCAGCTGCGTCGTGTTCGGCATGCCGAAGGAGGCCCTCAAGCGCGGCGGCGTCGAGCGCAGCGTGCCGTTGGGCGCGATCGCCCACGAAATCGTGCAACAGTCCTCTTAATGCCGGCGCCAGCGGCCGCAACGGCTCCTGCTGAAGAGGCGCGGCTTAGTTCGCCACGCGGCGGTGGCGGCGCGGCGTGTGCTTGGCGGCGCGGTGCTTGTGGCGGTTCGACGCCTTCATCACCTTCGGCGCCGCCTCGTCGCCGGCAATGAAGCGGCGGATATTGAGCGCATCCATCACGCGGGCCGAGTTGGCGCGGGCGTTCAACAGCACCAGCGTGGCGTTCTTGCCGGCCGATTTGATGCGCATGATCAGGCAGCGGCCCGCTTCCTCGGTGTAGCCGGTCTTCGACAGGCCGATTTCCCAGCCCTTGGCGCCGACCAGGCGGTTCGAGTTGTGGTACTCCACCTGGCGGCCGTTGATGTTGACGATGTCCTTCGAGTCCGTGGTGATGCGGCGGATTTCCGGATAGGCGGACGCGGCCGTGGCCATCTTGATCATGTCGCCGGCGGTCGAGCGGTTGTTCGGCGACAGGCCGGTCGGTTCTTCGATGACGGTATGGCTCATGCCCAGCGCCTTGATCTTGGCGTTGACGGCGGCGGCGAAGGCGTTCGGGCCGCCCGGGTAGGTGCGGGCCAGCGACGCGGCCGCGCGGTTCTCGGACGACATCAGCGCCAGTTGCAGGATGTCGTGGCGGCTGATCGTGGCGCCGACCGGCAGGCGCGAGGTGCTGTGCTTGAGCATGTCGACGTCGATCTTGTCGATGCTGATCGGGGCGTTCATGTCCGGCTTGGAATCGAGCACGACCATTGCCGTCATCAGCTTGGTCAGCGAGGCGATGGGCACGACGACGTTGGCATTTTTTTCGAGCAAGACCTTGCCGGTGCCGTCTTCGACCACCAGCACGGATTGGGAGCCGAGCGGGACGGCGAGGGCGGCGCTGGACAGCGAAGCCAGCAAAACTGCGATGATTTTTTTGAACATGGTGTGGTATCGGCCGTAAGGGTTGGGGCGCAGGGCGCCGCGCAGGGATTTTGTAGTTCTATGGCAATATACTTGCCAAGAATAAACCTTACCATTAATCGCGGGGACAGACCACGATTTTCCGAGAATTTTTACCGAAAGTAGTTATTTTCCTTTGCCTGGTCGAAAAAAAGCCCTGCGCGAGGCAGGGCTGTTTGTTGGGGTGGGGCGGGTGGGGTCACTGGATCTTGGCGATGGACACCTCCGTCGATTTGACCAGGGCGATCACTTCGCTACCGACTTTCAGGTCCAGGTCCTGGATCGAGCGCGTGGTGATGACCGAGGTGACGATGCCGTGTTGGGTTTCGACATCCACTTCCGACACCACCGAGCCAAGGATGATTTCCTTGATCTTGCCCCTGAACTGATTCCGTACATTGATTTCTGATATGGCCATCGTGTTTCCTATCCTTGTGAGTGGGGGGCTGAGCGCGTGGTGACGCTTGAGTTCAGATTAATCCCATCTGCGCGCTTTGGAAACGAATCGATTCGCATATGAATATGCGCAAAAAAAAGCCGGGGAGGCCCCGGCTTTTGCGCATGTCTGCTTACTTGCTCTGGTAAATCTTGTCGAACTCGCCGCCGTCGTCGAAGTGTTTCTTCTGCGCCTGCTTCCAGCCGCCAAAGACCTCGTCGACCGTGAACAGGGTGATCGGCTTGAAGGTGGCCGCGTATTTCTTCGCCACGGCGGTGGAGCGCGGCCGCAGGAAGTGCTTGGCGATGATTTCCTGGCCCGGCTCGGAGTACAGGTATTGCAGATAGGCGGTGGCCTGCTTGCGGATGCCGCGCCGGTCGACGACCTTGTCGACGACGGCCACCGGCGATTCGGCCAGGATCGAGGAGGGTGGGTAGACCACTTCGAAGTTGTCGCCGAACTCGGTGCGCACCAGTTGCACCTCGTTTTCAAACGTCACCAGCACGTCGCCGATCTGGCGCTGCGTGAAGGTGGTCGTGGCCGCGCGCCCGCCCGTGTCGAGCACGGGGACGTTCTTGAACAGTTTGCCGACCAGCTCGCGCGCCTGGGCCTCGCTGCCGCCTTTCTTGACCACATAGCCCCATGCCGCCAGGTAGGTGTAGCGGCCGTTGCCCGAGGTTTTGGGATTGGGCACGACCACTTTGACGTCGGGCTTGGCCAGATCGTCCCAGTTTTTGATTTGCTTCGGGTTGCCTTTGCGGACCAGGTATACCATCGTCGAGTAGAACGGCGCGGCGTTGTGCGGGAAGCGCTTGGCCCAGTCGGCCGCGACGAGGCCGCGGTCGGCCAGCAGGTCGACGTCGTTGGCCTGGTTCATGGTCACGACGGACGCTTCGAGTCCGTCGGCGACGGAGCGCGCCTGTTTGCTGGAGCCGCCGTGCGACTGGTTGATCGTCAGCGTTTCGCCTGTGTTCTTTTTCCACTCGGCGATGAAGGCCGGGTTGATGTCCTTGAAAAGTTCGCGCATCACGTCGTAGGAGACGTTCAGCAGCGTCGTGTCGGCGGCCGTTGCGGGCGCGCTTATGGGCAGCGCCACGGCGGCGACTGCGGCGGCGAGGAACCAGCGACGCGGCTGGCTGGCGAGCTTGAATGGCGTACTTTTGTTGGGCATGGTCAACTCATATTGTGAAAACAGATATACATAGTCTAAAATCTGGCCCGGAAAAGATACGAATTTTTCGTAATATGCTTAGATACAGGGGTGCAAACCTACTGCGCGGCCCACTATCCGGCCGGCGATGCTCGCTGTACATGCGTACAGCTGCGCTTCTCGGCCGGATATTGAGCCGCTCGCTACGGTTTTCACCCCTGTCTCGGCAACACCAGTGGCATAGCGTTGTTCGCTACTAAAACAGATATGGTTTTTTGGAATGATTCGTGGGCAAAACGGCGCGCCGCGCTTAGGCTGTATGGTGTCGTGTCCGCATGAAAGAACGTTTTTTGCCGCTTGGTGTATAGTCGAAACGGCGCACCGGGCGGCTATCTCTGCCTGAATTCGCTATTGGCATTATTTTGTGAGCGCACATGAGTCTTGAAATTCGTATTGCAACGTCGACCGACGCGTTTGAGGCGTGTAATGTCTTGCGCCGGTCGATTACCGAATGCTGTTCCCTGGATCATAAGGATGATCCGGCTATCCTCGACGCCTGGCTGGGCAATAAAACGCCGCAGATGGTGGCGAGCTGGTTTGCCTCGGCCACGAATTTTTCGCTGGTGGCCGTCGAGGCCGGCGAGGTGGTCGGTGTCGCTTTGTTGACGCGGGCCGGCAAGTTGGCCCTGTGCTATTTGTTGCCGGAGGCGCGGCGCCACGGTGTCGGCCGCGCCTTGCTCGCCCGTATCGAGGCGCAGGCCAGGGAGTGGGGCATGAAGGCGCTGCAGTTGCATAGTACGGCCACGGCCCAGGGCTTTTATGCGGCCCAGGGTTATATTGCGTCGGGTAACGTCAAGTCGCCGTATGGCGTGGAGACGGTGTTTTGCTGGAAGCAGTTGGATGCGGATGCGGCTTCCACCGATCCGAAGCGTAAACGTTTTTGTAATTGCAATAGCGCCTGATGTTTCCTCCGTGTGGCCGCTGCCGGCCGCGCATCAGCATATCTGCCAGCGCCATGCCTTTTCCGCGCCCGGCGCCACTTCCTCCCCTCCGCTGAACATTTTCAATTCGCCCGGCGCGAACGCTCGCCATTGTTCGTTCGACGTCAGCGGTTCGGTGGCGATGACGGCGATGCGGTCGTCGAGGTGGTTGTGGCGGCGGAAGTCGATGCTCAGTTCGCAGTCGATGAGTTTCGCCTCCGTGAAGGGGTAGGCGCGCACGACGTAGTGCAGCGAGGTGCTGCAGCGGGCGAATAGGGTGTCGCCGTCGGAGAGGATGAAATTGAAGCTGCCGTGGGCGGCGATGTGCGCGCCCAGCGTGTCGATGGCGGCAAACAGGGCGGCGCGGTCCGGCTGGCCGTCGGGGAAGCGTTGGCGCAGGCCGGCCAGCAGGTGGCAGAAGGCTTGTTCGCTGTCGGTGTCGCCGCGCGCCGCATAGTTGCCGCCGGCCGGCGCGCGCCAGTTTTTCAGGTCGCCGTTGTGGGCGAAGGACCAGGTTTTGCCCCATAGTTCGCGGGTGAAAGGGTGGGTGTTTTCCGGGGCGATGCGGCCCTGGGTGGCTTTGCGGATGTGGGCGACGATGTTTTTCGCTTTGACGGGGTGTTGCCGTATCGTCGCCGCCAGCGGCGAGTCGACCGAGGCCAGGTGGTCGGTGTAGAGGCGGCAGCCGTCGCTGGCGTGGAAGGCGATGCCCCAGCCGTCTTTGTGCTCGCCGGTGCGCCCGCCCCGTTCGGCGAAGCCTTCAAAGGAGAATGCCAGCGCGGCCGGTTTGCTGCTGTTCATTGCAAGTAGCTGGCACATGGCCGTTCCTGTCCAAGTCTGTGTGAATGCTTGCCCGCGGCGCCAGGGACGCGGGCTCGTGTTGCTTCTGGACACAGTAATGGCCGTCACTCTCCTCGTGAAGGAATGTTTTGGCATATGGATATGCGGGTGCTGGCGCGGTGTCTTATGCTCACCTTTGAGTAATGGTCTTTTGCCGGTGTGAGTTGGCGAAAGGCCGGCCGGCATGATATTTCGTATTTTCCCCGTGCGAAGGGCTGTGATATGAGCCTGATTCGCGGCGCCCCAACGCTGCGAACGCGCTTGCAATCGGTAGCCGCTATCTGCCGAGATACCGATAAGACGATGCAAGGTTGTCCACCTTCAGAAAGACGAGGCGTTTCAGGTCATTGCATTTGAATTTGAAGGCCAGCGCTTACAATTTGCGGTGCCTGTGCTTCTTGAATGAGGCGGGAATCGAAGGGGATTGACACCTGAGATCCGTCTGGACTGCCGAAAATGCTCGTCTCGGATGGAAGAATGCCCAATAAGCGGCACTAAATGGCCGCGTCGCTGCTTGCTATATTGTCACTTTTTACGCCTTGCGTTCTGAATCGGCAGTAATTCGAGGTGCCCAATAGTCCAAGGCAATTGCCTTGGACTATTGCCTACAAGAGGTTATTTCATGTTTTTAGAAATAAGGCTGAACGTTGCTAGCATAAAGGCAAAAAATATTGCAGCCGAAAAGGCTATTTGGGTAAAGTCAAGGCTCTTGCCCCAAAAATGGTTAGACAGGAATGGAAGCAAAACCGAGAAAATTACTGTCGCAAACAACGCCATGAAATATTTTTTATTCATGAAATATGGTTCCATTAAAATGAATATTACACGACTTTGATATTGTGAAGGCGTAACTTATTTTAAGAAGTAATGACAAGGCCGCCAGCGATAGCACCGCCCACCAAGCCTCCTAAGAAGCCAGCATAAGCGCCAATAGGGCCACCGATAGAACCTGCCATAGCACCACCAATCGCTCCGCCAATCGCACCGCTAGCGGCGGTGTCATAATTCCAACGTATGGAGAAGCAACCGCTAACTGCTTCGATCTCGTTCATGGTAAGTTCTTGCATACTAAACCCAATCCAATAATGTTTTCAAAAGCCATGAGGCCATGTTAGATCAAAATATGTTTACCGACTCTAATAAGCATCGCTGAGTTCCTGAATGTTGATCGTCAATCAAAATGTATAAAATACTAACACATCTAGGTGTGGCCTGCAATTTTTTGAGGTATTTATTTATTGATAATTTAATAGTTTTTCTGCGGCACTGTTAGTTGCATAATTGCAATCTCATTGATCGCTTGGACTGCTATGAAATGAACGTTTGCAACCCCACCTAAATCAGAAGACTTTTCCTTGAACATGTACTGATGCCGCAGGCCGTTCGTGTCGTCGAGCTGCCTTTCCAATGGCCGGGAATGAGGCTCTCTTATGCGCGGGGCGCATATCAAACGGCGAAACGATTCGTTTAGCTTTGCCGGCCGTAAGCCTATTCTGCTTGCTTTGGCGGTGGCGACGCCACCAGCCGCTTTGTGGAGGAGTGCGATGGCTTTCCCAGTGCTGAATAATTATCTGGCCCGCTTGTCCGATACGCGCCAGGCCGCCACCAGCGTGTGGCTGGACGCCGAGGGCAAGGCCCAGGGGCGTTTTTTCAATTGCACGATGACGAGCGCTTTCCAGCCGTTGCGCCAGCTCGATAGCGGCGCGGTGCTCGGCTTCGAGGGGCTGGCGCGCAGCGTGTCGGCGGCCGACTCTGGCCTGTCGCTGTGGAAGCTGCTCGACCACGCGGCCAGCGACGATGAGTCGGTCGAGCTCGACCGTTTGTGCCGGATGCTGCACGCCATCAATTTTTTCCGCCAGGACGGGGCGGCGCAGGCCGACCTGTACTTGAGCGTGCACGACCGTTTGCTGAGCGCCGTCAGCAGCAACCACGGCCACGCCTTCCAGCGCATCCTCGACGCGCTCGGCCTGCCGATAGCGCGCATCGTGCTGCAATTGCCGGCGGTGACGCCGAACCAGGGTTGGTTGTTGAATTATGTGGCCGATAATTACCGCCGCAATGGTTTCCGCCTGGCCGTCAACGTGGCGAGCCCGCGCGCGGCCGTCGCGCTGCTGGAACGGGTGCGCCCCGACACGATCAAGCTCGATGCCCGCGAGATCGGCGACGAGTCCGCCGCCGCCGATTTGCTGGGGGTGTGCCATGCGGCGGGAGTGCGCGTCGTGTTCAAGCGGCTGGAGACGGGCAGGGCGCTCGACAGTTTGCGGCGCATCGGCGAGGCCAGCGGCCTGCCTATCGTTGCGCAAGGGTATTTGCTCGATACGCCGGGCGGCGTTTTGCTGGCGCGCCCTCTGGAGGCGCGCGCCGCGGCTTGACGCCGGCGCGATTGTCGCGCGGGGGTTTTTATTCCCCCCGACAATACGCTATAGTGAGCGCATTGATTCAATGGGTAACTTATGGCATCGCGTAGAAATTTTCTTCAACAGGGATTCGGCCTGGCCGCCCTCGGCGTTATCACCAGTCCGATGATAGGTTGCGCCGCGCGCACCATCGCGCCCGGCCCGCTCGCAAGCAAGCACACCAAGCCGGCGGTCGCCGCGAAACCATCCGCCGGCGCGGCCCGCCCGGCCGCTCCCGCCGCGCAGGCGGCGTCCACCGAGCTGGCGCCGCCGCCCGATATTTTCGACGCCCAGGTGCTGGATCTGGAATTCTGGCTGCGGCCGCGGGTGCTGGAGTTGACGCGGCCGGCCAGCGGCGAGCGCGCCAAATTGCTGTACTGGAAAGACGGCGAGGTGATCGACTCGGCCTACCAGGAATTGTGCCATCTGCTGCGCGACGTGAACGGTAAGGAGACGGCGCCCATCGATCCGAAACTGCTGGAAACCTTGTGGGGCACGCAGGCTTTCGTGGCCCGCTACGGCATCGACCATCCGCTGGAAATTTTGTCCGGCTACCGCACGCCGAACTCGAACAAGCGCCTGATCGAGGCGGGCGTGCCGGCGGCCCGCCAGTCGCTGCATATCCAGGGGCGCGCGGCCGACATCCGCATCGCCAACTTGAACTCGGAGGTGCTCGGCTCCCTGGTGAAGAGTTTCCAGCAGGGCGGCGTCGGCTTTTACTACCGCGCCGGCCCGCGCGGCGGCTGGATTCACGCCGACACGGGCTTGAAGCGCACTTGGAAGGGTTGACCCGGCCCAGACCCGCCTAGTCGTAGGAGTAGGGCTTCGGCGGCACGCTGTCCCGGCGCGCCAGCTCCTCTTCGGCCAGGTCGACGTTGTGGTCCCAGTAGATGTACCAGCCGTGCCGCTGGCTTGCCCCGACTTCCGGATGGGCGGCGAGAAAGCCGTCGATGAAGCGGGTGAATTCCGACACGTAGCCGCCATGGCCCGGCCGGTAGCGTATTTCCTTGCCTTGCATGCTGCCTCCCTGCGCACCTGTCCCTTGGACCGCGGCGCCACGCCGGCGTTGCAGGGATTTTTGCCGTGTTGCCGCCGAACAGGGGATAATGTCGCTTTGGCTGGCCGCGCGGCCGGCGGCAATCTGGATTCGGGACCATCATGCAAGGCGCAACAGACAACGATAGCGATACCCCGCAGCGGCCGCGTTTCCGCCCCTGCCCGTGGCAGCACCTGGAAACGGTGTATGACGTCGAGCTGTGGATCGAGGAGCACAACCGCAGCTTGCAGGAGCACATACGGCCGACGGAGAGCGGTTACGGCGTCTGCTTCACGCTGGCCGAGGGCGGCGAGATTTTCATGCAGACCAGCGCCGACGGCGCCGTCATTCTCGACGTGACGGCCGACGCCGACTGGGTGGCGCCGCTGATTTGCGCCGCCACCCAGTGTCCGGCGCCGGGCACCTCCTTGTGGATATTGCCGGACGATAAGCTGATCCAGTTGATCGCCGGCCTCAGCAGCCTGGTGGCGAGCACGACGCTGGTGGTCGGCCACCATTTCGGCGTCAAGCGCCGCGCGCCCGGCCTGGCCCGCTGACGCGGCGGCGCAACGCGCCCGCCTTGCGCTGGGTCAGGGCGGCGCCTCTGGCGCGGCGCGGCACCGTCCTCTATGATTCGAAAGCTGGGGACAGACCACGATTTTCAAGGAATAATTCCTTGAAAATCGTGGTCTGTCCCCAGCCGTGGCGCCACGCTCGACAGCCGCAGGCTTGCATGCTAGTCTTACAGTGTCATGATTGCCCCCGCGCGCCCATGCGGCGCGCCACGATCCCCGCGGTTTGAGCCCGAAGGAACGATATGGACAAAGATCAGCATGCGCGGCCCGGGATCCAGGCACATCATGCCGTGATCGCCGCGATGGGGGGCACGCCGGAGCTTGCGCCCGAGGCCTCCTTCGACGAGGTGCCGCTCAGCCCGGAGCGCCTGCGCTTCGAACGCGAACAGGCGTATTTCAACGACATTTATCTGCTGGCGCCCGTCGGCTATTTCGTGCTGGCCTTCGATACCACGATTTTGCAGGTGAACCTGGTGGGCGCCGACCTGCTGGGCATTCCCCGCGACCATCCGGGCCTGCACCATTTCCGCTCCTTCATCAGCGCGCCCTTCCTGCGCGACTTCGACAGTTTTGTGCACTTGGCGCTCAACAGCAGCCACCCCGAGCGCATCCAGTTGCAGATGACGCGCGGGCGCCACGACCAGGGTTTCCCGGCAACCTTGCTGGCCAGCGCAGATGGCAGCGGCCAGGCTTTCCGCGTCGTGCTGGAGCTGGCCGAAGGCAAGCTGGCGGCGCTGGAGCGCAGCGAGGAGCGCTTCCGCCGCATCGTCCATAGCGCCGAGGAGGGCATTTGGGAAATCGACGCGGCGGCGCGCACCAGTTTCGTCAATCCGAAGATGGCGCAGATGCTGGGCTACCGCATCGAGGACATGCTCGACAAGCCGCTGGTGGCCTTCATGGACGACGAGGGCCGCGCCATGCTGGAGCGCAATATCGCGCGGCGCCAGCAGGGCATCGCCGAGCGCCACGAGTTCAAGTTCATCCGCCGCGACGGCAGCGAGCTGTGGGCGACGCTGGCGACCAATCCCATCTTCGACGGCGAGAGCGCCTACCTGGGCGCGCTGGCGCTGGTGACCGACATCACCGAGCGCAAGGAGTCGTCGGCGCGCATCTGGCAGCAGGCCAATTTCGACGAGTTGACGGCGTTGCCGAACCGCCACATGTTCCTCGACCGCCTGAAGAACGAGATGAAGAAGGCGGGCCGGCATGGCCGTTTCGTGGCGCTGCTGTTCATCGACCTCGACCACTTCAAGGAAGTCAACGACCGCCTCGGCCACGACCGCGGCGACCTGTTGCTGGCCGGCGCCTCGCGCCGCATCGTCGAGTGCGTGCGCGGCAGCGACACGGTGGCGCGCCTGGGCGGCGACGAGTTCACGGTGATCCTGGCCGGCTTCGACCAGTTGACCAGCGTCGAGCGGGTGGCGCAGGAGATGGTGGGACGGCTGGCCCGGCCGTTCGAGCTCGACGGCGAGCAGGCGCTGGTGTCGGCCAGCATCGGCATCGCCCTGTATCCGTCCGACGCGCCCGACATCGAGGAGTTGATGCGCCACGCCGACCAGGCCATGTACGCGGCCAAGAGCGCCGGGCGCAACCGCTACAGCTATTTCACGGCTGATTTGCAGGCGGCCGCGCAATTGCGGCTGCGCACCGTGCTGGACTTGCGCGAGGCGCTGGCCGGCCAGCAGTTCGAGATCCATTACCAGCCCATCGTCAGCCTGCGCAACGGCACCGTCGAGCGGGCCGAGGCGCTGCTGCGCTGGCGCCATCCGGAGCGCGGCTTGCTCAGCCCCGGCGAATTCCTCCCGTTCGCCATCTCGGCCGGCCTGATCGTCGAGATCGGCGACTGGGTGTTCCGCCAGGCCGTGCTGCAATTGAAGTCTTGGCAGGCCGAGCTGAGCCCCGGCTTCCAGATCTGCGTCAACAAGTCGCCCGTCGAATTCCGCAGCGACGCCGCGTTCTACCAGGGCTGGATCGACCATCTGGCGCAGCAGGGCTTGCCGGCGCGCTCGATCGTCATCGAAATCACCGAGGGCGTGCTGCAGGACGAGGGGCGGCCCGTCATCGAGCGCCTGCGCCAGTTCCGCGAGATGGGCTTGCAGGTGGCGCTGGACGACTTCGGCAGCGGCTATTTTTCGCTGTCCTGCCTGAGGAAACTCGACATCGACTACCTGAAGATCGACCCGTCCTTCGTGCGCCAGTTGCAGCCGGGTTCGGCCGACCTGGCGCTGTGCGAGGCCATCATCGCGATGGCCCACAAGCTGGGGCTCGATGTCGTGGCGGAGGGGGTGGAGACGGCGGCGCAGCGCGATTTGCTGGCCGCCGCCGGTTGCGACTATGCGCAGGGTTATGTGTTCGCGCCGGCCTTGCCGGCCGCGCAACTGGCGCTGATGGCGCGGGCGGCGCGCCTGCCCCCGCCTTAGCGCAGGCCCAGCAGCGAGAGCACGCGCTCGCGGCTGATGCCGACGAGGGCCGAGGTGATCGCCAGCAGCGATTCGTAGCCGGGCTTGGTGGCCTGGTCGGAGAATTTCGCCGCCAGCCGGTCCATGCTGACGGCGGCGTCGGCCGGCTGCGCCGTGGCGACCCGGCTCGATGCCGCGGCCAGCGCCAGGCGCACCGTGTCGCGCGCCTGCTGCATCTGCGCCAGCGCGTGCATCACCTGCTGCAGCGTGTTGCGCAGCGCCTCGATGTCTTCCGTGCCCCAGTTGTCCGGCGCGATCGCCGGCGCCGCCTCTTCGGTGCTGACCCGGTTCATCTGCCCGGTCGGGAAGCGGATGCCGCCGCCGCGCACCGACAGCGTGTCGCGCACGCCCGGCCAGTCGCCTTCCGCCGTGCTGAAGAGCAGTTCGCCGGCGTCGTCGGCGCTGACGCGGATGTTCGACGGTGCCAGCGCGCGGTCGAAGCGCTGGACGATTTCTTCGGCCGACAGGCCCGGTTCGATGTTCACCGAGCGCAGCGACTGGCTGGCGCCGCCGACGGAGAAGGCCAGCACTTCGCGGGCGCCGTTTTGCAGATTCGCCAGGTTCAGGCCGCGCACGCGGAACTGCTGGGTGGCCGGCGGCGGGCTGTTGAACTGCAGTTGCGCGTCGAGCGTGCCGCCGGAGGCGCGCTGGCGCGAGCGCCAGGTGTTGCTGAACTGGCGCACGCGCGCCTCGACCTGGCCTTCGCGGCCCTGGCGCGCGGCCAGCTTGGCGGCCAGCTCGCTTTTCAGCGCCTGCAACTGGCTGGTGCTTTGTTCGAGGAAGTCGAGGGCTTGCTGGGCGCTCGAGATATCGCCCTGCAACTGGTGGTCCCAGTTGCTCAGACCGCGCCGCAGCGGCGCCGGCGCGGCGCCGGCCGCGTCTGTCGCCGCCGCGCCGTTGCCGCTGCCGTTGAGCGTAACGGCCGCCTCATCCACGACGCGGGCGCTGCCGGCGCCGCTGGAGGCGATTCCCGAGGGTAGGTTGAGTTGGGCGATTTGCATGATGGTCAGATGACGTCGAACAGGGACATGTTGCCGATCTTGGCGTAAGCCTTGTAGGTCGCCTGCAGGGCCAGTTGGTAGCCGTTCAGTTCGGTCATGCCTTCGGCCATGTCGGCTTTCTGGATGTCGCTGCGCGCGATCTTGTTCGACAGCGACACATTTTCGTGGTTGTTCTGCAGCGTCGTCAGGATGTTTTGCGCGCCGCCGAAGGTGGCGATCTTGGAGGACATATTGTCCATGGCGGTGTCGGTGCCATTCATGGCGTCAATGACAAGCGCGCGCACGGCGGGGTCGTTCGGGTTGACGCCGGGGGCGGTCAGCGCGTTGATCGCCAAGGTGAGCTTGTTGAGGGACGTTTCCAGTCCGCTGACGTCGACGTTGGCGGCCTGGTTGACGCCGTTGCCCACCACCACCGTCTGGGTGTCCGTGTTGCCTGCATAGGTGTAGGTGCCGGCGGCCAGGACCAGCGGCGCCGTGTTCGTGGCCGTGCCGGAAAACATGAAGCGGCCTTCCTGGTCCTTCAGGTTGGCCGTGTAGAAAATACTGTCGCGATAGGCGGTCAGCGAGGTGGTCATCGCGTTGAGGTCGGCCGGCGCGTTGGTGCCGTTTGCCGCCCACACGAGCATGTCGCGGATCTCGCCGAAGTCGCCGACGATGCTCGACAGCGAAGTCTCGTTTTTCATCAGGCGCGTCTTGACGGAGGCGATATTGTCGATATATTGCTCGACGATGGATTGCTCGCGGGTCAGGCGCGACACGCGCACGCTGCTGATCGGGTCGTCCGACGGCAGCTGGATGCGCATGCCCGAGGCCATTTGCTGGGTCAGATAACTGATGCGCTCCTGATTCGTCTGGATCGAGGTGTTGATGAGGGTTTGGAACTGGCTGGTGGCTACGCGCATGGGTCTCTCCTTAGCTCATCATTGCCAGCGTGGCGTCGAACATCTGGTTCGCCGCCGCAATGACTTTCATATTTGCCTGGAACATATTCTGGAACTCCAGCAGGTTGACACCTTCCTCGTCTTTGTTCACGGCGCTGGTCGCCTTCCAGTCGGCCACGGCCTGGTTGCGCACCGTCACCGCCGTCTGCAGCAGGGCCTTGTTTTTCTGGCTGGTGATGGCCAGCTTGCCGACCAGCTGGGTGTCGGCGTCGCCGATCGGCATCGGGCTCATGCCCGGCAGCGTCACGGGGTTGTTCTTGATCTTGATCAGCGCCTGCAGATTGGTGCTGTCGCCCTGGCCGCCGCCGACTTTGGCCAGCGCCAGCTTGTCGGCCGTGAAGCCGGGCGTCAGGGTGAGCACGCTGGCGCTGCTGGCGTTGAAGACGAACAGCGGCGTGCCGGCGGCGCCGGCCATGGTGATGCCGGCGGCCAGTTGGGCGTTGATGTCGATGGCCAGTTGCTGGGCGATGCCTTGCACCGACTGCTGCATGGGGCGCAGCACGTCGCGTTCGTAGCCGCCCAGGCCGCCGAGCTGGCCGCCGACGCTGACGTTGTCGACGATGAAGGTGGAGGTCGTGAACGTCAGGCTCAGCACTTGCTGGTTGCTGACGTCGAGCGCTGACGTCATCGAGCCGGCGATGTTGCCGATGACCAGGGGTTGGCCCGTCTTCAGGGCCACGTTGCGGCTGCCGTCGGGCTGGTCGATCACTTCCAGCGACATCTGCGAGGCGAGGCTGTCGATGGCTTCGTCGCGGGCGTCGATCAGCGTCGACACATTGGTGCCGGTGGCGCCGGCGCTGGTGATCTTGCCGTTCAGGGCGGCGATGCTGGCCAGGGTCGTGTTCACCTGCGGGATGATGGCGTCGCGCTGCTGATGCACCGACAGCAACTGGTTGTTCATGACGCTGTTGATGCTGTTGAAATGTTGGCTCATGGCGTCGGCGGCCGTGACGATCTGCTGGCGCAGCGGGGTCGACGTCGGATCGACGCCGGCCGCGTTGAGGGCCTTGAAGAAGCTGTCGACGCCGTTGCTGATGCTCGACAGGTCGTCGCCCATGATGCGTTCCAGCTGGGTCAGGTAGGGCTGGGTCTGGGTGTACAAGCCTTGCTCGGAGGCGCCGCGCCACATCTGCTGGTTCTTGTAGCTGTCGCTGAAGCGGATCAGGCCCATCACCTCGACGCCGTCGCCGGCCGACATCACGCCGTTGCGGCCGGCCACGGCGCCCAGCAGCACGCCCTGGCGGGTGTAACCCTTGGTCTGCAGGTTGGCAATATTTTGGCTGGCCGCGTTGACGCCGGCCTGGGCTGCCAGCGATCCGCTCAGCGCATTGTTAATGATGCTCATCGTGTAATGTTCTTTCTTGGTAACGATTTGTGCGGAGGCGCCAAAGGGCAGCCCGTTTTCCTGTCACTAGCTACAGGCGACCGATTGCGCTAGGGCATTAAACGCCGGCCGCAGATTTTTCCGCGCCGGGCAGGCTGGCGGCCGGCTGCTGCGGCGCGGCCGGCGCCGGCGGCAGCAACTGGCGCAGGATGGCGTCGGCGATGCCGAAGGCGCGCTGGCTGGCCATCTTGTCGGCCACCATGGTGTCGGCCATGTCGAGCATGTCGGCGTTGACGGGGTCCTTGAAGACGCTGTCCTCGCCGGCCATCTCGCGCGTGCCGGCGCGCATCTGGTGCAGCATGTGGGCGATGAAGAAGCCCTCGAACTGCACGGCGGCCTGGGTGGCCTTGGCGACGTAGCGGGGATCGGGGCCGGCCACCGCGGCGTCGTCGGCGGCGGCGAGGGGGGCGGTGGCGGAGCGGGAGAGCGGATTCATGGCATTCCTTTAAATGACGACCAGTTCGCCTTCGATGGCGCCGGCCTGGTCGAGGGCCTGGAGGATCGCCATGATGTCGTCGGGCGAGGCGCCCAGGCTGTTGACGACGTCGATGATCGATTGCAGCTTGGCGCCGGCCGGCCACTGGAACATCTGTCCCGAGCCCTGGTCGACGCTGACCTTGGATTGCGGCGTGACGGTGGTCTGGCCGCGGCCGAACGGGGCCGGCTGGCTGACGTTCGAGCTTTCCGAAATGACCACCTTCAGCGAGCCGTGGGTGACGGCGGCGGCGCGCACGCGCAGGCCGTCGGCGATGACGACGGTGCCGGTGCGCGAATTGAACACCACTTTCGGGCTGTCGGCGCCGATGTCGATGGCCAGCGCCTCCAGCTTGGCCATGAAGGCCACGCGCTGGGTCGGGTTTTCCGGCGCGATCACCTCGACGCTGGTGGCGTCGCTGGTGCTGGCGACGGGGCCGAAGCGGCGGTTGACGACGTCGACGATGTTGGTGGCGGTCTGGAAATTCGGGTGGCGCAGGTTCAGCGTCACCGTCGGCTTGGTCGAGAAGTCGCTGCCGATCTCGCGCTCGATGTTGGCGCCGTTGGGGATGCGCCCCGTCGTCGGCGTGTTGACGGTGACGCTGGAGCCGCTCTTGCCGGCCGCGTTCAAGCCGCCGACCACCAGGTTGCCCTGGGCCAGCGCGTAGGTTTCATTGTCGGCCGCGCGCAGCGGCGTCAGCAGCAGGGTGCCGCCGCGCAGGCTTTTCGCGTCGCCCAGCGAGGAGACGGTGACGTCGATGGCCTGGCCGCGCCGGTAGCCGGGCGGGAAGACGGCGCTGACCATGACGGTGGCGACGTTCTTGCTTTTCGATTCGGCGCCGTCGGGCAGCTTGACGCCGAACTGCTTGAGCATGTTGACGACGGACTGGCTGGAGAATTTCACCTGGGTGGTGTCGCCGCTGCCGTTCAGACCGACCACGAGGCCGTAGCCGACCAGCGGATTGTCGCGCACCCCTTCGATGCTGACCAGGTTGCGCAGGGCCTGGGCGGCCGTGGCCGGTTGTATCAGGGCGGACAGCAGGGCCAGCGCGGCGAGGGCGGAGTAACGCAATTTCATATGTTCACCTTAAAAACGACGCCTTAAAACGGCATCCACGGGCCGACGAAGAAGCGCGTCAGCCAGCCCGGCGTGTTGGCGTCGGCCAGCGTGCCCTGGGCCGAATAGGCGATGCGGGCGTTGGCGATGCGCAGCGACGACACCTGGTTGTTCGAGTCGATGTCGGCCGAGCGCAGGTAGCCGCGCAGGCGCACGAATTCCTCGCCCTGGTTGAGCGTCAGCACCTTCTCGCCGCTGACCTTGAGCAAGCCGTTGGGCAGCACTTCCTGGACGATGACGGTGATGGCGCCGCTCAGCGCGTTCTGCTGGGTGCTGGTCGAGTCGCCCGTGAAGCCGCGGTCGCCGCTGATGTCGATGCCGGTCTTGGGCAGGGTCTTGCCGAGCACGCTGATGGGCGCGATAGCCGTCGTCGAGCCCTTGTTGAAGGTGGTGCCGGCCTTCTTGCTGGCCTGGGTGGTTTCCTGCAGCGTCACGGTGACGATGTCGCCGACGCGGAAGGCGCGGCTGTCCGAGGTCAGCGACAGGCCGGCGTCGGCGTGGAAGACGCCGCCGGCGGTGCCGCCGCGCGGCAGGCTGCGCGCCACCGGCGGCGCGTCGTCGTCCGGGCCGGGCCGCACGGGCGGCGGCGCCATGCCGGCGCAGCCGGCCAGGGACAGCGCCAGCAGGGCGCACAGTGCGGTTTTCATCAGCGTGCCGCTTGCGCCAGGTACTGCAGCATATTGTCGGCGGCCGACAGCACCTTGGTGTTCATCTCGTAGGTGCGCTGGGCGGCGATCATGTCGACCATTTCCTCGACGACCTGGACGTTGGAGCCTTCCAGCGCGCCCTGTTTCAGCTTGCCCAGCGCGCCCTCGCCGGGGCGGCCCTCGGTCGGCGTGCCGCTGGCGGCCGATTCCTGGAACAGGTTCTCACCCAGCGCCACCAGGCCGGTGGGGTTGACGAAGTGGGTCAGCGTCAGCTGGCCCAGTTCCGTCGCGCCGGTGTTGCCGGGGACGGTGGCCGACACCATGCCGTTTTCGCCGATGGTGATGGCGGTGGCGTTGACGGGCACGGTGATCTGCGGCACCAGCGGCAAGCCGTGGGCGTTGATCAGGATGCCGTTGGCGTCCATCTGCAGCTGGCCGGCGCGGGTGTAGGCGGCTTCGCCGTTGGGGCGGCGCACTTGCAGGAAGCCGTTGCCGGTGATGGCCACGTCGAGCTGCTGGCTGGTCGTCTGCAGGCTGCCGGTGGTGAACACCTTCTGCGTGCCGACCATGTGCGTGCCGTTACCCAGTTGCACGCCGGACGGCGACAGGGTGTTGTCGGCGCGCTGGGTGCCGGGTTGCTGCTCGACCTGGTAGAACAAGTCCTCGAAGACGACGCGGTCGCGCTTGAAGCCGACGGTGTTGACGTTGGCCAGGTTGTTGGCGATCGCCTGCAGCTTGGCGTCCTGGGCCTGGACGCCGGTTTTGCTGATCCACATTGCTGGATTCATGGGGTGCTCCTTTTATCTATTCTGTCAAAAACTGGATGGATGCCGCAAAGCGGCCTCAGCTACCAAGCAGGCGGTTGCCCGTTTCATTCATGGAGTCGGCGGCCTTGAACAGCTTCATCTGGATCTCGAAGCTGCGGTTCAGCGACATCGTCGCCACCATCTCCTCGACGGCCGAGACGTTGCTGCCTTCGAGGTGGCGGTCGCGCATCTTGACGGCCGGGTCGGTCGGCAGCGGCTCGCCGCCGCGGCTGACGATCAGGCCGGCCTCGTTCTTCGTCAGCTCGCCGGCCTCGGCGTTGACCAGCTTGATCTTGTCGATCGTCTGCATCTGCGTGGCGCCGGGCGGCAGGATGGAAATCGTGCCGTCGCCGCCGATCGACATGCTGCTGTACTCGGGCAGCACGATGGGGCCGCCTTCGCCGAGCAGGGCGTGGCCGTTGATGCTCAGGGCGCCCGTCTCGTCGATGTTGATGGCGCCGGCGCGGGTGTAGGCTTCGCCGTTTTGCCACTGCACGGCCAGATAGCCGGGGCCGGTGATGGCGACGTCGAGGTCGCGGCCGGTTTCCTTGACGGCGCCGGAGCGCGTCGCGATGGCGCTGGCCTGCATCTGCGTCATGTGCCGGCCGTCGTAGCCGTAGCCGTAGTTGCTCAGCGACTGGGCGCTGGCCACTTCGAGGTTGGCGCGGAAGCCGCCCGTCTCCATGTTCGCCAGATTGTTGGCGTGTACCTGTTGCGCCCGCAGAGCCCGTTCGGCTCCGCTCATGGCGGTGTAAATGAGGGCGTCCATTGTGCCTGGCCTTCCTTCGATTAAAGAGCTTGCATCAGCGACTGCATCATCGCGCTCTCGGTCGAGATGACCTTCGAGTTGGCCTGGTAGTTGCGCTGCGACGTCATCAGGCCCACCAGCTCGGAGGTGATGTCGACGTTCGACTGCTCCAGCGTGGCCACGCTCAGCTTGCCGGCCATGCCGGTGCCGGGACGGTCGAACAGGGGCGTGCCGGCCGTGGCCGTGGCCACCCAGCTGGTGTCGTTGACTGGCGTCAGGGCGCCCTCGTCGGGGAAGCTGGCCAGCGCCAGCACGGCGATGGTCTGCTTCTGGCCGTTGGTGTAGGCGGCCACGACGGAGCCGTTTTCATCGAGCTGGACGCCGGTGAAGCTGCCCGAGGCGTAGCCGTCCGGGCTGTCGGCTGAGGTGGTCGCCTCGCCGGCGAACTGGGTGGTGCCCGTGTAGTTGATGTTGACCGTCGCGCCGCTGATGGAGCCGTTGGTGGTCGGCACGACCACGCCGACCACGGGGGGCGACGTCAGCGCGCCCGAGGCGTTGAAGGTCAGGTTCGAGGTCGCCGTCGCGGGGCCGTTGTCGATGCTGTAGTTGACCTTGATGGTGTTGGGCGCCGTCTTGGTGAAATACTGGGTGATGTTGTGCTTGCCGCCGAGCGAGTCGTAGATCACCGACAGCTTCGACATATTGTAGGTGGTCAAGTCGGTCTGGTTGAAGGGCAGGGCCGGCACGGTCCATTCCAGCGACATATTCGCCACATACCCCATCTTGGTGGAGGCGACGGCGGGAATCTGCCCGGTCGGCACCTGGATGTCGCCCAGCGCGCCCAGGACGGAGGAGCCCGGCTTGACGCCGTAGCCCTGCACCTTGTTGCCGGCGCTGTCTTCGAGGAAGCCGGTGCTGTTGGCCTTGAAGATGCCGACGCGGCTGAACAGCTGGGTGTTCTGGCTGTCGCGCGAGACGAAGAAGCCGCGGCCGTTGATGGACGCGTCGAGCGTGCGGCCGGTGTTGAGCACGCCGCCGTTGCGGCCGATGTTCTGCGTCACCGAGCCGACTTCCACGCCGGTGGCCTGGGCGCCCGCGTACATCGACGAGAAGTTGGCGCGGCTGCTCTTGAAGCCGTAGGTGCCGGCGTTGGCGATGTTGTTACTGACGGTGTTCAACTGGTTGTTGATGGCCTGGATGCCGGACAAAGCGATGTCGAAACTCATGGTGTCTGCCTTTCGGTGAAATAGTGAATTAGTTTGCCGACGCCAGGGTCGCCGATTTGCCGTTGAAGGCCGTGATGGCGCCCGGGTCCACCTCGCCGACATTGGCCACCTTCAGCACCATGCCGCCGTTGCCGGACAGGCGCACGCTGTCGAGTTTGCCGACGATCTCCACTTCCGGTATTTCCGGGGTGCTGGTCTTGACGGCGATTTTGTAGTTGCCCGCGGGCAGGCCGAGCTTGGCCGGGTCCAGCGTGAAGCTGACGTTGCCGGGCGCGCGGGCGCCCAGTTGCACTTCGTGGCTGGCGCCGTCCGCGCCCGTCAGCAAGACGGTGGTCTTGGTGCTGGCCGTGGTCAGCGCGATGTTGCCCTCGATCTTGTTGCCGGCCAGTTGGACGCGGTCGGTGACGACCATGACGTTCGAGCCGACCTGGGCGCCCAGGGCCATCACCTGCATGCTTTGCATGACGCTGGCGTTGGCCGTGGTCAGCTTGGCGAGGTTTTGCAGGGCTTCCGTCTGGCTCAGCTGCGACAACTGGTTGACGAACTGGCTGGGATCGCTGGGCGCCAGCGGATCCTGGTTCTTGATCTGCGCCACCAGCAGCTTGGTAAACATGTCGCTGGTCTTGCTGGCCTGGTCGGCGGCGGGGGTGACGGCCGCGTTGTTGCCGGCCGCCTTGTTGGTGCTGGTGTCGTTGAACAGATTCGTTTGCATAATAGACCTTTATTCGCCGAGTTTGAGGAGCGCCTGCTGCATGCCCTTGATGCGGCCCAGCACTTCGACATTCGTTTCAAAGGCGCGCGACGCCGACATCATGTCGGTCATCTCGGCCACCTGGTTGACGTTCGGGTAAAACACCATGCCGTCGGCGTTGGCCATCGGGTGGCCCGGCTCGTAGACCTTGCGCAGCGGTTCGTCGCTTTCGACGACGTCGAGCACCTGGACCCGGCTGGCCGAGCCGTCGGCGCCGCCGGCGGCGACGGCGGCGAACACGGGTTTGCGGGCGCGGTAGGTTTCGCCCTCGGAGCCGGCGACGGAGTCGGCGTTGGCCAGGTTGCTGGCGATGGTATTGAGGCGCACCGTTTGCGCCGCCATCGCCGAGCCGGCGATTTGCGAGATGTCTTTAAAGCTCATGCTTATTGTCCGGCGATGGCTTTCGCCAAGCCCCTCAGTTTAAGGTTGACGAAGGTCAGGCTGGCCTGGAAATCGGAGGCGTTCTGCGAGAACGCGGCCTGCTCGACGCCGATTTCGACGGTGTTGCCGTCGCGGCTAGGGTGGTAGGGCACGCGGTACAGCGGGTCGGCGTCGCCGTCGAGCGTCAGCTCGCCCTTGGCGCCGTCCTGGGCCTGCTGCAGCACGGCGGCGAAATCGAGGTCCTTGGCTTGAAAGCCAGGAGTATTTTCGTTGGCGATGTTCGACGCCAGCACGCGGGTGCGCTCGGCGCGCACATGCAGCGCGTCGGCGTGGACCCCCAGCGCCTCGGTGAAATTAATACTCATGGTCATCCTTTGTCTGTGAACGTCTATGGTGCCGCGGCGGCGGGCCGGGCATGTAAAATACTGCCCATACGCATCTTAACGGCAAGCCGCGCCAAAACTTTTGTTTAAGGTAAAACATCCATGCTCAATTCCGACGCGCACAGCGCCGCCGGTGCCTGTTATCCACCGCCGCCGCGCCGCCGCCCGCAACTGCCCATCCTGTTACTAAGTGTTGCCAGCCTATATAGTAGTGCAGGTCGCGCAGAATTGCCAGCCGACAATATAATATCGCACATTGAGCGGGCGGCGCGCGCACAATTGACACGCCAGGCGGACGCCGCCGGCCTGCTCGAACCGCAGTTCGAGGTGGCCGTGGCGCAGACGGGCAGGGTGTTGGCGCCGTGCGCCCGGGCCGTCGCCGTCGAGCCGCTCGACGTGCGCCTGCCGAACCGCATGCGCTTCGCCGCCGTCTGCCCCGGCGCGGCCGGGTGGAAATACGAATTTGTCGTGCGCGCCGCCATCACGGCGCGGGTGGCCGTCAGCAGCGTGCCCGTGCCGGCCGGCAGGGCGCTGGCGGCCGACGAGGTGGTGTTGGAGCGGCGCGACATTTCTGCCGTCGCCGACAGCGTGGCCGACCTGGCCGCGCTGCTGGGGCAGGCCAGCCGGCGCAGTTTGCGGGCCGGTGAGTTGTTGCGTAAAAGCCAGTTTGCCGCTTTGCCGCTGGTGAAGCGGGGCGAGGCCGTGCGCATCGTCGCGCGGCGCGCCCAGGTCGAGGTGAGCATGGCGGGCGAGGCGCTGGAAGCGGGCGCCCTGGACGCCGTGGTGCGCGTGCGCAACGCCGCCAGCGGCAATGTGATACGGGCCAGGGTGGTGGCGGCAGGCACGGTGGAACCCGTCGATCTGCCGGGGGCGGCTCAGTCGTCCGACTGAGCCGCGGTGCCGGCCCGCTGCAGCCGGGTCGCCAGGCGCGTCAGCTTGTCGGCGTAGGCCGGGTCGGTGGCATAGCCGCCGCGCGCCAGGCCCTGGGCGAAGGCGCCGGCATTGTCGCCGGCGCCGATGGCGGCGCGGTAGCGCGGATTGTCCAGCAAGACCTGGGCATAGTCGCGGAAGGCGCTGGCCTGGTCCGGATAGCTGCGGAAGCGTTCGGTCTTTTTCAGCGCCGCGCCGCCCTCGTACTCCGTGGTCAGCGCGGCGGTGACGTCGCCGCGCCACTGGCCGCCGGCCTTGACGCCGAACAGATTGTTGCTGTCGCCGCCGTCGCCCTGGCGCAGCGGCCGCTGGCCCCAGCCCGATTCCAGCGCCGCGTGGGCGGCGATGATGTCGGGCGCGACGCCGAGCTTGCGGCCGGCCTCGGCCGCCCAGGGCTTGATCGAGGCGAGAAATTGCTGTTGCAGCTCGGCCAGCTCGGCCTCGTCGGCGCGGGCGGCGCCGGCCGGCTGGCTGCGTCCCAGCAGCACGCGGCCCTCGGGGCTGAGGGCGGGCGCGGCACCGCCGTCGCCCTTGCTGATGAAGGTGGCGACGTCTTGCTGCACCTGGCGGAAGACGCTGCCGAAGCTGGCGTTGCCGGCGGGCAGGGTGGCGCGCGCCGGGCTGGCCGCGGCCGGCGTCGGCGCGCTGGCCTGGGTGGGCCGGGTGGCGGCCGTAAACATGTCAGCGTGGCGCATAAATCTGGTCCTCACCTTGCAGCACGCGCTGCATGATTGTGTATTGGTCGGTCAGCAAATCGTTGTTGCGTTGGTTGCGGCGCTTGCATTCGGTGGCCAGCAAGGCCAGCTCGCGCCAGCCGGCGTCGATGCCGGCCCGGGCCTCGCCCTCGCACAGGGCGATGGCCTGGGCCATCGTCGCCTCGGCGCCGAGCAGGGCGCGCACCAGCGCCACGCGCTGGCGCCGGCGCAACTCCATCGCCTCGACGACGGCGACGACGTCCTCGCCCAAGGCCGCCAGGCGCGCGCTGCGGTGGTGCAGGGCGGCGTCGAATTGTTCTTCCAGTAATAACAGCAGGGCCTGGTAGGCGCTGACGTCCTCGGCGACGCCGGCGCCCAGGCGCGCCAGGGCTTGCTGGCGGGTCAGCTTGCTCACGACTCGCCGCCGTGGAAACGCTGGATCAGGCCGGCCAGCTTGGACGGGTCGAAGGGCAGCTCGCCCTTGGCCAGGGCGTCGCGCAACTGGGCGACGCGCTCGTGGTCGACGTCGGGCATCTGGCGCAGCGCCTCCAGCGCCGGCTGCAGCACGACGGACTGCAGCGCCGGGCCGGCCGCGGCGCCGGCGTCGGCGGCCGCCTCGGCAGGGGCGGCGTCGGCGACGCGTTTCAGCGCGGCCGTTTCGCCGATGGCATTTCCAGAGTTCACGCGCATACGCTGGCCTCTCGCTTTGGTGTTAATCGTCATCTCAAGCCACCCCGCCAAAATTAATGTGCACGCTCGCCGCTCCCCCGCTCGCCCCGGGGCGCCGGCCGGACCGGCGCCAGTTGCTGGCGCAGCTGCTTGAGCTCGCCCGCGTCCGGCGTGGCCGTCTCTACGCCGTTGCCCAGCGCCTCGGTGGCGCCGGCCACGCCGAACATGGCGGCAATGCTGTTGGCCTGGCCGCGCGTGAGGATCAGCAACTCGATGCGCCGGTTCACGCCGGCGGCCGCGTTCTTCGTGTCGATGGGGGCGCGGTCGGCCATGCCGACGACCTGCAGCACGCTTTCCGGGTTCATGCTGCCGGCCAACAAATTGGCGCGCGCCGACATGGCCCGGTTGCTCGACAGCGTCCAGTTCGAGAACGATTCAAAGTCCGTATTGGCGTATTGTACAGAATCGGTGTGGCCGACGATCAACATCTGGTTTTCCATTTGCGCGAACAGCGGACCCATCTCGCGCAGCAGGCGGCGGAAACGGTCCGTCGGCACGGCGCTGCCGCGCACGAACATGCCCTGGCGGTCCGTGTCGTGCAGCATGACGCGCAAGCCGTAGGGCGTGACGACGGATTCCAGGTTGCTCGTCAGGCCGGCTTCGGCGCTCAGCTTGGAGAGGGCGCGCGACAGGGCCGCCAAGTCTTCCGGCGACTCGTAACTGACCTTGGTCTTGGCGCGGTCGGTCGGGTCGAGCTCGCCGCCGCTCATCAGCTTGCCGGGGCCGGAGGCGTTGCCGCTGCCGGTGCGCGGCATGGGGAAGCGGTCGATCAGGCTGCCGCGGGGGCCGCCTTTCTGCTCGGGCATCACGCCCTGGCCTTCGCTGACCTTGCTGCCCTTGGACTCCATCATGATTTCCTTCATCGCCTGCTGCTCGCGCGCGGCCATCAGCCACAGCACGAGGAACAGCGACAGCAGGGCCAGGCAAAAGTCGGCGAAGGCCACCTTCCAGGCGCCGCCGTGGTCGTCGTCCTCGTGCTTGCGGCCGGCGCGCTTGATGATCGCCTGTTCATGTTTGTCATGCGGCTTTAGCACGACGGTCTCCTGTGCGGCGCGGCGGTTCGTCGGCGGCGTCGGCGCCTTCCAGCGCGTTGATCCAGCTTTCCAGCTGGGCGAAGCTCGGCTTGATGTTCAGCTGCACCAGGCGGCGCCCGGCATCGATGGCCAGCAGCGGCGGCTTGCCGGCCACGTGGGTGACCAGCACGACCTTGACGCATTCCATCGTCGAGCTTTCCTCGCCGACCAGTTGCTTCATCATATTGCACATCGGATCGAGCACGCCGTAGCAGAAGAAGATGCCGATGAAGGTGCCGACCATGGCCGCGCCGACTTTTTCCGAGATTTCGGCGGCGTCGGCGCCGTCGGCGACCGAGTTCATCGCCATGACGATGCCCAGCACGGCGGCCAGGATGCCGAAGCCGGGCATGGCCTCGGCGATCTTGTGCAGCGATTTGGACGGTTGCAGCAATTCGTCGTGGATCGCCTCCAGCTCCTGCTCCAGCACGCCCTCGAGTTCGTGGGCGTTGATCTTGCCCATCGCCATCAGGCGGAAGTTGTCGACGATGAAGGCGAGCAGCTTCGGCTCTTCCAGCACGAGGGGGTAGCGCTGGAACAGCGGGCTCTCGCGCGGCGCCTCGACGTGGGCGTCGAGGGCCTTCAGGCCGCCGGCGGCCGTCTGCAGCAATTCATACATGAGCAGCAGCAACTGGCGCTGGAACTCCGAACCCTGCTTCTTGTGCGTGACGATCTTGCGGATCTGGTTCATGGTTTCGCTGAGCACATGCTTCGGGTTGCCCAGCACCAGGGCGCCGAGGCCGGCGCCTATGATGATGACCAACTCGATCGGTTGCCAGATCGCGTGCACGGTGCCGCCCATCAGGGCGAAACCGCCGAATACACACCCCAACACGATTAAGATACCGATAATCACCATCTTGTTTTGCCTTTCTGCGTCATTGTTATCCTGTCCACTTGCCGTCGATGCCCTTGTCAGGCGCTCTGCAGCGTGGCCTTCATTTTGCCCAGCGCACCCTTGTTGAGCTGGCAGACGCGGGCGTCCGTCAAATCGAGCACGGCGGCAATTTCCTTGTAGCTCAATTCGAACTCGTAATACATTTGCACGACGCGCTGCTCGCGCTCGTCGAGGCCGCGCAGGGCCTGTTCCAGGCTGCGCCGCACCATCAATTGCTCCTCCGGGCTGGGGGCGCTGTCGGCCTGGCCCATCCCTTCCTGCAGGAGCTCGTCGAAACTGCCGATCTGCTCGGCGTTTTCCGCCAACTGGTATTCCTGGTAGGCCTCGGCCGTGATGCCCAGGGCGGCGATGATCTCTTTTTCGGCCGGCTCGCGGCCCAGCTTGCGCGTCAGCGCCCGCACGCTGTCGCGCAGGCGGTGGCTTTCCTGGCGCACGGCGCGCGGGCGCCAATCCTGGCGCCGCAGCTCGTCGAGGATGGCGCCGCGCACGCGCAGGCTGGCGAAGCTGCCGAAGGCGGCGTCCGGTTCGCCGTAGCGGCGCAGCGCCTCCAGCAGGCCCATCAGGCCGATCTGCTCCATGTCGTCGCGGTCGATCGCGCCGGCCACCTGGGAATTGAGCTGGCGCACGATGCGCTTGACCAGCGGCGCGTAGGCGAGCAGGTGCTTTTGCTCTTCGGCGACGCTGAGCACGGCCACGGCGCCGTCGGCGCCGCCATAGATTGCGGGGTACTGCTCTTGATACGCCACTTCAGTGCCCACGTTGACTCCCGCTGTATGCAGCACAGCTTATTCGATGATGAGCTTGCCGATCATGACTTCGGAAAACGGCTTTTCCGCCTTTTCCTTGGCATAACTGGCGTCGAATGCAGTGTTGATCTGTTCGGCGAACTGGTCCACCGTCATCATCTGCGCCTTGTCCATCGGATAGCTCGACAGGGCTTTGACGGCGATGCTGCGCATCAGCGGCAAATGATCCTTGGTGTGTTTTTCCTTTTCCTCGGTGGTGGTGATCACCAGGTCGGCCGACAGGTAGTGCGATTCCGTGTCGCCGGGGGCGCGGCGCAGCATGACGATGACTTTTTCCAGCGTCAGGTATTTGCGCGCGTGCTTGCCGGTGGCCGGCTGCACTTCGACGGTTTCGGTGTGGGCGCCGCCGGCCTGGGCCGGCTTTTTCAGGTACAACCACCACAGCGCGCCGCCGGCCGCGCCGGCACCGACGATGGCGACGATGAGGAAGCCGGCGATCAGTTTCATATTTTTATTCATCTACGGATTACTCCCTGTCGTTCAATGCAAAGGTGGACGCCGGGGCGCCGGCGTCGGCCAGGGCGCGGCCCGGTTCGTTGTCGTCCTGCTGGCGGCCCGGCTGGCGGCCGCGCGCGTCGCCGTCGCCGAAGGACTGGCCGGCGGCGCTGCGCGGCGTCGCCGTGACGTGCACGGCGACCTCGCTGAACTGGCGCTGCGACAGATCCTGGCGCATGCTTTCGCCCACCGTTTGCAACTGGCGCAGCACTTCGCCGTTCGAGGCGCTCAGATTCACCTGCAAGGCGCCGGCGCTGTGGCGGATCGAAATTTCGATGCGGCCCAGATTGGGTGGGTCGAGGCGGATCACCGCGTGTTCGCTGTTGCGCGACAGTTGCACTTGGAGGCGTTCGCCCAGCGCGTCCTTCAGCGTGGCTTGCCATTGCGGCGCCGGGCCGGCCAGTTTGACGGTGTCGCCGGAGGCGGCGCCGCTGGCGTTGGCCAGGGTCACGCCGAAGCTGTTGGCGGGGGTGGCGTGGTTGATGGCGGGGCGCTCGGCGTCGGCGGGCAGCGTGGCGGGGCGGGGCGCAGACGCGGCTGCGGCGCCGGTGTCGGCCGCCGCCGTGGTGGCGCTGGCGGCGCTGGCCGCGGCGCTGGCGGCGTCGGCCGATTGCGGCAGCGCCGCAGGCGCCGCGGCGCCGCGGTTCGGCAGCAGCGCGCCCTGGGCGTTGAAGGCCATCGCGGCCGGGTGCAGCGTGATCGTCAGGGCCGGATTGGCCTGGGTAGCGGCGCCGTCGCCGCCGTCGGAGGGCGTCTCGCCGCTTGGGGCGGCAAGCTGGATGTGGGCGGCGTGCGTCGGCACGGGCGGCGCCAGCGGCGGCGCCATGGCCCCCAGCAGGCTGGCGTCGGGGGCGGCCGGGGCCGCGCCGTCGGCGCCGGTGTCGGCCGTTTCGCCGTCGCTATCGCTGTCGCCGCCGGCCTCGCTATCGGCGGCGGGGCCGGCCTCCGGCAGCGTGGCCAGCCCGAGCAGCTGGGCAAACAGGGCGCCGGCCGGCACGGCGCTGCCGGGGGCGGGCGCAGACGCAGGCGTAGGCGCGGGCGCGGGCGTAGGCGCGAGCGGTTTCGGCAGCGCCGCCGCCGCGACGGGCGCGGGGTTGCTCGCAACCGTCGCGGCCGCGCTATTGTTCATGTTCATACTCGTCATACTGATACCCATACTTAAATCCCGTCCGAATCGGTGTCGCCAATGAGGGCGTAGGCCAGCCTGCCCTCTTTATTTGCCTGCATGTCGCCCAGGAATGCCCCCAGGCGTTCTTTTTCGTCCGAGCAAATCTGAAATGCTTGCGCGTGGGCGGCGCGCAGTTGTTGCAAGGCCGCGCGTTCGGCGTCGCTCCAGGCGCCGCGCGCCGCCAGCAATGGCAGCTCGCGCGCCAGGCTGGCGCAGGCGGCGGCCAGCGCGTCCCAGTCGGCCTCGGCGCCGGCGCTGCGCACAGCCAGCGTCCAGCGCTCGATGGCGGGGCGCCTAGGCATTTTTTGCCTGTACGCCCAGCCATCCCTGCTTAATGGTGTTGAGCAGCACCTCCACCTCGTCGATCATGCCGGTGTCGAGTTCGATGCCGGCGCGGAACAGGCGGGCCGCGCAGTAATCGTACAGCCGGGCCAGATTGACGACGACTTCGCCGCCGTTGTCGAAGTCCAGCGAGCTCGATAAACCATTGATGATGGCGATGCACTTGTTCAGGCTGGCCGCCTTGTGTTCGAAACGGCGGCCGGTGATGTGGCCGCGCGCCCGCGCCAACTCTTCCAGCAGGCCATCGGTGAGTACCAACACCAGTTCGACTGGCGAGGCGCGCGCCGTCTGCGCATCCAGATTGACTGAATGGTAACTGTTATAGGCATCATGGTTTAGCATTGTTTTCTCACTGTGAAAGCGCGGCGCGGGCGGGCCGCTTAGTTTTTGCTGCCGAACAGGGCGTCGAACATATCGGTGTTGCTGGCCATCTGGAATTTCAGATCGTTCAACTTGGTAAAGTCCATCTTATACTTGTTGTACATGGTCATATAATCTTTTTCGAAAGCGAGCTGTTTTTTGTTCAGCGATGCTTGCAATTTAGACAGGGAGTCATTGCGCTGCGTCAATTGGCCGGTTCCCACCTTGGTCCATTGCCCCAGGAAGGTGCTGAGCTTGCCGATCACGCCGCTAGGCGCGCCTACCGCGTTGCTGCCGATGGCCGCGTCGAGTCCGCTAGGATTGACTTTCAAGGTGGCTGCCAGCTTGGTCGCATCCAGGGTCAGCAGGCCTTGGCGGTTGCCCGTGAGGCCGAAGGTCGCCAGCGCGCCGACGTTGTTCTCGCGCAGCGTCCGGACCATCTGGTCGCGCAGCACGTGCATGCCGCTATCTTCGGCGAAGGGGCCGGGCAGGGTGCCTTTTTCGACGGAACCGGGGTCGGTCAGCGAGTCGAGCAGACCTTTGAGCTTGTTGAACGCGTCGACAAAACTCTGCACCTTGGCCGTTGTGCCGGCGGTGTCGACGCCCACGCTCAGCGTGAACGGGGCATCGCCCGGGGCCTGGGCCTTGGTGAGGGTCATGCTGACGCCGTCGATGCCGGTGAAAGTGTTGCTGCCTTGCTCGATCTTGGCGCCCGTGCCTTGCGCGCCCAGCCAGATGACGGCGTCCTTGGCCGGCACCAGTTGCGTCGGGACCGCTTCCAGCGCCGATTCCAGCGCCGCGTCGGCGGGCGCCAGGCCGCTGGTGGTCAGGGAAATGGCGCCGCCGACGCCGCCTGTGCCCGAAGTCAGCACCAGTTTTTCGGCGCCGCCGATGGTGATCACGGAGGCCGTTATCATGGAGGCGTTGTGCGGCTCGGCGTTGATGGCGGCGGCGATTTCCTTCGGCGTCAGTCCGCCGGCGTTATCCTTGTCGGCGGCGGCCAGGTCGACCGAGAAATTGCTGCCGTTGCCCAGCGTGAGGGTCAGCGAGCCGCTGGCCGGCGTGGCCATGCCGCTCAGGCCGCCCAGGGAGATTTGGTTGGTGCTGGCCAGGCTTTCGACGAAAAAGCTGTAGGTGCCGGTGGCCGCCGTAGGGCTGGCCGTGGCGCTGCCCAGCGCCGTGTTGCTGAAGGTGGCAGACTGCGCCAGCATGGTCTTCTGCTTCGACATGGCCGTCAAGGCGTCTTGATAGCTCGTGATCGCCGTTTTCAGTTGCGCCAGACTCTTCACGCGCGAATTCGCGATCTGCGTCTGGGCCGTGAGCGCCGCCTGGCGGTCGACGGTGTATTTGTCGGTCCACGCCTTCGCCGAGGCGTTCACGTCATACGGTACTGGTGCGGTTGCCATGTCAAACTCCTAAAAGAGGGAAAATCAATGTGTACCCGAGTACAAGGCGACCAAAAAGGTGCCCCACTGAAATAATTTCTGCAAGAACATTACTTCCCCTGTCCGCGGAACCAGAATTGCGTGGCCAGCTCGTCCTGGCGCTTGGCGTCGCGGCGCTGCACGGACACGTCGGCGTCCTTTTGTTTTTGCGTCAACACCTGGTCGAGCACCTCGCGCTTGGCCCAGGCGGCGTTCAGCACCCGCTGGGCCACGGCCATATTGGCCTCGTGTAGGTGCAGATCGGTGCGGTGGGTGTCGACCATTTCCATCACGGCTTGCTTGTAGTTGCCGCAGTTGACGGACAGGGCCAGCGGCAAGGCGCCGCTGGCGCCGCTGGCCGTGTACAGGCCGGTGAGGCGTTCCAGGTTCTTCTGGTAGCGCTCGCGCACCTGGGTCTGGGCCGCCATGTCGGTTTGCAGACGCTCCAGCTCGTTGCTGCGCAGCGTTACCAGGGTAGTCAGGTTTCTGATCGTATGGGAGCTTGTCATGCCATCATCTTTTCAAGTTGGACTACGCAGGGCTCCAGGGGGGCTTCTTCCTTCGTCCCCTGGCACAGGAAGGCTTCGATGTGCGGATGCAGGTCGACGGCCCGGTCGGTGACCGGGTCGGCGCCGGGCACGTAGGCGCCCAGCGGAATCAGGTCGCGCACGCGGGCGTGGCGGGCCATCGACGCCTTCAGCGCGCGCGCCGCCAGCAAATGCGGCGTTTCGATGACCTGGGCCATGCAGCGGCTGATCGAGGCGGCGATGTCGATGGCCGGGTAGTGGCCCCGTTCGGCCAGCTCGCGCGTGAGCACGATGTGGCCGTCGAGGATGGCGCGGGCCGTGTCGACGACCGGATCCTGCTGGTCGTCGCCCTCGGCCAGCACGGTGTAGATGGCGCTCATGCTGCCGTCCGCGTGCTCGCCGTTGCCGGCGCTCTCGACCAGTTGCGGCAGGGCCGAAAACACCGACGGCGGGTAGCCGCGCGTGGCCGGCGGCTCGCCCAGCGCCAGGGCGACTTCGCGCAGCGCCATCGCGTAGCGGGTCAGCGAGTCGACCAGCATCAGCACGTGCTTGCCCTGGTCGCGGAAGTGCGCGGCGATCGAGTGGCACAGTTCGGTGGCCATGATGCGCATCAGCGGCGACTCGTCGGCCGGGGCGATCACCAGCACGGCTTTTTTCAAGCCCTCGGGGCCCAGCGACATTTCGACGAATTCGCGCACCTCGCGCGAGCGCTCGCCGATCAGGCCGACGACGACGACGTCGGCGACGGTTTGCCGCGTGATGATGCCCAGCAAGACGCTCTTGCCGACGCCGCTGCCGGCCATCAGGCCGACGCGCTGGCCTTTGCCCAGCGTGAGCATGGCGTTGATGGCGCGCACGCCGACGTCGAGCGGCTCGGTGACGGGTTTTTTCTTCAGGGGGTGGATGCGCGGCGGCGTCACTTCCAGCGTGTGCTCGCCGCCGAGGCGGCCGAGGTCGTCGATGGGCTCGCCCAGGCCGTTGACCATGCGTCCCAGCCAGGACGGGCCGATCTGCAGGCTGGCCTTGTCGGGCAGGGGCAGCACGCGGGCGCCCGTGGTCATGCCGGAGGCTTTCTTGAACGGCATCAGGTAAGACAGTTTTTCGCGGAAACCGACGACCTGGGCGTCCAGCCACTCGCCGTTCACGGTTTCAATTTGGCAACGCTGGCCCGTGTGCAGGCGGCAGCCCGCGCTTTCGAGCAGCAAGCCCGACGCCCCGACCAGGCGGCCGGTCGGCGTGGCGACCGGCACGGCGCCGATCTCGAGATTGCGCAGCGTATCGGCGAGCATCAGCTGACTTCCTCGTCGATGTGTTCGGCGGCCAGTTGCAGGTGGTTGCTGACCTGTTCCATGCAGGCGGCCAGGCGCTGGTGGCAGCCGGCGTCGACCTCGTTGTCGCCGGCCTTGATGCGGCATTCGCCGGCGTCGAGGCGGGCGTCGGCGATCAGGTTCCAGCGCTTGGCGCGCTTCGGATCGAGTTCGCTGATGCGTTTCAGCTCTTCCGGATTGAGGAAGACGTCGATTTCCTCGCGCGTCGGCGGCATCGACGCCAGCGTCTCGTCGACCAGGGCCAGCAGTTGCACGGGTTGCAAGGCCAGCTCGGCGCGGATGACCTGGCGCGCCACCTTGGCGACCAGGTCGACCACTTCCTTGCGCTGCGCGGCGCGGTAGTCGGCGCGCACCTGGCGCAGGTTCTTCAGGATGGCGTCGACGGGGCGCGCCAGGCGGTCCAGCGTGACCAGGGTTTCGTTGCGGCCCTCTTCGCGGCCGCGCGCCGTGCCGTCGCTGCGGCCGGCGTCGTAGCCGTCCTGCTGGCCGCGCACCAGGCCGACCTCGTAGCCGTCGCGCTGGCCCTGCTCGAATCCCTCCGCCACCGAGGCTTGCCACTGGCCGTCGGTGTCCTCGGAGCGCTGGCCGGCGGCGATGAACTGCGACAGCGGCGGAAAGCGGTAGGAGCGGAACGCGTGTTTCATTCGACCACCGCCTCGGCGAACAGTTGCACCTCGATTTCGCCGGCGTCGGCCAGGCCCTTGACGGTGGCCATGATTTCCTGGCGCGTCTGCTCGATGCGCGACAGCGGCACGGGGCCGGAGCGGCGCATCATGTCCTCGAAGCTTTGCGCCTGGCGGCGCGGCATGGTCTTCAGGATGGCGTCGCGCACGGCCGGCTCGGCGCCCTTGAGGGCGATGGCCCACAGCTCCAGCGGCACGTCCTCGAGGATGCGGGTGATCGCCACCTCGCTCTGGCGCGACAGGATGAAGAAGTCGTACATGCTCATCTCGATTTCCGACACCACTTCCGGGTCGTGGGCGCGCAGCAGTTCAACCAGGGCGGCGCGGTTGCCCGGCATGCGGTTGAGGATCTCGGCCACCTGGCGGATGCCCTCGACGCTGGTGCTCTGCGTGTCGAGCGTGCCCAGGCAGCGGCCGACCAGCTCGTCGAGCTCGATCAGCAGGTCGCGGTCGATCTCGTCCAGGCGCGCCAGGTTCAGCAGCACCAGGTCGCGGCCGTCCAGCGGCAGGGCGTCGAGGATCTGGCCGGCCAGGGCCGGCGGCAGGAAGGCCAGGAAGACGGCTTGCATCTGCACGTGTTCGTTGACGATGTATTCGGCCAGCCACTTCGGCGAAGCCCACTGCAGGCGGGCCATTTTCGGCCGGATGGCGTCGCCGTAAATATTGTTGAGCACACTGTTGGCGATGTCGCTGCCCAGCGCCAGGTCGAGCGAACGCTTCAGATAAGTGCGCGAGGCGCCGTGCACGCCGCTTTGCTGGCGGTAGTCGTCGAAGAAGGTTTGCATCGCGTGCTTGACGGATTCGACCTTGATGCCGCTCATGCGCGACATCACCTGCGTCACTTCGAGCAATTCCTCGCGCGACAGGCAGCGCAGCACGGCCGCGGCCGGCTCCTCGCCTATGCTGAGCAGCACAATGGCGGCCTGTTCGACCGGCGTCAGCACGGTGCCGTCATCGACGTTGTCGTTCATATTATTGAGTTCGGCCATTTTTCTGCATCCATTGTTTGACGACTTCCGCGACCCGTTCGGGTTCCTTTTCTGCCAGCACTTTCAAGTGGTCGACCATGACGTCGACGGCCGAGCCGGCCGGCGGCAAGTCATAGTTTTCCAGCAGCGGCACGACCGGCATCGCGTTGGCTTGCGCCTCCATGCCAGGCAACTGTGGCGCGCCGGCCACGCCAGGGGCGGCCAGGGCGGCCGCGTTGGCGGCGCCGGCGCCGGCCGCGCCGTTGGCGCCGGCGTGCACCAGCTTGGCGTCGGCCGGCTGCATCATTGGCGGCGCCAGGCGCGCCGTCAGCAGGCGCAGCAGCGGACGCAGCACGAGGAAGAAGCCCAGCAGCGCGCCGACCAGGTACATGGCCCAGCTGCTCATGTCGACGACGTTGTCGCGTTCTTCCCACCACTGCGCCACGGGCGGCTTGGCCGGGAAGGCGAGGGCGGACACGGCCAGCACGTCGCCGCGCTCGGTGTTGATGCCCAGGCCGCCGCGCAGCATCTTGTCCATATCCGCCAGCTGGGCGGCGTTCCAGCCGCTCTTCGCGTTCGGCGCGGCGCCGTTGTTGAGGACGACGGCGACGCTGAGTTTCTGCAGGCGGCCGCGGCTGCGCTTGATTTGCGTGATGCTGCGGTCATAGGCGAACTGGCGCGAGGTGGCGTTCTTGCGCGCCGTGCCCTCGTCGGCCGGTTTCGGCGCGGCCGCGGCCGCCGCGGCGGGGTCTGCTGGGTCGGCCGTCGGGGCCGGCACGGCGGCGGTCGGCGCCCGGTTGCTCAACGTGCCGGGCACGCCCAGCACCATGCGGTTGCGGTCTTGCTCCTCGCGGGTGGCCTCGCTGGTCACCTTCGGCGCTTCGCCGTATTTCTCCACGGTTTCCTCGACGCGGTCGTTGTCGACGGCGGCCGTGACGCTGACCTTGAAATTGTCTTCGCCGATGACGGGGCCGAGCAGCTCGCGCACATTGCGCTTGATCTCGTCCTGGATGCGCTTGGCGTTGTCGTTGCCGTTGTTGCCGGCGTCGAAGCCGTCGCTCAGGTCGATGTGGGCCGACAGGTAGTTGCCGGCCTGGTCTACCAGGCTGACGCGCTGCGGGCTCAGGCTGGCGACGCTGCCGGCCACCATGTTGATGACGGCGGCGATCTGCTCGGTGGCCAGGGTGCGGCCCGGCTTGACGGCGACCACCACGGAGGCCGAGGACTTCTCGCCGTCGCTGGAGACGAAGGAGGTGGATTTGGCGATCGACAGGTGGACGCGGGCCGAGGCGATGGCGTCCAGGCTCATGATGCTCTGCGCCAGCTCGCCTTCGAGGCCGCGGCGGAAGCGCACATCCTGGACGAATTGCGACACGCCCAGCGGATCGCTCTTGTCCATCAATTCCAGGCCGGCCGGCAGTTGCGCGGTGACGCCTTTCGACGCCAGCATCATGCGCACCTTGCCCAGCTGGCTTTCCGGCACCAGCACCTGGCCCGTGTCCGGGTGCAGGCGGTAGCCGATGTGCTCGGCGTCCAGGGCGCCCATCATTTCGGTGACGGCGACTTTTTCGCGCGTGCCGAAAACCGGTTTGTAATTGGCCTGGTCGCGCCAGAAATACATCATGACGATGGCCGTCAGGCCCACGGCCAGCAACAGCAGGGGGGCGAGGGTTTTCAGCAGCGCCGGCGAGGCGGCCGGCAGGCCGGACGCGCGCCAGCGCGCGAAGAGGGACTTGAGGGTGTTTATCACGTAGTGGTCTTTCGCGTGGACTTACAGGGGCAGCTTGATGAGTTCGTCAACGGCGCCCATCACTTTGTTGCGCACTTGCATCAGCATGGAAAACGACAGGCTCGCCTCCTGGCTCGCCAGCATGGCGCCGACCAGGTCGCCGCTCTTGCCGCTGTCGACGTCGGCCATGCGCTCGGCGGCCAGGCGGTCGTCGTTGTCGACCTTGCCGACGGCATCCTTGAGGCTTTGCGCGAAGGACATGCCGGAGGGCGCCTCGCCGTGCAGTTGCGCCGCCGGCGCCACCTGCAGCGCGGCCAGCCCTTGGGCATCGTTCGTTAAAGCCGCCAGATCCGCTTTGATCAAGCCCGCCAGTTCATTGCCCATCTTGTCACCCCTAGTTGATGTTGGCTGCCACATTTGCCGCCCTTGCCGGCCGGCCGGACGGACCGGGACAGGCAGGGGAAGGCGCGTTTTGATTGCCGACTCGCGGGCGCGAACCCGATCGGTTTTGATTGTCAGTATGTTGGCCAAACGCAAAGAAAGGTATTCGAGGCAGGATCGCCGCGGCGCCAACCGGCTTGTGTTGCCGTGCCGCCCGCGACCTGCCTATCATAAACCTGCTGTGCGCCAGCGGCGATTAAAATTCACTTTAAAATCAGTAGTTAAAGGCAGTCCCAGGCTATCGCCCGGAGGCCCCCTCTATGGGGAATTCTATGCGTGTAAGCTTACCTCTTGGCAACTATATTGTAAAGGGTGTTTTAGGGTTTAGGTATTGATGCGTGGCAATAATTGTCAAATTGATGTATCGTTTACTTCCGAGATCATCTGACTTTAAGTTACGATGCGTAAATTGGTCCGGCAGGTCACCAGACGTGCCACCGTAATTGCGCGCGATCCGTATAATTGCATCGAGACCGATATGATCTGACATGACCATTACATGACGAATATTACAAAGACAGATCAACCCTTGCCGCATCAAACCCTCGATTCCTGCCTGCTGGGACGGCCCGTCCACCTGCTGCATGTATTCGCGGCGCAGTTGCGGGAAGACTTGGCGGGCGCCATGCGCCTGCCGATGAGCCGGCGCTATTGGGGCGCCTACCAGGTCGAGACGGTGGCCTTCAGCCGCGTCGAGGCCGAGGCGCCGGGCGGACGCTGGCTCAGTTTCGGCAACGCGCCGGGGCAGGTCGGCTTCGCGCTGGAGCGTCCCGTGTTGCTGGACGTCCTCAACTACCGCTACGGCCGCGGCGGCGCCAAGCCGGCCGAGGCGCCCGATCCGGACGCCGTGCGCGTGACGGCCACGGAGGAGCGGCTTGCTGTTGTTCTTGGGCAACAATTCGTCGCGACGCTGCTGAGCCGCGTGCGCAACAACCTGGCCGCCGTCGCCAAGGACGTGCCCGAGGCCGTCGGCGAATTGCGCGCCCAGCCGGGCGTGCATCCGGCCCGCGGCGGCTGGATCGTCACCGTCACGGTGGCTGACGTCGCCGCCGGCGCCCGCGGCCAGTTCTGGTTTTCGCTCGACAAGGCCGCCATGGCCGACGTGCTGCACGGCTTGCTGCCCGAGCGCGAGCAGGCGAAAAAAGCGCTGAAGAGCGTGCGCCCGCTGGCTTCGCGCCTGCAGGTGACGCTGGAAGGGCGCCTGGTCAGCAAGGAAGTGCAATTGGGCGCACTCTTCGACTTGCGCGTCGGCGACGTCATACCGGTCAGCCTGAACCGCACCGACGTCATGCTGGCCGATTCGCGCCTGTTCACGGCCGCCGTGTCGGAACACAAGGGCAAGCTCTGTTTAACCTCCTTTGAAGATGTCGAATAATTATGAATATGAACGAAACCAATCCAGATGAGGGTATGTTGGGCGACCTCACGGAAGACATGATCATCGACCACGTCAGCGACGTCAGCGACGTCACGGCCACGCGCACGCGGCGCGACATTCCGCAGATGATGCGCAAGATCCCCGTCACGCTGACGCTGGAGGTGGGTTCGGCCCGCATTTCGCTGCAGGAATTGATGGCCATCGGCCCCGACAGCGTGATCGAACTCGACATGCTGGCCGGCGAACCGCTGGTGATCAAGGTCAACGGCACGCCGATCGGCCGCGCCGAAGTCGTCGTCGCCGGCGAAAACTATGGCCTGAAGGTGATCGACCTGGACGGCCTGAACCTCGACATGATGACGTCATGACGCTGGCGTTGTCCGGCGCCGCGCGGCGCCGTGCGCTGGCGGCGGCGGGCTTGGGCGCGCTGCTGCTGGGCGCCCTGGCGGCCGCGCCGGCCGGCGCCGCCGATTTGCTCGCCGGCATAGTGCCGGGCGCGAAAACGGACTTGACGGTCAAGACCCAGATCCTGATCGTCATGACCCTGCTCGGGCTGCTGCCCGTGCTGGTCATGATGATGACCAGTTTCACCCGCTTCGTCATCGTGCTGTCGCTGCTGCGCCAGGCCCTGGGCCTGCAGCAGGGCCTGCCCAGCCGCATCATCACCGGCGTCGCGCTGATCCTCACGCTGCTGGTGATGCGCCCCATCGGCGAGCAAATCTGGACGAATGCCTTCCTGCCCTACGACCAGGACAAGATCGGCTTGCAGGAAGCCTTGAAAATCGCCGAAAAACCGCTGTCGCGCTTCATGATGGCGCAGACCAGCAAGGCGGCGTTGGCGCAGGTTGCCCACCTGGCCGGCGAGCCGGCCGCCACCAAGCCCGAGGAGCACGCGTTTACGGTGAAGCTGGCCGCCTTCGTGCTCAGCGAGCTGAAGACGGCCTTCCAGATCGGCTGCCTGCTGTTCATTCCCTTCCTCGTCATCGACCTGGTGGTGTCGTCGGTGCTGATGGCGATGGGGATGATGATGCTGTCGCCGCTGGTCATTTCGCTGCCGTTCAAGCTGCTGCTCTTCGTTCTCGTCGACGGCTGGACCCTCACCGTCAACACCCTCGTCACCAGCGTGCAGGCCTACTGATGCTCACTCCCGATGTCGCCGTCGACCTGGTCGTCGAAGCCCTGCACCTGGTCATGCTGCTGGCCGTGGTGCTGGTCGTGCCCGGCCTGATCACCGGCTTGCTGGTGGCGCTGGTGCAGGCCGCCACGCAGATCAACGAACAGACGATGAGCTTTTTGCCGCGCCTGCTGGTGACGCTGCTGGCGATGATACTGTTGGGGCGCTGGATGACCGGCTACCTGATGGATTTTTGCGTTTCGATTTTCCAGCGCGCGGCCACCCTGGTCGGCTAGCGCGGCACCGCCATGGAAGACGTACTGACCCAGCTGCTGCCGATGCTGACGGCCTTGTGGTGGCCGTTCTGCCGCATCCTGGCGATGCTGACGGCGGCGCCGGTGATCGGCGACGCGCTCACGCCGGTGACGGTGCGCGTGCTGATCGCCCTGGTGCTGGCGATCCTGATGCTGCCGGTGAGCAAGGGCGTCATCGCCATCGACCCGTTCTCGCTGCACGCCGTCGTCGCCACCATCGAGCAGGCCGTGATCGGCGGCGCGATGGGGCTGGCCTTCCATTTCAGCATGTCCGTCATCGCCGTGCTCGGCTACCTCGTGTCCAGCCAGATGGGCCTGTCGATGGCCGTCATGAACGATCCCGTCAACGGCAATTCCTCGGACGTCGTCTCGGCGCTGCTGTCGATTCTCAGCATTATCGTGTTTTTCAGCATAGACGGCCATTTGGTGCTGGCCGGCGTCGTCGGCGCCAGCTTCCAGGCCTGGCCGCTGGGGCAGGGCTATGGCCCGCTGCTGCTGCAGACGGTGGCCTACAATGTCGCCTGGGTGTTCGCCGCGGCGATGCTGCTGGCCATCCCCATCGTCTTTTCGACGATGGTGGTGCAACTGGGCTTCGGCTTCCTGAACCGCGTGGCGCCGTCGCTGAACCTGTTCTCGCTGGGTTTTTCCGTCATCACGCTGTTCGGCCTGCTGATGCTGGCGCAGATCGTCCGTTTCGTGCCCGAGCATTACATCGGCATGACGAATCGCGTGCTGGAGATGTTGCAGCAACAAATGCGGGTGGCTGGCCATGGCTGAATCGAGCACCGGCGATAAAACCGAAAAGGCTTCCCACCAGAAGCTCAGGAAGGCCCGCGAAGAGGGCCAGGTGGTGCGCTCGCGCGACCTGTCGACGGCCATCGGCATCCTCGTCAGCCTGAAATTGCTGGTCTGGCTGGTGCCCGGCTACCTGCAGGGTTTCCGCGAATTGTTCGCCATGAGCTTCGTGCCGCTGGGCAGCGAGGGCGCGCTGGAAAACACGCTGTCGGGCATTTTCGCCAGCGCCGTGGCGCTGCTGATCAAGATGCTGCTGCCGCTGTTCGTCGTGCCGCTGGCCATCGTGCTCGGCTCGATGATCCCCGGCGGCTGGGTCATCAGCACGAAGAACTGGATGCCGAAGTTCGAGCGCCTGAGCCCGGCCAAGAACCTGGGCCGCCTGGTGTCGCAAAAACACGGCTTCGACTTGCTGGTGTCGATCGGCAAGGCGAGCGTGCTGGGCTGGGTGCTGGTGCACGTCAGCCGCGCCTCGCTGCAGGACTATGTCGGCTTGCAGAAGCAGACCATGCTGGAGGCCCTGACCCAGGGCGCCGGCCTGATGCTGGACGGCTTGATGGCGCTGTGCTCGGTGTTCATCTTCTTCGCGCTGATCGACGTGCCGGCCCAGGCCTTCTTTTTCGCCAAGGGCCAGCGCATGAGCAAGCAGGATTTGAAGGAAGAGCACAAGAGCAGCGAGGGGCGGCCCGAGGTGCGCCAGCGCATCCGCCAACTGCAGCAGCAACTGGCCAGGCGCAGCGTGCGCAAGACGGTGCCGACGGCCGACGTCGTCATCGTCAATCCCGAACATTACGCCGTCGCGCTGAAGTACGACACCGACCGCGCCGAGGCGCCCTTCGTCGTCGCCAAGGGCGTCGACGAGATGGCCCTGTACATCCGCCAGGTGGCGCGCGAGCACGGCGTCGAGACGCTGGAACTGGCGCCGCTGGCGCGGGCCATCTACAACACCAGCCAGGTGCAGCAGCAGATCCCGGTGCAGTTGTACCAGGCCGTCTCGCAGGTGCTGAACTACGTGCTGCAATTGAAAGCTTTCCGCACTGGGCAGCGCACTGCCCAGCCACAATTTCCCAACGAGGTGGTCGTTCCATCTCATCTGAGTGAGGTCTCGCCGACATGAATTTACTGAACCGCGTGGTTGCTGAAATGCGCCGCCACAAGTTCGCTACGCCACTGTTCCTGCTGGTGATTTTGGCGATGATTATCTTGCCGCTGCCGCCGGTGCTGCTCGACGTGCTGTTCACGTTCAACATCGTGCTGGCCCTGATCGTCATCCTCGTCAGCGTCTCGGCCAAGCGGCCGCTGGACTTCTCCGTGTTCCCGACGGTGATCCTGGCGACGACGATGATGCGGCTGACGCTGAACGTCGCCTCGACCCGCGTCGTGCTGCTGCACGGCCACACGGGCACGGGCGCGGCCGGCCAGGTGATCGAGGCCTTCGGCAATGTCGTCATCGGCGGCAACTTCGTGGTCGGCATCGTCGTCTTCGTGATCTTGATGATCATTAACTTCGCCGTCGTCACCAAGGGCGCCGAGCGCATCTCCGAAGTGTCGGCGCGTTTCACGCTGGACGCCTTGCCGGGCAAGCAGATGGCCATCGACGCCGACCTCAACGCCGGCCTGATCAACCAGGAGAAGGCCCAGTTGCGCCGCCTCGACGTGGCCGCCGAGGCCGACTTCTACGGCGCCATGGACGGCGCCTCGAAGTTCGTGCGCGGCGACGCCGTCGCCAGTATCCTGATCTTGATCATCAATATGGTCGGCGGCGTCGCCATCGGCTCGATCATGCACGACCTGTCCTTCGGCGACGCGTTCCGCCAGTACGCGTTGCTGACCATCGGCGACGGCCTGGTGGCGCAGATCCCGGCGCTGCTGCTGTCGGCGGCGGCGGCCATCCTGGTCACGCGCATCAGCGACTCTGGCGACTTCGAGCAGCAGGTGGCGGGCCAGGTGCTGACCTCGCCGGCGGTGATGTTCAGCGCCTCCGGCATGATGGTCGTGCTGGCCGTCGTGCCGGGCATGCCGTGGCTGATGTTCATGACCTTCGCGGTCGTGCTGGGCTTCGTCGGCTGGCGCCTGAGCAAGCGGGTGATGCAGGCCGAGCCGAGCAATATGGCGGCCATCGAGGCGGCGCTGCGCGAAGACCGGGCGCCCGAGCTGGACTGGCAGCAATTGCCGGCTGTGCAGCAACTGACGGTGACGCTGGGCTACAAGCTGGTCGGCATGATAGACAAGAGCCAGGGCGAGCCGCTGACCAAGCGCGTGCGCGGCGTGCGGCAAAGCTTGAGCGAGGCGCTGGGCCTGCTGCTGCCGGCCATCGGCGTGCGCGACGACCTGGCGCTGAAGCCCGCGCAGTACGCGATCGTGCTCAACGGCAGCATCGTCGCCCAGGCCGAAGTGATGGCCGACCGCCTGATGGCGATCCCGTCGCCCAACGTCTACGGCCAGCTCGACGGCATTCCCGGCATCGAGCCGGCCTATGCGATGCCGGTGACGTGGATCGAGGTGGGCCAGAAGGCCCACGCCCTGGGCCTCGGTTACCAGGTCATCGAGGCGCCCAGCGTGATCGCCACGCACGTGTCGAAAGTGGTCCGCGAATACCTGCCTGAGCTGTTCCGGCATGAAGACGTGCCGGCCCTGCTGGAGCGCCTGACGGCCTTGTCGCCGAAGCTGGCCGGAGCGCTCGACAAGGCGCTCACGCACACCCAGTTGCTGCGGGTATTCCGCGTGTTGTTGACGGAAAATGTGTCGCTGAAGGATATCGTGCAAATCGCCACGACCCTGCTCGACAGCGCCGAAACGACCAAGGATCCCATCCTGTTGGCGGCCGAGGTGCGCTGCGCGCTGCGCCGGCAAATCGTCAGCGGCCTGTTCGGCCAGCGCACCGAGATGCAGGCATTTAACCTGGGCGGCGACCTGGAGAATATGCTGCTCGGTTCGCTGAACCAGGCGCGCCAGGGCGGCAAGGTGGCGCTCGACAATTACCCGATCGACCCGCACCTGCTGTCGCAGCTGCAACTGAACATGCCGGTGGCGCGCGAGCAGATGAAGCAGCAGGCGACGCCGCCGCTGCTGCTGGTGCTGCCGCAGATCCGGCCGCTGCTGGCCCGCTACGCGCGCCTGTTCGCACCCGGCCTGCATGTGCTGTCCTACAATGAAATTCCGGAAAACCGTGAAGTGAGCATCATCGGCACGGTCGGCTAGCCGCACCCGCTTGATGGGCCGCCACGGATGCGGCAAACAAAAAAGCCGACCTCGTGGTCGGCTTTTTGCTGTGCGGCGCAAGGGTCGTCACGGCGCCGTCTGCGGCGCCGCCTCCGATTCCCATTCCAGCTGCAATTCCATCTGCATTTCCAGCTCGGGATCGGGTTCCAGGTCCGGCTCCAGGTTCATGGGCGCCGGCACGGCTTCCAGCAGGGCCTGCTCCAGCACCTGCTCCAGCTCCGGTTCGGCCGGCTCGGGCGTGGCCGCCGTTTCCTGCGGCGCCGGCGCCGCGTGCTCGTCCGACCGCGTCAGCAACAGCGCCACCTCGGCCATCGCGCGGAACAGCGGCAGCGACAGCGCCGCCGCGGCGGCCTGCATGGGATAGTTGTTGTGCACCGCGCCCGCCTGCAGCGAGCGGTTGATGTGGCAGCGCAGCACGCGCAGGCCGGAGCGGGCGATCGCCTCGGCCAGTTGCGGCAGCAGCCGGCGCACGTGCAGCAGCGCGGCCGGATTGGCCGCCGCCAGGTCGAGCAGGATGCCGTCGCCCGCCGGCTCCATTTGCACCAGCACGCGGCCCATGTCGTCGAGCAGCAGTTCCAGCCGCAGCGCCACCTTGCCGCGCTGCCGCTTCGGCGCGCCGGCGTCTTCGTCATCGTCGCGCGCGAGCACGCGCAGCATCAGCCTTTGGCCGCCCCAGCCGTAAACGGCGAAGCGCCAGGCCTCGGTGTCCATCGCCAGCGGCGGGCGGGCGCCTTCGCGCAGCACGGCCGGATGTTCGGCCATCAGCAGCATGCCCGGCACGTGCTGGCCGCGCGCCTGCTCCTGCAGGGCTGCGTACTGCTCGCCATAGGTCTTGACCATCACGCGCCAGGACGAGGCCAGCGTGGCCGGATTGGGCGCCTGCCAGACCAGTTGGCGCGAAAAGAATAGTTGATTTTGCTGCATGGCGCTGCTGTCGTGCGGGGTCGCGTCCGGGCCGACCGTGGCGGCCAGGCTGGCGAAGGCTTGCTGCTGCGCCTGCGGCAGGGCGCCGGCGCCGCCGTCGGGGGGCGCCGCCATGTAGGGGCCGAGCGGCACCAGCGGGCGCACGATGTCGGCCGCCAGCGGGGTGGCGTTGCTGACGTCGAGGCGCTGGGTAATTTGCGGCAGCAGCGGGATTGTCGGGGGAATGCGCTCTATCGCCATCGGTTTTCTCCCATGTGGCATGGGTAAAAAAAAAGCCAACCGGCAAAGCGGTTGGCCGGGTTTTTTCCTGACCCCGGAAGGTCAGGAAAAGTGCAGCATTATTGCAGCAGGGACATGACCATCGAGGACATGCTGTTGCTTTGTTTCAGCATTGCGGTGCCGGCTTGCAGCAACATTTGGCTGGAGGTCATTTTCGAGCTTTCCGTCGCGAAGTCAACGTCCATGATGCGGCCGGTAGCGGCCTTGGTGTTGGTCGAGATGTTCATCAAGTTGGTGTTGATGTGGTCCAGACGGTTGGCTACTGCACCGATCGACGATTGCAACGCGCCGACGCTGCTGATTGCAGTGGTCAGAGCGCCGATAGCGGCATTTGCCGACGTGCCGCTGCTGACTTCGCCGCCAGCCACTGCAGCGGCCGCATAGTTGGCGCTGGCTGCAAACAAAGTGGTCTTCAGGCTAGCCAGGGTAGCGGAGGCGTCAAACGTCATTTTTTCGCTGGCGCCCGCGCCGATCTGGAAGGTCATGCTGGTCGACAGGGTGCCGCTGGCCGCAGCCGCGCCATCACCCAGCAGCAGGCTGCCGCCGAAACGGGTATTGGTAACGACGTTGTACAATTCCTGGCCCAGTGCGTCGTATTCGGACTGGATAGCGGTTTTGTCGGCTGTGCTGGACGATGCATCGGCTGCTTGCGTTGCCAGGTCTTTCATGCGAACCAGCATGTTGGAGACTTCGCTGAACGCGCCTTCGGCCGTTTGCAGCAGCGAGGTGCTGTTCTGGGTGTTTTCCATGGCCTTTGCCATGCCGCTGGTTTGCGCTTTCAGGCGGGTTGCAATTTGCAGGCCGGCAGCGTCATCCATTGCCGAGTTGATACGGAAGCCGGTGCCCAGGCGCGTCATCGAAGTCGACAGCGATTGCTGAGTGCGGGAGATCGAGTTTTGTGCGGACAGGGCGGCGGTGTTTGTGTGAAGGCTCAGCATGGTGTAACTCCTGGTTTGGTGGGTTCAGTGTGGAGCAACGGTTTTTTGCGCTCTCACAAGTACAAGACGACCATCCCCGGCACTTTATTAAATGCCTTATGGAAATTTTTTTGATTATTCCACTTCCAAGGCTTGAACGCGGCGACGACGACTTTACGTTGCAAACGCAACGCCCACGTTTTCCGGCCAATGAGCGGGGACATGGCTTGATGTTCGCGACACTCGTCGCTATAGTAAGAGCCGTTTTTGAGCGTGGTGCCGTGTGCCGATACCCGAGACTGTGTCCGCGCCGGACTTGGCGTTACGCTACCGACTGCCCCGAGTGGCGGCCTCTATGTATTCAGAAGGCAAAATGGACAATATTATCGTGGTGGGATCGTCGGGGCAGGCTAAGGCCGTTATCGATATTGTTGAGCAGCAGAACAGCTACGCCATCGTCGGTTTGCTTGACTCGTTCCGTCCGATAGGGGAGGAAACGCTGGGATATAGCATTCTTGGCGCCGAGGACGATCTGCCCGCCCTGGTCCGCCAGCATGATTTGGCTGGCGTGATTGTCGCGATTGGCGATAATCACGCCAGGGCGGCGGTGGCGGCCCGAATCGCGCTGGCCTGTCCGCAACTGCGGTTTGTCAATGCGGTGCATCCGAACGCCAGCATCGGCAAAGCCGTGCTGATTGGCGAGGGAACGGTCGTCATGGCCGGGGCTGTCCTTGGCCCATGTTGCCAGTTGGGGCGCTTATGTATCGTCAATACCAAGGCGTCGCTGGACCATGATTCTGTGATGAGTGATTTTTCCAGTCTCGCCCCTGGCGTTACAACTGGCGGATATTGCCGAATCGGCAGTTACACGGCAGTGGGAATAGGCGCCGTCGTGTTCGACCGTGTTGTGATCGGCGAGCACAGCGTGATCGGCGGAGGGGCTGTGGTGCTCCACGCGGTGGAGGCATTCTGTGTCAGTTACGGCGTGCCAGCAAAAAAAGTGCGCGACCGGCAAGCGGGCGATCGTTATCTGTAAGCCATGGGCATGCCAGGCCCATGGTTGCCTTGCAATCTGCTCAGGATGCGCGCGGAGGGCGCGCCAGTTGGACGAACAATGCCGTACCCATCACGAATGCCGTGCCGATGCGATCTTGTTGTTGCATTAGGAAATCATCGCCAATCCTTTGCGGCCCGTCGCCATAGGGCCAGACATAATCGTCGAAAATGACCCAGCCGCCGGCCACCACGTGCTCGGCCCAGGACTCGACATCGGCTTTTACGGCGTCATAGGCATGGTTGCCGTCGATGTGCAGTATTGCTATTCCGCCACAGTACTCGGTGCGGCCAAATGTGTTGGTGGCGGCGCAATGCGTGTCCCGGTAGCGGCGCGCCGCGTCGGTCGACGGCATCCTGAGATAATTGATATGTTTTTGATTGTATGGAAGTAAATTCATTTCAAATATTGCCAATGCGCCATCGGCATCCATTTGGGCCGACAAGCGGTCAACCATGCCGCTTTCATCGTTTTGCACCAGATTTTCGCTGGTCCAAGGATCAACGCATAGCAGTTTTCCTATGTCGTAGCACAGTGCCAGCCTGGCCAGGACGAAGGCTGACTTCCCCCACCAACTGCCGATTTCCACGATGTCGCCGGCGACGCTGTGGCGTGCCACTTCGCAGAGGGCGAATACTTTTTCATGGTCGCACATCCCCGGTATCTGGTCGGCATGACGGAACAGGGAAGCCAGTTCCATGTGCGATATGCTTGCTTTGGCGGGCAGTTCGCTTGCCAGAAAGAGCGGTCCGCTAATCCATGAACGGGCCGTTGCTTGCGCCAGATGGTATCTGCTTAACTCCACATCGGTCGGTGCTTCGTTGACCAGGCTTACATGGGGGGCAATCTCGCCGAGCGCCAGGTTCAGGAAGTCCCAGGCCACGGGGTTCGGACAGTAAATTCCGCCAATGTCGAAGGTGGCAATGGCTTGCCGTAACGCGTCGGGAAACGCGGCATCCGTAATGTAGGGGAGATAGAACCAGTCGGGGTATTTGTCACGGGAAACATCGTGAGTCAGCGAAGACGAACCAATCACGTTGATATTTTCACGCTGGCATTTCTGTAAATATTCAAGTGCACGTGGCATGCAGCTAGGGAAGATTAAAATCGCTTGCGAAGGAGGAATTGCTTTTTGAGATGTATTCATAGCTTCTTTCTGAGAGACATAGTCAGATGTGGGCGGCGACATAGTGTCTGCATATATTGCCACGGCAGTATCCATTGCCAATCCTCGCCTGCCGCGATGTCAGCGCGTGGCCGACACTTTGGCGCTGGCGGCGATGGTATCGGTGATCAGTTCAATTTGCGCGTTGTCCAGGGTGGGGTAGAGCGGCAGGCAAATCACCTGCTCGGCAGCCGTTCGGGCGACTGGCAAATTGGCATGTGCGGATGAGGGCATGCCGCGGTACATGGGAAAGTCGCTAATCAATGGGTGGAAATAGCGCCGGGAAAAAATATTGTTTTCACGTAAGTGCTGATAAAGCTCATCTCGACTCAAGGGAAATTCGGGCTCCACCAAAATGGGGAAGTAGGCATGGTTGGCCCCTGACTCCAAACCTGGCGAAATGCAGCGTATGCCTTTTATCCCGGCCAGGTTGGCGCGGTAGCGCGCGTCGATTGCCTGGCGCTGCTGCAATGCCTTGTCGACATGTTGCAACTGAAGCAGGCCGAAGGCGGCATTGATTTCACTCATTTTTCCATTGATCCCCGGGGCAACGACAGTGACCTCGTCGACGAAACCGAAATTCTTCAGGTGGTCGATCCGCTGTTTGGTTTTCGCATCCGGACAAATGATGGCGCCGCCTTCAAAGGTATTGAATACCTTTGTCGCATGAAAACTCAGAACCGACAGGTCGCCGTAGTTCAGCACGCTGCCTCCCTGATGCCGCACGCCGAACGCGTGCGCCGCGTCATAGATAACTTTCAGGCCGTAATTGTCGGCGATTTTCTGTATGCGCTCGACGTTGCATGGACGGCCATAACAATGGACCGGTAGGATGGCGGTCGTTTGCGGTGTAATAGCCGCTTCGACGCGCTCGGGGTCCAAATTGAATGTTTGCGGATCAATGTCTGCAAACACGGGCTTGATGCCGTTCCATAGCAGGGAATGCGCCGTCGCGACGAAGGAGTAGGGCGTGGTGATGACTTCGCCCGTGATGCGTAATGCCTGCAAGGCCGTGATCAGCGCCAGTGTGCCATTGGCAAATAGGCAGATGTGCTTTACCCCCAAGTAGTCGCACAGCGCCTGTTCCAGTTGCTGGTGGAATGGTCCGCCATTGGTCAGGATCTTGTTCTGCCAAATACTTTCCAGATAGGGGATGAAATCCTGTAAATCGGGCAGGAGCGGCTGCGTAACATAGATCGGTGTGCTGTTATCTCGCTTCATGGCAGGGTATTCCGCGTGGTTTGTTGGTCGACTTCAAAGGAGGCGGCCGGCAAGCCTGCGCACCAGCGCTGCCACATGGCGCGCAAGGCTGCCTCCAGTCCGGCCGCGATCAGGGCCGGTTGGCCCAGGGCCGAGTTGGCCAGCAATTGCCTGGCGCTGCCGCGTATGCTCGCCAGCAGGGCCAGATCATTGGCAATGTAAGCGCCTTTTTTGACGAAATCCTCGGCGTCCTCGGCGACAAAGGCGTCCAGTTGCACATGTCCAAGAATCGCGGCACTGGTTCGGCCGGCGGTGGTGTCGCCGGCGAGGGTCAGCGTCGGCACGCCCATCCATAAACCATTCAGTGTGGTCGTTCCCCCCGTGTATGGGAAAGTATCGAGGGCGATGTCGACCTGTAGATGCAGGGCCAGGTAGTCTTTCACGTTTGTGCGGGGATGGAAGCTGAGGCGGTCTTGGCTAATGCCTTCGCTGGCGAACCACTCGATCCATTGTTCGTGGACTCCGTCCTTCGGCATCGCCGCCAGCAACATGCGGGAGGTCGGGACTGCGCGTAGTAGTTGCGACCATAGGGCGATGACTTCGCGGCTGAGTTTGGTGGTCCTGTTGAAGCTGGCGAACGTAATGCAGCCGTTCGCCAGAGCCGGCAGGCTGTTCACTTCTGGAGCGTCTGAGGATGGCAAGTACGGCCACGCCGCCGGTAGATAGGCGAATTTTTCTGTATACTGGCTTTCAAACCTGCCTGGCGGAAGTACGAAACGGTCTGTCAGGAAGTAATCTACAGCCTGCAAGCCCGTGCTGCCCGGATAGCCGATCCAGCTCGCTTGTATGGGGGCCGGCTTGCGGGTAAAAGTCAACAAGCGGTGCTTCGCCGTGTGACCGGACAAATCGATCAGCACATCAATGCCATCCTCGGCAATTTGTTTCGCCAGTTCCGCATCGGATAGCGCGCTGACTTGCTGCCAATGGGGAAACAGGCCGCGCAGCCGCTTGGTGACGGCGTCTTCTCGCGTGCAGTTGTAGTATGCGTGTAAAGACAGCCGGGGCGAACGGCATAAATTCTCCAGTATCGGGATGACAAAGTGTGGGACGGCATGATCATTGAAGTCGCCTGAAACAAAACCCACTTGCAGACAGCGTTCCGGAGCGCGGGAGTTGCTGTGCTCAGGCCAGCTTGCTCTTAAGGGCGCTTCGAATACGTCGCCAAAGCGTTGATGCTCGGCAAACAAGGAGTCGGCACTTGCGCGGATGCTGTGTGACAGCATGAAGAGCAAGCTGCTGTGGGCCTTTTCAAAGGTGGGGTTGATGCTAAGCGCCGTGCGACAGCTGTCAATCGCCTCGTCAATCCTGCCGGCATCCCCCAAGAGGCCGGCAATGTTAACATAGGCTTCGATGTGATTGGGCTGTATTGCGATCACCTGTTGAAAGCCGGCGAGTGCAGTGTCGTACTGGCCTAGTTCGCGCCAACAAGTTGCTAAGTTGAAATGCGCGAGCACAAATCGCGGTTCGTTTTCCAGCGCCCGCAGGTAGTTGGCTTGTGCCTTGTCAAATTGCTTGAGGGCTTGTTGCGCCGCGCCCATGTTGCAGTATGCCATAGCAAAATCGGGCGCCAGATCCACCGCCTGCTGGTAGGCTGCGATTGCCTCTTCCAGCTTGCCATGGTTTTGCAGGATCAGACCGAGATTGTTGTGCATTTCAGCATTCCCAGGATTCTTCGCCAGCGCGTTTTGCAGAAGACTGGCCGCTTCATCGAAACGGCGCAACTTTCTTAAACAATCGCTTAGATAGAGTAATGCCAATTCCGATTCCGGGTCCAGTGCCACGGAGCGTTCGTGGAATGCCAGTGCTTGCTCGCGTTGGCCAATTTCCTCCAGGGCAAGCGCTAAGTGGCTGTGCGCTTCGGCGTTGTCAGGTATCAGCTTTAACGCATCGTGGTAGCTGGCAATTGCCGCCTCAAACTTTTCCTGCTCCCTCAATACATTGCCCAGGTTTAAATGCGCTACGGCATAGCTGGGGTGCAGTGCCAAGGCGCGGCGGTAACTCTGCTCGGCATCGGCTAAGCGGTGTTGGACATGCAGCGCACGCCCCAGATTTCTATGGGCCTCGACAAAGTCGGGGTTGAGGTCCAGCGCCCGTAAGTAACTATCGACGGCGCGCTCGAATTGCCCGTGCATTTGCCATGCATTGCCTAGATTGCCATGCGCTTCGGCGTCGCACGGGGCCAGTTCCACCGTTTTTTGCAAGACCTGCAAGGCATCTTTGCCCTGCAGTTGCAAGGCGGTACCGAGCACGCTCCAGGCGAATGCCGACTCGGGATACTGCGCCAGCAGCGCGCGGGTGGCGTCTTCCAGTTGCACGTAGTCGCCGCTGTTGTAAATGGCGACAATGTGCCCGATCTCGGCATCCGACGGTGCCTTGGCGGCCTCGGATACTGCCGTTTCGGCCTGTAGGCGCAAAGCTTGCGACGATGGATTGTCGAGGCCGCGCTTATATGCGCTGTCGAGAATGTCCAGCGCCTCCCCGGCTTGACCCGCCTTGATTAAGCCATCCGCATAGGACAGCCAGAATTGTCCCTCGTCCGGGTTGACCGACAGCGCCTGGCGCAGATAGGGCAAGCCCGCCGCATATTGCCCGACTTGTCCCGCCAGCAAACCCATATTGTGGTTGGCGATGGCATGATAGGGCTGCGCCTTCAGGATGTCGAGGTAGCGTGTCTCGGCTTGCTCAAAGCGTCCGGCCTGATGGTGGGCAATGGCTTCTTGTAATTCTGCTTCGAGTGGCAATTCTTGGGGCACGGTGGCGCTCATGGATGGAAGGGGAGGGAAAAGTTTGCCAGAGGGAATTGTAACCGTTAGAAGTGCATAATAGAAACATTTTGCGCGTATCGGACTACAAGCTTACTCCAGAAACAGGCTGAGCGGCGGCATTGCCGCAGTCGGGGAAATGATGCTTCGCATAATATAAACAGCGCGGGCCTAGCGGCTGCCGCGCTGTGTTGCCGGGATGGGGGAGGCGGCATTTGCCGGCCTATTTTGGCGCCATGCCTATGGCGTTCAAGAGGCAGGCCGATGCGCGGCGCACCGCTGCGTGCGCCGTGTCGCCTACGCGCTAAGCGCCGGCGTTGGCTTTGCCACGCGAGCCACGGCGGCGCACGAAGCCCAGCAAGCCTAAGCCCGCCAGCAGCATGGCGTAAGTCTGCGCTTCCGGCACCGCCGACACCGTGCTCAGCGCGATCTTGTCAAACTCCACCGCCTCGTTCAGGGCGCGGAGGCGAATGCCGAGCACGCGGCCGACATAGTCTTCGTGCGCGGACGACTCATAGTTCAGGGTTGCGAGGCCAAACTTGCCCGGAGAGAGCTGGATGGGATTGGCAAAGCTGGCGATGACCTTGCCGCCGGCGAGCAGTTCGATTAGACAGTTGGGCGGGCTTGACGCGAGGCGCTGGCCCACTGCAAGCGACAGCGTGTAGTTGGTGTTGCTCATCAGCGTCGCGTCCAGGGTCTGCGACAGCGATCCTCCGGCCCAGATGAATCCGACGTTGACGCCATCGGGAATGTTCGTGGCGGCGGGTCTGGTGCTTGCCGACGATTTGCAGGGCTAATGTGTCTTGGCGGTCGCGGGGGATATCGAGCGGCAGTGCGTCGAAATCGCCTTTGAGGGTTTTGCCACCATGGTCGTTGCGGGTATTGGCGGTGTCGTTGCAGACTTGGCCGCTCTTGTCGTGGCCCTGGTGGTTGGTCATCCCGACCTCCAGGGCGCGCGCCACCAGCATCTTGGTGAGATGCTTGAGCAGGCCATTTTTACCGATCAGGTCTTCGGGTTTTTGTGGTTGGCCGGCAGGCTGGTGGCTCAGTTTGAGCAACACCGGATCGGGCTTGGCCCGCTTGTTACGCTTTGCGACGGTCATTGATTCCCCTTTGGGGGGGCAGTGTCCTGCCAAATGACCGTCTACACAAAATTATTTACACCCTTGCGCAGGCGTTGGCCTTGCCCCGCGCGCCACGGCGGCGCACGAAGCCCAGCAAGCCCAAGCCTGTCAGCAGCATGGCGTAGGTCTGCGCTTCCGGCACCGCTGACACTGCGTTTAGCGCGATCTTGTCAAACTCCACAGCCGAGCTCAGGGAGCTGAGGCGAATGCCGAGGGCGCGGCCAACATAGTCCTCGTGCGCGGAGGATTCATAGTTCAGGGTTGCAAGGCCAAACTTGCCCGACGAGGGGTGGATGGGATTGGCAAAGCTGGCGATGACCTTGCCGCCGGCGAGCAGTTCGATTAGATAGCTGGGCTGGCCTAACCCGATGCGGTGGCCCACTGCAAGCGACAGCGTGTAGCTGGTGTTGCTCGTCAGCGTTGCGCCCAGGGTCTGCGACAGCGATCCTCCGCCAAAGATGAATCCGACGTTGACGCCATCGGGAACGTTAGGAGCGGGTTTGGTCCCCATGCCGCCGCCGTAGTGGTAGTCGCTGGGGTGCCAATATCCGCTGGTTCCCACCGCGCTCCAGTTGGCGGGCGAGCCGACCGTGTACTTGTTCTGGCCTCCGCTCACCCCGTAAGTCGTGTCCGCCTCGAACGAGGCGTTGAGGATGGGGATTGAGGTGGCGCTTGCCTGCGCGGTGGCGAAGGCGAGGACGGCAAAGGCGGCGCGAAAGTGAAATTTAAAATCCAGCATGATTTACCAATTAATATTATAGGGAACGTAATAATACTATATGGAAATAATGGTCGCTGGAAATATTGGCGAGTCTTCTAGGCGGAAATGAGGCAGCAGGAGAGGCGTGCCGGGCGGCGCAGCCTGGGCGCCGCGCCGCCAACAATCGCTTACATATTCGGATAGTTCGGCCCGCCGCCGCCCTCCGGTGTCACCCAGACGATGTTCTGGGTCGGGTCCTTGATGTCGCAGGTCTTGCAGTGCACGCAGTTCTGCGCATTGATCTGCAGGCGGTCGGCGCCGTCTTCGGCCTTGACGAACTCGTACACGCCGGCCGGACAGTAGCGCGCCTCCGGCCCCGCGTAGGTGGCCAGGTTGACGTCGACCGGCACGCTGGCATTCTTCAGCGTCAGATGGATGGGCTGGTCTTCGGCGTGGTTGGTGTTCGAGATGAACACCGAGGACATCTTGTCGAAGGTCAGCTTGCCGTCCGGCTTGGGATAGACGATGGGCTTGCACTGGGCCGCCGGCTTCAGGCACTCGTGGTCGCCGTGGCTGTGGCGCAAGGTCCACGGCGCCTTGCCGCGCAAGATCATCTGGTCGATGGCCGTCATCACGCTACCCAGGTACAAGCCCTTGCTCAGCCAAGGCTTGACGTTGCGGGCCACGTGCAGTTCCTCGTGCAACCAGGATTGCTCGAAGGCGAGGGGGTAGGCGGCCAGTTCGTCGTGCTGGCGTTGCTGGCCGAGGGCCTCGAACGCCGCTTCGGCCGCCAGCATGCCGCTCTTGATGGCCGCGTGGCTGCCCTTGATGCGGCTCATGTTGAGGAAGCCGGCGTCGCAGCCGACCAGGGCGCCGCCCGGGAACACCAGCTTCGGCAGCGACTGCAGGCCGCCGGCCGTGATCGCCCGCGCGCCGTAGGAGATGCGTTTGCCGCCCTCGAAGAAGGTGCGGATGGCCGGATGGGTCTTGTAGCGCTGGAATTCCTCGTACGGCGACATGTAGGGGTTCTCGTAGTTCAGGCCGACGACGTAGCCGACCATCACCTGGTTGTTTTCCAGGTGGTACAGGAAGGAGCCGCCATAGGTCTTGCTGTCGAGCGGCCAGCCGGTCGAGTGGATCACCAGGCCGGCCTTGTGCTTGGCCGGGTCGATTTCCCACAATTCCTTGATGCCGATGCCATACGATTGCGGGTCCTTGCCCTTGTTCAAGTCGTACTTGCCCATCAACTGCTTGCCCAGGTGGCCGCGCGCGCCCTCGGCGAACAGCGTGTACTTGGCGTGCAATTCCATGCCCAGCTGGAAGTCGGAGCCGGGCTGGCCGTCGCGCTTGACGCCCATGTTGCCGGTGGCCACGCCCTTGACGGAGCCGTCGTCGTTGTAGAGGATCTCGGCGGCGGGGAAGCCGGGGAAGATTTCCACGCCCAGCGCCTCGGCCTGCTGGCCCATCCAGCGCACCACATTGCCCAGCGAGACGATGTAGTTGCCGTGGTTCTCGAAGCAGGCCGGCACGGCGAAGTTCGGCGTCTTGATGGCTTTCGTTTCGGTCAGGAACAAAATGCGGTCTTCCGTCACTTCCGTGTGCAGCGGCGCGTCCAGCTCCTTCCAGTTCGGTATCAGCTCGGTCAGCGCCTTCGGGTCCATGATGGCGCCGGACAGGATGTGCGCGCCCAGCTCGCCGCCTTTTTCCAGCACGCAGACCGATACTTCCCGGCCCGCCTCGGCGGCCAGTTGCTTGAGTTTGATGGCGGCAGCCAGGCCAGCGGGGCCGCCGCCGACAACGACGACGTCGTATTCCATCGTGTCGCGGGGGCCGTATTGTTCAACAATATTATTAGGCTGTGTCATGGTCTCGTCGTGGTGATTGAAAATTTAAGCACGAGTGTGCTTGTTTTTGGCGCGGATTGCAACTTTGGCGCCATTTTGAGGGACATTATTAGACGCCGCAATCTAATCCTGACAATTTGTGTAATGATTGCGCTTACTGTGACACAGGGGCGGCGGCCTTGTCGCCCCCCTGGCATGACCTTATCGAACAACAAGACAGGGAGTAGCTCGTGGGCATAGAAGTGAATTTTGAGGGCAAGATTGCCCTGATCACCGGCGCGTCCAGCGGACTGGGCGCACGTTTTGCGAAAGTGCTGGCCCAGGCCGGCGCGCAAGTGGTGCTGGCCTCGCGCCGCACCGAGCGCCTGAAGGAGCTGCGCGCGGAAATCGAGGCCGACGGCGGCGCCGCCCACGTCGTGGCGCTGGACGTGACGGACTACGCCAGCATCAAGTCGGCCATCGCCCACGCCGAAACGGAGGCGGGGGCCATCGACATCCTCGTCAACAATTCCGGCGTGTCGACGACGCAGCGCCTGGTCGACGTCACGCCGGAAGACTACGCCTTCGTCATGGACACGAATCTGCGCGGCTCCTTCTTCGTCGCCCAGGAAACGGCCAAGCGCATGATCGCGCGCGCCAAGGGCGACCCGAAAAAGCAGCACCGCATCATCAACATCGCCTCGATGGCGGGGCTGCACGTGCTGCCGCAAATCGGCGTGTATTGCATGAGCAAGGCCGGCATGGTGCACATGACCAAGGCGATGGCGGTGGAGTGGGGCAAGTACGGCATCAACACGAACGCCATCTGCCCCGGTTACATCTCGACGGAAATCAACGAGGACTATTTCGCCAGCGAGCAGGGCAAGAAGCTCATCGAGATGCTGCCGCACAAGCGCCCGGGCAAGCCGGAAGACCTGGACGGCTTGCTGCTGTTGCTGGCGGGCGAGGATGCGCACTTCATCAACGGCGCCATCATTTCGGCCGACGGCGGCATGACGGCGCTGTAGGCGCGCCGCGCGGCCGTCAGCGCGGCAATTGCAGCCCGACGAGTTTGTGCACCAGCTCCGACGAGGTGGCCGCGGCGAACTTGCGCATCAGTTTGGCGCGGTGCATCTCCACCGTGCGCGGGCTCAGGTCGATCTGCCGCGCGATCAGCTTGCTGGTCTTGCCCTCGACCAGCAGCGCGGCGATTTCCCGCTCGCGCGGCGTCAGCTCGGCCGTCACCGGGCGCTTCTCGCTGACGTCCTCGAAGGTCCAGATGCCGGCGCCCAGCGGCCGGTTGGCCACCAGGGCGTGGCCGCTGACATGGCACCAGAATAATTCCTCGTTGGCGCGGCGCATGATGCGCTCGTCCGAATAGCGCCCCTTGGCGTTCATGATGGGGATGATGCGGTCGCCCGTGCGCAGGAATTCGTCCATCGTCGGGTACAGCACCCGGAACGACTGCCCGACCAGCTGCGCGCGCGCATAGCCGAACATGGCGGCCAGCGCCTCGTTGCAGGTCTGGATGACGCGGTTTTCCGAAATGCACATGCCGACCGGCGCGTGCAGGAAAATGGTCTCGTAGTCGATAGCTTGCGGAACATTCATCTGCGCGAAATCAATTCTGTTGTAAGGTAAGGGCAAGAGGCCGGTAGTTCTACGGTATTGTGCTTTTCCTTGTCGTATTTTATGCTGATACGCTGCAATCGGACACACGAGACGCGACACAGCTTAACAAAAGAAGAGGGACACGTATGAATAAAGTTTATCCTGACGCCGCCTCGGCGCTGGCCGGCATCGTCAAAGACGGCCAAACCATCGCCGTCGGCGGTTTCGGCCTGTGTGGCATTCCCGAGGCCCTGATCGGCGCCCTGCGCGATTCCGGCGTGAGCAATCTGACCGCCATTTCCAACAACGCCGGCGTGGACGGCTTCGGCCTCGGCCAGTTGCTGACGACGCGCCAGATCAAGAAGATGATCGCCTCCTATGTCGGTGAAAACAAGGAATTCGCGCGCCAATACCTGGCCGGCGAACTGGAACTGGAATTCACGCCGCAGGGCACGCTGGCGGAAAAGCTGCGCGCCGGCGGCGCCGGCATTCCCGCCTTCTTCACCAAGACGGGCGTGGGCACCATCGTCGCCGACGGCAAGGAAATCCGCGAATTCGACGGCGAGCAATATGTGATGGAGCGCAGCCTCGTGTCCGACGTGTCGCTGGTGAAAGCCTATATGGCCGACCGCGCCGGCAACCTGGTGTACCGCAAGACGGCGCGCAACTTCAACCCGAACGTGGCGATGGCCGGCAAGATCACCATCGTCGAAGTGGAGAAGCTGGTCGAGGTCGGCGAGATCGATCCGGACGAGGTGCACACGCCGAGCATTTTCGTGCACCGCATCGTCGTCAACGCGAATCCGGAAAAGCGCATCGAACAGCGCACCGTGCGCGCCAACTAAGAATAATACGGAGATTACTATGGCATGGACTCGTGATGAAATGGCCGCGCGCGCGGCGCGGGAGCTGCAGGACGGCTTTTATGTGAATTTGGGCATCGGCCTGCCGACGCTGGTGGCGAACTATGTGCCCGCCGATATCGAGGTGTTCCTGCAGTCGGAGAACGGCTTGCTGGGCATCGGCCCCTTCCCGACCGACGCGGAAGTGGATGCGGACCTGATCAACGCCGGCAAGCAAACCGTGACGGCGCTGCCGGGCAGCGCCTATTTCAGCTCGGCCGATTCCTTCGGCATGATCCGCGGCGGCAAGATCAACCTGGCCATCCTGGGCGCGATGCAGGTGTCGGAAAAGGGCGATCTGGCCAACTGGATGATTCCGGGGAAAATGGTCAAGGGCATGGGCGGCGCCATGGATCTGGTGGCCGGCGTCAAGCGCGTCGTCGTGCTGATGGAGCACGTCGCCACGGCCAAGGACGGTTCGACCTCGCACAAATTGCTGCGGCAATGCGATTTGCCCCTGACCGGCGTCGGCGTGGTCGACCTGATCATCAGCGACCTGGGCGTGATTGAAGTCACGCCGGCCGGCTTGAAGCTGATCGAGCTGGCGCCGGGCGTGACGAAGGACGACATCATTGCCGCCAGCGGCGCGCCGCTGGACGTCAGCGCCGTGTAACAAGCGGCGGCGCGGCAAGCGGCGGATCGCTGCGCTGCCTGCCGCGCCAACATGTCCCCACAGCACGAAATTTCCTTTCGTGCCATGATGGGCGATGGCCTCGATTCCCTTATTCCCCCTTAACACAGGCCTGTTCCCCGGCGGCCACCTGCCATTGCAAGTGTTCGAGGTGCGCTATCTGGACATGGTGAGCCAATGCATCGCCGCCGACCGGCCTTTCGGCGTCGTCGCGCTGCGCCACGGCAGCGAGGTGCGCAAACCGGATCAGATGGAAACATTGAGCGCCGCCGGCGCGCTGGCCCGCGTGGTCGACTGGTCGATGGTCATGCCCGGCTTGCTGCAGGTGCAATGCGTCGGCGCCGAGCGCTTCCACATCGTCAGCAGTGAGCGCCTGAAGAACGGTCTGTGGATGGCCGAAGTGAGCCTGCAACGGCCGGACAAGGCCGTGCCGATTCCGCCCGAGCTGCAAAACGTCGCGGACACGCTGGGCGCCTTGATCCGCACGCTGCAACAGCGCCAGATCCCGGCCGCGCAGATGCCGCTGGCGCCGCCCTTCCTGCTCGACGAGTGCGGCTGGGTGGCGAACCGCTGGTGCGAATTGCTCTCGCTCGGCATCGACCAGCGCCAGCGCCTGCTGATCCAGGAAAACCCGGTGCTGCGCCTGGAACTGGTCCAGGACTTGCTGGCCGAGCGGGGCATGCTGGAATAGCGCGAACCAAGCCGCGCCGGTCCTGTCTGATGGAGGGAGGCAGCGACTGAAGACAGCGAATGCGAGAACGGGATCAGCTTGCGCAATTGAAGCGGATGCGCCGCATCGCCACCGGCCTGCTGGCGCTGATGGCGGCGCTGTTCCTCGCGGCGCGCCTGTTGCAGGCGGGGCGGCCCTACCTGGTCTACCTTGCGGCCTTCGCCGAGGCGGCGATGGTGGGCGCGCTGGCCGACTGGTTCGCCGTCACGGCGCTGTTCCGCCATCCGCTCGGCCTGCCGATTCCCCACACGGCCATCATTGCGCGCAATAAGGACCGGATAGGCGACAACATCGCCAGCTTCCTCGAACACAATTTCATTACCGGCGAGTTGGTGCGCGAAGAGCTGGCGCAGGTGGACTTCGCCGGCGTCGCCGCGCGCTGGCTGGGGCAGGGCGGCAATGCCGGCGCCGTCGCCGCCCAGGTGGCCGGCGCCGTGCCCGCGCTACTGCGCCTCGTCGAGGACGAGGACGCCGCGCGCTTCATGCGCACGGCCCTGGCTAGCGCGCTCAAGGACGTCAAGTTCGCGCCGCTGCTGGCGCAGGTGCTGTCGGTGCTGGTGGCCGGACGCCAGCACCACGTCCTGCTGGAGCGCATACTCGGCATCGCCGCCCGGGCGCTGGAGCAGAACCGCCCTTATATCCGCCAGAAGGTGCACGAAAACAGTCCGCGCTGGCTGCCGAAGGCCATCGACGAGAAATTGTTCGAGCGCTTGATGGAGGGGGTGCAGGCGATCCTCAGCGAAATCCAGGGCGAGGACAGCGAGTGGCGCGAGCGCTTCCAGGACGCCACCGAGGAGTTGATCGCCAAGCTGGCGACGTCCGCCGAGTACGAGGAGAAGTTGCAGGCGTTGATAGGCAGCGGCCTGGGCCACCCCCTGCTGCGCCGCTATGCCGGGCAGATCTGGCAAGATGTCCGGCAACGTCTGCTGGCCGACGCAGCCGCGCCCGACTCGCGCCTGGCGGCCGGCGCCGAGCAGGCCGTGCGCGTGTTCGGCAAGGCGCTGGCCGGTGACGCGGCGGTGCGGCGCAAACTGAACGCGTGGCTGCGCGCCGTGCTGGCCGACACCATCGTGGAACGCCGCGACGTCATCGTCTCGGTGGTCCGGCGCGCGATCCGCAAATGGGACGCCGACACGGCGGCGCGCAAGATTGAGCTGCACGTCGGCAAGGACCTGCAATACATCCGCATCAATGGCACCCTGGTGGGCGGGCTGGTCGGCCTGCTGCTGCACGCGCTGGCGCAGGCGCTGTAGTTTTTGTCCGGGGCGGGAACATCGCCGGCGCAATCCTGTCCAATTTTTATGCATCTAAACAGGAGTGCTCGATGGATATCTTGAAAAGCAATATCGCCGTGGGCGTCGGCGCGGCCTTGGCCGCGACCGTGCTGGCCCCCGTCCTGACCCCCGTGCTGGCCACGCTCGGACGGCCGCTGGCCAAGTCGCTGATCCGTGGCGCCATGTTGTTCTATGAGAAGAGCCGCGAGACGGTGGCGATGGCCGGAGAGGCGATGGAAGACTTGATTGCCGAAGTGCGCGCCGAGGACGCCGGGCGGCACGGCGGGGCCGCGGCCCGCCAGGAGGCGGCGCCGGCCGACGTGGCGGCCACGGAAGCGCGGCCGCCCGACGGCGGCGCGGCGCCGCCCGAGTATGGCGTGCGCAGCGTCGGCAACGGCAGCGCGATGCCATGAGTACGAACGCCGTCGTCGTCCACCAGTTGCCGGGGAGGGTGCGGCTGTCCATCCCCGAGAAACGCGGCGACGACGATTACTTCCGGCTGCTATCGAGACGTTTTTCCGGACTAGAAGGCGTGCGCAACGTCAAGACGAATGCGCTCGCCGGCAGCATCGTGCTGGAGTTCAACGGCCACCTGCAAGAAGTATTGCGGCGGGCCGGCGCGCCAGCCCTGTTCGATCTTGACGGCGCGGCCGGCGGGATGCGGCCGGCCTTGCCGGCGCGCCCGCTTAACCTGGTCACGGGGCGCGAGCTCAACCCGATGTTTATGGCGGGAGTGCTGTTTTCCGCCGTCGGGCTGCTGCAAAGCATACGCGGCCGGCTGATGGTGCCCGCGGTCACCGCGTTCTGGTACGCGACCAGCACCTTCCAGCAAGCCGGAGTGACCATCGTCATGGACGCCGCCGCCGGAGTTGGCGAAGGGGACGGCGATTAACTTGCCAAGGCGCTCCGGGCAAGCGGCGCGCCGCAACTAATAGGAGTGAAAAATGGCCGAGATCAAAAGTAGTGAAGCGCAGTCGGGCGACAAAAGCCGCCTGACGCAAACCAGCGAGGCGGCTGCGGACGCGGCCGCCGGATACGGCGACGGCGCCCAGCCGGGCGCCGCCTCGGCGGGCGGCCCGGACGGCGCCAGCGGGCCTCATCCGGGCCAGAGCGCATTGCGGCCAGCCGGCGCGGCCGGCAGCGGCGCCGTGGGCGTCACCCACCAAGTGCTCAGGCAGGCCATTTCGGCCACGGAAGACGTTGGCAGCGGCCTGGTTGGCGGCGCCACCCATCTGGCGCAGGACCTCGTGCATGGCGTGCGCGAGCTCGCCGTTGACGCGACGGGGGTGGTCAGGGACGGCGCCAGCGGTTTGATCGGCGCCGCCGGCGAAGTCGGCAGCCGCACCGTGCACGCGCTGGCCGACCTGATGGTCGATGTCGTCGGCGGCGTGCGGCAAATCGCCGACGCCGCGATGGGGCGCGCCGACGCCGGCGCCAAGGCGGCGCGGACCGGCGCCGCGACGACGGGCGAGACGCTCGACGACACCGTCCACGCGGGCACGGCGCGGCAACGGCCGCCCCCGCAGCAGCGTGGCAGCGGCGGCGCCGCCAATCCTTGAGCCGGCGAGCCGACACTGCAAAGCCGGTCCGCTGCGCCAATTCGGGGTCTGACCCTGCGTGTCCGGCCCCGGCTTTTTGCAGCCGACTCAGTCTGGCGGTGTTGCCGGCTTCGCCGCCTCATTCACCAGCAGCGGCAGCCCCGCACCCGCCAGCGCCAGCAGCGCATCGAGCGCGCCCATAGGCGCGATGCCCAGCACGCGGCGCAAGCCGGGCAGCAGATTCGCCGCCACCTGCAGACCGATCGAGGCCCCGACGGCCAGCGACAGGTGATGATTCGGCGGTGCGCCGGCAGCGGCAAACAGCCGCCGGCGCTCCGAGCGGCACGACAGCGCATGCAGCAATTGCCCCAGCACCAGCGCATTGAACGCGATGCTGCCGGCGCGCCGGCCGTCGCCGTGGCAGGCGACGCCGCCCAGGTAGGCGCCCAGCGCGCCGCCGGCCAGCCAGCCCGCCTCGCGCGCATACAGGCGCAACTCCCCGGCGCCGACGATGGGCCGTTGCGGATCGCGCGGCGCCTGCTGCATTACGTCGCCCTCCGCCGGTTCCGCCACCAGGGCTATGGCCGGCAGCATGTCGCTGAGTAGGTTTAGCCACAGCAATTGGACCGGCGTTAGCGGCTGGCCGCTGCCCAGGGCCACCGAGCCGAGCACCGCCAGTATCTCGCTCAGGTTCGACGACAGCAGGAAATGCAGCGATTTGCGGATATTGTTGGAAATGGTGCGGCCCTGGCGCACGGCTTCGAGCAGCGTGTCGAGGCGGTCGCCCTTGAGTACGACGTCGGCGACCGACAGCGCGACATCGGTGCCGCCGCCCATCGCAATGCCGATGTCGGCTGCGCGCAGGGCCGGGCCGTCGTTGATGCCGTCGCCGGTCATGGCAATGGTCTTGCCGCCGCGTTGCAGCGCGCGGACGATTTGCAGTTTGCGCGCCGGGCTGACGCGCGAGAAGATGTGGGCGTTGTCGGCCAGGGCCTGCAGCCGTTGCGGTGCGATCGCCTCCAGTTGCTCGGCGTCGACGATGTGCAAGGCGTCGCCGTTATTTAAGTGCAGCGACTGGCCGATCACATAGGCGGTGGCCGCCTGGTCGCCCGTCAGCATCACCGTGCGGATGCCGGCGTCGTGGAAACTGGCGATGACGCGTTCGACGCCCGGCCGCAGCGGGTCGGCCAGGCCGACCAGGCCGATCCAGGTCAACGGCGCGGCGTCCGCGCCGGCCGGCGCTTCGGCGAAAGCGAAGCCCAGCACGCGCAACTGTTGCTCCGCCATGCCTTCGTTTTGCCGCGCAATGGCGTTCCTGGCGCCGGCGTCCAGGGCCAGCGCCTGCGCGCCGGCCAGATAGTGCGTGCACAAATCCAGCACCTCGGCCGGGTTGCCCTTGACGGCGATCAAGCGCCGCGCCGCGTCCGGCATGGCGTGCAGGGTGCGCATGTAATTGCGCCCCTCCATGCGCAGCTCCGTCTGTAGCAGCGGAAAGTGCCGGCGCAGCGGCGTCGCGCCGATGCCGGCGCCGGCGGCCAGTTCCAGCAGCGCGTTTTCCGTCGCCGAGCCGTTCGGCGCGGCGTCCTGCGGGGGCGTCTCCCGCAGCTCGGCCTGGTTGCACAGCACGCACACTTGCAGCAGGCGCGCCAGTTCGGCGCGTCCGGCGTCGTCCGCCGCGCGGGCCGGCCAGTCGGCTTGCGTCCGGTCGGCTTGCAGCGCGTGGCTGCGCAGCGCCACCGCCGACATCCGGTTCAGCGTCAGCGTGCCGGTCTTGTCCAGGCAGATCGTCTGGATCGCGCCGATGGTTTCGACCGCGTGCAGGCGGCGCATCAATACCTGGTGTTCGCGCATGCGCCGGATGCCGCGCGCCAGCGAGGTGGTGGCGACGGCCGGCAAGCCCTCCGGCAGCGCGGCGATGGCCAGCGAGGTCGAGGTCTTCAGGATGTGCAGCCAGTGGTAGCCGCGCAGCAGGCCCAGGCCGAAGATGCCCAGGCAAATGGCGCCGCTGACCTTGACGAGCTGGTTGCCCAAGTGGTCGAGCTGGCGCTGGATCGGCGTCTTCGGCCGGCGCGTGCCCGTGCTCAGTGCCTGGATGGCGCCGACCTCCGTGTTGTCGCCGGTGCCCACCACCAGGGCCAAGCCGCTGCCCGCCGACACGGCGGTGCCGCGGTAGGCCATGTTGCGGCGTCCCGGCAGCGGCGTGGCTGGGGGCAGCGGCGCGCTGTCCTTCGGCGCCGGCAGGCTTTCGCCGGTCAGCGCGGATTCGTCGATGGACAGGTCGCTGCTTTGCAGCAGGCGGGCGTCGGCGCCGATGCGGATGCCGGGCGTCAGCACCAGTATGTCGCCGGGCACCAGGTGCGCGGACTCGACCTGGCGCACGGCGCCGTCGCGCAGGACGGGCACGACGTCGTCGACCAGTTCCGACAGCGAGGCTATCGTCGATTCGGCGCGCCGTTCGGTGACGAAGCCGATGCCGCCGTTTAAGACCAGCACGGCGGCGATGGCGGCCGCCTCGGGCAGGCCGCCGGTGGCGACGGAGACGAGGGCGGATACGCCGAGCAGTAGCGAGGGCAGGTTCTTGAACTGGTTTAGCGCAATCTCCAGCGAGGACACCGGCGCCGCTTTCGACAGCACATTCTGGCCTTGGCGCAGGCGCCGCTCGGCCTCGTCCTGCGCCAGGCCGCGGCGCGCGGCGCTGCCGAAAAACGCCAGCGCGGCGGCGGCCTCGCGTCCGTGCCAGGGCGCATAGCCGGGCTGCGCCCGTGGCGGGCTGCGCGGCGGCGCCGCCACGGCGGCAGGGACGGACGCGTCCGCTTGGCGGGAAACGGCAGATATGCCGATTTCTGCCAACAGCAGGGCGGTTTGCAGCGACGGGTCGAACAGGATCAGCACCCGCGCCGTCAGCGGATTCGCATACACTGCGGTGATGCCGTGGTGCCGCGACAATTGTCTTTCTATCGCCGTTTGCAGGGAGCGCGAACGGTAGAGGCGGGCCACTTCGATCCGGATGCGACCTGCGCCGCTGGCAACGATGCGAGCATTCTGGAGGTGTACCATCCTTATCAGATACCGGCGTCGGCTGAAAGTTCGCGCCGCCGCGCCCGCAAGGAAAGTGTCTGCAATACGCTGTTTTATTGTGAAATTGCAATATTTGTGGAGAAAAACTTTACGCTGTTTGATGCCCTATATAAGATAGCGGCATCAGTTAACCAAACACGATGAGCACAATATGATGGGACGTGAAGCCAAAGTAACCGCCGAGCAAGTCAACGTCGCCGCCGACGCCCTCCAGGCCCAAGGCGTGAAACTGTCGTCGCGGGCCTTGCGCGAGCACATGGGCAATAGCGGTTGCCTGGGAACGATCAGCAAGCTGCTGCAACGCCGCAAGTCCGCCGCGCAACGCCAGGTGGCCGCCGTCGCCGACCTGTCGCCGGTGCTGCAGCAGGCGATCCTCGACTTCGTCGGCCAGGAAGTGAGCGCCAGCAGCAGCGCGCTGGAGGCGGAAATGGCCGAGCACCAACTGGAGGCGTCCGACCTGGCGACGGAAAACGAGCGCCAGCTGGAAGTGCTGGACGCTCAGGCGGCCGAGCTGGAAACCTTGAAAGAGGAACTGGAGCGGGAACGCCTGGTGGCCGGGCAAGCCCGCACGGAGCTGGCCAAGGTGCAGTTGCGCCTGGAAAGCTTGCCACGGCTGGAGGCGGCCGCCGAGCAGGCGCGCATGGACTTGGCCAAGGCGCAGTTCAAGCTGGAAGACATCCCGCGGCTGGAGGAGGCGGCCGAATTGGCGCGCGCCGAGCTGATCCAGGCGCAGCTGCGTCTGGAGGGCATGACGCGGGTGGAGGGCGAGCTGGCGGCGGCCAGGGCGCAGCTCGACGCCGAGCGCGCCGAGTTGGCCGACGTCAAAGCCGAGCTGGACGAGGAACGCGACTTGCGCATCAAGGCGCAGCAGTTCATCGTCGATCCGATCTTCAAGAAGCAGGCCTAGTGCCCCGGCGGCCAGCCTACGCCGCCGACACCAGGTAGTTCAAGGCCGCGAAGGCGGCGACATTGAGCGCCACCGTGCCCCAGAATTTCAGCCGGAACGATTTCTTGCTGGATTTGTGGCGCAGCCATTGCTGCGCCAGCACGGCGCCCGGCCAGCCGCAGGCGAGGCCGCACAGCAGCAGGGTGCGTTCCGGGGTGCGCCGCCGGCCGCCCTTGGCGGCGGACTTGTCGACGGCATAGAGAATCAGGCAAAGCGCGCTGGCGGCCAGATACGCGGCCGCGACCAGGTGCGATATCCCCCAACTGAGCATGACGCCCAGATACAGCAGCGCGAACGCGGCGATCGATACATATGGCATGGCGTTCCGATGTGAACAGGCCGATGCTCCATACCGGCAGGCATCGGCCTTGGGTGGGCGGCGGGGCCTTGCCGCCCCGCCCGGCGCAACTTAGCGGTCGGCCGCGAACAGCTTGTCGTAGGCCGCCAGCAGCGTTTGGTGCATTGCGCTGCCTTGCATATCCTCGCCCAGGGTTTCCAGGCCGAAGAAACGCTCGCTGCGGTCCAGCAGGGCCGCGGCCTGGCGCACGGTTTCCGCGCCGTACAGCAACACCAGCGAACGGCGGTAGTTATCCACGTCCTCGACGTTGAGCATGCTTTCTACGCAGCGGTACACCAGGCGGCGCGCCGGCGCCAGATCCTTGAAGTGGTGGATCCAGTCGCAACCTTCGAGGATCGCCTCCTTGTCGCCGATGGCCAGGGCCAGCAGCGTTTTCAATTCGCCGATGCGCAACTGCTTCCAGGGCGTGCCCAGCGGAATGGCCAGGCCGAGGATTTCCCACAACGGCCGCTCGTCGTTCAAATTCGACGTCTGCAAGTGGGCCAGCAAGTCCTCGGCTTCCGCCTCGCTCAACTCGTGCAGACGCAGCAGTTGCGGACGGATGGCGTTGCCGATGCTATTGTTTTCCCACTCCAGATCTTCGACCGGATAGATTTCCGACATGCCCGGCACCAGGATGCGGCAGCTGTACGCGCCTTGCTCGCTGAAGTCGGACACATAGATGTCCTTGCCTTCGCCGTGGATGCAGCCGACCAGCCAGTCGTAGTCCTCCTCGGTGGTGTTGCTGAAGTTCCAGTCGACAAAGGGGAAGTCCGGCGTGTCGCCCATGAAATTCCAGCTGATCACGCCGCTCGAATCGACGAAATGGATTTCCAGGTTGGCGACGGCGTTGATCTCGCTCATGTCGAAGCCCGGCTCGGGGAAGCCTTCCAGCGAATCGAGGGCGCGGCCCTGCAGCAATTCCGTCATGGCCCGCTCCAGCGCGATCTCGAAGCGCGGGTGCGCGCCGTAGCTGGAGAACACGCCCTGGTCCTTCGGATGCACCAGCGTCACGTTCATGACCGGGTACTTGCCGCCCAGCGAGGCATCCTTGACGAGGATGCCGAAGCCGGCCTTGCGCAGCCCGGCGATGCCGGCCTGGATGTTCGGGAAGCGGGCGATGATCTCGTCCGGCACTTCCGGCAGGCACAAGCCCTCGGCGATGATGCGGTACTTGATGGCGCGCTCGAAAATTTCCGACAGGGCCTGGGTGCGGGCTTCCTTCAGCGTGTTGCCGGCGGCCATGCCATTGCTGACGTACAGGTTGCCGATGATATTGACGGGAATGTACGCCTGGCTGTCGTCGCGCAGGCGGGTGTAGGGCAGCGTGCAGATGCCGCGCGCGACGTTGCCCGAGTTCAAATCGACCAGCACTTCGCCGTCGATGTCGCCCTCCGGGTTGTAGAAGGCGTGCAATTCCGGGTTCAGCATCTCGGCCGGCCACTTTCCGTCTTCCGTCGGGGCGAACCAGCGCTCCTGCGGATAATGGACGAAGGGGCGGTTGGCGCGCGTCGCGCCGAGGTGGAAGTGGGTCCAGAAATAATGGGTGCCGAGGCGCTCGAAGAACTCGCCGTAGGCGCTGGCGCGGGCGGCCAGCTCGGTCGCGCCCTTGCCGTTCGAGAACAGCATCGGACAATCGTTGTCCTTCATATGGGTAGACCAGATGCCGTCCACCTCGTGCAGCAGCGAAGATTCATTCAGTGTGAAACCGCGCGCCGCCAGCTTCTTCTGCATGGTGTCGATGGTCGATTCGAGGGCGGCGTCTTTGCCGATAATAAAGGTTTGCATGCGGAGATCTCACGGAATGGGGGAAGGCGGCAAAAAAGCCTGGCGGAACCGGGCATTTTACCCGACTCGGGGACAGACCACGATTTCCAAGCAATAGTTTCTCGGAAATCGTGGTCTGTCCCCAGCGGTTTAGAAGTAGCTCAGGCCCAGCGCCGCCTTGACTTCGTCGGCCGTCCTGGCCGCCACTTCGCGCGCCTTCAGCGTACCTTCCTTGAGGATTTGCATGATGTAGCCGCGGTCCTTGGCCAGTTCCTCGCGGCGGGCGCGTATCGGCGCCAGCAATTCCTGCAGGCAGGCTTCGAGCCGCGCCTTGACGATGCTGTCGCCCAGGCCGCCGCGCTGGTAATGGGCTTTCATCTCGGCCAGGCCGGCCTGGTCGAGGTCGAAGGCGTCGAGGTAGGTGAAGGCGACGTTGCCCTCGATGTGGCCGGGGTCTTGCACGCGCAGGTGCAAGGGGTCGGTGTAGACCTTCTTGACGGCGGCGCGGATCTCATCGGCCGTGGCGCCCAGGTTGATGGTGTTGCCGAGCGACTTGCTCATCTTCGCCTTGCCGTCGATGCCGGGCAGGCGGCCGATTTCCGGCACCAGCGCCTTGCACTCGACCAGGATGTCGCGGTCGGCGACGCGGTTGAAGCGGCGCACGATTTCATTGGTCTGCTCGATCATCGGAATCTGGTCTTCGCCGACCGGCACCAGCGCCGCCTTGAACGCGGTGATGTCGGCCGCCTGGCTGGCCGGATAGGTCAGGAAGCCGGCCGGGATGTCGCGCTCGAAGCCGCGTAGGCGGATTTCTTCCTTGACCGTGGGGTTGCGCTCCAGGCGCGCGACGGTGACGATGTTCAAATAGTAAAAAGTCAGCTCGGCCAGCTCCGGAATCTGCGACTGGATCAGGATGGTCGATTTGCTCGGGTCGATGCCGACGGCCAGGTAGTCCAGCGCCACCTCGACGACGTTGCGGTGCACCTTGCCGGTGTCGTCCATATTGTCGGTCAGCGCCTGGGCGTCGGCCAGCATGATGAATTGCTGATAATCGTGCTGGTAGGCGACGCGGTTGCGCAGGCTGCCGACGAAATGGCCGAGGTGAAGCGGACCGGTCGGGCGGTCGCCGGTCAGGATGACGGACGGGGTGGTAGGCTGGGTTGGCAAGCTCATCGGGGTTCCTTTCGGCCGCCCCAACCAAGCCGCGCAAACAACAACGCCACCCAATCGAGGCGGCGTTGATAAAAAATCACATCACATTGAAGTGGCCGCGCGCTGTGTGCGGGACCACCAATGCAGGCATACGTGATGTGTTTCGATAAATTTCATGCCGGTATGGTTGCAGTTTGGCGGCGCGCTGTCAAGCGCTTGCGTCAGATCATTGCCGGGACAGGGCAAATGGAACTAAGTTCAGTCGTTTCTTCTCTAATTTGTATTGCCGGCTCTGCTCAATGGAGGCTGTATGCCAAATGGCTTTAATGCCCTGCTGTATGCGGAAAGGCTGGAGGAGGGGGGCTTCAGCGAGACGCAGGCGAAGGCGGCGGCGCACGCCCTGGCCGATGCGATAGAGAAGTTGCTTGCCAGTAAAAATGATCTGGGGGGCGTGGAAACAAGGTTGAGCCAAAAAATTGACGATGTCGATCTGCGTTTGACGCAGAAAATCGAGGATGCCGAGATGCGTTTGACGCAGAAAATTGACGATGTCGATCTGCGTTTGACGCAGAAAATCGAGGATGTCGAGATGCGCTTGACGCAGAAAATTGATGAGGTCGATCTGCGTTTGACACAGAAAATCGAGGATGTCGATCTGCGGTTGACGCAGAAAATCAAGGATGTCGAGATATGTTTGACGCAGAAAATCGAAGCGGTCGAGGTGCGTCTGACGCAAAAAATTGATGCGGTGGATGCGCGCTTGAGCGCGGTCGAGCTCAGTCTGAGGCACGATATGGCGCAAATGGAGGAGCGCCTGATGCTGAAAATCCTTGCGCAAATCGACAAATGCAAGGCCGAGATGATGCTCTTGATGTTTGCGACCGTGGTCGTGCAGTCGGGCGTGATCGCCGTGCTGTTCAAATTCCTGCGCTAAGGGCCTGGCCGTGCCGCGCGGCGACGGCTAAGCGAGCCGCATCAGCACGGCGCCGCAGGCGACCATGCCGATGGCCGCGTAGCGCCGCAGGCTGATTTTTTCGCGCAGGAAGACGGCGGCGATGCCGATCGCGAACAGGATCGCCGTTTCCCGCAGCGCCGCGATGGCCGCCACCGGCGCCTGCGTCATCGCCCACAGCGCCAGGCCATATGAGGCGAGCGTGCCGACGCCGCCGACCGCGCCAAGACGCCATTCGCGGCGCGCATAGGCGAACAGGGCGGCGCCGCGCGTGGCCAGGGTCCAGGCCAGCAGGCCGCAGCCGGTCAGCAGGAAGATCCACATCGTGTAGGCGGCCGGGGCGCCGGATTGGCGCACGCCGATGCCGTCGATCAGCGTGTAGCTGGCGATCACGCCGGCGTTGAACAGGGCGAAGGCGGTGCTGCGGCGCGCCGCCGCGCCCTTGCCGGCGACGGCGAAATACAGGCCGAAAATGCCGGCGCAGATGCAGGCCACGGCCAGCATCTGCTGTGCCGACAGGTGCTCGCCGAGCAGCGGCCCGCTGGCCAGCGCCACCAGCAGCGGGGCGCTGCCGCGCATCAGCGGGTAGGCGTGGCTCATGTCGCCGCTGCGGTAGGCGGCCGCCAGCAGCGAGTAATAGGCCAGTTGCGTCAGCGACGAGGCCAGCAGGAAGGGCCAACTGGCCGGCGCCGGCGCGGCCACGAAGGGCAGGGCCAGGGCCGACAGCACGGCGGCAGCGACGGCCACCAGCACCGTCGTCAGGAAGGTGTCGCTGCCCGCCTTGACGATGGCGTTCCAGCCGGCGTGCAGCAGCGCGGCGAACAGTACGATGGCGACGACATGGCCGGGCATCCGTCAGCGCGGCCTGATGCTGGACGAGAGGATTTCCGGCCGGTAGTGGCGCTGGAAGCTGTCGAGCAGCGCGCCCGACTTGGCGGCCCGCTCCAGCAGATCGCGCAGCGCCGTCTGGTCTTCCGGCGTCAGCGATTTTTTGGAGATGTAGGCGCCGCTCAGGCCCCAGGGCAGTTCCGGCAGCGCCTCCAGGCGTAGCCGGTCGGCCATGCCCTGCACGCGGGCGTCGCCGATGATGGTGCCCGACAGAATGGTCGGCGCCATGATGGTGGCGTCGGCGAAGCCGCCGTGCAGCAGGCGCGCCACCGACAGCGTGTCCACTTCCAGGTAGACGCGGCCCTGCCGGGTCAGTTCCTTCACCAGCGCCTGGTAGGTTTCGCCGTAGTCGTAGCCGCGCACCAGCGCGATGCGCATTTCGCGCCGCTCGATCAGTTCCTGGACGTTGAGGATGGGCGCGCGCGGGCTTTGCACGGAGATCAGCATCGGCCGGTTGCCCATCAGCGGCACGAAGCGGCCGTGCAGGTCGCGCCGCGGCGTGCCGGTGGCGGGTAGCAGCAGGTCGGCCGTGCCGGCCTCGAACATGGCCTCCAGGCGCGCCCGCGGCACGGCCGAAAACACGAAATTGCAGCCGGCCTTGGCGCCCAGGCTGCGCAGCAGCTCGGGGTAGATGCCGCTGACGGCGCCGCCGTTGACGATCACGCTCAAACCGATCGGCGCCACCGGCACGACGATGTCGCGCGAGCAGTCGGCGCCGGCGCCCGGCGGCGCCGCCAGGCCCAGCGCCAGCAGGGGCGCGCGTAACAGGAGGGAAAAGTGTCTCATACCTTGTGCAATCATGCAGCGAACGCGGAATCAGGAACTTCTGTCTATATTGTCACTGATTTGTTGTTAAATTCAAAGATTTAACGACATGGCGTTGCAGTATGCCGTCGCCCCCGGCGACGCCGGGGCGTTGCCGGGGGGCTTACTGCGGCGCGCGGCGCGCCGCCCGCTGCGCGTCGAAGTAGCGCCAGGCGACGCCGATGGCCAGCGCCTGCATCGCCGCGCAGACGAAAAAGCTGCTGCCGATGCGCCAGTCGTTGGCCGGCAGGTGGCTGACCTCGCCGAGGATGGCGCTGCCGACCAGCGGCATGACGACGACGCCGAGGCTGCTGATCGATTGCAGCGAGCCCATGAGTTCGCCCTGCTCGTGCGCCTCGGCCGATTTCGAGATGATGCCCTGCAGCGCGGGGCCGGCGGCGAAGGCCAGCAGATTGCACAGGATGAAGACATACATCATCCAGCCCTCGGTCGCCAGGCCGTACAGCAGGAAGGTGATGCAGCCCGAGGCCATGCCCAGCAGCGCCAGGCGCACCTCGCCGAAGCGCTTGATGAGCGCGCCCAGCAGCGCCGCCTGGACGACGGCGGCGCACAGGCCGACGCAGAACAGGGCGATGCCGTTTTCGCGCGGACTCCAGTTGAAGCGGTAGTGGGTGTACAGCACCCACGTCGACTGCAGCATCATCTGGGCGAAGGTCATGATGCCGAAGGCCAGCACGACGCCGCGCACCTCGGTGCGCCGGGCCAGCCGGCCCAGGGCCGCGAAGGGATTGACCTTCGCCAGCGTAAACGGCGCGCGCTTGTCCAGCGGCAGCGATTCGGGCACGCACAGGTAGCCGTAGACGAGGTTGGCGGCGGACAGGGCGGCGGCGACGAAAAACGGCAGGTGCAGGTTGACGGAGCCGAGCAGGCCGCCCAGCATCGGGCCGCAGATGAAGCCCAGGCCGAAGGCGGCGCCGACCTTGCCGAAGCTTTTCGCGCGGTTCTCGCGCGTCGAGATGTCGGAGGCGTAGGCCGAGGCGACCGACATGCTGGCCGACGAGATGCCGCCGATCACGCGGCCGAGGAACAGGCCGGCCAGGTTGGGCGCCCAGCCGGTGGCCAGGAAGTTCAGGCACATGCCGGCCATCGAGTACATCAGCACGGGGCGGCGGCCGACGCGGTCGCTGATCGCGCCCAGCATCGGCATGCAGATGAATTGCAGCAGGCCGAAGACGGCGGCCAGGATGCCGTACCACAGCGCCTGGGCGTCGCGGCCGGCGACGAAATCGCCGACCAGGATGGGTAGCACCGGCACCACGAGGCCGATGCCGAGCATGTCGATGAAGACGCAGACGAGGATGAAGTTGAGGTTGCCGGCCGGTGCCGGCGGCGCGCTCGCGCCAGGGGTGTCAGGGGTCATATGCATGGGGCGGGCGGCGCTCAGGGCGTGGCCGGGTCGGTGGCCCATTCGTTGATGAAGTCGTCGCGGAAGGCGGTCAGCAGGGCCAGGCGGCTGTGCGCCAGGCGCCGTCCGGCCGCCGTCTGCATCTTGCCCGGCAAGGTGGCCAGCTTGGTTTCGATGTGGTCGAGCGCATACGCGCGGTCGTCGAGCTCGCGGTGCAGGGCCATCGGGTCGTCGGCGTGCGCCAGCGCGCACGCCATGCGCCCGCCCGTGTAGAACAGGCGCGCCAGCCCGACGGCGCCGAGCGCGTCGATGCGGTCGGCGTCCTGGACGATCTTCGCCTCCAGCGTTTCCGGCGTCAGGGCGGCGGAAAAACTGTGGGTTTCGATGGCGTGGGCGACGCCGGCCAGTTTGTCGGCGGGAAAATCCAGCGCGGCCAGTTGCGCGCGCGCCAGGCTGGCCGCCTGGCGCGACGCCAGGTGGCGCTCCGGATGGTTCTTCGGCAGATTGACGAGGTCGTGCAGATAGCAGGCCGCCAGCACGACCAGGGCGTCGGCGCCGGCGTGCTCTTCCAGCAGAATGGCGGCGTTGCGCCAGACCCGGTGCAGGTGGTTGAGGTCGTGCGCGCCGTCCTCGTCGAGGGCGCGGCCGGCCAATGCCGTCAGGCGCGGGTGCCAGTGGCTCAGCAATGTATTCATGGTTCTTCCTGGCTAACTTTTATCGGTGCGGCGCCATTGTGGCATGAAATGCCGGGCCGCAAGCGCGCCGAGGCCGGCTATTTGCGCCTTTTTATCGGCAGGCGGGGGGCGCCCGCGCGGCCGGGGACATGTCAAATAGATTTGCAAATTCAGTAATTATTGCGCAAAATGTAAGGTCGGCCGATTTATGCCATTTATTTAAGGAACGAACATGCGGATTTACGCCTGGCTTGCCAGCGCGCTCGTGCTGTGTTGCCAGCCAGCCAGCGCGATCGACGACACGCCGGCCCAGTTCACGTTGCGCGACGGCGAGGTGCGCGTCGGCGCGCATGTCCGCCGCGACGCCGCGGCGGCCGCGCCGGCGTACCGCCGCGGCGCCGGCAACAGTCCGGAGGAGCGGCGCGCGCTGCGCCTGGCCTATGACAGCCTGGCCGCCGACGACGAGCCGCCGTTCCCGGCCAACGGTATGGCGGCGATCCAGCGGGCGATCCGCGAGGCGCAGGGCAGGCTGCCGGAGGCGGGGATGCTGAGGATGGTGGTGCGGGTCGACAGCAAGGGCGACGCCAGCGCCGTCGAGATACTCAGTTCGCCGGGCGAGAAAACCACCCGCTTCGCCGCGACGCTGCTGATGGCGGCGAAGTACAAGCCGGGCCTGTGCCGCGGCGTTCCCTGCAATATGGAGTTTCCCTTCAGCGCGGCGTTTCCGGGCTCGCCGAAGACGCTGCTGAATTGACGGCGCCGGCGCCGGCGGGCGCGCCGGCGCCTTGTGTAATTGCCATGTGGAATTAGTTTTTGGTGCAAAGAAAATTTAATTGAGGTAACATTGCCAAATTGCAATACCTCATTTCTATTTTTTCATCGCAGCTGGCTTGCACCAGGTGCCGCCGCCGCACGCCGGCGGCGCGCGCCAGCGGCCTCTTAAAGGGATTCAACATGACCACCGTCAACCAGGACGCGGCCGCCAGCCACGTCGCCGCCCACTCCGACGCCGCCCCGGCCAAGGCCGCCGAATACCTGGCCTTCACGCTGGGCCAGGAAGAGTACGGCATCGACATCCAGAAAGTGAGCGAGATCCGCAGCTACGAATCGCCCACCCGCATCGCCAATGCGCCGGCCTTCGTCAAGGGCGTCGTCAACCTGCGCGGCATCATCGTGCCCATCGTCGACATGCGCATCAAGTTCAACCTGGGCGAGCCCAGTTACGACCAGTTCACCGTCGTCATCATCCTCAACATCGGCACCCGCGTCGTCGGCATGGTGGTCGACCGCGTCTCCGACGTGACCACGCTGTTGCCGGAGCAGATCAAGCAGGCGCCCGACATGGGCGGCGCGCTCAACACCGACTACGTGATCGGCCTGGGCACGCTCGACGAGCGCATGCTGATCCTGGTCGACATCGACCAGCTGATGTCGAGCCCGGAAATGGGCTTGATCGAGCGCCTCGCCGCGTAAGCGCCCGGCGGCCCGCGCGGGCCGCCGCCGCGACCAGCATCAGGCTTGCGCCCCATGCACAGCCCCCCAGGGCGCGCCCCCGCGCGCCTCGCCTGCCGGACGGCCCGCCGCCGCCCGCAGCTCCCCATGCCACAACGCCATCCCGCGTCGCCTCCTTGCGCGTCATCCGCGCGCCGCGCTGGCCGCACGCCGCAGTATTGTTTTCAATATAAGGATTTCCCATGAACTTTATGAATAACATCAGCATCGGCAAGCGCCTCGCCGCCGGTTTCGCCGTGATCCTGGCATTCTCCATGCTCATCACCGCCATCGGCGTGTGGCGCCTGTCGGGCGTCGCCGCCGCCACGCGCGAGATGATGGAGGTGCCGCTGGCCAAGGAACGCATGGTGGCCGACTGGTACAGCAAGATCGACAGCGGCGTGCGCCGCACCGTCGCCATCGCGCGTAGTTCCGACACCTCGCTCGGGCCTTTCTTCGCGGAAGAGGCGCGCATTTCCAGCGTCGTCTCCGGCGAACTGCAGAAGAAAATCGAGGCGCTCATCAGCGGCCCCGAGGAAACCGAGGTGTTCAAGCGCATCGGCGAACACCGCAAGACCTATATCGCGTCGCGCGACACGCTGTCGAAACTGAAGGGCGAGGGCCAGGTCGAGCAGGCCGACCAGGTGTTCCGCACCACCTTCGTGCCGGGCGCCGCCGCCTTCCAGAAGGCCGTGCAGGATTTGCTGCTGCTGCAGCGCAGCGAGATCGACAAGACGGCCCGTGAAATCGACCGCGTCGCCACCGCCAGCCGCAACCAGCTGCTGACGCTGGCCACGCTGGCGCTGGCCTTCGGCGCCGTCTGCGCCTGGCTGCTGACGCGCGGCATCGTGGTGCCCTTGCGCACGGCCGTCGAGGTGGCCCGCCGCGTCGCCGACGGCGACCTCAGCGCCGATATCGAGGTCAGCACCAGCGACGAGACGGGACAGTTGCTGCACGCCTTGAAGGACATGAACGGCAGCCTGCTGAAGATCGTCACCGAGGTGCGCACCGGCACCGAAAACATCGCCACCTCGTCGACCCAGATCGCCGCCGGCAACCAGGACTTGTCGACCCGCACCGAGCAGCAGGCCAGCTCGCTGGAGGAAACCGCCTCGTCGATGGAGGAGTTGACCTCGACGGTGCGCAACAACGCCGACAACGCACGCCAGGCCAACCAGCTGGCGGCGTCGGCGGCGCAGGTGGCCGTCAAGGGCGGCGCCGTCGTCAGCCAGGTGGTCGGCACGATGGAGTCGATCAACGGCGCCTCGAAGAAAATCGTCGACATCATCTCGGTGATCGACGGCATCGCCTTCCAGACCAATATCCTGGCCTTGAACGCGGCCGTCGAAGCGGCCAGGGCCGGCGAGCAGGGACGCGGTTTCGCCGTCGTCGCCTCGGAAGTGCGCAACCTGGCGCAGCGCTCGGCCTCGGCGGCGAAGGAAATCAAAACCCTGATCGGCGACTCGGTGGACCAGGTCAATCAGGGCAGCAGGCTGGTGTCCGAAGCCGGCTTGACGATGCAGGACATCGTCTCCAGCGTGCAGCGCGTCAGCGACATCATCACCGAAATCACTGCCGCCAGCACGGAGCAAAGCGTCGGCATCGAGGAGGTGCACAAGGCGATCGGCCAGATGGACCAGGTGACGCAGCAAAACGCGGCGTTGGTGGAAGAGGCCGCCGCGGCGGCCGAATCGATGCAGGTGCAGGCCGAGAGCCTGGCGCAAGTGGTCAGCGTATTCAAGCTGCGCGGCGACGCCGGCGTGGCCGCGGCACGCGGCATGGCATCCGCCGCGCGCGCGCCGCAGCGGCAGCAACTGCGCATCGCCAACGGCGGCTAAGCGTCGCTGCCGTCCGGCAGCGCGGCGCCCTGTTGCGACAAGCGGTCCGCCTCGGCATTCCGGTGCCGGGGAATCCAGCGCAGCGTGACCTGCCCCAGCCGCGCCAGCAGGGCGTCGGCGCGGGCGCGCTGCGGCGCCAGCGACGCGGCCGGCGCCGTGACCCGGTTGACGTCGTCGATGACCACGCGGCTGTCGCCGTACACCAGTAATTCGGCCGGCCGTTCGCGCACGGCCGCTTCCAGCAAGGCGATCAAGGCGCTGTACTCGGCTTCGCTGCTGCTGCCGTGGCCGGCGCGCCGGCTGATTTCAATGCGCCGCCCGGCGGGGCTGGTGAGCAAGCCGCCTATGCCTATCCTGCCCGGATTCGGCTGCGCCGAACCGTCGAACCAGGCTTGCCAGGCCGTCGCCGGCGCGGCGTTGCCGGCCCGCTTGCGGGCCAGCGCCTCGGCCTTGCGCGCCGTTTGCGCGGCGCGCCGCCCGGCCTCGGCAAGGCGCTCCTGCGCGCGTTCCCGCAGCAGGCCGGCCAGCCCCTGGGTGCCGGCGGCCTGTTCCAGCGTCTGGCGCAGCGCGTCCCGCTCCGGCATCGCGCCGTGCCGCGCCAGCCGGCGCGCCCGCACGCGCTCGCTGTGGTGGGCGGCGGCGATCAATTCCTCAAATTCCGGCATCGTCGCGCGCCTATCTTGCCGCAGCGCGGCGGGCATCGGCGCCGGGGTAGGCCAGCTCGATGTCCTTGATGATCTGCTTGCCGAGGTCGGCGTAAGCCTGGTAGCGGTCGTAGCGCTGCTGCGATGCCTGCAAAGCGCTCAATATGCGCCGTCCTTTCGGCGCCGCCAGCAGCTTCTGGCGTGGATCGCCGGCGCCGGCCGCGTCGGTGCCGGCGTCGATGTAGGCGATGAAATCATCATGGAGCTTGTTCCAGGCGCTTTCCGAGAGATCGATCAGCTTCACATTGTGCTGGTATAGCGCGACGAGTTTTTCCAGCAGGGCGTCGTCCTCGATGTTGCTCAGCTTGCCGCCGGACTTGAAGCCGTCGTAGCGGCTCAGTTGCGGCGTAAAGTGAAGCGTCGCATAGGCTTGCTGGATTGCCGCGTCGAGCTGCCCCCGGGTGGGCGGCGTGGCTGTGTCGAGCGCTGCCAGGTAGCGGAAGTTGGCGTCGACGCTGCGATTGTGGACGATGACTTCGTTGATGCGCACGAGGTCGCTCTGCAAGTCGCGCTTCACGCCGAGCAGGAAGGTTTTGACCTGCTGCTGTTCGCGATAATGCTCGCCGGCGCCGTACAGCCAGATACTGAAGGTGACGGCGAAAACGATGATGAGTATTTCCTGGGCGATTTCGCGCACTTTATGCCAGACGCTGTATTCCTTGTGCGGGACGAGGCTGAAGACGTTCTTCGTGTGTTTCGCGATTTCCTGGTCTGCCATGTCTGCTGTGTCTCCGGGGCTAAGTGGATGTTTGAATCGATCAGCTTTGATTATAGCCATGCGAACGGAGCGGCAGGCGGGGAGCGGGCGGATTTGTTTATCCGCCGCGCATTTCCCCCGGCGTCCGGCCTCGGCCGGACGCGCGGTGTCTTACAGCAGCTTGAGCAAAGCCTCGGCGGCCGCCGCCGACGACGCCGGATTCTGGCCGGTGACCAGTCTACCGTCGCTCAATACATACGCTTGCCAGTCGGCCCCCTTCGAATAGATGCCGCCGTTTTCCTTGAGCATGTCCTCGACGAGGAAGGGCACGACCTTGCTCAGGCCGACCGCGTCCTCCTCCGTGTTGGCGAAGCCCGTCACTTTTTTTCCCTTGACCAGCGGCGCGCCATCGGCCGCCTTGGCGTGGCGCAGCACGCCGGGCGCATGGCAGACGGCCGCCACCGGCTTGCCGGCCGCGTGCATCGCTTCGATCAGCGCGATCGACGCGCGGTCTTCGGCCAAGTCCCACAGCGGGCCGTGGCCGCCGGGGTAGAACACGGCGTCATAGCCGGCGGCGTCGACGCCGGCCAGCGGCGCGGTGTCGGCCAGCAGGGCTTGCGCCGTCGCGTCCGCCTGGAAGCGGCGCGTGGCCGCAGTCTGCGATTCCGGCGACGCGCTTTTCGGGTCCAGCGGCGGCTGGCCGCCCAGCGGCGAGGCCAGCGTGATGCTGGCGCCGGCGTCCTTGAGCACGTAGTAGGGCGCGGCGAATTCCTCCAACCAGAAGCCGGTTTTGTGGCCGGTGTCGCCGAGCCGTTCGTGCGAGGTCAATACCATCAAGACGTTCATTTCCATACTCCTGTCGATGAATGGGTTTAGCGGTCGGCCAGGCGAACGACGAGTTTGCCGAAATTTTTCCCGGCGAGCAGGCCGGTGAAGGCTTGCGGCGCGTGTTCCAGGCCGTCCACGACATCTTCGCGGAAGCGGATCTGGCCCGCTTTGAGCCAGATGTTCATCTGCGCGACAAATTCGCCGTAACGCTGATCGTAGTAATCGAAAATGATGAAGCCCTGCATCTTGATGCGCTTGGTCAGCAGGGCGCGCGTGAGCAGGCCGGTGCGGTCCGGCCCCGCCGGCAGCGCCGTGTCGTTGTAGTGGGCGACCAGGCCGCAGACGGGCACGCGGGCGCCGACCTTGAGCAGCGGCAGCACGGCGTCGAACACGGCGCCGCCGACGTTTTCAAAATACACGTCGATGCCGTCCGGGCAGGCGGCGGCCAGCCGGCCTGGCAGGTCGGCGCCGCGGTGGTCGATGCAGGCGTCGAAGCCCAGCTCGTCGACGACGTGGCTGCACTTGTCGGCGCCGCCGGCGATGCCGACCACGCGGCAGCCCTTGAGCTTGGCGATCTGGCCGACGATGGAGCCGACCGCGCCGCTGGCGGCGGCGACGACGACGGTGTCGCCGGCTTGCGGCTGGCCGATGTCGAGCAGCCCCATGTAGGCGGTGAAGCCGGTCATGCCGAGCACCCCCAGCGCGGCCGAGGGCTGCGCCATGTCGGCGGCCAGCTTGCTCAAGCCTTCGCCGTCGGAGAGCGCGTAGTCCTGCCAGCCGCTGTAGCCGAGCACCAGGTCGCCCGGCGCATAGTCGGGGTGCCGCGACGCTTCGACGCGCGAGACGGTGGCGCCGACCATCACGGCGCCCAGTTCGACGGGGGCGGCGTAGGAGGGCGCGTCGCTGATGCGCCCGCGCATATACGGGTCGAGCGACAGGTACACGGTGCGCAGCAGCAGCTGGCCGGCGGCGGGCGCCGGCACGGCGCCGTCGCGCAGCGCGAAGGTACTGGCGTCCGGGGCGCCGTGCGGGCGCGAATGCAACACGATGTGGCGGTTGTTGTGTTTGCTTTGTGTCATGGCATGTCCTGATGTGGATGCATCGGCTGAGTGGCGGCGGCCCGCGCTGTCGCCCGGGCCGCCGGTTGGTGAATCAGAGTGCGGCGTGGAGGATGGCGCGGCTGGCGGCCAGGTCGATTTTCTTGTGCTCGCCCAGCGCCGTCATGCCGTGCGCCTGCAACTGGGCGACGACGGCGTCGACCGCTTCCTGGCCCAGGCCGTAGTCGGACAGGCGCGTGCCGATGCCCAGGCTTTCGAAGAAGGCGCGGGTGCGTTGAATCGCCGCCGTGATGCGCTCATCCTCGCCGCCGGCGTCGATGCCCCAGACCCGCGCGCCGTACTGCAGCAGCTTGGCGCGCTTGGCGTCGCGCTGCGACTGCAGCAGCGACGGCAGCACGATGGCCAGCGTGCGGGCGTGGTCGATGTCGTACAGCGCCGTCAGCTCGTGGCCGATCAAATGGGTGGCCCAGTCTTGCGGCACGCCGGCGCCGATCAGGCCGTTGAGGGCGAGCGAGGCCACCCACATCAGGTTGGCGCGCACTTCGTAGTCGTCCGGCCGGGCCAGCGCCCGCGGCGCGATCTCGACCAGGGTTTGCAGCAAGCCTTCGGCGAAGCGGTCCTGCGCCATGCCGCCGGCCGGATAGGTCAGGTATTGCTCGACGATGTGGACGAAGGCGTCGGCGATGCCGTTGGCCACCTGCTTGCCCGGCAGCGTGTAGGTCTTGCTGGGGTCGAGCACGGAGAAGCGGGGGAACACGTGGCTGCTGTGGAAGGGCAGCTTGGTCTGGATCGACTTGCGCGTGATGACGCCGCCGTTGTTCATCTCCGAGCCGGTCGCCGGCAGCGTCAGCACGACGCCCAAAGGCAGCGCGGCCGTGACGGCGCTGCCGAAGCTTTGCATGATCTCCCATGGCTCGCCGTCGTAGAGCGCGGCGGCGGCGGCGAATTTGCTGCCGTCGATGACGGAGCCGCCGCCGACGGCGAGCAGGAAGTCGAGTTTCTCGCGGCGCAGCTGTTCCACGGCGCGCAGCATCGTTTCATAGCTGGGGTTCGGCTCGATACCGCCGAATTCCTGCACATGGCGCTGGCCCAGCGCGGCTCGCACTTCGGCCAGCGTGCCGTTTTTTTCGGCGCTGGCGCCGCCGTACAGGATCAGCACGCGGGCATGTTCCGGCACCAGCGTGGACAGCTTGGCGATGGTGTCGGCGCCGAAGACGATCTTGGTCGGATTATAAAATTCAAAATTCTGCATGTGTCGCTCCAAAATTAGACTGGTCGTCTAGTGCTGCGGTAAAAAAATGCCGGGGCGGGCTGGTGGCGGCCCGCCGGGGCAGGGATGGAAATCAAGCGTGAATCGTGTCGGCGGGCAGTTTCAGCATGGCGGCCGTGGCCAGCATGGCCGCCTCCAGCGCGTTGCGGTCGCGCCGGATCTTGGTCAGCAGGGAAGCCCCCAGCCACATCTGGTACAGCGTCACGGCCGTGTGCGGCGCATCGTAGGGGCCGGGCAGCGAGCCGTCCGCGACGCCTTCGACGATGCTGGCGGCCAGCCGCTCGCAGATCAGCGTCGTGCCGCGCAGCAGCGCCAGGCGCATCGCCTCGGACATGTCGGACACTTCGCCGGCCAGCTTCACGACCAGGCATTTGCCGTCCGGGCAACAGTCCGACTGCGTGTCGCGCCAGCGCGACCAGTAAGCCATCAGGCGCCGCGCCGCCGGGGTGCCGTCGGGCCGCAATACCTCGTCCAGATGGGCCAGGTAGCTGGTGACGTAATAGTCCAGCAGGGCTTCGCCGAACGCTTCCTTCGACTTGAAGTAGTGGTAGAAGGAGCCCTTCGGCACATTCGCGCTCGTCAATATCTCGTTCAGGCCGACGGCGGCGTAACCCTTGCCGCTGATGATGGCCATGCCCGTGTCGAGAATGTGCTGGCGGACGTCTTTGTATTCAGTGCTCATGGATCGCATCATACTGCAAATTAGACCGGTCGTCTAGTGATCGCAAATGCTCCCTTGCCTAGCGGTTTCTTTGCAGGCGCACCACCACCCAGCCGGCCACGATCGTGAACGTGACGACGATGACGGCGATGATCAGGAAGCCGTGCGGGTGCTGGGCCAGCGGGATGCCGCCCACGTTCATGCCGAGCATGCCGGCGATGATGTTGATCGGCAGGGCCAGCACGGTGACGATGGTCAGCACGAACAGGCTGCGGTTGTTTTGCTCGTTGACGCGGGCGGCGATCTCTTCCTGCAGCAATTTGATGCGCTCCTGCAGCGAGGACATGTCGCTGAGTACGACGGAAAATTCCTCGGTCGATTGGCGCAGCTCCTGCGTGTCGAGTTCGGCGATCCAGACGGGCGGGCGCAGCAGCAGGCGGAACAGCGCGGCCGGTTCCGGCGCCATCAGGCGCTGCAGCCGCACCAGCACGCGCCGCAAGGCGCCCAGGTCTTCGCGCTTGTGCATGACGCGGCCGGCCAGCAGCTTGTCCTCGATGTCGTCGACGCGGGCGACGGCGTCGCGCACGATGTTGACCAGCACGTCGGCCTGGTCGCGCAGCAGGTGGATCAGCAGCTCGACGGGGGAGCGGATCGGTTCGCCGTTCTTGACGGCCTGGCGCAGCCGCTCGATGGAGCGCAGCGGCGCGCGCCGGGCGCTGATGACGATGCGCTCGGTGACGCTGAGCCACAGCGTCGAAATGTCGGACGCCTCGAAGGAAAAATTGTGCAGCACGTCGTTGACGACGGCGATCAGGGTGTTTTCGGCCAGTTCGATGCGGGTCGAGCGCGAGCCCTGGTGCAGCGTTTCGTAAAATTCCTCGGCCAGGCTGACATGGCTGGTGAGCCATTTCTCGCTGGCCGCGTTGGACAGATTGAAATGCAGCCAGATGAATTCCCCGGGCCGCCGCTCGGGCTGGCGTATCCAGTCGCGCGCGGCGGCCGAGTCGAGCGCCAGCACCTGCGCGCCGCTGCCGAACAGGAAACCCCAGACCAGGCCGGACGGGTCCGAACCGTAGTTAATATCTGCAACCTCCATCGACACCCCTGATGCGCGTGAAATCGTGTCGGGATTGTAATACAGAAGAGGGCGCTTGCAGACTGTCCGCTTAATCGCGGCGCGGATTATCCGGGTGGCGGTCGTGGCGGTTCGGCACGCCGTCGCCGTCGCGGTCGCCGCGCCCGCCATGCCGATGCCAGCGGCCCGGCTCCATATACCAGTGGCCATCGCGCTGGCTCCAGTTCGGTTGCCTGTAGTCGTAGCCGCGCCGCTCGGCGAGCCACGCGCCGGGCACCCAGGCGTAGCGTTGGCCGCGCCATTCCCAGTAGCCCGGCGACCAGAGGTAGCCGTGGCGCGCGCGCGGCATGCGCTCGTGGCGTGGCGGCGGCGGGGCGATCTGGAGGTAGTCGCCGCGCGCGGGCTGGCTCTGGACGACCATCCAGCCGCCCCGGTTCAGGCGCCAGCCGTTGTGCTCCGGCACCCATTCGGCGGCGCGGTACTGGCTGCCGTCGCGCTCGGGCTGCCACTGGCCGGCGCTCCATACGTGGCGGTGGCCATCCCAGTTCCAGTATCCGGGCGCCCACACATAACCGCGGCGCGCTGGCGGTGCGCTTTCAAATTTCGGCGGCGGCGGGGCGTTGCTGACGTGGATGCTGACGTCGACCTGGGCCATCGCATGCGCTGGCAGGAAGGCGGCCGAGCTGATGGCGATCATGGCTGCGGCGTATAGGCTGGGTTTCATGGCGTTCTCCATTTCCGTGTTGCGTGAAATGGACTATAGCGGGGCGTTCGCCGCTTGGGCGGGATTGAAGCAACTCTTTACAACTGACACAGAATCTGTACAGGCGTTTCTGCGCTGGCGGGCGCTGCCCTCAGCGGCGCAGGCAGCTGTCCGCCTGGCCCGCGTCGGCGGCGTCCAGGCGGCATGGCGCGCTCAAGCCTTGCTTTCGTTGATCGCCACCAGCGACTGTTTGCGCTCATCGATCAGCGACTGCTTTTTTTCTGCTGGCGTCATGCGTTTTGCGCTGATGACGACGACCGGCATGTATTCGCCCGTGCTGCTGGCGGCCGGTGCGCTCAATGCCGCGCTGGCGCTGGCTGGAGCCTGTGGCTGCATGACGCTGACGAAGGCGGCGGAGCAGGCCAGGGCGGCGGCGACGGTGAAGACGATTTCCATATTTTTCAACACTTTCATGATGCTTCCTTTCGGGTGGAGAGTTGGTATGTGTCCACTTTAACCATGTGCTTCCCGCGTCGCCACGGGATTGCGACAAGTGGGGCTTTTTGCGGGATAAACTGCAAAAAAACGGCGTGAATCGGGCGCGCGTGCCGGCGGCGCTTTGCCCCGCCCTCCGCTAAGCAAGGAGAGACCGCCGGCGCCGTGCCGGACGCGCTCACTCCACGCTCATGAGGGGCAGATGGCAAGCTTCATTCACACGCTGACGCAGAGTCTGGCCCAGCGCCGCCGCGCGCGCCGCCGCGCCGCCAATCTGCGCGCCGGCGCCGCCGCGTCGCCGCGCCGGGCCTGGCGTGGGGCGGGTTTCCGGCTCGGCCTGGCCGGCGCGCTGGCGGCGCTGGCGGGCGCGGCCTTGATCGCCGGCCACGCCCGCCACCTGGGTTCGGTGGCGGCGCGCGCGCCCGACGAGGCGCGCGCCTTGCGCACCTATCAGGCAGTCGTGCCGGGCGCCGCCTTCAGCGTGCCGGCCGGTTCAGGGCTGAGCTTGCAGCGCGAAGATGGCGGCGTTCTGCTGATCGCCGCCGGCATGCAGGCGGCCAAGCCGGTGCGCGTCGACCTGTGCAGCCAGTTGCTCGACCCGTCCCGGCCGCGCCTGTCGCCGCTGCGTCTGGGCTACCGCTTCGACGACGTGCGCCGCTGGGTGGCGCGCAACGACGGCGCGGCCGGCGCCGTCACGCTGCGCAATGTGCTGCTGGTCGGCGACGGCGCGGCGGCGGGCGCCGCGATGCCCGAGGTGCAGATCAGCGGCATGGCGCTGCCCGACTTCGCCGACCCGCACAGCCAGCCGCTGCAACTGAACTGGCGCAGCGGGCAGGGCGGGGCGCGCTGGGTCGGCGACGCCAGCCTGGGGCAGATCGTCGAAGCCGCCAGCGCCCAGGTGGCGCTGCGCCAGCACGGCTGGCTGATGTGGGGCGCGGACTCGGCCTTGCGCCTTGAGCGCCGCGCCAGCGTCGCCTGCCCGCAGGCCGGCGAACTGCTGCTGCAGTTGTATCGCGCCGCGCCCGGCGCCGCGGCGGCGAAGGCGCTGGTGACGGCCTTCCCGGCGCGCGGCAAACCCGTCAGCGCCTATCTCGCGCCCGGTTCCTACCGCGTGCCGCAGGCGGCGCGCGCCGGCCTGGAGGACCAGACATTGTTCCTCGATTTGCAGGCGCGCGGCCTGGTGCGCCTGTCCGCCGCCGGCGCGGTCGAGCTGGCGCCGCGCGACCTGCCGCAGTGGCTGGCGTCGCCCGTATCCGGGCGCGCCGTCGAGCTGTCCGGCTGGAGCGGCGTGCCGCTCGACGCCGGTGGCGCCAAGCTGATCAAGCGCTTATACCAGCAGGCCGACGGCGCCTATGTGCGCCAGCAGATCGACATCTTCAACGACGAGTTGCGCCTGCTGGCCTGGCGCGCCGGCGCCGGCGCCGGCCCGGCCGGGCGCTGGCAGGCCAGTGCGGGCGGGCTTGATGTGGCGACGACGGCGCACATGCCGGCGGCGGCGCGCCTGTTCGCCGAGCTGCCGCAAGGCTGGGCGCCGTGGCAGCGGGTGGCGCAGCCGCAGGCGGGCGGCGCGGCGCCGCTGCGCTTGACGCTGGCGCTGCCGGCCGGCGCGGCGCCGGTTGCGCTGATGCTGGCCGGGCGCCTGCTCGCCGTCGAGGGCGCGAGCGTGCGCGCCCAGCCGGCCTGCAGCGGGCGCGCCTGTCCGGCGCCGGACGCGGTGCAGGCGCTGACCCTGACGCCCTTGCCGGGTGCGCGCGCGCTGCGCCTGGACGTGGGTCCGCTCGACGCGGCCAGCTTGAACGGCCAGAAAGACCAGCAATACCGCCACCTGCGCGTGGTCGGCGGCAAGCTGGTGTGGCAGGCGCTGGAAACGGGCGGCGCGGCGCCGGCCAAGCCGCCCGGCGTCGCGCCGGTGCTGCTGCGCGACCGCGACGGCACGCTGCTGTGGGCCGACGGCGCGCCGACCGGGCCGGCCGTGGCCGCCGGCCTGGCGCCTTTGCTGGGATTGAACGCGCAGCACCACAGCAGCGTGGCCGGCATGCTGGGGCGCTTGCCCCGGGCGGCGACGGCGCGCCTGTCGCTCGACCTGGCGCTGCAGACGCTGAGCCAGCGCGCGCTCGACTGCGTCGGCATGCGCCGCGGCCGCTGGGACGGCGCCGCCTGCGCCGGCGGCCACGCGCCGCCGCCGGGGCGCCGCGCCGGCCTGGTCTTCCTCGACGCGGAAACGGGCGACGTGCTGGCCGCCGCCGGCGCCGGGGCGGGCGCCGTCAACGACGACAACTGGGCCGAGGTGCGCGACTTCGACCAGGCCAACCCGGCGCGCAGCCCGCTGCGGCTGCCGGCGCTGCAGCACGACGGCGGCGCCCATCAGAGTCCCGGCTCGACCTTCAAGGTCATCAGCGCGCTGGGCCTGGAACTGGCGGCGCAAAACGATCCCGCCGTCGAGGCGCTGTTGGCGGGGCAGCCGCTGCCGGCGATTAACCGCGTGGCGCGCCAGCGCGGCTTCGCCTTCCAGACCGACGCCGCCACCTATCCGCAGGACACGCGCCTGGCCCACATCACCAACTACCGCGAGCAAAGCCTGGACCGGCGCGCCCAGGACGGCCGCCTCGGCCTGGCGCAGGCGCTGACCTACAGCCTGAACACCTGGTTCGCCTGGACCGGCGAATTGAGCGACCGCAGCCTGTTCGGCCGCCCCGACGGCGGCGCGCCGGACCTACAGGCGCTCGACCCGGCGGCGCTGGACGGCGTGCGCCCGATCGTCGGCGCCGCCCACCTGCTCGGTTTTGAACAGGCGCTGCGGCTGGACGGCGGCTTGCTGCCGGACGACTTCAACTGGTCCGCCTGGGACGCGCTGCAGGCGACGCCGTCGCACATCGACACCATCCACACGCGCCACGAGTTGCGCCAGATGGCGATCGGCCTGCGCATGCAGACGACGCCGCTGCAAATGGCGCTGGCCTCGGCCGCCATCGGCCAGGGCAGGGTGGTGGCGCCGCGCCTGTTGCTGGCGCTCGACGGCGCCGACAGCAAGACGGCGGCGGCGCCGGCGCTGGCGATCCGCCTCGACCGCATCCGCGCCGGCATGAAGGGCGTCGTCGACGCCGGCACCGCCGCCGGGGCGTTCGGCGCGGCGGCGCTGGCGCCGCTGCGGCCCGGCCTGTACGGCAAAACGGGCACCTCGCCGTCCAGCGTGGCGCTGCCCGACGGCAGCCGGCGCGAACTGGCGACGGTCTGGTTCACCGGCTGGCTGGAGCCGGGGCGCCTGCCGGGACGCCGGCACCGCATCGCCGTGGCGGCCTTTGTCAGCCACTCCGAGGGAAGCGGCGGCGAGCACGCCGCGCCGGTGGTGGCGGCGGTGCTGTCCACGCTGCTCGCGCAGAAGCCCGAACAGAGGGCGAAATAGCCTTGTAAACCGGACTATGGCGCAGGTCGATATGTGGCATGATTTCGACGCGTCCGTCGAAGCCTTTCGGCGCGCTTTGATGAATAGGGAATTATGCGCCTGCCAGGCACCAGATATCAGGAACACGGCTGGGAACAAGTACGCAAACTACTTGGGCAGTGCTCTTTACAGGTATTCAAACAGGCCGCCGCCGGCCAATTGCTGGCCGGCGGCGCGGAGCCGCTGCTGGACTGGTACACCGAGGCCGTGTCGGCCGGCTTGCGGCGCGCCCGCGGCGCGCGCGCCGACGCCGCCGGCAACAGCTATGGCGAGAGCGTCGCCGAGCTGGCCTTGAGCCTGCTCTATGAGCTGCAGGCCCAGCCCGGCTACTGGGACAGTTTCGTCGCGGCGCTGGAGCGCGCCGGCGCGTTCTGGCTGGACGCCGGCGCCGACGGCATCCTGCGCAAGAAGGTCAACGACATGTACGCCGGCCTGCGCGACAAGGTCGACTCGGACGGCTACCAGGTGGCGTCGGGGCGCGCCTGCTCGCCGAACAAGATCTACACCTACCGCATGCTCGACACGGCCTATCACGAGATCGCCGCGCTGTTCGCCGGCTGGCACCAGCATGGCGAGCAGGTGGCCGCCATCCTCGGGCGGCCGCTGCAAGGCGTGCCGATCGAAACCCGGCAAATGAAGTCGGTGGCCGGCTGCAAGCCCGAGTGGGTGATACGCTGGAGCGAGACGCTGGAGCGCTTCGGCGGCGCGCCCGGCCCCTTGCACACCCGCTCGAAGCGCTTCGCCAGCCTGAAAAACAATCCTGCGACGATAGGGGCGATGCTGGCCGAGATCGGCGACTACGAGGAGTTGTCGGCCAATCTGGACGGCGCCGACGACTGGCAGGGCGACGCCGGCGAAGCCACCCTGTGGCTGGAGGACTACTGGCGCGTGATGGGCGAGCCGGAGCCGGACGGCGCCGAGGACCGCATCCTGGCGGCCGAGCCCGAGGAATTCGAGGCCGCGCCGGAGGAGGACGAGCCCGCGCCGCCCGAAGCGGCGGCCAGCCCGGAGCGGGCGGCGCGCGACGAGGCCGCCGCCGCTGGCGTTTCCCTGCCCCTCCGCTATATTGAACTGGCGGGCGCGGCGCAGGACGCCGGCAGCTGGGCGCTGCGGATGCTCAAGGAGGAGTCGCTGCCGATCCGGCTGGCGGTGTACCAGAAAATACTCGGCGGCGCGGACGATACCTATCCAGACGCATGGCGAGATCCCGCCACCGGCGCGCTGCCGACCCTGCAGCAACTGGCGGCGCTGGAGCGGATTTCGATGCCGACGCTGCGCAAGCGGCGCAACCAGGCCATCGCCAGGCTGCAGGCGGCAAACGTGGCGGAGAACGCGGCGACAAATTCAAGGAGAACGATGTGAATGCGAAAACGCAGCAAGGTCCGAAGGCCGTCGATGGCAAACTGCGCGAGCGCCTGCTGTTGGCGCGCGCGGTGGACGGCGACCGCCTGATGCTGGCCGACGCCACGATGCTGGCCGCGCTCGACGGTTCGCGCGCGCTGACGATGAACGAGCGGCGCGCGCTGGCGCAGTCGCCACTGACGCTGCGCCGTTTCCGCCACCTGACGCTGGAGCGGCGCCGCGGCGCGGCGGCCGCGGCCAATGAAGTCGCCTGGCACGGCAGCGGCGGCATGCTGCGCGCCGCCGCGGACGGCGCCGCCCTGGAACAACTGGGCACCGACGATGGCTGCTGGAGCCTGCACTTCCTGGCGCAGGCCGATGGCTGGCAGATCATCCTGAAGCTGGCGGCCGTGGCGCCGTTTGCCGCGCGCCTGATGCGTGAGCGGCCCTTGTTGCGCGTCGTCGATGGCGGCGGCGCGGTCATCCTGCAGGGCCGGCTTGACGGCGACGGCGAATGCGAGTGCCGCTGGGCCTTCGACACAGCGCCGGCATCGCATTTCCATATGTACGGCGCCGTCTTCGCCGTCGAACTGGCGCCGGCCTGACATGGCACTGTTCAACTGGCCGGCCCAGCGCGCCGCCGACAGCGCCGCGCTGGGCGCCCACGCGGGCGTGATCGCGCTGCGGCTCGGCGACGGCGACAGCGTCCCGGAAGGCGGCGTGCTCGTCATCTTCGACGCCGCCAACCAGGCGCGCCGGCGCACGGCCGCGCGCGTGGCGCTGGCGCGGGGCGAGCGCGCCTGGTGCTTCCACCCCGGCCCGTACAGCGTCGATCTGACGCCGTTCGCGGCCGCGCCGGAGCTGGGTTTGTCGCTGCAGTTTGTCATCGATGCCGCCGATCCGCGCGTCGCGCTGCAGCGCTTCGACCTGTTCCTGCTCAGCGAGGCGGACGGTGAACCGCGCCTTGCGCTGGCGCGTTTCGGCGCGGCCCTGCAAGCCGCGCTGCAACTGGAACTGAGCCAAGGCAACCTGGAACTGCCGCCTTGCACCTCGCTGGACGAGTGGCACGCGTTTCGCGGCGGCCTGAACCAGTTGCTGTACACCCGCTTCGGCGTCACCGTCGAGGATTGCCTGCCGGCCGACCTGGGCGAGCGCGTCGATTTCGCCGCCATGTTGCGGGCGCGCGCGCAGCCGGCCGCTGTCGCGCCGGCACCGGTGCCGGCCGGCGCGGCGGCGCCGCAGCCGCCGGCCGGCGACGCCCAGTCGCTGCGCCGCCTGTTCCTCGAACTGCCGGCCGCCACCAGCGCGCTGCGTCTGCTGGCGCTGCCGCCCGGCCAGGCATTGTTCCTGGCCCACGGCGCGCTGCTGCAGCGCCTCGACCTGGCCGGCGCCGGCGTGGCGACGATGCCGTCGCTGGAATGGGCCGCGCCCGGCCAGCGCCTCGCCGCCGCCCAGCAGGCGCGCCGCACGGCGGCAAGCGCCGCCGCCGCGCACGCGCTGGACGAGGGCTGGGCGCTGCTGGCGCGCCTGCAACTGGCCGCGCCGGCGCAATTGCCGGCGCTGCTGGACGAGGCCGACCGCATCCTGTCGAATCTGCAGCATTGCCTGGACATGCGGCGCGCGCCGTTCGCCGCGCTGCAGCAGGACGAGCGCAAGGAACCGTCATGATCGATTTACCGGACAGCGCCGAATGCCGCTGCGTGCTCGCCGACGGGCGCGTGCTGACTGTCACGGCGACGCGCCGCCCGCGCGGCAACCGCGCCGACGTCAAGTGCACCGTCGCGGGCGCGCCTGCCGCGTGCGAGCGCATGCAGGAAGTGGTGCGCCTGGCGCGCCACACCGAGGCGCGCCTCGACAGCCGCGACCAGGTGGTGCTGAGCATGGACATCGCGCCGCAGCCGCAGCAGCGCGACTGGGAGCTGGCGGCCGTGCTGGCCGACCGCATGGTGCGCGGCGAATACCTGAGCGCCCAGGGCGTCGTGTACGCGTGCGGCTGGTCCGATGCCTGGCACCTGGGGCAGGTCGACGGTCCGCCGCAAGCGCCCGTGGCGCCATTGCCGCAGGCGGCCGCGCTGATACTCGGCGGCGAAGGCGCGAGCCCGGGCGCGCACTGCCTGCGCCTGACGCACCTGGGCGGCCTGAGCGGCCACACCGACCCGGCCGCCTGCGTGTCGGGCGCGCGCGCCTGGTTCCCCCTGCACAGCGGCGGCGTCAACGACAGCCTGTGCTGGGTCGAGGTCAGCGTGCACCCGCTGGCGCAAGCCGGCGACGACGAGGAGGGCGCGATCGCCGTGCCGGGCCTGGATCTGGCGGCGCAGCTGGCGGTGCGCCAGGCGCTGGTCGGCGCGCGCCACTTCGACGGCCGCGCGCTGGGGCGCTGGCGCACCGTCGTGCGCTTCGGCGAAACGCGCTTCCAGGGCAGTTCCTACGAGTTGGCGCTGGTGCTGGCGGACCGGCTGGCGCGCGGGCGCGAGTTCGTGCCGCGCGGGCGCGTGATCGCCAGCGGCTGTTCGTCGGCCTGGCACGCCGGCCGCGTCGACAGCGTCGAGGGGCGCGCGCCGAAGCTCGACTTGATACTGCGTCTGGCCGTGGCGGGCGACCGCGTGCTGCTGCCGGCCGACTGGCGCGATGGCGGCGGCGATTTTTCCGCCGGGCTGAAGGCAAAAGGCGCCTCGGTGGCGTGGATAGAGCGTATCGGCGTCATTTGACGCGTGCGCATTAGTGATTCGGGTGTGCCCCTGCTAAAATCGGCGGGCCAGCCCGGCGGCAAATGAATAGATGAGGAGTCTGACATGTTCCAAATGTTTGGTTTTGGCGGCGTCAAGTGCCCGCGGTGCGAGCATAAGAACGCCGACGCGTCGGGCTACTGCGGCGCCTGCGGCCTGACCTTGGGCGCGCCGCACAGCGAGCCGGTGCTGCGCGAGAACCGCTGGGTGCCGGCCGCCGATGAGCTGGCCGTGTTCTTCGGCGTGCGCGAGCTGTCCGGCGTCTTCAACAAGACGCTGCGCGTGCCGGCCGCCAGCCGCGCCTATATCCTGCAGGGCGACAAGGCCACCGAGGTGCCGCAGGGCGAGTACGAAATCGAAGGTTTTTTCACCCGCTTGAACCACCTGCTGCGCGACCAGCACGCGGAAATCCTCATCACGCGCATGACGGCGCTGCCGGTCGCGTTCGAATTCGCCGATCTGGCCACGGCCGAATACCTGAAAGTGTCGGCGCGCTTCACCGTCAGCATCAAGGTCGAGCAGGTGGCCGCCTTCGCGCAGCATTTCATGACCGCGCCGGGCACCGTGACGACGCAGCACCTGCACGACCTGCTGGCGCCCTCGGTGCGCCAGCTGGCCGGCGAGTTCGTCGGCGGGCGCTCGATGCGCGACATGGCCGGCAACGCCGAACTGCGCGCGCAGCTCGACGAGCGGCTGCAGGGCGCGCTCAAGCTGCGCCTGGCGCAGTACGGGCTGGCGGCCGTGCGGGTCGACACGCTGGCGCTGCGTCACGATAAATTCGATGCCAACCGCGCCCGCGTCGGCACCTTGTGGCTGGTGGCCGACGAGCGCCACGCCCAGCTTGAGCACGTCAAGCAGCTCGACCAGCTCTACGACGAGCAGGAGTGGCAGGGCATCTGGCGCCAGGAACAGACTATGCGGCTCGATTACCGCCGCGCCGAGTTGCGCCAGGACGCCAGCGTCGAGAAGGCCGAGCTGGCGCAGCAGGAGGCCGAGCGGGTGCAGGCGATCCGCGCGCGGCAGGTCGATTTGTACGGCCGCATCCTCGAATCGACGTCGCGCAAGCAGGCGTTGGAGCGCGGCGCCGGCGCCACGCTGGCCGAGCTGGAGCACGAGCTGGCGCAGCAGAACGCCGTGCGCGCCGACGCCGCCGCCGGGTGGCAGCATGTGCGCGCGCTGGCCGGCATCAAGATGCGCACCGAACTGGAGCTGGCGCAGCAGTCGGGGCGCGAGCAGATGCAACTGGCCCAGCAGCGCTTTTCGCACCAGTTGCACCTGCAGCAGATCGACAACCAGATCGCCCAGGCGCTGGTGATCGAGGACGAGGCTTACCGCCGCGCCCAGCTGACGCGGCTGCGTCAGAGCCAGGCCGAGGCGGCCCAGCGCGAGGCGCAGATGGAGGCGGAGCAGCACAAGGCGCGCTGGCAGGGCGCGGCGCTGGAAAGCGCGGCGCGCAAGCGCGAGGCCGAGCGCGTGCAGGAGTGGCAGGACCAGCTGCAACTGGGCCAGCAGCGCGATCTGCTGCGCGCCGACGCCGTCAAGGACGCGGCGACGCAGGTGCAGGTGGCCGAGGTCGGCGACAAGATCGAGGCGCTCAAGCGCGCCGGCGCGCAGGCGGAGGCCATCGCCCAGCATGAAAAGCTGCTGCGCACCATCGAGGCCGACGCCATCCACGCCCGCCAGCTGCAGCAGAACCAGCACAAGACCCAGCTCGACCAGCTCGACATCGACGAACAGCGCCAGATACTCAGCCAGCAGGAGCAGGAGGCGCAGTGGCAGCGCCAGTTGCAGGCGCTGGCCCAGGCTCGCGACCAGGACTATGCGCGCTGGAAGGGCGAGTACGATCTGCTGATCGCGCGGCAGGCCCACGCGGCCGAGCTGGCGCGCATCGACATCGAGCGCATCGAAACCATCGGCCAGTTGAGCGACACCGGCAAGGTGGCGCTGGCCGACGCGCCGAACGCGGCGGCGCTGGCGCAGATCCTGAAAACCCAGGTGCAGGCCGGCATGAGCGCCGAGCAGATCCATGCGCTGGCGGCCGTCGCCGCCGCCGAGAACAGCATCGCGCCGCTGGACGCGCTGCGCATGGCGCACGAGCGCGTGCTGGAGGAGCGCGCCCATATGGAGGCGCAGGCCGACAAGGACAGACGCCACCAGCTCGACCTGATCAACCTGCAAAACGCGGCGCACAGCCACGCGCTGTCGGCGCAGGCGCAGTTGGGCGTGGGCGTGGCCCAGGCCGGCGCCACCGTGCACCACCACCACGGCGTAACGGCGCGCCGCTGCGCCAACGGCCACCCGGCCGGCCCCGACGACAAATTCTGCGCCACCTGCGGCGCGCCCCTGCAGCCATGATGGAAGCGAACCACCAGCCTTGATGATGCAAACCGCCAGAGACAAGCTCCGCGAACTGCGCGCCCTGCACGACGACGGCCTGCTCAGCCAGCAGGAATTCGACAGTCGCAAGAACGCCATCCTCGACGCCGAATACGCGCCGCCGGCGGCGGCCGGCGCGCCTGCGCCCGCCGCCACCGCCGCGCCGCGCCAGGGCACCGAGCTGGGCCTGATGGCCGGGCAGGAAATCGGCCCGCAAAACCGCCGTTACCGGCTGGAGCGCCTGATCGCGCAGGGCGGCATGGGCCAGGTCTGGCAAGCCACCGACCTGGCCACGCACGCCGAGTTGGGCAATAGCGAAATGGTGGCGCTGAAAATCCTGCCGCCGCAACTGACGCAGAGCGCCACCCACGCCAAGCTGCTGATCGAGGAGGCGACCCAGGCGCGCAAGCTGGCGCACGAACACATCGTGCGCGTCTACGAATGGGCGCAAGACCCGGCCACCTCCAGCTATTTCATCATCATGGAATGCCTGGAGGGCGAAGACCTCGACAACTATCTGGGCCGGCAGGGGCCGCTGCCGCTGGAAACGGTGCGGCAGATGCTGCTGCCGGTGGCCGACGCGCTGTCGTATGCGTGGGAAAAGCACAAGCTGGTGCACCGCGACATCAAGCCCGGCAACGTCTTCCTGACGCAGAAGGGCGACATCAAGCTGCTCGACTTCGGCATCGCCTCGCGCGTGCGCAACGCCGGCAGCAGCATCGGGTTGCAAACGCCGAACGCCGGCACCAGCGGTTACCGGGCGCCGGAGTCCGGCACGCACCAGCGCCAACCGAGCCCGCGCCTGGACGTGTACGCCGTTGCCGTGATGGTCTACCAGATGCTGGAAGGGAAAATGCCCTTCGACGACACGCGCGGCGCCGGTCATTTGCCGTCGGCGCCGGGCGGCTTGAACGCGGCCCAGTGGCAGGTGCTGCAGAACGGCTTCTCGCTGACGGCGGAGCTGCGGCCGGCGTCGGTGCAGGCCCTGCTGGACAAGCTGGAGCGCGCCGCCGGCCCGTCCGAAGCGGAGCTGGCCGAGCAGGCCGAGCAGGCGCGCGCGCGCGAGGCGCAGCGGCAGAAGGAGGTGGCGGCGCTGGCCGAGCAGGCGCGCCTGATCGAGAAAAAACGCCAGCAGGAGCTGGCCGCCAAGCGCAAGGCCGAGGCCGAGGCGGCGGCCGCCGAGAAGCTGCGCCTGGAGCAGTTGCGCAAGGCGCAGGACGCCCGGCGCCACCTTGAGGCGGAGGCGGCGCGCAAGGCGCGCAAGGAGACGCTGCGCGAGCAACTGCGCGCGCGCCGCGAGGCCGACGCCGCCGCCGCGCTGCTGGAACACCAGGAGCAGCAGCGCAAGGCGCAGCAGGCGAAGGCCGAGGCGGCCTACCGCGCCGAGCAGGAGCGCGCCCGCAAGGAACTGGCCAGCCGCGCCGCGGCCGAGCTGGCGCGGCAGATGCCGACGCCGGCCAGCCCGGTGGCGGACGCCGACGGCGTGCTGCGCGACAGCTTCCTCGACGGCAGCGGCAAAGGGCCGGAACTGGTGCTGATCCCGACCGGTCGCTTCCAGATGGGATCGCCCGAACACGAACGTAAGATCGCGATGGCGGCCGGCTCGCAAAAAAGCTGGCTGGACCGCGAAACGCCGCAGCACTGGGTCGGCATCGAGCAGTCGTTCGCGCTGGGGCGGCATCCGGTCAGCGTCGGCCAGTGGCGCCAGTTCGTCCGCGCCACCGGCTGGGTGGCGCAGTCCGAGACGGATTGGGAAAACCCCGGCTTCGTGCAGAACGACCGCCATCCCGTGGTCGGCGTCAGCTGGCACGACGCCCAGCTGTATCTGGAGTGGCTGAGCGGCCGGACCGGCCAGGTGTACCGCTTGCCCAGCGAGGCCGAGTGGGAATACGCTTGCCGCGCCGGCAGCAAGACCGCGTTCAGCTTCGGCGACGAGATCAGCACCGAGCACGCCAACTACGACGGCCACTACACCTACAACGGCAGCGCGCGCGGGCAGTATCGCGGCGGCAGCAGCGCGGCCGGCGACTTTCCGCCCAACCCCTGGGGTTTGTACGATATGCACGGCAACGTATGGGAATGGGTGCAGGACGTCGTGCACGACAACTATGAGGGCGCGCCCGCCGACGGCCGCGCCTGGGAAGAGGGCGGCGACGCCAGCCGCCGCATCCTGCGCGGCGGCTCGTGGCTGTACAACCCGCGCTACCTGCGTTCGGCCTTGCGCAACGGTTTTTCCGCGGTGCTCGGCAACGACATCGTCGGCTTCCGCGTCGCCCGCGCGCTAGCCTAGCTCGGCCGGCGGCGCCTCATGCCGGCGCGACGAGATTGGCCACGCCAAACGGCACGTGCACCATCGGAATCGTGCCGCCGGCCGATTTCAGGTGGCTGAGCTGGTCGTCGAAGAAGATGTGCGGCTTGAACACGGCCAGCACCCGCGCCTTGTCCATGCCGCCAAGGAAAAATGTCTCGTTGGCCGACACGCCCCAGCTTTTCAGCGTCGTCACGACGCGCTCGTGCGAGGGCGCGTTGCGCGCCGTGATGATGGCGATGCGCAAAATCTTCTTGTACGCGGGGTCGCGCCGTTGCGCCTTTTCCTCGAGCCGCTGCATCACGGCCAGCTTCTGGAACAGGTCGGCCAATGGCCCCGGCTGGTGCGGCGTCGCGACATGCTTGGTTTCGTGCGCGTGGAATTCCTCAACGTCATTGTTGCGCTTGAAGACGGTTTCGGCCTCGTCGTCGGCGATAACGCCGTCAAAATCGAAGGCGACGCGCAGTTCGCCGTCGTTTTCGTCGTCCTCGATGCGCGAGGGCAGCACCAGGCCGGCCGGAAACTTGTTGGCCAGCGCATTACGGACGTCTCCCTCGTTCGCGCTCAAAAACAGCGAGGCGTTGAACGCCGGCAGATAAGTATACGGCGACTGCCCGGTCACGAAGGCGGCACGCGATATGTCCAGCCCGTAATGGGCAATCGAGCGCAGCACGCGCAAGCCGGTTTCCGGCGAATTGCGCGAGAACAGCACTACCTCGACCGGCGCCTGGCGCGCGAAATGTTTATTGATACTTAAAAAACGCCGGATGAATGGAAAGGCCACGCCGCGCCCGAGTATCGAATCGATATTCTGTTCCTGGTATTTTCGATATTCTTCGGCGCCGCTGTCTAAATATATCTGGTGCGATTCGCTGAGGTCGAACAGGGCGCTGGAGGCGATGCCGATGACGAGTTTTTGTTCGATTTGGTAGGCCATCTGTGCCCCGGGAAGTGGTTTTTCTTGGCCGCTATCTTATCTGAAATGGCCGGCGCCGGCGTTCCAGGACATGTTTCGTTTGCCCTTATCTGTGCGCTATGTAACACAAGGGAAAAGAAAAAGATTGACGGGCGTCAACTAAAAGACGATATTTGTGAGTGCGCCAATTCTCTCCAAATCTAACTCGGCAGCCCGTTTTCCACATAAAAGCAAGCTTGTATTTCGCCAGCTTTATCGATAGATAATATGAAGGGGTAGCATGATGTTTAAGAACTTACTGATCAAATGGAAACTGGCAACGCTGGTCGCCATCATGATGGTCGCATTGGCCGTGGTCGGTTTCAGCGGTTATTCCGGCATCGCCACCGTGGGCGAGGCCGTCAATGAAATCGGCGTCGTGCGCCTGCCGTCCATCCAGGGCTTGCTGACGATGAGCGAGGGCCAGACCGCCGTGTCGGCCGCCACGCTGACGACGGCCATCTACGAAAACAATTACCAGTCGCAGGATAAGTTTGCCGAGGCCATCAGGCTGCGCCAGAAGGCCTGGGCCAGTATCGAGCGGGGCTGGAAAAAATACGAGCCGCTGCCGCAGTCGCCCGAAGAAGCCGTGATGTGGAAGCAGTTCCTCGACGAGTGGGCGGCCTGGAAGGGCGCCGACGAGAAGGTCGCCGCCACCATCGCCGCGCTGGCGCAGAACAAGGACGAGCAAAAGCAAAAGGATTTGTTCGTCGAGTTCTACCGCCTGTACGACGCGGCGCGGCCGCTGTTCTCGAAGGCCGAGGGCTCGCTGAACAAGATCAGCGAACTCAATGACGGCATCTCCCAGGCCAGCATCAAGGCCGGCGCCGCGGCCGTGATCCGCTCCGAACTGGTGATGCTCATTTCGGCGCTGGTGGCCGCCGCCGTCGCCGTCGCGTGCGCCTTCTATATCACCAAGACCATCACGGAGCCGATCAATACGGCCGTGAAGGTGGCGCAGACGGTCGCCTCGGGCGACCTGACCAGCCGCATCGAGGTCGGCACAACCGAGGAAACCGGCCAGTTGCTGCAGGCGCTGAAGGATATGAACGATAGCCTGATCAGCATCGTCGGGCAGGTGCGCGGCGGCACGGACACGATCGCCACGGCGTCGACGCAGATCGCCAGCGGCAATCTGGACCTGTCCTCGCGCACGGAGGAGCAGGCCAGCTCGCTGGAGGAAACCGCCTCGTCGATGGAGGAACTGACGTCGACGGTGCGGCAAAACGCCGACAACGCGCAGCAGGCGAACCAGCTGGCGGCGACGGCGTCCGGCGTGGCGGTGAAGGGCGGCGAGGTGGTGGCCCGCGTGGTCGACACGATGGAGTCGATCAACGACTCGGCCAAGAAAATCGTCGACATCATCAGCGTCATCGACGGCATCGCCTTTCAGACGAATATCCTGGCCCTGAACGCCGCCGTCGAGGCGGCCCGGGCCGGCGAGCAGGGACGCGGTTTCGCCGTCGTCGCCTCGGAGGTGCGCAATCTGGCGCAGCGCTCGGCCTCGGCGGCCAAGGAAATCAAGACCCTGATCGGCGATTCCGTCGACAAGGTCGGCGCCGGCAGCAAGCTGGTGGCGGAGGCCGGCAGCACGATGGGCGAAATCGTCGCCAGCGTGCAGCGCGTGACCGACATCATGGCCGAGATCAGCCTGGCGACGCAGGAGCAGAGTTCCGGTATCGACCAGATTAATGTGGCGATCGGCCAGATGGACCAGGTGACGCAGCAGAACGCGGCGCTGGTCGAGGAGGCGGCCGCGGCGGCGGAGTCGCTGCAGGAACAGGCCGGCAAGCTGGCCGATGTCGTCGGCGTCTTCAAGCTCGACGGCGTGTCGGCCGGCATGGCGGCGTCCCGCGCGGGGACGGCGAAAAAAGCGCCGCCGGCGGCGCCGGTGGCGCGCGCCAAGCCGGCCGCCAAACCGGCGCTGCGGATGGTGTCCGGAACCAAGCAGCATGCCGCCAAGGAGGAAGACTGGGAAGTGTTTTGACGGCGCTCCCGCTCTTCACTCGTAGGCGCCCAGGCGGCGCTGCTCGTCCGGCTTGAAGTGGGCGTCGCGCAGCCGCTGTAGCGCCGCCGCGTCCATCCCGGCGGCCCGTTGCGCCAGATAGGCGTCGATGCGGCTTTGCCACGCCGCCTCGTCGCGGTCCAGTTCGGCCAGCCTGTCCGCCGCCGCGGGCGACAGCGCGGCCGCGCGCGCGCGGTAGACTTCATTGTCGCCGGCCCCTTGGGCGCGCATATTGCGCACCGATTCCTCGATGTGGAGGATGCGCGCCGGCGCCTCGCGCTCTTCGCGCAGCGCGGGCGACAGGCGCAGCTCCAGTTGCGCCAGCTTTTGCTGTTTTTGCGCCGCGTCCAGCGACGGATCCTGGCCGATTTCAAGGCGGGCCAGGGCGTCGGCGTCGCGCGCGTCGCTGGCGCCGAACAGGCCGGCCGTTTCCGCCGCGCTGAAGTAGCTCGGGCGCAACTGCCGCATCGCCTCCATGCGCGCCCGCGCCGCCCGCGCCAGGTCGCCGGTGCGCGGCAGCGCCTGCTCGACGCCGACCAGCGCGCGCTTGTAGTCGAGGTAGTGGCCGAGCAGGCGCTTGGCCGCCGCGGCCGGCGCCGGCTTGAGGCGGCGCTCCAGCTCGCGCTCGATGCCGCCGCGGACCTCCGCCATGCTCTTCTCGCCCAGTCCGGCCAGGTAGTAATCGAACAGGTGGCCCAGCTCGGCGTCCACCACCAGGCCGTCGGCGGCGTCGACGCGCAGCTCGCCGTCCGGCCGCGTGCCGGCCATCGACGGCACAAACGCGAAATGGTCCGCTTCGGCGGGCGGAAGCGGCGGCGCCGCTTCCGGTTGCGCCAGCGTGATGTAGAGCACGCCGACGGCGCCGGCCAGGACGGCGAGCCGGAAAATTGTCGCGTTTGTGCGCATCGCCGCCCCCCCCTTACAGTCCGAGGCCCTGCAGCCGGTTCGCCTGTTGGCGGAACACCGTCACGGGGCTCGTTTCGAAGAGGTTGACGATGCCTACCAGCTGGTTGACTTCATCGAGGTGGTTCATCGCGTAATCGTCGCGGATGACGCGTCCCAGGTGGCTGGAGCAGGTGCTGACGAGGCCGTCGTTGGCGCCGGGGAAGACCAGCGAGGTCAGCGCCAGCAGGGCGTCGTTGCCGTCCAGGATATTCGTGCGGGGCTGGTTGCCGCTCCACGAAAAATAGTACACGCCGCGGGCCTGGTGGGCACCTTCGCCGCAGGCCGTGGTTGGCACGCCTTCCGGATGGCGGCTGTTGAAGGCCAGGCTGCCGGCCGAGCTCAGCGAGGTCAGCGCGGCATGGGCGTTTTGCGGCAGTCCCGCGCCGCCCGACAGGAAGTCGATCAGGCTGGCGAGGGCCTTGGCGATGGCCTCGGACACGTTCGGCGCGGCGCCGATGAGGACGTCGGCCACCTTCGAGCCCTTGTTGGGGCCGCCCACGCCGGTCACCGAGGCGACCAGGTCCGGCCGCACCGACGCGACGTAGCGCGCCGTCGGGCTGCCCTGGCTGTGGCCGATCAGGTTGACCTTGGCGGCGCCGGTGGCCGCGAGGATGCGCCTGACCTGGCTGAGCAACTGCTCGCCGCGTACCTCGCTGCTGTTGGCCGCCGACACGGAGGTGACGTGGACGCTGGCGCCGCCGCTGCGCAGCGCCGCCGGAATGCCGTAGAAGTATTCGACCGGCCCCAGTTTGTCGAAGCCGAACAGGCCGTGGACGAGGACGATGGGGTACTTCGTCTGGGTGTAGCCGGCCGCCCAGGACGGGGCGGGCAGGAAGGCGAGGGCGGCGAGGGGAATGGCTAGATATTTCCAAAAAGCTTGTTTCATGCTGTCTCCGTGATGGTGTCATGAATGCTGCTGGAAACCCGGGCCTGCCGCGGCCGCAGCCGTGTCCGCCCGGGGCGCCGGGGCCGCATTTTTTCGTTCCACTCTGGCGGCGGAAACAAATAAAGCGGACGCTCGGTTTTCAAAATGTAGCACCGCCTTATGCAAATAGCATGACGCACCGCAATATCCGCCGGCCTTATTTTCTTAACAAGCTAAACAGTTGTTTTCCTGAGCTATAATCGTGCCGCGCATCACTATCTCCGCCGCGCGCGCCAACGTTTTTGGGAATGCACTTGTCGACCCATTTCAACTTCGAGCACTTTCAGCACATGACGCCGCTCAATGGCGACAACATCTGGAGCTACATCCTGGACCGCCATGCCGGGAGCATAGGCGTGAAGCGGCGCAAGCCGGCGCTGGAGAATCTGGAGCGCATCTTCGGCGCGACCTTCCGGCTGGCCAATGACGTCGGTTTCCGGGCGATGAGCTTGCGCGACCTGTGCCGCGAGACGGGGCTGTCGATGGGCGGGCTGTACGGCTACATCGCCAGCAAGGACCAGTTGGCGGAAATGATCGAGGATGTGGTGTGCCACGCCACGCGCGAGATGCCGCCCGTGTTCAGCCATGTGGCGGTGCCGCTGGACCGGCTGGAGGCGCTGATACGCGCCTCGATCTACCTGTCGGAGATCCTGCAGCCCTGGTTTTACTTCGTCTACATGGATTCGCGCGTGCTGCAGGCCGAGCAGCGCAGCATGGCGAAGAATTCCGAGCTGTACGTGCAGACCCTGATCGCCGACGTCATCGCGGAAATCGAACCCCGTCCGGCCGGCAACCCGACCTTGCTGGCGGCGCATTGCCTGGCGCTGTTCCAGGATTGGTATGTGAAGCGCTGGAAGTACCGGGCGGCTAAGGTGCATGTTGACGACTTCGCCGACAGCGTGGTGCTGGCGGTGCGCAGTTACCTGGGGCCGGCGGCGCCTTAGGCGCGCGGCCGGGGGCGGCCGCCGGAGCGGCGCCTCAGTTGCTTTCCAGCGGAGTCGCCTGCGCCGGCATGTCCGCCGGCGCGATGTCGAGCGCGCGCACCTCGCCGTTGCCGATGAATTCGTCGTACATCCAGTCGCCGTCGACCCGGCTCAAACCGGCCGGCACGGCGCGTTCCGCCTGCGGCCGTTTGGCCAGCGCCGTCTTCATGTAGTCGATCCAGATCGGCAGCGCCACCGAGGAGCCGAACTCGCGTCCGCCCAGCGACTTCGGCTCGTCGTAACCCATCCACGCCACGCCGACGATGCCGCCGCCATAGCCGGCGAACCAGCCGTCGATGGCGTCGCTGGTGGTGCCGGTCTTGCCGGCGATGTCGGCGCGCCCCAGCCGCTGCGTCGCCGCCGCGCCGGTGCCCGAGCGCACCACGTCGCGCAGCATGCTGTCGACCATATAGGCGTTGCGCGCGTCCAGCCCGCGCGCGCTTTCCTGGGCCGCCTCGGGCGCCTTGGTTTCGGAGAGCAGCGCGCCCTGGGCGTCGGTGATGCGGCTGATCAAATAGGGCTGGACCTGGAAGCCGCCGTTGGCGAACAGCGCGTAGGCGCCTGCCATCTGCCCCGGCGTGACGGCGCCGGTGCCCAGCGCCATCGTCAGGTTGCTCGGGTGCTTGGCCGCGTCGAAGCCGAACTTCCCGAGGAAATTATGCGTGAAGGGGACCGTGACGGCGCGCAGTATGCGCACCGAGGCGACGTTCTTCGACTGCGCCAGCGCGTAGCGCATGCGGATCGGCCCCTCGAACTTGCCGTCGTCGTTCTGCGGCTGCCAGTTCTGGCCGCCGGCGTCCGGGCCGCTCATTTCCAGCGGCGCGTCGCTGATCAGCGTGGCCGGCGAAAAGCCCTTTTCCAGCGCCGCCGAATAAACGAAGGGCTTGAAGGCGGAGCCGGGCTGGCGCCAGGCCTGGGTCACGTGGTTGAATTTCTGCAGTTTGTAGTCGAAGCCGCCCACCATCGCGTGGTAGGCGCCGCTGGCCGCGTCGATCGAGACGAAGGCCGCCGCCACCTGCGGCACCTGGGTGATCGACCAGAACTTGCTGTCCTTCTGGCTGACGCGGACCAGCGCGCCCGGACGCAGCTTGATGGCGGCGTTGGCGTTCGGCGCCAGCGCGGCGGCGGCGAAGCGCAGGCCGTTGCCGCGGATGGCAATGTCCTCGCCGGCGCCGATGTCGACCGTCACCTTGCCCGGCGCCACCGAGGTGACGACGGCGGCGATCAGGCCGTCGCTGGCGGGGCGCTTCAGCAGCGCCTCGTCGATGGCGTCTTCGCGCTCCTCGGCCGCGTCCGGCAGCGTGATGAAGGCTTCCGGGCCGCGGTAGCCGTGGCGCTGGTCGTAGGCCAGCACGTTGCGGCGCAGCGACTCGTAGGCGGCGTCCTGGTCGGCCTTCAGGATCGTCGTGTAGACCTTGATGCCCTTGGTGTAGGATTCTTCCTTGAACTGGGCGAACACGGCCTGGCGCGCCAGCTCGGCGACGTATTCGGCGTGGGTGTCGAACTCCATGCCGCGCTGGTTCACCCGCAGCGGCTCGGCCAGCGCCTGCTGGTATTGCGGCTCGCTGATGTAGTCGAGCGCGCGCAGGCGCTTCAGCACCAGTTGCTGGCGCTGCTTGGCGCGCTTCGGATTGACGGCCGGGTTGTGGCGTGCCGGATTTTGCGGCAGGCCGGCCAGCATCGCCATCTCGGCGATCGACAGCTCCTGCAGGCGCTTGCCGAAGTAGGTCTGGGCGGCGCTGCCGAAGCCGTAGGAGCGCTGGCCCAGGTAGATCTGGTTCATATACAGTTCGAGGATCTGGTCCTTGCTGAGCGCCGCCTCGATTTTATAGGCCAGCATGACTTCGTTGATCTTGCGCGAATACACCTTGTCTCGCGTCAAAAAGAAATTGCGCGCGACCTGCATCGTGATGGTCGAGCCGCCCTGGCGCGAGCCGCCGCCCAGATTGGCCTTGGCCGCGCCCAGCGCGCGCACGTAGTTGATGCCGCTGTGGGCATAGAACTCCGTGTCCTCGATGGCCAGCAGCGCCTTCTTCATCATCTCCGGCACGTCCTTGATGGCGACGAAGTCGCGGTGCTCCTCGCCGAACTCGCCGATCAGCGCGCCGTCGGCCGTGTAGATGCGCAGCGGAATCTTTGGGCGGTAGTCGGTGATCACGTCGAGCGCCGGCAGTTTCGGGGCGACGAACAGCAGCAGGTAGGCGGCCAGCAGGGCGGCGCAGAGCAGGGCGGCGGCGCCGGCGAGCACCAGGAGGTGGATGAAGCCGCGGCTGGACAGGCGGGAAACGGGGGCGTTGCGGGAAGCGCTCAAAGTGGGTTCTCAAGGGGGCGTGCGGGGCACGGTGCGGCAATTATAGACGAAAGAATCGGCCGTTCCGCAGCGGCCGGACGGCGGCGCAAAAACGCTTTCCATCGCCGCACGCTTGTGCGATAGTCTCGGCTGCACGAAATCGCCCGCGCCGCCGGCGCTGCCGCTTTCGATCTAAAAAATATAACTAACGAGGATTGATCAATGCCAAAAGATGCACTATCGACGTCTGTACGGCCGTATATTCCGGCCGAGGCACAACTACCGGAGATGACCTTTCGCGCGCTGTTGATGGGCGTGATTCTGGGGATGGTGTTCGGCGCCTCCTCGCTCTACCTGGTGCTGAAGGTGGGCTTGACGGTGAGCGCCTCGATTCCCGTCGCCGTCATCGCCATCACCCTGTTCGGCCTGGCCAAGAAGGTCGGCGGCAAGGATTCCTCGATTTTGGAAAACAGCATCACGCAGACGGCCGGCTCGGCCGGCGAGTCGATCGCCTTCGGCCTGGGCGTGACCATGCCGGCCATCCTGATCCTCGGCTTCGACCTGGAAATTTCCCGCGTGATGCTCGTCGGCGTGCTCGGCGGCCTGCTCGGCATCCTGATGATGATCCCGATGCGCCGCACGATGATCGTCGACCAGCACAAGGAATTGAAGTTTCCGGAAGGTACGGCCTGCGCCGAAGTGCTGAAGGCGGCCGCCACCGACAGCTCGCGCATCGCCGCCGGCGAAAGCATCCAGAAGGACTCGGCCGCCGCGCAGGACGCGAAGCGCCGCGCCAAGATCATCTTCGGCGGCTTCGGCATCGGCCTGTTGTATAAGGTGTTCAACGTCTCGTTCAAGGGCTGGAAGGACACGCCGGGCGTCGAGTTCGGCGCGCCGCTGAAGGCCGGCTCGATCGGCGCCGAGATTTCCCCCGAACTGCTGGGCGTCGGCTACATCATCGGCCCGCGCATCGCCGCGACGATGGCGGCCGGCGGCGTGCTGTCCTACCTGCTGCTGATTCCGATGATTAAATTCTTCGGCGACAAGCTGACCGTGCTGGTGTCCCCGGGCACCAAGCTGATCAGCGAAATGGGTCCGCACGACGTGCGCGGCGCCTATGTGCTCTACATCGGCGCCGGCGCCGTCGCCGCCGGCGGCTTGATCAGCCTGGTCCGTTCGCTGCCGATGATCTGGCGCAGCCTGTCGGTCGGCCTGGCCAGCATGGGCAAGGGCAGCAAGCCCGCGTCGACGCTGCGCACCGAGCAAGACATTCCATTGAAATGGGTCATCATCGGCTGCCTGGCCATCCTGGCCGTCATCACCGTCGCCACGCCGTTGCACATGAACCTGCTGGGCGCGCTGCTGATCCTCGTGTTCGGCTTCCTGTTCGCCACCGTGTCGTCGCGCCTGACCGGCGAAATCGGCTCCTCGTCGAACCCGATCTCCGGCATGGCCGTGGCGACGCTGCTGTTCACCTGCCTGATCTTCCTCATCATGGGGTGGACCGGCGGCCAGTACTACGTGACCGCGCTGTCCGTCGGCGCCATCGTCTGCATCGCCGCCAGCAACGCCGGCACCACCTCGCAAGACTTGAAAACCGGTTTCCTGGTCGGCGCCACGCCGCGCCTGCAGCAATACGCGATCCTGGCCGGCGCGCTGTCGTCGGCGCTGATCCTCGGCCCCATCCTGCTCAAGCTCAATGACGCCAGCACCATCTACGTGCCGGCCGCCCATGTGGCGCCGGGCTTGACGACGGATGCGTCGAAGCTGCTGAAAACGGCGCAGTTGCAAGGCCCGCAGGCGGAAACGGACGGCAAGACCTATAAAGTCTGGCAAAAAACCGACACTGTCGGCGGCCCCGCCGGCAAATACCTGGTGGCCGACGATGGCAAACTGGTGTATCTGGTCGATCCTGGCATTAATGGCAATTACCACAAGCGTCCGGACGGCACGGAAGTGAAGAAATACGACGCGCCCAAGGCCGTGTTGATGTCCTACATCATCAAAGGCATCCTCGACCAGCAACTGCCGTGGACGCTGGTATTGTTCGGCGTGATGATCGCCGTCGTGCTGGAAATGGCCGGCGTGGCCTCGCTGGCGTTCTCCGTCGGCGTTTACCTGCCGCTGTCCTCGACCCTGCCGATCTTCATCGGCGGCGGCATCCGCTGGCTGGTGGACCGCCGTAACAACCAGCTGAGCCACAACGCCGAACTGACGGCGGAGCAGAAGCAGGCGGCCGGCGACCGCAGCTCGGGTGTGCTGCTGGCGTCCGGCTACATCGCCGGCGGCGCGCTGGCCGGCATCATCATCGCCATCACGGCGGGCGTGCTGACCAACTTCGACCAGGCGATGGCGAACTGGGCCGAGCATAGCAACCCGTTCTACGAGGGCATCAACTCGGACGCGCTGTCGATGCTGCCTTACGCCGTTATCATGGTGTTGCTGTATTGGGTGGCGCGCGAGAAGAAGCCAGCGTAAGCCGGTCGCAGCCAAGGTAAAAAATGCCGCTGAACTCAGGTTCAGCGGCATTTTTTTTCTTATGTCCCCGCCAAGTATGGAACTGCTTCCAACTGCCGAGGTCTTACTTATATGAGAACGACCTTGGGAGCAGTAAATGAACGCGCGAGACTTCGAGAATCTCCTTGCCCAACTTGACGCGCTGACCAAGCGGCAGCGCGAAAAAGTGCTCCGATTGCTAGGTTCGGCCTCACTGAAGAAGGGGCCGCCGAGCTAATTGAAAGCGCGGCGAAGCGCAAGCTAGATATTTGCAAGGCTGCGCAGATGGCCGGCAACGCTATCGCTGCGTTGCCGGCAAGAGGACGGCGGATGCCGGCTTGGCAGGGGGCGGCGCCCCGCAGTAAGGGCGGGCCATGGATAGCCGCCTGGCAGTAGTCAAAAAAAACGGCGGCCCGCAAAGGCCGCCGTTGTCGTTTCCAGCGTAGCGCCGGCGTTTATTTGACGCCGTGCATCAGTTTGTTGATCAGCGGTGCGATCAGGAACAGGATCGCGCCGGCGATTGCCAGCGACCAGAAGCCCGATGTGTAGCCGGCCAGCGCCGACGTCACGGACAGACCGCTTTCGCCGCTGACGTAGCTGGCGAAGATGCCCGACAGGTTGTTGCCGATGCCGGTGGACAGGAACCAGCCGCCCATGCCCAGGCCAACCAGGCGCACAGGAGCCAGTTTGGTGACCATCGACAGGCCGATAGGGGACAGGCACAGTTCGCCGATGGACTGGATCACGTAGACCAGGAACAGGGTCCAGAAGGGGATTTTATTGCCGACGTCGACCAGGTTCGACAGCGCGTAGATCAGCAAACCGAAGGCGGCCGCGTTGCCCAGCAGGCCCAGGCCGAATTTGCGCGGGATGGACGGGTTGGCGCCGCGGCGGCCCAGCAGGATCCAGACGAAGGCGATGACAGGCGCGAAGGCGATGATGGCGATCGAGTTGACGCTCTGGAACCAGGCGGTCGGGAAGACGAAGCCGCCCAGTTTGCGGTCGACGATGTTTTCCGCCAGGAAGGTGAACGAGCTGCCGGCCTGCTCAAAGAACATCCAGAACAGGATGTTGAAGGTGAAAATGAGCAGCATGGCGATGACCTTGTCGCGCGCGACCTTGCCGTTTTTGATGCCTTCGACCAGCAGCATGACGCTCAGGCCGATGAACAGCACCGACAGCACATATTGCAGATTGGTGGCGCCGACGGCCAGCAGGAAGTACACCAGCGGAATCACGACCAGCGCGCCGATGGTCACATAGGCCATGCGCAGGCGGCTTTGCGCTTGCGGTTCCGGGGCGCCTATGCCTTGCAGCGAGCGGCGGCCGATGGCGAACCACACCAGGCTGATCAGCATGCCGATGCCGGCCGAAATGAACACCACCTTATAGGCGGGCATGCCGTTGCTGCCGAAGATGTGTTGCGCCAACACCTGGGTGAACAGGGGGGCCAGGAAGGCGCCCATGTTGATGCCCATGTAGAAGATGGTGAAACCGCTGTCGCGGCGCGTGTCGGCGGTGCTGTAGAGCTTGCCAACCATGGTCGAGATGTTCGGCTTGAACATGCCGTTGCCGACGATGATGGTGGCCAGGCCCAGCTTGAAGACGTCCGGGTCGGGGATCGAGATGGCGAACAGGCCGATGGCCATGAAGCAGGCGCCGATCAGGATCGAGCGCTGGTAACCGATGACGCGGTCGGCGATGTAGCCGCCGAACAGGGCGCCGGCGTACACCAGCGCCAGGTAGGAGCCATAGGTGAGGTTGGCGACGGCCTCGCCGGAGGCGTCGCCGCCGTGGAATTGGGCGACGATGTAGAGCACCAGGGCCCAGCGAATGCCGTAGAACGCGAAGCGCTCCCAGAACTCGGTCATGAACAACATCCACAGTGGGCTAGGGTGACCCATAATCTGCTTAAACTCGGGAAGGGTGGCTTCCTTGGTTGACGTAGTAGCACCGCTCATGCGGTTTCTCCTGAAAAATTTTTATAGTGGATAAAAAATATGGATGCACCGGACGGGGGTGGAAGCTCTGTTGAAGCACCATTGTCGCCGGAATGTTCCAATAGGCAGGCATTCTAATCTACAAATTGCCGTAGGCGAAGATTTCCCTTTGCATAATCAAGAATGCCTTAATCATATCGTTGCAAATGCGGCCACGACGGGCGGCGCGGCCGGGTATTTTCCGCATTTGCGGGCCACAACCGGGCCGACTTGTCGTATATTGGCATTGCAATCTCATCACTGGAAGGGGGACGGGGCACCGCCGCGCCTTCCGGAATCGCATTCTTAAAGGATTTTCGCATCATGGAACATGACGTTGTCGATACCCTGGTTTCGCCGGAGGGCCGCCTGGACGTGCTCTCCAAAACGGAAGTGAATAAATTGCTCGACACCAGTCAGGGCGGCCTCTACAACACCTTCCGCAATTGCGCGCTGGCCGTACTCAATTGCGGCAGCACCATCGACGACGGCAAGGAATTGCTGGAACGCTATCAATCCTTCGACATCAGCATCATCCAGCGCGAGCGCGGCATCAAGCTGGAAATCAAGGGTGCGCCGGCGATCGCCTTCGTCGACGGCAAAATGATCAAGGGCATTCACGAGCACCTGTTCGCCGTGCTGCGCGACATCATCTTCGTCAGCGACGAGGTGACGGGCAACCCGAAATTCGACCTGGCCACGACCGAGGGCGTGACGGACGCCGTGTTCCACATCCTGCGCAACGCCAACGTGCTGCAGACGCAGCTGAACCCGAACCTGGTGGTTTGCTGGGGCGGCCACTCGATCAACCGGGCCGAATACAATTACTCGAAGGAAGTGGGCTACCAGATGGGCTTGCGCGGCCTCGACATCTGCACCGGCTGCGGCCCGGGCGCGATGAAGGGCCCGATGAAGGGCGCCACCATCGGCCACGCCAAGCAGCGCCTGCAAACGGGGCGCTACCTGGGCATCACCGAGCCGGGCATCATTGCCGCCGAATCGCCGAATCCCATCGTCAACGACCTGGTCATCATGCCGGACATCGAAAAACGCCTGGAAGCCTTCGTGCGCGCCGGCCACGGCATCGTCGTCTTCCCCGGCGGCGCCGGCACGGCCGAGGAGATACTGTACATTCTCGGCATCCTGCTGCACCCGGACAACGCCGGCATGCCCTTCCCGCTGATCTTCACGGGACCGGAAACGTCGCGCGAGTATTTCGTCCAGATCAACCAGTTCATCAGCGACACGCTGGGGCCGGACGCGCAACTGCGCTACAAGATCATCATCGACGATCCGGAACTGGTGGCGCGCGAAATGCAGGACGGCATTAAACAAGTCCGCGAATTCCGCAAGGCCCACAGCGACGCCTATTACTTCAACTGGCTGCTGAAGATCGACCGCGAGTTCCAGCGGCCGTTCGCGCCGACGCATGAAAACATGCGCAACCTGAGCCTGCACAAGAACCAGGAAACGCACTTGCTGGCGGCGAACCTGCGGCGCGCCTTCTCGGGCGTGGTGGCGGGCAACGTCAAGGACGAAGGCATACGGGCCATCGAAAAATACGGCCACTTCGAAATCCACGGCGACGCCGCCATCATGGGGCCGATGGACGCCTTGCTGTCCTCCTTCGTCGCGCAGCACCGCATGAAACTGGCGGGCAAGGCCTACACGCCTTGCTACCGGGTCATCCAGTAAACCACCAGCTGGGGACAGACCACGATTTCCGAGAAAGCTTTCTCGGAAATCGTGGTCTGTCCCCAGCTTTTTTGCGGCTAGGCGTCGGGCGCCAGTTCGAAGCGCCAGCCGCTGTCTGTCCAGCGCAGGCGGTGCGTCAGTCCCAGTGCCGCGAGAAAGTGCTCGTCGTGGGAAACGACGACGATGGCGCCGGGGAAGTCGGCCAGCGCCGCTTCGAATGCGAGTATCGATTCAAGGTCGAGGTGGTTGCTCGGTTCGTCGAGCAGCAGTAGCTGGGCCGGGTGCTTGCGCCAGAGCGCGCATGCGGTGGCCGCTTTGAGGCGTTCGCCGCCGCTGAGCTTGCCGATGGGCTGGGTCACGCGCATCGCGTCGAGCCGCAGCAGCGCCAGCCGGGTGCGCAGCTCGCTTTCCGGCAGCGGCGTGTCGAGGACGGCGAGTTGTTCGATGAGCGAGAGCGCCGGGTCCAGCGACGCCAGTTGCTGGTCTAGGTAGGCGCTGGGCACGTGGGTCGTGCATAGGCCGTGTTCGGGCAGCAGTTCGCCCGCCAGCATGCGCAGCAAAGTCGTCTTGCCGCAGCCGTTGGGGCCGGTGACGGCAACCCGGGCCGGCCCGCTCAGGGTCCAGTCGATGCGCGCGGCGGGGTCGTGCTCGGCCAGCCACGGCAGCCGCGCTCCGCTCAGTTCGAGCACGCGCTTGTGCGACGCAACGCCAGCTTCCGGCAGCGACAGCAGGACCGCTTCCTTGTCCAGCACGCGCGCCGCCGCTTCGCGCACGCGCATGCGCAAGTCGTCCTTGAGCGTTTGCTGCTGTTTGCGCACCTGCCCCATGATTTCCTTGGCCGCATTCTTCATGCCGTAGCGCTCGGGGCGGGAGACGTTGGCCGTGTCCGCGTTCTTGCGCGAGACGGCGGCGCGGCGCTGTATCGTGTCGTGTTCGCGCTGCAGGCGCTGTTGTTGTCGCCGTTGTTCGGTGCGCGCATGGTCGAGCGCGGCGACGGCGGCGCCGTCTTCGCTGGCCCGTTGCGCCCGGTAGGCCGTGTAGTTGCCGCCGTAGTTGCGCAGGCCGGCGGGGGTGACTTCGACGATGCGGCCCACATGGGCCAGCAAGTGCCGGTCGTGGCTGATGATGACGACGCCGCCTTGCCAGCGCCCGAGCATGTCCAGCAGCCAGGCGCGCCCCGCGCCGTCGAGGTGGTTGCTCGGTTCATCGAGGACCAGCAAGGCCGCGCCGGACAGGAAGGCGCCCAGCAAGGCGATGCGCGCGCGCTGGCCGCCGCTCAGGCCATGCGCGGCGGAGCGCGCGTGCAATCCGGGAAAGCCGGCGTCGGACAGGGCTTGCTGGAATTGTCCGGCCAGCTCCCAGCGCTCGCCGACGCGCTCGATGTCGTCCGTGTCGGCCGCGCCCCGCGCCAGGCGATCGAGGGCGTCCAGGGTTCCCGCCATGCCGGCCAGTTGCGCCACGGTTTCGCCGGGAACGGCAAGGCTGTGCTGGGATAGGTAGGCGATTGCGCCGTTGCGCGCAACGCTGCCGGAGCTCGGCTGGAGTTGGCCCGCGATGAGGCGGCCGAGTACGCTTTTTCCCAGGCCGTTACGGCCCACGATGCCTGTCGGCGTGTGGTCGATCGTCAGGTCGACGGCATGGAACAGCGTAAAGCCGTCGGCGAATTGAAAACTGAGCTGGCGCAGGGCGGCCAGGTAAGACAGACGCGAGACATAAGTCATCCGCACCTCCGGAAAAATGGGCAATCAATGCCGCCGGCGCGCCTGAGGGCCGGGCGGTATGGTTTTTTCGGGAAGGCTTATTGGTCCACTTTGTCTTCGGTCCTCGTTTGGGTGAGCGCGCAGTGTAGCACGCGCGCATCGGCGCTTGCAAGATGCGCAAGCATGTCGCCAATGTAACTGCTGGGCGTAAAAAAGCCGCCCGGTTGCGCCGGACGGCTTTTTTTATGTGCGTCGCGTTTATTCTTCGCGGCGCAGGTGCGGGAACAGCAGCACGTCGCGGATGTTCGGCGAGTCGGTGATGATCATGATCAGGCGGTCGATGCCGATGCCGCAACCGCCGGCCGGCGGCATGCCGTATTCCAGCGCGCGGATGTAGTCGGCGTCGTAGAACATCGCCTCTTCGTCGCCGGCGTCCTTGGCCGCCACTTGCGCCAGGAAGCGCGCCGACTGGTCTTCGGCGTCGTTCAGCTCGGAGAAGCCGTTGGCGATCTCGCGGCCGACCATGAACAGTTCGTAGCGCTCGGTGATGCCGGCCACCGTGTCCGAGGCGCGCGCCAGCGGCGACACTTCGACCGGGTAGTCGATGATGTAGGTCGGTTCCCACAGCTGGGCCTCGGCCGTTTCCTCGAACAGCGCCAGTTGCAGCGCGCCCAGGCCGGCGTGCGCGTGCGGCTTGACGCCGAACTTGAGCAGCTCGGCCTTGATGAACTCGGCGTCGTGCAGTTGCTCGTTGGTGTAGTGCGGCGCGTACTTGTTGATCGCGCCGACGATGGTCAGGCGGTGGAAGGGCTTGGCCAGGTCCAGCTCGCGGCCGCCGTAGGTCAGCGTCGCGGTGCCGTGGGCGTCGACGGCGGCCTGGCGGATGACCGCCTCGGTGAAGTCCATCAACCACTTGTAGTCGGTGTAGGCGGCGTAGAATTCCATCATCGTGAATTCCGGATTGTGACGGATCGACACGCCTTCGTTGCGGAAGTTGCGGTTGATCTCGAAGACGCGGTCAAAGCCGCCCACCACCAGGCGCTTCAGGTACAGCTCGGGCGCGATGCGCAGGAACATCTGCATGTCGAGCGCGTTGTGGTGGGTGGTGAAGGGCTTGGCCGCCGCGCCGCCGGGGATGGTGTGCAGCATCGGCGTTTCCACTTCCATGAACTCGTTCTTTTCCATGAAGCGGCGGATCGACGCGATGGCGGCGGTGCGCGCCTTGAAGGTGCGGCGCGTGTCTTCGTTCATGATCAGGTCGACGTAGCGCTGGCGGTACTTGGTTTCCTGGTCGGCCAGGCCGTGGAATTTGTCCGGCAGCGGACGCAGCGACTTGGTGATCAGGCGCAGTTCGCTGACCTTGACCGTCAGTTCGTCGGTCTTGGTCTTGAACAGCGTGCCGGTCACGCCGAGGATGTCGCCCAGGTCGTAGTGGTGCAGCGCGGCCATCGCCGCTTCGCCGGTCAGGTCGAGCGTGGCGTAAATCTGGATGCGGCCGTCGGCCTTCGCGCCGGAGGCGTCCTGCAGCGTGGCGAAGGCGGCTTTTTTGCCGGCTTCGCGCTTCAGCATCATGCGGCCGGCCAGCACCACCGTCACCGGCTCGGCTTCCAGTTCTTCGCGCGTCTTGGCGCCGTACTGCAGATGCAGGTCGGCGGCCTTGTGCTGCGGGCGGAAATCGTTCGGGAAGGCGACGCCTTCGGCGCGCAGCGCGGCCAGCTTGGCGCGGCGCTCGGCGATGATTTTGTTCTCGTCCGGCGCTGCGGCTTGTTCTTGGATATCCGTTGTCATGTTGTTCTGTCTTAGGTAATTAAATAATCGGTGCGGCCGGGGTGCTGGCGAACAGGCTGGCGATCGACAGCCCGCTGAAGTCCCTGGCGACGCAAATGACGTTGTCGAACTGGGCGAAGGCTTCGGCCGGCAGCGTGGTGCTCAGGACCACCGCGCGCATGCCGGCGCGGCGCGCCGCCTCCACGCCCAGCGGCGCGTCCTCGAACACGATGCAGTGCTCGGGCAGGGCGCCGGCGCGCTCGGCCGCCATCAGGAACACGTCCGGATTCGGCTTGCCGCGCCGGACGTCGGCGGCGCCGACGATGGCGTCGAAGTGGCGCCGCAGGTCCAGCCCGTCCAGGGTGAAGGCGATGTTCTCGTCGGGCGCGGCGGTGCCGACCACCAGCGCGACGCCGTCCTCGCGGGCGGCGCCGATGAGCGCGTCGAAACCGGCCACGGTGGCCAGGTGCGGCGCGTACAGCTCGCGGTAGACCGCCTCCTTCTCCGCCATCAGCGCCGCGTGGTCGGCGTCGCTGACGCTTTCGCCCAGGTAGCTGCGGATGATCTCGTGCCCCTGGCGGCCGGCCGTGCTGAGGAAGAAGGCGTCGGCGTCGAGCGCATGGCCGCGGCGCTGGAAAAACGTCATCCAGGAGCGGGTGTGGAAAGCCATGTTGTCGACGATCGTGCCATCCATGTCGAAGATGAACGCGCGCTGCGGAGAAGTCATCGCTTATACGCCCTGTTTGAGCGAGGCGGAGATGAACTCGTCGATATCGCCGTCCAGCACGCCCTTGGTGTTGCCCGTCTCGAAACCGGTGCGCAAATCCTTGATGCGCGACTGGTCCAGCACGTAGGAGCGGATCTGGTGGCCCCAGCCGACGTCGGTCTTCGAGTCTTCCAGCTTCTGCTGCTCGCTCATACGCTTGCGCAGCTCGTGCTCGTACAGGCGCGACTTCAGCATCTCCATCGCCTCGGCGCGGTTGCGGTGCTGGCTGCGGTCGTTCTGGCACTGCACCACGATGCCGGTGGGCGCGTGCGTCATGCGGACGGCGGAGTCGGTTTTGTTGATGTGCTGACCGCCGGCGCCGGACGCGCGATAGGTGTCGACGCGGATATCGGCCGGATTGACGTCGATCTCGATCGAATCATCCACCTCCGGGTAGACGAACAGGCTGGTGAACGAGGTGTGGCGGCCGTTGGCCGAATCGAAGGGCGACTTGCGCACCAGGCGATGGACCCCGGTTTCCGTGCGCAGGAAGCCATAGGCGTGATCGCCCTCGACCTTCAGCGTGGCGGTCTTGATGCCGGCGACCTCGCCCTCGGACTGCTCCAGGATCTCGACCTTGAAACCCTTGCGCTCGCAATAGCGCAGATACTGGCGCAACAGCATCGACGCCCAATCCTGCGCCTCGGTGCCGCCGGCGCCGGCCTGGATGTCGATAAAGCAGTTGTTCGGGTCCATCGGATTGTTGAACATCCGGCGGAACTCCATGCCCTCGATGACCTTCTTGATGTCCTCGACGTCGCCGATGATCGCTTCGAGCGTGTCGTCGTCCTGCTCCTCGCGCGCCATGGCGAACAAATCGCCGGTGTCGCGCAGATCGGCGTCGGCCTTGGTCAGCGCGAAGACGATCGCCTCCAGCGCCTTCTTTTCCTTGCCCAGATCCTGGGCGCGCTTCGGATCGTTCCAGACGGTAGGATCCTCTAATTCCTCGTTTACCTGCTCAAGCTTCTCTGACTTTTTATCGAAGTCAAAGATACCTCCGAAGTTCGGCTTCGCGCGTCGTGAGATCGGCGAGCAGGGCGGAGAGGGAGTTGATGCGTTCGGCTTCCATGATGGCGGTCTTCTATGGTGAAATCAAACCTTACATTATACGCGAGCGCAAGACTGGGGTCAGGTCTAGACATGGCGGTTTTCTGGATTTTTATGCAGTTAATGGATTGCAAAGGCGTTGTTTTTCGGCGAAAACCGCCATGTCTAGACCTGACCCCAATGTTGGTATTATGCTGCCGTCATTTTTCCTTTCCCGGATTCGATTATGCGTTGTTGCCGTTGTCTGCCTTTGCTGTCCCTTTTTCTGTGCGCTTGCAGCGCTTTGCCGCCGCAGCCGGCGCCCGTCGGCAGCAGCGCGACGCTGGCTTTGTTGGAGACGACGGATTTGCACGCGAATGTGCTCGGTTATGACTACTATAAGTTGCGCCCGGAACCGTCTATCGGTATCGAGCGCACCGCCGCGCTGATCGCCCAGGCGCGCCGGCAGTTCGCCAATACGCTGTTGTTCGATAACGGCGACGCGATCCAGGGCACGGCGCTGGCCGATTATCAGGCGCTGGTGCAGCCGCTGCGCTGCGATCAGACGCTGGCTATTTATAAGGCGATGAATGCGCTGGGCGTGGACGGCAGCGGTATCGGTAACCATGAGTTCAATTATGGTTTGCCGTTTCTAAATCAGGTGACGGGCAGCCAGTTTCAGGTCGACGGCGTCGAGGCGGCCAAGCCGCGCTGCGCCGGGCCGCAGTTTCCGCAGGTGCTGGCGAATGTGTATAGCGTCAAGACCGGCCAGCCGCTGTTCGCGCCTTACCATATCATCGATAAGCGCGTCAGCGCGACGGGGCCGGACGGCGCGCCGCTCAGCGCGACGGTCCGCGTCGGCATTATCGGTTTCGCGCCGCCGGCTATTCTGGCCTGGGACAAGCGCTGGCTGGAGGGCCGGGTGTATACGGAGGGGCTGCGCGAGACGGCCCAGAAGTATGTTCCCGAGATGCGGGCGAAGGGCGCCGATCTGGTGGTGGCGATTTCGCACGGCGGCCTGGATGACAGCCCGTATTCGCCGTCTATGGAAAACGGTAATTTCTATCTGGCGCAGGTGCCCGGGGTCGATGCGATGTTGATCGGCCATTCGCATCAGGTGTTTCCGGATCCGGCCAGCACGGTGCCGCAGTTTAACCTGCCCGGCGTGGATAAGGTCAAGGGCACGGTGCATGGCGTGCCGACGGTGATGGCCAATTTGTGGGGCAAGCATCTGGGTGTGATCGGCTTGCGTTTGCGCTTCGACGGCAAGGCTTGGGCCGTCGAGAAGGGGCTGACGACGGTCGAGGCGCGTTCGATCCAGAGCGCCGACAAGAGCTTTGTCGCGCCCGATCCGGCGATCGCCGCGCTGGTGGCGCAGGAGCACGCCGAGACGATACGCTATGTGCAGACGCCGATTGGCGCCACCGATTTCCGCATGTCTTCGTATTTCGCCGATGTCGGCGACGTCAGCGCGATCGAGGTGGTGAACCAGGCGCAGGGCGCGTACCTGGCCCGGTACGTGCGCGCCAATTTGCCGCAGTATGCGCATTTGCCGGTGTTGTCGATGTCCTCGCCGTTCAAGAGCGGTTCGGCCGGCGTGGGCGACTATACCGATGTCAAGGCGGGCAATGTGGCGCTGAACCATGCCGCCGATTTGTATCTGTATCCGAATTCGCTGTATGGCGTCAAACTCAGTGGCGCCGATTTGGCTGCCTGGCTGGAGCGGGCGGCGGAGCGTTTCAATACCATCGACCCGCAGCGCAGCGCGCCGCAGGAGCTGGTCAATCCCGCCCATCCCAGTTATAACTTCGATGCGCCGACGAGCGCCGACATCAGTTATTTGATCGATGTGACGCAGGCGCCGGGCCGGCGCATCAAGGATTTGCGCTATCGGGGCCGGCCGGTCGCGGCGGAACAGGAGTTTTTGGTGGCGACGAATAATTACCGGGCCAGCGGCGGCGGAAATTTCCCCGGCCTGGACGGCAGCAAGACGGTGCTGGCCTCGCCCGACGACAACCGCGAGGTCTTGATCGCCTATATTGCGGCGGCAAAGCATTTGACGCGGGCCGGCAACGGTTCGGCACGCAGTTGGCGTTTCGCGCCGGTGGCGACCAAGGGGCCGGTGGTGTTCCATTCGGCGCCCGGTGTGCTGGCGCTGGCGCAGGCGGCCGGGCTGGATAATGTCACGCTGCTGCAGGCGGACGATGGCGCGGGCAAGGGTTTCGCCCTGTATCGCGTCGATCTGGCGAAATGAGCGCGCGCGGCCGGGCGGCGCTGGCATTGCTGTTGGCCGCGCTGGCGGTTGGGCCGGCCCGCGCCGACCAGGCCGCCGATCTGGCGCAGGGCAAGGTGTATCTGCGGGGAGGGGCGGATGGCTGGCCCCGCGCGCTGGCGCTGTTCGACGGCGCGGCGCGGCAAGGCAGTTCCGCCGCCGCCTATTATCTGGCCTTGATGCACAAGAACGGCATGGGGACGGCGCGCGACAGCGCCGCCGCCGTGCGTTATCTGGAGGCCGCCGCGGCGGCGCAGCTTCCCGCCGCGATGTTTGTCCTGGCGAATATGCTCTACGGCGGCGATGGCGTGGCCCGCGACGACGCCGCCGCCCGGGCCTGGGTCGAGAAGGCGGCCGCGCTGGAGTATCCGGCGGCGGCGCTGTTGATGGCGCAGGGCTTGCGCGACGGCACGATGGGCTTCGGCCGCGATCCGGAGCGCGCCGAGCAGCAGTTGCGGATGGCGGCGCACGCCTTGCGGCACCGTCCGGCCGAGCCTTGATGGTTGCGTGAGGCGCCTGGATGGCCGCCGCTGTCGAGCGGTGCCGGGCTTAGGCTGGCGGCCGCGCGTAGCTGACGGTCAACAGCTCCCACTGGTGTCCGTCGGGTTCGTTCCAGTAGAAGCTGTTGCCGCCAAATTGGGTGCTGATCTGCATGTCGTCGGGGCCGCGCACCGTGCTGCGGTACGGGATGCCGGCCGCCTGGATGCGCCCAAGAATGGCGTCGAATTCCGCCTGTCCGACGCGGAAACAGTAGTGATGGACGGGAAACGGCTCATCCGTTTCGAGGAAGTCGAGCGTCAGGCCGTCGTTGAGGTAGACGGGGGAAAAGGGGCCGATGCTGGTTTTCTCCCAGGCGACGCCGAGCAGTTCCGCCAGTTGCCGCGCCGAGGCGATCTGATGGTGCGTCGGTACGATGAAGTGGTCCAGTTGGATAGTCATGCCGCTTCTCCTGAGTCGCCTGGCGCGCGCTGCCGCCGCCTCTTGTCATTCTTCGTCAGTTTTCCAGGAATATCAAGCGCGTCGGCGCGCGGCGATCCTATTGCGCGCGGGGTTTTTCCTCTTGCACCAGGATGAAGGGGCTGACGACGACGGCCCACAGCGAGGCCTCGGCCTCTTGCCAGCGCAGCGCCTGCTGGTCGGACACTTTCATCACCTTGCCGTCGGCCATCCACTGGACGATGGTGGCCTTGTCGTCGTGGGAAATGCGCACGGCCACGTCGACCAGGTCGAGGTCGTTGGCGACGTAGACGACGTTGCCGGCCGCGAAATGCTTTTCCAGTTCGCTCCACGGCAGGCGCGCCGTTTCGCGGTTCACTTTGGTGCGCAGGTCGGTGTCGTTTTCAGGTTTGGTTTGCATGCTTGTACTCGGTTGCTGTCATAGGGGGCCGGCCGCGTTCAGTCAATGGCGACGCGCGGCGTTGGCGTTCCCTCCCATGTTAACCGATAGACGTCGCCTTTGCGAACATTGCCCACCAATGCGGGCCGGAAACAGGCCAGGTTGACGCCGCCGGCGCGCCGCACGCTGGGGAAAATCAGGCCCATCGAGCCGGCGTCGAGCAGGCGCGCCGCCAGTTGCTGCGAGTCGATGTAGCTGGCCGGGTCGAGGCAGGCGGCGTAGCCGGACCGGCCGCGCAGGTCGTGGAAGCCGGCCGTGAAGTCGGCCAGCATCATCTGGTAGCTGACGCTGTCCTCGAAGCGGCCGATTTCCTGGTATTCGACGGTTTTGTGGAAGGTGATTTCGGCCAGCGCCGTGGCGGCGTCGAAGGCGCAGTACCAGGCGCCGCGCTCGCCGTCGTTGAAGCGGCTGCCCTCCGGCCGCGCGTAGGTGAAGGCGGCGTTGATGATGCGGAAGTTGGCCACGCCGAAGACCAGCTCGTCGACGCCGATGCCGGGGGCGCCGCCCGATTCGGCGATCAGGCGGGCGTTGGTGGCGTTGTCGAGCTCGAACAGGTCGCGCAGTTGCGCGTTGTTTTCGGCGAGCGGGGCCAGCACGGAGTCTTCGGTGCCGGCGAAGCGCGACGGGATCAGGCGGCAGGTGTCGAACTGGCGCAGCGCGGTCAGCGGCGGCAGGGCGGGCTTGGCCAAGTTACAGGCCCCCGCGGCGGGCGTCGAGCAGTTTGCGCACGGTTTGCATGGCCAGCAGGCCGCCGCCGAGCATGTGCGCCAACGGCGTGCGGCCGGCGAACACGGCGTTGGTGTTGGGCAGCGCCACCCATTCGTCGGCCAACTTGTCGCCGTACAGGATGTGCAGCGCCTTGTAGATGCCGAGCAGGTAGGAGATGCGCGTGATGCGGTCCACTTCCAGGACACGGTCGGGGTTCTTTTTCCACTCGTAGTAGGCGCTGCTGGAGAGGCCGCCGAGCAGTTCGCGGGCGTCGTCGTCGCGCAGCTTCCAGGTGGCGGTCAGCTTGAAAAAGCCCATCAGGGCGGATTTGGAGAGCCGCTCGCGCTCGGCTTTGGCGTTCAGGTCCACCAGCGCGGTCGGTTCGAAACGGCTTTTCGGGTAGGCGTAGGCTAGGCTCATGATCTGCTCCGTTAATGGATTATTTATACTCCAATAGCACATGCCTGGCAAGGGAGCGCGCGCGGCGGACGCCATGCACTCTTGTGGCAGCGCAAAGAGGCCGATGGTGTTTCCTGCCAGTATGGCGTGGTTGCCGAATGCGCCAGCCGGGGAGGAAGCGATGCAGTTGTTGCCGCCGCATGTAGGGTGCGCTCGGACTGCCCTGTGGCATGTCGGCGGCGCCGTCCCGCCGTTTTCCGAAGCCCTTGCCGACCTGCTCCGCGAGCGCTGTCCGCGTCGCTTGCCGCCGTGCTCGATAGCGCGCGTCGATGGCGCCGTCGCCGCGATCGGCCGCGGCGCGCAACTGACGGCGCTGCCGGGCCGGGGCGCGGCCAGCCGCTACCGCACGGTGTACGACGTGGCGCAGGCGCCGGTGGCGCTGGCGCAGGCGTGTTTCAGCGCCGCCGCCGCCGCGCCCGCGTCCGTGCGGCTGCCACCCGACGCCGGCGCCAGCGTCAGCCTGGTCATCGACGCCAGCGCCGCCGCGCCGGCGCTGGACCGTTTTGCGCTGCGGCCGCTGCGCGTCTTTATCGACGGCGCGCCGGCGTTCTGCGCGGCGCTGCGCGACGCCTTGTTCATGCGCGCCGCCTGCGCCTACGTGGAAGCGGCCGGCAGCGGCCATTGGAGCCTGCTCGACCGCCTGCCGTTCAGCGCCGTGGGATTCCGCGACGGCGAGGCGCTCGGCGCGGCCGCCGATGCCGGTTTCCCGGCGGCGCGGCTGCTGGGCGAATACCTGGTCTGTCCCGAGAAGTTCAATTTTTTCGATCTCGATTTGGCGACGCTCGTTAAATACCTGCCGCCGGGCGGGCGCCGCCTGACGCTGCACGTGGCCTTGTCGGGCCTGGCGCCCGATTCGGACGGCGCCCGCCTGCTGGCGCCGCTGTCGGCCGACAATTTGCTGCTTGCGTGCACCCCGGTGGTGGCGTTGCCGGGGGCGTGCGCCTCGCCGATTCGGGTCCGCCATGCGGCGGCCGGCGGCGCGCGCGGCGCCTGCGATCTCTGCCATAGCAATGCGGGGCAGGAGGGCGCGGCATGGGCCGAAATACTCACCTTGTACGAGTTGCCGGAGCCGGCGCTGTGGTCGCACTTCGTCGCCGCCATCGAGTCGCTGGAGCACTGGCCCGTCAGCGCCTGGCTGCGCGACCGCCGCGGCCGCCTGCTGCTGCAGGGCGTCGCGGTGCGCGTGCGCGTCAACGAAGCCGCCGTCGCCGTCGGCGGCGTCCACGTCTTCGCCCAACTGGTCGAGCATTTTCTCGGGCGCTACGTGCAGGCCGGCAGTTTCGTGCAGCTGTTCGTCGTCTCGGAAAGCAGCGGCGCGATGCTGCTGCGGCGGCCGCCGCGCAACGGCGACGCCGATTTGCTGGCGTCGATCGGCGGCGCGCTCTGTAAATAGCGCGCCGCCGTCGGCGTCAGGCCGGTTCGGCGTGCTCGACCAGCAGTTGCACCTTGGTGACGCCGTTGTACTCGTTGGCGTCGAGGCGGAAGGCGACGCGGGCGCGCTCGCCGACGGCGTCCGTGTGGCCGAACCAGATGGCGTCGAAACGCGCGCCGTTCTTCTCCAGCAGCAGCTTCAGGTGGCGCTCCTTGAGGATGCGCTGGCTGACGACGCGGAACTCGTCGCAGAACACCGGCGGCGCGAAGCCCTGGCCCCACACCTGGCCGTCCATCAGCTCGATGAACTGGGTGGTGTAGTAGGCGTCCTCCAGCGGGCCGTCGGTTTCCACCACGCGCTCCAGTTGCTGCTTGCTGAGCCAGGCCTGGCCGACGGCCTCGAAGGCGGCCGAGAAGGCTTCGAAGGCGTCGGCGCGTATCGTCAGGCCGGCCGCCATCGCGTGGCCGCCGAATTTGTCGATCAGGCTGGGCGCGCGCTTCGACACCAGGTCGAGCGCGTCGCGCAGGTGGAAGCCGGGAATCGAGCGCCCGGAACCCTTGATCCAGCCGTCCGCACCGGGCGCGAAGGTGATGGTCGGGCGGTAGAATTTTTCCTTCAGCCGCGAGGCGACGATGCCGATCACGCCCTGGTGCCAGTCGGCGTCGAAGACGCTGATGGTGCTGCTGTTGGCCGGCTCGAACTGGTCCAGGTGCAGCAGCGCGGTGTCCTGCATCTCCGCCTCGATCTCGCGCCGCTTCAGGTTGATGTCGTTGAGCTGCTGCGCCAGCGCCCAGGCGCGCCCCTCGTCGTCGGTGATCAGGCATTCGATCCCCAGCGACATGTCCTGCAGGCGCCCGGCCGCGTTCAGCCGCGGCCCCAGCGCGAAGCCCAGGTCGAAGGGGCCGGCACTGCGCGCCTCGCGCCCGGCCACGCGGAACAGCGCCGCTACGCCGGCGTGCATGCGCCCGGCGCGCATGCGCTTCAAGCCCTGCGCCACCAGGATCCGGTTGTTCGAGTCGAGCCGCACGACGTCGGCCACCGTGCCCAGCGCCACCAGGTCGAGCAGATTGTCCAGCTTGGGCTGGGTCTGGGCGTCGAACACGCCGCGCTTGCGCAGCTCCGCGCGCAGCGCCAGCAGCACGTAGAAGACCACGCCGACGCCGGCCAGGTGCTTGCTGGGGAAGCCGCATTCGGGCTGGTTCGGGTTGACGATGACGCGCGCCTGCGGCAGCGTGTCGGCCGGCAGGTGGTGGTCGGTGACGACGACTTCGATGCCGCGCCGGTTGGCCTCGGCCACGCCGTCGATGCTGGCGATACCGTTGTCGACGGTGATGATGATGTCGGGCGATTTCTCGCGCGCCGTCAGTTCGACGATTTCAGGCGTCAGGCCGTAGCCGTACTCGAAACGGTTCGGCACGATGAAATCGACTTGGGCGCCCATGGCGCGCAGACCGCGCAGCGCGGTGGCGCAGGCGGTGGCGCCGTCGCAGTCGTAGTCGGCGACGATGACCATGCGCTTGCCGGCGGCGATGGCGTCGGCCAGGAACACGGCGGCCGCGCCGATGTGCAGCAGGCCGGACGGCGGAATCAGCGCCGCCAGTTCGCTCGACAGCTCTTTGGCGTCGCTCAGGCCGCGCGACGCGTACAGGCGCGCCAGGACCGGGTGGACGCCGCCCTGGCGCAGCATTTCGGATTCGCGGTAGGGGCAGGGACGGGTGGCGATGCGGGTGCGGGTCATGTGGACAATTTGTTCAAGGTGTGGGGACGCCAGAATTTGCGCTGGGCGTTTTTGCTGCTGCTAAATTCGGCGTAGGCGTCGCGGTTGCTCAGCACCAGCGTCAGCCGGCCGAGGCGGCCGCCTTTCAGGGCCGCCAGCAGCGGCGCGAACCATTCCTGTTCCAGCCGCTGCATGTGCAGCAGCCAGTTCGACCAGTCCGCCGCCAGTCCGGCGCCGACCAGGCCGCCCAGTGCGACGACGGCCCGCTCGTCGGGCTGGCCGAGGACGGCCTCGGCGCCGGCGGCACGGCGCCCGGGCGCGGCCAGCGCCGCCAGCCACGCCGGCACGTCGGCCGTGAACAGGGGCGCGGCGGGCTGCGCCGCGGCGCCGGCGCCGCCCCACAGCCAGAAGGAATTCACCGGCGCCAGGCCGCGCGCCTGGCGCGCCACGTTGACCGGGTGCTCGTGCCACAGCATCTGCACCTCGTTTTGCAGCTTGCGCGAGGCGCGCGCCTGCTCGCCCTCGGGCATCCAGGCGGTCAGGTTCTGGCCGGTGGCGGCATCCGGCGAGGCCGTGCGCAGGCCGGTCCAGTCGTCGGCGCGCACGAACCAGGTGTGCGCGTCGCCGTAGAGCAGCGTTTTGCCGATTTCGTCGAAATAGGGTTGGGCGGCGTCGAACAGCGCGCGGGCGTCGGCCTCGTCGAGCGGCAACTGGCGCTGGTCGCCCATCAGCAGGTGGTTGCGGGCGATTTGCACATGCACCGGGTGCACCAGCAGCCAGTGGCCGCTTTCGGGCGCCTGCCCGAAGCCGCGCATGACGGTCGGCGCGAACGGCGCGGCGGCGCCGGCGCTGTCGGGCGCCGGCGCCAGGCCCAGCGCGTGGGCCAGCCATGCTTCGTGCGGCAGCACGCGCGTGGCGTTGTCGAAAGGGCTAAATTGCTGTTGGCAGGTGCGCGACAGCAGCGCGGCCAGCGCCGGCGTCTGCAGCGCCCGCTGCAGGTCGGCGGCCAGTTCGGGCGGGGGCAGGGCGAAAGGGAGAGCGACAGTAAGTTGTTTCATCCCGAGATTGTAGGGCATTGCGCCGGCGAAAGAGAAATGCGCGGCCGGATTGCCACGCCATCCTTGCGCCAGGCGGCCCCGCCGGACCGGCGTTTCGCTACACTGGATGCATGGCCAAGTCCCGCGATGGGGCTGCGTTTTTAGGTCGTGAAACTGAGCGATTACGCCGGCCGGATCGAGCAATTGCTCGACGACGACAATCCCTTCGCACTGGTGACGGCGGCCCACTGGCTGACTCGGCAAACGCGGGGCGACGACGGCCGGCGGGCGGCGGCCAAGCGCCGTCTTGCTGCATTGCTAATCGAGCGAAATTGGAGCGAACAACGTATGATGGACTTCCTCAGTGTCATAGACTGGATGATGCGCCTGCCCGCCGGCGTCAACGCCGCCGTGTGGCGCGACGTCCGGACAATGGAAAGGAGCGGCGCCATGCCTTATATGAGTACGCTGGAGCGCATGTTGCGCAAGGAAGGGTTGGAACTCGGACGTCAGCAGGGGCGTCAGCAGGGCCGTCAGCAGGGGCGCCAGAGCATTCTCGCCCTGCAACTCGAAGAACGTTTCGGCCCTTTGCCCCCGGCCGTGCGGAGGCGCCTTGCCGGCGCCAGCGAGGCGCAGACGCTGGCCTGGGCCAAGGCTTTGTTGACGGCGCCGACCCTGGAGGCGGTGTTCCAGCCGCGCTGAGGGCGCCGGCGGGCATGGCCTGCCCCTGTGGCGGAAGGGGGATTTATGGCACACTGCGCACTCGAACGTATTTTGATCGCCCCCGCGCATGAGCATTTTCCAGAAACTTCCATATGAATGGCAGGTCGGCCTGCGCTACACGCGCGCCGGCAAGCGCAGTGGCCGCAACAGCTTCATTTCCTTCATCTCGCTCATTTCCGTGGCCGGCATCGGCCTCGGCGTCGCCGCGCTGATCGTCGTGCTGTCGGTGATGAACGGCTTCCAGAAGGAGGTCACGGACCGCCTGATGTCGGTGCTGGCCCACGTGGAAGTGTTCGACACGCGCGGCGCCATGCCCGACTGGCGCGAGCAGGCCCAGGCCGCTCTGCGCAATCCGCAGGTGCGCGCCGCCGCGCCCTTCGTCGAAACCCAGGGCATGCTGCTGCGCGACGAGGCCATGCGCCCCGTCATCGTGCGCGGCGTGCTGCCTCAGGAGGAGGGCAAGGTGTCCAGCGTGGCCGCGCAGGTCAAGCGCGGCAGCTTCGCCGCCCTGACGCCGGGCTCCTACAACATCGTGCTGGGCGTCGAACTGGCGCGGGCGCTGGGCGCGGAACTGGGCCAGAACGTCACGCTGATGCTGGAGCGCGAGCCCTTCAGCCGCGCCGGCGTGCTGCCGCGCATGCGCGCCTTCACCGTGGCCGGCATCTTCGACGCCGGCCACAACGAGCTCGACTCGGGCCTGGCCTTCGTCCACATCGGCGACGCCGAGGCGATGCAGCACCTGGCCGGGCCGTCCGGCCTGCGCCTGCGCCTGGTCGACATGAACCGCGCGCCGCAGGTGGTGCGCGAGCTGAAGGCGTCGATGCCGGGCGAGTTGTGGATGCGCGACTGGTCCAAGGTCAGCGCCAGCTGGTACGCGCTGGTGCAAAGCCAGAAGAACATGATGTTCATCATCCTCAGCATGATCATCGCCGTGGCCGCCTTCAACCTGGTGTCGACGCTGGTGATGACGGTGACCGACAAGCAGGCTGACATCGCCATCCTGCGCACGCTGGGCGCCTCGCCGGCGTCGATCATGAAAATCTTCATGATCCAGGGCGCCGTGGTGGGCTTGCTCGGCGCCGCGTTCGGCATCGCCGCCGGCGCGCTGCTGGCCTTCAATGTCGGCGTCATCGTGCCCTTCATCGAACGGTTGTTCGGCATGCACTTCCTGTCCAAGGAAGTCTACAAGATCAGCGCCGTACCGTCGGACCTGCACTGGCTCGACGTCGGCGTCATCGGCCTGGTCGCCTTCGCCCTGGCGCTGCTGGCGACGCTTTACCCGAGCTGGTGGGCGGCGCGGGTGAAGCCGGCCGAGGCGCTGCGCTATGAATAGCCGGGGCGCCGCGCAGGGCGTTTCACGCATGGCCGGGCATTTGTGGCACACTTCGGGCTCGACAGTATTGAATCGCCGGAACTCATGAGCATCACTCAGAATTTGCCTTTCGAATGGCTGGTTGGCCTGCGCTACACGCGCGCCGGCCGGCGCAGTGGCCGCAACAGCTTCATCTCGTTTATTTCGCTCATTTCCATGGCCGGCATCGGCCTCGGCGTGGCCGCCCTGATCGTCGTGCTGTCGGTGATGAACGGCTTCCAGAAAGAGGTCACCGACCGCATGTTGTCGGTGCTGGCGCATGTCGAGGTGTTCGATGCGCGCGGCGCCATGCCGAACTGGCAGGAGGCGGCGCGCGAGGCGTTCAAGAACCCGGAAGTGAAGGGCGCCGCGCCCTTCGTCGAAACCCAGGGCATGCTGCTGCGCGAAGAGGCGCTGCGCCCGGCCGTGGTGCGCGGCGTGCTGCCGGAGGAGGAGCCGAAGGTGTCGGACGTGGCCGCGCAGGTCAGGCGCGGCAGCTTCAATGAACTCAAGCCGGGCGCCTTCAACATCGTCCTCGGCGTCGAGCTGGCGCGCGCGCTGCGCGTCAACCTGGGCGAGAAAGTCACGCTGATGCTGGCCCAGGGCCAGGTCACGCCGGCCGGCGTGCTGCCGCGCATGCGCAGCTTCACCGTCACCGGCATCTTCGAGGCCGGCCACAACGAATTCGATTCCGCCCTGGCCTTCGTCCACATCGGCGACGCCGAGCGGCTGCTGCGCCTGGAGGGGCCGTCCGGCCTGCGCCTGCGCCTGGCCGATATGAACCGCGCGCCCGAAGTGGCGCTGGCGCTCAAGCACAGCATGCCGGGCGAGCTGCGCATGCGCGACTGGTCCCAGCTCAACGCCAACTGGTTCGCCGCCGTGCAGACGGAAAAACGCATGATGTTCATCATCCTGACCTTGATCATCGCGGTGGCCGCCTTCAACCTGGTGTCGACGCTGGTGATGACGGTGACCGACAAGCAGGCCGACATCGCCATCCTGCGCACGCTGGGCGCCTCGCCGGCCTCGGTGATGAAAATCTTCATGATCCAGGGCGCGCTGGTGGGCATACTCGGCACCGTGCTGGGCGTCGCCGGCGGCGTGCTGGTCGCCCTCAACATCCACATCATCGTCCCGTTCATCGAACAATTATTAGGAGTGCAGTTCTTGTCGAAGGATATCTACTTCATCAGCACCGTGCCGTCCGACCTGCGTTGGGCCGACGTCTCGAAAATCGGCGTGCTGGCCGTGATCCTGGCCTTCCTGGCGACGCTCTACCCGAGCTGGTGGGCCGCCCGCGTCAAACCTGCGGAGGCGCTGCGCTATGAATAAGACACGCAACGGCGCGCCCGTGCTGTCCTGCCGCGGCCTGGGCAAGACCTTCGTCCAGGGCGACTACCAGGTCAAGGTCCTGTCCGGCATCGACATCGACGTCCACCAGGGCGAGCGGGTCGCCATCGTCGGCGCCTCCGGCTCCGGCAAATCGACGCTGCTGCACCTGCTGGGCGGGCTCGACACGCCCAGCAGCGGCAGCGTCACCCTGCTGGACCAGGACTTTGCCAGCCTGAACGAGAAAGCGCGCGGCGACCTGCGCAACGCCTCGCTCGGCTTCGTCTACCAGTTCCACCACCTGCTGCCGGAATTCTCCGCGCTCGACAACGTCGCCATGCCGCTGATGATACGGCGCCTGAAACGGGCCGAGGCGCAGCAGCTGGCCACGCAGATCCTCACGCGCGTGAACCTGGCCAAGCGCGTCAGCCACGTGCCGGGCGAACTGTCCGGCGGCGAGCGCCAGCGCGTGGCGCTGGCGCGCGCGCTGGTGACCCAGCCGGCCTGCGTGCTGGCCGACGAACCGACCGGCAACCTCGACCACGCCACCGCCGAGCAGATCTTTGACCTGATGCTGGAATTGTCGCGCACGCTGGGCACCGCCTTCGTCATCGTCACCCACGACATCGAACTGGCCAAGCGCTGCGACCGGGTGCTGCGCCTGACGGACCAGGGCCTGCAGGCGTACACCGACCAGTAGCGTATTGGAGAGCGTCAATGTGGATTGACACGCACTGCCATCTGGACGCCCACGAATTCGCCGCCGAGTCCCTGGAGGTGGCCGCGCGCGCGCGCGGACAGGGCGTGTCGATGATCGTCATCCCGGCCGTCGAGCGGGGCAACTTCGGCGTCGTGGCGCAACTGGCGGCCAGCGCCGGCGCCGCCAGCTACGCGCTGGGCATCCACCCGATCTACGTGCCGCAGGCGAGCGAGGACGACCTGATCGCGCTGCGCGGCGCCGTCGAAGCGGCCATCGGCGACAGCCGCTTCGTCGCCGTCGGCGAAATCGGCCTCGATTTCTTCATCCCGATGCTGGCGCAGCCGGCCATGCGCGCCAAGCAGGAGCACTTCCTGCGCGAGCAGCTCAAGATCGCCCGCGACTTCGACCTGCCGGTGCTGATGCACGTGCGCCGCTCGCAGGACGTGGTGCTGAAGCACGCGCGCCAGATCCGCCCGGCCGGCGGCATCGCCCACGCCTTCAACGGCAGCTTCCAGCAGGCCCGGGGATACATCGACCTCGGCTTCAAGCTCGGCTTCGGCGGCGCCATGACCTTCACCCGCGCACTGCAGATACGCCGCCTGGCGCTGGAATTGCCGCTGTCGGCCATCGTGCTGGAGACGGACGCGCCGGACATCTCGCCGAGCTGGCTCCATCCCGGCCGCAACAGCCCGGAGCAATTGCCGCGCATTGGCCAGGTGCTGGCCGAGCTGCGCGGCCTCGACGTCGCCGAGGTGGCCGCCGCGACCACGGCCAACGCGCGCGCCGCGCTGCCGCGCATGGCCGCCGGCGCGGCGGCATAGGCGGCCGCTCCCTATCTGGATTTCTTGTCGTGGCGCCGTCGCGCGGCGGCGTTTTGCGCCTGGAGAATCGCGTCGACGCGCTCCGACGCTTCGCGCGACAACTGCTGCGCCAGCTCGATGCTGGGGAAGTACTCGGGCAGGCGGTAGGCCAGCCAGGCGTAGGCAGAGTACAGGCGGCAGGTATCCTCGACCTCCTGCAGGTTCTGCCATGACAGCGAGGCGTTGTGCCGCTGCAGGTGGGTGGCTTTTTGGCGCGACAGCGACGTGGCCCAGTGTTCCCATGCCTTTTGCAGCGACGGCACCTTGGCCGACACCGGGACCAGGGACAGCGTGAATTTTTCGGCGACCGACAGCGGCAGCGTGTCCAGCCAGACGGCGCGCGCGGACTGGTCCTCGGTGATGCGTGGATAGAAGAACCCGTCGGGCACGTCGATATTGTGGGCGAAGCGTTTCAACAACTTGCCCAGCGAAGTCTCGCCCGTGACGGCGGCGATGCGGTGCAGATGCTCCAGCGACGGCGCCACGGCAAAGCCGCTGGTGTTCAGGGCCGGCAGCTTCTCCTTCAGCAGCGAACGCATCACGGCATGCGTCTCGTCGTCGTAACCGGCCACCAGCCCCTCCTCATGCACGCCGAAACGGCCGGCCCGGCCGGCGATCTGCCGGGCCAGCGACGCCGAAATTTCCTCCTCTTCCTGGCCGTTGAACTTCACCGAGGTGGTCATCACAATCCGCGCAATCGGCATGTTCAGGCCCATCGCCAGCGCGTCGGTGCCGACGACGATGTCGGCCAGGCCGTCGCGGAAGCGCTGCGCCTGGGCGCGCCGCACCTCCGGCGACAGGTTGCCGTAGACGGTGGCCACCGACAAGCCCGTTTCCGTGATCAGGTCGCGCCACATCAGCACCTCGCGGCGCGAGAACGCGATCACGGCGTCGCCGCGGCGCAGGCTGCGCAGCTTGCGCACGGCGCCCGCCTCCATCGACAGCGGCGCCTTGCGCTTGAGCAGATGCACCTCCAGCGGGCATTCGAGGCGCTCGGCCAGGGCCTCGATGGCGCGCCTCGCCTCGGGGGCGCCGACCAGATAAACGACACTGGCGGGCGCGCCGCAGACGGCGGCCGTCCAGGCGGCGCCACGGTCGCGGTCGGCCAGCATCTGGATTTCGTCGATCACGGCGACCTCGACCCGGGTGCCGCTGTCGAGCATCTCGACGGTGCTGGCCACATGCGTGGCGCCGTCGACGATGCGCCGTTCCTCGCCGGTGACGAGGCTGACGGCCAGCGGCTTGCCGTGCGGCGCCGCCGACTGCATGCGCTCGTAGTTTTCCAGCGCGAGCAGGCGCAGCGGCGCCAGGTAGATGCCGCTGCGCGCCTTCGCCAGCGCCTCGATGGCGCGGTGGGTCTTGCCGGAATTGGTCGGCCCCAGCAGGGCGACGAAGCGGCGCGGCATGCGGCGCGCAACCTCGAAGGAACTGGGATACTCGGCCAGGTTGATGCTTTCCTTGGTGCGCGCCGCGTGGCGCTCCTCCCGCTGCCGCTCGGCCGCATGGACGAGGCGCTGGCGGATGCGGTCGAACACCAGCCCGGCCGGATCCGACGTTTGCAGGTCCGCCAGCGTGTGCAGCAGCGTCATCGCGTCGAGGCCGACATCATCGCACTGCCGGGCGACGTCGCTGGCGAAGTCGGCGACGTGTTGGCGCAGCTCGGCGATGGCGGCGTCGCCGGCGCGCTCGCGCACCAGTTGCAGCCTGGCCGGGGCATCCATCTTGCGCCACTTCGCCGGCCGCGCCAGCACGCCCTGGCTGGGCACCAGCGCATACGGCACCGACAGGCCGTCGGCGTTGGCGTGGCCGGAAAAGCGCAGGAACACCCGGCCTTCCATCTTCAGCAGTTGCACGCCCTTCGCCTGCAGGCCCAGTTCACGGCACAAAAACTCGTCATCGTCTCCAGCGCTATCCTGCGGTGGAATCGGGGCGGGGGACGGATGACTCATTTTTTACCTGACTGCCAATGTTATATCGGTGCGCATTATATCGTGCCCGTCAAGCGCCGATGCCGTTCAGCCCGGGCGCGCCGGACAGGAAAAAGCCGGCAAGCGGCGGCTTGACACAACTGAGCTGTATCAACGGAAGGCCGGGTGGAGCGGGGCGGCGTGTCGTGGCCGCGCTATATTGCAGGCGTCGACTGCCGCTGGCCCGGCCGGGCCGGACCTCCCACCATGCGCATCGGAATACTCGGTTTCGCCGCCGGTGCGGCCTGCCTGCAGATGCAGGCCAGCTTGCCGGCATTCCCGACGCTGGCGCTGCTCGCCGCCATCCTTGTGTCCAGCTGCCTGATCTATCTGGCGCGGCATGGCAAGCCGGCGCTGCGCGGCGCCCTGGCGCTGTTGCTCGGCGCCGTGCTGGGCTTCTGTTGGGCGGCAAGCGTCGCGCAGGTGGCGCTGACGCCGCAATTGGCCGCCGCCGACGAAGGGCGCGACCTCACCGTCGTCGGCACCATCGACAGCCTGCCTTACCGCTTCGGGCAGGGCGTGCGCTTCAATTTCGCCGTCGAGGCGGTGCATGGTGGCGCGGCAACGGTGCCGCCGCGGCTGGCGCTGTCGTGGTACGCGGGCTTCCGCGAGCAGATCGTCGAAGTCGGCGACGTGCAGCCCGGCGAGCGCTGGCAACTGACGGTACGGCTGCAGCGCCCGCACGGCAACGCCAACCCCCACGGTTTCGATTACGAGGTCTGGCTGCTGGAGCAGGGCTTGCGCGCCACCGGCTATGTGCGTCCCGACCAGGGCGCGGCGCGGAAGAACCGGCGCGTCGACAGTTTCGTCCCCGGCATCGGCAACGTGATCGAGCGCAGCCGCACCCTGCTGCGCGCGCGCATCCTGCGCAGCCTGGCCGGCAAGGAGTACGCCGGCGTCATCGTCGCGCTGGTGGTCGGCGACCAGCGCGCCATCGAGCAGTCCGACTGGAAGGTGTTCAACCGCACCGGCATCAGCCACCTCGTTTCCATCTCCGGCCTGCACATTACGATGGTCGCCGGGCTGTTCGCGCTGCTTGCCTCAAGTATGTGGCGGCGCTCCTTCTTCACCGGCATGCAACTGCCGCTGATCCTGCCGGCGCAGAAGGTCGCGGCGCTGGCCGGCGCCGTCGCCGCGCTGCTGTACGTGGCGCTGGCCGGCTTCGGCGTGCCGGCCCAGCGTACGCTGTACATGCTGTCGGTGGTGGCGGCCGCGCTGTGGCTGGGACGCATCACCAGCGTCTCGCACGTGCTCTGCAGCGCGCTCGGCATGGTCGTGCTGCTCGATCCCTGGGCCGTGCTGTGGCCGGGTTTCTGGCTGTCGTTCGGCGCCGTCGCCATGATCCTGTATGCGACGGTCGGGCGCACGCTGGCGCGGCGCGACCCCGAGCGCGGCCGCTTGCAGCGCCTGCGCGAGGCGCTGCAACTGGGCGCGCATACGCAGTACGTCGTCACGCTCGGCCTGGTGCCGCTGACGATGCTGCTGTTTGCGCAAGTGTCGCTGGTCAGTCCGCTGGCGAACGCCGTGGCGATTCCCTTGATCGGCCTTGTCGTCACGCCCTTGTCATTGGCGGGAAGCCTGATGCCGGCGCCGCTGATGGATCTGCTGCTGGGGATCGCGCACGCGCTCTTGCAGGCGCTGGCGGCAGTCCTGCAGTGGCTGAGCGACCAGCCGTTTGCGGTCTGGAGCGCTCCGGCTCCGCCGTTGTGGATATTTTGCTGGGCGCTGTTTGGCACGGTGTGGATGCTGGCGCCGCGCGGCTGGCCGCAGCGCTGGCTTGGCGCCGCCAGTTGGGTGCCGCTATTGACCTTGTTGCCGAGCCACCCCGGCGACGGAGAGATGTGGGTCACGGCCTTCGACGTCGGCCAGGGAATGGCCCTGCTGATCGAAACCGGTGGACATCGCCTGCTGTACGACATGGGGCCGTTCTATGCGCCCGGTTCGGACGGCGCCAACCGCGTCATCCTGCCGTACTTGAAGGCGCGCGGCATCGACGCGCTCGACGGCGTTATCGTCAGCCACAGCGACGCCGACCACTCGGGCGGGGCCTTGTCGATACTGGACAATGTGCGGGTCGGCTGGCTGGCCTCGTCGATGTGGCCGGACCATCCGGTCGTCAGGGCCGCGCCGCAGCACCGGCGCTGCGCGGCGGGGCAGGGCTGGGAGTGGGACGGCGTGCGCTTCGACATGTTGCATCCGCTGGCCGCCAGCTACGACGACTTGTCGCTGAAACCGAACGCGCGCGGCTGCACCTTGCGCATCAGCGCCGGGCATAAGACCATCCTGCTGGCGGCCGACATCGAAGCGGCCCAGGAGGCGCAATTGCTCGACCGCGCGCGCGGCGCCTTGCGCGCCGACGTGTTGCTGGCGCCGCATCACGGCAGCGGCACGTCGTCGACGCCGGCGTTCCTGGCGGCCGTGCATCCGCAACTGGCGCTGTTCCAGGTGGGCTACCGCAACCGTTACCACCATCCGAAACCGGAGGTGTATGAACGCTATGGCCAAATGGGCATACGGCGCCTGCGCACCGACGAGTCGGGTGCGCTGACGTTGCGTTTCGGCGCGCAGTTGGAGGTGGAGGAATACCGGCCCGGCCATGCGCGCTACTGGTATGGCCGGTAAGTTGCCGAGGTTCCGCTGGCGCTCAGAGGAAGGTGGCGATCTCGCTCAAGGGCTTCTTGCGGATATTCGGCACCACGCAGTGCGCGGCGGGGTAGCCGACCACCAGCAGGATGTAGGGTTTTTCGTTTTCGGGGCGGCCGGCCAACTGGTTCAGGAAGCCCATCGGGCTTGGCGTGTGCGTCAGCGTGGCGAGGCCGGCGTGGTGCAGCGCGGTGATCAGGAAGCCGGTGGCGATCGATACGGATTCCGGCACATAGTAGTTCTTGACCACCGTGCCGTCGTCCATGATGGTGTTTTTTTGGCCGAAGATGACAATCAGGTAGGGCGCGTCCTCCAGAAACGGCTTGTTCGAGTCGGTGCCCAGTGGCGCCAGCGCGTCCTTCCACTCCTGCGGCGCGCGGCGTTCATAAAACTCGCGCTCCTCGATTTCCGCTTCGAGGCGGATTTTCTTTTTCAGTTCGGGGGCGGACACGACGGCGAAATGCCAGGGTTGGTGGTTGGCGCCGGACGGCGCGGTGCCGGCCGTCAGCAGGCATTGTTCGATGACGGCGCGCGGCACCGGCTCGCTGGAGAACTCGCGCACGGTTTTGCGGCGCGCCATCTCGTGGTAAAACTGCTGGGCGCGCACGGCCATTTCCTGCTCCGGATAGCCGTGGTAGGTCGTCAGGGGGATGAATTGCGGGTCGCCCTGGTTGAATGATAATTTGCTCGTCATGCTGGCCTTTCCAATGGTGGTGAGGTGTGTGCAGGCTCAGAACAGGCGTTGCCGCAGCGTGTGCCAGGACGCCGGCTGCGACGGCGACACCGTGAAATCGCCCAGCGCCGTCACGTCCGCAAGGTCGGAGACGGCGACCACGCGCAGGCCCGCCGCCTTGGCCGCGATGATGCCGTTGCGGCTGTCCTCGAACACCAGGCAGGATTCGGCGGCGGCGCCGTGCAGCGCGAGGGCGTGCAAATAGGCGTCCGGCGCCGGCTTGCCGCGCGCGACCTCGTCGCCGCTGCACAGGTAGGTGAAGTGTTCGCGGATGCCCAGATGCCGCAGCGACGCTTCGATGATGCGCGGGTGCGAATTGGAGACGAGTGTTTGGGCCAGGCCGCGGCCGGCAAACCAGGCGCAGCATTCCACCGCGGCGGCCACCGGCGCCGTCTCTGCCAGGTGCGCGACGACGTAGTCTATCGCCGCGCCATACCAGTCGGCGTATTGGTCCGGCAAGGGCTGCTCCGCCGCCATGCCGAACAGATGGCGGTATCCGCTCGGGCCGTCCGATCCCGCCGGAATGCCGAGGTCTGCGCCGCAGTCTTTGCCCAGCATGCGGCAAGCGTGGCGGATCGATTCCATGTGCAGCGACTCGCTGTGGATCAGGGTGCCGTCTAGGTCCCACAGTATCAATTGCGGTGTGTTCATGCTGATACCCAAAACTTACCTCCTCAGTAATGCCGCGTTACGGCGCAGTTCACCTCTGACCAGGATCAAGCCGCCGGCGGCGACCAGCACCATGCCGATGCCGGCCACAAACGTGACGCGCTGGCCGAAAAACGCATAGGCGAACAGGGCCGAAAACAGCAATTGCGTGTATTCGATCGGCATCAATGCCGACAGGTCGGCGCGGTGGAATGCGCGGTAGCGTGTCACCATGCGCGCCGCCAGCAGCAGGCCGTACAGCAGCAAGGAGCAGTGCGCCGGGGCGCGCAGCGGTTGCCAGACGAAGAACATCGCCGGCAGCAGCAGCAGGGCTGAGCAGGCCGGGCCGAAAATCATTTGCGGAATGAGCGCCTCTTCACGGCCGATCTTTTTCATGTTCAGATTGTTGAGCACGGCGGTGAGCACCGCTGCGGTGCCGAACGCGACGCCCGCCAGTATGGGATGGGGCAGGGTCGCGTGGTTGTAGCGGGCGGCGAGCAGCAGGGCGACGCCCGCTACGCTGACGGCGGTGGACAGCCACAGCGCGCCGCTCGGCGATTCGCGCAGCACGACAATGGAGGTCATCCCCGTCAATACGGGGATGAGCAGGCTGAACGCGCTGACCTCAAACAGCGACAGCGATTGCAGGGCGCTCAGCAGGCAGGCAGTCGATGCCACGCTGAGGAGGGCGCGGCGCAGGTGCAAAAAAGGACGTTGCGGGCGGATCTGTTGCCATTGGCCCCGGAAGAACAACGCGGTATTGAAAACGGCCGCCAGCAGGGTGGCCAGGAAGACGATCTGTAGCGGATGGTATGCCAGGTCGCCGAGCGCCTTCCCGCACAACAACATCAGGCTCATGATCATGGCGTCGAGCACCATCCAGCAGATTCCGCTCAGATTCTTGTTTTGCATCGACGGCCTAGTGAGTATGGCTAGATTAATTTTGAGATAACTTTACAGTGCTCAAAAAATCTTGTCAATAGGTATTGAAGTGGTATTGTCGATGTGTCTGGCGGCTGCGCCCAAGCATGTCAGAGGCCGTAGATAATCGCGCTGATCCTGTCATAAAGCGGATAGACGGCGTAGGCGGGAGTCAGCCAGCCTATCATGTCGAAGTGGTCGTGGCCACGGTAGGCGCCCAGGTAGTTCCACGCGCCGCGCACGGAGTTGCCGTCGTAGTTGCGCTGCGGCTGCCCGGCCGGCCCCTTCATGCTGACGGTGTTGACGACGCCGTCGTTCGGGAACCAGTCGCTGTCGATGTGCACGCGGTGCGGCGACGATTGCGTGTACGAACCCATGCCCGGCTGGAAGAATGCCGGCACGACCCATTCGCCGGCGGTGGGTTTGCTGAGGAATATCATGTCCCTGCGGGCATAGCGGTAAGAGGGGCTTTGAAAGGGCGCGATGATGCGGTCGGTGTTGTTGCAGCACAGGCTGCCCGCTTCGGTGGCGTCGCTGCCTATCGAGTAATAGTAAACATGGGGTGAGGTCCGCACCCAGGCGTTCAATTCCCGGGCGCCGTCCGGCCCGAGATCCCATTGGGCGGCGTCATGGTTGGCCAGCGCCCAGAACGGCGTGCCCTGGATGCGTTCGAAGAAATCCCGGAATGATTCGGCCGGCTCCTGGGCCAGCTTGAACTGTTCCAGGCGGAACTGGTAGAGCGGATTGTGGCTGCCGCCCAGGCCCGCGATGTCGATGATCTTGCCGGCCAGCTCGGACACATGGGGCAGGAAGTCGACGATGACGTCGCGCAGCGTCGTGCCGTTGTGCGGGCTGGAAATGGTCGTGGCGCTCTTGACCCAGCCTATTTTGCCTCCCGCGTACAGCTCACCGTCGCCCTCGCTGCCGTTCGGCGGGCCGTTTTCCAGCAATTGTATCAGCGTCCTGACCGTCTGCCCGCCCTGGCTGTGGGCGATCAGGTGCAGCGGGTGGCTGGCGTCCCAGGCCGGGTAGAGCGCGAGCGGATAGTGCTGCGGATTGTTGGCCGGGTCGGCGGCCCAGCACTTGCCGGCCGGCTTCTGCACGGCGCCGAAGGCCGCATGGCTGGCCGTGTGGCGGGCGCCGTAGTCGGCGCAACCGCCCTTGATCTGGTAATACAACTCGACGGCGCGGTCCCAGTTCGAGCTGACCGGCCCGACCGCCGCCGCGAACACGCTATGACTGCCGTTGAAGCGCCGCATGTGTGCGGCAATATCGTTGCTGCCGCCCCAGTAGCTGAAGCCCGTGCCTGGCAAATCGTCGGGGCCGAATCCCAGGAAGCCGTGCACCAGCACCACTGGGTCATTATTGGCGGCCAGCGCGGGCGGCGCCAGCGCCGACATGCTGATTGCGACACCCGCCAGCGCACTTCTCCAAGCCCATGCCATCATGTTCGTCTCCTTTGATGTTGCACGCCGGCCCGGCGGACCGGAATGTCATCAGATTTCAACATAAAGGAAAAGAAAAGAATAAATTGCATGATGGTGCGCGGAGCCAAATTGCAGGCGTTTGGGGACAGACCCCCGTTTCCAGCAACTATTGCTCGGAAACGGGGGGCTGTCCCCGCTCGTCGGGGAGGTCCAGGCCCAGTTTGCGGATTTCCTCCAGGAATAGGCGGGCGCCTTTGCCGAGCCTGGGCGAGCCGTACACGGCGTGCATGGTGGGGTCGATGCCCTTCGACGAGGCGAGCCGGTAGGCGGCGCAGACTTTGACCAGTTGCCCCGCGGCCACCGCCGGCTCCGCCAGCCAACTGGCCAGGCGGGCGATGCCGGCGCCCTCCATCGCGGCCTGGAAGGTGGCGATGCCGGACGTGAAGCGGTGGCGCGGCTTGATGGTGTTGCTCAGGCTGCGTTGCTGCGACACGAAGTGCCAGTCGCGCAGGATGCGCGGCGCCGTGTGCATGATGACGTCGTGGCCGACCAGTTCCTCCGGCTCGCGCGGGGTGCCGTTGCGCGCCAGGTAGGCGGGCGCGGCGTACAGGTAGCGCCGGTAGTTCCACAGGGGGTAACCGATCAGCTCGCTCGACTTGGGGAAGGCGCCGCGTATGGCGAAGTCGAGCTTTTCCTCGATCGGGTCGATGCTTTTGTCGGAGAAGCGTATGTCGATCTGCACGCTCGGGTAGGCGCTGGAAAAGCGCGCCACGGTTTTCGGCAGCAATCCCAGCGCGAGGATTTCCGGCGCGGATATGCGCACCCAGCCCTGGGGCGTGTTGCCCAGCTCGGCCAGGCGGTCCTGCGCCTCCGCCTGGGTTTCCAGCAGGTGCCGGGCGAAGGCGTAATAGCAGTCGCCGGCCGTCGTCAAGGTCAGTTGCTTTTGCGTGCGCAGGATCAGTTCGGCGCCGATGGCCTCTTCCAGGTGCTGGATGGCGCGCGTCACGGCGCTCGGCGAGCAGCCCAGCATGCGCGCCGCGTGCACGAAGCTGCCCTTGTCGACGACCGAGCAAAAGGCCCGGATTTCCCACATCAGTTTGATCGACATGCCGCCCAGGCTCCGTTAATTGATTGAATGGCGACGCGGCGCGGCGCGTTCAGGCGCATTGTACAAGTTTTGCTGATTGCGTTTTCCGCAACGTCGCGTTGCATCGCCAGGCGGGGCGCACGGCCTATACTCGTTTTGTTTCCTCTTCACAATTCAGGATGTCCATGCTCACCATTTCGCTGCTCTGCTTGTTCGCATTTTTTGCCGGTCTGATCGACGCCGCGGTCGGCGGCGGCGGGCTGATCCAGATGCCCGCCCTGTTCAACTTCATGCCGTCGATGGCGTCGGCGCCTTTGCTGGGTACGAACAAGTTCGCGGCCGCCTGGGGCACGATGTTTGCCGCCAAATCCTATGTCGGCAAGGTCCGGGTGCCGTGGAAGCTGGTATTGCCGGCGGCGGCCGCCGCGTTCTGCATGTCCTTCCTCGGCGCGGCGGCCGTCTCGGCCGTGCCCCCGCACGTGGTGCGGCCCTTCGTGCTGGTGCTGCTGGTGGTGATGGCGATCTACACTTTCATCAAGAAGGATTTCGGCAGTGTGCAGCTGGAGCGGACCTTCGGCCGCCGCGAACGCGTGCTGACGGTGCTGATCGGCGGCGTCATCGGCTTTTACGACGGCTTGTTCGGCCCCGGCACCGGCAGTTTCCTGATCTTCCTCTTCATCCGCTTTTTCGCGTTCGACTTCCTGCTGGCGTCGGCCTGCGCGAAGATCGTCAATGTCGCCACGAATGTCGCGGCGCTGGCGTTCTTTATTCCCGCCGGCAACGTCATGTACGCCGTCGCCGTGCCCATGGCCCTCTGCAATGTGCTGGGCGCGCTGACGGGCACCTGGATTGCCGTGCGCCGCGGCTCGGCCTTCGTCCGCGTGCTGTTCATGTTCCTGCTGGTGACGCTGATTGCCAAACTCGGCTATGACATCCTCTCTGGGCATTAAGCGATCATGAAAAAAGTTAAGGGTGTGCTGTGGGATAACGACGGCGTCCTCGTCAATACGGAGCAGCTGTTTTATGAAACGAACCGGGAAGTGCTGCTGGAGCAGGGCATCACGCTGACGCGCAAGCAGTTTTTCGACTGGTTTTTATACTATAGCTACGGGGCCTGGCATTTACTGCTTGAAAAAGCGTACTCGGAGCAGCAGATTGAGCTCTTGCGGCAGGAAAGAAACCGCCGCTTCGGCGAGAAACTGGCCAAGGCGGGCAATTTGGTGCATTGCGGCGTCGAGGCGATTCTGGCGGACCTGTGGCGGCGCGTGCCGATGGGCGTGGTCACCGGCAGTTACGCGGCGCATTTCCAGCTGAGCCACCGCGACAGCAAGCTGACGCCGTATTTCGATTTCGTCGTGTGCCGGGAAATGTACGGCGCTGAAAAGCCGGCGCCGGACAGTTATTTGATGGGGCTGGCGCGCCTGGGCGTGCCGGCGCACGAATGCTTGGCCATCGAGGATTCGCCGCGCGGTTTGCGCGCGGCCAACGCGGCTGGCCTGGAATGCATCGTCGTGCGCACGGAATTGACGCGCGGCCACGCGTTCGACGGCGCGTTTTGCGTCGTCGATTCGATGCAAGAATTGCGCGAGGTGCTGGCTTCCTTTGTCGATTGACGGCCTGGGCGGCCGCCGCCGCGCGCGCAAACGAGCATATTGGCGAATGAGGCGAGGAAACCATGTTCTATATCAAGCACCCCAGGCCGGTCGGCGACGGCCGCGCCGTGGCCATGCAGATTGCGAATCAGAAGCAATGCGCGGCCGTTGACAAATATGTGCTGATCGTGGAGCCGGCCGCCGCCCGCCCCGCCGCGCCGCGCGCCGCCCCGGACGATGCCGTCGCCGGGCCGGACAGGCAGGCCCGGCCGGTCTAGAGGGCTTCCTCGGATTTGTGGCCGCTGCCGCCTATTACAATTGGGGCAAGCTTGCAATCCACAGGAGACAGCGACGCGGCATCGCCAACGGCACGCGCGCCCACAAAAAAATGACGAAACCGCTATTGCATTTTGCCCACGCCAACAGTTATCCGGCCGGCACGTACCGGCGCTTTTTCGGGCTGCTGGCGCAGGACTTCAACGTTCAGGCGCTCGACATGCACGCGCATAACCCGGCCTACCCGGTGGAGACGGGCTGGAGCGCCCTGGTCGACGAGTACATCGAGGCGCTGGAATCGCGCTATGAACAGCCGGTGATTTTGCTGGGCCATTCGCTGGGCGGCATGCTCAGCCTGATGGTGGCGAAGGCGCGCCCGGAGCTGGTGCGCTGCGTCGTGCTGCTCGATTCGCCCGTGGTGGCGGGCTGGCGCGCGCTGGTGCTGCGGCTGCTGCGCAACAGCAAGCTCGGCGAGCGCTATTTTTCGCCGGCGCGCTTTTCGGTGCGGCGGCGCAATGTGTGGCCGGACGCGGAGGCGGCCTACCGGCATTTCGCCGCCAAGCAGATGTTCGCCGCCTGGGCGCCCGAGGTGCTGCGCGACTATATCGCCAGCGGCCTGGCGCCGCATCCGGACGGCATGCAGCTGCGCTTCACGCGGGAGATCGAAACGGACGTCTACCGCAGCCTGCCGCACCACATCGGCGCCCTGGTGACGGGCCGCTATCCGGTGCCGATCGGCTTCATCGGCGGCAGCGAGTCGGCCGAATGCCGCCAGGCCGGCCTGGGGCCGACGCGCAAGCTGGTCGGGCGCTTCTTCCGCCAGATCCCCGGCGGCCACCTGTTTCCGATGGAGTCGCCGGAGCTGGCCGCCCACGAGGTGCGCGAGATGATCGCCGCGCTGCTGGCGCCGAAGCGTTAATTTTCTGCGGAAAATCGGGGTGGAACCGGCGAAAAGTCTGTCTTGCAGGCCATAAGCGTGGGCTTTTCGCGTAAAATCGCGGTGTTCGGGCCATGCGCCCCTTGGCGCGCGCGGCCCCGCCTTCCCCTGAATTCTTAGAAAATGCCTTTGCGATGACGATTAAAAGCGATAAATGGATACGCCGGATGGCGGAACAACACGGCATGATCGAGCCGTTCGAGCCGAACCAGGTGCGCACGGCCGACGGCCGTAAAGTCATCTCCTACGGCACTTCGTCCTACGGCTACGACATCCGCTGCGCCGACGAATTCAAGATTTTCACGAACATCAACAGCACCATCGTCGATCCGAAGAACTTCGATTCGAATTCCTTCGTCGACGTCAAAAGCGATGTGTGCATCATTCCGCCGAACTCGTTCGCGCTGGCCCGCACCATCGAATACTTCCGCATCCCGCGCAGCGTGCTGACGATCTGCCTGGGCAAGTCGACCTATGCGCGTTGCGGCATCATCGTCAACGTGACGCCGTTCGAGCCGGAGTGGGAGGGTTACGTCACGCTGGAGTTTTCCAACACGACGCCGCTGCCGGCGAAGATTTACGCCGGCGAAGGCTGCGCCCAGGTGCTGTTCTTCGAGAGCGATGAAGTGTGTGAAACCTCGTACAAGGACCGCGACGGCAAATACCAGGGACAGAGCGGCGTGACGCTGCCCAAAGCCTAAGCGGACCGGTCCCCGTCCTTTGCCGCCGGTTCGATGTAGGCCGGCGGCTCGAGCACATCAAGGCATAAGCCGGCGCCGCCGCTGAGCAAGGGCGGCCCCGCGCGCCTGCGCGCCGGCCGCCAATTCGCCGCCCGCGGCTCATATCCAAAACCAACAAAAACCGCCGTATCGAGTCGCCGCGCATATCGATTGCGCGGCGAAGCGGCTTTCGCCGCCAACGCCTGTCCGACCATCCCTCCCGAATTTTCCTTCGCCGCCGGCGCCGCGCCGCTCCAGGCGCCAGCGCTGGCACGGCGTTTGCAGCATCGACGCTATCGGCAGCACGCGCGCCAGCGCGCCGGCCTGCCCCACCTTTCCGAGCGGAGCCGCACATGGAGCGTCGTTTGCTGGACTACATGCCCGATATGGAATTCGCTGTCGACGCGCCGTCCCGCGCGGCGCCGACGCGCGGCGCCGACGAACAGCGCGACATGGCCTTCGGCGCCGCCTTGCTTGAGGTGGCCGGCGGCGCCGAGCTGGAATCCTGGCTGGCCGAACTGGTGGCCAGCGTCGGCGGCGCGGCTTTGCCGGCGACGCCGCTGGGCCGCACGCTGATCGGGGCGCTGAAGCAGGCCGCCGAGCCGGTGTTGCCGATCCGCAGCGGCGCCGGCGCCGGGGCCGAGCTGAAGGTGCGCGCCGCGCGCCTGTTCGGCCTGGAGCTGGAGGGGCTCAGCGCCGAGGACAAGGAATTCGAAGTGGCGCGTCACTTCGTGCGCTTCGCCGGCGACGCCATCGCCAACGCGGCGGCGGCCGGCGGCGAGCCGCGCACCCAGGTTCAGGCGGCGCTGCTGCAGTCGGCCAGGCGTTACGCGCCCGGCCTGCTGCGCCACGCGGCCGACACGCCGGCGCCCAGCGGCCGCTGGCGGCGTCAGGGCAAGCACATCGTTGTCCTGAATTGTTGACCGGGGCGGGCGGTCCGCTCCGGCATTGTTGGTTCACCTACCAAGGGGGTTCATCATGCATGACATAGATCGTACGACGCTGGAATACGGCCAGGAGATGTCGGGCTTCGAGGCCGAGCAGTTCGAGTTCGGCCAGGGCGAGTGGACCGGCGAGGCCAGCCCGCAGGGCATGTTTTCCGAGGCCGAGGAGATGGAGCTGGCCAACGAGCTGCTGTCGGTCAGCACCGAGGCGGAGCTCGACCAATTCCTCGGCAATTTCCTGCGCAAGGCCGCCTCCGTCGCCGGCGGCATCATCCGCTCGCCGATCGGCCAGGCCGTCGGCGGCGTGCTCAAGGGTGTGGCCAAGAAGGCGCTGCCGCTGGCCGGCGGCGCCATCGGCGGCTACTTCGGCGGGCCGCTGGGGGCGAAGATCGGCAGCGGGCTGGCCACGGCGGCCGGCGGCGCCCTCGGCCTGGAGGCGGAGATGCAGTCGGGCGAGGACCGCGAGTACGAGGGGGCGCGGCAGTTCGTCAAGCTGGCCGCCGACACCGTCAACCGGGCCGCGTCGGCGCGCGGCGGCGATCCGCGCGCCATCGCCCAGAGCGCCGCCGCCGCCGCCGCGCGCCAGTTCGCCCCCGGCCTGCTGGGCAAGCTGGGCGGCCAGATGGCGGGGCAGGGCGGCGCGCCGGGCGGCGCCCAGACGCAGGCCCCCGGCGCGCGCGGCAACAGCGGCCGCTGGGCGCGCCAGGGCCACAAGATCATCCTGTACGGCGCCTGACGGCCATGGCCATCAGCCCCTATGCCGCGTGGATGTTGGCGCAAGAGGCGCGCGCGCTGTTGGCCCGGCTGGCGCGGGTGCGGCCCTTCGCGCTGATCGAGCCGATGGTGCCGGCCGCCGCGCTGCTGCCGGACGCGCAGTCGGCCATCGAGCGCCATCTGGTGCTGGGCCGGCGCGAGCTGCAGGCGAGGGTGGCGGCCTTCATGTGGTGGTTGCGCGGCCCGCAGGCGCGCGCGGCCACGGCGGCCGAGGCGCAGCGGCGCTTTACCTTCCTGCGCCTGAAGTTCAACGCCACGCTGACCCAGTTCGACCTGTTCAACGACGTCATCACCCAGCGCAGCGAGAGCGAGAACGGGGTCTGGCTGTCGGGCCTGGACGTGGTCGCGGCCGACGCGCTGGCGCTGCCCGGCGCCTATTACGAGGCGCCGCCGGTGATCTGCTACCTCGACCGCGGGCCGGGCGCGGCGATCCGCCGCGCCCGCACGCGCCTGCCGGGCGGCGGCGACAATCCCGTCGCCATCATCCGCGTGCCGCGCGAACGCATGATAGGCAGCGGCATCGCCTCGTCGCTGATCCACGAAGTCGGCCACCAGGGCGCGGCGCTGCTGGAGCTGGTGACGTCGCTGCGTCCGCTGCTGCAGGCGATGCAGCGCGGCGGCCCCGGGCCGCTGCGGGCGTGGCAGTTGTGGGAGCGCTGGATAAGCGAGATCGTCGCCGACTTCTGGTCGCTGGCGCGGCTCGGCGTGGCGGCGACGCTGGGCCTGATCGGCGTCGTCAGCCTGCCGCGCGTGTTCGTTTTCCGCCTCAACGAGGACGACCCGCACCCGGCGCCGTGGATACGCGTGCGGCTCAGTTGCGCGATGGGGCGGGCGCTGTATCCGCACCCGCAGTGGGAGCGCATCGAGAAGCTGTGGCTGTCCTTCTATCCGACGCAGGGGCTGGCGCCGGCGCAGCTGCAGGTGCTGGCGCAGCTGCAGGCCAGCATGCCGGCCCTGGTCGGCCTGCTGGCGCAGCACCGCCCGCCGGCCTTGCGCGGCGCCTCGTTGACGGAGGTGATGGCGGTGCGCGCGCGCCAGCCGGCCCGCCTGGAGCGCCTGTTCCGCGCCTGGAACCGGGCGCCGCAGCAGATGTACCGCGCCGCGCCGTCGCTGGTGTTCGCCGTGCTCGGCCAGGCCCGCGCCAACGGCCGCCTCAATCCGGAGGACGAGAGCACGCTGCTGGCGCGCCTGCTGACCCACTGGGCGCTGCGCAGCACGCTCGGCACCTCGCTCATCTGCAGCGGCGCGGCGGGGCGCAAGCGCGGCGCCGGCGCGCCGCAGCCCGGGCTTGAACAGCGTTTGACTATCCATTAAGGAGATTGACATGAGCAGCAAGAACACGGGGGCAAGGAAAGTCCGCCACGGCACGGTGCAGGTCAGCGTGCAGGAGAACGCCAGCGGGGCGGCGATCGTCAACGCGGCCGTCAGCCTGTACCGTAGCACGATCACGGAGTGCAATAGCTTCGACCCGGCCACGTGGACGCCGGTGCCGGCCGACCGGCTCGGCATCCACTGGACCGACAGCAGCGGCAACGCGGCGTTCTCGGATCTGGCGCCGGGAAATTATGTGCTGGTGTATGAGAATTTCCCGCGCACGTGCGCCCAGTGCGCCGAGGTGCGGGCCGGTTGCGGCGCGCTGGTGTGCTTCGAGCCGGAGCTGGATCCGAAAGTGACGCTGCGCTTCGAGACGGCCGACTGCCAGCCGAGCAATTGCCAGACGGCCCGCGTCAGCGACCGCGCGTTCGCCACGATCAGCTTCTGCGGCGACCAGAGCAACGAGGGGCGCGAGCTGGTCACGCTGGTGGCGCCGGCGCCGTGGAAGGCCGTCAGCGGCGTGGACAACACCTTCAGCAGCGCCGTGCGGCGCCCCGGCCGGCACCTGTTCGCGGCCCAGATGCTGCTGGCGCGCCGGCCCGAGCTGATGGCCGGACTGGCCGGGCTGCCGGGCGGCCCGGGCGGCGCCGGGCCGGGCGCGATGCTGGCCGTGAACGCCGCATTCGACGCCGAGGAGCGCACGCCGCAGCCGATTTCCGGCAACGTCGGCGTGTCGCTGACGCGCACCGAGACGGAACCGACCGAGGATCTGCCGCTGTGGACCTTGATACGCAACAGCACCGAGGCGATGTCCTTCACCAACTACCTGCATTTCATGGACAGCCTGTTCTGCACCGACACGGCGAACGTGCGCGGTTTCGAGCAGGAGCGCTTCGTCAAGAAGGCCGAGGCCTTCCAGCAGCTCAAGCAGCGGCGCGTGCTGCCGTTCACCGACTCGGACGCCTACCGGGTGCTGAAGGTGGCCACGGAAGCCTTCGTGATGGTCAACTGCGGTGTGCTGAACCAGCCGCTGGCCTTCAATCCGGCCGAGGACAACGCCTATCTGGACCGGCGCGACATCCCGCCGGGGCGCGACCTGGAAACGGTGCTGCGCAACGACTACCTGGAAAACGTCGACGGCTTCCAGACGCTGCCGTATCTGGCCGTGATCCGCCGCAAGCTGCCCGACATCCCGATCAGCATCCCGCGCGGCCAGGAGGGCGACGTCGACCTGTGCTTCGGCATCATCCAGGAAAAGCTGGCCAATCCCTGCCTGCTGGAGCTGATCTGGTCCTACTGGCACGAGGAGGGCATGCTGGTGCAGACGATGAACGCGATCACGCAGCGCTTCCAGAACCTGCGCGCGCCGGGGCTGGCGAACGACCCGCTGGCGAACACGGAAATCGACATGCTGCGCCCGCTGAACAATCTGCTGTGGGGCTATACCCAGGACGAGCAGCACCGCCTGACCGTGGTGCGCCGCAACTACGAGTACGACCACCACTACGGCGTGCGCCTCGACGGCAAGGCCGTGCAGCATTTCCGCCCGGCCGACAGCCGCTCGAAGTTCCTGGAAGCCTTCCACCACCTGCTGCGCCTGCTCACGTCCTTCTACAAGCAGGACGACGACACCACCGTCAAGGCCGACGCCTTCCCCGTGCTGAACGCGCTCAAGGAGGTGCACCTGATCCTGTCGCAAGGCGCGCACAACCAGTTCGGCGACCTGCCGTCGACGGCGCGCATCGAAATGTTGATGCAGCAGTGGCTGCTGGCGCGGCCGGAGTTCCGCGAATTTTTGCCCACGCGCGTGATGGTCGCCTATCCGGAACCGTGGATGGACCGTGTCGATGCGATGAAAAAGCTGCAGGGCTGGACCGACACCAGCGTGATGCACTTCCGCAGCCTGGCGATGTTCGGCGAGCAGTTGCTGCTCTCTGTCCGCTACGGCAACTGGAGCGACATCTACGAACCGACCCAGGCGTTCAACTGGGCGCGCTTCTGGCGTCCGCAGGTGCAGGGCTACATCCACGGCTACCGCGCCGCCACCGGCGTCGACCTGTCTGTGGACGCCGTCGACCCGGCCGCCGAGGCGACGCTGCCGTCGGTGCTGCTGCGCCAGCGCCTGGCCCAGCAGGTCCGCGGCGTCTAGGGCGCCGGCATGGCCGATTTCACCAGCGCGCTGTATCTGGGCATGCGCCATCCGAGCGGCGCGCTGGGCGAGTGGGACGCGCTCACGCTGGGCAAGCCGGCGGCGCTGCAAGAGCCGCCCGGCGGCGCCGCGCTGGCGGCCGGGCTGGCCCTGCTGATGGGTTGCGAGGCGGCCTGTCTGCTGCCGTCGACGCTGCACCTGTTCTGGGATCTGTTCGGCATGCTGGCGCAGGAGCGGCTGGCGCTGCTGGTCGACGCCGGCGCCTATCCGATCGCCTGCTGGGGCGCGCAGCGGGCGGCCGCGCTGGGCTTGCCGCTGCAGGTGTTTGCGCACGGCGACGCGGGCGCGGCGGCGCGGCTGGCGCGGCGCTGGCGCGGCGCCGGGCGGCGTCCGCTGATCCTCGCCGACGGCTACTGCCCCGGCAACGAGCGGGCGCCGCCGCTGGTCCGCTACGCCGCCATCGCCCGCGAGGGCGCCGGCTATCTGGTGCTCGACGACACCCAGGCGCTGGGCGTGCTGGGACCGGGCGGCGGCGGCGCGCTGCCGCTGCACGGTCTGGCCGGGCCGGGCGTCATTGTCGGCGCCTCGCTGGCGAAGGGCTTCGGCGCGCCGCTGGCGGTGCTGGCCGGCAGCGCCGCGCTGCTGCGGCGCTTCCATGCGCACAGCCGCACGCGCGTGCACACCAGCCCGCCGTCGGCGGCGGCGATCCGCGCCGGCGCGCGCGCTGCGGTTGAACCGCGCCTGCGGCGACGCGCTGCGCGGCGTGTTGCGGCAGCGCGTGGCGCAGCTGCGCGCGGCGCTGGCCGCGTGCGGCGTCGCCAGCCGCGGCGGCGCCTTCCCGGTGCAGAGCGTGCTGCTGCGCGCGGGCACGGATGGCGCCGCGCTGCACGCCGCCCTGGGCCGCAGTGGCGTCGACGTTGTGCTGCAGCGCGGCGGGGGCGGCGCGGCGCTGAGCTTGCTGCTGCGCGCCGACCACACGCCGGCCGACATCGCCGGCGCCGTGGCGGCACTTCAATATCATTTACTGGAGGCGATATGAACGAGGAATTTGAATCCCTGCCTTTCATGGCGAGGGGGGAAACGGAAGGTGAAATGGCCTTCGAGCGCGGCAGATTGGACCGCATGGGCGGTATGGCGCGGCAGCCGGCGCGGGCCATGGCGCGGGGGCGGCCGAAGCCAAGGCCGCCAGCCCAGCCGCAGCCGCCGCGCTACGGCCGGCCGCGCCGCCGCCCGCCCGTGTTCGGCCCGTACTACGGCGCCGGCTGGCCCTATGCCGTGCCGCAGCCCTATCCGGAACCGTTCCCGTATGCGCAGGCGGAGCCGTATCAGGAGCCGCCCCAGGACGAGCCGCAGCAGGAACCCGACTATGGGCCTGACGATCAGGGTGAGGTGCCGCCGACGCTCGCCGCCACGATCGGCCGCCTGCCGGCGGCGCAGCGCCCGCCTTACCTGGCGTTGGGCGCCATCACCGGCGCATTGGACAATCCCGCCGCCAGGGGCGCCGGGCTGTACGTCATCGAATTCACCAGCAACGGCCGGCAGCGCGCCTATAGCGGCCAGACCGACGACCTGCGCCGGCGCCTGCAACAGCATCTGCTGTGCGCCCAGATGATGGGGCTGCCGCTGGTCAATCACCAGGTCTACGTGGCGCAAATGCCGGCGCTGAGCCAGGCGCAGCGGCGCGCGCTGGAGCGGCGCATTCATACCGACATGTTCGCCCGCAGCGCCGGCGTGCTGACCAACCAGCGCCGCGAAATGGAGCAGGAAATACTTGGCTACGAATGGTGAATCCGCGCAAGCGGAGGCGCCCAGTCACCTTCAACCTGAATCAGAAAGGAGCATCACCATGCACAGGATTGACTGCCAATGCGGCACATGCCGCAATGCCCGAAGCGGCTTCGAAGTGCTCGAATTCGGCCGGCAAAGCTGGGGCTACCGCGAAATGGCCGGCGCCAGCCCGTTCAACGAGTCCGAAGAAATGGCATTGGCGATGGAGCTGCTGGCCGTGGCCAGCGAGGAAGAGCTGGACCAGTTCCTCGGCAATGTCTTCAAAGGCGTCTGGAAGGGCATCAAAAAAGTCGGCTCCGTCGTCGGCAAGGTCGCCAAGCCGCTGGGCGGTGTGCTGAAAGCCGTCGCCAAGCAGGCGCTGCCCTTCGTCGGCGGCGCGCTCGGTTCGCTGATCCCGGTTCCCGGCGTCGGCACGGCCCTGGGCAGCGCGCTGGGCAGCGCCGTCAGCAAGGCGCTCGAAGTCGAACTCGAAGGCGTCGACCACGCACAGCGGGAGCTGGAAATGGCGCGCCGCTTCGTGCGCATCGCCGGCAGCGCGGCGCGCCTGGCGGCCGACGGCGACGCCAGCCCGCCAGCCCTGCAGGCGGCGCTGCGGCAGGCGCTGCGGCGCCATCTGCCCGGCGCCGCGGCGGCGGAGACGGAGGGCGAAAGCCAGAGCGGGCGCTGGCGCCGGCGCGGCAACAACATCGTCGTCATGGGTAACTGGTGATGGTCATCGACAACCACTGCCACGCCGGCCCCGGCGACGGCCTGAGCGGGCCGTGGGACAGTGATGCCGGACTGGGCGACTATCTGCGCCGGGCGCGCGCGGCCGGTATCGACCGCAGCGTGCTGTTCGCCGCCTTCCACTCCGACTACGCGGTGGCGAACCGGGCGGTGGCGCGCCTCGTCGCCGCGGCGCCGCAGCGCTTCTTCGGCTTCGCCTTCGTCCACGCCGCGCGCGACCGCGGCCGGATTCTGGCGATGGTGCGCGAGGCGGTCGAGCAGCACGGCTTTGTCGGCATCAAGGCGCACCGCTTCGACGCGCGCATCAGCGGCGAGGTGTGCGAGGCGGCGCGGGCTTTCGGCTTGCCGGTGCTGTACGACCCGGCAGGGGAGGTGGCCGTGGCCGAGCTGCTGGCGCGGCAGTACCCGGACGTTGACTTCATCTTGCCGCACCTGGGCAGCTTCGCCGACAACTGGGCGGCGCAACTGGCCTTGATCGACCATCTGGTGCGGCACCCGAATATCTACACCGACAGCGCGGGCGTGCGCCGCTTCGACCTGCTGCGCGACGCGGTGCGGCGCGCCGGCGCGCACAAGGTGCTGTTCGGCTCCGACGGTCCATGGCTGCACCCGGGCCTGGAGTTGGAAAAAATCCGCCTGTTGGCGCTGCCCGAAGGCGACGAGGAGCTGATTTTGGGCGGGAATTTTCTGCGCCTGATCGGGCAAGGCTGAGTGGGCCGCGGCGCCTGGCATTTGCCCATGCCGGCAGCTAGCGGCAGGGGTCCGGCCCCGCCGGGGCCGCGTCCGGATCGGCGGCCCGGGCCGCCGTCCGCGCCTTGCGGCGGATCTGCAAGGCGCGGTCCGTTACGCCCAGGCGCAGCGCGGCGCGCTGGTTGTTGTCGCCTTCCTGCTGCAGCACCAGGCGTATCGCGATTTCGGCCGCCATCTGGCTGATCCGCGACAGGCTGACGCCGAGCTCGAGGGCGTGCCCGATCGCCGCCTCGAAGTAGCGGTCCGGCCACAGCGGCGGCGCCCGCCGCTCGTCCGGCGGCAGGTCGCCGATGGTGATCGGCCCCGGGCCGCTGTGGCGCTGCCAGACTTGCGTGACGGCCTGGCGCAGCTCGCGCACATTGCCGGGATAGTCGCGCGTCAGAAAATACTCGCGCACGGCCGGATCGAGTTCATGCGGCGCCGCCTGCGCCGATAGCTGGCCGAGAAAATGGGCGACCAGCGGCAAGATGTCGCCGGGACGCTCGCGCAGCGGCGGCGGCCGGCAGCGCCAGCCGGCGATGCGGTAATACAGGTCGGCGCGGAAGCCGCCGCGCGCCACCTCCGCCTCCAGATCGCGGTTGGTCGCGCACACGAGGCGGAATTGGGTCGGCTGCCAGATATTGCTGCCGACCCGTTTGTACTTGCGTTCCTGTATCGCGCGCAGCAGTTGCGCCTGCATCGGCAGGGGCAGTTCACCCACTTCGTCGAGAAACAGCACGCCGCCGTCGGCCAGCGCGAAGGCGCCGTCGCGCGCGCTGGCCGCGCCGGTGAACGCGCCGCGCTCGTGGCCGAACAATTCGCTGCCGGCCAGTTCCGGCGACAGCGTGGTGCAGTCGAGCACCGTCAGCTCGCCTTTGCTGCCGCTGAGCTGGTGGATGAGTTGGGCGATCAAGTCCTTGCCGGTGCCGGTTTCGCCGGTGATCAACACGGACGCCTGGGTGAAGGCGGCCGCCTCGACGACGCTGCGCACCAGCGCGCGCCACGGCGGGCTGGCGCCGACCAGGCAGCGCCGCACCGCGCTGGAGTCGACCAGTTGCTGCACCGCGTCCCAGCGTTGCAGGCGCGCCAGCACCTGTTCGGCGCAGGCCGCGCCTGGCGGCCACTGCAACACATCCGTGGCGCCGGCGTCGAGCACGGCGCGCAGCGCGCACACGGGCAGCGGCCGTGGCGCCGCCGAAATGGCCAGCACGGTCGAATCGGGACAGCGCGCGCGCATGGCGTCGAGCAGCGCCGCGTCGGCTTGCTGAAACAGCACGATGCCGAAGCCGGCCGGGCAAGACGGTCTTGCCTGGATGGTTACCTGAGCTTGCTTCAAGGCTGCGACCAGCATGGTGCCGTTGCCGGCCTGCGTGTCGTGCAGGAAATCCAGCCAAACCGTGAGCGCCATGGCTACGTCCATCCAAGCCGACAGGTGTTGATGCGGATGCGGTGGTTAGGGACTATAGAGGCAGGCGGGAGGGGCGCGCTTGATGTGCGCCAATCGGGCGGGGGAGGGGAGCCGGCGGGCGGCAGTTGCGCCCGCCAGCCGGCGCCGGCTGGCGGGCAGCCGGCGGCGCGCCGGTCTTACAGGCGCACGCAGTCGACGAAGTAGTCGCGCTTGCCGTCGACTTCGCGCTTGACGAGGCCGTGCACGTCCGTCTCGAAGCCGGGGAAGCGCTCGTTGAAGTCGCGCGCGAAGCGCAGGTAGTCGACGATGGTCTTGTTGAAGCGCTCGCCCGGAATCAGCAGCGGAATGCCCGGCGGATACGGCGTCAGCAGGATGGACGTGATGCGGCCTTCCAGCTCGTCGATAGGCACGCGGTCGATTTCGCGGTGCGCCATCTTGGCGAAGGCGTCCGAGGGCTTCATCGCCGGGATCATGTCCGACAGGTACATCTCCGTCGTCAGGCGCGCCACGTCGTAGGCTTTGTAGAAGTCGTGGATCTGCTGGCACAGGTCGCGCAAGCCCATTTTCTCGTAGCGCGGATTGGCGGCCGCGAATTCCGGCAGGATGCGCCACATCGGCTGGTTCTTGTCGTAGTCGTCCTTGAACTGTTGCAGCGCCGTCAGCAGCGTGTTCCAGCGGCCCTTGGTGATGCCGATCGTGAACATGATGAAGAAGGAATACAGGCCGCATTTTTCAATGATGACGCCGTGCTCGGCCAGGTACTTGGTGACGATGGACGCGGGAATGCCGGTGTCGCCGAACTTGCCGTCCAGCGACAGGCCCGGATTGACGATGGTCGCCTTGATCGGGTCGAGCATGTTGAAGCCTTCGGCCAGATTGCCGAAACCGTGCCAGTCGTCCTCGGCGCGTATCATCCAGTCCTCGCGCGCGCCTATGCCTTCCTCGGCGAAGGTGTCCGGCCCCCAGACCTGGAACCACCAGTCCTGGCCCCACTCCTGGTCGATCTTCTTCATGGCGCGGCGGAAGTCGAGCGCCTCGATGATCGACTCCTCGACCAGCGCGGTGCCGCCCGGCGCCTCCATCATGGCCGCGGCGACGTCGCACGAGGCGATGATCGAGTACTGCGGCGACGTCGAGGTGTGCATCAGATAGGCTTCATTGAAGGCGTCCTGGTCCAGCTTGACCTTCTCCGACTCGCGCACGAGGATTTGCGAAGCCTGCGACAGGCCGGCGAGCAATTTGTGCGTCGACTGGGTCGAGAAGATCATCGACTCCTTGGCGCGCGGGCGGTCCTTGCCGATCGCGTGCATGTCTTTGTAGAAATCGTGGAAGGTCGCGTGCGGCAGCCACGCCTCGTCGAAATGCAGGGTGTCGATCTTGCCGTCCAACATTTCGCGCAGCGTCTCGACGTTGTAGATCACGCCGTCGTAGGTCGACTGGGTGATCGTCAGGATGCGCGGCTTCTTGTTGGCGGCCTCGCGGGCGAAGGGGTTGGCCTCGATCTTGCGGGCGATGCTTTCCGGCGTGAACTCTTCCAGCGGAATGGGGCCGATGATGCCCAGGTGGTTGCGGGTCGGCATCAGGAACACGGGAATCGCGCCGCACATGATGATCGAGTGCAGGATGGACTTGTGGCAATTGCGGTCGACGACGACGATGTCGCCGGGCGCGACCGTCGAATGCCAGACCATCTTGTTCGAGGTCGAGGTGCCGTTGGTGACGAAATAGCAATGGTCGGCGTTGAAGATGCGCGCGGCGTTGCGCTCGGACGCGGCGACGGGGCCGGTGTGGTCGAGCAACTGGCCGAGCTCCTCGACGGCGTTGCAGACGTCGGCGCGCAGCATGTTTTCACCGAAGAACTGGTGGAACATCTGGCCGATCGGCGACTTCAGGAAGGCCACGCCGCCGGAGTGGCCGGGGCAGTGCCAGGAATACGAGCCGTCGTTGGCGTAATGCACCAGCGCGCGGAAAAACGGCGGTGACAGGCCGTCCAGATAGGATTTCGCTTCGCGGATGATGTGGCGGGCGACGAATTCCGGCGTGTCCTCGAACATGTGGATGAAGCCATGCAACTCGCGCAGGATATCGTTGGGGATGTGGCGCGAGGTGCGGGTTTCTCCGTACAGATAGATGGGGATGTCGGCGTTCTTGTAGCGGATTTCCTCGACGAAGGCGCGCAGCGACTTCAGCGCGTGGTCCGTTTCCTCGATGGAGCCGCCGCCGAATTCCTCGTCGTCGATCGACAGCACGAAGGCCGAGGCGCGCGACTGCTGCTGCGCGAACTGCGACAAATCGCCGTAGCTGGTCACGCCCAGCACTTCCATGCCTTCTTTTTCCATCGCGGCGGCGAGGGCGCGGATGCCCAGGCCGGACGTATTTTCTGAACGGAAATCCTCGTCAATGATGACGATGGGGAAACGGAATTTCATGGAAGTCTTCTCCAAAGGGAAAAGCCAATCCGGGGGCACAAGGCCGGGACTGGCAGCTCGCCGCAAATGCGCCGAAAAAAATAAAAACCGGATTCTCGCAGAAATGGCGGGAATCCGGTGAAAAAATTAGCAACAAGGGCAAGCGGGCGGCGCCTGGCGCCGATCCGGGGACGCTAGTGCCCGGCCGCGCCCATCCCCAGCTTCAAGGCCAGGGCGCCGATCGGGTCCACATGCAGCCAGGCGAAGGCGCCCAGGCCGATGCCGGCCGCGGCCACGCCGTAGGCAGTGTACTGCAACCACTTCTTATGCGTCAGCAAGGTGATGGCGGCCAGCGAAATGGCGATCTGCTCGGCCGTCGTGGCCAGCGCCCACTGATGATGCTGATGCATCGCCGCATCGGACTTCTGGTTCCACTCGGCCGACGAAGCTTCCCACTTCTCGGCATCCTTCTTGATGCCATCCTTTTCCGTCTTATAGCGGGCCACGTCGGCCTTATACCGCTCCGCGTCGGCGCCGGGCAAAGTCATCGCCAGCTCGGCCAGATTCTGCTTGTTCGACTTGGCCTGATAATAATTCCAGCGGTTCGCCGCCTCCGTCTTATCGATGGCGGCATTATTCTTGAACAACGCCGCATCGTTCTGCGTGGCGCCGCCCTGATAACCGAACATCGCGCCGACGGTGGCCAGAATCGCCGTCATCACCGCGATATTGCCGGAAAATTTATCGCTGCCGTGGGCCGCATGCTCGACCGCATGATCGTGCGGGCCGTGAACGTGAAAACCGTGTCCAGACATGAATATCTACTCCCTGATTAATTGGCGGACGCGCCTGCGCGGCGCAAAGTGACGAAAGCGTAATCGAGCCCGGCCGTCTCCGAATGGTGGGAAAGGCGCTCGGTTTCCTGCCACAGCGTTGCATCGGGCAGGGGGAAAAACGCGTCGCAATCGAAATGCTTGGCGATCTTCGTCATGACAATACGCTCGACGAGCGGCATCGCCTGCGCATAAATCTGCGCGCCGCCGATGACGAAGGCGGGCGCGTCGCCGACCAGCGCGACGGCCTCGGCCAGCGAAGCGACGGCCTCGGCGCCGTCCGCGCGCCAGTCCGGGTTACGCGTAATCACGATATTCCGGCGGTTCGGCAGCGGCTTACCGATCGAATCGAAGGTCTTACGGCCCATGATAACGGGGTGACCCGTCGTCAGACGCCTAAAATGCGCCAAATCCTCCGGCAAACGCCAAGGCATAGTGTTCATGAAACCGATGCCGCCGTCGGGGTCGGTGGCGACAATGATAGTGAGCTGAGTCATATAAAAAAGCGGAAAAAGTAAAGCGGAAACGCCAACGCCATTATCGGTTATTTTACCCGGGCCACCAAAAAACAAATGGGGTCAGGTCTAGACATGGCGGTTTTTGCCGCAAAAAACCGCCATGTCTAGACCTGACCCCAAAGTTGTTCTTAGAAAACCGCCATGTCTAGACCTGACCCCAAAGTTGTTTTGGAGTTAGACGGCCATCGGGGCGGTGAGGGGCGGGTGGTGTTGGTAGCCTTCGAGGCTGAAGTCGCTCGGTTCGATTTTTTCCAGCCATTCCGGTTGGTATGTGCCGGTTTTGGCATGGTCGGGGATGCGCTCGGAGATGATGAGGCGCGGCGCCGCGTGGGGCGCGCGTGTCAGTTGTTCTCGCACCATGTCGATGTGGTTTTCGTAGATGTGGGCGTCGCCGATGAAGTAGGTGAACCAGCGCGGTGTGTAGCCGGTCAGGCGTGCCACCAGGTGCAGCAGCGCCGCGCCTTCGGCCAGGTTGAACGGTGTGCCCAGGCCGATGTCGTTGCTGCGCACGTAGAGGCACATGGAGATTTCGCGGGTGTTGGCGTTGGGGATGAATTGGTAGAGCAGGTGGCAGGCCGGCAGCGCCACGGCGTCCAGGTCGGCCGGGTTCCAGCCGTGGAAGAGGATGCGCCGGCTGCCCGGGTTGTGGATGATGGTATCCAGGCATTCGCGCAGTTGGTCGACGGCTTTGTATAGTAATACTTTGGCGGCGCCGTTTTCCTGGATGGGGGCGACGACGCGGAAGCCATTTTTTTCCGCGTCGGCTATTTGCAGCGCTTGGCCGGCGTCCAGCAGTTTGTAGGCCGGCCAGCCGCGCCATTGCACGCCGTACACGGGACCCAGGTCGTCTTCGCCTTGGCGGTAGGGGTTGGCCAGCCATTGGGCGTTTTCGTTGGCGTTCTGATCCCACACCTTGCAGCCGAGCGCGCGGAATTCGGCGGCGTTGCGCGAGCCGCGCAGGAAGGCCACCAGTTCGCCGACGACGGATTTGAAGGCGAGTTTTTTCGTCGTCACGGCGGGGAAGCCATCCCTCATGTCGAAGCGCATCATCGCGCCCGGCACGCTGAGCGTGCGCACGCCGGTGCGGTTGTCTTGCCAGCTGCCGCTGTCGAGCACGGTTTTGATTAGTTCTTGGTATTGCTGCATGTATTTCTCCAACGGACGGGGGCAGGGGCCGCGCGCGCTCGCGCGCCAGCCGGGCAGACCGAGATTGTAACGCAGCGCGCCGCCGCCGCGGTAGGCCGGCCCCGGTAGGTGTTTTCCGCATATTTCTCAAGGATTCGCATGAGCCGGCCACATTTGGCCGCCAGTCTGTGGTAATTTCCGTGTCCGTACAGCAACATACTAAAATGCGCAACGTCGTCGCTTCCGTCATTTCAGCATGTGTGAGAAGGCAAACAACAATTGAAATGACAAAATCTACATTTTTAAGAAGTAATTTGCGCTTGATTCTGGTTTGGCCCCTGGTCGGGCTGGCGCTGCTGGCGTCCTTGTGGGCGATCACGCACTTGCAATTGAATGTGGAAAGGGCCGTGGCGCAGAAGCATGCCCTGGCCAGCGCCGCCTCCCTGTCGCGGGCGTATGCGCAGTCGCTGGTGCGCACGCTGGAGCAGATGGACCAGATGACGATGGAGTTGAAGTACGACTGGGAGCATTCGAAGGCGACGCTGAGCCTGGAGGAGTCGCGCAGGAACGGTTTGTATACGGCGCCGCAGTTTGCCATGGTCGCCATTCTCGACCGCAAGGGCCGGCCGGTGACGGCCACGGTGCCGTTCGAGCGCCTGCCGTCCGGCAGCGCCGAGTATGTGCTCAAACATTGGCGCAGCAATGCCAGCGCCTTGCGCATCGGCGTGGGCCGCAGCCCAGCCGCCGCGGCGCCGCTGATTAATTTCACGCGCCGGCTGGAGGACCGCAACGGCGAGTTCGACGGCGTGGTGGTGGTGGCCGTCGATCCCGCCTATCTGTCGCAGTTCTATGACAGTTTCAATTTCGGCCAGCACGGCTTGACGGCGATGCTCAGCGATGACGGCGAGGTGTTCAGCGCGCGCGTCGGCGCGGCCGTGCTGCCCGTCAGCCGCACGCCCTTCATCGACACGGCCTTCGTCGAGGGCGAAAGCGGGGTGGCGCTGTCGGCCGGGCGCAGCACCTTTGCCGACCGCGAGAACCGTTTCGTCGCCTGGCAAGCCTTGAAGGCGTATCCGTTTACGGCCGTGATCGGCCTGGCCGCGTCCGAGGTATTGCGCCCCTACGAGGAGACGCGGGCCATCTATATGGTCATCGCCGGCGCCGTCAGCGGCTTGCTGCTGTTATTTACCATCATCGCCAGCGTGCTGTCGGTGCGCCTGGCCTGGCGCCAGCACCAGAGCGAGGGCGTGCGCAGCGCCTACCGGATGGCGACCGAGGGCACCAGCGACGGTTTCTATATCGTCGCGGCGATCCGCAACCATTGCGGCACGATCGAGGATTTCGAGCTGGTCGATTGCAACGAGCCGGGCGCGCATTTCTTCGGGCTGCGCCGCGAGCAGTTGCTGGGGCTGCGCCTGCAGGCGCGCGCGCAGGAGCCGTATTTCGCCGAGCTGATCGGCATTTACCGGGAGGCCATGGAGACGGGCTGTTCGGATGTCGAGATCGAGCTGCCCGAGAGCAATCCATTCAATTTGCGCTGGATACGCCGGCGCCTCGTGCGCAGCGGCGACCGCCTGGCCGTCACCTTGCAGGATATCAGCCGCAGCAAGTCGCACGAGGCCGACTTGCTGCGCGTGGCCAACGAGGATGGTTTGACGGGCTTGCCGAACCGCCACTGGCTGGGCCGCTTCCTGCCCGAGGCGCTGCGGCAGGCCGGCGCCGCCAACAGCATGCTGGCGCTGCTGTTCATCGACCTGGACGGCTTCAAGGCCGTCAACGACACCCGCGGCCACGCCGAGGGCGACGCGGTGCTGTGCGCGGCGGCGCTGCGGCTGAAGTCGGTGCTGCGCCCCGGCGACCACGTGGTGCGTCTGGGCGGCGACGAGTTTGTCGTGATCCTCGACCCGGTCGACAGCGACGCCCGCGTGGCCCGGGTCGCCGAGCGCGTCGCCGCGGCCGTCGAAGAACCCTTCCTGCTGGACGGCGAGCGCCACAAGATGGGCGCCTCGATCGGCATCAGCGTCTACCCGCGCGACGGCGCCGACCCGGCCACCTTGCTGAAGAACGCGGACATCGCGATGTACGCGGTGAAAGTGGCCGGCAAGGGCCACCACCGCTTTTACCAGCCGGAACTGTTTGAAGTGATACGCCAGCGCCGCGACATCGAGCAAAACCTGGTGGCGGCGCTGGAGGAGGACCAGTTCACCGTGTATTACCAGCCGCGCGTGGACGCGCTGACGGGCGAGATGTGCAGCATGGAGGCGCTGGTGCGCTGGATCCACCCCCAGCAGGGCATGGTGCCGCCGCTGGAATTCATTCCCGTGGCCGAGAGCAGCGGCCTGATCGCGCAACTGGGCGCGCGCGTCATCGACATGGTGTGCCAGCAACTGGCGCAGTGGAAGTCGCTGGGGCTGGAGCTATTGCCCGTGTCGATCAACGTCTCGGCGCACCAGTTCGGCCGCGGCGACGTCGACCGGGTGCTGGCCGTGGCCCTGGCCCGCTACGGCATCGAGGGGCGCTGGATCGAGGTGGAGATCACCGAGTCGGCGATGATGGGCGACCAGAACGATGCGTTGGGGCAACTGGCGGCGATCCGCAGCCAGGGCGTGCGCCTGCTCGTCGACGACTTCGGCACGGGCTATTCCTCGCTGTCGCAGTTGCAGAAGTTCGCCATGGACGGCTTGAAGATCGACCGCGCCTTCACGCTGGAGCTGGGCAAGTCCAAGCAGGGCGAGGTGTTCATCCGCGCCATCCTGTCGATGGCGCACGCGCTGGGCATGAGCGTGGTCGCGGAGGGCGTGGAGACGGTGCAGCAATTGGAGATACTGCGTGCGCTGCAATGCAACGAGGTGCAGGGTTACCTGATTTCCCGGCCCGTGCCGGCCGAGCAGATGCTGGAATTGATGCGCAAGCGGTTCTTGATCGACTTGCCGGAACCGGTGCTGGCGTCATATTGTGCAATTGCCAACATTGCAAAATAAAAGAACGAGCGCTCGCTCGTTTGAACGGAATGTTGTATGCTTCAAGTTCCAGAGCGCCGTCGTTCCGCCGGGCGGATCGAGCGTGCGGTTCTGGCCGTTGAAATGACCGGCGAACGCATGCCACCACATAAAAAAGAGAGACTCATTTTGAAACTTAAATACCTGCCCCTGATCATTGCCGGCGCCCTCGGCGCCATGTCCGCCACGGCACAGGCGTCCGGCTATCGTTTTGGCTCGCAAAGCATCTCCGCGCAAGGCACGGCTGACGCCAACGCCGCCGAAGCGAACGATGCATCGACGATTTTCTACAACCCGGCCGGCATGTCGCGCCTGGAAGGCACCCAGTTCACCGGCGGCGCCACCGTTGTTATTCCGCACTCGACTTTTACGGACAAGGGCTCAAGCCGCTTTAACGTCCCCAAAGTGGGCTTCGTCGGCGGCCCAAGCTACGGCACGGCGGCGAAAGACTATGCGCCGAACGCCGTGGTGGCCCCGTCCCTGTACGCGAGCAAGAAAATCAATGATCAATGGAGCGTCGGCGCCGGCTTGTTCGTGCCTTACGGCGCGAAACTGGACTACGGCAACACCTGGTCCGGCCGCTATGCGCTGACCAGCATCAAGCTGGAATCGGTGGCCTTGAACCCATCCGTTTCGTTCAAGCTCGACAAACATCATTCCTTCGGCTTCGGCGTCACCGCCGAATTCATGAAGGCGGATCTGGAGCAAGCCGTCGATGTGCCTACTTCGGTTCGCTTCCTGGGTAAATTCGCGCCGGCCGGCTCCACCGCCTTCCTCACCAACATCGCCAAGACCCAGGGCATGGCTGCCATGCTGGCCGCCCGCACCGCCTTGGAAGGGGTTGGCGCCGGCAGGAACGGCAACGGCGACGGCCATGCTTCGATGGACGGCAAGGACTGGGGCTTCGGCTTCAACGTCGGTTATCTGTTCCAGCTCGACGAGGGCACCCGTTTCGGCCTGGCTTACCGTTCGTCGATTTCCCACAAGCTGAAGGGCAGCACGATCTGGGATTTCTCGAACGCCAGCAACAACGCGGCGGTCAATAAATTCCTGTCCGACTCCTCGCTGAAGGTGAACTCGGGTTCGCTGGTCGAGCTGCGCACGCCGGAAACCCTGTCGGCCAACGTGTTCCACCAGATCGACTCGAAATGGGCGGCGATGGCGGACGTGACCTGGACCCGCAACTCGCGTCTGAAAAACCTGGACATCCAGTTCCCGCCGACGACGGAAGGCGCTGAGCGCATCCGCCAGGAATGGAAAAACACGGTGCGCGTCTCCGTTGGCGGCAACTACCAGTACAACGACAAGGTCATGCTGCGCGGCGGTTTCGCCTACGACCAGGCGCCAACCCGCAGCCCGGAGCTGACCCACCCGGCGCTGCCGGACAGCGACCGCTACCAGTTCTCGCTGGGCGCGAACTGGAAATTGAGCGCGAACTCGTCGATCGACCTTGCTTATAGCTACCTGCACTTCAAGGAAGCGAACATCAACTACAGCAACGCCTGCTCGCCGATCATGCGCGATTGCACCGGCAACGGCGAAACCACCGTTGGCACCTACAAAACCCGTCTGCAATTGTTGGGCGTGGCGTACAACCAGCAGTTCTAAGGTGCGGCGCGGGCCTGGCCGCGCTTGCCGTTGCAAGGGCGCCCGCGGGCGCCTTTTTTTGCATTGTATTCCGCCCTAAATAGCTGGAATGCGATAATTGCATATTTATAAAATCGTTGCGGCGGAGCCGGGCTGTCGATATTATTCTGAGTCCTGGTTTCCCGGCGTTTCACAGTCCAGGCGCAACCAGGGTTCACCTTTATGCCTGTTTAAGGGACTGCTACACTACAATGGATACAAAAGCCGTGGTCTATGGACGCTATTATATTGACGAGGTAGGCAAGACGCACATTCTCGATGGCGATGCCACGGGCGGCGGACATCGTTATGGCACCGGCCATCCGGGCAAGAGCGAGTTTCCGCAAACCTGGAGCGATGAAAAAATATTGAATGCCATTTTGGACGTGGCCAACGATTCCGCCTCCAGCGTCACGCCGGGGCGCGGCGGCCGCAGCGTCATCAAAGGCACGCGCGACGGCATTGATATCACGGTGGTGGTCGAGCCCAGTGACAGGACGGTCACGGGATTCCCGACCAATACGCCGAAGAATTGAGAGGGAAAGATTATGTCGGATTTCAAGAGAATCGAGTCGATGTTTACCGCGCTACTGCGCATGCTGGAGGAAATTTTCTCGGCGGCTGAAATTGCCGAGGTGCGCGAGTTTCTCGACGCCGGCGAGTACGGGCTGGCGCTGGACACCCTGGTGGATATCGTCGTCGAGGAAGGCAAGCGGGTCGATGACGACGTCGCTTTGCGCGTGAGGATGTTGGCGACGGCGATGCGGCTGGAACCCGAGGCCTATGTGTCCCGGCTGGCCGTGCAGCGCGAAGACGTGAAAGTGCTGACGCCGCGCATGTTTTAATACCCCGGTCGGATGGCGCGACGCCGATCCGACCCGCGAAAGCGCGCTCTACAGCGTGGCGGCGGCCAGTTTTGCGCCGAAGCCGATAAACAGCGCGCCTACGCCGCCCGACATGCCGGCCGACAGGCGCCGGCGCCGGCGAAACGCCGCAGCCAGCCGCACGCCGATGAAGATGAGCGCCGTCAGGTAGGTGAAGCTGATGAGCTCGCAGACGATGCCCAGCAGGCCGAACGACAGCATCGGCGTGGCGAATTGCGGGTCGACGAATTGAATAAAGAAGGAAATGAAGAACAGGATCGCCTTCGGATTCATCAGGCTGATGAGCAGGGCCTTGCGGAAGGGCTTGCTTTCGCGCAGCTCTTGCGGGGCCGCCGCGCGGGCCTCAGGCCCGGCGCGCAGCGAACGCCAGCAGCCCAGCAGCATCTGCAAGCCTATCCAGCCCAGGTAGGCGGCGCCTATGTATTTCACCAGATAGAACAGCATCGGGCTGGCCTTGAGCAGCGAAGCGACACCGCAGGCCGACAAGACCATCAGCACGAAATCGCCCAAAAAGACGCCGCAGGCGCCGCGATAGCCCTCGCGCACCCCGCGCTGCGCCGCCACGCTGAGCACATACATCGAATTCGGACCCGGCAGCAGGACGATAAAGATGGTGCCGAATAAAAAAGTCCAGAAGTCGGTAATGCCGAAATTGGCGTACATCAGCGCGTTCATGGGTGAACTCCGGTAGCAAGATGATAGTGACCAAGCATCATAACAGGAGTCGCGGAAACGGTTTTACGGCTGCGGGGAGACAACGCTTGCATGAAAGCAATTTCGGCGCATAATAAGCGTCAGCAACGATGAAGGGGAAGCCCATGCTGAAATTTGATTTCTCGGTACAGACGCGCTACGGCCAGAAAATCGACAGCATCCTGATTGCCGGGCGCGACCAGGCCGACGCCGAGCGCAAGCTGATGCAGATGTACCGCCTCTGCACGGTGATGCGCTGCGTCACCAAAAACACCGACGAAAAGCTGTGGCAGGCGACATCGGTGGAGGATATCTTGACCTTGATTTCCAAGGACAGCTGATGCCGCCGCCCTTACGCCGGCTCAGACGATAAAGCCATCGGCTAACAATTCATCCAGCAAGGCATCGTAATCCTGCGCGCCACGGCTGCTGGGCGCGTGCTGGAACACCGTCATGCTGTGCGCCGGACTCTCGGCCAGGCTGACATTCTCGGCAATGCGCGTGCGGCACACTTCGGCGCCACATTTCTCGTCTAGCATCTGATGCACTTCCCAGGCCATGCGCCGGCGCGTGTCGAAGCGCGTCATCAGATAGCGCCGCGGCACCCTGCGCTTCAACACCACCTCCAGCGCCTTCAAGGTTTTTTCCGTTTGCAGCGCCGCCCGCGCCGACAGATGATCTGCCGACACGGGAATAATCACGCCGTGGCTGGCGAAGATCGCGTTCAGCACCAGCACCCCGATCAGCGGACTGCAATCAATTAGCACCGGGTAAGCCTCGTCGGCGAAGCGCTCGGCGCGCAAAGCCGTGTTCAGGCGGTTGACGACGTTATACCCCTTGCCGAACAGCGTGTCGACCTTGGACAGCTCGAGGTGGGCGGGGATGATGCTGCCGCCGTTGTTGGTGCTGACGATCAGCTCGCGCAGCGGGCGGTTGCGCTGGAACAGCGACAGCACCGTGGCGTCGCCGTCGGCCGCGTGCACGCCGCTGATCGCGCTGAACTGGGCTTGCGGGTCGAGGTCGATGCAGTAGGGATTGCGCCCGCGCCTGGCGAGCGCGGCGGTGAGATTGACGGCGGTGGTGGTTTTGCCCACACCGCCCTTCTGGTTGAAGATGGTGATGATGCTCAAGCTTGTCTCCTTCCAAGGGCGCAGCTGAGTCAAGTAGTCATCAATGTACCATGCGGGCGGGCCGCCAGCCCGGCGATTGCCGCCACCAGCAGGTCCAGCTGGGCCGGTGTGGTGAATAAATGCGGCGTCACCCGCACGCCCTGCGTGCCGTCGATGTCGCGCATGACGGTGAATATTTTGTGTTCCGACATCAGCAGTTCGGCCACCCGCCGGGCCGGCACGCCTTGGACCTGGAATGCGGCGATCGCGCAGGAGCGATGCGGCGCCGTCGGCGTCAGCACCGTCACGTGCGGCATGGCGCGGACTTTCGTCAGCCAGTATTCCTTCAGGTAGCGCAGGCGCGCCTCCTTGTTCGCCGCGCCTACCCAGTGGTGGAAATGGATGGCGTCTTCGATGTTCAGGATAGTCGCCGGCGGCACCGTGCCGAAGTGGCCGAGCTTGCGGATGTCGCCGGCGTCCCGCGCCAGGTCGCCGAACAGCGGCGCGATGTCCGCCACGCGCGCCTTGCGGATGTACAGCAAGCCGACGCCGAGCGGCGCGCCCAGCCATTTGTGCAGGTTGACGGCAATGAAATCGGCGCCGAGGTCCGGCATCCGGTACTGTATTTGCGCGAAGGAGTGGGCCGCGTCCACCATCACGTCGACGCCGTGCCGTCTGGCCATGGCGGCAATTTTCGCCACCGGCATGATCTGGCCCGTGCGGTGCACCATGTGCGTGAGCAGCAGCAGCCGCGTTCCGGCATGTATCGCTTGCTCGTAGATGCCGACAATGTGTTCGTCGCTGTCCGGGTCGAGCGGAATGCTGACCCGCGCCAGCGAAATCGACTTGCGCTGGCGGACCATTTCCAGCGTGTCGACGACGCTGTCGTAGTCGTGGCTGGCGAGCAGCACTTCGTCGCCGGCGCGCCACGGATAGCCCTGGATCAGGATGTTCATGGCCTCGACCAGGTTGCGCGTGATCAGCAGCTCGTCCGCGTTGACGCCGCACAAGGCGGCCAGCATGTGCATGATGGCCGCGTGGCGATCGGCGAAATGCTGGCGCATGAAGTAGGAGGTTTGCGTATTCACTTGCCGCTGGTGGCGCAGGAAAGCGTCGAATACCGGCTGTGCCTGCACGCCAAAATAGCCGTTTTCAAGATTGATGAAGTCGGGGGCGACCTGGAATTGGGCGCGCACCGTTTCCCAATGGGCTTCATCGTCCGGCGCCGCGCGGCCCAGGGGCGGGGGAAGTTGTTTTTCAATTGAAAATTGGGAAGGTCCCATATAGTGGTCCGGTGTGCGCGTCGCATCGTGATGTTTGTCAGGCAACTGGCATGCTGCCACGAAATGGTCTTCACGACAATGCCGGGCCGTGTCACCATGCATAGGTGAGCATCGCGGCAAGCCCGCTGGCCGTGCGTCCGCTGCCGCCCTGGTCGGGCGCATAGTCCCAGTCGCGGGAGTATTCGATGCTGAAGCGAACGCCGTCGACGACCCATTCGCCGAAGGTCAGCAGCAGGCGTTGGCGGGGGAGGAAGCCGAAGCGTGTCGGCGTGGTGTCGAGCATTCTTGTCGTGCCGGCGAGGTCGCGGCTGCGCGAGTAGCCGATTGACAGGTAGCTGCCCTGGGCGCCGATTTCCCTTACCCAGGGGTTCCAACCCAGTTGATAGCCCAGCGAAATCTGCCAGGCGGCGGGCCGGATGGCGAGCGGGGCGCCGGCGTCGTTGCGGAAGCGGGCGGGCCGGGTCGCGGAATTCCATTCGCCGACGAGGGCGAACGGTCCCAGGGTCGAGCGGATGCTGGCCGCGACGCCGGGCACGCGGCCGATCTGGCCGAGGTGGGCGGCGTATTCGCTTCCCAGGAACAGGCTGTTGAACACGGAGCTGTTGTAGCTCAAGGCCAGATCGACGGCCCAGGGGCAGACGCCGATGCCGCGCAGTTCTTCGTAGGGGCGGCCGCAATGGCCTTTGGCGCGGTAGCCCAGGCTGGCGCCGAAATGCCGCGAGTTGCCGCCGGGAGTGAGTCCCTCATAGACGTAGACGCCGGCGCTGTATGTCGGCGGCGGCGTTTCTTCCGGCTGCGGCGTTGGCGCGGCGGGGCGCGCCGGCGGCGGCGCGTAACCCATGCCGTGGGCGAGGGCGCGGACGATCGGATAGAACAGTTGGGGCTTGACCGCCGGGGCGATTACGGGCGGGCTGCGCGGCAGCAGCGGCGGCGTCGGGAACGCAAAGTTGAGGCCGATGGCGTTGTGGCGCATTTCGAAGGCGTCCACGGTCAGCGCGCTGCCGACGGAAAGGGCGTCGGTCACCGGATGGCCGGTCGAGGTGCCGAAAGGCAGCACCATGCGGCCTATCGACAGCAGCGGCGGGAATTTCTGCTGGTTGCCGAGCGTGATGTAGCCGGTGTCGACGGCGAGGCGGTCGAGGGGCGCCGCGCTGCCCTGGATTGGCGCGGCGCCTTGGCCGTTCAGATAGTCGATCTTGATGTGGCCGCTTGCCCATTCGCTCATCTTGATGTCGAGCTCGAAGTCGATGGAGCCGAGCCCCAGCGCGCTATTGCGGGCGCCCGAAAAGTCTTTGTCGCGCGCCAGTCTGGCGCTGAGCGTGCCGCCGAGTGCGGCGGCCTCGTTGATCTTCGGGCCGACCTTTGACAGGCTGTCCCGGATGATGGCGCGGACCGCATCTTCCTGCGCAATCTTCGCGCTCTCCAGTTCCTGCACGCGCTGATCGAGGCCGCCGGCGCGCTGCTCGGCGAGGGCGTCGAGGCGGCGCGTCAGCGCGCGGTTTTCTTCGCGCAGGCTGGCGACGGCGCGTTTCAGTTCCGCAATGGCGTCCGCATCGTCGGCCCGGCACAGGATGTGTGGGAGCGCGCACAGGAGCAGCGCCGCGCCACGCCGTATACCGGCCAATGCGATGTGTGCTTGCAGCTTCTCGGCGGACATGGATTCCTCCTCAGATGATAGGTTTTTTTGCCGCGCCGCCCCGTGGCGGCGCGCGCTCAGTGCCGCAGCGCCTCCACCGGCTCCAGGCGGGCGGCGCGCAGGGCCGGGTAGGTGCCCGACAACAATCCGACAATGCCGCCGGCCAGCGGCGCGAGGAGGGGCGCGGCGGGGTCGAGCACCGGCGTCCATGTCTGGTAGGCGGCGACGCCGACGACGATCAGTACGCCGATGCTGGCGCCGATGACGCCGCCGAGGGCGCCCAGCGAGGCGCTCTCCATCAGGAATTGCGCGGTGATATGCGCGCGCGATGCGCCCAGCGCCCGGCGCAGGCCGATCTCGGCGGTCCGCTCCATCACGCCCACCAGCATGATGTTGGCGATGCCGATGGCGCCGACGATGAGCGAGAGTCCGCCCAGCATCAGGAACATCATGTTCAAGTCGCTCTGCGCCTCGTCGCGGGCGCGGCGCGGCTCGGGCGGCACTTCGACGCGCAGTGCGCGCGGGTCGTCGGGGCGCAGCGCCAGGCGGGCCTGGTCGGCGATCAACTTGGCCGCGCCGATGCGCGTTTCGACGACGATCAGGCCGGGGCCGGCGAGGCGGAAAAGGTGCCGCGCGGTTCCTTCGGGAATGATGACGGAACTCAGTAATTCGGGCTTGCGGGCGACGCTGTCGAGCAGGCCGATCACCAGATAGAGTTGGTCGCCGACGAAGATGGCCGGCAGTTGTTCGAGGCCGGTGATGCCGAGCCGCGCCGCCGCGTCCGGCCCGAGCACGGCCACGCGGTCGGCGCGCGCCGAGTGGCCGGCGTCCGGGGCGCGGCCGGCGCGCAGCGTCGCGCGCACCGCCGGGAACAGTTCCGGTGAGGCGGCCCGGACCGACAGTTTGAATGCGCTTTGCTGCCGCGGATCGTGCACCGGGGAGGCGCTGACCATGGCCTCGCCGACGTCGACGTCGCTGAGCGTGCCGGCGGCGACGACGCCGTTCAGGCGCCGCAGGCGTGCCGGCCCGTCCCAGGGCAGCGCCGCCGGGTCGACGATGCCGGTGGTTTGTCCGGGCCGGCCGCTGATGAACAGTTCGGTCGCGGCGAGCCGGTCGAATTTGCTGATGACGCTGTTGCCGGCGGTGCGGCTCAGCCCGGCCGTCGCCACGAGCGCGGCCAGGCCGATGACCACGCCGAGCACGGTCAGCGCCATGCGTCCCGGACGGGAGAATATGCCGGCCAGCGCTTCGTTGGCCAGGTCGCGCAGGCTGATGCGGGAGGGCGGCACGTCCCGGCCGGCGGCGGGCGCCGGCGGGCGCGCCGGCGCCGGGGCGGGCGCGCCGGCCGCCTCGCTGAGCCTCCCGTCGACGATGCTGACGCGCCGCATCGCCCTGCCGGCCACGTTCTCGTCGTGGGTCACGACGATCAGCGTCAGGCCGTCGTGGCGGTTCAGGTCGGCGAAGATGTCGAGGATGGCCTTGCTGGCCTTGGTGTCGAGGTTGCCGGTCGGCTCGTCGCACAGGAGCACGCTAGGCGCAGCCATCAGCGCGCGGGCGATGGCGACGCGCTGCCGCTCGCCGCCCGAGAGGCGCATCGGCGAATAGTCGGCGCGTTGCGCCAGCCCCACGCGGCCGATGGCGTCGAGGGCGCGCTCGCGCCGGCCAGCCGGGGCATGGTGGCCGTAGACCTCGGCCAGCATGACGTTTTCCAGCACGGAGCGGTAGGGCAGCAGGTGGAAGGACTGGAAGACGAAGCCGATGTAATGGCTGCGCAGCCCGGCCCGCATTGCGTCGGAGAGCTGCGCCGTGTCGATGCCGTCGATCAGGTAACTGCCCGAGCTCGGGTGGTCGAGGCAGCCGATGATGTTGAGCAGCGTGGATTTGCCGGAGCCCGAGGGGCCGGTGATGGCCAGCCAGTCGCCGCGGTCGAGCGAAAGGTTGACGTCGCTCAGGGCCGGCACCGACTGCTCCAGCCCGAAATCGCGGCAGATGCCGCGCAGTTCGAGGACGCGCGCCGCGGGCGGCGTCACTTCGCGTCCTTGGCGGCGGCCGTCTGGTAGCCGACGACGACCAGTTGGCCCGCCTGCAGCGCGGCGTTCAGCGGCGTGATTTCCGTGAAGCCGGCGGCCGCCAGCCCCGGTTTGACGAGCACAGGGCGGAAGCCGCCCTTGTCCTGTATCTGAATGCGGCTGCTGCCGTCGGCCGCCAGCCAGAGCGCGCTGGTGGGCACGGCGAGAACGGCGCCCCTGGTGGTCTGGGTGGGAATGGTCAGGCGCACCGACACGCCGTCCAGCCTGGGGAGCGCCGCCGTGACGCGGACCTCGAAATAGACGTGGTAACCGTCGACGCCGCGCGTGCCCGGCTCGGCCGCGACCTGGCCGACGACGCCTGTGGCGCTGATGCCGAGGTCGGGCTCGTCGATGGCCACGGCCATGCCAGTTTTCACCAGCGCGGCGCTTTGCAGGGGCAGCGCGCCGTCGACGGCGAGCTGGTAGTCGGTGACCGACAGGATGGGGCCGCTCGCCGGGGCGCCGACGGGCGCGGCGAGGTCGGCCACGCGCACCGGCAGGGACGGCAGGAAGACGATTTCGTCGCCGGGCAGTTGCACGCCGCTGCGGTATTCGGCCGCCCGCAGCTCGGCGGCGAGGCGGTCGGCGCGTTGCCTGGTCGCGGCGGCGTCGAATTCGGCCAGTTTGCGCGCGTCGCGCGCGGCCTGGATCGACTTGCGCGCCTCGAACTGCGCCGACGCCAGCGCCGTGTCGGCGAGCGCGGCCTGTTCCCGCGCCAGCTGGGCGTCGCGTTCGGCGGCGAGGATGGCCGCCTCGCCTTCGACGCGGGTCTTTTGGGTGGCGTTGCGGGCCAGGTCGAGCTTGGCCTCGGCCGCGGCGCGCGCCGTGCCCGGCTGGCGCGGATCGAGCACGACCAGGGCGCGCTCGGCGATCTGCGCCTGGTACTCGGCGCTGGCGGCGCTGTTTGCGTAGGCGGCGCGGACCCGCTCGACCTCCAGCGCGATGGGCCGGCCGCTGTCGGCGGCCAGGCGGCGCGCGGCGGCGCGTTTCGCGTCGAGATCCGTGGCCGCCGTCTGCACGGCCAGTTCCGCGCCGGCCAGCGCGGCGTCGACGGCCAGCGCCGCCGCCGTCAGCGCCGTCTCGGCCGCCAGCCGCGCCTTGAGCGTGTCCTCCATGTCGCGCTTGAGCGCTGCCAGCGCCGCGAGCTGCTCGCGGGTGGCGCCGAAGGGCGCCCATTTGCCGGCGGCATACCAGCGCGCCACGGCCTCGGCGGTGCGCTGGTCGTAGGCGCCGTCGTCGGGGCCGGGCGGGAAGCCGAGCCGCGCCAATGCCTGTTCGAGCTGGCGCACGTCGTCGCCGCTCAGGCCGGGCGCGAGGTCGCGGTAGGCCGGCAGCGCGCCGCGCAGCACGAACACCGGCCGGCCGGAGACGGTGAGCAGGACCGCGCCTTCGCGCACGTCCGCATTGCGCGCGGGCAGGGTGCCGATCAGGCCGGGGCCCGGTTTGAGGGCGGACGGTGCCAGCGCGATTTTCTGCGGCAGCCCGAAGCGCGCCGTGCCGCGCGTCACGATGTTGGCGCTGAGCACGCGGCGTTCGATGGGAACGAGGATGGGCGAGGGTGGCGGCGGCGCCGTGCGCGCCGCCGTGTCGGCGGGGGAGACGATGCGCGTGCCGGCGATAAAGGCGCCGATGGCGACGACGGCCGCGGCGAGCAGCACGCCGGCGAGCGCGGTGGAGTGTTTGAGGGCCATGGTGTGGGCGCGCGAGTGTAGCGCCGCGGCGCATGCCGCCCGCGGGCGGCGCCGCGTGCGATCACTGGGGCGTGCGGCCGAAGAGCTCCTCCTCGATCTTGTCCTTGACGGGATCGACCAGATCCTCGCTCAGTTGCACGCTTTTCTGGGCGACCTGCAGCTCGTAGGCCTGCAACTGCTTGAGCGCCGCGCGCTGTTCCGGCGTCATCTGGCTCACGGGAATCGCCCCGCCCCTGGTCAGGGCCGCAAGCCGCTTGTAGATATCTTGCTCGACATTGTCGGGGTGGGTATAGTCGTATCCGGCCTTGCGCATTTCAGCGGCGAATTTGCGCAGCACGGCCTGCATGCGCGGGTCTTTGTTGACGAGCGCGTCCTTGGGATTGTAGTAAGTGTCCTTTAGTTGATCCGGCTGGAAGACTTGCTCGACGGCTTTTTTCGTGCAGCCGCCCGTGAAGGCGAAGTTTTCCATCTCCAGGCTCACGGCGAAGGTCGCTCCAGAGTTTGCGCCGAACAGGGCACGGTCGTAGGCGACCTGGCTCTGCGGCGAAAGCTTGCGGTAGATGTCGACATTGCGCGCGCCCAATCCTTCCTTGCCGGGGCTGTAGCCCTTGGCGAGCTGCGGCGGCTCCCCCGTGTACAGGGTCGACACGCCGTATCCGTACTTTGCGATGAATTCTCTTTCGCTCATGCCGGGCAGCTTCTTGTCGGACGCCATGCCCCTGCGCACGGTGTTGAAGTCCGCCGCCACGTATTCGAAGCCCTGCTCGCGCATGCATGCTGAAATCAGGGACTCCACCTTGTCGATGGCTACGACCAGTTGCTTGGGACTGAGCCCGAACTCCTCCGTGCCCAGGTGCACGGAGGTCGTTGGGGCGGCGGCGGAAAGGAATAGCGCGGCCACGGCCAGCCCGGTGTGAACGATTGATATCATGTTGACATCTCCTTGTGCAGGGACTACACAGCGGCGTAACTGTTGCAAAAACATCAGGCCGGCGGCTTTCCCTGTTCGCCAATCTTACACGGCAGGCCCGCCGCGCCCTATGGATCTGCATCAAGTGCGAGGCGAAAAATAGCGCCGCGCCGCCGCCTCATTTCGCGACGCTGAACAAGGTTTCCACATAGGATGCGTTGCCGTTCTGGGCCACGCTGCCGATGGCAATTTTGTAGGTGGCGCCCGCTTCGAGCAGCTTGTCGGGGACCTGGAAGGTGCTTGCCGTTCCGGCCAGCGTGGCTTGCACGACCTTCACCTCCGTCACGTCGTTCTCTATCGTCAAGACACAGGACTTCAAGCCGGCCGGCGGACGCCATTCGATGCGCAGCCCGCCCGGCGCGACGCCCGACTCGTGGGGGCGTGGCCGCACGAAGGTGGCCGCCGCCGGCAACTGGTGGCTCAGGCGCGCCGTATCGCTGAGTTGGAGTTGCGTGACGGTGGTGGCGGTAAACGTGTAGTCGCCGGCCGGGTAATCGGCCTGGAGACGCGCGAAGCTTTTCGGCTCCGGCGTTTCGAGCCGGAAGGTGCGCATGCCCAGGCCGGATTTCGGCGCCTCGAAGCGGGCGACGACGCGGCCGTCGGGCGCCCTCACCGTCAGCGCGGCGAAGCCGGTGTCGCCGCCGGTCGCCTCGACGACGAACTCGAAGTCCTGGTCGGTGGCGTTCTGCTCTATCCGCACCGACAGTTGCTCGAACTTGGCGTCGGCGCTCGCCAACCCGCAGGCGAGCATGCCGCACACTGCCATAACACGGCGTTTCATGATGGCCTCCCGTCTATTTGCCGACGCCGAAATCAATGCCGTACAGCTCGACGGCGCCCTTCGTCACCAGCTTGGCGCCCGGTGGCGGCCCCTCCAGCATGGTGACGGTGTCGCCCTCGATGGCTTTCACCTTCAGCGGCGCGCGCACGAAGGTGTTGGCGGCGGTGCTCATATACGCCAGCTCCTTGCCCGTGGGGTCGTACAGCAGCGCGGCATAGGGGATCACCAGGCCGTCCGCGCCCTGGCGCACCTCGGCCAGCTCGATGCCCAGGTGCCGGCTGTCGATCTCGCGCAGCGTGATGCGCTTGCCGCCGTCCGGCAGCAGTTGCACGGCCGGGCCCTTCGGCGCCGCCGGTTTGGTGCCGGCCTGCTTGCCGCAGCCGCCGGCGGCGAGCGCCGCGGCGATGGCCGCGGCCGCCATTACTTGATGAAGCTGCATGGTCCACCTCCTTCGATTCAGACAGCCCGCGGGCCGGCGCCGCCGCGGAAGGCGCGCCTACGCCGGCCCGGCCAAGCCGGCGGGCGCCATGCCCGCCGGCTTGGCGAAGCGCAGGTAGAGCGAGGGCAGCACGAACAGATTGAGCGCCGTCGAGGTGATCAGGCCGCCCAGAATGGCCACGGCCATCGGATGCTCGATCTCGTTGCCCGGGACGGTGCCGGCGATCACCAGCGGCAGCACGCCGAAGCCGGCCGCCAGCGAGGTCATCAGGATGGGCGACAGGCGCTCGCGCGCGCCGCGCACGACCAGGGCGAGCCCGAAGGTTTCGCCCTCGTAGCGTTCGAGGTGCTGGAAATGCTTGATCATCAGGATGCCGTTGCGGGCGGCCACGCCGAGCACGGTCAGGAAGCCGACCAGGGTGCCCAGCGACAGCACGCGGTCGCCGATGCCGGTGGCGACGATGGCGCCGGCCAGCGCGAAGGGCAGCGTCAGCACCACCAGCACGGCCAGCCGGGCGCTGGCGAAGGCCGTGTGCAGCAGCAGCGTCACGGCCGCCAGCGCGGCGACGGACAGGATCAGCAGGCGCCGGGTGGCGTTCTCGCGCTCCGTGTATTCGCCGAGCAGCTCGACCGAGTAGCCGCGCGGCAGTTCCAGCGTGGCCAGCAGTTCCTGGACGGCGCGCGCCGCGGCGCCGAGCTGGCCGCTGTCGGCCACGTCGGCGGCGATGTCGATGCGCCGCGAGCCGTTCTCGCGCAGCACCACGTTCGGCACCGGCTTGAACTCCACCTTGGCCAGGTCGCCCAGCCGCACCAGGCGGCCGTCGCGGGCGTTGAGCATCAGGTCGGCGACGCTGTGGATGCTGTTGCGGTGGCGCGCGTCGCTCCACACGTGCACCTCGATGTTCTTGTTGGCGTGCCAGATGTCGCCGGCCTCCTCGCTGGCGATGAAGACCGAGGCCGTGCGCCGCAGATCGCCGGGCTTGATGCCGTAGCGGGAAGCCTTGCCGAGGTCGGCCTCGATCTGTATCTGCGGCACTTCCGTGACCAGGTCGACGTGGGCGTTGACGACGCCCTTGATGGCCGACATCTTTTGCTGCAGTTCCTTGGCCTTTTGCCGCATGATGCCGAGGTCTTCGCCGCTGATGCGCGCCACGATGCCGTGGCCGCTGCCCGACAGCACCTCCTTGGTGCGCTCCTTCAGATAGGTCTGCACGTCCGTCTGCAAGCCGGGGAAGGTGTCGACCACGGCCTGGACGGCGGCCAGCGTCTTGTCGTAATCGACCGTCTTGTCGATGCTGATCCAGTTCTCGGCGAAGTTCATGCCGACCGGTTCGTCGGACAGCGTGCCCTGGCCGATGTGGGCGCCGAAGTTGCGCACGCCGGGGATGGCGCGCAGCTGCGCGGCGCCGGCCTGGACGATGCGCAGCATTTCGGCGTGCGAGGTGCCCGGCCGCGCCACCCAGTGCATCAGGAAGTCGCGTTCCTTGAAGGCCGGAAACAGCCCCTGGCCCAGCAGCGGCCAGACGAGGATGGCGGCGAGGGCGAAGGCGCCCGTCGCGCCGTAGGCGGCGGCCGGATGGCGCAGGATGGGCCGCAGCGCGCGCTCGTAGCGCTGGCGCAGCCAGCGCGCCAGCGGTGAGCCGGGCCGGTCCAGCGGCGCCTTCGCCAGCGCGGCCAGGGCCAGGGCGGGGGTGACGGTCAGCGCCACCACCATCGAGCAGAGGATGGCCAGCGCGTAGGCCGAGGCCATGGGCCGGAAGAAGGCGCCCGTGAGGCCCTCCAGCAGGTAGATCGGCACGGTGGCGGCGACGATGATCAGGGTCGCGTGGATGATGGGCGCGCGCACTTCGAGCGAGGCGGCGAGGATGATGGCGGCGCTCGACTCGGTGCTGCCCTCGCTGCGGCGCTGGCGCAGCCGCCGCACGATGTTTTCGACGTCGATGATGGCGTCGTCGACGATGATGCCGAGCGCGATGATCATGCCGGCCAGGACCATGGTGTTGATCGAGGCCCCCATGTACTTGAGGATCAGGCCGGCGCTGACCACCGACAGGGGGATGGATACGACGCTGATCAGCGCCACCCGCCACTCGTAGAGGAACAGCAGCAGCACGGCGACGATCAGGGCGAAGCCGATCAGCATGGCGCCGCCCAGATTGCCCAGGGCGTCTTCGATGAAGGTGGCCGGCCGGAAGATGGTCGTGTCGATGGCGATGCCCGGCAGGCCGGGGCGCAGCTTGTCGAGCGCCTCCTCGATGCCGCGGGTGACCTCCATCGTATTGCCCCAGGCGAGCTTCTCGACGATCAGCATCAGGCCGAGGCCGTCGTTGATGATGGCGTCGCCGTTCAGGTGTGGCTGGGTGTCGCGCACGATGGTGGCGACGTCGCCGAGCCGCACGGGCGCGGCGCCCTTGGGCGTGTCGAGCGGCACCTTGCCCAGCTCCGCCGGCGTCAGGTTGGGCAGGATGTGGCGCACCACCAGGCGCTGGTTGGGGGTGTCGATGAAGCCGCCGGTGCCGATTTCATGGCCGCTGCGGTGCTTCAGCATGCCGACGTCGAGGGCGTCGGCGGCCGCGTCCATCACGCCGTTGATCGTCACCTTGCGCTCGCGCATCTTGTCGGCGTCGGCGTGCACCTGCAGCACGCTCCAGCGGTCGCCCCAGATCGCCACATTGGCCACGCCCGGCACCATCATCAGCCGCGGCCGCACCACCCAGTAGGCCGTCAGCGCCGCGTCGATCAGGTTCTGCGTCGACTTGTCCTTGACCGACAGGCCGATCTTCATGACCCGGCTGGTCGAGGACAACGGCTGGATCATGAACGGCGAGGTGGCCCAGCGCGGCAACTGGGACGTGATGGCGGTGACGCGCTCCTGCACGCGCAGGCGCGCGTCCATCAGATTGGCGCCCTGCTTGAAGATCAGCACGACGTCGGAGAGGTCGTTCACCGAGCGCGTGCGCAGCACGTCCAGCCCCGGGATGCCGGACAGCGCCTGCTCCATCGGCACGGTGACGAGGGCCTCGACGTCGGCCGCCGGCATGCCCAGGCACAGCACCTGCACCTCCACCTTGGGCGGGGCAAACTCGGGATAGACGTCGACCGGCATGCCGCGGAACTGGGTGGCGCCGAGGACGATCAGCATCACCGAGGCGGCCAGCACGAGATAGCGCAGCCGCAAGCTTGTTTTGACTATCCAGCGCATCATGGCCAGTCCTCCTTGTCGCTATGGTTTCACGCCGGCTGCGGCTGGCGCCGTTCGGCGCCGCGCACGACGGCCTCGCGCCGCGCCGTCGCCGCGGCGCGGTCGGCCGGCGGCGCAAACGCCTGGTACAGGACCGGCAGCAGGAACAGGTTGCCGAGCAGGGTGGTTACCAGGCCGCCGACGACCACGGCCGCCATCGGCTTGACCAGCTCCAGCCCGGCGGCGGCGCCGTAGAAAAGCAGCGGCAGCATGGCGAGCATGGCGGCGGCGGCGCCCAGCACGGCGGCGTCGAAGCGCTCCCGCGCCGCGCTGTGCACCAGGTTCGGGCCCAGGACGGCGCCGTTTTCGCGCGCCAGCGCCTGGCAGCGCTCCAGGAACAGCAAGCCGCCGCGCGCCGCGACGCCCAGCACGGCCAGGCCGCCGAACAGCGCCAGGGTCGACCCCGCCGCGCCCTGCGTGGCGGCGCCCAGCACGGCGCCGCCCAGCGGCGGCAGCAGCGCGCCGAACAGCAGCGCGCCGAGGCGCCAACTGTTCAGGCGCGCCTGCAGCACGAAAAAGACGGCGAACACGGCGGCCGCCGCGTAGAGCAGCAGGCTGAAGGCGTCGCGTTCGCGCTCGTCGGATTCGCCCAGCAGCTCGACATGGTGCTCGGCGGGAAAGCTGATCTTGTCGAGGCGGTCGTCGACCTTCTCGTTGACGGCGGCGACCGAGGCGCCCGCCACGCCGGCCGCCACGTCGATGTAGCGGGAAACGGCGTCGTGGCGGATGATGGAGGGATTCGAGCGCACGCGCACGTCGGCGATGTCGCCCAGGCGCGCCTGGCTGCCGTGCGGCGCGTCGATGAGGATGTCGCTGACGCTCTGTACGCTTGAGCGCATCGACGGCATGCCCCAGACGACGACGTCGAAAATCTTCTGCTCCTCGAACAGCTGGCCCGCCGTGATGCTGGACACCAGCGTCGCGGCGGCGCGCCGCGCGTCGCCCGGCTTCACGCCCTTGGCCGTGGCGCGGTCGATATTGATTTCCACCTCCATGGCCGGCTCGACGGCCGGAAGGCGCACCTGCGGCGACACCACGCCGGGAATGTCGGCGATGGACTTGGCGACCGTTTCGGCCTTTTCCCGCAGCACGGCATAGTCGCCGCCGTAGACGCGCGCCAGCAGCTTGTCGGCGGAACCCTTCGTCAGCTCGCGCACGCGCCGGTTCGCATAGCTGCCGAACTCGGTGCTGACGCCGGTGTTCGCCGCCAGCGCCTTGTCGATGGCGGCCAGGGTGGCGGCGTAGTCGGCATGCTCGCCGATGCGCAGCCACAGGTCGGCCCGGTCGACGCCCGTCACCAGGTCGGACTGCGAGGCGCGCCCGACATGCGCGCCGACGCCCGCCACGCCCGGGATGGCGCGCAGCTCGCGGCTCATCGCCGTCGTCAGCTGCGTCATCGCGGGCAGGGAAATGCCCGGCGCCGCCTGTATGCCAACTTCCAGATACCTGTCCTGCAATGGCGGCAGCAGGTCCGCACTGAGTACGCGCGGCAGCAGACCGAGGCCGGCGATGACGACGACGGCGCCCGCCGCCATCACGGCGGCGGGGTTCCTGAGCGCGCCGCCGAGGGCGTCGGCATACCTGGCGCGCAGCGAGCGGGCGAAGCGCGAGTCGCCGGATGCGGCGGCGGGGGTGCGCATGAACAGGGCCGAGAGCGCCGTCGTGACGGTGAGGGCGACCAGCATCGACAGCGCCACGGTCAGCGCGTAAGCCTGGGCCAGCGGTTTGGCGAAATCGCCGCTGACGTTGCTTAGCGCCAGCACCGGCGCCAAGGAGATGAGCACGATGACCAGCCCGGTGAGCAGGGGACCGCAGATTTCCGTCGCGCCGGCCGCCAGCAGGCCGGGCGGTTCGGCGCCGCCGCCGGCGCCGCGCTCCGCCAGCCGGCGTCGCATGCCGTCCAGCACGACCACGGCGTCGTCGACGACAATGGCGAGCGCCAGCACGAGGCCGGCGACGATCATCATGTTGAGCATCTGGTCGTAGTAGGACAGCACCATCCAGGCGCTGACCAGGCTGAGCGCCATGCCCACGGCGCTGATGAGCGTCACGCGCCAATTCAGGCAGAACGCGGCGATCCCAAGCACGGCCAGCAGCAGTCCGATGCCGATGCTGGCGACAAGATTGGCGCGCGCCGTTTGCGCGAACGACACGGCGCGGAACACCCCGGTGTCGAAGGTGATTCCGCCCAGGCCGGGGCGCATCGCGTTGAGGGCCTTTTCGACATCGCGGGTGACGGCCGCCACGCTGGTGCCGGGCGAGCGCTCGACCACCAGCATCAAGCCGGGTCCATCGTTGACGATGGCATCGCCAATCAGCAATTGGTGGCCCTCGACGAGGTCGGCCACTTCGCCCAGCGGCACGGTCACCGGGCTGTCGGTGTCGACGGCGATCCTGGCCAGGTCGGCGACGGTTTTGATCGGCTGCGTGTGGTTGATCGAAATGCGCTGGTTCGCCGTGTCGATAAAGCCGCCGGTGCCCGGGGTCGACGCCTCCACGTGGGTCAGCGGCGAGGACCACATGGCGTTCGCCGCCGTCCTGACCACGTCCTCGACCTTGAGGCGGTTGATGCGCAGGCGGTGCGGGTCGATCAAGACCTGCAATTGGCGGTCGCGCAGTCCCCAGATCGAGACGTTGGAGACGCCCGGCACGGACAGCAGGCGCTGGCGGATGCGCCAGCGCGCCAGCGTCGACATGTCGATGAGCGACATGTTCTTCGAGGTCATCGAGATCAGCATGGTGCGGCCGACAGTCGCGGACGGCTGTATGACGAAAGGCGGCTTCGACACGGCCGGCAGCGCCGGCACCATCGTCAAGCGTTCCTGTACCACCTGGCGCGCGCGCACATCGTTCGTGCCGGGCTCGAAAATCATTTCAATGGCCGACAGCCCGGGCGCCGTATTGGAGCGAATCTTGTGGAGCCAGGGAATGCCCGTGAAGAACTCCTGCTCCATCGGGTTGGTGATCAGATTCTCCGCCTCTTCGGGAGACAGGCCGAGGGCCTCGGTCTGGACTTCCACGCGCACCGGGCCGAAGTCCGGCAAGATTTCGACTTGAGCGTTCGGCAAGCGGGCAATGCCGGTCGCCAGTATCGCCCCCGCGGCGGCGGTGACTAAGATGCGGTTCGTGATGCTTGACCTGATGATCCACTGCAACATGGCGCTCACCCCTTTTAGCCGATTGCTGTCCGACTGGCGTCGGTTTTGACTATGCCAATAGCGCTGGCTGATATTCACCTTGAAGGGCGCCTGGCCTCCGGAACCGGCCCGACGCTTGGGGCGGGTAGCAGGGAGACATGCCCGGGCAAATGACATCGGCGGGCAGGATTAGGCCGCGCGATTGCCGGAGCCGAATGCTTTTGGCGCTGTCTGGCTATCCGCAATAAACGCGCCAGCTAGAAAATCCCGCGATCTATCAAGGAGTTGTTTTTTGGGGAGGGGGAGTGCAGCCGTCAATTGTAAAATATAGCGACAGTTGCGAAGGAAAACATTGTATTCGCATCGGAAATGCGGCCGAAATAAATATCTTTGTGCCGCGAAAATTTTCAATGTGATGAAATGGCCGCAATCATCATATTTTGTTTTGATGAATGGTTTTTCATGCGCGGCGTGAAGTTTTCCGGTTTATTTATTTCCGTTGCGCTGATTTTATTTTTGAAATAAATCTATATCGGAATTTTTTGCGGGGCGTCATGAATGAACGGCGGAATGTGTCGGATATTTTTACACGTCCAAATTTACCTGGCCACGACTATGCTTGGCCTGCGGCGCCAGTAAAATAATACCGAAGAGGGACAGGCGGCATCCCGGGAAACAGCGCCGAACTGATCGGCAATTCATGGTGTTTCCCGGTGAATGATGCGTCCGTGTCATCCCCGCCGTGCCGTCCTCAGGCGGCGTGCGTTACATGCACGCTATGGAATTGCAGCGCCGCCAGATTCGCGTAGATGCCGCCCAGCGCCACCAGCGAGGCGTGCGTGCCCGTTTCCACGATTTGCCCGTCTTCCATGACGATGATACGGTCGGCGCGCTGCACCGTGGCCAGGCGGTGGGCAATGATGACGGTGGTGCGGCCCAGCATCGCCGCCTCCAGCGCCGATTGCACCAGGCGCTCGGATTCGGCGTCGAGCGCGCTGGTGGCCTCGTCGAGCAGCAGCAGCGGCGGATTTTTCAGCAGCGCGCGGGCGATGGCGATGCGCTGGCGCTGGCCGCCGGACAGGCGCACGCCGCGCTCGCCCAGGAAGGATTGATAGCCTTGCGGCAGCTTTTCGATGAATTCATGGGCCGCCGCCAGCTTGGCCGCGTGGATCACTTCCGCGTCGCTGGCGCCGGCGCGGCCGTAGCGGATGTTTTCCATCGCGTCGGCCGAGAAGATGACGGTGTCTTGCGGCACGATGCCGATGGCGTCGCGCAGCGTGTGCAGTTCCAGCTGGGTGATGTCGACGCCGTCGAGCTTGATGGTGCCGCGCTGCGGGTCGTAGAAGCGCAGGAACAGTTGGAACAGCGTGGTCTTGCCGGCGCCGGAAGGGCCGACGACGGCCACCGTTTCGCCCGGCTTGATGTCGAGGTTCAGGTGGGCCAGCGCGGCCGTGTCCGGGCGCGACGGGTAGGAGAAGGAAATGTCGGACAGGCTCAGCGCGGCGCCGTTGGCGGCCCGCGGCGGCAGCGTCAGCGGCTGGGCCGGCGACTGGATGTCGGACTTGACGGAGATCAGTTCCAGCAGGCGCTCGGTGGCGCCGGCGGCCCGCTGGGCCTCGCCCATCACTTCGGACAGCGCGCCGATGGCGCCGGCGACGATGGAGGCGTACAGGATGAACTGGCCGAGGTCGCCGCCGGTCATCGTGCCTTCCAGCACGGCGTGGGCGCCCAGCCACAGCACGAAGACGATGGCGCCGAACACCAGCAGGATGGCGATGACGGTCAGCAGCGCGCGCGCGCGGATGCGCCGCATCGCCGTCTGGAAGGCGCCTTCGACGGAGGCGCCGAAGCGGGCCGATTCGATCTTTTCATGCGTGAACGCCTGCACGGTCGGCATCGCGTTGAGGATTTCGCCGGCCATCGCCGAGGCGTCGGCGATGCGGTCCTGCGAGTCGCGCGACAGCTTGCGCACGCGCCGGCCGAAGACGACGATGGGCACGACGACCAGCACCAGCAGGCCGATGATGATGGACGACAGCTTCGGGCTGGTGAAGAAGAGCATGACGAGGCCGCCGACGAACAGCAGCACGTTGCGCAGCGCCATCGAGATGCTGGTGCCGACGACGGCCTGGATCAGCGTCGTGTCGGTGGTGATGCGCGAGAGCACCTCGCCGGTCTGCGTCGTCTCGAAAAACTCCGGGCTTTGCGTGACGACGTGGCTGTAGACGGCGCTGCGGATGTCGGCGGTGACGCGCTCGCCCAGCCAGGACACCGTGTAGAAGCGCGCCGCCGTCGCCAGCGCCAGCACGGAGGCGACGCCGAACAGGGCCAGGAACACCAGATCGACGTGCTCGATGCTCTTGCCGCCGGCGGGGCCGTCGAAGCCCAGGTCGATCATCTGCTTGAACGCGGCCGGGATGGCCAGCGTAGAGGCGGCCGCGACCACCAGCGCCACGCCGGCCAGCATGAATTGTTTGCGGTACGGAGTCAGGAAGGGCAGCAGGCCCTTGAACGCGGCCAGGCTGCCTTTTTTCAGTTCCCGCGCTTCGGTGGGGGCGGCGGACGGCGTGACTGCGGTGCTGCTGGTGCTATTGGTCATTATGTTGGCAGTGTGAGTAGTAAGCGTATTCATAGTTTCATCGGCTTGTCGTAGCCCGTCATTTCCAAATAGGCGCGCCCGGCCGGCACGCCGTCGCGGCTGATCGTCACCGCGCCTTCCCAGTACACGGCGCCGGTCGAGCGCCGCGAATCGAGTTCCTGATCGTCCTGCAAGGGCTTGATCTGCCAGACCGTGCTGCCTGTGGTGAGCTCGGTGGCGACGGGGTACTCGGCGTGCGTGCGCGGCGAACGCCAGAGCGCTTGCGGGGCAAAGCTGACTTGCCCGGGCGCGTACTGGGTGATCTTACCGGATGCGTCACGCCATGTCGCGTGGGCCCATAGTTTACCACCTGCGCGGCTGCGGATCTGGAATGCCATCAGCGCGCCGCCGTCGTCGAGGTTGGCGCCGACCCAGTTCCAGCCGCTGGCGTCGGCGTCGAGCACCTGGCTGGACCATTCGTGGTCGAGCCAGGTGCTGCCGCTGACGGCCTCCGCCTTGCCGCCGGCGCGCGTGATGCTGCCGCTGGTGCGCAACTGCGGTTCGCTGTAGTAGTAGCTGGCCTGCAGCGGCTTCGGCCCCTTGCGCGAGTAGCCGCGCTCGCCCTGCAGCAGCACCGGCTGGCTGGGCGCCAGGCGCAGCGCCAGCGTGAAGTCGCGCGCCGCCACGCTGACCTGGTAACTGCCGTCGGCCGCGCGCACCATGCGCCAGTGGTCCAGCTTGACGTCGGTATCGCCGACCTTGGCGTAAGCCAGGCCGAAACCTTCGCGGGCGCTTTTCTGGTCGTGCAGCAGCTTGCCGAGCGCCGGGTCGGACAGCGCCGCGTGGCCGATGATGAGCTGCTTAGGCGCGAAGGCGCTGGGGTTGGCGCGGTCGTGTTCGGTGGCGCTGCGGAAGAACGTCACCTGGTAGCCGAGTTGCTTGCCGGAGGCCGTTGTCAGCCAGCCGGTGGCGTACCACCACTCCGTCTTGTAGTCGGGGTGGGCGCCGAAGTCGGCCGGCATGCGCAGCGTCTGGCCGGCGGGCAGCGGCGTCACCGGCGCGAAGGCCGGCGGCGCGGTCCGCGCGGCCGGCGCCAGCAGCGCCAGCGCCAGCAGGAGGGCGCGCCTCACCAGTCCTCCCTGACGGCGCGAATTGGGCCGCCCGACAGGGCGTAGCGGCCCGACACCAGCGCCGTCAGCGTGGCGGCGGCCAGCAGCGCGGCGGCGACGCCGCCGATCAGCGTCCAGGGCAGGTGAAGTTGCATAGTCCAGTGGAATGATTGCGGGTTGACGATATAGACCAGGATCAGGCTGATGAGGAGGCCCAGCGCGAAGCCGGTGGCGATGCCGAGCGCCGTCAGGCCGCCGCCCTCCAGCGCGAGGATGGCGAGGATCTGCCGGCGCGTCACGCCGATGTGGCGCAGCATGCCGAATTCCTTGGCGCGCGCCAGCGTCTGCGCCGAGAACGTCGCGGCCACGCCGAACAGGCCGATGACGACGGCGATCGCCTCCAGCACATAAGTGACGGCGAAGCTGCGGTCGAAAATTTTCATGCTCATTTCGCGCAGCTCGGTCGGTGCGGCGAATTCCAGCATGTCGCCGAAGGGCAGTTGCCTGATGCGCTGCTGCAGCGCGGCGGCCGTGGTGCCCGGCTTGAGCCAGATCACGGCGTCGTTGACGTCCAGGTCGCCCGTCAGCGCGCGGTAGTCGGACAGCTGGACCAGTATGGCGCCGCTCTGGCTGGAGTAGTCGCGCCAGACGCCGGCGACGAAGAAGGTCTGCGGGCGGCCGTTCAGCGGCAGGGCGATGCTGGCGCCGGGCGTGAAATGGTACAGGTCGGCCGCCGCCTCGGACACCCAGGCCGGCCTGGCGTCGGCCGGCACCGGCAGCGCCGGGCCGACCAAGGCCAGGCTATTGCCCGGATCGGCGGCGTCGACGTCGCGCGCCAACAGGGCCACGCCGGGCCGGTCCGGCGCCAGCGCCAGCGTGCGGATGCGCTGGAATTTGATGCGGGCCATGCCGGGCAGGGCCCGCAGCGCCGCCTGCTCGCCCGGCCTCAGCGCGGCCGTGCCGCCGCCCGAGGCGGTGCGCGCGTACAGGTCGGCCGGCAGAATCTGCACCAGCCAGTCGTCGACGGAGACGCGGAAGCTCGACACCATGATCGCCATCGCCACCATCAGGCTGAAGCTCGACAGCACGCCGCCGAGCGCGATGCCGGCCTGGCCGGAGGCGTTCGCCAGCCGCGCCAGCGTCAGCGTCGGCACGGCCGCGCCGGCGTGGCGGCCGGCCAGCCAGGCCCGGTTCGCCAGGCGGAACACGGCGGCCGCCAGTTGCGGCATCAGGCTGATGGCGCCGACCAGCAGCAGGGCGATGGCCAGGTAGCCGAACAGCGGCAGTTCGTGGACGGGCGGCGCGCGCGTGGCCAGCGCCGCCGCCAGCAGGCAGGCGAGGGCCGGCCAGGTCTTGGCCAGCGGCGCCAGCGCGCTTTCCTCGGCGCCGGACTTGAGCGCGGCGGCCGGGGCGGCGCGGGCCGCCTCCCACGCCGGGCCGGCGCAGCCGAGCAGCGCGACGCCGACGCCCAGGCAGAAATACAGCAGCGCGGCCAGCGGCGCGAACTGCGCCTCGGGGCGCACGCCGGAGAAGTAGCCGGCGCCGAGGTCGCCGCCGAAGAAGTGCAGGGCCGCCGCGGCCAGCGCGTAGCCGCCGCCGATGCCGAGCAGGGCGCCGGCCACGCCGAGGCTGGCGCCCTCCAGCAAAACCTGGCGCAGCAACTGGCCGCGTTCCAGGCCGAGCACGCGCAGCAGCGCGAACTGGCCGCGCCGGCGTATCACCGACAGCGCCTGCGTGGAAAACACCAGGAAGGCGCCGGTGAACAGCGCCACCAGCGCCAGCACCGTCAGATTGACGCGGTAGGCCCGGCTCATATTGTCGTTGCGGCTGTTCTGGTCGGCGTCGTTCGGCTGGCTGACCAGGAAGCGGCCGGGGAAGTCGCGCTCCAGCTCGCGCGCCAGCGCGGCCTGGAAGGCGTCGCGGTTGACGCCCTCGCGCAGCTTCAGGTCGATGCGCGACAACTGCCCCAGCTTGTCGAAGCGCCATTGCGCCGCGCCCAGGTCCATCACGCCGATGCGCTGGCCGACGCGGGCGCGCTGCAGCGAGCCGGCCACGCGCAGGCCGACGGCGCGCGCGCCGTTTTGCAGCGTCAGGGTGGCGCCGTTGTCGAGCTTGAGCCAGCTTTGCGCGGCCGGCGACAGGAACAGCGCGTCGTCGGCCAGGGTGTCGAAGACATTCTCGCCGGCCGGCGCGCCGATCAGGTCGGGCGAGATGGGGCCGGCGCGGAACGGGTCCAGGCCGAGGATTTTCAGGGCGGCGCGCCGCTGCGGCATGCTGGCGCTGATTTCCAGCAGCGGCGAGGCTTGCGCCACGCCCTCGCGCTGCGCCAGGCGCGGATAAATCGCCTCGTCGAACAGCGCTTCGCGGCCGGCCACCTGCACGTCGGCCAGCCCGGACAGGCTGCGCGCGGCCGCCGAGAATTCGTTGAAGGCGGCGGCGTTAATCAGGTGGATGGCGAAGCCGAGCGCGATGCCGATGGCGATCGCCATGACGGCGACGACGGCGCGCAGCGGGTGCGCGCGCCACTCGCCCAGCAGCAACCAGCCGGACAGGCGGACCATCGGCGGATCGCGCTTCAAGCGGGACACTCAAGCGCCAGTTTTTCGGCGCTGCGGCGGGCCTTGACTTTGGCCTTGTCGGCCTGCCGGTCGGATGCGGCGCGGGCGTCCTCGACGGCCCATTTGTGCTGCAGCGCCAAGGCCGCGCATTTCTTGCGCCGCGCCGCGCCGGCCTGGGCGGCGCGGGCTTGCTCGCGGTCTTCCTGCGCCTCGCGGCGCAGCCGGTCGGCCTCCAGCCGGTCGGCGGTTTTCTTGTGCCGCGCCAGCGTCGCCGCGTCGGCGCTTGACGGCTGCGGCGCCGGCGCCACGTTCAGCTCGACCGATTTGCCGCTGGCGCAAGGCGCGGCGCCGTAGCTGACCTTGCCGTCGGCGCTGCATTTGTAGACCGTCTGGGCGCCGGCCGGCGCGCCCAGCGCGGCCAGCAGCAGGATGGCAAGCGGCCGCTTCACAGTATCTTCCCGGGATTCATGATGCCGAGCGGGTCGAGCGCCGTTTTGACGGCGCGCATCAGGCGCAATTCCAGCGGCGACTTGTAGCGCGCCAGCTCGTCGCGCTTGAGGGCGCCGATGCCGTGTTCGGCCGAGATCGAGCCGCCGTAGCTGTCGGCGCTGTCGTGCACGATGCGGTTGATGGCGTCCTGGTTGGCGAGGAATTGCCGGTCCGGCGTGCCGGGCGGCGGCGCCACGTTGTAATGCAGATTGCCGTCGCCGAGGTGCCCGAAGCACACCAGTTGCGCGCCGGGGAAGGCCCGCTCCAGCTGCGCCGCCGTGCCGGCGATGAAGTCGGCCAGGCTGGAAATGGGCAGCGACACGTCGTGCTTGATGTTCTTGCCGGCCGCCGCCTGGGCCAGCGGAATATGCTCGCGCAACTGCCACAGGCCGGCCGACTGCGCCACCGAGGCGGCGACCACGGCGTCCTCGATGATGTCCGCTTCCAGCGCCGCGCCTATGCTCGTCTCCAGCAGCTCGACGGCGTGCGCCTCCGACTGGCTGCTCGACAGCTCCAGCAGCACATACTGGGCGTGCGGCGCGGCGAACGGCTTCGGCAGTTGCGGGAAATGCGCGGCGACCAGCTCCAGGCAGTAGCGCGACATCAGCTCGAAGCCGGTCAGGCTCGCGCCGCAACGGTCTTGCATCAAGGTCAGCAGGCGCAGCGCGTGGGCCGGCGAGGGCAGGGCCGCCAGCGCCGTGATGCAGGCTTTCGGCTGCGGATACAGCTTGAGCACGGCGCCGGTGATGACGCCCAGCGTGCCCTCGGCGCCGATGAACAGGTCGCGCAAATCGTAGCCGGTGTTGTCCTTGCGCAGGCCGCGCAAGCCGCTCCACAGCTCGCCCTGCGGCGTCACCACCTCCAGGCCCAGGCACAGCTCGCGCGTGTTGCCGTAGCGCAGGACGGCGGTGCCGCCGGCGTTCGTCGACAGATTGCCGCCGATGGTGCAACTGCCCTCGGCCGCCAGCGACAGCGGGAACAGGCAGCCCGCCTGGGCGGCCGCCTCCTGCACATGCTGCAAAATGCAGCCGGCGTCGACCGTGATGGTGCGGTTGACGGCGTCGACGCCGCGCACGCGGTTCAGGCGCGCCAGCGACAGCACGACGGCGCTGCCGCTGTCGTCCGGCACGCTGCCCAGCACCAGGCCCGTGTTGCCTCCCTGCGGCACCAGCGCCACGCGCCACTCGGCGCAGGCGCGCACGACGCCGGCCACCTGCTCGACCGAGGCGGGGCGCAGCACGGCCAGCGCGCGGCCGGTGAAGCGGCCGCGCCAGTCGGTCAGGAAGGGCGCCGTGTCGGCGTCGTCCGTCAGGACGTGGGCCTGGCCCAGCAGCGCGCGGCAATGGGCCAGGAAGGCCGGGTCGGAATGGCTCATTTGGCGGGGTTGACCTTGTCCAGCAATTCCTTGGCGATGCGCTTGGCCGCCTTCTTATAGGGGCGCAGATACAGCACGGCACAGACAAAATAGACGCAGACGATCAGCGCCTCGCCCCAGCCCATCAGGGACGACAGGGCCGCCTTGTCGCTGTAGCCGCGCACCACGCCCTCCGAAAAATACAGTAGGATGACCATCGACGACCATTGCAGCGTGTAGACGTCGCGGCGCAGCACGCCGGCCAGTGGGATCAGCAGCGGCACGGCCTTCAAGGCCATCCACGAACCGCCCGGATGCAGCGGCGCCACCGCCATTTCCCACAGCACGCACCAGACGATCAGCGCCAGCAGGCTGCCGATGGCGCCCCAATGGAAGTATTTTTGCATCGTGGTTTCCATCATGCTCCCTGCATTTTGCTGGCCGTCTCGGCCAGGCGGCGGCCGAGTGCGACGGCCAGGCGTTTTTCATCGCCGCTGATGGCCTTGTCGCCGTCCACGCCGGCCCAGTGGCTGGCGCCGTAGGGCGTGCCGCCGCTGGACGTGGTCATCAGCTCCGGCTGCGTGTAGGGCAGGCCGAGCACCATCAAACCGTGGTGGAACAAGGGGATCATCATCGACAGCAAGGTCGATTCCTGGCCGCCGTGCAGGCTGCCGGTGGACGTGAACACGCAGGCTGGCTTGCCGGCCAGCGTGCCGCCCAGCCATTCGCTGGCCGTGCCGTCCCAGAAATACTTCATGGCGGCGGCCATATTGCCGAAGCGCGTGGGCGAACCCAGTGCCAGGCCGGCGCAGTCGCGCAAATCGGCGGCCTCGACATACGGCGCGCCCTCGGCGGGCACCTCGGGGGCGCTCGCCTCGGTGACGGTGGAAACGGCCGGCACGGTGCGCAGGCGGGCGTCGCAGCCGGGTACGCTCTCGATGCCCTGGGCGATCAGTTCGGCCAATTTGCGCGTCGCACCGTGGCGCGAGTAAAACAATACAAGAATAATCAGATTAGGTCGGTTCATGGTTGGTATTATAGGGCGCTTTGCGGGCGCGCATCAGCGCGAACCCTGTGCTTTTACCTCTAGATCACATGTTTTTAAAATATATAGCCCCGACTCTCAACTACCTCACGCGCGCCTGCCACGGCGGCCTGGCCGTGGTGCGCGGCCTGTCCTGGTCGGAAGTGCGCGACCTCGGCCGGTTCGCGCGCCGCCGCCTGCGCGAGGAAAGCCTGCCCCAGGTGGCCGGCAGCCTGACCTTCGCCACCGTCTTCGCGCTGGTGCCGCTGCTGACCCTGGCGCTGGCCATCTTCACGACTTTTCCGCTATTTAACACCTTCCGCGCCGCGCTGGAGCAGTATTTCGTCCAGAGCGTGATGCCGAAGGGGATATCCAACAACATCCTCGGCTACCTGACGACGTTCGCGGCGAAGGCGACGCGCCTGTCGGCCGTCGGCGCCGTCACGCTGGTGTTCACCTCGATCGCCATGATGGGCTTGATCGAACGGGTGTTCAACCGCATCTGGCGCGTCAAGCGCGAGCGGCGCTGGACCAAGCGCCTGCTGGTGTACTGGGCCATCGTCACGCTGGGGCCGCTGCTGGTCGGGATCTCGCTGACGCTGACCTCGCAAGTGTTCATGGCCACCAGCGACCTGGTCGGCTCCGTGCCCTTCCTGGCCAAGGTGTTCTACACGCTGGTGTCGGTGTCGCTGACGATGGGCGCGTTCACGCTGCTGTACATGGCCGTGCCGAACCGCGACGTCGACTGGCACGACGCGGCCTGGGGCGGCCTGCTGGCGGCGCTGGCGTTCGAGGTGGCCAAGCGCGGCTTCGGCGTCTTCATCCAGCAATTTCCCACCTATTCGCGCATTTACGGCGCGCTGGCGGCGCTGCCGCTGTTCCTCGTCTGGATCTACCTGAGCTGGATGATCACGCTGATCGGCGCCTTGCTGGTGGCGGCGCTGCCGGTGGTCAAATACGAGCGCTGGTGGCACGAGGCGGCGCCCGGCGGCGAGTTCGTCGACGCGATGGCGATCCTGAAGGTGCTGTACACGGCCTGCCACAGCGGCGACTCGGCCCTCGTCAGCGCCGGGGCGATCCGCGGCAGCACGCGGCTGGGCTTCGATGAAATGGGCGATCTGCTCGACAAGATGCAGGCGCAGGGCTGGGTCGGCCGCGTCAACGTCGAGGCGGCGGTGCGCGTGCAGTGGGGCAAGCACATCAGCGACGGCGCCGACCACTGGGTGCTGCTGGCGAATTTGCAGCGGCTCAGCGTGGCCGATGTGTACCGGCTGTTCGTGTTCGGCGGCATGGCCGTCAACGCCGGCTACCCTGCGCTTGGCAGCGACGAGCGCGACGCGGAGGCGGCGCGCGACGCCGCGCTGCTGGCGCGCCAGACCGAGGCGGCCGTCGAAGAGGGCCTGAGCCAGTCGCTGGCCGCCTATTTTTCAGCGGCCCGCCGCTGATTCGATATCAAGCGAGGTGCGTTACCATGCCTATGGAGCGATGTACCTATCGCGCGGGAGCATTGGAATGTTGACAAGTGAAATGAAACGCCAGATATTCCTGAAATTGCGGACCGAGAACTATCGAGCCAGTCTTCGCCTTGAAGGACTGGTTCAACGCACGGTAGGCACTGATAAGCCTGCTGTTGAGCCGGCTGCGACCACGCTCAAGACCAAGCATATCCGATAAGTAAGGAACAGGCCAGGATGGGCAATACTGCTATCAGGACTCCGATGTACTGATTAACAAGCTTGGCATTATGTGAATCTAGCATGGCCTACCCAGCGCGTTCGTGTCTCGTTTGCGGCCGCGCTTCGCCGCCAGCCAGGGCGAATTCCTTAGCTTGATGATGGTTTTGCCATCAAGCTATCGGCACCGCCGGCCTCAAGTTGTGGCCGACGGCGTCCTGGCGAAGGCGAACAGGGCGTCCAGCACGGCGTCCGGCTGCTCGGCCATCAGCTCGTGCCCGCTGTCGACCTGCACCACCTTGCCGTGGGCGATGGCCGAGGTCAGCAGTTTCGTCGATCTGGCCGGCGTCATCATGTCGCGCAAACCGAAGATGAACAGGGTGGGGCAGCGCACCGATGCGGCCGCCGCCTCGCCGTTCGCGTAGCTGTTGCAGGCCGCGAAGTCCGTATAAAACACCTGCTGCGGATTGATTTGCGAGATGCGCTGCTTGAGCCGGCGCGCGCCGCCCATCGCGTAGAAGCCCGGCCCGGGGAAGGACGGCTTCTGCGCAACCGAGGAGTGCGACCAGATGTTGACCATGTCTATCGCGCTCGGCTCGTCGCTGCGGGCCGCCTCCAGCAGCGAATCCGCCACCTTCATCGGATAGGTCGAGCCGAGCAGCGCCAGGTGGCTGACGCGCGCCGGCGCCGCGTGCGCCGTCTGCAGCGCGATCAGCGAACCCATGCTGTGGCCGACCAGCAGCGCGCGCGCCACGCCGGCCGCGTCGAGCAGGGCCAGCAGCCACTGCGACAGGGCCTCGACGCTGGCCTTGGCCGCGCCCTTGCTGCGGCCGTGCCCCGGCAGGTCGACGGCCAGCACGTTGAAGCCGTGGTGGGCGAAGTAGCGCGTCTGCAAAGCCCAGACGGAATGGTCGTTCTGCGCGCCGTGGATGAACACGGCGCTCGGCAGGCTGGCGTCGAACGCCTTGCCGCCGGTGTAGCAATAGGCGTCTACGCCTTCCACTTGCAAGATCATCTCAGGCTCCCTTCTGTGACAGTTTCAGGCCGCGCGCCAGGTCTTCGATCAGGTCGTCGGCGTCTTCCAGGCCGACCGACAGGCGCATCGTGCCCTCGGTGATGCCGGACGCCGCCAACTGCTCGGCCGGCACGCGGAAGTGCGTCGTCGAGGCCGGATGGATGGCCAGCGACTTGGCGTCGCCGACGTTGGCCAGGTGCGAGAAGATCTTCAGCGCGTCGACGAAGCGGCGGCCGGCGGCGCGGTCGCCCTTGATGTTGAAGGTGAGGACGGCGCCGCAGCCTTTCGGCAGCAGCGTCTTGGCCAGTTCGTAGTCGGGGTGCGAGTCCAGCTCCGGGTAGGCGACGGATTCGACGGCCGGGTTCGACAGCAGGAACTCGGCAACCTTGCGCGTGTTGGCCACGTGGCGGTCCATGCGCAGGCCCAGCGTTTCGACGCCCTGCAGGATGGCGAAGGCGTTGTGCGGGCTCATCACGGCGCCGAAGTCGCGCAAGCCTTCGCGGCGCGCGCGCAGCGCGAACGCCGCCACCGTCGATTCCTCGGCGAAGACCATGCCGTGGAAGCCGTCGTATGGTTCGCACAGCTCGCCGAAGCGGCCCGTCTTGTCGTAGGCGGCTTGCCAGTCGAAGGTGCCGCCGTCGACCAGCAGGCCGCCGATGGCGGTGCCGTGGCCGCACAGGAATTTGGTGGCGGAGTGGAATACCAGGTCGGCGCCGTGCTCGAACGGGCGCAGCAGGTAGGGCGTGGTGAAGGTCGCGTCCAGCATCAGCGGCAGATGGTGTTCGTGGGCGAGCTGCGCCACGGCGGGGATGTTCAGCACGTCCAGGCCGGGGTTGCCCAGCGTTTCGGCGAACAGCACCTTGGTGTTCGGGCGGATCGCGGCGCGCCAGGCGTCGAGGTCGCGCGGATCGACGAAGGTGGTGTCGATGCCGAAGCGCTTCAGCGTGTAGGCCAGCAGGTTCTGCGAGCCGCCGTACAGCGCGCGCGAGGCGACGATGTGCGAGCCGGCGCCGGCGATCGTGGTCAGGCCCAGGTGCATGGCGGCCTGGCCGCTGGCCGTGGCGATGCCGGCGACGCCGCCCTCCAGCGCGGCGATGCGCTCTTCAAGCACGGCGTTTGTGGGGTTCGAGATGCGCGAATAGACGTGGCCGGCGCGCTCCATGTTGAACAGCGCGGCGGCGTGGTCGGAATCCTTGAAGGCGAACGAGGACGTGAAATACACCGGGGTGGCGCGGGCGCCGGTGGCCGGGTCGGGCGCCGCGCCGGCGTGCAGCGACAAGGTGTCAAAGCCGAGGTACTTCGGACCGCTCATCATTTCTCCCGCCAAGTATTGGAATGGCGCAGATCGTACCCTGATTTCGACTTTTATATAAGTATTTTGCTATCGGGAGCGCTTTGATGCGGCGCAATACTGGATTTTTCTCGGGGCATACGCTACATTCGCTAGGAAGGCATACAATAACTAGACATCCCAACCAAGCGGACAGGACGGCCCAAATGAAAGTATCCGAAATTCTCCAGGTTAAAGGTAATATCCTTTATACCGTTACGCCTGATCAGCCTCTGCTGGACGCCGCCAACACGATGGCCGAAAAAGACATCGGTTCGCTCGTCGTGATGGAGTTTGGCGACCTGGTCGGCATGCTGACCTTCCGCGAAGTGCTCAAGGCGCTGCACCAGAACCAGGGTTCGATAGGCGGCGGCACCGTGCGCAAGCATATGGACGACCACCCGATCACGGTCACGCCGGATACCGAGGTGAACGAAGTGCGCCGCATCATGCTGGAAAAGCACGCGCGCTACCTGCCCGTGATGAACGCGAAGACCCTGCTCGGCGTGATCTCGTTCTACGACGTCGCCCGCGCCGTGCTGGAGGCGCAGAGTTTTGAAAACAAGATGCTGAAGGCTTACATCCGCGACTGGCCGACGGAAACTGCGGACTGATTCCATATAGCGCACGCACGCCAACGCCACCTTCGCGGTGGCGTTTTGCATGGTGCGCGCCGGGGCGGGGCCCCGTTCGGCGCCGCCGGCTAGGCGCTCCAGATGGCGGCCAGCAGCGCAATCGGTAGCAGCAGCACGGCGAACGCCAGCAACTGCCGCGCCGACGCCTTCACCACGATGGTCTTCCAGCCGAGATAGGCGGAGAATCCGGCGCCGCCCAGGGCCAGTGTCGCGTGGGCGGCGGGCAGCCACGTCAGCGACACCCGCTCCGCCTTCAAATGCCCGACCGTCAGCAGCGACAGCCCGATGAAGATGCCGGCGCCGCCGATCGGCACCAGGGCCAGCGCCAGCCGCTGCCACGACAGCTGCGGCCGCCCGGCCAGCCAGGCCGCCAGCCGCACGGCGCCCAGCACCGCGGCGCCCAGCGCGGCGCCGCCGCCGAGTATGAACAGCAAGATGCAGATGCCGTCCAGCCAGGTGAACACGTCGTGCGCGGCCGGGTAGTGCGTCAGCAACCACCACGGCGCGTTGTCCTCCAGCAGAAAAAAGGCGTCCCGCGCGATCAGCCAGTCGGCCAGCGCCGTCTTCATCTGGATGAAGCGGGCGCTGGCCGACCATTGGAAGGCCGCCGTGGCGATGCCGATCACGCCCAGGCACAGCGTCAGCGCCTCTTCCGTCTTGACTTCGTGGTTGGCGGTGGCGAGGATTTCGCTGGCCGGCGTGCGCGCCGCCAGGCTGACGGCGCCCTTGTAGTCGCTGCAGCGGCCGCAGGCGTGGCAGGCGGACGCGCTTTTCATGTGGCGGATGTCGATCAGCGGCGCGCAATCGACGGCCGGCGCGCGCGCCGTGTCGCGCTGCCACGCCTGCCGGTCGACGCGGAAGTGGAAAGGGGCGATCTTCGCCAGCAGCGAGAACACGCCGTTGGCCGGGCACAGGTAGCGGCACCAGACGCGCTTGCCGCGGCCATAGAAGTAGCCGACGGCCACGGCCGCCAGCGTCGAGCCGCCCAGGATCAGCAGCGCCGCCTGCGGGTATTCGTATACGCTGATGAGCTGGCCGTAGACGGTGGTGCAGATGAAGGCGGTCAGCGGCCAGCCGCTCCAGCGTATCCAGCGCGGGATAGGGCGGCCCAGGCCGTGGCGGCTGGCCAGTTCGGTCAGCGCGCCCTCGGGGCAGAATACGCCGCACCAGACGCGGCCGAAGAGCATCGTGCCGAGCATGACGAAGGGCCACCAGATGCCCCAGAACAGGAACTGCGCGAACAGGCGCAGATTGTCGTACAGGTGCGCGTCCTCGGCCGGCAGCGGCATGAAGGCGGGGATCACCAGCAGCGACAGGTAGAAGAAGACGACGAGCCATTGCGCCGCCTGTATCCAGTTGCGGTGGCGGCGCATGGCGCTGCCGACGGCGGCCAGCCGGCCGCCGGCCGGCCGCGCCCGCGCGCGCATGTCGACGATGGGAATGCTAGCCATGGCTGGCCCGTCGTCGCTGCGCCACTACGATGCCGAGCCAGTACAGCGCGTAGACGGCGGCCAGCGTCAGCGACGGCCGCGCGCGGTAGCCGGTGAAGGCCGCCAGCGCGGCGCCGCCGCCGCTGGCGTCGTCGAGCAGCGCCGAGCTGTCCCACAGCGGGTCGACCAGGGCCGGCAGCCAGCCGCCGCCGATCAGGCGGTCGACGGCGCTGGCCAGCAGCGCCGCCGCGAACAGCAGCAACAGCAGGCCGCTGACGCGGAAGAACTGGCGGTAGTCGAGGAAGCGCAGCCCGCTGCTGACGGCCCAGGCCGTCAGCAGCGCCAGCGCGAAGCCGAGCGCGGCGCCGGCGGCCAAGGCCGTGCCGTCGCCGCCGCTGAGCCCCATGCCGTAGAGGAAAATGGCGGTTTCCGCGCCTTCTCGGGCGATCGCCAGCGCGGCGATGACGGCGACGCCGGCGGCGCCCGAGCGCTGCGCCGCGCGCGCCATGTCGTTTTCCAGCTGCTGTTTCATGTGGCGGCCGTGTTTTTGCATCCACAGCACCATCTGCACGATCAGCGCGGCGGCGGTGAGCAGCATCGCCAGCTGGAACCATTCGAGCGCGGCGCCGGACAGCTCGTCCTGCGCGGCGACCATGGCCCAGCCCAGCGCCGCCGCCAGGGCGATACCGGCGGCGGCGCCGGCCCACAGCGCGCGCATGCCGGCGCCGTCGTTGCGCTTGATCCAGGCGTACAAGATGCCGACGACGAGCATCGCCTCGACGCTTTCGCGCCAGACGATGAAGAGGGCGTTACCCATGTGCGCGCCCCCTCATTTGGCGACGAAGCGGCCTTGCGCCGTCGCGGGGTGGAACTCGCCGAAGAACTTGTAGCTGCCCGGCTTGAGCGGCATGAAGATGAGGAAGCTGGACGCGCCCGGCGCCAGCACCTTTTCCTTGCGCAGCTCGACGCTTTCGAATTCCTCGGCGCCCGGCCCCTCGTTCTTGATGAGCAGGCGGAACTTGGTGTTGGCCGGCACCTCGATCGTCTCCGGCACGAAGTGGCCGGCGCGTATCGTCAGGTTGAAGGTGGGCATGTCGGCGGCCGGCGCCGGCGCCGCCGCCAGCAGGGCGGCGGCGGCCAGGCCGCCAAGGGTAATGCGCAGTGGTGTCAGCATCGTCAGTCTCAATAGCTCAGTTGGGCGCGCAGGCCGAGGATCTTCATCGCGCCGACGCTGTTGTCGCCGGCCGGACGGCCGATGTACTGCAGGTTAGGCGACAGCTCGAACTGCTTGTTGATGCGGTAGCGGTAGTACAGCTCGGCGACCCGCTCGGCGCCGGCGGCGGCGCTGGCGCCGCGGTAGTCGCGGCTGGTGTTGAGCCAGCCGGCGGCCATGCCGACGCTGTCGCCGGCACGGCCCCAGTACGAGCCGCCGAATTCGGCGCCCAGCGTCAGCGCCTGGTCGAAGCGCACGTGGCCGCGCAGCTGCCGGCCGTAGCGGCCGAACAGCGTGACGCCGTCGCCGACGCGCTGGTCCAGCGACGCGCCCCAGCCGACGTGGCGCTCCGGCTCCGTCACGCTCTCGTCGAAATGGCTGGCCTGGCTGTTGCGCCAGGCGTACACGCGGTAATTGCCGGGCAGGCCGCCGAACAGGCGCCGCTGGGTTTCCGCCTGCAGCAGCATCAGCGGCGAGCTCAGGCTGCGCTGGTAGTTCGAGCCCGTCGCGCCGGCGCCAAACACGCCCAGCGACACGCGCCAGCTCTCCGGCTTGGCGCTGGCGTTCTGGTAAGACAGGCGGAAGCCGGGCGCGAAGCCGTTGGCATCGACGCCGATGTCGCCGCCCGCGTCGAGCAGCGGATTGTGGACGAAGACCGTGTTGGTGAACTGGCGCGTCTCGTCGCCGGCCGCCGCGTTCTGGTCGAAGAAGGCGAACGGGTCCATCTTGCCGAAGCCCAGTTCCAGCGTCTCCTTCGAGCGCGGCGCGTGGCCGCCGAGGGGCAGGGGGATGCTGGCCTGATACCAGGCCTGCGCCAGCACGGCGACGGAGTCGTCGGGCCGCAGGCCGCCCAGCACGCGGAAGGCGCTGGCGTTCGGCTTGGCGAAGCTGGCCATGTCGTTCAGGCCGGCGCCCTGGCCGACGCGGAACTGGGCGAAGACGCGCTGCTCGATCGCGCCGAGCTTACCCAGCGGCATGGTGATGAAGGCGTCGCCGCGGTAATTGAGCTGGCTGTTCGCGGCGGCCGCGCCGAAGGGTTTCTGCGCCATCGTCGTCAGGCTGAAGCCGGCGCTCAGGCCCTCCAGCGCCTCGATCTTGCGGGCGGCGCCGCGGGCGCCCTCGGCCTGCATCTCGACGGCCTTCAGGCGCGACGTCAGCTCAGGCTCGTTCTCGCTGAGGCGGTCGCTGTCCAGGCCGGCGGCGGTGCGCGCCTGCTGCGACTCCAGCGCCGTGACGCGCTGCTCGATGGCGGCCGGCGCCGGGGCGGCCGGCGCGGCCGCGCGGCTGGCGCGCAACTCGCGCTCCAGCTCGGCGTTGCGCTGCTCCAGGCGCTCCATGCGCTCGCCCAGCTTGGCCACCAGTTGCTGCAATTCGCGCGCGCCGTGGGACGCCGCGCCGGCGCCGGACGCCGCGCACAGCAGGGCCGCCGCGGCCAGCGGCTTCAAGGCAAAAGAGATACGCATCGCTCAATACCCGCCCTTCTTGCCGATGCCGACGTAGGTGAAGTCGTACTCGACCTCGAACGGCTTGAACCACGGGCGCACGCCGGTCAGGCGGTCCGTGTGGCGGCCGAAATGGGCGTGCTTGTTCTCGGACGGCGGCAGGATGGTGTAGCGCACGTGGTATTTGCCGGGGCCGAACAGCTTGATGTTGTCGCCGTAATGGGGGCCGTCGTTGGCCACCATCGGCATGAATTCGCCGCTGACCTTCTGCCCGCTGCCTTCCTTGCTGACCTCGAACTTCACGACCAGGTAGGGCACCCAGGCGCCTTCCTCGAAACCGTTGGGGTTGCCGGCCAGGGCGTGGATGTCGGCTTCGATGTGGATGTCGGACTCGTCGGCCTTGCGCATCATCCCGTCCGGCTCCATCACCACCGGCTGCAGGTAGACGGCGGCGATTTCCATGCCGGCGCGCTGCTGCGGGGCGCCGATGGGATACTCGGCGGCGCCGGCCTGGAAGGTCGTCGCGGCGAGCGCGACGGCCGACAGGCGGCCGAAAAGACTGACAACGGTGGAACGCATACGTATCCTTCATAAAGTATTGATCTGGAACAATAATGATAATTGTTCGCATTGACCTTTGTACTTGATGCGGATTAAGGAATTCGGGAAATGGTGACAAAAAGTCGGGAATCGGGCCCGATTTCCGGGAAACTATTTCCCGGAAATCGAAGGCCGTTCCCGCTGTTCAGGCGGCGCCTTCGAGGGCGTCGTTGTTGAGCCAGCCGGCCAGCGCCGCCGCCGTCATCGGCCGGGCGAACAGGAAGCCTTGCGCCAGCGGGCAGCCCAGCGCCTGCAGGATTTGCGCCTGGCGCTCGTCCTCGACGCCTTCGGCAATGACGGCCAGGCCGAGGTTGCGGCCCAGCTGGATGACCATTTCGGCGATGCTGCTGCCGCGCGCCGAGCCGGTGATTTCGGTGACGAAGGCGCGGTCGATTTTCAGCCGGTCCACTTGCAGCCGCTGCAGATAGGACAGCGAGGAAAAGCCCGTGCCGAAGTCGTCGATGGCGATGCTGACGCCGGTCTGCTTGACTTGCCAGAGCATCTTGATGAGCAGGTCCGGCTCTTCCATCGCCATCGATTCGGTGATTTCCAGTTCGATGTATTCGGGCGGCGCCTGGGTGTCGTCGAGGGCCTGGCGCAGCATGTCGAGGAAGTGCGGGTGGCGGAACTGCACCTGCGACACGTTCACCGACATCATGAAGTCGCGGTGGCCCTGTTCGCGCAGCAGCACCAGCTCGCGGCAGGCCGTGCGCAGCACCCATTCGCCCAGCTCGATGATCAGGCCCGAGTATTCGGCGATGGGGATGAAGCGGTCCGGCGAGATGAACTTGCCGTCCGGCGTCTGCCAGCGCAGCAGCGCCTCGGCGCCGACCGGGCGGCGCGTCGTCAGGTCGATTTGCGGCTGGTAGACGACGAACAGTTGGTTCTGCCCGAAGGCCGTGCGCAAGGCGTGCATCATGCGCACGCGCTCGCGGATTTCCACGCCCATGCTGCGCGAGAAATAGAAGTGGCCGGCGCGCTGCTGCGTCTTGGCGCGCTTCAGGGCGATGTCGGCGTCCTTCAGCGCGTCGGCGCCGCTGCCGTCGTGTTCGCCCAGGCGCACCAGGCCCAGCGTGGCCGATAGCTGCACGTCCTGGCCGTCGATGCTGAAGGGGGTCTGGAACAGTGCCAGTATCATCGCCGGGTTCACCTGGGCGGCGTCGCCGAGCACGCAGAAGATGTCGCCGCCCAGCCGCGCCACCGTCAGTTGCTGGCCCAGGCGCGACTGCAGCCGCCCGGCGACGGCGACCAGCAGCATGTCGCCGAACTGGTGGCCCAGCGCGTCGTTGGTTTCGGCGAAGTGGTCGAGGTCGACCAGCGACAGCGTGGCCTCGTCGCGGGCCGGCCCGGCCAGCGTGGCGTCGAGGATTTCCACTAGGCGGGTGCGGTTGGGCAGCTTCGAGAGCTGGTCGTAGAAGGCGGCGTTGTGCAGGTGGCTGACCAGTTCGACGTTGTCGAGGCCGACCGCGACGTTGCCGCAGAATACTTCCAGCAGGCGTTCGTCGATGTCCGTGATCGGCCGCGGCAGTTGCAGGAAGGCGGCGAAGTCGCGGCTGGCCTTGCCGGCGAAGTACAGCGTGACGTAGTCGTGGTTGTAGATGTTGCGGCGCTGTTCCAGCGTGCGCTCGATGGCGCCGACGAGCAGCGCGTCGTCGGCGGCCGTGACGTGGCCGTAGGGCAGGCGGCCGTAGCTGCCGGCGGTGGCGCTGACGAGCAGCTCGTGGCATTTGCCGTCCGGGCACTCCTGCACGCACAGCACGCCGTCGGCCTTGATGTTGAGCAGGTCGGCGATTTGCGTGAGCACGCCGGCGGCGAAGTTCTGCACGCCGTGCAGGGCCATCAGCTGGGTGCTGGCGTGGATGATCTGGTTCAGGCCGCGCCGGCTGGCGCTGATCGAGCGGATCTGCTCATAGGAGCGGATCGCCGCCGTCACGGTCGTGAACAGCTTGATGCGGGTCAGCTCGGACTTGGTCTTGTAGTCGTTGATGTCGAAGTCGCGGATGGCGTCGATCTCGGGCGCGTAGCCGGGCTGGCCGGTGCGCAGGATGATGCGCACGTCGGCCAGTTTCAGCGTTTCGCGGATGTAGCGCACCAGGTGCAGGCCGGCGTCGTCCTGCTCCATGACGACGTCGAGCAGGATGACGGCGATTTCCTGCTCGTGCTTGAGCATGTCGCGCGCCTGCGCGGCGGAATAGGCGTGGACGAATTCCAGCGGCCGGTGCTGCATGTCGAGGTTGCCCAGCGCGAAGGTGGTGGTCGAGTGGACGTCCTCGTCATCGTCGATGATCATCACCCGCCAGACGTTGCGCGCGGCCGGCGCGGAAGACGGCGCCGGATGTTCCTCCAAGAATACCAGATCGTCGTGATCGTCCTTGTTATGCTCAAGGGGGGTGATCGGTGCGGGCATGTGTCGCTTCTCCAAGATGTCTCGGTGTTCTTATGAATAAGTATATAGCGAATTGATAATCGGAACGATAATTTAGGCGTTTTCTAGCGCGTATTCCCCCATTGCGGGGGCAATTTCAGCATAATTGGTGGTGTTTTATGAAAAACAGTATATTTTTAATAATAATCTGCCGCGCCCTGTCGCCAATATCGTACTGGTGCGTACCAAGTGCACGATTCTCGCGCGATAGCGCCGCCCGGGGCGCCGCAGACTGGTAGAATTGGTCGTTTCAGCCTCTCGCGTTCTTCATACTATGTCCGGCAATTCATTTGGCAAGCTGTTTACTGTAACCACCTTCGGCGAATCGCACGGCCCGGCAATCGGCTGCGTGATCGATGGCTGTCCGCCCGGCCTGGCGCTGTCGGAAGCCGACATCCAGCCCGAGCTGGACCGGCGCAAGCCCGGCACCTCGCGCCACGTGACGCAGCGGCAGGAATCCGACAGCGTCGAAATCCTCTCCGGCGTATACCAGGGCGTCACCACCGGCACGCCGATCGCTCTGCTCATCCGCAACGAAGACCAGCGCAGCAAGGATTACGGCAACATCGCCGAAAGCTTCCGCCCCGGCCACGCCGACTACACCTACTGGCACAAGTACGGCGTGCGCGATCCGCGCGGCGGCGGCCGCTCGTCGGCGCGCCTGACGGCGCCCGTCGTCGGCGCGGCGGCCATCGCCAAGAAGTGGTTGCTGCAGCAGTACGGCACCGTTTTCCACGGCTGCATGAGCCAGCTGGGCGACATCGAGGTGCCGTTCCAGTCGTGGCAGCACGTGGCCGACAACCCGTTTTTCGCCGCCACCGGCGACGCCGCGCTGATCGCCCGCATGGAGGAGGCGATGGACCAGTTGCGCCGCGACGGCGATTCGATCGGCGCGCGCATCGAAGTGGTGGCGAGCAAGGTGCCCGTCGGCCTGGGCCAGCCCATCTACGACAAGCTGGACGCCGACATCGCCTACGCGATGATGGGCATCAACGCCGTGAAGGGCATCGAGATCGGCGCCGGCTTCAAGTCGGTGGCGCAGAAGGGTTCCGAGCACGGCGACGAGCTGACGCCGGAAGGTTTTGTCGGCAATAACTCGGGCGGCATGCTGGGGGGGATTTCGACGGGGCAGGACATCACCGTCTCGATCGCCATCAAGCCGACGTCGTCGATCCGCACGCCGCGCCGCTCGATCGACAAGGACGGCAATCCGGTGATGGTGGAAACCTTTGGCCGCCACGACCCATGCGTCGGCATCCGCGCCACGCCGATCGCCGAGGCGATGCTGGCGCTGGTGCTGATCGACCACGCGCTGATGCACCGCGCCCAGTGCGGCGACGTGCGCGTCGCCACGCCGAAGCTGGCCTGATCCTCCGCGGCTGCAGTTAGGGGTCGGACCCATGCTTTTTGGTTGCCGAAACAACTCCGGTGGCCAACAGCCGGGGTCAGACCCCCAACAGCCGGGGTCAGACCCCTGGTCCGCGGCGCCAATCCGGGGTCTGACCCGGCTTCATGGGGTCGGACCCCTGCTTTTTCGGCCGATAGCCGGGGCCAGACCCCAGGTCCGCGCTCAGGCGACTTTGTTGGCGATCAGTTCGCGCTGGTGGCGCAGGTCGACGGATTTGACCAGCAGGGCGCGGATGTCGTTGATCAGTCCGAATTCGGTCTGGTTCAGCTGGATGGGCGGGAAGCTGTCGTCCCAGTCGCCGTAGATGAAGCCGGTCGCCTGGCCCTTCGACAGCAGCGGCAGGATGACGAAGCAGCGCGCTTCCGACAGCGTCGCCTTCCACCAGGCCGGCAGCTTGGCGGCGAATTTCGGGTCGCGGGCGTTTTCGATGAAGATCACGCGGTCGCTGCTGAGCGCGGCGTGGAAGACGTTCGGCTCGTAGCTGTCGGCAAACGCCATCTGCGCCTGCAGCTCCTTGGCGCCCTGGCCCATGCTGATGCGCGCCGCGTACTGGTGTTCCTTGAGGTTGTGCACGAAGGCGACGGCGCGCGAAAAATCGAAACCCCGGTACAGCGTCTCCAGCGCCATCGACACCATCTGGCCCGGGCTGGCCGTGGGCAGCGCGTCGCGCATGTCGCTCAGGCCGCTGATTAGCAGGCGGTTGCCTTCGGCGCGCATGCGCGTCGAGGCCAGCGCCTTGGCGCGCCGCTCGGCCGGTTTCGACAGCGGCGCGATCGACAGGTCGGTCGCCGCCATTTCCTTGGCCCGTTCGACGGCCTCGACCAGCCCCTCGGGCGCGACGCCCAGCATGTCGCTGTACTGGCCGATCAGCGTCGTCACGACGGCGGCGCCGGCGGCGTCGTCGTGCCACAGCGAATCGGCGCAGCGCGCGGCCATGGTGCACAGCCCGGCCATCCAGTCGGCGCGGCTGACCTCGACGCCGGCGGCCGTCGCCTCCATCGGCCGCATGCCGCTGATCAGGTGCGCCGGCAGGCCCCAGTGGGCCGCCGTGGCGTAGCCGACTTCCTCCAGCGTCAGGCCGAGGATGGCCGGCGCCGCCGCGCTCTCGTTGCCGGGGCCGCCGTGGGCCTGCAGGGTGGCCCAGAAGTCGGTCATGTAGAACGTCACCATCATGCGTCCCAGCGTGTGCAGCATCGAGCAGACCACGGCCTGCTCGGCGTTCGGGCTGGCCGCGCTGCTGGCCACCTGCTGCGCCACCATGCCGGCCAGCACGGCCTTTTCCATTTCGATGTGGGCGCTGACGGAGTCCGGCGTGGCGTGCGACAGTTCCTCGATCAGTTTCAGCCCCAGCGCCAGGTGGCCGATGGCGTCGATGCCCAGCACCAGCACGGCCTTCGACACCGTGTTGACGCTTTGGCCGAAGGCCGAATACATGCCGCTATTGGCCAGGCGCAGCACTTTCTGCGTCAGGACGGGGTCCGACAGCACCGTCTGCGTCATGTCGAATTCGCGGTCGTCCTCGCCGCGCATGGCCCCCAGGATGGCGCTGATGGCCTTGGCGAAGCCGGGCATGTCGCCCTGTTGGCGGGTGCGCGCCCACAGCAGTTCCAGGGTGTTCTTGCCCAGTTGCGTGGCCGGCGTGAAGGCGCCCGCTTTCATTGGCCGCCCATGCGCAGTTCGTCCGGCAGCACGGCCGCGTGGGTGCTTTCCTTCAGGGCCGCCAGCGCGACGTTGGCCGGCATCGGCTTGCCCGTCAGGTAACCCTGGATGTACTGGCAGCCGCGCGATTCGAGGAAGTGCATCTGCGCCTCCGTTTCCACTCCCTCGGCCACCACCGACAGGCCGAGGTGCTTGGCCAGGTCGAGCACGGCGTTGCAGATGGCGCCGTCCTTGGCCGAGTCGGGCAAGTCCTTGATGAAGGTGCGGTCGATTTTCAGCACGGAGATGGGGAAGCGCTTCAGGTAGGCCAGCGAGGAATAGCCGGTGCCGAAGTCGTCGATGGCGATGCGCGCCTTGCGCTGGGCCATTTTTGCCAGGATCGCCTCGGCGTGCACCGGGTCGATCATCAGCGTACCTTCTGTAATTTCTAATACCAATTGCTCACCAAGTAGTCCGGAAAACGCGATCGCATCGTCGAGGACGGCGAGGAATTTATCGTTGCGAAATTGCCTGGGGCTAATATTAACAGAGATATAAAGATGCCGCTTGGCAACTTCTTCGAATTGCTTCAATTGCACGCAGGCCGCTTTCAGGGCCCAGGCGCCGAGCAGGTTGATCAGGCCGTTGCTTTCGGCGATGGGGATGAAGCGGGCCGGCGGCACCATGCCCAGCGTCGGGTGCTTCCAGCGCATCAGCGTCTCGAAGCCCTGGATCTGCCGCGTGCGGGCGTCGACGATGGGTTGGTAGTAGAGCAGGAACTCGCCCTCGCGCACGGCCTGGAACATGGCCGCCTCCAGCGTGATGTCGTGCTCGGGCGGGCCGGACAGGCGCGGGCTGTAGATTTGGCAGCGCGCCTTGCCGGTCGCCTTGGCGCGCGACATGGCGACGTCGGCCAGCGCCACCAGGCGCACCTCGTCCTCGGCGTGCTGCGGATACACCGACACGCCGACCGAGGCGCCGACGTAGATCGTGTGGCCGTCGACCTCGAAGGGCGACTGCAGCGTGGCGATCAGGCGTCCGGTGACGAGCTTGATCTGCGCCTCGCTGGCGGTGCCGGGCAGCACGGCGACGAATTCGTCGCCGCCGACGCGCGCCAGGGTGTCGCTGTCGCGCAGGGTTTTGCGCAGCCGCGCAGCCGCCATGCGCAGCACGGCGTCGCCGACCGGGTGGCCGAGGCCGTCGTTGACTTTCTTGAAGCCGTCCAGGCCGACGGTGGCGACGGCGAAACCCTGGCCGGAGCGGCTGGCCTGGGCGATGATCATGCGGATGCGGTCCGACAGCAGCGAGCGGTTCGGCAGTTCCGTCAGCGCGTCGTGGGTGGCCATGTGGCGCAGGCGCGCCTCGGTGGCGTGCTGGGCCGCCGTGTTGCGCCCGACCACCAGCAGCGCCGGCGCGCCGTCGGCGCCGCAGCAGCGCGACAGGCGCAGCGCAAACCAGACCTCGCAGTCGGGGGTTTTCAGGCGCACGTCGAGGTGGCGCGGCTCGTCGGCCGGCTCGTCCAGGGCGGCGCGCAGGGCCAGCTGGCTGTCGTCGTCGGCCAGGGCGGCGAAGTCGGCGCCGTGCAGCGGCGCCGTGGCGCCTATCAGTGCCGCCGCGCGGCGGCTGGCGAACAGAATCCGTCCCTGCGGGTCGAGCCGGAACACGACGTCGCCGGCTTCTTCCATGAGGTTGTCAAGCGCGTCGCGCGGATCGCGCTCGGCTATGGCAGGGGAACGGGAAAGCATCTGTGTTTCTAAACTTTCTTTTAATGCATGTCACAATTTCTACAAAATTCGTAGGCCGGGCGTCACCTTTATTGGTCCAGGTAAAAATGTAGCGGTACCAGGACGAAATGTATCACTGAACAGCTAAAAATTACATGAATAATAGCAATATCAGGCGAGGAATTCAGAATATCGGCGCCCGCGCGCGATGGAAATAGCGCGAAGTAGTCAATACATTATCACTGCATTAATTGAAGTTATAGGTTTGCGTCAATAATTGCCAATCTGCGGGTGGCGCGAAGCGGGCGCCGTAGCGCGCCGCCAACGCGGCCGCGCGGGCGCCGAAGGCGTCGGCGCCGAGCTCGGCGATGAAGGCGAGGGCGCCGCCGGTGAAGGCGGGGAAGCCGCACTGGTCGACCGACAGCAGGTCGGCCTGGGCCGGCGTCGGCGCGTCGGCCCGGCGCAGCGCCGCCAGGGCGGCCGCGCACTGTCCGTACAGCAGGCGGTCGCGGGCGTCGGCGCAGCTGGGCGGCGGCCCGGCCGCGCCGGCCGGCGCCGCCGGTTCCGGCTGCGGCGGCGCGGCGCGCATGCCGGCCGCGCGCGCCGCGTTGTTAATCAGCGCGGGCGCCAGGCCGTCGCGCCTCAGTTGCGCCAGCTCGCCCTGGTGGGCGGCCCGCAGCGCCGCCGCGAAGGCGCCGTCGCGGGCCGGCGCGGCGCGGCGCAACTGGTTCAGGCGCATCAGGTGCTTGGCGACGCGCCCGCCGGCGATGTGGCAGAAGTAGCGGCCCTCGATCAGCAGCGCCGACGCGAAGTCGACCTGCGCCCCCTCGACCATGGCGCACAGCACCGCCTCCGGCGCCGGGTAGTGGCCGCCGGTGCGTTGGCGCAGCTGCGCCGGCGCGCTGGCCAGCAGGGCCTGCAGCGGGGCCGACGCCGGCGTGCCGCCCGGCATGCGGTAGTGCGGCGCGTCCCATGGCTGCAGCGGCGCGTCCGCTCCGGCGATGGCGGCGCGGGCCAGCGCCAGCAGTTGCGCCGCGTCGCCGGCGACGCCATGCAGCAGGCCGGCCTGCCGCGCCGCGTCGGCCTCGCAGGCCAGGCCCTCGGTGAGCAGCGGCAGCGCGGCGCGCAGGCCGATGCCGCGCACGCAGCGCACCAGTGCGCCGCCGGACGGCGTCAGGCCGCTGTCGACCTGCGCCATGCTCAGGCTGATGTGGCGCAGCGCGTAGCGGCGGTGGCAGGCCAGCGCCAAACCGAGCGCGTGGCCGTCGATGTCGCCGGCCAGCGTCGCGACGACGGTGCGGCCCAGCGTTTCCAGGCGGCGCAGCAATTGGTGGTAGCTCGCCAGCATGGCCATGCAGTCGCCGGCCTGCTGCGGCGTCAGGGCGATCAGGTGCGCGAACGCGTGCTCGGCGGCCGGCGCGGCGCTGTCGAAGCTGACGACGACGCCGGCCAGCGGCCGCTGCGCTTCGAGCCGGTCGAGGGCCTCGCCGAGCGCGCGCTGGAACATGCGGCTGAGCGGATTGACGGCGCGCGCCTCGATGTGCAGGCTGGCGATGTGGGTGGTGGCGCTGCTGCTGTAATGGATCATGCCGGTATCCGTTCGATGATGGTGGCGATGCCCATGCCGCCGCCGACGCACAGCGTGACCAGGCCGCGTTTGAGGCGGCGCGCCTCCAGCTCGTCGATCAGGGTGCCGAGCAGCATGCAGCCGGTGGCGCCTAGCGGGTGGCCGAGGGCGATGGCGCCGCCGTTGACGTTGACCTTCTCCTCGGGAATGTCGAGCTCGCGCATGAAGCGCAGCACCACGGCGGCGAACGCCTCGTTGACCTCGAACAGGTCGATGTCGGCGGCGCGCAGGCCGGCCTTGGCCAGCGCCTTGCGGCTGGCCGGCGCCGGCCCGGCCAGCATGATGGTGGGGTCGCTGCCGGTGACGGCGGTGGCGACGATGCGCGCGCGCGGGCGCAGGCCGAGGCGGGTGCCGACGGCGGCGCTGCCGACCAGGGCCAGCGCGGCGCCGTCGACGATGCCCGAGGAGTTGCCGGCCGTGTGCACGTGCTCGACCCGCTCCAGTTGCGGGTATTTGCGCAGGGCCAGGCTGTCGAAGCCCGTGTCGCCGGCCGCCGCGAAGGACGGCTTCAGGCCCGCCAGCGCGGCCGGTGTCGTCTGCGGCTTGATGAACTCGTCCTGTTCGAGGATGGCCAGGCCGCTCAGGTCGCGCACCGCCATCAACGAGGCGTAGCGGCCGGCGGCGCGGGCGGCGGCCGCCTTTTGCTGCGAGCGCAGCGCGTAGGCGTCGACGTCCTCGCGGCGCCAGCCGTCCAGCGTGGCGATCAGGTCGGCGCCTATGCCCTGCGGCAGAAAGTCGCTGGCGAAATTGGTGGCCGGGTCGAGCGCCCAGGCGCCGCCGTCGGCGCCCATCGGCACGCGCGACATCGATTCGACGCCGCCGGCGACGACCAGGTCTTCCCAGCCCGAGCGGACCTTTTGCGCGGCCAGGTTGACCGCCTCCAGGCCGGAGGCGCAAAAGCGGTTCAGCTGCACGCCGGCCACGCGCCAGTCCCAGCCGGCCGCCAGCGCCGCCGTCTTGGCGATGCAGGCGCCCTGGTCGCCGACCGGCGTGACGCAGCCGAGCACGACGTCGTCGATGCAGGCCGTGTCGAGGTGGTGGCGGCGCTGCAGCTCGCGCATCAGGCCGGCCAGCAGCGCGATCGGTTTGACGCTGTGCAGGCTGCCGTCCGGCTTGCCCTTGCCGCGCGGCGTGCGCAGCGCCTCGTACAGATATGCTTCGCTCATTGCGGCCTCCGTAAGAAATTGCGTTTATATTAATATCAATAATTTAACAAAGCAAGCGCTTGCTTGATCTCTGCGTTTGCGCTACTGTGCCCCATCGGGCGCGCGCCACGGCCGCGCACCGACCCGGTTTTGCGCCCTCGGCTGTGGCGGGGGCGACGGCAATTTTCCATCCCTTGGAGAACGCGACATGAACCAGTTCGACACGCACGAAGTATTCAACCAGGCGCCGCCGTTCGAGAATGTCAATCTATTCGATTGCGACGCTGCGCTGCGCGAGGCCCTGGAGCGCGAGGGCGGCGGCGGCGCCGCCGCGGCGCTGAGCGCCCTGGGCGCGCAACTGGGCCGCGCCGAGACGCTGGACCTGGCGCGCCAGGCCAACGTCAACGGCCCGCGCCTGCAGGCTTACGACCGCGCCGGCCGGCGCATCGACGAGGTCGAATTCCATCCGGCCTGGCAGCAGTTGATGACGCTGCTGATCGGCGCCGGCGCGCACGCCTCGCCGTGGGACGGCAGCCAGACGCAGGTGGCGCGGGCGGCCCAGTACCTGCTCTTCGGCCAACTGGAAAACGGCGCGCAATGCCCGGTGACGATGACCTACGCGGCGGTGCCGGCGCTGCGCCAGGCGCCGCCGCACATCGCCGCGCGCTGGCTGCCGAAGATCCTGTCGCGCCACTACGACCCGCGCTCGCTGCCGGTCGAGCACAAGCGCGGCGCCCTGGTCGGCATGGGCATGACGGAAAAGCAGGGCGGCACCGACGTGCGCAGCAACACCACGCGGGCCGAGCCGGTCGCCGCGGACGAGGCCGCGCGCCTGTTCGGCGGCGCCGACGCCGACGGTTTGCACCGCGTGGTCGGCCACAAGTGGTTTTTTTCGGCGCCGCAATGCGACGCCCACCTGATCCTGGCGCAGCGCGGCGGTGCGGACGGCGGCCTGTCCTGCTTCTTCCTGCCGCGCTACCTGCCCGACGGCAGCCGCAACCATATCCGCGTGCAGCGCCTCAAGGACAAGCTGGGCAACCGCTCCAACGCCTCGGCCGAAGTGGAATTCACCGGCGCCTACGCCTGGCTGGTGGGCGCGCCGGGGCGCGGCGTTCCCACCATCATCGAGATGGCCAGCCACACCCGCCTCGATTGCGTGCTGGGCAGCGCCGGCATCATGCGCGCGGCGCTGACGCACGCGCTGCACCACGCGCGCGGGCGCGCCGCGTTCGGCCGGCCGCTGGCGCAGCAGCCGCTGATGCAGAACGTGCTGGCCGACCTGGCGCTGGAGTCGGAGGCGGCGACGGCCTTCGCGCTGCGGCTGGCGCGCTGCTTCGACGAGGCCGCCGACCCGGCCCAGGCGCTGCTGGGGCGGCTGCTGACGCCGGCCGGCAAGTACTGGATTTGCAAGCGCGGCCCCGGCTTCGGCGCCGAGGCGATGGAGGTCATGGGCGGCGGCGGCTATGTCGAGGACGGCCCGCTGGCGCGGCTGTACCGAGAATTTCCCGTCAACTCGATCTGGGAGGGCTCGGGCAACGTGATGTGCCTGGACCTGCTGCGCGCGCTGGGCCGGACGGCGGCCGCGCGCGAGGTGCTGGCGGCCGAACTGGCGCTGGCCGGCGAGGTCGACGCCGACTTCGCGGCGTTCGCCGCGCGCCTGCTGGCCGACCTGGCGCAGCCGCAGGCGGACGAGTATGGCGCGCGCGTGCTGGCCGAGCGCGTCGTGCTGGCCGTGCAGGCTGCGCTGCTGCTGCGCCACGCGCCGCCCTGCGTGTCGGCCGCCTTCGTCGCCTCGCGGCTGGCGCGCGAGCCCGGCGGCGCCTACGGGCGCCTGCCGGCCGGCGTCGATTGCGCGGCCATACTCGCGCGCGCGCTGAGCGCGTAGATGACGGCCCAGCAGACTTGCGGCGCGGCCGCCGACGGCAACCGCCGCGCCGAGCTGGTGCGCGCGGCGGCGCGCCTGTTCCGCGACCGCGGCTACGACGGCACCAGCATCCGCGACATCGCCGACGCCGTCGGCATGCGCTCGGGCAGCCCTTTTTACCATTTCAAGAGCAAGCAGGAAATCCTCGCCGCCGTGATGGAGGAGGGCTTGCTGTCCTGCCTGCCGGCCGTCGAGGGCATCGTCGCCGGCGCGCTGCCGCCGCGGCAGAAATTCCGCGCGCTGCTGCGCGCCCACCTGGAAACCGTGCTGGCCGAGGGCCACGACTTCATTCCCGTGCTGCTGTACGACTGGCGCGCGCTGAGCCCGGAACGGCGCGCCGGCATCGTCGCGCTGCGCGACCGCTACGACCGCGTCTGGCAGGCGGTGCTGACGGAGTTGCAGCGGGCCGGCATGGTCAAGAGCGACAGCAAGGTCGCGCGCCTGCTGCTGATGGGGGCGATCAATTTCAGCATACAGTGGTATCAGCCGGGCCGCGGTTGCACCCTGGACGAGCTGGCCGACGAGGCGGCCGGCATGTTTTTGCTCTAAATTATTTTACAAAATTCACTGCAGGGTGGCGCTTTGGCTGGGATAATGCGCACACATACCTATACAACAGTGAGCCGCGCGGCGCAGCGAGGCCGCAGTCCTGACCAAGAAAAGAGCATAAGCCCATGAAACAAGATCCGCGCTTCCCCAATCTCTTCATCACCGACCACCCGCTGATCCAGCACAAACTGAGCCATATGCGCGAGCACGACACGTCGACGCGCACCTTCCGCGAGCTGCTCAAGGAAATCACCCTGCTGATGGGCTACGAAATCACCCGCGACCTGCCGCTGACGACGCGCCCCATCCAGACGCCGCTGATGCGGATCGACGCGCCCGTGATCGCCGGCAAAAAACTGGCCATCGTGCCCATCCTGCGCGCCGGCATCGGCATGAGCGACGGCCTGCTGAACCTGGTGCCGTCGGCCCGCGTCGGCCACATCGGCGTCTACCGCGACCCCGACACCAAGCTGCCCGTCGAATACCTGGTGCGCCTGCCCGACCTGAACGAGCGCACCTTCATCCTGTGCGACCCGATGGTGGCCACCGGCAATTCGGCCGTCTACGCCGTCGACGTGCTGAAAAAGCGCGGCGTCAGCGACGAGCAGATCATCTTCCTGGCCCTGGTGGCCGCGCCGGAAGGCGTCAGCGTGTTCCAGAAAGCCCACCCGGACGTCAAAATGTACGCCGCCGCGCTCGACTCCCACCTCGACGACCACGCCTACATCGTGCCGGGCCTGGGCGACGCCGGCGACCGCATCTTCGGCACCAAGTAGCAAGGCGCACGCATGGCAACGCCGATCGACCCCGATTTCCGTGCCCGCCTGAATGCCCTTAACGACAAGTACGCGGCCAATGTGCCGGGCCTGATGGCGGCCATCGCCGAGGCGCTGGCCCGCTGCGAGGCGCAGGGGCGGGCGCCGCCCGCGCTGGCGGCGCTGCACAAGACGCTGCACGCCGTGGCCGGCTCGGCCGGCACCTTCGGCTTCGCCGCGCTGGGCCTGGAGTGCCGCCGGCTGGAGCAGCTGCTGCGCCGGATCATGGACGGCGCCGCCGCGGACGGCTGGCCGGCGCTGGCCGGCGGCGTGGCGCGCCTGCTCGCCTGGGCCGCCAGCGATCCGAAGGCCGGCCCGCCGCCGGCAGATTCCGGTTTGTATCTTTGATCTAGCGCAAAGTGGCGGCCCTGAGCTTGGCTATAGTGGCTCCTATGCCGCTGAAACAGCGCGCCGCAACGACGGATCAGGTTTCCGGTTGGCCTCTCGGGGCGGCGCTCGCAAGTTTATTTTGAGCGAGAATGTATTTTTCCTGTTTTATTCGGTATAATAGGCAATCGTTGGATTCGAGGTAGTAGTGCAGTTTGTCTGTCATTCCTTTCTTGCTTCAAACGATATAACGGGAGCAATCCCAACTTAACTGAAATAGGAAATTGTAATGGCAACTGGCATCGTAAAATGGTTCAATGATTCGAAGGGTTTCGGCTTTATTACCCCTGACGAAGGCGGCGAAGATCTGTTCGCTCACTTCTCGGCTATCCAGTCGAACGGCTTCAAGTCCCTGCAAGAGAACCAACGCGTTTCTTTTGAAGTGACTGCTGGTCCTAAGGGCAAGCAAGCTTCGAACATTCAGCCACTGTAATACGCTGGATCAAACGAAATAAAGAAAACCTCGGTCTCCGAGGTTTTTTTTTCGTCTGTACGCGCCGCGGGCGGCGCCTGAGGCTAGGCCGGGCGGGCCCGCCAGTAGTCCGGTTGCGCATAGCTGTGCCGCAAGAAATCGACGAAGGCGCGTATGCGCAGCGGCAGGTGGCGGCGCTGGGCGAACACGGCGTAGATGTCGTTGCCGGGCGCCGCATACGGCTCCAGCACGGCCACCAACTGCCCCGATTCGATTTCCGCGCCGACTTCCCACATCGAACGCCACGCCAGGCCCTTGCCGGCCAGCGCCCAGTCGTGCAGCACCTGGCCGTCGTTGCAAGCCATATTCCCCGACACTTTCAGCGTGACGGTTTTGCCGTTCTCGCGGAAGGTCCAGCCGCGCTGGCTGCCTTCGCTGCTGATCGCCAGGCAATTGTGCTTGGCCAGGTCGGCCAGCGTACGCGGCGTGCCGCAGCGCTTCAGGTAGGCCGGCGAGGCCACCAGCACGCGCTGGTTGTCGGCCAGCTTGGCGCTGACGAGGCTGGAATCGGCCAGGCTGGCGATGCGGATGGCGACGTCCACGCCTTCGCCGATCAGGTCGACGACGCGGTCGTTCAAGTTCAGCGCGACGCTGACGTCGCGGTGTTCGGCGACGAAGGAGGGCAGCAGCGGCGCGACGTGCTGGCGGCCGAAGCCGGCCGGCGCGGAAATGAGCAAATGGCCGCTGGCCTTGACGCTGCGCTCTGCCGCGGCCGCCTCGGCGTCGGCCAGGTCGCCCAGGATGCGCTGGCAATCCTCCAGAAAGGCGGCGCCCTCGTCGGTCAGCGCCAGTTTGCGCGTGGTTCTTTGCAGTAGCTTGACGCCGAGGCGCTGTTCCAGCGCGTCCAGGCGCCGTCCTATCATCGCCGGCGCGATGCCCTCGGCGCGGGCGGCGGCCGACAGGCTGCCCTTGGCGACGACGTCGACGAAGGTGGAGATTTGTCTGAATTGTCCCATGGCCTCACTTGTGACAAAAATGCATAGATGAAGTGATTTTTAGTCTCGTTTGCGTACTTTATAGTGAATATACTGTAAGGCATATGAAACACCAAGGCGGCGATTCGTTCCGCTTATCTTTTGACGTATTTATTACTTTTTCTAATGCGGAGATTTTCATGACACAGACCACCATCGCGCTGCCGGCAGGAATGCAAATCACGGGCCAGATCAAGCCCGGCTACGAACGCGTGTTGACGCCGGAGGCGCTGGCCCTGGTCGCCAAGCTGAGCCGCGCGTTCGAGCCGCGCCGCCAGCAATTGCTGGCCGTGCGCGTCGAGCGCGCCAAGCGCCTGGACGCCGGCGAGCGTCCGGACTTCCTGGCGGAAACCGCGCACATCCGCGCCGGCGACTGGCGGATCGCGCCGATTCCCGCCGCGCTGGCCTGCCGCCGCGTGGAAATCACCGGCCCCGTCGAGCGCAAGATGGTCATCAACGCCTTTAACTCGGGCGCCGACAGCTATATGACGGACTTCGAGGACTCGAACACGCCGAACTGGGACAACCAGATTTCCGGCCAGGTGAATATGATGGATGCCGTGCGCAAGACCATTTCGCTGGAGCAGAACGGCAAGTTCTACAAGCTCAACGACAAGATCGCCACCCTGGTCGTGCGCCCGCGCGGCTGGCACCTGGACGAGAAGCACGTGCTGGTCGACGGCCAGCGCGTCTCCGGCGGCATCGTCGATTTCGCGCTGTTCATGTACCACAACGCCAAGGAGCAACTGGCGCGCGGCGCCGGCCCGTATTTCTACCTGCCGAAGATGGAGTCGCACCTGGAGGCGCGGCTGTGGAACGACATCTTCGTGATGACGCAGGACGAGCTGGGCCTGCCGCAGGGCACGATCAAGGCGACGGTGCTGATCGAAACCATCCTGGCCGCCTTCGAGATGGACGAGATCCTCTATGAATTGCGCGAGCACAGCTCGGGCCTGAACGCCGGCCGCTGGGACTACATCTTCTCGTGCATCAAGAAATTCAAGCTCGACAAGGACTTCTGCCTGGCCGACCGCGCCAAGGTGACGATGACGGCGCCGTTCATGCGCGCCTACGCCTTGCTGCTGCTGAAGACCTGCCACAAGCGCGGTGCCCCGGCCATCGGCGGCATGGCCGCGCTGATCCCGATCAAGAACGATGCGGAAAAGAACGAGATCGCGATGGGCGGCGTGCGCACCGACAAGGCCCGCGACGCCAGTGACGGCTACGACGGCGGCTGGGTCGCCCATCCGGGCCTGGTCGAGCTGGCGATGACGGAGTTCAAGAAGGTGCTGGGCGACAAGCCGAACCAGATCGACAAGCAGCGCCCCGACGTCGACGTCAAGGTCGCCGACCTGTTGAATTTCCAGCCGGAAGCGCCGATCACGGAAGCGGGCCTGCGCTACAACATCAACGTCGGCATCCATTACCTGGGCAGCTGGCTGACGGGCAACGGCTGCGTGCCCATTCACAACCTGATGGAAGACGCGGCGACGGCGGAAATCAGCCGCTCGCAAGTGTGGCAGTGGATACGTTCGAGCAAGGGCGTGCTGGAAGACGGCCGCAAGGTCACGGCCGACATGGTGCGGGCGATGATCCCGGAAGAGCTGGCCAAGGTGCAGCAAGTGGCGCCCAACGGCGACAGCCCCAGCTATGTCCGGGCCGCCCACATCTTCGAGGAAATGTCGACGTCGGCCTCGTTCGCCGAATTCCTCACCTTGCCGCTGTACGAGGAAATCTGAGGCCGGGGGCGGGCGCCATGCCCGCCCCCTTTAAAAGCCGTTTTTCCACTGCCTGAGGGCGGCGAAGGCCGCCACCGGCGCGGCGCCCGCTTCCAGCCGGCCCGCCGCGACCAGGCTGTCGACAATCGCCGCCTCGCGGAAGCGCAGGAAGGGATTGGTGGCCTTTTCCACGCCTATGCTGGTGGGCACCGTCGGCACGCCGTCCGCGCGCTTGGCCGCCTCGATGCGCACCCGCGCCATCAGCGCCAGATTGTCCGGATCGACGGCGGCGGCAAAGCGCAGGTTGGCCAGCGTGTACTCGTGTGCGCAAAACACCTCGGTGTCGTCGGGCAGGGCGGCCAGCTTGTCCAGCGACGCCGCCATCTGCTCCGGCGTGCCTTCGAACAGGCGCCCGCATCCCCCCGCAAACAAGGTGTCGCCGCAAAACAACCAGCGCGCGCCGGCGCCGTCCTGGCGCACATAGGCGATGTGGCCCCGCGTGTGGCCGGGCACGTCGAGCACGGCGAATGTCAAGTCCAGGCCGGGCACGCGCACCAGCTCGCCCTGCGCAAGCGGCCGCGTCACGGCTGTGATAGCCTCATTGCGCGGGCCGAACACGGGCACGGCATAATGCTGCAACAATGCGGGAACGCCGCCGATATGGTCAGCGTGGTGGTGGGTGAGTAAAATGGCGGTCAGCGTCAGTTGTTGCTCCTGCAGGGCCGCCAGCACAGGCGCGGCGTCGCCGGGATCGACCACGGCGGCATGCTCGCCATCGTGGATCAGCCATAAGTAATTGTCGGCGAAGGCGGGGACGGTGAGCACGCGAACGGCTGGCTTGGGAGTGGTGGTCATGAGTATGAGAAAAGGCTGGGCATGGACAGTGCGACATCCGAGAAATCCATTATAGCGCTTGACGGCTGGCTACAAACGCCGGCCGGCGTCTACGTGCGGGCGTGGGAGCAGGCGCGGCTCGACGAGTTGACGGCCGACATCTTCGGCTACAACGCCGTGCAGATCGGCATGCCGCAACTGGACGCGCTGGCGGCGAACCGCATGCCGAACCAGTGGTTGGCCGACACGCGCATGGCCACCCCGGCCCAGGCCGTGCTGCCGGCCGACGGCCGCGCCCGCGTAGTGCTGAATTTCGACGAACTGCCGTTCGCCTCGCAAAGCCTGGACCTGGTGGTGCTGCCGCATGTGTTAGAGTTCGCCGCCGAGCCGCACCAGGTGCTGCGCGAAGTCGAGCGCGTCCTCATTCCCGAGGGCCGGCTGATCATCTGCGGCTTCAATCCGGCCAGCCTGTGGGGCTTGCGCCAGGCGGCCGGCCGGCTGACCGGTTCGCACTACCTGCCGCGGGCGGGCGAATTCATCTCTATGCCGCGCATGAAAGACTGGTTAAAATTATTGAACCTGGGCGTCAGCCAGAGCCATTTCGGCTGCTATGCGCCGGCTTGCAGGACTGAAAAGTGGCTGCACCGCTACGCTTTCATGGACCAGGCGGGGGCGCGCTGGTGGCCCTATCTGGGCGCCGTGTATATTGTGCAGGCGATCAAGCGCGTCAAAGGGATGCGCCTGATCGGTCCGGCATGGACCAAACAACCGGCAACGGCCGCCGCGGGCGTGCCGGTCACTAACAAGAGGCGGGAACATCAAGATGGATAAAGTGGAAATTTACGCCGACGGCGCCTGCAAGGGCAACCCCGGCACCGGCGGCTGGGGCGCGCTGATGGTGGCCGACGGCGCCGAAAAAGAGCTGTTCGGCGGCGAGCTGAACACGACCAACAACCGCATGGAATTGCTGGCCGTGATAGAGGCGCTGAACGCCCTCAAGCGCCCCTGCGACGTGGTGCTCTACACCGACAGCCAGTACGTGCAAAAAGGCATCAGCGAGTGGATACACGGCTGGAAGGCGCGCGGCTGGAAGACGGCCGCCAAGGCGCCCGTGAAGAACGTCGACCTGTGGCAGGCGCTCGACGCGGCCCAGGCCGTGCACCAGGTCGAATGGCGCTGGGTGCGCGGCCACTCCGGCCACGCCGGCAACGAGCGCGCCGACCAGCTGGCCAACCGCGGCGTCGACACCGTGCGCCGCTGACACCTGGCCCGCCGCCGCGCTTTGCTATACTGCGCGGCTGGCTTACCGATACACCCTCATTGACATTCCCATGCGCCAAATCGTAGTAGATACCGAAACCACCGGCCTGAATCCCCGCACGGGCGACCGCATCCTTGAAATCGGCTGCGTCGAGCTGCACAACCGCATGTTGACCGGCAATAACTACCACCGCTACATCAACCCCGAGCGCGACTCCGACGAGGGCGCGTTGAACGTCCACGGCCTGACCACCGAATTCCTCAGCGACAAGCCGAAGTTCGCCGACATCGTCGAAGAATTGCGCGAGTACATAGCCGGCGCCGAAGTCATCATCCACAACGCGCCGTTCGACCTGGGCTTCCTGAACGCGGAATTCAAGCGCCTGAACCTGCCCAGCTTCAGCGAGCACATCGGCAACGTCATCGACACCCTGGTGCAGGCCAAGGAAATGCATCCGGGCAAGCGCAACTCGCTGGACGCGCTGTGCGACCGCTACGGCGTGTCGAACTCGCACCGCAAGTTGCACGGCGCGCTGCTCGACGCCGAGCTGCTGGCCGACGTCTACCTGTCGATGACGCGCGGGCAGAACAGCCTGAGCATGGAGGAAGAGGTGGCCGTCAGCGCGGACGGCGAGGCGCTCGACAACGTGCCGCTGGCCGACATCATCTTCCAGCCGGCCTCGGCGGACGAGCTGGCCGAGCACGAAGCGACGCTGGCCGGTCTGGACAAGGCCGTCAAGGGCGCCTGCATCTGGCGCGCGCTGACGGCGCCCGCCGGCTAAACGCGGGGCGGACGCGGCGAAACGCCTGCCAACGCAGGATTTTTTGCCAGTTCCTTGCAAAATGTTTTGAGGGATGTCATAATTCGCCCCGCTTCGGGAGGTTAGCTCAGGGGTAGAGCACTGCATTCACACTGCAGGGGTCGCAAGTTCGAAACTTGCACTTCCCACCAAGAATACCTAGTGAAATCAATCACTTACATGCAAAGCCGACATTTAAAAAGGTCGGCTTTTTTGTTGAGTGTAATTTTTCAGTGTAATTTACTTTGTGACGACAAGCAGCGATAGCATTGTTCAATGCTTCCCGCTGCGCGTCCACCTGCAAGTGCGCGTAGCGCTGAGTCGTCTGTATATTCGCATGACCCAGGATCTGACTGATCGTGTAAAGATCAACCCTGAGCCCCAACATGATGCTTGCGCATGAGTGCCGCAGGTCGTGGAAATTCACATGCGGCATGCCTGCCTTCACGAGCGCACGACGCCAAGCAGACTTCAGCCCATCGACACAGACCGCCAACGGAAAGTGTGCGAGTCAAAGTCGAAGGCCGAAGATGATCGGAATTACACGCGCTCGCAAAGTCTTCATGTGGTTCGAAGGCATTTTGAACGGCTCGCGGGTGTCTAGCAGACTTGTGGCGATTCAGAGGCAGAGGGCGCTGTACCCGTTTCCGGTTGAACTGATTGAGCAGTTGCTGGCCCAGGTCGAGAACAAGGACGCCGAGTCGATCCTTGGCGGGTCCGGCTTGGCTGGGTAGTTAAAGAAGATGCTGGCCGAGCGCATGCTGACGGCGGAGTTGCGCCACCATTTGGCGAGCGAGGATCAGGCTGGCAAGAACCACCGCAACGGCAGCAGCCCCAAGAAGGTGTTGATGCCGGGCGGCGAGTTGCAACTGGACGTGCCGCGCGACCGTCTGTCGAGCTTCGAGCCCAAGCGGGTGGGCAAGCACTAGCGCCGCATGCCGGGCTTTGACGACCACGTCATCGGCATGTACGCGCGCGGCATCACAGTACGCGAAGTTCAGGCCCATTTGCTGGAGATCTACGGCACGCAGGTATCGCCGGACCTCATTTCCACCATCACCGATGAAGTCCTCGACGAGGTCATGCAGTGGCAGCAACGGCCGCTGGAGGCGATGTACCCCATCGTCTATTTCGACGCGCTGCGGCTCAAAATCCGGGACGAGGGCAGCGTCAAGAACAAGGCCGTGTACCTGGCGCTGGGCATCCGCGCCGATGGACGCAAGGAGGTTCTGGGTTTGTGGATTGAGCAAACCGAGGGCGCCAAGTTCTGGCTGAAGGTTTTTAACGAGCTCAAAAATCGGGGCCTTGATGACGTCTTGATCGCCGTCGTCGACGGCCTGCGCGGCTTCCCCGAGGCCATCGAGGCGGTCTATCCGCAGGCGCAGATCCAGACCTGCATTGTGCATCTGATCCGCGACTCCACCACGCTGGCGTCCTGGAAGGATCGCAAAGAGCTGGCGGCATGCCTGAAGCCCGTCTACCAAGCCGCCAACGCGGATCTGGCGGCTGCGGTGCTCTATGAGTTTGAGGAGGGGCCATGAGGCGCCAAATTTCCGACCGTGGCAGCCATGTGGCGGCGCCAATGGCAGCAGGTGATTCCCTTCTTCGCGTCCCCTCCGGAAGTGAGGACGATCATCTACACCACAAATGCCATTGAGAGCCTGCATATGCGCCTTCGGAAGATCGTCAAGAATCGGGGGCACTTCCCCAGCGACGACGCGGCCAGCAAGCTGCTCTACCTGGCCTTGCGTAATATCGAAAAAGATTGGAAGATGCCGCAGCGGACGTGGAAGCAAGCGGCCAACCAGTTCGCCATCATGTTCGGCGAGCGCTTCACGAACGCGATTAACTAACTAAGTTTGACCCCGCCACACAAAATTCCTGACAGGTCCCGCGCGATGTTCCGCTGACAAGGCGCGCAGTCCAAGTGATTGAAGCCCTGCCTCGCCATCAAGACGGTCCGGCCTTTCCAACTGGCAAATGCCGTGAAGAAGGCCTTTGAGCGTGCAGTAAAACGCGCTAATCTCGGAGATCTTCATTTCCACGATCTCCGCCATGAGGGCACAAGCCGTCTAGCCGAAAAGCTCGACAACGTACTAGAGTTGTCCGCCGTTACGGGGCATAAAACGCTGTCAATGCTGAAACGCTACTATCATCCTCGTGCGCGCGATCTCGCAAGGAAGCTCGACTGACCTAGCCAAAGGTGTGCATGGCCAAAAATACGTAGTGCAAGCGATTGATGTAAAATAATTTCCTTGTGGAATTATATTGATGCTTAGACTTTACGCAATGGTGATGGATGCGAAGCGGAAAATACTGCCATGGCTGTTGATGTCCCACGACATGAAGGAGTAGTGATAAATATGAAAAGGAAGTTTGTTACAGAATATGGAATTGGTTATCAAAACAGCTTCACTGGCACTATTACAGCTCATCAGTTGCTCCGAGGCGGCGAGATGGATGCGGCGATTGAAGATAAAATTTCAAAATGCCATATCTACGCAATTGCTGCTAGGCCATTACCATACTTTAATTCAGAATCTTTAGTTCATAAGGACGATGTCTTGTCCGGGGAAATATGTTATCGAATCGATGGCGCGGAGCATTGCGTGCACTTTGATCAATATCGTTGGGAATTAGAAGACGATGCGATAAAAATTGATTGTAAGTACCCCTATCGGGAGATCCGCAGCTTGAATGTGGCGGGTAAAGAGGTTACATATCTACCGGCAAGCTACTTGGCAAGTGCTTTGATGAATCATGGACTAATTGAGGCCAATGATTTAGCTAATTGCGAGGTATTGTATATCGGCCAGGCTCTTGGCGTGCAAGGAAACAGGTCCGCCCTCGAACGATTGAAAAGCCATTCAACTTTTCAAAAAATCCTTGCTTTGACAAATCATGATTGCCCTGATAAAGAGATTATGATATTTATGTATCAGTTTGATCATGAGCAAATGCTTACGTCAATAGATGGCAGAGCGAAGGATGCTGATGACAGTGATGAAAATGAAAATCGTCTGATGAATGCAATGAGAAATCCGCCGGATAAAAAACAAAAAATTGGGATGATCGAAGCTGCGCTAATTCGCTATTTTCAACCACCATATAACGAAATATTTAAAATTAAATTTCCATCTGTTAAGCATAAAATTTTAAAATCTTGTTACGCCCTGGATATAACATCATTAGTTGTGGAGTTGGATTCGACGGACTTGAATTGTTCGCTTTATTCTCAAAGTATGCCATCAAAAAGATATCATATAGCAAAGGTTGATCTGGTGGCTATGCAGGATAGACACTCTTTCTTTTCTTTAACCGGGTTTCCAAATATTCCAGGTGTTATAAGGTAAGCCCGCCACGCTTTTGCTCTTGGGTTCCTAGCCTCCATAGCACCTAGCCGAGCAACACGAGGTTCATTTAGGTTGGTGAGTGGATTGCCTCGTCGCTGGCCGGGACGACCGGCCAAAGCGCTCCTCCAGGTAACCACGCTGGGTGGGAGTGGCCCTAAACAGGCCATCCTTGCTCCCTTGCCTGACGGCATCGCTCCTCGGACTCGAATCGCTCCCATAGGCAACGCACCGAGCAGGGTGTGGCCAATATACCTCGTCCATCATTACAGTCCTTTAGCTAACTGGCGTAAGGCTGCGACGCGTAGCAAGGATATTTACGTCTTTAGAGCTGCTGTCGCGGCGTAGACGCTTCAGGACGTTTTGCTGTGTTTCCGGCGTCCAGAACACCCGGAGCCGTTCACGAGCTCGTGTCACAGCGGTATAGAAAATGCTGTGTGTAACGTCGTCTTCGTTTGCGTCCGTAATTACGATTTTTACTGCATCAAATTCCAGGCCTTGTGCTTTGTGAATGGACACGGCGTAAGCAACTTGGAAAGGGACGGTAGTATTCAATGAGTCGTCATCAGCATCGTCATCCATCGTGGTCTCATAGACAGAAAATCGCACTGTTGAACCACCCATCCATTCTAGGTCATCACCATCTACATCGAATTCACTGAGCGGACGATCTAGTTCGACGTCAAATTGAATCCTTCCCCGATCTCGCTCAATTCCGACAATGCGACCTTTGAGGTTATTGTAGATGACAGGACGAAATCTTTCGCTTTCGTTAAACAAAACAGGGTCGTTTATTTTATATGTCGCGACGCGCCAATGGAAGGCGGTTGCAGGATTGCTGCTTTGCAAAAAGCGATTGATGTTGTTAATCCCGTATAAACCGTCGTAATTAAGGCAAAGAATAATTTCGTCCTGCTCCTGAGCTTCGAATAATGAGTTATCAAGAACTGTTGAATAGCCGTTTCTAGCCATGATTTCGGTGATGTCGTCACTGATAGCTCGAACGGAGCTCCAGAATTTCAAAAGAGAGCTATTTTTCGTTCGATAAGGCGTTGTTAGTTCAAACACCGATGTCTTGGGGATAAATGAACGAATTATTTCAAACCAATTGCCAAATTGAATAGATTCAATCTGATAGACGTCTCCCACCAAAACCAATAGTTTGAAAGTTGTTCTCTCTAGAACTTTGATTAGGTCTGAGTTGCTAACAGTGCTGCACTCATCAATAACGAGTAAGTCATATTCTTGTGTGGATAGTCTCCGGCTGATTTGGCTATTAATCGTCCTGAATTCTGAGTTCTGCGCCTTAATTTTTCGTTTTAAATTATCTATTGCCGGGTTTGTGTGAGCAAGAAATAGCTTCTGCTTATCATTAAAGTAATGTGCTATATGCTCCACTATGGTTGATTTCCCTGTGCCCGCCGCACCATAAACCAGAGCTACGCGGGAATTGCTAAACAACTGCTTAAGTGCAACAACTTTTGCAGGGTCGTCAATTGCCACAGACGCCTCGTTAAGCCAACGCTCCACTGCGTGGGTGTACCCATCGATTTTTAACTTGGCATACTTTTGGAGATTTTCGATAATCGATACTGTTTCGTTCTCATAACCACATATGAAAACGTTTTTTTTATCGAGTACAAGACGGCGCTCGGTATGTTTATGGTAAAGTGCATTGTTATAGGTGGTAATTAAACTTGATACCTCTCCAAACTCCTCAAGTTCGGCTGCTGGCGTATAGAGTATTCCATGGTGCTCAATATTGTTTTTCACACGTCGAGCGAGGAGTTCATGCTTCCGTCCAGTGATATCGATGCTCTCAGCGAGATCCCAAAAACGGGGATTATGACCTGGCAAAGAGGTACACAAGGGCATGTTGTCAAACGGGATACAACTAAAGGGTAGGCGTAAACCCGAAAGAAGTTTACATGCTTCGGATGAATATGCTAGTTTTAACGTCTGGTTATGCATTCTTACAGCGAGATACCTAAGCACGTTTTGGCCTGGGGAGCTGCGTTGAACCAGTCTTCGTACTTCGTCAAAGATAGGGAAAAGCAGCAGCTTAGTAACGTTGCCTTTCGTGCCTGCTTCTCTTAATGGTGCATACCTATAGTCGGGCATTTCGATTAAGTCGACCAAGCCTTCAGCGCTGTTTGTTAGCCAGCGCATCAAAAACTGATACTCTATAGAGTTAGTTCGGGCGGGAATTTGCATGCCTAATAGACGAGCGTAATTATCAAATTCGCACGGTCGTATGGAAATTTCCCAATGTCGAATTATAGTAATCGGCATTTCTTGTTCCAACACTTCAATCGACCCTCTTTGGAGTGTCAACATTGCTGAGTACTTATCCGTCATGTCAATCAGGGTAAAAGCAATAATGCGATCAAACTTACTTACTTTATTGATAGCGCGACAAAACGTGACCTCGTAATAAATTTGTCCACGCACAAAGAACGGTCGAGTTTTTTGAATGTAATACCTGTCCCTATCTAAATTGTCTAACGGAGTGGAACGTGCAGATTCGATTTTTTCCGCGATCTTCTCATGATACTCGCGCAAAGATGGATCTAGATCTATGGGGAATGATTCAAGGTTTTCTAAGCTTGAAATGCTAAAATTCAATAATAAGCCACGAATTCGATGAAGATATTCATAGTATTTCAGCATTAATCTTTCAGAGGCGTCGCCGTCTAACGTATAGTGTGACGCAATTTTCTGAAGTAGTTTGTGAAACTTCCCGAGGAAGCTATACTTCGCCTTGCCTTTGATAAAATCAAGGGCAGGTTGTATAGCCTCATAGGTAAATTCCGCTTCGGAAGAACTCTTATGGAGAAAGACTGCAGTTCCCTCAACTAGGTTACGGAGCTGAGAAAGAACGTTTTGTGATAGTAACGCCCGCTGATCCACCAGTGATTCTATATTTTGACATATAGCGTTGTTCGCATTTTCGATTTGTTTGGCAATCGTAATCATCTGTTCCGACACCTTTCTGTTGGATCATTTTTCCATCATTGGGAGCTGTTGAGTACATGAGCGTTAGTCGCTCCATAGCTAGCAGGAATTGTTCCTTCAAGGATAGCATGTTGCCAACATGGAAAATGCGCAGAATTTCACGCAGTTGGATGTCCGGGAGTTGGAGCTTGGTGCTGAAGTGGGGAGTGCTGTGCGCTTGCTGGACATCCCCATAAACTTTCACTTTTCGGGGCTTATTTTGCCCGGATATTCCATGGTTGGCCGGACGTGGCCGCTTGCCACCTCAAGTAGCCTTCCCTGGGCGTCGGGCAGCGCATGATGCGGTGGCCAGGCTGCCGAATACACCAGGACCTCTCCGAGCCTGTAGGCTGAGTGCCGAAAGATCTTATGATCCACCAGCTGGTGCGTGCCGACATTGGGCGGCAAGTCGCCGGCGAAAGCGATCAGCAGCAGTTGCCAGTCAATGAGATAGTCATACAGGATGGCCGCTGGCTCGGGCAGCGCATCAAACCAGCCACGTAAGCGGCTGACCAGCTCAATGGACGTACAGGCCGCGCGAGGTATTTTTCCCAGCAGTGGAATGACCTCAGCTCGCACGAATTCGCTTGTGTCATCGTGCCTGTAGTCGATGCGCTCGGCGTAGAAGTCACTTACGCCTACGGCCGCTATCCCAATGCTGATAAGGTCGGGATTTGAGCGCGCCAGGGTAGTGAACTCGGTATCAAGGAAGATCAGCATTGAGGTAGCCTGACATTTTCGGACACTTCCATTTGATAAACTTGTCAAAGGGAGTGAAAACATGAAATCAACTACATACACGCCGGAGTTCCGGGCCGAGGAGGTCAAACTGGTACTGGTGCAGGGTTTGACGCTGGAAGAAGCGGCGCAGCGTATCGCGATGCCCAAAGGGACCTTGGCCAACTGGGTGAGCGCTGCTAAGCGCGGCATAGACCCCAAGGCACCGCCAGGTAGCCGCAGCGTCGCTGAACTGGAAGCTGAAGTGGCCAAGCTTCGTAAAGAACTGGCTGTCGAACGAATGGAAAAGGACGTGTTAAAAAAAGGCCACCGCGTACTTTGCGAGGGAGTCGCTGCCCGGTACGCGTTCATGAAATCGGTGCGACTCGAATACCCCCTTGATTTGTTGTGCCGCGTCTTCGACGTGTCGCGCAGCGGCTTTTACCTCTGCGCTTGTCGTCTAGTTGTTTGGTTTCGTGCGATTTATTACGAGCACATGGTTCGTTGCAGCGTCTGTAAGCCGGAAGAGGTCGCCCATGCTCTGCGGCTGACGGCAGCGCCGGTAAGAGTAAGTCAATTCTTGCTGACGATGCCTGTTGGGGGCAGGGAGGTCATCATATTTCTTGTCTTGCGCTCACTGAAGTTGCTCAAAAGAACATTATTAATAAAAAAAGAAGGTTATAATTAAGGTACACAACAACGTATATTCGTTCAGCAAGGTACTGTGACCATGACCTCCATATCGTCAATCCCCGCCTGGAATCCCATATCGGCCCGTTCATCTGCGGCTGTAACGAACAAGGTTGAAGCGCCCGCATCCCAAGCGGCGATGCCTTCGACCATTGTCAATCTTACTCCGGAGAGCATGGCGGCGTCCCGGCGCGGCCTGCAGGGAGCGGCGGGTGCGACGGCGGCGCCGCTGCTTTGGGAAAGCAAATCGCAGGATACGGTCAGCGCCCTGATGGGAAGGAATTTTGCCTCGTCCTCGCTGGCGGGACGCTTCAGCGGACTGGGCGCGGCGTTGCTCAAGCAATTTCAAAGCGACGGCAGGGGTGTGTCGCAAACGGTGCATCTGGCGCCGCCGGGAGCGCAGCCGACGCCGTACGACGCGGTTGGCGCAACGGCATCGGCACCGGCGCTGCACGGCGTTGGCGACAACAAGGTCACCCTGAGCATCACCACCAAGAGCGGCACGCAAGTCCAGGTGGCCTTGGATAGTCAGGACGACGGCTTGGCCGTCCAAATGACCAGTAGCGGCGAACTCAGCGACGTCGAACTCCGCGCGCTGGGCGGTCTTTCGGCGGCATTCCAGGAGGCCATCGACGGCATGGCGCAGGAGCCGCCGCAGCTCAAGTTGAAGGGCTTGACGCAATTCGATTCCTCGGTGCTGGCGTCGGTGGATCTGCGCGCCGCGGTGAAATCGACAAGCGAGCCGGAACGCACGCAAACGCTGACCTTCCACGCCGACGGCGCGCAAAGAAAGCTCAGCTTTAGCGGGGTGTCCGGCACGGCGGCAGTGAGTGTCGATATGAGCAAGCTTGCCGGCGTGGGCAGTGCGCAGCAGCAGGCCAAGGCCATGGATAGCTATCTGAAGCAATTTGACCAGGCTGCTTCGCGCGGCAAGGGCGATGCGGCGCTGATGTCTATGTTCAAGGATGCGTTTGTCGGGATGAATAGCAACTACGGTGCCGTGGCCCAGCCGTCCGGCGGCGGAGTCCAGTCTGGCAAATGGGAGTTGGCGGTCGAGGACCGCGCCGTCCTGACCGGCCTGGCGGACTTCAGTGCCTCGGTCACGCAGGCCGCGAAGTCGAGCAACCCAATGCGGCCGTCGGAGCAGGATAGCTTCTCCTATCAGGTGTCGCAGAGCACGAGCATCACGGGCCATAGCGAGGACGACCGTTCGATTTCGCAGCAACAAAAGTCCGAGTTGAGCGCCAGCTTCCACATGCCGATTACGCCGGGCGCCCAGTTGCGGCTGGACGGCACGCTGCAATCGCAGAATTACGACTATCATCAGATCAACGACTCAGCCAGCAGCGCCGTGGATTTGGCCTATGAAAAAGGGCGGCTGGTCAAGGCGACGCTCAATCAGTCGGCCAGCCAGTCCACCCACATCATGCGTTACGAGTTGGGCAAGCTGGTTTCCGACACGGTCACGCCCGGCCAGCAATCGCTGCAGCGCGATCTGGTGGCGGCATTGACTAGCTATCAGCGCGGCACCGCCAGTCAGACCCGCGATGAAAGAATCGAGCAGCGCAAGCAGATGCTGTCGGGGGTGAACGAGCAGATCTTCCTGCGGGCCTATCCCGATCCGCAGAGCGGCGTGTGGTCAATCGATAAGGCCCGCGCCGGCGCCATGCAGTAATTTTTGCTGGCAAGGCCGGCAAAATGCCAGGCCTATCACTTACAACTTCAATGGCGCGCGGGCCAGATTTTGGCCCCGCCGTGCCTTGAGCGCGTCTCCGCTGTTATCGCGCCGACAGCGCTCTCGCAGGCAACTCGATGGCGACGAGCTTCCAATGCCACAGACCTTCGCGGCGTAGCGTGAACGTGCCTTCGTTCTTGGTACCGTTTGCCGGATGAATGCTGACTTTGTTCAAACCCGTGTAGCTGACCGTGTAAGCCGGCTTTGCTTCGCCGTCGGACGCGTCGCCTTTGATGGCGGGCTCGGCCTCGGCCTCTTTGGCGCCGGAGCGCATCAACGCCACCACGCCGGCGGGGGAGAGCATGGAATCGACCATCGGCCCCAGTACTGTCATGCCGAATGCTTGCCCCATTACCGAGAGGGGATTTTCTTTCATTTCCGGCGTATTCATGTTGTCCGACATGGCGGCCATGAGTTGCCCTTTGATGTTCTCGCGCAAAGCGGGGAAGTCAACGTGTTCCGACAGTGCATCGGCGTCGTGCGCGACGATGGCCGTCTTTATTTGGTGTAGCGCGAAATACGGCGACGCATACGCCAGTCCGCCGACGGCGACCAATACGGCAAGTCCGCCTGTGATGAGTTTTTTCAATTGCTGTCCTGTTGAAGAAATGTGTGGGGTAAATGGCTTGCCGCCATCTTAGCAATATTTTTATTGGAACCTATGGAATTCCGCAGTCTTGTATGGGCGGCGCGCGCGGCCATCCCGCACTTGACGGCCGTCAGGTAATCTCAGAATTGCACGCGATTCCCGCCCGCGCGCCATGTGGGCAAGTGCATTAATTGCCGTCAACGCCAGCATGCAGACCATCAAGTATGACATCACCTTGCCGTGACCCGCAGTCCGGACAATTCGGCGGAATATCACGCGTCTGGCAGATAAAACCGCTGCAACCACCCAGCCTCGAAGCGGGTCTTATCGTCTAGGCCCCGCAGCGTACATGGGGCCGGGGTATTTTGCTTTACTGGAGCATTTCCGGACATGGGATGTTTCACGAGGAGGGTGAAAAAATGAACGCGATCACGAAGGAGCAGCTATCCACGATGTTGACCATGCGGCATGCGGATGCGCATGCCGCAGTCTGGGTGGACCCACTGAACGACGCCATGCGTGTTTGCTCGGTTTCGACGGCGATACGGCAGGCGGCGTTTTTGGCGCAGGTGTTGCTGGAGTCGGGGGAATTCCAGCAGTTGCAGGAATTGCTCAATTATTCGCCGCAGCGCCTGCGTCAGGTGTGGCCGCGGCGCTTCGCCGATGACGCCACCGCCATTGCTTATAGCCACAACCCGGAAAAGCTGGCCAATAAGGTTTATGCGAATCGCATGGGCAACGGCAACGAGGCCAGCGGCGACGGTTGGGCCTTCCGTGGCCGTGGCTTGATTCAGTTGACGGGGCGCAGCAATTATGCGAGCTTTTCCCAATCCACCGGCATCGACGCCCTTGCCAATCCGGACCTGTTGCAGCAGCCGGCCGGCGCGGCGCTGTCGGGCGCCTGGTTTTGGCAGTCGAAAGGCTTGAACGAACTGGCTGACAAGAGCGCCAGCGCGGACGCCAACGCGATCTTTACGGAGTTGACCAGGCGCATCAACGGCGGCACCAATGGCCTGGAGCAGCGCAAGGCGTATTGGGTGCGGGCGCGGCAGGCCCTGGGCGTCGCCGGGGTGCATTGAGCGGCCGCCCCGGCGCGCCTCGTCGGATAGCGCCAGGACCCGCCTCTTTCGCTGTCGTGCGGCGCCGGGCCGCTGCCATTAAAATAGACGCGTTGCCGGTTGTCGGCGCAAGCGATGCACAGTGAAAAGGCAGGGACATGAGTATGGATAAGGCAATCATTACCGGACATAGCCGGGGTTTGGGTGAGGCGCTTGCGGAAACCTTGCTGCGGCGCGGTTTCAGCGTGCTGGCGATCGCGCGCAGCGGCAATGCGGCGCTGGCCGGCCGCCACGCCGGATTGCGCGAAGTGACGCTGGACCTCGCGGACACGGCGGCACTGGCGCGTTGGCTGGCCGACGGCGAACTGGCGCGTTTTGCGCAAGGCGCGTCGCGCATCGTGTTGCTGAACAATGCCGGACAGCTGGGCCCCGTCGGCGCGCCGGGGCAGCAGGGCGCGCAGGCCATCGCCCGGGCGCTCGCCATCAACGTGGCCGCCCCCATCATGTTGTCCGACGCCTTCGTTGCCGCGACCCAGGGCTGCGCCGACCGGCGCATCGCCCATGTGTCGAGCGGCGCGGGACGCAACGCCTATCCCGGCTGGAGCATCTATGGCGCCGGCAAGGCGGCGCTCGACCTGCATGCGCGGGCGGTGCAGCTTGATGCCGTGGCGGGGCTGAGCATCGCCAGCATCGCGCCCGGCGTGATCGACACGGGGATGCAGGCTGAGATTCGCGGCGCCAGCGTCGCCGCTTTCCCGCAGCGCGCCCGCTTCGAGGCATTGAAGGCAAATAATGAATTGGCCAGTCCCGCCGATGCCGGGCGTAGTTTTGTCGACTACTTGCTGTCCGATCATTTCGGCAGGGCGGCGTGCACGGATCTGCGCCATCCGCCGGCAGGGCAATAGCAAACCGGGGCGGCGTGGTGTATCGCCGCCCTCATTTAGCGCGGCTGGCCGGGCGGCGCCAGCACCCGCAGCGCGCGCCAGCATTTGCGCAGCCCGCGCCGGTCCAGGGCCAGGCGCGCCAGCAGATAGCCGCGCGCATACCCCAGCGCGGCGATGTCGGCGGCGTCCTGCGCAGCCAGTTGCTGCAGCAGCTCGTTGGCGACGGCCAAGTCGTTGCGCCAGCCCAGTTCGTCCTGCATGGCGGCCACGGCGGCGAGGTAGGAGTCGACGCGTTTTTCCTTGTGCAGTGGCGCAAAAAATTGCGCGGCATAGTGGCAGGATTTGACGGCGCCGCGCAGCCGGTGCAAGGCGCGCGGACCGGCGCCGCGCAGCGTGCCGCCGCGTTTCAGCGCGCGCCGGTGCAGGCGGGCGATGCTGGCGTCGGCGAATGGCCGCAGCGGCAAGTCGAGGCGGCGCGCGGATGCCGCCGCCAAGCCGAGGCGCCAGCCCGCGCCCGTCAGCCAGGCGCCCAGGCTCAGCATGAGTCCCGTGTAGCGCGCGGACTGCAGCGCCTGCGCGGCTTGCGCATGGCGCTGTTGCCGTTGCGTTTGCAGCAGCGCGCGCACGCGTGCCAGTTGCGCCGCGCCGTCGGGGGCGGCCGCCAGCGCTTCCAGGGTCGAGGCCGCCAGCACGTCCCAGTCGCGCGCCTCGCCGAGCACGCCGCTTAGCCAGGCGATGTCGTCGCGCAGCGCCGCCGGGCAAGGCGCCACCGCGGCGAACAATGCCAGGGCGCTGCGCAGGCGGCGCACACCGACGCGCATCTGGTGCACGTATTCCGTGTCATCGCCCCGTATCGCGCCGGCCTGGTTGGCTTCGATGTGGACCAGGCAGTTGCCGAGGATGGCCCGCAAACCCTCCTCGACGCTGGCGCGGCGCCCCAGTTGCAGCGCCTGCGCCCTGGCCGGCGCGGCGACGGCCGGCACGCACAGGGCGTAGCCGCGTTCGGCTTTGTTGCTGTGTTCCAGGCGCAGCGGCATGCGTTCGAGCAGGCGCAGCGCGAGCTCGAAGAGCCGCTCGGGCGGCCCCGATTTCAGCTCCAGTTCGATTTCGCAGATGGGCAAGGCCACGCCGTTGCGTTCTATGCTGCCTTCGTCGAGCACCAGTTCGATCGCCGCGCCGTCGACGTCGAGGTTCCAGGTGTCGCGTTGCACATGCACCGTGAACAGCGCCTGCAAATTGCCCTGCAGCTCAGGCGCGGCCAGCGCGGCGGCCCACGGCGAGCCGGGCTCCAGCAACTGCCGCAAGCCGGCCAGGTCTGGTTCGGCGCCCTTGACGGGGCCTTCCCACTCGTGGCGCTGGTGCAGGCCGGCAAGGACGCCGCCGCCGGCCTTCATGGTTTGCGTCCACTGTCCCGCGCTTTTGCGCACGCGCAGGCCGGCGCGGTGGCGCAACAGGTGGAAGTCCGGGGTGTCGAAATAGATCGACAGCATCTGCTCGCGCTGCGGCGGGCCAAGGGCGCTGCGTTTGAGCAGCGGATGCCGCCGCAGTTTCGCCCTGTCGGCCGGGTCGAGCAAAAGTTTGAGTTCGATTTCCACGCTGTTTCCTTGATTGTGGCGCCTGCCTGTGCCGCCGCTTGATGCGGCGCGTGTCACTGCCGACAGTATGCGCGCCTCTTCATTCGTCGTTTTTAGCTATGTCATCACGCTCTTCATTGCTCTTGCTGAGCCATTTTTTGTGCAGGATTCTTTCCAGCGGCCGGCCGATCAGAAACAGCAGCAGCACCATGCCCATGGCAATGGCGGCGATTTGCCAGGTGCCGATGCCGCAGACGATGCCGAGCGCGGCGGTGACCCAGATCGAGGCCGCCGTCGTCAGGCCGCGCACGTGTTCGGTGTTGCGGTCATGCACAATCACGCCGGCGCCCAGGAAACCGATGCCGGTGATGACGCCCTGGATGGCGCGGCTGACGGCGTCCGTGCTGTAGCCGCCGCGCCAGGTGACAAAATCCATGCTCGCCAGCGTCGCCAGGCAGGCGCCCAGCGCCACCAGGCCCATGGTTTTCATGCCCGTCGGCTTGCCGTGCAGGTTGCGGTCTAGCCCGACGATGCAGCCGATCAGCACGGCGGCGAACAGGCGGAAGACGATTTCGCTGTAGTTGATTGCGGCGCCGTTCATGCCTGCGCCTGGTGTTGCGGGGTGCGCCGGACGCGGCGGCACGTGCTTGCTTCGAACATGACGGTTTTCCTTGAGAATGGGGTGGCCGGATCGGTGGGACGCCGCCGGGCCGCTTTCCATATTGTAGCGCCGGATGGCCGCCGGCTTGCAATATCGGAAAGAGTGGCCGGGCGTCGGCGCGCCGCGGCGGCGTTGTTAACCCGGCGAATCGGCGTCAAATACCGAATATTCCTACTATTTGTAGGAATTTTCCGTAACCAATATTGACTTTTCCTCACATTCTCGCCTACCATCAATTTTGATAACATTGCTTTATGGCATCTACCATAGCCATGCAGTGATCGGAACAGTATGTAGCACGGCCTCGACCCCGCCGGCAGTTCGCAGTTTGCAAGTTAGATCTGAAGATAGCTTTCGCCGCCAGGCGCCAGGACAGCATAGAACTGTCTGCTTATGTTCAGACCATCATCAAAGGGGACGAAACGTGCATCAATTTGCCAAGCAGTTTATGACGCCGCTGTGCCTGAGCCTGTGCGGCTTCGCCGCGCAGGCTCAGGATGCCGCAGACAAGGCCGCGGAAGCGGCCGCGCCGCTGACGGCCAACGTCAGCGTGGTGTCGCAGTACATTTCCCGTGGATTTCGCCAAAGCTGGGGCAAGCCGGCGCTGCAGGGCGGCGTCGACTATGCCCATCCGAGCGGCTTTTCGCTTGGCACCTGGCTGTCCACGGTCAGCGACCGCTACCTGGAAAACGCCACGGTGGAATGGGATGTGTACGGCGGCTACGCCGGCACGCTCGACAATGTCGGCTACAACGCCACCTTGTATTACTACAAGTATCCGGGCGCCGCATACGGCCCCACGGCGATCAAATATGACTATGGCGAACTGTCCGCCGGCCTCAGCTACAAAATTCTTTACGCCAAATACAACTACACGGTGAGCAAGGATTTCTTCGGCATCCAGGGCGCGCGCGGCACCGGCTATCTGGACATCGGCGCCAATGTCGACCTGGGAGCGGGCTATACGCTGAACCTGCATGCCGGCAACGGCCGCGTGGCCGGCGCCGGCAATGCCATATGGAATTGGCGGGATGTCAAAGTCGGCGTCGCCAAGGTGTTCGACGGCGGCTGGACCGTTGCCGCCGCCTACACCAAGGCGAAAGGCGCCAGTAACGCCTATGACGCCTACACGCTGGGCATTCCGAATGCGTCCGGCGCGCTCGACATCTCCAATCCGGCGGCCGCCACCGTGGTTTTCTCCCTGACGAAAACCTTCTGAGATCGAGGCGGCAGGACAGCGCAGACCATCTCCGGGGCGTTGCGCGCGGCGCCCCCACGCACACAGAAAGATAGTGACCATGAATTATGTCGAAAAACGCCTGGCCAGCATGAGCGGCCGCACGGGACTGCAGCTTTCACTCAACAGCAAGATTTGCGTGGCGGCGACGGCCCTCGTCGTCGTCAGCCTGGCAATGACCGCCACGGTGATCGGCATCAAGAGCAGCGCCAGCGCCGAGGCGGCCGCGATGGCGCTGGCGCGCACCTCGGCCCGCGAAGTGGCCGGCGCCCTGCAAAGCCGGATCGGCAGCAATCTGGCCGCCGTCGTCAACCTGGGCGGCGCGATGCGCTCGACCAGGGCGGCCGGCCAACCGCTGCTGCGCGAACAGATCAATGAAATGGTCAAGGCCACGCTGGGCGGCTCGGACGACTTGATCGGCGCGGCCGTCACTTGGGAGCCGAACGCGCTCGACGGCAAGGACGCCGAGTTTGCCGACAAGAAGCCGTGGTACGACGCCACGGGGCGCTTCATGCCCTACTGGACGCGCGGCGCCAACGGCGCCATGCAGGTCGAACCTATCGTGTTCGACCCGGCGCCCGGCGCCAACGACTGGTATGACGTGCCGAAACGCAGCGGCCGCATCTTCTTCACCGAACCGTATATGTACCCGGTCGATGGCAAGAACGTGCTGATGGCTTCGCTGGCCGCGCCGATCATGATCGAGGCGCAATTCAAAGGCGTCGCCAGCGCCGATTTCATGCTGACCCGCTTGAGCAAGATACTGGCTAGCCTGAAGGTCATCGACGGCGGGCAACTGAGCCTGATCTCGAACGGCGGCCTGTACGCCAGCCATCCGGCGCCCGAGCGCCTCGGCAAGAAAGCCGACGATGTGCCGGCCGCCGGGCTGGAGCATGTGCGCCAGGGCCAGGCGTATGAGTATGTGGACGCGCAAGGCATCGTGCATCTGCTGCAGCCGCTGGCGATCCACGCCGACATCGCCCCCTGGAGCGTGCAACTGAGTTTCCCGAAAAGCGTGGCGACGGCCTCGTCCCGAGAGTTGCTGCTGTACACCTTGCTGGTCGCCCTGATCTGCGCGGTCGCCACGGCGCTCGTGCTGGTGCTGGTCGTCTCGCGCCTGACCCGTCCGCTGCGCCGCCTGGGCGAGACGATGACGGACCTGGCCAGCGGCGACGCCGACCTGAGCGTGAAGTTGGCCGTGCGCGGCAACGACGAGCTGGCGGCCATCGGCGCCGGCTTCAACCAGTTCGTCGCCAAGATCCACGCCGTCCTGCTGGAGGTGCGCGCCAGCGCCGACAACGTCGCCCGGGCCAGCGCGGAAATATCGCTCGGCAACAACGACTTGTCGGCCAGGACCGAGCAGCAAGCCAGCTCGCTGGAAGAAACCGCCGCCTCGATCGAAGAATTGACCGGCACCGTGAAGGCGAACGCCGACAATGCGCGCCAGGCCAACCAGATGGCGGCGTCCGCGTCCGACGTGGCGCAGCAGAGCGGCGCCGTGGTGCACCAGGTGGTGCAGACGATGGCGTCGATCAATGAATCGTCGCGCAAGATCGTCGACATCATCAGCGTCATTGATGGCATCGCCTTCCAGACCAACATCCTGGCGCTGAACGCAGCCGTCGAGGCGGCCCGCGCCGGCGAGCAGGGCCGCGGCTTCGCCGTCGTCGCCGCCGAGGTGCGCAACCTGGCCCAGCGCAGCGCCGGCGCGGCCAAGGAAATCAAGACCTTGATCGGCGACTCGGTGGCCCAGGTGGCGGCCGGCAGCAAGCTCGTTGACCACGCCGGCAACACGATGGACGAAGTCGTCGCCAGCGTGCGCCGCGTGACGGAAATCATGGGCGAGATTAGCGTCGCCACGGCCGAGCAGAGCGAGGGCATCGCCCAGGTGAACCAGGCCATCGGTCAAATGGATGGCGTGACGCAGCAAAACGCGGCGCTGGTGGAGCAGGCCGCCGCCGCCGCCGAGAGCTTGCAGGACCAGGCGGGCAAGCTGGCGCGGGCCGTCAGCGTGTTCAAGCTGGACCAGAGCAAGGTGTGAGCCGGCAAGGCGCGGCGGCCGGCGCTGGCCGTCGCCAGGGGCAGCGTCAGGAAGTGATCGCGATCAATTCGATTTCGATGTCATGAAAGACGTTTGGAACGTACACCATGATCGCCTTCGCTTTCAGCATTTTCTCGTAGAGTTCGCCGCGGTGTTCAAGCTCGAAATATAACGTGCTCGGGCGTACCGGAATCGCCGTCGGCACTTGCGGGGCATGCACCAGGCGCACCCCCGGCAGCGACAACTGCACGCAGGTGCCGACGTCATCGGGCGAGCCCACCATGAAGCGCAAGGGGACCAGCTCGACCAGCTCGACCGCCGGCATATTCGCGTTCACCGCCACGTAAAGCTGAGTGTACCTATCGATTTTTTCCGCGTCCAGCGAACCGCGATAAAACGAAGGCTTTTCCATCGGCAGGGGAATGGCCAGGAATTGCGAGGAAATGACGGTGCCGAGCAACTCATGGATGATGTGTTCGAGCGCGGCGAAGCCCGGCCCGGGGTCGCCGTGCCGGTAGGCCGGCAGTTCCCTGAGCGTGAACGTTTTGGAATAAGTCATCAAGCCGCCGGCCAACACCAGCATCTCCCTGAATAATTGCTCGGGATGCAAATCCGGATTGCCCATGAAGTGGCTCAGGGCGGCGTAGCCCGTGCTGGCCGTGTGCAGCATCCAGAACGACGCAACGTCCCTGGTGCGCAACTCGATCACGTTCTGCCGCGGCTCGCTGTGGTGGGCGTAGAGCGAATCGACCTTCGCCTGCAGCGTCGCCTCCAGTTGGCAGATGCGCTCATGCAGGCCGGGCGCGGCGCTGATCGTCAGGCTGGGCGGCATGAAGCTCTTGTCCAGCTCAAAACCGCCGGTCGCCTTGCGTTGCAGCCGGAGCAAGGGAAAATGCGAATACGATCCCAGTACGTCGACGTCGGAAATCAGGCGCACCGCCGGCTTGAGGTAGCTGATTGGCGCGGCGGCGGCCGTCGTGAACAGGTCCTGGGTCGTGACGGTCTTCTGCGTGTAGCGGGCGCCGGTGTTGGCGTCGCAGTTTTCGCCATGTTCCTTGATGCACGGCAGGGCGGCATAAAACGTCAAGGTTTGCGTCGCCGCTGGAAGGTCGGCCAGCCGAACGGGAGTGGGCAGGGCGTCGCGCGAGGGGGCCGCGTAAACCTCCCCGTCCGGAAACAAACACGACAGCGCCGTGAGCCGTAAGGTGTCGGTGGTCAGCGCCGCAGTATCGATTTCGACGTTGCCCACGCCCCAGACGAAAGGGTGGATGGCGGATTTGGTGAGATGCACGAGCTCGGCATGGTTGCGGTCTTGTTGCTGGAAGTGCTGAATGCGCAAAAACAAGCCTTCGCTCCACAGTATTTTCCCGGGTGTGTCCATATTTTCCTCATCGCGCAAAGCGTTCAAATTGGCCCTTGCCTGTCCGTGCAGACAACGCTAGAGCCTGCCGAAGTTGCCGGCGGTCGAGATCAACACCGCGCCGCAGCTCGTCTTGTGGCCCTCGTAGGCGACGGCGACGCCGTCAATCGTGTGCTGGGGATCGCCCTCGACGATGACGCAATTGCTGTGGCCCGGTATCGGGCAACTGCAGCGGTCGCCGACGCGGGCCACCGCGATGCCATCGACGGTGAAGTGGGGGGCGGCGACACTGGCGACAATCCCGCCGTGGCTGGTGGGATCGTTTAAGCGGATGACGTTGCGCATGGGCTTCCCTTTGTATGGAGAGTTGTTCTGTCAGTTCGGCGGATAATTCGCCGGGTCTATCATCGGCGTGGCGCGGTTTCCGAAGACGTCGTCGCCGTTCGGGCGGTGCTGCGCCTTGCGGGCCGCGTCCGATGGTGGGCTGATGAGGATGATGGACGCTTCATTGCCGTCGCGCAGGTTGATCGCCGCGCTGACGCCGCCGCTGCGGTAGCTGCCGATGACGCCGATGCCCATTTGCACGAACAGGGTGGCCGCGCCGGTGTTGCCCAGGCGCTTGTCGGTGTCGATGAATTGCTCGGAATTGGCGTTGTCGTAGACCGGGCCGCCCTGGGCCGCGTAGGCGTTGAGCGTGCTGTGCAGCGCGATCAACTGCTCGGTGTTGCCGCCGGTGGCGGCGATGATGCGGGCCGGCGCCTTCAGGCGTTGCGCCTCGGGCAGCGTCTGCAGCGCCTGCTGCCAGCCGGCCTGCAGCACCTTTTCCCGTTCGTCGCGGCGGGTCAGCGGCTTGCCGTGCTCGTCGGCGAACTTGACAAAGGTGGGGCGGTGCAGGAAGCCGAGCGTGGGCAGCCTGTCGAAGGTGTCGAGCTGGTCGTTATTCCAGGGGATGGGGAACCACGGGGTCGGTTTCCAATTCTTGGGCGGATAGTGCACCCAGGGGGCGACGCCTTTGAGGGTGTTGCTGACGCCGGTTCCGCGAATGTCGGGGCGTTGGGCGAATTGCGCCGCGACAGGGAGCCATTCGGCAATGAGCGGCTGGCGTTCTGTGTACGCTTCTGGATCTTTTTCTTTGTCTGGATGGGGAACTGTTCGTTCCAGCGCTGTGTAGGCAAGGAACAAGCGGCGCGCGACACCATACTGATTGAGTTGATCCACGCTCGCTTCCGGAGGGACGTCATCAAAGGCGAATGGTCGCACCGCGTCGACCCGTTCGCGCCGGGCCAGCACGAACAATGCCGAGGCGTCGGGCATTTCGGGGATGTAGTAGCCGTCTCTAATAAGTTTGGCGGCCCCATCCGGACGATAGCTGTCACGCGAGCCCATGCTATCCTCCGAATTGAGAACGATATATGGCACGTCAGGGTTCGCGTCGAAGAAGGCGAAGACGTCGTCGAGAATGCGATCGGGCCGTTCGCCGAAGCGGCGGGGGCCAACCACGAATAAGTGCCATGCCATACCTGACGAAACTGCGCCAGCGGCTAGCCCTACATATGGCGCATTCGGCTGGTCGGCCATTTCAGGGTCGGCAATTGGTGATTGAGCATTAAACACAGGAACGCCATAGTACATCGGCGTGAATTGGGCGCCATTCTCAAGAGAGTCGCCGCCGCGCCCACCGCCCATGCCCTTGCGCTCCTGCGCATCCCACGGATATTTTTTCGCATCCTGCTCGCGGATTGTCACGTGGGGGCTGCCTTTTTGCAGCGCCTCCCACAGTTTGCCTTGTCGGTACTTGTCCAGTGTGACGCCCAGGCCGATGATTTCCAACACGTATTCCCGCTTGCCCTGTTCGCTGACGGCGACCTGCGGCGCCGGCTGCGGTTTCGCCTCCATATTTTTGAGCGCCATCGCCCAGCGGGTTCCGGCGGTGACGGCCAGAATTGTTGAAAATGCGATGGCACACCACTTCAACCGCGACCATGTCCGGCGCTTGCCCGTTCGCTGTTTTGCTTGAGACTTCGGTGCCGGTGTTGACATGGCATACACTCCGTGATCTGCGATGGATGGGGACATCTCGTTGCCTTAGTTCGGCGGATAGTTCGCCGGGTCTATCATCGGCGTGGCGCGGTTTCCGAAGACGTCGTCGCCGTTCGGACGGTGCTGCGCCTTGCGGGCCGCGTCCGATGGCGGGCTGATGAGGACGATGGATGCTTCATTGCCATCGCGCAGGTTGATCGCCGCGCTGACGCCGCCGCTGCGGTAACTGCCGATGACGCCGATACCCATTTGCACGAACAGCGTGGCCGCGCCGGTGTTGCCCAGGCGCTTGTCGGTGTCGATGAATTGCTCGGAATTGGCGTTGTCGTAGACCGGGCCGCCTTGGGCCGCGTAGGCGTTGAGCGTGCTGTGCAGCGCGATCAACTGCTCGGTGTTGCCGCCGGTGGCGGCGATGATGCGGGCCGGCGCCTTCAGGCGTTGCGCCTCGGGCAGCGTCTGCAGCGCTTGCTGCCAGCCGGCCTGCAGCGCCTTTTCCCGTTCGTCGCGGCGGGTCAGCGGCTTGCCGTGTTCGTCGGCGAACTTGACGAAGGTGGGGCGGTGCAGGAAGCCGAGCGTGGGTAGCCTGTCGAAGGTGTCGAGCTGGTCGTTATTCCAGGGGATGGGGAACCATGGGGTTGGCTTCCAATTCTTGGGTGGATAATGCACCCAGGGGGCGACGCCTTTGAGGGTGTTGTTGACGCCGGTTCCGCGAATGTCGGGGCGTTGGGCGAATTGCGCCGCGACAGGGAGCCATTCGGCAATGAGCGGCTGGCGTTCTGTGTACGCTTCTGGATCTTTTTCTTTGTCTGGATGGGGAACTGTTCGTTCCAGCGCTGTGTAGGCAAGAAACAAGCGGCGCGCGACACCATACTGATTGAGTTGATCCACGCTCGCTTCCGGAGGGACGTCATCAAAGGCGAATGGTCGCACCGCGTCGACCCGTTCGCGTCGGGCCAGCACAAACAAAGCCGAGGCGTCGGGCATTTCGGGAATGTAGTAGCCGTCTTTGAGCAGCGGCGGCGAGCCAATCGGACGGTATATGTCGCGCGATGCCATGCTGTCCTCCGAGTTGAGGACGATATACGGCACGTCGGGGTTTGCGTCGAAGAAAGCGAAGACGTCGTCGAGAATGCGGTCGGGCCGTTCGGCGAAGCGGCGGGGGCCGACGACGAACAAATGCCAGGCCATGCCGGACGAAACCGCTCCTGCGGCCAGACCCACGAGAGGGGCGTTTGGTCTGTCAACTAATCTTGAGTTAAATACCGGCGCCTCAGCATCAAAAACAGGCACGCCGTAATACATAGGTGTGTTCTGCGCGCCATTTTCAAGCGTATCTCCCCCCCGTCCGCCGGCGATTCCGGATTTGTCCATATCGGTCCAAGGATATTTTTTCGGATCCTCTTCGCGGATCGTCACGTGGGGGCTGCCTTTTTGCAGCGCCTCCCACAGCTTGCCTTGCCGGTACTTGTCCAACGTGACGCCCAGGCCGATGATTTCCAATACGTATTCTCGTCTCGTCTGCTCACTGACTGTGATTTTGGGTTGCGCTGTCAATATTTGTTGCTTATATTTTGCCTCAGCATTCTTGACCGCCATCGCCCAGTACACGCCAAAGAGCACCGCTATCATCGCCAACGGCAAGAAAACAAACCATTTCAATATCGGCCATATTCGCTCATTACTCATGAATTGCTCCTGTGTCAAGATAATGGTTTCGGGTTGAATGAACCGGAGTACAAAAATCCCCCAAAGCGGAAGCAAGATAAGAAAGGCAATCAGTGCGCCGAATATATGTCGCCATAGCAGAGGAGGCTGTTTTTCTGCATTGGCGTTCATGCATCAGCCTTTTTTTCTTTTTGATTGGCATTGGTGGCAGTAACAGGCGGTTTGGCGTCGCGTGCTGACGGAGTCGGTAGCGTGCGTCTGCCAGCCAGGGTTTCGCAGACGACAGTCGAAGGCAATCCGGTTGCCAGTGCCGGCACGTAGGCCGGAATTTTCCCGGTGCTGTAATAGTTGGCACTGCCTTCGATTATATTTTTATGACGTGTCGTTTCGGCGTCCCAATAAATACTGAATATATCGATAAATTTTTCCCAGCGCATTATTGATGGACGACTCGGTGCCGTAGCATCTTTTTGTAATCGCCAATCTGCCACGGCGCATAAATACCTGTAGAAACTCGGATCGCTCGACGCCTTGCCGCCACCGATCGCGACATCGTAAGCGGTGACATTGCGGTGGTTCTCGGCGTTGCCGATGATCGCGCCGTGGAAGGATTTCGGGCTGACTTCGTGCTGCCAACGCTTGCGCGCTTCATTGGGCGTCTCATAGCGGGTAACCAGGAGCTTGGGGCCGCCCTTGTCATAGGTGGGCCGGACGCTCTTAAATTTTCCCTGATCGGCGATGTTCCTTTTGCTGTTTATAATCCGCTCCACCTTCTTCGTTTCTTCCGAGCTCAGTTCTTTGTAGTTGCCACCGGGGAACCCCCTGGAGTTGGGGGAGGGGTCATCAATCAATTCCTCGCGCAGGCCGGTGACTCCCTGTTTGCTGGTGACGGCAGTGGCGGCGTCGATCGGATCGACGTCCTCGAACGGTCCCTGCTTTTTGACGGAAGTAATACTATTGTTGGAAACGGTGTAAGACGTTAAGGCGTCGATTTGGCCAGCCATGCGCAACTGGGCCGCAACGGGAACGCGCAGGGCTTCGCCGTTGATGGTGCACAGTCCGTCGCGCTTGCCTGCGTCCGCCTGAGGCTTACCCGGTTGGCCACCTTGTTTTGCGGGCCACGGCGCTTCCTTGCTGACGGCGCGGTGCGCCCGGATTGATTCGGCGACGTGTTCGCGCCCATCCTCGCCTTTGACGCGCAGCGCGAAATCGTGCGGGGCCTGGCCCACCAGGACGGCTTTTGGCGCGTTGCTCACCGGGTCAATGCGTATCTTGTCGGTGAAGACGCGCTGGAAGAAGCTCGGGCCTAGTTCGGCGAGGGGTTTACGATCTTGGTTTTCGCGCTCCCATAACTCTTGGCCAGGCGGAGGAGTAGATTGTCCGTGCCGGTTCTGCAGCACTGTCCGGGTTTTGGATAATGCGGTTCCGCTCAGGTAGTCCGGCACGCCTTGCCAGCCTATGCCCTTGATGTTGTCCAATGCTACCGTCATGTCTTCCGGACAGAAGTACAGGTAGACCTTGCCGCGATTGTCGCGGTCCGCCGCCGCGCTCCATTTCGCGCCCACCATGCCGTGGTGTTTGGCCTGATCGCCCAAGGCGGCGAAGACGGGTGTCGAGCACTTCTTTGCCGCCACCCCCTGCACGATGTTGACGAGTGTGCGCAGGCGCGCGTCAAAAGTCTGGCGCGCGTCGATGGCGGCATACTGGTCGGCCATCGCCGCGTCCTGGCCGCCGCCGAATATCTGGGTGCCCTCGACCAGGTCAAAGAACATCGTGGTGCCTTCCTCCAGGCTGTATGGCGGATGGGTCAGGATCAGGGTGTCGGCAGGCCGCGCCCCTTCGTCGAGCAGGAACGCTTGTGCCAGCAGCGATATCAGGCAACCCTGGCTGTGGGCGACGATCGATACAACGTCATCCTTGTCATAGTCGCGGGTCATGGCGATCAGTGCCGCCAGCCGCTTTGCCGCCAGCACCATGTAGATGCGCCCGGGCGCAGTCATCAGCGGCCGAACCGGGTCGCCGCCGACATCCATGGGGGCGTACAAACCCTTGTTCCACATGTCCGGCAATGTGTTGCTGGCGTTGCCGAAGGGGCCGCCGCCTTTGGACAGGTCTTTGTCCAGGCGGTTGCCGTAGCGGTCGGTGCGCTGCCCGTTCACCGTTTGGGCTGAGTCCTTCAGCTCGCGAAACCCCCAGTAAAACGGAATCACCGGGCTATGCGTGTTGTCGTTCATCTTTCGTTTGAAGAACACGGCGTCCGGGTCCGGCTCCACGATGTCTTTGTCCTTGGCCTCCGGCATGCGGTAGGTGCCGGGAATGAACAGGCTGGCCTGGCCGGACTTGATGCCGTGTAACCTGACGTCTAGCCCCTGACACAACCCCTGTTCGACCGCGCCAAAGCTGGTGCCGACGTCGTTCACCCCGTGGATCACGATGATGTTGCCGGGTAAATTGGGCCGGGCGTCGACCGTCTTGTCATAGGCGCGATTGCATTGCAGGACGCTGGTGTCTTTGCCAATCACGCATGGTTTTTTCGGGTATCCCATCGCTTTTCCTTGTCCGCCGCTATTTGTTGTCTTTCAGAATCCGGATGTCGGCAATATGCATGGCATCGCGCTGCAAGATGGCGGTTTTGCCGTCGGCGTCGGTGACGCCCTTGATCGTGCTGCCATCGCTCATGTCAATTTCAAATTGCCGGTTGGCGGCAACCATGGCGGCGTCGGTGTGGGCGCCGTATTTGACGATGAATTGCTGGTCCGGCGCGCCGCCGCCGAAGGTGGGTAATTCCGTGTGCATGGTGGCGGGGCCGCTGAACGGGAAACTGGAGGCTTTGTGGCGGATGTCGCCGTTGCTGCCCAGCGTGATGCCGCCGGCGCCTATCTTGATGAAGGAGCCGTCCTCGGCGACGAGGTGCAGTTCCTTGGCCATCAGGACGATTTTGCTGTCGTTGGCGGTGATGTTGACGTTTTTCGCGGAGTTGATGGCGGTGTCGTCATGCTGGCTTTGCAGGATCAATTTGCCGTTGTGGGCGATGGCCCTGATGCCCTCGCTGTGCGCGAACAGGGAAACGCCTTTGCCGGCGTTGACGTTGAAGCGCTGGCCCGCCGTCAATTGCAGATGCTGTTGCGCCACCATGTCGAGGTTGGCGCCGGCATAGCTGACGATGTTTTTCGGCGTGGCGAAGCTGATGCCGGCCGGGGCGCTGGCGGCGATGACGGGCGCGCCGCCGTCTTGCCCCCGGGGTGAGGTGTTGCTGCCGTGTTCCCACCGTTGCAACGCCGCCTGCAGCGCCTCTTGCTCCTTGTTGTCGAGTGGCAGCGCCTGGTGCTCGGCGGCGTACTGTCCCAGCGAGCTGGCCAGTTTGATGCATTCTTCCAGCAGGGCCAGGTATTCGCCGCGCGCCAGTTGCCGGGCGCCTGCGCTATTCCAGGCCGACAGCAACAGTCCCTTGCCGGCCCGCAGCGCCAGGTGTTCGTCGCTGCGCAGTTCGGCCCCTTCGCCGCGGGGTTCGGCGCCGGCGGCGTTGTTGGGCTGGCGCAACCAGCCCAGGTTCAGTTCGCTGCGGCCGTGGCTGCTGCCGAGTTGCACGCCGTTCTTGCCGAGCTGGTCTTCGAAACGCAGCGCGTTGGCCTGGGCGGCGTCGCCGCCGACGGTGGAGCGGCTCAGCACGCCGCTCTGGGTCTTGTGCCGGGGCAGCTCCCACGGCGGCATCCGGGCGGCGTTGTAGACGCTGCCGATGATCAGGGGGCGGTCGCAATTGCCGTCGAGGAATTGGACGACGACCTCGTCGCCGACGCGCGGCAGGCTGATGTGGCCGAAGCCCTGGCCGGCCCATGGCGTCATCACGCGCACCCAGGCCGAGCTGGCGGCGTCGAACTTGCCGGCCCGGTCCCAGTGGAATTGCACTTTGACGCGGCCGTATTCGTCGGTGTGGATTTCTTCGCCGGCCGGGCCGACGACGACGGCCGTCTGCACGCCGTGCATGCGCGTGTCCTTGCTGTGAAAGCCGCGGCCGGGCCGCCAGGGCAGGCTTTTGCGCACGCATGTGAAGGTGTTGGTGTAGCTCGACGGCGCGGCGCTGCCGTCCTGGTAGTTGTTGCTGGCAAGGTGGTGCACGCTGAGTATCAAATACTGGCGCTCGCCGACCCTGTCCGGTGCGGCGTCGGCGTCGCCAGCGCCGGCTCTGGGGGCGTCGCTGAAATGCCCGCTCAAGGTGAACCAGCGGCCGGGCTGCGCCCTGCGGTCGTTGCCGCCCGCGTCGAAGTACTGGCCGCGCGCGTCGTGTTCCTCCATGCGCCGCTGGGCCAGGGCGTCGCCGCCGTTGCCGCCCGGATTGAAGCCGTATGCCCCCATGTCTTCGAACACTTCGTAGCTGGGCACGGCGCCCTGGCGGTTCGACGACAGGCGCTCGCCCTGCGCGGCGCGGGCGCTCTTGAAGTCGAAGCTGCCGACGATGCTTTCGCCGGAGCCGACGCGGCGCGCCGGGCGCCACTGGGCGACGCCGTCGTCTTCCAGCGAGCCGGAGTGGCGGTGGAAGGCCATGTCGGGCGCCGCGCCGTCGATGGGGGCGGCTTGCCGCGTGTCGTCGCCCAGCCAGAGGGTGTGGCCGTCGGGGGCGTGTTCGTACCAGTAATGCCAGCCGCTCGCCTCCAGGCGCCGGTGCAGGTGGTTGTGGTCGCTTTCATTGTGCTGGATGCGCATCGTCACGTCGGGGTCGTCCTCGACCAGCCGCGTCATGTAGCGGCGTTTCAGGTAGCGGCTGAAAATGGTTTTGCACAGTTCGCTGGTGGACATGTTCTGGAAGGTCGCGCAGTCGCGGCGCAGGCGCAGGTCGGCCAGCCAGGGCCGCAGCACCATGCGATAAAAGGCGAAGCCGCCATCCGTCTTGACGAGGCTGAATTCGTGGACGTAGCCGTTGAAGTGGCGCAGCTTGCCGTCCTCGCGCACCAGCGCGATGCCGACCATTTTCCCGGTGACTTCCTTGAGGGGGATGTGGGCGCTGTCGCTGAGCACTTCGATTTCGTAGCGGAAATCGCGCGACATGCTTTCGGTGGCGTCGAGGCGGTTGGCCAGCATCAGGGCGTTTGGCGGCGCGTCGTTGCGGGGGAAGCTCATGCGCAGCAGGCGCCGGTCTTGCTGTGTTTGGTCCAGCGCGGCCAGGGTGGCGGTGTCGCCCTGAAATGTCGTCATGTCTGCTCCCGTCTGGATGGTTGGACTGGCGCCGCGAACGGTAGGGGTGTTGCCAACTGTAGCCGCTCGCGCGGGCGCCAACTTGTCGAGCGTCAACAGGCTGGCCTTATGGGCGTAGTTCGTAAAACATGTCGTCGCGCTCGCGCGCGTCGGGCCCGGCCAGGACGAAGGCGTCGAAACCCAGGCGCCGCCCCCACACGGCGTCACCGGCCGCGAAGCGCAGCGGCGTGACGTCGGCGCCGCGCAGCACGGGGTGGACCGTGTAGTGCAGCGGCGCGCCGGCGAAGGCGGCGAGCATGTTCCGCAGCGTCGCCGCGCCATCGGCGCCCGGCAGGAAGCGCGCGTAATGCTGCGCGTCGAGGGGGCCGATGCGTATGCGCACGCGCAAGTCGTGGCGCCACACCCGCGTTCCGGCGATCGCTCTGCCGATGACGGCGTTGGCGGAGCCGAACGCCATCTGGTTTTCCCTTGCCAGCGCGTGCCAGCCGCCGACAAATTCTTCCAGCGCGACGGGCACGCCAAAATAGTCGGACAGCACGCGCGCCAAGACGACGGCCGATACCGGGCGCTGCCGCAGCACGCCGGCGTAATAGGCCAGCGCCTGGTCGCTGACGGCCTGCGCATCGGCGCCGTGGCGGGCGCCGGGCCGGAAGCCGGCGAGCGCCAGCGGCACGTGCAGAAAGCGGTCCTTGCCGGGCGCGTCGAACTGGCATTCGATCCGGTACTTGCCCCAGGCCGCATACGTCAATGCCAGCGCCCGGTTCGAGAAGGTGTCGAGGAAGGCGCGCGGACCGTGGTTTTTTTCGTTGTGGAGCTGGTTGCCGATGCGCTCGGTGTAGTGATAGGGCAGGGCGCCGCCGGCGCCAAGTAAGCCCATGAAGGCGGGCGTGATGCGGATATGCTTGAGCGTCCGGTCGAACAGGGCGGCTAATAGCGTATTAGCGTCGCTGATGGGGGCGGCCGCTTCGGCCGAGAGGGCTTCGATTTCGCTGGCGGGGAAGGCCAGCGAGACGCTGTTTTCAAAGCGCAGGTAGTCGGCCAGCACGTTCTCGCCGGCCGCACCGTGCTGTTTCAGCCAGGTTTCGAGCACGCGCACGGCCTGGAAGAATTGAAAACGGTAGGGCTCGTCGAGCAGGCGCTGGATTACGCAGGCTCGCCCGGCATCGGGCTTCGTGGTTGGCATCGCAGCAACTCCTCGCCGGTCTTGTGGGACAGGATGATTAATTGTGTGGACAGGTTGATTTGGCCGTACAGGGCGAGGAATTGATCCATCAATTGCGCGAACGCGTGCACGCCGCTGCCGACGAAAGCCTCTTCGTCGAGGGTCATGCGGATGGCGATGCCGGGCATCAGGAAGGCATGGGGCTTGCCCTCGACCCAGGACATGACGGCTTCGTGTGCGAGGCCGGTGATGCCCATGATCTGGCGCTGCGAGGTGGCCGATTGGGGCAGGTCGTGCAAGCTCAGCATTTTGCGGAAATCGGCCAGGCCGGCCTCGCATAGCGAGCGGAAGTTCAGCGACAGGTGTGAGATCAGGCGCCAGTGGGCACCGCGCCCGGCCTCGAAGCGCTGCGGCGCGCTCGGCTTGCGCAGGAAATGGATCGGCGCGCGGGCCAGGTCGCCGCCGGCTTCCAGGTCGCCGTCCGGCAAGCCGACCGCCAGTGCGCAGGGCAAGTCTCGATTGCTGCACAGCAGCGTCGTCGACAGCGTTGCCGTTTCCGGCAGCATCGGGTTGAAGTCGCTGTCGACGAAGGCGATTTTGGTTTCGTGCCCCGGGCTGGTGGCGGCCACCATGTCGTCGCGCCGCGTCACCCAGTAGTGGCTGTTCTGGTCCGGCTGCTCGCCCGCGTGCAGCGCGTAGAACGGCCGGAACGGGGTGCCGGCGCTGCCGTCCGCCGTGTCCTTTTTGATCTGCGCCGCCACGATGCTGTGTATCTCGTAAGCGTAGGCGCGGGCCGGGTCCGCCAGCAGCGTGTACTCGGACTTCATGTGCGTCACGTCCAGCGGGTTGCCGGCCTGCTCGAACAGGTTGACGACGGGCGTGCAGCCCAGCAGCAGGTTCTTGGGCGACAGCGCCGACAGGATGCGCGCCCGGTTGGAGTCGGCCGGTATGCCCTTGAGCGCCAGGTGCAGGGAAAAGTCCCGGCAGCCGGGCGGCAGGACGGCGGCCAGGCGCGCCAGTTCGATGTCGAAGAAGTTGAACTTGTCGGGGAAGCAAAAATATTCCGTCAGCAGGCGGTAGGCGGGATGCGAGCGCGCGGAAAACGGAATGAGTGCGTCGGCTTCGGCGAAGCCGACCGCCGTGACGGGAATGGCGTCCAGCGCCAGCCATTTGCCGTCGCCGCCCGCCTCGACGTAGGCGCTGGCCGTGTGCAGGAAGAGGGCATCGCGCAGGGCCGCGCAGAACGAGGGGTCGCCGTCGATGAACACGCGCAGGCGGCGCGGCCCCGCTTGCTCCGCCGAACCCGCCTGCACGGCAATGCGCAGCGAGGCGCTCACGCCGGCCGGCAGCGGCATGGAGGGCGGCGCCGCGATATGGGGATGGAAACGTGCCTCGGCGATCGACAGCGGCGCGATGCTCACCTCGTAAATGGACTTGAACGTGCATTTGACGTTCCTGACTTTAGCCGATTTCATCACCGTTGCGCGCGGGATGGTCGCGGCCCGCTCGCCTGCCGCCGCGCCGTCGAAGCGCGCAATGGCGCAGCTGGGAAAGGCGCGCAGATAATGCGGATACAGCGTTTCCAGCAGCGCTTCCGTCAATTGCGGGTAGTCGTCGTCGAGGCGCTTGGAAATGCGCGCGGTCAGGAAGGCGAACGCCTGTATCATGCGCTCGACGTGCGGGTCTTCGCTGCTTTCGCCGTGCATCAGCAGGTTGGCGGCGATTTTCGGATAGCGCTCGGCAAACTCGCGTGAAAAGCGGCGGAAGAAGCCGAGTTCGCGCGCATAGTGCGGCTGAAATTTATCCATAGTGGGAGCCTTTTCGTGTACGGGCCGCTACGATGCTGGCATCAAATCGGCCGCGGGCTGTTGACGGGAAACAATTGCCGCGTTGCGCAGTCTGCTACCGTTGCATGCATGAGCAAATATCTGCCCAGCCTGTTTGACCGCCTGATCGACGACCGCTGCTACGCGGGCGCGGATGGGCTGCTTGCGCGCCTGTCGCTGGAACAATTGAAAGACGCCGTCGCGCGCGACCTGGAGGCGCTGTTGAATACCCGCACGGTGCTGCCCGAGGCGATGCTGGCCGAGTATCCGGATGCGGCCAGTTCGATGCTCGACTACGGCTTGATCGATTTTTCCGGCTTTTGCCTGTCCAGCGACGCCGACCGCAAAACCGTCTGCGCCCATCTGCGCGCCGCCATCGAGCGGCATGAACCGCGGCTGCGCGACGTCCGCGCCCGGCTGGAGTTGAACGCGGGGGCGAGCAAGCGGCTGCAGTTTGTGATTTCCGCGACCTTGCGGCTGGCCTCCGTGAGCGAGGCGGTGAACTTCAGCGCGGTGCTGCAGCCGGCGACGTTGCAGTATTCGATCAGCCAGTGCCGGCGCGGCTAGCCGCCCGGGGCCGCATTTTGATGCGGCGCAGGGGCGCGGCCGGATGATACGGGGTATGCTGGGCGGGCGCCGCGTTTTGCCGCGCCGTTGCCATTCTCAGGATTGCCCATGTCAGAGCCCAGCCAGTTGGCCGCCCAGGAAAATCTGATCCGCTTGCTCGTCGGCGCGCTGGAGCAGGCGGGCGCGACGGTCGAATTGATCGAAACCCATATTTCCTGGGTGCTGGTGGCGGGCGCCTACGCCTACAAAATCAAGAAGGCCGTGCGCTTCGATTTCCTTGACTTCAGCACGCTCGACGCGCGCCGCTTCTTTTGCCTGGAAGAGGTGCGCCTGAACCGGCGTCTGGCGCCGGCCCTGTACCTGGACGTCGTGACGGTGCGCGGCAGCCAGGCCCAACCCCGTTTCAGCGGCGGCGGACCGCCGCTGGAGTATGCCGTGCGCATGCGCGCCTTCGCCCAGCAGGCGCTGTGGAGCCGGCGCATCGAGGCCGGGCAATTAGGCGCCGACGAGGTCGACCAGCTGGCGGCCGTGCTGGAATCGTTCCACCGGCGCGCCGACGTGGCGCCGCCGACCAGCCACTGGGGCACGCCGCAGGTGCTGCAACAGGTGGCCGACGACAATCTGGCGCTGCTGGCCGCGCTGGCCGGTCCCGACGAGGCGGGCGGCGTCGGCGCCTTGCGCGGCTGGCAAGCGGCGCAGCAGGCGCGGCTGCGCGGCACGTTCTTGCGGCGCAAGGCCGACGGCCGGGTGCGCAACTGCCACGGCGACTTGCATTGCGCGAATATCGTCACCGTGGACGGGCGCGTGGAGGTGTTCGACTGCATCGAGTTCAGCGAGAGCCTGCGCTGGACCGACGTGATGAGCGACCTGGCCTTCGTCAGCATGGACTTGCTGGCGCGCGGCTTGCCCGCGCTGGCGGCGCGCCTGCTGAACGGCTATCTGATGCGCAGCGGCGATTACGAGGGCTTGGCCGTGCTGCGCTATTACCAGATCGAGGCGGCGCAGGTGCGCTGGAAAGTGCTGCGCCTGCGGGAGCCGCGCGCGGACGGGGCGGCGCCGTCGGCCCGCTACCGCCAGTTCGCGCTGCAGTCGATGGCGCCGGCGCCGGCGGCGCTGCTGATTCTGCATGGCGTGTCGGGCAGCGGCAAATCGACCGTCGCCGGCGCGCTGGTCGAGCTGCTGGGCGCCGTGCAGGTGCGCGCCGACGTCGAGCGCAAGCGCATGCAAGGCCTCGCCCCCTTCGGGCCGGCCGCGGCGGGCGAGGCCGCCGCCGGCCTGTATGGTCCGGCGGCCACGCAGGCCAGCTACGCGCGCCTGCGCCTGCTGGCGGCCGCCATCGTCCGCGCCGGCATGCCGGCGCTGGTTGACGCGACCTTCCTGCAGCGCCAGCAACGGCAATTGTTCCGCACGCTGGCCGACGCGCTGGGCGTGCCGTTTTTCATCATCGACCTGCGGGCGGGCGAGGCGACGCTGCGCGCGCGCGTGGCGGCGCGGGCGCGCGCCGGCGGCGATCCGTCCGACGCCGACGCCGCCGTGCTGGCCCACCAACTGGCGCACCGCGAGCCGCTGTCCGGCGACGAACGCGCGCTGGCGCTGAGCCTGGACACGGGGGCGGACTGGGATGCGGCGACGCTGCGCGCGCTGTGCCGGCCCGTGCTCGCGGCGCTGGGCCGCTGAGCCTCACACCTCGGCCGGCTGTTGCGCGGGCGGCGCCATCGCGCCCTCGCTGACCAGGCGGCGGGCAAACGCCGCCAGCATCGCCTCGTGCTGGCCATCGCGGATCTGCCGTTCCGTCAGCGCCAGCGTGGCGGCCGGCTGCTTGCCGCACAGCGCGGCAATGTCGGCCAGGGCTTCTTCCGCGCCGGAACCGCCCATGGTGCAAAACACGGCCACGCGGTTCAGGCGCTGCCGGTGCTTGACGAGGTAGGTGCGCAGCGGCGAGGCCACATGGCCGACCCAGACGGGGGTGCCGAGGATGGTGAGCGCGTAGTTGGCGGGGTCGTGCGCGCGCGTGTCGATGGCCGGCGTCTTGCCGCGCAAGGCTTCGTAGCCGGAGCGCAGGAAGCCCAGCATGCCGGTGCGCGGCTGCACGTCGCGGATGCGCTCGACGTCGGCGCCGCAGGCCCGCGCCAGCGCCGTGGCCGCTTTCGCGGTCATGCCGCTGCGCGAGTAATACACAATCAGACAGGGTTGCATGTCGCCTCCTCGGCTTGCCGGCAGCGCCGGCCCAGTGATCGAGCCTAAACAGCGCGCGCCGTGGAGCTTTGTTGCGGATCAATCGAACGGTGCGGCGATATAAAATTTGCATGACGTTTACGTAAACGTAATATGTTGTGTTACTCTTAATTCAACAGGTGCGCCAGAACATGTTCTTGTCTGGCGTTAAACGGGAAAGTGGTGCGCGTTGAGTCGGTACAACGCCACGCCCCTGCTGCCTCCGCAACGGTAGGCAAGTGCGGTTACTTCATGGATGCCACTGGTCGCGCGCGACTGGGAAGGCGAAGTAACAAGACTTGCGAGCCCGGATACCGGCCTGTTGATCTTCAAGAAGGCATTGCGGAAGGCGATGTTCTGGTGCGGCCGGCGGCCGCCACGGCGGAGCGCGCCGTGCTTTCTTGGGTCTGGCCGGGTACGGAAGGTGCGCGGCGGGCGCCATGCGGATGCGCATGGCATATTCAGACGAGCGAAGGCGCGCAGGCGCCGTGCATTGAGAAAGCTTCTCCATGAGTCTACTATCCTTTCCCATCTTGCAATTTCCTATCCACGTCCAACTGAGCGGGGTGCCGTCATGGACTTCGAACTGAGCGAAGAGCAGCGCGCCTGCCAGGCGCTGGCGCGGCAGTTTGCCGCCGGCGAAATGGCGGCCCAGGCGGCGCAGTGGGACGCCGACGCCTTTTTCCCGCGCCGTGTCATCGGCCACGCCGGCGAGCTGGGTTTTTGCGGCCTGTATGTGCCCGAGTCGCTGGGCGGACTGGGCCTGTCGCGGCTGGACGCGGCCATCGTGTTCGAGGAGCTGGCCCGCGCCTGCCCGTCGACGACGGCCTACATCACCATCCACAATATGGCCGCCGCCATGATTGCCGAATGGGCTAGCCCGGCCGTGGCCGCCGCCTGGGTGGCCGACCTGGCCAGCGGCCGCAAGCTCGCCTCGTACTGCCTGACCGAGGCCGGCGCCGGCTCCGACGCGGCGGCGCTGCGCACGACGGCGACGCTGGCCGGCGCCGACTATCTGATCGACGGCAGCAAGGCCTTCATTTCCGGCGCCGGGGCCACCGACGCGCTGGTGGTGATGGCGCGCACCGGCGGCCCCGGCGCCGGCGGCATCTCGGCCTTCCTCGTGCCGGCCGACAGCGCCGGCGTCAGCTACGGCCGCAAGGAGGAAAAGATGGGCTGGAACAGCCAGCCCACCCGCACCGTCAGCTTCGACCGGGTGCGCGTGCCGGCCGCGCACCTGCTGGGGCGCGAGGGAGACGGCTTCAAGCTGGCGATGCGTGGGCTCGACGGCGGCCGCATCAACATCGCCACCTGCTCGGTCGGCGCGGCGCAGTCGGCGCTGAACAGCGCGCAGCGGTATATGCACCAGCGCGTGCAGTTCAAGCGCCGCCTGTCCGAGTTCCAGGCCCTGCAGTTCAAGCTGGCCGACATGCAGACGGAGCTGGTGGCGGCGCGCCAGATGGTGCGCCTGGCCGCCACCAAGCTGGACGCCGGCGCGCCCAACGCCTCGGTCTACTGCGCGATGGCGAAGCGGCTCGCCACCGACACCGGTTTCGCCGTCTGCAACGAGGCGCTGCAGATCCACGGCGGCTACGGCTACATCCGCGAATACCCGCTGGAGCGCTATCTGCGCGACGTGCGCGTGCACCAGATTTTGGAGGGCACCAACGAAATCATGCGCGTCATCGTCGCGCGCCATTTATTAAACAATGAAGCCAACGAGGAGTTTTTATGAGTTATACGAATCTGCTGGTGGAGATCGTCGGCAGCACGGCCGTCGTCACCATCGCCAACCCGCCGGCCAACACCTGGACCGGCGCCAGCCTGAAGGATTTGCGCCGGCTGGTCGGCGAGTTGAACGCCAACGCCGACATCTACAGCCTGGTGCTGACCGGCGGCGGCGACAAGTTCTTTTCCGCCGGCGCCGACCTGAAGCTGTTTGCCGGCGGCGAGCTGGCGGTGGCGCGCGACATGGCCGACAGTTTCGGCGCCGCCTTCGAGGCGCTGGCCGGGTTTCGCGGTGTCTCGATCGCCGCGATCAACGGCTACGCGATGGGCGGCGGGCTGGAATGCGCGCTGGCCTGCGACCTGCGCATCGTCGAGACGCAGGCGCAGATGGCGCTGCCGGAAGCGGCCGTCGGCCTGCTGCCGTGCGCCGGCGGCACGCAAAACCTGGCTTGGCTGGTCGGCGAGGGCTGGGCCAAGCGCATGATACTGTGCGGCGAACGCATCGACGCCGCCACGGCGCTGCGCATCGGCCTGGTCGAGGAGGTGGTGGAGCGGGGCGCCGCGCTGCCGCGGGCGCTGGCGCTGGCCAGCCAGGCGGCCCGGCAAAGCCCGACCAGCGTCAAGGCGTGCAAGCAGTTGATCCAGGGCGCCCGCGCGCAGCCGATGGCGGCCATGCTGCCGCAGGAGCGCGCCGCTTTCGTGCGCCTGTTCGACAGCGCCGACCAGAAGGAGGGCGTCAACGCCTTCCTGGAAAAGCGCGCGCCCGTATGGCGGAACGCATGAGCGCCGTGCTGTTCGAGACGCTGGCCTGCGCCGGCGGCGCGACGCTGGGCGTCGCCACGCTGAACGCCGAGAAGACGCTGAACGCGCTGTCGCATGAGATGATCGTGCTGCTGCACGCGCAATTGGCGGCGTGGCAGGCCGATCCGGCCGTCGCGCTGGTGGTGCTGCAAGCCGCCGGCGACAAGGCTTTCTGCGCCGGCGGCGATCTGCAGAACCTGTACGCCTCGATGCGCCAGCACCACGCGTCGGCGCGGCGCGGCGACGTCCTCGGCAACGACTACGCGCTGCGCTTCTTCAGCGACGAGTACCGGCTCGACTACCTGATCCACAGCTACGCCAAGCCCGTGCTGTGCTGGGGCCACGGGATAGTTATGGGCGGCGGCATCGGCCTGATGGCCGGCGCCAGCCACCGCGTCGTCACCGAGGGATCGCGGCTGGCGATGCCGGAAATCTCGGTCGGCCTGTACCCGGACGTCGGCGCCAGCTGGTTCCTGAACCGCATGCCGGGCCGGCTCGGCCTGTTCCTGGCGCTGACCGGCGCCGCCATCGACGCCAGCGACGCCCGTTTCGTCAAACTGGCCGATTACCAACTGGCGCACGCGGCCAAGGCGGAGGTCATCGCGCAACTGCGGCGCCAGCCATGGAGCGGCCGCGCCGGGGACAACCACGCCCTGCTCGACGAGGTGCTGGCGCGGGCGCAGCACGCCGGCGAGGCGGCGGAGCCGGGGCCGCTGCGCCGGCATATCGACGCCATCGACGCATGGTGCGCCGGTCCGCGCCTGGCGCCCATCGTCGCGCGCATCGGCGGCATCGACAGCGACGAGCGCTGGCTGCAAAAAGCCGTGGCGTCGCTGCGGCACGGCTGTCCCGGCTCGGCCTGGCTGGCGCACGCCATGCAGGAGCGCGCCCGCCACTTGTCGCTATTCGAGGTGTTTCAGCTGGAACTGGGCGTGTCGCTGGCGTGTGCGGCGGGGCCGGATTTCGCCGAGGGCATCCGCGCGCTGCTGATCGAGAAGGATATGCGGCCGCGCTGGCAGCCGGCCAGCTTGGCGGAGATCGACGCGGAGTGGGGCGAACGTTTCTTCGTCCAGCCCTGGACGGCGCAAAACCATCCGCTGCAAGCTTCAGCGAACGCGTCTGTATAAAAGCGGTGTTTTCCGCAGGGGAACGGCCCGGCGCGCAGCGCGCCGGGCCGGCGTGCCGCGCGGACTGGCCTCAGGCTTCCGTATCGGCCAGGAACACGATGGCCCTGGCCCATTTCGAGTATTTCAATTCTGCCAGGTCGCGCACGGTCTTGATGTTGAAGGCTTGCTTCAACAGTTCGGCGTCCTTGGCGCTCACGCCTTGCAGGGCATCGACGGGGGCATCGGCGATTTCCTTGAGGGATTTGCCTTCATACGCCTTGTCTACTGCTTTATTGATATTCATGCGTTGATACTCCTCAGTAAGTGTGAGATTTAATTCTACACTTGTTGATGTAAATCAAACATTAAAATTCGCCGCCGTGCAGTACAATCGACACAGGCCGGTATGCCGAACTGTGCATTGCCAGCCGGGCCGCAGCGCATTGCTGCACTTCAGCGTGACGTTCTCAGGAGGCGATGATGGGATTACTAGACCAGTTGGCGGGGCAGGCATTGGGGGCGCTGGGAGGGCAACAGCAGGATGCGGCGCCGCAGGCGGATTTATTGAGCGGCGTGATGGGTTTGATCAACGGCGCCGGCGGCTTGCCCGCCTTGTTGCAAAAGTTCCAGGAGAGCGGGCTGGGTGACCAGGTAACTTCCTGGATCGGGCTTGGCGACAACCAGCCGGTGTCGGGCGAGCAGATCGCTTCGGCGCTGGGCGGCGACACGGTGGCGCAGCTTGCCCAGCAGGCAGGCGTGGCACCCGAACAGGCGTCGGCCGGCCTGGCGCAGTTGCTGCCGCAAATTATCGACAAGCTGACACCGCAGGGCGCCGTGCCGGACCAGGATTTGCTGCAGCAGGGCTTGAGTCTGTTGAAAGGCAAACTGTTCGGTTGACGCTTGCGCTTCCGCGCTTTCGCGCTTGCGCTTTCGCGCTTGCGCCTGCGTTTATATGGTCAGCAGACCATGTTTGTTCAGCGCCAGGCGCAGCGCCAGGTCGCGGCTGTCTGGCGTGTCCAGGCGCGCCGTGGCCCCTTCGACCAACTGAGCGTTGAACAGCCGTTGCTGCGGCGCCGCGTCGCGGTTGTCGATCAGGCCGGAGAGCAGGTCGGCGGCCGCCTGCGCCATTTTCTGTATCGGTTGGCGCAGCGTCGTCAGCTTGTGGCTGAGCCAAGCCGACGCTTCGACGGCGTCGCAGCCGGCCACCGCCATCTTGCCGGGAATGTTGATGCCCAGTTCGTGGCGCGCCGTGTCGAGGCAGCCGATGGCCGCCACGTCCTTGCCGCAGATGACGGCGTCCGGCACGCGCCCGAGCTGGGCGATGATGGCGCGGATGCCGTTGCCGCCACTGGCGTAGTCGCCGTGGCCGTCGACCACCGCGGGCACCGGCAGGCCCAGTTCGGCGATGCGCATGCGCGCGCCCAGCAGGCGCTGCTGCGCGTCGGCGCAGTCCTGCGGGCCGTCGATGAGGGCAAACTGGCGGTGCCCGGCCTCGGCCAGGCGCGACACCAGCAGGCGCGCCGCCGCGGCCTGGTCGCAGACGACGGCGTTGACGGCCGGCCCGTGCGCGCCGCGGTTGAACATGACCAGGGGCACGCGGCGGCGGGCGAATTGCGCCACCTGGCGCTCCGACAGGCTGGCGGCGGCGATGACGCCGTCGACCTGGTATTGCCAGACCTCGGACAGGATGGTGTCGAGTTCGTTCTCGCGCGTCGGCGTGAATAGCAGGGCGCGCTTGCCGCGCTGCGTGATTTGCCGGCTCAGCTCGGCCAGCGCCTCCGGTCCGGCCAGGCTGGAGATGATGACGCCGACCAGGTTCGAGCGCCGCGTGATCAGGCTGCGCGCGGCCGCGTTGGGGATGTAGTCGAGGCAGCGGGCCGCCTTCATGACGCGCTCATGGGTGGCTTTCGACACGCTGGCGCCCGGCTTGAAGCAGCGCGACACGGCCGACTGCGACACGCCGGCCAGCAGCGCCACGTCATAGGAGGTGACGCGGCGTTCGGGGCGTTTGGCGGCGGCGGGGGGCGCTGGGGTGGGTCTGGGTTTTCTCATTATTTCATTCCGGCAACTCACCATCAGTTACCCAGCATACCGCAAAAACTTACTTTAAAGCAAAAGAAACCGGCTCGGACATGGCAAAAATAATACATCTATTTGTCATGCCGCCGGCGTGCCGACCAGGAGCGTCACGTCAAACCGCCGGGCCGGTGTAGTTGTTTTCGCAAATGGCCGCCGGTAGTGCAGCGTGAGGCCCATCCGGCCCTGGCCGATCGCCTCGAAATGCAGGACAAGGTTGCCGCCGCTGCCGGGCGCGCTGCCGGACGGTGTAAATTCCGCCTGGCCGCGGGACCGGAGAATGGTCTTGTCGACGACGCCGACCTGCCATTCGTAGCCGGTGCCCAGATTGCCGGGAAGGGAGATAGTCAGGGTGTCGCCGACGCACAGTTCGACTGTGCGGCCGGCGTCGGCCTCGGTGAGCAGCGTGACTGATTTCCCCGGCGGCTTGGCGGCGGCGCAGGCGCAGACGAGCAGCGCCAGCGCCAGCGGATACGGTATCGACATACTCGCGTCCCCCATTTCTCCGTCGGCCGTATCAAACGCCGTATTAGAGGCCGAATTGCTGCGAGTTGACCCATTCGCTCTTGGTCAGCGTCCACCAATCGACGGCCAGGGCCTGCAACACATAGTCGTACGGCAGCCAGCCATAGCCGTCGATGCCCCAATCTTTTCCCCAAGAGTTACGGATCAAGAAAGCCCCCACGGTTTCCTTCGCCCCCGGCGCGTTGTTCTTGATGTACTTGGTGTCGTCATAGCCGACGGCAATGACGGCGTGCCCGCCAACAATGCGCTCGCCGTGCACGGGGAGGGGGATTTCGCCGGTTTCGCCGGCCTGGGTGTAGGAGCTGTAGACGCTGAAACCGAACATCGAGGGTAGGCCGGCGACCAGCCACTTCTTGATCGTGTTCAAGAGTTCATCCGGAGAGATCTCTGGCGTGTCGAGGCGATAATAGCTGATCGCCTGATAATTCTGCGCGTACGCGTAGCAAAAGCCGTTCGGCTCGGTATCGAATTCGGGCTTGTGGTCGGTATAGGCCCAGTATTGCTCCGGCGGACAGCCGAACAATGTCAATGCGGCCATCGTGGTGCGCAGATACGCGCCGGTGTCGCCCTTCAGGCCCAGCAGTTCGCGCGTGACTTTGTAGAGAAACAGGCGGGAGGCGCTCGCGTGCGTGCCGAAGGCGCGGTTCTGGAAATATTCGACGAGGCCCACGCCGGCTTGCGCGGTGCAGGAGCCGAGATGCTCCTGGTCGTAGACATCCGGGAAAAATTCGCGCAAGTCGGTGTTGACGGGCAGTGCCGCCGTACTGGCTTGCAGCACGCCCATTTTTTTCAGATCGCTTTTCACGGATGCCTGCCCGAGCATCTGCATTTGCGGCGTGATCTTATCGTTGTTTATCGTGTAGTCGCGGAAGTCGGGCTGGTCGCGCAGCCATCCCATGGCGAATGCGGTAGTCGGCATAATTGTTCCTTTCGTGTCAGAGATGTTTCGGATCTTGTCTAGGCGCGATGCGCCCTTGCTTGTTACTGCTTGTCGATGCCAAGAAAGTTGGCAATGGCAAGGCTGGAGCAGATGCCCGCGTTGATCACGTAGGGCTGCACTTCTTTGCCGCACTGGGCGTCGCTTCCTCCCGGATTGACGGGTACGGCGTGTTTCATGTTATCGATCAGAAAGGTCTCGACCATGGGATGGCCGCTGCTATTGGAAAATATTTGATGGTGAATTAGCCGGGCATTATTACCTTGCAATACTTCCTCCTTTGCCGGCGTCTGTCCCGTGCCCAGCAGATCGGTCCATTGCTCCATGAGTTCGATTTCATCTTGCGGGTCAACCACATCATCGGCACTCCCATGCCAAATGGAGACGGGCGGGTAGGGGCCAGTGAAGTTCGAGGCGTGCCGCACCAAGTCGCCCCATTGCTTCGGCGACATGTTCTTCTTCTCCGTCGCCATTTTTCCGGGCGAGAGCGATAACTTTACGCCGCAGGGCAGCGCCTCATTTTGATTGCTCGCGCAACGAAACGGTATGCCCGCGACGATGCCCCCACCGGCAAACACTTCGGGATAGGTCGCCAGCATCACGGCTGTCATGGCCCCCCCGGCCGACAGTCCCGAGACATACACGCGCCGCGCATCGATATTCAGATCGTCTGTCATCTTCTCGATCATCTGGCGGATGGACAGCGCCTCGCCTTTGCCGCGTTCGCTGTGATTGGGCTCGAACCATCTGAAACAGTTATTCTGATGCACGGTTTCCTGCGGCAGTAGCAGGGCGAAGTGAAACTTGTCGGCAAGCTGAATCCACCCTGTCTCGTCGTTGTAGGCCGAGGCGCTTTGGGTGCAGCCGTGCAAAGCGACGACCAGGGGGCGCGAGGCTCCCAAGTTCTGTGGCACGTATTTGAACATTTTCAGCGCGCCGGGATTCGTTCCGAAGTTCTTCACTTCAGTGAGCGACGGATCGACCACCTTTGGACAGATGGGCAGCGAGGGAATCAGTACGCAAAAATTGCTTTGAATGGCCACCATCCCCGGGGGGGCGTCACGACGAATGTCAGCAGGTAGAGTGAAGGGGGAGCCTGGGCAGGACGCGATCTGTGGATAAAAAAGGCACCATTGATCGGAAATGAAATCGAGTCCTTTTGCGTGCGCGCGACGGATCGCCGCATCGCTGGGGGCGCCGTGGTAGGGGACGTCGGCCGCATGGGCCAGCTCCCAGTATAGCAGCGGTAACACGGCCAGAAACAGCATCGGCAGCAAATGCCGCCGCAGATTCAGCAGTATCCCGCGCAAGGTTCGTATCGGACTCATTCCACACCTCCTTAAAGAACGGCTCAGTTGAGCCGATGCGATAAGTTGGACATGAGCCCAGCAGCGGAGGTTCCTGCTTAAAAAATAGCTTAAATCGTTGACGTTTGGCGGAGATCAGAGCGGGCTGCCGCAAGGCCCCTGGCCATACGGGCTCTGCTGGCCGGGCGGCGTCACGTGGCGGTTGCTGAAGTCCTTCGCCAGCGCAGGCAGCCACAGCGTCGAGCGGGCCAGCGCTTCCGTGCCGGCCACGCTGCCGCGCACCGTCAGTTCGACTTGCACCCATTGGCCGCGGTCGCGCGGGTAGTTCAAGGCGATCCGTGCCAGGCCCAGCGCGTCGGTCTTGCCGCTGCCGCTGACGGTGATCGGTATGCCAGGGTCGAGCACGCCGTTGCCGTTCACATCGTAGGCGCCGTCATAGATGCCCTTGCGCACCAAGTCCTCGTTGGCGCAGATGTAATTGGGCCAGGCGATCACCCAACTGCCCGTGTCGGGGCTGTTGGCGCTGTCCGGCAGCCACTCAAAATAACCCTTGCGGTAGCGCGTCGGCCAGACCGCGGCGCTGACGCCGACGTCGGCCACGCCGTTGCCGGCGCTGTCGGAGACGAGCACGGCGAACTCCTGCTGCAGCAGCGAGGGCGAGTATTCGATCACGCTGTTGCCGGTGCCGAACTGGATCGACAGCGCCTTCCTGGCCACGCTCAGCAGCACCCGCGCGCTGGCGCCGGGGTTGCCCGCGCCCTGGATGTGCGCCTCGATCACGGCGCCGTCCTTGCCGCTGTCGGCCGGGCCGGCCACATAGCTGGCGCGCGCCGCGCCGTCGCTGCCGGTGACGTCGCTGGACGGTTGCGCCAGATAACCGCCGCTGGGGTCGGCCACGATGGTGTAGACGACGGTGGCGCCCTTGATCAGGTTGTTGGCGGCGGTGCCGTCGCGTACCACGGCCGTCAGTACGCTGCGCTCGGTCGTGGCGGCGCCGCTGTTGCTGCCGATGACGGCCGGCTCGGCCTGCAGCGTGACGGTGGCCGTCGGCGTCAGCGGCGCGACGAACTCGACGCGCGTCTGCGCGCTCGGGCCGCCGCTGATGCTGGCGTTCAGCGTGGCCACGCCGGAGTTGACGGAAGACAGGTAGTTGCGCGGCGCGTTGCCGTTGACGACGGCGACGGCGCCGGCCAGCGGCTGCAGGCAGGCGCTGTCCGCATACAGCCGGCCGCGCGAGGTGCTCAGGTTGAGCTGGCCGGACTGGCCCACGCCCAGCTTTTCATAGTGCACGTCGACGGCTTGGCAGGCGCCGGTGGCCACTTCGGCCAGCACCTCGGCGCCGCCGGGGCCGACGCCGACGGCGGGGCTGATGCGCAGCTCGGTGCTTTCGACGCTGACGGCCATGGCCGCGCCGGTGCCCAGCGCCGTCACCGACACCGCCTCCGGCCCCAGGCGGCTGCCCAGCAGGCTGAGCAGGATGCGCCCCTGGGCGTCGCTGCTGGCCGGCCCGCCGCCCTTGACCGTCAGCGCATTGCCGTTTTTCGCGCTCAGGGTCAGCGGCGCGCCGGCGATGGGCCGCTTGGCCGAGTCGCGCAGCGTCACCGTCAGGTCGGCGCTGGCGCCCAGGCTGAGCACGGCCGGGCCGCTGATGGCGAGGCTGGTGCCGACCACCTCGACGGCGCCGCTGGCGCTTTTGGCGCCAACCTTGGCCAGCACGCTGATGCGCCGGTTCATATTCGAGCCGCCCGTGCCGAGCAGCACCTTGGCCTGGCCGTTCTTGTCCGTGACGGCCTCGGCGCCGGTGAGGATGCCGGAGTCGGCGCTGAAGGCGATGGCGGCGCCGGGCAGGGCGGCGCTGGCGCCGTTCTTCACCACGGCCGTCACGGTCACCTCGCCGCCGGCCGAGGGCAATTCGGCGCTGCTGAAGAGCAGACTCAGCGAGGCCGCCTGCGCGGCCGGATCGCTCGGCGTCGTCGGCGTCGTCGGGGTGGTCGGGTTGCCGCCGCAACCGGCCGTGCTGGTCAGGGAGCAAGAGCTGCTCTGCTGCTCGGCGGAGCCGCCGCCGCAGGCGCACAGCGCCAGCGCCAGCGCCAGCACGGCCGCCGCGGCCCGTGCCGTCGTCGCTGAAGTGAGGTTCAAGGGCATCCCCCGGTTGAAATGGCGCGCCCGCATTGGCGCTCAGGCAATTTCCAAAGGGTATAGGCGGGCGCCGGGCAGGATTTTGATCGGGAGCAAGCTTCAAGCCGGGGACAGACCACGATTTCCAAGAAATATTTCTTGAAAATCGTGGTCTGTCCCCGGCTTGCGCAAACTTCTGGTAACATCACGCCCCTTTATTACGTGAAGGGTCGACATGGCCAATGCTTGCGGCGTCGATTTTGGCACGTCAAATTCCACAGTGGGCTGGGTACGGCCGGGCCAGGCAACCATGCTGGCCCTCGAAGATGGCAAGACGACCTTGCCGTCCGTCGTATTCTTCAACGCCGAGGACGAAGAGGTCAGCTTCGGACGTGCCGCCCTGGCCGGCTATCTGGCCGGTTACGAGGGGCGCTTGATGCGCTCGCTCAAGAGTTTGCTGGGCACCAGCCTGATCGACGGCCAGACCGAGGTGGGCGGCCGCGCGCTGCCTTTCCGCCTGCTGCTGTCGCAATTCATCGGCGAGCTGAAGCGCCGCGCCGAGCAGTCGGCCGGCCGCGAGTTCACCTCGGCCGTGTTCGGCCGCCCCGTCTTCTTCATCGACGACAGCGCGGCCGCCGACCAGTTGGCCGAGGACACGCTGGCCGAGGTGGCCCGCGCCGTCGGCTTCAAGGACGTCGCCTTCCAGTTCGAGCCCATCGCCGCCGCCTTCGACTACGAGTCGCAGATCGCGCGCGAGGAATTGGTGCTGATCGCCGACATCGGCGGCGGCACCTCGGACTTTTCGCTGGTGCGCCTGGCGCCCGAGCGGGCCGGGAAGGCCGAGCGGCGCGACGACATCCTCGCCACCGGCGGCGTGCACATCGGCGGCACCGATTTCGATAAATACCTGAGCCTGTCGTCGGTGATGCCGCTGCTCGGTTACGGCAGCCGCCTGAACAACAACAGCGAAGTGCCGTCGAGCTATTACTTCAACCTGGCCACCTGGCACACGATCAATCTGGCTTACACCAAGAAGATCTGGGTGCAACTGGCCGATGTGTGCCGCGACGCCCGCGAGCAGGACAAGATGGGCCGCCTGCAAAAGCTGATCGACCAGCGCGCCGGCCACTGGCTGGCGATGAAGGTGGAGGAGGGCAAGATCGCCCTGTCGGAGGCGGCCGAGGTGCAACTGGAGCTGGAGCGCCTGTCGCCGGCGCACAGCCTGATCTTGCAGCGCGGCCAGTTCAACGAGGCCATCGGCCACCTGTGCAGCTCGGTCGAGCAGACCGTGCTGAACCTGCTGCGCGACGCCGGCGTGACGCCGGGCGCCGTCGACACCGTCTTCTTCACGGGCGGATCGAGCGGCGTGCGCTTGTTGCGCGAGCAGATAGGCGCGCTGGTGCCGTCGGCGCGCCGCGTCGAGGGCGACTTGTTCGGCAGCATCGGCGCCGGCCTGGCGCTGGACGCCGTCCGCAAATTCGGCTAAGCATCCGCCACCCACCGCGAAAGAGGAAACCCATGAGTGTGTTTGACAAACCGATCGTCATGATCGACTTTGAAACAACCGGCCTGTCGCCCGACATGGGCGAGCGCGTCACCGAGGTGGCGGCGCTGCGCATCGTCGGCGGGCAAGTGGTGGAGCGCTATGTGTCGCTGATTAACTGCCAGGCCAGGATTCCCTCCTTCATCACGGGCCTGACCGGCATCACGCAGGCGATGGTGGACGGCGCGCCGCCCGTGGCCGAGGTGCTGCCGCGCCTGCTCGACTTCATCGGCGCGGACACGCTGGCGGCCCACAACGCCAGCTTCGACGAAAAATTCCTGCGCGCCGAAAGCGCCCGCCTGGGGCTGGTGCCGGCGCACCAGGGGCTGGTGTGCTCGCTGAAACTGTCGCGGCGCGTCTTTCCCGGCCTGGCCAGCTACAAGCTGGGCCAGTTGTCCGGCCAGCTCGGCATCGCCTTCAAGAGCGCGGCGCACAGGGCCGAATCGGATGCGGAAGTGGCGGCGCAGGTGCTGATCCACATCGGCCGCCACCTCGGCGACGCCTACGGCCTGGGCGGCGTCGACCCGGCGCTGCTGGTGTCGCTGAACGGCCTGAGCGCGGCCAAGGTGCCGCAGTACCTGCAAAAGCAGGCCCTGGCCGCGCGCCGCTAAGGGCGCCGGTTTGGCTTTGCCTCAACGACAGCGCATAAATATCCGGCGCAATTTTACCGATCGCATTACAATGCTGGCATTGATGTAAACCCGATCATTGACGCCGCCGTGAGATTTTCGCGCTCCCTTGCCTTCGCTTTGCTGTCGCTTCTGCTGGTGCTATCCCAGCAGATGGGGATCGCGCACGGCATGTCGCACTGGTCGGAGTCGCGCGGCGCCGAGCCGGGCGAGCAGCAGGAACAGCGCCGCCCCGGCAAGTCGCTGGCGCCCGACCAAAGCTGCGCCCAGTGCCTGGCGTTCGCCCAGATCGGCTCGGCGCTCGGCACGCCTTGCTATTCCTTCCCCGCCACCCACGCCGCCGCGCCGCAAACCATTACGCGGCCCACGCCGGCCGCCTGCCTGCGCACCGTCTGCGTCTTCTTGTCGCGCGCGCCACCCGTCCTGTCCTGATCGTTAGCTATTCCATCGCCTGGTGCGCGCCGTTTGCGTGCGCGGGCTAGTCATATCTATTCTATTTCGACAGGATTTACCCATGTTTAAACGCAGCATACTTGCGGCCGCGCTGGCCGCCTCATTCTCCACGCCTGTCGTCGCCGCCTCGGCCAGCGACAAAGAGTTGACCGCGATCCGCGAGCAGATTCGCCTGATGAAGGATGCCTACGAGGCGCGCCTGCAGGCGCTGGAGCAGCGCGTGAAGCAGGCCGAAGCGACGGCCGCCACGGCGGTGGCCAGCGCCCAGGCCGCTCCCGCCGCGCCGGCCCAGGCGCTTGCGCAACAAGCCGTCGCCGCGCCGGCGGCAGCGGCGGCGCCGGCCGCCAGCAATCTCTTCAATCCGAACATTTCGCTGATCCTCGGCGGCACCATGGCGCGCTTGTCGGAAGACCCGCAACAGTACCGCCTGCAAGGCTTCCGGCCGAGCGGCGGCGAAGTCGGCCCCGGCAAGCGCGGTTTCAGCCTGGGCGAGTCGGAGCTGACGCTGGCGGCGAATATCGACCCGCGCTTCTCCGGCCAGCTGACGTTTGCGCTGAGCGGCGAGGACACGGTCGGCGTCGAGGAAGCCTTCATCCAGACCCGCGGCTTGTCGAACGGCCTGAATCTGCGCGCCGGCCGCTTCCTGTCGTCGGTAGGCTATTTGAACGGCCAGCACGCCCACACCTGGGACTTCGTCGACGCGCCGCTGTCTTACCAGGCCTTCTTCGGCGGCCAGTACAAGGCGGACGGCGTGCAGGCGAAGTGGCTGGCGCCGACCGACAAATTTATCGAGCTCGGCATGGAAGTGTCCAGCGGCGCCTCCTTCCCCGGCAAGGAACGCAATAAAAACGGCGCCGGCGCCAAGTCCGTGTTCGCCCACATCGGCGACGATATCGGCGCTTCGTCCAGCTACCGCGCCGGCCTGTCCTATCTGCGCACCGGCGCCGAGGATGCCAGCGGCGCGGACAATCCGCTGGCCTTCCACGGCAAGTCGAGCATGTGGATTGCCGACGCCATCTATAAATGGGCACCGAACGGCAATGCGACGAAGACCAACTTCAAGCTGCAGGGCGAATACTTCCGCCGCAAGGAGAACGGCAGCCTGGACATCGCCGACGCGGGCGTTGGCGCCTACCGCAGCAGCCAGTCCGGCTGGTATCTGCAGGGTGTCTACCAGTTCATGCCGAGCTGGCGCGCCGGCCTGCGCTACGACCGCCTGGCGTCCGGCAGCCGCGAGCTGGGCGGCGACCTGACGCTGGCCAGCGCGCCCATCCTGGAAGCCTACTCGCCGTCGCGCAGCAGCGTGATGTTCGACTACAGCCCGTCCGAATTTTCGCGCCTGCGCCTGCAACTGGCGCGCGACAAGTCGCGTCCCGGCGTCGTCGACAATCAGATTTTCCTTCAGTACATCATGAGCCTGGGCACCCACGCTGCCCACGCTTTCTAGGAGCCCGCATGCAATCGATATTCAACAAGAAGCTGCTGGCCGCGGCGCTGGCCGGCGCCGCGGCGCTGGCGTCCCTGTCCGCGCAGGCGGCCGTCAATGTGCTCGCCTGCGAGCCGGAGTGGGAGGCGCTGGCCAAGGAATTGGGCGGCGACAAGATCAAGGCGTCGAGCGCCACCAATGCGCTGCAAGACCCGCACCGCATCGAGGCCCGCCCCAGCCTGATCGCGCGCACGCGCAACGCCGACCTGCTCGTCTGCACCGGCCTGGAGCTGGAGGTGGGCTGGTTGCCGGTGTTGTTGCAGCAGTCGGGCAACGGCAAGATCGCCGCTGGCCAGCCGGGCAATTTCGAGGCCGGCGCCCTGGTGCCGCGGCTCGACGTGCCGGGCAAGGTCGACCGCAGCGAGGGCGACGTGCACGCTGCCGGCAATCCGCACATCCAGCAAAACCCGCACAATATCGCGCTGGTGGCGCCGGCGCTGGCCAAGCGCCTGGCCGAGCTCGACCCGGCCAACGCGGCCGAGTACCAGGCGCGCCTGAAGGATTTCTCGGCGCGCTGGAACGCGGCCATGCTGAAATGGGAAAAGCAGGCGGCGCCGCTGAAGTCCGTGGCCGTCGTCGAACACCATAAAAACATGGAGTACCTGATGGGCTGGCTGGGCCTGCGCCAGGTCGGCACGCTGGAGCCGAAGCCGGGCGTCGAGCCGAGCGCGGCGCACCTGTCGGCGCTGCTGGCGCAGTTGCAGCGCCAGCCGGCGAAGATGGTGCTGCGCGCCGCCTACCAGGATGGCCGCGCCTCGCAGTGGCTGGCCGAGCGCGCCCACATTCCCGCCGTGGTGCTGCCGTTCAGCGTCGGCGCCGACGACAAGAGCAAGGACTTGTTCGCGCTCTTCGACAGCACCGTGCAACGCTTGCTGGACGCGGCGAAATGACGCTGGGCACGCTCGATCTGACGATCATCCTGCCGGCCTTCCTGGCCGGCCTGCTGGTGCTGGCCACGCATATCCCGCTGGGCGCGCAAGTGCTCAAGCGGGGCATCGTCTTCATCGACCTGGCGATCGCCCAGATCGCCGCGCTGGGCGTCATCGTCGCCGGTTCCGGCGACCTCGACCCGCAGGGCTGGGCCGTGCAGGTGGCGGCCGGCATCGCCGCCTTGCTGGGCGCCTTGCTGCTGACCTGGACGGAAAAGCGCTGGCCCGACGTGCAGGAGGCGCAGATCGGCGTGATGTTCATCCTGGCCGCCACCGGCGGCCTGCTGCTGGTGGCGCACAACCCGCACGGCGGCGAGCATTTGCAGGATTTGCTCGCCGGCCAGATATTGTGGGTGCGCTACCAGCAGTTGCTGGCGCCGCTGCTGGGCACCGTGTTGATCGGCGCCGTGCTGTATTTCTTCAATGAACGGCTCAGCCGGCTAGGCTTTTACCTGATCTTCGCGCTGGCCGTGACGGCCTCGGTGCAACTGGTTGGCGTCTACCTCGTGTTCACCAGCCTGATCGTGCCCAGCCTGGCGGTGCGCCATTATGCGGACGGCAAGCGCCTGCCTTTGGCGTATGCGGTGGGCGCCGGCGGCTATCTGGCCGGCTTGGTGCTGTCGACTTTGCTCGACCTGCCTTCCGGCGCACTGATCGTCTGGTGCCTGACGGCGTTGGCCATCCTGGTGTATGCGGCCGGGCCGAAGCCGCAGGCGCAGCGGCAAGCCCACTAAGCGGCCGCCACGGCCGCAATCGTGCAAGGGCGCAACCGGAATCCCCCCGCGTTGCGCCCTTGTTGTTTTGTCCGCCGCGGTAAGACGGGCTCAACAATCTGATGTCATTTTACTATCAACATTGAGTCGCATCAAACGCTCCCGGCGAACCAAGTTTTATACTTTGAACAACAATTCGCCTTTCCTTTGATTCGCCGGCCAGTGCCGGTGAAGGCCCGGCTTTGGTCCGGTTCTAACCTGATTTGAGTGCTGGGGACGAGCATGAATAATCGACAGACCTCCAAGGACAACTATCAGGCTTACGTCTGGTTTCGCACGGCGGCGGAACAAGGCAACGCCTATGCACAGTTCAACCTTGGTCTGATGTACAAGAAGGGCGAGGGCGTTGGCCGCGACGACGAGCGGGCCTTCATCTGGCTGCGGCTGGCGGCCTTGCAAGGGCTCGCCTTCGCCCAGAACCATCTAGGCGCGATGTACTACAACGGCCGCGGCGCGGCGCAGAGCGACAAGGAGGCCGTGTACTGGTTCCGCCGCGCCGCCTTGCAGGGCGACGCGTCGGCCCAGCAAAACCTCGGGCAGATGTACAAGAAAGGGCGCGGCGTGCCGCAAAGCGACGCGCTGGCGCTGGCCTGGTTCTACCGCGCCTCCGAGCAGGGCGTCGCCAGCGCCCAGTCCATGCTCGGTGAGGCGTATGCGCGCGGGCTGGGCGCGAAGCAAAACGACGCCCTCGCGCTGGCCTGGTTCCGCAAGGCCGCGCTGCAGGGCGACGCCACGGCCCAGCTCAACATGGGCCTGGTCTACAAGCATGGCCAGGGCGTGGTGCAGAGCGACGAACAGGCGCTGGCCTGGTTCCGCCAGGCGGCGGCCCAGGGCGCCGCCATCGCCCAGCGGCAGGTCGGCGTCGCCTACGCCGAGGGGCGCGGGGTGGCGCCGGACCAGTTGCGCGCCTATGCCTGGCTGTCGCGCGCCGCCGAGCAGGGCGACGCCGATGCCCAGTTCAATCTCGGCGTCATGCTGGCCAGGGGGCAGGGCGTCGAGAAAAACGAAGGCAAGGCTTTCCTGTGGTACAGCCGCGCCGCCACGCACGGACACATGCTGGCGCAATACAATCTGGGCGGCATGTACGCGGCCGGCCGCGGCGTCGAGCGCGACCTGCAGCAGGCGCTGATCTGGTATCGCAAGGCGGCCGAGCAGGGCGCGCCGAACGCCCAGTTCAACCTGGGGGTCATTTATGCCAACGGGCATGGCGTCGACAAGGACGACGTGCGCGCCGTGCACTGGTATCGGACGGCGGCCGACCAGGGCGACGCCAGCGCGCAAAACAATCTGGGCGTGATGTACGCGAATGGCCAGGGCGTGTTGCAGGACGACGCGCTGGCCGTGCGCTGGTACGGCCGGGCCGCCGAACAGGGACACGCGCTGGCCCAGTACAACCTCGGCGGCATGTACAACAGCGGCCGCGGCGTGGTGAAAGACGTGGTGCGGGCCTATATGTGGATTGCGCTGGCGGCCGAGGCCGGCGACGAAACGGCCGGCGGCAGCAAAAACACCCTCGTCGACAAAATGACCTCGGGCGAAGTGGCGGCGGCGCTGGAGTTGACGCGGCAATGGCGCCAAACGCACCGCGGCTGAAGGGCCGGAAGCGGCGCAGCGGCGGTTAGCCGCCGGCCCGTTCCGCGCTGACCGGCCGGCGCCCCTGCGTGTCCTGGCGCCTGTCCAGGAACAGGCTGTTGCCGTGGATTTTCTTCGCCTGTTTCTTCGCCTCCGCCGCCGCCGTGGCGATCTGGTGGTGCGTGTAGTACTGCCGCGCCTCGACCTTGATGGCGCCCAGCGACAGGCTGATCAGCGAATAAAACACTTTCTTGCCCTGGCGGTCTTCGCTGATGTAGCCGCCGCGCTCGCGGTCGTCGATGCTGTAAAAGTCCAGGATGTCGCGCGCGAACTGTTCAAGGATCGCGTGGCAGCGCGTCTCCCAGTCCTCGCTTTGGAACAGGATCATGAAGTCGTCGCCGCCGATGTGGCCGATGAAGTCGCGGTTGGCGTCGCAGTGGCGGCTGAGGATTTCGCCGGTCAGCTGGATCACGTCGTCGCCCTTGCGGTAGCCGTAGACGTCGTTGAAGGGCTTGAAATTGTCCAGGTCGCAATAGCAGACCCAGAAGCGCGTGCCGCTTTGCAGCAGCCTGTCGATGTGCTCGTTGATCGGCACGTTGCCCGGCAACTGGGTCAGCGGATTGGCGTAGCGCGCCGCGTTGATCTGCATCTGGGTGATTTCGCGCATCAGGTCGTGGCCGGTGCCCATGCCCAGGTAGCGGCCCTGGTCGGTGATGATGAAGCCGTTGAACAGGTGGTGGGCGTCGGCCTGCACCATGATGAAGCTGAGGTCCTGCAAACTGGTTTCCTTGTCGGCGATCAGCGGCTTGGCGTCCATGAACAGCTTGCAGGATTTCTTGCCGTACAGTTCGCGCTGGTAGGGGCGGGCGAAGTGGTCGATCATGTCGAAGCGGCTGATCAGCCCCAGCGGCACGCCGTGGTCGACGACGGGAATGATCAGCAGCTTGGGCTCACGCAGAAATATCTCGTAGACCTCGTTGTTGTTCATCGACGGCGGCACCGCCTGCACGCGGTGCAAGAGTTTAAAGATAGTCACTGCATTTTTCTCGAATCCGCTGCGTTGGGGATAGACTGCGACGCCGTTGCGCCCCAGTGCCTTGACCACTTCGGCCGGCAGGGCCTTGGCCGGCGCCGCGTTCGGCCGGCCCAGGTGGTAGCCCTGGCCGAAGGCCACGCCCAGGTCGCGCAGCACCAGCAGCTCGGTCTGCGCCTCGATGCCCTCGGCGATCACCAGCGTGTCAGATTTTTCCGCGATTTCCTGGATGGAGCGCACGAATTGCAGCTTGACGGGGTCGTTGTTGATGCCCTGGATGAAATGCATGTCGATCTTGACATATTCCGGCCGCAGCTCCGACCACAGGCGCAGGCTGGAAAAGCCCTCGCCGAGGTCGTCGATGGCGATCTGGAAACCCATGGTGCGGTAATGCAGCACCGCCTCGCGCATCAGCGCGTAGTCATAGGTCGGCTGGTTTTCCGTCAGTTCGATGATCACGCGCTCGGGATTGATGCCGAGGCGTTCGATGTAGTCGAGAGTGTGGCCGTGGCGTTGGTCGCGCAGCAGCAGGCATTCGGGGCTGACGTTGAGGAACAGCTTGCCCGCCAGGTCCAGCTCGGCGAAGCGCTCCAGCACGACCTGGCGGCACAGGTGCTCGACCTCCAGCGTCAGCTGGTTGGCGCGGGCCACCTTGAACAGGTTCATCGGCGCGTGCAGCGGGCTGTCGGACGGCCCCCGTATCAAGCCCTCGTAGCCGATGATGTCGCCGCTTTGCATCTGGATGATGGGCTGGAACAGCGCGCTCAGCTTGCGCCCGGCCAGGATGTCGAGCAAATGCTCGCGCAACATCGCCTCCTCGCCGACCGGCGGCGCCGCCACGGCCTTGAGGTAACTGACATTCGACGGCGGCGCCGCGCCATGCTGCTCGGGCGTCGCGACGGGGAGGACGAGGGGTACGATAGAGTTCACTGGCGGCTTCTTGGTGGCACGGGCGGTCGGCATAGCGGGGCGGCGGGCTATGGTCATCATGCCAATGTTAATGCCGAATTGTTACCGCTTGATGAAATGCAACTTGATGTTCATGCGGGAAACCTTCGTGGTCGTATAAATCTTTCTTGGAACATTTTCGCAAGCGCTACAATAGTCGTTCGGCGGCGCCGTCCATGCCGCCCCACCGTTAGCCAATTGAAACAGAGCCATACGATGCCGATCCCCGCCCGCCGCGCCGCACTGCTGCTCCTGTCCCTGGGCGCCGGCGCCGCCCACGCCTCCGGCATCGCCGTCCAGGTGCGCGACGGCGCCGGCCAGGCGCTGGCCGACGTTGTCGTCTACGCCGAGCCGGAGGGCGCGGCGGCGCCGCGGACCATGCGCGCCGGCTCGATCGAGCAAAAGGGCTTGAAGTTCCTGCCCCTGGTGACCGTCGTGCAGACCGGCAGCAGCGTGGCCTTTCCGAACAACGACAAGGTGCGCCACCACATCTATTCTTTTTCGCCGGCCAAGAAATTCGACCAAAAGCTGTACGCGGGCATCGCCGCCAGCCCCCAGGTGTTCGACAAGGCCGGCGTCGTCGTGCTGGGCTGCAATATCCACGACAAGATGCTGGCCTATGTCAAAGTGGTCGACACGCCGTACTTCGCCAAGACGGACGGCGCCGGCGCGGCCAGGATCGAACTGCCCGGCGGCAAATATGTGCTGAGGGCCTGGCATTTCCGCGCCGTCGGCGGCGCCGCGGCCGAGCAGGCGCTGCTGGTCAAGGGCGGCGACGCGCCCAGCCCCGCCGCGTTCACGCTGACGCTCAAGCCGGCCGGCGCGGACGGCGATAGCGCCGCCGACGCCGGCCTCTAGGGCGCGGCGATGCGCTTGCCCCGCATTCGCAGTTTCCGCAGCCTGGAAAGCCGCATCGTCACGCTGTTCCTGGTCCTCATCGTCGTCGTGCAGGTGTCGGGCCTGCTGGCCATCCAGCAGGGCATTGCCAGCAATGCCCGCAACGCCATCGGCGGCGAGCTGGACACCGGCGCCAAGGTGTTCCAGCGCCTGCTCGACCAGAATGCGCAGAAATTGCGCTTCGGCGCCAGCATCGTGGCGCGCGACACCGCCTTCGTGGCGGCGATCGGCGGCAGCGTCGACGACGACCGCGCCACCATCGAGTCGGCGCTGGCCAACAGCGGGCTGCGCGTCAAGGCGGCGCTGACCATGCTCGTCAGCGCCGAGGGCCGCATCCTCGTCTCGACCCACGCCGCCCAGTCGGCCGGCCTGGACCAACTGGTCGCCGGCCTGATCGAAAGGGGCGGGCAGTCCGACGGCGCCAGCGGCATCGCCATCGTCGACCGCCGCCCCTACCAGATCGTCGCCGTGCCCGTGCGGGCGCCCATCACCATCGGCTACGTCGTGATGACCTTTCCGCTCGACCGCAATCTGGTCAAGGACATGTACGACATCTCTTCGCTGCAGGTGGCGATTTTGACGCGCGACGAGGGCGGCGTCTGGCTCGCCACGGCGACCACGCTGGCGGCGCCGGCGCTCAATCCCTTCGTCGCCGACATCCAGGGCATGCCGGGCACCCCGGCCGGCGCCTTCGACCTCGACATCGGCGGCAGCCGCTACAGCGCCCGCTTGCTGCCGATCGGCCAGGACGGCGCGCGCACGGCCAGCGTCGTGCTGGCCCGCTCGATCGACGAGGCGATGGCCGAATACACCAGCCTGAAACGCCGGTTGCTGGCGCTGAGCGTGGCCGGCATCGGCGTCGCTGCCGTGGCCAGCGTGCTGACGGCGAAGCGCATCGCCCAGCCGCTGAGCCAATTGGCGGCGACGGCGAAACGCCTGGAAAAGGGCGACTACAAGGGCGACATCGACGTCAGCCGCAAGGACCAGATCGGCGCGCTGGCGCGGGCCTTCAACGGCATGCGCGACGGGATCGCCAAGCGCGAGCAGGAAATCCGCCGGCTCGCTTACTGGGACCCGCTGACCAGTTTGCCGAACCGCGCCCAGTTCGTGCTGCTGCTGAACGACTCCATCGCCGAGGCGGGCAGGCGCGAGCACGCCGTGTTCGTGCTGATGATGGACCTGGACCGCTTCAAACACGTCAACGACATCATGGGGCACAGCTTCGGCGACGCGCTGCTGCGCCAGGTGGCCCAGCGCCTGCAACTGCAGCTGGCCGCCGGCCGGCATGGCGCGGCCCAGCTGGCGCGCCTGGGCGGCGACGAATTCGCCATCCTGCTGCCGGACGCCACGCTGGAACAGGCGCGCCAGACGGCCGCGCTCATCCTCGGCGCGCTGGAAGCGCCGCTGTCGCTGGAGGAGCAGACGGTCGACATCGGCGCCGGCGTCGGCATCGCCGGCTTCCCCCTGCACGCCGGCTCCGGCGCGGCGCTGCTGAGCATGGCCGAGGTGGCGATGTACACGGCCAAGCTGCGCAACGACGGCGCCGTCGTCTACGACGCCGCGATGGACAAATCGAGCGAAAAAAGCCTGTCGCTGCTGAGCGAGCTGCGCAAGGCCATCGAGCGCGAGCAATTCCGCCTCTACGTGCAGCCCAAGCTGCTGCTGGGCAGCGGCCAGGTGGTTGGCGTCGAGGCCTTGATACGCTGGGTCCACCCGGAGCGCGGCAACGTCTTCCCCGACGAATTCATCCCCTTCGCCGAACAGACCGGCTTCATCCGCGTGCTGACGGGCTGGGTGCTGGAAAAGTCCGCCGCCCTGTGCCGCGACCTGGCGGCCCAGGGCGTGCACCTGAAGCTGTCGGTCAACCTGTCCACGCGCGACCTGCTGGACCAGCACCTGCCGCAGAAATTCGCCGACATCCTGGCGCACCACGGCCTGGCGCCGTCCTCCTTCTGCCTGGAAATCACCGAAAGCGCCATCATGGACGACCCGGTGCGCGCCCAGCACACGCTGGCGCGCCTGCATGCGATGGGCGTGGACTTGTCGATCGACGACTTCGGCACCGGCTACTCCTCGCTGGCCTACCTGAAGCGGCTGCCGGTGGACGAGCTGAAAATCGACAAATCCTTCGTGCTGAACATGGAGCACGACGAAGGCGACAAGAAAATCGTCCGCTCGACCATCGACCTGGGCCACAACATGGGCTTGCGCGTCGTCGCCGAGGGCATCGAAAGCGCGGCCGTATGGCGCCTGCTGGCCGAACTCGGCTGCGACCAGGGCCAGGGTTATTTCATGAGTCGGCCTATCCCCTGCGAACAATTGCCGGCCTGGCTGGTGCAATGGCAGGCGCCCGGCACGGCCCCGGCCGCCCCCGCCTAGCGCCGGCGCGGCCGCCGCGCCGAATAAAATACGGCATTGCAGCTTTATAAATGTGCTTTAAAAGTCACAATCCGCGCTATGATTTCATCGGCGAAAGAAGTGGTCGGACTCCCTCCCACCGCATCCTGTCCAGTCACGGCGGCGCCGGCCCGGCGCCGCCATCCCGACCTGCATCTCGATGAACGGAACACCCATGCAACTACGTAGCGCAACCCTGATATTCAGCTTGATCGCCGGCTTAGGCGGCAACGCGATGGCGCAAAGCTGCCCGGCCTCGGCCTTCGGCAGCGGCGACGGCGCGGCTTACCCCGCCAGCAAGCAAGTCGACCAGCAAGACAACTACCACGGCACCCAGGTCGCCGACCCCTACCGCTGGCTGGAAGACGCCAACAGCGCCGAAACCCACGACTGGGTGGTAGCGCAGAACAAGCTGACGCAATCCTACCTGGGCCAGATCCCCGGCCGCGAAGCGATCAAGCAGCGCCTGACCAAGTTGTGGAACTACGAGCGTTTCAGCGTGCCGATCAAAGAGGGCGGACGCTACTTCTACACCCGCAACGACGGCTTGCAAAACCAGGCCGTGCTGTACACAGTGAAAAGCCTGGCCGACACGCCGCGCCTGCTGCTGGACCCGAACACCCTGGCCGCCGACGGCACCGTCGCGCTGGCCGGCATGTCCGTTAGCCCGAACGGCAAATACCTGGCCTACGGCACGGCCGCCTCCGGTTCCGACTGGAACGAGTGGAAGGTGCGCGACGTCGACACCGGCAAGGACCTCAGCGACGAGCTGAAATGGGTGAAATTCTCCGCCGCCTCGTGGACCAAGGACAGCACGGGCTTCTTCTACAGCCGCTACGACGCGCCCAAGGAAGCGACCAAACTGGCCGACATCAACTACTTCCAGAAGCTGTACTTCCACAAGATCGGCACGCCGCAAAGCGCCGACGTGCTCGTCTACGACCGTCCCGACCAAAAGGAATGGGGCTTCAGCGGCCGCGTCAGCGACGACGGCCACTACCTGATCATCTCCTCGACCCAGGGCACGGCGCACAAGAACCGCGTCTTCTTCAAGGATCTGCGCCAGAAGGACGGCAAGGTCGCCACGCTGCTCGACGGCTTCGACGCCTCCTACAGCTTCATCGACAACGACGGCCCCGTGTTCTGGTTCACCACCGACAACAAGGCGCCCACCTCGCGCGTCATCGCCATCGACACCCGCCATCCGGAAACGGCGAACTGGAAGGAAATCGTGCCGCAATCGGCGCAAACCCTCGTCTCGGCCAACATCGTCAACCAGCAACTGGTGGCCGAGTACCTGAGCGACGCGCGCAGCCAGGTCAAGGTGTTCGACCTGAAGGGCAGACTGGTGCGCGAAGTGGCGTTGCCGGGCATCGGTTCGGCCGGCGGCTTCGGCGGCAAGCGCGGCGACAGCGAAACCTTCTATACGTATTCGAGCTTCACGACGCCGGCCACCGTCTACCGCTACGACATGAAGACCGGCAAGAGCAGCGTCTACCGCCAGCCGAAGGTCGACTTCGACCCGAGCGCTTTCGACGTGCGCCAGCAATTCTTTACCAGCCGCGACGGCACCAAGGTGCCGATGTTCATTGTCTCGAAAAAAGGCATGAAGCTTGACGGCAGCAACCCGACCTATCTGTACGGCTACGGCGGCTTCAACGCCTCGATGACGCCGGCCTTCTCCGTGGCCAACCTGGCCTGGGTGGAAATGGGCGGCGTCTACGTGCTGGCCAACCTGCGCGGCGGCGGCGAGTACGGCGAGGCCTGGCATATCGCCGGCACCAAGCTGCAAAAGCAAAACGTCTTCGACGATTTCATCGGCGCGGCCGAATGGCTGGTGGCCAACAAGGTGACGTCGCCGGCGAAGCTGTCGATAGGCGGCGGCAGCAACGGCGGCCTGCTGGTGGGCGCCACGCTGACCCAGCGGCCCGAGTTGTTCGCCGCGGCGATCCCGCAGGTGGGCGTGCTCGACATGCTGCGCTTCCACAAGTTCACCATCGGCTGGGCCTGGACCTCGGACTACGGCTCGTCCGACAACGCCGACGAGTTCAAGGCCCTGTACGCCTACTCGCCGTTGCACAATCTGAAAAAGGGCCGCTGCTATCCGGCCACGATGATCACCACGGCCGACCATGACGACCGCGTCGTGCCGGCCCACAGCTTCAAGTTCGCCGCCGCGGCCCAGGCCGCGCAGGGCGGCTCGGCGCCCATCCTGATCCGCATCGACAGCAAGGCGGGCCACGGCGCCGGCAAGCCGACCGCGAAAGTGATCGAAGAAGTGGCGGACCGCTGGGGCTTCCTCAGCCGCGCGCTGCGGATGAACGAGCCGGCCAAGGTGGCGGCGGAATAAGTCGGGAAGTATCGAAAAGGGGCGGGCGGATACATCGCCCGCCTTTTTTTTGTCTTGCCTTGCCGTGAAAGCGTAGCGCGCCGGCCGTCCCCCAGGGGGCGTCTGCGGCTGGTCCGGGGCGCGGCTTGCCGGTATTTTCTTTCCGCTCCTGTCAAAATACCGTTTTTTCTCTTGATCCTGACCTTACGTCAGGACGTACGCTGGTTTGCATGGAGGAAGTGACGATGCTGCTGAAAATTGGTGAACTCGCAAAACGGGCCGGACTGACCGTCCGCACCCTGCATCACTACGACAGTATCGGCTTGCTGACTCCATCCGTGCGCTCCGATAAGGGTTTCAGGTTGTACAACCAGGACGACGTGGTGCGGCTGCACCGCATCCACACCCTCAAGCAACTGGGGTGCTCCCTGGCCGACATCGGCGCGCTGCTGGACGAGGCTGGCCTCTCGCCGATCGACGTCATCACCCACCAGATCGCCGCAATCGACGAGCAGGTTCAGCGTGGGCAAAGACTGGGAAAGCGCCTTCGGCACATGCTGAAGGAACTCTCCGACGGGCGGGATACCAGCATCGCCGATTGGCTCACGATTCTGGAGAAAATGACAATGTACGAAAAGTATTTTTCAAGCAGCGAGCTGGACGCCCTGCGCGCGCGCAAGGACGAAGGCGGCAAAGCGACGGACAGCGCCTGGGCGGAACTGGTTCCGCAAGTGCGCGATGCGCTCGAACAGAGGCTGCCGGCCACCGGCGTGCAGGCGCAGGCGCTGGCGCGGCGCTGGATGCAGCTGCTCGACCGGACCACGGGCGGCGACATCGGCCTGGCCATCAAACTGCAGACCATGCAAAAGAGCGAAATACGGGCGCAGCAGGGCACCGCCATCACCGAGCCGATGATGGTCTGGATACAGCAAGCCCATTCCAGCCTGCGCGCCAGCCTGTTCGCCCGCCACCTGGCGCCGGCCGAATTCGAGCAGGTCAGGCAGCGCATGGCGGCGCATGAGTCGGACTGGCATCCGCTGATTGAACAGCTGCGCCAGCAAATGAATGCCGGGGCGGGCCTCGGCGAACCGGCCGTGCAAGTGCTGGCGCGGCGCTGGGAAACGCTGTTCCGCAGTTCCTACTGCGGCGCCGACACCGTGCTGGAGGCCAAGGTGCGCGCCGCCTTTCACGCCGAGCCGGACCTGTCCAGCGGCATCGGCGTCGACGCTCCCCTGATCGCGTTCGTGCAGCAGGCCATCATGCAGCTGCATGCGCCTCAGGACGGGGCGGCGGCCGGGCCGAAGCCGAGCGCCTACATGGTGGCGGTCCAGCGCGGCGTGCATCAACTGCTGGACGCGCCCCTGGTGTTCGACGATCCGCTCGCCTTGAAAATCCTCGGGCCGGAGGACGAGGCGTCCGTGCGCGCCAGCGCCGGGCGCTACGCCGACCCGATGTCGAAGGCGCTGCGCGCCACGCTGGTGGTGCGCAGCCGGTTGGCCGAGGACGCGTGGGCGCGCGCGGAGCAGGGCGGCGTGCGCCAGTACGTGGTGCTCGGCGCGGGCCTCGACACCTACGCCTGCCGCGGCGCGGCGCGGCCGGACAGCCGCATCTTTGAAGTCGACCTGCCCGCCACGCAGCAGTGGAAGCGCGGGCGCCTGCGCGCCGCCGGCATGGCCGAACCGGATGGGCTAAGCTTCGTGGCGCTCGATTTCAAGCGCTCGACGCTGGCCGCGGGGTTGGCCGAGGCCGGCTTCCGCCACGACCAGCCGGCGTTCTTTTCCTGCCTGGGCGTGACGATGTACCTGGAACAGGAAGAGGTTTACGACACCTTGCGCTTCATCGCGGCGGGCGCGGCGGGCGGCGGCGTGGTCTTCGACTACGGCGCCGATCCCGACCTGCTGGGACCGATGGAGCGCACCGCCCTGCAGATGATGACGTCCAAGGCGGCCGAGCGCGGCGAAACGTGGAAAAGCTACTTCGATCCGGCGGCGCTGGACCGGACGCTGCGCGAGATCGGCTTCGCCGAAGTGGACAGCTTCAGCCCGCAGCAATTGAACGAGCGCTACCTGTCCGGGCGCCAGGATGGCTTGAAAGTGGGCTTCGTCACACGCCTGGCGCACGCCAGGGTGTGCTGAGGGGCGGCGCGGACAAGTCGGCGCAGGCGCGGGGCCGGACCCGCCGGGCCCGGCCCTTGGCGCTGCCCGCCTAGCGGTGTATCACCACCAGCAGCGCCTTCGCCTCGGCCTTGCCGGCGTTGCGGATCGCGTGAGGCTGGTCGGCCGGATAGCGCGCCGTCCCGCCCACTTTCACCTTGCGCTTGTCGCTGCCGACCTCCAGCTCCATCGAGCCGTGCAACAGCGTCAAATGTTCGGTCGTGCCGGGGTCGTGCGGCTGCGACACCAGCTCGCCGCCCGGCGCCAGCGTCAATTCATACCACTCGTACTTACCCGCCAGCTCCATCGGCCCGAGAATGCGCAGCACATAACCGGCATGGTCGCCGGGCAGGGTGGGGGTTTCGTGCGCGTCGAGCACGCGTATCGTCTCGACGCTCTTCTCCGCGCTCGACAGCAGCTCGCCGATGGCCACCCCCAGCGCATTCGCCAGCCGCCACGTGATGGCGATGGTCGGATTCGCCTTTTCCCGCTCGATCTGCGACAGCATCGACTTCGACACCCCGGCGATGCGCGACAAATCCTCCAGGGTCAGGCCGCGCGCCAGGCGCAGCCGTTGCAAGGTGGCGCCCACTTCGGGCGGGGAACTGGTCGAAACGGTAGTTTTCATCTAAGAGGTGCTTGCAAAGTTCAATAGGCTTGGGTAATATCCATTATATTGAATTCGAGTTCGACATAACGGATTTCATCGGTGCTGTTGGAAATGAGTGTAAACTCGTCAGGACAACACTGCGCAGCTACGGTACAGCATAGCGAGACAATCGGTCAAGCGGCCGCAAAAACCAACAGACAAGAGGGTAATAATGAGCGAGCACACCAAGAACACATTCTTCAGCGGACTGCAGCAGAACCTGGACACGCTGCGCGAGCAGGGCCTGTACAAGCCGGAGCGCGTGATCGCCTCGCGCCAGGGCGCCGAAGTGGTCTGCGACGACGGCCGCACCCTCATCAATATGTGCGCCAACAACTACCTGGGCCTGTCCGGCGACCTGCAAACCCAGCAGGCGTCGATCGCCGCGACCGAGAAATACGGCTACGGCCTGTCGTCGGTGCGCTTCATCTGCGGCACCCAGACCGTGCACAAGGAACTTGAACAAGCCATTTCCAGCTTCCTCGGCACCGAAGACACGATACTGTACGCGGCCGCCTTCGACGCCAACGGCGGCGTCTTCGAGCCGCTGTTCGACGAGCAGGACGCGATCATCTCCGACGCCCTGAACCACGCCTCCATCATCGACGGCATCCGCCTGTGCAAGGCCGGCCGCTACCGCTACCTGCACAACGACATGGCCGACCTGGAAGTGCAGCTGCAGGCCGCCGTCGCCGCCGGCAAGCGCCACAAGGTCATCGTCACCGACGGCGTGTTCTCGATGGACGGCACCATCGCCCAGCTCGACAAGATCTGCGACCTGGCCGACCAGTACGACGCCCTCGTCATGATCGACGAATGCCACGCCTCCGGCTTCATGGGCGCGACCGGGCGCGGCACCCACGAGCACCACAAGGTGATGGGCCGCATCGACATCATCACCGGCACGCTGGGCAAGGCCCTGGGCGGCGCGATGGGCGGCTTCACCTCGGCGCGCAAGGAAGTGATCAACACGCTGCGCCAGAAATCGCGCCCTTACCTGTTCTCCAACACCCTGGCGCCGTCGATCGCCGGCGCCTCGCTGTCGGTGCTCGAACGGCTGGCGAAATCGACCGAACTGCGCGATCGCCTGCATGAAAACACCGCCTTCTTCCGCAGCGAAATCGAACGCATCGGCTTCACCATCAAGCCGGGCAGCCACCCGGTCGTGCCGGTGATGCTGTTCGACGCGCCGGTGGCGCAGCGCTTCGCCGCCCGCCTGTACGAACTGGGCGTGCTGGTCACCGGCTTCTTCTATCCGGTGGTGCCGATGGGCCAGGCGCGCGTGCGCGTCCAGCTGTCGGCCGCGCACAGCCGCGAACAACTGGTCAAGGTGCTGGCGGCATTCGAACAGGCGGGGCGTGAACTTGGCCTGCTGAAGACTCAATAAATAACAACATCGGGAAGAATCAATATGGAACGCATCTTAGTCATCGGCGCCAACGGCCAAATCGGCAGCGAACTGGTGGGCGCGCTGGCCGCGCAGCACGGCGCGCAAAACGTCATCGCGGGCGACATCGGCGCCGCCAACGTCTACAACGCGGCGCGCTACACCCGCCTCGACGTCCTCGACAAAGCCGGCCTGGCCGCGCTGGTCGCGCAAGAAGGCATCACCCAGGTCTACCAACTGGCGGCGCTGCTGTCGGCCACCGGCGAACAGGCGCCGCTGAAAGCCTGGACCCTGAACATGGACGGCCTGCTCAACATCCTCGAAGTGGCGCGCGAGCGCGGCGAAATCGGCAAGCCGCTGCGCATCTTCTGGCCCTCGTCGATCGCCGCCTTCGGCCCGAACACGCCGCAGGCGAACACGCCGCAAATGACGGTGATGGACCCGACCACGATCTACGGCATCAGCAAGCTGGCTGGCGAACGCCTGTGCGAATACTACTTCAGCAAGTACGGCGTCGACGTGCGCAGCATCCGCTACCCCGGCATCATCAGCTACAAATCGCCACCGGGCGGCGGCACCACCGACTACGCCATCGCCATCTTCCACGCGGCGCTGCGCGGCGAACGCTACGAATGCTTCCTCGGCCCGCAGACCGCGCTGCCGATGATCTACATGCCCGACGCGATCCGCGCAACCATAGAATTAATGGACGCGCCGCCGGCCCAAATCAAGATACGTTCGGCATATAATGTGGCCGGCTTGTCATTCAACCCGGAGCAACTGGCCGGCGCCATCGCCCAGCAAGTGCCTGACTTCAAAATCAGTTACAAGCCGGACAGCCGCCAGGCGATCGCCGACAGCTGGCCGCAAAGCCTGGACGACGCCCAAGCGGCGGCGGACTGGGGCTGGAAAGCGCACATCGGCCTGCAGCAACTGGTCACCGACATGCTGGCAAACATAGACGTCAATCTGGCCAAGGCGGCCTGATATGGACACAACAAATATAATATAAAGAGACAACACCATGGACATGAGCGTATTCGATCTATTTAAAATCGGCATCGGGCCGTCGAGTTCCCATACCGTGGGGCCGATGGTCGCGGCGCGCCGCTTCCTGATCGAATGCGCGTCACTGGACCAGGCCGTCGGCGTCGAGGCGGCGCTGTACGGCTCGCTGGCGCTGACCGGCGTCGGCCACGCCACCGACAAGGCCGTCATCCTCGGCCTGATGGGCGAAACCCCGCAGGGCGTCGCGCCCGGCGAGGTCGACAGCAAACTGGCGGCCGTCGAAGCGGCCGGCGAAATCAAACTGCTGGGCCGCCACGCCGTGCCGTTCACGGCCGCGACCGGCCTGGTGTGGCACAAAAGCGCATCGCTGCCGGAGCACCCGAACGGCATGCGCTTCACGCTGACACTGGCCGACGGCAGCCGCATCGAACGCGTGTTCTACTCCGTCGGCGGCGGCTTCATCCACGCCGAAGGCGAGGCCCAGGCCAAGCAGGCGGCAACGCCGGCGGCCCAGCCGGCGTCGGCGGTCGTCTACCCCTTCGACACCATGGACCAATTGCTGGCGCACGGCAAGGCCAGCGGCCTGTCCATCCCCGCCATGCTGCGCGCCAACGAATGCGTACGTCTCGGCAACGAGGAACTCGACGCCGGCATCGACAACATCTGGCACGTCATGCGCGACTGCATCGCCCACGGCCTGGCAACGGCCGGCCAACTGCCGGGCGGCCTGAACGTCAAGCGGCGCGCCGCCAAACTGTGGGACATGGCGCAAGAAGCCAAAGCCTCGGACAACCGCGCCAATGACCTGCCGCACGACGCCCTGCACCAAGTGAGCCTGTACGCGATGGCCGTCAACGAAGAAAACGCGGCGGGCGGGCGCGTCGTCACGGCGCCGACCAACGGCGCGGCCGGCATCATCCCGGCCGTGCTGCGCTACTACGCCGAAGACTGCCGTCCCAGCGACCCGGTGACCGGCGTGCGCAACTTCATGCTGACAGCGGCGGCCATCGGCATGCTATGCAAACGCAACGCCTCCATCTCCGGCGCCGAAATCGGCTGCCAGGGCGAAGTGGGCGTGGCCTGCGCGATGGCGGCGGCGGGCCTCGTGGCCGCGCTGGGCGGCAGCAACGAACAAATCGAAAACGCCGCCGAAATCGGCATCGAACACCACCTCGGCATGACCTGCGACCCGATAGGCGGCCTCGTGCAAATCCCCTGCATCGAACGCAACGGCATGGGCGCCGTCAAAGCCATCACCGCCGCCTCGCTGGCGCTGAAAGGCGACGGCACCCACTTCGTCAGCCTCGACGAAGTCATCGAAACCATGCGCCAGACCGGCGCCGACATGCAAGACAAATACAAAGAAACCTCGCTGGGCGGACTGGCCATCCACGTCATCACCGTCAACCACGCGGCCTGCTAAAAACCAATAATGGGGTCAGGTCTAGACATGGCGGTTTTCGCTCAAAATACAACACATTGAGCCGTGGATAGGCCGGACCCGCTGTAGGCAGTCGACCCTGCTGCTTGGGTCATCCAGCGCGCCGCAGCGGGCGGGCGCTGGAGTGCCGGCTGGCCGATGGGACGACTCGCGCCCGCAACGCGGTGAAGCAATTCCGATCTTTCAATGAATGATTGAGGGAATTCGGATATGCCGAACGGGTTTCGGAATGGCGGCAGCCGTCCTCCCGCTGCGGCGGCACTCGCTGCCTTCAGGCGGCCAGTAGCGCCTCCAGCCGCTTCACGCTGTCCAATTCCAGCGTGACCAACTCGCCGTCGTAGAACACGCTGTTGATAATCCAGGGAATCGGCAAGGCGTGCGCCTCCTGCTGGCTGGTGACCCGATGGATGGCGCAGGGAATGCCGCGGCGTTCGGCGAAATCGCGCAGCGCGGTGCCCGTCCACGACTCCGTGAACGGACAAGTATTGGTGTAATACGCGACGATGCCCTTGCTCCCCGGGATGCATCCAGCCTTGGCCGATTGCTTGAATTGCGGCGTGGGCGCGTCCGGCTTCAGCTTCTTGCACCACAACCTGAAATAGGGCGGCGCCGTATCGACGCAGGCAAAGCCCTGCTTCTCAAAATAGGCTGGATCGCTCATATACGGGCGCTTCTTCTCGCCGGTGACGGCGACCAGGCCATGCATAGCCGCGGCATCGGTGATCACCCTTTGCAACAGACGGCGGCCGTGGCCCTGCATCTTGAAGCGGCCCGAAACCCAAAAGCAATTCACCACCATATAACCGGACGCATCCAGCGGCAGCCAAGCCTGCTCGGCGGGCACATACTCGATAAACACCTTGCCGCGGGCATCCAGCCGCTGGAAACGGTAGCCGCCGGCGTGCTGCTGCGCCAGCCAACGCTTCTTCGCCGCGTAGCCATCGGCGCACTTGGCGTCGGCCAGCGCGCAACAAATATGCTCCATGGCGATATTTCCCGGATGAATTTCGATGATGCGCGAATCAGTCATTGCGGCGGCTCCCTGACATGAATAGCAATATTCTACAGGAAGCAACAATGGGGTCAGGTCTAGACATGGCGGTTTTTTGCTTGAAATGGCGAGAAAACCGCCATGTCTAGACCTGACCCCAGCACTGAAGTGGTGCAGAAATGATACGGGGTCGCACGCTTGGGCCGGGCGCACTATAATATCCGCTCCTTGGCACTCGATGCTTTCTTGCCGTTAGCCCAACCGGACTTGTCTATTTCTATGCATTACGTGTCTACCCGCGCCGCCGCGCCTTCGTCAAACGCTCCTCAACAATTTTCCGATATTCTGCTGGGCGGCCTGGCCCCCGACGGCGGTCTGTATTTGCCCGCCGAGTATCCGCAGGTGAGCGGCGCCGAACTCGATGCCTGGCGTAAGTTGTCTTACGCCGAGCTCGCTTATGAGATTTTGCGTAAGTTCGCCACCGATATTCCGGACGCGGATTTGCGGGCCTTGACGGCGAAGACGTATACGAAGGCGGTGTACCGCAACGCCCGCGCCGATGAGAAGGCCGCCGAGATTACGCCGCTGCGCGTGCTGGAGGAGAGCCTGGGCAAGGGCGGCGCGACGACCTTGTTGTTGCAGGGGGTGTCGAACGGCCCGACGCTGGCGTTCAAGGATATGGCGATGCAGTTGCTGGGCAATTTTTTCGAGTACGCCTTGGCCAAGAATAAGGCCGAGCTGAATATTTTCGGCGCGACCTCGGGCGACACCGGCAGCGCCGCCGAGTATGCGATGCGCGGCAAGAAGGGCATCCGTGTCTTCATGTTGTCGCCGCATAAGAAGATGAGCGCTTTCCAGACGGCGCAGATGTTCAGCCTGCAAGACCCGAATATTTTCAATATCGCCGTCGAAGGCGTGTTCGATGATTGCCAGGACATGGTCAAGGCCGTTTCCAACGATTTGCCGTTCAAGGCCGCGCAGAAGATCGGCACCGTCAATTCGATCAACTGGGCGCGCGTCGTCGCCCAGGTCGTGTATTACTTCCGCGGCTATCTGGCGGCAACGACCGACAATAGCCAGCAAGTGTCGTTCACCGTCCCGTCCGGCAATTTCGGGAATATCTGCGCCGGCCACATCGCGCGCATGATGGGCTTGCCGATCGCCAAGCTGGTGGCGGCCACCAATGAAAACGATGTGCTCGACGAGTTCTTCCGCACCGGCGTGTATCGCGTGCGCAAGTCGGCCGAGACGTATCACACCAGCAGCCCGTCGATGGATATCTCGAAGGCGTCGAATTTCGAGCGCTTCATCTACGATCTGGTGGGCCGCGACAGCGCGCGCGTGCGCGCCCTGTTCCTGAAGGTGGAAACGGCCGGCGGCTTCGACCTGTCCGGCAAGCCGGGCAGCGACGGCGACGAGTTCAAGCTGGTGGCCAAGTATGGCTTCCAGTCCGGCAAGTCGACGCATCAAGACCGCCTCGACACGATACGCGACGTCGCCGACGATTACGGCATCACGATCGATACCCACACGGCCGACGGCATCAAGGTGGCCCGCGAGCATCTGCAGCCGGGCGTGCCGATGATCGTGCTGGAAACGGCGCTGGCGGCGAAGTTCAATGAAACCATCCTCGACGCGCTGGGCGTGGATGCCGAGCGTCCGGCCGGTTTCGAGCATATCGAGGACTTGCCGCAGAAATTCGTCGTCATGGGCACCGACGTGGCCAAGATACAGGCGTATATCGGCGCCAATACGGGGCTGTAAGAGGCAAATGAGCGAATATAAACCAAAACCGATGCTGGCGGTGCGGGAGGCGCTGGACTTCCTGCTGAGCGCGGCGCGTCCCGTCGCCGAGCTCGACAGTGTGGCGACGCTGGCGGCGAACGGCCGCGTGCTGGCGCGGGCGCAGACGTCGACGATGAATGTGCCGGCCCAGGACAACACGCAAATGGACGGCTACGCGGTGCGCGCGGCCGATTGCGCCGGCGGCGCGGCCCGCTTGCCGGTGTCGCAGCGGATTCCCGCCGGCCACGTCGGCGCGGCTTTGCAGCCGGGCACGGCGGCGCGCATCTTCACCGGCGCGCTGATTCCCGTCGGCGCCGACGCCGTCGTCATGCAGGAGCAGTGCGAGCTGGCCGACGGCGTCGTGACGCTGCGCCACGCGCCGGCGGCCGGCGACTGGATACGCCGCGCCGGCGAGGATATCCGCGAGGGCAGCGTGATCTTGCCCGCCGGCACGCGCCTGCGCGGCCAGGAGCTGGGGCTGGCGGCCTCCGTCGGCCTGGCCGAGTTGCCGGTGTGGCGCAAATTGCGCGTGGCGGTCTTTTTCACCGGCGACGAGCTGGCCATGCCGGGCCAGCCGCTGGCGCCGGGCGCCATCTACAATTCCAACCGCTTCACCCTGCGCGCCTTGCTGGAGAACCTGGGCTGCGAGATCAGCGACTATGGCATCGTGCCTGATGCGCTGGACGCCACCCGCACCGTGCTGCGCGCGGCCGCCGAGGCGCACGACCTGATCATCACCTCGGGCGGCGTTTCCGTCGGCGAGGAAGACCACGTCAAGCCGGCGGTCGAGGCGGAAGGGCGCCTGACGATGTGGCAAATCGCCATGAAGCCGGGCAAGCCGCTGGCCTTCGGCGAGGTCGGCAAGGCTTTCTTCCTGGGCTTGCCCGGCAATCCCGTGTCGAGCTTCATTACTTTCCTGATGTTCGTGCGGCCCTTCATTCTGCGTTTGCAGGGCGTTGCGGACCCCGCCGCGCTGGCGCCCAAGAGCTACGCCATGCGCGCCGACTTCAGCTGGCCGAAGGCGGACCGCCGCCATGAATTCTTGCGCGCCCGCATCAACGCCAACGGCGGCCTCGACCTGTTCCCCAATCAAAGCTCGGGCGTGCTGACCTCGACCGTCTGGGGCGACGGCGTCGTCGACAACCCGCCCGGACAGACCATACAAGCGGGCGACAGCGTCCGCTTCATCCCCTTTAGCGAATTGCTCCATTAAGTAAGCCAAACACACTATGAATATAACGCTGCGGTTTTTTGCCAGCGTGCGCGAGACTCTCGGCACATCCCAGGAAACGTTGGCCTTGCCGGCGCATTTGCACACGGTCGGCGAGTTGCGCGCCTTGTTGATCGCCCGCGGCGGCGTCTGGGCCGAAGCCCTGGCCGAAGGCCGCTCGCTGCGCATGGCTTGCAACCAGATCATGTGCAATGCCGACACGCCGCTGACGGACCCCTGCGAAGTGGCGTTTTTCCCGCCGGTGACGGGCGGCTGAGCGTCGCCGTCCGGCGGCGATACGCTCAGTAAATACCCGTTTCCGGGCGCGTTTGCACTAAAATGCCGGGACTTCCACGTAGACTGAGCCGTATCAATGCCTTTTAGCACCAACAACACCCCTCGCGTCGCCGTCATCGGCGGCGGTCCGGCCGGCCTGATGGCGGCGCAAACCCTGGCGGCGGGCGGCGCCCGCGTCGACGTCTACGACGCCATGCCCTCGGTCGGCCGCAAATTCCTGCTGGCGGGGCGGGGCGGCATGAATATCACCCACGCCGAGCCTTACGAGGAATTTGTCACGCGCTACGGCAAGCAGGGCGCATCGTTGCGGCCCATGCTGGACGCCTTCGGCCCGGACAGCGTGCGCGCCTGGGTCCATGGCCTGGGCGTGGACACCTTCGTCGGCAGCTCCGGCCGGGTGTTCCCGACGGATATGAAGGCGGCGCCGCTGCTGCGTGCCTGGCTGCACCGGCTGCGCGAGAGCGGCGTGGCCTTCCACATGCGCCACCGCTGGACCGGCTGGCGCGGCCGCGATTTGCTGTTCGCCACGGCGGACGGCGAGCGCTCGGCGCCGGCGGACGCCGTGATTCTGGCGCTGGGCGGCGCCAGCTGGGCGCGCCTGGGCTCGGACGGCGCCTGGGTGCCGCTGCTGCGGGACCGGGGCGTCGCGGTTGCGCCCCTGCAGCCGGCCAACTGCGGTTTCGACACGGGCTGGAGCGAACATTTCAGCAGCCGCTACGCCGGCCACCCGCTGACCACCGTTGCCATCACGTCCAAGGGCGCCGACGGCCAGACGCTGCGCAAGCAGGGCCAGTTCGTCGTCACGGCCGGCGGCGTCGAGGGCAGCCTGATCTACGCCCTGTCGGCCGCGCTGCGCGAGCAGATCGCCGCCGACGGCAGCGCGCTGATCCATCTCGACCTGCTGCCGGACTGGAGCCGGGAGCGCGTCGCCGACGAGCTTGACCGCCCGCGCGGCGCCCGCTCGCTGTCCAGCCACCTGCAAAGCCGGCTCGGCATCAAGGGCGTGAAGTCGGGTCTGTTGCGCGAATGCCTGGGCGCGCAAGCCTTCGCCGATCCGGCGGCCCTGGCCGAGGCGGTCAAGATGTTGCCGCTGCGCTTGCTGCGGCCCCGTCCGATCGACGAGGCCATCAGCAGTGCCGGCGGGGTGCGCTTCGACGGCCTCGACGCGTTGATGCTCAAAGCCATGCCCGGCGTCTTTGCCGCCGGCGAGATGCTCGACTGGGAAGCGCCGACGGGCGGCTATCTGCTGACGGCTTGCCTGGCCAGCGGCCGCGCGGCCGGCGCCGGCGCACTGGCCTGGCTGGCGGGCGCCGCCTAATCCCAGTTGATCTCGCCGGTGCCGGTGCTGTTCGACTTGCGCTGGCCCGGATGGCCCTGGACGTTGATGTTGCCGGTGCCATGCAAGGTCACGTCGGCCGCCTCCTTGGCGAAGACGCGCGCTTCGCCGGCGCCCTGCAGCATGACCTCGACCCGGTCGGCCGCCAGGTGCTCGGCGTCGAGCTTGCCCGAACCGCTCAGTTCCGCGCGCAACAGTTTGCTGCTGCCGGTGGCCGTGATGCCGCCCACGCCGATCAAGTTCAGCGCCACGCTGTTGCTGTTGCCGGTGTTCAGGCTCAGGTCGCCGCTGCCGGTGATGTTCGCCTCCACATGCTTGAAGCGGCCGTTGACGGTGACGTCGCCGCTGCCATGCACGCGCAGCACGAAGCGCTCGCCGCTAAAGCCGTTCACCGTGCTGTCGCCGCTGCCGCGCACCTCCAGTTGCTGCAGCATCGGCAGCACCAGTTCCACTTGCAGCGGTTGCCGGTGGTGCAACAGCATTCCCTTCGGGCCGATGTGCAGAACGCCGCCGCTTTCGCTGGTTTCAATATTGGCCAGCAGGCGCTGCTCGCCGCGCACCGACAGGGAGGCCGTCGTGCCGCGGCTGAGGTTCAGATTGATCGGGCCGAGCAATTCCACGCCCGTGATGTTCTTGCCAAGCGCGCGCACGTCGGTGCGCACGGTTCGGCCCGCGCCGCTGCCTGGATTGAATCCGCCCTGCGGCCGCAGCACGCTGTAGGATACGCCGATCAGCGCGAAGGCCAGCAACAACAGGCTGATGCCGACTTTGATGAGTGTTCGCATTCGATTCTTTCTTTTACGGGCGCTTGCGCCGCCTGTTAATGCCAATTATTGGCGCGTTCGCGCCGATAGTTAGCGTCCCTTCAGCAGGGTGAAGTTCATCTCGATATACCGTTTGATGCCGAGCAGGGTGTATCGCGTCGCCGTCAGGCTGATCAGGAAGAGCGCGATGCCGAACAGCAGCATCGCCATGCCGAACATCGTTTGGGTGCTGCGCGAGTCGCGGTCCTGGTCGGTCGATACATGCAGGCCGCCGAGGGCAAACGCCTCGGCCCGCTTGATCACTTGCGAGGTCGACGCCGCGGCCGTCTCGCCGTCGGCCTGGTCCGCCGTATTGCCGGCGGCCGGTTCCTGGTAGATCTGGATGATCGACTCGCCGATGGCGATGCGGGTTTGCATCGGCGCGCCGTCGCCGCCGTTGTTGCCGTTGACGAAAAGGTGGCGCAGCGGCCCGTCCAGCACCAGCTCGTTGGCGCCCGCCAGGCCGCCGGCCGTGATGGCGATGCCGCCGATGTAAAACGTCAGCGCCGCCACATAGACGGCCCCCAGCAGCGCCGCATACACCATCGCCGGCACCACCATGAATAGATTGAAAATGCCCAGGCCGAGCGCGGACACCAGCATGCGCAGCAGATTGGCGGGATTGCGCTTCAGCTCGAAGGCGCTCAGATGGCTGTTGGCGCGCAGGGTCAAGGCGATTTTCTTCGGCTCGCCCAGGTCGTCGCCGATCTCGCGCTCGCTGCGGCCGGCCGCCAGGCCGTCGATGTAGCGCTGCTCATAGTAGGCCAGCGTCTTGGCGACCGTTTCCGGCGGCAAGCCTGCCAGCGCGCGCCTGAGCGCGTCGATAAATTCCAGTTTGCTCATGATGTGTTCACAGATTCCAGTGCGCCAACTACGCTGGCGGCGTCGGCGCGCGGGCCGAGCCGGTCCGCCGGTCCGATATCTTGTCCTTCTAAATAGTTCATTGCCGATGGTGTTACTGTAGGCAAACGCCGCGTCCGGCGCGAGCGTCGTGCGACAGGCTGCGTTATTCGCGGCGCAGGCGACGCCCTCGGGGGATATACGGCGCGCTTATGGGGCCGCGCCATAGTCCGCGGCGGCCAGCACGCCGCTGCGCACCGCCGCCTCGATGGTGGCCGGGTAGTCGCTGGCCGTGTAGTCGCCGGCCAGCGTCAGGCCGGGCAGGCCGGTCGCATTGCCGGGCCGTGACAGTCCCGGCGTGCAGGCGAAGGTGGCGCGCTTGTCGGTGATCAAGCGGCTCCATGCCGGCGAGGCCAGTTCGGGGCGGCGGAACACCTCGGCCAGTTGCCGGGCAATCGCCTCGGCCAGCGCCGTCTGGCCCTGCGCCGCGGCGGCGCCGGAAGCGCTGACGACGACGGCCAGCAGCCCCGGCTGGGTGGCGTCGAGCTGGCCCCGGTCGAAGACGAACTGGCCCCAGTGGCCGGCCGCCGGCGCGTCGACCAGGGCGAAGAATGCTTGCTCCAGGCGCAGCCCGGGCGCGTATTGCAGATAGCAAGTACTGATCGCCTCGGTTTCGAATGCCTGTAGTTGGGTGGCAATGGACGACGTTGCCGGATCTTGCAGGTTCTCCAGCACTTGCGCCGCGTGCGCGGCCGGACTCGCCAGGACGACGCCGTCGAAGGCGCCGCCGGCGGCCTCGCCGCGCGCCTCGACTTGCCAGCGGCCGCCGTCCAGTTGCCGCAGGCCGGTGACGGTGGCGCCGGTGAGGACGCTAGCGCCGTGGCGGACGGCGAAGGCGGCGGCGGCGTCCGGAAAGAGGGCGCTCAGGTCGACTTTCGGCAACAGCATGTCGGAGGCGGCCCGTTTTGCGCCCAGGCTGTCGCGCAGCACGCTGAGGAAGACCTGGGCGGAGGCGCGCTCGGGCGGGGTGTTCAGGGCCGCCAGGCACAGCGGGCGCCACATCAACTGGTTCAGGCGGGCCGTCTGGTCATAGCGTTCCAGCAATTCGCTGACGCTGCAGTCCTGGTGCAACTGCCAGCCCATCCAGCGCGCCGTGCTGGAAAAGCGCGCCAGCGCCAGTTTGTCGGCCCGCGCCAGCCCCTTGGCGCGCAGCAGCGCGGCCGCCAGGTGCAGCGGCGCCGGCCAGCGCGGCGCGACGAAGTCCATGCCGCCCGAGCCGGGCGGGTAGCGCATTTGCAAGGGCAGGTTCAGCAGCGCCCGCCGCGGCTCGACGCCGACCAGTTTCAGCAGGCGCAGCGTTTCGCTGTAGGCGCCCAGCAGGATGTGCTGGCCGTTGTCGAGCACGCCGGCGTCCAGCGCGACCCGGCGCGCCCGGCCGCCCAGCGTGCGCGACGCTTCGAACAGCGTGACGCCGTGGCCGGCCCGCGCCAGTTCGACGGCGGCGGCGCAACCGGCCCAGCCGCCGCCGACGACGGCGATCTGCAGCGCCCGCGCCGCGCGCTTGCTTTTAGCCACGTACGTAGGTCTTCCACGCCAGCCACAGCTTGCGGATGGGTGTCAGGGAAATACGTTGCTTGAGCACATGGTAGCCGTCGCGCTCGACTTCGCTCAGCAAGGTGCGGTAGATGGCGGCCATGATCAGGCCCGGACGCTGGGCGCGGCGGTCTTCGGCCGGCAGCAGCGCGAACGCCTCGTCATAGGCTTTCTGCGCGCGGGCAACCTGGAAACGCATCAGGTTTTCAAAGTTCTCGCTGTGGCGGGCGTTCAGCAGGTCGGCCGCCGTCACATTGAACTGCTGCAATTCGTTGATGGGCAGATAGATGCGGCCCTTGCGGGCGTCTTCGCCGACGTCGCGGATGATGTTGGTCAACTGGAAGGCGTGCCCCAGCTTTTCCGCATACAGCAGCGTTTCCGGCCTGGTCGCGCCGAAAATGCTGGCCGACAGGATGCCGACGACGCTGGCCACGTGCCAGCAGTAGCGCGTCATCGCCGGGTAGTCGAGGTAGCGGGTCTGGTTCAGATCCATTTCCATGCCGTCGATGATGGCCTGCAGGTATTTCTCTTCCAATTGGTAGACGGACAGGTGGACTTGCAGCGCGCGCATCACCGGATGCGTCGGCTCGCCCTCGAACATGGCCCGCACTTCCTTGCGCCACCAGACCAGCTTGGTGCGCGCCACCGCCTCATCGGTGCATTCGTCGACGGTGTCGTCGACCTCGCGGCAAAACGCGTACAGCGCGGTGATCGCGCGGCGCCGTTCCGGCGGCAGGAACAGGAAGCTGTAGTAGAAACTAGAGCCGCTCTGGGCGGCTTTTTGTTGGCAGTATTCGTCGGGAGACATAGTCAAAAGTGCATGGTTACTGTTCGAAGCCGCTATTCTATAGCCTGGCGCCGTCTAGGAAGGCGCCAAAACGCGTTTTTCGCGCTTCATGCGCAGCGCCCGCCAGCAAATCAGCAGCCAGTCGCGCTTTTGCAGTTTCGGACGGCGCCGGAAGACGTCGTAGTTGACGGCCTCGATGGCCTCCAGAATGCGCAGGCCGCCCTGGACCACCAGCCGCAATTCCCAGCCGATGCGCCCGCGCAGGCGCAGGGCCAGCGGCGCGCCGCCGAGCAGCAGGGCGCGCGCGCGCGCCACCTCGAAACGCATCAGCGCGCTCCATTTGCCGTGCGCCTCGACACGCTCGAAGGCGGCCGGCGACACGGCGAAGCGGCTCAGGTCTTCCAGCGGCAGGTAAATCCGCTCTTTTTGTTGGTCAATTGCCACATCTTGCAAAAAGTTAATTAACTGCAGCGCCGAGCAGATCGCGTCGGAATCGCGTACATTGTCTTCATCGACAGCTTGATATAACGTTAACATCAAGACGCCGACCGGGTTGGCCGAGCGCCGGCAATAGTCGAGCAGCTCGTCGTAGCTGGCGTAGCGGGTCACGGTGACGTCCTGCTTGAAGGCGGACAGCAGGTCGTAGAACGGTTTCAGCGGCAACTCGTATTGCTCGACGACCTTGGCCAGCCGCGCGAACATCGGGTCGCTCTGGACTTCCTTGCGGTGGATGCCGTCCAGCGCCCGGGCATACACCTCCAGCGCGGCCAGGCGCTGCTCCGGGCTGGCGTCGCCCTCGTCGGCGAGGTCGTCGGCGCTGCGGGCGAAGGCATAGATGGCTTCGACGGCGGGAACTAAGCGTTTCGGCAACAAAGCCGAGGCAACAGGGAAATTTTCGTAATGGTCTACTGGCATGAAAAGCACTTATTTAAATTAATGACGCAAAAGTCATTTGCAAACATTTCCGACGCGTCTATAATTACTTAACGGAAAGTCATTTACTGCACGGTCCGTAAGAATAGTAACATCTTGATATTGTCATCGTTCCTGAGTTTACATGTTTGGCACTATTTTAATGTTGCCTTGCATAAATCGAACAGTCCGCATAGTAAAGGAAAACACCGTGTATGCCCTGAAATCCCTGCGTCAATTTGCCCCCGTACCGCTTGCCTCGCTGCTCGCCGGCGCCGTTTTACTGAGCGGCTGCTCGAAACCCGTCGAAAAAACCGCCGACATCCGCCCGGTGCGGGTGCTGGTGCTGGCCAGCGACAATGTTGACGTCAACGCCGAATTTTCCGGCGAAGTCAGGGCCCGCGTCGAGTCGCGCCTGGGCTTCCGCGTCGGCGGCAAGATCGTCGCGCGCAAGGTCGATGCCGGCGCCGTCGTCCGGCAGGGCCAGGTGCTGATGCAACTGGACCCGCAGGATTTGCAACTGGCCCAGGCGCAGGCGCTGGCCAGCCTGCGCGGCGCGGAAACGAGCCGCGACCTGGCCCGCGCCGAATTGAAGCGCTACCAGGAGTTGCGCGAAAAGAATTTCGTCAGCCAGGCCGTGCTCGACACCAAGGAGTCGGCCTTCAAGGCGGCCCAGGCCAGCGTCGACGCCACCCAGGCCAGTTACCGCGGCCAGGCCAACCAGGCCGGCTATGCCAGCCTGGTGTCGGACATCGACGGCGTCGTCACGGCGGTGGATGCGGAAGTGGGGCAGGTCGTGGCGCCGGGCGCGCCGGTGGTGCGGGTCGCCAAGTCCGGTGAAAAAGAGGTCGTCATCGGCATTCCCGAGGACAAGGTCGAGACGCTGCGGCGCATCGCCGACGTCCGCGTGCGCCTGTGGGCCAACCCGGCCGACGTCGTGCCCGGCAAGATACGCGAAATTTCGCCGATGGCCGATCCGGCCACCCGCACGTATACAGTCAAGGTGACGATCCCCGAAAGCCTGAAGGAGGCGCGCCTGGGCATGACGGCCGTCGTGCAGTTCGCGTCGAAGACGGCGGTGCCGCAGATCAAGGTGCCGCTGACGGCGCTGTTCTACGAAAAATCGTCCAGCTCCGTATGGGTCGTCGAAAACGGCGCCGTCAAGCTGGTCCCCGTCACCATCGGCGGCGCGGCCGGCAACGATTTGTTGCTGAGCAGCGGAGTCAAGGCCGGCCAGAGCGTCGTCACGGCCGGCGTCAATCTGCTCAAGCCGGGCCAGAAAGTCACCATCCTCGGCGAGGACTTGACGGTCAAGGCCAAGCCTGCCGCCGCCGGGGCGCCGAAATGAAGGGCGGCTTCAATCTGTCGCGCTGGGCGCTCGAACACATTCCGCTGACGCGCTACCTGATCGCCGTGTTCCTGATCGGCGGCATGCTCAGTTATTCCAATCTCGGCCAGGACGAAGATCCGCCATTCACCTTCCGCATGATGGTCGTGAAAGCCAACTGGCCGGGCGCGACGGCGCTGCAGATGGCCGACCAGGTTACCGACAAGCTGGAGAAGAAGCTGCAGGAAACGCCGTATATCGACGAAATTACCAGTTATTCCAAGCCGGGCGAGACGCTCATCATGCTCAAGCTGCGCGAATCGGCGCCGCCGAAAGAGACGGCCGCCGCCTGGTATCAGGTGCGCAAGAAGATAGGCGACATCCGCGGCACGCTGCCGCCCGGCGTCGTCGGCCCCTTCTTCAACGACGAGTTCGGCGACACCTACGGCTCGATTTTCGCGCTGTCCGGCGACGGTTTCAGCTATGCCGAGATGAAGGATTACGCCGACCTGGTGCGCCAGCAGCTGCTGAACGTGCCGCTGGTGTCGAAGGTCGAGTTGTTCGGCGTCCAGGACGAGAAGGTCAATATCGAGTTTTCGCACAAGAAATTCGCCCAGCTCGGTATTCCGTTCGAGGCCATCGTCAACCAGATCGCCACGCAGAACTCGATCGAATCGACGGGCGTGCTGGTGACGCCGACCGACAATCTGCAGGTGCGGGTGACGGGCGCGCTGAAATCCGTGAAAGACCTGGAAGACCTGGAGCTGCGCGCCAACGGCACCACCTTCCGGCTCGGCGACTTCGCCACCGTCAAGCGCGAGTACCGCGACCCGCCGCAGGACAAGATGCGCTTCAACGGCAAGGAAGTGATCGGCCTGGGCGTGTCGATGGAGAAGGGCGGCAACATCATCGTCATGGGCAAGCACATGGAAAAGACCGTGGCGCGCCTGAAAAGCCAGTTGCCCGTCGGCATAGAGCTGCAGCGCGTGTCGAACCAGCCCGAGGCCGTGACGGCCTCGGTGGGCGAGTTCATCCGCACCCTGATCGAGGCGATTCTGATCGTGCTGGCCGTCAGCTTTGTCGCGCTGGGCCTGCACACCAAGCCCTTCCGCCTGGACGTGCGCCCCGGCCTGGTGGTGGCGCTGACGATTCCCCTGGTGCTGGCCGTGACCTTCCTGTTCATGCGCCTGCTCGACATCGATTTGCACAAGATTTCGCTGGGGGCGCTGATCATTGCCCTGGGCCTGCTGGTCGACGACGCCATCATCGCCGTCGAAATGATGGTGCGCAAGATGGAGGAGGGCTTTTCGCGCTTCGACGCGGCGACGTTCGCCTACTCGTCGACGGCGATGCCGATGCTGACGGGCACCCTGATCACCGTGGCGGGCTTCCTGCCCATCGGCCTGGCCAAGTCGGCCGCCGGCGAATACACCTTCTCGCTGTTCTCGGTGAATGCGCTGGCGCTGATCATTTCCTGGTTCGTCGCCGTCATCTTCACGCCCTACATCGGTTACGTGCTGCTGAAGGTCAAGCCGCACTCGGACGGCCACCACGAGCTGTTCGACACGCCCGGCTTCCGCCGTTTCCGCGCCGTCGTCAACTGGTGCGTCGACTGGCGCAAGACCACCATCGTGGCGACGCTGGCCGTCTTCGCGCTGGGCATCTACGGCTTCAAGTTCATCGAGAAGCAATTCTTCCCCGATTCCAGCCGGCCGGAGCTGATGGTCGAGATGTGGATGCCGGAAGGCACGACCTTCGCCGCCACGGAAGCCCAGGCGAAGAAATTCGAGGCCTATGTGGGTACGCTCGACGGCGTGGTCAGCGTCACCGCCTATGTCGGCACGGGCAGCCCGCGCTTCTATCTGCCGCTGGACCAGATCCTGCCGCAGACGAATGTGTCGCAATTCGTCATCCTGCCGAAGGACTTGAAGGCGCGCGCCGCGCTGCGCGATAAGATCGTCGCCGTCTTCAAGCATGACTTCCCGTCCGTGCGCGGCCGCGTCAAGCTGCTGCCGAACGGGCCGCCGGTGCCGTATCCGGTGCAATTCCGCGTCACCGGCACGGAAGTGGCCAAGGTGCGCGCGATCGCCGACGAGGTCAAGGACGTCATGCGCGCCAACCCCAACACCCTGGGCGTGAACGACAACTGGAACGAGTCCGTCAAGGTCTTGCGCCTGGACCTGGACCAGGACAAGATGCGCGCCCTCGGCATCACCTCGCAAACGGTGATGCGGGCGGCCAATACCATCCTGTCCGGCACCACCATCGGCCAGTTCCGCGAGAACAACAAGCTGATCGACATCCAGGTGCGCCAGCCGCTGGAAGAGCGGGCGACGATTTCCGTGCTGAACGACACGAATATCCCCGCCGCCAACGGCCGGTCGGTGACCATCGCCCAGGTGGCGCGCGCGCATTTCGTCTGGGAGCCGGGCGTCGTGTGGCGCGAGGGGCGCGAATGGGCGATCACGGTGCAGTCCGACGTCGTCGACGGCATCCAGGGGCCGACCGTGTCGGGCCAGCTGAATCCGCTGCTCGACGACTTGCGCGCCAGGCTGCCCTCCGGCTACCGCATCACCGTCAAGGGCGCGGCGGCCGACAGCGGCGCGGCGGAGGCGTCGATCGCCGCCAACCTGCCGCTGGCCATCTTCATCATCTTCACGCTGCTGATGCTGCAGTTGCACAGCTTCTCGCGGGCGCTGCTGGTCTTCCTGACGGGGCCGCTGGGCGTGGCCGGCGCGGCGGCGGCCCTGCTGCTGCTGGGGCGGCCGTTGGGCTTCGTCGCCAATCTCGGCGTCATCGCCCTGTTCGGCATGATCATCCGCAACTCGGTGATCCTGGTCGACCAGATCGAGCAAGACATCGCCGGCGGCGCCGAGCCCTGGGACGCCATCGTCGAATCGGCGGTGCGGCGCTGCCGCCCCATCGTGCTGACGGCGGCGGCCGCCGCGCTGGCCATGATACCGCTGTCGCGCTCGGTGTTCTGGGGGCCGCTGGCCGTCGCCATCATGGGCGGCCTGATCCTGGCGACGGCCTTGACGCTGCTGTTCCTGCCGGCCCTGTACGCGGCCTGGTTCCGCGTCAAGAAACCGCTCGCCAAACCGGGGCTGACGGCCTGAGCGGCGGCATGCTCAAAAAACGCGGCGCGCCACTGGAAAATCCAGTAGAATGCCGCGTTCTCGCAAGGCAACTTTGAGGCGGGCTCCGATTCTCCGCAAATAATTGCGCGGAAATCGTGGTCTGTCCCCGGCTGTAGCCAGGCGGGCCGCGACTTGCTAAAATCGCGGGGTAGGTAGGGCGGATGTGGTGGAATTGGTAGACACGCTGGTCTTAGAAGCCAGTGCTTCGGCTTGGGAGTTCGAGTCTCCCCATCCGCACCAGTAATTGCAGGATTTCTCTCGTTTCGGCCGGCGCGTTTGCCCGATCCGGACGCCAATTGGCAGCGCGGCCAAAGGGTTTGATATAAATTAAACCAACGATTTTGCCGGCGCCGTTTGATCTTCCATTTTTCTTGTTCGGGCGCGCCCCAGGATCGCATATACTGTGCATCGGGACGGCTGCCGGCCGCCGCCTGCATTGCCCCGTGGCGCGCTATGCCGCCGCGTGAGCAATGTTGGCCACGTCGGCGAAGTCCTTTGCTATAATGCCACGCTTTACCGAATTGTGGTCGGCCCTGCGATTTTTCCTCGTGGCAAGGCCGATTGGTCGGAGCCCTGTTGCGTTGTTGTGGTCGGAGGGGTTGTTTGGATGATGGTTGGGAAACTCCGGTAAGCGGGGGAGCCGTCGCCATAAGACCTTTGGCCGTCAACAAGTTACAGATGAATAGGCGAGCGGGCGCTGCACAGCTATCCAATGTCGATGGCTGTGCAGCGCCTTCCTCGCACCAACGTATTTTATTTTTTGGACGATTTTTTACATGGCAACTGCAGTCGAAACCTTGGGCAAACTCGAACGTCGTATCACGATCTCCTTCCCGCTGACGGACGTCCGCACGGAAGTTGAGAAGCGCCTGAAAGTGCAAGCCCGTACGGCTAAGGCACCGGGCTTCCGTCCGGGCAAAGTGCCGTTAAAAATGGTCGCAGCACAATACGGCTATCAAATCGAAACCGAAGTGCTGAATGACAAAGTCGGCCGCGCGTTCAACGACGCCGCCAACGAAAACAATCTGCGCGTGGCGGGCTACCCGAAAATCGAACCGAAGGAAGCGGCGGCCGAAGGCGTGCTGGCGTTCGACGCCACCTTCGAAGTCTATCCGGAAGTCGTCATCGGCGACCTGGGCGGCGTTGCCATCGAAACCGTCAAGGCCGAAGTGTCGGACGCGGAAATCGACAAGACCATCGACATCCTGCGCAAGCAGCGCGTGCACTTCCACGTCAAGGGCGAAGCTGGCGAGCACGGCGACGGCGGCAAGGATCTGAGCGCGCAAAACGGCGACAAGGTCACCGTTGATTTCGTCGGTTCCATCGACGGCGTCGAGTTCCCAGGCGGCAAAGCCGACGGCTATGCCTTCGTGCTGGGCGAAGGCCGCATGTTGCCTGAGTTCGAAGCGGCAACCGTCGGCTTGAAGGTCGGCGAAGCGAAGACCTTCCCATTGGCCTTCCCTGAGGACTACCATGGCAAGGACGTGGCCGGCAAAACCGCCTCGTTCACGATCACCCTGGTCAAGCTGGAATGGGCGCACCTGCCGGAAGTCGACGCTGAATTCGCCAAATCGCTGGGCGTAGCCGACGGCGACCTGGCCAAGATGCGCGAAGACATCAAAGTCAATCTGGAGCGCGAAGTGGCTGGCCGCGTCAAGGCCCGCAACAAGGAAAGCGTGATGGACGCGCTGGTCAAGGTCGCCGAGCTGGACGTGCCGAAATCGCTGATCGCCCAGGACTCCGAGCGCCTGGCGCAAATGACCCGCCAGGACATGGCGCAACGCGGCATGAACATCAAGGACGTGCCATTCCCTCCTGAGCTGTTCGCTGAAAAAGCCGAGCGCCGCGTGCGCCTGGGCCTGATCCTGTCGCAACTGGTCGGCGACAACAAGCTGCAGGCGACGGCCGAGCAAGTCAAGGCCCAGGTCGAAGATTTCGCCCAAAGCTACGAAGATCCGCGCGAAGTGCTGAAGTACTACTACAGCGACCGTCAACGCCTCGGTGAAGTCGAAGCCCTTGTATTGGAAGAAAACGTCGTCAACTACGTGCTGGGCCTGTCGAAAGTGACGTCGAAAGCGGTGGCATTCGACGAACTGATGGGAAGCAACGCACAAGCGTAAACCAGCTTGCCTTTACAACAGGGGCGGCGCCGGCCGGGCAACCCGCCGGCGCCGCCCCCAAGCTGCTTCACAAGGAAAGAACATGACAGGTATGAACCGAAATCCGGCGCTGGACACTGAGATGCTTGGCCTGGTGCCGATGGTGGTGGAACAGAGCGGCCGCGGCGAGCGCTCCTATGACATTTACTCGCGCTTGCTGAAAGAGCGTTTGATTTTCATGGTCGGTCCCGTCAACGACCAGATGGCGAACTTGATCGTGGCCCAGTTGCTGTTCCTGGAAAGCGAAAATCCGGACAAGGATATCTCGCTCTACATCAACTCGCCCGGTGGTTCGGTGTCGGCCGGTATGGCGATTTACGACACGATGCAGTTCATCAAGCCGGACGTCTCGACGCTGTGCACCGGCATGGCCGCCTCGATGGGCGCCTTCCTGCTGGCCGCCGGCGCCAAGGGCAAGCGTTTCTCGCTGCCGAACTCGCGCATCATGATTCACCAGCCCTCGGGCGGCTCGCAAGGCCAGGCTTCCGATATCGAAATCCAGGCGCGCGAAATCCTCTATCTGCGCTCGCGTTTGAACGGTATCCTGGCAGAGCGCACCGGCCAGACGGTCGAGCAAATCGCCAAGGACACGGACCGCGACCGCTTCCTGTCGGCCGACGAGTCCGCCGAGTATGGTTTGATCGACAAAGTGTTGACCAGCCGCGCTTGATGTGCCCCAACCGGTATTGCTAAAAAACGCCCGGGCGCTGAAACGTTCGGGCGTTTCGTTTTTATTTCGGGTAGCATGGAGCATGTGCGCATTTTTCCGCGCGCAAACGCTTTAAGGGCAGCTCCCTGTTAGCGAGTTTGCAATATTGTTAATGCAGTTCCAACCAAAATGCCTTATGTCAGACAAAAAATCCTCTAGCGGCGAAAAATTACTGTATTGCTCGTTCTGCGGCAAGAGCCAGCACGAGGTGAAGAAACTCATCGCCGGCCCTTCCGTGTTCATCTGCGATGAATGCATCGACCTGTGCAACGACATCATCCGCGATGAAACGTCGAGCATCGAGTCGGTCACGGGCGCCAAGTCCGACCTGCCGACGCCGCAAGAAATTGCCGCCTTGCTCGATCAGTACGTGATCGGCCAGCAAACGGCCAAGCGCATCCTGTCGGTGGCGGTGTACAACCACTACAAGCGCCTGAAGCACCTGGGCAAGAAGGATGACGTCGAGCTGGCCAAGAGCAACATCCTGCTGGTCGGCCCCACCGGCTCCGGCAAGACCCTGCTGGCGCAGACGCTGGCGCGCATGCTGAACGTGCCTTTCGTGATCGCCGACGCGACCACGCTGACCGAAGCCGGCTATGTCGGCGAGGACGTGGAAAACATCATCCAGAAGCTGCTGCAGAGCTGCAACTACGACGTCGACAAGGCCCAGCGCGGCATCGTCTACATCGACGAGATCGACAAGATTTCGCGCAAGTCCGACAATCCCTCGATCACCCGCGACGTCTCGGGCGAGGGCGTGCAGCAGGCGCTGTTGAAGCTGATCGAGGGCACCATGGCCTCGGTGCCGCCGCAGGGCGGGCGCAAGCACCCCAACCAGGACTTCGTGCAGATCGACACGACCAACATCATGTTCATTTGCGGCGGCGCTTTCGACGGCCTGGTGAAGATCATCTCGAACCGTTCGGAAAAGAGCGGCATCGGTTTCTCGGCCATCGTCAAGAGCCAGACCCAGCGCGCCAGCAGCGAAGTGTTGCTGGAAGCGGAGCCGGAAGACTTGATCAAGTTCGGCCTGATCCCGGAACTGGTCGGCCGTCTGCCCGTCGTCGCCACGCTGGCCGAGCTGACCGAAGAGGCGCTGATCCAGATCCTGATCGAGCCGAAGAATGCGCTGATCAAGCAGTATTCGAAGCTGCTGGAAATGGAAGGCGCGGAATTGGAAATCCGCCCGGCCGCCCTGCATGCCATCGCCAAAAAAGCGCTGGCCCGCAAGACCGGCGCGCGCGGCCTGCGTTCCATCCTGGAGCACGCTTTGCTGGACGTGATGTACGAATTGCCGAATGAGCAAAACGTCGTCAAGGTCGTGATCGATGAAAATACCATCACCAGCGGCGCCAAACCTTTGTTGATCTACCAGGAGCAGGCAAAGGCTTCCGGGGAAAACTGACCATCCGCCACACAATTGCATAAAAGGGATTTGCATCCCTAATGCAAGGCGGTACAATTTAAATCAATAATAGATGTCGGGCTTCACTCGAAAAGCCACTCGCGGCGACATGCTGCGCGTGGCTTTTTTATTGGATTGTCGAGCATCGTTTAGAGTTATGGCGGTGTTTTCTAGACAAATAACAAAATATTGTTATTTTTCGGAATTTTTTCTTCTCGCCGGTCTTGTGTTTTGGCAGCGAGCGCCAACATCATCAATACGCTTTCTATAAGGTACGCCATGACAACTTCCAAATTAACTGAGCAAACTCAACTGCCGTTATTGCCGCTGCGGGATGTTGTAGTTTTCCCGCATATGGTGATACCGCTGTTCGTAGGCCGCCCAAAGTCGATCAAGGCGCTCGAAGCGGCGATGGAGCAGGGCAAGAGCATCATGCTTGCCGCACAAAAAGCCGCCGCCAAGGATGAACCGTCCGCGTCCGATATCTACCCGATCGGCTGCGTCGCGAATATTTTGCAGATGCTCAAGCTGCCCGACGGCACCGTCAAGGTCTTGGTCGAAGGCGCCCAGCGCGCGCGCATCAACCACATTAGCGATTCCCCGACGCACTTCATCGCCGACCTGACGCCGCTCGAATCCGAGCCGGGCGACGATTCGGAAGTGGAGGCCATGCGCCGCGCCATCGTCCAGCAGTTCGACCAGTACGTCAAACTGAACAAAAAAATTCCGCCGGAAATCCTTGCCTCGCTGTCGGGCATCGACGACGCCGGCCGCCTGGCCGACACGGTGGCCGCGCACCTGCCGCTCAAGCTCGAACAGAAGCAAGTTATCCTGGAAATTTTCGGCGTCGCCAAGCGTCTTGAGCACCTGCTCGGCCAACTGGAAGGCGAACTCGATATCCTGCAAGTGGAAAAGCGCATCCGCGGCCGCGTCAAGCGCCAGATGGAAAAATCGCAGCGCGAATACTACCTGAACGAACAAGTGAAGGCGATCCAGAAGGAGTTGGGCGAGGGCGAGGATGGCGCCGACCTGGACGAGCTGGAAAAGAAAGTCGTTACGGCGAAAATGCCGAAGGAAGCGCTCGACAAGGCCACCAACGAGCTGAAAAAACTCAAGCTGATGTCGCCGATGTCGGCCGAGGCGACCGTCGTGCGCAACTACATCGACACGCTGGTCAACCTGCCGTGGAAGAAAAAGTCGAAGGTCAATAACGACCTGTCCAACGCCGAGAAGGTGCTGGAAGGCGATCACTACGGCCTCGACAAGGTCAAGGAACGCATCCTGGAATACCTCGCGGTGCAACAGCGCGTCGACAAACTCAAGGCGCCCATCCTGTGCTTCGTCGGCCCTCCGGGCGTCGGCAAGACCTCGCTGGGGCAGTCGATCGCCCGCGCGACGAACCGCAAGTTCGTCCGCATGGCGCTGGGCGGCGTGCGCGACGAGGCCGAGATCCGCGGCCACCGCCGCACCTACATCGGCTCGATGCCGGGCAAGATTTTGCAATCGCTGGCCAAGGTCGGCGTGCGCAATCCCCTGTTCCTGCTCGACGAGGTCGACAAGATGGGCGCGGACTTCCGCGGCGACCCTTCGTCGGCGCTGCTGGAGGTGCTCGACCCCGAGCAGAACCACACCTTCTCCGACCATTACATCGAAGTCGATTTCGACCTGTCCGATGTGATGTTCGTGGCCACGTCGAACTCCTACAACATCCCGCCGGCGCTGCTGGACCGGATGGAAGTGATCCGCCTGTCGGGTTACACCGAGGATGAAAAGACCAGCATCGCGCAGCGCTACCTGCTGCCGAAGCAGGTCAAGAACAACGGCCTGAAGGAAGAGGAAATCACGGTCGCCGAATCGGCGCTGCGCGACATCATCCGCTATTACACCCGCGAAGCCGGCGTGCGTTCGCTGGAACGCGAAGTGTCGAAGATCTGCCGCAAGGTCGTCAAGATGCTGCTGCTGAAGAAGCAGGACAAAAAGGTCATCGTCAACTCGAAGAACCTCGACAAGTTCCTCGGCGTGCGCCGCTATGACTTTGGCGTGGCCGAGAAGGAAAACCAGGTCGGCCAGGTGGTCGGTCTGGCCTGGACGGAAGTCGGCGGCGACCTGCTGACGATCGAGGCGGTGACGATGCCGGGCAAGGGCGGCATCATCCGCACCGGCACGCTGGGCGACGTGATGAAGGAATCGATCGAAGCGGCGCGCACCGTCGTGCGCAGCCGCGCCAGCCGCCTCGGCATCAAACCCGAGGTGTTCGAGAAGAGCGACATCCACATCCACGTGCCGGAAGGCGCGACGCCGAAGGACGGTCCGTCCGCCGGCGTGGCGATGACGCTGGCCCTGGTGTCGGTGTTCACCGGCATTCCGGTGCGCGCCGACGTGGCGATGACGGGCGAGATCACGCTGCGCGGCGAAGTGCTGCCTATCGGCGGCCTGAAGGAAAAGCTGCTGGCGGCGCATCGCGGCGGCATCAAGACGGTGCTGATTCCCGAGCAAAACGTCAAGGACCTGGCCGAGATTCCGGACAACGTGAAGAACAAGCTGGAAATCGTGCCGGTGCGTTGGATCGACAAGGTGCTGGAGATCGCGCTGGAACGGGCTCCCGTCGCGCTGGTGGAAGTGCCGGCCGTGGAGGCGGTCGCGGCCGCCGCCGCCAAGCCCGACGCCGCCGGCGAAGTGGTGAAACACTAGGCGTTTTTGGCAGTTTCTCTCAAACAAGCGCTTTTATAGCGCTTGTTTGCTATTCAAAGCGCATTCTCTAGGGTAAAGCGCTTGACACAAAACAGCGCGGCTTGTTTAATACGCCCTGCAGAATTTTCTTCCGCAAGATTGCCGATGAATTGATCCAGTCAATTCTCGGCAAAGACGATATATACCTTTGTAATGGGGACCGCTAGTGAATAAGACTGAATTGATCGACCATATTGCTGAAAAAGCTGACATCTCGAAAGCGGCAGCCGCCCGCGCACTCGACGCCGTTATCGGCGGCGTGACCGAGACCCTGCAGAAGAGCGACAGCGTGACCCTGGTCGGCTTTGGCACCTTCTCGGTGAGCGAACGTGCTGAGCGTACCGGTCGCAATCCGCGCACCAAAGAAGCCATTACGATCGAAGCCGCTAAAGTTCCTAAATTTAAAGCTGGCAAAGCTTTGAAAGATGCTGTAAACTAACGGACTTCAGTGAGGTGACAGTCACTGGAAACGATTTGACGGCACCATCGGTGTGATCCGAATGGGGGCTTAGCTCAGTTGGTAGAGCGGCGCCCTTACAAGGCGTAGGTCGGGAGTTCGAGCCTCTCAGCCCCCACCAGTCAAGTCGCGTAGTACCTTGTATTTTTAGGAGTGGTAGTTCAGTTGGTTAGAATACCGGCCTGTCACGTCGGGGGTCGCGGGTTCGAGTCCCGTCCACTCCGCCATAAAATACGAGTCATTTGCAAGAGCTGGAGCGGTAGTTCAGTTGGTTAGAATGCCGGCCTGTCACGTCGGAGGTCGCGGGTTCGAGTCCCGTCCGCTCCGCCATTAATCTTGTGAAAACCTGGAGTGGTAGTTCAGTTGGTTAGAATACCGGCCTGTCACGTCGGGGGTCGCGGGTTCGAGTCCCGTCCACTCCGCCAGAATAAAGATACCCTCGTAGCTCAGTGAGTTACGGGGGTTTTTCTTTTTCCGCGCGCCTTATTGTATTTCCCCTCATTTAGCCGGCGCCGCGGCCGCTTTGCGGCGTCCGCGGACGGCCGGCCGGGCCGCCGTTTCCCCATGATTTACGCTTGCTATAGCGCTAGCGTCGATGTAGAATCCAGTGGTATTGATTTGGGCGGCAGATTCTTCGTTCGGTTTGGCCGCCAAGTCATTGAATGTAAAGGGGAAGTGGACTGCGAGATATTGTCCAATCCACTCCGCCGGCGCAAAAAGAGGCGAACGAGAGTTCGCCTTTTTTTATATGTGCAAGTCCATCGTAATCCACTCAAATCCGAATTGGCTGACCATGTTTGAATTTATTCGTACCCATCAACGCTTGATGCAGTTTTTACTGATGCTGCTTATCGTTCCGTCATTTGCACTGGTCGGTATCAGCGGCTATCAGAGCGTTGGCGACGACGCCACCACCATCGCCAAGGTCGACGGCCAGCCGATCACGCAACTGCAATGGGAAGCGGCGCAGCGTCAGCAGATGGACCGCTACCGCCAGATGCTCGGCGAGCGCTTCGACCAGAAAATGTTCGATACGCCGGAAGCCAAACAAGACATCCTGGATAACCTGATCGCCGAGCGCGCTGTCGGCGCCGAAGTCGCGCGCAGCCACCTGAACGTCAGCGACGCCAGCATCAAGAAAGTCATCATGGAAACGCCGGGCTTGACGCTGCCGGACGGCAGCTTTGACCTGGAGCGTTACAAGGCCATTCTGGCGGCGCAAAACATGACGCCGGACATGTACGATGCGCGCCTGCGCGTCGACCTGGCCGCGCAGCAATTGAGCGGTGCGATCCAGGGCACGGCGTTCGCGCCGAAAACCGTGGCCAAGCGTCTGTCCGACATCAACGACCAGGAACGCGAAGTCCAGGAACTGCTGATGCCGGCCGCGGAATTCCTGCCGCAAGTGAAAGTCACCGACGAGATGGTCAAGGCTTTCTACGAGAAAAACAGCAAGTTCTTCGCCATTCCAGAGCAAGTCAAAGTGGAATATGTGCTGTTCGACAGCGCCGCCGTGTCCGGCCAGGTTGCCGTCGCCGACGCTGAAATCAGCGCCTACTACACGCAGAACACCAAGCGCTTCACCACCGAGGAAAGCCGCCGCGTCAGCCATATCCTGATCGCCTCGAAGAAGGACGCCAGCGCGGCCGAGAAAGCCGCCGCCAAGGCCAAGGCCGAAGCGGTGCTGGCCGACGTGCGCAAGGCGCCGGCCGACTTCGCCAAGATTGCCAAGGCGCAGTCGCAAGATCCGGCCTCGGCCGAACTGGGTGGCGACCTGGACGTGCTGGAGAAGGGCGCCTTGCCAAAAGCCGTCGAAGAAGCCGCCTTGAAGCTCAAGCAGGGCGACATCAGCGCCGTGGTCAGTTCCGAATTCGGTTTCCACATCCTCACCGTCACCGCGCTCAAGCCTTCGCACGTCAAGGCGCTGGACGAAGTGAAGGGCGAAATCACCGCCGATCTGACGAAACAAAAGGCGGCGAAGAAGTATTCCGAATTGGCCGAGCAGTTCACCAATACCATCTACGAACAGTCGGATAGCCTGAAGCCGGTCGTCGACAAGCTCAAGCTGAAAGTGGAAACGGTCGCCAACCTGTCGCGCAATCCTTCGCCGGCACTGGGCGCGGCGCCGTTCAACAACGCCAAGTTCCTGAACGCCGTGTTCTCCGATGACGTGCTGAAAAACAAGCGCAACACCGAAGCCATCGAAGTGGCGCCTAGTACGCTGATCGCCGGCCGCGTCGTCGAGTTCAAGCCTGCGAGCAAGCGTCCGCTGGCCGAAGTCGATGCGCTGATACGCCAGCGCGTCACACAGGAAGAAGCCGTCAAGCTGGCCAAGAAGGCCGGCGAAAGCAAATTGGCGGCCTTGAAGGCGGCCGACGACGCCAGCGCCTTCCGTCCAGCCAGACTGGTGTCGCGTAGCAAGGACGAGGGCATCAACCGTCTGGCGATGACGCAAATCATGAAAGCCGACGTCAGCAAGTTGCCGGTTTATGTGGGCGTTGAAGTGCCGGGCATGGGTTACGGCCTGTACCGCATCGGCAAGGTGCAGCAGGCAGCCCAGCAGGATGCGGCGCGCCGCCAGTCCGAGCAGGAGCAGATCGCCAATATCCTGGCCCAGCAAGAGATGGTCGATTATGTCGAAGTGCTCAAGCATAAAGCCAAGGTAAAAATGGTCAAGCCGCTTGCGGCAGCCGCCAAGCAAGACGGCGACGCCAAGTAAAAGCCCTACGCCCAGATGAAAAAGCCGCTTTCGAGCGGCTTTTTCTTTTCCTGGCCGCGCTTGCCGCTGCGCACGCATATGCAATCTACGCCGCATTTTCTTGACTCAAGTTGAAAAAATGCATATTCGTGTAAATTTATCTTGCGGAAATATTGCTGGATACCTATTATTGCGAATAGTTCGCATTCTCATTTGTTCCGCGCGAGACGCGGGCGAACGTTCCAACCCATACCGTTCAGGCACCAATCGGCACTCAAACGTAAATGGCCACCGTTTATTTTGAGGATTGCTCGTATGTCAGGTATGACTTCTATTCGTTTGCGCGCGCTCAGCGCCGCTGTCTTGTTCGCCCTGTCCGGCGCCGCGCTGGCCGCCCCCCTGGATTTGGCCCTGCCGGCGCAGCCGCTGGCGGCCTCGCTTGGCCAGGTGGCGCAGTCGGCCGGCCTGCAGCTGTCCGGCGAGTTGGCGGCGCTGTCCTCGCTGTCGGCGCCGGCCTTGACGGGGCGCTATGAAACGCGCGCGGCGCTCGAGCGCCTGCTGGCCGGCTCCGGCTTCGAGGCCGAGCTGCACGGCAACCGTGTGCACATCGTGCGCCATTTCGCCGCCACGCAGGTGCTGCCTGAGGTCACCGTCAATGGCACCGGGCTGGATGTGGCGCGCGCCGTGTATCCGGGCTCTGTCGCCGTGCTGGAACGGGACGACTTCAGCACCCGCGGCAACGTCGTCGAGGCGCTGGCGAAGGTGCCGGGCTTCGCCGGCGGCGGCGGCAGCGGCCGCGACATCGGCCAGCAATTTGCCGTGCGCGGCTTCGGCTACCAGAGCGAAGATCGGGTCATCGTCAAGCAGGACGGCATCCGCCGCTCCGTGTCGCTGTTCTCCAACCATATCTCCAGCTTCCGCATGGACAACGACTTGCTCAAGCGGGCAGAAATCGTCAAGGGTTCCTCGTCCGTGTCGCACGGCAGCGGCGCGATCGGCGGGGTGGTGGCGATGACCACCGTCGACGCCGAGGACTTCCTCGCGGCCGGCGCGGAAACGGGCGTCGCCACCAAGCTGCGCTACGACAGCAACAACCGCCGCGAGGGCTATCTGGCTTTTGCCGCCGCCCCGGCGGCCGGCCTCTTCGACATCGTGGCCTACACCAAGAAAAGCCACGATGGCAACATCAAGCTGGCGCGCCGGGTGGGCACGGCGCCGAATACCTACCAGCAGACCGACAATGACGAGAACGGCAACGTCTACTTCGTCAAGGGCGGCTGGAAACTGGCGCCGCAGCAGCGCCTGACGCTGTCCTACTATGATTACCAGCAGCGCGTCGGCACGGCCTGGCAAACGCTGTGGCACGCGCAGACGCCGACCACCGGGCCGATCCAGGGCAAGCTGCTGCAGCGCGACTGGGTGCTGCGCTACACGGCCAGCCCCGCCGGCTTGCCGTGGCTGAACCTGGATGCGACGGCCTACCAGAGCAGCGCCAGTTACCAGCGCGGTTACGACCACCAGAACGGCGCCAAGCGCACCACCATGGATTACAGCAATGAGGACGAGCGCAAGGGCGTCACGGTATCGAACCGCATGGAGTTTTCGGCTTTGGGCGCGCGCCACCGCTTGCTGCTGGGCGTGAGCCACGAGCGCCGCCACGAAGACGCGCGCATGGTTGCCGACGGCGCGCTGAGCGACTTCGGCTCGATGCCGAACACCTACCAGGACAGCGGCGTGTACGTGCAGGAGGAAATGCACCTGTTCGACGATCGCCTCGTGCTGCACGCGGGCGGGCGCTACGACAGTTTCCGTCGCAAGGTAAAAACCCAGGCCAAGGATTACAGCGGCTCGAATTTCTCGCCGCGGCTGGGCGCCAGCGTTGCCGTCGGCGGCGGCGTCACGCTGCTCGGCAACTATTCGCAGACCTACCGGGCGCCGACGCCGCACGAAACCTCGTCGAGCGGCGCGCTCAATCCGTTTTACTGGTACTTGCCCAACCCGGACCTGAAGCCGGAACTGTCCAAGGAGCTGGAGCTGGGCGCCTCGCTGAAGCGCGACGCCGTGTTCGCCGAGCGCGACACACTGTTCGCCAAGGCGATGGTATTCGACGGCAAGATATCGCAGATGATAGGCTTGAAGGCGCTGCCGGAGCTGGGCACGCCGCCCGAGAGCGAACACTATGCCAAATACGTTAACGCCAACCTCGTCAAGCGGCGCGGCTACGAAATCGAAGTCGAGTACAAGCTGCCGCAGCTGGAACTGGGCGCCAGCTTCGAGCACTTGAAGCAAACCGACCAGGCCACGGGCGAGAACTTTCCGTCCGGTTTTGCCGACAAGCTGCGCGTCAGCGCCGCCTATTGGCTGACGCCGGCAAGCAGCGTGGAACTGGCCGTGTCGCACTGGTTGCGGCCCGAGCAGAATCCCGCCTCGGTGCTCAACAGCAAGAAGGCGACGGTGTATTACGTGCGCGACGCCTACACCATCGCCGACCTGAGCGTGCGCTGGCGGCCGCAGGCGGCGCCGCTGAAGGTGCTGGGACGGGAAATCGAGGTGCTGGCCGGCGTGCACAATCTGTTCAACCGGCCCTATCTGAACGCGATGAAGCTGGAAACCACGCCGCAGGTGGGCAAGGCGCGCAATATCTACCTGAGCGTGTCGAACCGTTTCTGAACCGCGTCAGGCCGGGGGGCGGCTCTTCGGGGCCGGCCCCGGCTGTTTAAATTCAGGCTGGATGCAGGCGCCGCGCCGCCGCCAGGAAGGCGTCCTTGGAAATGTCATCCAGCGCCAGCACCTCGGCCTCGTCATACTTCTGGAAGTTACGCCCGATCGAGCGCGTGTAGGCGGGATCGTAATGGTCGACGAGCAACTCGTCGACCAGCTCCGCCATCTGCCCGGCGTTGGCCATGTCGTGCCAGCGGCCCAATCTTTCCCGGCCGTACAAACTCAGCAAGCAATCGAGCTGGGCATTCAAATGCGCCGGGTCCTGCGTGAAGTGGGCGTAATCTTCCATCAACAGGCGCACCCGGTTCGGCCGCGACAGGGTCAGTGCGATGCATGGCGCGGCGCGCATCTTCTCGATCAGCGCGTCGGGCACGCGCAGGTTGCCGACCTTCTTGCTCTCCGATTCGATGAACACGGGCCGCGCCGCATCGAACTGGCGCAGGCGCTGCCAGATCGCGCTCTCGAACGCCTTTTGCGAAGGCTGCGGCTGACTGGGCAGGTTGCCCAGCACCGAACCGCGGTGGACCGCCAGCCGCTCCAGGTCCAGCACCTGCGCGCCTATGCCGTCGAGCACCTCCAGCAGGCGGCTCTTGCCGCTGCCCGTCGTGCCGCAGATCACCTGCAGGGCGGGCGCCGGCTGCTGCGCCAGCGCCGTGTTGATGTGGTTGCGGTAAGCCTTGTAGCCGCCGTCGAGCTGCACTACGGGCCAGCCTATCTTGGCCAGAATGTGCGCCATGGCGCCGCTGCGGTTGCCGCCGCGCCAGCAGTAGACCAGCGGCTTCCAGTCGCGCGGTTTGTCCAGCCAGAGGGTTTCGATGTGGCGGCCGATGTTCTTGGCGACCAGCGCCGCGCCGACCTTCTTCGCCTCGAAGGCGTTCACTTGCTTGTACAGCGTGCCGACTTGGATGCGCTCGGCGTCGTCGAGCACCGGGCAGTTGATGGCGCCGGGCAGATGGTCGAGCGCGTATTCGGACGGACTGCGCGCGTCGATGATGGCGTCGTAGTGGTCGAGCTGGGACAGGACTTCTTCAAAACTGAGCAGGGCAGGGTACTTCATCGGACTTTCAGCAGGGGCAGCAGTTGCGGCCAGATATTGGCCAGGATAATCGGATGCGCTTCGGCCGTCGGGTGCAGCCGGTCCGGCTGGAACAGTTGCGCCTTGTCGGCGACGCCGTCGAGCATGAAGGGCACCAGCGGCGCGCGCAGGTCTTTGGCCAGCTTGCCATACATGGCGAAGAATTTGTCGGCGTAGTCGCGGCCGTAATTGGGCGGCATGCGCATGCCCACCAACAGCACCTTGGCGCCGGCCTGGTGGGCCTGCGCGCTCATCGCCTGCAGATTCGCCTCGGCGGCGGCCACCGGCAAGCCGCGCAAGCCGTCGTTGGCGCCCAGTTCGATGACAACGATCTGCGGCCGGTACTTGCTCAGCAGCGCGGGCAGGCGGGTGCGCCCGCCGCTCGTCGTTTCGCCGCTGATGCTGGCGTTGACGATGGCCGCGTCGATCTTTTGCGTCGCCAGGCGGCGCTCCAGCAGGGCCACCCAGCCGTTGCCACGGCTCAGGCCGTACTCGGCCGACAAACTATCGCCAAGCACCAGCACCGTTTTTGGTGCAGAATAGGCGCTCGTCGTTCCCGCCGCAAACAAGAGCGCGGCCACGGGCAGCGACAACAGCAGGCGCCGGCGCCGCAGCACCTGGCCGGCGTGGCCACGTATGTGTTCACGTAATTTTTTAAGATAGATCAGCATGCCTGAATTTCCCAAAGCGACTTCCACGAATTTCCTGCCCGACGGCGCGGCCTCTGCCGCGCCTGAGCACCACGCCGCCATCCGCCTGGAGCGGGTCGCCGCGCCGGCCGCCATCGAAGTGAGCGGCCTGACCAAGCGCGTGCCGGACGCCGACGGCGAACTGACGATCTTGCACAGCGTCGATTTTACCGTGCAACGGGCCGAGACGCTTGCAATTGTCGGCGCCTCCGGCTCGGGCAAGTCGACGCTGCTGGGATTGCTGGCGGGGCTGGACACGCCGTCGGCCGGCCGCGTCGTGCTCGACGGCGCCGACATCTTCGCCCTCGACGAGGATGGCCGCGCCGGTTTGCGCAAGGCCAAGCTGGGCTTCGTGTTTCAGTCCTTCCAATTGCTGGCCCACCTGACGGCGCTGGAAAACGTCATGCTGCCGCTGGAACTGCGCGGCGACGCCGACGCCAGGGACAAGGCGGCGGCCATGCTGGAGCGCGTCAAGCTGGGCAGCCGCCTGAAACACTATCCGAAATACCTGTCGGGCGGCGAACAGCAGCGCGTCGCGCTGGCGCGCGCCTTCGTCACGGAACCGCCGCTGCTGTTCGCCGACGAGCCGACCGGCAGCCTGGACGCGGCCACCGGCGAAGCCGTCATCCAGTTGATGTTCCAGCTCAACCGCGAACACGGCTCGACGCTGGTGCTGGTGACGCACGACGCCTCGATTGCGGCGCGCTGCGGCCGCACCATCACCATCGCGGCGGGCCGGCTGGTGTAAGGCCGCCGCGTTTGCTTGCCGGCGCAGCCTCCGCAAAGGCGCCGCAGCCGCCAAGACGAACGGGGCCTGAGGGGCGGCCCCGGCTTGCCGCTATGCCGTCCGCTGCTGCACCATCCGGTTAATCGCCACGCGAATCGCCGGCACCAGCTCGCTGGCCGTCAGCCCGATTGGCCCGACGCCGTCGGCCACCAGCACGTCGGCGGCCATGCCGTGCAGCCACACGGCCGCCTGCGCCGCCTCCCACTGCGGCCAACCCTGCGCCAGCAGCGCGCCGCACAGGCCCGCCAGCACGTCGCCGGTGCCGGCCGTGGCCAGCGCCGGATTGCCGGTGGTGTTGACGACGACGTCGCCGCTGGCCGAGGCGAGCACCGTACCCGACCCCTTTAACGCCACGGTCACCTGCATCTGCGCGGCCAACAGGCGCGCCGCCGCCAGCCGGTCCGCCTGCACCTCGGCGACGCTCACGCCGAGCAGACGGGCCGCCTCCAGCGGATGCGGCGTCAGCACGGCGCCCGTGCCGCGCAGCGCCAGCGCCGTCTGCAGCTCCGGCTCGGCGGCCATCAAGTTCAAGGCGTCGGCGTCGAGCACCAGCGCGCTGCCGCTGTCGATGGCCCGCTGCAGAAAATCGCGGGCGCGGTGCGACGCGCCCAGGCCGGGGCCGGCCACCAGCACGGCCGCATCGAAATCGACGTCGGCGGCCAGCCGGAACATCAGCTCGGGATGGCCGCTGTCGTAGGCGGGCGCCTCCTCGGGGAAGGCGACATACACCCGCCCGGCGCCGGCGAACAGCGCGCTGCGCGCCGCCAGAACGGGCGCGCCGGCCATGCCGTGGGCGCCGCCGATGACGACGACGCTGCCGTGGCTGCCCTTGTGCGAGTTCTGCCGGCGCGGCCGGGCGTGGCGGGCGAAATGCCCGACCCCGCTCAGATGTGCGCGGGCCGGCGCGAAATGGCTGGCGTCGATGTCCAGCCGCGCCACCTGCACGGCGCCGGCGTGGTCGCGGCCGTCGCCCGTGTGCAAGCCGGGCTTGTCGCCGATGAAGGTGACGGTGTGGGTGGCGCGCACCGCCACGCCGTCCGGGCCGACGACGGCGCCGGTGTCGGCGTTCAGGCCGCTGGGGACATCCAGGGCCAGCACGCGGCAATCCAGCGCGTTGATTTGCTCGACGGCGGCGCGAATGGCGCCGCCGAGCGGGCGTTGCAGGCCGATGCCGAACAGGCCGTCGACGACCAGCGTCCAGACACCGCCCGCGATCGCGGCGGCGGACGGTTCGACGAAGGTGGCCGCGCTGGCGCGGGCGCGCTGCAGCGCGTCCTGCCGCTGCGCCGACGGCGCGCCGGAATCGGGCAGCAGCCACACCGACACGCGCATGCCGGCGTGCGCCAGGTGGGCCGCCATGTCGAGCGCGTCGCCGCCGTTGTTGCCGGGGCCTGCCAGCAGCAGCACCTTGCACTGCGCCGGTGTGAACGGAAGCAGGTCGAGGGCGGCGTTGGCGGCGGCCTGGCCGGCGCGCTGCATCAAGGCGCCGGGCGGCAACTGGCGCGCGGCGGACTGTTCGGTGGCGCGGATCTCGGCAATGGAGTAGAGCGGGTTCATGGGCATGGCCGTGGTGGAATTGGAAGATACGTCCAACATATGACCGATCCGGCTTTATTGCAACTGCAAAAAGCAGGGAACGGCCGCCTGGACCGGCGTTGTGGAGCCGAATGTCCAGTTTCCGGCTCTGTAAGCGAGCGGCACTTGGTTACAATGGGGCGTTCATTTAAAACGGGGCGCATAGGATGGATTGGCAATTCTGGATAGACCGGGGCGGCACTTTCACCGATATCGTGGCGCGCCGTCCGGACGGCGGCCTCGTGACGCACAAGCTGCTGTCGGAGAACCCGGGGCAGTACCGCGATGCCGCCGTCGCCGGCATCCGCCACTTGATGCGGCTGGACGCCGGCGCGGCCATTCCCGTGGCGGGCATCGAAGCCGTCAAGATGGGCACGACGGTCGCCACCAACGCACTGCTCGAACGCAAGGGCGAGCCGACCGTGCTGGCCATCACGCGTGGCTTTCGCGACGCGCTGCGCATCGCCTACCAGAACCGGCCGCGCCTGTTCGAGCGCCACATCGTGCTGCCCGAGCTGCTCTACAAGCACGTGATCGAAATCGACGAACGCCTGGGCGCCCACGGCGAGCTGGTGCGCGAACTGGACGCCGACGCCGCCCGCGCCGCGCTGCAAGCGTTGTATGCCCAGGGACTGCGCTCGCTGGCCATCGTTTTTATGCATGGCTACCGCTACGGCGCGCATGAGGCGCGCGTGGCCGACATCGCGCGGCAGATCGGCTTCACGCAAATCTCCGTGTCGCACCGCGTCAGTCCGATGATGAAGCTGGTGGCGCGCGGCGACACCACCGTCGTCGACGCCTACCTGTCGCCGATCCTGCGCCGCTATGTCGACCAGTTGGCGGCGGAGATGCCCGGCGTGCGCCTGCAATTCATGCAGTCGAACGGCGGCCTGACCGACGCCCGCGCTTTCCAGGGCAAGGACAGCATCCTCAGCGGCCCGGCCGGCGGCATCGTCGGCATGGTGCGCGCCAGCCAGTTGGCCGGCTTCGAGCGCGTCATCGGCTTCGACATGGGCGGCACCTCGACCGACGTGTCGCACTACTCCGGCGAATTCGAGCGCGTCTTCGAAACCCAGATCGCCGGCGTGCGCATGCGCGCGCCGATGATGAGCATACACACGGTGGCGGCCGGCGGCGGCTCCATCCTGCACTTCGACGGCGCGCGCTACCGCGTCGGCCCGGACAGCGCCGGCGCCCGGCCCGGCCCGGCCAGTTACCGTGGCGGCGGCCCGCTCGCCGTCACCGACTGCAATGTCATGCTCGGCAAAATCCAGCCGGCGCACTTCCCCAAACTGTTCGGCCCGGACGCCGCCGAGGCGCTCGACGCGCAGACCGTGCGCGAGCAGTTCGCCGCGCTGGCCGCGCAGATCGCCGCCGCCACCGGCCAGCCCACTTCGGCCGAGCAGGTGGCGGAAGGCTATATCGATATCGCCGTCGGCAATATGGCCAACGCCATCAAGCAGATTTCCGTGCAGCGCGGCCACGACGTCACCGAATACACGCTCACCAGCTTCGGCGGCGCCGGCGGCCAGCACGCCTGCCTGGTGGCGGACGCGCTGGGTATGAAAACTGTCTTCGTCCACACGCTGGCCGGCGTCATGTCGGCCTACGGCATGGGTCTGGCCGACCAGAGCGCGATGCGCGAGGCGGCCGTCGAAGCGCGTCTGGCCGCCGGCTCGCCGGCGCAACTGGCGCGACGCCTGGACGAACTCGGCGCCGACGCGCGCGCCGAGCTGCTGCGCCAAGGCGTCGCAGACGCGCGCATCCGCCTGATTCGCCGCGTTCACCTTCGCTACGAAGGCACCGACTCCGCGCTGATCGTGCTGTTCGACGACAACGACGCCATGCAGGCCCAGTTCGAGGCCGGCTACAAAAAACGCTTTTCCTTTCTCATGCCGGGCAAGGCGCTGGTCGTCGAAGCCGTCTCGGTCGAAGCGATCGGCACATCGGACGCGCCGGCCGAAACGCCGCCGCAGCAGCCGCCGCGCGCGGCCGCGCTGGCGCCGCTGAGCGTCGTGCCGATGTACAGCGGCGGACGCTGGCGCGACACCGCCCTGTACCTGCGCGACGCCGTGCGGCCGGGCGACAGCATCGACGGCCCGGCCATCATCGCCGAGGCCAACGCCACCACCGTCGTCGAACCGGGCTGGCAGGCCCGCGTCACGCCGCACGAGCACCTGGTGCTGACGCGCGTCGCAGCGCTGCCGGCGCGGCGCGCCATCGGCACCACGGCCGACCCGGTCATGCTGGAGATATTCAACAACCTGTTCATGTCGATCGCCGAACAGATGGGGCTGCGCCTGCAAAACACCGCCTATTCGGTCAACATCAAGGAGCGGCTCGATTTCAGCTGCGCCATCTTCGACGCCGCCGGCCAGTTGATCGCCAACGCGCCGCACATGCCGGTCCACCTCGGCTCGATGGGCGAGAGCATCAAGACCGTCATGACGGCAAACGCCGGCCGCATGCACCCCGGCGACGTCTACATGCTCAATGACCCTTACCACGGCGGCACGCACCTGCCCGACGTCACCGTCATCTCGCCCGTGTTCGACGACAAGGGCGCGGACATCCTGTTCTACGTCGGCTCGCGCGGCCACCACGCCGACATCGGCGGCACCACGCCCGGCTCGATGCCGCCGGACTCGCGCAGCATCGAAGAAGAGGGCGTCCTGATCGACAACTTCAAACTCGTCGACGGCCGGCAGGGCGCCGGCCACCTGCGCGACGCCGAGACGCGCGCCATGCTCGCGGGCGCGCGCTACCCGGCGCGCAATCCCGAGCAGAACATGGCCGACTTGCGCGCCCAGGTGGCGGCCAACCAGAAAGGCGCCGACGAACTGCGCAATATGGTCGCCCACTTCGGCCTCGACGTCGTGCAAGCCTACATGGGCCATGTGCAGGACAACGCCGAGGAAGCCGTGCGGCGCGTCATCGGTGCGCTCAAGGACGGCGCCTACACCGTCCAACTCGACAACGGTGCACAGATCCAGGTCGCGATCCGCGTCGATGCGGCCAGGCGCAGCGCCGACATCGACTTCACCGGCACCTCGGCGCAACTGCCGAACAACTTCAACGCGCCGTCTGCCGTCTGCATGGCCGCCGTGCTGTACGTCTTCCGCACGCTGGTCGATGACGACATCCCGCTCAACGCCGGCTGCCTGAAGCCGCTCAACGTCATCATCCCGCCGGGCTCGATGCTGAACCCCCGCTATCCGGCCTCCGTCGTGTCGGGCAACGTCGAAACCTCGACCTGCATCACCAACGCGCTGTACGGCGCGCTGGGCGTGATGGCGGCGGCGCAGGGCACGATGAACAACTTCACCTTCGGCAACGCCAAGTACCAGTACTATGAAACCATCTCCGGCGGCTCCGGTGCCGGCCCCGGCTTCGACGGCACCGATGTCGTACAGACCAATATGACCAACTCGCGCCTGACCGACCCGGAGATACTGGAGTGGCGCTTCCCGGTGCGGTTGGACAGCTATGAAATACGGCCGGGCTCGGGCGGGGCGGGGCGCTGGCGCGGCGGCAACGGCGGCGTGCGCAAAGTACGTTTTTTGGAGGCGATGACGGCGGCGATCCTGTCCAACAACCGCATCCACGCGCCGTTCGGCATGGCGGGCGGCGCGCCCGGCGCACTGGGGCGCAACCGCGTGCTGCGCGCCGACGGCCGCACCGAAGAACTGGCCCATATCGGCAAAACCGACATGCAAGCCGGCGACGCCTTCATCATCGAGACGCCGGGGGGAGGGGGCTACGGCCCGCCCGCAGACTAAACCGCGGCCCGCGGCGCATGCCCGGGGCCTGTCCCCGGCCGTCGCCGCGGCCGTTTTCAGGCCCATCCGCGCCTGGCCGACTTCCCTTCTTTTTGACGTTTCGCGCCAAATTTGCCGTCGTCATTGTCCTGTAACGCGCACGTCACCGTCACGTCACACTTCGCCCCTACTATTTCGCCTTTCAGCCCGAGCGTTCCCCGGCCGCTGAATATTCATTCATTAAAGAAAGGTGAGTCCATTTTGTTTTCCCTCCCGACATCTCCCTTACGCCGCCAAGGCGCCCGCCTGCTGTTCGCCGCCCTGATGGCCGCCACGCTCGCAGCCTGCGGCGAAAGCACCGAAGTGCCGTCCGAACCCGCCAAACCGACCGAACCCACCGACCCGGCGCGCAGCTGCAGCGTCAAAACCCCGAACAATCGCTGCGCGCCCTGACGCGGCCGCGCATCAGCCCACGCCACCACCGTGCGAACCGGCCAGCCCCGGCGCGCGCCCGACCACCACAATAAAGAAAAAAACGTTATGACCATAAATAGCAGACGCGCCTTCCTGCGCAAGGCCGCCAGCGTTGGCGGCGCCGCCGCCGCCCTCTCCATGTTCCCTCCGGCCATACGCAAGGCACTTGCTGTCACCGCGAACAACCGCACCGGTACCATCAAGGACGTCGAGCACATCGTCATCCTGATGCAGGAAAACCGCTCCTTCGACCACTACTTCGGCACACTGCGCGGCGTGCGCGGCTTCGCCGACCGCTTCCCGATTCCGCTGCCCGAGTCCGCCTTCATGGGCAAGCACAACGTCTGGTATCAACTCAACGACAGCGCCGCCGCCTCGCCGCGCGTCATCGCACCGTTCCACCTGAACACCCAGCAAACCTTCGACTACATGCGCGTGTCCGGCACGCCGCACTCCTGGCCGAACGCGCAATACGCGTGGAACCACGGCATGCTCGACAAGTGGCCGACGTACAAGCAAAACCACTCGATGGGCTACTACACGGAAGCCGACATCCCCTTCCAGTTCGCGCTGGCGAACGCGTTCACGATCTGCGACGCCTACCACTGCTCCTTCCAGGGCGGCACCAACCCGAACCGCGTCTACGCCTGGACCGGCTACAACGACCCGTTCCAGCAGGGCCAGGGTCCGGTGATTGGCAACAGCTATGACAGCCTCGACCACGACCCGACCGGCGGCTACCTGTGGACCACGTATCCGGAGCGCCTGCAGGCGGCCGGCGTGACCTGGCAGGTCTACCAAAACATGGACGACAACTTCACCGACAATCCGCTGGCCGGCTTCCGGCGCTACCGCGACGCCTACGGCGCCGTGCGCAACTCCGATCCGCAACTGCGCGAGCGCGGTCTGAGCACGCGCGACATCGACATGCTGAAGGACGACGTAAAAAACAACAAGCTGCCGCAAGTGTCCTTCATCGTGGCGACGGCCGAAGGCTCCGAACATCCCGGCCCATCCAGCCCGGCCCAGGGCGCCGCCTATACGGCCGCCGTGCTGGACGCGCTGACGTCGAACACCGAAGTCTGGAGCAAGACCGCGCTGTTCCTCATGTTCGACGAAAACGACGGCTTCTTCGACCACGTGCCGCCGCCGGCCGCGCCCACCTACGAGCAATGGGATAGCGACCCGCGCCTGGCGAAGCTGGCCGGCGCCTCCACCGTCAGCACCGACGGCGAATACCACCACCTGCTCAGCAAGGAATCGAGCGAAGCGCCGGCCCTGATGCACCGCCCGTACGGCCTGGGGCCGCGCGTGCCGATGTACGTCATTTCGCCATGGAGCAAGGGCGGCTGGGTCAACTCCCAAGTGTTCGACCACACCTCGGTGATACGCTTCCTGGAACAACGTTTCGGCGTGATGGAACCGAACATCACGCCGTGGCGCCGTGCCGTCTGCGGCGACCTGGTCAGCGCCTTCAACTTCAGCAATCCCGACGCCGCCCCGTTCGCCGGCCAGTTGCCGGACACGAAGGCGCTGGCGCAGCGCGCCAAATCGCTGAGCGCCACGCGCACGCCGCCGACGCCGGCGCTGCCCGAGCTGCCGACGCAAAACAGCGGCACGCGGCCGTCGCGGGCCTTGCCGTATGAATTGCACGTGAGCGCACGCGTGCATCCCGAGACGGTGCAGATCGAACTGATCTTCTCCAACACCGGCGCGGCGGCCGCCGTGTTCCACGTCTACGACAAGATGAACCTGAAACAGGCGCCGCGCCGCTACACGGTGGAGGCGGGCAAGGATCTGCGCGGTTCCTGGGCGCTTGGCGACGGACTGGGCAAGTACGACCTGTGGGTGCTGGGGCCGAACGGTTTCCACCGCCACTTCGTCGGCGACGCCAACGCCAGCTCGCCGCGCATGGCGCCGAATCCGGAAATCCAGGTGTGCTATGACATCGTCAACGGCGCCGTGACGGCGAAGCTGCACAACACCGGCAGCGCCGTCGCCACCTTCACGGTGCGCGCCAACGCCTACCTGAAGGATGCGCCGTGGACCGTCAGCGTGGCCGCCAATGCCGAGGCCGAGCAGACGTGGCAGTTGTGCGATTGCGCTAACTGGTACGACTTCAGCGTGCAGGTACAGGAATTGCCAGGCTATGCGCGGCGCTTCGCCGGCCGCGTGGAGACGGGCAAGGACACCACCAGCGACCCGGCGATGGGCGGGCGCGCATTGAGCGTCCCGGCGTAAATCGGGATGAACCGGACGGGGCGGGTGGTAGAAGCCGCTTGCCTTGTCCGGCGCTACTCGAGTACCGGGATAGCCTAAAATGGAAGCCGAGGGGTGTTGCTTGCGACCCGCTCCGTTTTGATGTTCGGGAAGCAGTGTTCAGAGACGGCATCGATGTTCCTATGCCAAGAAAGCTCCACTGCCATCGCCAAATTCGCGCGAATTCGCGGGTAAAGTTCCCAGTAGTTCCTTCACTCTTCATACTGCAGACAAAACCATACTAAGCCAGCAATACCTGAGCGCGGCACTGGCGCGGTAGATAAAAACTACGCCGCACAAAAAAATGCGTCGCAAAAATTGCTAGTTGATTGTCTTTTCATTGCAATATAGTGAATATTTTTCTGTCTGAATTAAGGATATGGATGATTGATACTATGATTCGTCCCGCTATTTTCGCTGCAGCGCTCGCGCTGGCATGTGGTGTTGCCCATGGACGGACCGTTGCGCCGGCAGAAACTGCCATGAATAGCTATGCGCGCGTTCAGACAATGCGAGACGAGGCGGAGGCAATGATTGCCGAGGGCGCCACCTCGAAGGATGCGCGGCTGAACGCCGCGCGGCATTTGGAGGCGGCATTGGCTTACCTGGACACGCCAGCGGTACGCGATCTGGCGTCCGGTAACGAGTACCTGTACTTTCGTGGCTTCGACACGCGCCGGGATTTAGCTGCAATCTACAACGACTTGGGCATGAAAGATAAAGCGCTTTCAAGCTTGGAGGACACTTTGCGTCTTGCATGGCTTCCCCAATTGGCGAAATTAGTTGCTGATGATGCGTCGTTGAGCAAATTGCGTGACGAGCCGCGTTTCAAGGTCGTGATGGCGACATCTGCCATTCCTGATCGTTTGTGGAATAGCCCCGCATTGGCGCCTCCCTTCAAGAAAACGCTCACGCCGGAGGAGAGGGTGGCGGGGCTGTCCTTGTTCTGGACGCAAGTCCGGGAGAATTTCGTGTACTTCGACCATGTGCCCGAGCTGGAATGGGACAAGATCTACCTGGAATACCTGAGTAAGGTCCTGGCGACCACGACCACGCGTGATTATTACCGCGTCTTGATGCAATTGGCCCCTTTGCTGCATGACGGCCATACCAATATTTACGAACCCGAGGAACTGGCCAAGGCGTTCTCGGCCCGGCCGCCAATGCAGACAGTTATGCTGGATAACAAGGTGCTGATCGAAAGCATACACAGCGCTTCTTTGCAGGGGCGTCTGAAGGTCGGCGATGAAATCGTCACCATCGATGACATTCCCGTCCAACGTTATGCTCAGGAGCGGGTGGCGCCATTTGTCAGCAGTTCGACGCCGCAGGACCGCACTTTGCGCATGTATAACTATCAGTTGTTAAGAGGGGAGCGCGACACGCCAGTAAGGCTGCGCCTGCGTAATGGGGAGGGGCAGGAGCGCGTCGAAATCGTTGCCCGCTCCGGTTACCAGGACATTCACTCCCCGCCACAGTTTACGTTCAGGATGTTGCCTGGTGAAGTGGCCTATTTTTCGCTCGACCATTTTGAAAGCGATGAGGGCGTGAAGGCGTTCGTCCGTGTTTTACCCCAAATTATGAAAGCGAAGTCGCTGGTCCTTGATTTGCGCCGCAACGGTGGGGGATCAACGTCTTACGGTTTGGAGATTCTTAGCTATCTTAGTAAAAAGCCAATCATGGCCGCCCATAGCTATACGCGTGCGGATAATGCTTACTCGCGTATGGACGGCAACGTCATTAAATGGAAACCGAATCCCGAGAATGGCATACCAATTCCTTTCGACCGGAAGCAGATATTCGCCGGTCCCGTGGCGGTGCTTATCGGGCCGCGCACCTTTTCAGCGGGTGAGGATTTTGTTGTTTCTTTCGAGACTATGCAACGCGGCATCACGATTGGCGAAGCAACCGGCGGTAGCACAGGGCAACCGATGGTTATCGACTTGCCGGGAGGCGGTACGGGCCGCATTTGTGTCAAGCGCGATACTTATCCCGACGGGCGCGAGTTCGTCGGAAAAGGCATTCAGCCAAGCATCGTCGTTGAAACTAGCGTTGCCGCCTTGCGAGCAGGACGGGATATCGTGCTGGATCGTGCCATTTCTTCGTTAAAGTAATAGGCGTGTGTATAAACAACGCTCGCTCTAATTGCTTGCTGTCGACACTTCCATGAACCGTATTGTCGAGGCGTTCTGGCATGTCAAAAAAGCAATCGCGCACTGCGCCGGCGGATTTATGTGTGCTTCTACATTACTTATTTGATAGTATTTCCCTTTTCTTGCGAGCGCCGCTTGGCGCGAAAGGTAATTCGTGGAATCGAACAAGATATTTCGTCAACTAAATTTTTTGCGCGAGATAGATCGCTTGAAGAGTGTCATGCGGCAGTCGCCGCTCCTCGATCAAAGCAGGAAGGAAAATTCGGCCGAGCATTCCTGGCACTTGGCGCTGTACGCCTGGATACTGGCGGAGTACGCCGCCAAGCACGTCGACGCCGGGCGGGTGGTAAAGATGCTGTTGCTGCATGATATTGTCGAGGTCGATGCCGGCGATACGCCGATTCACGGCGTGCTGGACGGCAGCCAGGCGGCGCGCGAATCGCTTGCGGCGGATCGCATCTTCGGCTTGCTGCCGCCGGGGCAGTGCGAGGAGTTGCAGGCGCTTTGGCGCGAGTTCGAGGCGGCAGAGTCCGGGGACGCGCAGTTTGCCAAGGCGCTGGATCGTTTTCAGCCGCTGTTGATCAATGTTTTCACCGAGGGCGGCACGTGGGCGGAAAGCGATGTGCAGTATCAGCAGGTGCTGGAACGGTATGGGCCGGTCATTCAGCGCGGTGCGCCGGCCTTGTGGGAGGTTGCGCGTGGATGGATTGAGTGCCATTTCAAAGGCGCCGCGTCGCAGTGGAATAGCTAGGGAAGGTGGGGGAGTCGCGGCCTGATTGTCGGACGCGGCGCCAACGCCTCCCGCGCAGGGGAGGGTGTTGGCGCCGCAATTGCCGTTTCAACTGAAGCGGACCTTGAGTATGTCGGGCCGCGCGTCGATTATCTCGACGACCCGCCCCGGCATGCCCATACCGTCCAGCCGGAAGCGGTTCATGCCCAGCGCCGTCAGGCTGGCGCTGGACATCTGCAGCCGGTCGTCCGGCCCCGGCCTGCCGCTGACCATCTGGCCGGCGGCGCCGAATTCCAGCGTTTCACGGCCCCGCCGGCTGGGCGGAAACGCGAACGAGTGCGTCGGACGATAGGTCTGCACGTCCCCGCTGTCCTCTTCATAGGAATGTGTCCAGCTGCCGCTGATCTCCGGGCCGCCCTGGTTCGCGTCCATCATGCGTCCATGCCGGTGGCGGGTTGGCGTGTCGGGCGCCGGATGATGGGCGGCGGCGCTTGCAGTTGCGGCGCCGGGGCTGCGGCCCGGCCTTTGCGGGGGGGCTGCCGGAATGTGCTGATGATGCCGCCCATGTATTCATAGTCGGTGAGCGACGGTCCCCAGGCATTGCCGTCCCACCACTTATGGTACAGCGCGCTGTCGGTGCCGGTGACGAAGACGTCAAGACGGTTCTCGCCCCACGCGGCCACGCGCGGCTGCGAGGTGCAGATGCCGCCCATGTATTCGTAGTCGGTCGGCGACGGCCCCCACGCGCTGCCATTCCACCACTTGTGGTAGAGCGCGCTGTCGGTGCCGATGACGAACAGGTCGAGGCGGTCGCGTCCCCAGGACACGGCTTCCGGCTGGCCGATGCAGACGCCGCCCAGGTACTCGAAGCCGTTGATGGACGGTCCCCACGCGTTGCCGTCCCACCATTTATGATACAGCGCGCCGTCCGTTCCCGTGACGAAAACATCGAGCCGGTTCGGTCCCCACGCCGTCACGCGCGGCGCCGAGGTGCAGATGCCGCCCAGGCGCTCGTAGCCGGTGACCGACGGCCCCCAGGCATTGCCGTCCCACCACTTGTGGTAGAGCGCGCGGTCGGTGCCGATGACGAAGACGTCGAGCCGGTTCGGTCCCCACGAGACGACTTCGGGCTGGCCGAGGCAGATGCCGCCCATGTATTCGTAGTCGGTGACGGACGGCCCCCAGGCGTTGCCGTCCCACCATTTGTGGTAGAGCGCGCGGTTGCTGCCGATGACGAACACGTCGAGACGGTTTGCTCCCCACGAGACGATGCGCGGGTCGCCGACGCAGATGCCGCCCATGTATTCGTAGTCGGTGACGGACGGCCCCCAGGCGTTGCCGTCCCACCATTTATGGTAGAGCGCGCTGTCGGTGCCGGTGACGAAGACGTCGAGCCGGTTTTGCTGCCAGGCGACCGCTTGCGGCGCGCTGGTGCAGACGCCGCCCATGTATTCGTAGTCGGTGACGGACGGCCCCCAGGCGTTGCCGTCCCACCATTTATGGTAGAGCGCGCGGTCGGTGCCCAGCACGAAGGTATCGAGCCGGTTCGCGCCCCAGGCGACGACGGGCGAGGAGCTGGCCCGCACGGCGTCGACGCCGATGGTGTTGCGCACGCCGTCGAGACAGGCTTGCATGCGCGCCACCTGGCCGGCCGTGAACATGAACATCGCGCGGTCGTCGACGTAGTCCATATAGTTCATGAACAGGTCGCCGTTCGGGCCGTTGCCGCAGGTGACGTGCGGGAAGTTCGGGGCGCCGACGTTGAAGCCGGCCTGGTTCGGCGTGTCGGCGACGTTGTCGGTGCCGTTGCAGCCGGTGCCGTCGTCGCCCCAGATGTGGTTCAGGTTCAGCCAGTGGCCGATTTCGTGGGTGGCCGTGCGGCCCAGGTCGAACGGGGCCGCCGCCGTGCCGTTCGTGCCGAAGGCCGAGTGCAGGATGACGACGCCGTCGGTGGCCGCCGGGCCGCCGGGGAACTGGGCGTAGCCGAGCAGGCCGCCGCTGAGCTGGCAGACCCAGATGTTGAGGTAGCGCTCGGCGGGCCAGGCATTCAGGCCGCCGCTGCCGAGGGATTTGACGGCGTCGTTGTCGTTGAACGCGGCGACGCTGGTTTGGCGCCGCTCGATGCCGCTGGTCGGCGCGCCGTTCTGGTCGGTGTCGGCGAGGAAGAATTCGACGCGCGAATCGCTGGCCAGCGGCAGGAAGGGCGGCGGGGTCGAGTTGACGTCGGGGTTGGTGCGGCGGAAGTCGCGGTTCAGCACGTCGATCTGGCTGTTGATCTGCTGGTCGGAGATGTTTTGCGTGGCGTTGTTCCAGACCACGTGGACGACGGTGGGGATGCGCGTGATGCCGGTGCGCTGCGCCGCGCGCGCGCCCGCTTCGTACAGGCGCGCGTGGTTTTCGATGCCGTTGCGTATGCGGGCGTATTCGGGAACGGTGGACAGCAGGCGCCGGTGCACGTCCATGGTGCCGCAGCGGCGGATCTTCGGCGGAGTGGCGTCGCTGCCGGCGCCGCTTTTGCCGGGGCCGCCGCCGGAGTCGCCGCCACCGCCACCGGCAGCACCGCCGGCACCACCGCCGGCAACGCCGCCGCCCATGCCGGCACCGGGCATGCCGCCGGCGGTGCCGGCGCTCACGCCCGGCGCGCCTTTTTCATGCGCGGGGGCGCCGGGCATGCCTTCCTTCGCGCTGCGGCTGGTCAGTCCGGGCATGCCGGAGTCGCCGCCCGCCGCAGCGGTGAGGCTGTCGTCGCCGGGCATTTGATGTGCAGGGCCGGCCGCCTCGCCGTCATGCGTCGAGATGCGCGGCTGCAGCTCTGCGCCGGCACCTTCCTCGCGCGTGGCGCCGCCGTTGGCCTGCACTTGTTCTTTGCCTTGTTTATCTTTCATGTTGCCTCCAGTAAGAATGGCCTGCGTTCTGCGGGGAAGGCGAACGCGGCGTAACCACGGGCCGGATGGCGGTGGTTGTTTTACTGGGACCGCATGGATGGATAAATGTTCAATTGCGGGATTTTGGCTGTGCCGCTTGTTCCGCCGCGGGGAGCGGGAAAATCACACCCTTTGGCGCGGCCGGCGGTGCTCAGGAGGTTGTCGCGGACCTCGTTGAAAACCGCCGGCGGCGCTTCAGTGGGCGATGCCGTATTTGCGTTGCGTGGCCACGTACTGGTCGTGCAGCGACGCCAGCATCGGGTGCTTGCCATCGATTTTGCGGATGCTTTGCATCTGGTGCTGGGCCTGCTCGGCCAGCGGCGCTTCCCAGCCCAGGGTGTTGAGCTGGCGCAGGATCGCTTCGACCGAGGCGAACAGCAGCTGCAGGTTGCTCGGCGTTTTGCGCAGGGCCTTGCGCAGCGCCAGCACGGCCGCCTTCAGTTCGCCGTGGCTGGCCTGGTCGGCCGCGTCCGTCATCAGCTCTTCCACTTGCAGCGTGATTTGCGCGCCGACGCTTTGCGCCAGGTCGTGGCGGCCGGCTTTTTCGAATTCGTCGACGGCCTGTTCCATCGTCACTTCGCTTTCCGGGTCGTTCATCAGGTTGAGCATGACGTCGGAGGCGGCTTTGTCGAGTTTGTTTTTCAGGCAGCTGTGCACGAGGCCGATCTTGAGCTGGGTCGACAGGCCCGCGCTGGCGCCGATGGCCGTCACGGCCAGGTTCAGTTCCTTGGCGGCGCCGGCGGCGTTGCCGGCCAGTTCCTGCAGCAGCGCGGCCGAAATGGCCCGGCACGCTTCGACGTTGGGGCTGCCGCGCATCGACCGCTCCAGGTCGCGCACGACGCCGCTGGCCTGGCTGGCGTCGCCTTTCTTGACCAGGGTTTTGACGAGGTTGACGTGGTCTTCCGGGTCGCGGAATTCGGAGTACTTGGCTTTCGCCACGACTTGCTTGAAGGCGCGCTCGGCCGCGCCGATGTCGTCGGCGTCCAGCGCCACTTCGCCGAGGTGGCGCAGGCGCCGCACCATGTGCGGCGACAGCGCGACGGCGTCTTCCAAGGTCTTCTTCGCCTGCGCCGGCTGGCCCATCGCCTCCTGGGTCTTGGCCAGCAGGTCGTAGGCCGACATCAGGCGGGCGTTTTGTTCGATCAGCTTGATCAGCGTCTCGTGCGTTTCCTCGTAGTGTTGCTGCTGGAACAGCGTCTTGGCCAGGCCCAGGCTGGCCCAGTCGAGCGGCCGCGCCACCAGCGCTTCCCGGTAGATTTGCTCGGCCAGGTCGAGCTCTCCCAGGCTCAGGTGCAGTTCGGCGCGCAGGCGCATGAAGTCGGCGGCGTAGCGCGGGTGCGTCGTCTCGGCGGCGGCGCAGGCCTTGATGGCGTCGCGCAGCGCGCCCTGGCCGATCAACTGGTAGGCGGGCAGGAAGATGGCGCGGCGGTCGATGGCGCGGCCGATGCGCCCGCTCAGCACGTCGACGGTGAACGGTTTCAGGATGTAGTCGGTCGGCGCCAGTTCGGCCGCGCCCATCACTTTGCTATAGACGCCTTCGGACGTCAGCATGATGAAGATGGTCCACAGGCCGATCAGTTTGTGGTGGCGCAGGTCTTCCAGCAGTTGCTGGCCGTCCTGGCCGTCCGTGCCGCTGCCCAGGTCGTACTCGCACAGGATGATGTCGAAGGGCTTCTTGCCCAACTGGCGGATCGCCGTGCCCGAACTGACGGCGTAGTCGATTTTCGTGATGGACGACTGGTTCAGCATGTTGTGCAGATTGCCGCGCATGCTGGGGTTGGGATCGACGATCAGAACGGATAAGTCGCTATATTCTTTCATCGTTTATCTCTCTGGTGTCTGACTTCCCGCTCTGTTGACGGCGATGGCGGGGATTTTCCAACGAGCATACTGCAAAGATGCCAAAAATCGCATCTTTTTGGATGCGCTTGCGCCGATTTCCTCCAAACAAAGGCAAAAATGTTGCATTGAGCGCAGCGAAGTGGCCGGATGGGCCGCCGCCGGCCTGCGGACAGGGGGGGGAGCGGGTATAATGCGCGCAAAGGAATTTTAGCTAGACCATCTTGTGCCTTACCTACCTTTAACCCGCAGCCACGCTGCATCAACCACCTTCCAACCATGTTGATTCTGCCGGGTTCCAATGCCCTGTCCGTATTCCGTAGCCAACGCCTGTTGACCCAATTGCAAGCCGTGCTGCCTGCCATTGCGTCGGTGCAGGCACGCTTCGTCCATTTCATCGATGCCGCCGCGCCCCTGTCGGCCGACGACACCAGCCGCCTCGGCGCGCTGCTGACGTATGGCGAGCCGGCCGAGGCCGAGCACGCCGACGGCGTGTGCGAGGAGTTCTTCGTGATTCCCCGCCTCGGCACGATCTCGCCGTGGGCCTCGAAAGCCACCGACATCGCGCACAACTGCGGCATGGCGCACATCAAGCGCGTCGAGCGCGGCGTCGCCTATCGCGTCAATCTGAAGGCGGGCATCTTGGGCAGCAGCATCGGCGCGGCGAAGAAGCTGTCGGACAGCCAGGCGCAGGACATCGCCGCGCTGCTGCACGACCGCATGACGGAATCCGTGCTGCGCCACCCGGACCAGGCGGCCACGCTGTTCCGCACGCTGGAAGCGCGGCCGCTGGAATCGGTCGACGTGCTCGGCGCCGGCAAGGCCGCGCTGGAGAAGGCCAACACCGACCTCGGCCTGGCCATGTCCGACGACGAGATCGACTACCTGCACGCGGCCTTCACGAAGGCGCGGCGCAACCCGACCGACGTCGAGCTGATGATGTTCGCGCAGGCGAACAGCGAGCATTGCCGCCACAAGATCTTCAACGCCGACTGGACCATCGACGGCGTGGCGCAGCCGAAGTCGCTGTTCGGCATGATCAAGAACACCCACGAATTGCAGCCCAAGGGCACCGTGGTCGCCTACAGCGACAACTCGTCGATCATGGAGGGGGCCAGCGTGTCGCGCTTCTACCCGCGCGGCGCGGCCGGCGGCCACGAGTATGCCGCCTCGACCGAGCTGACGCACACGCTGATGAAGGTCGAGACGCATAACCACCCGACGGCGATTTCGCCTTTCCCCGGCGCCTCCACCGGCGCCGGCGGCGAGATCCGCGACGAGGGCGCGACCGGCCGCGGCGCCAAGCCGAAGGCCGGCCTGACCGGCTTCACCGTGTCGAATCTGATGCTGCCGGGCGCCGTGCAGGCCTGGGAAAACGCCGCCAGCGTCACCGCCGCGGCGGGCGCCCACCGCAGCACCGCCCATTACGGCAAGCCGGACCGCATCGCCTCGGCGCTGCAGATCATGATCGAAGGCCCGTTGGGCGGCGCCGCTTTCTCCAACGAATTCGGCCGCCCCGTGCTGGGCGGTTACTTCCGCACCTACGAGCAGAACATCGGCCGCCAGTTCGCCGGCGCCAGCGACACCGTGTTCGGCTACCACAAGCCGATCATGATCGCCGGCGGCATCGGCAACATCTCGGCCCAGCACACGCACAAGAACGACATCCCGGTCGGCAGCTTGCTGGTGCAACTGGGCGGTCCCGGCATGCGCATCGGCATGGGCGGCAGCGCCGCCTCGTCGATGGCGACCGGCACCAACACGGCCGACCTGGACTTCGATTCCGTCCAGCGCGGCAATCCGGAAATGGAGCGGCGCGCGCAGGAAGTCATCAACGCCTGCTGGCAGATGGGCGCGGACAATCCGATCATCTCTATCCACGACGTGGGCGCCGGCGGCCTGTCGAACGCCTTCCCGGAAATCACCAACGACGCCAAGCGCGGCGCGATCTTCGACCTGCGCAAGATCCCGCTGGAAGAGAGCGGCATGGCGCCGAAGGAAATCTGGAGCAATGAGTCGCAGGAGCGTTATGTGCTGGCGATCGCGCCGCAGAACCTGCCGATGTTCAAGGCCCTGTGCGAGCGCGAGCGCTGCCTGTTCGCCGCCGTCGGCGTCGCCACGGAAGAGCGCCAGCTGAAACTGATCGACACCGACCTGGGCAACGAGCCGGTCGATATGCCGATGGACGTCCTGCTGGGCAAACCGCCGAAAATGCAGCGCGACGTGCACCACGTGCACAACGACTTCCCGGCCGTCGACCTGACCGGCCTGGAGCTGGAAGAAGTGGCGCGGCGCGTGCTGCTGCTGCCGACGGTGGCCGACAAGTCCTTCCTGATCACCATCGGCGACCGCTCGGTGGGCGGCATGAGCGTGCGCGACCAGATGGTCGGCCCGTGGCAGGTGCCGGTGGCCGACTGCGCCGTCACGGCGATGAGTTTCGAGGGCTACCTGGGCGAAGCGATGTCGATGGGCGAGCGCACGCCGCTGGCCGTCATCGACGCGCCGGCCTCGGGCCGCATGGCCGTCGGCGAGGCGATCACCAACATCGCCGCCGCCGCCATCGGCGACATCGCCGACATCAAGCTGTCGGCGAACTGGATGGCCGCCTGCGGCCAGCCCGGCCAGGACGCCGCCCTGTACGACACCGTCAAGGCCGTCGGCATGGAGCTGTGCCCGGCGCTGGGCATCAGCATCCCGGTCGGCAAGGACTCGCTGTCGATGCGCACCACCTGGCGCGACGCCGACGAGAACAAGGCCGTCGTCTCGCCGGTGTCGCTGATCGTCTCGGCGTTCGCGCCCGTGACGGACGTGCGCAAGTCGCTGACGCCGCAAATCCGCACGGACGCCGGCGACACGGCCATCATCCTGATCGACCTGGGGCGCGGCAAGAACCGCCTGGGCGCCTCGGCGCTGACGCAAGTCATCGGCCAGCTGGGCAACGAGACGCCGGACGTCGACAGCGCCAGTGACCTGAAGGGCTTCTTCGGCGCCATCCAGCAACTCAACAGCGACGGCAAGCTGCTGGCCTACCACGACCGTTCCGACGGCGGCCTGTTCGCCACGCTGACGGAAATGGCCTTCGCCGGCCACAGCGGCCTGTCGGTCAACCTCGACATGCTGACGCTGGAAGGCGAGCATGCCAGCGACTGGGGCGACGCCAAGAACTGGGCCGGCCAGGTGGCGGAGCGGCGCAACGAACTGACGCTGCGCGCCCTGTTCAGCGAGGAGCTGGGCGCCGTGATCCAGGTCCGCGCCGACGAGAAATCGCTGGTCATGGACGTGCTGCGCAGCTTCGACCTGGGCGCCTGCAGCCACATCATCGGCAAGCCGAACGACCGCGACGTCATCGAATTCACGCGCGACGCGAAACTGATCTACACCCAGCCGCGCGCGGCGCTGCAGCGCCTGTGGAGCGAAACCAGCTGGCGCATCGCGCGCCTGCGCGACAACCCGGCCTGCGCCGACGCCGAATACGACCGCATCCTCGACGTCGAGGATCCGGGCATGACGCCGCTCATCACCTTCGACCCGTCGGAAAACGTCGCCGCGCCGTTCATCCTGACCGGCGTGCGGCCGCGCGTGGCCATCCTGCGCGAGCAGGGCGTCAATTCGCACATCGAAACGGCCTACGTGATGCACCAGGCCGGCTTCACCGCCGTCGACGTGCACATGAGCGACCTGATCGCCGGCCGCACCCGCCTCGACGACTTCCAGGGCATCATCGCCGTCGGCGGCTTCTCCTACGGCGACGTGCTGGGCGCCGGCGAAGGCTGGGCCAAGACCATCCTGTTCAACGCCAGCCTGGCCGAACAGTTCGCCCGCTTCTTCGGGCGCGCGGACAGCTTCGGCCTGGGCATCTGCAACGGCTGCCAGATGATGAGCAACCTGAAATCCATCATCCCCGGCGCGCACGCCTGGCCCAAGTTCACGCGCAACAAATCGGAAAAATTCGAAGGCCGCTTCGCCATGGTCGAAGTGCTGGACTCGCCGTCGATCTTCTTCCAGGGCATGGCCGGCACGCAAACGGCCATCGCCATCGCCCACGGCGAAGGCTACGCCGACTTCTCGCAGACCGGCAACATCGGCGACGTGACGGCGGCGATGCGCTTCGTCGACCACCGCGGCCAGTCCACGGAAGCGTACCCGTTCAACCCGAACGGCTCGCCGGACGGCCTGACGTCGGTGACGACCCCGGACGGCCGCTTCACCGTGCTGATGCCGCACGCCGAGCGGGTATTCCGCACCGTGCAGCAATCCTGGCACCCCGAATCGTGGGGCGAGGACGCGCCGTGGATGCGCATGTTCCGCAACGCCCGCAAATGGGTGGGCTAAGGCCGGCTAACTAGCGTCGCCCACAGCCGGGGACAGACCACGATTTCCGGGCAAGAATTGCCCGGAAATCGTGGTCTGTCCCCGGCTTTTTTGCGTCTGGCCCGTGTGGAGGGGCGAAATGGATGCAAGCAGGGTACTGGCGGAAACGTTGTGTAGTTCGGCGCTGGCACGCACCTTGGGGGGGGCGCTCCGGACTCTTGGTGCAAGTCCAATAAGCCCTCGTTTATTGCACTACGCTTGACCCTCCCCAAATCGGCATTGTGAAGGCTAGGCAACAATGCCTTTGTCGTCCCTCGACCAATTTTGGAGGCGCCATGGCAATCGACGCAGCGGTGCGCTTGGTGTTTATCGGCGTGGCCCTCGCCCTGTCCTCGCTGGCCCAGGCTGCCGGGAAGCCGGAGACCTGGGATGGTCGTCCAAAGCCGCTCAAGGGCGACTACCAGGTGTTCGGCGGGACGCTATCCGAGGCGGTGCCTCCGACTAAAAAAGATAGGAAGGTGGCGTTCATGTTCACGGGACCGCTCGGGAAGGATTTATTCGAGCAAATCGGACCGGATTTGAAGGAAGCCTGCGGAGCCGGCCCTGATCACCGGACACGGCGTAGGGGAGACCTTAGCTGCGTCTGGGCCAAGGACGACGGGTACGCTTGCTATTTCGGCCTTGACGTACCCACCGGGAAGAGCACCAACGGTTCGATCTGCTGATTGGCGTTTTCGCAGTCGCTCGCGCATGGAGGATGGCCCGGTAGACGCATGCTGCTCCGCGAAGTCCAAGGGATGCTGGCGTAAGCCAAAGCCTGCTTGTCCGGCGCGATTTCCTCGAAGGCGGCGGCGTTGATCCGCTCGGCCACCCGTCTAGGTCACCGCTTCGCGTAATGCGTGGCTGACACGCCCGCTGGTTGCGGGCCGGCGCCGATGCGGGATATGTCGGTTGATTTGACACCGGCATGCCTTCCATCCCCGAGTCTCGCGGGCCAGCTCTCGCCAGTCCCAAGGCTGGCATGTGTACGGAGGACATGGCAATGATGCCGCTGAAAGACAAACGCAGCTCCACTATACGTCAGGATTGACCATGCACCGAGTTCACTGCCCGGACGGCGGCGTCTGGCAACCGTGGGTGCGTAGCGGGCAACCGCTGCGCCATCGTCAACCAGCACTGGCGGCAGACCTGGCTGGTGGCGGGGCCGCATCGTGATGTCACGCGCTGGCACGGCGGCGCGCGTTGCGCTGGGAAGCGTTGTGTGCTGTTTCTTGTTTGCCTGTCAAAACGGGGTAAATGACACGCGGCCCCGCGATCAGGCGCTGCCACCGTTCACGCCGCCCAATGTGCCGGCGTTCACCTGCGTGGCGGAGGTCGGCCAGGCGCCACCGGCCGATGCGCAGGCCGAGGCATGGTTCCGCGAAGCGCTGGCGCTGGAGCAGTCGGCTATGCTGCCCGACAGCGCAGAGTTCAAGCAAATGCTGGATTTGCTGCAAAGGGCGGCCGAGCGCAAGCACGGCGGGGCGATGTTGAAACTTGGCAGCGTATACCTGGGGGGCAGGGCGTGGGGGCGCAATAAGACGGACACACTCAGATTGCTCGACGAGGCAATGCGGCTCGGTGTGCCGCGCGCCTACTACACTATGGGCAAGCTTTACGTGGAAGGGGTGGGCGTGCGGACCAGTGCGGCGAAAGGCTACGCGCTCTGGCAAAAGGCGGCGGCGCTGGGCAATCCGCAGGCGATGACGGAGCTGGCGAAGGTCTTGAGCACCAAGTCGAACACGAGGATCGGCGATGGCCTGATGAACATTCCCGTGGCAATCCAGATGCTGGAGTGCGCGATGGGCCAGGGTTATGGCAACGCGGCGCTGCCTTTGCATCGTATTTACGAAGCCCCGAGGGCGGCGAACGGCACGCGGCTTGGCGTCAGCACGCAGGAAGCCAAGGCGCGTGCTTTTAAGATTTTGCACGAGGGCGTCAAGTTGGGCTGCGGCGAATGTGCACAGGACTTGAGGTTGCGCTTCTGGATCGATCAGTCGCCGGCCAGTGCCACGGTCAGCAAGCTGCGCTCATTGCGCTACAGGCTATTCGAGTGGGAGCTTGAATACGATCCGACGCTGCGTTTTCCGTATCTGGACAAGGTGTTGCCGCTGCCGCCTGCGGACTTGCCACCCTGGGATGGCAATTCCCGGACAATACTCGGTGCCGCCATGGGTGTGGTCTTGCCAGCGCCGCCGCAAGCGCAGCCGGCCGCAATCGAGTGATCGGAGGAACTATGCGACATGAGGGGCGCGGCGTCATCCGCTTAAACGACAGGACTGAGCACGGCGGGCAAGTTGTCCCGGCATCGTCCTGCGGCGCGCATATGCTGACATCGCTTTGATGCGCGCGGTCGATAGTTTGAATGATTTTAAGGAAGCGACAGGTGTTTGCCCGCCTCGCGGCGGCTTAGCGGCGCCAGCCGTTCGCCCGATGCCGCGAGGAAGCCGCGCACGGCCGCCGGGTCGTGCCACGCGTAGTCGCGCAAGCCCCAGCCGAGCGCTTTTTGTATGAAGAATTCCGTTTCCGGCGCCAGCGCGAGGGCGTAGGCGAACAGCCGCGCCGCGTCGGTGTCGCCGCGCCACCCCAGTTGGTGGGTCATGGCGATGCGGCGCACCCACAGGTCGGCGTGGCCCAGCGCCGCGTCCATGCTGCCGTGGGCGTCGCGTCCGTGGGTCTTTTCCCGTCTGAGCAGGTCGCCGACGATGGCGGCGACGCCGTCGACGCTGTCCCACCAGGCGCGCCGCTGCGCCAGCGCCAGCAGGGCGGGGAGGTGGCTGGCGTCCAGTTCCTTCCAGTGCATTGCCAGCAAGTCCAGCGCGAGGTATTGGTATTCGCGTTGCGGCAGTTGCCACAGCGCGCAGGCGTGCTCCAGCAGGGCGTCGGCGCCGGCGCCTTTCAAGGCGCTCAGCGGGGCCCGCGTCGCGGCGCGCCGTGCCGGCGTCGGCACGCCGAGGAAGTCGAACTGCCCGCGCATGTAGGCGCGCATGGAGGCGGCGCGCCCGGCGTCGGCGCTGTCCGCCAGCGCCGCTTGTATATGGGGGAGAAACTGGCCGTCCATTTTTATCCTATGCACCTTGCCGCGACACGACACGAAAAAAAAGCGCTCCGAAGAGCGCTTTTCCATTCCAGCAATGATTACTGGATTTTTGCTTTTTTCAGCAACTCTTCGCGCAGGGCGGCAACTTTCTTCTGTTGCAGCGCTTCGCCGATCTGGCCTTTGACTTCGTCCAGCGACGGTACTTTGGCTGGGCGCGAGCCTTCCAGTTTGATGACGTGGAAGCCGAACTCCGTTTTTACCGGGGTTTCGGTGATCTGGCCGGCTTTCAGGGCCACCATCGCATCCGAGAACGGCTTGACGAAGGAACCCGGGTTGGCCCAGTCGAGGTCACCGCCGTTGTTGGCGGAGCCGTCTTTCGACACCTTGGCCAGTTCTTCAAACTTGCCGCCGGCTTTCAGTTTGGCGATCAGGTCTTTCGCTTCGGCTTCCGTGGCCACCAGGATGTGGCGGGCGTGGTATTCCTTGTCGCCGACCTGAGCCTTGTACTTGTCGTATTCGGCCTTGATGTCGGCGTCCTTGACGGGATTTTTCTTGATGTGGTCGGCCAGCATGGCGTTGATCATGATGCTTTGGCGGGTGTTTTCCAGCTGCGCCTTGACTTCGGGGCGGGTGCCGTAACCTTGTTTGTCGGCTTCCTGGACCAGCACTTCACGGCCGATCAGGTCGCGTTTGATGGCTTCGCGCAATTGCGGCGAATCCGTTTGCTTGCCCTGGGCGACGACTTGCTTGACCAGTTGGTCGACGCGCGCGGCCGGGATGGCTTTACCGTTGACGGTGGCGACGTTTTGCGCGAATGCCGGAATGGCCACGGCGGCGAGCAGGGTTAACAACAGGCGGGCAGGCTTCAAATTCATTATCACATCCTATAAATATACAAGGGAACGCGGCTGCCGGGCAGCACGCATTGCTACTCGGAATACAATTCCGGCGCCGCGAAGGGCGCCGGACGGCAATGCCAGATTACTGAACCTTGGCTTTTTTAACCATTTCTTCTTGGTACGCTTGCAGTTTCTTTTGTTGCAGCGCTTCGGCGATCTGTGGCTTGACTTCTTCCAGCGTCGGCAGTTTGGCGGCGCGGGTGTCGTCCAGCTTGATCACGTGGAAGCCGTTCGGCGTTTGCACCGGGGTTTCCGTGACCTGGCCTTTTTGCAGGCCGACGAAGGCGTCCGAGAACACTTTCGGGAACGACGATGGGGCCGCCCAGTCCAGGTCGCCGCCATTGTCGGCCGAACCGGTGTCTTTCGAGGTCTTGGCCAGGTCTTCGAACTTGGCGCCGCCTTTGAGCTTGGCGATGACGTCTTTCGCTTCGGCTTCCGTGGCCGTCAGGATGTGGCGGACATGGTATTCCTTGTCGCCGGACTGGGCCACGAAGCGGTCGTATTCCGCCTTGATGTCAGCGTCCTTGATCGGGTTCTTTTTCACGAAGTCGCCAACCAGGGCGTTGATGATGATGGCCTGGCGCGCGTTTTCGACTTGCTGCTTGACGGCGGCGTCCTTGCCGAAGCCTTGTTTCTCCGCTTCCTGCATCAGCACTTCGCGGCCGATCAGGTCTTTCTTGATCAAATCACGCAATTGCGGCGAATCCGGTTGCTGGCCTTGCGCCACAACTTGTTTGACGACCGCGTCAACGCGCGACGATGGGATAGGCTTGCCATTCACAACAGCAATGTTTTGCGCGAGCACAGGTACCGCGACAACGGCGAGGAGGGCGATCAGCAAGCGGGCTGGCTTAAAAGTCATTATTAAATCCTGTTAGGGAAAAGTTCGTGAAAAAGTGCGTTGAATGAAATAGATCGTCGATGCGGCTGTTTCGTTCAATGTTTCAGATACTCAATTACCTCAATATCCAGCGGCGCCGTCACACTTCCGACGGCGCCAGCGCGATTATCGCCAGTGCGTGAATCTCGGTATGCATCATATCGTGCACGGAATCATACACGAGTCGATGGCGCGTGACGAGTCTGAGCCCCTCAAATTGAGCCGAAACAATGCGTAAATTGTAATGTCCGCCGCCGGAGGCCGCGCCGGCATGGCCGGCGTGGCGCGCCGAGTCGTCTTCCAGCAGGCATTCGAGGGGGGCGAGGGCCGCTTCGACGCGGCTGCGGATGCGTTCGATGCGGGTGTCGGGCGCGCTCATGCGTCTTCCTCCAGGATGTATTTGGACAGGAACAGGGTCTGGACGATGATGAAGACGAAGAAGATGCCGGTGGCGCCGAAAGCCTTGAAGCTGACCCAGGCGCTTAAATCGTTCTTATAGACGACGAAGGCGACAAACAGATTCAGCGCGCCCAGCGCGGACAGGAAGGCGATCCACGCAAACAGCAGTTTCTTCCATACAAAGTCGGGCAGCTTGATCTGGGTTTCCATGGTTTTGCGCATTAAGTTCTTGTTAAAGAACACATGGGCCAGCAGCAGGGCCAGCGCGAACAGCCAGTAAATCAGCGTCGGCTTCCATTTGATAAATGTGGCGTCGTGGAAATAAATGCCGGCGCCGCCGAACACGACAAAGATGAACAGCGATAACCATAACATGCCGGGCACGGCTTTTCTGCGCATCAGCAAATAGGCGACCTGGAAAAAGGTGGCGGCGATGCCGGCCACGGTGGCGAGCATGATAGGGGTCTGTTCCTGGTTGACGACGCCGCCGGAAACAATGGCCGACAGGTATTCGGTGGCCAGGGCGTGCGCCATGTCCGGATACACGCCGGCCCATTTATAGGCGCCGAAAAACAGGAAGAGGGGGAAATAATCGAACAGAAATTTCATCGTATTCTTTTGTGCAAGTTATTGTGGGTCGAAGCGCAGCGAGGCCGAATTGATGCAGTAACGCATGCCGGTCGGCGCGGGGCCGTCGGGGAACACGTGGCCCAGATGGGCGTCGCAGACGGCGCAAACGATTTCGGTGCGCAGCATACCATGACTGCGGTCGACGATTTCCTCCACGTTGGCCGGGTCCAGCGCCTTGAAGTAGCTGGGCCAGCCGCAGCCGGAGTCGAATTTGGCGTCGGAGGCGAACAGCGGCGTGTTGCAGCACACGCAGGTGTAGATGCCGGGCTCGTGGTGGTCCCAGAACTCACCGGTGAAGGCGGGCTCGGTGGCGGCGTGGCGCGTCACTGCATACTGCATCGTGTCGAGCTGGGCGCGCCACTGGGCATCGGTTTTGCTTACTTTTGTGCTTGTCATGGTCGGCTTCTCAAGAGGAACAACTAACTTCAAGGTGGCTGGCCCAGTCCGGCGGCAGGGCCGCGTAATGCTCGTACTCCGGCTGTTCGTCGAACGGGCGCTGCAAAACTGTCAGCAGGCGCGTCACTTCAGTAAAGTCCTTTTTCTGCGCCTTTTCAATGGCCACTTGCGCCAGATAGTTGCGCAATACGTATTTCGGGTTGACCCGGTTCATCGCCGCGCGGCGGGCGGCGTCGGCGCTGGCCTCGGCGGCCAGGCGCAGGCGGTACTGCGCGGCCCAGGCGTCGAAGGCGGGCCGGTCGATGAACAGGTCGCGCAGCGGCGCGTCGCCGTCGGGCGCGTCCACCCGCAGGTCGCCGAGGCGGCGGAAGAACAGCGTGAAGTCGACGTGGTTGGCCTGCATCAGCGCGAACAGCGCGTCGAACAGGGCCGTGTCGCCGTCGCGCTCCGTCAGCAGGCCCAGCTTCTGGTGCAGCAAGTCGTCCATGGCCGCCGCGAAGGCCGGCTGGTAGACGTCGAGCGCCTGCTGGGCCGCCGCCACGTCGCCGATCAGCGGCAGCAGCGCCTGGCCCAGCGCGTAGCAGTTCCAGTGGCCGATTTCCGGCTGCATCGAGTACGCGTAGCGGCCCTGCTGGTCGGTGTGGTTGCAGATGTGGCCGGCGTCGAACGCTTCCATGAAGCCGAACGGCCCATAGTCGAGCGTCAGGCCGAGGATGGACATATTGTCGGTGTTGAGCACGCCGTGCATGAAGCCGACCGCCTGCCACTGGGCGACCAGCCGGGCCGTGCGGCGCGCCACCTCGGCCAGCAGCGCCTGGTAGGGATGCTCCTGTTGCCGCAGGGCCGGGTAGAAGTTGTCGATGACGTAGTCGGCAAGGATCTTCAATTCCGCCTTCTTGTCGCGGTAGCACCAGTGCTCGAAGGAGCCGAAGCGCACGAAGCTGGGCGCCATGCGTGTGACGACGGCGGCGCTTTCGACGGTTTCGCGCATCACGCCCTGGTCGGAGCCGGTGACGGCGAGGGCGCGCGAGGTCGGAATGCCGAGCGCGGCCATGGCCTCGGAGCAGAGGAATTCGCGGATCGACGAGCGCAGCACGGCGCGCCCGTCGCCCATGCGCGAGTAGGGCGTGGCCCCGGCGCCTTTCAATTGCAGTTCGATGGGGCCGTCGGCGGTGGCTATGTCGCCGAGCAAAATGGCGCGGCCGTCGCCCAACTGGCCGGCCCAGACGCCGAACTGGTGGCCGGAGTACACGGCCGCCAGCGGCTGCGACTGCTGCGGCACGCGGTTGCCGCTGAGCGTGGCGACGAAGAGTTCGTCGGCCAGGGCGGCCGCGTCCAGCCCGATCAGCGCGGCGGCGGCGGCGCTGCCGGCAACCAGATAGGGGGCGGGCAGGGGCGTGGGCATCAGGCGCGTGTAGAAGGCCGGCGGCAGCGCCGCAAATGAATTGCCCAGGGGGAGATTGTCGGCAGTGATGGCGGTTCCGTTCGGTCTAGATTGGTTGCGCGCCGATGGGGCGCAGGGCTAAGATGGATTTTACCGCACCGGACGATTTTATTCGCGGGCGGCTGGTTTATGGGGGCGCGTTACATTTGCTCACGATCCGGGCGGCGCGGGCAGCTTTGCTGCGACGCAGCATCGAAATGCGTTGACTGTTTTAGCACGGTCGTACCAAACTCAATGTCACTTTGATAAATTTGCGGGAGATTCGATGTCGTCTTATCCACAAAGCCCCTTGATGGGGCAGATGATGAGCCAGCCTTTGCTCATTTCCAGCATTATCGAATTCGTCGCGCGCCATTACGGCGGCAACGAGATCGTCTCGCGCCGGGTCGAGGGCGATCTGCACCGCTACACTTACCGCGAATGCCACCAGCGCGCGCGCCGCCTGGCCAATGCGCTGCACGGCCTGGGCGTGGGCCTCGGCGACCGCGTCGCCACGCTGGCCTGGAACGGCTACCGCCACCTGGAGGCGTATTACGCCGTGTCCGGCTCGGGCGCCGTGCTGCACACCATCAACCCGCGGCTGTTCCCGGAACAGATCGTCTACATTGCCAACCACGCCGAAGACCAGTGCCTGCTGTTCGACCTGACCTTCCTGCCGGTGGTCGAGGCCATCGCCGCCCAGTGCAAGACGGTGCGGCATTTCGTGCTGATGTGCGACCGCGAGCGCATGCCGAAAGACAGCAAGATTCCCGACCTGCTGTGCTACGAAGACTTGATCGCCAGCCATTCCGACGAGTACACCTGGCCGCTGTTCGATGAAAACTCGGCGGCGACGCTGTGCTACACCTCGGGCACCACGGGCAACCCGAAGGGCGCGCTGTACTCGCACCGCTCGACGGTGCTGCACGCCTACGGCTCGGCGGTGCCGAACGCCCTCAACGTTTCGGCGGCCGACACGGTGCTGCCGGTCGTGCCCATGTTCCACGTGAACGCCTGGGGTTTGCCGTATTCGGTGCCGCTGTCGGGCGCGAAGATGGTGTTTCCCGGTGCGGCGCTGGACGGCAAATCGCTCTACGAGCTGTTCGAGAGCGAGAAGGTGACGTTCTCGGCCGGCGTGCCGACCGTCTGGCTGGGCCTGATCAACCACGCGCTGCAGAACAAGTTGAAGTTCTCCACCTTCCGCCGCACGGTGATCGGCGGCGCGGCCTGCCCGCCGGCGATGATGGACACGCTGATCGACGTCTTCGGCATCGAGGTCGTGCACGCCTGGGGTATGACGGAAATGTCGCCGCTGGGCACCTGCGGCGGCTTGCAGAGCAAGCATATGGACTTGCCGCAGGCGGCGCAGCGCAAGATCTTGCAGAAACAGGGCCACGCCATTTACGGCGTCGACATGAAGATCGTCGACGACGACGGCAAGGAGTTGCCGTGGGATGGGATCAGTTACGGGCATTTGATGGTCAAGGGACCGTGGATCATCGCGCGCTATTTCAAGGACGAGGGCGGCGAGGTGCTGCAGGACGGCTGGTTCCCCACCGGCGACGTGTCGACCATCGACGCCGACGGTTATATGCAGATTACCGACCGCAGCAAGGACGTCATCAAGTCGGGCGGCGAGTGGATCGGCACCATCGACCTGGAAAACCTGGCGATGGGCCATCCGGCCGTGCTGCAGGCGGCCTGCATCGGGGTGGCGCACCCGAAATGGGATGAGCGGCCGCTGCTGCTGGTGGTCAAGCGCCCCGGCATGGAGGTGGGCCGCGAGGACTTGCTGCATTTCTTCGACGGCAAGATCGCCAAGTGGTGGATGCCGGACGACGTCGTCTTCCTGGACGCCTTGCCGATGGGCGCCACCGGCAAAATCCAGAAAAACAAGCTGCGCGAGCAGTTCAAGGGGCATTGTTTGCCGACCGCCTAGCCAATAGCAAACCGTAGCAAGCCCGAAGCGGGAAGCCGCCGCCGGCCGCCACTATCGAACCAGGATGGAGACTATGACAAAACGCGCTTGTGCCGTAGCTGTTGCTCTTGCCTTCCTCGTGGCGCCGTTCGCGCTGCCGGCCGCCCGGGCCGACACCGTGAAGGTCGCTTTCATCGATCCCCTGTCCGGCCCGTTTGCGCCGGTCGGGCAAAACCAGTTGCGGGGTTTCCAGCTGCTCGCCGATACGGCCAACGGCGCCGCCTGGGCCGGCGCGCACCGCTTCCAGGTGGTGGGCTTCGACAATAAGGGTAGCCCGCAGGAGTCGCTGACCCAGTTGAAGGCGGCCATCGACCAGGGTTACCGCTACATCGTGCAGGGCAACGGCTCCGGCGTCGGCCTGGCGCTGCTCGACGCCGTCAACAAGCATAACGAGCGCAATCCGGGCAAGGAAGTGCTGTACCTGAACTATGCGGCGATCGACCCGGACATGACAAACAGCAAGTGCAGCTTCTGGCATTTCCGCTTCGACGCCAATTCGGACATGAAGATGGAGGCGCTGACCAGCTACATCGCGCCCGACAAGCGCATCAAGAGCGTCTACTTGATCGGCCAGAACTACGCCTTCGGCCAGGCCGTCAGCCGCGCGGCGAAGGATTACCTGGCCCGCAAGCGTCCCGACATCAAGATCGCCGGCGACGACCTGCATCCGATCGGCCAGGTGAAGGACTTTTCGCCTTACATCGCCAAGATCAAGGCGTCCGGCGCCGACACTGTCATCACCGGCAACTGGGGCGCCGACCTGGCGCTGCTGATCCGCGCCGCCAAGGACGCCGACCTGAAGGCCAGCTTCTACACCTATTACGGCGCGACGACGGGCGTGCCGACGGCGATGGGCGCGGCCGGCGCCGAGCGCGTGAAAGTCATCGGCAACTGGGTGGTTAACAGCGACGGCTTCAGCGGCAAGGAGCTGGTTGAGGCGTTCAAGAAGAAGTACGGCGACGATTTCTATACGGCCCAGCCGCACAGCATGCTCGGCATGCTGGCCAAGGCGATCAAGGAAACCGGCTCGACGGAGCCCGTCAAGGTCGCCTTCGCGCTGGAGGGCATGGCGCTGGAGAGCCTGAACGGTCCGGTGACGATGGCCAAGCTCGACCACCAGTTGCAGCAGCCGCTGTATGTCGCCACCTGGGTCAAGACGAACGGCAAGGATATCCGCTATGACCAGGAAAACACCGGCTATGGCTGGCGCATGGACAAGCGCATGGATGCCTATGTGGCCAGGCAGCCCTCGTCGTGCCAGATGAAGCGGCCGGGCATGTAGGCGCGGCGCCGGCATGGAATTTACCCTGTTTACACTGCTGAACGGGCTCAGTTACGGATTGCTGCTGTTCATGCTCTCGTCCGGGCTGACGCTGATCTTCAGCATGATGGGCGTGCTGAACTTCGCCCACGCCAGCTTCTATATGCTGGGCGCCTACCTGGCCCACGCGATTGGCGCGCGCATCGGTTTTTGGCCGGCGCTGCTGCTGGCGCCGTGCGCGGTCGGCTTGCTCGGCGCGCTGGTGGAGCGCTATGGCCTGCGCCCCTTGCACAAGCATGGCCACATTCCCGAGCTGCTGTTCACTTTCGGCCTGTCCTACCTGGTCGTCGAACTGGTGCAACTGGTCTGGGGCCGGGCGGCCGTGTCCTATCCGATCCCGCCGGAGCTGGACGGGCCGCTGTTCACGCTGTATTCGACCAGCTTTCCCATGTACCGGGGCTTCATGATGCTGGTGGCGCTGGCCATGCTGGCGGCGATCTGGCTGCTGCTCACGCGCAGCCGCGTCGGACTGGTGATCCAGGCCGCGCTGACGCATCCGCAGGCGGCCGAGGCGCTGGGCCACAATGTGCCGCGGCTGTTCATGTGGGTGTTCGGCGGCGGCTGCGCGCTGGCCGGGCTGGCCGGGGTGGTGGGCGGCAAGGCTTTCGTCACCGAGCCGGCGATGGCGGCCAGCGTCGGCAGCATCATCTTCGTCGTCGTGGTGGTCGGCGGCATGGGGTCGCTGGCGGGCGCCTTCCTCGCCTCCCTCCTCATCGGCGTGCTGCAAAGCTATGCCGTCGCGCTCGACTATTCCTTGCTCAGCCTGCTCGCCCTGGTGGGGGTGGCGCCCGCCGCGCAGACGCCCGGCTATGCCTTGCTGACGGTGACGATCGCCCAGAGCGCGGCGATCCTGCCGTATCTCTTGCTGGTGCTGGTGTTGATCTGCCGCCCCAGGGGCTTGATGGGGACGCGCGAGTGAGGCCGCCCAAGCTCGGCCGCGCGCTGCTGTGGGGCGGCTTCGCGCTGGCGCTGGCCGGCGCGCCGCTGCTGTTCAACAAGGGCGGCGCCTTGTCCATCCTGTGCCAGATGGGCACGCTGATGATCTTCGGCCTGTCCTACAATATGCTGCTGGGGCAGGGCGGCATGCTGTCCTTCGGCCACGCCGTCTACTCCGGCCTGGGCGCCTTCTGCGCCATTCACGCGATGAACCTGGCGGCGGGCGGCCCGGCCATTCCGACCAGCCTGATTCCGCTGGTCGGCGGCGCCGCCGGCATGTTCTTCGGCCTGCTGTTCGGCTATGTGACGACGCGGAAGTCCGGCACCACCTTCGCCATGATCACGCTGGGGCTGGTGGAACTGGTGTTCGCCGCCTCGCTGATGTTCCCCGCCTTCTTCGGCGGCGAGGGCGGCGTCACCACCAACCGCGCCAGCGGCGCGGCCGTGCTCGGCATCAGTTACGGGCCGCAAATCCAGGTGTATTATCTGATCGCCTTCTGGCTGTTCCTCAGCACCGCCGCGATGTTCGCCTTCACCCGGACGCCGCTGGGGCGCATTCTCAACGCCGTGCGCGACAATCCCGAGCGGGTCGGCTTCATCGGCTACGACGCGCAGTGGGTGCGCTACCTGACTCTGATCCTGTCGGCCTTCTTCGCCGGCATCTCCGGCGGCCTGTCGGCGATCAATTTCGAGATCGTCAGCGCCGAAAACGTCAGCGCGGCCCGCTCCGGCGCCATTCTGCTGTTCACCTTCATCGGCGGCATCGGCTTTTTCGTCGGCCCGATGCTGGGCGCCGTCGTCGGCGTGTGCTTCGCGGTGCTGCTGTCGGACTTCAGCCACGCCTGGCAGTTGTACCTGGGTCTGTTCTTCATCGCGCTGGTGCGCTATGCCCCGGCCGGGCTGGCCAGCCTGTTGCTGATGCTGCTGAGGCTGGCGGCGGCCGGCGGGCTGGGCCGCGTCGGGCCGCGGCTGCTGGGCCTGCTGGCCGTGGTGCTGGCTGGTTTGCTGGGCTTCGTGGGCGGCGTGGAAATGCTCTACCACCTGACGCTGGAAGCGGCCGACGGCAGCGTGATGCCGCTGTTCGGCTTCCATCCCGACACGCGCGCGGCCTGGCCCTGGTGCGTGGCGGGCGGCCTGATGCTGGCCGCCGCGTTCGCCTACCGCCGCCTGCAACCGGGTTTCGCTGCGGCGTGGAGCGAGGCCATGGCGGCCCAGCGCGGCGGAGGCGTCCGATGAGCATGGCCAACGCGCTGGAATTGCGCGATGTCCGCAAGCGTTTCGGCAAGTCGGAAATCATCCGCGGCGCGAATCTGAGCGTGGCCAGCGGCGAGCGCTGCGCCGTCATCGGCCCCAACGGCGCCGGCAAGTCGACGCTGTTCAACCTGATTTCCGGCCGCTTCCCGCTCAGCTCGGGCGCCATCCTGCTCAAGGGCGCCAGCGTGGGCGGCTTGCCGCCCCACCGGATTAACCGCCTGGGGTTGGCGCGCAGCTTCCAGATCAGCAATCTTTTCGCGACATTGTCGGTGTACGACAACCTGCGCTGCGCGGTGCTGTGGTCGCTCGGCTACCGCTATTCCTTCTGGCAGCGCCTGAGCGGCCTGCGCGACGCCCATGAGCGGAGCGAGCAGGTGCTGGAGCAAATCGGCTTGCGGCGCCAGCGCGACGTGCCGGCCGGCGTGCTCAGCTACGCCGAGCAGCGCGCGCTGGAAATCGGCATCACCATCGCCGGCGGCGCCGACGTCATCCTGCTCGACGAGCCGACGGCCGGCATGAGCCGCTCCGAATCGGACGCGGCGGTGGAGCTGATCCGCAGGGTCAGCGCCGGCAAGACGCTGCTGATGGTCGAGCACGATATGAGCGTGGTGTTCGGGCTGGCCGACAAGATCGCCGTGCTCGTGCATGGCCAGGTGATCGCCTGCGACACGCCGGCCAATATCCGCGCCAACGCGGCCGTGCAGGCGGCCTACCTTGGCGGCGCCGCGGAGGCTGTCGCATGAGCGCGCTGCTCGACATCCGCCAGTTGCATGCGTTTTACGGCAAGAGCCACGTCCTGCACGGCGTCGACCTGCATGTGGGCGCCGGCGAGATCGTCAGCCTGCTCGGGCGCAACGGCGTCGGCCGCTCGACGCTGGTGAAGGCGGCCATGGGCCAGGTGGCGGCGCGCGGCGCCGTGCGCTTCAAGGGCGCCGACATCCTCGGCCTGAAGGCTTACCAGATCGCGCACCGGGGGCTGGGCTATGTGCCGGAGAGCCGCGACGTCTTCCCGACGCTGACGGTGGAGCAGAACCTGCTGCTTGGCCGCAAGCGCAACGCGGACACCGGGCGCTGGCGGCTGGGCGATATGTACCGGATGTTCCCGCGCCTGGAGGAGCGGCGCGGCGTCGCCGCCGGGCTGCTGTCGGGCGGCGAGCAGCAGATGCTGACGCTGTGCCGCACGCTGATGGGCGACCCGGACCTGATGATGATCGACGAGCCGACCGAGGGGCTGGCGCCGCAGGTCGTCGCGCCGGTGGCGCGCTACCTGCTGGCGCTGCGGGAGCGCGGCATCGCGGTGCTGCTGGTGGAGCAGAAGCTGGCGATCGCGCTGGACATTTCGCAGCGCGTCTATGTGATGGGGCGCGGCGCCATCGTCTTCGAGGGCACGCCGGAGCAGTTGCGCCAGGATGGCGGCGTGCGCCGCGAGTGGCTGGAGGTATAGGCCGGCAGGTCCGCGGGCGCCTTGCCGGGCCGGCCTTGTCCCTAGGTCTGGCATCGCAAGCAATATTTCCTTGCGGGCAATCTTTTCGGGATTTGTCAATCAAGCCACATTGCGTCTTCCAGCGTGCGCGTCTTGTCAAAAAATAATACGGCCGTACTATTTATTTGCGGTATAGTCGTGCCATTGCTGTTTCACTCTAAAAAGGAAGAGACATGAGCGCCGAATACCTGGTCAATGGCAGCGTTGCCGTCATCACCTTGAACAATCCGCCCGTCAATGGGCTGGGCCTGGCGACCCGCACGGCGGCGGTCGAGGGCATCCGCAAAGCGCTGGCCGACGACGCCGTCAAAGCCATCGTCATCACCGGCGCGGGCAAGGCGTTTTCCGGCGGCGCCGACATCAAGGAATTCAATTCGCCGAAGGCGCTGACCGAACCGAGCCTGCACACCCTGATCCGTACCGTCGAAGACTCGACCAAGCCGGTGGTGGCGGCCATCCACAGCGTTTGCATGGGCGGCGGGCTGGAACTGGCGCTCGGCTGCAACTACCGCATTGCCGCGCCCGGCGCGCAGATGGCCTTGCCGGAAGTGAAACTCGGCCTGCTGCCGGGCGCCGGCGGCACGCAGCGGCTGCCGCGCGTGCTCGGCCTGGAAATGGCCCTGAACATGATCGTCTCCGGCACCCCGGTGGCGTCGGACAAGCTGGCCCAGACCGCCCTGTTCGACGCGGTGACCGCGCCCGGCGCGGACTTGCTGGCCGCCGCCGTCGCCTTCGCCGGCACAGTGGCCGACCGGCGTCCGCTGCCGAAGGTGCGCGACCGCAAGGTGGACTACCCGAACCACGAAGCCTTCCTGCAATTCACGCGCAACACCGTCAAGGCCATGTCCGGGCCGTTCCCGGCGCCGCTGCAATGCGTGGAAACCGTCGCCGCCTCGGTGACGATGAAGTTCGAGGATGGCCTGAAGTTCGAGCGCGAGCGCTTCATGCAACTGATACAGACCAGCGAATCGAAGGCGCTGCGCCACGCCTTCTTCGCCGAGCGCGTCGCCGGCAAGGTGCCCGACGTGCCGGCGGACACGCCGACGCGCGACATCCGGCGCGCCGCCGTCATCGGCGCCGGCACGATGGGCGGCGGCATCGCCATGAACTTCGTCAACGCCGGCATCCCCGTGGTGCTGCTGGAGACGCGGCAGGAGACGCTCGACAAGGGCCTGGCGACGATCCGCAAGAACTATGAAAACACCCTGAAGAAGGGCAAGCTGACCCAGGAGAAGTTCGAGCAGCGCCTGGCGCTGCTCAGCGGCACGCTGGTGTATGAGGATATCGGCCAGGCCGACATCGTCGTCGAAGCCGTGTTCGAGGACATGGGTGTCAAGGAAACCGTGTTCCGCAAGCTCGACGCGGTGATGAAGCCGGGCGCGATCCTGGCGTCGAACACCTCGACGCTGGACCTGAACCGCATCGCCGGTTTCACCGGGCGGCCGCAGGACGTCATCGGCACGCATTTCTTCAGCCCGGCGAACGTGATGAAGCTGCTGGAAATCGTGCGCGGCGCGGCCACCGGCAAGGACGTGCTGGCGACGACGCTGGCGCTGTCGAAGAAACTGAAGAAGACCGGCGTCGTCTCCGGCGTGTGCGACGGTTTCATTGGCAACCGCATGATCGAGCAATACAGCCGCCAGGCCGGCTTCCTGCTGGAGGAGGGCTGTCTGCCGGAGCAGGTCGACAAGGCCGCCGAGAAGTTCGGCTTCGCGATGGGGCCGTTCCGCATGGGCGATTTGGCCGGCAACGACATCGGCTGGTACATCCGCAAGCGCCGCTATGTGGAGGCGCCGGCCATCAGTTACTCGGCAAGCGCCGACCTGTTGTGCGAACTGGGCCGCTTCGGCCAGAAGACCGGCGCCGGCTGGTACGACTACAAGCCGGGCGACCGCAAGGCATATCCATCGGCGCTGGTCGACGACATGATCGTCAAGCACTCGGCCGACATCGGCGTCGAGCGGCGCAAGGTCAGCGACCAAGAAATCGTCGAGCGCCTGGTCTACTCGCTGGTCAACGAAGGCGCGCGGATACTGGAGGAGGGCATCGCCCTGCGCGCCTCCGACATCGACATGGTCTACCTGACCGGCTACGGCTTCCCCCTGCACCGAGGCGGCCCGATGTTCTACGCCGACACGGTCGGCTTGCCGAATGTGCTAAGCGCGATAGAGAAATACGCGAAGGGCCGCCACGGCGACGCCTGGACAGCGGCGCCGCTGCTGCTTACACTGGCGGCCGAGGGCAAAACCTTCAACGGCTAAGGCGCCGGTAACGCCAAACGACGGCGCGCGGCCCCGCCCCGGGTCTGCCGCCGGTTTTTTGCTTAACGGCATTGGAATTTAATTTTAAGTATGCCGCTCATTCAGTATTTTCAACTCAAGTACGAAAACTGGACGCTGCAAGGCGACATCCACGTCGCGCCGCTGGACAAGCGCGTGTTGTTTATCCACGGCGCCGGCGCCAGCAGCCGCAGCAGGTTCGCCGAGCTGCGCCGCGAACTGCACGAGCGCGGCGTCGGCTCGACCGCCTTCGACTGCGTCGGCCACGGCGCCACCGGCGGCGCGATGGCGCAGTCCTCGCTGCACAGCCGCACCAGCCAGGCTGCGGCCGTGGCCGCCGCCACCGGCATGGGAAAGCAGGCGTTGGCGGTCTTCGGCTTCAGCATGGGGGCCTACAACGCCATCCGGCTGACGCAGCAGATGCGCGTCGACGCGCTGATCCTGGTGGTGCCGGGCATTTACGACCCGCGCGCCTACGCCTTGCCGTTCGGGCCGCGCTTCAGCGCCGCAATTCGGCGCGAGCGCAGCTGGATCGACAGCGACGCCTGGGGCATCCTGGCCGAATTCACCGGCGACCTGCTGGTGATCGCGGCGGCGGACGACGCCGTCATTCCGGCCGAGATCCCGCAGCGCCTGGTGGCGTCGGCGCTGGTGGCGCGCTCGCGCAGGCTGCACGTGGTCGCGGGCGCGACGCACAACCATTTGTTTGCGCTGCTGCGCGAGCGTCCCGAGGAGCTGGATGCGACGATGGCGCTGATTATGGGGTGTGTCGAGGTTGCCTAGCGGAGTCATTATGGGGCATGGGCCGGCGGTGGGATTTTATTGACGCTGATCCCTTGCACAATATCGGCTTCGGATAATCGGCGCCAAGCTTTGTTCCTGTGGATTTCCCATCTTGAAAAATCAAAATCCCGGTTGTCCATTGCATCGAAACGCTGGCCATTGATGTTTAGCCAATGGTGGTTGGTGTACTTGTCGTCCTCGTTATCGGAGCCGCTTACGCGTACTCCGTCGGCTACGGATTCAATTCTCACATTGGCGATTCCAAAAATGTTTTCCGCTATATATTTAGTCATCTCGCTGATGCTCCTGCAATCCCCCTCGTATTTTTTATTGCTTTTATCATCATGTTCCAACAATCTCTCTGGTGGGTTGTAGCTTCGCGAATACGCCATATTTGCAAAAATTCTCGCGTTGATCTCTTTTATGACGGAATAAGAATCTGACAGGTCAATGTTATCCGGTATCCATTTTCTTATATTTTTCTCATGCCGGTTTGCGGTTTCATGCATTGTCGCTTCTCTCCTCAGGACCATACTATGTTCCTGTTTCGCACGCTCGGGTATTTCCCGGGTTTTTTTATCGCGGGATTCCTTCATTACTTTTTCAGATGCGGCTACCCTCATATGCGTGTTGTTCCTGAGTCCTTCAAAATAAGAAATTGGCGGTAGTTTCTTAGGTTTTCTCGCGCCTGAGCTTTCATCCAATAATTCCAATCCTCGGCTCGGCGACTTTTCCTCCTCCTCCGTGATAAGGCTGAGGCTGGCCGACTTTTCCTCCTCTTCCGTGATAAGACTGAGGCTGGCGCTCTCCGCTTTTTTGAGAAACCGAATGTTGCCGTCCTTTATCCAGCCAGCTTGACCGCCACGGGTGCTGACCCATGTGTGGTCCTTGCTCCAGCTAAACAATCCTGGAAGGCTGAAACTGAGCTCCGCAGCGCCTTTCTCAACGACTACCTCATCGCCGTTTTTAAGGCTCACTATCACATCGTGTGGAGCAACCTTTTTCCTCAGATTCGAATCCGATGTTAACGTATATATGCCTGGAATTTGAACGCGTTGAATAATGCCGGCTGCCTGGCGTTGCGCCGTCAACCTGGCGCTCCCGTTGATGCGCTCAAGCAGCGTTTTTTGCCGATGCGCGCCAGGGCCGTCTTGTGCCTTTGCGGCGAGTGCCAGTTGCGCCGCCGCCGCGGGGCGCTTGTCGCTGAAGGCCGGCGACGCGGCTGTTTGTCCGCCCGACAAAGGGGCCGATTGCTGCGCGTGGTGCGTTGTGGGCTGCGCCGGTGCTTTCATGCGATCTCCGTTTTGGGGCTGCCACAGGGCGTTTCCTGGCAGCGACGCTCGTGCGGGATCCTCAAGCTTACCTCAGATATGGCTGAATGGCGCATATGCCCACGCCAAACTTGGGGCGGCGGCCTTTCCGTCGAACGGCGTTAGCGCAGGTGGCAGACCGCTTCGATGCGGTTGCCGTCCGGGTCGAGCAGGAAGGCGGCGTAATAGGATGGGTGATAGTCGCGCAGGCCGGGTGCGCCGTTGTCGCTGCCGCCGTGTTCCAGGCCGGCGCGCCAGAATGCCTCGACGGCCGCGCGCGACGGCGCCTTGAAGCAGCAGTGGCGGCGCGGCGCGTCTTCCGGCCGGGCGCCGTGGCGCACGGAAAAGTAGCTGCGGCCGGGATGGTCGGCGTCGCAGCGTTCGCCGTAGCCTATCCACGCCTCGGCGTGGTCCGATCCCACTTTGGCGACCCCGAGGGCGGCAAACACGGCGTCGTAGAAGCGCTCCGCCTTGTGCAAGTCGGCGACGGTGACGGAAACATGGTCCAGCATGGGCATCCCGGCATTGAGTATGGAGGCCCAAGCATAGCGCACATGGCGGCGCCGGCCAATCTCAGCTCCGCGCCAGGCGCCGCAGCAATTTCTGGCTGATGCTTTGCACCCGCGGCCCGAACAGCACCACGGCGAGGAAGGCGACCGGCCAGGCGGCCATGAAGGCATGGCGCCACTTGGCGAGGAAGTCCGGGGGCAGGCCGATGTTGATCCAGGTGACCCACAGCGACATCAATGTGGTCATGGTCAGGGACATGAGAAAAGCGAAGATAAAGCGCAGGCGCAGGGCGTCGGACATGGTGTTCTCCAGAGGTGTTGTGAGTGTTTGCATAGCGTAACAACTTGCGAAGTTCTATACTAGAGCGTAAATTTCAATTTCAAATTCCAAAAGTGAAACCATGCTCGACGATTTAGCGCTGTTTGTTGCCATCGTGGAGGCGGGCAGCCTGAACGCCGCCGCCGCCAAAGAGGAGGTGCCCGCCGCCACGGTGACGCGCCGCCTGCAAAAACTGGAGCGCACGCTCGGCTATCGCCTGCTGAACCGCAGCGCGCGGCGCATGCAGCCGACGGCGGAGGGCTGGCAGTATTACGAGCAGTGCCGCCCGCTGGTGCACGCGCTGCGCCAAGCCACGCAGCGCCTCGACGCCAGCCTGGGCGCGCTGTCGGGCACGATCCGCGTGCTGGCGCCGGTGAATTTCGCTAGCGGCCTGCTGACGCCGGCCTGGATCAGCTTCATGCAGCAGTACCCGGACATCAATCTGGAGCTGGAGTTGTCGAACCAGGTCCAGGATCTGGTCGGCAGCGGCGCCGACTTGGCCATACGTTCCGGCGCGCCGCCCGATTCGGGGCTGATGCAGCGTGGCCTGGGCAAGTCCGAGCTGGTGCTGGTGGCGGCGCCTTCTTATCTGGCCGGCGCCGGCGCGCCGGGCGACGCCGCCGCCTTGAACGAGCACGCCTTGCTGGTGGCCGAGCCGCTGCGCGAGTGGCGGCTGCGCGATCCGGCCAACGGCGCGGAAGTGCTGATTCAGCCGCGGGCGCGCATGCGCGTCAATGAGATGCGCCTGGCCGTGGAGCTGGCCGAGGCCGGCCTGGGCATCGTCCTGTGTCCGCTGCTGCAGTGCCGCGAGCTGATCGTGCAGGGCCGTCTGGTGCGCTTGCTGCCGGAATGGATGCCGCCGCCGCGCCACGTCTACGCCGTCTGGCCGCAGCAGCGCTACCTGCCGGCGCGCGTGCGCGCCTTGCTGGAGCACCTGGCCGCTTTCGCCGCCGGCAATCCCTTGCTGAATTCCTAAGCCGAGGCCAATCTTTCTGCAACTGCTTGCATAAACAAATATGCCGGCCTACAATTGTGCAACCAGTTGCATAAAAAGAGGAGATTCGCATGGCGCCATACCCGCATCTGTTGGAACCGCTGGACCTGGGCTTTACCACCTTGAAGAACCGCGTGCTGATGGGGTCGATGCACGTCGGCCTGGAGGAGGCCGAGGATGGCTTCACGCGCATGGCCGCGTTTTACGCCGAGCGGGCGCGCGGCGGCGTCGGCCTGATCGTCACCGGCGGCATCGCCCCGAACGAGCGCGGCCGGCCGATGCGCGGCGGCGCCATGCTGAGCACCGAGGCGCAGGCCGAACAGCACCGGCAGATCACGGCGGCGGTGCACGCCGAGGGCGGCAAGATCGCCATGCAGATACTGCACTTCGGCCGCTACTCCTACCAGGCTTCGGCCGTCGCGCCCAGCGCCATCCAGGCGCCGATCAATCCGCACGTGCCGCACGCGCTGACCTCGGCCGAAGTCGAGGAAACCATCGGCGACTTCGTCCGCTGCGCCGGGCTGGCGCGGCACGCCGGCTACGACGGCGTCGAGATCATGGGTTCCGAGGGCTACCTGATCAATGAATTCATCGCCGCCCGTACCAACCAGCGCGACGACGAATGGGGCGGCGCCTACGCCAGGCGCATCCGCTTCCCGGTGGAGATCGTGCGGCGCACGCGCGCGCTGGTGGGCGAGCGCTTCATCATCATCTACCGCCTGTCGATGCTCGATCTGGTCGAGGGCGGCTCGACGCTGGACGAGGTCATCGAACTGGCCAAGGCCGTCGAGGCGGCTGGCGCGACCATCATCAACACCGGCATCGGCTGGCACGAGGCGCGCATTCCGACCATCGCCACGAAGGTGCCGCGCGGCGCCTTCGCCTGGGTCACGCAACGCCTGAAGGGGCAGGTGGCGATCCCGCTGGTGGCGACCAACCGCATCAACACCCCGGAACTGGCCGAGCAAGTGCTGGCCGACGGCTGCTGCGACATGGTGTCGATGGCGCGCCCCTTCCTGGCCGATCCCTTCTTCGTGCGCAAGGCGGAGCAGGGCCGCGCCGACGAGATCAACACCTGCATAGGCTGCAACCAGGCCTGCCTGGACCACACCTTCGCCGGCAAAATCACCTCCTGCCTGGTGAATCCGCGCGCCTGTCACGAAACCGAGCTGGCGCTGGCGCCGGCCGCGCGGCCCAAGCGCATCGCCGTCGTCGGCGCCGGACCGGCCGGCCTCAGTTTTGCCGTCAGCGCCGCCGAACGCGGCCACCGCGTGACCTTGTTCGAGTCGGCCGCGCAGATCGGTGGCCAGTTCAACATCGCCAGGAAGGTGCCGGGCAAGGAGGAGTTCGGCGAAACGCTGCGCTACTTCCGCCGCCAGATCGAACTGCGCGGCGTGGCGCTGCGGCTGAACACGCGTGTTGGGGCGCGCCAGTTGCGCGACGGCGGCTTCGACGAGATCGTGCTGGCCACCGGCGTCGTGCCGCGCACGCCGGCCATCGACGGCGCCGACCACCCGAAGGTGCTGGGCTACCTCGATGTGCTGCGCGACGATAAGCCGGTCGGTAAGACGGTGGCCCTGATCGGCGCCGGCGGCATCGGCTTCGACGTGGCCGAGTACCTGGCGCACAGCGGCGCCAGCGGCAGCGTCGACGCCGCCAAATTCTTCGCCGAATGGGGTGTCGACACCGCTTACGGCGCGGCCGGCGGCCTGCGCGCGCCGCAGGTGGCGGCGCCCGCGCGGCAAATCCATCTGCTGCAGCGCAAGCCGGGCAAGGTTGGCGACACGCTGGGCAAGACCACCGGCTGGATACACCGCGCCTCGCTGAAGGCGCGCAGGGTGGCGATGACGCCGGCGGTCAGCTACCACAAGATCGACGACGCCGGCCTGCACATCAGCGTAGACGGCGAGGCGCGCGTGCTGGCCGTCGACAATGTCGTGCTGTGCGCCGGCCAGGAGCCGCTGCGCGAGCTGTACGAAGAATTGCGCGGCGCCGGTTGCGTGGTCCACCTGATCGGCGGCGCCGACGCGGCCGCCGAACTGGACGCCAAGCGCGCCATCAACCAGGGCGTGCGCCTGGCGGCGGGGATTTGATCGCATCCGGGTGGCGCCGGATACCCTGGTTTTCAATGCAGTGCTTATACAGGAGGCTTCATGACTACATCCCCTTTGACTTTACAACCGGCCGTGGCGGCGTCGCTGGCTACCTGGCACGAGATGGTGGCCAGCCGCAATCTCGACAATCTGCTGGCGATCGTGCATCCGGACGCCGTGTTTCGTTCGCCGTTGGCGAACAGCGCCTACCATTCGTCGGCGGCGGTGGCGCTGGCGCTGGGCACCGTCATCAATGTGTTCGAGAACTTCCGCTATCACCGCCAACTGGCCTCCGACGACGGCTTGAACGTCGTGCTGGAATTCAGCGCCAACGTCGGCGACCGGCAGCTCAAGGGCATCGACCTGGTGCGCTTCGACGAAGACGGCAAGATCGTCGAGTTTGAAGTGATGGTGCGGCCGCTGAGCGGATTGCAGGCGCTGGGGCTGGAAATGGGCAAGCGCCTGGGCGAGCGCATGGCCGCCTTCAAATAAGCGGCAATGGATAGCCGGCGCCGTATGGGATAATGAGCGCCCTGTAGATGCCGGCACAATCACTCCCTTCATGTCCTTACCCCACGCACTGATTACCGCCTTGATGGAGCGGCCCTGTTCCGGTCTGGAGCTGGCGCGCCGCTTCGATCTGTCCATCGGCCATTTTTGGCACGCCACGCATCAGCAGATATATCGGGAACTGGGCCGCCTGGAGGAGCAGGGCTGGGTGGCATCGCTGCCGCCGGAGACGGGGCGCGGACGCAAGAAGGTCTATCGGGCCTTGCCGGCCGGACGGGAAGAGCTGACGCGCTGGGTCGGCGAGAGCCGCGACCCGAAGCCGATGCGCGACGAATTGATGCTGCGCCTGCGCGCCGAGGTGCTGGTCGGCCCGACCGCCGTCATGGACGAGATACAGCGGCACCTGGAGGTGCACCGCGCAAGGCTGGCGCTGTACCGGGAAATCGAGGCGCGCGACTTCCCGCCCGGCGACGCCTCGCGCGAGCGGCAGATCCAGCACCTGGTGCTGGACGCCGGCCTGATGCTGGAGGCGCTGTGGGTCGAGTGGTCGGAAAAGGCGCTGAAGGTGCTGTCCTCAAGCGCCGCAAAGGACGCCGACGCCGAGTAAACCGCCGGCTTAATGCGACATCAGCACCGGCACCGTCATCGTCTGCAGCACGGTCTTGGTGACGCCGCCCAGCAGCATTTCGCGGAAGCGGCTGTGGCCGTAGCCGCCCATGACGATCAAATCCGAATCCTGGTCGGAGGCCAGCGAGAGCAGGGCGTTGCCGACGTCGATGTCGGTGTGCTGCGGCAGCACTTCGACCTTGACGCCGTGGCGCGCCAGCACCAGCGCGATGTCGGCGCCGGGCAGCTCGCCGTGCACGCCCTGGCGCTTGGACGGATTGAACAGGGCCAGCGCGACGTTGTCGGCGCGGCGCAGCAGCGGCAGCGCGTTGGTCAGCGCCCGCGTCGATTCCATGCTGCCGTCCCAGGCGACCAGCGCGCGCTTGCCGACGCTGGGGAAGTGGCCGGCATACGGCACGATCAACACCGGCCGCGCGCTATTGAGCACCACATATTCGGGCAGGTCGGGGATAATCCGGGTCCGGCCCTCGTCCAGGTCGCACTGGCTGAGCACCACCAGGTCGCTGTAGCGCGCCTGCAGCGACAGGCCGCCCTGCGGATCGTCGTTGAGCAGCCGGCTTTCGTAGGTGTTCACGCCAGCCGCCTTGGCCAGCGACTCGAACTGCGCCAGCGCGGTGCGGGCGTGGTCCATCTCGGTGTTGATGCGCCCGGCCAGGATGGCGCCGGTCAGGTCGACGGCGTCGGCCTGGTAGATGGCGCCGGAAATGCCGCTCAACGCCGCGCCGACCAGATGCGCGCCTTCGGCCACGGCCAGCGCGGCGGCGACGCGGATGCGCTCGGGCGCGTGTTTGGATTGGTCGGCGTGTACCAGAATCGTTTTGTAGGCCATGTCGTGTCCTTGTCTATGTGGGGGCTTGCCCGGCGCTTGTCGCCGCGCCCTTGCGCGGGGCCGGTGCTCAAAGCGTAGAGGCCGGATGGCGCTGAGTCCACAAATATTCGCAGGGCTCAAGGGGTGTTTATGGAATTTTTGATCTACATCAAATTAAAAAGTGCATGCTGTTTCTAGTATGCACATCTACCGGATTCGGCATGCGCGACACGCCGCGCGGCCGGTCTGGTCGCGTCCGTATGGGCGCCGGTTTTACTCATTAAAGGAAGACATGGAAATCGGTAACAGAAGCGCCGCCGCACTGGGCGCGAGCACCACGCTGGGCGAATTGTTCGCCTGGCGCGTCAGCCAAACCCCGCAGGCCGAGGCATATCGCCAGTTCGACGCGCAGAGCGCGCAGTGGATCAGTTACACCTGGGCCGAGATGGCCGCGCGCGTCGCCGCCTGCGCCGCCGCGCTGGCCGCGCTGGAGCTGCCGCACGCGGCCAAGGTGGCGATCCTGCTGCCGAACGGCGTCGAGGCCGTCTGCATCGACCAGGCCAGCCTGGCGCTGGGCATGGTGCCGGTGCCGATGCACGCGCTCGACAACCCCGACAGCATCGCCTACATCGTCAACGACTGCGACGCCTCCGTGCTGGTGGTGACGAACTACGCGCAGTGGGCGGCGATCGCCGGCGCGGCCGCGGCCATGCCGGCGCTGAAGCTGGTGGCGGTGGCCGGCGGCGACATTCCGGCGCATCCGGCGGCGCCGGCCTCGGGGCCGGTGATGCTGGTGGCGCTGCGCGACTGGCTGGCCGTGGCCGCCGGTTCCAGCCCGGCGCGCCTGCCGGCGGTGGCCGCCGCCGACCTGGCGGCCATCGTCTACACCTCCGGCACCACCGGCAAGCCGAAAGGGGTGATGCTGACGCACGCGAACATCCTGGCCAATGTGCGCGCGCTGACCGGCTGCGTCAAGGTCGGCACGGCCGACGTGTTCCTGTCCTTCCTGCCGCTGTCGCACACCTTCGAGCGCACGGTCGGCTACTACCTGCCGATCGCCGCCGGCAGTTGCGTCGCCTACGTGCGCTCGGTGGCGCAGATCGCCGACGACCTGCAGGCGGTGCGCCCGACGGCGCTGGTGTCGGTGCCGCGCATCTACGAACGCTTCCACGCCAAGCTGGAGGAGACGATGGCCGCGTCCGGCGCCGTCACGCGCGCGCTGTTCGCGCTGGCGCAGGCGGTCGGCTGGCGCCAGTTCAGCCGGCGCCAGCACTTGCCGCCGGCGGCCGGCGGCGCGGCCTGGCTGGACGCGCTGCTGGAGCCGCTGACGCGGCGCCTGGTGGCGCGCAAGGTGCTGGCCCGTTTTGGCGGCCGGCTGCGCTTCGCCGTCTGCGGCGGCGCGCCGATGTCGCAGGCTGTCGCGCAATGCTTCCTCGGCATGGGGCTGCCGCTGCTGCAGGGCTACGGCATGACGGAAACCTCGCCGGTGGTGTGCAACAACACGGTTGAAGACAACTGGCCCGCCACCGTCGGCAAGGTGCTCGACGGCGTGCAGGTGCGCATCGGCGAGAACCAGGAACTGCAGGTGCGCGGCGCCAGCGTCATGCGCGGCTACTGGAAGCGTCCGGAGGACAGCGCCAACACCTTCACCGGCGACGGCTGGCTGCGCACCGGCGACCAGGCCAGCATCGTCGACGGACGCGTGCGCATCACCGGCCGTATCAAGGAAATCATCGTCACCTCGACCGGCGAGAAGGTCGCGCCGGCCGACCTGGAGCTGGCCATCATCGCCGACGCCCTGTTCGACCAGGCTTTCGTCATCGGCGAAAACCGGCCCTTCGTGGCGGCCTTCGTGGTGCTGAACCCGGCGGCCTGGGCGGCGCTGGCGCGCCGGCTCAACGTCGCCGACGAGCCGGCCAGCCTGGGCCTGAATGCCGTGCGCGACGCCGCGCTGGCGCAGATCCAGCAGATGTGCAAGAGCTTCCCGGCGTATGCGGTGCCGCGCGCGGTGCGCATGGAGCTGACGCCGTGGTCGATTGAAAACTCGCTGATGACGCCGACGCTGAAACTCAAGCGCAAGAACTTGCTGGCGCACTTCGAGGGCGAGACCGAGGACGTCTACCGCAAGCGCGGCTAGGCCCCTCCCCGGGGACAGACCACGATTTTCAAGAAATTATTTCTTGAAAATCGTGGTCTGTCCCCAGCTTGCTATTTGTGCAGCCGCAACCTATACTTCGCCCGTATTGCTTTCGGTATTTGCCAGCGGTCGTTGGCGAGTTTAAATGGGAAGCCGGTGAATTTTTCCGCATGGAAAAACAATGCCGGCGCTGCCCCCGCAACGGTAATCGAGTAAAAGGGTTTGCAGTATGCCACTGTGCTTCGCATGGGAAGGCGTAAACCCAGGCAGTTCCGGCCCCCGGAGCGCCACTCGTCAGCCCGGAAACCAGCCCAAAGCCTGTTAAGCGTTTGTATCGCGGAGGGCGATCCAGGTGGTATGCTGCACTCCGCACCCATCTTTTCTCTCCGGTTACAAGCTTCCCAAGTTTTCCTCTGGAAAGAACATCATGTCCACACAACACGCTGTCGTCGGCCCTGGCAATTCGCAATCCCAACTGGCGCTTTGGAAAGACAAAGTCTTGCCATTCCTGATGGCCGGCGGCCTCGGCATCGTGCTCTTGTACGGCGCGGCGTTCGCCGAGACGGAAGCCTTGCACAACGCGGCCCACGACGGCCGCCACTCGGCGGGCTTCCCGTGCCATTGACGCGACCGTCCGGCGGGGTCAATCTGGGCGCTTTCAACCGCATCGTGCGCGCCGCCGCTTTTTCGGGCATCCTGGCCGGTTTGCTGTTGACGGCCGTGCAGCAGGTCCAGGTCAGCAAGATCATCTTGCAGGCCGAGACGTATGAGGATGCCGCCAGCGCCGCGCCCCAGCCCGAACACGTCCACGCCGCGCCGGTGCAGCATGTCCACGCGGACGGTCACGCGCATACCCACGAGGCCGCGCCCGCGCATGCCCACGACGGCGCCGCCGAACCCGCGCATTCCCACGACGGCGGCGCGGCGCATTCGCACGCCGGCTGGCAGCCGGAAAACGGCGCCGAGCGCACCTTCTTCACGGCCGTGGCAAATATCAGCATGGCGGTCGGCTTCGGCCTGCTGCTGGCGGGCGCCATCAGCCTGCGCGGCCAGGTTACGGGCTGGCGCGCCGGCCTGCTGTGGGGCGCCGCCGGTTACGGCGTCTTTTTCCTGGCGCCGTCCATCGGCCTGCCGCCGGAAGTGCCGGGCACGGCCGCCGCGCCGCTGGCCGCGCGCCAGATGTGGTGGCTGACGACGGTTGCCGCGTCGGCGGGCGGTTTGGCGCTGCTGGTGTTTGCCCGCGGTCTGCCGTTGAGGGCGCTGGGCGCGGCCGTGCTGTTCGTGCCGCATCTGGTCGGCGCGCCGCAGCCGGAAGTGCATGCCAGCACCGCGCCGGCCGAGCTGGCGCGTGCCTTCATCTACGCGACGGCTTGGGCCAACGGCGCATTCTGGCTTGCGCTGGGCGCGCTGGCGGGGTTCTTCTACAAAAAATCCGCCTGAGCCGGACCGCATGAGAACCCACAACCGTCACGTCTTCATGTGCGTCGGCCCGCGCTGCACCGAAAACGGTTTGCAGGCGCAGGCCATGTTCGAGCTGATGGGCGAGAAGATCGACGCCCGCCCCGAACTGACCGTCAAGCGCACCCGCACGCACTGCATGGTCGCCTGCCGGAACAATGGCCCCATCCTGGTCGTGTATCCGGAAGGCGTCTGGTACAACCGCGTCGACGAGGCGGCGGTGGAGCGCATCGTCACCGAGCATCTGGTCGGCGGCAAGGAAGTAAGCGATTTGATTTTCCATCGCCTCGGCGAAGGCGACACCTGTACATTGGATAAGCAAGATGTCTGAAGCACCGGCCGGGAAGGCGCAGATTGCGCTGTTGACGCACGCATCGAATGATTTGACGGTTTTACACAACGCCTTGTCGCAGATGCCGCCGGACTTCGCGCCGGTGGCGGGCGTCAATTTGCAGTCGCTGGAAAGCGAATCGCAGATGGCGCTGCTGCTGGCGGGGGAACTGGCCGGCGCGCGCATCATCGTGCTGCGCGTGCTGGGCCGCCTCGGCGGCGTGCCCGGCTTCGCTGAACTGGTCGGACTGGCGCGGCGCCAGGGCCGCCACCTGATCGCCATCAGCGGCACCGGCGAGCCGGACCCGGAGCTGGCGGCGGTGTCGACCGTGTCGCCGGACGTGCTGCAGCAGGCGCTGAAGTACTTCCAGGCCGGCGGCAGCACCAACCTGGCGCAACTGCTGCGCTACCTGTCCGACCATCTGCTGCTGACGGGCTTCGGCTTCGAGGCGGCGCACGCCCTGCCGGAACACGGCATCTACCATCCCGACCTGGCGCAAGGCGCCGGCGTGGCCGACTGGCTGGCGCTGCGCGCGCCGCAGCAACCCAGCGTCGGCATCGTCTTCTACCGCGCCCACTGGATGAGCGGTAACACGCGCTTCATCGACGCGCTGCTGGCCGCGCTGGAGCAGCGCGGCATGAACGTGCTGCCGGTGTTCACCGCCTCGCTGCGGGCCGGCGGCGAGGGCGGCGCCAGCCTGCCGAGCGCGCTACGCTACTTCAGCGGCGAGCAGGGCGCGCATATCGACGTGCTGATTAATACCACCTCGTTCGCGATGGGCGAGATCACGCCCGGCGGGCCGACCCCGGCCGGCTGGTCGGTCGGCGTGCTGGAAACGCTGAACGTGCCGGTGCTGCAGGCGATCACCAGCGGCATGACGCTGGCGCAGTGGCAGCAGTCGGCGCGCGGCCTGAATCCGCTCGACGCGGCGATGAACGTCGTGCTGCCCGAGTTCGACGGCCGCATCATCACGGTGCCGGTGTCGTTCAAGGCGCGCGCGGCGGGGCTGCCGAGCGAGGCGGTCGAGTACGAGCCGCAGCCCGAGCGCGTCGCCCGCGTGGCCGGCATCGCGGCGCGGTTCGCCCGCCTGAAGCGCGTGCCGAACGCCGAGAAGCGCGTGGCCTTCATGTTCACCAATTCCAGCAGCAAGGCTTCGCAGATCGGCAACGCCGTCGGCCTGGACGCGCCGGCTTCGCTGATGCGCATCCTCGACGCGATGCGCGTGGCCGGCTACGACGTCGGCGCACTGCCGAAGGACGGCACGGCGCTGATCCACGATCTGGTGCAGCGCTGCTCCTACGATAATATCTATCTGACGGCCGAGCAGTTGACGCACGCGGCCGGGCGCGTGCCGGCGGCGCAGTACGCCGCCTGGTTCGCCGACCTGCCGGCCGAGATGCAGGACAAAATGACGGCCCAGTGGGGCGCCGCGCCCGGCGAGGCGTATGTCCACGACGGCCACCTCGCGCTGGCCGGCATCGAGCTGGGCAACACCTTCGTCGCGCTGCAGCCGCCGCGCGGCTACGGCATGGACCCGGACGCGATTTACCACCAGCCCGACCTGCCGCCCACCCATCATTATTATGCCTTGTACCGCTGGCTGCGCGACGAGTGGCGCGCCGACGCCATCGTCCACGTCGGCAAGCACGGCACGATGGAGTGGTTGCCCGGCAAAGGCGTCGGCTTGTCGGAGAACTGCTTCCCGGATGCCTTGCTCGGCGACTTGCCGCTGTTTTATCCCTTTATCATCAACGATCCGGGCGAAGGCTCGCAGGCGAAGCGGCGCGGCCACGCGGTCGTCGTCGATCACCTGACACCGCCGATGACCACGGCCGATACCTACGGCGCGTTGGCCCAGTTGACCCAACTGGTCGATGAATATTATCAGGTCGAGGTGCTGGACCCGGCCAAGCTGCCGCTGCTGCAGCAGCAGATATGGGAGCTGGTCAAGCAGACCAATCTGGACGCCGACCTGCAGGCGCGCCTGCTGCACCATGACCACGACCACGACCACGATCATGAGCATGGACATGGCCACCATCACGGCCACGACCATCATCACGGCCACGACCACGGCCACGGCCATGAGCACGGCCACGACCATACCCACGACGGCGAACTCCCCGAGGCCCTGGCCAATATGGGCGGCTCCGACGTCGCCCACTTGATCGAAGACCTGGACGGTTACCTGTGCGAACTCGGCTCGGCGCAAATCCGCGACGGCCTGCACATCCTCGGACGCGGCCCGGACGACGAGCAACTGCCGGATATGCTGGTGTCGCTGACGCGCCTGCCGAACCAGGACATTCCCGGTTTGCAGGCCGAAGTGGCGCGCCTGTTCGGCCTGAACATGGACATGCTGCTGGACCAGAAGGGCCGCCGCCTGAACGTGGTCGACGCGCTGGCCCGGCTGGCAAAGCGCGCCGTCGTCACGCGCGCGGACGCGCTCGACGCAATCGACGCGTTGTGTCTGCAACTGTTTACCGAACTGCGAACCCACGGCTATCTGGCGGCGCGCATCGACGACGCGCTCGACACAGTTTTCGATGGACTGGACGCCGACAGCGCGGCCGCCGCCAAGCCGCTGCTGCAACCGGCGCTGCGACCCGGCGGCAATATGCTGTCGCAAATGGGCAAGCCGCGCGCCAAGCTGGCCGCGCCACCCCGCGCGCCTGCGGCCAGCGTCACACCGGCGCCCAGCGCGGCCCGTTTCGACGCCTTGCGCAGCGTGCTCGGTTTCGCCTGCCGCGAACTGGTGCCGAACCTGGCCCGCGCCACCGACGAAATCGACAACCTGATCAACGGTCTGGCCGGCGCCTACGTGCCGGCCGGCCCGAACGGCTCGCCGACGCGCGGCATGGCGCACATCCTGCCGACCGGACGTAATTTCTATTCCGTCGACCCGCGCAGCGTGCCGTCGCAATCGGCCTGGCGCGTCGGCCTGCAACTGGCGCACGAGGTGCTGGTGCGGCACGAGCGCGAAACCGGCGCCTACCCGGAGAGCGTCGCCATCAGCATCTGGGGCACCAGCGCGATGCGCACCCACGGCGACGACGTCGCGCAGATCCTGGCGCTGCTGGGCGTGCGGCCCGTGTGGCGCGCCGAAAGCCGTCAGGTCAGCGGCGTCGAAGTCATTCCGCTGGACGAGCTGAAGCGCCCGCGCATCGACGTCACGACGCGCATCAGCGGCTTCTTCCGCGACGCCTTCCCGCAGTTGATCGACCTGATCGACGACGCCGTCAACACCGTCATCCAGCTCGACGAGCCGCTGACGCACAATTTCGTGCGCAAGCATTATCTGGCCGAGCTGGGCGACTGGATCGGCCAAGGCTTGCCGCAGGACGAGGCGGAGCGGCGCGCGGCCTACCGCGTCTTCGGCGCCAAGCCGGGCAGCTACGGCGCCGGCATCCTGCCGCTGATCCAGCACAAAAACTGGGAGGCCGACGCCGATTTCGCCGAAGCCTACGTCAACTGGGGCGGCTACGCCTACGCGCGCGGCGCCCAGGGCGCGGACCAGCGCGACGCCTTCAAGGTGCGCCTGTCCGGCGTGCAGGTGGCGCTGCACAACCAGGACAACCGCGAGCATGACATCTTCGACAGCGACGACTACCTGCAATTCCACGGCGGGATGATCGCGACGATACGCGCGCTGACCGGGCAGCAGCCGCGCCACTACTTCGGCGACAGCCACGATCCGGCGCGCGCCCAGGTGCGCGACCTGAAGGAGGAGACGCTGCGCGTGTTCCGTTCGCGCGTGGTCAATCCGAAGTGGCTGGCCAGCATCCAGCGCCACGGCTACAAGGGCGGCCTGGAGCTGACGGCCACGGTTGACTACCTGTTCGGCTACGACGCCACCGCCCAGGTGATGGACGACTGGATGTACGAGAACGTCGCCGAGGCTTACGGCTTCGATCCGCAGATGCAGCAGTTCCTGCAGGAGGCCAACCCGTGGGCGCAGAACGCCATTGCCGAGCGCCTGCTGGAAGCGGCCAGCCGCGGCATGTGGGCCGAGCCGCGCCCGGAAACGCTGGACAAGCTGCGCGAGCTGTACCTGAATAGTGAAACCCTGCTGGAGGCGCGCGGCGAAACCCCGCGCAGCGTATAAGATGACGAGCACGAATTTTCCCTTTTCCGCCATTGTCGGGCAGCCGCAATTGCAGGCGGCGCTGTTGCTGTGCGCCGTCGATCCGAGCATGGGGGGCGTGCTGATCCGGGGCGACAAGGGCACCGCGAAAAGCACCGCCGCGCGCGCGCTGGCCGACGTGCTGCCGCGCGTCGAGCGGGTTGCCGGCTGCGCCTACAATTGCGCGCCGGCGGCGCCGTGCGAACACTGCGACGCCTGCCGCGACGGCCAGCCCGAGCTGTCCGCCGTGCCCTTCGTCACGCTGCCGCTGGGCGCGACGGAAGACCGCGTGCTGGGCAGCCTCGACCTGGCGCGCGCGCTGCAGGGCGCCCAGCGCGCCTTTCAGCCCGGCCTGCTGGCGGCCGCCCACCGCGGCGTGCTGTATATCGACGAGGTGAACCTGCTGGCCGACCACCTGGTCGACGTGCTGCTCGACGTCGCCGCGATGGGCGTCAACTCGGTGCAGCGCGAAGGTTTGTCGATCAAGCATGCGGCGCGCTTCACGCTGATTGGCACGATGAACCTGGAGGAGGGCGACCTGCGTCCGCAACTGTTGGACCGTTTCGGCCTGATGGTCGAGGTGGCCGCGCCGCGCGACAAGAAGGTGCGCTCCGAGGTCGTGCGCCGCCGCATCGCCTATGAAAGCGATCCGGCCGGCTTCGGCGCGGCCTGGGAATTGCAGCAGCAGGCCCTGCACCGCCAGCTCGCCACCGCCCAGCGGCTGCTGCCGGAGGTGGTGCTGGACGACGCCATGCTCGACCTGATCAGCCACCTGTGCTGCGAATTCGAGGTGGCCAGCCTGCGCGCCGACATCGTCATGCACAAGGCTGCGCGCGCGCTGGCCGCGCTGGACGGGCGCCTGAAGGTGACGCCGGCCGATTTGCGCAACGCCGCCGAGCTGGTGCTGCCGCACCGGCGCCGCCGCAAGCCCTTCGAGCAACCGGGCCTGGACCGCGAGCGTCTCGACGAGCTGATGCGGCAGGCCGCGCAGCAGCCGCAACCCGAGGACGGCCAGGACGCGCCCGACCAGGATCAGGAACAGGAACAGCGCGGCGAATCCGAGCCGCAGGACGAAGAACAGGTGTTTGCCGCCGTAGCCGGCAACGGCGCGGCGCCGCGCATCGCCGTCGAGTCCCACGCCGCCCGCGCCAGCATGGGCCGGCGCAGCGAGGCCGCGAACGCGCCGCGCGGACGCGTCGTGCGCGCGGTGCCGGACGAAAACCCGAGCAGCCTGGCCATCGGCGCGACGCTGCGCAGCGCCGCCTTGCGCGATCCGGGCAATTTGCATGTCAGCAAAGCGGATCTGCACCAGCAGGTCCGCGTCGGCAAAAGCGCCAACCTGATCCTGTTCGTGGTCGACGCCTCCGGTTCGATGGCGGCGCAGCGCCGCATGGTAGCGGTCAAGGGCGCCGTGATGACGCTGCTGACCGACGCCTACCAGCGCCGCGACGAAGTGGCGGTGATTGCATTCCGGGGCCAGGCGGCGCAACTGCTGCTGGCGCCGACCCGCAGCGTCGAGCGCGCCGAACAGGGTCTGGGCGAATTGCCGACGGGCGGACGCACGCCGTTGCCGCACGCGCTGCAACTGGCGCTGGAAACGCTGGAACGCGCCGCCGGCGGCGCGCCGCCGTTGCTGGTGTTGCTTACCGACGGCAAGGCCAATGTCGCAATGGGCGAAGGCGGCGACCCCTGGCGCGAATCGCTGGCGATGGCCGGCATGCTGGCCGAACGCGGCGTGCCGGCGCTGGTGCTGGACACCGAAAGCGGCTATCTGCGCCTCGGCCGCGCCGCGCAACTGGCGCAGACGCTGGGCGCCGAATGCCTGACGCTGGAACAGCTTTCCGCCGACAGCCTGGCGCTGACGATCCGCGCGCGCATGGGGGCCGCATGAAGCCCGGCAAGGTATATTTGATCGGCGCCGGCCCCGGCGACGTCGAGCTGATGACGCTGAAGGCGGTGCGCCTGCTGGGCGAGGCCGACGTGGTGCTGCTGGACGACCTGGTCAACCGCGAGGTGCTGCGCTTCGCCGCGCCGCAGGCGCGCGTGATCGAAGTGGGCAAGCGCGGCGGCCGCCATTCGGCGACCCAGCAGGCGATCCACGAGCAGATGCTGGAGCACGCGCAGGCCGGCCGGATCGTGGCGCGGCTGAAAGGCGGCGACCCCTTCGTCTTCGGGCGCGGCGGCGAGGAAATGCAGTGCCTGCAAGCGGCCGGCATCGAGGTCGAAGTGGTCAGCGGGGTCACCTCCGGCGTGGCGGCTCCGGCGGCGCTGGGCATTCCGCTGACGCACCGCGACCATGCGCGCAGCGTCACCTTTTTGACCGGGCACGGCTGCAACGACAGCCCGACCAATTGGACCGCGCTGGTGGCGGCCGGTGGAACGCTGGTAATCTATATGGGTATCGCCAATTTACCGCACATTGTCGAACAGTTGCTGGCGGCCGGCATGCCGGCCACGCGGCCGGCGGCGGCGATCCAGCACGGCACCTTGCCGCAGCAGCGCTGCGTGGCGGCGCCGCTGGCGGAACTGGCGTGCGTGGTGCAGGCGCAGGGCATCGGCAGCCCATCCATCGTCATTGTCGGCGACGTGGTCGGTGCCGCGCGGCTGGTCGGCGCGCCGGCGGCGTAGAAATTCCGCTTCGCGGGGGCAGACCCTTTTTTGGGGCCTGCCCCCAGCATTACTCAATACATCGAAGGAGCAGTTTGTATGATCATTTGTATCGGCGCAGGGCCGGGTGACATTGGCTATCTGACGCAGCGCGGCGCGGACCTGATCCGCAACGCCGACGTCGTCGCCGGTTTCGAGGCCGTGCTGAACGTGGTGCGCAGCTTGATCCCGGCCCAGGCCCAGGTGATCACGATGGGTTACCGCGACCAGGTCGCCAAACTCGACGAGTGCGCGGTCGAGCACCACGCCGGCAAGAAGTGCGTGGTGGTCTTCATGGGCGACATCCACTTCAGCGGCTTCCAGTACCTGGAGCGGGTCGAGCGCGCCGTCGGCCATCCGGTCGAGTCGCTGCCGGGCATTTCGTCGGCGCAGATCCTCGCCTCGCGCGCCAAGGTCTGCTTCGACGAAACCACCTTCATCACCTTCCACCGCCGTGGCGACCTGAGTCCCTTCAAGCGCCACCTCGTGCATGTGCTGCAGGACCAGCGCAACGCCATCGTGATTCCCTGCCCGTGGGACGAGGCGCGCTCCTTCATGCCCTGGCATATCGCCGCCTACTTGATGGAGCAGGGCATTTCGCCCGAGCATCCGACTGAGGTATGGGAAAACCTGACCCGCGGCGAAGCCGAATGGCACGGCACGCTGGCCGAGTGCGCCCAGCATAAATGCTCGGACATGAGCATCATGCTGATCCGCACGCTGGCGCCGATGGCCAGCCAGATCGAGCCGGCGGAGAGCAAATGACGCAGGCGGAAAAAACCGGCATCGTCGTGGCTGGCCACGGCAGCCGCGACCCCGACGCCGTGCGCGAATTCGAGGCGCTGGTGGAGCTGGTGCGGGCGCGCGCGCCGAACGACGTGGTCAGCCACGGCTACCTGGAGTTTTCCAGCCCCACCATCGCCGAGGCGGTGGCGGCGAACCTGGCCGCCGGCGCCCGCCAGGTGGCGGTGGTGCCGGGCGTGCTGCTGGCCGCCCGCCACGCCAAGAACGACATGCCGGCCGAAGTGCTGGCGTTGGCGCGCGACTATCCCGACATCGACTTCCACTTCGGCGCGCCGCTGAACCTGCATCCGCAGCTGCTGCAACTGGCGCAGGAGCGCATCGTCGCGGCCGAGGCGGGCTCGGCCGCCACCGTGCGGCGCGGCGACACCTGCCTGGTGCTGGTGGGGCGCGGCACCACCGACCCGGACGCCAACGGCGAAGTGTCGAAAATGGCGCGCATGCTGGAGGAGGGCATGGGCTTCGGCGCCGCCTACGTCTGCTATTCGGGCACCGCCACGCCGCTGGTCGCCGACGGCCTGCGCGCCGCCGCGCGCATGGGTTACGCGCGCCTGGTGGTGCTGCCGTTCTTCCTGTTCGACGGCGTGCTGGTCAAGCGCATCTACGCGGCCGCCGACGAACTGGGCGAGCGCGAGCCGGGCATCGAGGTGCTGAAGGCCGGCTACCTCGGCGTGCACCCGCACGTCGCCGACGTGATGATCGAGCGCGCGCGCGAGGCCGTGGCCGGACGCGCCGCGATGAACTGCTCGCTGTGCAAATACCGCGTGCAGATCGTCGGCTTCGAGCAGCAGGTCGGCGAACCGCAGCGCGCCCACCACCTGGCCGTGCGCGGCCTGCTGGCCAACGAGGAGGCCGCCGACAAGGCGCCCGCCGCCGGCTTCAGCGCCTACGAACCGCACCCGATCGAGGCCGAGAGCTTCCGCATCATCGCCGAAGGGCGCGACTGGAGCGCCTTCCCGGCGGCCCACCTGACGGTGCTGCAGCGGCTGGTGCACACCAGCGGCGACTTCGACGCCGTCAACGACATGTATTTTTCGCCCGGCGCCATCGAAAACGGCATACGCGCGCTGCTGCGCTGCAAACGCGTGCTGACCGATGTGACGATGGTGCAGACCGGCCTGAAACGGGCCTTGCTGGAGCAGCTGGGCATCGACACCTGGTGCGGCGTGCACGACCGCGAGACGCATCTGATGTCGGAACAGTACGGCATCACGCGCTCGGCGGCCGGCATCCGCCGCGGCTGGGAAAAATTCGGCAACGACGTGGTGGTGTCGATCGGCGACGCGCCGACCGCGATCGCCGAGGCGGTGCGTCTGATCCGCGACCACGGCTGGCGCCCGCAACTGGTGATCGGCCTGCCGGTCGGCTTCGTCGGCACGCGCGAAACCAAGGAGGAGCTGCGGCGCTGCCTGCAGGTGCCGCGCATCACCAACAGCGGAACGCGCGGCGGTTCGCCGTGGGCGGCCAGCGTGGTCAACGGCATGATGATCGACGCGCTGAACCAGCTCGCCGGGTATGAGCCTGGCTGAACGCAGCGAGTACGATCTTGCAGTGCTGGCCCTCAACGGCCTGCGGCGCGGCCGCACGACGGGAAGTTGCGCGACGGCCGCCGTCAAGGCGGCGCTGAACCTGCTGCTGGCCGGCGAGCGCTGCGAACAGGTGAAGGTCAGCCTGCCGGACGGCGTGCATTATCTGCTGGTGCCGATCCAGAAGGTGGACTGGCTGGCGGCGGATGTGGTGCGGGCCGAGGTGCTGAAGGACGGCGGCGACGATCCGGACAACACCCACGGCGCGACGATTTTCGCCGAGGTGCGCCGCAACGACGCGCGCCAGTTGCGCTTTTTCGCCGGGCGCGGCGTCGGCACGGCGACCCGGCCGGGCCTGCGGGTGGCGGTCGGCGAGCCGGCCATCAACCCGGTGCCGCGGCAGATGATGCGCATGGCGGTGGCCGAGGTGCTCGACGAGGCGCTGGCGGAGCAGGCCGACGCCGGCTTCGACCTGAGCATAGGTTGCGAGGACGGCGAGGCCATCGCGCGCAAGACCTTCAACCCGCGCCTGGGCATCGTCGGCGGCATTTCGATCCTCGGCACTTCGGGCATCGTCGAACCGATGTCGATGGCGACCTGGATCGCCTCGATCGAAGTCTATGTGCGCGTCGCGCTGGGCGGCGGCGCGTCGAGCGTGGCCTACCTGCCCGGAAAAATCGGCCGCGAGTACGCCAGGGACGTGCTGGGCCTGCCGGAGCGCTGCAGCGTGCAGATCGCCAACTTCCTCGGCGATTCGCTGGACTTCACGCAAAAGGCGCTGGAGGAGGAGGGCCGCACGCTGGACGTGCTGTGGTTGGCCGGACATCCGGGCAAGCTGGCGAAGGTGCTGGACGGCTGGTGGGACACGCATTCGGGCAAGAGCAAGATGGCGATGGCCGGCGTGGCGCGGGTGGCGGCTGAACTGGGCTACCCGGCGCCGCTGGTGCAAGAGATAGAAAACGCAAACACAGTGGAAGCGGCAATGGAAATACTAAAGAGTGAACCCGGTGCGCAGGCATTCTGGATGGAGATCGAGCGGCGCATCGGCGCGCTCGCGCACGCGCGCGTGCCGGCGGTGAAGCGGCTGGAGGTGCGCCTGTTCGACCTGGCCGGCAACAGCCTGGGGGCGGACGCATGAGCGCGCCACTGGGCACCCTGTGGGGCATCGGCGTCGGTCCCGGCCCGGCCGGCTACCTGCCGCTGGCGGCGCTGGAGGCGCTGCGCCGCGCCGACCTGATCTACGCGCCGCGGGCGCGCAGCGCCGACACCTCGGTGGCGCTGCAGTGCCTGGCCGGCATCGACCTGGACCCGGCCAAGCTGCGCGAGATCGAATTCAATATGGACCCGGACCGCGCCGTGCTGAGCGAGCACTACGCGCAGCTGGCCGACGCCATCGCCGTGGAATTGCGCGCCGGCCGCAACGTCGCCTACCTGACCATCGGCGACTCGCTGACCTATTCGACCTACGGCTACGTGCTGGCGGGCCTGCGCGAGCGCCTGCCCGAGGCGACGCTGCACACCTTCCCCGGCGTCACCAGCTACGCCTCGGCGGCGGCGGCGCTCAGCTGGCCGCTGGGCGAGGGCAAGGAGCGCGTGCTGATTTTGCCGTGCCCGGAAACGCCGCAGGAACTGCGGCGCGATATCGAAACCCACGACATCGTCGTGCTGATGAAGGTCGGCGCGCGCCTGGGCTGGGTGCTCGACCTGCTGCGCGAGATGGGCATCGCCCAGCACTGCGCGTTCGCGCGGCGCATCGGCCTGCCCGGCGAAATGCTGGCCAGCGGCGTCGGCGACCTGGTCGCCGGCGAGGCGATGGGCTACCTGGCCACCTTGCTGGTGCGCCGCAATCCACGAGAAGAAAGATAACTATGAAGGTGTATTTCATTGGCGCCGGCCCCGGCGCGGCCGACCTGATCACGCTGCGCGGCGCGCGGCTGCTGGGCAGCGTCGACATGGTGCTGTACGCCGGTTCGCTGGTGCCGACCGACATGCTGCAGCACTGCCGCCCGGACGCGGAACTGATCGACACCGCCCAGCTCGACCTGGAGCAGCAGCAGGCTTGCTACCTGCGCGCGCAGGCGGCCGGCAAGGATGTGGCGCGGCTGCACTCGGGCGACCCGGCCATCTACGGCGCCACCGCCGAGCAGATGCGCCGCCTCGACGCCCTCGGCATCGGCTATGAAATCGTTCCGGGCGTGTCCTCGTTCACGGCGGCGGCGGCGGCGATCCAGTCCGAGCTGACCAAGCCGGAGGTGTCGCAGAGCGTGATTCTGACGCGCGTCTCCGGGCGCGCCTCGGCGGTGCCGGAGCTGGAGTCGATCGCCCGGCTGGCCGAACACCGCGCCACGATGTGCATCTTCCTGTCCGGCCCGCACCTGAAGAAAATCGTCGCCGACCTGTCGCTGCACTATCCGCAGGAGACGCCGGTGAACCTGGTCTACCGCGCCAGCTGGCCGGAGCAGAAAATCTACCAGGGCACGCTCGGCACGGTGCTGCAGGACACCAAGCGCGGCGCCTGGAATTTGACGACGATGATGCTGGTCGGCGCCGCGCTGGACAAGAGCGTCGCGGCCGAGTCCAGCCTGTACTCGAAGGACTTCACCCACCTGTTCCGGGTGGTGAAGAAGGACAAGAGCAAAGCCAAGGCCAAGGCCGCCGGCGGGGACGCCGCGTGAGCGAAGCCCCGCTCGGGATCTGGCTGGTGCGGGCCGAAGGCGAGGAACTCGCCGCCAGCCTGCAGGCGCGGCTGGGCGGCGAGATTCACCGCCCCTGGTTGAATCCCGGCGCGGCGCAGAAGGCGCAGTTCGCCGCCGCCTACCGCCGCCACGCCCAATGGGTGATGGTGGCGGCCAGCGGCATCGCCGTGCGCTTCCTCGACGGCCTGGCGCAGGACAAGCATAGCGACCCCGCCGTCGTCGTGCTGGACGAGGCGGGCCGTTTCGCCGTCTCGCTGCTGGCCGGCCACGAGGGCGGCGGCAACGAGCTGGCCTACCGCGTGGCCGCCGTGGTCGGCGCCGTGCCGGTGGTGACCACGGCGACCGAGGCGCTGAAGCCGCTGGTGCTCGGCGTCGGCTGCCGCAAGGGCGTGCCGGCCGGGCGCATCGAGGCGGCGGTGCTGCACGCGCTGGGCCGGCGCCGCATCGACGAGGTGCGCGAGGTGGCCACCGTCGACCTGAAGGCGAACGAGCCCGGTTTGCTGGAATTTTGCCGCAGCCACGGCCTGCCGCTGCGGGTGTTCGCGCGCGCCACGCTGGCGGCGCGGCCCTGGGTCGGCAAGCCCTCGGACTGGGTGATGCAGAATGTGGGATTGAACGGCGTGTGCGAGCCGTGCGCCCTGGTGGCCTGCCCGCGCGGCACGCTGCTGGTGCCGAAAACAAGTCTGGACGGCGTCGCCGTCGCAGTGGTTCAAGATAAATGGATGGAAATATGAGTGGTGTACTGAATTTGGTGTCGGTCGGGCCGGGCTTCGAGGATCTGATCGTGCCGCGCGCCGTCGCGGCGCTGCGGGACAGCGACGTGATCGTCTCCTACGAACTGTATCTGCGCTGGATCGCGCCGCACATCGAGGGCAAGGAGATCCACACGCCGCCGCTGACGCAGGAGCGCGAGCGCGCCATGCTGGCGATCGAGAAGGCCCGCGCCGGCGCCAAGGTGGCGCTGATTTCCAGCGGCGACATCGGCATCTACGCGATGGCCGCGCTGGCCTACGAGGAAATGCTGGAGGACGACAGCTATGCGGTGAACCTGGTGCCGGGCGTGACCTCGGCGAACGCCTGCGCCTCGCTGCTCGGTTCGCCGTTGTCGCACGATTTCGCCACGCTCAGCCTGTCCGATCTGCTGTGCCCGTGGGATTGGATCGAGCACCGCGCCCGCCACATCGCCCAGGCCGACCTGGCCTGCGTCATGTACAACGTGCAGAGCGCCGGGCGGCAGCAGGGCGTCTACCGCGTGCTGCAGCTGATGCTCGAATCGAAGGCCCCGCATACGCTGTGCGGCGTGGTCAAGAACGCCTACCGTCCGGGCCAGCAGGTCAGCATCCACCGCCTCGACGAATTGCCGTCGCTGCAGTTCGACATGCTCACCACCATCGTCGTCGGCAACCGCTTCACCAAGCGCAAGCGCGGCCAGATCTTCACGCCGCGCGGCTATAACGACTGGGCCACGCCGGAAGGCGCGCTGCTGGCGGCGCCGGCGCGCGACGCCTTGCCGGGCGACGCCGTGTGGGTCTTCTCCGGCACCAGCGACGGCAACGCCCTGGCGGCGCAACTGGCGGCGCGGCAGGGCAGCCCGGTGGTGGTCTCGGCCGCCACCGGCTACGGCGGCGAGGTGGCGCTGAAGGACTGTCCCGGCGCCACCGTCTGGGCCGGCCGCCAGGGCATCGAGGCGCGCCGCCAGGCGCTGACGCAAAGCCGCGCCCGCGTGCTGGTCGACGCCACCCATCCATACGCGACCAGCATGTCCGAGCAACTGCTTGGACTGGCGCTGGAGCTGGGCATTCCCTACCTGCGCTACGAGCGCGCCAGCGAATTCGCGCCGCAGGACGGCGAGCTGTGCGACTCCGCCCGGCAGGCGGGCGAGCGCGCCATCGCGCTGGGCCAGCGCATTTTCCTGGCGACGGGATCGAAAGACCTGGCCACCTTCCTGACCCTGCCGGGCGCCGCCGAGAAGCAGTGGTTCGTGCGCCTGACGGCCGAGCCGGAGTTCATCCAGCGCGCCATCGCGCTGGGCGTGCCGCGCGACCGCATCTGCGCGATGCAGGGGCCGTTTTCCACGGCCTTCAACACGGCGCTGTGGCAGGACTGGCAGATCGACTGCGTGGTGAGCAAGGATTCCGGCGACGCCGGCGGCTACCGCGCCAAGGCGCAGGCGGCGCGGGCGCTGGACATTCCGCTGCTGGTGGTGGCGCGGCCGCAACTGGCGTACCCGCATCTGGCGACCAGCTACGACGCCGTGGTCGGGCAACTGCAAGCCTGGAACATCGCATGAAGCAGCCGATACCGGTGACCATCGTCACGGGCTTCCTCGGCTCGGGCAAAACCACCTTGCTGCGCAGCCTGATCCAGCGCCGCCAGACGCGCCGGCTGGCCTTGCTGATCAACGAGTTCGGCGAAATTTCCATCGACGGTGCGCTGATACGCGACGCGGCCGGCGGCGACGGGCAGGTGCATATCCACGATTTCCCGTATGGCCTGATCGCCTACGGCGACGACGAGCAGTTTGTGCCGACAATGCGCGCCATCGCCGCGCGCCGCGCCAACGTCGACCACGTGCTGATCGAAACGTCGGGCCTGGCGTTGCCGACGGCGGTGATGGAACTGCTGCAAAGCCCCGGGCTGTGCGATGACTTCATCCTCGACGCGACGCTGGCCGTGGTCGACACGCCGCTGCTGCTGTCGGACCAGTTCGAGCATGGCGCCGGAGTCAATCCGGCCGCGGCGATGTTCGAGCAGCAGCTGGAATTCGCCGACGTCGTGGTGCTGAACAAGATCGACGGCCTCGACGAAGACGCGCTGCTGCTGGCCGAAACGCGGGTGCGGCTGCGCGCGCCGAACGTGCGCTTCCTGGAGCTGGCGCACCAGGCCCAGCTCGACATCCGTTTGGCGCTGGGCCTGCGCCTGCACCAGCCGACCCGCACCGAGCACGGCCACAGCTACACGCCGCTGCCGGCGATGCCGGGGCCGCAAACGGGCGTGCTGGCCGAGCAAAGCCGCCTGAACGGCCACGCCCACTCGGGTCTGGGCGCGCACAGCCACGGCCTGGCGACGCACAAGCACTTCCACGAGCAAGACCCCGGCTGGCTGTCCTTCGTGCTGCGCAGCGAGGCGGCGCAGCAGGCCGAGACCTTGAAGGCGGCCGTGCTGGAGGCGAGCCGGGTCGAGCCCATCCTGCGCAGCAAAGGTTTCATCCGCACCGAGGAATCGCCGCGCGCCATCCTGGTGCAGGGCGTGCGCTCGCGCGTGAATCTCAGCGTCGACGCCGTCAAGCCGGCGGCGAAGCGTTCGGAACTGGTCTTCATCGGCTACCACACCAGCCGCAGCAAGGTGGCGGCGCTGCTGACCGAGATGACTGGCACGACGTGGCGCTAAGCGGCCAAACGCCACCCCCTATATTGTTTACTTTTCAGGAGAATCACATGCAATCGAAGCACTTCCGTTACCTGGCCCTGGCATCGCTGGCAATTTCCGGCGCGGCCAACGCCCATCCCGGCCATTCGCACGGTGCGATGGCCGGCCTGATGCACCCCTTCATGGGCCTCGACCACCTGCTGGCCATGCTGGCCGTGGGCGTGTGGGCGGCGCAACTGGGCGGCAAGGCGAAGTGGCTGCTGCCGCTGAGTTTCGTCGCCGTGCTGGTGGCCGGCGCCGGCCTGGCGATGAGCGGCACGGTCTTGCCGATGGTTGAGGGCGGCATCGCCACCTCGGTGCTGCTGCTCGGCATGCTGATCGCGCTGGCGGTGCAGATGCCGGCGGCGGCGGGCGCGGCGATGGTTGGCGTGTTCGCCTTGTTCCACGGTTACGCCCACGGTGTGGAAATGCCGCACCTGAGCACGCCGTGGCAGTACGGTTTCGGCTTTGTCGTCGCCAGCGCGCTGCTGCACGGCGCCGGCGTCGTTCTCGGCAACAGCCTGCAACGCCAGGTGCTGTGGTTGCGCGCCAGCGGCGCGTTGATCGCACTGAGCGGCATCTGGATGAGCGCCACGGTGTAAAAACCGAAGCTGCGGACAGAAAAAAAGCCCCGAGGGGCTTTTTTTATTGCAACGCGATGCGATGGTGTTTAGACCAGCACCGCCGCGGGCGCAGTCTGCTATCAGTATTCCGGTGGCGGCAGCGGTGGGTTGCCGCTTTCACCGAGGGCCTGGGTGTAGTGAATGCCGCCTTCTTCGCCGATGGCTTGGGTGCTCGACGGCGGTTCGACTGCAACGCCGCCGCTAACTTGTTTGATTTCTTCTACGTTCAGTGAAAATGGATGCATGGTTGCTTTCCTTTTAAAAGTGCTACCGATGATACGAGGAAACATCGCCGGCCGCTCAGTTAGCCGACGATGGGCTGCTGAAGGCGGTGCCAGGCACGCTGGCACCGCCGCAGGCTCGGAGCGCGATTAAACTTGCGATGGCAGCGGTGGGTTGCCGCTTTCGCCAAGGGCCTGGGTGTAGTAAATGCCGCCTTCTTCGCCGATGGCTTGGGTGCTCCACGGCGGTTCGACTGCAATGCCGCCGCTAACTTGTTTGATTTCTTCTACGTTCAGTGAAAATGGATGCATGATTATTTCCTTTTAAAAAGACATCAATGAAAGTTGGCGTTACGCTCAGACCAGGTCTGGATGTGGCAAGCCGCCAATTTCGCCGAACTTCAGCGTAGGAGGGTGGCCGCCTTCTTCGCCCAGGGCCAGCGTGGTTGGACCGCCGCCTTCTTCGCCGATCGCCAGCGTGGTGTTGTCGTCGATTTGGGTGGCCTTGTAACCGCCGCTCACTTGCTCGATCTGTTCAACGTTCAATGAAAATGGATGCATGTCGTTTCCTATTTCTAAAATAAACTTCGATCAATTGCCGTAGAGTCAAACCCGTCAATATGCCTGCTTGGCGCAAGGCCGGGCGGCCCGCGTTATGAGCAAATCATATAAATTGATTGCTTGCAACGCACATCTATCTTATCGAATATTTGATTTATGTCAAACTTATTTAAAAAATAAATTACCCGCCACGCCTTGATACATTTGGATGCGTAAACACTTATTTCCAGGCGAATGGAAGCGGCCGGCGAGGCGAATAAAATCGCCTGCCGGAACGCAGTAAATGACGCGGCAATAGAATCAGGCGGCGCGTTTTAACCTGGAATGGCCGTTGACCATCGCATCGATCAGCGTATCCGTGATTGGATAGCCGGTGGAATGTTCAATACCCATGAACATCGGACTTGGATTGGCTTCGAGGAAGTAATATTGCCCCTCGGTGTCGCGGCGCCAGTCGATGGCGGTCCAGTTCAGCGACAGTTGCTCCATGATTGCCGGCACCTGCAGGCGGATCGCCTCGGGCAGCTCGATCTTTTTGATGTTCACTTTCTGGTCGGTGCGGAAATCGACGTCGTCGGTTTCCAGCTCCAGCGAAAACAGCTGCTCGCCGATGGCATAGGTGCGGATGTTCGTGCCGTCCACATATTGCTGCAGCGTGATGGGCGCCTGCGTCAGCGCCTTGGCCAGGTGCGCGCCGGCCAGATGCTGTTCGGTAATGCGTTCCGTGTGCGCGCCGCCGTAGACCGGCTTGAAAATGGCGTGCGGCTCGGCCTTGCAAAAGGCCAGTACCTGCTGCGGGTCGTTGCCGATATAGGTGCGGGGAATGCGCACGCCGGCCTGGGCCACCAGTTGCAGCTGTTGCGGTTTTTCCTGGTGCGACTGGTAAGCCTGCCAGCTATTGAGCCAATGGGTTTGGTTGCGCGCCTGAAACCAGGAGCGCAGACTGGCCATGCTGTCGTAATAGGCGATATCTTCGATGGTGCCGCGGTTGGCCTTGGTGGTTTCCGCGCTCACGCCGCAGAAATTGCGCCAGTAGACGGAGGCGATGTCGCTGAAGGCGGCGCTGTTGCCGTCGGGCAGGGTGAGGGTGCCGCCGCCATCGGCCGGGGTCAGGCTGATCTTTGCTTCAGAGGGGAATTTGTGGGTTTCGAACAGGTGGGCTTCATGTCCGCGGTGGTGTAACTGCGCCAGGATATGCTGGGCGTGTGGGTCGCTTGCATGACCCAGAATGATATGTTTCATGGCTGTTCCGCTACCGTTGCAACGAGAAGGGGGCATCGTCGGTCGGTTAGCCGGCCGACGATGGACTGCTTAATCGAAATCGATCAGCTCAGGACTGGAGGCTGGCCGCCTTCTTCGCCGATGGCCAGGGTGGTGTGCTTGCCGCCGCCGGTCAGATACACGGGGGGAACCCCGCCGCCTTCGCCGTCATTGCCAATTAAATGCACCGTATGAAGTACTACGCCGCCGCTAACTTGTTGGATTTGTTCCGCGTTCAGTGAAAATGGATGCATGGTAGTTCCTATTTCATAGTAAACATCGATCAATTACGAAAATGGCCGGGGAAGGAGGCGCTCCAAGGAGAGGCTCCAAGGAGGCGCTCCAAGGAGGCGCTCCTATCCCGTAATCCATCGTCGCCTTGGCGCAACGAGGGCCGCTGCGCCCTATGCCCTGCCACGCAGCCGGAGTAATGCGGATGCCGGGAGTGCAGGGCTATACTATCGAATATTTTTTTTCTGTCAAACTTTTTATTTATGAAATATTTTTGTGTTCACCGCCCCTCGCGGTGTCCGCAAAACGGCTGATTTCCTGGTGAAATCATGAATATTAAGCAATTGTGAAATTAATATTTGTTGGGGGCGGCGCTGAAAAACAAAAGCTTATTTGCTGGCGCGCATAAAAAAAGCCCCTTTATCAGGGGCTTTGTATCGGCCTGGGAATTCAGGCCGCGCGCTTCAAACGGCTGTGGCCGTTGATCATCGCATCGATCAGCGTATCCGTGATTGGATAGCCGGTGGAATGCTCAATACCCATGAACATCGGACTTGGATTGGCTTCGAGGAAGTAATATTGCCCCTCGGTGTCGCGGCGCCAGTCGATGGCGGTCCAGTTCAGCGACAGTTGCTCCATGATTGCCGGCACCTGCAGGCGGATCGCCTCGGGCAGCTCGATCTTTTTGATGTTCACTTTCTGGTCGGTGCGGAAATCGACGTCGTCGGTTTCCAGCTCCAGCGAAAACAGCTGCTCGCCGATGGCATAGGTGCGGATGTTCGTGCCGTCCACATATTGCTGCAGCGTGATGGGCGCCTGCGTCAGCGCCTTGGCCAGGTGCGCGCCGGCTAGATGCTGTTCGGTAATGCGTTCCGTGTGCGCGCCGCCGTAGACCGGCTTGAAAATGGCGTGCGGCTCGGCCTTGCAAAAGGCCAGTACCTGTTGCGGGTCGTTGCCGATATAGGTGCGGGGAATGCGCACGCCGGCCTGGGCCACCAGTTGCAGCTGCTGCGGTTTTTCCTGGTGCGACTGGTAAGCCTCCCAGCTATTGAGCCAATGGGTTTGGTTGCGCGCCTGAAACCAGGAGCGCAGGCTGGCCATGCTGTCGTAATAGGAGATATCTTCGATGGTGCCGCGGTTGGCCTTGGTGGTTTCCGCGCTCACGCCGCAGAAATTGCGCCAGTAGACGGAGGCAATGTCGCTGAAGGCGGCGCTGTTGCCGTCGGGCAGGGTGAGGGTGCCGCCGCCATCGGCCGGGGTCAGGCTGATCTTTGCTTCAGAGGGGAATTTGTGGGTTTCGAACAGGTAGGCTTCATGTCCGCGGTGGTGTAACTGCGCCAGGATATGCTGGGCGTGTGGGTCGCTTGCATGACCCAGAATGATATGTTTCATGGCTGTTCCGCTACCGTTGCAACGAAAGGGTCACATCGCCGGCCGGCGCCGGCCGGCGATGCGCTACTTAATCTGGGGCGATTAGGACAGATCGACTGGCGGCTGGCCGCCTTCTTCGCCGATGGCCATCGTGGTTTCGATGCCGCCGCCTTCTTCGCCGATGGCTTTGGTCGAAACGCCGCCGCCTTCTTCGCCGATGGCCAGGGTCGTCATGACGCCGCCTTCTTCGCCAATCGACAGCGTGCTGATGATTGGGCCGCGGACGCCGCCGCTAACTTGTTTGACTTGTTCAGCGTTCAGAGAAAATGGATGCATGGTAGTTCCTATTTCAAAATAAACATCAATCAATAATGGCAATGGCTATCGTGGGGATGCCCGGTTATCAAGCCATTGCCGCACCAGCGCACCAAGTAACATGCGCCTTTCGCGTTTCAGCTATCCGGGATCTTCCGGATCTCTGCAACGCCCGGCTATCTTAACGATTATTTTTTTTATGTCAAACTTTTTAAAAAAGTAATTGTAACAAATAACCAATAATTAATTACATGATTAAATGATATTTATATCGCCGGGCGGTATTAACTCTTCGCATGCGCGGGAGGGTAAAGCCGGCGCCGTCAATGCCTATTCAACAAAGTTTTTTTTATCGCAATGTTTGTGGTAGGCTTGCGCACTCCATCGCTTCCTTGCGCAATCTGACTCATGCACACGAAACTGTATTTTTCCGTTCCCGACACTGCTGTTTTCTCTCTTGTGTGTAGTCTATGAAGCGGCCCAGCCTCTTCCGTGCGGCCGCGCTGGAGGCGCGCCAGGTCAACTGGCTCGCCGACGTCGTGCTGATCCGGCCGCTGACCTTCACCATGCTGACCGGGGTGGCGCTGGCCTTCGCCAGCGTCATCCTGGCCTTCCTGGCGTGGGGCAGTTACACCAAGCGCACGCCGGTGACGGGGCAGTTGGTGCCCGATTCCGGCCTCGTCAAGGTATATGCGCCGCAGCCCGGCGTGGTGCTGCAAAAATTCGTCAGCGAAGGGCAGGCGGTGAAGCGGGGCGAAGTGCTGTACGTGTTGTCGAGCGAGCGGCACAGCAGCACCCAGGGCGACACCCAGGCCGCCATCAGCAGCCAGGTGGAGGCGCGCCAGCAGTCGCTGCGCGAGGAACTGGCCAAGAGCCGCGCCCTGCTGGGCGAGGAGCGCGAGGCTTTGCAAACCAAGATCGCCGGCCTGCAGGCGGAATTGGCCAAGCTCGACGGCCAGATCGAGGACCAACGCCGCCGCGTCAAGCTGGCCGAGGAAAGCGTCGCCCGCTATCAGGGTTTGCTGGCGCAGGACTATATTTCGCGCGAGCAGGCGCAGCAAAAGCAGGAAGAGCTGCTGGACCAGCGCAACCGCGTGCGCGGCATGGAGCGCGACCACATCGCCGTGGCCCGCGAGCTGGCGGCCCAGCGCAACGAGCTGGCCACGTTGGCGCCGCGCCAGCAGAACCGCCTGGCCCAGGTCGAGCGCAGCCTGGCCAGCACCGGCCAGGAATTGAGCGAGAGCGAGGCCAGGCGGCGCCTGCTGATCACGGCGCCGGAGGCGGGCGTGGCGACGGCGCTGGGCGCCGACGTCGGCCAGTGGCTCGACACCAGCCGGCCCTTGCTGAGCGTGGTGCCGGCCGGCGCCACGCTGCAGGCCCACCTGTACGCGCAGAGCCGGGCGGTCGGCTTCATCAAGCCGGGCGACGCCGTGCTGGTGCGCTACCAGGCTTATCCGTATCAGAAATTCGGCCACGCCAAGGGCGTCGTCAAATCGGTGTCGCGCACGGCGCTGCCGGCCGGCGAACTGGGCGGCAACGCCACAGCGAACCCGGAACCCTTGTACCGCGTCACGGTGACGCTGGCGGCGCAAAGCATGCCGGCCTATGGCAAGCAGCAGGCGCTGCAGGCCGGCATGCTGCTCGACGCCGACATTCTGCAAGAGACGCGCCGCCTGTACGAATGGGTGCTTGAGCCGCTGTACAGCCTGACTGGCAAACTTTAACCTCGGAACACGCGCAGCATGTCTTTTCTCGATAAAATTTCCTTTGGCCTTGGCGCGGGCGCGAAACTGCCGCTGATTCTGCAAACCGAATCGACTGAATGCGGCCTGGCCTGCCTGGGCATGGTGGCCGGTTTCCACGGCTACAAGACCGACCTGGCCACCTTGCGCGGGCGCTATCCGATCTCGCTGAAGGGGGCGACGCTGGCGCAGCTGATCCACATCGCCAAGCGCATGGAACTGGGCACCCACCCGGTGCGCCTGGACATGGAGCATTTGCCGCAGTTGAAGCTGCCCTGCATCCTGCACTGGAACTTCAACCATTTCGTCGTGCTCAAGGAAGTCGGCGCCAAGTCGGTGACGATACACGACCCGGCCTTCGGCGTGCGCACCCTGCCGATGGACGAGGTGTCGAAGTGCTTCACCGGCGTGGCGATGGAGCTGTGGCCGGACGCCGGCTTCAAGCAGCAGGAGGAAAAGCGGCCGATCCGGCTGCGCAGCCTGATGGGCAAGGTGCGCGGACTGGGGCGCTCGTTTGGGCAAATCCTGCTGCTGGCGCTGGCGCTGGAAGTGTTCGCGCTGGTCAATCCCTTCTTCATGCAGTGGGTGATCGACAACGTGCTGGTGTCGTCCGACCGCGACCTGCTGGCCACGCTGGCCGTCGGCTTCGGCCTGTTGATGCTGATGCAGCAGGCGATCAGCGCGGTGCGCTCCTGGGCCATCCTGTACATGGGGACGACGCTGAGCATCCAGTGGCGCGCCAATGTGTTCACCCACCTGCTGCGCCTGCCGGTGCAGTATTTCGAGAAGCGCCACCTGGGCGACGTCGTCTCGCGCTTCGGTTCGATCGACCAAATCCAGCACACGCTGACCACCTCCTTCCTCGAAGCGATGCTCGACGGCGTGATGACGATCGTCACGCTGGTGATGATGTTCATCTACAGCCCGATGCTGGGGCTGGTGGCGGTGGCCGCGATGGCGCTGTACGCGATGATCCGCTGGGCCTGGTATGGGCCGCTGCGCGCGGCCACCGAGGAGCAGATTATCCACGCCGCCAAGCAGCAAAGCCATTTCCTCGAAACGGTGCGCGGCGTCAAGGCGATCAAGCTGTTCCAGCGCGAGGACGGGCGCCGTGCCACCTGGCTGACGCTGGTGGTGGACCAGGTCAACGCCGACCTGCGCACGCAGAAGCTGCAATTGCTGTACAAGCTGCTCAACGGCGTCCTGTTCGGCATCGAGAATATCGTCATCATCTGGCTGGGCGCCAAGCTGGTCATGGACGGCAACTTCAGCGTCGGCGTGCTGATCGCCTTCATCGCCTACAAGGGCCAGTTCGACAACCGCGTCAGCTCGCTGATCGACAAATTCTATGAAGTCAAAATGCTGCAGCTGCAGGGCGAGCGGCTGGCCGACATCGTGCTCGGCGAACCCGAGACGCTGCACGGACGGCACGCGGCGGCGGCGGAGGACGCCGGGAAGGCGGCCGCCATCGACATCGTCGGCCTGCGCTACCGCTATTCCGACGACGAGCCGTATGTCGTCGACGGCATCAACCTGAGCATCCGCGCCGGCGAGTCGGTGGCCATCACCGGGCCTTCCGGCTGCGGCAAGACTACCTTGATGAACGTCCTGCTGGGCATCCTGCCGCCAGCCGAGGGCGAGGTGCTGCTCGGCGGCGCCAGCCTCAAGCATCTGGGCATCGACGCGCTGCGCCAGGCCGTCGGCACGGTGCTGCAGGACGACCAGCTGTTCGCCGGCTCGATCGGCGACAATATCAGTTTCTTCGACACGCAGACCGACCAGGCCTGGGTCGAGCAGTGCGCGGCGATGGCGGCCGTGGCGCCGGAGATCGACGCCATGCCGATGGGCTACAACACCCTGGTCGGCGACATGGGAACGGTGCTCTCGGGCGGGCAGAAACAACGCGTGCTGCTGGCCCGCGCGCTGTACAAGCGGCCGCGCATCCTGTTCCTCGACGAGGCGACCAGCCATCTGGACGTCGACAAGGAGCGCGAGGTCAACGCCGCCGTCAGCGCGCTGAACATCACCCGCATCATCATCGCGCACCGGCCGGAAACCATCGCCACGGCGAACCGCGTTGTCACGCTGTCCGGCGGCCGCGTCGTGCGCGACGTGCTGAACGATGTGGCGCCCGGCTTGAACGCGGCATGAGCTGGCGCTGCGTTCTGGCGCTGGCCGCCGTGCTGCCCTTGACGACGCCGGCCTCCGGCGCCTCCGGCGACGCCGCGCTGGCCGTGCCGGAGGTATGCGCGCGGGCGCCTTTGGCGGCGCCGCTCGACGTGCTGGAGGCGGTCGAGCGCGCCCTGTGCCACCATCCGCAAACCCGGCAGGCATGGGCCGGCGTCATGGCGCAGGCGGCGCGGCTGGAAACGGCGCGGGCAGCCTATCTGCCGGCGGCGACGGCGTCCATCGGCGCTTTCAAGGGCAACAGCAGCCGCGCCATCAGCGGCCGGCCGCAGCTCGATTCGCGGCAAAACAGCGACACGCGCGCCGCCAGTGTCGACCTGAGCTGGACCCTGTACGATTTCGGCCAGCGCCGCGCCGGCGTCGAGCAGGCGCGCGCCTTGCTGGAGGCGGCCGGCGCGACGCGCGACGCCACGCTGCAGTCGGTGTTCGCCGCCGCCGCGCAGGCGTATTACGATTTGCTCAGCGCCCAGGGCGCGCTGGCCGCGGCGCGCGACGCCGAGCAGGCCGCGCGCGAAAGCGCGCTGGCCGCCGCCGCCCGGCACCAGGCCGGCGCGGCCTCGCTGTCGGACAAATTGCAGGCGCAGACGGCGGCCGCGCAGGCGGTGCTGAGCCGGGTGCGCGCCGAAGGCGAGGCGCAGAACGCGGCCGGCACGCTGGCCGCGGCGATGGGGATGAGCGTGGCGACGCCGCTGACGCTGGCGGCGGGGCCGACAAGCTTGCCCGGCACCGCCTTCGTGCAGTCGGTGGCGGTCTTGCTGGAGCAGGCCAAACGCGCGCACCCCAGCGTGCGCGCGGCGCAGGCGCAGTTGCAGGCGGCCCAGCAAGGCGTGGCGGCGGCGCGCGCCGACGGCATGCCGACGCTGTCGCTGAGCGCGTCCGTCGAGCGCAACCGCCAGAGCAGCGAGTCGCAGGCCGACGCGGACGCGCGCAGCAAAAGCATCGGCCTGCAGCTGCGCATTCCGCTGCTGGCCGGCTGGTCGCGCGCGGCCGGCGTCCACGCGGCGCAGGCGGCGCGCGACGCCAAGGCGGCCGAACTGGCGCAGACCGAGCAGGACGTCGCGCTGGAGCTGTGGAAGAATTACCAGGGGCTGGGCACGGAGACGGAAAGCCTGAAGGCCAGCGAGGAACTGCTGCAGAGCGCCGCGCAATCGGCGGACGTGGTGCGCGGACGCTACAAGGCCGGCGTCGGCAATCTGCTGGAGCTGCTCAACGCCCAGAGCGCGCTGGCCGACGCCCGCCAGCAACGCGTGCAGGCGACGTCGCGCTGGCATAGCGCGCGCCTGAAGCTGGCGGCCAGCCTGGGCCAGCTCGGTTACTGGGCGGTGCGCTGAGCGGCGCCATCGTTGTTTTTTGGTCGTGCGCGGCCCGTGGGGGCGGAAGTGGATGCTACACTTTCTAAAATACAATATTTACCGCCCACCAAGGACCGCCCATGCAAAGACGCACCCTGCTCAAGAACCTTCTGGCCGCTTCTGTGGCCGTGCCGCTGGGCGCGCAAGCGGTCGGCGCGGCGCCGGCCGACGCAGCGCCGCCGCTCGACGCGGCGCGCTGGGCGCCGCACAATGCGCAGCGGCTGCAGGCGGCGATCCGCAGCGTCGGCCGGGCCAGCCCCGGCTACCTGGAGGCGCGGCGGCCGTATGCGGTGTTCGATTGGGACAACACCTGCATCATGAACGATTGCGAGGAAGCGCTGTTGATGTACCAGATCGAGGAGTTCGCGTTCAGGCTGGCGCCGGACGAGTTCGCGCTGGTGCTGCGGCAGAACGTGCCGGCCGGCCCCTTCAAGGCGGAGGCGGGACATGTCACGACGGACGGCAAGCCGGTGACGATGGCCGATCTGGCCGACGACGTTGACGACGCCTATCGCTGGCTGCACGAGAACCGTTCGGACGGCATGACGGTGGCGCAGTTGCGCGAGATGCCGCAGTTCGAGAACTTGCGCGCCAAGCTGTATTTCATGTACGAGGCGATCTGCGATACGCACCCCATCGAGGTCGGCTACAAATGGGTGATCGGCTTCCTGGCGAATATGACGCCGGCGCAGTTGCGGACGCTGGCGACGGCGGCGATCCAGCGCGGCCTGGGCGACGCCTTGAGCAAGGTGAAACTGCTCAGCAGCTATAACCTGCCCGGCAAGGCCGGCGTGGTGGCGGCCAGCCACTTCCGCGGCTTGCGCGTCAACGACGACATCCGCGCGCTGATGCACACGCTGCGCGCCAACGGCATCGACGTCTACGTCAGTACCGCATCGCTCGACGACGTGGTGCGCGCCTTCGCCTGCGACCCCGACCTGGGCTATGGCGTGGTGGCGGAAAACGTCATCGGCCTGCGCCTGGAGATGCGCGACGGTAAATACACTAGCGTCTACCGCAAGGGCTGGCATTTCAACTGGGGCGCCGGCAAGACCGTCGGCATCCGCGCCGTGCTGGGTGGGCGCGGCGATCCGGCGATGGTGTTCGGCGACAGCGACGGCGACGCCTGGATGCTGCGCGACTTCGCCGGCACCGAAATTTCGATGATGATCAACCGCGTCAAGGGCGGCGAAATCGGCAAACTGGGCAAGCTGGCGGCGGGCAGCGCCGGCAGGGCCGACGCGCGCTATCTGCTGCAGGGGCGCAACGAGCACACCGGCATGCTGCTGCCGGACGAGCGCACGCTCAAATACGGCAAGAGCGAGCGCGCCTTGCTGGCCGCCGGCTAGATCCGCGACGCCGATAGCGGTGGCGCCGGGCGCAACTCCTCGCCGTCCCGCACCAGCCGGCGCAAGCCGTCGATCAATTCGTCGCGCAGCGCGTGCAGCTGCGCCAGCCGCACCGCCATGTGGCCGTCCTGGCCGGCGCTGTACAGCGTCACCAGTTCATGTCCCTGCATGTGCAATTGTTCGTGCAGGGCGATCAGCGGCGGAAAGTGCGGATGCGCGCCGTAGCGGACCTGGCCCTCGCTGGCGTGCCAGCGGCTGAAGTGGCAGCTGCGCGCCGTCGTCGGCGGCGCCGCGTCGCGCGCGCCGGCCAGGAAGTTCTCGATGCCGCGCAGCCAGTGATTGTGTTCGACCTCGGCGAAGACGACGGCGACGTCGTCGCGCCGCGCCGGCCGGTTGCGCCACGCCGTCCACGCCGGGTCGGGGCGCCAGGTGGCGGCCCAGCCGGGCAGCTCGGCCGCCGGCATCGGCCGGGCGATGCCGTAGCCCTGCGCCAGTTCGCAACCCAGCGGCAGCAGCAGCTCGCCGTGCGCCACCGTCTCGACGCCCTCGGCGATGACCTGGCGGCGGAAGGCCGTCGCCAGGCCGACCACGCCGTCGATGATGGCCAGGCTGTCGGAGTCTTCCAGCATGCCGCGCACGAAGCTCTGGTCGATCTTCAGCAGTTCGGCCGGCAGGCGTTTCAGGTAGGTCAGCGAGGAGTAGCCGGTGCCGAAGTCGTCCAGCGCGAACTGCACGCCCAGCGCGCGGCAGTCGTGCATCAGCTCCGACACCAGGGCCATGTCGCCCAGCGCGCTGGTTTCGAGGATTTCCAGCTCCAGGCAGTGCGCCGGCACGTCCGGCTGGGCGTCCAGCAGCGCCGACAGGCGCGCCAGGAAATTGGGGCGCTGCAGCTGGTGCGCGCCGACGTTGACGCTGACGGTGATTTGCAGCCCGCCGCGGCGCCACTCGGAAATTTGCCGCAGCGCGCTGGCGATCACCCATTCGCCCAGGCGCACGCCGAGCGGATGGGTTTCGACGGCCGGCAGGAAGGCGCCGGGCGGCAGCAGGCCGCGCTCCGGGTGCTGCCAGCGTATCAGCGCCTCGGCGCCGATGATGGCGCCGGTTTTCATGTTCACCTTGGGCTGGTAGTACAGCACGAATTCGCCGCGTTCCAGCGCGCGGCGGATGTGCTCGAGCGCGTCGCGGTGCTGGCGCGCCGCCTCGTCGCGGCTGACGTCGAACAGGTGGTAACGGTTCTTGCCGGCCTGCTTGGCCTGGTACATGGCCTGGTCGGCGTGGCGCATCAGCAGGTCGGCGTCGGCGCCGTCCTGCGGGTACAGCGTGACGCCGACGCTGGCCGAGACGCGCAGTTCGAGCTGCTCGACGCGCAGCGGCGCGGCCGCCGCCTGCAGCAGGCGCGCCAGCACCGGTTCGCAGTCCTGCGGCTGGTCCAGCTCGACGAGTACGGCGACGAATTCGTCGCCGCCGATGCGGGCGATGGTGTCGCCCTCGCGCAGCGCCGCCTTCAGGCGCTGCGCCACGCCGATCAGCAGCTCGTCGCCGGTTTTGTGGCCGTGCCGGTCGTTGATGGCCTTGAAGCCGTCCAGATCGAGGTAGACCACGGCCAGCGACTGCTGATGGCGCTGGCTGTGGGCGATCGCCTGCTGCAGCCGATCGCCGAGCAGCACGCGGTTCGGCAGGCCGGTGAGGGCGTCGAAGTGGGCGATGTGCTCGATCTGCTGCGCGTGTTGCTTCATGTGCGTGATGTCGGTGAACAGCGCGACATAGTTCTGCGTCGCGCCGGCGGCGTCGCGCACGGCGCTGACGGTGACCTTCTGGGCGTAGAATTCGCCGTCCTTGCGCCGGTTCCACGCTTCGCCGCACCAGTGGCCGTCGTCGACCAGCGCGCGCCACATCTCGGTGTAGAACTCGGCCGGCTGGCGCCCCGATTTGAGCATGCGCGGATTCTGCCCGAGCGCTTCCTCGCGGCTGTAGCCGGTGATCTGGCTGAAGGTGTCGTTGACTTCGACGATGGTGCCGCTCAAGTCGGTGACCATGATGCCCTCGCGGGCGTGGGCGAAGACGCTGGCGGCCAGCCGCAGCGCCTGCTCGCTGCGCTTGGCCGCGTCGTGGGCCAGCCGCAGGGCCGCGTTTTCCGCTTCCAGGGCGCGGTGCCGCAGCCTCAGCTCGTCGAGCAATTGCTGGGCTTCGGGCCCGTCATGGCCGGGCCGTGGCGCGGGGTACTGGTCTGATGTCATGTTCTTGCCGCATAGCGCTCCCGGCGCGCCGGCGTGTGCCGGAGCAGGGAGTCGTCGTCATTGCCAAAGTGTGGTGCCGGAACCCGCCTTGCCGCCCGGCGCAGCCAGGACAGAGTATATCTTGCGGGCGGCGACGGCGCACACCATTCCTTGATCCGCGTATCCAGAGAATTGCGCAAGTGGCGCGCAAACAGTAAAATGCGAATCATTCTTATTTGCACATTATACGCGGCGCGCCGCGTTCCGGAGGGGAAAAGTGTCCATATCGGCCGCGCAGCATATTTTCGACCAGCAGGTGCAGTCGCCGTACCGCCAGCCCCACGCCTGGCGGCGCAGGAAGTCGTTGACGCTATCGAAACGGAGCGCTGCGCTGGCCCTGGCCGCCGCACTGACGTTGACGCAGGCCATGGCCGCCCCGGCCGCCGCAGAAGCCTGGCAGCCGGCGCAGTTGCAGCACGCGGCGCAGCGCGACATGCTGTCGCGCCACACCGGACAGCGCTACCGCATCTTCATCAGCGTGCCGGCGGCGCCGGCGCCGGCCGCCGGTTATCCGGTCATCTACGCGCTGGACGGCAACGCCGCGTTCGCCAGCCTGGCGTTGATGAACCGCACGGCCGGCCAGCGCAGCAAGGTTACCGGCGTCCAGCCGGCGCTGGTGGTGGGCATCGGCTACGCCAGCGGCGACGACTACGACGCGCGCGCCCGCACGCTGGACTACACGCCGCCGGTCGGCGCGGCATCTGCTGCGGGCGAGGGCGGGGCGGGGCGCTTCCTCGACTTCATCGAGAGCGAGTTGAAGCCGCTGATCGAGCAGGAATACCGGATCGACCGGCGCCGTCAGGCGCTGTTCGGCCATTCGTATGGCGGCCTGTTCGTGCTGCACACCTTGTTTACGCGGCCGGCCGCGTTCCAGACCTATGTGGCGGCCAGCCCGTCGATCTGGTGGCATGAGCGCTTCGTGCTGACGCAGCTGCCGGCTTTCCTGGATGTCCGCCGCGAATGGCCGCAGATCATGCTGACGGTCGGCGCGCTGGAGCAAATGCCGGCCGCCACCGACTCGGCCGAGCGGCGCGACATGGTGGCGCAGCGGCGCATGGTGGCGGCGGCGCGCGAGCTTGCGGCCACGCTGGGCGGGCAGCCCGGCGGCGCCGGCAAGGTCGTCTTCCATGCGTTCGCGGACGAGGACCACGGTTCCACCGTGTTCCCGGCGCTGTCGCGCGGCCTGGAGTTCTTCTTGCGGGCGAAATGAGGCATCGCTTGCCGGCGGCCGTGGCGCGCAGTGTGGCGCGGCCGGTAAAAAAATGTGCTTGAAAATTCAAAAACCGTCATGTCTAGACCTGACCCCATGGAATAATATACAATGAGAATTATTCTCATTTGCATATGACGGTGCCCATGTCGCTTGTGTCGCTTTCGTTTGATCCGGATGTGCCGCAGCAGGTGGCCCGGTTGTATGACCATCATCATGGCTGGCTGCAGGGCTGGCTGCGCAAGAAGCTCGGTTGTTCGCATCGCGCCGCGGATTTGGCCCACGATACGTTTTTGCGTTTGTTGGCGCGCGAGGAGCCGGTCGCGCTGGCGCAGCCGCGGGCGTTTTTGACGACCGTGGCGCAGCGCGTGCTGGCCAATCATTGGCGCCGCGAGCAGATCGAGCGCGCTTACCGCGATGCGCTGGCGCTGGCCCCCGAGGCGCTGGCGCCGGGACCGGAGGAGCGCGCCATGTTGTTGGAGACGCTGTTTGAGTTGGACCGTCTGTTGGACGGTTTGCCGCAGCCCGTCAAGCGGGCTTTCTTGTTTGCCCAGCTCGACGGCTTGAGCCACGCCGAGATCGCCTTGGCGCTCGGCGTGTCGGTGACGACGGTGAAGCGCTATCTGGTGCGCGCCGGTACGCAGTGCTATTTTGCGATTGCCGGGCACTGAGTGGGCGCGCATGCGGATGGCGGGGCGATTCCGCCGCGGATCGCGCGCCGCGCCGTGCGCTGGCTGGTCGAGCTTCAGGAGGATGGCGCCGGCGGGCGCAGCGCCGAGGCTTTGCAGCGCTGGCGCGCCAGCCATCCCGATCATGAGCGCGCCTGGCAGCGCATCGAGGCCTTCAACGGCCGTTTGCTGGGACTGGCTTCGCCGCTGGGCGCGCGCGTCGCGCATGCGGCGCTGGCGCCGCCGCGTTCGCCGCAGCGGCGCGCCGCGCTGAAGTCGCTGGCGGTGCTGTTGTTCGCCGGCGGCGGCGCCTGGCTGGCGCAGGAGCGGGCGCCGTGGCGTGTCTGGCTGGCCGATGAGCGCACCGCCGTCGGCCAGCGGCGCACCGTTGTGCTGGCCGATGGCAGTACGGTGGATATGAACACGGATAGCGCGATCAGTGTGCGTTTCAGCGCCGGCGAGCGGCGTTTGCGCTTGCTGGCCGGCGAAGTCCTCGTCAGCACCGGCAAGGACGGCGGCCGCGCCGCCCGGCCGTTCTTGCTTGAGACGGCGCACGGCGAGCTGCAGCCTTTGGGCACGCGCTTCCTGGTGCGCCAGCATGGCGATTTTTGCGCCCTTGCGGTGTTCGAGGGCGCGGTGGCGGTGCGCCCGCGCGGGCGCGCCGCGTTGGCATACACTTTGCGCGCCGGTTCGCAGTTGCGCTTCAGCGCGGACGGCGCCGGCGCGCCGGCGCCGCTCGACGCGCATGCCGGCGCCTGGGTCGACGGTGTGCTCGTCGCCAGCGGCATGCGCCTCGACGATTTCCTCGCGGAGCTGGCGCGCCACCGCCCCGGCCGGTTGCGCTGGGACGCCGACGTGGCCGGTTTGCGCGTCTCCGGCAGCTATCCGCTGGCCGACACGGACCGCATCCTGGCGGCGCTGGCCGCGACGCTACCGTTGCAGGTGCGCTTCATCAGCCGCTATTGGGTCAGCGTCGGGCGCGCCGCCTGAAAAATATTTCGTTCATGGTGGTCTGTTTTGCTTTCTCGCGTGACATAGGAGGTGAGCGCATCACATCTCCCACCCCATCGCAAGGAAACAGACTATGCAGCATTTCTCCCGCGCCCGGCGCAGCACCCGGCAACAATTGACCCGCACGGTGTTGGCTTATGCCGTCGGCCACGTTTGCGCCGCGACGGCGTTGTGGCTGCCGGTCGCCGCGCAGGCCGCCGACGCCCCGGCCGCGCAGGCGCGCAAAGCGTATGACATCCCGGCCGGCCCGCTGGAAGGCGTGTTGAACCGCTTCGGCCGCGAATCCGGCATTCTGCTTTCTTTCGCCAGCGATTTGACGGCGGGTTTGAATAGCCCAGGCTTGCGCGGCAGTTTTACGGTGCCGGAAGCCTTGCCGGCTTTGCTGCAGGGCGCGAAGCTGACGGCCGTGTCCCAGGGGCAGGGCGCGTATGCGCTGGTGCGCAGTAGCGCGCCGGCCGCAGCGGCGCCAGTGGCCGCGACGCTGGCGGCGGTCACGGTGAAGGCCGTCGCCGGGCACGATGACGCCGCGGTGTATGGCGCCAAGCGCAGCTCCGTCGGCAGCAAGACCGATACGCCGATTCTGGAGATTCCGCAGTCGGTGTCGGTGGTGACGGCGCGGCAGATCGAGGCCACGCAGCCGCGCAATCTGGCCGATGCGCTGGCCTATTCGGCCGGCGTGGTGCGCACCGAGGGCAGCGACCGCACCGCCGACAGTTTCGTCATCCGCGGCTTTCAGGCGGGCGCCAATATGGGTAATCTGTACCGCGACGGCTCGAAGTTCATGGTCAATCCTTACAATGGCCAGCAGGAGTTGTATGGCCTGGAGCGCATCGAGGTCTTGAAGGGCGCCGCTTCGCTGTTGTATGGCACGGCGGCGCCGGGCGGCATCATCAACACGGTCAGCAAGCAGCCCACCGCCGAGCCGCTGCGCGAGCTGGGCGTCGAGCTGGGCAATTATCGGCGCAAGCAGGTCAAGGGTGATTTCGGCGGCCCGCTAAACACCGACGGCAGCCTCAGTTACCGCTTGACGGGCCTGGCGCGCAGCAGCGACACCTTCGTCGACCATGTGCCGGACGACCGCCAGTTCCTGTCCGGCGCCATCAAGTGGCAGATCGGCGCCGCCACCGCGCTGACGCTGCAGGCGGAACATCTGCACAGCCGCACCAATTATGTGTACGGTTTGCCGACGGCCGGCAGCATTTTGCCTAATCCGAACGGCAAGTTTCCCAGCAATTTATACCTGGGCACGCCGGGCCGCGATAAGTATGACGGCAAGAATGCCTTGCTGGGCTATTTGTTCGAGCACGCCTTCAGCGCGAACCTGACGCTGCGCCACAATGCGCGCGCCTTCCGCTCCGAGGTGGCGTTCCCCAGCACGTCGGTGGATGGCCTGGATGCGAATCAGGCCAGCTCCGCCTCCCACGGGGTGCAGGACCGCGACGATTTCTCCAAGGCTTATACCACCGACACGTCGCTGGTCTACACGGTCGGCGGCGGACGCGTTGAGCACACGCTGCTGGCCGGCGTCGACACCACTTACCAGTATCACCGCAGCATCCGCGCCGACCGGGAGGTCAAGCAGCCCTTCGACTATTTCAAGCCGAATTATGTTTACGAGATTGGCCAGGCCGTGCCGAATCTGTGGAACCCGGTGTCGGTCTTGCGTAATGTCGGCGTGTATGTGCAGGACCAGATGAAGATCGACCGGCGCTGGAGCCTGCTGCTGGGGGCCCGCCATGACCGCGCCAGCGAGCGCCAGATCCCGGTCGACGGCGTCAGTCCGAACAGCAAGGAGAGCAGTTCGGCGACGACCGGCCGCGCCGGCCTGGTCTACCTGGCCGACAACGGCCTGGCGCCGTTCGTCAGCTTCAGCCAGTCCTTCCAGCCGGTGTCCGGGGTGGCGTTCGGCGGCGCCCGCTTCAAACCGAGCCGCGGCGAGCAGTATGAGGCCGGTCTGCGCTGGCAGCCGGCCGGCACGGATACGCTGCTGAGCGCCGCCGTCTACCAGTTGACGCAGCAAAACGTGATGGCGGCCGATCCAAAACACCAGGGTTTCGGCGTGCAAACGGGCGAGATCCGTTCGCGCGGCCTGGAGTTGGAGGCGAACACGCGGATCGGCAAGGCTTTCACCGTGCTGGCCTCGTATGCGTACACGAACGCCAGCACGACAGCCGATACCGATCCGGCGCTGGTCGGCCAGCGGCGCGGCGCCGTGCCTTTGCATGCCGCTTCCGTGTGGGGCGAGGCCGACCTGGCCAATTTCGGTGTGGCGGGGATGAAGCTGGGCGGCGGCCTGCGTTACGTCGGCTCCACGCTGGGCCTGTTTGTGGATGGCAAGGTGCCGGCCTATACGGTCGCCGACGCGATGCTGTCCTATGAAACGGGGCCATGGCGCTATGCCCTGAACCTCAACAACCTGGGCGACAAGCGCTATATCGCGTCCTGCACCTACGCCTGCTTCTTCGGCGAGCGGCGCCAGGTCGTCGCGTCGGCCACGTATCGCTGGTAACAGCCAGATTGGCCGGCTGCGCGTGCTTGCGCGCTTCGCCGGCCAGCAGCATTGTCCGCATGCTCTTCTGTAAATCCGGCGGATTGTTGTCAAAATGATTGGCCCAGGCTTGCGCGGCCCCGCGTGGCGGGCGCGCGCGGTCTTACGTAAAGGCAAGGTGTGCTCTACAATTACGCCCATAGCCATATTGTATTTTTCACACATCGTTTTTTACGGACCCCCATTGTGACTTCCAAGCCGATCAAGATCGCCGTTACGCTCGCCGCCCTGATGGCGGTCGGCGGCGGCCTGTACCTCGCCAAGCGCCCGGCCACGGCGCCGGCGCCAGCGCCCGTTTCCGGCGCAGCCGCCCCGGTCGGCAGCGTCGACGCCGCCGCCATCGGCGCGCAATTCCGTGAAGTGCTGGCCGCCCACCGCAAAATCATCGTGCTGCTGGCCGACGAGCAGGCGCAGTCGGCGCAGTTGCGCGAGGAAACCCGGCGCGTCGGCCAGGGCTTGTTCCATGACAACCAGGCGCGCATCGCCCGGCTCGACGAGGCGCTCGCCGCGCTGACGGCGCCGGGCAATGCGGGCCGCTTCGAGGCCATCGATGCGCTGCTGAGCTATGTCGAGTCGGACCCGGACCTGTTCGACGCCGACCGCCTGGCTTTCCGCGAGCTGCTGCAAACCCTGTTGGCCGACGTCGCCAAGGATTCCTCGCTGCCGGCCATCAAGGTGCACAAGCGCATTTCGGAAGACTTGGACGCGCTGGCCGAAATCGAGCGCAACTATGAAAAAGAGATACGCCAGATCTTCGGCCGTTTCGAGGCGCGCGCCATCGAGCTGAAGCGCGAGCGCTGGGACGATTACGTCGCCCACCTGAAAAAGCGCTACACGCGCGAACAGATTCTCAAGGAATACGGTGTCGTGCTGCCTTACCCGGCGGCGCCGGCGGCCGCGGCCGAAGCGGACGTCAAAAAGGACGAGGCGGAAATCTTCGGCACGGCGCTGCCGAAGAAAACCGTGGTGCTGACCTTCGACGACGGCCCGCACAAGCGCTACAGCGAGGAAATCGCCGCCATCCTTAAACAATACGGGGTGCCGGCCGTATTCTTCAGCGTCGGACGCAACCTGGGCAGCCTGGACGCGGCCGGCAAGGCGAAACTGTCGGCCGGCGCCGAAGTGAGCCGCAAGCTGATGGCCGATGGCTACGCCGTCGGCAACCACAGCTTCACGCACGCGCAGCTGTCGAAGCAGACCGGCGACAGCCTGAAGGGCGAAATCCTCAACACCGACGTGCTGCTCAAGGCCATCAACAACGAGCGCGCGCCGCTGTTCCGCTTCCCCTACGGCGCCCGCAACGGCGAAGGCATGGCGGCGCTGGCCGGCGCCCATCTGAAATCGGTGATGTGGAATATCGACTCGCTGGACTGGGCCGATCCGGTGCCCAGCTCGATCGCCGACCGCGTGCTGCGCTCCGTCGACAAGGAAGGGCGCGGCATCATCCTGTTCCACGACATCCACGAGCGCACCGTCAAGGCGCTGCCGGCCGTGCTGGACCGGCTGGTGGCGGACGGCTACCAGTTCGCCGGCTGGGACGGCAGCACCTTCAAGGTCAGCAAGGGCGCCACGCCGGTGGCCGAGAAAACCCCCGTCACCACCGGCTACGGCAATTCCTGGGCCGTGGTGATCGGCATCGACGACTACGCCAAGTGGCCCAAGCTGCAATACGCGGTGCGCGACGCGCAGGGCGTGCGCCAGAGCCTGGTCGAAAAATTCGGCTTCGCGCCCGAGCGCGTCGTATCGCTGAAGAACGCCGAGGCGACCCGCACCAATATCCTGGCCGCCTTCCACGACAAGCTGGCCCACGGCGGCGTGCAAAGGAACGACCGCATCTTCGTCTTCTTCGCCGGCCACGGCGCCACCCGCAAGCTCAGCTCGGGGCGCGACCTCGGCTACATCGTGCCGGCGGACTCGGACCCGAACCAGTTCGCCACCGACGCCATCCCGATGACGGAAATCCAGAACATCGCCGAAAGCCTGACGGCCAAGCACGCGCTGTTCGTCATGGACGCCTGCTACAGCGGCCTGGGCCTGACGCGCGGCGCCGGTTCCAGCTCCTTCCTGCGCGACAACGCCAAGCGCATCGGCCGGCAAATGCTGACGGCCGGCGGCGGCGACCAACTGGTCGCCGACGGCGGGCCGAACGGCCATTCGGTGTTCACCTGGACGCTGCTGCAGGGCATGGCCGGCAAGGCCGACCTGAATGGCGACGGCCTGATCACGGCCACCGAGCTGGCCGCCTATGTCGCGCCGGCCGTGGCCAGCGTGTCGAACCAGACGCCGGCCTTCGGCAGCCTGCCGGGCTCGGAGGGCGGCGACTTCGTCTTCGAACTGCCGGGCGAGACGGAGTTCCTCAGCCCGACCACGACGCAACTGTCGACGGCGGCGATCGCGCTGAACTCCAAGCTGGACGCCTCGCGCCCGGCGCCGGGCGAGGAGCGCAAGGCTGCCGGCGCGCCGGCCGGCGCCGTCACCGTCAAGGACTTGCAGGGCGTCGAACAGAAAATCGTCACGCCGCCGACGGTGCCGACGTCGGCGCGGCAACTGGCGCAGCGGGCCAACGACCGCGGCCTGCAACTCTACAAGGAGAAGCAATACGCGGCGGCCGAGGCGCAATTCACGGAAGCGCTGAAACTGCGCACCGACTTCGCGCTGGCGGCCAACAACCTCGGCTTCGTCTTCTACAAGCAGGAAAAATATCCGGAAGCGGCGCGCTGGTTCGAGAACACCATCAAAATGGACCCGTCGCGGGCGATCGCCTACCTGAACCTGGGCGACGCCCAGGCCCGTTCCGGCGACGTTGCCAAAGCCAAAGGCGCCTACCGCACCTACCTGGAACTGGCGCCGGGTGGCAGCCAGGCCGTCTACGCCAAACAGCAACTGGAAAAAATCTAACAACAGCCGGGGACAGACCACGATTTCCGAGAAATATTTCTCGGAAATCGTGGTCTGTCCCCGGCTGTATCGCTAGTAGCGGGACGGGTCGAACCACAGCGAGGGGTCGTTCAGCGGCGTTTCCGGCGGCAGCATGTCGTTGTCGATGCGGATGACGCGGCGCCGGCTCAGCTCGGCCTGTTCGATGGCCAGGCCATGGTATTTGCGGAACAGCAGGTCGAAGCTGCCGTCCGTCAGCATCGTGCGCAGGCCGCTTTCGACGCGCGCCTTGAGGGCCGCGTCTTGCCGGTTGAAGAAGAAGTAGTACGGCCAGGGATAGTAAATCAGCAGGTTTTTTTCGATCGCCAGCGTCGGGTTGGCGGCCACGTGCGACTGGTGTTCGACGAATATTTCGCTGATGCCGCGCGGGAATATGTCGACGCGCCCCAGCGCCGTCATCGCAAACAGGTTCTCGTAGCGGGCTTTGCTGACGTGGATGCCGTTGGCTTCGTACAGCTCGGTGTCGCCCCAGCCGAGGCCCTGGCCGAAGGTCAGCTTTCTCAGGTCTTCGATGGTGTCGACCTGGTCGACCAGCGCCTGCTTGTCCTGGGCGATCAGGGCAATGCGGTAGCCGAGCAGACCTTTGCGCAGCGGGATGCGCAGCGGCAGCAGCTCGCGCTCCTTCGCCTTCGAGGTCGAGGTCCAGGCGATGTTGATTTCGCGGCCAGGGCTTTTCAGCTCGGCCAGGTAGCGCGCCTCCGTCATGCCGGCGTGCGAGGCCCGCAGCTCAAACGGGCCATATTCCGCCGCCGTCTTTTCCAGCGCCTGCTGGAGCAGCTCGATCAAGTCGTTGAAGCGCGTGCCGCCGGCCGCTTCGTCGGCCGGATAGACGACTTTCACGCCGGCGCCGGCCGCCGCGCCGCAGCACAGCAGCGTTGCGAGCATGAGGGCGGATGCCGTCAGCCGCGGCGATGCCCGCCCGTGTGCCGGCGCGTCGCCGGCTTGCTTCGTGTGTGGACGCACTTGGCGCTCCCCCTGTGGAATTGCCGCAGTCTGTGCCCGTTCTGCGGACTCCGCCAGATTACACCTTTCGTATCATTTGTGCATCAATCCGCTGGAGTTTTACGCCAACATCGCTGCGACGCCGGCGTTGATGGCGGCGCCGCCCGCGACTAGCCAGCAGAACAGCAGGGCCGCCAGCAGCAGCGGCTTGAGGCCGGCGCGGCGGATGGCCGACCATTGCGTGCCCAGGCCGAGGGCGGCCATGGCCATCGCCAGCAGGAAGGTGTCGGCGGCGGTGACGGCGGCGACCACCGGGCGCGGCAGCCAGGCCAGCGAGTTGAAGCCGACCACGGCGATGAAGACGAAGGCAAACCAGGGGACCGCCAGGCGCGCGCCGCCCGGCGCGGCGCCGGCGGCGCGGCCGCGCGCCAGCCAGGCCGACAGCACCATCAGGAAGGGCGCCAGCATCATCACGCGCACCATTTTCGCGATGACGGCGCTGTCGGCCGCTTGCGTGCCGACGGCCCGGGCGGCGGCGACCACCTGCGCGACCTCGTGCACGGTCGAGCCGACATACACGCCGAAGGCGGCCGGCGCCGCGCCGATCACCTGCCAGTGCAGATTGAGCCGGTACAGCAGCGGGTAGAGGAAGATGGCCAGCGTGCCGAACACGACGACGGTGGCGACGGCGACGGCCACCTGTTCGCGGCGCCCCTCGACGACGGGCTCGGCCGCCATGATCGCGGCGGCGCCGCAGATGGCGCTGCCGGCGCCGATGAGGATGGCGCTGTTGCGCTCCAGCTTGAACACTTTCGTCCCCAGCAACAGAGCCAGCGCGAAGGTCGATGTCAGCACCAGCGCGTCGATCGCCACGCCGGCCAGGCCGACGGCGCCGATGTCCTGGAAGGTCAGGCGGAAGCCGTACAGGATGATGCCCAGGCGCAGCAGCGTCTGCCTGGAAAAGTCGACGCCGGCCGCGCAGGGCGGCGCCAGGCGGGCGTAGCAGGTGTTGCCGAGCGCCATGCCCAGCACGATGGCCAGGGTCAGGGCGCTGACGCCCTGCGCCTGCAGCGCCGGCAGTGCGCCCAGTTCGCTGGCGGCGCAGGCGAGGGCGCCGCTGAACAGCAGGCCCGGCAGCAGTTGCTGCCAGCGGGGCGTGGCGGATGGGAGGGCGGCGGGGGCGGTATGCATGGTTTTTCCTGGACTGTGCGCGCGGCGAAGGGCTGCGCTTTTCGTGGCCGTGGCCACGTAGCGCACTGTACAGTTCGGCATTTAAATGGTAAAACGAATTGTTTTTGTATATTTAACCCATTAAATTGCTTATTCGATGGCTTTGACGCTGAGACAGTTACAAATTTTTCTGGCCGTGGCCGACCACGGCAGCACGGCCGCCGCCGCCGACGCGGTGGCGCTGTCGCAATCGGCCGCCAGCGCCGCGCTCAATGAGCTGGAGTCGCTGCTGGGCGCGCAGTTGTTCGACCGCGTCGGCCGGCGCCTGGTCTTGAACGACAACGGCCGCCTGCTGCTACCCCAGGCGCGCCACATGGGCGACGCGGCCGCCAGCATCGAACGCCAGTTCGCCGGCGGCGCGCCGGCCGTGCCGGTCGGCCTGCGCATCGGCGCCAGCACCACCATCGGCAGCTACCTGCTGCCGGCGATACTGGCCGGCTTCGCCCGGCGCCACGGCCGCAGCACGCCGCAGGTGAGCATCGCCAACACGGCCGCCGTCGCCGCGGCCGTGGCGGAGTTCCGCGTCGACCTCGGGCTGATCGAGGGGCCGTGCCACCAGCCCGGGCTGCACGTCGAACCCTGGCTCAGCGACCGCATGATCGTCGTCGCCGCGCCCGGCCACGCCCTGGCCGGCGGCGGCAAGCTGGCGCCGGCGGCGCTGCGCGGCGCCGGCTGGCTGCTGCGCGAATCGGGCTCCGGCACGCGCGAGGCGGTCGAACACGCCTTGGTGCCGCATCTGCATTATCTGCATCCGGCCGGCGAATTCAGCAACTCCGAGGCGATCAAGTACGCGGCGGCGGCCGGGCTGGGCATCGCCTGCCTGTCGCGCGTGGTGGTGGCCGACCTGCTGGCCGGCGGCCAGCTCGTCGAACTCGACACGGCGCTGCCGCCGCTGCAGCGGCATTTCTACCTGATTCACCACGAGCGCAAGATGCTGTCGCCGCGCCTGGCCGCCTTCCTGCAGACTTGCCGCGAATATGGCGGCTGAGTCCGCAAACTGCGGGCGCCGTGACTATCTGAGAGATTTCCCGCCGGGGAACGCGGCACAATGGAACTGCGCCGGTGTGTGCGGGCGCCGCTACGGGGGGACATCATGGCCAAGCTACGCGGAATCGCGGCGCGCATCATCGACTTGAACACCGGTTTTTCGCCCATCAAATGGCGCGCCGTCTCCTTCGTCGTGCTGGTATGCGCGTCGCTGGTCGCGGTGCAAGCCTGGCTGACCTGGCGGGCGCGCGACATCCAGTTGCACGAAACGACGATCGCCACGGCCAATCTGGCGCAGGCGGTGGCGCAGCACGCTTACGACACCGTCAAGGAAACCGACACGATCCTCGTCGGCCTTGTGGAGCGGATGGAAACGGACGGACGCAAGCCTTCCCAACTGGAGCGCATCCACCGCTTGTTGATCAAGCGCGTGGGCGAGCTGCCGCAATTGCACGGGCTGTTTGTCTACGACCGCGACGGCGGCTGGCTGGTCAACTCGCAGCCGACGATGGCCAAAGGGCAAAACAACGCCGACCGCGAGTATTTTGCCTACCACCGCAGCCATGCGGAGCGCGGGCCGCACATCGGGCCGCCGATCCGCAGCAAATCCACCGGCGACTGGATCGTCACCGTCTCGCGGCGCATCGACGCGGCCGACGGCAGCTTTGCCGGCGTGGTGCTGGCGACCATCAAGATGGACTACTTCAGGTCCTTCTTCGAGCGCTTCATGATAGGCCGCTCCGGCGCCATCTTCGTCGCGCTCGACAACGGCATCATGCTGGTGCGCCGTCCGTTCGAGGAAAAATCGCTGGGCCGCAACATCTCCGCGCTGCCTCTGTTCCGCGATCATCTGCCGCGCGGGCCGGTCGGCACGGCCATCATCACCTCCGGCCAGGACGGCGTTACCCGCATCAACAGCTACCGCAAGCTGGAGCAATACCCGCTGGTGATCTCGGCGGCGCTGTCCAGGGACGAAATACTGGCCCAATGGCGGGCCGACGCCTACCTGCACGGCATCGGCGTCGGCCTGCTGGTGCTGGTGCTGGGCTGGATGGGCTGGCGCCTGGTGAGGCAGATCGAGCTGCGCAGCCAGACCGAGTCCGAGTTGGTACTCGCGCGCAACTCGCTGGAAACGCTCAACCGCACGCTGGAAAAACTGGCCATGCAAGACGGCTTGACGGGGCTGGCGAACCGGCGCCAGTTCGACGCCTCGCTGCAGGAAGAATTCAGCCGGGCCATGCGCAACGCCAGCTCGCTGGCGCTGATCATGATCGACGTCGACTGCTTCAAACAATACAACGACATCTACGGCCACCCGGCCGGCGACGAATGCCTGCGCGCCATTGGCAAAGTGGTGGCCGGCAGCAAACACCGGCCCGGCGACATCACGGCGCGCTACGGCGGCGAAGAAATGGCCGTACTACTGCCGGAAACGGACGTGGCCGGCGCCCTCATCGTGGCCGAAAACATCCGCAAGGCCATCAACAAACTACAACTACGCCATGCCGGCAACAACGGCGGCGTCGTCACCGTCAGCGCCGGCGTCGAAGCGTTCGCGCCGGTGCGGCTCGACAGCCGGCCCCTGGAACTGATCGAAGCGGCCGACCAGGCCCTCTACCAAGCCAAAGCGCACGGCCGCAACCGCGTCTGCGGCCCGGCAAAACAACTGCTGCACGCCGGCGACGCCGCAGCCTGAGGCGCATGCACCAAACCGGTGCTGGGGTCAGGTCTAGACATGGCGGTTTTGGGGGCGAAAACCGCCATGTCTAGACCTGACCCCATTTGGTTGCGGTAACTTTAGGGCGCGGACACTTCCCCGGCATTGTCATCGGCTTGTCACGCCGGGCATATATGCTGTTCGGCCGTCGCTCACATAAGGCTCGCCGCCCGCATGCTGCCCCTCCACCGTTCCAGCGTCATCGCCGCCCTCTACGCCGGCGCCGGTGCTCGACTACGCGCACCGGCCGCGCGGCGCGGCGCCGCCGTGGTATTCGCCCATGGCCAGCAGGGCAATAATTGCTCATTGCTACGTATCCATAGTACACTCGACTGTCACCCCCGCGCGCCCGCGTTCCCCTGGCTGCGCTGTGTGCCGTCGCGTCCATTTTGCTGCCCGCCGCGTGAAGCTGGCGGTGTGCGTGTGCCATCTCCCGCCGGGGCTTCCGGCAATTTCATAGTGTTCAATCGTGTATTCAGAATCGCAAATCGATCCGGTGGTGAATTTCCGCAACTCGCAGGGAGAATCCGTGCGCGCGACCATCATCAATTTGCAGCGCAAGGCGCTGGTGATGGAGGTCTACAACCCGTACTCCATCGTCCAGGTCAGCGAGGTGCTCGATGAGCTGACCGTGCGCCGCGGTATCAAAAGCATTTACCTCGGCAAGGCGGTCGTCATCAGCATGGTCAACACGGGTCTGACGGCGCTGGTGTCGGTGGCCTTGATCGACGAGTGGCGCGAGTTGAGCAATGTCGCCCTGGTGCCGGGCGCGCTGCGCCACGAGGCCGGCAATTTCGTGCGCGAATGGGACCAGCGCTTTTGCATACGCCGCGACTACCAGGTCGTCGTCAACGAAATGCGCGCCTTCCTGGCCGAGGTGTCGCGCTGGGTCGAACAGGTCGACATGTCGGACGCACTGCCGAAGCAGGATGGGCGCCTGCGCGAGGATGTCTTCTTCGAGCTGGCCGAGCCGCTGATGGAAAAGACGCGCCACTATTTCGACGAACTCAACGGCCAGGCCGCGCTGGTCGACGAGGAGCTGGCGCCGGCCCACCGCGCCTTCGTCCAGGCGGCGCTGCACCCGCTGATCCTGCGCGCCCCCTTCGTCTTCCGCACCTACACCAAGCCGCTCGGCTACGCCGGCGACTACCAGATGGTCAGGCAGATACTCGACGACCCGCGGCAGGGGCCGAGCACCTATTTCCAGATCGTCAATGCGGCCTTCCTGCAGACGGCCGTCGCGCACGCCCACCGCAACCGCATCGACATCCTGGTCGACTTCCTGGCCGGCCAGGCCGACGCGGCGCGGCTGGCCGGGCGCCCCTTCCGCGTGCTCAACGTCGGTTGCGGCCCGGCCGTCGAAATCCAGCGCTTCCTGCAGGAGTATCCGGAGCCGCACTGGCTGGCCTTCGAGCTGGTCGACTTCAGCGAGGAGACGCTGGCCTATACGCGCGCCACGCTGGCGCAGGCGCAGGCACAGGCGGCGCGCGGCCGCCAGGAGGTGGCGATCGACTATGTGCACGACTCCGTCCACCAACTGCTGAAGCGCCGCGTCAGCGCCACGCCGGCGCCGCAGGGCTTTGGCGAGTTCGACGCCGTCTACTGTGCCGGGCTGTTCGACTACCTGTCTGACAAGGTGTGTATACGGCTGATCAACCATTTCGTCGCGCGCATGCGCCGCGGAGGCCGCCTGCTGCTGACCAACGTCCACTCCGACAATCCGGAAAAGGCCGGCATGGAGCACCTGCTGGAATGGTATCTGATCTACCGCGACCAGGCGCAGATGGCGGCGCTGCTGCCGCCGCTGTCGACGGCGCAGCGCCTGTATGTCGACGCCACCGGCGTCAACGTCTTCGCCGAAGCGAGCAGCGCGTGCTGACGTCGGTGCCGGCGCCGGACGCCGAACTGCGCGGCCGGTACGACGCCACCCTCAGCGCCTACCGCCTGAAATTCAGCCGGGGCGGCGCCTGGACCGGCATCGCGCTGGTGCTATTTGGCGTCGGCCTCGACTACAGCCTGTATCCGCAGCAGCAACTGCGCTTCGCCCTGGTGCGCCTGCTGTTCGCCACGCTGATGCTGGCCGTCATCGGCGTCATGGGCAGCGACTGGGGGCGGCGCCGCGTGCCGGCGCTGACCTTCCTGTGGCTGCTGCTACCGCAGGCGATGATCGCCTGGATGATCTGGGTCACCGAGGGCGCCGATTCCATCTATTACGCCGGCTTGAACCTGGCCGTGTTCGCCTCGGCCATCGCGCTGCCGTTCAGCCTGTGGCAAAATGCCGCCCTTGGCGCGCTCAGCTACCTGTTCTACTTTGCCGCCTGCTACCTGCATCCGGGCGGCTTCGAGTGGCGCGGCGCCTTTGGCGTCAATTCCCTGTTCCTGATCTTCACAGCCATCGCCAGCGCCGTCTGCACCTTCTATAATGAACAGGCGCGTTTCATGTTGTTCCAGCTGAAGGCCGAGGTGGCCGATAAGAACAGCCAGCTGGAGCAAACCAACAAGAACCTGGCGGAGATCAAGGGACAAATGCTGCAACAGGAAAAAATGGCGGCGATCGGCACGCTGGCGGCCGGCTTGCTGCACGAAGTGAACAATCCGGTCAATTTCTGTCTGATGGCCATCGAGGTCGCCATCGAGGAGCCGGACGCCAAGGCCAACGACTTGCTGGCCGACTGCCTGAACGACGCGAAACAGGGGATGCAGCGCATCCAGCACATCGTCTCCGACCTGAAAACCTTCGCCTACAGGAAGGCCGGGGCGGGCGGCGAGGTGGAGGGCGCGCACTTTCTGTTCGAGCGCGCGCTCGACGCGGCCATCCGCCTGATCGGACACGAGCTCAAGGACGTTGCCGTCGCGCGCGCGCTGCCGGACGACACGCTGGTGTGCGGCGACGAGGCGGCCATCGTCGGCGTGCTGATCAATCTGCTGGGCAATGCCGCGCTGTCGCTGCGCCAGGGCGCCGCGCCGCACCGCATCGACGTCACGGCCGCCTGGGACGGGCCGCGCCTGCGCGTGGCCGTGCGCGACAACGGCCCCGGCATCGCCGCGCACAATCTGGCGCGGGTGTTCGAGCCCTTCTTCACGACGCGCGAAGTGGGGCAGGGCCTGGGCCTGGGGCTGAGCATCAGCTATAGCGTCATCGAACGCCACGGCGGTGCGCTGCTGGCCGACAGCGTCGTCGGCGAATGGACGCAAATGAGCTTCGATTTACCGCGCGCGGAATGGCAGGGCGCCGACGGCGGCGCCGCCACGAATTCTTCAGAACACATAAGGCAAGAGCATGACTGACTTTCCATCGCACGCACCGGCGATACTCTACGTCGACGACGAGGCTAACGCCCTCAAATACTTCCAACGTGCGATAGGCGGCCTGGCGCCCGTGCTGACGGCCGGCTCGGTCGAGGAGGGCAAGCGCCTGCTCGACGAGAACGCCGGGCGTATCGCCGTGCTGGTGTCGGACCAACGCATGCCCGGCGCCAACGGCAACGAACTGCTGTCCTACGCCTGGGACCGCCATCCGCACATCGTGCGCGTGCTGACCACCGCCTATTCCGAGCTGGAACAGACGGTGGAGGCGGTCAACCGCGGCCAGATCCACCGCTACATCCAGAAACCGTGGGAAATCGCCGCGCTGCGGATGGAAATGAAACAGGCGCTGGAACTGGCGCGGCTGCGCCGCGAACACGCCCAACTGCTGCGCGAAAAACTGCTGGTGCGGCAAAAGCAATCGGTGGCGAACCGCATCGGCACCATCTACACCCTGTGCGCCAGCCTGGCCGGCCCGGAACAACTGCTGCCCGTCGAAGCCTACCTGGCGGCCGCCCTGACGGCCGGGCTGACGCCGCCGGAACCGGACTGGCTGTTGATGGATTATGCCGACCTGGTCAGCGCGGAAGCGTTCCGCAGCGCCGCCTTCGGCGCCGCCGTGCGCGACCAGTTCGGGCGCATCGAACGCGACTACCCGGAGCGCGGCGTCGAACAAGCCGTCGAAATGCTGGCGGCCGCGTTCGGCGAGCGCCTGCACAGCGTCGGCGCCGGCAGCGCCATCTTCCGCGACGGGCGGGACCTGACCGAATTCCTGGAAACGCCCAGCAACGCCCCCGTGTCCGGGGCGCACGCGTTCTGGCTGGCCTGCCTGCTGTGGCTGGCCAAGCGCGGCTGGTCGCTGCAACTGACGCGCGGCGACGCCGGCCTGCAATGCCGGCTGGCGCAGGCGGAATTGCCGTTGACGCCGTCGCAACTGGCGGCCTGGATCGAGCAATTCTAAACGCCGTCGGCGCCCCGGGCGGGCGCCAACGGCGGCACGTTCACTTTTCCGCCACCGCCTTCATCCTGGCCAGGCCCGATTCGAAACTGCCGCCCAGCGGATGCTCGCGGCGGCCGAACAGGCCCTTCAGCTTGGTCCAGAAGGACGTGGGGCCGCGCATCTGCCACACCACCTTGGTTGAGTTTCCGAACGACACCAGGGTGAATTCGGCGCTACTGTGAATCTGCTCAGGCTGAAGGAAATCGAAATCGACAAAGACTCGCGACGGGTGGAAAGAGTCGGTGATTTCGATGCGGCCGCTACTGCGCTCCTCCTTGTCCTGCCACAGATAGGCTGCCCCCTTGCCCAGTTCAGCGCCGATAAAGGTGCGACTCAACTGGCTGTCGTCCCCCTCCCAAGGCGCCCAGAGCGCCCAGTTGTGCAGATCGTTAATCAGCGCCATGACTTTCTCCGGCGGCGCCTTGATCGTCACTTCGCGCTGTAATTTATACGTGCTGGGCTGGCCCGCCGCGAAGACGGCAAGAAGGAAGAACAGAAAAGAGGATACGACAGCAGTTTTCTTGAGCATATATTCCTCGGAAAATTTCAAGGTGAGATCGATGCCCACCTCGATTCATGCTAGCACGAAAATTAGTAAAATAGCATTCAATTTACACTATTATATCCAAAATGCATCATGTTGGTGCGGGTGCCGACATGCGAGAACGGCGCAGTCCGCACAGGACGGCTGTCGAAATGGCCGCGGTCCGCTAGAATGCCGGGCCGCCTGACCGCCGACGCGCGGGCTGGCGGGCATCCACCGCCCAACCCGAAGGAAACATGATTCAACACACCATCGCCGGCCTGCTGCTGGCGTGCGGCGCCCTGGCCGCCAACCTCGCCCACGCGGGCGGCTGCCCGGCCCACTACGTCGACGGCCGCCTGCCGGAAATCCGCAACCCCAAACTCAACAACGCGACCCGCGAACTGTGCTACGGCGTATTCGGCATCATGCACTCGGGCCTGACGCGCACCTCGCTGTGGTCGGCCGAACACCTGACGGCCGACAACATCGCGGCGGCGCAAACCCTGTCGCGCGAAAATACCTTCCACGCCGAAGCGGCGCTGCCGGCGGCGCAGCGGGCCGAACTGGCCGACTACGCGCGCAGCGGCTTCGACCGTGGCCACATGGCGCCGAACGGCGACATGCCGGACCGCCAGAGCCAGCACGAAAGCTTCACGCTGGCCAACATGGTGCCGCAAGACGGCGACAACAACCGCCACGTCTGGGCCGGCATCGAAGGGGCGGTGCGCAAACTGGCGCAAAAGGAGGGCGAGCTCTACATCATCACCGGCCCCGCCTTCATCGGCGGCAACCTGCAAAAAATCGGCAACGTCCTCGTCCCCAGCCACATCTACAAAGTCGTCTACAGTCCGCGGCAGCGCGCCGGGGCCGCCTACTTCATCGAAAACAAAGCCACGGACGACTACGAAATCCTGAGCGTCGCGGCGCTGGAAAACGCCATCGGCATCAACCTGCTGCCGTCGCTGACAGCGCGCCAAAAAGAAACCATACTACGCCTGCCAGCGGTCCGCGCCAAAAAGAAATCGCGCCGCTAAACGCTGGGGTCAGGTCTAGACATGACGGTTTTTGCGAAAAAACCACAGCTGCCGCATATGCAACAATGGGGTCAGGTCTAGACATGGCGGTTTTTGGCTGGAAAACCGCCATGTCTAGACCTGACCCCAGGGGTGTTTGAAACATTTTGAGGAGTAGAAGATGAGTGCACGTAAGTTTGTTCCGTATGCGAATGAGAGCGATGTGGTGCATGTCGGCCATTTGATGGTCGAGAACCGGCTCGACCGGATTACGCTCAGCGGCGATGTGGATTTGACGGCCGATCAGGCCGGGCTGGCTTATGCGAAGCAGTTGCAGCAGTTGTTGGCGGCCATCGTCGCGACGCTGGAGGGCCAGGAGTTGCCGGCCAGTTTGCCCAAGCCGCCCGTGCGCACGGTCGCCAATCCTTTCGAGTAGGCGCTGCACCCGCCCATAAAAAAGGCGCTGGCGGCAAACCTGCCGTCAGCGCCTTTTTTGACGCTTGCCCCGCTTAGTTGGCGAAGGCTTGCGCGGCCGGTGTGATGGTCACCGCCTCAGGCTTGATGTTGAGCTTGAGTTTGCCGATTTGCTGGTCTTCGTCGAGCAGTTGCTTCGGCTTGTCGGCGTCGTATTTGATCGGCGAGAAGGCGTCGCCCAGCAGTTTGTCCTTCAGGCCGGCGGCGTCCTTGGCGATCATGACGACGGACAGGTTTTGCGCCGACAGGTGCCGTTTAATGGCGGCGTTGACGTCGGCCGCGCTCAGTTTGCTCAAGCCTTCGCGCATCATGCGTGTGAATTCCGCCGTGCCATACCATTGCGAGTCGAGCGCGTAGCCGAGTTGCTGGTCTTGCGTCGACGTCATCACGAAGACGTTTTTCATCAGGTAGCCACGGGTCGTTTCGAATTGTTCCTGCGTCAGGCCGTTGGCGATCAGCTTGTCGAGTTCGGTGAGCGCGACGCGCAGCGCGAAGTGGGCGTTTTCCGGCGCGACCGGACGGATCCACACTTCGAACAGTTGCGCCTTGCGGCCCAGGTTCGGGCTCGGGAAGAACTGGTACATGCCGCGCGGGAAGGCTTCGATGTAGGCGTAGTCGCCGTAGTTCATGCCGCGCATTTCGCGGATGCGCTGGTACAGGTGCGAGTTCGACGCGCGGTGCTCGCCCAGCCAGGTCTTGGCCAGCCACAGGGCCGGGAAGTCCGGATGGGAGCGCGTGACGCTCGTCGGCAGGCCGAAGGAGATCGCCGTCGCGCGGGTGTTTTTCTCGATGATTTCCACTTCCAGTCCGGCCGCCTTGTGGCCGGCCGGCACCGCCGTGGCGGGCAGGCCGGCGCCGGCGGGCAGCTTGGCCAGCGCCAGTTTCAGGGAGTCCGTCATGGCCTCGCTGACGGCGCCGGAGATGCCGACCCGCACCGCGCCCTGGGTGTAGGCGCTTTGCCAGAATTGCTTGACGTCGTCCAGGGTGATCGCCTCGATGCCCTTGAGCGTGCCCAGCGCCGGGTGGCCGTAGGGCGTGCCGGCGTAGACATTGGTTTGCAGGCGTTCCTTGCCGAACTCTTCCTCGTTATTGTCCTTCAGGTCGAGCAGCAGGGCGTTTTTCTGCGCGTCCTTCAGGCGGCGGAAGTCGTCCTCGCGGAAGCCCGGCGCCAGCAGCATCGGCATGGCGATGGCGCTGAACTGGCTCCAGTTGTCCTTGTGGATGGCGCCGGTGAAGGTGGTCATTTCCTTGTCGGTTTGCTCGCTGAAGCTGCCGGCCAGCGGGAACAGGGATTTGCTGATTTCGTCGATCTTGCGTTCGCTGGAGCCGGCCGAGGCGACCATCGCCGCCGTCAGCGCCGCCAGCCCTTCCTTGCCGGCCGGGTCGTGCGCCGAGCCGGCCGCGAAGACCAGCTTGAAGCGGATCTGCGGCAGCGCCGACGCCTGCACCAGCACGTCGAACTTGGCGGCGCCGGGCTTCGGCTCGAAGCTGGCCAGGGTCGGCAGCGCCGCGATGGCGGCGGGCATGGCCTGGTTCGACAGCGTCGTCACGACCATGCCGTCGTCGACCAGGTATTTGCGGGCGGCGGCCTGCAGGTCGGCCGGCGTCAGCGCGTCGATCAGGCGGTAGTATTCGTTGATGGTGGCGTAGGAGCGCTCGTAGTGGACGAAGGACACCAGCGTGCCGGCGATCTGTTCGGTGTTGTCGAGCGAGCGGATCAGGCCGTATTTCTGCGCCGATTTGGCGTCGGCCAGGTCTTTCTCGCTGACGGGCGTGCTGCGCAGCTTGGCCACGGTTTGCATAATGGCGTCGCGCACGTAGACGGCGTCGTCGAGTTTCTTGACGCGGGCGCCGATGGTCGCCAGCGTCGGATCGACGCGGCCCGGGGTCGAGTCGAACAGCTGGTCAATCTTTTGCTCGTCCTGCACCAGGCGCTTGTACAGCGGCGAGGTGCGGCCGAAGGACAGGGCCAGCAGCGTGCTCAGCGCGGCCTGGTCCTTGACCTTGGTGGAGAACGCCGGCGCGCGGAAGGACACGGTGACCCAGGGCAGGGTCGGCGTCGGCCAAGGCACATGCTTGTAGATGGCGCCCTGCGGCGCCGGCTCGACCGGCACGGCGGCCTGGACGCTGCCGCGCTGCCATTTGCTCCAGTATTTTTCCACCAGCGCGACCGCCTGCTGCGGATTGACGTCGCCGGCGATGATGATGGTGGTGCGCTCCGGGCGATACCAGCGGTCGAAGAACACTTTCGAGTAGGCGTACTGGTTCGGCATGTCCTCGATGTCCTTGATGAAGCCCATCGTGGTGTGCTTGTAGGTGTGCTTCTGGTAGGCGCCGTCGCGCATCACCTCGAACAGCTTCGACACCGGGTTGGCGCTGTTCTTGTTGTACTCGCCCAGCACGGCGCGCGATTCGGTCTTGAACGCGTCTTCCGGGTAGGACAGGCTCTGGAAGCGGTCGGCCTCGACTTTGAGCATGGTTTCCAGGTCGTCCTTGGCGAAGGTCGTGTGGTAATTGGTCAGGTCGTCGCTGGTGTAGGCGTTCTGCCGCGCGCCGGCCTTGGTGATGATTTCCTGGTATTTTTCAGGCGGATAGGCCTTGGTGCCGCGGAACATCATGTGCTCGAAGAAGTGGGCGAAGCCCGACTTGCCCGGCTCGACCTCGTTGCGCGAGCCGGTCTGTACGGGGATGTGCAGCGAGACGAGATTCGGGAAGCCGGTCGGCACGACGATGATCTTCAGGCCGTTGGAAAGGGTTTTTTCGGTGGCCTTGAACGGCAGCAGGTCGGCTTTTGCCGGCACCGGCTTGGCCGCGCCGGCGGGCAGGTCCGCGGCCAGCGCGGACGAGGCCAGCCAAGGTAGGGCCAGGGCGAAAATGGGGACGAGTTTTGACACGAAAGCTCCTTCGTTGTTGTTATGGGAAAGTGCAAGGGCCGAAGCATAAAATATTCAAGCCGGAATGCCTAGGACAATCTGTGCGCCGGCCGGGGCGCGCGCGGCGCCCGGAATGTTGTTGAAAATAGCATATCATGGCGCATGACTCCCGGTTATATCGACCACATCACCGTGACGGCCCCCTCGCTGGACGAGGGAGTGGCCTATGTGCGCGAGGCGCTCGGCGTGGCGCCCCAGGCGGGCGGCGCGCACCCGCGCATGGGCACCCACAACCGCCTGCTCAGGCTGGGTGCGGACTTGTTTTTGGAAGTGATCGCGGCGGACCCGGCCGCCGCGCCTCCGAGCCGGCCGCGCTGGTTCCAGCTGGACGACGCGCAATACAATTGCCGGCCGCGTTTGGCGACCTGGGTGGTGCGCGTCGCCGCCATCGACGCCGCGGCGGCGGCCTGCGCGTTCGCGCCCGGCGCCGTCGAGCCGATGACGCGCGGGGCGCTGAGCTGGCGCATCACGATTCCGCCGGACGGCCGGCTGGCGCTCGATGGCGCCGCGCCGGCCTTGATCGAATGGGATGTGGCGGCCCATCCGGCGGCCGCCATGCCGGACCTGGGCTGCTCGCTGCTGGGCCTGGAGGTGTGCCACCCGGACGCCGGGCGGCTGCGCGCCATGCTGGCCGGCCTGGCCTGCGCCGGGCCGGTGCGGGTGGCGCAGCTTGAGGCCGGCGCGCAGCCTTACCTGCTTGCCCTTATCCGCACGCCGGCCGGCGTGCGCCGCCTGGGCGGCCCTGATTGACTAGATGGTGTCGGTGTCGGGCAGGCTGATGCGGTTGCGGCCCATGTGCTTGGCGCGGTAGAGCGCCGTGTCGGCCGTCGCCACCAACTGGCTGGGCGACGAAGCGGGCGAGGGCAGGGCGGTGGCGGCGCCGATGCTGACGGTGACGTAGTCGCGTCCCTGCTTGCGCTTGGGCAGTTGCAGCTGCTCGACGCGGCTGCGGATGCGCTCGGCCACGATGGCGGCGCCCTTCAGCGACTGGTTCGGCAGGATCACGGCGAACTCCTCGCCGCCGTAGCGCGCCACCAGGTCGTTGGCGCGCATTTCGCTGGCGACGGCGCCGGCGATGCGCTGCAGGCATTCGTCGCCGCCCAGGTGGCCGTGGGCGTCGTTGTACTCCTTGAAATTGTCGACGTCGACCATCAGCAGCGACAGCGCCTGCTGCTGGCGCAGGGCGCGCTGCCACTCGGCGCGCAGGGTGTCGTCGAAGCAGCGCCGGTTGGCCAGGCTGGTCAGGCCGTCGCGCGTGGCCAGTTGCTCCAGCGCGATCTGGGCCCGCTTCTCGTCGGTCATGTCGCGCAAGGTTTCGACGACGGCGACGATGCTGCCGTCGCCGCCGTAGATGGGGCTGGCGTCGACGGCCAGGTAGCGGCGCCGCCCCACGCGCGGCATGTCGCACCAGTTTTCCACGCACAGGTTGTTGCCGGCGTCGTTGCGGTGGCCGTGCTGGGTGTAGAGCTTGTGGATGTCGGCCGTGCGCCCCTGCACCACCAGGTCGGCCAGCGTCGGCCGCGCCTCGCTGTAGAAACTGCGCCAGTGGTCCGAGGTGCCCAGCACCTCGTAGGCCGAGACACCGGTCAGGCGTTCGCAGGCGCGGTTCCAGATGATCACTTTGCAATTGCCGTCAAGGACGAAGGTCGGGATCACCAGCAGTTCCATCATCTTGATCGCAAAGCCGTGCTGTTGCTCGGACTGCGGATACTCCAGGTGCTGGACGTTGGGATGGCTGGTCATGAGCGGGTCCTTATCCGATGCTGGTGGCGCACGCCGGACATTGTTGTTGATGATGATAAATAGTTATCGGATACAAGTTTTGATTCTGCTACCGGCGACGGCGGGCACGCTTGACATTACGCAACATTCTCACCGGTTATTGCGTTAGGACGGGCGGCCGCCGGGCCTCCTCAGCAGGCTGGCAAGGCCAGGGCCAGCGGGATGGACAGCGACAGCGCGGTGCCCTGGCCGGGCCGGCTGTCGATGGCGAAACGGCCGCCGGCGGCGGCGACCCGGTCTTTGATGCCCAGCAAACCGCAGCCGCAGGGCGTGTGTTCGGACGGCATGCCGACGCCGTTGTCGCGCACCGTCATCGTCAGTGCGGCGGCGTTGCGGTGCAGGCCGATCTGCACGGCGCTGGCCTTGGCGTGGCGGGCCACGTTCGACAGCGACTCCTGCAGCACGCGCAGCACCATCGTGTCGAGCTCGGCGTTGGCGGCGCCGTCGAGGGCGCCGCCGTCGGCGTCGAGTTCGCAGCCGATGCCGCTGATGCGCGAAAATTCGCTGAGCTGGCGTTCCACGGCCACCTTCAGGCCGGCCTCCAGCGCCGTCGGGCGCAGGTCGTTGATGATGCAGCGCAGCGACTGGATGGTCAGTTCGATATTCTCGGCGACGACGCCCAGCTTCTGGTGCAATTGCGGATGCAGCGCCGCGCAGCTGCGCCGCAGCAGCGCGATGTCGATTTTGATGGCCAGCAGATTCTGGCCGAGGTCGTCGTGGATGTCGCGGCCGATGCGGCGGCGCTCGTTTTCCTTGATGGCGTCCTGCAGGGCGGCCAGCTTGCACAGGCTGGTCTGGGTGTCGAGCAGGGCCCGCTCGGCGCTGACGCGCAGCATGCGTTGCCGGGCGACGTCGCGGCGCAGGCTGGCCACGGTGTCGCCCCGGCGGCGCCGGCGCCATAGCGCGGCGGCGACGCCCAGGGCCAGCAGCGCGGTCACGGCGGGCAGGTCGAGCGCGCCGGGTTGTTGCCAGAGGGTGTCGCCGAGGACCGTCGGCTCGGCCGACGCCGTCAGGGCGCCGCTGCAGCCGACGCAAGCGGCCAGGACCAGGCGTTGCGGTGTGAACTTCATGGCCTTCTTCATCATCCCAACGTGGAATTGAGCAGTCTGAAAACGGATCACTTTCATGAACATATCCGCGGCCGGCGGCTTGCGCATTGTTGAAGCTCAAATATTCCGGATTTTTTAGGGGAATTGGGGCGGGTATGCATCAAAAATTGGCGGCTTTCCCACGGGAGGCGGCGGCCCGGCATATAATAGAGGGTTGTCAATCGGGTTTTGCGGCTGTCATCGTTGACGCCCCGCCCTCGCCGCGCGCCGGCGAGCGCCCATGCGGGCCCGCTCTTAGGAAATACAGTGACTTACAGCATCAAAGAAATCTTTTACACCTTGCAGGGCGAGGGCGCCCACGCGGGTCGCCCGGCCGTGTTCTGCCGCTTTTCCGGCTGCAATCTGTGGAGCGGCCGCGAAAGCGACCGCGCCGCCGCCGTCTGCACCTTCTGCGACACGGACTTCGTCGGCACCGACGGCGAGCGCGGCGGCAAGTTCGCCAGCCCGGAAGCCCTGGCCGCCGTCATCGACAGCCTGTGGCCGGCCAGCTACCCGGCCAGCAAATACGTCGTCTTCACGGGCGGCGAACCGCTGCTGCAACTGGACGAGGCGCTGATCGCCGCGATGCACGGCGCCGGCTTTGAAATCGCCATCGAAACCAACGGCACGCTGCCGGTGCCGTCCGGCGTCGACTGGGTTTGCGTCAGCCCGAAAATGGGCGCGAAGCTGGTGGTCCACAAGGGCAATGAAATCAAAGTCGTCATCCCCCAGTTCCAGCAAGACCTGGCCGCCTACGAGGGCCTCGACTTCGACAACTTCTTCGTGCAGGCGATGGACGGCCCGCTGGCCGAGCAGAATACCCGCCTGGCGATCGAAACCTGCAAGCGCAACCCGAAGTGGAAACTGAGCCTGCAAACCCATAAACTTTTACAGATACCATAAGATGTTAACAATCACACGCAAGCTCGAATTCGACGCCGGCCACCGCATTCCCGACCACAAAAGCCAGTGCCGCAACCTGCACGGCCACCGCTACACGGTGGAAATCACGCTGGTGGGGCAGATCATCCAGGCCGAGGGCAATTCCGACAACGGCATGATCATGGACTTCTCCGACATCAAGGCGCTGGCCAAGGAACACCTGGTCGACGTCTGGGACCACGCCTTCCTCGTCTACGAGAAAGACCACGCCGTGCGCGACTTCCTGGCCACCTTGCCGGACCACAAAACCGTCGTCATCGACCGCATCCCGACCGTCGAAAACCTGGCGCAGATCGCCTTCGAGATCCTGAAGGCGGCGTACCAGGACCGTTTCGGCACCGGCCTGCACCTGCACAAGCTGGTGCTGCACGAAACCCCGAACTGCTGGGCAGAGATCACCGATGCCTGACGCCGATTTCATGCAACTGGCCTTGGCGCAGGCGCAGCACGCATGGGACCTGGGTGAGGTGCCGGTGGGCGCCGTCGTGGTCAAGGACGGCGTCGTCATCGCCACCGGCTATAACCAGCCGATCGGGCGCCACGACCCGACGGCGCACGCGGAAATCGTCGCGCTGCGGGCCGCCGCCGAAAAACTCGGCAACTACCGGCTGCCCGGCTGCGAACTGTACGTGACGCTGGAGCCGTGCGTGATGTGCTCGGGCGCGATGCTGCACGCGCGCCTGTCGCGCGTCGTCTACGGCGCCAGCGACCCGAAGACGGGGGCCTGCGGCTCCGTCGTCAACCTGTTCGCGCAGGAACAACTGAACCACCAGACCGACATCGCCGGCGCCGTCATGGCCGAGGAGTGCGGCGCTTTTCTGAAACGCTTCTTCGCCGAGCGACGCAGCGCCAAGGCGGCGCAACGCCTGGCGGCGGGCGCCGCGGCGCTGCCGGAATAGCCACACTGGCGCTCCGGGGCGCTGGCGTGGTATGTTGCGCCCCCATTCATTTTAATAAATAGATATGACATCGCGCGCGCCTTGGTATCGTTCGTCCACACAGATTGCTCACCCTCATCGCCTGCGGCCCCTGATCGCCATGCTGTGCTGCCTGGCCGGCGCGGCGGTCCACGCGGCCGCGCTTGATCCCATTGATGGCGTCGAGGTCAGCACCAAGCCGGCGCTGGCGGCCAGTGCGCAGACCTGCGCCATGCCCGTGCCGGTCAATTCAGGCGAGGGCATGGTCGCGCTGCTGCTTCTGGTTGGCGCCGATGGCAAGGTTGGCGGCACGCGGCTCATCAGAAGCAGCGGCAGTGCCGACCGCGACAGCCAGGTGAGCAGCGCCATGATGGGCTGTAAATTTGTGCCCGCGATGAAGGACGGGGTGGCCGCGCCCGCCTGGTTTCCCTACGTTTACCAATGGCGAAAGCCGGTGAAGCGGACTGTGGCGGCGAGCATGAGTTCCTGCGATTTCAAGCCGGAATGGCCGGAAGAGGCATTGCGCCTCAACCAGCAGGGAACCGTCGACCTGTTATTTCTTGTCGGTATAGACGGCGTGGTGCGCCAGTCGAAGATCACCAAGTCCAGCGGCTTTCCCCTCTTGGATGAGGCCGCGCGGCAGAGCATCCAGCATTGCGTATTCACGCCGGCGATCGTGGACGGCAAGCCGACGGAGGACTGGGCGCCGCTACAGTACACCTGGAAGATCGACGATTAACTCGCCGCCAGGGCTTGCCGGGCAGGCGCGCCACGATTTTGCGCCGGCGCAGTTTGCAAATGAGAATCATTCGTGTTAAATTGCGCGCATTGCCAGCAATCTTCCATCTCGCGCTAGCGCGGGCGGGTTACAGAGCCAGCCATTACCTCTTTAACCCGGATCAACATGAGCACACTGCACCTGCGGCCGTCGGCCGCGCCTTTTCATTTTCATCAAGTAAATCATGCGGCCGCGCCGGCGCCGCGCCTGCTGAATCTGGCCGTCAGGGCCGCGCTGCTGGGGCTGTTTGCCACTCCCATGCTGCCATTGCCGGCCCATGCCCAGGCGGCCGAGGCCGCCGTCGACGCCAAGCGCCAGGCCGTATTCCCTGAAGTTCTCGTCAAGGCCACGCAAGAGAGGGTCCGCGCCGGCAGCAAGACCGTGATCGGCGCCGACGAGCTGTCGCGCCGCGGCGCCACCGACATGGGCAGCATCATGCGCTACGAGCCGCTGATCGGCGCCCCCCTCGAAGCGAGCGGCGCCGGTGCGATCTGGGATGGTTCCGGCAACACCGGCTACAACATCCGCGGCGTCGAAGGCAACCGCGTCAGCCTGGACGTGGACGGCATCGCGCTGCCGGACGCGGCACCTAAGCCGGACGCCAACTCGATGAACAGCTTCGGCGTGGGCCGCGACTACTTCGATCCGGAAACCTTCCGCGAGGTGCGCGTCAATTCCGGCACGTCGGCGGCCGGCGCCGGCGCGCCCGGCCTGGGCGGCGGCGTCAGCTTCGTCACCAAGTCGCCGGACGACTATCTGGTCGAGGGCAAGGATAGTTATGTCGGCTACAAGTTCGGCCGCACCTCGATCGACGGCGCCGACGCCCACACGCTGACGGGCGCGGCGCGCTTCGGCCAGTTGCGCGCGCTGGCCCTGTTCGTGCACCGCAAGGGCCACGAACGCGGCAGCAAGGGCGACGCGCCGCGCAACCCGGACAACTGGAAATCCGACGCCGTGCTGTCGAAGTGGTTGTGGGACCTCGCCGCCGGCCAGAAGCTGGACCTGACCATCGACGCCTTCAAGCGCAAGAACGCGCGCGCGTTCAATAACAAGCAGGGCGCCTCCTACCCCGAGGGGGCGCAGCAGAATTCGACGACGAAGCGCAGCCGCGTCAGCCTCGGCCACTACTGGACGGCGGTCGGTGTGCCGCTGTTCGACACGCTGTCGAGCCGCGTCTATGTGCAGGACGCGAAGGTGGACGATCTGACGCACGCGCGCTACATCACCGGCAAGCAGCCTTACCTGCGCGATATCGCCACCAGCTACAACAACAAGAGCTACGGCATCGGCGCCGACGCCGTCAAGCAGGTGGGTGCGGCGCACACGCTGGCCTACGGCGTCAGCCTGGAGCAGACAGAGACGACCCGGCCGTGGCGCGAAGACCGCACCGTGCTCGCCACGGGCGCGCACCAGATTACGCCGAAGAACCGCATGGCCGACATGGACACGACGCGCGTGCTCCTGCATCTGCGCGACGATTTCAGTTTCGATCTGGCCGGTCATAAGGCAACGTTGACGCCAGGCCTGCGCGCCGAGTACCGCAAGATGAAGCCGAAGAACCTGGACAAGTACGCTATTGCCGTGCCGAACGCCGCCAAGGAAGTGAAGGAGGAGTCGGACACCGCGCTGACGCCGAGCGTCGGCCTGTCCGTGGAGGTGGCGCCCGGCCTGGATGCCTACGCCCAGTACAGCCGCGGCACCCGCCTGCCGACGGCCGCCGAGCGCACCGGGACCTATGATTCGTTCAGCTACACGGGCTCGGTCCAGGGTTACGCCGTGCTGGGCAACCGCAATCTCAGCAAGGAAACCAGCAACGCCTTCGAGATCGGCTTGAAGGGCGCGCCGGCGAAGGGCCTGACTTTCAGCGGCGCCTTGTTCTACACGACCTATAACAATCTGATCGACTATGCCTTGCAGCCGGACGATCCGGTCAACTACCCGACCATCACGCGCGGCCTGTACCGCGCGCAAAACATCGGCAAGGTGCGCACCTGGGGCGGCGAAGTGAGCGGGCGCATGGAGCTGGGCGCGTGGGCGCCGGCCATGCTGGGCTTCCACGTCGACCTGGCCGCCGGCCTGACCCGCGGCAGCAGCGAGGATACGACGACGGGCGTGCGCGAGACGCTGGCCTCGGCCGCGCCGTACAAGGCCAGCTTCACCTTCGGCTACGAGCACCATCCTTCGCAACTGTTCGGCGCAGACTTGATCGTCACGCGCGCCGGCGGCAAGCAGGCGCCGGTCAGCGTCGCCAGCGGCTTCGAGACGGCGCATTTCGCCGTGCCGGCCTATACGCTGGTGGACCTGTCGGCGTACTGGAACATCAGCAAGAACGCCAAACTGACGCTGGGCGTGTTCAACCTGGGCGACCGCAAGTACTGGGATTACGCCTCCTCGCGCTCGCTGGCGCCGGACACCGGCCCGGTGAGCCACGCCGATATCGAACGCCAGGCCCTGGCCGGACGTAACGTCGCCGTTAGCCTGAGCGTCAATTACTAAGCAGCACCTCGGGAGGCGCGCGGCGCCTCCTTCCTTTCATTTTTCACTCAGGGAAATACCACCATGCTTTCAAAACTTGCCCTCGCGCTGCTCGGCAGCCTCTTGATTTGCCAGGCCCACGCGGCCCCCGACGCCGTCGCGGAACGCTGGGCCGCCTTGCGCGCCGAGCAGCCCAAGCTGCAAATCCGCGACGCCGCCCGCACCCTTGGCGTGTCCGAGGCGGAGCTGCTGGCGACCAACCTGGGCAAGGGCGTCACCCGCCTGAAGACGGACGGCGACGCGCCGCGCGAAATCATGCGCCGCGCCCTCGACCTGGGCACGGTGCTGGCGACGACGCGCAATGAGTACAGTGTCATCGAGCGCACCGGCGTGGCCAGCAAGCTCAAGGAGCAGGAAGAGTCCGGCGGCGCCGGCGCCGATGCCGACACCGAGCGCGCCGCGCGCATGCGCAACATCGCCGGCGGCTATCTGGGCGGCGAGATTGACCTGCGCTTCCAGTTCGGCAACTGGAAGCACGCCTACGCCGTGGTGCAGCCGGGCCGCGACGGCGCCCTCAGCCGCAGCCTGCAATTTTTCGACGCCAGCGGCACGTCGGCGCACAAGATCTACCTGAAGAACGAGGCCGGCATCGCCGTCTTCGACAAGCTGGTCGCCGACTTCCGCAGCGCCGAGCAAAGCGGCAAGCTGGCGATCGCGGCCGCCGCGCCGAAGGCTGCTGAAAAACCCGACGCCAGCATCGACGTCAAGGAATTCCAGCTGGCATGGACCGAAATGACGGACGTGCACGAGTTCAGCCAGATCGTCGGCGAATTCGGCCTGTCGCGCGAGCAGGCGCTGCGCCTGGCGCCGGCCGGCTATGCGGAGCGCATCGCGCCGGCCGCCGTGCGCGACCTGCTCGACGGCGCCGCCAAGCAACAGGTGGCCATCATGGCCTTCGTCGGCAACGACGCCGTGACGCAAATTTTCAGCGGCAAGATCAGCAAGACGGCCGCCGCCGGCGACTGGTACAACGTGCTCGACCCGGCCTTCAATCTGCACCTGCGCGAGAGCGGCCTGAAAAGCGGTTGGGTGGTCAAGCGCAGCGGCGTCACCTCGGTGGAATTCTTCGACAAGAACGGCGACCTGTCCGTGACCTTCTTCGGCGTGCGCGCCCGCGCGACGCCGCAGCCGAAGGCATGGGTCGACCTGGCGCAAAGCCTGCCGCGCGCGGCCAAGTAAGCCAGACGGCGGGCCGTCCGCCGGGCCGGCCCCCGGCTGTTGCTTTTGTTCTTTTCTCTGTCGCCAAAAAGCCAAACGCGCCACCATGCGCGCGTTTGGCGCCGTCGAAAAATGGTATGCTGATCCCATCTGCGCGCCAGCGCCGGCCGCCTTGCCCGCACTGCCCGCCATCCATTGCCGTTGCGCGCGCCGTCGCCTGACGGGCTGTTAGTTATGTGCCAAGTGGAAGAAAGGCAATGCCGTGGCAACCATTATCGCAAACAACATAACGATAGCCTACGAAACCCACGGCGATCCAGCCGCGCCGCCGGTGCTGATGGTGATGGGACTGGGGACGCCGCTGACGTCCTGGCCGCTCGACCTCGTCGAAGGCTTGGCCGAACAGGGTTTTTACGTGATCCGCTTCGACAACCGCGACTGCGGCCTGTCGAGCAAGTTCGACCATCTGGGCGCGCCCAACCTGGCGCTGGCCTTCCTCAAGCATGTGCTCGGCTGGCCGTTGAAAACGGCCTACACGCTGCACGATATGGCCGAGGACGCGCTGGCCCTGTTGGCGGCGCTGAATATCCGCCAGGCCCATGTGATCGGCGCGTCGATGGGCGGCATGATCGCCCAGATCATGGCCGCGCGGGCGCCGCGCCGCGTGCTGTCGCTGACCTCGATCATGTCGACCAGCGGGCGGCGCACGCTGCCGGGGCCGACGCGGGCGGCCCGCAAAGCCTTGCTGCGCGGCCCGCGCGACCCGCGCGACCGCGCGCAACTGATTGCCCACATGATGAAAACCTTCCGCGTCATCGCCAGTCCGGCCTACCCGACGTCCGACCGGCAGTTGCGCAGCATGGTCGAGGTGGCGCTGCAGCGCAATCCCAGCCGCGCCGGCATGGCGCGCCAGATCGTGGCCGTGGCGGCGGCGGACGACCGCAGCGAGCTGCTCAAGAGCATACGCTGCCCTGCGCTGGTGATACACGGCGCGGCCGATCCCCTGATCCCCGTCGCCTGCGGCATCGACACGGCGCATGCGATACCGGATGCGACGCTGCATGTGATCGAGGGCATGGGCCACGACCTGCCGCCGCAACTGATCGAACGCCTGCTGGCCTTGATCGATACTCATCTGCACGGTAAGATGGTGGCGCACCCGGGCCGGGTCGGCGCGACCTAGGCCCGTCGGCGGCGCGCCCCGGGCTGGCGTGCCGCTGCGCCGGCGCGTTTCCGGCCATTCATGCCCCAACCTTGATCGAGATTTCTTGAGTACACCTAATATCGGCATTGCCATCGTCGCCCCCGGCGGCGCCGCCCTGGACGATGCGGCAGTGGAGCGCGGCGTCGCGCGCCTGCGCGCCCAGGGTTGCACAGTCCACAATTATTATGATCCGGCCCACAAATTCCAGCGCTTCGGCGGCACCGACGCCGGCCGGCTGGCCCAGCTGAACGCGGCGGCCGCCGACGCCGACGTGCAAGTGGTGATGGCGCTGCGCGGCAGCTACGGCCTCAGCCGCATCCTGCCCGACATCGATTTCGACGCCATGGCCGCCAGCGGCAAGCTGTTCGTCGGCTACAGCGACTTCACGGCCTTCCACATGGGCTTGCTGGCGCGCACCGGCCGCGCCAGCTTCGCCGGCCCGATGTTCTGCGACGACTTCATCCGCGACGAGCCGGTCGAATTCACGCTGCGCCAGTTGTGGGATTGCCTGGCCGGCCCGACGCACCGCGTCGCCGCCGCCGTGGCCGGCAATCCGCGCGTCGACGTCGGCGGCCTGCTGTGGGGCGGCAACCTGGCAATGCTTGTGCATCTGCTGGGCACGCCGTACTTCCCGCACATCGACGGCGGCATCCTGTTCGTCGAGGACGTCAACGAACATCCCTACCGCGTCGAGCGCATGCTGCTGCAACTGCTGCACGCCGGCGTGATCGGACGGCAGAAAGCGGTGTTGCTGGGCGACTTCTCCAATTACCGCCTGAGCCCGCAGGACAATGGCTACGACTTCGACGCCATGCTGGCCCATGTGCGCGCGCGCCTGCCCGTGCCGGTGCTGACGGGCCTGGAATTCGGCCACATCCCGCGCCGTGTCACGCTGCCGGTGGGCGCCCAGGCGCAGCTGGTGTCGGACGCGGACGGTTTTGCGCTGACCTTGCGCGACTACCCGGTGCTGGCGCGGCCCTGATGGGGCGGGCCGATTGGAGATGCCCATGAGCTGGTTTGACCGTTGCGCCGGCCGTGCCGGCCGCATTGCCGCCGTTGCGCTGGCGCTGGGCTGCTGCGTGCCGGCCGCCGCCGTCACGCTGCTACGCACGGCGGGCCAAACGGCCACCGAGCCGAAGTTCATCGTCGCCAAGCGCGGCGGCGCCAGCCATGTCGTCGGCCTGTGCGTCGACATCATGCGCGCCGTCGAGCGCGTCGACCCCGGCCTGAAGTTCGTCGGCGACCAGGCCATGCAGCCGCTGATACGGGTCGAGGCGGGCGTGCTCAACGGCGACCTCGACGCCGCCTGCGGCTTCGTGCGCAACCCGCAGCGCGAAACCCAGTTCAATTTCGTCGATACGCCGCTATTTGTCGTGAAGTATTACCTGACCGTGCGCGCCGATGACGACATCCAGATCAATAACTGGGACGATGTGCGCAAGCTGGGCGACCAGGGCATCATTTTGCTGATACACGGTTTCGCCATCACCAGGCGGCTCGATGAAATCGGCGGCCTGCGGGTCGATTCCGGCGCCAATACGTCGGCGCTGAACTTCCAGAAACTGCTTGCCGGCCGAGGCCGCTTCTATTACCACCGCTCGCCCGGCATCAAGGCGGAAATCCGCAACGCCGGCGTCATCGGCAAGGTGAAGGTGCTGCCGACGAATATGGACACGCAAAAATTCTATATGGTGCTGTCGAAATCGCTGCCGGCCGGCACCACCGAGCGGGTCAGGGCGGCCATCGCCCAGTTGGCGAAAAGCGGGGAATTGACGCAATTGCTGGCGAAATGGGACGAAGGCTGAGGCCGCGTCAGCGTTTCAGCGCGTCGGCGTGGCGCTGGGCCGCCGTCCTGGCTTCGGCCAGCATCAGGCCGCGCGATTTTTTCGGTTTCGTCCGCATTTCATGGGTGGTGTCGCCGTCGATGGAGTAGGCCGCCGTCCACTCGCCTTCATCGTCCTCGATCAGCACAATCTTGATGGCGTGTCCGCAGTAGTCATACAGCTCTTCTGGCATGGGAAGCTCCGTTGGTCGCTAGGGCATCCCGATGATAGCACCGGCCGGCCGCCGGCAGTTTACGGGAAAGCAAAGAAAAACGGGGCCGGCCCCGAAGGCTGCAGCCCCGTTTTCCCTGGCCTTACGCGAGCCCGATCAAGCCTGTTTGCGGCGGCGCGCGGCCGCGCCAACCAAAGCCAGGCCCGCCAGCAACATGGCGTAGGTTTCCGGTTCCGGCACGGCGCTCACCGTGCCGTGCAGGGCGAACGGCAGTTCCACCGTCAGATTCGAGGCGCTATCGACCAGTTTCAGGTATTCGCCGCTGGCGTCCGCTTGCCCGGCGTTGCCGCTGCGTCCGTCGGCCACCGGCGCCTGCCACGGGCCCGACGCGCCGCTGCCGGTCAGGCTCCAGCGCAGGAAGTAGTGGCCGGCGCCCAGGGTGATGTCGGCGATGTCGGCCTGGGCGCGATAGATGCCGCGCTGTGTGTTGCTCAGGCCGGTGGACGAGACGCGGTAGCCTTCGCGCCCGCCGTTAGTCAGAGAGGTCGTGCCGGATGCCAGCACCACGTCGGAATTGACGTGTGTGGACACGATGCTCCACGTGGCGCTCTGCAGCGTGAAGCCGCCGGCGCCCGTTTGATAGGCGAAGAAGTCGATGCTCGTCAGGTTCCAGCGTTGGCCTTCGGCGATGTTGAAGTCGTCGGCGACGGCTTGGCCGTTGGCGCCGTTCGCGCCATAGCCGTAGCTGCTGTAGCCGGGCGCGATCACGGAGCGGCCTTTGGCGTCGACGACGGGGCCGTTGTTGTAGATTTCGGCTGCGTGCGACATGCCCGCTGCCGCCAGGGCGATACTCAGAATAGCTAAGCGCTTCATTGTCATTCCTTATGGTTCAATCATGTTTTCCGGATTGGAAACGAAAGAGTAACATAACTGCAACACAATGTTGCATTGATAATATTTCTTTTGCAACACTTTCCATGGTGTAAAATTCACTTTTTATTGCAAAAATGTGAATATTATGAATGTAGTCAGGCGACGGATCGGCGGGCGCGGGGGAAATCCGCGCCTTCCTTGGCGCCGCCGCAGGCTTTTTTACGGCTGCCGGGACATGGCGGCGCCGCGAAATGGTAGAATGCCCGGTTAATCACATCCGCTTCTAAAGGCTTTATTCGTGCTCTCGACCGCAAACATCACCATGCAATTTGGCGCCAAGCCATTGTTCGAAAATATCTCCGTCAAGTTCGGTGACGGCAACCGTTACGGCTTGATCGGCGCGAACGGCTGTGGCAAATCGACCTTCATGAAGATCCTCGGCGGCGACCTCGACCCGTCGGGCGGCAACGTCATGCTCGATACCAATGAGCGCCTGGGCAAGTTGCGCCAGGACCAGTTTGCGTTTGAAGACATGCGCGTGCTCGACGTCGTCATGATGGGCCACACGGAAATGTGGGCCGCGATCCAGCAGCGCGACGCGATCTACGCGAATCCGGAGGCGACCGACGACGACTACATGGCCGCCGCCGAGCTGGAGGGCAAGGTGTCCGAGTACGACGGCTACACGGCCGAGTCGCGCGCCGGCGAACTGCTGCTGGGCGCCGGCGTGGCCATCGAGCTGCACCAGGGGCCGATGAGCAATGTGTCGCCGGGCTGGAAGCTGCGCGTGCTGCTGGCGCAGGCGCTGTTCTCGAATCCCGACATCCTGCTGCTCGACGAGCCGACCAACAATCTGGACATCAACACGATTCGCTGGCTGGAAGATGTGCTCAACGAGCGCAACTCCACCATGATCATCATTTCCCATGACCGCCACTTCCTCAACCAGGTCTGCACCCACGTCGCCGACATGGATTACGGCACGCTGAAGATCTACCCGGGCAACTACGACGAGTACATGTTCGCCTCGACCCAGGCGCGCAACCAGCAACTGGCCAACAATGCGAAAGCCAAGGACAAGGTCGCCGAGCTGCAGGAATTCGTCCGCCGCTTCGCCGCGAACAAGTCGAAGGCCCGCCAGGCGACGTCGCGCGCCAAGCAGATCGAGAAAATCAAGGTCGACGATATCAAGCCCTCGTCGCGCGCCTATCCCTTCGTCCGCTTCGACGGCGAGAAGAAGCTGCACCGCCTGGCGGTGGAAGTGGAAAACATCTCGAAGGGCTTTGATCGCCAGTTGTTCAAGAACTTCAGCATCATGGTCGAGGCGGGCGAGCGCATCGCCATCATCGGCGCCAACGGCGCCGGCAAGACGACGATGTTGCGCTGCATCGCCGGCGACATTGCCGGTCTGCAGCCGGACCAGGGCCGCGTCAAGTGGGCCGAGAACGCCAACGTCGGCTACATGCCGCAAGATCCGACCGAGGACTTCGCCAAGGACACCAATCTGACCGACTGGATCGGCCAGTGGACCAAGGAGGGCGACGACGACCAGGCCGTGCGCTCGATCCTGGGCCGTTTGCTGTTCGGCGGCGACGACGTCAAGAAGGCCGTCAAGGTGCTGTCCGGCGGTGAAAAGGGCCGCATGATGTATGGCAAGCTGATGCTGGGCCGCCACAACGTGCTGCTGCTCGATGAGCCGACCAACCACATGGACATGGAGTCGATCGAATCGCTCAACATCGCGCTGGAGAAATACGCCGGCACCCTGATTTTCGTCTCGCATGACCGCGAGTTCGTTTCCTCGCTGGCCAACCGCATCATCGAAATCAAGGAAAACGAAGTCGTCGACTACAACGGCAATTATGAGGATTACCTGAAGAGCCAGGGTATCGACTAAGCCGGCCGGGCCGGGGGCGGCCACTTGGGCGCGCCCCCGCCGTTTGGCGCCGGTTTCCCCTGCCGCAGGCGCCGGCAGGAATGCCCCCGATATGCGATAGTGTCATTTCCCCCTCCGTTTTTCGCTGACGAATCATCATGCAAACTTTAGCCATCAAAAGCGTCGAGTACGAGCATCCGCAAGACGGTGCCAGTTGTACCGCGCACGCGTGGGCGCGCACGCCCGCCACGCCTTCCCCAGACGAAAAAATCGCCCTCAAGGCCCGCATCAAGCGCCTGTTGAAGGAGCGCGAAGCCGTCCTCGTCGCCCATTACTATGTCGACGCCGACTTGCAAGACCTGGCCGAGGAAACCGGCGGCTGCGTCTCCGACTCGCTGGAGATGGCCCGCTTCGGCCGCGACCACCCGGCCAAGACGCTGGTCGTCGCCGGCGTGCGCTTCATGGGAGAGACGGCGAAAATCCTCAGCCCGGAAAAACGCGTGCTGATGCCCGACCTGGACGCCACCTGTTCGCTGGACCTCGGCTGTCCCGCCGACGAGTTCGCCGCCTTCTGCGACGCCCATCCGGACCGCACGGTGGTGGTGTACGCCAACACCAGCGCCGCCGTCAAGGCGCGCGCCGACTGGATGGTGACGTCGTCGATCGGCCTGGACATCGTCGCCCACCTGCACGCCCAGGGCAAGAAAATCCTCTGGGCGCCGGACAAGCACCTGGGTTCCTACATCCAGAAGCAAACGGGCGCCGATATGTTGCTGTGGCAAGGCTCCTGCCTGGTCCACGACGAGTTCAAGGGCATCGAGCTGGACTTGCTGAAGGCCGAGTATCCGGACGCGAAAGTGCTGGTGCACCCGGAGTCGCCGGCCAACGTGGTGGCGCTGGCCGACGTCGTCGGTTCGACGTCGCAGATGATCGCCGCCGCGCAAAACATGGACGCCGACACCTTCATCGTCGCCACCGACAACGGCATCCTGCACAAGATGCGCGCCGCCGCGCCCGGCAAACGTTTCATCGAAGCGCCCACCGCCGGCAACAGCGCCACCTGCAAGAGTTGCGCGCATTGCCCGTGGATGGCCATGAACGGCCTGCTTAACCTGGCCGAGGTACTGGAAAATATGACAAACGAGATTCAAGTGGCGCCGGCCGTCGGCCTGCAAGCCGTCAAATCGATCAAGCGCATGCTCGACTTCGCCGCGGCGAAGAAGGCCGGCGTGCAGCCGGGCGCCGACCTGGCCAAGGAAGGCAAACTGTTCGCGGGAGTGGGCCCGGCATGAGTACCTTGTTGAACCCGTTCGCGCCCTTCGACCCGGCGCTGGCGCGCGCCTTTGAGGCGAACCTGCTGGCCGCGCTGCTGGAAGACATCGGCAGCGGCGACCTGACCGGCGAGCTGGTGCCGCCCGATAGCATCGTCACCGCCCGCGTCGTCGTGCGCGAGGAAGCCGTGCTGTGCGGCGCGCCCTGGTTCGAGGGCATCATGAAAAGCCTGGACCGCAGCATCGCCATCGACTGGTACTATGCCGAGGGTCAGCTGATGCGCGCCGACAGTCCCGTCTGCAGCATCGAGGCGCCGGCCCGCGCCTTGCTGACCGGCGAACGCAGCGCCTTGAATTTCCTGCAACTGCTGTCCGGCGTGGCGACGGCGACGCGCCGCTATGTCGACGTGGTGGCCGGCACCGCCGCCGCCATTCTCGACACGCGCAAGACGCTGCCCGGCCTGCGCCTGGCGCAGAAGTACGCGGTGCGCGTGGGCGGCGGCAAGAACCAGCGCCTGGCCCTGTACGACGGCATCCTGATCAAGGAAAACCACATCGCGGCGGCGGGCGGCGTGACGCAGGCGCTGAACAATGCCCACATCCTCGAAGCGGGCGTCAGCATCCAGGTGGAAGTGGAAAACCTCGACGAGCTGAACGAGGCGCTGGCCGCCGGCGCCAAGTCCGTGTTGCTGGATAATTTCAGCACCGACATGATGCGCGAAGCCGTCAAGCTGACGGCCGGCCGGGCCTTGCTGGAGGCGTCCGGCGGCATCAATGCCGACACGGTGCGCGCGATCGCCGAAACGGGCGTCGACCGCATCTCCATCGGCAGCCTGACCAAGGACGTGCGCGCGACCGATTACTCGCTGCGCATTATCGGCTAGACGGCGCGGGCGGGGCGAGCCCTGCGCGCGGAGCTTCACAATCAGAAAATTTCCAGATACATCATGGCGTGATATGTTGTCATGCCTGCCATCAGGCCGGGGAAAAATTTTGCGGTGAGACAAATCGACAAATCGCGGCGGCGGCCCTGGAACCGCTGCGTCTTGCTGTTCGCGGCATGTTTCCTGGCGTGTTTTTCTGCGTTTCCGGCGGCCGCCGAGGAGCCGGAACTGCTCGTTGTCGGCGCCCATTTCGAGCGCGTGTTTGAACAGGCCAGGGATGGGCGTTTCGTCGGCATGGGGCCGGAGCTGGTGCGCAGCGTGGCGCAGCGCATGGGTTACCGCGTCAAATTCCAGATTTATCCGTGGGCGCGCGCCCAGGCGATGGTGGCGCAGGGCCTGGCCGACATTCTCGTCGGGCCGTACCGCTCCAGCGAACGCCTGGCCACCCTGGCGTTCTCGGAACGGGCCTTCTATCAGGACGAAATGGTGTTTTATGCCCGCTCCGGCGCGGCGACCCCGTGGAGCGGCGATTTCGCCGCCTTGCGGGACACCCGCATCGTCATTCTGAACGGCTGGGCGTATGGCCCGGACTTCGAGCGCGCGCGGCCACAGTTGCGGGTCAGCGTGACCAATGCCGTGGAAAATGGCTTGAAGATGCTGACGTCGCAGCACGTCGATTTGTTCGCCACCAACCGCCGGAATACGGAGCCCGTGATTGCCCGACTGCGCATCGACGGCGCCGTCGCGCCGCTGCCGGGCGTGATCGCCGTGCAGAACGGTTACTTCGCCTTTCCCAAACGCCCCGAGTCCGACCGGCTGCGCAGCCAGTTCAACCAGGTGTTCAATGCGCTGGTCGACAGCGGCGAGCTGAAACGGCTGGGGCAGCAGCTCGACGTCGGGGTGCCATAGGCGGCCGGCTATGGATGCGGCGTCTGCAGGCGCAGCGAGGCGGACGCCGATTCGCCGAAGAGTTTTCTGTAGTCGCTGGAAAACTGGCTGAAGTTGCTGAAACCCCAATCCGCCGCCACCGCGCCTATCGCCAGGTTCGCCGCGCCGGCATGCAGCAACTCCCGCCGCACGCCATTCAAGCGCAGCCGCCGCAAGTATAGGGCGGGGCTCATTCCCAACACATCTTCAAAGCAATATTGCAGCGTGCGCCGGCTCACGTGCGCCTGCGCGCACAGTTCCGGCACCGTGATGGCGACGCCGCGGTGCGCCAGAATGTAGTCGCGCACGCGTGCCACGATGCGGCAGCGGCGCTGGAAACTGGCGGCCGCCGCCGGCTCGATGCCGCTGTGGTCCAGCATGGCCAGCAAGGCTTCGACCACCATACCTTGCCAGCGCAGCAGCTGGTGCGGGACGGCGCCGGCCGCATCCGGCCGTTGCGCCAGCAACTCGCCCAACATCAGGACGCAGCGGCGCCGCTCGGCGGGATCGACGCGCAACACTTCCGCGGCCTGCAGGCGCAGCCAGTCGATGTCGCAGGCGCCGGCCGCCGCCGCTGCCGCCAGCAGTTCGCGGCAGACGACGATGCCGTAAATGCTGTGCTTGCTCGGCGTCAGCAGCTCGAATTCATTGTTGCCGGGCCTGACCATGACGAATTCCGGCTCGACCTGGCGGCCGTTGATGCGGCTGCAGTCGGGATGGTCGGGGAAACCGAACCAGACGGCGCCGGGCCAGACGCGGCAGGACTGCCGCACCGACTGGCTGATGCTTTCGCGGAACACCTGCATGCGCGGCAGGCGCAGCTCCGTCAGCACGCCCTGGAAACTGCCGGCGCTGATCTGGTCGTAGCTTTGTTCCCAGTCCGTCAGGTTGCGCGCCAGCGCGTCGGCGTCGCGCGTCAGCACGGTGCGAACAGCCATGCCGCTGTTCCATACTGCGCCGTTGTGCGACACGCCTGTTTCAATCTGGTGCATATCCATCTCGCTCTCAGTTGTGCGCCTCGCGGCCGCTTCAAGCCGCTCCGGCTGGCGCCGCGCCTGATTGAAGGTTTGCCGATTTTCGATAACGCTGGTTTGCCGGGCCTGCCTATACTGCAATGGCAGCAACTTCCATACCAGCGGCACCATGCAATTGGCAGAGGGCGGGTGGCTTAGGCCGGACGCCACCACATTCAACATAAGAAACACACTGCATTGGGGACACACATGAAATCGACGACGGCATCGGGCGCAGCGCCAGCGCTGAAACAGACCTTGAGCACGCTTCAACTATGGGGGATCGCGGTGGGCCTGGTGATCTCGGGCGAGTACTTCGGCTGGAGCTACGGCTGGGCCTCGGCCGGCACGCTGGGTTTCACCGTCACGGCCATTTTCATCGCCGCGATGTACACCACGTTCATCTTCAGCTTCACCGAGCTGACCACGTCGATACCCCACGCCGGCGGCCCTTTCGCCTATAGCAAGGCGGCGTTCGGCCCGACCGGCGGCTACCTGGCCGGCGCGGCCACGCTGATCGAGTTCGTGTTCGCGCCGCCGGCCATCGCGCTGGCCATCGGCGCCTACCTGAATGTGCAGTTTCCCGCGCTCGACCCGAAGCTGGCGGCGGTCGGCGCCTACTTCGTCTTCATGACGCTGAATATCGTCGGCGTGCAGGTGGCCGCCACCTTCGAGCTGCTGATGGCCTTGCTGGCGATCTTCGAGTTGCTGGTGTTCATGGGCGTGGTGTCGCCGGGCTTTTCGATGGCCAATTTCACCAAGGGCGGCTGGGCCGGGCAAGACAGCTTCTCGCTGGCGTCGATTCCCGGCATGTTCGCGGCGATTCCGTTCGCGATCTGGTTCTTCCTCGCCATCGAAGGCGTGGCGATGGCCGCCGAGGAGGCCAAGGAGCCGAAACGCTCGATCCCGATCGCCTATGTCACCGGCATCCTGACCCTGGTCGTGCTGGCCGTGGGCGTGATGGTGTTCGCCGGCGGCGCGGGCGACTGGACCAAGCTGGCCAACATCAACGATCCGCTGCCGCAGGCCATGAAAACCATCGTCGGCGAAAACAGCAACTGGCTGCACATGCTGGTCTGGCTGGGACTGTTCGGCCTGATCGCCTCCTTCCACGGCATCATCCTCGGCTATTCGCGGCAAATCTTCGCGCTGGCCCGGGAAGGCTATCTGCCGCATTTTCTCGCCAAAATCCATCCGCGCTTCAACACGCCGCACCGCGCCGTGCTGGCCGGCGGGGTCATCGGCATCGCCGCCATCTACAGCGACGAGTTGATCAAGATCGGCGGGCAGACCCTGACGGCGAACATCGTCACGATGTCGGTCTTCGGCGCCATCACGATGTACCTGATCAGCATGCTGAGCCTGTTCAAGCTGCGCCGCAGCGCCCCCGCCATGGCGCGGCCGTTCCGCGCGCCGTTCTATCCCTATTTCCCGGCGTTCGCGCTGTTCGGGGCGGCCGTGTGCATGGCGACCATGATTTATTACAACCCTTTGATATTCGGCATCTTCACCGGCTTCCTCGCCCTCGGCTATGTTTTCTTCCTGCTGACCCGCGGCAGCCGCGAAGAACTGGCCATCTACGACGCCGTTTGAATCCAGCCCACCATCTCACCAGGATACTTGCCCATGTCAACACTTACCCGATCCGGCGCGCTGCTTGCCGCCTGCGCCTTGCTCGCCTGCCAGGCGTCCGTCCATGCCGCCGAGGCCGCCCCGGCGCCCGCATGGGGCGTCAGCGGCAATGTGACGCTGCTGTCCGATTACCTGTTCCGCGGCGTCTCGCAAACCCAGGGCAAAGCGACGGCGCAGGCCAGCGTCGACTTCAGCCATGCCAGCGGCGCCTACCTGGGCGTGTTCGGCTCGGGCGTGTCGAACGCGGCCTACAACAACGGCAGCGGCGCCGAAATCGACCTGTACGGCGGCTATCGCTACGCGCTGGGCAAGGACAGCAACGTCGATGCCGGCCTCGTCACCTACTGGTATCCGGCGGCCCGGTTTCGCGCCGGCGGCCGCAGCATCAATTACGACACCCAGGACGCCAAGCTGGGCCTCAACGTCGGCAGTTTCAACGCCTACGCTTGGCTGACGCTGAGCAAAAACTGGTTCGGCTACGCCGTCGATCCCTACAGTGGCGACATCGTCGATTCGCGTGGTTCGACCTACGTCGAGGCGAACTGGAATCCCGAGTTGACGCCGGGATGGACATTGAACCTGCACGCCGGCCACCAGCGCGTGCGCAAGCTGGGCGCCTATAACTTCGCCGACGTCAAAGTGGGCGTGACGACAACCTGGGACAGCTGGACCTTTTCGGCGGCGGCCGTCTACAACAACGGCGACGACAAGAAAAACGGCCAGCCCCTGTGGACCTTCTTTAATATGGATGGCAGCGGCAAGAATGTCGTCGGCAAGCGCATCCAGGTCAGCGCCGCGCGCAATTTTTAGTCCGCCTTGAGGCTTGGGCATCACCACGGAGGAGGGAAGCACATGAGCCAATTCGCGCACACGGTCGGCAGCAAGACATATCTGTTCCGCGACCTGCGGGACTTGATGGCCAAGGCCACGCCGGCCCGCTCGGGCGATTACCTGGCCGGCGTGGCGGCGGGCAGTGCCGAGGAAAGGGTGGCGGCGCAGATGGCGCTGGCCGCGCTGCCGCTGACGAGCTTCCTGAACGACGTGGTGGTGCCCTATGAAAGCGATGAAATCACCCGCCTGATCATCGACGAGCACGACGCCGGCGCGTTCGCCGCCATCCGCCACCTGACGGTCGGCGACTTCCGCAACTGGCTGCTTGGCGACGCCGTCGACGGCGCCGCGCTGGCGGCCGTGGCGCCCGGCATCACGCCGGAAATGGCGGCGGCCGTGTCGAAAATCATGCGCGTGCAAGACCTGGTGCTGGTGGCGCGCAAATGCCGCGTCGTCACCGCCTTCCGCAACACCATCGGCCTGCCGGGCAGCCTGTCGACGCGGCTGCAGCCGAATCACCCGACCGACGACGCCTCCGGCATCGCCGCCGTGGTGCTCGACGGCCTGCTGTACGGCAGCGGCGACGCCGTCATCGGCATCAATCCGGCCACGGACAATGTGCCGCAAGTGATCAAGATCGTCACCATGCTCGACGAAATCATCGCCCGCTACAACATCCCGACGCAATCGTGCGTGCTCACGCATGTCACCAACACCATCGCCGCCATTGAGCGGGGCGCGCCGGTCGACCTGGTGTTCCAGTCGATAGCCGGCACCGAAGCGGCCAACCAAAGCTTCGGCGTCAACCTGCAACTGCTGGGCGAGGCGCGGCAGGCGGCGCTGTCGCTCCAGCGCGGCACCGTCGGCGACAACGTCATGTACTTCGAGACGGGGCAGGGCAGCGCGCTGTCGGCCAACGCCAACCACGGCCTCGACCAGCAAACCTGCGAGGCGCGCGCCTACGCGGTGGCGCGCAAGTTCCGTCCGCTGCTGGTAAACACCGTGGTCGGCTTCATCGGCCCGGAATACCTGTACGACGGCAAGCAGATCATCCGCGCCGGGCTGGAAGACCACTTCTGCGCCAAGCTGCTGGGCCTGCCGATGGGCTGCGACGTCTGCTATACCAACCACGCCGAGGCGGACCAGAACGATATGGACGTCCTGCTGACGATGCTGGGCGCGGCCGGCTGCACCTTCGTGATGGGCATCCCCGGCTCGGACGACATCATGCTGAACTACCAAACCACGTCCTTCCACGACGCGCTGTACGCGCGCCGCGTGTTCGGGTTGCGGCCGGCGCCGGAATTCGACGCCTGGCTGCGGCAAATGCAGATATTTACCGAGGACCAGCAAGTGACACTGGGCGATACCTTGCCCGCGCCGTTCCAGCAGGCGCTGCTGCGATTGTCATAAGGGGAGCGCATGAGTAACAAGACCGTGATTGCCAATCCCTGGCAAGCCCTGCGACAGTTCACCGCCGCGCGCATCGCGTTGGGCCGCGCCGGCGTCAGCCAGCCGACCGCGCCGCAGCTCGAATTCCAGCTGGCGCACGCGCGCGCCCGCGACGCCGTGCATCTGGCGCTGGACGGCGCGGCGCTGGCGCAATCGCTGGGCCAGGCCCTGGCGCTGCCCGGCGTCGCCCTGCGCAGCGCGGCGGAGAGTCGCAATGTCTACCTGCAGCGCCCCGATCTGGGCCGCAAGCTCGACCCGGCCTCGCGGCAGATGCTGGTGACCCTGCGCGCCCAGCCGTATGACCTTGCCTTCGTCATCGCCGACGGCCTGTCGGCGCTGGCAATCGAACAGAACGCCTTACCCTTCCTGCGGATACTGATGCGGCGTCTGGCCGTGGAGCAATGGGCATTGGCACCCATCGCCGTCGTCCAGCAGGGCAGGGTGGCGGTCGGCGACGAGGTTGGTGAGGTGTTGGGCGCGCGCGCCGCGCTGGTGCTGATCGGCGAGCGGCCCGGCCTGAGCTCGCCGGACAGCATGGGCCTATACCTGACATGGGCGCCGCGCGCCGGCCTGACCGACGAGAGCCGCAATTGCATCTCGAACGTGCGCCCGGCCGGTTTGCGCTACGAGGAGGCGGCGTTCAAACTGCACTACCTGCTGGCGGAGTCGCGGCGGCGGCAATTGTCCGGCGTCGAACTGAAGGACGAGACGCCGGAGGGCGGCCGGCTTGATGTGGCGGAGCGTAAATTCCTGTTGTAGATCGCGGCCGCTCCCCAGTCGGGCGGTTCGCCAGCGAACGAGGCCGCGCCGCGGCAGTATCAGTCGCGCGAAATCATTCTGGCCACCGCCTCGCCATCGTCGCGGAATCCCATGCGCCGATAGAGGCCCTGGGCCGCGACGCCGTCGCGCATGACGCGCAGGAACGGTGTTACGCCGCGCTGCATTTCGCGCCGGAGCAGTTTGGCGATAAGGCGGCTGGCCCAGCCTCTGCCCTGAAAGTCGGGATGGGTGCAAACGCCGCTGATTTCGCTTATTCCACCGGCGCACACGCGCGCACCGGCCATTGCCATCAGACGCGGCCCGTCGAATACGCCGAAATAGTCGCCAAGCTCGATGGTTCTCGGGCTGAACGGTCCCGGGCGGGTCAGCATGGCCAATTCGTGCGCCGCCGCGGCGTGCCGCACGCCGAGCAGCACGGCCTCGGGCGCCTCGTCCACGGCGGGCATGGGGCCGTTCCAGGCCATCCTCAAGAGAATGGACTCGGCCTCGACGCGCCAACCGGCGGGAGCGACCCCCGCCCAGCCGGCGCAGTATAGGAGCTCGCCAGGTTCTGTGTAGGGAAGCAAGGCATCAAAGTTCGGCTTGTCGAAATCCGGAAAAGCGATAAAGGAAGGAAAGCCCGGCGCATAGCGGCGCGCCTCATTGGTGCCGATGGCGAAGCCGGCATGCGGCCCGACGAGCGTGTGCCAGGCTATATTGTCAAGAAATGGGTTCATGATGCGGCGATCATATCATTGGCGCCGCCCAGGTAGCGTCCGACGACGGTCCGGCTGGCGAGGTCACGGCCGGAGCCGGACCCGCAGGTCCGGGTCCGGCTCTGGATGGCTTACTCGGCCAAGGCCGCTTCCGCTGGGGCCGCGACTTGCCGGCATTCGCTGAAACGGCTGGCCAGGAAGGGCGTGACGTCGATCGGCGTGGCTTCCTTGTGCACCAGCTTGTCCAAAAGCACGCCGGTGATGGCCGACGTCAGGATGCCGGTGCGGAAATGGCCGCAGGCATTCAGGTAGCCTTCGGTGCCGGGCATGGCGCCGAGGATCGGCAGCTCGTCCGGCGAGCCGGGGCGCAGGCCGGCCCAGCAGCGCTTGATGTTGACGTTTTGCAGTTCCGGGATGCAGCGGCTGGCGCCCTGCACCAGGCCGGTGATTTCCGGCAGCGTGTTGCTGACGTCAAAGCCCTTGTCCTCGGTGGTGCTGCCGATGAGGATTTCGCCATTGTCTTTCTGCGCGATGTAGCAGTCGCTGGTGGTGATGCAGCCGCGCAGCAGCTTGGGTAATTTCTCGGTCAGCACGATCTGGCCTTTGACGGGTTTGACCGGGATGCTGCGGTCGCTGGCCCATTCGCACAGCTCGGAGGCCCAGGAGCCGGCGGCGTTGATGAGCGTGTCGCAATAGAAGCGGCCCGCCTCGCGCGTGTCGACGCCGATCACGCGGCTGCCCTGGCGCACCACGCCGCTGACGTTGGTGTTGAAGTAGATGTCGACGCCGTTCTGGCGCGCCGCCTCGGTATAGGCGTCCGTCAGGCGGAAGGGGCTGACCTGGTGGTCGCAGAGGAATTCCAGCGCACCCGTGGCGCTGTGGCTGATGTAGGGCTCGTTGGCGCGCAGTTGCGTCTGGTCGAGCCAGCGCACCTGGTCCGACAGGTGGGGGATCTGCGCGGCGATGTGCTCGGCGTACAACTGGTCTTGTTCGTCGTAGATGACGAATTTTAAGCCGGTTTCCTCGAACTTGAAGTCCATGCCATGATTGTCCATCAATTCCTGGTGCAACTGCGGGTACATGGCGTTCGAGGCCAGCGCGAAGTTGAAGAAGCTGTCCGGCAGGATGTGCGGGGTGCTGGCGCTGACTTCGACGGCGTTGCCGGCCGCTTCGCGTTTGTTCTTCGCGGAATTCATGCGGAAGAAGATCACGCCGCAGCCCAGGCCCACGGATTCGCCGATGGCCCACAGGCCGCCGGCCGAGGCGCGCGAGGCGTTGCCGGGGCGTTTGGCGTCGATCAGGGCGACTTTCAGGCCTGGCCGTTTCGACAGCTGGTAGGCGCAGGAGGCGCCGATGACGCCGCCGCCGGCGATGACGATATCGTATTTCTTGTTCATGTTCAAACCTCTTCGGTGAGCGTGTCTGTGGTGGCGATCGCGGCAAAGGCCGAGAACGGCAGCGGGTCCAGCGGGAAGCGCGGACGTATCCAGCCGATGTCGGCCTTGCCGGTGTGCTCGCGCAGGCGGTCGCTGCAATAGCCGACGCACATCTTGCCCTGGCAATCGCCCATGCTGACGCGGGTGCGCATTTTCAGGCTGATCAAGTCTTGCACGCCCTGGGACAGCGCCGTGTCCACTTCCTTGCGGGTGACGTGTTCGCAACGGCAGATGACGGTGTCGGCGTCGGGCAGGGCCAGTTGCGCGCTGCCGCGCTCGGTAAAGCTGTCGATGCCGACGCGGAAACGCAGGATGGACTGCAGTTTGCCCAGGTATTGCTGGCGTATCGAGGCGGCTTCGTTGTCGCCGATGGCGCCGCGCTGGCGCAGTATCGACAGGGCGGCGATGCGGCCGCTGAGCATGGCCGCTTCACCGCCGCGCAGGCCGCCGATGTCGCCGGCCAGGTGGATGTGCGATTGGCTGCTCTGCTGCCATTCGTTGATCAGCGGCTTCAGGTAGCCATCGGCGTGGTAATCGTGCTGCAGATCCATTTGCTGGGTCAGCTGGGTGCGCGGGATGAAGCCGTAGCCGACCGCCAGCGTCTCCGCCACCACTTGCTGCTGCCGCGCCAGGTCGGCTTTCCAGTTGCTGTCGTAGGGGGCCAGCGTGATGTCTTGCAGCTCGCTCTGGCCTTGCACGGCGACGACGCCCATGCCGTAATGCATGGGGACGCCGTGGCGCTTCAGGTAGCCCAGCATGCTCAGGCCATCGAGGAAGAGCTGCGGCTTGTTCAGCAGCGCCAGGGTTTCCTTGGCGATGCGGCCGAAGCTGCACGCCTCGTAGACGCCGGCCACTTCCGCGCCGGCGCGGTGCAACTGGCAGGCGACCAGGGGCAGCAGGGGGCCGGTGCCGGCGATGACGGTGCGCCCCAGCGGTTTCACCACGCCGCTCTTGATTTGTAATTGCAGGCCGCCCAGCATCATCACACCCGGCAGTGTCCAGCCGGGGAAGGGCACACTGCGTTCATGGCAGCCGGCCGACAGCAGCAAGTGTTCGTAGCTGAAATGTTCGACCTGTTCCTGTTCGTTCAAGGCATACAGCGCGTTGCCGGCCTCGCCGCCGACGACGCGGGTGTTCAGGCGCACGTCGACGGCGCTGCGGATGCGCTCGAATTCCTTGTGCAGGGCCTGCATCGAGTCACGATAGCGCTCTCCCAGGTAGTCCAGCGTGACGCCCTGGCGCAGCGGGCCGCGGTAGAGCACGCCGCCAAGGCGCGACGCCTCGTCGACGATGGTGCTGGCGACGCCGTGCTTGGCCAGTTCGATGGCCGCGGCCATGCCGGCGGGGCCGCCGCCGACGATCAGGGGACGCGAGCTCATTGCAGGCCCTCCAGTTCGATGCGGTTGACGGCGGTTTCCACCAGCATGTCCGCCTGGACGATGGTTTGGCAGGCGCGGCGCTTGTAGCGGCCGTCGATTTTCACCTGGCAGCAATGGCATACGCCCATGCCGCAATAGGAACCCATCACTTGCTGGCTGTCGTTGCGGGCCAGCTGGCGCATGCCGACGGCGTTCAGCACGCTCAGCACGGTTTCGCCATGGGCGGCGGCAACTGGCTGGCCGTTGATCTTGATGGTGAGCTGTTCGCTGCCCAGTTCCTGTATATCGTGTTTTCTGCTCAACATATTAAATGCACTTTCCTAACGTGTGGCAAGGAGATGGTGAAGACGTCCGTGGCGGGGTATTACCACATGGTCAGTAGTGTTATTAAGTTCATTATAGCAATCTGATAACATTAGGGGAATAGGATCTGATCCTAAAAGGATATTTTTTTTGGGGGAGGGAAAATACCGGCCGCCGCGGCGGGGGCGTAGGTCGAATGGCGGATGGCGGGAATGGCCGCCGGCCCGCCGCTGCCGTTTTTGGGGAAGGAGGGGGAGGGCGGCGCCGCTGGCTGCGGGCCGCCGTGGGGCTTTAGCGGCGCGCCGGCGTCAGCACGCTGGGCAAGGCTTTCGGCAGGGTTTCCGGATAGTCGCGGCTGAAGTGCAGGCCGCGGCTTTCGCGCCGCGACAGCGCGCTGTTGACGATCAGCGAGGCGACGTCGACGAGGTTGCGCAGTTCCAGCAAGTCGTGGGTGATGCGGAAGTTGCGGTAGTACTCGTCGATTTCCTCTTTCAGCAGGGCGATGCGGTGTTGCGCCCGTTCCAGGCGCTTGGTCGTGCGGACGATGCCGACGTAGTTCCACATGAAGCGGCGCAATTCGTCCCAGTTGTGGGCGATGACCACTTCCTCGTCGGCGTCGGTGACGCGGCTTTCATCCCAGTCCGGCAGATAGGGCACCGGCTTGCGTTCGCTGTGTTCGATGTCGCGCGCGCAGGCGCGGCCGATGACGAGGCATTCGAGCAGGGAATTGCTGGCCAGGCGGTTGGCGCCGTGCAGGCCGGTGCAAGCCGTCTCGCCGACCGCGTACAGGCCCGGCAGGTCGGTGCGCCCGGACAGGTCGGTGACGACGCCGCCGCAGGTATAGTGGGCCGCCGGCACGATGGGAATCGGCTCTTTGGTGATGTCGATGCCCAGTTCCAGGCAGCGCGCGTAGATCGTCGGGAAGTGTTCGATGAGGAACGCGGCCGGCTTGTGGCTGATGTCCAGGTGCACGTAGTCGAGGCCGCGTTTCTTGATTTCAAAGTCGATGGCGCGGGCGACGACGTCGCGCGGCGCCAGCTCGGCCCGTTCGTCGTGGCCCAGCATGAAGCGGGTGCCGGCCGCCGCGCCCGCTTGCGGCGGCAGTTTCAGCAAGCCGCCCTCGCCGCGGATCGCTTCCGTGATGAGGAAGGATTTCGCGTAAGGGTGGTACAGGCAGGTCGGGTGGAACTGGATGAATTCCATGTTCGAGACGCGGCAGCCGGCGCGCCAGGCCATGGCGATGCCGTCGCCGCTGGCCGTGTCCGGATTGGTCGTGTACAGGTAGACCTTGCCGGCGCCGCCCGTGGCTAGCACCGTCTGCTCGGCCGAGAAGGTCAGCACCTTGCCCGTTTCCTCGTCCTGCACGTAGAGGCCGTGGCATTTAGGCTGGGCGTTGCGCTGGCTGCGCTTGTGTTCCAGCTTGTCGGAGGTGATCAAGTCGATCGCGCAATGGTGCTCGAACAGCGTGATGTTCGGGTGGGCGCGCACCTTCTGCTCCAGCGTCACCTGGACGGCGTGGCCGGTGGCGTCGGCGGCGTGGATGATGCGGCGCTGGCTGTGGCCGCCTTCGCGGGTCAGGTGGAAGCCCAGCTCGGCGCTGGCGTCGCGGGTGAACGGCACGCCCTGGGCGATCAGCCATTCGATGGCTTCGCGGCCGTGCTCGACGATGAAGCGGGTGGCGCCTTCGTCGCACAGGCCGCCGCCGGCCACCAGGGTGTCGTCGATGTGCTGGGTGTGGCTGTCGCCGGAGTCGAGCACGGCGGCGATGCCGCCCTGGGCCCAGTTGCTGGCGCCGTCCAGCAGCGCGCGTTTGGAAATGATTGCGACGGTGCGCGTTTCAGCCAGGTGCAACGCCACTGACAATCCCGCCAGTCCGCTGCCGACAATCGCTACATCAAATTTCATGACAATTAGATTTTTTGTGAGGAAGCATACTATAGTCCATTTAGCATGGAAACGCAGTGGCTTGCGCTAAATTCGCCGCGCTTTCTTTCCCCGCGCCCCGCGCTTGTGGCGGCTCAACATCTGCGCCGCACAGTCCGCCATGATGGAAAGGCGACCGGTCCGGACATGGTGCCCGCCCGGCCGCATCTGTGCGCGGGGGCGATCATGATCCGAATTTTCAGCCATTATGTGTCGAAGATGGCCTTCATCCTGCTGTTGCTGGAAATGGTTATCCTGCTCGTCTCGGCCGCCCTGGTGTCGGCCATCTGGCTGGGCGACGCGCGCACGGCGGCGCGGGCGGAGGACTGGTATCTGTCGTCGCTGGCTTTCGCCCTCGTCATCGTCTTCAGCATGAGCACGCTGGGCATGTACCAGCACCGCTCGCGCGAGGACATCCGCAACACCCTGGTGCGCATCATGCCCTCGTTCGCGCTGGGTTTTGCCTTGCTCAGCCTGCTGTTCTACATGGTGCCGACCATCCATTTCGCGCGCGGCGGCCTGCTCGCCTTCCTGCTCGGCGCCGTGGGCGTGCTGCTCACCCGCCTGCTGCTGTTCACCTCGGCCGGCTCGGCCATGCTGGAGTCGCGCCTGATCCTGGTCGGCGCCGGGCCGCTGGCGCGCGAGTGCATCGCGCTGGCCGCCAGCAAGGTCGGCTACCACCAGTTCACCGTCGTCGGCTGCGTCGACGTGCCCGGCGAGGAATGCTGCGTGACGTCGGCGCTGCTGCTGCCGGGCGCGCCCTCGCTGCTGGCGATCGCGCGCCGCTACGGCGCCAGCGAGATCGTGGTGTCCGTCAACGACAGGCGCAACGGCGCTTTCCCGGCCCGCCAGCTGCTCGAATGCGCGCTGGGCGGCGTGCGCGTCATCGACGCGGCCACCTTTTTCGAGCGCGAGGCTTGCCAGATCCGCATCGACTCGCTGCAGCCGAGCTATCTGACCTACGGCGGCGGCTTCGACCAGAGTTTTGTGCGCGCCACGTCGAAGCGCATCTTCGACCTGGCCGCCAGCGCCGCCATCTGCGTCGCCGCGCTGCCGGTGATGCTGGCGGCGGCGCTGTGGATACGCTGCGAGGACGGCGGCCCCGTCTTCTACCAGCAGGAGCGGGTCGGCAAGGACGGCAAGATCTTCAAGGTGCTGAAGTTCCGCAGCATGCGCAAGGACGCCGAGGGCGACGGCAAGCCGATCTGGGCCGCCGCCGACGACCCGCGCGTGACGCGCGTCGGCCAGCTGATACGCAAGCTGCGCATCGACGAGCTGCCGCAGATGCTCAATGTGTTCCGCGGCGAAATGAGCTTCGTCGGCCCGCGCCCGGAGCGGGCCTATTTCGTCGAGCAGTTGAAGGCGCAGGTGCCGTATTACGATGTGCGCCACAGCATCAAGCCGGGCGTGACGGGGCTGGCCCAGGTGCGCTACCAGTACGGCGCCTCGGTCGACGACGCGGTGCGCAAACTGCAATACGATTTGTATTATGTGAAAAATAACAGCCTGTTCCTCGATCTGCTGATTCTGCTCGACACGGTGCAGGTGGTCTTGTTCGGCCAGGGCAGCCGGTGACGCCGCCGGCGCTGTCGTCCGGCGATATCGCCGCGCTGAGCTACGGTTTGGCCTCGCTGGCGTTTTTCGGGCTGTCGCTGCTGTTGCTGGGCAATTGGCGGGCGCGCCGCCATGCCCGCGCGCTGGCCGTCGCCTGCCTGCTGACGGCCGTGTGGGCGACGGCCGCGGCGGCGCTGCCCGTGTGGCCGGGGCCGCTGTCGATGCCGGCCAATGTCCTGGAAATTCTGCGCTCCGGGGCGTGGCTGGTGTTCGTGCTGTTGCTGCTGCAGCCGGCCGGGCTGCGCCTGAACGCCTATTTCTTCGCCATCGGCGGCATCGCCGGCGCCGAGCTGCTGGCCGGCGCGCTGGCCGGGCGGGCGCAATGGGCGGTGGCGGCGACGCTGACGCTGATCGTCAGCCGCCTGTTGCTGGCGGTGCTGGGCATGCTGCTCGTCGAGCAATGGTATCGCAACACGCCGGCGCCGCAGCGCTGGGGCGTCAAATTCGCCTGCCTGGGCATCGGCGGCCTGTTCGCCTACGACTTTTACCTGTACAGCGACGGCTTGCTGTTCCGCGCCATCAACGACGATATCTGGGCCGCGCGCGGCATCGTCAACGCCCTGACGGCGCCCCTGCTGGCCTTGTCGGCGGCGCGTAATCCGGCCTGGGAGCTGGGGCTGGCGATGTCGCGCCAGATGATGTTCCGCTCGGCCGCGCTGCTGGGCTCGGCCGTCTACCTGCTGGCGATGGCGTCCAGCGCCTATTACCTGCGCTACTTCGGCGGCGCCTGGGGGCCGGTGATGCAGGTCGCCTACCTGGGCGGCGCCGTGCTGCTGCTGGCCAGCGTACTGTTTTCCGGCGCGCTGCGCTCGAAGTTAAAGGTCTTCATCAATAAGCATTTCTATCAGGCCAGCTTCGACTACCGCGAAGAGTGGTTGCGCTTCACCCGCGCGCTCTCCGAGGACGGCCCCGGCCTGGGCGAGCGCACCATCCAGGCCGTCGCGCAACTGGTCGAAAGCCCGGCCGGTGCGCTGTGGATACGCCGCGAGCGGACCCGCTGCGTGCCGGCCGCGAGCTGGAACATGGCGCCGCAAACGGCCGGCGAGCCGGCCGACAGCGCGTTTTGCCAGATGCTGGAACGGCGCCAGTGGGTGATCGACGTACCCGAGTGCCTGGCCCACCCGCTGCGCTACGGCCAGTTGCCGCTGCCGCAATGGACCTGCGCCATGCCGCAACTGTGGCTGGTGGTGCCGCTGATGCTGCACGGAAGCCTGTTCGGTTTCGTCGCGCTGGCCCAGCCGCGCACGCGCATCAACCTGAACTGGGAAGTGCGCGACCTGCTGAAGATCGCCGGCAGCCAGGCCGCCAGCTACCTGGCGCACCGCGAGTCGGCCGACTCGCTGCTGGTGGCGCGCCAGTTCGAGTCCTTCAACCGCATGTCGACCTTTATCGTCCACGACTTGAAGAACCTGGTGTCGCAGTTGTCCCTGTTGCTGAGCAACGCGGAAAAGCATAAGGCCAAGCCGGAGTTCCAGCAGGACATGCTGGACACGCTGGACCATTCGGTCAAGAAAATGACGGCGCTGCTGCAAAAACTCAGCCGCGGCGAGACGCAGGAGCTGGCCGCGCCGCTGCTCATCGAGCAGGTGCTGGCGCACGCCGTGTCGGCGCGGGCCGCGCTGGAGCCGGCGCCGGCGCTGGAAATCGCCCAGGGCGGCTTGACGGTGCTGGCCAACCGTGGGCGTTTGGAGCGGGTGCTCGGCCACCTGATCCAGAACGCCGTCGAAGCCACCGCCAAGGACGGCCGCGTGCTGGTGCGCCTGCTGCGCGAGCGCGACAGCGCGGTGGTCGAGTTGGGCGACACGGGCCTGGGCATGAGCGAGCAGTTCATCCGCGAGCGCCTGTTCAAGCCCTTCGAGTCGACCAAGGCGGCGGGCATGGGCATAGGCGTGTTTGAAAGCCGCGAATACATCCGCGAGGTGGGCGGCGAGCTGGAGGTCAGCAGCAAGCCGGCGGTGGGCACGACGTTCCGGGTGATCCTGCCGCTGCACGGGGACGGCGCCGCGGCGGCGCGGGGAAAATGAGGTGAGGCATGGGCAAGAAAAAAATGCTGGTGATCGAGGACGACACGGGCTTGCAAAAGCAGTTGCGCTGGAGCTTCGACGCCTACGAGGTGCTGGTGGCCGGCGAGCGCGAGGCGGCGCTGGCGCACATGCGCCGGCACCAGCCGGCCGTGGTGACGATGGACCTGGGCCTGCCGCCCGACCCGGACGGCGCCAGCGAGGGTCTGGCGACGCTGCAGCAGATATTGGCGCTGGCGCCGGACACCAAGGTCATCATCCTGTCGGGCAACCAGGAGCGCGCCAACGCGCTGAAGGCGATCGGCATGGGCGCCTACGACTTCCACCAGAAGCCCTTCGACGCCGACATGCTGGCCCTGGTGGTCGAACGCGCCTTCTACCTGCACGCCATGCAGCAGGAAAACCGGCGCATGCTGCAGACCCAGGCCGACTCGCCGCTGGCGGGCATCGTCAGCCGCGACCCCGGCATGCTCAAGCTGTGCCGCAGCGTCGAGAAGGTGGCGCCGTCGTCGGCCACCGTGATGCTGCTGGGCGACTCGGGCAGCGGCAAGGAGTTGATCGCGCGCGGCCTGCACGCGCTCGGCACGCGCCAGGACAAGCGCTTCGTCGCCATCAATTGCGCGGCGATTCCCGAGAGCCTGCTCGAAAGCGAGTTGTTCGGCTATGAAAAGGGGGCGTTTACGGGCGCCGCCAAGCAGACCCTGGGCAAGATCGAGCTGGCCCACGGCGGCACTTTTTTTCTCGACGAGATCGGCGACATGGCGTCGGGCTTGCAGGCCAAGCTGCTGCGCTTTCTGCAGGAGCGGGTGATAGAGCGCATCGGCGGACGCAGCGAAATCGCCGTCGACGTGCGCATCGTCTGCGCCACGCACCGCGACCTGAAGGCGCAGGCGGCGGCCGGCAGCTTCCGCGAGGACTTGTACTACCGGCTCAGCGAAATCGTGCTGACGATACCGCCGCTGCGCCAGCGCGTCGGCGACAGCGCCTTGCTGGCGCACCACTTCAAGAACAAGTTTTGCGCCAGCGAGGGGCGGCCGTCGCAGAACTTCAGCCCCGACGCGCTGGCGGCCATCGAAGCCTACGCCTGGCCCGGCAATGTGCGCGAGATGGAGAACTGCATCAAGCGCGCCGTCATCATGTCGGACGGGCCGCAGATCGGCGTCGAAGACCTGGGACTGCCTGAGTCGCCGGCGGCCGAGGGCTCCGTCAACCTGCGCCAGGCGCGCGACGCGGCGGAGTACCAGGTGATGGTGAGGGCGCTGGCGCGGGCCGACGGCAACATCGTCAAGGCGGCCGAGTTGCTGGGGGTGAGCCGGCCGACCCTGTACGACCTGATGAACCACCACGGTATCAAGTAGCAAGGGCCGGCGGCGCCGGCTCAGTCCGGCGCCGCGCCGCCGTCCCGCGCCGGCGGCTCGCGCCACTGTCCCGCCGCGAGCAGTTTGTTCTTCAGCCCGGGCAGCGGAAAACCCAGCGCATACGCCTTGTGCGCATGCGCGAGGGCTTGCGCATACTCCTTTTTCTTCGCATACATCAGGCCCAGGTTGTACTGGATGGTCGGCTGCTCCGGCGCCAGCTGCGCCGCCTCCCGCAACTGCTGCAAAGCGGCGTCGGCGTGTCCGCCGGCCAGCAAATAGGAGCCGTAGATCGACCTGACGGCGGCGTCGTCCTGCTTGAAGCGGATGGCCCGCTCGAAGTAGCAGGCAACGCTGTATTTGGCCCCGGCCGGCTGCGCGGTCTTGCCGCGCAAACCCAGCTTGGCCATCGCCGCCAGCGCCCGGTGGTGGTTGGGGAAGTGCTCCAGCGTGTAGCCGATATCCCCGCCCAGGCTGGCCGACATGCCGCGCACGAGGTTTTCGACGTCCTTGGAGAAGTGGAATTTCTCCACCACTTCCAGTCCTTGCCGGTCGTCGGCGTTGGTGTAGTCGCCGCCGGGGTTGTGGCGCACGTAGTCGTCGCAGTTCGCGCCGCTGGCCGCTGCGGCGGCCAGCAGCAGCGCCGCGGCCAGCGGGGTGGATGTTTTCATGTTTCCTCCTTGCGGCCGACGCGTTCCAGCAGGGCGGCCAGTTCGATGCTGCGCGCCTGGCGCGAGTGCAGGGCGACGGCGGCGGCGCTGGCCAGCGGCGCCCTGCCTTGCCGGGCCAGCGACAGGAAGCGCGTCAGGGCGTGCGCAATGTCGCTTGCCGAGTCGAGCTTGCCGATGGTGTCGATGCCGCAGCGGCGCAATGCCGCCGCGCTGTCGCCGGCGGGGTCGGTGAGCGCCAGCAGCGGCCGCCCGGCGCGCAGGTATTCATACAGCTTGGCCGGGATCTGCGCGTTGCAGTTGGCCGCCTGCAGCAGCAGCAGGCCGTCCGCCGCCTGCATCTCGGCCAGCGCCGCGCGGTAGGGCAGCGGCGGCGCCAGCTCGACCAGCTCGGCGACGCCGCCGGCGCCGGCCAGCGCGCGCAGGTGCGCGTCGTGGCCGCTGGCGCGCAGCACGAGCTGGAAATTGTCCGGGCCGAGCACGCCCTCGCCGCGCAGCCGCGCCAGCGCGGCGAACAGCGCGCTGGGGTCGCGTTCGGACGGGTAGACGGCGCCGCTGTGCAGCAGGCGGAAGCGGCCGCCATCGCGCGCGGCGGCCGGCGCGGCGGCGAAGTCGGCCTCGTCGTAGCCGTTTTCGATCAGGCTGAAGCGTTCCTGCCCGAGCAGCGGAAAGCGCGCCCGGTAGGCGCGCACGGCGCCCGGCGTGGTGCACACCATGCTGGCGCTGTGCGCCAGGATTTTCGCCTCGATCCAGCGGTGCAGGCGGCGGGTGCGCGGGTCGGCCGGATAGCCGTCGTCGCTCATCGGGTCGCGCTGGTCGGCGATCCACGGCAGGCCGCTGAGGCGGTGCAGCGTCAGGCCGATCAGGTGCGCGGTGGCGATGGGGTAGCTGGACCAGATGACGTCGGGGCGGTGGCGGCGGATCAGCGCCAGGCCGGCCGGCACGGCGCTGAGCCACCAGGAGATCCAGCGGTCGGGCAGGGCCAGCAGCGCCGGGTAGCGCCCGCGCAGCGCCAGGTGGCGCGCGCTGTCGAGCGCGAAGCTGCGGCGCAGCGTCACGTGGGCGGCGACGGCGTCGGCCGGCGCGCCGTCGCGGCGGTAGGCGCAGGCGCTGGCCGTCAGCACGATCGGTTGCCAGCCCGACTGCGGCAGATACTCGCTGAATTTGAGCGTGCGCTGGATGCCGCTGCCGCCGGTGTACGGCGGGAAGTGATAGGCGATCATCAACACGCGCTTCACCATGACGTGATCCAGTCGACGCTCAGTTGCGCCACCTGGTCGCGCCACAGGGCGCGCGAGAACGTGTGGTTGGCCTGCGCCAGGTGCACCTGGCGCAGCAGCGGGCCGGCGCTGATCTTGCGCCAGGCCGGGCTGCTGTTTTGCAGGTCGGCGAATTCGCAGGCCGTCAGGTCGTCGCCGCTGAGGATGATCAGCACGCGGCCCTTGAAGCGTGACAGCGCCTCGAACATGCGCTGCGGCGCCGACTTCGCCGGCTCGGCGTCGGGCGCGCGCGCGGCGCCGGCCAGGCGCAGCAGCGAGCGCAGCGCCTCGGCCAGGCGCAGGCCGCCGCCCGCCAGCTTGCGCCAGAAGGCCGGGTCGCGCAGCCGCGCCAGATAGTAGTGGCGCAGCGTCGCGCGCGCCAGTCCAGGCGTCGTGCGCACCCAGGGGTTGAGCAGGATCAGGCCGCAGATCCGGCTGTCGGCGCAGGCGTGCAGCGCGGCGGCGGTGGCGCCGTCGCACAGGCCCCACAGCACCAGTTCGCGCATCTGCGGCACGGCGGCGAAGAACTGGCGCAGCGCGCTGTCGATGTCCGCGCCGACGTCCTCGTAATTGCGCGCCGCGCCCTCGCTGTCGCCCATGCCGCGGTAGTCGAAGCGCAGCACAGGGATGCCGCGCTCGGCCAGCACGCGCGCCAGCAGCGTGAACTGGCGGTGGCTGCCGATGCGGTACTGCGGCCCGCCGGTGACGATCAGCACGCCGCGCGGGCGCGGCCGCTCCGGCAGGCTGAGGATGCCGAACAGCCAGCAGGACTGGCACTGGAAGCGCAGCGCGCGCTGCTCGACGATCATGCCAGCGCCGCCGTCGTGGTCGCCAGCAAGGGCTGGCATTCCAGCAGTTCGCTGCTGGCCCAGAAGGGCTGGCCGCGCACCGGCAGCAGCGTCAGCGCGGCGCCGCCGGCGCGCCAGCTGGCCGCCTGGCGCGCGGCGGCCGGGCCGACGTCGCCGTCGGGCGCGATCATTTCCAGCCACAGCAGCGGACAGCGCGGCAGCATGCCGCCGCCGTCCAGGCTGTCGATGGCGTTGGCCAGCTCGGGCGCGAGCAAATAGCCGCCCACCTCGACGCCGGCGCCGTTGGCCAGTTCCTGGCGCGCCGTCGGCGCGGCGTCGGCGCCGTCGGCCCCGGCGTCGGCCGCCAGCATGCGGCTGGCCAGGCGCATGCGCAGAAACTGGTCGATATGCGCCTTGCCCTTGAAGACGGGGTGCCACAGGATCAGGCGCTCCAGCGGCAGCGGCGCGCGGTTGGCCAGGTCGAGCGCCAGCAGCGCGCCGAGGCGCAAGCCCCAGATGCTGACGGGCGCGCCGACCCGCTCGGCCAGCCATTCGCAGGCCAGCACCAGGTCGCGCTTCCAGATGTGCCAGCGGGCGCTGGCGAATTCGCCGCTGCTGTCGCCGCAGCCGTACAGGTCGATCTGCAGCACGCTGTAGCCGAGCGCGGCAAGGGCGCGCGCCTGCAGCGCCGCCATGCGCCGGCTTTTGTTGAGCTCCTCGGCGAAGGGATGCACGTACAGGATGGCGCCGCGCGGCGCCGGCGCGTCCGCCGGGTGGAACAGGCAGTAGCGCTCGCCGGGGCTGGCCGGCAGAAAGAACGGCATGGCAGTCATTTGGCCAGCTTCGCGTGCACGAAGTCGCTCAGGCTGCCCAGCGTGGCGAAATGGCGGGCGTGGATTTCGTCGTCGTCGACGGCGATGCCGAAGTGGCTTTCCAGCGCCGCGATGACGCCGACGACGGCCATCGAGTCCAGCTCGGGCACGCTGCCCAGCAGCGGCGTTTCCGCGCACAGGTCTTGCTGGCCGATGCCCAGCGTGGTCGACAGGATGTGTTTTACGGCTTCGAGGTGGGGCATGGCGACTCCGGGACGGGGGGGAGAGGGAGGGTGCCGGTGTCGAAGCACAGGCGCGGAAACGCGCCGGCGTGGCGCGACAGGTGGAAGTAGGGCGCCAGCGTGGCCAGCATCCATTGCCAGCGGCCGCAGCGCAGGAAGGTGGCGCTGCCCAGCGCGACCGTGCCTATGCTGGCGTGGGCGGCCAGCGAGGCCGGGTTGAAGGCGGAGATGCGGCTGCACGACCAGCGCACGGCGCGCGCCCGCAGCAGCGCGTTGGCCTCGTCCCACAGGCGCGGAAAGACCAGGCCGAGGCGCTCCTGCGGACGCACCCAGACGTCGAAGTCCCAGCAGGAGTGCGGCGAGGCCAGCAGATAGCGGGCGCGCACCTCGTCTTCCTGGCAGGCGCCGAACAGCAGCCACAGGAAGCCGACCAGTTCGCCGTGGCGGACGGCCGCCAGGCTGCAGGCGTGCTGGGCGTAGCGGGCGCGCAACACGGCGGCCGGACGCGGATAGCCGGACGGCAGCTCGTGCAGGCTGCGGCACAGGCGCACGGCGATGCGCGCGCCGCGGCCGCCGCACAGCGGCGCGGCGCCGACGGCCTGGGCGAGAAACTGGTATTTATAGAGCGCCCAGCGGCCGCCGGAGAGGCGCCGCAGCACGCGGTCGCAGGCGTACAGGGCGGCGTTCAGGCTGCCCAGTTGTGCCACGCTCTGGATGAGACGGTTCGCCATGACAGGGAAAGGAAACGGGGCGCGCAGGCCGATGCAGTCCATTTAACACCGCCCCGGCGGCGCGCGGCTTGAGTCCGCTCAAGGCCGGCGGCGGCGCGGCCGTGCCCGCCGCGCCTTCTTGCTTTATTGACAAAAATCAATGAGGGCGGCGCCGTTTGTCCCAATCATAGCGATAGTGAGGCGGGCGTGACGGCGCGCCTATCGTTGATCGACAACGAGGGAGACATGGCGCATCTGATACAGGAGTTCATTTTCCAGTCCGCGCAGCGCACGCCGCTGGCCCCGGCCTTGCGTTACCAGGGCGTGCCGCTCAGTTACGCGGCGCTGGCGCAGGCGGTGCGGGCCGCCGCCGGCGCCATGCTGGCACTGGGACTGGGGCGCGGCGAGCGCGTCGCCGTGTATCTGGAAAAGCGCGAGGAGGCCGTGGTGGCCATGTTCGGCGCGGCCGCCGCCGGCGCCGTCTTCGTGCCCGTCAATCCGCTGCTCAAGCCCGAGCAACTGGCCTACATCCTGAACGACTGCAATGCCCGCCTGCTGGTGACCTCGCGCGAGCGTCTGCGGCTGCTGCTCGACGTGCTGCCCGCCTGCGCCGACCTGCACACGGTGCTGGTCGTCGGCGCCGAGGCGGCGGCTCCGCCGTTGGTGAGCTGCCTGCGCTTCGTCGCCTGGTCCGAATGCCTGGCCCACGCCCCGCCCGGCGCGCCGCACCGCGCCATCGACTGCGACATGGCGGCCATCCTGTACACCTCGGGCAGCACCGGCATGCCGAAGGGCGTGGTGCTGTCGCACCGCAACCTGGTGGCGGGCGCGGACAGCGTCGCGAGCTACCTGGGCAACACGGCCCAGGACCGCATCCTGTGCGTGTTGCCGCTGAGCTTCGATTACGGCCTGAGCCAGCTGACGACGGCGTTTTCCCGCGGCGCCTGCGCCGTGCTGATGAACTACCTGCTGCTGCGCGACATCGTCGAGACGGTCGAGCAGGAAGGCATCACGGCGCTGGCCGCCGTGCCGCCGCTGTGGATACAGTTGTCGCAGCTGAGCTGGCCGGCGCTGCCCGGCCTGCGCTATATCACCAATTCCGGCGGGGCGATGCAGCGCGGCACGCTCGACAAGCTGCGCGCGGCGCTGCCGCACACGCGCATCTACCTGATGTACGGCTTGACGGAGGCGTTCCGCTCGACCTATCTGGCGCCCGAGCAGCTCGATGCGCGCCCGGACTCGATCGGCAAGGCGATCCCGAACGCCGAGGTGATGGTGCTGCGCCCGGACGGCAGCGCGTGCGGCAGCGGCGAGCCGGGCGAGCTGGTGCACCGCGGCGCGCTGGTGGCGATGGGCTACTGGAACGACCGGGAGCGAACGGCCGAGCGCTTCCGCCCCCTGCCGCCGCGCCAGGACGGCCTGGCGCTCGGGGAACTGGCCGTGTGGTCGGGCGACACGGTGCGCAGCGACGCCGAGGGCTTCCTGTATTTCGTCGGCCGCAACGACGAGATGATCAAGACCTCCGGCTACCGCGTCAGCCCGACCGAGATCGAGGCGGTGGTGTACGCCACCGGCCTGGTCGGCGAGGCGGCGGCGATCGGCGTCAGCCATCCGGTGCTGGGCCAGGCGATCGCGCTGCTGGCCACGGCCGCGCCCGGCGTCGCGCTGGAGCGCCAGGCGCTGATGGCGGCCTGCAAGGCGAAGCTGCCGGCGTATATGGCGCCGGCCTGGATCGAGGTGCGCGCCGGCGCGCTGCCGCGCAACCCGAACGGCAAGATCGACCGCAAGCTGCTGGCCGCCGAGCTGGCCGATCTGTTTTGCGGCGGCGCCCGATGACGGCGCCGCTGCATGCGCCGCAGCGCCAGTTCGCCGTCCACGACGATTGCCTGCAGATCGGCGCGCTGGCCTTGCCCCGGCTGGCGCAGCGGGTCGGGCGCACGCCGTTCTACGCCTACGAGCGCGGCCACATCCACCAGCGCGTCGCGGCGCTGCGCCAGGCGCTGCCGGCCGGCGTGCAGCTGCATTACGCGATGAAGGCGAATCCGATGCCGGCGCTGGTGCACATGATGGCGGCGCTGGTCGACGGCATCGACGTGGCCTCCGGCGGCGAGCTGAAGACGGCGCTGGACACGACGCTGCCGCCGGCCCGCATCAGCTTCGCCGGCCCCGGCAAGACGGATGCCGAGCTGGCCTGCGCGGTGGCCGCCGGCGTGCTGCTCAACGTCGAGTCCGAGCGCGAGATGGAGCGCATCGCCATCGTCGGCGAGCGGCAGGGCTTGACGCCGCGCGTGGCCGTGCGCGTCAATCCCGATTTCGAGCTCAAGCACTCCGGCATGAAAATGGGCGGCGGCGCGGGCCAGTTCGGCGTCGACGCGCAACTGGTGCCGGCGCTGCTGCGCCGGCTCGGCCAGCTGGGCCTCGATTTCCTCGGCTTCCACATCTTCTGCGGCTCGCAAAACCTGGCGGCGGCCGCCATCGCCGAGGCCCAGGCGCGCAGCGTGCAACTGGCGCTGGCGCTGGCGGCGCAGGCGCCGGCGCCGCTGCGGCTGCTGAACATCGGCGGCGGCTTCGGCGTGCCGTATTTCCCCGGCGAGCGGCCCCTCGACCTGGGCGCGCTGGGCGAATCGCTGGCGCTGCAGATGGCGCTGCTGCGCGCGGCCTCGCCGGCGACGCGGCTGGTGCTGGAGCTGGGCCGCTACCTGGTGGCCGAGGCCGGCGTCTACGTCTGCCGGGTGCTCGAACGCAAGGTGTCGCGCGGGCGCGTCTTCCTCATCACCGACGGCGGCCTGCACCACCACCTGGCCGCGTCCGGCAATTTTGGCCAGGTCATCCGCAAGAATTACCCGGTGGCGATCGGCAACCGCCTCGCCGGCGGCCCGCGCGAGACGGTGTCCGTGGTCGGGCCGCTGTGCACGCCGCTGGACTTGCTGGCCGACCAGATGGAAATGGCCAAGGCTGACGCCGGCGACCTGGTCGTCGTGTTCCAGTCCGGCGCCTACGGCCTGAGCGCCAGCCCGGCCGCCTTCCTCGGCCATCCGGCCGCGCTGGAGGTGCTCGTATGAGCGGCTTGTGCGGCTGGCTGGCCGCGCACGAGGCCCCCGACGCGACGCGGGCCAACGCGCGCCTCATCGCGCGCATGGCGGCGCCGCTGTCGCGCTATGACGCCAGCGCGCTGACGGCCGTGGTCGGCAACGGCAGCGCCGCCGCCGTCGCGGCCGGCGCCGGCGCCAGCCATTTGTACCATAAGGACGGCTTGCTGATCGCGCTGTGGGGCCGGCCGCAACTGGCCGGCGCGCCGGGCGCCGATCCGGCGCTGGCGGCGCGCATGGCGCAATTGTGGCGCAACTACGGCGCCACGGCCTGCGCCTCGCTGGCCGGGCCGTTCGCGCTGTGCATCCTCGACGAATTCGCCAACGAGGCCCTGCTGGCGGTCGACCGCGGCGGCGTCCACGCGCTGCATTACCAGTGTACGCCGCAGCAGGGCCTGCTGTTCGCCTCGTCGGCCGAGGCGCTGGCGGCCCATCCGGGCGCCGCGCGCGCGCTCGACCCCCAGGCCCTCTACAACTATCTGTATTTCCATATGGTGCCGGGGCCGGGCGCCGTCTACGCCGGCCAGCGGCGCCTGCTGCCGGGCGAATACCTGCATTACCGCGCCGGCAAACTGAGCCGGGCCGCCTATTGGACGATGGCGTACCAGGAGTGCGAGACGCTGCCGTTCAAGACGCTCAAGGCGGAGTTTCTCGGCACGCTCAGGCGCGCCGTCGAGCGCAGCGTGGAAGGCGCCGGCGCCGGCACGGGCACCTTCCTCAGCGGCGGCACCGACAGCTCGACGCTGGCCGCCGTGCTGGGGCAGGTGAGCGGCCGGCCGGCGCGCAGCTATTCGATCGGTTTCGACGCGCCCGGCTACGATGAAATGGCGTATGCGCGCCTGGCCGCCCGTCATTTCGGCACCGTCCACCACGAACGCTATGTGACGGCCGACGACATCGTCGACGCCGTGCCGCGCATCGCCGCCGTCTTCGACCAGCCTTTCGGCAACGCCTCGGCCGTGGCCGCCTACTGCTGCGCGCAAATGGCCCGCGCCGACGGCGTCACGCGGCTGCTGGGCGGCGACGGCGGCGACGAACTGTTCGGCGGTAACGAGCGCTACGCCCGCCAAGCCTTGTTCGCCCGCTACGACAGGGTGCCCTCGCTGCTGCGCCAGGTCATCGTCGAACCGCTGCTGTTCAAGGTCGCCGTCGGCCAGCGCCATAAGCTGCTGTGCAAGGCGCGCAGCTACATCGAGCAGGCGTCGCTGCCGCTGCCGGCGCGCATGGAGAGCTACAACCTGCTGCAGCGCTACGGCCACCGCAGCGTGCTCGAAGACGATTTCCTGCGCGACGTCGACCCCGACGCGCCTCTCGCCAGCCTGAACGAGGCGTACTGGCTGACCCAGGGCCACAGCCAGATCAACCAGATGCTGGCGATGGACATGAAGTTCACGCTGGCCGACAACGACTTGCCGAAAGTGGCGGGGGCGTGCGAACTGGCCGGCGTCGAGGCCGCCTTTCCCTTCCTCGACGACGCGATGGTGGCGTTCTCGGCCAGGCTGGCGCCGCGGCAAAAGCTCAAGGGCACGCGCCTGCGCTATTTTTTCAAGCAGGCGCTGCGCGACACGCTGCCGCCGGCCATCCTGCGCAAGGAAAAGCACGGCTTCGGTTTGCCCTTCGGCTTGTGGGTGCAGCAGCACCAGGGCTTGCGCCAACTGGCCTTCGACAGCCTGAGCGACTTGAAGGGCCGCGGCATCGTGCGCGCCGGCTTTATCGACACCTTGCAAAGCCGCCATCTGGCCGAACACCCGGCCTACCACGGCACGATGGTATGGGTGTTGATGATGCTGGAACAGTGGTTGCGGCAGCACCATGACGGCGCGGCCGACTTTGTCAGGGGGCGCGATGAGCGAGAAAGCGCCGGCGGATGAGCCGGTCTGGGACAGCGGCAGCCACGGGGATTTCTACGCCTATTATGAAAAGGAGAGCAATAGCGAGGCGGCGCGGCAGCGCTTCGGCGCCATCCAGGCGACTTTGCTGCGCTTGCTGGGACGGCCGCACCGGCCGCTGGCGGTCGCCGATATCGGTTGCGGCGCCGGCACGCAATGCCGCATGTGGGCCGAGCACGGCCACCGCGTCTACGGCGTCGACATCAACGCGGCGCTGATCGCGCTGGCGCGCAAGCGGGCGCTGCAGGCCGGCCTGGAGATCAGTTTCGAGGTCGCCTCGGCCACCGCCTTGCCGTGGCCGGACCAGTCGATGGACCTGTGCATCGCGCCCGAGCTGCTTGAACATGTGGCCGACTGGCAGGGGGTGCTGGCCGAGCTGGTGCGCGTGCTGAAACCGGGCGGCGCGCTGTTTTTGAGCACCAGCAACCGCCTGTGTCCGCGCCAGGAGGAGTTCACGCTGCCGCTGTATGCCTGGTATCCGGGCGCGCTCAAGCGCCGCGTCGTCGCGCTGGCGCGCAGCACGCGGCCCGAGCTGGCCGGTTATGCCGTCTATCCGGCCGTGAATTGGTTCACCTACTATGGCTTGCGCGACCACCTGGCGGCGCGCGGCGTCGCCTGCATGGACCGTTTCGACATGATGGACGTGTCCGGACGCGGCGCGCTGGCGCGTATCGCCCTATGGCTGATCCGCGCGCTGCCGCCGCTGCGTTTCCTCGGCCACGTCGCCACTTCCTACACGGTGCTGCTCGGCGTTAAAGGCCAGCTGAGGGCGCCGGCCTAGTCCCGGGCAGCCTCAGCCGGCCATCGCGCTGTCCCAGCGGCGTTGCATTTCCTCCGGCGACACTGTTTCGACGCGCGTGGCGAGGTGCCAGCGGTGGCCGAACGGGTCGACGATGGTGGCCGTGCGGTCGCCGAAGAACTCGTCCTTGACCGGACGCAGCAAGGTCGCCTGCGCGTCCAGCGCCAAGCCCACCGTCGCGTCGACGTCGGCGACATACAGGTGCAGCGTGACGGGCGTGCCGCCCACGCGCGCCGGGCCGAGGGCGCCGAAATCCGGGTACTCGTCGGCCAGCATCAGCGTGGCCTCGCCGATGCGCATCTCGGCGTGGCCGATCTTGCCGGCGGCGTCGGCCAGGCGGAACAGTTCCGTGGCCCCGAACACGCGTTGGTAAAATGCCATTGCCTTGGCGGCGTCGGCGATGATCAGGTATGGCGTCAAACAGTTGGCGGGCACGGCTAGTGGTGTACTCATGTTGATCTCCTTGATAAAATAGCGGTTTTATTACGTTACGCATCGTTCCATAAATGAAAACAATTGTCAACAAAACTGTGCAAGCGCGGCCGCGCGGCCGGCCGCGCAACCTCGAACTGCGCGCGGCGATCCTGGACGCCGCGCGCGCGCTGCTCGATGAGCTCGGCCCGTCCGGCGTGACGATGGAGGCGCTCGCCGCCAAGGCCGGGGTCGGCAAGCCGACCGTGTATCGCTGGTGGCCGGACCGCCACGCCGTCACGATGGCGGCGTTGATGGAGGCGCCGGCGCCGGACGCCGGCGGCGCCGCCGCGCAGGCGCCGCTGCAGGCGCTGGCCCAGCAACTGCAGGGGATCGTCGCGACGCTGGCCTCGCGCACGGGGCGCAACGTGGCGACGCTGATCGCGGCGGCCGATCCCCACACGGAATTGTCCAAGGCTTTCCGCAACCATTTCGTGCTGGCGCGACGGACCGAGGGCAGGGCCTTGCTGCTGCGGGCCGTCGCGGCCGGCGAGGTGCGCGCCGACCTCGACCTGGAGGTGGCGCTGGACCTGATCTACGGGCCGCTGTTTTTCCGGCTGCTGCTGGGGCACGCGCCGCTCGACGCCGCCTTTGCCGCGAGCCTGGCGGCGACCTTGCTGCGCGGCCTGCACGTGACGGCGGCGTAGGCGGGCGGCCTGCAAGGCAGGGCGCCGGCCCGGCGCGCCGCCTACGGGCGCAGCATGTTCTGCGCCATGCGCAGCATAAAACGCAGGCGGTTGCGCTCCCACGGCGTGAAGCGGGGCAGTTGGAACAGGTCGCAGCCGGGCCGGGCCACGCCGCTGTCGGTCGCCACGGCCGCCTCGAAGCCCAGCGCCCGGACGATGGCGACATGGCGCCCGTCGTAGTCGCGCCCGGCTTTGCCGTTGGGATAGGCGAACAGGGTCAGCGGCGCCTGGATCAATGCTTCGAGCCGGCGCTTGCCGTCCGCGATGTCGCTGCGCGCCTCGGCCTCCGTCTGTGTCGCCAGGATCGGGTGGCGCTCCGTGTGGCCGCCGATTTCCATGCCGGCGCGGGCCAGCGCGCGCACCTGCGCGCTGCTCATCATCAGCGCCTCGCCGGCGTCGCCGTGGATGGCGGCGGCGCTGGCCTGGCGCTGCGCGAAGGGCAGGTATTTCAGGCTGCCGAGAATGCTGGCGATGGCCTGGCAGCGCTGCGCCGCGCTGCCGAGCGGATGGCGGCCCAGCCCGTGCGCCGTCAAATCCAGCTCGGCGTCGCCGGCCCGGCGCACGCGCTCGATGATGCGGTCGTTCCACATCATGCCGCCGTCCAGATAGCCGCCGGCGATGAAGAAGCAGGCGCTCAAGCCGTGTTTTTGCAGCAGCGGCAGGGCCACTTCGGCGTTGTCGGCGTAGCCGTCGTCGAAGGTCAGGCTGGCCGCGCGGGCCGGCAGGCCGCCGTCGCGCAGCCGGCGCACGGCCTCGCCCAGCGGCAGCAGCGTGAAGCAGCGTTTGAGCAGGCGCAGCTGGCGCTCGAAGGCGGCACCGTCCGGCTCGGCGGGAAGCAGCGGGTCGGCGCGCGCCAGCACGCGGTGGTAGATCAAGACCGACAGCGTCGGCGCGGGCCAGCGCCTCATGGCCCGGCCGCCGCCCGGGTGCGCGCCGTGGCCCGGGCGGCGCCGATGGCTTGCGGCGCCGCCGCCTCGTCGCGCAATTGCTGTTCGACGAGGGCGCGGGTGGCGACGATGGCGGCCATCAGGTAGTAGGGCAGGTCGAAGTAGAGCAGGCTGAGGAAGGCGCCGCCCACGGCAAAGCCCACTATGCTCGCCTGTATCATCGTCGCCAGGCCGCCGGCCCAGGCCAGGTCGGCGCGTTGCCCGGCGCGCTGGACGATCCAGCTGGCCGAACGCCAGGTGGCGATGCCCAGCGCCAGGTACAGGGCCAGGCCGATGAAGCCGTGCTCGCCGAGCGCCTGGAAGTAGATGCTGTGGGCCGCGTGGACGTCGTTCGGGTTGGGCGCGTAGCGGGCAAACACGGATGGCACGGAGACTTCGAAGCCGCCGCCGAAGAGGCGGTCCTGCGCCAGGTTGTAGGCCATGCGCCAGGCGTTGATGCGGCCCATCGCCGAATCGTCGGCCTGGTAGTTGCCGATGGTGTCCATGCGCTCGGCCCAGCGCTGCGGCATGAACAGGAAGAACAGCGGCGCGCAGCAGACCAGCAGGCTGCCGAGCGCCAGCTTGCGGCCGCTTCGCCACCACATGAACAGCGTCATCACGGCGATCGCCAGCAGCGCGCCGCGCGAGTAGGAGCCCAGCGCCGACAGGGCCGACAGGGCCATCATCGCGCCGAGGCCGCGGCGCAGCCATTTGTTGGCGCTGTGCTGGTACAGGTAGTACATCAGCGGGATGGTGACGATGAGCGCCAGCGCGAACGCGTTGTTGTCGCCGATGAAGCTGTCGGCCGGCCCCCACACCCTTTCCGTGCCGCCGCTGCGCAGCGTGAAGATGCCGCCCTTGACGCCGTAAAAACCCAGCGAGATCACCAGCACCCAGATCAGGCGCTGGATGTCGCGCCGGCTGCGGATGACCATCAGCACGACGAAGGTCATCAGCATGATCTTCATGACCTTGTTCCACTGCACATAGGACGCGGCCGGCTGCAGCGCCAGCGGTGTCGTCACGTTCATCCACAACACGAAGACGATCAGCGTCAGGCTGACCGGCGTCAGCGGCAGGTGTTTCGGCTCGCGCGACAGCAGCAGGCTGAACATGGTGACGACGGCGATGATGAAGGCGAACGGCATGCGCGTCGCGTAGCCCCAGCCCTGGCTGTGCGGATTCATGACACTGACCAGTACCCACATCAGGCCGCCGATGGCCGGACGCTTCAAGATCAGGGGAAGCGAGGCGAAGATGGCCAGGGTGATGAGAATGTCGCGCATGGGTCGCTGGGGCTTTCGCGGCGATAGGTTTGACTACTGTCAACAAGCCGACAGGGGGCGATCAGTACACTGCGTGGTGATGCATTTGGAATAGTAAGACAGAGGAGGGGCGCCCTTGTTGACCGTTCTCATGGCTAGCTACAATGGCGCGCGCACCTTGCCGAAGGTCTTGCAAGCCTACTGCCGCCTGATTGCGCCGGCCGGCGGCTGGTCGCTGCTGGTCGTCGACAACGGCAGCGACGACGCCACCGCCACCGTGCTCGGCGAGTACGGCGCGCGCCTGCCGCTGCGCTATCTGTACGAGGGCAGGCGCGGCAAGAACGCGGCGCTGAACGCGGGCGTGGCGGTGGCGCTGGCCGATACGGTGGCGTCGCTGTTCGTATTCACCGACGACGACGCCGCGCCGGAGCCGGACTGGCTGCTGCGCCTGTCCGAATGCGCCGCCGCGCGGCCCGACTATGCCGTGTTCGGCGGCGCCATCGTCGCCGACTGGGCCGCGGCGCCGCCGGACTGGCTGCTGCGCCTGGCGCCGCTGGGCCTGACCTTCGGCATCACCGACCCCGGCCTGGCCGACGGCCCCGTGTTTCCCGGCCTCGTATGGGGCGCCAACATGGCGCTGCGGCGCGCCATTTTCGACGCCGGCTACCGCTTCGACGAATCGCTGGGGCCGAACGGCGCCCGGGCCGCGTATGCCATGGGCAGCGAAACCCAGCTGACGCGGCGCCTGTTCGGCGACGGCTATCTGTCCTGGTTTTGCCCGTCGGCCCGGGTGGCCCACCATATCCGCGCGCGGCAGATCGAGGCCGGCTATGTGTTGCGGCGCGCCTATCTGTTCGGCCGCGGCAAGTACCGGCAGGACTGCGGGGCCGCCGGCGCGGCCGCCGGCGTGCCGCGCTGGATGCTGCGCCGGCTGGCGCAGGAGCTGTGGGGGGCGCTGCGGGCGCGCCTGGCCGGCGACGCCGAGCAACTGTTCCTGCGGCGCTGGGAATGCGCCCAGTTGCGCGGCTATCTGCACGAGGCCGTGCTGTACCGGCGCCGCGGGCCGCCAAGGGTGCTGGTGACCAGTTATTCGGGCGAGCTGGGAGGCATGGAGCTGCGCATGGGCCAGGAGGCGCGCCTGCTGGCCGGGGCCGGCTATGCCAGCACGCTGGCCGTGCGGCGCTTTCCCGGCTTCGACGCCTGGGCCGATGCGCTGCGCGCGCAAGGCGTCGGCGTGGCCGTGTTCGACCCGCCGCCCGTGTTCGAGCAGTGGCGCTGGCGCCGCCTGAACAAATGGCGCGCCAGGCTGGGCGCGGCGCGCCAGTTGCGCCGCCACCGGCCCGACCTGGTGCATGTGGCGTTTTGCTGGCACACCTACGGCGCCTCGGCGCTGTGGCTGGCCCACGATTGCGGCTTGCCCTGCGTGCTGAGCGTGCACAATGCCTTTCCGCCGGCCGAGATGAGCGCCTGGCACCGGCCGCTGCTGGCCGCCGCGTTCACCTCGGTGCGCGGCATCTACGCCGTGTCCGATTCGGCCATGCAGCATTTCCTGGCGCTGTACGCCGACTACATCGGCCCGGCGACGCGGCTGGCGGTGATACCGAACAGCGTCGACACGCAGCGTTTCGTGCCGTCGGCGGCGGCGCGGGCGGCGGCGCGGACGGCGCTGCAGTTGCCGCAGCAGGCGCTGGTGCTCGGCTCGGTGGCGCGGCTGGCGCCGCAGAAGCGGCCGGAGGCACTGCTGCGGCTGTTCTGCGCGCTGTGCGGCCAGTTCCCCGGCCTGCGCCTGGTGCTGGCCGGCGCCGGTCCGCTGGAGACGGCATTGCGCGCCCAGGCCGAGGCGGCCGGGGTGGCCGCCCACGTCAGCTTCACCGGCTACTGCGGCGCCGTCGAATCCCTGATGCCGGCCTTCGACCTGCACTTGCTGCTCAGCCGCAACGAGGGTTTCGGCATCGCCACCATCGAGGCGATGGCCTGCGGCGTGCCGGTCGTCGGCACCGACGTGCCCGGCACGGCCGACATCCTGCGCGGCAGCGGCGCCGGCATGCTGGTGCCGCTCGACGACGAGGACGCGGCGGCGGCCGCCGTGGCCGCGCTGCTGGCCGACCCGGCGCGGCGCGCCGACATGGCGCGCCTGGGCCGCAGCGAAGCGCTGGCCACGTATTCCGACGCGCGCCTGCGCCGGCAGGTGCTGGATTTCTACCGCGGCCTGGTGTGACGGGGCGGCCGTGAACGCCACCCGCACCTCCTTGCTATTTTCCTTCGCCGAAAAGTATACGGTGCTGCTGCTGGGCATAGGCGCCAGCATGGTGCTGTCGCGCGTGCTGACGCCGGCCGAGATCGGCGTCTACTCGGTCGGCGCCGTGCTGGTCGGCGTGGCCCAGGTGGTGCGCGACTTCGGCGTGGGCCAGTACCTGATCCAGGAAAAGGTGCTGACGATGGAAAAGATCCGCGCCGCCCTGGCCACCAGCGTCGTCGTCGCCTGGCTGCTGGCGGCGCTGGCCTGGCTGGGCGCGCCGCTGCTGGCGCATTTCTACCGCGAGCCGCGCCTGGAAACCGTGCTGCAACTGCTGTCGCTGAACTTTTTGCTGATTCCGTTCAGCGCCCTGACCCTGCCTTTCCTGCGCCGGCAGATGCGCTTTTCCGCGCTGTACGCGATCAACACCAGCAACAGCGTCGTCAATCTGCTGGTCGCGGTGAGCCTGGCGCTGCTGGGCTGGAGCTACCTGAGCCTGGCCTGGGCCGCCGTCGCCGGCACCGTCGCCGCGCTGCTGGTCAGCCTGTGGGTGCGCCCGCGCGAGCTGCCCTGGTTGCCGGGCCTGAAGGGCGTGCGCGCCGTGCTGGCCTTCGGCGCGTTGTCGACCGGCGGCGGCGTCGTCGACGAGGCCGGCGTGGCCGCCCCCGAGCTCATCGTCGGCAAGATGATTGACGTCGCCGCCGTCGCCATCTTCAGCAAGGCCCAGGGCATGCTGGCCGTGTTCAACCAGGCCGTCACCAGCGCCATCTCGCCGGTGCTCTTTCCGCTGTTCGCCGCCCAGGCCCGCGGCGGCGGCGACGTCCGGCTGGCCTATCTGAGCACCGTCAGCTATATGACGGCGCTGGCCTGGCCCTTCTTCCTGTTCGTCGGCCTGATGGCGCTGCCGATGGTGGACCTGCTGTACGGCGCGCAGTGGCACGCGGCCGTGCCCTTGATCCGCATCATGTGTTTCTCCTCGGCCTTGTATAGCATGTTCAGCATGGCGCGCTACTTGTTTGTCGCCACCGGCCACGTCAAGGCGCAGGCGCAGATCGACGCCGTCGCCGTGCCGCTGCGCGTCGGCGCCGTCGTGCTGGCGGCGCCGTTCGGGCTGGCCTGGGTGGCCGGCGCCGTCGTGCTGGGCGCGCTGGCGCGCTGCTGGATCACCGGCCGCTACCTGCGCGTGCTGGCCGACGTCGGCGCCGCCGCGACTTTGCGGGCCGTGCGCAAGAGCCTGGGGCTGAGTGTGCTGAGCGGGCTGGCGCCCAGCCTGGTGCTGCTGGCGCTGCCGCCAGGGCCCGGGCAATTGCTGTTGCCGCTGGGGCTGGCCGGGGCGGGGGCGCTGTTGGGCTGGCTGGGCGGCGTGCTGCTGCTCAAGCATGAAATCGCCGCCGAATTCGCGCTGCTGCGGCGCAAGGTGTGCGCCATCGCCGGCGTCGCCGTCAAATAGAGGGGGAGCCGCCATGCGCGTAGGCATATTGTCGTACCCGATGCTGTTCCAACGCGACGGCGGCCTGCAAATCCAGGTACGCGAGACGGTGGCCGCGCTGAACCGGCTGGAACCGGCGCCGCCCTGCCATCTGCAGGTCGAACTGGTCGATCCGACCCGCGACCGGCTCGACAACTACGACCTGATCCACGTGTTTTCCGCCATTAACGGCAATTACCGCATCGTCGAACTGGCCAGCGAGCTGGGTTTGCCGGTGGTGCTGTCGCCGCTGCTCTCGCCCGGCTGGGGGCGTTCGTCGGGGATACTGGCGCGGCTGGCCGAGCGCCTGGCCGGCAAATTGACGGCGTGGAATGTGCAAACCAGTTACGCCCAGAGCAAGCGCGCGCTGCAACTGGCGGATCTGGTGATCGCGCTGGGCGACGCCGAGCGGCGCGCCATCATGGCCGGCTTCCAGATCGACCCGCGCAAGATCGAGGTGTTCCCGAACGGTATCAATCCGCAATTTTTCTGCGCCAGCGGGGACTTGTTTCGCAACACGACCGGCATCCACGCGCCTTTCGTGCTGATGGTGGGCGCCATCTCGCCGTATAAAAACCAGCTGGGGCTGGCGCAGGCGCTGGCCTCGCTGGCGCTGCCCATCGTCATGATCGGCGCGGCGAAGCGCCAGGACCAGTCCTATTTGCAGAAAGTGCTGCGGCTGCCGCGGGTGACCTGGCTGGGCGCGCTGGCGCACGCCGACCCCTTGCTGGCCAGCGCCTACAGCGCGGCCGCCGTGGTGGCGCTGCCCAGCCAGGGCGAGGTGTTCCCGCTGGCGGTGCTGGAAGCGCTGGCGTCCGGCACGCCGGTGGTGATGACGACGCACAGCGCGCTGGAGCTGCCCGGCGCCGATTTCGCGCTGAAGAAGGTGCGCTGGGACGATGCGGCCGCGCAGCGCCGGGCCATCGCGGCGCTGCTCGGCGTCCGGCCGGACCGCCAAGCCGTGCGCGCGCTGGTCAGCCACTTCACCTGGGAGCGCGTTGCCGGGCAAATCGCCGGCTGCTATTTCCGCCTCGGCGGGCGAGAGGGCTTGCGCCGTGTTGTTTAACTCCTTCGCCTTCCTGTTCTTTTATCTGCCGGTGGTGTTGGCCGGCTATTTCTGGCTGGGCCAGCGCCAGGCGCGCTGGGCCGCCGCGTGGCTGGCGCTGGCCTCGCTGTTCTTCTACGCCTACTGGGACAGCCGCTACCTGCCGCTGCTGACGGCTTCCATCTGCGTCAATTATGGCTGCGGCAGGGCGCTGGTGGCGGCCGCCCCGGCGCTGCGCAAACCCTGGCTGGCCGGCGCGCTGTGCGCCAACCTGGGCTTGCTGGCCTACTATAAATACGCGAATTTTTTCGTCGACACGGTGAACAGCCTAGGCGCGGCCCATTGGGCGGTGCCGAACATCGTGCTGCCGGTCGGCATATCTTTTTTTACCTTTACGCAGATCGCCTTCCTCGTCGACTGCTACCGCGGCGAGGTCAGGGAATACCGTTTCATCCACTACGCGCTCTTCGTCAGCTATTTCCCGCACCTGATCGCCGGCCCCGTGCTGCACCACAAGGACATGATGCCGCAATTCGCCGACCCCGCCAATTGCCGCCCGCTGGCCGCCAATTTCGCCGTCGGCCTGTCGATCTTCGTCATCGGCCTGGCAAAAAAAGTGCTGATCGCCGACAATATTGCGCCCATGGTCGGCCCCGTCTTCGCGGCCGGCGCCCAGCCGCAACTGCTGGAGGCGTGGCTGGGCACGCTGGCCTACACCTTCCAGTTGTATTTCGATTTCTCCGCTTACTCGGACATGGCGATCGGGCTGTCGCGGCTGTTCGGCGTCAAACTGCCGCTGAATTTCAATTCGCCGTACAAAGCCACCGACATCAGCGCCTTCTGGCGGCGCTGGCATATGAGCTTGTCGCGCTTCCTGCGCGACTACCTGTACATCGCGCTGGGCGGCAGCCGGGCGGGGCGGCTGCGGCGCTACCGCAACCTGCTGCTGACGATGCTGCTGGGCGGATTGTGGCACGGCGCCGGCTGGACCTTTGTCGTCTGGGGCGGCTTGCACGGCATCTATCTGGTGATCCACCACGCCTGGGCGTATCTGATGGCCGGCTCGGCGCTGCGGCGGGCCCGCTGGTGGCCGGCGGCGGCCGGCGCCATCACCTTCGTCGCCGTCATGCTGGGCTGGGTGTGCTTCCGCGCGGCGGACCTGGCCAGCGCCGTCGACGTGCTCGGCGCGCTGGCCGGCGGCAACGGTATCAGCCTGCCACGGGGATTGCAGGCGCAGGCGCATTACTTCGCCGCCGTCGGCCTGGCGCCGCAGTTCGACGGCATCCGCTGGATCGACTTCAGCACGCCCGCCATCCCGGTGCTGATGGTGGCGATGCTATTGGCATTTTTCGCGCCGAATACCCAAGAAATATTCTTTCGTTACGAGCCCTGTATTGAAAGAATTGTTCAGGCACGGGGGGGCTTGGCCGTCGTCTGGTCGCCCAGCAAACGCTGGAGCCTGGCTTGCGCGACGCTGTTCATCGCCTGCGTGTTCGGCATGAACCGCGTCACCGAATTTCTCTACTTCCAATTCTAGACATGATGCGCACACCGGACACCCCAGCGCCGCAGCAAGCCGACTGGCGCGGCTACGTCGGCCTGTTTTGCGGCGTGTCGGCCGTGGCCGTCGCCGCTGTCGCCTGCCTGAACTACACCGTCGACCCCTATCTGACCCACCAGTGGGACACGCCGCAAGTGCAGAAATTGCGGCCGACGCGGGAAAAACTGGCCGCCTGGAGCAAAACCTATGCGGTGGCGCGGCTCAAGCCGGCCGTGGTCTACATCGGCAACTCGCGCACGGAACTGGGCTTGCCGACCGCCACGGCCAGCTTCGCCGGCAGGAGCGTGTTCAACAGCGCCTTGTCGGGCGCCTCGCTGGGCGAGGCGATCGCGATGGTGCGCCACGCGGCGGCGGTGAGCCGGCTCGACACCGTGATATGGGGCATCGATGCGCCGTCCTTCTCGCTGGTGACCGGCTCGGCCGGCCTGGAACCGGAATTGACGGCCGGCGGCCCGTTTTTCTTCTTTCGCCGCGCATTGCTGAACATCAAGCGCGGCTTGACGGTCGACATGACGCGCGATTCACTGCGCCTGCTGAACGGTTCCTTCGGCGCCGTTTGCCGCTCCAGCCTGGCGTTCTACGGCCAGCGCGACGACGGCTGCATCGCCACCGGCATGGCCGGCTGGGGCGGCACGACCGCCGCGATGGCGCCGCGGCTGCGCGAGTTCCGCGCCGGCGACGGCCCCACCGGCGCCGCGATGTTCGCCTTCGACGTCAGTATCGGCGAACTGTGCCAGGCCGGCACGCGCCTGCGCCTGTACATCAATCCGACCCACGCGCTGACCCTGGACGCGCTGTACTGGGCCGGCAAATGGCCGGCCATGGAGGCGTGGCAGCACGGCTTGGCGGCCCTGGTGGAGCGCCGCCGCCGCGACGGCTGCGACCTCAGGCTGTACGATTTTTCCGGCTTCAACAGCATCACCACGGAGCCCATCCCGCAAGTGAGCGGACTGCGCGAGATGCAGCATTACTGGGAAGCGTCGCATTACCGCGCCCACGTCGGCCGCATGGTGCTTGGCCGCATCTACGAGGGCGCCAACGCGGACGCGCCGGCGGACTTCGGCGTGGAACTGGGCAGCGCCATGCTGCCGGCGCACCTGGCGCAGTTGCGCGCCCAGCGCGAGCGCTACCACCGCGAGCATGCCGAGGAAACCGCCTTTCTCAAAGCCGTGCTGGCGGCGCCGGCGCCGCGCCTTTAACGCGCGCCCGACGAGTCGGCGCGCCGCGTCAGCACGGCGCAGCCTTTTTCGCAGGGGCGGCTGGTTTGCTCGAACATGGGGAATTCGCTTTTCCAGCGCCGCAGGATCGCTTGTTCGTCGGGCCGGCCGGCGTCGTCCAGGAAGACGGTGCCGTCGGCCGCCATGCGGCGGAACAGCAGCGGCCCGGCCGGATAGCGCGCCAGCACCCGCGTCGCCAGCGGCGGCCCGTCGATGACCAGCATGTCGATGGCCGCTTCCTCGGGCAGGAAGTCGGCCACGTACCAGGGCCAGTTGTCGTTGCCCAGCGCGTGCTCGCGCAGGGGCGCCTCCAGCACCACGGCCCATTCGGCCAGCCCGTGAAGCTGCAACTGCTGGCGGGTCTGTTCGGCGTACTGGGCGTCGTGCTCCAGGCTGTAGACCTTGCCGCGGCCGTTCAATTGCATGCAGCGCGCCAGCACCAGCGTCGAGGTGCCGCTGCTGCATTCGACGACGACGCGCGGCCGGGCGGCGAAGGCGTGGCGCACCAGTTCTTCGAGGAAGTCCGGCGACGCGGCCCAGCCGCGCGTGCCGGGCAGGCTGCGCTCCAGCCGCAAGTCGACGTACAGGCCCTGCAGCGCCTCCAGTTGGCGGAACAGATTCGCCGGCGACTGCTGCGCCTGGTCTTTCAACTCGTGCGCCAGCAGGTGGATCAGGCGCACTTTGTGCAGCGTGTAGAGGCACAGCAGGGCGAGGGCGAAGATCAGGGCGACGGTGGTGATGGGGAACATGGGGATGGCTTTCTTCAGGTTGGCATGACTTTGCTGACGACATAACGGAATTTGCCGGACGCTTCGGCGGGGATGTCGGCGACTTCGTCGATGACCACCCGCACGGCCGCGCCCAGCCTGGCCTTGAAGCCGCGCTCGACGGCGTCGCGCCCGGCCGCGCCCAGGGCCGGCAGGGCCACCAGCAGCACGCGCGTCAGTTCCAGGCTTTCCTGGATGATCTTGAAGGCGCGCACCTGGGGCAGGTCGCGCAGGATGTAGACCAGCGCCAGGCCATGCATCACCGTGCCGTCCTGGGCGACGACGAAATCGGTGCTGCGCCCTTCGATGCGCTGCAGCAGCGGCAGGCCGCGGCCGCAGGGGCAGGGCGCCGGGTCGAGCGCGCCGACGTCGCCGGTGCGGTAGCGGATGAAGGGGAATTCGCGCGTGGCCAGGTGGGTGACGACGATTTCGCCGCTGGCGCCGGGCGGCAGCGGCGCGCCGTCGGCGCCGACGATTTCGACGATGATGTCTTCGGCGCTGATGTGCATGCCGCCCTCGGGGCAGGCGTGGGCGATGAAGCCGGCGTCGCGCCCGCCGTAGCCGTTGGCGACGGGGCAGCCGAAGGTGTCGCCGATCAGCTCGCGTTGCTCGTCGTAGAGCCGTTCGGAGGTGACGAAGGCGACGCGGATGCCCAGGCCGTTGAGGGCGACGCCGCGCTTGTGGGCGTGGCGGGCGATGCGGCTGAGCGCCGACGGGTAGCCGAACAGCATTTTCGGGCGGATGCGGCTGATTTGCGCGATGCAGCCGTCCAGCCGCGCCGTCGACATGTCGAAGGCCGGCAGCAGCGTGCTGCGCAGCACGCGGTCGCGCAGGGCGCGCAGGCGGTCCTGCGCTTTCAGCTCGATCGGCGAGCCCCACACCACCACCTCCGGGTCGCCGATGTCGACGCCCCACCAGCGCGTGGCGCGCCATTTGGCGGCGACGTCGTGGCTGATGCGCTCGCGGCCGATGTAGAACACCAGCGGTTCGCCGCTGGAGCCGCCGGTGTTGAAGCGGCGCAGCGGGCCGGCCCGCTCCGACTGGAAGTCGGCGCGGCGCGCGCTGATGTCGGACTTGGCCAGCAAGGGCAGGCGGCGCAGGTCGGCCAGGCTGCGCACGGCGGCGGCGTCGAAGCCGGCGGCGGCGAAGCGTTCGCGGTAGTAGGGCACGTGCGCCTGCGCGTGCGCCAGCAGCGCGCGCAGGCGCTCCAGCCGGCACTGCTCGATGCGAGCCGCGCTCCACCATTGCGACGTTTCCAATTGCCGCAGCATGGCCGCGCTGGTGTGCCGCTTGATCCGCTCGTGCAGGGGGAACAGCAGGTCGGCCACCAGCGTGGTGCGCCAGCCGGGCCGGCGCAGCGCGCGCAGGCGCCGGTACTGGCTGTGCAGTTGCGGCCCGACCTGGCGCCAGCCGAACTGCTGGACGTGGGCGCGGCCGGCGGCGCCGATGCGCCTGGCGGTGGACGGGCTGCGTATCAGCGTCAGCAGCGCCTGCGCCATCGCGGCCACGTCGCCCGGCGCCACCAGCAGCGCCGTGACGTCGTGCTGCAGCAGGGCGGGGATGCCGCCCACGTTGGTGCTGACCAGCGGCAGGCCGCAGGCCAGCGTTTCCAGCACCGAGACGGGCATGTTGTCGGCCAGGCTGGGGTTGAGCACGATGTCGGCGCCGTGGTAGAGCTGGAGCATGGCGGCGTTGTCCTGGCGGCCGGCGAAGCGCACGGCGTCGGCCACGCCGAGCTGGCGCGCCAGTTGTTCCAGCGCCGGCCGCTGCGGGCCGGAGCCGGCCACGACCAGGGTGGCGTCGTGGCAGGCTTCGCGCACGATGGCGAAGGCGCGCAGGGCGCTGGCGTTGTCGTAGATGGCTTCGAGGTTGCGCGCCACCAGCACCGACGGGCCGGCGTGCGCCGCGCGGCCGGGCGCGAAGTGCTCCAGGTCGATGATGTTGGGGACGATTTGCGCGCCGAAGCCGTATTTTTCGAACACGCCGGCCAGGTAGGCCGAGGGCACGACGATGGCGTCGGCGCGGCGCAGGCTGGGCGCGACCAGCCTGCGCTGGCGGGCCAGGAAGGCGTCGGCCTGGCCGCCGCGGTAGTTGAGCAGCACCGGCTTGCCTTTCAGGCGGGCCAGCCAGATCGCCGGCGCCGCGTACAAATGCCAGGACCAGCCGGAATTGGCCATCACGTGGAACAGGTCGACGCTGTCGGCGACGCGCCGCAGCCGCCACAGGTAGGCGAGCAGGCGCACGGCGGCGCGCAGGCCGCGGATGCGCGCCAGCCAGGCAGGCCGGTGCGGCGGGTTCAGCGCGATCAGTTGCACGGTGGCGCCGTCGGCGCGCAGCAGCGCCGCCAGTTGCGCCGTCTGGTTGGCCATGCCGCCGGACGGCGGCGGCAGCGGACCGACCAGGGCCACGCGCAGGCCGGCCAGCTTCATGGCAGCGGCGGCGTCAGCAGGCGCGCGTAGACGGGGCCGTAGCGGGCCACGCTGGCGCTCCAGTTGCGCTCGCGCTCGACGTAGGCGCGGCCGGCCTGGCGCAGCGCCGGCCAGCTGCCGCTGTCGGCCAGCAGGGCGCCGACGGCGGCCGCCAGCGCCCGGGCGTCGCCGGCGGCGAACAGGATGCCGGTCTTGCCGTTTTCGATCAGCTCGCGGTGGCCGCCGACGTCGGAGGCCACCACCAGGCGGCCGTGGGCCAGCGCTTCGAGCGGCTTGAGCGGCGTCACCAGCTCGGTCAGCGGCATCGCCAGGCGCGGGTAGACCAGCACGTCGGCCAGCTGGTAGTAGTGGCCGACCTCGGTGTGCGGGATGCGCCCGGCGAAGACCACCTGCGCGGCCACGCCCAGGCGCGCCGCCAGCGCGCGCAGCTCGGCCTCCTGCGGGCCGCCGCCGACCAGCAGCAGGCGCAGCGCCGGGCGTGCCGAGAGCAGCTGCGGCAGCGCCGCCAGCAGCAGCGCCAGCCCTTCGTAGGCGTAGAAGGAGCCGATGAAGGCGAGCACGGTGGCGCCTTCCAGCCCCAGCGCGCCGGCCAGCTGCGGCGCGGCGCCGCGCGGCGCGGCGTCGTCCGGCTCGACGGCGTTGGGGATCACGGTGATTTTGTCGTCGGCGACGCCGCGCGCGCGCAGCGCGTCGCGCAGCCCTTCGCAGATGGTCGTGACGGCGTCGGCGCGGCGCAGCGCGTAGTTTTCCAGCGCCCGCGTCAGGCGGTAGCGCAGGCCGCCGGCGCGGCTGGTGCCGTGGTCGACGGCGGCGTCCTCCCAGAACGCGCGGATTTCGTAGACGACCGGGATGCCCAGCGCGCGCCCGACGCTGAGGGCGGCGATGGCGTTCAGCGACGGCGAATGGGCGTGCAGGATGTCGGGGCGGATCAGGGTGGCGATCTGGTGCAGGCGCCGCGTCAGGCCGCGCACGACGCCGATCTGGCCCAGCAGCGGCAGGCGGCTCCACCAGCCGGTGGCCGGCGCCGTGCGGTAGAAGTGCCAGCCGTCGACGTGCTGCTCGGCGGCGTCGACCGGGCCGTGCTTGGCGCTGGTCAGCTGCGTGGTGCTCCAGCCGAACGCGCGCTGCTGGCGCAGTATGGCCAGGGTGCGGAAGGCGTAGCCGCTGTGCAGCGGCGCCGAGTGGTCGAGTATGTGCAGGATGCGCATGCGGTTCCAGTATCGTCAGGGGCGCTTCTATGATTGATAGGTTTGCGGATGGGCCTGTTGATGCAGATCAATGTTGGCCGGACTAGGGCCGGCCGCCGGCCGCGCCGGCAGGCGCCGCAGGAAGGATTCGAACATCAGCAGCGACCACAGGGCGGCGCTGTGGTCGCGCCGGCCGCTGTCGTGCTGCTCGATGAGCGCGCGCACGCAATCCATATTGAACATGCCGGTGGCGGCCAGCGTCGGCGCCAGCAGGCGCGCGCGCAGGCGCGCCCGCAGCGGTCCGCGCAGCCAGGCCGCCAGCGGCACCGAGAAACCCATCTTGCCGCGGTATAGCAGGGCGTCGGGCAGGTAGGGCCGCAAGGCTTTCTTGAACAGGTATTTGCCTTCGCCGCCGCGCAGCTTGAGGTCGGACGGCAGGCCGGCGATCCATTCGACCAGCTGGTGGTCGAGCAGCGGCACGCGCACTTCCAGCGCGTGGGCCATGCTGGCGCGGTCGACCTTGGTGAGGATGTCGCCCGGCAAATAGGTTTTCAGGTCGAGGTACTGCACCTGCGACAGCGCGTCGCCGGCCGGGCCGGCCTTGGCGTGGCGGCGCAGCACCTCGACGGCGCGGTAACCGTCCAGGCCGCGCAGGAAGTCGCCGCTGAACAGGCGGGCGCGCAGGGCGTCGTCCATCAGCGAGACGCTGTGGAAGTAGGCAGCCACGGAATCGCGCGCCAGCGCCTCGAAGGTGGTCTTGGCGCGCAGCGCGCGCGGCGCCCAGTCGGCCTTCGGGTAGGCCCAGCCCAGCGGGCCGAACAGCGCGCGGCGCAGGCCCAGCGGCAGCAGCGCGCGCAGCTTTTCCTCGTGCAGGTGCCAGCGGTAGCGGCGGTAGCCGGCCAGGTTTTCGTCGCCGCCGTCGCCCGACAGCGCCACCGTCACGCGGCGCCGCGCCAGCTCGCAGACGCGGTAGGTCGGCAGCGCCGAGCTGTCGGCGAAGGGTTCGTCGTAGATGTCGGCCAGCGCGTCGATCAGCGCGAAGTCGTCCTGCTCGACCTGCAGCGCGTGGTGGTGGGTGTGGTAGCGCCGCGCCACCTGGTCGGCGTAGCCAGCCTCGTTGAACTGCGGGTCGCCGAAGGAGATCGAGCAGGTGTTGACCGCTTCGCCCGTGGCGCCGGCCATCATCGCCACGACGGCGCTGGAGTCGACGCCGCCGGACAGGAAGGCGCCCAGCGGCACGTCGGCGACGAGGCGGATCTTGACGGCTTCGCGCAGGCGCTCGATCAGCTCGTCGCCGGCCTGGGCCTCGCTGGCCGGGCGCCGCGGCGCGAACTGCACGTCCCAATAGGGCGCCGGCTCGGCCATGGCGGCGCCGCTGCGCAGGCATAGGGTGTGGCCGGGCGCCAGCTTGCGGGCGGCGCGGAAGATGCTGCGCGGCTCGGGCACGTAGCCGTAGGCGAAATAGTCCTCGACGGCGGCCGGGTCCAGCTCGCGCGCCATGCCGGGGTGGGCCAGCAGCGCCTTCAGCTCGGAGCCGAACACCAGGCAGCCGTCGTCCGCCACGGCGTAGTAGAGCGGCTTGACGCCGAGGCGGTCGCGCGCCAGGAACAGGCTGCGGCGCTTGCGGTCCCACAGGCCGAAGGCGAACATGCCGCGGAAGTGCTCGACGCAGCGCTCGCCCCATTGTTCCCAGGCGTGGACGATGACCTCGGTGTCGCAGTGGCTGCGGAAGCGGTGGCCGAACAGGCACAGTTCGCGCGTCAGGGCGGCGAAGTTATAGATTTCGCCGTTGTACACGACGACGACGTCGCGCTCCTCGTTGAACAGCGGCTGCTGGCCGCCGCCCAGGTCGATGATGGAGAGGCGCCGGTGGCCCAGGCCGACGCCGGCCTCCAGGTGCAGGCCGCCTTGGTCGGGGCCGCGGTGGAACTGGCTGTGGTTCATGCGCGCCAGCACGGCGCGGTCGATGTCGCGCCGGCCCTGCAGGTCGAAAATGCCAACGATGCCGCACATTGGGGACTCCTTTCTGGTTAGCGCCGCGGCGCCGTCATGGCGTCGTAGACGGCGAGGTAGGCGTGCGCCATCGCCGGCAGGCCGTGTTCGGCGAGGATCTGGCGGCGCGCCCGCGCGCCGTGGCGCGGCCCCAGGTCCGGCGTGCGGTAGTAGCGGGCGATGGCCTCGGCTAGCAGCTCGGGCGAACGGGGCGGCACCAGCGCGCCGGTCCAGCCGGCCTGGACCAGGTCGACGTTGCCGCCGACGGCCGTGGCCACCACTGGCAGCGCGCTGGCCATCGCTTCGAGGATGGTGTTGGAACTGCCCTCGGCCAGCGAGGGCAGCACGAACAGGTCCATGGCCCGCATCAGCTGGGCGATGTCGTCGCGCTCGCCGGGCAACCAGGCCAGCGCGCCGGCGCCGGCCTGCTGCAGCATGGCGATGCAGTCGGCGCGGCAGGGCCCGGCGCCGACGATGAGCAGGCGCAGCCGCGTGCGCGGCCCCGGCTCGGCCCGCAGCAACAGCAGGAAGGCCCGCACCAGCGTGGCGAAGTCCTTGACGTCGACCATGCGCCCGACGCTGCCGACGACGAAGGCGTTTTCGCACAGGAAGCCAGGCGGCCCGACGGCCGCCGGCGGCCCCAGGCGCGGGTGGAACAGCAGGCTGTCGACGCCGTTGCCGATGTGGGTGACGCGGGCCGGCTGGGCGCCGATGCGTTCGACCAGCCAGCGCTGCAGGTCGCCGCTGACGGCGATGAAATGGCCGACCAGCGGGCGCAGCATCTGGCGCAGCAGATTGTATTTGAGGCTACGGCCGTGCAAATCGGCCATGTCGCGGCCGTGCTCGCCGTGCACGCGGCATTTGACGCCGGCCACGGCCGCCAGCAACTGGCCCTCGATGCTGCCGAGGTTGCGCGTGTGGATCAGTTGCGGACGCAGCCGGCGCAGCGTCTGGTACAGGCGCAGGTAGTGGCCCCAGTCCTTGCCCTCGCGCTTGTTCAGGCTGATGATTTCCACGCCGGGCCGGGTGATGCGGCGGTGGAAGCTGGTCGATTCCTTCAGGCAGACGATGGCGTGGCGGTAGCGCTCGGGCGGCATGTGGTTGATCAGGTTGACGAGGCCGTTTTCCAGGCCGCCGACGCCGAGCTGGTGGATCAGGTGGACGATCAGCGGCGCCGGCGCGACCTCGTCCGGTATGGTTTCAAACAAATCCCCGTCAGTGTCCTCTAACATCGTCGAGGGCCTTGTCGATGGCCGGCAGCATGTCGGCGAGGAAGGCGCCGAGCGCCGCCTGCGGTTCCGGCTCGTGCTCGCCGTAGGGCGCGCTGACGATGATGTCGGCGCCGTCCTCGGCGCCGCGCGTCAGGCGGGCGCCTGCCAGCCGCAGCTTGACGGCGAAGGCGCTGGCGGTGTCGACGCCGCCCTGGCGGTACCAGCGCCACACCAGCAGGCGGGCGGCGCCGTTTTGCCACACGCTCTGGCGCAGCGCCAGCGCGCGCGCGCCCACCCGCACGCTGCGCGCGCCGTCGGCGACGGGGCTCCAGCCGTCGAACCGGGCCGGCGCCACATGGGCCAGCAGCTCGGCATCCTTGCCCTGCCTGCGATACCAGGCCAGTTGCAGCCCGACGAAGCCGGGCGCGCCCTGGTAGCGCTGGATCAGTTGCAGCGGCGCGCCGGCGTGGGGGGCGCGCCATTCCGCCGCAGTGGTGTCGACGGCGCGCCAGCCCGGCGCCGCCGCGACCGCCAGCGCCGCGCCGGGCGCCGGCCGGGTCGGCGCGGCCGGCAGCGCGACGGCCAGCCACGGCCACAGCGCCGCCAGCGCGACACAGGCGGCCGCCGCGGCGGCGCTGGCGGCGCGCATGTCGGGCCAGCGCGGCGCCGCCACGGCCGGCGCGTCCGGCGGCGCCGGCCCGTCGCGCCAGAAGCCGCCTACCCAGTACAGCAGCAGCGACACGAGGCCGAAAAAGAACCAGCCGTAGAGCAGGTGGTCGACGCCGGCCGCCAGGCGCATGCCGCTCCAGTGCCCCAGCATGACGATCAGGTAGGCGCGCACGCCGTTGGCGAGGATGGGCAGCAGCAGCGCGACGGCGATGAACAGCAGGCGCCGGCGCGCGCTGCGGTAGTTCAGGTGGGCGTACAGGGCGCCCAGCGCCAGCGAGGCGATGACGTAGCGCAGCCCGCTGCACGCCTCGACGACCGACCAGTTACCGCTGGGGATGCTGAAATTATTATTTTCCCGGAACACCGGCACGCCCGTCCACTGCAGCGCGCCGACGGTGAAGCGGGCCGTGAATTCGATCAGCGGCGGCACGAAGACTTCGCCGAAGGGCACGGCCAGCATCAGGTAGCCTAGCGGGAAGGCGATGGCGCGGGCGTAGCGCCAGCCGCAGATGGCCAGCACGGCGGCCGGCAGCAGCGCCGTCGCCGCGTACTGGCCGACCACCTGGACGTTGGCGGCGTCGGCCAGCAGCCAGGCCGCGCCCAGCAGTCCGATCAGGACCAGGCCGGCGATGCTGGGGCGCTGCTCGGCGGCGGCCAGCGCGCCGCGCTGACGCCACACCAGCCAGGCGCAGATGGGCACGATGGCGTAGCCGTGCGCGAAGGTCTGCGAGCGCGACCACAATTGCAGCATCGACCAGAAGGTGGCGTGGTACAGCACGGCGATGGCGCCCAGCGCGGCCAGCAGCAACGGCGGGCCGAGGCGCGGCGCGTTGCGGATCGGCATGACGGCGCAGGCGCGCGCGGCGGCCAGCGCGGCCTGTCCGGCGCTCATGGCAGCGCCTCGGCCGGCGCCTGCGCCGCCACGCCGAGCAGGGCGCCCAGCGGCGCCAGGCAGGCGTCCCAGTTGTAGTCGCGCAGGATGCGGCGGCGCGCGGCCTGGCCGAACGGGCCGCTGCCGGCGTTGTCCGGCGCGGCCAGCAGGCGCTCGCACTGGACGATGAAGGCGGCCGCCTCGTCCGCCACCTCCAGCTCGACGCCGGGGCTGGCGGCGATGCCTTCGAGGGCCTGCGGCGAGGCCAGCACGGTTTTGCCCATCGCCATCGCTTCGAGCACCTTGTTTTGCACGCCGCGGGCGATGCGCAGCGGCGCCACGGCCAGCCGGGCGTGCGCCAGATAGGGCCGGATGTCGGGGACGGTGCCGGTGACGCTGACGCCGGGCGCGCGCGCCAGCGCCCGCACGGCGGCGTCGGGGCGGGCGCCGACGATGTAAAAGCGCAGCTCGGGAAGGCGGGCGCGCAGCGCCGGCCAGACGCGCCAGACAAACCATTGCACCGCCTCGACGTTGGGCCAGTAGTCCATCGCGCCGGTGAACACCAGCGCGGCGGCGCCGTCCGGGTAGGGGCAGGCATAGTCGCGGCGGGGCGAGAAGTAGTCGGTGTCGACGCCGTTGCCGAAGGCGCTGACCCTGGCCCCGGCCTGCGGCGCGCGCAGGCGGAACAGCGCCGCCTCGGCCGCGGAGACGAAGGTGGCGGCGTCGAACTGGCCGGCGACGTCGCGCTCGTAGTCGAGCAGGCGCTGCGCCTCGCGCCGGTACAACTGCGACAGCGGCCAGTCCTTGGCGGCCGCGTACTGGCGCCACTTCTCCGAGTCGACGTCGACGAAATCGATGACGCGGCGCAGCCCGGCGCCCGCGTAGGGCTGCAGGTACTGCGCCATCGGCCCGGAGAACGCCAGCGCGCGCCTGACGGCTCCGCCGGCCAGCAACTGTTCGACCCAGCGCCGCAAGGAGGCGTTGCGGTAGTAGTGCAAGCTCATCGGCTGGCCGTACAGCAAGCCGCGCAAGCCGCGCAGGCGGGCCGTGGCCGGGCTGTGTTCGATGAAACAGCTGCTGGCGCACAGGGTTTCCAGCAGCGCCGTGTGCTGGCGGTCGGCGGGGTCATCGATGAAGCAAGCCAGGTGGACGTGGAAATGCCGGCACAGGTATTGCAGGATGTGAAAGGAGCGTATCTTGTCGCCCTTGTTGGGCGGATAGGGGATACGGTGCGTCAGGAAAAGCAGCTGGTCCATCGTCTACCCCAGGTAGCGCACAATGTGCGGGCCGAGCATATTGGCCAGCGGCAGCGGCAGCCGGCGCCACAGTTGGATGAAGCGTTGATAGCGGGGATTCAGCGGATTGTTGTCGGGCACGGCCCGGCCGCGCAGCAACTGGTATTCGTAATGCAGGGGCTGGGGCGCGAAGCCCCAGTTTTTCTTGAAATCCCAGGCGCCCGTGCCGAGCTTGCTGCGGCCGAAGTCGAACAGCGTGTAGTTGCGCTGGCAGGCGCGGCGCATCACTTCCCAGTACATGAAGTCGTTGCCGGCGACGCTGCGGGCCGCCTCGGTGCCGCCGCCGTAATAGGGCAGCACTTCGTCGCGGAAATAGAACACCATGACGCTGGCGATGGTGTCGTGCTTGCGGTAGACGGTGATGACTTCGCAACTGGCGCCGAAGACTTCCCGCAGCAGCGCGAAGTAGCGTTTGGCGAACACCGGCGTGCCGAGCCGGTGCACGCTGGCCGAATAGGCGGCGAAAAAATGCTCGACGTCGTAGTCGATGGCGCTGTGCAGGCCGGCGGCTATGCCTTTGCGCACCATCGCGCGTTGTTTGCGGGGAATGTCGAGCATGTTCTGCTCCGTCTGCGCGTGCAGGCGCTTGCGGAAGGTGCAATACAGCTCCTTGCCGATCCAGTCGGCGTGGCGGGCCGCCCCCAGGTTGCGGTATTCGAGGTAGTCGACGCCCAGGCGGGCCGCCAGTTGCTGGGCGGCCTGGTCGAGCGCGGCGGCGGCGCCCTCGTCGAGGGCGGCGATGCCGCCGTAGACGCAGAACGGCAGCGAACACAGGGAGTTGCCGAACAGGCGGCTGTTGACCTGGGCCAGCGGCAGCACGCCCCGGATCTGGCCGTCCACCTCGGCGTAGAGGAACCAGCAGCGGTGGCCGAAGGCCGCCTCGATGACGCTTTGCCAGCCGGCGCGGTGGAAGAAGGTCGCGGCGGGGCAGCGCAGCACAAAGTCGTCCCAGCGCGCCACGTCCGCCGGCTTCAGCACGCCGACCGTGGCGACGGCCGCCGGCGCGGTTGGGCACTCGGATATCATGGCTTCCCCAAAAAAATGCGGTCGACGCGGTCCCATTGGAAATCGCGGGTCAGGGCGCCCAGGCGCGCTTCCATGCGCCGCAGATTGAGATAGTGGCGCAGGCGCGTCTTCAGGCCGATCCCGGCGGGGCGAGGCTGGCCGGGATCGAGTTCCCAAGGGTGAAAATAGAATATGCCAGCTTGCCCGTCGTGCGAGTTGATGCGCCGCAAGAACCAGCGCGACACGGCATAGGGCAGCAGGCGGAAGTAGCCGCCGCCGCCGGCCGGCAGATTGCGCCGCCACAGCCGCACCGTGCTGATGGGCAGTTCCAGCAGGCTGCCGGCGCCGTTCGGATACCAGGCGAAGCGTGGCGCGTCCGGCATGCCGTAGTGGTCGTGGCGGATCGGGTAGATGCTGGAGCTGTAGCGGTAGCCGGCCCGCTGCAGCGTGTCGAGCGCCCACAGGTTGGCGGCGCCGATCGAAAAGCTGGGGGCGCGGTAGCCGCTGACGGCCTGGCCGCCGGTCTGTTCGAGGATGGCCTTGCTGCTGCCGACGTCGGCGGCGAAGGCGGCCGGCGTTTGCGCGCTGGCGCGCTGGTGGGCATAGCCGTGGCTGGCCAATTCGTGGCCGCCGGCGACGATGCGCCGCACCATCGCCGGATAGCGTTCGGCGATCCAGCCCAGCGTGAAAAAGGTGGCGTGGATGCCGGCCGGCGCCAGCAGGGCGAGGATGCGGTCGACGTTGGCTTCGACCCGGCCGGCGATGGCCGGCCATTCGTCGCGGCCGATGTGGGCGGCGAAGGCCGACACCTGGAAGTAGTCTTCGACGTCGATGGTCAGCGCGTTGCGCAGCGGCGGCCGGTTCATCGCTCACTCCTGCGCGGCCACGGCCGCCGCTTCGCCGCGGGCGGCGCCGCCGGCCGGCGCGTCCAGCCAGGCGCCGACGACGGCGGCGATGCGCGCGGCCGCGTGGCCGTCCCAGCGGGGCGGCAGACGGCCGGCCTTGCCGCCGCCGTTCAGGATGTCGTCGCACAGCGCCAGCACCACGGCCGGTTCGTGGCTGGCGACGCTGTTGCTGCCCTCGGCGACGCTGACGGCGCGGGTGGCGGCGCCGCGCAGCGTCAGGCAGGGCAGGCCCAGCGCCGTGCCGTCCTCCTCAAGCTCGGCGCAGTCGCTGAGGACGAGGCGGGCGTCGCGCAGCAAGCCCAGCGTTTCCAGGTAGTCCAGCGGCGGCAACAGCATGACGCGCGACGGTTCCAGCATCTGTTTCAGGCCGAACTGGTCGAGCCGGGCGCGCAGGCGCGGCGACAGCGGCAACAGCACGGGGACGCGGCTGCCGAGCAAGGCGGCGGTGTGCAGCAGGCCGCTGAGGCGGCTGCGGCTATCGATGTTGGCCGGCCGCTGCAAGGCCAGCAGCGCGTGGCCGCCCAGCGGCGGCTGGCAGCGGTGGCGCCGCAGCGTTTGCGCCGGCGCCGCCGCCTGCGGCAGCAATGCCCGCAGCGCGTCGCAGCGCACATTGCCGGCGCAGTGGATGCGCGCCGCCGCGACGCCTTCGCGCAGCAGGTTCGCGGCGCCGTCGGCGTCGCTGGTAAACAGCAGTTGCCCAAGCTGGTCGGTCAGCGCGCGGTTGATGGCCTCGGGCTGGCCGCGCCCGGCGCTGCGCAGCCCGGCGTCAACGACGATCACGGGCAAGCCCTGCTGGGCCGCCACCAGTGCGCAGCCGAGGCTGGCCGCAGCGCCGCCGGCGACCAGCACGGCGCCGGGGCACTCATGCTGGAACAGCGGCGCGGCGTGGCGTTGCACTTGCGCCGCCTGCGCCGCCGGGCTGCCGCCGCCGACGTCCAGGTGCAGATCCGGCGCCACGCCAAGGGCCGCGTACAAGGCGCCGTGGTCGGCGGCGCCGCCGCGCAGTCCGGCGTCGAGCAGCGTCAGCCTGGGCGGCGACGCCAGACGGCGCAGCGCGGCCACCAGCGGCGCCAGTTGCAGCAGCGCGCCGCGGTCGGCGATAAAACAGACGAGGTGGGGCGGCGGGCGGGTGTGGGCATGGGCGGACATGGCGCTGCTTCCTATAGCTGAAAAATCAGGCTGGCGCTGATGGCGTTTTCGCGGTAGTTGCCGCCGCGGTTGCTGCTGTGCTGCACCCGGCGCAGGTCGAGCGCGGCCGTCAGTTTCGGCTGCAGGGTGCGCGTGATGCCGACGCTGAGGGCCAGGTTGCGGTCTTTGCGGCCGAGGCCGAGCGACTCGATGGCGCCGTAGGCGGCGCTGGCGTTGACGCTGCTGCGTGAAGACAGGCGCCAGTTCCAGCCGGCGCTGGCGCCAAGCTGGCGGGTGCGCTCCTCCAGCGCGGCGCTGAGGTCGGGCAGCAGCAGGCTGTCGATGCCGATCTTGCTCTGCGCCGTGCGGCGCGTCGCCGTGAGGCCCAGCACCAGCGTGCTTTTCGGCGTCGCCGCGGCCATCGACAGGCTCAGTTGCTTCTGCAGGTAGTAATGTTCGCTGAAATAGTTGACGGCGCCCACGTCCGGGCCGAGCAACTGGGAAAAACGCATGAAGGTGTCGACGCGGCGCCTGCGCAGCTGGGGATCGGGCATCGCGCCGCTCCACAACTGGTCCAGCAGATTGGCCGTTTCGCCCGCCGACAGGCGCAGCAGCTGCGCCGGCGTGTTGCTGATGTCTTCGTGGTAGCCGAGCGACCAGTTGATGCGGCGGCTGCGGTAGTTGGCGTCGACGGCATAGGTGTTGCCGAAGAAGCGCTTGCCGGCGCTGACGACGATGTTGCTGCGGTTCGAAGGATACCAGCCCAGGCCCAGCGACCAGTGGCGCCCGCCCGGCGCCGCGCCGTCGGCCGCCGCGTAAGCCTCGCGCTCATAGCCTGCGCTGGCGAAGACATTGAAATGGCTGCTCAGCATGTAGCGCAGCGACAGCGCCGCCTTGCTCGCCTGCCGCGTGCCCTGGCGCCGGTTGCGGGTCTGGCGGCGGTCCAGGTGGGCGTCCCAGCCCAGGCCGCCGGCGCCGGTGTCGCCGACCAGGTCGAGCAGCAACTCGTCGGTTTTCACCGTCAACAGCGCGTCGCCGTTGCTGACTTCGGCATGGGTGTAGCGCAGCTCGGCGCTGCCCAGGCCGCGCAGGTGGCGTCGCAGATAGGGGCTGATCTGCGTCGCCTGGACCGTGCTTTGGCTGCCGGGCACGGCCAGGTTGTCGAGGGCCTGCGGGCCGAAGCCCGAGACGTTTTGCTGGCTGACGCTGGCGCGGGCGTCGACGTAGAGCCAGTCTTGCAGCAGCTCGCCGTTGGCGTCGGCCTGCAATTGGTGGTTGCTGCGGTCGGGGCGCCGCTGGTAGAGTATTTGTTGCAGGCTGTAGGCCAGGTCCAGCCGTAGCCGCGGGCCTTTGCCGTGGACGACGAGGGATGGTGAAATCTCGCTGATGAAATCGCCCCTGGCCTGTTCCGGCGGCGCCAGCAGGGCGTTGTCGGAATAGCTTTCGCGCAGGCGCAGCGCTGGCGCCACGCTCCAGTCGGCGGCGCGCGCCGGTACGGCGAGCACGACAATAATGAGCAGCCCCCACGCACCGGCGCGCGGCGGCGCCGTCCGCTGGCTACTCGTAATAGCCATAATAGTCGGCGCCGGGAAACGCCCTGGTTTTGTTGTAGATCAGGTTGACGTTGGCGCAGCCCTCGATTTGCCGCAGCGCCTCCTTGACGGCGTGCTGGGTGGTCGTTTCCGCCTCGACCACCATGACCACCTGGCCCATCTGGGCGGCCAGCACACTGGCCTCGCTGGTCATCAGCAGCGGCGGCGAGTCGAAGATGACGATGCGGTCGGCGTAGCGGTTGGCGATGTCGGCCAGCAGGACGCTCATGGCGCGGCTGGCCAGCAATTCCGTGGCGTGGCGGTTGCTGCGCCCGGCCGGCAGGATGCTCAGCGTCGCCACATTGGTTCTCAGGATCACGTCGGCCAATTCCAGCTTGTCGCTGAGCAGAATATCCATCAAGCCCGGTTCCGGCTCCAGTCCCAGCACCTTCAGCACCGACGGGCGCGCCACGTCGGCGTCGACCAGCAGCACGGTGATGTCCATTTCCATGGCGATGCTCATCGCCAGATTGACGGCGCAATAGGTTTTGCCCTCGCCGGGCAGCGCGCTGGTGACGACGATCAGGTTGCCGTGGCGGATAGCGCCGGCGCCGCCGCGCGCATTGCGCAGCAGCGGGCGCTTGATGATGCGGAAGTCCTCGGCCACCGAGGTGCGGCCGCCGTCATGGGTCACCATGCCCAGTTGCTGCAGGCGCCCCAGGTTGATATTGCAGTATTTGGCCGGTGCCGGGCCGGCATGCGGGGACGGCTGGCGCGCCGCGGCGCCGGCCGCGGCCGCGTTGTCGTAAGGATCGGGCGCTACGCCGAGGTGCGGGCCGGGCGGCGGCGCGGCGGCGTCTGCCGATTGTTCTGGGATGTTCACCGTGTCACCTTTCGCAAAGCTGCGGGGAAGCGCTGTCGCACCGAGGCAACGGCGGCAAGTGCGCCTGCTGACCTGGGCTGCATATTCATTACTTGAGGAGCGGACAACTATGGAGGCTAGACTCTAAGCAAAACCGCTGCCATCACGCCGCCATACAACACAAACAGGCTGGCCGCGCAGGCGGCAAAGCCGTACTGGCCGCGTTTACGCTTGACTTTCTCGGCGGCCGTCCAGTTCATCGACACGGTGCCCAGCACCGGCAAGCCGCTCGCCTCGCGCAACTGGCTGGGGCTGAGGAAGGTTGGGCGGATCTGGCTGATCAGCAGCGCGGCGGCGGCGCCGGCCAGCAGCGCGCCGGCCAGCACGGCGCTGAACAGCAGCGGGCGGTTCGGGCCGATGGGGCGGAACGGCACCGTCGGCGGATCGATGATCTTGAAGGTCATCATTTCGGTCGCCGAGCTGAGCTCGCCCGACAGTTTCGCCACCTCGCGCCGCGCCAGCAGCTTGTCGTAGTTGTCCTTGTTGATCAGGTAGTCGCGGTTCAACTGGGCCAGTTGCGATTCCACCTCGGGCACGGCGTTGCTTTGCGCCAGCAGCCGCTCGTAGCGCAGGCCATATTCGCGCACGCGGGCCGTGATTGCCGCCACCCTGGCGTCGGCTTCGGTCAGCGCGACTTTCAACTGTTGCAGCATCGGGCTGTAATTTTTGCCGGGATCGGGGTTGGCGGAACGGGTCTGGGCTTCCTCCAGCTTGCGCGCCTCCAGCTGGGCGACCAGGCGTTTGGCCGCGATGATATCGGGATGCAATTCGGTGTACTGCATCCTCAGCGTATCGAGGTTCTTGTTCAGCGCGGCGATGCGGCCGTCGATTTCCGGATTGTCGATCGCCGACACGCTCGACTCCATGTCGAGCAGGGGCTCGTCGCCGGACACCTGGTTTTTGATGGCATTGCGGCTCTGTTCCGCCTCCGTCAATTCCAGTTTGGCATTATTTAAACTGTCCGAGGCCATTAATAACTGGCTGCCGTAATCAATGCCCTGGCGCGGCAGCAGTAAGTTATTCTTTATTTTGAAATCCTTGACCAGATTTTCAGCGGCCGACAATTTGTCTTCATAATTTTTGATCTGTTCTTCGATAAAGTCGATGGCTTTTTTTGAATCGCCTTGTTTCCCCTTGAAACTGCTTTCGACGAATATCGTCAATAAGGACTGCACGACGTCACGCACCAGTTTCGGATTCTTGTTGTTATACGCGATACTGTAAATATCGTAGGTATTGGTGCCGGTGATTTTGATTTTGCTCATTAACTCGTCGAGCTGCTGCTCGTGGTCGCGCGTGGTCTTGCCGTCGAGGTCCAGGTCGACCATGCGCATCACGCGCTCGACGTTGGGGCGGCTGAGCAGGGTGCGGCTCATGATGGACACTTGCTGTTCGATGTTGGGGATGCTGGTCATGCCGGACAGCAGCGGTTTGAGGATGCTCTGGGTGTCGACGAAGATGCGTGCCGTCGTTTGGTAGTCGTCCGGCATGCTGGCAACCCTGGCCCAGCCGACCAGCGCCACCAGCCACGCGGCGACGACGCCGTGCCATCGGTATTTCCAAATCCCTTTTAGACTGGAAAGTAATTGTTCAATCAATTCCTCCATTTCCAGTCTCCCCTAGGTGCCGCCATTATCGTATTCGATTGCGTCCGGCGCATCGCTACACTACCGGACAAATTATATGGCCGGCCATCGGCAAAACGCCTTTAACCTGTGCGCTTGTTGAGGCATGTCAAGAGCGCCGGGTATCTTCTTATCAATCATATGGATAAGGGGTGCGCTGTCGGGTTTTCAGCGATTCTGCTCCTGAACTTCCATCCATTCGAGAAAAGGGCGCTCCCATGAACCGCCACCGGCGTGAATTCGCAAAAAAACTGTGCGGCGCTGCGCTTGCGCTCGGACTGCTGGCCGGCTGCGCCGGGCGCTCGCTGGCGCCGCCGCCGGAGGAGCCGCCGCCCAGCGGCGACTACCTGATCGGCCCCGGCGATTCCGTCAACATCATCGTCTGGCGCAACCCCGAGGTGTCGCTGTCGGTGTCGGTGCGGCCGGACGGCAAGATCAGCACGCCGCTGGTCGAGGACTTGCAGGCCAGCGGCAAGACGTCGACCGAGCTGGCCCGCGACATCGAGAAGGCGCTGGCGAAATTCATCCAGCAACCGGTGGTCACGGTCATCGTCACCGGCTTCGTCGGACCGTATTCGGAGCAAATCCGCGTCATCGGCGAGGCGGCCAAGCCGCAGGCCCTGGCTTACCGTCTCGGCATGTCGCTGATGGACGTGCTGATCGCCGTCGGCGGCGTCACCGAATTTGCCGCCGGCAACAAGGCCAGCATCATCCGTGTACGCGATGGCAAGCAATACAAATTGCCGGTGCGCTTGAACGATTTGCTCAAGAACGGCGACATTTCGGCCAATGTCAACATGCGTCCGGGCGATGTGTTGTTGATACCGGAAAGCTTTTTTTGAGCCGGCGCCGGTGAATATTTTTTAGATAGTCGGGAACTTCTTCATTTTTTCCATTGTCACACGGCATTGGGTTCAGCTCGCCTTCGGTTACGGCGGGTTGCCACCAAACACAATGGGAGGAAAAAGATGAGCCAAGATGATCAACCTATCATTTCTTTCGAGACAACGGCCGGCATGAGCGATCTGGTCGTCGGCGAAGGTAAAGTCGATCCCGCCTTCGACCACAATCTGGACCAGCAACGCTTCAACATCCGTATGGCCAATTCGCGCGGCAAGCGCGAGGCGGCCAGCCTGCTGATCAAGAAGATGTACGGCTGGCGCGGTTATTCCGTCGATCCGGACGCCAGCCACGCGCTCAACAAAATCACGCTGTTCGCCGAAACCGAGGGCGCCACCGTCGGCACGATGACGCTGTGCCTGGACGACGCGGAGAGCGGCCTGCCGGCCGATGAAAACTTCCGCGACAAGCTCGACGAGCTGCGCGAGCGCGGCCGGCTGCTGTGCGAGCCGTCGCGCCTGGCCATCGACAAGGGCGTCACCAAGCGCGTGTTCGCCGCGCTGATCCACATTTCCTATATTTACGCCCACAATATCCACGGTTACACCGACTATGTGATCGAGGTCAATCCCCGCCACGTGGTGTTCTACAAGCGCATGCTGGGCTTCCAGGACTTCGGCGGCGAACGGCCGTGCACGCGCGTGGGCGCGCCGGCCGTGCTGCTGCACCTGGACCTCAGTTATATGGGCGAGCAGATCCGTAAATACGGCGGCTTGATGGAGTTGCATGGCAGTGAACGCTCGTTCTACCCGTATTTCTTCCCCACTTGGGACGAGCCCGGTATCACGGGAAGGCTGAAACAGGGGCGAACCTAGCGCCGCGGCAGCAGTTCGCGGATGAAATTGCCAGGGATCGCATACGTGATGCCGCTGGGCGCGCTGATGGCCGCTTCCTTCAGCCCCTTGACGTAGACCATGTTGATGACACCGTAGACCAGCCCCGTATCGGGGTCGTACAAAGGGCTGCCGCTGCTGCCGGGGTAGGCCGTGCCGTCGAGCTGGAACACCGAGTAGACGGGTTTTTGCAGCGGCTTGAGCAGCTTGGCGTCGAGCTTTTGCGCGCTCTGCGGCGGCATGATGACGGGCGTGATGGCCGACACGGTGGCGCGGTGCGTCACATGGTGCAGGCCGAGGATGACGCCGAGGGGAAAGCCGGTGAAGGCCATCGCCTGGCCTTCCTGGACCTTGGCCGAGTCGCCCAGTTGCAGCGCCGGCAAGGCAGCGCCGACCACGCGCAACTGGGCCAGGTCGTGTTCCTTGTCGACGGCGGTGACGACGCCGGAGCGAAATTGCGCCGTGTCGCCTTGGCCGACGAGGATGCCGAGGGTTTCGCGGTTTTCGATGTCGAGGGTTTTTTGCACCACGTGGGCGGCCGTCAGCACCGTCAGGCCGTCGCCGACGACGAAGCCGGTACCGACGAAAATGAGCGCCGGGCTGCGGGTTTTCTGGAAGCTGCCGATGCCGACGATGGACGGTTTGACGCTTTCGATGACGCGCGCCAGCTGGTCGGCGCCGGCCGGCGCGGCGGCGGCCAGGAAAAGCAATGCGGCGGCGGTTTTCATGGCGCGACTCCCTTGGGCGGTGGCGCGCCGCCGGCGGGCTGCGCGATGGAGCAATACAGGACGAGGAAAAACAGCAGGCTCACGCGCGGCACGTCGAGCAGGCTGTCGAACAGGCCGACGACGAGAAAGCCGGCCAGCGCCGCCATGTACACGGGCGCCGCCGCGTCGCCGCGCCACGCCGGCCGCGCCAGTTGTCCGAGCGCGCAGGCGAGCAGCGACAGCATCGCCAGCAGGCCGGCCCAGCCGAGCTCGAAATACAGGTTCAGCGCGAAATTCTTGATGTGCCAGGGCAGATGCTGGCGGTCGCTGCTGAAGAACCAGTAGTTGTTGGCGTCGGAGAAGCCGCCGTTGCGCAGCAGTTCGCCGTTGTCCGCCTCGTCGCGCAGGCTCAGGTTGTCGATGTCGACGCTGCCGTGCGGGCCGGCCGCGGCGATTTCTAGCTGCACGGGCGCGCGCAGGGCCCAGGCGCCCCGGCCCAGCGTGGCCGAATCGAGCACCATCCGGTAGTGGCGCCAGCCGGCGCCGCCCGGCGGCAGCCGCAGCGGCGCGCTGACGCAGTTTTGCTGATACAGCAACAGGCGTTCGCACAGCGCCGCCTGCAGCACCGGCATCGGGCCGCGCCGGCGCACGTCGAGCGCGAATACATAGCGGGTGCGCGGGCGCGGTTCGACGCGCTGCAACAGGCGCAGCACCTCGCCGTAGCCGAGCGTATATTGCCCCGTGCCGAGGCGCACGAAGCGGTTGCCCGGTTCGTCGGCATATTCGAGGGTGGCGGGCAGTTCGCCCTGCGGATGGCGCCAGAAGTAGTTGACGGGGAAGGTGCCCAGGCCCATGCCGAAGGCGCGGGTCGCGCCGTCGTCGTCCATCATCGCCAGCGCCTGTTGCCAATGGCGCAGGCGGTGGCGCAGGTCGCCGGCCGTGGTGGCGAAGCGTTCGCCGGCGTAATAGCTGGCGCTCACCGGTATGGCCAGCAGCAGCAACACGGCGGCACCGGCGGCGGCGATGGCCCCGCCGCCCTGCAACCGCCATAGCGGGCGGCGCAGCCGGGCGTTGATGGCGATCGGCAGCACGGCCAGCGCGGCGACCAGGGCGGCCGGCGCCAGCGCCGCGCGGCCGGCCCAGTGCCAGGCGATCCATACGGTGGCGTAGAGCAGGCAGGTGAAGGCGATCAGCGCGACGCTGGCGACATCTTGCTCTTGCGTCGGCGCCAGGCGCAGGCGCAGGAAGGCGGCGCCGAACGTCAGCGCGGCAAGTAGAAATAATAGATAGGGCGGCGCCAGCATGCCGCGCTCCGGCAGGCCGGCCGCCGTCAGTGCCGCGCCCAGCAGCGCGGCGGCGGCGCTGGCGCAGACGAAGGAGGCCGGCAGCAGGCGGCGCGGCAAGGGCAGCGTGGCCAGCATGGCGGCGGCGGCCAGCAGCACGGCGGCCGCCGCCATGCCGCGGTAGCCGCTGCCGGCGAACATGCGCGCCAGCGCGGCGGCGCCGAGCAGGGCCAGCAGCGCGCCGGCCAGCACGCTGCGCCGCTCGGCTGCGGGGCTGCGCAGCGCCAGCCGCAGCGGAAACAGCACCAGCAAGAGCAGGGAGCAGGCGAGGGCGGCAAAGAGGCCGCGCGAAAATGTCGTCAGGGCGGCGTAGGCGCCCAGCGCCAGCAGCGCCAGCGCGGCCGCCGTCCTGGGCCGTGGCTGCGGCGTCAGCAGCCATGCGGCGACGAAAGGCAGGCTCAGCGCCAGATAGCCATCCAGCGCCGCGCCGCCCGTGTGCATGGCGGAAAACGGCGCCGTGGTGCGGTAATCGCTGGAAAAATTCAGCAGGCCGGGAAACAGTGCGCGTTCCCGCAGCGCGGCCAGGCCGACCAGGGCCAGCCCGGTCAGCATGCCGGGCAGGAAGAGGCGGCGCAGATTGACGAGGCCGCATCCGGCCGTGCGCGTCAGCAAGGGGAGCAGCAGCACGGCCCAGCACCAGGACTTGCCGACGCGCAGGCTGTTGTAGGGGCTCAGGTAATTACTGAACGCGTTGACGTCGATGGCGGGCGGCGGCAGCATGGCCTTGAGCATGCCGAAGAGCCAGACCAGTGTCAGGGCGGCGATGCAGGCGGCGGCGAGGGCGGGCAGGCGCGCCAGCGGCGGCTGGTCGGCCAGGCGCCAGTAGCCGATCGCCACCGTGGCCAGCAACAGCAAGTCGATTTCTTCCAGAAAGAACCAGCCGGTCCACGGCGCCAGGTCAAGGGCCGGCAGCAGCGCCGGCAGGGCGAACAGCCAGAGCTGGGGGCGCCAGCACAGCAGGGCAATGTACAAAGCCAGGATCGGCGCCAGCCAGGTGCGCTCCAGCGGGTAGAAGCACAGCGCATACATGAAGGCGGCGCCGCAGGCGATGGCCAGCGGCTTGCCGGCGAGGACGAGTGGGCCGCTCACGGCGCGCGCGTGGTGGGGCGCTCTACAGTTGCGCCAGCAGCGCCTGGGCATCGGCGCGGCTGGGGAATTCCTTATTGGCCGCCAGCAGTTTTTCGAGCTGGCTGCGGGCCGCCTTCCTGTCGCCGGACTTCCACAGCGCCGCCCCGAGATGGTAGGCGATTTCGGGGGAGTGCGGCGCCAGCGTGCTGGCTTTTTGCAGCAGGGGCAGGGCGCGCGCCGTGCCGCCCTGTTCCAGCAGTATCCAGGCCAGCGTGTCGAGGACGGCCGGATTGGCCGCCTGCTGCGCATAGGCGCGCTCGGCCGTGGGCAGCGCGCGCTTGTCCTTGGCTTGCTGGTAGGCCCAGGCCAGGTCGTTCAAGGCAACGATGTTGTTCGGGTCTTGCTGCAACAGTTTCTCGTATTCGTCGATGGCCGCCTTGTATTGTTTGTCCACCAGCTTGCTTCCCGCCAGATAGAAGCGGGTCGACAAGTCCTGCGGATTGTCGCGCAGCCAGGCGCCGATGCGGGCGCTTGCCTCCTGGTTTTTGCCGGCCTGGACCAGGGCGCGGTGCACCTGGACCAGCAGCGGGCCGATCTTGCTGATGCCGTAAGCCTGTTCGTAGAGCTTCAAGGCGGCCAGCGGCTTGTTCTGCGCCATCAGCACGTCGCCTTCCAGCTTGAAGCCGGCCGGCAGTTCGGCGTGGCGCTTCTGCAGGCCCCGCGCCACCGCCAGCGCCTCGGCGTGGCTGCCCTTGGCCAGCAGCAAGGCCACCTCGGTCACTTCGGCGTCCAGCAAGTCCGGTTGCAGCGTCAGCGCGCGCCGCACCGACTGCAGCGCCCCGGCCAAGTCGTTGAGCGCCATCTGGATCGCCGCGATACGCATGTGCAGCATGGGCGAGGCCGTTTGCAGGCGCGCCAGTTTGCCGTAGCTGTTGAGCGCCGCCGCCAGGTCGCCGCTGCTGTATTCGATCTGCGCCCGCAGCGCCAGCGGATCGGCATTGTCGGGGTGGCTGGCCTGCAGTTTCTGCGCCAGCGTCAGCGCCTTGTTGATCTCGCCCGCCTGCAGGTAGTAGCTGCTCAGCAGGACGGCCGGCGCCAGCGCCTCGGGATTGTCCCTGCTGCCGCGCTCCAGCCAGCGCAGCGCCTCCGCCGGATTCTTTTGCGACGACGCCAGCTTGGCCAGCGCCGTCATCAGCGGCGCGCTTTTCGGCTCTTTCGCCAGCGCCGCCTCGAAGCGCTTGCGGGCTTGCTCCGGTTTTTTTTCGGACAGGTCGAGCTGGGCCAGGTTTTCCAGCGCCGGCAGGTAGAGCGGGTCGAGGCCGAGCGCCTGCTCGAAGGCGGCGCGGGCCTCGCCCAACTGGTTCCTGGCCAGGTGGACGCCGCCCTTCAGATTGTAGATCAGCGGATTGGCGGCCTGCTGCTGCTCCATCGCCTGCAGCGTCGCCAGCGCCTTGTCGTATTCCTTATTGCGCAGCAAGGTCATGGCCAGCATGATGCCCGTTTCCGTCTGCTTGCCGTCCAGCGCCGTCGCGCGCTCCAGTTCGGCGATGGCGCGCACGCTCTCGCCCATGCCCAGGCGGCTCACCGCCAGCGCCGCATGCAGCGGGGCGGCGTCGGGCGACAATGTGCTGGCGCGCTCGTAATAGGCGGCGGCCTGGGCGAAGCGGCGCGCGCGCATCTGCGTTTCGCCGGCCAGCGACAGCAATTCGATGTCGTCCGGGCTGGCTTGCAGCAGGGGCTCGATGATGCCGAGGACCTTGTCCAGGTCGCCGGATTTCAAGGCTATGCTGGCCAGCATTTTCGACGCATAGATGTGTTTCGGGTTCGCCTCCAAAAAACGCAGCAGATGCCGCTCGGCCTGCTGCGGCGCGCCCAGGGCCAGCTGGACGGCGCCGATCAGCAGCACGCTGGGCATGTGTTCCGGCGCAGCCCGCAACACTTGTTGCAGCCCTTCGAGGGCGGCCTTGTTGCGGCCTTCGCGGAAGTCGAGCAAGGCTTGCACGTGCAGCACGATCACGCTATTTGGCGCACTCTTGCGCGCCGCCTCGATTTCCCGCTTGGCTTCGGCGAATTTGCCGGCCTGGATGTGCAGATTGGCCAGGTCGACATGGGCGATGGCATTGTCCGGCCGCAGCCGCAATATCTGTTGATACACGCCGGCGGCGGCGTCGCTCTTGCCTTGCAGGCGCAGCAGATCGCCCTTCAGGCGCAGGCTGTCGAGGTCCTCGGGGTGGCTGGCCAGCGCCCGTTCGATCAAGCCGGCCGCCTTGTCGGGCTCGCCGCCGGCAATGGCGATGCGGGCCAGGCCGAGTAGCGCCTCGGCGGCGTCGGCCCGCTTGCGCAGCAGCAGCTCGAACAGCACTTGCGCCTGTTCGAGGTCGCCGCCGGCCAGATAGGCATTGGCGCGCAGCGCGATCACCTCGCTTTGCTCCGGACTGGACGGGGCGAGGCGGATTTCGGCCAGCACCTTGTCGGTCTGGCCCATCATGAGCATGGCCTTGCCCAGCGCGGGCATGATCTGCACCGGCGTGGCGCCCAGCGCCAGCGCGCGGCGCAACTCTTTTTCGGCCGACAGCGGATCGCCGGCGTCGATATACAGCTCGCCCAGCAACTGGCGGGCCGCCCGGTCGTCCGGCGCCGCCTGCAGCGCGTTTTTCAATTCGATGATGGCGGCCTTGAACTGGCCGCTGTGGCGGTATTGCTGCGCTTCGGCGATCAGTTCGACCGTGCTCGGCCGCCGGTGGCAGCCGGCCTGCGCGCCCAGCAGCAGCGCCGCGCAAAGGACGCTGCGCGACAGCGTCGCCAGGGCGGGGAGGTGACGGGGCATGATGTTCTCCAGGTCGGTTGGACGGCAACGCGCGTACAGGCAAGGGTAGGAAGAATGCGGCGGGCGCTCGTTGACAGCGCTCAAGACTTGCCGCTTTGCCCGCGCAATCGACGCCGCTTTGTCGCTTCTCAATAGGGCGCTTTTGCACGCCTCGTAAAATCGGCTCAGACGGCCGCTACCGTCCGTGCCGCCAGGCCGCGCCCGTGGCGCCGGCGCTTTTCCCGATCAAACCGCTGTGGGGTGGATACTATGGATGTGGTCGCTGTAGTAGGGCTCGGTTACGTCGGCCTGTCGCTGGCGGTGGCGTTCGGGACGCGCCAGCGCACCATCGGCTTCGACTTGTCGGAAAGGAAAGTCGCCAGTTACCGGCGCTGCATCGACCCGACCGGCGAACTGAGCGACGCGCAAATGCGCGCCGCCACCAAGCTCAGCGTCGGTTGCGACCCGGGCGAGCTGGCGCTTGCCGACTTCATCATCGTCGCCGTGCCCACGCCCGTCGACGACGCGCACCAGCCGGACTTCTCGGCGCTGATCGGGGCCAGCGAAACGGTGGGCCGCCACATGAAGCGCGGCGCCATCGTCGTGTTCGAATCGACCGTGTATCCCGGCGCCACCGAGGACGTCTGCATACCGCTCATCGAACAGTATTCCGGCCTGCGCTGGAAGGACGACTTCCACGTCGGCTTTTCGCCCGAGCGCATCAACCCCGGCGACAAGGAACACACGCTGGCGACGATACCGAAGATCGTCTCCGGCGACGACGCCGCGACGCTGGAGCGCGTGGCCAGGCTGTACCAGGGCGTGGTCGGCGCCGGCGTGCACCGCGCCACCAGCATCCGCGTCGCCGAGGCGGCGAAAGTGATCGAAAACACCCAGCGCGACCTGAACATCGCGCTGATGAACGAGCTGGCCCTGATTTTCGACCGCATCGGCATCGACACGCTGGAGGTGCTGGAGGCGGCCGGCACGAAATGGAATTTCCTGCCGTTCCGGCCCGGCCTGGTGGGCGGCCACTGCATAGGCGTCGATCCGTATTATCTGACGCATAAGGCGGAAATGCTGGGCTACACCCCGCAAGTGATCTTGGCGGGGCGCCGCATCAATGACGGCATGGCGAAATTCGTCGCCGAAAAGACCGTCAAGGAAATGGTGCGCGCCGGCTTCAAGCTGAAAGGTTCCTGCGTCAACGTGCTGGGTCTGACGTTCAAGGAAAATTGCCCGGACCTGCGCAATTCCAAAGTGGTCGGCATGATCCAGGAACTGCAGTCCTACGGCCTGGACGTGAATGTGCACGACCCGGTGGCCGATCCGCAGGAAGCGCTCGAAGAATACGGCATTACGCTGAAAAGCTGGGATCAGTTGCCGCGCGCCGAATCGCTCATCAGCGCCGTCGCGCACCGCCAGTTGATGGCGCGGCCGTTGGCCGAGGTTCAATCCAAAGTGCTCGACGCCGGCTGCTTCATCGACGTCAAGTCGCAGTACGATTTAGCCGCGCTGCGCGCAGCCGGCCTGAACGTCTGGCGCCTGTAATGTCCGCCGAACAGCAGCCCGGCGGCGCGGCGCAGACGCCCTACCAGACGGCGCGCCGGTATTTGCGGCAGACGCCGCGCCACTGGCTGGTCACCGGCGTTGCCGGCTTCATCGGCTCGCACCTGCTGGAGCACCTGCTGGCGCTGGGCCAGCGCGTCACCGGCATGGACAACTTCATCACCGGCCACCAGCACAATCTCGACCAGGTGCGCGAGGCCGTCGGCGATCAGGCGTGGACGCGCTTTCACTTTATCGAAGCCGACATCCGCGACCACGCCAGCTGCCTGCGCGCCTGCCAGGGCGTCGATTACGTGCTGCACCAGGCCGCGCTCGGCTCGGTGGCGCGCTCGATCGATGACCCGCGGCTGAGCCACGACATCAACGTCGGTGGCTTCGTGACGATGCTCGCGGCCGCCCGCGACGCCGGCGTCAGGCGCTTTGTCTACGCCGCTTCCAGCGCCACCTACGGCGACCACCCGGACTTGCCGAAGGTGGAGGAGCGCATAGGCCGGCCGCTGTCGCCATATGCGCTGAGCAAATTCGCCAACGAGTTGTACGCGGAAGTGTTTGCACGCTGTTACGGCACGGAGGCGATCGGTTTGCGTTACTTCAATGTGTTCGGGCCGCGCCAAGACCCGCAGGGCGCCTATGCCGCCGTGATACCGCAATGGGCCGCCGCGCTGATCGGCAATCGCCGCCTGGACATCAACGGCGACGGTGAAACCAGCCGGGACTTCTGCTTCGTCGCCAATGCCGTGCAGGCGAATCTGCTGGCCGCGCTGAGCAGCGATCCGGCCGCCGTCAACCAGGTGTATAACGTGGCGCTGAACGCCCGCACCAGCCTGAACCAGTTGTACCGGATGATGCGCGCGCTGCTGCTGGCCCGCTTTCCCCATCTGCAGCAGCACAAACCGCATCACGTCGGCTTCCGCAGCGGCGACGTGCGCCATTCCCAGGCCGACATCGGCAAAGCCGTGCGCCTGCTGGGCTTTGCCCCCACGCACGATCTGGAACGGGGGCTGCAGGAAGCGATCGACTGGTATGTCGGGCAACTGCCGGCGGCCGGCGGCTGATCAGACGAGGCTGTCGGGCCGGCCCTTATGCGACACGGTGCGCGCCAGCCCGCGGAAGTCGACCGTGTGCAGCGTCACCGGGCGGTGCCAGATGCGCCCCACATATTCCATCACGCGCTCGGCCTGGCTCAGTTCCAGGCCGCGGCCGTCGCGCTGGTGGTCGTGCCTTAATACGACGCTGGCGTCGTCGTGCAGTTGCGTGACGGCGATGCAGGGCGCGCCGTAATTGTATTTGCCGGCCAGGATAGCTTCGCGGATCGCGTGGATGTCGCGGTTGACGATGCGCGTTTCGCCGTCCTTGCGGCTTTCGTAGACGAACAGGTCGAGTTGTTCGACCATTTCCTCGTCGAGGTAGTTGCGGATGAAGCCGAAATCGTCTTCCTCGCGGCAAATGGCCCGCGCCGCCGCCACGCCGTCCCGCTCGATGATGCGCTCCCACAGCGAAAAACCCAGGTGGTAGGGATTCACGGACAGCGCCAGTTGCCGTTCGCCGGCGTAGGGGCGGACCACGTCGGAGTGGGATTTGATGGCCGACACGTACAGGTCGTGGGGCAGGAAGCTCGCTTCGCGCAACAGCCGCGCGTGCCAGTACGAGGCCCAGCCCTCGTTCATGATCTGGCAGGCGTATACCGGATAGAAGTAGAAAGCCTCTTCGCGCACGGCGAGGAAGATGTCGCGCTCCCAGTCGTCCAGTTCGGGCGCGTAGTTGGCGATGAACCAGAGCAAATCGTATTCCGGCTGCGGCGGGATGGCGGCCCGCAGGGCCGACGCCGGCGGCGCGGGCGGGGCCGTTTCGCCGGGCAGGTTCTGGAAGCGCTGGCGGAACGGGCCGGGCGCGATGTCCGGCGGCGGCGCCACGCTGACGGGATAACGTGGGCGGTGCAGCGTGGAGTTGACGTCGATGTGCGGCTCCAGCGCCAGCGCGGCGTCGAGCACGGCCTCGACCCGTTCCTGGCCGTAGCGGCTCAGCGCCGCTTCGATGCGGTGGGCGCGCGCCGCGCTTTGCTCCAGGATCTGGCTGCCCGCCATCGCCATGAAGCGGGTGAACAGCTGGTTGTTCTTGGCGAAGTCGGCGTGGCCCAGCACGTGCGCGGTGACGAGGGTGTTTTCGGCCAGGGAATTGCTGTCGACCATATAGGCGTGGCAGGGGTCGCCGGGAAACATCACCTCGAAGATGCGCGAATTGCCCATTTGCTGGTGCACCAGTTGGTGGATGTAGCGCACGCCGAAGGACCAGTGGCGCATGCGTACCGGCAAGCCATAGACGGCGATTTCCATCATGAAGCTGTTCGGCACCATCTCGAAGGCGACCGGATAGAAGTCCAGGCCCAGTTCCAGCGCCAGCGCCTCGATGCGGGCGCCGTATTCGGCCAGCTTGCCGGGGTCGGGGTTCATGGCTAGGCTTCCTCGGGCGCGATCTGGTGGACGAAGAATTTGCGGATGGCGCGCCAGACGTCGTCCGTGCTGGCCAGCACGCTGCTGTAGATGGGCAGGCCGCGCCGCTCCAGCTCGTTGCACAGGCGCCGCATCTCCGTTTCCAGCGAGCGCGGCATGCCCGGCACCGTCTCGACATAACCTATGTAGTTGAGCAGACCGCCCAGTTCGGACAGCGTTTGCGCGGCGGCGGCCCGGTCCTCGGTGAAGTTTTCGCCGTCCGAGGCGTAGAACATATAGGCGTTGTACTGGCCGCCGTCGTATTTGCCGCGCACCAGCTCGCGCGTCAGGCGGAAGGCGCTGGAGGCGATCGTGCCGCCTATGCCCGTGACCTGGAAAAATTCATTTTCGGAAAATTCCCAGGCCCGCGTCGTGTGGGCGATGAAGCGCGTCTCCACCTTCGCATAACTGCGGCGTATGCCTTGCAGGGCGAAGAAAAAGAAGGCTTTCGCCAGTTTGCGCTCGGCCTGCGTCATGCTGGCCGAAACGTCGACGACGAAGAAGACGACGGCGTTGGAGCTGGGTTTGGGGCGCATCACCAACTGGCGGTAGCGCAGGTCCTCGTTGGTGAACGCAACCGGATTGTCTTGCATCGCGCGGCGCTTGATGGCTTCCTTGACGGTGCGCCGGCGGTCCAGGCGCGAGCGGGCGCCGCGCTTGTCCCAGCCTTCGCGCACCAATTCGTGTTCGTCGATGACGGCGTTGTGTTTCGGCTTGAGGCGCGGCAGTTTCAGTTCGTCCCACAGCCAGTCCATGATGTCGTCGACGGAGAATTCCAGCAGCAGGCGCACCTCGCCGTCCTGGTTGCCGCCGCCCTCCTGGTCGGCGCCCGGTTCGGCGCCGGCGGCCCCGTGCGCCGGCCGCAGCACGTCGCCGGGCCGGCCTTCGCCCTGGCCGGCGCCGGTCGCGCTGCGCGTGTCGGCCAGGCGGAAGCGGGCGTGCTCGAGCAGCCGCACCGGCACTTGCACGGTGCGTTCCTGGGGCCCCGTGATCAGGTCGGGGCCGGCGATCAGGTCGGGCAGGTGGGCCTGGACCGCGTCGCGGACCTTCTGGTTGTGCCGCAGCCAATCGCGCGCGCCGCGGGAAAACAAGTCATACCATGTGTGTTGCGTGCTCTGCCCGGTCTGGCTCACTGTGCGCCTCTTTTGCTGTATTCATTCCTGCGCCAACAAAGTGGTGACGTAGTTGAGCGCCTCGCGGGCGCTGTGGCTGTCGTAGCCGTATTCGTCGACCAGCCGTTGTTCGACGGCTGAAATCTTGGCCTTGACCTCCTCGTCCGGGCGCTTGGCCGAGCTGACCAGCCGCAGCACGTCGCGCCTTTGTTCAAACAGGTATTGCTGTACGGCGTCGTTGAGCTGGATATGGCTGCCCAGGCCGAATTTCTCGCCGCGCTTGTAGGCGCCCATGGCCTTGCGCACCACCTCCTGGCGGAACGACTGCTTGCCGGAATCGGAAATGTGGATTTTTTCCTCGACGGCGCGCAGGAAACGTTCGTCGGGCCGCCTTTCCTCGCTGGTGATCGGGTCCTTGATTTGCCGGTTGTCGAGCATGGCCTCCACTTCGTCGAGATATTTGTTCAGCAAGTCCTGCGCCTCTTGTTCGAACGAGACGAACAGCGCCTTGTGCACGTCTTCCTTGACCCAGCGGTTGTAAAAGTCCTTGCGCGTGAGTACCAGGTAATCGACCCATTTGCGCTTGCGCTTGGCTTCGATGCGGGCATCGTTTTCGATGCCGTCCTTGAGCGCGAGCAAGACATCCATCGTGCTCAAGCTCCGCTGGTTCGAGGCGATGATGGCGTTCGACAGGGCGTTGATGACAAACCGCGGCGACACGCCGGCCAGTCCCTCGTCGGGCGCCTTTTCCCTGTCCTTGACCCGCTTCGCTTCGGCCCGGTTCACGCCCTCGACCTCCTCATCCGCGTAGATCCTGACTTTTTTCACAAGTTCCGCCTCTTTTTCCTCGCCCTCCTGCATGCGGCTCAGGATGGCGAACACGGCCGCCGCGTGCAAGACGTGCGGGTCGAGGTGGACGTCGCGGAAGGCCGGCGCCGCCGACAGGATCAGCTTGTGGTAGATGCGCGCCTCTTCGCGGTAGTTCAGCGTGTAGGGCACTTGCACGATGACCATGCGGTCCAGCAGCGCCTCGTTCTCGCTTTCCTGCAAAAACTTGCGGAATTCGGCCAGATTCGTGTGCGCCAGGATGGTTTCGTCGAGGAAGATCAGGGGGAAGCGCGACACCTTGACGTTTTTCTCTTGCGTCAGCGTCAGCAGCAGGTAGAGGAATTCACGCTTGACCTTGAGGATTTCTATCATTTCCAGCATGCCGCGGCTGGCCGCGTAAACGGCGCCCGACCACGACCATGCGCGCGGGTCGCCCTCGTCGCCGTATTCGGCGACCTTGGACAGGTCGACCGAACCGACCAGGTCGGCCAGGTCGGCCGTCGTCGGGTCGTGCGGCGCGTAGGTGCCGATGCCGCTGCGGCCCGCTTCGGAAATGTAGATGCGCTCGACCGGCATGCGCAGGAAGTCGCCGCCGTACTGCTGTTCCAGGCGGGCGCGGCAGTGCGGACAAGCCTCGCCGCTGACCTCGACGCCATAGGTGTCGCGGAAGCCGGCGCGCATGGTGTGCGGCACCAGGTGCAGCGGCGATTCGTGCACCGGGCAGCCGGCGATGCCGTACAGCGCGCCCGCCTCCGTGTAACTGTATTCCTCCAGGCCCCGCTTGAGCAGTATCACCAGCGTCGACTTGCCGCCCGACGGCGGGCCGAGCAGCAACAGCAGGCGGCGCCCGACCTCGGAGCCGGCCGCCGCCGCCTTGAAATAGGCGGCGACGCGGTCGATGGCGTCCTCGACGCCGAACAGCTCGTCGGCAAACAGGCGGCAACGAAAATGCCCGTCCTCATCCTCATAGCCGCTCCAGCGGATCATGTCCCAGATGTATTGATGCGAGCTGCGCGCCAGCTGGCAGGGCGCCGCCGGCAAGACTTGCTCGATGAATTGAGAAAACGTGCCGGACCAATGGCCCACCCGGTGTTCCTGGGTGAACGCGACAAGACGGTCCAGAAAATGCGCGCGCCGGTCGACGTCGCCGGCTGAAATTTCTTCACGATTGGTCGTCACATTTACTCCCGACATGAATGCGTTCAAGGTGGTGGCCGGTCGCCCGGCGCACTTAAAGTATATGGCGCTCGATGCCGGCACGGGCATGATGTCGCTCAATGAGACAGGCGGAACCACACTGGCGCAGGGGCTATTGCGGGGGAATTTCCGGCATGCCGGTTCAACCCACATCAATGCGGATTTGACGGGAAAAGGCACAGTGGCCGAGGGCGCCCGAGATCGCTTGGCGGCCCGCGCGCAAGGCCCGGCCCGTGCCGGGAAGACAGCGATCGGCGCAGTCAAGCAGGAGGCGATATGCAGCATAGTGATGAGAACGGCGCGGGCTTTAATGAACCGCCGGCCGGTCCGGGCCGCGGCGACGCCGGCGAGGATGCCATCGACCGGTTCGCCGCGCCGGAGCCGGGCGCCGGCGAAGCCGAGGTCGCCGCCGTCGCCGACGTCCAGGATGCCTTCGGCGGCATCAGCATGGAGTTGCTGGAGATGAAGCGCGGCATCGAGGCGGGCATGCGCGCGCAGATTGCCGCTTCGGCCGCGGCGCGCGCGCTGGACGCCTTCAGCGGCGCCGGCAACATCCAGGGCGTGGCCATCGGCCTGGGCGGGGGCGGCAGCGCGGGCGCGCCCGGCATGCCGGCGCTGACGCTGTATGTCGCCGAGCCGAGTTCCGTGGACCAGGTCAAGGCGGCCATCGTCGATACGATGGGCGTGCGCGCGGCCGCCAGCGACAGCGTGCCCGTGAACATCGTCGTCACCGGCGTCATCGACGCCCAGCCGCACCGCTTCCGTCTGCGTCCGGCCCCCGGCGGCGTGTCGGTCGGGCACTTCCGCATCACGGCCGGCACCATCGCCTGCCTGGCCGTCGGCCGCAGCGCGCCGCGCAACGCCCGTCTGATGATTTTAAGTAATAACCACGTGCTGGCCAATTCCAACAGCTCGGCCTTCGGCGATTGCATCGTCCAGCCCGGCCCCTTCGACGGCGGCCGTTGCCCGCAAGATCAGATTGCCGTGCTGGAGCGCTTTGTGCCGATCAATTTCGCCGGCGGCGTCAACTTCGTCGATTGCGCCACCGGCTGGGCCTGGCCGGACCGGGTGCGGCGCGAACTGGTGTTCCTCAGCGGCGGCGCGCCGGCCTTCTTCCGCATCAGCAATGCGCCGGTGGCGCCGGCGCTGGGCATGATGGTGGGAAAATCCGGCCGCACCACGCAACTGACCCAGGGCATGGTTGCCGGCATAGGCGCCACCATCAATGTCAATTATGGCGGCGGCAAGCTTGCCCAGTTCCAGGACCAGATCGCCATCACGGGCATAGGCGGCCCGTTCAGCGCCGGCGGCGATTCCGGTTCCTCCATCTGGACCTGGAATCCGCAGCGCAATCCGGTCGGCCTGCTGTTCGCCGGCGGCGGCAATATTACCTTCGCCAACCGGATCACCCGCGTGATGGCGGCGCTCGACATCAACCTTTTCACGTAAAATAAGCGGCAATGGGGGCAAGCCCGGGGGGGCGCGGCCGGTGTGCCGGCCCAACGTAGCGGAGGCGGCATATGGCAAACGATATCGACAGGCGGGCGAGAGCGCCGGAAGCGGTGGCGGGCGGCGAGGACGCCGCCATGCCCTACGAACCCGACGACGCCGGCTTTGCCGCGACGGCGCCGGTCGACGCGGCAAGGCGGCGCCACGAGCGCGCGCTGCTGGCCATCGACGGCGTGGAAGGCGTCGCCACCGGCCGCACGGCGTTGGGCAACGATGCGATCATCCTGTACTTGCGCGACGCCACGGTGCAAAGCCGGGTGCCGAGCCAGATCGAGGGCTTTCCCGTGCAAACCACCGTTACCGGGCCGATCAACGCCGGGCGCCGGCGCTGAAGCCGGCGCGTCGAACGCGACGATTGATGTTTCTCAAGGCCGAACTTGCGCAAATCGCTAGTCTTGGCCGGATGAAACGATGCGTTGCGGCGATCCGACTGGCGGGTCCGCCCGGCCCGCATCCGGAGGGACGCCATGAAAAGAAATCTGTTCTTACGCCGCATTGCTTGCTGGTGCAGCGCGCTGGCCTTGCTGGCTCCGCTGGCCGCGCCAGCCGACGAAACCTGCAACTCGCCGTATATGGCCAACCTGATCACTGGGCAGGAGGACTATGTCCACGTCTGGACGCTGGGCGTGGCGGGCATGGGCGATGGTAACGACAAGCTGGTCACGGTCGACGTCAACCCCCGATCCGGACAGTATGGCAAGGTCATCGGCTCGGTCGCCGTCCCCGGCCGGGGCGAAGCCCACCACATGGGCTTTACCGACGACAGGAAATACCTGTGGGCGGGGCGGCTGGAAGACAACAAGATTTTCGTGTTCGACGTCGGCACCGATCCGGCCAAGCCGCGCCTGGTCAAGACCATCGGCGATGTGGCGCAAAAAACCGGCTTTGCCGGCCCGCACACCTTTTATGCCTTGCCCGGCCGCATGCTGCTGGGCTTCCTGTCGAACGCCGCCGACGCCGGCGGCGTGACCGGCATGGCCGTCTACAACAACCGGGGCGATTTCGTGGCGCGCTATCCCATGCCGGTTGGCAAGTCGGCGGCCGGCGACGGCGACGGCTACAACTACGACCTGGCCGTCAATCCGCAAAAGAACGCCTTGCTGACGTCCAGTTTTACCGGCTTGAACAACTATATGAGCGAGCTGGGTCAGTTGATCAAGAATCCCGAGGCCATGAAACGCTTCGGCAACACGATGGTGTTGTGGGACTTGAAGGCGATGAAGCCGAAGAAGGTCTTCAATACGCCCGGCGCGCCGCTGGAAATCCGCTGGTCGCTGCGCGAAGGCGACAACTGGGCCATCAGCGCCTCGGCCCTCAGCTCCAAGCTGTGGCTGGTGCAACAGGATGGCGGCGGCGAATGGCAAGCCCGCGACGTGGGCAATATCGGCGATCCCGCCAAAACACCCTTGCCGGTCGACATTTCCCTGAGCGCCGATGGCCGGCGCCTGTGGGTGAATACCTTCATGGACGGCAAGACCCGTTTGTTCGACCTGAGCAATCCGCGCGCGCCGGCGCAGATTTATGAAAAGACCACGGGCAAGCATGTGAATATGGTCAGCCAGAGCTGGGACGGCAAGCGCGTGTATATCACCACCAGCCTGCTGAGCAAATGGGATCTGGACAATGACGACCAGTTCCTCAAGCTGTATAGCTGGGACGGCAAGGAGCTCAAGGAGCAGTGGAAGATTGATTTTTACCGCGAAAAGCTGGGCCGCCCCCACCATATGAAATTCACCGCGGAGGCGCATCGTGTCGGCGCGCCCAAGCTTGCTGCGGCGCATTAACGCCGGGCTGGCGCTATCCTGCCTGCTTGCGGGGGCCGGCGCCGGCGAGCTTGGCGCTGGCCCGCGGCAATTGTTTACCGCCACGCCGGCTGGCACGTATGCCTTGCCGGCCATTCAGCGGGCGCCGGCCGGCCGGGTGTTCGACAGCGACGGGCAGGTCTACGACTTCGGCCGCTTCTGCACGGGCCGCGTGACGCTGCTCAGTTTTATGTACACCTATTGCAGCGACCCGGTAGGCTGTCCGTTGGCGTTTTCGACCATGCACACGCTGCGCCAGCGTTTGCAGTCGGCGCCGCAACTGGCCCGGCGCGTGCGCTTTGTCAGCCTGTCCTTCGATCCGTCGAATGACACGCCGGAAGCGATGCGGCGCTACGCCGGCCCGCTGGCCAAGGCCGACAATGTGTTGCAATGGTATTTTTTGACGACGGCCTCGGTGCGCCAGTTGGCGCCGCTGGCCGACGGTTTTGGGCAAAGCGTGCGGGTGCTTCCGGACAGCCAGGGGCGGCCCGGACGCTTCATCAGCCATATGCTGAAAGTGTTTCTGCTTGACGAACAGGGCCGGGTGCGCGAGATTTACTCGACGGCCTTCCTGCAGCCGGACGTGATGTTCAACGATATCAAGACCTTGCTGATGGAGCGGGACAGGGCTGCGGCGCGCCCGCACAAAGGCCAGGGCTGATATCAGAAGCGATTCCAGTTATTGTGGCGGTGCTCGGTGGCCTCCTTGAGCAGATGGCCGGCGCGCAATTCGTCCTTCGGCGTGATGGCGTCGCCGTGCTGCACCGTCATCGCCAACTCCTGGATGGCGGGCGGATACTCGTGCTCGGCCGCTTCTTCCAGCCAATGCCTGCCCTTGGCGACATCGCGCGGCAGGCCCAGACCATGCTGGTAGGCGTTGTAGAGCAAAAACATCGCATGTGGATTGCCGCGCTCGCTGGCCAAGGCCAGCCAGCTTGCCGCCAGCGCCGGATCGCGCGCCACGCCCTCGCCATTTTTGGCCATCAAGCCCAGCATCAAGGCCGCTTTCGGATGCCGGCCCGCCGCCGCCCGGACATACCAGGCCCAAGCCTGGCTGGCCCGTGACACCTGGCCGGCCGGCCCGTCGCGATACATTTCACCCAGTTCAAACGCGGCCTGCACGTCGCCGGCGCGCGCGGCGCGCTCGAACAGGGCCATTGCCGCGCCGCGACTGGCGGGGCGGGCTTGATACAACAGAGCCAGCTCGCGCTCGGCCACCGGCATGCCGCGCATGGCCCAGTTGTGCACGCGCCGTTCGGCCGCCGCATCCTGGTTGTGGCTGGCGTGCATGGCGTCCGCCTCGATCAGCGCCGACGTCGGCAGCGGCGGGGCCGCCGCGTCGCAGGCGCACAGCGCGGCGAGCGCCAGCAGCGCGCCGGCGCCCTTGAGAATCGAATTGCTCATATTAAAACCTGTAGGGAAGGCGGGCAGGGAGGCTTCCCCGCCCGCATGTTGCGCCTGCTTACTTGCTCAGGTCTATCGTGTACTTGGCGAAGCCGCTCGCGTCCAGGCCGCCTTCGGCCGTGACGTTCTTGATGCCGCTTTTCTGCGCCAGCGCCAGATGGCCGGGCGCCGAACGCAGGATGACGGGACCGGCCGTGGCAACCTTGACGAAACTCCAGCTCTGCGCGCTGCCATTGGCGGCCAGCGTCACCTTGCCGTTTTTGCTGCCCAGGGTTTGCAGGTAGTTGCTGACGACGGCCTGGTTGGCGTCCGGCGACTTGATGATGGTCTTGCTGCCGTCAATGCCGGGGACCGCACCGCCGCCGCCGGCACGGTAATCGTTGGTGGCGACGATGAAGCTGTCGCCATCGGCAACGGGCTTGCCCAGGTAAGTCAGGTTGGCGATGCGCGAGCCGACAGGTTTGGTCACGTCGATCTGATAGGTCAGCGCATTGTTTTCGGCGTAGAACACGTCGTAGTTATAGATCGTGCCATACGAGGGCACCAGGTCCTGCTCCGTTGTCTTGGCCGGGTCGATCAGGCCGAATTGCTTGGCGGCCGTCTCCAGCCAGGCTTTCAAGTCGCTGCCCTTGATCTTCACCGCCTGCAAGTTGTTATTGCTATACAGGTACAAATCGCCCGGATTGCGCACTTGCAAGCCGATCGGCGCGGCGGGGCTGGCACCGGCGGCCACGTCGGTGAAATCGGAAGGACCGTTGCGGCCCGCCTTGAACGGCGCGCTGCAGGAGATCACGGGAATATCTTTATAGCTCGCCAGCGTCGCGTCCTTGCTGGTGGCGATGAAGTTTTTCACGTAGGCGAGCTGCGCCTGGTTCACCAGCTGGATGGCGCTGACGTCGCCGGCCAGCGCAAAATAGGCCGACATGGCAAAGTCCGTCGTCATGCCCAGCGGCTGCTTGGCGTAGGCAATGGTGGCGGCGTGTTCGGCGGCGACCAGCGGCGCGATGCTGGGATCGGCCTTGACCACCGTGCTGCCGTCGGTATATTTGAAGCCGCGCGATTCGACGCTGGTCTTGGCCGGCTGCACCACCCATTTGCCGGCCTTGTAGGCCAGCGTCATCTTGATGATGCCCAGGCGCCGGCCCCAGCTTTGCGCCATCACGGTCGGCACGTCGTTGACGAAGCCGTTGACGGCGTCGATCTTGGCGCTGGCGGGGAAGGCGGCGAAGGAGGCGTCCAGTGCCGGCGCGCCGGTTTCCTTGCCTTTCGGGAAAATCAAGTGGGAATGGCCTATCATCAGCGCGTCGATGCCGGTGCTGGTCAGGTGGTAACTGCCATTCTCCATTTTCGGGCTGTAGGGGCTGACGTCCAGGCCGCCGTGCGACAGCGCGACGATCAGGTCGGCGCCCTTGCCGCGCAGCTCGGGCACATATTGCTTGGCCGCTTCCTGGACGCCGGTGACGGCGACCTTGCCCTCCAGATTCTTCTGGTCCCATTCGAGGATTTGCGGCGGCACGAAGCTGAGCACGCCGATGTTCAGCTTGACGCTGCGCTTGTTGCCATCAGGCAGAACCGCCGTGAATGCGCGGGGCAGCAGCGCGTAAGGCTGGAAAATCGGTTTTTGGCTGGCCACGCCGGTGACGTTGGTCAGCACCGAGGCAAATTCCGGCGAGCCGCACTTGCCGGCGGGCTTGGCCACGCCGGGGATGCCGAAGTCGGTGTTGGTGATCTGGCTCAGGTAGGGCAGGCCGTAGTTGAATTCGTGGTTGCCCATGCCGCCGGCGTCGTACTTCAAGGCATTCATCGCCTTGTGGACGGCCAGTGTCGTGGTGCAGGGAACGGGGGCGGTCACCGCCTGCAGGTCGGCCAGCAGGGTGCCCTGGATGACGTCGCCGTCGTCGAGCAGCACATTGTTCGGGTTTTCCGCGCGCGCCGCCTGAATCAGCGTGGCGGTGCGCTCCAGCCCCAGCGAGCTGTCTTCGGCCAGCGCATAGTAGTTATAGCTGAGCACATTGGAATGGAGGTCGGTCGTTTCCATGAGCGCCAGGGTAACGGTTGTGCCTTCCGGAATCGCATCCTGGACGGGATCGGCGCCGCCGGCATCGCTGCTGCCGTTGCATCCCGCCAGGCCCAGCGCCGCCAGTGCCGCCAGTGCCGCCAGTGCCGCCATATTTGTTTTCATTCTTTCCTCTTTGTTGAAAAATCAAGGTGGCGACTGTAACCGCCGGGTATGACAAGGCGATGACATCGACCTTCTTCAACAAAGAGGAATCAGGGAGCGGGCAGGGCGTCCGGCTGCGGCGCATCATCCTGCCCGGGCGGCAGGCCGTGCAGCAGCGCATAGTGGCGGAAGGCTTCGCGTATGTTCTCGCGCAAGACCTTGTTGTCCCAGGGCTTGGTGTAGAAACGGTAGATGGCGCCGCGGTTGATCGCCTCCATGATCGATTCCAGGTCCGTGTAGCCGGACAGGACGATGCGAAACGTGTCCGGATACATATCCTTGACGCGGTCGAGGAAGACGGTGCCGCGCATGCCCGGCATGCGCTGGTCGCACAGGATCACGTGCACCGGGTGCAGGGCCAGCAGTGCGAAGCCCTCGGCGGCCGAGCGCGCCGCCAGGATTTGATAGCCGTCCTGGCGCAGCAGGCGCCGCAGGGCCGTCAGCACATGGGCTTCGTCGTCGACCAGCAGCAGCGTGCGGCGCGGTCCGGCCAGCGCGGCGGCCGGCGCCGGCCGGGCCGCCTCCTTGCGCAGAAATTGCTCGAACTGGTCGGCCGGCAGCGGCGCGGAGAAATAATAGCCCTGCACCTGGTCGCAGCCCTGGCGCCGCAGGCAGGACAGTTGCTCCGCCGTCTCCACGCCCTCGGCGATGACGCCCAGTTTCAGGCTGTGGGCCATGCTGATGATGGCCAGCGCAATGGCGGCGTCGTCCGGATTGCTGGTGATGTCGCGGACGAAGGCGATGTCGATCTTCAGCTTGTCGATCGGAAAACGGCGCAAATAGGCGAGGCTGGAATAGCCGGTGCCGAAATCGTCGATGGAAATCTGCACGCCGTGCCGCTTCACATGCCGCAAGGTGGCGATGGTGTGCTCGGTGTTCGCCATCAAGGTGCTTTCGGTCAACTCCAACTCCAGCAAGTCGGCCGGCACGCCATTGTCGTTGAGGGCGCGCAGCACGTCGCGGTCCAGGCCGCCCTCGCCGAACTGGTGGCCCGAGACGTTGACGGACACCTGCATCGGCCCGACGGACGAGCGCAGCCATTTGCCGATCTGGCGGCAGGCGGCCATGATGACCCAGCTGCCGACCCGGCCGATCAGGCCGGTTTCCTCCAGCAAGGGAATGAATTCCAGCGGCGACACCATGCCCACGCCGGGCCGCCGCCAGCGCAGCAGCGCCTCGGCGCCGACCGTGCGGCCAGTGTCGAGCTGGACCTTGGGCTGGTAGAACAGCACGAACTCTTCGTTGTCGATGGCCTTGCGCAAGGCCCCCTCCAATTCCCGTCTCTTGCGCACTTCCTCGTCCATCTGCGGCGTAAAGAATCGATAGGTGTCGCGTCCGGCCCGCTTGGCCCGGTGCATGGCCGTGTCCGCGTACTTCATCAGCACGTCGGGGTCGCCGCTGTCGTCCGGGCTGACGGCGATGCCGATGCTGACGCTGAGCGCCACCTCCTGGCCGCCCAGGTCGAAGGGCAGGCGCAGCATGTCGCGGATCGCGTCGGCGTGGGCGGCGGCGCCCGGTTGCTGTTCGTGCAGCACCAGGATGATGCCGAATTCGTCGCCGCCCAGGCGGCCGACGCTCTCGCGCAGGCGCACGGACTCGACCAGGCGCGAGCTGAACTGCCCCAGCAAGACGTCGCCGGCGCCGTGGCCCAGGGTTTCGTTGACGTTCTTGAAGTGGTCGAGGTCGATCAGCAGCACGGCGATGCGGGCGCCGCCGGCCTGCGCCAGCATCTTGCCCAGCGTTGCGTAGAACTGGCTGCGGTTGGGCAAACCCGTCAAGGTGTCGTAATGGGCCAGGCGGTGCAAACGCTGCTCGGCCTCCTTGCGCGCGCCGATGTCGCGCACGCCGCAAACAATGATACAGTCGCCGTCCACCCATTGGGCGTGGCGCTGGATTTCCACCTGGATCGGCGACCCGTCGCGCCGCCACAAATGGGTTTCGAGGAAGGCGGGCGCGCTGGCGCCGCCGATGAGCGCATCGTAGACGTCGGCCAGCTCGGCGGCGTCGATGCCGCGCAGATCCGTCGGGCCCATGCGCAACAATTCCTCGCGCGAATAATCGAGCATGGCGCAGGCGGTGGCGTTGACTTCGATAAACAACATCGTCGCGCGCCGCACCAGCATGATGGCGTCCGCCGTCGCATCCATCGCCAGGCGGAAGGTGCGCAGGTCGGCCGTGCGGCTTGCCACCTCGCGCTCCAGGATCAGGCTGTGGTTCTTTTGAAAGTCCGCCAGCGCTTTCAGGCGCAACAGATTGCGCACCCGCAGGCACAGCTCGATCCGGTCCACCGGCTTGCTGACGAACTCCTCGACGCCCGCGTTCAGCCCGGCGAGGCGGGCGTCATGGTCGGTCAGCGCCGTCACCATGATGATGGGGATGTGCGAGCTGGCCGGGTCGGCCTTCAGCGCCCTGGCCACCTGGTAGCCGTCCATGCCCGGCATCATGACGTCGAGCAGGATCAGGTCCGGCGGCGCCAGCGCCACGGCGGCCAGCGCCTCCTCGCCGCTGGCCGCGCTGCGCGTCACATACTGGTCGGCCTGAAGCTGGGCCTCAAGCAATTTGCGGTTGAGCGCTTCGTCATCGACAATCAGGATGGTGGCGACAGTCATGGCGCACGGCTAGATTGACGGGTTGCGGCCGTGGGCGCGGACGGACGGTACGGCGCGGCGTGGGGCGGTCGCGCGCCTTGCAAGCGGTGCATCCATCCTGTCCTGCAAGTCGCCCATGGCGTGGTTCGGCATACGCTCTTCCGTTAATAAGTACCGCGTCAACAAGGGGGGCGGCCCTGGCGCTGTAGCGGAAAATCATATCAGGGCATTTCCGAATACTCAATAAGTTTGAGACAGCGCAACTTGTTATTGCGGAAATGTCAATGCGGCGGCATCGCCAGTCAGGCAGCTGGCGTGGCGTGCGCGGACAGCCAGGCGTCGGCACTGTCGAGCGCCAGCGCAAATTCGCTCGCCACGCCGGCGAGCAGGAGCGGCAACTGCTCGGTGCGCTGCTCCGCGATGGCCAGTTCCATGGCCAGCGCGGCGCCGACGAAGCGCTTCGCCCCCAGCGTGCCGATGGAGCCGCGCAAACCGTGCAGGATGCGCGCCGTATCGGCGGGGCGGCCGTCGTGCAGCGCGGCGACGGCGCGCGCGAACGGCTCCCTGGCCGACGACACGGCATCGCGGACGATTTTCGTCACCACCGCCAGCGCCTTCTGGTCATTGCCCAGGTATTGGACGAGGACGTCGACGGTGAACACCGTTAGCCCCTCCGGGCAGGCAGGCGAAACGGGCATGGCACACTCCTTTTCTAGGCCCGGGCGATGCGGACGGCATGAACGGGCGGGGTCAGCATGGCGATACGCCACATCATACCTTGTAATAGATCAATCATTTGCACGGCAGCGTTGCTGTTCCCGTCGAAGCGTAAAAATGCAGTTAAATTGCATTACAATCCATAAGCGCAACTTAATTGCATTTGGTGGCGCCGCCGCGGGTGATGCCTCGCCTGCCGCCTTTACCAAAGGGAGTTCGCATGGCCGATCTGTTGCCTGTCACCGTCATTACCGGTTTTCTCGGCAGTGGGAAGACCACCTTGCTCAAGCGGATTTTGCAGGGCGGCCACGGGTATCGGATCGCCGTCATCGAGAACGAATTTGCCGCCGAGGGCATCGACCAGGCTGTGTTGATGCGCCAGGGCGCCGAGCGTATCGTCGAATTAAACAATGGCTGCATCTGCTGCAGCGTGCATGGCGACCTGGTGCGCGCCCTCGTGGCACTGGCCGAGCAGCGCGCCAGCGGTGCGCTGGCTTTCGACCATGTGCTGATCGAGACGACGGGCATGGCGGCGCCCGGTCCGGTGGCGCAAACGTTTTTTCTCGACGCCGACGTGGCCCGGCACTATTTACTGGATGCCGTGCTGACCGTCGTCGACGCCCGCCACGCCGATGCCCAGTTGGACCGGCATCCCGAGGCGCAGGAGCAAATCGGCTTCGCCGACCGTATCCTGTTGTCGAAGACGGATCTGGTCGGAAAGACCGAGCTGGCCGCGCTGCGCCGCCGCTTGGCGGAGATCAATTGCCGCGCCCCCATATTGAAGGCGCGTTTCGGCAATGTGCCTATCGGCGACATCATGGATATCCGCGGCTTCAATCTGAACGCCGTGCTGGAGTGGACGGCCGACGCGCCAGTTGGTGACGCGCGCAGGCATGGCGACGGCGTCGCCTCGTTCGTCTATCAGAATGCGCGGCCGATGAATGTCGCGCTGATCGAAGCATTCCTCGACTCCGTGGTGCAAGTATTCAGTGCGCAGATGCTGCGTTACAAGGGCATTTTGCATGTCGCCGGCTCGCCGTGCCGTGCCGTGTTCCAGGGCGTGCACATGCTGATGGGCTGCGAACTCGGCGCGCCGTGGGGCGAATTGGAATACCGCGAGACGCGGATGGTGTTTATCGGCAGGGATTTGCCGCAAGCGATGTTGCGCGCCGGCCTGGACCGTTGCGTGCAGGGCGACGACGCGGCGGTCTTAGCCGCAGCGCGGACATAGGCCCTTGATCAGGAAATCCATTTCCTGGCCGCGAAAGCCGTCCGGCAGCGCCGGCGCGGCCGGCAACTTCACTTCGGTGAAACAGGTCAGCGTCGCGCATTTCGTGCATTGGAAGTGGGCGTGCTCGTGCGAATGGTGGCCGCCGCCTGCGCCGAAACGCCACACCTGGTCGGCGCCGGCGATGCGGTGCACCAGTTCGTTTTCGCTCAGCCATTCCAGCACACGGTACAGGGTGACGGAGTCGATTTCGCCATCGCCGGACAGGCTGTGCTGGATCTCGTGGTGGGTCAGCGAGGCGCTTTGCCCCAACAGGAAGTCGAGTACTTTGACGCGGGTGGTGGTGACGCGGGCGCCGGTGTTGCGAATCAGTGATTCAGCGTGCAGGGTAGTGGATGTCGACATAATGTTTCAGCCTGAGTTAATGCAACTCAATTGCCGTATGGTAGCACGACGGGCGCCGCCGCGCCGGCCGCTTGCTTCTTGAACGCCCAGTTATTAATCAGGTGGAAGATATCCGCCCCCGGCCGACGGCGACAGATGATCAGAACACAGGCGCGGGACGGCGTCCACGGCCGCGGCGAGGGGATGTGGCTGGCGTCAAATGCCCGGAACATTGCGCGGAATGGCGGGAACTTTCGGGGCATTCGGGTAAACATGCCGTCGATGTTGATTTTCCACAGCAATTGACGCCCGGCCGAAGCGCGCGCGGGCCTCGCTTGTGCTCGAATAGACGATGCCGATACTGTGGGGACACTAGCAGGGCGATAGTGGTGTGGCCCGCCCGGCGGGACGCTGCGGCCCCGGCGCAACGCCGTTGGGGCGTCCCGTCGGGAAAGTATTTCAACGCTTGTTAAACGCGGCGCTCGCGCTCTATACTCTTTCAAGCGCGGCAATATGCCAGCGCAGCTCGCCCGCCGTGAAGGGAAACGGATGTCGACCGATTTTGACCAGCTGGTTTTGCATCAGACACCGGGTGGTGTCATTGTAACGACACCGAGCGGGGTCGTGGCGCACTGGACGGCGGGGGCCGAGGAGATGTTCGGCTATAGCAGCGCGGAGGCGCTGGGGCGCGATTTGCGCGAGTTGATCACGCTGCCCGGCCGGCTCGACGACTGGGCTCACCTGATTCGGGAGATCGAAGACAAGGGTGTGTTCAGTTATGAATGCCTGCACCGGCGCAAGGATCATTCGCTGATTTATGTCGACACCGCCAGCAAAGCCGTCTGCGACGCCAGCGGCGCCATCGAATTCGTCCTGTGCAGCAAGCGCGACGTCACGCAGCTCAAGGCGCTGCGCGAAGCCAAGCTGGTCGCGGCGAAGTTCGGCGACTTGCTCGAATCCACGCCCGACGGCATCATCCTGGCCAATTCCACCGGCCGCATCGTGTTCGCCAACAGCCAGGCGGAGCACCTGTTCGCTTACCCGGCCGGCGAGTTGCTCGGCCAGTTGATCGAAGTGCTGCTGCCGATGCGTTTTCGCGGCGGCCACGTCGGCCACCGCTCGAACTATTTCGGCGCGCCGCGCACGCGCACGATGGGCGCCGGCCTGGAACTGTACGGCTTGCGCAAGGACGAGCTGGAATTCCCCGTCGAGATCAGCCTGAGCCCGATCCAGACCGAGGAGGGGCCGCTGGTGATGAGCGCGATCCGCGACATCAGCGAGCGCCGCAAGGCCGAGCAGAAGTTCCGCGGCCTGCTGGAGTCGGCGCCGGACGCCATCGTCATCGTCAATCAGGCCGGCGAGATCGTGCTGATCAATACCCAGACGGAAAAGCTGTTCGGTTATCCGCGCCACGAACTGCTCGGCGAGAAGATCGAAGTCTTGATACCGCCCCGCTTCGGCGAGAAGCACCCGGCCGTGCGCGTCGGTTTTTTCAACGAGCCGCGCACGCGCTCTATGGGCGCCGGGCTGGAGCTGTACGGCCTGCGCCGCGACGGCAGCGAGTTTCCCGTCGAAATCAGCCTGAGCCCGCTGGAAACGGAGGGCGAGATCCTCGTTTCCAGCGCGATCCGCGACATCAGCGAGCGCAAGGCCATCGAGCGCACCCTGCACGAAAAAACCCTGGAGCTGGAGCGCGCCAACCTGGCCAAGGACCGCTTCCTGGCCAGCATGTCGCACGAATTGCGCACGCCGCTGAACGCCATCCTCGGCTTCGCCCAGTTGCTGACGAACGAGTCGCTGCCGGTGACGCCCGTGCAGCGCAAGGACTTCACCAACTGCGTGCTGCGCGCCGGCCAGCACCTGCTGGCGCTGATCAACGAGATCCTCGACCTGGCCAAGGTGGAATCGGGCACGGTGACGCTGTCGGTGGAGCCGGTGGCGCTGGACGAGGTGATACAGGAAACGCGGACCATGATCGAGCCGCTGGGCAACCAGCGCGGCATCCGCATGATTTTCCCCCGCCACATCGACACCCATGTGCTGGCCGATCGCACCCGGCTCAAGCAGATCATCCTCAACCTGTTTTCGAACGCCATCAAGTACAACCGCCAGATGGGGGCGATGGTGATCGACTGCGTCGCCGTCACGCCGGGGCGGGTGCGGCTGACCGTGCAGGACACCGGCATCGGGCTGCGCCCCGACCAGCTCGATTCGCTGTTCCAGCCCTTCAACCGCCTGGGGCAGGAGGGCGGCGCCGAGGAGGGCAGCGGCATCGGCCTGGTGCTGACCAAGCGCCTCGTCGAGCTGATGGGCGGCGAGATCGGCGTGACCAGTTCGGCCGGCATCGGCAGCGTCTTCTGGATCGAGCTGGCGGCGGCGCCGCCGGCGCAACTGGCGGCGCCCGGCGACGACGGTGCGCCGGCGGCGCCGCCGCCGCGGCCGCCGGCGCCGCTCGATGAAGGCGTGCCGACGCTGCTGTATGTCGAGGACAACCCGGCCAATCTGCGCCTGGTGCAGGAAATCCTGCATTTTCGCAGCGACATCCGGCTGCTGTCGGCGCCCGACGCGACGCAGGGCATCGCGCTGGCGCGCGTGCACCTGCCGCGCCTGATCCTGATGGACATGAACCTGCCCGGCATGAGCGGCGGCGAGGCGCAGAAAGTGCTGCGCCTCGATCCGCTGACGGCGGCCATTCCCGTCATCGCGCTGACTGCCAATGCCATGCCGCACGACGTGCGGGCCGGCATCGAGGCGGGCTTTTTCCGCTATATCACCAAACCCATCAACATCGAGGAGTTCACCGAGGCGATCGACAGCGCGCTGGCCTTCAGCGCGGCCGCGCCGCGGCCGTAGCGCGGCAGTCGCGGCATTTTCATGCGAGGGAGATAGGGTGGCGAGCATACTGATCGTCGACGATCACATTCTGAACCGGCAGTTCCTGGTCGCGCTGCTCGGCTTCGATCAGCACACGCTGCTGGTGGCCTCGGACGGTCTGGAGGGCCTGGCCATGGCCCGCGAACAGCGGCCGGCGCTGATCATCACCGACCTGCTGATGCCGAACATGAACGGCCATGAATTCGTCACCCGCTTGCGCGCCGAGCCCGCGCTGGCCGACATCCCGGTAATTTTCTACACGGCGACCTATAGCATGCAGGAGGCGGCCGTGATGGCGCGCAGCTGCGACGTGCGCTGGGTGCTGAAAAAACCGGCGGCGCCGGACGTGATCCTGGGCACCGTGCGCGAGGCCCTGGGCCTGCCGGCGAAGGAGGCCGGCGGCGCCGTGGCGGCGCCGGCGGACGGCACGCGCACGCCCATCGACATCAAGCTGGGCGAATACCTGCAGGAGCTCGAACAGAGCCGCGAGCTGATGTCGCGGCTGGCTGCCGGCGCCGACGGCGGCGCCGGGCCGGGCCAGTTGCAGCAGGTGACGGGGCGGCTGTCGCAGTCGCTGACGGACTTGCAGAACGTCGGCCTGCGCCTGAGCGCCCTGATCGACATGGGCATCGAGATGAGCGTCGAGCGCGATCCGCAGCGCCTGCTGGAAACGGCCTGCCGGGTGGCCCAGCACATCAGCGTGGCGCGCGTCGCCGTCATCGGCATCGTCGGCGATGGCGACGGCGATGGCGCCCTGCGCTACCACGCCGTGCGCGGCATCAACGGCGACTTCCGCGACCGGCTGGCCGGCATGCCGGCGGCCATCGGCGTGCTGGCGGGCCTGCTGGACGGCCGCCAGCCGTGCCGCCTGTGCCAGTTGGACGGACACCCGCTGGCGTTGGGCTTGCCCGCCTGGCACCCGCCGGCGCAGGCCTTCCTCGGCGTGCCGGTGGCCACGGCCGGGCGCAGCTACGGCTGGTTGTATCTGCTCGACAGGCTCGGCGCGCCGCAGTTCAGCGAGGTCGATGAGCGCGCCGTGGCCACCGTCGCCACGCAGTTGGCGGTGGCCTACGAAAACCTGGCCCTGTACGAAAAAATCCGCGACAACGTCGAGCAGCTGGAAACGGATTTGCTGGAGCGGCGGCGCATCACCGACCGCCTGCATGACAGCGAGGAGCGCTTCCGCCAACTGGCCGACGCCATCGACGAAGTGTTCTTCCTCACCGACCCGGCCAACAGCCAGATGCTCTACGTCAGCCCGGCCTACGAGCAGGTGTGGGGGCGCAGTTGCGCCAGCCTGTATGAACGGCCGCGCTCGTGGTACGACGCGCTCCACCGGGACGACGCGGCGCGCCTGGGCGCGGCCGAGTCGAGGCGGCGCGGCGGCACCGACGCCGCCTTCGACTACCGCTACCGCATCGTGCGCCCCGACGGCAAGGTGCGCTGGATACACGCGCGCGGCTTCCCCATCCTCGACGCCGGCGGCAAGGCTTACCGGGTGGCCGGCATCGCCGCCGACATCACCCAGCAGATGCAGTTGCAGGAAGCCCTGGCCGAGCGCGAGGCTGGCTTGCAGCGGGCCCAGCTGGTGGCCCGCATGGCCCATGTGGTGACGGGGCCGGACGGCGTGTTCGAGAACTGGTCGGCGACGCTGCCGCAATTGCTGGGCCTGGACGGCGGCGCGCTGCCGCCGAGCAACCGCGACTGGCTCGCCCTGGTCGAGCCGGCCGACCGCCCGCGTTTTCGCGACACCTGCATCGCCGCCGGCCGCAGCGGCCAGCGCCATGACGTCGAATACCGCATCCGCCGCGGCGACGGCAGCGTGATTCACCTGCAGCAGGTGTTCGAACCGCTCGACAGCAAGGGCGGCGGCGGGCACGGCGCGCGCTGGTTCAACACGATACAGGACGTCACCGAGCAGAAGGAGCAGCAGCAGCGTATCGTCCGCATGGGGCAGATCTACGCCATGCTCAGCGGCATCAATTCGGCGATCGTGCGCATCCGCGACCGCGACGAACTGCTGCGCGAGGCTTGCCGGGTGGCCGTCAGTCATGGCGCGTTCGGCATGGCCTGGGCCGGGGTGCTGGACGCCGAGACGGGCGACGGCCGCGTCGTCGCCAGCGCCAGCGCGGGCGGCGATGATGCCGCCTATGCCGCGCAGATCCATTTTTGCGCCCGCGCCGGCGGCCCCGGCAGCGACCGCCCCGCCAGCGTCGCCGTGCGCGACGGCCGGCAAGTCATTTGCAACGACGTCGACACCGAGCCGAGCATGCTGGCGCTGCGCGGCGAGTTGCGCGCGCGCGGCCACCGCGCCGTCGCCGCGCTGCCGCTGGAGGTGGAGGGCCGGGTGGTCGCGGTGATCGCCCTGTTCGCCGACGAAGCGGGCTTTTTCGCCCAGCCGGACCGCATCAAGCTGCTCGACGAGCTGGCCGGCGACCTGTCGTTCGGCCTGCAGTTCATCGAAAAAGAGGAGCGCCTGAACTACCTGGCCTACTACGACGTGTTGACGGGGCTGCCGAACGGCGTGCTGTTCCACGACAGGCTGGAGCAGTTCCTGCACGCGGCCGGCGGCTGCGGCGAGGTGGTCGCGGCCGCCGTCGTCAACGTCGACCACTTCGTCCAGCTCAACGAGGCGCTGGGCCGGCACGCCGGCGACCAGGTCCTGAAACTGCTGGCGCAGCGCCTGCAGGGCACCTTGCAGGAACCGTTCAGCCTGGCGCGCATAGGCGGCGACACCTTTGCCATCGCCTTCGGCGGCCTGGCCCACGACAGCGCCGCCGCGACCTTGCTGGAGCAGCAGGTGTTGCTGCCGCTGGGCCAGCCGTTCACGGTGGCGCAGCAGGAGGTGCGCCTGGCCGTGCGCGCCGGCGTGGCCGTGTATCCGGCCGACGGCGCCGATGCGGAAAGCCTGTTCAAGCACGCCGAGGTGGCCTTGAAAAAGGCCAAATCCTCGGGCGAGCGCTATCTGTTTTATGCGCCGCAGATGAACGCGGCCATCGCCGCCCGCATCGCCCTGGAGCAAGCCTTGCGCGAGGGCCTGGAGAAAAACCAGTTCAGGATGCATTTCCAGCCCCGCGTCGACCTGATGAGCGGGCGCGTCGTCAGCGCCGAGGCGCTGATGCGCTGGCAGCACCCGGAGCGCGGCATGGTGTCGCCGCTGGAATTCATTCCGGCGGCCGAGGAGAGCGGCTTGATCGTGCCGCTCGGCGACTGGGCCATCGAGGCCGTGTGCGCGCAGCAGGCCGCGTGGCAGGCGGCCAAGGTGCGCATCGTGCCGGTGGCGATCAATCTGTCGGCCGTGCAGTTCAAGCGCGGCAAGGTGCAGGAGTCCATCCGCGCGGCGATGCAGCGCCACGGCCTGCAGCCACGGCACATCGAGTTCGAGCTGACCGAGTCGGTCGTCATGGGCGACCCGGAGCAGGCCATCGGCCACCTGCAGGCGCTGAAAAGCCTGGGTGTGCAGTTGTCGCTCGACGATTTCGGCACCGGCTACTCCTCGCTGGCCTATCTGAAGCGTTTCCCCTTCGACTTCGTCAAGATAGACCGCGCCTTCATCACCGACATCACCAACAAGGCGGAGGACGCCGCCATCGTCACGGCGGTGATCGCGATGGCGCACAGTCTGGGCCTACGCGTCGTCGCCGAGGGCGTCGAGACGGCCGAGCAGCTGGAATTTCTGCGGCGCCAGCGCTGCGACGAACTGCAGGGCTATTATTTCAGCCGGCCCGTGGCGGGCGCCGACTTCGAGGCGATGCTGCGGGCGAACAAGCGCCTGACGCTGGCGCCGTTGCCGGACCGGCGCGCCGACACCTTGCTGATCGTCGACGACGAGGCGGGCAGCTTGTCGGCGCTACGGCGCCTGTTCAGCCAGGACGGCTACCGCGTGCTGACCGCGTCCGGCGGCGCGGAAGCGCTGGAGCTGCTGGCCGCCCATCCGGTACAGGTGATTCTGGCGGACCATCGCATGCAGGACATGAGCGGAGCGGCGTTCCTCGACATCGCCAAGGAGTTGTATCCGGCCACGGTGCGCATCATGCTGTCGGGCCAGCCCGACGCCGACGCCGTCGACGAGGGCCTCAAGCAGGGCGCTATCTTCCAATTTCTCAGCAAGCCATGGAGCGACGAGGCGCTGCGCGAACATATCCGCGACGCATTCCGGCGCCAGCGCCTGCTGGCTTGAGGGAGCGGCCGAGGGCGGCCATCACTGCGTGCCGGTATCGCAAATTGCACGGACATGACCGCGCAGCCAACGATGCACGGGGTCGGCGTGGTGGCGTTTGTGCCAGCTTTGGGATACCTCAACATCTGCCAGCGCTATCGGCAATGTGAAGAGGCGCAGGCGGTGGTGCGAGCTTGCCCAACGGGCATACGGCTCTGGCAGGACGGCAATATAGTCGGACGTGGCGGCCATGACCAGCGCGGCTTGAAAGCCTGGCGCCATGATGGCGACACGCCGGTGCAGACCCAGTTCTTTCAACGCCGTATCGACGCGCCCGATGCCCGAACCTCGCAGCGATGCCGAAATGTGCGGCCAGGATACGAAGTCTGCCGCATTGACTTGCGCCTCGGCTCTATTTTGGAATAGGGGGTGGTTTTCCCGCACCACGCCGACAAACCCGGCCCGAAACAACGGCTCGCTGTAAATTTCGGCTTCAAGCTGTCCTTGCGCGCCGATATCCAGGTCGATGACACCGTTACGCAAACCCTCAATATTCTTGTCGCTGCGGGCAATGAAATTCAAGGTGATGCCAGGCGCTTCCGCCCCCATGGCAGTAGCCAGGCGAGTCGCCCACGCGCCCGCGAAGCCATCGTTCGCGCGTAACGTAAGCGTGCGCCGCAGTCCGGCAAAATCCACCTCCTCGGACGTGAAAACGCCGCGCACTTCCTCAATCGCCGCTTGCACGCGCTCGCGCAAGGCCAAGGCTCGCTGGGTCGGCACCAGGCCGCGTCCAGCCGGGACAAACAAGGGATCGCCGATGGCTTCGCGCAGGCGCGTCAAACGGCGGCTCATCGCCGGCGCGCTCAGATGCAGGGCACGCGCCGCTCCCACCACGCTACCTTCGCGCAGCAGGGCATCCAGGTCCAGCAATAAATTGAAATCGAGACGATTCAAGGCTGAGGTTTTCATTCCGGTCATCCAGATAGCTGCATACGGTGCAGCAATTGATTGCAATACTATCACTTTACACAATGGTGCCGGCAGAGGAGGATAGGCTATCTTGATCAACGGGGCATCCACAGCACATCATGCGACAACACACATCAATGGCCGAAAACGGGGCGCCCGCCAGTTTCTCTTTCTTTCCTTTGCTGGCAGTGCTGATCTGGACCGGCAACACCCTGGTGACCAAGGCCGCCGCCGTGCTCATCGAACCTGCCGCCATTGCCTTTTATCGGTGGTTATTGGCCGGGCTGGTCCTGACGCCGTTTCTATTGCATTCCGTATGGCGGCAACGTGCCATCGTGGCGGCGCACTGGCCAAAACTGGCTTTTCTGGGATGTCTGGGAATGGGGATGTATCAGGGCCTTGCCTATGAGGCCGCGAAAACCACCTCAGCCATTAACATGGGCGTGGTGGTGGCATTGATGCCCTTGCTGTCCGCGATGCTGGCCAGTTGTTTTGCCGGTGAAAGGCTGAGCGCCGCGCGCCTGGGCGGCGCCGGCGTGTCCTTGCTGGGCCTGCTGGTGCTCAGCACGCATGGGCAGCCCGGCGCATTGCTGCACGGCTCGGTCCATCCGGGCGATGCCCTCATGTTGGTCGCGGTCGCCTCCAACGCGCTCTACGGCGTCTTGCTGAAACGTTGGGCCTTGCCTTTATCGACATGGCAGCAACTGTATGTGCAGATTGGCTTCGGCATCCTGTTGCTGATGCCGTTCTGGTGGCTGGCGCCAAGCTCGCCCATCACGGCGCAGAATATCCCGTTGATTCTGTATGCTGGCATCCCGGCCTCGATCGGGGCGCCGTTTTGCTGGATGAATGGCATCAAACGGCTGGGACCCGCGCGCGCCAGCTTGTTTATGAACTTGCTGCCGATCTTCGTTGCACTGGCCGCCGCCACGCTGTTGGGCGAACAATTACATGCCTACCATCTCGTTGGCGGGTTGCTCGCATTGGCGGGCGTATGGTGGGGACAACACGGAGGAGCGGTCAAGGTGCTTGCGAGGTAGTCCCGCCTTAGCGTGTCGTATTGTCCGCTTTCTGCTGTGCGGCCTTCTTATTCAGGCCGCGCTTCTTTTCGACGACCTTCATCGTTGGCTGTACCGTGTGGATTATTTGCGGCGGCTGGAATAAGGCGAACTGTCCATACGCCTTGCCTGCCGGGTCTATCCACAGCGGCCAGCGGTTGAAGAACGCGCCGGCGGTGCCAGCCGCCATGACGATGATCGTGATGGCGGTCCATTTTCCCATCAGCAGGCCGTTTTGCTCGGCCCACACGACGATCCTCTTGTCGCCAGCCTTCTTTAGCCAGCGCGTACTGATCCACCGAGCAAGGAACCATCCCAGCGCGGTGAAGGGAACCGTCATCAGCGCCATTTCCAACATGAAACCGGATGAATGCGGTGGGTAAATCGGCAGTTGCGCGCCAGGGAGGAACTCCAGGCGTTTTTCATGCTTCAGATACGCCACGGCCGCAATGGCAAATGGCAAGGAGAGCAGGGTGAGCGCGAGTAGCCACTTCAAGCGCGACCAGTTCGCGGCGACCCGCACCGTCCTCTTCAAGTTTAACAAGGACTCTTGAATATAGCTTTCGGATACCGACCAATTGACGCATTCGGCGATCTCTTTTGCCGCCACCCCAGCGGAACTGGCCTCAATGAGCTGCTGGTTCAACTCGGATTCCATGAATGGCGCGACGGCATGTGTTGCCGGGCGGTGAAACCAGGGCCGCCAGCGCGAACGGCTGCCCGCCACGGTCGAGAGGTGCTCAAAATCACTCTTCAACAATGCTTCCAGGGCGCCGCCGGCGTCGAATATCTGTGGCGCGGCGCCGAAGAGTATCCAATTTGACTTGAGTCCCATCACATCGATCGACAGCTCGCAAAATGGCATGCTGCACTCGTAGAGGAACTCCACGGATGCGGTATCCCGTGTCACATGCGTGTTCTGAAGCGCAATGCTGGCGTAGTTTTCCAGATGCGCAAAGCCGACCTTGGACAGGGCGGAATGTACATAGTCTGGCGTGCCTTGCAGATAGCGCCCGCTGAAACTGGGGTTGGTGTAGGTATGTGTCGTGGTGATTCTTGTCAGGCAACCGTGGCTGGAACACGCCGCGCAGCTGAGGTGCCCTGAGCCGCGGCAAGTGGCGCATCGCTCGCAGCCCGAGCCGCCGCAGCTGTAGCACTTGACTTGACCGAATACGCAAGAAGTGCATTCGCAATCGATCTTGACGATACTCTCGCGTCCTTCGGCACTGAAGACGCGACGGACTTGCGTGACGGTTTTGCTGCCGTGGCAGTTGGGGCAGTTGACATTGCCGCTAGCGTCGCAATCGCTGCATGGAACTTCGCCTGAACCCGAGCAGTCGCGGCAAGCGACGTTGCCGGCGCCATTGCATTCGCCGCAGGCATAGGTGTGAAAGAGGCGGCTGGGGTGGGTGCGAATGCAGGTTTTGCCGGAGATGACCGCGTAGGCCTGGCTGGTGACGGCGTTGACCAGGCTGTCCATCGTTTCCGCACGCGTGAATTCGGATTCGGCTTGCGCGGCGACTTGCTCCTGGTAGCGGGCCCAACTGTCGCTGCCCAGATCGCCATGGTCGGGCTGGTGGAGCCCATGATGTTCCTGGATTGCGGACGTGACCTCCAGTTCATGCCGAATGGTGATCAGGACTTGCCGCATCGCGGAGCGCGCGTCGAGCACACGCACGTCCTTGACGTTAAAGCGGGTCGAGCGCTCGATGTACTCGGCGGCGACGGATGTGCAGGATTCGGAATAACGTAGCAAGGAATTATCGTCGGCACCCATGCGTGCTTCACTCCTGTGGGAATTGCCGCTTCCCCGCAAGGATGGCGGCCTGTGATGTCACTATGCGATAAAAATAATATCACAGCCATTGCCAAAATAGAAATGATTCCTGGCGGCCGCCGCACTCGATCTGCCGGCAAAAAATCGTGGGCAACTTGAGCCTATGGGCTGAGGCCGCTGGCCCGGTAGCGTTGCTGTTCAAAGCTGCGGTCGCGTATTTCGCCCAGTCGATTGAAGAACACCGCCCTGGCCAGCGCGTTGCGTGCCTCTCCCTTGTTGAGTCCAGCCTGTACACGGCGGCGCAGCTCCACACTTTGCAGCCAGTCCAGGATGAACAGAGTGCATTCGATGCGCCCCAGCTCGCGCAGGGCGATGGCCAAGTCGTTTTGGCGCGGATAGCTGCCGAGCTTGCGCAGCATCAGCGAGGCCGTCACCGTGCCCTGCTTGATCGAAGTGGCCAGCCGTAGGATTTCATCCCAATGGGCGCGAATAGCATTGATGTTCAACCTGTCGCTGCTAATCATCGGCTTGAGTGCATCGTAGGCAGTATCGCCCTTGGGGATGAACAGCTTGGTGTCGTCCAGGTCGCGGATGCGCGGTGCGAAGCGGAAGCCTAGCATGTGTATCAAGGCGAAGACATGATCGGTGAAGCCCGCCGTGCCGGTGTAGTGTTCCTCAATGCGCAAATCCGACTCGTGGTACAGCAGGTCGAGTCGCGCACGCCGACGTTGACCACCTTGGTGCTGAAGGGCGCGTATTGGTCGGAGATATGGGTATAGAACGTCCGCCTAGGGCTACTTCCATACTTCGGGTTGATATGCCCTGTGCTCTCTGCCTTGCTGCCGGCTCTGAAGTTCTGACCGTCCGACGATGACGTGGTGCCGTCGCCCCAGTTTCCGGCAAAGGGTTGCCGAAACTGAGCATTCACCAGCTCGGCCAGCGCCGTCGAGTAGGTTTCGTCGCGGACGTGCCATGCTCCAACAGATGTTCGCGCCGCGTTTCGGCGCGTTGGCCGTAGTCGTTCCAGATATCGCCCGGTAGCTTGAGTTGGTCTGCGACCATACGCAACAGAGGTGCGTCCGGCTCTGCGTCAGCAGCGAACACGATGCCTGGATAGCGCATGTAGTAAAGTTGCACTGCAAAGCCCAGCCGATTTGCCGCGCCCCGATGCTGCCGAATGCGGGACAGGTCGGCGTCGTTGAAGGTGCAGAGCCGGATCAACTCGTCGTTGGCGTCGGGCAGTGCCAGCAGGCTTTCGCGCTCAGTGGCGGACAGGATCGAACGGCTGGGCATGCAGTCTCCTTCCTCTTGAAAACGTAGGTTTGCGACAAGCCTGCCCAGCCACCTGGCGCGGCACGCGAAATCAAGGGGTTGCGATTCTTGAAATAGTTCTTGAAATACTATTCTCGATCCCTTACCATTTTAATGAGTTTCAATAAAGAAAATTTACACATGCAATCTTCACTGGTACTTGAGCTCAAGCGATTTTCCGTTTTTGCTCGGCAATTCAGATTCATGCTGCTGATGCCGGTCGTATCAGTATTCTTGTCCGGCTGCGCCTCTTCCAGTCAGATTGATCTGACATCCATGACCTTAAACGAAAAATTGAAGGTTCTTGCGTCAAAGCACCATGTTTGCGCTGTGGCGATTGCTGTCATCAAGAACCGAAAGCTCGATTCGATGGATTCCGCCAGTGGCTGCCAGCTAACCTTAAATCTGAAATCAGACAGCATTTATCAGGCAGCTTCTCTTAGCAAACCTGTCTTTGCCTATGCTGTGCTGAAGTTGGTTGCACAAGGAAAATTGGAGCTAGACGCGCCGATAGTGAAATATTTGCCGCAAGGCTATCGACACCAATTCAATCCTTTGAAGGTTGAGCCTTCCGATTTGGTGACTGACCCTCGAATCCAGGCAGTTACCGTCCGGATGGCTCTGAACCACACATCTGGATTGCCAAATTGGGCGTCAGGGCCATTAAGTTTTGATTCGGCCCCCGGAACAAAATGGAGTTATTCAGGGGAAGGCTACGTGCTGCTGCAGCGGGCTGTGGAGGCCGTTACTGGTGAGCCGCTGGATAGATTCATGGCCTCACAGGTCTTCAAGCCACTTGCCATGGAAAACAGTAATTTTGTACGAAACGAACGAACCGCACAAAACCTGTTGCCTGGGAATAAAGCGAATGGAGCACCAAGAGCGGAAATGTATTTCCCAAATCCTATCGCGGCTTTTACTCTTACCACCACCGCATCAGACTATGGGAAGTTTCTCGTCGCAGTGCTTAACGATGCACAGGTACTCGAACAGATAACTACATCGCCCGTAACGGTTGATTTAAGCCTGAGTGCTAGTTGGGGCTTGGGCTGGGGACTTGAGCGCACACAAGACGATCTTTATATTTGGCATTGGGGCAATAACCCTGGCTATCGCGCCTTCGTCATAGCGTCTGTCCGCACAGGAGGCGGCTTTGTGATGCTGACAAATAGCGAAAATGGACTGAAATTGGCAGAACCAATCACAAAAACAATCTTGCCGGGCGAACACAAGCTATTCCAGCTTCCTATGCTGGGAGGCGACATCATCAATATGCTCTGCAACACATTGAGTTTGTGTCTTTAATTGTTTAGTTTCGTGCGATCATGTGCCCGTCGCAGCATGGCCCTGTTTCGCGCCAAGGCTGTGCTTGACGAGCTGGTCGGCAAGCTGCACAAGCAGGGCGTCCAGTTCAAGAGCCTGATTGACGCCATCGACACCGGCACGCCCTCTGGCCGGTTCTTCTTCCACGTCATGGCCAGCCTCGCCGAAATGGAGCGTGAGCTAATCGTCGAGCGTACCCGCGCCGGGTTGGATGTCGCCCGACAGCTTGGTCGCAAAAGCGGTCGCAAGCCCAAGATGACCGAGAGCAAGATCGAATCGGCCAAGAAGCTGCTGGCCAGCGGTGTGCCGCCCAAGGACGTGGCCAAGAACCTCGGCGTGTCCGTCCGCCAGCAACGGCACACGCTTAACGTACTTTAAATTCCGTTCTCTGAGACGCCCCCCAATTGCGCCTGCAAGGTGGCTTTCTCGCCGATCAGGGCAAGCAGGGCGCTTTGCCGCGCCGCTTCCCGCTCTTCGGCGTAGCTGAGCTGTTCCTTGAAAAAATCGGCCTGTTTTTGCTGGACAGCCAGAGCGATGCGCACATCGTCGAGCGCCGCCTGCGACGCGTCGAGCGTATCGGCGAGGGCGGCGTTGTCCAATGACGCTTGCTGGAATTGATAGGACTGCTGATCCCGCTCGGCTTGCAGGCCGGCCAACTGCGTCCGGGCGGCCTCGGCCGCGGCCTGCCATTGCTGCTGCTCGCCGGCCAACTGCGCGATCTGCGCTTCCTGGCGGGCGAGGTCCGTTTGCTGGCGTTGCAAGTGTTGGCGGGCGCCCGCCATGTCCTGCTCCAGGCGGGCCGCGCGCTGGTCGGCGGCCTGCCTGTCCCGGGTGCGCTGCTCGGCGGCCGCCTCCTGATAGTGCTCGAACTGCTGCCGGGTCTGCGTCAACTGCTGATTCAGCGCGGCGACCTCGGCGGCCCGGTCGGCCAGACGTTCGCGCAGGCCGCCGTTGTCGCTCTCAAGCGTGGCCAGTGCCAGCGCCTGGGCATGGTGCTTGGCGCGCAACTGCGCCAGCTCATCCTTGGTCTGGGCCAGATCGGCAGCCAGCGCCAGTTTCGTTTGCGACAGGTTGCGGTTGTCCGTCTCGCTTTGCTCAAGGCGCTCGGCGGCGGCCTGTAAGGCGATGCGCTGAGCCTCGCGGGCCTGCGTCACTTGCCGGCCGGCGTCTTCCTGTAATTGCTCGTACACGGCCTTCACCGCCAGCAGCAGCGGCGCCGGGACGCCCGTTTCCGCCTCGATCACCGTTTCCTGATGCTCCGCCTTCCAGCGCTTGAGCAACGGGGCGATAGTGCTCTTGCTGCCGGTGCCGCCCAAAGCCTCGCGGACGCTGTCGACGGTGGGATTTTTTCCATCCGCGACCACCTTGGCGGCGGCATGGACAACATGGGAATACAGAATGCCGGTTCGGGCCATCAGGGCCTCCATGAAATAAGATAACGTATTACGTGATACGTAATTATACATAATAGTACGATGTGAAATTAAGTTTTTCTTATTTGCTATTAACTTCGATAAAGTTGCTTATCGCATGTGATGCGGCGGGCCGCCATGGTATTCTGCGATATCAGCGGTACAAACCTTGAATTGAACGACAGCGCCATGCCCGATCCAAGCGAATTTCCAATTACACTCCCGGTACAGGCCATCGCCTCAGTCGAAGGCGCCGCCATCGCCCCCGTGACCGATATGGAACTGTCGGCCCGGCACCGCGCCTTCCTGGCGGCCGCCACCTCCGACAACACACGCCGCACCTATCGCTCAGCCATCCGGCATTTTCTGGCGTGGGGCGGTTTGCTACCCTGCGACCAGGACGTCATCGTCCGCTACCTGCTGATCTACGCACCGACGCTCAATCCGCGCACGCTGGCGCTGCGCCTGACCGCCTTGTCGCAGTGGCATCTGCACCAGGGTTTTAGCGATCCGACGTCGACGCCCAACGTGCGCAAGACGCTGGCGGGTATCGAGCGCACGCACGGCACGCCGAAAAGGAAGGCCAAGGCGCTGCCGGTGGAGGACCTGACATTGATCGTCGCGCATCTGGCCGGCCTGGACGCGCTCGCCGCCAAGCGTGACAACGCGCTGCTCCAAATCGGCTACTTCGGCGGTTTCCGGCGCAGCGAACTTGCCGGCCTGAAGGTAGGCGATCTGGCTTGGGAGCCGGAGGGTGTGGTGGTGACGCTGGCGCGCTCAAAGACCGATCAGAATGGCCAAGGCATCGTCAAGGCGATCCCCTTTGGCGATGGCATTTGCTGTCCCGCCACGGCGTTGCGTGCGTGGTTAAATGCGGCGAATATCACTACGGGGCCGCTGTTCCGCTCGGTGACGCGCTGGGATAAGGTCGGCGCCCATGCACTCAACCCGGCCAGCGTCAACGCGATCCTGGAAGGTCGCGCGAAAGATGCCGGGCTGGGCTACGTGCCCCAGTTGTCAAGCCACAGCCTGCGGCGCGGCATGGCCACCAGCGCGTACCGGGCAGGCGCAGACTTCCGCGACATCAAGCGGCAAGGCGGCTGGCGCCACGACGGCACCGTCCAAGGCTACATCGAGGAGGCGAGCCGTTTTGAGGAAAACGCCGCTGGCAGCTTGCTTCGAGAGAAGATAAAAAGTTCATGAGGATTCTACGGCCTTGGCCAACTCGGCCATTGCCTGTCTTACCGAACTAAGCTTTTCATCGCCCATGCGACGGGCGAGTTCCGTCTTGGCCCAATTCCACACCGGGAATGCATCGACTACGAGTTGGCGTCCAGATGTCGTCAGGGCTAGCCGCTTTCCAGCGCGGCCACGTCCGCCTTTAGCGCAGACCAAATCGCGGCTCTCCAGATTCTGAACATTTCGGCTGAGGGTGGTCGGATCGACCCCGGCCCTATCCGCAAGCTCGACGAGCGTCGCTCCCTCGGCCGCACCGATCCCAACCAGGAGGCTGAATTGCTCGGCCGTCAGCCCGAGTGGCTTGAAGCAGGCATTGTAATATCGCGTGAGTGCACGCGCCGTTGCACGAGCCTGGTAGCCCGGACACTCCGCCGCGACGCCCTTCAAAGATTCTGGATCAAAACCGTTCACATTTACCCCCTTGACAACCCCATCCTCGCATAATACTGTATATGCATTATTAATGGGAGGCACAATGCCAGCATATGTACACGTCAATCTACGCGTCATCGACTCCGCCAAGCAGGCCGCGCTCGCTCCACGTTTTCAGGCGGCGCTAAAAGAGGCGGGCGGGCAGATTCTACATTTCGGCCCTGTTGCACAGGTTCTGGAGGGGGATGAGGTGCCGCTGCCGATGGCCGGCGTGTTCGAGTTTCCAACTCTCGCCCAAGCGCTAGCGTTCTACAATTCCGAGAACTATGCACCGATCAAGGCCGAACGTCGGGAAGCCCAGCAAGCGCGGATGTTCATAGTCGAGACATAGTCGAAATCGTGTGAAACGCACATCCTGACACGCATCATCACATGCCCTCTCCAAGAGAGGTTAAAAGGCCAGTTTTGGCCAATTTCGTCGGCATCCACCTTATGAGTGGGGTGCTTCAGATGGTGGTGGGCTAGCGGATGGTCCGTCGTAAATAGGGAGATCAAGAAAATGACCATGCAGCTAAGTAAAGGCAGTTGCCATTGCGGGGCAATACACTTTTCGTTTGTAAGCGAGCCTGTTACGAAAGGAGTCCGGTGCAACTGTTCGTTTTGCTCCAAAAGGGGAACGCTGCTCCATGTCGCGTCGCCGGGCTCGCAATTTCAGTGGGCGGCAGAGGAAGGTGCGCTCGGCTTGTACCAATTCGCCCCCCCCCCCCCCCCAAAAAAAGCCAAGCATTATTTTTGCCGGAACTGTGGCGTTCACAGGTTTGGCGAAACGACGAGACGGCCGGGGTGCCATATCGTAAACCTCGGCTGCATAGAAGGCGTCGATGCGTTTGCATTAGAAACGATTTCATTTGACGGCAAGGTGCTGCTTTAGGTCGGCACCGGCTTGGTGTTGCTGGACATCACTCCGTATCCCGGCAGAGATGGGCGCCGATCTCTCGACTTTGCACCTTGGCGAGGTCCTATCAAGGAATTGCCGGCTCGGCTGATTCGGATAGAGGCGTTGGAGCATAGGGCAAAGTCTTTGATAGCTTTTTTCTCATTTAAATCATGAATTTATCTATGTTTTTGCAAAAAAAACCGTAATCCGGCCGCCCCGCTTCTCAAGCTGGGTGCTGGCACGCTGGGAGGGGCAGCATTAATACCATTTTGGCCAGTCGCGCCACGCTGGCTCGGCTCAACTATGTGCCGCAACTGTCCAGCTCCAGCTTGCGCTGCGGTATGACCGCCAGCGCGCACCGCGCCGGCCCAGTTTCCGCAATATCAAACGCTAGGGTGGCTGGTGCCACGACGGCACCGTACAGCGGCGACAGTCCGGCCACGTTCTCATCCCGCACCTCAAAGCCATCGGCGCGCGCAGTGTTGAAGATGTTTGACGATAGGAAAATTAAAGTACGCTAAGTGTAGCGACCTGTATTTCAAACTGACCCGACCTGCATTGGGCGCCATTCTCGGCCAGAATTAACTGCAACTGACAGGAGTCAAAACCGGTGATAACTGCAAATAAAGCTGGCGCGGCCAGGCAGTGCAACAAACCTCCGTTTTCAGAAAAGGTGCTGGTGGCGGCCTACGCTGGCCGAGTGCCCAGTCCTCGAAGTCCACAAACGCAGTCCACCAAATTTGTTCCAGAAATGGCAGCGCCCGATGGGTTCTCGGGTCACCAGGGAAAACGGGGAAAATCGGGCGCTAATGGCTATTAGGGCAATGTCTCAATCCCCCTTGATTTCCGGAACAGGTGGCCAGCTTGGGCGGCTCTCTTTGACCCAATTCCGCAATCGCCTCCTGGCAGAGTCGCCGCCCGTCTCTATCTTCAATAGATCGCAGATTGCCTGCCAGTTGTTCAGGCCAGGTTTGCTCTTCAAGTCGGGGACACTGGCCGCCCATTCCTTGGCGCTGGGTGACGGCAGTTTTTTGGGTTCTTTTCGGGCCTTCATGAGGGCCATGGACTCAGCCAAAAGCTCGTCCAGATCGATACTTGGCTTCTCGGCGGCAACCTGACCGAACTTAGTCAAAACACGTCGCAGGGCGTTGTTGAACGAGAGGTGCTCGAATGGCTTGGGCTCGGCTAGGCGCTCGACCACAGCAGCCAGATCTTCATCGACGTTAAATTGCGGCATGTTGTACCTTTGAGGTGGTTATGGTGCAACTATTATCCAGTATAGTGCAATCTAGTGTCAAGTGTCATTAGATAGTTATGTGTGGCACCTACCACCCTGGGCTGAAGTCCTGCACGTCGTTATCGTTCGATGGGCCTAGTCGTGGCCGCGCCTGCGCCGAGTAGCCAGACGGCGACTGACGGTCAGTTGCAAGTATTGTCGGTTCACGCACAGGTTGGCCTAGTCAAAAGAAGGTTCATTTGCAACTAATGCTGGTTTGAGGGGGGGGGCGATAGATACAGTTATTCCCGGCCAAAAAAAGCCGCTGAATACAGGTCGTCGCGTTTTCAAACGCAGGTTGCTACAGCTAGGCTTTTGAAATCGGCTGGCCGGGATCTAAAGCCTCGGTGCTCGCCGCCGCCGCATCAAATGAACCGCTTTCTGCGAATACTGATGCGGCTTTTTGGATCGCCGCTGCAATCTGCTCGGCGACCGCCTGATCCGGGACTGCGCGGGCCAACGTGACGCCTCCGGCCAGCAGGGATAGCAAGACCCACGCGCGGGCCGTGCGCTCGGCGTCTGTTTCTCCCGGCAATCCTGCAGCTACCGCTTCCATCACGCGCAGCAGTTCGGTTTGATAGGCGGCACGAGCGGCAGGATCTGAGCGCTCAATCTCGACGGATAAGCTAGGCAAAGTACATGCATCGGCCAAGTTGCATGTTCGCTTGCGTCCCATATAGAAAGCAGCGAACGCGCCAACCCAGCCCGCGCCATGTTCCGCGCGCACAGCCTCGACCCCGGCCCGGAGCTCTTGCAATCCAGCCGCGACCGCCGCCACGAACGCCTCTGCCTTGGAGCCGAAGTGTCCGTAGAATCCCCCGTGCGTGACGCCGGCTTCACGCGCCAAACCATCGACCCCAATTCCCGCGTAGCCTTGCTTTCTGAAGCCCCGCCCGGCGGCGTCCACGATCCGCGCCCGCGTCTCTTCCTTGTGTCCTTGCGTATACCGCACCATCTTGAATTTCCTTAATATGACGAACGTAATATAATAATTGACAGCATTACCATCGTAATGTAATGTCGAAGTGCTGTCCAACAAACTCTAAGGATATTTGCTATGCCACTACTACGAGTCACACACCAGCGCGGAGCTCTGACGGACGCGCAGAAAGCGCAGTTAGCCGAGGAATTGACCTCTGCCATTCTGATAGCTGAGGTTGGAGCGGACACGCCTGCCGGTCGCGCACTGGCTTACGTGCTGTTCGACGAGGTGGATCCAAAAAACTCGTGGTACGTCGGTGGGAAACCTGATACGAGTCCACCCAAGGGAGGGCGTTTCCTATTTGATATCGTCTATCCTGTGGGTGCCAGCATGCAGGCCGACAAGACCGAGCTTCATGCCGCGATCAACCGGATAGTGGCGAAGACCTTGGACGTGGACGGCAGTTTCCCAAATCGCGCCGGTGACTGGGTATTCGTGCATGAGGTGCCGAATGGAAGCTGGGGCGCGAGCGGCCAAACCATCGGAATCCGCGACATCAACCAAGTCGCTGGCGGTGACCCCGAACGGGCCGAGTATTTCGAACCGCTTCTGGCCGCGCAGGAGCGCGTTCGCGAGGCGCATGGATTTCCGTCGGAAGTTAGCCGCGCCAATTCAAGGCGCTCGTCGCTCCAATCTACCCATGAGCATCCTCTGAACTAGGACAAGCCGATGCATCTCTCTAACTATCTTTTCTTTACGACGACATGCGAACAAGCGCTGGATTTCTACACCTGGTGCGGGCTCGGCCAAATGACCGAAGTCCTACGATACGGCATGAACGGAATGCCGGTCCGCAACGAAGCCATGCGCGGCCGAATCATGCATGCCAAGTTCGAGGGGCCGGGAATTTTGTTCTTTGCCTCGGATAACGATGACGCGGAGCCAATGCGCGGTTCCGCGCACATTTTGCAGATGAACGACCGACATCGCACGGAGCAGCTTTTCGAGCGATTGGCAAAAAATGGTAACGTCACGACGCCACTCGGCATACAGCCCTGGGGGGACTATTATGGCAAGTTGACAGACCAGTTTGGCGTGCAGTGGATGTTGAATTGTTCGGTTTGAGTTGTGTATCTGTAGCGGCTCGCGTTCGAAAACGGCCATGCTCGCATTCGTCGGGTTTTCCGGCTCGAATTAACTGCAAACGACGGTATGGCCGTGCTCACGCTATCTGCAAATGTGCTTGCAATCGACCACACCAGCTTGCATTCGACGGCCGCATGCTCGCGCTAATTGCAAATGAAACGCACGCGTTGACCGGCTGCTTCGCCCCAAAGCGGTCAATCGCAATGGCTCAGTGCCCCCTGGTCGATGCCCTGCGTCACCACGTGTTTGCGGCCACCAAACTGCATGCTGACGACGCGTCGTTGCCGGTGCTGTTGCCCTGCAACGGCGAGAGGCACACGGCGCGTCTTTGGGCTTACGTGCGCGACGATCGCGCCAGCGGCGACAGCACGCCTCTCGCCGTGTGTTTGATTACGCGCCCGATCGCAAGGACGAACACCCACAGGCTCACCTGGCCAACTTCAGCGGCATCCTGCAGGCCGATGCGTATGCCGGCTTCAATGCTGTCTACGAAAGCGGCCAGGTGTTAGAAGCGGCTTGCTGGGCCTGGAAGGTTACCGGATCGACGCTTGCGTGAAATGCGAGCTTTTGGGGTCTTGATATTTGTCAGATGTCGAGCGATTTAACTTATCGCGGATAGATTTCTCTAATTAATTTGATTAAACTGTGGCGACGGAAGCAGATGCCGCGTCTCGATTTTTTTGAATCCTAGGGTAGTAAACAAAAGTAACCTTCCTTGAACGGGTGTGGGCCATGGTTCTGCCTGATTTTGAGATTCACCTTGGTGGCGGGGTTTACATCGACAGTGCCGGCAATCTGAGGGTCGGTGCCCAGCCGCCCTCGACCGTGCCGGTTTACTCTCCTCCGTTTGAGCTGCCGATCGATCCCGGCAAGCTCAAGGACTCCGTGTCGTCGATCGAGAAGGCACTCAAGGGCTTCACCACCGATCCGGACGTCCGCGCGAAGTTCGAGCGGTTCGGATATGCCGACAAGATACTGGACGTTCTGTGCGGCGTCGCCGCCATTGCGAGCGTTATTGCACCGGTGGTGTCCGTGCTAGCCTTTGCGGCCAGCGTTCTCAAGATGTTGGGCTTCTTCAAGGCCGGTCCATCGCCGTTCGAGGCCTCAGTGGAACAAAGCCTCGCAACCCTCAAATCTGGGAATCGCTTCATCTTCAGTGAGGTCAGCGAGCTAGATATCACCAAAGCCAAATCCAGACTTCACTCTGCTTGGACGTCGGTCGACGGCTATTATGGTCCGCTCCGGAATGGCAACCTGTCGCTCGAGCAGGCACAGCAAATGTTCCAGGACATGAAGGATATCGTCCTGAATATCCTCGGCGACGTCGAATTCCTGTGCAGCCAGAATGTCTGGAAGACGATGTTCGATCGGGAGAGCTACGGCCTGTGGGCCTATCACCAAGTCCAGATGAAGACGATGCCGCGCTCTGACCATAGTGACTTTGTACAAGCTTATTTTCCTCCGGACGAGACGCCCGCCTTCGACCATCGCATGATGTTGCCGATCGTCCTCTTTGCGGCGAACACCTATCTGGCCTGCCTGCGCGGGACACATCCCGAATTTCGCACGATCGGAAATTATCGGACCAAGTTAATCGCGCTTGCCGACCAAATCGATGAACTGGCCGAATCCATGCGAAATTTCGGCCTGGGCCGACTCATCTATCGGCCCGAGGATTTCCAGACGATCTCTGCGGGCGATGTGAATTACGTCAAGCTCTTCGACCAGTGGATCCCGCTCGGCATCAAGCCCAGCTGCGCGGCTTGGCCGATCGGCGCCCTGGACCTACGCTACCATGACAACGCCTTCTTCTACGCCTTTCTGAGCGAACTTTCCGTGGCTGAGGTTCGGGGCTGGCCGCACGAAACGAAGAAAGCCGGCGTGGAATTCCGCTGGATACCACCCGCGCAGCTGGCGCCCGCCCAGGAATTTGACGGGCAGCCCGGCCTTCCGCCATCCACCTTCACAATCCTCAATCCCGCTGATTGTGCGGCAGCCGCCAACGCCCAGTCCGAGAAAGACTATGCAGACCTGCTCGTCACCAGCGGGTATCTGCAACTGCTCAGGATCGCGGCACTAGTGCGCAACGAAGCGACCGAGCCACTGGTGAGTCAGACCGTCAGCTTGCGAAGGCTTTCCACCTATCGCGATCCGCAAGCATCGGAAGAGATCGAGGTCAGTAGCGGGGGCTCGGGATGGGTGCAGGTGACGAAGAGTCCGGCACGCCACGAGCCCCAGAGGTTCGCGGCGCGCGCGCAGGTGTCCACGCAGCCGCTCAAACGCCCATTCCCTGTCCAATATGAGATCTATCTGCGAACCCTGAATCAGGGTGGCGGCGAGGAAACCTCCAGCGACCTGGGTTATTCCGACTATTGCCGTCCTTATTATGTGCCAGAGAAACGGCCCAGCGGGAGCGGGGGCGAATGGACCGACAATGTCCTGGAGATCCAGACGGTGGATGGCGTCATGCTCGACGAGCATCTGATCGCGCATGGCTCAAGCTCCTTCAATCATGATGATGTCCGGCAGGAAATCGAGCTCAGGGTGGATAGTTTCGACTGGTGGATTCCAGTGGCATCCCGTCTTGGTCTGCTCGACCATCCAGCAAATCTGGCGGGCGCGCTCAGCGAAGTGAACTGGTTCCCCACGGTAGGAGGCGGTGCCGGTTCGACCAACGGCGGCACATCGGGGCCTGGAAGCTCCGGGGACAGGACAAGTGCGCCGACCGGAATCCCGGCAACACAGATGGACATGACCGGCCTTGTCGTCGAACAGGGTCTCAATTTCGGCAGCTTCGCCTTTGTCGGATGGAAATCGGGGAACAAGACCTGGGACGGGGAGAGGCGCGATCCCAAGCGTCTCACGGCGAAGATCAAATATGAGCTCACATGGCAAGGCGATGCCCTGCATGTTCAGATCGAAACCCGGCCTGAGGACCGCAATTTCACGCTGTTCCTGGTGATTGAGGAATTGCTGCCATCCACAGGAAAGAAGCTCCATACGGCCATCCCCATTCCGGTGAACGGAAGCCTTACCTATGTTCCTGAAGACTTTTTCCGACGCGAAGCTGAAGCAGTCGCGCAAGGTGCACAGGCCATTGCCCGCTTTTACAAGCGGCGCCTTGTCGAAGAGCAGGATATCGGGCCTTTTCCCGATCCTGCCTTCCGCACGATCACACCGAGCGATCTGCTGAGCCGACAGAAGGTCACAAATATCTCGCAGCACCTGCAGGACATCGGCGTGAATCTGGACGAACTGCAAGGCTGATCGCCTGATCGAACGGTTCACCCTCCAGTCGGTTCTGGCTTGCGGTCGCAAGCATCGTCGTTCGCCGCCTCGGTGGCACATTGGAAGGGAGTGAGACATGGCCGAGACCGACCACCGCCTTCGGCTCGTGACGATGAACGTCCAGCTGATGACGCAGGATGCCATCTTCAATCAGGATGCCGTGAACAAGCGGGCCGACATCATTGCCGACGCCTTTCTCAATCGTCCCTGGCCAGACGTAATCTGCCTCAACGAGATGTTCGACGATGAGGCGCGTGGCCGGATCAAGGACAAGCTAAGCGCGATATGGCCGCATATCCATGAAAAGTTCGGGCCGACCAGATCGCTCGACTTCACCGACAAATATACAGTGATCGGATCGATCATCGCGGGTCTCAAGGCCGGCAATCCGCTGCTTGCACTTCCCTTCGACATCGCCGTCACCAAGATTGCGGCGAAACTGGAACTACCCGTCAATTCCGGCCTGATGGTGCTCAGCCGCTATCCCATCAAGGATGCGATCTTCGTGTCCTATGCCGATTATGCTGAAGATGATCGTCTGGCCGACAAGGGCGTTGCCCTCGTCAAGATCGCCCGCGCCGACAAGTGCATCTACAATATTCTCGCGACCCATATGCAGGCCGCCTATGAGCACATGGATGACCATGCCGATGTGCGCCGCGTGCAGCTGCGCCAGATCAAGCAACTCATCGACGACAAGGCGACGAAGGATTTCGTAACCGATGCCCGGGCTGCGACGATCGTCTGTGGTGATCTCAACATTCAGGGCGCCTTGCCGAGCCGGCAGGAATGGGACGATGTCTTCGCGAATGGATCGAGCGTTCCCTTCTTCACGACGACCACCCGCGATGCCTGGCCGCTGTTCATGGCGCCCGGCAAATGGGGGCTCAATGATCCCTGCATCACCAACCGGGAGATCCAGAAGGGTCGAGCATCGCGGCTCGACTATGTGCTGCTCAAGGATCCGGCTGACCCAATGCTGGAGCCTGTCGAACGACCTCGCTTTGCCGTGCACCGCATGTTCCTGGTCAATCCTGGCCTGAGCGATCACATCGGGCTGGCGGCGGAGATCAACCTCTTCAACGAACATTGTTCGCCCGCCGGCGCTCTCGACATCACGGATCGCATTGGCCAGTTCAACCAATCGTTAGACAATGGCGGGATGGTATGGCTCCATCTTTCGGGCCGCGGCAGTTGGAGCTTGACGTCGGACGCCGCCACATTCTTCGAGGTGTACCTGCCCGAGAATCTGAGCCAGGTCCTCGGCTCGCAATATATGACGGACTTGCGCAATATCGATCACGCCGCTGGCGCCTGGAAGCACGGCGACGAGCCCAGACTCAGCCCGCGCGCGAGCACATTCGTGCTGCCGGTCGACAGTTTCTTCGTCCGTGCCTTCCGACGCGACGACAGGCCGGGACCGGTGAGCTTCGGCTATTATCGTCATCTAGGCACGAGCCCCTATGACTCGATCGGCCTTAATCCGCAGACCGATGCCGTCGGTCTTGACTGGGTGGCTCTTGCGACGATTTCCGTCAACCCGCCGATGGAATTCTGGTTCAACGCCCGCGTTCGTGCGGCAGCAAGCGGTGTGGCGCACCATTCCCGTTTCGAGCTGATCAATCCGGCCAAACATGACCTCAAGCTTCGGATCGTCCACCGCTCCGATCCGGGTTCGGCGGTTGGCGAAGTGGAATGGGGCCGGACCTCCGGCAGCGATGTGCTCCTCGAGGTCGGGGCGGATCAGCCGGGCGATCAATTTGCCTATATTCAGGTCACGCGTAACCAGCCCACTCAGGAAGGCTTTTCGGCCCGCTGGTTCACCACCCTCAATTTCCTCGTCTATGACTATGGCGAACCGCCGACGCTCGTCTGCGTCGATGAGAGCGGGCTCGACATTGCCGGAGGCGACGAGATTGAGCTTAGCATGCGACCCGACGCCTTCGGCGGCGAGGTGGTGTTGCTGGCTCTTCGCGAAGATGTCGACCGCGGTGAAGAAGTCACTCTCCCGGGCCCCGGTCACAATGAATGGGCAAGCTTAGACACCGGCTATGTATCGCAACTTGAGATCACCATCCGGGAGGACGAGTTTGCTGACGACGACATGGAGACAAGCTTTTTCCCGCCCCTACCGGATGCGGTCGGCTCATCATCCTTCCAAATCATGCTCGAGCCCGGCACGGGAGAATACCGCCTGAAGGTCAAGGTTGCCCGCGAACCCGAGTAGATCTAGTAAACTGTGCCGAGCAGCAGCACGAAAGTACCTACGTTTGGGCGCAAGGTAGAGTAAGAATCGAGGATTTCGGGCAGTCCTCGGGGCATTCACCAGTTCCAGCGACATTGAGAGGTGTAAATATGGCCGTCCGCTGCGTTGGGAGGACCCGCAAACACAACACGAAGTCCGTCCCGTTATGTAACGCGGTGCCACGGACCTGCTTTCCTGTCTCGCTCGCTGATTTGATTGAGTTGTGTACACATAGGCTTCGATCACAGATATGGGTCGTCGGCGCTGTAGTCGCGCTGTCGCACACCACAGATGCTCAGGCGACAAATCCAGTGCCCGGAACGCGCCACTGTCCGGACGGACAGCCTGAAGTTGTCTGGCGCTACCCGCACGACCAAGGAATTCCGTCGAACGCCACGCAAGTACCGTGTGAATCGGCAGATGGTGAAAACTGCTATGTGATGCCGGCGAGCGCATGCTTGAAGGCTGTCGATGTCAGTCAGGTGTTGTCGGGCGAGCGCGCCGCGGCTATCAAACCTGAGAAGAGGCCAGATCCACCGTCCCATACACTCATTCGTGGTCCAGCCAAGGCACCGCATGATCCGATCGAACGGCCTTTCGAAATCGGTGCGCCGGGTTCGGTTCCTTTGACGCCCGATGACGATTGCTGGGCCGGGTCTCGGTGGGACTTCGAGCGATTCGAGGATGGCAGAGCATCGTTGGACCACTGGAAGGGTGAGGGCCCAGCCGGATCGCCTTTCATCGGGATTCAAAATGCGGATCAGGATTTCGTCCCTGCTCCTGTCTACGGTCACGCCGCACCCATCGACAACATCCGCCCGCCCGGCTGGGACGTCTCGATTCGTTCGAACATCGGCGGCGACTATTGGCTGTTCAGCCAATCGCCGAATCACCATGGCAGCTTCTGGATCAGCTCGAAGTATCGCCGCTACTCCTGGGGCCAGCATCCGGGTGATGAGTGGGGCGAAGAGGCATATGGCACGCTCACTTCGCCGGCGTGTCGACTGAAGGCGCGATATCTCACGTTCCGAATGAGTGGCACACGAAGTGCAGCCCAGCGTATTGAGGTTCAGGTCTTCCAGGCTAATCCTGCTGGCTACTACGGCATCAGCTTCTGGGGAAGCTACGGCGACCCCGCATTCGCGGGAACGATGGGCAAGATCACGCAGGCGATTTTTTCACCCACCGCGGCGCCACAGTTTCCGCCGCCGACCGGGAATCCTTGGACGCTCGTGCGTAGCGTCACGACTCTGGACACCGACGAATCGGACTGGATGCAGGAGTACACGTTCGACCTGAAGCCGTACATCGGCCAGGGAGTCAGGATCCGCATCGTTGACGACACGCGCATGGACTGTGCCGAATACCTCAACGGCTACTGCCAGCGCAACAAGCCGGAACACATCAACGCGGACGATTTCAAATTCACTGACGAGGTCCCTGCGGGGACCGAATGGCTCAGACACAGCGAGAATCAATGCGATCGCGGTTGGGGTCCATCGGAAGACGGCTGCAGCCCCATCGGCATCCGGAAATCCGTGCCTCCGTTGTGGGGATACACGGACATCCACGCTCACCCGATGGCCAACCTGGCCTTTGGCGGACACGTGTTCTGGGGTGACGTCACCGACGACCTCGATGCGGTCTACAACTGCAGCCGCAACTTGCCGGAGATTCCGGGCCCAGGCGGCCGCTCGAAGATCGAGAATCCGTCGGTCGCTGGAGCGTGCTATCTCGCTGGCGACATCGCGCTATATGTGAGCGTTGCGGCAGCGTCGGCGACCTGTGCGCCGCTGTTCATTGCGCCCGTGCTCGGCTTCGGTGCAGCCGTGCTCTGCCAATCGACGCTCGAAGGCTCACTGGCAACACTGCTCGCCACGCAACCGATTGCTTACGGGCTTTCCTATCACGGTGCCGAGAAGTACTCGAGTGGTGCGGTTCTACTCGGCGGCTTGTTTGCGGACGTGTGGCGGCAGGCACTGGGTCCCGTTGATGACCTCTTCGCCAAAGGCTTGGTGCCGGAGACCGATCCAACTTCATCCGCGACTCCGGAGCTCGACTGGTACAACGATAAAGAGGATTGGCACAGCCATTGGGGCGTCAGCAAATTGCACAACCAATACCAGGCCCTGATGATTCGGCGCGCTTACGAAGGTGGTATGCGGCTTGCAGTCTGGGATGTCATCAACAGCCGCGCGTTGAAGTATATCGCCGATGGCAGCCCCTACTACTCGGACTGGCAGGCATTAAAGGACCAGACAGATGCCGCGCGACGGATCGTGATGGGCCCGCTTTCCAGTTTCGCGACTCTCGCTTACACGCCCGATGAGGCACGCGCAATCATCAAGAGCGGCAAGATGGCCGTGATATTGGGCACGGAGGTTGACGAGCTCGGACGCATGCGGCCAGAGGGCCTGCCTTGGCCGCGCTCACCCGCCACGCCCGGCGACTCGATGCAAAAGCAGATCAACGATCTGTGGGCAATGGGGATCCGCAAGGTGAGTCCGGTGCACGCCGTAAACAACCCGATTGGCGGGGCAGCGATCTTCGACGACAAGTACATCGCGGCGAATCGCTACCTCAACGGCACGCCGATCGATGGCGAGCCGTCGTTCTTCGAGTCACCGGCGCTGCAATTCACCTTGGACCGCTGGGTAGAAGGACTCCTGGTCAAATCGGTGCTGGGCGAGGTCAGTCCTTTCAAGGAAATCGGCACGGACGGCAAGACCGCGTGGAATCCGAACGGCTGGTTCTCGCTCGAGCCGATGGTCGCCGGACCGGACAAGTACATCGGCGACGACTTACCGGTGACGTATCGGATCGGCGAAGGCGCGGCCGCAAAGGGGGGCATGCGGGATTCGTCCGGCTGGCTCACTTCGGACAAGGCCGTCCGACCAAACACGTTCCTGAAGATTCGCGTCTTGAATGACTTCACGAGCTTCATCTACCCAATCGGACGATGTGATCTTCATAACACGGTGTTTCCTGACCATGCCGTTTCCTTCAGCGCGCTGGAGGAGGGGCAGTACATAGGGGTAAGCGGTCATCGTAACGGACTAGGCCTGTTCAAAGATGGTTCCGGGGAGGACGGTGTGGCCTTCCTCAGAGCGCTGATGAAGAAGGGCATGCTGCTCGATGTTGATCACATGTCGCAGAACATGCGCCATGAGGTTTATCAGCTGACGAATACGTATGCCGGTGAGTCCGGGTGGTTCTCCGTCGAGCAATGCCCGACCAATAAGCACTGCGGCGATTACCCATTGATGGGCGTACACACGACGATCCGGGGAATAGAGAAGGAGGGCTCGGGGCTCGCTCATCTCGTCGCGGGTTTCGGGTCCGACAACGAGTCGACGCGGACACCGAAGGAGATTCGTCACGTCGCGAAGAATGGCGGTACTGTTGGAGTATTTCCGCGGCCGACCATGATTCCGCCAAATACCACCGGCCAATTCTGCCGCCGGGACAGCGATTGTGCTGCGTGGAATGGCGAGAGCAACTACGCCTGTCTTTCTCCGGTTGGCGGGCCGAAGTTCTGCGGTGCCCAGCGAGCGACAGATCTTGCGGTTCGGAGCAACGTGCTGCCGAATGAGGTGGCGAATGACTGCGACGGATCTTCCAAGACGTTTGCGGTGAAGTACTTGATCCTGCTCAAGGAGACCGAGGGTCGGGGCATGACTTTCGCCACCGACTTCAATGGCTTCGCGAGCACGATGTTTCCTCGCTTCGGAAACAGCATTCCCGGCGCCGCGGCGTGCGGAAAAGGGGATCGCGGCACTTCATTGCGAGATGCCCCCGATTACCCGATCACCACCTCCCGCGATTGGCCGAAGATCATGGCCGAGCATCAACAGCACGAACACAGCGGCATCTGGTATGCGGACTATGCGAACAGAAGTCCGATCGTCTCGCCGTTCGCTTCGCAGTGGACCGACCCCGACGGCGGGCTCACAAAGCGCTGGAAGCGCGTCATCGCTCGAAATGATAACGACGTCCGAGAGGATCGCAAGCCGCGCTTTCAATCCTACAAGGACGGCTCACCGCTGCGCGACATGGTCTTCTACAACAATCACGGGCCCGACTACCCGCGCAATTGGAAGGACCAAGATGCAAACCTGCCGGGCGCGCAATTGTTTCCGATGAAGCGGTGGCAGATGCAACGCGACGGCTGGGATTTCAACCTAGACGGGATGAAGCACGTGGGATTGGTGCCGGACATGTTCCAGGACATGCGCAACGTCGGCGTTCAGTGGGAGCAGCTCCAACCACTATTTCACGGTGCTGATGATTTTCTTAACTCGTGGCAGCAGGCAATCGAGATCGGCGCGGCACATCCCTAAGGAGCTGTTAAAAAATAGCTGTAACAAATGTTGGTGAGATGTTACGTCCGCTTCTGGCCGAAAGCGAACGTTGCCTGTAGACGATTGTACCGTACAGGTACACCCAAATGGGCCAGTTGAGCGGGACGATTTTTTCGTCTCATTAGGGTTGTTTTTCCGTTTTCGACATGGTAATTTCAACAGGTCTAAAACCTAACGAGACGACCCCGACCCATGGCGCTCTACGGATATGCCCGCGTTTCCAGCAGCGACCAGGATTTCGCCCTGCAGGAGCAGGCGCTGCGCGCCGCCGGTTGCGACGTGGTCCGGGCCGAGACGGCGAGCGGCACCAGCCGCGCCGGCCGAACCGAACTGGCGACGCTGCTCGATTTCCTGCGGCGGGGCGATACGCTGGTCGTGACCAGGATTGATCGCCTCGCGCGCAGCATCAAGGATCTGCAAGACATTGTGCACACGCTGAAGGAGCGCGGCGTCACCATCAAGGCGACCGAGCAACCCATCGACACCCGCAGCGCGGCGGGCAAGGCATTCCTGGACATGCTGGGCGTGTTCGCCGAATTCGAAACCAACCTCCGGCGCGAGCGCCAGCTCGAGGGCATCGCCGCAGCCAAGGCGCGCGGCGCCTACCATGGGCGCAAGCCGTCGGTTAATTCTGCCGAAGTTCACCGCCTGAGCGTCGAGGAGAAACTGGGCGCGACAGAGATCGCGCGGCGGCTCGGCGTCGGCCGCGCCTCGGTGTACCGCGCGCTGGCCCGCTATGAGCGGCCGGCGTAAGGCGATTCCCGTCGATTCGCTGCTGTAACTACGGCAGCGGCTGGATCGCCTGCCGCCCAAGAGCCCGGAGCGGGCGGCCCAGATCGCTGCGGCCGCCGGCTTGTACGGCGTCTCCGCGACGACCGTCTATCGGGCGCTGCAAGCGGTTCAGAAGCCGAACGCTGTGCACCGCGCCGACTACGGCAAGCCACGACTGTTGCCGCAGATGGAGCTGGAGCGCTATTGCGAGCTGATCGCGGCGCTGAAACTGCGCACCACCAACAAGGCTGGGCGCCACCTTTCCACGGGGCGGGCCATCGAGCTAATGGAGGACTACGGCGTGGAAACGGCGCAGGGCTTGGTCAAGGCGCCCAAGGGCCTGCTGCGGCGCCCGACCGTCAATCGCCACCTTTCCCTGTTGCGACTGGACCAGCCCCACTTGTTGCGCGAACCGCCGGCGGTGCGTTTCCAGGCAGAGCACAGCAACGACTGCTGGCAATTCGACATGTCGCCGTCCGACCTCAAGCACATCGACAAACCCGATTGGATCGATCCTTCGAAGGGCGTGCCGACCTTGATGCTGTTCAGCGTGGTGGACGACCGCAGCGGCGTTGGCTACCAGGAGTACCAGTGCGTGTACGGCGAGGACGCCGAGTCCGCGCTGCGATTCCTGTTCAACGCCATGGCCGCCAAGGCCGATTCCGCGTTTCCGTTCCAGGGCCGGCCAAAGATGATCTATCTGGACAATGGGCCGGTGGCCAAGAGCAGGGTTTTCCAGAACGTCATGCTGGCCCTCGATATCGCGTGGCTCACGCATATCCCGGCCGGCAAGGACGGCACGCGCACGACGGCCAGGTCGAAGGGAAAGGTCGAGCGCCCGTTCAGGACGGTGAAGGAAGCTCACGAAACGCTTTACCACTTCCACAAGCCGGAAACGGAGCGCCAGGCCAACGAATGGCTGATGCGCTACCTGCTGCGTTACAACGACCAGGGGCATCGTTCGGAGAAGCATTCCCGGCTGGACGATTGGCTGGCCAACTTGCCGGCCGACGGCGTGCGGGACATGTGCGCGTGGGAGCAGTTCTGCCGCTTCGCGCGCGAACCGGAGCGCCGCAAGGTCGGCGTCGACGCGCGCATCACCATCGGCGGCACCGCCTACCAGGTGGAGCCGGACATGGCCGGCGAGACCGTCGTCCTGCTGTGGGGCTTGTTCGACGATGAAATGTACGTCGAGTTCGACGCCGAGAAATTCGGGCCCTACCGCCCGGTGTCCGGCCCGATCCCGCTGCACCGCTACCGCGCGTTCAAGCGCGGCAAGGCGGACGAGCGCGCCGACCGCATCCGCGCGCTCGCCGACCAGCTCGATCTGCCGATCAGCGCTTTGGCCGGAAGCGATGTGCATCTTGCGCCGCCGGCCGCCGCCATGCCGCTGCCGCACCAGCCGTTCGACGCTGCGGCGCACGAATACCACTTCGCCGGCGCCATCGCCGCCAAGCTGGCCATCGCCGACGACCTGGCGCGGCCGCTGGCGAAGCTGGCGCCGGCGGACCGCGCTTTCATCGACCAGGTGCTGGCCGAGACGCTCAACCGCAGCGTCGTGCTGGCGCGCGTGCGGGACTATTTCCGAAACAAACAATCAGGAGGGGACCATGCGGGTTGAGGTTATGCAGTACTACGGGCTCACGCAAGCGCTCAGCCAGGCCGGCTACTACGAGACCGAGCACCACCAGCAGCTCATCAAGGACATCAAGGGCGCGGTCATGCAGGGGCGCCTGATCGCCGTCTGCGGCGTAGTGGGCAGCGGCAAGACCGTCACGCTGCGCCGCCTGCAGCAAATCCTGAAAGAGGAAAACCGCGTGTCCGTCGCCAAGTCGATTTCGGTGGAGAAGCACAGCATCAAGCTGGCCACCTTGATTTCGGCGCTCTACTACGACCTGTCGCAGGACAAGCAGGTGCAAATCCCCAAGCAGGGTGAGCGGCGCGACCGCGAGCTGCAGGAACTGGTGAAAAAGGGCAAGCGCCCCGTGGCGCTGTTCATCGACGAGGCGCACGACCTGAACGGCCACACGCTCATCGGCCTCAAGCGCCTGATGGAAGTCGTGGAGGACGTCGGCGGCCGGCTGTCGGTGATCCTGGCCGGCCATCCCAAACTGCGCAACGACCTGCGCCGGCCGACGATGGAGGAAATCGGCTACCGCACCGATATCTTCAATCTGGACGGCATCGCCGGCAGCCAGCGCGACTACATCCATTGGCTGCTCGGCGTCAGCACCGGCAACAAGACCGAGCCAGGGGATATCCTGACGCCCGAGGCGATCGACATGCTGGCCACCAAGCTGCGCACGCCGCTGCAGGTCCAGCTGCACCTGACGCTGGCGCTCGAGGCGGGCTACCAGACGGGCGAGAAGCCGGTCACGGCGGAATTGGTGGAGACGGTGCTGTCGCGCCAACTCGACGACCTGGAGCCAACACTGGCGCGTCACGGCTACCGGCTCAAGGACATGACCGAACAGTTCGACGCCAAAGCGGCTGAGATCCGCGCGATGTTCAGCAACCAGCTCGAACCGAAGCGCACTGCCGAGATACGTGAGCGCATGCTGGCGGCGGGCTTGCCGATATGAGCCGTCATTCGCAGTTAGCGTGAGCCGGTGGGCATGGAATGCGAGCCGGCGCCGTCGATTGCAAGCTCATTTGCAGATAGCGTGAGCACGAGCCTACTATCATTTGCAGTTAATTCGAGCCGGAATTGGCGTCGAATGCGAGCACGGTAGGTTTGAAACGCGAGCCGCTACATGTATCGAGAGTGAATTCAGGGCGAATCAGCGCTAATCATCGTTGCACAGTTTGCGACTGACGGTGCCGGCAGCGCGGGGCTGCCGGGGCTGGGCCGCTCACGCCCGTGTCACTGCAATGGCGGGAGGAGGGGGGCGGAATAAGGACAATTAAGTTAATCAAGCCCATCAGGCTATATAGCCATAACCGCCTGCAATCAACACCGGAGCAATAATCAGGATTCCCCAAAACGGCGACTTGGGAAATGCGCACAAGCCGAGTACGGACGCGATCAACATATAGATGCCGATAATGCGAAGCAATACTGGGCCTCGTCTGCGCCAACGTCCCTGATTCCAAGTCCCTGCCTAAATCTTCTCGATCTGTTTGTTGATCGCGTTCACCGCGCGCTGATTGCGCTCGCTGTAGCGGTCGGTGAGATAGCCGGTGCGGCCACGCAGCAGCAGCGTCATTTTGAATAATTCCTCCATCACGTCGACCACGCGATCGTAATAAGCCGAAGGCCGCATGCGCCCCTCGTCGTCAAATTCCTTGTAGGCCATCGGCACGGACGACTGGTTCGGAATGGTGAGCATGCGCATCCAGCGGCCCAGCAGGCGCAAGGTATTGACCACGTTGAAGGATTGCGAGCCGCCGCACACCTGCATCACGGCCAGCGTGCGGCCCTGGCTTGGGCGAATCGCGCCCATCTCCAGCGGTATCCAGTCGATCTGGTTTTTCATCACGGCGGTGATCGCGCCGTGGCGCTCCGGGCTGCACCAGACCTGGCCCTCGGACCACAGGCACAGCTCGCGCAATTCGGCGACCTTGGGATGGTCGTCCGGCACGCTGCCGGCCATCGGCAACTCCATCGGGTCGTAGATTTTCACCTCGGCGCCGAAGTGTTCCAGAATGCGCGCCGCTTCATAGGTCAGGAAGCGGCTGAAAGATCGCTCGCGCAGCGATCCGTACAGCATCAGAATGCGCGGCCGGTGGCTCATGTCGCCCACCTGGGCAAGCTTGTCCAGCGAGGGCGTGTCCATCTGCGCCGGCGAGATGTTGGGCAAGTTCTCGATCTTATCCATGCTGTATGCGCCGCCCTTGTTCGTCGATCACGCGCTCGCCGTCTTCCTTGGTGAACGCAGCTTGCTGCGGCTGGGGCAGAATGTCGAGCACCAGCTCCGATGGCCGGCACAGCCGCACGCCAAGCGGAGTCACCACGAAAGGCCGGTTGATTAAAATAGGGTGGGCGAGCATCGCTTCGAGCAATTCCTGATTGCCGATGGACGGCGAGTCCAGTCCCAGTTCCCGATATGGGCTGCCTTTTTCGCGGACCGCCGCAGGGATCGTCAGGCCGGCCTTGGCAATCAGGTCGACCAGCGTTGCCTCATCGGGCGGATGCTTCAGGTATTCAATAATGACCGGCTCGATGCCGGCATTGCGGATGAGGCCCAGCGTGTTGCGGGACGTGCCGCAGTCGGGGTTGTGGTAGATCGTCACAGTCATGATTGCTTCTCCATTAAGTCAGCCGCACGGCGAGCGCGGCCAGGGTGATCAGCAGCACCGGCAAGGTCAACACGATGCCGACGCGGAAATAGTAAGCCCACGAAATCTGTATGTCCTTGCTGGACAGGACATGCAGCCATAGCAGCGTCGCCAGGCTGCCTATGGGCGTGATTTTCGGCCCGAGGTCGCTGCCGATAACGTTGGCATACACCATCGCCTCGCGCACCGCGCCTTGCGACGTCGTGGCGTCGATCGACAGGGCACCGATCAGCACGGTCGGCATATTGTTCATGATCGACGACAGGATCGCCGTGATGAAGCCGGTGCCGAGCGCGGCTCCCCACACGCCATACCCCGCGCACGCGTTGAGCATGCCGGTCAGGTAGCCGGTCAGGCCGGCGTTGCGCAAGCCGTAGACCACCAGGTACATGCCCAGCGAGAACACCACAATTTGCCAGGGGGCGTTGCGCACGACCTCGCGGGTGGAAATCTTGTGGCCGCGCGCGGCCACGATCAGCAACAGGATCGCGCCAACCGCCGCCACGGCGCTGATCGGCACGCCGAGGCGTTCCAGCCAGAAGAAGCCGACCAGCAGCAGGCCCAGCACCCACCAGCCGGTGAGGAAGGTGGCGCGGTCGTGAATGGCCTCTTCAGGTGCCTTGAGCTGGGCCAGCTCGTAGTTGGCGGGGATATCCTTGTGGAAAAAACACAGCAAGACCCCCAGCGTGGCCGCCACTGCCACCAGGTTGACCGGCACCATGACGGCGGCGTAGCGCGCGAAGCCGATGTTGAAATAGTCGGCCGACACGATGTTGACCAGATTCGACACCACCAGCGGCAGGCTCGACGTGTCGGCGATGAAACCCGCCGCCATCACAAAGGCCAGCGTCGCCTTGGGCGGGAAACGCAGCGCGCGCAGCATGGCAATGACGATAGGCGTCAAGATCAGCGCCGCGCCATCGTTGGCGAACAGCGCGGCCACCGCGGCGCCCAGCAGGACCAGCAGCACGAACAGGCGCTTGCCGTTGCCGCGCCCCCAACGGGCGACATGCAGCGCCGCCCATTCGAAGAAACCGGCCTTGTCCAACAGCAGGCTGATGATGATGACGGCGACAAAGGTGCTTGTCGCATTCCAGACGATGTGCCAGACCACGGGGATGTCGGCGGTATGAATGACGCCTGCCAGCAGCGCGACGACAGCGCCGGCGGCGGCGCTCCAGCCGATGCCGAGCCCGCGGGGCTGCCAGATGACGAAAATCAATGTGCTTGCAAAGATCAGAAACGCTGTGAGCACGGCGTGTCCTTAAAAGTGGCGTCAACGTTGAAAAGGAGAATCGAGCGCTCCGATGAGCAGTGGCGATAGCGGGCGTCCGGCCCAGGCCAAATGGCGCCGATCTTGCTATGCAGCGGCGCCGCAGCCCACCGGTCCGCAAGGGATGCCGGCGCAGCAGTTCTCGGTCAGATAGCCGATCAGCGCGTTCATCGCCGCCAGGTCCGCCGAATAAATGACGAAGCGCCCCTCGCTGCGCGAATTGATCAGCTTGGCGTGCGTCAGCTCCTTCAGATGAAACGACAGCGAGGACGGCGTGATGTCGAGTTGTTCGGCGATCTTGGTCGCGGCCATGCCGCCGGGGCCGATCTGGACCAGCAGCCGGAACACGGCCAAGCGGCTTTCCTGGGCGATGGCCGCCAGCGCGGCGAGAACTTCCTTGGTTTCCATGGTCGTCACTTTCACAATCCAATAAGTATTGAACTATACTACCCCATAAGCTACGATATTTCAAATAATATGGAATTAATTTGGCGGTTTCAGAGTTGCAATTACGGAATGCGACATGCCTGACGGCTATTTCAAACGTTACAAAGCGGCCCGCGGATGGTAAGGTATCAGTCTCAGCCGCGAACGCGGCGGAACGGCCGCGCGCCCGAGAGAAATTTGTTATTCCATTAGTCCACAATACAGCAAAGATACACATGTTTGAGATGCTTCGGCCGCCCGTGTCATGAGAGTCGACACCTTGCTCAAGTTGCGGAAACTCTTCGCCGTGCTGGTCGCGGCCGTGCTCACCGTGCTGCTGGTCGTATCCGCCTTTGTGTTCCACACCCTGCACCAAAGCAAGCTGCGTTACTATGCGAACGCCGAGGAAACCTCGCGCAATCTGGCCATTTCGTTGGAAAACTTCCTGCATTCGCACTTCCAGGAAGTCGAATTGACCGTGCACCGGGCCGCCGAGGAATTCCGCACGCTGCACAAGAACGGGCAGTTCAACGACGCCGACTTCAGCGCCTACCTGCGCACGCTCAAGGAGCGCGTTCCCCAGGCCCGCTCGATACGCGGCTCGAACCGCGACGGCCTGGTGATCTACGGCGAGGAAATCGACCCGAACAAGCTGCAAAGCCTGGCCATCCGCGAGTTTTTCCAGCGCGCCCAGACCGAGCGCGAGCTCATCTTCGGCGTGCCCGTCAAATCGCGCATTTCCGGCGAATGGGTCTGGCCGCTCGTGTACGCGCTGACCATGCCCGACAGCAGCTTCGGCGGCACCGTCTACGTGAACATGAACAATTCCCGCGTCGCCGAATTGTTTGCCTCATTAAACATCGGCGCGCACGGCGTCATCACCCTGTTAGACGACCGCCGCCGCGTGCTGCACCGCTTCCCCGATGCCAAGGGCGTGCCGGCCGGCAGCGCCGTGCGCCTGTCGCCGGAAACCATGGCCATCATCGCCAAGGCGACGCGGCGCGCCACGTATTCGGCCGAAAGCGGGCTCGACGGAGAACGGCGCATCTACAGCATCGAAAAAATCGGTGCCTATCCCGTGTATGTCCTGGTCGGCCTGTCCGACCAGGACGTGCTGGCGCCGTGGTGGGGCGAGGCGCGCAACGCCGGCATCTTCCTCGCCAGCCTGGTCGCGCTGGCGGCCGCGCTGCTGCTGGGCGTGCGCCTCTCGCTGCAAAAGCAATACCAGGCGCTCGAACAACTGGTGGAAAAGGACCACGCGCTGCAAGGTTCGTTGGCGGCGCTCACCGAGTCCGAGTCGCGCTGGCGCTCGCTCACCGAGGGCTTGCCGCAAATGGTGTGGACGCGCACGCCGTCGCTGCGCTTCGACTTCCTCAGCCACCACTGGTTCGACTACACCGGCCATCCGCCCGACGGCGCGCTGGCCGGCGGCGACTGGAGCGGCGTGATCCACCCGGACGACCGCGAAAAGATCGACGCCGCCTGGAAAGTCGCCTATGCCGGCGGCCTGCCGTTCCGCTGCGACTGCCGCCTGCGCCGCCACGACGGCGCCTGGCGCATGTTCGACAACCACGGCTTGCCGCAGAAGGACATCGACGGCAACGTCATCTGCTGGGTCGGCGGCAGCACCGACATCACCGAGGCGCGCGAGGCCCACGACGCCTTGCTCGTCGCTAAGGAGCAGGCGCTCAACGCGGGCCGGGCGAAATCGGAATTCGTCGCCAATATGAGCCACGAAATCCGCTCGCCGATGAACGCCGTGCTGGGCATGTTGCAACTGTTGCAGCAAACCCGCATGGACGGCCGCCAGCGCGACTACGCCGCCAAGGCCGAATCGGCGGCGCGCTCGCTGCTGGGACTGCTCAACGACATCCTCGACTTTTCCAAGGTCGAGGCGGGCAAACTGGCGCTCGATCCGCACCCGTTCAGCCTCGACAAGCTGCTGCGCGACCTGGCGGTGGTGCTGTCGGCCAATGTCGGCGCCAAGGACATCGAAATCCTCTTCCACATCGACCCCGCGCTGCCCGACTGGATGGTGGGCGACGGGCTGCGCCTGCAGCAGATCTTGCTGAACCTGGCGGGCAACGCCATCAAATTCACCGAGCACGGCGAAGTCCTGCTGCAAGTGCAACTGCTGGCGCACAGCGACACCAGCCTGAACATCGCGTTCACGCTGCGCGACACCGGCATCGGCATCTCTGCGGCCCACTGCCAGCGCATCTTCGACGGCTTTTCCCAGGCCGAGGCGTCGACGGCGCGGCGCTACGGCGGCACCGGGCTGGGCCTGGCCATCAGCCAACGCCTGGTGCATCTGATGGGCGGCACGCTGCGCGTCGACAGCGAACTGGGGCAGGGCAGCGCCTTCACCTTCAACATCGAACTGCAACGCGCCGACGCCCCGCCGGCCGAGGAGTCGGCGCTGGCCCGCCACGCCAGGCTGCAGCGCCTGAACTGCCTGGTGGTCGACGACAACCCGACCGCGCGCATGGTGCTGACGGAAATGGCCAGCTCCTTCGGCTGGCGCATCGACGCCGTCGAGGACGGCTTCGCCGCGCTGGCCGCCGTGGCCCAGGGCGGCGCCGGCCGTCCCTACGACGTCGTCTTCATCGACTGGCGCATGCCGACGCTGGACGGCTGGGAAACCAGCCGGCAGATCCGCAAATTGACGCCGGCCGACACCACCCCGCTGATCGTCATGGTCACCGGCCACGACCGTGAAATGCTGGCGCAAAAGCAGGCCCATCTGGCGTCCGTGCTCGACGGCGTCCTGGTCAAACCGGTGACCGCCTCGATGTTGTTCGACGCCGTCGCCGATGCCCGGCTGGGCCGGCGCCCGGCCGCCACGCTCCAGCCGGCGACGCAGCGCCGCCTGCAGGGGCTACGCCTGCTGCTGGTCGAGGACAACCCGACCAACCAGCAAGTGGCCTACGAGCTGCTGAGCCACGACGGCGCCGACGTCGACGTGGCCAGCTGCGGCCAGGCGGCCATCGACGCCTTGCGTGGCGATGGCCCGGCGCCCGACCTGATCTTGATGGACATACAAATGCCGGACATGGACGGCTACGCGGCCACCCGGGCGATCCGCGCCGAACTTGGCTGGCGCGCGCCGCCCATTGTCGCCATGACCGCCAACGTCATGGCGGCCGACCGCGAAGCGGCGCTGGCCGCCGGCATGGTCGACCATGTCGGCAAACCCTTCGATCTGGAGCAATTGATCGAGGTCATCCTGCGCCACGGCCGGCCGGAAGGGCATGCGACGCCCGCACCGGCGGCGGCGGACCAGGCCGGCGCGGCGGCGGATGGCCTGAACGGCGCCGCGGCGCTGGCCAGGCTGGGCGGCAACAAGGCCGTCTACCTGATCGCGCTACGCAACTTCGGCGCCGAATCGGCCAAAGCCAGCGCGCAATTGCTGGCGGCGCTGGCCGGGCAAGAGCGCGACGCGGCCCTGCCTTTGCTGCACACTTTAAAGGGGAATGCCGGCACCGTCGGCGCGGAGCACCTGGCCAGCCTGGCGGCCCAGGCGGAGCAGTCGCTGAAAGAAGCTGCGCAATCTGCCGCCTGCTGGGAGCAGATTGCCGCCGTCATCCGGGAAATTCCGCAGGCGAGCGAGGCCGTCGACCGGCTCGCCGCGGCGATGGAGCGGGCCGGGCGGGAATAAACCGCTACATCACCGTTTCGATGCCATGGAAATTTTCATAGAAATCGAGGTCGATGCTTTGCCCCGGGGCGAAGGTGAAGGGCACGCCCAGCCACGCCTGCAACCGTTCGGCCTGCGCCGTGCTGCCGTTCCACAGCAGCTTGCCGATCTTGCGCTTGGGCGCGGGCGTGACCGTAAACGCCAGCCGGCGGTGGCCCCGCTTCACGTCCAGCGTCAGCGCTTCCGGCTGGGCCGCGGCCCAGGCCAGCGCGGCCGGCGTGAAATTGAAGCCGTTGACGCCGGTGATGACGTCCTGCGGCGCCAGGCCGCTGCGCCCGGCCGGCGTGTCGTCGAGCACGTTATAAATCGTCGGCGCCCCGTCGTTGAGGAACATGACGCCCAACTGGTTCACCGTTTCGTGCAGCACGACAAATCCCAGTTGTTCGAGCAGCGCCTCGGTCGTCAAGCCGGCCGGGTGGCGCACGGCCGCCTCGATCAGCGTGCCCAGGCCGGCGCGCTGTCCGTTGAAATAGGCGACGGTGTCGGCGACCGTATAACCGGCGTAACCGGGTCCGCCGCTGACGTATTCCTCGTAGAAGCCGCGGAAGGCGCTGTCGAGCGACTGCGTGGCCGAGCCCAGCCTTAGCGTGGCGTCGGCGCCGAAGGCGATCAACATGCCCTTGTCGTAATAATCGATGCAGTTGGCCGGCCGGCCCGGGTATTTCGGGCTGTGGTTCAGATAGGTCGCCAGCGAGGAGTCGGCGCCGCTGACGCGCTCGTAGGCGGGCACGGCGCGTAGGTGCTCCAGGTAGCCGACGACGGCGCTGAAGAATTGCCCGGCGCCGTAGACGCCGGCGCGGGTACAGGACAGGAACTCGTAATAGCGGGTGAAGCCCTCGGCCATCCACAAGCCGTCGCTGAAGCTGCCGCTACTCAGTTCGCGGTCCAGGTGCATCAGCGGCGCCGGCCGCAGGCGCCGCACGTTCCAGGCGTGGAACAGCTCATGGGCGCAGACGCGCACGCCGACGGCATTCTTGTCGGCGTCGACGAAGACGTCGGGATCGAGGCCGCACATGGTGCTCGTCAAATGCTCCAACCCCCATTCATTGCTGGGATTGAGGCTGAGCACGAAAGTGTAGTCCTGGAAGGGGAAGCCGCCGAAGACCTGGTGGAAGCCGGCCGCGACGGCGGCCACGCTGTCGACGAAGGCCGGCGCCCCCTCGGCGAAGCCGACGCCGCCGTCGACGAAGGTGAAATAGAAGGGCGTGCCGTGGACCGTGCGCTCCAGCAGCTCGTAGCGGCCCATGACGACCGGCGTGTCCAGCAGCACCTCGTAACTCGGGTAGCGCCACGTGTTGAGCCCCGTTTCCACCGCTCCGGACGGATGGTGCACGCGGCCTTGCCAGTCGGCGGGCAGGGCGTAGCCGACCGTGCAAGGCCCCAGATAGGCCGGGCTGTGCAGGTAGCGCGCGCCCATCAGCACCGCATACTCGTTGTCGACGATGCCGGAGGGCTCGCCCAGTTCGGGCGCATAGGCCCAGGCGCGGTAGCTGACGGTGACGTCGCCGCTGCCGCCTTCGATATGGAAAGCCTGCCAGCCGTCGCGGCTCAACGCCAGCGGCGCGCCGCTGGCCGTGTCGCTGGCCCGCACGTCGAACAGGTCGCGGGCCAGCGGGGCGAAGCTGTAGTCGCCAGGCACCCAGGTGGGAATCTCCAGGCGGATCTGGCCGGTGGCGACGGCGCCGGTCAGGCGCATGCGCACCGCCAGTTCGTGGCGCTCGGGGTGGACGGTGACGTCATAATGGACGTCGGATGAATCTGTTGTCATGCTCATGGCTCGCTCCTGTGGTGGGAAAGCAAAAAAGTACCGGCGCCGTCAAGCGCGGGACGGCCCAGCCGGCCCGCCCCGCGCTTGCCGCATCAGGTGACGATGGGCGGGATCGGCGCGAACATCGCGCTGTTGCCCTTGGCCGCCGCGGTCGGCTCGATTTCCAGCGCCGCCCGTATCCCCGACTCGATCGCTCCCTCTATCCAGGCGTGCCGCAGCGTGGTCCAGTCGCCGGCGAAGTGCAGATTGCCGACCGGCGGCGCGACATGCTCCTGCAACTCGCTGAGCTGGCCGGGCGCGAACATGGCCGCCTCGCCCATCGCGAATGGGCTTTCGTCCCAGTTGACGGAAAAACCGGAGATGAAATGCTTGCGCACATAGTCGCCGTGCACCTGGGCCACGCCGTCCAGGGCGAACTGCACGCGCTGTTCGTTGTTCAGCGAACCCCAGCCGCGCGCCTCCGTCTCCCAGGTGTAACTGGCCAGTATCACGCCGGCCTGTTCGCCGAAACCGTGGCTGGGGTAGTAGATCATGCGGTTGGCCAGGTCCGTCACGGAACCGCCGCCCCAGATGTTGTCGCGGGTTTCCCAGAAGCGCTCGTCGAAGCTGAGCAAGACCTTGGCCGCCGAGTCGTAGTACAGCTCGCGTATCATCTTGCGCTTCTGCTGCGGCAGCAGCGGGCTGAAGTCGACCGTGCGCAAACAGGGCACGGGCACGGTCAGGATCACATGGTCGGCGCTGAAGCTGCCGACGAACTGCCCGGACGACAGTTCCGCGCCCAGGCCGGGCGCGCCGTTCCAGTGCTTGTCGAAGGGGCTGAACGACAGCGTGGCGCGGGCGCCGCTGGCGGACCAGGCCACGCTGTCTATCCATTCGTTGAAGCAGACCTGCACGCCGGCCGCCTGCAGCGCGGCAATCCAGGCTTTGACGAGGTTGTCGCTGCCGTTGCTGATTTCCCAGTACATATTGTCCGAGTTAATCAGCGACATCTCGATGAGGTTTTGCACGAAGGACAGCGAACGCCGGCTTTCCAGGTTTTGCAGCACCTCGACAAACTCAATGCCGTTTTCCGACAGCAGCGAGAATTGCTGGAAGAAGCCATTGATCGAATACTGGTCGTAGCGGGCGATGGCCTCCGGCCAGTTGGCCCGCGGCGCCGCGTTGACATAGTCCTTGACGAAGTCGGTGATGCTGGCCAGCATGGCCGGCCCGTTCATCCGCTGTTGCTGCTCGGGCAGGTCCGACAAGTCGTAACCGAGCGCCTTGGCCGGATACTCCTGGCCCAGATAGTCGCCAGTGCGCATCTTGACGCCGTTCACATAGGTCCACGCGTGGTAAGCCTTGGCGGGCGGTTCCGGCGCCGCGTCGTCGCAGATGACCCGGTTCTGGTCCTGCGGCTTGATGCTGTCCTTCTTCACGTCCACCTGGTAAAAGAAATTCACCGGCACCGCGTACTTGCAAATATAGGTGCGCAGCATGTGGTGGATCTGCAGCGGCAAACGCATCGCCCCGGCCTCGCCATACAGCTCGGGGCGGCCGAAATACTGTTCGCCGCGCAGCGTCAGGATGCGTCCGCCGATGCGGGTGTTGCCCTCGAAGATAGTGACCTCGTGGCCGGCCTCGGCCAGCAACTGGGCCGACACCAGGCCGGCCACGCCGGCGCCGACGATGGCGATCTTCTGCGGCTTCGCGGTCTTCGGCAAGCCGTTCTTGATGATGGCGAGGTACTCGGCGACGACGGGGTCGTGCTGCTCGTCGAGCAAGTCGTGGAAAGTTTTGCTCATGGCTAGGCCCCCGCCTTGGCAGGCGTGCCGCCGCAATCGAGCTTCCAGCGCGTATTGCTGGGCAGGTCGGTGCTGACGTTGCGCACCGCCACCAGGGTGAAGGTCGAGCGGCGCGGCGGCGGCGGGCCGCCGTCGAATTCGGCGCAGCCGGTGCCGCTGCCGTCCGCGCACGGCCCCGTCGGCACGCGCGGCGGCGGCGAGCCCTCCTTGATAATTTGCAGCACCGCCGTCAACTCCTCGTTCGTCGTCACCTCGTAGCCGACGCCGCCGAAACCCTGGGCCAGCGCCTTCCAGTCCCACAGCGCCGTCTGCGGCACGCGGCAGAGCGCGGCGAACGGCGGCGCCGTGCCTTGTCCGCCGCCGTCGCTGGCGCAGAAGGCGTTGGCGTTGATCAGGAATTGCTCGATGGCGAACACCCCGTTGGCCATGACGAACACGACGTTGTCCAGGCCGAGCTCGCCGATGGTGCCGATGGCGTTGCAGCTCTGGGCAAAGGCGCCGTCGCCGGACACGGAAATGACGCGCCGCTTGCTGCCGGCCCGCGCCAGCGCCAGCTTGACGCCGTAACTGGCCGCCGGCGAGTAGCCGATCGCGCCCCAGGCCAGTTGTGCGATGAAGCCGTTTTGCGGCGACTTGATGTTGTTCAGGTTGTAAAAGCTCAGCCCCGTGTCGGCCAGCACGACGGGCGCGTCGCCGTTCTCGTCGTTGCCGAAGGTAGTCAGATACTCGTGGTGCAGCAGCGACTTGAAGCTGTCCCAGGTGATCTGGGCGCCGGCGGGGAAGCTGGCCACCGGCGGAATGTCCCAGACCGGGCCGACGAGGGCGGGGAAGGGCACCCCCGGCAGGCGGCTGTCGGCGGCGACCAGCGCCTGCTGGACGGTGGCCAGGCTCGGATAGGCGGCCACCAGGGCATTCATCGCGGCGCCGGTCGGCGCGCCGATCACCTCGGCGAGCGAGGCGACGAAGGGCGCCAGCGCAATGTCGCCCCAATACATCGAGCCCAGCGCCGGGTCGGTCAACGCGCTGTTGATGCGCGCGGCGCCCTTGCGCACCTCGATGGTGGCGGCGATGGGCAGGCCGGGCAGGGCGTCGGGGTTGGAATCGACGCTGGCCAGGCCGGAGAAATTGAAGTCCGTCTCGTGCACGCCGATACTGAGGATGACGTCGGCGGCGCGCACCAGATCCTGCACGTTTTGCTGCGAATTCTTGCCGTTGTAGGTGCCCGAAAAATACGGCGCGTTGTACTCGCTGAGGATGCTCTTGCCGAGCAAACTAGACAAATAGGGCGCCTTCAGCGTGGTCAACAGCTTTTTGAAGCTTTCCTGCAGGCCGAAGCGGGCCACCTCCATGCCGCCCAGCACCACCAGCTTGCGGGCGCCCACCAGCACCGGCAGCACCGAGGCGACGGCTTCGTCGAGCGAGGTCTGGTTTTGCGGCACCGCCGCCTTCAGCAGCGGCGGGCGCGAGGCGACGGAAGCGACCGGGAAGGCTTCCATGGTGTTGGCGATTTCGATGTACACGGGCTTCGAGGTGGTGATGCAGGCGCTCAGCGCGGCGTCGATCAAGTCCGGCGCGTAGGCCGGGTTGTCGATGCGCACGGCCATCTGCGTCACTTCCTGGAACACCCGCAAGTCCGTGTAGGAACCGTCGAACATATGGTGCCACAGCACTCCCTGGTCGCGCTGCGAGTTGAACTGGGCCGGCGACGGCGAACCGTTGACCAGCACCAGCGGCACGCTCTCGACGAAGGCGCCGGCCACGGCCTGCACGGCGTTCAGCGCACCCACGCCGTAGGTCGTGGCGACGCAGCCGACGGCGGCGCCGCCGGTGGCGCGGCCGTAGCCGTCGGCGGCGTAGGTGGCGCACATCTCATTGTTCGGGTGCACGCGCACCAGGCCGGCGTTGTGCTCCGTGTCCAGCGTCTCGACCCACTCGCTGATGTAGTCGCCCGGAATGGCCATCACATGCCCGACGCCGATCTCGGCGAGGCGCTTGTTCAGGTAAGTGGCGACGGTTTCGCCGTCCGCGTCGGCGCGCACGGCGAAGGCGGACAAGGCGTTCTGATCCGCGCCGTGCTTGCTGCGCGCGTCGTACAACGCTTGCGGCGAGCGGAACTGCCGCTGGTACTGCTTCGGAGAGAGGAGGTAACTTTGCGACATGTCAATTCCTTCAAAATGAAAGCGCCGTAAACGCTCATGAGTGAAGCAAATTCAAAAACCTGGGCCCGACCCGCCGGGTCCGGCCCAGGAAGTTGGCCGTGCTAGATCTGGATCGCGTTGGTCGCCGCCGCGTTCAGGTACTGCGGCGCGGTCCAGGCATTCAGCTCGGCGCTCAGGTACTGGTAGGAGACGCTGTTCGGCACCGGCGTGTTGCCGGTCCAGGACTTGATGCGCGCGTTCTGGTTGGCGGCGATGCGCGCCGACACCGACGTCGACGAGCTCCACACCGCATTCCAGAAGGCACCCACCGCCGCCCGCCGCGCCGAACCCTGGGCATAGGGGTAGAGCGCATACATCGTTTCGACGCCGCTGGAACTGACGCCCAGCGTTTGCGCCACTTCCGCAGTGCCGTTCATCACGAACGAGATCTGGCTCTGGATGACGTTCGCCAGCGCGGCCGTGTTCTGCGGATTCGGCAGTGAGGCCAGCACCGTCTGCCGCGTCACCGCGGCGGCATTGGCCGGCGGCGCCGCCTGCATCGCAAACGCGCCGTTCGGCGTGAAGGCCCAGCCGTTGAACATGGAGTTGTTAACGCTGGTGTGCTGCACCGAGCAGGTATACAGCAGATTGCTGAAGGCGCTTTTCAGATAGCTGACGCTGGGCGTCCAGGTGAAACGCGTCGTCCCGTCGTGGTTGAAAGCGGCCTGCGCTGCGCCCATCCAGCCGTTCAGGCCGGCGTCGGCGGCGACGGCGGCATCGTTCGGATAGCTGGCGTCGACGATCTGGCCGACGAAGGTGGCGATCGCGTCCCACCAGACCTGGCCATCGTCGCGGTAGGGGAAGCTGACCTTGCCGATGGCGCCGCCGCTCAGGCCGCGCTGGGCCATCTGCGCCGGGAAGGCGTTGTCGTCGAAGCGGTAGTTCTGATACAGGCTGTTGATGACCTGATACAGGCCGATGCGCCCGGTTGGCAGCACCTCGTCGCAGAAGGAGTTTTTCTGGTAGATGCCCGCCTGGTTACTGCCCGGCATGCCGATGACGCCGCTGTTGATGTTGAACGACTTGTTCAAGAAGGGCTTGGCGAGCACCACCAGCGCGTGGCTGGCCGGCAGCGTGCCGGCCTGGATCTGGTTCAGCGCCGCCGTGCCGAACAGCATGTCGACGGTATGGGTGTTGAACAGGTGCGAGCCGCTGAACCACCACTGCTGGTCGGCCGAGGCCACCCACAACTTGGCCAGCAGCCAGGCGTCGCCCTGCGCGTCATTGCTGTCGCCGGGCGTGAAGATATAGCTGCTGCCATCCGTGGCGTTGATCTGTATAGCCTGCGGCATCAGGGCGTTGCTGGCGCCGTCTATCGTGAAGAAGCACAGCGGCGCGGCCAGGAAGCGGCCGTTGCGCACGTACTGCTTGGTGACGGCGGCGCCGAGCACGCCCGTGTAGTCGCAGACGAACAGCGCGCCGGCGCTTTGCGCGGCGCCCAGCTTGGACTGCAAGGCCGACAGGCTGGCGCCGTTGGCGGCCTTGCCGATCCAGCTGGCGATGTTGTAGGAGGCCGCCGGGGCCTGCTTGATCACGTTCGGATTGGCGCCGCCCAGGCGCTGGCGCGCCAGTTCCGCGTCGTCGGCGATCCAGTTGCTCGTCAGCGTGGCGATTTGCACGGGGCTGAACACGGTGCTGTCCGAACTCCACATGCCTTGTGTATACCACTGGGAAATGATTTGCGCCGTGCTCGTGCCATTGTATTGCTGGCCCGGCACGTTCTTGGCGATATAGGCCATCGCTTTGTCCACCTGCACGGTGCGGGCCGCCGAATTGGCCGTGTCCACGGCCGTCACCTGCCAGTCCGCCGGCACGGCGGCCAGGTCGTTGAGCCACGGCGGCAGCGTGGCGGCGAAGCTGCCCGTCACCGGGTACTGGCTGCTGTCGTAGCTCAAGTCGGTGGCGGTCAAGCCGCTGAAGACGAACTCCGCCTGCACCTGCATGTCCGACGCCATCGCCTTGTCGCTCTTGATGAAAACGGGCAGGGCGCCCGCCGTCGCGTGGCGGCTGCGGCAGGGGTTGGTGACGCCGGCCGTGTAGGCGAGCACCGATGCGGGAACGGCGGTCAGTGGTACTACCTTGTTGCTTGTCATGAAAGGCTCCTTTAATGTGGGAAAGGACTGCTCGAACACTCACAAGGACTCGGCAAACACCTTGCGGGCCATCGCCTCGATGCCCTCGTCGCCGAAATACGGGATCATGCTTGGCAGGATCAGGCCGCCGCCAAGGGCGTCGCGCAGCCGCACCATCATTTCCTCGGTCATCAAACCCTCCTTGATGAGCACTTCCCAGACGGCGCGGAAGCCCGAGTCGTAGGCGCCGGCGATCCAGTAATGGACCATGTCGAGGTGCTCGCCGGCAAAGTGGAAACTGCCCTGGGGCTCGCGGGCGTCGAGGAATTTCTCGAAGAACTGGCCGGGCGCGAAGAACTCGAAGCCGCCGCCGGCGAACGGTTGCTGGTTCCACACGACCGAGGCGCCGTCGCCGAGATATTGCTCGCGGGCGACTTCGCCGTGCAGCGTGACGACGTGGCGCAGGCAGGTGTCGAACATCTGCCGTTGGTCCAGGTGGGAGAACTTGTCGGCGTCGTCCTGCCAGCAGTAACTGCCGAGGATGTACGCGGGGCCGGCCTCGCCGATGCCGAACGAGGGATAGACGACGCTGCGCACCGGCAAGTCGGTATTGCTCTGGCCGCCGGCCATGCGGGCGCTGTAGGGGCCGGCGCTTTCCCAGAAGCGGCTCTGGAAACCGAGCGCGACCTTGACGGCATTGGTCATCTTCAGCGTGCGGATCGCCTCGTATTTCGCCGCCGACCAGGTGGCCGGCGTGTCGATGAAGCGCAGCGCGCTGAACGGCAGCGTGATGATGACGCGGTCGAACTCGTCGCGCTGCTCCAGCGTGCCGTCGCCGCGCCGGTAGTGGATGGCCGGGCGGCCGCTGTCCTCGTCGACGCGGAACACCCGCGCGCCCATCGTCACGTTGGCCTGCGGAACGCGCTTGACCATCTCCTGCGTGATGCGGTCGGTGCCGCCATCCATCGCCGACCAGGCCGGCGTGTCGTCGAAGGAGAAATTATCGAGCAGCATCTCGACGAAGGCCAGGTCGTACACGCCGGTGTAACTGAGCACCGACTCCATGTAATCGACGATGCGCGAAGGATAAGCCCGTTCGCGGTCGCCGATTTCCTGCAGATAGCTGCGCCCGGAATACGAGTCGTAGGTGAGGATCTCGGCCCAGGCGGCGTTGATGTCCTCGATGTCCTCGCTGTCGAGCAGGCGCATGAATGGCTCGATGGCATTATTGAGCAGGGTCTGCGCCGGTTTCAGCTTGCCATTGGCATCCTTGAAATAGTCGAAGCTGGGGTCGGTGAAAAACTGGTCGAAGCCCAGCAGCGTGTTGTCCGCCTTGACGGCGTTGCGCGTGGCCGGCGGCATGCCGTTGAAACACAGCAGATTGCCGGCGTCCGCGTCCGTGCTCTCGTCGAACAGCACATAAGGGATGCGCACGATCTCGCGCGCGCCCGGCGTGGTTTCGGCGGTGTCGTTGAGGTGGGTCCAGAAATTGAACAGCCGGCTCTGCATCCAGTTTTCCGGAAAACGCATCGCGCCCAGCTCGGCGTACTGGTGGGAGTTATTGTTGAAATAATGGGTCAGCACGCGGCCGCCGAGGCGCTCGCCGGACGCCTCGAAAATCTGGTAGGCGATGCCCAACTGGTCGAACAGCATGGCCGAATACAGGCCGGCCATGCCGCCGCCGACGATGCCCACGCGCACCTGCGCGGCCGTCTTGCCTTTCCTGGCCGCGCCTGACGCCGCCATGAAGGTCGACGGCCCCTGTTTGGCGGCGCGTGCCTTCTCCAACTTGCGCAAATGCTGGTCCATCGCGCCGAACAAGGTGCGGCGATGCTTGCTCACCCGTGCGAGGCGTTGCTGCTCAATACTGGCTGAAACATTCTTCTGAATCGACATCGTGCTCTCCCAGTCCCGGTCGTCACCGGGCCAGATGAATGTGGCGGCCGGCTGGTCCGCGCGTGCGCGGTCAGCCCGTGAAGTGTCGCCCCCGTCGGTGGATGGAAAGAAATGCCGCCCGAAGCGAAGCCGCCCCGGATGGCTTGCTACGCAATGCGACTATGAGACTGGCAAGGTGTTGCCGGCGCAAGTGAATGCGCCAGGCGAAGGCGGTCGCTCCGGAATCCGGCAAGCGGAGTGCGGGAGAGTGACGGCGAGGAGAAGTGTCTGCATTTTCTTGGCAAGGGTTGGCAAGATGGGTTGCAAAACCAGAGGGCGCACCACGGCCTGAGCGGACAGTGCGAAAGCACGGCTATCCGTCGGAGCCCGAGTGTGACAGAAACATGAATTGTCCAGTGAAATCCGCCTGAAACAATATCGTTTAGGGCATCCTAACCGATATTGTTTCACCCAAATCTATCGAATTATCAAAAATGATATTTACTTGATTTGTATGCATGTCCGCGCGGCCGCGCAGCAAGATTAGCGCTTGCCCGGGGGAATGCTGTACAATTTTGCGGTATAGAAAATTTTGATTAGACTCGACGTCACCATGAACCGGCACCGCGAATAGCGCGGCCAGCCTTCATCGCAAGCGACACCAGGCACTTATGCACCTTACTCGCCGGAGCCGTACCATCGCAGCGCTGCTAGTGCTGATCAGCCTGCTGTTTATGCAACTGGCCGTGGCCGCCCATGCCTGCGAGGGCCTGGCGCCCGTACCGATGGCGGCCGTGGCGACGATGGCCGACCACGAAATGGCCGGGTGCATGGGGCAGGCGGATGCCAGCCCCGGCCTGTGCGACGAACATTGCAGCCCGCCCAGCCAATCGCTGGACCGCACTGCGGCGCCGGACGTCGCGGCATTCTTCCCGGTATTGCTGGTGCACCGCATGGCCGAAGCGGCCAGCGCCGTGCTGCCGGCCCCGCATCGCAGCGGACATTCCCCCCTGGCCCGCCGCGGCGCCCCGTCGTTGGCCGTGCGCCATTGTTGTTTCCGAATCTGACCTCCTGACAGCGTAAGCCCTTGCCGCTCCGCCCACCGCGGCCGGTCATCACCATCACGTATTCAGTAAAACCTGGCGTGGGCAGCTGCGGCTCGCCCGCTTCACCTTTGGAGAAACAACATGAAATTTCATCACCGCATTTCCGCCCGCCTGCTCGTCACGGCAGCCCTGTTGAGCACTGCAACCGTCGCGGCGGCGCAGAACATCGAAGTCTACAAACGTTCCAGCTGCGGTTGCTGCACGAAGTGGGTCGACCACATGCGCGCCAACGGCTTCGCGCCGAAGGTGCATGAAATGGACGATCTCGACCCGATCAAGAAAAAACTGGGCGTGCCGATGGAACTGGGCAGTTGCCACACCGCCCATGTCGGCGGCTACGTGATCGAAGGACATGTGCCGGCCGACCTGGTGCGCAAGCTGCTCAAGGAACGTCCGAAAGCGCGCGGCCTGGCGGTGCCGTCCATGCCGGCAGGTTCACCGGGCATGGAGGGGCCGCACAAGGTCGACTACGAGGTGCTGTTAATCAAGCCGAACGGACAATACAGCACTTACGCGAAACGCTAGTCCGATAACACTGACCGCGGGCCTTGGCGTATCCGGTGAGGCTGTTGTTGCATGGGAAATATTTCCATGGGAAGATACATATTTCCCCCCTAAGAAGTGATTCCAAGCAGCCATGAATATTCGCCCAAGCAATGAGGACGACTGGGAAATCCTAAAAACCATTCGACTTGCCTCGCTTCTCGATACGCCAAGCGCATTCGGCGTCAGTTACGCGGCGCTTGTCGACAACGACGAAGCGCAATGGCGGCAGCGCGCATCGGCCCGAACGCAACCGGAGTTCTTTTTCGCCATAAGGGAAGGGGAGGCGGTCGGCTTAATCGGCGGCGGCGTCGATTCAAGCGGGCAATATAATCTGATTGCCATGTGGGTTCACCCCGATTACCGGGGTTCGGAAGCCGCTGGCCGCTTGGTCGACGCGGTGAAAGCCCGCGCCATCGCCGCCGGACACGTCCGCGTGATTTTAAGCGTCTCTCCGGACAACCTGCGGGCGGCCAGTTTCTATCGCCGGCAGGGTTTCGCTTACTTGCCGGAATGGGAGGCGCTGGCCAGTCACCCGGAGATCAGCGTCCAGAAAATGGAGTGGCTGGCAACAAGTCGGGAGCAGGGAATTCGCGCAGTTTAGTTTGAGGAGATAGAACGCGTCGGGCAGGCATGCATTCACTGAGGTTGGGGGCGGACATTAATTCAGTTTCTGATTCTTCAGAAGAGGAATGACTCTCGAATTATTCATTAATTCGATGGTTTTTCAACTCATTCTTTTTGTTTTCTTGCTTTCGATAAAGTAAATAATTATAAAAATTGCCGCCACGCTAACCTCTGCAATAGACGATTCGCGGTTTGCAGGAACATATATCATGCTAACTATCCCAGTTAACAATAATGGCAAAAGGAAAGGCATGCATACACGCTTCCATATGCTAGGTGTATTATCTTTTGTTTTTTTCCAAACAAAAAATAACATGTTGCCAATCAATGAAAAAAGGAAGGCTGGAATAAGTATTGAGGTGGCTTTATTTTTAATTAAAAAAACATCAAGAATCAATGAAAATTCCAACGTTCCAAATATAGATATCATTAGCGCCAAAAACGATAGAAATATTTTTTTTGGAAACATTTTGCAACCAACCTGAAATTATGAATGGGTAGATGAAATATCTACCTATGTTAAAATATTGAAATGAAATTATTGGGGATTCCTCATGTATCCTTCACAGACACCCTTGGCGAAATCAACCACTTTTCCGCTATTTGCTATAATTGTTGATGTTGCAGCAATAGCCGCCAATGCCGCGAGTGGTGCGAATCCACCAGATACATTTTCAATTTCTACAAGTAACAATTCTTTCATGATATTTCCTTGTTAGGCTAAAATTTCAGGATTTGGACGAATTTTTGGCATGGTTTTCCACCATTCAACCGCTGATCGAATAGCTTTCCCAACCGCAATTCCCACATCCCTCGGAGTCGTTTCGCCTCCACTAATTGCATCTAATTCTTCCAAGGTAATTTCTCGCATTGCGCCCCCGAAAATTTAATCTGACTACAAAAATCTTACCCGAAATTAATTCGTAATGATGCTTTAATGACAATAGCATCTTGTAATTGCTCTGTATGTAGGACTACTCTTAAAATTCATATCTTTAGGATCTACCTCAAAAACCCAAGCCGAACTTGGCATGATGACGGCACTCCGGTTCTGAGCCAATGTTCGTGATCAAGACCTACCGGCCAAGGACGGCTACATCGTGCGCGGCGGAGAGATGATAGACGCGAGTATCGTGCAGGCTCGCTGAACAAGGAGGAGAGGGCGCTGGGCTACGAAGACGCAGTGCCGGCGGTTATGAAGGAGGCCAAGGTCGAGGCGTTCTGACGCCCGTGGTCCGTCGGGACCACCGAAATTGGCAACAGCGGCGCCGAAAAAGGCCGCGATGGTGGTGGGGCCGATGGCGTTCCTCGTCCAGTTCGATCGCCGCCCGCGCAATCTGCGCCAACATCAGCAGTTATTCGAGGTGCCCAATATTGGTTTTTCCGCCCTTTTGCATCATCGCGCACGGCCGCGCATCCAGTGGAAGGCGCCAGCCGCCAGCGCCATGCCAGCTTCGGCTTGCCAGAGCGCCGTCGAGGCAACGATTAATCTGTGCATCCCAAAGGTATCGAAGGTTGGCACTTCGTTTAACAGGATGGAGGTCAACATGCTGAGCATCAGGAGGAATAAAAAAGGCTGGGGCCGGCCGGACAGGTGGCTGAGCCCGGTGGCGAGCGCACTAAACAACACCAGACCGCTGCACAGGGCTACCGCGCCCAGCGGGCATTCGAGCAGCCAGTGCAGTACGATGCCTCCGCAAAACAGCAGCCCGAGTATGCCGCTGCCCGCCAGCTGCCGTAGGAAACGCCGCTCGGATCCTCCAGGAAAACTTGCGCCGAGGGCGGCCCAGCCAGCCTGCCGGTCTCGCGTGCTGATGTTGCAGACCAATCCCCCCACACCCGAGCGCGCCCATCAAGACGACCAAGCTCGATTGCGCATCACCGGCCAGTGACACAATCCAAATCACTATGAGCGTTGGAAACGCGACCGGGTTGGCTGCCAGCGTCTGTTCCAGCTCCGCGACCAGTTGTGTGCCGGGTCTGCGACGCCGGGCCAACTAATCGAATATGGGACGGCACCAGCGGGAGAAGGGCACCGATAGGCGATTGAGCAGGTCTAGCGGTGCATGCAGCCATCGCAGCAGTTGCGCCCTTCGTTGGATGCATGGCTTTAGATTACAATGAGATTCGGCCTCACATGGCTCTCAAAGCCCCCCACGGCCTTCGCTCGGAGTGCGGTTTCTGGAGCGCTTGAAATAGGCCATTGACCGACCGAATTCTCGGACCCGAAGTGCCCATGAAATCCAATCGGATCACGAAGGCATTTTGAACGGCTCGCGGGTGTCTAGCAGACTCGTGGTGATTCAGTCTTGTGCATCCCAAGCAGTGTTGGAAGGATCAGCTTCACCGCTGCATCGAGCAGTGTTGTTGTCGTCATTTCCTTCAAGTTGTCGAAGTCCCTTGGTTGAGGAATGTAGACATTCGACCGGTCAACGTGGGGCGGAAGCTCTGGCGCGACGGTTCTAGCTGGTTTGATGCCGACAGGCCCCGCACTGCCAGTAGCGTAGTTCCCGCCGCTTGAATTCGTAGGCGGCACCATGGCCGCAGCAAGGGCAAATGAATCCGTCTGGCAGCCGCGCCTTGATGAACAGCGCCTCGCATTGCTCCTCAGTGCCGTAATCGCGCAAGAACGCAGGCAACGACAGTCCCTTCTGAAACTGAATCCCATTGATCGCCATCATCGCTCCTTTCGGTGGCTCTGCCATCCTGATAGGGTTGACTCAACAGGGGTAGCAAAGTTCTGACGAACGAACATAATCAGACAAAATGAAAAACAACAGTAAAAAATTTCCGTTGTCGCTTATGCCAATTTTAAAGATAAAATATCGTTTGCTTTCGCGCTGTCTTGGGTACTGAAATGAAATTGTGAACTCCGTGGCTGGTTGATAGGGAGAATACGATGTCAAGCAATGTTCTTGGAATTGGACTTGCCAACGATCTATGCGAACCAGAGGCGCTTGCAGTCATCCACGAGGCCTATCGCCGCGGCCTGTGCAGCTATCTGACGATCTACCTCTACGCAAACTATACCCCTGAATTTCTGCGAACGATCCGCGCGGCACTGCCGCCGGGTCTGCGCTACGTGTGGCACGCGGGCGGCGAGTTCGAGCTGCCCTATGCCGACGGCCGCTTCGCCGATCAGTTGCCGCGCGTCGCCGAGGTGGCTTCCATGTGGTCGCCCGCCTGGGCCACCGAGGATGTGATCGTGACCAATTTTGGCCGCACCAAGGAAGCCGGCCATCCGAACTACGTGCAATTGCTGCTGACCGAGGAATGCCTGGACGTTTGTGTGCGGCGCATGAACGAGATCACGCGCGCCAGTCCGATTCCGTTCTTCCCGGAAGTACCGCATTTCTATGCACCCGGACCGGACGAGATGCATCTGGCGACCTTCTTCCGCCGCTTCGTCGAACGGACCGGCGCCAAACTGAATTTCGATATCGGCCATTACGTCAGCTACAACCTGCTGCGCCAGGCGCCCATGCTCGACCGGATCGACGAGTTTCCGCTGGAAGCGGTCGGCGAGATCAACACAGCCGGCGGCATGGTCGGCGACGCGCAAGGCTTGACCTGGATCGACGACTACGCCGGGCCGATCAATCCGATCACGGTCGACTGCCTACGCGCCCTGCTGCCGCGCTGCACCGGGCTGGAAGCGATGTACACCGAAACCATCGGCGCCGAGCCGTGGGTGGTGTTCCACAACCTCGAGATCCTGAATACACTCTTCTGGCCGCACGTGGAGGCGCGGAATAACTTTGCCGAGCGAGGCCGGGTATGGGCCTGAAAGACCTCCAGCAGCTATACCTCGATCTGACGAACGATGTCATCAAGCCGGGCGAGATCGCCGCTTTTGACGGTCCCGAGGATGCGCACCGGCGCGGCTATGACCTGAGCTCTGGCGAATTGCAGCGCCTGGGGCAGGTGAACTGGGACCATGCGGCGCTGGGAATCGACGTTCACCGATCGATTGAAGCAATCCGTGCGCAAGCACGCTACCGGCGCGATCCCAATACAGGACAATTGTCGGACATCGCGTATCCCTTTCTTAACCCAGTTATGGAGATCGATAAAATGACCAACCCCAACGACCCACATGGCGATTTAAATCGGCCGGTGTATTATCCCCAGCAGCCGCAGCCCGGCCAGCATATCGATCCGTCGATTTATAATCCGGCGGCCGTGCGCTGCGCGCCGGCGATCGATCCGTCGATGTACAACCCGGCCGCCGTGCGCTGCGCCCCGGCCATCGATCCGTCGATGTATCACCCGGCGGCGGTGCGTTGCGCCCCGGCCATCGATCTATCGATGTACAACCCGGCGGCGGTGCGCTGCGCGCCGGCCATCGATCCGGCGATGTACGCGGCGGTGACGGCGGCGATGCAGGCGCAGCCGGCCAACGTGCGTTTGCGCGGCACCATCCTCAAAGGCGCCGATTTTTCCAAACAGGACCTGCGCGGCGCGGACTTGAGCGGCGCCGACTTGAGCGAGGCCAATCTGGAGGACGCGGACTTGCGCGGCGCGCTGCTGGACGGCGCTAATTTCACCGGCGCCAAGCTCACCGGCGTGCGCTGGACGTGAGCGGTGGAAGCGGGGGTCGAGATCGTGGGCATGGGACTCGGTAGCGGACAGGTGACGCTGGCCGGCCGGCGCGCGCTGGAACGCTGCTGCTGGCTGGGCCACTACGGCCTGCCGCTGGAGGTGCGGGCCGATTTCCTCCAGCAGTGGCCGAACGCGGTCGATCTCGATGCGCGCCTCGACACCGGCAACGGCCACGGCTTCGTGGCGCGGCTGGGCGAGGCCTTGCGCAATGCGGCGCTGCGGCATGGCCGCGTCGGGCTGGCGGTGGCCGGGCATCCGGTGGCGGCCAATCCGGCCACCGTCTGGCTGCGCCCCCATCTGGAAAGCCAGGGCATCGCGGTCGGTATCCATGGCGCGCCCAGCGCGCTGGACCATTTCATGGCCGCCACCGGCATCGATCTGCTGGCCCATCAAATCAGCCTGGTCGACGCGCGCCTATGGCTGGCGGGGGACGACGACCGCGCCGGATGGGCATTGGCGATCTGGAGCGTCGCCTATCTGCCCGATGGCCAGCGCCCGCTGCTGATCGAGCGCCTGCACCGGCGCTTCGTTGCCGGGCACCCGCTCAACTTATTCCGTATGGTGGGCGACCAGCCCCGGATCGAACAGTTCGCACTGGAACAGGCCACAGCCTGGCTGGCGCGGGTCGATGCCGAGACCACCTTGTTCGTATTTTGATGGAAGAGGCCAGACGCCATGCCAGCCCCCGACAGCACCTCCCGCATCGCGTTGTTATCCCTGCCGTGGCAGGACCCGTTCAGTCCATCGATTCAGCTGGGCACCCTGAGCGCCTGGGTCAGGCGCGAGCGGCCCAGGGTGCAGGTCGACTGTTTCGATCTGTTTCTTGAGCTGTCCGGCGACCTGGGAATGCACCTGAGCAAGCGCATCTCGGTCAGCTGGATCGGCGAAGCGCTGTTCGCCTATCTGATGTTTCCGCAGCAGCGCCCGGCCATCGAGGTGTTCCTGGAAAAATCGCGCGGCGACGATCCGCTGTTCGCCAACCTCGACTACGGCCGCGTCATCGAAACCCTGCGGACCGGGCTGGTGCGCCGGCTCGACGCGGTCGACTGGTCGTGCTACAGTCTGATCGGCATGTCGGTGGTGTTCTCGCAATCGATGTCCACCCTGCTGACCGCGCGCGAGATCAAACGGCGCGCGCCGAACGTGCCGGTGGTGCTGGGCGGGCCTGGTGTGACCGGCAAGATCGGCGCCAGCCTGCTGAACAGCTTCGACTTCATCGATTACATCGCTAACGGCGAGGGCGAACGTCCGCTGGTCGGCCTGATCGATGCGCTGGCCGCCGTCGCGCCGGGCCGAATGGTCGACGTCAAGGGCGTGTTCCATAGAAACTCGCCGGCCGATATCCACCACGACGTCGATCAGCTGCCGGACATGGGCGAGCTGCCGGTGCCGGACTACGGCAGCTATTTCGAACGGCTCGCCGGCATGCCGGGCGGAACCGAGGCCAAGGGCAGGGTGCGCATCCCGGTGGAAACCAATCGGGGCTGCTGGTGGGATCAGAGCCTGAAGAACCCAATGCTCAGCTGCAGCTTCTGCAATCTCAATCTGCAATGGCACGGCTATCGCGAGCGGCCGGTGGAACAATCGACCGCGCTGTTCGCGGAGCTGAACCGGCGCCACCAGTGCCCCGATTTCACGGTGGTCGACAATATCCTGCGGCATAAGCAAGCCGACGTGTTCATCGAAGGACTCGGCAAACTCGACCTGGGCCTCGACCTGTGGATGGAGGCGCGCGCGTCGGTGACGCCGGAGCAGATCGGCAAGTTGAGCAAGGTCGGCGCCAGGGTCATTCAATTCGGCATCGAGGCGCTCTCGAGCGGCATGCTGAAGAAGATGGTCAAGGGCACCACCACCATCCAGAACCTGCAAGCGATGAAGTTGTGCGAGCAGCACGGCATCCAGAACTCGGCCAACCTGATCCTCGACTTCCCCGGCATGGAGGCGGCCGACATCCTCGACGAGCTGGAGAACATGAGTTTCGCGCGCTCGTTCTATCCGCTCTCGACCACCAGCTTCTCGCTGGTGTATCAATCGCCGGCGTACAAGCAGCCGCACAGTTTCGGCATCGAGAACATCCGCAGCTACGAGATGTATCGGATGCTGCTGCCGCCGCAGCTGTACGAGACGGTGTTCTTGACCGAGCAATCGTTCGACAGCCCCGCGCTGGAGCGCCTGCGCCCGCTGTGGAAGCGCGTGCAGGACGCCGCCGACGAGTGGCGCGAGCATTACCACCGCATGGTCGGCAAGGTCGAGGGGCGCCTGTTGCTGTCGCTGCAGGACGGCGGCACCTATCTCAAAGTGCGCGACTTCCGCTGGGCGGCGGCGCGCTTCCACTGGTTGGAGGGCGCCGAGCGCGACGTCTACCTGGGATGCGCGGCCACCGTGTCGGTGCGCCATTTACACGCGCGCTTCCCGACCTTGAGCGCCGCGGTGATCGATGGCTGGATCGCCAAATGGTGCGACGCCCGCATCGCCTTCGCCGAAGGCGGCAAGGTGCTGGGCCTGGCCATCCCCTGGGGTCCGGTGTCGGCCCGGCGCAGTTTGTATCCGGTGCTGGAGGAGACCGGGGGCGAGGACGCCATGCTGGCCGTCCAGGGGGCACGCGAGCGCGCGAAGAAAATCATTCCGCTACAGGTGACCCGTGACTGAGATCAACATCGTCGGCGTGGGTATCCGGGGCGCCCGCCACATGACGCTCGAAACCGTCGAGGTGATCGCGGTGGCCGATGTGGTCTACCATCTGGTGACCGGGGTCGAGGCAGTCAATGAAATCAAGCGCATCAACCCCAACACCCACGGGCTGTTCCACATGTACCGCGAGGGTGCGCTCGACCTGGAAGTGTACGGGCAGATCGTCTCCTTCCTGCTGGCGCAAAGCCTGGCCTCGCAGCGGGTGGTGTTCGTGGTGATGGGGCATCCGTCGATCTACGTCGCCGCCACCCATCTGCTGCGCGAACATGGGCCGCGCTGGGGCGTGCGCGTCAATGTGCTGGCCGGGGTGTCGGCGATCGACGTGCTGCTGCTGTCGATGCCGGCCGATATCGGCAGCACCGGATTGCAGATACTCGACGCCAACCGCCTCGTGTCGTACCAGCTCATTCCCGACAACCGCGTGCCGGTCCTGATCTTCCAGATTGGCTGCTTCGGCTCCGGATTCATCACGCGTTCGCAAAGCAACCATCCGCGTCGGCTGGCGCTGCTGGCGCGCTATCTGGTGGGCTTTTATCCCCCGGAGCACGGAGTGGAACTGATCGAATGCGACATGGGCTTCCCGCATGCGGAAACGCGGCACCGGCTGACGCTGACCGAACTAGCCGGCACCGGCCACCTGGCCAACTACAACTCGACCTTGTATCTGCCGCCGGCGCGGCCGGTCCAGGTGCTAGACGGCCGCTTCCAGGCGCAGCTTATCGACCCGAACGCCATCGAAGGATTGATCGCATCATGAAAGACCCACGACGCGAACGGGCGCTGGCCGAGATCGCCGCGCAAGCCGCCGACGACTACCCCGAGGCGCTGGACGGCAGCGGGGGAGAGCGCATTGAAGTGTTTCTGCAAGTGCTGCGCGGCGAGCGCGCGCCGGACCCGGTCGCCGCCAGCCGGCGGCTGCATCGGCGCATGTACATGCCGGGCCTGAGCGCGCAACCGTATTGGGAAGCCGGCCGCTTTCCGGTGGCCGAGCTGCTGCAACGGCGCTATCCCTTGCTGCGGGCCGAGGCCGAGCGCCTGCTTGTCACCGCAGGCGTGTTCGACACGCGGCCCGGGGAGGCGCATTGGGGCGACAGCCGCATTGATCGCGGCCACCTGAACGGCGCCTGGAACGCCTGGTATCTGCAGCGCTACTTCAAGCGCCAGTCGCTGGCCGCCGTTCACACGCCCGTCGCGCTGCGCAGCCTGGATGAGTGCCAGGTGTCGCGCGAGGCGCTATTCTCGGTGGTCGGGCCGGGCACCGCCATCACTTTGCACAGCGACGAACTCAATTTCGTCACCACGCTGTATCTGCCGCTGGTGTCGCTGCCGGGGGCGACGATCACGTTTGATCGAAGCACGCGCGAGCTGCGCGCCGGCACGTGCTTTGCCGCAGACAGCACCTTTCTGCACGAATCGTTCAATAAAAGCGACCAATGGCGCGTGATCCTCATCGTTGACGTCTGGCACCCGGACCTGACGCCGCTCGAGGTGCGCTTTCTCAGTGACATCATGCCGCGCGCCGATGCCGTCATGCGCGGCGTGCGGCCGGCTACGGTCTGATGCGTCGCTTGCTGATCATCGAAGGCGTCACCGGCACCGGCAAGAGTCGGACCATCGCCATGCTGGCCGACTGGGGCCGGCGGGTCGGCCATCCGGTACACGTGATCGACGAGGACTTGACCATGGGCAGTTTTCTGGAGGACGTGCGCGTACCGTCGTGGCGCGAGCGGCCGGCTTTTCCGGGACTCGACGCCGGATTCGCAGCAGTGGAACGGCTGCGGCGGGACGACGAGCGCGCGCTGGTGGTGCTGGAGCGGTTTCATCTGACCGTGTATGCCTTGTTCAGCCACTGGCATCTGGTACGGCAGTATGATCGGGCGCTGAATGCGCTAGGTGCGGCACAGGTGCTACTCGACTACCGCCCGGCGTTGACCGAACAGCGCTCGGTGCTGTGCCCTGACCGGTCCGGCTGGGCGGATGAAATGGACGAGTATTACGGTGGTCGGCTGCTGGCGATCGCAGCGGTCAGACAGTCGCAGGCCAAGCGCCGCCGGGCGCTGCTGATGAGTGAGCTGCCGTATCTGCACCTCGACAACAGCGGCGGCAACTGGGACGATTGCGCCGCCGCCATCTTGGCCTATTGCGGTTATTCCTTCCACCTGCCGGGGAGCGGGCATGATGGATACCAGGTGGAATGACACCTCTGTTGCAAGCATCAGTTGTCGCGAGCAGCTTCCGTTTCTGCTTAACCACCTCGGCCTCTGTGGCATCGCCGTCGAGGTGGGGGTGGAATGGGGCCAGTTCAGCGACCACATTCTCAGGTACTGGCACGGTCGATTGCTGTATTCGGTGGATCCCTGGAGTACGCAACCTTTGCACTTGTACAATGATCTCTGCAACGTCCCAGCGCAGGAGCAGGAAACCCGGTTCAGATACGCAAGCGCGTTGTTGGGTTCCTACGGGCCGCGCAGCAGCATCTTAAGGGCGTGTTCCGTACAAGCCAGCCAGGGCTTCCCGAATGCGTCGATTGATTGCGTCTACCTTGACGGAAACCACGCGTACCAGTCTGTGATGGCGGACCTTGCGAACTGGTATTCGAAAGTGCGGCCGGGTGGGCTGATGTGCGGGCATGATTACGTCGATGGCGTTGGTGATGCAGTGTATGGCGTGAAGTCGGCGGTAGACTTTTTCTTTTCCGGACTGCGTCGACGCGTCCATGCGACGCAGGAGCCTGTCGCCAAATCCTGGTTGGTGCGGGTGTGAGATTGCGACATGGCACGACCCGTCCAGTGAGGTAAAACTGGCGCCCCGCCAAATGCGTAAGTCTTTGATTTGATAGTGTTGCGCTTCCTCCCACTGTCAGATTTACTTCAATTGTGCGTGAAGTAAATCTGACAACCCTCGAAAGTCGTGAAGTAAAATTGCCAACTCCCGGTGAACGCGTCGGAGTGGCCATAGCGTCGAAATCCTCGACAATCTGATCGCCTCCGGCAAGGCGGTGCCGATGATCGTCGTGATGCCCAACGGCCTCGTGCTGGCGGACGATAGCCCGTCGTCGGCCGACCGCATCTTCACGCTCACGCACGTGGACGGTTTCACCCGATTCGAACCGGAGCTGCTGGCATCCCTGATCCCGGCCATCGACCGCAGCTATCCGACCCGCGCTGAGCGCCGCCAGCGCGCTGTCGCCGGACTGTCGATAGGCGGGGGACAGGCGCTGAACATCGGCCTCGGCCATCTGGATACCTTTGCCTGGATCGCCGGCTTCTCGTCCGCGCCCAACACCCGGCCGGGGGAGGTGCTGCTGCACGAACCTGCGCAGGCGCGCCGCCAGTTGCAGCTGCTGTATCTTTCGTGCGGAAGCAAGGACGGATTGATCGCGGTGTCACAGACACTGCATCGCTACCTGAAGCAGCACGACATCCTGCATGTGTGGAATGTCGATGAATACGGCCACGACCGCGAAAGCTGGGCCGATAGCTAGGGACAGATTGATGCTCGAGCGACGGCTTTGGCAGATTTGCTTCCGCCAATCGGGCACTTTTACTTCAACGGACGGACGAGTATCGTAATAAAAACGTAGTGCTCGGTTGAATCCTAAATTTTACATAATATAAATTATGCGAAGTGGCGGTAGTTGCGAAATGTTGCGTTTTTCGACGTTTTAAGGCTGGATTGTCATAGTGCTTTCGTTAGCGTTTTGCGCAACATGGCGGCATTTTTTAACGCGCAACAGGTTTTTGCCGCGCAATCGAATATGCACTGGTCAGGTCGGATAAGGTATCACGGATATAGATGAATGGTTTCATGCCTCGTTTGCGAATTTCTTTTGCCGCTGCGGTCGTACCTTGGCCGTAAATGTGCAATTCTGTTGCGCCCAAAGCTGCCGCTTTTTCAATCGCCAGGCGGCACGCTGCAATCTTCGTTGGATGCTTGATTGAGCCGTTTCGGAATTGTTCTGGCTGTTCTATGATCTGTGCCGCCTGTGCGGCATCCACCAGCCAGTACCCATCGTGATCCAACAGCAAAGTGAACTCTACTTTTTTCATTGGCCGGAAAGATGAAAACAGTTGGATTAGCTGGTCGAACGCCGCCGCTACAGCGGTATCCACGTTCTCAGCTTCACCACTGGCGACCGTATTCCACACCCGACCATTGGGGCCACGGCGGCACTTTCGGATACTCCATTTCGGGGTGAACCATTGAAGTTCGACAAGTTCATTTACCTTGGCGTGCCCTCGCCCTTGGCCCTTCAATTCGTATACATTTTGAAAGTCTTGATGGATCTGGATATCTAAGCCATCTTCCAATTCATCCAACGGCAGGATTGCGCTCACGTCGTCAAACTTGCCCTGTATACGCTCATCGACTAGGAAGAAGCCCTTTGCTTGCAATTTGTTTAAGTCATGTGTTTTCAAGACTGCTCCTATGCTGATTCGACGCAACAGCGCCCCTAAGTGCCAAGATTGCGAAGTTTCTGTAGTTAACGTAGTGTTGCGTTGAGCTCGCTCAACGCAACACGGATATGGCGGATGGTATGTATAACCGTTGCGTACACTGAAAAGGACGCTCATGCTTGTTCAACTTTCCGGTTCCTATATTTCACCGAGCCTTTCAGGGCCAGTTCTTGTCGATCAACACGGGCTGCCGCGCTATTGGGCAGTCGCATGGTCAGTCGCAGTCACTGGTGCCTTGGTGAACTCGCCCCATGTAAAGAAACTACGCTACATTGAAAACTTGTTCTTCATTTCGGATACCCCATCAGAACGTGGTTGAGTGACATCACCAATTTGGCATCAACGGAAAATTGCTCTGTGGCACGTTTATATGGCGTAACATCGCAACAAACCTGTTTCGTTCAATATATGTATCTTCTTGAGTTCATTTACAACCGGCTGGACGGCGACAAGCTACTCCTCGCACGAAAATTGATGTACAGGCCTTGGGCCTGTGACCCAGATCTGCTCGCGAAGCATGTGCCAGGTAAGTTACCTGCGCGCTTTGCAAAAACACGGCGCTATTGTGCCGCGATCATCACGCCTGAAAAGGCTCCGCGCCGATTCTTCAGGCTGTGTCTGCGCCACCTAACACTGTGTGCCTACGTGGTTGCCGGTCGGCGCGAGGTCATCCCTGCAGACGCCCGCATGTTCGAAATGCAGGAGGCCTTCGTCGGCCAGGCAATCGAAGATCTCGCCAGTGCAGGCATTTCTTTTCGGGCCTTGCCGGCGCAAGATCAGGCAGCCTTTGTTTCGTTGTACGCGTTGGCCTGGTGCTGCGTCTGCTGCATGGCCGGCATCTTCGTGCCCTTCTGCCCCAAATCACACTACCAGCTTGCCTGCGACGAGGATCTCAAAGAGGCGTTGCGCTTGTACTGGTTCGGACATCACTGGAGTTTTCAGAGCAATATTGCTGACCTCAGCCTGCGCGAGGCGGTGGTCAGCCAACTACAGTCATCCGGCGCATGGCTCGAACGCGCAGCCAAGGCGCACGCGCCTGCGTTTCAGTGGTTCGTCACAAACACTCTGGATAAATACGTTTCATTCCACGAAGATTTTTCTTCCCTGATCTATGCAAAAGACAAGAAACATTACGAAGCGATTTATCGCAAGACGGAACTGATCTGCTACTTCTATCTCAAGAGTTACGAAAACTCGAAGACGCTGTCCATTCGCGACACCATGTTCGCCTATAACGCCGCATTGCCCCACGATTACGCTATAGCGGCCGTCCACGCGGCTGGGTTTTCTCAAGACGAATTGGGCGCGTTGCTAGAGGAATCCGAGAACAAGGGAGAAGGCGAGGCACTCATCGTGCGATCCGGACCAGATAACATTCGCATGGGACTGCTCGGTCTGAAGTATGCGATAAGCTCCTACCTGAAGCCGATGCTGGTGGCCATGAAAACGCGTGGCGACTGGTTCGATAAAAAATACATTCCCGCCTACTTGAAACAACGCGTGGAGGATCGTCGGTTCCGCTTCGGGCCCGAAGTCAAACCAAGTTCCGACAAGGAGGGTAAATACGATATAGACCTTCTGGTCGCCGACGAACAGCTCGGGCGCCTGTACTTCTGCCAGATCAAGCATCGGGTGGCAACGTTGCTGCCCCATTTTCGTGACGAGTTTGACGAATATACAAGGAACAAACAGCTCGACCATGCGGTTGACCAGTTGATGGGCACAAAAGCGCAATTCGGTAAACAGATCTTCGTCGACAAGCTCCGCAAATCCCTGCAAAAGGCAGGTGCATCGCCGGCCTTCATCGCCAAGGTTGATACGGCATTTCTCGAGCGGAGTACCGGATTTATCGTGATCCATACGATCGAGAACCTCGATTTCGCAGTCAAGGATGGCATTGCGTTTTATGAGTGGAACACATTCCGTAATCTCGTACGTGGCCAAATCACCGTTTTTACTAAAGAAAGCGCGACGGTGATGGCGCCCGATCTGCGCGGTCTGGCGCTCGACGATCCAAATCGCTTGTCGAGTGCGCTTATGGCATGGAGCGCGACACATGGCGATGACAACCCTCTGCATCCGGACAAGCAATGGTTCTATGCCTTGAACAGTCACTTTCAAATGGAAGAAGCCTGGGATATCAAGCTTTGGAACCGACGGATCGGGTCGTTCCGTGGAGCCAGCCTGGCTTTTCCGATCATGTAGCTGCGAAATCGAAGCAGAGAATTTCGGCCCGAGAAAAACGACAAAGAAAAAATGATAACAGGATGATCGACCTTGCTCAGGCGCCGGCCAACGATTGTCTCTAAACGAGACGCCGCTAGCCTAGGTACAGCAAACATGACTATGCTTAAGCCGCTTGTAATAGCTCTGACTTGACCAGACACATCATGTCCGGTGACAGGCAGCTTTCGCCCCGAAGCGGACCTAGGGGACGTCTGAACGGCAGACCTCAACGCCATTGCAGATGGCCTTGCCGTTGTCCTTTCGGAAGTTCGCTATCGTCTTGAACAGCGGCTGCCGGACGATCAGGCGCGGCGGCGCGCGCGGCGGGCTACACCCGCCACTAGGGCCAGGCCGGCCAGAAGCATGCCGACTTGCCCGGGTTCCGGCACTGGCCGCACCTGCCAGAGGGCGTAGGTGCCGGTGCCGGCGAAAGTGGTAGTTCCTACATAAGGGCCCTCGTCGTCCGGAAAACGCGGCACGGTAGAGGTCAGTCCGAAGAAGGCGCTGTTACCCCAGCGGCCGACGAAATCCTTGAATTCGATGCGCTGTTCGAAATCCAGGCTGTTAAAGTAAGGTCCCACCGACGGATCGGCATACAAGCCGATCGTGGACCAGACATCATAAGTTTTTCTCCAGCCGTATTGACCGGAACTCTCCATTATTGCAGTTTCTTTATGTCCGAGATACAGGTAGGCATGACTGTCCGGGTCCAGAACCCAGTTGAAGCTGCGGCCCCCAATCGTGACCTCGCCTAGAAAACTCACCGGGGCAAGAGTACCCACATTACTGGCGCCATGCCCGATCCCGGTCTGGCTGCCGAAATCGCTCAGCGTCGCGATATCCAACTGAAACTTCATCGTGTACGGCTTGCCGATGATCGCTTCCCCTGAGTCGGAGAACAGCCGCAGTTTGTCCTCGCCTTCGGTGACGATGCCGCTCACGCCAAATTCGATCACGACCGCTTGCGCCATGGCAGGCAGTGCTAGCGCGCCAACCAAGATGCCGGCCCGCATGGCCAGCCTGAGCGCGCTGTGTTGACGAGCTGCGATGAAATTTCCGGGACTTGTTGAAACCGTTCTTTGCGTACAACGCGAACTTGTCGTGGACAGCGGCATGCCGGTACAAGCAGACACCTTCAACATGTGTTTCACGATCGTCTCTCCCCGTGTAGAAGTGGAAGATTCATAGTAGCATCGGCCCTGCCCGCCTGACGTGTTGCACATTGAGCCAAGTATAAATTAAGTAATTTTTGTTGGTTTTTTAAGGAAAATAGTTGTGTACCCGCCATCCACTGCGCGGCGCCAGCTCGATTATCGCCTGCTGTGGTGATCAGCGGGCGGTCGAGCCGGCCCAGGCGCGCACCACGCGCAAGGTGAACCCCACCGAACTTCTGCGGCTGGCCAACCTGTTGGCGCAAGCCCCCTGCCCCTGAGCCTGCGTTATGGAGAGTATTGAGTTAATATAATGTATTAATATGCACTATCATTCATTTGGAAATGTTGGCATCCTTGCGCGCAGGCGGCCGACGGCAGGCTTGCGCTTTATGCCGGCCTACCTGAAGATGCAACGAAAAGACTCTCCTCTGCCGTGCTGGCCGCGGCCGTCCCTGGTGTGCTCAAGCAATTGCCATCCCCCGCAGCGGGCCTTATCGTTCCACGCACCACCTTATTACAGAAAGCATTTCATGCTGCACCATATTTCAATAGCGGTCGCCGACCTGGACCGAGCCGCCACGTTCTACGATGCAGCGCTGGAGCCGCTGGGCTATAAGCGTGTTTTTGCTGATGACGAGGCCGTTGGTTACGGTTACCCGGGTGGTGGTGACAAGCTATGCCTGAAGCTGGCCGCAGAGGTCAGTATTCCCGGAGACGGCTTCCATCTGGCTTTCGCGGCAGCTACCCCGGCACAGGTTGACCAGTTTCACGCGGCCGCGCTGCGGCACGGAGGACGTTGTAACGGCCTGCCGGGACCTCGCCCCGATTACGGCGATCATTACTATGCGGCGTTCGTCTTCGATCCTGACGGTTACCGCATAGAAGCCGTGATCAACGTACCCGCTGAAGCGACTCCCTAGCGGTCCGGAGCAATGAGCGGGGCTGCCATTGACGGCGTGTAGGTCAAAGACTTACCCGCCGTATTGGCTGCCGCTTTAAAAATTCCCTATGGAAGGGTAAATCCTATAATTTGATGTGTGAGCGGTTGGAGTGAATTTGTGATTACATCATTCACCGCCTGCGCGGTTCCCGCTTGGTTGTACACGCTGACGTTGATCGGGATATTATCTAATAGGGAATAAAATGTTATTGTGTCGGCATGCCTTCCTTTTGCTGGGCCAGTCTTGGCATGCGCCGTTGCTCTGATATTTTCCAATTTCGTGTTGCCAGGATGGCCTGAGTTAATTTCCTTTCTTATCGTCGAAACCCCGCTTGGACGGCTTAGGAACATGGAGTCAGCTCTGGTCCTCCACCCGTCAAGGTTGGTTTTTTCTAAGACGGCAGAAAGGAAGGTGTTTTGTGTTCTCGTATTCAGATAAGAGAGCATTTCCCCCTCGCCTGCGGCACGGCCTATTCCACCGCCAATAGGCATATTATATGCGTCTATCTGCGCATGATTTGCTCCATATGTCCGGTTAATATGCCTCATTTCACTATGCGTAATTGGTTGCCTTGAATGCCCTGAAGTTCCAGCGGCATCGGTCAACAGAGTCGCTGCGCCTCCCGACCATGCTGGCCCATAGGTATTCATGTGAATAACTCTTGCCTCACTTATTGTAAAGTCAATTCCGAGTTTAGACGTTCGCCTGAAAAACACATCCCATACCCAAGCAGATACATGCTCCTTGTATTTCACATGAGCCGCTGCCAATTTCCCATTTGTATGCGCCGCTACGATGGCATTTTGTTTCCCCTTATTCGTCTCCCCTATCGTTGCATCTGGCGCCTTTCCGTTCTTGTTGAGGCGGTCTTTTGTGGGATCTACCGCCGTCGCTCCCGCCATTTGGATCTGCGCAATGTGCTTGTCAATTGACAAATAGGAAATTCTTGTTTTTAAGAAATCCAGCCAGCGCCCTGGTTTATCAGCCACGGCGCCATTCACATGCGCGTTGAGCATCGCGAGCACATCAAAATAGCCTCTCATATAATCGCCATCGCCCCTTTTGAAAGCCGCAGTTATGCCGGACAAAGCATTTAGATTATCCACCGTTATGGGGTTGGTAGCCAGAGGATGAACACCCACGCTTGGCATAGCGCCATAGCCTGCCATTCGAGCCGCGTGTATGCCGTAATGGAGATCTCCTGCCGTATGATCAGTCTTTACCTTTTGTATAACGGACGAATTGGCTTGAACACCAATACGATTGGGTGCAGGTTCGGCCCTCGCTTGTACAGGTATTTCGCAGGCTGCTGCGTCACACTTCGCTTGCGACGAAATCTCTTTTTCCGCTTCCTGCCGCTGCACAGTTTCGCCGCGGATCATTGCCATTTGCGCGCGCTGCGTCACCATACGCTGGCTTTGTGCGATAAGGTCGCCGAGTTGCCGCTGCGCTACCGTAGCCTGGCGCCTATCGACAAAGGCGTGTTCCGGTTTGATGACGCTTCTGGCGGCGCCAACCGCTCCATCGTGCTTCTTGGCAATCGGGATGTGCGTAGCTTGCGGCATAGAACCTCCTTTAGTCCTTTGGCAGCTCGCGTATTTCCACGCTACCGCCCGCTTCGTAGTCTGGATTGCCGATCAAAAAACGCCTGGCATCCTCCATGCTCGCGGCCCGTACACGGATGAAACCGGTGACATCGATGCCGGCGGCCTTGGCCGGCTCCCCTTTCCGATGCCGTTCGCCATTCCCGATTGAGCTTCCGCCATCGAACTGGCCGCTTTTGCGCAGGGCGCTTATGTATTCAGCCCAGAGCGTGCTGTTCGTTGACGCAGAACGGTTCGTCGTGTCGTCAAGCATGAAGATGATGTATTCGTTCATCTAAGCGGTGCCGCCGAATCGCCGACGTGCGCCGCGGCCCGCGCGCCCATCACGTCCGCTTCCGTTTCCAGCCCCACATCGTCGTTGACCGGCACACCCGTCTTCATTTGCGTTGTCGGCTGCACCCGCCCCTGTGCCTGTTGCACCACATGCCAGGCTTCATGCGGCAAATGTTGTTCCTGCCCCGGAGCTACGTGGATATCGCTGCCTTGCGCATACGCCAGGGCATTGAGCTGGGCCGGTTGGGATGAGTTGTAATGCACCTGTACATGATCCATGCTCATGCCGGAAAGCGATTCGATGCCGGTTTTCAGCTGATTCGGCAAACCAGTATTATTGGGCTTTTCTGGTGCGCCTTCTTTCAATTGCAGCGCGCCGTCTTGCCGCGCCTGCAGCGGTTCCTCTTCCTCCTCCGCCTGGCGCTGCGCGGCCTGACGGGCATCCTTGTCCATGCATCCCGCCATCGCCATCATCTGCGCGACTCGCGAACTGTCGTACATCTTCGCCTGCATCCTCTTTAACTGCGCCGTTTGCGCGCTCTTGCCGGCCGCTTCCTGCAAGCGCAGCTGCGCGAGCGCTTCCGGGCGCCCGTTGTCGAAGGCGGCTAAAGGATCGCCGAAACGTTGGGAGACTGGCCGGGCAAGCGTCGCTGCTTGCCGATGCGTTTGTTCTGCCGTCAGTGGGGCTGGTGTTTTCATGGATTACTCCGTTTTATCCGGTTCGGCGGGCTGAGCTTTCAGAATGAATCTACAGGACGGGAAACCATTGCAAGCGAACGCCGACACGATGATGTGGTCGATCTGCGTCGTGCCGTCCCGCAGTGGGCAGTGTGACATTTTTGATCAGATGGTACTGTGATTTGTCCAGCATCAGCCGTGCTGAGAAATTGACGACCATTTCACCCAGGAGCCCTTTGCCCGCGGGACTCTTACGAGGAACTCTTACGAGGGACTCTTAAAATAAAGCGCAACGATGAAAACCGGGATAGCCCACCAGTATGCAGCGAGTAAGGGTCCTATGATTTGCATGTTTTGCGCTGCCTTAAAAGCAACTCATGAAAAAAATATTCAGCCAATCATAACTCGCTTACAACATCATGGCCACAGGTAAACAGCCCCCACGCCACCGCCGCGTCAACAGCAGCGGAAAAATTCCCTTGCTGCGCAACGCAGGCTAATGTTGCAATAATATTGCGTATACAATATACTTGAGAATAGTTCTCATTATCGTTTAAATGTAGCACGCTCCATTCGCCCTCATGTCAGCAGCCGACACATCTCTCCAGGCAATCCAAGTTCTTTATAGCGAGCACCACGGCTGGTTGCGCGGTTGGCTGCACAAGAAAATGGGCAACGCCTTTGATGCGGCCGACTTGGCGCAAAGCACTTTCCTGCGCTTGCTCACCGCGCAAGGTCTGGAGCGGGTGCAGGAACCCCGCGCCTACCTGACCGCCATCGCCCGTAACCTGTTGATTAACCATGTGCGCAGGCGCGCCATCGAACAGGCCTATCTTGACGCGCTGGCTTTGCTGCCGGAGCCGGTGGCGCCGCCGCCCGAAGTCCGCCTGATGTTTCTGGAAACGCTGCTTGAAGTCGACCGCCGCCTCGACGGCCTGCCCGGACTGGCCAAGCAAGCCTTTTTCCTGGCCCAGCTCGAAGGTATGGGCCAGGTCGAGATTGCGGCGGAGCTGGGCATTTCGCTCTCCACGGTGAAGCGCCATCTGGCAAAGGCGGCCATGCGCTGCTTTTTCCCGGCGTAGCGCGGCGTGGGCGGTTTTCAGGGCCTGATGGACGCCAGCGCGCCGCCGCTGGCGGGCGGCGCGGACACCCCGCGCGTGGCGCAGGCGGTCGCCGAGCAGGCCGTGCAGTGGTGGATTGCGCTGCAGGACGGCGCAGACAGCCCCGCGCACCTGGCCGCGTGGCAGCGCTGGCGCGCCGCCGACCCCGAACATGAAATTGCCTGGCAACGCATCGAGGCGGTCACCGGCCAACTGGCCGACATCCCGCTGCCGCTGGCCAAAGCCGCCCTGGCCGCGCCCGCGTCCGTCAGCAGGCGCCGCGCCGTGCGCTTGCTGACGGCGCTGGTCGTCGTGGGTGGCGCGGCGGCCACGGTGCGCCAGTCCTCGCCTTGGCAATCATGGCTTGCCGATGAAAGCACGGCGACGGGCGAGCGGCGCACGTTGCAATTGCCCGACGGCGGCAGCATCGTGCTCAACACGCGCAGCGCCATCAATGTGTGTTTCGACGCCGAGCGGCGCGTGGTGCAACTGCTGCGCGGCGAGGTGTTGGTGCAGACAGCGCCGGACACCCGGCAGCGCCCGTTCATCGTGCACACCAGCAGCGGCACGGTGCGCGCCTTGGGGACGCGCTTCACCGTGCGCCAGCAGGATGATGCCGTCAACGTTGGCGTGTTGCAAGGCGCTGTGGAGCTGCGGCCCGCCGATGCGCCATCCGCTCTCCGTTTGTTACGGGCCAAGGAAGAAGGGAGTTTTACCCGCGCGCTAGCGCAGCCGGCGAGCCGGCTCGACGAAGGCGCGGGCGCCTGGGCGGACGGCATGCTGGTCGTTTCGCACATGCGGCTGGACCACTTCCTTGCTGAGCTGGGCCGCCACCGCCCCGGGCATGTCGCCTGCGCGCCGGCCATTGCGCATCTGCAGGTGTCGGGCGCCTATCCGCTGGACGACACCGACGCCATCCTGGCCGGACTCACGTCGTCGCTACCCGTCGAGCTGCAATTCTTCACCCGTTACTGGGTCCGCGTGCGGCCCCGCCAGCGCCAGCGCTGAGCGACGTGGCAAGGGTGGCGCCGGCCGCCCTCCAGTCCGATGAAAAAAATGAGCTGTTTTGGGAGCGCTCCTTGTCAAGCAAGGTAAGGATGCATGTTTATGCGTCCCGGACTTCGCCAACCAAGTAGCCATTCGACCGAAAGTAAATTCATGAAGCACCGCACCAACCCCGCCGCCCATCGCGCCGCGCCACACTCCCCTCGCTCGCTGGCTTTTGGGCTGCGCCCCCGTCCGATGGCGCGCGCCCTGCAAACGCTGTGTTTTGGCACGCTGGCCAGCCTGGTGGCGGGCAGTTCCCTGGCGCCGCAGCAAGCCTGGGCCCAGAGCGCCAACGCCGCGCGCCAGCCGGGACAGGAGCTGCGCCGCTTCGATATTCCGGCCGGGCCGCTGGAGGCCACGCTGAACCGTCTCGGGCGCGATGCCGGGGTGCTCATCACCTTCGCCTCCGCGGCGACCGAAGGGCGGCGCAGCGCCGGCGTGACCGGCAGTTATTCGGTCGACGAGGCGCTGACGCGGGCGCTGGCCAGGACCGGCCTGGGCGCCATCCCCGCCGCGGGCGGCGGCTACGCCTTGCGGACCTTGCCGGCCGTCGCCCCCGCGGGCGTCGCGGCAACCCGACCTGCCACCGCCCTGCCGGAAGTGCGCGTCACGGCGCAGGCGGACCGCGAAAGCGCCTGGGGGCCAACGTCGGGCTATCTGGCCAAACGCGGCAGCACGGCCACCAAGACGGACGCGAATGTCCACGAAGTGTCGCAGTCGATTTCCGTCATCACGCGCGACCGCATGGACGACCAGGGCGTGCGCACGCTGAACGACGCCATCCAATACACGGCCGGCGTGCGCAGCAACACGGCCGGCGCCAACCCCGCCGACGATAGCATGTCGATGCGCGGCTTCAGCCAGTTTTCGTCCGCCTTCTACCTCGACGGCCTGCGTCTCATGCCGCTGGGTATGTTCGGCTTTTACGGCGTGGAGCCCTACGGGGCCGAACGGGTGGAGGTGCTCAAAGGCCCCGCCTCGGTGCTGTATGGCCAGAACTCGCCGGGTGGCATCATTAACCTGGTTTCCAAGAGCCCCACGGCCGAGGCCGTGAAGCAGGTCGAGCTGTCGCTCGGCAGCTACGGGCGCAAACAGGGGGCCTTCGACTTCGCCGGCCCGCTGCGCGCGGACGGCACGCTGCAGTACCGGCTGGTGGGCCTGGTGCGCGAGGCCGATCACCAGATCGACTACATGAATGACTCGCGCACCTACCTGGCGCCCAGCCTCACCTGGGCGCCCAGCGCGCGCACCAACGTCACGCTGCGCGCGTACTACCAGAAGAACCGCGCCATGCAATCGACGAAAGCGCCGTGGAACGCGCTCAACGGCAGCAACCCCAACGGCCGCCTGCCGCTCACGCGCTTCCTCGGCGAGCCCGGTTTCGACTATGAAACAACCGAAGTCGCCACGCTGGGCTACGAAGCCCGCCATGAACTCGACAGCGGCTGGACGCTCAAGCAGAGCTTCCGCTACCTGCGCGTGAACAACCACGAGCAGTATATGTTCCGTTATGGGCCGTTGATCGACAACGCCAGCAGCAACCGCGAGATCGATTCGCGCGATGGCAAGGGCCGCGCGTACACGCTGGACACCAGCCTGTCGGGCCGCTTCACGACGGCGGGCCTGCGGCACGAATTCATCGCCGGCCTCGACTACAACCGCAGCAACACCTCCTTTTACTCGTACATCGCGGATGGGCCGATGCTGGACATCTACAAACCCCGGTACGGCAGCGTCATCGACACCAGCCTGCTGAAGCCCGACGCCCTGCGAAACGAGCGCAACCAGCAACTCGGCCTGTATGTCCAGGACCGCATCCAGTATGACCGTTGGGTGCTCACGCTGGGCGGACGCCGCGACTGGAACCGGCTGGAGCAAACCAGCCTGATGCAGCCGTCACCGCGCACCACGAGCCGCAACCCCAGGGCCTTCACCAGGCGCGCCGGCCTGACCTATCTTGCCGATAACGGCTTGGCGCCCTATGCCAGTTACACGGAATCGTTCCTGCCCGTGTCGGGCGCCGACCGTGCCGGCCGCCCCTTCGAGCCCGAAACGGGCAGGCAGGTCGAGGTCGGCGTGAAATACGCGCCGAACGAGCAAAGCGCCATCACCCTGGCCGCTTTCGAGCTGCACCGCCAGAACGTCGTCACGACCGACCCCACGGACAAGCGCTACTCCATCCAGCAGGGCGAGGTGCGCTCGCGCGGCATCGAACTGGAGGCGGTGACACAGGCCACGAAACAACTGAGGCTGGTGGCGTCGCTGACCTACAATCCGCTGCTGATCACCAAGGACAATACCGATCCCTGGGGCGGCAACTACCAGGGGAAATCGCCTTTTGAAGTCCCGAAAAAGCTGGCCTCGGCCTGGGTCGACTATGGCTTCGACGGCGAGCTGCGTGGTTTGTCCCTGGACGCCGGCGTGCGCTATGTCGGGCCGAGCTGGGGCGACGCCGAGAACAGCTTCAGCGTGCCGGCGTTCACCCTGCTCGACGCCGCGCTGCGCTATGACCTGGGCGCGGTCCGCAGCGCATGGCGCGGCCTGAGTGTGAGCGTGACGGCGAAAAACCTGCTGGACAAATACCACGTCGCATCGTGCTTCTCGTCCAATGCCTGCAGCTACGGCGAAAAGCGTAACGTGGTGCTGCGCGTCGGATATATCTGGTAGCACGGCATACTTGGCGGCGCCCGGCAGCGAGCGGGCGCCGCCAGGCGGCTTCGACCATCGCGTCCACGTCCTCGCTGCGGCGCTTTTTTTGTCGGAATACAAAACTGCTCCGCGTGACAAAGCGTGTGTATATGCTATTTTTCAGCTGCTATATTGATCTGCAAGCAAGCTGAACGATGACAACAGCTTGCCGTCTTGATCGCGATCAGGATTGCGCAGCAAACGCTCCCCCAACCCTCAAGCGAAAACCATTTCCGAACGGACGTCTACCCGTGCGGCGATCGTATTCGGCTGTCCACAATGAAAGGAAGCGCATAGCGATGGGAAGACGTCCGTGCTCGCCGGATGGCTGGCCATGTCGGCGCAGTCCATGCGAGCCAACAAGGAAACGGTAGGCGCAGGTATTTTAATAACAACTCTTTGGGAGATTTTAAAATGGCTACATACCTCGACTTGCAAAATGGCTTTTACAATGGATTCAGCCAGGGCCTGGGCTTCGCGCCCGACATCCCGTTTCAAATGATACAGCCTTCGCCGCCCTTGATCGCCGGCGCCAACCAGGATCAGCAACTGTGGAACTATTTCAATAACATCCCACCGTTTTCGCTGACACAGAACTACATCGCCAGCGGCGGCAATCAATTCACATCCGATTACAGCGGCTTGTTTTCGGCCCTGCAAGGCGCCCCGAACAATTTTAGCGCGGACGTGGGCCCCAAATGCAACACCGCCTGGGACGCTTTCGTCGCCACCCTGCCCTACACCACGTCGCTGTCGCAATTTCCCATGATTTTCCGTAACTGGGCCGTGCGCAACGGCTTTATCAGCGTCGCCAACGTCGGCGCCTCCGATCTGGCGCAGTTGTTGCTCGACCCTATCAGCAGCGCGCAACTGTCGCTGATGCTGTACAAACCGGCCGGCGCGACGCCGCCCAATTGGGGCGAGGGGTATCTCGACCTGGTGAACCTGCTCAACGTGGCGCCGAACCGCGCATTCTCGCTGAATAGCTCGACGATGAATTCAAGCGTCAGCAATTCGTGGACGAAGAGCGCGAACGAAGGCTTTTTCGGGCTGTGGGGCGGCAGCAGCAGTTCTTCGTCGCAAAGCAGCACTTTTGCGGCGAGCAACGTCACCGTCGCCGCCACCTTCCAGCACGCCTTGCAGTTCGGCGCCACGCCCGGCGACTGGTACAACTCCTCGGCCATGAGCCTGGCCTATGCGAACAAGGATGGCGCGCCGTGGGTCGCCTCCTCCCCCATCAACTGGAACAACACCTTCGGCAGCCGGGGCAATATGCAGCGCTTCGCTTCCACGCTGGTCGTCGTTTCCGGAATGAATGTCGTCGTCACCTCCAGCGCCGTTTTCAGCAAGGAAGACCAGAACGCCATCCACAACAATTCCGGCGCCGGCATGTGGCCCTTCTACAGCGCCAATTCCTCGTCCGGCTCAAGCACCGACGTCCAGTTCAACAACCAGGGCAATATGACGGTGACCTTCACTAGCCAGCCGAATGTGCCCATCGTCGTCGGCGCCATTGTCGAACCCGTCAGCGTGTTCGTCGGCCAGGACGCGGCCCAGGCTTATATGAAACATCTGGCCAGCATCCGCGGCGCGTGATGCCACGGCCGCCGCCGCGCCTAGGACAGGCGGCGCGGCGGCGGCCGCTACCGCCAGCACAGTCGCGCCGCAGGACGGGGCGCCCCTCCCCTCACAGAAAGCCGCCGTATGGATACCCCGAACATCCCCATTCCGCAGTCGCCGATGTGCTTGTTGCAGGAGCGCTGGTATCACAGCCTCGCCGCGTCTCTGCTGCAGAGCCCGGCGATGTTCCAATTGGCCCAGCCGGGCCGGCCGCTGGCCTCGGACGAGCAATTGTGGTCCAGCCCGAATATTGTGCCGCCGCGCGCGCTGACCTTCAACTCCGTACTGCGCCGGACGGAACGGTTCTTCGACGAATATGCCGCCGTCGCCGGCCAGATCACTTTCCCGGCGTCACAATTTTCCAGCGACATCGGCCAGGCCCACTATGTGGCGTGGAGCGCCTACGTCGACAGTTTGTCGCCAACGCCGCCGCTGGCGAACTTGCCGGCCCTGTTCCGCATGTGGGCCATGCGCAACGGCGCCACCGCCGTTGCGGCCCAGGGCATCGCCGACCTGACGCAAATGGCCTTGATCGCGGCCGCAAAACAGGCGCTCGAACCCTACCAGGGCAACCATCCCCGCCCCGTCGACTATGCCGGCAGCCTGGCCGATCTGCAACGCATGCTGGCAAGCTCCCCCCCGGCGCAACTGAGTTTCGACAGCGCCGCCAGCCCCCCGCCCATTCCCGCGTGGGCGCGCGACAATGACGACTATTTGTTCGGCCTGTGGAGCGGCAGCGATCCGCGCTCGCGCATCAACCAGCGCTTCGCCCTGGCGCAGGTGCGCGTCGACGTCGACCTTGGCGCCTATGCGCCCTGGGTGGCGACGGCCGGCCCCTGGTACGACTCGGCGCTGCTGCACAATGCCTACGCCAATGACGCGGCGCCACCGTGGACCAGCGGCGGCTCGCCAGGCTGGGGCGATATGTTCGGTCCGTTCGGCGCCCTGCGCCGCGCCATCGCCAGCCTGCTGGTCGCCGACGGGGCCGACATCGTCGTGCTGTGCAACGGCATGTTCAACCGCCAGGACCAGGCCCGCATCCGCGACAACGCGGCGCGCGGCCTCTGGCCGTTTTATCTGCCATCCGGCCCATCGACGAGCAACACGGTCAGTTTCGACGGGCATGGCCACCTGACCTTGACGACGCGCTTGCAGCCCGGGCAACCCTTCGTCATCGGCGCCAATGTGCTCGACATGCCCAGTTTCCTCGGATATGAAAAGAGCGCGTCCAGCGATTGAGGGGGGCTAAGAATCACGCAGAAATTAGAGTAATCCTGTCAAAACCGTATCATCAGCCATGGTATTGTATTCAATTATGGACGCTGCATCGTCGCCGTTCCAAATTGAAAGTGAGCTTGCATGCATTTATCTGCCCATTCCAGCCAGCCGGCGCCGGCCGCCCCGGACGAAAGCGATCCCGCGCGCATGGCGGCGGTGTTCGACGCCCAGTTCGAGACGGCGCTGCGCTGGCGCGTTTCAACGGCCAGGGAGCGCATCGCCCGCATCAAGAAACTGCGCGAGGCGATGCTGGCGCAGCGCGAAGCCTTCTATGCGGCCTTCCTGCAGGATTACCGCAAGTCGCCGACCGAAGTCGAGGCGTCCGAACTGCTGCCCGTGATGGATGAGATGCGCCATGCGATCGGCCAGTTGCGCCGCTGGATGAAGCCGCTCAAAGTCTGGCCCACGACGACCATGCTGGGCACCTCGGCCTGGGTGCAATACCAGCCGCGCGGCCGGGTGTTGATCATCGCGCCGTGGAACTACCCGCTGGGGCTGTGCTTCGGCCCGCTGGTGTCGGCCCTGGCCGCCGGCAACACCGCCATCGTCAAACCGTCCGAAATGACGCCGGCCGTGTCGGCGCTGATGACGCGCATCCTCGGCGAGGTCTTCCCGGAAAACGAGGTGGCCATGTTCGAGGGCGGCCTGGCAACGTCCCAGGCCCTGCTTGCGCTGCCTTTCGACCATATTTTCTTCACCGGCTCACCCGCCGTCGGCAAGGTCGTCATGAGCGCCGCCGCCAGGCACCTGAGCAGCGTCACGCTGGAGCTGGGCGGCAAGTCGCCGACCATCGTCGATGAGAGCGCGAACCTGGTGCTGGCCGCGGAAACGCTGATGTGGGGGAAATTCCTCAACAATGGCCAGACCTGCGTCGCACCCGATTATGTGTATGTGCACGACAGCGTCAAGGAAGCGTTCATTGCCGAGTGCAACAAGGTGCTGGCCGCGCGCTATGGCGCCAGCCCCGCCGAGCAACGCCACAACCCCGATTTGACGCGCATGGTCAACCGGCACCACACGCAGCGGGTTGCCGCGCTGCTCAGGGACGCGCTGGCGCGCGGCGCCGTGGTGCGCGCCGGCGGCGTGCATGACGAGGCGCAATGCTATATCGCGCCCACGCTGCTCGACGAGGTGCCGGCCGGCGCCGCGATTCTCGACGAAGAGATTTTCGGCCCGCTGCTGCCCATCCTCGGCTATTCGGACTTGAACGAAGTCATAAGCGCCATCAACGCCGGCCCCAAACCGCTGGCGCTGTACGTGTGGAGCCGCAAACAGGCGCATATCGACGCCCTGCTCGGCCGCACCAGCTCGGGCGGCGCCTGCGTCAACCACTGCGTCGCCCAATTCGCCCACGGCAACCTGCCTTTCGGCGGCGTGAACAATTCCGGCATCGGCTCCGCCCACGGCGCCTATGGCTTCAAGGCGTTCTCGCACGAGCGCGCCGTGATGCGCTCGTCGCCGCTGATGCTGATTAAATTGTTTTTCCCTCCTTACAGCCGGCAGCGCAGCTATCTTGTCCGTAAAACGGTCGATTTGCTGCGTCTGCCGATGCTGTAAACCGAGGCTGGCCGGGCGCCGCCCGCGTTGGCGTTTATTGCACGGCCAGTTGCTTGCCGCCGGTGCCGGCCTTTTTCGGCAGCGTCAATTCCAGCACGCCGTCCTGATACCTGGCCTGGGCCGCGGCATCGTCGACTTCCTGGGGCAGCGTGAAGCTGCGGTATTGCTGGCCGTAAATGCGTTCGCTGCGCACCAGCTTGCCGCCGTCGTCGGCGACATTTTCCTCCTTCACCTCGGCATTGATCGACACCCGGTTGCCGTCGACGGACACCTTGATATCGTCCTTGTTGACGCCTGGAATTTCCGCCTTGACCAGGTAGGATCGCTCGGTTTCGGCAATGTCCACCCGCATGCGTTGCGTCGATTCACGCCCGCGCAGGGCCGGCATACTGAAAAAATCACGGAAAATGTCGTCGATATCGGTGATGAACGGGTCAAAACGCGCGAGTCCGCCGAAGGGATCGCGTTGTATCAAATTGCTTGCCATATTGAACCTCCTTAAAGAAATGGATGTTTTGAAGACATTGGCATAGCGGCACCGCAAATATCGTGGCTGCGGCGCCTATCCTTCATCCTAGGATTCCGCAACGCGCCCTCTTTGACATAGCTCAAACGTCTGGCCACGTTCCCCGCTGCGGGGAAATCATCGGCCCGTGTTTGATCTAGGTCTGCTTGCGCGGCGGCGACGTCGAAACATTGGACCAGGCCGCACCCTCCAATACTGTAAAGGACCGGCGACGCCCTCCTTGTTTTTTGTGGAGCGCACTATGCAGATTACGCATTTCAGGCAAACTGGCCTGCCCGTTCACCTGCGTCCGGGCAGGCGGCCGGTGCGCGGCGACGCGCATCTGGAAACGCTGGTGCCAGGCTGGAACGACGAAGAGGCGCCCAGCGATATCGACAGGGTGATCCACGCGACGGTCGCGCGCAGCACCCACGGCGTGTCGCCGATCAGCGTCGCCCTGGCCTATACCGATTGGGCGATGCATCTGATGATGTCCCCCGGAAAATGGCAGAAATTGACGCAAAAGGCGGCCCGCAAGGAATTTCGCCTGGCCAGTTACGCCTTGCAGTGCTCTGCCGCGCAGCTGATATCGCCCCAGTCCTGTCCGCCATGTATCGCGCCCCTGCCGCAAGACCGCCGTTTCCGCGACCCCTCGTGGCAGCGCTGGCCGTTCAATTTGATCTACCAGGGATTTTTGCTCAACCAGCAATGGTGGCATAACGCCATGACCGGCATCAGCGGCGTCTCCGCCCACCATGAGCACGTGGTGTCGTTTGTCACGCGCCAGTTGCTCGACATGGTTTCACCCGTCAACTTTATCGCCACCAACCCGGAAGTACTGGCCGCCACCGCCAAGGAAGGCGGACAAAACTTTGTCCGCGGCGCCGTCAATTTCCTGGAGGATTTGGAGCGCGAAGACAGCAAGGGCTTGCCGCCCGGCGCGGACGCTTTCCTGCCCGGCAAACAGGTGGCCGTCACGCCCGGCCAGGTGGTGTACCGCAACCACCTGATCGAAGTCATCCAGTACAGTCCCAAGACGGCGCAGGTGCGCGCCGAGCCGGTGCTGATCGTGCCGGCGTGGATCATGAAATACTACATCCTCGACCTGTCGCCCCACAATTCGCTGGTCAACTACCTGGTCGAGCGGGGCCACACGGTGTTCATGATTTCCTGGCACAACCCCAGCGCGGACGACCGCGACCTGGGCATGGACGAGTATTTATGGACGGGCGTGTTCGGCGCCTGCAAGGCCGTGCAGGCGATTGTGCCTAACCGGAAAATCAACGCCGTCGGCTATTGCCTGGGCGGCACCATGCTCGCCGTCGCAGCCGCCTACCTGACCGAACACGGCGACACGCCGTTCAACTCGATGACGCTGCTGGCGGCCCAGACCGACTTCAGCGAGGCCGGCGAGCTGTCGCTGTTCATAGACGAAAGCCAGATCGTCTACCTGGAAAACCTGATGTGGCAGCAAGGCTATCTGGACACCCGGCAAATGGCGGGCGCCTTCCAGCTGCTGCGCTCCAACGACCTGATCTGGTCGCGCATGGTGCACGACTACCTGCTGGGCCAGCGCGCCCCGATGAGCGACCTGATGGCCTGGAACGCCGACACGACGCGCATGCCCTACCGCATGCACAGCGAATACCTGCGCCGCCTCTTCCTCAACAATGACCTGTTCGCCGGCCGCTACAAGGTCAACGGCAAATCCGTCGCCCTCAGCGACATCCAGATACCGATCTTCGCCGTCGCCACGGAAACGGACCACGTCGCGCCGTGGCACTCCGTCTACAAACTCAACCTCGTGGCCGACACCGACGTCACCTTCGTCCTCACCAGCGGAGGCCACAATGCCGGCATCGTCAGCGAACCGGGGCACCACAACCGCCGCTTCCGCATCTCCAGCTGGCGGGCCGACGAGCGCTATGTCGACCCGGACCGCTGGTATATGGAAACGCCGACGGTGGAAGGCTCGTGGTGGCCGGTCTGGGCAGAATGGTTGCGCCACAACTCCAACGCGCAATTAGTGGCGCCGCCGCCGATGGGCGCGCCGGCGCAAGGCTATGCGCCCATGACGCCGGCGCCCGGCGCCTACGTCCACGAACATTGAAGGGCCGAACAGCTGGGGACAGACCACGATTTTCGGGAAATACTTTCCCGAAAATCGTGGTCTGTCCCCGCCGTCCAGCGTCAGGTTTGCTGGCCGGCGTGGCGCCGCAACAGCAGTTCATGCACTTTGCGCGCCAAATCTTCGCGCCGGTATGGCTTGCTGAGCAATTCAACGCCCGGCTCCAGCCGGCCGCCGTGCATGATGGCATTTTGCGTGTAGCCGGAGGTGAACAATACTTGTAGCTGCGGCAGCAGCAGTTTGGCCTGGCGCACCATTTCGGGGCTGCGCAGTTCGCCCGGCATCACCACGTCGGTAAACAGCAGGTCGATCGGCACGCCGCTCTTGACGACCGTTAGCGCGCTCATCGCCGTGTTCGCCTTGAGCACCGTGTAGCCGAGGCCGCGCAACATGTCGACGACGGCCGTCTGCACGTGCACATCGTCTTCGACGACGAGGATGGTTTCGCTGCCGCCCAGCACCGGGCCGCTCAGCGCGACGCGCATGTCGGCCAGCGGCTCAAGCGTGCGAGGCAGGTAGATTTCGAAGGTCGAGCCTTGGCCGGCCCGGCTGTGCACCTTGATGTGGCCGCCACTCTGTTTGATGAAGCCATACGCCATGCTCAGGCCCAGCCCCGTGCCTTCGCCCTCTTTCTTGGTGCTGAAGAAGGGCTCGAAAATCTTGTCGAGGATGTCTTGTTCCATGCCGTGGCCCGTGTCCGTGACGGCCAGCCGCACATACTGGCCCGGCAGCACCTCGGGCTGGCGCGCGTCGGCCGCCAGCGTCACGTTGCCCAGCTCCAGCGTCAGCTTGCCCTGGCGCTGCATCGCGTCGCGGGCGTTGATCGCCATGTTCAGCAGCACATTTTCCAGCTGGTTCGGGTCGATCAGCGCATGCCAGAGGGCCGCGCCGACGATGATCTCCGTCTCTATCATGTCGCCGATGGCGCGGCGGAACAGCTCCGCCGTGCTGCGCACCAGCCGGCCCAGGTCGGTCACGAGGGGCTTGAGCGGCTGGCGGCGGGCAAAGGCCAGCAGTTGCGAGGACAGCTTGGCGCCCCGTTCGACGGCCGAGATCGACGTTTCCACGCGGCGCATGGCGACGGCGTTGTCGCCGACGGCCAGTTGCAGCAGTTGCAGATTGCCGGAAATAATTTGCAGCACATTGTTAAAGTCGTGTGCGACGCCGCCCGTCAGCTTGCCGATGGATTCGAGCTTCTGCGACTGCAGCAGGGCTTGCTCGCTGCGGGCCAGCGCCAGGCGCGCCTCTTTCTCGTCGGTGATGTCGCGTCCTATGGCGTGGATCAATTCCTGCGAACCGGCCGCCGTCCAGGAAATCCAGCGGTAGGAGCCGTCGCAGTGCAGGTAGCGGTTTTCGAAGCGCAATGTCGGCACGCCCTCCTCCAGCTTGCCGAACTCGCGCAGCGTGTCGGCGCGGTCGTCGGCGTGCACCAGCTCAAGGAAGTCCATGCCCAGCGATTCGCCTTCTTTGCGGGCAAGAATCGACGACCAGGCCGGATTGACGGCGATAATCATGCCGCTGAAATCGGCGACCAGCATGATATCGGTCGACAACTGCCACATGCGGTCGCGGTCGGCCGTGCGGTTGGCCACTTCGATTTCCAGCGAAAAATTCAGATAGGCCAGCTTCTCGGCCGCGTTCTTTTGCTCCTGGATATCGGTGTTGATGCCGACCCAGCGCAGCACGGCGCCGTTGCGGTCGCGCACGGGCACGGCGCGCACGAGGAAGCGGCGGTAACTGCCGTCGGCGCCGCAGCGCAGGCGAAATTCCTGTTCGTAGACTATTCCGCCGGCGATCGCGGCCCGCCAGGCGTCGACGGCGCCGGGCAGATCGTCGGCGTGCACGATCTTGCGCCAGTCGTCGGCGACGTGCCGCCCCGGCACGGCCCCCGTGTATTCATAGCCGCGCTGGTTGGCCCAGTACACAGTGCCATCCTGGCGCGCCAGCCAAGCCTGGTTCGGCATCGCCTCGGCCAGCGCGCGGAATTCCGCCTCGCTCTCGGCGATGGCCTCGGCCGCCTGGCGCCGCTCTATCGTGTGGGCGCAGGCGCGCGCGGCCACGTTGAGCAATGCCGTCTCAACCTGGGTCGGATGCTTCGGCGTGGCGAACATCAGGCCCAGCACGCCGAGGATGTGGCCCTTGGCACCGAACACGGGCGCCGCCCAGCAGGCGCGCAAGCCATGCAGCAAGGCATCCTTGCGGCCGTCGGTCCAGGTCTGGTCCTGCGCGATATCGCTGGAAAACACCGGCGCGCCGGAAAACGCGGCCGCGCCGAAGGGGCTGGTGCGCGGGCCGATGCTGCTGCGCAGCAGCGCCGGGGCGTAGTCGGCGGCGAGGCTGGGCGCGACCAGGGCCGTGAAACGGTCGGCCGCGTCCAGCGACAGGATGCAGGCGTGCACGACGTCATCGGACTGCGCTTCGACGGCCTGGATGATCTGGGCCAGAGCGTGCGCCAGCGTGGCGCCGGCGGCAATGCTGGCCCCGGCGGCGTGTTCGGCGTCGAGCAGACTGATGATTTTGTTTGCGTGCACAGTAAAGAAAGGTGGGTTGAACTGGCGGATATTACATGATGCGGCCGGAAGATGATTTTCCGCAGGATCAATCAAATCCATGCTATCCGATGGGCCTGATTATAGGGTGTTACTAGTTGCCTTGTCGCAATTTTTCATCAAAACCAGCGATGCCGGCGCATGGCGCTTGCGCAACGCTCCAGCTTGCGGGTAAAGTTCCCCGCACCTAGCCCTTCCACGGAGCCGTATCGATGAACACAAGCACGCATTCCCCGGGCGTCGTTGCCGCGCCGATGACGCTGGACGACTACCTGGCGCTGAGCGGCCCGGCGCCGACGGCGCGCATTCCCTATGGCAGCGCGGCCTCGCAATTCGTCGAGCTGTTCCGCCCGGACGGTGCCGGCCCCTTCCCCGTCGCGCTGCTGGTGCACGGCGGCTGCTGGACCGTGGCCTTCGGCGGCATGCGGCAAATGCACAATGTCGCCGGCGCGCTGGCCGCCGAAGGCATCGCCGTCTGGAGCGTCGAGTACCGCCGCGTCGACGAGGAAGGTGGCGGCTATCCCGGCACCTATCAGGACATGCACGCGGCCATCGCCCTGCTTGAGGCCGAGGCCGCCACCTACCAGCTCGACACCAGCCGCATCGTGGCGATGGGCCACTCGGCCGGCGGGCAACTGGTGCAGTGGATCGCCGGCCGCGCCAGGCTGCCGGCCGGCAGCCCCCTGTATCGCGGCGACTTCCTGCCGATCCGCCACATCATCAGCCTGGGCGGACTGGCCGACCTGCGCAACGAGCAGGATTTGATCAAGTCGAGCTGCGACCGCGACATGCTGCAGTTGACGGGTGTCGCGTGCGCGGCGCGGCCGGACGTCTTTGCCGACACCAATGCCGCCGAGCTCATGCCAAACGGTAGCGTGACCATGCTGATTACTGGCGAGCTTGACACGGTGTCGCCGCCGCGCGCGGCGCACGACTACGCCCGCCGCGCGCATCTCGCGGGCGACCGTGCCGACGTGCTGATTTTGCCCGGCGCGGGGCATTATGACGAGATCGCGGCCAGTTCGGCGGCGTGGCAGTTGATCTTGCCGGAGGTGCGCAAGGCCCTGGGGATGGCGGCGCAGGGGCGCTAGCGCGAGCCGCCGCGAAAAGACCGGACCCCAGCGGAGTCCGGTCTTCCATCCGGGCCTCAGTGGCCCGCGCGGCTCGGCGCGGCCACCTGGTCCAGCACGTGCTTGGGCACGGCGGCGTAGTGCTTGAACTCCATCGTGTAGGTGGCGCGGCCCTGGGTCAGCGAGCGCAGCGTCGTCGAATAGCCGAACATTTCCGCCAGCGGCACCAGCGCGCGCACGATGCGCCCCGCCCCGCCGGGGATGTCGTCGACGCCCTGCACCATGCCGCGCCGCGCCGTCAAGTCGCCCATCACATTGCCCATGAAGTCTTCCGGCGTCTCGACCTCGACTTGCATCATGGGCTCCAGCAGCACCGGGCCGGCGCGGCGCATGCCTTCCTTGAAGGCGATCGAACCGGCCATGCGGAAGGCGTTTTCGTTGGAATCGACGTCATGGTAAGAGCCGAAGGTCAGCGTCACCTGGACGTCGACCACCGGATAACCGGCCAGCACGCCCGACTTCAGCGTTTCCTGCACGCCCTTGTCGACGGCCGGGATGAACTCGCGCGGCACGACGCCGCCCTTGACGGCATCGACGAAGGCATAGCCGCTGCCCGGCTCGCGCGGCTCCAGCGTCAGCACGACGTGGCCGTACTGGCCGCGCCCGCCCGACTGCTTGATGAACTTGCCCTCGACCTCGTCGACGACGCGGGTCAGCGTCTCCCGGTACGCCACCTGCGGCTTGCCGACGTTGGCGTCGACGCCGAACTCGCGCCGCATCCGGTCCACCAGAATTTCCAGATGCAGCTCGCCCATGCCGGAAATGATGGTCTGCCCCGACTCCTCGTCCGTGCGCACGTGGAAGGACGGGTCTTCCTGCGCCAGCCGGTTCAGCGCCATGCCCATCTTCTCCTGGTCGGCCTTGGTTTTCGGCTCGACGGCCTGGGAAATGACGGCTTCCGGGAACACCATCTTCTCCAGGATGATGATGTGCTCGGGCGCGCACAGCGTGTCGCCCGTCGTCACGCCCTTCAGGCCGACGGCGGCCGCGATGTCGCCGGCGTAGACGTCCTTGATCTCCTTGCGCTCGTTGGCGTGCATCTGCAAAATCCGCCCCAGCCGCTCCTTCTGCTGCTTGGTCGGGTTATAGACCATGTCGCCCGAATGCACCGAGCCGGAATAAACGCGGAAAAAGGTCAGCTGGCCGACGAAAGGATCGCTCATGATCTTGAACGCCAGCGCCGCGAAGTGCTCGTCGTCGGCCGGGTGCCGCTCGATTTCCTCGTCATGTTCGCCGTGGCCGACGATGGGCGGCACTTCCAGCGGCGACGGCAGGTACTCGACGACGGCGTCGAGCATCGCCTGCACGCCCTTGTTCTTGAAGGCGCTGCCGCACAACATCGGCACGATCTCATTGCGTATCGTGCGCAGGCGCAGGCCCAGCTTGATCTCGGCCTCGCTGAGCGCCTCGCCGTTCAGGTATTTCTCGGTCAACTCCGGCGTCGCCTCGGCGGCCTGCTCGACCATATTCTCGCGCCACTGGCGGGCCAGCGGCAGCAGGTCCGGCGCGACGTCGGCGTAGCTGAACTGCACGCCCTGGCTGGCCTCGTCCCAGACGATGGCGCGCATCCTGACGAGGTCGATGACGCCCTGGAAATGCTCCTCGGCGCCGAGCGGAATCTGGATGGGCACGGCCGTCCCCTTCAGGCGGTCGCGGATCTGCTGGCGCACGCGGAAGAAATCGGCGCCGACCCGGTCCATTTTATTGATGAAGGCGATGCGCGGCACGCCATACTTGTTCGCCTGGCGCCACACGGTTTCCGACTGCGGCTGCACGCCGCCGACGGCGTCGTAGACCATGACGGCGCCGTCGAGCACGCGCATCGAGCGCTCGACCTCGATCGTGAAGTCGACGTGGCCGGGCGTGTCGATAATATTGATGCGGTGCTCGCCGAGGTCGCCGGCCATGCCCTTCCAGAACGCCGTCGTGGCGGCCGACGTGATCGTGATGCCGCGCTCCTGCTCCTGCTCCATCCAGTCCATCGTCGCCGCGCCGTTGTGCACCTCGCCAATCTTGTGGCTGACGCCAGTGTAGAACAGGATGCGTTCCGTGGTGGTGGTCTTGCCGGCGTCGATGTGGGCGCTGATGCCGATGTTGCGGTAACGCTCAATAGGTGTTTTGCGAGTCATCACAATCTCCTTAGGCCACGGCACGGACGAGTGGAGTGGTGTTTAAAGTGTAACAGACTATGTTTTATCGTGTGACGCTTGCGCCGACAAGCTGGGGACAGACCACGATTTCCGGGAAACATTTCCCGGAAATCGTGGTCTGTCCCCAGCTGGGATATACTGCGGCGGCTTCGTCTTCCACGCATTGAAAAGCACACATGAATACGCACGCAAGAAAAATATTACTGTCGTCCTTGCTCATTTCCCCCGCGCTGGCGCTGGCCGGCGAACTGGAACAGCAGATGTTGCGCTGCGCCGTCATCGGCGACGCCAGCGCCCGCCTCGGCTGTTTCGACGCGTTGACCAAGACCGCCGAGGCGATCATCATCGCCACCGGCAAGGGCGTCGCCGAGTCGGCGGCCGAGGTGGCGCTGAGCGTGCCCGCCGTGGCCTCGGCCGAGGCGGCGCCGCCGGAATCGCCCATTTCCCGCACCGTGCAGCGCTGGGAGCTGGACGACAATGCCAAGCGCGGCTTGTTTTCCTTCCGCCCCCACCGCGACAACTATATGCTGCTGGCCAACTACAGCACGGCCTCGAACGACAATCCCTTCCGCGGCTTCACGCCGGCCGGCATCAAGTCGCAGCACGTCGAACTGACCTACCAGCTCAGTTTCAAGATGAAAATGGCCGAGCGCGCCCTCAGCACGCCCGTCGACATCTGGTTCGGCTATACCCAGCAAAGCTTCTGGCAAGCCTACAACCGGGCCGCGTCCAGTCCTTTCCGCGAAACCAATTACCAGCCGGAAGTGATGGCGGTGCTGCCCATCGGAAAGAAATTCGCCGGCCTGGACATCCAATACCTGAATTTCGGCCTGGTGCACCAGTCGAATGGGCAAACCTCGACGCTGTCGCGCAGCTGGAACCGCCTGTACGCGGAGCTGGGCGTGGACCACGGCAACTTTGCGCTGGCGGCGCGGCTCTGGCAGCGCCTCGACAATGCCAAGTCGAACAACGACAACATCGACATCACCGACTACCTGGGCCACGGCGACGTCCGCGCCACCTACCGCAACCACGGCCACGAGTTCTCGCTGACGGCGCGGCGCAATTTCAAGAAGCGCCATGGCGCGCTCCAGGCCGGCTGGGCCTTCCCGCTGTCGACCAACCTGAAAGGCTATGTGCAATTGTTTTCCGGCTACGGGCAAAGCCTGATCGACTATAACTACGCGCAAAAGTCGCTGGGCGGCGGCTTCCTCATCGATTTTTGAGGCGAATGCTTATCCGGGCGCGGGCGCCGGGCGGCTCAACGTCCCGGATTGCCGCCCAGGACGCGGGCCGGCAGCATGACGATGGCGCGCAATAATTCAAAGACGGCGTCGACGCCTATGCCAAGCAGACGGAACGGCAGCAGAATAAGCCAGAATACGGGATAGAGGATGAGGGCCAGCAAGGCGAGCGGCCAGCAGACTAGCAGAAGCAGCAACCACAGGATGAATCCAACCATGGCCAACTCCGGGGGGAAGACTGCGCGGGGCAGATAATGTGCGGAGCAAGCCTTGCTTGCCCCGCTACTGCAAACACTATATAAAAGCGGGCCTTTGCGGACAAGTGCAGTGCGACGAACTGCAATATCGGGCGACCAGTTGGCGAAAAACGGGTATGAACGGCATTTCGGAAAATAAACGGAAACCCCGTCCCGGACTCACTGACCCAGGCAAATGATCTTCGTGATGTACTCGTGGGCGTTGGATTTTTTCTTGCCGGCCCAGTCGATGGCCTGCTTCGCCTCGGCGATGGTCATCACGGTGGCCTTGTCCTTCGACTTGATGAAGGAGACGCCCTCGAAGACGCCCTCTTTGCTGCGCATCACCTTGGCGAACACGGGCGGCTTGGTTTCCGCGTCGCTGATTTTGTTTTGCTGCACGAGGTAGCGTTGGTCTTTCTGTTCCATATAAAGCGATCTGTCTGAGATGGGAAAAGACGAAATATACCCCGCCGCAGGCCCGCTGCGTGGGGTTTTTTTACATGGAAGGCGAACAATGCGGCGGGCCGGGCGCCCGCCGCCGGGCCGGAGCGGCCGTTTTAGGCGTAGGCCGGCACGCTTTGCGGCGCCTGCAGTGCGGCGTCGTAGACGACGCTGGCCTGGATGGACGCTTCCAGCGAGGGGATCGAGCCGCCGGCCCGGTACTGGAAGCTGACTTGCAAGACGTCGCCGGCGTTGACCTTGAGGGGCGAGGCCAGCGGCAAGCTCATGTAGTGGTTCAGCCAGTCTATCGTCGTCGAGCGCTCGGCCACGACGGCCAGGATGTTTTTTGTCACGAAACGCAGGGAATTGAGGGTGCCGCTGCGCTCGATGACGAATTTGCCGTTGAAGCTGAAGCAGGAATCGGTCGGCTGGTTGAAGTCGATGATGCTGTAGACGGCCGGCGGCGCCAGCTCCTGCACGCCGGGATGGATGGCCGTGGTTTCCTGAAATTGCACGATAGGCGCGTAAAAACCCTCAAAATCGTATTCCTGCTGCATAGGCTGGACCGCCATGATGACCGCCTCGGGCAGGAACACGGGCAGCGGGCCGCCGAAGCGCTGCAGATAGCGGCGCTTGAACGATTCGATGACCTCGACCTGCTTTTCGCGCAGCATGCCGACATGGATCATTTCGCAAATGACAACATCGACGGGCTCGGGCGGCAGGTACTCGAAGGCGTCGGCGTGGACGACCTCGACCTTGTGGCCGTTCGGGTTGATGGCCAGCATCTTGCGCGCTTCCTTGACCATGTCCGGGTTGAACTCGACGCACCAGACCTTGTCCGCCTTGGCCGCCGCGAACCAGGACAGCACGCCCGTGCCGCCGCCCAGTTCCAGCACTTTCATGCCGGGCTTGACAGCGTAATCGATCGCCGACTTGAACCCGTGCATGCGGTTCTGGTCCATCAACATATTGTGGTGGTAATGGACGGGGATAAATTGCCCCAGATAACAGCTCTCGATTTCTCGTTCATTCAACATAGTCATTCCTTTGGATGGTCGGCCCACGTCCGGCGCGTCAGGCCGCTCGGTCTTGTCGTTCCAGAAAGCGGCGAAATCACAGGGGCTGCGCGAAGGACGGCGGCAAAACAGCCTGCGCTTGCGTTGATCGTTCCGGCCCATGTACTTTCCTCCGCTTAATTCGACACCACCATTATCGTAAATAGTGACCAGGAGCAAAGCTGTGAGGTGGGCGGCAATCACACGCCAATTCGGCGCTTGCGGGGAAGAGGTGGAACGGCGGCCCGCCGGGCCGCCCGTGTCAGCGGCCGGACTTGGCCTTCAGGTGGGCGGCGATCATCTCGGCGACATAGCCCTTGTCGGTGGCCAGCGAGAATTGCGCGGCCGTCCAGCCGTGCGCGCTTTTCAGCGTGGCGTCGGCGCCCTCGTCGAGCAGCAGCCGGACCGTGCGGTCCTGGCCCTCGCGCGCGGCGAGCATCAGCGGCGTGATCTTGGTCGGCGATTCCGCGTCGATGTAGGCGTGGCGCTCCAGCAGCACGCGGACAATGTCATTGTCGCCGGCGGAGGCGGCGTAATGCAGCGCCGTCCAGCCGGTCTGGTTCACCTGCGCGCCCTTGGCCAGCAGGGCCATGACGGCCGGCATATTGTGTTTGTACGCAGCCATCATCAGCGCCGTGTCGCCGTTGCCCGAGCGCGCCTCCAGGTTGATGCCGGGCTGCTCCAGCAGCAGCATGAAGACGCGCTTGGCATCCTCGCGCAGGGCCAGCACCATGCCGGGGTCGCCGCGCTGCGGCTCGGTCTGGTTCGGGCTCATGCCGGCGGCCAGCAGCTCGCGCATCGTGCTCACGTCGTCGATCTGCGCCGAGCGGGAGAAATTGCTGAAATCGGCGGCGCACGCCCCCACGGCGGCGGCCAGTGCCAGCAAAGCCGCGGCGCGCCGCGCGAAGGTCATCTTGAACATGAGGAAATCACCGTGCCAGCTTGAATAGATTGAAGAAATTGTCGGTCGTCTGGCGCGCCACCTGGGCCAGCGGGATGCCTTTCAGCGCCGACAGGTACTCGGCCACATGGGCCACGTAGCCCGGCTCGTTCATCCGGCCGCGGAACGGCACCGGCGCCAGATACGGCGCATCGGTTTCGATCAGGATGCGCTCCAGCGGCACTTCCAGCGCCACCGCCTGCAATTCCTTGGCGCTTTTGAAGGTCACGATGCCGGAAAAGGAAATGTAAAAGCCCATGTCGATGGCGGCCCTGGCCACGTCGAGCGACTCGGTGAAGCAATGCATGACGCCGGCGACGCCGCCGTCGCCGCTGCCGGCGCCCTCTTCGCGCATGATGCGCAGCGTGTCTTCGCTGGCGGCGCGGGTGTGGATAATCAAGGGCTTACGCGTGATTCTTGATGCTTTGATGTGGGTGCGAAAGCGCTCGCGCTGCCACTCCAGGTCGCCCGTCAGGCGGAAATAGTCGAGTCCCGTTTCGCCGATGGCGATGATTTTCGGATGCTCGGACAGGCGCACCAGCGTGTCCACGGACGGCTCGGGCGTGTCTTCATAGTCCGGATGCACGCCGACGGAGGCGAAAATGTGCGGATATTGCTCGGCCAGCGCCAACACTTGCGGAAAGTCAGGCAGGTCGACCGACACGCACAGCGCATGGCTGACCTTGTTCTCGGCCATTTTGGCGAGGATCTCGGGCATGCGAGCGGCCAGCTCGGGGAAGTTGATGTGGCAATGGGAATCGATATACATGGCGCGATTGTACGCGAGCGGCGCGGCGCTCGCCAGCGCCGGCGCCGCGCTACAGGGTGTGGGTGGCGCGCGAGGAGCGCAGCGCAGCGCCGAGGATTTCCTCGATGCGCAGGCGGGCGCGCTGGCCGCTTTCGTCGTCGGGGAATTGGACGCCGATGCCTTGCGCCTTGTTATTGTTGGCGCCGGCCGGGGTGATCCACGCGACCTTGCCGGCGATCGGGTATTTGTTGGGGTCGTCCATCAGCGCCAGGATCAGGTAGATCTCGTCGCCGATCTTATAGGGCTTTTGCGTCGGCACGAACATGCCGCCATGCTTGATGAATGGCATATAGGCGGCATACAAGGCAGCCTTCTCCTTGATCGCCAGCGACAGCACGGTGGGCCGTGCGATCGGCACGGCGGTCACGTCGGTTGGACTGCCCGTCATTCATTTCCTTTCAAGCACAGCAGGCCGCATAGTCCAGCAACATATCCTCCAGAAACAGCTTGGGCGACAGCGGATGCTCGGCAATCGCCCGCCTGTCATTGGCGCTCTTGAGCGCCGCCATCAGCCGGGCCAGGTGGATTTTTCCGGCCAGCGCCGCCAATTCCCTCTTGTAACGCGGATAGTAACGAATGTTTCCCGCCAGTTTGTACGAAAAGACGTCATAAAGCCAGCGTTGCAAGCAAGACACCAGCAAAGCGGGCGGCGCCTTCTGCAATTTATCGGCCGTTTTCAGCGCGCCTTCAATGCTCGGCTGCGCCAACAACTGCAGCAGCGCCTCCGTCTCCTCGCGTCCGCCGCCCGTCTCCGCCTGGGCCAGCGCCGCCAGCGGCGCCCCGCCCTGCTCGCGCAGCCAGCTGTCGGCGTCGGCCAGGCCCTGGGCCTTCAGCCAGGCCAGCGCCTGCTCGTGGGTCGGCATCGGCAGGGCAAACTTGCGGCAGCGCGACAGGATGGTCGGCAGCAGCCGGTCCAGGCTGTTCGAGGCCAGCAGGAACACGGTGCCCGGCGGCGGCTCTTCCAGCGTCTTCAGCAAGGCGTTCGAGGCCGGCGTGTTGAGCGCCTCGGCCGGGTACAGCACGACCACGCGCAGCCCCTGGCGGTGCGTGGAAATGTTCATGAAGTCGGCCAGCCCGCGGATCTGCTCGATCTTGATGTCCTTGGACGGCGCCTTGCTCGATTTGGACTTCTTGCCGCCCTCGGCCTCGGCGTCGTCGCCTTCGACCTCGTCCTCCAGCGCCTCCGGGCGCACGCGCCGGTAATCGGGGTGGTTGTGCTGGGAAAACCAGCCGCAGGACGCGCACTGGCCGCAGGCGTGCTGGTCGGCGCGCACATCCTCGCACAGCAGGGACTGGGCGAAGCGCTCGATAAAGTCGGATTTGCCTATCCCGGCCGCGCCATGGAAGAGGATCGCGTGCGGCATGCGCGCGCGCAGATGCTGCAACTGTTGCCAGGCGCCCTCTTGCCAAGGATAAAGTGGACTGCTCATCATCTGGATTCTTTTTAAAACAATTACTTAGAGTGGATTTTTAATGCGAAACGTCGGGGACGGCCCCGGCGACACCCGTTTCCAGCAAGGCCGTCAACAGGGCCGCCAACTGCCGCTCGATGGCCGCGATCGGCTGCGTCGAATCGATCACGCGGGTGCGCCCGGGGAACTGGGCGGCGCGGCGCAGATATTCCTGGCGCGTGGCGCCGAAGAAATCGGCCTGCTCCTGCTCGAACTTGTCGAGCGAACGGGTGGCGTCGAGCCGCGCCCGGGCCACCTCCAGCGGCACGTCGAACAGCAAGGTCAGGTCGGGCTGCAGGGCCGGATGCACCCACTGCTCCAGCGCCGCCAACTTGTCCAGGTCGAGGCCGCGGCCGCCGCCCTGGTAGGCGAAGCTGGCGTCCGTGAAGCGGTCGGAAATGACCCAGTCGCCGCGGGCCAGCGCCGGTGCGATCACCTGGGCGATGTGCTCGCGCCGGCTGGCGAACATCAGCAGGGCCTCCGTTTCCAGATGCATTTTTTCATGCAACAGCACATCGCGCAGCTTTTCGCCCAGCGCCGTGCCGCCCGGCTCGCGCGTCGTCACCAGCGCGACGCCGCGCGCGCGCAGGAAATCGGCGACGAAGCCGATGTGCGTGGATTTGCCCGCGCCGTCTATGCCTTCAAAGGTGATGAAGCGGGCCGGGGAGGTGAAAACTTGTGTCATGAAACCTGTTGCCTATCGTTGATATTGATTCACTGCCCGGTTGTGGTCGGGCAGGTTGGCGGAAAACTGGCTGGTGCCGTCGCCGCGCGCGACGAAATACAGCGCGTCCGTGCGGGCCGGCGCCAGGGCCGCCGTCAGCGACTGCACGCCCGGCAAGGCGATCGGCGTCGGCGGCAGGCCGCCGCGCGTGTAGGTATTGTACGGGGTGTCCGTTTCCAGGTCGCGCTTGCGGATCTTGCCCTCGTACCTGTCGCCCATGCCGTAAATGACGGTCGGGTCGGTCTGCAGCAGCATGCCGATCTTCAGGCGGTTGACGAAGACGCCGGCAATCATCGAGCGCTCGGACTTCTGCCCGGTTTCCTTTTCGACGATAGAGGCCATCGTCAGCGCCTCGTAGGGATTCTTATATGGCAAGGCCGGATCGCGCTTTTCCCAGGCCTCGTTCAGGCGCTGTATCAGCATCGTGTGCGCCTGGCGGAAAATCTGCAAATCGCTGGCGCCCTTGGCGAACAGATAGGTATCCGGGAAGAACAAGCCCTCGGGCCGCTGGTAGGCGGGCGTGATCTTGGCCATCAGGGCCAGGTCGCTCAGCTCCGCCGTGTCGTGCTTGAGGCCCTTGTGGGCCGCCATCGCCAGACGCATCTGCTTGAAGGTCCAGCCCTCGATGATGGTCAAGGACTCCTGGACGAACTCGCCGCGCGCCAACTGCGTAATCAGGCGCATCGGCGTCGTGCCCGGCTTCAGCTCATACGAGCCGGCCTTCAACTTGCCGCTCTTGGCCGTCACCCGCGCCAATAAATTGAACAGCAGCGGCTCGATTGGCACGCCCGCCTCGGCGATTTGCTGGCCGGCGGCGTGGGCGCCGCTGCCGGGGACTATCGTAAACTCGATCGCCGCCTCGTCGCCTTCCGTAATCGGCTGCTGCGCCCAATAGGCAAAACCGGCGCCGGCCGCCACCGCGGCCACCATCGAACTAAGAAAAACTGTTTTAATAAAAGCCATCTGTAAGATTCAAGTTGTTATTCCTGCCGGCAGACCTGGGGCCTGTTTTGCGTGATACTCGGCGCGATGTTCGCGACATCACTATAATGAGCCCGTAATGATAATGCCTTAATCGTCAAACCATTGGAAATTATGAATAACTGGAATCAATTTTTATTGCTGCAGGGCGCGCGCGCCAGCGATGGCCGCGTCCACGACTTCGGCGCCGCGCTCAGTGCGGACGATCTGGCGGCCGGCTTTGTCGCCCCGATCACCGACCTTGGCCTGATCGCCGCCAGCGGCGACGACGCCGCCAGTTTCCTGCACAGCCAATTGACCAACGACGTCGAGCACCTGGGCGGCGCCGAAGCGCGCCTGGCCGGCTACTGCTCGCCGAAAGGCCGGCTCATGGCCAGCTTCTTGATCTGGCGCAATGATACGTCGATTTTCCTGCAACTGCCGCGCGATATACAACCGCCGCTGCAAAAGCGCCTGCAAATGTTCATCCTGCGCGCCAAGGCCAAACTGCACGACGCCACCGGCGACAGCGCCAACGCCGTCATCCTCGGACTGGGCGGCGCCAAGGCCGAGGCCATCCTGGCAAACTGCTTCGGCGCCCTGCCCGGCGCGCCCTACGCCAAACTGGAGCAGGCGGCGCACGGCACCCTGATCCGCGTCGCCGACGCCTTCGGCGCGCCGCGCTACCAATGGCTGATGTCGGCCGAGACGGCGCAAGCGGTCTGGCCGACGCTGGCGGCCAGCCTGGCCAAAGGCGGCAACGACGCCTGGCGCCTGGCCGAAGTGCACGCCGGCGTGCCGCAAATCGGCAGCGGCACACAAGAACAATTCGTGCCGCAAATGGTCAACTTCGAACTGCTGGGCGGCGTCAACTTCAAAAAAGGCTGCTACCCCGGCCAGGAAATCGTCGCGCGCAGCCAATACCTGGGCAAACTCAAACGCCGCACCACCCTCGTCACCATCGCCGGCACGGACGCCCAGGCGGGCGCCAAGGCGGGGGACGAAGTATTTGCCGTGGCCGACCCGGCGCAACCGTGCGGCATGATCGTCAACGCGGCGCCGAACGGCATGGGAGGCGTTGACGCCCTCGTCGAAATGAAACTGTCGGCCATCGAACAAGGCACGGCCGAAACAGGCGGCGTCCGGCTCGGCTCGGCGCAAGGCGCGCCGCTGCGCTTCCTCGCCATGCCCTACATACTGGACGCGCTCGACCTGTAAACCCGCGACCATGACCGACCTCTACATCTACTACCAGGTGCGCGAAGAAAACGCGGCGGCGCTGCGCGACATCATCACGGCGCTGCAAACGCGCCTCGGCGCGCAACACGGCGTCGCCGCGCAACTCAAACGCCGCCCGGAAAGCAAGGACGGGCTGCAAACCTGGATGGAAATCTACACGGCCACGACGGCCGGCTTCGGCGCCAGCCTCGACGCCGCCGTGCGCGCGGCGGGCGTCGCCGAACTGACCGCCGGCGCGCGCCACAGCGAAGTATTTACGGACCTCACCCCATGTGCCTGATCGTATTTGCCTGGAAAGTCATCCCCGGCGTACCGCTCATCGCCGCGGCCAACCGCGACGAATACTACGAGCGCGCCAGCGCGCCGGCGGCCGCCTGGCCCGAACACCCCCAAGTCTACGCCGGGCGCGACCTGCAAGCGGGCGGCAGCTGGATGGGCATCACCCGCGAAGGCGCGGCCGGCTCACGCTTCGCCGCCATCACCAACATCCGCAGCCCGCGAGACCGGCGCAGCGACGCCCCCTCGCGCGGCACCCTGGTGGCCGACTACCTGGCCGGCGGCATGACGGCGCCAGAATACATCGCCCAACTCGAAGCGGGCGAACAACACTACAACGGCTACAACCTCATCCTGGGCGACCGCGACACCCTATACTGGTACTCCAACCGCGGGCAAGACGACGCCCGCAACGGCCGGCCGCTCGAACCGGGCATCTACGGCCTATCGAACGCCCTGCTCGACGCCCCGTGGCCGAAAGTCCTCAAAACCAAAGCCCAATTCGCCAGCCTGCTATGCCAGGGCGCGCCGGACGAAGCCTACTTCGAAATGCTGGCCGACACCACCCGCGCGCCCGACCTGCGGCTGCCGGAAACGGGCGTACCGCTTGACCTCGAACGCATCCTCTCCGCCGTGCGCATCGAAACGCCCGGCTACGGCACCCGCACCTCCACCGTCGTCAAACTCTACGCCGAGGCGCCCGGCGAACTCCACGAACTATTCATCCAATAAACATTGGGGTCAGGTCTAGACATGACGGTTTTACCCAAAACAACTTTGGGGTCAGGTCTAGACATGGCGGTTTTGAGCGCAAAAAACCGCCATGTCTAGACCTGACCCCATTGTTGCGTTTAAAAAACCGTCATGTCTAGACCTGACCCCATTGTTGGGTTAGGGGAAGGTGCGGCTCATTTCGATGTGGGCGATGCCCGCTTCCTGGAATTCGGTGCCGCTGGCGGTGAAGCCGTGCGCTTGGTAGAACGGCGCCGCCACCGTTTGGGCATTTAGGACGACGCGGGTGTCGCCGCGCTCGCGCGCTTTGTTCATGAGCGTTTGCAGCAGGGCGCCACCGAGGCCAAGGCCGCGGGCGATTTTGCGCACGGCCATGCGGCCGATGTGGCCGTCCGGTAGCAGGCGGCCCGTACCAAGGGCGACGCCCGCGCCGTCGTAGGCGACGGCGTGCAGGCTCAGTGCGTCCATGTCGTCGAGTTCGATGTCGGCCGGGACGTTTTGTTCGTCGACGAAGACTTCGAAGCGGATCCGGCTGGCGTCGGCGCGCATGGCGTCCCAGTCGCCGAGGCGGATGGTGGTTTGCTTGGTGTCGGTCATGGGCAGGAATTTGGCTAGGTATTGTTTATTGTCGCACGCCCGGCCTCAGCCTTGGCCGTCCTTCAGGCCGGCGCGCAGCATGTCGCGGATGTGCGGCGCCGCCCGATAGGGGTCGGGCGGATTGTTTTGCGTGATGATGGCTTGCATTTGTTCCTGGACGCCGCCCAGGGCCTGCGGGTGGGAGTAGATGTAGAACTGGCCGGCGCGGATGGCGTCGAAGGTGATGGCGGCCACTTGGGCCGCCGAGATTTTGCCCGCTGCGACGGCTTTGTCCGTCATGGCTTGCGATGCCCTTTGGCTGGCCGTCGGCCGGGCGCTCGCGCGGACGTCGTCGGGCCGGTTGCGCTGCGATTGGTGGATGCCGGTCGGTACGAAGTACGGGCACAGCACGGAGGTGCCGATCGGCGCGCCCACCAGTTGCAGGTCGTGATAGAGGGTTTCGGCCAGGGAGACGACGGCGTGCTTGGAGACGTTGTAGACGCCCATCGCCGGGGCGTTCTGCAGCCCCGCCATCGAGGCGGTGTTGACGATGTGGCCTCGGTAGGCGGGGTCCGCTTTGGCGCAGTCGAGCATGAGCTTGGTGAAGATGCGCACGCCGTGGATGACGCCCCAGAGGTTGACGCCCAGCACCCATTCCCAGTCGGCCTCGCTGTTTTCCCAGATCAGTCCGCCCGAGCCGACGCCGGCGTTGTTGAACAGCAGGTGGACGGCGCCGTGCCGCGCCATGGCGGCGTCGGCCAGCGCCTGCACTTGTTCGCTTTTGCGCACGTCGCAGGGCAGCGCCAGCACGTCGGCGCCGGCCGCTTCGAGCGCGGCCTTGGCCGTGTCGAGGGCGTCCCGCTGCACGTCGGCCAGCACCAGTTTCATGCCCAGGCCGGCGGCAAGCTTGGCGAATTCCAGGCCCAGGCCGCCCGCGCCGCCCGTGATGACGACGACTTTGCCGTGGAAATTGTCCATTTAGATGAGTTTCACAAGTTGTTTGCCGAAGTTTTTGCCGTGCAGCAGGCCGATGAAGGCTTGCGGCGCCGCCGCCAGCCCCGCCGCGATGCTTTCGCGGTAGCGCAGTTTGCCGCCGGCCACCAGCAGGCCCAGTTCGGACAGGCCCTGCGGCCAGTATTCCATGTGTTCGGTGACGATGAAGCCGCGCAGCGTCAGGCGGCTCGTCAGCAGGAAGCGGAAGTTCTTGATCGACATGTCGCTGCCGTTGTAGCCGGCGATCAGGCCGCACAGGGCGATGCGGCCGAAGGCGTTGGTGCGCGGCAGCGCCGCGTCGAGGATGGGGCCGCCGACGTTTTCGAAGATCGCGTCGATGCCGTTCGGCGTGGCCGCGGCCAGGTCGGCCAGCAGTTGGCCGGCCTTGTAGTCGACGCAGGCGTCGAAGCCCAGCTCGTCGACGACGTAGGCGCATTTCTCCGGCCCGCCGGCGACGCCGACGACGCGGCAGCCGCGCAGTTTGCCCAGTTGGCCGACGACGCTGCCGACGGCGCCGCTGGCGGCCGTGACGACGATGGTTTCGCCGGCCTTCGGCTGCATGATCTGGTTCAGCCCGTACCATGCGGCCATGCCGGGCATGCCGACCGTGCCCAGGTAGGCCGACAGCGGAATGTGGCTGGTGTCGACCTTGCGCAGCATGCAGCCGTCGGTGACGGCCACCTCGGTCCAGCCCAGCACGCCGACGACGAAGTCGCCGACGGCAAATTTCGGGTGGCGCGAGGCGACAACCTGGCCGGCCGTGCCGCCTATCATCGTTTCATTGAGGGCCTGCGGCGCCGCGTAGCTTTTCGCCTCGCTCATGCGCCCGCGCATATACGGGTCCAGCGACAGGTAGTGGTTGCGCACCAGCACCTGGCCGTCGGCGATGGCCGGCACGTCCTGCGTTTCGAGGCGGAAGTCGCTGGGTTTGACTTCGCCGCGCGGTCGCGCGGCCAGTACGATGCGTTGATAACTTGTCATGGTGTTTCCTTTTAAACGGCCGAGACGCCGCCGTCGACGGCCAGGGTCTGGCCGGTGATGTGCTTGCCGGCGTCGGACGCGAACAGCAGCGTGGCGCCTTTCAAATCCTCGTCGTCGCCGAGGCGGCCCAGGGGCGCGTCCTTGGCCAGCGCGGCGGCGCTGATCTTGTCGAGCAGCCCCTTGGTCATTTTCGAGGGGAAAAAACCGGGCGCGATGGCGTTGACGTTGATGCCGTAGGCACCCCATTCGCCGGCCAGCGCGCGGGTGAAGTTAACGACGGCCGCCTTCGAGGTGTTGTAGGCGATGGTTTTCATCGGCCCCGGCGGGTTGCCCGCCAGGCCGGCGATCGAGGCGATGTTGATGATGCGGCCGGAGCGCCGCGGTATCATGGAGCGCTTGCCGACGGCTTGCGACACCAGGAAGATGCTGCGTATGTTCAGGTTCATCACCTTGTCCCATGCCTCGACCGGGTAGTCCTCGGCCGGCGCGCCCCAGCTGGCGCCGGCGTTGTTGATGAGGATGTCGATGTGGCCCAGGTGGGCCAGCGCGGCGTCGACCAGCTCCGTGACGGCCTCGTCGCGCGACAGGTCGACGGCGACGGCGTGGGCGTTGACCCCGTGTCCGGCCAGGAAGGCGACGGCTTCGTCCAGCTCGGTCTGCTTGCGCGAGGCAATCACGAGCCTGGCGCCCTGCTCGCCCAGCGCCAGCGCCATTTGCAGGCCCAGGCCGCGCGAGCCGCCCGTGACGAGCGCCGTCTTGCCGGCCAGGCTGAACAACTCTTGTGATGTGCGCATGCTCTTTCCTTCGCTGATCAGGCTGCGTAATCCATGCACTGGCGGGCTTCGCGCACGGCGACGATGAATGGTTTGATCGCGATATGGTCAGGATGATCCTGATACGCGTCCAAGGTGGCCTTGTCGGCGAATTCGGAGTACAGCACGACGTCGTAGCTCGCCTCCAGGCCCGGCTGGGCCAGCGCCACTTCAAATGTCAGCATGCCGGGCAGCAGCTTGGCGCAGGAATCGAGTAATTGCTTCATCTTCAAGGCATTCGCGGCGCGGTCGCCGCCTTCCGCATGCTCTTTCAATTTCCAGAAAACGATGTGCTTGATCATATGATTTTTATATCGGTTGAATTAAAAACACGCGTCTTGCATATCAAGGGGCGCGCGACCGGCCCGCCATTATATTCGCGCGCCGGCACCGCCGCCCCTCCGGGAACTCACACGACTTCAAACAGGCCGGCCGCGCCCTGGCCGCCGCCTATGCACATCGTCACGACCACGTACTTGACGCCGCGCCGCTTGCCTTCGATCAGCGCGTGGCCCGTCAGGCGCGCGCCCGACACGCCGTAGGGGTGGCCGACGGCGATGGCGCCGCCGTTCACGTTGAGCCGCTCCATCGGGATGCCCAGCGTGTCGGCGCAATACAGCACTTGCACGGCGAACGCCTCGTTCAACTCCCACAAGCCGATGTCGGCCACGCTCAGGCCGGCCTTCTTCAGCAGCTTGGGAATCGCGTAGACGGGGCCGATGCCCATCTCGTCCGGTTCGCAGCCGGCCACGGCAAAACCGCGGAAGATGCCCAGCGGCTGCAAGCCCTTCGCCTCGGCCACCTTGGCGTTCATGACGATGGCCATCGCCGCGCCGTCGGAAAACTGGCTGGCGTTGCCCGCGCTGATGACGCCGCCGGGCAGGGCCGGGCGGATCTTCGCCACGCTTTCCAGCGTCGTGTCGGCGCGTATGCCCTCGTCGGCGGCCAGCGTCACCTGGCGCGTCAGCAACATGCCCGACTCCTTGTCGGCCACGCCCATGGTCGTCGTCATCGCCACGATTTCGGCGTCGAACAGGCCGGCGGCCTGGGCGGCGGCGGCGCGCTGCTGGCTACGCACGCCGTACTCGTCCTGGCGCTCGCGGCTGATGCGGTAGCGCTTGGCCACCGTTTCGGCCGTCTGCAGCATCGGCCAGTACAGCTCCGGCTTGTGCTGCTCCAGCCAGAGCTCCTTATACATATGCAGATTCATCTCCTGCTGCACGCAGGAAATCGACTCGACGCCGCCGGCGGCATAGATGTCGCCTTCGCCGGCGATGATGCGCTGGGCCGCCAGCGCGATCGCCTGCAGCCCGGACGAGCAAAAACGGTTGACGGTCATGCCGGCCGTGGTGACGGGGGCGCCGCCGCGCAGGGCGATCTGGCGCGCAATATTGCCGCCTGTCGCCCCTTCCGGATTGGCGCAACCGACCAGCACGTCCTCGACCTCGGCCGCCTCGATGTTGGCGCGCTGTATCGCCGCCTGCAACACGTGGCCGCCCAGCGTGGCGCCGTGCGTCATGTTGAACGCCCCCTTCCAGGACTTGGCCAGGCCGGTGCGGGCGGTGGATACGATGACGGCATCAATCATGTTAAGTCTCCTTGTCAGAATGCGTTGATTATTTCCGGTTGCGCCGGGAATCGCTCAAATCAGAATAGCACATATTAGTACGGTCGTTCGTAAATTTGTCGCGGCCTGCGGGAGCTCAATACAGTGGCATTTTGTCAGCCTCGCGTCAGTTTGAAGCAAGCATGGTGTAAGTTTTCACGCCCACACTCGAAGCGGCAGATGACGTATTTACAAATCTGTCAAAAACAATTTAAAAAAATATACAGGAGACAAACATGGCTATCTCAACCGGCAACACCGCCGACGCGCGGAAACCCAGCCAGAAAGGCGCGCCCATCACGGCGGAGGAACGCAAGGTGATCTTCGCCTCCTCGCTGGGCACCGTTTTCGAGTGGTACGACTTTTACCTATACGGTTCGCTGGCGTCCATCATCGCCAAGCAATTCTTCGTCGGCGACCCCACCACCACCTTCATCTTCGCGCTGCTGGCCTTCGCCGCCGGCTTCATCGTCCGGCCCTTCGGCGCGCTGGTGTTCGGCCGCCTGGGCGACATGATAGGCCGCAAATACACCTTCCTCATCACCATCCTCATCATGGGCGCATCGACCTTCATCGTCGGCCTGCTGCCCGGCTACGCCTCGATCGGCATCGCCGCCCCCATCATCCTCGTCACGCTGCGCATCCTGCAGGGGCTGGCCCTGGGCGGCGAATACGGCGGCGCGGCCACCTACGTCGCCGAACATGCGCCCGAGGGCAAGCGCGGCGCCTTCACCGCCTGGATACAGACGACGGCGACGCTGGGCTTCTTCCTGTCGCTGATGGTGATCCTGGGCACCCGCCTGGCCGTCGGCGAAGAGCAATTCTCCGCCTGGGGCTGGCGCGTGCCCTTCCTGGTTTCCGTGCTGCTGCTCGCCATTTCCGTGTGGATCCGCCTGTCGATGAACGAATCGCCGGCCTTCGCCAAGATGAAAGCCGAGGGCAAGACCTCGAAAGCGCCGCTGACGGAAGCCTTCGGCAAATGGAAAAACCTGAAGATCGTCATCCTCGCCCTGGTCGGCCTGACGGCGGGCCAGGCCGTGGTCTGGTACACGGGCCAGTTCTACGCCCTGTTCTTCATGATCCAGACGCTGAAGGTGGACCTGGCGACGGCCAATGTGCTGATCGCCATCGCCCTGCTGCTGGGCACGCCGTTCTTCATCTTCTTCGGCACCCTGTCGGACAAGCTGGGGCGCAAATACATCATCCTGGGCGGCTGCCTGGTCGCCGCGCTGACCTATTTCCCCATCTTCGGCGGCCTGACCCACTATGCCAACCCGGCGCTGGAAGCGGCCCTGAAGGACTCGCCCGTCGTCGTCGTCGCCGATCCGGCCTCCTGCCACTTCCAGTTCAACCTGACCGGCACGAAAAAGTTCCCCTCCTCCTGCGACATCGCCACCCAGGTGCTGTCGGCCAGCTCGGTCAACTACACCAAGGTCGACGCGCCGGCCGGCAGTCTGGCGAAGATCAAGATCGGCGACAAGGAAATCGCCTCCTTCAACGCCGACATGACGCCTGACAACCTGAACTTCACGGCCGACAGCAAGAAAAAAGAAGCCGACTTCAAGAAGGAGGCCGGCGCCGCCATCAAGGCCGCCGGCTATCCGGCCAAGGCCGACCCCGAGCAGATCAACAAGCCGATGGTCGTGCTGCTGCTGTTCATCCTGGTGCTGTATGTGACGATGGTGTACGGGCCGATCGCCGCGATGCTCGTGGAAATGTTCCCGACGCGCATACGCTACAGCTCGATGTCCCTGCCCTACCACATCGGCAACGGCTGGTTCGGCGGCTTGCTGCCGACGACGGCGTTCGCGCTGGTGGCCTTCAAGGGCGACATCTACTACGGGCTGTGGTATCCGATCATCGTCGCGCTGGCAACCGTGGTCATCGGCACCCTGTTCGTCAGCGAAACCAAGGATAACGACATCTACGCGGCCGACTAGCCCGCGCCCCGCCAGTCGGGGTCATGGCAAGGCATGACCCCGACGGCAACTTACTCCGGCGCCAACTGCAGACGGTCGATGCGCGCGCCCTTGCCGAAGGTGACGTCGACCAGCACCGGCCCCTGCGCGTAGACGGCGCGGTAGCGGTAGACGCGGTTCTCGCCGTCAACCTTGCGCTCAAGCAGTTGCAGCGCCTGCAGCGCCCCGTAGGCCCGCAGGCGCGCCCCCATCTCCTGGCCCTGCGCCGCGGCGGCCGCCCTTTCCGTGTATCCCTCCATCGTCGCCTTGCCGGCGGCAATATGCAGCAGCACCGCGCGCAACTGTTCCGTGGTTTCCGGCTCGATGTCGGGAATCGGTTTCGGCGGCCGCGCCGCCGCGGCGCCGGCCTGGGCGGCGGCCGGCGGATCGCCGGCGCCGGCGCAGCCGGCATAGAGCGTTGCCATCAAGATGGCGGCGTAGCTAAGGCGCATCGTAAGCCTCCTCGTTTGGGCTGAATAATTGCCCCATCATAGGCGGGCCTAGCCCCCTCGTCGAGCAATGTTGCGCATTTGTCACAATATTGAAATATTTGCTTTATGTCAAAAAAACTAGCTATATACTTTATTCACGTTGTTTGATTTGCAAGGCCCGACGGGGCTTCCACATGAGGCGTCATCAGACGCACATCCTCAACTTTCGCGGAGAGAATACACATGCGGCATCATCCACGTTCCATCCTGGCATCTTTGATTGTCCTCGGCTACGCCGGCCTGGCCCAGGCCGGCAGCAGCACGACGGAAAACGTCACGGTCTTTTCCAACACCCGCGCCGGTTCCGCGCAAGCCGTGCTGCAACGCCACGCCGACCAGTACGGCCTGCCCGCCGACTTGAGCAACCTGGTACTGACCAAGGTGCAGGAATCGCTCACCGGCAAGCACTACCACTACCAGCAGATGCTCCGTGGCTTGCTGGTGGACCGGGCCGAGATCATCGTCTCGATCGGACGCAATGGCGAACTGCAAAAAATCTTCAACGAAACCAGGCATATCTCCGACAAGGTCGACGCGAACGCCGCCAACCAGTTGTATGTGCAGGCGCAGATCAGCGCCGAAAAGGCGCTCGACCAGGGCTGGAACAATATGAAGGTGCAAAATCCGCTGGTGGCGCAGCCAACCACCGAGCTGGTGTGGGTGGCCGGCAAGGATGGCGTCACGCTGGCCCACAAGGTGCACATCCAGGCGCAGATGCCCACGGGGGGCTTCGTGCAATACCTGAATGCCCATAACGGCGCCTTGATCGACTCCTACTCGACTTCGCTGCCGCGCAAGGGCGCCGAACGCAGCATCGCGGCGCGCGCCGCCATCACCGGCCCGCTGCTGGACCGCCAGAGCGCGACGCAGGCCGCCAAGGTGCTGCCATTGGCCCGCAAGGCGGCCGCCGCGACAACCGCCCCTTCCGGCATCAACGGCATGGGCCTGGTCTTCGACCCCGATCCGCGCACGGCCCTCAACAACGACACCCTGACCGACTCCTCGCCGGCCTCCGCCTTCGACGCCGCCTACGCGAACAAGACGCTGGCCGACCTGACCGTCACGTCCGGCGTGTACACGCTGACCGGCCCGCATATCAACATCACCAACATCGAGGCGCCGAACACGCCGCCGAGCACGACGACGAACGGGGTCTGGACCGCGAAGCGCGGCAACAACGCCTTCGACGACAGCAACGTCTACTTCCACATCGACCAGAACCAGCGCTATATCCAGTCGCTCGGCTTCACCGGCACGAAGAGCATCATCAACCGGCCGATCAACGTCGACACCGACGGCCTGGACGGCGCCGACAATTCCCATTACAGCCCCGGCAGCCCCGGCAGCGACTACCTGGCCTTCGGCCACGGCTGCGTCAACGACACCGAAGACGCCGACGTGATCCTGCACGAATACGGCCACGGCATTCACCACAACATCAACTCGAACTGGAACGGCGGCGATACGGGCGGGATGGGCGAAGGTTTCGGTGACTACTGGGCCGCCTCCTACTCCTACAGCACGGCGAACGGCAAGGTCTACCATCCGGAATGGGCGTTTAGCTGGGACGGCCACGGCGCCTGCTGGGCCGGACGCATGCTGAACCGCACCGACGCCAAATACAACAGCAGCAAGAGCTACCCGGCGCACGTCAACATCACCGAGGGCGGCGTGACGTTCCAGTCCGACGAGCTGTGGTCGGCGCCGCTGTACCAGTCGATGGTGGCGCTGATTGCCGCCGGCAAGCCGCGCGGCAACATCGACAAGATCATTCTGGAGGCGCATTTCGGCCTGGGCTCGAACATCAAGATGCCGGCGATGGCAACGGCCATCGTCAACGCCGCGCACACGCTGTACCCGGACGACGCCACTTACGAAAACACCTTCCGCGCCAAGTTCGAGGCGCAGAACATCCTTGGCGCCGTGGTGCCGCCCGGCCCGACCCAGGCTGAGGTGGAAAGCAACAACACCACCGCCACCGCCAACGTCGTCGCCGTCAGCAACACCACGGTGAACGGCACGATCAGCGCGGCGGCCGACGTCGACTACTTCAAGGTCAGCATCCCGGCTGGCCGCTCGCTGACGCTGACGCTGGCGCCAAACGGCACCTCGGACTACGATCTGGAGCTGTATAACGCCGCCGGCACGAAAATCGGTTCCAGCACCAACGGCACCGGCGTGGCGGACAACATCAGCTACGCGAACTCCGGCGCGGCGCCGCTGGCCGTGTACGCCAAAGTGTTCTATTACAGTGGCGGCACGGGTACGGCGAACGGCAAATACACGCTGAAAGCGAAGTGGTAAGCGAGCCGGAAAGTAAAAAGCCCATCTGACACAGATGGGCTTTTTTTTCGCGCCGCGAAACGCCGCGCTTACTTCGAGGCGGCGCCCCCCAGCAGTTTCTGCCGTTCGCGCTCGTACTCCTCGTAACTGGTGCGGTTGCGCTGCAGGCAGGCGTTGCGCTGTGCCGTGTCGACGAGGCTGTTACAGTATTCGGCGACGCGGTCTTGATTGATGTCGTAAATGACGCTGCAAGCGGAATTGGCAATGGCAGCCAGCGGGAATATCAGGAACTTCATTGGATTCTTCATTAGCGAACGTGATTTATTGACATGAAACGGAAAATAAAAAAACCGGGCGATATATAGCGCCGGCTTCGCTCCGAGCACCAGATACGGATATGCCGCTAAATTAAGTCTACCATGCTGACCGGCGCTGTTTCAAGGTTTTACATATTTCCCGGATGCAACCATTGGGCGACCTGCGCCGCCACCCAGGCGCCATCGTCGAGCGGCAGGTCGTGCCCGGCGTCGGGATGCAGCGCGCAGGCGGCCCGCCAGTGCGCCGCCAGGCGCAGCGAACAACTGGCGTCGACCAGGCGGTCGGCGCGGCTGGCTAGCACCAGCACGGGCGCGGCGGGCCGCCGCGCGGGCGCGCGGTAGCGGGCGGCCGACAGCAATTGGCGCAAGGCATTGGCGCGCGTGACCGGATATTCGCGCTGGTAGGCGATCCAGCGCGGCAGCAAGGGCGCGCGCCCGTCGTCCGCGCTGCTGGTCAAGCGCAAGATGAGCGCCTCCTGGCGGGCCAGCCCGCCCAGCGCCGCCAGCGCGACGAGGGCGGCGTAGTTTTGCCAGCGCAGGCGCCGGTAAAACGGGCTGAACGGCCGCATGCTGGTGTTGATCAGCACCAGCGCGGCGATTTCCTGCGGATAGCGCGCCGCCCATTCGACGGCCAACATGCCGCCCAGCGACAGCGCCAGCAGGTGATACGGTGCGGCGCAGCCCCGCTCCGCCAAGTCGCGGCGGCAAAATTCGACCATGTCGGCCACCCGCTGCGCGCTGGCCATGGCGTGGCGCTGGCCGTTGCCGGGCAAGTCGGGCGTGACGATGTGCGCGTCCGGCACGGCCGCGCGGAAGACGCCGGGAAAGGCATCCCAGTGGCGCTGCTCGCGCATCAGCCCGCGCAGGAACACCCAGTTGCTCATGGCCGGCGCGGCGTGTACCAGCGCGCCAGCGCGTCGGCCTGGCGGGCGCCGCGCGCCGACCCCTCCGGCAACCAGCGCTGGTGGCCGCAGGCGGCGCGGGCGAGAAAATCGAGCCAGACCGTGTGGCTGCGCAAGACCCGCTGCAGGCGGTGCTCCGGCTTGGGGTTGAACATGCCGAGGCGGCTGAACAGCTGCAGCGGATTTTTCTTCACCCACAGCCAGGAACCCATTTCCAGCGTCAGCGGCAAAAACACCCGCTCGCTGGCGCTGACGGCGTTCAGATACAGATAGTCCCACAGGTCGCCGTGGGTGCGGTACTGCAGGCTTTGCGGCTCGAACACATAATTGTGGTTCGGATGGCTCTGGGTAAACAACTGCTCCAGCGCACCGATGTCGGCCAGATGGGCGATCGGCGTCGTCGTGTGGGCGTGCGGGAACCAGATACGGTCGCGCAAGCCGAAACCGGAATGGCAGTCCAGCGCCAGGCTGAAGCTGCGCGGCAGCAACTGCTGTTCGACGACGCGGCAAACGGCCCGGCTTTCCGCCTCCATCGGTTCGCCCAGCGGCCCGCGATACCAGGGCAGGCGCGGGCTGAAGCGCTGCCCACCCAGCAGGAAGGGAACTTTCTCCAGCGAATCGACGGGGGCGTTGCGCATCAGGTCGACGCCGTGCGGGTTGCAGCGGGTCGAGCGCCACATGCCGCCGGGGTTCACCAGCGGCATGAACACCAGGCGCACGGCCTGCAATTGCTGATGCAGCACATGGTCCCAGCGCAGCCGCGCCAGCATGCTTTGCAGGAAGGATAGCAGCACCTGGGTGCCGATCCGCTCCAGGCCGTGGATGCCGCCGAAAAAACCGACGGCCGGCACGTCCAGGCTGGGGTTGCCCAGCGCAAGCGTATACACCGGCAATTCGCGGGCGCCGACGCGCACCGCGCAACTCATGTTCACCTCAAGGTGCGCGCCGCCCTCCTCGATCAGGCGTTCCAGAACCAGCAATTCGGGCAGTTGGGACTCGATCATGTCGGGGGCGTTGTCGCGGTGGTGAAGCATATAGTATCTGCTACGCCGCGCCGCGGATACCGTTGCCGGCATAAAAAGCGCCGCCTTGAACGCCCTTCAAAACGGTCCGGCCCCGGCCTCATCGGGCGGCAATGAAGGCGTCGAACTGCTCGGCCGACAAGGGCCGGCTGAACAGATAGCCCTGGTAGGCGCGGCAGCCGTGGTGGAACAGGAATTCGCGCTGGGCCTGCGTCTCGACCCCCTCCGCCATCACCGACAGGCCCAGGCTCTGGCCCAGCGCGACGATGGTGCGCACGATGGCGGCGTCGTTCGGGTCCGTCAGCACGTCGGCGACGAAAGACTGGTCGATCTTCAGTTGCTCGAGCGGCAGGCGCTTCAGATAGCTCAGCGAGGAATAGCCGGTGCCGAAGTCGTCCAGCGAAAAACCCAGCCCGCTCGCCTTCAGCGCCGTCATCTTGGCGATCGTCACCTCGACGTCGTCGACCAGCAGGCTTTCGGTCAGCTCCAGCTTCAGGCGGGCCGGGTTGGCGCCGCTGCGCGCCAGCGTCGCCAGCACCTCGTCGACGAAGCCGGGGTGGCGCATTTGCCGGGCGCTGACGTTGACCGCCAGGCTCAGCCTGGCCGTCGCCGGCTTGGCGGCCCAGGCCAGCAGTTGCGCGCAGGCCGTCTCCAGCACCCAGCGGCCCAGCGCGAGGATCAGGCCGCTCTCCTCGGCCAGCGGGATGAAGGCGGCCGGCGCGACCATGCCGCGCTGCGGATGCCGCCAGCGCAGCAGCGCCTCGGCGCCCGTGATGCGGCCGCCGTCGCCGACCTGCGGCTGGTAGTGCAGGCAAAACTCGCCCAATTGCAGGGCCTGGCGCAAATCGCCCTCCAGCGCCATGCGCGCATTGACGGCCGTTTGCATTTGCGGGTCGAAAAACCGCAGCGCGTTGCGGCCGGCCGCCTTGGCCTGGTACATCGCCAGGTCGGCGCGCTTGAGCAGCTCGCCGACATTGCCCTCGTGCTCGAATAGCGTGGCGCCTATGCTGCAACTGCTGTAGTGCTCGCAGCCCTTGAGGATGAAGGGCTGGTTGATCGCCAGCAGGATACGCTCGCCGATGGTGGTCGTCTGGGCCGCGGCGGCCTGCGGATTGCGGCTCAGGTTCTCCACCATGACGACGAACTCGTCGCCGCCCAGGCGCGCCACCGTGTCGCTTTCGTAGACGGCCGACTGCAGGCGGAACGCCACCTGCTGCAACAACAGGTCGCCCTGGTCGTGGCCCAGCGTGTCGTTGAGCGTCTTGAAATTGTCCAGGTCGATGAACAGCAGCGCGCCGGCGTGCTGGCCGCGGCCGCTGACGGCCATCGCGTGCTGCAGGCGGTCCAGCATCAGGCGCCGGTTCGGCAGGCCCGTCAGCGCGTCGTAGAACGCCAGGTACTTGATTTCCTGCTCGGCCTGCTTGCGCTGCGTGATGTCGGTGTCGATCGACATGATGGCCTTGGGGCGGCCGTCGTCCTCGCTGACCAGGGTCCAGCGCACCTCGACCGTCAGCGCGCTGCCGTCCTTGCCTCGGCGCGTCACCTCGCCGCTCCAGTCGCCGCACTGCAGCACGATGCCGGTGGCGGCCTCGATCGCGTGCGGGTCGTCGTCGAGCAAGGCGTCGACGGACCGCCCCAGCACCTCTTCCTGGGCCCAGCCGTACAGGCGCTGCGCGCTCTTGTTCCAGTACAGCACGCGCTGGTCGATGCTGCGCACGACGATGGCGTCGCGCGCCTTGTCGAGCAGCGAAGCCTGGTCGCGGATATGCGCCTGGATGCGGCGCTGCTCGTCGCGCACGCGGATGTTGCCGATGCCGAAGGCCAGGTTGTCGGCCAGTTCGCCGAGCAAGGCGGTTTCGCCGGCCGCGTCCTGGAACAGCCCGCCGGTGTACAGGGCCAGCAGGCCGAAACAGCCGTCCTCGCCGCGCAGCGGCAAATACGCGGCGGCGCGGTAGCCGGAGCCGAGCGCCGCCGCCACCCACGCCAGGCCCCGGTCGAGCAGCGCCAAATCGTCCAGCAGCACCGGCGCGCCGCCGCGCAGCACCTGGGCGGCCGGGCAGTCGCCGCCGGCGGGCGCGTCGCCCCAGCTCAGGTTCATGCTGTGCAGATATTCAAGATCGCCTTCGCCTGCGTGGGCTTCCACGCTGATGCTGCGCGCCGCGTCCTGTTGGGCATAGCCGACCCAGGCCATGCGGTAGCCGCCCAGCTCGACGGCGATGCGGCAGATGCGCTCGGTCAACTCGTGTTCATGGCCGACGCGTATCAGCGCGTCGTTGCAGCGGCTCAGCAATTGCAGCGCGCGGTTCGAGCGCACCAGGGCCAGCTCCGCCTGCTTGCGCGCCGTGATGTCGCGGAAGTATACGGCCAGCCCTTCGTCGGATGGATAGGCGCGGCCTTCCAGCCAGCGCTGCAGTGGCGGATAGTATTCGACGAACTCGACGGCGCAGTTGTCGCGCACGGCGCGCTGGTAAGCACAATAAGACACCCCGCCGACGGCCTCCTTGAACTCTTCCCAGACGTTCTTGCCCAGCAGCTCGGCGCGCGCGCGCTGCAACAACTGCTCGGTCTGCCGGTTCAGATAGGTGAAACGCCAGTCGCGGTCCAGCGTGAAGAAACCGTCGGTGATGCTCTCCAGCGTGGTCACGAGGCGGTCGGCCAGGCGGCCGGCCCGCTCTTCCGCCCGTTTTTGTCCGCTGATGTCGAGCAAAGCGCCCTGTATCGCACTGATCGCGCCGTCCGCGCCGCGCACCGCCTGGCCGATGTTGCGCACCCAGATGCGCGCGCCGGAGACGGTGATGACCTCCATCTCCGCATCGTAGGGTGTGCCGTCGCGCACACAGGCGTCGAAATCGGCGCGGATCTGCGCCCGCCACTCGGGCGCGAACAGTTCGATGGCCTGCTCGACGCTGGGCGCCGGCCCAGGCGGCCATTCGAACAAGGCGTAGATATCGTCCGACCACAACAGCCGGCGCTCCGGCAATTCCAGCGTCCATCCCCCCAGACGGGCAATACGACTGGCGATGCGTTGCAAGGGGGGCAGGTCCAGAGGGCTCATGGCGGTCGGAGTATTACCTCAAATAATTGCCGGCTAGGTGGACGATTGAGGAAGCAGCTTCAGTATAGCAATGTAGCACCGAAGGCGTGGAATATGCGCCTCGCGTAGCGCCTCGCGTACCATGTAAAGTTACTACTGGAAAAGTTATGTTTTTGACACATGTAAGCAATTGTAACGACGGCGGATGCCGGGCGGCAGCAGGCGTAAGGTAAGACGCGTTGTATGCCTTAGCACCAAGCTGCGCACGCTGGACGCCTCGCCGCGATGCGCATACTCAGACTGAACACTTGTCCGGGGCAATGCTTGCAAGGAGCAACTATGTTGACTGCCACGTATGCGCTGATGACCTTGTCCGAGGAGCAAAAGAAGGAACGCAACGCCATCGCACGCTTTCGCCAATACCTGCACACCCACGCCGGCGCGCCGCAAGGCATCGACCCGGACCGGCTGGCCCTGCAGCTCGATGAATTGACCCGCTTCGCCGAGACGCGCCACCAGCGCAAAGTCGAAGGCTGCCTGATGCCGGCCGTGCGCGCGGCCACGGCCGACGCCGGCGCCCTGCTGGCCGACCTGGAAACCCTGAACCGCATCGGCCGCCACGTGCTGGGTGCCGCGCGCCGGCGCCTGCGCATGGCCTTCGACGAAGGCGCGACGCACATCAAAATGCTGTGTTTTACGCTGGACCGCTATTGCCAGAATTTGCTGGAACGGCTGGCCAAGGAAGAGCAGGAATTGCTGCCGCTGGCGCAGCGCGTCGTCTCCAGCGAGCAATGGTTCACCATCGGCACCATGTTTCTATCCTATGACGCGGCCCACAATGAGCGCCGCCGCAAGTCCGCGCCGCCGCGGCTGCGCCGGCAGGCGCGGCGCGCCCAGGCGGCTTGAAGCGAACGGCGCTCAAGCCGCCTGCAACTCGTCGTACAGCGCCAGGAATTCCTGGCTCATCTTGTGGCGGGCGTCGAGGTGGATCATGGGCAGGTTGCGGTCGTGCGACTCGCGGATGCGCACCGAACTCGACAGCTTGCTGCCAAACACCGGCAAACCCTCGGCCAGCAACTCGTCGACGAGGCGCTGCGGCAGGCGCGCGCGGGCCTGGAACTGGTTGACGACGATGCCCTCGATTGCCAGCCCCGGATTGTGGTCGGCCTTGATCTCGGCCACATTATTGACCAGCGTGTAGAGCGCCTGGCGCGAAAAATCGTCGCAGTCGAAGGGAATCAGGCAGCGGTCCGCCGCGATCAGCGCCGACTGCGTGAAGAAATTGTAGGCCGGCGGCGTGTCGACGTAAATCTCATCGTAATCCCTGGCCAGCTCGTCTAGCGTGTCGCGCAGCTTGTAGATCTTGTGGCGCGACTCCAGTTTCGACTGCAACTCGCCGATTTCCGGATGCCCCACCATGATGGACAGATTCTCGAACGGCGTCGGGTGGACGAAGCTGGCGGCCGGTTTCGGAAACATCGTGAACGCCAGCATCTGCTCGAAATACGCCGCCATGGTCGGCGCCGTTTCCGTGGCCGCCGCGCCCAGCAGATAGCGGCTGGAATTGCACTGCGGATCAATATCGATCAAAAGCGTCCTTTTCCCCTGGTGCGCGGCGATGGCCGCAAGGTTCACTGCGATGGTCGATTTCCCGACCCCGCCCTTTTGATTGAAAATCACACGTTTCATGGCATTCCAGGAAGATGATGAATTTACACGATTCTAGCAGAATGCTGCGCCGCAGCAACGACTTTCTGCGCCGTGCTAGTCGCGCGTCGATTCCATCATGTTTTGCTTGAGCATGCGCGACAACTGCGCACGCAGCAACACGTCCGGCGGCCGCTGGTGGTGCTCGCCGGCCAGTTCCAGCGCCACGGCCAGTTCCAGGTCCATGCTCGACAGATGGCCGAGGAACCAGCGCGGCAGCATGCGCACGACGTCGCGGCCGGCCGCCATATCGCCTTGCCGCACGTCGGCGTCGGCGTGGCGCAAGCCGTTCAGCACGCGCGCGTGCTGCTCGCTGTGGCGGCGCCGCGCCGGAAAGTTGATTTTCTCCATTAACTGCTCTTCTTCGCGGAAATCCGCTTCCAGCGTCGCTATCAGCTCGCAATAGGCGGCCGCGAAGTGCTCGTCGGGCGCGGCGATCAAGCGTTCCAGCTGCGCCAGCAAAGCCTGATGGGCCTGGTCCATCGTGGGCACGCCCAAAGCCATGTCCTCCGACCATCTGATTGCATGCATAGAACCCTCCATATCGACATCGTTCAGTGTCGGCGACGCAGGGGTAAATTTCCTTGATTTACATCAAATGCAACGGGAAGAGCCGCGCCTGCGCGTCAGGCCGCGGCGCCGGCATCGCATCCAAGTTTGATGCGCGTTGTTGCGCCCCTTGATCCGCGTCAAGGAAATTTCCAGCGCAGGCGACCACACTGGACCGGCTGCACAATGTCAATACAGGGGAAAGGTCATGCAAAAAATCAAATGGTCATCTGAAATGGAATTGGGCATCCTGGGGATGGACGAATCGCACAAAGCGCTGTTCGACGCGCTGGCCATGCTGGCCGACACGCCCGACGCCCAGTTCGGCGAGGCGTTCACGCGGGCCACCAGCGCCATCGAGCGCGATTTCGCCGACGAGGAAGAAGTCATGGAGCGCATCGGCTTTCCCGGCCTGCGCGCCCACCGCGAGCAGCACACCCGCGTGCTGAGCGGCCTGCACCATGCCGACCCGTATGTACGCCAGGGCGACGTCGCCCTGGGGCGCAAGGCGATGGCGCTGCTGCCGCAATGGTTCCTGATCCACCAGGCGACGATGGACCTGGCGCTGGCCGCCGCGCTGGAAGCGGCCGGCCAGCCGGTGCCGGCAATCAGCTGAATGCGGCCGGCTGCGCCGGCATGAGCGCGTCGTGGGCGGCCGCAGAAAATGGCTGAGGCCGCCACGCCACACGCCGCCTCGCCGGCTGCCTTACAATAGGGAGAACAGATCGCCGTAACCGACAGGAGTTCCCCCATTGCATACCCCAGCCTTCATTGCATCTGCCCGCTTCAACGACCCGCACCTCGCGCTGGAACGGGTACAAGCCATCTACCACAGCAGCATCGAACACCTGCGCGACGCGCTGCAGCGCTTCGTTTCGGGCGAAGACCTGAACGGCCGCACGCGCGCCTGCTACCCCTTCGTGCGCATCCAGACCGACACCGTCGCCCGCGCCGACTCCCGCCTGGCCTACGGCTTCGTTGCCGGCCCCGGCGTGTTTGAAACCACGGTGACCCGCCCCGACCTGTTCGCCGACTACTATTTGCAGCAATTCACCCTGCTGCTGAAGAACCACAGCCGCGACCAGAACGTCCAGCTGGAAGTGGGCGTCAGCGCACAAGCGATCCCCGTGCACTTCTCGTTTGCCGAGCACGACCACATCGAAGGCAATATGACGCCGGAGCGCCGCCTGGCGATGCGCGACATGTTCGACCTGCCCGACCTGGCCGCGATGGACGACGGCATCGCCAACGGCACCATGGAAGTGGCGCCGGGCGAGGCGCAGCCGCTGTCGCTGTTCACGGCGCCGCGCGTCGACTACTCGCTGCAACGGCTGCGCCACTACAGCGGCACGGCGGCGCAGCACTTCCAGAACTACATCCTGTTTACCAATTACCAGTTCTACATCGACGAATTCGTGCGCCTCGGGCACGCCATGATGGCCCGCGCCGTCGACCCGCACGCGCCCAGCGAGGACGACGGCTACATCGCCTTCATCGAGCCGGGCAACGTCGTCATGCGCCGCGCCGGCCACAGCGCCACGGCGGAAGACGCGCTGGGCGCACCGCCGCCGCGGCTGCCGCAAATGCCGGCCTACCACCTGGTGCGCGCCGACGGCAGCGGCATCACCATGGTCAACATCGGCGTCGGCCCGGCCAACGCCAAGACCATCACCGACCACATCGCCGTACTGCGCCCGCACGCCTGGCTGATGCTGGGCCACTGCGCCGGCCTGCGCAACACGCAGAACCTGGGCGACTACGTGCTGGCGCACGCCTACGTGCGCGAAGACCACGTGCTCGACGAGGATTTGCCGCTGTGGGTGCCGATTCCGCCGCTGGCCGAGGTGCAGCAGGCACTGGAGGCGGCGGTGGCCGAGGTGACGCAGCTGACCGGCTACGACTTGAAACGCGTCATGCGCACCGGCACCGTGGCCAGCACCGACAACCGCAACTGGGAATTGCTGCCGCAGCGCACGCCGGAGCGGCGCTTCAGCCAGAGCCGGGCGATAGCGCTGGACATGGAAAGCGCGACCATCGCGGCCAACGGCTTCCGCTTCCGCGTTCCCTACGGCACGCTGCTATGCGTCAGCGACAAGCCGCTGCATGGCGAAATCAAGCTGCCGGGCATGGCCAACCATTTCTATCGCGAACGGGTGGACCAGCACCTGCGCATCGGCATCCGCGCGCTGTCCTTGCTGCGCCAGCAAGGGATAGACCAGCTACACAGCCGCAAGCTGCGCAGCTTCGCCGAGGTGGCGTTCCAGTAATGTGCCTGCCTTGTATTGACGCTGCCATTTGAAGTGGCCGGGGGGATGTCAGGTTGCTGGACTTGCCCCCCCCCACCGCGCCTGCTATGACAGCAGGACATGCCCTACAACTTCATTCTCGTTCAGCTACAACGTCCGACGAATACTGTTAATCAAACCAATGTTGCGCTTGAAATTTGAAACCGCGGTCTTTAAGCGCTATAGCTTTCTAGACGCTCACGGATAATTGGCCACGTGTCTACAAAAAATTGCTTGGCATCGTCGTTCTTACTAGCCTCTTGACTTAGCAATAGATTGATCGATGGAATATGAATCGCTGTCTTGCCCGACACGGACTTTCCAATCAACCGTTGCGCCATTTCATAGTCATCGCTTTCCGATATCTCTTCAGTGGAAGGAATGCCCCAGTCCTCAAATGCACCTTTGTGCCACATATTTAGAAGGTTAAAAATAGTCCCGCCAAATTTGGCAGACGCCACATCCAATTTTGAAGACTTTAGCTTGTCGAGTTCAATGTCCCAAATAAGCCGCGATTCTTCACCTTCGCGCTCATTTTTTGCGATGCACAGATTTTGCTGTTCATTCAAGTAAATTTCTAAACGTGGGATTATCATTTCGCTATTTCCTATCACAAGATTTCATACATTGTGCAAGATAATCGCCGGCTCGCGCCATACAAACAGAAAATCTAGATTTCCCATATCCAATGGAAGCAACTTCGCATGCTGTTGCGGCGCGCTCATATTGAGCAACGCATCCTTTCTTGCTAGGGAAGCGCTGATTTATTCATGAGGGCGGACTTGACCGCGAAAATAGGCGTCCTGCGGCGTTGCAAAATCTTGCAATAGCTCGCTATTGCTGTGATTTCGCGCCTTGCAGGCCACCTTTTTCGCTGACCAATCCCAACCATCAGAATAAATCAGCGCTCCCCTAAATCTAAACACCTATGCGATGCGTATAAATTTTAACAAGAAAAATATAATTAGACCTACCAGCGCACCATTTAACCAGCTTCTCAAGAAAAAAACTGGATAGCTTACGCTAAGAATGAAGTGCTCGAACAGTCTATGAGTAAAATTTAAAGAAGGTTGGCCAATTTTTGGCTTAACACCATACACGTCCAAAGCAATACCAAAGAAATAGGCGATATATCCGGCAAAAAAACCATAAACCAAACCATAGCCAACACACTTCCAAACTTTGCCAATAAATTCAATTGACAAACGTTCATGAATAACAAATGCGATGAACAATGTAAAGTAAAATATTCCGGAGTATATGGGGTAATACATGGAAATTCTCCGAGCCATGTATTTATCATCAACTGCCACATTGAGAATCAACGCAAGGACAATACCCACAAATGAAATACAAGCAACAGGTATAAAATTACCGCAACTGGAAGCAAACATGTTTTTCGGTTCTTGATTATTCATCTATCGACCTCTGCGAATTTCTCCTAAGTCTTCTACCTAAACATGTAGACGACCTCCATTGCCGTCGCCAGCGCCGGACCCGCCCCCGCCCCGCTCCTGTTTCTATTGGAGGTCGTCCAATTCTGGAAACTCAGCATTAACGATCTCCAATATTCCCATCTGTATTGCCCCAATTGAACGCCCGAGCCCCTCTTTGAGCTCTTCAAACCTTGCGGCCGAACACCGTCCTTGGCTCTGATTTAACAGCTTCGTTAGTTCCGTTATCGCCTGGAGTGCATGGCGTTGAATTTCGATGGCGCATTCTTTTTCAATCATTTTAGACTTCCTGAACATCTACGAAAACACTGTCGATATTCCGATGATTGCAAATCGCCAGACGGTGAAGGCAATGTAGCGACCTGGTCGGCGAAATCTGGATCGTGGGCCTTTAAACAATCCATTTCCGCTGCTTGATCGTTGATTCGATCATCCCAAGAGATACCTCCTGATATTTACTGCAAGTACGCTCTACTCCTCTCTTGTAGATGTAATTTGCAACCGTGGGCAACCCAATCGAGCTCAATATACGGCGCACGCTGATCAAATAAGCATCTCGGGAAAGCTCGTTCGGAAAGTATTTTGCAAACTCGAATCCAGACAAGTCCACACCAAACTCATCTTGCAGAATTTTGAACTCGTCTAGTATATCATCCCCACACAAGCCAATATCGTGCAAAAGCCTTGTCTCACTTGACCAGGACTCAATCTCAGAGAGGGAATAGCCGCACCTTTTCAAGTACATCAAGGTCAGCTCGCCAACCGGCTTAGTTGTTGTCATATCAGTCGCAATTGAAGGCATCATAAATCTCATATACAGCTAAGGCCGCCGACGCATATGGCAATTTTCCAGATATTAACCTACCCGCATCCCGGAGCACTCGCTTCATGCCGACGTTAATTGCACCGCTCTGATACGCCTCACTAACTACCTGGCTATAAATAGATGTTCGCGATCCAGTTTTCCCGCCTCCGGCTATGCCTGTACGCGGCTTGCTTGCATAGTCTCCAAAAACACTATTTGCTGCGCCTGCCGCCCCGTTCCCGGCAGCTCCCGCTGGTGTGCTGGCAGTCGAGCATGAGAAGTCTACAAACCAGGCACCCTTGCGTTTCACGTATGCTCAATGCATCCCGACGCTCCATTTATACAGCGCAAGATTACTCGCCGCATGACAAATATCACGCAATGTAAGCATAAAAAACGGCCCCAAAAAAGGGGCCGGTTGTCACTTAGTCTGTCCCCAGAATTGCAGGTTTCCGTGCATTTCAAAGGAAAAAGCTGATCTTACTTGATGTTGAAGGCGTCCCGCCCTGCGTAAGAAGTCGCAACGCCAAGCTCTTCCTCGATGCGCAGCAGCTGGTTGTACTTGGCCATGCGGTCCGAACGCGACATCGAGCCCGTCTTGATCTGCAGCGCATTGGTGCCGACAGCGATGTCGGCGATGGTCGAGTCTTCCGTCTCGCCGGAGCGGTGCGAAATGACGGCCGTGTAGCCGGCGCGCTTGGCCATTTCGATGGCGGCGAAGGTTTCCGTCAGCGTGCCGATCTGGTTGATCTTGATCAGGATCGAGTTGGCGATGCCCTTCTGGATGCCTTCCTTCAGGATCTTCGTGTTGGTCACGTACAGGTCGTCGCCGACCAGTTGCACCTTCTTGCCCAGCATGTCCGTCAGGATCGCCCAGCCTTCCCAGTCACCCTCGGCCATCGCGTCTTCGATCGAGATGATCGGATACTTGTCGCACCAGGTCGCCAGCAGATTGCTGAAGTCGGTCGCCGTCAGGCTCAGGCCCTCGCCTTCCAGCTCGTACTTGCCGTTCTTGTAGAACTCGCTGGCGGCGCAGTCCAGGCCCAGCGCGATTTGCGTGCCCGGCTCGTAACCGGCCTCTTCGATGGCCTGGATGATCAGCTTGATCGCCTCTTCGTGGTTCGTCACCGACGGGGCGAAACCGCCCTCGTCGCCGACGGCCGTCGTCAAGCCCTTCTTGTGCAGGATCTTTTTCAGCGTGTGGAACACTTCCGCGCCGTAGCGGACGGCTTCCTTGAAGCTGGGCGCGCCGACCGGGATAATCATGAATTCCTGAATATCGAGGTTGTTGTCGGCGTGGGCGCCGCCGTTGATGACGTTCATCATCGGCACCGGCATCCGCATCGCCGCCGAGCCGCCGAAATAACGGTACAGCGGCAAGTTGGCTTCCTGCGCGGCGGCCTTGGCGACGGCCATCGAGACGGCCAGCATGGCGTTGGCGCCCAGGTTGCTCTTGTTGTCGGTGCCGTCCAGTTCGATCAGCATGCGGTCCAGGAAAGCCTGCTCGTGCGCCTCCAGCCCGGTGACGACGTCGGCGATGACGGTGTTGATGTTTTCCACCGCCTTCAGCACGCCTTTGCCGAAATAGCGTTTCGGGTCGCCGTCGCGCAGCTCGATGGCTTCGCGCGAGCCCGTCGACGCGCCCGACGGCACGGCCGCGCGGCCGGTGGCGCCCGATTCCAGCAGGACGTCGCATTCGACGGTCGGATTGCCGCGCGAGTCGATGATTTCACGGCCGATCAGTTCTACAATAACGCTCATTGTTCCATACTCCAGTTGGTTTGTAAGAAAGAGGCGCCGCTCAGCGCTGGCCGATCTTCATGATTTTCAGCGAGTTGGTGCCGCCCACCTCGCCCATCGGCTCGCCCCAGGTCAGCACGACGGTGTCGCCGCGCCCGACCACGCGGTGTTCCAGCAGCAAGTCTTCCGCCGCCTGCAGCACGGCGTCGCGGTCTTGCGAATGCGGCAATTCCAGCGTGCTGACGTTGCGGTAAAGCGCCAGTTTACGCTGTGTCGAGATGCTCGGGGTCAATGCGACGATGGGCACGTCGATGTGGTGGCGGCTCATCCACAGCGCCGTCGAGCCCGATTCGGTCAGCGTGGCGATGGCCTTCACGCGCAAATGGTGGGCCGTGAACAGGGCGCCGTAGGCGATCGACTGGTCGATGCGGGTGAAAGTCATGTTGAGGAAGTCGGCGTCGAGCTTGCAGCTATCCCATTTCTCGGCGTCGAGGCAGATGGCGGCCATCGCCTCCACCGTCTCGACCGGATACTTGCCCGAGGCCGTCTCGGCCGAGGTCATCACGGCGTCGGTGCCGTCGAGCACGGCGTTGGCCACGTCGGACACTTCGGCCCGGGTCGGCACGGCGTTGACGATCATCGATTCCATCATCTGCGTGGCCGTGATGGCCAGCTTGTTGGAGGCGCGCGCCATCTTGATCATGCGCTTTTGCAGGGCCGGCACGGCGGCGTTGCCCACTTCGACGGCCAGGTCGCCGCGGGCGACCATGATGCCGTCCGAGGCGTCGAGGATTTCCTGCAGCACGGGAATGGCCTCGGCGCGCTCGATCTTGGCGATCATCAGCGCCTTGTGGTGGTATTGCTCGCCGGCGATATTGGCCAGTTGCCGCGCCATTTCCATGTCGGTGGCGTTCTTCGGGAAGGACACGGCGACATAGTCGGCCTGGAAACTCATCGCCGTCTTGACGTCCTCCATGTCCTTGGCCGTCAGCGCCGGCGCCGTCAAGCCGCCGCCCTGGCGGTTGATGCCCTTGTTGTTGGACAACTCGCCGCCTATGCGCACGGTGGTGTGGATGGCGCTGCCGACAATCTTGTCGACGACCAGGACGATCAGGCCGTCGTTGAGCAAGAGCACGTCGGCCGGTTTCAAGTCGCGCGGCAATTCCTTGTAGTCGAGGCCGACGCGTTCCTGGTTGCCCAGCTCGCAGGCGGCGTCGAGGATGAACTTGTCGCCGTTTTCCAGCTGGATCTTGCCGTTTTCAAATTTGCCGACGCGGATTTTCGGTCCCTGCAAATCGGCCATGATGGCCACTTCGCGGCCGCAGCGCGCCGCCGCCTCGCGCACCAGCGCGGCGCGGTCGATGTGGTCCTGCGCCTTGCCGTGCGAGAAATTCAGGCGCACCACGTTCACGCCGGCCCGTATCATCTTGATGAGGGTGTCCAGGTCGCTGGATGCGGGGCCAACGGTGGCTACAATCTTTGTCGCTCTGAGCATGGGGTGTAGCGGCACGGACCCGGGCGGGCGTGCCGTCCTTTCTATATTGGGTGAAATGGCGGGTTTATTGCGCGGCCATCAAGGCCACGGTGGTGTCGAGCATGCGGTTCGAGAAACCCCACTCGTTGTCGTACCACGAAGACACTTTGACCAGGCGGCCGGACACCTTCGTCAGCGTCGCGTCGAAGTTCGACGAGGCCGGGTTGTGGTTGAAGTCGATCGACACCAGCGGTTCGGTCTGGTACGTCAGGATGCCGTCCAGCGCGCCTTGCGAGGCCGCCTTCATCAGCGCGTTGACTTCCTCGACCGTCGTGTCGCGCTTGGCGATGAAGGACAGGTCGACCAGCGAGACGTTGATGGTCGGCACGCGGATGGCGAAACCGTCCAGCTTGCCGTTCAACTCCGGCAGCACCAGGCCGACCGCGGCGGCGGCGCCGGTCTTGGTCGGGATCATGCTCATCGTCGCCGAACGGGCGCGGCGCAGGTCTTCATGCATGACGTCCGACAGCACCTGGTCGTTGGTGTAGGCGTGCACCGTGGTCATCAGGCCGGTTTCGATGCCGATGGCGTCGTTGAGCGGTTTGACCAGCGGCGCCAGGCAGTTGGTCGTGCACGAGGCGTTCGAGATGACCGTGTCGCTGGCCTTCAGCACGCCGTGGTTGACGCCGAACACGACGGTGGCGTCGACGTCCTTGCCGCCCGGCGCGGAGATGATGACTTTCTTGGCGCCGCCCTTTAAGTGGGCCGAGGCTTTTTCCTTGGTCGTGAAGAAGCCCGTGCATTCCAGCACGACGTCCACGCCCAGCTCGCCCCAAGGGAGTTCCGCCGGATTGCGCTGCGCGAACACGCGGATCAGGTCGCCGTTGACGATCATATTCTCGCCGTCGACCGTGACGGTGCCGGGGAACTTGCCGTGCACCGTGTCGTAGCGCGTCAGGTGGGCGTTCGACTTGGCGTCGCCCAGGTCGTTGATGGCGACGATCTGGATGTCCTGCTGCTTGCCGCCTTCGTAGAAAGCGCGCAAGACATTGCGGCCGATGCGGCCATAACCGTTGATTGCAACTTTAATCGTCATACTGTCTCCTTGGGGTTGTTGTACGCTAAGGTGCAGATACGTTTTATCACTCTCTTAACCGCTGTTGCGCAAACCGGCCGCGATGCCGTTGATCGACAGATGGATGCCGGTGCGGGTCTTGTCGTCCTGCTTCCCTTCGCGGAAACGCTGCAGCAGCTCGACCTGCAAATGGTTCAGCGGGTCGATATACGGGAAGCGGTGGCGGATCGAGCGTTGCAGCAGCGGATTGGCCTGCTGTAATTCCTCCTGGCCGGTAATCAGCTTGAGCGCGTCCAGCGTGCGCTGATACTCGGCGCGGATGCGCCCGAAGATGGTTTCGCGCAAGGCCACGTCCTTGACCAGCGCCGCGTACTTGCCGGCGATGGCGATGTCGCTCTTGGCCAGCACCATGTCCATATTCGACAGCAAGGACGTAAAGAATGGCCAGTCGCAATACATTTCGCGCAGCAGGGCCGGGCCGTCGGCCGGATGGGCCGCCAGGAATTGCTGCACGGCCGAGCCGAAACCGTACCAGCCCGGCAACATCAGGCGGCACTGCGCCCAGCTCAAGACCCACGGAATGGCGCGCAAATCCTCGATCGACGTCGATTTCTTGCGCGAGGCGGGGCGGCTGCCGATATTCAAGGCGGCGATTTCCGCAATCACCGTCGATTCCCAGAAATAACGCTCGAAACCCTCCGTTTCATACACCAGCGAACGGTAGGAGCGCAGGGCCTCGGCCGACAATTCCTCCATCGCCGCCAGATAGGCGCCGCTCGGCTCGGCCCGCTGCCGTTGCAGCAGGCTCGATTCGATGGTCGCGGCGGCCAGCACTTCGAGGTTGCGCCTGCCCACTTCCGGATTGGCGTACTTGGCGGTGATGACCTCGCCCTGCTCCGTCAGACGGATCTGCCCCTGCACGGCGCCGGCCGGCTGCGCCAGGATCGCCTCGTAGCTGGGGCCGCCGCCACGGCCGACCGAGCCGCCGCGGCCGTGGAACAGGCGCAGCTTGATGCCGTGCTGCTTGAACGCCGTCACCAGATCGATTTCCGCCTTGTAGAGTTCCCAGCCGGAAGTCAGGAAACCGCCATCCTTGTTGCTATCCGAATAACCGAGCATCACTTCCTGCTGCTTGCCGCGCGACTCCAAGAGGCGCCGGTACAAAGGCAGGCTGAAGGCGCGGGCCATGATCGCCGGGCCGGCGCGCAAGTCGTCGATGGTTTCAAACAAGGGGATGATGTTGACGGCCAGCGTGCCATGTTGCTGGTTCAGCAAGCCCACTTCCTTCAGCAGTAGCGCCACCTCCAGCAAATCGGACACGCTGGCGGCCTTGGAAATGATGCAGTTCGGCACGGATTCCGGGCCGTACTTGGCGTGCGCCTCCTTGATCGCGCTGAAAATGTCCAGCTCGGACACGGTTTCCTCGGAATATTTCAGATAGGGCGAGGCCAGCAGCCGCGGCGAGTTCAACTCGGCCAGCAACAAGTCGACGCGCTGGTCTTCCGACAAGCCGGCATAGACCAGGCCCGGGCGCACGCTGGCGAACAATTCGCCGACGACGCGCTCGTGCACGTCCGAATTCTGCCGCAGGTCCAGCGGCGCCAGGCTGAAGCCGAACACCTTGACGGCGCGGCGCAACTGGCGCAGGCGGCCGCGCGCCAGCGTGCGCAAGCCATTTTGCACCAGCGAATGGTGCACGATGTCGAGCTCGTCGAGCAGGTCGGCGGCCGAGGCATACGCCGCCTCGCCGGGCGCGCCCGGCTGGCGCGGCGCGTCGGCGCCGGCCGCCATGCCGGCGCGAGTCGCCTCCAGGCGGGCGTGGATGCCGTAGATGGCGCGGCGGTAAGGTTCGTCGAGGCGGTGCGGCGACTGGTCGGCCGAGCGCTCGGCCAACTGGCGCAGCGTCTCCGTGCAGGCGCTCAGCGTTTGCGCCAGCGACAATTGCGAGGCCAGCTTGTGCAATTCGCCCAGGTAGAAGTCGAGCGCCTTGTCGGCCTGGCGCCGCAAGGTGCTGCGCAGCACCGTCGCGGTGACGAAGGGATTGCCGTCGCGGTCGCCGCCTATCCAGCTGCCGACCTTCATAAACGTCGGCAACTCGGCGTCGGCCCAGCGTTCGTCCTGCTGCGCCAGCAAGGTTTCCAGCGACGAATACATCTGCGGCAATTCCGTCAGAATCGTATGGTCGAAGAAGGACAGGCCGTTTTCCACCTCGTCCATCACCGACAGCTTGGTCGTGCGCAGCAGCCGCGTTTGCCACAAGGTCATGATGCCGCGGCTCAGGGCCTCCTCGTTGTGCTCGGCCTCCTCCGGCGTCATCTGGTAACGGTCGCGTTCGTTCAGCAGGCGCGCGATGGCCATCTGGCAATTCAGGATGCTCTTGCGCTGCACCTCGGTCGGATGGGCCGTGAAGACGGCGCCGACATAGGCCTCGTCGAAAAAGCCGTGCAGCGCGTCGGCCTGGTCGGCGGCGAACACATTGCTGACGGCGTTCGCCAGGCTGCCCTGGCGCGGCTTCGAGCCGGCGATCAAATGGGCGCGGGTGCGGCGGATATGGTGCTGGTCTTCGGCGATATTGGCCAGCAGCGAAAAATAACTGAAGGCGCGTATCAGCTGCGTGGTTTCTTCCTGCGACAGCGCCTGCAGCGAATCGGCCAGCTGGCGGCGCGCCTGCTCGTCATGGTCGCGGCGGAAACGGATCGCCAACTGGCGCACATTCTCGATGCGTTCGAAGGCAACATCGCCGAGATGGCTGCGGATCGCATCGCCGAGCAGGCGGCCCAGTTGCCGGATATCGCCGCTGAGCAGCTTGTCTTTCACTTCATCTATAGATTGCATGTCTACCACTCAGAAGGGACCGGAGCGAAGCCGGAGCCCGGTTTAACAACTCATTGGCAGCAACAACGACAAGCGCGAGCGCTGCCCCAACAGCGACTATGTAAATTTACTACTTATTTTACGTAAAAGCAATTGACTTCCGTAATGATTCCGACAAATCCCAACAGCCGGGGACAGACCACGATTTTCTGGGAATATTTTCAGGGCCGCGAGCCGGCGGCGCTATGTGCCCTGGCGCACGGTGAACTCATCCTTTTCGCGCTATCGTGGGCTTCTTGTCGGCGCCATCACGCGGACCCAGGGAGGGGAAAATGCACGTCATTATCAGCCTGATCATCTACCTCGTCGTGCTGGGGCTCATTTGGTGGCTGGTCAGCATGCTGCCGCTGCCCGCGCCGGTGGCCCAGATCGTCCGGGTGCTGTTCATTATTCTGCTGATCCTGGTGATCCTGTCGGTGTTCGGCATCATTCCCGGCGGCTATCTGCCGCGTTTGAACCTGTAGATGGGCGATTTTGCTGCGCCGCGTCAAGCGAACTGATGGGGAAATGCTGCCTAGGTTACAATGCGTCAATCAATTTTGACCAATAAAGCGGCCCGGCAAAAGCTTGCATCAGATGTCTACGCGGGCGGGAGACGGCCGCACGCATGTACATGAAATTATTCTCGATTCTCGCGCTGGCCCTTGTCAGCGCGCACGCAGGCGCCAGCGCCGTCGCCAAGGAAACCGCCGAACTGGGCTGGAGCACCTCGGCCGAACTGGGCGCCATCACCACCTCGGGCAACACGGTCGGCACTTCCGTCACCGGCAAAATCGACGCCAGACAGGAATTGAACAACTGGAGCAACGACTACGTTTTCTCCGGCTATTTCAAGGAAGATGAAAATACCCAGGACGACGGCAGCAAGGTCAAGGAACGCTCGGCCCAGCGCTTTTCGCTGTCGGCCAAGGCCGCCTTCAAGCTGCTGGAGGACCGCGAGAAGCTGTTCGTGCTGGCCTCGCACGTCAACGACAAGTTCGGCGCCTATACGCGCTACACGACGCTGGGCATCGGTCACGGCTCGCGCTGGTACGCCTCGGACAACAAGAGCGTCGACGTCGAGATCGGTCCCGGTTATTTCACCGGCATACGTCCCGATGGCGAAACCGAGCGCGGCTTTACGGTGCGCGGCGCGGCCGCGCTGAAGTGGAAAATCAGCCCCTCGGCCGTGTTTTCGCAGACCTTGAGCGTCGAGCGCGGCACCTCGAACATCCATTCGAGCGCGGAAGCGGCGATCAGCACCAAGATCAACGGCACCATGCAGATGAAGGCCGCCTTTATCGCCCGCAACGACACCGTTGTGCCGGAAGACAAGAAGAACACCGACACGCAGACCTCGGTGACCTTGGTGTATTCGTTCTGACGCTCACGTCCACAACGCAATAAGCTTGCGGCGCAAGTCCACGAAGGTGCCCGGCACGAGCCCGCCGTCCTTGTCGAACACCAGCGCGGCCAGCGGCGCGTAGCCGTGCGCGACGCCGCGCGCCCCGACCCAGGCCGGCAGCGTGGTGTCGGGATGGGCCGGATCGGGCTGGCGCGGCCATTCGATGTCGCCGCTGCCGCTGCGCGCCGGGATCAGCCAATAGTCGCCGGTATGATATTGCTCGCCCGCCTGGAACCTGACCTGGATGCCGTCTTCCAGCTTCAGCCACAGGCCGGCCGGTGTGGCGTCGACCTGCACCAGCGGCGCGCCGCCCTCGGCCAGTTTGGCGGCGGCGGCGTCGAGGCGCTGGTCCCAGCGCCGCAGCAGCGGATGGCGGGCGCGGTTGTTGCCGACGCCGGCGCCGGCCTGCCCTTCCAGCGTCACGGTCAGCGTTTCGCTGTCCGTTTCCAGCACGCGCAGCAGCGGCTGGGCGTCGTTGCGCAGCACATAATCGTCGTCGACCAGTTCCACCCAGTCGTCCTTGGCCAGCCCCAGCTTTCTGTCGCGGCCGAAATCGTCCAGCGTCACGGTGGTCACATTGCTGGCGCCGTTGACGTGGACGTCGCTGACGGCGAAGGTGACGGAGCCGTTTTCGCGCGACCATTTGAAAGTCGCCGCCTGGTTCCGGCCGTTCTCGCCGTTGGCGTCCCAGGCGACGCCGCCGCGGTGGATTTCCACGCGGTACAACTGGTTTTCAATACCACGGTAGCGGTTGTCGGCCGGCACGACGCAGGCGTCGGAAACGTCCTTGCTCCGCGGCACGGCCGCCATCAGCCTGCCCTTGTTGGCCTGGTACAGGCCCTGATTCTCTAAAAAACTGCGGAAAACGCTGTAATCGTTTTTGAATTGTATGTCGTCGCCCCGCTCGCTGGACAGCGGCGCCAGTTTCGCCTGCCATTCGACGCGCGCGCGCGTGGCCGTGTCCGGCCCGAGCAGCGCCGTTTCGCGTATGCCCGGCGCCTCGTTGCAACTGATGTGGCGCTCCCAGACGTCGAGATAGATCAGGTAGGCGCCCTGCTCGATCGCCGGCAGCGTCGGGTTGACGCCGTGCCCGGACTGCGCGGCATAGGCGACGCCCTCGCTTTCGCACAGGATGCCGTTGACGTAGTAGTTGCCGGCGCCGACGAGGAAGTCGAAAGGCACGCCCTGGCCATCGGGATTCTTGTGCTGCTGCACCAGAAACGCCGGGTCCAGGCCGCCGTGCGGCCCGATCAGGTCGGCGGCGAGCGATCTCAGGTAATGCAGCGCAATGTCGGCCTGCTCGTTCCAGTCGGCGTCCAGTTGCACCCTGCCCTGCTGCATCAGCACGCGGCTGAAATGCTGGAGAGGGTCGAAGGTGTTGCGGGTGAAATCGCCTTTCATGCCTATCTCCTCGGTATATGCCTCTATGTCGTGCGCGCCGGCCGGCGCTAATTTGCAAAAATGATGCCGACATCCATGCTCGCGGGCGTGTATTCGTCCAGGCGGGCGCGCAGATTCGCCTCGCGCTGCGGCTGGAACAGGTCGTGGAAGGCGCCCATTTCCGACTCGTCGTCGGCGCCCTGGCGTATCTCGGCGGCGCAGTCCCGCGCCAACTGGCAATACGCCGGCGTGCCGTAGCGCATGCTGGTGAAGAGCGGGCGCACCCGCGCCGCCTCGCGGCGCTTTTCGGCGTCGCGCTCGGCGGCGGGGGCGCCCGGCATCGCCTCGTCGACGGCGGCGGCGCGCAAGTCCGGTTCGCAGTGGAAGCGGCGCGGCGTGCGCGAAGCCGGGCTGACGTAGCAGAAGCGCAGGCAGCCGGTTTGGCGCCGCGCCAATTGCAGCGGCCCCATGAAGATGCTGTTTTCGGCCAGTTCCAGCGCGTGCGCGGCGACGCTGCCCAGCACCGTGCTGCGGCTCAGCGACAGGCTGGCGAAGGCGATGCCGCCCTCGTCGCCCTCGATGGCGGCCAGCGCCAGGCCGGTGGCGTCGACGATGCTGTCGCTGATGGCGATGCGCGCCGGGTCGCCCAGCACCTCGCTGGCGCTGACGCGTATCGTGCCGACGATGCTGTGTTCGATCTTGAACGCGGCGCGGCTGTCGATGATTTCCAGGCTGGGCTCATTGGGGCGCTGCGGCTCGCAGTCGCATTCCAGGCCCCAGCCCGGCACCAGCGTGCAGTGGCGTATCGTCACGTCGCACAGGTCGTCGGCCGCTTCGGCCGGGTCGGCTTCGGCGGCGCCCTCGGCGCCGTAGTCGCGGCCGCCATAAACCTGGATGCCGCGTCCGCTGATGAGCAGGCCGTCCAGCACCAGCCGGCTGCCGGCCTTGCCGCGCACGCTGAAGGCGTCGGCCTGGTCCGGCAGGTAGTCGAGCAGGCGCAGCACCGGCCGGGTCCAGCCGGTGGTGTCGCCGTCCGGCCGCAGCGGGCGCTGGCCGGCGCGGATTTGCAGGCTTTCGCCGGCGCCCAGCGTGACGGCCAGTTGCTCGCTGTAGACGCCGCTGTCGACGATTTCGATGACGGCCGCGCGCGCCAGCGGGTCCGCCTCGCGCAAGTCGTGCCAGGCTTGCAGCGCGGCGTTGATGCTGTCGAGCTTTTCGCCGTGGCCGACGCGGAACAGCGCCGCGCCCTTCGGCTGCGACAGCGGCCGCGGGTACTCGCCGCCGCCCATGTCGGCGCTGAAGGCGTAGCGGTAGCTGACCCAGACGCGTTTCGGCACCCGCCGCTGCGGGAACATGATGCGCCCCAGTTGCGGGTCGAGCGCCACCTGTCCGGCGGCGACCTTGTAGCGCCAGCTCGACAAATCGGCCGCGACGACCTGTTCGGCGGGCACGGCCACCATCTCGGCCTTTTTCTGCCAGGCGACCATAATCAGCAGGCTGCGCTGCGCTCCGTAGATGTCGGGCGACGCCTGCGGCGGCAAGCCGGACGACGGCGGACGGAATTCCAGCGCGCGGCGGCGCAGCGGCACCGGCAGATTCAATTCGCCTGCAATCTGGCTGGCCGACGCTTCCGGCAGGGGGCGGTTGTAGAGCGGCGTGTCGTGGCCCAGCACATTGAAGGTGAAGCAATGCGCGCCAACGTCCTCCAGGCAGTTCGCCCGCGCCTGCGTCAGCGGATAGGTTTTCAGGCGCCAGACGAACAGGCCGACGCTGGGGATGTTGTGGCGCCCCGGCGTGCGCGTCGAGGCGATGCGGCGCACGTCGACGTTGTGGGCCTGGACGTCGAAGGGGCCGCCGATCAGGTCCAGCGCCGCGCCGCGGCGCAGATTGACGGTGCCGCCCCGCTCCAGGCGCCGGTGGTTCAGGTGCTGGGTCCAGCCCAGCAGGCTGAAGAACTCGACGGCGCGGGCCGGCCAGCCGGCGCCGTCGCCGGCCAGCAGTTCCAGCAGCGCCAGCGTGCCCTTGCGGCGCCGCGCCGCCAGCGTGTTGGCGATTTCCCGGCGCGGAAACACAGCCTTGTTCAAGCCGCGCGCCTGGGCGCCGCCGGCCGGGCCGCTGGCGCGCGCCGCGTTGACGGTGCGGTAGCCGATCAGGTCGCCGATATACGGCGCCACCCAGTCGTCGCAGGTTTCGATGAACCAGTTGTCGTAGAGCCGCGCGATATCGCTCTCCAGCACCGTGGCCTGGCCGGCGATGACGGCCAGCAGCGCCTTCAGCGGATACCCCTGCTCGGCGTCGCGCATGCGCTGCACCAGCGGCAGCAGTTCGTACAGGCGGTCGGGATTGCGGTTCATGCTGCGATCTCCTGCAAAATCAGCGTGTCGGCCACGTCCGGCGCCAGGTAGGCGATCTGCGCCGGCTGCAAGGCGCCGTCCTCGACGCCGCCCAGCGAGATAGCGATGCGCTGGCGCAGCTCCAGCTGGGCCGCCTGGACCGACTTGAAGCCCTCCAGCAGCGCCGCTTCCGAAATGGCGTCGAAGACGTCCAGGTCGACCCAGGCGACGCCGCGCACGCCCTGCAGCACGGCGATGGCGGCCGAGGCGAACAGGTCGCGCCCCAGTTCCAGCGCGTCGAAGCCGAATGCGGCCAGCATCGCCCGGCGTAACTGCGCTTCGACGGCCTCCCACAGGTAGTCCGGCTCCAGCCGCACGCGCGCCGCCACCACCAGCGCCAGCCGTTCGCGCACCTGCAGGCGGATCGGCAGGCTCGGGTCGCCGAGGCGGTGCAGCGCGGCGCGCAGGTTGCGCAGCAAGTCCGAGCTGGCGTCGATGGGAATATCGTCGGCGCCGGCTATGCTCAGGTGTACCACCTCGCGCCGCCCGTCCGAGCGGGCCGTGGCGCTGGCCTTGCCGACGCCGCCGAAGGTGCGGGCGAAATCGGCGTGGTCCTGCACCGACACCAGCCGGTCCAGCGCCATCACGGCCAGCGGCGCGTTGGCGCGCGCCTGGTCGCGGCTTTCCGGGTCGGCGCCGCCGGACGCGCGCAGCGGATTGATGACGCTCTTGGCCCCCAGCGGACGGGTGGCCAGCAGGCTGATTTGCTCGGCCTTGACGTTGCCCGGCTTGCCGATGCCATTGCGGTAGACGGCGCGGACGTTTTCCTGGCCGCCGGGCAGGCGCGCGCCGGCCCGGCCGTTGCCGAAGACGACGGCCGTCTTGCCGTCGTCGCCGGTGCGCGTGACGAATTTGCGCTCCCGCGGTCCCAGTCCGGCCAGCGTGTCGGCCTCGTGCCACTCGATGTCGTTGACGCGCAGCGTCAGGCTGGACGCGACCCCGGCCGCCGTGGGCGCCGACACATACGTCAGCGGCGCCTGCTTCAGCGTGAAACTCTGCAGCGCCTTGGCGGCATCGCCGCTGCCGAGTATCTCCTGGCGCGTCTCGCCGTGCGTCGCCTTGACGACGTTGGCGCGGATTTTCACCGTCGCGCGCTTGAATTTGTACGCCAGCGCGTTGGCGAACTCCAGATAGGTGTGCACGCTCTCGCCCGGCAGCGCGATCAGATTGTCGCCCTGGACCAGCGCCACGGGCGGCGCCGCCGCGCCCGCCGCCGCGACGATCTCCGTCAGCAAGCCCCCCGGGCCGGCGCCGGCGGCCGCCAGGCCGGGGTTGGGATTGGGCGGCGCGGCCGCCGCCACCCGCACGACGTCCTGGGTGACGCCGCTCAGCATCAGCAGCTCGCTGGCCATGACCCCGGCGACGGCGCGCCCGCGGTCGTCCTTGACGTCGCTGCGTTCGCCCGACACGATCACCCAGCGCCCCGCCTCCAGCCCCTCGTACAGGCCGGCCAGCTCGACGTGGTCGCCGCACACGTCGTCGCCGATCGGCATCTCGGCCAGTTCCAGCTTGTCGCTGTGCGCATACACGACGGTGGCGCGGATCGCGCTGAAGTCGTCGCCCTTGTCGGGCGACTTGCGGTTCGGCTGCTCGATCCAGACGCCGTCGGACATGTTGCTGGCCTGCAGCAGCGGGACGCGGGTGGTCTTGCCGGTCATGCCGTACTCGGCCCGCGTGCGCGTGGTGTCCGGCTTGCCGGCCCAGAAAAATTGGGTTTGCTGGGTCGTCAGCATGCTCACATACGGCGTGCTGACGATCAGCCAACTGTTCGGCAAAATCTTCTCATAGGCGGCGTCCAGGTACACCGCACTGCGTTCCTCATGGTAGATCAGGGTGCTGGTCGGCACGGTGGTGCCGCCCAACACCTCCTCGACGACGGGCCAGTCGCCGATGACCGTCACCTCGCCACTTTGCGACACACGCGTGCGCTTTTGCGCGTTGTGGCCGAACAGCGGCGCCTGGATGCGCATGGCGAACACCTCGACCGGCTCCGGCTTGCCGGCCGGGGCGTGGCGCCACGCCTGGTACAGGCTGCGCGAGAGCGCCGGCCGCAGGCTCGCCAGCAGGCGCGTCTTGATGTCCGAACGGGGCGCGTAGGTGGCGCCGACCTGCCGCGCCAGGCGTTTGCTGTTGGCGGGCTGCAGCGAGCGCGGCCGCAGCAGCGCGGGAATCAGCGGCCCCACGGCGGCCTGGCTCAACACCGCCATATTGGCGCCGGCGCTCAAGCCGAACTCCTTCTCGAACAAATCCAGTAACGCGTTTTCATTGAGCAGGCCGATGCCCAGATAGCGGAACGCTTCCAGGAAGTAGGCGCTCAGCCAGGCCCGCACCTCCTTGTCGCCCAGCTTCAGCAACGCGGTGCCGGCCAGCTTGAAGGCCATGTATTTCACTAGCACGCTCTTGTAGTCGTCGGCCTGCTGCCCTTCGAGTTCGTCGCTGGACTCGATGTAATCGTCCAGCTCCGGCAGCAACGTTTCCAGCGCCAGGTGCAAATCGAACAGGCTGTCGACGACGGCAATCTGCAGCGGGTCATTCTTCGGCAGGCAGCGCCACTCGACGTCGGCGTAGGCGGCGCTGATGTCGCTCCAGGCCGTCAATATAGGTTTCAGCTTGGTCGGCAGTTGCAAGCTCACCAGCGTTTCGTTGGCGGCGCTGTCGGGCGCCACCGCGGCGACCTTGCGCATGACTTGCTGGCCCGGCTGCCGGCCGAAGGTCAGCAGCAGCACATCGTTCCTGGCCAGGCCGATGGCGGCCCCCTTGAAACGCATCTGCTCCAGATAGCTGGCGTTCGACGCCAGCAGCCGCAGCGGCCGCTGCATGCGCGGCCCCAGCTCGTTCCATTCGACGCGCGCGCTCAGCGGCTCGGCCGTCTCGAAAGCCTGCATCTGCTCGCCAGGCGCCGGCACGCTGTTGACGCGCGCGCCCTTCGGTATCTCGACGGGCACCGCGTCCTTTTCCAGCGCGTAGGCGAGGTAGACGCTGGCGGCGACGCCGGGCCGCAGCGCGTAGCCGACCAGCCGCGCCAGCTCCAGCACGGAGCGGCGTTCCGTGGCGCAGCGCAGATAGCCCTCGTTGGCGATGCGCTCCTGGTAAAAGCTCAGCACGTCGGCGCCGACGGCCCAGGCGTCGAGCAGCGCGATCGAGAAGTCGGACGGCTCGCGGGTTTTCAGGCCGGCCAGGTCGAGCCGGCCTTCATGGCCCATTTGCCGGCCGGCCTCCTGGAAAAAGGCCGCACTGGACAATTGCGCGCGCATGCTGTCGAAGAAGGTGGCATAGGTGCCGACGCGATAGCGCAGCGCGCCCAGGCCGGCGCGGTTGCTACGGTCCAGCGGCGTCAGCACTTGCGGCCCCAGGCAGCAATCGCAGGGTACATCGCTCATCGTCCACCTCCGAGTATCAAGGTCAGGGCGCCGTTTTCCGGGAAATCCGGGTCGTTGTCGAGTTGCGCGATTTCCGTCGGCCCCAGCGCCAGCGTGCCCTCGGCGATGGCCGGGTCCAGCTGCGGCGTGGCCGCCAGCGGATCGTCCGGCACGTCCAGGCGCTGCAGGCGCAGCACCTTGACGCGCTCGACGCCTTCGACGCCGGCTGCGGCGGCGACGATGCGCGACAGGTGCAGGCCGTCGCCGAAGCTCAGGCGGTCCGGGTGGAACAGGCCCCGTTCGCCGTTCGGCAACTGGCGGTTGCCCAGCACCTGCTGCAATCTGGCGCGCACCTCGCCGCGCGTGTAATGGGCCAGCACACAAATGTGCAGCGTCAGGGAAATCGGCACATAGCGCGCCTGCACCACGGCGAGGTCGTGGCCGATGCGCCGGTAAGGCTGCAAGGCCGCCTCGATCTCCTCGCGCAGCGGCTGGACCAGCGTTTCGACGCCCAGCGGATCGACCGCCACCCTGGCCTCGTACCAGCTGCCGGTCCAGCTCAGGTCGGCGGCGGCGCGCTGGATGCTGGCGTTCTGCTGGGCCAGCTCGGCGTAGTCGGCGGCCGTGACGGCGCGCAGGCGCTGCTTGCGGAAGGCGCCCGGTGCGAACAGCTTGACTTCGGCCAGCGGCTCGGGCTCGACGCCGCCCTGCGCCGGCAGCGGGTTGCGCACCATCAGCGCGGCGCCGTCGATCAGGCCGGGCCGGTACACCATATAAGTGATGGCGTCGCGCCCGACATTGCCGGCGGCGCCGCCGCCGACCCGGTAGCGCGTGTCGAAGACGGCGCCGGCGGCCGGCTGGCGCCCCAGCTCACCGTCGCCAAAGCGCAGGTGGGCATTGCGCTCGTCGTCCATTTCGACGACGAAGTGGCGCTCGCCGACGCCGCTGGCGAGCAAATCGTAGCGCGCCTGCCAGCCCGCATCGGCGGCGCCGGCCTGCCGCTGCGCCAGTGCCAGATCCGGCAGCGCCTGGCGCGGGTCTTGCGCCAGCATGGCCTGTGCCGAGGCCGACGGCTGGAACGGCACGCGGTAAGTGAGTGCACGGTGTTTCAGGCGCGGACGGAAGGGCTGCGGCACGCTGCTGGTTTCGATGACGCTGCCCTCGCAGGCGCACTCGCCCAGCTCCGTGCGCACCAGCACCGGCCCGAGCGGATCGGGCGGCGCGCGGCGGCCGTGGTCGACCAGCACGACATTGCCGCGCGCGACCGTGATGTCGGCGATCCGCGCGCAGTCGTACTGCGCCGGAAGCCGCGCCGACAGGCACAGCGAGAACGGCAAGGCGTCGCCGGCCGCCCACTCGATTTCCAGCACCGGCTGGCGGAACAACTGGTCCAGCGCCGGCGTCACGCTGGTCAGCAGCACGGCGTGGCGGCGCGCCGGATCGGCGTCGGCCGGGGCGCCCGTCGTCGCGCCCTTGACTTCCTCGAAGATCAGCACGTCGCCGGCGTGCAAGTCCAGCACCCGCCCGGCGTCCGGCGCCGCCTCGTCGTCGCTCCACTGCGGCCCGTCGATCAGGCTGGCGCGGGTGGCCCCCCTGGACAGACAGCATTCGGTGTCACCCCAGGTATAGAAGTGCATCGTGCTGTGGGCGGCGCGGGCGCGTATGCCTTCCGCCCCGCCGGCGGCGACGGGCTCGAAGACGTCGTAAGCCTGCGGCGGGTATTTCGCCAGCAGTTCGTGCGGCAGCACCCTTCCCTGCTCGGCTTCCAGCGCGGCGAAGCCGGTGATGAAGTAGCAATCCACCAGCAGCAAGGGGCCGATATCGCTGTCCGTGTCCAGCGTCACGAAGGCGCGCGCGTTGCAACCCTCGTGCATGCGGTAGTCGATCAGGCGCACGTGGCGGCGCACCGAGATGCGCTGGCGCGCCGTGTCCAGATAGGCTTCGGTGGCGACGGCGTCCTGATAATAGCTGAGGTAGTCGGCCGTGTAGGCCAGCAGTTCCACCAGCGTCACGCCAAGGTCGGGGACGTGGCGCTCCTGCCAACCCGGCATCGTCAGCGCCATGCGGTCCAACATCATCTGGCGCAGGCTGGCGTAGTCCTTGGCAAGGTAGTCGATTTCGGGCGCCGGCGCGAACGCCGGCGGGCAGTCCGGCTGCACGCGGCAATCCTGGTCGGCGGCGCAGTCGAGGCGGAAACGGAAGTCGAGGCAGGCGTAACGCGGGTCGAGGCCGGGAAACGGCCGGTAAGCCGCCCCTTCCTGCGCCGTCACCCGCTCGACGAAGCACAGCCGGTAAGTCGAGTAGTCGCCGATCCTGTCCAGCGTGATGCGCAGGCAGTCGTCCTGGTCCGGGTCGCCGGAACGGTCGATCTCCACCCTCAGCACGCGGAGGTCGCGGATGCGCCGGCCGCCTTCGATGCGCACGTTGGCGACGCCGATACCCTCGGGGATGCTACCGAAGAAGTGCACGCACAGGTAGCGCTGCTCGTCCGACACTTCGAGAAAGTCGACGCCATTCCAGCGCGGATGCTGGAACAGGTGGCGGCGGCGCCATGACTGGCGGCAGGCCAGGTCGCTAGATCGCATTGCCCACCTCCCTCACAAAACTGGCGCGGCGCGTTTCGCCGCCACGGCGCAGCGCGTAGACGACGTCGATGCTCAGCGTGCCGTCGCGGCTGAGCACCTCCAGCTGGCGCACCTCGATCAAATCGCCCAGCCAGCGCTGCAAGCCGGCCTGTATGGTGAATTGCAGTGCCGTCGCCAGCTCCGGGCTGTTCGGCTCGAACACCTTGGCCAGCAGGCCGCTGCCGAAATCGGGCCGGTTGACGCGCTCGCCGGCGTTGGTGAACAAGAACTGCTCGATCATGTCGCGGATATGGTCGGCGTCGTCGGTGCCCGCGGTGCGGCCCCGGCTGTCGAAATGAAACGGGAAATCGATATTCATCACGTCCCCTTGACCCTGAGCTGTGTCACGACGATATTCAGCGGCGTGCCCGTCGGCACGCAGGTGGCCTGGCTGTCCTGCAGCAGCACCGGCACGCCGCCGGCGCGCACCCGCGTCGCCGCGCTGAGCCACTGGGCGCTGACGCAAGGCCCGTTGCCGGCCGTCGGCGGCGGCAGCGCGCAGCCGGCCACCACGTGCGGCGCCGCCTGCGTGACGATAGGCTGGCCGCCGACGCGCACGCGCGGGTTCGGCGCCGTCGCCTGCGCCTGGCCGCCATGCGCGCACAGGACCGTGGCGCCCACATGCAACAGGAATCCGGCCATCACATCACCTCCAGCGCGCTGCCGTTGATCGACACTTGCGGGCCGCTCAGCTTAATGCTGGCGCCCATGCCGTTGTCGATCTCGATGCCGGTGGCGCTGATCACCACCTTCATGCCCAGCGTCGTCTCTATCTTCACGCCGCCGGCTCCCGGCATGTCGTTCAAGGTCACGGTGACGGCGTCCGTCTTCAGCACCTTCATCTCGGCCACGCCGGGCGAGGCCGGCACTTCGCCCTGGGCCCAGAAGCAGCCGGTCCAGATCGGATAGTCGGGGTCGCCGTGCTCGAACTCGATCCACACCCAGGCGTCGGTCGGCGGCACCAGGAACAGGCCGACGCTTTTGCCGGCGTAGGGCAGCGCCGGCAGCGCCCAGCCGCTCTCATTGTCGCCAAAGACGTCCTGCACCTTGGCGCGCACCCGCCCCAGCATCAGCGGGTCGCGATTGTCGCTGACGACGCCGCGGAACTTGCCGAACAGGGGGCCGGCCGGCGCGCTCATGGCAGCACCAGCGGCAGCATGGCGCCACGGCCCTCGCGCGTCAGCGAGAACGCCTGCTTGTATTCGCCGCGCTTGATGCGGTGCGTCACCTCGCGCACGTAGTAATTGCCGTCGTAGCTGAAGCCGACGCCGCGTACGCCGACCAGGCGGCGCGCCCGCAACGCCTGGCCGTAGCGCACGGCGTCGACCTCGCCGCTGCCGGTGACGGCGTCGCCCGACTGCGTCGCGCTGGCCATCGCGCGCAGGCCGGCCTGCACCGGGTTCAGGTTGGCGCTGTCGCGCGGCAAAGTGGTGCGCAGCGAGCCGGCCGGCCGCAGCGCCAGCGGCGGATGCAGGCTGGACGGCAGCGGAATGGCGATGGCCATTTTGCTGAAGGGCTCGACGATGGTCACGCGCGGCTGGGCCGGTCCCAGCGCGTCGTAGCTGAAGTTGATCGGATTGTCGACGTTGCTGTCGGCGCCCATATTCATCGTCAGCGCCGGCTGCGGCATGCCGATGCGGTTGTCGATGCCCCAGTAGGCCGTGTTAACGCCGGGGATGGGGGTCGGCTCGATATAGAAGACGAAGCCGTTGCGCCGCGCCAGTTCCTTGATGTAGTCCAGGTCGCTGCCCTGCTGCGAGGGTATGCGGTCGATCTGTATCGGCACGTCGGTGGTCGGCGTCACCTGCGGCACCAGGCCCAGCGTCGCATAGCCGGCGATCAGCCGGGTGACGATGATGGAGTCGGGCTGGTTCGGATAGGTTTCATTCTTTTCCTCCAGGCTGAGCTTGACGCTGATGTCCTTGCCAAACACGTGCAGCGTCGATTCGCCGGGCCGGTTGCTGGGCGCGACCTGGTGGTTGGTGATGATGCCGTCGATGAGAATCTGCGGCATCACGCCGATGAAGACCATGATGATGACGCGGCTGGGCGGATCGAGCAGGCCGCTGAGCAGCAGGCCGTAGTCGAGCAGCGCATCCTTGCCGAGGCTGAAGCTGATCTTGAAACCGTCGAAATCCTGGTCGCGGTTGGTCACTTCCAGGCTCACCAGCGCATCCATCAGCGGATACGGCGCCGGCAGCGGCAGCGTCGGGCCGATCAGCAGTTGTAAACGCACTCCCAGGCTGGGCATCGTCAGATCGCTCCGCTCTGGGGGAACTGGATGCGCAGCAGGCGGCCTATCGTGTCGCTCAGTTCCTGCGGCTGCATCGCGTTGTTGCCGTCGCAGACGCGCCAGAATTGTTCCGGGTCGCCCATGTAGCGCGCGGTGATGTTGTCGAGGCGGTCGCCCTGCACCACCGCATGCTCGGCGATCAGCGCGCCCTCGCCCGGCGGCGGCACGAAGCGCCGGCGCAGAAAGGCGATCTCACGGCCGTCGGGCGTGACATGGCGGGCCGTCTCGATGCCGTAGTAACGGCTGGTCACTGCAAACATGCTTTACCTCGCTAGAGTTTGAACGAAGCGCCCACGTTCAGCGCGCTGTTGACGACGTTCGTGGTCGCCATGACTTCCTTGGCAATCTGGTAGGCCATGAATAGCGTGTGGCCGGGGTTGCTCAGCTTCAGGTCGACATAACTGAGCACGTGCAGCGTCAGGTCGACCTTGGCGCGGATCGGGTTCAACAGCGTGTCGTAGGCTTCCTCGGTGATGCCGAAGCCGGTCACGCGCACCGGCAAGACCCGCGTCGGCCCCCAGACGAACAGCGTCAGCGGCGCTTCCGGCGGGATGATTTCGATATTGCCGGCCTGGGCCAGCGCCAGGTTGGCGATGACGCTCAGGCTTTTCGGGTAGAGCAGCATTTCCAGCGCGGCCAGCATCGGCGACACGCCGACGGCCATCGCCAGCGGATTGCCCTGTTCAAGCTGGTCGGCGGCGTCGACCTCGACGTTGAGGGTGATGGTTTCCTTCGGCGGCCCCGTCAGGCGGAAAGCCTCGGCGCGGTCGCCGCCGTCGCCCCCGCCGCTCGAACGCGCCTCCAGCCGCCGCGTCATCGTGTCCGGGTTGTACTGGAACACGACCACGCTGGCCAGCGGGTTGACCGGATCGAGTCCGATGATGGCGCCCTTGATCAGGCGGGGGGAACCGGGGAAACTACTCATGGCCTTGCTTCCTTGTCTGGGTTGCGGCGCGCTTCAGGGGCTGATGGTGCCGCTGCCGGTCAGCGCGTTGCCCGGATTGGTGTTATTCGTAGTGATCTCCAGCGAACAGTCGACATCGCCGGCCAGGCCGCTCCAGGTCTTGGTCTGGCTGCCGGCGCCGGTTTCGTATTCCTCGGTGTCGCCGTTGAAGTGCCAGCCGCTGGTGATCGGCTGTATCCAGTACGCCAGCCGCGTCGCCGGCCGCGCCGACATCACGGCACTGGCGCTGATCGAGAAGCCGCCGCTGCTGGGGATGCGGAACACGTTCGGAAACCTGGCCGTGCCGGTGGCCACCGTGAAGGTGAACGGGCGCGGCAGCGCCGGCGCCGCCGTCGGCGTCGCCCCGGAACCCGACCCCGGGCCGGCCGGCACCTGCATCGTTTGCGGCGCCTCGTCCAGGTCCTGCTTTTGCACGACGGCGTTGCCGCCCGTCGTCTCGGCGATGGCGCCGGCGTCGCGGCCGGCCACGATGCGGCTGGCCGCGCGGTTCGCCTCGCCCTCATGGGCCGCGCCCGCACGCCGGGACGCGACGATGGCGGCCGGCGGCGCGGCAAAGCCCTGCTGGACGGTGTGGGCCAGTTCGTGGGCGATCAGGTGCTTGCCTTGCGGCGTGTCCGGCGCAAAACGACCGCGGCCGAAGGCGATATGCGGGCCGACGGTATAGGCCGAGGCGTGCAGCGCCGCCGCCGAATCGGCCGCCGCGGCGTCAGTGTGCACGCGCACCCGGCTCAGGTCGCGCTTGAAATGCCCCTGCATCGCGCCGCGGGTGGCGCCGTCGAGCGGCCTGCCGGCCGATTGCAGCATGTCGCGCACGCCGGCCGCCGCCCTTTCCTCGGCCGGCATCGAACGGCGCAGCATCGCGCCGGCGGCGGGGTTCGCCGCCCCGCTGTTCGGATGTAAATCCGCGTATCCCATGTTTTTCACGTCAACCTCCCTGATTGCCAGGCTGCGACTAGACAAGCTCTTCACCGCTCGCCGTCTCGTCCTCCGTCGCCATTTCCGGCCCTTCAGCCGGCGCCATCTCGCTGTCCAGCGCGCTTTTCTTCGGATGGCAGCGGCTGTCTTTCTTGAATTGCTTGTCGTCGGTGCTGGGATAGATGACGCCCTTGAACTTGCCCGACACGCCAAGCTTGCTCTGGATGCCGGGGCTGACCTCCCAGGCCTCGATTTCCGATTTGTCGCGCACCGTGCCGGAGGTGTGCCCGCCATTGGCGCAGACCACCAGGCTCTGCGCGCACTTGCGGTAGGCGAAGCGGCCGTTCGGTATCGCCATCCAGTCGTCGTTGTCGTCGCAAGTCTTGCCCTTGTCGCACTCCTTGTCGCAGGTGAACAGGGGCCGGTACTTCTTGCCGTCGCCGGCCTTGCGGGTCTTTTGGCCGGCGCAGGCGACGCCGTTTTCCTCGTCGGGGCAGGAGCCGCCCAGGCAGGCGAGAAACGCGCAACTGCCTTCAAACAGGATGTTGCCGTCGTGGATGGCCGCCCGCTGTATGTGCCGCGAATAGATCGAGCCACCCGGCGCGCGCGGCGCCGCGCCGGCCAGCGGGCGGGCGTCGGCGATGCCGGCGCCGGCCGCATCGGCCTCGCGCTCGAAGCTGTCGGCCCGGGCGCCGCCATTCATCCCGGCCGGCATGCCGGTGCCCCGGCCCTGCTGCACCACGTGCGTCAGCTCATGCGCCAGCAAGCGCTTGCCGTCGGCCGTCTCCGGCGCATATTTTCCGGCGCCAAACACCACGTCGCGCCCCACCGTGTAGGCGTGCGCGTCGATGGCCTGGGCCGAGCGGGCCGCACCGGCGTCGGTATGCACGCGCACATGGGAAAACGCGCTGCCCAGGCGCGGCTCCATATAGGCCAGCGTGGCCCGGTCGAGCGGCCGGCCCGGCGCGCGCAGCACCTCGTCGACTATCGGCGGAATCGCGGCCGGTCCGGCCGCGCCGCCCGTGGCATGGCGCTGCAACTGGCGCTTGCGCGCGGCGCAGGCGTCGCAGCTGGCGCCGCCTATGGTCTGGCCGCCGCAGGCGCATTTGCGCTGCAACAGCGCCGAGGCCGGGGCCAAGGCCGAGGCCGTCGCCGCGCCGGCCGGCGCCACCTGCCTCTGGCGCGCCAGGCCGCTCATGGCGCGATGCTGCCGAAAACCGACTGGGCGATCTGTTGGCCCAGCCGCAATGGGTCGCCGCCGCCCGCCAGCGCGATGGGCTCGGCGGCCAGTTCCGCCACCAACGCCCCCTGCGTCAGGCCGGGCGCGACGCCGCGCTCGGTCAGCAGGCGCGACAGCTCCGCCTCGACGGCCGCCTGCAGCAGGTGGCGCTGGCCGGCCGGCACGTCGATGCCGTCGAGGATCAAGCGCTCCATGCGCAGCTCGATGTTCATGGCGCGCCCCCGCCCGTGGCCGTGGCCTCCAGCCAGCGCAAATCGGCCTCGCTGACGGGCTTTTCCAGCTTGCGGAATTCCGTGCGCGCCGCGTCCAGCAGCAAGGGCATCGTCACCGGCGTGCCCTTTTCCGCCGCCAGGAAGGCGGCGTTCAGCGCGATATTGTGGATGCTGCCGCCGGTCAGGTTCAGGCGCGCCAGCCGCGGGTAGTCGAGCGCGCCGGTCGGCAACCTGGCCGGGAAGATGTTCTGCCAGATCGCCGCCCGCTCGGCCGGCCCGGGAAACGGGAAGTTGACGATGAAGCGCAGGCGCCGCAGGAAAGCGCCGTCGAGCGCCGCCTTCATGTTCGAGGCGAGGATGGCCAGGCCGCGGAAGGCTTCGATGCGTTGCAGCAGGTAGTTGACCTCGATGTTGGCGTAGCGGTCGTGGCTGTCCTTGACCTCGCTGCGCTTGCCGAACAGCGCGTCGGCTTCATCGAAGAACAGGATGGCGCCGCCGTCCTCGGCCGCGTCGAACAGCTTGCGCAGGTTTTTTTCCGTCTCGCCTATGTATTTGCTGACGACGGCCGACAGATCGATGCGGAAGATCAGCAAGCCCAGCTCGTTGGCGATGACTTCGGCCGCCATCGTCTTGCCGGTGCCGCTTTCGCCGGCGAACAGCACGCTGATGCCCAGCCCCCGGTTCATCCGCTCGCGAAAGCCCCAGGCGTCGTAGACGGCGCTGCGGCCCTTGACCTGGTCGACGATCTGGCGCAGCAGGCTTTTCTCCGTTTCCGGCAATTCCAGGTCTTGCCAGCCGGCCTTGGCCTGGACGATCTGCGCCAGTTGCTCCAGCGCCGGGCGGGCGCGCCGCAGGCTGTCGCGCCACAAGCTCTGTTCCAGGCTGCCGCCGCCGGCCGCGCTGTCGGCCGCCGCCGTCGCCGCGATCTGGCGGATGGTCGGCACATTGAAATTGAAATGGGCCGACAGCCGCTCCGGCTGGCCGGCGCCGGCCTCGCCCAGCGCCTCGGCCCAGGCCGCCAGTTGCTCCGCCGGCGCCGGCCGGGCCGCGTCGAAGGACACGGCGTCGCGCCCGAGCTCCTGCCACGGCTCGCGCACGTCGAGGAACAGCAGGCCGGCGTCGCGCTCGATCAGGCGGCGCAGCGGCATCATGTGCGCCCCGCCGCCGCGCTCCAGATCGGCCGCCTCGACGTACAGCGCAATCGGCAGCAAGGCGCTTTCGCGCCGCCACAGCCGGACAAAGGTTTCCAGGTCGCCCGTCTGGCCCGGCAATTGTTCGGCCGGCAGGCGGTACAAGCTCAGGCCGAGCCGCTCGGCGCCGGCATGGGCGATCAGCAATTTGCTCTGGCTGTCGGCGCCCAGCAACTGGAACACCGGCACGCGCGCGTTCGCGCCGGCCTGCTCGACGTGCCGGACCACGCTGTCGGCCACGCTCTGCTGCGACGGCGGCAAGGGCGCGGCCGCCAATTCCACGGCGGCCAGCAAGGGCGTCAGGCGGTCGTCCAGATAATTCAGGCCCTTCAGGTAGTTGACGATGCGCTCGTCGGCTTTCAGGGCGCTGCCGATCAGCGCCTGCGCGCCCGGCTGGTTGATTTCCAGCAGGCGCCAGTAGCGCAGCGGGCGCTCGGGCGACATCACCTCCCAGGCCGGCTCGTCGAACAGCCGCAGCGCCAGCGCGAAGGTGGGAAACGGCCGCGCGGCGTCCTGCTGGGCGCGAGCGTACAGGCCGGCGATGTGCGGGTCCAGCTCCATCGCCAGGCACAACAGCAGGGTCTGGCGCTCGAACGCGGACAGGCCCATGCGTTTCGCCAGCACGAGCAACGGCGGCGGCGTCTCGGACGCCTCGGCCTCGGCCATCGCCGCCGGTACGGCGATGCGGGCGCGCTGCGGCGGCGGTGCGGCCGGCTCCGGCGCGGCGGGCGCGGCCGGCGGCGCGCCGGACTCGGTGTGGAACAGCCGGCCCAGCATCGGCCGCGCGCGCAAGCCCGCCACCCGCACCGGGGAGTCGCCCGCATCGGCGCTCACGAGCGCGCCGTTCCTGGACTGCTTCGCGGCCGCAGCGGCGGCGGCCTCCTCGTCCTCGGCCAGTTGCACCAGCCGCGCGCGCAACCAATCCAGGGCGGCGGCCAGATAGTTGTCGTTGGCGGCCAGCCACAGGTCGAATTCGCGCGTCATACGGCCACCTGCTGCTCGGGGTCGAACACCGGCAGCGCCGGCGTGCCGGCGAGGATCGCCGGCACGCTGTCGATGCCGTCAACGCGCAGGCGCACCAGATACAAACCCTTTTTCACGACCGGCACCTTGACGGTGATGGTGGTCGGGGTTTGCTGGTAGGTCGGCGACAGCGGATCGGGGTTGACCAGGCTGGCATATTCCAGTTGCCGGTCGCCGAAGATGACCAGCACGCGCTGGTTGGCGCGCACGCGCGGGCGGCAGGTCAGCGTCAGCACGTCGCCGGGATTGACGGTGGCGACCGTGGTGCTGTTGGGCGACAGCGTCACCGTCGGCGCCAGCGCGAACGCCACCGCCGTCTTGCTTTGCAGCGCGGGCGAGCCGAGCGGACGCGAGATCGCCGTGACCGTGTAGGAGCCCGGCGCCCAGCGCTCCAGGGCGTCGGCGTCGTCCGCCAGGTCCGGCAAGAGCAGCCGCACCTGGTCCTGGGCGCCAGCCTCGGGCGGCAATGGCGCCAGCTCCACCAGCGGCGGCGGCAGCGGTTTGGGTAAAGGCGGCGGCGGCTCGGGCAGCGGCGGAATCAAGCTGCTGAAGCGCAGCATCGTGTCCTGCGCCTGCAAGCCTTCGCCGAGCAGCAGCAACTGCTCGCCCAGCCGCGCGGCGGGCTGGTGCAACGGCGGCACGACTTCGCGCAGCGACGGGCCGGCGCCCGTGACGGCGCTGACGCCGCGGTCCTGCTCGCCGCGCCGCAGCACCGGCAACGCCGCGCTGCCGCCGCGGTTGCTGTCGATGAGCACGACCGCGCACTCATACGCCGCCGAAAAGCGGTAAGGCGTCTGGAACGAGGACCACAGCTTGGACAACTCGTCGAGCGACAGCGGAAGGGGGGTGATGCGGATGCGCTCGAACTGGTCGGCCAGGTTGCTGCCGCCGAGCGCGTCGCGGATTTCCTGGCGGCCCAGCAAGGGATGGTCGTGCAGCACGCTCATGGCGCCGCCGATGATCAGGTGGCCGGCCGCCGAGTCTTCGTTGTCGTTGTCGCTGCGGCCGTAAGCGGTGACCAGATAATGCAGGTTCAGCGCCAGCGGCGGCTGCGCCGACTCGCCGGGCCTGACCTGGCGCGGCATGTCCATACTGCGCCACGCGGCGCTGATGACGGTCTGGTACAGGAAAATATTGATCTGCGCCGGTTTCAACTCGCCCTTGCGCGCCAGATCGAGCGGCTGGGTCGTCACGGACAGGTCGTTCAGTCCGCTGATGAGCGCCTGCACGGGCGCCGTCAGCAGGTGGCGCAGCGTGGCCGTGACGGCGGAAAGCGCGCGGGCGTCGCTCATCGCCCGCCCCGCTGCCCTTGCTGGGCAAGAAATTGCTCCAGGCTCAGCGAGGCGGGCCGCGCCGCCTGCCGGGTTGCCGGCGCCGGCGCGGCGACGGCGCGCACCTCGATGCGGCCGATGGTGACGCGGATCGTCGGCATGGCCGGGACAGCCGCTTCGCGCGGTGGATTGGCCGCCGCCGCGACGGTCACGGCGATGGCGCGCGGCGCCGGCTCCAGCGCCCGCGCGCTCTGCTGCGGCCGTGGCGGCGGGCCGGCGTCGCGCGCCGCAGCCGGCGCCCGGTCGCGCGCCATGGCGGGCTGGACGGGCACAGGCACCTCCCGGCCTTTGCTGAACGGGGCCGCAGGCTCCGGCGCCGCCGCCCGGCGCGCAGGTTCCGGCAACGGCGCGACGGGATGCGGCGCCGCCATGTCGACGCGGCGCGCGGGCATGTCGGCGGCGCGCGCGCGCAAAGGCGGCGCGACCTGCGTGGCCGGCTGGCGCCGCTGCGGCGCCCGCTCCGGCAAACCGGGCGCCGGTTCGACGGGTGCGGCAAGGCGGCGCATCCTGACCGTGTCCGGCACGGCGGGCTTACGGTCGGCCGACAGCGGCGGCGGCTCCGGCGCGGCCGGCGCGGCATCGCGCAGGGTGCGGGCGGCGCGCTTGCCGGGCTGCCGCGGCGGTGGCGGCGCAAGCTGGGCGCCCTCGTCCGCCTCGGGCGAGGGCATGGCGGCGCGGCGACGGCGGCGCGTTTCCGCGGGCGGCGGTGCAAGCATGACGGGCTGGGACGGCGCAGTTTGCGGCGCCGGCGGTGCAGCTTGCGGCCGCGTTACGAGCGGCGCCGGATCGGCCGGCGCCGGCTCTGGCGGACGCGGCGCCTGCATGTGGCGGGCGGCGGCGTCGAAGCGCGGCGGAGCGGCCGTTTCGACATCCTCCACCACGCCGTTGGCGCCGGCGCGCCCCACCGGCTCGTAACGCGACGGCAGACGCGGCACGACGGCCTGCGCCGCGCCCATCTCCCGGGCCACCAGCGCTGCCAGGAAGTCGCTCATAAGCGAACCATATCCAGATACATATCGCGGCGCCGCGCCGGCAAGGCCAGGATATCCGCCTCGCTCCAGCCGTAGGCGCGCGCCAGCGTGTGCACATCGTGCAGCATGCGCTGGGCCCAGGCGTCCAGTTCGCGCCACAGGAATTCCGCGATATCGAGCAGATTGCGCCAGGCGTGGCCGCAGGCGGGACAATCCAGCGCCAGTTCGATGCGCGCCTGCGGATCGGCCACGGCCATCGCCTCGGCGATGGCCGCCAGCGCGGGCGCCGGCAGCGCCTCCAAGGGCACGGCGGCGCCGCCGCGCAGCACGGCGCTGACGCAACGCCGCAGCAAAGCCAGCTGCGGCACGGCGCCGTCGTCCGCGAACGACAAACTGAGCAGGTCGGCGCTGTTCGGCACGCGGAAATGGATGTCATATCCGCCGCTGTGCAACTGGTGCACGGTGGCGTCCCGTTCATCGTCGTCATCGTCGTGCATGCCGGCTGGGCCGCACACATCGTCGATGCTGAACGTGACGTCGAGCCGCTCGCCGCAAACCGGGCATTGCGCCAGCGCCGCCATCGTCTCGCCGAACAGCGCCCGGCGCAGGCGGAACAGCCGGGCGTCGCGCGCGCCGACGGGCAGCGCCGCCAGATGGCCGGCGGCCGCGCGCGGCATCGCCGCCGCCAGCATGGCCACCGCGCGCCGGGTCGGCGACTGCTCCAGACCGCCCTCCCACGCCAGCAACAAGTCCTTGGCCGTCGGCATCTGCATGACGCTTAACCCACGTCGTTCAGGGTCGGCTCAGCCGGCTCGACCACCTCGCGGTCGCGCTCCCAGCCCTCGTTTTCCAGTTTGATGTGCTGGATCGCCACCGCGTTGGCGTTCGCGTCCAGGTCGGGCAGCGCCTGGTACTCCGACACCCAGCAGCGGAACACCTTGTACGCCAGCGCCAATTGCCCGGCCTCGTTGTAGACCTCGATGATGATCTCCTTGCGGAAATCCTTCAGCGACGTTTCCGCACCCAGGCCCGAACCGTAGTTCCACACCTTGCTGGCCCATTGCTCGAACTCGCTGTCGTGGGTCACGCCGCGCTCGATGGAAATGGCCTCGAACTCGGTGCGGCCCGGCGACTTGCGGCTCGACGAGGGGTCGCCGCCCTCGCGGTGCTTGACCACCTCGGTGGTGCGCTTCAGGCCGCCGACCTTGCTGACGCCGGCGACGTAGCGACCGTCCCATTTGACGCGGAACTTGAAGTTTTTATAAGGATCGAATCGCTGCACATTCACGCTGAACTGGGCCATGACTTCCTCCTTAGGTCTGGATTTGCCCAGCGATCTGCTGGAGTTTGATCACCACGAACTCGGCCGGCTTCAAGGGCGCAAAACCGACGACGATGTTGACGATGCCGGAATTGATGTCGGTCTGGGTCGTGGTTTCCTTGTCGCACTTGACGAAGTACGCCTCCTGCGGCGTCTTGCCCTGGAAGGCGCCCTGGCGGAACAGGTTTTGCATGAAGGCGCCCAGGTTCAGGCGGATCTGCGCCCACAGCGGCTCGTCGTTCGGCTCGAACACCACCCATTGCGTGCCGCGATATAGGCTCTCCTCGATGAACAGCGCGGTGCGCCGCACGGGGATATATTTCCACTCCGACGCCAGGCGGTCGTCGCCCTGCAGGGTGCGCGCGCCCCAGACGATGCGGCCGGCGGCCGGCATCGCGCGAAGGCAGTTGATGCCCAGCGGATTGAGCTCGCCATTCTCGGCGTCGGTCAGCGGCACGCTCAGTTGCGGCACGCCGACCAGCGTCGCGTCGAGGCCGGCCGGCGCCTTCCACACGCCGCGCGTGGTGTCGGTGCGGGCGAACACGCCGGCGACGGCGCCGCAGGGCACGAAATCCTCGGGCTGGTTGTCGTGCAGCGGATTGGGCTGCTTCAGGCGCGGGAAGAACAGTGCCGCGTTCTTGCTGTTGGTGCCGACGCCGGACACGCCGGCCTTGGCCGCGTCCTTGTCGTTCCACGCGGCGGGCGGGTCGACCAGCAGCATCGCGCGCCTCTGCTCGCAGTAGCTGGCCGCCTCGCTGACCAGGGCGACGTCGACATTGCCGTCGGCCAGATACGGCGGCAGGCACAGGATGTTGAACAAATCGGCCTTGCGCAAGGCATACAGGCCCTTCTTCGCGTTCTGCTTGCCGGGGCCGGTGAAGTCGTCCAGCACCAGGGCGGAGCCGTTCGAGGTCTTCTTGGCGGCGGCCAGTTCATCGCGGGCGACGGTGATGTCGTTCGGCACCGGAGGATTCGCTTTCAACGCCGCCGCCAGCTTCTGCTCGGCGCGGGTAATATTGTCGGTGCTGGCATCCGCCAGCGCCTTCGTCTTCGTGTTCACCACCGCCTGCGCGGCGTCGATGGCGGGCTGGGAGGGCGGCTGCGCGCTCTTCGCGGCGGCCAGCACCTTCAGCGCATCGGCCAATTCCAGCTCGGCAGTATGGATGGCGGCCACGTCGGGCGCCGAACCGGGCGGCCACACGCCCTTCCAGCGCAGCAGCCGCGACTCGATGCTGAGCACCTTGTGCACCTGGCGCGAGCTGGGCACGATGGTCAGATTGCGGAACTGCTCGATCTGCACCGGCATGCCGTTGGCGTCCACCTCGCGCACGGTCAGATTGAACAAGGCGTTCTTGGGCACGCCCATCTGCAGCGCCACCTGGTCGGACACGACAGCGTCGAGCGTGAAGCGCAGATTACCACCCCAACTGCCCTCATAGGCCGCCTCGAAAGTGAAGTTGCCGACGCTCAGAGGGGTCTTGTTCGGCACCGGCGGCACGGCGGCGGCGTCGGCCGGGTTGGCGTGGAACAGGCGCACGATAATGGCCTGGCTGCCGCCGTTCAGATAAAAGTCGCGCACCGCGAAACCGAGGCTGCTTTCCACCCACAAGCCACCGAAGATGCGCTCGAAATCGCCATAGCTGTTGATGACGACCGCCTCGTCGGTCGGGCCGCGCAAGGCCCGGCCGGGAAAGGCACATACCGAGGTGGCGACGCTGGTGATGGTGCGCACGCCGCTGGGAATTTCTTCAATATAAACGCCTGGGTAACTCAGAGTCGAAGGCATGTCGCCCTCCTTCAAAAGTTTGCTTCAGTCGAAATTCGGCATGCTGCTCCTGTACTGGGTATCTGCTTTCACGATGCGAGTTGCCTAGCGAACTCAACAGAAAGGCTAGCAGACGAGTAAACAATGTCAAGTTTGCGTTTTTAAAAATTTCGCAAAAGAGACAACTATCGACTTGCGACTCAGGGTGAGTCGGTCTGCATGTTCCGTGCGGCCACGCCCTGCGCCGACTGAGCGATTATCGGCGGCGCGGGGGAGGCACGGTTTGATTTGAGACAAGGAGGGAGGCACGGCGCGAAGGCGCGCAATTGCTACTACAAAGCGCCCATGCGCGGGCCGCAAAAAAAAGATTTGCGAAAGACTGCAAGGGTCCAAGAACGGCATGCCGGTCAAGTCTGGGGCGGTCAAGCAACCATTTCCCGGCAATCATGGTCCGTCCCTGGCTCTTCAAGAAATAAGTAAACTAGGCCAAAAGCTGGCCTTGCCGGGTAGTATTGGGGATTGAATGATGAATATGACGGTTAATATGCCACTACGAGTCCTTGCCTTCATGCTTTTTACATTGCTTGGAAAGAACGCTTATTCAAGCAGCTACCCCGGAACCTATACCCTGCCTTGGGCGGAAAAAAAAGAGCAGCTTACTTATCGCTCTTGCGGTTGTGCGGACGGATGCTGGATTGCAGAACTACGCGAGCGTCAGTCCAAGCGACTGAAGGCCAGTCTTCGCTGCGATTGCTCTAATTTGCTGGCCGTCTATCCGGCAAAGTCCTCTGAGAGAGCGTTACAAAAAAACTGCGCAGAGATAAATGACCGAGTCGATAAGATGGAGGCGATTTCCCAAAAAATGAAGAACCTGATTGATAGTGATACAAAAAAATAGCGGCCATCGCGAAACGTAAGCCTGGGTCCGCGACAAGGACGGCATACGGCCAATAGCATGCGGATAGCTATCATGATGCCTGCCTCTATTGCGGGTTGTCCGTCGCCGGACCAGCACGCTCCCGCGCCCACATGTGGCGGCGCTTGCCAGATGCTTGATGCAGCGCGCGGGTATGCGGCCCAAACCGCGCCGTCGGCGGATATACAGCCAGCTGTTAACCTTACTTTATTAATTATGAAAATGCACGGTCGCGTATTCCAGGATGCATTACCGCGCATTTCATTGCCAATAAGGCCATAATATACTTCCCCAATATTTTTCACCAGGACGCATTATCGCTCCGGGTTATGCGTCCGAATTTTCCCCGCAGTCACGCGTAAACTCGCATTCCTAGGCAGGTTTTTCCTGGACTAATCCATTCGAACCACCACCTTGTTATCTGACCCGGGATTTAGTTCCACTGCGTGATCATTCGAGAGTTTTGAGCAGGCAATTTTCCGCCATACTCGTTTTAGTTCTTATTATGTTTGTGTCAATCACAACAAAGACAGCTCATGCGATCAATTTTGAAATATTGCTTGCTGATCATTATCTTTGGGATTGGCGCCAGCCGTGCGGGCGAACCTGGCATCAGCAACACCCAGATTCGGCTAGGCATGGTGAATGCGCAGACCGGCGCGGCCTCCGGCCTGGGGCGTGCCATGCTCGACGGCGCCATGGCCGTCTTCCAGGACGTGAATAGCCGTGGCGGCATTCACGGCCGGAATATCGAACTGCTGGTTGCGGACGATGGCTACGATCCCGACCGGGCCATCAACGAAACCCTGAAACTGATCGAGGAAAAACAAGTCTTTGCCTTGTTCGGCTATGTGGGCACGCCCACCACCAATGCCGTCATTCCCATCGTGCAGGAAATGAACGTGCCGCTGGTCGGCGCATTTACGGGGGCCATGACCCTGCGCCAGCCCGTGGTGCGTGAAATCATTAATTTCCGCTCCAGCTATGACGATGAATCGGACGCTCTGGTCCAGTCTTTCATCCACCGTGGCATCAAACGCTTTGGCATCATGTACCAGGACGACGGTTTCGGCTATGCCGTATTGGGCGGCACCGTGCGCGCCCTGAAACGGCGCGGCCTGGAGCTGATCGCCAGGGGATCTTTTCAGCGCGGCACCACGGCAGTCAAGGCCGGACTGGCGGCGCTAATAGGACAGGACCTGGAGGCGGTCATCATGGTCGGGCCGTACACGCCGGTGGCGGCGTTCGTGCGGGAGGCGGCCAAGGCCGGGCTGAAAGCCAACCTGGCGACGGTTTCCTTTGTCGGCACCGACAGCCTGTTGCAATTGCTGGGCACCGAGGGCAACGGCATTCTGATCTCGCAGGTGGTGCCGCTGCCGGATGACCGTACGCTTCCCGTCGCCGCTGAGTGCGCCGCCTTGCTGGCCAGGCATGTGCCGGGAGCCCAGCTGTCCTTCGTTAATTTCGAGGGTTGCATCTCGGCCAAGGCGATGGTGGCGGCAATGCGTCAAGCTGGCATCAATCTGACGCGCGAGCGTTTAATCCAGAGCTTCGAAACGTTCGACCGGCTTGACATCGGCGGCCTGCACCTGACGCTGCGACCTGGCGACCACCAGGCGTCAACGGCCGTCTTCCTGACCCGCATCGTGGACGGCAAGATCGTCCCCGTCGCGGCGCCGCCTGGCGGCCAGTAATTCCCGCGCGCCGTAGCCGTATTGGCCTGGCGCACGCTGTTTTCCGTTGGAGCTTAGCGTGAAGATCAAGACCAAGCTGGTCAGCAGTACCGCCGTCCTGCTGCTGTGTGTGGCGGCGATGGCGGCAGCCAGCCTGCTAGTGGTGAAAGGAATCGAGACTCACGTGCACGGACTGACCGACCAGACCGTCCCCCTGTATGTTGACGTGTTGCGCCTGCGCTATACCGTGCAGGATATGGCGTCGGATTTCTTCGAGCTCGGCAAGGCCGAAAACGTTGAACAGATGGAGCAGGTTTCAGGAAAAATCGTTGCCAATATCAAAGTTGCCGAGGACGTCAGCAATGGTTTGCGGCAGCATGGCGAGCGCAATATACCCCGCTATCACACCGCCTTCGAGCGGGAGTACCGCAGCATGCGGCAGGCGGTCCGGGAACGGCTGGTGAACGTGGCCTATTACAAGGCCCAGGCAACGGAAATTCGCCGCGTGCTGGAGCAGATCAAGGGTGCGGCAAAATCGACGCGGAGCAGGATACGCGAGGTCGATAGCCAGGCCCAGGTCGCCGCCGCCGAGGTGCAGCAGGACAGCCAGCGCTTGAACCAGAATGCACGCCACCTGACCGATATGCGCAAGGGCATCCAGGAGATGCAGATATCCATGGCCGAAACGGACGCCGTCAAAGGCCGCTATCGGATCGCCCCCTTGCGCGAGCGTCTGGCGGCGGTGGTCGCGCGCCTGTCCGAGAGCGGCGAGCGCAATGCCAGTGCCGCCCAGCAAGCCTTGCGGGGGAAACTGCTCGATACCGCCCACCTGCTGCTGGACCCCGCCGCCGGCCTGATGACCTTGCGGGCCAGACTGCTGGCCGATGCCAGCGAGGAGGCGGCGTACCTGAGCCTCAAGGCGCAGATCGTCGGCACCCTGGCCGCGGCCCATTTGCGCCTGGCCGAGGAACTGGATCCCATCGAATTGCAGCTGGCGATGGGACGCGGCAAGCTGGCGGAAACCAACCGCTACATGCATACCTCGGCCCGCATCGAAGACGCCAGCGGTGAAATCAGCCTTGCAGTCGATGCCATCAGCCTCGACATTGGCGGAATCATGCTCAGCGACTCCGTCGATGAGGTCGCGGACCTGGGCCGCGACATGACGCGGCTAACCGCCTCTCTGCATCGCGACGTGGCGACCATGCAGGCATTGTTGCAGAGCATAGGCCAGCATGGTCTGATGGCAGAAACGGCGGCGATCAATATCTTCCTGGGCGCGGTGCAGCGTTTGGGAGAGCGCCTGGTGACGGCCAAGAGCAGCGTGCTGGCGAGCCACACCGCGCTGGACGACGCCATCAATCACGTGCGCGCCTTTGAGCGACAGCAAGTGGCCTACTCCGAACAGCAGGTGGCGCACATCGACCGGCAGCAGCAGGACGCCGTGGCCATGGTGCGCGATGGCGTGCAGCGCTCGTTTGTGCTGATCTTGGGGATCGTGCTGGTACTGTTGCTGGCCTGCGTGGCGGTCACCGGGCTGATCAGTGCATCGATTGCCAGGCCGCTGGCGCGCCTGTCGGAAGCCATTGCCCATATCCGTCGCGGCAAGGATCTGTCGGTACGGGTGCACCAGCATGGGGGCGACGAACTGGGGATGCTCATCGACGGCTTCAATGGCATGCTGGAACACGTCGAGCAGCGCGACCTCGCCCTCAAGCAAGCCAAGGCCGAGGCCGATGCGGCCAACCGCGCCAAGTCCGAGTTCCTGGCCAAGATGAGCCACGAGATCCGCACCCCGATGAATGGCGTGCTGGGCATGACGGAACTGTTGCAGGGCACCGAACTCAGTCCCAAGCAGCGGCGCTTCGTCAGCACCGTGCACCGCTCGGGCGAGAGCCTGTTGAGCATCATCGACGACATTCTGGACTTCTCGAAAATCGAGGCCGGCAAGCTGGTGCTGGAACATATCCCCTTCGACCTGCGCCAGGTGATCGACGATGTCGTGGCCTTGTTTGCCAATGGCATACAGCGCAAGGCGATCGAATTCACCTGCCGCATCGCTGGCGATGTCCCGCAGCATGTGCGCGGCGACCCGGTGCGCCTGCGCCAAATCCTGACCAACCTGCTCAACAACGCCACCAAATTCACCGAACGCGGCGAAATCGCCGTGGATATCAGTTGCGCCGGCCAGGACCAGATCCGCCTGACGGTATCCGACACCGGCATCGGCATGGCGCCGGAAGCGGCGGCGGTGGTGTTCCAGCCGTTCCGCCAGGCGGACAGCGCCACTTCGCGCAAATACGGCGGCACAGGCCTGGGCCTGGCGATCATCAAGCAACTGGCGGAAATGATGGGCGGCACCATTACGCTCAAGTCGGAACCGGGCCGGGGTTCCTGCTTTGCGGTGACCGTCGTCCTGGAAACCTTAACCCAGGCCGAGGCGCCGCCGGCGCCGGCGGCGCGCGTATCGCTCGGCGGCTTGAGCGTGATGATCGTGGACGACAACGCCACCAACCGTAACATCCTGCTGCAGCATGCCATCGAGTGGCAGATGGCCGCCGCCTATGCCGCAGATGGGGCCGAGGCCCTGGCCCTGCTGCAAAGCGCGCAGCGCAAGGGGCGGCCGTTCGACCTGGCCATCGTCGACATGCGGATGCCGGTGATGGACGGCATCGACCTGGTGCGGGCGATCAAGACGGATGCCGGGCTGGCGGCCCTGAGCATCATTATGCTCAGTTCGCTCGACGCCTCGGCCGAGCTGCACCAGGTACTGGGGCTGGGCGTGGAATACTGCCTGACCAAGCCGGTGCGGGCGGCGGAATTGCGCCACTGCATAGAGGCTGTCAGCGGCTTCGGCGTGCCGCCCCCACCGCTGGCGCCGGCCGCCCCCGGCACGGCCGCTGCGCCGCCGGACGGCGCCAATCTGGCCGCCACGCGCGTGCTGCTGGTCGAAGACAATGCGATCAACCTGGAGATCGCCCTGGCCATGTTGGAAGATGGCGCCTACCAGATCACCCCGGCCGACGACGGGCGGCGCGCGCTGGCGCTCTGGCAGCGGCAAGAGTTCGACGTGATCCTGATGGATTGCCAGATGCCGGAAATGGATGGCTTCGAGGCCACCAGCCGTTTGCGCCGCATGGAACTGGAGCTTGGCCGGCGCCGCACGCCCATCATCGCCCTCACCGCCAACGCGATTCTCGGCGACCGCGAACTTTGCCTGGATGCGGGCATGGACGATTACATTGCCAAGCCCTACACCCGCGCCGGGCTGCTAGCAGTGCTGGCGCGCTGGCGTCTGGCGTCCCCCGCAGTGGCCGAGCCGAGGCAAGCGGCATTACTTGAGGCCGATACGGCGGCGCCGCTCGACGCCGCCCTCGCGGTCGAAGCGGCGAAACCGGAAGCTGCCGCCATCCTCGACCCCGCCGCGCTGCAAAACTTGCGGGCGATGCGGCGCCCCGGCCGCCCCGATGTGCTGGCCCGCATCATCGACTTGTTTTACAGCGACGCCCCGCGCCTTCTGGGCGAGCTGCGGGTGGCCGCCGCAGCCAGCGACACCGAAGCCTTGCGGCTGGCGGCGCACACGCTGAAATCGAGCTGCGCCAACGTGGGGGCGCTGAACCTGTCGAGCACCTGCCGCGAAATCGAACAGTACGCGCGCGGCAATGACGTTGGCAGCGCGCTGCCCCACATTTGCGGCATCCAGGAAGAGCTGAGCCGTGTCCTCGCCGCCCTGGCAATTGAGAAGGAAGCCATATGAATCCGGAACCCTCCCCGCAACCGCTGATCCTGGTGGTCGATGACGATGCCATGACCCGCTTCCTCGTGATCGAAGCACTGGAACCGGAAGGTTTCCGGATCGAGGAAACGGCCAGCGGCCTGGAAGCGATCGGCGCCTTCCAGCGCGGCGCGCCCGACCTTATATTGCTGGATGTCACCATGCCCGGCATGAGCGGCTTCGAGTGCTGCGAACAACTGCGCCGGCTGCCGGGCGGCGCGCACGTGCCCATCGTGGTCCTGACCGGCAACGACGACGACGACTCCATCAAGCAAGCGCTGGAGGCAGGGGCCAGCGATTTCATCGCCAAGCCCATGCAGTGGCGCTTGCTGGCGCACCGCATACGCTATTTGCTGCAGGCCAGTAGCGCGTTGACAGAACTGAGCCGCATCCAAGAGAGCCTCAGCCACGCGCAGGCGCTGGCACGGCTCGGCAACTGGGAATACCGCGTCGGCAACAGCAGCGGCTATTGGTCGCCGGAGATGTTGCGCATCCTGGGATTGGCAAGCGATACCGGGCCGACCAGTTTCGATCGATTGTTGCTGTGCTTACCAGTGGAGCAACGCCCGCAACTGCTGGAAGCCTTCATGGGACTGTATGCCAGCGGCACCAGCTACTGCATGGAACATCGGATTCTGCAGCCGGACGGCAGCGAACGCATCGTCTTCCACCAGGCCGAGGCGACGCAGGAAGGCGGCCGGGTGCTGCTGTTACGCGGCACCGTGCAAGACATCACCGAGCGCAAGCAGCAAGAGCTGCGCATCGAATACCTGGCCAACCACGATGCGCTGACCGATCTGCCCAACCGCAAACTGCTGAACGACCGCATCAACCAGGTCATCGCCCATGCGCGACACACCGGCTTGCACCTGGCCACGCTAGTGCTGGACCTGGACCGCTTCAAGTTCGTCAACGACAGTTACGGCCATCCGGTAGGCGATGCACTGTTGCAGGCTGTCGCCGGGCGCCTCAAGATGGCCGTGCGTGAAGGTGACACCGTGGCCCGCCAGGGCGGCGACGAATTTGTCATTTTGCTGACCGACCTGCCCGATGCCCAGACGGCCGAGGAGATCGTGAAGAAAGTGCTGTCGATGTTCATCGATCCCTGCCTGCTGGGCGAACACACGCTGCACATCAGCACCAGCATCGGTGTCAGCGTCTTCCCCGCCGACGGAGACAGCGGCGAGTTGCTGCTCAAGACGGCCGATGCCGCGCTCTATAGCGCCAAGGACAAGGGGCGCAACGGCTACCAGTTCTATAACCACAAGATGGGCGTGCTGGTGGAGGAAAGGGCGGAAATCGAACATGCCTTGCACCAGGCGCTGGCGCACCACGAGCTGGAATTGCATTACCAGCCCAAAGTCGACCTCGGCAGTGGAAAGATCTATGGCATGGAAGCGCTGCTGCGCTGGCGTCGTCCGGAAATCGGCCTGGTGCCGCCGGACCGCTTCATCCCGCTGGCCGAGGACACGGGTCTGATCATTCCTATCGGCGAATGGGTGCTGCGCACCGCCTGCGCGCAACTGGGCGCCTGGCACGCCAACGGCTTCCCGCACTTGACGATGGCGGTGAATGTGTCGGCACGCCAGTTCCTCCAGATCAACATGCCGGATCTGGTGCGCGAGGTACTGGCCGACAGCGGCGTACCGGCCGAATGCCTGGAACTGGAACTGACCGAGAGCCTGTTGATGCAAAACCGGGACCTGGTGGTGCAGTCGCTGGAGCAACTGAAGGAGATCGGCGTCACACTGTCGCTGGACGACTTCGGCACCGGCTATTCCAGCCTGTCCTATCTCAAGCAATTCCCCATCGATGTGGTCAAGATCGATCAATCCTTCATCCGCGACGTTACCGACAACGTCGATGGGGCTTCGCTGACCAAATCCATCATCGCCATGGCCAAGTCGCTGCATATGACCACGGTGGCCGAAGGCGTGGAAACGGAGGGGCAGTTGGGCTTTCTCAATACCAACCTCTGCGACGCCATACAAGGCTATTATTTCAGCCGCCCTCTACCCAGCGGAGAAATGGACACGCTGCTGCATGCCGGTGCCCGTCTGCCGCCCGACAACTGTCATGCCGAATCGCGGCAACGCGTACTGCTGTTGGTGGATGACGAGGAACATGTTCTGTCCGCATTGCAGCGCACGCTGCGCAAGGAAGGCTACCGGATACTCAGCACCACCAAGCCGCAGGAAGCGCTGGAACTGCTGGCCATCCATCCGGTGGGCGTGATCATTTCGGATGCGCGCATGCCGGACATGCCCGGCACCGAACTGTTACGCCGCGTCAAGGGATTGTATCCGGAGGTCGTGCGCATCATGCTGTCTGGCTACACTGAACTGAATTCGGTCACTGCGGCCATCAACGAAGGCGCCGTCTACAAATTCATCACCAAGCCCTGGGATGAGGGCTTGCTGAAGGAGCATATACAGGAGTCGTTCCGCCGTTTTGAAGTGGGGATACAAAGGCCAAAAGCCTGGCCCGCCGAGGCACCATACGCCGCGCTTGCCGCCGGTACAGCCTAGCCCGCTGAAACAGGAGAAAGGGGGCCCCATGATGCAAGCCCAGATTTTCTTTGAAGGTTTGCGCGCCCTGGCCGCAGCCGCATTTCCCAAACATTGCAACTGCTGCGGGCGGGTGTTCGCCACGGCGGAAGAGTTCATGCAGCAAACGCAATCGGTACGCAAGAACGTCACCGGACTGAAACAGGGTTTCGATGAAAACAACATCGCCATCGTTGAGGCTTATCGGAATTGCCTGTGCGGGTCCACGCTGATGGATTTCTTTTCGGATCGGCGCGGCACTTCCGAGGCCCGCCAGCGCCACCGCGAACTGTTTGATAAATTACTGCCGCACTTGCAGGAGAAAGGAATGGACCGGGCTGCTGCACGGGATTATTTATTGCGCATAGTGCGTGGCCAAACGCCATAACGGGGCATAGCGCAATTCTCCCGGACTAAGAAGCACGCTGGCGAATCGGCCGCGAAGTAAGTAAATCGTGTTTGACGCGGCGCCGGCTTGCGCGGCCGCCAGCCGTGTCGCCGTCTTTTTTGACGGCGACAAGACGGAGCTATTCGTTAAACGCGTCTACGATCAAACGCAACTCGACAACTGAGGCAAGGCGCGCGCGCAAGTCCGAGCGGCTGGCGTTTAACCTTCGCGCCCGTCTATGCGCGGCCGCCACAGGTAGGGAGCGTAGGTGACGGCGTACAGCGCGAAGGCCAGCGCCCACAGCACGCCTGCCCCGACCAGCCAGGCGCCGTGCAGGGTCTGCGGCCCAACGCCGGCCAGCAGGCGGGCCAGCGCGCCGCCCTGGATCAGCCAGAACATCGCCGACTCGGCCCGGCCCGCCTTCAGCGGACGGCCGGTATGGCCGAGCGTGGTGCGCGTCATCATGCCGATGATCAGCCCGGCCATGGAGCCGACCGTCAGGGCGTGGAATGCGGCGCTGGCCGACACCCAGTGCAGCGCGGCCGCCGCCAGCAGCACAAAACCGAATGGTATCCACGCATACGACAGGTGCAAGATCCACAGCAGCGGCACTTGCAGGGTGCGGTGCGGCTTCCAACCGGCCAGCCGCAAGGCCGACGCAACGGCGGCGGCCAGGGCCAGCGGCGCGCTCAACAGCGCCGGTGCGCCGCACACCCAGGCCAGCGCGGCCAACACCATCAAGGCCATCGCAACGCGGTCCAGTTTGGGATTCTGCACGGCATCGGTGCCGGGTGCACCGTTGCGCGTGAACATGGGAATGACGCGCCCGCCGATGACGGCCTCGATGACGACGATCAGCAGGATAGCCGCCTGGATGGGCGTGGTCGGCGACAGTGCCAGCAGCCCCAGCGCGGCGGCGTGGTAGAGGCCGTTGGCTATCGTCAGCAGCCCGAGCAAGCCGGCCAGGAACAGGTTGCGTTTGTTGCCGGACTTCGCCAGCACCTGGTACAGCGGCCAGGCGGCCAGCGGCAGGAAGGCAAAGTCGATGGCCGCCGCCAGCGGCGCCGGCGCGGCCAGCATCGCCACGCGGCCGGCCAGCCACAGTCCGGCCAGCGCCGCCAGGTGGCCGCCGTGTGGCGTCCACAAGCCGGTCCAGTTGCGCGCCGCCGTGAAGAGGAAGCCGACGATGACGGCGATGGCCATGCCGAACACCATTTCATGCATGTGCCAGCCGAGGCCGACGTGCGGCCAGCCGCGCAGCCAGCCCATGTATTGGGTCAGCCACAGCGGCACGGCGAGCGCCGCAAAAATCGCCGCCAGCAGGTAAAACGGGCGGAAGCCGAGACGCCAGATGGCGTGGTTGCCCTGCCACAGCGCGGCGGACTCGGCTTCGGGTTCTTCGATAGATATCAGGCTCATCACGCACTCGCTTTTTAAAAGATACATGTTACATGCTACTTTTAATGGCGGGTTTACACAACCGCAAAAAGAACTAGGCCGCGGCGGCAGATGGTCTAGGTGGAGACGGTGAAAATTAACTTGGATCAAGGATTTCAAATAATCCCGGCACACCTCTGGACTGCCGCCGGCGCCTCGCATACGCTGATCTGGTTCGCCGCCGTAGCGCGCCGTTTCACACCATTAACCGATTTCGCAATGAGGCTGTCATGCAAACTAAAATTTTGAAAATCCAGGGAATGAACAACGAAGGCTGCGCCGACACGGTCACGCGCGCGCTGGAGGCATTGGACGGCGTCGGCTCCGTCAGCGTCTCGCTGGCCGGCCAACGCGCCACCGTGCAACTGGATGAGACGCTGGCGACGCCGGCGCAATTGCAGCAGGCCCTGGATCGGGCCGGCTACCGCCTGGAATTGCCGGAAACCGGCGGCTGCTGCGGCGGTTGCTGCGGTTCTTGAGTTCCTGCCGTTTCCGGCGGCATAAAGCCGGGGCAGCCCCCGCAAGGGCTTGGCCCCGCTTGACTCCCCTGCCCTGAACTGGCCGTTTCCGGCCCGCTTACTTCCCCTGCCGGTGTTCGACGGCGTAGACGGCCGCTTGCACGCGGCTGGTCAGCTTCAGCTTCTTCAGCACGTTCTGCACGTGGATCTTGACGGTGCTTTCCGCCAGGTCGAGCGAACGGGCGATGCCCTTGTTGCTCTCGCCGCGCGCGAGGCAGTCGATGATGTCCTTTTCGCGCGGCGTCAGTTTGTCCAGCTCCGACACCGGCTCTTCGCGCTGCGTGCCGGCCTGCAGTTGCGCCACCAGCTTGCCCGTCATCGCCTCCGCCACCACGGTTTCGCCGCCGGCGGCGCGGCGCAGCGCCCGCACCAGATAATCGGCGTCGATGTTCTTGATCAGGTAGCCGCAGGCGCCGGCCCGCAGCGCCGCCGCCAGGTCGTCGGCGTCCTCCGACACGGTCAGTATCAATATCGCCGCGTCCGGGCAATCCTGCTGCATCAGTTGCAGCGTTTCGACCCCGGACATGCCGGGCATGTTCAGGTCGAGCAGCACCACGTCGGGCTGTAGTTGCTGGGCGCGCTTGATGCCGTCGACGCCGTCGCCGGCCTCGCCCACCACCACGAACTCGGTGTGGCGCTGCAGCAGCGAGCGTATGCCGCTGCGGAACAGCGCGTGGTCGTCGACCAGCAGGACGCTGATCGGTTTATCTGGTGTCTCCATCTTTACTCCATTCTCTTTCAATTGAATCAGGCGGCGCGGCGCTGTTCGTGCCGCAGGTGCAGTTCGACCGTGGTGCCGCGTCCCGGCACCGAGCTGACCGCGAAACTGGCGTCGATGCGCTGGGCGCGCTCGCGCATGATGTGGATGCCGACGTGGCTTTCGCCCTTCTGCAGCAGGGTGTCGGCGTCGAAGCCGATGCCATTGTCGTGTATCGTCAGCTTGAAGTCCTGGCTGTCCTGCAAGCGCACCTCGACCCGGCTGGCCAGCGCGTGCTTGCGGATGTTCGACAGCGCCTCCTGCACGATGAACAGCAGTTGCAGTTGCTGCTCGCGCGGGAACGGCGCGCCGTCGACGTCGGCCACCAGTTCGGCGGCGATACCGGTTTGGCGGCGGAATTTGTCGATGGTGATCTGCAGCGAGCCGATCAGGTCGTCCTCCATCAGGCGGCTGCGGAAGTTCAGCAGCAGTTCGCGCACGTCCTCGTAGCTTTCCTGCACGCCCAGGCGCAGCGCCGGCACGATGCCGGCCACTTCTTCGAAGCGCGCGTGCTTGACCGAGTCGTCCAGCATTTGCACCTGCAAGTTGAGGTAGTTCAGGCTCTGGGCGATGCTGTCGTGCAGACCCTGGGCGACCAGGTTGCGCTCCTCGGAAATGGCCATCTCGCGCTCGCGCGCGGCCAGGCGCAGGTTTTCCAGCGCAATGCCGAGCACCTGGCCCAGCGTCTCCAGCAGCGATTCCTCGCGCTTGCTGAACACCTTCGGTTCGCGGAAATGCAGGTTGAAGAAGCCCATGTGCTGCTCGTGGGCGTGGATGTGGAACACCGACACGGTCGCGAAGCCCTCGCGGTGGCATTGCAGCTTGTAGTCGCGGTCCACCGTGCGCATGTCGTGCACCATCGTGATCTTCTTCTCGACAGCCTCGCCACACAGGCAGTCGCCCACCTTCAGGCAGTGCTCGGCCTCGACCAGCTCCACCGACAGGCCGTGGTGCACTACCATGTGCAGGTTGCCGCGGACGGCGTCGAGCACGCGCACGGAGCCGCCGTCGGCGACGAAGTATTCGCGTATGCGCTGCAGGAAGCCCTCGCACAGCGCCTCCAGCGGCAGGGGCCGCTGCAGGAAGGCGGCGATGCCGTACAACAGCGCCAGTTCGCGGTTCTGGTCTTCCAGCTCCGCCGTCTTGATGCTGACGCGGTCTTCCAGGCTGCCGTACAGGGCCTGCAAATGGTCGGCCATCTGGTTGAAGCCGTCGGCCAACTGGCCGAATTCGTCCTCGCTCTCGACGGGCAGGCGCACGCTGAAGTCCTTGTCGGTCATCCGCTCCATGCCCTCGCGCAGGCGGGTGACCGGTTCGATAATCAGCATGAACATCAGGTAGATCATGCTGACCGTGCCGCAGATCGCCATGCCCAGCAACACCAGTTGCGAGCCGCGCAGCCAGAAGGTGCGCTGCTCGCTGTCGCGCTCGATCAGGCGCACCAGGCCGTCGACCTGGGCGACGAAGTCCTCGGCGTTGCGCTGCAGCGCCAGCAGGCGCGCCGGTTGCCGCTCCGGCACTTCCAGCAGGCTGACGACGCCGGGGCGCAGCGTGCGCTGCCAGACCTGGCGGATGCGGCCGAATTCGTGTTGGATTTCGCTGCCGGGCGGCAGGAACAGGGGGCGCTGCGGGTCGCCCCGGGTCAGGCGCAGCAGTGTGGCGTCGATCAGTTGCACCTGGCGCTCGCTGGCCGGGCGCAGGCTGGCCTCGAACGGCTCGGCGTCCAGGCGCGTCACCAGCATCGTCAATCGGTAGCTTTGCATGCGCAGGCTGCCCGTCTCGTTGATGGCGGCGGAACTGCCCTCCAGTTGCCAGGACAGGAACAGCGTCATGCCGATCGCCAGCAGCGCCAGCGTCAGGAAGCACAGCAGCGCGCCGACGATCTTGGTCGACAGTTTTTCCCAGGACGAACGCATCACTTCACGCACCATGCGCCCTCCGTCCACTGCCTGCATCCCGCTGTTTCATCGCTGCCTCCATGTATTTCCAATAGTATAGGCGCGAATCGTTGTCTGAGGGGAACGCCAGCCGTGCCGGCCCGGCTTCAGCCGCCGGTCTGCGCCATGAAACGGATGATTTTTCCCGGTTGTTCGCGGAAATCGTGCTGCTGCGGCTTGAGTTCGATGGCGGCGCGGATCGCCGCCTCCAGTTCGGCGTCGCTGGCGCCGCCGCGCAGCAGCGGCCGGAACTCATACTTTTCTTCCTGGCCCAGGCACAGGTACAGCGTGCCGTCGACGGCCAGCCGCACCCGGTTGCAGCTGGCGCAGAAGTGCTGCGACATCGGCGTGATGAAGCCGATGCTGCTGCGCCCGTCCGGCGTGGCCATGTAGCGCGCCGGCCCGCCGCCCAGCTCCAGCGCCTGCGGCACCAGGCCGAACTTGCGCTGCAGCCGCGCCTGGATCGGCGCCAGGTCGAGGAAGCCGGTGTCGCGTCCGGTCGAACCCATCGGCATCGCCTCGATCAGGCGCAGGATGAATTGCTGCTCGATGCAGAAGGCGACCATGTCGTCGATCTGGTCTTCGTTCACGCCGCGCATCGCCACCATATTGATCTTGATGGGCGCGAAACCGGCCGCCTTGCCGGCCCGCAGGCCGTCGAGGATGGGCGCCAGGCTGTCGCGGCCCGTGATCTTTTCCATGCAGGCGCGGTCGAGCGAGTCGAGGCTGACGTTGATGCGGCCGACCCCGGCCGCTTTCAGCGCCACCGCATGGCGCGCCAGTTGCGTGGCGTTGGTCGACAGCGACAGGTCGCGCAGGCCCGGCAGCGCCGACAGGCGCCCGGCCAGCAGCGGCAGGTCGCGCCGCAGCAGCGGTTCGCCGCCCGTCATGCGGATGCGCGTGGTGCCCAGCCGCACAAAGGCGGCCAGCAGGCGTTCGATCTCATCGAAGGTCAGCCAGTGCTCGGGTTCCTCGAAGCCGCGGAAACCCTTTGGAATGCAATAGCTGCAACGCAAATCGCAGCGGTCGGTGACCGATAGCCGCAGATACTCGATGGATCGACCAAATCGGTCGCGTAACATCGCAGACTCCTTCACAACAGATGGGGGGATTGTAGCGGCTCGTGCGGCGTTTTACTGTGGGCAAGAGGGGCTAGGGGAGCTAGTTAGTTTGAACTAGGCGCTGCCTGGGCCGCTTCGGCGCCTGCCAACTGCGCCTGAAAGCTGGGGTCTGCCCCCTGGCGGCCGGGGTCAGACCCCTGCGCCGCAGGCCAGGGGTGGCGTTACTGCCTTGGCTTTACTGCACCAGCGCGCTGTCGGCGCCTTCCAGGGTGACGCCTTCGATGTCGGCGCGGCCCACGAGGATTTGCAGGTATTGGTGCAGCGCGCGCTGCCACGCGGCCCGCTTCAGGCGGTCGGCGATCTGCGCCTGCACGGCCTCGAACGGCAGCAGCACGCCGTCGATGCGCCGCAGCACTTCGACGATGTGCAGGCCGAAACGCGTTTCCAGCAGGTGTTCGGCCACGGCGCCCGGCTCCAGCCGGAACAGCAGCTTTTCAAACTCCGGCACGGTCTGGCCCAGCGACAGCTGGCCCAGGCTGCCGCCGACGGCGCCCGACGGGCAGTTCGAGTATTCGCGCGCCAGTTCGGCGAAGCGCTCCGGCTTGACGCGCAGTTCCGCCAGCACCGCCTCGCCCGTTTCGCGCAGCAGTTCCAGCGGCACGCTCGGCGTCACCTGGAACAGGATGTGGCGCGCCTCGACCATGGCGCCGTTGGTGAAGCGCTGCGGCTGGTTGCGGTAGTAGATTTCGCAGGCGGCCGCGTCGGCCTCCGGCACCCGCACCTCTTGCGCGAACAGCGCTTCGATGCGGGCATCGTCGCCGTCGCCGGCGATGCCCAGGCGCTCGGCCTCCTGCAGCAGCACGGTGCGCAGCACCAGTTCGTGCACGCTCTGCTTGAGCGGGTTGCCGGCCGCCTGGTGGTGCGGCAGTTCGCGTTCGATTTCGCTGTCGCTGATGTCGACGCCGTTGACGGAAATTCCCATGATGTCTCTCCTCGATCAGCGGCTGCGCACCAGTTGGTAAACGCGGCCCAGGTAGCTGAGGGCGCCAAAGCCGCTCCACACGTGCACCAGGCGGGTGAACGGGAAGATGACGAACAGCGACATGCCCATGAACAGGTGCAGCTTGAAGACCAGCGGCGCTTCGATGATGAATTGCGCCGCGTCGCCGCGGAAGGTGACGATGTGCTGCGCCCAGTTCATCAACAGGACCATCATGTGGCCGTCCATGTGCGAGGCCGAGACGGCGATCGAGGACAGGCCCAGCAGCAGGGTCAGCAAGATCCACAGCATCACGACCTTGTCCTTGAAGGTGGTGACGGCGCGCAGGCGCTCGTTGGTGAAGCGGCGCACCAGCAACAGCAGCACGCCGGCCAGGCACATCGTGCCCATGACGCCGCCGGCGACCATCGCCACCAGTTGCTTCAGGCCGTGGGAGACGCCCAGCGTGTCCCACACCCACACCGGGGTCAGCAGGCCGGCCGCGTGGCCGAACAGCAGGCCGATGATGCCGACGTGGAACAGGATGTTGCCGGCGCGCAGGCTGCCGCGGTGCAGCACCTGGCTGGAGTCCGACTTCCACGTGTATTGCTCGCGGTCGAAGCGGATCAGGCTGCCGAGCAGGAAGATCGCCAGCGCGATGTAGGGGTAGATCCCGTAGAGGAATTGATGCAAATAGTCCATGATGTGCTCCTGTTAAGCCGTCTTCTGGGCGGCGCGCCTCGCCGTCGGGTGGAAATTGATGGGTTGCACGCCGGCGCCCAGCGTTTTCAGCAAGGGCTCGACGCCGTCGGCGCTGGGGCCGAAGGTTTCCAGCGCCTCGTCCATGTCGCGCACCGGCGGCTCGGTCAAGGCCTCGGCCGCGACCGGGCTGAGACGTTCGAGCACGTCGAACACCACGGCATACGGGCTGCCGTTGGCGTCGAGCTTGCGGCCGATGTGGGCCAGCACGTGCACGGCGTCGCCCAGCAGGCGCGCGGCCTCGGCCTCGTCCTGCTGCGACAGGAATTCCAGGAACAGCGGCACGAAGTCGGGCAAGTCGTCGCCCGTCATTTCCAGGCCGTGCTTCTTGTATTCCTCCATCAAGTCGACCATGGCCTGGCCGCGGTCGCGCGATTCGCCGTGGATGTGCTCGAACAAATGCAGCGAGTGCGAGGGGTTGCGGTCGAAGGTCGTCACATAGTTCTGCTGCAGGTCGATCAAGGCGTTGCCGGCCAGGTAGTCGAGCAGCGGCCGCAGCACCTCGTGCCGCTCGGGCGTGGCGGCCAGCACCGACTCCAGCCCGGGCAGATGGTCGAGCAACTCCGCCTCCGGGTACAGCAGCAGGGCGGATAAAGCCTTGTAATGTTTCATATCTTTCTCCTCAAGGCTCAGGCGCCCTGCTCCACCTTGTTTTTGCGCGACTTCGGCATCGACATGAAAATCGCCGAACCGTGCTTTTTCTTGCCGAACAGCGAGGCGTCGCTGCTGCCGTCGGAGCAGCCGTTGCCGAAGCTGAAGCCGCAGGAACCCTTCTCGTTGAAGCTGTCCTCGGCCATCTCCTTGTGGCTGCTCGGGATGACGAAGCGGTCCTCGTAGTTGGCGATGGCCATGATGTGGTACATGTCCTCGACCTCGGCCTGGGTCAGGCCGACCTGCTTGAGCACCGTCAGGTTGGCGACCTTGTCGACCGTCTTGCTGCGCATGTAGGCGCGCATCGCCAGCATGCGGTCCAGCGCCGTGACGATAGGCGCCTCGTAGCCGGCCGTGAGCAGATTGGCCAGGTACTTGACGGGGATGCGCAGGCTCTTGGTGTCCGGCAGGATGCCGTTCAAGCCCATCTTGCCCGACTCGGCGGCCGCCTGGATAGGCGACAGCGGCGGCACGTACCAGACCATCGGCAGCGTGCGGTACTCGGGATGCAGCGGGAACGCCACCTTCCATTCGACGGCCATCTTGTAGACGGGCGACTTGGCGGCCGCCTCCAGCCACAGGTCGGGAATGCCCTGGCGGCGCGCCTCGGCGATGATGGCCGGGTCGTGCGGGTTCAGGAACAGGCCCAGCTGCGCCTCGTACAGGTCGGCCTCGTGCGGCACGGACGCCGCCGCCTCGATCTGGTCGGCGTCGTACAGCAGCACGCCCAGGTAGCGGATGCGGCCGACGCAGGTTTCCGAGCACACCGTCGGCTGGCCCGCCTCGATGCGCGGGAAGCAGAAGGTGCACTTCTCGGCCTTGCCGGAGGACCAGTTGTAGTAAATCTTCTTGTACGGGCAGCCGGAGATGCACATGCGCCAGCCGCGGCACTTGTCCTGGTCGATCAGCACGATGCCGTCGTCCTCGCGCTTGTACACCGAGCCGGACGGGCAGGACGCCACGCAGGTCGGGTTCAGGCAATGCTCGCACAGGCGCGGCAGGTACATCATGAAGGTGTTCTCGAAGGTGCCGTACATCTCCTTCTGCATATTGTCGAACAGCTTGTCCTTGCTGCGGGCGGCAAACTCGCCGCCCAGGTCGTCCTCCCAGTTCGGACCCCATTCGATCTTGTCCATCTTCTTGCCGGTCAGCACGGAGATGGGACGGGCCGTCGGCGGCGTCTCCGACAGCGGCGCGTTCTGCAGGCGCTCGTAGTCGTAGGTGAAGGGCTCGTAGTACTCGTCGATGGCCGGCAGGTTCGGATTGGCGAAGATGTTCGCCAGGATCTTCAGGCGGCTGCCCTGGCGCGGCTCGATCTTGCCCGCGTCCGTGCGCTTCCAGCCGCCATTCCACTTGTCCTGGTTTTCCCACTGCTTCGGATAGCCGATGCCGGGCTTGGTTTCAACGTTGTTGAACCACGCGTATTCGACGCCGTCGCGGCTGGTCCACACGTTCTTGCAGGTGACCGAGCAGGTGTGGCAACCGATACACTTGTCCAGGTTCAGCACCATGCCGATTTGCGCTCTGATTTTCATGCTTGTACTCCTTGCTCTTGCAACGGGCCTTCCAGCCACTCGACCTTGTTCATCTTGCGCACCAACACAAACTCATCGCGGTTCGAACCGACGGTGCCGTAGTAATTGAAGCCATACGCCAGTTGCGCGTAGCCGCCTATCATGTGGGTCGGCTTCGGCACGGCGCGCGTCACCGAGTTGTGGATGCCGCCGCGCTTCTCCGTCGTCTCCGCGCCCGGCACGTTGATGATCTTCTCCTGGGCGTGGTACATCATCGTCATCCCTTCCGGAATGCGCTGGCTGACCACCGCCCGCGCCGTCAGCGTGCCGTTGACGTTGAAGACCTCGATCCAGTCGTTGTCGACGATGCCGGCCGCCTTCGCGTCGATCTCCGACAGCCAGACGTGCGGGCCGCCGCGCGACAGCGTCAGCATGCGCAGATTGTCCGAATAGGTCGAATGGATGCCCCATTTCTGGTGCGGCGTCAGGAAGTTCAGCGCCAGCTCCTTGTTGCCGTTCGGTTTGGCGCCCAGCAGCGCCGCCGTGGTCTTCGTGTCGATGGCCGGCTTGTAGACGCACAGGCCCTCGCCGAAGTCGCGCATCCACAGGTGATCCTGGTAGAACTGCTGGCGGCCCGTCAGCGTGCGCCATGGGATCAGTTCATGCACGTTGGTATAGCAGGCGTTGTAGCTGACTTCTTCGCTTTCCAGGCCGGACCAGGTCGGCGACGAGATGATCTTGCGCGGCTGCACCTGCACGTCGCGGAAGCGGATGCTGTCGTGCTCGCGCGGCTTGGCCAGGTGGGTGTGGTCGCGCCCCGTCATTTCCGACAGCGCGGCCCAGGCCTTGACGGCGACGTGGCCGTTGGTTTCCGGCGCCAGCGACAGGATCATTTCCGCCGCGTCGATGCCCGTGTCCAGGCGCGGCTGGCCCTTCGAGATGCCCTCTTCCAGCACCGTGCGGTTGATGCCGCGCAGCACGTCGATCTCGTGGCCGGTCTTCCAGCTGATGCCCTTGCCGCCGTTGCCGATGCTTTCCATCAGCGGGCCGATCGAGGTGAACTTCTTGTACACCTGGGTGTAGTCGCGCTCCACCACGGTCATGCTCGGCATGGTCTTGCCGGGGATGGGCTCGCACTCGCCGGCGCGCCAGTCTTTCGGATCGAAGGGCTGGCCCAGCTCGCCCGGGGTGTCGTGCATCAGCGGCGTGAGGATCAAATCCTTCTGCGTGCCCAGCAGCTCGCCGCCGATTTCCGAGAATTTCGCGGCGATGCCCTTGTAGATTTCCCAGTCCGTCTTCGACTGCCACAGCGGCTGCACGGCTTCCGACAGCGGATGGATGAAGGGGTGCATGTCGGAGGTGTTCAGGTCGTCCTTTTCATACCAGGTGGCCGTCGGCAGCACGACGTCGCCGTACAGGCAGGTCGTCGACATGCGGAAGTCCAGCACCACCAGCAGGTCCAGCTTGCCCTCGACGGCCGGGCGCACCTTGACCTCGATGGGCTTGATGCAATCGTCCTCGTTGCTCATCAGGCCGTTCTGCGTGCCCAGCAGGTACTTCAGGAAGTACTCATGGCCCTTGCCGGAGCTGCCCAGGATGTTCGAGCGCCAGACAAACATATTGCGCGGGAAGTTGGCCGGATTGTCCGGGTCGTCGCAGGACAGGTTCAACTGGCCGGACTTGATCTGCGCGACGGCGTACTGCGCCGCGTCCATGCCGGCGGCCGCGGCGGCGCGCGTCACTTCCAGCGGGTTCGTTTCGAGCTGCGGCGCCGACGGCAGCCAGCCCATGCGCTCGGCCTTGGCGTTGTAGTCCAGCAGCGACATCTGCGCCACCGCGCCGTTCGCCGACGGCGAGGTGATTTCCGCCGTGTGCAGCTTTTCGTGGCGCCACTGGCTGGTGTGGGCGTAGAAGAAGGAGGTGCCGTTCATCTGGCGCATCGGGCGGTTCCAGTCCTGCGCGAAGGCCAGCGGGGTCCAGCCCGTTTGCGGGCGCAGCTTTTCCTGGCCCACGTAATGCGACCAGCCGCCGCCGGACTGGCCGACGCAGCCGCACATCATCAGCATATTGATGATGGAGCGGTAGGTCATGTCCATGTGATACCAGTGGTTCAGGCCGGCGCCGACGATGACCATGCTCTTGCCGTGGGTCTTGTCGGCGTTCTCGGCGAACTCGCGCGCCACGGTGATGACGTCGGCCGCCTTGACGCCCGTGTGCTTCTCTTGCCAGGCCGGCGTGTAAGGCACGTCGTCGGCGTAGTTGGCGGCGACGTTGCCGCCGCCCAGGCCGCGGTCGATGCCGTAGTTGGCCAGCGTCAGGTCGTAGACGGTGGCGACCAGCGCCGTCGTGCCGTCGGCCTGCATGATCTTCTTGACCGGCACGTGACGCATCAGCATGTCGTCGGCATCCTTGCCGCCGAAGTAGGCGAAGCCCACCGGCACGACTTCGTCGGCGCAGTCGATCAGCGACAGGCGCGCGTCGATCGGCTTGCCGCTGGTGCCGGCCTTCTGCTCCAGGTTCCACTTGCCCTTTTCACCCCAGCGGAAGCCGATCGAACCGGCCGGCGCGCTGATGTCGCCCGTCAGGTCGTCGACCAGCAGGGTTTTCCATTCCGGATTGTTGCTTTCGTCGAGGTTGTTGGCCAGGTGCGAGGCGCGCAGGAAGTATTCGGGCACCAGCGTGCCGTTGGTTTCCTTGAGGCGCACCAGCATCGGGAAGTCGGTGTACTGCTTGGCGTAGTTGCGGAAGTACTCGGACTTGCCGTTGGCGTGGAATTCCTTGAGGATCACATGGCCCATCGCCAGCGCCAGCGCGGCGTCGGTGCCCTGTTTGGGCGCCAGCCAGATGTCGCCGAATTTGCACATCTCGCCGAAGTCGGACGAGACGGCGACGGTTTTCGTGCCTTTGTAGCGCACCTCGGTGTAGAAATGGGCGTCCGGCGTGCGCGTCATCGGCACGTTGGAACCCCAGACCATCAGATAGGTCGAGTTATACCAGTCGGCCGACTCCGGCACGTCGGTCTGCTCGCCCCACACCTGCGGGCTGGCCGGCGGCAAATCGCAGTACCAGTCGTAGAAGCTCAGCGCCACGCCGCCGATCAGGCTCAGGTAGCGCGTGCCGGCCGCGTAGCTGATCATCGACATCGCCGGGATCGGCGAGAAGCCGACGACGCGGTCCGGGCCGTATTTCTTGATCGTCAGCGCGTTCGCGGCGGCGATGATCTCATTGGCCTCGTCCCAGTTGGCGCGCACGAAGCCGCCCAGGCCGCGCACTTCCTTGTAGCGCTTGGCCCGCTCCGGGTTCTGGCTGATGTAATCCCAGGCCGCCACCGGCGCCATGGTCTTGCGCGCCTCGCGCCACATTTCCATCAGGCGGCCGCGCACCATCGGGTACTTGACGCGCTGCGCCGAATACACATACCAGGAATAGCTGGCGCCGCGCGGGCAGCCGCGCGGCTCGTGATTGGGCAGGTCGGGACGGGTGCGGGGGTAATCGGTCTGCTGGGTTTCCCAAGTGATCAGGCCATTCTTGACATACACCTTCCAGCTGCACGAGCCGGTACAGTTGACGCCGTGCGTGGAGCGCACGATTTTGTCATGTTGCCAACGCTGGCGATAGGCGTTCTCCCAGGTGCGGTCCTCCTCGACGACGGCGCCGTGGCCGTTGGAAAAGGTTTCCTTGGGCTTGCTAAAAAATTTCAGACGATCCAGAAAGTGACTCATGCTACCTCCACGCACGCACCGCAAACGATGCTTGGTAATAAAAACGTTTGCAAGACAGCCGCGCAGCGAATGCATTGAAACGTCGATAGCTTGGAGTCTACGCAGGGGCGGCGCTGCTGGATATTGGCAAGAAGTCGGTTGCGCGGACCGAGAATGACTAGGCGCACTAGTCCCTTGTAGCTATGTGCCGGCCGGCGGCTTTGCGGTATACCTACGGCATGGACGCGGCGCGGATGGCGCGCCCGCAGCAACCCCACGAAAGGTCTTATATGGAAATCAATAGCTACGCCAGCCTGCTGGAGGCGGCCCGCGCCCAGGCGCAGCCGCAGCGCCTGCTGTTCACCTTCGCCCAGGCCGAGGCGGCCAGCGCCCAGGGGCGCACGCTGACGCCGGTGATGTGCGTCGACAAGCTGCCCGGGGAACTGGGCGGTTTTGCCGAGCTGGAGGCGGAATCGCGGCAGATGCAGGCGCACTGGGACGTCGTCTTCGTCGCCAGCCTGGGCGGCAAGGATGGCCAGCCGCCGGCCGCCGCCGACGCCGAGGCGCCGCTGCGCAAGATGATAGGCGCCATTCAGCAGGGCCAAATCAAGGATTACCTGGCCTTCGACCGCGACGGCGAGCTGCTGCGCTTCTTCTGACGCGGCGCCGCGCCGCCCTGTGGCGCCGGCTGCGCCATTTGGCCGGCGGCGGTTGCCTGTTGAGTACGTGTCGAGTAAGATAAGTCGTGCCGACGAAATAACTCACATGTCAAAATCGCAAGAAGCCGCCCATCCCCTCCCGATAACCTGCCGCCGCCGCGCCGCGATGGTGCCGCGATGATGCGGCGGCGCCTGGGCGCCGTGCTCCTGGCCTTGAGCGCCGCCGCCCATGCCGGCGCGGCCGGCCCGGACTGCGCCCGCCCGTTCACGCTGGCCCTGCACGAGCATGGCCTGCTGTACTCGGCCGCCACCGACAGCGGCATCGACAAGGACATCGCCGACGAGCTGATACGCCGCAGCGGCTGCAAGGTCAGCCTCAGCCTGCTGCCGCGCGCCCGCATCTGGCAATTGATCGAAAGCGGCGCGCTCGACTTCAGCCTGTCGGGCATAGCCAGCGAGGAAAGGCGCCGCTACGCCTCCTTCGCCTGGTATTTCAGCAACAAATACTATCTGCTGGTGCGCCGCGACGCCGCCGTGCGCGACCTCGCCGACGCCGCCGGCAACGCCCGTTTCCGGCTCGGCGTGATCCGCGGCTTCCGCTACAGCGAGGCGGCCAACCGCCTGGTCGACCAGCTGGCGGCCACCAACCGCGTCAGCCAGGCCGGCGGCCTCGAACCGCTGTACCAGGCGCTGCGCCTGAACCGCATCCAGGGCATGATCATGGAGCCCTTCGACTACCCGGTCACCGGCGAGCGCAGCATCCGCGACATCAGCGCCGTCATCGAATTCAAGGACCCGGCCGTGCCGCACGGCCTGATCATGTCGAACCAGGCGCTCACGCCGGAGCAGCGGGAAAAGTGGCGCGCGCTGCTCAACGACATGCGCGCCGACGGCGCCGTGCGGCGCATCTTCGAAAAATACTTCGACGCCCGCCTGGCCGCCGCCATGGTCGACTTCCAGGCCCGCCCGTGACCGTGCGTCGCCCGTCCCGCCCGCACCGCTTCTCGCTGCTGTCCGCCCTGCCCCTGCTGGTGCTGGCGGCCGGCCTCGGCCTGACCTGGACCGTCTGGGAGCACGAGCGGCAAGTCTCGCGCAAGGAATTGCGCGCCCATTTCGACTTCTCGCTGCGCGAAACCGTCAGCCGCATCGAGCAGCGCATGGCCGCCTACGAAAAGATGCTGCTGGGCGTGCGTGCCCTGTTCGACGCCAGCGCCACGCCGGGGCGCGGCGGCCTGCACGACTACGTCGCCTCGCTGGGCCTGGACGCCAACTTCAGCGGGGTCCAGGTCATCGGCGTGGCCGAATGGGTGCCGGCCGCCGGCATCGGCAGCCATGTGGCGGCGATGCGCCGCCACGGCCAGCCCGACTACGCCATCGCGCCGCCCGGCCGGCGCGCCCAGTTCGCGCCGGTGGTGCAGCGCGAACTGGGCAGCGGCGTGCTGCCGCGCCCGCTCGGCTACGACGTCTGGTCCGAGCCGGTGCGGCGCCAGGCGATGGAGCGGGCGCGCGACTCCGGCAAGGCGGCCCTGTCCGGCAAGGTGCAACTGGCCATCGACGCCGGCCCGGCCGCCCGGCCCGGTTTCATCATGTACCTGCCGCTGTACGCGCGCGGCCGGCCGGTCGACAGCGTGGCGGCGCGCCGCGCCAACCTGGTCGGCTGGGTCTACGCCTCCTTCCGCATGAACCAGCTGATGGCCACCCTGTACGGCGAGCAGCCGCCCGGCCTGGCGCTGACCATCCACGACGGCATCGAGCAGGCCGGCGAGACGCGCCTGTACCCGGCCGCCGAGCCGGCGGCGGCGCCGGCCGCCATCCTGTCGGCCAATGAATACCTGGTCATAGGCGGCCACACCTGGACGCTGTCGCTGAGCGCGCTGGACGACTACCAGGCCCGCTTCGGCCGCAACGCCGAGCCCCTGATCGCCGGCGCCGGCGCCGGCCTGAGCCTGCTGCTGGCCCTGCTGGCGTGGTTGCTGGCGACGGGGCGCAGCCGCGCCGTGCGCCTGGCCGCGGCGATGACCTCGGAACTGCGCATTGCCGCCGCCGCGTTCGACTCGCGCGAAGGCATGATGATCACCGACGCCGAGCGCGTGGTCCTGCGCGTCAACTCGGCCTTCACGGAAACCACCGGCTACACGGCGGCCGACATGGTGGGCCGCACGCCGCGCATGCTGCAGTCGGCCCAGCACGACGCCGCCTTCTACCGCGACATGTGGCTGACGATCGAGAACATAGGCGGCTGGCAGGGCGAAATCCTGGCCCGCCGCAAGAGCGGCGAACTGTATCCGAAATGGCTGACCATCTCGGCCGTCAAGGGCGCCGACGGGCGCGTGACCAACTACATCAGCACCCACCAGGACATCACCGAGCGCAAGAAGGCGGAAAAGAAGATCGAGGAACTGGCCTTCTTCGACGCGCTGACCGGCCTGCCCAACCGCACGCTGCTGATCGACCGGCTCAAGCAGGCCATGACAGCCGGCAGCCGCGAGCGCAGCTACGGCGCCGTGCTGTTCATCGACCTCGACCACTTCAAGACGCTCAACGACACGCTCGGCCACGACCAGGGCGACCTGCTGCTGCAACAGGTGGCGCGGCGGCTGGGCGCCGGCCTGCGCGCCGGCGACACCGTGGCGCGCCTGGGCGGCGACGAATTCGTCGTCGTGCTGGCGGGCCTGGGCCACGCCCCCTGCGAGGCGGCCAGGCAAACCGAAATGCTGGGCGAGAAGATACTGGCGACACTGAACAAGCCCTACCAGCTGGGCGGCCTGGAGTACCGCAGCACCGCCAGCATAGGCGCGACACTGTTCCACGGCCACGACACGAGCATCGACGAATTGCTCAAACAGGCCGACCTGGCGATGTACAAATCCAAGGAAACGGGGCGCAACGCGCTGCGCTTCTTCGATCCGGGCATGCAGCGCGCCGTCATGGAGCGCGCGGCGCTGGAAGCGGGCTTGCGCGAGGCCATCCGCGAAGGCCAGTTCGTGCTGCACTACCAGGCGCAGGTGGCCGGCGCAGGCCGCATCACGGGCGCCGAGGCGCTGCTGCGCTGGCGCCATCCGCAGCGCGGCATGGTGGCGCCGGGCGACTTCATCCCGCTGGCCGAGGAAACCGGCTTGATCCTGCCGCTGGGGAACTGGGTGCTGCGCGGCGCCTGCGCCCAGCTGGCCGCCTGGGCCGCACGGCCGCAGATGGCGCCTCTGTCGATCGCCGTCAACGTCAGCGCCAAACAATTCCGCGAACCGGACTTCGTGGCGACGGTGCTGGCCGTGCTGGCCGAGACGGGGGCCAACCCGCACCGCCTGAAGCTGGAGCTGACCGAGAGCCTGCTGGTGGACAATGTGCAGGACATCATCGAGAAAATGCAGGCCCTCAAAGCCAAGGGTGTCGGCTTCGCGCTGGACGACTTCGGCACCGGCTATTCCTCGCTCTCCTACCTGAAGCGGCTGCCGCTGGACCAACTGAAGATCGACCAATCCTTCGTGCGCGACGTGCTGGTCGACCCGAACGACGCGGCCATCGCCCGCACCATTGTCGCGCTGGCGCAAAGCCTGGGGCTGGGCGTCATCGCCGAAGGCGTCGAAACCCGCACCCAGCGCGACTTCCTGGCCGGCTTCGGCTGCCACGCCTACCAGGGCTATTATTTCAGCCGGCCGCTGCCGCTGGAAGCCTTCGAAGCCTACGCGGCGCAGCCCAGCGCCTGCCCTATTTAAGCGTTGCCGCCAGCGCATTCATCCAGGCGAGGTTGTATTTTCCATCCTCGCCGCTGGCGACCTCGCCCATCACCGTGAACGTGTAGTATTTGCTCTCGGTCACCCAGATCAATTCCGACACGACGGCCCCGGACGGCGATTTTTTGACGACGAAGCGCGCCGGCGTGTCCGCCACGCGCGTGTTCATCAAATCCTTCACGATCACCACCCCGCCGCCGTCGCCGACGAAATCCCACTCATGCAGGATCAGCAGCAAGCCATCCGGCGTCTTGAAATAGCGGCTGACGCTGCTCCACGGCCCCGTCCTGGTCGGCCCCTCGGGCACCACGCCTTCAAACTTGAATGCATCGAAAGCGCTGCCCGACAAATCGGCCAGCGTGAACGTCAGATTGCGCTTTACTTCATGCACGTCGCGCACGTTGCCGAGGTAATTTTTTCGGTAGACTACCGCCTCTTCCGGTATCTGGGCATACGCCTTGTTCTTGCCCAGGGCATTCGTGGCCAGGTCCGCCTCGACCATCTTTTTCGCCCCGCCAGACAGTTCCGCCAGAGGAATATACTTAACCTTCCCAACGACAATGCCGGAAATCGGGGCCATATCGACGCCCGCCGGCTCCCGGCTTTGCGCCTGGGCGAAGGACATGGCGGATGCAATACAGCTTAAAACCATCATTTTTTTCAACATCGGAAGCCTCTCGAATAGTGAAAAATCAGGAACCACCCCAGTTTGATAAATTGCAGTCCGTCGCCGTGCTATTGCCCAGGAAAGTGATGAATCCCTGATCGTTTCTATAATGGTTGCCGACAACTGAGCCATACCAGAACTCCGACGCGAAGTGCCCCGCGTAAGAGCGCCAGGTGTAGTCCCAGCCATTGCCTCCGGGCTTGACGGTATTAGTAACATGCAATAAGGCGCCATCCTTATAATGCAGCGATGCCGTCCACAAATTAAATTTATTATATCCCCAGTCCACCGAGATGCTTTCCTGCGCACCCGCCGCCAGGCAAGAGCGGCTGACGACTCCCAGCGCGCTGGCTTGCGGGGCCACGCCGGCCAATCCCGTCGCCAGAAAAATGGAGATGATTCCTATTCTATTGTACTTATGCATTCTTCTACCTCTCAAAGATTGAATAAGCGCATAAAGCGAATCAAGCCCGCCCCATGCATTCATTAAAGCAATATGAAAAATAAAATTCAAATACCTTGATACAAGAACTTCATTAAGGCAATTAGTATTGCATTACAAAAACAAGAAGATGGACATCGACGCTTTTCAGCTTCACGCCGAGATTATCAAATAGAAATATTTGTATTAAATATAATTTACCTGAAAATATTAGTCAATATATTTCGCAGACAGCGCAAAGCATGCGTATTGATTAATTTCAGTGGGAGGGGTGAATTTATTTGCGATATGTCAAATTAATGATGTTTTTAACTTGACAATAAATCTCGGGCGCCCGCCTTGCCGGCGGCGCGCCACGGCCGGCGGCGCGGCCTCAGGGTTGCGGGCGTTCGCCGCGCAGGTGACGCGCCCGCTCCAGCGGGCATACCAGCGGCAGAAATTGCTGCTGGCGCATGGAGTAGGCCATCAGCGCGCCGCTTTCGATGTCGAAATACCAGCCGTGCAGCTTCAGCACGCCCTCTTCGACGCGCCGCTTCAGCCACGGGTAGGTCAACAGATTGTCCAGCGATTGCAGGATGCTGGCCAGCTCGCAGGCTTTGTGCTGTTCGTCCGAGCTGCGGTGCGCCAGTTCGCGGCGCACGCGCTGGGCCACGGGTTCGGCGATTTTCATCCATTGACCGACGAAATCCGTTTCCTGAGTGGCCGCCCGCGGCGCCAGCAAGGCGCGGATGCCGCCGCAACGGGCGTGGCCGAGCACGATGATGCGCGCCACTTCGAGGTTGCAGACGGCGAATTCGATGGCCGAGCTGACGCCGGGCGGCGCCGTCGGCGTGCATGGCGGCACCAGGTTGGCGATGTTGCGTACGACGAACATGTCGCCCGGGTCGCTGCCCGTCAGCAGCATCGGATCGACCCGCGAATCGCAGCAGCCGATCAGCAGCGTGGTCGGGTGCTGGCCCGTGCGCAGGGTGTCGTACAGCGTCTGCGGTTCGCTGAAGTATTGTTGCTGGAAACGGCTGAAGCCCTGGACGAATTTTTCAAGGTCTTCCATCAGCCGCCACCCCGTCCTTCATGCTTGCTGCGCATGGCCTTACTCCTGCTCCATTTCGATGGCCCATTCTAGCGAAACGGCATCGTCTTGGCTGCTGGCATGACGGGGTACGGCGCCTAGGCAGAAAGGCTTAGGCGCCGGCGCCGCAAGCGGACGCCGCTAGCGGGAAGCGCGCCCTCGCCGCAGGTGCGCCAGCACCCGCCCCGGCGCCAGCGCAGCCAGGTCGAAGGCCGGCACGTCCAGCGCGTCGAGGGTGTTTTTGAACAGCAGTCCCAGCTCGGTGTCGCCCTCCAGCGCCAGGCGACGGCTGAAGAACAAGGTGTCGGGGTCTTCCTGGCGCCGCGCCAGCAGCACGAAGTCGTGCGCCGCCGCGCCTATGGTGAGGTCGCTTTCGGCTTGCGGCCGGCAGGCGGCGAAGGCGCCGTTGCGCCATTCGAAGTCGAAGGCGACGCGGGCGTCGTCGACGCGCAGGCGCAGTTTTTTGCCTTCCAGGCGCGCGCGCACGTCTTGCGGCAGTTGCTGCGCCAGCGCCAGGTTCAGCGCCTGGACGAATAGCCAGGAGCCCGGATAGGCTGGCAGCAGCGCCAGCATTTTTGCCGCCGGTTCGGGCAGCGTATAGCGTTTATCTTGCATCGGGGATCCTTGTTCGGTGTCTCAGTGTGGGCCGGAAAAAGCCGGGGCCGGACCCGGCGGTTCCGACCCCTGACTGGCTGCTCCGGCCTGTTTTTTTCGTGTCGCTCAGTAGTAGTCCTGGCGGCGCAACTCCAGGCCGGGCTTGCCGTACCAGTAGCCGTCACAGGCGCCCGACGGCTGCCACGCCTCCATCTGCGCGCAGGCCGCGGCGCCCTCCGTTTCGCCGCGGCGCACGCGGTCGAAGGCGTCGATGACGCGCTCGGTGTCGCTGGCCTGCGGGCTGATGCGCGCCACGTCGACGCCCATCGCGTGCATCGCCTTCAGTTCGTGCACCAGGTTGTAGACCAGGGCCGACTGGGTCTGCGTGCCGTTCAGCACCAGGAAGGAGGCGTGCTCGCGGGTTTGCAGCAGCATGCCGTCCGGATGCTCCAGGCAGCTGAACTGGCAGTCGTCCTTCGGCAGGTTGCGGTTGCGCGCCGTGAAGCAGCGCGCCGAGAACGCCAGCGGCATGCGGCCGTAGGCGAACACTTCGGTTTCCAGGCCCGCCGGACGTTCGCTGAGCATTTGCGTCAGGCCGTCGCGGCCCATTTCCAGCGGCATCACCCAGCGTTTCGCGCCCAGCCCCGCCAGCAGGCCCAGCGTCGGGCCGTTGTACAGGTTCAGGTGCGGGCCGGCGACGAAGGGCACCACGCCCTGCAGGCGGTGCACCGCGCCCATGTCGTTCGCCTCGACCATGAAGCGGCCGTTCTCGGCGATCTTGCGCATCGTCGTCAGCTCGGCGCCGGATTCGATCAGCGCCTGCGTCGACAGCACCACTTCCTTGCCGTTGGCGGCCAGCAGGTCGGCCACGTCGAGCCAGTCGGCCACGCGCAGCTCGTGGCGGCGCGAGCAGACCGTCTCGCCCAGGTAGACGATGTCGACCGCGCTTTCGGCGATCATTTGATAGAACTCGAACACGGTGGCGCGCGGCCAGTAATACAGGATCGGTCCCAAGGCCAGTTTCAACATACTTTCCCCATTTTCTTTAGCTTATTTCCACTTGCGATGATAGGCGCCCAGCGTGTGCTGCTGCCCCTCCGCGACCTTGTTCAGGGCCGCCATCCAGGCCGGCTTGACCGAGTAGCGCTGCGAGTTGGCCTGGAAGGAGTCGATCGCCTCGCGCCACACCCGCGTCACCTGGCCGGCGTAGGCCGGGCTGCGCTGGCGCCCCTCGATCTTGACGGCGCTGATGCCCATCGCCACCAGCTGCGGCAGCAGCTCCAGCGTGTTCAGGCTGGTCGGCTCCTCGATCGCGTAGTAGTTCTCGTCGCCGACGTCGAAGCGGCCCTTGCACAGCGTCGGATAGCTGGCGCTCTCGCCGTCGGCGTAGCGGTCGATCAGCACGCCGTTCAGGCGCGACTCCAGGCCCTTCGGCGTCTGCACCCAGCGCACCGACTTGGCCGGCGAGCAGACGCCGTGGGTGTTGGGCGCCTCGCCGGTGGCGTAGGACGACAGCGCGCAGCGCCCCTCGACCATCACGCACAGGCTGCCGAAACCGAACACCTCGATTTCCACCGGGGTGTTCTTGGCCAGCTGCTCGACCTGGGTCAGCGACAGCACGCGCGGCAGCACCGCGCGGGCGATGTTAAAGTGTTCGTGGTAGAAGTTGATCGCCTCGTAGTTGGTGGCCGAGCCCTGCACGGAAAGGTGCAGGCGCAGCTGCGGATGGTTGCGCATCGCATAGGCCATCAGGCCGGGGTCGGCGAGGATGACGGCGTCGATGCCGGCGTGGGCGGCGCGGTCGATCGCCGCCTGCCATAGCGACCAGTTGTACGGCTGCGGATAAGTGTTCAGCGCCAGCAGCACCTTGCAGTGGTGCTGGTGGGCGTAGCGGATGCCCTCCTCGATGGCGTTGTCGTCGAAATTCAGGCCGGCGAAATTGCGCGCATTGGTGGCGTCGCGGAAGCCGAGGTAGACGCAGTCTGCGCCGTTGTCCACGGCCGCTTTCAGGGCCGGCAAGCTGCCGGCCGGGCAGACCAGTTCCAGCGGCGCGCGCGCCGCTGCGGGGGTGTTGGTGAGTGTCATAAGCCTTTTTGGATGCGTGAATAGGCTGCGCGCCGATGCGGCCGTTTTAAAGGGGCCATCAAGGGCGCCGGGCGGTATTGCGCCGGGGCAGACTATAGGCCGGCCCAATATAAATGTCCTTTACCTGGGTCAAGGAATAAAACCTTGCCATGTTCGACAATGTGGGCTTACGCAAAAAGGATCACCATGCAGGAAATTCCCCTCGACGTTTGCGGGCTGGAACCGCCCGGGCCGATGGAGCAGATACTCGCCGCGCTGGGTGCGATGGCGCCGCAGGACCGGCTGGCCGTGCTGATCGAGCGCGACCCGTTGCCGCTGTACCGCATACTCGACCGCCACGGTTATCACCACCGCATCGCACAACGTCCCGACCGCCGCTACGACCTGCTGATCTGGCGCGCCGCCTGATGCGGCGCCGCCTCGCGCTGGAGCGCAGCACGCCGCTGTGGCTGTCGCTGCGCTTCTTCGTCACCGCCCCGCTGTTCATGCTGCTGGCCGGCGCCGTGCTGCTGTGGCAGGGGCCGCAACTGTTCGCCTCGCGCTGGTCGCCCGGGGCGCTGGCCGCCACCCATCTGGTGACGCTGGGCGTGCTGACGATGGTCATCGCCGGCGCGCTGCTGCAACTGCTGCCGGTGGTGGGCGGCGTCGAAGTCGCCTTCCCGGCATTGACGGCGCCCGCCGTGCACTTGTCGCTGTGCGCCGGCACGCTGCTGCTGGCCGGCGGCTTTTGCCTGGCCCAGCCGCTGCTGTTCCAACTGGCGCTGCCGGCATTGCTGCTGGCTTTGCTGTGGCTGCTGACGGCATGCGGCGCCGGCCTGTGGCGCGCCCCGCCGGGCGTCGTCGACGCGCTGCTCAGCGGCGTGCGCGTCGCCCTGCTCTCCCTGTTCGTGACGCTGCTGCTGGGCGCGGCGATGGCCAGCGCCTTCGCCTGGCCGCTGGCGCTGCCGCTGCAGCGGCTGGCCGACCTGCACGCGCTATGGGGCCTGTCCGGCTGGATAGGCGTGCTGGTGGTGGCAATCGCCTACCAGGTCATCCCCATGTTTCAGGTGACGCCGCTGTACCCGGCCGGCCTGACGCGCGCGCTGTGCCGCGCCATGCTGCTGCTGATGCTGGCCGCTTCGGCCGCCGGACTGGCCGGCCACGCCGGCGCCACCTGGCTGCACGGCCTGCTGCTGGCCGGCTTCACCCTGTTCGCGCTGGTCACGCTGCGCCTGCTGGCGAAGCGCAAACGCCCTGCGCCGGACGCCACCACGCTGTTCTGGCGCACCTCGATGGGCAGCCTGCTGGCCTGCGCGGCGCTGTGGTACGCGCCGCTGGACGAAAACGTCCGCGCCATCTTGCTGGGCCTGCTGTTCATGCTCGGCTTTGCCTATTCGGCCGTCGTCGGCATGCTCTACAAAATCGTCCCCTTCCTGCTTTGGCAGCACTGGCAGGAGATGAACTTCGGCAAGCCGGTGCCGAGCATACGCCTGATCGTCACGGAGAACGCAGCGCGCGCCCAGTTCGCCAGCCACCTGGCGGCGTTGCTGATGCTGGCTGCGGCCGCGCTGTGGCCGCAGCAACTGGCGCGCGCGGCGGCGCTGGCCTTGCTGGCCTCGACACTGGGACTGGCATGGATATTGTGGCGCGCGCTGCACCTGGGGCCGCCTGACTGAACTAGGGCTTGTCGGCGGCCTGGTCGGCGCTCCAGCCGCCCATCATATTCACGTCGAGGTGAAAATACGTCTGCGCCGCCCGCCAGCCTCTGTCGGAGGCCAACTGGTCGATGGCCTGGTTGAGCGCACCCAGCAAGGCGGGACTCCCCTTGCCCACCAGAATATGGCGCGCAAAGCACTGCAGCGGCTTGGGCGCCACGTAGAGTTGCCTCGACAGGGCCTTGTCGGCGCCGAGATAGCTGAAAATGGTGTACGGGACCACCGTCACGTCGAGGCGCGCCAACGCCACCTTGCGCAGACCACTCAACTCATCCTGGCTATCCTCGCGCTGCAACTTGCCGGCCTTGACCAAATCATCGACGAACAGATAGCGGTAACCGCGCACGCCGCCGAAACGCAGCCCTTCCAGCGACGCCGGCCCCGCGTAGTCAAGCGGGGCGGACTCCCTGGAAATGACCAGATTACAGTCTATAAACAGCGGTTTGGACCATAAAAAGCGGGTTTTGGCGACGTCGCCGACGAAACGCGGGTTAACGAACAGCACGGCGCCGTCGAATTCATCGCCCTTGGCCAGCTCCGTCGTATCGAGGCGGATGCGCGGCATGTGGCTCAGGCGCAGCCGGTAGCCGGGCGCCAGCTTCAGGTTCAGGCGGTCGACCAGCGATTGCGCCAACCCCTGCCGCGTATCGACCATATACGGCCCGACCAGATAGGTATTGAACGCCTCCACCGTCTGCGCCGCCGCGGGCAGGCACAGGCCGGCCAGCGCCGGCAGCAAACGCATCGCCCCGCGCATGCAAAAGCGACGCCACCTCTTTGGGTTTCGGACCATATGACTATGCACCTTCCGTAGATGACGGCAGTGGGCAAAGTATATCACCGGGGACAGACCACGATTTTCAAGGAATGTTCCTTGAAAATCGTGGTCTGTCCCCAGCTGTGCGCCCTAGCCGTATTGGCGCAAGCCTTCGATGTCGAGGATGGTGACGTTGCGCCCGCTGACGGCGATCATGCCGTGCCCGCTCAGGTCGGAGAGGATGCGCGAGAAGTGTTCCGGCGTCAGGTTCAGCCGCGACGCCAGTACGGTCTTGGTGACGGCCAGGCGCACGCGGTCGCCGTTTTCCGGCCCCTCTTCTTGCAGCAGGTAGCCGATGACGCGCTGGGTGCCCGAGCGCAGCGAGTACGATTCCATGTCGCAGATCAGGCCATGCATGCGCCGGCTCAGCCCCGCCAGCATCTTGCAGGCGAAGGCCGGCTCGCGCGCCACTTCGTCGAGTATCGTCGCCTTGGTCACGTGCACCACCAGCGAGTCGACCAGCGCCTGCGCCGTGACGATGAACGGTTTGCCCATGAACATCACGGCCTCGCCGAAGCTGTGCCCGGGGCCGACCAGTTCGACCACTTTTTCCGTGCCCCGCGCCGAGCCCAGCGCCAGTTTGACCTGGCCGTAGATGACCAGGTAAAAGCCGTCGCAGGGGTCGCCGGCGTGGAATATGGTTTCGCCGCGCGGCACGTGGTGCTCGCTGGCGCCGAGCGCGATGCGGTCCAGTTCCTCCGGGTTCATCGCCTGGAATTGTGGCAGTTGCGCCAGAAAGGACTGCACCTTGATCGGATTCTTTTTCTCCTCCATTGCCGTCTCCTCTATATTGTTTTGGAATAGCGCCGCGGTGCCGGCCCGTCGCGTCCGGCCTGCTCCAGGTAGCGGTCGAACACCATGCAGATGTTGCGGATCAGCAGGCGCCCCTTCAGGCTGACGCGCAAGCCGTCCGCGTCCATGCTCAGCAAGCCGTCCGCCGCCAGCGGCTCCAGCGCCTTCAGTTCGGCGGCGAAGTAGTCGGCGAAGCGGGCCTCGTCCGGCAGCCAGACGTCGGCGAAGGCCAGCTCGAAGTCGCACATCAGGCGGCCGATCAGGTCGCGCCGCAGCAGGTCGTCGGCGTTCAGCGTGATGCCGCGGGCGACCGGCAGCCGGCCTTCGTCGAGCATGGCGTAATAGCCGGCCAGGGTCTTGTCGTTCTGGCTGTAGCAGCCGGCCAGCGCGCTGATGCCCGACACGCCCAGCGCCACCATGTCGGCCTCGGCGTGCGTCGAATAGCCCTGGAAGTTGCGGTGCAGGCGGCCGTCGCGCTGCGACACGGCCAGGTCGTCTTCCGGCTTGGCGAAGTGGTCCATGCCGATGTAGACGTAGCCGGCCGCGCCCAGGCGCTCGATGCACAGGCGCAGCATCTCCAGCTTGGCGTCCGGGCTGGGCAGGTCGGCCGCCTCGATCAGGCGCTGCGACTTGAACAGGTGCGGCATGTGCGCGTAGTTATAGATCGCCACGCGGTCCGGGTTGGCGGCGATGACTTTTTCCAGCGTCGGCACCATCGTCGCCGGGCTCTGTTTCGGCAGGCCGTAGATGAGGTCGACGCTGATCGAGCGGAAGCCGCAGCCGCGCGCCGCCTCGATCACCTCGACCGTCTGGGCCTCCGGCTGGATGCGGTTGACGGCCCGCTGCACTTCGGCGTCGAAGTCCTGCACGCCCAGGCTGATGCGGTTGAAGCCCTGCCGGCGCAGCGTGCGGATGCGCTCCGGCGTCACCGTGCGCGGGTCGACTTCGACCGAGTATTCGCCCAGCGTGTCCGGCGCGAAATCGAACCAGCTGCGCAGGCAGGCCAGCAAATCGTCCATCTGCTCGTCGCTCAGGTAGGTCGGCGTGCCGCCGCCGAAATGCAGTTGCTCGACCTGGTTGACGCCGGCCAGCAACTGGCCCTGCATCGCAATCTCGCGCTTCAGGTAGTCCAGGTAGGCCACGGCCTTGGAGCGGTCTTGCGTGATGATCTTGTTGCAGGCGCAGTAGTAGCACAGCGACTCGCAGAACGGGATGTGCACATACAGCGACAGCGGCGCCTGCTCGGGGCGGGCGCGCAGCCGCGCCACCGCCTGGCCGTAGTCGGCCACGGCGAAATCCCGGCTGAAGCGGTCGGCGGTCGGATAGGAGGTGTAGCGCGGCCCCATTTGATTCAGCTTGCGAATCAGCGCCGCGTCGAATTCGACCGACGGCGTCAACGGGATAACGGTACGTGAAGCGTTCATGATGTGACTCCGACGACGAAAAAAAAGGAAAACTTGGGGGCATGGGGCCTGCGCCCCTCCCCCAAGGTGTTTAGCAGGGCATGGCGGCGTTTTTGCGCGCGTAGCACCACCAGGTGATCATAATACAGCTGACATAGAAGCCGATGAAACCCCACAGCGCCGCGTCCGGATTGCCCGTCAGGGCGATCGAGGTGCCGTAACTTTTCGGGATGAAGAAGGCGCCGTAGGCCGCCACGGCCGAGGTGAAGCCGAGCACGGCCGCGCCTTCGCGGTTGGCGTCGACGATGGCCTGTTCCTGGGCCGGTTTGCCCTTGCCGGCGGCGGCGCGCTGGCGCTCCGTCAGGAAGATCACCGGTATCATGCGGAAGGTCGAGGCGTTGCCGATGCCGGTGCCGGCGAACAGCAGCATGAACATGCAGAAGAAGCCGGTGAAGTTACCCGCCACGCCGTTGTGCGGCGCGAAGCCGAGCACGCCGAAGACGGCGGCGATCATCAGGAAGAAGGACCACAGCGTGACGCGGGCGCCGCCCAGTTTGTCGGAGATGATGCCGCCGGCAACGCGCGCCAGGGCGCCGACCAGGGGGCCGAGGAAGGCGTATTCCAGCGGATTGACGTCGGGGAACTGGATCTTGATCAGCAGCGGGAAGCCGGCCGAGTAGCCGATGAAGGAGCCGAAGGTGCCCGTGTAGAGCCAGCACATCAGCCAATTGTGCTTGCGCTTGAAGATCACGGCCTGGTCGGCGAAGGAAGCCTTGGCCGAGGCGATGTCGTTCATGCCGAACCAGGCGAACATGGTGCTGAGCGCGATGAAGGGCACCCAGATGAAACCGGCGTTTTGCAGCCAGAACGATTTACTGATGCCGGCCTTGGTCCAGGTCTGGGCCTCGCCGCCCAGGGCGCCGAAGACGCCGGCCGTGATCACCAGCGGCACGACGAACTGCACCACCGACACGCCGAGGTTGCCCAGACCGGCGTTCATGCCCAGCGCGAAGCCCTTCTGCGCCTTCGGATAGAAGAAGCTGATGTTGGCCATCGACGAGGCGAAATTGCCGCCGCCGAAGCCGCACAACAGCGCCAGGACCAGCATGGTCGGGTAGCCGGTGTTGATGTCCTGCACGGCGAAACCGATGCCGATGGCCGGGATCAGCAGCGAGCCCGTGGAAATGGCCGTCCACTTGCGCCCGCCGAAGATGGGCACCATGAAGGAATAGAAAATGCGCAGCGTCGCGCCGGACAGGCCCGGCAGGGCCGTCAGCCAGAACAACTGGTTGGTGCTGTACTTGAAGCCGATGTTGGGCAGGTTGACGACGACCACGCTCCACACCATCCACACGGCGAAGGCCAGCAGCAGCGCCGGGATCGAGATCCACAGATTGCGGTCAGCCGTCGACTTGCCCGTCTGGCTCCAGAAACTGGGCGTCTCGGGCTCCCAGGTATTGATCAGATATCTACTCATCTTAGTCTCCTCAATTCACACGAATCACATCGCGGCGGCAAGCGCCGGAGCCCGGGCCGGAGCCCGCTTGAAAGAAAAATGCATCCACACCAGCGACACGCAGACGGTGCCGTAGAGCAGCATGAAGGCGCTGGAGCGCACCCCGGTCAGGTCGACCAGCGCGCCGAACATGATCGGCAGGACGAAGCCGCCGAGGCCGCCGGCCAGGCCGACCACGCCGGAAACGGCGCCGATGTTGTCCGAGAAGTCGTCGCCGATGAACTTGAACACGGAAGCCTTGCCGACGGCCATGGCGATGCCGACGACGAACAGCAGCACGGTGAACAGCAGCGGCGACAGGGCGATATTCAGGGTCATGTCGCCGGTGACAGTCTTGACGACCATGCTCGTTTGCGGATACGACAGCAGGAAGAAGCAGACCCAGCACACCCACATCACCCACCAGGTCACCTTGATGGCGCCGAATTTGTCGGAGATCCAGCCGCCCAGCGCGCGCAGCACGCCGCCCGGCAGCGAGAAGCAGGCCGCCAGCAGCGCCGCGTGGCGGATGTCGAAGCCGTATTCGGCGACGTAGTATTTAGTCATCCACAGGGCCAGCGCGACGTAGCCGCCGAACACCACCGAGTAGTACTGGCAATAGCGCCACACGCGCGGATCCTTCAAGACCTTCATCTGCTCGCTGAAGGAGACGCCGGCCGGCGCCTGGTGCGACTTGTCGGTGTAGGAAAAGAACCAGAACAGCAGCGCCGTGGCCAGCATGGCGATGGCGTACACCTTGGGCAGCATCTGCCAGCCGAACGCGGCGATGATGCCGGGCGCGACGAACTTGGTCACGGCCGAGCCGGAATTGCCGGCGCCGAAGATGCCCATCGCCAGGCCGCGGCGCTCCTTCTCAAACCAGCGCGCCACATACGGCGTGCCGACCGAGAACGAGCCGCCGGCCAGGCCGACGAACAGGCCCAGGACGAGGAAATGCCAGTAGGCCGTCGCGTAGGCGATCAGGTAGATCGGCACGACGCTGGACAGCATCAGCAAGAAGAACACGATGCGGCCGCCGAACTTGTCGGTCCAGATGCCCAGCGGCACCCGCACCAGCGAGCCGGTCAGCACCGGCATCGCCGCCAACAGGCCGAACTGCGTTTCATTGAGGCCCAGATTGTTCTTGATTGGAATGCCCAGCACGGCAAACATCATCCAGACCGCGAAACAGATCGTGAACGCGAATGTGCTACTGACGAGCACGGAAATTTGTTTGTTATTACCTGCCACAATACCCTCCTTGGATACACCATCTGATACGGAGCAGCTTACGTCGCGGGCGGCAACAGCACTATTGGCCGTAGTGGTATTTCGCAAAAGGCAAGCTGCCTAGCGCAATCGGCCAGAATGCCTAGGCCGGATTAGGCCGCAGGGTGTAATAGGGTAAACACGCGGCCCCGGACGGGGCCCGAGCCCGGCTAAACCAGCCGGCTCCCGGCGGCAAACACCAGCGGCATGGCCGGCGCCTGGAAACAGCCCTCGCTGCGTATCAGGTCGGCCAGCGTGACGCCGTCCAGCACGGCCAGATAGGCGTCCGTGGCCTCGCACAGCGCATGCTTGAGGCGGCAAGCCGAGGCGTAGGCGCAACCGGCCTGGCCGTCGCGGAAGCATTCGGCCATGAAGAAATCCGTCTCCGTGCCGCGCACGACGGTGCCGACATTGATCGCGCCCGGCTCGGCGCCCAGCTTCAAGCCGCCGTTGCGCCCCCGCACAGTCTTCACCAGCCCGCTCTGCCCCAGCTGGTGCACCACCTTCATCAAATGGTTCTTGGAAATCGCGTGCAGCTCGGCGATGTCCTGGATCGTCACCAGCCGTTCCCGGTTCAAGCCCAGGTAGATCAGGGTGCGCAAGGCGTAATCGGTATAGGCAGTGAGTCTCATCGCTTGCAAAGCTCCTTGTTAATCATGCCCTTCACGCCGTCGCCGGGAGCGGCCACGACAAATAAAGTATTTAGCATACATCTTTAACGACCTATAAGGCAATACGCACGAATGCCTATAGGCAAAAGACTATTAAGGTAGATAACATACATCTTTAACGGTGCAGCCAAAACTGCGGCGCACCGCTTTTCAACCTCCGATAAGGAATCCACACCATGCAAGCCACACGCAAACTATGGACTTGGCTGGCAGTCATCTGCGCCCTGTCCTTTGCCGTCCTCGGCTGGGTCGGCGCAGAAATCTACCTGACCGCCCCCCCGATCCCCAAGCAGGTCGTTAGTACCGATGGCAAAGTGCTGTTTAAAGAAGGACAGGTCCAGCGCGGCCAGGAAGCCTGGCTGTCGGCCGGCGGCCAGCAACTGGGTTCCGTCTGGGGCCACGGCAGTTACGTGGCGCCGGACTGGTCGGCCGACTGGCTGCACCGCGAAGCCGTCGCCCTGCGCAACATCTGGGCGCAGCAAGACTTCGGCAAGCCTTTCGAGCAACTGAGCGCCGGCCAGCAAGCCGACGTGACGGCCCGCCTGAAGGGCGAAATGCGCCACAACACCTATGACACCGCCACCGGCGCCATCACCCTGTCGCCGCAGCGCGCCGCCGCCGTCAGCGAAGTCGCCCAGCACTATATGGCCTTGTTCGGCGACGACGCCGCGCTCGACAAGCTGCGCGAACAGTACGCGATGAACTCGGGCTCGCTGCCCAATCCGGACGACCTGCAAGCCCTGCCGGCCTTCGTCTTCTGGTCCTCGTGGGCCGCCGCCACCGACCGTCCGAACGAAACCGACGTCAGCTACACCAGCAACTGGCCGCATGAGCCGCTGGTCGCCAACACCCCGACCGCCGGCGCCGGCATCTGGTCGATCGCCAGCGTCATCTTCATGATCGCCGCCATCGCCGGCATGATCTTGCACCATTCCGTCGGCCACGAGGAAAGCGACCCCGTGCCGCCCAAGGCCGATCCCCTGTTCGACCTGAAACCGACGCCGTCGATGAAGGCAACCAAGAAATACTTCTTCGTCGTCATCGGCCTGATCCTGGCGCAAGTCGGCATGGGCGTCATCACCGCCCACTACGCCGTCGAAGGCCAAAGCTTCTTCGGCTACCCGCTGGCGCAAATCCTGCCGTTCACCGTCAGCCGCACCATCCACACCCAGTTCGCCGTGCTGTGGATCGCCACCGCCTGGCTCGCCACCGGCCTGTACATCGCGCCGGCCATCTCCGGCCACGAGCCGAAATTCCAGAAACTGGGCGTCAACGTGCTGTTCTACGCGCTGCTGTTCATCGTCGTCGGCTCGACCGCCTCCGGCTGGCTCGGCACGCTGCAACACCAGGGTAACGATTTCAGCTTCTGGATCGGCAACCAAGGTCTGGAATTCACCAGCATGGGCCGCGTCTGGCAAATCCTGCTGTTCGTCGGCCTGCTGTTCTGGGTCCTGCTGCTCGGCCGCGGTCTGCTGCCCGCGCTGAAAAAACCGTCGGAAAGCCGCGGCCTGATCGCCATGGTCTTCCTCGCCGCGATGTGCATCGGCGGCTTCTACGCCACCTCGCTGACCTGGGGTCCGCATACCCACTACTCGATGATCGAATACTGGCGCTGGTGGTTGGTCCACCTGTGGGTCGAAGGCTTCTTCGAAGTGTTCGCCACGGCCGTCATCGCGCTGCTGTTCACCCGCCTGGGCCTGATCCGCGCCAGCACCGCCAACAGCGCCATCGTGCTGGAAACCATCGTCTTCCTGTTCGGCGGCATCCTCGGCACCCTGCACCACCTGTACTTCACCGGCACGCCGACCTTCGTGATCGCCATCGGCGCCATGTTCTCGGCCCTGGAAGTGGTCCCGCTGGCAATGATCGGCGTGGAAGCGTTCCGCAACTACCAGCGCTCGAAAGCGGCGCCTTGGGTGCAAACCTACAAATGGCCTATCCTGTGCTTCATCGCCGTGGGCTTCTGGAACGTCGTCGGCGCCGGCCTGCTGGGCTTCTCGATCAACACGCCGATCGCCCTGTACTACATGCAAGGTCTGAACATGACGGCGGCCCACGGCCACGCGGCACTGTTCGGCGTCTACGGCATGCTCGGCATCGGCCTGCTGCTGTTCTGCCTGCGCGGCCTGTCCGACCGCGCCGCCTGGTCCGACGCGCTGCTGGCGCCGATGTTCTGGCTGCTCAACATCGGCCTGGCCATGATGGTGTTCATCTCGCTCGTGCCGGCCGGTATCTACCAAGCTTGGGCCAGCATCACCAAGGGCATGTGGTTCGCCCGTTCGCCTGAAGTGATCCACTCGCACTTCATGGAAACGCTGGTGTGGCTGCGCGTACCGGGCGACGTCGTGTTCGCCGTCGGCACGCTGTTCCTGACCCTGTTCGCCCTGCGTCTGCTGACCAAAGCCACCACCCGTCCGGTGCTGGCGCCGGTCGCCGGCACCAAGCAGGCATAAGCACGTAGTTCCCCTTGCGGGCCGGCCTGCGCCGGCCCGCACACTTCACCGTCACAAGGAGTTTTAGCATGGCACACGATTGTTCCACCCCCGTCCGCCCGGAAGGCGTGTATCCCTTCGACGCCCGCGGCGTCGCCAAGCGCTTCCGCCACGCCGCCATCTTCGGCGCGCTCGACGCGCTGCGCCAGGGCGAAGTGATGCGTTTCTGCAACGACCACGATCCCCTGCCCCTGCTGGAGCAGATCGGCCAATACTTCGGCGACCGCGTCAAAATGGCGTATGTGTCGCGCGAACCGGGCGAAATCGTCATCGACTTCCTGATCGCCGCCTAAGCTTGCGCGCGGCCGCCCGGCCGCGTTCGCCGCTCCCCAGGTCGCAACTGCTAAAATCGGCATCGACTTGGCTTCAGGATAAGCGGCAATGGCACAAAATATTTACGACGACCCGGTATTCTTCGCCGGCTACAGCCAACTGGGCCGCTCCGTCGAGGGCTTGGCGGGCGCGGCGGAATGGCCGGCGCTGCAAGCGATGCTGCCCGCCATGGCCGGCCTCAACGTTGTCGACCTCGGCTGCGGCTACGGCTGGTTTTGCCGTTGGGCGCGCGAACAGGGCGCGGCGCGGGTGCTGGGCCTGGACCTGTCCGAAAAGATGCTGGCCCGCGCCGCCGCGCTCACGCAAGACGCCGCCATCGGCTACGCCAGGGCCGACCTGGAGCGCCTGGACTTGCCCGAGGCGGCTTTCGACCTGGTTTACAGCTCGCTCACACTGCACTACATCGACCGGCTCGCCGACTTGCTGGCGGCCACGCGCCGCGCCCTCGTCCCCGGCGGACGCCTGGTCTTTTCCATCGAACACCCGATCTTCATGGCGCCCGCCCAGCCGGGCTGGCTGACGGACGCGCAGGGCCGCAAGACCTGGCCGCTCGACAGCTACCAGGCCGAGGGGCCGCGCACGACCAACTGGCTGGCCGACGGCGTCATCAAACAGCACCGCACCATCGGCACCCTGCTCAATTTGCTGATACGGGCCGGTTTCACCTTGACCCACGTCGAAGAGTGGGGACCGACGGAGGCGCAAGTGGCGGCCCGGCCGGAACTGGCGGAAGAACGCGAGCAGCCGATGCTGCTGCTCGTCGCCGCGCAGCGCTAAACCGGGGGACGCGCTCCGGAACACGCGCCAGCTTCGGCGCGCACCGTTTCCCCTATTCCGGTATGGCGGCCAGCTCGCGCTCGGCGTGCTGGCGGCGGTGGTCGCCCAGATGCTGATGGGCGGCGGCCTGGCGCAGGTGCAGGCGCGCGCTGCGGGCCAGCGTCGCCGTCGGCGCATTCTCCGCGGCGGCCTGGCGCGTTTCGGCGGCAAAGGCGCGCCCGATCGCGTAGTGTATGGTACCCACCAGCGGATGCCAGGGCGCGGCCTTGCAGGCGTCCTTCAGGCGGTTCAGTTTGCGCTGGCGCGCCGGCGTCAACGCCCGGTAGTACAGCAGCCGGCACAGGTCGACGTCGCACAGCACCGCGCGCGCAACGTCGTACACCGCCGTCCCCGGCGCGGGCGCCAGCACCTCCACTTCCAGTCGGTTCGAGCGCAGCGTTTGCCCCGACGGCAGCGTGAAGGCCGCCTGCACCGTGTGCCTGCCGACGTGGCGGAACGTGAAGCGCCCGCTTTCGCCGAAAATGCTGAGGTCGCGCCGCAGCGGCTGGCCGTGCGCCAGCAGCCGCGCCGCGCCCGGGGCGCAAAAGTGCTTGGGTGCGCGGTAGCGGCGCCGTTCGCCGCCCGGCTCCTCTATCCACACCGTGAAATTGTCGAAGCCCGGGTCCAGCGCGTCGGGCACCTGCACGGCCGCCGCCCGGCCCTGCAGGACCAGCGACAGCTCGATGTCCAGCTCCATCGGCTCGAACGGCCAGAACTCGTGGCGTTCCATGGCGATTTGCAGGCGCACGGCGCCGTCGGCGTTCTGCGGCTGCGGCGCCGCTACGCTCTTGCCCAGCGTGCCCAGGTCGCCGAAGCGCGAGCCGCCGGGCCAGATGCATTCGCTGCGCGAGCAGTGCGACAGCAGGTAGCGCTCCTGCTCGCTGAAGCTGCAGTCGGCCAGGACGAAGGGCGTCGCCTGGTCCGCCGACGTCGACATGAACGACGGCGGCGCGGAATGTTGCTGGTTGAAGACGTGCCCCAGCTCGTGGATTGCCGTGTACACGGCCTCGTCCGCCAACGCCTGCCCGTCGCGCCGTTCGCCCATCGCGCCGAGGAAGATGGCGCAGCCCTGGCGCGCGATCCAGGCATTCTGGTCCGATGAGTCCGGGCTGAAGTCGGCGTCGAACATCAGGCCGAAATAGTCGCCGCGGTCGCGGTACTCGTCCGCCACCAGCAAGCCGATGTGGTCGACCCTGGCCGCCCGCGCCGCACCGCCGAGCAACCTGGCCAGCGTATTGTGCATCGCGTCGGCGTTGATGCGGCCGGCGTAGCGCGGCCCGAAATCGAGCGCCGACACGGCTGGCTTGAGCACGATGTCGCGCTCCGAGCCAAGAAAGAACGGCTGCGCCACCTCGGCGGCGATGCGCCCGGCGATGTCGGCCGCCTGCCCGGTCTGCGCCAGCACCGCGATGCTCAGGCGGATTTCCGCGCTCACGGCTCGACCCGGATGCGGAAGGTGCGCCGGGCCGGCTCCGCCGCGTCCTCGTCGGCGGCCGGCGTAAAGCTGCCGGCCACGTCGTAATCGCCCGCCGGCGCCCCTTTCGGCAGCTCGATATCGACCGTCACGCGGTCCGGGCGCAGGGAAAACAGCGGCGCCAGCCCCGGCAGCGGCGGCGTGACGTCGAGGAAGGCGGCGGCGCTCAGGTACTGGTTCGCCTTCACCGTCGCCGTCAGCGCCTTCGACTTGTCAGCCGGCCGCACCACTTGCGCGGCCGGCAGCATCTCCAGCTTCGGCTCGGGCGCGTCGGCCTTCGGCGCCTTCCACGCCAGGCGGTCGCTTTGCACGAACGCCTGGCGCAGCGCGACCGAGTCCGCGCTCATGTCGACGCGATAGAACACCGGCTCCGGCGCCTTGCGCCGCGGCGCCCGCGCCGGCCCGTTGGCGGCCGCCAGCTGGTTCGCCACGCCGGAGCGCGCCAGCGCGGCCGCGTCCAGCCGCACCTTCATTTCCGCCAGCGCCAGCCGGGCCGTGAAAATCTGCTCGCCGATCGAGGCCGGCGGATTGCGCTGCTCGCGCAATTCCAGCAGCAGCGCCAGCTTGCGGGCGGCCACGTCGTAGCCCAGTTGCGCTTCGCGGAGCGCCTTCTCGGCGGCGGCGACGGCGGCCGAGTCCTTGTCCGCCACGGCCTTGTCGGCTGCCGCGTCGGCCTTCGCCTTCGCGGCGGCGGCGTCGATTTCGGCGGCGCGCACGTTCGCCGCCGTCTGCACCAGCTGCTTGCCGAAGCCGCTGCTGTCGGCGTTGAACGACACCGACTCCAGAAAGCCCTTCTCGTTGCGGCCCACGTTCAGCGTGTAGCTGCCGAGGACGGAGCGCGCCGCGACCACGTATTCGTTGTCGGGGTCGGGCAGATACACCTTTTCGACGACCAGCGTGCCGTCCAGGTTCGGCGTCACGAGGATGAAGGGCTGCGGCAGGAAGTAGCGGATGCCGGCGCTGGCCGGCGTTGCCTTGTCGCTTCTGAGCACGGAGACGCAGGCGCTCAGGCAGAGCGCGACGGCGGCCAGCGCCAGCGGATGGTGAATGCGCATAAGCCTCCCTATTTCGGCAAGTAGCGGATCAGCGCCGGCTGCCCGTTCAGGTCGAGCGCCTGGCCGCCGGACAGCTTCCAGCTGCCGTTCTTTTTGACGATGCGGAACAGGTAAGGCGCGGGGATCTGGTCGGCGGCGTTGGCGCCCTTGCTGCCGGCCACCGCCACCTTCTCCAGCGCGGCCAGCACGCCCAGCGGAATGGCCGCCTCGCTGACGACGGCTTTCGCCTCAAGCAGGCGGCCATGGTCGAAACGCAGCGTGGCGTCGTTGGCGGCGGCGTAGCTGTACGGCCGGATCGCCCGCTTCTTGCTGGTGTCGGCCAGGTACAGCAGTTCGGATCTCAGGCCGCCCTTGGCGTCCGTGTAGACCAGCAGGAAGGGCGAGGTGTCGTAGTAGCGCAAGCCCGTGGCAGCCGCGTCGGCCGCGGCGTCGGGGATGGACTGCACCTCCACGCCCGCGCAGCCGGCGAGCAGCGGCAGGCACAGACAGAGGGGAAGCGTGCGAAGGCGCATGGCGATCTCCCGGCGTGGCAACACTGCAGTAAATCACGGCGCCCGGCGGGCACTGTAGACGTAGATCAACACTTGCGGAATCGGCAGCCGCGCGCGGCGCCGCACACCGGCCTAGTCCGGATGGCGTAAGCCGGCCTAGGCCGCTTTTTTACCCAACTTAACCCAGGTCAAGGATTTCAAAAACTTCGCGTGCTTTCGTTGACCACACTATATTTAGTCATTATTCTCCTTTCAAACACCATAGGTTGTGTTCACACGGAGGCGTAATGTCAGCAACACTAATTTCCAGTCTTACCTCGATCATCAAGCGGGATGGCAGCGTCCAGTCCTTCGACGCCGGCAAAATTGAGTCGGCGCTGCTGCGCGCCGGCCTGGCCAGCGGCGAGTACAACATCCACGACGCCGTCTGCCTGGGCGCCAGCGTGCTGCTGCAGCCGGTCGCCGGCCCGAGCGCCGACACGGCGCAAATCGAACAAATCCAGGACGCCGTCGAAGCCGTGCTGTACGAAGCCGGCTACCGCCAGACGCTGCGCGCCTTCATCCTCTACCGCGAGCAGCACAGCGCGCTGCGGCGCGACCGCCAGAGCCAGGTCGACGTCGAATCGTCGATGAACGAATACCTGAACCAGCTCGACTGGCGCGTCAACGCCAACGCCAACCAGGGCTATTCGCTGGGCGGCCTGATCCTGAACGTCTCCGGCAAGGTCATCGCCAACTACTGGCTGAACCACGTCTACCCGCCGGAAGTGGGCGCCGCCCACCGCAACGCCGACATCCACATCCACGACCTCGACATGCTGTCCGGCTATTGCGCCGGCTGGTCGCTGCGCACCCTGCTGCATGAAGGCTTGAACGGCGTGCCCGGCAAGATCGAATCGAGCCCGCCCAAACACATGTCGAGCGCGATCGGGCAGATCGTCAACTTCCTCGGCACGCTGCAGAACGAATGGGCCGGCGCGCAGGCGTTCAGCTCCTTCGACACCTATATGGCGCCGTACATCCGCAAGGACAATCTGTCCTACACGGACGTCAAGCAGTACATCCAGGAACTGATCTACAACCTCAACGTGCCGTCGCGCTGGGGCACCCAGACGCCGTTCACCAACCTGACCTTCGACTGGGTCTGCCCGGAAGACCTGCGCGACCAGGTGCCCGTCATCGGCGGCGTCGAAATGCCCTTCACCTACGGCGACCTGCGCGCCGAGATGGACATGATCAACCGCGCCTACATCGAAATCATGATGGCCGGCGACGCCAAGGGCCGCGTCTTCACCTTCCCCATCCCGACCTATAACATCACCGAGGACTTCGACTGGCACAGCGCCAACGCCGACCTGCTGTTCGAGATGACGGCCCGCTACGGCCTGCCCTACTTCCAGAACTTCATCAATTCGGAACTGAAGCCGAACATGATACGGTCGATGTGCTGCCGCCTGCAGCTGGACCTGCGCGAACTGCTCAAGCGCGGCAACGGCCTGTTCGGCTCGGCCGAGCAAACCGGCTCGCTCGGCGTCGTCACCGTCAACTGCGCCCGCCTCGGCCACACCTGCCGCGGCGACGAAGCGGCGCTGCTGCGCCGCCTCGACCAGCTGCTCGACCTGGGCAAGACCAGCCTGGAGATCAAGCGCAAGGTGATCCAGCGGCATATGGACCAGGGCCTGTTCCCGTACACCAAACGCTATCTCGGCACGCTGCGCAACCACTTCTCCACGCTGGGCGTGAACGGCGTCAACGAGATGGTGCGCAACTTCACCGGCGACGAGCACGACATCACCACCGAATACGGCCACGCGCTGGCGGTGCGCCTGCTCGACCACGTGCGCGCGCGCATGCTGGAATTCCAGGACGAGACGGGGCATATGTACAACCTGGAAGCCACCCCGGCCGAGGGCACCACCTACCGCTTCGCCAAGGAAGACCGCAAGCGCTACCCGGCGATCCTGCAGGCCGGCACCAAGGACATGCCCTACTACACCAACTCCTCGCAACTGCCGGTCGGCTTCACCGACGACCCGTTCGAGGCGCTGGAACGCCAGGACGACCTGCAGCGCAAATACACGGGCGGCACCGTGCTGCACCTGTACATGACGGAGCCGCTGTCGAGCGCGGACGCCTGCCGCACGCTGGTCAAGCGCGCGCTGAGCCGCTTCTCGCTGCCCTACATCACCGTCACGCCGACATTCTCGATCTGCCCGCGCCACGGCTATCTGGGCGGCAAGCATGAATTCTGTCCGAAATGCGATGAAGAACTGATCGCCCGCAAGCAGCGCGAAGCTGCCACATTAACCAAGCAAAAGGAACAAGCATGAACGACCTGAGCCACGCCGTATTTATCGCCCCGCAAACCATCACCCTGTCCGACGCCGAGCGCCAGCCCTGCGAAATCTGGACCCGCGTCATGGGTTACCACCGTCCGCTGTCGTCCTTCAACATCGGCAAGAAGGGCGAGTTCCACGAGCGCACCTACTTCGACGAACAGTGCGCCAGCATGATCAGCTAAGATGGGCGCGCGCTTGCTGAAGGTGGGCGGCGTGACGCCGTTCACCGCCACCGACTACCCCGGCCAGCTGGCCGCCGTGGTCTTCGTCCAGGGTTGCCCGTGGCGCTGCGGCTACTGCCACAACCCCCACCTGCAGGCGCGCCCGCCGGTCAGCGCGCTGCACTGGCCGACGGTGCTCGACAAGCTGCGGCGCCGCACCGGCCTGATCGACGGCGTCGTCTTCAGCGGCGGCGAACCGACGATGGACCCGGCGCTGGCCGGCGCCATCGCCGACGTCCGGGCGCTGGGCTTCAAGGTCGGGCTGCACACGGCCTGCATCTACCCCAAGCACCTGACGGCGCTGCTGCCGATGCTGGACTGGGTCGGCTTCGACATCAAGGCGCCGTTCGACCGCTACGAACGCATCACCGGCGTGGCCGACAGCGGCGCCCAGGCGCGCGCCTGCGCCGAGGCCATCATCGCCAGCGGCGTCGACTACGAATGCCGCACCACCATCCACCCGACGCTGCTGCGCGAAAGCGAAGTGTTGGAATTGGCCAACACCCTGGCCGACATGGGCGTGGACAACTACGCCCTGCAAATATTCCGCCCGCAAGGCTGCAACGACGGCGCCCTCAACGCCATCGCCACGGCCGGCTACCCGAGCGGCGACGCGCTGGCCCACATCGCCGCCCGCTTCGGCCGCTTCACGCTGCGCCGCCACGACTGACACCTCCCACAGCTGGGGACAGACCACGATTTCCGGGAAATACTTTCCCGGAAATCGTGGTCTGTCCCCGCCGTCCGCACCGCCCCTACTCCTTTTTGCCTAAGCGCCTAGCCATCCTGCCTGCCGCCGAAAGCCGCAAGGCGAATAGCCTGTTACCTAAAGACAACATAACCTTATGACATGCAGGCCGGATTCATTTACGCCGATCCGACCTGCAGTTGTGGTCGTTTTTCCGATGTTGCGGGAGTAATATTCTCTTTGCAATATCCGCTATGTGCAGCCGATTTTTTCACCACGAGAGGCATCTATGAAATTGTTACCCACCTCGCTCGCCGCCCTGCTGGCAGCGGCCGGCATATTAGTCACCCTGTCGGCGTCCGCCGCGACGCTTCCGGCGAAGGCCAAGGCCACCGGCGACTTCGGTCCGCCGCAGGGCATGCCGATCCAGGCCATTTTGACCAGCCCGCCTATGGTGCCGCCCGCCGTCAACCGCAAGTATCCGGCCAAGGTGATCGTCAACCTGGAAGTGATCGAGAAGGAGATGCAGATCTCCGAAGGCGTTTCCTATAATTTCTGGACCTTCGGCGGCACCACGCCGGGCAGCTTCATCCGCGTGCGCCAGGGCGACACGGTGGAGTTCCACCTGAAGAACCACCCCAGCAGCAAGATGCCGCACAATATCGACTTGCACGGCGTGACCGGCCCGGGCGGCGGCGCCTCGTCGAGCTTCACGGCCCCCGGCCACGAGTCGCAGTTCACCTTCAAGGCGCTCAACGAGGGTATCTACGTCTACCACTGCGCCACCGCGCCCGTCGGCATGCACATCGCCAACGGCATGTATGGCCTGATCCTGGTCGAGCCGCCTGAAGGTCTGTCGAAAGTCGACCACGAATACTATGTGATGCAGGGCGACTTCTACACGGCCGGCAAGTACCGCGAAAAAGGTCTGCAGGGCTTCGACATGGAAAAAGCCATCGAAGAACGTCCAAGCTATGTGCTGTTCAACGGTTCCGAAGGTTCGCTGACGGGCGACAACGCCCTGAAGGCCAAGGTCAACGAGTCCGTGCGCCTGTTCGTCGGCAACGGCGGCCCGAACCTGGTGTCGAGCTTCCACGTGATCGGCGCGATCTTCGACAAGGTGCGCTTCGAGGGCGGCTCCAACATCCAGACCAACGTCCAGACCACCCTGATTCCCGCCGGCGGCGCCGCCATCGTCGAGTACCGCACCCGCGTGCCGGGCAGTTATGTGATCGTCGACCATTCGATCTTCCGCGCGTTTAACAAGGGCGCGCTGGGCATCATCAAGGTGGACGGTCCGGAAGACAAGGCCATCTACTCGGGCAAGGAAGTCGATTCCGTCTACCTGGGCGACCGCGCCGCGCCGAACATGGCGGCCGTGACGAAGGCTACGGCCAACGCCGCCAAGGGCACGCTGACGCTGCAAGACCAGATCAACGCCGGCAAGGCGCTGTTCAACGGCACCTGCTCGGTCTGCCACCAGTCGAACGGCGCCGGTTTGGCGGGCGTGTTCCCACCGCTGGCCAAGTCCGACTATGTGAACGCCGATCCGAAGCGCGTCGCCTCGACCATCCTTCATGGCGTGTCGGGCAAGCTCGTCGTCAACGGCAAGGAATATGACTCCGTGATGCCACCGATGAACCAGTTGAACGACGACGAAGTGGCCAACATCGCCACCTATGTCTTGAATAGCTGGGACAACAAGGGCGGCCAGGTGAAGACCGAGGACGTCAAGGCGATCCGCGCCAAGGGTACTCCGAAACAAACCGCAGAGCACTAAGCGAGGAGCATATCGTGACATCCCATCCGATATGCGCCGCGGCACTAGCCGCCACCCTGCTGCTGCCGGCCTTGCCGGCGGTGGCGGGTGCCGACTACGTACCGATCGCCGGGGGCACCTTCATCAGCGTGCTCTCCGGCGGTAACAGCGCCAATTCCCAAACCGACCCGGCGCCCGCCGCCGGCAGCGCCACCAGCGGGGCCGGCGAGAAAGCCGCCAGCGCCGCCAACAGCGTCAACGGCCCCGTCGACGTCGCCCCGTTCGCCCTGCGCACCGCGCCGGTGAGCAACGGCGAATTCATCGCCTTCCTGCAGAAACACCCCGAATGGCGGCGCGGCGCCGCACCGGCGATCTTCACCGACGCCAGCTACCTGAACCAGCTCGACACCGACCCCGCCGCCGCCGAGCAGCCCATCACCAGCGTCAGCTGGTTCGCCGCGCAAGCCTACTGCGCCAGCGAAAACGCCCGCCTGCCATCCTGGTACGAGTGGGAATACGTCGCCGCGGCCGACACGGAACACGCCGACGCGCGCCGCAACCCGGCCTGGCGCGCGGCCATCCTGAAGTGGTACGCGCAATCGTCGAGCACCTCGCGCCCCACCGTAGGCGGCAAGCCCAACTTCTACGGCGTGCGCGATATGCACGGCCTGATCTGGGAATGGGTGGACGATTTCAACGCGCTGCTCGTCAGCGCCGACAGCCGCACCCAAGGCGACCCCGAGCAGCTGCAATTTTGCGGCGCCGGCGCCATCAGCCTGCAAGACCGGGAAAACTACGCGATCCTGATGCGGATCGCCCTTCTGTCAGCCCTCAACGGCGCCGACACCACCAGCAGTCTGGGCTTCCGTTGCGCCCGCAACCTCACCAAGGAATAACCATGAACGCCTCGTTTATCACCCGTCCCACCCGCACCCTGCTGCCGCTGCTCATGACGGCGGCGCTGGCCTGGTCCGCGCCGGCCTCAGCGCAGAGCGACGCCGAGAAGCAGGCGGCCCACGCCGCCCACATGGCGCACGCGATGCACGCGGCCCAGGAAGAGGACAACACGCCCGTCAAGCTGTCGGGCACCTCGGTGTACCAGTTGAAAAGCGCGCTGGTCAACCAGGACGGCCACGCCTTCAAGCTGGACCAGCGGCGCGGCCAGCCCGTGCTCGTCAGCATGTTCTACAACTCCTGCAAATTCGTCTGCCCGATGCTGATCGAAACCATGCGCAGCAACGAGCAGGCGCTGACGGCGGAAGAACGCGCCAAACTGCAGGTCATGCTGATTACCTTTGACCCGGCCCGCGACGACATCAAGGCGCTCAAAAACGTGACGACGACGCGCGACCTCGACACGGCGCGCTGGACGCTGGCGCGCACCGACGCCACCAGCGTGCGGCAGATCGCCGCCGCGCTCGACATCCAGTACCGCCAACTCGGCGACGGCGAATTCAACCACACCACCGTGCTGGTGCTGCTCGACGGCGAAGGCCGCATCGTCGGCCGCACCAAGAAACTGGGCGCCGTCGACCCGGCGTTCACGAAACTGCTGCGCCAGACCATCCAGGCCGCAGCGCCCGCCAAAGCCGGCTAAGCCCCGGGCCTCCCCGAAGGCGACGCCGCCAGCCTAGCGATAGGTGACGGCGTCCGCCTCCCCCAACCACTCCAGATGCGCGTAATTATTCAGGTAGCTGAGTCCCACCTTGCCGGGCTGGTACAGCAGCTTGGTCACTGAACAGTTCACCAGCGACGCCGTCAGATCGAACAATTGCTCGTCCGGTAGCCCCAGCAAGTGGTGGCACAAGGTCGCGATCGTGCCGCCCGAGGTGAAGACGACGATGGTCTGCGCCGGCGCGGCGGCCGCCGCCAGGCGCTCCAGCGCGCCCACGCAGCGCGCGCGGAAGGCCGGCCACGACTCCGTATAGTCGGCATCGTGGGCGCCGCCCATCCAGCGCGCCATCGCCTCGTCGAAAATCACGCGGAAGGCGCGCTCGGCCTCGGCGTGCTTCGCCATGAAGGGTTTGAACGCGGCCGGGTCGGCAAAATCCGGACGGTGGCGCAACAGCACCTGCTCGTGGTCGAACTCGTTAAAACCGGCGTCCGTCTGCCAGTCGGTGTCGGCCAGCAGCGCCTTCGGCAACTCGGCCAGGCAAGCGTCGGCCGTCTGGCGGTGGCGCTTCATCGCGCCAGTGACGACGCGCTGGAAGACCTGGCGCGAATTGGCGAACCACTGCCCCAGCAGGCGCGCTTGCTCCGTGCCGAGCACCGAGAGCTGGTCATAATCGGCGCTGCCGAACGACGCCTGTCCGTGGCGTACCAGATAAATTTGTCCCATGTCGGGTGTGCTTTCGTTGCTGTAGTGCAGATGAAATGGCCAGGCGGCGCGGCGGCCCGCGCGCCGCACCTGCCCATAGCTTAGCGCAAGCGCGTACAATTCACCAAATGAATAGTATTAATCAGTCGTCATCAATTTCATGCATATATCGCGCGTCGACCTGAACCTCTTCATCGTCTTCGAAGCCATCTACGACGAAGGCAGCATCACCCGCGCCAGCCAGAAAATGAACCTGACGCAGCCGGCCATCAGCCACGCGCTGGGGCGGCTGCGCGAACTCTTCGGCGATCCCCTATTCGAGCGGCGCGGCCACGCCATGGTGCCGACGCCGCTGGCGCGCAGCATCGTCGACGCCGTGCGGCAGTCGCTGCGCGGGCTGGAACTGACCTTGAACGGCGTCGACCGCTTCGACCCGGCCAGCGCGCGGCGCCGGTTCACGCTGGCGCTGCGCGCGGCGCTGGAACCGAGCATACTGCCGCCGCTGATGGCGCGCATCGCCGTCGCCGCCCCGCAAGTGGACTTGGCGGTGCTGCAAAGCGAGCGGCGCACGCTGGAAAGCGAACTGGCGGCCGGCACCCTCGACGCCGCCATCGACGTACTGCTGCCGCTGTCGGCCGACATCGCCCACACGCGCATCGCCGCCGACCACACCGTCGTGCTGGCGCGCCGCGGCCACCCGCGCGCGGGCACGGGGCTGGACCTGCCGACCTACCTGGCGCTGGAACACATCCTGGTCAGCTCGCGCCGGCGCGGCCCGGGGCTGGAAGATTTCGAGCTAAGCCGGATGGGGCTGCAACGGCGCGTGCGGCTGCGCTGCCAGCACTATTTCGCCGCCTGCCGCGTCGTCAGCCAGACCGACCTCGTGCTGGCGATGCCGGAGCGCTACGCCCGCGTCGTCAACGAACAATTCGGCAACCAAATCCTGGCCTCGCCGCTGCCGCTGCCGGCCGTCGACAACCACCTGTACTGGCACGCCAACGTCAGCCACGACCCCGCCAACATCTGGCTGCGCGAGCAACTGCTTGCCGTGATGCTGGATTAGCTGGGGACAGACCACGATTTCCGGGAAATCTTTCCCGGAAATCGTGGTCTGTCCCCAGCTGTTCTGGCGTGTATTCGTAACAGAATGCAACGTCTATGGGCGCGAAAGCAAATAATGATATTCTTGCTAATCCTTGACCCGCACGACGAGTCCGGGAAACTGCGAGATATTTTTGGAAGAACCGCGACAGATGCCCCAAAACAGCTACAGCCCGCTCTACCAGCCGCGCCCAGGCCGCTCCAACACCGTCCTGGCCGGCGTCGTCCTGTCCCTGATTCTGCATGCGGGATTGCTGCATTTCTTCACGGCGCCGCCGGGGCACAAAGCGGACGCCGAGGCCCATGCGGACATCCTCAACACCATCGTCTGGATGCCGCCGCGCAAGGTTGTCGAGCCTGCTCCGGTGCTCGTGGCGGACGTGGCGCCCGACATCAGCCCGCGCTCGCGCCGCGAGGCGAAGCCGCGCGCGGCCAGCGCGGCGACCGGCGCGCCCGGCGAAGCTGTCGCGGCGACACAAGCTGAGCCGATTACGCTGCCGGCGCAGCCCGCCGCCGACGGTGCAACACCCAAATTCGATATGAACGTGGCGCTGCAGTCGGCGCGCAAATTCGCCGGCACGCGCGCGACCAGGAATGACGCGCCGAATGCGCAATTGCAGGACAAGCCGATCAACGAGCTGAAAAGCGAGAACGATCTCGCGCGCGGCATCGGCAGTGCGTCGCGGGCCGATTGCAAGAACGTCGCCTCGGGCGCCGGCGTCATGGCGCTGGTGATCGTGCCCTATCTGCTCCTCACCGACAAGAAGGATTCAGGCTGCAAATGGTAGGCGCCTGATGCGATCCGGCGGCACGCAGCCGGGCTTGCCCCCGGCTTGCCGCTGCCGTTAAGCGCCTTCCGCTCTCGGCGCCTCGACCGCCTCCGTGGCGGCCGGCGGCTCGCCGCCAAGGTCCGGCGCGGCTGGCGCCGGCGCCGGTGCGCCCTCCTGTTGCAATTCTCCGGGCTCCTCGACCACCTCGTCCGGCTCCGCCTCCGGCTGCGGCAGCGGCGCCGGACGGCGGCCGCCGGGGAAGATCGCGTCGCGTCCAATTTTTCCGCCGTCGATCGCGCTCTTGAAGAAGTCGCCAACGAGCAGCAGCGCATTGTGGCCGCCCTGGCCCCAGTAATCGCTGCGCATCGTCACGCGCGCATCGTTGAAGCCGACCCAGGCGCCGGCCACCAGGTTCGGGTGCATCAGGATGAACCAGCCGTCGGTATTGTTCTGCGTCGTGCCCGTCTTACCGGCGACATCGCCCTGGATGCCGAAACGGTAGCGCACGCCGGCGCCGGTGCCGCGGTTGACGACGCCGCGCATCATGTCGATCAGCGTCACCGCCGACTCCGCCGACATGGCGCGTTGCGGCGCCTCGGCGTCGAAACTGGCCACCGTCTTGCCGTGGCGGTCGGTGATGTGGGTGACGAACACGGGCTTGCGGTACTCGCCCTGCGCGGCGATGCTGGCATAGGCGTTGACCATTTCCAGCAGCGTCACCGGGCTGGTGCCCAACGCCAGCGACGGCACCATCGCCAGCTTGCTGTCGCGGATGCCGAGGCCGCGCGCCAGCTTGGCGATGCCGGGCAGGCCGACGTCCTGCATCACCTGCGCCGTGATCGTGTTCTTCGAGTACACCAGGCCGTCGCGCATGGTCATCTGCTGGCCGCTGGTGCCGCTCATGTCGGTCGGACGCCAGATGCTGCCGTCGGCGGCCTTGATGTCGAGCACCGCGTCGCGGTAGGGCCGCTCCGGCAGCAAGCCCTTTTCCAGCGCGGCGCCGTAGACGAAGGGCTTGAAGGTCGAGCCGGGCTGGCGCTGCGCCTGCTCGACGTGGTCGAACTGCCCGCGGTGGAAGTCGCGGCTGCCGACCCAGGCGCGCAACTGGCCGTTGGCCGGGTCGATCGCCACGAAGCCTGCCTCCAGGCGCGACTTGGCCGCGCGCAGTTGGGCGATGAAGGGGCGGTCCGCCTTCATCCGCTTGAGCGCGTCGGCGGCTGCCTCGCCGCCGTCGAGGGCGCGGCGGTACTCGGGCGACTCGCGCACGATGGCATCGGCCAGCGCCGGGTGCGACTGCCAGAAATACTCAAATGGCGCGGCGCCGTCGCGCATCCACGCGTAGGCGCCCGTCGACGTCGACGCCGACAGGCCCGGGCGACTCCACTCGGCGTCGGCGACCGCCTGCAGCGCGTTGCCCTGGCGCTCGACGGCACGCATGGCTGCCTGCTGCAGCGTGAAATCGAGCGTCGTGTGCACCACCAGGCCGTCGCGCTGCAGGTTATAGTCGTTCTCGTCGGCCCACTCGATCAACCACTTGCGCACGTGCGCCGTGAAGTGCGTATCGGTCGGACTGCGCTCGCTCTGGCGCGAGAAATGCACGCGCAGCGGACGCTTGAGCAGCTCGCGGTAGCGCCGCTCCGTAAGCAGCTCGTGCTTGCGCATCTGTCCCAGCACGACGTTGCGGCGCTGCAGGGAGCGCTCGGGATTTCCGACCGGATTATAGTAATTCGTCCCCTTGAGCATGCCCACCAGGGTCGCGCTCTCCAGAATGTCGAGCTTGGCGGCCGGCTTGTCGAAATACGTGCGCGCCGCCATCTCGATGCCGAAGCTGTTGTACAGGAAAGGCACCGTATTCAGATAAGCTTCCAGGATTTCCGTCTTGCTGAACGTGAGCTCGATCTTCAGCGCCGTGATCAGCTCCTTGAGCTTGCGGTTCAGATTGCGCGAGCGGCCTATCTCCTCGGGGAACATATTCCGCGCCAGTTGCTGCGTGATGGTCGAGCCGCCCTGGGCGTCGCCCTTCAGGCTGGCCAGCATGGCGCCACCGACGCGGCGGATATCCACGCCGTGGTGCTGGTAAAAACGATGGTCCTCGGTGGCGATCAGCGCACTGACGACCAGCGGCGAAATCTGCGCCAGCGTCACATGCTCCTGCACGCCCTGCTCGAAGCTGGCCAACTCCTTGCCGTCGGCCGACACCAGCGTCGTCGCCTGGGCGGCGCGGGCATGGCGCAGGTCGCTGATGCCGGGTGTGAACGGAATCAGCAGCAGCAGATACAGCAACAGCAAGGCGGACCCGGCGCCTGCCGAGCCCAGCGCGATCAGCAGGCGACGTCGCCACGGCGAGCAGCTTTGCAGATAGGCGCGGGTCCGCGCGCAAACGGCCCGCGCGCGGACAAACAGCGCCTGCGCCCGAATCGACACGGCCGCCGCCACACGCAAAAAATGGCCGCGCGCACGGCTAGCCAGTGTTTGATTCTCTTCCATTCTTGATGCCTTGCCCGATGCCGGTTGATCCCGTGCGGCAGTATACCCGAGCGTGGCGCGGCTACCCTGAAGTGGCAAATGCGTTAAAATTTCCCGATTTGCAATTAACCCCATCCAAGATGAACTTGCGTTGCGCCACCTTGCTGGCTGTGGCCGCCCTTTGCGGTTGCGCCAGGCCGCTGCCGTCCCCCGAGAATACGGCCGCGCCGGATGCGAATGCCGAACTCATCGCGCAGGCGCAAGCGGCCCGCATCGAGGCTGCGTCGCAGCGGCGGGAAGAGGCGGCGCAGATGCGGGGATGGCAGTACTCCGCCCGCACCGACGAGGCAAGCAGGATCGAGTCGACGTTTGCGCAACTGCTGTCAACGAACCAACTGGACTTTCTGCCGCCCTATGACGGCGGCAGCCGCGGCGACATCGTACTACGGCAGCGCCCGGGCGAGGAGCTGGCCGTGATATTCAGCATATCCAACGGGCAGATCGTCTGCCTGCCCTCCTGCACCATCCAAGTTCGCTTCGACGACGCCGCACCCGTCGCGTTCAACGGCAGCGTGCCATCGAACCGCAGCATCACGACGCTGTTCCTGTGGCCTGCGGACACCTTCCTGGCCAAGTTGCGCACCGCCAGGCGCATGCGCGTCGAAATCCCGTATTTCCGGCACGGCCTGCAAGTGAGCGAATTCGATGTGGACGGCCTCGCGTGGGAGCACGCTGCGGTACAGGCGAAGAAACCGGATGCGATCAGATAAAGGGGCCATGTTGCAAAGCGGCCCTATCCTAGCCACATAAACAAACCGAGGCAGGCCAGCCCAAGTAAAATCGCCGACGCCAATATCGGCGTCAAGCGCTCCAAGCGGGTCGGTCCGACCACCCTGGTGCGGAGAGGCCCGGCGATACCGGCGGGGAAATTCGAGCCAAGCTGTGCCGGCTCCGGTTTCGGAGGGGGAGCTATCGACGCCAAGTGCTCCGTGCCGGCGGGGCAATTCAGACTGCCATCAAAGGAATCCAGGCTCACGATCACACCCCGACGACGGTTGACGAGTTGGCAATAACCGCACTTCCGCAAGCTGTGCGGCAACCGTGCAGAACAATCGCAATGCCTCCCTCCAGCGTGGCGCCGCCGCCCTCGACAATTTGATTGGCGCCATGCTTGGGGCAACTAACCCAGTCGCCGACCCGGGCGGCGCGCTTGCCGTTGACGGGAAAATTTCCGCTCGCCTGTAGCACTTTGCCACCGTGCGTCGTGGCGTCGCCTTCCCTGCAAATTGGCCTGCTCATCAGAACTCCTCCCTGATCGTCAAGTGGTAGGCGCCGGTGCGCGGCCAGAACGGGCGCTTGATGGCGGCATCCTTCTGCATCTGCTCGGCGCTGGGCGGCGTCACCAGCAGCAAGGTCGCGCCGTCGTCGCGGCGCAGGTTGGCCACCAGCGTCGCGCCGCCCGATTGCCGGCCCGCCATGCTCGCCAGCGCCACGGCGACGAAGGGGCTGCCGGCGCCGACGTCGCCGAGGATGCGCGCCAGGTCGTAGCCGCGCTTCGGATCGAGCAAGTCGAATTGCTCGTCGAGCGCATGCACGCTTTGCGCGAAGGGGAGGAAGCGCGCCGCGCCGTTGCGATCGTCCAGCACGCTGGCGTAGTCGTACAGGATGCGCGCGGGCAGCTTGCCGCCGAGCGGCGCCAGCGCGGCGTGCAGGGCCGCCTCCATACGGACCTGCCGCTCGGCCGCCTTGACCGGCTTGCCCTGCTCGTCCAGATACGACACCACCTGCGGCCGGTACAAGGTGCCCAGGTTCTCAAGATGGTCGTACTGGTCGATCTGGAATGAGGTCCACGGCTCGGCGATGAAGGGCGTCGGAACGAAGGGTCGCGGCGGCGCTTTGTTCCAGCCGGCGAATTGGGACCAGTTGCGCGACGGGTCGCCACCGCGGTTCTTGATCACCATCGTGTCGTTCACCAGCGGCGCATACGGACGCAGCCAGTCGATGCGTCCGCGACGCACCAAGGTCAGGAACGTCCAGCTATCACTGGGGATGCGGGCGTGTTTAGGATGAAGGGCAAGCTCAATCATTTCATCGAACTTTTTTCGGTCGTTGACATAGTAGCGCTCTGTTCGCTGAGCGGCGCCATCCTTGGCCGCCACGCCCACAGCAGGAAGGTCGGCATACTTGTCGAAGGTTGTAAAAATGGTACTCCAGAGCAGGTCCGGATTGTCGTTCAAGTACGAATTCATGACCTGTCCGCTCTGGGTCAGCAGGCCGGCGAATCTGCCGCGTGCCGTATATGGATCAGCATCGCCCGTCTCAACAAAGCTATCGGCATTGGATTCGCGCATTTTATCTTTGTCACTGTCTTTGTCCGATCCATGTAACGCGGGCCCGACTATCGCAACAGGCAAAGGGTAGCGATCCATAAAGTCACGCATCGCGATATCCACAGCGTCCTCTTTACGTTTAGCGCTAATCATTTGTACTTCATCAGTATTCTTCGCATATTTTTTTGGATCTTTTGAAACAATATACTGGCCGTTGCTATTTTCAACGGCAACCCATAGATTCAAGTCCGGGTAATCCGGATGATTTCTCCATGTCTCCATGCTAACCCCAACGCCGACGATCTCAATTGATTCTATTGCAATACCATAGTATTTCATTTTTTCACCCATGAAATTATCAGGCTCTCCATATGGAAAAGCTGCCATTACTCTTGGAACAAGAGTGAAAACAATCAAAAAAGAAACAATGAGTCTAATCGAAAAATTAACATATCCATAATCAATCACAATAAATAGCTTCCTTAACATTTCTAACTCCGCAATGAAATTAATTAAATTAGGCACCCCCATAAATATTTTCCGTTTCTTTTTTCCGAGAATTTACCTCCCCCACTATTTCAGAAACAACATATGGCTGCACACTCTTCACCGTGCAATTCATGGTAAAATCTGGCAACGCCCCAGCTTCACTTTCACTAATGCAATAATAATTATAATTTCCATTAATTATTTCACGATCTGCAGCAGCGACCAAGCCAGCATCGTTCAACAAAGTAAGCAATTCCAATGGTGGAGGTGAATATGATGGGTTTTTTTTGTTATTGGTAAAATCCGATGCCTTCCCAAACCAATTCGTCCGCCAATCCGCCACCGCCCGCAGAAACCGGATCCAGGTCAGGTCGCCGTCTTTCAGAATGCCGCTGACGCCGATGCATAAATCGTAGGCGGTCGCCTTTTCGGAGTGCATCGGGTTGCTGACGATGCTCGAATGCCAGGAGTTCTTCTCAAACGTCCCCAGCCAGCGCGCCTTGGCCTCCGCCGGCGACTCGCCAGCCCGCATGCCGACGTTATCTTTCCGGAGATAGGGATTGGCGACGGCGACGGCCGCGTCGATCGGCGAAATGGCCAGGGTGGCCTTCCCCAGCTCGGGCTGGAATGGCTGCGGCAATTCCTCCCCGTTCACCCGGCGGTTCCGCGCCGCCGTCATCTGGCTCGCGATATTCCATGTGAAGCTCAGGCGGATCGGATGCGGCGCGCTGCCGACATCGGGCGCGCCCTTGGTCGGCCCCGCCGGCGACGCGAAGGCCCGCTGCAGGAAGCGCCCGCCCAGCCGTTCCAGCATGCCGTCGTACACGCCCCACCAACCGATGCCCTCGATGTTGCCCAGCCCGACGGTGAGGTCGTCCGGGCTGAAGTACAGGTACACCTTGCCGCGGTTGTCGCGCTCCTTGTTTGCGTCGTGGCGCCATTTAGGCCCGACCACCCCCTCGCCCAGCTCCCGCAGCGCCGCGAACTTGGGCTCGCTGGCCGGCTGGTGCGTGATGAAGTCCTTGATGATGTTCAACAGCGTCGCCTCGCGTGCGGCGACGCTCTGCTGCGCCTCGTCCGTCTGGAGCTGCTCCAGCGCCGGCTGGTCGACGCTGTATGGCCAGTTGTTCAGGATCAGCGTGTCGGCCTTGATGCCGCCCTTTTCCGCGGCCAGGATCGCGTGCGCCAGCAGGCTCACGAAGCAGCCCTGGCTGTGCGCGACGATGTTGATCGGCTCGGCCGGCGACTGCCTGCGTATGATGCGGATCAGCGCGGCCAGGCGCTGCGCCGCCAGCACCATGTAGTGGCGCGGCGGCGCGTCGAGCATCGGATGGGTCGGCGACTCCGGGTCGGCCCTGCGTATCGTCCAGTTGCGCTTGAATCCCGGCCCGAACATGTCAGGGATATTCGTCGTCGCGTTGACGAACGGCCCGCCGTTCTTCGCGTAGCGCTTGTCGATGCGGTTGCCGTACCGGTCCAGGTATTCGCCATGCTTTTGCTGCGTGTCGGCCTTGTTCGTGTCCTCCCGGAATCCCCACAAAAAGGGGATCACCGGCGACGTCGTGCTGTCCGACGAGCGCGCGAAATACACTTTGTCGGGGTCGGGGTGAATGTCCTCGGGCTTGTATTGCTGCCCTTCCCCCAGCGCCAGCGGCAGCACGTAGTTGGCTGGCTCCAGGTGTTCGCCCCGGTCCAGCCGGGTGTTCAGTCCGGCGCAGATACCCTGCTCCTGGTAGGGGAAGGCTTCGCCGATGTCGTTCACGCCGTGCACCAGGATGACGAGGCACGGCGCCGGGCGCGTCAGCGGAACGTACTGGTTGCCGCCGCCCGGCAGCAGCCACTGCGCCTGCTTGCCCATGACGATCCTGTTTTCCCCGTCCTCGCTCATGCTTTCCCCTTCCAGAACTTAAGCTCGGCGATGTGGATGGCGTCTTTTTGCGCCAGCGCAGTTTGGCCGTTGGCGTCGGTGACGCCCTCGATGACCTGCCCATCCTTCAATAGGATTTTGTAGTTGTAGTCGGCGGCGACCGCGCTTTTGTCGCCGGCGAAATGGGCGGTGAACTGGCGCTCGGCCTTGCCGACGTCGAACTTCGGCATTTCCGTGCTGGCGCCCCGCGCGGCGGTGATGCTGGGCGCGTCGCTCTGCAAATTGAGGGTTTTGGCGTCTATCGTGATCTGTTCTGGCGTCATGTGCAAAAAGCTGCTGCCAACCTGTAACAGCAGGTACTTTTCCGCTCTGATCAGGACGCCGTCGTGGATGGACGTGACCGTCAACGCCTTGTCAGCCGTCAGTTCCATCGTATTGTGCTGTGCCTGGCCGATAAACTTTCCCTGGCTGCTCATCAGACGCACATCCCCGTCGACGGCGAACTGTTCGATGTTTTTGGCTGCGGTGTGGAGGATGTCCCCCATCGCATAGTGCTGCTGATTGTTGCCCGCGACGGTGTCGATGTTCTGGCCCGCGTAATGGCTCTGGTTCCTGGGCGTGGCGCTGGCGATGCCGGCCGCGCCGCTGATGGCGAGCACAGCCTGGCCCGACGCCGCCTGCCCGGCTGCGGCTTCCTTGCCGGCACCGTGGCCGAGCGCGTCGACGGCCCCGGCCAGCTCTTGCTGCGGCGCCGTCTGGCGCTTGCCGCCTTGATGCGCCGCAGCCGCCTGGCCCAGACCTTTGGCAATGTCGAGCGCCTGCTCCAGGCAGCCGACCAGCTCGTCGCGGCTGAGCATGCCGCCAACCGCCCGGGGGCGGCCGTCTGTGCTCAGCAGCAATCCTTTGGCGGCCCGCAACGCGCCCGCGCCGCCGGTTTCCAAGGCAAAACCCTCGCCCCGCGCATCCTTGCGCCCGCCGGCATCGTCGATGCGGGTGATGCTCCCCAGCGACAGTTGGCTGTGCAGGTGGTCGCTCCGGAGCTGGGCCTGGATGGCGTCCTTGCTGTCGTCGAGCAGCAGATGGTTGCCGCGCGCGCCAGACTCCAGTTCGCGGCTGCGCAGCCCCATCAAGGACAGTTGCTCCGGCAAGTTCCACGGCGGCCGATGGGTGTTGTTGTAGACGCCGCCGACGATGATCGGATGGTCGACATTCCCGTCCAGAAACTGCACCAGCACCTCCTGGCCGACGCGGGGCAAGGCCATCTGCCCGAAGTTGCTGCCGGCCAGCGGCGCCATCACGCGTATCCACGGCGAGCTGTCGAGGTCGAACTTGCCGATCCGGTCCCAATGGAATTGCAGCCGGACCCGGCCGTATAAGTCCGTGTAGATTTCCTGGCCGGGCGGGCCGACCACGGTGGCCGTCTGCGCGCCGGGATCGGCGCACGGCGCGCTGTTGAAGTGGCGGCCAGGCCGCCAGCGCACGCTCTTGCGGATGCAGGCGAAGCTGTTTTCATAGTGCGAGCCGGTCCCCGGTCCGGCCTGATAGTTGTTGCTCGCCGTATGTTCCACCGACAGGATCAGGTAGTCGCGCGCGGCGATGCTGGCGCGCGGCGCCTCGCCCCGCGCCGGCACGGCGGCCTCGCCGCTGAAGTGCCCGTCCAGCCGGAAGCTGCGCCCCGCCTGGGCGCCGCGGTCGTTGCCGCCGGCCTCGAAATACTGGGCGGCGGCGTCATGCTCGTCCATGCGGCGCCGCGCCAGCGCCGCGCCGCCGCCCGAGTCCTTGTAGCCGTAGGAGCCGGTGTTTTCGTAGACCTCGTGGACGTCGACGTCGCCCTGCCGGTTCAGCGCATGGCCGCTGGCGCGCTGCGCATACGGGTTCTTGTAGTCGAAGCTGGCCAACGTCACGACGCCGGAGGCGATGCGCCGCACCGCCCGCCAGTCGTGGACGCCGTCCGCCTCCAGCGATCCGGCGTGGTGGCGAAACGGCATGGCGCCGGCGCCGTCGGTCGGCTCGGCCATCGTCGTGTTGTCGCCGATGACCAGGGTATGGCCGTCGGCGCGGTGTTCGTACCAGTAGTGCAGGCCCAGCGCCTCCCAGCGCCGGTGCAGGTGGTTGTAGTCCGTTTCATTGTGCTGGTTGGCGCAGCTCAGCTTGGGATCGTCGTCGTAGAGGCAGCTTTGCCAGTCGCGCTGCAGATAGTGTGCGAAGGTCGCCTCCGTCAGTTCCATGACGCTGCGCCCGTGGAAGGACACGCAGTCGCGGCGCAGTCTCAGCAGCGCCAGCCACGGTTCCAGCACCATGTCGTAGAAGGCGAAGCCGCCGTCCGTGCGGTTGAAGCGAAACTCGGTGACGTAGCCGTTGAAGTGGCGCAGCGAGCCGTCCTGGCGCACCATCGAGACGGTCACCATCCTGGCCATCATGGCCTTGAGGGCTATGCGGGCGTCGTCGGACAGCACCTCGACGTGGAAGCGGAAGTCGCGCGACATTTCCTCGCGCGCGCGCAGCGTGTTGACCAGCATGACGGCGTTGCCGGGGCCGCCGCGCGGGAAGGTCATGCGCAGCAGGCGCCTGTGCTGGGAGTCCTGGCCCAGCGCGGATAGTGACGCCATGTGCTCGGCCACCCTGCTTCCATCCATGCCTGCCTCCTTGCCGCGCGTTAACCTTGCAATCCACTGGCAATTTTATTGTGAGCATCGTCCCGGGTGTTGACGCAACACAGGCAATGCCTACGAGGGGTGCAGCAGGTAGCGCACCTGCGCCCGCACCGGCTTGCCGGGGCTGGCCGTCAGAAAGGCGTCCCAGCCCAGCCGTTTCGCGGCGCCGCGCGTCTGCGTGCTCAGCACCAGGGGTTTGACACACGGCGGACGCAGCAGCAAAAGCGCCTCGTACTGGATGCAGGGCACGCCGAACAGCGCCAGCATCTTTTCCAGCCCAGCCGCGCCGGGGCCGCGCGGCAGGAAGCGCTCGAAGTCGGCCTCGTCTAGCGGGCCGATGCGCAGACGCACGCGCAAATCGCGGCGCCACTGGCGCACGCCCAGCGTGGCGCCGTAGCCAAGGCGGGCAATGGGGCCGCCGAGTTTGCTGAGGGCCGCCCGCGGGATGGCGTCCCAGCAGCCGACGAACTGTTCCAGCGCGATGGGCACGGCGAAGTAGTCGGACAGCACGCGCGCCACCGTGTGCGCCGATATCGGCCGCGTGCGCAGCAGCGCGGCATAATAGCCGGCCACGTCGGCGGACACGCCGCGCGCGCCGGCGAAACCGTCCTCGGCCACGCCGCCGAGCGCCAGCAGCATCGGCAGCAAGGCGTCCCGCCCCTGTTCGTCGCGCCGCTGTTCGAGCCGGTATTTTTCCCCCGCCTGGTAGAACAGGCCGACCAGGCGGTTGGAAAAGGTGTCGAGAAAGGCGCGGCCGGCGCCGCCCTTGTCGCGATGCAGGGCGGCCGCGATGCTTTCCGAATAATGCAAAGGCAGCACGCCGCCCACGCCGAGGAAGCCGATGAACGCCGGCGTGATGCCGATGCGCGGCAGCTCGCCGCGTTCCAGCGCCAGCCGCAGCATGGTGTCGGTGCGCGGGGCGTGTACGGATTCAATCTGGCTCGCCGGAAAACTCAGCGACAAGCTGTTCTCGAAGCGCAGCACATGCGCGAAGGCGTCGTCGCCGCCCACGCCGGACTGGCGCAGCAACAGCAGCAGAATCCGCACCGCCTGCACGAACTCGAACCTGTACGGTTCGTCGATGAGGCGCTGGATTACGCTAGGTTCAAGGCGCCGTTGCGCGGTTTGCATCGGATCAGCTCCTCTCCGGTTTTGTGCGACAAGGCCACAAGCTCGATAAAACTGTTGAGCTGGACGTACAGCCCGAGGAATTGGTCGATGACCTGGACAAACAGATGCATGCCGCTGCCGACGAAGGCTTGCTCGTCGAGCGTGAGGCGCACCTCGATGCCGTGCACCAGCGAGGCGCCGCGCTTGCCGCGCATCCAGAGCGCCGTTTCCGCATGCGCGAGGCCGGTGATGCCGCCTATCTGCCGCTGTGAAATCGGCGATTGCGGCAAGTCGTACAGGGTCAGCATTTCGCGGAAAGCCGGCAAGCCCTCCTGCACCAGCGAGTGGTGGTTCAGCGTCAGGTGGGAGATCAGCCGCCAGTGGGCGCCATGCGCCGAGGCGAAGCGGCACGGCGGCGTCGGCCGCCGCAGGAAGCGGATCGCCCGGCCGGCGGCGCAGGCCGGCTTTTCGACGTCGCCGTCCGGGTGCCCGCAGCCGAGCATGGCCGGCAGCTCGCGGTTGCTGCACGTCAGCTCCAGCGACAAGGTGCTGTTTTCCGCCCGCAGCGGCGCGAAGTCGGCGTCGACCAGGGTCAGCCTTTGTTCGTGGCCGGGGCTGGTCGCGGCCAGCGCCTCGTCGCGCCGCATCACCCAGTAGTGGCCCTTCGCGCCGGCGTCTTCGCCGTGCCGCAGCGAGTAGAACGGGCGGAACTCCGTCACGCTGCCGGCGCTCTCGCGCCGCCGCAGCATCCGCACGGCGTCGAGCGAATACACCTCGAACGCATGCGCGTGCGTGGCGCTGGCCAGCACCGCGTAGTCGGCCGCCGTTTGCGTCACGGCGATCGGCACGCCGGCCTGCCGGAACAGGTTGACCACCGGCGTGCAGCCGAGCAGCAGCCGGTCCGGCGCCAGGCTGCGCAGCATGCGCGCGACGTTCGAGTCGGGCCGCAGGCCCGCCACCGCCAGATGCAGGGTGGCGCGGGCGCAGCCCTCGGGCAGGCGCGCCAGCATCGCGGCCAGGTCGACATCGAAGAAGTTGAACTTTTCCGGGAAGGCGAAGTACTCGGTCAGCACCCGGTAGGCCGGATGCGAGCGCGCGCCGAAGGGAATCAGCGCGTCGTCGTCGGCAAAGCCGACCGGCGCGATGGGCGGCGCGGACAGCGCGATCCACTCGCCGCCGTCCGCCTCGACGTAGGCGCGCGCCACGCGCATGAACAGCGTGTCGCGCAGCGCGGCGCAGAACGACGGCTCGCCGTCGATGAACACGCGCAGCGTGCCCAGGCCGGGCCGGGCCAGCGTTCCCTGGCGCGCCTCGATCGTCATGCTCAGGCCCGCACCGGCGTCCGGCGGCAGGCCGGCGCCGGCGGGCGCCCGGATCAGGGGATCGAACCTGGCGCCCGACAGCGCCAGCGGCGTCAGGTTCAGCTCGTAGGCCGTGCGGAATTTGCAGCGCACCTCGGCGCCGAAGGCGGACTCCAGCTCGGTCCCGCGCGCGATGCCGACGGCATCGCCGCCGTTGCCGTGGCGCGGCCCGGCGCCGTCGAGCCGCGCAATGGCGCAGGACGGGAACGCCCGCAGATAATGCGGCATCAGCACTTCGAGCAAACCCTCCGTGAACTCGGGGTAGTGGTTGTCCAGCCGCTTCGCGACGCGCGCGGTCAGCAGCGCCGTGGCCTGGATCAGGCGCTCGATGTGCGGATCGTCGCAGGCGTCGCCGGCCATGTGCAGGCGCCCGGCGATCTTCGGGAAGCGCTCGGCGAATTCGCGGCAGTAATGCCGCAAAATGACCAGCTCGCGCTCGTAATAGGGCAGCAGCTCTTCCATCAGGCGCCGCCCTCCCTGTGCCGCTGGCGGACTTCGCGTATCGAATACTGCTGGCTCGACGGCTCCAGCACGGCGTCGAAATGCACGGGGCCGACGACGCGCCCCACCCTGAGCAGCGCGGAGATGACGAAGTCGACCCGGTTCGAGCCGGCGCCGTGCAGGCGCAGCGCCGCGCCGACGTCGCGCAGGCGCGGTTCGTGGCGTTCGATGCTCCGCTTGACGGCCGCGCAGATGCTGCTGCGGTCCGCTTCGCTGGCCAGGCACATGCTGGCGAAGTCCAGCAAGCCGTAATTCAGCAGCGAATTGCCGACCTCGGGATAAGCCGCCAGCATCTGCCCGGCGAGCGCCATGCGGGTGTTGAGCAGCGCCTCCAGGTCGCGCGCGACGGCGTCCTTGAGCTGTTCCAGGCTCCACGCCGCGGCGCCGTCGCCGCTCAGGCGCTCGAACAGGCCGGGCGTGAATTGCTGTGACATGGTCAACCTCCTCGGCGCCGCGTGGGTGGGAGCGGCCATTATTGGCCGATTTCCGTCCGACAAATTGCGCTCGCGCAAGGTTCGCGCGCCCGGGCCTTCCCTTGCGCGGCGTCAAGAGCCTGCGCGGGCCGGCGCGGCATGCTGGGGCCTGTGGCGTCGGCCGCCGCCCCATCCCCCCACGCGGAGAAGCCCATGAATTTCCCTGCCAAAGTCTTGTGGTCCGAGGGCCTGACACTGGGGCCGCAGCAATTGCAGCAGCAGGACCGCTACCACGAGGCACGCCTGCGCAAGGTTGCCGCCACCATCAACCCGAACCTGTGGGGCGTGTACACGGTCCTCTGGAACGTCGACGCGCTGGCGCACAAGCTGCTGCGCGCCGACCGGATGTCGCTGCTGTTCCAGGACGGCGAGCTGTACGAGGCGCCCGACGCGGACCCGCTGCCGGCGCCGGTGGACCTGAGCGCCCTGCCGCCGGCCGAAACCAGCTTCACCTTCTACGCCGCGCTGCCGCTGCTGAAACCCTATGGCGGCAATCTGGCGGACGCGGACGCGGCGCGCGACGCCGCCCGCTACACCCGGGTCGAGGCCGACACGGCGGACCTGTTCACGGACGCCCTCAACGTCGACGTCGCCTACCTGCGCAACACCGTGCAACTGCTGGCCCAGGCGGAACCGCGCGGCGCCTACGCGAATTTCCCGGTGGTGCGCCTGCGCCGCCTCGCCGCCGGCGGCTTTGAACTCGACCCCGGCTTCATGCCGCCTTGCGTGTCGATCGGCGCCGCGGCCGGCTTGCGGCAGTTGTGCGACAACCTGCTGGGCAAGCTGAAGGCGAAAATCGACTCGCTCTACGCGCTCCAGCGCCAGCCGAACACGGACGTCATCGAAGTGCACAGCGGCGACATCGCCACGTTCTGGATGCTGCACACCATCAGCACGGCCAGCGCGGCGCTGTGCCACTACGCGCGCGCCGCGCAGCAGCACCCGGAGCGCCTGTACGTGGAACTGCTGGCCCTGGCCGGCGGCCTGATGGCATTCTCGAAAAAATACACGCTCGACGACCTGCCCGCCTACGAACATGGCGATCCGGCGCCGGCCTTCAGCCGCGTCGACGCCATCATCCGCGACCTGGTCGACACCGTCATCTCGTCGAGCGTCGTCGCCATTCCGCTCTGGCAGGACGAAAACAAGGTGACGCACTATCGCGGCACGCTCGACGCGCTCAAGGAAGAGCGCAAGACCGCCCTCATCATCGCCGTCAACGCCGACATGCCGGCGCTGGAGCTGGTGGCGATGGTGCCGACCCGCTTCAAGGTCGGCTCGCCCGAGGACGTCGAGCAAATCGTCACCTCGGCGCTGCCGGGCGTGACCTTGACGCACATGCCGCAGGTGCCGGGCGCCGTGCCGGTGCGGCCCAGCACCTACTACTTCGCCGTCAGCGACAAGGGCGCGCTGTACGAGCGCATGCTGAAAGCGCGCGCGATCACGATCTACGTGCCGAGCGGGATGAAGGACCTGCAACTGGAACTGCTGGCGCTCGCCTCCTGAGCCGCGCGCCCCGGGCCTCGGTGCTCACTTGGCAAAGCTGATTTGCCGCTGCGCCTGCGCCGGCCGCTTGATGTGCTCCAGCGGCAGGCTGAAAGTCTGCTTGATGGTCTTCAGCGTCACCGTCGATTTGACGTTGGCCACGCCCGGCAGGCGCAGCAGGCACGCCGTCATGAAGTCGGCGAACGAGGCCAGATCCGGCACGGCGATGCGCAGGATGTAGTCGGCCTCGCCCGTCACCGACAGGCATTCGAGCACCTCGGGGATGTCGGCAATGGCCTGCTCGAAGCGCCCGCCCTGCTCGCCCTGCCGCTCCAGCGTCACGTGGGTGAAGGCGATCACGCCCAGACCGACGACCTCGGGCTTGAGCACGGCCACGTAATGCGAAATCACCTCGCTCTCTTCGAGCCGCTGAATGCGCCGGCTCACCTGCGAGGTCGACAGGTGCACCTCCTCGCCCAGCGCGCTATTGGTGGCGCGGCCGTCGCGCTGCAGCGCCAGCAGCAGGTCCACATCGTAGCGGTCAACGACTACCTTGCTCATTTCATTCTCCATTTTGCATTTTTCCGCATATTTTGTGCGAAAACCCCATTTAAGTCCACACAAAACGCGCACAAAATGCGATGGTTGCGCACTAACATATCACCCAATCCCCGGTCTGCGTCGCGCCGGTGGCAGCAACTCGCCGCGCCGGCGGATAATATCCGCACGGCGCCCGACCCGTCCCCCGTTACACCATACTTATAATTAGGAGCACAACAATGTCCGACCTCTTTGACAACCCGATGGGCCTGATGGGCTTTGAATTCGTCGAATTCGCCTCGCCGACCCCGAACGTGCTGGAACCTGTCTTCGAGATGATGGGCTTCAGCAAGGTGGCGCGCCACCGCTCGAAGAACGTGGTGCTGTACCGCCAGGGTGACATCAACTTCATCATCAACAACGAGCCGGGCAGCGCCGCCGCCTACTTCGCCGCCGAGCACGGCCCGTCCGCCTGCGGCATGGCCTTCCGCGTCAAGGACGCCCACCACGCCTACGCCCGCGCGCTGGAACTGGGCGCCCAGCCGGTCGACATCCCGACCGGCCCGATGGAGCTGCGCCTGCCCGCCATCAAGGGCATCGGCGGCGCGCCGCTGTACCTGATCGACCGCTTCGAAGACGGCAAGTCGATCTATGACATCGACTTCGAATTCATCGACGGCGTCGAGCGCCACCCGAAAGGCGTCGGCCTGACGCTGATCGACCACCTGACGCACAATGTCTACCGCGGCCGCATGAGCTACTGGGCCGGCTTCTACGAGAAGCTGTTCAACTTCCGCGAAATCCGCTACTTCGACATCTCCGGCGAATACACCGGCCTGACGTCGAAGGCGATGACCGCGCCGGACGGCAAGATCCGCATCCCGCTCAACGAAGAGTCGTCCAAGGGTTCGGGCCAGATCGAAGAGTACCTGATGCAGTTCAACGGCGAGGGGATCCAGCACATTGCGTTATACTCCGACGACATCATCGCAACCCTGGACGCGCTGAAGAAGGCCGGCCTGCCATTCATGGTCGCGCCGCCGGCCACCTACTACGAAATGCTGGAAGGCCGTTTGCCCGGCCACGGCGAGCAGGTCGAAGAGCTGCGCGCGCGCGGCATTCTGCTGGACGGCAAAACCGAAGGCGGCGAAAAACGCCTGCTGCTGCAGATTTTCTCGGCCACGCTGCTGGGACCGGTGTTCTTCGAGTTCATCCAGCGCAAGGGCGACGACGGCTTCGGCGAAGGCAACTTCAAGGCGCTGTTCGAATCCATCGAGCGTGACCAGGTGCGTCGTGGTGTGCTGAAAACGGCTTAAAGCCCGACCCCTGACGGCGCAAGCCCCTTGCGCCGGTTTGATAAATTGAGGAATCCCATGTTTGAACACGTAGAAACCTACCCCGGCGACCCTATCCTGACGCTGAACGAAACCTTCATCGCCGACACGCGCGCCGGGAAAATTAACCTGGGCATCGGCGTCTACCTCAACGATGCGAGCAAGCTGCCGGTCATGCGCGCCGTGGCCGAAGCCGAAACGGCGCTGCTGCAAAGCCCGGGCGTGCGCCCCTACCTGCCGATGGAAGGCGCACCGGCCTACCGCAAGCAGGTGCAGCGCCTGCTGTTCGGCGCCGACTCCGCGGCGCTGGCCGCCAAGCGCATCGCCACCGCGCAAACGCTGGGCGGCTCCGGCGCGCTGAAAGTGGGCGGCGATTTCCTCAAGTCCTACTTCCCCAAGGCGCAGGTATGGATCTGCGACCCGACCTGGGACAACCACCGCGCCATCTTCGGCGGCGCCGGCTTCACCGTCAACGCCTATCCCTACTACAGCGCGGCCCTGCAGCACGTCGACTTCGACGCCATGCTGGCGGCGCTGGGCAAGGTGCCGGCCGGCGACATCGTCGTGCTGCACGCCTGCTGCCACAACCCCACCGGCGCCGACCTCAGCGAACAGCAATGGCGCACGCTGGCCACGCTGGTGCGCGAGCGCGGCCTGCTGCCCTTCTTCGACATCGCCTACCAGGGCTTCGGCGCCGGCCTCGACGAGGACGCGTTTGCGATCCGCCACTTCGTCGCCGAAGGCATTCCGCTGCTCGTCGCCAGCTCGTTCTCGAAGAACTTCTCGCTGTACGGCGAACGCTGCGGCTCCCTGAGCATCGTCTGCGACAACGCGCCGGAAGCGGACAATGTGCTGGGCCAGTTGAAGGCCGCCGTGCGCCGCAACTACTCGAATCCGCCCACGCACGGCGCCCGCATCATCTCCGCCGTGCTGGAAAACCCGGCGCTGGACGCCGAGTGGACGGGCGAGCTGAACGCCATGCGCGGCCGCATCCAGGCCATGCGCGAAGGTCTGTACGCGCAATTGCGCGCGCTGCGCCCCGACCGCAACTTCGACTACCTGATCAAGCAAACCGGCATGTTCAGCTACACAGGCCTGACGGTGGCGCAAGTCCGCAAGCTGCGCGAGGAATCGGCCATCTACCTGCTGGAATCGGGCCGCATCTGCATCGCCGCGCTGACCCAGGCGACGCTGTCGACGGTGGCCGCCGCCATCGCCAAAGTCATCGACTAAGCATCGCGCACGCAGCAAGCCAGAAACAAGAACCGGGGTCGCCCCCGGTTTTTTTTTGCCGGCACTAGCAAACGTCTACCCAGAGGCCGCGCGTCACCGCCGCCAGTTGCGCCGTGCTGATCCGCACGGCCGTGTGCACGGCGCCGGCGGCCGGCATCACCTCGTCAAAATTGCGCAAAGACTGGTCCAGATAGATGGGCAGCGCCTGCGCCAGGCCGAAGGGGCACACGCCGCCGACCGGATGGCCGGTCAGTTGCGCCACCTCGTCGGGCGCCAGCATCTTGCCCTTGCCCAGCGCGGCCTTGAACTTCTTGTTGTCGACGCGGGCGTCGCCGCTGGCGACCAGCAGAATCACCTGGCCGTCGCCGAGGCGGAACGACAGCGTCTTGGCGATGCGGCCCGGCTCGACACCGTGCGCCTCTGCCGCCAGGGCCACCGTGGCGGTGCTGACCTGCAATTCGATGATGGGAATATCCAGCTGATTGGCTAAGAAGAAATCTCGTACGGATTGCAAGCTCATTGGCGGTATCGCGGCAGGTTGGGTTTCAAGGGAATGGAGCAATGATGATAGCAAGCCTGGGGACAGACCACGATTTTCAAGAAAGAATTTCTTGGAAATCGTGGTCTGTCCCCAGCTTTCCGCTTGACTAGAACTAAATTCTAGAAGAATATTCTAGTCATGAACCCGCCCGACATCCAAGCGCAATCGACCGACCGCAAGTCGGCGATCCTGGCCGCCGCCCTCGCCGTCTTCTCCGAAAAGGGGATCGAGGCGACCACCATCGACGACATCCGCCAGCGCAGCCAGGCGTCCGTCGGCAGCATCTACCATCATTTCGGCAACAAGGAGAGCATCGCCGCCGCCCTGTTCGCCCTGGGCCTGGACGACTACTGGGGCCAGTTGATCGCCCGCACACGGGCCGCGCCGGACGCCGAACAGGCGATCCGCGCCCTGCTCACCACCCACCTGGACTGGATCGTCGCCAAGCCGGACCTGGCGCGCTTCCTGTTCGCGCGCCGCCAGGCCGTCAGCCCCGCCCACGAACAGGCGATCCGCGACCTCACCGCCGCCCACTTCAAGGAATTCTTCGCGCTGTTCAAGCCCTGGTTCAAGCAAGGCATACTGCGCCGCCTGCCGTTCGAGCTGTACGGCCCTCTGCTGCTGGGGCCGGCGCAGGAATTGTCGCGCCACTGGCTGGGCGGCCGCGTCGGCCTCGACCCGCGCTCCGCCGCCGGGGAACTGAGCCGCGCCGCCTGGCTCAGCCTGGCGGCCGACGCGGCGCCGCCCTCCCAAGTCTGAACAAGACCGTTTCGACGCTTCTTTTTGATAGGACTCACGCATATGGCAGCCAAGCGCCTCACCCTGAACACCGACGATGGCCAGACCTTGGCCGTGTATTGCCACGAACCGCAGCAGGCCCTGCGCGCCGAGGTCGTCATCGCCCCCGGCATGGCGATACCGCAATCCTTCTACGCCGAGTTCGCCGCCTACCTCGCCGGCCAGGGTTGCCGCGTGTGGACCTTCGACTACCGCGGCATGGGCGAATCGCGGCAAGGCTCGCTGCGCGGCTGCAAGGCCGACATTTCCGACTGGGTCGGGCGCGATTGCGACGCCGTCGTGCGCCACGCCAGCATGGCGCCGGAGCGCACACCGCTCTTCCTGCTCGGCCACAGCCTCGGCGGCCAGACCGCGCCGCTGCTGCCGTCCATACAGCGGCTCGCCGGCATCATCAACATCGCCGTCGGCAGTGGCACGATGCGCCATAACCAGCCGGCGACGCGGCGCCTGGCGCCCCTGCTGTGGCACGTGCTGACGCCGCTGCTATGCCCGCTCTTCGGCTACTTCCCCGGCGCCCGCATCGGCGTCATCGGCGACGTGCCGCGCGGTGCGATGGCGCAATGGCGCCGCTGGTGCCTGACGCCGGACTACCTGCTGTCGGGCGAACCGGGCGCGCGCGCCGCCTACGCCCGCGTCCGCTGTCCGGTGCTGGCCCTGACTTTCAGCGACGACGAGCTGCTGCTCGAATCCGGTTCGCGCATGCTGCACGGGGCCTACAGCGGCGCGCCGGTCGACTACCGCGAACTGACGCCGCAACAATTCGATGTGCCGCGGATCGGCCATTTCGGCTTTTTCAGGCGCAACCAGGAAAAGGTATTGTGGCCGCTGGTCAGCGACTGGTTGCAGCAGCGCTGCGCCGACATGCAGCCTGGCTTGGCCCGGCTGAGCGAAGCGTAAGCGGCATCTCCCGCCATGCGGCAGCTACTTTTCCGCAGGCGCAGCGTGCAACTTCAGCAACAGGGCCTTGTAATCGGCAATCGGACCCAGTCCCATCTGGGCCCGGCGCGCGTCAAGATGCGCCTCGTCTTCGACGGAATACATTTCTTGCTTGCCCAATTGATTCGTTTGAAACTGGCTGCCATAGCGCTGCTTTTTGCCGTCATACATCAAGTCCCGGTCGACGCTCAGCGCAACGCTGGCCCAAGGCAACTCCCCCTTCTCGGCCGCAGTCTTCATGTATGGCAGGCATTGCTTCAGCAGGGAAGCGCTGCCGTGTTGAACCAGCAGCCACACGGCCTTGGCGGCTTTCCCTCCCACCAACTCCGCGCCCGGCCAACCCTTGCTGCGGATGATGTCCCGAACCCTGGCCTCATTGCTTGCGTCGAGTAGGGCAACCTCCCGGCCCAAAGCGGGATCTTGACGCGCCGCTATCCAGCGATTGCGCACTTCCTGATCCGCAGCCTCCATTGCCTCGAATTCCGCCGCAAGCTGGGGATCGCTGCCCTGTTCACGGTGGAGCAACAAGTCAAGGCGGCTGTTTGGCCCCGGCAGCGTGAGGCTATGCTGGAGCGACGCCCAGCCAGGCGCTTTCGCGCCGATGATGTAGTCGCCGGCCGCCAAGTTGAGCACATAGCCCCCATCCGCGACCTCGCCTTGGAACATCTCGCCGCCATCGCCGCCGAGCTTGAACGCCAGGACAACGACGCCGTCGGGTAGCGGACCCGACGCGCGCAATGCGCCGTCAATACGCACGGCGCCACCATTGGCAAACGCCAGCGTGGCAAAACACATAAGCAAGGGCATCAGCGCCAGCGGAATACAACGTGCAATCAAAGGAAATCCCGTCATTAGTGGTAATAGGAATAGCGTCAGGACTACTCGCGCAGCCTTTCCGCTCGCCATACAAGCTGGAACATTTCAATGATTATATCAATACAAACTTTGCGGAAATTACAGGGCGGCCCCGTCCAATACCAGGTGCGCGGCCCGGCCGCCTGACTCGCGCAGCCATGCGTTTGGCTCGCGCAGTCTAGCCAAAGCCCCCTGCCCGTCCGGCGTTTCGCTTTAAGATCAAGGCCCGAGTCAATTGTTGTATTGACACGGTTTTCCTCCTGTCATGCGCGCGGACCGGCCACCGCTTTCCGCGCGCGGCGAACAACTTCTCACAAGGAAAGTGGAGCAAACCCCGCGCTGGATTGATCTTTGCTGCATGCAAACGGAAGGATGAGAAGCCCATGGAACACGTCTTGAAGGACACTTTCCCCACGCTGGACGCTCGGGCAGCCCTGGCCGGCAAGCACATCCTCCTCACCGGCGCCACCGGCTTCCTCGCCAAGGTCGTGCTGGAAAAACTGCTGCGCAGCGTGCCCGACGTCGGCGGCATCACCCTGCTGCTACGCGCCGGCCGCAACGGCGCCGACGCGCGCGCCCGCTTCGAGCGCGAGATCGCCACCTCGTCCGTGTTCGACAAGCTGCGCGCCGAGCGCCCGCGCTGGCTGGAACGCTTCTTCGCCGACAAGCTCGACTGCGTCACCGGCGAGGTGACGCAAGCGGCATTCGGCCTGCCGCTGGACGCCTTCGCCGCGCTGGCGCGCCGCACCGATCTGGTCATCAACGCCGCCGCCAGCGTCGATTTCCGCGAGGCGCTCGACGCGGCGCTGGCCATCAACGCCGTCGGCGTGCTGAACGTCGCCGCGCTGGCGCGCGCCGCCGGCGCGCCGCTGATCCAGGTGTCGACCTGCTACGTCAACGGCTACCGCCGCGGCGACATGCATGAGCGGCAGGTCGAGCCTAGCCGCGGGGCGATTCCGCGCCACCCGGACGGCCACTACGACCTGTCGCGCCTGCTGGAGCGTCTGCAGCACCGCATCGAGGAAATCAAGGAGCAATGCGCCGACCCGCAGCTGCGCGCGCGCCGCCTGACCGAGCTGGGCATCGCCGAGGCGAATTACTACGGCTGGAACGACAGCTATACCTTCACCAAATGGATGGGCGAGCAACTGGCCATGCGCGCCATGCGCGGGCGCGCGCTGACCATCGTGCGCCCGTCCATCATCGAAAACACGCTGCGCGAACCGGCCGCCGGCTGGATCGAAGGCGTCAAGGTGGCCGACGCCATCATCCTCGCCTACGCGCGCGGCAAGACCAGCTTCTTCCCGGCCACGCCCGGCGCGGTCATCGACATCGTGCCGGCCGACCTGGTCGCCAACAGCATCGTGCTAGCCGGCGCCGAGGCCCTCTGCGACGGCGCCGGCCGGCGCATCTACCAGGCGTGCAGCGGTTCGCGCAACCCCGTCCTGCTGGGCACGCTCATCGACCTGATCCAGACGGAGGCGCGGCGCAACTGGCGCCACTATGAGCGGCTGTTCTACCGCGCGCCGAAGCGCGACTTCCGCGTCGTCAGCCGCGCCGCCTTCCTGCTGATGCTGCGCGCGCTGGGCGCCGGCCTGGGCCTGTGGAGCGGCGCGCGCCGCCTGCTCGGCGCCGGCCCCTCGCCGGCCTTGCAGGCGCTGCGCACCACGCAGACGCTGGCGCAGACCTTTTCCTTCTACACGGCGCCGCGCTGCCGCTTCCACAACGACGCGCTGATGGCGCTGGCGCGGCGCTTCGGCGACGGCGCCCGTTTTCCCGTCGACCCGGCGCTGATCGACTGGCCCGACTACCTGTGCCGCGTCCACATGGGCGGCTTGAACCGCTATGCGCTGCGGGACAGGCCGGCGCCGGCGGCCCCGTACCCGCAAGCGGAGCCCGGCATCGGCGCCGGCACACTGGACATTCAATCAAGCTGACGTCGACAGCAGGCGGCGCGGCACAGGAGACAACAGCAATGAAGCATGCATACGCAGCGCGCGCGCCCGCACCAGCCGACGCCGCCGTGGCGCCGCCGGCTGGTGCGGCTGCGGCGCCCATGACGCGGCGCGACTACGCCTGGCACCGCATGGACGGCGCAGCGAACCTGATGGTCATCAACAGCATCCTGCTGTTCGACGGCGACGTCGACATGGAGCGCCTGGTGTCGACCATCGCGCACCGCCTGCCCAACTATCCCCGTTTCACGCAAATCGTGCAGCGGCGCATGGGCCGCCCCCATTGGGTCGAGGACGCCGGCTTCGACATACGCGCGCACATCCGGCGCGACAACGAAGCGCAGCCGGCCAGCCTCGGCGAACTGCAAAGCCGGATGGGCCGCATCGCCCACCTGCCGCTCGCGCCCGGCCGCCCGCTCTGGCACATGACGGTGATCGACCGGGCCGGCGGCGGCCACGCCATCGTCTTCCGCGTGCACCACTGCATCACCGACGGCCTCGGCCTGGTCCACGTGCTGAACCACCTGACCGACGAGCATGGCCGCCACGGCAGGACGCCGTCGCCGCTCGGCCATCCGCATCGGGCCGCCGCGGCCGGCAACGCCGTGTGTTCGACGCTGGCGCGCGCCTGGGCGTGGCTGAAGATCGCCGCCCACGTGACGCGGCTGTCGCTGCTGCTGCCGGACACGCGCACGGAGCTGAAGGCGCCGCTGACGGGCGCCAAGCAACTGCTGTGGCTGCCGCCGCTGGACATGGCGCGCGTGCGCGCGCTGGCCAAGCGCATGGGCGTGACGCTCAACGACGTCTGGGTCGCCGCCGTCGCGGGCGCGCTGCGCCACTACCTCGCCGAACGCGGCCAGGCCGTCGACGGCGCCGCGCTGCGCGCCGCCGTCACCTTCAACCTGCGCGAGAAGGCCAACGCCTACCAGCTCGGCAACGAGTTCGGCCTCGTCGCCGTGGCGCTGCCCACGCATATTGCCGATCCCTGCCAGCGCCTGCGCCAGGCGAGCGCGCGCATGACGGCCATCAAGCGCTCGCACCAGCCGCAGGCGACGATGGCCTTCCTGTCCCTGGCCGGTTGCCTGCCGGCGCCGCTGCAGCGTTTCGCGCTGAACCTGTTCACCTCGAAGGGCTCGGTGGTGCTGACCAATATCGAGGGGCCGGCCAGCCGCCGCTACCTGGCCGGCAGGGCGCTGACGGACTTGATCTGCTGGGTGCCGCAGGCGGGCCAACTCGGCGTCGGCCTGGCCTTCATTTCCTACGCCGGCCAGATCCAGCTGGCCCTGTTCGTCGACACCGGGCTGGTGTCCGAACCCGCCCGCCTGATGGCGCTGACCCAGGATGCCTTCGCCGAACTGGATAAAAACGCCGCGCCAGATAGTTGAAAAATAATCTAGTAAATAATTTAATATTTGTTTACCTTTTGATATTTTTACTCTACTCTTGGTTCCGTAGTTCCTAAAAACAATCTCCAGGAGTAAATATGAAACGACTCGTCTTACTCGGTATTTTGTTCGCAAGCGGACTTTCCCAAGCCGCGGAGCTGTACAACAATGGTCCTGTCGTCGACGAAAACGGACTGTCGGTCGTGTACGATCCCGCCACGACTTACGGATTTGGCAACCAAGCCGACGCCGGCAACGCCGTGGCCGACAACTTCTCCATCGCGGCCGGGTCGCGCTGGAACGTGTCCAGCCTCGACTTCTTTAATTACCAAACCGGTGCCAGGGGCTTCACGTTCGGCGAAGCCACCTGGAGCATCGTTTCCGGCGACGTCAACGCCGGCACCGTCGTTGCCTCCGGCGTCACCAAGCTGAGCAATGGCGGGCTGGAAGGTTACCGCATCACCGACGGGGACGTCGGCAATACCCAGCGCGGCATCTACCGGGCACACGCCGACGTCGCCGACTTTTCGCTGGACGCCGGCAAATACTGGCTGCGCTGGAGCATAAGCGGCAGCAATCAGGCGTCGGGCCCGTGGCAACCGCCGACGTCCGACGCGCACGGCGGCAACGCCGCCCAGGCAGGACTGTTCACCCCCTTCGGCCCCCTTGACGACGGCGCCGGACTGGGTGTCGAGCTGCCCTTCACCATCCATGGCAGCGTCAGCGCCGTGCCGGAACCGGAAACCTACGCGATGCTGATGGCCGGCCTGTTCATGGTCGGTGCCGTCGCGCGCCGCCGCAAACACGCCAGCTAAGCGTCGCCCCAAGACCATCGGCAACAGCGGCCCGCAGCGGCCGCTGTTTTTCATTCCCCCCCTGGTTCGCCGTGCGCATCAATTTATCGCGGATATGCGACAATCGCCCCCCGTAACGGCATTCTCCCCATTACACAGTCAAACAAGGAGCGGCAGATTGCATATCTTGATCGTAGCCGTGGGCAGCGCCGGCGACGTCTACCCGTTTATCTCGATAGGCGGCGAATTGCGCCGCCGCGGGCATACGGTGCACGTCTTCGCGTCGGCGGCCCATCAAAGCAGGATAGAAAACGCCGGGCTGGCATTCTCCTCGGCCGTCAGCCAGACCGACCTGGACGCGGCGATCGCCGATGCCGACGTGTGGAACGCGCGCAAAGGCTTCGCCGCCATCTGGAAGCGCATGGGCAGGCAATTGCCGGCGGCATACGCCAAGCAGCTCGCCGCCATCCACCCCGGCGAAACCATACTCGTCGCCAGCAGCCTGGCCGTGAGCGCCCGCCTGCTGCAGGAAACCCAGGGCCTCAACATGGCCACGGTCCACCTGGCGCCGTCGTGCATCTTTTCGGCCGACGAGTCGGCCATGCGCGGCGGCCTGCCGGGCCTGAGCGCGCTGCCGTCCTGGGCCGTGCGGGCCATCATGAAGCTGATCGAAAAACACATCCTCGATCCGCTGCTGCGCGCCGACCTCGATCCCTTGCGCGCCTCGCTCGGCCTGGCGCCGGTGCGCCGGGTGATGGGCCAGTGGCTGCACTCGCCGCAGCGCGTCATCTGCGCCTTCCCCGACTGGTTCGCGGCGCCGCAAGCGGACTGGCCGCCGAACACGCTGTGCGCCACCTTTCCGCGCCTGCCGGCCGCGCCCGACGAGTCGCTGGGCGCGGCGCTGCAAGCCTTCCTCGCAGGCGGGCCGGCGCCGATCGCCTTCACGCCCGGCTCGGCGATGGCGCACGGCCGCCTGTTCTTTCAGCGCGCCATCGCCGCCAGCGCGGCGTTGGGGCGGCGCGCCGTGCTGGTGACGCCCTACCGCGAGCAATTGCCGGACATCCTGCCGCCCTTTGTGCACCACGAAGCCTATGTGCCGTTCGACCTGCTGGCGCCGCGCGTGGCCGCCTTTGTACACCACGGCGGCATCGGCACCTGCGCCCAGGCGCTGGCCGCCGGCAAACCGCAACTGATCACGCCATTTGCGTTCGACCAGCCGGACAATGCCGCGCGGCTGAAAAAATTGGGCGTGGCGGCCAGCGTGGCGCCCAACGCGTCCGTCGGCAAATGGGTGCGCGCGCTGTCGCAGCTATTGAACAGCCCCGCCACGCTGGCCGCCTGCCAGGCGATGGCGGCGCGCATGGCGCAGGAAACGCCCGCGTCCGAGCAGATCGCCGGCATGATCGAAGCGCTGGCCGTGCCGTCCCTCACCAGCCAACCGAAGCAGCCTCTTTCTCATGCAAACTAACATCGCCGCGCGCACCGCGCTGGTCCTGGAAACCAACAATCTGCGCGGCGGCGCCGGCGCCGCCGCTGCCGCCGCCAGCCTGCACAGCGTCATCGCCATGCTGGCGCGGCAAAGCGTGCCGCTGACGGCGCTGGCCCAGATCGTCGTCACGCACGACGGCCTGAGCGACGCCTGCCGCGACGAAGTGCTGCGGCTGGCGGGGCGCGACGTCGACTTCGTCCGCATCGACGCCGCCACCGGCTATTACGACGCCAAGAACGCCGGCTTTGCCGCCACCGACCCGCACCGCTGCGACCATGTCGTCTTCGCCGACACCGACTGCGTGCCGGCCCCCGCCTGGCTGGCGGAACTGCTGGCGCCGCTGGCGGGCGACGCGGCGCCCGCCGTCGTCGTCGGCCGCACCAGCTACGCGGCCAATGTCGTCGGCGCCGCGCTGACGACATTGGACTTCATGTACTTCCCCAGCCCGCTGCGGGCCGGCGCCACGCGCAATTTTTACGCCAACAACGTCGTCTTCCGCCGCGACGTCTTCGCCGAATACAACTACCAGTCGCTGAGCGGCGTCTACCGCGCCCACTGCCAGGTGCTGGGATTGCACCTGCAGGAAGCCGGCGTGCCCCTGCACTACGCGCCGCTGGCCCACACCGAGCACCGCCTGCCCGACACCCGCCTGGAAGCGGCGAAGCTGCGCTGGATGCGCGGCCAGGACACTTACGGCCTGACGCCGCATCTGGTGCGCGCCTACCTGCCCGCGTCGCTGCAGTGGCTGGGCCGCAGCGGCCCGCTCGGTCCCCTCTGCGTGCTCGCCTCGCGCCTGTACTTCAGCATGCGCGCCCTGAACCGCCAGGAGCTGCCGCCTTTGCGCGGCGCGCGCTGGCTGGCCGGCGTCGCCTGCATCGCCGCCTTCTCGGCCATCGACATGCTCGGCGCCCTGGTGCGCGGCTGCGGCTGGCGCACCTCCGGCGACCGGCACGCCGACGCCGACGCGCAAGCCCTTTCCTACCACCGCCGTTAAGCATTTTTCGGAACCTGAACTCATGATCGACAACGATGTATTGCACTCCCGCGCCGCGCGCTGCGCCATCGCCCTGCTGCTGGCCGGCGCCGGCGCAACGGCGGCCGCGAGCGAATTCGCCGGCCCCGGCGTCCACAGTTTCGCATCCGGCAGCGGCTGCCCGCTCGCCGCGCTGGCCGGCAAAACGACGCAATGCAACCGCCTGGCGCTGGACCAGGCCGACACGCGCGCCACGCTCGACAGCGCGGCGCACGCGATCCACTTCTACAATTCCCGCCGCTACGCCCGCAAAACCATCGTCGGCGACGTGCTGTTGCAGGGCTCGGGCGTGGGCCAGGACGGCCAACGCGTGCCGCTGAGCTTCCACCTCGTGCTGAGCAAGTCCGGCGACAAGTGGTCGATGCGCAGCCACACCCACGCCCCGCTCAAGGGTAACTTCAGCGCCGTGCAAATCGACCCCTACCAGGTCCACGTCACGGGCGCGGCGGCGACGCGCCAGATGCTGGCGCCCGCCGACATCACGGCGACGCTGACGCAACCGGGACTGGCGACGCGCCTGGCCAGCGAACTGGTGCAGGTGCGCGACAATCGCGGCGCCGGCGCGCGCGACGCCGACATCACCATTGCCGTCGGACCGGGCAAGTTCTCCAAGTCGGTGATGCGGGCGCGCCTGCACAGCGACCCGCTCACGGGCGACAATGTCGACTCGCTGCTGCTGCGGGGCAGTTGGTCGTTCGAGCTGGAGGCGCTGACGGGGCAGATCCCGGACGATGTCGCCCAGCGCGAGCTATTCCTGTTCGGCTTGCACGAGCAGGCTTTGTTGAAGCCGCTCGCCGAGCGCGGCTTCAAGAAGCATGAAAAGCTGACCGTCGGCGCCGTCAACGGCAAAGGCTATCTGCGCTACGGCGCGCAACAACAGGCATTCCCGGAGGCCGAAGGGGCCGCCCGCGCCTTCCTGCAGCAAAGCTTCATCGGCCTGGTGCTCGGTTGGCATCAACTGGACGGCGCGGCCCGTGCCCGCTGACGCGGCGCCGGCCAGCCTGCAGGTGCCGCCGTTACGCGGCTGGCCGCGCCTGCAGGCGCAACTGGTACACCACATCAAACGGGCGGCGCTGCGGCAGCTGCACGCCAGCGCCGCCGGCGAGCGCCTGCTGCTGCGCATGTACCTGATTGGCGAGGAAGCCACGGAAATCGCGCTTCAACGCGAATTGATCGGCGAACGCCCCGACTGGCTGGCGCGGCAGATGGACCAGCACCTCGCCGACGAACAGCGCCACGCGCGCGCCTTCGCCGCCGCGCTGGCCGAACGGGGCGCGCGTGGCGCCGCCGACGAACCCGACTGGCTGAGCCGGCGCAAGATCGCCCAGTGGCGGCGCCTCGCCGCCCACCACGCCGAACGCTTTGCCGCCGGCCTGCTGGTGCCGGCCTTCGCCATCGGCCTGTGCGCCGAACAAATGGCCACGCGCGTGCTGCAACGCCACTGCGAACTGATCGGGCCGCATCATCCGCTGCACCCGCTGCTGTCGGGCGTGCTGGCCGACGAAGACCGCCACGTGCGCCTGTGCAGCCACACGCTGGCGCGCCTGGTGGCGCCGCAGGAACAGCCGGCGCTGGCGGCGCTGCTGCGCGAAATCCGTGGCATCGACCGCGCGTATGGCGTCAGCGGCGCCATCGGCATGTACCTGGCCGGAGCGGCGTTACGCCTGCGGCCCGCCCACGCGTGAGCGCCCTGCGCCTGGTCTACCTGGCCACCGCCGACGCCCGCGGCCACCTGATGCGCGCGCAATTGCTGACCCACGCGCTGCGCGCCGCCGGCGCCAGCGTGCGCGTACTGACGACCTCGGATGAAGGCAGCCGCTTCCTGGCCGGCTTCGGCGTCGACGCCGGCCTGCTGTCGCGCCACTACGCCGTGCAATTCGACGCGCGCCAGAATATGCTGCGCGAAGCGACGGACGCAAACGTGGCGAACTACCTGTTCCGGCCGTCGCGCATGTTGCGCGACATCTGGCGCCTGCGCGCCGAGCTGCGCGGCGCCGACCTGGTCATCAACGACTCCTTCCACCCGGCCCTGCTGTTCATGGGTTGCGTGCCGGGTTGGCGGCGCAAAGTGGTGCACGTCTACGGCGCCAGCCTGCGGCATGCGCTGGAAACCAACTTCCACGCCCGCGTGCCGGGCTGGCTGGCGCGGCTGTTCGGCCGCATCGTCGCGCTGCAGATCGGCGCCAGCCGCGCGCGCCTGGAACACGACTTCGGCTACGCCGGCTGCGCCGAACGCGCAGGTAGCCACTACCGCCTGCCGACGCCCGTCGCCCTGGTGTCGGCAAGAAACGCAGCGCCCAGCGCAGGCGCTGCGGCGGTCTACCTCAACCCGCACTTCCGCGATCCCCAACTGGCCGAGGCGCTGGAAAGCGGCCTGGCCGGCGCCGGCGAGCGGCCGCACCTGGTCGGCGAAGGCTACGCCGGCCGCGCCGGCTGGCAGGCGAACGATCCGGACTGGATCGACCGCGCCGTCGCCAGCGCATTCATCGTCTCGGCGCCGGGCATGGCGGCGCTGTCGATTGCCCAGGTCTACAGCAAACCGATCCTGCTGGTCGTCAGCGAGCAACCGGAACAGCAGATCAACGCCGCGCGCGCCGCCGAACTGGGCCTGCTGCACCGCACGGTGACATGGCGCGGCGACGCGGCCGCCTTTGCCGACGCGGTCCGCACCGCCGGCGAGGAATTGCGCGCCGCGGCGGCTTGCGCGCCGACGCCGGGCGGCCACGCCGCCGCGGCGGCACGCCTGCAAACCTGGGTCGGCGTGCTGACGGCGCTGGCGCCGCGCCGCTAAGCGTCACCCTCACAACATCGCCCGCACTTTCATCATGCAAACACAAACGACCAAGCCGCTGCCATTACCGGCGCATCTGAGCAAACTGAATCCGCTGCGCGCCATCGCCGCGCTGGTATTCGACTGGATGCTCATAGGCGTCTGCTTTGCCGCCGCCATCTGCCTTCCGCATCCGCTGGTCTACCTGCTGGCGGCGATTCTGATCGCCCGCACCCAGCTTGCGCTGGCCGTGCTGATGCACGAAAGCGCCCACGGCACCCTGACCGGCACGCGCCGCGTGAACGATCTCATCGGCCAGTTGTTCGCGGCCGCGCCGCTGATGCTATCGATGTTTTCCTACCGGACGGGCCACTTGCGCCACCATCGCGCGCCGATGGCCAGCGACGACCCAGTCGCGGTCGTGTTCGGCATCGCCGATTACCCTGTGTCGAGGAAGGAACTGGCTTGGCGCTTGTTCAAGGATGTCAGCAGCATCGGCTACTTCCTCACCGTCCGCGATTTCATGACGGGCAAATTCAAGCACCTGCAGATCAAGGAACAGGCCGTGCCGGGGCGCGCCGCCCTGGTGCTGGCATCCATCGTCGTCACCAATGGTATGCTTCTTGGCGCGCTGGCCGCCGCCGGCCATCCCGGCCTGTACTTTGGCCTGTGGCTACTGCCGGCGCTCACCTTCCTGCAAGTCTTTGCCCGCGTGCGCGCCATCACCGAACACGCCGGCTATCCGTATGCGGAAAACCAGATCGACAACGCGCGCTCGGTGGTGCGCGCCAACTGGCAAACGTTTTTCTTTGGCCCGCACTGCATCCATTACCACATCGAGCACCACCAGCACGCGCGCGTGCCCTTCTACCATCTGAGGGAACTCCACCAACTGATGCAGTCCCAAGGTGTCCTGCCAGCCAGCAATCTCTACACCGGCTATGGCAGGGTTTTAAGAGAGGTCACCAGTTGCCAGACTAAGGTAAGCCACGACACTGGAAGCCCGGATTGAGGCATCGGGCATCACTTGCGGTCGCCGGCGCCTTAATTTGACAGCACGCGGTAGAAATAAGTGGTGTCGCAGGGCTCGCCGTCGGGCAGCAGCGCATAGCCGGGAATGACGCCGGATTGCTGCCAGCCGAGCCGGGCGTACAGCCGCGCCGCTTCGGCGCTGGCGGTGTCGAGCACCAGCAGCGTCTTGCCGCAGTCGCGCGCGGCCTGCTCGGCCGCCGCCATCAGGGCCGCGCCCAGCCCACAGCGGCGCGCCCGGCTCAGCACCAGCATCTTCGACAAGTCGGCCCGGTGCGGCTGGTTCTCGGGCTGGTCCAGCACCAGTTGCACGGTGCCGACGATGCCGGCGGCGTCCTCGGCCACCAGCAACGCGCGCCGGCCAAGGGCGACGCCCTCGGCCACATGGCGCCAGAACGCCAGCGCCACGGCCGGCGCCAACGGATGCATGAAGCTCACCGAGGCGCCGTTGGCGACGCAGTCGATCAGCAATTCGGCCAGCGCCAGCACTTCGGCGTCGCCGACGCTGTGCAGGCGGCGGATGCGGTGACGGGGCGCGGCAGTATCGTCGGGCAGGGTATCTTTCATGGCAAACATCATATCGAATATATAAATTTGCTGCCAGCCCAAGCCAAGAAATCGATCTGATCCGGTTTTTCAACTGGTTTCTGTGTCTGTTCTTTTCGCCGGTGGACGGGGAAAATGTTGCTGCTGACAGGGCGCACCACGCGCCGCTGCCGTAGCCAGCCCTATCCTCCAAGTTGAACGAGTAACCACCATGAGCCAGCCCGCCCCCACCGTTTCCATTGTCAAGATGTACGCCTCACGCAAAGAAATTTATGCGCGCGAGACGAAAGGCATTTACGCCACCTGGCGCTGGGTCTGCGTCTGGCTGACCCAGCTGATGTTTTACGGCTTGCCGTGGCTGTCCTGGAATGAGCGCCAGGCCGTGCTGTTCGACCTGGGCACGCGCAAGTTCTACCTGTTCGGCATCGTGCTGTGGCCGCAGGATTTCATCTATCTGGCCTTGCTGCTGATAATCTGCGCCTATGCGCTGTTCCTGTTCACGGCCGTCGCCGGCCGGGTCTGGTGCGGCTTTTCCTGCCCGCAGACGGTCTACACGGAAATTTTCATGTGGGTCGAGCGGAAGATCGAAGGCACGCGCAGCGCCCGCATGCGCCTCGACAAGCAGCCGTGGACGCTGGAAAAAGTCAGCCGCAAGACCGCCAAGCACAGTGCCTGGGGCGCGATTTCGCTGTGGACCGGCTTCACCTTCATCGGCTACTTCACGCCCATCCACACGCTGGCCGGCGAAGTGGCCGCCTTCTCGCTGGGACCGTGGCAGTCGTTCTGGATCTTCTTCTACGCCTTCGCCACCTATGGCAACGCCGGCTGGCTGCGCGAACAGGTGTGCCGCTACATGTGCCCGTATGCGCGCTTCCAGAGCGCCATGTTCGACCAGGACACCCTGATCGTCAGCTACGACAAGACCCGCGGCGAACCGCGCGCCCCGCTGGCCAAGACCCATAGCGGCCCGGCCGACGGCTCCTGCATCGACTGCACGATGTGCGTGCAGGTGTGCCCGACCGGCATCGACATACGCGACGGCCTGCAGTATGACTGCATCAGTTGCGCCGCCTGCGTCGACGCCTGCGACGACGTGATGGACAGGATAGGCGCGCCGCGCGGCCTGGTGCGCTTCACCACCGACAACGCGCTGGCGAACAATTTCTCGGCCAAGCAGATCCGCCAGCGCGCCACCCGCCCCCGCGTGCTGATTTATAGCGCCATCCTGGTGCTGGTCGTGACGGCGCTGTTCAGCTCCCTGCTGACGCGCACGCCGCTGAAGGTCGACGTGATCCGCGACCGCGGCAGCATGGCCCGCGAAGGCGAGAACGGCACCATCGAAAACATCTTCCGCCTGCATGTGATGAACACCGACGAGGCGACGCACCGCTACCGCATCCGCGTCACCGGCCTGGACGGCATCGCCCTCGACGGCAACGACGAGATCACGCTGGAAGGCACCGGCGTGCGCACCTTGCCGCTGACCGTGCGCCTGCCGTATAAACAAGGCCGGCCGCGCACCAACGACATCGCCTTCGAGGTGCAGGCGCTCGACGACGAGCGCATCCACGTCAAGGAAAAAGCCCGCTTCTTCGTGCCGGCTTCGCGTTAATGCCCGCGCCTTTGGAGAGCAGACCATGAAGCTGTACGAAGCGCTTGCCCATGAAATTTCGCAATCGATCCTCGACGGCGTGCTGCGCCCCGGCGACCGCCTGCCCTCGGTGCGCCAGGCTTGCACCAGCCGCAACATCAGTCCGTCGACGGTGTTCCAGGCCTACTACGTGCTGGAAGCGCAAGGCTTGATCCAGGCGCGCGAACGCTCCGGCTACTTCGTCAGCGTCAGCGCCCGCTCGCTGCCGCCGGAACCGGACGCCGCCTCGTTGCCCGACGAAGACGCGGTCCATCTGGACGTCAGCGAGCGCGTCTTCGAGGTGCTGAAATCGACCATGACGCGCGACGTCGTGCCGCTCGGCTCGGCCTTCCCCAGCCCGCTGCTGTTCCCGATGGCGAAACTGGCGCGCATGATGGCGCGCAGCGTGCAAAACCTCGACCCCTGGGCCACCGTCGACGACCTCACGCCGGGCAATGCGCGGCTGCGCCGGCAGATCGCACTGCGCTACCTGATCGACGGTTTGCACGTGCAGACCGACGACATCGTCGTCACCAACGGCGCGCTGGAGGCGCTCAACCTGTGCCTGATGGCCGTCACGCGGCCCGGCGACGCCGTGCTGATCGAGTCGCCGACGTTCTACGCGGCGCTGCAGTCGATCGAGCGCAACGGCCTGCAGGCGATCGCCGTGCCGACCCACCCGCGCGAGGGCATCGACCTGGCGGCGGCCGAGCGCGCGCTGGAACGCCACCGTCCGAAGGCGTGCTGGCTGATGACGAATTTCCAGAATCCCCTCGGCAGCCTGATGCCCGACGAGAAAAAGCGCGCCCTCGTCAAGCTGCTGGCGCGCTACCAGGTGCCACTGATCGAGGACGACGTCTACGGCGAACTGTACTTCGGCGACAAGCGCCCGACACCGGCCAAAGCCTTCGACCACGAGGGGCTGGTGATGCACTGCTCCTCGTTTTCCAAATGCCTGGCGCCGGGCTACCGGGTCGGCTGGGTGGCCGCCGGCCGCTTCGCGCGCCAGGTGGCCCAGCACAAGCTGACGACGACGCTGAACACGTCCGCGCCGACCCAGGGCGCGCTGGCGCTGTACCTGGAAAGCGGCGGCTACGACCACCACCTGCGCCTGCTGCGCCACACGCTGGCGCGCCAGCAGGCCGCCTTCATGGAATCGGTGGCGCGCCACTTCCCCGAAGGCACGCGCGCCACGCGTCCGAAGGGCGGCTATTTCCTGTGGCTGGAACTGCCGGCCGGCGTCGACGCGCTGCACGTGCACCGGCAGGCGCTGGCCCAGGGCATCAGCGTGGCGCCCGGCCCGCTGTTCTCGGCGCAGCCGGACTTCAAGCATTGCCTGCGCCTCAACTACGGCCACATCTGGGACGCCCGCGTCGACGCGGCGCTGGCGACGCTGGGCCGGCTCGTCGCCGCCGCGCAGTACTGAGGCCGGGAGCGGCTGCCGGTCTTTCCGCCAAGCTGGCTTTCCTTGACCTTGGCGATAGCAAGGCGCGTGCGCCGGTGGTACAACATCGGGTTCACTTGCCCACTTTGCCCGCCATGTTAAAACTGCACCTCGCCGACTTTTCCCTCGAACACTTTCTTGAGCATTACTGGCAGCAAAAGCCCGTCGTGATACGCCAGGGCTTCCAACACTTCAAAGACCTGATCAGCCCAGACGAACTGGCCGGGCTGGCGTGCGAAAGTCAGGTCGAATCGCGCCTCGTCTACAAAACCGACGGCCAATGGCAAGCCGAAATCGGCCCGTTCGAGTCCTACGAGCGCCTGGGCGAGCGCGACTGGTCGCTGATCGTCCAGGCCGTCAACCACTGGTCGCCGGAAGTGGCGGCCCTGGTCGAGCCATTTTCCTTCATTCCAAAATGGCGCCTCGACGACGTCATGATCAGCTACGCCACGCCGGGCGGCGGCGTGGGGCCGCACATCGACCTCTACGACGTCTTCATCTGCCAGGGCTCGGGGCGGCGCAACTGGCGCGTCGGCGACCGCGGCGAGCACCGCCAGTTCGCCGCCCACCCGGCGCTGCTGCACACCGACCCGTTCGAGGCCATCATCGACGTCGAACTGCTGCCCGGCGACATATTCTACATCCCGCCCGGCTATCCCCACGACGGCATCACGCTGGAACATTCGATGAGTTTTTCGGTGGGATTCCGCGCCAAGTCGGCGCGCGACATGCTCAGCGGCCTGGCCGACCACCTGATCGACAATGAACTCGGCAGCGCCCTGATCTGCGATCCGCGGCGGCCGGTACACCGCCAGCAGGGCCGCATCGACGCCAGCGACTTTGCGCGCATCAAGGCGCACCTGCAGGCGATTCTCGACGACGACAACCTGATCGCCGACTTCGCCGGCTGCTACCTGTCGAAAACCAAGTGCCTGCTCGACCTGCAAGAACTGCAAGACCCCTTCGACGAGGCGGAACTGGCCGGGCTGCTGGCGCACGACAGCCTGGTGCGCATCGGCGGCCTGCGCTGCTTCTATGTCGACGCCACGCTGGCCGACGGCGTGTGCTACATCGAAGGCGAACGCTTCGAGTTCGGCGCGGCCTGCCGCGACGCCGTCATCGCCCTGTGCGACAACGAGGTTCTGCCCCCCGCCCTGTTAAAGGCGGGGCTGCAACAGCCGGCATTCGTGGCGGCGCTGACGCAATGGGTCAATTGCGGCTACTGGTACTTCCAGGACTAAGCAAGCCCGCACGCCGAAGCGGGCGGCCGCCACGCTTCGGCCTCAGGATTCCTTGCTCATCAGCCAGCGCACGGCCTTCGGCAAGCTGTCCTTCCAATCGTCGGGGAAGGTGTGGCCGCCGTCGTGCTGGATGAATTTCAGGGTATTGCCCTTGCTGAGCAACTCGCGGAAGTCCTGGGTCATCGCCTGATTGCTTTGGTGCTCTTTTTTACCGTTGAGCACATAAATGCGTTTGCCCTTGGCCGTGCTGGACTTCGGCGAAGCCTGATTGCCGCCCGGCGACATCAGCAAGGCGCCGGCGTAGTCTTGCGGATGCTGCGCCAGCAAGGCGCCCGCGTGCTGGGAGCCCTGGGAAAAGCCCATCAGATAGATTTGCTTGCGGTTGATTTCCCGTTTGCCGGCCAATTGCGTCAGGGCTTGCTGCACGGCCTTCTGGGTGCGCTCATAGCCCGGCCCGGCCCAGCGGAAGCTGCTTTCATTGGCCAGCATTTCCGTGCCATTGACGCCGATCACGATCGCGCCTTGATTGGCGATGCCTTTAAAGCTGGACTCCTCGGCGCGGCTGCCGACGTCGCCGTTCACGCCGTAGCCATGCAGCCAGACGACCACCGGCCAGCCGCCGGCCGGCATGACCGTTTCCCCGGCGGGGTCCAGCACCGACATGGCGCCCACTTTGCCTTCGGCTTTTGTTTTGTAGCGCTGTTTCGCGTTCGCCAGGACGTCCTGATATTTTTCCGACGCGCGCATGGCGGAGAAGTCGTCATCCTCAGCCATAAACGGCGCGAACCAGATGCCGCGCTGGTCCGCCAGCCGCAAATAACGTTGCGCAATATCGGGATTGCCCATGCGCGCCAACAACGCCGCCGCCTGGTACGGCGCCCAGATGTTTTCCGGCTCTTCGCGGGTGGCCGCCATATACAGCACCAACGCCTCCACAACGTGCTTCTCGTTCATCTTGTCCGCTTCGGCCACCAGGGTGTCGGTGTCCTCGCTGAACATCAGCGCGTCTAGCACCGGCCGCAACAAGGTCAACTCGCTGGGCTCATCGCCGGCATTTTCCTCGGCATCGCCCGCATGCGCCATGCCAAAGCCGGAGCCGAACAAGGCGGCGGCCATCAATAGCGATAATACTTTTCGTTTCATTCCAAAATTCCCATATCAATGTTTGTGATATGGGAATTTTACCCGGAAGCAATAAAATGCGTTTGGGCGGCCTAGGCAATCGAAACGGCGCTCAGCGCCGGTAATTCTTGAAGAAATTCCAACTGATGAGTGTGGCGTCGGGACCATGTTCGTCGCTGAACGGCCAAAGCGTCGGGCCGCCGCTCCACGCATGGCTCATGCCGGCCACCGTATATTTCTGCGCCACCACCGTGCCTTTCGAGATATAGGTATGTATCGTGTAACTATGGCCATAGGGAACGTTGCCCCGTTCGATGCGGCTGGCGCGGTACATCACGCTATCGTTATCGCGGCCGTCGTCGCCGTAATCGCTGGTCTGCAGAAACTGTTCGATGGTCTGGTCGCCGTTAATCGGATTGACGACAATGTCGTCGCTGCCGTGAAAAACCATCACCGGCATCAGGTGGCGCGGCGAGCCGCCGCAACGCCAGGCGTCCTTGCCGCGCGCTTTCGGGTCGAAGGAGCTGCCGAAAAGCAGCGAATCGGCCGCGGTCACCAAACCAATGGCGCCTTTATACATGCCACCCGAATGCACCATGACAGCGGCAAACACATCCGAATAACAGGCCGCCATGATGGAGGCCATTGCGCCGCCGGAGGAAATGCCGGTGACATACACGCGCGAGGCGTCGACGCTGTAATCGCGTTTCACCTTGTTGAGAATACTCATCAGGATGGCCGGTTCGCCGCTATCGCGCTCCTGGTTCGACAACAACATGAAATTCCAGCAGCGCATGGGATTGGAGGTGACGTTCTGGCGCGGATACACGACGATAAAGTTTTCCCGGTCGGCCAATTCGTTGAAACGGCTGACCGCCGCCATGCTGTTGGGCTCGGAAACGCAGCCGTGCAGCATGAGCACGACGGGCAGCGCCGTGCCCGGCACATAATGCGTGGGCAACCAGGTCTGGTATTCCCGCACACCCCACAAATTGCCATGCAAATTGAATTCCCAGTGACCGGCCGAGGCCGGCGCCGCCGCCAGCAGGCCGGCGGCGATCAACACGATATGAAAAAATTGGCGCAGTTTCTGATATAGCATGTCCGTCTCCATTCATTATTAATGAGGTTGATAGAACGAATAGCGTAGATCTGAGACACCGGGAAATGGCTTGGAACGGGGGAACGTCAAACCGGGCGCCAATTCAGGCAATTGGCGTCCGGCTCGACGGTGACTCAGAAGCGGTAGGCGGCGCGCGCGATCACTTGCCGGGGCGGGCCATAGAAGCCGTCGAGGATGTACAGCGCCGGAATGTTGTAGCCGTCGGTCCGGTAGCGCACGTTGCTCAGGTTGCTGCCATGCAGGCTGACGGTCCAGTGCCGCGCCGCCTCCCACACCAGGCCGGCCGTCCACAAGCCGTAGCCGGGCTGGGCGATGGTTTCGCTGAGGTCGGTGGTTGGATAGACCTTGCTGCGGTAGCCATACCCGGCCAGGGTGCGCAAGGTGCCGCCCATGACGTCGCGGTCGGTGCGGGTGACGTTCAGCCCGAACTGGGCGCGCGGCGTATTGCTGAACTTCTGCTGCGCGGCGATGTCCTTGCCGCCGCTCATGTACTCGTCGTAACTGGCGTGCAGAAAGGCCGCGAAACCGCTGACATCCCATTGGCGGTTGGGACGCCAGGCGAATTCGATCTCGGCGCCCTTGACGCTGGCCTTGCCGGCATTCGTGAAGTCGCCGTAAAAGCCGGGCAAGCCGTTGGCCTGGGTGTAACTGGTGAAGACCGACAGCTGGATATCCTTGTAGCGGTTCAGAAACAAGGCGGCGTTGACGTCGAAGCTGTCGTCGGCCGAGGCGTACTTGGCGCCCACTTCCAGCGAATCGAGCTTTTCGTCACGGTAAGGATGCGAGGAGTCGGGCACGGCCAGGTTGTTGGCGCGCACATTGTAGCCGCCGGATTTGAAGCCGCGCGAGACGTTGCCGTACAAATTAGTCGTTTCCGACGCCTTGTAGCGCAGCGACAGTTTCGGCGAGGTGTTGCTGACCGCCAGGGATTTGTCGAAGTCGGCCAGCGTCATGATGGGTTTCCGGAATGCCGGATCGGCGAAGGCGCGGTTCAACACGAGGGCGCGTTTTTCCTCGCGCGTGTGGCGCAGGCCGGCGTTCACGCTCCACAACTCGCCCAGCGGCACGGTCCAGTCGGTGTACAGCGCCGTGCTGTCCGTGTCGACGGTGCTGTCGGCGGCGGTGAATTGCTTGCCCAGGAAATTGTTGAAGATGCGCCCGCCCGCCTTGCCCTCGAAGCGGTACAGGCCGATAACGCCGGAACCGGCGTCGCCGCTGTAGCTGGCCTGCAATTCCAGGCTGGACTGCTCGTCGCGCGAATCGCCGTACACGTCGGCGATGGTCTGCGGCAAACCGTCGAAGTCGATGGTTTGCTCGGAGGCGCTGCGGCGCTTGGCGCCGATCAGCTTCAGCGACCAGGCCGGCGTGACCGTGTAGCTGGCGGTCAGCGCGCCGCCGCGGTTGTGGGTGAAATTATGCCCCGGCATGCCGCTGGCGATATCGTAAGGGCTGGTGCTGGGCGGGCGCTTGAGCGGGTCGAAGGCGCTGCTGCCCATCCTTTGAAAGCCGCGCGCATGGGAATTGTCGTCGGTGGCGTCGGCGCTGAGCACGACGCTGAACGGCAGGTCGGCGGGAAAGTAGCCGAGCGACAGGCGCGCGGCGGCGCTGTCCTGGTCGCTGACGGGCTCGCCAGTGTAGGTGTTGACGCCGAAACCGCCGCGCCGCAGCTTGGCCACGGCCAGGCGCGCGCGCACGGTGCCGGCCTCGTTGGCGCCGTTCAGCGCCAGCTTGACATTGCGCTGGTCGTAATTGCCGACGCCGGCCTCGACGCTGGCGCCGTTCTCCTTGCCCAACGGCCGCGAAATATACTTGATGGCGCCGCCTATCGTGTTCTTGCCATACAACGTGCCCTGCGGGCCGCGCAGCACCTCGATGCGCTGCACGTCGAACACGTCGAGCAAGGCGCCCTGCGGACGCGCCATATAGACATCGTCGAAATAGATGCCGACGCCGGGGTCCACGCCCCACACGGGATCGGCCTGGCCGACGCCGCGGATGAAGGCCGTCAGCGTGGTATTCGTGCCGCGCGAGGCATAGACGGTCAGGTTCGGCACCCGCTCCTGCAAGTCGGCCAGGCTTTGCACATTGCCGCGCTCCAGCGCCCTGCCGGAAAACGCCGTCACCGCCAGGGGCACGTCCTGCAGGCGCTCGTCGCGCCGGCGCGCCGACACCGTGACCGTTTCCATCCTCTCGCCGGCATCCCTGGCAGCGCTGCGGCCCGCTTCGGCCGGGACTTCCTGCGCCTGCGCCGGCAGATGCAGGGCGCCGGCAACGGCAATGACAATCGGTAACAGTTTCATGGCGTCTCCACAGTATTTTTTGAATTTATAGTCAGGAAGGACAGCAACAGCTTATTCACCAGCGCCACCTGGTCCAGGGGCGAGGCGTGGCGCGAGTCGGCGATGACCTCGAACCAGCATTGTTGAAACTGGGCGGCAAACAGGCGCTTGGCCTCGACCGGGATGTAGTCCTGGTCGGCGGCGAAGATCGCCACCGGCATGTCGAGGACGTCGAAACGCGGCGCGATGCGCCAATGGAAGATGGCGTCCAGCGCGGCCAGATAGGCGCGCTTCGACATGCCCGCCATTTGCCGGGCGAAGCGTTCGACCAGCGGCCGCTGGTCGGCGCGGGGGAAGAGTTTCCTGCCGATGATTTTGCCCATCGCGGACAGGCCGAAGGTGGCGATGACGAGGCGCCGCAGCCAGTAGGCGAACAGCAAGGCGCGCGGCCTGGGGCCGGAAAACGGCTGGGAATTGATCAGGCATAAGGAGGCGACGCGCTCGGGCACCCGGCTGGCCATTTCCAGCGCCACCATGCCGCCCAGCGAAAAGCCGACCAGATGCACACGCCTCAGGCGCAGCTGCGCCATCAAGTCGAAGACGTCGTCGGCCAGGTCGGCGATGTCCCAGGCGCCACCGGGGGCCGGGCTGCGCCCGTGGCCGCGCAGGTCGGCGGCAATGACGCGGTAGCGCGGCGCGAGCGCGTCGATTTGCGGGCGCCAGTCCGCCGCGCAGGAGCCGAGGCCGTGCAATAACAGCACCGCCTCCCCCTCGCCAGTGTCGAGATGATGCAATTGAACAACGGATGTCGCGTGACGCCGCATTCTGTCTCCTTGCTGTTGAACATGCTGTGTGTTCAGGCGCAGGAGTCGGTTCTCCTGCTATTAGGAAAACATAATACGGAATACGAATTCCGATTTCAAGTTATTTAAGCAAATTCACGCCAGATAATTGAGGGCCACGCGCACCAGCTCGTCCTCCAGGGCGGCGCTGGACAGGAAGGACAGCGACCCCGTCAAAGTGTGCTGGTTCAGTATGCCCAGCAGCACGGGCGGGACCACCATCATGGCCTGGGTGGGATTGGGGTGGCCGATCGCCGCCGACTTGCTGGCCAGCACGGCCACGGTGCGCTGCGAGATCAAGTGGTTGATCTGGTGCACGCGGTCGCGGAATTGCGCATCCTGGGACGAGCGCGTGATGAGCGCCCGCAACACGCCCTGCCGCCCGGCGTTGATCGAGACGAGCATCGCCACCATCGCGCGGATGAACTGTTCCAGCGTGCGCCCTTCCCACTGGCGCAGCTCCGTCAGCTCCTCCAGCCGGGCGACCATGTCGGAGAAAAAGCGCTGCAGCAACAGGCGGTTGAGCGTGTCCTTGTCCCCCAGCAAACGATAAAAGGTGCCGACGGAGGTTTCCGCCAGGCGGGCCAGCTCGGCCACGCCCGTGTCGTCGAAGCGGTTTTCCGCCAGCAGCTTTTCCCCCTCCAGCAACAGCCGCTCCAGCGCCTGGCGGCTGCGTTCCTGGGTCGGCGCCGGCCGCTCTATCATCGGCGGAAAAACGCCGGACGCAAGTTCAGGCATGGTGTGTCCCTCTATTAAAATGGAATTGCCGTTCCGTTATCGATGGCCGGCTTGGCATATTGTAACGCCTGGGGCGGCGCCGTTGTCCGCCGCGTGCGGGGCGGCGCGCCGGGAATACGCCCTTGCCGAGAATGCATTAGAATCATTGGCTTTCACAAAGAACGGCCCGCGATGCGCCGGGCCGGTATCCCAGCAACCCGGCATCAGTAGAAAAGATGGAGACAAGATGGTAGATGGGAACAACGAGTTAAAACGCGGCCTCAAAAGCCGCCACATCCAGCTCATTGCGCTGGGCGGCGCGATCGGAACAGGCTTGTTCCTCGGCATCGCGCAGACTATCCAGATGGCCGGCCCCTCGGTGCTGCTCGGCTACGGCGTGGCCGGCGTCATCGCCTTCCTGATCATGCGCCAACTGGGCGAAATGGTCGTCGACGAGCCCGTCGCCGGCTCGTTCAGCTATTTCGCCGACAAATACTGCGGCAACCTGGCCGGCTTCATGTCCGGCTGGAACTACTGGGTGTTGTACATCCTCGTCAGCATGGCGGAATTGTCGGCCGTCGGCATCTACGTCCAGTACTGGTGGCCGGACGTGCCGACGTGGATGTCGGCGCTGGCCTTCTTTGTCATTATTAACTGCATCAGCCTGTCGAACGTCAAAGCCTTCGGCGAAATGGAGTTCTGGTTCGCCATCATCAAGGTGCTGGCCATCGTCGGCATGATCGGCTTCGGCGGCTACCTGCTGTTTTCCGGCGCGGCCGGGCCGGAAGCGAGCGTCAGCAACCTGTGGCGCCACGGCGGCTTCTTCCCCAACGGCGCCGGCGGCCTCGTCATGGCGATGGCCGTCATCATGTTCTCCTTCGGCGGGCTGGAACTGGTGGGCATCACGGCGGCCGAAGCGGACGATCCCTCGCACACGATCCCGCGCGCGACCAACCAGGCCATCTACCGCATCCTGATTTTCTACATCGGCGCGCTGGGCATCCTGCTGTCGCTGTACCCATGGCAAAAAGTCGGCGCCGGCGGCAGCCCCTTCGTGCTGATCTTCCATGCGCTCAACAGCAATCTGGTCGCCAACGCGCTCAACATCGTCGTGCTGACGGCCGCCCTGTCCGTGTATAACAGCGGCGTCTACTGCAACACGCGCATGTTGTACGGCCTGGCCATGCAGGGCAACGCCCCGCGCGCCCTGCTGAAGGTGAACCGCCGCGGCGTGCCGCTGACGGCGCTGGGCGTCTCCGCGCTGGCCACGGGCGCTTGCGTCGCTGTTAACTATTTCATGCCAGGCAAGGCATTCGAGGTGCTGATGGGCCTGGTTGTGTCGGCCCTGATCATCAACTGGGCGATGATCAGCTGGATCCACCTGCGCTTCCGCGCGCACAAGCGCCAGGCCGGTGAAACGACGCTGTTCCGCAGCTTCGGCTATCCGTTCACCAACTATCTGTGCCTGGCCTTCCTGGCAGGCATCCTGGTGGTGATGTACCTGACGCCGGGCTTGCGCATGTCGGTGTACCTGATTCCGGCCTGGCTGGCCGCGCTGGGAATCGGCTACTTCTGCAAGCAAAAGAACGCGGCGGCCGTTCCCGCCTGACGCTCTGCCGCCAAGGCCCCGATGCGCGGACCGCCGCCATCGGGGCCTGTTACATGGCGCCGGAAACAGCTTGCGTAGCCAACCGAAAGGGCTATAGTCAAAGTGTAGCGCCGGCTTTGCGCCGTCCGCGCACTTCGTCATGATTACCGCCCTTGCTCCCCTCGCCTCCCCCATCGTGCCGGCCGCGCCGCCGGCTAAGGCGTATAGCGGCGCGACGAACCTGGTGCCGCTGGCGCTCGGCCTGTCCAGCGACGCCAGTGTGGTGGCCACCCTGGGCGCCGGCGTCACCGATCTGTCGCTGTACACCCCGCAAGGCTTGCTCGATACCCTGGAGCAGGCCGGCGCCGCGCCGCCGCCCTTTGCCATACCGGACGCCGGCAGCGACGTGGCCGCCATCGTGCAAAATGCGCTGAACCAGGCGGTGCTGGGGACGGCGCCGGACGGCAGCAGCGTCGCCGCCGGCATCTATACCAGCAGCGGCGTCGTGGCCAGCCTGGAATCGGACACCGTCGCGACGGACTGGGCCACCATTTTGAAAGACCATCCGGCCAGCGCCGGCATCGTCGTCGCCGCTTCGTTTGCCCAAGGCATACTCAGCACCTTGCAAACCACCGCCTAAGGCTTGCCCTCAGTCGTCCATCACGATGGCGCCGGTCTGCCCGCGCGTGGAGGCCACGCGCATATTACTAAAGCCGATGTCGAAAGACGCCATGGAGGCGCAGGCGAAACCCATCAGGCTCACCCCGGTCGTTTCTGCGTCCACCAGGATGCGGTTGATCCTGGCCTCGAACGAACTCAAGCCCCAACGCTCGCGGTAGACGACACTCAAGACGCCGTCGCCCTGGCGCACATCGACCGTCAACAGGGAAAACACGCCGCGCAGATAGGTGCCGATCTTGCGCTCCAGCGCATCCGTGCACACGGCGCCGGCGACGTCAACGCGAAAAGCGAATGCGAGGGCGGCGTCCGGTTCGCGCGGCACGGCGGCGCGGCCATGCCCATAGCGGAGCATAGGCCGGTCCGGCGGTGCGCAAGCCGAGGCATTGTTACCAAACATGAAATTTCCTTTCAGTTAATGTGCGGCCCCATAAAACGGCAGCAAAGCCAGCGCTTGAGGGACTGGCGGCGTGCCTTTTCATAAATGCTGAAAAAAAATAATTAATAACTTATTGCAATGATGTCATTGCTGCGGATACACTGTACAGCAGCTTGCGGCCGCCAACCTTCCGATAACCTTCTGATTCATACATGCTTGATTCCAAAGCTTTTTTTGATTCGCCTTCCGGGGCACAGGCACTTCCCGGCGGCGACCTGACACGGGCGGCGGCGTTCCAGTTCGGCGAGTGGGAAGTAAGGCGCTCCAGCAATTCCCTGCACCAGGGCGAGCTGCGGCGCCAGATGGAGCCGCGCGCGATGGACGTGCTGCTGGCCCTGTGCAGCCGCGCCGGCGAAGTCATCAGCAGCGACGAGCTGCTGCTCGAATGCTGGGGCAACAAGGCGTCCGGCGACAATCCGGTCCACAAGACCATCGCCCAGCTGCGCCGCCTGCTGGGCGACAACTCGACGGCCCCCGTCTACCTGGAAACGATACGCAAACGCGGCTACCGCACCATCGCCGCCGTCCGCCTGCCGCCCGACGCCGCCCTGCCCGTGGTGCCGGCGTGGTCGGGCGCCTCGCCGTTTTGCGGCTTGCGGCCGTTCGACCGGGCACACGCCGCCGTCTTCTTCGGCCGCGGCGACGCCACCCTGCAACTGGCGCGGGCCTGCGCCCGCCAGGTGGCGGGCGGACGCGCCCAGGTGCTGGTGCTCGGCCCCAGCGGCTCGGGCAAGACCTCGCTGGTGCGCGCCGGCCTGCTGCCGCAACTGGCGCAGGGCGGCCACGGCTTCACACTGGCGTCCGACACCCAGCTCGACCTGGCGGAAGCGGCGCCGGGCGACCTGTTCACCTGCGTGGCCAGCGCGCTGCTGGACTGGGAAGCCGGCCCGGCGCCGCTGTTCGCCGGCCACAGCGCCGCCACGCTGGGACAGGCGCTGCGCGCCGACCCGGCCGCCGTGCTGGCGGCCCTATGCGCGGCGCTGGACGCGGCGGCGCTGCCGGCGGACGCCCGGCTACTGCTGTTCCTCGACCGTTTCGAGGCCGTCTTCACCCTGCCCGACGTCAGCGAAGCCGAGCGCCTGGCCCTGATCGCCCTGATCGAACGGTGCGCCGCCTGCCCGCGCCTGTTCCTCGTGCTGGCCTGCCGCAACGACTTCTATCCGCGCATCGCCGACTACCCGGCCCTGCTTGAAGGCAAGGCCGACGGCGCCCACTTCGACCTGGCGCCGCCCACCCACGCGGAAATCGCCCACATGATACGGCTGCCGGCCCAGGCCGCCGGCCTGAGCTTCGGCGTCGACCCGCAATCGCCGGCCCGCCTGGACGACATGCTGGGCGCCAGCGTGACGGGCAACCCGGACGCGCTGCCCCTGCTGCAATACACGCTGCAAGAGTTGTATCGGCTGCGCAGCCCGGCCGGCGAACTGACGCTGGCCGCCTACGCCCAGCTGGGCGGCGTCGACGGCGCCATCGGCCGGCGCGCCGAAGAAGTCGTGGCCGGCTTCGACCAAGCCAGGCGCAACGCCCTGCCGCGCATCCTGTCGCTGGTGGTGACCGTCTCGCCCGGCAGCGACGCCGTCACGGGCCGGCGCGCGCCGTGGTCGGCGCTGGCCAGCCAGGCCGAACGCGACGTCGTCGGCGCGCTGGTCGACGCCCGCCTCTTCGCCAGCCAGCTCGTCGGCGCCGAGGCCGGCTTCGGCGTGGCCCACGAAGCCCTGCTGCGGCGCTGGAGCCGCGCCACCGACTGGATCGCCACCCACCGCAGCAGCCTGCGCGTGGCCGCCCGCATCGCCGTGCTCAGCGCGCGCTGGGCGAGCGAAGGGCGGCCGCCCGACCTGCTGCTGCCGCCCGGCATGCAACTGGACGAAGCCCGCGCGCTGCAACAGCGCGGCGCCGTACCGCTCAGCGCCGACGACCTGGCGCTGATCGCCGCCTCGGGCCGCAAGGCGCGCCGGCGCGAGCGCCTGCGCAACGGCGTCATCGCCGCCATCCTCACGCTGGCCCTGCTGGTGGCCGCGCTGGGCCTGTCGGCCACCCGGGCCAGGCAAACGGCCGAACAGCGCCGCGGCGACGCCGAAGGCTTGATCGACTTCATGCTGGGCGACTTCGCCGACAAACTACGGCCGCTGGGCAAGCTCGACCTGCTCGACGGCATCAGCGCCAAGGCGCTGGCCTACCTGACCGAAGCGGGCGGCGCGCAACAGGGCGCCGCCGCGCAACTGCAGCGCGCCAAAGCCCTGCAAGTGATCGGCGAAGTGCGCGTGGCGCGCGGCGACGGCCCCGCGGCCGCCACCGCCTTCGACGCCGCCCGCACCGTTTTGCAACCGCTGCTGGCGGCCCAGCCGGCCAACACGGAACTGCTCAAGCTGCTCGGGGCGAACGCCTTCTGGCTGGGCCGGATCGGCCTGAACCGCAACGACTGGCCCGTCGCGCGCCAATACTTCACGCTATACCGCGACTACAGCGACCGCCTGCAACAAGCCGACCCGAACAACGTCGACGCCTGGGTCGAACAATCCTACGCCCACAACAACCTGGGCACGCTGGCGCTGCGGCAAGGCGACGCCCGCACGGCCGCCGCCGAATTCCTGCTCTCGGTGGAATTGAAAACCCGCGCCGTCGCGCGCAAGCCGGACGACCTGCTGCTGGCCAAGGAATTGGCCGACAGCCTGTCCTGGGTGGCCGACACCCAGCAAGACCTGGGCGAACTGGAATCAGCGGCCGCGCTCTACGAGCGCGAACTGGCGCTGGCCGAGCGCCTGCACGCGGCCGCGCCCGCCGACGTAGTCTGGAGCAACAGCCTGGCGCGCGCCCTGCAACACCGCGCCCACCTGGCGCAGGCGCGCGGACGCCCGGCCCTGGACGACTACCGCCGCGCCGACGCGCTGCTGACGGCGAACCTGGCGCGCGAACCGGCCAACCGCGTGTGGCAGCGCAACCTGCTGTTCGGCCGCATCGAGCAGCAGCGCCCGCCGGCGCAACCGGCGGCGGCCTTGGCCGCGCTGGCCGCGAACGCGCCGGCGCTGGCGGCGCTGACGCGGCTGGACCCGCACAACGCCGACTGGGCGTGGCTGGAAGCGAGCGCCTGGGAGCGCCGCGCCGGCCTGCTGCTGCAGACGGGTCGCCTACGAGAAGCGGCCGAGGTCATCGCGCTGAGCCGGCACAGCCTGGAAAAACTGCATGCCCGCAACGCCGCCGAAGGCCGCGTCCGCTATACGCTGGCGCACACCCTGTTGCACCAGGCACGGCTGCACCACATGCAAGGCGACGGCGCCGGGCGCGCGCTGGCCTGCACCCAGGCGCGCGACCTGCTTGCCGCGCAAGCCGTCGGCAGCAGCGACTTCCGCGTGCTCGACCCCTGGGTACGCGCCCACGCCTGCCTGAAACAAGCCCATACCGCGAGCACCGCGGCCGCCCTGCTCACGCAGATAGGCTACCGCGACGCTGCGTATCTGCAGTACCTGTCTCAACCCAACTGAAAGTGAAACCGCAATGGAACACAACAAGGAATACAACAAGCACGGCGTTACCTTTTTCAACACCCGCGTAACCGTGGTGCCCACCCCCGATGGCAGCGGCAACTCCGTCGACGGCCAGTATCAGGTCACCTACCTGCCCGGCGAATCCATCAAGGTGGCGACGTCGAGCGCCGTCATCAACTACCAATTGGTGCACCCGACGCCGGCGGACATCGTCTTCACCGGCATGCGCACCGACCAGAGCGATCTTGACCCGCAGTTCAGCATCCCGACCATCTCGCAAGATGGCCGCATGCTGACCTTTAGCGACAGCAATTCGCGCAAAGAGCTCATCAAAATCACACTGCTGTGGCGCGCCGGCGTCGCCATCGCCCACGATCCCCAAGTCGAAAACGACCCACGCGGCTGATTCGACTAAAGCGCGCTATCTCCGCGCTGGCACACAATAGGGGTGCCAGCGCGGAAACGTAATTGGCATTTAAGAAGCTACATCGGGGAAGTTTTTATCTATCAACGTCATCGCAAACTCATTTGGATCAACACGTAGAACTCCACGCGTGGGGCATTTTGATAAAATCCAGCAAAGCGTTTATTATAAAAATCAACAAGGCAATCAAAAACACCCCCTTCACCACGACTGTGCATTTGGAAATCGCCCCAAAAAGTCTACTGAAAATTATAAATCCATCTCCCTGACGCACCCAGAAATTCATCGACCGCATTTTTATCGACAACAGCATTTTCTAATCTTTGAGAAATTGCCGTGTTCAGGCCAAGAACTTGGCGGCCTGCCACCACAAGCTTATTTAGCCATTTTCTCCAACCAAGTATCCAGCAATAACAATCTGACAATCGTCAGTGAATGACTCCGCTGTAACGCACGATGACGACCAAATACCATGTATCGACATGGGTAAAATAACCGGAAAAAGGTCTGACTCCTCGTATTCCCGTCAAATCCCGTGACAGGACTTCCACGACCGCCAGCTACTCGACAAGCAAGACTTCTTCGTCAAGATTCAAGCCAAGAAGAAAATCCATTTCTTCTTGGTCTTCACAATGGACTTTAACTCGAATACGTTGTCCTCCAATCACTTCAACTTCATCAATCGGAACGATCATATCAAGTCCAGCACTAAAAGGAAAACTCACATTCGATCCGACCTGCACACATCCAACAACTATCTGACATGTCAATACAAACAATATTTTTCCGTTGGTATTTTCGATAAAAATATTTTCCACTTTAATTTTTGAGTGCATTATTAACTTTTTATAATTTCTATTTTATTCCAATAACCCTTTTAGAGCTTTGAACCTCGCGGTAGAACGACCAATCTTTTTTCACCTAAAAAACAAAATCCAATTCTTTAGGGTCGTTCATCAAGTTACATGTAACGGGAGAAGTTGACGCACTTGCCCCAGCCATTTCCCCCCACCGCGCCGCGTTAGCGGCAACGGCCGTGGCCAGCTTGCTCACCACATTCACCCCGCGAACAAACGCTCCGCCGCCCCGAAGCAATCCTGACGCGACATTCAGATCTTTTTCAGTCTTGCGCGCAACGGCCTCATTGTAAGCCTTGGTACCATCATCCGGTATCGCATTGGCGATCGGATCGCCATTCGTGCAACCTGCCGCCGGACAGGATGCGGCCAGCGGGTAATACGCGGTGCCATCGACTATCACCGTCACTCGCTGGGTGCCCGGCGGCACTGCTGGCAGCGGCGTCGTGGGCCGCGACCTGGAAGCCGCCGCCACCCGCCTTGATGCCGCTTTGCTCGGTCACGCTGGCGAAGTTGCCCTTGGCCTTGCTTTGCGAGACGCTGCCGCTGGCCGTGCTCACGCCGTAGCAGAACGGCGGAAGGCACAGGTTCACGCCGAAGCCGCCACCGCTTTGCTTGCTGTCGTAGCTGCTCGTGTCCTGCAGGCTGGCGATGCGCAGGTCGCCGCCCACGTCGGCCTTGACCGCGCCCGCCGCCAGCACGGCGCCGCGCAGCACGGTGTCGCCACCGCTGCCCAGGCGCGCCGTATTGCCCGCCCGTACATCCGTGTTGCTCGCATAGTCGTCCGCGCCGTTCGCGTTGCCGCGCGCATGGTTGATGCCCATGTTGAAGGTCATGCCGTTCTGCGCGCCGCCGGCCGCGAAGCCGACGCCGAAGCTGGCGCCGCTGCTGCTGTTTTTGCTCGTCTGCTTGCTGGTGTTGTGTTGTGTGCAGCCAGCTGGGCGATGTCGCCGTCGGCCCGCAGCTCGACGTCGTTGCCGGCGTTGATCTTGCTGCCGACTACGGTCAGGTCGCTGTCCTTGCCCGCGCCGCCGGCGACGATGCTGACGTCGCCGGCGGCCTTCACCGCGCTGCCGACCGCCTCGCTGCCGGTTTGCAGCGTGTTGCTCTGCGGTTTTCCTTGCGGTAGTTGGCCTCGTCATGGATGTAGTTTTGGCTGCTGGAGGTGGCCAGCGTGCCCACATTCAGGTCGCGCCCGGCGACGACGTTCAGCGTCGCCGCCATTCTCGTCCGCCATATACAGGCCCGCCACCTTGTCGACGCGGGTGCCGTCGAAACTGATGCCCCCTCCGCATTTCCCCACTTCGCCTCTATCAGGGTATCGATGACACGATGAATAGATCAACGCTTCCTTAGCTCAACAAATCAGTGGATACAGTCCCGGCATGAGAAAATTCATTAAAAACGGAACAGACAAAATCGATATCTTGCACTAGCACTTTGGCAGGATATTTCTCCCCTAAAATACTAACTAAATCATTCGTAGCATGTGCATTCATTGGTGTTCTCACGCTGTGATCACCATCCTCATCCAACTCGTTTAGCATCAGCATAAAATATCCTGCGTCCAAATACATTCTTAATTCATAAGGCCCACTTTCTGGCGGTGGATTACTTCGCATTACAACAACTCCCTTACCTACACCAATCACATTCCTGATGACATTTTCAGCAATAGAATCGATTGGATTTAACACGGCAGGAAGCTGATGTCGAACACCACCAACATCAATTACATACCCGCCAAGAACAATCTCTTTACTCATTGTTTTCCTTAATTGATTTCATTCCTTGCGCTTCACCGCGCTGCGGCTGTAGCCGATGCCGGTATAGAAATTCCCCGAGAAGCCGCTCTTTTTCACATCGATGAAATGGCTCTCGCTGTGCGTGTTGGTGGCCGAGGCGATCGTCAAATCGCGGCCGGCGGCCAGGCTGGCGGTGTCGTCGGCGCGCACGGCCGAACCGTTCAACGCCAGATCGTTACCGGCCAGCATGGCCACCGTCTTGCCGCCCAGGCTGCTGCCCAGGGCCTCGACGCTGTCCAGCGTGTCGCGCTTTGTCGTCGTCTTGCTGGACCACATGCCCTCTTCCTTCTTCCGGCTCGCCGCGTCGAAGTGGTGGGTCGCCACGCCCGCCGTGATGTTGATGTATCCGACTGGCGGCTTCCGCGCCCGCAAAATCGATGGCAAACCTGGCGTCAAGATAATCTGGCATGGCTTGGACCAAGTGATGACCGCAATTCAAACATCGCAGACGCTACGCAAGGAAGGTGCCTGAATTGTATATAACAAGATGGCTTTGCCTCCGTCTCGCCCCCTCAATTCCCTTCAATATCTCGCAATTTGTAAATCTCACTCAGAATTAGAGTGCCTTCATCATGTCATGTTCGGCCCGATTTTTCCGCAGCATCCTATTTTTCCCAATAGCAATTTTAGAAATTATAATTCAATCACCTTAGTGACTCCCGCCTCTGGTTTAGATTGAATAAAATCTCTCCATGCCAACAATGCCATTTCAAACGAATCAATATCAAGCAATTCAAAACAACCCTCATCATGAAGAGAGTAGATTTTTGCCCATCCCTTCGTTAATTCAGCACCCCACGCATCACGACTCCAATCCGCGACCTCGACGTCAAAAACTTTTACCGAGCTTATGCGATTTATCCCCTCACTTAACCACGATATCGCATCCAAAAACCTTTGCCCTCCATCGTCCATTAGAAGACAGCATAGCGGACTGGCACCATCCATATTGACAGCTGCGGAACTACAATTTGGCGACATATCTCCTTCTGATTGCAACCATGAGAAATGCAATTTCATTTTACGCTCCTAGAATTTTTGGGCAAACGGTAGTTTTCTGATTTACCTACCCTTCGACTCGAACACCGCTTGGCGTCGCACCGATCCATTTATTTTCGATTATTATCCTGTTTTGGAAGGCAGCATCAACCTCAACCTTTATTCGATTTTCTGTCCAGGAGTCTGGAAGCAACGTAGATATTCCACTATTATTGGTTTTAGGCAAAAATTGCCCAGGATTACTCGGATCAGCAACCTGGATTCCAGCGTTATAGATACCCTGCGCGTTTGGTGCACTCGCAGTACCAGGGCGGTTTCAAATTCCAAGCGCAATACTGGGTTAATTATCCAGTCCCGTTTGAGAATAGACGCGTTTAACGAATAATTCCGGCTTTCGATCCTGCCATTCTTTGAGCGCCTGAATGGGCGTTTTTGTGCCGATGGCGCGTTGGGGAATGTGGTGATTGTAAAGCTTCGGGTAGTTAAGCAAAGTCGCCTCCAGGTCGGCCCGGCTATCGAAGCGGGTTTGCTGCAGCAGTTCGCTAATGCGGCCGTTGAAGCGCTCCACCATGCCGTTCGTTTTGGGGTGGCGAGGCGGCGCCAAACGATGCTCGATTTCCATGCCGGCGCACACCTTGTCGAAGGCATGCTGGCCGCTTGGCTTCTTGTCCTTCATGGCGAAGCCGAAGCCCGGCTCGTAGTCCTTGAAGGTCTTCTTGGCCGAGATCGTTTCGCCCTCGGCCTTGGGAATGACGTCTTCCAGGCGCGCCATGCCTTCGCGCTTGAGCAGGCGGGCGATGCCGGATCGGGACACC
>NZ_JAQQXR010000010.1 GCF_028595325.1 Janthinobacterium fluminis
GTAGGCGAAGCCGTAGCCGGCCGCCGCCAGCGCCTGCGTCGCCGGCATGCCGTAGGCGAAGATGGCCACGCCGATGGCCAGCGCCAGCGTGACGGCCGCCGCCACGTGGCCCTTCAAGCGCAGCACCGCCAGCGCGATGAAGAAGAAAATGATGGGGATGGCGGCGGCCAGCGCCGACAGCCACAGGCTGCCGAGCGGGGTGTAGATCTGGTTCCAGGTTTGCATGGTGTCTCCTCCGTTGATGCTTGGTTTGTAAATTCTTTTTATGTGGCCATTCCCGGAAATGGATGACGTCGAGATAGGAAAGCAGTGTAGCGAGAAGCCATCGCCGTGAGGGCGCCGGCGGCGGTGAAAAGAATTAACCGCAGAAGTGAATATTTTTCACGCCACGCCCGGGCCGTGGCAGGGGGAGCGGCCCCATCCGTTTAGATAACAAATTTATAACTATGCGGGTGGTTTTTGTGACATGATCGCGGTGTGGACTACCTGCTGCGGCGTTCGCCGCGCCCGCCAACCCGTTACGAGACTGGAGATGCACGATGTCGCGTTCGCTTTGCCCAGGTAATGAACAGTCTCCACGGCGCAGCCCGCCGTTGCCGGCGCGCCAGGCGCTGCTGACCTTGGCGCAATTCAGCGCCCTGTACTTCCTGCTGGCCCAGGCCGCCATCTACCTGTCCCGCCAGCCCGGCAACATCGCCACGCTGTGGTTCGCCAACGCCCTCGGCGTCACCTACCTGCTGACCCAGCCGCGCGCGCTGGCGCCGGCGCTGCTGCTGTGCGCGGCCGCCGCCAACCTGGCCGCCAACCTGCTGCACGGCGACGCCGTCGCGCTGGCGATCACCTTCCTGCCGGCGAACATGCTGGAAATGGCCATCGGCGCCTATCTGGTCAAGCGCAGCGGCATCGACCTGGTCTTCGACGAAAGCCCCGGCAACCTGCTGCGCTTCATCGCCCTGGCTTGCTGCGTGCCGCCGCTGATCGGCGCCACGCTGGGCGGGGCCATCATCGCCTTGCACGGTTATGCGCCGTTCGCCAGGATCTGGCCGGCCTGGTATGCCGGCGACATCGCCGGCTCGGTGGCGACGCTGCCGCTGGCCCTGCTGGTATTGCGCGGCGGCGTGCGCACCTTCCTGCGCCGGCTGGATCTGGCGCGGCTGGCCTCGCTGGCCTGCCTGTCCGTCGCCGTCAGCGTGCTGGCGCTGCAGTACCTGCCGTTCCCCTTCATCTATGTGATGGTGCCGCTGATGCTGGCGGCCGTCGCGGGCGACTTCGACAGCGTCGCCGTGCTGGTCGCCCTGTCGCTGCTGGTGACGGCGAGCATGATGGCGGGCGGCTATTTCCTGCCGCCGCCGGTCATCGCCAGCTGGCGCGTGCTGGTGGTCTACCTGCCCATCCTGCTGACGCTGGTGCCGCCGCTGCTGCTGGCCGCCAGCATGAACCAGGCCAGGTTGCGCGAGCAGGTGCGGCGCCGCTTCGAGCTGGCGCTGGAGCGCAGCAACGCCGAGCTGCAGACGATAATCGACCACATGCCGGCCATGGTCGCCTATTGGGACGCGGACATGCGCAACCAGTTCGGCAACCGGATTTACCTCGACCATTTCGGCCTGACGCCGGCGCAGATGCGCGGCATGCACATCCGCGACGTGATCGGCGAGGAAAAATACCGCGACAACCAGCCCTTCGTCGACGCCGCCCTGCGCGGCGAGGCGCCGATGTTCGAGCGCGTCCTGCCCGACGCCCAGGGCGGCGAGCGCCACACGCTGGTGTCGTATGTGCCGGACCTGGAGCAGGGCCGGGTGGTGGGCTTCTATTCCTTCGTCACGGACGTGACGACGCTGCGGCGCGCCCGCGCGGCCGAGGCGGCCGCGCAGACGCAGTTGCAGGCCGTGGTGGACGCCGCCAGCGAATTCGCCATCATCGCCACCGACCCGGCCGGCGTCATCAACCTGTTCAGCGTCGGCGCCCAGCGCATGCTCGGCTATGCCGCCGCCGAGATGATAGGGCGGCAGAGTCCTTCGCCCATCCACCTGCCGCAGGAGGTGCTGGCGCGCGGCGCCGAACTGAGCGCCGAGCTGGGCCGGCCGGTGCAGGGCTTCGACGTGTTTGTCGAACGGGCCCGCGGCGGCCAGACCGAGTCGCGCGAATGGACCTATGTGCGCAAGGACGGTTCGCACCTGCCGGTCAGCCTGGTGGTCAGCGCCATCCGCGACGGCGGCGGCGCGCTGGCCGGCTTTCTCGGCGTGGCCAAGGACATCACCGGACAGCGCCAGTTGCAAGCCTCGTTGCTGGCGGCCAAGGAGCAGGCCGAGGCGGCCAGCCGCGCCAAGAGCGAGTTCGTCGCCAACATGAGCCACGAGATCCGCACGCCGATGAACGCCGTGCTGGGCATGGCCTACCTGCTGGGCGCGACCAAGCTGGCGCCGGAACAGCGCAAGTACCTGGACATGATACGGGTGTCGGGTCAGTCGCTGCTGGGCATCCTCAACGACATCCTCGACTTTTCCAAGGTCGAGGCGGGGCGCATGGAACTGGCCTACAGCCCCTTCCTGCTGGGCGACGTGCTCAACGCGCTGGCCACCATCATGGCCGTCAACGCCGGCGAGAAGGAGCTGGAACTGGCCATCGGCATCGAGCCGGACGTGCCGCAGATGCTGGTCGGCGACGCGCTGCGGCTGCAGCAGGTGTTGATCAACCTGAGCGGCAACGCCATCAAATTCACCGAGCGGGGCGAGGTGTCGCTGCTGGTCGAGCAGTTGCGCCGCGACGGCGACACGGCGCTGCTGCGCTTTCGCGTGCGCGACAGCGGCATCGGCATGGACGCCGGACAGCAGGCGCGCCTGTTCTCGGCTTTTTCGCAGGCGGACGCGTCGATGACGCGGCGCTTCGGCGGCACCGGCCTGGGGCTGGCCATCTGCCGCCGCCTCGTCGAGTTGATGGGCGGCGGCATCGAGGTGCGCAGCGCGCTCGGCCAGGGCAGTGAATTTTGCGTCACGCTGCCGCTGCGCGTGGCCGGCTTCGACGCCGGCCTCCTCCCCGCCGCCCAGCTGGGCGTGCGGCGCCTGCTGGTGGTGGACGACAACGCCACCAGCCGCGACTACCTGTGCAAGACCATCCGCGCCTGGCAATGGCAGGCCGACAGCGCCGAGTCCGGCGGGGCGGCGCTGGAACTGCTGCTGCGCCAGCATGCGGCCGGCGTGCATTACGACGCCGTGCTGGCGGATTGGCAAATGCCCGGCATGGACGGGCTGGAGACGATGCGCGCGCTGCGGGCGCGCCTGCCGCAGGCGGCGGTGCCGGTGATTATCATGGTCAGCGCGTTTGGCCGCGACAAGCTGATGCGCGACGCGGCGGCGCTGGACGCCGACGCCGTGCTGCTCAAGCCGGTCACGGCGTCCAGCCTGCTTGACACCCTGCACACGGTGCTGAGCCAGCGCGGCGGCGCGGCGGGCGCGCTGGCGCCGTTCGCCGCCGAGGCGGCGCAGCCGCGCCTGGACGGCGCCCGCCTGTTGCTGGTCGAGGACAATATGCTGAACCAGGTGCTGGCCCGCGCCATCCTCGAGCAGGCCGGCGCCAGCGTCGACGCGGTGGACGACGGCAGCAAGGCCGTCGAGCGCCTGCGCGGCGCCGCGCGGGATTACGACATGGTGTTGATGGACGTGCAGATGCCGGTCATGGACGGTTTCGCCGCGACGCGCCTGATCCGCGAGGAGCTGGGGCTGGCGCTGCCGGTGCTGGCGATGACGGCCGGCGTGATGCCGGAGGAGCGCGAGCGTTGCCTGGTGTCGGGCATGAGCGATTTCATCGCCAAGCCCGTCGATGTGGGGCAGATGCTGGCGACCATCGCGCGGCATTTTGCGGCGCGCTGAGGGGGCCGGCCCCCGCGCCGGGCGGCGTTAGCCGCCTTCCGGGACGATTTTGCCGCGCGCCTTGCTTTCGCTGCGGGCGTGGGCGCGCGCGCCCGGGTGACGCCAGTGGTGATACAGTTGCGCGACTTTTTGCGCGCCGCTTGCGCGGAAATCAACGTATCCTAGGAACACATTGTTTTTCGCAAAGGTTTACGTATGTCCATGATCCGTTTTCTGTGCGCCGTCGGCTTCGCCGCGCTGGCCGGCTGCGCCGCCGCGCCGCCGACGCCGGCCGCGCCGGCCTCCGCCGAAACGCTGGCCCTGCTGGCCCGCGTCAGCTGGGGCGTCAACTCGGCGTCGCTGCGCCAGTTGCAGGCGCAAGGCTGGGATCGCTATCTGGACGGCCAGTTGCATCCGCCGGCGGCGCGCCTGCCGGCCGCCGTGCAGGCGCAGATCGACGCGATGGCCATCAGCCGGCGTCCGCTGGTCGAGCTGGTGCGGGAAAACGAGCAGCGGCGCAAGGCGCTGGCGGACATCGCCACCGACGAGGAAAGAAAGCTGGCGCAGAATGCCTACCAGCAGGAAATGAACCGCCTCGCGCGCGAAGCGGCCAGCCGTTCGCTGCTGCGCGCCCTGTATTCGCCGAACCAGTTGCAGGAACAGATGACCTGGTTCTGGATGAACCATTTCAGCGTGCACCAGGGCAAGCACAACCTGCGCGCCATGGTCGGCGACTACGAGGCGCGGGCCATCGCGCCGCACGCGCTGGGCAAGTTCCGCGCCTTGCTGGGCGCCACGGCGCGCCATCCGGCGATGCTGCGCTACCTCGACAACGAGGCCAACGCGGCCAAGGGCATCAACGAGAACTATGCGCGCGAGCTGATGGAGTTGCACACGCTGGGCGTGGACGGCGGCTATAGCCAGCGCGACGTGCAGGAGCTGGCGCGTATCCTCACCGGCGTCGGCGTCAACCTCGGCGGCGACACGCCGAAGGTGGCGGCCGCGCTGCAGGCGCAGTATGTGCGCGACGGCCTGTTCGAATTCAACCCGAACCGCCACGATTACGGCGACAAGCAATTTCTCGGGCAGACGCTGCGCGGGCGCGGCCTGGCCGAGCTGGACGAGGCCCTCGACCGCCTCAGCCGCAGCCCGGCGACGGCGCGTTTCATCAGCCGCAAGCTGGCGCAATTCCTCGTCGCCGACGAACCGCCGGCGGCCCTGGTCGAGCGCCTGGCGCAAGTTTTCCTGCGCAGTGACGGCGACATCGCCGTGACGCTGCGGGCGCTGTTCGCCGACGCCGAATTCCGCCCTTCGCTGGGCCGCAAGTTCAAGGACCCGCTGCACTACGTCGTCTCGGCGGTGCGCCTGAGCTATGACGACAAGCCCATCCTGAACACGGCGCCGATGCTGGGCTGGCTCAGGCGCATGGGCCAGCCGCTGTACGACCGGCAGACCCCGGACGGTTATCCGCTGGTCGAAAGCGCCTGGGCCAGCCCCGGCCAGATGAACATCCGCTTCGACATCGCCAGGACCATCGGTTCCGGCGCCGCCGGCCTGTTCAAGACGGACGGGCCGGCGCCGCAGGAAGTGCCGGCCTTCCCGCAACTGGCCAACGCGCTGTATTACCAGTCGCTGCAGGCGCAGCTCAGCCCCGCCACCGCGCAGGCGCTGGAGCAGGCCGCGTCGGCGCAGGAATGGAATATCTTCCTGCTGTCCTCGCCCGAAATGATGCGGCGCTAAGGGGCCGGCGCCATGCACCGCCGCGACATACTGAAGGCGCTGGGCGCGCTGCCGCTGGCGGCGCCGGCCGGCCGGCTGCTGGCCGCGCCGGCCGCCAAGACCCGCCTGTTGTTCGTGTTTTTGCGCGGCGGCTACGACGCCGCCAACCTGCTGGTGCCGCTGTCGAGCAGCTTCTATTACGAGGCGCGGCCGAACATCGCCATCCCGCGCGCCGGCGCCAACGCGGCGCTGGCCCTGGACGCCGACTGGGGCTTGCATCCGGCCCTGCGCGACAGCATCTACCCCTTGTTCAACAGCGGCAATGCCGCCTTCGTGCCGTTCGCCGGCACCACCGACCTCTCGCGCAGCCATTTTGAAACCCAGGACAGCATCGAGCTGGGGCAGGACAGCGGCGGCCGCCGCGATTACCGCTCCGGCTTCCTGAACCGGCTGGCGGAAACCCTGAACGGCGGCGGCATCGCCTTCACCGAGCAACTGCCGCTGATCTTCCAGGGCGAGGTGCAGGTGCCGAACATGGCCTTGCGCGAGATCGGCAAGCCGGGGCTGGACGCGCGCCAGAGCAGGATCGTCGCGGCGATGTACCGGGGCGGCGCGCTGGAACGCCCGGTCAGCGACGGTTTCGCCGTGCGCGCGGACGTGCTGCGCGAGCTGGGCGGCGAGATGGCGGCGGCCGACCGCAACGCCATCAGCGCCAAGGGTTTCGAGCTGGAGGCGCGCCGCATCGCCCGGCTGATGCGGGACAAATACCACATCGGCTTTGTCGATGTCGGCGGTTGGGACACGCACGTGGGCGAGGGCGGCGCGACCGGCTATCTGGCCGGCCGCTTCGAGGAGCTGGGCCGCGGCCTGGCGGCGTTCGCGCAGGAAATGGGCGACGACTGGCGCGACACCCTTGTCGTCGTCGTCAGCGAATTCGGCCGCACCTTCCGCGAAAACGGCAACCGCGGCACCGACCATGGACATGGCAGCGTGTTCTGGGTATTGGGCGGCGGCATCCGCGGCAAGCGCATCGCCGGCGAGCAAGTGCGGGTCGAGCGGGCCAGCCTGTTTGAACAGCGCGACTTTCCGGTGCTTAACGAGTACCGTGCCGTGCTGGGCGGCCTGTTCGCCCGCGCCTACGGCTTGAGCGCGGCGCAGCTCGACCACGTGTTTGCCGGCGTCAAGCCGCGCGATCTGGGATTGATCTAGTAGAAAGGGCGGTCACCTGCCAGCCCGGCTATTCCTGGCGCGCGAAACAATGAGGGGTCGATCCAGGGATCGGTGCTTCGGGCGCCCGGAACGGCCGGGCATCAATGCGCTTTTGACAGGATTAACAGCCAGCGGCGCATCAGCAGCACTTCAACATAACCCGGCTCGATGCCGGTGCCGCACTCGATCAAGGGATTGACAGCATAGTAGCGCTTGCGGAAATCACGGCAAACAAGCATTTCGCGTTTGCCCATACGGACCAGGAAGGAGTTAGGGGCATATTCCAAACCGAACCGGGAACCGAAGCCGCTATTCAATGTTGTCATGACAATCCTTTGAGGGAGAGATGTTGAACGAGACGCCAGCTTAGCATAACTACTGTATAAAAACACAGTTACTGTATAAATAATCAGTCATCGGCGGTTTTGTGGCATTTTAACCATAATTTCTGCTTAAGCCTTCTGCGCTATGCTGGCGGCACCGTACCGAAGGATTCCCATGACATCGCCAGCCCCATCCAAATTCAGCAAATTCCTCGCCGCCCGCCTGTCCCCGGACGGCGAATTCGGCCTGTATCTGACGGCCGGCGTCGCGCTGCTGCTGGCGGCCGCCTGGATTTTCGGCGCCATCGCCGAGGCCGTGATGGGCGCCGCGCAGATCACCGTGATCGACGTGCAGATCTCGCAGTGGTTCAACGCCCACGCGGTCGCCTGGCTGACGGGCGTCATGGTGGTCGTCACGCATGCGCACAGCGTGGCCGGCATCGTCGCGCTGACGGCGCTGCTGGCGCTGTATTTCTATCGGAAACAGGCGCGTTTCTGGCTGCTGACCCTGCTCGTCGCGATGCCAGGCGTCATGGTTTTGAATGTGCTGCTAAAGTATCTCTTTGTGCGCGCCCGCCCCAGCTTCGAGACGCCCATCCTGGACCTGCAGCTGAGCAGCTACAGCTTTCCCAGCGGCCACACGGCGACGGCGACGGTGCTGTACGGCTTGCTCGGCGCCTATCTGGTGTGCCGGACGCCGAAGTGGGGCGCCCGCGCCGCCATTGCGCTGGGCGCCGCGCTGATGGTGGCGCTGGTGGCCTTGAGCCGGATTTACCTGGGCGCGCACTATCCCAGCGACGTGCTGGCGGCGATGGCGGAAAGCTGCGGCTGGCTGGCCGTCTGCATGACCGCCAGCTCGCACCTGCGGCGGCGCCTGGACGCCGCTAACCATCAAGGAGGCTTATCCTGATTGCTGTCACCGTCATCATCAACGCCGGCGCCGGCTGCGGTTACGCGGCCGACTGGGCCGGGCAGCTCGATGAAAAGTTCCGCGCGCACGGCTTCGCCGCCGCCATCACGCTGGCCGACAGCGGCGAACAGATGATCGCGACGGCGCGCCGGGCCGTCGCCGACGGCGCCGCCCTGGTGGTCGCCGGCGGCGGCGACGGCACCGTCAACGCGGTCGCCGCGGCCCTGGTCGACAGCGGCATCCCCTTCGGCGTGCTGCCGCTGGGCACGCTGAACCATTTCGCCAAGGATTTGCGCATCCCGCTGGCGCTCGACGAGGCCATCGCCAATCTGGCGCGCGGCGTGCCGGTCAAGGTCGACGTCGGCGAGGTCAACGGCCGGGTGTTCCTGAATAACTCCAGCCTCGGCCTGTATCCGGACATCGTGCGCGACCGCGAAAAGCAGCAGCGCCGCCTCGGCCGCGGCAAATGGCTGGCGTTTGGCTGGGCCGCGATGACGGCGCTGCGCCGCTATCCCTTCCTCGACGTCCGCCTGCAACTGAACGGCGGGCAGCGCGCGCGCAGCACGCCCTTCGTCTTCATCGGCAATAATGAATATCTGATGCAGGGCTTGAACATCGGCGAGCGCGCGCGCCTCGACTGCGGCCTGCTGAGCCTGTACGTGGCGCAGCGCCCCGGCCGCCTGGGACTGCTGCGGATGGCCTTGCACGCCCTGTTCGGGCGGCTGGCGCAGTTGCAGGATTTCGACGTGCTGGCGACCCGCGAACTGGCCATCCACACGCACCACAAGCGCCTGCGCGTGGCCACCGATGGCGAGGTGACGGTGATGGCGACACCCTTGCACTACCGCATCCGCGTGGCGGCGCTCAGGGTGCTGGTGCCGGCGCCGCGGGGCTAGGCCGATGCGCACGCTGATCCACCTGTCCGACCTGCATTTCGGCCGCGTCGACCCGGCCTTGATCGCGCCGCTGACGGCGCTGGCGGCGCGCCTGGCGCCGGACGTGGTGGTGGTGTCGGGCGACCTGACGCAGCGCGCCCGCAGCGCCGAGTTCCGCGCCGCGCGCGCCTTCCTCGACGGCTTGCCGGGGCCGCAGATCGTTGTGCCGGGCAATCACGACGTGCCGCTTTACAACGTCGCGGCGCGTTTTTTGACGCCGCTGCACAAGTACCGGCGCCACGTCTGCGACGACCTGAGCCCGGAGTATATTGACGATGAAATTGCCGTGCTGGGGATAAACACCGCGCGCTCGCTGACCTTCAAGGACGGCCGCGTCAACCACGCGCAGATCGACCGCGTGCGGGCGCGGCTGGACGGCCTGGGGCCGGGGCGCACCAAGGTCATCGTCACGCACCACCCCTTCGACTTGCCGCAACATTTCGGCGAGAGCAAGCTGGTCGACCGCGCGCCGGCGGCCATGGACATGTTCGCCGCATGCGGCGTCGACCTGCTGCTGGCCGGCCATCTGCACGCCAGCCACGCCGGCAACACGGCGGCGCGCTACCAGATCGGCGGCTACGCGGCGCTGATGGTGCAGGCCGGCACGGCGACGTCGACGCGCGGCCGTGGCGAAAGCAATTCCTTCAATGTGCTGCGGATAGGCGCGGGACATATCGTGGTCGAGCGCTACAGCTGGGACGAGGGCGGGGCGGGGTTCGGGCTGGTTGGCGCCGAATCGTTCGGGCGCGAGGGCGGGGTATGGGCCGGTCATCCGCTCCCCTAGGCAATGCCGGGGCGCTGCGGGCCGGGATGTCCGTTGGCGGCGCGCCCGGTCCAGGCCATGCAGTAGTTACAGCCAATAGTTCATGAAGCGCGCGGCCCATTCCTTGAGGCGGTCGGCAAAGGGCCGGGCGGCCCATTTTTCCCGGGTGATTTCCAGCGAGTCGCGCAAATCCTCCTGGAAGGCGTTTTCCATTTCGCGGCCGAAGCTGTCGCCCAGCACCACCACGTTCAGTTCGCTGTTGTGGAGGAAGCTGCGCATGTCGATATTGGTCGAGCCGACGGTCGACCAGGCGCCGTCGATGACGGCCGTCTTCGCGTGCAGCACGGCCAGTTGCAAATGGAAGATGCGCACGCCGCAGGCCAGCAGCTCGTCGTATAGCGCGTGGCCGGCGTGGAACACCAGGCCGCTGTCGGACACGCCCGGCAGCACCACTTGCACGTCGACGCCGCGCCGGGCCGCGCCGCACAGGGCGGCGGCGGTCTGCTGGTCGGGCACGAAATAGGCGGAGGTGATGTGGATGCTGCGTTTGGCTTCCTGGATCGCCAGGATATAGGCCTTGTAGATTTCAAAGCCGCCGCCCGGTTCGCTGGCGATGACGCGCACCAGGCGTTTGCCCACTTCCGCCAGCGGCGGGAAGTAGCTGGCGTCGGGCAGCTCGGCCGCGTCCTGCTGCGACCAGGCACGGATGAACAGCCACTGGAAGGCGGCCACGGCCGGCCCGTCGATTTTGACGTGGGTGTCGCGCCAGCCGACCTGGGACTGGTCGGTGGGTTTCGACTTCGAGCGGAACAGCGAGCTCTTGGCGTAGGTGGCGCTGATGTTGATGCCGCCGGTGAAGGCGAGCTTGCCGTCGACGATGAGGATTTTGCGGTGGTCGCGGTTGTTGATTTTCCAGGCGTCGCCGCGCACCTTGGCCGGGTTGACGGGATTGAACGCGACCAGGTGGATGCCGGCCGCGCGCATGCGCTCGAAGAACGCTTGCGGCACGCCCAGCGTGCCGACGCTGTCGTAGATGATGTTGACGGCGACGCCGGCGCGCTGTTTCTCGATCAGGGCGTCGGCGAATTTCAGGCCCAGCTCGTCCTGGTCGAAGATATAGGTTTCCAGGTTGATATGGTTCTTTGCCTCGGCGATGGCCTTGAGCATTTCCGCCATCGTTTGCGGGCCGTCGAACAGCAGTGTCACCTCGTTGCCCTTGATTAAGGGCACGCCGGTGACGGCCTCTTCCAGCGCGGCCATCGCCGCCAGGTCGACGCCGGACCTGGCCCAGCGCCTGGCCAGCGGCGCGCGCGCGTGCCTGGGCGGCAGCGTGCCGCCCTTGCCGCTGGTGATGCTGGGCACGGCCGGCGGGTCCAGCGTCGCGCGCAGTTGCTGCACGTCCGGCAAGGTGGAGCAGGCGGCCAGCATCCAGCATGCGCAGATGGATGGCAAGCGGTGCAGAACCTGACCGAGTTTCATTAATGTCCCTTTGGCGGCGCCGGCGCGTCCTCGGCCGGCGCGTCTTTCGAGCCGATGAAGAAGGTGAGCGGCGCCTGCAGGAAGCGCCGCCCGAGTATCTTCAGCAGCGCCAGGCCATGCTGGAAGCGCACCTGGCGCGAGCGCAGCGCCACCCACAGCGCCAGGCCGAAGCTGACCAGCAGGTTGACGGTGCCGATGGCGAGGAAACCGAGCACCGACTGCGCCGCCAGCTGCCAACTGATATTGTGATCGAGTCCGACCAGGGCTGTCGCAAAGTTGGCCGACGAGAAGGTGACGTGGCGTATGTCCAGCGGCAAACCCAGCAGGAAGCCCAGCGTGCCGATGCTGCCGAGCAGGATGCCGAAATAGAAGTTGCCCATCAGTCCGCCCAGATTGTTTTCCAGGTACAGGCCGAGGCGGCCCAGGCGCTGCTGGCCGATGACGCGGCCCAGGCCGCGCAACTGGGCGATGCGCTGGGCCCAGCGGGTGTACAGGGCCTGGTTGTCGTAGTAGCCGGAAATGAGGCCGGCGACGAACAGGCAGACGCCGGCGATCATCGCGTAGAACAGCGCGGGGCTGCCGACCGGGTCGATGTCGTGCAGCAGGTGCAGGGCTTTTTCCGGCGATACCAGGTGCTGCCCCGTCCAGGCTTTGTAGCCGAGCGCGATCAGGTAGGCGGTCGGGATCGCCGTCGCCAGGTTGCCCAGCACGGCCATGTTTTGCGTGCGGAAGACCTTGTTGATCAATTCGGCCATGCTGTCGAGGTCGATGTTCCTGCCATCCTTGCTGTGCAGGCCGGCGGCGATGCGCGAGGCCGTCATGGCCGGCTGCTTGGTGGCGACGGTGAAGTGCAGCAGGTGGATGAACATGAAGCCGATCGAATAGTTCATGCTGAACAGGAAGGCTTCGACCAGCGGCGCCGCGCGCAGGTAGGAAAACAGGATCTTGATCAGTGCCATGAAGCCGATGATCAGGCCGGCCCCGGCCGAGGACAGGAACATCGCGCCCAGTTGCCGGCGGTTTTCCGCGATGTAGTGCTCGCCCGTGCGGCTGGCGTTTTCCGTGACGTTGCGCGCCAGCAGGTTGATATTGTCGGCGAACAGGTCGCGCACCGCGTACTTGTTGCTGTTCGCCTCGATCAACTCCAGCGCCAGCGCGACGGCAGCGGCGCGGTGCAGGCTGACGCTGGCGTCGGGCTCGGGGGCGGCGGCGTTGGCCAGCGTCTCCAGGTCGACCGTGGGGGCGCTCGGCAGCTCGCCGCTGACGTCGACGAGGAACAGCAGCTTGCGCATGCGGTCTATGCTCTGCGTCAGCGCCACCAGCAGGTAGGTGAGGGCGATGCTGGTGCCCTGGTGCAGCGCTTTCTTGCGGATCTTGGCGATGACGGCGTCGCACTGGTCGAGCATCACCAGCAGGTGCTTGGCGTCCTCGATGGCGTCGGTGTCGCCGGCGAGCAACTGGGCGTAGTTGTCCAGGTGGGCGTTGACCTCGACGTTTTGCATCATGAACGGCGAGTCGAAGGTTTCGATTTCGCTGTGAAAATTCGTCAACTCCGGCTCCAGGCCGATGGCGCAGACGCGGTAGGACAGCGTGCGGATCGCTTCGAGCATGCCGGGCAGCATCAGGTTGCCGGCCTGGCCGGCGCCGCCGGCCTCATCCTGGGCGAAGAGCACGTCGAACAGTTGCAGCCAGTCGGCTGCGGGGACGGCGCTGATCCACAGGTAATCCGTTTGCCGGTAGAGCACCTGGTCGAGCGCGTCGCTGAGGTATTCCTCGCCCAGCGCGGGCGGCAAGATGCGGTAGGCGATGCGGCGTTTCAGTTCGGTGAAAAAGCCGTCGTTCGACAACACCCCTATGTCGGTGTACAGGCTGGTGTGGCGGCGCTTGCCGAGGACGTTCAGGGCGCAGGCGCGCAGCGCCGCGGCGTGGTTCGGATTGCCCTTGAGCAGTTGGCTGAGCGTGCGGACGTTGGCGGTCGCCTGGGCGGCGTCGTCGCAGCGTTTGGGACGCAAGGTCTGGACCAGTTCGACCAGCAGGTCGATATTGTCGTGGCCGGAATGGATGCGTTCGAGGATAGCTAGCATGCGGTAGAAACGGCCGGGCCGCAATAGAGGAAAGGCCATAGTGTAACGCCTGCGGCCGCTTTGCGGCGGTGCGCCGCCGCACAGACTGGGGCGGCGCCGCGTTTGAGGTGGCGCAAGGGATACGAGGGCGCGGGGCTTTTTTCGCTATTTGTGTTGTGTCGCGCACGGCGCGCTTGCTTTAAAGCGTGGATAAGGTATACCTAAGTTACGGCAGAAAAACGGCGCGTCCGCGGTGGCGCCTTCACCTAGAGATTCGCCATGAAAACGTCATGTGGTGCCTTGCTTCTGCTTGTGCTGGCCGGCGGCGCCGCGCGCGGGCAGAGCGCGCTCGACCTGTACGGCGTGCTCGACGCCGGGGTGGTGCGCCATGGCGGCTGCGCCAATTGCGCGACGGGCGCGCTATCGGCCGGCATCGCTTCGCCCTCCCTGCTGGGCATACGGGGCCGCGAGGCGCTCGGGGAGCGGGTGGCGGCCGTGTTCACGCTGGAAGCGGGCCTGCTGAACGACACCGGCGAGCCGGACCAGAACGGCCGCCTGTTCGGGCGCCTGGCCTACATCGGCCTGGATGGCCGGCTGGGCGCGCTGACGCTGGGCCGCCAGGACAATCCGCAATACCTGAGCCTGACCGATGTGGCCGACCCGTTCAAGGGCGGCATGGCCGGCAACGCCGGCAATCTGATGGGTTACACCGTCAAACGCTACGACAACACCATCAAGTACGCGACGCCGCCGTTGCGCGGCATCCACGCCAGCGCCATCTACAGCTTCGGCGAGTCGCCGTACAGCAGCGCGGCGAACCGGGCCTGGGGCGCCATGCTCGGCTATGCGAAGGGGCCGCTCAACGTCAGCGTGGCGCACCAGCGCAAGGACAACATCATCGCCGGCAACGGCGGCGCGGCGACGCTGGACACGTCGGCGCGCAACACGCTGGTGGCGGCCAACGTCAACCTCGGCCACGCCACCGTGTTCGCCGCCTACGGCGTCAACAAGGGGCAGGGCAGTTCGCCCTGGGACCCGGCCAACCCCTATGGCGCGCTGGCGCTGGCGCTGGGTTCGGGCGACAGCCGCGACGTGCTGCTGGGGGTGGCGCTGCCCTTCGGCCGCGCCACCTACCTGGCTTCCTACATCCGCAAGGACGACCGCGAGGCGGCTAACCGCGACGCGCGCCAGATCGCCGTCGGCCTCACCTACACGCTGTCGCGGCGCACCGACTTCTACGCGGCCTACGCGAAAATCAGGAACAGCAACGGCGCCGGCTACACGGTCGGCAATGCCAGCGACGCCGGGCGCGGCAGCGCCGCGTTCAACATCGGCCTGCGCCATTCGTTCTGAGGCCGGCGCCGCCGGGGACAGACCACGATTTTCAAGCAATTATTCCTTGAAAATCGTGGTCTGTCCCCAGCTGTGGCAAAATTGTCGGCTCCTGCCGGCGCCGTTTGGCGCGGCGCCAACCCAACGACGAGAGTTCGCATGTATCTGACTTATTTCAACCATGCCTGGACCGAAGGCAATACCCCGCTGTTCGGCGCCATGGACCACAGCGTCTGGCTCGGTTCTTCCGTGTTCGACGGCGCCCGCTCGCTGGGCGGGCGCATGCCCGACCTGCGCCTGCACCTGCAGCGCGTGATCCAGTCGGCCGAGCGTGTCGGCCTCACTTGCCCGTACACGGTCGACGAGATGGAAAAGCTGGTGCGCGAGGGCGTCGCCCAGTTCCCGCCGGACGCCGAGCTGTATATCCGGCCGCTGGTGTTCGGCACCGACGGTTTGCTGATCCCCGTGGCGGAGAAAAGCGGCTTCGCGCTGACCTTGTTCGATGCGCCGATGCCGCCGTTTAACGGTTTTTCCGCCTGCCTGTCGACGCTGCAGCGGCCGGACGCGTCGATGGCGCCGACCGACGCCAAGGCGTCTTCGCTGTACGCCAACACCACCAAGGCGCTGCGCGAGGCGAAGGAGCGCGGCTTCGACAACGCCGTCGTCTGCGACAGCCAGGGCCGGGTGGCCGAGTTCGCCTCGGCGAACCTGTTCTTCGTCACGCCGGCCGGCAAGGTCGTCACGCCCGTGCCGAACGGCACTTTCCTGTCGGGCATCACGCGGGCCCGCGTCATCGCCTTGCTGGCGCAAGAGGGCATCGTCGTCGAGGAGCGCGCCGTCCTGCCGGCCGAGCTCGATAGCGCCCTTGAGATATTTAACACCGGCAACTACGGCAAGGTCAGCCCCTGCGTGCGCTACGAGGCGCGCAGCCTGCCCGTCGGCCCGATCGCGACGCTGGCGCGCGACCGTTACATGGCCTTCGCCGCCGCCTAAGCGGGGGACGTCGGCGGAGCCGTCGGGCCCGCCGCGCGGCGGCCTCGCGCCGTTTCCTTTGTGCGCGCGGCGCATATGGATATACGGTTTTCATTATTTTTTTGTTAAATTAACGAAAAACCGCTTTTTCGATTGCGGAATGGGGAACGATGTCGTAAATTGTGTCTTAGCAACATAAACATGGTTAAAAAAGCCATGCCGGTTTGCTCAATCGACTGAAATTCGACTCCCACGTTTATTGACAGGAAACTGATTTGAAACCTATCACCGCAATCCTACTGAGCGCCGGCATCCTGTCGCCGTCCTTCGTTTTCGCCGCCGCACCGCAGGCGCCGGCCGCGACCCAGAAAGCGGGCGCCCCGGCGTCCGCCGTCAAGGTGACCTCGGTCGAAGGCATCACCGAATATCGCCTGAGCAACGGCATGCGAGTGCTGCTGTTTCCGGACGCCAGCAAACCGACGCTGACGACGAACATCATCTACCTGGTCGGCTCGCGCCACGAAAACTACGGCGAAACGGGCATGGCCCACTTGCTCGAACATCTGCTGTTCAAGCCGAGCGCCAATTTCGGCGTCAAGAAGGGTACGAAGACCCCCGTCGAAATCCTGAATTCGACGGGCGCCCGCTTCAACGGCACCACCTGGTACGACCGCACCAACTACTACGCGACCTTCCCGGCCAACGACGACAACCTGCGCCAGTTGCTGGCGCTGGAAGCGGACCGCATGGTGAACGCGGCGATCGACCAGAACGACCTGTGGAACCCGCAAACCAAGAAGGGTGAAATGACGGTCGTGCGCAACGAGTTCGAAATGGGTGAGAGCGACCCGATCGGCGTCACCACCGAGCGCATGCAGGCGATCGCCTACGATTGGCACAACTACGGCAAGTCGACCATCGGCGCCCGCTCCGACATCGAGCAGGTGAACATTCCGCGGCTGCGCGCGTTCTATAAAAAATACTATCAACCCGATAACGCCGTGCTGATGGTGGCCGGCCGCTTCGACGAAGCCAAGGTGCTCAAGCAGGTCAACGAGCTGTTCGGCCGCATTCCCAAGCCGGCGCGCGTGATCGAGCCGACCTACACGACCGAGCCTACCCAGGACGGCGAGCGCGCCGTCACCGTGCGCCGCAGCGGCGGCACCCAGTTCGTCGGCGCCGGCTACCATGTGGCGCCGTCCGGCCACCCGGACGCCGTCGCGCTGTCGCTGCTGGGCCGCATCCTCGTCGACGCGCCGAGCGGCCGCCTGCACAAGGCGCTGGTGGAAACCAAGCTTGCCGCCGGCATCGACTACAACGCCGTGAGCAATCTGGAGCCGGGTTACAACATCTTCGGCGCCGTGGTGCCGAAGGATGGCCAGCTCGACGTGGCCCAGGACACCATGCTGAAGGTGCTGGAAGGCTTGAAGGACGCGCCGGTGACGGAGGCGGAAGTGGCGCGCGCGCGCCAGCAGATCAACAAGGGCATCGAACTGGCGACGGCCGACACGGCGCGCCTGACCGTGGCGCTGACCGAGGCGCTGGCCGCCGGCGACTGGCGTCTGTTCTTCCTGCAACGCGACCAGTTGGCCAAGGTGGACGCCGCCACCGTGCAGGCCGCCGCGCTCAAGTACCTGAAAGCGTCGAACCGCACGCTGGGCCGCTTCATCCCGACCGACGCGCCGGACCGCGCCGAGGTGCCGAGCGTCGCCGATCTGGCCGTGCAGTTGAAGGACTACACCGGCCGCGCCGTCGTGGCGCAGGGCGAAGCCTTCGACCCCAGCCCGGCCAACATCGAGGCGCGCACCCAGCGCTTCGCGCTGCCGGGCGGCCTGAAGGGCGCCTTGCTGGCGAAAAAAACCAAGGGCGGCACCGTCAGCGCCACCGTGCAACTGCGCCTGGGCACGGAAGCCAGCCTGCAGGGCAAGGCCACGGCCGGTTCCTTCGCCGCCGGTTTGCTGAACCGCGGCACGGCCACGCTGTCGCGCCAGGAAATCAAGGACCGTTTCGACAAGCTTAATGCGCAAGTGAGCATCAACGGCAATGCCGAGGGCGTCACCGCATCGGTCACCAGCACGCGCGAGAACCTGCCGGCGGCGCTGGACCTGCTGGCCGATGTGCTGAAAAAGCCGGCCTTCGTCGAAACGGAATTCCTCGAATTCCAGCGCGCGCGCGTGAGCAATGCCGAGCAGGATATGCCGGAACCGCAACCGCTGGCCTTGAACGCCTTCCGCCGCCTGCTGGACGGCACGGCGGTCGGCAATGTGCGCCACGTCGGCACGCTGGCCGAGCAACTGGCCGACCTGAAGGCCGTCACCGTGGCCGACGTGAAGGCTTTCCACGCCGCGTTTTACGGCGCCGGCAACGCGACCTTCTCGGCCGTCGGCGATTTCGACCCGGCCGCGCTGAAGGCGCAAGTGGCGACGCTGTTCGACGGCTGGAAAGCGCCGCAGTCGTATGTGCGCATTCCGGACGCGCTGAAACCCGCCGCCGGCCAGAAACTGGCGCTGGAAACGCCGGACAAGGCCAATAGCGTGCTGGTCACGTTGTTGCCGCTGAACCTCAAGGACGACGCGACCGGCTATCCGGCGCTGTTGATGGCGAACCACATGCTGGGCGGCGGCGCGCTGCGCAGCCGTCTGGCCGACCGCATCCGCCAGAAAGAGGGCCTGTCCTACGGCGTCGGCTCGGAACTGACCGTGCCGGCGCGCGAGCCGGCAGCCCTGTGGATGGCGTATGCGATCAGCGCGCCGCAAAACACCGCCAAGGTCGAGGCGGCGCTGCGCGAGGAGCTCGACAAGGCCCTGGCCGAGGGTTTCACCGACGCGGAGCTGGCGGAGGCGAAAAAAGGCTGGTTGCAGTCGCGGGAAGTGTCGCGCACCCAGGACGCGGGCCTGGCGGCGCGCCTGTCCGGCTATCTGGCGCTGGAGCGCACGATGGCCTTCGACAAGGAGCTGGAAGCGAAAGTGGCCGGTTTGACCTTGGCGCAAGTCAATGAAGGACTGCGCCAGTACCTGAAGCCGGCCAATCTGTCGGTGGTCAAGGCGGGCGACTTCGCCAAGGCCGGCAAGGACGCCGTCGTCAAGTAAGCGGCCTATTGGCCGCGGCAACAACGCCGCGGCTGTAAAAAAAGCCGCCCGCCGGATACCTTTCCGGCGGGCGGCTTTTTCGTGCCCGGACGCCTAGGGAGGCGCTGATTTATTCATGAGGGCGGACTTGACCGCGAAAAAAGGTGTCCTGCGGCGTTGCAAAATCTTGCAATAGCTCGCTATTGCTGCGATTTCGCGCCTTGCAGGCCACCTTTTTCGCTGGCCAATCCCAACCCTCAGAATAAATCAGCGCTTCCCTAGCGCTGCGCCATCTCGGCGACGTAGATCTCGACGCGGCGGTTGCGCGCGCGGCCGGCGTTGTCCTCGTTGGACGCCACCGGCTCCTGGGCGCCGCGGCCCTCGACGACGACGCGCGTCGGCGAGACGCCGCGCTGGGCCAGGTAGTCGCGCGTGTGCGCGGCGCGTTCCAGCGACAGCGGCTGGTTGATGGCGTTGTTGCCGGTGCTGTCGGTGTGGCCGACGATGCTGACGGTGGCCGCCGGGTTCTCTTGCAGCGTGCCGGCGAAGCGGTCCAGGATGGGGCGGAAGTTCGACTTGATGTCGGCCCGGTTGGTGTCGAAGGAAATGTCGCTGGGAATTTCCATTTTCAGGCGGTTGTCGGCCGTCTGGCTCACTTGCACGCCGGTGCCGCGGGTCGCCTGCTCCATCGCCTTGCGCTGCTCTTCCATGCGGTTCGACCAGATGTTGCCGACGAGGGCGCCGGCCGCCGCGCCCAGCACGGCGCCGCCGGCCGCGCGGTTGCCGCCGCCGCCGCCCGTGGTGGCGCCGATCAGCGCGCCCAGGCCGGCGCCGATGCCGGCGCCGGTGGCCGTGCCGCGCTGGGTCGCCGACATGTCGGCGCAGCCGCCCAAGGCCAGGGCCACGGCGAGCGCGCCGACGATGCTGTTGCGTACTGTGTTGATATTCGATCGCTTCATGGGTCTTCTCCTTGATGTTGTTATTACACGGCGCCCCGGAAAACAAGAACGGCGGCGCACGCTTTCGCGCGCGCCGCCGCCGGGAGGGAGGCGTGCCGCCCGGCTCAACTAAAGACCGCGTCCGCTAATCAGGCGCAGCAGAACCATGATAACCGCAACAACGAGCAGGATATGGATAAAACCGCCAATGGTGTAGGACGTAACCAGTCCCAGCAGCCAAAGGATGAGAAGAACGACGGCGATTGTATAGAGCATGATGGTTCCTCGGAATGGTTGTGTGGTGGGTGAGGGCGGCGCTAAGCCGGCCCGGCCCGCGGTTTGCCGCCGGCCGCCTATCGGGTGGGCCCGACATCCAGGTCTATTTTCTGCCTTGGCGGCGGGCGCCTCTGTTCGCTGGCGTACACAGCAGCGCAGTTTCGTCCTTCTTTAACCGTTGCCGTGGATCACGCCGTTGACGATGCGGACCTGGTCGCCGGCGCGCCAGCCCGGTTGCGCCGTCTGGTGGATGGTGCGGGTGTTGCCGTTGTCGAGGCGCACCTTGACGTCATAGCTGCGGCGCGCATTCATATTGCCTTCGATCTGGTTGCCGGCGACGGCGCCGCCGATGGCGCCGGCGACGGTGGCGAGCTGGCGGCCGTGGCCGCCGCCGACCTGGTTGCCGAGCAGGCCGCCGAGCACGGCGCCGCCGGCCGCGCCGACGCCGCTGCCCTCGGCGCGGGTGGTGATTTCGCGCACGGATTCGACGACGCCGCAGTTCGCGCACACGCTCGCCTGCGGCGCCGGCCTGGCTTGCGGCGCGGCGGCGCGCGCGGCGTTCGGCGTGCCGGGCGCCTCGTCCTGCGCCAGCGCCGCCGTCTGTTCCTTGGGCGTCAGCGCGCCGGGGCTGTGGTTGCCGCCGACCGAGGACGGCAGCCAGCCCATGACGGCGGCGGTGCCGACACCGCAGAACAGCAGGACGGCGACGGCGGCCGCCTTCATCAATGGGTGCAGCGGGGCGCGCGCGGTGGGGTCGTTTGGTGTGTGCATGGGGAATCCTTTTTCTTGTTCTGTCGGTTTGGGGGCGTCGGCACGGCCGGACGCATGCTGATGCCGCATTCTGCCGTTTTGCGTCTGACGCTTCCGTGCGTCACCGTACATACAGGAAAAATATTTGCCGCTACGCTAGCATCCTAGGACTTGATTGCATTTCGTAGCAACATCCACCCGCATTCCAGTGGAAAAGGCGCCGGCATCAATGAACTTCCCAGACTATCCACCCCAGCGCGGCAGTTTGCCCGCGCCCGGCAACCGCCTGCTCGACAGCCTGCCTGCCGACGACCTGGCCCATGTGGCGCAATTGATCGACACCGTCACGGTCGAGGTCGGCGACGTGTTGTACGAGCCGGGCCAGGAAATCCGCTATATTTATTTCCCCGCCGACAGCCTGATCTCGCTGCTGGCCGTGGCGGAAGGGCGCATGACGCTGGAGGTCGGCTCGGTGGGGCGCGAGGGCATGCTGGGGGCGTCGGTGGCGCTGGGCCACGACGTGGCGCAGGTGCGCGCCGTGGTGCAGCGGGCCGGGCAGGCCGGGCGCATCGACAGCGCGCAATTTTGCGCCGAGTTCAGCCGCACCGAATCCTTGCAGCGGCTCTTGTACCGCTACACGGACGCCTTGCTGGCGCAGGCCATCCAGATCGCCGTGTGCAGCCGCTTCCACGTGCTGGAGGCGCGTCTGGCGCGCTCGCTGCTGATCACGCGCGACCGCCTGCAGTCGGAGAAATTCCACCTGACCCATGAATTTCTCGCGCACGCGCTGGGTGTGCGCCGCGTCGGCGTGACGAAGGCGGCCAGCGCGCTGCAGCAGCAAAAACTGATCACCTACAGCCGCGGCAATATTGAAATCCTCGACTCGGCGGGCCTGGAGGCGGTGTCCTGCCGCTGTTACGAGCTGGTCAAGGACGCCGAAGTCGGCGGCATGACCAGCGCGTTTTTGTAGCGGCCGTCAAGGCGCGGTGGATTGCGGCGGTATGCTTATTTTTTGATGCGGTTGCCAATCACGCCGCCGACGGCCGCGCCGCCCACGGTGCCGACCGTGCTGCCGCCTGTCAGCACCGAGCCGGCCACGGCGCCCACGCCGGCGCCGATGGCCGTGTTCCGGTCTTGCCTGGACATGTTGGCGCACGCGCTCAGGCTTAGTGCCAGGACGATGGCCGTTGCCGCCGTTGCCATTTTTTTGCTGGATTTCATGGTGTTTCTCCTCGAATGGGTGGCGCATCTAGGCGCCGATACGAGCAGGGTAGGCCATTCCAATGGATGAGTCTGTTCGCCAGCGCACATAGGCTTGCCGTGCGGATGCACGGCGCCGTTCAGCGCCGGGCGCCCGGCTTGGCGCGCATGGCCTGGCCCGGCGGCGGCGCCACCGGCTTGACGCGGGCGCCGGCCAGCAAGGCGGCGCAGGCGCCCGTGTCGCCGGGGCCGGCGTTGATCAGCGGCAGCAGCGCGGCCACCGGCGCCACCGCCGCCAGCGCCAGCGCGCCGCCGGCGCGCAGCGCCAGCACGCCCTTGTCGACGCTGACGTCGGGCTTGTCGAAGGTGCCGCGCACGTACAGCGGCGCGCGCAGCGAGAACACGCGCAATCCCTTGCTTTCCGGCTTCAAGGTCAGGTCGATCTTTTCGTCGGCCAGGTTGATGGTGCCGTTGACGTCGAGGATGGCTTCTTCGGTGTCGACGAGGAAGCGGCGCGTCTGCATCAGGCCCTTGCTGACGACGAAGTCGGTGGCCATGCAGTTGAGCTTGACCTGTTTGTCGCCGAACAGGCGGGCCAGCACGACGTTGCCGATGTTCAGGCCCATTTCTTCGAGCAGCAGTTTGCTGATCGTGCCCTGGTTGACCAGGGTCTTGATTTCGCCGTTGGCGGCGCCGAGCAGGCCGGCCACCGAGTTGCCGGTTGCCGACAATTTGGCGTCGCCGTTGATTTCGCCGACGCTGGCCTGGGCCACTTGCAGTTTGGGGAAGAGTTGCTGCAGTTTCAGGTGGCGCGCGCCGGCCTGCAGCTCGGCGCGGATGGCGTTCGGCGTGAGCTTGCCGCTGCCGTCGAGCTTGATGTCGGCGCTCAGCCTGCCGCCGGCGATGTCGAATTCGAGCGGCTTGAGCGACAGCACGCCGTCCTGCAGCAGGACGTGGGTGTTGAGTTTATTCAGCGGCAAATCCTTGTCGCGCGTGATTTTCTCGGCGCTGTAATGGACGTCGGCGTCGATGCTGGTCCAGCGCTCCGTCTTGAACGGCTCGACCGGCAGCACCTTGCCGGCCGGCTGCACGGCGGCGACGCCGCGCGCGGCCTTGCTGGCGTTCGAGTCGGCGCCGATCAGCGGGCCGAGGTCGCTCAATTGCAGCAGGCGCGAGCTGACCGCGCCCGTCAGCGCGCCGCGCGGCTGTTTCGCCTCGAACGTCAGCTTGCCGGCGATGTCGCTGGAGCCGACCTTGCCACTGAACTGTTCGTAGACCCAGCGCCCGCCGCGCGGCCCGAGGCTGCCGCTGAGGTGGCCTTCGGTCGAGAAGCGCGGCGTTTCCGGCAGCACGATGCCGAGCAGCGGGTACAGGCGCGCCATGCTGGCGCCGGACAGTTTCAGGCGCATGTCGAGGGCGGCCAGGGCCGTCGGCCGGGTCAGCGTACCCTCGAAGGCGATCGCCGTCGAACCGACGCGGATGTCGGCGGCCAGCGGGTAGGGTGCAATCTGCTGCTGCAAGGACAGCACGGCGCCGGCCTTGCCGCTACCGTCGACCTTCTCGCCGTTGAAGCTGCCGGCCAGTTTCCACGCCACGCCATAACCGGGGTCGGCGTTGATGGTGTCGACGTCGGCCGTGATGTCGGCGCGCTGGCGGGCGTCGATGAAGTGCACATTGCCCTTGGTGAAGACGACGCGCTGCAAGTCGAGCCGCCACGGCGACGCCTGGGCGTCGTGCTTGAAGGTCCAGTTGTTGGCGCCGTCGGCGCGGCGCTGCAGCAGCACGGCCGGTTCGCTAAAGCGCAGCACGGGAATCGCAATGGTCTTGTCGAGCAGCGCCAGCGGGTTCAGCGAGAACGACAGCGTGGCGACGCTGGCCATGTCGGCCGGCAGCGGAGCGGCCGGGTCCGCCACCATCGGGGCCGGGTTGCCGACGTGGACGTCGTGCGCCACCAGGTGCGGCCACGGCAGGTAGTCGCGCCAGCCTTGCTCGCGCGCCGGCACGATGGCGCCGCCGCGGTCCCAGGTCAGCGACAGGTCGCCGCGTATGGCGAAGGGGCGGCCGATGGCCTCGGCGGTGCGTTCGTTGAGCCAGGGTTTGACGCGGTTCCAGTCGACATTGAGCAGGGCGACGACGCCGACCACGGGCAGGCTGACGGTGAAGGAGGCGATGGCGAGCGCGATTTTGCTGCGGCGCGGCATGGTCATGGCGGTGGTTCTTTCATAAGGCGATATAGCGGGATGGCAGGGTGCGCGGGGGCGGTCTTGTATGAAATGCTACAGGAAAGCCCGGGCCTTCGGTGTACGCTGGCGTGCGCAATGGCGGCGGGCCCGGTCGATTACGAGTCTTTGTGCGGCACCGTACCGAACATGACAAAACAACAGCCTATAACGTTACACATCGACGCACACCCGATTAACGTTCAAGGAGAATCATAATGACTCCACCCAGGCAAAAGCAATGTTTGACCGTGCTGGCGGCGGCCGCCGCACTGACGGCGGCCGGCTGCGCCAGCATGAAAACCCCGGCCACGGCCGAGGTGGCGGTGTCGCGCGCCGCCGTCGAGGGCGCGGCCGGCGCCGGCGCCGCCGAGCTGGCCCCGGCCGAGATGACGGCGGCCCGCGACTACATGCTGCGCGCCAGCCAGGCGCTGGCGGCCAAGGATTACCGGCTGGCGCGCGAGCTGGCCACGCTGGCGCAGGCGGACGCCGAGCTGGCGCAAAGCAAGGCCGGCTCGGCCAAGGCATCGGCCGCCGCCGCCGCCCTCAACGAGGACATCCGCGTGATGCGCGAAGAGCTGGAGCGCGCCAACACGCCGAAGTAAGGCGCCGTTTCCTCACCCCCACACCCGAATCCATCGCGGCGGCGCCGGGCGCCGAGGCACCCTTTCAAGGAAAACATCATGAATAAGACTATCCTTCATCTCACTTTGCCGGCGCTGCTGGCCGCGCTCATGCTGGTGGCCGCCTGCAGTTCGGCGCCCACCAGCACGGGCCTGCTCGACCAGACCCGCGGCGACTACATGGCGGCGCAGAGCAACCCGACCGTGTCGAGTTTCGCGCCGCTGGAATTCAAGCAGGCCGGCGACGCGCTGGAGCAGGCCAACGCGGCCGCCGCGCGCCGCGAAAGCCTGGAGCAGGTCGACCGGCTGGCCTATGTGGCCAAGCAGAAAATCGCCACCGCGCAAGAGGTGGCGAAGCAAAAATCCGCCGAGGCCGAGGTCGCCAACGCCGCCCGGCAGCGCGACCAGTTGCGCCTGGACGTGCGCACCCAGGAGGCCGAGCAGGCGCGCATGAAGGCCGAGCAGGCGCAGCGCCAGGCGCAGAGCGCCGAGGCGGCCAAGGGCCAGGCGCAGGCCCGCGCCGACGCGCTGGCGGCGCAACTGGCCGACCTGGCGGCGAAGAAAACCGAGCGCGGCACCGTCATCACGCTGGGCGACGTGCTGTTCGACAGCAACCAGGCGCGGCTGACGCCCGAGGGCATGCTGATGGCGCGCAAGCTGGCCGACGTGCTGGCGAAGCATCCGCAACGCACGGTGCTGATCGAAGGCTTCACCGACAGCATAGGCGGCGCCGCGCATAACCTGGCGTTGTCGCAGCGGCGCGCCGAGGCGGTGCGCAACGCGCTGCTGGACATGGGCATCAGCGGCGACCGCATCGCCACGCGCGGCTACGGCGAAGCGTATCCGGTGGCCGGCAACGACAGGGCCGGCGACCGCAAACTGAACCGCCGCGTCGAGATCGTGCTCTCGGAAGAGGGCGCGGCGATCCCCTTGCGCGGCTAGAGGCGCCAGCGGCGGCCTTGACGGCCGCTTCTTTTTTTCACTTTTGCGAAGGAATATCATGTCCGCTACTTCGACTGCCACTCCCCTGGGAATAGACACGGCGGCGGTGCGCGCCGCCGCCCTGAACCTCGACGACGGCCCGGTGACGGCCGGCTACAAAGGCCAGCGCGACGCCGTCGTCGCCATGCTCAACGGCGCGCTGGCGACGGAACTGGTCTGCGTGCTGCGCTACAAACGCCACTATTACACGGTCGGGGGCTTGCAGAACGGCCCCATCAAGGCCGAGTTCCTCGAACATGCGCGGCAGGAGCAGGAACACGCCGACTGGCTGGCCGAACGCATCGTCCAGTTGAACGGCGAACCGGATTTCAATCCTGCAACATTGCCCGGACGTAGCCATGCCGAGTATGATGAGTCTGCCAGCGTGCAAAGCATGGTGCGCGCCAACCTGATCGCCGAGCGCGTGGCCATCGAATCCTATCGCCAGATGATCGAACAGATCGGCGACACGGACCCGACGACCCGGCATTTGTTGATCAAGATCATGGCGGTCGAGGAAGAGCACGCGGACGATATGCGGGATTTGCTGGCATAGGTCTTTGCGCAGTAGAGTTATTTTTTCATCCATAACCAGGAGTTAAATCATGCTGGAAAACAATATTGCTACCGTCAACAACGACGTCAAAACGCTCGTCAAGGACGCCCAGGCCCTGTTCAGCGCGGCCGCCGCCCTGACCGGCGAAAAGGCCGAGGAAGTGCGCAGCCGCGGCATGCGCACGCTCGACGCGGCGCTGGCGAAGGCGCAGGAAGCGCAGGCGGGGGCGATTGTTGCGGGCAAACAAATGGCCGCGTCGGCCGACGTCTATGTCAAGGAAAATCCATGGCGCACCATCGCCGCCGCCGCCGGCGTCGGCCTGCTGGTGGGCGTGATCCTGGGCCGCAAGTAATCCTCGGGAGCGGAAAAAACATATGGAGAAGTCCGCCGCATCCCAGGCCCCCGGCCTGATCGCCTCGCTGGCCGGGGTCGCCAAAAACACGATAGGCTTGCTGCTGTCGCGCCTGGAGCTGGCCTCCTGCGAACTGGCGGAGGCGCGCAACCACGCGCTGCGGCTGCTGGCCGTGTTCGCGCTGGCGCTGGTGGCGGGCTTGTTCACCGTCACCTACGCCAGCGTGACGGTGGTGTACCTGGCCTGGGACGCGCTGGGCTGGAAAATTTTGCCGATCATGACCGCGGGCTTCCTCGTCCTGGCCGCCGGCTTGCTGCTGTACGCGCGCGCGCTGCTGCGGCAGGGCAAGCTGTCGCTGCCGGCCACGATGGCCGAATTGAAGGCCGACCGCGACATGCTGCTGTAAGCGGCGCACACAGGAGAGAGAGCCGAATGTCGAAAGAGCAACGCAGGGCGGCCCAGGCCGCCCACAAGGAGCGCCTGATCGCCGCCGGCCAGTTGTACCGGGTCGGCATCGTCCACGCCCGCGCCCAGGCGGCGCAGGCGCTGCAGCCGAAGGCGCTGCTGCGCGGCGCCGTCGAGCGCGTGGCCGGCTATGCCGGCGCGCGGGTCGGCACGCTGCTGACGCCGGGCGGACTGGACTGGAAGGCCGCTTTGCCCTATGCACTGCCTGCCCTCGGTTTCATCACCCGCAAGAAACTGCTGAAACCGGCGCTGGCCGCCGGCGTGGCCGTCGCCGCGGCGCTGGCCTGGCTGGCGCGGCGCAAGCGCTGAAGCGGGGAGCGCTTTGGCGACGACGGTGAATCGGCTCAACCCCAGCGGCATGCGCGTCGTGCTGGTGCTGCAGGGCGGCGGCGCGCTGGGCGCCTACCAGGCCGGCGTGGCCCACGCGCTGCACGAGCATGGCTTGGTACCGGACTGGATAGTCGGCACCTCGATCGGCGCGATCAACGCCGCCATCCTGGCCGGCAACAGCACGGAGACGCGGCTAGAGCGTCTGAAACAGTTCTGGCAGCGCGTCTCACGCCGCGACAGCGTCGACATGAACCGCGTCACGGACGAGCAGCGCCGCTCGAACATCTGGCTGGCCACGCTCGACACCCTGGTGCGCGGCGTGCCCGGCTTCTTCGCGCCACGGCTGTTCAGCCTGTTCTCCGCCGGCATCGCCGTCAAGCCGGAGGAAGCCAGTTTCTACGACACCGCCGAGCTGGCGGCCACGCTGGAGGAGCTGGTCGACTTCGACTACCTGAACGCGCCCGGCGGCATGCGCCTGACGGTCAACGCGTTGAAGGTCAAGTGCGGCACCCTGAGCCGTTTCGACAACAGCGAGCGGCGCATTTGCGCCGACCACATCCGCGCCAGCGGCGCCTTGCCGCCGGGCTTCCCGGCCGTGCGCATCGACGGCGAGCTGTACTGGGACGGCGGCCTGTATTCGAACACGCCGCTGCAAACCGTGCTCGACGACCTGCCCCACGTCGACACCCTGGTGTTCATGGTCGACTTGTGGAGCGCCGACGGGCCGGAGCCGACCACGCTCGACGAGGTGCAGACGCGGCAGAAGGATGTGACGTTCGCCTCGCGCTCGAAGCGCCACATCGAGGACTATGTGACGAAGCACCGCATGCAGCATAAATTGCGCGCGCTGTATGCGGCCCTGCCCGAGCGCGAGCGCAGCGCGGCCGACGAGGCCGAACTGGCCGCGCTCGGTTGCGACAGCACGATGCACATCGTGCGCCTGCCCTACGCGGGGCGCGACTGGCACATGGCGGCCAAGGACATCAATTTCTCGCGCGGCTCGATCGAATGGCGCTGGGAGCAGGGCTACCAGGACGGCTTGCGCGCGATCAAGGCCGCCGGCTGGCTGGCCTTCGTCACCGAGGACACGCCGCTGGTGGTGCACGAACTGCCGCCGTCCCAGCACGACGCCGCGTAGCGCGTCTACAGCCTGCCGGTCAGCAGCATCAGAATCAAAATCACGACGACCAGGCCGGCCACGCCGCTCGGGCCGTAGCCCCAGGAGCGGCTGTGCGGCCAGGCCGGCAAGGCGCCGATCAAGGCCAGGACCAGAATAATCAAGAGTATGGTGCCCATCTGCGTCTCCCGGTGGGGTGGATGATGCCGTTCCGCGTCCGCGTCCGCGTTTGCGGCGCGCCCGGCGCTCTGCCATTAATAGCGGTAAACGCGGCCGTCGACGACGCGCACGCGCTGGCCCACGCGCAGCTCGGCGGCGCTGTCCTGCACGACGGTGCGGTAGTCGCCGTTGTCGAGGCGCACGCTGATTTGGTAGGCGTCGCGCGCCTGGGCGCGGTTCTTCTCGATTTCATTGCCGGCCAGGGCGCCGCCGAGCGCGCCGGCCAGGGTGGCCGCGCTGCGGCCCGTGCCCGAGCCGATCTGGTTGCCCAGCAAGGCGCCGACGACGCCGCCGGCGATGGCGCCGGTGCCGCTGGCGTTCGGATTGACGCGGGTCAGCTGGATGGAATCGATCGTGCCGTAGGCGGCCGAGTCCGGCTGCGACGCCGGGTAAACGCCTTGTTGCGGCGCCGTGCCGGCGCAGCCGGTGAGCGCGGCGCTGGCGGCGAGCAGCATCGCGGCGAGGCTGAGTTTGCTGTTGTTCATCTTGTCCTCCTGACATAGTGTGAGCAAATCTTAGTCATTCGGCTGTGGCGGGTCTGTGCGCTGCCGCACGCAGCGGTTTTGCCGGCGCGGGGCTTGCAATAAAATAAACATGCTAATGTACGATACCGAACAGAGCGGCGGGAAATTTCCACGTAAAACGTTAGTCATGGCCCGATAACGGCAACGTGGCCATCCCGGTTCGGCCTTGAGCCCGGACGGGACCGCTCATCTTGATTGACTCATCTTGAGTACATCGGTAGACCTTTTCTAAGGAAAAATATCATGAAAATCGCTAAAAAAATCGCCACCGGCCTGTTCGTCGCCTCCCTGTTCGCCATCGCCGGTTGCGCGTCGACCCCGACCAGGGAAGGCACCGGCGAATACATCGACGACACGGTGTTGACGGCCAAGGTCAAGGCCAGCATCTTCAACGAGCCGACGCTGAAATCGACGGAAATCAATGTCGAAACCTTCAAGGGCACCGTGCAACTGAGCGGCTTCGTGGCGCAGCCCAGCGACATCAGCAAGGCCGGCGAAATCGCCCGCGGCGTCAAGGGTGTGATGTCGGTCAAGAACGACATCCGCGTCAAATAAGTCCCGCGCCGTCATGGCCGCCACGCCGGAGCCGCTCCCCCCGGGGACAGTTCCGGCAATTGTTGAATGAGCGCCTGAACCGATGAACATTCCGCAGCCCGGCGTCCAGGCCGATGCGCCGGCCGCCGCCGACGCGGCGCCGTCCGATCCGCCGGCGGAGCCCTTGCGCCTGCCCTTGCACGTCAACGCCCGCGGCATGGCGCTCGCCATCATCGCCACCGTCAGCTTCGTCTATGGCCTGCAATGGGCGCAGAAATTCCTCATTCCCCTGTTGTTCGGGATTTTCATCGCCTACACGCTCAATCCGCTGGTGCGCTGCCTCGAACGCCTGCGCATCCCGCGCGCGCTGGGCGCGGCCTTGGTCACGCTGGCGATTCTCGGCGGCTCGGTGGCCGTCATCGACCGCGTCCAGGGCGAGTTCGAAGCGATCGTCGAAGAATTGCCCGTTTCCGCCCATAAATTTGCCCGGCTGATCGAGTCCACGTTCAACGGCAAGCCGGGGATATTGCAGAAAATCCAGGCCGTCGCCACCGAGATCGAGCAGGCGGCCGGCGGCGCCGAAGCGCGCCGCGCGGCGCGCCGCGCCGCCCCCAGCGCCGAGCACGCGCCGTTCAAGATTGCCGACTGGCTGTGGGCCGGTTCGATGGGCCTGCTCGGTTTTCTCAGCCAGGCGGCGATGGTGATTTTCCTGGTGTTTTTTTTGTTGCTGTCGGGCGACACCTTCAAGCGCAAGCTGGTCAAGCTGACGGGGCCGTCGCTGACGAAGAAAAAAATCGCCGTCCACATCCTGGAAGACATCCACACCTCGATCCAGAACTATATGTTCATGCTGCTCGTCACCAACGGTCTGCTGGCGCTGCTGATGTGGCTCGCGCTGCGCTGGATCGGGCTGGAAAACGCCGGCGCCTGGGCCGTCGCGGCCGGCCTGCTGCACATCATGCCGTACTTCGGCCCGCTGCTGATCGCCGTCGCCACCGGCCTGGCCGCCTTCCTGCAGTTCGAATCGCTGGAAATGGTGCTGCTGGTGACGGGCGCCTCGCTGGGCATCGCCACCCTGGTCGGCACCTTCGTCACGACCTGGATGACCGGCAAGATTGCGCGCATGAATCCGGCGGCCGTCTTCGTCGGCCTGCTGTTCTGGGGCTGGTTGTGGGGCGTCTGGGGCTTGCTGCTGGGCGTGCCCGTGATCGTCATCGTCAAAGTCGTCGCCGAGCGCGTGCAGGGCATGGAGGCGGTGGCGGAGTTACTGGGGGAATAGACCCCGGCCTGTCATTGGCGCCGGCGCGCGAACTGCGCGCCCGGGCGCCGCCTACAGCAGCGACAGCTTCATGCGCGTCGCCGCGTCTTACTGCACCCGGCGTTCGATGGTGATCTGCTCGACCTCGACGCGGCGGTTCGGCTCCAGGCACTTGATCAGGGCGGCCATCTTCTTGTCGTGGCATTCGACGACGGGATTGGCCTCGCCCTTGCCGACGGCCGTCATGCGGTTGGCCGCAATGCCCTTGTTGCTCAGATAGGTCTTGACCGCATTGGCGCGCTGCTCCGACAGTTTCTGGTTGTATTTGGCCGCGCCGATGCGGTCCGCGTAGCCGGTGATGACGATATTGTCCACGTCCGGCGCCGCGCCGAGGGCCGCGGCGATCTCGTCCAGCTTCGGCTGCGGATCGTTCAGTTTCGCGCTGTCGAAGGCGAACAGCTCGGTGGCCGACAGCGTCACTTTTTCAAAGCGCGGCGCTGGCGGAGGCGGCGGTGGAGGAGGAGGGGGCGGCGGAGGTGGCGTTACCTGGGCAACCGGCGGCGGCGGGCGCACCGGCTCCGGCGTTTTGCCGAAGGCGTAGTTCAGGCCGATGGTCAGATAATAATTGTTCGCTTTGCTGTGCGGGAAGGTGTTGCCGCGCAGGAAGCCGTGGACGTCGCGGATGTCCGCCTGCAGCGACAGCTGCTCGCCGAGCTGCGACTGGAAACCCAGGCCGATGCTGGCGTAGGGCGAGTTTTTGCGCCGCTCGCCGAAGGCCACGGTGCTTTCCTTGTCGCGCTCGGCGCCTATGCCGATCAGGAGGAAGGGGCGGAAGGATTTTCGCGAAAACATGTAGAGGGCGTCCACGCCCAGCGTGTTTTGCTGGTAGCGCTCGCCGCCCTCGCGCGAGCGGGCATAGGTCGTGCCCAGTTGCACATCCCAGGACGGCGAGATCGCCTTGCCGAAGCGCAGGCCGGCGCCGTAGCCGCGCCTGTCGACCGCGAAATCGCTGTCCGGCCGCATGACATTCAGGCTGGGCTGGATATACCAATAGGGGTTGATTTCCTGCGCCTGTGCGGCAGCGGCGGAACTGAGGGCGGCGGCAATGGCAATGTTCTTTAAATTATTCACAAGTGGCTCCCGACGTGGATAAGAGTTTTTTGCTGCGAATGTACTTCGCCGTAAGAAAGCCGCCAGTCATGTCCTGCTCATGCCCCGCGCGGCTTTTGCACTGCTGTTGGAGGCGACAATATACAGTCGCGTTCAGACGGCCGGTACGCTAGCGAGCGATGCGTTGCGTTGTCTCAAATGAACCGTTGATCCCGCATAGAACGGAGAAATCGGCGTCGCGGCGCTGCTTTTCTTCGGCCGGCCCGCCGCGCCCGCGCGAGGCAAATGGCTGGGGGACGACGCCGGTGTTTGCAATTGAGTAAAATATCTGATCTTGCAATACCGGCGGCCCTTTCCCGCACCCCGACAACTGGAGTCATAGTGAACACCTACATCCCGAAAAGCCTGGCGCTGCTGCTGGCGGCCTGCCTGTCCCTGCCGGCGCTGGCGCAAACCAGCATCGCGTCGTTTTCGCCATCCGGGGTGATCAAGCAGGTGCGCCAGGCGCGCGCCCAGTTCAGCGCGCAGATGGTGCCGTTCGGCGATCTGCGGCCGGCCGACCCCTTCGACATCGACTGTCCCGAGGCGGGCAGCGGGCGCTGGGCCGACGGCCGCAACTGGGTCTACGATTTTGCCCGCGACCTGCCGGCCGGCGTCGTGTGCCGCTTCACCCTGAAGGCGGGGCTGAAGGATCTGGCGGGGCAGGCGCTGTCCGGCGCCGCCAGCTACAGCTTCTCGACCGGCGGCCCGGCCATCGTCGAAGCCGTGCCGTTCGAGGGCCGCACGGACATCGACGAGCAGCAGATTTTCGTGCTCGGCCTGGACGCGCCGGCGCAGGAGGCGACGATCGCCGAGCACGCCTACTGCCGCGCCGACGGCGTCAATGAAAAGATCGGCGTGCGCCTGTTGCAGGGCAGGGAGCGCGAACAGGTGCTGGCGCTGCGCAAGAATTTCGTCGAACGCTATCTGAAGGTGTACTACGCGGCGCGCGGCGTGCTCTGGCACGCCACGCTGGCACTGCCGGGCAAGCGCCTGGACACGCTGCCGCTGGCGCTGCTGCAATGCCAGCGCACGCTGCCGGCCAACACCAAGGTGTCGCTGGTGTGGGGGCCGGGCATTGCCAGCGCCAGCGGCGTCGCCACCACGGCGGCGCAGACGCTGCCCTACAAGACCCGGCCCGAGTTCACGGCCAGCTTCGGCTGCGAGCGCAGCAGCGCGAAAGCCCAGTGCATCCCCTTCCTGCCGCTGCGGCTGGCGTTCACCGCGCCGATCCGGGCGCGCGACGCCCGCGCCATCACGCTCACCAGCGAGAGCGGCAAGGTGTTCCGCGTCGCCGCCAACGCGGACAACGCCAAGGCCGAGTACCTCGATTCCGTTTCCTTCGCCGGCCCGCTGCCGGAGAAAACCAGGTTCACCATCACGCTGCCGGCGGGGCTCAAGGACGACGCCGGCCGGCCGCTGCTGAACAGGGCGCGCTTTCCGATGACGGTGCGCACCGACGAGCAGCCGCCGCTGGTCAAGTTCCCGGCCAGCTTCGGCATCCTGGAGGCGCGCGGCGACCGCCTGCTGCCCGTCACCGTGCGCAATGTCGAGGCCAGCCTGGCCGCCAAAGTGAGCGGCGCCGACGTCAACGGCAATATGCTGCGCCTGTCCGACGACCAGGACAAGGCCATCATCGACTGGCTCAAGCGCCTGTCGGGCGGCGAATACTGGCAGCCGGGCGCGCAGTACGGCGAGGAGATGGGCAAGCCGGTGCTGGCCGGCCACGCCAACACGCGCAGCTTCGCGCTGCCCAAGCCGAACGGCAAGCGCGCCTTCGAGGTCATCGGCATTCCGCTGCAAAAGCCCGGCTTTTACGTCGTCGAACTGGCCAGCCCGCGCCTGGGCGCCGTGCTGCTGCCGAAGCCGCGCACGGCGTACATCCACACGGCCGCGCTGGTGACCAACCTGGCGGCCCACTTCAAGCACGGCGCGCAGTCGTCGCTGGTGTGGGTCACCTCGCTCGACAAGGGCGCGCCGGTGGCGAAGGCGCAGGTGGCCGTGCGCGACTGCGCCGGCAATCTGTTGTGGCAGGGCGCCACCGACGCGTCCGGCGTGGCGCACATCAAACAGGAGCTGGAACGCTCCCAGTGCAGCGGCAACCACAATTACTTCGTCAGCGCCCGCAGCGGCGGCGACATGACCTTCACGCTGTCGAACTGGGTTGGCGGCATCGAGGCGTGGCGCTTCAACCTGCCGACCGCCGATCTGCACGACGACAACACGCTGCTGTCGACGGTATTCGACCGCACGCTGCTGCGCGCCGGCGAGACGGTGCACATGAAGCACTTCCTGCGCCGCCACACGGCCGGCGGCATCGCCCATGCGGCACCCGGCAACGGTCCCGGCGCCGCCAGCCAGGTCATCATCACGCACCAGGGTAGCGACCAGCGCTTTGAACTGCCGCTGCGCTGGTCCGCCGGCGCGGCGCAAAACGAGTGGGTGATTCCGGCCGACGCCAAGCAGGGCGTGTATGAGGTCAGCATGGCGGGGCGCCAGTCCGGCAGCTTCCGCGTCGAATCGTTCCGCGTGCCGACCATGAAGGCCGTGCTGCAGGGGCCGAAAGCGGCGGCGGTGCAGCCGTCCAAGGTCGACCTCGACGTGCAACTGAACTACCTGTCGGGCGGCGGCGCCGGCAATGCGGCCGTCAAGCTGCGCACGGTGTTGCAGGACAAGAGCCTGAGCTTTGCCGACTACGACGATTTCACCTTCAGCAACGGCGACGTCAAGGAGGGGCTGGTGAAGTCGGGCGCCGCCGCCGCCGAGGACGACGAGGGCAACTGGGACGAGGAGGCCGCGAACCCGCTGAACGGCCCGGCGCGCACGCAGAACCTGAACCTGGACCGGGCCGGCGGCGCCCGCGTGACGGTCGACCAGTTGCCGGCGCTGACGGTGCCGCGCGACCTGCTGGCCGAACTGGCCTACCAGGACGCCAACGGCGAAACCCTGTCGGTGTCGACCCGCGTGCCGCTGTGGCCGTCGAAAAACCTCATCGGCATCAAGCCCGACGGCTGGGCGCTCAGCAAGGACGCGTTCAAGTTTCAGGTTGTCGTGCTGGACACCGCCGGCAAGCCGGTGGCGGGCGCGCCGGTTGCCGTCGATTTCTTCCAGCGCAAGACGTATTCGCACCGGCGCCGCCTGATCGGCGGTTTTTACTCGTATGAGAGTTCCAGCGAGGTGCTGCGCCTGGGCGCCGCCTGCGAGGGCAAGACCGACGCCAGGGGCCTGCTGCTGTGCCAGGTGAAGGCGCCCGCCAGCGGCAACCTGATCCTGCGCGCCAAAACCGTCGACGAGGACCGGCGCGCCGCCTACGCCAACCGCGAAACCTGGGTCGCCGGCAGCGGCGACTGGTGGTTCAACGTCGGCGACAACGACCGCATCGACGTGCTGCCGGAGAAGAAGCGCTACGAGCCGGGCGAAGAGGCCAGGCTGCAGGTGCGCATGCCTTTCCGCGAGGGCACGGCCCTGGTGACGGTCGAGCGCGAAGGCATGATCGACACCTATGTGCGGCAGTTGTCCGGACGCGAGCCGGTGATTGCGATCCCCGTCAAGGCCAGTTACGCGCCCAACGTCTACGTGTCGGTGCTGGTGGTGCGCGGCCGGGTGGCCGGCGTGCAGCCGACGGCCCTGGTCGACCTGGGCAAGCCGGCCTACAAGATGGGCATCGCGGCGCTGCGCGTGGGCTGGCAGGCGCACGAACTGAAGGTGCGGGTGACGGCCGACAAGGAGGTCTACAAGACCCGCGAGAAGGCGCAGGTCAAGGTCAAGGTGCAGCGCGCCGACGGCCGCGCGCTGCCGGCCGGCGCCGAGGTGGCGCTGGCCGCCGTCGACGTCGGCCTGCTGGAGCTGATGCCCAACACCAGCTGGGATTTGCTGGAGACGATGATGCAGCAGCGCAGCCTGCAGGTGGAAACCTCGACGGCGCAGATGCAGGTGATCGGCAAGCGGCATTTCGGCCGCAAGGCTTTCCCGCACGGCGGCGGCGGCGGCAAGGGCGCCAGCCGCGAGCTGTTCGACACGCTGCTGTTCTGGAAGGGCAGCGTCAAGCTCGACGCCAACGGCGAGGCGGCCGTGCAGGTGCCGCTGAACGATTCCTTAACCGCGTTCCGCCTGGTCGCCATCGCCAACGCCGGCGCCGACCTGTTCGGCACCGGCAAGGCCGACATCCGCAGCACGCAGGATCTGATCGTGATGTCGGGCCTGCCCGCCCTGGTGCGCGAGGGTGACCAGTTCCGCGCCGGTTTCACGGTGCGCAATACCTCGGCCGAGGCGATGACGGCGCAACTGGCCGCCAGCGTGCATGGCCAGACGCTGGCGCCGCAGTCGCTGACGCTGGCCCCCGGCCAGGCGCAGGAGGTGGCGTGGACCTATCCGGTGCCGCTGGGCGTCAAGGAGCTGGTCTGGGACGTCAGCGCCAAGGCCGGCGAGGCCGGCGACAAGCTGCGCGTCAAGCAGAAGGTGACGTTCGCCGTGCCGGTGCGCACCTACCAGGCGACCCTGCTGCAAGTGGACAAGCCGCAGTCGATGACGGTGCAGATGCCGGCCGACGCGCTGCCGGGCCGCGGCGGCGTGCAGACGGTGCTGAGCGCGAAGCTGGGCAACGACCTGCCGGGCGTGCGCGAGTACATGGGCGCCTATCCGTACAGCTGCTTCGAGCAGCAAACTTCGAAGGCGATCGCGCTCGGCGACGCGGCCATGTGGCGCGCCATGGCGGCGGCGTTGCCGGCCTATCTGGACGGCGACGGCATGCTGAAGTATTTCCCCTCGATGGACAAGGGCAGCGACAGCCTGACGGCCTATGTGCTGTCGGCCACGGCGGAGGCCGGCTATGCGATTCCGGAGCAGGCGAAGAACCGCATGGAGGAGGCGCTGGCGAACTTCGTCCAGGGCCGCGTGATCCGTTACTCGGCGATGCCGACGGCCGACCTGGCGGTGCGCAAGCTGGCCGCGCTGGAGGCGCTGTCGCGTTCCGCCAAGGTGGCGCCGGACGCGCTCGACTCGATCGCCGTCGAACCGAACCTGTGGCCGACCTCGGCCCTGATCGACTGGTATCTGGTGCTCAAGCGCACGCCAAAACTGGCGCGCCGCGACGCGCTGCTGGCCGAGGCGCAGCAGATGCTGCGCGCGCGCCTGAACTTCCAGGGCACGACGATGGGCTTTTCGACCGAGCAGCGCGACAACTGGTGGTGGTTGATGGTGTCGGGCGACGTCAACGCCAACCGCCTGCTGCTGGCCGTGCTGGACAATCCGGGCTGGAAGGACGACATCGGCCGGCTGGTGCGCGGCACTCTGGGGCGCCAGTTGAAGGGCCGCTGGAACACCACGGTGGCGAACGCCTGGGGCACGCTGGCGATCCGCAAGTTCTCGGAGAAATTCGAGTCCGAGGCCGTCACCGGCAGCACCAGCGTCAACCTGGGCCGCGCCGAGAAGGCCGTCAAATGGAATGGCCAGACCTTGGCCGCGCCCGTGCTGCAAGCCTGGCCGCGCGCCGCCGAGCAGCTGAAAATCGCCCACGCCGGCACCGGCAAACCCTGGGCCACCGTCGTCAGCCTGGCGGCGATCCCGCTGAAGGCGCCGCTGTCGAGCGGCTACAAGATCAGCAAGAGCGTCACCGCCATCGAGCAGAAAACGGCCGGCGTGTGGTCGCGCGGCGACGTCTACCGTGTGCGCCTGGACCTGGAGGCGCAGGCCGACATGACCTGGGTCGTCGTCGACGACCCGATTCCGGCCAGCGCCAGCGTGCTGGGCACCGGACTGGGCGGCGATTCGAGCATCCTCAGCGCCGGCGAAAAGCGCGCGGGCTGGGTCCGTCCCGCATTCGAGGAGCGCAGCTTCGACGCCTTCCGCGCCTATTACGATTACGTCCCGAAAGGCAAGTGGAGCATCGAATACACGGTGCGCCTGAACAATGCGGGCGACTTCAACCTGCCGGCCAGCCGCGTCGAGGCGATGTACTCGCCCGAGATGTTCGGCGAATTGCCGAACGCCGCCGTCAAGGTCGGGCTGTAGGATGGCGCGCCGATACATCGCGGCGGCGGCGCTGGCGCTGAGCGCCGGCGCGCTGGCGGCCGATGCGCCGCTGAGCTACGCCCAGGTGAAGGCGGCCTACCGCAGTTCCGAGGCGCAACTGCTGGACCGCCACGGCGCGGCGCTGCAGTCGCTGCGCGTCGACCAGAGCGCGCGGCGCCTGCCGTGGGTGGCGCTGGCCGACATCTCGCCGGCGCTGCAGGCCGCCGTGCTGCTGGCCGAGGACCAGCGTTTCACGCAGCACGGCGGCGTCGACTTCGGCGCCATCGGCAAGGCCGCCTGGGACAATCTGTTCCAGCGCCGGCCGCGCGGCGCCTCGACCATCACGATGCAACTGGCCGGCCAGTTGGACACCGAGCTGCGCGCCCGCTCGGGCGGCCGCAGCTGGGGCCAGAAATGGGACCAGATCCGCGCCGCCCAGGCGCTGGAAGAGGGCTGGAGCAAGGCGCAGATACTCGAAGCCTATCTGAACCTGGTGTCCTTCCGCGGCGAATTGCAGGGCGTCGCCGCCGCCTCGCACAGCCTGTTCGGCAAGGCGCCGTCGGGCCTGAACCAGACCGATGCCGTGATCCTGGCCAGCCTGGTGCGGGCGCCGAACGCGCCGGCCGGGACGGTGGCGCGGCGCGCCTGCGCGCTGGCCAGGGAAAGCAAGATGGACAGCAGCTGCCAATTGCTGGCGGCGCGCGTCGACAGCGCGCTGCAGCGCACGGCCGTGTACGCCGAGCTGCAGGCGGCGCCCCAGGTGGCCCGGCAACTGCTGAAAACGCCGGGCGGGGCGGTGCAAAGCACGCTCGACGGCCCGCTGCAGCGCTTCGCGCAGAACACGCTGCGCCAGCAATTGGGCGCGCTGCACGAGCGCAACGTCAACGACGGCGCCGTGCTGGTGCTGGACAACCGCAGCGGCGACATCCTGGCCTACGTCGGCAACGCCGGCGCCAGCGACGTCGACGGCGTGGCGGCGCTGCGCCAGGCCGGCTCGACGCTGAAACCCTTTTTGTTCGAGCTGGCCATCGAGCGCAAGCTCATCACCGCCGCCTCGCTGCTGGACGACGCGCCCATCGACATCGCGACGGCGTCCGGCATGTACATGCCGCAAAACTATGACAAGGAATTCAAGGGCTACGTCAGCGCCCGCACCAGCCTGGCCAGCTCGCTCAACGTGCCGGCCGTGCGCACGCTGCTGCTGACGGGGCTGGACGACTTCTACAACCGGCTGCGCGAGGTCGGCCTGAGCAGCCTGACGGAATCGGCCGACTACTACGGCTATTCGCTGGCGCTGGGCTCGTCCGAGGTCAGCCTGCTGGAGCTGACGAACGCCTACCGCACGCTGGCCAACGGCGGCCTGGCCGGCACGGCCAGCCTGCTGCCGCGCGCGGCGGAGAAACCGCGCCGCGTGCTCGACGCTGGCGCCGCCTTCATCGTCGGCGACATCCTGTCGGACCGGGCCGCGCGCAGCGTCACCTTCGGCCTGCGCAACGAGCTGGGCACGAGCTTCTGGAGCGCCGTCAAGACCGGCACCAGCAAGGACATGCGCGATAACTGGTGCGTCGGCTATTCGCAGCGCTACACGGTCGGCGTCTGGGTCGGCAACTTCGACGGCAAGTCGATGTGGGACGTGTCCGGCGTGACGGGCGCGGCGCCGGTGTGGCGCGACGTCATGGACTATCTGCACCGGCAGCAGCCGAGCCGCGCGCCGGCGCCGCCGCGCGCGCTGGTGCGCCAGCGCGTCAGCTACCAGCCGGCGCTGGAATCGGCGCGCAGCGAGTGGTTCATCCGCGGCACCGAGAGCGCCGTCATCGAACTGCTCGGCGAGGCGCAGCGCGGGCCGAAGATCGTCTACCCGGGCGACGCCAGCATCATCGCCATCGACCCGGACATCCCGGAGGCGATCCAGCGCGTGTTCTTCCAGGCCCAGGCGGGGCAGGGCTTGCGCTGGACCCTGGACGGCGCGGAGCTGGGGCCGGCCGGCGCCGACTTCGCCTGGCGGCCGCTGCCGGGGCGGCATCAGCTGGCGCTGGTCGACGCGCAGGACAAGGTGGTGGCGGCCAGCAGCTTCGAGGTGCGCGGCAATCCGCTGCCGCCGGCGCAGTGAGCCGGCGCGAGGCGTCGCGCCGGGTTGACCCGACGGGTCGGGATGCCACACAATGGGGATGGACAAGCTTCCTGCCACAAGCGTCATTCTGCGAATGAAACTCATGCCGCGACATATAGCCTGGTGCGTTTTTTTCCTGCTCGCCATCCTGACAAGCGTCGCCGCCGCGCGCCTGTGGATGCTGCCGTCGTATCAGTTGATCTTGTCCGCGCTGGCCGTCGCCAGCTTCGGCCTCGGAGCGGCCCTGTTGAATATGCACCGTTTTTCCTGGCGCGCCGTGCTGCTGGTGGTGTCGGGGCTGGCGCTTGGGCAGTGGTGGCTGCTGGAGACTCTGCTCATGCTGGTGGTCTGGAGCGTGGGCGACTTTGCCCCCTGACGCGCCGGCCGGCGCGCGGATAAAGCGATACAAAAATCCGGATATCCCGGCTACCCGATGTGTCGCGACAGCGGCAACCTTGGTATCATGTTCCGCGGCCGGCGCCACGCCGGCCTCTTTCATGACACACATCGGAGATGAACGAATGAATTTACGTCTGCTGCTACTCGGCGCCGCCATGGCGAGCACCGGTGCGCTTGCCGCGCCGCGCGGTTTCACGGTTGAGGACATGGTCAAGATGGAGCGGGTCGGCAACCCGGTGCTGTCGCCGGACGCCACCCGCGTGCTCTACACGGTGCGCTCGACGAATATGGAGAAAAACCGCGGCAACACCCAGTTGTGGATGATCGACCTGCGCGCCGCCAAGCCCGTGCCGCAGCAACTCACGCGCAGCGAGGCCAGCAGCAGCGATCCCGAATGGTCGCCGGCCGGCGACGCCATCTTCTTCCTGTCGGGCCGCTCCGGCTCGTCGCAGGTGTGGCGCCTGCCGCTGGGCGGCGGCGAAGCGGCCAGGGTCAGCGACCTGCCGCTCGACGTCGACAACTTCCGCCTGTCGCCGAAGGGCGACCGGCTGGCGCTGAGCATGGGCGTGTTCCCCGACTGCGCCGACCTGGCGTGCACCAAGACGCGCCTGGACGCGCAAGGGCAGAACAAGGCCAGCGGCCGCGTCTACGACAAGCTGTTCGTGCGCCACTGGGACGCCTGGGACGACGGCCGCCACGCGACGCTGTACTCGGCGCCGCTGGATGCCGGCGGACGCCTGGCCGCCGCGCCGGTCAGCCTGAGCGGCACGCTGGACGGCGACGTGCCGTCCAAGCCGTTCGGCGACCACGATGAGTACCGCTTCAGCCCGGACGGCAAAACCGTCGTCTTCTCGGTGCGCATCGCCGGCAAGACGGAATCCTGGTCGACCAATTTCGACCTGTACGAAGTGCCTGCCGAGGGCGGCAAGGCGCCGCGCAACCTGACGGCGGACAATCCGGCCTGGGACAGCAAGCCGGCCTTCTCGCCGGACGGCCGCACCCTGGCCTACCTGGCGATGACGCGGCCGGGCTTCGAGGCGGACCGCTTCCACCTGGTCTTGATGGACGTCGCCAGCGGCAAGAAGCGCACCCTGGCCGACAACTGGGACCGCTCGGTGGGCGACTACCGCTGGCGCCCGGACGGCAAGGCCCTGCTGGTGGACGCCGCCGACGTCGGCCAGCACCGCCTGTTCTCGATCGACGCGCAAAGCGGCAAGGTCACGGCGCTGACGGGCAAGGGCTCGGTGCACGGCTTCGACGTGCAGGGCGACACCGTGGTGATAAACCAGGCCAACCTGGCCTCGGGCGGCCAGCTGTTCAAATTCAAGCTCGACGCCGGCGCCGACAAGATGGTGCAACTGACGCAGCAGAACGCGGCGGCGCTGGCCGACGTGCGCTTCGGCGAGTACGAACAGTTTTCCTTCGTCGGCGCCAAGGGCGAGACGGTCTACGGCCACGTGATGAAGCCGTGGAACGCCAAGGCCGGCGAGAAATATCCGCTGGCCTTCCTGGTGCATGGCGGGCCGCAGGGCAGCTTCGGCAACGGCTGGAGCTACCGCTGGAATCCGCAGGTGTACGCGGGCGCGGGCTATGCCACCGTCTTCATCGACTTCCACGGCTCGACCGGCTACGGCCAGGCGTTCACCGACTCGATCAGCGGCGACTGGGGCGGCGCGCCGCTGGAGGACTTGAAGAAGGGGATGGCGGCGGCGGTGAAGAAATTCCCGTGGCTGGACCGCGAGCGCAGCTGCGCGCTGGGCGCCTCCTATGGCGGCTACATGATGAACTGGATCGAGGGCAACTGGCCGGACGGCTTCCGCTGCATCGTCAACCACGACGGCGTGTTCGACAACCGCGCGATGTACTACTCGACCGAGGAACTGTGGTTCAACGAGTGGGAAAACGGCGGCACCTACTACGCCGCGCCGGAGAAGCACGAACAGTTCAACCCGGTCAACCATGTCACCAAGTGGAAGACGCCGATGCTGGTGGTGCAGGGCGAGCTGGACTTCCGCATCCCGACCACGCAAAGCCTGGGCGCGTTCACGGCGCTGCAGCGCCAGGGCATCGAAAGCAAGCTGCTGGTGTTCCCGGATGAAAACCACTGGGTGCTGAAACCGGCCAACTCCGTGCTGTGGCACCACACGGTGATGGGCTGGCTGGACCGCTTCCTGAAGAAGTAAGCGCTAAAGCCGGAGGGCAGGCCCGCAGGGGCTGCCCTCCGGCCTTGATCTAGCGGAATTGCTCGGTCGAGATGTCGAAGCGCTTGAGTTTGTCGTACAGGGTCTTTTTCGGGATGTTCAGGCTGTCGGCGGCGGCGACGATGTTGCCGCCGTGGCGGCGCAAGGCGTCCTCGATGACGGCGCGCTCGAAGGCGTCGACCTGCTCGGCCAGCGACGCTTCCCGGCGCGCGCCGGACGGCGCCAGCGTGTCGTCGAGCAGGCCGAGGACGAAGCGGTCGGCGATGTTGTGCAGCTCGCGCACGTTGCCGGCCCAGCGCTGCGCCATCAGGGAGCTGAGCAGCTCGCTGCTGATCAGCGCGGCCGGCTGGCCGTAGCGCAGCGCCGCCTGCAGCACGAAGAATTCAAACAGCAGCGGAATGTCCTCGCGCCGGCTGCGCAGCGCCGGCAGCGTCAGGCTGGCGACGTTGAGGCGGTAGTACAGGTCGGCGCGGAATTTCCCCTGTTCGGCCAGCGCGCTGAGGTCTTCCTTGGCGGCGGCGATGACGCGGAAGTTCACCGAGATCAGCTTGTTCGAGCCGAGCCGCTCGACCTGGCGCTCCTGCAGTACGCGCAACAACTTCACCTGCAGCGCCAGCGGCATGCTCTCGATTTCGTCGAGGAACAGCGTGCCGCCGTTGGCGTATTCGATCTTGCCGATGCGCTGGCGTTGGGCGCCGGTGAACGCGCCTTCCTCGTGGCCGAACAGCTCGGACTCGAAGATCGACTCCGGCAGCGCGCCGCAGTTGATGGCGACGAAGGGATGGTCGCGCCGCTCGCTGAAGTCGTGCAGGCAGCGCGCCACCAGTTCCTTGCCGGTGCCCGTCTCGCCGAGGATGATGATGTCGGCCGACTTGGGCGCCAGGTTCAGCACCAGCTGGCGCACCTTGGTCATGGCGGCGCTGCGCCCGACGATGCGGGCCTCGATGCCCTCGCGCTTTTCCAGTTGGCGGCGCAGCTTGATGTTCTCCAGCACCAGGTGGCGCTTGTCGAGCGCGCGCCGGCACACTTCCACCAGCAGGTCGGCCGTGAACGGCTTTTCGATGAAGTCGTAGGCGCCCTGGCGCATCGCGCCGACCGCCATCGAGACGTCGCCGTGGCCGGTGACGAGGATCACCGGCAGCGTCGGGTCCTGGGCGATGGCGATGTCGAGCAGGCGCAGGCCGTCGATGCCGGGCAGCTTGATGTCGCTGAGTACGATGCCGGGAAATTCCGGCGTCAAGTGGGGCAGGGCTTCCTCCGCCGTGGCGCAGGCCGTCACTTTCAGGCCGGCCAGCTCCATCGCCTGGCGCGCGCCTTTCCTGACGACGGCGTCGTCTTCGATGAACAGCACTTGCATGCCGTCGAAGTTATGTTCATGCATCCGGTGTTCCTTTGTCCGCGTCGTGGCAGCTCAATGTGATGGTGAATTGCGCGCCGCCGCCGTCGGCGGCGGCGCGGTTGCGCACGCTCAGCGCGCCGCCGGCGGCGCGGATGATGCCGGCGCTGATCGACAGGCCCAGGCCGAGGCCGTGCTCCTTGGTCGTGTAGAAGGGGTCGAAGATGCGTTCGATGTGCGCTTCCGGGATGCCGGGGCCGTTGTCGCTGATGCGGATCACGGCCAGCCCGTCTTCGGCGCGCACGTCGACGCCGATGCGCGCCTCCTGCGCCGGCGGCACGGCGTCCATGGCGTTCGAGATCAGGTTCGAGAACACCTGTTCCAGGCCGATGGCGTTGCACAGCACGACCAGCTCGTGGCGCGGCCAGCTCTCGTCCAGCAGCAGCCGCGCCGAGCCGTTGCGGGTGCGGATTTGCAGCATGGTCTGGGCGAAGGCCTGGCGCACGTTGGCCGGCTTCCTGGCGTCGTCGGCGCGCCGCGCGAAGGCTTTCAGCTGCGAGGTGATGTAGCCGAGCCGCGTCACCAGGTCGGAGATGGTCGACAGATTGTCGAGCGCGTCCTCGGTCTGGCCGCGCGCGATGAAGACCTTGGCGTTGGCGGAAAAGGTGAGCAGCGCCGCCAGCGGCTGGTTCAGCTCGTGCGTGACGCCGGCCGCCATCTGGCCGATGGCCGCCAGCTTGCCGCTCTGGACCAGCTCGGCCTGGGCGTAGCGCAGCGTCTGCTCGGCGCGTTCGCGCTCGCCGACCTCGGCCTGCAGGCGGCGGTTGGCGTCGAGCAGGTCGCCGGTGCGCTGCGCCACCTTCAGTTCCAGCTCCTCGTAGGCGCCCTTCAGCGCCTGCTGGGCGTTCAGGCGCTCGTCGATGCGGCGCCGGCGCTGGCGCGCGTACAGGGCGCCGAGCAGCAGCAGCGCCCAGCCCAGGCCGACGGCGGCGGCCGTGTTGCGGGCGGCCGCGCGCACCTGGTCGAGTTCCGCCAGCACCGTGATCTGCCATTCCAGCGGCGCCAGATGGCGGCCGACGGCCAGGTATTCGGCGCTGCCGCCCAGGCCGGCGATGCCGGCGTCGCGCGGGCGCTCCAGCGCCAGGTGGGCGGCGCCGTCGGCGAACTGCTGCAGCACCTGGTGCGGCAGGATGGGCAGGCTCTCCTGCAGGAACTGGCGTTGTGCGCGGATGCTGGTCTTGGCGGCCTCCGACAGCGCCGCCAGGATCTTGAATTTGAAGGCGGGATTGGTCGACAGGATGATGACGCCGTTGGCGTCCTTCACCCAGATCTGCTCGGCCACGCCGGGGATGCGCCAGGAATGCTCGATCCAGTCCAGGTTGACCTTGGTGGCGGCGACGCCGATGATGCGGCCGTGGCGGCGGATCGGCTGGGAGATGAAGTAGCCGGCCTCGAAGGTGGACGCGCCGATGCCGTAGAAGCGGCCGATGCCGCCGGCCGCCGCCTGCGTGAAGTAGGGGCGGAAGCCGTAGTTCTGGCCGACGTAGGAGTTGCGGTCCTGCCAGTTGCTGGAGGCCAGCGTGGTGCCGGCCAGGTCGAGCACGTAGACGGCGAAGGTGCCGGCGCGGTGGTTGATGTCGTGCAGGTAGGCGTTGGCGCGGGCCACCCGCTCCGGGCTGGCCTGCTCCAGCAAGTTGGCCACCTCGTCGCTCTGGGCGATGGCCAGCGGCAGGAATTCGTATTTGTCGAGGGCGCCGCCGATGGTGGCCGCGTACAGCTCGGCGCGCGAGGCCAGCACGCCGTGCAGCCGGTCCAGCTGGCGGCCCTTGACATACCAGTAGGTGAACAGCGTCAGGGCGATCAGCGAGGCGGCCGCCAGCGCCGCGCCGAGCGGCTGTTTCACTGTCCTGCTGCGCCACACCATTGCCGCCCTCCTGGATGCGCCGCGTCAGACGGTCGCGGCCGGTTTGTATTGATCAGATGACGCCCTGGGCCCGCAATTGTGCGATGCCGGCGGCGTCCAGTTGCAGACGCTCGCGCAGTATCTCATGAGTGTGCTCGCCGAGGAGGGGCGGGGCGCGGTCGCAGGCCGTGCTGGAGGCGGACATGCGCAGCGGGCTGGCCACCGTCGGCACGGCCTTGGCCAGCGCGTGCGGCAGGCGCAGCTCCAGCTGGCGGTGGCGCACCTGCGGTTCGGCGAACACCTGGTCTATCGTGTTGATCGGGCCGCAGGGCACGCCGACGGCCTCCAGCCGGGCCAGCCAGTCGCGCGTGGCGCGGCCGCGCAGGACCGGCTCGATCAGCGCCGCCAGCGCGTCGCGGTGCTGGACGCGGGCGGCGTTGCTGGCGAAGCGCGCCTCGTCGGCCCAGCCGGCGTGGCCGGCCACCTCGCAGAAGCTGCGGAACTGCCGGTCGTTGCCGACGGCGAGGATCAAATGGCCGTCGGCGCTGGCGAAGGCCTGGTAGGGCACGATGTTCGGGTGGGCGTTGCCGAGCCGGCCGGGCACCTGGCCGCCGACCAGATAGTTCGACGCCTGGTTGGCCAGCATCGCCACCTGCACGTCGAGCAGGGCGATGTCGATATGCTGGCCGACGCCGCTGCGTTCGCGCTGGGCCAGCGCGGCCAGCACGCCGACGGTGGCGTACATGCCGGTCATGACGTCGGTGACGGCGACGCCGACCTTGACGGGGCCGCCGCCGGGCGTGCCGTCGGGCGCACCGGTGATGCTCATCAGCCCGCCCATGCCCTGTATCATGAAGTCGTAGCCGGCGCGCTGGGCGTCGGGGCCGTCCTGGCCGAAGCCGGTGATCGAGCAGTAAATCAGGCGCGGATTGACGGCGCGCAGCGAATCGTAGTCGAGGCCGTATTTTTTCAGCTGGCCGACCTTGTAGTTTTCCAGCACGATGTCGGACTGCGCGGCGAGGCGGCGGATGAGGTCCTGGCCGGCCGCCTGGGAGATGTCGACGGTGAGCGACTTCTTGCCGCGGTTGGCGGACATGAAATAGGCCGATTCCCTGGTGTCCTTGCCGTCGTCGTCGCGCAGATACGGCGGACCCCAGGCGCGCGTGTCGTCACCGACGCCGGGGCGCTCGATCTTGATGACGTCGGCGCCGAGGTCGGCCAGCGTCTGGCCCGACCAAGGGCCGGCCAGCACGCGCGACAGGTCGAGAACTTTGATGTGGGAGAGGGCTGCGCTCATTGTCTGTTGTTCCAATTGACGGCGGGGACAGACCACGACCCCGAGAAATATTCCTCGAAAATGGTGGTCTGTCCCCGGTGCTGTTAGCAGAAGGCCTGGATGCCGGTCTGGGCGCGGCCCAGGATCAGCGCGTGGATGTCGTGCGTGCCTTCATAGGTGTTGACGACTTCCAGGTTGACCATGTGGCGGATGATGCCGAATTCGTCGGAGATGCCGTTGCCGCCCAGCATGTCGCGGGCGACGCGGGCGATCTCCAGCGATTTGCCGCAGGAGTTGCGCTTCATCATGGAGGTGATTTCGACGGCGGCCGTGCCGGCGTCCTTCATGCGGCCCAGTTGCAAGCAGCCTTGCAGGGCCAGCGTGATTTCCGTCTGCATGTCGGCGAGTTTCTTTTGCACCAGCTGGTTGGCGGCCAGCGGACGGCCGAATTGCTGGCGGTCCAGCACGTACTGGCGGGCCGTGTGCCAGCAATCCTCGGCCGCGCCCAGCGCGCCCCAGGCGATGCCGTAGCGGGCCGAGTTCAGGCAGGTGAACGGACCTTTCAGGCCGCGCACGTCGGGGAAGGCGTTTTCCTCGGGGCAGAAGACATTGTCCATGACGATTTCGCCGGTGACGGAGGCGCGCAGGCCGAATTTGCCGTGGATCGCCGGCGCGCTCAGGCCGGCCATGCCTTTTTCCAGCACGAAGCCGCGGATCGCGCCCTCGTCGTCCTTGGCCCAGACGACGAAAACGTCGGCCACCGGCGAGTTGGTGATCCACATTTTCGTGCCCGACAGGGCGTAGCCGCCCGCCACCTTCTTGGCGCGGCTGAGCATAGACCCCGGGTCGGAGCCGTGGTTCGGCTCGGTCAAGCCGAAGCAGCCTATCCATTCGCCGCTGGCCAGCTTCGGCAGGTATTTCTGGCGCTGCGCTTCCGTGCCGAATTCGTAGATGGGCACCATCACCAGCGACGATTGCACGCTCATCATCGAGCGGTAGCCGGAGTCGACGCGCTCGACTTCGCGGGCGATCAGGCCGTAGCTGACGTAGTTCAGGCCGGAGCCGCCGTATTCCGTGGGGATGGTCGGCCCCAGCAGGCCCAGCTCGCCCATTTCGCGGAAGATCGAGGTATCCATCTTTTCGTGGCGGAAGGCGTCGAGGACGCGCGGCGCCAGTTGTTCCTGGCAATAGGTGCGGGCCGCTTCGGTGATCATGCGCTCGTCGTCGCTCAGCTGGCTGGCCAGCAGCAGTGGATCGTCCCAGTGGAAGGTAGCTTGGTGTGCCATGTGTCTCTTTCTCAGTATGGTTTAGTCGGCCGTGCTGCTGAGCAGTTCGGCGTTGTGGTGGCGCTGCTGTTCTTCCATCACCATTTCGCCCAGCATGCGCTTGATGCGGTTGAATTCCGGATCGCTGGGGTCGCGCGGCCGCTCCAGGGTGATGGCCACGTCGCGCTTGATGGTGCCGGGGCGGTAGGTCATGACGATGGTGCGGTCGGCCAGGTAGATCGATTCCTCGATGCTGTGCGTGACGAAGACGATGGTGGTGCCGAACACTTTCCAGATTTTCAGCAGCTCGTCCTGCAAATTGCGCCGGGTCAGCGCGTCGAGGGCGCCGAACGGTTCGTCCATCAGCATGATGGGCGAGTCCAGCGCCAGCACGCGGGCGATGGCGACGCGCTGGCGCATGCCACCCGACAGGTCTTTCGGGTAGCGGGCGCGGAAGTCCTGCAAGCCCAGCATGTTCAGCAGCATGTCGACGCGCTCCTTGGTCTGCGCCGGGCTGCGTCCGGCGATTTCCAGGCCGAAGGCGATGTTGCGCTCGATCGTCATCCAGGGGAACAGCGCGTATTCCTGGAACACCATGCCGCGGTCGGGGCCGGGTTCGGTGATGGGTTTGGCGTCGGCCAGGATCTGCCCCGAGCTGGGGTGCGAGAAGCCGGCGATGGCGTTGAGCAGCGTCGATTTGCCGCAGCCGGACGGTCCCAGCAGGCAGATGAATTCGCCGCTGGCGATCTGCAGATTGATGTCCTTGAGCGCGACGACGTCGCCGCCTTGGCCGGCGAACACTTTGTTGACTGCGTTGATGTGTATGGTTGTCATGGCGCTTCCTAGTTGTGGTCGAGGCCGCGGTGCCACTTCAGCAAGTGGTTGTTCAGCGCGTTCATGGCGGTGTCGATGGCCAGGCCGAAGAAACCGATGGTGAACATGCCGGCGATGATTTTATCGGACCAGAAATATTCGCGCGCCTCCAGGATGCGGAAGCCCAGGCCGTTGTTGACGGCGATCATTTCGGCGACGATGACGACGATGAAGGCCGTGCCCATGCCGATGCGGGCGCCGGCCAGGATGTAGGGCGTGGCGGCCGGCAGGATGACGCGGCGGAACATCGTCATCTGGCTGGCGCCCAGGTTGCGGGCGGCGCGGATGTAGATGCCGTCGACCTGGCGCACGCCGGCGATGGTGTTCATCAGCACGGGGAAGAAGGAACCTATGCTGATGAGGAAGAAGGCCGGCGGGTTGCCCAGGCCGAACCACAGGATGGCCAGCGGAATGTAGGCGATGGGCGGAATCGGGCGCAGGATCTGCACCAGGGGGTCGAACAGCTTGTAGATGGTGGTGTTACTGCCCATCAGCAAACCGAGCGGCAGCGCCAGGCCGGCGCCGATCAGGAAGCCGCCGATGACGCGCGACAGGCTGGCCCAGGCGTCGTGCGGCAATTCGCCCGACAGCAGCCACAGCAGATAGTTGCCGGCCTCGGGCGTGTAGGCTTCCATCGGCGCCAGGTATTCGCACCATTTGCGCATCACGGCCAGCGGCGAGGGCAGGATTTGCGGGTTGATCCAACCCATGCTGGAGAGCCCCTGCCACAGGGCCAGCGCGGCCAGCGGCACGGCGGCGCCGTGCAGCAGCCGTTTCAGGAAGAGGGTGTTCATCGCTGCCCCTCTTATTTAGCGGCCGGCACGGATTTCTTGGCCGCTTCCAGCAAGTCCAGCTTGACCCAGTCCTTGGCGGCCGGCGGCGCCGCCATGCGGCCCACGCCGTACTTGCTCATGTAGTCGGTGGTCAGTTGCACGTGGCCCAGCGTGATGTCTTCGGTGAAGCTGGCGTTGTCCATCGCGTCGCGGTAGTCGTCGGAGCTGACCTGGTTCTTGAACATCGACTCGCGCACATATTTTTCGGCCAGCTTGGGGTCGGCGATGAACAGGCGGGTGGCGGCGACGAAGCACTGCATGAAGCGCTCGGCGACGTCGCGCCTTTCCTTGTACATTTTTTCCGACATCACCAGCGCGCGCACCGGCTCGCCCAGCGGCGTGTCATACGGCTTCATGATTTCGCTGCCGTATTTCTTGTGGATGGCCTGGGTCGAATACGGCTCGGACTGGCTCATCGCGTCGATTTCCTTGGTCAGCAGGGCCTGGTTCAGGTCGGGATAGCCCATGTACATGATCAGCACGTCCTTGCCCGGCTTGTCGGACCAGCTCATCTTGTTTTTCGCCAGTTCGGCGAACAGCAGGACTTCCTGCGGGCCGCCGCGGGTGACGCCGACTTTCTTGCCCTTCAGGTCGGCGATGCCGCGCAGGTTCAGCTCGGGCCGGCCGACGATGCGCACGCCGCCCTTGGCGAAGCCGGCCACCACGTAGACCGGCACGCCGCTGGCGCGGCCGGAAATGGCCGCCTCCAGGCCGCTGGCCGAGACGTCGATTTCGCCGGCGATGATGGCCGGCACGATGTCGAGGCCCTTGGAGAAGTTGCGTTCCTCGATTTTCAACTGGTACTTGGGCGCGATTTCCTTCATGTACGCGACCGCGCCGTAGTGGGCGAACTTCAGGTTGCCGAGCCGGACCACGTCGACGGCCTGGGCCGCCGATGGCAGTTGGGCCGCCAGCACGAGCGCCGCCGCCAGGATCTTGCTGCCGAAAGATGTCTTCATTACAGAGTTTGTCGCCATTTGCTTCTCCAGGTTGGAAAGTTTGCCTCGCTGCTTCTGTGGCAGCCGCATGATAGTAAGAGCATCTTCTGTGCCATAGGACAACTTTTCCGGATTTTTTTTAAGTCCTTGATTTGCATGGGAAATAACGGCGGGCGCGGCGCTGCGCCGGCGGGCCGATTCTGCGCTTTCGCACAAGGGCGTCGAATATTGTCTGGATTGCCGCACGGGCGGGATGGGTTGAACTAAGTCGGCCATGGCCGATCAAAGTGGTAAGCGGCGGCCGGCGCCGGTCTGTGCCGGCGCCGGGAAAGCGCGGCGCGGCGCTTTATTTGGCTTGCGGCGGCGGCTCGGCGGGTTTGCCCGGTTCGCCTTTGGGGCCGGCTTCGCCCGGCGCGCCGGGAGCGCCATCCGCGCCCGGTTTGCCGGGTTCGCCGGCAGGGCCGGGCACCGGCGTGGGCACCGGCGTGGGCACCGGCACGGGCACGGGCACCACGACCGGGGCCGGCGCCGCAACCACCGGGGTCGGCGGCTCGGCGGGTTTTTGGCAAGCACCCAGCGCCGCGGCGGCAACCATGGCGAGAAGGAGGGAATAGTTTTTCATGGCGATTCCTTGGGAAAAAGGCCGGGTGCGGGATGCGCCCGGCGAAGCGGGTCGCGGCGCAACGCGGCGTATCACGTTGCGGGCCGGCCCAGCATACGCAAGCCCTTGCGCATGCTCTGTACGAGGACGCACACAGCGGGGCTGTCGGCGGCCGGGCGGGCAAATCGGCAATGTTGATTAATTTGCTCTTATGTTCGTTGCCGCACAGACCGAAACGCTCATCACGGGCATTCTTGTGGCAGAAGTCGGAATTATGGGTCGCCGATTGGCACGGGGCTTGTCGATAGGGCGCTGATTCCTACTATTTGCTATCGTTACTAAGGAGTATTCAAATGCATGCAATGAGACAATCTCACGCCCCCTCAGCCGGCGATACCAAAGCAGCGCACCAGGACCTTCGCGGCGCCGAGCGCTCTACGCAACTGGCCCTGGTCGAGCGCGTCGCGCCGATCCCGCCGGAACGCCGTAATCCGATTTCGATGGCGCCTATCGAGCGCGTGCGCTCCACCTCGGCCACGCTGCGCCGCATTGAAAACATGCAAAAGCTGATCGGTGAACTGTCCCTGCATGAAATGCTGGCCGACGAAATCGCCTGGTTCCTGAAATTTTCACCGTCCGGCGCCCGCAAATACATCCGCGACCTGCGCGACGCCGGCGTCATCGAGCTGGCCCGCTATATCGAGGGTACGGCCACCTATCTGGGCAAGGCCGTGTACCAACTGACGCCCGATCCGGAGCGGGTGCGCGCCTTCCTCGCCGCCATCGTGCAGCCGAAGCGCGAAGGCGCGCCGCCGCGCAAGGACCGTCCGGGCCTGCGCGAGCAGAGCATGGCCGGCAGCGGCCGCCATTTCCACATCCTGGCCGACGACACCCATTACGCGATACGCGTCAACCGCGGCCCGGTGATGCGCGATCCGCTGGTGGCGGCGCTGTTCGGCTCGGCGCCGTCGCAGCAAAAAAGCGAGTAAGGACGGGCGCGGCGGCGGCCGGCGGGCCGCCCTTGCCGCCATGGCCGGGCCTTGTGCCCGGCTGTTGGTGTTTCTACGCGTAAATGATTTCCGGCCAGGCGAATTGAAATGCCGGCAAGGAGCCCCATCTGATGTAGATGCGGCCGCGCCGCGCCACGGCGCCCGTGCCGTCCTGTCCCGCCTGAAAGGAATGCCCCTTATGTTGACTGTCGCCCTGCCGTTCCATCCCCCGTCCCTGCGCGGGGCCGCTTGATGGAGGCGTTGATCTGGGTAGGTGTCACGGCCTTGATCATCGCGCTGCCGCTCTGGCTGCCGCGCTGGCGCCTGAACCGGGCGCTGGCGCGGCCCTTGCCGGCGGAGGCGCTCGACATCCTGGGCCGCAATATGCCGATTTATGCGCGCATGCCGGCCGAGCTGCAGGCGCAATTGCAGCGGCTGGTGGCGCAATTCCTGTACCAGAAGCGTTTCATCGGCTGCGACGGCCTGGAGGTCGACGATGAAATGCGCGTCACGATCGCCGGCCAGGCTTGCCTGTTGCTGCTGAACCGCTACACCCGCGTCTACCCCGAGCTGCACACGATCCTCGTCTATCCGAGCGAGTTCCTGGTCGAGCGCAGCGAAGTCGGCCCCGGCGGCGTCATCACCGAGAGCGAAGACGGCTTGCTGGGCGAGTCCTGGGGCGACGGCCGCGTGATCCTGGCCTGGGACCACGTGCAGCGCGGCGCCGCCGACTGGAGCGACGGCAGCAACGTCGTGCTGCACGAGTTCGCCCATCAGCTCGACAGCGAGTCGGGCGCGCCGAACGGCGCGCCCTTCCTCGGCGACGCGTCGAACTATCACAACTGGGCCGCCGTGCTGTCGCGCGATTACGCGGATTTGCGCCACGACGCGATTTATCGCCAGCCGAGCGTGCTCGATCATTACGGCGCCAACAGCCCGGCCGAGTTCTTTGCCGTCGCCACCGAGACTTTCTTTGAGAAGCCGCACCAGATGGCCGCGCGGCACGCGGCCCTGTACGGCGAATTGCAGAAATATTACCGGGTCGACCCGCGCGACTGGCTGCCGGCGCCGGCGCCGGAATGGGCGGCCCACGACTGCCTGGAGCAGCGCTAAAATTGTCTTTGCATGGTATTAAATTAAGGCATAATTCATCCAGCCACCGGGCGCAATGCCGTGCTGGGAAACTGCCTATCGTAATGACCAGCCGGGCTCCGCCCCTTAGGCTGGTGGCGCCCTGGGCCTGATTGCCGGCGCCTTGGTAGCGGTGGCGGCGGCGCGCGCATCCGGCAATCCAGCGAGGTCATGCTTATGCAATTCGAGGAATTCGAATTCTTTTCATCCGATGCCCCGGTGACTGCCCCCGCACCGACGCCGCGCGAAGCCGCATCGCCCCTCGTGCGTCTGCAATACCTGGTCGACAATACGCCCGCCATCATCTATTGCACGGTGCCCAGCGGCGATTTCAAGATGACCTTCGTCAGCAATAACGCCTTGAATGTGCTCGGTTACCGCCCGGAAGAGATGGTGGCCGACCCGAATTTCTGGTTCGACCATATCCATCCGGACGACGCGCCGAATATCTTTTCCAGCCTGGCGCTGGTGTTTACGGAAGGGCAGCGCGCCTACGAATACCGCTTTCGCGCCAGCGACGGTTCCTACTTGTGGATGCACGACACGCTGCGCCTGATCCGCGACGAGCGGGGCGCACCGCTGGAGGTGATCGGCGCGCTGACCGACATTACCAGCCGCAAGAGGATGGAGGAGGCGCTGCAGGCCAAGGGCGAGGAGCAGCAGACGCTGATCGCCAAGCTGCAGGAGGCGCACGACCAGTTGCTGCAGTCGGAAAAGATGGCCTCGATCGGCCAGTTGGCCGCCGGCATCGCCCATGAAATCAATAATCCCGTCGGTTTCGTCAATTCCAATATGGGTTCGCTGCAAGGCTATGTGACGACCTTGTTTGGCGTCATCGAACAGTATGAGCAGGCGATCGGCATGCTGAAGGGCAATCCGGAGATCGGCGCGCGCATGGCGCAGATACGCGAGGGCGCCGACCTGGCTTTTTTGAAGGATGACGTCAACGATCTGGTCAAGGAATCGATGGATGGCCTGAAGCGGGTGCGCGACATCGTCCAGTCGCTCAAGGATTTTTCCCACGTCGGCGAAACCGAGTGGCAGATCGCCGACCTGCATCACGGACTCGACAGCACGCTGAACATCGTCTCCAATGAAATCAAGTACAAGGCCACGGTCGAGAAGCAATACGGCGTGCTGCCGCAGGTGAAGTGCCTGGCGTCGCAATTGAACCAGGTGTTCATGAATCTGCTGGTCAACGCCGGCCATGCGATCAAGGAGCGCGGCACGATTACGATACGCACAGGTTGCGCCAACGACTGGGTGTGGATCGAGGTCGGCGACACGGGCGGGGGCATTCCGCCGGAAAACCTGACGCGGATTTTCGAGCCGTTTTTCACCACCAAGCCGGTCGGCAGCGGCACCGGCCTGGGTTTGTCGCTGTCGTATGGCATCGTCACCAAGCACGGCGGCAAGATCGAGGTCGCCTCGGAAGTCGGCAAGGGCACGCGCTTCACGATACGCCTGCCCGTGCATCCGCCGGCCAGCCTGGGCCCGGCCGGCACTTGATCCCCCTTGCCGCCGCTGCGGCTATCCCATATATCACTTTCGGTATATCGTTGCGCAAAACCATTCGTTTCTGATCTTTGTTGCCTGGGTTCTAATGGTCTGCATGTGCAATCAGCGCATCCAGACCACGCCAAGGAGAATCCATGCATTTACGTTTGAATCGTGTCGCCATTGCCGCCGCCCTGATCGGCGCTTCCGCCATCGCCCCGCCCGCGTATGCCGACCAGCTTGCCAATATCAAGGCGAAGGGCGAGCTGGTCTGCGGCGTGCTGGGCACGGACGAGCCGAACAGCTTCGTCGATCCGGCCTCGCGGCAGATCGTCGGCTATGAAGTCGACCTGTGCAACGCGGTGGCGAAGAAGATCGGCGTCAAGCCGGCCATCAAGCAATTGGCGGTGGCGGCCCGCGTGCCGGAACTGCAGCAGGGCCGCGTCGACATCCTGGCGGCCTCGCTGACGCACAATAAGGAGCGCGAGGCGCTCGTCGATTTCTCGCTGTCGACCTTTATCACGGGCCAAAAAGTGCTGGTGAAGAAAAGCAGCAATATCGCCAGCGTGGCCGCGCTGGCCGGCAAGAAGGTGTTGACCGTCAAGGGCGGCACGCAGGAGCCGAACATCCGCAGGGCCGTGCCCTCGGTCGACGTGGTCACCTATGAAACGACGGTGCAAGCCTATCTGGCGCTGCAGCAGGGCAAGGGCGTCGGCTATGTCGACGACGAGGCTTCGCTGCTGAACAATTACGCGAAGCTGGGCGCGGCGCAGAAGGATTATCTGGTGCTGCCGCAAAGCATCAGCACCGAGGCGCTGGCGCTGGGCATCAAGAAGGGGGAGACGGGCTTGAAAACGCTGGTCGACGGCGTGCTGCGCGAACTGGAAAAGTCGGGCGACGGCGAGAAGCTGTTTTTCAAATGGTATGGCCCGGACACCAAGCTGAAATTCGACAAGCGGACCTTCAAGTTCGAGTCGGACAAGGTGGCGGCTTGACGCAGGCATGGCGCCGCCCGCCCGCCGGGCGGCGCATGGGCACGACACCATGACGTATTTCGACCTCTCCCTGTTATTGTCCGGCAGCTATCACGACTGGCTGTTGTCCGGGCTACGGATTTCCCTCCAGTTAAGCGCCATCACGCTGGTGTTTGCGCTGCCGCTGGCCGTCGCCGTGGCCTTGCTGCGGCTGGCGCCCTCGCGCGCGCTGAACGGCTGCGGCTTTGCCTTCGTCGAGGCGATCCGCAATGTGCCGCTGCTGGCGCACATGCTGTTCTGGTATTTCGGCGCGCCGGAATTGCTGCCGCAGGCGTGGAAGGAGCGCCTGTACGCCGGCAATATCGAGGCCGTCGGCGCCGTGGTGGCGCTGACGCTGTACACGGCCGCCTACATGGCGGAGGATATCCGCAGCGGCATCCGCGCCATTCCGCCGCAGCAATTCGAGGCCGGCCGCGCGCTCGGCTTCGGCTTTCTGGCGACCATGCGCCTGCTCATCCTGCCGCAGGCGCTGCGCGTGACGGCGCCGCCGCTGATTTCGCAAACCCTGAATCTGTGGAAGAACACCAGCATCGCCACCGTGATCGGCGTGGCCGAGATGATGTACGAGGCGCAGCGCGTCGAGACGACGTCCTTCCGCAGCGTCGAGGCCTTCGCTTTCGCCACCGCCTGCTACCTGGCCGTGTCGCTGGCCATCGCCGCGCTGGCCGCCTGGGCGCAGCAGCGCCATGCGCGCGGGGGGGCGTGATGCTGGAGCTAATACAACATTACTGGGTCTACTTCTTCATCGGGCAATACCCGAACGGGCCGCTGGGGGGCCTCGCCCTGACGCTGTTGCTGGCGGCGCTGGGCCTGGTGCTCAGCCTGCCGCTCGGTTTGCTGCTGGGGCTGGCGCGGGTCAGCCCCTACCGGGCGCTGCGCTGGCCGGTGACGGCGCTGGTCTACGTGGTGCGCGGCACGCCGCTGCTGCTGGTGATCTTCTGGGCGTATTTTTTCCTGCCCAGCGTGACGGGCCACAAGACCGACCAGTTCACGACGATGCTGGCGGCGCTGGTCATCTTCGACGGCGTCCACCTGGCCGAGATCGTCCGCGCCGGCATCCACGGTTTGCCGGCCGGACAGGTCGAATCGGCCCGCTCGCTGGGCCTAGGCTATGCGGCGGCGATGCGCTTTGTCGTGCTGCCGCAGGCCCTGCGCAATATGCTGCCCTCGCTGGTGAACCAGTTCGTTTCCACCATCAAGGAAACCTCGCTCGGCTACATCATCGGCCTGACCGAGGTGGCCTTCATCGCCTCGCAAGTCAATGTGCAGGTGCTGACCAAATCGACCGAGGTGTACTTCCTGCTGGGCCTCACTTATTTCATCCTGTGCTTCGGCCTGTCGCGCTTCGCCTTCTGGCTGGAGCAGCGCGGCGCCGGGCAGAAAAGAGTTATCGCCGCATGATCAAGTTTGATACAGTGAATAAATTCTACGGACATTACCACGCCCTCGTCGACGTCAGCGAGCAAGTGTCGAAGGGCGAGGTGGTGGTGGTGTGCGGCCCTTCCGGTTCGGGCAAGTCGACCTTGATACGCACGCTGAACCGGCTGGAGCCGATCGCCTCGGGACGCATCGAGGTCGATGGCCAGGACATCCACGCGCCCGGGCTGGACTTGAACCAGTTCCGCTCGCGCATAGGCTTCGTGTTCCAGCAGTTCAACCTGTTCCCCCACCTGACGGTGCTGGACAATTGCGCGCTGGCGCCGACGCGCCTGCGCGGCTTGAGCCGGACCGAGGCGGAGCGGCAGGCGCTGGCGCTGCTGGAGCGGGTCGGCATGGCGCACAAGGCGGCCGCGCTGCCGGCGCAGTTGTCGGGCGGCCAGCAGCAGCGCGTGGCGATCGCGCGGGCGCTGGCGATGCAGCCGCCCTTGATGCTGTTCGACGAGCCCACCAGCGCGCTCGACCCGGAGATGGTCGGCGAGGTCTTGCTGGCGATGCGCGACCTGGCGCGCGACGGCATGACGATGGTGTGCGTGACGCACGAGATGGGTTTCGCGCGCGAGGTGGCCGACCGCGTGCTGTTCATGGACCAGGGCAGGGTGCTGGAGCGGGCCGCGCCGGAGGAGTTTTTCCAGCGGCCGCAGCACCCGCGCGCGCAGCAGTTCCTATCCGATATACGCATGCCGTTCACAGCCGTGTTTTGAGTGTGTGACGGGCGTGAACCGGGCGCGGCGGAAGCTGCCGCAGCGCTGGCGCCTTTAACCGATGCGATTTGTCACGAACGCCTGGAAAAGAAAGCTCGTCAAATTGACCAGGGCGTGAGGGAGTGCCGTTGCGATGAAGGCGGATTTGAATGAGTGCTTCCGCCACGTCAGGTAGGCGGCTGAAAATATAAAAAAACTCCAGACCGTTCCAAAAAACCATATCGGCGCCGTCAATCCATGCAGGACGCCCCATATCAAGGCCGCGGCCATCGCTGCGCCAGGCCTGTTTTTTATCGGAATCGACAAGATCGCAAGTGTGAGCGCCAGAAGCAGGCTTTCCACGGCGGGGGAGAAAACCACGACGACGAAGAATTCAAGCCCGTTCGTGGAGGTCGCAGGGATGTTGGCATGGCGGTTGTCGCCGCCGATCAGCCCTATCGCCACGTAGACAATGGTGGCAAGTGCCAGCGATGGAATGATTGCTAAAAGAAACGATGAAAAACTGTGCCGCAGCAGGGTGGTGGAAGGGGGCGAGAATAGAAAGTGGCGTAATCGTTGCATGTATTTTTATTCCAATACTGGCCATATATCATTGGCGAAAAAATGGCTGGATGCTGTATTTCAATATTTCCGAAAGATGATATTTTGGCGAGTAAATCTGGAATTGACATTGCTGGTTATGGGGTTAATATTTCAAAGTTGCAAAAAATACTTCTGAAATATTCAATATGCCTGGCGTAAATACGCCAGGCTGATAATTCGATCGCGAACGATCAAATTCTATTCTCTGTCAGAGTTGACTCAACTAGCTATCGCAGAACGAGAAGGGGCCTGAGGCAGGTTGCTCAGGGCTTCCCCAATGGCCTTCACCGCTCTGTGAGCAGATGCGCCGAGTTCATACATGCTTATTCCGCCCGCAACTTTGCTTATTTCAGCCTGATTTAATTCAATCATAAATCCCTCAATATAAACAGTGTTAATTTATTGTACGGAATCCCAGCCTGCTTTAAATTCCTTGGCTGCACCGACTGCATATTGGCCAATCGCTGACGCGGCGATGGCTCTGGCAGCAAACTTAAGAGCCTCAGCGGCTGGTCCCGCCCCGCTGACTTCATTAATTTCCATTACATTCAATTCTTGCATGGTGTCTCCAAGTTTGGTTTGTTTCATTGATAGGAAAACAGATGAAGCTCCAACGGGGAGTTGGATTCTTCGATGCTCATCTTAGATATGTTTTATTTTTATGTCAATATTATTTTTAATTCAATTATTTTCTTGTGGTAATGGTGAGAGCCGGTCATATGATCAGGAACGTGTTGAGACAACGATTTTCGCGGTGCAATGGACTGCCCGTGCAGGTCCGAAGATGTTCGCTGTAAGTTGAACCGCAGATGTTCTGGGCGGAAAATATCTTGGCGAATGCGCGCTGTGTTGGGGGGCTGGTACGGTGTCTTGCGAATATTGAATGCCGAAAATTTCTGACAGTCAGCAAAGAATTGGCAAACAAAACTACGTGAACTGGCAGTCGCCCCGGCTCAGCTTCTTCTTGGCAGTGGCCGAACTGATATTCGACGGGTAAGGTGAAAATGGTATGGGACAAACGACCTTACCCGCCTACAGAATGATGGAGCCGTCCGGCCCCCATTTGACCTTCAGGATGCCGGGTTCCTCCTCTTCGAGCCGCCTGGCTTCCCGCTCCTGCGCCGTCAGGCCCGCCTGCTTCTGCTGCGCTTCGTCGAACAGCCGCTGTGCCTCGACCAGGCGGTCGCGCTGCTGCAGCGCCAGGCGGATGGTGTCGCGCAGCTCGCCCGGCTGCCAGGGCTTGGGGATCAGCCGGAACACCTGGGCGTCGTTGATGGCGCCGACCGCCGTATCGAATTCCGTCGACGCCGTCAGCATCATCCGCACCGTCGTCGGCGCGACGTCCTTCATGATATTCAGGAATTCCACGCCGCGCATTTTCGGCATGCGCTGGTCGGAAATGACCAGGTCGAACTGGCATTCGCAGCAGCGCGCCAGCGCGGCCGCCGCGCTGGTGAAGAGCTCGATGTGCAGGTCGTCGATGCGCAGCAGCTGGCGCATGCTGCGCTGCAGCGCGTGCAGCACGTTGATTTCATCGTCGACGAGCAAAAAGCGCCGCATCACGCCTCCTTCGGCAGGTACACGCGTATCGTCAGGCGCCCGCCGCTTTTCGCCTCGAAGTCCTGCACCTGCTGGATCAGGCGGGCGTCGAGCACGTGATCGGCCGCCAGCAGCATCAAGCCGTCGCGGCTGATCAGGTCGCGCGACAGTTTCATGCCCGGCACCAGCTCGCCGGACAGGGCGGCGACGTCGCCGCTGGCCGCGTCGGCGCTGCCGCCGTCGATCAACTGGCGGAAGGCCGCCACCACCGTCGGGTCGTAGCGCTTGCCGCTGCTGTCGTAGATCAGTTGCTTGGCCTCGTCGGCGCGCAGCTGGCGCTGCACCATCGCGCCGATCTGCAGATTGTCGTAGTCGGACGCCAGCGCCAGGATGCGCGCGCCCAGCGGAATGGCCAGGCCGGCCAGCGCGTCGGGGAAGCCGGCGCCGTCGAAGCGCTCCATCTGCGAGCGCAGGATGGTGGCGGCGCCGCGCAAGTCTTCCAGCGCCATCAGCAGTTGCTCGGCGCGCACCGGGTGCTTGCGGAACAGGCCCAGGGTGTCGCCCGTCATCATCGTCAGCGGCGTTTCCAGCAACTCGTCGCTAAAGCCGATCTTGCCGATGTCGAGCAGCAGGGCGGCGATGAACAGTTCCTGGATTTCCTTGGCCGGCAAGGCCATCTCGACGCCGATGCGGCGCGCCAGGTCGGCCGTGCGGCGCGAGTGGCCGTTCAGGCTGCCGCCGCGCATTTCGATGATGCTGGAGAAGAGCTTGATCGTCGTGACGAAGTTGGTTTTCAGCTTGTCGTTGGCCTGCAACACCTCGTCGTGGGTCTTCTTCAGTTGCAGGGTGCGCGCCTCGACCTTTGCCTCCAGGCTCTGGTTGAGCGTCTTCAGCGCCTCGTTCTGCTGCTGCGTGAGTTTTTCCAGGCGCAGCTTTTCCTGTTCCAGCACGCGCCGTTCGAGCGCGTGGCGCACCACCAGCGCGATGTCGTTGTCGTCCCAGGGCTTGGTGATGTAGCGGTAGATCTCGCCGCAGTTGATGGCGTCGAGGATGGACTGGATGTCGGAGTAGCCCGTCAGCAGCAGGCGGATGACGTCGGGCCAGCGCTGCCGCACCTGGGCGAGGAATTGGGCGCCGTCCATTTCCGGCATGCGCATGTCGGAGATGACCAGGTCGACCAGCTCCGTCTCCAGCACTTGCAGGCCGGCCGCGCCGCCCTCGGCGGTCAGCACCCGGTAACCCTTGGCGCGGAACAGCCGCCGCAGCGAGGACAGGATGTTCGGCTCGTCGTCGACGCACAGCAGCGTCAGGGGCGGCGGCGCCGCCGGCGCGAATGGGGCTACGGTCATGGGCTGGGGTCCTCGTCTGGCAATGCGGTGTGGCGGATCGGCAGCGTGATGCGGAAGGTGGTGCCGCGGCCGGGCGTGCTGTCGACGTCGATCTGGCCGCCATGCTTTTGCACGATGCCATACGCCAGCGACAGGCCCAGCCCGGTGCCCTTGCCGATCGGCTTGGTGGTGAAGAAGGGGTCGAAGATGCGCGACAGGTTTTCCGGCGCGATGCCGCTGCCGGTGTCGGCCACTTCCAGCCAGACCAGCTCGCCGGCGCGGCCGGTGCGCAGCGTGATCGTGCCGCGCTGCTCGCCAATGGCGTGGGCGGCGTTGACGACCAGGTTCATGACGATCTGGTTGATCTGCGACGGCAGGCATTCGATGTCGGGGATGTCGCCGTAGTCGCGCACGACGTCGGCCTTGTACTTGACTTCGTTGTTGACGATGTTCAGCGTCGAGTCTATGCCCTGGTGCAGATTGGCCCATACCCATTCCTGGCTGGCGTCGATGCGCGAGAAGTCCTTCAAGTCCTGGACGATGTGGCGCACGCGCACGATGCCTTCCTTCGATTCGTTCATCAGCACGGGGATGTCGGCGCGCAGGAAGTCGAGGTCGAGGCGCTGGCGCAGCTCGCGCAGGGCGGCGGCCTGCTCGGGCGCGGCGACGCCGGCCTCGGCCTCCTGGTAGGCTTGCAGCATGGTGAAGAGGTCGTCGAGGTAGCCCTGCAGGGTGCCGAAGTTGGAAAAGATGTAGCCGATCGGGTTGTTGATTTCGTGGGCGACGCCGGCCGCCAACTGGCCGATCGAGGCCAGCTTTTCCGACTGCAGCAGTTGTTGCTGGGTCATCGACAGTTTGTCGTTGAGTTCGGTCAATGCCAGATTGCGCCGGCGCAGCTCGGCGTCCGCGTGCTCGCGCTGGCGGATGTCGTCCTCCAGCCGCAGGTTCACCTCGGCCAGCTGGGCGGTGCGCTTCTCGACGATGTGCTCGAGGTTGTCGTGGGCGCGCTGCAGCGCGTTCTCGGCGACGCGCCGCTCGGTGACGTCGCGCATGGTTTCGATGGCGCCGACGATGTTGCCGTCGGCATCGCGCAGCGGCGCGGCCGTGAAGTGCAGCCAGTGGCCGCCGGCGCCCATATTGGGGAAGAAGTCCTCGGCCTCGTAGGCGCCGGGGATCACGGCCGAGCGCTGGTGGCGCGCCAGCGCCTCGGTGTCGGCGTCGACGATCAAGTCCGACAGCATGGGCCGCTCGCGCGCGTAAAAGGCCAGGCCGTGCTTGCTGCGGGCGCCGACCATTTCCTCGGTGCTCCAGCCGAGCAGGTGTTCGCAGGCTTTGTTCCAGTGCGTGATGACGTGCCCGGTGTCGATGGCGAAGGTGGCCACCGGCTGGCCGTCGAAGTATTCGGAGAGGGCGATGGCGGCCGGCGCCGCGGCGGCGCTGTGGGTGACATGGTCGGGGACCTTGTCGGTGACGTTGTCGGGGACGTTGTCGGGGACGTTGTCAGGGAGTTTTTGCATGCGGCGCGTCCCCCTTCAGCCGACCAGGATCTGGCTCATGTCCTGGAACGCCAGTTCCGTGTCGCGGAACAGTTCCAGGAACACCTCGTCGCTCAGCGCCAGCGTGCGCCAGACCCGCTGCGACAGCGGCGGCACCAGGTCGTCCTCCTGGCCGGACAGGTCGAGGGCGTGGGCCAGGATGTTGGCCACGTGGATGGTCAGCGGCAGCGAGACGACGTCCTGCTCGCGCAACTCGTGGTGCAGGGCGACGGCGCTCTGTATGGCGGCGGGAAATTTCCAGTAGGCGGCCAGCGCGCTGCCGACGGCGGCGTGGTCGAGGCCGAAGACGGCGCGCTCGGCCTCGGCGCTGCCGCAGTCGTGCTGGCGGCGCCAACTGGCCACTTCCTCGTACTGGGCCGGGAAGCGGGTTGCCAGCACCAGCGTGCCGAGGTCGTGCAGCAGGCCGGCCGTGAACGCCGTCTCGGCGTTCTGGCGCAGCCGCGGCGCCAGCGCCTTGGCGGCGACGGCCGTGGCCACGGAATGGCGCCAGAAGCATTGGAAGTCGAAGCGGTTGCCCGGCAGCGGCGCGATGCCGCCCGTCACCGAGCAGGCCGTGACGAGGGTGCGGATGCTGTGGAAGCCGAGCACGGCGATGGCTTGCTGGATCGACGTCACCTTCGATTGCATGCCGTAGAACGAGGAGTTGGCCAGGCGCAGCGTTTTCGCCGTCAAGGACTGGTCCAGGGTGATCTTGTCGGCCAGCAGGTGCACGTCGATGTCTTCCTGTTCCATGGTCGACAGCAATTCGATGACGACCACGGGCAGCGACGGCAGGTCGTGGATGCGCTTGATGATGTCTTCGATGGCGACGGCGGGCATGGTCATCCGTTCTGGCGGTAGGTGGTCAGCAGTTGCAGCAGCATCGCCGTGGCCTCGTCGTCGCCGTGCTTGCGGAACAGGCGCTGCAGGCGCTGCAGCTGCTGGGTGCGGCGCAGCGCCAGCGCGGCCGGGTCCGGCGCCTCGGCGGCGGCGCCGACCACGTCGCAGGCTTCGACGCCGCGGCGGCGCAGCGAGTTCAGGTTGGCCTCCGTCAGCGTGGCGCCGCCCGGCAGCAGCACGCCGCCGTGGGCGTCGACGAGGTCGCCGGCGAGCACCATGCCGGCGCGGGCGTCGTCGAGGGCGATGCGTTGGCCGGCCGCGCTCATGGGGCGAACTCGCAGCGGCTCAGCGTGATCAGGCTGCCGCGCGAGGCCGAGGTCGCGCCCATCGGGTAGATGGCGATCGTGTACTGGCCGCCCTCGATTTCGGCGACGTGGGTGGCGGCGCCGGTGGGCATGGCGCCGCCGGGGAACAGGTCCGGCAGGACGCAGCTGGCCTCGTTGCCGAGCAGGGCGCCGGCGCGGCGGAACAGGGTTTCGGCGGCCGCGTTGATGAAGGCGATCATGCCGTCGTCGTCCATGCCGATGACGGGCAGGGGCAGGAATTGCAGCAGTTCGCGGGCGATGTTCAGGCTGATCTCGTCGCGGCTGATCTGCTGCTGCTTTTGCCGCAGCAACTCCTCCATTTTGCGGTTGGCCGAGGCCAGCTCGTGGTTGGCGGTGCGCACTTCCAGGTTCAGGCGCTCGTTCTCGTCGGAGATTTCCTTGAGGCGGAAGGCGTCGGCGATGTGGCCGCGCAGCAATTCGTCCTCCCAGGGCTTGGTGAGGAATTTATAGATGGCGCCCTCGTTGACGGCGTCGGTGACCGATTGCAGTTCGGTGTAGCCGGAGAGCATGATGCGTATCGTGTCCGGATACAACTGCTTGGCCGCGCGCAGGAAGTCGGCGCCTATCATGCCGGGCATGCGCTGGTCGGAGACGATGACGTCGACCTCTTGCTGGGCCAGCAAGTCCAGGCCCTCCTGGCCGCTGTTGGCGGTGAAGATCTGGTAGTCGTCGCGGCGCAGCAGGCGTTTCAGCGAGGCGACGATGTTTTGCTCGTCGTCGACCAGCAGCAGGGTGCGCTTTTGCTTCTGGACGCGCAGCAGGTGGGCGGGCAGGCGGCGCGGCTCGGCCAGCAGGGCGTCGATGTCGTGCGGCGCCATCGGCGGGGCGAAGAAATAGCCCTGGATCAGGTCGCACATATTGCGCCGCAGGAAGTCGCACTGGGCCTCCGTCTCGACGCCCTCGGCGGCGACCTGGACGCCCAGGTTGTGCGCCATCGAGATGATGGTCTTCGACAGGGCGGCGTCGTCGATGTCGGTGACGATGTCGCTGATGAAGGCGCGGTCTATCTTCACCAGGTCGAAGGGGAATTGCTTGAGGATGCTCAGCGAGGAGTAGCCGGTGCCGAAGTCGTCCAGCGTCACGCTGACGCCCAGCGCCTTGAGCTGGGCCAGGCTGTAGTCGCTGGCGCGGGTGTCCTGGAGCAAGGCCGCCTCGGTGATTTCCAGGCTCAGCGCGGCGGCGCCGAGGCCGAATTCCTTCAGCGCGGCGGCCACCGTGCCGGCCAGCTGGCGGTCGCGGAACTGGTGCGGCGTGACGTTGATGGCCACCTTGATGCCGTCGCGGCCGGCCTCGCGCCAGGCCCGCATGTCCTGGCAGGCGCGCCGCAGCACCCAGGCGCCGATCGCGCCGATCAAGCCGCTGTCCTCGGCCAGCGGGATGAAGTCGCGCGCCGACAGGCGCCCCAGCGTCGGGTGTTGCCAGCGCACCAAGGCCTCCAGGCTGGCGATGTGGCCGGTCTGCAGGTCGGCCAGCGGCTGGTACATCAGTTGCAGCTCGTCGCCGGCGATGGCTTGCCGCAGCGCCGCCTCCAGCGCGATGCGTTCCTGGGTGCGCTGGTTCATCGCCGGCTCGAAGAACTGGACCTTGCCGCCGCCCTCTTCGCGGGCGCGCGCCAGCGCCATGTCGGCGTAGCGCAGCAGCGTGGCGGCGTCGGCGCCATCCTGCGGGTGCAGCGCGACGCCGATGCTGCAGACGGCGTGCATGCTGTGGCCGTCGAGCGTGAAGGCGCTGCCCAGGCAGGCGAACAGGGTGTCGCAGACGGCGGCGATGTCGGCGGCGCCGGCGGCGCCCAGGACGATCAGGAATTCGTTGCCGTGGCGCGACACTGTGCGGGCCGGGCCGACGCCGCCGAGCAGGCGCGCGGCCGCGTCGCGCAGCAACTGGTCGCCGGCCGCGTGGCCCAGGCTGGCGTTGACGAGGTCGACGTTGTCGATGCCCAGGCACAGCACGGCGACGTTGCCGGCGCCGCCGGCCGCGTCGGCGATGGCTTGCTCCAGGCTGGCGCGGAACAGCGGGCCCTTGGGCAGGCCCGTCAGCTCGTCGTGGTCGGCGCGGAAGGCCAGTTGCTCCTCGTTGCGCTTGAGGGCGGTGACGTCGTTGACGATGCCGATATAGTGGGTGATGTCGCCGCGCTCGTCGGGCACGGGCGAGATCAGCAGCTCGTTCCAGAACAGCGTGCCGTCCTTGCGGTAGTTGCGCAGCACCACGCGGGCGCTGCTTCTCGTGTCGAGGGCCTGGCGCACGGCGGCGATGCCGGGCTGTTCGCGGTCGTCGTTTTGCAGGAAGCGGCAGTTGCGGCCCATGATGTCGATCGGCTCGTAGCCGCTGATGCGGCAGAACGCCGGGTTGGCGTACATGATGGGCAGCGAGGCTTGGCTGGCGTCGCAGATCAGCACGCCGTTCAGGGCCGCCGCCAGCGCCCGGTTCGACAATTGCAGCATGTCTTGCAACTGGCGCCGCGGCTCCAGGTCGCTGACCCACCACAGCTGGTAGGCGGGGCGGCCGGCCTCGTCGCCGATGCAGTAGCTGGAGATGTGCGCCCAGTTCAGCGTGCCGCCGCGGCGGATCAGGCGCACGTCGCGCCTGGCGTTGGCGCCGGGCTGGGCCAGCAGCGCGGCCGTGTCGCCCTGCAGGGCGGCGCCGTCGTCGGACACCATGCGCCGCGTGAAATGTTTGCCGATCAATTCGGCTTCGGTGAAGTCGAGCAGCTTGCACATGCGCTCGTTGGCGTGCAGGAAGAAACCGTCGAGGTCGAGGTGGGCGATGCCGACGGGCGCCTGTTTGAAGCTGGCCAGCAGGCCGGCATGGTCGGCACCCTGGGCGGACGGGCGCGGCGCGGCCAAAGGCGCTTCAGCGGCTTGCTTCTGGTGTGAGTCCATCAAGCTATCCGATCTTTACAGAGGATCTTTACAGAGGATCTTTACAGAGAATCTCTACAGCGCCGACGTCGGTGCGCCGGTCATGGCGCGAATTTATTATACGGCGAAAGATTGCATTTTCTGTCGCCACGGAACTTTTTTTGCGCGCGCCCCGAGTGTGCGGCAGCGTACGGAAGGGCGGGGGCCTTAGGCGCAGGCTGGAAGCACTTACTTGAGGGGGGAGGCAGTATGGCAAGCATTGTTGCGGGACATTTCGAATTGCAGGAGCAAGTCGAGGCGGCGCGCGCCGCGCTGACGCGGGCCGGTTTCGCCGAGGGCCGCATCAGCGCCTTCTATGTCAACCAGCCCGGCCAGCACGACGTCTACGAGCTGGGCGGCGACCGCGCGCGGTCGCCGGGCGCCAAGGAGACGCCGGAGGGCGTTGGCCGGGGCGTGCTGGCCGGCGGCGTCGTCGGCGCCGCCCTCGGCGCGGCCAGCGCCGTCGTCACGGGGCCGGTCGGGCCGGTGCTGGGCGCGCTGCTGGGCGCCCACGTCGGTTCCTTGTACAGCCTGCACAGCATGAAGGAGGCGGGCGCGCCCGAGCGCGGCGATGAAAACCGCCTGGCGCCGCGCCGGCCGGGCATGCTGCTGGCCGTCCAGGCCGACGATGCGCGGCAGCGGGCGCGGGCGCTGGCCTTGCTGCGCGACCTGGGCGCCGCGAACATCGAGCAGGCGGAAGGTGCCATCGTCGACGGCGACTGGGGCGATTTCGACCCCCTCAGCGTGCCCGTGCCGGCGCGCTGAGCGGCGCGGCCGCCGCTTGCGGCCCCCTTTGAGGCCGAATAAATTGCCCACTTTAAAGGCTTTTTTTTCGGTATGATCTTGTTAGTATAAAACGATACCTTGCCACCGGCCCACGCCAGATCCATTGTGCCGCTGCCCGGAGTGCATCTGCCGGAAGAATGCTAACGAGTATTGATAGGGGGACGCGTCAATGACACAAGCATGGGTGGTTCTGACCAGGGTGGACGGGCGCGACGTATCGGCGCCGTCCGAGGCGCAACTGGCGGCGGCGCTGGCGGACGTGTACCGCGGCGCCGACGGTGGCGCGCGCGCCGCCGTGCTGCGCTTCGGCTATGACGACGGCCTGATGTACGAGGTCGAGGTCAGCGGCAGCGGCGACGTCCGCTTCGAGGAGTGGTCGGACCGCGATTGCGAGATTGCGCTGGCCAGCCCGAAGCGGATGGCGGCGCTGAGCCAGCAGGACGCGCTGCAGTTGTGGACGTGGCTGGCGCAACGCCAGGTGGCGAAGATCCGCAGCCAGCCGTGGCAGACGGCCTAGCGGGCTGTCCTTTAATGGGCCATCAGCACGGGCAGGGGCATGCTTTCCAGCACCGTGCGGGTGACGCCGCCGAGGATGGTTTCACGAAAGCGCGAGTGGCCGTAGGCGCCCATCACCAGCAGGTCGGCCGCGACGTCGGCCGCGTGCGACAGCAGGGTTTCGCCGATGGCGCCGGAGCGGCGCAGCGCGCCGTGGCGCGGCGACTGGCGCAGCACCACGTTGCTGGCGACGCCGTGGCGCCGCAGGTAGAGGGCGATGTCGGCGCCGGGGTGGGGGCCGTGGGCGACGGCGTTCTGCTCGGCGTCGAGGACGACGATGTGCACGCCGGCCGCGCGCCGCAGCAGCGGCAGTGCGGCGCTGACGGCGCGGCTGGCCTCGCGGCTGGCGTTCCAGGCGATCAGCACCTGGCGCGGCGGCGCCACCGCGGGGCCGGCGTAGGGCACGACCAGCACGGGCCGGCCGGCGTGGATCACGACATAGGCGGGAAAATCGTTCATCACGGCCGTCGACGGCTGCGCCGGGTTCAACTGGCCGATGACCACCAGGTCGGCGTAGCGCGCCAGCAGGCTGATGCCGCCGCCGGCTTCATCGTCGACGACGCGCTGTTCGAAGTCGGCGCCGCCCAGCGCCGCCATGTGGCGCTCGAAGCCGGCCAGGGCGTGGCCGGCGCGCTCGCGCAAAAAGCGCAGGTGCAGGGCCAGGTTCGGGTCTTCCTCGCTGCTGGTGATGTTTTGGTAGAGGAAGCGCGACACGCCCGTCAGCGCCACGCCGATCAGGTGGCCGCCCTCGCTGCCGGCGATGGCGGCGGCGACGTCGATGCGCGCGCCGACGCGGGCGCTGTCGTCGATATGCACCAGCACGGTTTTATAGGCCATCGTCCGCCCCTTTTGTACGAATCGCCCTTCATCTTACCGGAAATTGCGCGCGGCCGATGTGTGTCGCAACAAGGGGCCGCCGGCGCCGCGTTTGATGTACCACAATATCGACTGCGGACGCAACTCTTAGACTAGATTTTCAATTGCAAAAACGACAATCTTCAGCAAGGGAGCGAACATGAACGACAAGAAAGTGGCATTGGTGACGGGCGGCATGGGCGGCTTGGGGACGGCGATTTGCCGCAGATTGTATACGGCCGGTTATCGGGTGGCGGCGAGCTATTCGCCGGGCAATGAACGGGCCCAGCACTGGATCGAGGCGCAAAAGGACGACGGTTTCCGTTTCAGCGCTTACAAGGTCGACGTGGCCGACTATGCGGAATGCGAATGGATGATGCAGAAGTTGCTGGCCGAAATGGGGCGCATCGACGTGCTGATCAACAACGCCGGCATCACGCGCGACCAGAGCATGCGCAACCTGAAGCCGGAGGATTGGACGGCCGTGCTGCGCACCAACCTCGACAGCGTCTTCAACGTGAGCAAGCAGGTGTTGGAGCCGATGCTGGCGCAGAAATGGGGACGTATCATCAATATTTCCTCCGTCAATGGCCAGAAGGGCGCTTTCGGACAATGCAATTATTCGGCCGCGAAGGCCGGCGTGCACGGCTTCACGAAGTCGCTGGCGCTGGAGCTGGCGCGCCACGGCATCACCGTCAACACCGTGTCGCCCGGTTATTTGCGCACGCCGATGGTGACCAAGGTGCCGGGCGAGATCATGGCCGGCAAAATCCTGCCGCAGATTCCGGTCGGGCGCCTCGGCGAGCCGGACGAGGTGGCCGCGCTGGTGGCGTATCTGACATCGGACGAGGCGGCCTTCGTGACGGGGGCGAACATCGCCATCAACGGCGGCCAGCACATGAGCTGAGCCGTCCCGCGCAGCTTCCGGCCCTGCCACCCTCAAGGGCCTGGCCTGCCGGCCTTTTCCATGCGCGTCTGGCAGGCGATGCACAAGCGCGCCTCGGGGCGGGCGTCCAGCCGCGATATGCCGATGTGCTCGCCGCAATACTCGCACAGGCCGTAACTGCCGTCGGCGAACTTGGCCAGTGCGTGCTTGACGGTGCGCAGCTGCGCGGCCTTCAATTCGCCCGCTTCGCTGACCAGCTGGTTGAGCGTGCGCAGGCTGGCGTTGTCGGCCGGCGAAGCCTCGATTTCGCTGGCCGCGTCGGCGCCCAGGCCGGCGCTGGCGACGTCGTCCTCCAGCTGGCGCAGCAGGGCGTCCCTGCGCCGCGCCAGCAGGGTTTGTAGCCGAGAAATTTGTGCCGCGTCCAGTCCGTTCATCGCCGCTCCGCCCGGATGTGCTTATCCCCCCGATGGTAGCGGAGCGGGGCGCCGCCGGCTTGAGGTACTTGAAGGGATTCGATTGAGCCAGCTCACGATGTCGCCCGCGCGGCTTCGGCCGGGCTGCGCCGTGTCAGTTGGCCGGCTCGACCCTGTCCTTCTTCAAGTCGGCGATGTGGCTGCGCATCTGTTCCAATGCGTCGACCACGCCGTCGGCCTTGCCGGCGACGACGGCGCCGGCCAGCGCCAGCAGGTCGGCGCCGAGGGCGAGCAAGTCTTTCAATTTGCCGATCTTGGCGATTTTTTGCCGGGCCGCCTCGGTCAGTTCGATCACGCTGCGCTGCGACGCGCCCAGCCCCCGCAGCGCATAGCCGCCGGCGTCGAGGTAGAGCTCGTTGGCGCGCTGGCGCAGGCTGACCTCGGCGTCGAACATGCTTTGCGCCTCGGCCTGGCTGAGCGCCATTTCCAGGCCGGCCGGCGCCTTGCCGCCCAGCGGACGCTGGCGGGTCGCCAGCATCACGCGCGCGTGCAGCGCGTCGGCGGCGGCCGACAGGCTGTCGGCCAGTTGCTCGACCTGGCTGGCGTCGGCCAGCGCCGGATCTTTCCTGTCTTGCTGGGACATGCGGCTCTCCTTGCTGGGTCCTCAGTACGTGGAGGTGTCGAGCGCCACGCGGCTGGCGCGGATGCCGAGGCTGGCGCCGGGCGGCGCCGCGTCCGGCTGCTGCGCCAGGTAGGCGAGCAGCGCGCGTTGCCCCTCGGCGATGGCGGCCAGGTGCTGTTCCGCCAGGCTGTGGCGCCGCGCGGCGAGCGCGTACTCGGCCGCCTTGTGCTGGTGGTGCGCCCTGGCCAGCGTCGCCAGCAGGCGGTCGCGGGGCGCGTCGGCGAAGGCGATTTCCACCTCGAACAGGCCGAGCACGATGCCTTGTTCGTTGGCGTTGCTCTTGTCGTAATGGCGCAGCAGCGCGGCCATGGCTTCCAGCAGGCTGCGCACGGGGGCGTCGCCGTCGCGCAGCATTTCCTGCGCGGCCTTGTCCCGGTAGCTACTCGTCAGGGTCTGGGCGAGCAGCCGGCCGAGCGCCGTGTAGGCGTCGACGTGGCGTTCGTCGAGGCCGCTGTCGGGCCAGGCCTGGATGCCGGCGCCCGCTTCCTTGATGGGGGCGCCGACGTCCTGCTGCTCGGCGCCGGCCAGCCGGCCCAGCGTTTGCATATACAGCACGACGGCCTGCTGCACCTTGAGGAAATCGGGGCAGGCGGTGCGGCGGCGGGCGTCGAGCGCGCGTTCGCGGCTGTCGGCGGCGGCCGACAGATAGGGTTTTTCGCGCTGGTAGGTGGCGCAATAGCGCGTGGTCAGCGCGGCGAAGGCATCCAGCTTGGCGGACTCGGCGGCGAATTCGCGCACTTCGCGCAGCCGCGCCGTCGTGGCGGTGGCGCAGCCGCCCACAGTCAGAACCAGTGCCAGCGCGGCGATGCGGTGCAGGAGTGTCATACGTGCTTTCGGCGATGTCTGGGCGACCCTCGGAAAGCTTATTGTTGCGCCGGGCTGGGCGCGGTGTTTTGCGCTAACACAAGGGGCGGCGCCGCTCAGACGCCCAGCGCGGCGCGCCAGCCCAGGCCGGCGACGGTGCCCGCCCGCGGGTGGTATTCGCAGCCGACGTGGCCGTCGTAACCGAGCTCGTCGAGCAGGGCGAACAGCTGGCGGTAATCGATTTCGCCGCTGCCCGGCTCGTGGCGGCCCGGCGTGTCGGCCAGTTGCATATGGCGTATCAGGGGTAGCAGGGCGCGGATGGTGTCGCTCAGTTCGCCTTCCATGCGCTGCATGTGATACATGTCGAATTGCAGGAAGATGTTGGTCCGCGCGCAGTCGGCGATGATGGCGGCCGCCTGCCGGCTATGCGAGAGGAAATAGCCGGGGATGTCGTAGGTGTTGATCGGTTCGATCAGCACGTCGATGCCGTGCGGCCGGCACAGGTCGGCGGCGACGCGCAGATTACCGATGAAGGCCAGGCGCGCCTGTTCCGGCGTGGCGTGCGGCGGCGTGATGCCGGCCATGCAGTGCAATTGCCGCACGCCCAGGGCGCGCGCATACGTCAGCGCCAATTCCACGCCGGCGCGGAACTCGGCGCCGCGCAGCGGGTCGCAGGCGAGGCCGCGCTCGCCGGCGGCCCAGTCGCCGGGCGGCAGATTGTGCAGTACCAAGCTCAGGCGGTGCTGGCGCAGGCGCGCGGCGATCTGCTCCGCCGCATAGGCGTAGGGGAAGAGGAACTCGACGGCGTCGAAGCCGGCCTGGCGGGCGGCGGCGAAACGGTCGAGGAAGTCCAGCTCGGTGAACAGCATGGACAGGTTGGCGGCGAATTTGGGCATGGCGGCTGGGGTGGCGTTGTCTTGGACGAAAAAAAACCGCCGGGGACGGACCTGGATTGCCGAGAAATATTTCCCGTCAATCGAGGTCCGTCCCCAGCGGTTCGCTGTCGCCGGCTTGCCGGCTTAGCGGCCGCGGCCGCCGGAGCGGTGGTTGGCCGCCGAGCGCGGCGCGCTGCTGCGGCCGGCGCCGCCGCCGTTGCCGCCGCCACCGCCGCCACCGCCGCCACCGCTGCGCGGTTTGGCGCCGCCGCCGGCCGCCTTGACGCGCACCACGGTGCCCGCCGGACGGGCGTTGCGGTGGCCGCCGGTGCCGCTGCGCAGTTGCACAGGCTGGGCGCGGGCGTTCAGGTCAGGCTCGAAGCCGGGCAGGACTTGGCGCGGCAGCGTCTGCTTGATGAGCTTCTCTATGTCCTTGAGCATTTCGTGCTCGTCGACGCAGACCAGGGACACGGCTTCGCCGGTGGCGCCGGCGCGGCCGGTACGGCCGATGCGGTGCACATAGTCTTCAGGAATGTTCGGCAAGTCGTAGTTGACGACGTGCGGCAACTGGTCGATGTCGATGCCGCGCGCGGCAATGTCGGTGGCCACCAGCACTTGCAGCGTGCCGTCCTTGAATTCGGACAGGGCGCGGGTGCGCGCCGACTGGCTCTTGTTGCCGTGGATGGCCAGCGCGCCGATGCCGTCCGCGCCCAGTTGCTCGACGAGCTTGTTGGCGCCGTGCTTGGTGCGGGTGAAGACCAGCACCTGGGTCCAGTTGTTGCTCTTGATCAGATACGACAGCATCGGGTGCTTCTTGTCGCGGTCGACCGGATGGATTTTTTGCGCGATGACTTCGACGGTCGAGTTGCGGCGCGCCACTTCGATCATCGCCGGCTTGTTCAGCAAGCCGTCGGCCAGGGCCTTGATCTCTTCCGAGAAGGTGGCCGAGAACAGCAGGTTCTGGCGTTTCGGCGGCAGCACGGCCAGCACTTTCTTGATGTCGCGGATAAAGCCCATGTCGAGCATGCGGTCGGCTTCGTCGAGGATCAGGATTTCGATCTTCGACAGGTCGACGGTGCCCTGGCCCATGTGGTCGAGCAGGCGGCCCGGCGTGGCGACGAGGATGTCGACGCCGTGCTTGAGCTGTTTGATTTGCGGGTTGATGCCGACGCCGCCGAAGATCACGGCCGAGTTCAGCTTCGTGTACTTGCCGTAGACGCGCACGCTTTCCTCGACCTGGGCCGCCAGTTCGCGGGTGGGGGTGAGGATCAGCGCGCGGATGGCGCGGGTCGAGGTGTTGCTGACGAGCGCGGCGCCGTTGGCGTCCGTCGACAGGCGGTGCAGGATGGGCAGCGTGAAGCCGGCCGTCTTGCCGGTGCCCGTTTGCGCGCCGGCCAGCAAATCGCCGCCGCCCAGCACTGCCGGGATCGCTTGGGTCTGAATCGGGGTCGGTACGGTGTAACCGTGTTCGGTAACGGCACGGACGATGGCGTCGGACAAACCGAGAGAGGAAAAGGACATGGTAACTTTATTGTGAGATCGGCCTGTCGCCGCATGGGGCGCCAGTCGCAGGCAATCAGATTAGGGTCAGAAGACAGCGGCAAGGGGACTGGTCATATGTGCCGCACGCAGCCAGTATAACAGCCTTGCGCATGGCGGCGTGAATTGTTTCAAACTGGCAACGGGCAAAAAAAGGGGACAGGCCACGATTTCCGGGCAATTCTTGCCCGGGAAATCGTGGTCTGTCCCCAGCTTGCCGCTCGCTTAGGCGAACGGCGCCAGCAGCGCGACCATCTGGCCGAAGATTTTCGGGCTGGCGGCGATCACGTCGCCCTTGTACAGGTAGTCCGATTCGCCGTTGAATTCGCCGACGATGCCGCCCGATTCCGTGATCATCAGCGCGCCCGCCGCGATGTCCCACGGTTTCAAGCCTTTTTCGTAGAAGCCGTCGAGGCGGCCGCAGGCGACGTAGGCCAGGTCCAGCGCGGCCGAGCCGGCGCGCCGCACGCCCTGGGCGCGCTCGCCCATGATCTGGTACATTTTCAGGTATTCGTCGAGGGCGCGCGGGCTGCCGGCCACGTAGCCGTTGCCCAGTAGGGCCTTGGACATGCGGTCGAGCTTGGTGACGCGGATGCGCTTGTCGTTCAGGTAGGCGCCGGCGCCCTTGGTGGCCGTGAACAGGTCGTTGCGCACCGGATCGTAGATGACGGCCTGGGTGACGACGCCGCGGTGGGCCAGGGCGATCGAGATGCAGTATTGCGGGAAGCCGTGGATGAAGTTGGTGGTGCCGTCGAGCGGATCGATGATCCACTGGTATTCATTCTCGTCGTGGGTGTTGGCGGAAGCTCCGGACTCCTCGGCCAGGATGGCGTGATCGGGGTAGGCCTTGGAGAGCACCTCGATGATGGCTTGTTCGGCGGCCTGGTCGATGTCGGTGACGAAATCGTTGTGTTGTTTTTCGGTAACGACGACGCGGTCGAGATCGAAAGAGGCGCGGTTGATGACGGTCGCGCCGCGACGGGCGGCTTTGATCGCCGTGTTGAGCATTGGGTGCATATGAGCTTCCGGTAAAAGAACGCTCACGCCCAGCGGGACGTTTCCGGCCCGCAGCGCGTGAGAGTACAAGAATGAATTAAAGAGCGGAGCGGTGCCGAAATGGTTAAAATCCCGCCCTGGCACGGGCGTTTCGCCCTGCCGCTGACCGGAATTTTCCTGCATCGATACCGCGCAATAGCGCTATTTTAAATGAACCTGCCCGAAATCAACACGTCTCTTTTCAAACGCCTGCGATTTATCCTGGTCCAGACCAGCCGCCCGGGCAATATCGGCGCCGTCGCGCGGGCCATGAAAACGATGGGCTTCACCGATCTGGTGCTGGTCGAGCCGCGCTTTCCCGACGCGCTGCAAGACGCCGAGGCGGTCGCCTTCGCCAGCGGCGCCCAGGACATCCTGGCCGGCGCGCGCATCGTCGGCTCGATGGCCGAGGCGCTGGAGGGCTGCAACTTCGCCGCCGCCGTGTCGGCCCGGCTGCGCGAGTTTTCGCCGCCCGTGCTGGCGCCGCGCGCCCTGGCGGGGCAGTTGGCCGGCGACGCCGGCTTGAACGCGGCTTTAATTTTTGGCAACGAACGCTTCGGTTTGCCGAACCAGATCGTCGAGGCGTGCAATGTGTTGATCAATATTCCAGCCAATCCCGACTATTCCTCGCTGAACTTGTCGCAGGCGGCCCAGGTGCTGGCCTATGAGTGCCGGGTGGCCGCGCTGGGCGACGCCCAGGGCGCCAGCGCCATCGGTTTCCACGGCCAGGCCGCCGGGCTGGACCAGATCGAGGGCATGTACGCCCATCTGGAGCGGGCGCTGGTGGCCATCGACTTCCTCGACGCCGACAATCCGAAGAAGCTGATGCCGCGGCTGAAGCGCCTGTTCGCGCGCACCCAGCTCGAGACGGAGGAGGTCAACATCCTGCGCGGCATCGCCCGGCAAATCCTGGCGAAGGCCAAGCCCTAATCCCCCACCTCGAACGGCCGCGGCCGTCCGCCGTATATATTGTCCAGCATGCGGCGTTCGCGCCCGACGATGCTGGCGACGAATACCTCGGGCCCCCGCATGTGCTTGAAGGCGTTGAAGCCGTTCTCCAGGAAGCGCTGCAGGTCGCCCAGCCCCGCCAGCCGGGCCGGGCCGCGCATCAGGCCCAGCGTCGCCGACAGGAAGGGCAGGCGCACCAGCTCGCACAGGGAATCGCCGAGCGCTTTGACCAGCGTCAACTGGCTGTCGCGGTCCGCGTGTAAGGTGGTCGTGCGGTAGGCGTCGATATAGTCGCGCTCGCTGAAGCGCTCGCCCAGCGCCCGCGCCATCGCCGTGTCGAGGCGCTCGGACAGCGCGTCGAGCACGATCGCCTCGGTGATGGCCCGCAGCGCGTGCAGCGGCAGCACCCGCTGCATCGTCGGGACGATGCGTTCGAGGTCGGCGTCGCGCTGGCTCAGGTCCGCCGCGCCGTACAGCTCGTCGAGGAAGAACAGCGCGGCGGCGCGGCTGTTGGGCGCCGCCAGCAGGTCGGCGTGGCTGTGCGCCAGGCGCGCCGACTGGAATTGCTTGAGCGCCGTGCGCGCCGCCAGCAGGGCCGGTTCGCGCTTGGCCGCCTGGCGCTCGGCTTTGACGGCGCGCAATTGCTGCTCCAGTGTCTTGACGAGGTCTTCTTTTCTCATGCCGCACTTTTACCAGATATGACTAGACTGGACGCTCTATTTTTGCGCCCGGGGCTTGGCGTACACTGGACCCCTGGATAAAAATATAATATGGAATGACAGACATGCAGACTTCGCGCAGGGCGTTTCTCAAGGTTGGCGTCGTCGGCGCGGTGGCGCTGGCGGGCGGCGGCGCGCTCTACCGTCTGCTGCGCGGACCGGCCTTGCCCGGCCGCTTCGTGCTCGACGGCGCGGCCGCGGCGGCGCTGGCGGCGATCGCCCCGGTGATGCTGGGCCAGGCCGTGCCCGGCGAGGCGGCGGCGCGCGCGGCCGCCGTCGCCGCCGTCTGCGAGCAGGTGCAGCAGGCCATACTCGGCCTGCCGCTGGCGACGCAGAAGGAGGTGGGGGATCTGTTCGGCCTGCTGGCGCTGGCGCCGGCGCGGCGCTTCGTCGCCGGCGTCTCCAGCGGCTGGGACGAGGCCAGCCCGGACCAGGTCGGCGCCTTCCTGCAAAGCTGGCGCACGCACCGCTTCGCCATGCTGCAAACGGCTTACCACGCCCTGCATGACCTGATCGTCGGCTGCTGGTACGCCGACCCGCGGAACTGGCAGGCGATCGGCTATCCCGGCCCGCTCAAGGAACTGGGCTGAGCGCCGGCATCTTATTATTTGAGGAAGCAGCAATGAATTCATCTAGCGCAGCGCAGGCGGCGGGGGGCATTCCCGATCCGATCGAGGCCGGGCTGGCGGCGGGCTGGCGGGTGCTCGACGCCAGCACGCTGGAGGGCGACCGCGTCTTCGAGGCCGACGTCGTGGTGATCGGCAGCGGCGCCGGCGGCGGCGTGACGGCCGAGATACTCAGCGCGGCCGGCCTGAAGGTCATCATCGTCGAGGAGGGCGCGCTGAAGTCCTCGCGCCACTTCAAGATGCGCGAGGCGGACGCCTATCCGGCCCTGTACCAGGAGTCGGCGGCGCGCAAGACCAAGGACAAGGCGATCAATATTTTGCAGGGCCGCACCGTGGGCGGCTCGACGACGGTGAACTGGACGTCGAGCTTCCGCACGCCGGAAGGCACGCTGGCCTATTGGGGCAAGCATTTCGGCCTGAAGGGCTATTCGGCCGAGGCGATGGCACCGTGGTTCGAGATGATGGAGCGGCGCCTGAGCGTCGGCGCCTGGACCGCGCCGCCGAATGAAAACAATGATTTGCTGCGGCGCGGCGCCGAGCGGCTGAATATTCCGGTGGCGGCGATCCGGCGCAACGTCAAGGGTTGCTGGAACCTCGGTTACTGCGGCATGGGGTGCCCGACCAACGCCAAGCAGTCGATGCTGGTGACGACGATCCCGGCCGCGCTGGCGCACGGCGCCACGCTGCTGACGCGCACGCGCGCCGAGCGCTTCTTTTTCAAGGGCGACAAGGTCGAGCGCTTGCTGTGCATGGCGCTGGACGCCGGCGGTCTGGCGCCGTCCGGGCGCCGCCTGACGCTGCGGGCGCGCCACTTCGTCGTCGCCGGCGGCGCCATCAACTCGCCGGCGCTGCTGATGCGCTCGCTGGCGCCCGATCCGCACGGCCTGCTGGGCAAGCGCACCTTCCTGCACCCGACCGTGATTTCGGCCGGGCTGTTCGAGCAGCGCGTCGACGGCTACGCCGGCGCGCCGCAGACGATCTATTCCGACCATTTCCTGCAGACCCAGGCCATCGACGGGCCGATCGGCTACAAGCTGGAGGCGCCGCCGCTGCACCCGCTGCTGCTGTCGACGACGATGGCCGGCTTCGGCAACGAGCACGCGGCGATGATGCGCCAGTTCGCCCACACGCACGCGCTGCTGGCGCTGCTGCGCGACGGCTTCCACGCCGAGGCGCCCGGCGGCAGCGTGGCGCTGGGCGCCGGCGGCGCGGCCGTGCTCGACTACCCGATCTCGGGCTTCATCTGGGACGGCGTGCGCCGGGCGCTGCTGTCGATGGCGGAGATCCAGTTCGCCGCCGGCGCGCAGAGCGTCTATCCGGTCCACGAGATGGCACGCGGCTACACCACCTGGGCCGAGGCGCGCAAGGGCATCGCCGCGCTGCCGTACAAGGCGCTGCTGACGCGCGTCGTGTCGGCCCACGTGATGGGCGGCTGCGCGCTGTCGGACGACACGCGCCTGGGCGTGACGGGCGCCGACGGCCGCTACCACGGCGTCGCCAACCTGTCCGTGCACGACGGCTCGCTGTTCCCCACGTCGATAGGCGCCAATCCGCAACTGTCGATCTACGCCGTCGCGGCGCGCCTGGCCAGCGGGCTGGCGCAGGCCCTGGCGGCGCGGCCGGCGCCGGCCTGAAGGAGGGCGGACGGTGATCGCGCGCATCCTCAAGCTGCTGCTGGCGCTGCAATTGCTGCTGCTGGCGGGGCTGTGGCTGGCCCTGCTCAAGGTCTGGCCGGCGCTGCCGGCCGGCGCGGGGCTGGCGCTGGCCGTGGCGGCGCTGCTGGCGCTGCGCCTGCTGATCACGGCGAACAATTTTTTGCTCAGTTGGCGTTGCCGCAGCGTCACACCGGCGCCGTACCGGCCGTCGCCGGCGGCGCGCCTCCGCCTGTTCGCCGGCGAGTTCGTCGCGACGCTGCTGTCCTCGTCCTGGAGCATGGCCTGGCCGCGCCTGGACACCTTTGCCGGGCGCGGCGGCGCCGGCTTGCCGGTGCTGCTGGTGCACGGCTACGTCTGCAACCGCGGTTATTGGGCGCCGCTGAGCCGGCGCCTGCGGCGGGCCGGCATCAGCCACGCCGCCGTCGACCTGGAGCCGCTCGGCGCCGGCATCGACGACTACGCGCCCCTGCTGCGCCGCGCCATCGCCGCGCTGTGCGCCGCCAGCGGCAGCGCGCAAGTGATCCTGGTCTGCCACAGCATGGGCGGCCTGGTGGCGCGCGCCTATCTGCGCAGCGACGGCGAGGCGCGCGTGGCGCGCGTCATCACGCTGGGCACGCCGCACAATGGCACGGCGCTGGCGCATTTCGGCGCCGGCCTGAACGCGCGCCAGATGCGCCGCGGCAGCGACTGGCTGGGCGCGCTCGACGCCGGCGAGGACATGGCCAGGCGGGCCTTGTTCACGTCGATCTTTTCGCACCATGACAACATTGTCGCACCGCAAACATCGGCCTGCCTGGCGGGCGCGAACAACCGCCCGTTCGGCGCCATCGGCCATGTCGCGCTGGGGCGCCACCCGGCCATTCTCGCCTGCGTGCTCGAGGAAATCGCCCAGGCATCGGCCGCGCCGGACGCCGCCGCGGCGCCGCGCGCACACGGACTCAACTGAAGTGTCTGTTTTTGAACTCAAAGTTGCCATGCCTCAAGCCAACTCTGGTGACAGTGCCCCATTCTGCCGGTAGACTGAATAGTAATCTGGCATCACACGACGGATTTCATCGCAAGCGCGCCGCGGCCGCCCCGGCCGCCGTGTGACTTTTGGTGAATTTGTTGGGGATTGCTTGCTGTATGGTTATCTATATGCAACGATCGGATGGTGCGTCCCGGCCGCGCGGCGGCCGGGCGAATGGCCAAGAGCCGAGGCGCGCATTTTCGGCGGCAGGCTGCGCAGACAGGGGCAGGCGCAAGGCCGCCCGCGCCACCGCCGCGCAACGCGGGTGCAATTTTTAACGGGAGCGCTATAGTGCCGGCACGCATCCTTATCATTGAAGACAACGCCACCAACATGGAATTGATGGTCTACCTGTTGCGCGCGTTCGGCTACGCGCCGCTGGTGGCCTATGACGGCGAGGAGGGCGTCAAGGTGGCGCGGCGCGAGCTGCCGGAGCTGATCATCTGCGACGTCCACCTGCCCAAGCTGGACGGTTACGGCGTCGTCGCCGCCCTCAAGGCGGACCCGGCCACCAGCACGATCCCGACGCTGGCCGTGACGGCGCTGGCCATGCTGGGCGACCGCGAGCGCCTGCTGGAGGCCGGCTTCGACGGCTACATCGGCAAGCCGATCGAACCGGACGCCTTCGTGGCGCAATTGGAAGCGTTTTTGCCGGGGGCGCTGTCGGCGCCGGTTAAAAGCGACATTGCCACCATCCTCATCGTCGACGACCATGTGCTGAACCGCGAGTTCCTCATGGCGCTGCTGGGTTACGGCGGCCACCGCCTGCTGGAGGCGGCGAACGGCGCCGAGGGCTTGAAAATGGTGCGCAGCGAGCGCCCCGACCTGGTCATTTCCGACATTCTGATGCCGAATATGGACGGCTACGAGTTCGTCACGCGCATGCACGAGGACCCGCAGACGGCCGACGTGCCGATCATTTTCTACACCGCCACCTACCGCGAGCGCGAGGCCAACGTGCTGGCGCAAGCCTGCGGCGTGCGCTGGGTGCTGCCGAAGCCGTCCGACCCCGACGTGATTCTGCGCACCGTGCACGAGGCGCTCGGCCTGGCCCAGGAGACGGAGCCGCGCAGCATGCCGGAGTTCGCGCCGGCGCCGCCGGCGGCCGGGCATTTCCGCGGCATCGACAACAAGGTCAACGAATACCTGGTCGAGCTGGAGTCGAGCAGCCAGCTGATCACCAAGTTCGCCAAGCAGGGCGAGGGGCCGGAGCCGGCCGACGAGCACCTGGCGCTGATGACGGAGCGCTTGTCGCGTTCCCTGTCCAGCCTGCAGGCCGTCAGCCTGCGCCTGACCGCCCTGATCGAGCTGGGCATCGAGCTGGGCGCCGAGCGCGACCCGCTGGCGCTGATCGAAATCGGCTGCCGCGTGGCGCAGAACATCTGCGTCTCGAAGTACGCCTGCATCGGCGTGCTGGAGGACGAGGCCGAGGCCTTGAGCTACTTCGCCTCCTGCGGCAACGAGCAGCAGGCCAGCCTGATCGCGGCCACGCCGCGCGCCGGCATCCTGAGCCGCGTGCTGGAGCAGCGCCAGCCCTGCCGCGTCAACGACCTCGGCGGCGACCCCGCCAAGCTCGGCCTGCCGGCCACCCACCCGCCGGTGCATTCCTTCCTCGGCGTGGCGATCGCCTCGCGCGAGCGCGTGCACGGCTGGTTGTATCTCGTCGACAAGCTCGGCGCCAGCGAATTCAGCGAGGTCGACGAGCGCGTCGCCGCCACCGTCGCCGCGCAAATCTCGGTGGCCTACGACAATCTGCTGCTGTACGAGGAAATCAAGCGCCACCACGCCCAACTGACGCTGGACATGTCGGCTCGCATCCGCCTCGACGAAGACCTGCGCCGCTTCCGCCTGGCGATGGACGCCACCGCCGACGCGATTTTCCTCGTCGACCGCGCCGGCATGTGCTTCGTCGACGTCAACCTGACGGCCTGCCGCATGCTCGGCTACGAGCGCGAGGACTTCCTCAAGGTCGGGCCGGGCCGCGCCGGCCACGCCACCGACAGCAACCTGGAAGACCTGTACGTGAAACTGCTGGCCGGCGACCAGACCGGCGCGATGGCCGAGCTGCTCCTGCAGTGCAAGGACGGCAGCGCCCTGTCGGTCGAGGTGCAGCGCCGCACGCTGCGCTCCGGCCAGAGCTGGATACTGGTGGCGGTGGCGCGCGACATCACCGAGCGCAAGGAGGCGCAGCAGCGCCTGCTCAAGCTGGCCCATTTCGACACCCTGACGGGGCTGCCGAACCGCACCCAGTTCTACGACTCGCTGGCGCACTCGCTGGGCCAGGCGGCCGAACACGGCTGGTCGGTGGCCGTGCTGTTCCTCGACGTCGACCGCTTCAAGAACGTCAACGACACGCTCGGCCACACCATAGGCGACGAGCTGCTGCGGCAGTTCTCCAGCCGCCTGGTCGACTGCCTGCGGGTGCGCGACACCATCGGCCGCTTCGGCGGCGACGAGTTCGCCGCGATCCTGATCCTGCCCGAGGGGGCGCAGAACGCCATCGCCGTCGTCGACAAGATCCGCGAGGCGATGCGCCGGCCCTTCGACCTGAAAGGCCACGAGGTGACCGTCACGGCCAGCATCGGCATCTCCGTGTATCCGGACGACGGCCTGGACGCCGACACGCTGATCCAGTACGCCGACACGGCCATGTACCGCGCCAAGGAGGCCGGGCGCGACGCCTTCCGCTTCTTCACGGCCGAGATGAACGCCCAGTCGCTGGCCCGCCTGGACCTGGAGAACGCGCTGCGGCGCGCCATCGAGAACGAGGAGTTCGTGCTGTTCTTCCAGCCCAAGGTGCACATCGCCACGGGCCGCATCAGCGGCGCCGAGGCGCTGATCCGCTGGCGCCGGCCCGGCCACGGCATGGTGTCGCCGGCGCTGTTCATTCCGATACTGGAGGAGACGGGCTTGATCGTGCGCGTCGGCACCTGGGTGCTGAACGAGGCGTGCAAGAAGATCAGCCAGTGGGGCAGCAGCAAGACGGGCGCCGTGCACCTGTCGGTGAACGTGTCGGGCATCCAGTTCTTCGTCGGCGGCCTGGAAGAGGAGGTGTTGAAGGCGATCAAGCGCTACGACATCGCGCCCGAGCTGCTGGAGCTGGAGTTGACGGAGAGTTCGCTGATGTCGAACGCCGAGGAAACCATCAACGTGCTGCGCAACCTGAAGGCCCTGGGCATCCAGATTTCCATCGACGACTTCGGCACCGGCTATTCCAGCCTGGCCTACCTGAAGCGCTTCCCGATCGACAAGCTGAAGATCGACATGGCTTTCGTGCGCGAGGTCACCAGCAACCCGGACGATGCCGCCATCGTGCTGGCGATTATCAAGATGGCGCACAGCATGAAGCTGCACGTGATCGCCGAGGGGGTGGAAAAGGATGCGCAACTGGCCTATCTGCGGCGCCACGGCTGCGACGAAATGCAGGGCTACTACTTCAGCCGGCCGGTGGCCGAGGACGAGTTCGAGCAGATGCTGCAGAGCGGCAAGGCGCTGCAGCAGCCCATCGACGAGGGGCCGCAGGACCAGCAGACTTTGCTCATCGTCGACGACGACGCTTTCATGCTCGACGTGCTCAGCGACTTCCTGGCGCAGGACGGCTACCGCATCCTGACGGCGCAGACGGCCGCCGAGGGTTTCGACATCCTGGCGCGGCACCGCGTCCAGGTGATCCTGTGCGACCAGTGCATGCCCTTGATGAGCGGCACCGAGTTCATGGAGCGGGTCAAGAACCTGTGCCCGGACACCTTCCGCATCATGCTGTCGGCCTACGCCGACCTGACGCCGATCATGGCGGCGATCAACCGCGGCGCCGTCGACCGCTTCTACACCAAGCCGTGGAAGGGCGCCGTGCTGCGCGAGAACATCCGCGAAGGCTTCCGCCTGCACGGACTGCTGCACGGCCCCTCGTCGCTGGCGGCCTAGGGCGCCGGCGCCGCCTTAGAAGTGCACGCCGCGCAGCAACTGCTGCATGGCCACCTGCTCGGACGACATCGGCGGCGCCTTCTGGTCGCCGCCCTTGGCCGCGTCGGAGTCGGGGAACATGCGGAAGGTCGTGTTGAGGACGATCTGCGCGACGCGCGGCATCAGGGCGTGCAGCACCTGGCCGGCGATGCCGACCCGGGTGGCGATGCGCACGGGCCGGTGGACGATGGCTTCGGCGATCAGCTCGGCCGCTTCCTCCGGCGCCAGCGTCGGCACGTTCTGGTAGATCTTGGTCGGTGCGATCATCGGCGTGCGCACCAGCGGCATATTAATCGTCGTGAACTTGATGCCGACGTCGGACAGCTCCGACGAGGCGCAGCGGGTCCACGCCTCCAGCGCCGCCTTCGAGGCGACGTAGGCGGAGAAGCGCGGCGCGTTGGTCAGCACGCCGATCGAGGAGATGTTGATGATGTGGCCGCGCTTTTGCGCGATCATCTTGGGCAGCAGGCCCATGGTCAGGCGTAGGCAGCCGAAGTAGTTCAGCTGCATGGTGCGCTCGAAGTCGTGGAAGCGGTCGTAGCTGGCCTCGATGGCGCGGCGGATCGAGCGCCCGGCATTGTTGACGAGGATGTCGACGCCGCCGTGCTCGGCGATCAGCAGCTCGACGAAGCGGTCGCAGTCGGCCATGTCGGCGACGTCGGCCTGGTAGGTGATGACGTCGAAACCGTCGGCCTGGATCGCCTTTTTCGCCTCGGCCAGCCTGGCGGCGTCGCGGCCGCAAATGACGGTGACGGCGCCGGCCTCGGCCAGCTTGTGCGCGGCCGCCAGGCCGATGCCCGAGGAGCCGCCCGTGACCAGCACGACCTTGCCGGCCACCTGGCCGCGCAGCGTCTTGTCGATGAACAGGTCGGGGTCGAGCTTGCGCTCCCAGTAGTCCCACACGGGCGCCGCATAGCTGGCCAGCGGCGGGCAGGCGATGCCCGTGCCCTTCAGCGCCTGGGTGGTGTGGCGGCTGTCGAAGCGGGTCGGGTAGTTAACGAAGGTCATCATGCCGGAGGGCAGGCCGATGTCCTTCATGATGGCGTCGCGCACGCGCCGCACCGGCGTCATCGACATGACGATTTTCTTGATGGATTTCGGGATGAAGCCGAGCAGGGCGGCGTTGACACGTATGCTCATCGTCGGCGCGTGCGCGGCGCGGCAGAAGGTGTTGAGGACTTCGCCCACGCGCATCGGCTCGGGGTCGGTCAGGTGGAAGCACATGCCGTCGAGCTTGGGCTGGTGCGAGATGTGCTCCATCGCGTCGACGACGAAGTCGACCGGCACGATGTTGATGCGGCCGCCCTCCAGGCCGATGGTCGGCATCCACGGCGGCAGCAATTGGCGGATGCGCTGGATCATCTTGAAGAAGTAATACGGGCCGTCGATCTTGTCCGCTTCGCCGCTTTGCGAGTCGCCCACCACCATGCCGGGACGGTAGACGCGCCAGGCGCCTTTGAGTTCGTCGCGGACGATTTTTTCCGCCGCGTGCTTGGTGGCGAAGTAGGGGTGGTCTAGGCCCTCGGCTTCGTCGAACATGTCTTCGCGGAAGATGCCCTCGAACATGCCGGCGGCGGCGATCGAGCTGACATGGTGGAAGCAGGCGGGCCGGATCGCGTTGGCCAGCTCGACGGTGTTGCGGGTGCCGCCGACGTTGGCGGTGAATTGCGCGTCGGCGTCGGCCAGCATGTCGTAGACGGCGGCCAGGTGGTAGAAGTGGTCGATGCTGTCGCCCAGCGTCTTCAGGTCTTCTTTCGACACGCCCAGTTTGGCGCTGCGCAGGTCGCCGAACACGGGGATCGCGCGCGTTTTCGACACGCCCCAGTATTCCAGCAGCGCGGGTATCTTGTCGCGGCTGCCCTCGCGCAGCAGAAAATGCACCACGCTGCCTTTGCGCGCCAATAGTTTCTTGACCAGGCGTTTGCCAATAAAACCTGTCGCGCCGGTGACAAAATACCGCATCCTGTTTCTCCTTTTCGATTTGTAGAAATAAGTTGCCTAATCATTACAGGGTGGCCGCCGATTGGCAAGGCGTCTTCATCCGCCGCGGCGTCTTTAGAAGCGCTTCTCTATCGCATTAGAATCCCGTCTCTAGTTTTGCTCTCTAAAATGATTTCATCGAATTGAACTTTTATAAACGGGAGCTGACTATGGTAAAGAAACTGAAATCACTGGCAAAAGACGAAGAGACGCAATTGGCCAGTGCAGTTCGCACTTCTGCCCAGCAAATCTGGCAAGCCGGCCTGGGCGCTTTCGCCAAGGCGCAGGAAGAGGGCGGCCGGGTATTCTCGAAACTGGTTAAGGAAGGCACCGAGCTGCAAAAGCGCGCCGAAGACCGCGTCTCCGACGTGACCGGCACCGTGACGAAGATGGCCGACGGCGTCAGCAAGCAAGCCTCCGGTTCCTGGGACAAGCTGGAGCAGGTCTTCGAGGACCGCGTTTCTCGCGCTTTGGGCAAGATCGGCGTGCCGACCCAGAAGGATATCCAGGAGTTGAGCAAGCGCGTTGAGCAACTCAGCAAGATCGTCGCCGAGTTGTCGGGCAAGAAAGTGCCCGCCGCAGCCAAGGCGCCCGTCAAAGCGGCAGCCAAACCAGCGGCGAAAGCGGCCGCCAAGCCTGCCGCCAAGGCGGCGCCGAAGGCGGCGGCCAAGCCGGCAGCAAAAGCCAAGCCGGCCGCGAAAGCCAAGCCGGCCGCGAAGGCCGCGCCCAAGGCCGGCGTCAACTTCCCGACCGCCGCGTCGATCGCCAAACCGGCGCCGAAAGCCGCCGTGAAGAAGGCCGCGCCGAAAAAGGCCGCCGCCAGCGCCGTCCCCGTTGTCAACGCGACCGACGCCACGCCGTCGGCGTAAATCGCACCGGTGCGCAGCGCGCCCATCCCCCCAGGGCCGCCGTCGGCGCGGCCCCGTCCGGCGCAAGACCGGTCTTCACCCCTGGCCGCCGGTGACGCCGGCCGGGTCCGGGCTTGGCGCCGGGCGATGGGGGGACTCGCATCCGGGCTTGTGCGCAGCGCAAGCCTTTTTGTTGTTGCACAGTATAGATTGACCGATGACCGCAATTGACTCTCCGAGCAGCGCCGCCAAGCCGGGCGTCGGCCTGGCGCTGGCCGGCGGCGGGCCGCTGGCCGCCGTCTATGAAATCGGCGCGCTGGCGGCCTTGGCCGAGGCCATCGACGGCCTCGACCTGACCGACGCGCATATTTACGTCGGCGTCAGCGCCGGCGGCATCATCGCGGCCGGCCTGGCCAACGGCGTCACGCCGCATCAGATGTGCCGCCTGTTCATCGAAAGCGATGTCGAGGCCATCGACGGCGCGCCCTTGTTTAAACCGGAAACCTTGCTGCGTCCGGCCTTGAAGGAATTGGGCAAGCGCGCCCGCAGCGTGCCGGGGCTGTTGTGCGGCTCCCTGCTGCATTACGCGCGCCGGCGCGGCAGTCTGGCGTCGTCGTTCGAGCGCATGAAGGAGGCGCTGCCGGCCGGTTTCCTGTCCGGCGAGGCGATTGAAACCTTCCTGAGGGCGACCTTTGCCAAGGCGGGGCGGAGCAACGACTTCCGCAAGCTGAAGCGCAAACTGGTCATCGTCGCCACCGACCTCGACACGGGCAAGGCCGTGCGCTTCGGCGCGCCGGGCTGGGACGGCACGCCGATTTCCGTCGCCGTGCAGGCCAGCGCGGCCGTGCCTGGCCTGTTCGCGCCGGTGGAAATCGGCGGCCGCCATTTCGTCGACGGCGCGCTGCGCAAGACCATGCACGCCTCCATCGCGCTGGAGGAGGGCGTCGGCCTGCTCATTTGCGTCAATCCCATCGTGCCCTACGACTCGACGGCCGAGCCGCGCCGCGCCGACGCAGGGCGCCGCCGCGGCGCGCGCCCGGCGCCGGCGCGCAAGCTGGCCGGCGGCGGCCTGCTCGACGTGCTGTCGCAGACGCTGCGCTCGATCCTGCACTCGCGCGTGGAAGCGGGCATGGCCAGCTATGAGCGCAGCCACCCGCACGTCGATATTCTCTTGTTCGAGCCGAACCAGGACGATGCCGAATTGTTTTTCACGAATATTTTCAGCTACAACAACCGCCGCCGCATGTGCGAGCAGGCTTACCAGCACACCCGCGCGATGTTATGGCGGCAGCGCAAGGACATCGCCGCCAAGCTGGCGCGCCACGGCATGACGCTGCGGCTGGCGGTGCTGCAGGACCGCAGCCTGAGCCTGGTCAGACAGACGCCGGCGCGGCGCGCCGTGAGCCAGTTGGGCGCAGTGCTGGACGACCTGGAACGTTACCTGAAAGTGGGGCCGCGCCCTTAGCGCGTTTTTCCTTGATTTCCCTGGTATCAGTAGTTTCTTAGATCGCTTTTTCGGTGTTATGCTTGCAGTAGAGAAAACAGAGAACGCCCGCTATGCTACAAAAAGCACCACGCCGTACCCGTGAACGCATTCTGGAATTATCCCTGCGCCTATTTAATGAATTCGGCGAGCCGAATATCACGACCACCGTGATCGCCGAAGAGATGAATATCTCGCCGGGCAATCTGTATTACCACTTCCGCAATAAGGACGACATCGTCAATTCGATTTTCGTCCAGTTCGAGGCGGAAATCGAACGCATCCTGACGGTGCCGGACGGGCGCCGCTCGAATATCGAGGACGTCTGGCTGTACCTGCACCTGATGTTCGAGCTGATCTGGCGCTATCGCTTCTTTTACCGCGACCTCAACGACCTGCTGTCGCGCAACCGCAAGCTGGAGCTGCATTTCAAGCTGATCCTGGCGCACAAGATCAAGGTGGCCAAGCAGTTGTGCGAGGATTTGCGCAGCGAGAAGTCGCTGGAAGCGTCGGACATGGAAATCAATGCGATGGCGACGAATATGGTGGTGGTCGCCACTTATTGGCTGTCGTATGAGTACGTGCGCAATCCGCGCAAATACACCGAGCAGCAATCGATGTCGGACGCGCTGGCGCGCGGCTGTTATCAGGTCTTGTCCCTGGTCGGCCCCTACCTGCGCAATGAAACGCATCTGCTATTCCAGAAACTATCGGAAGAGTATTTACGACAATTAAAATAAAGGAGAAGGCCGTGGCATGGAATAAATTCCCGCACCAGGACAAAGCCTATGTGTACACAGCAAGCAGCCTGAAAAAAGCCTGGGCCAGGTTGCACGTGGGCGACGCCGAGCCGTTTCCCGCCGACGCGACGCTGGTGCAGGCGTGGATTGCCTTTCATGCCGGCGATTTCGAGCTGGCCGCCACGCTCGGCCTGGACGTCGGCGTGAATGGCTATGCGGTCGCGCACAAGGCCACGTGCATCTATGCCAATTATCTGGAAACGGACGACAAGGCGAGGATCGCCACGTTCGAGGAGGTGGCCGAGCGCTGCGAGCGGCAGCAGGCCGAGCAGCCGAACAATCCGGCCGGCTTTTACTGGCACGCTTACAGCCTGGGCCGTTACGCCCAGGGCATCTCGGTGCTGAAGGCGCTGTCCCAGGGCGTCGGCGGCAAGGTGCGCGCCAGCCTGGAGGCGACGCTGGCGCTGGCGCCGGCGCACGCCGAGGCGCACATCGCCTTCGGCGCCTACCACGCGGAAATCATCGACAAGGTCGGCGCCATGGTCGGCGGCCTGACCTATGGCGTCAAGAAGGAAGAGGGCATCGGGCATTTCAAGACGGCCCTCAAGCTCAATCCGGATTCGGCGATCGGCCGCATCGAGTATGCGAACGCGATCGTGATGTTGGACGGCAAGAAAAAGATGGCCGAGGCCATCGCCCTGTATCAGGAGGCCGCCGCCTGCGAGGCGCTGGACGCCATGGAGCGTCTGGACGTCGAGGCGGCCAAAGAGGAATTAGCGGAGTAAGGATACGATGAAGTCGATAGCTGTTTATTGCGGCGCCAATGCCGGCGTCACCCCGCACTACGCGCAGGCGGCCCAGGGGCTGGCGCGCGCGCTGGTCGAGAACAATCTGGCGCTGGTGTATGGCGGCGGCAAGGTTGGCCTGATGGGCGTCATCGCCGACGAGGTGCTGCGCCTGGGCGGCGAGGCGACCGGCGTGATTCCGACGGCGCTGGTCGAGCGCGAGATCGGCCACACCGGCCTGACGCGCCAGTTCATCGTCAAGGACATGCACGAGCGCAAGGCGATGATGGCGCAACTGGCGGATGGCTTCATCGCCATGCCGGGTGGCCTGGGCACGCTGGAGGAATTGTTCGAGATGCTGACCTGGGCGCAACTGGGCATCCACGCCAAGCCGATCGGGCTGCTGAACGTGGATGGTTTCTACGACGGCTTGATGGGTTTTATCGGCCACGCGCAGTCGCAGGGCTTCGTGCGCCCGCAGCACGCGGCGCTGATGCTGGTCGAGGCCGGGCCGGATGCCTTGTTGCGGCGTTTCAAAGCCGGCGGCGCGCCCGGCGCGTAGCGCGTATCAGGCGGCGCCCCACAGGCGCTGGCCGGCCAGGTCGATCTGCGTCAGGTACAGGCGCAGGTCGAATTCATATTGGTGGTAGTTCGGTTCCATGTAGCAGCACAGCTTGTAGAAGGCCTTGTCGTGCTGCTTTTCCTTCACGTGGGCCAGTTCGTGCACCGCGATCATGCGCAGAAATTCCAGCGGCACTTCCTTGAACATCGTCGCCACGCGGATTTCGTGCTTGGCCTTGAGCTTGCCGCCCTGCACCCGCGAAATTGCGGTATGCAGCCCCAGCGCGTGGTTGATGACGTGAATCTTGCTGTCGAACTCGACTTTGTTGATCGGCTCGGCGTTGCGCAGGAATTCGGTTTTCAGCTCCTGCACGTACTGGTACAGCGCCTTGTCGTTGCGGATGTCGTGGGCTTTCGGATAGCGCTTGAGCAAGACTTCGCCGAGTTTGTTCTGGGCGATCAGCTGCGACACTTGTTCCTGTGTCTGCTCGGAATAGGCGCTAAGGTACTTCAGGGCTGGCATGGCGGTGGGGCTGGCGGGTCGATGGAGGCGAGAATGTACCACAACCCGGCCGCCAGCCTTGCCCTTAGCGCTTGCGCGCCTCCTCCTTCAGGCTGGCCCGCTCGAAGCGCGCGCGGGTTTGTTCTTCGTCGCGCAGGCCGAAGGCGTAGTTCGACTCCAGCCACATGACGTTAATCACGGCCAGCGCCACGGCCACGCCTATGCCTAAAATCCAAGTGAAATACCACATCATTGCTCCTGTTCTTGATTAGTAGGCGGTGTGCTCGTTGTCGCGGATGTGCTCCAGCGTCACCTTGCCGCGCACGATGCTGTAGACCCAGCTGGTGTACATGACGACGATCGGCAGCATGATGACGACGACCCAGAACATGATGCCCAGGCTTTTGTGGCTGGCCACGGCGTCCCAGGCTGTCAGGCTGCTGGCGGGCGCCAGCGAGGACGGCATGACGAAGGGGAACATGGCGCTGCCGGCCGTCAGGATGATGGCCGCGACGGCCGTGCCGCTGGCGAGGAAGGCGGCCAGCGTGCGGCGGCGCGCGCTGAGCACGACGACGGCCAGCGCCGCCAGCAGGGCGCCGGCGGGCAGGGCCAGCGTGGCCGGCCAACGCGCGTAGTTGTCGAGCCAGGCGCCGCTGGCGCGCACGACGGTTTTCGCCACCGGCATGAAGGCGGTGTTGACGTCCGGCATGGCGGTGATGCGGTAGCCGTCGATGCCGTAGGCGATCCACACGCCGCCGGCGGCGAAGGCGGCGATGCTGACGCCGGCCGCGGCCATCGCCATGCGGCGCGCCCGTTCGGCCAGCGCGCCTTCGGTCTTTTGCTGCAGGAAGGTGGCGCCGTGCATGGCCAGCATGGCGACGCTGAGCACGCCCGCGAGCAGGCCGAAGGGGTTGAGCAGGGTCAGGAAGTTGCCCGTGTATTCCATGCGCATCGTGTCGTCGTAGTGGAAGGGCACGCCTTGCAGCAGATTGCCGAAGGCGATGCCGAAGATCAGCGGCGGCACGAAGCCGCCCGTGAACAGGGCCCAGTCCCAGGCGCCGCGCCAGCGCGGGTCGGCGATCTTGCTGCGGTAGTCGAAGCCGACGGGGCGGAAGAACAGCGCGAACAGCAGCAGCATCAGGGCGATGTAGAAGCCGGAAAAGGCGGCGCCGTAGACCAGCGGCCAGGCCGCGAACAGGCAGCCGCCGGCGGCGATGAACCAGGTCTGGTTGCCTTCCCAGGTGGGGCCGATGGTGTTGATGATGACGCGCCGCTCGGCGTCCGTCTTGCCGAGGAAGGGCAGGCTCATGCCGACGCCGAAGTCGAAGCCGTCGGTCAGCGCGAAGCCGATGATGAGCACGCCGACGAAGCCCCACCAGATCAGTTTCAGGGTCATATAGTCGAATAACATGGCCGTTCCTTAATGTTGTTGTTCCCAGTGGTACTTGCCGGTGTGCAGGCTGCTCGGCCCGAGGCGGGCATATTTGATCATCAGCGTCATTTCGATCACCAGCAGCAGCGTGTAGAAGCCGACGAAGCCGGCCAGGCTGAAGTACAGATTGCCCGTCGTCAGCGTGGAGGCCGACAGGTGGGTCGGCAGGATGCCCGCGATGGTCCACGGCTGGCGGCCGTATTCGGCCACCACCCAGCCCAGCTCGGCGGCGACCCAGGGCAGGGGGATCGCGCACACGGCCAGCTTCAGCAGCCAGCGCTGCGCGGCCAGCTTCTTGCGGATCAGGAAGTAGAACGAGGCGCTGAAGATGAACAGGAACAGCAGGCCCAGGCCGACCATCGCGCGGAAGGACCAGAACAGCGGCGCCACCTTCGGCACGGTGTCATTGACGGCCAGCTTGATCTGGGCCTCGCTGGCGTCGACGACGTTCGGCGTGTATTTTTTCAGCAGCAAGCCGTAGCCGAGGTCGGCCTTGAGGCGCGCGAATTCGGCGCGGGCGGCGTCCGACTTGTCGCCCGATTTCAGGCGGCTCAGCGCCGCGTAGGCCAGCATGCCGTTGCGGATGCGCACTTCGTGGCCCGCCTTCAAGTCCTTGATGCCGGTCACCTGCTTGTCGGTTGAGCGCGTGGCGATCAGGCCCAGCACATAGGGGATCTTGACGGCGTAGTCGGTGCGCTCCTCCTTGTCGTTGGGCAGGCCGATCAGGGTGATGCCGGCCGGCGCGGGCTCGGTTTCCCATTCGGCCTCGATGGCGGCCAGCTTGACCTTGTTGACTTCGCCGGCCGTGTAGCCGGACTCGTCGCCGAGCACGATCACCGACAGCGTCGAGGCCAGGCCGAAGCCGGCCGCGATGGCGAAGGAGCGCAGGGCGAAGGGGATGTCGCGGGCCTTCAGCAGGTAGAGCGCGGAGATGCCGAGCACGAACATCGACGCCGTCACATAGCCGGCGGCGACGGTGTGGACGAACTTGACCTGGGCCACCGGGTTGAAGATGACGTCGACGATGCTGACCAGTTCCATGCGCATCGTCTCGACATTGAATTCGGCGCCGACCGGATTGTTCATCCAGCCGTTGGCGATCAATATCCACAGCGCCGACAGGCTGGAGCCGAGGGCGACGAGGAAGGTGACGCCCAGATGCTGGACCTTCGACAGCTTGGTCCAGCCGAAGAAGAACAGGCCGACGAAGGTCGATTCGAGGAAGAAGGCCATCATGCCCTCGATCGCCAGCGGGGTGCCGAAGATGTCGCCGACGTAGTGCGAGTAATACGCCCAGTTGGTGCCGAACTGGAATTCCAGCGTGATGCCGGTGGTCACGCCCATAGCGAAGTTGATGCCGAAGAGCTTGCCCCAGAACTTCGTCATGTCGCGGTAAATCTCCTTGCCCGTCATCACGTAGACGGATTCCATGATGACCAGTATCCAGGACAGGCCCAGCGTCAGCGGCACAAACAGGAAGTGGTACATCGCGGTGGCGGCAAATTGCAGCCGCGACAGGCTGACTACATCGTCAATCGGTATCATCGTTGGCCTTCGGGGCAAGAGGGGAAAGCGGGGCGGGCGCGGCCAGCAGGTGTTGTGCGACGACGCTGGTGGGCAGGCGCATTTTTTTGGCGAGCGGCGCCGAGAAGAAGGCCTTCCACAGCAGCGACAGGATCGCCACCTTGACGATCAGCGCCAGCGTGATGGTCAGCGCCAGCGAGGCGCGGGGCAACCGCGGCCCCGTCATGTCGCGTCCTTGCCGGCCTCGGCCACTGCGGCGCCGTCGCCGTCGGCGGGGCGGCCGAAGCGGAATTTGTCGCGCACATTGTCGCCCACGTCGAGCAGCTTCTTCACGGTCGAGCCCATCTTCATCAGCGCGGACAGGGTTTCCGGCGACAGACGCTGGACGTCGTCGAACCAGGCGCTGGACATCTCGATCAAGTCATACATTTCGCGCATGCGCTGCTGGGCCACGCGGTCGGCCTCAGTGGCCGGCGTCTCCAGCAGCGCGTCGCGCAGCATCGACAGCGTCGGCTCGACCTCGCGGCGGCGGCGCTCTTCCAGCAGGGCCTTGAAGATGTCCCAGATATCCTTCGGCGGCTCGAAGTACTCGCGGCGGTCGCCCGGCTGGTGCAGCAGCTTGACCAGGCGCCACGATTGCAATTCCTTCAGTCCCATCGACACGTTCGAGCGGGAAAACGCCAGATGCTCGGCGATTTCGTCGGCGTTGAGGGGCTTGGCCAGCACATACAGCAGCGCATAGATTTGCCCGACGGTGCGGTTGATGCCCCAGCGGCTGCCCATTTCGCCGAAGTGGAGGATGAATTTTTGCGCCAGGGGGCTGAGATTGGTCATAGTGATTGCCGGTAATTGTTGAATTTTCAGGAATTACTGAAATTATAGAACGTTTACAAAATTCCGGCAGGAGGCGGGGCAATTTGTCCATTCCCCGCTGGACCTAGTGCGGATGGCGGAGGCGTAAAGCCGGGGACAGACCACGATTTTCGGGAAAACTTTCCCGAAAATCGTGGTCTGTCCCCGTCTTGAGAGGCAGTGAGGAGGGCGGGTGGTGGTAGGGCGGGTCCGGGCGGTGTGGCCCGGACCGAGGGGGAGCCAGGTCCCCCGGCGACTTACTTCTCGTCGTTTTTGTGGCTCTGCCGGCCAGCCTTCGCGTGCTGTTCGGATGTGCCGCCGCGGGTCGAGGAGGTGCTTTTGGCCGCCTCCTCGCGGTTGGCCGATTGCCGGCTTTCCCCCCCCTTGCGGCCAATTTCGGCCATGTGTTCGCGGTCGCGGCTGACCGCCTCGCCGCCTTTCTGGCCGGCCCGGCGCGCCTCTTCCGAGTCGAACTCGTGGGCGGTTCCTTTTTGGTGGGCGGCCTGGCCACCCTTGCTGGCGATTTCGCGCTGCGGCTCCTCATCCATCGCCGCGAAGCCGCGTTTGCTTCCTCCGCTTTTCTGGCCGCTTTGGCTCTCGTCTTTCTGGCTGCTTTTCCCTTGATCGTTTCCTTGACTTGTAGCCATGTTTCCCTCCTTCTACCTACTGCTGATAAAGTTTTCCCGGCTGCCATTCCAGCGCTGCTGCCCAGGGACTCAGAGTTTGTGTCGGGTGCCGCTTTGGCATGCTTAACAATTTGTCGCACCCGCTATTTAGAGGAGCATGACCGGCCTTAGTTCCACGGCTGCGGCGATTATGTCGCCGCGCCGCTCAGGGTTTGTCCTGGTCGCGCGGCGCTTCGGCGCCGCCGGACATGCGCACCGGCGCCGGCGCGCCATTGAAGTCGGCCTCGATTTCCATCTTGCGGTCGCGGATCTGCCGGCCCAGGGCGACGATGTCGAGCTGGGCGTTTTTCACCCTGGCGAACATCTCTTCCTCTTCCAGCGCGATATGGCGTTCCAGTTGCTCCAGCAGCACCGCCACGGTGGCGTCGAGCTCGGCGTCGTCGGCCTCCATTTCTTCGAGCTGGCTGACCAGGTCCTTCAGGCCGGCGTGGTCCGCTTCCGCCTCGTCTACCAGGTCGTCGTCGCCGAGGGCGGCGCGCACGGCGGGGTAAAGCAGTTCCTCCTCCGCCAGCGCGTGCACCGTCAGTTCGAAGCAGATTTGCTCGACCAGTTCGAGTTTCAGGTCGAGCTGCTCGTCGTCATTCTGCAGCTCGGTAAATTGCTGAAGCAATTGCCGCACTTTTTGATGGTCGGCCGTCAGCAGGGAGATCGCGTCGGCGTGCGCCGCGCCACCATCCTTTTTTGCATCGCTCATGATGTCGCTCCTGTTCTTGATGGTTGGTGGGCCGTGCGCGCCGGCGGCCTTGCGCCGCCGGGAGCCGTTTGAGGAGGTCAGCCCGGACCCTTGCCGCTAGTGGGCTTGCTGCCCCTGGCCCATGCCCTGGCCCTGCAATTGGCCGGGGTGCTGCCCCATGCCGTTGCCGCGCTGGGCCGCTTCGCTCATCCTGTCGAGGGCGGCGCGCTGGCGCTGCGTCGCCTTCTCGCTTTCCTCGGAGGCGGCGCGCAGCATTTCGTCGGCGACGGCCGTCGCGGTGCGGCTGGCCTCGGGGATGTGGAATTCCGCCGTTTTGGTGATGTCGGCGTTCGCGCTGGCCATGAGGTTGAACAGGCGTTGCTGGTAGCTGCGCAGTTTTTCCATCGCCGGATGGAGCTGGGTGCTGGCGGCTGAGGCGAATTCGCCGGCGTCCCGCGCTGTCATCATTTGATGGTTGGCGGAGGTCATCTCTTCGAGCAATTCCTGCGTCAGGCGCAGGTTCAGTTCGCTAACCCGTTGCGCGGTGTCGAAGGCTTTCCTGGACAAATCCGTCAGGAAGGCCAGTTGCACCTCCATGTGCGATTTGATGGCAGGGGTGATGGCTTGCGTGAACATATCAATACCTCGATAAAAAATACCCTCAAAAAGGTCACCCGGACGGCTGCGGGTGATGCTGTGCTTGAATCAAGCAAAGGGATAGACTTTTATCGAATCAGCAAGTTCCGTGAATGTCGAGGTTTTTTGCTGTGGATGAAGCGGCTTGCGCCGCCGGCGCCGCGCCGGGCGCCGGGGAGGGGGAAAGGGGGCGGCGCGGCGGCCGCGCGCGCTTCAGGCGGACGCCACTTGCAGCACCAGCTTGCCGAGGTTTTTGCCTTCAAACAGCATCGACAGCGCGGCCGGGAAGTTGTCGATGCCTTGCACGATGTCGACCTTGCTTTTCATCTTGCCTTCCTTGAGCCACTGGCCCATCGCGGCCACGCCCAGGTGGTAGCGCGGCGCATAGTCGAACACGACGATGCCTTCCATGCGCGCGCGGTTGACCAGCAGCGACAGGTAGTTGGCCGGCCCCTGCACGGGCGCGGTGTTGTTGTACTGTGAGATGGCGCCGCAGATGACGATGCGCGCCTTCAGGTTGATACGGGTGAGCACGGCGTCGAGGATGTCGCCGCCGACGTTGTCGAAATACACGTCCACGCCCCGCGGGCAGTGTTCCTTCAAGCCCTCCTTGACGGCGCCGCCCTTGTAGTCGATGCAGGCGTCGAAGCCCAGTTCCCTGACGACGAAGTCGCACTTGTCCTGGCCGCCGGCGATGCCGACGACGCGGCAGCCCAGTTGTTTGGCGACCTGGCCGACCGTCATGCCGACGGCGCCGGCGGCGCCGGAGACGACCACGGTTTCGCCGGCCTTCGGCTGGCCCACTTCGAGCAGGCCGAAGTAGCCGGTCAGGCCGGGCATGCCCAGCACGTTCAGATAGGTCGGCAGGGGCGCCAGCGCGGCGTCGACCTTGAGCAGGGCGGCGGCCTTGTCGTCGGCCGCGCCGGCCCAGTATTGCTGCACGCCGAGGATGCCGGAGACGTGCTCGCCGACGGCGAAGCGGGGCGAGTTCGAGGCGACGACGATGCCGATGCCGCCGGCGCGCATCACTTCGCCGATGGCCACCGGGCGGATGTAGGATTTGCCCTCGTTCATCCAGCCGCGCATGGCCGGGTCCAGCGACAGATACAGTGTCTTGACGACGATCTCGCCCTCGCCGATGGCGCGCACGGCTTCGCGCACTTGCTGCCAGTCGCTGGCCTTGGCCATGCCGACCGGGCGGGCGGCGAGGCGGAACTGCAGGTTCTCCAATGCTGTCGTCGTCATCTTGTCTCCTTGAAAAGGTTGTGTGTGCCTCACTATAAGGTAAATCGGGCGACCGTACTATTTTTGCCTATGCATGGTTTTTTGCTCAGTCGTGCGACAATACGGCCCGCGCAGCCGTCCGGCTGAACCGACCAATATCGACATTCTGCTCTTCCTACCATGATGCATCCTGAATATATTTTGACCCTGTCTTGCCTGGACCAGCGCGGCATTGTGCACCGCGTGTCGGGCTTCCTCGCCGAACACGGCTGCAATATCCTCGATTCGGCCCAGTTCGGCGACCAGGAGTCGCAACTGTTTTTCATGCGGGTGCATTTCGCGCTGGAAGACGCCGGCGTCAGCGACAGCCAGTTGCGCGCCGCCTTCGCCGCGCTGGCGCAGGCGATGCAGTTCAAGGCCCAGTTGCACGACGCCCGCTACAAGCCGCGCGTGATGCTGATGGTGTCGAAGATCGGCCACTGCCTCAACGACCTGCTGTTCCGCTACAAGAGCGGCCTGCTGCCGGTGGAGATTCCGGCCATCGTCTCGAACCACATGGATTTCTACCAGCTGGCTGCCAGCTACAATATTCCCTTCCACCACCTGCCGCTGGCCGCCGGCGCGCCGGAGGCGGCCAAGCTGGCGCAGGAAGCCCGCGTGATCGAGCTGATGGATGCGCACCAGGTGGACCTGGTGGTGCTGGCGCGCTATATGCAGATCCTCTCGCCCGGCCTGTGCACGGCGCTGCACGGCAAGGCGATCAATATCCACCATTCCTTCCTGCCCAGCTTCAAGGGCGCGAAGCCGTATGCCCAGGCGCACCACCGCGGCGTCAAGCTGATCGGCGCCACCGCCCACTTCGTCACCGGCGACCTGGACGAGGGACCGATCATCGAGCAGGACGTCGAGCGGGTCGACCACGCGATGGATACCGACACGCTGACGGCCATCGGCCGCGACGTCGAGTGCGTGGTGCTGGCGCGCGCCGTGAAGTGGTTTGTCGAACACCGTATTTTGCAGAACGGCGACAAGACCGTCGTCTTCAAATAGTCATTCATCTATCTTATTAGGCAGGCCTTACCCGATGGCTCTCAAAGCAACGATTTTCAAAGCGGACCTCCAGCTGGCGGACATGGACCGCAATTATTACCAGGACCACGCGCTGACGCTGGCGCGCCACCCGTCCGAGACGGACGAGCGCATGATGGTGCGCCTGCTGGCGTTCGCCATGCACGCCGACGAGGCGTTGACCTTCACCAAGGGCTTGTTCGACACCGAGGAGCCGGACCTGTGGCTGAAGGACTTGACGGGCGCGATCCAGTTGTGGATCGAGGTCGGCCAGCCGGACGAGAAGCGCATCCTGAAAGCCTGCGGCCGCTCGGAGCAAGTGATTGTCTACAGCTACGGCGCCACCAGCCATATCTGGTGGAAGCAGATCGCCGGCAAGCTGGAGCGGGCCAAGAACCTGAGCGTGATCAATCTGCCCTCGGAGGCGGCGCTGGAAATGTCCAAGCTGGCCCAGCGCACCATGCAGTTGCAATGCACCATACAGGACGGCCAGATCTGGCTGACCGACGGCGCCAGCACGGTGCAGATCGACCGCGAGACGGTCAAGGCACCGCGCTAAGGCTATAATCGGCGCCATGGCGAAATCATTCACGGTGAGGCGGCTGCATATCTGGATCGCGTGTCTGGCGATCCTGTTGAATGCGCTTGCGCCGTCGATTTCGCACGCCGTCGCGGCCGCGCGCGGCCAGGCCGCGGCGCTGGACATCTGCCGCGCCGACGGCCGCCGCGCCATCGCCAGCGACGTCATCGCCGGCGACGCCGCCGACGCGGCCGGCGACGCCGCCGCCAAGGCGGGCGGGCACTGCGCCTATTGCCTGCCGCACGCCGCCAGTTTCGCCTTGCCGCCGGCCCCGGCGGCCACGCCGGGCGTGTTCGACCGGCATCAGCCCCATCCCTTCCTGCTGTACCGTTCGCCCCGGCCGTCGATGGTGTGGTCGGCGGCGCGTCCGCGCGGTCCGCCTGCGCCGGTTTGAGCGGCGCCGTCCGCTCGTCCTTGCCATTGCCTGACCGGGGCGCCGCGGCACCCCGGCCGCAGTTGGCCGCATGGCTTCCTTTTCCGGCGCGAACGCGCCTCCTTTTTTGAGAACGACAATGAAAAAACAATTCTTCGCATTTTTGACGGGCATGACCCTGGCTTCGTGCGCGCTGGCCCAGGTCAGCGTGACGGCGCCGTGGATACGCGCCACCGTGCCGCAGGGCAAAGCCACCGGCGCCTTCATGCAATTGCAATCGACCGAGGACGTGCGCCTCGTCGAGGTGCGCAGCGGCGTCGCCGGCATCACCGAAATCCACCAGATGGAAATGGTCGGCCAGACCATGAAGATGCACGCGGTGCCCGGCATCGACCTGGCCGCCGGCAAGCCGCTGCATCTGGCGCCGGGCGGCTTCCACATCATGCTGCTGGAGTTGAAGCGGCAGTTGAAGGAGGGCGAGACGGTGCCGCTGACGCTGGTGCTGCAGCGCAAGGGCAAGAAGCAGGAAACGCTGGAGGTGGCGGTGCCGGTCAAGGCGCTGACCTATGTCAACCCGGCGCCGGCGCACGCGGCCCCCGCGATGGCCCACTAAGTTTCGGCGCCTTCCGCGCCGGCGTTTGCGCGGGGCCAAAGCGGCTGCGATGGCGCCCGGCCCGGCCGTCGCGTCGGCCGCTACAATGGCGCATGGCGGACGAACACGACAGCGGCTATAAGCAATTGTTCGCGCATCCGGAAGTGGTGCGCGAGCTGTTGGCCGGTTTTCTGCCATATGCCTGGGCCGGGCAGCTGGAGCTGAGCGCCTTCGAGCGCGTCAACGCCAGTTATGTCAGCGACACGGGGCGCCAGCGCCACGATGACATGGTCTGGCGCCTCCGGCTGGGCGGGGAGTGGGTGTATGTGTATATCCTGCTGGAGTTCCAGGCCCGCAACGATCCCTGGATGGCCTTGCGGATGCAGGTGTATGTCGGATTGTTGTGCCAGGATCTGCTCAGGCGGCGCGCGCTGACGCGCGGCGGCAAGCTGGCGCCGGTGCTGCCCATCGTGCTGTACAACGGCGCCGCGCGCTGGAGCGCCAGCACCGACCTGGCGCAACTGATGCTGGCGCCGCCCGAGGGCTTGGCGCCGTTTCAGCCGGCCCAGCGCTACCTGCTGATCGACCGCGGCAGCTACGACGCGCGCCAGCCCGGCGCGCAATTCAATCTGATTGCGGCGATCTTCCGGCTGGAGCAGGTGCGCAGCAGCCAGAACATCGTCGAGGTCGTCGCCGGCCTGGTCGAATGGTTGCGCACGCGCGAATGCGCGTCCTTGCGCGGCAGCCTGACGCGCTGGATCGCGGCGCAGTTGCGACGCCAGTTAAAACGTCATAACATGATTATCCCGGACGATTTATCGGAGGTGCAGGCCATGTTGAACCAGACATTTGCGACTCTGGCCGACGAGTGGGAATACGCCGGCATACAGAAGGGACGGCAGGAGGGGTTGCAGGAGGGGCAACTGCAGGGCGACCGTTCCCGGTTGCGCTTCCTGCTGCAAAAACGCTTCGGCGTCCTGGCGCCGGCCGCCGTGGCCCAGATAGAGGCGGCGCCGGCCGCGCAGCTGGAACGGTGGTTCGAACGGCTGTTCGACGCGTCCAGCGTGGAGCAACTGCTCGGCGGCTAAGCTTGGCCTTGTTGCCGCGCCGGTCAGATTTTAGTGCGGCGCGGCGTCGATGCGCCTGATTTTGCCCGAGCCGGCCACGTTGCGGCTCACCTCCGGGTCGCCGTAATAGTCGATGTTGCCGGAGCCGCCGATGTTGGCGCCGAGCGACTGTTTTGCCCAGACGGTGGCATGGCCGGAGCCGCCTATGTTCACTTGCACCTTGTTGGCGTTCAGTTGCGCGGATTGGACGTTGCCGGAGCCGCCTATCGACGCCGAGTAGCGGTCGGTGCTGCCGGCGCCGGTAAAGTTGCCGCTGCCGCCAATCTTCACCTCGACATTTTCGCTGCGCAGTCGCTTGACATGGATGGAGCCCGAACCGCCCACCTTGAATTGCAGCTCCGGCCCGTTCAGTTCCGGCGCGTACACGGTGCCGGAGCCGCCGACGCTGATGCGCTCGATGGACCTGGCCTGGACGATGAATTTCAGCGTCGTCGGCGTCAGCGTCGCGCGGCGCTTTTTGGCCTGGATAGTCAGTGTGCCGTCTTCGACCGTCGTCTCGATCAGCGGCTGCAGATTGCCGTCCGTTTCAACGCTGACGCTGTCGCTGTCGCCGATGCGCAGTTCGACGCTGCCGGGCAGGTTCAGCGCCAGCGCGGTGAATTGTCCGACATTGCGCGTTTGCTTGTTCACGGCGCCGTCGCCCTTGACTCTGTTGCCAGAGATCCAGTCGAGCGGCGAGGCCAGCGCGGTCGCGCTCAGCAGCGCCAGCGCGGCGGCGCCGAGGAGGAGGCGGCGGCTGCCGCTGGAAGTGGATTGCGATGTGCTCATGTCATTCCCTTGTCGTTGTCCGGTCTGTTTGAATGCTTGGTTTGCCTGTCCATACTAGGGGTGCGCGGCCGCACCGGAAACGGGCGTGCGACGAACTGCAGCCGGCGGCGGCCAGAACGCCGTCCGCTGCGACAGGGCGGCATGAGGTATCATGCCAGTCTTGGGCGCCACGCCCGGCGCGGCGCGCCACCCCGCAATACAGACCGGCCGGGGCCGGTCGATACCACTGGAATTACATGCTGATCATCACCATCAAACAGGGCAAGGAAAAGAGCTTGCTGGCAGGCGACCCCTGGATTTACGCGTCCGCGATCGAGCGCGTCGACGGCAAGCCGCAAGAGAAAATGAAGCCCGGCTCGACCGCGATCGTGCAGTCGTCGGCGAAAAAATTTCTGGCGCGCGCGGCCTATAACTCGAAGTCGCAGATCCGCGCCCGCGTCTGGACCTTCGACGAAGGCGAACCGGTCGACCATGCGCTGATCAAGCGCCGCGTCAAGGCGGCGCTGGAAAAGCGCGCCGCCAGCCTGAATACGGCCGGCGCCAACCAGCTGCTGGCGCTGGTCAAGGGCGAGGAAGATGGTTTGCCGGGTTTGCTGGTCGACCTGTACGGCGGCGCGGCCGGCTACCTGATCTGCCAGTTCCAGGCCGGCGGCGTCGACGCCTGGAAGGTGGCGATCGTCCAGGCCCTGATGGCCGGCACGGGTTGCGCCAATGTCTACGAGCGTTGCGACGAGTTGATACGCAAGGGCGAGGGCTTGCCGGTGACGCCAGGCGCGCTGGCCGGCGAGGAGCCGCCCGAGGAAGTCATGCTAAGTGAAAATGGCGTGCGTTTCGCCCTGGACCTGGCCACGGGCGCGCGCAGCAAGTTCCGCTAAGCGGGGCGCGGCGCAATGCAAAACAGCCCACCCGGCAGCGTCTGCCGGGTGGGCTGTTTGCTTATGTGCCCAGGCTCAATCCAGCGGCACGCTGCGGTAGCGGTTCACTTCCAGCGCCGACACGGCGCCGGCCTTGTTGCCCCAGGAGCTGCGCAGATAGGTGACGACGGCGGCCACTTCGGCGTCGCTGAGCAGCGGGCCGTAGGCCGGCATGCCGTAGGGGCGCGGGTTGCCGGCCGTGCCGGGCGCGAAGCCGCCGTTGAGCACGATGCGGATCGGGTTCACCGCCTCGGTCGTCGTCAGCGCGCGGTTGCCGGCCAGCGGCGGGTAGGCCGGCGGCATGCCCGTGCCGTCGGCGCGGTGGCATTCGACGCAGTGATTCTCATACAGCTTGGCGCCGGCCGCCAGTTGCGCCTTGGCCGCCGACGAGGTGTCCGGCTCCACCACGGCGCGCGGCTGGGCCGGGCCGGGCAGGGTCTTCAGGTAGACGGCCATGGCGTTGACGTCGGCGTCGTCCAGGTGCTGCAGGCTGGCCTGCACCACCTCGGCCATCGGCCCGAACACGGTGGCGCGCGGCGACACGCCGGTTTTCAGCAATTGCGCGATGTGGCCCGTGTCCCAGTCGCCCAGGCCGGCCTCGGCGTCCGAGGTCAGCGACGGCGCGTACCAGCCGAGGATGGGGATCAGGCCGCCGGACAGGCCCTCGTCGCTGGCGCCCAGCGGATTGCGGCTGCTGTGGCAGGCGCTGCAGTGGCCCAGGCCCTGCACCAGATAGGCGCCGCGGTTCCATTCGACGCTCTGGCCCGTCGCCTCGGCGTACACGGCCGGCTTGAAGTACAGCGCGCGCCAGGCCGCCAGCGCGATCGGCTGGTTGTAGGGGAAGCGCAGCTGATGCGGCAGATTGGCCTGTTTTTGCGCCGGCACCGACTGGAAGAAGGCGTACATGGCGTCGGCGTCTTCGCGCTTGACCTTGGTGTAATTGGTGTAGGGGAAGGCCGGATACAGCATGCGCCCGTCCTTCGACTTGCCGTTGTGCAGGGCGCGCCAGAAGTCGTCGGCGCTCCAGGCGCCGATGCCGGTTTCCCGGTCGGAGGTGATGTTGGGCGAGACGACGCTGCCGAACGGGGTCTGCAGCGCGCGGCCGCCGGCGTAGGCGGCGCCGCCGCGGGTGGTGTGGCAAGCCATGCAGTCGCCGGCCTTGGCCAGATAGGCGCCGCGGGCCACCAGGGCCTCCGGCGTCAGCGTGCTGGCGGCGGCCGGCGGGCCGATGTCGTCGGCCGGCCACAGCAGCAGCCGGGTGGCGCCGGCGGCGAGCAGAAGGGCGGCGGCAAGGGAAAGCGTTTTTTTCATGGGTACGGAAATCATTGTGGCACGCCGCCGCAGCGCAGGGGCAGCGGCAATTTGACGGCGGTGGCGGGGCGGGCGTCGGCCGCCGCGACTTGCGTGCCGAGCCAGCTGGAGACGGCGGCGATGTCGGCGTCGGACAGGCGATTGGCGACTTCGGACATGCAATCGGGCGCCTGGGCGCGGCGGGCGTGGTTTTTCCATGCGCCGAACTGGGCGTTGACGTAGTCGCGCGGCAGGCCCAGCAGGCCGGGGATGGCCGGCGCGACGCCGGTCAACTGCTCGCCGTGGCAGGCGATGCAGGCGGGCACTTTCTTGGCCGGGTCGCCCAGCGTGACGAGGCTGCGGCCCCGTTCCAGCATGGCGGCGGTGGCGTTGCTGGGCTGGGCCGGCGGCGCCGGCGGATGCTGCTCGGAGAAGTACTGGGCGATTTCGCGCAGATAGGCGTCCGGCATGTGCTCGATCATATACGTCATCAAGGGATACTGGCGGCGGCCGTCGCGGAAGTTCAGCAACTGGTTGTACAGATAGCCGGCCGGCTTGCCGGAAATGCGCGGGAAGAAGGCGTCGCTGCGCTCCTTGCTGGCGTGGCAGGCGGTGCACGCCATGATGCGCTGCGCCAGCGAGTCGGGCAGCACGGCCGGCGCCGCAGGCGCCGCCGCGGCGAACGCGGGCAGACCTGCGGCGAGGGCGAAGAGAAGCACGGCGTAGCGGGCGCGCCCGCGTGCCGGGCTTGAAAACATGTGCATGGAAATACCTATAAAATTGAATGCCGAGCGTACAGGCAGCGGGCACAAGGATATACTCCCGGACGGGAGAAAAACAGGCTCAGAAGCGGAATAAAACTACAGATCAGTTTGGTCGGATTGGATGGATGGGTTTGAAGCTTTACGAAGAACTGGCAGACGAAATCGCCGCAATGATTGCCAATAAACTGTTGCTGCCGGGCGAGCGCATCGCCTCGGTGCGCCAGCAGCATGTGCGCCGCGGCGTCAGCCCGGCCACGGTGTTCCAGGCCTATTATCTGCTGGAGGCGCGCGGCCTGATCGTCGCCCGGCCCCGCTCCGGCTATTACGTGGCGCCGCAGCGCGCCGCGCTGGCGCCCGAGCCGGAAGCGTCGCAGCCGGCCGGCGCCTCGACCCGGGTCGACGTCAGCGAGCTGGTGTTCGAGGTGCTGGGCGCGGCCGGCGCGCGCGACATCGTGCCCTTCGGTTCGGCCTTCCCCAGCCCGCTGCTGTTCCCGATGGCCAGGCTGGCGCGCTGCGTGGCCGGCAGCATGCGCCGCCTCGACCCGTGGAGCACGGTCGCCGACCTGCCCCAGGGCAACGCCGAGCTGCGCCGCCAGATCGCCCTGCGCTACCAGCGCGACGGCGCCCAGGTGGCCAGCGACGAGATCGTCATCACCAACGGCGCGCTGGAGGCGCTGAACCTGTGCCTGCAAGCCGTCACGCGGCCGGGCGACGCCGTGCTGATCGAGTCGCCCAGCTTCTACGCCGGCCTGCAGGCGCTGGAGCGGCTCGACCTGGTGGCCATCGAAATCGCCACCAGCCCGCGCGACGGCATCGACCTGGCGGCGCTGGCCGAGGCGCTGGCGCGGCACCGGCCGAAAGCCTGCTGGTTGATGACGAGCTTCCAGAATCCGCTGGGCGGCTTGATGCCGCCGGAAAAGAAGCGCGCGCTGGTGGCGCTGCTGGCCGAGCACGAGGTGCCCTTGATCGAGGACGACGTCTACGGCGAGCTGTATTTCGGCGCCCAGCGTCCCGCGCACAGCAAGAGTTTCGACAGCAAGGGGCTGGTCATGCACTGCAGCTCGTTTTCGAAAAGCCTGGCGCCGGGCTTCCGGGTCGGCTGGGCGGCGCCGGGGCGCTACGCCCGCGCCGTCGAGCGGCTGCGCCTGACCACCAGCCTGGCGGCGGCGCTGCCGTCGCAACTGGCGCTGGCCGACTATCTGGGGCAGGGCGCCTATGAGCGCCATTTGCGCCAGTTGCGCCTGGCGTTGGCGGGGCAGCAGCAGCAGATGCTCGAGGCGATCGCCGTGCACTTTCCCGCCGGCACGCGCGTGACGCGGCCGCAGGGCGGGTATTTTGTCTGGGTCGAGTTGCCCAAGGGCGTGGATGCGCTGGCGCTGCACCGCAGCGCGCTGCGGCATGGCATCAGCGTGGCGCCGGGGCCGATTTTTTCCGCCAACCGGGCCTTCGGCAATTGCCTGCGGCTTAATTACGGCCACATCTGGGATGAAACCCACGAGGCCGCCATTGCGACGCTGGGCCGGCTGGCCGCCGCCCAGCTGTGATCGGCCCGTGCGGCCCGCTCAGTCGGCGGTCCGGGCCGCCGCTTCGTGCGCCGATGCGGTCTTGCGCCTGGCCGGCGCCACCTTGCCGCCGTCGGCGATCCAGCGCCGGTACACCCGCAGCGCCACCTGGGCGTCGTCGGCCGCGTAGAGTATCTGTTTTTCGCTCAGGCGCGGCGTGGCCCAGTTGGTGGTGGAGATTTTTTTCGATTTCTGCAGGTGCAGGCCAAAAAACTTCGCCACGGCGCTTTTCGCGCCCAGGTCGTTGCGCTGGCCGCCGCGCAGCGCCACCGACAAGTCCAGCACCTGGGCCGGCGCGATGCCGAGCTTGTGGCGCAGGCGCTTGACGTCGTCGCTGAGGCCGAAGCCGACCTTCAGCGTCGTGGTCGATTCGAGGATGGCCTTGAGCACGTCGAGCGCCGGCGCGGCGCCGATCTGGAACAGGTAGGCGGTGTCGTCGGTGGCCAGCTGGATCAAATGCGGGCCGCTCGACGTCTCGCCTTTCAGGAAGGTCGGCTTGGACTCGGTGTCGAAGCCGATCGCGTCGGCCGCCAGCAGCGCGGCCAGGGCCGCGCTCGCGTCGTCGGCGTTGCGCACGAGGCGCACGTCGGCCAGCCGGATGCCCTGGTAGGGCGGGAGCGGCGGCGCCGTTTCGGTGCTCATCGGGGCGGATCAGCCCTTGCGGGAAAACTTCGCCGTCAACTGGCTCAGCTTCTCGGCGCGCACGCGGTTCGCTTCCTCGGCGGCGGCGGCGTCGCGTTCGGCTTTCTTGCGTTCGGCCTCTTTTTTGAAGCGCTGCTGCAACACCTGGCTCGCGTGGTCGCGGTGCACCTGGGTCACTTCGGCGCCGGGGGTGCCGTCGAGGTCATAGCGCACCTTGGCTTTTTCCATCACGCGCAGATAGCGCAGGGAGCCGGTGTGGATGCCCAGCGCCGTGCGCATCAACTTGCGGTCGAGTTCGGGCAGGCGCGCCAGCAATTGCTTGTCTATGCCGATGGACAAGGGCAGGCAGTCGCGGAAGGGCGCAAATTGTTCTTGAAATTGCTTGAGCAGGGAGCGCGCGGTTTGCGCCGGTGCGCCAGGCGCTGCAGGCTGAGGGGTGAGACTAGGCGTGTTCATCGACTTCATAGGTTAGGCTGGAAACGGGAGCATAGCACGCAAGAGGGGGGAGTGCATTGACTTTTATGGCAACAATGACTTTTTTGCCATGCTGTTTGATGGGCGCGGTGGCGCGGAAATGTGTATAATGTCGGCTTGCGCTGAATACTGGCTTGCGCCGTATCAGTAGTGCAGGGGATCAGAGCAGTCGCTTTCTCGCCACGTTATGGGGTTTATTGATGTCAGGTATCTGAACTGTCAATTATACTGATAACAGGGTCTGGGGCATAATCTCGCTCTCCTCTATTCTTCACTGAATAATAGATACAAGCCCGTTTTGGTAGCGGGCTTTTTTCATTCCGCAATGTATACCGCCAATTTATCTACACCTCCTTCAGCGCCGCCGCGCCGCAACGACGCTGCGCCGGCTTTGGGCATGCCGATGGATTGGCGCCGCCGCGCTTAGCCGGCGGCCGCAGCACACGCACCATCGAGTCCGATTCGCAGGCTTAGGTGGGATCATTCACTTCGCCGCGACCATGTGGTCTCGCATAGAGAGAGATATTTAATGAAAAATACGCCCAAAACATTAACGTTGTCGGCCAAGACGCCGCGCCCGGCCTCGGCGCAACTGGCGGTGCCCAAAACGACTCTATCTTACTTTATCGATAATGCGCAAGCGGATAATGCGCAGGCGCCCAGCAAGGTGACGGTCGTGAAGAAAACCCGCTCGCGCCTGGCCGCGGCCGCGGAATTGCCGGTCGAGGCCGCCGAAGCGGCCCCGGCGGCGGCCGAGCCGGCCGTCGCCAAGGTCGCCGCCGTCAAGCTGGCCCCGGCCGCGCGCAAGCCGAGCGACAGCGCCGCCACCGCCAAGGTGGTCGTCGCGGCGCGCGCCAAGGTCGTGCGCGCCAAGGCCGAGCCGGCGCCCGTCGTCATCGTCACCTCCGGTCCGGCCGTCAGCCAGACCACGGACGCCGACGCGTTGGCGGCAATCGACACATCCAACTATTTCCTGCCAACGGTGAAGGTGCCGGGCCGGCGCGGCCGCAAGCCGAGCGAATTCACGCCGGAAAACGACGAAGTGGCGGCATTGAACGCCGTCGAGCGCGCCGAGCTGAAGGCCGTCTCGAAAGCCCGCGACCGCAAGGCCAAGGGCGGCGTGGCCGACGCCTTGGCCGGCGACGCGGAAGCGACGGCGGCCGACCTGGAGCGGCGCCGCCAGCAGATCAAGGGCTTGATCAATATGGGCAAGGAGCGCGGCTTCCTGACCTATGCCGAGATCAATGACCAACTGCCGGAAAACATCATCGATCCGGAAGCGATCGAAGGCATCATCGCCACCTTCAACGACATGGGCATCGCCGTCTACGAGCGCGCCCCCGACGCGGAAAGCTTGTTGTTGACCGACAACGTCGCCACCGTCACGAGCGACGACGAAGTCGAGGCGGCCGCCGCGACGGCGCTGTCGACGGTCGATTCCGACTTCGGCCGCACCACCGACCCGGTGCGCATGTATATGCGCGAAATGGGCGCCGTGGCGCTGCTGACCCGCGAAGGCGAGATCGAGATCGCCAAGCGCATCGAGGGCGGCTTGAAGGACATGATCCAGGCCATCTCGGCCTGCCCGACGACGATCGCCGAGATCGTCGCGCTGTCGCACAAGATCGCCAAGGATGAAATCAAGGTCGACGAAGTGGTCGACGGCTTCGTCGACTTGAACGAGGCCAGCAACGCGCCGGCCCCGGTCGCCGCCGCGCCGGCCGCCGCCGCCGACGACGAGGAAGAGGAAGAAGTCGAGGAAGAGGACGGCGACGCCAATGGCGGCGCGGCCGGCTTCTCCAGCGAACAGCTGGCGCAACTGAAAAAGAACGCGCTGGAAAAATTCGCGACGATCTCCACCCAGTTCGACAAGATGCGCAAGGCGCCGGACGGCTACAATTCCAAGCCCTACATCAAGGCCCAGGAAGCGATTTCCCAGGAACTGCTGGGCATCCGCTTCACCGCCAAGGTCGTCGAGAAGCTGTGCGACACGCTGCGCGGCCAGATGGACGAGGTGCGCCACATCGAGAAGGCCGTCATCGAATTGTGCGTCAACAAATGCGGCATGCCGCGCGCCCACTTCATCAAGGTCTTCCCCGGCAATGAGTGCGACCTCGACTGGGTCGACGGCGAAGTCGACTGTAAGTATCCGTACAGCGCCATCCTGGGCCGCAACGTGCCGGCCGTCAAGGAGCTGCAAAAGAAGATGATTGACCTGCAGGCCCGCGTCGCCTTGCCGCTGGCCGACCTGCGCAAGATCAACAAGCAGATGGCCGCCGGCGAAAAGCGCGCCCGCCACGCGAAGCGCGAAATGACGGTCGCCAACTTGCGCCTGGTGATTTCGATCGCCAAGAAGTACATCAACCGCGGCCTGCAATTCCTCGACCTTATCCAGGAAGGCAACATCGGTTTGCTGAAGGCCGTCGACAAGTTCGAGTACCGCCGCGGCTACAAGTTCTCGACCTACGCGACCTGGTGGATACGCCAGGCCATCACCCGTTCGATCGCCGACATGGCGCGCACCATCCGCGTGCCGGTGCACATGATCGAGACGATCAACAAGATGAACCGCATCTCGCGCCAAATCATGCAGGAAACGGGCAGCGAGCCGGACCTGGCGACGCTGGCGATCAAGATGGAAATGCCGGAAAACAAGGTCCGCGAGATCATGAAGATCGCCAAGGAGCCGATTTCGATGGAAACGCCGATGGGCGAGGACGGCGATTCGCAACTGGGCGACTTCATCGAGGACAACACCACGCTGGCGCCGCTGGACGCGGCCTTGCACGCCTCGATGCGCAACGTCATCAAGGAAGTGCTGGACTCGCTGACGCCGCGCGAGGCGAAGGTGCTGCGCATGCGCTATGGCGTGGAAATGTCGAACGACCACACGCTGGAAGAGGTCGGCAAACAGTTCGACGTCACGCGCGAGCGCATCCGCCAGATCGAGGCGAAGGCGATGAGCAAGCTGCGCCAGCCGTCCCGCTCCGACAAGCTGAAAACCTTCCTGACGCAGAACTAAGCGTTCATGGCGTGTCGCCTAGGCGCCCCGCCTAGGCGCCCCGCCTAGGCGGGGCGCCTCAGCCTGCCTGGCTCAGGCGCGGGGCGCCCGGCGGCGGCGCCGCCGTGGCCACCACCGGCATCAGGATGGTCAGCGCCGTGCCGCTGTCCTTGCGGCTGTCGATCACCAACTCCCCTCCCAGCGCGCTGATGCGCTCCGTAATGCTCTTCAAACCATAGGAAGCCGCCTTGCCGTGGTCGCCCGGCTGGATGCCGATGCCGTTGTCGGCGATGACGATGGTGACCCATTGCGCGTTCAGGTTCAGCGACACTTCGACGGCGCTGGCGGCGGCGTGGCGCAGGATGTTGGCGAGCGACTCCTGGATGACGCGGAAGATGGCGGCCGTCTGGCGGTTGTCCAGCGTCGCGTTGGCGCTGTCGTCGAGGATGAACAATTCGTAGCGGATCGCGCTGCGCCGCTCGAATTGCTTGAGCAGCCATTCGACGGCCGCGCACAAGCCCAGTTCCAGCGTGCTCGGGTGCAGGTCGTTGATGATCGCCCGCACCGACTTGATCGTCGTGTCGATGGTTTCCAGCGCGCGCCCGACCTGCTGGTTCAGGCGCGGGTGCGTGCCGCCGGTGCGCGCGTGCAGCATCGACACGTCGATCTTCAGGGCCATCAGGTTTTGCCCCAGATCGTCGTGGATGTCGAGCGCGATGCGCTTGCGCTCCTCCTCCTTGATGGTTTGCTGGTGGTCGGACAACTCGCGCAATTGCAGCAGCGATTGCTGCAAGGCTTCCTCGTCGCGCTTGCGGTTGGTGATGTCGACGCTCATGGCGATCAGCAGCATCGGCTGGCCGGCGTCGTCATACAGCGGCTTCTTGTAGCACTGCACGAGCCGGCTTTCCTGCAGCAGGGCGTTCCACACCAGCTCCTCGCCCACCTGCAGGCGGCCGCTGGCGAAGGCGGCCCGGTCGTCGGCCAGGAAACCGTCCATCTGCTCGGGCGGGAAGAAGCCGTGGCCGCCCTTGCCCTGCAGGTCGGCGAAGCGCATGCCCCATTGCTGTTCGCAGGCTTCGTTCATCAGCACGATGCGCGACTCGGCGTCTTTCAGGAACAGCGCCAGCGGCATCATCGAGATGATTTCCTGCAAGCGCTTCTCGCTGTGGGCCAGCGCCCGCTGGGCCGCCTCGCGCTCGTCGATCTCGTCGCGCAGGAGCAGGTTGGCGTCGACCAGCTCGGCGGTGCGCAGGCGGATGCGGTTTTCCAGCTCGGTATGGGCGATGCCGAGGGCCTGCTCGGCCAGCTTGCGCTCGGTGATGTCGGTCATCATCACCAGCGCGCCGCAGACGGCGCCGTCGGCGTCGCACCGCAGGCGGCCGGCGACCAGCGCCCAGGCCGTCTTGCCATCCGCGCGCTGGTATTGCTGGTCGCGCGGGCTGACGTCGCCGCCGCGGTACAGGGGGCAGCAGCATTGCAGCGCCACCTCCGGCATGAAGGCGTTGACGGGCTGGCCGATCAGGTCGGGCAGTGCGCAGCCGATCAGCTCCGTCATGCGCCGGTTGGCAAAGACGATGCGGCCGCCGGCGTCGGTGATCCAGATGCCTTCCTGCATCGTGTCGACGATTTCACGGTAGCGCGCCTCGCTGCCCTGCAATTGCGCATGGGTGCTTTGGCGCGACAGGGTCAGGCTGCGCACGCGCAAGAGGATAAAGCTGAGCAGCGCCAACATCGTCACCAGCAGCGCGCCCAGCGCCATGCGCTCGCGGGTGTTTTGCTGCGCGGCCGCCAGTTTGGCGCGCGCCAGCACCGCCTGCTCGGCGCCGATCAGCGCGTCGATGCCGGCCTCGGCCGCCGCCGCGCCGCCGGCGCGCAAGTAGCCGCTGCGCCGCTGTTCCAGCTGTATCAGGCGTTCATGCGCGGTATCGACAGCCGTGGCGGCCGTGCGCGCCTGCATCATTTCGCGGCAGGTCAGCGCGCCCAGTGCGCTCAGCAGGACCAGGATCGCCGCCACGCCCGCCAGACTCCAGCTTTCAACCGACCATTTTCTCATTGGCGTCTTCCCGTGCCAGCCGCGGCACAAGCCGGAATCGGCGCTGTGGCCCCGCAAGGCGCGCGGCGGGCTGGGTGAGTGGCTATTGTAATGCCAGTTTTGCCAATTTTGATTTATTTTTAGATAATATTACCAGGGCCGGCGCCGCCGCGGCGGGCACCGGCCCAAGACTCAGCCGGTGTTGCGCAAGCCGGCCGCGACGCCGTTGATGGACAGGTGGATGCCGCGGTGAACCCGCTCGTCGGCCTGGCCGGGCCGGTCCGACAGCGCGCGGTGGCGCTTGATCAGCTCGACCTGCAAGTGGTTCAGCGGGTCCAGGTAGGCGAAGCGGTTCATGATCGAGCGCGCCAGCAGCGGGTTGCCGGCCAGCCGTTCGCGCTTGCCGGTGATCTGCTCCAGGCAGGCCAGCGTCAGCGCGTGCTCGGCGGTGATGCGGGCGAAGATGCGCTCGCGCAGCGCCGCGTCGGCCACCAGCTCGGCGTAGCGCGAGGCGATCGCCAGGTCGGTCTTGGCCAGCACCATGTCCATGTTCGACAGCAGCGTGGCGAAGAACGGCCATTCGCTGTGCATGGCGCGCAGCGTCGCCAGCTTGGCCTCGCGGGGCGGCCCGGCGGCGTCGTCGAGCCAGGCGCCGACGGCGCTGCCGAAGCCATACCAGCCCGGCAGCAGCAGCCGGCACTGGCCCCAGGAAAAGCCCCAGGGGATGGCGCGCAAGTCCTCGATGCGCTTGCTCGGCTTGCGCGAGGCGGGGCGCGAGCCGAGGTTCAGCTCGGCGATTTCGGCGATCGGCGTGGCGGCGAAGAAGTAGTCGGTGAAGCCCGGCGTGTCGTAGACCAGGTGGCGGTAAGCCTGGTAGGCGCGCGCCGACAGCTGCGCCATGACGGCCTCGAAGCGGGCCAGCCCGGCCGCGTGGGCCGGGTCGGCCGCCGGCGGCATCAGGCTGGCCTCCAGCGTGGCGGCGACCAGCAGTTCGAGGTTGCGGCGGCCGATGTCGGCGTTGGAGAATTTCGAGGCGATGATTTCGCCCTGTTCCGTCAGGCGGATCTGGCCGTTGACGGTGCCGGGCGGCTGCGCCAGGATGGCTTCGTAGCTGGGGCCGCCGCCGCGGCCGACCGTGCCGCCGCGGCCGTGGAACAGGCGCAGCTTGACGCCGGCCCGGGCGAACACGGTGACGAGCAGGGTTTCGGCCTTGTACAGCTCCCAGTTCGAGGTCAGGAAGCCGCCGTCCTTGTTCGAGTCGGAATAGCCGAGCATGACTTCCTGTAACTGGCCCTGGCGGGCGATCAGCGGCCGCACCTGGGGCAGGGCCATGACGCGGCCCATGATCTCGGCGGCGCGCTGCAGGTCGGGAATGGTTTCGAACAGGGGGATGACCATCAGGTCGAGTTCGCCGTCCGCGCCGTCGCCGCCGCGCAGCAGGCCCGTCTCTTTTTGCAGCAGCAGCACTTCGAGCAAGTCCGAGACGGTTTCCGTGTGCGAGATGATGTAGTTGCGGATGGCCCGCGCGCCGTAGCGCTGGCGGATCTCGCGCGCGGCGCGCAGGATGCCCAGCTCGCCGGCGGTTTCCTCGGAGTAGTCGAGATAGGGCGAGTACAGCAGGCGCGGCTGGGCCAGCTCGGCCAGCAGCAGGCGCTCCTTCTGCGCCTCGCTCAGCGCCGCGTAGTTGGCTTCGACGGCGGCGCGGGCGAACAGCTCGGCCAGCACGCGCTCGTGGACGTCGGAGGTCTGGCGCATGTCGAGCGAGGCCAGGTGGAAGCCGAAGATGTCGGCGGCCCGCCTCAGCGTCGCCAGGCGCGGCTTGACCAGCACGGCGCCGTGGTGCTCCTGCAGCGAGGCGACCAGCACCTGCAGGTCGGCGGCGAAGGCGGCCGCCTCGGCGTAGGGGGCGGCGGCGCCAACCTCCTTGCGCAGGATGTTGCTGGCGCCCAGCGCCCGCGCCGTCGCCGCCAGGCGCGCGTAGATGTTGATCAGGGCGCGGCGGTACGGCTCGTCGCTGCGGTGCGGCGAGGTGTCGGGCGATTGCTCGGCCAGCGCCTGCAGGGCCGGGCTGACGTCCGTCATCAAGGTCGAGATCGACAGTTCGGCGCCCAGCGCGTGCACCTCGTCGAGGTAAAAGTCGAGGATGGTGCTGGCGTGGCGCGCCAGCGCGTGGCGCATGGTGGCGGCGTTGACGTTGGGGTTGCCGTCGCGGTCGCCGCCTATCCAGCTGCCCATCTGCACATACGGCGCGGCGGCGCCTTGCCCCGGCTTGCCCGCCTGTTCCGGGTAGTGGGCGGCGATGTCGGCCTCGATGTCGTCGTACAGGCCGGGCAGTTCGCGCAGGAAGGTGATGCGGTAGTAGGACAGGGCGTTGTCGATCTCGTCGGCCACCGTCAGCTTCGAGTAGCGCAGCATGCGCGTCTGCCACAGCGTGGCGATGCGCGCGTGCAGCAGTTGCAGATTCGCCGCGCGCTCCTTCGGCGTCAGCGGCAGGTCGCGCTCGGCCAGCAGGCGGGCGATGTCGTGCTCGGCGTCGAGGATGCTCTTGCGCTGCACCTCGGTCGGGTGGGCCGTCAGCACCGGCGCGATCAGGGCGTCGGCGAAGAAGGTGGCGACGGTGCCGGCGCCGACGCCGGCCTGCTTGAGCCGCCCCAGCGCGAAGCCGACGCTGCCCGCCTGGGCCGGCGAGCCGGCCAGCAGGTGGGCGCGGCGGCGGCGGATGTGGTGCTGGTCCTCGGCGATGTTGGCCAGGTGGGAGAAATAGGAGAAGGCGCGCACCACGGCGATGGTTTGCTCGCGGCTGAGCCGCTTCAGCATCGCGTCGAGCTCGGCGGCGGCGCTGGCGTCGGCCTCGCGGCGGAAGCGCACGGCCGTCTGGCGTATCGTCTCGACGACGGCGAACACGGCCTCGCCCTCCTGGTCGCGCAGCACCTCGCCGAGCAGGCGGCCGAGCAGGCGGATGTCTTCTTTCAGGGGCGCGTCCTTGTCGGCGCCGGCTGGCACGTCTGTAACAGTAGCTTCTTTAACCATGTGATGGACCATTTAATGTGATTGCGTGGTGCAAAAGGCGGATGGCCACGGTCTGCAGGGGAGGCGCATGATAAAATTTGTGATCTTAAACATGTGCACATAACTGGTGTCCACCGGTTAGGGTCAACGACAGCGAAAGAACTTGTTTTGAAAGCATCCGATTTGACACTGAATATTCCGGCCAGACTGGTCATCGCTTCGCGCGAAAGCCGGCTCGCCATGTGGCAGGCCGAGCATGTGCGCGCGCGCTTGGCTTTATTATATCCGCAGTGCCGCGTCGAGATTCTCGGCATGACCACGCGCGGCGACCAGATCCTCGACCGCGCCCTGTCCAAGGTCGGCGGCAAGGGTTTGTTCGTCAAGGAGCTGGAAGTGGCGATGGCCGAGGGCCGCGCCGACCTGGCCGTGCATTCGCTCAAGGACGTGCCGATGGACTTGCCGGCCGGCTTCCGCCTGGCCGCCATCCTCGAACGGGAAGACCCGCGCGACGCCTTCGTGTCGAACGACTACGCCAGCCTGGCCGATTTGCCGGCCGGCAGCGTCGTCGGCACCAGCAGCCTGCGCCGCCAGTCGCTGATCGCGGCGCGCCACCCGCAACTGGTGATCAAGCCGCTGCGCGGCAACCTCGACACCCGCCTGGGCAAGCTCGACCGCGGCGAATATGCCGCCATCATCCTCGCCGCCGCCGGCTTGAAGCGGCTCGGCCTGCCGCAGCGCATCCGCGCGCTGCTGGACCCGGAACTGAGCCTGCCGGCCGCCGGCCAGGGCGCGATGGCCATCGAGATCGCCGAGCGCGACGACGGCGTCGACCTGCTGCGCCTGCTGGCGCCGCTGAACCACGCGGCCACGGCGCAAGCCGTGGCGGCCGAGCGCAAGGTGTCGAAGGTGTTCGGCGGCAGTTGCCAGATTCCCCTGGCCGCCTACGCCACCGTCGACGGCGCCGTGCTGCGCCTGCGCGCCATGGTCGCCACGCCGGACGGCGCGCGCATGGCCAGCGCCGACGTCAGCGGCGCCGCCGCCGCGCCCGAGCAGGTGGGCGAGCAGGCGGCCGACTTGCTGCGTCAGCAAGACGCCGCCGGCATACTCGCCAGTTGCGCCGTGCTGCCGGACGCGCCGGATGCCTGATACCGTCGTGATCACGCGGCCGCTGGCGCAAGCCGGGCCGCTGGCTGAGCGGGTCGCCGCGCTGGGCCGGCCGGTCGAGCTGCTGCCGCTGCTGGAAATCCATGCGCTGGCCGACCAGGCCGCGCTGGCGCTGGCGCTGGCCGACCTGCGCGCCTACGCGATGGTGGCCTTCGTGTCGCCGAACGCCATCGACGCCGCCTTCGCCCACATCGATGCCTGGCCGGCCGGCGTCACGCTGGCCGTGCTGGGCGAGGGCAGCCGCGCGGCCTTGGCGGCGCACGGCGTCACGCCCGCCTGCGCCGACATCGTCAGCCCGCATGACGCGGCCAGGAGCGACTCCGAGCATTTGCTGGAAAGCCTGGACCTGGCCCGCCTGCGCGGGCGCCGCGTGCTGATCGTGCGCGGCGACGGCGGCCGCGAACTGATGGGCGAGGGCTTGCGCCGGGCCGGCGTCGAGGTCCGCTTCGTCACGGCCTACCGGCGCGCCGTGCCGGCGCTGACGCCGGCGCTGGCGGCGACCCTGCGCCGCCTGCTGGCGCAGCGCAACGACTGGGTCATCACCAGCTCGGAAGCCCTGCGCGGGCTGATGGGCTTGCTGGCGGCGCTGGACGGCGAGGCCGCCGGGGCGCAGCACAACGTTGCAAAAATGCAACAACAACATTTAATCGTCCCCCACGCCCGCATTGCACAAACGGCAAGCGATCTGGGCTTTACCCGCTTGACACTGACAGGTTCAGGCGACGAACGGGTGCTTGCCGCGTTACAATCACGACCATGAACGACATGCCTACCCTACCCGAAACGAGTGCGCCCCCGGGCGCCGCCGCCAACGCCGCCGCTCCGGCGGTCGAGCCGAGCAAGCCGGCCGCCGCGCCGGCCCTGAGCGACACGCTGCAAAAGCCGCTGACCATCGCCGTCATCACGCTGGCGATTTTGCTGGCGGCGCAGACCTGGTCGACCCACAACCAGGTGCGCAGCCTGCGCGAGGACGTCGCGCGGCGCCTGCAAAAGGGCGACGCCAGCAACGCCGACACGGGCACGCTGGCGCGCACCGTGCAGGACGCCACCAAGGAATTGCAATCCAAGGTGAGCCTGCTGGAAAACCGCCAGACCGAGGCGCAAAGCCAGCAGCTGGCGCTGGAGCAGCTCTACAACGACCTGTCGAAGAACCGCGACGAATGGGCGCTGGCGGAGATCGAGCAGGTGCTGTCGACGGCCAGCCAGCAGCTGCAACTGGCCGGCAACGTGCCGGGCGCGCTGATCGCGCTGCAAAACGCCGACCGCAGCCTGTCGCGCTCGGACAAGCCGCAATTCATCACGATCCGCCGCGCCATCGCCAAGGACACGGAAAAACTCAAGGCGCTGCCGAGCGTCGACGCGATCGGCGTGGCGCTGCGCCTGGACGCGGTGATCGCCCAGGTCGACTCGCTGCCGATGCTGGCCGACGAAAAACCGGTGCTGCCGGCGCCCAAGCCGGCCAAGGCCAAGCCGGCCGGCAAGGGCGCCGTGGCGCCCGCCGCCGCGCCGGCCAGCCCGTGGCTGCTGAAGCTGGAGGAGCTGTGGGACGGCTGGAGCAGCGAAATGTGGGCCGACGTGCGCCAGCTGATCCGCATCCGCAGCGTGGCCACGCCGGACGCGCTGATGCTGTCGCCGACGCAAGCCTATTTCCTGCGCGAGAACGTCAAGCTGCGCCTGCTCAACGCCCGCCTGGCCCTGCTGGCGCGCAACGAGACGGCCTTCCGCAACGACTTGATCGCGGCCCAGGACGCGCTGGTGAAGTATTTCGACACCCGCGCCAAGCCAACCCAGACGGCGCAGGCGTTGCTGCGGCAAGTACAGGCAAGCAATCTCGCCATCGAGATGCCGACCTTGTCCGACAGCCTGAACGCCGTGCGCAACTATAAAGCGAAGCCCTAAGCCCCATGCGTCTATTTCTCTGGTTACTCGCGCTGATGGCCACGGCCATCGGCATCGCCGTGACGGCCCGTTTCAACCCCGGCAACGTGGTGCTGTTCTATCCGCCATACCGGATGGACCTGTCGCTGAACTTCTTCCTGTTGCTGCAGGCGCTGCTGTTCGTGCTGCTGTACCTGGCCATCCGCGCCTTCCGCGCCACCGTCAGCATGCCGGGCCGCGTCGCCGCCTACCGGCTGCGCAAGCGCGAGCGCGACGCCAACAAGGGCTTGCGCGAAGCCTTGAAGGGACTGTTCGAGGGCCGCTTCGGCCACGCCGAAAAAGCCGCGTTGCGCGCCGCCGACCTGCCCGAGAACGCCGGCCTGGCCGCGCTGATCGGCGCCCGCGCCGCGCACCGCATGCGCCAGACCGAGCGGCGCGACGTCTGGCTGGCCAAGGTGGGCGGCGACGCCGCGCTGAAGACGGCGCGCCTGATGACGATGACGGAACTGCTCGTCGACGACCACCAGCCCGAGGCGGCGCTGGAAGCCGTGCGCGAACTCAATGCCAGCGGCACGCGCCACATCCACGCCCTGCAATGGTCGCTGAAGGCCCAGCAGCAGGCGAAAAACTGGCCGGAAGTGCTGCGCCTGGTGCGCTCGCTCGACAAGCACCGCGCCCTGCACCCGGCGCTGTCCTCGCGCCTGCGCGAACTGGCCTATGAAGACTTGCTGTCGGACCGCTCGCACGACGCCGAATCCGTGATGCGGGTCTGGTCGACGGTGCCGGGCGCCGACCGCATCAAGCCCTATGTCGCCTGCCGCGCCGCCACGGCCCTCAACGAGCGCGGCCTGCACGACGAGGCGCGCCTGGTGGCCGAGGAGGCGCTGGAAGCGAACTGGGACGAGCGCGTCGTGCGCGCCTACCGCGACGCGGCGGCGCCGGCCGGCTCGCCGGCCCTGCTGGCACAGATCGAACATTGCGAGCGCTGGGTGCGGCAACGCCCGACCGACGCGGAACTGGCCTTGACGCTGGGCGCCCTGTGCCTGAAGCAAAAGCTCTGGGGCAAGGCCCAGCGCCACCTGGAACAGGCGCTGTCGGACGCCGGCGACGCGCGCATGGTGCGCGAAGCCCATTTGAAACTGGCGCAACTGCACGACGCCTTGCAACAGCCGGACGAGGCGGCGGCCCACTACCGCCAGTGCGCGCTGGCGACCATCCTGTAAGCGCGGCCCGTTTTTCGCACGAAGAACGGGCCGTTTTGCTTGCTGCGCCGCACAAAGCGACGCCGCTTCGCTATAATTACGCCATTACAAAATATTGTCCGCAAACTGAGGAATCCCCATGAGTCTGAACAAAGTATCCGCCGGCCGCGACCTGCCGAACGATTTCAACGTCATCATTGAAATCCCGATGAACGCCGACCCGATCAAGTACGAAGTCGACAAGGAAAGCGGCGCGATCTTCGTCGACCGCTTCATGGGCACGGCCATGCACTACCCATGCAACTACGGCTACGTGCCGAACACCCTGTCCGACGACGGCGACCCGGTCGACGTGCTGGTCATCACCCCGTTCCCGCTGATCCCGGGCGTGGTGGTGCGCTGCCGTCCCATCGGCGTGCTGAAAATGACCGACGAAGCCGGTGAAGACGCCAAGGTGCTGGCCGTGCCGGTCGACAAAGTGCTGTCGATCTACAGCCACTGGCACAAGCCGGAAGACCTGAACGAACTGCGCCTGCGCCAGATCCAGCACTTCTTCGAGCACTACAAAGACCTGGAAAAAGGCAAATGGGTGAAGATCGACGGCTGGTACGGCCCGGAAGACGCGAAAGCGGAAATCCTCAACGGCGTCGCCTCGTACAAGAAGAGCGAGGAAGCGGCCGGCGCCTAAGCACGCCGGCAACGCCGCCCACAACGCACCCGGCGCTCAACGCGGGTGCGTTTTTTTACGTCCGGACTTTGCCGCCTCCATGAGGCCGATCAAACCCCGCCGGCGGCGCGCGGAACCCGCGCCCTCCGCCGCACTCTGACACTGTATCGCCCAGTCCCGGAGTCTGCCATGTCATCCCTGCCCATGCTGATGCGTTCATGGTGGATACTCGCCCTGCGCGGCGCCATCGCCGTGCTGTTCGGCCTGTTCGCGCTGGCCACGCCCGGCGTGACGCTGCTCTCCCTCATCGCCGTGTTCGCCGTCTACGCCTTGCTGGCCGGCGCCGTGGCCATCGCCGGCGCGCTGCGCAACCGCCGCGGCGCCGCGGACTGGTGGCTGCTGTTGCTGATGGGACTGGTCAGCGTCGGCGCCGGCGTACTGGCAGCCCGGCATCCGGCCCTGACGGTGCTGGCGCTCCTCATCGTCATCGGCGTCAACGCCATCGTCACCGGCGTGCTCGACCTTGCGCTTGCCGTGCGGCTGCGCAAGGTCATCGGCGGCGAATGGCTGCTGATACTCAGCGCGGCCACGGCCATCGTCTTCGGCCTGCTGATCCTGGCCTACCCCGGCGCCGGCGCGCTGGTGCTGGTGTGGCTGATCGGCGCCTACGCCCTGCTGACGGGTCTGCTGTACCTGGCGCTGGCCTACCGCGCCTACTCTTTCGCCGCGCCGCGTCCGGCGGCGCAGGGCGGCGCGGCGCCGGAGGCCGCGCCGAAAGCGGAGCGCCGCGTCGCCGAGCGGCGCATGAAGCCGGCGGCCTGCTAGCGGGCCGCTCACTGTGGAGGAGGGGGTATGACGATAGCGAAGATTGACAAGCCAAACTGGCATGACTACTTTGGGCGCATCTCGAAAACGCTGGTCGGCAAGAACGCCGAACTGGAGGTGGACGCGCTGGAAATCGGCAGCCAGCTTGAGGCGGACTGGGTGCCGCTGCTCGGCATCGTCTACGATCCGGCCAGCGACATTCTGGCGGTCATGGTCGAGGGCCTGGATCACATGATACGGCACCCGCAAACCCTGTACGTCGACATGCTCGGCAGCGAATTGCTGAGCATGGAAGTGAACGACGCCGACCATTTCCGCCACATCATCAAGCTGCGCGACCCGCTGCTGCTGGCGGCGCCGCATGGCTGAGGTCGGCGTCCTTGCTACGTGCTTGCCTGCCGGAAGGGATTGCGGTCGTTCAACTCGTCGATATAACTGTCGATGCCGCCGCGCTCGCGCTCAAGAAAGCGTTCGATGGCGTCGGCGAAAGCCGGATGGGCCAGCCAGTGCGCCGACCAGGTTTTTTGCGGCAGAAACCCCCGCGCCATCTTGTGCTCGCCCTGGGCGCCGCCCTCGAAAGTGGCGATCTTGTGCGCGATGCAAAATTCCAGCGGCTGGTAATACGCCGTCTCGAAGTGCAGGCAGGGCACATGCTCCAGCGCCCCCCAATAGCGGCCGAACAGGGTGTCGTCGCTGTGGATCAGCAGCGAGGCGGCAATGTCCCTGCCATTGCGCGCGGCGATGACCAGCAGTATATTCTGCGGCATCGCGGCGCCGATGCGCAGGAAAAAGTCCAGATTCAAGTACGGCGAGGAGCGGTGTTCGGCATAGGTGTTCGCGTAGCAGCGGTGGAACAGGCGCCAGTCCGCTTCGCCGGCGTCGGCGCCGCGCACCTGGCGCATCGTCACGCCGGCTTCGGCCACCTTGCGCCGCTCGGCGCGGATATTTTTGCGCTTCTTGTGCTCCAGGGTGGCCAGAAACGCCTCGAAGTCCCGGTAGCCCGGATTCAGCCAATGGAACTGCACGCCGCTGCGCAACATGAAGCCGGCCTCCTGCAGTTGGCGCGCCTGCGCCTGCGGCGCGAACAGCACATGGCTAGACGACATGCCGGCCGCTTCCTGCTGCGCGCACAGCAGCTCGACCAGCGCGGCGCGGGCGGCGGCGTCGCGCGCCAGCAGGCGCCCGCCCGCCACCGGCGTGAACGGGATCGCCGACAGCAGCTTGGGGTAGTAGTCGAGCCCGTTTCTCTGGTAGGCGTCGGCCCAGGCCCAGTCGAACACGTATTCGCCGTAGGAATGCGACTTGACGTACAAGGGCATCGCCGCCGCCAGCGTGTCGCCTTGCCATAGCGCCAGATATTGCGGCTGCCAGCCCGTGTCCGGCGCCACGCAGCCCGACGCGTGCAGTGCGTGCAGGAAGGCGTAGGACAGGAAGGGATTGCCGTCCCGCTGGGTGGCCAGCAGCGCCGACCACGCCGGTGCGCCAATTTCAGCCAAAGAAGAAACGATACCCGTGCGATAATTCATTTTTGTCGGTCAGCATTCACCAGCCATGTTCGGGCCGCTGTTCGCCCTTGGGACCCGTCCCGCTTTACTCACTCGAATTTACCATTATTGCCATCATGACAGTCAAAGTCGCAATCGCTCAAATGAACAGTACCGTCGGCGATCTGGCCGGCAACCGCGCCAAGATCGTCGATGCCTGCCGCCGCGCCCACGAAGCGGGCGCCGATATCGTGCTGACCCCGGAATTGTCGCTGGTCGGCTATCCACCGGAAGACCTGTTGCTGCGCAGCGCATTTTACGCAAAAACCCAGGAAACGTTTGCCGCACTGGCCCTGGAGCTGGCGCAGTTCAAGGATGTGCACGTCGTCGTCGGCCTGCCGGTGATGGAGGAGGGCAGCGACAGGCGCTACAACGCCGCTGCGGTGCTGGTCAACGGCGAGGTGCTGGGCACCTACCGCAAGCACGATTTGCCGAATACCGCGGTGTTCGATGAAAAACGCTATTTCGCCTCGGCCGACCGCGCGCTGGTGTTCGCCGTCAAGGGCGTGCGCTTCGGCGTCAATATTTGCGAGGACACCTGGTTCGAGCACGCGCCCGGCCGCGCCAGGGAGGCCGGCGCGCAAGTGCTGCTGGTGCCGAACGGCTCGCCCTACCATATGAACAAGCAGCACTTGCGCTATGAAACCATGCGCAAGAACGTCTGCGCCCAGGGCATGGCGCTGGTGTACGCGAACCTGGTCGGCGGCCAGGACGAGTTGATCTTCGACGGCGATTCCTTCGTCATGGACCAGGACGGCACGATTTGCGCCCAGCTCAAGCATTTTGAGGAAGACTTGCAAGTGGTCGCCTTCGACGGCGCGCGGCCGCAACCGGGCGCGCTGGCGCCGGCCCTGTCGATCGAGGCCCAGGTTTACCAGGCGCTGGTGCTGGGCGTGCGCGACTACATCGGCAAGAACGGCTTCCCGGGCGTGCTCATCGGCATGTCGGGCGGCGTCGATTCCGCGCTGACGCTGGCCGTCGCCGTCGACGCGCTGGGCGCCGACAAGGTGCGCGCCGTGATGATGCCGTCGCCGTACACGGCCGACATCTCGTGGATCGACTCGCGCGACATGGTCAAGCGCCTTGGCGTACGCTACGATGAAATCGCGATCAACGCGGCCTTCGACGCCTTCCGCGCCACGCTGGCGCAGGAATTCGCCGGCCTGGCCGAGGACGCCACGGAGGAAAACATCCAGGCGCGCATCCGCGGCACCATCCTGATGGCGCTGTCGAACAAGCACGGCAGTATTGTGCTGACGACGGGCAACAAGAGCGAGATGGCGGTCGGCTACTGCACGCTGTACGGCGACATGGCGGGCGGCTTCGCCGTGATCAAGGATATCGCCAAGACCCTGGTGTACCGCCTGTGCGCCCACCGCAACGGCGTGTCCGACGTGATTCCGCAGCGCATATTGACGCGCGGACCGTCGGCCGAGTTGCGCCCGGACCAGCTGGATCAGGATTCGCTGCCGCCCTACGAGGTGTTGGATGCGATCATGCAAATGTATATGGAAGAGAATCGTCCGATCGCCGACATCATCGCCGCCGGCTATCCGCCGGCCGACGTGGCAAGGGTGACCCGCCTGATCAAGATCAACGAATACAAGCGGCGCCAGTCGCCGGTCGGCATCCGCGTGACGCACCGCGGCTTCGGCCGCGACTGGCGCTACCCGATCACCTCGAAATTTTACGAATAACCATCACCCTAGGGAGAGCTCCATGAAACAGATTACCGCCGTTATCAAACCGTTCAAGCTCGATGAGGTGCGCGAGGCCCTGGCCGAAGTCAATGTGACGGGCCTGACCGTGACCGAAGTGAAGGGTTTCGGCCGCCAGAAGGGGCACACCGAGCTGTACCGTGGCGCCGAATACGTCGTCGACTTCCTGCCGAAGGTGAAGGTGGAAGTGGTCGTCGACGACGGCATGGCCGAGCAGGTGGTCGACGCCATCATCAAGGCCGCTCGCACCGGCAAGATTGGCGACGGCAAGATTTTCGTCCAGGATGTCGAACAGGTGATCCGCATCCGCACCGGCGAAACCGGCCCGGACGCGGTCTAAGCGGGCCGCGAAGCGCCTAGCGAAGCGCCCCGCGCCTGGCGGGCGCTAGCGGCCCAGGCGCATATCGAATTTCCAGGTCAGCAGGCGCATGACGGTGATCGCCGTCGCGCTGGTCCACAGGGCCACGTCGGCGGCCACGCCGAAATGCTTTTGCGCCAGGTACAGCCAGCAGCCGATGAAGGCGCAGATGGCATATGGCTTGCCGTCGCGCAGCACCATCGGCACCTCGTTGCAGACGATGTCGCGCAGCACGCCGCCGAAAATCCCCGTAATCACCCCCATCATCGAGGCGATGAACAGCGGCATGCCCGCGCGCAGGGCCTCGGACACGCCGGCGATGGCGAACAGGCCCAGGCCGATGGCGTCGGCGATGACGATCAGGCGCTCCGAGACGATCTGCCGCAGGGTGCGGATCAGCGGCGCGGCGATCAGCGCCAGCACAAAGGTCAGGATGGCGTATTCCTGGTGGGCGACCCAGAACAGCGGGCGCTTGTCGAGCAGGATGTCGCGCAGGGTGCCGCCGCCGAACGCGGTGATGAAGGCCACCGTGAACACCCCGACCAGGTCCATGCGCTTGCGGCGCGCCTCGATGAAGCCGGAGAAGGCGCCGACCAGGATGGCGATGACCTCGATGGCGCGAATCAGCGAGCCGGGGGGCAGATGGGGAGGCATCATGGGCGGACGAAGGGGCGAATAGATAATGCCCATAGGTTAACATGCGGGGGCCCCGAACGGGGCCGCATTATGCCGCCCTGGTTTTATAATCGCGCCCACACCTGCGTCAGGCCGAGCAAATGCACGACGCCGTAGCCGATGCAGATCAGCGAACTCCACACGGTGAAGGCGTCGAGCGTGTCGCGGGCAAAGAGCCATAGCGGCACCAGGACCAGGCCGCGCAAGAGGTACACCGCCGTAATCAGGCTCAGGCAGAGCGGCGCAAAGGGCAGCCGGGCGATGGCGCCCGCGCCCGACAGCGCATACGCGGCCCACAGCGCCAGCACGGCGGCAATGCCGGAGGTGACGACGGTCGGATACAGTTTGCCGGCGGCCGCGGCGCTGGCCATGCGCTCGCCGGCGCCGAAGAAGCGATACCACGAGGCGCCGCCGGCAATGATGGCCGCATGCATGAGCGAGGCGATGGCGTTCAAGGCCGCCGCCGCGATGAGCCAGGCGTTCATCGCGTGGCTGCCTGCGCGGGGCGCGCGTTGCCCCACAGGCCCAGCAGGCCCACCGGCATTAACAGCACCCATTGGGGCAGGGCGAGCAGCATGGCCGGGCCGGCGTAGACCAGCGACACGACGATAAACACCAGGCCAAATCCCAGCCACATCGAGGATATCAGCGTGACCGTGCTGCGCTGCGATGCATCCTTGCTGCGGGCGGCCATGAAGAGCGATGCGGCGGACAAGATCAGCGCCACGGTGACCAGGTGCCAGCATGCATACAGTAGCAAGATCACTTCCTGGGGCAGCTGCGATTGCATCAGCGGCATGCTGATCTCCAGCGTACCGCGAAAGGTATGCAGCGCGGCGGTAAATCCGGCAAGCGAAGCCGTGGCAAGTAAAATCCGATTCATGTGTGCTCCTTTTAGAGAGGGGGGATGCATGGGCGGGCCGACCGCCGCGCAGCTGGCCGGCGAGGGCGGAAAGGCGTGGGGCTAGGCCGGCAGGCGCGCGATTGCCTCCGGGGTCATCAGTCCGATAAAGCGGCGCAACATGCGCATCATGTCTTCCTCCTGGCCGTCGGGGAACACGTAAAACATGCCCACGAACGTCGCATATTCGATACGGGCCAGGTCGAGGGCGTCCGTGTGGTCGCCGTCGTCGCGCAGTTCGGCAATCAGCCCGGCAAGGTAGGCGATGCGGCGCTGGTCGATGTTGCCGAGCCTGTGCTTGACCAGCGCATTGCGCGCAGCCCATTGCCGCATGGCCCGCTCGACCCTGGCGTCGAGCGCCAGGGCCAGTTTGGCCAGCATCATGCGCCGCTCCTGCGCCGTGCTTTGCTGGTCGACGGCGCGTATCAGCCCCGCAGTGTGCAATTCCTGCCAATGGTCCAGCAGCGCCTCGGCGTAGCTGCCGACATCGGCGAAGTGGTGGTAGAACGATCCCTTGGAGCGCCCCACCGCCGCACATAGCTGATCTATCGTGAGGGCGTCGGCGCCGCTGTTGGCCAGCAGCGTCAGGCCGGCGCCGAGCCAGGCAGTGCGTGGTTGGCGTGTCGTGCTGCTGCTTGCGGGGGCTGAATGGGGCATATGGACATGATCTCAAGTTATATACTATACGGTATAGTATGCTTCTGGAAAAAGCAAGCGCGGCGCGCGTGGAAATGACCGGGGAAGGGGAGGGGGGGCGGCTTGGCGGCGGACGCCAAGCCGGGATCTTACAGCGGCTGCAGGGCCGCTTGCAGCAGCACGACAAGGGCGCCGTCGCCGCCTTCGGAGCGGCGCGCCACGCAAAAGGCGACGACTTCGTCCTTTTGCACCAGCCAGCTGTGGACCATCGATTTGAGTACCGGTTCCTGGCCTTTCGAGCCCAAACCCTTGCCGTGGATGACGCGCACGCAGCGCAGCTTGCGCCGCGTCGCCTGGCGCAGGAATTCGCCGATGCCGTCGCGGGCGTTGTCGCGGCGCAGGCCGTGTAGGTCGATTTCGTCCTGGATCGGCCAATGCCCCTTGCGCATCTTGCGCACGACGTCAGGGCCGACGCCGGGCCGGGTGTAGCTCAGCGCCGGGTCTTCGTCCATCAGCGCGTCGACCTCGAACAGGTCCGACAGCGATTCGCGCAGCACGGCGCGGTCGTCCTCCTCCTGCTGGCGCGGCGTCAGCGGGGCGGCCGGCGCGGCCGGCGCCAGCCTGTCCCGCTGTGGCATCGGCGCAACGTTGCCCATGCTGTTGCGAAACAGATTGTTTTCATGGGCCGCCACGCGCTCGCGCTTGGCCCGTTCGGCGCTGGCGACGGCGCGCGCCTCCTCCTGATCCTTGAGGGTGTTGCGCAAGGATTTCAGGTCGGCAAAAGTTTTCAAGGACGACATTGCCGCTTACTCTTGGCCTTCCAGGTAGCGCTGGGCGTCCAGCGCCGCCATGCAGCCGGTGCCGGCGCTGGTGATGGCCTGGCGGTAGATGTGGTCCTGCACGTCGCCGGCGGCGAACACGCCCGGGATGCTGGTGGCCGTGGCCATGCCTTCGAGGCCGGTGCGGGTCTTGATGTAGCCGTTGTGCATGTCGAGCTGGCCTTCGAAGATGCTGGTGTTCGGCTTGTGGCCGATGGCGATGAAGACGCCGTGCACCTTGAGCGCGGTGACCGCGCCGTCGACGCTGGACTTGATGTTGATGCCCGTTACGCCGCCTTCGTCGCCCGTCACTTCGTCGAGCGTGTGGTTGTATTTCAAGACGATCTTGCCTTCGGCCACTTTCGCGTTCAGGCGGTCGATCAGGATCGCTTCGGCGCGGAACTTGTCGCGGCGGTGTATCAGCGTCACCTTGTTGGCGATGTTCGACAGGTACAGGGCCTCTTCGACGGCGGTGTTGCCGCCGCCGACGACGGCCACTTCCTGGTTGCGGTAGAAGAAGCCGTCGCAGGTGGCGCAGGCCGACACGCCCTTGCCCATGAAGGCCGTTTCCGATTCCAGGCCCAGGTACTGGGCCGACGCGCCGGTCGAGATGATCAGCGTGTCGCAGGTGTACTCATGGCTGTCGCCGATCAGGCGGATCGGTTTTTCGCTGAGCTTGGCGGTGTGGATGTGGTCAAACACGATGTCCGTGTTGAAGCGCTCGGCGTGCTGCAGGAAGCGCTGCATCAGTTCCGGACCTTGCACGCCCATCGGGTCGGCCGGCCAGTTTTCGACGTCGGTGGTGGTCATCAACTGGCCGCCTTGCTCGACGCCGGTTACCAGCATCGGTTTCAGGTTGGCGCGGGCGGCGTAGACGGCGGCGCTGTAACCGGCAGGGCCGGAGCCGAGAATCAAAACGCGGGCGTGTTTGGTAGTGGTCATGGAGGGCTTCTAAATAGGTTTGATGGACCCGAATTGGGGCCGATTGCTGCAAGGACAAGGGTTGCCGCCGGGCCGGGCGTTCGCGCCGCGGCGGCGGGGCGCGCAGACATTGCACTTGCGCAAGCAATGGCGAGATTATAGACGAAGCGGCGCGCCGGTATGAATCGTGGGGCCGGCCCGGCCGCGTATCGCTTAGAATAGCCATATGTGGGTATTTCCCAGTCCGCAACATGTATCCAGTTGCATCGTTTTTTAAAGTATGACGAAACCAAGCCAAGCCACCCCCTCCAGTTACACCCGCAGCGCAACCGAACGCCAGCCCTTGCCGAACCGGCTGGTGCGCCTATTGTCGGAGGCGCGCTGGTTCGCGCTGGCCGCCTTCGGCCTGTATTTCGTGTTGATACTGCTGAGTTACACCAAGGGCGATCCCGGCTGGTCGCACGCCAACGTCGTGCCCAAGGTCGCCAACCTGGGCGGGCGCGCCGGCGCCTGGGTGTCGGACCTGTTGTTGTATATCTTCGGCTTTTCCGCCTGGTGGTGGTGCGTCTGCCTGTTGCGCACCGTCTGGAACGGCTACCGCGGCCTGACGCAAAAGTTTTTGCTGGAAAAAGAGAGCGAGCCGGAGCACCAGCAAGAGATGCTGATACGCGCCGTCGGCTTCGTGCTGTTGTTCATCGGCAGCATGGGCCTCGAATACCTGCGCATGTACTCGCTGCATGTGCAACTGCCCCTGGCCCCGGGCGGCGTGCTGGGCCGCGTGGTCGGCCATGCGGCCCACGTCGCCTTCGGCTTCACCGGCGCCACCTTGCTGCTGTTGCTGCTGTTCGGCCTCGGCTTCAGCCTGTTCTTCCATGTGTCGTGGCTGGCGGTGGCCGAGCGCATCGGCGCCGCCATCGAGGACGCCATCGACTGGTTCGTGTTGCGCTATGAAGACAGGGAAGACCGCCGCCAGGGCGAGGTGGCGGCCGTCAAGCGCGAGGAAGTCGTCGTCGTCGAGCGCGCCAAGCATGTCGAGAAGCACGTCGCCGCGGCGCCGATCAAGATCGAGCCGCAGATTGTCGCCGTGGTCAAGTCGGAGCGCGTGGAAAAGGAGCGCCAGGCCACGCTGTTCCAGGAAATGCCTGACAGTAATCTGCCGCCCCTGTCCCTGCTCGACGAGGCGCCCGCCGCCGTCGAGACGGTGTCGGTGGAAACGCTGGAATTCACCAGCCGCCTGATCGAGAAGAAGCTGTCGGACTTCGGCGTCGACGCCAAGGTCGTCGCCGCCTATCCGGGGCCGGTGGTCACGCGCTATGAAATCGAGCCGGCCACCGGCGTCAAGGGCAGCCAGATCGTCGGCCTGGCCCGCGATCTGGCCCGTTCGCTGTCGCTGACCTCGATCCGCGTCGTCGAAACCATCCCCGGCAAGAATTACATGGCGCTGGAATTGCCGAACCCGAAACGGCAGATCGTGCGCCTGACGGAAATCCTCGGCTCCAAGGTCTACAACGACGGCGTCTCCAGCCTGACCATCGCGCTGGGCAAGGACATCGCCGGCAAGCCCGTCGTCGCCGACCTGGCCAAGATGCCGCACTTGCTGGTGGCCGGCACGACCGGCTCGGGCAAGTCGGTCGGCATCAACGCGACCATCCTGTCGCTGCTGTACAAATCCGACCCGCTCGACGTGCGCCTGATCCTGATCGACCCGAAAATGCTGGAAATGTCCGTCTACGAGGGCATTCCGCACCTGCTGGCGCCGGTCGTCACCGATATGCGCCAGGCCGGCCACGCGCTGAACTGGGCCGTCAACGAGATGGAGCGCCGCTACAAGCTGATGAGCAAGCTGGGCGTGCGCAACCTGGCCGGCTACAACGCCAAGATCGCCGAGGCGCAGAAGCGCGAAGAGCACATCCCGAACCCCTTCAGCCTGACGCCGGACGCGCCTGAGCCGCTGGAGAAACTGCCGACCATCGTCATCATCATCGACGAGCTGGCCGACTTGATGATGGTCGTCGGCAAAAAGGTCGAGGAATTGATCGCCCGTATCGCGCAAAAGGCCCGCGCCGCCGGCTTGCACTTGATTCTGGCGACGCAGCGCCCATCTGTGGACGTGATTACCGGCCTGATCAAGGCGAACATTCCCACCCGCATCGCCTTCCAGGTGTCGTCGAAGATCGACTCGCGCACCATTCTCGACCAGATGGGCGCGGAGGCGCTGCTGGGCATGGGCGATATGTTGTATATGCCGCCCGGAACCGGCTTGCCGGTGCGCGTGCACGGCGCCTTCGTGTCCGACGACGAGGTGCACCGCGTCGTCAGCCACTTGAAGGCGCAGGGCGAACCGAATTACGTGGATGGCATCCTCGAAGGCGGCACGCTGGAAGAGGGCGGCGCCGATGGCGCGCCGCCGGGCGAGGGCGGCGGCGAGGCCGACCCGATGTACGACCAGGCCGTCGCCGTCGTGTTGAAAAACCGGCGTGCCTCGATCTCGCTGGTGCAGCGTCACTTGCGCATTGGCTATAACCGCGCGGCCCGCCTGCTGGAACAAATGGAGCAGAGCGGCGTCGTGTCAACGATGCAATCGAACGGCAACCGGGAAATCCTGGTGCCGGCGGCGAGCGCAGAACAAGGATAAACGCATGAGCATGATGAAGAAACACACTGTATTGAGCGCCCTGGCTTTCGCCTGCGGCCTGTTGTGCGCCGGCGCCGCGTCCGCCAGCGCGCTGGAGCAATTCAAGACCTTCGTGAGCGCCACCAAGGCGGCCAAGGGCGAGTTCACCCAGCGCCAGATCAAGAAGGTCGACGGCGTGAACAAGGTGTCGGCGCCGTCCAGCGGCACCTTCGAGTTCGCCCGTCCCGGCAAGTTCATCTGGAACTATGTGAAACCATACGAGCAACTGTTGCAGGCCGATGGGGAGCAGCTGTACGTCTACGACAAGGACTTGAACCAGGTCACGACCAAGAAGCTGGGCAACGCGCTGGGCTCCTCGCCGGCCGCGATCCTGTTCGGCAGCAACGACCTGGAAAAGAACTTCACCCTGGCCGAGGCCGGCAGCCGCGACGGCATGGAGTGGTTGAAGGCGACGCCGAAGGCGAAAGACACGACCTTCGACGACATCAGCATCGGCTTGCGCAACGGCGTGCCGGAGGCGATGGAGCTGCGCGATTCCTTCGGCCAGACCTCCGTGCTGGCGTTCAAGAACTTCCAGAAAAATCCGCCGCAATCGGCCGCACACTTTAAATTTGTCATGCCCAAGGGCGCCGACGTCCTCAATAATTAAGGCAGGGGCGGCGCTGGCCGCCTCCCGGCCCCGCAATCGGTAATCACCCATGGCTGACCTATTTTCCACCGCACCGCGCCAGCCCTTGGCCGAAGCGCTGCGGCCCAAGCACCTGTCCGAAGTCATCGGCCAGGGCCACTTGCTGGGCGCGGGCAAGCCCCTGCGCCTGGCCTTCGAGGCCGGCAAAGCCCATTCGATGATACTGTGGGGGCCGCCCGGCGTCGGCAAGACCACGCTGGCGCGGCTGATGGCGCACGCCTTCGACAGCGAGTTCATCGCGCTGTCGGCCGTGTTCGCCGGCGTCAAGGATATCCGCGCCGCGATGGACCAGGCCCAGCACAATCTGGACCAGTCCGGCAAGCACACCCTGCTGTTCGTCGACGAGATCCACCGCTTCAACAAATCCCAGCAGGACGCCTTGCTGCCCTTCGTCGAATCGGGCCTCGTCACCTTCATCGGCGCGACCACCGAAAACCCCAGCTTCGAGGTCAACTCGGCGCTGCTGTCGCGCGCCCAGGTGTATGTGCTGAAGTCGCTCAACGAAGACGAGATGAAGCAATTGTTCGAGAAGGCGCGCGCGAGTTCGCTGCCGCACCTTACCTTCGACGCCGTCGCCGTCGACACCATGATCGGTTTCGCCGACGGCGACGCGCGCCGCTTCCTGAATCTGCTGGAGCAGGCCGAGACGGCGGCCGGGTCGGCCGGCATCACGAGCATCGATGCGGCCTTCGTCGACAATGCGCTGACGCTGAACTCGCGCCGCTTCGACAAGGGCGGCGACAATTTCTACGACCAGATTTCGGCGCTGCACAAATCGGTGCGCGGTTCAAACCCGGATGCGGCGCTGTACTGGTTCTGCCGCATGATAGACGGCGGCGCCGACCCGAAATACCTGGCGCGCCGCATCGTCCGCATGGCCTGGGAAGACATCGGCCTGGCCGACCCGCGGGCGCTGACGATCGTCAACGACGCGGCGGAAACCTATGAGCGGCTCGGTTCGCCGGAAGGGGAGCTGGCGCTGGGGCAGGCCCTGATCTATCTGGCCATCGCGGCCAAGAGCAATGCCGGCTACAACGCCTTCAACACGGCGATGGCCTTCGTCAAGCGCGACAAATCGAAGGAAGTGCCGGTGCATTTGCGCAACGCGCCGACCAAATTGATGAAGGAACTGGGCTACGGCCACGCCTACCGCTACGCCCATGACGAGCCGGATGCCTACGCGGCCGGCGAAACCTACTTCCCGGACGGCATGCCGGAACCGGGCTGGTATCGCCCCGTGCCGCGCGGACTGGAAAGCAAGATCGCCGACAAGCTGGCCTGGCTCAGGGAACTGGACCGCAAGGCGGGCAAGGGCTAGGAAAAGCCCGTTTCGCCGATCGCCGGATCGCCGATCCCGTCTGAATCGGCGCCCCGGCCCCCGCTCTTAACGCAGCGCTTTCTGTTCCCCCTGCACCGCGTGCCAGATCCGGCGCAGCAGCTCCGCCGCGCGGCGCAGCGTGCGCGCCAGCGATGCCTGCCCCGGCAGCGCCGGCGACTTGACCCGCACCCGGCCGTTGCCGATGGCTTCGACCAGGGTCAGCCCATTGTTCGGGACGATGAACACATTGCCCTCGCGCAGGGAGAAGTCGGTCGTTTCGCCGTAAGCGGTGATCAGGGCGCGGCCCGAGACGCATTCGATGCGCCGCCCCGCCGCGTTGCTCAGGCGCAGCAAGTGCCGCTCCGTCAATTCATATTCCACATGGCCTTTTGCCCGTGCCGCCGCTAGCTTGCTCATTTCCGTCTCCCTGGCTGTCAAAACATGGGGCCAGAATACGGCGTCGCAGCCGACCATAACAGATGCAATAAACGACAATTGTTACCATGACAGTGGCGTTTCATCTAAACTGTTATGCTCGAAAATGCTGGTAACTGTATCTGTCTGCGCGTTCCCTGTTTGCGTCACAATCGCTAAATGACCATGCAAATCAACCTCTACGAACAATTGGCCAACGAGCTGGGCGCGCTGATCGCCAGCCGCGTCTTCGCGCCCGGCGACCGGCTGCCGTCGATCCGCCACCTGGCGCAGCAAAAGCGCCTGTCCGTCAGCACCGTGATGCAGGCGCTGCGGCTGATGGAGGACCGCGGCCTGGTCGAGGCCAGGCCGCAGGCCGGCTACTACGTGCGCCACCGCGCCAAGATGCTGGCGGCGATGACCGACACCCAGCACTTGAAGGAGCCGGCCTTTGTCGGCATCAACAATGTGCTGATGCGCGTGCTGAGCCTGAACGAATCGCCGAACGTCATCCAGCTCGGCTCGGCCTGGCCGCCCGACGAAATGCTGCCGATCAAGCGCATGCAGCGCACCGTCAGCTCGGTGGCGCGGCGCGATCCGGGCCTGCTGGCCAAGGTCAGCTGCTTCGAGACGAACGAACCGAACTTCCTGCGCCAGATCAACCGGCGCACGCTGGACTGGGGCCAGTTGGACCCCGGCGAGATCGTCGTCACCAGTTCCTGCACCGAGGCCATCAGCCTGTGCCTGCGCGCCGTCGCCAAGCCGGGCGACACCATCGCCATCGAGTCGGCCACCTATTTCGTGCTGCTGCAGATGATAGAGAGCCTGGGCATGAAGGCGCTGGAGATTCCCACCCATCCGAAAACGGGGCCGTCGCTGGACGCGCTGGAACTGGCGATGCGCGCCGGCCTCGTGCAAGCCTGCCTGTTCATCCCGAACGCCAACAATCCGCTCGGCTGCCTGATGCCGGAGGAAAACAAGAAGCGCCTGGCGGCGCTGCTGTCGCTGCACGGCATTCCGCTGATCGAGGACGACATCTACGGCGACCTGTGCTTCGCCGCCGAACGGCCGTGGCCGGTGAAAGCCTACGACACCAGCGGCCACGTGCTGCTGTGCTCCTCGTTCTCGAAGGCGATCACGCCGGCGGCGCGGGTCGGCTACGTCGTCGCCGGGCGTTACGCGCAGGAGGTGGCCTTGCTGAAAGCCGTCTCCAGCGGCGCCACCAGCCATTTCTTCCAGGCCGTGCTGGCCGACTTCCTCGCCGGCAGCAGCTACGACAACCAGACGCGCAAGATGCGCCGCGTGCTGGCCCAGCGCATCGCCCGCATGTCCGACGCCGTGTCGACCTATTTTCCCGCCGAATGCTCGCTGTCCGAGCCGCAGGGCGGTTTCGTGCTGTGGGTGCAGATGCCGGAGCAGGTCGACGCCATGGCCCTGCACCGCAGCGCCATCGGCGAGGGCATCGCGCTGGTGCCGGGGCCGCTGTTTTCCGCCTCGGGCAAGTTCGGCAATTACATCCGCCTCAACTGCGGCAACACCTGGAGCCCGGAAATCGAGCGCGCCATCGGCACGCTGGGGCAACTGGTGCACCGGGCCGCCGATGCGGCGCTGCCGGCCTGTTTGCAGGATTGAGGCGGAACTGCGCAAAACTCATAAAGAAGTGGGCGCGGCTTGGTACAATTGCGTTTTCGACATAGCGCCATTACTTCCCCATGATAGACATTCAACTTCTCCGTAAAGACATCGACAACGTCGCGGCGCGCCTGGCGACACGTAAATTCCAGCTCGACGTGGCCGGCTTCAACGCCCTTGAGGCCGAGCGCAAGGCGATCCAGACGCGCACCGAGGAACTGCAGGGCAAGCGCAATGCGCTGTCCAAGCAGATCGGCATGTTGAAGGGCAAGGGGGAAGATACCTCGGCCGTGATGGCGGAAGTGGCCGGCCTGGGCGACGCGCTGAAGGCGGACGAAACGGCGCTGGCGCTGGTGCAGGCGAAGATGAGCGAGTTCATGCTGACGCTGCCTAACCTGCCGCACGAATCGGTCGCCATCGGCGCCGACGAAAGCGCCAACGTCGAAGTGCGCAAGGTCGGCGCGCCGCGCAGCTTCGATTTCGAGGTCAAGGACCATGTCGACGTCGGCGCCCCGCTGGGTCTGGACTTCGACGTCGCCACCAAGCTGACCGGCTCGCGCTTTTCGGTGATGAAGGGCGGCATCGCCCGGCTGCACCGGGCGCTGGCGCAGTTCATGCTCAACACCCACGTCGACGAGCACGGCTACACGGAATGCTACACGCCCTATATGGTCAACGCCGAATCGCTGCGCGGCACCAGCCAGCTGCCGAAATTCGAGGCGGACCTGTTCTCGGTGAAAAAAGGCGGCCAGGAAGGCGAGGGCGAAACCTTCTACCTGATCCCGACGTCGGAAGTGTCGCTGACCAATATCGCCCGCGACGAAATCCTCGCGCTCGACGCGCTGCCCTTGAAGATGGCGGCGCACACGCCATGCTTCCGCTCGGAGGCGGGCAGCTACGGCCGCGACACGCGCGGCATGATCCGCCAGCACCAGTTCGACAAGGTCGAAATGGTCCAGGTCGTGCACCCGGACAGCTCCTACCAGGTGCTGGAAGAGATGCTCGGCCACGCCGAAACCATCTTGCAGCGCCTCGGCCTGCCGTACCGCGTGGTCGCCCTGTGCACCGGCGATATGGGTTTCAGCGCCACCAAGACCTATGACCTGGAAGTGTGGCTGCCGGCGCAAAACACTTACCGCGAAATTTCCTCGCTGTCGAACTGCGAAGCCTTCCAGGCGCGCCGCATGCAGGCGCGTTTCCGCAACGCCCAGGGCAAGCCCGAGCTGGTGAACACGCTGAACGGCTCCGGCCTGGCCGTCGGCCGCACCCTGGTGGCGGTCCTGGAAAATTACCAGCAGGCGGATGGCAGCGTCGAGATCCCGGCCGTGTTGCAGCCTTACATGGGCGGCCTGACCCGTCTGGCCGCGGCCTGAGCTTGATGGCGGGGCAGGGCGGCGGCTTGCAGTGGAAATCTGAAGATTTCCATTTTTGCCCCTTCCGTTTTTTTTATACCCTGCTATAATCTTGTTCTCGCAGCAGCAAGCGACAGAAGCAAGCAGGAAAGGTGGCAGAGTGGTCGAATGCGCTGGACTCGAAATCCAGTGTACATCTTTGGTGTACCGTGAGTTCGAATCTCACCCTTTCCGCCAGAATTTAAACACCTAGGTGTTGAGCGGCAGAGCAAAAGCCCCATTGCTGGGGTTTTTTGCTTTTCGCGGTGTCTGGTGGCTGGAAAGCCTGTTGCGGTCTGGTCGTTGAAGTGGGAAAGAGCAGTAAATTAGGAAAGGTGGCAGAGTGGTCGAATGCGCTGGACTCGAAATCCAGTGTACATCTTTGGTGTACCGTGAGTTCGAATCTCACCCTTTCCGCCACGATTTAGTTCCGGCCCATGCCGGAACGACCTGAAACCCGCGCCCCTCACTGGGCCGCGGGTTTTTTGTCGTCCAGCGCCGCCGCGTCAATAGTTCGTATGGCGCCTTGACGCTCCCATGGGCGGTGTTTAGAATCGCGGCCATGTCCCCATTCCTCGCCCTCCGCCGCCTGTTTTCCTGGATCGCGCTCGCCGCCATCCTGGGCCTGGCGCTGGTGCCGACGCTGTCGCAGGCGCTGGCCAAGGACGGCGGCTCGTGGATGCAGATTTGCTCGGCCCAGGGCAGCAAGCTGGTCGCCGTGGCCGACCTGGCGCCGGCCGATCCGGGCGCACCGTCGACGCTGCAACTGGAGCATTGCCCGTTCTGCGTGCTGCACGCGCCCCTGCTGCCGACGCAGCCATTGCGCTTCTCGTTCACCCTACCGGAAGTCGCGCCGGCCCGCTATCCCAGCCTGTTCTTCTCCGCGCCGCGCCCGCTGTTCGCGTGGAGCAGCGCGCACCCGCGCGCCCCGCCCGTCCTCTCCTAGATAGCAGCACCCCGGCCATCGCAGCCCGGCGCCAGTCGCGCCGGCCGATGGGGCGTGCGCCTGTTTGCGCATGCATTTTCCGCCCCGCCGCGCGCGCGTCAGCGCCGGCGCAGGCGAAGCACTTTCTAGTTTCGAGGCAGTCCCGTATGAACTTCAATAAAACCGTAGTCGCCGCCGCCGTCGCCGCCCTGTGCGCACCGGCCTTTTCGCAATCGTCCCCATCGGGCCAGCCGGAAGTCCGGACCCTGCCGACGGTCACCGTCAGCGCCAGCCGCGCCGGCGACAAGCTGTCGCTCGACGAGGTCAACAACACCGGCTCGCGCCTCGGCCTGACGCCGCGCGAGACGCCGGCCTCGGTCGCCATCGTCGACCGCGCCACCATCGAGGCGCGCGGCGCCGCCAACACCCAGGAGATCTTGTCCAGCGTGCCCGGCGTCACGGCCGCGTCGCCGCCGGGCTCGGCCGGCTCCGTGTATTATCGCGGCTTCGGCTCGTCCAGCCTGACCCAGTTGTTCAACGGCATCACGCCGCAGTACGACGCCATCGCCGCGCGCCCCGTCGACAGCTGGATTTATGAGCGCGTCGAGGTCATCGGCGGGCCGTCGACCTATCTATTCGGCGCCGGCGCCGTCGGCGGCTCGATCAACTACGTGACGAAGTTGGCGCAGCGCGACGCCGACGCGCTGGAATGGCGGGCCCGCTACGGCTCCTTCGCCACGGCCGACCTGGCGCTGGGCGTGAACCGGCGCCTCGGCGAAGCCGGCGGCGCGCAGCACTACGCGCGCCTGGACGTCAACCGCGGCCGCAGCAACGGCTATGTGGACGGGCAGCGCCGCGACGCGCTCAATGTCGCCGCCTCGCTGCTCAGCGACATCGGCCCGCGCCTGTCGCACACGCTGGCGCTGGAGTACCAGCACGAGAAAGTCGACCGGCCGTACTGGGGCACGCCGCTGCTGAACCCGGCCACGGGCGACGGCCGCATCGACCCCGCCACCCGTTTCAAGAACTATAATTCGGCCGACGGCGTCTACGAGCAGACCGTGCAGTGGGCCCGCTCGCTGCTGGAATACCGCCTGTCGCCGAACAGCACGCTGAAGAACACCGTCTACCATTACAACGCGCTGCGCGATTTCCGCAACGTGGAAAACTATGCTTTCAACGCCGACAACACGAAGGTGCTGCGCTCGGGCGCCTTGTTGCAGCGCCACGACCAGCAACTCAACGGCGACCGGGTCGAGTGGACCCATAAGGGCGAGCTGGGCGGCATGAAGGCGGACTGGTCGGCGGGGCTGGACTACAGCCGCAACACGCAGACGCGCTTCCCGCTGTCGCTGTCCGGCCCCGTCAGCACGGTCGACCCCTATGTTTTCCAGACCGAGCGCTTTTTCGACGTGTCCGGCATGAAACCCGGCTTCACGCCGGACCGCACCAACAAGGTCAACACGCTGGCCCTGTTCCTGGAAAACCGCCTGCGCCTGACGCCGGCGCTGGCGCTGGTGACGGGCCTGCGGCATGACCGCATCGACATCGAACTGGTCAACCACAAGACGGCCAGCGCCGCCAATCCGGCCGACTTCAAGCACAGTTACCGGCCGACCACGGGCCGCCTGGGCCTGGTGTACGACCTGGCGCCGCACGCCAATGTGTATGTGCAGTACAGCACGGCGGCCGATCCGCCGGCCGGCATCCTCAGCTCGATTTCCTACGGCCAGGCACGCGGCTCGGAGCTGACCACGGGGCGGCAGTTCGAGGTCGGCAGCAAGTTCGACTACCTTGGCGGGCGTGGCAGCGCGACGCTGGCGGCCTATCAGGTGTCGCGCAAGAACCTGGCCATCGCCGACCAGAACAATCCCGGCACCACCTTGCCGGTGGGCCAGCAATCGGCCCGCGGCGTCGAGGCGGCCACCTCGTTCAAGCTGAACCCGGCCTGGCTGCTGGAGGGCAATCTGGCCTACACGGACGCGCAATACGACAGCTTCATCGAAACGGTCGGCGGCAAGGCCGTGTCGCGCGCCGGCAAGGTGCCGGCGAACATTCCGGCCTGGGTGTCGAACCTCTGGCTGAGCTGGAACGTCAGCCCCGCGCTGCAACTGAGCGCGGACGCGCGCCACCTGTCCCGGCGCTACGGCAACACGGCGAACACGGTCAGCGACGCCGGCTACACGCTGTTCGGCGCCAGCCTGAGCTATCAGATCCAGCCCAACACGCGGCTGACCGCCCGCGTGAAAAACCTCACCGACAAGGTGTATGCGGCCAATGTCGGCAGCACCAGCTTTTACCTCGGCGCGCCGCGTTCGCTGGACTTGACCCTGCAAGCGTGGTTCTGAGGAGGGCGGCGGCATGAAGCGCAAGCTGTATTTGATTCACCGCTGGCTCGGTATCGTGTTGTGCCTGTTCATGGCCATGTGGTTCTTCTCCGGCGTGGTGATGATGTACGTCGGCTATCCGAAACTGAGCCACGCCGAGCGCCTGGCCGCGCTGCCCGAGCTGGACGGGGTTAACTGCTGCGCGACGCTGGAGCAATGGCTGCAGGCGGCCGGCCGCGACGGGGAGCCGGCGGCGGTTCGCCTGACCTCGGTTGCCGGGCGTCCGCGCGCGCTGCTCAACTATGGCCGGGCGGGCGTGGTCGCGCTCGACGGCGTCAGCGGCCTGCGCGTGGACGGCGTCGGCGCCGACGACGCGCTGGCGGCGGCGCGGGCCTTCATGCCGGGCGTGCCAGCCTTTCACGAGGATCTGGTGGACGAGGACGCCTTCAGCCACTCGAAGGCGCTGGACGCGCAGCGGCCGCTGCACCGCATCCAGATGGCCGACGCCGCGTCGACGCGGCTGTATGTGTCGGCGCGCACCGGCGAGGTGGTGCGCGACGCCAGCGCAAGCGAGCGCGGCTGGAACTGGGTCGGCAGCTGGATACACTGGTTGTACCCGTTCCGCGGCGGCGTCACGGAGCGTTTCTGGAACGACATCGTCACCTACAGCTCCATCGCGGCCACCGTGCTGGCGCTGCTGGGCATGCTGGTGGGCGTGTGGCGCTGGCGCTTCTCGGGGCGCTTCCGCAGCGGCTCGCGTTCGCCTTACCGCGAACCCTGGATGCGCTGGCACCACCTGCTCGGTCTGCTGTTCGGCACGTTGACCGTCACCTTCATCTTCAGCGGCCTGATGTCGATGAATCCCTTCAAGGTGCTGGACTCCGGCGCGCCCAAGGTCGGGCAACAGCAGCGCTGGCAGGCCGCCCGCTTCACGCTGCCGGCGCGCGAGGCGCTGCGGCGCCTGGCCGCCAGCGGCTTCGAGGCGCGCGAGCTGGAATGGCGCGTCGTCGACGGCGCCGGCTATTTCCTGGCGTGGGACGGGCAGGGCCGCACGCGCCTGCTCGCCGCCGGGGGCGAGGACGGGGCGCAGCCGTTTGCGGCGTTCGACATCGCGCGCATGCGGGCGCTGGGCGGCGCCATGCTGGCCTCCAGCAAGGTAACGGAGGCCAGCGTGCTGAGCGAGTACGACACTTACTACTACAGCCGCGACGCCCACACGATGACGGGGGGGATGAAGCACCTGCCCGTGCTGCGGCTGAAGTTCGACGATCCGCACACCACCTGGTTGTACCTGGACCCGTCCAGCGGCGCCGTCGTCAAGCAGCTTGACGGGCACCAGCGCGCCAAGCGCTGGCTGTTTGCGCTGTTGCACAGCTGGGACTGGGCGCCCCTGCTGGAGCGGCGTCCGTGGTGGGACCTGTGGATGATCGTCATCTGCGCCGGCGGCATGCTCATCAGCGTGACCGGCATCGTCATCGGCTGGCGGCGCTTGCGTCCTTGAGGGGGGAATGACGCTAATGTCGGCCTGAGCTTGACGGCGCGCGATTTAAGCGTCAAATTGTCCTTCATTGCATCGAAATCAACGATCGGAAGGGAAATGCCATGCGTCCTCTTCATCCAGCCCAGGCGTCGCGCCGATGACGGCCAACTTCATCGGCGTGACCGGATTGCCGCGGGCCGGTTCAACCTTGCTGTGCCAGATGCTGGCGCAGCATCCGGACATCCACTGCGAGGGGCATAGTTCGCCCTTGTGCAACACCCTGCTGGGCATGCGCCGCATGGTCAGCGACGACCAGTTCTTCCTGTCCCAGCTCGACAGCGCTTTCGAGGCCAGTTACGCCCACCTGATGTCGGCCATGCGCGCCTACTTGCGCGGCTGGTATCACGACTGCGACAGCAAAGCCGTCGTCGACAAGAACCGGGCCTGGCTGCACGCCATCGAGTTGCTGCTGGCGCTGGCGCCGGAAGCCAAGCTGGTCGTCTGCCTGCGCGAGCTGGGGCAGATCTACGGTTCCATCGAAGCCCAGCACCAGCGCACCATCCTCGTCGACTTCATCGACCACCTCGCCGACTTCGACCGGATGGGGCGGGCCGACATGTTGTTCGCCAAGGACAGGTCGATCGGCGCGCCCCTGAGTTCCCTGCACGCCGTCATCGATCTACCGGCCGAGGTGCAAAAGCGCCTGTATTTTGTCCGCTTCGAGGACCTGGTCGAGCAGCCGGCCGCCTGCATGTCGCACCTGTACGCGTGGCTGGGTTTGGCGCCCTGCACGATCGACCCGAACCAGCTGACAGTCGGCGTCCAGGAGAGCGACAGCCACTACCATATGAAGTATCCGCACCGCCAATCCACGCGCATTGCCAAGCCCAGGCGGCATGACATTCCACCGCGCATCCAGGCGCAGATTGAAACCGCCTGCGCCTGGTTCTACGAGCTTTATTACCCGAAAAAATGAAGCTCGGCGGGGACGGGAAAACGGCCGCGCCGCCGCGCGCGGCCGGCACCATACCAGTTCCCGAATCGCCGAAAAACGGTATTCATTCAGCGCTGTATGACTTGATTGCCGCTTTGCATAGACTCTTTCCCTCCCTCATTTCCGGGCCGCCGCGAGGACGCGGCAATGCCTGCCGGCCTTCCCTGGACGCCGGCGCCCGGGGAAAATAATTTTAAATAAAATCAATAATCTGTAGCGCTTTATTCATGCTGGATAGGTGTATTCAGCATGCGATGCTTTTGCTGTTTTATTAATCTTGCCGGATGCCGCAACAGCGTCCCCGGCACCCGCGTTTATCCCCGCCGCGACCGCGTGATCTTGTAAGTGGTATTGCAAAATTGCTCTTTAGTAAAAACCACTTGACTACCAATTTTCAACATCGCATGCTCTTTGCAGAAAGCGGCGCCGCTGCGCGCGCTTTTGCAGCAGAAAAAACTACATAGATGGTTTTTCGCAAAACTTTGGGAGACAACCTTGAAAACGAAACGAACGAGCCGGCTGTTCATCAGCCTGTTGGGCGGTTTGCTGGGCGGAACACTGGCAGCTTGCGGTGGCTCCTCGACCAGCACGGACACGCCGACGACACTGCTGGCGCAGCTCAGCGTCGGCGAAACGTGCACGGCATGGGACGCGAACCAGGTCTACGTCGCGCCGCAGTGCGTCATCTACCAAGGCAATGTGTATAAGGCCAAGTGGTGGGTGAAGGGCGAGATCCCCTCGGCTGATCCGTATGGGCCTTGGGCCCTCGTGCCGCTGACGCCGACACCGACGCCGCCGCCAACGCCCACTCCGACGCCCACCCCGACGCCGACGCCTACACCGACGCCGCCCCCGACGCCGACGCCGGGCATTCCGACGCGGGCGCAGGCCGAGGCGACGGAGGCGGCCCTGACCAACAACGATTTCTTCCGCAAGGTGAAGGCGTCGATCCGCACACTGCCGAACGCCGACGTCGACCGGGTGCAGGCGGGGCTGGCGAGCAATCCCGTCAACGTCAGGCGCGTCGAGCGCTTGCTGCCGGCGCTCAAATGGGATTTCTATTTCGCCGTGCGCGATCCCAGTTACACCTACCAGCGCTTCCTGCAGGCGGTGGCGAAATTTCCGGCCGTGTGCGACGACTACGCGGACGGCCGCAATGCCGACAGCATCTGCCGCCACACGCTGGCAACCATGTTTGCCCACTTCGTGCAGGAAACCGGCGACCACAACGCCAGCATCCCGACGCCGCAATGGCGCCAGGGCTTGAAGTATCTGCGCGAGTTGGGTTGCGACGAAACCGGCGCCGGTTGCGGTTACAACGTCGAATGTGCCGACCCCGTGTTTAACAAGGTGTGGACCTGCGGCGTGAATGCCGATGGCAGCTTCAAGAAATACTTCGGGCGGGGCGCCAAGCAGTTGTCGTACAACTATAACTACGGTCCGTTCTCGCAGGCGATGAACAATGGCGACCAGTCGGTGCTGCTGAAAAATCCCGATCTGGTGGCGTCCACCTGGCTCAATCTGGCCTCGGCGACGTTCTTCTTCGTGTATCCGCAGCCGCCGAAACCGTCGATGCTGCATGTGCTCGACGGCACCTGGGTGCCGAACCAGGCCGATATCGCCGCCGGCGCGGGCAATGATTTCGCCACCACCATCATGATCATCAATGCCGAGTGCGGCCTGGGCACGGAAAAGCCGGCCGCGCAAAACCGCATCGACTACTTCAAGCAATTCGCCGCCGACCTTGGCTGGAATTACAGCGCCGAGAAGTTGTCCTGCGCGACGATGCAGCGTTTCGGCCCCGCCAGTTCGGCGTCCTACAACATCTACTGGGAAAAGAACTGGAAGGCGGGGGGCGAGAACCAGTGCCAGCTGGTCAGTTATCAGACGCCGTACAGCGCCCTGATCGCGGACAACTACGTGAAATGCGTGGAAGCGAACTGGAACGTGAAGCTGAAGTAAAGCGAGGTCGAGTAGCGGGCAGAGAACAACGATTCTTTCGCGGTAAAACCATAACCGGATGGAGACAGACTTGAAAACCCAACGTAATGCTGTATTGATGGCGATCCTGGGCGGCATGCTTGCCGCTTGCGGCGGCGGGCAGGAGCAGGGCGGGCCGACGGCCGCCCAGAAGGCGAGCCTGGCCGCCGCCGTGGCGGCGCCGGCCCCGACGCCGGCGCCCGACTGCAAACCGTATGTCGCGGGCGCCAGCTACAGCGCCGGGCAGGTGGTGTCGCATGCCAGCGGCAACTATATCTGTAGCGTGGCCGGCTGGTGTTCTTCCGGTCATGCCGCGTATGAACCGGGCGTCGGTTGGGCATGGCAACAGGCGTGGTCTGCGGCGGGCCCCGAAGCCTGCGTGACGCCGACGCCCGTGCCGACGCCCACGCCGCCTACGCCGACACCCACGCCTGTCCCGCCAACGCCCACGCCCACCCCACCCACGCCCACCCCGGCGCCGACGCCGTGCCGTCCGGACGGCCTGATTTCCAGCGTAGCCAGCGTACCGTATTGCAAGGTCTACGACGCCAACGGCCGGGAAATCCTCGCCAATGGCTTGAATCGCCGCATCATCGGCTACTTCACCAGTTGGCGCACCGGCGTCGACGGCAGTCCGACTTACCTGGTCAATAATCTGCCCTGGGACAAAATCACCCACGTCAACTACGCCTTCGCCTCGGTCGATCCGGCCACTTTCAAGATCGCCATCGGCAGCGGCGCGAACAACCCCGAAACGGGGCTGACCTGGCCCGGCGTGCCGGCTGCGGCGATGGACCCGTCGCTGCCGTACCAGGGCCATTTCAACCTGCTGGCCCAGTACAAGAAGAAAAACCCCGCCGTCAAGGTGATGGTTTCCGTGGGCGGCTGGGCGGCCAGTACCGGCTTCTATACGGCCACCACCAACGCCGACGGCTCGCTCAACAGCGCCGGCATCAACACGCTGGCCGATTCGATGGTGGCCTTCCTGCGCCAGTACACCTTCTTCGACGGCATCGACATCGACTACGAGCATCCGACGACGAACGCGGAAGCGGGCAATCCGCTCGACTTCGGCCTCTCGAAACCGCGCCTGCACGGCTTGATGGCCAGCTACAATGTGCTGTTGAAGACGGTGCGGCAGAAACTCGACGCGGCGGCCGTGGCCGACAATAAATACTACCTGCTGACCATCGCCGGCTCGGCATCCGGCTGGGTGCTGCGCGGCGAGGAAAACATGTCCGGCCTGCAGTACCTCGACTACGCCAGCCTGATGTCCTACGACTTGCACGGCGGCTGGAACCAGTATGTCGGCCCCAACGCCGCCCTGTTCGACGACGGCAACGACGCCGAGCTGAAGGCCGGCAACGCCTACCAGTACCAGAACATCGGCTACCTGAACACCGACTGGGCTTACCGCTACTATCGCGGCGCGCTGCAGGCGGGGCGCATCAATATCGGCGTGCCGTACTACACCCGCGGCTGGAAAGACGTGAACGGCGGCAGCAACGGTCTGTGGGGCACGACGGCGGTGGTCAACTCGCCCGTCACCTGCGCCCGCGTGAAGACGTGCGGCACGGGCGCGACCGGCATCGACAATGTCTGGTTCGACCTCGACAGCGAGGGCAAGCCGGTGCCCGGCGGCGGCAACCCGCTGTGGCACGCGCTGAACCTGCAGAACGGCATCGTGCCGGACTATCTGGACGCCTACAAGGTCAGCGACAAAACCCTGGTCGGCACCTATGCGCCGTTCTACAGCAGCACGATGGTGGCGCCGTGGTTGTGGAACGCGACCAAGAAGGTGTTTATCTCCACCGAAACTACCCAGTCGATAGGCGCCAAGGCGCAGTACATCATCAACAATCAGATCGGCGGGGTGATGATCTGGGAGATGGCCGGCGACTATGCCTGGGATGCGACTAAGAACGGCGGCAAGGGCCAGTACGGCATGGGTTACACGCTGACGAACACCCTGTACGAGGCCCTGCGCACGGCCGGCCCTTACGGCAACAAGCGCGCCGAGGGCGAGGTGCCGGCCATGACCGCCAACGTCAGCATCACGCTGGGTTCGTGGAAACCGGGCGACAGCAACTATCCGATCAACCCGGTGATGACGGTCAAGAACAACTCGTCCCTGGTGCTGCAGGGCGGCACCGTTTTCGAGTTCGACTATCCTGTGTCGGCGCCGTCCGACCTCAGCGACCAGTCCGGTTTCGGCTTGAAGACCATCGTGGCCGGTTACACGGGGCCGAACAATATCGGCGGCTTCAAGGCCAACTTCAACCGCGCCCGCTTCGCGCTGCCGTCCTGGCAAACGCTGGCGCCGGGCGCGTCGGTGGCGCTGACGCTGAATTACCGGCTGCCGATCTCGGGACCGTCGAATTACACGGTGACGTTGAGCGGCGTCAAGTATGCGCTGCCGCAGGAGCATCCGGAGTTGCCGGTGGGCGTGCGTTAAGCGGGATCGGCGCGTGACAGGGGGCAGGGCGGGGCGCATAGCCCCGCCCTGTTGCCATTGCGCGCATGCCTGACGCGCAATGATGGCGACACTGTACGAAAATTGCTGATGTGCGGCAAGACTAAGTGTACTATCCATTGCAAGCCGTCTCTGCGCGCGGCGGCAAGGCCCACATGCTTGATGGGCTCGCTGTCGCCGCGCCCCGCCCGGCGCCGCCTGAGGAGCTTGACCGTGCCGAATGAGCCTGTGCCGTCGACGTCGTTCCTGCTGTGCCGCAGCCATGGCCTGCTGTGCGCGCTGGCGCTGCCCCATGTGCGCGAAATCATGCGTGCCCAGCCGCTGGAGGCGCTGCCCGAGATGCCCCCCTGTATGCTGGGCCTGGCCCTGATCCGCGGCGCCGCCGTGCCGGTGCTCGACCTGGCGCGCCTGCTCGGCGGCGCCGGCGTCGCGCCGGGCGGGCGCTTCGTCGCGCTGGCACTGGGCCGGGGCCGGCTGGCGCTGGCCGTCGACTCCGTGCTGGGCGTGCGCGCGCTGGACGCGGCGGCGCTGGGCCAGGTGCCGCCCCTGCTGCAGGGGGCCGACGCCGGCATGGTGGCGGCCGTCGCCACGCTCGACGCCGAGCTGATGCTGGTGCTGCAGGCCGGCCGTCTGGTGTCCGACGCCGTCTGGCAGGCGTGCGCGGCGCGGCAGGCGGCCGCATGACGGCGCTGCCGGGCGTGCGCGAGGTCAAACGTTTCCGCGAGTTGATCGCGGCCCGGCTCGGCCTGGACTTCGACGAGGCCCGGCTCGGCAACCTGGCCAAGCTGCTGACGGCGCGCGGCGGCGCCGACTGCGGCGCCTACCTCGATAGCCTCGATGGCGCGGCCGACGCCGCCGAGCTGGCGCGCCTGGCGCCCGAGCTGACCGTCACCGAGACGTATTTCTTCCGCAGCATAGACCAGATCCGCGCCTACGCCGAGGTGGCGTTGCCGCAGCGCCTGCAGGCCGGCGACGGCCTGCGCCCGGTGCGCGTGCTGTCGGCCGGCTGCGCCTCGGGCGAGGAGCCGTATTCGCTGGCCATCGCCGCGCTGGCGCTGGCCGGGCTAACGCCGAACCGGCTGGCGCTGACGGGGCTGGACATCAATCCGCTGATGCTGGCGAAGGCGGCGCAGGCGCGTTACACGTCCTGGTCGCTGCGCGAATTTCCCGCCGAGCTGAAAGGCCGCTGGTTCCGTCCCGACGGCGACGCCTTCCTGCTCGACGACGCGATCCGCCGCATGGTGCGCTTCGAGCAGCGCAATCTGGCCCAGGAGGGCGCCGACTTCTGGCTGCCGGGATCGTTCGACATCGTCTTTTGCCGCAACGTGCTGATGTATTTCACGCCCGCGCAGGCCCAGGCGGCGGTGGCGCGCATCGCCCGCGCGCTGGCGCCGGGCGGGTATTTCTTCTTCGGCCATGCGGAAACGCTGCGCGGCCTGTCCAACGATTTCCACCTGTGCCACAGCCACGGCGCCTTCTATTACCAGCGCAAGGGCGAGGCGCTGGCGGCTGCGCCGGCGCCGCCGGCGGCCGCGGCGCCGCCGCGCTGGCCGGCTGCGCC
>NZ_JAQQXR010000011.1 GCF_028595325.1 Janthinobacterium fluminis
CGGCCGGCTCGCCGTCCGCCTGGCCCGGCGCCGCGTCCGCGACCGGCTCGGCCGCGGCGGCCGCCTCCCCGCCCGCCGGCGCGGCGAGCGGCGGCGCCGCTGGCGGCTTGGGCGGCTTGGGCTTGCGCACCGGCTTGGGCTTGGCGGCCGGGACCGGCGGCGCCGGCGCGGCGGCCGGCGCCGGCGCCAGCCGCAACTGCGCCGTCATCGTCCGCGGCGGCTGCGCCGCCTCGCCCAGCGGGCCAATGCGCGCGCCGACCCAGTCTATGGTCAGGTAATGCAGGGCGATGGTGGCCGCGCCCAGCACGAGAACGCGGCGGCGCGGCGGCGAAAAAAGGGAGGCTATCGTCATGGCGCTAGTGTAACGTGTTCGCGCCGCCGGGGGCGGCCGCCGCAGCAGTTTGCCCCGCGTCAAGGCCGTCAACTATGTTTGAAGCCCCCCGTTTTATCTGCTACGCTAAGGGCACATTATCCCCAACGGAGACTTCAACATGGCCACACCTCAAATGCCCAAGATGCCAGGCGCCGCTGTCATGACGGACACCCTCGATTTCGTCAAAAACCTGTGGGGCAGCATGAGCGTGCCGGGCATGGGCATTCCAGGCATTACCGCGCCGACGCTGTCGGTCGATGAACTCGACAAGAAGATCAACGACCTGAAGGCCGTCGAAGCCTGGCTGAGCCTGAACATGAGCATGCTGCGCGGCAGCATCCAGGCGCTGGAAGTGCAGCGCGGCACCATCGTCACGCTGAAGTCGATGGGCGCCTCGTTCGCCGCCGCCGTCAAGCAGCCGGGCGCCAGCGAGAAGTCCTTGTTTGAGACGGTGCCCTACGCGTCGGCGTTTTTCCAGCAGGCGGCGGCCGGGCCGGCCGCGCAAGCTGCCGCCAGCGCGCCCGCCGCAGCCGCGCCGGCGCTGCCGGAGGCGGCCGCGGCCGCGCCGATGACGAATCCCGGCGCGTGGTGGAATCTATTGCAGGAGCAATTTAAACATGCGGTGAGCACGACGCTGACGTCGGACGCGGCAACGGGCGCGAACGCGCTGGCGGCCGACGCGGCGGACAAGCTGAAGGCCGCCAAGGGCAAGCCGGCCGCCGCGCCGGTCGCCGACACCAGCAGCGTCAAGGCGCCGGTCCGCAAGGCGCCGCCCAAGCGCGCGCCGGCCAAGCCGAAGACGCTCAAGGCCGGCAAGGCCTGAGGGGCAAGGCCGGGGACGCCGGGGCCGGGCCCCGGCGGTTATGCCGCCTGGCTCAGGCCAGGCGCTGGATGCGGATCGCCTCGATCAAGCCGTCGTCCTGGCGCTTGACTTCGCCGATGCTGATCAAACCCTCTTCTTCCAGTTGCTTGGCGCTGTCGTGCGCGCTCTGGAACGAGGGCAGGGTATCGCCCTTGGCGGCCACCGGACGTACCCAGGCCATGCTGCCGACCTTCATTTTTTTATACACTTCTTTGGCGACATCACGCATTTTTTCTTCCTTATCGTTGTTAAGCACTGAAAGCACGGGCCAGCCCGTACCGCCCCGTAGTTTATCACTCGACACGGCAGAAACAATATTCAGCAAAACAACAGCCCTCACGCCGCCCCTTCCGGCGCCGCCGTATCCGCCGCGTCCGCCCCGGGAACGACGACGGCTAGCGGCGCCAGCGCGGCCAGTTGCTCCATCAACTGGGCGAAGCGCTGCTGCCCCGGCGCGATGCGGTCGACGTGCAGCAGCACGCCGATGGCCTCGTCCGACAGGGTGCGGTCGAAGCCGTGCTGCTGCAAATGCGAGATGAGGATTTGCGCGCTGTTGAACAGGATGCGCAGATTGTTCGGCAACTTCAGCCGCGCCGCGCGCATCCACGCGACGGCCTCGCCCAGCTTGTCCGTCTTCCACAGCAGCACGCCCTTGTTCATCAAGTCCGACGCCTCCTTGCGCGAGGACAGGATCAGCGCGCTGCCCTCCTCGCCCATGCGCGCCTTGTCGAAAATCTTTTGCACCTCGTCCTGCAGCACCGGGTTGTCGTGGTTGTTCTTGATGACGTAGCACAGCAGCTCGACGGGCGCCTCCTTGACGCCGACGGCGAACAGCAGCGTCGCCAGGTCCATGCAGACCGGCATGTCGGGGCGCAGCGGGTCTTCCTTGAGCATGTGTTCGAGCTCATCGCCGCACTTGCGGGCGCGCCGGTAGTCGCCGCTCTCGTGGTAGACCATGCCCTCGGTGATCTTCGCGCGCAGGCCGATCAACTCGCTGGCGAATTCGCGCTGCGCCATCAACAGCCACTGCAAAGCCTCCTTCGGCTCGTTCTTGATGCCGCACACGCGCGCCAGGCCCAGGTAGGCGTCGGGCGTCTTCATCACCGAATACTCGCCGATGGCGATGCACTTGCGGAAAGCCTTTTCCGCCATGCCGACATTGCCCAGCTTGAGCGCGATCATGCCCAGGCTGCGCTGCCGCGGCACCGAGTTCGGCGACAGCTTGGCGGCCTTCTCCAGCACGTCGCAAGCCTCCTCGTGGCGGCCCATCAGCTGGTAGGCCGTGGCCAACTGGTCGTAGGCGTCGATGTAATAGCGGTTTTCCGCGATCACGCCCTGGAACATCTGCCGCGCCGCCTCGTGCTCGCCGTTGTTCATGCGGATCTTGCCCAGGCCCGCCTTGGCCCAGTTGTAGTCGCGCTCGGCCAGCACGCGCTCGTAGACGGCGCGCGCCTTCTCCGGCTCGCCGCTCTTGAGCAGCAGGCTGGCCTTCATGCGCAGCAAGTCGATTTCGTGGATCTTGTTGTGCTCGATCTGCTCGTCGCACAGCCGCGCCGCGCGCAGATAGTCCTTGTCGAGGCAAGCCTGGTCGATCTCGCGGAACACCTGCTTCTTGTGCCAGACCCGGTTCAGGCGCGTCAACAGCACGCCCTCCGTGATCGGCTTGATCAGGTAGGCGTCCGGCTGGTGCTCGGCCGCGCCCATCACCGACTCGACGCTCTTTTCGGCCGACACCATCAGCCACACGCTGCTGGGCGCCGTCAGATTGCGCACGCGCGTCTCCTCCAGCACCTGTTGGCCGTTCTTGCCCTCGCCCAGGTTGTAGTCGCACAGCACGACGTCGTAGCGCGTCTTGGCCAGCATCTTCATCGCCTCGCCGCCGCTGGCGGCCTGGTCGATGTGGCGCGCGCCCAGGTTGCGCAGCGATTCGCGCAGCAGGATGCGGATGCCGATGAAGTCGTCCACCAGCAGGTAGTGCTTGTCGGCCCAGGCCGTCGGCGCGGCGCTGAGTACGGCCGGCGCCGCGCCGTCCGCCTCGGGCTGGGCCGGCGCCGGCGTGGCGGGCGGGTTCGCTGCTGTGTCCATGGCTGTGCCCTATCGTCTCAAGGCAGGCGCAGGACGAAGCAACCGCCGCCCAGCGCGCCGCCGTTTTCCAGCGCGATGCTGCCGCTGGCGTCGCGGTGCTTGTGCATCTTCGCCACCTCGCTGGCGAAATACAGGCCCAGGCCGGTGCTGTTGGTGGCAAAGTTGACGCCGCTGGTGGCGCCGTCCATCGCCGCCGCGCCGGCCGCCAGCAAGGCCGGCGAGAAGCCGCCGCCATTGTCCTCGACGCGGATTTCCAGCATCGCGTCGACCTGCCGCACCGACAGGCGGATCGTATCGCTCGTGTAGCGGATGGCGTTGTTGATGGCGTGCCCGAGCACGCCGATGATCAAGTCTTCGTCGTAACACCAGATCAACTCGGCGGGGAAACTGGTGTGCAGCGCGATGCCTTTCGAGGCCAGCAGCACTTTTTCCTGCGCCACCACCTGCTCGACCAGTTGGCCCAGCAGTTGCGGGCGGACGTCGAAGGGGTAGCCGGGCTTGCCGACCCGCTTGTACAGGGCCAGTAGCTGGATCAGATTGTCGTTCAGGCGCTTGGTCTGGTACAGCATCTGCGCCATCTGCGGATATGGCGCCTCGGCCGGCGCCGGGCTGGCGGCCAGCAGCGACTCCAGCGTGCCGCTGACGACGCTCACCGAATTTTTCATGTCATGCACGGTCGACGCCAGGAACAGGAATAGCTCCGGCGCGCTGCTTGGGTCTTCCAATTTGATTGCCTCCACAGGACCGGGCCAAGGCAAAACATTGCCAAAACCCAATTATAGCGCCTGTGGCGGCGCCCGGAGCGGCAATCAGCCGGTGCTGCGCCGCATCAGCCACTCCAGCGGCCCCAGCTTGAAACGCTGGCGCCACAGATGGGAAAACACCACGGCCCCGAAGCAGAACAGCAGCGCGCTGCCGATGGCGAAGCCGAGCGACTGGTTTTCCAGCTTGCCGAAGGCTTCCAGCATGCCCATGCCGATGACGACGTGGGCCACATACAGGGTCAGCGCGATCTGGCCCGTGTGGATCAGCGGCGCCAACCAGCGCGCGCCGCGGCAGCGCTCGCCCACGGCGATGCAGGCGGCGATGACGGCGCAGGCCGTGCCGGACGCCGCCACGAAGTACAGCGGCAGCGGCGGCATCGACTGCGAGGACAACAGGAATCCCCAGATGCCCCAGCCGGTGTGGGTCTGCCTGGCGCCCCACCACACCAGCGACTCGGCGGCGACGGCCACCAGCAGGCCGGCGGCGAAGATGCGCGCGCGCGTGCCGGGCGCCTGCCAGTCCAGCCGTCCCAGGGCGATCCCCAGCAGCAGGAAGCCGGCCCAGGGGAAGATCGGGTGGAAGCCGTTGAAAAACAGATTGTAGAAAAACTTCGACGGCGTCCAGAAGTGCGCATAGCTCAGCGTGTGCCAGTTCCAGCCCTGCTCGTAGTTGTACTGGCTGACCAGCACGACGAAGCCGAGCACCATCAGCGCCGCCGCGGCCACCAGGGTGCGGCTGCGCCAGGTCAGGGCCGCCGCGCCGATGATCAGATAGGCGCCGTAGAAATGCAGGATGTCGGCGGGCCACACCTGCACATACAGCAAGCCGACGACGAACAGGAAGGCGGCGCGCTTGACCAGCATCAGGCGGTCGGCGCGGATCTGCGCGGCATCGTTGGCGAGGCGCGCCTTGGCCGACAGCAGCGACAGGCCGACGCCGGCCAGTATCACGAAAATGGCCGAGGCGCGCCCGTCGATCACGTCGAACACCCGCAGCCAGGCGGGCGCGCCCTCGGCCTTGGCGTGCATGACAATCTTGAAATTGACGATCACCATGCCGATCACCGCCAGGGCCCGCGCCAGGTCGAAACCGACCACCCGCTTATCCATATCGAATTCCCATTGAGAAAACAATAATGTAGCGGCACTCCCCCGTGCCGCGCAGCGTGGATGCAATTTGTTACAAAAACCTCAATGTCGGGCCGGGCGCGCGCTCAGGGCCGGCGCCGCAGCTCCTTGAGCAGGAAGCGGGCCGGATCGAGCGCCGCCGCCAGGTTCGCCTCCAGCGGCAGCGGCTCGCCGTCGAGCTGGGCGGCCAGCAGCTCGGCCGCCAGCGGCGCCCAGATCATGCCGCGCGAGGCGTAAGCCAGCAGGCCGTACAGGCCGGGCCAGCGCGGCACGTCGCGCAGACGCTCGCAGCGCCCCGGCGCGCGCGGGTCGGGCAGCGCGCCCACCAGCGGCAGACGGTCCGGCGCGACGCAGCGAAAGCCGGTGCGCCCGGCCAGCGGCGCCTGCAGCACCGGCTGCCCCAGCATGGCGGCGAGCCGTTGCAGATTGTCTTGCTGGCTGGCGGCGCGCAGGCCGGGATCGGCGTCGCTGTCGTAGGTGGCGCCGACGCAGACGGTGCCGCCGGACGGCGGCGTCATGTAGGCGTCGCCGCACACCACCAGCGGCGGCTGCGCCAGGCTGCCCTCGGCCAGGTGGGTGACCTGGCCGCGCACCGCCAGCAGCGGCAGGCCGGCCGCCTGCGCCAGCGCCGTCGCGCCGCAGCCGTTGGCCAGCACCACCGTCGGCGCCTGCGCGATGACGCCGCCGTCGCCATGCACCAGCCATACGCCGTCGCGCCGCTCCAGCGCCAGCACGCCGCTCGAAAAGATGCGCTCCAGCCCGGCGCCGCAGGCGTCCAGCAGCGCGCCGCACAGCGTCGAGGGGCGCGCCCAGCCGCCCTGCTCGAACCACCAGCCGCCGTCCGGCGCCGGCGCGCCCAGCAAAGCGCCGGCCTGGTCCGGCTCCAGCCAGCGCGCATACTCGGGCGGATAAGCGGCGGCGGCGATCTGCCGCTGCTGCGCCGCGTGGGCCGGGTCGCGCGCCAGTTGCAGCACGCCGCAGCGCGCGCCCATGAAGGCCGTGCCGATGCCGCCCAGGCGCTGCCAGTGGCGCAGCGCGTACAGGAAGGCGGCCCGGCTCAGGCGCGTGGCCAGGTTGTCGTCCTTCGACAGCAGCGGCATGAAGATGCCGGCCAGATTGCCGGACGCCTCTTGCGCCGGCTCCGCGTGGCGCTCGACCAGCGTGACCCGCCAGCCGCGCGCGCTCAGGCGCTCGCAGGCGGCCGCGCCGGCCACGCCGGCGCCGATGACGACGGCGTGGCGCTCGGCCGGCGCCGGCGCGGCCGGCTCCGGCTGGCGGCCGGCGAACACGGCGTCCCCGCCCTGCGCCGCGAAAACGAAACCGGCGGCCGACAGCGCGCCGCGCCGCGCCCCGTCCAGCGCCGGCGCGCACAGCGCGGCGCCCGGCCGCGCCAGCCGCGCCAGCGCGGTGGCCGAGCGCAGCGGCGCCGCCAGGTAGACGGCGTCGACGCGGGCGTCGAGCTGGGCCAGGCCGGCGTCCGGCGGACCCGGCATCAGGTCCAGCGTGACCATGCCCCCGTCCAGGCTGAGGCGCTGCAGGCCGGCCACGGCCGGCGGCCATTGCTCGCGCAGCTCGGCCGGCAGCGCCGCCGCGTCGACGGCCTCGGCCGCCAGCGCGATGTAGTGCAGGCGGCGCGCGCGCCGCGGGTCGGCGCGCCACGCGGCCAGCGTCGCCAGCAGGCGTTCGCCCTGGCCGAAGCCGCTGTCGAGGATGACGAAACGCGCCAGGCCGGCCCAGCGCAGCGGCAAGCCGCAGCCTTCGAGGTAGTCGCTCATCGCGTGCGGCACAGGCAGGCCGGGGCGTGGTCGTCCACCATGCCGATGCCCTGCATGTAGGCGTAGACGATGGTCGAGCCGACGAATTTGAAGCCGCGCTTCGCCAGGTCTTTCGACAGGCGGTCGGACAGCTCGGTCCTGGCGGGGAATTCGCCGGGCTGAAAGTGGTTGACGATGGGTTTGCCGTCGACATAGGCCCACAGGAACTGGTCCAGGCTGCTCCCCTCGTCGAGCAGCCGCAGGTAGGCCTGGGCGTTGCTGATCGCGGCGGCCACCTTCAGGCGGTTGCGCACGATGCCGGGATTGGCCAGCAGCTCGGCCACCTTGGCGGCGTCGTAGGCGGCGATCTTGCGCGCGTCCCAGCCGTCGAAGGCGAGCCGGTAAGTGTCGCGCTTGTTGAGTATCGTCTCCCAGCTCAGGCCCGCCTGCGCGCCCTCCAGATTGAGCATCTCGAACAGCCGCGTCTCGTCATGGCAGGGCACGCCCCACTCCGTATCGTGATACTCGATATAGCGGGGATTGGCCAGTTTGGCCCAGGTGCAGCGGGTGACGCTCATGACGATGCCTTATCCGGAGTGGGGACGCACAGTATAAATCAGCGGCCGCGCAGAATCGCCCCGAGCACCTGCAGGCCGTGGGCGATCTCGGCCGGCGCGATGGCGGCGAAGCCCAGCAGCAGGCCGGGCGCGGCGCGGCAGGCGGCGCTGGCGCCGGGATCGGCATAATGCCCGAGCGGGCGCAGCTCGATGCCCCGCTCCAGGCCGGCCCGCGCCACCGCCTCCTCGTCGTGGCCGCGGCGGAAATGCACGCACAATTCCAGCCCGCTGTCGGCCGGCCCGCACGCCAGATATTCGCCGAGGTCGCGCGCGATGCCGTCCATCAGCGCCGCGCGCCGCGCCGCGTTGACCTCGCGCGTGCGGCGGATGTGGCGGCCGAAATGCCCCTCGGCGATGAAGTCGGCCAGCACCATCTGCGGCACGATCGCCGTGTGCCGGTCGACCACCGCCTTGGCCTGCGTCAGCGCCCCGGCCAGCGCCGGCGGCGCCACCAGGTATCCCAGGCGCAGGCCGGGGAACAGCACCTTCGACAGCGTGCCGACGTAGACCACGCAGGCGGCCCGGTCCAGGCTTTGCAGCGAGGCCAGCGGCGCGCCCGTGTAGCGGTACTCGCTGTCGTAGTCGTCCTCGACGACCCAGGCCCTGGCCTTCGCGGCCCAGGCCAGCAATTCCAGGCGGCGCTGCAGACTCATGCTCACGCCCAGCGGCAGCTGGTGCGACGGCGTCACATAGACCAGCTTCGCCTGCGGACAGTGCGCGGCGCCGTAGGCCACGTCCAGGCCCTGGGCGTCGATCGGCACGGGGAACACCCGCGCGCCGCCGGCGTGCAGCGGCCCGCTGGCGCCGCGATAGCCGGGCGACTCCATCCACACGGCGTCGCCGGGGCCGAGCAGCAGCGTCGACAGCAGGAACAGCCCCTGCTGCGAACCGGAGGTGATGATGATCTGCTCCGGTTCGCAAATCACCCCGCGCGCCGCCTTCAGGTAGACGCACAGCAGCTCGCGCAGCGGCAGGTAGCCGGCCGGGTCGCTGTAGCCCATCAGATGGTCGGGCCGGCGCCAGCGGCGCGCCTCCAGCCGGCTCCACACGTCGAAGGGGAAATGGTCGATGGCGGGCATGCCGACGCGGAAGGCGCGCAACTTGCCGCGGTGGTAGGCGACCTGGCGCATCGCCGCGACGAAGCCCTCGCCGCGCGCCGACAGGGGCCGCAGCAGGCCGGGCGCGGCGGCGTCCTTGGCGGCGATCGGCAGGTCGGCGCTGACGAAGGTGCCCTTGCCGACGCTGCCGCTCAGATAGCCCTCGGCCGTCAGCTGGGCGTAGGCGTTCAGCACGGTCTGGCGCGAAATGGCCAGCAGGCGGCAAAACTCCCGCGTCGGCGGCAACTGCATGCCGGGGCCGATGGCGCCGCGCAGGATCGCGTCCTTGATGGCCGCGTACAACTGGCGGAACAGCGGCGCCGGATCGGCGCGGTCGAGCGGCAGCGCCGCCAGGATTTGAGTGATGTGCATCATGCGCCCCATAAATTGGTCTTTTTAAAATAGCAGTTATTGGCTCTTTTAAACAGCCAAAGCGGCATTTAAGATGACTCACCATCCACTCCGCCACATTCACCATGCCCGATATCCTCATCGACACCGAACGCCGCGTCACGGCCGCGGAACTGGCCGGCGTCTTCGCCCGCTCCGGCATCAACCGCCGCAGCGACGACGCGGCGCTGATGCGCAATATGGCCGAGTCGGCCGACCTGCTGGTCACCGCCTGGGACGGCGGGCGGCTGGTCGGCGTGGCGCGCTCGCTGACGGACTTCTGCGCCGCCTGCTACCTGGCCGACCTGGCGGTGGACCGCGACTACCAGCGGCGCGGCATCGGCGCCATGCTGGTCGAGCGCACCCGCGCGGCGCTCGGCGCCGTGCCCACGCTGCTGCTGTTGGCGGCGCCGGGCGCCATGGCCTACTACCCCAAAATTGGCTTCGCCGCCGTCGACAACGGCTGGGTCATCCGCACACCACGATAGCAAGGAGAACACATGCAACAATTCACCGCAACACTGCTCTGGGAACGGGGCCGGCAGGAATTCACCGACCAGCGCTACAGCCGCGCCCACGAATGGCGCTTCGACGGCGGCCTGCGCGTGCCGGCCTCGTCCTCGCCGCTGTCGGTGCCGCTGCCGATGTCGGACCCGGCCGCCGTCGACCCCGAGGAAGCGCTGGTGGCAGCCGCGTCAAGCTGCCATATGCTGTTTTTCCTGTCGATCGCGGCGCAGCGCGGCTTCACCGTCGACCGCTACCAGGACCACGCCGTCGGCGCACTGGGACGCGGCGCGGACGGCAGAATGGCGATGACGCGCATCACGCTGCGCCCCGCCATCGCCTTCTCCGGCGCGCCCGTGCCGGACGCGGCGGCCCTGGCCGCCATCCACCATCTGGCGCACGAGAAATGCTACATCGCCAACTCCTTGAAGGCCGACGTCGTCATCGCCGCCGCCGCGGAGGGCTGAGCATGTACCAAGTCGCCCACCATGAAGAATCGCGCCTCGACGTGATGCACGCCCTGATCGCCGCCCACCCGCTCGGCACCCTGGTCAGCCAGGACGCCGGCGGCTTATGCGCCGACCACATCCCCTTCGAGATCGGCGCGCCGACAAGCGAGGCGCCGTTCGGCGTGCTGCGCGGCCACGTCGCGCGCGCCAATCCGCTGTGGCGCAGGGAGGCTGAGGTGCTGACGGTGTTCCAGGGCGCGCAGGCCTACATCAGCCCGGCCTGGTACGAAGAAAAAGCGCACAGCGGCAAGGTCGTGCCAACCTATAACTACGCGGTGGTGCACGGGCACGGCCGGCTGCGCGCGATCCACGACCCGGCATGGCTGCTGGCGCTGCTGGAAGACTTGACGAGGCGCCACGAAGCGGCCATGCCGGCGCCGTGGCGGGTCGCCGACGCGCCGCCCGACTACATCGCCAAGCTGCTGAAGGCCATCGTCGGCATCGAAATCCCGCTGGACCGCATCGAAGGAAAATGGAAGGCCAGCCAGAACCACTCGGCGCAAAACAAGCTCAACATCGCCGCCGGGCTGGGCGCCGGCCACCCGATGGCGGCGCTGGTGGCCGCCTTGTAACCGGGCCGGCGTGGCGGCCGCCTACAACTTCAGGCTGCGCGTGGCGATAAAGCTCGGCATGAATTTTTCGATCTCGAAGCGCGCCGGCGTCTGCATCTCCTCGACGAAACCGGCGAGGACGAAGCCGGCCGCGATCTGGCCGCCGATCTGGCTGGCCAGGCTGTGGCCGAACAGCATGGGCTGGCCTTGCGCCTGCTTGGCGGCGACGGCCGCCTCGTCCAGGTCCGTCAAATCCGAATACGGCACCTGGTAGCGCGGCCGCATCAAGCCCTGCCCGGCATAGGCCGGATCGCGGTCGGTGATGAAGACGGCCGGATTGAAGAAGCTCGACAGCAAGGCGCCGCCGTGGCGCAGCACGCGGTAGCACTCGTCCCACACGGGCTCGACGGCGGGCACGTACTGGTTGGCGATCGGATGGAACACCAGGTCGAAGGACTGGTCGGCGAAACGCGACAGGTCGCGCATATCGCCCTGCTCCAGCGTCAGCGCGAGGCCGTCGCGGGCGGCGACGAGGGCGTCCTTGGCCAGCTGCTCGGCCGACAGGTCGAGCACGGTGACATCGGCGCCGGCCGCGGCCAGCACGGGCGCCTGCTGGCCGCCGGCGGCGGCCAGGCACAGGATGCGCATACCGGTGACGTCGCCGAGCCAGTGGGCCGGCAGCGGCCCCGGCGTCAGGCGCACATGCCAGCGGCCCTGGCGGGCGGCGGCGATGACGGCGCTGTCGACGGCTTGCGACCAGGGACCGTCGGCGCGCGCCTGCCGGTCCCAGGCGGCGGCGTTGTGGGCGAGTAAATCGAAAGAAGAGGGAATGGCGGGCATGCGGCATGCTCCTTAAAGTCAGGCTATGGAACCCGGGTCAGCGGGGACGTGTCAAGAGCCGTAACGGGACGGCAGCATCAATGGCGCATGTCGAATTATCCTTTGTGAAAGATGGGCGATATTACATCAAAGCCGGGGACAGACCACCATTTTTCGAGAAATATTTCTCGGAAAATGGTGGTCTGTCCCCAGCTGTTTAGACGGCGAGCAGCTTGCGGTTCGCGGCGCCCGGCAGCGTGCGCAGGGTTTTGCCCGGCAGCATGGTGTAGGTCTTCGATTTGACGGTGCTGACGTAGCGCCATTCGGCCGTCGCCTGGCTGGCCGTGGCCGTGACGATCATGAAGCCGCGGTGCGCCGTTTCGGCGTAGACGAGCGGCCCGATCACCTGTTCCAGCCCCGCCGCGACTTTCAGCGGGTCTTCGTTCGGGAAGATGTCCTCGAAGCCCGGCGAGGTCACCGAGGTGACGCCGAATTCGACGCCGACGGCCTTGCCGTTCATGTCGGCCAGGTCGCTGGCCCAGGAGTTGTGGGTGTCGCCGGCCAGGGCGATGAGGTTCTTGTCCATCGCCTTGGCCATGCCGAGCACGCTTTCGCGCGCCACCGCGTAGCCGTCCCACGCGTCCAGGTTGTAGGGCACGGACGGTTGCGCCAGCATCTGCTGCTCGGCCGGCGTCAGCGTGGCCGGCGCCTGCTGCGCCTTGGCCACCAGCGCCAGGTAGGCGCCGAAGCCGATCTGTTGCAGGGCCAGCGGCGCCGGGATGTTCATGCGCGCCATCAGCACTTGCTGGCCGAGGATTTGCCAGGTCGCCGTCGAGGCGCCCAGTTGCTGCTGCAGCCATGCGCTTTGTTCCGCGCCCATCAGCTGGCGCGCCGGATTGGCCATGTCGGCGCCGAATTTTGCCGCGTCGAAGCCGGCCGCGCCGATATAGCTGCTGTAGCTCAGCTGCTTGTCGCGCCCGATCACGCGGGTGTCGAGCATGTGCAGCGACACCAGCTTGCCGAAGTCGAAGGAGCGGTAGATGCGGTCGTGGCGGGCCGCGTCCGGCAGGCGGATCGGCATCCATTCGTGGTAGGCCTGCAGCGCGGCGGCGCGGCGCGCGCTGAACGGGCCTTCGCTGGCCGGGTCGTGGTTTTCGGCGCCGCCGCTCCAGGTGTCGTTGGCGAATTCATGGTCGTCCCAGACGGCGATGAAGGGCAGCTTGGCGTGCAGCGCCTGCAGGTCGACGTCGCTGCGGTACTGCGCGTAGCGGCTGCGGTAATCGGTCAGCGTGACGATCTCGTTTTTCGGTTCGACTTCGCGCTTCAGCGCCGCCGCGTCCTTCGAGGCGTAGCCCTCGCGCGGGTATTCGTAGATGTAGTCGCCCAGGTGGATGGCGGCGTCGATGTCGTTCAGCTTGGCCGCCTCGGCGTAGACGTTGAAGTAGCCCGCCGGATAGTTCGAGCAGGTGAACACGGCCAGCTTGACCTGCTCCACATTGGCGACCGGCAGCGTCTTGCCGCGGCCGACCGGCGAGGTGTTGTTGTTGACCGCGAAACGGTAAAAATACCCGGTGTTGGCGCTCAGGCCCGTGACGTCGACCTTGACCGTGAAGTCGCGCGCCGCGCCGGTGCTGAAGCTGCCGCTCTTGACGATGCTGGCGAACTGCGCGTCGCTGGCCACTTCCCATTTGACGTCAAAATCGCGCGCTTCGGACGGCGTCGCGCGGGTCCAGATGATGAGGCGGTCGGCTTGCGGGTCGCCGCTGGCGACGCCGTGCAGAAACGCGGCGGAAAACGGTGTGCCGTCGCCGCTGCCGCCGCAGGCGACCAGCGAGACGGCGGCGGTGCTCAGTGCAAAGGTGCGGATGAATTGGCGGCGAGAATTCTGAGTGCTCATCTGGCTGATTCCGAAAAGAAAGAATCGACAACAGTAGCAAAAACATATGACCTGCGCGTGACGCAGTTCAGAATGTTTCCTCAGTTATTCCCGGCGCCGCCGCGCCGCCAACCTTGCCCGGCATGCTTACGCGGCGTGGCCCTTTTCCGCCTCGGAGATGATGCGGCGCATGCTGTCGCTGGCGGCCGGCCCCGGCGCGAAGCCATAGTACTCGTCGTTGATCGGCAGCCCCGTCATGGCGTCGACCAGCACCGGGTCGGCCGCCAGGCCGGTGTCGCGGCTGGCGATCACCAGGCTGGCCCCTTCCGGCGCAAAATGCTCGTTGCCCCAGGCGACAAAGGCCAGCAGCACCGGCTTGAACGAGCGCCCCGACTTGGTCAGCACGTAGTCGTAGCGCGGCGGTTTCGAGCAGTACAGCCGGCGCGCCATCAAGCCGCCATCGACCAGGTCGGCCAGGCGCCGCGTCAGGATCGTCGGCGCGATCTTCAGGCTCTTTTCAAATTCATCGAAACGGGTCTTGCCATAGAATGCCTCACGCAAAATCAGGATGCTCCACCACTCGCCGACTTTGCCGAGACTGCGCGCGATCGGGCAAGGCATACTGCCAAAATCCGTATGTTTCATAAGTCCTCCAAGGATCGGATGAAAACGCACCGGCGATGATTTTTCTCTAGGCGCGTACCGCGTAGGTATGAGTCGATTATTAGCCATCTAAAAAATACGCGCTTTTGCATTGAGCGAAAGCGATTTTGAAACACGAGAAAAGTCGAAAAAATATATAAAAAAGACATCATAGCTGACCTCGCTTGAACTTGTCGTGCTATCTAGCACGGCGCAATCCGCCGTCGCCCCGATCCGTAACTATCGAATCGAGAGCCGCGCAAGCGCCCTTTCCCGCCGCCGCATCGCCGGCGCAAATTCCCGTCCAGAAGGGCCGGCGCGCGCCGGTGCCGCAGGCCGCCGCCACGGGCAGGTTTTCCCTATGAAAACCTCACGCCCCGGCGCAGCGCGGCAATAGTGGAAATTGGTGAGAATTGGACGCGACATTCTCACCAAAAATCACCGCCCGCCGCCGCCATTTTTGCGCCCGAATATACGCACATACTCACCATTACTTTATCTCTGTAAAATATGCCTTGCAGCAATAATCAAAATTCCGCGACGCCAGCCCCACACCATGCAGTAGCTCAACTTGCTTGCCCCCCGCGCCGCTTACCCTGACCTGCCGGCCTGCGGCATACTGAAAGACTGTGTTAAAAATGAAACGACTGACGTCCGCCCTGCTGTTTGCCGCCTTGGCCTGTCCCGTGGCGAACTGCGCCGCCGGCAAAACCAGCACCGCCTCGTTTCAGTCCACCTTCACCGTCAACGAAGCGTGCGCGGTCAAGTCGAACGCCGGGCGGCCGCTCGTGCAATGCCAGTACGGCGCCCCGTCGCAGGTGCGCGCCGACGCCGGGCCGGCCGGCCCCGCCGCGACCACCACCACCACCACCATCACCACCACCCCGCGCGCGCAGGTCTGGACCGTCACATTCTGACGGCCGGCGGCGCCGCTCAAAAATACACGGTAGCCGTCACCGTATCCTGGTAATCCCCCGGACGCGGCGCCGCCTGCGCCGGCACCATCCCGTACACCGTCAGCACCTGCGCCGCGCCATTGCCCGTGCCCGAATACAGCGTCGTCGCGGCCGTGCCATCGCCCCACAGCGCGCCATCGAGCGCGGCCGACAGCCGATAGGCGACCTTGTCGCTGCTGCCCGCGCGCTTCATCTGCCTGCCAGCCACATTCGCCGCGACGCTGCCGCCGTTCAGCGCGATCTGGTAGGCGTTGTCGTTGACGCAGCGCACCGACAGCGTGCTGGTGCTGCGCACGGCCCCGCTGAGGATGCTCTGCGTGCCGAAATTCATCGCCGTGGCGCTGATCGTGCAGTCGTTCACCGCCGTCGCCTGCGCCGTAAAGCTGAAACTGGCGCTGCCGCCCGGTGTGCAGGCCGGCTGCACCAGGTTGTAGAACGCATACGTCAGCGTCGCCGCGCCGCTGAAGCTGGATGTGTACACGGTGTCGGCGTTGGCCACCGTCTTCACCGCCGCCAGCGCCGTGCCGGCGGCGATTTTTCCGTACACGGTGAAGGGCTGCGCCAGCGTGCCCCCCGTCACCAGATTCGGCGCCGTCATCGAGAACGAGATCGGCGTCGTCGCCCCGCTCACCCCCGGCCCGCCCCAGATCGACGCGGCCGCGTAGCTGGCGTCGCGGTAGAGGTTGTATTCCATGCGGTTCGCGCCATTGCCCAGCGTGCGCGGATTGGCCGTCAGCGAGTTGCTGCCCAGGCCGGCGTTGAGGCAGACCACCACCTTGGGAAACAACAGGATATACGGCGGCAGCGGCGACAGCAGGCCCCAGGTGCAACTGACGCTGCCGCTGGCCGTGATGGTGACGTCGCTGGCCGTGATCGGGCTGAGCGGGCCGAAACTGACATCCGACAGCGTCGCGCTGCAGGTGTCGGCGGCGTGGCCGGCGCCGCAGCACAGCAGCAGCGCCAGCGGCAGGCGCCGCCTCATCGCCCCGGCTCCGGCGCCGCGCAGCGCAGCGGACCGAGCACCGGCAAGGCGCCGCCCTCGCCGCGGCGGTAGCGGAAGCGCACCTCGCAGGCGGACTCGCCCTCGCCGACCAGCAGGCGGTTCTCGGCGCGCAGATCGTCGACGAAGGCGATGCCGTCGTAACCGAGCAGCGTGCGCGCGCCGCTTTCCACGTGCAGCACCGGCAGGCCGGCCGCCAGCGCCTTGCCGGCGGCGTCGTGGATGACGACGGTGGCGGCGCTGTAGCGTTCGACGGGGAAGCGCGCCAGCACGCCCGACAGCGCTTGCGGCACGATGTTCAGGCGCGTCGTCGGCACGCGCGCGTCGACGGCCAGTTGCTCGGTGTCGATGGCGATCAGATTGTTATTGTGCGCATTCAGGTTCGGCACCAGCAGATGGCCGCTGCGGCCGGTGACGCCGATGCGGCGGTTCTCGTGGATCACCGGCACGTCCGCCACGCCGGCCGTCGACACCAGCGCAAAGCCGCTGCCGACCTGGCGCGCGGCCGACAGCGTGCCGTCCATCAGCACCAGGGCGCCCGCCGCGTTGGCCGAGGAGATGCGCCGGCCGCCGCCGCTGTGCGTGGTGGCGCCGAGCTGGCCGTTGGCGCCCAGGTACTGCAACTGGGCCTGGCGGTATGCGACGCCGCCCAGCGCGCCCGCCTGCAATCCCCAGCCGACGCCGCCGCCGAAGTCCGGCGCCCGCTGCACATAGACGCTGCTGTTGCGCTGGCCGTTCTGCTGGCCGGCGCCGGCGCCGCCAACCAGGCGTTCGCCGAAAGCGAAGCTGAGGGCGGCGGCGACGCCGCGGTTGCGGCGGTTGCCGGCATCCTGGAAGGCGCTGACGCTGAAGAAAGCGCCGCCGCCCACGCTGGCCGAGTAGTACAGCGCGGCGATGCGCGCCGTCGCCGCCGCCGCGCGGTAGCCGATATAACTGAGCCCGACGCTGTGGCCGTCGGCCAGCACCGCGTTCAGCGACAGGCGGTCGCTGGCCGACGCCACGGGGCTGCCGTCGTGCGCCGCCAGGTCGGCGTAACCGCGGCTGGCGCGCAGCGTTTGCGCGTCGACGCTGAAGCGCGGCCCGATGTACTGGTAGCCGACGCCGGCCTGGGCGCCGCCGCCGCGGCCGCCGCTGGCCGCCAGCGAGGCGTTGAGGACGCCGCCCTGGCCCAGCCGCAGCAGGGCGCCGGCGCCGCCGTTGTACAGGCCGCGGGCCAGCTCGACGTGGCCCTCGACGGTCAGCGCGTCGCTGAGGCCGTGGCGCACCGAGGCGCCGGCCGCCGCCGCCGCGTAGCCGAAGGAGCGCGTGCCGTAGTCGCGCCGCAGCGCGCCCAGCTCGAAGGAATAATCGCTCAGCCCCTGGGCCAGCATGCGCGTGTCGACGTACAGCGGCACGGTCGAGGAGACGGCGCGGCCCAGCGCGTCGCGCGTGACCAGCGTGGCCTGGCCGGCGCCGTTGACGCCGGCCACCTGGTTCAGCACGAAGGGGCCGTCCGGCACGCTGGCCGTGTAGTGCTGGACGCCGTTGATGTACAGGCTCAGCGCCGACGGCACCAGCGCCGAGCCGCCCAGCGACGCCTGGGGAAACGTCAGCAGGTCCGGGCGCAGCTCGAAATTTTTGCGCCATTGCAGGCCGCCCAGGCGCACGGCGCGGCTCCACGACAGCGACGAGGCGATCAGGTCGCCCACCTGGAAGGTGCGCAGCGTCCCCACGTCGGCGTGGCGCCAGAAGGTGTCGTAGCGCAGATAGCCCCCCTCGCGGGCGCTGGCGCTGGAACTGAAGACGCCGCGCGCATCGAAATAGCGCAGCTCGTGGAACAGCGCCAGCCGCGTCTGTCCGCCGAATTGCGCGTAGGCGTCGTAATTGAGCACGGCGCCCGGCGTCGCCGTCGCCGGCGGCGCCGGCCGCAGCGTGCGCGCGCTCAGCGCCAGCGGCGTGCGCAGCGCGTCGGCCAGGCGCAGCGCGACGCTCTGCCGGCCGGCGTCGTAGACATAGCTGAGCCCGGGCACGGCGTCGAGTTCCACCTCGGCCTGGCCGGCCAGGCCGAAGCGGGCCGGGTCCAGCCCCAGCCGGCGGAAATTCTCCACGCTGCTGCGCAAGCCCTTGCCGGACTGGGTAAAGCGCAAAATCAAGCCACTCGCCTGCGCGTTCAAGCTCACCTCCAGATACAGTTCATTGTCGGCGGCGGCGGCCTGCGCGGGCGGCGCCGTTTGCGCGCGCGCCGGCGCCGGGCCGGCCCCGGCCAGGCCCAGCCAGAACAACAGCCAGGGGCCGGGGCGCCTCATTCCGCCGCATTGCTGGCAACGAGCGCCTTGGCATTGATGTTCGCCCTGATCGTCAGCGGCCCGCTCAAGTCCGCGTCGCCGGCCACCGGCAGGCGCCACTCGCGCATGCGCGCCGCCAGCACGTAGCCGAACAGGCCCTCGCTGATCGGGAAGTCCTTGCCGGCGCGGTTGGCCACGCTCAGCGCGCCGATCTGCGCGTGCAGCGTGCCGCTGTTCCTCACCCTGAGCATCCAGTCGCCGTCCTTCTTGAAAAAATGCCAGCTCAGCGCCTCCTTGCCGGCGTCGGCCGGCGGCGCGACAAACACCGGCACCGAATAGCGCAGGCGGATGTCGACGCCGCTGCCGGCCGGGCCGTCGTCGCGCGCCAGCTCGTCGATCAGCACGCGGAAGGTGCGCTCGCCGGCCGGCGCCGCCTCGCCGCCGCGCACCAGGCGTATCGTCTGGCGGCCGTTGGCGGCGATCTGCACGATGGGCGGACTGGCCAGCAGCTCGCGGGTGGCCGTCAACACCTCCGCGCCGCCCTGCTGGTCCCAGGCGAACACCCGCACCTGGCCGTAGATCGGCGCCTCGCCCAGGTTGTGCAGATGGATGCCGGCGGCGCCCTGGTCGGCGCGGAAGTTGATGACGACGGGGGAAATCTGCAAATTCGCGGCGCCGGCGCCGGCCGCCCACAGCCAGCCGGCCAGCACGGCGGCACACAACCCGAGGCGACGACGCGGTGGCATCGCCGCGCTTAAAAGTAGACGGTGGCGGTGATCGTCGACTTGTAGGTGTCGGGCACCGGCGTCGCCTGCGCCGGCACCTGGCCGTACACGGTGATGGTCTGGGCCTGGCCGGAGCCGGTGCCGCCGTGCGTGTCGGTGCCCTGGGTGTCGCCCCAGACGGTGGCGCCGGCCGTCTGGAACAGGTTGAACTGCACGGTGGCCGTGTTGCCGCCGGTGCCGCTCATATACCGCGTGGTGCCGACCGAGCCGGCGCCCGTGCCGGGGTTCAGGCCGACGTTGTACGGCGTCGTGTTGGTGCAGGTGACGCTGAGGGTGCTGTTGACGTTGACGGCACTGGCCAGCACGCCCTGGGTCTGGCCGAAGTCCAGCGGCGTGGCGGAAATGACGCAGTTGGCGACGATTTTCAGCGTCACGTCGAAGGTCGTGTTGGCGCTGCCGTTCAGGTAGATGGCCGCCCCCGTCAGGCTGGGCGCCAGCAGGGACAGCGCGGCGAATGCGAGGCGGCTGGGGCGTCTGGCGCGGAACATGGCGGCTCCTGATGGCGGCACGGCGATAGGCAAGGCACGGACATTTCCAGCGATTGATATTGTCTTAAATCAATGCGTACCCCCATTATTATGGATCTGAAAAAAGCCCGCTTTTGCCTGCAGAGAAAGCTATTCGCAATAAAGGGAAAAGCATAAAATAAACCGGAATAAAGGCATAATAAGCAACACATCGTCTTTGTCCTGAGCAAACTCATGCATCCAGCACACGATCCGAGCGAAAAAAGCATCCTCATCGTCGACGACTCGCCGTTCGAGCAGCGCATGCTGGCCGACCTGCTCAGCGACGGCCCCTACCGCACCAGCGTCGCCTTCAGCGGTTTCCAGGGCTACCAACTGGCGCTGGGCACCTGCCCCGACCTGATCCTGCTCGACGTGCGCATGCCGGACATGGACGGCTACGCCGCCTGCCGCCTGCTCAAGGCGAACCCGAAAACCGAGCCCATTCCAGTGATTTTCCTCAGCGGCGCCGACGCCGACGAGGAGCGCGTCATGGGCCTGTCGGTGGGCGCCGTCGACTACGTGTCGAAGCCGTTCACGCCGGCCGAACTGGCCGCGCGCATCCGCGTCCACCTGAACCTGGTGCGCCGCGGCGACGCGCCGCCGGCGTCCGCCGCCGCGCCGGCGCTGGCGCCGGAGGCCGTCTTCGTCAACGCCGTCAAGCGCCTGATCCTCGACAATCTGGCGACGCTGCCCGAGCTGGCCGAGATTGCCCGCAGCGTCGGCACCTACCGGGAAAAGCTGTCGCTGATGTTCCGCGCCCAGACCGGCATGACGGTGTTCGCCTTCATCCGCGAGGCGCGCATCGCCCGCGGCATGGAACTGTTGCGCCAAACCGACATCGACGTGCAGGACATCGCCCTGCTGGTCGGCTACAACAACGCCGGCAACTTCGCCACGGCCTTCCGCAGCCGCGTCGGCGTCACGCCCAGCGCCTACCGCCAGGCGCCGGACGGCCGGGACGCGGCCCCTCAGAACTTGTAGTTCAGCTTGACCGAGGCGAAGCGGCCGCGCGGGTCGGCCTGGGTGTAGTCGAAGAAGTCGGTCGACGAATCCCACGACGGCCGCTTGTCGCCGAGGTTCTGGACGATGAAGCTGACGGTCGCCGCCGGCGTCGCCTTCCACGCGAGGTTGACGTCGATGGTGCTGAAGCCCGCCACCTTCTCCTCCGGACGCTTGCCCTGGGTGTAGCCGCCGACATAGTTCCAGGTCAGCGTGTTGGACCAGGCGCCCAGTTCCCAGGTGGCGCCGCTGACGCCGCGCCATTTCGGGATCGCGCCGAAGTGGTTGGTGCCGGCGCCCTCGGTAGCCGCCTCGCCCAGCGACAGCGGCGCGGCGAAGCGCAGCACGCGGCTGAGTTGGCCGTTCAGCGTCAGGCTGCCCCACTCCTTGCCGACAAAGCGGTGGCGCAGGTCGAGGTCGAAGCCGGACACGCTGCGCTCGCCCTGGTTGCCATACTGCACATACAGCGTGCTGATGCGGCCCTGCGCGTCGCGCGTCACCTTGCCCGGCGAGCGCGCCTCGTTGGCCAGGATCGTCGTGCCGCTTTCCGTGCCGATGACGCCGTGCTGGCGGATGCGGTAGTAGTCGATGCCGACGCTGCTGTCGCTGCTCGGCGCGATGACGAAGCCCAGGTTCAGGTTCTCCGAGCGCTCCGGCCGCAGCGCCGCGTTGGCGCCGGTGATCAAGGTGACGCCGCGCGCCTGCTTCGGCGAAATCGGGTCGAGCTTGTCGACGACGGTGGTGTAGCTGACGGCCGTGCTGTTGGTCACTTCCGGCAGCGACGGGGCGCGGAAGCCGCGCGACACGGTGCCGCGCAACAGCAGCCAGTCGGCCGCCTGGTAGCGCAGCGCGGCCTTCGGCGAGAAGGCGTTGCCGAAGTCGCTGTAATGGTCGGCGCGGCCGGCCAGGTTCAGGCTCAGCTTCTGCGCCACCGGCACATTGAACTCGGCGAACAGGGCCGAGACGTCGCGGCTGCCGTTGATGATGTTCAGCGCCGGGCGCAGTTCGGTGCCCGACAGCACGGCCGTCGAGGTCTGCGAATCCATCTTCTCGCGGCGCCACTGGGCGCCGGCGGCGAAGCCGAGCGGGCCGGCCGGCAAGTCCAGCAAGTCCTTCGACACGGACAGGTCGATGGTGCTCAGCGTCGAGGCGGCCGGGCGCAGCGTCGACAGGCGCAGGCGCTGGCGCACCTGCTCGCTGTTCTTCGACTGGTCGGCGAAGTTGTAGCTGCCGTCCGCCAGCACCTTTTCAAACTCGTAGCGGTTGACGAAATTGTTCACCGTTTCCTCCAGCCGGCTGCCGGAGCGGCCGAAGGACGCGTCCCAATCCCAGCCCGCCAGGTTGCCGCGGGCGCCGGCCAGCAAGCGGTAGAAAGTCACCTTGTCGGACTTCTGGCGCTCGCCCAGGTCGAACAGCGTGGCCGTGAACGGCAGCGGCGCGCCGGTGCTGTTGTTCGGATGGCCCACCGGCAGCACGACCGGGATGGTGTCGAGCGCCTGCCTGGCATTGTTCCAGGCGCGCAGGCTGCTGCTGACCGACAGCGGCGCGGCGAAGGTCTGGTCGGCGCGCGAATAGCTGTGCAGCAATTCCGCATACGCCTCGGTGTCGGCGTTCAGGCGCAAGGTGCCGCGCAGCGAAGAGTGGACCCGCTGTATGCCGGGAATCAGCGTCGTGTACGGCGCCGGATTGTAGGCCAGCACGGTGCCGCTCTTGTCCGGGTCGATGGTGTTGTAGGGCGTCAGGTGCAGCGGCCCCTGGGCGCCGCCGAGCAGGCGGGTCGGATCGCCGCCCGTGAAGTTCGTCACCGGCCAGGACAGCGCGCCGCCGTTCTGGCCGCGGAAGTCGGCCGAGCGCATCCAGCTGACATCGCTTTGCTGCAGCTTGTCGCGCTGCTGCGCGTCGACCGAGAGGACGACGCTGTAGCCGTCGTCCTGCAGGCGGCCGAAACCCGTTTGCAGCGTGGCGCTCTTTTCCCGCTGGCCCGTGCCGCCGGTGGCGCCGCCCAACTGCGCGCTCAGCTCGGTGCCGGCAAACTCCTTATACAGGATGATGTTGACGACGCCGGCCACGGCGTCCGAGCCATAGACGGACGAGGCGCCGTCCTTGAGGATTTCGACGCGCTGCACGGCCGCCATCGGCAGGCTGTTCAGGTCGACAAAGGTTTCCTGCAAATCCTGCGCCGTCGCATAGCTGCTGACGCGCTTGCCGTTGACGAGGATCAGGGTGTTTTTCTGGCCGATGCCGCGCAGCGACAGGCCCGAGGTGCCGGCCGAGAAGCTGCCCGTGTACTGCTCGTTATAGCTGTTGCCGCTGTTGGCGGAAATGGCCCGCAGCACGTCGGCGATGCTGGCCGAGCCGCTGGCCTTCAACTGCTTCGCCGTGATGACCTGGACGGCGCTGGCGCCCTCCTTCTCCGTGACGCGGATATTCGAGCCGGTGACGACGACGCGCTCCAGCGTGTCCGCCACGGCGAACGAGGGGAAGGCGGCGGTGATGGCTAAACTGATGCTGAGTGGTTTGAACATGGTTTCCTCTTGTTGGGATTGCCCCCCTTTTGGATGAAAAGGGGCGTAAGGGGGCCACCCGCCTTGTGGGCCGGGGCGGTCAGTGCTGCAAGTGAGACAGGGTTGCGGGGACTACGCGGCGCGGCGCATGCACTGCGACATGCATTGCATGTAGAGCAGCGGCCGGCGGGGGATGGCAAACGGGGCTAAAGTGAAGCGCAACATAAAATCGATCAGTGGAGGCAGGGAAAGTCCACTATAACCACATGATTTCATTACCGGAACGAATTAAAAATCGCTTGTATATGCAATTTGAATCTAAAGCGGAACTAGCGGGCCGCCTTGCGCAGCTCGACCTGCCAGTCGACGCCGGCGCCGATGCGGTGGCGCGCGGCGAAACTGCCCTGGTTCACGGCGACGGCGACGTCGAGCATGCTGTTCAGATAGACCAGCGGCCGGCCCCTGGCGACGGCGCCGAAGCTGTGCTGGAACGGCGCCACCACCCTGGCCACCTGGCGGCCCCGGTGCAGTATGCGCACCTCCAGCCGGTCGCCGGCGGCCACCTGCAATTCGTCCAGCAGGGCCTTGGGAATGCTCGTCCACACATTGCCGTACTTCTCGTCGAGCACCGGGATGATGCCGCGCAGCACGGCGCCGGTCCGCGACGGTTTCTGGTAGGCGATGCGCACGACGGCGTCGGACGGCAGCGCCGGCCCCACCTCGTCGTAGCGGATCGCCCCCGAGGCCAGGCGCGCGCCGACATAGGCAAAGATGTCGCGGCCGTGGAAGGTGTGCGAGTCGGCCGAACCGGCCAGGCGCTGGCGCGCCGTGTCGATTTCGCGCAGCTCGGCGACGCCGTCGCGCTCGGCGATCAGCGTGAACAGGCCGTTGTCGGGGCCGACGAAGTAGCGCCCGGCGCGCGTCTTCAGCACCACCGGCTTGCGGCTGGTGCCGACGCCGGGGTCGACGACGGCGACGAAGACGCTGCCCTCCGGCCAGTAGTTGGCCGTCTGGTACAGGCGGTAGGCGCCTAGCCAGATGTCGTACTCGGGGATCTGGTGCGTCAGGTCGGCCACCCGCAAGGCCGGGTCGACGCCGTAGGCGACACCGTGCATGGCCGAGACGGCGCCGTCGGCGGTGCCGAAGTCGCTCAGCAGCACCAGCGCCGCGCCGGCGTGGGCGCGCATGGACAGCAGCGCGCCGAGCAGCGCCACGATGAGACAACGGAGCAGTCGGCAGCGCATCGGAGCACACCTCGATTTGAATGAGTGGAAAACCGCCATGTTCGTTACACGGCGCCGGTAACTATCTGTTCGATATGCATTGAAAGCCGGCGCGGATAAAGAGTATCATCGTTTCATGGCCGGCAGTATAGTGGCCAGGCAATACGGCTCCATCGCCGTCACCTTGAACACTTCCGGCACGAAAGGAACCGATATGCGCGCGCGCCATTTTCTTCTCGCATTGGCGCTCCCAGCGATCAGCGTGCCGGCCCTCCCCTGCAACCTGAAGCTGGCGTTCGAGCATTGGCCGCCGTATGTCTACCGCGACGCCCAGGCCCGTCCGACCGGCCTGGACTTCGAGCTGGTCGCCGCCATCCTCAAGGAAGCTCGCTGCACCCTCGTGGTCGAAAAAGAATTGCCGGCGGCGCGGCGCCAGATGCTGTTCCAGCAAGGCGAGCTCGACCTGATGCTGGCCGCCTCCGAAACCAAGGACAGGCAAGCCTACGCCCGCTTCAGCGTCGCCTACCGGCACGAATCGGTCGGCCTGTTCACGATGTCGGCGAAACTGGCCAAATACCGCCACCTCGACACCTTCGCCGCGATCCAGCAAGCGCACGTGCCCCTGCTGGCGCCGCGCGTCGGCTGGTACGGGCGCGACTACGCGCGGGCCATGCCGGGCCTGGAAGCGAGCGGCAGCCTGAACACCTTCGGCAGTTTCCGCCAGGGCATCCGCATGCTCGACGCCGAACGCGCCGAGCTGATCCTCGGCGACTCGGCGGCGCTGCGCTACGAGGCGAAGCGGCAGGGGCTGGCCATCGCCGCCCTGCCCTTCGTCGTGCTGCGCGCGCCCGTGCACCTGATGCTCAACGCCAGCAGCACCAGCCAGGCCGAGCTCGACGACATCAACGCCGCCATCGCCCGCCTGGAAAAGCGCGGCACCCTGCCCGCCATCCGCGCCCGCTACGGCGAACACTGAGGCGCGGCGCGCCTCAGGAATCCTCCTCGCGGCCGGTTTTACGGCCCGACAGCAGCAGATGCAGGCTGTGTTTTTCCGCGCGCCGCGCGCGCCGCGCCGGCTGCTCGCCCTCATGCGAGCCGGCCCGGCGCAAGCGGCCCGCCAGCGCCAGCCGGTTGCGCGGCTTGGCTACGGGGATCTTGATTTTAATCGACATAACCATCTCCTATGCTTTGTCATGCCGGGGCTGGCGGCGCGCTGCGGCGCGCCCAAAAAAACAAAAACCCCGGCGAGTTTCCTCACCGGGGTTCAAGAATGGAACGACCGGCTCGGGATCGGCAACAATGGCCGACGACCCCGGGCAGGCATGCCCGAGGCTAGTTGTGATGCGCTTGACTGCTAGCCTTACCTGACATGCTCGGTCCTTTCATTAAATTGGGTTAATCAAGAGGCGCAATTCTGCGGCAATTCGCCGCCCGCGTCAAACGCTTCCCGCGCGCGCCTCAGCGCCCGGGAAAATGCAGCACTTGCGCCGCCAGCAGGAAGTAGATCAGGCCGGACCAGATCACGGCGCCGGCGACGGCGTACATGGCCAGTTGCCGCGGCTTGGCGCCCAAGGCCACGCCGCACACGCAGGTCAGCAGGGGGCCGAGCACGAGCGGCGCCATCAGGCCCAGGCCAGCCGTGCCGAATTTATCCATGTGCTTTTTTGTTCTGCCGCCGAAGAAGCTGGCGGAGCCGAATCTCGCCGCCAAGCGCAGTTGGGCTTTGCTGGCGCAGAAAATGGTGAGCAGGGCGCCGACGGATGAGGTGGTGGCGATCAGGAAGAAGGCCGCGAGCGGATCGATCTTTAACGCCAGGGTGGCGGGAACGGCCAGCCACAGATCAACGGCGGCCAGCAAAGCGACAAGCAGATAAGCGGACATCACGACCCATTTCGAGAAAAGGAGGAGGAAGCATGGATATGGGTGGCATATGACAAAATAACAATGCCTCGTGGAAATTTATTTTCCGCGCGCCGCCTCGCGGCAATGGCAGCCTATGGGAAGAGCGCAAAGACGGAGGCGGCGACGGGCTGGCCGTCGACCAGCAGGCGGTTCCGCGCCAGGCATTCGAAGTGGCCGCCGGCCTTGCGCGCCACGGCATCGCTGGGCGCGTTGCCCTGGGCGACGACGATCTCGATGCGGGTCAGCGCCAGTTCGGCGAAACCGAATGCGGCCAGCGCCTGCACGGCGCGCGTGGCGACGCCGCGCCGCTGGCGCGACTGGCGCACCCAGTAACCGAGGTTGCAGAAATTGTGCTGCCGGTTGATCTGGTTCAAGCCGGCGCCGCCCAGCAGTTCGCCGCCGTCGGCGCTGAAGACGCCGAACTCGTGGGCGGCGCCGCTGGCGCGCTCGCGCGCGCAGAACGCGAACCAGTCGAGGGCGTCGGCAAGCGTGTAGCCGTCGTGGCACCACGGCATCCAGCGGCCCACCGTGGCAACGGACTCGCGCACGGCGGCCGCGAACGCCGCCGCGTCGCCCTCTTCATACGGGCGCAGGCATAGTTCGCGGGACGAGAGTGGCGTCACGAAGGCTCCCTGTCTTGCCGCAAGGCGCTCAGGCGAACTTGCTGAAGTCCGGCTTGCGCTTCTCGAAGAAGGCGGTGAAGGCTTCCTTCGCCTCCGGCGCCAGCAGCATCGCGCCGAACAGCTTGTTTTCCTCGGCCATGGTGCTGACGATGGGCGCGGCGCGGCTGCTCTTCATCAATTGCTTGGTGGTGCGGATGGACGCGGCCGGCAGCGCCACCAGCTTGGCGGCCTGGCGCCGGGCGAACGGCAGCAGCTCGTCGAGCGGCAGCACCTTCGACACCAGGCCCATGTCCAGCGCCTCCTGGGCCGGGAAAGCTTCGCCCAGCATCAGTTTTTCCGCCGCGCGCGGGTAGCCGGCCAGTTGCGTCAAGAGCAGGCTGGAGGCGAACTCCGGGCACAGGCCCAGTTGCGCGAAGGGCATGGAGAACTTGGCGTTATCGGCCGCGTAGACGAGGTCGCAATGCATCAGCAGCGTCGTGCCGATGCCGACGGCGGCGCCGGAGACGGCCGCCACCACCGGCTTGCTGGCGCCGTTGAGGGCGCGCATGAAGCGGAACACGGGGCGCTCCTCGAACACTTCGCCGGCAACCGGCTTGGCGCCCTTCATGAAGTCGTCCAGGTCGTTGCCGGCCGTGAAGATCTCCGGCTTGCCGACGATCAGGATGGCGCGCACGGCGGCGTCTTGCTCGCCGTCGTTGAGGGCGTCGGCCATCGCCTGGTACATCAGCGAGGTGATCGCGTTCTTGCGCTCCGGGCGGTTGAATTCTATCGTCAGGATGCCGTCGGCCTTGCTGCACAAAATATCCATGCTGTCTCCAAATGTAAAGAAGGGCGCCCAGGAATTCCTGTCGCGCCCTTTGATGTTGATTTTAACCCAATATTACATGCGCTCGAAAATCCCCGCGGCGCCCATGCCGGCGCCGACGCACATGGTGACCATGCCGTACTTCAGGTTGTTGCGGCGCAGCGCGTGGATCGTCGTCGCGGCGCGGATGGCGCCGGTCGCGCCCAGCGGGTGGCCGAGGGCGATCGCGCCGCCCATCGGGTTCACTTTCGCCGGGTCCAGGCCCAGGTCGCCGATGACGGCCAGCGCCTGCGCGGCGAACGCCTCGTTCAGCTCGATCCAGTCCAGCTGGTCCTGGGTGATGCCGGCCGCCTTGCAGGCTTCCGGAATCGCCACTTTCGGGCCGATGCCCATGATTTCCGGCGGCACGCCGCGCACGGCGAACGAGGAGAATTTCGCCAGCGGGGTCAGGTTGTGCTCGCGCAGGAATTTTTCGCTGACGATCAGCAGCGCGCCTGCGCCGTCCGACATCTGCGAGCTGTTGGCGGCCGTGACGGAGCCCTTGGCGGCGAACACCGGCTTGAGTTTCGCCAGCGATTCGAGGCTCGAATCGGCGCGCGCGCCCTCGTCGGTGTCGACGGTGCGGGTCTTGACGTCGACCTGGCCGGTGGCCAGGTTGGGCGTGCGGGTGATGATCTCGACCGGCGTGGTTTCATCCTTGAAGAAACCGGCCTGCTGCGCGGCGATGGCGCGGCGGTGCGATTCGACGGCGAAGGCGTCCTGCGCCTCGCGCGAGATTTTCCACTGGGTCGCCACTTTTTCCGCGGTCAGGCCCATGCCGTAGGCCATGCCGACGTTTTCGTCGCTGAACATGTTCAGGTTCATCGACGGGTGGTGGCCCATCATCGGCACCATCGACATCGACTCGATGCCGCCGGCGATCATGGCGTCGCACTCGCCGACGCGGATGCGGTCGGCGGCCATGGCGATGGCGGTGATGCCGGACGCGCAGTAGCGGTTGACGGTGACGCCGCCTATGGTTTTCGGCAGGCCGGCCAGCAGCACCGCGTTACGCGCGATGTTGAAGCCCTGCTCCGCTTCCGGGAACGAGCAGCCGATGATGGCGTCGCTGATCAGCGCCGGGTCCAGGCCGGGCGCCTGCGCCAGCGCCGATTGCAGCACGCGCACCAGCAGGTCGTCCGGACGGGTGTTCTTGAACATGCCGCGCGGCGCCTTGCCGATCGGGGTGCGGGTTGCTGAGACGATGTATGCGTCTTGAAGTTGTTTGCTCATTTTGTTCTTTCAAAAATTTTTGATCGAAGTTCTGTCGAAGTTCTGAAAACCTGGAAACCAGCCTTAGCGCTTTTCCGATAAATACCAGTCGACCTGCACCTGCGCCGCCAGCGTGCCGGCCGCGTCGAAAATGTCGACCTCGACCGGGAACGCCACCTTGCCGTCCGCCTTCAGTTGCGCCTTCAGCGCGGCCAGGTCGCCCGGCACCCGGCCGACGGCGCGCGTGGCGCCCTTGGCCACCTTCTGGTACTGGATGCGCGACTCCTTCGCGACCGGGCGCAGGCCGAGGATCAGGTCGGCGAAGCCGCCCGCCATCGCCGCGCCGGAGGCCGTTTCGGCCAGCGTGAACAGCGCCCCGGCGTGCTGCGTGCCCAGGTGGTTGTTGAGCTTCGGGTCCGCCGGCATCGACACCGCGGAGGTGCCGGCGCCGATCTCGTCTATCGATATCCCCAGCAGGCGCACGAAGGGCAAGGTGTCCATCATTTGCTGCTTGATTCTCTGGTACACCATGCTCGGCCTCACGCGCAGTAATACTTTAAATGCCAGGGTCAGGATAGACATGGACCCGCTTAGTTGCGCACCGGCTTGCCGGTTTGCATCATGCCCATGATACGTTCCTGGGATTTCGGATGGTTCAGCAGCTCCAGGAAGGCTTTACGCTCCATGTCGAGGAACCACTGTTCGCTGACCAGGCTGCCCTGGTCGACGTCGCCGCCCGAAACGATCTCGGCGATCATCTCGCCCAGCTTGAAGTCGTGCGCGGAGATGAAGCCGCCGTCGCGCATATTGACCAGCTGCGCCTTGATCGTGCCCCAGCCGTAGCGGCCCGTGACCGGCACCAGCGTCGCCAGCGGCGGACGGAAGCCGGCGTCGAACATGGCGCGCGCCTCCACCTTGGCGACGTGCAGCAACTCGTAAGGGTTGAAGACGATGACGTCGGAAGCCGACAGATAACCCATCTTCTTGGCTTCCAGGGCCGATTTCGACACGTTCGCGGTGGCCGCGTTGGTGAAGCCGGTTTTCAGGAATTGCAGGATGTCCGTGCCCTGGGCTTCCTTGGCCGCGCGCACCGCCGCTTCCTTCAGGCCGCCGCCGGCCGGGATCAGGCCGACGCCCACTTCGACCAGGCCGATGTAGGATTCGATCGAGGCGACGCGCTTGGAGGCGTGCAGCGCCAGCTCGCAGCCGCCGCCCAGGGCCAGGCCGGCAACGGCGGCCACCACGGGCACGTTCGAGTATTTCATCGCCATGAAGGTGTCTTGCAACAGCTTGATGCCCGGCTCCATCGCCTTGGCGCCGCCTTGCATGAACAGCGGCAGGGCCGCCTGCAGGTCGGCGCCGGCCGAGAACGCGCCGCCTTCGGCCGCGTCGGCGTTCCAGATCACCAGGCCCTTGAAGTTCTTCTCGGCTTCGGCCAGGGCCATTTTCAGGCCGTTGATGACGCCTTCGCCGATCACGTGCATCTTGGTTTTCAGCGAGATCACCAGCACCTCGTCGTCGCAGTGCCACAGGCGTACCGACTCGTCCTCGAAGACGGTGGTGCCGGCGCTCTTGCCGTCGATGGCGCCGCTGCCGAACACCGGCGCGCGGAATGGCTGGCGCTCATACACGGCCAGCGAGGAGCGCGGCACGAAACTGTTCGACACGGCGGAGTAGGAGCCGGCCGGCGTGTGCACGCCTTTTTCGGCGACCGCGCCCTCGAACACCCAGGCCGGCAACGGCGCGTCGCACAGCGCCTGGCCGGCCGCGATGTCTTCGTTGATCCAGGTGGCGATCTGGCTCCAGCCCGACGCCTGCCAGGTCTCGAACGGACCGACGTTCCAGCCGAAGCCCCAGCGCATGGCGAAATCGATGTCGCGGGCGTTGTCGGCAACGGTGTCCAGATGCACGGCGATGTAGTGGAAAATGTCGCGGAAGATCGCCCACAGGAACTGGCCCTGTGGATTGGTCGATTCGCGCAGCGCCTTCATTTTCTTGACCGGATCCTTTTCCTTCAGGATGCGGGCGATGATGTCGGCGGCCTTGCCGCCGCCGGCCACGTATTGGCCGGTGGCGAAGTCCAGGCGCTGGATTTCCTTGCCGACTTTTTTGTAGAAGCCGGCGCCGGACTTCTGGCCCAGGGCGCCCGCTTCGACCAGCTTGGCCAGCACGGCCGGGGTCTGGTAGGCGGCGAAGAAGGGATCGTCGGCCAGATTGTCCTGCATGGTCTTGATCACATGGCCCATCGTGTCCAGGCCGACCACGTCCGCCGTGCGGAAGGTGCCGGACTTGGCGCGGCCCAGCTTGGCGCCGGTCAGGTCGTCGACGACGTCGCAGGACAGGCCGAATTTCTCCGCTTCGTGGATGGTGGCCAGCATGCCGAACACGCCGACGCGGTTGGCGATGAAGTTGGGCGTGTCCTTGGCGCGCACGACGCCCTTGCCCAGCGTGGTGGTGAGGAACGCTTCCAGCTGGTCGAGGATTTCCGGCTTGGTGGCGGCGGTCGGGATCAATTCCACCAGGTGCATATAGCGCGGCGGGTTGAAGAAGTGCACGCCGCAGTAGCGCTGCTTGAGCGCCGCGTCGAAGCCGTCGGCCAGCTTGTTGATCGACAGGCCCGAGGTGTTCGAGGCGAAGATCGCGTTCGGCGCGATGTGCGGCGCGACCTTCTGGTACAGGTCGTGCTTCCAGTCCATGCGCTCGGCGATGGCTTCGATGATCAGGTCGCAACCGGCCAGCAGGTCCAGATTGTCTTCGTAGTTGGCCACCTGGATCAGGGCCGCGTCGTCCTTGTTGCCGAGCGGCGCGGGGCTGAGTTTCTTCAGGTTGTCGATGGCGCGCAGCACGATGCCGTTCTTCGCGCCTTCCTTGGCCGGCAGGTCGAACAGCACCACCGGCACTTTGGCGTTGATGCAATGGGCGGCGATCTGCGCGCCCATCACGCCGGCGCCGAGGACGGCAACTTTTTTAACGATGAAATTGGTCATAATAATCCTCTATCCCTTAGAACAAGTCGGCGTCGAGCGCCATCAGGCTGGCCGAACCGGAGCGCGCCTGACGGATCAGGGTGGCGGTTTCCGGTTGCAGGCGGGCGAAGTAGAAGCGCGCCGTGGCCAGTTTCGCTTTGTAGAAATTGTCGCCCGAAGCTTCCTTTTCCAGCGCGATCTTCGCCATTTGCGCGAAGAAGTAGCTGTAGATCAGGTGGCCGACGACGCGCAGGTAAGGTACCGCCGCCGCGCCGACTTCGTCCGGGTTCTGGAATGCCTTCATACCGATTTCCATGGTCAGCTTGGACACTTTCGCGCCCAGGTCGCCCAGCGGCGTGACGAATTCGCTCATCGCCTCGTCGGTGCCGTTTTCTTCAACAAACGCCTGGATCTTCGCGCCGAACTTGCGCAGCTTGGCGCCGTTGTCCATCAACACCTTGCGGCCCAGCAGGTCGAGCGACTGGATCGTGTTGGTGCCTTCGTAGATCAGGTTGATGCGGGCGTCGCGCACATACTGCTCCATGCCCCATTCCGCGATGTAGCCGTGGCCGCCGAACACCTGCATCGCCTCCGACGTGGCGATCCAGCCGTTGTCGGTGATGAAAGCCTTGATGACCGGGGTCAGCAGCGCCACCTCGTCGGCCGCCTCCTTGCGCACCTCCTCGTCCGGGTGGTGCAGTTCGCGGTCGATCTGCAGGGCGGCGTAGGAGGTGAAGGCGCGCGCGCCCTCGGCGTAGGCCTTGGCCGTCAACAGCATGCGGCGCACGTCCGGATGCACGATGATCGGGTCGGCGGCTTTTTCCGGCGCCTTCACGCCCGACAGGCTGCGCATCTGGATGCGGTCCTTGGCATAGGCCAGGGCGTTCTGGTAAGCCACTTCGGTCAGGCCCAGCGACTGCATGCCGACGCCCAGGCGGGCCGCGTTCATGAAGACGAACATCGCGTTCAAGCCCTTGTTCGGCTGGCCGATGATCCAGCCCTTGGCGCCGTCCAGGTTCATCTGGCAGGTCGAGTTGCCGTGGATGCCCATTTTTTCTTCGATCGCGCCGCAGCTGATCGGGTTGCGCGCGCCGACGCTGCCGTCCGCGTTCGGCAGGAACTTCGGCACCAGGAACAGGGAAATGCCCTTCGAGCCTTCCGGCGCGTCCGGCACGCGGGCCAGCACCAGGTGCAAGATATTTTCCGACATGTCGTGCTCGCCGGCCGAGATGAAGATCTTGCTGCCGGTGATCAGCCAGGAACCGTCGGCCTGCGGCAGCGCCTTCGAGCGCAGCATGCCCAGGTCGGTGCCGCAGTGCGATTCGGTCAGGCACATCGTGCCGGTCCATTCGCCCGACACCAGCTTCGGCAGGTAGAGTTGCTTCTGTTCGTCGGTGCCGTGCTCCAGCAGGCACTCATAGGCGCCGTGCGACAGGCCGGGGTACATCGACCAAGCCTGGTTCGAGGAGTTCAGCATTTCGTAGAAGGAATTGTTGAGCACCAGGGGCAAGCCCTGGCCGCCGTATTCCGGGGCGCACGACAGCGCCGCCCAGCCGCCCTCGACATACTGCTTGTAGGCTTCCTTGAAGCCCTTCGGCGTCGTCACGGCGTGCGTCGTCTTGTCGTGGTGGCAGCCTTCGCGGTCGCCGGAGTGGTTCAGCGGGAACAGCACCTCGGACGTGAATTTGCCGCCCTCTTCCAGCACCTGGTTGATGATGTCGGCGTCGACCTCGGCGTAGTGCGGCATTTGCTTCAACTCTTGCTCAACCTGCAGGAATTCATGCAGCACGAATTGCATATCCCGGATTGGCGCGACGTATTGACCCATGTTTTTTCTCCTGGCGGCTAATTAGCTCTAAATGTGGTTCTGGTGTTGCGCGCCGGCGGCGCGCAACGGCTTACGAAGTCTGTGGTGCAGCCGCCGGCACGCGCGGCTGCGGATTCTGGTAATTCTCGATGAGGCGCTCAAAGCCCAGCCTGGCCCGGTCGACGCTGCCGGGGATGCGCAGGAAGCGCGCATCGTGGTGCAAGCCCAGGATCAGGCCGTACATCTCGTACACCAGCTGCTGCGGGTCCGTGTCCGGCTTCAAATCGCCCGTCTCGACCGACTGCTCGACACAGCGCAACAAGGCGCCCTGCCAGGCCCGCACCATCGACACCAGCTCCTCGCGGATCGGCCCCGGCCGGTCGTCGTACTCGACCGCGCCGCTGATATAAATGCAGCCGGAGGCGATTTCGACGCTGACGCGCTTGATCCAGCGGGCAAACATCGACTTCAGGCGTTCCAGCCCGCGCGGCTCCTTCATGCTCGGAAAAAACACTTCCTGCTCGAAGCGATGGTGGTACAGCTTCAGCACTTCCATCTGCAAGTCTTCGCGCGAACCGAAATGCGCAAACACCCCCGACTTGCTCATGTTCATCCTGTCGGCGAGCAAGCCGATGGTCAGGCCCTCCAGGCCGTCGCGGCTGGACAGGTCCAGGGCGACGTCGAGGATGGCCGCGCGGGTCAGTTCCCCCTTGCGCATGAATTTAATTGATGTATTGATGATATTTCCGTTCAAAGCTGAGTTTCTAGTCCAGAGGAAGAAGACGTCCGCAACGATATGAACCCGCTTCGTGTGAAAAGAATTCCGAACGCTCGTACTATTATCCACCGGGGCATAAAAGTCAAACGGGAACATTAGAGGCGGCGTTCTATTGCTGCGGCGCAGCATTTCCCCGCTATTGCTGCGTGTCGCCGCCGACCCGGCTCAACTGGCGCCGCTCGCGCTTGCTCGGCCTGCCCTTGATGGCGGCGCCCGGCTCGCTGTACAGCTTGCGCTGCTCGGCCGCGGCGGCGCGGCGGGCCACGCTGGCCGGCGTTTCCCCGTACAGCAGGCGCGCCACGCTGGCGCCGCCGCGCTGCTCCGACAAGCCGCGCACCCGCAGCTCCCAGCTGTCGGCGCCGTTGTCGACGAGCAGCTCGTCGCCCAGGCGCACCGGGCGGGCCGGCTTGACGCGCTCGCCGGCGACCCGCACCTTGCCCTTCTCGACGGCGTCCGCGGCCAGCGAACGGGTCTTGAAAAAGCGCGCGGCCCACAGCCATTTATCGATTCTTACCGTCTCTGTCATGGTTCCCTAAGCGTATTTGCCGATGGCGAAGACGCGCATCGCCAGTTTGTACAAGACGAAGGCGGCCTCGTAGCCGAGGCGGCGGAACCGCCCGACGTGGGCGAAATCGTCCTGGTGGACGACGACGCCGTCGGCGATGGCCCGCTCTATGTGGCCGCGCAAGTGCCGGGAGAAGGCGGCGTCCTTGATGACGACGTTCGCCTCCTGGTTGAGGAACAGGCTCAGGCCGTCGACATTGCTCGACCCCACCGTGGCCCAGTCGTCGTCGACGACGGCGACCTTGGCGTGCAACTGGGTCTTGCGGTATTCGACGAGCTTGACGCCGGCCTCCAGCAGCTTCGGATAGAAGGAGTGGGCGACGGCGTCCTGCAGCCAGATTTCGCCGACGCCGATCAACAGCACCACCTCGACGCCGCGGCGGGCGGCCGACGCCAGCGCCTCGCGGAACTTGCGCCCGGGCGCGAAATACGGATTGGCCAGCAGCACGCTGTTTTTCGCCCGGCCCAGCGCCTGCAGATAGGCGCGCTGGATGGTGCGGCGGTTGCGCAGGTTGTCGCGCACGACGAAGCCGGCCTTGACGACGTTGCGGGCCTGGTCCAGGGCCTGCTCCTTGTTGACGGCGCGCATTTCGCGGTACAGGTGCAGGCGCTTGAACAGGCCCAGCTTGCCCAGCCGCGCCCACTGCGCCTGGGCCTCCTGGTGGATGGCCGCCACCAGCGGGCCGCGCACCGCCACGGCGAAGTCCCAGCGCGGCGCGGCCAGGCGGATGCTGCGGTCATGGTCGCAATACATATCGTCGTTGATGTTAATGCCGCCGACCAGCGCCAGCTGGCGGTCGACGACGCAGATTTTGCGGTGGGTGCGCGTGACGCCGCGGCGGAACCAGGGGTTGAAGATGCGGTGCTGGACCTGCGCCGCCTCCAGCTCGGCGTGCATGCGCCGCACGCGCGCATTGCCGGTGCCGAACCAGTCGGTGATCATGCAGACGACGACGCCGCGGGCGGCGGCGCGCATCAGCGCCGCCTGCACGGCCGCGCCGGTGTCGTCGTCGGCGAAGATATAGGTTTCAAAATAGATGTCGAAGCGGGCGGCGTCGATGGCGCCTATCAGGGCGGGGAAATAATCGGTGCCGCTGTGCAGCAGGGTGATGTCGTTGTCGGCGATATAGGTAACTGAGCGCATGGACTCAGTCTACGCCAGTTTCAGGGTGGCGACGATGGGCGCGTGGTCCGACAGGCGCGCCCACAGCGTGCCGTGCATCACCTGCGCCGTCTCGACCTCGAAGCCGCGCACATAGATGCGGTCGAGGCGGAAGCAGGGCAAGGCGGCCGGGAAGGTGCGCGCCGGCGCCGGCGCCGGGCGCGCCTGGCGGCGCGCCAACTGGCGCACCAGATCGCCCAGCGCCGAGTTCGAGGCGCGCTGGTCGAACACTTCGCTGACGCCGAGGGCGTCGCGCAGCTTGCCGCCGAGGCTGTTGCGCCAGTCGTTGAAGTCGCCGGCGATGATGACGGGCTCGCCGTGCGGCGCCGACGCCATCACGGCCTCGATCAGGGCCGCCGTCTGGCGCCCGCGGCCCGCCTCGAACAGCCCCAGGTGGACGACGTAGCAATGGACGTCGGCGGCCGGGGTGTTCAGCACGCAATGCAGGATGCCGCGCTGCTCGAAGGCGTGGTCGGAGACGTCGTGGTTGCGCGTGGCGCCGATGGGAAAGGCGCTCAGCAGCGCGTTGCCGTGGTGGCCGTGGTCGTACACGGCGTTCATGCCGTAGGCCGAGTGGTGCGAGGCGCCGGCGAAGAATTCGTGCTGGGCCGTGTCCGGCCAGTGCCTGTGGCCGTGGCTGGCGGCGCCGTACTGGGCGGCGTGGCGGTCGTGGCGGCCCTGCACCTCTTGCAAAAAGACAACTTCGGCGTCGAACAAGCCGATCGCCTGCTTCAAGGCATGCACGCGGGGTTGGCCGCGCACCGAGGAAACGCCTTTGTGGATGTTGTAAGTTGCTACGCGGATCTTCATGGGATGATTTTACCCCCATCGCCGCCCTTTCCGGCGCAAACGATGATGCTTTGGCGAATCGCGGCGCGGCCGCGCCACAGCCGCGGCCTCAGGCGTCGTCTGCAGCCGGCTCCGGCGCCGCGCGGCACTCCCGCGGCAAGGCCGCCTCCGGCACGGCGGGGCTGGCGCTGCAGATCCAGTTGAACTTGCCGTCCCCGGTGGCGGGGGTCTGCGGCACGGGGGTCAGGTACAGGAGCTGGCCCTGCAACGGCGCGACCATGGCGATGCTCAGGCGGCCGCTGTCCTGGTCAATGCTGATGTCCCGCACCATCTGCGGCGTCAGCGTGAAGCCGGCCTCGGCCACCGTTGCGGGCAGGCGCTTGTGGCGCACAAGGAAGAGCTCGACGTTGCTGGCCGCCGCCAGGCCGTTGGCGTAGGCATGCTCAACCACCCTGCCGCGCGCATGCCTCTCGGCCCGCCCGGCGTTCTTTTGGTATTGCTCGTAAGCGGGAATGGCCAGGCTGACAGCCGTGACACCCAGATACAGATACAGCAACAAGCCGCCGACAGCGCCGAAGCCGGTGCGCAGCACCAGCGCAGACAAGCCCCAGGCCAGCCAGTGGCGGCGGGGAAATTGCACGGCGTCGCCCCGCTGCACGCGGGCGATGCGCTTGCACAACCACGGGTAGTCACCGGTGAGTTCGTTGAGCGACATCCAGAAACCGCCGCTGCGTTCGCTCTGCCCCATATACGCGTCCAGGTTGACGGTTTTCCAGCGCTTGCTGCCGGCGGCCAACACCGCCAGGGCGCGCATCGCGCTGTCCGTGTCGTGGCAGCAGGCCAGGCCGTACTGATCGCAGCTGTATTCGCGCGCGCGCGCGTACGCCGCGCCCAACAGCGGCGTCAGCATCACGAAGCTGAGCCACCAGTGGCGCGCCAGATGTTTCTGCGCGATATGGCCCAGCTCGTGGCCTATGTAAAAATTCAAGGCATCTTCATCGTCGTGCAGGGCATCGACGATGTCGGACAACAGCACCACGTAGTAGCGGCGTAGGAACCGGGTGGCGAAGGCGTTCAGCACGCCGTTGCCGCTCATCAGATAAAACTCCGGCTGCAAGTCCAGCCCGACCGCCTGGCAGCACGCCTGCAAACGCGCATGCAATTGCGGCAGTTGCTGCGGGCCGATCTGCACGGCATTGCCCTGCAACTGCGCGATGAAATACGAGCGCCCCAGCAAGCCGAACAGGTATAACACGGGCAAGGCCAGCAAGACCGTGCCGACCGTCACCACCGTCAGCAGCAACCAGAACAGGGCGGCGAACACGGCCAGTATCTTGAAGAGGGACTGCTCCTTCGCGTAGGTGCGGATCTTGCCGGGAACCGAGAACGGCGGGTAGTCCCGCACAACAAAACCATCTTCCATCCAGCACCTCATCCTATCAAACGGGAAAGCGGATCGGTCGCGCTTGCTTTGCAAGCACTCAACATTGCCGATACGAAATAATCCCGGCAGTTTACAGGACGCGTGGTGCTTTCAAAAATCTTTTTTGGCAACTGGCGGCGCCGCGCATGGGCGCGCCTGCTTGAGCTGCTGCGGCAGTTGCAGCACGGCTTCCGCGTTGGACGAGGAAAAGCAGCGGTCGGCCGCCTCCAGATAGGGCAGCCAGACGTAGCGCAGATGCTCGCGCGGGCTGAGCGTGACGGCGATGTCGCGCGGCACCTCGACGCTGAAGACGTGCTCGGTGTTCTGCGTCACGCCGGGGGCGTAGCGGTGGCGCCAGACCGGATAAATATCGTAGACGTTCGACAACTGCCAGTCGCGCAGGCGGATCGCCGCGCCGTCGGCGACGATGCCGGTTTCCTCGCGCAGTTCGCGCGCCGCCGTGCCGAGCAGCGGCTCGTCGGGCGCGTCCAGCGAACCGGTGACGGATTGCCAGAAACCGGGACGGTCTGCGCGTTCGAGCAAGAGCACGTCCAGCCCGGCGGTATGGATGACGACCAACACGGATTCGGGGATTTTATGGCTCATAATAAAAGAAAAGGCGCAGTCACCCGCGCCTTTTTATCCATCCTACGGCCCGCCTCAGCGGGCCGCACGGCGATTAAACGACTTTCGGCTCGGCGCTGCGCAGGCGGATGTGCAGTTCGCGCAATTGCTTCTCATCCACTTCCGACGGCGCCTGGGTCAGCAGGCACTGGGCGCGCTGGGTTTTCGGGAAGGCGATCACGTCGCGGATCGAATCGGAACCGGTCATCATGGTCACGATACGGTCCAGGCCGAACGCCAGGCCGCCGTGCGGCGGCGCGCCGTACTGCAGCGCGTCGAGCAGGAAGCCGAACTTCAGCTGCGCTTCCTCGGCGTCGATCTTCAGCGCGCGGAACACCTTGCTCTGCACCTCTTCGCGGTGGATACGGATCGAACCGCCGCCCAGTTCCCAACCGTTCAAGACCATGTCGTAAGCCTTGGCGATGCAGGCGCCCGGATTGGTTTCCAGCATGTCTTCGTGGCCGTCTTTCGGCGCCGTGAACGGATGGTGGGTCGCGGTCCAGCGGTCCGACTCTTCATCGTAGTCGAACATCGGGAAGTCGACCACCCACAATGGCTTCCAGCTGTCGTCGAACAGGCCGGCCTTCTTGCCGAACTCGCTGTGGCCGATCTTCACGCGCAGCGCGCCGATGGCGTCGTTGACGACCTTCGCCTTGTCGGCGCCGAAGAAGATCAAGTCGCCATCCTGGGCATTGGTCAGCTCGACGATCTGCGCCAGCGCCGCGTCGTGCAGGTTCTTCACGATAGGCGATTGCAGGCCGTCGCGGCCCTTGGCCTTCTCGTTGACCTTGATGTAGGCGAGGCCCTTGGCGCCGTAGATGGCGACGAACTGGGTGTAGGCGTCGATTTCCGAGCGCGGCATGCCGGAACCCTCTTTGGCGCCGCCCGGCACCAACAGACCGACGACGCGGCCGTTTTCCATGTTCGCCGCGCCGGAGAAGACCTTGAAGTCGACGTCCTTCATGACGTGGGTCAGGTCGGTGAAGGCCAGCTTGACGCGCATGTCCGGCTTGTCCGAACCGTACAGGCCCATCGCCGTGGCGAAGTCCATCACCGGGAACGGGTTCGGCAGGTCGATGTCGAGCGTGTTCTTGAAGACGATGCGTATCATGTTCTCGAACAGGTCGCGGATCTCCTGCTCGGACAGGAAGGAGGTTTCGCAGTCGATCTGGGTGAACTCAGGCTGGCGGTCGGCGCGCAAATCCTCGTCGCGGAAGCATTTGGTGATCTGGTAGTAGCGGTCGAAGTTGGCGACCATCAGCAACTGCTTGAACAACTGCGGCGACTGCGGCAGCGCGAAGAAATTGCCGGCGTTCACACGCGACGGCACCAGATAGTCGCGCGCGCCTTCCGGGGTCGACTTGGTCAGCATCGGCGTTTCGATGTCGATGAAACCCAGCTCGTCCAGATACTTGCGCACTTCCATCGTCACCTTGTAGCGCAGGCGCAGATTGTTTTGCATTTGCGGACGGCGCAGGTCCAGCACGCGGTGCGTCAGGCGGGTCGTTTCCGACAGATTGTCGTCGTCCAGCTGGAACGGCGGCGTGACCGAGGCGTTCAGCACTTCCAGGTTCGAGCACACCACTTCGATCTTGCCCGACTTCAGGTTGTTGTTGACGGTGCCTTCGAGGCGGTGCTTGACGACGCCGGTGACGCGCAGGCAAAACTCATTGCGCACCACCTCGGCCACCTTGAACACTTCCGCCTGCTCCGGATTGCAGACGATCTGCACCAGACCCTCGCGGTCGCGCAAGTCGATGAAAATGACGCCGCCGTGGTCGCGCCGGCGATGCACCCAGCCGCACAGATTGACGGTTTGTCCGAGCAAGGCTTCAGTGGTGAGGCCGCAGTAGTGAGTACGCATTGACATAAATTTCTCAGTCCAGGTTAGTTATTCAGATGGCCGCGCTCTTCTTCGGAGACGCGTGCCGTTTATTCTTTGGCCGCCGTCGGCTCGGGTACGACGACGCCCATGGAAACGATGTACTTCAAGGCCACGTCGACGCTCATATCAAGCTCGACGACGTCGCTGCGCTTCATCATCAGGAAATACCCCGAAGTCGGATTCGGCGTCGTCGGCACATACACGCTGACATAGTCTCCCACCAAATGGTTCTTCACATCGCCGCCGGGCGCGCCGGTCAGGAAAGCGATGGTCCAGGAATTCTGGTGCGGATAAGGCACCAGCACCGCCTTGCGGAAAGCATTGCCGGACGAGGAAAACAGCGTGTCGGACACCTGCTTGACGCTCGAATACAGGGAATTGACGATGGGAATGCGCTGTAGCACATTTTCCCACACGCGCACGACATAATTGCCGACCAGATTATTCGTCAGCAAACCGGTGACGAAGACGATCAAGATCGTCAGCACCGTGCCCAGGCCGGGAATCGTCCCCAGCGCCGGCATCTTATGGCCGAACAACTCCTTCGGTTGCCAGCTGTCGGGCACCAGCAACAGCGACTGGTCCATCGTGCTGATCACCAAATTCAACACCCAGGCCGTGATTGCCAGCGGCACCAAAATCAGCAATCCGGTAATAAAATATTTACGCATTGATCTCTCAGTTCATGGTGGCAAATGGACGGCGCGCGCCGTCCCCGTGGCGCATCCTCAGTCGACCTTGGCCGGCGCGGGCGTGGCTGCGGCGGGTGCGGCCGGCACAGCTGTGGCGGGCGCGGCCTCCTTCGCCGGGGCCGCCTCGACCGGACCGGTCGGCACCACCGTGCTAGGCGGCGTGCCGCCGCGGAAATCCGTCGCATACCAGCCGGTGCCCTTCAACTGGAAGCCGGCGGCCGTCAACTGCTTCTTAAACGTCGGCTTGCCGCAGGACAGACACACCGTCAGCACAGGATCGGAAATCTTCTGCAAGACATCCTTGGCGAAACCACAATCGTCACAGCGGTAAGCGTAAATCGGCATTCATTACTCCGCAAAAATCATCAAAAACCCTGAATTATAAAGCTTTTTGCCTCCCCTCACGCATTTCCATCCCGCCAACAATGGGGTCAGGTCTAGACATGGCGGTTTACGTCCTTTCGGCCACGCCGGCGGCGGCGCCAAGCTGTTGCCTCGCCGCACAAACCGCCATGTCTAGACCTGACCCCATTGTTGCGCTCAGGCTAATGCACAAATAATTATAATTTAGACATATTTCTTGTCAATGCACACCTAGCCGTGATTAAATTGATGTTGGAAATGCAAGGAAGTCTGCCGGATCCGGCAAGTATGGGCGCCGTCCCTCGCCGCAGACATGCACATCAAGGAAATGACTAAATGGACACGAAAATGAAAAAAATCTTGCTCGCCGGTTTGTTTTGCGCCGCCACCGCCCCGTCTTTCGCGGCAACCACCTTTACCGAAGATTTTAGCAATTTGAACGCCTGGACCACGCCAACCTACGCCCATGTCATGGCCGATCCGTTTGGCGGCAGCGGCAATGTGCTGGGTTTCAGCAACGGCACCGGCGGCGGGGATATCTTCAGCACGGCCACGTTCAAGTCCGGCTATATCAATTTCGACTACCGCGGCGCAAGCTCGCTGGGCGTTAACGGCGGCGGCTTCGTCGGCATTAGCCAAGGCTTGCCTGGCGTCCATACCTGGCTGGCGGGCGGCGGGGCCTATCCTACGCCAACCACGCTGGTCAACGACGGCACCTGGCACCACTACAGCGTCGCCTTCGACGCGAGCTTGGTCAACGCCGCCTCGGTCCACTTGACGCTCGAACAGTACAATATTAGCGCTCCCGACCTGGCGCTGTTCCGCGCCATGTCTGTCTCGGACACGCCGCTGCCCGCAGTGCCGGAACCGGAAAACTATGCCATGCTGCTGGCCGGCCTGGGTATCCTCGGCTTCAGCCTGCGCCGCAAAACGAAGGCCAAGGCCGAGGCATAAAACATCGCCGCGATCTATCCGCAGCCCGCTTGACGCGGGCTTTTTTACGCCTGTCCGGCCTTGCGGCGCCAGACCATCCAGCGCTCCTTGCCCTCGAAAATGGCGATGGAGTCGCCGACGGCTGCGTCGACGATGCAGTCGAAGTGCGCCGCGAGCAGGCCGTCGAGCTGGGCGCGGGCGATGCCGAACGGCGGGCCGCGCAGGCCGTCGTCGAAGTAGAAGTAGCCGGCCAGCAGCGCGCCCGGCGCCAGCAGCGCGGCCCAGCGCGCCGCCACCTGCGGCCACAGCGCGCGCGGCAGCGCGCACAGGAAGGCCCGTTCGTAGATCAGTTGCAGCGGCTGGGGCGGTTCGTAGGCGAAGAAGTCGGCCTGCTGCACGCGCCCTTCCCAGGCGCCGACGGCGGCGCGCGCGGCCGCCACGGCCGCCGGCGCGAAGTCGATGGCGGTGGCATCCCAGCCGGCTTCGCACAGGTAGGCCAGTTCGTAGGCGGCGCCGCAGCCGGGGATCAGGCAGCGCAGCGGCGCGCCGGCGTCTTGCACGAAGCGGCGCAGCGCCTCCGGCACGCCGCCGCGGTCCCACGGCGTGAAGCCGCGCTCGAAGCGTTCGTCCCAGAACGCTGGCGTGAGCGGGTCGCGGGCCGCGAAGCTGGGCATGGCGGGGCGTCCCTTATGCCGCGTGCTGCCAGCGCAGCAGCAGTTGCAGGCCGAGCGCGCCGACGGCGAAGGCGCCGACGAAGTAGACGACGAAGCTGAGCAGGCGGTTGGTGTGGCGCTGTTCGGCGATCAGGGTTTTCAGCAGCTGGGTGTCGTTGTCGCGCGGCTCGCCCGCCACCGTCAGCGCGTGGTGCACCAGGCGCGGCAGCGCCGGCAGGATGTGGGCGTAGCGCGGCGCCTCCGCTTTCAGGCGCTCGAACAGGCCCTGCACGCCGACCTGCTCGGCCATCCAGTTTTCCAGGTAGGGCTTGGCGGTTTTCCACAGGTCGAGTTCGGGGTCGAGCTGGCGGCCCAGGCCCTCGATGTTGAGCAGGGTCTTTTGCAGCAGCACCAGTTGCGGCTGCACTTCGACGTTGAAGCGGCGCGAGGTCTGGAACAGGCGCAGCAAGATCTGGCCGAAGGAGATGTCTTTCAGCGGCCGGTCGAAGATCGGTTCGCAGCAGGCGCGCACGGCCGATTCCAGTTCGTCGACGCGCGTCTCTTTCGGCGCCCAGCCCGATTCGATGTGGGCTTCGGCCACGCGCTTGTAGTCGCGCCGGAAGAAGGCGAGGAAGTTTTGCGACAGGTAGTCTTTGTCGAAGTCGTTGAGCGTGCCCACGATGCCGAAGTCGAGGGCGATGTAGCGGCCGAAGGTGGCCGGCGCCACCGAGACGAGGATGTTCCCCGGGTGCATGTCGGCGTGGAAGAAGCCGTCGCGGAACACTTGGGTGAAGAAGATTTCGACGCCGTCGCTGGAGAGTTTTTTCAGGTCGACGCCGGCCGCGGCCAGCCGGTCGAGCTGGGAGACGGGGATGCCGACCATGCGCTCCATGACGATGACGCTGGGCGAGCAGTAGTCCCAGTGCATTTCCGGCACCAGCAGCAGGTTCGAGTTGGCGAAGTTGCGCCGCAACTGGCTGGCGTTGGCCGCCTCGCGCATCAGGTCGAGTTCGTCGTGCAGGTATTTGTCGAATTCGCCGACGACTTCCTTCGGTTTCAAACGCTTGCTGTCGGCCCAGATGCGGCCTATCCACTCGGCCGCGATGTGCATCAGCGCGACGTCTTCGTCGATGAGCTTTTTCATGCCCGGCCGCAGCACCTTGACGGCCACTTCCTTGCCGTCCTTGAGCGTGGCGAAATGCACCTGGGCGATCGAGGCCGACGCCACCGGCGTGCGCTCGAAGTTGGCGAACAGTTGCTCCGGGTGGGCGCCCAGCGATTTGACGATTTGCGCGATGGCCAGGTCGGAGTCGAACGGCGGCACCTGGTCTTGCAGGCGCGCCAGTTCGTCGGCCAGGTCGGCCGGCATCAGGTCGCGCCGGGTCGACAGCACCTGGCCGAACTTGACGAAGATCGGCCCCAGCTCCTCCAGGGCCATGCGCATGCGCTCGCCGCGCGGCGCGCTGATGTCGCGCCAGAAGATGACGGTGTCGATCAGTTTGGCGGTGCGCGGCACTTTCAAGCCGGAAATGGCGATTTCGTCGAGGCCGTATTTGATAATCACCCGCAGGATTTTCAGCAGGCGCAGGAATTTCAAGATCATGTGAGGTCCGGTGAGGATGGCGCGGAGCGCGCCAGTTTTTGCTCCATTTTGTCGAGGCGCTTGGCCATGCGCTCGACGTCGTCGCGCAGGCGCGTCACGTCGCCGGAGAATTCGGCGACGGCCAGCGGGCGCACCAGCAGCGGCTGCTCTTCCAGGAAGAACTCGGCGACGTTTTCCGCCAGTTTTTTCTGGCCGCCGCGGAGCGCCGCGACGACGGCCCGGGCGCCCGAGGCGAGGCGCTGGGCGGCCACCTGGCCCACCAGCTTTTCCAGGTCGTGCTCGGCTTCCCAGCGCAGCGTCTTGCTCAATTGCGAGATGGCGTTGGCGAATTCGGCGTCGCCGTCGATCTTCACGTAGGCGAAGGCGCGCTCGCGGTTTTGCAGGATCAGCGGCAGGTCGCTCGGCTTGACGCGTATCGTCACGTCGGCCGCCGCGTCGGCCGGCGCGACCTCGAACAGGCCGGCGCTGACGCGCAGGCGCAGCGCCAGCGCACCGGCGTCGATGCAGGCGACCTTGCCGCCGTGCAGAGCGAGTTGCTGCTGGGCCCAGGGCTCCTGCGCCAGCAGATGGTTGATCGTCGCGACGACGGGCGCGCTGAGTGCGGCGTTGCTTGGAATAGGTAGGGGCATTCGGTCTATGTATATCAAAAAAAAACCGCCCGGGGACATCGTGGGCGGTTGATCTTACCAGCTTGCCGGGCTTTCCCCCGGCAGCATCACGAATTTACTGCTTGTGTTCAGGAAAGCTGCTGGATGCCGGCCAGCATCCAGCCGCCATTGCCGGACAGCGGTTTCGACAGGTTCCACACCTCGGCGAACGGCTCCGGCGCGGCGTTCGGCGCCGAGCGTATCATGCCGGCGAACTTGACGCTGGCCAGGTAGTCGGCGGCGCCCGTTTCGATGCCCAGCAATTCGGCCTCGATGGTGACGACGTCGGTGAAGTCGGCCACGGCGCCGCGCTCCTGCAGTTGCAGCTTCATTTCGGCATACACTTCCGGCGTCGTGAACTCGCGGATGTCGTTGACGTCCGCCTTGTCCCAGGCCGCTTGCAGGCGGATGAAATTGCTTTTCGCGTGGCGCAGGAAGCCGGCAGTGTCGAAGTCGGCCGGCACGCCCCACGGCGCCGGCGCGGCGACCGGCTTGTACAGCATGCTGTCCGAGGCGGCCGGCGGCGCCGGCGCCACTGGTTCGAAGGCGCGCGGCTGCAGGTGCGAGCCGATGTCGAGCGCGTTGCCGGCGCCCTGGGGCTGCGGCGCGTTGCCGCCGAAGCCGCCGGCGAACGGCGTGCTGTTGTTGCCGGCGCGCTTGCCGCGCACCAGGCGGTAGATGAAGAAGGCGGCGCCGGCCAGCAGCGCGACCATCAGCAGCGAGCCGATCATGCTGGCCAGGGCGCCGCCCAGGCCGAAGTGCGACAGCAAGGCGCCCAGGCCCAGGCCCAGCAGGGCGCCGCCGAGGATGCCTTTCCAGCGGCTGGCCGGCTTCGGCGGAATGGCCGGCGTTGCGGCCGGCGCGGGCGCCGCCTGCGCCTGGCGCGGCGCGGCCGGAGCCGGGGCCGCGGCCGGCGCCTGGCGGGTGACGTTTTGCGACTGCCGGCCGATCGAACGGCCGCCGCCCATCGGCCGCGCCATCGCCTCGGCCAGCATCGACACGGTGAACGCGGCCAACATCAGGCCGACCAGCATTTTCTTCATCTTCATGACTGCTCCTACAGTTTGATGCCCGTGTGCAAAGCCGCGACGCCGGCCGTCAAATTGAAATATTGCACGCGCTCCAGGCCGGCGTCCTGCATCATGGTTTTCAGGGTTTCCTGGTCCGGATGCATGCGGATCGATTCGGCCAGATAGCGGTAGCTTTCCGCGTCGCCGGCGATCTTCTGGCCCAGCCACGGCAAGACCGAGAACGAATACACGTCATACGGCTTTTGCAGCGGCGCCGCCACTTTCGAGAATTCCAGCACCAGCAGCTTGCCGCCCGGTTTCAGCACGCGGCGCATTTCTGCCAGCGCCTGGTCCTTGTGCGTCATATTGCGCAGGCCGAAGGCCACGCTGACGCGGTCGAAATAATTGTCCGGGAACGGCAGTTTTTCCGCGTCGCACAGCAAGGTGGGGGTCAGCAGGCCGCGGTTCAAGAGCCGGTCGCGGCCGACGCGCAGCATCGACTCGTTGATGTCGGTCAGCCAGACCTCGCCGCTGGGGCCGGCCTGCCTGGCGAACACCTTGGCCAGGTCGCCGGTGCCGCCGGCGATGTCGAGCACCTTGAAACCGGGGCGCACGCCGGCGTTGGCGATGGTGAAGGTCTTCCACAGGCGATGCAAACCGGCCGACATCAAGTCGTTCATCACATCGTATTTGGCGGCGACGGAGTGGAACACCTTCGCCACCTCGTGCACTTTGTCGTCTTCCGAAACGGTTTTGTAGCCGAAATGAGTCGTATTGGTCATGGTAAGCAGCCTGATTGATCTGCACGCATTATACAAGCGGGGCGCGGATTAACGCTGGCCGCAGCTTGACCTGGGTGAAGCTTAGGCCGGATTCAACCTGTTCGGCTCGCCGCGCGCGGCTGATCCGCTCAGTGCTGGTGGCCGCAGCCATGGCCCTTGGCCGGCGCGGCAGGCAGCGCGGCGCCGGCGTCGCGCCCGCTGTCGCCGGCGAATCCGGCCGCGTGCAGGCGCTCCAGGTAGTTTTGCCACAGCGCGGCCTGCTGCGCGCCCAGCTTGTACAGGTAGTCCCAGGAATACAGGCCGGTGTTGTGGCCGTCCGAGAAGCTCGGCTGCACCGCATAGTTGCCGACCGGCTCCAGGCCCGTCAGCGCGACGTCGCGCTTGCCCAGTTGCAGCACTTCCTGGCCCTGGCCGTGGCCGCGCACTTCGGCCGACGGCGAATACACGCGCAGCAGTTCAAACGGCAGGGAAAAGCTGGCGCCGTCGTCGAAACTCACTTCGAGCACGCGCGACTTGCTGTGCACCGTCAATCCGGTTGCCTGCGGTGTCGGGGCCGATGTTCGGGAAACTGTCATGGTGCTGCCTTTTTGACGTGTCCGGGCCGCTCAGGCGGCCAGACGTTGAACGATGGCCGCGCGCAATTGCGGCAGCAGGGCGCGGCGCGCGGCCAGCGCCTCGGCCGGCGTCTGCCGCTGGGCGGCGGCCCAGGTTGGGTTGGGGAAATGGGCGTCGTCGCGGTAGCGCGGAATCACATGCCAGTGCACGTGCGGCGTCATGTTGCCGAAGCTGGCCACATTGATTTTTTCCGCCCGCATCACGTCGCGCTGGGCCAGTTCCACTTGCCACACGACGTCCATGATGTGGCTGCGCTCGGCCGCCGGCAGGTCCGTCATTTCCTTGACGTGGGCGTGCCAGACGACGCGGCAAAAGCCCGGGTAGGCCGGCTCGTCGACCAGCACCACGGCCAGGCGGGCGTCGCGCCACAACAGCGCGCCGCCCTGCCCCGCGTCGGCGTCGAAGCCGGCCAGCAGGGAACACAGCTCGCAGGCCGGCGTCACACCAGCACCCGCTCGATGCCGCCGTCGTTGGCGCGCTTGACGTAGTCGGGCATCCAGTTTTCGCCCAGCAAGTGCTTGGCCATTTCGACGACGATATAGTCGGCCGTCGTGCCGGAGTCGTCGTTGTAGCGCGACAGCCCCTGCAGGCAGGACGGGCAGCTGGTCAGGATCTTGACGTCGCCGTCGAAGCCGTCGGCGCGCAGCTTGTCTGCGCCCTTGAGCATTTCCTCTTCCTTGCGGAAGCGCACCTGGGTCGAGATGTCGGGCCGCGTCACGGCCAGCGAGCCGGACTCGCCGCAGCAGCGGTCGTTCTTCTCGATCTTGACGTTGTCGACCGTCGTGATCAGCGCGTTGACGGTCTTGCTCGACTCCTGCAACTTCATCGGGTTGTGGCAAGGCTCGTGGTACATATAGCGGGTGCCGTTGACGCCGGCCAGCTTGACGTCTTTTTCCAGCAGGTACTCATGGATGTCCATGATGCGGCAGCCGGGGAAAATCTTGTCGAACTCATAGGTCGCCAACTGGTCGTAGCAGGTGCCGCAGGACACCAGCACGGTCTTGATGTCGAGGTAGTTGAGCGTGTTGGCCATGCGGTGGAACAGCACGCGGTTGTCCGTCATCATCTTCTCGGCCTTGTCGAACTCGCCGGCGCCGCGCTGCGGATAACCGCAGCACAGATAGCCCGGCGGCAGCACCGTCTGCACGCCCACTTCCCACAGCATGGCCTGGGTCGCCAGCCCCACTTGCGAGAACAGCCTCTCCGAGCCGCAGCCGGGGAAGTAGAACACGGCTTCCGTGTCCGCCGTCGTCTTGTGCGGGTTGCGGATGATGGGGATGACCTTGTCGTCCTCGATGTCGAGCAGCGCCCGCGCCGATTTCTTCGGCAGGTTGCCCGGCATTTTCTTGTTGATGAAGTGGATCACCTGGGCCTTGACGGGCGGCTTGCCGGTCGACGGCGGCGGCGCCTTGGTCTGTTTTTTGGCGAATTTCTTCAGCAAGTCGTGGCCCAGGCGCTGCGCCTTGTAGCCCCAGCCTATCATCACTTTGCGGGTGGCGTTGATGGTCACCGGGTCGGTCGCGTTGAGGAAGAACATCGTCGCGGCCGTGCCGGGGTTGAAGCTTTTCTTGTCCATCTTGCGCAGCAGGTTGCGCATATTCATCGACACGTCGCCGAAGTCGATGTTGACCGGGCAAGGCGTGACGCATTTGTGGCAGACGGTGCAGTGGTCGGCCACGTCCTCGAACTCTTCCCAGTGCTTGATGGAGATGCCGCGCCGGGTCTGCTCCTCGTACAGGAAGGCTTCGATCAGCGACGAGGTCGCCAATATCTTGTCGCGCGGCGAGTACAGCAGGTTGGCGCGCGGCACGTGGGTCGAGCACACGGGTTTGCACTTGCCGCAGCGCAGGCAATCCTTGACGCTGGTGGCGATGGCGCCGATGTCGCTTTGCTGCATGATCAGCGATTCGTGGCCCATCAGGCCGAACGACGGCGTGTAGGCGTTGCGCAAGTCGGCGCCCATGCCCTCCAGGTTCAGCAGCTTGCCCTTGTTGAAGCGCCCTTCCGGGTCGATGCGCTGCTTGTAGCTGCGGAATTCGCCGATTTCCTCTTCCGTCAGGAATTCCAGCTTGGTGATGCCGATGCCGTGCTCGCCCGAGATGACGCCGTCCAGCGAACGGGCCAGCACCATGATGCGGGCCACCGCGTGGTGGGCGTCCTGCAGCATGGCATAGTTGTCCGAGTTGACCGGCAAGTTCGTGTGGACGTTGCCGTCGCCGGCGTGCATGTGCAGCGCGACGAAGACGCGCGAGCGCAGCACGCGGGCGTGGATCGCCGTCGCCTCGTCGAGGATGGACTTGAAGGCGGCGCCGTTGAAGATTTGCCGCAGTTGCGCGCGGATTTCCTGCTTCCACGTGATGCGCACGGTGCGGTCCTGCACAACGTCGAGCAGGCTGGCGCCCGGCTGCTGCGCCAGGCGCGCCTCGAACACGGGCGCCAGGCGCTCCAGCCCCAGCTCGGCCAGCCGCTCCTGGACGTCCGCCAGCGGCCGGTCCAGCTCGGCCAGCACATAGCTCCAGCGCGCCCGCACCTGCGCCAGCAGCGCCGCGGCCTGCTGCACGCGGTCGCCGAGCATTTCGGCGTCGTCGACGCGGTCGTCGGCGGCGTCGTCGCTCTTGCCGACCGGCAGGTTGCCGGCGGCGAAGAAGTCGGCCAGCGCGTCCGCCAGTTCCAGCTTGTTCTTGATCGACAGTTCGATGTTGATGCGCTCGATGCCATCCGTGTACTCGCCCATGCGGTTCAGCGGGATGACGACGTCCTCGTTGATCTTGAAGGCGTTGGTGTGCTTGGCGATGGCGGCCGTGCGGGCGCGGTCGAGCCAGAACTTCTTGCGCGCCTCGGGGCTGACGGCGACGAAGCCCTCGCCGACGCGGGTGTTGGCCAGGCGCACCACTTCCGAGGCGGCCACGGCCACCGCGTTCTCGTCGTCGCCGACGATGTCGCCGAACAGCGCCATCTTCGGCAGCACGCCGCGCTTCGACTTGGTGGCGTAGCCGACGGCGCGCAGGTAGCGCTCGTCCAGGTGTTCGAGGCCGGCCAGGCGTATCGTCGTGTAGCCTTCGCCGCGGGCCGGCAAGGCGTCCAGGTAATCCTTGATTTCGACAATGGACGGGATGGCGTCGCGGGCCTGGCCGAAGAATTCCAGGCAGACGGTGCGGGCGTGTTTCGGCATCTTGTGCAAGATCCAGCGCGCCGACGTGATCAAGCCGTCGCAACCCTCTTTCTGGATGCCCGGCAGGCCGGCGAGGAATTTGTCGGTGACGTCCTTGCCCAGGCCCTCCTTGCGGAATTTACGGCCGGGGATTTCCAGCAGCTCCGTCTTGAACGGCTGCGCCCTGGCGGCGTCGCGCGGCGTCGGGTGCGTCCATTCCAGCTTGAACTTGGCCACCGGCGCGTCGTGGATCTTGCCCAGGTTGTGCTCCAGCCGGGTCACGTCGAGCCAGTCGCCGTTCGGGTCGACCATGCGCCAGGACGCCAGGTTGTCCAGCGCCGTGCCCCACAGCACGGCTTTTTTGCCGCCGGCGTTCATCGCCACGTTGCCGCCGATGCAGGAAGCCTCGGCCGAGGTCGGGTCGACGGCGAACACGAAGCCGGCCTTTTCGGCCGCGTCCGAGACGCGCTTGGTGACCACCCCGGCGCCCGAGTGGACGGTCGCGTACTCGCGGTCCACGCCCGGCAGCATGGTCATTTCCACGGCGCCCAGCGTGATCAACTTTTCCGTGTTGATGACGGCCGACAGCGGCGTCAGCGGAATGGCGCCGCCCGTGTAGCCGGTGCCGCCGCCGCGCGGGATGATGGTCAGCCCCAGCTCGATGCAGCCCTTGACCAGGCCGGCCATCTCGTCTTCCGTGTCGGGCGTCAGCACGACGAAGGGGTATTCGACGCGCCAGTCGGTGGCGTCGGTGACGTGGGCCACGCGCGACATGCCGTCGAACTTGATGTTGTGTTTTTCCGTGTAGCGGCCCAGCACCTTGACGGTGCGCTTGCGCAAGTCGTAGGTCTGGCGGAACGCGTCGCCGAAGTCGGCCACGGCCTTGCCGGCCGCCTTCAGCAGCAGCTCGACGTTGGCGCTGCGCGCCTTGGCCGCGCCGGCGGCCGCGTCGGCGCCGACGGCGTCCACCGTCAGGCGGCGCTTGTCGACCTCGGCCAGGCGGTGGTGCAGCGCATTGATCAGCTCCTGGCGCCGCTTCGGATTGTCCAGCAGGTCGTCCTGCAGATAGGGGTTGCGGCGCACCACCCAGATGTCGCCCAGCACCTCGTACAGCATGCGCGCCGAGCGGCCCGTCTGGCGGGCGCCGCGCAACTCGTCGAGCAGGCTCCAGGCGTCCTCCCCCAGCAGGCGAATGACGATCTCGCGATCGGAAAACGACGTGTAGTTGTAGGGGATTTCGCGCAGCCGGGTGGCGGCGGGACCATGCGGCGTTTCGGCCTGGAGAGCGTGGAGGTGTGCGGGGGCGTTCATTGTGTGCGTGGACTTTGCGGACTGACCCTAAAGGAGCATTTTAGCGTATTGCGCCGCACCATGCCGTAACAGCCCTCGGCCAGTCAAGGACAATATGGTCATTTTGACACCATTGAATAGTTCGCAAATGACGCAATCCGCAAAATTAATGCTTCAAAAATAGCTCATTTACGACAAAACATGCCACGAAATGGTGTGTTCTGCAAACAAACCATGCCGGCGCGGCTCATCCGGCCAGGCGCGCAATGGCCCGCCAAACACCGTCGGGCACGTACAACAACAGCGTCGTCATCGTCAGATAGCGCGCCAGCTTGCCCAGCGCCATGTAGGCGACGCTGGGCCAGAACGGCAGCTTGAGCCAGCCGGCCAGCGTGCACAGCGGGTCGCCTATGCCGGGCAGCCAGGCCAGCAGCATGGTCTTGGCGCCGTAGCGGGCCAGCCAGCGGAACCAGCGCGTGTCGCGCTCCTTGGCGAAGGCTTGCTTGGCGCGGTAGCCCAGCCAGTAGTCGACGGCGCCGCCCAGGGTGTTGCCGACGGTGGCGACGCCGATCACCGGCCAGAACAGCGCGGCGTTGGCCTTGACGACGGCGAACACGGCCGGCTCCGAGCCCAGCGGCAGCAGGGTGGCCGAGATAAAGCTGATGATGAATACCGACGTCAGCCCCACTTCCGGCGCCGCCAACAGTTGCAGCAGCCAGGCGATTGTTGATTCGATCATCGAACTCTTTGAGGTTGGCGAAAGGTGTCCATTATAATGAAGCGCAGTACCCGCGCAGTACCACCGCCGCAGAGCGGCGCCAGGCCCACCGGCCCGTGGCCGCCCCGCGGCGCCGACTTCGGCTATCCGCCGCGACGAGCCTTGCAGCACCGAATACGTTCCAGACACTTCCTGGCCCAGAACCACTCTGTTTGCAGACTATGACTATCGACTATCTGAAGAAAATCCTGACCGCCCGCGTCTACGACGTCGCCGTGGAAACGCCGCTGGAATTCGCGCCGGCGCTGTCGCAGCGCCTCGACAACCGGGTGTATTTCAAGCGCGAGGACATGCAGGACGTGTTCAGCTTCAAGGTGCGCGGCGCCTACAACAAGATGGCCCACCTGAGCGAGGCGCAATTGCAGCGCGGCGTCATCTGCGCCTCGGCCGGCAACCACGCCCAGGGCGTGGCGCTGTCGGCGGCGCGGCTGGGCTGCCGCGCGCTGGTGGTGATGCCGACGACGACGCCGCCGGTGAAGATCGACGCCGTCAAGGCGCGCGGCGGCGCCAACGTCGAGGTGGTGCTGTTCGGCGAATCCTACACGGACGCCTACAACCACGCGCTGACGCTGGAAAAAGAGCAGAAGCTGACCTTCGTCCACCCCTTCGACGATCCGGACGTGATCGCCGGCCAGGGCACGATAGGCATGGAAATCCTGCGCCAGCACGCCGGCCCCATCCACGCCATCTTCGTCGCCATCGGCGGCGGCGGCCTGATCTCCGGCGTGGCCGCCTACGTCAAGCAGATCCGCCCCGACATCAAGATCATCGGCGTGCAGACGCTGGACTCGGACGCCATGGCGCGCAGCCTGAAGGCGGGCGAGCGGGTGACCCTGCCCGACGTCGGCCTGTTCTCCGACGGCACGGCCGTGCGCCTGGTCGGCGAGGAAACCTTCCGCCTGGCCCGGCAATACGTCGACGAGATCATCATCGTCGACACGGACGCCATCTGCGCCGCCATCAAGGACGTCTTCACGGACACGCGCAGCATACTCGAACCGGCCGGCGCGCTGGCCATCGCCGGCGCCAAGGCCTATGTCGAGCGCGCCAGCCTGGGCCGGCACCCGATCCGCCACGAGACGCTGGTGACGATCGCCTGCGGCGCCAATATGAATTTCGACCGCCTGCGCTTCGTCGCCGAGCGCGCCGAGCTGGGCGAGTCGCGCGAAGCCGTGTTCGCCGTCACGCTGCCGGAGCAGCGCGGCAGCTTCAAGCGTTTCTGCGCGCTGGTGGGCGCGCGCAACGTCACGGAATTCAATTACCGCATCAGCGACGAGGCCCAGGCCCACGTGTTTGTCGGCGTGCAAATCGCCAACCGCAACGAATCGGGCGCGCTGGCGCGCAAGTTCGAGGAACACGCCTTCCAGACGCTGGACCTGACCCACGACGAGTTGGCCAAGTCGCACATCCGCCACCTGGTCGGCGGCAAGAGCCGGCTGGCCCAGGACGAGTTGCTGTACCGCTTCGAGTTCCCCGAGCGGCCGGGGGCGCTGATGCGCTTCCTCGACAGCATGGCGCCGAACTGGAACATTTCGCTGTGCCACTACCGCAGCCAGGGCGGCGACGTCGGCCGCATCCTGATCGGCCTGCAGGTGCCGCCCGACGAGATGGACGCGTTCGGGAAATTCCTCACCACCCTCGGTTACCGTTACTGGGACGAGAGCAGCAATCCCGTCTACAAGCTGTTCCTGGGCTAAGCCCGGTTTAGCCACTTTTACCTGCCATTATGATGAACAACACCGCCGACCTTTCGCCACTGGGCAAAACCGCCGCCTACCGCAGCGACTACGCCCCCGAACTGCTGTTTCCCATTCCCCGCCAGGGCAAGCGCGACGAGCTGCAATTGCACGGCACCCTGCCCTTTTTCGGCGTCGACATCTGGAACGCCTACGAACTGTCGTGGCTCAATCTGCGCGGCAAGCCGCAGGTGGCGATCGCCCGCATCACGGCGCCGGCCGACTCGCCCAACATCGTCGAGTCGAAATCGTTCAAGCTCTACCTGAACTCCTACAACCAGACCCGGCTGGCCAGCGCGGACGCCCTGCAAGCGCTGCTGCAACAGGACCTGTCGGCGGGCTTCGGCGCCCCCGTGCAGGTGGCGCTGACCTTGCAGGACGATTTCGCCAGCCTGCAGATGGGCGAGTTGGACGGTTTGCTGCTGGACCGCCTCGACGTCGAGATCAGCCAGTACACGCCCTCGCCGCTGCTGTTGAAGGCGGCGCTGGACGAGGCCCCCGTCGAGGAAAAGCTGGTGTCGCACCTGCTCAAGTCGAATTGCCTGGTGACGGGCCAGCCGGACTGGGGCAGCGTGCAAATCCATTACGCGGGGCCGCAGATCGACCAGGAAAGCCTGCTGAAATACCTGATCGGCTTCCGCGAGCACAACGAGTTCCACGAGCAATGCGTCGAGCGCATCTTCGTCGACATCCTGCGCCAGTGCGCGCCGCAAAAACTGGCCGTGTACGCCCGCTACACCCGCCGTGGCGGACTCGACATCAACCCCTGGCGCAGCAACTTCAGCACGGGCCAGCGCCCGCCCAACCTGCGCAACGCCCGCCAGTAGGACCCGGGGCGCGGCGGTCCGAAGGCCACTGTTGAGGCAGCGCAAACGCGCGCGCGGACGCCGTGTTCGCGCCTTGACAGCCTCGCGCGATACCGCCAAGCTTGTTCCCAGCTGCCGCCGTTCGGCACCGCCGTTCGGCGCCGCTCCCGCCGGCGCCCGCCCCAGGCGGCCCTTTCCTGATATCCTGAACGCCCTTTTCCCCACCGCCAACGCGACAAAATGAGACTGCACGCGTTTTCATTTACAATACAACAAGTGGCGGCAAATTCGCCGGATATCGCCACGGCGCTGAAAAATCGGTAAAAAGCCTTTGCATGATGGGAAAATCCGGCCGGCGCGACTATTTGATGCCTAAAGTAGCGCCCGCTGCGGCAAGCGGATTGGCGGCGTTTCAAGCGGCCTCAGCCGAAAGAGATTTCATGTTACACGCGGTAAAAACAAGCCTATAATTCTGCTCGCAAGCCCCCTTTTGTGCATCGCACCATTTCACTTCGTGTTATGACTAACCTCAGCAAAATATTATCACTCGAAAACGTCCTGCTTGATTTAGAAGTATCCAGCAAGAAACGCGCCTTTGAACAAGCCGGCCTGATTTTCGAGAACAATTGCGGCATCGCCCGCTCCACCGTGTCCGACAACCTGTTCGCCCGCGAACGCCTCGGGTCGACCGGGCTGGGGCATGGCGTGGCCGTGCCGCACGGCCGCATCAAGGGCGCGAAGACGCTGAAGTCGCCGCTGGCCGCCTTCGTGCGCCTGGCCGAGCCCATCCCCTTCGAGTCGCCGGACGGCAAGCCCGTGAACCTGCTGTTTTTCCTGCTGATTCCCGACCATGTGACCCAGCAACACCTGGAAATCCTGTCGGAAATCGCCGAAATGTTTTCCGACGACGCCTTCCGCACGGCGCTGGCGACGGACGCCGACCCCAAATCGGTGCACTCGCGCATCATCAATTGGCAACCCAGCTTGCAAACGGCGGGTTAAACTGCGGGTCACTATCATTTTTTGAGTGAGCACCGCCCATGCTGCAAACACCGCTGACGATACAACGCCTGTACGACGACAATCGTGAAAGCTTGCAACTGGGCTGGTTCGCCGGCTTCCCCGGCGGCGAACGCCTCATTTCCGGCGACGTCGCCTCGGCCGCCGACCAGGTCGGCCACCTGAACCTGATCCACCCGGGCCGCATCCAGGTCTTCGGCCACCAGGAAATCAATTACTACCAGCGCTTGAAGACGGGTTCGCGCAGCCACGTCATCGGCGAGCTGATCGCCGGCGGCCCGCCCGCCCTGATCATCGCCCAGGGGCTGGAAACGCCGCCCGACATCCTCGCCATCTGCGACGAAAAAAACATCCCGCTGTTTTCCACGCCGCTGCCGGCGGCCCAGGTGATCGACTTCCTGCGCGTCTACCTGTCGAAAAAACTGGCCCAGCGCATCATCATGCATGGCGTGTTCATGGACGTGCTGGGCGTGGGCGTGCTGATCACCGGCGACTCCGGCCTCGGCAAGAGCGAGCTGGGGCTGGAGCTGATTTCGCGCAGCCACGGCCTGGTGGCCGACGACGCCGTCGAATTCTCGCGCATCGCGCCGAACATGATCGAGGGCCGCTGCCCGCCGCTGCTGCAAAACCTGCTGGAAGTGCGCGGCCTCGGCTTGCTCGACATCAAGGCGATCTTCGGCGAGACGGCCGTGCGCCGCAAGATGCGCCTGAAGCTGATCGTCCACCTGGTGCGCCGCAGCGCGCTGGAGGAAGAGGTCGAGCGCCTGCCCTTCCTCTTCCCCACCGAGGACGTGCTGGGCCTGCCGGTGCGCAAGGTCGTCATTCCCGTCGCGGCCGGACGCAACATCGCCGTGCTGCTGGAGGCGGCCGTGCGCAACACCATCCTGCAACTGCGCGGCATCGACACGCTGCAGGAATTCATGGAGCGCCAGCGCCAGGCGATGAGCGGCGACTAAGACCCCCAATTGCAATAAAATGTAAGCAAGATTGCCTTCAGCGCCAAATGGGAAGTTATTGTATGATCGGGGCCTATGCATATCGTCCTCATCACCGGTATTTCCGGCTCCGGCAAATCGGTCGCGCTCAACGTGCTCGAAGACGCCGGCTATTACTGCGTCGACAACCTGCCGCCCGCGCTGCTGAACAGCCTCGTCTCCACCCTGCGCGAGGAGGGCACGGAATTGCTGGCCGTCGCCGTCGACGCCCGCAGCGCCGAATCGCTGGCCGGCTTGCCGCAGGACGTCGGCCGCCTGAAAACGGCGGGCCACGACGTCAAGGTGATGTTCCTGACCGCCACCACCCATTCGCTGGTGGCGCGCTTTTCCGAAACCCGCCGCAGCCACCCGCTGTCGCACGAGTTGCGCCCGGGCCAGAACCCGGCGGCCAGGCGCACGCTGATCGAGTGCATCTCGGAAGAGCGCGAGCGCCTGTCGGCGATCGAGAAACTCGGCCACGTGATCGACACCTCGGAGCTGAGCGCCAGCAAATTGCGCGGCTGGATCAAGGAAATCGTCGCCATCGAGCGCGCCCCGCTGACGCTGTTTTTTGAGTCGTTCGCCTTCAAACTGGGCGTGCCGCTGGACGCCGACTTCGTCTTCGACGTGCGGGCCTTGCCGAACCCCTATTACGACCTGGCGCTGCGCCCGCTGACAGGGCGCGACGCGCCCGTCATCGCCTTTCTCGACGCCCAGCCGGCCGCCGCCGAACTGCTGACCGACATCCGCGACTTCATCGAAAAATGGCTGCCCTCTTTCAAGACGGACAACCGCAGCTACCTGACGGTGGCCGTCGGCTGCACCGGCGGCCAGCACCGTTCCGTGTACATGGCCGAGCGCCTGGCCCAGTACTTCGGACCAAGCGAACGGGTGGTGCTGCGCCACCGCGAGCAACCGTAGGCCGCCCCGGCTTGCCGCCCCGGCTAGCCGACGGCCCTAGGTCAAGTCGCGCAGCGGGTGTGCATACGCCGGCCACACGGGCGCGAAGAAACCCTCCACCATCTGCGCCGTCACGTCGGCCAGCGCCGCCGGCGTCCAGCGCGGCGCATTATCCTTGTCGATGACCAGCGCGCGCACGCCCTCCAGCACCTCGCCGTTGGCGAAGTTGTGGCGCACCAGGGTGCGTTCCATGCGCAGGCAGTCGGCCACGCCCAGCGCGGCGCCGCGGCGCAACAGCTCTTGGGTCACCGACATCATCAGCGGCGAGCGCTGCGCCATCGCCGCCAGCGCCCGCTGCGCGAACGCCGAGTCGTCCGCCGCCAGCGAGGCCGTCACGGCCGCCACGGAGTCCATGCCGAAATGGCGGTCGATGGCGGCGCGCGCGCCCTCCAGCGCGCTGGCGCCGGCGTCGCCGCGCAAGGGCGCGGCAAAGGCGGCGATGGCGCCGCGCAGTTGCGCGCCCGGCGTCGCCTCGATCAGCGCCGCCAGCTCGGCCATGCGCGCCTGCGGCACGAAGTGGTCGGCCAGGCCGGCGTAGAGCGCGTCGGCCGCGCCTATCGTCAACCCCGTCAGCCCCAGGTAATGGCCCAGGCGGCCCGGTGCCCGCGACAGGAAATAACTGCCGCCTACGTCGGGGAACAAGCCGATGTTCACCTCCGGCATGGCCATCTTCGTGCCCTCGGTGACGATGCGCACGCGGCTGTCCGGGCCGGCCTGGGCCACGCCCATGCCGCCGCCCATGACGACGCCGTCGAGCAAGGCCACATAGGCTTTCGGGTAGTAATGGATCAGGTGGTTCAGCGCGTATTCCTCGCTGAAGAAATCCTCCAGCAAGGCGCTGCCGTCCAGCGGCGTGGCGCGTCCGGCGTCGTGGAAGAAGCGGATGTCGCCGCCGGCGCAAAAGGCTTTCGCGCTGCTGCTGCGTATCACCACGGCGTCGACGCCGGCGTCGTCGCGCCAGGCCAGCAACGCCTGCGCCAGCGCGCGCACCATGTCCAGCGACAGCGAGTTCAGCGCCTTGGGACGGTCGAGGGTGATGCAACCGGTGCGGTTGCGGACGCAGGTGTGGACGAATTCGCTCATGACAGGATCGCTGTGGTGGAAGGAAAGGTATTGTAGCGTGCCCGGCGCCGCGCGCGGCACGGGCGCAAAAAAGGGCGCGAGATGCGCGCCCTTAGTTGGGGTGGAAAAGCGGCGGCCGGATTAGACGGCGGCGGCTTCGAAGGAGTCAGGCAGGTGTTTGATGGCCTCGTGACCGTGCTCTTGCACTTTGGTTTTGTACTTCATGACCTGACGGTCCAGTTTGTCGATCAAGGTGTCGATGGCAGCATACAGGTCTTGCGACAGGCTTTCCACGTACACGGTCTTGCCGGACATGCGCAGGTTAATTTCCGCTTTTTGACGCTTTTCTTTTTCTTTCAGGTTATCTACGGTCAGAATGACAGCAATATCAATGACTTGATCGAAATGGCGTTTGACGCGCTCCAGTTTGGTTTGTACGTATTCACGGATGGCCGGTGTCACTTCGAGATGATGTCCGCTGATAGTGAGATTCATACACACTCCTAAAGATAATGTCGGGTTCTTGCCTTCGCCGATGCGCTGGCGCGCAGAGGAACCAAAGTAAAACTACAACGATTTTCGCAGACTGACTGGCGGGATCTTCAGCGCTTCCCGGTATTTGGCAACAGTACGCCGCGCAATCACCATGCCTTGTTCTCCCAGCATGTCCGCAATCTTACTGTCGGATAAAGGGTTTTTCGGGTCTTCAGCTCCTGTCAATTGCACAATTAACGCCCGTATCGCCGTCGACGAGGCTTCGCCCCCCGCTTCGGTGGCGACATGGCTACCAAAAAAATACTTCAACTCAAACATGCCATGCGGGGTCAGCATATATTTCTGAGTTGTTACCCGAGAAATAGTACTCTCGTGTAAACCCAGTGTATCAGCTATTTCACGGAGTACAAGGGGGCGCATCGCCACGGCCCCGTGCGAGAAGAAATTTTTCTGCCGTTCAACAATTGCCTGGGCCACGCGCAAGATGGTGTCGAAGCGCTGGCGCATGTTCTTGATCAACCATTTTGCCTCCTGCAGTTGCGCGCCCATCGCCCCCTCGCCCTTGCCCTGCTTGAGCAGGTTGGCGTACAGGGCGTTCACGCGCAGGCGCGGCATGACCTCGTGGTTCAGGCTGACCTGCCAGCCGCTGCGGGCGCGCTTGACGATGACGTCCGGCACGACGTAGTCGGCGACGTCGGCGGCGAACACGGCGCCCGGATGGGGATTGCACAGGCGGATCACCGTCTGCGCCTCGCGCAAGTCCTCGTCGTCGCAGGCCAGGGCCTTTTTCAGCTTGTTGAAGTCGCGCTGGGCGAACCAGCCCAGGTGCTGCTCGACGATCAACAGCGCCATGCGCCGCGTCACCAGCGCAATGTGCGGCAGGCGCTTGATTTGCAGGGCCAGGCATTCGGCCGCGTTGCGCGCGCCCACGCCGGCCGGGTCGAAGCTTTGCAGCAGCGCCAGCGCCGTGCGCAGCTCGTCGGCGTCGATCTCCAGCTCGTCCGGCAGGCGCGCCAGGATCGCGTCGAGGCCCTCCTCAAGGTAGCCGTTGTCGTCGAGCGCGTCGATGATCAGCTCGACCAGCGCGCGGTCGCGCAGCGGCTGCACGGTGACGCGCATCTGCTCCATCAGGTGTTCGCGCAGCGTGCGCTGGCTCGCCTCCAGCTGCGGCCGGGCGTCGTCGTCCTCGGGCGCCTTGGCGCGGCCGGCCTCGCCCCAGTCGCCGGCCTCGCCGCCGTCCGGAGCCTCGTAGGGTTCGGCGTCGGCCGCCGCGCCGTCCTGCGCCGGCGCCTCGGCCGACGCCTCGGCCGGCGTCTCGGCCGGCGCCGTGCCCGGGCTCAGCGCGCCGTCGGCCAGCAGCCGCAGCGAGCGGTCCAGCGGGTCGTCTAGGCGTTCGAGCAGCGGATTATCGCCGAGCAGCTGTTCGAGCTCCTGGTGCAGCTCCAGGGTCGACAGTTGCAGCAGGCGGATGGACTGCTGCAATTGCGGCGTCAGCGCCAGGTGCTGCGAGGTGCGCAGCTGCAGGGATTGTTTCATCGGTTTTACATGCGGAAGTGTTCACCCAGGTAGACCCGCCGCACCGATTCGTTGGCGATGATGTCGTCGGGCCGGCCCGAGGCCAGCACGGCGCCCTGGTTGATGATGTAGGCGCGGTCGCAGATGCCCAGCGTTTCGCGCACGTTGTGGTCGGTGATCAGCACGCCGATGCCGCGCTCCTTGAGGAAGCGGACGATGCGCTGGATCTCGATGACGGCGATCGGGTCGACGCCGGCGAAGGGTTCGTCGAGCAGCACGAAGCGCGGGTTGGTCGCCAGCGCGCGCGCGATCTCGACGCGGCGCCGCTCGCCGCCCGACAGCGACAGCGCCTGGTTCTCGCGCAGCTTCTCGATCTGCAGGTCGGCCAGCAGCGTGTCCAGGCGCGTCTCGATCTCCGCCTTCGTCAGCGCGCGGCCGTCGACGCTCTGGATCTCCAGCACGGCGCGGATATTGTCCTCCACCGTCAGCTTGCGGAACACCGACGCCTCCTGCGGCAGGTAGGACAGGCCGAGCTGGGCGCGGCGGTGGATCGGCAGGGCCGAGATGTCGACGCCGCTGATGTCGATACTGCCGGCGTCCGACGGCACCAGGCCGACAATCATGTAGAAGGAGGTGGTCTTGCCGGCGCCGTTGGGCCCCAGCAGGCCGACCACTTCGCCGCACTCGACCTGCAGCGAGACGTCGTGCACGACCTGGCGCTTGCCGTAGCTCTTTTGCAGGCCGCGCACGATCAGGGTGCTGCCGCAGCGGGTGTCGGCCATTACTTCTTCCCCTGCGGCGCGGCCGGCGCGGTGGCGGCGCCGTGCGGCTGGATCACCATGCGCACCGAACCGCCGCCCGGCTTGCTTTCGCCGGTGGCCGTGTTTTCCATCGCGAACAATTCGCGCCGGCTGTCATACGAGATGAACGGCCCCTCGGCCTCCTCGGTTTTCTTGCTGCCCTCAAGGCGGGTCAGCTTGGCCTTGGCGAACAGCTTGACCATCTCCGTCTTGTCGTCGTACTCGACGCGTTCGGCCTCGCCCTCGACCCACAGGTCGCCCTCGCCGTCGCGCTTCTGGCGGAAGGTCGCCAGCTTGCCGGGCGCGGCCCAGAAGGTGGCGAACTGGTAGCCCTGCGGGTCGATCGTCACCAGCGCGCGGCCGGCCTTCATCGTCAGCGTGCCCTTGGTCAGCACGACGTTGCCGGTCAGCGTGCGGGTCTGCCTGACCTCGTCGGCGACGCCCTGTTCGGCGGTGATTTCCGTCTGCTTGCCCGAATCGGCCTTTTCCGCGCGGGCGGCGCCGCCGAAGGCTGCGCACATTAGCGCGAATAGCAACATGTTCTTCATATACTCACTCCTGAATAAGATCGGTGCCGGCGCGCCTGTCAGCGCGGCGCCGGCGGTATCGTGATGTGCAACTGGTGGGCGACGTCGATCTGGCGCGTCGCGTTGTTGGCGCGCATGCCAATGCCGTTCATGCGCGTGCTGCCCAGCAGCAGCGCCACGGCCTGGTCCGTTTCCATGCGGTCGGCGTCGGGAAACACCGTCAGCGCCGGCGTCTTCAAGTTCAAGCTTTGCACGGTGGGGCCGGCGGCGCGGTCGACGACGACATTGCCCGTCAGCCTGACCCGGCTGTTATCCTGGTCGATGCGGCCGCGCTCGGCGCGCACGTCCATCGGCGGCACGTCCGTCGACAGCTTGCGCACATAGGGCAGCTCGATGTCCGCCGAGTCGTCGACGGGCCGGTGCGTCAGCTTGGTGCCGGACACGATGTAGGCGGGCCGGCCCACCTTGTCCATGCGCACGATGCTGAAATTATCGACGAAATAATCGGGCTCGTTGCGCTGCTGGTCGCTCTGCATGTCCTGGCCGCGCTGGTTCACCAGCTGCAGCAGCCAGAAGCTGCCCAGCGCCAGCGCGGCGATGGCCAGCACGCTGCCGCCAGTGCGCCAGCGGTGGGCGACGCGCTTACGCATAGCGCCCCCGGCCATAGCGCCCCCGGCCATGGCGCCCCCGGCGCGAATCGGGCCGGCCGCTCATACGATGAACTGCGCCAGCACGCGCGCGTAATTGCCTTGGGCCCGCAGCAGCAGCTCGCACACCTCGCGCACGGCGCCGCGGCCGCCGGCGGCCGTCGTCACATGGTGGGCGCGCTGGCGCACCTCCTCCCGGCCGTCGGGCACGCTGACGGCGAAGCCGGCGCGCGCCAGGATCGGCAGGTCGACGACGTCGTCGCCGATGAAGCCGCACTGCTCGGCCGTCAGGCCCGTCGTTTCCAGCAACTGGTGGAACGGCGTCAGCTTGTCGTGGCCGCCCTGGTGCACATGGGCGATGCCGAGGTCGGCGGCGCGGCGCGTCACGATCGCCGAGCGGCGCGCGCTGATGATGGCCGTCTGCACGCCCGACTCCTGCAACAGCTTGATGCCGAGGCCGTCGTGGACGTTGAAGGTCTTCAGCGCCTCGCCGTCGGCGCCGTAGTGCAGGCTGCCGTCGGTGAGGACGCCGTCGACGTCGAAAATCATCAGGCGCACGCGGGCGGCGCGCTGCAGCGTGTCTTCGGTGGGCGCCATCAGATCACCTTCGCGCGGGTCAGGTCGTGGATGTGCAGCGCGCCGACCAGCTTGCCGTCGGCGTCGACGACGAGCATCTGGTTGATGCGGTAGCGCTCCATCACGGCGACGGCGTCGACGGCCAGGCGCTCCGGGCCGATGCTGTGCGGATTGGCGTGCATGACGTCGCGGATGAGCACGCGGGTGAAGTCCTGCACCTTCTCGATCATGCGCCGCAGGTCGCCGTCGGTGAACACGCCCAGCGGGCGCTGTTCGGCGTCGACGATGGCCGTCATGCCCATGCCTTTCTGGGTGATCTCCTCCAGCGCCTCGGTCAGCGTGGCCGTGGCGGCGACGGCCGGCACGGCGGCGCCGCTGCGCATGACGTCGCGCACATGGGTCAGCAGGCGCCGCCCCAGCGCGCCGCCCGGATGCGAGCGGGCGAAATCCTCTTCCTTGAAGCCGCGCAGGTCGAGCAGCGCGACGGCCAGCGCGTCGCCCAGCGCCAGCGTGACGGTGGTGCTGGCCGTCGGCGCCAGGTTCAGCGGACAGGCTTCCTTGGCCACCGACACGTCGAGGTGGACGTCGGCCAGCTGCGCCAGGCTCGATTGCGGTTTGCCCGTCATCGAAATGAGGATGCCGCCCATGCGCTTGACGATGGGCACGATGGCCATCAGCTCGGCGCTTTCGCCGGAGTTCGAGATGGCGATGAAGGCGTCGTCCGAGGTCACCATGCCGAGGTCGCCGTGGGCCGCCTCGGCCGGATGGACGAACAGGGCCGGCGTGCCCGTCGAGGCCAGCGTGGCGGCGATCTTGCGGGCGATGTGGCCGGACTTGCCGATGCCGGACACGACCACGCGGCCGCGGCAGTTCAGCAGCAGCGCGACGGCGCGGCCGACGCTGTCGTCGCTGGCCAGGCGGGCGTGCAGCGCGGTGATCGCGTCCGCCTCGATTTGCAAGGTGTCGCGCGCCAGTTGCAGCGCCCGCTGCGCGGTGGGGACATCAAAAGCTTTCAGCATTGTTTTTTCATGGGTTACACTCATGCCCAAAGTATAAACGAATTAGGAAAGCAAAAAACTTGCCAGTCACAACAAACAACGAAATCCCCCGACCGTCCAGGCCCGCGCCATGTTTTCCTCGCTCGAACTGACCCTCCTGCTGCTGGGCAGCGCCGTGCTCGGCGTGGTCGCCTTCCGCATGCTGCATTTGCCGCCCATGCTCGGCTATCTGACGGTCGGCATCATCATCGGCCCGCACGCGCTGGGCCTGGCCGCGCAGAGCGCCACCACCCACACGCTGGCCGAATTCGGCGTCGTCTTCCTGATGTTTTCCATCGGCCTGGAGTTTTCCCTGCCCAAATTCATGGCGATGCGGCGCATCGTCTTCGGCCTTGGCATGGCCCAGGTGGTGCTGACGATCGCCGCGACGATGCTGTTCGGCTGGCTCGTCGCCAGCCAGTTGCCCGCCACCATACACCTGAGCTGGCAAGCCTGCTTCGCCCTGGGCGGCGCGCTGGCCATGTCGTCGACGGCCATCGTGTCAAAAATGCTGACAGAGCGGCTCGAACTTGAAAGCGAACACGGCCGCAAGATCATCGGCATCCTGCTGTTCCAGGACTTGGCCGTGGTGCCCCTGCTGATCCTGATCCCCTCGCTGGCGAAAAACCCCGACGACTTGCTCGCCACGCTGGCCTGGGCCAGCGGCAAGGCCGTCGTCGTGCTGCTGCTGCTGCTGTTCATCGGCCAGAAACTGGTGCGCGGCTGGTTCACCATCGTCGTCAAGCGCCGCTCGCAGGAGCTGTTCATGCTGAACCTGCTCCTGATCACGCTGGGCGCGGCCTGGATCACCGAGCGGGCCGGCCTGTCGCTGGCCCTGGGCGCCTTCGTCGCCGGCATGCTGATCTCCGAGACGGAATACAAGCACCAGGTCGAGGAAGACATCAAGCCCTTCCGCGACGTGCTGCTGGGCCTGTTCTTCATCACCGTCGGCATGCTGCTCAACGTCCGCGTCGTGCTCGACAACTGGTGGCTGGTGCTGTTGCTGCTGTGCGGCCCCGTGCTGCTGAAATTCGCCCTGATCGCCGTGCTGGCCAAGCTGTTCGGCGCCTCGACGGGCGTGTCCATGCGCACCGGCCTGGCGCTGGCCCAGGCCGGCGAATTCGGCTTCGTGCTGCTGAACCTGGCCGGCGGCGTCGCGCTGATGGACGCCTTCCTGATCCAGGTCGTGCTGGCGTCGATGGTGCTGTCGATGCTGGTGGCGCCGCTGATCATCGCCAAGTCCGACCAGATCGTCATGAAGGTGGCCAGCAACGAGTGGATGATGCAGTCGCTGGCGCTGACGCGCATCGCCACGCGCACCATGTCGACGCAAAGGCACGTCATCATCGCCGGCTTCGGCCGCAGCGGGCAAAGCCTGGCGACCCTGCTGGCCGAGGAAAAAATCGACTACCACGCGCTCGACCTGGACCCGGAGCGGGTGCAGGAGGCGCAGGCGGCCGGCGCCAGCGTCTCGTACGGCGACGCGGCGCGGCGCGAAAGCCTGGTCGCGGCCGGCATCTACCGGGCCAGCGCCGTCGTCATCACCTACGCCAGCACGCCGTCGGCGCTGCGGGTGCTGCACCTCGTGCACGAACTGGCGCCGACGCTGCCGGTGATCGTGCGCAGCCACGACGACAGCGACCTCGACCTGCTGAAGACGGCGGGCGCGGCCGAGGTGGTGCCGGAATTGATGGAGGGCAGCCTGATGCTGGCCTCGCACGCGCTGATCATGCTGGGGGTGCCGCTGCGCCGCGTGGTGCACCGCGTGCAAGCCGCGCGCGAAGAGCGCTACGCCTCGCTGCGCGGCTACTTCCACGGCGCCAGCGACGTCGGCGACGACGCCGAGCTGGTGCGCCTGCATTCCGTGACGCTGGGCGAGAGCGCCGGCAGCGTCGGCCTGGCGCTGGGCGACGTCGACGTGGCCGGCTGCGGCGCCGAGGTGGCGAGCATACGCCGCGGCAAGGCGCGCGTCGGCGTCGACGCCGAGACGGTGCTGGAGGCCGGCGACGTGGTGGTGCTGCGCGGCGCGGCCGACGCCGTGACGCGGGCGGAGAGCCGGCTGCTGCGCTGACGCCTCCCGCCTAGTCCTCTAGCGGTAGCTGACGACCTGGTTGCGGCCGCGCTCCTTGGCCTGGTACAGCGCGCTGTCGGCGTGGGCGATGAGCTGCTGGGCGACGGCCTCGATCGAGCAGTCGTGGTCGTAGTCGCCCAGGCTGGCGACGCCGATCGACACGCTGGCGTTGACCTTGACGCCGGCCGGCAGGTGGAACAGCGCGTCGGCGATGCTGGCGCGGATGCGCTCGGCGACGATGGCGGCGCTGTCAAGGTCGGCGTCGATCAGCAGCACGACGAATTCCTCGCCGCCGAAGCGGGCCAGCGCGTCCGAGCGGCGCAACTCGTCCTTGATGCGCACGGCCACTTCGCGCAGCACCTCGTCGCCGCCCTGGTGGCCGACCGAATCGTTGACGCGCTTGAAATGGTCGATGTCGATGTACATGAAGGAGATGCGGTAATCCTGGCGGCGGGCGCGGGCGATCTCTTCGAGCAGGCGGCGGTCGATGTAGCGGCGGTTGTAGACGCCCGTCAGCGAATCGGTCAAGCCTATGTACTTGAGCATCTCGTTGCTGATGACGTTTTCCAGGCAGATCGCGATGATCGAGGCCATGTGCTCGATGAAGTCGGTGCCCAGTTGCGCCGTGAAGCGCGACGCGTCGACGCTGCCCAGGTTCAGGCTGCCGATGACGCGCTTGTTGCGCAGCAGCGGCACCAGCGCGACGCTGCGCAGGCCGCCCTTAATCTCCGGAAACAGCTTGCCGTGCACGCCGCGCTCGAAGGGGCCAAGCAGCGGCTTCGGCGGCAGCGCGTGGGCGCTGCGCGTCGGCGCGAAGCCCAGGGCGGCCTCCTCGCGCACGAACAACAAGTTGGGGAAATCGGCGAAATCGACGCCCAGCTTTTCCATCACGAGCAAAATGTCGGCGTCCTCGTCGAGCAGGCTCAGGGTCACGCTGTCGAGTTCGGAAATGACCGGCAGCGTGCGGAAAATCGTGCCGACCAGCTCGGGAAAGGTGGCGGAGCCGACGATTTCCAGATCGAAGGCCTGGTGCCGGCACATGATCGCGTGGTTCTGCTCGGCCTGCTGCAGCAAATCCGCCATGCGCTCGCGCAAGGCTTGATTCTCCGCCGCCAGGCTGGCCGCCGAGATGTTTGCTGTCACTTTGTGCGTCATAAAAAACCCTTATCCAAAAGCGCGCCGGCTCGCGCGGCGCGCCGGCATGGTAGAACATTACGCCAAGTCGGCATGCTTGGATATGTCAAAGCGTATAAAGACGACATGATATCTTGTCAGAATGCCAGTTCGACGCCGATTTCCTGGCCCACGCGGATACGCTCGTCGGCGCCGTCGACGACGATGCAATTCATGCCGAAGCAAATGGCGCCGTCCAGCTCCGGCTTGCCGCGGTAGCTTTGCAAGATGTCGAGCGGGTCCGGGCCGGGCACGCCGCTGGCCTGGTCGTTGGCCGGAATCGAACAGCGCGAGCACGGCTTGACCGGTTTCAGCGCCATCGCGCCGAAGGCGAAGGACTCGACATAATCCTCCTCGAAGGCGGCGAGATCGGCCAGCACCAGGTTCGGGCGGAAGCGGTTCATCGGGATCGCGGCGCGGCCGGCCCGCAGCAGCCTGTCGTTCAAGTCGTCCAACGAGGCGGCGCCGGCCAGCAGCACCGGGTAGCCGTCGGAAAACAGCGTCGGCGCGTCGACGGCGCCGGTCCACTTGCGGCTGGCCAGGCGCCGGGCGTGCGGATGGAAGCGCACCAGGCGGCAGGGCACGCCGATGGCGTTGGAAAACCAGGCGGCCGTGACGGCGTCGCAGTCGTAAGCCTTGAGCGTGTCGTCCCATACCTGCACGGCCAGGGTCGGCGCCAGCTCCGGATCGGGCAGGCCGAGTTCGATTTCCAGGCGCAGCATGCCGGGGGCGCGCAACTCCAGCGTATTCGCCTTCAGGCGCGGCGTGATCAGCGCCATGCGCGGATGCTCGCGCTGGCTCAGGAAGCGGCCGGCGGCGTCGACCACCATCCACTCGCGGTCGTAGATCTGCTCCGTCATCAGGCCGGCGCGCGTCAGCGTCGCCTCGCGCAGGGCGATGCCGGCGCAGGATTTGATCGGATACAGGGTGATGTCGGTGAGGATGGCCATACGCCCGGGGCCGCGCTGGGCGCCGCCGTTTTGTTGTTCAAAGGCGAAGTATGGCAGCAAAGCACGCCAGCGTAAATCCACGCGGCGCGGCAGGGCTGCGGCGCAGCGGGCGCGCCATCGCGGCGCACCCGCTGCGACACGATCAATACGTGTAGAACATGCGCTGGATGTCCTTGCTGCTGGCCGTTTTGGTCAGCGCCAGCATCAGCAGGATGCGCGCCTTCTGCGCGTTCAGCGTGTCCGACACGACGGTGTCGAGTTCGTCGTCGTTGGCCTCGCCGTTGCGGGCGACGATGCCCTGGCCGACGCGGCTGGAACGGACGATCAGCACGCCCTTCTTGCGCGCCTCGACCAGCGGACCCTTCATCTGCGCGGCGATGCTGCCGTCGCCGACGCCGGCCTGGATGATGCCCTTGGCGCCGGCGGCGACGAAGGCGTCCAGCGCGACCCGGTTCATGTCGGCGTAACCATAGATGATGTCCACTTTCGGCAGCGCGTCGAGCTGGCTGACATCGAATTCGCTGTCGGCCGTGTGCTTGCGCGTCGACTGGCGGTAGAAATACGGCTTGTTGCCCTGGATGTAGCCGAGCATGCCCAACTCCGTCGACTTGAAGGTGTCGGTGGTCGAGGTGTTGGTCTTGCTCACTTCGCGGGCGGCGTTGATCTGGTCGTTCAGCGCCACCAGCACGCCCTTGCCGACGGCTTCCTGGCTACCGGCCAGCAACACCGCGTTATACAGATTGATCGGGCCGTCGGCCGAGATCGCCGTCGCCGGGCGCATCGCGCCGACCACCACCACCGGCTTGCGGCTCTTCACCGTCAAGTCGAGGAAATATGCGGTTTCCTCGATGGTGTCGGTGCCGTGGGTGATGACGATGCCGTCGACGTCGGACTGGGCCAGCAGCACATTGACGCGCTTGGCCAGCTTCAGCCAGTGCGCATTGGTCATGCTTTCGCTGGCGATCTGGAACACTTGCTCGCCCTTGACGCTGGCGACCTTCTGCAATTCGGGAACGGCGGCGATCAGGCGTTCGACGCCGATGGTGGCCGAGGTGTAGCCCACCGTCGTGGTGCTGTCGGCGCCGCTGCCGGCGATGGTGCCGCCGGTCGCCAGAATGACGACATGGGGCAGCTTGGCGGCGGCGTCCTGGGACTGGGCCGGGGCGGCGGCCAGCAGGCCGGCCGTCAGGAAAGCGCCGAACATGGCGCGCGCGCGTACATTGAGGGTGTGGGAAAACATGGGTCTCCAGTCGGTTAGGGCCGGGCCTGTCGGAGAGGCTGTCTTTTTTTACTTCACATACCCAACCGACATGCGAGGGCGCGGCAAGCATTAATATATTTCGCGCCCGGATTATAGTTCATTGCCACTCCTGCCGGTAGTCATGTTCGTACAACTGCAAGTTACAATTGGGCAACTCAGGCCAGCCGGACTGGGCGCCGAACTGCGCCACCTGGGCGAACAGCCAGTTGCGGAAGGCGAGGACCTCGGGCCGCAGCAGGGTGTGCGGCGTGCAGACGAAGTAGTAGGCGTAGGGGCACTTGACGGCCGTGTCGAACAAGCGCACCAGGTCGCCGCTGGCCAGTTCCGGCGCGACGATGACGTGGCGCGCCAGCGCGATGCCGTCGCCGTTGGCGGCGGCCCGTATCAGCATCGCCAGGTCGTGGAAGACGATGCCGCCGCTCGGCTCGGCGACGTCGGTACCGGCCGCGCGCAGCCACGGCAGCCAGGGCTCGTCGTCGCCGCGCAGCATGTGGAATTGCGCCAGCTCGTGCGGCGTGGCCGGCAACTTGCCGCCGTTGTATTTGGGGCTGACGGCCGGATAGTAATAGTCGGCCATCAGTTTTTCCACCGTCAAGCCGGGATAGTTGCCGGTGCCGAAGCGGATGCCGACGTCGACGGCCTGGCGCTCCAGGTCGACCAATTGCCCGCTCGACTGCAGCACCACCTCGACGTCCGGATACAGGTCGATGAAGTTGCCCAGGCGCGGCGCCAGCCAGCGCGCGGCGAACGAGGGCATGGCCGTGATCGTCAAGCGCTTTTGCCCGGCCGTCGCCTTCAGGGCCTCGGCCGCCGTGGCGATTTCCATCAGGGCCTTGCGCACGGTGGAGGCGAAGCGCTGGCCCTCGGCCGTGACGGTCAGGCGCTTACCCTTGCGCAGGAACAGGGCCACGCCCAACTCCTCCTCCAGGCCGCGGACCTGGTGGCTGACGGCGCCGTGGGTGACATGGATTTCCTCGGCGGCGCGGGAAAAATTCTCGTGGCGGGCCGCCGCTTCGAAGGCGCGCAAGGCGGCGAGGTTGGGCAAGCGACGCAGATCGGCCATATTTTTTATGTGAGAAAAATGAGCAAGCGATGGGAAAATATATCATTTTGCTGCGACGCACACAAGACGTAAGATGACGTTGTCCGGCGCTGACATCCGAGGATCGAAACCTTCGATCCAGCACGCCGGCCCCTACTGAATGGTGAACATCATGAGAGAATTATTCGCAAACAGCCTGAATCTCGAAGCTGGCCAGGTAGTGTCCGGCGTGGCCCGCCAGAAACGCAACCTGCGCATCGCCAGCGGCCGCGTCTGGATCACCGTCGAGGGCGAACTGTGCGATTACTGGCTCGGCGCCGGCGACACCTTCACCGTCCCGACCGGCCGCCTGCTCGTCATCGAGGCCGACCACCAGGCCAGCCGCGTCGACTTCATCAGCAGCCGCAAGCCGTCCGCCGCCGGCGGCCTGCTCACCCAACTGAGCCAGCTGGCACAGCGCCTGCTCGCCAGCAAACCCGGCGCCGCCCCGTGCGCCTCGCGCTAAGGCGCCCCGGCATGATCGCGGCGCCGCCGCCACGAAAAAAAAGCCGCGAATATTGAATTTCGCGGCTTTTTTTGTGTCCTACTGTGCAATGGCGGCGCGCACGCCTGCAGGAGGGGCGAATGGAAACGAGCAGCGTGACTGAAATCGCCACGCTTGCTCATGCGCTGCGCAACACCGTGCAAATGGATATCAGCGCTGTCTACGATAGTTTTCCGCTGCCGGAGGGAATGCGTGATGACGATTGCAATTTTTAGCGTTGGCATTGAGGACCTTGCCAAAGAGCTGACGACCCGGCCGGTAGGCGCACAGGCGCGAGCACAGTTGCTGGCCTTGCTAGACGAACACGACGGCATTGATATCGACTTCCACAACCGCAGCCTGACGCCCTCGTTTGCCGACGAATGCATAGGCCAGCTCGCGGCTCAGCTTGGACTGGAGGATTTCAAGCAGCGCGTCAAGCTAAGGAACCTCAGCGCATCGAGCCGCCCCCTGGTCAAGCACGTGATACTCACCCGTTGCGCCGCCGCCATGCCGCATTAAACGCCCCCTGCGACCGCTTCCATGGTGCGGACAGCATCGACGGGATCACATTTCAAAACCACGCCATCAGCAGCCAAGAGTACGCGGGCAGGCAGCGGAAATGAAAACGCCCTCTTTGCAGAGGGCGAACCGGGCATTTCCACGCAGATCAGAAATATTCTGAAATCGCTAGAAAGCGCTTTGACAACTTAGACGTTGAACAGGAAGTTCAACACGTCGCCATCCTTGACCACATATTCCTTGCCCTCGGCGCGCATCTTGCCCGCCTCTTTCGCGCCGGCCTCGCCCTTGTAGGTGATGAAGTCGTCGTAGGCGATGGTCTGGGCGCGGATGAAGCCGCGCTCGAAGTCGGTGTGGATCACGCCGGCCGCCTGCGGGCCCGTGTCGCCGATGTGGATGGTCCAGGCGCGCACTTCCTTGACGCCGGCCGTGAAGTAGGTCTGCAGGCCGAGCAGCTTGTAGGCGGCGCGGATCAGACGGTCCAGGCCGGGCTCGGCCATGCCCATGTCGCTCAGGAAGGCTTCCTTGTCGGCGTCGTCGAGGTCGGCGATTTCCGATTCGATCGAGGCGCAGATGGCGACCATGGGCGCATTCTGCGACTTGGCGTAGGCGGCCAGCTGGTCCAGTAGCGGATTGTTTTCAAAGCCGGAATCGGAGACGTTGCCGACGTACATGGCCGGCTTGGCCGTGATCAGGCACAACGGCTTGATCAGCAGCATTTCATCGGCGTCCAGGCCCATCGCGCGCACCGGCTTCGCTTCGTTCAGGTGCGGCATCATGCGTTCGAGCAGCGCGACCAGCTTGGTCGCGTCCTTGTCCCCGGAGCGGGCTTTCTTGTTTTCGCGGTGGATGGCTTTTTCCACGGTGCCCATGTCGGCCAGCGCCAGTTCCGTCTGGATCACTTCGATGTCGTCCAGCGGGCTGATCTTGCCGGCCACGTGGATCACATTGTCGTCCTCGAAGCAGCGCACGACGTTGACGATGGCGTCCGTTTCGCGGATGTGCGAGAGGAACTGGTTGCCCAGGCCCTCGCCCTTCGACGCGCCCGCCACGAGGCCGGCGATGTCGACGAATTCAACGATGGCGTTGACCATGCGCTCGGGCTTGACGATCGCCGCCAGCGCAGCCATGCGCGGGTCCGGCACTTCGACGACGCCGACGTTCGGCTCGATGGTGCAGAACGGGTAGTTTTCGGCCGGAATGCCGGCCTTGGTCAGGGCGTTGAAAAGGGTGGACTTGCCGACGTTAGGCAGGCCGACGATGCCGCATTGGAGACTCATGGAAAACCTTTAATAATCAAAGCACGGCTGCGCCGGAGAGCGGCGCGGCGGCGGTGCTGTTAGCGAAAACGGGGCGCATCGCCGCATTTCCGGGAAATGGTGTTGTTTTGCAGCGTTCAGGGGTCAATTGTAACCTTCCCGCCGATGGTATTCAAAAGAGTTATGCTGCGGGGAGGCCAAGTTGCGTTGGCTCAAGAGGCTTTGCGGCCGGCACACTACCATTCCGGAACCCGTCCGCCGTCCGCCGTCCGCCAAGGAGTCCGACATGCGCATCGCCTTCCCGTCCCCGCGGCGCGTCGCGGCCGCCCTGCTGTGCGCGGCCGCCTGCTGCGGCGCGCAGGCCCGCGACACCGGCACCGACGCCGCCGTCGTCATCGAGCGCTACGCGCAATCGTATGTCGTCGCCGCCGACGGCAGTTACACGCTGACGGTCGACGATGAGCGCAGCATCGTGCTGGAACGGGCCATCGGCCCGCATGGCCAGTATTACATCAGCTACAACGGCACGCTCGACAGCGTCGGCGCCATCGCCGCCTATACGGAAAAGCCGGACGGGCGCCGCCTCGCCGTCGGCCCGGCGCAGATCCGCGACCAGCACGAACCGCTGTCGGCCGAGGCGCCGATGTTCCAGGATATCCGCGTCAAGGTGATCGTCTTCCCCGACGTGGCCGTCGGCGACCGGCTGGTGCTGCACTATGTGCTGACGCGCTCGGGCGCCCTGTTCCCCGGCCACTTCGAGGATTTGTCGTCGTCGCAGTTTTTCCTCAACAAGGCTTTCAGCCTGCGCTACGACTTGCCCGAGGATATGCCGCTGTACGCGGACGCCGTCGGCTTCGCGCCCGTCGCCATCGCCAGCCCGCCGGGACGGCGGCGCTACCAGTGGAATTACATACCGGGCGAAAACAGCCGCATCGAGGCCGACTCCGTCAGCTACCTCGACTACGGCAAGCGCCTGGCCGTGTCGACCTTCGGCGGCTACGCCGCCTTCGCCCGCGCCTACGAGGCCGGCGCGCGCGGCAAGGCGGCCGTGACGCCGGCCATCGCCGCGCTGGCGCGGCAGTTGACGGCCAGCCGCACCGACCCTCGCAGCCAGGCCCTGGCGCTGAGCGACTGGGTGCGCAAGCATATCCGCTATGTCGCCGTCTACATCGGCCCGGGCGGCGTCGTGCCGCACGCGGCCGACAGCGTGCTGGCGCAGCGCTACGGCGACTGCAAGGACCATGCGGTGCTGCTGGAAGCCTTGCTGGCGGCGGCCGGCATCGACAGCAGCGGCGCGCTGCTCAACAACGGCAATGTGTTCCGCCTGCCGGACGCGCCGACGCTGGGCATTTTCAACCACATCATCACCTATATTCCCAGCCTGGACCTGTATCTCGACCCGACCGCCGAGACGATCGCGGCCGGCTATCTGCCGAAGCAGGATCTGGGCAAGCCCGTGCTGCTGCTCAAGTCCGGCCGGCTGGCCGCGACGCCGGCGTCGCAGGCCGAGCACAGCCGGAACAGGATCACTTTCCAGATCGGCAAGAACGGCAACAGCCTGTTCCGCGTCACCAAGACCAGCGCCGGCGCCATCGCCGAGCCCTACCGGCAGGCGCTGCGCGGCACCGGCCAGGCCGAGCGCGACGCCCTCGTCGAGCGCATGCTGCAGGGTGTCGGCCAGCGCGGCTATGGCGTCGTCGATCCGGGCCGGCTCGACGGCAACGGCGACGAGTATCAGATGGTGTTTGCGGGAGTGAGCGACAACTTCGCCAATTTGCCCGGCCAGGCGGGCATCGCCACGGCCTTCAGTTTTTGGGGCGGGGTCGCCGAAACGGTCTACGCGCTGGCGCAGGAGAAGGAGCGCAGCCAGGACTATATCTGCCCGGCCGTCGACAGCGAGGATGAAACGCGCTTCGAGTTTGCGCCCGAGGTCAGCATTCTGGCGCTGCCGGCGGAACTGGCGCTGCGCCAGGGGCAGCTCGACTACCGCGCCGACTATCGGCGCGCGGGCAATACCGTGACGGTGCGGCGCAGCCTGAAGTTCAAGCCGGCGGGCATGGTTTGCACGGCCGCCGACTTCCAGCGCCTGCGGCCGCTGGTCGAGCAGATGGTGCGCGACCTGAAAAGCCAGGTCATCGTCGAGGTGCGCTAAGCTAAACTGTATGCAACTTAAACTGTATGCAACTGCATGGTGGCAATGTCGAGCTTGCCTTCGCAGGCCAGCGGCAGCACGCGCAGGCTTTTCTCGATCGCTTCCTCGATCAGCACCTGCTCTTCCTTGCGCGGCCGGTGCAGCACGAAGTCGGCCACGGCCTGCTGCGACGCCGTCGTGCGCGGGTGGCCGATGCCCAGGCGCAGGCGCCAGTAGTCTTGCGTGCCGAGCGCGGCGCTGATGTCTTTCAAGCCGTTGTGGCCGCCCGCCGAACCGCCCTTCTTCAGCTTGGCGATGCCGGGCGCGAGATCGAGCTCGTCGTGCACCACCAGCACCTCGTCGGGGGCGATCTTGTAGAAGCGGGCCAGCGCGCCGACCGACTGGCCGGAGCGGTTCATGAAGGTTTGCGGCTCCAGCAGCCACACTTCGCGGCCGGCGATGGCCGTCTTGGCGACGAATGCGTTAAAGCGCGACTCGCGCTGCAGGCGCGTGCCGGGCAGGCTGTTGGCCAGCTGGTCCACCAGCCAGAAGCCGGCGTTGTGGCGGGTTTGTTCGTATTCGGGGCCGGGGTTGCCGAGGCCGACGATCAGGCGAATGGGCATGGCGTTCTGACAAAAAGAAAAATCCGATTATCGCGGAAAATGGGCGATAAAAAACCCGCCAGGCGGGTTTTTTATCGATGCGGCCGCGCGGGGCGGCCGCTTCAGGCAAAAATTACTTCTTGCCTTTTTTGGCTGCAGGAGCCGCGTCGGCTGCTGGAGCGGCTTCGGCGGACACGTGGCCTGGTGGCACCAGAGCGGTGGCAACGGTTTGGTTCTTGCCGTGAGCGATCACGGTCACGCCTTCTGGCAAGGTCAGGTCGGCCAGGTGGACCGAGTGGCCGACGTCGATGTTCGACAGGTCAACGGTGATGAACTCTGGCAGTTTGCCTGGCAGGCAGGACACTTCCACTTCGTTCAGCACGTGGCTGATCGTTGCGGCGTGCAGTTTCACGGCTGGCGATACTTCAGCGTTGGCGAAGTGCAGCGCCACTTTCATCTGGATCGCTTTGTCAGCCAGAACGCGCTGGAAGTCAGCGTGCAGGACCAATTGTTTGTACGCGTGGACTTGGAAGTCGCGCAGCAGCACTGGCTGGCTGACGCCGTCGATTTCCAGATCCAGGATCGACGAGTGGAACACTTCTTTTTTCAGCGCGTGGTACAGCGCGTTGTGGTCCAGCGAGATCGTCACCGGGGCTTCGGTGCCACCGTAGACGATACCTGGGGTTTGGCCGGAAATACGCAGGCGGCGGCTCGCTCCGGTACCTTGCAGATCACGTTTGAATGCGATAACTTTCATTTGTTGCTCCAAAAAGAACAAGGCTTGCGCCTTGCGTTGCGACATCCCCCGCGACCAGGGGATGTCGAGAAATGGGCGCGGCAGCCGCGCCCAAGAAGACGGTGAAAACTACAGCGGCGCAACCGGCAATTGTGCCGGCCGCGCCGCTGAAAATACTGCTGATGCTGCCCGTATCTTAGTCGATACTTAGTCGATAAACAGCGAAATAACGGAATCGCCTTTGATAATGCGTTTAAACGTTTCAGCCAGCAGGGGCGCGCAGGTCAGTTGGCGGATCTTGCCGCAGGCCAGGGCCGCTTCCGACAGGGGAATCGTGTCGGTGACGACCAGCTCGTCCAGCGGCGAGGCGCTGATGCGCTCGATCGCCGGGCCGGACAGCACCGGGTGCGTGCAATAGGCGATGACTTTCTTGGCGCCGCGCTCTTTCAGCACTTCGGCCGCTTTCGTCAAGGTGCCTGCCGTGTCGACCATGTCATCCATGATCACGCAGTTGCGGCCTTCGACTTCGCCGATGATGTTCATCACTTCCGACACGTTCGCCTTCGGGCGGCGCTTGTCGATGATGGCCAGGTCGCAGCCGAGGCGTTTCGCCAGCGCGCGGGCGCGCACGACGCCGCCCACGTCCGGCGACACGACCAGCAAGTCCTGGTAATTCTTCTTTTGCAGGTCGCCCAGCAAAATCGGCGAGGCGTAGATATTGTCGACCGGGATATCAAAGAAGCCCTGGATCTGGTCGGCGTGCAAGTCCATGATCAGGACGCGCTCGACGCCGGCTTCTTCCAGCATGTTGGCGACGACTTTGGCGGAGATCGCCACACGCGCAGAGCGCGGGCGACGGTCTTGGCGGGCATAGCCGAAATACGGGATCGCGGCGGTGATGCGGCCGGCGGAAGCGCGTTTCAAGGCGTCGACCATCAGGATGATTTCCATCAGGCTGTCGTTGGTCGGAGCGCAGGTCGATTGCAAAACGAAGACATCCTTGCCGCGGACGTTTTCATTGATCTCGACCATCACTTCGCCGTCGGAGAATTTGGAAACGTTGGCCTTGCCGAGGGGGATGCCGAGATTTTTTGCGACCCCTTCTGCCAAAGCCGGATTAGCGTTGCCGGTAAAAACCATCAGGTTTTCGTAAGCCATTGGAGGAGTCCCAAGAGGTAAGCGTTGATATCTTGAAAAGTCACTAGCCAGGCGAAAGCCCGGCTGGCGCTGTGTTTAGGATGACCCGCAGGGCGGGAGCATCAATCTTGCCCTGACTGGACGCCAACTTCGCATCGACAGATCTGCAGGGAAAATGAATGGCAGGGGAAGAAGGATTCGAACCTTCGCATGCTGGAATCAAAATCCAGTGCCTTAACCAACTTGGCGATTCCCCTACGCAACTGACTGCTTTCCGTCACTAGGCCAGTATTCTAGCGCCTAATCAACGTAAAGCCAAATTTATTTTTCCTACTTACAACACCGCAAACATCGGGTGGCGGCTCAGCGCCTTCGCCTTCCAGGCCGTCCAGACGGGGGGCACTTTACAGAGCACCGCATCGGCATCGTCCTCGCTGGAAAACGCGCAAAACACGCAAGCACCGGAGCCAGTCATCCTGGCCTTGCCGTAACGCCCCAACCACTCCACCGCTGCTGCTACCGGCGGGAATAATCGGCTTGCCACTTGCTGTAAATCGTTCCTACCAAAGCCGCCCACATCGTTTTCAACCATGAGGTGCCTGGAAAAGTCCGCTATTGTGACGAGTTTTGTATCCCGTGTCAAATCCTCGGCGCAAAATATTTTCGCCGTCGGCACGGCCACGCCCGGCTCGATGACGACATACCAACAATCGGGCGCGGCCACCGCCTGCAAAGCCTCGCCCACACCCTCGGCGAAGGCCGTCTCGCCGAAAATGAAAAACGGAATGTCTGCGCCCAGCGGCAAGCCCAGCGCCATCAACTCGGCGCGCGTCAAGCCCGCCCGCCACAGACGGTTCAGCGCCATCAGCGTGGTGGCGGCGTCGGACGAGCCGCCGCCCAGGCCTCCACCCATCGGCAACACCTTCTCGATGGCGATATCGACGCCGGGCGGCAGCGCGCCGCTGCGGCGCAGCACCTCGGCCTGCAGCAAGCGGGCGGCGCGCATGATCAAATCCTGCTCCTCCGGCACGCCGGCGACCTCGCTGACGCGGCGGATCGCCGTGTCGCCGCGCAACTGGAAATGCAGCACATCGCCGCGGTCGATCAACTGGAACACGGTTTGCAGCAAATGATAGCCATCGGCGCGGCGGCCGTTAACGTGCAAAAACAGATTCAGCTTGGCCGGGGCCGGGCAATCGAGCAGGCTGGCGGGCGTCATGGCTGCTCCTCAACGATGACAATGCGGATCGCCACGGCTGCCGAGTCAAGGCTGGCGGCGCGCTCGGCGTCGATGCGCTTGGGCCGCGGCGCGCCGGCGCCGTCCTGCCAGGACACAAAATTCAGGCGCCAGCCATCGCGCGTGGTGACGCTGGCGTGCAGCGGCGAGGCAACGAAACGGCCGCCGTCGGCGCCCACCGCATAGCCCTGCAACCAGTCGCGCAAGCCGGACACCGGCAACGGCCAGCCCAGCGCCTGCGCGCTCAGCGCGTCGACGTCGGCGGCCGCGCGCGGCGCCTGGCCGGCCTGCGTCAACGTCGCCAGGCCGGGCGCGACGGCGATCGTGGCAATGGTCGACCCCAGCGGCGAGGCCAGGCTGACGTCGACGCGCTCGCCGCGCTGCTGCCAGACGAACTTGCCCGACAAAGACTCCGGCTTGTCATCGCGCTGATAATTCACCATCAAACGGCCGGCCAACTCCACGCTGTCGCGGTAAGGCGCCACCGGCTGCGCCGACGGCGGCACAGCGGTCGTCACACAGCCCGCCAACAGCGCGCACGCGCAGGCAAGGACAAGAAAATTCTTTCGCGCCAGGAACAAAGTCATAAGAAAAATAGATTGGGGAAATTAGCAACATTGGGGTCAGGTCTAGACATGGCGGTTTTCACCGAAAAACCGCCATGTCTAGACCTGACCCCAGGGGGTGAAGCAAGTTTACAGGCTCAGGTTCAGGCGCGCCAGCGTGCTTTTCAGGGCGCCGTTGTGCGGGTCTTTGGCACCCGCTTCGCGCCACAGTTTTTCCGCTTCGGCTTTGTCGCCCTTTGCCCACAGCACTTCGCCAAGGTGGACGCCGATTTCAGGGTCGCTGCGCAAGGTGTAGGCGCGCCGCAGCATGTCTTCGGCATCTTGCAGATTGCCGAGGCGGAATTGCACCCAGCCCATGCTGTCCATGATGAAGGGGTCGCCCGGCGCCATTTTCAGGGCTTTGTCGATCAGCGCGTGCGCTTCCGGCAGGCGGATGTTGCGCTCGGCCAGGGAGTAGCCCAGCGCGTTGTAGGCGTGGTGGTTGTTCGGGCTCTGCGCGATGACGCGGCGCAAGCTCGTTTCCATGATGTCGAGCTTGCCCAGTTTTTCCGCCAGCAGGGCGAAGTCGTACAGCAGTTCGGCGTTGTCGGGGAAGCGTTTGAGGGCGTTTTCCAGCACCGTGAACGCGCTCTGTGTATAGCCTGCGTCGCGCAGCAACTGGGCGTCCGTCAGGAAGGTTTGCGCCTGCTCGTCGGCTTCCTCGGTCTTGATGTCGGCCAGCACCTTGCGCGCGCCGTCGAGGTCGCCGTGTTTGGCCATCAGTTGCGCCCGGCGTATCTTGGCCTCGAAGTAAGGCCGGCCGTCGCGCCCGTCGATCTGGTCCAGCCATTGCAGCGCGCCGGCCGTGTCGCCTTTTTCCTCGGCGATCTGGGACAGTATCATGTGCACCTTGGCCGGGTCGCGCTCGTCGTTCGGCTTGGCCGCCAGCACGGCGAGGAATTGCTTGAAGTGGGCTTCGGCCGCCGCCGTGTCGCGCAGTTGCATCGAGAGGATGCCGAGCGCGTACAGGGTGCCGACGTTGTCGGGCTGGGCCTTGAGCAGCATCTGGAATTGCTGGCGCGCCGGGTCGAACTGTTTCTGGTCGATCAGCAGGCGCGCGTAGGCGGTGCGCACGTCGCGGGCGCCGGGATTGCTGGCAAGGAAGGTCGTCAGCACGCCCCGGGCTTCCTCCGGTGTGCCCGCCACCTGGGCCAGCGTCAGCGCCGCCAGCTCGGAGGCCGGCTTGATCTGCAGCGCGCGCTGCGCTTCTTGGGTGGCGCGCTCGCGCTGGCCCATCGCGAACGCGCTTTGCGCCAGCACGAGGTGGCTTTCCTGCATGGCCAGATACGGCGCCAGCACGCGTTCCAGCATGGCGAAGGCGGCCGCCTTGTCGCTGGCCCGGGCCAAGAATTGCTGCATCTGGAACATGCTCAGCGGGCGCGCGGCCGGCGCCGCGTCGTTCAGGCGCTGGACGAAGATCGGTTCGGCTTCGCCCATCTGCTCGCCCAGCACAACGAAGCCGAGGAAGTACTGTTTCGCCTCTTCCGAGTCGGGCGACAGTTCGCGCCACAGGCGGATCGCCGCCAGCGCTTCGCCGCCCTGCTTGGCCGCCAGCGCCATCTCGGCGGCGCGGCGGGCGATGCGCGGGTCGCGCGTTTGCTGGGCCACGCTCATCAGCGTGACGAAGGGGCCTTGCCAGCGGCCCGTCTTGAATTCCAGCTCGGCCTTGGTCAGTTTGTAGAGCAGCTCGCTGTTCAGCGCCAGGCTGGGCAAGACTTCGTCCGCGGGCGCGGGCGCAGGCGCTGGCTCGGCGGCGGTTTCCTCCGGCGGCTGCGGCGGCGCCGCCGCGGCTGCGCTGGCGACGGGCGCCTGCGGCGGCGCGACCACGGCGCACGCCGACATCAGGGCGGAGAGGGTTACAATGGCGAAAGCATTTTTCAAAAGGCATTCCTGGCTGTGCGGGCAAAGAATGATTCTACGCCCAACACATCAATTGCGTGTGCGCCCAGTGTAAGGAAATTTATTGCCAGAGCAATGCCCCCCGCCGGCCGCCGGCGTTTTCACCCTCGTTCGAGTCCGCCATGCCAGAATTGCCCGAAGTTGAAGTCACACGGCGCGGTGTCGCGCCCCACCTCGAAGGCCGCGCCGTGCAGGATGTGGTGCTGCGCCGCAGCGGCTTGCGCTGGCCGTTTCCGCCGGACCTGGCGCAGCAGTTGTCCGGCCACACCATCGGCCTGACCGGGCGGCGCGGCAAATACCTGCTGTTGCCGTTCGAGCATGGCACCCTGATCATCCACCTGGGCATGTCGGGCCACCTGCGCGTGCTGCCGCCGCAGACGCTGGCGAACCGGCACGACCATTTCGACCTCGTCGTCGCCGGCGCGCAGGGCCCGCAGGTGTTGCGCATGACGGACCCGCGCCGCTTCGGCGCCGTGCTGTGGCACGACGCCCGCGACGGCGGCGTCGACAACCACCAGTTGTTGCGCGGCCTGGGCGTCGAGCCGCTGGAAGCGGGCTTTTCCGGTCAGTTGCTGTACCAGCAGACGCGCGGGCGCAGCGTCAGCGTCAAGCAGGCGTTGATGGCCGGCGACATCGTCGTCGGCGTCGGCAATATTTACTGCTCGGAGAGCCTGTTCCGCGCCGGCATCAATCCGAAGACGCCGGCCGGGCGCGTCAGCCTGGCCCGCTACGACAAGCTGGCCCAGGCCGTGCGCGAGGTGCTGGCGGCGGCCATCATCCAGGGCGGCAGCACGCTGCGCGACTTTATCGGCGTAAACGGCCAGTCCGGCTATTTCCAGCAGAGCTATTTCGTCTATGATCGGGCAGGTCTGCCCTGCCGCGTCTGCGGCGCCACCGTGCGCCAGATCAAGCAGGGGCAGCGCTCGACTTTTTATTGTGTCAATTGCCAGAAATAAGACCCGCATGGAGGCAAGGTCAGCATGATGCTCAGGGATTTGCAACATTACAGCGCGTGGCGCCGCGGCGTCGTCTCGGCGCTAGAGCAATACCAGGGCTTTGTCGGCGCCGCCGACCTGGCCGACGGCGCCACCGAGCTGCGCATCGCCCGCACCCTGGCCCGCCTGGCCGACGACAAGCTGGCGGTGGCCTTCGTCGCCGAATTTTCGCGCGGCAAATCCGAATTGATCAATGCGATTTTCTTCGCCGACTACGGCCAGCGCATCCTGCCCTCGGCCGCCGGGCGCACGACCATGTGCCCGACCGAATTGCTGTACGACCCGGCCAGCCCGCCGTCGATCCGCCTGCTGCCGATCGAGACGCGGGAGCGCAATCTGTCGACCAGCGACTACCGCGACGACGCCGCCGCCTGGACCGTGCTGCCGCTGAACCTGGAGGTCGGCGGGGCGCTGCAGGAAACCCTGAAGCAGGTCAGCATGAGCAAGCGCGTGACGGTGGCCGAGGCGCAGCGCTACGGCCTGTACGACGCCGACGACCCGGACGCCACCGCGGTGCAGGACGAGCACGGCATGGTCGAGATTTCGCTGTGGCGCCACGCCATCATCAACTTCCCCCACCCGCTGCTCAAGCAGGGCCTGGTGATCCTCGACACGCCCGGCCTGAACGCCATCGGCACCGAGCCGGAGCTGACGCTGAACCTGATCCCGAACGCCCACGCCGTGCTGTTCATCCTGGCCGCCGACACGGGCGTGACGAAGAGCGACATCGAGGTGTGGCGCCAGCACATCGGCGCCGGCGCCGGCCGCCTGGTGGTGCTCAACAAGATAGACAGCATGTGGGACGAGTTGCGCAGCGACGCCGAGGTCGACCAGGACATCGCGCGCCAGCAGGCCGGCGCCGCGCACATGCTGGCCCTGGACGCGCGCCAGGTGTTCCCCGTGTCGGCGCAAAAGGCGCTGGTGGGCAAGATCAACGGCGACGCGGCGCTGCTGGCGAAAAGCCGCCTGGAGGCGCTCGAGCAAGCCCTGTTCAACGAGCTGATTCCGGCCAAGCAGGACATCGTCCGCAAGCAACTGGCCGACGACATGCAGGCCATCGGCGCGGCCCAGCAGGCGCTGGTGGCGGCGCGCATCCGCGGCATCGCCGAGCAGTTGCACGAGCTGAAAAGCCTGCGCGGCAAGAACCAGAGCGTGGTCGCGCACATGATGCGCCGCATCGACGCCGAGAAAAAGGAGTTCGACAGCAGCCTGTTCAAGCTGCAGGCGACGCGCTCCGTGTTCACGCGCCTGTCGACGGAGTTGTACACCAGCCTGGGCATGGACATCGTGCGCGACGATATCGACCAGGTGCGCGAAGAGATGCAGCGCAGCCGCTTTTTCACCGGCGTGCGCGAAGCCGTGCGCCAGTACTTCGAGCGCATCAAGGACAATGTCGCGCAGTCCGAGCGCAAGACGGTGGAAATCACCGAAATGATGGGCGTGATGTACCGCAAATTCTCCAACGAGAACGGCCTGGCGCTGGCGCTGCCGATGCCGTTTTCGCTGCAGCGCCACCGCCAGGAGATCGACGACATCGAGGCCGTCTACCACAAGCAGTTCGGCACGGCGACGCTGATCACGACCAGCCGCGTGGTGCTGATGGAGAAATTCTTCGACACCATCGCCTCGCGCGTGCGCAAGAGCTTCAAGACCGCCAACGACGACGCCGAGGCTTGGCTGAAGGTCATCATGGCGCCGCTGGAGGCGCAGATCCGCCAGCACAAGGAGCAGTTGAAACACCGGCTGGCGTCGATCCAGCGCATCCACGACGCCACCGACAGCCTGGAGCAGAAAATCGACGTCTTCGAAACCAGCCTGGACACCCTGGAGCAGCAGAAAAGCCGCCTCGGCGAACTGGCCGGCGCCATCAGCATCGCCATCAATACACAAATCGTCGCGCTCGACGCGGCCGCATAATAGAGAACACATGACAAGTCCGCTTCACCCGCCGCCGCCCGCACTGGGCGCGGCCAGCAATGCCTCCTTCGCCGATGCGGATTTTTCCGCCACCGTCATCGCCTGGCAGCGGGCCCACGGGCGCCACGCGCTGCCGTGGCAAAACACCCGCGACGCCTATCTGGTCTGGCTCTCCGAAATCATGCTGCAGCAGACCCAGGTCGCCGCCGTGCTGGACTACTACGCCCGCTTCCTGGCGCGCTTCCCGACCCTGCGGACGCTGGCCGAGGCCCCCGTCGAGGACGTGATGGCGCAGTGGAGCGGCCTCGGTTATTACACGCGGGCGCGCAATCTGCACAAGTGCGCCCAGCGCGTGCTGGCCGAATACGACGGCGTGTTCCCCAGCGATCCGCTGCTGCTGGCCGAGCTGCCCGGCATCGGCCGCTCGACGGCGGCGGCGATCGCCGCGTTTTCCGGCGGCGTGCGCGCCGCCATCCTGGACGGCAACGTCAAGCGCGTGTTCGCCCGCGTGTTCGGCATCGCCGCCTATCCGGGCGAGAAAAAGGTCGAACAGGCGCTGTGGCTGCGCGCCGAGGCGCTGCTGCCGCAACAGGGCATCGAGTCGTACACGCAGGGGTTGATGGACCTGGGCGCGACGCTGTGCACGCGCAGCAGCCCGGACTGCCAGCGCTGCCCGCTGCAGCCGCGCTGCGTCGCCTACGCCACGCACCGCGTCAAGGATCTGCCGGTGCGCAAACCGAAAAAAACCAACCCGGAAAAACACGCGACGATGCTGGTCATCATCGACCGCGGCCAGGTGCTGCTGCAGCAGCGCCCCGCCACCGGCATCTGGGGCGGCCTGCTGTCGCTGCCGGAGCTGGACGGGCATATGCCGCTCGACGGGGACGGCGTGCCGCAGCCGGACCACGCCGCCATTGCGCTGGCGGCGGGCCGCTTCGGCGAGGTCGAATCGCAGCAGCGCCTGCTGCCGATCACCCACGTGTTCACCCACTACAAGCTGCACATCGTGCCGTGCCGGATCGCGCTGGCGCGCCGCCTCGACCTGGCCGGCGAGGCCGGCCACGTCTGGCAAGACGGCGCCGGCATCGGCCAGGCGCCGCTGCCGGCGCCGGTCAAGAAGCTGCTGCTGGAACTGTTCGGCGACGCCGCGGCGGCGCAGACGCGCATGGCCTTCTAGATGCGCGCGGCGCGCCGCTTGTCGCGGCTGGCGCTGACGGCGCTGGCGGCCCTGTGCCTGCTGCCGGCGGCGCGCGCGCAGGACGGCGCCGACGCGCCCGTGCGCATCGGCGTGCTGGCCTACAAGGGGCCGGAGGCGGTGCAGCGCGACTGGTCGCGCCTGCGCCTGTGGCTGGAAGCGAGCGTGCCGGGGCGGCGCTTCGTGCTGCTCGATTTCGACCAGGCCGGGCTGACGCGGGCGGCGCGCGAGCGGGCCGTCGATTTCGTCATCACCAGCAGCGGCCACTATGTCGCGCTGGAGCACGCCGCCGGCGCCAGCCGCATCGCCACGCTGGAGTCGCCGTGGGCGGCCTCGCCGCGCCAGTCGATCGGCTCGGCCATCGTGGTGCGCCGCGGCGCCGCCCTCGCCGCCCTGCCCGAGCTGGCCGGCAAGCACGTGCTGGCCGTCGACCCGGACGCGTTCGGCGGCTATCAGATCGCCGCGCGCGAATTGCTGGCGGCCGGCGTCGACCCGGAGCACGACCTGGGCAGGCTGGAATTTTCCGGCTTCCCGACGCAGAAGATCTTGCTGGCCGTGCGCGCCGGCCGGGCCGACGCCGGCATCGTCCGCATCTGCCTGCTGGAACAGATGATACGCAGCGGCGAGCTGGACGCCGCCGACCTGCGCGTGCTGGCCCCCGTTGCCAGCCCCGGCTCGGCATGCCAGAGCTCCTCGCGGCTCTATCCCGACTGGCCCTTCGCGGCGCTGCGCCACACGGCGCCGCAATTGTCCAAGCAAGTGGCGGTGGCGCTGCTGACGATGGCGCGCACGCCGGACGGCTACAGCTGGGCCGTGCCGGGCGACTACCAGGGCGTCGACACGCTGTTCCGCGAGCTGCGCATCGGCCCCTACGCCTACCTGCGCGAGTGGAGCTTCGAAACCGTGCTGCGGCGCTACTGGGGCTTGATGCTGCTGGCGCTGGCCCTGCTGGTGGGCTGGGCCGTGCACACGGTGCGGGTCGAACACCTGGTGGGCCGGCGCACCGGGCAGCTGCGCGCGGCGCAGGAAACCCAGCGGCGCATGGCCGACGAGGCGCAGGCGCGCCAGGCGGCGCTGGACCACACGGCGCGCCTGGCCATCCTCGGCGAAATGGCCAGCGCCATCGCCCACGAACTGAACCAGCCGCTGGCGGCGATCGGCAATTTCGCCCGCGGCATGGCGCGCCGCATCGACGCCGGCAGGATGGAGGCGGCGCCGCTGCTTGAGGGCGCCAACGAGATCGCGGCGCAAAGCGAACGGGCCGGCAACATCATGCGCAATGTCCGCGCGCTGGCGCAAAAAAAGCCGGCCGAGCGGCGCCACCTCGACCTGGCCGCCGTGCTGGAAGACGCCTTCGCCCTGTTCCGCGCCGCCCATCCGCAGGCGCAACTGGCCTGGCGCGGCGCCAGGGCGCCGGCGCCGGTGCTGGCCGACGCGCTGCAAATCCAGCAGGTGACGCTGAATCTGTTGAAGAATGCCCTGGACGCGCAGCGCAGCGCCGGCCGCGCCGAGCAAGCCATCGAGGTCGGCCTGGACGCCGACGCGGGCGCCTGGCGCGTCAGCGTGCGCGACAGCGGTTGCGGCCTCGCGCCCGAGCAGTTTGCGCGCCTGTTCGAACCTTTTTTCACGACCAAGGCGGAGGGTCTGGGACTCGGCCTGTCGCTCAGCAAGAGCATCATCGAAACCTTCGGCGGCACGCTGTCGGCGCGCCCCAACGGCGACGCGGCGGGCCTGACCATCTGCTTCACCCTGCCCAATATGGAACACCCATGAATGAAAGCGACGCCATCCTGTTTGTGGTCGACGACGACGCGGCGATGCGCCGCTCGCTGGCCTATTTGTTCGACTCGGCCGGCTGGCGCGTCGCGGTGTTCGAGTCGGCCCGCGCCTTCCTCGATGGCTACGACGGCCACGCGCCGGGCTGCCTGCTGCTCGACGTGCGCATGCCGCTGATGAGCGGCCTGGAATTGCAGCCGGCGCTGAAGGAGCGCGGCATTACCCTGCCGGTGATTTTCCTCAGCGCCCACGGCGACCTGGGCATGGCGGTGCAGGCGATGAAGAACGGCGCCTGCGATTTCCTCGAAAAACCATGCAAGGATCAGGTGCTGCTGGACGCCGTCACGCGCGCGGTGGCGCGCAGCGTCCGCGAGACGGCCCAGGACGCGCAGGCGCGCGCGGCGCAGGGCGCGCTGGCCGCGCTGACGGCGCGCGAGCGCGAGGTGGCGCAGGCGCTCGCCAGCGGCAAACCGAACAAGGTGATCGCGCGCGAGCTGGACATCAGCGAAAAAACCGTCCAGGTGCACCGCCACAACACCATGGCCAAACTGGGCGTGCACTCGGCGGCCGAGGTGGCGCGCCTGCTGATGGCGGGCGGCCAGCTCGACTAAAAACGGGCTGCCGGCGCCAGCCCGGCTGCCTCAAGCCCGCACTATGCGCGCCGGCAAACCCTGGCGCACGGCGCTGCCCGACACCGGATCGACATAGACGTTGCGGCCGCTGCGGGTCGGGTCGCTCAAGCCCAGGTCGTTGAGGTTGACGCCGGCGGCGATGGCCGCTTCGCCCGGCTGCGTCACGGCGCCGAAGCGGTGCGCCCGCGCGCCCATTTCGCGGTGGCCGAAACCGTGTTCGACGGCGATGACGCCGCGCTGCACGCCATGCCGCACGATCACCGTCGCCTTGGCCCGCCCACCCGGCGTTTCCAGGTAGACGCGGTCGCCGTTTTGCACGCCGAAACGGGCCGCGTCGTCCGCGTGCAGCGCCACCGGATTGTCCGGGTGGATGCCGCGCAGGCGGCGCGCGCCTATGCTGTACGAATTCTGCAGCGGCGATTTATAGCTGATCAGCTGCAGCGGCCAGTCCGCCTCCGGATATTTTCCCCGCACCGGCGTGCCGTCGGCGAACGCGGCCTCGCGCCACGCCGGCGTGCCGGGAAAACGCTTGCCGCTGACGCTGTTGCGGCTGGCGCCCAGGTTCTCGTTGTACACCATCATCGGCTTGGTGTAGCGGTGCGTGGCCCAGTCCGCCGGATACGGCGGCAGCTCCGCCATCGGCGCGGGCGCGGGCGCGGCCGCGGGCGCCGCGCCGGGCGCCGCCTTGGCGGGCGGCGGCGGCAGGCGCACACCGAACATCTCGCCATAGCTTTGATAGCGGCCGCCGCGCGCCAGCATGAAGGCCACCTTGCGCCACTCCTCCGGCTTCAGCGCCGCCTCCAGCAGCGGACGGATGCGCGCCACGCCGGACAGCGCGATGTCGTCGTCGCTGGCCTCCGGCACGGCCGTCTTGCCCTGCCAGGCGATGTTGGCGCCGCCGCGCAGATACCAGTGCTCGGGCCGCTCCAGCGCGCAGGGCACGCCGTCGCTGTCGCTCAGGCCGCCCGGACCGAAGCCGGGCAGTTGCATGGCCTTGGCCAGCGCGATGAAGAAGGTTTCCATGCCTATCGCCTGGCCGTCCGGCAGCTTGGCCGCCTTCGCTTCGACCACGGGCCAGCGCGCCGTGCTCATCTTCACCGCGACGCCGCCCCAGGCGCCGGCCCAGCCCCAGCTCTCGTAGAGCAGCGAGTCCGGCACGAGGTAGTCGGCAAAGGCCGAGCTTTCGTTGATAAAGGGGTCGACGGCGACGATCAGCGGCAGCTTTTTCGGATCGGCCAGGTCGTGCTCGATCTGCGCCCGCAGCCCCGGCACGCCGTACAGCGGATTGCAGCTCCACAGTATCAGCGCCTTCAGGCCGTAGGGGTAGCCGTTCATCGCGCTGGTCAGCCATTCGGTGGCCAGCGCCGGCGCGTTCGGATACCACGGCGCCTGCGCCGGGTAGCCCTTGCCCTGCGCCTTCTTGCGCTTGAACTCGGCGCTTTTCTCATAGGCGACGTTGCGCCCGATCGGCGTGCCGGCCGGCTTGATCTGGCCGGCGAAGCTTTCCAGGTTGTAGCGCGGCCCCGGGCCGGCGTCCTTGAAGCTGCCGCCGTTGATCAGCGTGCCGCCCTTGCGGTTCAGATTGCCGATCAGGGTGTTCAGCATCACCAGCGAATAGGCGTTGTAGAAGCCGCTGCCGGCCATCATGCCGCCATGCGCGTTGACGGCGGCGCGCTTGCCGTGGCTGGTCAGCTCGCGCGCCAGTCCGACGATGACGTCGGCCGGCACGCCGCAGGCCGCAGAGTAGTCGGCCAGCGTGTGCCGGCAAGCCTCCTCGCGCAGCAGCGTCATCGCGCTTTTCAGGCGCAGCGCCTGGCCGCCGACCTGCAGCTCGGCGTCGAAGAACAGCTCGGCCTCGCCCTTGGCCGCCGTGTGCGCCAGCGCTTGCTGCGTGCCCGCGTCGAACACGACATACGGGTCTTGCTCCTGGTAGCGCTCGTCCTCGGGCAATTCCAGGCCCATGTCGGAAGCGCGCAGGTAACGGCCGTCGCGCGGGTGGCCCGGCTGGCTGATGACGAGATGGCTAGCGTTGCACCACGCGGCCTCGCCGGCCGCCTCGGCCACCTGCAAATTCGGCTGCACGAGGAAGCTCCGGTCATAGCGCCGCTCCTCGATGATCCAGCGTATCATCGCCATCGCCAGCGCGCCGTCCGTGCCGGGCTTGATCGGCACCCAGCGGCTGCGGTCGCCCGAGGCGAGGCTGTCGGCGTTCGTCAACACCGGGTCGACAACGACGTAGTTGAACTGGCGCTGGCCCGAGCGGGCCTTGGCCACCAGAGTGCCCTGGCGCTTGAACGGATTGCCGGCGTTGCCGGGCGCGGTGCCGACGAAGAGACAGAATTCGACGTTTTCCAAATCCGCTTTCGCGTGCGGCATTTTCTTCATGTCGCCGAACATCGCCCCCGAGCCGGAACGGTAGGCGCCGCCGCAGTAACTGCCGTGGTTCACCATGTTCAGGCTGCCGTAGGACTGCTTGAAAAAGCGGTCGGCGAAGGCCAGCCGGCCGTCGTCGGTGCTGGCCATCAGGCCGACCTGGTTGACGCGCGGCCCCAGTTCCGGCTGCTGCGGATCGATCGGCGTGTCCAGCTCGCGCAGCGCGCGCAAACCCTGCACCGGCCCTTCGCCGAACAGATTGCCGCCCTCGGTGATTTCCTTCACCAATTGCTCGAAGGCGATGGGCTGCCAGCGGCCGCCGCCGCGCGGGCCGACCCGCTTCATCGGCGCCAGCACGCGGAACGGCGACTCCATCTGTTCCAGCACGGCGTTGCCGCGCCCGCAAGCCGTCGAGCGCCCCGCCAAGCCTTTTTCCTTGAAGCGCGACAGCGCGACGAAGCTGTCGCGCACCGGCGTCTGGTAGGGCAGCGCCGGATCGGCCGACATCGGGCTGTAGGGGTTGCCGGCGACGCGCAGCACCTTGCCGCTCGGCTTGTCGATGCGCACGCGCACGCCGCAAAACGTCGTGCAACCCATGCACATCGTGTAACTGACTTGCTGCTCGGGGTTCACGCTGAGCTTGCCGCTGGCGGGGTCGACGGAGAATTCCGGCTTCAGGGAATTGCCATGCAATTTATTCTGCGGCTGGTCCTTGCCGCGCACGTGGTCGAGCATGCGGCCCGCCGTGGTGGAGAAACTGGCGGCGAAGGCCGTCAGGCCGCCGCCCAGCGCGGCGTTGCGCAAAAAGATGCGACGTTTGTCTTCCATGACTCTCTCCTATTGAATCGCCGGCGCGCCTGCGGCGCCAGCCTTGCCAGATCGGGGGAACGCGGCGGCGCCGGCCCAGGGCAGCCATTCCAGCATCAGTATCAGCAGCACGGTCCACAAGCCCAGCGTGCCGACGATGCCAAGCAAGCCGTCGCTGCCCAGCGGCAGGTGGTAGTCGTACAGGCCGGCGCCGGTCTTGGGAATGGCCTGGCCGCCGATGAAGATGGTCCAGCGCATCATCCAGGCGCTGTGCAGGGCGATCACGCCGTTGAGCAATCCGCTGGAGGCGGGCCGCCACACGGCCAGCGCCATCGGCACGACGGTGGCCAGCACGGCCCAGACGGCGCTCAACTGCCAGGCCGGCAGACCGGCCACCTGGTTGAAGGCGGCGCTGTGCACGGGACTCAGGCCGGACAGGCTGGCGAACAGCCAGCCGCCGCCGAGGATCAGCACGAAGGCCAGCGCCAGCGCCAGCACGCGGTTCAGCACGACTTCAAGCTGGCGGTCGCGGCCGCCGAGGAAGTGGTTGAACAGCAGCGCCAGGCCGATGGCGCCGGTGCCGGCCGTCGCCACGAACTGGGCCGGCAGGAAGGGTGTGTGCCACAGCGGACGGGCGCGCACGACGGCCACTTCCATGCCCGTATACAGGGCCAGCAGCAGGGCACCGGCCAGGGTCGCCAGCGCGGCACCGTTGAGCGCCCAGCGCGGCGCCTGACCGCCCCGCCCCGCCAGACGATACCAGCGCGCACCGCGCCGGCCGGCCGCGCCCCAGGCGGCCAGGTCGGCGCGCAGCGCCAGCCAGGCGTACAGCATCAGGCTGCCCAGGTAGAGCGGGATGAAAAACGATCCCCAGGCCATCCAGGACTGCGGCTGGAAGTGCAGGTAGAAGTGGTAGAAGCGGCCGGGGCCGTGCAAGTCGGCCAGCAGCGCGACCGGCGCCGCCACGCCGCAGGCCAGCGCGGCCAGCAGCGACAGGCGGCCAAGGGCCTCGAACTGTTGGCGGCGGAAGACGAAATACGGCAACGTCAGCATGAAGCTGGCGTAACTCAATCCGATCAAGAAAAAATACTGCACCGCCCACGGCAGCCAGGACGCTTCACGCGTGACGTTGAGCACTTCGGTGATGTGGCTGTCCATGATTTACGCTCCGTGTTTGCTCGGTTGCCACAGCGTCGCCTCGCCTTCGACGCGCCCCTCGAAACGCTCGTCGAGGCCCAGGTAAAACACATGCGGCTGGGTGTCCATTTCCGGTTTCAGCACCTTCACCTCATTGGCGTCGAGCAGGCGCCGCACTTCGCTGTGCGGGTCGTTCAGGTCGCCGAAGATGCGCGCGCCGCCAACGCAGGTTTCGACGCAGGCCGGCAGCAGGCCGACGTCGACGCGGTGGGCGCAGAAGGTGCATTTGTCGGCCTTGCCGGTGTCGTGGTTGATGAAGCGGGCGTCGTAGGGGCAGGCTTGCACGCAGTAGGCACAGCCGACGCAGCGGTCGCCGTCGACGACGACGACGCCATCCTTGCGCTGGAAGGTCGCGCCGACCGGGCAGACAGGAACGCAGGGCGGTTTTTCGCAGTGGTTGCACAGGCGCGGCAGCGTGTAGGTGCCGCAGCGATTGCCTTCGCGCACCTCGTAGGTCGACACGATGGTGCGAAAGCTATTTTCCGGGACGGCGTTTTCCATGATGCAGGAGACGGTGCAGGCTTGGCAGCCTATGCATTTGCGCACGTCGACCACCATCGCCCAGCGCGTTGCGCCTTGCCCGGTGGCGCCGATCGCCGGCGTGGGCGCCAGCGCCGCGCCGACGCTGATGGCCGGCAGGGCGCGCAGGAATTTGCGGCGGGATTCAATCACATGACCTCCTTTGCTATACACGACAGCCTTATTGAAGGCTACATAATAGAAAGAAAGTTTCCCTGCGGATATTGGGTGTTTATGGCGCGGCCTACATGAAGTTGCCAATTTACATCTATTTTGAAATATGCTAGGGCGGCGCCTAATGAACCAGTTTGGCAATGGCGAAGGCGATACCGCTCAGGGTGACGCTTAAGGTGACGGCGGTGGCGATGAACCATTTGATGATGCGCACCTCCATGGCCCCCATCTCCGCCCGGACGGCGCCGAAACCGGCGGCCGTCTCTGTGCGCACGGCGCCCAAACCGGCAACCATTTCTGTCCGAACGGCACCAAATTCCCTCGCCATTTCGGTTCGGACTCCCCCCAGGCCGGCGGCCATCTCAGCCCGCACGGCGCCCAGGCCGGTAAACATCTCTGTCCGCACAGCGCCAATACTGTTAGCCATCTCTGCCCGCATAGCGCCCATGCCGTCGGCCATTTCTGTCCGCATAGCGCCAATGCCGTCGGCCATCTCTGCCCGCACTGCACCAAATCCGCTGGCCATCTCTGCCCGCACTGCGCCGATGCCATCAGCCATCTCTGTCCGCACTGCGCCAAATCCACTGACCATCTCTGCCCGCACAGCGCCAATGCCGTCAGCCATCTCCTTCCGCACTGCGCCAAATCCGCTGGCCATCTCTGTCCGCACGGCGCCGATGCCGTCAGCCATCTCTGTCCGCACTGCGCCAAATCCGCTGACCATCTCTGTCCGCACAGCGCCAATGCCGTCGGCCATCTCTGTCCGCACTGCGCCAAATCCGCTGGCCATCTCTGCCCGCACGGCGCCGATGCCATCAGCCATCTCTGTCCGCACTGCGCCAAATCCGCTGGCCATCTCTGTCCGCACAGCGCCAATGCCGTCGGCCATCTCTGTCCGCACTGCGCCAAATCCGCTGGCCATCTCTGTCCGCACTGCGCCAAATCCGCTGGACATCTCTGTCCGCACTGCACCCAATTCAGTCCCTACGGCGGCAAACTGAATGTCCATATCGACCCGCAGCGCACCTACACTTTGGGCCAGCTCGGCTTTCGTCACGTAGTTCGAGCACATGACCGCCACATCGGATTTCACGGTGGCCAGATCCGATTTCAAGTTGCCGACGTCGGCCTTTATTTCGCCGACATTCGCCTTCAACACCGCCATATCGGACGTCAACACGGCGACGTCCGTCTTCACGGAAGCCATGTCCTTGGCAAGCGCTGTCGTCTGTTCATCCATATTTTCATACTCGTCGTCGGTCCGCCCATTGTCAAGCTGAGCGCGCAACGACAAGCTTGGTCCTTGAGATGTGCGCATGGCGGCAAGGAAATGAATGATGGGGGGCGGGCTGCGCCGCCGACGTCTGATTGTCGCGGGCGCCGCGGCGCGCGGCCTTATGCGTGGGCAAAGCCGGGCGCGCTTCTACCCGCGCCAGCGCGCCGCGTTGACGGGAATCAAACGCCGCCGCTACAGCTCGTCGATGGCGAACAGGCGGCGGTGTTCGCGGATCGCGTAGCGGTCCGTCATGCCGGCGATGTAGTCGGCAATCTGGCGCGCCTGCCGGTCCGGCGCGCCGGCGGCGGCCTGGTAGTCGGGCGGCAGCAGCACCGGCTCGGCCTGGAAGGCGTCGAACAATTCGCGCACGATGCGGCTGGCCTTCACGCGCATCCGGTTCACCTGGTAATGGCGGTACAGATTGGCGTACAGGAAGCGCTTGAGCGCCGTCGCGTCGGCCCGCATCGCATCGGAAAAGCGGATCAGCGGCGGCGCGGCGCGGACGTCGTCGATGTGCTTTGGCGCGGCGGCGAGGATGCGCTCGGTGGACGTGGCGACCAGGTCGGCCGCCAGCGCGCCGATGATGCGGCGCAGCGTTTCATGGACGGCGCGCCGGCCCGCCAGGCCGGGGAAGGCGGCATCGACGGCGCGGCGGTGGCGCGCGAACAGTTCGACCTGCTCCAGTTGCGCCATGGTGATCAGGCCCGAGCGCAGGCCGTCGTCGATGTCGTGGTTGTTGTAGGCGATTTCGTCGGCCAGATTGGTCAGTTGCGCCTCCAGCGAAGGCTGGGTGCGCTCGATGAAGCGCTGGCCCAGCGGCCCCAATTGCTGGGCGTTCGCCAGCGAGCAGTGCTTGAGGATGCCCTCGCGCGTCTCGAACATCAGGTTCAGGCCGTCGAAGGCGCCGTAGTGCTGCTCCAGCTCGTCGACCACGCGCAGACTTTGCAGATTGTGCTCGAAGCCGCCGTGCTCGCGCATGCAGTCGTTCAGCACGTCCTGGCCGACGTGGCCGAAGGGCGTGTGGCCGAGGTCGTGCGCCAGCGCGATCGCCTCGACCAGGTCTTCGTTCAGGCGCAGGCTGCGCGCCAGCGAGCGGCCGATCTGCGCCACCTCAAGGCTGTGCGTCAGGCGCGTGCGGAACAGGTCGCCTTCGTGGTTGAGGAAGACCTGGGTCTTGTATTCGAGGCGGCGGAAGGCCGTCGAGTGGATGATGCGGTCGCGGTCGCGCTGGAACTGGCTGCGCGAGGCCGGCGGGGCCTCGGCGACGCGACGCCCCCGCCCTTGCGCCGAGTGGGCGGCATACGGAGCGAGGAAGTCGGTTTCCGGCATGTCAGACGCCGGCCGCCAGCGTGGCCAGCACCTGCTCGTGCGGCGCCGTGCCGATGCTCGGGCTGCCGAGCGGCTTGAGGAGGATGAACTTGATCGCCCCGCCCTCGTTTTTCTTGTCCACCTCCATCAGTTCGAGCCAGCGCGCCGTGCCCAGGTCGGGCGCCGTCACCGGCAGGCCGGCGGCCGCCACCAGCGCGCGCACGCGCGCCACCGTGGCCGCGTCGACCAGGCCGAGGCGGCACGACAGGTCGGCCGCCATCACCATGCCGCAGCCGACGGCCTCGCCGTGCAACCACTTGCCGTAGCCCATGCCGGCCTCGATCGCGTGGCCGAAGGTGTGGCCGAAATTGAGGATGGCGCGCAGGCCGCCCTCGCGCTCGTCCTGGCGCACCACGTCGGCCTTGATCTCGCATGAGCGCGCGATCGCATACGCCAGCGCGCCCTTGTCGCGCGCCATCAGCTTGCCGATGTTCGCCTCGATCCACTCGAAGAAGGCGGCGTCGATGATGGCGCCGTGCTTGATGACCTCGGCCAGGCCGGCCGACAGCTCGCGCGCCGGCAGCGTTTCCAGCGTCGACGTGTCGGCGACGACGGCGCGCGGCTGGTAGAAGGCGCCTATCATGTTTTTGCCGAGCGGATGGTTGATGCCGGTCTTGCCGCCGACGGAGGAGTCGACCTGGGACAGCAGCGTCGTCGGGATCTGCACGAAGTCGATGCCGCGCATATAGCTGGCCGCCGCATAGCCGGTCAGGTCGCCGATGACGCCGCCGCCGAGCGCCACCAAGGTCGTCTTGCGGTCGCATTTGTGCGCCAGCAGCGTGTCGAAGATCTGCATCAGGCTGGCCCAGTTCTTGTGCTCCTCGCCGTCCGGCAGCACGATGCTGATGACCTCCTTGCCGGCCGCGGCCAGCGCCTGCCGCAGCGGCGCCAGGTACAGCGGCGCCACCGTGGTGTTGCTGACGATGGCGACCTTGCTGCCGCCGATGTGGCGCTGCAGCAGCGCGGCGTCGGCCAGCAGGCCGGGGCCGATGACGATGGGGTAGCTGCGCTCGTCCAGGTCGACGCTTAATAGGATATTGGATTGCTCATTCATCGAAGGCTCGGCTTGGGTGACGCAGTTCGGCGAGGCCGCGCACGCGCGGCTGGCCAGTTGCATCAAAATAGTTTGGACCATCGATTGTACGTTAGGTCGGCCGGTATCGATGACGACGTCGGCCACCTCCATGTAAAAAGGCTCGCGCTGCTCGGCCAGCTCCTCGATGCGTTTGCGCGGATCGGCCGTCTGCAGCAGCGGCCGGCTCTTGTCGTGGCTGGTGCGCGTCATGATGCTGTTGACGTTGGCGCGCAGGTAGATGACGGTGCCGCGCGCCTTCAGGTAGGCGCGGCTGTCGGCGTTCAGGATGGCGCCGCCGCCGGTGGCCATGACGATGCCCTGCTGCAGCGTCAAGTCGCGTATCACGTCGGCCTCGCGGCGGCGGAAACTTTGCTCGCCCTCGATTTCGAAAATCCACGGGATCGACGCGCCCGTGCGGGCCTCGATCTCGTGGTCGGAATCGACGAAGCGCTGCCCCAGCTTGCGGGCGAGGATGCGGCCGATCGTGGTTTTGCCCGCGCCCATCAGGCCGACGATAAAGATATTGTTTTTTAAATTTTCAGCCACTGTGCATCTAACACTCAAAAATCCGATGAACGGCCGGCCCGACGGCCGGCCTCTGCCCGCAGCCCGTTACGGGCAAGTGAACGTTAGTTTAAACGGATAAGGGGTGGCCAGTCCACGCGGCGTTGTGATTACCACATTGAAGGTGCCGACCAAAGGGCCGGTGCACGGTTTCGGTTGCGTTCCGCCTATCGTTACGGTATGTGTCGAGCCCTGGTTGCCGCTGATGACGTTGCCGCTCTGGTCGTCCCCCGCCGGCGAATGGGGGAAGATGTTCGGCACCTTGTCCGGCGCCACGCCGGCGGCCGTGGCGTTGACCAGATTGGCCACGGCGACCGTGGTGTCGACCGGCATCGGGTTGAAGTTCAGGTCGTTGATTTGCAGCGAGAACACCTTCGATTCGTAGGCGCCGACGGAGCCGAGATCCACCTGCGCCCCCGTCAGCGGCGTCGGCGCGCCGTCCAGGTAGACCTTGCTGGCGCTGCTGCCGCTCATGAAGATGGCGATTTTCGAGAACAGCGTGCTGCTGCCGTCGGTCGTGCTGGCGCACACCGTCGCCAGGCCGGCGCGCGTGCTGTCGCTGCTGACGCGGGCGTCGTTGGCGCCGCCGCTGGCGGTGTTGCACGGCGTCGAAGGCGAGTTCGGCGCGTCCGCCACGCGCGGATTCTGGCTGCGGAAGTCCACCGTGCAGCCGCCGTTGACGGTGGTGCAACCGCCCTTGCTGGACGAGCCGACGGCGCCCAGGTTGGTCTGGAACACCACGGGGGCGCCGTCCGGCACCGGGTTGCCCGACGCGTCGGCGAGCAGGATGTTGATCGAGCTGGCCGGCGTCACCGTCCCGCTGTCGTAGGACCAGCCCTCGATGTTGGCCTTGCTCACGCTCAGCGAGAAGGCCTTGATGACGGCCTGGCCGGTGGTGACGACGATGGAGTCGGACTGCGTCGAAATGCCGCCGGCCAGCGTGGCGGTGACCTTGAACGTGGTCGGCTTGGTGCCGGAGTTGACGGTCGTGATGACCTCGCCTTTGGCGTCCGTGTTGTCGCTCGCCTTGTTGAGCGTCACGTCGGGCGAATTGGTCGAAAACGTCACGGCCTGGTTCGCCAGCGGCTGGCTGAAGATGTCGAAGACCTTGAAGGTCAGCGTCGCCGTTTCCGTGCGCAGCAAACCGCCCTGCCCCTTGATGACGATCGACTTGTCGGTCGGCGCCGCCGCGGTGAACTGGACCGAGGCGGCCGCCGGACTGGCGATTTTCAGGCTGGCCGTGCTGCCGGCGCCGGACAGGCCGCTGACGGTGGCGCTGATGGTGTCGTTGTTGCCGCAGCCGAGGTCGCGGAACACGGCCCGCGCCGTGCCATTGCTGGTCGGCACCAGCGCGGCCAGGCTGGCCTTGCCGGCCGTCACGCAGGCGGACGAGAACGCCACATTCAACTGTTCGGTGAATTTGACGCCGCCGCTGAGCACATCCACGGTCACATCCGTCGAGCCGTAGGCGGCGATCTGGCTCAGCGACAGCGACAGCGGCGACAAGGTCAGCGCCGTGGCGCCGACGGCGAAATTGGCGTCGCCCTTGACGGTCGTGCCGGCCAGCGTGGCCGAGGCGGTGACGGTGCCGGCGCCGCTGGCGGCCAGGCTGGCCGGGCGCAGCGTCACCGAGGCGACGCCGCTGGCGTCGCTCAGCGCCGTGCCGGCCGACGGCGAGAACACGCCCAGTTCGGCGTCGGTGGCGAAGGTGACGAGGGCGTTGGCGACGGCCTTGCCGGCGGCATCCTTGACGAGGGCCCTGGCCGTCAGCGGCGCGGCGCTCGTCACCGCATTGGCCGCCTGGCCGCTGGCGTTGACGAAGGACACGGCCACGGTGGCGGCGGCCGTCGTGCCGGTGCCGGGGTTGCCATTGCCCGGCACGGCGCCGGGGTTGCCGCCGCCGCCGCCGCAGGCCAGCAGCAGGGCGGCGCAGGCGGCCAGCGCCAGCCAGCCGGAGAGTGGTTTCACTACACTGTTTCGCGTCGTTCCCATCGTTTCCCCTCGTTCCGAAATGAAATGACTTAAGGCGTAGACAGCCGCTCCGCCACGATTTTCGGCGTGATGAAGACCAGTAACTCGGTCTTGTCGTTGGTCCGGCCCGTGCTGCGGAACAGGTAGCCGAGCACCGGGATGTCGCCCAGCAAGGGCACCTTGGTGGCCGATTCGCGCTCGGACTGCTGGTAGATGCCGCCCAGCACCACCGTGCCGCCGTTCTCGACCATCACCTGCGTCTTGACATGCTTGGTGTCGATGGCGAAACCGGCCCGCGTTTCCTGGCCGACGCTGTCCTTGTTGACGTCCACCTCCAGCACGACATTGCCGTCCGGCGTGATCTGCGGCGTCACCTCCAGGCGCAGATTGGCCTTCTTGAAGGTGATCGACGTGGCGCCGCTGCTGGTGGCCACCTGGTAGGGCAGCTCGATGCCCTGTTCGATCAGGGCGATCACCTTGTCGGCCGTGACCACGCGCGGGCTGGAAATGATCTTGCCCTTGCCGTCGGCCTCCAGCGCCGACAGCTCCAGGTTCAGGAAGCGGTTGGCGGCGGCCGAAAACAGGCTCACGGCCAGGTTGCCGGGCGCGACGCCGTTGATGCCGGCGGCCGGCAGGTTGACGAACTGGGTGTTGTTGTAGGACGAGCCGGTGGCGGCGATCTGCCCCGTGACCTCGCCCACGCCGGTCAGGTTGCCGCCGATGGCGATGCGGTTGTTGCCGCCGCCGATCTGGTAACCGGAGTCGCCGCCGCGCAGGGTGCGCATGTCGGAAAAGCCCAGCTTGGCGCCGAGGTTGCGGCTGAACGCGTCGTTCGCCTCGACGATGCGGGCCTCGATCAGGACTTGCTTGGTGGCCACGTCGGTCTTCTGGATCAGCTTGCGGATATCCTCCAGCTTGGCGGCGATGTCGGTGACGAACAACTGGTTCGTGCGCGGCTCGATGATGGCGCTGCCGCGCTTGGACAGCACGCGGTTCTTGGCGTCGCCGGCGCCGTCCAGGCCGAAGACGGTGCGGAAGGCCTCGGCCTTCTGGTAGTTCAGCTGGAAGATCTCGGAGCGCAGCGGCTCCAGTTCGGCGATCTGCGCGCGCTGTTCCAGTTCGAGCTTCTCCTTCGTCAGCAATTCCTCCTTCGGCGCGATCCACAGCACCGTGCCGTTCTTGCGCATGTCCAGGCCCTTGGCCTGCAGCATGACGTCGAGGGCCTGGTCCCACGGCACCTCGCGCAGGCGCAGCGTCAGATTGCCGCTGACGCTGTCGCTGGTGATGATGTTCAAGCCCGAGATGTCGGCGATCGCCTGCAGCGCCGCGCGCACCTCGACGTTCTGGAAATTGAAGGACAGCTTTTCGCCGCGGTAACCCTGGCTGCCCTGGGTCAGCTTGTTCGGCTCCTCCTTGAGCGGCTTCACGTCGACCACCAGTTGCGTGTCGCTCTGGTAGACGCTCTGCTCCCACAGCCCGCGGGCCTCGATCGTCATGCGCACGTTCTCGCCCTGCGGCACGGTGGTGATGCGCGACACCGGCGTGCCGAAATCGCTGACGTCGAGGCGCCGCCTCAGCGTCTCCGGCAAGCCCGTCTTGAGGAAGTCGACGACCACGTTGGCGCCCTGCTGGCGCACGTCGACGGCCACCTGGCTGTGCGGCAGGTCGACGACGACGCGGCCCTCGCCGTTGGCGCCGCGGCGGAAATCGAGTTCGCGCAGCAACTGGCGCGTGCCCGGCGCCGGCGCGGCGGCCGGCGCGGCCGGCAGGCCGGCCGCGTTGACGGCCGTGGCCACGCCGCCCGATCCCTCGATGGTGACGATGACGGCGTTGCCGTCGAGCGCGGTGGCATAGTTCAGCGCCCGCTTCAGGTTGAGCACCAGGCGCGAACGCTGGCCCGCCTGCACCACGTTAATGCTGCGCAAGTCGCCGACATTCAGTTCCAGCGCGCTGCTGCCGGTGGCGTTGGCGGTGGCGCCGAAATCGAGCGCGATGCGCGCCGGATTGCTGATCGAAAAACCGATCGGCAGGCGCGCCGGCGGCGCCCGCAGCGCCACCTTGACGACCACGTTCGCCCCCTGCTGGTTGGCGCTGATCGACTCGATCGCATTTTCCTGCGCGCGCGCGGCGCCGGCCAGCGCCAGCAGGGCCAGCGCGGCGGCCATGGACAGTCTGTATGGACTCATTTTTTTGTCTCCTTGCTGTCCTGCAACTCCAACTTCGTCATGCGCTCGACCCAGTCGCCGCCCGCATCCTGGACGATTTCCTTGATCGCCACCGCATCCTCGGTGACACTGGTGATCAGGCCGAAATTCTGGCCCAGGTGCTGCCCCGCCTGGACCTGGTGGACGGCGCGGTCGATCTGCAGCAAGGCGTAGACGACGCTGCCTTTCTGCAGCGTGCCGACCATCTTGACCGTGTCCAGGGGATAACTTTCCAGCAATTCCTTGCGCCGCTCCAGGTCCGGCTTGAAGGCGCCGCTGCTGCGCGCCGCCCGGGCCAGCTCGGCCAGCAGCTTGTTCGGGCTGAACGGGTCGACCGCGTCCTTGGCCTCGTAGGCGAAGGGGATGAAGGTCTTCGGCTCGCTCAGCGGCGGCACCACGACGCGGGTCTGCGCCTTCACCTCGGCCATCCAGCGCCGCACCTCCTGCACGTCGCTGTCGCCGCAGCCGCCCAGGGCCAGCGCCAGGGCCAGCGCGGCGGCCGCCCTGTGCCGCGCGGCGGCGCTCATTTCCGCCCCTTGTTCTTCTTCTCGGCCTGCGCCTTGCGCTGGGCGATCACCTCGTCCGGGTCGAGGTAGCGGAAAGTCTTGGCGACGGCGTCCAGCGTCAAATTGCCGTCCTTGCCCGCGCTCAAGGCCATATTGTTGAGCGTGACGATGCGCGGCAGATTCGCCATGTCGCCGGCGAACGCGCCCAGGTCGTGGTAGCTGCCGCTGACCTTGATGTCGATCGGCAATTCGGCGTAATACTCCTTGACCACCACCTGGCCCGGCTTGAACAGTTCGAACTGCAAGCCGCGGCCCAGGCCGGCCTGGTTGATGTCGGACAGCAGCGCCGCCATCTCCGCCTTGCTGGGCAACTGCTTTTGCAGCCGTTCCACGTAATGGTCGACCTGCACCTTTTGCGCGCGCAGCGCGTCCAGGTTGATCGCCCGCCCCACCTTGATCGTGTATTCCTCGCGCAGCGCCACCTCGCGGGCGGCGCCCGCCTGCTGCTCCTCGAACTGGCCGCTCCAATAGCCGAAATAGCCCAGCGCCACCACGGCCGCCGCCGCGCCGGCGCCGCACAGCAGGCGCGGCGCCAGCGGCCACTGGCCGGGATGGCGCGCGTTCAGGCCGTGGAATTGCGCCGCCAGCGCTTGCGCTGCATGTTTCAGGTTGGCCATCTCGCTCGCTCCGATCTCAGCTTGGGGGCGCCGCGGCGCCCGCGCCGGCCTGCGCCGGCTTGCCGCCCGGGCCGGCGCGGTCCTTGTCCACTCTCTCCTGTCCCTTCTCCTGTGCCTGCTCCTTGTCGCGCGGCCGCTTGATACCGACGAATAAATTAAATTCCACCACCTTCTTCGCGCTGCGGCCCTGCCCCAGCCCCGTCGAGCGCACCTCGACCAGCTCGGGCCGCTCCAACCACGGCGAACGCCCGGCCAGATTGCGCAACAATTCCGACACCCGCTCCTGCGACTGCGCGTAGCCGTTCATGTTGACGCGCTGGCCGTCCTGCTTGAACGCGCGCAGGTAGACGCCCTCCGGCGTCTGCTTGACCAGCTCGTCCATCAGAAACACCGGCTGGTTGCGGTCGCCCTGCAAGTCCTCGACGGCCTGCTGGCGCGCCTTCAGCGCCTCGATTTCCTGCTTCAGCGTGGCGATCTCGGCGATCTTCTTGTCGAGCACGGCGATCTCCGCCGCAATGACGCCGTTGCGCTCGTTCTGGATGGCGATGCGGCGCGCGTTGTAGCCGGCCACGGCCAGCACCACGGCGGCGCCGGCGACCGCGCACAAGGTCAGCAGCGCCAGGAAGGCGGCGTGCTTCTGTTTGCGCTTTTCCTCGCGGTGCGGCAGCAGATTGATGCGTATCATCAGCCAAACCTCCGCAAGGCCAGGCCGCAGGCCACCAGATAGGCCGGCGCGTCGTTGCGCAACTGCGCCTCGCGCACGCCCGCCGCCAATTGCATGCCCTGGAAAGGCGACAGCACGGCGGCGGCGATCTTGGTGCGCCCGGCGATCATCTCCAGCAGGCCGGGCAACTGGGCGCAGCCGCCGGCCAGGAACAGCTGGTCGACGCGGGTATAGGGGGTGGACGTGAAAAAGAACTGGATCGCCCGCGTCACCTCCAGCGCGGCGCTCTCAAGGAAGGGGGCGAGAATCTCGGCCGCATAATTGTCCGGCAGCTCGCCGGCCTTCTTGCGCGCCTCGGCCTCGTCGAAGGGCAGGCCGAAGGCGCGCACGATGTCCTGGGTCAGCTGGTTGCCGCCGAAGGGCTGCTCGCGCTCATAGATGGTGACGCCGTCCAGCAGCACGGAAATATGGGTGACCTGGGCGCCGATCTGGAACAGCGCCACCACCTGGCCCAGCGTGCTCTTCGGCGTCAGCGCCGTGACCCGGTCCAGCGCCGCGCGCGCCGCATACGATTCGATGTCCATGACGACCGCCTTCAGGCCGGCCGCCTCGGCGATGGCGACGCGGTCCTCGACCTTTTCGCGGCGCGACGCCGCCAGCATGACCTCGATGTCCTCGGGCGAATTCTGGGCCGGCCCCAGCACGTCGAAATCCAGGCTGACCTCGTCGAGGGCGAAGGGAATGTACTGGCTGGCCTCGGACTCGACCTGGACCTCCAGCTGGTCCTCGGAAAGGCCGGCCGGCAAAATGATTTTCTTCGTGATCACCGAGGCCGGCGGCATGCCCAGCGCCACCAGGCGGGCCCGCGTGCCGCTCTTTTTCCACACGCGGCGCAGCGCGTCGGAGACTTGCTCGATGTTTTCGATATTGCCGTCGACCACGGCGCCGCGCGGCAGCGGCTCGGCCGCGTAGCGCTCCAGCCGCAAGTCCTGCTTGCCGGCCAGCGACAATTCCACCAGACGCACGCCGGAGGTGCTGATGTCGATGCCCAGCATGGGGCCGCGCGCCTGAGCGAACAAATTTTTGATAGAGATCAAGGCCGTCCTCCCCCGCGCCGCGCCGCGCGATCGCTTACGCTGCCGCTATTGTGTTTCCGGTCACACATTGAAACTCTGGGCATAAGGGGACTCGTTCGCAAAGCTGCGTTTAAACGGCACACATCGGACTGTGCTTTAAATCCTAGCAATAAGGCTTGGTGCATGTAAAGGTATTTCTATTGCGCATGATTCGAAGCGTGGCCGTATCCGCCACACTGTGCGCCGGCCGGCGCGGCGCCACTTGTCCGCCGCCGCAGCGCTTGGCGCGCCGCAGGCCCGGCACCTCGCTTATAATTGATTCGCATAACTACAGCGAAAGACTCGACGCGCATGACCTCTTCCAAATCCGCCGGCGCGCCCGCCCCCCAGCCCGCCGCCGGCAGCAAGTCCAAACGTTTCCTCCTGATGTCCCTCGTCTCCCTGTTCGGGCTGGGGCTGGTCGCCGTGCTGCTGGTGGTCTTCGGCCTGGCGATGGCCTACCCGAACCTGCCGGCGCTCGACACGCTGACCGATTACAGGCCGAAGATGCCGCTGCGGATTTTCTCGTCCGACAACGTGCTCATCGGCGAATTCGGCGAAGAGCGGCGCAACCTCGTGCACATCAAGGACATTCCCGACGTCATGAAAAAAGCCGTGCTGGCGATCGAGGACGACCGCTTCTACGAGCATGGCGGCGTCGACTACCTGGGCATCACGCGCGCCGCGCTGCACAACCTGACGGGCGGCGCGAAACAGGGCGCCTCGACCATCACCCAGCAGGTCGCGCGCAATTTCTTCCTGTCGAGCGAGCAAACCCTGAAGCGCAAAGCCTATGAGGTCTTGCTGGCATGGAAAATCGAACAGAACCTCAGCAAGGACCAGATCCTTGAGGTGTATATGAACCAGATTTACCTGGGCCAGCGCGCCTACGGTTTCTCCTCGGCCGCGCAAATCTACTTCGGCAAGAGCCTCAAGGAAATCAGCGTGGCCGAGGCGGCCATGCTGGCCGGCCTGCCGAAGGCGCCGTCGGCCTACAACCCGGTGGTGAACCCGAAGCGGGCGCGCACGCGCCAGCAATACATCCTGCAACGCATGCACCAGCTCGGCTACATCAGCGACGCCCAGTTCGAGGAAGCCCGTGCCGAGCAGCTCAAGGTCAAGACCGACAGCAGCGAATTCGGCGTGCATGCCGAATACGTCGCCGAAATGGCCCGCCAGCTGGTCTACGAGCAATTCAAGGAAGACACCTACACGCGCGGCCTGAACGTCTTCACCACCATCACCAAGGCCGACCAGGACGCCGCCTACCTGGCGCTGCGCCGCGGCGTGATGGACTATGAAAAACGCCACGGCTACCGCGGCCCGGAAGCGTATATCGACATCCCGCAGCGCAAGGAAGAGGCCGACGACGCCATCGAAACGGAGCTGGCCGACCACCCGGACAGCGACGACATCATCGCCGCGATGGTGCTGCAAGCCTCGCCGCAGAAAATCGTCGCCGTCACGGCGGCCGGCGAGGAAATCAGCATCAGCGGCCCGGGCCTGAGCTTCGGCGCGGCCTGGTTGTCGGAGAAGGCGGCGCCGAACCGGCGCATCCGCCGCGGCGCCGTGATCCGCGTCATGCAGGAGGGCAACGCCTGGACCGTCACGCAGATGCCGGAAGTCGAGTCGGCCTTCGTCTCGGCCAGCACCAGCGACGGCGCGATCCGCGCGATGGTGGGCGGCTTCGACTTCAACCGCAACAAGTTCAACCACGTCACGCAAGCCTGGCGCCAGCCCGGCTCGGCCTTCAAGCCCTTCATCTACTCGGCCTCGCTGGAGCGCGGCCTGTCGCCCGCCACCATCATCAACGACGCGCCGATTTCCTTCGACGCCGGCCAGACGGGCGGCCAGGCCTGGGAACCGAAGAACTACGATAGCAAGTACGAAGGTCCGATGACGATGCGGCGCGGCCTGACCAAGTCGAAGAACATGATCTCGATCCGCATCCTGAACAAGATAGGCGCCAAGTACGGCCAGGAATACGCGACCCGCTTCGGCTTCGACGCCGAAAAGAACCCGCCCTACCTGACGCTGGCGCTGGGCGCCGGCTCGGTGACGCCGCTGCAGATGGCCGGCGCCTACGCCGTGTTCGCCAACGGCGGCTACAAGGTCAACCCTTACCTGATCGCCAAGGTCACCGACAGCGAGGGCAAGGTGCTGTCGCAGGCCAACCCGGACCTGGCCGGCGTCGCGGCCAACCGCGTCATCGACGAACGCAACGCCTTCATCATGAACAGCATGATGAACGACGTCGTGCGTTTCGGCACCGCCGCGAAGGCGATGGCGCTGAAGCGCTCCGACCTGTCGGGCAAGACCGGCACCACCAACGACTCGATCGACGCCTGGTTCGCCGGCTACCAGGCGAAGCTGGTGGGCATTGCGTGGATAGGCTACGACCAGCCGAAGAACCTCGGCAACCGCGAGACGGGCGGCGGCCTGGCCCTGCCGATCTGGATGAGTTATATGCAGAAGGCGCTGAAAAGCATCCCGATCGAGGAGCGCGCCGTTCCGGACGGCGTGATCCAGTCCGGCGACGACTACTATTACGCGGAGAATCCGCCGGGCACGGCCGTGCACAGCCTGGAGGGGGCGGCGCGCGGCACGCCGGCCGAGGAGAAGGCCAAGGACGCCGTCAAGAACGAGCTGTTCTGACGGCGCGGGCGGCGCAGCGGGAACCTAGCCCGGCGCGCCGCCTTGTGTGCGGTTCAGGCCAGGGTCACGGCCACGCCGGCCTGGGCGCTGGCCAGGCCGGACAGCGCGGCGAACAACTCCGAGCCGTCGCGCGAGTCGATCCACTGGGCGCCGACGCGGTTGTAGTGGAAACCGCCCGCTTTCGCCGCCACCCACAGTTGCTGCATCGGCGCCTGGCTATTGACGATGATTTTCGAACCATTGTCGATAAACTCGATTTCCAGCACATTGCCGCTGCGGCTGCATTCGACATCGAGGACATCCTCGTCGTTCAGCCTATCCAGCGCGGCCTCGATCGCCGTCAGGGTCGCTTCCGCCAAGGCCAGGAATTCTGATTCGCTCATGCTACACTCCAAGATCTTTTATCAAACCGTGATTCTAATCGTGAAGTCAACTTTAGCGTTGTATATCGGCATATCCCTGTTCATCTCCGGCATGCTGGCGGGCTGCGGCCAGCCTGGCCCCCTGTACATGCCGAAACCGCCGGCCAAGCCGCCGGCCGCGGCGGCAAGCGCGAGCCAGCCGGCCATCGCGCCGGCCCCGGTGCCGCCGCCGCCCGCCCTGCCCGCGACTCAGCAATAAGCCAACATTTATTCGTCGGCAAATATTTCCTCAAGACTGGACGCGTCGAACAGCCGGTCATACCAATACTCGATCCGGGCCACCGGCGCCGCCTCGATGCGCGCGCCGATCGACGGCGGCATATTGCCAAAACGCTTATGCAACAGCGACTCCAGCCACGCCCGGTCGGCTTGCAGCCGGCCCTCCTGCCGCCCTTGCCGCAGGCCCCGCTTCAAGCCTTTTTGAATGGCGTTGTATTCCCATTCTTCTTCCCAGCTTTTGAACTCTTGCTTGAGCATGATCTCGACCTCCGAAAATTGCTCCAATGATGGCATATCCAGCCCACTGAACTGTCGTTGCAGATGCGCCGCAATCCAGTGCGTCAGCGTGGTGCGCAAAGACTCGCATTCGCCGTGCTTGAGCCATGCGGCCAGGCTGGCGATAACGTTGCGGATATCCTTGTAGGCGCGCGAGCGCTGCAAGCGGAACACGGCGGCAATCAAATTGCGCTGCTCCGCCAGCGTGGCGCTGTCATAACTGCTTTGATCGATCAGCAAATACCTTTGTTCCGGCTGCAAAGGCGCCAGCCCCTCAGGCGGCGCCAGCATCAATTGCGCCAGGTCGGTGCTGGCGCGCCAGGGCGCGGCGCCGTTGTACAGCACGACAGGCAGGATGGGCGGCAACTTGCCTTGCCGGCTCAGCTCGTGGCGCTTGACCAAGTCCTGGCACAGCAGGCCGACGTACACTTGCATCCGCAGAGCCATCCAGGGATCGTTGCGGGACTGGAACTCAAGCAGCAGATAGACGTAAATCCAATCCGCCCCCAGGCGCAGCCGCCACACCATGTCGTCGTGGCGCTGGCGGCCCGTATCGCTGGCGTAGCTGGCGTTGACGCGCTCAAAGGCGCGCAAGTCCAAGTCCTTGGCCCAGGGATAGGGAAGGAAACCGGCCAGCAAGTCGCGCACCATTTCCGGGTGCGCAAACAACTGCCTATAGCCAGTGTCGTGATCGTGCGCCATGCAGGCATGGTAGGCGCGCATCGCTTGCGCCCGCTTGGGCGGGCGCAAGGAAAGCGGGGAAGTATTATGCCGGCTTGCCGGCGGTGGATTTCACGTAGCGCCAATACACGCGGATACCGAGCAATAGCGCGACGATCAAACCAAATAAAATAGGTTGCGCGAAATTGTGCTTGCCGGCCTTCATCCACCAGAAATGCAGGATGGCCAGCGGCGCGATCACGTAAACGAGGCGGTGCAGGTACTGCCAGCGCTTGCCGCCGAGCCGGCGCACCATGGCGTTGCTGCTGGTCGCGGCCAGCGCAATGAGCGGCACAAAGGCGATGAAGCCGACCGTGATGAAGGGCCGCTTGAGCACGTCCGCCCACATTTCCGCCACGTCGAAAAAGTGGTCGAACCACAGGAAGGTGGTGAAATGCAGGGCGGCGTAAAAGAACACAAACAGTCCCAGCATGCGCCGCAGCCTGATCAGCCAGTTCCACTTCGACAGACGGCGCAGCGGCGTCACCGCCAGCGTGATGCAGAGGAAGTACAGCGTCCAGTCACCGGTGCCGCGCGTAATGAACTCCAGCGGCTCAACCAGTTGCCCGGCGGCCGTCAGCCACACCATGCGCACGAACGGCAGCAGGGCCAGCACAAAGATGGCCGCTTTGAGCCAGCCCAGTTGTTTGGGGCTCGGGAAGAAAGGTAAGGTGTTCATTTAAAAGAATTTCTTCAAGTCCATCCCCGCATACAGCGAGGCGACGTCGTTGTAACCGTTGAACATCAGCGTCTTGCGCTTGCGCGCCAGGAAACCGTCCTCGCCGATGCGCCGCTCGCTCGCCTGCGACCAGCGCGGGTGGTCGACGTTCGGGTTGACGTTCGAGTAAAAACCGTACTCCGACGGCGCCGCCAGGTTCCAGGCCGTGCGCGGCTGCTCCTTGACGAAGCGTATCTTGACGATGGACTTGGCCGACTTGAAGCCATACTTCCACGGCAGCACGATGCGCACCGGCGCGCCGTTCTGGTTCGGCAGGGTTTCGTCGTACATGCCCAGGGTCAGCAGCGCCAGCGGATGGTTCGCCTCGTCGATGCGCAAGCCCTCGACATAGGGCCAGGTCAGCACGCGGCTGCCGACACCCGGCATCTGCTTCTTGTCGGCCAGGCTGACGAACTCGACGTATTTCGCGTTGCCGGTCGGCTCGACCTTCTTGATCAATTCCGACAGCGAATAGCCTATCCACGGAATCACCATCGACCAACCCTCGACGCAGCGCAGGCGGTAGACGCGCTCCTCCAGCGGCGCCAGCTTGAGCAGCGCGTCCAGGTCCAGCGTCATCGGCTTCTTGACCTCGCCCTCGATCGTCACCGTCCACGGCCGCGGCTTCAGCGTGCCGGCGTTCTGGGCCGGATCGGCCTTGTCGGTGCCGAATTCGTAGAAATTATTGTAGGTCGTGGCGTCTTTGTAGGCGCTCGGCTGGTCCATCGACGAGTAGGCCGGATTCAATCTGGCGCCCAACTTGGCGTTGCCGCCCGTTTGCGCCAGGGCCTCGCGGCCGGCCATCGCCAGCAGCGAGGCGCCGGCGATCGAGCCGGCCGCGATCTGCTCGATAAAGCGGCGGCGCGACTCGAACACGGCGCGCGGCGTGATTTCTGAGGAAAACGGCAATTCGATGCCGTTGGGACTACGTTGGATCAACATGGCGACTCCGGGCGGAAAAGAAGGGATTGCATCTTGGTCTGGCCAAGCCCCACAAACCTTACACTATCCGGCCCGAATGCGCTGCCGCTCAAACGCGCTTACAGCTTGCCATAGGAATGCAGGCCGGACAGGAACATATTCACGCCCAGGAAGGCAAAGGTCGTCACGAGCAGGCCGACCAGCGCCCACCAGGCCGCCACGCGCCCGCGCAAGCCCGTCATCAGGCGCATGTGCAACCAGGCCGCGTAGTTGAGCCAGACGATCAGCGCCCAGGTTTCCTTCGGATCCCACGACCAGTAACCGCCCCAGGCCTCGGCCGCCCACAGCGCGCCCAGGATGGTGGCCACGGTGAAGAAAGCGAAACCGACCGAGATCGCCTTGTACATGACGTCGTCGAGCACTTCCAGCGACGGCAGACGGTCGGCCAGGTGGCCGCTCGACTTGAGCAGGTAGGCCGCGGCGACCATGGCCGACAGCGAGAACGTGCCGTAGCCGATGAAATTGGCCGGCACGTGGATTTTCATCCACCAGCTTTGCAGCGCCGGCACCAGCGGCTGGATGTCGGCGGCGTCGCGCGTCACCGTATACCACAGCAGGAAGACGACGGCGGCCGAAATGACCAGCATCACAAACGCGCCCAGCTGGCGCGTCGCGTAGCTTTGCTCGTAGTACAGATAGAACATCGCCGTGATCAGCGAGAACAGGATGAACACTTCATACAGGTTCGACACGGGGATATGCCCGACGTCGGCGCCGATCAGATAGGATTCGTACCAGCGCACCAGCAAGCCGGTAAAGCCCAGCACCACGCCGGCCCAGCACAGCACCGAGCCGACCGAGGAGCCGAAATCGGAGCGGGCCAGCAGGCCGATCCAGTAAAACAGCGTCGACAGCACGAAAAAGGTGCCCATCCACAAAATCGCCGACTGGCTCGACAACATATATTTGAGGAAGAACTTGCTGTTGGCCGCATCCAGGCTGGCGCCGTATTGCGAGATGGCGAACAGCGCCAGCACGGCCATCGCCGGCATCAGCCAGCGCACCGGCTTCCAGTGCCAGCCCAGCCAGGCGAAGGTGGGCGCGGACGCCAGCAGGATCGCCTTCTCATAGATGTCCATATAGGCGCCGTAGCGGTTCAGGCCGAACAGCGAGCCGGCCAGCAACAGGGCGCCGAAGGCCCAGTCGAGCAGGCTCAGGCGCTTGAAAAAGCCCGGCGCCTGCGTGTAGGTTTGTTTCTGTGTCAATTCCATCATCTTCTCCCAAACCGGGCCGCCGCTGAGCGCGGGCCGGAAACGACTGTGTCCAGATTACGCCGATTGCGGCAATTTGGTCTTCAGGTTATCAAATTCTTTCTCGAAATCGAGGGTCTTGCGCTGCGTGCTCATCGCCATCAACGCCTCGGCCCCGTCGGCGCCATCCTTGACCCACACCCACAGGCGGCGTTCGCGGATGTAAAACATGGCAAACACGCCGATCACCAGGAACAGGCAACCCAGATAGACCACGCTCTTGCCCGGCGAGCGCGTCACCTGCAGCACGGACGCCTTGACCTCGGTGAACTCGTCCAACTGCAGGTAGACGGGGGCGCCATAGAAGAAGCTGTCCGACAGCGCGTTCGTCGCCAGTTGCAGGAAGCGGCCGTGGGCGGCGTCGACCGCGACGGGCGCCAGCTGCTCCTTGGCGCGCGCGGCCTGCCACAATTCCCACAGGCTGCCGTTGAGGATCTTCATGAAAATATCGGCCGCCTTTTCCTGCTCGGCGGCGGGCACCTTCTCCAGGAAACGCGAAATGGCCAGGAAGCCCGACTGCTTGTCGTCGCCGGCGAAAATGCCCAGGCTCTTGCTGGCCGACTCCTGCAACTGCAGGCGCAGCGCGTCGGCGCCGTCTTTCGGCATGGCCCGCTGCGCGTAACGGCGCGCCGCCTCGGTGCGCAGCGCCGGGTCGTGCAGCGCGGCGCGCAGGCGCATCCACTCGGTGACGCTGTGGGCGTCGTCGGCCGGAATGCGCAGATAGCTGAACTGGTCGCCCGGATTGGCGCGCATGCCGGCCAGGAACACGGTGGCGCCGTCGACGGTGACGGGCTGCATATAGTTCTGGTACTCGCGCGCCTGGCCGTTCTTGTCGCGCAATTTGTACTGCACGCTCGGTCCGACGTTCTTCAAATCCTTGTTGTTGGCGTTTTTCGCCGCCGAACCGAGGCGCTTGTCGAGGCCGACCGAGAACTGCTCGTTGAGGCTGTCGTTCTTCTTCACGGCGCGCAAATCCTGGCCGGCCGCCAGGTTTTCCACGTTGAACGGGCGGAACCCCGACCATTCGATCGAATACGCCTCGCCCGTGCTCAGCGCCAGCGGCGTGGTGCCGCTGACTTCGCCGGCCACGTCGAAGCGCGCCATGCCGGCGCCGGCCATCGGATGGCCGATCAGCTTGAGCTTGCTGCCGCCATCCTCGAAGCTCGACTGGTACACGGCCAGGCCCTTGTAGATGAGGGGCTCGTTGACCTTGATGGTGGCGGAGAAACTGGCGCCCGTCGCATGGTCCTTGATCACGACGTCGCTGGCGAACAGCTTCGGCATGCCGGTGCTGTAAAAGTCGATGTGGAATTTTTTCAGGAAGATGGTGAAGGGCAAATCCTGGATCAACACGCCGTTAGCCTGCGGAATGATCGCCGCGTTGCTGCTGGAACCCTCGGGAATCAGGGTATTGCCGCGGAAAGTGGGGTTGGACAGGCTCAAACGGTGCTTGTCGGCGATCTCGGCGATGACGCCGCTGCCGACGAAGGGCACCTTGCCCATGAACCACTGCTGGAAGCGGATCGGCATGTCGGAATCGAGGAAGCCGCCGATGCAGATGACGACGATGGCGCTGTGGGCGAAGAGATAGCCCCACTTATTCGCCGCGCCCTGCTTGGCGGCGACCAGCAGCGCGTCGCCCTTCTCCACCACCTTCGCCTTGTAGCCGGCGTCGGCCAGGCGCTCCACGGTCTGCTGCGCCAGCGCCGCGCGCGACAGCGGCGCCGTCCATTCGACCTTGTGGTGGAAATTGCGCAGCGACTGCTCGCGCACGTTTTCGCGCCAGCTGCGCATGTCCTTGAGCATTTTCGGCGCATTGCGCACGATGCACAGCGACGTAGACACGACCAGGAAGCCCATGATCAGCAGGAACCACCAGGCCGAATACACGGCATACAGGCTGAGTTTGCGGAACACTTCGAACCAGAACGGCCCGAACTGGTTCACATAGTTCGGCATCGCCTCGTTCTGTTTCAGCACGGTGCCGATCACGGCCGCGATAGCAATCAAAGTCAGCAGACTGATAGCGAAACGCATCGAGGAAATCAGTTCAACCGTTTCTGCCAGCGCCCGGCGGCGCGTTTTCAATTCAATTCCGGTGGTGCGGGGGGTGCTCATGCTCGATACAATCTTAAAATATGGCGGCACTATGGCGGCGATGCCGGGAGCATACCAACAAAAAGGGCAGCCCGCTCACGCTGCCGCCCTTTTATATTGCCCGCGGCGCCAGGGCGCCGCGAAACCAGAAATACCGCGTGGAGTTTATTTCAGACCGGCGACGTAGTCGGCGACGGCCTTGATCTCATCGTCCGACAAGCGCATCGCGATGGTCGTCATTTGCGGGCTGTTCTTGCGGGCGCCGGCGCGGAATGCCGTCAGCTGGGCCGCCGTGTAGTCCTGGTGCTGGCCGCCGAGGCGCGGGTACTGGATCGGCATGCCGGCGCCGGACGCGCCATGACAGCTGGCGCAGGCCGGCACGCTCTTCTCGGCGATGCCGCCGCGGTAGATGCGCTTGCCCAGCTCGACGGTGTCCTTGTTCTTGGCCGCGTTCGGCTTCGACACTTGCGCGCCCAGGTAGGCGGCGATGTTTTTCTTCTCTTCATCCGTCAGCATCTTGGCGAAGCCCGACATCACGGCGTTGTTGCGCTCCGGCGTGGTGAAGTTCAGCAATTGCTTGTGCAGGTAGGCGGCGTTCAGGCCGGCCAGCTTCGGGTTGACGGAAATCGTCGAATTGCCGGCGGCGCCGTGGCAAGACACGCAGGCGGGCAAACCGCGCGCCGCGTCGCCGTCCGCGTACAGGGTGGCGCCCTTGGCGGCATCGACCTTAGCGACGGGGGCTTCGGCGTGGGCCGGCTTTTTCTCTTCGTTTGCCGATGCAGCGGCCGACACGGCCAACAATGCGACGAACAAGGATTTTACAAACGGTGAAAACGCACGATTCATTCAAACACCCTGAGACTAGTCAAAAAATTAGTGGTAAAGATTGTCGCCGCCGCAGACTTTGATGTAACAGCGCCGCTTTGCATGGCAACAATTCGTAACCCCTTATTGTACAATAGCTTTCTCGCGTTTTCGCCCCCTTTTGTTGCATTTTCTCCCCATCCCATGTCTAAACTCTGGCAAGCCCGCTTCTTTACGACCGTCAACCAACTGCGCGACCTGCCCGACACGACGGTGCCGGAAATCGCCTTTGCAGGTCGCTCCAACGCCGGTAAATCCACGGCCATCAATATTTTGTGCAACCAGAAAGGCTTGGCCTTCGCCTCCAAGACGCCGGGCCGCACCCAGCACATCAACTATTTCTCGATCGGCGGCGCGCATGTGGCCCAGCACCGCAAGGACGCCACCATCGTCGAGGAAATCGAATGCCTGCTGGTCGACTTGCCCGGCTACGGCTACGCCGAAGTGTCCGGCTCGGCCAAGCTGCACTGGCAGCGCCTGCTGGGCGACTACGTCCAGCGCCGCGAGCAACTGGCCGCCCTGATCCTGATCATGGATTCGCGCCGCCCGTTCACCGACCTCGACATCCAGATGCTCGAATGGTTCGCCCCGACCGGCAAGCCGATCCACTGCATCCTGACCAAGGCCGACAAACTCAACCGCAACGACTCGACCAACGCGCTGCGCCAGGCCCGCGCCAAGCTCGACAGCTACGTCGACGAGGACGGTGTCGGCTTCCCGTTCACGGCGCAACTGTTCTCGGCGCTGAAGCGCATCGGCATCGACGAAGCCAACGACAAGATCATGGAGCTGGCCGGCATCACCGACGACAGCGTGGCGGCGGCCCAGGTCGAGCTGATCGACATGCAAGACGACGACGAGCCCGACGCGGCCCAATAAGTTTGCTTCACACCGGGTCCGCCCGGGGCGCGCGGCGGCCAACCGCCGCCATGTGCCCCGGGCGGGCAATCATTTCATTCCTTTGATGGTATTTGGTATGCACAACTCACAAGCCCCCGCCCTCTTCCCCGCCATCCGCATGCGGCGCATGCGCCGCGACGCGTTTTCGCGCGCCCTGATGCGCGAAAACACGGTCACCGCCGCCGACCTGATCTACCCGGTCTTCATCCTCGAAGGCACGAACCAGCGCGAACCGGTGCTGTCGATGCCGGGCGTCGAGCGGATGTCGGTGGACCTGCTGCTGAAGGTGGCCGAGGAGTGCGTCGCGCTGGGCATCCCCGTGCTGGCCCTGTTCCCCGTCATCGACACCGCCCTGAAAACCCCGGACGGCGTCGAAGCCTGCAATCCGGACGGCCTGGTGCCGCGCGCCGTGCGCGCCTTGAAACAGCACTTCCCCGAGCTGGGCGTGCTGACCGACGTCGCGCTCGACCCCTACACCAGCCACGGCCAGGACGGCTTGCTCGACGCCAACGGCTACGTGCTCAACGACGAAACGACGGCGATGCTGATACGCCAGGCGCTGACCCAGGCCGAAGCCGGCGTCGACGTCGTCGCCCCGTCCGACATGATGGACGGGCGCATCGGCGCCATCCGCGCCGAACTGGAACGGCGCCAGTTGATCCACACGCGCATCATGGCCTACTCGGCGAAATACGCCTCGGCCTTCTACGGCCCCTTCCGCGACGCCGTCGGTTCGGCCAAGAACCTCGGCAAGAGCGACAAGAACACCTACCAGATGGACCCGGCCAACAGCGACGAAGCGCTGCGCGAAGTGGGCCTGGACCTGGCCGAGGGCGCCGACATGGTGATGGTCAAGCCGGGCATGCCCTACCTGGACATCGTGCGCCGCGTCAAAGACGAGTTCAAGGTGCCGACCTTCGCCTACCAGGTCAGCGGCGAATACGCGATGCTGAAGGCGGCCGCGCAAAACGGCTGGCTCGACCACGACAAGGTGATGATGGAAGCCATGCTGTCGTTCAAGCGCGCCGGCGCCGACGGCGTGCTGAGCTACTTCGCGCTCGACATCGCCCGCCTGCTCAAGGTCCGCGCCTAAGGTTCGTCCCCGACGTACGTCCCCGGCTGTCAGCGGCGCAAGCGGTACTCGGGGAAAAATTCCTTGAGCAGGAAGGCTTGCAGCTCGGCCGTATGCTCGGGCAGCGCGCTCATCGGCACGTTGCGCCCCAGCCGGTGCGATTCCCAGACGAAATCGCCCGGCTTTTCCTTGCGTATCAATTCAATCATTTTCTTGACGATGGCCGTCTCGATGTCGAGTTCGGCGCCCTGCTCCACCTGCACCTGGGTCAGCCAGCGCCGCTTGAAATTGGTGTTCCAGCCGCGGAACTTGATCGAGGCGCTGTGCGAGGTCTTGTCGACGATGGAGAACACGCCGCCCGAATCGTCCTTGTCGCTGCCCGAGTTCTTGCCCTGCGCGGCGGCGATGTTGGCGCGTGCCACGCGCGTGGCGCGCTCGCCCTCGCTCTCCTGCACCTCCGCCGCCGGCTGGGCCTCGGCGCGGCGCTTGCGCGCGGCGGCGATGTGTGCCGCCATATCGACTTCCTGCACCGGCGTCAGCACGGGCGCGACGACGGGCGGCACGATCACTTCCAGCTTCCGCCGCGCCGGCGGCGTGATGGCGGCCACGCGCGGCTGGCGCGACGGCGGCGTCGGCTTCACCTTCGCCTGCTCCTGCTTCGGCTGCTTCGACGGCGGTTTCGGCTGCGGCTTGTTGGCCAGCGGCGCCACATACATCATCGCGCTCTCGTGCGTCGGCGGCGGCGGCGGCCGCTTCGGCTCCGGGCGCAGCAGGTAGTAAGCCACCAGCAGCACGTGCAGCAGGATCGACAGGGCGATGCCGATACGGTTCGAATTGCTTCTCTCCCCGTAACTGGGCGCCGGCCGTATCGGCTGGCCGCAGGTTTCGCAGTAGTCGGAAGTGCCGGCGGTGAGGTGGGTCTTGTCATGCAAAATGAATCAGCCTTGTATCAACATCGGAAAAATGCAGCCATAGTGCCAGAGTCCCCTGTTTTTGGGAACGCCGCCTTGCGCGGCGTCCGCCGCCGCTCCCCCGCCTCAGCGGCTGGTCCCGTATTCGCGCAGCTCGGCGTCGCCCATCGGCCCCGTGCCGCTGTATTTGTCGAGGAATAGGTAAATGACGGGCGTGATAAACAGCGTGATCACTTGCGAGAAGATCAGCCCGCCGACGACGGCCAGCCCCAGCGGCTGGCGCAACTCGGCGCCGGCGCCCAGGCCCAGTGCGATCGGCAAGGCGCCCATCAAGGCCGCCATCGAGGTCATCATGATGGGCCGGAAGCGCAGGATGCAGGCTTCGCGTATCGCCGCCGCCGGCGTCATGCCCTCGTTGCGCTGGGCGTGCAGCGCGAAGTCGATCATCATGATGGCGTTTTTCTTGACGATGCCGATCAGCATCAGGATGCCGATGATGGCGATCATCGTCAGGTCCAGGCCGAACAGGCGCAAGGTCAGCAAGGCGCCGACGGCGGCCGAGGGCAGGCCCGCCAGAATCGTCAGCGGGTGGATATAGCTTTCATACAAGACCCCCAGCAGCACGTAGATGACGCCCAGCGCGGCGACGATCAGGATGATCTGGCTCGACTGCGAATCCTGGAACACGGCCGCGTCGCCGCCGTATTTGGTGATGATGGTCGGCGGCAGGTTCATGTCACGCCCCATCTGGTCGATCTTGCCGGTGGCCACGCCCAGCGGCACGTCCGGCGCCAGGTTGAACGACACGGTAATGGCTTGCAACTGGCCCTGGTGGTTGACGGCCGTCGGGCCGACGCTGCGCTCGACCGTGGCAAAGCTCGACATCTGCACCAGCTGGCCGCTCTTGCTGCGCACCGACACCTTGGTCAGCGCGTCGTCGAACTGGCGGTCGGCCGCGGCCGCCTCAAGGATGACGAAATAGCTGGCCGCCGACGAGTAGATCGTCGACACCTGGCGCTCGCCGAAGGCCAGGTAGAGCGCGCTGCGCACGTCGGCGATCTGCACGCCCAGGGTGTTGGCCTTGTCGCGGTCTATTTTCAGCGAGGCTTGCAGGCCGCGGCTTTGCGAGTCGCTGGTGACGTCGCGGAACACCGGATCGGCGCGCAGCCGTTCGAGGAACTGGCCGGCCCAGTCGTTGAGCGCGTCCGGGCTGACGCTTTGCAGCGTGTACTGGTAGCGGCTCTTGCTCGGGCGTCCGCCCAGTTGCAGGTTTTGCACGGGCCGGAAGTAGACGGCGATGCCGGGCACGGCGCGGGCGGCGCGGCGCAGGCTGTCCAGCACGGCCGGCATCTTGGCGCGCCGCTCGCGCGGCTTGAGCACCATGAACATGCGCCCGGTGTTGCCGCCGCTGACGAAGGAGGTGAGGTCCTGCACGTTCGGATCGGCCTGCAGCACGGCCGCCACGCGGGTCTGCAAGTCCAGCATCGCCGCCGACGAGATGTCCTCGGCCGCCTCCGTGTTGATCTGGATCTGGCCCAGGTCTTCCTCGGGGAAGAAACCCTTGGGTATCGTCGCGTACAGCAGCACCGTCAGCGCGAAGGTGGCCAGCGCCACCAGCAGCACCAGCGTGCGGTGCGCCAGCGCCCGATCGAGCCAGCGCACATAGCCGTCTTTCAGCCGCTGGAAGCCGGCCTCGAAATGCCGGCCGATGAAGCTGCTGTCGCCGTGGCCCTCGTGCGAGTCGGCCGGCAGCAGGCGGCTGGCCAGCATCGGCACCAGCGTCAGCGAGACGACGGCCGACACCAGGATGGACAGCGAGACGACGACGGCGAATTCGTGGAACAGCAGGCCGATGACGCCCGGCATGAAGAAGATCGGGATGAACACGGCCACCAGCGACACCGAGATCGAGACGATGGTGAAACCCATTTCCTGGGCGCCGACGAGGGCCGCCTGGATCGGCTTCTTGCCCATTTCGATGTGCCGCACGATGTTTTCCAGCACGACGATGGCGTCGTCGACGACCAGGCCGACGGCCAGCGTGATGCCCAGCAGCGAAACGTTGTCGAGGCTGTAGCCCAGCCAGTACAGCAGGGCCAGCGCGCCCAGCAGCGAAATCGGCATCGTGACGCCGGGAATGAAGGTGGCGGCGGCGCGGCGCAGGAACAGGAAGATCACCAGCACCACCAGCAGCACCGTCAGCGCCAGCGTCAGGTTGACGTCGTGGATCGCCTCGCGGATCGACACCGAGCGGTCGTTGACGAGGTTGATCTTGACCGAGGCCGGCAGTTGCGCCTTGAAGCCGGGCAGCAGCTTGCGCACCGCGTCCACCACCTGCACCGTGTTGGCGTTCGGCTGGCGCTGCACCAGCAGCACGATGGAGCGCTCGCCGTTGTAGCTGCCGGCCGTCTTCACCGACTGGTAGCTGTCCTCGACGTCGGCGACGTCCTTCAGGCGCACCGGCTGGCCGTTGCGGTTGGCCACGATCAGCTCGGCGAACTCGCTGGCCTTCATCAATTGCGCATTGCCCTGGATGGTCAGCGTCTGTTGCGGCCCGTCCAGGATGCCCAGCGGCGAATTGGCGTTGGCCGTGCGGATCGCCGTGGCCAGCTCGTCGTAAGTCAGGTTGCGCGCGTTCATCAGGTCGGCCTTGGCGCGCACCCGCACGGCGAAGCGCTTCTGGCCGTTGACGGTCACCTGGGCGATGCCGGGCAGCGTGGACAGATTGGGCGCGATCAGGTTTTCCGCATAGTCGTTCAAGTCCGACAGGTTCATCGACGGCGACGTCATCGTCATGAACAGCACGGGCGCGTCGGCCGGGTTGATCTTGCGGTAGGACGGCAAGTCCGTCATTTCCTGCGGCAACTGGCGCTGCGCCCGCAGCAAGGCCGCCTGCACGTCGACGGCGGCGACGTTGACGTCGATGCGTGTGTCGAATTCCAGCGTCAGCGAGGTCGAGCCCAGCGTGCTGGTCGAGGTGATCAGGCTCAGGCCGGCGATGGTGGAGAACTGCTTCTCCAGCGGCAGCGCCACCGACGAGGCCATCGTCTCCGGGCTGGCGCCGGGCAGGTCGGCGCTGACGTTGATGACCGGGGTGTTATAGCTGGGCAGCGCGGCGACGGGGATGTGGGCGTAGGCCAGCACGCCGGCCAGGATCAGCGTCAGCGACAGCAGCACCACCATCACCGGGCGGCGTATGCACAATTCCGACAGGTTCATTCCGCCTGGCCTTTCTTGCGGCCGGCGGCCGCCTCGGCCACCCGCACGGGGGCGCCGGGACGCAGGTTTTGCTTGCCGTCGACGATCACTTGCTCATCGCCGTTCAAGCCCGAGACGGCCGCGTTCAGGCCGAAGGCGTGCAGGCGCGCCACCTTGCGCACGGCGGCGCTGCGGTCGGGCGCCACCGTGTAGACGAAGACGCCCGAGGTGTTGCTGATGATGGCGTTTTGCGGGATCACCAGGGCGTCCTTCAGCGTCTGCACGGTCAGGCTGACGTTGACGAACTGGCCCGGCCACAAGGACTCGTCCCGGTTGTCGAAGCGGGCCTTCAGGCGGATCACGCCGGCCACCGGGTCGACGCTGTTGTCGATGAAGCTGAGCGCGCCCGCGACTTGCTTGCCGGCCAGTTCGGCCGTGACCGGCACGGCGCCGGCCTTGTGCGCCGCCAGCAGCGCCGCCAGCGCGCTCTCCGGCAGGGTGAAGCTGACGTTGATCGGGTCGAGCTGGGTGACGCTCGTCAGCGACGTGGCCGGCTGCACCAGACTGCCCGGATAGACGCCGATGGCGCCGACCCGGCCGGCCATGGGCGCGCGTATCGTCGTGTAGCTGGCGCCGACCTGTACCGAGCGCAGCGCGGCGACGTCGGCCTGCAGCAGCGCGCGCGCCGACTCGACCTGGCTTTTCAGCGTGTCGACGGCGCCCTGGGCGATGAAATGCTTGTCCAGCAATTCAAGGCTGCGCCGGTACTGGCGCTCGAAGTCGGCCAGCGTGGCCCGGTCGCGCGCCACCTGGGCCTGGGCCTGTTCGACGCCGGCCTGCTCGCTGCGGGCGTCGAGCGAAAACATCAACTCGCCGGCCTTGACGAACTGGCCTTCGCGGATGTGCACCTTGCTCACCGTGCTGCTGGTCTGCGGGTGCAGGTCGACGCTGCTGACCGGCGTCACGCTGCCGTTCGCGCGCAGCAGCACCGGCACGTCCTGGCGCTGCGGCTTGACGACGGTGACGACGGCCGGCACCGCCGCGCCGCCCTTGTCGGCCGCCGGCGCGGCGCCGCCGTGCGTCCAGTACCAGACGCCGGCGCCGATGCAAACGGCCGCGCCCACCAAGAGTCCCAGTGATGTTTTTTTCATTATTCTATTCGTTTATTAATATTGCTACGATGCATTAAGCGTGGCATTGTCGCACAATTCCAGCGCCGGCAGACCGCCCCGGCGCGGCCGCCCGCCTCAGTTTCCGGCGTAATATTCCGGCACCACCAGGGTCACTTCCAGGCCGCCGCCGGGGTGGTTCGCCAACTGCACGGTGGCGCCGTGCTGTTCGGCGATGTTGCGGGCAATCGTCAGCCCCAGGCCGGTGCCGCCGGACTCGCGCGAGCGCGACGTCTCGATGCGGTAGAACGGTTCGAACACCTTGGCCATCAGCTCTTGCGCGATGCCGGGGCCGGCGTCGCGGATGCGCACGCGCGCCGCGCCGGCCATGCGCTCGACGCTGACGTCGGCGCGCTGGCCGTATTTGACGGCGTTGTCGATCAGGTTCACCAGGCAGCGCCGCAGCGCCATCGGCCGCCCCATCAGCGCCATGCCGGCGCGGCCGCTCAGGCAAACGCGCTGGCCCGCGTCGGCGGCGTCGCAACAGACGCTGTCGAGCAGCGAATCGAGGTCGAGCGCCTGCATGGTTTCCGTCGTGTCCATCGAGCGGGCCAGGTCCAGCCCCTCCTTGACCATGTCCTGCATGGCCGACAGGTCGCCGACCAGGCGGTCGTGCAACTCCGGCTCGGCCACTTTTTCCAGGCGCAGGCGCAGGCGCGTCAGCGGCGTCTGCAAATCGTGGGTGATGGCAGCCAGCATCTGGGTGCGCTGGAAGATGTGCTGGCGGATGCGCGCCTGCATGGCGTTGAAGGCGGCGCTGGCCTGGCGGATCTCGCTGGCGCCGGACAGCGCGAGGGGCGGATGGTTGATGTCGTTGCCAAGGTCCCGGGCCGCCTGGGCCAGGTGCTTGAGCGGCCGCATCGTCATGCGCGTGACCAGGTAGGCCAGCGCGGCGATGCTGGCCAGGAAGGGCAGCCAGGTGGTCCATTCATAGCGGCCGCGCCCGGGCGGCCCGCGCGGCGGCAGCACCGACAGGCCCAGCCACTGGCCGTCGCGCATGCGCACCTGCATGCTTTCGCAGGCGCCGCCCCACTGGGTCGGGCCGAACAGGGTGCTGGGCCGGCGCGGCCGGTCGCAGGCCGCCGGCCGCTCGGCCAGCGGCACCAGCTTGAAACCCGCGCCCAGGCGCTGGCCCAGCGCGGCGGAGAAATCCGTCTGCGCCAGCTCGGGCGCGGCCGGCGCGCCGGCGCGCACTTCCAGGCGCACGCTGCCGCGGCTGGCCAGCTTCAGGTAAGCCTCGCGGGAACTGGCCGGCACAACGTCGGCTGTCGTCACCAGTTGCTCGGCGCGCTCCAGCGCGTGGAAATCGCGGTACTGCTCGATGGCGCGCTGGCGCTCGTTGACGGCCAGCCATTGCGTCAGCGCGGCCGAGGCGGCCATGCCGATCAGCAGCGCCAGAAACACCCGCCCCGTCATCGACCCGAGGAAGGCTCTCACGCGGACGGCTCCACGCTGACCTGGCCGGCCAGCACATAGCCGCCGTTGCGCACCGTCTTGATGATTTGCGGCAGGCGCGCGTCCTCGCCCAGCTTCTGGCGCAGGCGGCTGATCTGGATGTCGATCGAGCGGTCGAAGGGGTCGGCGTCGCGGCCCTGGGTCAGGTTCAGCAACTGGTCGCGGTTGAGCACGCGGTTCGGGTGTTCGAGGAAAACCCGCAGCAGGCGGAATTCCGCGCCGGACAGCATGATGACGATGCCGTCGGGATTGAGCAGGTGGCGCGCCGTCAAGTCCAGCGTCCAGCCGGAGAAGCGCATCTGCTGCGCCTTGTCCGACGGCGCGTTGGACGGCATCGCATGGCTGCGCCGCAGCACGCTGCGCACGCGCGCCAGCAGTTCGCGCGGCTCGAAGGGCTTGGGCAGGTAATCGTCGGCGCCCATTTCCAGGCCGAGGATGCGGTCCAGCGGCTCGCTGCGGGCCGTCAGCATGATCACCGGCAGCGTCGACTGGGCGCGCAGCTTGCGGCACAGCGTCAAGCCGTCGTCGCCGGGCAGGTTCAGGTCGAGCACCAGCAAGTCCGGGCGCGCCTCGTCGAGGATTTTCCACATGCCGTTGCCGTCGGCCGCCGCCAGGGTGCGGTAGCCGTTGCTTTCAAGATAGTCCGCCAGCAGCGTGCGGATATCACGGTCGTCGTCGACGATGAGAATGGTGGTAGAGGGTTCCATGCCCCGATTATCGCCAGTTCGACGGCCCCTGAACAGGCCAATTGTATCGTCTTGTATATTGCGCGGCGGACGAAACATCTCGATACAAAATGCGCGGCCCCCGACACTTCGGCGAAACATGCCGGCGCGAAGATGCTTCCCATGTGCAGCGTACCTGCCGGTCGCTGGAATGCACATCCTCCATTGGACATGAAAAGGAATCAAGATGAACACATTTGGTAAAAGCTTGTTGATCGGACTGACCGTGCTGGGCATGGGCACGGCAACGCTGGCGGCGCACGCCGAGGACGCCCGCCACGAGCACGGCAGGATGCACGAAGGCCACGGCGCGCAGTTCGCCGAACACCTGGCCAAGCGCCAGGCGCTGCTGCACGACAAGCTGAAACTGTCGGCCGCGCAAGAGCCGGCCTGGGCGGCGTTCACGGCGGCGGCGGCGCCGAAGGCGCATGGCGCACGGCCCGAGCGCGCGGCGATGGCGAAGATGACGGCGCCCGAGCGCATGGAGAAATGGATCGCCATGTCGAAAGAGCGCATTGCGGCCCAGGAAAGCCGGCTGGCGGCCTTGAAAACCTTCTACGCGGTGCTGACGCCCGAGCAGCAGAAGGTCTTCGACGACAGCGTGCCGGGCGGCGCGCACGGCGGCCGCCACGGCCACCGCGGCATAATGAAGCACTAAGCACCAGGGCCGCGCAGCACGCGGCCCTGGTCGCAACGGATGGCGGCGCCGGCGTTTACTTCAGCTTGGCCAGCGACTGCAGGAATTTGTCGGCGTCCTGGAAGCCGATGACGCGCGAATCGGCGATTTCCTTACCCTGGGCGTCGAACAGGATGATGCCGGGCGGGCCGAACAGCGTGAAGCGCTTCAGCATGGCCTTGTCGTCGGCGTCGTTGGCCGTCACGTCGACCTGCAGCAGCAGCGAGCCGGCCAGCCTGGCCTGCACGCGCGGGTCGACGAAGGTGAGCTTTTCCATTTCCTTGCAGGAGACGCACCAGTCGGCGTAGAAGTCCAGCATGACCGTCTTTCCGCCCGTTTGCGCCAGGGCCGCGTCCAGTTGCGCCACCGTCTTCACGCGGACGAACTGCAGGTGCGCCACCTGGCCGGCGCGCAAATGCGCCAGCGGCGCCAGCGCGTCGCGTCCGCCGCTGGCCACGCCGACCAGTTGCAGCGCGCCCAGCAGCGCAAACGCCAGGCCCAGCGCCTTGCCGGCCCAGCCGGCGCGCGTCAATTGATACATGCCGTAGCCGATGCCGAGCACGCTCCAGCCCAGCATTTGCACGACCGCCGGCAACACCGGCGACACCAGCCACCACGCCATCACCAGCAGCAGCACGCCGAAGAAACGCTTGACGGCGTCCATCCACGCGCCGGCGCGCGGCAGCAGGGCGCCGGCCGACGCGCCCACCAGCAGCAGCGGCACGCTCATGCCGACGGCCATCGCAAACAGGGCGCCGCCGCCGATCAGCACGTCGCGCGTCTGGCTGATATACACGAGGGCGCCGGCCAGCGGCGCCGCCACGCAGGGGCCGACGATCAGGGCCGAGATGGCGCCCATGACGAAGACGCCGGCCATCTTGCCCGAGGCTTGGCGGTTCGACACCGAGGCCAGCCGGCTTTGCAGGGCGGCCGGCACCTGCAATTCATAGAAGCCGAACATGGACAGCGACAACAGCGCCATCAGCAGCGCGAAGCTGCCCAGCACCCAGGGGTTTTGCAGGGCGGCGGCCAAGCCTTCGCCGATCAGGCCGGCGGCCACGCCCAGCGCCGTGTAGACGATGGCCATGCCCAGCGCGTAGGCCAGCGACAGCAGCAGGCCGCGCGAGCGGCTGGTCTTGGCGCCGTCGCCGGCGATGATGCAGGACAGGATAGGCACCATCGGCAGCACGCAGGGCGTGAACGACAGGCCCAGGCCCAGCAGCATGAACAGGGGCAGGATGACGAGCAGGCGGCCGCCCTTCAGCGCCGCCTCGATGCTGCCCGTCTCGGACGGCGCGGCGGCGGCGGCGGCGGCCGGCGGCGCCGTCTCCACCAGCGGCGTGGGGACGGCCAGCACCGTCGGCACGCCGGGGGTCGGCGCCGCCGACGCCGCCGGCGTCGACGCGGCGCCGACCAGCCGGGCGCTGGCTTCCTGCGGCGCGTAGCACAAGCCCTTGTCGGAGCAACCCTGGCTGCTGGCCTGCAGCGTGAACGGGCCGCCGGCCTGCACGGGAATGAGGATGGTCACGGCGCGCCGGTACGTTTCCACGTCCTTCTCGAACGTGGCGTCGTATTTGACCTTGCCAGGCGGCAGCTCGGGCTTGCCCAGCGTGGCGCCGCTGGCCGTGAACTGGAAGCGCTCGCGGTACATATAGTAGCCGTCGGCGATGTCGTAGGTGACGGCGATGGTGGCGCCGTCCTGCATGCGCGCGGAGAATTTGAAGGCGGCGCCCGGTTCGAGGAAGTCCTCGTCGGCGCGGGCCGGAGCGGCGGCCAGCATGGCCAGCAGGAAGATCGCCAGGCAGGCGCGCAGCCAGGCGGCGGCGCGTTGCGGGAGGGGGAACGGTGAGCTCAACATGAATACCTTTTCAGCGGCACGCCGGGGTGCCCTTACGCCATCGGTCGCGCGGGAGCGGCAACAGCTTGCCGGGCCGGCGGAAAGCAGAATAGTACACCCGGGCAAGCGAGCGTGCTCCCCGAACGCAAAAAAGCCAGGCTCGGCCTGGCTTTTTCTTGACTACAAGGCCACTGAATTACTCAGCGACGACTGCGTCTTCCACTGCGGTGACTTCTGGACGGTCCAACAGCTCGATGTAAGCCATAGGCGCGTTGTCGCCGACGCGGAAACCCATTTTCAGGATACGCAGGTAACCACCGTTACGGTTGGCGTAACGCGGGCCCAGTTCGGCGAACAGCTTTTGCACGATTTCGCGGTCGCGCAGGCGGTTGAAGGCCAGACGCTTGTTTGCCAGGGAGTCGGTTTTGCCCAAGGTCAGAATCGGCTCAATAACGCGGCGCAGTTCTTTTGCTTTTGGCAGGGTGGTTTTGATCGCTTCGTGACGCAGCAACGAGACCGTCATGTTGCGCAACATTGCCAGACGGTGGGACGAGGTACGATTCAGTTTACGGAGGCCGTGACCGTGACGCATGGTAAATCCTTTCGGTGAGTGTTCATCCAGTTCTTCGATCGACCATGCGGGCATGGTCGCGGACCGGTTGTAAAAAATGAAAGCCCGGAGCACCTGCCCCGGGCCGTTTGCTGCAAAAAATTACTTCTCCAAACCGGCAGGCGGCCAGTTTTCCAGCTTCATGCCCAAGGTCAAGCCGCGCGAAGCCAGCACTTCCTTGATTTCGTTCAGGGACTTGCGGCCCAGGTTCGGCGTCTTCAACAGTTCGTTTTCCGAACGCTGGATCAGGTCGCCGATGTAGTAGATGTTTTCCGCTTTCAGGCAGTTCGCCGAACGCACCGTCAACTCCAGGTCGTCGACCGGACGCAACAGGATAGGATCGACCAGCGGGGCGCGCGATGGCGCTTCGGCGGCCGCTTCCGTGCCTTCCAGGGCGGCGAACACGTTCAACTGGTCGACCAGCACGCGGGCCGACTGGCGGATCGCCTCTTCCGGCGAGATCACGCCGTTCGTTTCGATGTTGATGATCAGCTTGTCCAGGTCGGTACGCTGTTCGACGCGGGCCGATTCAACGAAGTAGGACACGCGGCGCACCGGCGAGAACGAAGCGTCCAGGATGATGCGGCCGATCGTCTTGTTGGTGTCTTCCGACAGGCGGCGCACATTGCCCGGCACATAGCCGCGGCCTTTTTCAACCTTGATCTGCATGTCCAGCTTGCCACCGGCCGTCAGGTGGGCGATCACGTGGTCAGGGTTGATCAGTTCGACGTCGTGCGGCAGGTCGATGTCCGAGGCCAGGATCGCGCCTTCGCCTTCTTTTTTCAGGGTCAGGGTCACCGAATCGCGGTTGTGGACTTTGAAGACCACACCCTTCAAGTTCAGCAACAGATCGACGACGTCTTCCTGCACGCCATCGAGGGAGGAATATTCGTGTACCACTCCGGCGATCGTCACTTCGGTCGGCGCGTAGCCTACCATCGAAGACAACAATACGCGGCGCAACGCGTTACCCAATGTGTGGCCGTAGCCGCGCTCGAAGGGCTCCATCACGACTTTGGCGTGACCGGCACCGAGGGCTTCAACATCGATAATACGTGGCTTCAACAAACTGTTTTGCATGAAATGTCCTTTTCAATACCCTCGGCTCATTACACCGATAAGGCTGATGGCATTGGTAAAACGCCCACTCGGCGGGAGTGGGCGGGGGTCAGGCTAAGCGATTAACGCGAGTACAATTCGACGATCAGCGATTCGTTGACGTCGTTAGCGATTTCGTTACGCTCTGGCAGGGACTTGAAAGTACCTTCCATTTTCTTGGCATCGACCGACACCCAGCTAGGCATGCCAACTTGTTCGGCCAGCGACAGCGCTTCCAGGATACGCACTTGCTTTTTCGATTTTTCACGAACAGCGATGACGTCGCCGGTTTTCACGGAGTAGGAAGCGATGTTGACAACGATACCGTTCACGGTGAACGCTTTGTGGCTGACCAGCTGGCGCGCTTCGGCGCGGGTCGAGCCAAAGCCCATGCGGTAGCAAACGTTGTCCAGACGGGTTTCCAGCAACTTCAACAGCGTTTCGCCGGTGTTGCCTTTACGACGGTCCGCTTCGGCGAAGTAGCGGCGGAATTGACGTTCCAGCACGCCGTACATGCGCTTGACTTTTTGCTTTTCGCGCAGTTGGTTGCCGTAGTCCGAGGTGCGGGCGCCGGATTTGACACCGTGTTGGCCTGGCTTGACGTCCAGTTTGCACTTGGAGTCCAGCGAGCGGCGTGCGCTCTTCAGGAACAGGTCTGTACCTTCACGGCGGGAAAGTTTTGCTTTAGGTCCGATATAACGTGCCACGGTGCTTCCTTTTTTTAAATGATAACGCCCCAGCCACACGCGCGCTCATGCACGCTGCGGTTAGGCGCTAGTCTGGTCGAGCTGCTACCAGACGGTGGCTGAAAACGAAAAACCCGCCGAACGAATCCGACAGGCAACAACAGCCGGGCAGTATAACCGTTTCCGGCCCCCTGCTCCAGCGATTTTGTGCTAACAACAAACGACAAGAGCAGCTGGCGCTCGCGCGCCCTCTGCTGTTGTGTCTTAGATACGACGACGCTTCGGCGGACGGCAACCGTTGTGCGGTACCGGCGTGACGTCCTGGATCTCGGTGATCTTGATGCCCAGGTTGTTCAACGCGCGAACGGCGGATTCGCGACCAGGGCCTGGGCCCTTGATGCGCACTTCCAGGTTCTTCACGCCGCACTCGACAGCGACCTTGCCGGCGGCTTCCGCGGCGACCTGCGCTGCGAACGGGGTCGATTTGCGCGAACCCTTGAAGCCAGCGCCGCCCGAGGTTGCCCACGACAGTGCATTGCCTTGACGATCGGTGATCGTGATGATCGTGTTGTTGAACGAAGCGTGGACATGCGCGATGCCTTCAGCGACGTTCTTTTTTACTTTTTTACGCACGCGTGCCGATGCGGCGTTATTTTGCGACTTAGCCATAATTATTCCCTAGCGGATTATTTTTTCAGCGATTGAGCGGCTTTACGCGGTCCCTTGCGGGTACGTGCGTTCGTACGCGTACGCTGACCACGGCAAGGCAGACCCTTGCGATGGCGCATGCCGCGGTAGCAACCCAGATCCATCAAACGCTTGATGTTCATCGAGATTTCACGACGCAGATCGCCTTCGACGATGAATTTACCTACTTCATCGCGCAGTTTTTCCAGTTCGCTGTCATCCAGATCTTTGATCTTTTTGTTCGTCGCTACGCCGGTCGAAGCGCAGATTTTTTCTGCGCGGGGACGGCCAACACCGTAGATGGCGGTCAGGCCAATAACAGTGTGCTGATGATTTGGGATATTAACCCCTGCAATACGTGCCATTTGTTATTCCTCGATTAACCTTGACGCTGCTTGTGACGCGGTTCCACGCAGATAACGCGGACTACGCCTTTGCGCTTGATGATCTTGCAGTTGCGGCAGATCCGCTTGACTGATGCGAGAACTTTCATTTTTGGGCTCTTTCTTTCGCTTCTTTGGTTTGATTCACGTGTTACTTGGTGCGGAACACGATGCGTGCTCGGCTCAGGTCGTACGGCGTCAACTCCACCGTCACCTTGTCACCAGGAAGAATGCGAATATAGTTCATCCGCATTTTACCTGAAATATGCCCGAGCACAACGTGTCCGTTCTCCAGCTTCACTCGAAATGTTGCATTTGGGAGATTCTCAAGAATCTCGCCCTGCATCTGTATGACGTCGTCTTTTGCCATTCGGTATGTTTACCGCGCTTATCGCGTCGGAATTCCGCCCTTGAAATTTGCTTTGCGCAGCAGCGATTCATATTGCTGCGACATCACGTAGTTTTGCACCTGGGCCATGAAATCCATGGTCACAACCACAATAATCAATAAAGAAGTACCACCGAAGTAGAATGGTACCTTCCACTGGGCTTGCATAAATTCCGGCAACAAACACACCAAAGTGATGTAGACGGCGCCGGCGAGCGTCAAACGTGTCAGGATCTTGTCGATGTAACGGGCAGTCTGCTCACCGGGACGTATCCCTGGCACAAAGGCCCCGCTCTTCTTCAAGTTATCCGCCGTTTCCTTGCTGTTAAATACCAGCGCTGTATAGAAAAAGCAGAAGAACACGATTGCCACCGCGTACAACAGCGCATGGATAGGCTCGCCGGGCGCCATCGATGCAGCCAAATCTTTCAAGAACCGCACCGCAGGGTTAGCGTTGTCGGCGCCCTTGGAAAACCAGTCCACGATAGTGGCCGGGAACAAGATGATCGAAGAAGCAAAGATCGGCGGGATCACGCCGGCCATGTTCAACTTCAGCGGCAGATGACTCGTTTGCCCGCCGTAGATCTTGTTACCCACCTGGCGCTTCGCGTAATTGACCAATATTTTGCGTTGACCGCGCTCGACGAAAACGACGAAGAACGTGACCGCCACCACCAGCGCCATGATGAAAATCAGGGCGACGCTGCTGATCGACCCGCTCGACACCAGGGAGAACAAACCACCCAGTCCGGCAGGCAAACCGGCGGCAATCCCGGCGAAGATGATGATCGAGATGCCATTTCCCAAGCCGCGCTCGGTAATTTGCTCGCCCAACCACATCAAAAACATTGTTCCGGTCAACAGCGTAACGACCGTCACGAAGCGGAATGCAAGACCAGGCTCCAATACCAGACCAGCTTGCGACTCCAGGGCGACTGCAATGCCTAACGCTTGAAACGTGGCCAGCGCAACCGTGAAATACCGGGTGTACTGCGTTATCTTGCGGCGGCCTGCTTCGCCTTCTTTTTTCAACGCTTCCATCTGCGGCGACACGATCGACAGCAACTGCATGATGATCGAGGCCGAGATGTAAGGCATGATACCCAGCGCAAACACTGTGAAACGGGACAGGGCGCCACCCGAGAACATGTTGAACATGCCCAGGATGCCGCCTTCGTTCTGTTTAAACAGCAAGGCCAATTGTGTCGGGTCTATCCCGGGAACCGGGACGTGAGCACCGATACGATATACCACCAATGCGCCAAGCAAAAACCACAGCCGTCCCCAAGGGAAACCGGCCGCTGCACTTTTAGCAAGTTGTGGATTAGTCGCCAATTTTCGCTCCGATCAAGCTGTTAGCTGTCAACTCAGGCTACCGAGCCGCCAGCCGCTTCGATGGCCGCTTTCGCGCCAGCGGACACTTTCAAGCCCTTCAAATTCACCGCCTTGGTGATTTCGCCGGACAAGATCACGCGCACGTCGCGGGCCAACACGCCCAGCACGCCAGCTTGCTTCAAGACCAGAATGTCGACTTCGCCAACGGCCAGGTTGTTCAAATCGGACAGGCGCACTTCAGCTTTGAAGGTGGCGTGCATCGATTTGAAACCGCGCTTAGGCAGACGGCGTTGCAGAGGCATCTGACCGCCTTCGAAACCGACTTTATGAAAGCCGCCCGAACGCGATTTCTGACCCTTGTGACCGCGGCCGGCGGTCTTACCGATACCGGAGCCGATACCACGACCCACGCGACGCTTTGCGTGTTTGGCACCGACTGCTGGCTGAATAGTATTCAATTCCATGTTTTTGCTCCGTTCGATCAAGCCCGTAGGCTTAACCGACAACTTTAACGAGATACGATACTTTATTGATCATGCCGCGTACGGATGGGGTGTCTTGCAACTCGGAAACCGAGTTAACCCGACGCAGACCCAGACCGCGCACGGTCGCGCGATGCGATTCGCGCGTACCGATCAAGCCCTTGACCAATTGCACTTTGACTGTGTTTGTCATTTTGTCCGCCTTAAGCCAGAATGTCTTCGACCGACTTGCCGCGTTTGGCGGCGATGTCGGCAGCAGTACTCATTTTTGCCAAGCCGTTCAATGTGGCGCGCACCAGGTTGTACGGGTTCGACGAGCCGGTGGATTTCGCCACCACGTCCGTCACGCCCATCACCTCGAAGATCGCGCGCATTGCGCCGCCGGCGATGACGCCGGTACCAGGCTTGGCCGGGTTCATCATCACTTTCGACGCGCCGTGACGGCCCGTGACGGTGTGATGCAGCGTACCATTCTTGAGCGGCACCTTGATCAGGTTGCGGCGGGCTTCTTCCATTGCCTTTTGCACACCAACCGGCACTTCTTTCGACTTGCCCTTACCCATGCCGATGCGGCCATCGCCATCACCGACCACGGTCAGCGCGGCGAAACCCATGATGCGACCACCCTTGACCACTTTGGTCACGCGGTTGATCGCGATCATTTTTTCGCGCATGCCGTCATCCGGCTTGTCGCTTTGCATTTTCGCTTGCATTTTTGCCATGACGATTCTTCCTTAGAACTTCAGACCGGCTTCACGCGCGGCTTCTGCCAACGCCTTCACACGGCCGTGGTAACGGAAACCGGAGCGGTCAAACGCGACTTCGGTAATCCCTGCTTTCAATGCTTTTTCAGCGACGCGCTTGCCGATCAGTGCTGCAGCGGCGGCATTGCCGCCCTTGCCGGATTGGCCTGCCAGTTCGGCGCGCACTTCGGCTTCGGCGGTCGAGGCCGACACCAGGATTTTCGCGTCCGGGCTGATCAGGTTGGCGTAAATGTGCAGGTTGGTGCGGTGCACCGACAGGCGATTTACTTTCAATTCCGCGATCTTGATGCGGGTTTGGCGTCCGCGGCGAAGCCGTGATTCTTTCTTATCCATCGTCAGCCCCTAATTACTTCTTCTTGGTTTCTTTAAGCTTGACCACTTCGTCCGCATAACGGACGCCCTTGCCCTTGTATGGCTCAGGAGCGCGGTAAGCGCGAACTTCGGCGGCAACCTGGCCCACCTGTTGACGATCGATGCCCTTGATCAGGATCTCGGTCGGCGTCGGGGTGGCGCACGTCACGCCGGCCGGCATGTCGTGCACTACAGGGTGCGAAAAGCCCAGGGACAGGTTCAACTTGTCGCCTTGCGCTTGCGCCTTGTAACCCACGCCCACCAGGTTCAGCTTTTTCTCGAAACCCTTGGTGACGCCCGTGACCATGTTGTTGACCAGCGCGCGCAGCGTGCCGGACATGGCATTGGCTTCACGGCTGTCGTTGGCGACGTCGAAACTGAGGGTTCCTGCATTGTTTTCAACTTTGACCAGGCCGTTCAGGGCCTGGGAAAGCACGCCCAATGGGCCTTTTACGGTGATCGCGGCCGCGGAGATGGCGACTTCGGCGCCAGCTGGGACAGCGATCGGCATTTTAGCTACTCGAGACATGTGTAACTCCTTAAGCCACGTAGCAAATAACTTCGCCGCCGACACCGGTAGCGCGTGCTTTGCGGTCGGTCATGACGCCTTGCGGAGTCGACACGATCGCCACACCCAAGCCATTCATCACGGTAGGGATCTCGTCCTTGCCTTTGTAGACGCGCAGACCCGGACGGGACACGCGCTCCAAGCGCTCGATGACGGGACGGCCAACATAATACTTCAAACCGATCTTGAGTTCCGCTTTGCCACCGGCTTCGGTGACGGCGAAATCTTCAATGTAACCCTCGTCCTTGAGGACGTTGGCAATCGCAATTTTGACTTTCGACGATGGCATGGCCACGGTCGTTTTCTGAACGCCTTGGGCGTTGCGAATGCGGGTCAGCATATCGGCGATAGGATCGCTCATACTCATTGCTTATTCTCCTATTACCAGCTTGCTTTTGTCATACCCGGAATTTCACCACGCATGGCGAATTCACGGAGCTTGATACGACCCAGACCGAATTTACGGAATGTGCCGCGCGGACGACCAGTGATGGCGCAACGGTTACGTTGGCGCGTCGGGTTCGAGTTACGTGGCAGCGCCTGCAGTTTCAGGCGCGCTTCGTAGCGCTCTTCTTCCGATTTCGACTGGTCATCAACGATGGCCTTCAGCGCAGCGCGCTTGACGGCGAACTTAGCCGCCAGGTCAGCACGCTTTTGCTCACGGTTAATCAGTGCCAATTTTGCCATGATCTCAGTTTCTGAACGGGAATTTAAAGGCGGCGAGGAGCGCTTTCGCTTCGTCGTCGGTCTTAGCAGTTGTCGTGATGCTGATATTCATACCGCGCAGCACGTCAATCTTGTCGTACTCGATCTCAGGGAAGATGATCTGTTCCTTGACACCGATGTTGTAGTTGCCGCGACCGTCGAATGCACGGCCGGACACGCCACGGAAATCGCGCACGCGCGGCAGGGCCACGGTGATGAAGCGATCCAGGAACTCGTACATGCGAGCGCCGCGCAGCGTGACCATGGTACCGATCGGATAACCTTCACGGATCTTGAAACCGGCAATTGCCTTGCGTGCCTTCGTGACGACTGGCTTTTGGCCAGCGATCTTGGTCAGGTCGCCAACTGCGTGTTCAATGATCTTTTTATCCGCGACCGCTTCGGAGAGACCCATGTTCAGGGTGATCTTCGTCAGGCGCGGAACTTCCATTGCCGATTTGTAGCCGAATTTGGCGACCAGATCAGCAACGACCTTTTCTTTATAGAATTCTTGGAGACGGGCCATGATCTCTTAAACCTTCACTACTTCGCCGGAGGACTTAAAGACGCGGACTTTTTTGCCGTCGACTTCTTTGAATCCTACGCGATCTGCCTTGCCAGTCGCTGCGTTGAACAACGCAACGTTGGACACGTGAATTGGCATGGTCTTGTCGACGATACCACCAGTTACGCCAGTCATCGGGTTCGGTTTCACCGCTTTTTTGGCGATGTTGATACCGTCAACCACGATATGTTCAGCGTCGATACGCTGCTGAACCACACCACGTTTGCCCTTGTCTTTCCCGGTCAGAACGATGACTTCGTCGTTTTTACGAATCTTATCCATTACGACTCCTTACAGGACTTCCGGTGCCAGGGACACGATCTTCATGAACTTCTCAGTGCGCAGTTCGCGCGTGACAGGCCCAAAAATACGTGTACCAATCGGTTCCAGCTTGGCGTTCAACAGTACGGCGGCGTTGCCGTCGAACTTCACCAGGGAACCGTCTTGGCGGCGAACACCTTTGGCGGTGCGCACTACCACAGCGTTATAAATTTCACCTTTTTTGACACGGCCACGTGGCGCAGCGACCTTGACGGTCACCTTGATCACATCGCCAATGCCTGCATAACGGCGCTTGGAACCGCCCAACACCTTGATGCACATCACTTCTTTTGCACCGGTGTTGTCAGCCACTTCGAGCCGGCTTTCAGTTTGAATCATAGTATTCTCTTTCCCAACTTAAGCCGAAGAATCCACACAATTGTAGAACCACGGTCAGTCTTGGTCCCGCCAGATCCGCTCATGCAGAGCGTAACTGTTTGGGTGCATGACCTTCATACATCTACTGACCGCGGCCTACTGTCTGTGGCCAGACACTTTGCGGCGTTACATGAACGAAGCCCGCAAGTATTACATACAATACGCGGGCCTGCAAGAACTAATTAGACAGTCGCTGCCGCTTGTACCACACGGGTAACTGTCCACGCCTTGGTTTTCGAGATCGGACGACCTTCCTGGATCTCCACCGTGTCACCGGCTTTGACTTGGTTGGTTTCGTCATGCGCGTGATACTTGTTCGAGCGCATGATGATCTTGCCGTACAAAGGATGCTTGACGTGGCGCTCGATCAGAACGGTGACGGTTTTATCCATCTTGTCCGAAACCACTTTGCCGATCAGCGTGCGCTTGAGCGGCTTTTTCACTGGATCGTTCATTTGGCTTCCTTCGTATTCATGACCGTCTTCACACGCGCGATATCGCGGCGTACCTTCTTGAGTTGCGAAGTGTTGCTCAGCTGTTGCGTCGCGATTTGCATACGCATGCCGAACTGTGCCTTCAACAAATCATTCAGCTCTTTTTGCAGAGCTTCCTGGTCTTTGCCGCGGAGTTCAGTTGCTTTCATATTCAACTCCAATTATTGGCCAACTTGGCGAACGACAAAGGTCGTCGCCAGTGGCAGTTTAGCGGCGGCAAGACGGAAAGCTTCCCGTGCCAGCGCTTCGTCAACGCCATCCATTTCGTACAGTACTTTGCCGGGCTGAATTTCAGCGACGTAGTACTCAGGATTACCTTTACCGTTACCCATACGAACTTCAGCTGGCTTGTTCGAAATCGGCTTGTCCGGGAAGATGCGGATCCAAATGCGGCCGCCGCGCTTGATGTGACGGGTCATTGCACGACGCGCCGCTTCAATTTGACGCGCAGTGATACGACCGCGTGCAACCGCTTTCAAACCGAATTCGCCAAACGACACGGCGGTGCCGCGCGAGTGGGAAATACCGGTGTTGCGGCCCTTCTGCTCTTTACGATACTTTCTGCGTGCTGGTTGCAGCATGATTATTCTCCTGCTTTCTCAGCTGGTGCAGCAGCGCCGGCCGGTTTCGCGGCGGTGCGCACACGTGCAGCACCTGGTGCTGTGGATGGTTTCGCGCCAGCGGGTGCGCGAGGGCGGCCGGAAGGCTTGCCATCGTCACGGCGCGGACCGCGGCTCTTCTTCTCGTCAGGCGGGGTATCGATGACTGGTGCGTCGCCGTTCGGCGCGCGGTCACCCTTGTATACCCAAACCTTGACACCGATGATGCCGTAGGTGGTCGACGCTTCGCTGGTGCCGTAGTCGATATCGGCGCGCAGGGTGTGCAGAGGCACGCGGCCTTCGCGATACCACTCTTTGCGGGCGATTTCGATGCCGTTCAGGCGGCCGGACGACATGATCTTGATGCCCAGGGCACCCAGACGCATGGCGTTTTGCATGGCGCGCTTCATGGCGCGGCGGAACATGATGCGTTTTTCCAGCTGCTGGGCGATCGAATCGGCGATCAGCTGCGAGTCGATTTCCGGCTTGCGGATCTCTTCGATGTTCACGTGCACGGGCACGCCCATGATCTTGGTCAGGGCCGACTTCAGTACTTCGATGTCTTCGCCTTTTTTACCAATGACCACGCCTGGACGCGAGCTGTAGATCGTGAAGCGCGCGTTCTTCGCTGGACGCTCGATGACGATGCGGCCGACGGAGGCGTTCTTCAGTTTCTTTTTCAGGTAGGCGCGCGCTTTCAGATCTTCGTTGAGCATGGCGGCGAAATTACCGTTGCCAGCGTACCAACGCGATGCCCAGTTACGGGTTACCGAAAGGCGAAAGCCTGTTGGATGTATCTTCTGTCCCATCGTGACTCCTTAGTTGCCGACAGTCACGTAAATGTGACAGGATTGTTTCGAGATACGATCACCCCGGCCCTTAGCGCGTGCAGTGAAGCGCTTCAGGACTGGACCCTTTTCGACGTAGATCGTCGTGACTTTCAGCTCGTCGATGTCGGCGCCATCGTTGTGCTCGGCATTCGCGATGGCGGATTCCAGAACACGCTTGATGATCGCAGCACCTTTTTTCGGGCTGAATTGCAAGATGTTGAGTGCTGCGTCAACTTTCTTGCCACGGATCAGGTCAGCCACCAGACGACCTTTTTGGTCCGACAGGCGCACACCTTTGAGGATAGCTTTAGTTTCCATTATTTCTTAGCCTTTTTGTCAGCTGCATGGCCCTTGAACGTACGGGTCAGTGCGAATTCGCCGAGCTTGTGACCAACCATGTTTTCGGAAACATACACCGGCACGTGCAGCTTGCCGTTATGCACCGCGATCGTCAGGCCGATAAAGTCAGGCATGATTGTCGAACGACGCGACCAGGTTTTGATTGGCTTTTTGTCTTTGGCAGCTTGAGCAGCCTCAACTTTTTTCACCAGGTGGGCGTCACAGAACGGCCCTTTTTTCAATGAACGTGTCATGTGCTACCCCTTATTTCTTGCCGCGGCGCGAAACGATCATGGAAGTCGTACGCTTGTTACGGCGTGTCTTCTTACCCTTCGTCTGTTGGCCCCAAGGCGACACTGGATGACGACCAGCTGCTGTTTTACCTTCACCACCACCGTGCGGGTGATCGACCGGGTTCATGACCACACCGCGGACGGTAGGACGAACACCGCGCCAGCGCATCGCGCCAGCCTTACCGATCTTGCGCAGGTTGTGCTCGCCGTTGCCGACTTCGCCAACCGTGGCGCGGCACTCGATGTGCACGCGGCGCACTTCGCCGGAGCGCAGACGCACCTGGGCGTACACGCCTTCGCGGGCCATCAGCACCACGCCGGCGCCGGCCGTGCGCGCCATCTGTGCACCCTTGCCTGGCAACATTTCGACGCAATGCATCGTCGTGCCGACTGGGATGTTACGGATAGGCAGGCAGTTGCCCGACTTGATAGGCGCTTCCGCACCGTTCATCACGGCGTCGCCAACGGACATGCCCTTGGTCGCGATGATGTAGTGGCGCTCGCCGTCGGCGTAGCACAACAGGGCGATATTCGCGGTACGGTTTGGATCGTATTCGATACGTTCCACTTTCGCCGGAATGCCATCCTTGGTGCGCTTGAAGTCGATCAAGCGGTAGTGCTGCTTATGACCACCGCCGATGTGGCGGGTGGTGATGTGACCGTTGTTGTTACGACCGGCGGTCTTGGATTTTTTCTCAACCAGGGCTGCGAACGGACGACCTTTGTACAGGTCGGCGTTGACAACCTTCACCATGCCGCGACGGCCTGGCGAGGTTGGTTTCATCTTAACGAGTGCCATTATGCAGCCTCCTCGGAGAAGTTGATTTCCTGGCCAGGCTTCAGGCACACGAAAGCACGCTTGGTATGGTTACGACGACCGTTGAAACGACCGCTGCGCTTCTGCTTACCTTCACGGTTGGCAGTTTGCACGGACAGCACTTCAACTTTGAACAGCAGTTCGACCGCTGCCTTGATCTCAGGCTTGGTTGCATCCGGCAGTACGCGGAAGACAATTTGCTCGTTCTTTTCCGCGACCATGGTGGCCTTTTCGGAAATGACCGGCGCCAACAGCACCTTCATCAAGCGTTCTTCGCTATGTTTCAAAATCGCGCTCATGCCAACATCTCCTCAATCTTAGCCAATGCCAGCTTGGTGATCAGGATCTTTTTGTAGAACACCAGGGACATCGGGTCTGCGTGACGTGGCTCAACGACGAGCACGTTAGGCAGGTTGCGCGATGCCAGTTCCAGGTTTTCGTTCAACGTATCAGTGATGATCAGGACGGACTCAAAACCCATGCCGGTCAGCTTTTGCGACAGCAATTTGGTTTTTGGCGCGTCGATCGTCAGATCTTCGATCACAGTCAGGCGGTCTTCACGAGCCAGCTGGGACAGAATCGAGCAGATACCTGCGCGATACATCTTTTTGTTCACTTTGTGGGTGAAGTTCTCGTCGGGCGAATTAGGGAAAATCCGTCCGCCGCCGCGCCACAGTGGCGACGACGACATACCAGCACGCGCGCGGCCGGTACCTTTTTGGCGCCATGGCTTTTTCGTCGTGTGGTGAACTTCTTCACGGTCTTTTTGCTTGCGGTTACCGCTACGTGCATTCGCCTGATAGGCGATGACGACTTGGTGGATCAGCGCTTCATTGTAGTCGCGGCCGAAAATAGTATCGGCAGCGGCGACATTGGAGCCGGCTTGACCTTGCGCATTCAGAAGCTTGAGTTCCATCGTTTAAGCTCCCTTCTTGGCTTTGGTTTTGATGGCTGGCGAGACGACTACCTGGCCATTTTTCGCGCCTGGAACCGCACCTTTAACCAGCAGCAGCTGGCGGTCGGCATCGATACGGGCGATTTCGAGGTTTTGCATCGTACGGGTAACGTCACCCAGATGACCGGTCATGCGCTTACCAGGGAAAACGCGACCTGGATCTTGTGCCATACCGATGGAACCTGGAACATTGTGCGAACGCGAGTTACCGTGGGTCTGACGACCGGAAGCGAAGTGGTAACGCTTGATAACGCCGGCGTAACCCTTACCGATGGTAACACCTTGCACGTCAATCTTTTGACCGACTTCGAACAGGGAAGCGGCAACGACGTCGCCAGCTTTCAGTTCGGCAGCCTTGGCTGCGTCAACGCGGAACTCTTTCAACAGAGTACCTGCTTCGACACCGGCTTTAGCGTGGTGACCAGCGACAGCCTTGTTCACGCGGGAAGCGCGACGTTGACCGAATGCGACCTGAACAGCGGAGTAACCATCTGTTTCAGTTGTTTTGATTTGCGCAACACGGTTGTTCGATACGTCCAACACGGTGACAGGAATCGAATCCCCTTCGTCCGTGAAGATGCGCATCATACCAACCTTGCGACCGAGAAGGCCTAGGCTCATTTTTTCTCCATTCCCACCTGCGATTGGGCGGGGCTTGTTTAACTACAAAGTAACGTAGGATCCAAAAAAAGACGAATCCATACCGAAGCCGGCAAGTGTAGCGTGAAAAGACCCTTGACGCAACAACTAAATACGGGGTATGTCAAAGCGCCACAGCCGGCGCAGGCGGGCGTGGCGGGCGGGGCCGACGAGGGGGCCGAGGCGGGCGCGCAACAGTGCCGCGCCGCGCATGCGGAATGCGCAGATATGACTATCTTTTAAACAATAAAAATATGACAATAGTGAGGCAAAAGACAGCATTGCCAGCACCGTTAGCGACACGGCGGCAAGGTCCGCGCCGCAACGGCTCCTTCTCTTCCACCATGAACGAGGACACTATGCGATCTCTACCAGCAACTGCCGCGGCGGCGCTCGGCGCCGCCGTCTTATCACTGGCGGGCGGCAACGCCTTCGCCTACCCCGACACCGGCTCCGGCGGCAAGGCCGGCGCCCGCCTCACCGGCGTGCGCTTCGGCGTCATCGACCTGAGGCTGGACGACGGCCAGGCCGCCGGCTTTTCCACCGTGGCCGGCAACTCCGAACTGCGGGTCTGGCATGGATGGCCGGATGGCGTGAATCGCCTGGACCTGCCGCCGCTGCAGGCGGGCCAGGTAGGCATCACCGATTGGTCGAAGACCGTCGCCGGCACCCTGGGCAACTATGGCGAATTGTATGCCAACGCCGAAGTCAACTACGGAAACTATGACGGCAACGATCTCGGCTCCTCGGCGATGCAACGCCTACAGATCACGCTGGCGCCCCATTCCGCGCTCTCCCTTGCGGGCACGGCAAGCGCCTCCGCGCAACGCGATCCGAATTGGCCGGACCACCACAACGAAATCTCCAGCGCGTACAGCACCATCTTCATGCGGAGCGTCAGCTCGCCCGACGTTAGCGTCAGCTATCAGCAGCGGGTCGACTCCTCCAAGCCCTACTTCGCATCCGAAGACTTCATGCTGGTCTATGCCAACCCCAGCGACCGCCCCCTGCTCCTCACCGTGCAATTCGACACAGGGGCATACGCGACCTCGCCCAGCATTCCCGAGCCGGGCGGCTATGCCATGATGGGCGCGGGCCTGCTGCTCATCGGCGCGCTCGGCAGACGCAAGCGCGGCGCCCGGGCTTGACCGGGCGCCGGCGCGCCGTCCGCTAGCGCGGCTTGCGCGGCGCCGGCGCCTTTGCCGACCTGATACCAGTCGACCTTGCGGGTCGCCACCATCAGCGCCGCCAGCACGACGAACAACAGCAGACTGCCCGTCACCAGGGCATTGCTTTCCGGGTTAGGCAAGCCGTACAGGGCGCCGCACGGCAGGCCGAGGCCGCGGCGCCTCCCTATCTTCCACCACGAGGACACGATGCGATCTCTATCAGCAACTGCCGCGGCGGCGCTCGGCGCCGCAGTCTTATCACTGGCGGGCGGCAACGCCGTCGCCCACCCCAGCACCGGCACCGGCGCCAAGGCCAGCGCCAGCCTCACCGGCACGCACTTCGGCGTCATCGACCTGAAGCCGGACGACGGCCAGGCCGCCGGCTTTTCCACCGAGGCCGGCGACGCCCAACTGCGGATCTCGTACAGATGGCCGTATGGCTGGAAGAGCCTGGACGTGCCGCCGCCCCAGGCGGGCCGGCTCAGCATCGGCGATGGATCGAAGACCTTCGCCGGCACCCTGGGCAACTACGGCGACCTGTACGCCAACGCCGAAATCGACTACGCACACTATGAGGGCAACGAACTCAGCCCCATGGCGGCGCAGCGCCTACAGATCACGCTGGCGCCCCATTCCGCGCTGTCCCTAGCGGGCACGTCAAACGCTTTCACACAACGCGATCCGCATTGGCCGAACACCCTCTACGCCGCCCGCGCGGCCAACTCCATCACCATCAGCAGCTTTAGCTCGCCCAGCCTCAACGTCTACTTTTCGCACTATGCCCGGCAAAACGCGCCCGGCCTGGACTCCAAAGACTTCATGCTGTTCTATGCCAACCCTAGCGACCAGCCATTGCTCATCTCGGTAGATTTCTATGTCGGAGCATCCGCAACCATCCCCAGCATTCCCAGCATTCCCGAGCCGGGCAGCTATGCCATGATGGGCGCGGGCCTGCTGCTCGTCGGCGCACTCGGCAGACGCAAGCGCGGCGCCCGGGCTTGACCGGACGCCGTACAGCAGGCCGGGGTCCGGCAGCAGATCAATGCTCAAGTACAACTACCTTTTAGATAATTAAGTATGACGATAGTGAAGCAAAAGACAGCACCGTTAGCGGCACGGCGGCACGCTCCGCGCCGCGTCGCGTCCCTCTCCCCCCACCACGAGGACACTATGCGATCTATACCAGCAACTGCCGTGGCGGCGCTCAGCGCCGCAGTCTTATCACTGGCGGGCGGCAACGCCGTCGCCTACCCCGGCGCCAAGGCCAGCTCCAGCCTCACCGGCGTGCACTTCGGCGTCATCGACCTGAGGCCGGACGACGGCCAGGCCGCCGGCTTTTCCACCGTGGCCGGCGACGCCCAACTGCGGACCATGTATAGATGGCCGGATGGCAAAGACAGCCTGGACGTGCCGCCGCTCCAGCCGGGCCAGATCGGCAGCGATGGGTCGACGGCCTTCGCCGGCACCCTGGGCAACTATGGCGGCTTGTACGCCGGCGCCGAAATCAACTACGCGACCTATGACGGCAGGGAGCACATCGCCACGGCGGACCAGCGGCTGACGATCACGCTGGCGCCCCGTTCCGCGCTGTCCCTTGCGGGCACCTCAAACGCTTCCGCACAACCCGATCTGGGGGGAGTAAACCTCTTCAACACCGCCAGCGTGGACAACTTCATCGACATCAGGAACTTCAGCTCGCCCAGCGTCTACGTCAGCTTTAAGCACTGGGCCGACTCGCGCTTCCTCGGCATCGAATCCAAAAACTTCGCGCTGATCTACGCCAACCCCAGCGACCAGCCATTGCTCATCGAGGTAAATTTCAGAATCGAAACACACGCAAGCACCCCCATCATTCCCGAACCAGGCAGCTATGCCATGATGGGCGCGGGCCTGCTGCTCATCGGCGCACTCGGCAAACGCAAGCGCGGCACCCGGGCTTGACCGGGCGCCGGCCCGCCGTCCGCTAGTGCGCGGCTTGCACGGCGCCGTCGGGCGACGCATCCGGCGCCGGTGCGGCGCCCTTGCCGACCTGATACCAGTCGACCTTGCGGGTCGCCACCATCAGCGCGGCGAGCACGGCGAACAGCAGCAGGCTGCCCATCACCAGGGCATTGCTTTCCGAGTTCAGCAAGCCGTACAGGGCGCCATACAGCAGGCTCAGGCCCAGGCCGAAGCCGAGGCCGCGGCGCCAGTCGCCCAGCACGTGGCTGAGGTAGAAGCCGATCAGCACGATGCAGGCGGCGCTGGCCAGCAGGTAGGCCGCCAGGAAGGCGATGTGCTCGGACAACCCCACCAGCAGCAGGAAGAAAACCACCAGCGCCAGACCCACCAGCAGATACTGGATCGGGTGGATCGGCAATTGCTTGAGGATTTCGAAAACGAAGAAGGCGGCGAAGGTCAGCGCGACGAACAGCAGGCCATACTTGGTGGCGCGGTCGGCCTGGGAATACACGTTGACGGGCTCGATAAAGGCGACGTGGAAGCGGTCCAACTCCAGCGGGGGGACGGCCGCCGCCTGGCCGGCCGCGGCGGCGGTGGCGCTCTCCATCAGGTTCACCTGCGCCTGGGCATTCGTCGCCAGCGAGGAGATGCCCCAGTTGACGCTGAAACCGCTTGCGTCGATGCGGCGCTGCTTCGGCGACGGCAGGAAACGGCCGCCGAATTGCGGGTGCGGCCAGTTCGACTTCAGCGCGAACTGGTTGTTCTTGGCGATCGGCACGAAGTTCTGCCGCTCGATGCCGTCCAGGCCCAGGTCGAAGGAGAACTTCACCTGCGCCCCGGAGCTCAAGTCCAGCGCCGCCAGCGGCGCGTGCAAGCCGCTCTTGAAATATGCCAGGCCGGTGCCCTGCTCGAACTCGATCATCTGGCCGCCCCAGTTAATCTTCGGAATGTTGCGGATGCCGCGCACGTCCTCGATCGACAAGGCGATATAGGGCTGGCCCAGGGTGATGCGCGAGTGCGCGCTCTCGCGCGGCAACTCGTCGCGCTTGGGCAGCGTGAAGTCGCCGGCGATGCTGTGCTGGCCGCTGTAGACCAGCACCTGGTGGATGCCGCGGTAACGGCGCTCCGTGTCGATGCTGCCGTTCACCCTCAACTCGCCGGGAAAGACCAGCATGGTGCGGCGCACGGAACGGCGCAGCGTCTCGGCCTTCTTGCCCAGATCGTTGCTGGTGGTCACCTGCTCTTCATACTCGTCGGTGTAGGGCTGCACCAGCACGGGGCCGATCACGGTTTGCTCGCGCACGGAGTCGTTGGCGATGCTGCGCACGGCCTCGTCGCGGAAAAACATGCGCTGCTTGATCGTCGATTCGATCATCAGCAGCGGGATGCCGATAAGCAGCGTCAGGCCGACGACGAGCAGGGTTTTGAACAACAGGGTTTTTTGCATGGCGTATCCATCCTTTAAGGTGACGCCAGTGTAGAAAACGCCTGTGCGCTAAGTATGCGCTCCGTGTGAAGCGAATTAGCAGGCCGGATAGTTCGACAAAGATGAAGACCTGCACGAATCAATTCATTTTTGCCAGATACGATGACGCAAGCATTGTGGACGGATGAGCGCAGCCTCTCCTCAATCATTACCATAAAAACAACGCCAACTCATCCTCGGTAGCGGCGATACAGCGAAGCAATTTCAGAGCCCATCGCTGTTGCCATTGGACATAGCACCCACGCAACCTTACCCGCCTCAGCAGGATGAAAGTACATTGTCGCAACCGCAAACACAGCGAGAATTATTGGAATTAAAAAAATGGCTTTCATCATAAAATCTCCCAACGATGACGTATCCACTTCCGCATCTCCAGGTAGATCTACATTATGGATTTTCGAGGTATACATCGAACCGGCAAAACCGCCAACGATGCAAAGCAGGGAAGCACTCAACCAGCCCGTCATCTCGCCACTAGGCGCATTTTTATAAACTGCAATCGCTGTCGCCACCCAACAAACAAAATTAACCTGCAAACGATAACTATCCAGATGTTTTGCCAGCATCTACTTTTCTCCTTAAAATTTACGGCTCATAAATACACTGTAAAGAGTGACACATCCGGCCGAGTTCGAAGGAAAACTTGACGCTCGCCGCCGTGCCTCAGGAAAGCGGTAGTCGCAGCGTGGCGCAGGCGCCGCCGGCGGCGCCGTTGCGCACCTCGACCGTGCCCCGGTGCAGCGCCATCACCTCGCGCACGAAGGGCAGGCCCAGGCCGCTGCTCTTGGCGCCGTCCGGCCGCGGCAGCGAATAGAAGCGCTCGAACAGGCGCTCCTGCGCGTAGGCGGGGATGCCGGCGCCGCCGTCGCGCACGCTGATCTCGGCGTGGCGGCCGCTGGCGCCGGCCGACAGCGCGATGGCGCTGCCGGGCGGCGCGAAGTCGATGGCGTTGTCGAGCAGGTTGCCGATGGCCTGGCGCAGCAGCAGCGCGTCGCCGTGCAGGCTCAGGGCGTCGGTGCGCACCTCCAGGCGCAGCCCGCGGGCCGCCAGCCGGGCCGCCACGTCGGCGCCGGCCTGGGCCAGCAGGGCCGCCACGTCGACGCGCTCGGGCGCCGCCAGCCGCTGCTGCTTTTCCACCCGCACCAGGGCCAGCAGCTTGTCGATCAACTGCTTCTGGCGCGCGTTCTGGTTGAGGATGTTGGCGAGGAAGTGGCGCCGCTCGGCTTCCGGCATGTCCTCCTGCAGCAGCTCGGCCGAACCCTGGATCGCGGCGATCGGACTCTTCAGCTCATGGGCCAGCGTGTGCATCAGTTCCTCGACATACTCCTTGCCTTCGAGCTTGTCGCGCATCGCCTCAAGGGCGCGTCCGAGCGTGCCGATCTCATTGTTGCCCAGCGCCGGCAGGGTCGCCTTGCGGCCCGCCTCGACCTCGCCGATGTAGTGCATCAAGCGGCGCAGCGCGCGCCCCAGCCAGTAGGCGAAGGCGATGCCGATCAACAGCGACAGCAGCAACAGCACGGCGCCGCGCTGCAGGATCTTCTGCTGGCTGCGCTCGACGAAGACCTGCACGCTGGAATTCGGCTTGGCCACCGTCAGCACACCGATGATGCGGGCGCCGTCCATGATGGGCGCGGCCACGTGCATCACGGTCGAGGCGTCGTCGTCGGGCCGGGAGCGGGTGCTGCGCGCGCCGTATTTGCCCTGCAGCGTCAGCTTGACGTCGTTCCAGCGCGAGTAATCCTTGCCGGTGTCGCGGCCGGTGGAATCGAACAGCACCATGCCGCGGGCGTCGGTGATGTAGACGCGGTAGTCCAGCGTTTCCTTGGCGACGCCGCTGATCTTCGCGTCGACCTTGCGCCCGGCGTAAGCCTGCATGCGCGTGGCGATGGCGGATTGCTGCAGGCGCCCCGCCCTGACGTCGTCGGCCACCAGGTCGGCCAGCAACTGGGCCGTGTCGACCAGCGTATCTTCCTGGGTCGCGCGCACGCCCGGCTTGACCTGCTCGACGAAGACGTTCAGCAGGAACCAGGCGGCCAGGCCGACGATCAGGAAATAGCCGAGCAGGATGCGCAGGCCTATCTTCATGCCAGGCTCAGGCTATAACCCATGCCGCGGTGGGTGTGGATGGGGTCGCAGGCGGCGTCGATCAGGCGCAGCTTGGCGCGCAGCGACTTGATGTGGGCGTCGACGGTGCGGTCCAGGGTGTCGGGCGCGTCGCTCCAGACCCGGTCCATCAACTGCGCCCGCGAGAGCACGTGGCCGGGATGCTCGACCAGCGCCTTCAGCAGCAGGTATTCGTAGCGGGTCAGGTCCAGCGCCTGGCCGCAGAACAGGATGCGCGCCTCCAGCTGGCGCAGCACGAAGCGCGCCGGCGGCGCCGGCGCCGGCGCGGCGGCGGGCGGCGTCACGCGGCGCAGGATGACGCGGATGCGCGCCACCAGCTCGCGCGGCGAGAACGGCTTGGTGACGTAATCGTCGGCGCCTATCTCCAGGCCGACGATGCGGTCGATCTCGTCGCTGCGGGCGGTCAGGAAGATCACCGGCACCTCGGAAAACTGGCGCAGCCGGCGGCACACTTCCAGGCCGTTCATGTCGGGCAGGCCGATGTCGAGCACCACCAGGGCCGGCGCCGCGCCCTGCGGCTCGCGCATGACCGCCAGCGCCTGCGCGCCGAGGACAACGTGGCGCGGCGCGAAGCCGTCGGTGCGCAGCGCGTAGGCGATGCTGTCGGCGATGGCCGGCTCGTCCTCGACGATCAGGATGGTGTCAGGCATGGCTCGATTCTTTTCAGATGCAAGGATAATAGGAGTGCCGCAAGCCGCCCCGTAAACGACATCGGGGCCGGGGCTGCTCTTGCGAACAGGCCCGGCCCCGATTGGCTGACGGGAAACCCGCCGGCTCAACAACGCTTATTGCAGTTTGATTTCAACATCGACGCCAGCTGGCAGGTCCAGCTTCATCAGCGCGTCAACCGTTTTGTCCGTAGGATCAACGATGTCCATCAGGCGCTGGTGGGTGCGGATTTCGAACTGGTCGCGCGAGGTCTTGTTGACGTGCGGCGAACGCAGGACGTCGAAACGCTGGATGCGGGTTGGCAAAGGTACTGGACCCTTGACGACGGCGCCGGTGCGCTTCGCGGTTTCCACGATTTCCAGGGCCGATTGGTCGATCAGTTTGTAATCGAAGGCTTTCAGGCGGATGCGGATTTTTTGATTTGGTGTAGACATGGTATTTCCTTAAAAGAACGAACCGGGCGAACCTTCCGCGCGCGGCAATGAGTAAAGCTCAGGCTTGGGGTCGATATGATACCACCGAACAGGGCGGTAAACACATGTCGCCGCATTTTTCATCTGATACGACAAGGCCGGCGCGAGCCGGCCTTGTCACAGCGCTTGATTAAAAATTAAGCGATGATTTTTGCAACCACGCCGGCGCCGACGGTACGGCCGCCTTCGCGGATAGCGAAGCGCAGACCTTCTTCCATCGCGATCGGGTTGATCAGCTTGACGGTGATCGACACGTTATCGCCT
>NZ_JAQQXR010000012.1 GCF_028595325.1 Janthinobacterium fluminis
GTGCTCATGCGCTCAAACGTTTCGGTGACGTACTGCGATGGGTAAGGGATCGCGGCGGCAAGCCGGCGACCAGCTTGTCAAGCACGGCCTTGGCGCGAAACAGGGCCATGCTGCGACGGGGGATATGATCGCACGAAACTAATCACCTACCTAGCCGTCCCGTCCATATCTGTTTGTTGACAGTGGCCTGGCGCCCAATCCGCCGATGAAGCAAATGCCATCAGCTTTGTCAAAGCCATTTTCTTTGCTCTATTCCCGTCCGCCTTGTGCATCTGTAAAGCCCGAATATGGCACGCAATGAAATCTGCATCTTTCCTATTCGCAGCCTCTGCTTCTAACTTTCTTAAAAAATGCATTACAGGATAACGAGCCAGTATTGCAGTATACCAATACTGCAATTCAGCTAATCTTCCGACTGCAAAACAAAGTTGGATTACACGTTCCAGTAGCTCTTTGTCTTTGAACTGCCTAAGAACAACTCGAAGACCAAGGGCGCGCGCATTGGCCTTGGGATGAGTAAGCAGCTGATTCACAATTTCCCAAACACTTTCAGTGTCTAATGTCTGAAGTAAAACAACGATCGAGTTTTCAAAGGCAGAATCCAAAGTGGCCGTTGAGATGCATTCCCGCGCCTCGGATAGAGTACTAAAGATAGTGGATTTATTAGTCATGCTTATACGCCTTAAATTTATCAAGCGGCAGCCTGACCGAACTTTCCCAACTCGATTGAATTGGCTCGGGAAGATAGTGCCCAGAAGTATTATCCCAAAAATTCAATATCCCTTTAGTGCTCTTGCCAGAACCAAAATAAATCTATCCAGCATAATCCACGGCATTACCACTCGCTATATCAACGTGTCCTTGGAACGCATCACCTGTGCCAACATACACTTTACCGTCCTGTACCACGAAGTTGTAGGAGCCTTTGGGGGTACGAGGTTTACCTGAGCCAAATATTTTCCAACGCCCATCACCAGTCTGCCGTAGTTCAGCCCGACCAAGATTAGTCGGATCAGGCAAGTCGTTCTCAAGCGTATTGACGAATTTCCCGTTTGCTCCACGCAGTTGAGATCCTTCGGCATTAAACAAAAACCGCTCACCTGAACCCACCGTGCTATTTGCTCCGTTAATTCTGCTCGCAAGCGGAATTCAACTGCTTACCGTACCTATTCACCCAGTCCAGTAACGGATACATGCTTTCATCAACGACCCAATGACCTTTTCGGACCATCGCGGGCACGCGATTGATTACCAGTCCGATTAATGGATCGAACATTGCCTCCCGTCCTATAGTAGACGGATGTCCCGACTCACATAGTGCCGCCCACTCCAACGCACGCATGACAAACACCTTATCATAAGAAAGTGGCGATTGCCCGGCCAATTTTTGACCTTCATCAGCGATCGATTGTTGAACATGTACATCTTGCACTCCCAATACTTGAAGTGGACTTGCAAACGGAGTCACCCCCTGATTCGAAGCCTGCTGATTCTCCAAGATAAAGCGCGCATACATTTGTAGGTATGCAGTTGTGCCCTCCAAATCCTTGTGATCCGCTGGTTGAGGTGCAGCAGCCCAATTTACAGCGCGGAGTGCATTCAATATTTTTTCAGTATTAGTCATAGAATTGGCGTTCCCGATGCGCCAGGTAATCCTTCACCTGCCCGCCCACCATATAGCAACCGTTGCACCGGTGACTCAAGTTGCGGGCCGACCAATGTATTTACTCCAATAACTTAATTCAAATTTGCGGGCTCCCCAGCACAGCCTCAATATCGATTAAAAAATTACTTACTTGATCCAGCGGACATTCAATGAGGCATGAATCAATCGTTTGCAGTAATTTTGGTTCATTGCCGATGGTCCGCAACTTCTCAACGACCTCTCGTGTGAAGTCGCGTCGGCTTTCGTCGAGTACGCAAATGCCACATCGCTCGTCCCCATATGCGACAACAGCGGTATGATTTCCTACCGTCCACCATTCGCGACGTCCCAAGATACCCTTGGCCTGTCCTTTAATTAATTTAATGGCCATCATTTCACCCGATAATTATCAAATTGGTCGAAGACGCTTCTACGTCCGGCACTATTAACGATCACACTCCGCTGCTGGTTGAGAAGATCGAGGACGTAGCGGTCGCCTTGTGGCTTCCCAAAAACGCCAGATGCATCAAGAACAATATCGCTTGTACCAGGATGCGAGTGGCCCGACCATTTGTATCCCTGCTCCCGCAAGGCAGTAATTTCCTCTGGCAACAATGGCACACCGCGATCACTTCCTCGAATTACCAATCGCTGACTTCCTCGTGTAAATAATGCAAATTCATCTCCTGTTTGGGCCGTCATTGCCGCCAGATCCGTTACGCTGACCTGTGACTTCCTAAATGTTAATTGTGACAACGTTTCGGGAAGCTGATCGAGTACTCCCTGTTGTCGCGTGGATAGTTTTCCGTATCCCCACGCGATTTCGGCCGGCGAACTTGCTGCAATCGTGGTATTTGCCCCTGCCGCCACCCACCGCGCCGCGTTAGCGGCGGCGGCCGTGGCCAGCTTGCTCACCGCGTTCACCCCGCGAACAAGCGCTCCGCCGCCCCCAAGCAATCCTGACGCGACATTCAGATCTTTTTCAGTCTTGCGCGCAACGGCCTCATTGTAAGCCTTGGTGCCATCATCCGGTATCGCATTGGCGATCGGATCGCCATTCGTGCAGCCTGCCGCCGGACAGGATGCGGCCAGCGGGTAATACGCGGTGCCATCGACCATCACCGTCACTCGTTGGGTGCCCGGTGGCGCTGCCGGCAGCGACGGTCCGTTCGTATACACTGGTCCAAACGTCAGAATGTATGGACTCGCTTTTCCTCCCGTGTTTTCGATAATAAAACTGATCAATTCATTGCTTGGGCGCGTAGGCGGCTTTTCGAGCAGCGTGACGGAGTCGCCGCCAACAAAAGGTATCGTGGGATCTTCTTTGACGGTGTCCTGCACCGATATACCCGTCTTGATATTGACGTTCTTGACGAACGTCTCTTGCGTTCCCTCCCCGACGATCACGTTGCCCTGGCTATCCTTGAGGCCGGAATAGCGTAACGCCGCCAAGACCTGCGCCGCCGAGAATTGGCCGCCACTCCTCGCCGCCAGTGCTTTGGCCGTCTTGCGATCCTCGCTATGCATCATCCGGTTGTTGACATCGGTATTGAACGCCCCCGCCACGCCGGCTCCGCCGCCCGCCACCGCGCCGATGGCGCCCGCCGCCGCCGCGCTCAGCGCCTGCCTGACCGGCTCAGGCAAACCCATGTCGTCGATCAGGTCGCCAATGACAGGCATCGCCTTCGCGCTGAGTCCCGCCCCGAGCGCACCGCCCAGGCCGCCGCCCAGCGCGCCCGCCGCAGCGTGCGCCGCAACGCGGTACGCGCCGCCCTCGTCCCATTTCGCCGCTTCGGCCGCGTCGCCGCGGGCGATGGCGGCATCGCGCTGCCTGTCCGCATAGTCGCCTATGCCCTTGGCCGCCGCCTGCCCGAATGCCGCAGTGATCTGCACCTGCGCCTGCACCTCCTGCTCCATGCGTTTGCCGTCCCAGCCCTTGGCCAGCGCACCGCTGCCGTCCTTCTCGCTGCTCACGTCCCGGTTCAGCCCCGCCACCGTCTCCTCGCCTGTCTTGCCGGTCAGCGCCGCTTGCTGCGCGCCGTCGCGTATCGTCACCGTCCCGCCGCTGATGCCGGCCGGCGTGCTGCTGTCCTGGCCGCCGCTGGCGCTGCCGATGCCGGCGCTGCCGCTCGGCGTGGCCTTCCCGTTCGCCGCGCTCTTGTCGGTTTCCGACGCGGCGCCGCTCTGGTCGCCCATCTTGCCGCTGAACGTCGCACCCAGGCTGAAACCGCTGGCCGCGTGCTCGTCCTTGTTCCGCAGGTCGCTGGTGCTCAAGGTGCCCGTGCTCAGCGCGTTTTTGCCTTCTCCTGCCGCCTTGTCCGAACTGGCCAGCACGCCCCCCTTCAAGTCCGTGTTGCCGTGGACCGCGACCTGGAAGCCGCCGTCGCCCGCCTTGATGCCGCTTTGCTCGGTCACGCTGGCGAAGTTACCCTTGGCCTTGCTTTGCGAGACACTGCCGCTGGCCGTGCTCACGCCGTAGCAGAACGGCGGAAGGCACAGGTTCACGCCGAAGCCGCCACCGCTTTGCTTGCTGTCGTAGCTGCTCGTGTCCTGCAGGCTGGCGATGCGCAGGTCGCCGCCCACGTCGGCCTTGACCGCGCCCGCCGCCAGCACGGCGCCGCGCAGCACGGTGTCGCCGCCGCTGCCCAGGCGCGCCGTATTGCCCGCCCGTACATCCGTGTTGCTCGCGTAGTCGTCCGCGCCGTTCGCGTTGCCGCGCGCATGGTTGATGCCCATGTTGAAGGTCATGCCGTTCTGCGCGCCGCCGGCCGCGAAGCCGACGCCGAAGCTGGCGCCGCTGCTGCTGTTTTTGCTCGTCTGCTTGCTGGTGTTGTGTGCAGCCAGCAGGGCGATGTCGCCGTCGGCCCGCAGCTCGACGTCGTTGCCGGCGTTGATCTTGCTGCCGACTACGGTCAGGTCGCTGTCCTTGCCCGCGCCGCCGGCGACGATGCTGACGTCGCCGGCGGCCTTCACCGCGCTGCCGACCGCCTCGCTGCCGGTTTGCAGCGTGTTGCTCTCACTCTTGCTGCTGCCCAGACTGATGCTGATGCTGACGCCTCCGCCCCCCTGCGCGATGGCGTTGTACGCGGCCTGGCCCTTCACCGCCACCGTCGCCGCCGCCAGCGCCTTCATCCGTCCGTCCTTGGTCTTGCCGGCCGCCTTGCCCAGCTCGACGAGGTCCTTGCCGGCGCTGATCGCGTCGATCAACCCGATGCTAGCGCTCGCGCCCAGCGACACCTTGCTGAATTCGGTGTGCTCGCGCGCCATGCTGGTGTTGTAGGCTTCGTTGATCAGCACGCTTTGGGCGCCGATCGCTATGTCGCCCGGCAAGCCACCATCCACTCCCGTTCCCAGCGCCAGCACCTCGCTGGCCGTCTGGGTGTAGCGCGCCCCCGCCGTCAACGCCACGTCGCCGCCCAGGCTGGCGATCTGGCTGCCCGCCTGGCTCACGCCGCCAGTCGTGCCGTCCTGACTCGATTGCATCTTGCCGACCCAGGGCTTGAAGAAGCTGCCCCCGAAGCCGGACTGGCTGCTGCTGCTCTTGGTCACGCTGCTATGCGTGTCCTGGGCGCTAAGCACGTTCAAGTCACGCCCGGCCGCCACGTCGACGTCACGGTCGGCGACGACCGTGCTGCCGCGCACGACGATGTCGCGCTCGCTGGCCAGCGCGACGCTCCCGCCGCTGACGCTGGCGCCCGCCTGCGTCGTCCCTTGCGCGCTCATGGTCTGCTTCGCCGCGCTGCGGCTGTAGCCGATGCCGGTATAGAAATTCCCCGAGAAGCCGCTCTTTTTCACATCGATGAAATGGCTCTCGCTGTGCGTGTTGGTGGCCGAGGCGATCGTCAAATCGCGGCCGGCGGCCAGGCTGGCGGTGTCGTCGGCGCGCACGGCCGAACCGTTCAACGCCAGATCGTTACCGGCCAGCATGGCCACCGTCTTGCCGCCCAGGCTGCTGCCCAGGGCCTCGACCGTGTCCAGCGTGTCGCGCTTTGTCGTCGTCTTGCTGGACCACATGCCCTCTTCCTTCTTCCGGCTCGCCGCGTCGAAGTGGTGGGTCGCCACGCCCGCCGTGACGTTGATGTTGTTGCCGGCGCTGACCAGCAACTGGGCGCCGGCCTGCACGTCGCCGGCGCGCACGTTGACATCGTTCTTGGCGCTGAGCGCCAGGCTGCCCGCCGCCTGGATCTGGCTGCCCGCTTCGCCGCTGCGGTTTTCCTTGCGGTAGTTGGCCTCGTCGTGGATGTAGTTTTGGCTGCTGGACGTGGCCAGCGTGCCCACATTCAGGTCGCGCCCGGCGACGACGCCGGTGGCGCCATCCTTGCCGGCGTTGCCGATCACGCCAGCCAGCAGCTTGACGTCGCGCCCGGCGACGACGTTCAGCGCGCCGCCATTCTCGTCCGTCACATACAGGCCCGCCACCTTGTCGACGTGGGTGCCGGCGAAGCTGGCTCCCCCGTATTTCAGTTCCGAACTGAGGGTGGTGCTGACGATGTTGACGTCGCGTCCCGCGCTGGCGAGCAACTCCTTCCCGGCCGTCAGCGTGCTGCCGCTGTTGTTGATGTCGTTGCCGGCCAGCGCTATCAGCGTCGCGCCCGCCTTCACCGTGGCCAGGGTGGCGTTGATGTCGTTCTTGGCGTCGAGGCTGACGCTGCCCACGCCGGCGATCTTGCTGCCCGTGTCGGCGCTGCTGCCGTCCCGGCCCTGGTAGTCGGCGCCCCAGACCATGCTGGCGCCGTTGCCGGTGGTGACGACGCCCAGGTTCACGTTGCCGCCGGCCTTGACTAGGGTGGCGCCGTCCTTGCCGCTGTTGCCGATGACGCCAGCTTGCAGCGTCACGTCGCGCCCCGCCGAGGCCAGCAGCGTGCCGCCGTCGCCCGTCACGTATAGGCCGGCGACGCGGTCGATGCCCGTGCCGCTCAGGTCGATGGCGCCCAGCTTGCCCCTTGTGCTGCTGATGGTGGCCGTCAGCTTGATGTCATGCCCGGCATCGACCGCCAGGGCGCTGTTCGCCGAAATGGCCCCGCCGATGTTGTTCAAGTCGTTTTTGGCGGCGATGCCGACGGCCTCGCCGTGGATGCGCCCGCCCAGGTTGTGTACATTGTCCGCCGTCAGCCGGACGACGTCGCGGCCGGCGATGGTGCCGCTGTTGCTCAGGTCGCCGCCGAGCTTGATGTCGATGTCTTTGCCGGCCAGCAGCGCGCCGCTGACGTCGAGGTCGCCTTCGCGCAGGCGCACATACACTTGCGGCACCAGCGCCTTCTGGGTCGAGCCGTCGGCCAGCGCCACGTCGCGCTCGACCAGCCAGACGATGTCGTTGGTCAGCCCGGCCATCTGCTCGGCGGTCAAGGCCACGCCGGGGCGCAGATGCCATTGTTTCGCGTAGCTGGCGGCGGCGTCCATCAGGCCGCGGTATTGCTCTTCGTCGGCGCTGTAGTTGCCCAGGAAGCGCTGGCCCGTCAGTTCGGCGATTTGCTCGCGCACCAGGCGCTGCTCGTAGAAGCCGTCGCCCAGGCGTTTTTGTGTCACGGTGGGGTCCAGTTTCACCAGGCTCAACAGATAGTCGGAGTTGCTCCATTCGCGGTAGTTGGCGAAGCGGGGGTCGGTTTCGACCAGGTAGCGCGCGTCCGGTGCCGGGCTGACCTTGAACAGGCTGGCGTTGGGCAGCGTCACGGCCGGCGGGACGGTGCGCACCAGTTGCGCGCCACCCGATGGCTTGGCCGGCGCAACGGGCGCAACCGTGCCCACGCCGGCGGTGCCGCCGACGGGTTTCACGTCGCCGGCTGGGATGCCGGGCAATACCAGGATCGCGATCTGCGCGCCGTCGCCAGCCGCCGTGCGGGCGCGCTCGGCCACGGCACCGGTGGCCACGCCGACGGCGCCAGCCGCGCTGAGGCCATCCGTGCGCGTCGTCGACAAGGAACCGCTCGCGCCCGTCGCCGCGCTCGCGCCCAGGCCGCTGGCGCTGTTCACGCCGCCCACCTGCGTCGGATCTTTCGCTATGCTCGACACGTTCACGCCGGCATTGGCGCTGCCGGCGGCACTGGTGTTGCCGCTGACGCCGGCGCTTGTCGCCGCCGCCGGCTTCGTGCCCGTCGCCGCCGCAAGCGTGTGTTGCTCGACGCGCGAACCGCTGAATGCCGCGGTGCTGGTGGTTTCCAGCTTGTACACCTCGCTCCGTATCATGAGGGGCGGCGCCATTTCAGTGCTGCCCTGATTGTCATTGAAGCGGTAGGTGGTGGCCGTGCCGACATCGCTCCTCGTTTGCGTGCCTTGCGTCGAGTTGTTTGTCAGCGTCGCCGGATCCATCGCCAGCAGGCCACCGGCGATAATATGGCTATTGTCGTTGAATACGTTTACCGCCTTGATCGCCAGGTTGCCACCGGCAACGATGCGTCCGGGGTCGGAGCTAAGAATGGTGCTGCCGCGCGTGGTGCGCGAGTACTCGTATTCAGTCCACTCATAATCTTTGTTAAATTTCCAGCATACCGAACCTGGCCCCACGCACGGCGGAGTGAGTTCCGAGGTGCGTTTCGACGCCCCCTTCGACTGGTATTCAAGAATCCATTCCGGCGTGTCGGCAGCGCCCGGCTGCGTCGAGAAATGGTTGTTCAGGTTGTTGACCTGGACCGCGTTCAGGTTCAAATTGCCCAACGCCTCGATGCTGGCGCTGGCGTTGGCGACGCTCCCCGCCTGCCCCGCCGCCTGCCGGCTCGCGTCGATGCTGCCGCCGATGGCAAGGTCGCCGGCGCTGAAGATCAATGCATGCTCGTGGTTGTTGATGGTTTGCGCGCCGATGTCGAGGCGGGCGCGGGCGGCGATGGTCGCCGCCACGCCGTTTTCGACATCGTTGTTCAGGACGCCGGCGGCCACGCTCAGTTGGTCGCCGTAAATACGCCCCGTGCCCGTGTTGTCGAGCCTGGCCGCGTTCAGTTCGACGCGCAGGCCGTCGATCACGCCCCGGTTGCTCAACATCCGGGCGATGCTGAGCCGCGTCAAGCCCGCGTTGATGTCGCCCGTCGCCGTGTTGTCGATATTGTCGGCGCGGATGTCGAGGGTGCCGCCGGCCTGTAATTTTCCGGCATTGCCCAGGTTGCCGGCGACGATAAGGCTGACGTTGCGGTTGGCCGCGATTTCGCCGCCCGCGCCGTGGCTGTAATTGCCCGTCACGTCAATTGTCAGGTCTTGCTTCGACAGCAGGCGACCGCCGCCGCTGATACTGGCGGCGCGAATGTCGAGGCTTTTCGCGGCGATCGCGGTGCCGTCCGCATTGGTGACGGCCAGGCTGCGGCTGGCGCCGTAGTCGCGCAGGCTGAGGGCGTTGCCCGCACTCAGCAGGCCCTGGCTGTTATTGACGGTGCCGGCCCCGTCGATGCTGAGATTGTTGTCCGCCCGGATGGCGCCTGTGGTGTTGTTCAGGTCGGCCGTCTTGACGACGACGTCCATGCCTTCGATACCTTGCTCGCTGCCTTTCGTCGCGCTGTTGTCGAGCGCCGCTGCGCTCAGCGTGACCGCAGCCCCGGTGCGCAGCAGTCCCTGGCGGTTGTCGATGCGGCCGGCGCCGGCGTTCAGGTCGATGTCGCCAACGGCTTGTATCTGCCCACCCTGGTTGTTCAGCCCGGCAAGATCAAGCTTCAGGCTGGAGCGCCCAACGATTTTCCCTGCGGCGGTATTGTCAATGTACCCGCTGCGCCCGCTGATGGCGCCGGCCGCGCCAAAATAGCCGCCCGCATTGTTCCAGTTGCCGATGTTCAGCTTGGCGGCGCCGCCGCTGCTGATGCCGCCCGCGCCGGTATGGCGCGCGGCATAGCCGGCTGCGTTGGTGTTGAGCAGCGCCTTGCCGCCGGTATCGATGGCGAGCGCCGTGCCGGCCTGGATCAGGCCCGCGTCATTGTCGATTGCGCCGCTTTGCAAGTCGACGCCCTGGATGCCGGCGATGGTTCCCAAACGGTTGTTCAGCGCCTGCCCATTGGTGTTGATCGCGACGTTGCCTCCGATGATGCTGGCGGCCCCGGTGTTTGCCAGCCCGCCATTGTTCAGGCTGACGTCGCCGGCGGCCTGGATTTTGCCGCCGTCGTTGCCGGTCGCGCCGATCGTAGCAAGCCGCACATTGCCCTGGATGGCGGCGAGTTTACCGCCGGCGTTATCGAAGCTTGCCGCCTTCAGGTCGACGTTGGCGCTGGCCGCCAGCAAACCTTGCGCATTGTCGAGGCCCTGGGCCGCAGCGAGGTCCAGATTGCCGCCGGCGGTGATCTGGCCGAGCTGGTTCAGGATCACGCCGCCGGCCACGGTGGCATTGCCGCCCGCGGCGATGGTGCCTTTGTTGCCATTGTCCAGCCTGCCGGCTGCGCTGATGTTCAAGCCGGCGGCGCCGGCCGCTTGCAGCGTGCCGCCCTGGTTATTCACCGTGTCGGCGCCGATGCTGGTATCGCCGTTGCTGGCGATGCCGCCGCCGCGGTTGTCCAGGTGACGGCCAACCACGATGCTGGTTTTGTCGCCGCCAAGCTGGGTAATGCCGCCCTGGCTGTTGTCCAGATTGCCTGCGGCGATGCTGATCTGCCGCGCGACGATGTTGGCGCTGCGGTGGTCGATGCTGTCCGCGCCCAGGTTCAGCGCGCCGTTGCTGACGATGCGTCCCCGTTGGCCATTGAAGGTGACGGCATCGATGGCAAATGCGCCGCCGCCGGCGTGCTCCATGCTGCCATCGACGTTGATGACGGTGTGTGCGCCTAGCGTCAGGTTGCGGCTGTTGACAGCGATGCGGCCGGAGGTATTGTCCAGTTGGCCGCTTGGCGAACTGACATTGATTGTCGTGTCGCCTGTACCGGTTTGGATGATTTTCCCTGTGCTATTGTTCAGTTTGCCAACTTGCACGGCCAACTGTCCCGCGCTCACGGCGCCGTGGATATTCGTCCAACTTTGCGCGTCTTGCGCCCGCGCGCTGATCGCCAGGGTGCCGGGGGTGCCCACTTCCGCGTTGCTGGTGCTGACGTTGCCGCTGTGGGCCGTGATGGCGATATTGGCGGCGCCGGTCTGGCTTCCCGCGATATCGACGAACGCTCCACCCAGCGTCATGTCGCCCGCCGCGAGGTTCTGTCCCAAGGCAGCGATGCCTTGCGCGGCGCTGACGCTCAGATTGCCCGACTGCGCCAGTGCGCCGTCGAGCTTGACGCCGGCGCCCAGCAGGCTGGCCGCGCCACTGTGCAGGCTGCCGGCGCGAATGTCGACGTCGCCCAGGGCTGCAATTACCCCCTTGTTGCCGACCGTTCCGCTGGCGAGCAGGGTTTGCTTGCCGGCGGCGTATAGGTTGCCGCTGTTGTCGACGTTGTCGGCAACGGTGTGCAAATCGGCCCCGGCCACGAGGTTTCCCGCCTCGTTGTTGAAGTCGGCCACCTGCAGCGTCGCGTTGCCGGAAACGGCTTGAAGCACGCCGCGGCTATTCTTGACGTTGCCTGCCGTTAGCACCAAGTCCTGGCTGGCGGCGATGGTGCCGTCGCTATTGTCCAGGCCCAAGACGGCGCCGACGCTGGCGCTTTGGCGCGACGTGATACGGCCCTTGCCATTGTCGAGGGTGGCGGCGGCGATGCTCGCCGCGCCGTTGGTTTCGATGCGGCCACCGGCATTGTCGAGTTTCTGGCTGACCTGGACACTGGTGTGGCTATTCCCGAGCTGAATGAGTTGACCCGCGCGATTATCCAGGTCGCTCGCCGTCACCGTGATCTGGCGCGCAACGGTGCTGGCGTCGCGGTGGTCGACAACGCCGGCGCTCATGTTCAAGGCGCCATTGGCGGTGATCTGGCCGCGCTGGCCGTTCAGGGTGGCCGCCTCAATTGCCAGCGTACCGGCTCCCGCGTGCTCAATCTTGCCGCCGGCATTGCCGAGCGTGCCCGCGCGCAAGCTCAAGTTTGCGCTGTTGACGGCGATGCGTCCCGCCGTATTGTCCAGCACGCCGGTATCGATGGTCGTGTCGCCGGCGCCGGTCTGCACAATGTCACCCTTGCCGTTACGCAGATTGGCCAGGTTCAAGAGCAACTGGCCCGCGCCCAGCTTGCCTTCGGTATTCACCAGGGCCTGGGCATTGTTCGCGTTCGCCGTGATGCGCAGCAGGCCGGCCGCCGACACCGTCGCCGTACTCGTGTTCACATCGCCGCTGGCGGCCGTCAGCGCGAGGTTGGCGGCGCTGGTCTGGCTGCCGCCGACGTCGACGCCGGCGCCGCTCAGCGCGGCATCGCCGGCGGCCAGGTTTTGGCCGCCCGCCTGCAAATTTTGCCGCGCAGTCAGCGTCAAATTGCCCGCCGCCGCGAGGCTGCCGTCGCCGTTGACGCCGGCCCCGAGCAGTCCGCTGCTGCGCAGGCTGCCGGCGGCGATCGCCGCGTTGCCGCGCGCCGCCATCGAACCGGTGTTCGACAGCGCGCCGCCGACCTCCACGCGCTGGTCGCGGCCGGCATACATCAGGCCGGTATTACGCAGGTCGCCGCGCATGCCCACGCTCATGTCGCCGCCCGAACGCAGCACGCCGCCGATATTGCTGGCGCTGCCGCCCGTCAAGCTCAAGTCGTGCTCTGCGGCGATCAGGCCGCCCGTGTTGTCGAGTACGCCGTTGGACGCGCTCAGCGCGATGCGGCTGTTGCCCGCGCCAACCTGGACGACGGTGCCGTCCGTATTCGTGAGGTGGCCGACGTTCAGCTCCAGTTGCCCGGCGCTCAAGCGGCCCTTGCTATTGTCCAGAGTCTGGCCGTCGTTTGCCGTCGCCGTCATGGCCAGCGTGCCGGCCGCGCCGACGACGGCGCCGCGGGTGGTGATGTTGCCGTTCAGCGCCGTCACGGCGAGGTTCGCCGCGCCGGTCTGGCTACCGCTCAGGTCGATCGAGGCCGCGCGCAAGTTTGCGTTGCCGGCGGCCAGGTTTTGGCCGCCGGCCCGCATCGCCTGCGTGCTGCTGACGTCCAGATTGCCTGTATTGCTCAGACTGCCATCGACCTTCACGCCCGCGCCCAACAGGCTGGCCGCGCCGCTGTGCACGAGGTTGGCGCTGATGCTGTTGTCGCCCTGCGCCGCGATCACGCCCGTATTGCTGACGGTGCCGCTGGCCCGCAGGGTTTGCTTGCCCGCCGCGTACAACTTGCCGCTGTTGCTGACGTTGGCGGCGCTGGTGCTCAGGTCGCGGCCGGCGTAGACGCTGCCGGCGCTGTTGTCGAGATCGTTTACCTGCAACGTCAGGTCGCCGGCGTAGGCTTGCAATATGCCCTGGTTGTTGTCGAGGTCGGCGGCGCGCAACACCAAGTGCTGGCCGGCGGCGATAGTCCCGCCGGCATTGTTCAAGGCCGCGCCGGTGGCGACGCGCACGCTCTGGGTGGATGTGATGCGTCCCTGGGCATTCATCAAGGTGGCCGCGCTGATGCCGGCATTGCCTGCAGTTTCGATTTTGCCGCCTGTATTGTCCAAGACCTGGCTGACGTTCAGCGTCGTTTGCCCCTCGCCCGTCTGGCTGATACGCCCCGCGCGGTTGTCCAGCGTACCGGCGTTGATGCTGAGCTGGCCGCCGACCATGGTGGCATCGCGGTGGTCGACGGTGCCGGCGGCGATGGCGACCCCACCGTTTCCGGCAATTTTGCCGCGTTGGCCCAGCAAGCTTGCCGCGGCAATCGTCAACGTGCCGGTGCCGGCGTGCTCGATCGAACCGGCGACGTTGCCGAGTGTGTCCGCGCCCAGGGTCAGGTTGTGGCTGTTGGTGGCGATGCGTCCACCGCTGTTGTCCAGCATGCCGGAAGTCTGTATCGACATATCCTGGACGCCAAGCTGCAGAATCTGTCCGCCGGCGTTGGACAGGTCGTGGGCGCGAATGCCGATTTGATTCGCCGTCAACGCGGCGGAGTCCGTGCGCAGGTCCTGCCGGGCAGCAATCTCCAGCGCGCCTTGCGTCGTGATGGCGGCATGGCTGGCGTCGACGCCGCCGTTGCTGGCCTCCAGCGTCAGGTGGGCGCCGCTGACGCCGGCATTGCGCAGGTCCAACTGGGCGCCCGAAATGCGGCCATGGCCGCCGGATGCGCTGCTGCCGTGGATGGCCACGGCGCCGCTCGCCCGCAGCTCCAGATCGCCCGCCGCGCCCAGCGTGTTGTCGGCGTTCAGGCCGCTGGCGACGACGGCGCCGGCGGCGATGTCGACGCGCGAACCCGCGCCCTCGGCCAGCACCGCCGTGTGGTTGCGCGCGCCGATCAGGCCGCTGCTGGCGATGTTCCCCTGCGCCGTCACGCGCGCGTCGCCGCCCGCGTAGATCGTACCGGCGTTGCCGATGTCGCCGGCGGCGCTGAGCGCGGCCTTGGCGCCCTCCGCCGTCGCCTGGATGTTGCCGCTGTTGCTCAGCCAGCCGTTCGACTGCAGCACGAGTTCGCCCGCGGACGCCGCCAGCACGCCGGCGTTGCGCGCGCCCATGCCGGCCTCCGTGCCGATCAAATGGATCTTGCCGGCGTACATGCCGCCCAGTTGCGCGACGTCAAGCGCAAACGTGGGCGCCGCGCCCGTCCCGGCCACGGCCGCCGCTGCGCCATGCCCGGCGTCGATCTGGTTGGCGCCCGTCACCACGCGCAATTCCTTGGCCCAGATGCCCGCGTTCACCTGCACGGCGCGGGCCAGGATGCCGGTGTAGTCGCTGGCCGCCGCGTCCAGGCCCTTGCCGTTGATGGTCACCATGCCGCGCTGCACCAGGTAGCCGTCCAGGCCGCCGCCATTGAACACGGGCGCGCCCGTCGTCAGCGTCACCCGGCTGGCGTTGATGAAGCCGGCGCCGTCGACATTGACGCCGGCCGGATTGGCGATGACGACCTCGGCGCGCTGGCCCGCCACCTCGACGTAGCCGCGCAACTGGCTGGGATTGCTCGAATTGACTTCGTTGAGGATCACGCGGGCGCCGCCGGCCGTCAGCCAGGGATTGCCCTGGAGCCAGCCGCCGAGCTGGGTTTGGGCGTTGTTGCGGCTGTTGTTGAGGATGGCGCCGCCGCTCTGCACGTCGAACTGGCTGTAGCTGTTGCGCGAGACGCCGGCGGCGCTCGGCGTCTGGATATTCACTTGCGTGACGCCGTTGGCCGTCTGCACCACCGTCGGTCGCTGGCGGGCCGGCGCATTCTGGTCGGCGACGATTTGCGCGTGGGCGGCGCCGCCGGGCAGGCCCATGCCCAAAGCCGCCAGCACGGCCAGGCCCAGCGGCCGCAGCGCGGCGGCCGGACCGCCACGCCAATCGATACCGGAGCCGCCGCCCGCGCCCACGCCTTCGCCGCCGGCGGCCTTGCCCTGCGAGGCCGCGCTTTCAGAAACGACCATCAACTGGCCGCGGCGTTTATTGAAGACGATCCGGTACAAATTCTTGTTCATGGCACGGCCTTTTACATTGAATGATTGCGTTTCGGTACAGTGACTTACTTAGAAGCTCATATTGCTGCTGAATCCAGCCGTGCTGGCGGCGCTCTGGAAGCGCTCCGGCTTGCGCAGCGGACGGCCAAAAAAGACCTCGTACTGGACTCTCCAGAGCTGCCCGCGCAGGCCGAGCGCCACGCCGCTCAGGCGTTTGTCGAGCAAGAATTCGCTGGAAGGGCCGGCCACTTCGCCATGGTCCAGCGCCACATAGCACTCGTGGCCGGAGCCGCCGAGGGTCACGCCCAGTTCGTTGCGCAGCACCCAGCCGCGCTCTGCGGACAGGCTGCTTTCGCCGTCATAGCCGCGCACCGTGTAGCGGCCGCCGATGGCGAAGCGGTCTTGCGGCACCAGCGGCGTGCGGTTGACCTGCATGCGCCAGGCCCCCGTGTATTTCAGTTGCAAGCCGCCCAGCTTGAACGGGGCGTTCAGATTCGCGTCGGCGGTGAACAGCGCGGCGCGCGAACTGCCTTCGCCGAAGGCTTCCTCCGGCGCCGCCAGCGAGCCCAAGGCCCCGGTGCCGCGCCGATAGTTGAGGTTGGCGTCGAGCGTGGCCGCGCCCAGGAACTCCTTGTGCGCCAGGCCCAGCTCCCAGCCGGCCGTGCGCCGGCGCTGCACTTCCACCTCGGTGTCGTCGATGAAGTTTTGCGAGGCGCGCATCCAGCCGCGCAGGGACACGGTGGTTTTTCTGGCGGCGTCGCGGTAGACCAGGCGCGACAACTTGACGTCGCCGTTGCGGCTGCTGCCCCGGTACAGATAGGTCTGGCTGGTGCCGGCCACTTGCTGGCGGTAACCGCCGCTGCTGGTGCTCAGCGCCAGCAGCCAATAGCCGAAAGGCAGCGAATAGTGGACGACCATGCCTTCCGTGCCGTGCCCGGCGGGCTTGGCGCCGTGCAGGTTGCGGTTCAGGCTGATATAAAACAAGTCGTTCAAGGTCCACCAGTTGTCATACGACAGTGTCAGGCCGCCCTGGTACTTGCCCGTTGCCGCGCTGCCGGAGTCGTCGGCGGAGACGCTCAGCCGGAACGGGAAGCCCTGGTGCCACTGGACCACCAGGTCGCTGTCGCCGGGCCGTCCATCGCCCCCCTCGGCCGGCGCGATCTGGATGTCGGCCTCGGCGGTCGGCACCCGCTTGAAGTTTTCCAGCGCCTGCTCGGTGTCGCGCAGGTTCAGCAAATCGCCGGGCGCGGCCGGCACCGCATTCCAGCGCGTGGCGCGGCCGTCGCTGCCGGGCGCGAAGCGGACGGCGCGGACGCGGCCCGGGACCAGCCCCAGCTTCAGTGTGCCGCCGCTCAAATCCTGCGGTCCGACCAGCACGCGGGTGGTCACATAGCCGCGCTTCAGGATGGCGTTTTGCACGCGGCGCATCAGTATATTGATGCCGGCCGTGCCCAGGCAACGGCCGGGCGCGGCGTCGGCCTTGCCGTCGGCGCCGCGGTTGGCGGCGGCCAACGCCCATTGAAACTGCTCGGAGGAATCGCCCTCCAGAACGATGCGCGCCACCGCGAAGCACGGCGTTTCCGCCTCGGGCAGGCGGTCGGCTTCGGCGACGCCGGCGGTGGGCGAGCGAACGTCGGGGTTGTGTTGCTGCTGCTGGCGCACTATGCGCTCGCGCTCCTGTTGGCGCAGGAATTCCTGGTTGGCGCCGGCCGCGCCGGCACCGGACTGGGCGTAGGCGGCCGGCAGCCAGGCCCAGATGGCGGCGGCCACCGCAGCGCGCAGCAGCCGCGCGCGAACCGGGCAACACTGTGTGGCAGGCAGATCGGGGTGGGAGGTGGCAAGCGGAGCACAGAAAGGAACGGACACCATGCCGCGCCGCAGCATGGGATGCTGATGCATATATTCCTAATAGAATTATTTAGAATATAGCAATTATATACTTTGCATTTCCGTATGGCAATTTTAAGTTTCTTTATGCAATATAATTTCTGAAATATTTATTGCGGATGTGGCGTTAACGTCACTCTTGCTTTGCCCGTCGGCCTGCCAGCCAGGGCCGCCCAGCTTTGGCGCTCGCTTGTGGCGCCATCAACACAAGCCAAGGGCGATTAATCGCTGCCTGCTCTTGCATCCCATCTTCACGTCAACAAATTTCTTGGCCCGCCAATTTGCTTATGCTATAAGGATAGTGTTAACTGCTTGACAATATGTTGAGCTCGCTTGCTTGATGGCCAGTCTTTTGCGGCATGGCGCGGCGGCCTTCGGCGCGGCCCTTTCCCATCCTTTGACTCATCAACTGCGGCAAGTCCGTGGCACTGAAAAGTATATCAATATTGCAATAATTGGATAGAATTTCCAACATTTAACTATGTGAAACTTATGAAATTATATTTACTTAATTACCATGAAAATTCACACGCCGACCACAGCCAATAGCCGCCGCGCCAAACAAGGTGGCCGTTCCACCAGCGCGGGAACTATGTCGGCAAGCGGAAATGGCGCGCCATGATTCACGCCGCCATCGAGCACCTGGCCCAGCACCTGAACCAGTTTTTGCGCCGCACCCACAAGCTGAGCGACGATATCGTCGTCGTCTCCAATGTCGTGGCACAGGACGGTACGGTGGCGCCGCATATTGCCAACAAGCTGGTGGTGTGTCTGGTGAACATAGAAAAGGACACGCTGCCCCAGCAGGCCCATGTCGCCGCCAGCGGCGCCGGCCGCGCGCCCGTGTATGGCAAGCCGCTGTTCCTCAATTTGTACATGCTGGTGGCCGCCAATTTCAGCGACAAGAACTACCCCGAAGCGCTCAAATTCATTTCCAGCGCCATCGGTTTTTTCCAGCACACGCCCGTATTCGACCACCAGGTCACGCCCGACCTCGATGAGCGCATCGACAAACTCCTGCTCGACATGGAGAACCTCAAGACCCACGAGCTCAGCAATCTGTGGAGCATGCTGAGCGGCCACTACCTGCCTTCCGCCCTGTACAGGGTGCGCATGGTCGGCTATGGCGCCGACACGCTGACGGGCCAGGTGCCGACCGTCGCGCAGCCTGTGACCAGCGCGGGCCACTGAGCGATGGGCGGCGCCTACTCCATCCTGCTGCAACTGTCGGCCGAGCACGCCTACTTTCCCGCCGCCTCGGCCGGCAACGTCCAGTTCGAGCCGACGCCGCAGTGCGCCGCCCTGCTCGACAGGCTGGGCATTCTGCGGCGCCCCGCCGCCAACGGCTTGACCCTGCTCGGCCAGCCGGCGGCGCGGGCCGCGCTGCTGGCCGCGCCGGAGCGGCTCGACGAATTCGAGTTCCAGGTCTTTGCCGTCGACCGCCACTTTTCCCTGTACACGGCCCTCGATGCGCCGGACGCCGAAGCCTGCCTGTATTTCCACAGCACCCAGGCGCGGCAGGAGCAGCCGGGCCGCTGGCGCCTGCACGCGGCGGAACAGGCCGACCAGACGGCCTGGAGCCAGGCCGTCGCGCCCAACAAGGCGGCGGCGCTGGCGGGGCCCAGCTTCCGTCCCGCCAGGCCGGCGTTCTTCATGGTGCTGGCGCCGGCGGATGTGGCCGCCGCCCTGGCCGGCGGCCAGGCGCCCGTCTTCCTGGTGCGTTTCGGCGCCCGCAAGAGCCATTGGAAATATTATTTTTTGAGCGATCCGGGCTTGCCGCATCCAGCCATCGTCGACCTCGACGGCGAGCTGCGCTTCACGGCGCGCGGCTACACCGCCCTGCCCGGCAAGCGTCCGGCGCTGACCTTCGTCAGCGAACAGGCCGTTGAAATGCGCCAGACCCATGCACAGCGCCTGCAATTGCGCGAACAGGGGGAACTGGGGGAAAGAATTCTCATCAAGCGGCTGCCCAATGCCAGCGTGGCCGCCGTCGGGAGGGAACTTGCAGAAGGCAGTACGGTAACAGTACTAGTGTCAGAAATCTATATCCCCTGATTCCACACTTAAAGGACGCAAAATGGCGCAGTATAAAACTCCCGGGGTCTACATCGTTGAGAAGAACGCCTTCCCCAACTCAGTCGTCGAAGTGGCCACGGCCGTGCCGGCCTTTATCGGCCATACCCAAAGCGCCAGCTACAAGGGCGCCTCGCTGCGCGACAAGCCTTGGCGCATCACCTCGATGGCCGAGTTCGAGGCGTGCTACGGCGGCGCGCCCGTGCCGAACTTCACTTTTGCCGTGGCCGGCGACAACGACAGCGCCGATTTCGCCGCCGTCGCCCCCGCCGACGCGGCGGCGGCCGCGCAACTGACGCTGCGCGCCAAGGCCGACGAGAGCGCCGCCGCGCTGCGCCAGGCCCGCGGCGCGCTCGCCGGCAGCAGCGAGGAAACCCGGGCCGAGCTTGAGGCGGCCTATACGGCGGCGCAGGAGGCCGCCAAAACGGCGGCCGAGGCGGCCGGTCTGACGCTGGACGCCGAGGCCAGCCAGTCGGCCCAGGACGTCGAACAGTCGGCCACGGCGAAGGCCATCAAGCTGCGCCGCGACGCCACGGCGGCGCAGGCGGAACTGGCGGCCGCCGCCGAGGGCGACGAGAAGACGGCCAAGGCCGCCGCGTACAAGAGCGCGGACGAGGCCGCGACGGCGGCCGAGGCCGGCGCGGCGCTGGAGGCCAAGGCGGCCGCCGAGAAGAGCGCGGCGGCGGCAGCCGAAAGCAATGCCGCCGCCGTCAAGGCCGAGGCGAGGCGCGCCCGCGCCGACTACGTGCTGACGCGGACCGCCGGCAAGCACCTGCTCTACCACAGCATGCAACTGTTCTTCCAGAACGGCGGCGGCGCCTGCTACATCGTGTCGGTCGGCGATTACCGGGCCGAGCCGGCGGCCGACAGGCTGGAGGCGGGCATCGACGCGCTGCTCAAGGAGCAGGAGCCGACCATGCTGGTCATTCCGGAAGCCATGCTGCTGGCGCAGAACGATTGCTACTCGCTGCAACAGCAGATGTTGATGCATTGCGGCTACAAGATGAAGAACCGCTTCGCCATCCTCGACGTCTACGACGGCGCCGCCGAGTTGCAGGACGGCCCCGTCAACACTTTCCGCGACCAGGTCAGCAGCAGCTTCCTGGCCTTCGGCGCCGCCTACTATCCGTGGGTGAACACCACCATCGTGGCCCTGAAGGATTTGAATTTCACGCATCTCGACCTGGAGCAGCGCGGCCGCCTCAAGGACTTGCTGCGCAACGAGCTGGCGCCCGTGCTGTACGCCGACACGACCAAGAACCCCAGCGCCAAGCTGAAGGCCGAGCAGATCGGCCGGATACTCGACAGCATAGAGACGGACTGGTCCAAGCAGGACGATGGCGCCAAGCAGGTCGAATCCATCCACAACACGCTGACGGCCATCAGCTCCCTGTACACGCGCATCCTGCTGGCCGTGCAGCGCAAGGTCAACCTGATGCCGCCCGGCGCCGCCATGGCCGGCCTGTACACGATGGTCGACAACACCCGCGGCGTGTGGAAGGCGCCCGCCAACGTCGGCCTGGCCTCGGTCAGCTCGCCGGCCGTCAACATCACGCACAACGACCAGGAAGACCTCAACGTCAGCACCACGGGCAAGTCCATCAACGCGATCCGCAGCTTCATCGGCGAAGGCACGCTGGTGTGGGGCGCGCGCACCCTCGACGGCAACAGCCTGGACTGGCGCTACATCAATGTGCGCCGCACCATGATCATGCTGGAGGAATCGCTGCGCCTGGCCAGCAAGGCCTATGTCTTCGAGCCCAACGTGGCCAACACCTGGGTCACCATCAAGAGCATGGCGCGCAACTTCCTGACCAGCATCTGGAAACGCGGCGGCCTGGCCGGCGCCTCGCCGGACGACGCCTTCAGCGTCGCCGTCGGCCTCAACGAAACCATGACGGCCGACGACATCCTGGAGGGCATCCTGCGCGTCACCATCCTGGTGGCCGTGAGCCGCCCGGCCGAGTTCATCGAAATCACCTTCCAGCAGCAGATGCAGAAATCCTGATACGCGCAGCGGCAATCCCCCCTTTGTACACCGACACATGAAAGAGGTTCGCGATGGCAGATGATGGCTCGAAACAATCCACGGCGGTATGGCCGCTTCCCAAGTTCTATTTCCAGGTGAAATGGGACTCCCAGGTGATGTCCTTCCAGGAGGTCAGCGGACTCGACATCCAGTCCGAGGAAATCAAGTACCGGCACGGCGACAGCCCGGAATTTTCGGTGATCAAGATGCCGGGCCTGAAAAAGGTCGGCAACGTGACCATGAAAAAAGGCGTGTTCAAGTCCGACAACAAGTTCTGGGACTGGTTCAACCAGATCAAGATGAACACCATCAAGCGCGTGCCCGTCACGATCAGCCTGCTGGACGAAACGGGCGCCCCGACCATGGTCTGGACCCTGGCCAACGCCTGGCCGACCAAGATCACCGGCACCGACCTGAAGGCCGAGGGCAACGAGGCGTCGATCGAGACGATCGAGATCGTCCACGAAGGCTTGACCATCGCCAACGGCTAAGAGGGCGGCCCGCACCATGTCCATGCTGTCTTCCCTGTTCGGCAAGGACGACTACCCGCCGTCCGCCTTTTACTTCAAGGTCGTGCTGGGCGCCACGCTAGGCATGACCGACGCCTCCTTCCAGGAGGTGTCGGGCATGAACGCCGAGCTCGACACGGAAACCGTCATCGAGGGCGGCGAGAACCGCTATGTGCACACGCTGCCGACGGGCATGAAGTCGCGCAGCCTGGTCCTCAAGCGCGGCATCGCCCCCTTCCACTCGCCGCTGGTGCTGTGGTGCCGCTCCGTGTTCGAACTCGATTTCATCGTGCCCATCGTGGCCCAGCCGGTAGGCGTCTACCTGATGAACGTCCACCGCCTGCCGATCCGCGCCTGGTCGTTTGCCAACGCCTACCCCGTCAAATGGGAGGTGGAGAAGTTCAACGCGACCAGCAGCGAGGTGGCGATCGAAAACATCACCCTCAGTTATACCTATTCCAACCGTCTGATTTAAGCCATGGCCATCGAGATCCAGCAATTACACATCAAGTCCAGCGTGGTGCAGGGCGCCGGAGGCGCCGCCAAAACCAGGCCGGCCGACGCCGCCGCAAGCGACTGCAGCAGCGCCGGGGACAGCTGCTCGGCGGCGCAGCGCGAGCTGGTACTGGCCGAATGCCGGCGCCTGATCCGCACCGCCCTCGGCCAACTGCAGGAGCGCTAGATGGCCGGACTGAGCACGGGCTTGAAGAACAAGCTGACGATCTCGCTCGTCGACAGGGACAATCGCACGGGCACCAGCCAGACCGGCGTCCTGGGCGAGTTGGCAAGTAAGGCGGCGTCCGTGGCGGGCAAACGCTTCGAGGTGCTGATCAACCCGTCCGGCTACCAGCATGAGCTGAACGTCAAGTACAACAAATGCCTCACCCTGGGCCAGAGCGGCAGCCACATCCAGTTCAACGCCGCCCACTCGGAGCAGATCAAGCTGCCGCAACTGGTGTTCGACGGCACCGGCGTGGTGGCGCTATATGGCATGAAAAGCGTCGCCACCCTGATCAAGGAATTGCTGACCCTGGTGTACTACGTTAACGGCACCAGCCACGAGCCGAATCTGGTGCGCTTCCAGTGGGGCGCCGGCATGATGTTCATCGGCCGCGTCACCAAGATCGACATCGACTACACGCTGTTCAAGCCGAACGGCAATCCGCTGCGCGCCAAGGTGACGCTGCACGTGCTCTCGGACATGAGCGTGCAGGAGATTTTACTGCGTGCCAACAAGTCTTCGCCCGACCTCTCCCACCTGGTGGAAGTGCGCGCCGGCGACACCCTGCCGCTGCTGTGCAACCGCATCTACCGCGACCCCGGCTACTACATGGCCGTCGCCAGGTTCAACGGGCTGGTCAATTTTCGCGACCTGAAGCCGGGCACGCAGCTGCGTTTTCCGCCATTAAGCTGAAGCCATGTCCAAGCCGCCCCCCTCCCCCGCACTCGCCGCCAACGGCGTCCTCAACCTCATCATCAGCAGCAATGGCGCGGCGCTGCCCGGCACCTTCCGCCTGATTTCCTTGACGGTGACGAAAACCGTCAACAAGCTGTCGCAGGCGCGCCTGATATTCAGCGACGGCGACATGTCGGCGCAGGAGTTTGTGCTCAGCGACAGCGACAGCCTGGTGCCGGGCGCCAGCATCGGCGTCGAGGCCGGCTACGGCAGCGACGCGGTGCCGATCTTTGCCGGCGTCGTGGTCCGGCATGGCCTGCACGTCGCCGCCGATAACCAGGCCCACCTGATTGTCGACTGCCGCCACCCGGCCTTCGCCCTGACACTCAGCCGCAGCAACGCCAATTTTATCGACAACACCGACAGCGCCGCCATCACCACCATCCTGCAAAGCTGTTCCGGCCTGAAGGTCGACGTCGCCGCCACCCAGGCCAGCTACCACGGCCTGGTGCAGTACTACAGCAGCGACTGGGACTTCGTGCTGGCGCGGGCCGAGGCCAACGGCCTGCTCGTCATCACCGCCGACGGCGGCGTCACGGTGCAGCCGCCCAAGACCGACGGCGAGCCGGTGCTGAGCGTCGCCTACGGCACCGACCTGATGCACTTCGAGGCCGACATCGACGCCCGCACCCAGTTCAAGCAGGTCGTCGGCGTGACCTGGGATCCGGGCGCGCAAGCCATCGCCGAGCAGAAGGCGCCGGCCGTCGCGCTGAAGCTGCAGGGCAATCTGGCCGCCGCCGCGCTGGCCGCCGTCGGCGGCGTCGAGACGCTGCGCCTGCAAACGCCGGCGCCACTGGAAACGACGGCATTGAAGGCTTGGGCCGACGCGCGCCAGCTCAAGGCGGCGCTGGCCAGGGTGCGCGGCAGCATGCGTTTTCAGGGCAGCGCGCTGGCCGTGCCGGGCGCCCTGATCGCGCTGGCCGGCGTCGGCAAGCGCTTTAGCGGCAAGGTGTTCGTCAGCGGCGTCGAGCACGTCATCGCCGACGGCAACTGGTACACCGACGTCGTTTTCGGCCTGGCGCCCGACTGGAACGCCGCGCCCCAGGGCGGCGCCGGCGAGGCGGCGTCCGGCCTGACGCCCGGCGTCGGCGGCCTGCAGATCGGCGTGGTGAGCAAACTCGACGCGGACCCGGCCGGGCAGCACCGCATCCAGGTCACCATCCCGGTGCTGCAGGACAAGAGCGCGGGCGTGTGGGCGCGCCTGGCCAGCGCCTACGGCTCGGAGCAGGTGGGCGCCTTCTTCATTCCGGAAATCGGCGACGAGGTGATCGTCGGCTATTTGAACAACGACCCGTCCAACCCGCTGGTGCTCGCCAGCCTGTACAGCAGCAAGCGCGCCCCCCCTTACAGCCTGACGGCGGAAAACTACATCAAGGCCATCGTCACCAAGGGCTTGCTGAAGATCGAGTTCGACGACGAGAAAAAGGTCATGACGCTGCTCACGCCGGCCGGCAATTCGGTGGTCATGAGCGACGACGCCAAGTCCATCGTCGTCAAGGACCAGAACGGCAACAAGGTGGCGCTCGACCAGCAGGGCATCCTGCTCGACAGCCCCAAGGACATCGTGCTCAAGGCCGGCGGCAAGATCACCCTGCAGGCCGGCACCGACATCGAGGCGAAGGCCATGAATATCAGCAGCAAGGCGTCGGCGGCGCTGACGGCCGAGGGCACCACCAGCGCCGAACTGTCGGCCTCCGGCCAGCTCACGATCAAGGGCGCGACGGTGATGATCAACTGAGTCCGCCACCGCGCCGCCCCCTCCCAGCCAATAGAAAGGAACTGCCATGCCGCCCGCCGCCCGCCTGACCGATATGCACCTCTGCCCGATGCAGACGCCGGCCGTCCCCGCGCCGATTCCCCATGTGGGCGGCGCCGTGGTGGGACCGGGGGTGCCGACCGTGCTGATCGGCAAACTACCCGCCGCCGTCGTCGGCGACCAATGCCTGTGCGTGGGGCCGCCCGACAGCATCGTCATGGGTTCGACGACCGTCATGATAGGCGGCAAGCCGGCGGCGCGCGTCAACGACCCCTGCGCCCACGGCGGCTCGATATCGCTGGGCTGCGCCACCGTCATCATCGGCGGCTAGCGCACACCACGATGAGCATCGACCATTCCTTTCTCGGCCGCGGCTGGGCCTTCCCCCCGACGTTCAGCAAGGACGAGCGCGCCGGCGGCGGCCGGGCGGCCATGGCGGCCGGCGAGGACGACATCCGCCAAAGCCTGTTCATTTTGCTGTCGACGGCGCCGGGCGAACGGGTCATGCGCCCCGAGTTCGGCTGCGGGATCAAGACCCATGTCTTCGACAACGTCCACGACGGCACCCTGGCCGAGATCAAGGACTTGATCGAGCGCGCCATCCTGTTCTTCGAGCCGCGCATCACCCTCAACGACATCGAGGTCAGCGACCTGGAGATCGGCAACGGCCGCCTCGACATCAGCCTGCATTACACGGTCCGCATGACCAATACGCGCAGCAATATGGTATATCCCTTCTATTTTGTGGAAGGCAGCAATGTCAGCCCCTGAGCCGGACCAGCCGCAACTGTTTGTGCGCGACGGCAGCAGCCAGGAGCAGCGCCAGCTGCAACCGCTGCAGGAGGGCTACTTCGCGCTGGCCGAGATGCCTTTCCCCGACTTGCTGGCGATGGCCGGCGAGTATGCCCGCCTGGTCAAGTTCTACCAGCTCGACAACACGCCCGACGGCGACTGGCAGGCGTATTTCTCGGCCGACGAAACCCTCGTCATGGCGCGCATCCTGTCGACCAGGCTGGCGCCGCTGCAAGCGCCGTTCGAGCAGTGGTGGGACGGCGCCGCGGCCCGGTCCATCGAGCAATTACCGATGACGCCGCTGGCCAGGCTGCTCGACGGCTGGATCGGCGACCTGGCCGGCGCGCAGGGGCGCGCCGGCCGCAAACTGTATGCGCTGCTGGCCGACGTGATCGCCAGCCTGTGCGAGGACGGCCACGGTTTCGCCGCCCTGCTGCCGGCGCCGCAACTGGGGCTGCGCGCCCACTGGCGCCGCCCGCCCGGCGCCAGCGCGCGGCCGACCCTGAGCGGCATCAAGTCCAACTACTACGCCTTCGTCAAAGCCATCGAGATGGTGCAGCAGGAGGCGGCGCGCGAACTGCCCGGCTCCCTCGTCAGCGGCGAGCACGAACCCGGCGCGGCGCTGCTGATCGCCTTCATCCGCATGGCCGAGCGCCTGAACGCCAGGCTGAACCGGTTTACCGGCCAGCACCTGGACTTCTATTACGACCGCATCCTGCGCGCGCCCGCCCTGCCCGCCGTCGGCGACCACAGCTATCTGGTGGTGGCGCCCTGCGCCCCCGGCGCCAGCGTCGAAATCCCCGCCGGCACGGCCTTCCTGGCCAAGCCGCCCGGCGGCGGCCCCGAGCTGGTCTACCTGAGCGACACGCGCCTGCTGGTCGGCGACGCCAGCGTGCAGGCATTGCACACCCTGTATTTCAACCGCGACCGCAACGTCTCGCCGGAGACGGAAATGGACAAGGGCGGCAGCGCGCCGGCCCGGCACGCCTGGCCCAGCCATGCCTGGATCGAGCACATCGCCCCGCCCGGCAAGCAGGTCACTACCGACCCGGCCCTGCTGCGCGCCGTGCCGCTGATGGGCGCGCCGAAAAACCCGGCCGCCGCCGGCCAGGCGCGCCATGCACGTCTCGGCTTCGCCCTGGCCAGCAACGTCCTGCTGATGCGCGAAGGCCGGCGGCGCCTGTCCCTGACGCTGCAGTTTGCCAACCAGGACTTGCAATGGCGCCTGCGCCAGCTGGAAAGCGTGATCCGCCACAAGAAGCAGCAGGCCGGCGACACCATCGACGCGGTCGAGCAGGAGGATGTGTTCCTGCGCATTCTGGGCAGCCTGTTCACCATGGAACTGACGGGGCCGGCCGGCTGGATCGCGCTGCCCGCGTATCATCCGTCCACGCCGGCGGCGGGCGGCCGGCATGCGGCGGGCTACACGCTGCGCCTCGAATGCGAGCTGGCGCTGGAGGTGCCGCCGGTGGTGGCGTATACCCCGGCCCTGCACGGCGAGGACTTCCAGGTGGAAGTGCCGATGCTGCGCCTGCTGCTCAATCCGGATGGCTATGTCTATCCCTACGGCCTGCTGCGCGACCTGAAGCTGAGCGCGGCGAGCATCGAGGTGGGCGTGAGCGGCTGCCGCCAATTCTCCCTGAACAACCAGATCGGCCAGTTGAGCCCCGCCGCGCCGTTCCAGCCCTTCGGCCCCGTCCCCGTGGTCGGCTCCTACCTGATCGTCGGCGCCGGCGAGGCGGCGGGCAAGGAATTGCGCCACTTCCACGTCGACCTGGAATGGGGCGAGCTGCCGGCCGACAGCGGCGGCTTCAAAACCTATTACCACGACTATTCCACCACGGTGGAGACGGAAGACTACGTCGCCGGCGTGGCCGTGCTGGCCGACGGCGTCTGGCGGCCGGACGAGGACCAGGCCCCCCTGGCTGCGCTGTTCGGCAGCGACTACGCGCGCACGGCCAGCCGGCGCGTGCTCAAGCATAGCCGGCTTTCCTGCGACGCGGTGCTGGGGCACATCCGGCCGGGCGCCGCCCTGCCGGCCAACGGCGCCGCCTACAGCGCGGCCTCGCGCAACGGCTATTTCAAGTTCACGCTGGCGGGTCCGCGCTTCGCCTTCGGCCACCGCGAGTATCCGCAAGCCCTGGCGCACGCCATGAAGCGCAATCTGCGCGGCAAGGGCGACAACTTCATGGCCGGCGTGCCCGAGCTGCCCTACACGCCGCTGGTGGCCGCCATCACGACCAGCTACGAGGCCGTGGCGCACATCGCGCTGCAGCAGGGCGGCGCGGCGCCGGACGGCGGCTGGAACAACACGCTGCTGCATCTGCACCCGCAGGGCTGGGAGGCGGCCAACGCCTCGGCCGCCGGGGGCGCCACGCTGATTCCCAGTTATACCGAGCTGGGCTACCTGCATATCGGCCTGTCGGCCAGCGAGCTCGACACCACGCTGACGCTGTTCTTCCACCTGCAGGACGACTCGCTGCCGGAGCAGCCGGCGCCGGTGCGCTGGTCTTACCTGAGGGGAAATCAATGGCTGCCCCTGCCGCAACGCAACATCATCTCCGACAGCACCGACGGTTTCATGAGTTCGGGGGTGGTGGCGCTCACTATCCCGGCCGACATCAGCCTGCAGCACACGGTGATGGCGTCGGGGCTGTACTGGCTGCGCATCAGCGCCGCCGAAGGGCTGCGCAACTTTTGCAGCGTCTACACGGTCTGCACCCAGGCGCTGCGGGTGCGCCGCGAGGCGGCCGACATGCAGTCGACGTCGCTGCTGACGCTGCCGGCCGCCAGCATCGAGCGCAGCCGCACGCCCATCCCCGGCCTCGGCAAGCTGACCCAGGTGATCGCGACGCGCGGCGGCCGGCTGGGCGAGAACCGCGCGCAGCGCCACACGCGGCTGGCCGAGCGCCTGCGCCACAAGGGCCGCGCGGTGACGCCGGCCGACTACGAGGCGCTGATCCTGCAGCAGTTCCCAGAGGTCTACAAGGCCAAGTGTTTCGCCAATCTGCGCATGCAAGGGCAGACGCCGCGCGACTGGGTGCGGCCGGGCAATGTGCTGATCGTCCTCGTGCCGCCGCTGCCAGCCGGCGCCGCCGCCCACCGCATGCCGCAGTTGAACGGCAAGCTGGTGCGCGAGGTGGAGCGCTATGTCACGGCGCTGGCGCCGCCGGCGGCCGCCATCGCGGTGCGCCATCCCGTCTACGAACAGATCCAGGTGCGCTGCACCGTGCGCCTGAAGGACGGGCTCGCCGGCGGGCTCTACATCACCCGCCTGAACGAGGACATTTCGCGCTTCCTGTCGCCCTGGAGCGCGGTCGGCAACCGCATCCACTTCGGCTGGAGCGTGCGGCTGCACGAGGTGGTCTCCTACATCATCGGCCTCGATTACATCGCCGACGTCAGCGCCTGCTCGATGCTGCGCATCGCCCCCACGGACGAGGGCCGCTACCTGCTGTCCGACACGGCGGCCGAGCAGAGCAGCGCCATCGCCTGGCAATACCCGTGGAGCGTCGCCGTGCCGGTCGACAAACACCTGATCGCCATCAGCGACAAGGAGGGCACGCTGCACAGCGCCGACCTGCAGACGCTCGATATCGGTTCCACATTTATCATTTCAACGAAGGCTTCCGATGGCACAACATAGCCGCGACACACTCAAGCGCCTGTTTCAGCAAGGCGCCATGCCGGCCCAGGGCGCGTTCGCGGCTCTGATCGAGTCGATGCTCAACATCGTCGACCAGCAGTTCGACAAGACCCCGACGGACGGCCTCAAGGTCGGGCAGATCGGCCAGGGGCGCCTGCTCAGCTTTTACCAGGACATCGCCCACAAGAGCGCGATCTGGTCGGTCAGGATGGACGCGCCTAGCCGCAGCCTGGTGTTCGGCACCGGCGGCATGCAGGAAGACGACGGCAAGCCCGGCGACGGCTACCGCAAGGCGATGGAGCTGCGGCCGGCGCCCGACAACGTGGCCTTTGCGCCGCTGGTCGGGCCGGCCGGCCCGCCGGACAGCCAGTTCCAGCTGGACGTGCAGGGCCGCGTGGTGGCCGACGGCCGCATCGGCCGCGCCGTCGCCACGGTGCCGGCGGACGGCGCCTGGCACGACATCACCTGCGACTTGAGCGGTTGCCACGCCTTCGAGGTGATGGCCGGCACCGGCAAGCAAGGCTCCGGCAAGTATGCGCTCATGCACGCCTACGCGCTCAACGCCTTCCAGGGCGGCAAGAGCGAAATCACCTACCACCAGGCCCATTGCGGCAGCAAATGCAGCCGCATCGCGCTGCGCTGGACCAGGGAAACGGCTTCGGCCAACGATCCCTACCGCCTGCAGATCCGCACCGGCTGCGCGCTCGACGAGGCCGGCACGCCGGAGGCGCGGCGCACCTGCATCCGCGTCTACCTGACCCAGTTGTGGTTCGACCCGAGCATGGCGCAGTGCCAGCCGCAGGCCGGCAAAGGCGCCCGCTGATGCCGGCGCTGACCCTGGCATTGCGCACCGACGAGGGCGCCCTGGTGATCGAGGCGCTGGCCGAGCTGCCGTTCAAGCACGTATACGATTTGATCGGGCGCCTGAATCACCAGGCCAACGCCGGCGCCGCCAGCGACGGCGGCGGGCCTGGCCGCTATGTGCTCTGTTGGGCCGACGCGGAACTCATCGTCGCCGCGCTGGGCCGGCTGCCCTACCAGCGCGTCCACGCCCTGCTGGCGGCGCTGCGGGAACAGCTCGGCGAACGCCTGCCCGGCCCCGCATGATCGCACCGGCCACCATTGCCCGGCTCGAAGCGGACCGCGACGGCCTCGACTTCGCCTCCCTTCAGCAGGCCGGCATGGCGCTGCTGCAGGAACTGTGCGGCCGGCACTGGACCGACTACAACGCCCACGATCCCGGCGTGACCATGCTCGACCAGCTCAGCTACGCGCTGACGGAACTGGCCTTCCGCTCCGCGCTGCCGCACGAGGACTACCTGGCCGGCGGCGACGGCGCCATCGACCTGGCGCGCCACGCGCTGCATCTGCCGCAGGACATCTTCCCCAGCGAGGCGGTCACGGCCGACGACTGGCGCCGCCACCTGTACGACCGCGTGCCGCAGATCGAGGACGTCTGGATACACGAGAGCGGCGCCCGCAACGGCCTGACCAGGATAGAACTGAAACTGGCCGACAACGGCGCCGCCGCGGCGCCCGAGGCCGCCGTCGCGCCCGCCGTCGACGCGATCTTCACGGCCGGACGCGCACTGTGCCAGGACCTCAGCCGCATCACCGTGCTGCGCACCAAGGACTTCTACCTGGCGGGCGACATCGAAATCCACAGCCTGCGCGACCCGGCGGAAATCTACGCCGACATCTTCTTCCAGTGCGCGCACCAGGTGATCTCCGGCCTGCAACTGGGCGACTACGAGCATGCGGCGGCGGACGGCGTGCCGCTCGACGAGCTGTTTTCCGGCCCCTACACCGAACACGGCCTGATTCTGGAAAGCGGCCAGCGCGACCCGCGCGCGGCCATTTCGCTGGTGCGCCTGATCGGCCTGATACGCGGCATCGAAGGCGTGCAAAAGGTCCACGCGCTGCAGCTGTGCGACCAGCATGGCCAGTTGCTGACCGAGGAGTCGGCGCGCCAGCTGGAAGGCGACGTGCCGCGCCTGCGCTTTCCCGACACGGCGCAATTGAAACGCCAGTTGCGGCTGCACTTCATACGCAATTCCGACAATTCCGACGCCGCGCCCGGCGACGACGGCGCCAACGCCGCCGCGACAGCCGCCCTGGCCGACGAAGCCTGGGCCAGCCTGAAAAAACTGCAGTTCGAGTCGCGCGCCAAGCGCGAGCGCAAGGCATCGCTGGAACACTTCATCAACGTGCCCACCGGCGCCGGCATGCCGCTCGACGAGTATTACTCGATCCAGCAGCAGTTCCCCGCCATCTATGGCATCAACGCCTACGGCCTGCCGGCCAGCGCCACGCCGGCCGAGCGCGCCAGCGCCCGTCAATTGAAAGCGTATCTATACGTATTCGAACAGGTGATGGCGAACTACCTGCGCAATCTGGCCAGCATCCGGCGGGTGTTTTCCGTCGACGCGGATTTGCGGCAGTCCTATTTTTGCCAGCCCATCAGCAACCGGATGCTGCCCGATATCGAAGCGCTGTACACCCGCGACAACGACGGCATCGCCCGGGAACTCGACGCGATACGCGAGCGCTTCGACCCCTTCGACGAGCGCCGCGACCGCGTGCTCGACGTCATGCTGGCCATGTACGGCGAACGCTACACGCAACAGTCTCTGCGCAAGTTCAACTTCTATTTCGCCGGGCGGCGCGAGCTGCACGCCTGGCTGCTGGAAAACAAACTGGCCTTCCTGACCCGCATCGTCACCCTCGGCAGGGAGCGCGCCGCCGGCTTCCGCTACGACAAACCGGCCTGGGACACGGACAACGTCAGCGGCGCCCAGCGCAAGATCGCCATTTTGCTGGGCCTGCACAAGCTGCCCTGCTGCCGCTCGCTGTGCGAACCGATGCGCCGCCACGGCCTGCGCATCGTCGCCGACGAACACCCCGCACCGGACACATTGGCGCAGTTGCTGGCGCGGCTGCAAACGCCGGCGGCCGCGCCGGTGCTGCATATCTCCGCGACGCTGCTGCGCAATGTGTGCGCGCGCGGCGGCCACGGCGCCGATGCGGAGAGCGCGGCCTTGACCCCGCAGCAGAACGCGCAACTGCGCCAACTCAATATGGATTGCGAAGGTTTCCATCTGGTCGAACACACGCTGCTGCGCCCCCGCGTCGCCGGCCATGCCAGCCATCCGGAGACGGCCGAGGGCTTTTACGCCTTCCAGGTCAGCGTCGTGTTTTCCGGCTGGAGCGCGCGCTTTGCCGACCCGGAGTTCCGCAAGCTGGCCCAGGAAACCGTCAGCCTGAACCTGCCGGCCCATGTGCTGCCCACCTTCTTTTGGCTGGGCGACGTCGAGATGCAGGATTTCGAGGCCCGCTTCCGCAGTTGGCTCGACAAGCTGCGCGCGGCGGCCCTGGCCTGGCAGCAGAGCACCACGCCGGCCGGCGCCGCGCTGCACGAGCTCGACGACGCCTCGGCCTACCTGCTGCGCTTCCTGCTGTCGCCGCGCCGCCGGCCGGTGTTCAACAGCCATTGGATGTGAGCCGATGAACCCCGCCCACCGCATCGGCGCCCTGCATCTCGACCTGACGTTCGAGAGCGACGCCCCGCGGCTCGTCGCCATGGCGGAGGACCAGTTGCTGGCGCTGGCGCGCGAACAGGTGCTGCCGACGTTGGAGCTGGCGCTGGACGAGGCCGACGATGGCCGGCTGCGGCGCATCGGGCGGCTCGATATCGACCTGGGCGAGATTCCCGCCCACCTGCTCGACTCGGAACTGCCGCGGCGCCTGCACGAACTGCTGCGCAAGGCGCTGGGCGAGGCATTGCGCGACAGCGCGGACGACGCGCAGGCGGGGACGGCGGCGCCAGCCGGCGATGGCGCTCAGCTCGAACGCTTCCTGCGCACGGGCCGCATGGCAGGCGCCCGGACGGCGGGCGACACAAGGACGCACTGGTCGCACCCCGAAGGACTGCTGGCACACCTGCTGGAACGCCCCGACGGCGCAGTGCCGGCCATGTTGCGCCGCAGCGCCGCGCAGCCAGGCGTGCTCAAACGCCTGGCGCAGCAGTTCGCGCCGCAGCATCTGCGCCAGTTGCTGCGCCTTGCGGCGGACGCCGGCACGGCCGACGGCTGGCTGGCGCTGGTGGATGATATCGAACGCGCCCTGCCTCCCGGCGAAGCGGCGCGGCGCCAGCAATTGCGCCTGCTGTGGGAGCTGGTGCTGGCGCAGATACTGGGCGGAGCGCCCGTGAGCGCCACCGCGCCGCTGCGCGCGGCCGCTGCCAATGCCGGCATCCGGCAGCGGCATGCGGGTCCACAAGCGGCCGCCTTGTGGCGCGCTATCGATGCCGGCGATACCAGCCGGCGGCGCGCTCCGGACACGATGAGCGGCGCAACAGCGCCATTCGATGTGCCGGCCGAGCGCCGCCCGGCGGCGCTGCGCGCATGGCTGCGCGCGCCGGGGCATGTCGCCGCCGGCCAGTACTCGACCGGGCAATTACAGGAGCTGCTGGACGCCTTCCCCGGCATGCCAGACGAAACGCTGGACGCCATCGCGCGGCATCTGCCGCGCACGCAGGACCGGCAGCGCTTCCTGGGCGCGGCGCTGCAGCGCCTGCTGCGCAACGGGGCCAGCGCCAGCGAGCGGCAGCGCGAACCCGGCCGTGCCGTCGCCGCCGGCAATGCCCTGCCGTCCAGGGAGGAACGCATGGCACATGCCTTGTCGACGGCCGACGCGTCGGCCATCCGCGCCGACTGGGACGCGCTGATGGCCGGCGGCGCCGCGCTGCTGCGGGCCGCCCTGGTGCGCCATGGCGCCCGCCGGGATGCCTGGCGGCGCATCGCCGATCATTTCCCCCGACCTATGCTCGACGACATCGCCGCCCTGCTCGCCTCGCCGCGCAGCATGCTGGCGCCCGCGCCGGCCGGTTCCGCACCGGACGCAGGCACCCGCGCGCGCTGGCTGGACGCGGTGCTGGCAGGGATCGAGGCAAGCGCCGATACCGGAACTGACGTCGAAGCCAAGGCCGCATCGCGCTCGGTCGGCGCCCGGCGCCCAATCGAACAGCGCATTGCCGCCGCTCGGGCGCGGCGCAGCAACCACGCGCAGCGCTTCCTGGCAGCCGTCCGCAACGATCTCAAGCAAAGCCGAACTGCGGATGACGGCGCCAGCGCCGCTCCGCGCGACAGCGCCCCGACGCTCGCGGAGCGTCTGGAACATGCCTTGTCGACGGCCGACGCATCGAGCATTTACGCCGACTGGCACGCGCTGGTGCGCGACCATGCCGGACTGCTGCGAGCCACGCTGCTGCGCCACGGCGCACACCGGGACGCCTGGCAACGCATCGCCGAGCGTTTTCCTCCGTCCATGCTCGACGATATCGCCGCCCTGCGCGCCGGACCACCAGCCTTGCCTTCGCCCATGCAAGCCGGCTTGGCCCCGGACGCCGGCGCCTTGCCCGAGCTTGAACTGGACATGGCGGCCGCCGACGCAAGTCCGGGCGGCGGCTTCCTGCAGCGCGCCATCGCCGCCCGCGCAGCAGGCAGCGGAAATGTGCAGCGCTTCCTGGAAATCGTCCTCGACGATCTGCGGCAGGGCCGCATGATCGACCTGGAGGATATTGCCGAACGCGCCTGCAACGCAGACATCGCCCAGTTCACGCAGGCGCTGCTGGACGGCGCACCGGAGCACCTGCCGCCGCAATGGCCGGCATTGCTCAACGCACGTGCCGATCTGCTGGCTGACGCAATGCGCCGCATCGGCGCCCAGGATGACATATGGCGGCGTGTGGAGCAGCGCTTCCCGCCTGCCTTGCTGGCCGAGCTGACGGCACTGCTGTCGCCGCTAGCGCCGTCCATCCTGCAAGAATGCGAGGACGAAGCGGCACCGTCCATCCCCGTGCGCAGCCTGTGGCTGGCCAGCGTCATGCATCTGTCTGCCACGGCATTCGACGCGCCGCGCTACCGCGCCGCATTGCACGCCGCCAGTAGCGCCCAGACCACGCAGGCGCCGCAGTTCAAGGCGGACAACCCGCCCCGCGCGCATGCCGCGCCGGACGTTCCGGCGGCCGTGGCGCCCGGCGGCCTCGCCGCCGGCGCCATATCTGACGCGCGGCCCAAACGGGCGAGGCCGGCGCACAGTGCGGCGAACGGCATCGCGGCGCGCGTGAAACGCTGGCGCCGGGCCGCGCGGCATGCCCCCGGCAAGCTATTGCATACCCTCCTGCCTGGCCTGGCGGCGCATGCCGGCCAGCGGCCCCTCGGCGCCACCGCGACCACCTTGACTGCGCCCGCTGCAGCCCTGGGCGACAACAGCTCTCCGGTACAGCGCATCCGCGCCGCGCTGCTGGCCGGCGATCCCGGCGGCCTGCCTGCCGCCATGCTGGCCGACCACAGCGAGGCGGCGCGGACCGCCATCGCGCACATCGGCCCCCGCCTTGACGTGTGGCAAAACGTCGCGCAACGCTACCCGCTGGCGTGGCTCGAAGAATTGACGGTTCTGCTGGCGCCGCAAGCGGCCGTCATCCTGCGCCAAGGCCAGGAAAGCGGCGGCGCAGGAGCAACGGCGGCATCGGCCCCGCAGCGCCAGCGCTGGCTGGCCAGCATCATGCAACTGACGGCCCGACCTTTCGATATAGCACGCTACCGCTCCGCGTTGCACGCTCCCGCCGCCTTGCCGCACAGCGTCGCCGACGACCAGCGGCATGCACGTAGCCACGATCTGGACGTCATCGACAGCCGCACGCGCACGGCCTTCATAGAGCAGGCCCTGCTTGACGCGCAGGCATCGGAACTCACGCCAGCGCTTCTTGCCGAATCGGGCGCGGCAACGCAAGATGCGATCCGTCGGATTGGTCCCCGCGCCGACGTGTGGCGGCGGGTGGCGCAGCGTTTCCCGCCGGCGCTGCTGGAAGCGCTGAGCAACGCTATCGCGCCCCAGGCGGCGGCCGTGCTGCGGGCATTGCAAGCCACGACCGGGAGCGGTATCGATGCGCCTGGCCGGGTGCTCGGCGGCGTGCCGACGCCGTCCGGACGCCAATTTTGGTTCCTCGGCATCATGTACCTGGCAAAACAGCCATTTGACGCCACAGCCTATGCGGCGGCCCTGCGCACGGCAACAGACAGGCCCGCGTTGCTTGACGATGCACCGGCCGGTGCGCGACTCCCAACCGCGATGCCAGCGACGCCGCAACCGGCGCCAGTCAGTCCCGTCCGCATCGACGTTTCGTCACAAACAGGCGCGGGCACCGGCGGCAGCCGGATGGCCGGACAGCAGAAAAAAGACAAGCCCGAACGGCTTATCGACGCCACGAAGGCCGGAACGACACGGCAGGCACCGGTAGGCACGATCCAGGCACAGGCAATTGCAACGCACGCAGCGCCCAGCGCCAGCCCGAGCGATATTCCGCGCCGACCGCCGGAACATGCGCTGGAACCCGGCGCCATGGAGGCATCGACCGGCACGCAGGCGGAAGCGCTCACGCGGCAACCAGCCGCAAATGCGTCCGCCCGCCAGACAATCCCCGCCGCCGCGTCATCCAGCATGGCCAGCCAGACGCTGCGGGAGCAGATCGCCTCCCATCTTGCGGCTGCCGGCGGCCATGGAAGGAGTCTGCTGGATGCCGCCGAGGCGCATGCCGCCTGCAGCGCCGCGCCGGACGCCTATCTGCGGCAGGTGCTCGACGCCTTGGCCACGGGGTGCGAGGTTGACCTTGAGGCGCTCGACGCGCGCTTCGCCGCACCAGCGCCGTATGCCGATGATCAGGCCAGCGGCGTACCCGTCCTGACCGCCGCCGCGCCACCGGCCCCCATGCCGCCACGTTACGACCTCGACGTGGCCGGTTTCGCCGCTCAGCATCGGCCCGACACCACGGCGGACCACCTCTGGCCCGACACATCGCAGGATGTGCCTGACCTCGATTCGACCGGCCAGCAACTAGCGCTGCCCACCGCGCCGCAAACCGGCGAGCATATCGAGGCGCACACTGCCGCGTCGCCGGCTGAGCCGCGACTCCATGCCATGCCCCCACGAACCGCCGCCAATACGGCGCCCAACGACAACCCGGCCGAACTCCCGCAGGCACTGGCCGGCCGCCGCCCCCCGGATCATGCGCTGGAGCCGGGCGCCATCGCCGCGCACCTCCCGGCCGCGCCGCAAATGACGCCGGCGGCTATCGCTCGGGATGCCCGCGCCGAAGCACGGCAAACGAACCAGACGATAACGCCTGCCGCCGCGCCGCCCGGCCTGCCCAGCCAGACGCTGCAGGACCAGATCGCCGCCCGGCTGGCGGCCGCTGGCGGACATGAAAGGAGTCTGCTGGACGCCGCCGAAACGCATGCAGATAATCAGGCGAACGACATACCCGTCCTGGCTGCCACCGCGCCGCCGGCACCCATGCCGCCACGTTACGACCGCGACGTGGCCGGCTTCGCCGCTCAGCACCTGCCCGACACCGCCGCGGACCGCCTCCGGCCCGGCACATCGCAGGAAGTGCCTGACCTCGATGCGACCGGCCAGCAATTGGCGCTGCCCACCGCGCGGGAAACCACTCCGCAAACAGGAACAATGGGAGCGCATGAGGCCGCGCCGCTGCCAATTGTAATAGACACAGAACAGCTATGGCGGAAAATCGGCGAGCATATCGAGGCGCACATCGCTGCAAGCGACGCTGCGTCGCCGGGCGAGCCGCAACTCCATTCCATGCCCCCACGAACCGCCGCCACCCCGGCGCCCAGCGACAACCCGGCCGATCTCCCGCAGGCGCTGGCTGGCCGCCGCCCCCCGGAACATGGGCTCGAACCAGGCACCACCGCCGCGCGCCTCCCGGCCGTGCAGCAAACGACGTCGGCGGCTATCGCTCGGAATGCCCGCGCCGAAGCAGGGCAAACCGGCCAGACGATGGCGTCCGCCGCCGTGGCGCCGAGCATGGCCGGCCAGTCGCTGCGGGACCAGATCGCCGCCCGGCTGGCGGCTGCCGGCGGGCGTGGCAAGAGTCTGCTGGACGCCGCCGAGGCGCATGCCGCCCGCAGCGCCGCCCCGGACGCCTATCTGCGGCAGGTACTCGACGCGGTGACGATGGGACGCACAGTCGACCTTGAGGCGCTCGACGCGCGCTTCGCGGCGCCAACGCCGCATGCCGATAATCTGGCGAACGACATCCCCGTCCTGGCCGCCACCGCGCCGCCGGCACCCATGCCGCCGCGCCGCCCCATTGGCGGCGAACTCGGACGCGCGCTGGCGGGCCACCCGCCGGCACAGCGCGCCGCCCTGGCGCCACTGCTGCACGACGCCGGCGACGACAGCGCCCAGCTAGCGCCGGCGCTGCAGCAAAGCGTAGTCAGCCTGTTGGCCGGCAGCGACCTGCCCGCGCTGCTGCGTTACGCCCGCGACGTGGTCGGCATCGCCGCGCAGCATCTGCCCGGCACCACGGCGGACCGCCTCGGGCTGGACGCGCTGCACTTCAACTTCGCGTGGTTCTTCGTGCAACGCAGAGCGTTCGCGCCGGCCGACTACGCGCATGCGCTGGCCGCCCATCTGGCACGGCAATACGATGCGGCGGCCGCCGCGCAATTGCACGCGGCGCTGCATGGCCGCCTGGGCATCGCGCAGCCGCCGTCCTTGGCCACCCCGCCGCCACCGGCCACGGACAAGGCGGTGGCGGCGGCCGAAATCGAAGCCGAAACGCTGTACGTCGGCAATGCGGGCCAGGTGCTGGCCGGCCCCTACATGCCGCGCTTGTTTTCCATCCTGGGCCTCACCGAGGCGGGCCGCTTCAAGGATAGCGAGGCGGCCGAGCGCGCCGTCCACCTGCTGCAATACGTCGTCAGCGGGCAGAGCGACAGTCCCGAGTATCTGCTGGGCTTGAACAAAATCCTCTGCGGCGTGAGCGCCAGCACGCCCATCGTGCGCGAGATCGTGCCCAGCGACGAGGAACGCGAGGCCATCGACATGATGCTGTGCGCCATGATCGAACACTGGAAGAAAATCGGCAACACCTCGCCGGACGGATTGCGCCAAGCCTTCCTGCAGCGCGCGGGCAGCCTGCGCCTGCAGGACGACGCCTGGCGCCTGACGGTGGAACCGGGCGCCTTCGACATGCTGCTCGATACCCTGCCGTGGTCGTTCTCGATTATCAAACATCCGTGGATGGAAAGGGCCGTACATGTCAACTGGCGCTGACACGCTGGCGATGCAAGCCAACGCCCGCAGCCTGGAGCGGGAAATCGCCTGGTTCGCCCAAGTGCTGGCGAGCCGCTTCGATACCTACTTCGCGGCGGAGGGCGCGGCCGGCGACGGGCACAAGCACGCGCCGCCCGACCTGGCCGACGACTCGTCCATCTACGCCGAGACGGTGCGCGGCGCCGTCCAGGGCGGCATGAGCAGCGACGAACGCCTCGTGCTGGTGCTGGCGCTGCTGCCCCATGTGCGGCCGCAGGCGCTCGACCTGCTGCTAACCCACAACAAGCTGATCGAACGCACCTTCACGGAGTTCGGCGGGCTGCGCGGCAATGGCCACAACGGCCACCTGCCCACCTGCGAAACCGCCGTCTTCCTCCTTGCCGGCGACGATCTGCGGCGCCGCTTCGAGGTGATGCGGCTATTTGAGTCCAACCACTTCTTCGCGCTGATGGGCATGCTGCGCGTGGTGCCGCCGGAGGGCGGCGAACCGGCGCTGCGCGCGCCCCTGGTTCTGGAAATGAATTACCTGAACCGCTTCACCAACGGCCAACACCACAAGCCCGACTTCGGCGCCGGTTTTCCGGCCAAACTGATCACCACGCCGCTGGCATGGCAGGACCTGGTGGTGGCGCCCGAGGTGATGGACGAGATCGAGCAAATCCGCGCCTGGCTGCGCGAGGGCACGCAACTGCTGCGCCGCTGGGGGCTGGAAAAGATGGTCAAGCCCGGCTACCGCACCTTGTTCTACGGCCCTCCCGGCACCGGCAAGACGCTCACCGCCACCCTGCTCGGCCAGTCCGTCGGGGTTGACGTCTACCGCATCGACCTGTCGATGCTGGTTTCCAAGTACATCGGCGAGACGGAGAAAAACCTAGCCAACGTCTTCGACCAGGCACAGAACAAGAACTGGATCCTGTTCTTCGACGAGGCCGACGCGCTGTTCGGCAAGCGCACGGAGGGCAGCAGCTCGAACGACCGCCACGCCAACCAGGAAATCGCCTACCTGCTGCAACGGGTCGAGGACTTTCCCGGCGTCGTGATCCTGGCCACCAACCTCAAATCCAACCTGGACGAGGCGTTTTCGCGCCGCTTCCAATCGGCCGTCTACTTCCCCCTGCCGGACGCGCTGCAGCGCGAGCGCCTGTGGCGCCAGCTGTTTCCCGACCCCGCCAAGCTGGCCCCCGACGTCGACCTCGCCGCGCTGGCCGAGGCGCACGTACTGTCCGGCGGCGCGCTGGCCAACGTGGCCCGCTACGCCGCCATCCGCGCGGCGCGCCGCCAAGCCTTGCTGCCGCCGCAACAGGCGCGCATCGAGGCGGACGACCTGCTGCGGGCGATCAAGAAGGAATTCATCAAAGAAGGGCGCACTCTCTAGGTCACCATGAAACTACATACTCGCTGGTACTCCCTCCCCTGTGCGACGCTGGCCCTGATGCTGGCGCTGGCCACACCGGCCGCGCATCCCGCCGAAGCGCCGGCACCGCCGCCGCAGAACACCGTCCGCCTGCTATCCGTCGAGGTGCTGCAGCATTACGACCGCGCCCGGCGCCAGCGCATCCAGGACGCGCTGGCCTTCGTGTTCGATGGCGACCCGGCCTATGCGGCGGCCTACGGCACGCCGAACAAGCCGCTGTCAGACAACGTGGTGGGGCCGATTACCCTGTCCTTCGTCAACCGCTTCTGGCTCTACTACAACATGGAGCCGGCGGGCAACGTGACAGAAGGCTCGGTCGACGCCCTGCTGCAGTTTGCCGAACGACTCAAGCGCCGCCCCGCCTGGCGCAGCGACGTCGTGAGCGCGCAGTTCGGCCGCTGGATAGACCTGCAAGCGGACAGGGCCGACCTGTACCGCATCCGCCTCGCCGTCGATCCGGTTCGCCTGCCGCCCGTGCTGGTACGCTATCGCGCCTCGCTTGCCGGGCCGGCCAGCGGCATCGACGTCGAGAACGCCCCCTTGTCCGTGTACTGGTACGGCTTGACGGCGGAGGACCTGGCGGCCATCGCGGCGCTACCGGCCTACCCGCCGAAACTGCTGCAGGCGCTCGATCCGCTGCTGGAGGCGGAGGTGTTCAAGACGGCGGCCGACTTCAGCGACGCCGTGCGCGCCACGCTCAAGCACACGGGCCAGGATGCCGGCCCGCTGATGCCGCAGCTGGAACAGGCCGCCAAGTCGGAGAGCGGTTACGCGCTGACCGAAGACATCCTGGCGGAACTGCACAAACAACCCATGCTGCCGCCCCAGATCGCCAAGATGCTGGGCGACCTGGTCGGCATGCAGTATGTGCGCCGTTCGCTGTTCGACCTGGCGCTGATCCAGCGGTTGCGGATCGGCCTGGGCGCCTGCAGGGCCTATCTTTCGCCCGAGGAAAGGTTGCGTCAGCAGTCCAAGCGGCTGAGCGAGGAAGACATGCGGGCGCTGCTGAGCGCCGTCGATGCCCAGGCGGGCGATGCGGCCGAGGCGCGCCTGGGCAGCCAGTTGCAAGCGCTGTGGGAGGGCGGCCATTGCACCGTGGCGCGCAGCGAAGACGTGCCGCTGGCCGCCCTGTACGCGCGCTACAGCAAACTGTTCGACTCGCGCGTGCGCAAGGCGCCCGCGTACGACCAGGCCCAGCCGTATCGACTGAACTCCGACCTGTGCGGCTGCAACACCGACAATCTGAAGCAGCAGGTTTACCACTTCCTGCCGTTCTGGCTGGGCGGACCGGCGCAAAAAATGGATTTCAGCCTGATGTCGCGCATCAATTACTACGGCGTCACGTTCGACAACAACGGCGACCTGCGGATGGCGTCCAGCGGCCAGAAGGCCACCGAGCTGTTCATGGGCAATCAGGCGCAGCAACTGGCCTTCGTCACGGAGGCGCGCCGCCACCGTGTCAAGGTCGACTGGGTCATCCACCGCACCGACTGGGCGCCGTGGCAAAAGATCGAGGTCAAGAACAGACAAGCGATCCTGAACCGCCTGGCGGCCAACATCATCGGCCTGCTCGACACGCCGATGACGGGGCTGCGCTCGGAGCTACTGCCCTGGCTGTCGTTTGGCACGCAGGACGTGCCGGGGCGCGGCGACGGCGTGACCCTGTACTTTGACGGCTATCCGACCGACGACAACTCGGTGGCCCTGTTCGACGAGTTCATCACCACCCTGCGGCAGCGGCTGACGGCGGGCGGCTTCGACCTGAACATCATGATACGGCACGCAGAATTGAACAAGGGTATCTATCGCTTTGACAAGCTGGCGGCGATGGTGTCGCTGCCGGAGCGGACCTCCCAGTCGGCCCTGTACGGCTGGGCCAAGAACAAAATCAAGCACAATTTCGGCCCGTCGCCCTCCTCCGCCGATTTTGTGCAGCCGCACTACCTGATGCTGCTCGAAGAACCGACCATGGATAACAAGAAGACGCTGCGCTCCGAGGTGGAAGACGCCACCCACGGTCTGCCCCGCATGGCCTTGCTGCGGCGCATGGTTCCGGTGATCAATTTCGACGGCCTGGCCTGGCCCCAGTTGGAGGAAGAATTGATCTATTTCAACGACAATTTCGGCGGCGTGGCATTCTGGCCTAACAGCAAGCGCAACACGGCGGAGCCGAACAAGACGGCCGTCGCGGGCGTGACGCTATGCAGCGCGTCGCAGCTGCTGGATGATTGCATCCAGGACCACTTCCGCGATCCGCCCGGGGAAGCCGACAGCCTGGCCTGCAAATTCATCTGCGAAAACCGCTGGCCGCTGCGCTTCCTGTTCAACGTGCTGGTGCTGGCGCTGGCCGCCACCCTCGTCGCCTATGTGCGCTGGTGCGGCGTGCGGCCGGTACTCCAGAAATACTACCTGCTGGCGCTGGGCGTGGCCGGGCTGGCCATCGCCATCTTCGTGGGGCTGATGATATGCGACCCCTTCCTCGCCCACCTGTCGGACGGCATCGTCATTCCCGCCACCCTGGTGCTATGTATGGTGGCGATGTATTTCTATTTCCGCAACATGCTCAAGGAGCGCGATGCCCGCCCTTAGCGCGCAGGATTGGCAGCTGGGTTAACTCAGCGCAAAATGTGGCGGAAAGTCGGCTCGATATTGCGCGCGTGCAGGAACTGCACGATATCCTCAAGAGTCGCATCCTGCAACAGCAAACCAGCAGGTGCGGCCGTTGCGGGCGCGGGTGCGACCGGCGCCGCTACCGCCACCGTCGCGCCCTGCCGTTGCTGCAAGCTGGCCAATGCCTGCGCAAACTGCGCAATCGGGATGCTGCGCAAACCTTCCAGGAAGCCCAACTGGGCGGCCAGCGGCGGTGCCATGTCCAGCCCTGGATCGTCGGCAAACGAGGCGCCCATGCCGGGATGGATGAATGCCGCCCACTTGCCCGAGGCTTGCCGGCATGGCGGCAACTCGGCCACCGCCAGGTACGCAGCTTCGGCGGCAACGCCCCGGCCCGGCTCGGCGGGCAGACAGGCGGCGCGCAGCAGTTGCAGGAATTGCGCGGCCTGCGCGACCGGCACGGGAGCTTCCAGCGACAGCCATAAATGGTAAGCCGTGCGCCCCGAAATGCTCACGGCCGGCGCCGGCAACCCCAAGTCTTCCTGCAAGGCATTGGCGATCGCGCACAAGGCACTCCAGTGCCGCTCGCCGCCGCCCTTGCCGTCGAATGCCATCACCAGCGCCCGCGTCAGTCCGGCGTCTGTCGCCAACCGGATGGCGACCGTGTGCTCGCCCGACAGATGCCGCTCCAGCACCGCCGGCGTCAATGGCGCCGCATCGCCTTGCGCATCGTACTGCTGGCCATCGACCAGATACAGCCGGCTTAATTCAGAAATCAATTTTTGCATACCTGGTCCTGTGACAACGTGGCGGCTCGCCCGCTGCGCCCGGGATCGGCGCAGACAGCGTGCGATTATAGCCGACGGGTATGGCCGGCAAGACGCGTTCCCGGCTCAGGACAGCGCTTGCAACTCCGCCTCGGTGAAGCCGGCCTGGCGGCGCGCTTCCAGGTTGAACGGGCCGCGCAAGGCCGGCGCCGCATAGCGCACGGCCAGTTCGGCGTAGGTGGCAACTGGTTCCAGGCCCCGTTGCTGGCACAAATAGCAGTACCAGCGGTTGCCGATCTCCACATGCCCCACCTCGTCGCGCAAAATGATGTCGAGGATCTTCGCCGCGTCGAGGTCGCCGGCCTGGGCCAGCTTGGCGCGCAGCGGCGGAATGGCGTCGAGGCCCCGCGCCTCCAAAGTGCGCGGCACCAGCGCCATGCGGGCAAGCGGGTCGCCGCAAGTCTTGCCGACCATTTCCCACAAACTGTCATGGGCGGGAAAGTCGCCATAGCGGTACCCCAGCACCTGCAGGTGCGCCGCCAGCAGCGAAAAATGTGTCGCCTCCTCGGTCGCCACGCGCAGCCAGTCCGTGTAATACGCAGGCGGCAGGCCCGGGAAGCGCCACAAGGCATCGAGGGCCAGGTTGACCGCGTTGAACTCGATATGCGCCAGCGCGTGGATCAGCATGGCGCGTCCTTCCAGCGTCGTCATCGCGCGCCGTCCCACCAGTCGCGGCGGCACCAGCTCGGGCCGCTCGGGGCGCCCCGGCACGGGCGCGTCGGGCTGCAATGCGACATGCACGTCGAGCGCGACATCGCCCGCCCCCATCGCTTCGGCCATCGCCGCCACCGCCAGCACCTTGGCCGCAGGGTCCGGCTCGACCAGGCATTGCAGGGCTAATACGCGCAAATCGGGCGTCGTCGTGGCCTCAGTTGCCATGGCGGGCAAGGTGAAAGATGCACAGCATGGTGTTTCCTGACGCGAAAGAAAGGGCGCAGTGTACCACCAGTCCCCTCGCAATGATTCATGTCAATGTCGCCACTCCTTTGGAGTTCAAATCAAATGCATCAATTTCCTGTTCGATACCATCACCAAATTGATGCGATGGGAGACTGGCATGGCCTACGTTGCAGACAGAAAGTACGCGGACCAGAAGGACATAGTCGGGAACGGCGAGTGCGTCGCGCTCGTCAAGCAGTTGACCGGCGCCTGCGCCTCCTCGCTTTGGTGGAAGGGAGATTCCGTAGCTGAATTGATCAAGAAGGGAACAATTGCCGAAGGAACGGCGATCGCCACACATTAGCGCTCATCGGCGCAGGCTGGCCAGTCAAGCCGACCGATATGCCCGCTTGCGTTCAAATTCCGCATAGCCACTCGCGACCTTCGGGTCGGCATAACCCGCAGCGGCGTCCGCTTCGACGTTGGTACCGTCGAGTCCAGGCATGGTTGCCACTGAAGCCTGCCATTGTTCACGCGGAATAGGTGAGCCTATGAACGGAAGCAGATAGGTATCCAAGTGACCTGAATTTGGTGACTCGAGTTCAAGCGTGAGGGCCCGCAAGTACGGTTCCTTTTGCGTGCGTGTCCAGTCGATGGACATGCCCGCGCGAAAGCAGAGTTCGGAATGTACCAATAACATGGTCCGTCCATTACCATCGAGGAAAGGATGTCCATATGCGAATAATCCCATGATGAAGCCGGGACGGGTTGGCATCTGCCCTTTTTCCTGCGCCCGTGTCAAACCGTCCTCCACCGCCCGACGGCAATCGCGTGGATGACAAAAGTAGACATCTCCCTTGGAAATCGCCTTCTCTGGCATCACCGCAGCACGATCCAGGCCTGCCCAAGGATACAATCCGCTAAAAAGCAGTCGATGGGCGTTGAGGAAGTCGTCGTATCCAATCCTGCGGCATTTTGCCAAGTAGTCAAGCGCGGCCGGAAGTTGGGCACGAAACAAAGCGTGTTCCGCAACCTTAACGATGCTCAGGTCCTTTTCCGCACCTGTATTGCGCAGATAGCCCGCAGTCTCAAAATCATCGAACGGATCAAACATGCGATTTAAGTATACGGTGATGCTCCATGACTAGCTTGGCCATGTCAGTCGGCGATAGTTTTCCTGCTCGAGTTAGCGCCACGAGCAAGTCATCAGTAGTATCACTCGAGACTTCATCGCCGGCAAGCCGAGTAACCGCAATGGCCCATCGATCACTATAGGTAGGCGTGTAACTTATCCCCAAACGCTTGGCCAAGGAAGCTACATAGCGCGCCGTCGGAGTCAAAACCCGTGCTTTCCGCCTCCTGTGTGTTGCAAGCGTTTGGCGCAATTTCGATTGCCGCTGATGTGCATTGGCAAGCACCACTTGCTTACCGAGCAACTCCAATTTCTGAGGTGTGACGTATACGCCGCGCTCAATTCGCAGAATCAAGCCCTTGCGGCCTAGCTCCGCGAGAGCTGCCGAAACTTGACTGCTACTACCCATTGCGCTCACATCAGAACGCAACAAAAGACCATCCTTACGGGGACGGATTGATTGCAATATTCGGCCTTGGATGTCCATGCGGATCATTATACCTGATATGATTTTTCTTTGTATATCATGGACTTACTACATTTTCCAATGCCGGACCCAATAAAGGTAATTTGCGGTACATCAAGCACAGAGCGCACGCCCCGATGCGATGAGCTCGACCGGGCATCGACATGGCATCAACATCACACAGTAGCGATGAGCAGTTCAATACCATGAAAAACGCCATTGATGATATGGTCAGGATCATCAATGGCGCGCATCTAAGGCAATAAAATCAATACACTAGAGAACAAGCTCACTCCCATTCGATGGTCGCCGGCGGCTTGCCCGAGATGTCGTAGACGACGCGGTTGATGCCGCGCACTTCGTTGATGATGCGGTTCGACACCTTGCCCAACAGCGCATGCGGCAGATGCGCCCAGTGCGCCGTCATGAAGTCTTGGGTCTGCACGGCGCGCAGCGCCACCACGTATTCGTATGTGCGGCCGTCGCCCATCACGCCCACCGATTTTACCGGCAGGAACACGGCGAATGCCTGGCTGGTTGCTTCGTACCAGTTCTTCGGCAGTTCCTCGATATTCACGGCCTGGCCGGCCACGAACTCGTACGGCGTGTTGCGCAGTTCTTCGATGAAGATCGCGTCGGCGCGGCGCAGCAGCTCCGCGTATTCCTTCTTCACTTCGCCCAGGATGCGCACGCCCAGGCCCGGGCCCGGGAACGGGTGGCGGTAGACCATGTCATGCGGCAGGCCGAGCGCGACGCCCAGCTTGCGCACTTCGTCCTTGAACAGTTCGCGCAGCGGTTCCAGCAACTTGAGCTTCATGGTGTCCGGCAGGCCGCCCACGTTGTGGTGCGACTTGATGGTCTGGCCTTTCTTGCCCTTGCCTGCGGACTCGATCACGTCCGGATAGATGGTGCCTTGCGCCAGCCATTTGGCGTTGACCAGCTTGCCCGACTCCACCTGGAACACTTCCACGAACTCGCGGCCGATGATCTTGCGCTTCTGCTCGGGATCGGTGACGCCGGCCAGGTGGCCCATGAACTGATCTTCCGCATCGATACGGATGACTTTCACGCCCAGGTTCTTGGCGAACATGTCCATCACCATCTGGCCTTCGTTCAGGCGCAGCAGGCCGTGGTCGACGAACACGCAGGTCAGCTGGTCGCCGATGGCGCGGTGGATCAGCGCTGCCGCCACCGACGAGTCAACGCCGCCGGACAGGCCCAGGATCACCTCGTCGCCGCCCACTTGCGCGCGGATCTTCTCGACGGCTTCGGAGATGTAGTCCGGCATGTTCCAGTCGGATTTGCAGCCGCAGATCTCGTGCACGAAGCGGCCCAGGATGGCCTTGCCCTGCTCGGTGTGCGTCACTTCCGGGTGGAATTGCACGGCGTAAAAACGGCGCTCTTCGTCCGCCATGGCGGCGACCGGGCAGCTCGGCGTGTCGCCCATCAGCTTGAAGCCCGGCGGCATGTCCAACACCTTGTCGCCGTGGCTCATCCACACTTTCAGCATGCCGTGGCCTTCCGGCGTCACGAAGTCGTTGATGCCGTCGAGCAGCTTGGTGTGGCTGCGCGCGCGCACTTCGGCGTAGCCGAATTCGCGCACCAGGCCGTTTTCGACCTTGCCGCCCAACTGGGCCGCCATGGTCTGCATGCCATAGCAAATGCCCAGCACCGGCACACCCAGCTCGAACACGGCCTGCGGCGCGCGCGGCGCGTCGCCTTCCAGCGTGGAGCTGTGGCTGCCCGACAGGATCACGCCGGCGGCGCCGTAGTTGCGCACGAACTCGTCGCTGACGTCATACGGGAACACTTCGGAGAACACGCCGGCGTCGCGCACGCGGCGGGCGATCAACTGGGTGACTTGGGAGCCGAAATCGAGGATGAGGATTTTAGAATGCATGGAGTGGGCACTTTTTAATGAATACATCGGGGGACAGGCGCTCTGCCCCGCTGGAAAACGGTGCGCGCCCCGCCGTGGCGGGGCGGCTGCCGGCGCGACGTTGCCGCGCCAGCCGGTGCTGCATCAGTCGCCGGAGCGGTAGTTCGGCGCTTCCTTGGTGATTTGCACGTCATGCACATGCGACTCGCGCATGCCGGCCGACGTGATTTCGACGAATTCCGCCTTTTCGCGCAGTTCGTCGATGGTCGCGCAACCGCAGTAACCCATCGACTGGCGCACGCCGCCCACCAGTTGGTACAGAATCGCCAGCACGCTGCCCTTGTAGGCGACGCGGCCCTCGATGCCTTCCGGCACGAACTTGTCGGCCTTCATCGTCGCATCCTGGAAATAGCGGTCGGCCGAGCCGTCCGTCATCGCGCCCAGGCTGCCCATGCCACGGTAGGATTTGTAGCTGCGGCCCTGGTACAGGATCACTTCGCCCGGCGCCTCTTCGGTGCCGGCGAACATGCTGCCCATCATCACGGTCGACGCGCCGGCGGCCAGCGCCTTCGAAATGTCGCCCGAGAAGCGGATGCCGCCGTCGGCGATGCACGGCACGCCGGTGCCGGCCAGCGCTTCGGCCACGTTGGAGATGGCGGTGATCTGCGGCACGCCGACGCCGGCGACGATGCGGGTGGTGCAGATCGAGCCAGGGCCGATGCCGACCTTGACGGCGTCGGCGCCGTATTCGACCAGGGCCTTGGCGGCGGCGGCCGTGGCGATGTTGCCGCCGATGACGTCAACGTGGGGGAATTTGCTCTTGATCCAGCGCACGCGGTCGAGAATGCCTTGCGAGTGGCCGTGGGCCGTGTCGACGACCAGCACGTCGACGCCTGCGGCGACCAGCAACTCGATGCGCTCTTCATCCTTGGCGCTGACGCCGACGGCGGCGCCGACGAGCAGTTTGCCCTGCATGTCTTTCGACGCGAACGGGTGCTCGGTGGCTTTCTGGATGTCCTTGACGGTGATCAGGCCGCGCAGCTCGAAGGCGTCGTTGACGACCAGCACGCGCTCAAGGCGGTGCTTGTTCATCAGGCGTTTCGCTTCCGACAGGTCGGCGCCTTCGGAGACGACCACCAGCTTCTCGCGCGGTGTCATCTTGGCGCGCGCCTCGGCGTCCAGCTCCTGCTCGAAACGCAAATCGCGGTTGGTGATGATGCCGACTACTTCCTTGCCCTCCACCACGGGGAAACCGCTGATGCCGTACTGCGCCGTCAGCGCGATGACGTCGCGTATCTTCATTTCCGGCGGAATCGTGATCGGGTCGCGCAACACGCCGGCCTCGAAACGTTTAACCCGCGCCACTTCGCGCGCCTGATCCTTCGGCTTCAGATTCTTGTGAATGATGCCGATGCCACCTTCCTGCGCCATGGCGATAGCCAGACGGGCTTCGGTCACGGTGTCCATCGCTGCGGACAGCAAGGGAATATTCAAGGTGATGTTGCGGGTCAGGCGGGTTTTGAGGGACGTATCGGCAGGCAGAACGTTGGAGTACGCTGGGACGAGCAGCACGTCATCGAATGTGAGTGCTTTTTGAAGTAGACGCATAGCATTTCCTATTGGCGCAAAAGTGAATTATACAGAACAAAGTCATGTTCGTCCCTGCCGTAGGGAAAGATATCGGCAAAAAAGTTCGCGTTCGCCGCACCATGATTGACTTCCGTGCAGAAACATGGCGAAATCGATACACATGATCCACCGAAAGATGCAGATGAACAGCAAACCAACATCGGCATGGCCGCGCCTGCTACTGGCCGGCGCGCTGCTCGCCGCGGCGGCGCTGGCGCAGGCGCAATACGTGTGGCTCGACGACAAAGGCTTGCGGCAGTATTCCGACCGCCCGCCGCCGCCATCGGTGCCGGCCAAACGCATCCTGAAGGCGCCCGGGGCGGCGCAGCCGGACGCGGCCGGCGCGCAGGCGCCCGCCGACGTTGACGCGGCGCCTCCCGCGACGAAGGCGGCGCCGACCACGGCGGAACGCAACGCCGACTTCCGCAAGCGCAAAACCGAAGCCGCCGAGCAAGAGCAAAAAGCCGCCGATGCGGCGCGGCGCCAGGCCGACATCGACAGCAACTGCGCCAGCCTGCGCCAGAACAAGCAGATGCTGGACTCGGGCCGGCGTATCGGCGTCACGGACAAAGCCGGCCAGCCCGGCTACATGAGCGACGACGAACGCGCCCGGCAAACAAAACAAGTCCAGCGCTCCCTGGCCGACTGTAAATAAGCCCCGCGCCAAGCCGGGGTCTTGGCCACGGCATCGCAACATTGTCAATACACGAACATTCACCTAGAATGGGCGCGGCAAGACTCCCCAACATCTAGAAAGTTCCCCACATGAACGCCACCCTGCTCGGCTGCGCCCTGCTCGTCGCGGCGGGCGCCAGCGCGGCGTCTCCGGCCACCAACCAACAAGTCGACTCCGCCGCCGCATTGATGTTCGCGGCCACCGGCGCGCCGGGCATGGTCATCGCCGTCGTGCGCGACGACAGCGTGATCGTGCGCGGCTACGGCGAAAGCGCGGCCGGCAGCGGCCGCAAACCCGACGGCAATTCCCTGCTGAGGATCAACTCGACATCGAAGGTGTTGGCGGCGGAGGCAATGGTCATGCTGGCCGACGAAGGCAAGCTGCGCCTCAGCGATCCCTTGCAGCGCTATGCCGAGCCCGGCTTCAAGGTGCCGGAACTGAGCAAGCACCGGCCCATCACCCTGCTCAGCCTGGCCACCCACACCAGCGGCCTGGCGCGCGCCACGGATGTCGCCGCGCCGCCCCATGCGGCGCCGAACACCTGGCCGGACCGCGCCGGCCGCTGGGGCTGGCTGGCGCGCCAGCAACCGCGCACGGCGCCGGGCGAGGCGGCGCTGTACTCCAACGTCGGCTTCGACCTGCTGGCCGACGCACTGGCCGCGGCGGCCGGCCAGCCCTACACCGAGCTGTTGCGCGAACGCGTCACGGCGCCGCTGGGCATGCACGACACCACCGCCACGCCGAACGCCGGCCAATGCGCGCGGCTGCTCGGCGGCGCGGCCGACGGCCCGACCGGGCCATGCAGCGACACCAGCGCCACCGCCGGCACGGCCGGCATGTACTCGACCGCGAACGACATGGCCACCTGGATGCAGCATTTGCTCGGCGTGCGGCAGGCGATGCCGCATGCGCTGAAAGCAATCGCGCAGGCCGCCTACGTGCAGCGCCAGGAGCTGGCGTCCATCGAGGGCCTCGATCAGGCCGGTCCGGCCAGCGGCATGGGATTGGGATGGGTGCATCTGGCGGCGTCGGCGAAGGCGCCGGGCATGCTGCAGAAAACCGGCGGCGGCGGTGGCTTCATGAACTATATGGTGCTGGTGCCGGGGCGCAAGGTCGGCATATTCGTCGCGGTGACGAAGGCCGACCGCCCAATGGCGGCGGAGATGGCGCGTTCGGCCAATGAACTGGCCGCCGCCCTCGCTCCGCAGTAAGGCGGCCTGCCCGGCAGGCGCAAGCGAGCCCCGCTTGCGGGGGCCGCTAGCTGGGCTCGCTAGCGGAGGCTTAAACCTTGCTTTCCCTGGCCTTGGCGCCGGCGCGGCGACGCCGCGATTCCTTCGGGTCGGCCAGCAGCGGCCGGTACACTTCCACGCGGTCGTGTTCGCGCAATACCGTGTCCAGCGGCTTTTTCTTGGCATAGATGCCGACGGCGCTGCCGGCCAGGTCGAGCTGCGGCACTTCCTGCAGCAAGCCGCTGAGCCGCACCGCCTGCTCCAGCGTCGTGCCGGCCGCCACCCGCAGCGTGCGCAGGAATTCCCAGGTCGGCGTGGCGTAGCACACCTGCACCGTGATCTGTTCGCTCATCATGTCACCCATACACCGTTTCGGCGCGTTTGCAGAAGGAGTCGACCATGCTGTTGGCGATCATGCCGAACACCGGCCCGATGATTTGCTCCAGCACGCGGCTGGAAAATTCGTAATGCAGGTCGAGTTCGATTTTGCACGCGTCCGCGCGCAATGCCTTCAAGGTCCAAACCCCGTCCAGGGACTTGAAAGGACCGTCCACCAGCCGCATCTTGATACTGGTCGACGGCGTATTCTCGTTCGACGTCGTGAAGCTTTGCCGCACTCCGTGGTAATGTATCGCCAGGCTCGCCACGACGCTGTTCTCGCCCCGCTCACGCACCTCGACGCCGCCACACCACGGCAAAAATTTGGGATAATCCTCGATTGCCGCCACCAGGGCGAACATTTGTTCTGCGCTGTATCCCAGAAAAACCGATTTATGTACTACTGCCATTGAAGAACCGTTTGCTATGATGTTGTATATCTCAATTGATTTGATCGCGCTTGCGCGAGACAGTAGTTTAACCGACCCGCGCACATTTACCATCTCATGACCATAGCTGACAATAAAAAAGCCTTCCACGACTACTTCATCGAGGATCGCTATGAAGCGGGCATCGTGCTCGAAGGCTGGGAAGTCAAAGCCATCCGCGACGCCCGCGTACAGATCAAGGAAGCCTATGTCGTCGTCCGCGGCGAAGAGCTGTTCCTGTTCGGCGCCCACATCAGCGCCCTGCCGACCGCCTCGACCCATATCCATCCGGAAGCGGTGCGCACGCGCAAGCTGCTGCTGCACAAGGCGGAGTTAAACAAGCTGATCGGCAAAGTCGAACGCTCCGGCTATACGCTGGTGCCGCTCAACCTGCATTACAAGGGCGGCCGCATCAAATGCGAAGTCGGCCTGGCCAAAGGCAAGAAGCAGCACGATAAACGCGCCGCGGAGAAAGACCGCGACGGCGCCCGCGAAGTGCAGGCGGCAATGAAAACCCACCGTCGTTAATCGCGGCTGTTCCGCCTGCGCCACAAGCCCGGTCATGCGCCGGGCTTTTTTTCCGCCGCGCAGCCACAGCGCAGAGTTGATCAATTGCCACGCAGAAACACATGTGCTACAGTCCCGAGGCAAAATGTATGCGCGAACCGTCGCGCCCGCCGGCATCGCCGGCGCGCCATACATTGGGCGCCACTTTTACATTACCGGATGAGGCAATAATGGTCATAAAAACCGCGATTACGCTTTTGAGCGCCACCCTGATTGCCGGGTGCGCGGTCCCCCATTCCCCCGCCCCGCTCGCCACCAATTTCGCGACCAGCAAACAGGCCAAACTGCAGGCCGTCGCGCACTGGAATGCCATTTCCGCGCACATCGACCAGCAATTGGCGCCGGCGCTGAAAAACAGCCCGGCCATGCCGCTCTACGTCGAGGCACTGCAGCCGACCGCATTCAATCAGGCGATGAGCGGGCGCCTGATCACCGCGCTGGTCAACAATGGTTATGTGGTCAACAAAACACCGGCGGCGGCATTGAAAGTCGACATTGATACGCAAGTCGTGGCATTCTCCGGCCGCCGTCCCCAATATAGCTTCGCCGGCGAGCGTTCCGCGCTGGCGGCGGGCGCCTGGGTATTAACCGGCGTGCAGCACAGCATCGCCGGACTGGCAACGGCGGCCGTCGTCGCCGACGACGCCTATACCTGGTTCCGTTCCGAATTCGCCTCCGGCGCAACGCCCAAGACCGAAATCGTCGTGACCGTCTCGGTATCCGACGAACACCGCTATTACGCCCGCTATACTTCGGTCTATTACGTCACCGACGACGACCGCCTGCTGTATGAAGTGGCGCCACCAAAAGACAGTCCGCAGATCACGAAGTTATTCACGGTCAAAGGCGGCTAACAAGGAATATGACAATGAAACGACGCGCCTCCCTTTCCCTGCTGGTCCTGCCATTGCTGCTGGGCGCCTGCGCCACCGACCGCAAAGCGGAAGACAGCAACTATTCATCCGTGTCGTCGAACGCCTTCGTCGCCGCCAATTACAAGGCGGCCGACGCCTTATTGGCGCAGCTCAACGGCAAACTGGCGGCCGACAAGCCCTTAATCATGGCGACGGTCGTCAACATCGACGCGCTCGAACAAACGTCGACGCTGGGACGGCTGGTGTCGGAACAGATTTCGACCCGGCTGGCACAAGGCGGATTGAAGATGCTGGAAATGAAGCTGAGGAATAACGTCTACTTCAAGCGCAATCAGGGGGAATTAATGCTGACCCGCGAAATCGGCGAAGTCGCGCACACCCACAACGCGCAAGCCATCGTCGTCGGCTCGTATGCGGAGAGCAGCGATACCGTGTTTGTCAATATCAAGGTGATTCAGCCGAACACCAATTTCGTCTTGGCGGGGCAGGATTTCGTGCTGGCGAAAGAATCCATCGTGCGGTCCATGCTGCAGCGTAACTGAGCACCCAGGGCGCCGGCGCAAGCCGCGCTCGGTATAGCTTCCCCACTCCGGCGCACAGGCCGGGAGCCTGGGCGGAAAGCCGGATGCTTGCAGAGAAACCAGGCAAGCATCCGAATGAACATCTCTTAAATCTTCAACAAATCGCGCGATTTGCCCGAGTCAGTCCATTCTTTTACCCATTTCGGTTGGCGGCCACGGCCGGTCCATTGCTGCGACGCGTCGTTTGGATTGCGATAACGCACAGCCACCGTGCCGGTTTTTGCGCGGATACCCGTGCCAACCAGGTCTTTGACGGAAACACCAACGCTCTGGGCGATTGCCAGGATTTGTTCGCGGGCTTTCGACAGATCGTCCTGTTCACGTTTTTTCATTTGTTTTTTGATGTCGTCTTGCAGATTGCGCAGATCGGTGAGGGATAAAGTGGATAGATCCATGATGTCTCCTTTAGGTGAGTGGAATGATGACAGTGAAGCAAAACAAGATTCTATCCAATTGTAACGCGGTTTGCGCGTTTTTTAATGCTTTTTACAATTCTTTTGACTCGCCGCCTTCACATTTCCGCGAAATGCATGTCGTCTTGCACCAAAGCGGCAGGCCACCGGCTGAAATCACCCCCTGCGCCGCCAATTCCAGGCAGTTTCAAAAAAAAGCCACCATCAGTAAGCCTTGTGACGGATTATGATGCAGTTCTTGATATCTTGCACATTTTAATATCGCTAATTTGCAAGACCAGTGCGTCTGCCGCAAATAAGATCGACGAAAATTTTCCGGATGGGGAATTGAACCACTACAGTAACGGCATCAGGCCAGGAAAGGCAATTAAACATCGGCGCGGCGCTTGTCCTAGGTCTAGACAAGCGTTGTTTTAATGCCATAAGAAAAAAGCAAGGGCATATAAGCGGAATCAGGCCCTGAAGGCTGAAGCCGGCTGTATGCCCTTGCTGTTCCGCGGCGCGCCTTGGCGCCACCGCCTCCCGCCTTGCTTACTTTTGCGTTTTCACCACCTGCATTGCGGTGGCGATCAAACCGCTGATATCGCCCAGATTCGCCGGCACGATAATCGAGTTATTCGTCTTCGCCAATTGCGCGAAGGCTCCGACATATTGCTCAGCCACTTTCAGATTCACCGCGTCCGAACCGCCCGGCTCGCGAATCGCCGCGGCCACCTGGCGCAAGGCTTCGGCATTCGCTTGCGCCAGCGCGACAATCGCCGTCGCCTGCCCCTGCGCCCGGTTAATCGAGGCCTGCTTTTCGCCTTCCGAACGGGCAATCGCCGCTTCCCTCTCGCCGCTGGCAATATTGATCTGCTCCTGGCGACGCCCTTCCGAGGCGGCGATCAGCGCGCGCTTTTCCCGTTCGGCGGTGATCTGCGCCTGCATCGCGTGCAGGATTTCCTTCGGCGGCGTCAAATCCTTGATTTCATAGCGCAGCACTTTCACGCCCCAGTTCGCGGCCGATTCGTCGATCGCATTGACGATCGTGGTATTGATGTGGTCGCGCTCCTCGAAGGTTTTATCCAGTTCCATTTTACCGATCACCGAACGCAGCGTCGTTTGCGCCAGTTGCGTGATCGCCGCGATGTAATTCGACGAACCATACGAGGCACGCATCGCGTCGGTGATCTGGAAGTACAGAATGCCGTCGACTTGCAACTGGGTGTTGTCGCGCGTGATACAGACCTGCGGCGGCACGTCGAGCGGGATCTCCTTCAAGGAATGCTTGTAGGCGATGCGGTCGATAAACGGAATGACGATATTCAAGCCCGGCCCCAGCGTTGCATGGTATTTACCGAGGCGTTCGACCACCCAGGCATGCTGCTGCGGCACCACGTTGATGGTCTTGAAAACGAAGACCAAGGCGAATATAAATAAAACAAATGTGACGCTGCCGATACTAATTTCCATTGCCTGCTCTCCTGTTGAGTGAATCTTTTGCCGCCCGCCCGAGCGTCTATTTGACGATCAGGCGGCTGCCGCGCACTTCCTGAATCGTATAACTGCCGGCCTCGGGGTTGCCGCCCGGCGCCAACTGCACATCCCACTGGGCGCCGCGGTACATCACGCGGGCCGCGCCGTCGACCCAATGGGCTACGCTCAGGCTCTGGCCGATGTCCATGTTGACGTTGGCATCGCGGCCGGCGTCGGAACGCGCCGTTTGGCCGTACTTGCTACGCCGCAGCAGCAAGGTGGCCAGCACGCCAACGCCGGCGGCCAGCGCCGTCTGCGCCGGCCCGCCGAGGCCCGCCAGCGCCGCGACGCCGCCGGCCGCGATGCCTATCGCTATCATCAGCAAATAAAACGTTCCGGTAAATAACTCCAGTATCACCAGCAACCCGGCCGCCAAGAACCAACTGACCCAATCCGACATCATGCCTCCCTGCTCAAGTAACAACGTTAAAACGACAAAACCCCCGCAGCCCACTGAAGGCGACGAGGGTTTTTACTGCGTATGGGTATGTATTAATAGTTTTTTGCCAGACACTTATATACAAGCAGTCTAACGCAAATCCAGCCCACGTCAATATGACAATGTTCTTTTTTTACTATTGCATCCCCATTCAGCCGGCCATTACTGCAATGCGGCCAGTTTTTGCCATGTATCAATGACCGAATCGGGATTCAGCGACATCGATTCAATGCCCTGCTCCATCAGCCAGACGGCGAAGTCCGGATGGTCCGACGGCCCCTGGCCGCAAATGCCGATGTACTTGCCCTGCGCGCGGCAAGCCTTGATGGCCAGCGCCAGCAAGGCTTTCACGGCCGGGTCGCGCTCGTCGAAATCGGCGGCCAGCAAGGCCATGCCGGAATCGCGGTCCAGGCCCAGCGTCAGCTGGGTCAGGTCGTTCGACCCGATCGAGAAACCGTCGAAATGGGCGAGGAACTGGTCGGCCAGGATGGCGTTCGACGGCACTTCGCACATCATGATCAGGCGCAAGCCGTTTTCGCCGCGCTTCAGGCCGTTCTTGGCCAGCAGCCCGACGACTTTTTCCGCCTGGCCCAGGGTGCGCACGAACGGCACCATGATCTCGACGTTGGTCAGGCCCATGTCATTGCGCACGCGCTTCATGGCCAGGCATTCCATCTCGAAGGACTCGGCGAAGTCCGGCGACAGGTAGCGCGCGGCGCCGCGGAAGCCCAGCATCGGGTTTTCCTCGTCCGGCTCGTAGCGCGAACCGCCGATCAGCTTCTTGTACTCGTTCGACTTGAAGTCGGACAGGCGCACGATGACCGGTTTTGGCCAGAACGCGGCGGCGATCGTCGCGATGCCCTCGGCCAGCTTGTCGATGTAGAAGGCTTTCGGCGAGGCGTGGCCGCGCGCCACCGATTCCACGGCCTTCTTCAGGTCGGCGTCGATGTTCGGATATTCGAGGATGGCCTTCGGATGCACGCCGATGTTGTTGTTGATGATGAATTCCAGGCGCGCCAGACCGACGCCGCCGTTCGGAATCGACTGGAAGTCGAACGCCATCTGCGGATTGCCGACGTTGAGCATGATCTTCGTTGGCAGCTTCGGCAGTTCGCCGCGCGCCTCTTCCGACACTTCCGTTTCCAGCAAGCCGTCGTAGATGCGGCCCTCGTCGCCTTCGGCGCAGGACACGGTGACGAAGGTGCCGTCCTTCAGCACGTCGGTGGCGTTGCCGCAGCCGACGACAGCGGGCACGCCCAGTTCGCGGGCGATGATGGCGGCGTGGCAGGTGCGGCCGCCGCGGTTGGTGACGATGGCCGAGGCGCGCTTCATGACGGGTTCCCAGTTCGGGTCGGTCATGTCGGCGACCAGCACGTCGCCCGGCTGCACGCGCTCCATTTCCGACGGGTCGGAAATGACGCGCACGGGGCCGGCGCCGATCTTCTGACCGATGGCGCGGCCCGAGGCCAGCACCGTGCCGCTGCCTTTGAGCTTGAAGCGCTGCTGCGCGTCCGTCGATTTCTGCTGCGACTTGACGGTTTCAGGGCGCGCCTGCAGGATGTACAGCTTGCCGTCGCGGCCGTCCTTGCCCCACTCGATGTCCATCGGACGGCCGTAGTGGTTCTCGATGATGACGGCGTATTTCGCCAGCTCCACCACTTCGGCGTCGTCCAGCGAATAGCGGTTGCGCATTTCCACGGGCACGTCGACGGTTTTCACGGAACGGCCGGCCTTGGCTTCGTTGGTGAATTCCATCTTCAGCAGCTTGGAGCCGATGTTGCGGCGGATCACGGGCGACTTGCCCAGTTCCAGCATCGGCTTGTGTACATAGAATTCGTCCGGATTGACGGCGCCCTGCACCACCGTCTCGCCCAGGCCGTAGCTGGAGGTGACGAAGACCACGTCCTTGAAGCCGGACTCGGTGTCGATGGTGAACATCACGCCGGCCGCGCCCAGGTCGGAGCGGACCATGCGCTGCACGCCGGCCGACAGCGCCACTTCGGCGTGCGTGAAGCCTTTGTGGACGCGGTAGGAGATGGCGCGGTCGTTATACAGCGAGGCGAACACTTCCTTCATCGCTTCGAGCACGTTGTCGATGCCGACCACGTTCAGGAAGGTTTCCTGCTGGCCCGCGAACGACGCGTCCGGCAAATCTTCGGCGGTGGCCGAGGAACGCACGGCGAACGACATTTCGGTGCTCGAATCGGCCACCAGCTTCTCGTAGAACGCGGCGATTTCGGCGGACAGGCGCGGCTGGAACGGGGTTTCCACGATCCACTTGCGGATCTCGGCGCCGGCCTGGGCCAGCGCGCGCACGTCGTCGATGTTCAAGCCTTCCAGGCGGTCGGCGATGCGCTGGGCCAGCGAAGCGCCGCCGTCTGCGCTATACGACAGGAAGTCGCGGAAGGCCTGCGCCGTCGTGGCGAAACCGCCCGGCACCCGCACGCCGGCGCCGGCCAGCTGGCTGATCATCTCGCCGAGCGAGGCGTTCTTGCCGCCGACGGATTCGACATCCGTCATGCGCAAATCTTCGAACGAGGCGACGTACACCGCGCCGTTCTTCTGCTCCTGCAATGCTGCGTTGGTCATAATGACACCTTTACTGATGATAGAAATCGTCGCGAGGCGCACTGACATGTGTTCTTGTTATTCTTGGCGTCGTGCAGCACAATCATACCGTTGCGCCCATTTTAACAGCCCGGGGCGCAGTTTGACGACGCACAATATTGACCAGAAGACTTTATGACATCAGATGCACGCCCCCCATTGCCCTCAGCAGCCCGCACCGTCTTCTTCGTTTCCGACGGCACCGGCATCACCGCCGAAACTTTTGGTCACTCGGTGCTGACCCAGTTCGACCTGCGCTTCCGACAAATCCGCCTGCCCTTCATCGACACCCTCGACAAGGCCCACGACGCGGCGCGCAAGATCAACGAAGCCCACGCCAACGACGGCCACCGCCCGATCATCTTCTCGACCCTGGTCAAGGACGAGCTCTCGGCCGTCATCCGCAAGTGCAAGGGCATGCACATGGACCTGATCCAGACCTTCGTGGCGCCGCTGGAGCAGGAGCTGGGCGTGAAATCGACCCACACGATAGGCCGCTCGCACAACATCGTCGACAGCGAGGAATACAAGAACCGCATCGAGGCCATCAACTACTCGCTGGCGCACGACGACGGCCAGTCGCACAAGAACCTGGCCTCGGCCGACGTCATCCTGGTCGGCGTGTCGCGCTCGGGCAAGACCCCGACCAGCCTCTACCTGGCCATGCAGTACGGCATCAAGGCGGCCAACTACCCCCTGATCCCCGACGATTTCGAGCGCGACAAGCTGCCGTCGGCCCTCTACGAATTCAAGACAAAAATTTTCGGCCTGAGCATCACGCCCGAGCGTTTGTCGGAAATACGCAACGAAAGACGGGCCGGCAGCAAGTACGCGTCCATCGAAAACTGCCGCTACGAAGTCAACGAGGCGGAAAAAATGATGAAACGGGAAGGCATACGCTGGCTGTCCTCGACCACCAAATCGATCGAGGAAATCTCCACGACGATTTTGCAAGAGATCAAACCGAACCGGCGCGAATACTAAACGGCGCCGCGGCGCAGAAATCGGCCAATCCGGCGCCGAAATACTGTATATTCATCCAGTTATCCACACTGATATGAAGAGGCGCCCCCGGGCGCCTCGTTTTCCTATGGCCTCCAACAAAGCCCATCACGCCACCGGATGGGCCGCCGGCGTGATCGCCGCGGCGCTGGTGGCGCACGCGGGCGCGGGCGGGCCGTACCAGATCGTCAGCTTCCTCAGCTTTGTCGCCGGGGTACTCGGCGGCACGGCGCCGGACTGGCTGGAGCTGGCCTGGTGGTCACGCCGGCGGCGCCTGTGGATCACGCACCGGACCTGGACGCACTGGGGCATCGCCTGGCTCGGCCTGCTGGCTTACGCCTACCTGGCGCTGCCCTCGCAATTCTGGGCGGCGCCGCTGTTCGGCTTCGCCTGCGGCGGCGTCATGCACCTGCTGGCGGACTGGCCGAATCCGCTGGGCGTGCCGTGGATCGCCGGGCGGCACTCGCTGAAACTGTGGAAAAGCGGGCGCTGCGATCTGATCGTCGTGACGGCGGCGTGGCTGACGGCCGGCTTGGTCGCCGACCACGTCTTTTTCCAGAATGTCCACGCGCACAAGGCACTGGCCTTCGTGCGCGCGCTGCCCGCCTGCTCTTGACGCCTTAGGCCGGCAGGCGCTGCGGCAGCGGAATCCACTCCGTCTCGCCCGGCACCTGGCCCATGCGCTGCGCGCTCCAGTCGTCGGCCGCCTGGGCGATGCGCTCCTTGCTCGACGAAACGAAGTTCCACGACATGAAGCGGCGCCCGTCCAGCGGCTCGCCGCCGATGACGACGAACTGCGCCGTGCCGACGGCGCGCAACAGCGGCGTGCTGCCGGCGTCGAGCAGCGCCATGGTGCGCAGCTCCAGTTTCGCGCCGTCGATCTCCACGGCGCCGCTGATCGGGTAGATGGCCGCCTCGGCCGGCAAACCGGCCAGGCCCAGCTCCTGCCCCGCCTGCAGCGTGACGTCCAGATACAGCGTCTGCATATATGTGCGCACCGGCGAGGTCTGGCCGAAGGCGCTGCCGATCAGCACCTTGATGGTGGCGCCGGCCACGCTCACGACGGGAATCGCCGACGCCGGCGTGTGCGTGAAGCTGGGCTCGTCCTCCTCGTGGGCCAGCGGCAACGCGGCCCACAACTGCAGGCCGTGGGTGCGGTGCGGCACGCCGGCCAGGTCCTTGGGCGTGCGCTCGGAATGGACGATGCCGCGCCCGGCCGTCATCCAGTTGATCGCGCCCGGCTCGATGCGCTGCACCGAACCGATGCTGTCGCGGTGGTCCATCGCGCCCTCGAACAGGTAGGTCACCGTCGCCAGGCCGATGTGCGGGTGCGGCCGCACGTCGTGATTGGCGCCCGGCGCCACGTCGACGGGGCCGAAATGGTCGAAGAAAATAAACGGCCCGACGGCTTGCTTGACGGCCGCCGGCAGGTAGCGGCGCACCAGCAGGCCGCCGCCCAGGTCTTTTTCATGGCCCTTCAATATGTGCGAAATCGTCATGGCCTACACCAGTACCGTGCTGACTTCGGTGCTCACCGCCGTCATCAACTTGTGGATGGGGCATTTTCCCGCGGCGGCCAGCAATTCCTGGCGCTGCGCCTCGCTCAGCTCGCCCGTCATGCGCAAGCCCACGGCCAGCCGGTAGACGCCCTTGCGCTCGTCGCTGGCGTCGCGCTCTGTCGTCGTTTCGACATGTTCGAGCGGATAGCCCTTGCGTTTGGCGTACCAGACCACGGTCAGGGCCTTGCACGCGGCCAGCGCGGCGTCGTACAGGTCGTGCGGCGACGGGCCGGCGTCGTTGCCGCCCTCCTCCAGCGAGCCGTCGGCGGGAATCAGATGGTTGCGCACGTGCACGATGTGGCGCATCGGCAGCGACTGGTCGCGGATGGCTTTGATGGTCATGGCTTTCCTTATGAACGATGGAATTGGAACAGCGTCAATTTACACTGTTTGAGCCCATCGCGCATAGGGCAAAGCGCGCCGGCCCAGCCCCCGATCCGACGTGCTTATACTATAATATGCAACAGCGGCGCTGCCACCCCCGGCCGTGCGCCTAACCGTCCAATATGTGTCAGCGCCTGCATGTCTTTTGACTTAAAAAAATCGCTTCCCAAACCCGGCAACCGGTTCGCGTTGCCCGCCCTTTTCGGTTCGTCCGACGCCTACGCGCTGGCGCTCGCCGCGCTTGAACTATCGGCGCGCGGCCAGATGCTGGCCGTGGTCGTGGCCAACGCCAGCGACGGCCAGCGCCTGCTCGATGAAATCCCCTGGTTCGCCGCCGACAAGCTGCGCTGCCATCTGCTGCCGGATTGGGAAACCCTGCCCTACGACGCCTTCTCGCCGCACCAGGACCTGGTGTCGGAGCGCCTGGCGACGCTGTACGAAATCCAGAGCCGCCAGTGCGACGTGCTGATCGTGCCGGCCACGACGGCGCTGGTGCGCCTGGCGCCGCCGTCCTTCCTGGCCGCCTACACCTTCTTCTTCAAGAAGGGCGAGACGCTCGACGAGACGCGCCTGAAGTCGCAGCTGACGCTGGCCGGCTACACCCACGTGTCGCAGGTGATGTCGCCCGGCGAGTACTCGGTGCGCGGCGGCCTGCTCGACCTGTTCCCGATGGGCTCGGCCCTGCCCTACCGCCTCGACCTGTTCGGCGACACCATCGAGTCCATCCGCACCTTCGACGCCGACACCCAGCGCTCGCTGTATCCGGTCGGCGAGGTGCGCCTGCTGCCCGGCCGCGAGTTCCCGATGGACGAGGCGGCCCGCACCACCTTCCGCAGCCGCTGGCGCGAGCAGTTCGAGGGCGACCCGTCGCGCTCGGTGGTGTACAAGGACATCAGCAGCGGCATCGCCTCGGCCGGCATCGAGTACTACCTGCCGCTGTTTTTCGAGGAAACGGCGACGCTGTTCGACTACCTGCCGGCGGACGCCTCGATGGCCCTGGTCGGCGACATCGACAGCGCCATCAAGCGCTTCTGGGTCGACACGCAGTCGCGCTACCGCTTCCTGAAGGCCGACCGCGAGCGCCCCATCCTCGCGCCCGAGGCGCTGTTCCTCAGCGACGAGAGCTTCTTCGCGCTGGCCAAGCCCCTGCCGCGCTGGGCCATCGCCAAGGACAACGAGGCGCTGGCCTCGGAGCTGTCGGCGCCGGTGCCGAACATCGCCGTCAACCGCCGCGCCGACGACCCGCTGAACAATCTGCGCGCCTATCTGCTGCAGCCGGGCCGGCGCGTGATGGTCTGCGCCGAATCGAACGGCCGCCGCGAAACGCTGCAGCAGTACTTCGCCGAATACGATCTGGCGCTGGCGCCGGTCGAGGGCTTCGAGGGCTTCCAGTACGCCGACGCCAGGCTGATGCTGGGCGTGGCGCCGCTGCACGCCGGCTTCGAGCTGTACACGGAAGACGGCAACCTGGTCTTCATCACCGAAACCGAGCTGTACGCCGGTTCCGGCCGGCGCGCCGGCAAGAAGAAGCAGGAGGGCGCGACCCAGGTCGAGTCGATGGTGCGCGACCTGTCGGAGCTGAAGATCGGCGACCCGGTGGTGCACATCAACCACGGCATCGGCCGCTACATGGGCCTGACCAGCATGGACCTGGGCGAAGGCGAGACGGAGTTCCTGCACCTCGACTACGCCAAGGAAGCCAAGCTGTACGTGCCGGTGTCGCAGCTGCACGTGATTTCGCGCTACTCCGGGGCCTCGCCGGAAGACGCGCCGCTGCACTCGCTCGGCTCGGGCCAGTGGGAGAAGGCCAAGAAGCGCGCCGCCGACCAGGTGCGCGACACGGCCGCCGAGCTGCTCAACCTGTACGCCCGGCGCGCGCTGCGCCAGGGCCACTCCTTCGAATACTCGGCGCACGACTACGAGCGCTTCGCCGACAGCTTCGGCTTCGAGGAGACGCCCGACCAGCAGGAAGCCATCAACAACGTCATCAAGGACATGACCTCGGGCAAGCCGATGGACCGCCTGGTGTGCGGCGACGTCGGCTTCGGCAAGACCGAGGTGGCGCTGCGCGCCGCCTTCATCGCCGTCATGGGCGGCAAGCAGGTGGCCATCCTGGCGCCGACCACGCTGCTGGCCGAGCAGCACGCCCAGACCTTCGCCGACCGCTTCGCCGACTGGCCGGTGCGCATCGCCGAGCTGTCGCGCTTCCGCAGCGGCAAGGAGATCACCCAGGCCTTCAAGGGCATGGCCGACGGCACGCTGGACATCGTCATCGGCACCCACAAGCTGCTCTCGGAGGACGTCAAGTTCACCCGCCTGGGCCTGGTCATCATCGACGAGGAGCACCGCTTCGGCGTGCGCCAGAAGGAGGCGCTCAAGGCGCTGCGCGCCGAGGTCGACGTGCTGACGCTGACGGCCACGCCGATCCCGCGCACGCTGGGCATGGCGCTGGAAGGCTTGCGCGACTTCTCCATCATCGCCACGGCGCCGCAAAAGCGCCTGGCCATCAAGACCTTCGTGCGCAGCGAGAACGAGTCGATCATCCGCGAAGCCTGCCTGCGCGAACTCAAGCGCGGCGGCCAGATCTACTTCCTGCACAACGAGGTCGAGACGATCCAGAACCGCATGGCGATGCTGACGGAGCTGCTGCCGGAGGCGCGCATCGCCGTGGCCCACGGCCAGATGCACGAGCGCGACCTGGAAAAGGTCATGCGCGACTTCGTGGCGCAGCGCTTCAACATCCTGCTGTGCACCACCATCATCGAAACCGGCATCGACGTGCCGACGGCGAACACCATCATCATGCACCGCGCCGACAAGTTCGGCCTGGCGCAGCTGCACCAGTTGCGCGGCCGCGTCGGCCGCTCGCACCACCAGGCCTACGCGTATTTGCTGGTGCACGACGTGCAGGGCCTGAGCAAGCTGGCGCAGCGCCGCCTCGACGCCATCCAGCAGATGGAAGAACTGGGCAGCGGCTTCTACCTGGCCATGCACGACCTGGAAATCCGCGGCGCCGGCGAAGTCCTCGGCGACAACCAGTCCGGCGAGATGCACGAAATCGGCTTCCAACTGTACTCCGACATGCTCAACGAGGCGGTGCGCTCGCTGAAGAACGGCAAGGAGCCCGACCTGGCCGCGCCGCTGGCGTCGACCACGGAAATCAACCTGCACGCGCCGGCGCTGCTGCCGGCCGACTTCTGCGGCGACGTCCACGAGCGCCTGTCGATCTACAAGCGCCTGGCCAACTGCGGCGCGCAGGAGAAGATCGACGACATCCAGGAAGAGCTGATCGACCGCTTCGGCAAGCTGCCCGAGCCCGTCAAGGCGCTGGTCGAGACGCACCGGCTGCGCGTGGCGGCGAAGGCCGTCGGCATCATCAAGATCGACGCCCACGGCGAGGCGGCCACCCTGCAGTTCATGGTCAAGCCCCCCATCGACGCGATGCGCATCATCGACCTGATCCAGAAAAACCGCCACATCAAGCTGAACGGCCAGGACAAGCTGAAGATCACCATCGGCATGCCGGATCTGGCGGCCCGCGTCGCGCAAATCAAAACCACCATCAAACAATTGCTAGCGCCATGAAAAACACCGCACACACGACGATGAACCTGACCCTGCAGGGACTGGACGGCGGCATCGCGCGCCTGGAGCGCATCGCCGCGCTGGCGGGGCCGGCGCGCCTGACGCCGCTGGGCGCGAACGCCCTGCGCTGCGAAAACATCAGCTATTCGGCGGGCCTGCGCCAGACCATCGAAGTGGCCGCCCAGGCGGCCCAGCTCGACGCCACCTACATGATGGGCGTGCGCCGCCTCGACGAATTCAAGCTGGTGGCGATGGACATGGATTCGACGCTGATCACCATCGAGTGCATCGACGAAATCGCCGACATGCAGGGCTTGAAGCCGCAGGTGGCGGAAATCACCGAGGCGGCCATGCGCGGCGAGCTGGAGTTTTCCGAAAGCCTGACGCGGCGCGTGGCGCTGCTGGCCGGCCTGGACGCGGCCGCGCTCGAACGCGTCTACGCCGAGCGGCTGCGCCTGTCGCCGGGCGCCGAAAACATGCTGGCCGGCGTCAAGGCGGCCGGCTTGAAAACGCTGCTGGTGTCGGGCGGCTTCACCTTCTTCACGGACCGCCTGAAGGAACGCCTGGGCCTGGACTACAGCCATGCCAACGAACTGGAAATCGTCGACGGCAAACTGACCGGGCGCGTGGTGGGCGGCATCGTCGACGCCGAGGAAAAGAAGCGCACCGTGGAGCGCGTCTGCGCCGAACTCGGCATCCATCCGTCCCAGGCCATCGTCATGGGCGACGGCGCCAACGACCTGCGCATGATGTCGATCGCCGGGCTGTCGGTGGCGTTCCGCGCCAAGCCGGTGGTGCGCGACCAGGCCGACGTGGCGCTGAACTTTGTCGGCCTGGACGGGGTGCTGACGCTGCTCGCTTGAGGCACGGCGCCAGGCCGGCGCCCCGGCCTTAAAACTCATCCCACTCGTCGGCGCCCGCCGCCGCGCGCTTGCCCGGCACCGCCTTCAGCGCCGGCCTGGCGGCGGCGCGGCCGGCCGGCTGTTTGGCGGCCAGCGCGACCCGGCTTGGCACCGCCCGCTTCCTGGCCGGCGCCACGGACACCGCCTGGTGCGCGCCCGTCTTGAAGACGCTGACCAGTTGCGCCAGATTGGCCGCCTGATCCTGCATCGACTCCGCGGCGGCGGCGGCCTGCTCCACCAGCGCGGCGTTTTGCTGCGTCACCTGGTCCATCTGGATAACGGCCTGGTTGATCTGCTCGATGCCGGCGCTCTGCTCCTGGCCGGCGGCCATGATCTCGCTCATCACGTCGGTGACCCGGCGCACGCTCTCGACCACTTCCAGCATCGTCGAACCGGCCTGGTCGACCAGCTTGGTGCCGACCTCGACCTTCTCGACGGAGTCCCCGATCAAGCCCTTGATTTCCTTGGCGGCCGCGGCCGAGCGCTGCGCCAGATTGCGCACCTCCGAGGCGACGACGGCGAAACCGCGCCCCTGTTCGCCCGCCCTGGCCGCCTCGACGGCCGCGTTCAGCGCCAGGATATTCGTCTGGAAGGCGATGCCGTCGATGACGCCGATGATGTCGACGATTTTTTTCGAGGAATCGTTAATCGAGCTCATCGTATCGACCACCTGCGACACCACCGTCCCGCCGCGGGTGGCCACGTCGGACGCCGACGCCGCCAACTGGTTGGCCTGGCGGGCGTTGTCGGCGTTCTGTTTGACGGTGCTGGTCAGCTCTTCCATCGACGAGGCCGTCTCTTCCAGCGAGCTGGCCTGCTGCTCCGTGCGCGAGGACAGGTCCAGGTTGCCGGCGGCGATCTGGCTCGACGCCGTGGCGATGGTGTCGGTGCTGATGCGCACCTCGCCGACCAGCCGGGCCAGGTTGTCGCGCATGCCGCGCATCGCAAACAGCAGGCTGGACTGGTCGTGCGCCTTCAGGTCGATGGCCACGGCCAGGTCGCCGCCGGCGATCTGGCCGGCGATGTCGGCCGCATAGTCCGGTTCGCCGCCGAGTTGCTTCAGCACGCCCCGCGTAATCACCACAACCAGTACACAACCGACGGCCAGCGCCGCCAGCACGGCGCCGATCAGGAAGCGCACGGCAAACTCGTGGCCGCGTTCCATTTCCTCGACCGCGAGCTTGTTTTGCCGCTCCTGCAATTCGACCATGTCGCGCAATGCGGCAAACCACTTATCCTGCGGCCCCTGCAGCGACTGCTGCAAAAACTGCGTGGCCTCCTCCGTTTTGCCGGCGTCGACGAGGGCCACGACGTTGCCGAACAACGGCGTGCTTTCTTCGCGCCGCGCCTTGATTTCAGCGAACAATTGCTTGGCCTTGTCGGTGCGCACCAGCCCGCCCAGCGTGTCGGACGCTTCGTCGCTGCCCTTGCGCGCCTCGGCAAGCCGGGCCAGCATCGTCCGGCGGGAATCCTTGTCGGTGTACAGGATATAGTTGCGCACGGCGCGGGCCATGCGGTTCAGATTGCCCTCCATTTTGTTCGCCAGCGCAATTTTGACATTGTTTTCGTCGGTGATCGTGTCGATTCCCGCCTTCGTCGCCGCCAGCGCCGACCAGCCTATATACGCGATCATGACCATCATCAGGAGTAAGGCGCCGAATGCCAGCGCAAGGCGGGTGCCAATTTTCAGGTTGATCTTCATGCTGTCTCCGATGATGGTGGAAAGTGCGGGCTCAAGGGACCTGGCGGGTCCGAATCGATTGCAATAACAACGATCAACGCGGCGGGGAGTGGGCGGCGCTGGGCAGAACGATGCCGATCAAGGGCACTTGCGTGGCGGGGAGGAGCACGGCATATGGTAGTGAGTATGGTACGGCAAGTGATACCCGATGACGAGAAATTTATTGCCTCGGAAGCAGTGCATTCGGGCCTGCCACAACAGCCGGCGGACCGGCTCATGCCTGCCGGCCCAAGCGGCCGTCAACGAAGCACGGTGCACGCCTGCCACAGCGCAAAACCAAGCAGTAACAGGCCGGCGGTCCGGTTAATGGCGCGCATGGCGCGCGCGTCCATCTTGCGCCGCGCCGCCGACACGCCCAGGGTCAGCGTCAACCACCAGAGCGCCGAGCCGGACGCGACGCCGGCCAGCATCAGGCCGGCGGACGCCGGCGCCGCGCCCGCGGCGCCGCCCATCGCCGCGAATACGGCGATAAACGACAAGATTGTCATGGGATTGCTCAGCGTTAATGCGAATACGCTCAGGAAGGCCCGGCCGGCGGCCGGCGCGGCGGCGCCCGCCGCCATCGTGCCGGCGGGATCGGCGCGCAGCAATTGGACACCCATCCAACCGAGAAAGACGGCGCCGAACACGGCCAGCGGCGTGGCTAGCGCGACGAAAAACTGCGTCACCGCGACCAGGCCGAAAGCGCCGATGGCGCCATACACGCCGTCGGCCGCGGCCGCGCCGAGTCCGCTGACGAAACCGACGCGCGCGCCATGCGCCAGCGTGCGCTGAATGCAAAGCAGGCCGATAGGGCCGACCGGCGCGGCGATCGACAGGCCGATCAACACCGCCTTGAAAAATAGTAAAGTATCCACCGCATCCCTTTTGATCGTCGTCCAAGTTCGGAACAGTATGCCGCGTTGCGGCCGGGGCGGAAATGACAGGAATAAGGTGAAACTGCTAAGCTACCTGAATTATTCTCGAAAAATGCCAGGCCACCGCCATTTATGAAGATCGATGCGAAATCGCGCACAATTCTGGTCGCCATCCAGCGCGACGGCCGCATTGCGCTGAAAGCCCTTGCCGAGGAGTGCGGCCTGTCGCTGCCGGCCACGGCGGAGCGCCTGAAGCGGCTGGAGGAAGCCGGCATCGTGACGGGCTATCGCGCCGAGCTCAATGCCCAGGCGGCCGGCTACGGCGTGATGGCGATCATCGGCATGACCGCGCCGCAGATCTACAAGGCCAAGCTGGTCGCCGCCCTGCAGGCCATGCCGGAGGTGCTGGAATGCCTGCATGTGACCGGACAGGATTCGTTTTTGCTGCGCGTGCTGACAAGCGACATCGGCCACCTCGAACGTTTTGTCGCCAGCATCAACCATTTCGGCGAGACGCGGACGTCGATCGTGATGTCCGCGCCGATTCCCCTGCGCCCCATTACGCCCCTGCCCAGGGACTAGGCCCGCTTCGCCGCAACGTTGGCAAACGCGTATTTGCATGCCTTTAGCCGTCCAAACTTGTTATACTTGAAACCTTGAATATGGGAGCACACATGTCGCAAGAGATCGTTTTCGATAGCAATCTGCAATCGGCAAAAAACCTGGCATGGTGGTTGTACCTGATTCATGCCGTCACCTTCGTCTGCTCGCTGGGCGCTTTGTCGATTGTTCCCCTCATCGTCAATTACATCAAGCGCGACGACGCCGCCGGCACCTTCGTGGCAAGCCACCATACCTGGCAGATACGCTCGTTCTGGTGGTATCTGGTCTGGATCGTCGCCGGCGCCGTCCTGTTCGTGACGATCATCGGCATGCCGCTGGCCTGGCTGGTCTGGGGCGGCGCGTGGCTGTGGCGGGCTTACCGCCTGATCAAGGGCTTCCTCGACCTCAACAACAACCTGCCGATGCCGGTATAGCCCCCCGCCCTGAAAGCGCACGATGAGCAATCTACCGCTTGAGATCGAACACCACCTGACCGCCTTTGTCGCGGCGGCCAAGACCGCATTCGGCGCCGACCTGAGCGCCGTCGTCCTGTACGGCTCGGCGGCGGACGGCCAGATGCGCGCCACCTCGGACGTCAATCTGCTGCTGTTGCTGAAACGTTTCGAGCAGCCGGGGGCGGACGCGCTGCGCGAACCGCTGCGCCTGGCCCACGCGGCCATACAATTGCAGGCCATGTTCCTGCTCGACAGTGAGTTGGCCGCGGCGGCCGACGCCTTCGCCGTCAAGTTTTCCGACATCATCGTGCGCCACCGCGTGCTGCATGGCGCGGACCCGTTCGGCACCCTGCGCACCGCCCGCGAAGCCGTCCTGCGGCGCCTGAAGCAGGTGCTGCTGAACCAGCAATTGCGCATGCGCGAACGCTATGTGCTGCTCAGCCTGCGCGAAGAGCAACTGGTGGCCGCCATCGCCGACGCGGCGGCGCCGCTGCGCGCGGCCGCCGCCTCGCTGGCCCAGCTGGAAGGCCAACTGCCGCAGGCCGGCAAACAGGCGCTCGAAGCCTTCGTCGAGGCCCTCGACCAGCCGGCGCTGGCAACGGCGCTGCACCTCATGTCGACAGCGCGCGAGACGGACACCTTGGCGCCGGGAAGGGCCGCCCCGACCTTCCTCGCCCTGATGCACATCAACGAGCAGCTGCGCGCCCGCGCGGCGCGCCTGGCGTGAGCGCGGCATGAACCCGTTTTACTGGCAAGGCCCGCATTTCCTGCTGCTGTATTTTGCATTCGGCGGCGCCCTGTGCCTGGCCGTGCGCGGGCGCATCCGGCGCGCCGAAAGCGAGAATCCATACGCGCAACTGAGCATGGCCGGCGACCCGTACCAGATCGCCTTCCTGCGCGGCGGCGCCGGCGCGGCGGTCGAGGTCGCGACCATCGTCCTGATGGACCGCGGCCTGCTGCGCAATGACGGCGACACGCTGGCGGCAAGCAGCGCCGACGCCGGCCGCTACGCCAGCCGCGACCTGGAGCGCCAGGTGCTGGAGATTTACCAGAACCGGCCGGGCCAGGCCATCGTCGCGACTAGCCGCGCGCCCACCCTGCCGGCGTGCCGCGCCTACGAAGACGTGCTGACCCGCCATGAATTGCTGCAAGGGCCGCAGACGCGCGCCCGGCGCCGCACGCTGGTGCTGACGGGATGGGCGCTGCTGCTCGGCGTGGCCGGCGTGAAAGCCGCGCTCGCCCTCGCCCACGGCTACCACAATCTGTTTTTCCTGGTGCTGCTCAGCCTTGGCTTCTCGCTGATCCTGCTATTTCAACTCGTGCGGCCCAAGACCTGGGGCGCCATCAAGTTGCTGGCCGACCTGCGCATCCTGTTCGCCCGGCTGCGCGCCCGCGCCAGCCGGCTGCACGCGGGCGACGGCAGCGATGACCTGGCATTGCTGGCGGCCATCTTTGGCGTCGGCATGCTGCCGCTGTCCGTGTATCCCTTCATCGCCCAACTCTATCCGGCCTACAGTCCCGCGCACGCGCAGTCGGGCGACGGCGGCGGCAGCTCCGGCGACAGCGGCTCCGGCGGCGACAGCGGCGGCTCGTCCTGCGGCGGCGGCGGCGGTTGCGGCGGCTGTGGCAGTTAGTCCCGGCGACCGCGTCGGACTCGGCTGGCGCGGCGCGCTGGCCGCCGGCATCCTGGCCAATCTGCGCCACATTGACGTACTCGAGGTGATCGCCGACGACCATTACCGGGCCAGCGCCGCGGAGCTGCGGGCGCTGCGCCGGCTGGCGGCCCAGGTGCCGCTGAGCCTGCACAGCGTGGGTATGGGGCTGGCCTCGACAATTCCCGTCGAAACGCCGCGCCTGGAACGCATGCTGCGCCTGATGCGCGCCGTGGGTGCGGACTCGTGGTCGGAGCACCTGTCGTTTGTGCGCGCGCCCGGCGTCGAAATCGGCCACCTGGCGGCGCCGCCGCGCACGCCGCAGAGCGTGGCCGGCAGCATCGCCAACATCAGGCGGGCCTGCGCCGTCATCGGCAGCGCCCCGGCCATGGAAAACATCGCCACCTTGATCGCCCCGCCGGCCAGCCTGATGGACGAGCCCCAGTGGGTGGAAGCCATCGTCGAGGGCGCGGCCGTGCCGCTGCTGCTGGACCTGCACAATCTGTATGCGAACGCCGTCAATTTCGGCAAGGACCCGGCGGCGCAACTGCTGCGCATGCCGCTGCACCGGGTCGTCGCGGTGCACCTGAGCGGCGGCCACTGGATAGACGAACCGGGCAATGCGCAGCCGCCGCGCCGGCGCCTGCTCGACGACCACGTGCACGACGTGCCGCCGCCCGTGTTCGCGCTGCTGACCCTGCTGGCCAGCCACGCGCCGCAGCCGCTGACCGTCATTATCGAGCGCGACGGCAAATTCCCGCCGTTCGCGCACCTGCTCGACCAGCTGGCGCAGGCGCGCGCCGCGCTCAGCCTGGGGCGCGCCGCATGAGTTCGCCCGCCCTGGAAACCTTCCTGGCGCGGCTGTACACGGACGAAGCGCTGCGCCTGGCCTTCCTCGACGATCCGCACGGCGAGGCGCAGCGGCATGGCTTGCCGGCCCACGACGTGGCCGCGCTGCTGGCCATCGACAGGATCGGCCTGCAGATGGCGGCCGCCAGCTTCACGGCCAAGCGCGCCGGCCGCGCGCAACGTCCGCCGGCGCCCAGCCTGTGGCGGCGGCTGCTGCGCGGCTAGAGCCCGGGTCGGGCGAGGCCCGCGCTACAGCGCCGCGAAGGCCCTTTCGATGTCGGCGATCAGGTCGGCCGGGTCTTCCAGGCCGATATTGAAGCGCACCAACTGGCCGCCGGCCGGCCAATCCTTGCGCATCGCGGCGATGCGGTACGGCACGCACAGGCTGTTGGCGCCGCCCCAGCTCCAGCCTATCTTGAACAGCGTCAGCGCATCGACAAAGCGGTCGGTCTGCCGCTCGCTGTAGCGGGCGTCGAACAGCACGGAGAACAAACCGCCGGCGCCGCTGAAATCGCGCTTCCACACCGCATGGCCGGGGCAGTCCTCGAACGCCGGATGCAGCACCGTGGCAATTTCCGGGCGCCCCTTCAGCCAGGCCGCGACCCTGCGCGCGGCCGCGTCGTGGGCCTCGAAGCGCAGCTTCATCGACGCCAGCCCGCGCAGCACCAGATAGGCGTCGTCGGCGCCCACGCCCATGCCCAGGCGCATATGGGCCAGCGCCAGGCGCTCGTTCAATTGCCGGTCGCGCGTGATGAGCGCGCCCATCAGCACATCGGAGCCGCCCGACTGGTATTTCGTCAGCGCCTGCATGATGATGTCGACGCCCACGTCGAAGCCGCGCAGCGCCAGGCCGGCCGACCAGGTGTTGTCGAGCGCCACCAGCACGCCCCTGTCATGCGCGGCCTTGCAGATGGCCGGCAGGTCCGGCACCTCCATCGACACGGAACCGGGCGCCTCGGTCCAGATCAGCCGGGTGTTGGGCTGGATCAGCGCGGCGATGCCGGCGCCGATCAGGGGATCGTAATAGCGCGCCGTGACGCCGAAATCCTGCGACAGCCAGCGGCCAAGCTCGCGGTTCGGGTTGTAGACGTTTTCCGGCAGCAGCACATCGTCGCCACTCTTGAGCAGCGCGAAGTCGACCATCGCAATCGCCGCCAGGCCGCTGGGCGCCAGCAGGCAATACTTGCCGTCCTCGATCTCGGCCAGGCGCGCCTCCAGCGTGAACGTGGTCGGCGTGCCGTGCAGGCCGTAGGTGTAGCCGCTCTTGTCCTTCCACTGGCCGGAGCGCATCGAGGCGACGTCCTTGAACACCACGGTGGAGGCGTGGTGTATGGCGCTGGGAAAGGCGGCGAAGCCTTCCGGCGCCTTGTAGCCGGTGTGCACCAGCGTGGTCTGAAGCGATTTCTTGGTAGTCATGGCAACCCATAAAAAAAGGCGGACGGCGCATCGTGCCGGTCCGCCTTGTTAGCGATTACGCTTGCGCCACGCTTACGCGGCGGCCCACAGGTCATGGGCGTCCGCCGACGTCACTTCGACGTCGTAGAACTGGCCGACGACGAGCTTCTTGTGCGGTTCATACGGGCGCTTGACGTAGACGACGCCGTCGATTTCCGGCGCGTCGGCGCTGGAGCGGCCGATGGCGGAGCCATTTGCCTCGACCTCATCGATCAGCACGCGCACGGTCTTGCCGACCTTGGCCTGCAGGCGCTTCTTGGAAATTTCCTCCTGCAGCAGCATGACGCGGCCGCGGCGCTCCTCGCGCAGCTCTTCCGGCACCGGATTGGCGATCGCGTTGGCGGTCGCGCCTTCCACCGGCGAGTAGGCGAAGCAGCCGAGGCGGTCGATCTGCGCTTCCTTGAGGAAGTCCAGCAGATACTCGAATTCCGCTTCCGTCTCGCCCGGGAAACCGGCGATAAAAGTCGAGCGTATCGTCAAGTCCGGGTTCATCGCGCGCCAGCCCTGGATGCGCTCCAGGTTTTTCTCGCCGCTGGCCGGACGTTTCATGCGCTTGAGCACCTCCGGGTGGGCATGCTGCAGCGGCACGTCCAGATAAGGCAGAATATGGCCGCCGCTCATCATCGGAATGATCTCGTTGACGTGCGGATAAGGATAAACATAGTGCAGGCGCACCCAGGCGCCGTATTGCGCGGCCAGCTCGCCCAGCGCGCCGACCAGCTGCGTCATATGGGTCTTGACCGGGCGGCCGTTCCAGAAACCGGAGCGGAACTTGACGTCGACGCCGTAGGCGCTGGTGTCCTGCGAAATGACCAGCAATTCCTTGACGCCGGCCTTGAACAGGTTTTCCGCCTCCAGCATCAGCTCAGCGATGGGGCGCGACACCAGGTCGCCGCGCATCGACGGGATGATGCAGAAGCTGCAACGGTGGTTGCAGCCTTCGGAAATTTTCAGGTAGGCATAGTGTTTCGGCGTCAGCTTGACGCCCTGGGGCGGCAGCAGGTCGAAGAAAGGCGCGTGCGGCTTCGGCAAATACTTATGGACGGAATCCATCACCTCGCCAAGCGCGTGCGGGCCGGTCACGGACAAGACCTTCGGATGCACCTTCATGATGATGTCGTCGCCGGCGGCGTCTTTTTTCGCACCCAGACAGCCGGTCACGATGACCTTGCCGTTTTCAGCGAGCGCCTCGCCGATCGCGTCGAGCGACTCCTGCACGGCGGCGTCGATGAAGCCGCAGGTATTGACGATCACCAGATCGGCGCCATCATATGATTTCGCCGTCTCGTAGCCTTCGGCGCGCAACTGGGTCAGAATTTGTTCGGAATCGACCAACGCTTTCGGGCAGCCGAGGGACACAAACCCTACTTTCGGCGCCGCGCCGGTCATGGCCAGAACATTGTCTGGCTGGGCGGGTACTACGGGAATACGGGAAATGGAGGACATAGGTAGAGGCAGGCAAAAAATATGAGGCGAATCTGCTATTATACCTCGTCTACCGCATGCCTTACTGAACTAGTATCGCGAACTGTCGGCCTTGAGCGCCACCGCGCCGCTTTAACGCCGCTGGCAAGCGCGCCCGGACGTAGGGTGGGCAGATCTTGCCCCACCCTACTTGATGCGCCAACGAACTTGTGGATCAGGATACTAGCGAGCGGCTTACTTGGCCGCTTTCAGCGCCTGCAACTCGTCGCTCATCCGAACCCATCCGGCTCCCGCCTGGGCGTCCAGTTCCGGAGCATGCACGTCAACGCATCGAAATGCCTGGTCGTTTTTAAAGACTACCGCCCCCAAAGAATAAGCTTTTCCATCACGCAGGCAGGCAAGCGTTTTTTTTGATTTGCCTGCCGAATCAGGACTGGCCCGATGCGTTTCTGTTTTCTTTTCTTCAGCCCAGCAATAAGTCGCCTGGGAGGCAAGGATGAGTAAAGCAACGGTAGCTCTTACGCCCATACACTACTCCTTAATGTCAATAACCTTCTCGCCTCACAAGAATATTGGCGCGGATATTATTGGCGGTATGGCAGATCCCGTGGTTCCATCATAAACGGACGGCTCCAATAACCTCCGCCACCAGTGCTTGCGCCGCCAAAAGTAGGTCCCGACATGCATCGCTGATAGTAGCCCCCGCCAATACTCACGACCGCACCATAAGAAAAAGACTTACCATTGTAATCACATCCATTTGCACCCGAAACCGCCTCGATTTCAGTCGCACTTAATTCACGAACGCCATTGACCATCATCATATTCCTATGTGAAAGGCACTGCAAAATTGCAGTAAAAATATTGTAGCATGAGAAATATAGATTTTAAAGAAATATCCTTATGGCAATCCAACTTGGCATTTCGAAATAATACGGCAACTGATATGGGGGCTTAGCTCCACGCAATCATATTAAAATATCAACAATACGCTAGACTGGCACCCCGAATCATAGATATGACGAAAATTGCCCCGGCTTACGCCAGCTCGTGGCAGCACAAAGCTCGGAAATCGCCAATTATGCGGCGCCTCGGAAATTCCCTGCTCTGCACACTTGAAGCCGGCGTCCCCGTGCCGCCTTCAACAATCTCGCACAAGGAGGATACGTCGCCGCAATAGATGGGGAGCAGGACCTTGACCATCGTCGCCGGGCGCAACGACTTTCGCAAACCGTCACGGACGCTACGAAAACGAAATGCACTTATGCGTGAGCCGCACTGCACTCTGCCGCACAGACTCCCAGATCAACACTTCCGCACGGCTGCAATTTCCACCTTTTTTTATCTGTCGGAACCGGGAAGGGGAAGCTGCCGAACAGGTCTTTTCTCTGGTTTTGCATGTACTCTTGCCGGGGCTGAACGGCTTGAACTCGAAGGTGCCGGCGGCCGCGGCGCCTGGGGACAGACCACGATTTTCGGGAAATTATTTCCCGAAAATCGTGGTCTGTCCCCGGCTGTTATTTCTTGTCCGTGGGGACGGGAAGGGGAAGCTGCCGAACAGGCTTTTGCTTTGGTCGATGTAGTTGTTCATCATGCCCTGCATCATCAGACCCTGCACGTTCATGAACTGGGTCCACATCTCGGGGCTGAACGGCCTGCATTCGAAGGTGCCGGCGGCCGCGGCTCCTGGGGACAGACCACGATTTTCGGGAAATAATTTCCCGAAAATCGTGGTCTGTCCCCGGCTGGTTATTTCTTGTCAGTGGGGACGGGGAAGGGGAAGCTGCCGAACAGGTTTTTGCTCTGGTTTTGCATTTGCTCTTGCATCTGCACGAACAGGCTTTTGCTCTGGTCGATGTAGTTGTTCATCATGCCCTGCATCATCGGCCCCTGCACGTTCATGAACTGGGTCCACATCTCGGGGCTGAACGGCTTGCCTTCGAAGGTGCCGGCGGCCGTGCCGGTGAATTTGCTCTGGATGTCGGTGAAGGCTTGGACGTTCTTTTCCAGGTAGGATCCCATCATGCCCTGCATCGCGTGGCCGTAGTAGCGGATGATTTGCGACAGCACGACGCTGGAGAACATCGGCGCGCCGTTCGCCTCCTCTTCCAGAATGATCTGCAACAGGATGCTGCGCGTCAGGTCGTCATTGGTCTTGGCGTCGACGACGGTGAAGTCTTCGCTGTCGAGCACCAGTTGCTTGACGTCGGTCAGCGTGATGTACGAACTGGTTTGCGTGTCGTATAGACGGCGGTTCGGGTATTTCTTGATCAGGCGGTCAATGTTTTTTTTTGCACTACTCATCTCAAGTCCACTTATTGCGCCGCAGCGCGTACTGAAATAATCCGAAAAAAAGCGCACTTCGCTCTGCCTTCGCACCCCATCTGCGTTTTCTATTATAGGGTGGAAGGCAAGTGTTTTGCACATCGAACCATAAGATTACCACTTTTATTGCAACGCAACCAAAATAGCTACATTGCAAGACGATGGCCGCCGCGCGCCGCCGGGCGGAAAAACCGCCGCCGCACCCTCATTCGGCGCGGACTTTGACGTAACGCCCCGGCGCCGCCTCGATTGCCTTGTAGCGGCGGTTGCCCGGCTTGGCCGGCGCCTTGACGTCCTCGCCGCCGTGCTCGGCCAGGAAGCGCGCCCACTCCGGCCACCAGCTGCCGGGGTGCTCGGTGGCGCCGCGGAACCAGTCGTCGGCGCCCAGCGCCTTCGCCTTCGCGGGCCTGGCCGTGTCGTTGCTCCAGTAGCTGCGCTTGTTCTTCGCGGCGGGGTTGATGACGCCGGCAATGTGGCCCGAGGCGCCGAGGATGAAGCGGTTGGCGCGCGGCTTTTTCGGATTCAGCAAGGCCGTCGACGCGTAGGCCGCGCCCCACGGCACGATATGGTCTTCGCGCGAACCGAAGATAAAGGTCGGCACGTCGATGCTGGACAGGTCGACTTTTTCTCCCGCCACGGTCAGCTTGCCCGGCACGCGCAGGCTGTTTTCCAGGTAGGTGTGGCGCAGATACCAGCAGAACATCGGACCCGGCAGCCCGGTGCTGTCGGCGTTCCAGTACAGCAGGTCGAAGGCCGGCGGTTCGTTGCCTTTCAGGTAGTTCGACTGCACGTAGTTCCAGATCAGGTCGTTCGGCCGCAGGCTGGAGAAGGTGCTGGCCAGGTCGCTGCCGGGCAGCAGGCCGCCCTTGGCCAGCGTCTGCTCGCGCAGGCGCACCTGCGGTTCGTCGATGAACACGTCGAGCACGCCCGTGTCGGAGAAGTCGAGCAGGGTTGTCAGCAGCGTCAGGCTGGCCGCCGGGCTGGCGCCGCGCGCCTTCAGCACGGCCAGCGCCGTGGCGATGATGGTGCCGCCGACGCAGAAGCCGAAGGCGTTGACCTGGTCCTGGCCGGAGATCTCCCGCGTCACGCGCAGCGCCTCGATGGCGCCGCGCTCAATATAGTCGTCCCAGGTGATGTGCCCCATCGTCTTGTCGGGATTGCGCCAGGACATCAGGAACACGGTGTTGCCCTGCTCCACAGCGTAACGCACCAGCGAATTTTCCGGCTGCAAGTCGAGGATGTAGAATTTGTTGATGCACGGCGGCACCATCAACAGCGGGCGCGCGTGCACGGACGCCGTGGCGGGCGTGTACTGGATCAGCTGGAACAAATCGTTTTCGAACACCACCGTGCCCGCCGTCGTCGCGACGTTGCGGCCGACCTCGAAGGCGGACTCGTCGGATTGGGAAATGCGCCCTTTCTGCATGTCGGCCAGCATGTTCGCCAAGCCCTTGGTCAGGCTCTCGCCCTTGCTCTCGATGACTTTTTGCTGCGCCTCGGGATTGGTCGCGAGGAAGTTGGCGGGCGACATGGCGTCGACGACTTGCTGCACGGCGAAACGGATTTTCTGCTTCTGGTGCGGCGTGGCCTGCACCGCGTCGGCCAGGGCCATTAAAAATTCGCCGTTAAGCAGGTATGATGCGGCATTGTAGGCCGACAGCGGATTTTCGCGCCAGGCCGGCGCGGCGAAGCGGCGGTCGCTCAGCTGCGGCGTCTTGCCGGCGATGAACTCGCCCCACAAGGCGCCCAGCTTGCCCATGTAGTCGTTTTTCAGCTGGTCCAGCAGCTCCGGCTTGATGCTTGCGCCGGCATCCTGCAGGATGGCGGCGAGCGGGTTCGCCTGTGCCTCCGGGGCCACCTGGAACCAGGTTTTCCACTGGTCCGCGTCATTCAGCTGCGCTATCCACGCATTGGCCATCACTTGAGGATCGGGCATATTCATATGTTTGAGTCCATTTAAAAATGAAAAAATCTATCTTTACCAAGGCTGCTGTATGCTGATCGTCGCTGTTGCATGGATTTATGTGGTCGGGCTGATGGCCCTGACCGAACCCTCCGTCGTCGCCGGAATCATGACGTTTTTAATCTACTGTGTGGTGCCTCTGTCAATACTATTCTATCTGACCGGCTCGCGCCGGCGTAAAAATAAGCGCGCCCAGGCGGAAAAAAACCCGCCTCCCGTCGAGTAAGACAGAAGCCGGGCACGATAATCCTCTTTCCCGCTGGCCTACTTGCGCCAGATCAAACTCGCCTGCCTTCCCGTCACGCCATCCCGCCGATACGAGTAAAAGCGGGCCGCGTCCGACACCGTGCAGAACTCGCCGCCGGCAATGCGTCCGACGCCGTCGCGCCGCAGCACGCTGCGCGCCAGGGCATAGATGTCGGCCAGGTATTTGCCGGGCCGGCCGGGCAGCGGCGCGAACGCCGCCTCGACCTCGGCCAGCGCGCCGGCGCCCTCGGCGCCGGCGCGGAACGCTTGCAGCACGTCGGCGCCGACCTCGAACTGGCTGGGGCCGATCGCCGGTCCCAGCCAGGCCAGGATGTCGCCGGCGCCGGCGCCGCGCATCGCCCGCACGGTGTGCGCCAGCACGCCGCCGGCCAGGCCGCGCCAGCCGGCGTGCGCCGCCGCCACCACCTTGCCGTCGGCGTCGCAAAACAGCACGGGCAGGCAGTCGGCCGTCAGGATCGCGCAGACGGCGCCGCGCGCGGCCGTGAAACTGGCGTCGGCCTCGGGCGCATGGCCCGGGACGATGTCGGACGCGTCCAGCGCGGCGCTGCCGTGCACCTGCGTCAACCAGGCCGGCTGGGTCGGCAGCACGCCCTGCAGCAGATAGCGGTTGCGCTGCACCAGATCGGCCCGGTCGCCCACGTGCACGCCCAGATTCAAGCCGCCGCCGCCCTGCCCGTCGCCATACGGCGCCGGACTGACGCCGCCGCCGCGCAGCGTCGACAGCGCGCCGATGTTGGCGGGCGCGTCCGGCCAGTGCGGCAACAGGAAAGGCGTCGCCATCGTCACAGCAGCTCGGGTTCGGCGATGCCGGCTTCGGCGATCAGGCCGGCGAAGTCGGCGGCCAGCGGCACCAGCCATTCGCAGTGTTCGCCCGTGCCCGGATGCACCAGGCCGAGGCGACGCGCTTGCAGGGCCTGGCGCGGGAAGATCGACACCAGATGCGACTTGCCGTACAAGGCGTCGCCGACCAGCGAAAAGCCCAGCGATTGCATGTGGACGCGGATCTGGTGGGTGCGGCCCGTTTCGAGGCGGCATTGCATCAGGCTGACGGGGCGGCGGTCCAGCATGCCCGACGCCACCAGCGCGTAGTGGGTGATGGCCGGTTTCGCCGTGAAGTTCTCCGACACGGCCATCTTGATACGGTCGCGCGGGTGGCGCGCCATCGACGCGTCGATGGTGCCGCTAAGCTTGGGCGTGCCCCACACCAGCGCGAAATACTCGCGCTTGACGGTGCGCGCGGCCAGTTGGCGCACCAGGTCCGTCTGCGCGGCCAGTGTCTTGCCGACCACCATCAGGCCGCTGGTGTCCTTGTCGAGGCGGTGGACGATGCCGGCGCGCGGCACGCCGGCCAGTTGCGGGCAGTGGTGCAGCAGGCCGTTGAGCAAGGTGCCGGACCAGTTGCCGGCGCCCGGATGGACCACCAGACCGGCCGGTTTGTTGATGACGATGATATGCTCGTCCTCGTGGACGATATTCAATTCCAGCGCTTCCGGCTTAAAAGCCTCGTCTTCCGGCGCACTTTGGGGCAGAATGACAATCTTTTCGTCGCCGTAGGCGGTCATCTTGGTCGTCGCCACCTTGCCGTCGACGCTGACGAAGCCCGCGTCCATCCACAGTTGCAGGCGGCTGCGGGAGAATTGCGGCACCAATTTGGCTATGACTTTATCGAGGCGCTGGCCGCATGCGGACGGCGTCAATTCCAGTTCAATCGGCGCCATCGAATCGATGGCGTCGTCGGCGTCGTCGGCCATCAAATCGACATCGAGCTCGTCTTCGGGTTCGTGGTGAGACAGGGGGGCAGCCACATTCGGCTTTGGAGTTAATATCACGGCATTCCCATCGGCTATAATCAGCCTATTGTAAAAACTTGGTTAAAACCTTCTTGCAAAACCTCATGCAAAAAAAATTATCGTTGGTTGTCGCTTCATTCGTTCTGCTCGGTTTGTCCGCTTGCAGCTTGTTGCCCGAAAAAATTGATGAGACCAAAGGCTGGTCGGCAACGAAATTATACTCGGAGGCGCGCGAGGAAATGGCCGGGCAGCACTACGACCGTGCCATCCAGCTGTTCGGAAAACTCGAATCGAGCTACCCGTTCGGCGTTTACGCCCAGCAGGCGCAGATGGAAGTGGCCTACGCCAACTACAAATCCGGCGACCAGGCGCAGGCGCTGGCGGCCGTGGAGCGCTTCATCAAGTTGCACCCGAACCACGCCAATGTTGACTACATGTACTACCTGCGCGGCTTGATCAACTTCAACGACCAGATCGGCTTCCTGAATTTCATTTACGAGCAAGACCCGACCGAGCGCGACCCGAAGGCGACGCGCGAAGCGTTTGCCGCGTTCAAGCAACTGGTCGACAAGTTCCCGAACAGCCAGTATACGCCGGACGCGATCCAGCGCATGAACTACCTGATCAACGCGATGGCCCAGTACGAAGTGCACGTGGCGCGCTACTACTACCGCCGCGAAGCCTATCTGGCGTCGGTGAACCGCGCGCAAAGCGCCATCAACGACTTCCGCGACTCGCCGGCGATCGAAGAGGCGCTGTTCATCATGATGCGCGGCTACGACAAGCTGGGCATGACGGAATTGCGCGACGACACGCAGCGCGTGCTGACGAAGAACTTCCCGAACAGCCGCTTCCTGGGCGCCAACGCCGGCCAGATAGAAAAGAAATGGTGGAAATTCTGGCAGTAACAAACAACCGGGGCCAGCCCCGGTTTTTTATTGCCGCCGGCCCTCAGTCGGCCACGCGGCGGCGGAAGACCCAGGACTTGTCGTCCGAATCCTTCTTGTCGAAGGCGTAGCCGCCGACCGTGAAACCCTGCAACTGCAGCGGGTCGCGTATGCCCTTGACGGCGGCATAGCGGGCCAGCATGCCGCGGGCCCGCTTGGCATAGAAGGAAATGATTTTGTATTTGCCGTTTTTCCAATCCTCGAACACGGGCGAAATGACTGGCACCGCCAGATTGCGCGGCTTGACGGACTTGAAATACTCCTCCGAGGCCAGGTTGACCAGCACCTTGGCGCCCTGCTCCGCCGCGCTGCGGTTGAGCGCGTCGGTGATGGTGTCGCCCCAGAACGCGTACAAATCCTTGCCGCGCGGATTGGCCAGGCGGGTCCCCATCTCCAGCCGGTGCGGGTGGATCATGTCGAGCGGGCGCAGCAGGCCATACAGGCCGGACAGGATGCGCACATGCGACTGCGCATAGTCGAGCTGGGCCGGTTTCAGGCTGCGCGCGTCGAGGCCGGCGTAGACGTCGCCGTTGAAGGCCATGACGGCCTGGCGCGCCTCGTCGAGATCCGGCGTCCACGAGGCGTAGCGCGCCACGTTGAGCGCCGACAAGGCGTCCGAAATGCCCATCAGGCTGCCGACCTGGGCCGGTGTAAACTGGCGCATCTGCTCGATCAGCACGGCGGAATGGTCGAGAAAGTCTGGTTTGCTATGCAACTTGGTGGTCGGGGGCGTCTCCAGGTCGAGACTTTTGGCGGGCGAAAGCACAATCAACATAAGAATCCGATACACATCCATAGAATAGAATTGCCGACATGATACCTGCTCCGAAACGCATCGTCCTCGACACCAATGTTTGCCTCGACCTGTTCGTCTTCAACGACCCGCGCTGGGCCGCCCTGCTGGCCGCCATCGAAAGCGGCGCCGTGCAGGCGATCACGCGCGCGGACTGCCGGATGGAATATCTGGTCGTGCTGAACTACCCCCACCTGCCGCTCGACGAAGCGAGCCGGGCCGTCAGCGCGGCCCGCTTCGACGCGCTCATCAGCGTGGTGGAGCCGGCCGTGTCCGGCGTGCGCCTGCCCGTCTGCACCGACAAGGACGACCAGAAATTCCTCGAACTGGCGCGCGACGCCAGCGCCGACATCCTGATCACCAAGGATAAGGCTTTGCTGAAGCTGGCGCGCAAGACCGCCAGGGCCGGCATGTTCAAGATCATCGTGCCGGAGGCGTGGAGCCTGGGTCTGTTGACTGATATGCATCCCTGAGGAGGGGCGGCGCGGCCCGGAAAAACAGCCCGGCGGGCGCGGCTGGATTTACGCAACATGCTCCGCTGGAATGGCACACCGAACCCGGCCGCCTGCGCTAGAATAGCTGCACTGACTTTTATCCGCGTATCCATGAACAGCCCTTACATACCGCCCTTGACGCCCACGCTGCAAAGCCGTCTGCCGGCCGTCGGCACCACCATTTTCACGCGCATGTCGACGCTGGCGGCCGAGCACGGCGCCGTCAACCTGGGCCAGGGCTTCCCCGACTTCGACTGCGAAGCCAAGCTTGTCGATATGGTCAGCGAGGCGATGCGCGCCGGCCACAACCAGTATCCGATGATGCCCGGCGTGCCGGCGCTGCGCGAAGCCATCGCGCAAAAGATCGCCGCGCTGTACGGCCGCGCCTATGATGCCGCCAGCGAGATCACCGTCACCTCCGGAGCCACCGAGGCGCTGACGACGGCGATCCTGTGCTGCGTCCATCCGGGCGACGAGGTCATCGTCATCGAGCCGGCCTACGACAGCTACCTGCCGGCCATTGCGCTGGCCGGCGGCGTGCCGGTGACGGTGTCGATGGAAGTGGGGCCGCAAGGGTATTTCGTGCCGTGGGATAAGGTCAGCGCCGCCGTCGGCGCGCGCACGCGGCTGATCATCATCAACTCGCCGCACAATCCGACCGGCTCTATCCTGCGCCGCGCCGACATCGACGCGCTGGCCGACATCGTGCGCGGCAGCAACGTGCTGATCCTGTCCGACGAGGTCTACGAACACATGGTCTACGACGGCGCGCCGCACGAATCGCTGTGCCGCCACGCGGAGCTGGCCGCACGCAGCTTCGTCGTTTCCAGCTTCGGCAAGACCTACCACGTGACCGGCTGGAAAGTCGGCTATGTGGCCGCACCGGCCGCGCTGAGCGCCGAGTTCCGCAAGGTGCACCAGTACAACGTTTTCACCGTCAACACGCCGATGCAGCACGGCCTGGCCAACTATATGGCCGACCCGGCGCCCTATCTCGACCTGCCGGCGTTTTACCAGCGCAAGCGCGACCTGTTCCGCGACGGCTTGCGGGGCAGCCGCTTCGAGCTGCTGCCGGCCGACGGCACCTATTTCCAGTGCGTCCGGTACGAGGCCATCTCGACGGCGACGGAAACCGCATTCGCCGAATGGCTGACCAGCGACATCAAGGTCGCGGCCATCCCCGTGTCGGCGTTTTACCAGCAGGGCAAGGAGTCGGGCATCGTGCGCTTTTGCTTTGCCAAGCAGGACGAGACGCTGCAACTGGCGCTGGAGCGGCTGGCGCGGATTTAGCACGGCCGGCGGCGGCCGGCGCAACAGGCAGGGCGCGCCGGGCCGAGGCTGGCCGGCGCGGGTGGGCGACACGACAAGCGGGACACATCATGGTTCAACGGCGCATCAACCTTTCCGACCTCCATCCCGACACGCCGCTGGCGTGGGACCTGTACGGCGCCGACCCGTCCGGCGCGCCGCTGCTGCACAAGGGGCAACTGCTGTCCGACCTGGGCCAGATCGACAAACTGCTGTCGGCCGGCTTGTACATTCTCGACGAGGCACAGCCGTCCGTGCTGCACCTGCTCAACGAAGCGAACAAACGCCTGGAAGGCTTGCTGCACGAGCTGCGCAGCAAACACAATGCCGAGCGCGAACTGCGCGACATCGCCCGTCATGTGCTGCACGCCTTCGAGCTGAACCCGGACATCGCGCTGGCCTGCGTCTTCCTGAACCAGATCGCCGGCACCTATGCCGTGCGCCACTGCATCGAAACGGCGCTGGTCGCCATTCTCGTGGCCCAGGGCATGCGCAAGACCCACCACGACATGCTGGTCATCACCGCCGCCGCGCTGACGATGAATGTCGGCATGCTGCGCCACAACGACAATTTCCAGAACAGGCAGACGCCGCTGACGCGCGAGGAAATGGACATCGTCCGGCGCCACCCGGAAGAAAGCGCCGACCTGCTCAAATGCGCCGGCGTCGACGACGAGGAGTGGATTTCCTGCGTGATGCTGCACCACGAAAACGACGACGGCAGCGGCTATCCGGACGGTAAAACCAGCGAAGAAATCACCGAGAACGCCAAACTAATCGGGCTGGCGGACCGCTACTGCGCCCACGTTTCGGCGCGCAACTACCGGCGCTCGATGCTGCCGGAACAGGCGCTGCGCAACATCTTCATCGACAGCGCGCAGCAAATCGACCCGGGGCTGGCCGAGCAATTCGTCAGGCAACTGGGCCACTATCCGCCCGGCAGCCTGGTGCGCCTGCACAACGGCGAAATCGGCGTCGTCACCGGCCGCGCGGGCGAGCGCGGCGGCGTCCGCGTGCACGCGCTGCGCGACGCGGCCGGCCTCGCCATCCCCGCCGCCGCGCTGCCGTTCGCGGCGCAGCGCAGCACCAGCGAACCGGAGTTCGCCATCGCCGAGGCGCTCCACGAAGACCAGGCCGGCGTGCGCTTCAGCATGAAAAATATCTGGGGCGAGCAGGCCCGGCTTTAATATCCGCGCCGTCCGGCCCAATGCGGCGGACGCGGGACTTAGCGGGCCAGCTGCTGCAGCTTGCGCTCGACGAATGCCAGTAACTCGGGCGTCATGTTTGGCGCCGATTTGGCGCGGGCGAAAGCCTCTTTCGCCTCGCCCGCGCGCTGTTCGGCAAGCAGCGAGATGCCCAGCCCCATCCACCAGACGCCGTTTTGCGGCGCGCCGCGCAGGGCCAGTTCGTACTGCTCGACGGCTTCCCTGTGGCGTTGATCGTGCTGCAGCACGCCGGCCAGGAAGGCACGGTACTCGCCGTTGCCGGACGCGAACGGCAACGTCCGCATCAGGGTGTCGACCGCGCCGCCGCCCTTCTCCACCTGCAGCCGCGCCAGCATCATCGCCATCGCCGCCTGATTCGGGTCTTGCGCCAGTCCCAATTGCATCTGGCGCGTGGCGTCGTCCTGGCGCTTGTTTTCCAGCAGCAGGCGGATCAATGTCTCGCGCGCGCCCTGGTGGCGCGGCTCGATCGCCAGCGTCTGCTCCAGTCCCGCAAGCGATTCCGTCACGCGGCCTTCCTGCAGCGCACCCAATGCGCGGCGGTAACTGTTATCGGCGCGCTGCTGGGCGCTGGTTTCTTTGCCCTGGATGGGCAGCGGCGCGGCGCTGGCCGTTACAGGCGCTTCGGCACGGGCCACAGGCGCGGGCTTCGGCGCTTTCTCGGCGCTGACGCGTTCCGGCTTTGCCGCGCCGGCCTGCTTCACGGCTTCGGGCGCGGGCGCCGCAATGGGGGGCGGCAGGGCGGCGCTCGGCGGGCTGGCCGGCTGCGGCGCGGGGATGGCTGCCTGTACCGGCGCGGCGGGCGCGGGTATCGCCGGCGCGACGACCGCCGCAACAGGCGCCGGCGGCGCGGCGGAACGATGCAGGAAATGCCAGCCCAGCGCGGCGCCACCGCCAGCCAGCAGCGCCAGCGCGCCGATCATTGGCAGGCGCCACGACGCGGCCCGCTCGGGCGGCGGCACCGGCCGCACCGCAGTCTGCGGTTGGCCCGGCGGCTTGCCCCGGGCGTCGAGGTCCTGCAACATTTTATTGATTAAACTCATTGGCTCAGCATCCAGGTTGTGCCGCACGCGGCGATGACCAGGCCGGTCCCGGCCAGCCACCACGGCCAGCGCCGGCGCCTGGCCGGCAGAGTGTCCTTGGCGGCCACGCCGACGTGGCCGCGCCCCACTTGCTGACGGCCTTCGCCGTAGCACAGCATCAGCGATTTGTGTGCGAGGATGTTAACCAGACGGGGGATGCCGCCGCTGGCCGAGAACAATTTCGCCACGGCGCCACGGCTAAACAGGCGGCTGCCCGTGAAGCCGGCCACGCGCAGCCGGTGGGCGAGGTAGTATTCGACGTCGTCGCGGCTCAGCGGCCCCAGGTGATAGTGGAAGGTAATACGCTGCGCCAGCTGGCGGATCGAATCGAGCTCCAGGTGGCGGTTCAACTCCGGCTGGCCGAACAGGACAATTTGCAGCAGCTTGCGTTTTTCCGTTTCCAGGTTGGTCAGCAGGCGCAGCGCTTCCAGGCTGTCGATCGGGATGGCCTGCGCCTCGTCCAGACACAGCAGCACGCGCTTGTCCTGCGCCGCCAGTTCCATCAGCCGGTTGGTGATCGACTTCAGCAATTGGTGCTGGTCGACGTCCTTCTCCAGCTTCAAACCCAGCTCGTCGGCCAGCGCCAGCATCAGCGTACGCGGCTCCAGGTAGGGGTTGGGAATGTAGGCCGTGACGAAGTCGGCGCCCAGCGTCGCCATGAATTTGCGGCACAGCAGCGTCTTGCCGGTGCCGACCTCGCCGGTGATCTTGATGAAGCCTTCGCCGTTCCTGGCCGCCACCAGCAGCGTGTTCAGCGCCTCCTGCGAATGCGGGCTGGTGAAGAAGAAGCTGGTGTCGGGCGTGATGCTGAACGGCACTTCACGCAAGCCGAAATGGGCCTGGTACATTTATTGGCGCTCCAACTGGCGCGGGTCCAGGTTCTGGATGCGCCGGCCCGCGTCCAGCAAGTCCTGGTTCCAGTCGCTGCCGGACTCGACGATGGTCGGGCGGATCAACACGACCAGTTCGCGTTTTTGCGTGACGTCGCCGGTGTTGCGGAACAGCGCGCCCAATCCCGGCACATTGCCCACGCCCGGCACTTGCGAGCGGTCCGAGGTCGTCGACTGGCGCATCAGGCCGCCGATGGCGACGACGCGGCCGTCCTGCCCCCGCACCATGCTGTCCATTTCGGAGGTGTTCGACGAGGCCAGCGGCAGGTTCAGCACGCCGGCGCTGCCCAGGTTGACGCCCTTGTTGATGGTGCTGACCTGGCTGACGGACGGGTGCACGTGCAGGATGATGTTGCCGCGGTCGTCGATTTGCGGCGTGACGTCGAGCACGACGCCGGAGAAGAACGGTTGCAGCGTGACGCTGGGCGACGTCGTCGAGGCGCCCGTGCCGGTGGTGTTGGTGGTGGTGCTGACGCCGGTGACGAAGAATTCGTCGGTGCCGATTTTCAGCACGGCTTTCTGGTTGTTCAGCGTGGCGATACGCGGGCTCGACAGCACGTGCACGGTGCCCTGGGATTCGAGGAAGGAGATCAGCGCCGTGAAATTGCTGGTCTGCAAGGCCAGGCCAAACAGCGAGCCGGTGGCGCCCGCCGCCGCGCCCAGCGAGAAGCCGGTGCTGGCGACGATGCCGGCAGGGCCGCCGCTGGTCAGGGGCGGCGGTTGGCCGCCGTTGAACGGCAGCGGCGCCAGCGTCGTGCCCGGCGTCAGGAAGCCGGTCGAGACGCGGTTGTCGTGGCCGCTGCGGAAGGAGGCGAACGAGGCCCAGTTGATGCCGCTCTGGAAGCTGCTGTTGAGCTCCACTTCGAGGATTTTCGCTTCCAGTATCACTTGGCGGTCGACCGACAACTGGGTCGCCTTGAGGTAGCGGTCGACGTTGCGCAGCTCGTCGGGCATGGCGCGGATGACGATGACGCCCGATTGCGGGCTGATGACGACGCTGCGCTTGTCCGTGCCGGCGCCGGCGCCGGTGCCGACGATGGCCTCCAGCGACATTTTCAGCTCGCCCCAGAAGTCGCTGTTGGAGCGCGTCGTGACGTTGCTCGCATCGCGCTGCTGGTTGTTGGTTCCGCTGGAATTCTGCTCGTCGTTGCTGTTGTTGCCGTTGTTCTGGTTATTGTTATTCTGGTTATTGTTGTTCTGGTTGTTATTGTTGTTCGCGTTCGCCACCGAGGTCGACGACACCCGCAGGTTCGACGTGCCGCGCCGGCTGGCCGTCAGGTAGTTGACCTGGAACATGCGCGTTTGCATCGTCAGCGGCTTGATGTAGATGCGCGTGCCCTCGACCTTGTAATCGTAGCCGTACAACTCGCGCACGGCGTCGAGCGTCTCGAACAGCGTCACGTCCTTCAGGTTCGCGCTGATGAGGCCGCTGACCTCCGGGTGCACCAGCATATTGTAGCGGGTGCCGGCCACGACGGAATTGAAGAACTGGTGCACCGGCACGTTGTTGAAGGCGACGTTGAAGCGCTCGTCGAGGGCCACGCGGGCCTTCGGCAATTGCTCGGCCAGTTGCGCCACCGGCGGCAGCAAGGCGTTGGCCACGGCGTCGACTGGCGCCACCGGCGCGGGCTTGCCGACGGCTGCCGCCATCTGCGCGTTGATCTCGTTGTAGGTGTCGCGTTTCGGTGCCGTGTTGCAGGCGCTCAGGCCCAGCACGGCGCCGGCAACGCCGGCCATCACGAATAATTTTTGCATGCTTTGTCGTTCTCTATTGTTATGCATCTGTGTCACCGCGCCGGCGCCGGTTTGGGGAACAGTTTCAGGGTTTCCAGTTGCGCGCCGCGCCGCAGCACCACTTCCGTGTCGCTCATCTTGACCAGCAGCGCGCCTTTGAATTTTTCGCCCAGGCGCACAGTCTGTCCGTCGATGACGGCGACGCGGCGCCCCCCCTGGCCCTGGACGATCAGCACCGATTGCAGGCGCGGCCCGGCCGGCGCCTGCTCGGCGGAGAGGGCGGCGGGCGTCAGCAGCGCCTCGGCCGGCGGGCGGGTCGGGTCGGGCAGCGTCTGCGCCATGCATGGCGCCGCCAGCAGCAAGCCTATGGCGGTGGCGCGTTTCATAACTTCATCCATTTCTGATCCAGGCTCATCGTGTACAGGGTCAGCGTCAGGCGGGCCGACGGATATTGCTCGACCTCGAAGCGGGCGTCGCCCCAGAATAACTGGGTCGGCAGCGCTTCCAGCGCCGCCATATAACTGACCATGTCGAGGTAGCCGCCCTGCAGCACCACTTCGACGCCGTGGCGGTACAGTAATTCGCTGGCCTTCACGGGCGGCTTGGCGGCCGCGCCCGGCGCGGCATTGGCGGGCGCGCCGGCCGTCGCCGGAGCGCCCGGCTGCACGCCGCCGGCCGGCAGCGTCTTCAGCGACAGCAGGCGCAGCTTGCCGTTGCCAAGCAAAATTTGCCTGAGCACAGGCACCATTTTCTCCGGCGCCACCAAACCTTGCTGCACGGCCCGCAGGGCCGCGCTGCGGCGTTCCAGCTCTTGCCGCATGCCCTGCAGGCGGGCGCGGTTTTCCGCGTCCGGGTCAAGCTTGAACGCTTGCAGTTTCTGGGTGATTTCCGCGTCGACGCCGACGATGCGGTTTTGCTGCTGGCCGATGCGCGACTGCAGCGCCTTCTGCCGCACATGCAGCGGTTCGAGCAGGCTGGAATAGACGATGAAGACGATGACCGTGGCCGAGGCGGCGAACAGCATCACCCGCTCGCGCAAGCTCATCGCGTCCAGTTTCAGGGCGAACTTTTCCCATTGCTGTTTCATTTGGCCACCGCCTTGTCGCCGCTGTTTCCGGCCACCGAGCGCAGGCTGAATTCGACGAAGGGCGCTTCGGCCGGCGCTTCCCGCCTGGCCGCCCCGTCGGTGGCGGCGGCGACAGGCCGGCCGATTTCCAGCTGGCCGAAAGTCTTGCCGCGCATAATGCCCTCGCCGCCCAGGCGCGCGATATAGTCGGGGATCAGGGGCGCCTGCATGGCCCTGCCCTGCACGCCGATCTCGCTGCCGGCGGCGCTGATCGACAGCCCGGTCAGCCACAGGCCGCCGAGGTTCTGGCGCGCAAAGGCGCGGAAGTATTCGGCGTAGCCGCGCGTGTCGCCCAGCTCGCCGCGCTGCAGGATCGCCGCCACCTCCTCCAGCGCCCGCAACTGGGCTTCGCTGCGTTCCAGATCGTGTTCGATGTCGCGGTTTTTCTGCCGTGGCGCAAATTCCACGTTGACGGTCTTCAGGCGCGCCTCCCTTTGCGCCAGGCGGCTCTGCACCTGGGCGGCGTCGCGCTCCAGCGCGGCGACCTGCTGCCTGGCGTAGAACACCAGCGCCAGCGCGCCGACCAGCAGCACGGCGAGCGCGCGCGCCATCGGCGCGGCGGCGAAGAACGTGCGCTGCTTCTGGAAAGCCGGATTGAACAGATTGATTTGCTGGCTCATGGCGCGCCCTCCAGGTCGCGCAAGGCGGCGCCCAGCGCCAGGAAGACGCGCTGCTGGCTGGCCGGGTCGTGCAGATCGGTCTTGCCCAGGTCCAGCACGTCGGCCAGGTCCAGCGCCTCGACGGGCATGTACAGGTTCGAGGCCAGATATTCGTGCAAGCCCTGCGCGCCGGTCGGCGCCAGCACCAGCTTGGCGACGGCGATGAAGTGGAACTGGCGCTCGAAATGGTCGAGCGAGCGCTGCAGTTCCAAGGTGATTTTGTCGTGGCAGGCGTGCTGCTTGTCCGAATCGGGCTCCAGCAACTGCTCCAGGCTGACGTCGATGCGGCGCGACAGATACAGTTCGCCGTTGTAGGTCACCGTCAGCAAGCCGCCGTCGGCGCCGAAGGACAGCAAGGCCAGGCCGCGCCCCTGCGGTTCCAGCAGCGCCGAGATGTTGCGTTGGGCCATTTCGGGGATGTCGATGACGCTCAGCGCCATCCTGGCGGCGCTGAACAGGCCCTGGCGCGGCGCGATGACGCTGTTGCGCGCGGCCACGGCGAACAACTGCTGGCCGCGCTGCGCGCCGTTTTGCTGCTGCGGGATGTCGAGCACGTCGATGGTGGCCTCGGCCACGGGAAAGTCCAGCATGTCCTTCAGGCGCCAGCCCACCGCCGTCTTCAGCTCCTCGGGCGGCACGTTGGGCGCGTCGACGTTGATCATCTGGTATTCGCCGCCGCCGAGCACGGTGGCAATCCGATAATGCTGCGCCTGTAATTCCTTGCCCAGTTTTTCCAGCGCCTCGGGGCTGTGCGCGGCCGGGAAAAACGCCGCCAGCTCGACCACCGGCTTACCCGCCGCCACGCGCTTGACGCGGCCTGCGCCGATGCCGTCCTTGAGGAAAGCCAGCGCCAGCCACGCATCATTTTTTTTTGCTTTTGAGAATAAACCCATGCGGACAATCTAAATGGTTACCGCCGCGTGAGCTTCACGCGGTAGTTGTTTGATTATATTCAAGTTCTACCCGGCATTGACATCAAATATACGTTGCCAAACCAAAAAAAACCACAGTCACCGGTTCCACACTAAAACTCCGCCTCCAAGCGACGCTGCACATAGTCGGGGTTGGCGTTCTGGTTCGGGCAAGCGCCACCCAGCGGCTGGTTGCAGGCCACCGCCGTGATGCGGTGGCGCAGCAGCGGCACGGCCGAGCTCAGCGCCGGCGACGGCGTCGGCGCACACGTCACCGTCACGGTGAACTGCGCCAGCGCGCCGCCGTCGGGCAGCCGGAAGGAGTCGACGGCGCCGGCCGTGCAGGGCGCCGTCTGCAACTGGAAGAAACGCCACTCCAGCCCGGCGCGGGCGGCCTGGTAGGCGCGCACGCCCTGCTCGTCCATGCTCGACGCCGCCTGCTGCGCGGTCGACACGGTGAGCATGGCGACGCCGAGCCCGGCCAGCACGACCAGCAGGAAAATCGCCGTGACGATGCTGACGCCGCGCGCCTTGCGGGGGGGATGGCGGCGTCGGCTCATGGCGTGTTGTCTACGTGGATCTGGTGGCTCAGCGTGACGGGGCTGTCGCCGACGTCGCCGCGCTGCAGGGTGATCGTCAACGTCAGCAGGCCGCTGTGCGTGTTCGCCAGCGCCGTGAAATTGAAAGCGCAGGCGAGGACGTTGTTGGCCAGGCGTCCGCTGAGGCCGGCCGGCGGGCCGGGATTGGCTTGCGCGGCCGCGATCGGATAGTCGGCGATGCGCGTCAGCGTGCCCGTGCCGCCGGCGCCGCCCTGGCAGAAATATGTCACCGGCGTCGTGACAACCTGGAAGCGCCGTCCCGGCGACTCGCTGCGGCCGGCGAAGGGATTGACGGCGCCCGCCATCGTGATGGTGTTGCCGGCGACCTGGGCCACCGTGGCGCGGTTGCTGCCGGCATAGGCGTCGGCTTCGGCCACGTCCGGGCCGAGGTTGTAGACGACGACGGCATCGCCGGCCGCGATGGCGCGCGTGCCGGTCGGCATCGGCCCGACGACGCTGAAGGCCAGCGCGACCGGATCGCTGAAGCTGAGCACGGGCGCCACCACGCCGGGCGCGAAGTTGGCCTCGTCCTGCGCCGACAGATAACGCCCGCCCGTCTTGGTGAGCAACAGCTCCAGCGCATTGCCGTTGACGATGCGCAGGCTGTTCGGCAGCGAACGGCGGACGTCGCGGGCGATGCGCCGCAGGGCCGTGTCGGCGGCGTCGCTCAGTTCGGCGCGGGCGACGCTGTCGACATAGTTCCTCACCGGCATGCGGATGAACATGGCGACGACGCCGGCGAGGATGCCGGTGATGACCATCACCAGCACCGCCTCGACCAGCGTGAAGCCGCGCTGGCGCCGCGCCTTGCAGCGGGCCGGCGTCATGGCACGCTCCGCGGCGCGTAACGGCTGCGGTAGCCGTCCAGCACAACCAGATCGGCGGCCGCCGTGCCATAGCGCACGCTGACGGACAGGCGCAACACGTTCATGGCGGCGGGGGCGCTGCCCGACGCGATCTGCGCGCCGGCGGGGCCGAGGCGGTTGTCGGCGCTGACGGTCAGCAGCGCCGTGTAGCCGGGCGGGCCGAAGTTGTCGCCGTTGGCGTCGACCAGCCTGCCGGCGGCATTGTCGAAGGCGGGCGTCGGCGTGTCCAGTTGCGTCACATAGTCGTTGACGTTGTCGAAGGGCCGCGCATTGCCTGCTTCCGGGCCGAGCTGTTCGGGGATGCTGCAGTCCGCCGGCGAAGCGGCCTCCTCGGCCCTCGGGTCGAGCGGGTCGCACCATGTGAAATGGGCCAGTTGCACTTCCTCCATCAAACCCTCGGCGATCAGCAGCGCCTGCTTGCGGCGCACCGGATCGACGCCCAGGCGCGTCGCCAGGTTGAGCATTTGCAGCACGCCGGCCAGCGCGATGCCGAGGATGACGATAAAGACGATCAGCTCGATGAGGGTGACGCCGCGCTGGCGGCGCGCTGGCTTACCAGACATAGCCGGTTTCCTGTTCGACCCGCACCGGGCGCGCATTGCCGTCGCCCGACACGGACAGCGCCAGCGTCCGGAACGTGGACACGCTGGCCTCGGCCGCGTCGGTGGCGGCGAACGGCTTGCCCAAGGCATCGAAGCGGAAGGTGGCGGCGCCGCTGACGGTGACGCCGGCCGGCGCGCCCTCGCAGGCCCAGGCCGGGTCGTTGCCGCAGCGACTCAGGGTCGTGGCGCTGCCGCTGTTTTGCGCGGACGGCGGCTGGAGGCGGCTGGCGCAGCCGGCGTCGAAGCACAGCGCGACGCTCTGGCCGTCGAGGCGGACGAACACCGCGCGGTTTTGCGCGATCGCCACCTTTTGGCCGTGGCGCAACAGGGCTTTGACCTGGGCGGTGAAGGCATCGGCGTCGAAACCCTGGCGGTCGAAAAAGCGCGCCGCGCCGACCGCGGCCAGGATGCCGATGATGACCATGACCGTAATCAGTTCGACCATCGTGAAACCACGCTGGCATGGCGGGCGAAACGGCGGGCGCGGCGCGGCATTCAATTCAGGGCTAGCCTCGGAGCGGGAGTGGTATGGCAGCGCGCGCGGGCGCTGCGGCGAAACGCGGACCAGGCGCCGGCGCCCGGTCCGACGCGGCATCAGCAGCCGCTTGCCTCCACCATAATCTCCGGCGCACGGTTCACGCCGGTAGGCTCGGTGTAGCGGACAAAGCAGGTTCGCCCGGCCGGCACGTTGGCGACGCTGTTCGGCACGAACGCCACCTGCGTGGCCGAGGTGTCGGGCGCATTCGCATTGCCCGTCGTGCTGGGCGCGATGTAGGCGTAGTCGGCTGGGGTGACGCCGGCGGCAGGGCCCACCTGGTCGTTGGCAATCGGATAGCCGGAGCGGAACGCCGTCGAGTAGGTAATCGTGACGCCTTCGAAAATGGTGAAGCCGGCCGCCGCGTCTTGCTGGTTGACCAGCCAGCGGCTATGCGCCATCGCCGACATTGACGCCAGTGCGCCCCGGGCGCCGTTCAGGCTCGCGGCGCGGGCCTCGCCGCCCATGTTGGCGAAACGCGGCAAGGCCGTTGCCGCCAGAATGCCCAGGATGACGATCACGACAATCAGCTCGATCAATGTAAAGCCGGCCTGGCCAGCTTTGCGGAAATTACCCTGTTTCATAGCATTCATTTACATCTCCAAAATCGACGTCAACTTGACTGTTTCAACAACGATGGGGGCGCCGCGACGGCAACGCTACTCATCGACTTGGTTCAAGGCCACACCCGGCCCGGACGCCGACACTCCCGGCAAGCCGGCGGGAGCATTGGGCAAACGCAATAATTCTACCTTGAAATATAGCCGCCGGGCGTCAAGATTATCGGAATCTTGACTTGGCCCCGCCCAGTAAACCAGGCGCCGCGTATCGCGCTCGAAATACCAGCTGTCCGGCGGCGCGGCGGCGGCCGACGCCGCATCGAGCTCGCCGCGGTAATTGGCCGGCCGCTCGTCGAGCCAGTCCATCGGGTTGCGCGCCGCCAGCGCGGCGACCTCGTTGCCGCGGCCGTGGGCATACAGGGCCGCCGCCCTCATGTGCAAGACGGTGCGCAGGTCGCCGACCACGCGCAGCATCGCCGCGTGCCCGGCCTGCTCGCGGTAGAAGGAGACGCGCTGCAGCACCAGCGCCGCCACGAGCCCGACAATGGCGGCCGCCACAGCGAACTCAAGCAGTGAAAAACCGGCCCCTCTCTTATGTCGCGCGCACGCCACAACGGTGCTCCAATCGCTCAGGAAAATTACTTGTGCAGGGCGGCCTTGCCCAGGTCCCAGATCGGCAGGAAGATGCCCAGCGCCAGCACCAGCACCAGGGCGCCGAGGAAGACGATGAGTATCGGCTCGATCTGCGCCGACAGCGTCTTCAGCTCGTAGGACACTTCGCGCTCGTACATTTGGGCGATTTCATCCATCAGGTCGTCGAGCGAGCCGGTTTCCTCACCGACGGCGATCATCTGCAGCACCACCGGCGTGAACACGCCGGCCGCCGCGGCCGTGCGCAGGATGCTCTCGCCGCGCTCGACACCGTCGCGCATCTGCTCGACGCGGGCCGACAGGTAGGCGTTGTCGACCGTCTGCGCCACCACGCCCAGCCCCTGGACGATGGGCACGCCGCTCTTGCTGGCCAGCGCGAAGCTGCGCGCAAAGCGCGCCATCGTGCCCTTCAGGATGATCTTGCCGGCGACGGGAATGCGCAGCTTCGCCTTGTCCCAGCGGTAGCGCCCGCCCGCCGTGGCCACATAGGCGCGCATGCCGAAGAAGGCGGCCGCCAGCAGGGCCAGCATCAGCGGCCAGTAATGCACGGTGAAATTCGAGGTGGCGATCAGCGCCCGTGTCATCAGCGGCAATTCGGCGTGGAAGCTGGCGAACACGCCGACGAAGGCGGGAATGACGAAGACATTCACGATGGCCATCGCCACGACCATGGCGATGAGGACGAAACTGGGATAGCGCAGCGCCGTCTTGACGCGCTCGCGCATGTCGCGGTCGAATTCGAGGTGGTCGAACAGGCGCAGGAAGACCTCCTCCAGGCGGCCCGTCATTTCGCCGACGCGCACCATCGACAAGTAGAACGGCGAAAACACGTCCGGATGGCGGCGCATCGCCGCCGACAGCTCGCGCCCGGCGTCCAGCGACTCGCGCAAGTCCTTGATGACGCGGCCGAAAGCCTTGCTGACGGCCGACTCCTGCAAGCCGGCCAGGCCGCGCATGATCGGCACGCCGGCCTTGAGCAGGGTGTAGAGCTGGCGGCTGAACAATTGCACGTCCATCGACGTGACGCGCCCGGCCGCCAGCCTTTGCCACAGGCTGGCGCCGTCCCCGGCCGCCTTGACGGCGCGCGCCGTCTGGGCGATCTCGACCGGCGTGGCGCCGGTGGCGAACAACTGGTCGGCGACGGCGCCGCTGTCGGCCCCTTCGAGTATGCCCTGCAGCAGCTCGCCGTTGGCGTCGCGCGCCTTGTACGCAAAGAAAGGCACCTCAATCCTCCGTCTGGTTGCTGATGCGCATGGCCTCGGCCACCGTCGTGCGGCCCTGCACCGCCAGTTGGACGGCGTGGCGGCGCAGCGTGGCGCCGGCCATCTGCGCCCCCGCCACCTTGAGGAAGTGGGCCGGGTCCGGGTGGTTGGCGGCGTCGACGACGGCGCGCGTCATTTCCAGCAATTCGTAGACGCCGGTGCGGCCGCGGTAACCCATGCCGTTGCAGTGCGAGCAGCCCTTGCCGTGGAAATACTGGTTGCGCTCGACCAGCTCGCCCAGCTCCAGGCGCAGCCATTCGCGCTCGCTGGGCGCCAGCGGCTGCGGCTCGGCGCAGCTTTCGCAGATCACCCGCACCAGGCGCTGCGCCAGCACGGCTTGCAGCGAGCTGCCCACCATGTAGCGCGGCACGCCCATGTCCATCAGCCGCAGCGGCGTGCTCAGCGCGTCGTTGGTGTGCAGCGTCGACAGCACCAAGTGGCCCGTCATCGCCGCCCGCAGGCCGATCTGCGCCGTCTCCTGGTCGCGCATCTCGCCCACCAGCACGATGTCCGGGTCTTGCCGCAGCGCCGAGCGCAGCACGCGGGCGAAGTCCAGCTCGATCTTGTCGTTGACCTGCACCTGGTTGATGCCGGGCAGGCGGTACTCGACCGGGTCTTCGACGGTGATCAGCTTCTTTTCCATCGAATTCAGTTCGGCCAGCGCGCAGTACAGCGTGGTCGTCTTGCCGCTGCCGGTCGGCCCCGTGACGAGCACCAGGCCGTTGGGCCGCCGCACGATGGCGCGGAAGCGCTCGACCAGCTCGGGCGGCATGCCGATGGCGTCCAGGCGCAGCGCCGTGCCGCCCTGGTTCAGCAGGCGCATGACGACCGACTCGCCGTACTGCGTCGGCATGGTCGAGATGCGCACGTCGACGCGCTGGTTCTTCACGCGGATGGCGAAGCGGCCGTCCTGCGGCAGGCGTTTTTCCGAGATGTCCAGGTCCGACATCAGCTTCAGGCGCAGCGCCAGCGAGGTGGCGATCTTGATGTCGGCCTCGGTCTGCAGGTGCAGCACGCCGTCGATGCGGAAGCGGATCTGCAGCCGGCCCTCCTGCGGCTCGATGTGGATGTCGGAGGCGCGCACCTGGGTGGCGTCGTCGAACACCGATTGCAGCAGTTTGACGATGGGCGCCTCCTCCAGCCCCGGATTGGCGGCCAGCGCGCCGAAGTCCACCGAGACGTCGCCCAGGTCCTGCTCCAGCTCGCGCGTGAGCTCCGTGATGTCCTCGGTGCGCCGGTAGATGCGGTCGATGGCGGCCAGCACCTCCGTCTCGTTGACGACGGCCAGCTCGATGTTGCGCTTGACCAGGCGGGCGATCTCGTCGTAGGCGAACAGGTCGGTCGGATCGGACATGCCGACGAGCAAGGTGTCGCGGCGCTCCTCCAGCACCAGGGCGCGGAAGCGCCGCGCCTGCGTCTCCGGCAGCAGGCGGACGATGTCGGCGTTGATGTTGTAAAACTTCAGATTGATGTAGGGGATGTCGAACTGCTTGGCGAGCGCGCCGGCGATCTGCTCCTCGGTCACATAGCCGTGCTCGACGAAGACCCGGCCCAGCTTGCGGCCGCTGCGCTTTTGCTCGCCCAGCGCCAGGCCCAGCTGTTCTTCGGACAGCAAGTTCTGCCGCACCAAAATTTCCCCCAGCCGGACTTTTTCTGGCCTTGCCATACCCACTCCCAATATGTTGATCTGAAGCATCAAGCTGCGGCCCATTTTATGCCATAAAGGGGCCGCGCCAGAAGGGCTTTGCGGAGCGGCCGCAAATTTTGACCAACTATTTCTCGAAAATCGTGGTCTGTCCCCTGCTTTCGGCTTGTGGCGCGTGGCCACGATTGGCGATAATGCGCTACAGTTTGTTTCCGGCGCTCCATCCGCGCCCTCCCAACCGGTCCATCCATGAGTGCTTACGCCGTGCGTTTCCAACAGGTCGTCAAAAGCTATGCGCGCAATGCCGTGCTGCGCGACGTCGACCTGGACATCCGCGCCGGCGAATCGTTCGCCCTGGTCGGCGTCAACGGCGCCGGCAAGACCAGCCTGCTCAAGTGCCTGTTCGATTTCTGCGCCCTGGACGCCGGCAGCATCGCCATTTTCGGCCACGGCCACCGCCAGCCGGCCGCGCGCGCGCCGCTGTCCTTCCTCCCAGAGAGTTTCCTGCCGCCCTATTACCTGAACGGCGGCGACTTCCTGCGCTACGTGCTGAAACTGCAGGGCGTGTCCTACGACGCGGCCCGGGTGGCGGCGATGCTGGCCGCGCTCGACCTGGAACAGGCCGCCCTGACGCGCGCCGTGCGCAGCTATTCGAAGGGCATGACGCAAAAGCTGGGCCTGGCCGCCTGCCTCTTGTCGGGCAAGCCGATGCTGGTGCTCGACGAGCCGATGAGCGGCCTGGACCCGAAGGCGCGCGCCCTGCTCAAGGAGCGCTTGCGGCTGGCCCGCGCGGCCGGCGGCACCTTGCTGTTCACCTCGCACGCGCTGGCCGACGTCGAGGAGTTGAGCGACCGCCTGGCCATCCTGCACGAGGGCCGCATCCGTTTTGTCGGCACGCCACGGGAATGCCGCGACGCCTACGCCGCGGCCAGCCTGGAGCAGGCCTTCCTGCAATGCATCGCCTGATCCGGAGCCCGCCCATGTACCACGCCCACTTCGGCCTCGCCGAGTCGCCCTTCGGCATCACGCCGAACCCGGCTTTTTTTTATAGCGGCAACACGCGCGGCGAAATCCTCGACGCCCTGCTGTATGCCGTCACGCACGGCGAGGGCATCATCAAGGTCACCGGCGAGGTCGGCAGCGGCAAGACCATGCTGTGCCGCATGCTGGAAAGCCAGTTGCCGCCGCGCGTGGAGGCCATCTATCTGGTCAACCCCAGCCTGGGGCCGGACGAGGTGCTGTTCGCCATCGCCGGCGAAATGCAGCTGGCCACGGCCGGCAAGCGCACCGACGAGGTGCTGCGCCTGCTGCACGGCGAGCTGATCGACAAGCATGCCAACGGCCTGCAGGTCGTGCTGCTGGTCGAGGAGGCGCAGGCGATGCCGCTGGCGACGCTGGAGCAGATACGCCTGCTGACGAATCTGGAGACGGCCCACGATAAATTGCTGCAGATCGTGCTGTTCGGCCAGCCGGAGCTGGACGCCAGCCTGAACCTGCCGCAGATGCGCCAGTTGAAGGAGCGCATCACGCACAGCTTCGCCGTGCCGCTGATGGCCGCCGAGCTGATCCCCGATTTCCTCGCCTGCCGCCTGGGCGCGGCCGGCCACCGCGGCCCCGCCCTGTTCGACGCCGACGCCGTGCGCGGCATCGCCGCCGTATCGCAGGGCATCGTGCGGCGCATCAACATTCTGGCCGACAAGGCCATGCTGGCCGCCTACGCCGACGACGCCGCCGTGGTCCAGGGCCGCCACGTGCAGGCGGCCGTGCGCGACAGCGCCTTCGGCCGCGGGCCGCGATGGAACCGGCGCCGCGCGCTGGCGGCCGGCGCCGGCGCACTGCTGCTGGGCGGCGCCGCGTGCTGGGCCGTGCTGGAGCGCGCCGCGCCGGCGCCGGCGGCGCCGCCCGACCGGCCGCTGCAAGCCTGCCTGGACGCCAGCCGCGCCTGGCTCAGGAGCACGCCGGAACAACACCTGGCCCTGCAGATCATGGTGATGCCGGCCGCCAATCGGGCCGCCATCGAAGCCTTCCTGCGCGACACCCGCGCAGCCATCGGCTTGCAGCAGGTGCACGCGTATCCGCTGCGGGTGGACGGCGCGGCCCATTTCGCCATCGCCTATGGCAGTTTCCGCAGCGCGCACCAGGCCGAGGCCGTGCAAGCGATGCTGTCCGAACAGGGCGGTTACCGGCCGCAAATCCGCAGCGTCGCGGCGATCCGCGACGAGGTGCGCCAGTCCGGCGCCGGCGATGTGTGGTGAAGCCGTCTAAAAACACCGTTATCCCGAGCTTTTTTACCCGTTTGCGGTGCAAACCCGCGCGGTACGATTGCTTTTATTCAGCCATGGTGGGTAAAATTTCAAAATTACAACATATTGCCGGCTCAAGGGCGGAACATCCATGAAAATCGACGCGCTTCCCTTGATCCCCGCGCTGTGCTGCACGCTGCTGACCGGCTGCGCCGGGCCGTCGCTGCCGACCTCGCCCAGCCATATCAGCGAGGCGGCGCCGGCCACCGGCGCCATCCCGGAAACGGTGCAGTACAGCCCCGCGCTGCGCCCGCCGGCGCCGTCGGCCAAGGTGGAAACCTATAGCGTCACCGTGCACAAGGTGCCGCTGCAGTCGCTGCTGTTCGCGCTGGCGCGGGACGCCGGCATGAACATCGACATCCACCCCGAGATTGAGGGCGTCGTCACGCTGAACGCCCTCAACCAGACCCTGCCGCAGTTGCTGACGCGCATCGCCAAGCAAGTCGACATGCGCTATGAAATCGACGGCAAGAACTTGACGGTGGTGCCGGACGCGCCGGTGTGGCGCAACTACAAGGTCGATTACGTCAATATGGCGCGCAGCACCAACAGCAGCGTCAACATCGCCACGCAGATTTCCACGGCCGGCGGCGGCGCCAGCAGCGGCGGCGCCGCCGGCAGCGCCAGCAGCAGCGGCGGCGCCGGCGGCAACAACAATTCCACGACCGCCGTGCTGAACCGCTCGGAGAACAATTTCTGGTTCAGTCTGGAGCGCAACATCCGCGACCTGCTGCGCGAGTCGACGCTGGGCGATGCCCTGACGGACCCGCTGGCGCAAATGGCGGCGCCGGCCGCCGCGCAGGGCCGGGCGCAAGGCCAGGGCCAGGGCCAGTACGCGCAAAATCCATCCGGCCAGAGCCCTTACGGGGCGGCGCAGCCAAACGGCCCCGCGCCGGGCCAGGGCACGGGCACGGGCCAGTCCGGCGCGCCGCAGGCCCCGCAGCAGGCGGCCGAAGCGGCGCCGGCGGCGCTGAAACTGGCCAACAAGGGCGCGCCCTCTTCCGTCGTCGTCAACGTCGAGGGCGGCCTGATCGCCGTGCGCGCCACCGGCCGCCAGCACGAAAAAATCCAGGAATTCGTGGATATCGTGCTCAACAGCGCCAAGCGCCAGGTGCTGATCGAGGCCACCATCATCGAGGTGCGCCTGGGCGACCAGTACCAGCAGGGCATCAACTGGTCGCGCCTCCACGGCGGTCTGAGCATGACGCAGAAGCAGGTGGGCACTGGCACACTGCCGTCGAACGTGACGCCGGGCGTGACGCCGGGCCTGTTTGTGCTCGACTACGCCAATCCGACTTCGCGCCTGGGCAATATCGCCGCCACCATCCAGTTGCTGGAATCGTTCGGCAAGGTGAAGGTGCTGTCGAGCCCGAAAATCAGCGTGCTCAACAACCAGACGGCGCTGTTGAAGGTGGTTGACAACAATGTCTTCTTCACCATCAAGGTGACGCCGGCCGTGTACGGTTTGAATAACATCATCACCACGCCGGCCACCTACGAGTCGCGCCTGGAAACGGTGCCGGTGGGCTTCGTCATGAGCGTGACGCCGCAGATCGCCGACAGCGACGAGGTGACGCTGAACGTGCGCCCGACCATCACCCGCATCGTCGGCTATGTGACCGATCCGAACCCGGCGCTGGCGGCCGAGAAGGTGATCAGCAAGGTGCCGGTGATCCAGGCGCGCGAGCTGGAGTCCATCATGAAGGTGAGCAGCGGCCAGGTGGCCGTCATGGGCGGCCTGATGCAGGATTCCGTCGAAAACAATAAGGACAGCCTGCCCGGCATAGGGCAGATTCCCGTGCTGGGCAACCTGTTTTCCTACCGCAACGAGAGCAGCAGCAAGACCGAGCTGGTGATTTTCATCCGCCCCGTCGTCGTCAAGGACGCCAGCGTCAACGGCGACTACAAGGACTTCCGCTACTTGCTGCCGAGTCCGGCGGGGGCCGCCGCGCCCGCGTCCGCGCCCGCCCCGGTGGCCGGCGTGGTACGGGCGGACGGATCATGAGCCTGCTGATGCAGGCGCTCAAGAAAGCCGAGCGCGCCAAGCAAAACCATGTCCAGGAGGACGGGCTGGAAAAGCCGTCCGAAGCCTATGACCAGATTTTGTCGCTGTCGCCGCAGGAGCCGGCCCAGCCGGCCGCCGCCGCCGGGCTGGCGCTGGAGCCGGCCGACGGCCTGAGCCTGGCGCCGCTGGCCGACGCCGCCGCGCCGGCGCCCGCGCCGCCCCAGGCGGAGGCGCCGCCGGCC
>NZ_JAQQXR010000013.1 GCF_028595325.1 Janthinobacterium fluminis
TTCCATTTCAACCAGTTCCAGCAGTTCCGCGTCGTCGACCAGGTCGCACTTGTTCAGGAACACGATGATGTATGGAACGCCAACTTGGCGGGCCAGCAGGATGTGTTCGCGGGTCTGTGGCATTGGGCCGTCAGCTGCGGAGCACACCAGGATCGCGCCGTCCATCTGCGCTGCGCCGGTGATCATGTTTTTGATGTAATCGGCGTGGCCTGGGCAGTCAACGTGAGCGTAGTGACGCGCTGCGGTTTCGTACTCGACGTGGGCGGTGTTGATGGTAATGCCGCGCGCTTTTTCTTCCGGTGCCGCATCGATCTGGTCGTATGCTTTGGCTTCGCCGCCGAATTTCTTCGACAGGACGGTTGCGATTGCTGCGGTCAGCGTGGTTTTACCGTGGTCGACGTGGCCGATGGTGCCGACGTTGACGTGCGGCTTGGTCCGTTCGAATTTACCTTTTGCCATTTTGAACTCCTAATGATTTGATTAGATTGCTCAGACACACGCCCGACGGTCTGCTTGAATGTGCTGCCATTACCTATTACTGCGAATTCTGGTGCCCTTGACGTGGATCGAACACGTGGCCTCTCCCTTACCAAGGGAGTGCTCTACCACTGAGCTACAAGGGCTTTGTCATGCGCGCGATGCAAACCGAGCATCTGAAGGGCACTGGAGCGGGTGAAGGGAATCGAACCCTCGTCGTAAGCTTGGAAGGCTTCTGCTCTACCATTGAGCTACACCCGCAAGTATCGTTCACTTCTTACAACTCAGTCTGCCTTGCAAAAACTTGGTGGAGGGGGCTGGATTCGAACCAGCGTACACATAGTGAGCAGATTTACAGTCTGCCGCCTTTAACCACTCGGCCACCCCTCCGCGAGGAACCGCAGAGTATGAAGCATTCCAACACACCTGTCAACTGTATCCGCTGCTGCTGTTGCAGATAAAGAAGAAGATGGCTGCTTCGGGGCGTGATTGTAACCTCAGCTTTCAGGAATCTGCAAGGGCAAGATTGAAATTCTTATTTTTTTCTGTTTTCCCGGCCCTCACGCCCCCAGCGCCACCAGCACCTGGCCCTTCAGGGCGCGGATCAGCGAGGCCTCGTCGGGCGGCACGCCCTCCGGCGCCGGGTGGATGCGGTCGGCGTAGAACAGGCCCAGGCGCGCCGAGTTCACCACCAGCGGCAGCACGATGAAGCTGTGCGCGTCGGCCAGCAGCGTGCGGTGCCACAGCGGCAGCAGCTCGCGGATTTTCTGCGCGGTGGCGTCGGCGATCATCAGGTCGGCGTCGTTTTCCATGGCCAGGTGGAACAGGTCGTTGGCCGGGGCGATGGGGAACTGGAAGCCGGCCTGGCGCTCGATATGCTTTTCGCCGAAGGACAGGCGCCCCCGGTACAGGCCGCTGCGGGCATCCTTCAGGCAGACGGTGGCGAAGCGGAAGCCCATGCTGCGGTACAGCGTTTCCAGCACCGTCTGGATCAACTCGTTCATCTTGCTGTGGCCGGCCGCGCGCATCTGCGTCACCTCCTGCACGCCGGCCAGCAGCAGCTCGCGGGCGTTGGTCGGCTTGCCGCTCGGGTAGCAAGCGTCCTTGCCCTTGTCGCCGGCGTCCATGGTCGCCAGCATCAGCACGTTCGGCAGGCCGCCGCCGGCATCCTCGCCGGGCGTCTGCGGCCCCAGGTTCATGCTTTCCAGCAGACTCGTCATTTCCGCGCGCACGGCGGCGAACAGCTTGCCCAACTGTTCCAGCTCGACGCCGAGGGCGGCGCCGAAGCGGGCGTGCAGGGCCCGCCCCTCGGGGCTGTCGGCGGCGTCGCCGGGGCGCGCCAGCAGCTTGGCCGCGTCGATGCTGAAACTGGCCACCTGGCGCATCCATTCCTGGCGGTTGACGGCGACCTTCTGCAACCCCGGCGGCAGGGTGCTCAGCGAGCGCACGATGACGTCGGGGATTTTCCATTCGCGCAGCACGGCCGCCGACAACACGTCGAAGCTGCTGCCCAGTATCATTTGCGAGGCCTGCCCCTGGGTGTGCTTGCCGTCGGCCACCAGCGCGCAGATTTCGCGGAAGCGCTCGTGCTCCTGCGAGGCGATCAGCAGCGGGCCGATGTTCTTGAACAGGGCGCTGATCGACGCCTCCTCGGCGCCCTGGTAAAAACTCAGGCGCGCCAGCTCGCGGCCGATCAGGCTGGCGCACAGGGCCGCCTCCAGCTCGACGCGCACGCTGTAGGCGTGCTTGCTGTTGAGCAGGGTGTCGACCAGCAGCATGGCCAGCGCCGTCGTCTTCACATTGTTAAAGCCGAGCAGCGAGATGGCCCGCGAAATCGTCGTCACGGCCGTGCCGTTGGCCGTGCGGTAGGTCGGCGTGTTCGACAGGCGCAGGATTTTCTGCGTCAGCGCCACGTCCGACAGCACGTAATAGGCGAGGCTTTGCGTGCCCTCGTCGTCCGAGGAGGCCAGTTGCACGACGCGGGCCACCGAGGCGCCCAGCGCGAACAAGCCCTCGTCGCCGCAGAGTTTTTGCAGCAGCAGGCCGCGCACGGGCCGCTCGGCGCCGGCGGCCGCGCTTGTCGAGGCCATGACCATGACTGTGTCCCCCTCCCTGCCTGTGGTGGCGCCCGGCTAGACGGCGGCGCCGGCGCCCGCGTCGCGCCAGCGGCCCGCGCGGATATTATATTTTTGTAAAATTTTCTGGTGCAGGCCGGACAGCGCCGGCAGTTTCGCGTTGAGCGGGTCGAGCCGGCGCACGGCGCCGATATAGTCGAGCGCGTGCTGGCCGAGCCGCTCGTCCCAGCCATTATGCTCCAGGCACTTCAACACGGCCACGGCGGCGTTGAACACCACCTGCGGATTGTCGGGCAGTTTCACGGCCGCCTCGACCATCAGGTCGACGGCGGCGCGGAAGTCGCCCTGCTGCGCCTTGGCGGCGCCGGCGGCGACCAGGTCGGCCACCTCCTGGCGGCTCTCGTGGGCCAGCGCGACGGCCAGGTCGGCGCGGCCGGCGTTCTCGAACACGGCCATGGCCCGCGCCATCTCGGCGCTGCTGCCGGCGTTGCGCATGACGGCGCGCATGACGTCGGCCGCGCCCTCCTCCCTGCCGTTGTCGAGGCAGTTGCGGGCCAGCTCGATCTTCAAGCCGCTGGACACGCCGACGCTGTGGCGGCAGGCGAACAGGGCGACGTCGAGGGCCTCGCCGAGGCGCTGCTCGTTGCCCGTGTACTCGTGCAGCATGGCCGAGGCGACGGCGCTGCACAACTGGCTGTTCTTCTGCCCCGCCATCGACTTGTCGAGGTCGCGGATGACGGCGGCCGCCTGCACCGGGTCGCCCTTGCGCACCAGGCTGCGCACCAGGCGGGCGTGGTCCTCGGGGTCGCGGAACTCGGAATAGCGGGCCTTGCTGACGACCAGTTTCAGGGCCTTTTCGGCGGCGTCGACGTCGCCCGCGTCGAGCGCCACCTGGCCCAGCCGGCGCCAGCGCCGCAGCGCGTGCGGCGACAGCGCCACCGCCTCGCCCAGCGCCGCCTGGGCGGCCGCCGGCTGGCCCAGCGCCTCGTAGGTGCGGGCCAGCCAGTCGTAGGCGTCGAGGAATTTCTTGTTGTTTTCCAGCAAAGCCTCCAGCATGACGCGGGCCTCTTCGTACTGGCCGCGCAGGAACAGGGTCTTGGCCTGGCCCAGGCGCGCCCAGCCGATCGCCTTGGCCGCGTACAGGGCCGCGTAGATCGGCTCGGCCTCGGCCGGCTCGCCCAGCAGCACGTGCAGCTCGGCGCGCAGGCGCTGGAAATCCGTGGCGTAGCGGGGCTCCCCGGCGGCGCCGTCGAGGCAGGCGGCGATGGCGCCGCGCTCGTCGCCCAGTTCCAGGCACTGGTGGACGGGCAGGAAGGCGTTGCGCTTGTCGAGGGCCCGGTATATGCGCTCAAGCAAGTTGTCGGCAGTGAACGGTTTCAGGATGTAGTCGGTCGGCGCCAGCTCGACGGCGCTGACGACCTTGCCGAAACTGCCCTCGCCGGTGACCATGAAAAACATGGTCGTCGCCTGCACCAGCTTGTGGTGGCGCAAGTCTTCCAGCAATTGCTGGCCGTCCTGGCCCCCTTCGAGGTCGTATTCGCACAGGATCAGGTCGAAACTCTTCACGCCCATCTGGCGGATCGCCTGGCTGGAGTTGGCCGCGTCGTCGATCTTCGCCAGGCCGCACAGGTTCAGCATATTGTGCAGGCTGGCGCGCATGCCGGGATGGGGCTCGACGATGAGCGCGGTCAGACCCTTGAGTTCGTTCATGTCCTCCGCTCCGAAAAACCGCCCGGCGCCCGCGCGCCGCGCCCCCAGACTTCAGTGTAGCCGAGCCGGACGCGCCGCGCTGTGGCGGCGCAGCCACGCCGCCGCTAGCCCTGCTGCGGCTGCCACAGCGCCGGCTCGGTGTCGATCAGGTGGATCAGCGCGGCCACCACCTGCGGGTCGAACTGGCTGCCGCTGCGCTCCTCGATGTAGCGGCGCACCTGCGGATACGGCCACGGCTCCTTGTACGGGCGCTCGTGCAGCAGCGCGTCGAAGACGTCGACGACGGCGACGATGCGCGCCGCCATCGGGATGGCGCGGCCGCGCAGGCCCTGCGGATAGCCGCCGCCGTCGAAGTGTTCGTGGTGGTTGCCGGCGATCTGCGCGCCGTAGGTCAGGTAGCTGACGCCGTCGACCATGCCGGCGGCGCGCTCCAGGATGGTCTGGCCCACGCGCGCGTGCAATTGCATCTGCGCGCGCTCCTCGTCCGTGTGCAGGCCGGGCTTGAGCAGGATGCGGTCGGGCGTGGCGACCTTGCCGACGTCGTGCAGGATGCTGGCCAGGCCGATCATGTCGACCAGTTGCGGCGTCACCTCGTCCTCGTAGACGTTGCGCTCGCTCAGCACGCCGGCGATCGCGCTCGACAGCGCCTGCACGCGGCGCACGTGGCCGCCCGTGTCGCTGTCGCGGAACTCGGCCAGGTCGGCCAGCGCCACGACGGTGGCCTCCTGCGCCTTGCGCAACTGGCCGAACATGTACAGATTGTCGAAGGCGGCGGCGATGCGCTGGCAATACACTTCCAGCAGGTCGCGCTGGATCTGCGCCAGCGGCCACGGCGGCGTGACGGAGATGGCCAGCTCGCGGTCGCCCTCGGTGTGGATGAACAGCACATTGGCCGGGTGCTCGAACTGGCTGCACTTCTCCGTGAAGGCCTTGTGGATGGTCGGCGCCAGCGGGTGCTCGGGCGGCATCGCCCCGACGTCGGCCAGCGCCGCGTAGCCGCCGGTGGCGGCGACGACGGTGGGCACGCCGGTGCCGCCCTGCATCAGGCACAGCACGCCGTCGGCGCCGACGTCGAGGATGGCGCTGACCTGGTTCAGCACGCCGGAGGCGAATTCGCGCAGCGAGTGGATCTGGTACAGATTCGTCGCGCCGGCGAGGATCTTGCCCAGGCCGATGCGGCTGCGCTCCAGCATCATCAGGCTTTCATAGGCGCGCAGGGCCGAGATCACCGTCGTAAACAGCTTCTGCGTCGTCAGCTCCGTCTTCGCCTTGTAGTCGTTGATGTCGTATTCGATGATGACGCGCTGCTCGGGCGCCTGGCCCGGCTGGCCGGTGCGCAGCACGACGCGGACGATCGAGTTGTTCAGGTCGGCGCGGATGCGCTTGGCCAGGATCAGGCCGGCGTCGTCCGTCTCCATGACGACGTCGAGCAGCACCAGGGCGATGTCGGGGGTGTCGCGCAGGATCTCGAAAGCCTCCCTGCCGCTGTAGGCCGAGAACAGCTCCAGCTCGCGCCCCTTGAAGCTGACGTTGCGCAGCGCCAGCCGGGTCACCGCGTGGACGTCGACGTCGTCGTCGACGATGAGCACGCGCCACAGGCGCTGGTCGGGCGCGGCCAGACCGGCCGGCGGCGGCGCCTCCTCGTCCTCATCAAGCAGCCAGTTCTCGTCTGCGGCGTTGGATTCGGTCATAACTGCTCCTTAGAGGTGAACAAGGCGCCTGCAATGACGCTCTCCTGCCTGCCTAGCATAATCAGATTTTGTCAGCCTTACAACCCCATTCTGCCGGATCGGCGCGCGCCCCGGCGCACGCTATATTTTTCCGCAAAACGGCCGCCGCAGGCTCGCCATCGGCCCGATACTCTGCTACCCTTTAGCCGCACGGGCGGGCGCCTCCGGCCGGCCCAGACAAGGACAGCACACCATGCAAGAACAGCTCGCCGCCGCGCCGCCGGCCACGTCCGGCCAGGAGCGCGCCGGCCACGAATACCTGGCCTTCACGCTCGGCGCCGAGGAGTACGGCATCGACATCCTGAAGGTGCAGGAAATCCGCGGCTACGAGGCGGTCACGCGCATCGCCAACGCGCCCGCCTTCATCAAGGGCGTCATCAACCTGCGCGGCATCATCATCCCCGTCGTCGACATGCGCATCAAGTTCAATCTCGGCACGCCCGTCTACGACCAGTTCACCGTCGTCATCATCCTCAACATCGGCGGGCGCATCGCCGGCATGGTCGTCGACAGCGTCTCCGACGTCACCACGCTGACGCCGGAGCAGGTCAAGCCGGCGCCGCAGATGGGCACCGCCTTCAGCACGGAATTCCTGATCGGCCTGGGCACGGTCGAGGCGCGCATGCTGATCCTGGTCGACATCGACAAGCTGATGTCGAGCGAGGAAATGGCCCTGAGCGAGCCGCACGCCTGAGTCCGGCGCGCTACTTCGCCGCCTGCGCGCAAGCCGCGTCGCCGGCCTCGATGCGCTGGTAGCGCACCTCGTACTTGCCCAGGGTCAGCTGGTCGACGGTGAATTTCTCGTGGGCCTGGATGAACAGATAGCGCACGTTCGAGCGGCGCTCCAGGTCGAACAGGCGGATGAACACGGGCGCGGCGCTGTTGGCGTTGTCGAGCGTCAGTTGCAGCTCGCCGCCCTTGTTGCCGATCGGGAAACCCTCGACATAGCCGGAGCGGGCCGGCCACGGCTCGCCGTTCGGCGCCGCCTGCGCCAGGGCCTGGCCGTCCGCGTCGCAGGAGGCTTGCGCCGCGGACGCCGGCAACAGCAGTTGCGACACGGCCATCACCTTGATTTCCGGCTTGGCCGGCGCCTCCGCCGCATACGGCTTGCCGGCGGCCCAGTCCTCGGCCGCCGCCTCGGCGCGCGGGGCGGCCCGCTGCCCGGCGTGGGCGGGCGTGCCGGCCCCGCCCTGGCCGCCGCCCCAGGCCGACTCCAGCGCCGACAGGGACGGTTCGCCGCGGCCCAGCGTCAGCGCCGCGGCCAGCCAGCCCAGGGCCAGGCATAGCGCCAGGCTGAGCCACCACTTCCAGTCGCGCCAGGCGCGGTAGGGCGGCGCCGCGACGCTTTCCTCGGCCTCGTCGGCCTGGCCGTGGCGCTGCTTGCCGCGGCCCTCCTCCTGGTGGGTGCTTTCCAGCCACTCGATTTCCCACTCCTCGGCGGCGATCCACTCGTCATGCTCCTTGCGCCGCTGCGGGTCGGCCAGCGTGCCATAGGCGCTGTTGAGGATGGCCATGATGCGGGCGGCCTTTTCGTCGCCGGGATTCTTGTCGGGATGGTATTTCTGGCTGAGCGCTTTATAGGCGGCACGTATGACTTCCTGCGGCGCCAGGCGCGCCACCTTCAGGTTGTCATAATGTGTGTGTATCTTTCCCATCGTTTCAATTGTGTCCACAAGCGCGCGACGACGGGTGGTCGCGCTGAATCAGTCATCATAGCCGATCTGGCAAGCAAAAAACCGCGGCGCCGGCCGCGCCCGCCGCGCTACAGGCGGTGGCTGCGGTCGGCCGCCAGCAGGGCCGCCGGCAGCGCCACGCCGCGGCCGACCACGAGCACCTTGAACAGCTCGCCCATCTCGGCCGGCGACAGCAGTTTTTGCAGCGCGTTGGCCTGCGGCAGGTAGGCCGGCGCGTCGGACGGGTCGGTGCGCAGCAGCAGCTCGCCGATGCCGGCGCCGAGCAGGAAGCCGGCCTGGTTCATATAGCCGAGCACGTCCAGGCCGGCGTCCTGGGCCGCCAGCGCCATCGCCGTGAAATCCACGTGGGCCGTGATGTCCTGCAGGCCCGGCAGATAGAAGGGGTCGGCGTGGGCGTGGTGGCGGTAGTGGCACATCAGCGTGCCGGCGGCGCGCTGGCCCAGATAGTATTCGTGGCCCGGGAAGCCGTAGTCGAGCAGGATGGCCGCGCCCGCCGTGCCGGCGCCCAGCATGCGCGCCAGGGTGCGCATGAAGCCGCAGGCGACGCCGTGCACCTCGCTGACATAGCCGACCGGCAAAGCGTCGGCGTCGCCGATCTGGGCGGCGATCTGCGCCAGCGCGGCGGCGCCGGCGGCGCGCTCGACGAAGACGAAGCGGCCGGCCTCGACGCCGACGTGCAGCTCGCACCAGCCGGCCGGGGTCTTGCTGACCAGGCTCACCGGCATGGCGTCGAGCACCTCGTTGCCGAGCACCACGCCGTCGAAGGCGTCGGGGAAGCCGTCCAGCCACACCACCTGCGGGAAGGCGGCCAGCGCCAGCTCCTGGCGGGCGCGCAGCTCGCCCGACAATTCGACGATGGCGTACTGCTCGACGTGGACGCCGGCGCGCGCCAGCTCGGTCAGCACGTCGTGCGCCAGCTTGCCGGTGCCGGCGCCGAATTCGAGGAGGCGCGGCGCGCTTTGCGCCATAATAGCGGCTGCGACGTGGGCCAGCGCGGCGCCGAACAGCGGCGTCAGCTCCGGCGCGGTTGTAAAATCGCCATCCTTGCCCAGCTTCGCGGCGCCGCCGCTGTAATAGCCGAGGTCGGGCGCGTACAGCGCCAGCTCCATGAAGCGGTCGAAGGGAATGGCGCCGGCGTGCCGCTCGATATCGGCGGCGATGCGGCGCTGCAGGGCGTGGGACGCGGCCAGCGCGTCGCTAGAAGGTGCGGGAAGAGACATTCCGGCATTGTAGCGAATCGCCGGCGCGGCTCCACACTTTATGCCAAGATTTGCATCAACCTCCAAGCTAGATGGATAAACACACCGCTATGACGCAGCACACCACCACGCAACACGGCGCCGCCGCCAACGTCGCCCTCGTCACGGGCGCGGCGCGGCGCATCGGCCGCGCCATCGCGCTGGCGCTGGCGCGCGACGGCTGGGACGTCGCCGTCCACTACCGCGGCTCGGCCGCCGAGGCCGAGGCCACGGCGGCCGAGATCCGCGCGCTGGGCCGGCGCGCCGCGGCGCTGCGCTGCGACCTGGCCGACGCGGAGCAGACGCGGCAACTGCTGGCGCGCGCCGCCGCCGAGCTGGGGCCGGTCGGCTGCGTCGTCAACAACGCCTCCCTGTTCGAATACGACGGCGCCGGCGACTTTTCGGCCGCGCTGCTGGAGGCCCACATGCGCACCAACGTCGCCGCGCCGCTGCTGCTGGCGCAGGCGCTGCACGCGGCCACGCCGGCCGGCGCCCAGGCCGTCGTCGTCAACCTGCTCGACCAAAAACTGTACAATCTCAATCCTGATTTTTTGTCGTACACCCTGTCGAAGGCCGCGCTGCACACGGCCACGACGCTGCTGGCGCAGGCGCTGGCGCCGACCGTGCGCGTGGTCGGCATCGCCCCCGGCCTCACCCTGGTGTCGGGCGAGCAGAGCGAGGCCGGCTTCAGCAAGGCGCACCAGGCGACGCCGCTGGGCCGCTCCAGCACGCCCGACGACGTCGCCGCCAGCGTCTGCTACGTGGCGCGCGCGCGCGCCCTGACCGGCACCACGCTGCTGGTCGACGGCGGCCAGCACCTGACGCCCTTGCCGCGCGACGTCATGTTCATCGCCCAGTAAGCCACAACCCGATACGCATTCCCCACAAAAGGTAAAAACTATGTTGTCCGCCCTGTCCCACCCCCGCCTGACCGACTGCCGCCGCCTGTTCCTGCGCAACTACGAAGTGCTGATCAACATCGGCGTGCACGATTTCGAGAAAAAGGGCGAGCAACGCGTCCTTATCAACGTCGACCTGTACATCCCGCTGGCGCTGTCGACGCCGAAGGACGACCAGCTCGACGAAGTGGTCGACTACGACTTCATGCGCGAAACCATCGCCAAGCGCATGGCGCGCGGCCATGTGCACCTGCAGGAGAGCCTGGTCGACGACGTCGTCGCGGCCATGCTGGCGCACCCGCGCGTGCGCGCCGCGCGCGTGTCGACGATGAAACCGGACGTCTACCCCGACTGCGAAGGCGTCGGCGTGGAAGTCTTCCAGATCAAGGACGACGTATGAGCGCCGCGACACTGACGGCGGCGCCGGCCGCGCCCACCGCGAAACAGGCCGACAAGATCGCGCTGGAAAACAACAAGCTGCACAAGCGCCTGTGCCGCCTGGTCGGCCAGGCCATCGGCGACTTCAACATGATCGAAGAGGGCGACAAGGTGATGGTCTGCCTGTCCGGCGGCAAGGACAGCTACGCCCTGCTCGACATCCTGATGACGCTGCGCGAGCGCGCGCCCATCCACTTCGACATCGTCGCCGTCAACCTCGACCAGAAGCAGCCGAACTTCCCGGCCGACATCCTGCCGACCTACCTGAGCAATCTGGGCGTGGCCTTCCACATCGAAAACCAGGACACCTACAGCATCGTCAAGCGCCTGATCCCCGAGGGCAAGACCACCTGCTCGCTGTGCTCGCGCCTGCGCCGCGGCATCCTGTACCGCGTCGCCGACGAGCTGGGCGCGACCAAGATCGCGCTGGGCCACCACCGCGACGACATCCTGGAAACCTTCTTCCTGAACATGTTCTTCGGCGGCAAGCTGAAAAGCATGCCGGCCAAGCTGCAGTCGGACGACGGCCGCCACATCGTGATACGGCCGATGGCCTATGTGAAGGAAGCGGACAGCGAGCGCTACGCCGAGGTCAAGGGCTTCCCCATCATCCCCTGCGACCTGTGCGGCTCGCAGGAGAACCTGCAGCGCAAGCAGATCAAGAACCTGATGCGCGAGTGGGACAAGAAATTCCCCGGCCGGGTCGACAGCATCTTCTCGGCGCTGTCGAACGTGGCGCCGTCGCACCTGCTCGACCGCGAACTGTTCAGCTTCACCGACATCAAGGCGGACGGCGTCGCCAACCCGCTCGGCGACATCGCCTTCGACGAGGAGCCGTGCGCGATGCCCGCCACCTTCCCCGGCACGATTCCGCTGCAAGCCGTGTAGGCGGGCGCGGCCGCCGCGTTCATCGGGGCGGCCGCCCGCGGCGGCGCCGCCTCAATACACGGCGGCGCTGCGCATCACCGGGTAGAGCATGAAGCGCTCGTCCCAGGAGGCGTGGCGGCGCGCGAAAAACTCCAGGCGCGCGCGGGCGCTGGCGGCGAAGGCCGCGTCGCCCTCCAGCTTGCGCTTGAACTCGGCCGCCAGGGCCGGATCGGCCGCCAGCTGCTCGCGCGCGACGTCCTCGGCGACATACTCCTCCATATACTCCTTGCGCTCGAAGGCCGTGTTGAACCAGCCCCAGGCCAGCAGCGAATCGGGCGCCTGCGGCTCCAGCAGCGCCATCACCAGGCGCGCCTTCGGCTGGGCGATCGGCACGAACAGCGCGCCGGCGCCGACGCTGCGCGCCTCGGCCCGCCACGCGCCCGTCAAGGCCAGCGTCTGGCGGCCCTCGAAGGACTGCGCGCCGAACTTGAGCTGCTCGGCGCGGAAAGTCTCGACCTCGACCTTGCCGGGCGCGTCCTTCAACTGCGCGAACGCGACGCCGTGCTGGCGCAGCTTGGCGCCGACCCGGGCCGCGTGGGCGGCCGGCACCAGATAACCGCCGGCCGGCGCCGCCACGGACAGGTCGGCCAGGATCTCGTCGCGCAGCGGCACCGTCCACAACTGCGGCGTCGCCTCGTCGTAGCGCGTCATCAGCGCGCCCGACACCTCGGACGGCGTGCGCGTATAGGCGTAGCCGCGGAAATCGACCATGCGGCGCTTGTCGCTGGTCTTGTAGCTGAGCGGCACGGCGGCGCCGGCCAGCGCCGCGGCGCGCCCGTCCGCCTCGCGCGCCGTCTTCAGCCAGGCGGCGCCGTGCGCGGCGACGCGCTCCAGCAGCGACACGATGGTGTTGCGCGTGACCCGCACGCGGGTCGGATAATCCTTCCACGAATGGGTTTCGACCAGCATCGCGAAGCGGTTGCGCAGCAAAAAATAGCCGGTCGAGAAACGCGGATTCGACACGGCGTCGACGAAGCCCGACTGCGGATTGTCCGTCTCGGCGAAAGAAATATAAAACGGCTTCGGATCGGAACCCTGCCTGGCCAGATCGGCCATCACGCCGTCGCGCAGCGCCGCGCCGGCCTGCCGCAGCGCGGCGTCGCCGGCGTGCACCGGCTCGACCTGGATCGACACATCCGGCTCGAACTTGGCGCCGTCCGTCACATGCAGATCGACATAGGCGAGCGGGTCCCAGGCATTCACCAGCGCCAGCATCGCCTGCATCTCGGGCGCGTCGGCCTTGGCGTAATCGCGGTTCAGATTGAAATTTTGCCCCGTCGTGCGCCAGCCCATCTCGACCGGGCCGCGCTGGTTCGGCCGGTTCCACTGGCCGAAGCGCTCATGGCCGTCGACATTAAAGACGGGCACGAACAACAACACCTGGCGCTCCAGCGCGCCGGGCGCGGCGCGGCCGTCGAGCACCTCGCGCAAGGCCAGAAAACCGGCGTCCTTGCCATCGATTTCGCCGGCGTGGATGCCGCCCTGCACCAACAACACCGGCAAGCCGCGCCGCTTCGCCTCGGCGGCGCTGAGCGCGCCGCTGCGCGAGACGGCCAGCGCCAGCATCGGCCGCCCCTCCGGCGTGCGGCCGAACTCGACGCAGCGCACGGCCCGCGGATAAGCCTTCTGGAACGCCGCGCACAGCCGCTGCACCTCCTCATAACGGCCGGTGCGCTGGAAGCCGGAGCGCTCCGACAGCGTGCTCAGCGGATCGGACGCGGCGGCAAGCAGCGGACTGGCGAACAGGGCAAGCAGCAAGGCGGAACGAATCATCAAACGGACTCCGGGAAAGAAAGGGACAAACGGGCGGGAAATTATAGACGGACCCGGCGTTTTTGTTGCAAACACCCCTGGGGTCAGGTCTAGACATGGCGGTTTCTGGCGAAAAACCGCCATGTCTAGACCTGACCCCAGGGGGTGAAGCAAGTTTTTCAGGCGGCGGGGAGGTCGATCCAGAATTCGCTGCCCTGGCCCGGCTCGCTGGCCGCGCCGATGGCGCCGTCCATCAGTTCGACCAGGCGCCGCGTGACGACGAGGCCGATGCCGGTGCCTTCTTCGCCGCCATGTTCTTGCCCCAGCCGGTTGAAGGGCTGGAAGAGTTCGCCCAGTTGCTCCGGGCGCAGGCCCATGCCGGTGTCGCAGACGCGGATGCGCACGCGCCCGCCGCCGGCGCCGCAGTGGACGGCGATGGCGCCGCCCTCGCGGTTGTATTTGGCGGCGTTCGAGAGCAGGTTCAGCATGATTTGCTTGAGCCGCGTCGGGTCGGCCAGCGCGCGCAGTTGCGCCGCCGCCGGCAGCGCCAGGCGCAGCTGCCGCGCCGCGCACAGCGGCTGGATCAGCGTCGCGCATTCCTGTATCAGTTCGGCCAGCGGCACGGCCTGCAGCTCCAGTTCCATCGTGCCCGATTCGACTTTCGCCAGGTCGAGGATTTCGTTGATGAGGGCCAGCAGGTGCTTCGACGATTTCAGGATGTGGGCGGCAAATTCGCGTTTCTGCGCCGCCGTCGAGGGCAGCGTCGTCGAGCTGAGGATGTGCGAGAAGCCGAGGATGGCATTGAGCGGCGTGCGCAGTTCGTGGCTCATGCTGGAGATGAACGCGGATTTGGCGCGGCTGGCCAGTTCCGCCTTGGCCCGCGCCAGGTCCAGTTCGCGGTTCGCCTGCGCCAGCTCGGCGGCGCGCTCGCGCAGGCTTTGTTCGACTTGCGCCTTGTCGATGCGCAGTTGGCGCATCGCCAGCGCCCGCTTGAGCACGGGCAGGATGACGCTGAGCTTGAACGGTTTGAGGATGTAGTCGAGCGCGCCCTGTTGCATGGCCTCGACGGCGCTGCCGATGGTGCCGTCGCCCGTCATGATCAGGCAGGCCAGGTCCGGGTCGCTGCGCAGCGCCGCCTGCAGCAGCGTGATGCCGTCCATGCCGGGCATCATCAGGTCGGCCAGCAGCAGCGCGTAGCCGCCGCCGCCGAGCTCCGCCAGCGCCGCCTCGCCGGCCGTGAAGCCGACGGTCTGGTAGCCGTAGTCGCGCAGCGTGTCGCACAGGGCCTGCATGTGGGACGCCTCGTCGTCGACGACGAGCACGCGCACCGCCGAGCCGTCCGCCGCCATCGCCCGCTCCCCGCCTAGCCGGCCGCCGCCGCGCGCGGCTGGAAGCCGGCCAGCGCGGCGCGCAGTTCGCGCAGCTTGGGCGGCTTGCTCAGCACGTAGTCGACGTGGGCCGGGATGTCGTCGTCCTCCAGCAGTTGCACGCCCCAGCCCGTCAGCAGGATCACCGGCGCGGCCGGCGCGCAGCGCTTGACGGCGGCCGCCACCTGGCGCCCGTCCACGTAGGGCATGCCGAGGTCGGTGATGACGGCGGCGAACGGCGTCGCGCCCGCCTGCGCCAGCTCGAAGGCGGCGATGCCGTCGGCGCCGCCGTGCACCGAGGTGACGGCGTGGCCGTCCGTCTCCAGGATGTTGCGCAGCGAGCGCAGCAGGACCGGGTCGTCGTCGATCACCAGCAGCCGCAGCCGCGGCGGCAGCGCGTAGGCCAGCGCCGGCGCCACGGCGGCCGCCTCGGCCTGGCGCGCCGGCACGAACAGCAGCCGCAGCACGCTGCCGGCGCCCTGCCAGCTGTCGATCTCGATGTCGGCGTTGTGGCGCTGCGCGACGCCGTAGACCATCGCCAGGCCGAGGCCGGTGCCGCGCTCGCCCTTGGTGGTGAAGAACGGCTCCAGGCAGCGCCGCCGCGTGTCCTCGTCCATGCCGATGCCGGTGTCGGCCACTTCGATGCAGACGCGGGCGCCGGCGCGCCCGCCCTCGCCGGCGGCGATGCTGCGCGTGCGCAGCGTCAGCACGCCGCCCTCGGGCATGGCGTCGACGGCGTTGAAGACGAGGTTGATCAAGGCTTCGCGGATTTCGCTGTCGACGCCCATCACGGCCGGCAGCTCGGGCGCCAGCGCCGTCACCAGTTCGATGACGACGCCGCTTTGCTGCGGCATGTCGAGCCAGCGCGCCCGCGTCAGCCCCAGCACCTGTTCGACCAGCATGTTCAGCTGCACCGGCGCCAGGCGCATCTGCGGCTCTTGCTGGCGGTAGAACTCGCGCATCCGCGCCACCGTCTGGGCGACGTCCTCGATGGCCCGCTGTATCGTCTCCAGGTAGGTGCGGGCGCGGGCGCTGAGCGCCGTCTCCGTTTCCAGCAGCGATTCCGTGTACAGCGCCACCGGCGAGATGGCGTTGTTGATGTCGTGGGCGATGCCGCTGGCCATCTGGCCGAGCGCGCGCAGGCGCTCCTGCTGCAGCACGATCTGCTGGGTGCGGCGCAACTCGTCGTAGGACTGGCGCAGCGCCGCGTGCAGGCGCGCCTGGTGCGCGGCCAGGGCCACGTGCTCGCTGAGCTGGCGCAGGAATTCGCAGTCGCCGCTGCGGAAGCTGGCGCTGGCCCGGCGCGCCGTCACCAGCACGCCGAAGACGGTGCTCTCGACCAGCAGCGGCGCCATCACCAGCGCGCGCAGGCCGCCGCCGGCCAGGCGCTGCGGAAACGGCGAGGCGACTGCGCCGATGTCCGGCTCGTAGACGAGTTCGCCCTTGACGCAGCGCGCCAGGCCGTTCTCGTCGACGTCGATGACGGCGTCCTCGGCCATCGCCAGTTGCAGCGCCAGCCCGGCGCTGCCGACGCCGACGCAGCTGACGCTGAGCTGCCCGGCCTGGACGTCGTACAGGCAGATGCAGCAAAAGTCGATCTGCAGATTGTCTTCCAGCGTGCGCACGACCACTTGCAGGATGCTTTTCAGGTCGAGCCGCTCGCCGATGGCCCGGGTGATGCGGTTCAGCAGGTCGAGGCGGCTGAGCTGGGTTTCGAGCTTGCGCTCGGCCTGCAGGCGCACGTCGATCTGCGCCTGCAGCGAGGCGTTGGCCTGCTCCAGCTGGGCCGTGCGCTCGGACACGCGCTGCTCCAGGATCAGGTTCAGCTGCGCCAGTTCGCGCTCGGCGCGGCTGCGTTCGAGCATGTCGGTGGCGGCGTGGCGCATCAGCGAGAACAGCAGCGTCAGGTAGGCGGCGACGATGATCAGGTGGGCCGCCAGCGCCGGCGTGTCGGCCGTCGTGCGCGAGTACAGCATGGCCGTGTGGGCGCCGACGAGCACGACGGCCATCAGCCCAAGCGAACTCAGCAGTCTGTCGGCGCCGCGCCGGCGCCAGCAGCCCCAGCCCACCAGCGCCCACAGCAGCGGCACGAACAGCAGCGTCGGGCGGGTCACGCCGGACCACACCGGCACGGTATATTTCGGCAGCCAGATCGACGGCGGCATCAGCGCCGCCCCCAGCAGCAGCAGGACCAGGCCCAGCCGCGGGGCCCTCAGCCAGGCGGGCGGCAGCCACAGCGCGCACAGTATGCCGATCGGCAAGATGTAGGCGGCCGGCGGCCACGTCGCCGGCCGCAGCCACGGCTGCGACAGGGCGATCGCTTCGAGCGCGCCGAACCATTCGACCTCGACGATGGCGTGGACGAACTGGAAGCCCGAGGAGATGGCGAAGCTGATCGCCAGCGGCTGCAGCAGCGGGCGGCCGGCGCCGGCGCCCATGTCCCACAACAGCAGGGCCAGCACGCCCGAGGCGAGGAAGACGCCGGTGTTGAGGATGGTGTGCAGGAAGGGGTAGACGCGGTAGCCGATCAGGAACAGCAGCAAGGCCGTCAAGCCGAAGCTGAGCAGCACGACGGCGCTGCTGCGCGGCAAATTCAGGCGGCCCCCCGCTTCCACGGCCGCCATCGGCACACTGACTGCATCTGAGCGCTGCGACATGTCCACCTCTTTAGGGGAAACACAGACTGCGGGGCGGCGGAAGCCGGCACCGATGCGATAATGGGGAAAAAACAAGAGTTCCGATTATATTCTCTTTTTTTGGGGAAACCGCTATGCACACCTCCGCTTTGCGCCAACGCAAGACGCGGCCTGACAACAACGCCGCCGCGCGCCGCGCGCCGCGCCCTATCGGGAGAGCGCCGTGTCGCGTGCCGAACGTCTGTTGCAATTGATGCAGGCGCTGCGCCGCCACCGCGAGCCGGTGAGCGGCGCGGCGCTGGCCGCCGAACTGCGCATCAGCGTGCGCACGCTGTACCGCGACATCGCCTCGCTGCAGGCGCAGGGCGCGCGCATCGACGCGCAAGCGGGCGTCGGCTATGTGCTGCGGCCCGGCTTCCTGCTGCCGCCGCTGATGTTCACCGATGAAGAAATCGAGGCCCTGGCGCTCGGCTCGCGCTGGGTCGCCAGCCGCGCCGACCGGCGCCTGGGCGAGGCGGCGCGCAACCTGATGGCGAAAATCGCCGCCGTGCTGCCGGCCGAGCTGCGCCACGAGCTGGACACGGCCGCGCTCATGGTCGGCCCGGCCGGCCCGGCGCCGGCCGGCGACCGCGAGCTGGCGCAGATCCGCGCCGCCATCCGCGCCGAGCAAAAGCTCGACATCGTCTACCGCGACCTGCAGGGGCGCGACTCGCGCCGCACCGTGTGGCCCTTCGCCATCGGCTTCTTCGACAAGGTGCGCGTGCTGGCCGCCTGGTGCGAGCTGCGCGGCGGCTTCCGCCACTTCCGCACCGACCGCATCGTCGGCCTGGACGCGACGCCGCAGCGCTATCCGCGCCGGCGCCAGGCCCTGCTCAAGGAATGGCGCCACAACGAGGGCGTGGCCCGGCAATAGCAAAAAGGCCACTGACAGAAACTGACAGTGGCCCTCCCTATGATGGGCAGCAACGGGTCGGCGCCGCCGCAGAGGGCGGGCCGGACCGGAACCAGCACCCACCCCAACCGGAGCATTGCCATGTCGTCTAGCCCCCATCCCAACTTCTTCCTCCTCTACGTCGACCGGCCGCCGGCCAGCGCCGACTTCTACGCCGGCCTGCTGGGCCGTCCGGCCGTGGAAGTGTCCGCCACCTTCGCCCTGTTCGCGCTGGAGTCCGGCGTGATGCTGGGCCTGTGGTCCAAGCACACCGTCGAGCCGGCCGCCACGGCCGGCGGCGGCGGCGCCGAAGTGGCCTTTTCCCTGGCCGACAGGGACGCCGTCGACGCCCGGTACGCCGACTGGCGCGCCAAAGGTTTGCCGATGCTGCAGGCGCCCGTCGCGCTGGACTTCGGCTACACCTTCGTCGCGCTGGACCCGGACGGCCACCGCCTGCGCGTGTTCGCCGCCGGCGCCTGAGGCCGGGGGTTCAACTGCCGAAGTGGTAGTTGAACTCCAGCGAGCCGAGGCGGCCAAGCGGGCTGTAGCGGCCGATCGGGTAGTACGGCCAGCCGCCGCTGCTGTCGTACTTGACCTTGTTGAAGACATTGTTGACGATCAGGGACACCGTGGCGTTCTTGTTCACCCGGTACACCGTGCTGAGATTCGCGATGCCCGTCGGCGGCAGCTCCGCCGTCCTGCCCGAGTTCGGCGTCTTGCTGTAGCGCGTGACGAACAGGGTGTTGGTCCAGTCGCCAATATTCCAGCTCAGGCTGGTGTTGAACTTGCTCGGCCAGTCGACGTTGCTCAGCGTGTTCAAGTCGTCGCTGATGGCGTCGCCCTCGAACTGCTTGGAGCGCTTGGTCAGCGTGCGCGAGTAGTCGGCCTTCCACACAAAGCTGCCGTAGTCCGTCGTCTTCCACTGGTACTTGAGGCTCAGGTCGAAACCGCTGCTGCTCTCGTGGGCGGCGTTGATCGGATTGGTCGTGATCTCCCTGATCTCGCCCGGCTTGTTCAGCGCCGTCAAAGGATAGCGCTCGACGCGGCGCAGCGTGTCGACGCAGGACGGCGAGTTGATGTCGGCCTTGCCCAGGCGGCAGTCCGACTCGTCGCGCAGCAATTTGTCGGAACTGAGGTTGGTGACGAGGTTGTCGATCTTGATGTTCCAGTAGTCGAGCGAGACGTCGAAGCTGGTGCTGGGCGACCAGACCACGCCGACGCCATACGACTTGCCCTTCTCCGACTTCAAGTCCTTGCTGCCGTACTGGACATAGTTGGCGCCCGGCGACATGCCGGCGTAGTCGCAGTCCTCCAGCGCCTTGCCCGCCTGCGCGCAGCGGTAATGGTCGGTGGTCGACGAGTAGTAGCCGGTGCCGCGCGACTTGTAGATATAGTTCATGTCCGGCGCGCGGAAGCTGGTCGCGTAACTGCCGCGCAGCAACACCTGCTTGATCGGGCGAATCTCCAGGCCGCTGGCGTAGGTGAACTTGCCGTCGCTGCGGCCGGCGAAGCTGTAGCGGTCGTAACGGCCGGCCAGCGTGCCCGTCACTTCCTTGAGCAGCGGCAGGTTGATCTCGGCGCCCAGGGCGTAGCGGTTGCGGGTGCCGGCCGTGACGTCGGATTTGCTGGTGGTGTTGAAATAACCCTCGTTGATGCGCGGGTCGGGGCTGTTGCTGAAGCCCTGGCGGCCCAGCTCGGCCACCGTCGCCACCTTCGCCACGCCGGCCGGCAGCGTGAACGCGTCGCCGCTGGTGATGATGCTGATGCCATGGGTCCAGGACTTGTCCTTGCTGACGGAGCTGCCCGTGATGCTGTCGAATTCGGCCGCGCTCAGGCGCCGCGTCAGGCGGCTCAGGTCCGGCGCGTAGATGGCGATGCCGGCGCTGTCGACGCCCTTCTGCGGCCCGAGGAAGAAGCTGTCGATGTTCGCCAGCGCGCGCGGCGCGTAGTTCTTGCTCTGGTAGACAGAGGCGCTGTAGCCGGCCTCGTAGGTCCAGCCGGTGTGCGGGATGGTCCCCTTGATGCCGAAGGCCAGCGAGCTGGCCAGGTCGTCCCAGCTGCGGTTGTAGCGGCCGGCGCCGCCGATTTCCTCGGGCGCGATATACTTGGTCCAGGCCTCGTAAGCCTTGGTCTTCTCGTTCAGGAAATAGCTGCCGTTGGTCGACGACGAGGTCCACGACGGCCCGCGCGTGCTGTTCTCCGTCGAGTTCTTGCCGATCAGGAAATCGCCGTACAGCGAGGTTTCCGGCGTCAGCTCATAATTGACGCTGGTGGAAAAATTCTGGCTCTTGTTCTGCGTCTGCGTCGTCCAGTAGGTCGCGCCCGCCTTCGGGCTGGCGCAGTAACTGCCCTTCTTGGCCGTGTACTTGATGACGCTGCCGCCGAACAGGTCGCCCAGCTTGTCGCAGGCGTCGCCCAGGTCGAGCAGGGCGCCGCCCTTGACGACCTTGCGCGTCAGCACCGCCGTCGGCGTGCCCGAGCGCTCGGCCATGAAGTCGCGCTGCTGGGTCCACAGCATGTCGCGCTCGCTCAACTCGACGCTGAAGATGGCATTGAGCTTGTCGCCGTTCACGCCGCCGGAGAATTGCGCGCGCCGGCTGCCGCCGCCGCCGCGCGAGGTGTCGCTCAGCTTGACGTTGGCGTCATAGCCCTGCGCCTGTTTTTTCAGGATCACGTTGACGACGCCGGAAATCGCGTCCGAGCCGTACACGGCCGAGGCGCCGCCGCTGAGGATTTCGATGCGCTCGACCATGCTCGACGGAATGTTCGACAGGTTCGTGAAATTCACCGAGCCGCCGTAGGCGACGGGGAAGTCGGCCATGCGCCGGCCGTTCAGCAGGATCAAGGTGTGGTTCGGCCCCAGGCCGCGCAGGCTGATGGTGTTGGCCGAGGGCGTGAAGGTGTTGCCGAAATCCTCGCCCTGGACAAAGCCGCTGTTCTGCACCTGGTTGTTGAGCGCGTCGAAAACGTTTTTATAGCCCTGCCGGGTGATCTCCTCGCCGGTGATGACGGTGACCGGCGACGGCCCCTCCAGGGCGGCGCGGACTATGCGCGAGCCGGTGACGACGACGGACTGCGTTTCGGGGGTTTGCGCGGCGGCCTGCCAGCAGGAGCTGCCGAGAATGGCGAGCACGCCAACGGCCAGAGGTTGAAGTGTAAGGGGTGTTCGGGTCATTGAAGTCTCGCAATCGGATGGAGCCCCAAAGGTAACAAAGCCGCAACAATATATTAACGAATATATTTGCTTTATCTTATATGATAATTGCAGTACGGAATCGCGGCGCAGCACCGGGGTCGCCCCCGGCCCTGCGCCGCGGCGCTCAGGCGGCGCGGTGCGCGGCGTCCGTCGGCGCGGCCGGGGCGTGGAAGGCGGCCAGCAGCGCCGCCTCTTTCTCCTTGGCCGCCTTCAGGTGGCGCTCCTTGACGTGGCCGTAACCGCGGATGTCCTCGGGGACGCTGGCGATCGCCACCAGTTGCGCCAAGTTCTCCGCCGTCAGCTTCGCCAGCAGGCCGCCCACGGTCTGGCGGTAGGCGCCGATCAGCGCGCGCTCCATCTTGCGCTCGGCCGTGTAAGCGAACACGTCGAATTTGGTGCCGCGCAAGCCCTTCAGCTTGGCCAGCACGCCGAAGGCGCGCATCATCCAGGGACCGAATTCCTGCTTGACCAGCTGGCCCTTGGCGTCATGCTTGGCCAGCAGCGGCGGCGCCAGGTGGAACTTGAGCTTGACGTCGCCCTCGAACATGGCGGCGATCTTCTCCTTGAAGGCGCCGTCCGTGTACAGGCGCGCCACCTCGTACTCGTCCTTGTATGCCATCAGCTTGTAGAAGTAGCGCGCCACCGCCTCCGCCAGGCGGGTGCCCTTGCCCAGCTTGGCCTCCGCGGCGCGGACCTGCTCGACGAAGTCCTGGTATTGCCGGGCGTAGGCGGCGTCCTGGTAGGCCGTCAGCAGCTCGACGCGCCGCTTGACGAGCTCGTCCAGGCTTTGCGTGCGCTTGAACTCGATCACCTTCGCCGGCGTCGTCATGCGGATCAGCGCGGCGGCGTCGTGGGCGGCCGAGCGGCCCCAGTTGAAGGCCGCCTTGTTGAAGGCCACCGAGACATTGTTCAAGTCGATCGCCTTCATGATGCCGGCCTCGCTCAGGGGCACGCGGCCCTTTTGCCAGGCATAGCCGAGCATGAACATATTCGTCGCGATCGAGTCGCCCATCAGCGCGGTGGCGATCTGGCCGGCGTCGATGAAGTCGACCCGCTCGGCGCCGCAAGCCTTCTGGATTTCCTGCTGCGAGGAGGCGCCCGGGAATTGCCAGTCCGGGTTCTTGACGAAGGCGGCCGTCGACGAGCCGGTCGAATTGATCATCGCGTAGGTGCGGCCCTCGCCCATGCGCGACAGCGCGTCGCGGCTGGCCGTGACGATCAGGTCGCAGCCGATCACCAGGTCGGCCGCGCCGGTGCCGACGCGGGTCGAGTGGATGTCTTCCTGGCGGTCGGCCAGGCGCACGTGCGACATCACCGGGCCGCCTTTTTGCGCCAGCCCGCTCATGTCGAGCACGGAACAGCCCTTGCCCTCGACGTGGGCGGCCATCGCCAGGATCTGGCCGACGGTGACCACGCCGGTGCCGCCGATGCCGGTGACGAGGATGCCGAAGGGCTGCGCCGTGGACGGGATCTGCGGCGTCGGCAGGACCGGCATGGCGGCGTCGCCGGCGGCGGCCTTCTTCGGTTTCTTCAGCGCGCCGCCCTCGACGGTGACGAAGCTCGGGCAGAAGCCCGTGACGCAGGAGAAGTCCTTATTGCACGAGGACTGGTTGATCTGGCGCTTGCGCCCCAGCTCCGTCTCCAGCGGCTCGACCGACAGGCAGTTCGACTGCACGCTGCAGTCGCCGCAGCCCTCGCAGACGGCCTCGTTGATGACGGCGCGCTTGGCCGGGTCCGGGTACTCGTTGCGTTTCCGCCGGCGCCGCTTCTCGGACGCGCAGGTCTGGTCGTAAATCATCGCCGACACGCCGGGCTGGTCGCGCAGCTCGCGCTGCACGGCGTCCAGTTCGCTGCGGTGGCGCACCGTGACGCCCTCGGCCCAGGCGTAGTCGGCCGGGTATTTGTCCGGTTCGTCGGTGACGACGATGATGGGCGTGACGCCCTCGGCGGCGATCTGCCGCGAGATGATGGCCGGCGACAGCGGGCCGTCGAACTCCTGGCCGCCCGTCATCGCGACGGCGTCGTTGAACAGGATCTTGTAGGTGATGTTGACCTTGGCCGAGACGGCCGCGCGGATCGCCAGGATGCCGGAGTGGAAATAGGTGCCGTCGCCGAGGTTGGTGAAGACGTGCTTCTCGTTGGTGAACGGCGCCTGGCCGACCCAGGTCACGCCCTCCGCGCCCATGTGCGTGAAGGTCGAGGTTTCGCGGTCCATCCACAGCACCATGTAGTGGCAGCCGATGCCGGCCAGCGCGCGCGAGCCTTCCGGCACCTTGGTCGAGCTGTTGTGCGGGCAGCCGGAGCAAAAGAACGGCGTGCGGTCCTTGTTCGGGTCGGGCTTGGCGCTGATGGTCTTGAGGACGTTTTCCTTGGCCTCCAGGAAGGCGATGCGCTCCTTGACGCGCTGCTCGACCGGGTGGCCGGCGTAGTAGCGCGAGATGCGGCTGGCGATGGCGCGGGCGATCAGCGCCGGGTTCAGCTCGTAGGTGGCCGGCAGCAGCCAGTCGCCGTGCCCGGTGCGGTGCTCATTGCTCCACTCGCCAGTGTCGTCGAACTTGCCGACCACGCGGGGCCGCTCGCCATCCTTCAGGTTGTACAACTCCTCCTTCAGCGCATATTCGAGGATCTGGCGCTTTTCCTCGACGACGAGGATCTCGTCGAGGCCCTTGGCGAAGTTGTGCACGCCGTCCGATTCCAGCGGCCAGGTCATGCCGATCTTGTACAGGCGTATGCCGATGTCGGAGGCGACCTGCTCGTCGATGCCGAGGTCGGCCAGCGCCTGGCGCGTGTCCAGGTAGGACTTGCCGGCCGTGATGATGCCGATGCGCGCCTTCGGGCTGTCCCAGATGATCTTATTCAGCCGGTTGGCGCGCGCATAGGCCAGCGCGGCATACCATTTGTAGCTGTTCATGCGCACTTCCATGTCCAGCACGCTGTCCGGCCAGCGGATGTTCAGGCCGCCCGGCGGCAGCTCGAAGTCGTCCGGCATGGCGATCTGCACGCGGTCCGGGTCGAGGTCGACGGCGGCGCCCGACTCGATGATGTCGGTGACGCACTTCATCGACACCCACAGGCCCGTGTAGCGGCTCATGGCCCAGGCGTGCAAGCCGTAGTCGATGTATTCCTGCACCGACGCCGGGTACAGCACGGGAATGCCGCAGGCGTTCAGGATATGGTCGCTCTGGTGCGCCGTCGACGACGATTTCGCCGCGTGGTCGTCGCCGGCCAGCACCAGCACGCCGCCGTGCTTGGCGCTGCCGGCGTTGTTGGCGTGCTTGAAGACGTCGCCGCAGCGGTCGACGCCCGGGCCCTTGCCGTACCACATGCCGAAGACGCCGTCGTACTTGGCGTCCTCGAACAGATTGGTCTGCTGGGTGCCCCAGACGGCCGTCGCCGCCAGGTCCTCGTTCAAGCCGGGGTGGAATTTGACGTGGTGTTCGTCGAGGTATTTCTTGGCCTTCAGCGCCGTCATGTCGACGCTGGTCACGGGCGAGCCGCGGTAGCCGGTGATGTAGCCGGCCGTGTTCAAGCCCGCCTTCAAGTCGCGCTCGCGCTGCAGCATCGGCAGGCGGATCAGCGCCTGGGTGCCCGTCATGAAGGCGCGGCCGCGCTCCAGCGTGTATTTATCGTTGAGCGAAATCTCGCCCGATGGCTGGCCTGGCTCTAGTTGTGAGCCTTTAGTTGGTGCATTCATTGCTTGTCTCCATTATTCTCATTGCATTGCGCGCAAGCCGGGTGGGCCGTACACGCACGTACCGTCTGGCCTTGTGGGCGCGGCGGTGCGAAAAAATGACTGCTTTTATAGGGTAGCACAAGCCCGCGCACCTTTCTGGGAGGGGCTGCGGACTGGGCCGGCGTCCGGCGCCCAGAGGCGGGCGCCGGCGTAATCATGCTGGAATAAGCGCACAGTATAGTCCTGCCAGGGCGGCATTTAATGCCAAAGACTTCCCAGCGCAGTACGATTTGAGCAATAATATTGCGTGCAGATTGCCCTATTTGAGATATTGATGACCAAGATTACGCTGGATAAAACCGACCGCCGCATCCTCTCCATCCTGCAGGCCGACGGCCGCCTGTCGAACCAGGACGTGGCCGAGCAGGTCAGCCTGTCGCCGTCGCCCTGCCTGCGCCGCATCAAGCGGCTCGAAGAGGCCGGCGTGATCCGCCAGTACGTGGCGCTGCTGGACCCGGACAAGATCGGCCTGGGCCTGCTGGCCTACGTCAACGTGCGCCTGGAAAAGCACAACGAGGCCGGCGCGCAAAGCAACGCCCGGGCGCTGGCGCTGACGCCCGTGACCTCGCCGCGGGCCGACTTCGCCGTCTCCGTCGAACAGTGGCCGGAGGTGGTGGCCTGCTATGCGATGACGGGCGAGATGGATTACCTGCTGCGGGTGCACGTGGAGGACATGGAACATTTCTCCCGCTTCATGATGGCGACCTTGCTGCGCCACCCGGCCGTGCTCGACGTGAAATCCAGTTTCGCACTGCAGCGCATCAAGGATACGACGGCGCTGCCGTTAGTGTAGTGTTGCAGCTGTGCCGCGCCGCGCCGCCGGGCGCGCGGCGTGGCGGGCAATGCAAACTTCACACCATCGGGCCGCCATGAAACTGAGCAAACTGTTCGCCCTCGCCACGCTCGTGCTAGCCCTGCTGATCAGCTCGATGCTGGCGCGCATCCTGGCCGGCGAATGGCGCCACTACCAGGCCACCCGGGCCGGGCTGCAGGCGCTGCAACTGGCCCACCAGGCGATGCTGGCGGCGGAAAAGGTGTCGCTGGAGCGCGGGCCGGCCAACGCGCTGATGGGCGCCGACGCGCCCGACGCGGCCGCCCGGCAAAGGCTGGCCGATGCCAGGCTCGGCAGCGACGCCACGCTGGCGGCGCTGCAGGCGGCCCTGGCCGGCGCGCCGCGCCAGCCCGACGCGGCGCTGCTCGCCGTCGGCAAGGCCAGGGCGGCCCTGGCGGCGGCGCGCCGCGGCGTCGACGCCGTCGCCGCCCAGCCGCGCGCGGCGCGCGCGCCGGCGCAGATCCGCGGCGCCGTCCAGCACATGTTCGACGTCGTCCCCCTCGTCATGCAGGCCGTGACGGCGCTGTCGCAGCGCGCCGAGGCCGTCTATCCGCAATTTTCCGGCGCGCTGATGAGCGCCCGCATCGCCGTCGAACTGCGCGAGTACGCCGGCCGGCTCGGCTCGCACTTCACGGCCGCGCTGACGGCGCAGCAGGCGCTCAGCGAGGAAGACACCGCCCACATCAACGTGCTGCGCGGACGCATCGAGCAATTGCGCCTGCTGACGACGCTCTCGCCCAACGAGGCCAACGCCGACGCCCGCGTCGCGGTGGCGCTGCAAACCATGGAAGCGCGCTATTTCGGCGACGGCCTCGCCTTCGCCGGCGGCATCGTCGCGGCCAGCAAGGCGGGGCGGCCCTACGGCATGGACAGCGCCCAGTTCGCCGCCGGCTACGTGCCGGCGATGCAATCGATCCTGCAAGTGCGCGACGCCCTGCTGGCCCTGTCCATCGACGGCGCCCGCCAGGCCAGCGAGCAAGCCCAACGCGAACTGCTGCTGGCGTCCTGCCTGGGCGCGGCGATGCTGCTGATGCTGGCCGGCCTGCTGTACATCCTGCGCCGCCGCGTCGTGCGGCCGCTGCTGTGGGCCACGCGGGCCGTCGTCGACATCGCCAACGGCGACCTCGACACGCCGGTGCGGGTCTCGCAGCGCCGCGATGAAATCGGCGACATGCAGCACGCGCTGCTGCGCCTGCGCGCCAGCAACCTGGAAAAACGCCAGCTGGAGCTGGAGCGCCAGCACCTGATCGAACAGCTGCGCGTGAGCGCGGACACCGACTACCTGACGGGCACGCTGAACCGGCGCGCGTTCACGGCGGCCGGCAAGGCCATGGCGCGGCGCTGCCAGGAACACGGGCTGCCGCTGGCGCTGATCATCTTCGACATCGACTACTTCAAGGCCGTCAACGACGAATGCGGCCACGACGCCGGCGACCTGGTGCTGATCCGCATCGCCGAACTGGTCGGGCGGGAACTGTGCGACGGCGACATCCTGGCCCGCTACGGCGGCGAGGAATTCATCGTCATGCCCGTCAATTGCGACCTGGCCGGCGCGCGCGGCGTCGCCGAGCGCCTGCGCGCGGCCATCGCGGCGGCGCCGATCCGCCTGCCGGACGGCGCCAGCCTGCGCGTCACGGCCAGCTTCGGCGTGACGGCGGCGGGCGGCACGCCCGCCACGCTCGACGGCCTGTTCCGCAGCGCCGACGCGGCCCTCTACAACGCCAAGAAACTGGGGCGCAACCGCGTCGAATGCGGCTAGGCCCTGGGAACTAGTCCTGCTTGCGGCCCGGCAGGCGGTCCAGCCACTTGACGGCGGCCCGCGTGTTGGCCTTGAAGGTGTAGTCGAGCATGGCGAACTGCTCCTCGACGGCTTCCTGCAGCACGCTGGCCGGATTCGGCGGCAGCAGCTTCAGGTAGGCGTCCGCCTCGCCGTAGTCGCGCTGGATTTCCATGCCCGCCTTTTTGGCGATGTGCATCATCGTCTGGTTCGACGACAGGCAGTGCATATACATGGTGTCGACGTCGTTGTTGCGGCAGTGGATGGCGGCGCGCTCGAACATCTTCGTGCCGACGCCCATGCCGCGCGTCGAGCGCAACACCGACACGCCGAACTCGGCCACCCGCTCCTTGGTCGTGGCGGCGTGCTTGGCCGGCGATTTTTCCTTCGGCGCGAAGGCCAGGTGGCCGACGGCGATCAGCTTGAAGACGCGGTTGTAGACGCCATAGACGACGTCGCGGGAAAAATCGATCTTGTTGACGTAGGATTCGACCAGCTCGTCGGGCAACTGGGTGCCGAATCTGAGTAAGCGGTCACTCTTCTCCAGCGCGAGGAAATGCTTCAGCATGCGCCGGCGGTCGCGCTCGTGCAACTCTTTGACGAGCACGGCGGGGCCGAAGCCGCGCCGCTTCCAGCTTTCCATCCAGCGGATAAAGGGATTCGCTTGGGTCACGCTATGCTCCTGGCTTGGTGCAGCGCACCATCCCGACCATTGTATACCAACGATTTCTGCCGTTTGGAATTATCCCTCTAACGCGCGCACGGCCTGCACCCGCGCCGCGTGCACCGCCGCGGCGATGTGGGCGGGCTGCTCCGCGTGGCGCCTGGCCACCTCGCCGGCGTCGACGCCGCGCGCCACCGCCAGCGCCGCCAGCAGGTGCGGCGCCTGCGGGAACGGCTTGTCGCGGAAGCCGTCGGCGGCGCCGCCGCGGCCGCGGAAGTCGCATTCGGCCGCCAGCAGCATCTGCGCGAAGCGGGCCGGCTTGCGCAAGCCGTCGCAGCGCTCGAACAGCGTGACGATGGTGTTGGCGCGCAGGCTCAGCGCGCGGCCGACGTTGCCGTGCTCGCGCGCCGTCATCACGGCCAGTTCGCGGCAGTCGTTGGGCACCTTCAGGCGCCGGCACAGTTGTTCGATCAGCGCCACGCCGGCGCCCTCGTGGCCGTGGTGGCTGGGCCACAGTTGCGGCGGCGTCGTCCCCTTGCCGAGGTCGTGCATCAGGCTGGCGAAGCGCACCGGCAAGTCGAAGCCGCGCTCGGCGGCGTAGTCGAGCACCAGCAGCATGTGCGCGCCGGTGTCGATTTCCGGATGGTGCAGCGGCGGCTGCGGCACGCCCCACAGCGCGTCCAGCTCGGGCATGATGCGCGCCAGCGCGCCGCACTCGCGCAGCAGCGCCAGCATGCGCGACGGCCGCGCCTCCATCAGGCCGCGCGCCAGCTCCTGCCAGACGCGCTCGGGCACCAGCGCGTCGACCTCGCCGGCGGCGACCATGCGGCGCATCAGCGCCAGCGTCTCCGGCGCCACCGTGAAGTCGGCGAAGCGCGCCGCGAAGCGCGCCAGGCGCAGGATGCGCACCGGGTCCTCCAGGAAAGCGTCGGAGACGTGGCGGAACACCCGCTTGCGCAGGTCGGCGACGCCGCCGAAGGGGTCCGACAGCGTGCCGTCGCCGGCCTTGGCGATGGCGTTGATGGTCAGGTCGCGCCGCACCAGGTCCTGCTCCAACGTGACGTCGGGCGCCGTGTGGAAGACGAAACCGCGGTAGCCGGGCGCGCTCTTGCGCTCGGTGCGCGCCAGCGCGTACTCCTCCTGCGTGTCAGGGTGCAGGAAGACGGGGAAGTCCTTGCCGACCGGGCGGAAGCCCTGGCGCAGCATGTCGTCCGGCGTGGCGCCGACGACGACGTAATCGTGGTCCTGGACCGGCAAGCCGAGCAGCTCATCGCGCACGGCGCCGCCGACCATGTAGATGCGCATTGCCGGCGCGCTCAATCGGGCATCTCGGCGTCGTGCTTCGGCGCCTGCTCCGGCTCGGCGACGCCCTCGCCGATCCAGCGCGCCACCGCCGGATGCGCCAGCACCCGCTCGCAGTAGGCGTTCAGCGCCGGCGCCAGCGACACGCCGTAGGTGCGGAAGCGCGTCACGACGGGGGCGAAGTAGGCGTCGGCGATCGAGAAGTCGCCGAACAGGAACTGGTGGTGGCCGAAGCGCGACAGGCACTCTTCCCAGATTTCGCTGATGCGGCCGATGTCGGCCTGGGCCGCGGCGGTGCGCCCGCGCCCCGGCAGGCTGGCGCGCAGATTCATCGACATGGCGCTGCGCAGGCCGCCGAAGCCCGAGTGCATTTCGGCGCAGACCGAGCGCGCCATCGCGCGCGCCGCCACGTCCTGCGGCCACAGGTGCTTTTCCGGGAACTGCTCGGCCAGGTATTCGCAGATGGCCAGGCTGTCCCAAATCGTCATCTCGCCGGCCAGCAGCACCGGCACGCGGCCGCCGCCCGAGTAGCGGGCGATCTGCGCGGCCGTGTCGTCGCGGTCGAGCAGCACGCGCACCTCCTGGAAGGGAATGCCGAACGCCGTCATCGCCACCCACGGCCGCATCGACCACGACGAATAGTTCTTGTTGCCGATGACGAGGGTCAGGCCCGGCTGGCGGGCGCTGGCGAGGGTTTGCGACAAGGAGGGATCGAGTTCGGTGGTTTGCATGTTCTGCTGTCCTTGGTGGGTGGAGGGTGAAGGGTGCGCTAGCGTCCGGCGCGGCTGCGGAAATCGTCGAAGCCCGGCGGCGCCGCGCCGAGGTAGTGGCGCGCCTGCGCCTCCAGCGCGACGGGGACGATGTCCAGTTCGGCGGCCGTGCGCGCCTGCGCGGCGGCGTCGACGACATTGTCGGTGCGCATGGAGTCGAGGTTGTCGCGGCTCATCAGCGGCTCGCCGGGCAGGCATTCGAGCAGGCGCGCCTGCAGGCGCCCCAGCGCCGCCGGCAGGGCGATGATGGGGCGCGGGTGGCCGGCATAGTCGCCGGCCAGCGCGGCCAGCTCGCGCAGCGTGTAGACGCGCGGGCCGCCCAGCTCGTACACCTGGTGGCGGCTGCGCGGGCGCGCCAGCGCGTTGACGAAAGCTTGCGCGACGTCGCCCACATACACCGGCTGGTAGCGCGAACCGGCGCCGGCCAGCGGCAGCAGCGGCAGATAGCGCTGCAGGCGCGCGAACAGGTTGAGGAAGTGGTCTTCCGGGCCGAACACCACCGAGGGCCGGAAGATCGTCGCGGCGACGGCCGGGTTGGCGGCGGCCGCCAGTTCGCCGTCGGCCTTCGAGCGCAGATACATCGACGGCGCGCCGGCCGCGGCGCCCAGCGCGCTCATGTGCAGGTAGCGCGGCACGCCGTGGGCGGCGCAGGCGGCGACGACGCGGCGCGGCAGTTCCACGTGGGCCCGGGCGAAGGCGCGCCCGTATGGCGCGCCAGTGTCCGAGTGCAGGCGGCCCACCAGGTTGACGACGGCGTCGAGCCGCTGGCCGGCCATCAGCCGCCGCAGGTCGGCGTCGCGGTTCGGGTCGGCCTCGACGACCTCGACGCGCGGCAGGGATATCAGGTGCTTGGCGCGCTCGAAGCGCCGGGTCGGCACGATGACGCGGGCGCCGGCCGCCGCCAGCCGCGCCACCAGGTGGCGGCCGACGAAGCCGGAACCGCCCAGCACCAGCACGGTCTGTATCTGCAACGCCATTTCGGGTATCCGCATCTCATCCTCCCTTGTCCGGCGGCGCCGCGCGCCGCGCTTACGGCAATTCGGCCGCTGCCGCGCTGCCCTTCGGTCCCACCGTGCCCAGGCGCGCCTTCAGCGACTGCGGCTTGTTCTCGAACAGGGCCGCGTAGTAGGTCGCGTTCGCCATGACGTTCTTGACATAGGTGCGCGTCTCCGTGAACGGGATGGTTTCGGCGAAGATCGCCCCCTCCAGCGTCCGCGGCAAGGTGGCGCGCCAGCTGCGCAGCCGGCCCGGGCCGGCGTTGTAGGCGGCCGAGGCCAGCACCTGCGAGCCGTCCAGGCCGCCGATGACCATGTTCATGTAATTGGTGCCCAACAAAATATTCGTGCGCACGTCGCTGAGCATCTCCTGGACGAAATCCGTCAGGCCGATCTTCTTCGCCACCCAGCGCCCCGTCGACGGCATCACCTGCATCAGGCCGGAGGCGCCGACATGCGACTGCGCGTCCATGATGAAGCGCGATTCCTGGCGTATCAGGCCGTACACCCAAGCCTTGTCCAGGCCCAGCGTCTGCGTCGCCGGATGCATGATGTCGTGGTGCGGCGACGGGTAGCGCTGGGTGTAGTCGACCTCGACGCGGGTACGGTCCGAGGTGTTGACCATGCGGTCGAGGATATTGTTCTGGCGCGCGAATTCGGCCGCGGCCAGATGCTCGCGCTCGCTCATCTTGCGCAGCTCCCAGTTCCACTCGCGCGTGCCCTCGAAGCGCAGGCGCATCGCGAAGAACTTCAGCGCCCGCTGGAAACCGGGGTTGGCGGCGACGGCCGCGACTTCCTGCGCCGTGATGGCCGGGCCGGTCAGCGGGATCGTGATCTGCCGCCCCAGCTCCTCCTGCGCCAGCAAGCCATAGAAATTGCTCTGATCGGCGATGCCACGGAACAGCTGCGCCGCCTCGGTGCTGACCTGGCCCGGCGCCTCCGCCTTCAGGGCGCGACCCAGCCAGTAGCTCCAGGCCGGATCCTGGCGCAGCGCCGGCGGCATCGCCCGGATGCCCGCCTTGACCTGGCCCCACTGCTCGTCGCGCAGCGCGATGCGGGTCTTCCACTGCATCTGGTCGAGCGACAGCGGCGCGCCGTTCGACTGGCGCCAGTAGTCGCCCGTTTCCGGCGCCAGCGAATACGAGGACTGCAGCGCGATATTCGCCCAGCCGATGGCGCGCTCCTGCTCCGTCAGCTTCGGCTCGGCCTTGTGCAAGGCCAGCACGGCCAGCTTGACGCTGCTTCTGGCCATGCGGCCCAGCGCCACCAGATAGGTTTCATGCTCGGCGCGGCCGCTGCCGACGCCCTTGGCCAGCGCCAGCGCCGGCGTGTCGATGGCGCGCGCGATGGCCGTGTCCGCGCCGCCCAGCAACAGCATGGTGCGGCGCGCCGGCCCCGTCGCGTTCATCTCGCCGGCCAGGCGCAGCTGCGCCCACAGGTCGTCGCCGCCGAACTGGCCGTTTTGCGCCAGCGCCGCGATCAGGCTGCCGCACGCCTCGCCGTAGCCGGGCGGCGACACCAGCAGCGCGCGCGCCTCGGCCGCCACCTTCTGGCCCTTGAGCGCGCGCGACAGCAGCGCATAGCACTTGACCTGGGTGTCGTCATTGAGGGCGAAGCGCGGATATTCGGCGTCGAAATTGAGCCAGTCGCGCTTGCGGCCCAGTTCCAGCAGCCAGTCGTTGCGCAGGCGGTCGGCGATGGCGCTGCCCTCGTAGCGGCTGAGGAAATCGCGGAATTGCTCGACGCCGAGTTCCTTGAGGCGCGGTTTGAGCCGATAATAGTCGACATACGAGGCGACCGAATAGGCGCCCAGCCGCTCGGCATAAAAATCGGCCTTGGCCGTGTCGTCCTGCCGGGCGGCGTCGCGCAGCAGCAGGAAAGCGTCGTCATCGGCGCGCGCGTCGGCGCCGGCGGCGAAAGCCTGGGTTGGCAGGACGCAAGCTGCAACAACAATCGCGCGGGCAAACCATTTCGATGGGGAACTCAATTACGACTCTCAATTCAAATTTGAAACATGACATGAACAGCAAGCCTAGAATACCACGCGATCCGGGCGCGCCACCAGCGCCCGCGACAAACCCGAAGGCGCACTTACGCAGCAGCCTGCTCAACGCGCGCCGGGCCCTGGCCGATGACGCGCGCGCCCAATGGGACGGCGCCATCTGCGCGCGCCTGCTGGACTGGTGCGCGGCCCGGGACATCGCCGCGCTGGGCGTGTACTGGCCGCTGCGGGGCGAGCCCGACCTGCGGCCGGCCTACGCGGCGCTGGCGGCGCGCGGCGTGCGCCTGGCGCTGCCGGTGGTGCTGGAAAAAGCGGCGCCGCTGGCGTTCTCGGCCTGGACCCCGGGCGAGGCGATGCGCAAGGACGGCATGGGCGTGGCCGTGCCGGCCGCGCTGCGCCTGCAAGCCTGCCCGCCGGCCATCCTGCTGCCCTGCCTCGGCTACAACGGCGGCCGCCTGCGCCTCGGCTACGGCGGCGGCTACTACGACCGCACGCTGGCGCAGGCGCCGCGCCCGGCCACGGCCGGCATCGCCTACGCCTGCCTGGCGGCGGACTTCGCCGGCGACGCGCACGACATCGCGCTCGACGCCATCATCACGGAAAACGGCATCTTATAGCGCCGGCGCCGCCGCGGCAGGGCGCGCTCAGACCAGGCGCTGCCACAGGGCGGTGGTCGCCTGGGCCTGGTTCATGCTGTAGAAATGCAGGCCAGGCGCGCCGCCGGCCAGCAGGCGCTCGCACAACTGCGTCACCACGTCCAGGCCGAAGGCCTTGATCGACGCGCTGTCGTCGCCGAAGCTGGCCAGCTTCAGGCGCACCCAGCGCGGAATTTCCGCGCCGCACATGTCGGAGAAGCGCATCAATTGCGTGTAGTTGGTGATCGGCATGATGCCCGCGACGATGGGCACGTCCAGGCCCAGCTTGCGGGTTTGCTCGACGAACTGGAAATACGCGTCCGCGTTGTAGAAGTACTGGGTGATCGCGGCGTTCGCGCCGGCCCGCACCTTGCGCGCGAAATTCTGCAAATCGTCCTGCGGCGAACGGGCTTGCGGATGCACCTCGGGATAGGCGGCCACCTCGATGTGGAAGCAGTCGCCCGTCTCGGCGCGGATGAACTCGACCAGCTCGCTGGCGTAGCGGAACTCGCCGGAGGCGCCGTAACCGCTCGGCAAGTCGCCGCGCAAGGCCACCAGGCGCTTGATGCCGTGGCCCTTGTACTCGTTGAGGATGGCGCGGATCGACTCGCGCGTGCCGCCGACGCAGGACAGGTGGGGCGCGGCGTCCTCGCCGGCCGCCATGATCTCCAGCACGGTGTTCAGGGTGCCGTTTTGCGTGCTGCCGCCGGCGCCGAAGGTCACCGAAAAATACTTCGGATGCAGCTCGGACAGCTTCTGCCGCGTCGCGCGCAGCTTTTCCGCCCCCTCCACCGTCTTCGGCGGAAAGAACTCGATACTGAAATTAGGTGTTGGCATCGGAATTTTTCAAAAGTAAGGTCGACAAGGCCCAGGAGATGATGCTGTACAGCAGGGCGCCGCCGATGGCAGCCCAGAAACTGGCGACATGGAAGCCGTCGACCAGTTGCGCCACGAGCCAGAACATGAAGCCGTTGACGATGAAGATGAACAGGCCCAGCGACAACACCGTCACGGGCAGCGTCAGCAGGATCAGCAGGGGGCGGATCAAGGTGTTCACCAGGCCCAGCAGCAAGGCCGAGACGAGCGCCGCGGCGACATTGCTGACGCTCACGGAATGCATCAGGTAGGGCACGGCGAACAGCGCCGCCGCATTGATAAACCAGGTCAGTATCAATCGCATATCAGTATGCCTGTCAGATAGAAAAAGGCCGGCGGCAAGCGCCGGCCCTGGAGTTACCGTATATTGCCCGAAGCGCCGGCGGGCGCCTTAGTAGCGGTAATGCTCCGGTTTGTACGGACCCTGCGGCTGCACGCCGATGTAGGCGGCCTGCACGTCCGTCAGCACCGTCAATTGCGCGTTGAGTTTCTTCAACTGCAGGCGCGCCACCTTCTCATCCAGATGCTTGGGCAGCGTGTACACGCCGACCGGGTAGTTGGCCGTGTTGGCGAACAGCTCGATCTGGGCGATGGTCTGGTTGGCGAACGAGGAGCTCATCACGTAGGACGGATGGCCGGTGCCGCAGCCGAGGTTGACGAGGCGGCCTTCGGCCAGCAGGATGATGCGGCGGCCCGAAGGGAAGATCACATGGTCGACCTGGGGCTTGATGTTTTCCCACTGGTATTGCTTGAGCGAGGCGACGTCGATTTCATTGTCGAAATGGCCGATGTTGCAGACGATGGCCTGGTCCTTCATGCGCGTCAGGTGCTCGTGCGTGAGGATATGGTAATTGCCGGTGCAGGTGACGAAAATGTCGCCGTGCTCGCAGGCGTAATCCATCGTCACGACGCGGTAACCCTCCATCGCCGCCTGCAGCGCGCAGATCGGGTCGACTTCCGTGACCCAGACCTGGGCCGACAGCGCGCGCATGGCCTGGGCCGAGCCCTTGCCGACGTCGCCGTAGCCGGCGATGACGGCGACCTTGCCGGCGATCATCACGTCGGTGGCGCGCTTGATGCCGTCGACCAGCGACTCGCGGCAGCCGTACAGATTGTCGAACTTCGACTTCGTCACGGAATCGTTGACGTTAATGGCCGGGAAGGCCAGCTTGCCCTCCTTGTGCATCTGGTACAGGCGGTGCACGCCGGTGGTGGTTTCCTCGGTGACGCCGAGGATTTCCGGCAAGCGCTTCGAATACCAGCTCGGGTCGATGGCCAGGCGCTTCTTGATCGAATTGAACAGGCAGACTTCCTCTTCCGAGCCGGGCGCGGCCAGCACCGACAGATCGCTCTGGGCGCGCACGCCCAGATGCAGCAACAGCGTGGCGTCGCCGCCGTCGTCGAGGATCATATTCGAATACACGGGCGCGCCGGCGGCGTCCGGCCACTCGAAGATGCGGTGCGTGAATTCCCAGTAATCGTCGAGCGACTCGCCCTTGAACGCGAACACGGGGGTGCCGGCGGCGGCGATGGCGGCGGCGGCGTGGTCCTGGGTCGAATAGATATTGCACGAAGCCCAACGCACCTGGGCGCCGAGCGCCTCCAGCGTCTGGATCAGCACGGCCGTCTGTATCGTCATATGGATGGAACCGGTGATGCGCGCGCCCTTCAGCGGCTGGGCCGCGGCGAACTCCTCGCGGATCGCCATCAGGCCCGGCATTTCCGTTTCTGCAATTTTGATTTCTTTATCACCCCAAGGCGCCAAGCTAATGTCGGCGACGAAGTAATCCTGCTGGTCTTTGAGTACGGCGTTCATCACGCCCTCCTTTCAGTTAGAAAAAAGTAACGTGAGCGCGGTTGCGGAAGAATCCCGAGCCTGGCGAAAATGAATTCGTCGCAACGCTCCTCGGGCCTTCCATCTTAGCATCGGCGCGCGGCCGGCGCCACCCCAAAATGCAACTCTTGCTCCAAAACCACTTTGGGGTCAGGTCTAGACATGGCGGTTTTCCGCGAAAAACCGCCATGTCTAGACCTGACCCCAGGGGGTGAAGCAACAAAAAAGCGCCCGCGGGCGCTTTTGGGGCTTAGCGCAGGCCGGCCGCCTCGCGCAGCAGCGCCACCTTGTCGGTGCGCTCCCACGTGAATTCCGGCTCTTCGCGGCCGAAGTGGCCGTAGGCGGCGCTCTTTTGGTAGATCGGGCGCAGCAGGTCCAGCATTTGGACGATGCCTTTCGGGCGCAGGTCGAAGTGCTGGTGCACCAGGGCGGCGATTTGCTCGTCCGGGATGACGCCCGTGCCTTCCGTGTAGACGGTGATGTTGATCGGCTTGGCCACGCCGATGGCGTAGCTGATCTGAATCTGGCATTGCCGCGCCAGGCCGGCCGCGACGATGTTTTTCGCCACGTAGCGCGCCGCGTAGGCGGCCGAGCGGTCCACTTTCGACGGGTCTTTGCCGGAGAACGCGCCGCCGCCGTGCGGGCTGGCGCCGCCGTAGGTGTCGACGATGATTTTGCGCCCGGTCAGGCCGCAGTCGCCCTGCGGGCCGCCGATGACGAAGCGCCCCGTCGGGTTCACCAGGTAGCGGGTGTTGACCAGCCATTCGCGCGGCAGCACTTGCTTGATGATGTCTTCGATGACGGCTTCTTCGATATGCTTGTGCGAGATTTCCGGCGAGTGCTGGGTCGACAGCACGACGGTGTCGACGCCGACCGGGCGGCCGTCGACGTAGCGCAGCGTGACCTGGGATTTGGCGTCCGGACGCAGCCACGGCAGGCGGCCGTCCTTGCGCAGCTGCGACTGGCGCTCGACGAGACGGTGGGCGTAGTGGATCGCCGCCGGCATCAGCTCGGCCGTTTCGTCGCAGGCGTAGCCGAACATCAGGCCCTGGTCGCCGGCGCCCTGGTCGAGGTCGATGCCGGCCCCTTCGTCGACGCCCTGGGCGATGTCGGGCGACTGCTTGTCGTAGCACACCATGACGGCGCAGCCGCGGTAGTCGATGCCGAATTCCGTGTTGTCGTAACCGATGCGTTTGATGGTTTCGCGCGCAACTTGAATATAATCCACATTGGCGTGGGTGGTGATTTCACCGGCCAGCACCACCAGGCCCGTGTTGCACAGCGTTTCCGCGGCGACGCGGGCGCTCGGGTCTTGCGCCAGGATGGCGTCAAGGATGGCGTCGGAAATCTGGTCGGCCACTTTGTCTGGATGGCCTTCGGAGACGGACTCGGACGTAAAAAGGTAGTCGTTTGACATGGCAAGCTCCTGTTACTGTTTGAATGATCTGTCGCAGTAAAGGTGCCTGCGACGCTTTAGCGATATTTATATTCCGCTTCGCAAGTTGTCTGTTAACTCAGCGGATACGACTTCTGTCGTGGTATTTTACGCTTCTTAAAAAATTTTGGCCAAGCAACCCCGCCTTTTTGTTGAAATCCATTACCTATGCTCGTACCTCTCTTTCGCTTTTTATCAAGGTTTCCGCTGCCGCTGCTGCACGGCCTCGGCGCCGCCCTCGGCTGGCTCGTCTACCTGGCGTCGCCGTCCTACCGCCGGCGCATGCGCGAGAACATGGCGCGGGCCGGTTTTTCGCCGCAGTTGCGCGCCGCCGTCGCCGAATCGGGCAAGAGCATCGTCGAGCTGCCCTTCATCTGGTGCGCCGCGCCCGAACGCGTCGCCCGCCACGCCAGCGAAGAGAACTGGGAGCTGGTCCAGCGCACGCTCGACAGCGGCCGCGGCATTGTGTTCCTCACGCCACACCTGGGTTGCTTTGAAATCGTCGCCCAGCAGATCGCGCTGCGCACGCCGCTGACGGTGATGTACCGGCCGCCGCGCAAGGCGGCGCTGAAGCCGCTGATCGAGGGCGCCCGCGCGCGCCAGAACCTGATGCTGGCGCCGGCGAATATGTCGGGCGTGCGCATCCTCGCCAAATGCCTGCGCAAGGGCCAGCCCATCGGCCTGCTGCCCGACCAGGTGCCGCAGGAGGGCGAAGGCGTGTGGGCCGAGTTCTTCGGCCGCAGCGCCTACACGATGACCTTGCCGGCCAAGCTGGCGCAGATGGGCGAGGCGCAAGTGATCCTCACCTACGCCGAGCGCCTGCCGCGCGGGCGCGGCTACAAGGTGCATTTCGTCGCCCTTGAGGACAGCCTGGACGGCACGCCGGCCCAGCAAGCCCAGGTCATCAACACGGCCATGGAGCGCCTGATCGCGCGCAGCCCGGCCCAGTATTTCTGGAGCTATAACCGCTACAAGGTGCCGCCCGGCGCCCAGGCGCCCGCCGCGCCGCAAGGAGAGCAGGCGTGAGGGCCCTGATCGCCTTCATGTGGCTGCTGCACTGGTTGCCCCTGCCCGTGCTGGGGCGTTTCGGCGACGCCGTCGGCAGCCTGCTGTTTAACCTTCTGGGCAAGCGCCGCGCCATCACCTTGACGAATTTGCGCCTGTGCATGCCGGAATTGTCCGAGCAAGAGCGGGTGGCGCTGGCGCGCCGCCATTTCCAGGCGTATTCGCGCAGCGTGTGGGAGCGCGGCATCCTGTGGTGGGCACCGCAGGCGCGGCTGCGCCGCCTGATCCGCGTCGAGCCGGGCTTCCCCGCCGCACAGATCGCCACCGGGCCGACCATCCTGCTGTGCCCGCACTTCGTCTGCCTCGACGTCGCCGGCGTCGCGACGGCCATGGAAATCAGCGCCTCGTCGATGTATGTGCAGCAGAAAAACGCCTTCTTCGACAAGGTCTTGCGGGCCGGCCGCTCGCGCTTCCGCCCCGTGCGCCTGTTCACGCGCCAGGACGGCATCAAGCCCATCCTGCGCGCGCTGCGCGAGGGCTTGCCCTACTTCATGCTGCCGGACATGGATTTCGGCGCCAAGGATGCCGAGTTCGTGCCCTTCTTCGGCGTGCCGGCCGCGACGCTGACGGCGACGGCGCGCATCGCCGCCGCCACCGGCGCCCAGGTGCTGCCCGTCATCTCGACCTTCCTGCCCGGCTACCGCGGCTGGAGCGTGCGCTACTACCCGGCCTGGGAAAATTATCCGGGGCCGGACATCACGGCGGCGACGGCGCGCATGAACGCCTTCATCGAGGCGCGCGCGCGCGAGCACCCGGCCGAGTATTTCTGGACCCACAAGCGCTTCAAGACCCGCCCGGAGGGCGAGGCGTCGCCCTACGCGGCCAGCGGCCGCTAAGCCCGTCCCGCCCGAAACCTCTTATACTGATGGTATGAAACTCAAATTTACCAAGATGCACGGCGCCGGCAACGACTTCATCGTCATCGACGCGATCAACCAGCAGGTCGACTTCACGCCGGCCCAGTGGCAACGCCTGGCCGACCGCCGCTTCGGCATCGGCGCCGACCAGATCCTCGTCGTCGAATCCTCGGCGCGGCCGGGCTGCGACTTCCGCTACCGCATCTACAACAACGACGGCGGCGAAGTCGAGCAGTGCGGCAACGGTTCGCGCGCCTTCGTCAAATTCGTCGTGGAAAAAGGACTGACGACGCGCTCCGGCATCAGCGTCGAGACCATGGCCGGCGTCATCGCGCCGCGTCTGGAGGCCGACGGCAGCATCAGCGTCGACATGGGCGCGCCGGTGCTGGAGCCGGCCGCCGTGCCCTTCGACACGGCCGGCCTGACGGGCCTGCCCGAGGGGCGCGACACGCTGTGGCCGCTGCAACTGGACTTGCCGGGCGCGGCCGCCGAGGTGCGCATCTCGGCCGTGTCGATGGGCAATCCGCACGCCGTGCAAGTGGTCGCCGACGTCGAGCGCGAGCCGCTGGAGCACAGCGGCCCGCTGATCGAGCGCCACGCGCGCTTTCCGAAGCGCGTCAACGCCGGCTATATGCAAGTGCTGGACCGCCGGCACATCAAATTGCGCGTCTATGAACGGGGCGCCGGCGAAACGCTGGCCTGCGGCACCGGCGCCTGCGCCGCCGTCGTCGCCGGCATCCGCCGCGGCTTGCTCGACTCGCCCGTCAAGGTCAGCGCGCGCGGCGGCGAATTGTCCATCAGCTGGGGCGGCGAAGGCCAGCCGGTCTGGCTGACCGGTCCGGCCGTGACCGTGTTCGAAGGGGAAATCGACCTCGCCTGACGCCGCCCGCCTAATATATATAGGCGATGCGCGTCTCAGGCCGGCAGCAGGCCGCCGTCCGGCTCCGCCAGCGACTCGGGCAAATAGGTCTTCAGCCGGTACAGGCGCTGGCGGTAATTGCCCTCCGGCCCGGCCAGGCCGCAATCGAGCCGCTCAAACACCCGCCCGATGCGTTCCAGCGCCTGGCGCTGCTGCGCCGTGCGCACCAGCACCAGGCGGCGCTTGCTGCGGCCATAGCTGGCGCGGATGTCGATGACCAGGCAATGCCCCTGGTCGGCGGCGTTGACGTCGACCAGCAGCGCCTCCGCCCGCGACAGGCCGAACAGGCCGGCCAGCTCCAGGCGGGCGGCCAGCAGCGGCTGGCTGGCCGCCAGTTCCAAGGCCGTCAACGGCCCCAGCGCCGCGCTCCACGGCGCCGCCACGGCGCTGGGCGCGATCTTGCCCAGCGCCGCCTCCGCCTCCGCGCTGCCCTGGGCCGCCGCCTTCATCAGCCAGTAAGCCGCGCGCACATCGTTGTTTGCGCCGTCGCGCCGGGTGCGCCAGGCGTGGATGCCGCATTCGAGTTGCGCCGCGCCATGCCCCATGTCGGCCGCGCGCTCCAGGTAGGACTGGGCTTCGCTGACGCTGCGCTGGGAAAATTCCGGTTTGATATAGATACGCGACAGGGCGAACCAGGCGTCGGCCAAACCCTGCTCGCCGGCCTGGGTCAGCCAGCGGATGGCGCGCTTGAAATTGACGGCGCCGGCGCTGGATTCGACCCGGCTGCCCTGCGCATCCATGCGCGCGAACCACAGGCCCAGCGACAACTGGGCCGCGCGGTCGCCGCCCTCGGCCGCCAGCTCGCAAAAGCGCTGGCGCTGCGCCGCATCGACGACGATGCCGCCTGCGCCGCGCTGTAGCAATTCCGCGCAGCGCGACAGCAACAACACTTCCTGCGGCGACAGCGGCGCCGCGCCCGGTTTCCTGGCGCCGTCGGCGCCCTCGCCCGCCTCCTGCAGCAGCAACTGCGCCACCGGCAGGGCCCGCGCCAGGAATTGCCCGGCGTCGCCATCCTCCCAAGCCTGGCCCAGCACGGCGTACAGCGCTTCGCTGACGCCGTTGTCGGCCGCCTTGGCCAGCCAGGCCTGGCCCTCGCGCAGCTGTGCCGGCGCCGCCGCGCCCGCGCCGCTATGCTGCGCCAGCAACCACTGGGCGTCGGCCAGGCCGGCTTGCGCGGCCGCTTTCAAGCCCCGCAGGGCCTGGGCGCGCAGGGCGCCGCCGGCGTCGTCGCGGCCCAGCGTCAGTTGCGCCAGCACCAGGCCGGCCGCCACGACGCCGGCGTCGCTGGCGCGCGCATAGCTGGCCACGACCTCGGCGCCGCCCTGTTGCGCAATATCGTAAGGAATATGGGCGCCGATCAGCAGGCAGGCTTCATCGCAGCCGGCCCGCGCCGCGCGCTGCAACCAGTGCAGCGCCGTCGGCGCGCTTTTCGGCAAACCGGCGCTGCCGAACAGGTAAAGCTTGCCGAGCGCGAGCTGGGACTGCCGATCGCCGGTACGCGCCCCTTTGATAATCCCTAATTCTTCACGATTTGCCATCGATCCACTTATTGATGTTAAAAAATTTGTGAATATATTTACATATAGTTAATAGGTTTTTGCTTACAGTCACTATATTGGGGCGACATGCTGTTTTTCAATCCTTGCCGCAGAATAAATGTGCAATGCAGCAAATACAACGGCTTCCAGTGTAGTCGTTGGCGGCGGCGAAACACCTTGCGCTAGCTCAAGTTCCTCAATACGGGACAAAATACGACAAGCCATCGGGGCGCCATATCCGATGCCGGCAAAACATATTAAGCACAGAATTGCACGACATTCCAAATTGCACCGTCACAAAAATACAACAGCCAGCGATGCTTCTTTAACTTTCGACCAATATTGCTCCAGTCAATCGACCAATCTGGCGGCCTTGGCGCCGCGAGCATTTAAGGTTCAGCTCATCCAAGTGTTGAATACCGCGCACTTCATTGCTCCACGGATCTTTGAACGCTTTCACTTTATAGGGAATAAAAATGAAAAAATCTTTAGTGGCTCTGGCCCTTTTCGGCGCTTTCGCCGGTGCTGCACACGCACAATCGTCCGTCGCCATCTACGGCACGATCGACGCCGGCCTGGGTAAAGCCACCGGCAAAACCACCGCCGTCACCAAGCGCGACAACAACAAGCTGGGTTTCAAGGGCGTGGAAGATCTGGGCAACGGCTTGAAAGCCCTGTTCCAACTGGAAATCCGCTATGAGTCCGACACCGGCCAACTCGAAAACGGCTCGAACGGCTCGCAGCGTCCGCTGTTCCAAGGTCAAAGCCGCGTCGGCCTGCAAGGCGACTTCGGTACCGTCCGTCTGGGTCGTGGCCTGACCGCCTTCCAGGAATCGAGCACCGCCTTCGAACCATGGTCCGGCATGCCAACCCAAGTGGGCTTCCAGTCCGACCTGCACACCGGCGGCTACAACAGCGATCCACAGGGCGGCACTGTCAGCTCGAAAAACCGCTTCTCGAACGCGATTTTCTATAACACCCCAGTGATGTCGGGCTTCCAGGTGAATGCCACGGTCGCAACCAAAGAGGCCACCGCAGTCCCCGTTACAGAAAATCCAAGCGTCGTCGGCGACGCGAAGGTCAGCCCTTACTCGCTGTCGGCCACCTACACCAACGGCCCGTTCGCCGGTATGGCCGCTTACGAGCGTAACGCCGCCGAAACCAAAGTGTGGTCGGTCGCCGCATCGGTCAACCCTATCCAGGACTTGAAACTGATGGCTTCGTACACGAAGCAAGACCAGAGCAAATCCGTGGCCGTCAATCCAAACACCAAATCGTGGGTGATCGGTGCTAACTACACCGTCGGCGCCGGCCTGATCCGCGCCGGTTACGGCCAAAAAACCCCGGACGGCGTGACCAAAACCAAGCAAGCATCGCTGGGTTACGAGTACAACCTGTCGAAACGCACCTATGTCTACGCTGACGTGTCGCAAAAGAAGATCGCCACCTCGGTTAACTACTATGGCGTCGGTCTGCACCACAACTTCTAATCGGCCTGCGCCAGCCACGCCTGTGGCTGGCCGCGCCGAAGCGTAGTTGACAACGGCCGTGGGCAACCACGGCCGTTTTTTTTCGTCCGCGCCAGGCGGACAGGCGCATGTTTCCTGGCTTCCATTCATTTGTGTTGTTTTTGCAACCTTGATGCCGCGTACTCGATGGCGTTCTGTACAAGCCACGGGAAGAATGTCATATTGGGGTGCGCCGGATTAGTACGGACGTTCGTTTTCATAAAAAAGACAAACCTTTTGGAGACAGCACGATGAACAAAACCATTCTCGCAGGCCTCATTGCCGCAGGCTTCGCCGCGCCGGTCCTGGCGCAGTCGAACGTGACGATCTATGGCATCGCCGACGCCGGCGTGATGTACGTCAACAACGGCGGCAAGGACAGCCGCGTCAAGCTCGTCAGCGGCATCGCCGACGGCTCGCGCATCGGTTTCAAGGGCACCGAAGACCTGGGCGGCGGCTACAAGGCCATCTTCAACCTGGAAGCCCGCGTCGAACTGGACACGGGCGGGCAAAAAACCGGCAACATCAGCTCGAACCAGGGTTACGCGCTCACGCGCGGCCTGGAAAAGCTGCCGGCGCCGCTGCTGGCCGGCGTGCGCGGCGCGCTGCAGCCGGCCGTCAACGTCAACATCAGCGGCGCCCTGTTCGACCGCACCTCGATGGTCGGCCTGGTCACGCCGGTGGGCGCGGTGCTGATGGGACGCATGTACACGCCCGGCTATGAAGTGTTCAACAACGCCGACGTGTTCGAGTCCGGCACGGCGGCCGGCTGGGGCGGCATCGTCGGCGGCGCCGGCGGCCTGCTGACGGCCGGCATCGCGATCCGCTCCGACAAGGCCATCCAGTACCGCATGGAGACGCCGCAGGGCATCGGCGTGTCGCTGATGTACGGCTTCGACAAATCCGGCTACGTCGGCATGGACAAGCGCTCCTGGGGCGCCAACGTGCGCTACAAGGCCAACGGCTGGGACCTGGGCCTGGCGCACAACTTCGGCACCGACCAGGTCGGCAACCGCGGCCTCGTGACGACCACGCTGGGCGGCTCCTTCGCCACCGGCGACGCCAAGTTCTTCGTCGGCTACCACAAGCAAAAGAATGAAAACTCGGTCATCATCCGCTTCGCCAACGAGACGCTGGCCCCCGTGTTCGCCCCGCTGGGCGCCCAGGGCGTGGCGCTGGCCGGCCTGGTCAACCGGGCCCTGGTGAACAATTTCTACCTCGACGCCGCCAGCTACCAGATCGGCATGCATTACCGCATCGGCGCCGGCCGCATCATGGCCTCCATCGTGCGCCAGGACGACAAGACCTCGCTCAACAGCGACGCCACCCAGTACGGCATCGGCTACGACTACAACCTGTCCAAGCGCACCGACATCTACACGGTGCTGGCCTACATCAAAAACACCAACCAGGGCCAGTACGCGCTGGGCGCGGCCAGCGCCTCGGGCGGCTTCACCTCGGCCCCGGGCGAGTCCAGCCGCGGCGTGCAATTCGGCATACGCCACCGCTTCTAAGCGCCGCCGGCGCCCCGCCAGACGCCTTCGGGCGTCTTTTTTCTGCCCGCCGCGCGGCGCGGCGCGGGGCCGTCGGTTAAAATTGGGTTTCCGCTGCGAAGCACCGCTGTCGCGCAGCAAGCTCACCTTACCAACAGAAACGATCAATGACCGCCACACTGGATTCCACAACTGTCGCCCAATACCTGACGGACCACCCGCAATTTTTCCAGGAACACGTGGGCTTGCTGGGCGAGGTTAAACTGACCAGCCCGCTGACCGGGCGCACCGTCTCGCTGCAGGAGCGGCAGATGGAAGTGATGCGCGACAAGTACAAGGCGCTGGAATTGCGCCTGTCCGAGCTGTCCCGCCTGGCCGAGGAGAACGCCGGCATCGCCGCCAAGTTCCACGGCTGGACCCAGGACCTGTTGCGCGCCCGCGAGGCCGCCGGGCAGCCGCGCGCCGTCGTCGACGGCATGCTCGGCCATTTCGCCGTGCCCTACGCCACGCTGCGCCTGTGGGACCTGGCGCCGCAGCACGCCGACGCCTGGTTCACGGCCGGCGTCTCCGACGACGCCCGCCTGTTCGCCAGCAGCCTGCAGGCGCCCTACTGCGGCGCCAACAAGGATTTCGAGGCGGTGCGCTGGCTCGACGCCGCCGCCCCGGTGGCCTCGACGGCCATGCTGGCGCTGCGCGCCCCCGGCGGCGCCGCCTTCGGCCTGCTGGTCCTCGGCGCGCCCGACGCCGCGCGCTTCAAGGACAGCATGGCCACCGATTTCCTCGTCAACATCGCCGCCACCGCCAGCACCGCGCTGGCCCTGCTGCGCGCCTGACGCCGATGGCCGGCGCGCGCGCCAACGGCGACTGGCTGGACGCCTACCTGGAACAACTGGCCAGCCAGCGCAAGCTGTCGCCGCACACGGTGGCCGCCTACCGGCGCGATTTGCGCGAGCTGGACCGGCTGCTGGGCGGCCTGGCCTGGGACGCCGTCGGCGACACCATGCTGCGCCGCTGCGCCGCCCAGTTGCACGGCGGCGGCCTGCAGCCCCGCTCGATCGCCCGCAAACTGTCGAGCTGGCGCGGCTTTTTCGACTGGCTGGGCCGGCACGCGGCGCTGCCCGCCAACCCGGCCGCCGGCGTGCGCGCGCCCAAGCGCGCCAAGAGCCTGCCCAAGGCCCTCTCCGTCGACGACGCCGTGCGCCTGGCGGCGACGCCGGCGCGGCCCCTCGGCGGCGCCGCCGAGCCGGCCGCGCTGTGCAACCGCGCCATGTTCGAGCTGCTGTATTCGAGCGGCCTGCGGGTGGCCGAGTTGAGCGGCCTGGACACGCACTACCGCGGCGCCGGCGCCCACGGCCCGGCGTCGCTGGGCTGGATCGACGCCGCCGCCGGCGAAGTGCTGGTCACCGGCAAGGGCGGCAAGATGCGCAAGGTGCCCGTCGGCGCGGCCGCCCTGGCGGCCCTAGCGGCCTGGCTGGCCGTGCGCCCCGCGCCGGCCGACGGCAGCGCCGCCCTGTTCCTGAGCACGCGCGCCAGCCGCATCTCGCCCCGCGTGCTGCAACTGCGCCTCAAGGCCCACAGCCAGGCGCTCGACATCCCCGCCAACGTCCACCCGCACATGCTGCGCCACTCCTTCGCCTCGCACCTGCTGCAATCGTCGGGCGACTTGCGCGCCGTCCAGGAAATGCTGGGCCACGCCAGCATCACCTCGACCCAGGTCTACACGGCCCTCGATTTCCAGCACCTGGCCCTCGTCTACGACCGGGCCCATCCGCGCGCCAAGCTCAAATAGGCGGCCGCCGCCGCCGTGATCCAGGTCAAGCGCCTGGGCCGTATTTGCAAGCGGGCGCGGAATTCCGGCATAATCGTCGGCCAGCCGCGCCGAAAAGCGGCGCGCGACCCAGTCACCTTCACAGCAACGGCGGACACGATCCATGGCACTCATTCCCACCACCATCCTGACGGGCTTCCTCGGCGCCGGCAAGACCACGCTGCTCAAGCGCATCCTGCAGGAACAGCACGGCCTGCGCATCGCCGTCATCGAAAACGAATTCGGCCAGGAAAACATCGACAACGAGATTCTCGTGCAGGACAGCAACGAGCAAATCATTGAAATGAATAACGGCTGCATCTGCTGCACCGTGCGCGGCGACCTCATCGTCGCGCTCGGCACACTGGCGCGCCAGCGCGACGCCGGCCAGTTGCAGTTCGACCGCGTCGTCATCGAAACGACGGGCCTGGCCAATCCGGGGCCGGTGGCGCAAACCTTCTTCGTCGACGAGGAAGTGGCCAGCCACTACCTGCTCGACGCCGTCGTCACCGTCGTCGACGCCCGCCACGCCATGGCCCAGCTCGACGAGCACGAGGAGGCCCAGCGCCAGGTGGGGTTCGCCGACAAGCTGTTGCTGTCGAAAACCGACCTGGTCGACGCCGCCGCGCTGGCCCTGCTGACGCCGCGCCTGAAGCGCATCAACCCGCGCGCGCCCATCGCCCACATGGACTTCGGCCGCACGCCGCTGGCCGAGGTGCTCGACATCCGCGGCTTCAATCTGAACGACAAGCTGGAGCTGGACCCGGATTTCCTCGCCGCCGAGACGGCCCACGAACACGAACACGAGCACGAGCACGGCGCGGCCTGCGCGGCCGACTGCGCCGCGCCCGGCCACCACCACCACCACGCCGGCCATAGCGACGACATCGCCGCCTTCGTCTTCCACAGCGCGCGGCCGTTCGACAGCGCCAAGCTCGACGAATTCCTCGGCGGCCTGGTGCAGGTATACGGCCCTCGCATGCTGCGCTATAAAGGCGTATTGTTGATGCAGGGGGCGGACCGCAAGGTCGTGTTCCAGGGCGTGCACCAAATCATGGGCAGCGATCTCGGCGCGAAATGGGGCGAAGACGAGGTCCGTGGCAGCAAAATGGTATTTATTGGTAAAAATCTACCAAAAGACATCTTTATTCGCGGACTCGAACAATGTTTGGTATAAACTAGCCGGGTTTTGCGCACTCGCCTCTGCCATGGCCGTCAAATCGGGATGGCAATAAGAAGCAAAGCGTGACAAAATCGCCAGACACGACGGCGCAGTCCGAATGTCGTGATCCCGTCATGAAAGACGGGCAAGATGCTGGGGCAATCGGCGGCGGCACAGCAGCGCTGCGCCGAGAACGTAGTTTCCACAAAAGCAATATCCGGAAAGCTGAATAGTAAAAGCGGATACCGGTGCAGCTGGCCGCGCAATCGCCTGGTCAACTGATCAATTTGAAAACTCTGTCGTATCGAAGGTAAGCGAAGTGATGACCAAAACAAATAAATCAACCCCCGCCGCCAACACAGAAGTCGCCATCCTCTCCGAAGAAGCCATTCGGCAAATGAGCGAGAGTGACTATATGAACCCGGCGCAACTGGCATTTTTCAAGGCGCGCTTGCAGCAACTTGAAAAAGACTTGCTGAAAAACGCAGGCGAAACCACCGAGCACCTGCGCGAAACCGTGCTCGTGCCCGATCCGGCCGACCGCGCCACCATCGAGGAAGAGCACGCGCTGGAATTGCGCACCCGCGACCGCGAACGCAAGCTGCTGAAGAAGGTGCAGCAGTCGATCGCCAGCATCGACGCCGGCGATTACGGCTGGTGCGAAGAGACGGGCGAGCCGATCGGCATCCCGCGCCTGATCGCCCGGCCGACGGCGACGCTGTCGCTGGAAGCCCAGCAGCGCCGCGAACTGAAACAGAAACTGTACGGCGACTGAGACGCCGTCGCGCGCCGGCCCGCCGGCGCCCCGCCGCAAGCAGGCACGCGACCCAAGGGCGCGTGCTTTTTTTTTGCGCGGAATCGGGGGAAATGTAAGGGGCGGCGCAAAAGCTTGCCCATCAGCTACACTAGTCGGGCATGCGACGGCCGCGGCCCTGCCGCCGCCGTCGATGCGCAAGCTCGGGCACCTTCATTGAACCGCATTCGGGACGGGACAAGACGTGGGACTGTTCTCACTGTTCAAAAAAAACGCGGCCGACGCGCCGCCGCAGGGCGCCGACGAGGCCGGCCGCGCGCCCAACAGCGAGGCCAACCGCGAACTGGCGCAGGCGCGCCAGCGCGAACTGGCCCGCGCCACGGCGCAAAAGATCGACGAGATCGAGGCGGCGATGGCCTTCGACATCTTCAACACGCCGGAGCCGGCCTGGGGCAGCGCGCCGAAGCGCCCGCCGCGCCCGCCCGCCGGCGACGCCACCCTGGCCCTGCTCGACGCGGCCAGCACGGAATTGCTCGGCTGCGCGGCCGGTCCGGCCCCCGTCGTCGAGGAAATCGCCGTGCTCTTCGCCAACGGCCAACTGGCGCTGGCCGGGCAGATGCTGACGGCCAGCCTGGCCGGCGCCGGCGCCGACCGCAGCCTCTGGTGGATGCTGTTCGACCTGTACCAGATCGAAGGCCGCCAGGAACAATTCGACAGCCTGTCGATCGACTACGCCAGCACCTTTGAAACCTCGCCGCCGGCCTGGAGCGGCGCGCCGCCGCAGCCGGGCGCCGCCTACGCGGGCGCGGCGCCGACGCTGGCCCTGTCCGGCCCGCTCGACGGCGCCATCGGCCCGGCCCTCGAACGCCTGGGCCAGTTGGCGCGGCAGGGCCCGCTGCTGCGCCTGGATCTGAGCCAGGTGACGGCCGTCGAGCCGGCCGGCTGCGCGCTGCTGCTGCACAGCCTGAAACAATTGCAGGACGGACAACGCGAACTGGTCGTCGTCGCCGCCGCCGAACTGGCCGCGCACATCCAGGCCATCGTCCAGGTCGGCCGCCGCGACGAGGGCGAGGCTTGCTGGCTGCTGCTGCTGGAACTGCTGCAACTGCTCAAGCGCGAAAAGGAGTTCGAGGAAACCAGCATGGACTACTGCGTCACCTTCGAAGTGTCGCCGCCGCCCTACCTGGCGCCGGCCAAGGTGGCGACGCCGCCGCGCCAGCCGGCCTCGGCGGCCAGCGACCGCTTCATGCTGCCGCCCCTGGTCGACGGCGCGGCCGCCGCCCTGCTCGACGCCATCGACGCCTACGCCGGGCGCGACGGCGCGCTGGTGTTCGACTGCTCGCGCCTGGCGCGCATCGAGTACGGCGCGGCCGGCCTGCTGCTGGCCCGGCTGCGCCGCCTGGCCGCGGACGGCAAGGCGATCGAATTCCGCGACTTGAACCACCTGGTGGCGGCGCTGCTGCGCCTGTTGGCTTTTTGCGACATCGCCAAGATCTTCCCCCACAAATACTAGGATGGCGCCGGCCAGGCGGGGGCCGCGGGGCCGCGGGCGCCTTGCAATCGGCCATTCCATCCCCATTTTTGCACGATGCAGTCGATGCGACTCCCCCTTTTGAGGTCAATATGGAACAATTTCACGGCACCACGATCCTGTGCGTGCGGCGCGGCAAACAGGTCGCCATCGGCGGCGACGGCCAGGTCACCCTCGGCAACATCGTCATGAAGGGCACGGCCCGCAAGGTGCGCAAGTTATACCAGGGCAAGGTGCTGGTCGGCTTCGCCGGCGGCACGGCCGACGCCTTCACCCTGCTCGACCGCTTCGAGGGCAAGCTGGAAAAACACCAGGGCAATCTGCTGCGCGCCTCGGTCGAACTGGCCAAGGATTGGCGCACCGACCGCGTGCTGCGCCGCCTTGAGGCGATGCTGCTGGTGGCCGACAGCGAATCGACGCTGGTCATCACCGGCAACGGCGACGTGCTGGAACCGGAGGACGGCATCGGCGCCATCGGCTCCGGCGGCAGCTACGCCCAGTCGGCCGCCAAGGCCCTGCAGGAAAACACCGAGCTCGCGCCGGCCGAGGTGGTCAAGAAGTCGCTGACCATCGCCGCCGAGCTGTGCATTTACACGAATATGTCGCATACGATAGAAACCCTGGATTGAAGGGCACACCATGAACATGACACCGCTGGAAATCGTCGCCGAGCTCGACAAACACGTGGTCGGCCAGGGCCGTGCCAAGAAGGCCGTCGCCATCGCGCTGCGCAACCGCTGGCGCCGCCAACAGGTCGGCGAGCCGCTGCGCCACGAAATCACGCCGAAGAACATCCTGATGATCGGCCCCACCGGCGTCGGCAAGACCGAGATCGCGCGCCGCCTGGCCAAGCTGGCCGACGCCCCCTTCATCAAGATCGAGGCGACCAAGTTCACCGAGGTCGGCTACGTCGGCCGCGACGTCGACACCATCATCCGCGACCTGATCGACATCGGCATCAAGCAGACCCGTTCGAGCGAAATGAAGAAGGTGCGCCTGCGCGCCGAGGACGCCGCCGAGGACCGCGTCATCGACATCCTGGTGCCGCCGGCGCGCGACTTCGGCTTCAACGTGGCCGCCGCCGAGGCGCCGGCCGCCGGCGACAGCACGCGCCAGACCTTCCGCAAGCGCCTGCGCCAGGGCGAGCTGGACGACAAGGAAATCGAGATCGAGCTGGCCGAGGCCGGCCCGCAGATGGAAATCATGGCGCCGCCGGGCATGGAGGAAATGACCGAGCAGATCAAGTCGATGTTCTCCGGCGTGGGCGCCGGCCGCAAAAAGGCCCGCAAGATCAAGATCAAGGAGGCGCTCAAGCTGCTCGTCGAGGAAGAGGCGGCCAAGCTGCTCAACGAGGACGAACTCAAGCAGATGGCGATCCAGAACGTCGAGCAGAACGGCATCGTCTTCCTCGACGAAATCGACAAGATCGCCTCGCGCTCGGAGGTGGGCGGCGCCGACGTCTCGCGCGCCGGCGTGCAGCGCGACCTGCTGCCGCTGGTCGAGGGCACCACCGTCAACACCAAGTACGGCATGATACGCACCGACCACATCCTGTTCATCGCCTCCGGCGCCTTCCATCTGGCCAAGCCGTCCGACCTGATTCCCGAGCTGCAGGGGCGCTTCCCCATCCGCGTCGAGCTCGAGTCGCTGTCGACGGCCGATTTCGAGCGCATCCTGACCAGCACCGACGCCTGCCTGACCATGCAGTACGAGGCGCTGCTGGCGACCGAGAACGTGAAGATCGACTTCGCGCCCGAGGGCATCACGCGCCTGGCCGAAATCGCCTTCTCCGTCAACGAGCGCACCGAGAACATCGGCGCGCGGCGCCTGTACACGGTGATGGAAAAGCTGCTTGAGGAAGTGTCGTTCAGCGCCAGCGAGAGCGGCGGCACGGTCGTCACCGTCGACGCCGCCTACGTCAACGCCCGCCTGGAGGCGCTGGCCGTCAACGAAGACTTGTCGCGCTACGTGCTGTAAGGGGAACGGCGATGGCAAACAAGGCCCTGGCGACGCGGCAGCGCATGCAGTTCCGCGTCGAACCGTCGCAACAGCCGCGCCGGCCCGTCGCCGCCGCCCCCGCGAAGGGCGCGGCGCGGCGCCAGCCGGCGCCGCCCAAAACGCGGGCCAAGCCGGCGTAAGCGGCGGGCCGCCCGCGGACGCCCCGGCGGGCGCCCGCCATCAGGCCAACGGTGGTGTCAGAAGCGGCGCGACAGGCCAGTGGTGAACAAGGTGCGGCGGCCGCGCGCCGCGTCGCCGGGCACGCTGTCCCAATCCACATGCAGCGACCAGTCGGCGTCCAGCGCATAGGCGCTGCCGAAGCCGTACAGCGCGCCCAGCCGGCGCGCCGCGGCGCCGCCGTAGCCCAGGCCGAGCCGGGCGTGCAGCGAGAACGCGTCGAATTTATATCCCCCCACATACGCCAGGGCGATGCCGCGCACGCCGGCGCCGCCCGCATAGCCGAGCGCCTCGGCCGAATGGGCCGCCTCGCCGCCGCGGAACTGCAGGGACGGCAAGCGGTAACCGGCGTACAGCCTGGCGTTGTCGGCGCCGCCCACGCCGGCGCCCGCATACAGCGGCGCGGCGGCAAGAAGGTGGGCTTGGGGCATGGGCATCCTGTCATGGCTGCGGCCGGCGCGGCGGGGGCGCGGGCCTGCCTGGCAGTGTCACCAGTTTAGCCCGGAAGTACCATATACTTATGCGAAGTCCCGTTACGAGCCACGTTTGGTAGCGTATTTCGGTACTCGACATTGCTGCGGCGGGCTGCGCTGCCGCAAAGCTAAGATGTCGGAAAATGCAACAACAAGCACAGGCCGAAGGCCGGGTTCCTCCCGGCCGGCCTGACCCCGCATCCGCGTCCCCGGTTTGGCCCGGCTGGGCGGCATTGACGACAAAGGCAAGCCATGAGTTCACCGGAATTGATCGTGCAGGTGCTGCGCGCCGAGCTGCGCGCCGTCGGCATCACCTACAAGCTGCTGGCCGAGCGCATCGGCATGAGCGAGTCCAGCGTCAAGCGCATGTTCGGCCAGCACGATATGTCGCTGTCGCGGCTGGCGCAAATTTGCAAGGCGGCCGGCATCGCGCTCGAAGACGTGCTGCGCGCCGCCGCCGACGTCACGCCGCACGCCGACACGCTCACGCTGCCCCAGGAAAATTCGCTGATGGCCAACCCGAAGCTGCTGCTGATGGCCATCTGCTGCCTGGGCCACTGGACGCTGGAACAGGTGGTGGAAACCTACCACCTGTCGGAACCGGAGTGCATCGGCCTGCTGGCCGAGCTGGACCGCCTCGGCCTGATCGAGCTGAAGCCCCTGAACCGCTACAGCATGCGCGTCTCGAACGCCTTCCACTGGCTGGCCGACGGCCCCGTGCAGCAGTACTTCCGCGAGCATGTCGTGGCCGACTATTTCGGCGGCCACTTCGACGGCGCCGGCGAGACGCTGATGTGCATCCCGGCGCGCCTGAGCCTGCCCAGCGCGCGCGAGCTGGTGCAGAAGATCCAGCACCTGGCCGGCGAACTGGCCCGTCTGCACCAGGGCGACCGCCGCCTCGCCGCCAGCGAGCGCGACGGCTTTACCCTGCTGCTGGGCTTCCGCTCATGGGAATTCGGCGCCTTCACGGCGCTGCGCCGGCCCCGCCCGGCTCACCAGATCGGCCCGAGGAATAAATAGAAGGTGCCGGTGCCGCGCTTGCTGGCGCCGGCGCCCGCATAGAAGGGGCCGAAGCGCGTGTCGACGGACAGGAAGGCGCTGACCGACTGGGTGAAGCGGCCCCGCTGCCACGGCTCGCTCTGGTCGAAGGCGCCGCCCGCCTCCAGCGAGAAGCCGGCGCGGATGGCCCCGCCCAGCGTGCTGGGCACGGCGCCGATGCGGCGCGCCATCACCAGACGGCTCAGCAGCACGCTGCGGCCCTCGATGGAATTCTCCTGCACGCCGGAGAGCCGCAGGAAGCCGCCCAGCTGCAGCGGCGCCGCGCCGCTCTGGCCGCGCGCCCATTCGGCGTAGACGTGGCCGGCCCAGTTTTCCGTGTGGAAGGCCGACAGCGCCGTCACGGCCGTGCGCCGCTCCGCCGGGCCCCGCTCGGCGCCGCTGTCGACGGAACTGGCCCAGGTGGCGTCCAGCATGAAGCCCCTGGTGGGGAAGGCCAGCGAGTCCAGCGTGTCGATGCGGTAGGCGATGTAGCGGTCGGTGGCCAGGCCCGTCTGCATCCCCGCGGTCATCTCGGGGATCACCTGGCGCGCCCGGCCCTGGTTGCGGCGTATGCCGATCTGCACGTCGCCATAGCTGCCCAGCCCGCGCCCCAGCGCCAGCGTGGCGCTGTTCAAGTCGTAGGCGTAGCGGTAGTTGCGCAAGCCGTCCATGAACTTGTCCCCCACCGCCGAGCTGTAGCGCAGCGACGGCGCGATATACCACGGCGAGCCGGCGCCCAGCGGCTGCCACCACTGCGTCTCGATCGAGCGCTCGGTGCCGATCCGGCCGATGGTGCGCCACTCGGCGCCCCAGGCGTTGAGCGAGCTGGCCACGTGCATCACCTTCAGCGCGAACTTGTTGTTGTCGTTGAAATCGCTGCCCAGCTCCAGGCCGACGCGCAGGCGGCTGCCGGCCCATTCCGACGGGGTGGCCTTGATCAGCACGCTGCGCTGGTCGCCGGCGTCGCTGACCTCGGTTTCGACGCGCGCCAGGTCGCCCCGGCCGTACAGGCGGGCGCCGGCGCGGCGCACCTCTTCGCGCGTCACGGCGCTGCCCTCGACCAGGCCGGACTGCGCCGCCAGCGCCCTTTCGTTGATGCCGCCGCCGCTCTGCACCTCAAGCCGGGCCAGCGGCAGCGCCACGTCGGCCAGCACCGGCGCGGCCAGCCGCAGCGCCTCCAGCGCCGCGTACTCGCGCTCGGGCAGGGCCAGCGGCGCCAGCCGCAGGGCCAGCGCGCGCGCCGCCTCGGCGCCGGCGCGCATGGCCCGCTCCTGCTTGCCGAAGTCGAGGAAGCTGATGCCGTTCAAGTCCGGCGCCAGCAGGATGTCGCCCGGCCCCAGCTCGCGGATCGAGCGCTGCACGTTTTGCTCGGTGAGGATTTGCAGCATCTGCTGGGCCACGCCGATGGCGCTGCCCAGCTCCTTTTCCGGCGCCAGCGGCGTGCCGACGTTGACGGCGATGACGATCTCGGCGCCCATCGCCCGCGCCATGTCGACGGGCAGGTTGCGCACCAGGCCGCCGTCGACGACGAGGCGCTGCTTGATGCGCACGGGCGCGAACACGCCCGGCACGGCCAGCGAGGCGCGCACGCTGAGGAACAGCGGCGTGTCGTCGAGCTCGACCAACTCGCCCGTGATCAAGTCCGAGGCCACCGAGCGGAACGGCAGCGGCAGGCTGTTGACGGGACGGTCGCGCATGGCGTCCGGCAGCAGCCGGTTCAGCGCCAGCTCCAGGGCCGCGTTGCCGGCCGCGGCGGGCGGCAGCGAGACGCCGTCGCGGCTCAGGCCGAACTCGATGCGCGAGGGCAGCAGCTGGTCTTCCTCGCGGCGCCGGAAGGCCAGGTCGTCGCGCGCCTGGCGGTCGGCCACGACGCGGTCCCAGCTGGTGTCACGCGCCATGCGCTCCAGGTCGGCCACCGAGGCGCCGGCCGCGTAGGCGCCGCCGATGACGCCGCCCATGCTGGTGCCGACGACGATGTCGACCGGCACGCGCATGTCGCGCAGCACCCGCAGCACGCCGATGTGGGCCAGGCCGCGGGCGCCGCCGCCGGACAGCACGAGGCCGACGCGCGGGCGCGCGGCCGGCGCGTCGGCCGGGGCGGCGTCCTGCGCGGCGGCATGGGACAGGGGTAGCGCGCAGGCGCAGCAAACCACGAGGGCGCGAAGGGATAGCATGGTGCGGTGACTCCAGAAAGCGCGGCGGCCGGGCCGCCGGGGGGAAAAAAGGCCGGCGAGCCGGCCCGGGCACGCGGCCCGACTGTCAGCGCTGCGCGCCCGGCGCCGGCATGCCGATGCGCGACGGCGGTGCCATCTGCACGGGCGGCTGCTGCGGCGGCTGCGGCTGGCCCTGCGGCGGTTGCGGCGGCGGCAGCGGCGGCGCCGCCGACAGCGGCGGCGCGTCGCCGCGGCCGGCCTCCTGCGCCAGTTCGACGCGCTTCGGCACGCCGCCGTCGGCCAGCAGCACGAAGCGCGGCTGCACTTCCTTGACGACGACGCCGGGCGCCACCTCGGCGCCGACCGGATAGGCTTGCGCCGGCTTGCTGTCGCTGGCCAGGATGGCCACGCTGCCGCGGCCGTCGGCGGCCGCGACGACGCCCTTCAACTGGTAATTGCTCAGGGCGGCGGCCTGCAGGCGCCCGCCGAACAGGCCGGCGGCCGCCTCCGGGCTGGCCTCGGGCGCGCCCAGGCTGGCGACGGCGGCCAGCGGACGCTGCTGCGGCTTGAACAATTGCAGCGTCCAGTAGGCCAGCGAGGCGGACAGCGCCACGACGGCGAGAAAACTGACAAACAGGGGCAAACGCTTCATTCCATTCCTCTTTAACGCACCAGCTGGTTAATTTCGATGATCGGCATCAGCACCGCCAGCACGATCAGCAGCACCACGATGCCCATCGCCAGGATCAGCGCCGGCTCCAGCAGGCCGGCGATGGTCAGCGTGCGCCGCTCCAGGTCCTGCTCCTGGGCGCTGGCGGCCCGTTCCAGCATGGCCGGCAGCTCGCCGGTGATTTCGCCGGCCCGTATCATATGGATCAGCATGGGCGGGAAGTGCTTCTGCGCCGACAGCGCGCGCGCCAGGCTGACGCCCTCGCGGACGTTGTTGCTGGCCTCTTCGACGAGCTCGCGCATGGCCACGTTCGAGAGCGTGTCGCGGCTCGTTTCCAGGGCCCGCAGGATGGGCACGCCGGAACCCGTCGTGATGGCCAGCGTGCTGGCGAAGCGGGCCGTGTTCAGGCTGCGCTCGAACTTGCCGTACAGGGGGGCCGTCAGCAGCCAGGTGTGCCAGCGCCGCTTCAGGCCCGGCTCCGTGAGGGCGCGGCGCCAGGCGAACCAGGCCGCCAGCAGCACCGCGCCGACCAGCAGGCCGTAGTGGCGCACGAAGTCCGACAGCGCCAGCATGATGACGGTCAGCAGCGGCAGCTTCTGCTTGGTGTTGGCGAACACGGAGACGATCTGCGGCACCACATAGGTCAGCAGGAAGATGACGATGGCGAAGGCGACCACGGTGACGATGGCCGGGTAGGTGAAGGCCAGCCTGACCTTTTGCACCAGCGCGTTGCGCCGCTCGATGTAGTCGGCCAGGCGCGACAGCACGCGCGACAGGTGGCCGATCTGCTCGCCCGAGGCCACCAGGGCGCGGTAGATTTCGGCGAAGTCGCGCGGGTGGCGCGCCAGCACGTCGGAAAAGGCGGCGCCGCCGATGACCTCGGAGCGGATCGAGGCGATCAGGTCGCGCAGATAGGGCCGCTCGGCCTGTTCCAGCAGGGCCGAGAACGCCTGCTCCAGCGGCAGGCCCGCCTCCAGCAGGCTGGCCAGCTGGCGCGTGAACAGGGCCAGCTCGGTGTTCGACAGGCGCTCGCCGAAGCTGCGCTGGCGGGCCACGCCGGCCGCGTCGACCTGGGCGGCGATGGCCTCGACGAGCAGCGGCACCAGGCCCTGCACGCGCAACTCGGCGCGCGCGGCGCGCGCGCTGTCGGCGTTCAGCACGCCCTTCTTGGTGGCGCCGCCGGCGTCCACGGCTTCATAGCGAAATGCGGGCATCGGCCGGTCCCTAGTCTTTGGTCACGCGCAGCAGCTCGGCCGGCGTGGTGGTGCCGTCGGCCAGCCAGCGCTCGCCGTCCTCGCGCATCGTCAGCATGCCGCTGCGCTGCGCCGCGGCGCGCACCTCGGCTTCGGAGGCGCGGTTGTGGATTTGCGCGCGGATCTGCTCGGTGGTCTGCAGCAGCTCGTAGACGCCGACCCGGCCCTGGTAGCCGGTGTGGCCGCAGCGCTCGCAGCCGACCGCCTGCCAGTGCTGGCCGTCGAAGCTTTTGCAGGCGCCGCACAGCTTGCGCACCAGGCGCTGCGCCAGCACGCCCAGCAGCGAGGACGACAGCAGGAACGGTTCGATGCCCATGTCGAGCAGGCGCGTGACGGCCGCCGCCGCGTCGTTGGTGTGCAGCGTCGCCAGCACCAGGTGGCCCGTCAGCGAAGCCTGCACGGCGATCTGCGCCGTCTCCAGGTCGCGGATCTCGCCGATCATGATGACGTCCGGGTCTTGCCGCAGGATGGCCCGCAGCGCCTTGGCGAAGCTCATCTCGATGCGCGGGTTGACCTGGGTCTGGCCGACGCCGACGAGGTCGTATTCGATCGGGTCTTCGACGGTGAGGATATTGGTGGTGCTGGCGTTCAGCCGCGACAGCGCCGCGTACAGCGTGGTCGTCTTGCCCGAGCCGGTGGGCCCGGTGACGAGGACGATGCCGTGCGGCTGCTTCAGCAAGCCGTCGAACTCGGGCAGCATGGCGCCGCTCATGCCCAGGTGGGCCAGGTCGAGGCGGCCGGCCTCCTTGTCGAGCAGGCGCAGCACGGCCCGCTCGCCGTGCCCCGTCGGCAGCGTCGAGACGCGCACGTCGACGGGCTTGCCGCCGACCCGCAGCGTGATGCGGCCGTCCTGCGGCAGGCGCTTCTCGGCGATGTCGAGCTGGGCCATGATCTTGATGCGCGAGATCAGCGAGCCGTGGATGGCCTTGCGCGGCCGCACCACGTCGCGCAGGCTGCCGTCGATGCGGAAGCGCACCACCGAGGTCAGCTCGAACGGCTCGATGTGGATGTCGGAGGCGCCTTCGCGCAGCGCCTGGGTCAACAGGGCGTTGATCATGCGGATCACCGGCGCGTCGTCTGACGATTCGAGCAAGTCCTCGATGGCCGGCACGTCCTGCAGCAGCTTGGTCAAGTCGAGGTCGGCGTCGAACTCGTCGGCCATCTGCGCGGCGTCGCCGCCGGCGCCGGCGTAGGCGGCGGCGATGGCGGCGTCGAGCTCGGCGCGCGCCATGCTCAGCAGGCGGATCCGGCCGAAACGGCGCGACACCTCGGCGATGGCGGCCGGCGCCGTCGTCGCCGACACCAGCACGTCGACCGTGTGCTCGGCGGCGTCGCTGGCGCGGGCCAGCAGCGCGTGGTCGCGGGCGAAGGCGTAGGGCAGCAGCTGGCTCATATCAGTTCGGCACGGTGGCGTTGGCCGGCGCGGCCGGCGCGGGCCGCGCCGCCGGCGGCAGGGGCAGCGGCCGCAGCGCCATATTGCTGCCGGCCGGATGGCCGTCCTGCAACTGCTGCAACTGCGGCGCGCCCAGGTCGCGCAGCATCAGGTTGCCCGTCTGCGGCTGCGCCTTCTCCTCGGCGGCGCGCATGTAGTCGTAGCGGTCGGCCGCCAGGCTGCTGCTCTGCTCCTTGCTGCGGATCACCACGGGGCGCAGGAAAATCATCAGATTGGTCTTCTTGCGCTCGCGCGTCTGGTACTTGAACAGGTTGCCGATCAGGGGGATGTCGCCCAGGCCGCGCACCTTCTCGGCGTTGTCGTTGGTGGTGTCCTCGATCAGGCCGCCCAGCACGATGATCTGGCCGTCGTCGGCGATGACGTTGTTCTCGATGACGCGCTTGTTCAGCGTCAGGCCGGACTGCGCCGTCAGGCTGGCCTTCTCGACGGTCGACGTTTCATGGTAGATGGCCATCTTGATCGTGCCGCCCTCGGAAATCTGCGGCCGCACCTTCAGCGTCAAGCCGACGTCCTTGCGCTCGATGGTCTGGAAGGGGCTGGCGTTGCTGGTGCCCGGCACCAGCGTCTGCCCCGTCAGCAGCGGCACGTTCTGGCCCACCTGGATGGTCGCCAGCTCGTTGTCGAGGGTGATCATGTTCGGCGTCGACAGGATATTCGCGTTGCCGTCCGATTCCAGCGCGTGGGCCAGGGCGCCCAGGCCGAGCGCGCCGTTGATCTGCTTGAACACGCCCAGCGTCAAGCCGCCGCCCGGCAGTTGCACGGCGCTGCCGCCCTTGGCGGCGCCGGCCGCCAGCGCGGCGATGTTGTTGTTGCCGCTGGAGAAGGACTGCAGGCCGCCGATGCGGTAACTGCTGTTCTTGTCGCCCGACAGGCCCAGCCACTGCACGCCGAACTCGGAAGCCTTGGCCGACGTCACCTCGACGATCAGCGACTCCAGGTAAACCTGGGCGCGGCGCACGTCGAGCTGGTCGATGACGGCGCGCAGGTTGCGGTACATCGGCTCCGAGCAGGTGATGATCAGCGTGTTGGTGGCGACGTCGGCCTGGATGAAACCGGCCGCGCCGCCCGCCGGCAGCGCCTGCGGCGCCTGCGACAGCGCGGCGCCGCCGCCCTGCTGGCCGCCCATGGCGCTGTTTGTGGTCGACGCCGTGCCGCCCTGCGTCGGCGCCGGCGTCGGCGCCGGCGTGCCGCCGCCGCTCTGGCCGGCGGCGCCGTCGCCGCTGCCCATGACGGCGCGCAGCGTCAGCGCCAGCTTGGTGGCGTCGGCGTTTTTCAGGTAGACGACGTGGACATTGCCCAGTTGCGCGGTGGGCTGGTCCAGCTTGGCGATGAGGGACTTGGCCAGGTTGGCCCGGGCCGGCGACGGCGCCCGCAGCACCAGCGAATTGGTGCGCGGGTCGGCCAGCACCGAGATGCGGCCGGCGTCGGCGGCGCCGCCGGCCGGCTCGGTGAGCTTGTTGACCATCGCCGCCAGGTCGGAGGCGATGGCGTAGCGCACCGGAATGACGTCCATGTCGGCGGCGATGGGCGCGTCGAGGGCGGCGATGATCTTGCCCAGGCGCTTCAGGTTGTCGGCATAGTCGGTGATCACCAGCGTGTTGTTGCCGGGGTTGGCGTTGATCGTGTTGTTCGGCGAAATCAGCGGGCGCAGCACCGTCAGCAGATTGTTCGAGGACTCGTAGTTCAGGTAAAACACCTGGGTGGCGATCTGGTCGCCCTTGACGCCGGCGCCGGCGCCGACCTGGGTCGGCACCGACTGCAGCTTGGCTTCGGCCTCCGGCACCACCTTGGCGTAGCCGTCGCCGCTGACGACGGCGAAGCCCTGCAGCCGCAGCGCCGACGCCAGCAGCGCGAAGGCCTGGCTTTTCGTGATGGATTTCTCCGACACGAGCGTGATCGTGCCCTTGACGCGCGGGTCGATGACGAAATTGATGTTGGTGTAGTGGCCGACCGCCTTGATCACCGACTCGACGTCGGCGCCGACGAAATTCAGCGCGGCCTCGTCGGCGGCGCGGACGGGGGCGGCGGCGACGGCGCAGCACAGCAGCGCGCCGGCGCCAAGGCGGCGCAGCGACAGCGCCGGAAAGGGAAAGTTGCTCACAGTGTGTTTTGTCATTATCTGAACTCTAAGGCGATGATGTTTTTGTCGCTATTGGTACGGCGCTGGCCCAGCAAATTCAACAAACTTGCCAAGGTCTCTTCATATCCTGTTGCTGCCTGCGCCTGCCCGGAAAACTGCGGGCGCCCGTTGACCAGCGCGCCGCTGCCCTCCAGCAGCAGCGGGCCCTTGACGGATCGCAGGCCCAGTTGCGCCTGCTGGCCGTGCCAGTCGAAAGCCAATTCATAACTGCCCAGCGGCCGGATCGGCGACAGGCGCGACGCCATATCGGCCATCTCCAGCGTCGTGCGGCCCTCGACGGCGATGCCGCCGCCGGCCAGACCGAGCCGCAGCGTCGTCCACGACAGCCGCATCGTGCCGCTGGGGGCGATCGTGTTCAGCGGCGCGCCCAGGCCGGACAGGCGCTCGGCCGGCAGGCGCAGCGACGCCGGGCTGAGCTGCCACTGCGACCAGGAGCCGCGCAGGCTCAAGGGCTGCGACAGCGCCGCCGGGTTCTCCAGCTCGACGTCGACCGTCCCCAGCAGCACCAGCGGCGACAGCCGCCACGCGAAACGGCCCGGCAGCAGCGGCGTGACGCTGCCGCCGCTGCCGGCGGCGCCGCCGACAAAGGCCGAACCGCGCCACAGCGTACCTTGGGCGTCGCCCAGCGTCAAACGTCCGCCCGTCTGGCGCTCGACGGCCGCCGCCAGCCAGGCGGCCGGAAAGAACAGCAGCAGCGTCGCGGCGGCGCCGAACGCGGCGGCCAGCAACCATAGCACAGCGCGCTTCACGGGCCGGCCCTTTTTTTGCTTCCCGCGGCGCGCCTCATCGGCCGGCGCCCTGGTGCAGCGTCAGCGTGGCGTTGACCACGCCGGCCGTCGGCTGGGCGACGACATTGGCGTCCTGCACGGCGATGCGGCTGTCGCGGCGCACGGCGTCGAGCCAGGCGACGAGGCCGGCGAACGGCACTTCGTTCAGCTGCAGCTTGGCGTACTCGCCCGTCAGCGAGATCGACTGCGCCGTCAAGCCCTGCGCGGCCAGCGACGCGCTCAGGCTGGCCCGGCTCATCGGCTCCGGCGGCGGCGGCGCCTGGCGCGTCAGCTCGGCGGCCTGGCGCGCCAGGCCCTCGATTTCGGCGGCGTCCAGGCGCAGTTGCGGCAATTCCTTCAACAGGGCCTCGCGGCCGGAGACGGCCGGCCCGATCAGCACCGCGTACAGCAGCGCCAGCGCGGCGACCGCGCCGCCGACGCCGAGGAACTGGCGCTCCTGCTCGCTGCGCTGCTGCCAAAACGTGCCGGCGGCCAGCTTGTAGCGCTCCAGCATGACGCTCACATTCTTCATGGTTTCACTCCTGCCGCTGCGCGGATCTGCCAGGTGCCGGGGGCCGGCTCGGATAATTGCAACTGGCGCTCCGCCAGCGCCGCCTTGGCCTTGGCCAGCACGCCGGCCGGCACGGTGTCGGGCTTGAGCTTGACGGTGAGCGCGCGCTCGCGGTAGTCGAGCGAGGCGATCGCGCCCTTGGCGCCGAGCGCGCCCAGGGCCTCGCCCAGGGCCGCGCCGAGCGCGCTGAATTCGTCGGCCGCCATCTGGCCGCTGGCCAGCTTGGCCGTGGCCAGGTTGCGGCGCATCTGCTCGGCCGGATACAGCGGCGTCTCGTTCGGATACGCCGCCTTGAAGGTTTGCTGCATGGCGGCGCGCAGCGCCGCGGCGTCGCGCTTCAGGCGCAGCCACTCGATGTTGACGCCGGCGATGTTCACCAGGGCCACCAGCAGCGCCAGCCGCAGCGGCCAGCGCCAGCGCTGCCAGTTGCGCGCCTGGCCGCCGGCCGCGCCCAGCGCCGGCACCAGGTCCAGGCCGGCCGTTTTCGCCGCCGCGATCCAGTGCGGCCACTGCTCCGCCTCGACGGCGACGCCGGCCGTGGCGGCGGCCGCCTCCTGGTAGGCGGCCAGCTGGGCGGCGCCGACGTACAGGGTCAGCGGCGCCTCGGCGACGAAGGCGCGCAGCAGCGGCAGCAGCGTCGCCGGCGCCTGCGCCGGCAGGATCAGGCCCATGCCCTCGTGGGGGGCCAGGCGCAGGGTCAGCGCGACGCCGCCGTCGACCTCATGCAAGGCGGCGGCGGCGCCGCCCGGCTGCAGCGGCAGGCACAGCTGCGCCGGCAGGGCGGCCACGCCGCGCGCGCCCTGCGCCAGCAGGGCCTTGACCAGCACCTCCAGCCAGGCCCGCTGCACGACGGCCACCGTGCGCATGCCGTCGGCGCCCTCGGCGCCGGCGGCCAGCACGCAGTCGCCCGGCTCGCCGAGGATCTGCTCCTCGACCAGGCCGGGCAGCGCCGCCTTCAGGCGCGCGGCCGACAGCGGCGGCACCTTCAGGCGCAGCAGCGTGACGTCGGCGGCGGCCAGCAGCAGCACGACGCGGCGCGCCGCGCCTATCATCTGGCCCATGCCGCCCAGCGCGGCCGCGCCCTGCTGCAGCAGCCTGCCGTCGGCGCCGGCCAGCGCGAACTGGCACTGCGCGACGCTGTCGACGCTGGCCTTGGCCGGGTGGCGGATATACAGTGTAGTCAAAGGGTCTCGCTTTCAGGTTCTAGTTTTCCCGCACCCAGACCAGGGTCGTGGTCCGGGTCATGCTGTCGCGCTGGATCAGCGCCTGCGTGTCGAGCGCCGCGCGGTCCAGCCGCACCTGGCTGTCAACCAGGAAGTAACTGCTTTTAATGTCCACACCCTCGTTCGGCACCAACAGGGTTTTGCCCTGTATCAGCGCCATGAAATCGCCCATGCCGTTGAACGGCTTGCGCTGCCGGTTGCTCACCAGGGCGCCCGCCTCCGACACGGAAAACACCACCGCCGCCGCCAGCACCTCGGCCGGCGCCGTGTTGACGTTGATGGCGCTCGGTTTGGGCAGCACGATGACGAAGTCGCGCAGGCGCTCCAGCGCCGCCGGCGTGAAGCCGGCCACGCCGAGCAAATCCTCGACGCGCAGGAAGTCCATCGGTTCGCGCCCGTCCGCCGGCACGCCGGCGGCGACCTTGCCGCCGCCGTCGCCGTCGGCCGTCGCGGCCGCCTTCTGCGTCGCCGCGACGGCCGCGGCGGCGGTCTGCGCCAGCGCGGGGTCGAGCTGCACATTGGCCAGCAAACGTCCGAACACCTGCACCTGCACGGGATCGGGCACGCGATTTTTGGCAAGGTTGGCAAGATTGTAGCGCGCCTGCGCGTCCGTGGCACGGCCCGATAGCGTCGCCGCATACGATTCGCCCTCGACGCGCTCGCGTTCGACGAACTGGTCCAGATTGGTTTCCGCCACCGGCGTCGTCCAGGTGCCGTCGAGGCGGGTCTGGCTGGGGTTGTCCTGGCGCAGCCAGAAGCGCGCCAGATCTATCGCCCCGAGCAAGATCCACTTGGTCTGCTGGTGCAGGCGCTGGTTCTCCATCGAGCGCACCTGCACCTGCTGCTGCCAGAACAGGCTGGCGACGATGGTCACCGTCAGCGTCGTCAGCAGCAAGGCCGTGATGACGGCGACCCCGCGCTGGCGCGCCAGCCGCAACGGCCGCCTCATACGGCCCCCAGCAGGAAAATCTTGATCAAATCCGTTTGCTGGCTCTGCAGCCGCAGCGACACCTCCAGGCCGCTGCTGGCGGCCGGCGCCGTGCCGACCGGGCCGGGCGCCGCCGGCGCGGCCGGGACGCTGCCGGGGGCGCTCCAGCCGCTGCCGTCCCACAGGCGCATCGACATGCCGGCCACGTCGGCCTGCAACTGCACGGCGGCCGTGCTGCTGTCGCTGTCGCTCAAGGCCGCCTGCCACAGCGCATCGAGCACCAGCAGGTCGCGTGTGCCGTTCGACTCGCGCCGCGTCAGCACGCCGTCCTTGATGCGGTAGGACACCACCTGCAACTGCGCCGCCTCGTTTTCCGCGAAGACGGCGCGCACCAGCGTCAGGCGGTCGTTTTCCGCCTGCAGGTTGCGGCGCCCGTGCAGCAGCGCCACGCCGGCGCCGGCGCCGGCCAGCTGCTCGCAATCGCTCTGCATCTGGGCGAACGCCAGTTGCATGCCGCGGGTCTGCTCCAGTTGCCCCGTCAGCGTCATGCGCGCGCGCACGATGCCGTCCAGGCCGCGCCAGCCGAGCACGGCGACGATGGCCAGGATGCTGATCGCCACCAGCAGCTCGATCAGCGTGAAGCCGCGCCGGTGCGCGCGCCGCCCGCTCATTGGCTCAGCACCAGTTGCACCAGCTTGATGATGCGGCGCTCGGGGTTTTCCGCGTCGTAGACGCTGACCTCGACGCGGCGGAAGCGCGGATTCGGCGTCGCCAGCACCTCTTCCTGGCAAATCAGGCGCAGATCGCCCTGCGGGCAATCGGTCGAGGTCTTGCCGATCGGCGGGAAGGCTTTGCTCAGGCGGAATTGGACGAGGCGGTTCTCGGCCGACCAGGTCGCCATCATCGTGCTGCGCAAGCCATTGCTGTTCTGCGTCAGGCTGCCGACGGCGCGCAGCGAGGCGCCCAGCGCGGTGCCGACGATGACCAGCGCGACCAGCACTTCGAGCAGGGTGAAGCCGCGGCCGCGGCGCAATGGCGGCATCTTCATTCGACGGTGAAATGGCCGATGCCATCGGCGCGGATGGCGGCGCTGCTGTCGCCGCTGGCCATGGTCAGCACGAAGGGCTTGTCGACCGGCTCGCGGCCGAAGACGATGCGCAGCGGCGGCGCGCCCGTGCCGCTCGGCGGCACGATGGTAAACAGCACCGGACTGTATTTGAAGGGGCGCTCGCGCAACAGGTCGTCCTGCGTCACGGCTTCCCAGCGCTTGTCGTTGCGCACCAGGAAGCGGTAGCTGTCGGCGTCCGCCTCGAAGGCAACCTGGCGATTGCGCACGATGGCCTCGTCGCGGGCCAGTTGCAGCAGCAGCGCGATGCGCTCGGCCTCCTTTTGCAAGCCCTGCTGGCGGCTGGGCATGGCGTTGAAGGACACCAGCCCCATCGTCAGGCCGACAATGACCAGCACGACCAGCAGCTCGATCAGCGTGAAGCCGCGCGCCAAATGCAGCGGCCGCGCGCCGGCGCCGCGTCGCTCAGGCAGCAAGCGGGTTAAATGTCCCACGAGCCGATGTCGGCGTCGTCGCCGCTGCCGCCCGGCTGGCCGTCGGCCCCCAGCGACAGCACGTCGATCTCGCCCTTGATGCCGGGCGACAGGTACTGGTAGGGATTGCCCCACGGGTCTTTCGGCATTTTTTCCAGGTAGCCGCCGCTCTTCCAGCCGTTCGCGGCCGGGCCGGTGGTCGGCTTCGTGACGAGGGCTTGCAAGCCCTGCTCGGTGCTCGGGTAGCGCTGGTTGTCGAGCTTGTACAGCTTGAGCGCCTGCATCAGCGTGGCGATGTCGACGCGGGCCGCGGCCACGCGCGACTCGCCGGTGCGGCTGATCAGCTTGGGCACGACCAGCGAGGCGAGGATGCCCATGATCACCACCACGACCATGATTTCGATCAGCGTGAAGCCGCGCGCGAGGCGGCGGCGGGTCGAACGATGTGCGACGTTTTGCATAAGAAAATTGAAAGATGATGGTGAACGAGTGCAGAGTATAAGACGGAATTGGCGCAACGCCAAAGAACGTTGTCAAAAACGTATAGCCGGGAGCGCTTAGGCCCGCGCCGGCGCGGTGCCGCAGACCGGGCAGCCGGGGTCGCGCGCGACGCCGATGCTGCTCCATTCCATGTTGACGCCGTCGAGCATCAGCAGGCGCCCGGCCAGCGAACGGCCCACGCCCATCAGCAGTTTCAGCGCCTCGGCCGCCTGCATGGCGCCGACCACGCCGACCAGCGGCGCGAACACGCCCATCGTCGCGCAGGCGACGTCCTCGAACTGCTGGTCCTGCGGAAACAGGCAGCAATAGCACGGCGAGGCCGGCGCGCGCGGGTCGAACACGCTGACCTGGCCGTCGAAGCGGATCACCGCGCCCGACACCAGCGGCACCCGGTGGGCCACGCAGGCGCGGTTGACGGCGTGGCGGGTGCGGAAATTGTCGCTGCAGTCGAGCACCACGTCGGCCGCCGCCACCAATTCGTCCAGGCGGGCGGCGTCGGCGCGTTCGTTGACGGCGGCGATGTCGATCTCGGGATTGATTTGCTGTAAGGTCTGGCGCGCCGACTCGGCCTTCGGCTGGCCCACGCGCGCCGTCGTGTGGGCGATCTGGCGCTGCAGATTGGTCAGGTCGACGTTGTCGTTGTCGACGATGGTCAGGCGGCCGACGCCGGCCGACGCCAGATACATGGCGGCCGGGGAACCGAGGCCGCCGGCGCCGATGAGCAGCGCGTGGGCGTCCAGCAGCGCCTGCTGGCCTTCGATGCCGATCTCGTCGAGCAGGATGTGGCGCGAGTAGCGCAGCAGTTGCGTATCGTTCATGTTATTCCGTAAAGGACAAGCTGGCGCCGGGTATAAAGCCGGGGTCAGACCCGGCGGGTCAGACCCCCGGTTGGCGCCGCGGGCCGGATGAACCGCTTACGGCGCTCCCGCACCTATTTCTTGGCCGGCGCCTTTTTGTCGTCGACTTTGCTCTCGGCCTTGGCGTCAGCCTTGGCTTCCGCCTTGGCGTCGGCCTTGTCGGTCGCTTCGACTTTCGACAGCTTCACCGGCAAGCCCTTGAAGTGGTTCAGTGCCTGCGTCAGCTGGAAGTCATCCTTGCCGCCGTATTCCAGCGGCTTGCGCTTCTTCGCCAGCTCGGCCAGGCGCTTTTCGTCGTCCAGCTCGTCGTGCTTGGCCACGACCGGCGCGACACCCTTGTCTTCGTCGTTGCCCAGGTGTTTTTGCAGATCGGCCTCGCGCACGCGCAAGCTGTTCCAGCCGTCGCCGTCGGCCGTTTCGTCGACCATCATGTCGGGCACGATGCCGCGCGCCTGGATCGAGCGCCCGTTCGGCGTGTAGTAGCGCGCCGTCGTCAGTTTGACGGCCGTGTCGGCCGTCAACTGGCGCACGGTCTGCACCGAGCCCTTGCCGAAGGTCTGGGTGCCGAGGATGGTGGCGCGCTTGTGGTCCTGCAGCGCGCCGGCGACGATTTCCGAGGCCGACGCCGAGCCGGTGTTAACCAGCACCACCAGCGGCACGCGCTTGAGCGCCTCCGGCAGCGCCGCCAGCGGGTCGCCGCCGTTGCGGCCGGCGTAAAACTCGCGCCGGCCGTAGAAGGTCTGCTTCGAGTCGGCCAGCTGGCCGTTGGTCGAGACAATCACGGCGTCCTTCGGCAGGAAGGCGGCCGAAACGCCAACGGCGCCGGGCACGACGCCGCCGGGATCGTTGCGCAGGTCCAGCACCAGGCCCTTGAGGTGCGGGTCCTGGGCATATAACTGCTTGATTTTCTTCGCCATGTCGTCGACGGTGGGTTCCTGGAACTGGGCGATGCGCACCCAGGCATAACCCGGCTCGACCATCTTGGCCTTGACGCTTTGCACGCGGATTTCCTCGCGCACGATGGGGAAAACCAGCGGCTTGTCTTCGTTTTTGCGGGAAACGGTCAGCGTGATCTTGGTGTGCGGCTCGCCGCGCATCTTCTTGATGGCCTCGTCCAGCGACAGGCCCTTCATCGGCGCGCCGTCGATGCGCGTGATCAGGTCGCCGGCCAGGATGCCGCCCTTGGCGGCCGGCGAATCCTCGATCGGCGCGACCACCTTGACGTAGCCATCCTCCATGCCGACTTCGATGCCCAGGCCGACGAACTTGCCCTGCACGCTTTCGCGCATTTCCTTGAAGGCTTTCTTGTCCAGGTAGACCGAGTGCGGGTCGAGCGAGGCGACCATGCCGGAAATGGCTTCGGTCAGCAGTTTCCTGCCCTCGACGGCCTCGACGTAGTCGGATTGGATCAGGCCGAACACGTCGGACAACTGGCGCAGCTCTTCCAGCGGCAGGGGGCCGCCGGCGCTTTTTTGCGCGACGGCGGAAAACTGCATCGACACGCCTATGCCGGCCAGCATGCCCAAGCCGATCAGGCCGATACTTTTTACTTTGATGCCCATGTTTTACCGCACTCCACCAAACAACACAAAAAGAACCGCTAGAATTTCACCCAGCCGGCGGGATCGAAGGGACGGCCCTGCAGCCGCATTTCAAAGTATAAACCCGATTCTTCGTTACCGCCGCTGTTTCCCACGCTGGCGATGGCGTCGCCGCCCTTGACGGCGTCGCCGACGCGCTTGAGCAGGGACTGGTTATTGCCGTAGATGCTCCAGTACTGGCTGCCGTGGTCGACGATGATCAGGTTGCCGGAGCCGCGCAGCCAGCCGGCATAGACGACGCGGCCGGCGGCGATGGCCTTGATGTCGGCGCCCTCGGCGGCGTGGATGAAGACGCCCTTCCAGCTCGGCCCCTCGCCGCGGCGGCTGCCGAACTTGGCGCTGAGCCTGCCCGCCACGGGCGCGCTCATGCGCCCGCGCAGGCTGGCGAAGGCGCCCTCCGGCGCGGCCGGCCCCAGGCTGGGGCGCGCCGGCTCCGGCTTGTCCTCTTCCGCCGGCCGCGCCACCACCTTCGGCTCGTCGGCGTCGATGGGGTCGGGCTTGAGCGGCGGCAGCGGCTTGACCTTGCCGCCCTTGGCCTGCTCCTGGGCCAGGCGCTCGCGCTCGGCCTGGGCCTTGGCGCGCGCCGCCAGGCGCTTCTCGCGCGCTTCGGCGTCGGCCTTGGCCTTGGCCTCGGCGCGCGCCTGCGCCAACTGCTCCTGGCGCCGGCGCTCGGCGGCGGCGGCCTCGGCCTGTTCCTTGATCAACTTGCCCAGCCGGTCGACCAGATTGCCCAGGCGCTGCTCGTCGCGTTCCAGGTTGCCGGCGTCCTTGCGCTGCGCCACCAGGCGCTTCGACAGCGTCGTCAGCAGCGCCGCGCGGCGGCCCTTTTCCTGCTCCAGCAGGGTTTTCTGCTCGCGCTCTTCCTGCGCGATCTCTTCCAGCTCGTCCTTGGCGTTCTGCGCCTCGGCCTGGTTGCTTTCGACGGCCTGCAAATTCGTCCGCAAGGCGCCCAGCAGGCGCGCCTGGGCCTGCGACACATAGGCCAGCATTTGCAGGTCGCGGTTGATGCGGTTCGGGTTGTCGCCGGACAGCAGCAGCTTGATGCGGTCCTCGTTGCCGGCGACATATTGTTCGCGCAGCAGCTTCGCCAATTGCGCCTTTTGCCGGGCCACGGTGGCGACCAGCTTCTCGTGCTCGCCGCCCAGCTCGCGCAGCTTGACGCCGGTCTGCTCCTGCTCGGCGGCCAGCTCGCGCAGCGCGCGGTTGGCGTTCGAGATCGCCTCCTCCGACTCGGCCAGGGTGTCGGCGGCGTCGTCCTTGGCGCTTTCCGTGCGGCTGATGTCGCGCTTCAAGGCCGTCAGCTTTTGCTGCAAATCGGCGCGCTGCTGCTCGGCGGCGACCTTCTGCTTGCTGCGCGCGGTGGTTTTGGCGCCGTGGGCGCCGCCGCTGGCGAGCGCCAGGGCCAGGCACAAGCCCAGCCCGGCGCGCCAGGCCGGTGACACGAGGGGGACAACCCGGAAGAAAGACGGCAAAGTTACTTGGCCTTCCCTTGGTTCGCCACGGCGCTCATGGCGGCGGCGATGGCTTCCTGGTCGCCCAGGTAGTAGCTGCGGATCGGCTTCAGGTCGGCGTCGAGCTCGTAGACGAGCGGTTGGCCGTTGGGGATGTTGAGGCCGACGATGTCGGCGTCGCTGATGCCGTCAAGCATCTTGATCAGGGCGCGCAGGCTGTTGCCGTGTGCCGAGATCAGGATGCGCTTGCCGGCGCGGATGGCCGGGGCGATTTCCTCGTCCCAGGCCGGCATCACGCGGGCCACGGTGTCCTTCAGGCATTCCGTCAGCGGAATGGCCGACTGCGGCAAGCCGGCGTAGCGCGGGTCCGCGAACGAGGCGCGCCCGTCGTCGGCGGCCAGCGGCGGCGGCGGCGTGTCATAGCTGCGGCGCCACACCAGCACCTGCTCGTCGCCGTACTTGGCGGCCGTCTCCGCCTTGTCCAGGCCCTGCAGGGCGCCGTAGTGGCGCTCGTTGAGGCGCCAGTCGTGCTTGACGGGCAACCACATCAGATCCATCGCGTCCAGCGACAGCCACAGCGTGCGGATGGCGCGCTTGAGCACCGAGGTGTAGGCCAGGTCGAAGGTGAAGCCGGCTTCCTTCAGGATGCGGCCGGCCTGGCCCGCCTCCTGGCTGCCCTTCTCCGTCAGATCGACGTCGGTCCAGCCGGTGAAGCGGTTATCGAGGTTCCAGGTGGACTCGCCGTGACGCATGAAAACGATTTTATACATGTCAATCTTCAATCTTCTAGAGGGTTTAAGGCAAAATTCAGCGTGAGAGTAACTCTTCCAGCTTCTATTTTATAATGCGCGGATTGACTTAAACCATTGGACACCCGTGAAATTCATTATTGAACACATTTTTCTTATTGGCATCGTCGTCCTTTCCGGCGGCGCCCTGCTGTGGCCGACCCTGACGCAACGCGGCAAACGCGCCACCGCGCTCGAGGTGACGCAGTTGATCAACCGCGGCAAGAGCCTGATCGTCGACGTGCGCAACGAGGCCGAGTACGCCAACGGCCACCTGCGCGACGCCCGCCACATCCCGCTGACGGAGCTGGTGCAGCGCGTGGGCGAGCTCGACAAGGCGAAGAACAAGACCATCGTCGTCGTTTGCCAGAAGGGCGTGCGCTCGGGCCTGGCCGCCAAGGTGCTGGCCAAGGCCGGGTTCGAGGACGTCGTCTGCCTCGAAGGCGGCGTCACGGCGTGGCAGGCGGCCGGTTTGCCGCTGGCCAAGTAAGCGCAAGCCTTACCATTTAAAGGAAACCCTGCCATGACAGCCCATGTCCTCCTCTACAGCACCGCCGTGTGCCCCTATTGCGTGCGCGCCGAGCGCCTGCTCGAAGCCAAAGGCGTGACCGCCATCGAAAAAATCCGCGTCGACCTCGACCCCGAGCAGCGCGCGCTGATGATGCAGCGCACGGGGCGCCGCACGGTGCCGCAGATCTATATCGGCGACACCCACGTCGGCGGATTCGACGACCTGTATGCGCTCGATCAGGCCGGTGGCCTTGACCCCTTGCTCAAGGGCGCTTAAATTGTCCTGCGGAGGGTATTGGTTTTGATACAATTGCCCTCACCTTCGATTCCAGGCTGCGCCGTAGCAAGCGACAGAGCAAGAAACGAGCGTATGCACCATTAATCCGGACGGCAATTGCCGTTCTTCCCCTTACAACGAAAGCGTTCCATGTCCGACGAAAACCTGCAACCCGTATTCCAAATCCAACGCGTCTATCTGAAAGACATGTCGCTGGAACAGCCGAATTCGCCTTCCATCTTCCTGGAACAAGAAGCGCCGGCCATCGAAGTCGCTCTCGACGTCAGCGCCGAGCCGCTGGCCGACGGCATTTTCGAGTCGACCGTGACCATCACCGTCACCGCCAAAATCAAGGACAAGGTCGCCTTCCTGGTCGAAGGCAAGCAAGCCGGCATCTTTGAAGCCCGCAACATTCCAGCCGATCAACTCGATCCGCTGCTGGGCATCGGTTGCCCGAACATCGTCTACCCTTACCTGCGCGCCAACATCGCCGACATGATCACCCGCGCCGGCTTCCCGCCAGTGCACCTGGCCGAAATCAATTTCGAAGTGTTCTACCAGCAGCGCCTGCAAGCGGTTGCCGACGCCGCCGCGGCGGCGCCAGCCACCGGCGAAGCCACGCACTAAGCAAGTCCAATGCCCGCGCGGCGCCGCATCGGCGGCCGCGGCGCGGGCACGCAACGACACGCTGGCGCGCCCGCCGCGCCGCAGATTTACCGATTTCGAAAGCCCGGTTATGAGTATTTCCCGTTGGATCGCAGGCGCCGCGCTGATGCTGGCGACAGCCGCCGGCCACGCATTCGACTTCAAGACCGTCGGCGCGGCCCCGGCCATCTTGTACGACGCCCCCTCGACGAAGGGCGGCAAACTGTATGTGGCGCCGCGCGGCATGCCGCTTGAGGTCGTGCTCAGCTACGGCGAATGGGTCAAGGTCCGCGACGTCAGCGGCGACCTGGCCTGGACCGAGGCCAAGGTGCTGAGCAACCGCCGCAACGTGGTCGTGCGCGGCGCCGGCCTGAAAGTGCGCGCCGCCGCCGACGAGGCGTCCGCCCCCGTATTCATCGCGGAAAAAGGCATCTTGCTCGAAGTGACGGAAGCGAACAGCTCCGGCTGGATCAAGGTGCGCCACAAGGACGGCTTGAGCGGCTACGTGAAAAGCGCCGACGTCTGGGGCATCTGAACAGGGCCGGGCCCGCGGCTTGTTGCCAGCCCCCGCCCCGGGGCATGCGCGGCGCGCCGGCCAGCCTGAGCGGCCGCGCCCGCCCCATCTTTTACGCCTGAGGTGCCATGCAAGACTCCCCTGTTTCCCCCTCCGCCGCCGCGCGCAAGGTGACCGTACTCGGCGCCGGCGCCTGGGGCACGGCCGTGGCCATCGCCTTCGCCGCCCGCCACGACGTGCTGCTGTGGGGCCGCAACGGCGCCGCCATGCAAGACATGGCGGCGCGCCGCGAGAACCCCTACCTGCCCGGCTTCGTGCTGCCGCCGGCGCTGCGCCTGGGCGCCGACTTCGACGCCGCGCTGGCCCATGCCGACGGACCCGGCGCGCTGCTGATCGCCGCCTGCCCGGTGGCCGGGCTGCGCCCCCTGCTCGAACAAATGCAAACGCGCGCCATCCCGAACCTGGTCTGGCTGTGCAAGGGCTTTGAAAACGGCAGCGGCCTGCTGCCGCACCAGATCGTCGCCGCGGTGCTGGGCGAGCGGGTGGCCGGCGGCGCCCTGTCCGGGCCGTCGTTCGCCCAGGAAGTGGCGCGCGGCCTGCCCTGCGCGCTGACGATCGCCTCGCGCTCGGCGCCGCTGCGCGACAGCGTCGTCGCCGCCCTGCACGGCGGCGGCATCCGCGTCTACGCCAGCGAAGACGTGGCCGGCGTCGAAGTCGGCGGCGCCGTCAAGAACGTGCTGGCGATCGCCACCGGCATCGCCGACGGCCTGGGGCTGGGTTTGAACGCGCGCGCCGCGCTGATCACGCGCGGCCTGGCGGAAATCACCCGCCTCGGCACCGCGCTGGGCGGGCAGATGGAAACCTTCATGGGCTTGACCGGCATGGGCGACCTGATCCTCACCTGCACGGGCGAGCTGTCGCGCAACCGCCGCGTCGGCCTCGGCCTGGCCCAGGGCAAACCGCTGGACGCCATCGTCGCCGAACTGGGCCATGTGGCCGAGGGCGTGCCCTGCGCCCGCGCCGTGCGCGAACTGGCGCGCACCCTGGGCGTCGACATGCCCATCACCGACGCCGTCGCCGGCGTGCTGTTCGACGGCGACCGGCCGCAAGACATGGTGCGGCGCCTGCTGGCGCGCGACCCGCGCGACGAGGCGACCTGACTTAAAAGCCCTTGACCAGCAGGATGGTCAGCAGCAGCAGGCTGTCCTGCTCGGCGCGCAAGGCGTGGGCCTGGCCGCCGTTCAGGTAGAGCATCTGGCCGCTGCGCAGCGTCTGGCTGCGGCCATGGGCGTCGACGCTGACGTCGCCGCGCAGGCACAGCAGGGTGATTTCCCCCGGCACGTGGTGCTCGGGCATGACCTTGCCTTTGGGCAGGGTCAAGCGTATCAATTCCATCTCGTCCGTCTTCGCCAGCGCGAGCGCGGAAAACTGCGTCAGATCGTCGTCGCCATGCTGCACCGCGATCACTTCGCCGGACCCCGCATGTGGCAATGCCATGTCGTCTCTCCTTTACGTTGCGTCTTCCTGTTCGCGGGCGCCGCGCAACCACGTCACCAGCGGCAGCGCATCCTTCAGCCCGGCCGCCAGTTGCGGCAGCAGCTCCTCCGGCGCGTTCAGGTTCAGTTGGACCTCGGTCCAGACAAAAAAACTTTTCAGCTTGATCAGCTCGATGTGCTCGGCGTCGGCGGCGAAGCCCTTGGGCGGCCGCATCAGCTTGCCCTCGTCCTGCAGCGTGCCGAAGGTCTGGCGCAAGCGCTTATTCTTCAGCACTTTGCTGAAACCCGGCGCGTCGTTGACCATGTGCTCGCGGATGGCCCGCAGCCGCCCGGCCGGCGGCATGTATTCGCCGGCGCCGAACAGCAGTTTGCCGCTGCCCTCGATCTGCAGGTAATAGGTGGGGCCGGCCGCCATGCTGGGGCGGCGCATGTCGTTGGGCGCGATGGCCGCCGAAAAGCGCGTCTTGTAGGGCCGCTTGTCGTGGGCGAAGCGGACATCGCGGTTGATGCGGAACAGGGCTTTTTTCGGATTGCAGAATTTGACGGCCGGGTCGAATTTGCCCAGTTCGGCGATCAGGCCCGTGACGAGGGCGAGGAATTCCTCGCGCAGGATGTCGTAGCGCGGCTTGTTCATGATGAACCAGGGCCGGTTGTTGTTTTCGCTCAGTTCGTTCAAAAATTGGCTCAGATCGCGCAAATGCATGGAGCAGCTTCCAGTCAGGGCAGTTTGTTGTGGGGGCGCTTGCCGACGAGGACGTCGAGGGTTGCCTCGCGGTCCTTGCGCAGCACCGTCATTTTAGCGTTTCCGCCCGGCGCCAGTTGGGCGATCAGGTTCAGCATGTCGGTGGTGTCGGCGACGGCCTTGCCGTCGACGGCCAGCAGGATGTCGCCCGGCTTGATGCCGGCGCGGTCGGCCGGGCCGTTCTTGACGACGCCGGCGATGATGGCGCCGCTCTGCTGGCGCAGGCCGAAGGTGCGCGCCAGCTCCGCCGTGATGTCCTGCGATTCGACGCCTATCCAGCCGCGCACGACGTGGCCCGTCTTGATGATTTCCTCCATCACCGTCTTGACGGTCGAGACGGGGATGGCGAAGCCGATGCCGACCGAGCCGCCGCTTTGCGAATAGATGGCGGCGTTGATGCCCAGCAGCTTGCCGTTGCCGTCGATCAGCGCGCCGCCGGAATTGCCGAAGTTGATGGCCGCGTCCGTCTGTATGAAGTTTTCGAAGTGGTTGATGTGTAAATTATTGCGCCCCAGCGCGGAGATGATGCCCATCGTCACCGTCTGGCCCACGCCGAAGGGATTGCCGATGGCCAGCACGACGTCGCCGACCCTGGCCTGTCCGACGTCGCCGAGCACGATCACGGGCAATTTATCGAGCGCGACCTTGATGACGGCCAGGTCCGTTTCCGGGTCCAGGCCGACCACCCGGGCCGGCGCCTTGCGCCCGTCGGCCAGCACGACCTCGATCTGCCCGGCCGCCTCGACGACGTGGTTGTTGGTCAGGATGAAGCCGTCGGCGCTGACGATGACGCCGGAGCCGAGGCTGGACTCCTCGTCCTCGTCGGGCGGGCGCTCGCCGAAGAATTTCTTGTAGAACGGGTCCTTCAGCAGCGGCCGGGCGGAGCGTTTCGGCGCCTGGCTGGTGAGGATGTTGACGACGGCCGGCATGGCCTGCGCGGCGGCGGCCCGGTAGGAGCCGGGCGCGGCCACGGCGGCGGCCGGCGGCGCCGGCGGCAGCGGCGCGCGCGCCGGGCGCACGGCCGAATAGACGAAATACAGTGCCAGGACCACGGTCACCGCTTGCGCAAACAATAACCAGAGTCGTCGCATAGAAGCTTCAGGAAGGAAACGGCCGGCGCCGCGCCGGGGCGGCGCCGGGAGGGGTGCTTATTTTTTCAGCGCGTCGCGTATTTCGCGCAGCAGCACGATGTCTTCCGGCGTCGCGGCGGGCGCCGGCGCCGCCTCGGGCGCGCTGCTGCGGCGCGCCTTGTTCACCAGGCGCACCATCTGGAAAATGATGAAGGCGAGGATGATGAAATTGATCAGGATCGTGATGAAGTTGCCGTAGGCGAGGACGGCGCCGGCCTTCTTCGCCTCGACCAGGGTCAGTTGCGTGCCCTGGTTGTTCAGCGGCAGATAGTAGTTGGCGAAGTCCAGGCCGCCGAACACCTTGCTGATCGGCGGCATGATGACGTCCTGCACCAGCGAGTCGACGATCTTGCCGAAGGCGCCACCGACGATGACGCCGACGGCCAGGTCGACGACATTGCCCTTCATTGCAAATTCCTTGAATTCTTGCATCATTGCCATGAATTTTCTCCTTTGATTGTGCATTCGGCATCTGGATCATACTCTTGATCGTGGCCGAATCCCAAGCGCGGCGCGTGCGCGGGGGGCGCCGCGGCGGCCGGAAAGACGCCACAAAACCCGCCAATTATGGCGCCGGCAACGTTTTTTCTTTAAATCGCCACGCGCTTCCCTTATAATTTAAGGTTGCTAGAAGCCATGTTAACGCTTCAGGGCACCTGCAAAAGCGCGGCACCCCGGTCTGGTTCAGGCGAACCCGGGATGGGACGGCGGGCAAATTGCGGGGTGCTCCTTATAAAAAAGATTTCGCATTTTGACTGATTGGGGTTTGTATGAGTAACGAAAAGCAGGTCGATTCCGGCCGACGCGGCTTGCTCGTCGCTACGTGCGCGGCGGGTAGTGTGGTCGGTTTGGCAACCGCAGGGGCCTTGGTAAGTACATTCCAGCCGTCGGAACGGGCGAAAGCCGCCGGCGCGCCGGTAGAGGTGGACATCGGCAGCCTGAATCCGGGCGAGATGATCACCGTGGAATGGCGCGGCAAGCCAGTCTGGATCCTGAAACGGACGCCGGACATGGTGTCCTCGCTGAAAAAGACCGACGGCAAAGTCGCCGACGCCGAGTCCAAGCGCAACCCGGAAGAGTTCACGCCGGAATACGCGCGCAACGAATGGCGCTCGATCAAGCCGGAAATCCTCGTCGCCGTCGGCATCTGCACCCACCTCGGTTGCTCGCCCTCGTCGAAATTCACGCCCGGCCCGCAGCCATCGCTGCCGGACGACTGGGAAGGCGGCTTCCTGTGCCCATGCCACGGTTCGACCTTCGACATGGCCGGCCGCGTCTTCAAGAACAAGCCCGCGCCGGACAATCTGCAAGTGCCGCGCCATATGTACCTGAGCGATACCAAACTGGTCATCGGTAAAGACGAGAAAGGCGAGGCATAATCATGGCCGCTTTCAAAGAAACCAAATTCCCCGCCGACGCACCCGTTGCCGCCAAGGCGCTGGGCTGGGTCGACGACCGCTTCCCGCTGACCAAGCTGTGGAACGACCAGTGGGGCAAATACTACGCGCCGAAGAACTTCAACTTCTGGTACATCTTCGGCTCGCTGGCCATGCTGGTGCTGGTCTTGCAGATCGTCACCGGCATCTTCCTGACCATGCACTACAAGCCGGACGCCAGCCTGGCCTTCGGCTCGGTCGAATACATCATGCGCGAAGTGCCGTGGGGCTGGCTGGTGCGCTATATGCACTCGACCGGCGCGTCGGCCTTCTTCATCATCGTCTACCTGCACATGACGCGCGGCCTGCTGTACGGCTCCTACCGCAAACCGCGCGAGCTGATCTGGCTGTTCGGCTTCGCCATCTTCCTGTGCCTGATGGCCGAAGCCTTCTTCGGCTACCTGCTGCCGTGGGGCCAGATGTCCTACTGGGGCGCGCAAGTGATCGTCAACCTGTTCGGCGCCATCCCGCTGATCGGCCCTGACCTGTCGCTGTGGATACGCGGCGACTACGTCGTCTCCGACGCCACACTGAACCGCTTCTTCGCCTTCCACGTGATCGCCATCCCGCTGGTCCTGCTGGGCCTGGTCGCCGCGCATCTGATCGCGCTGCACGAAGTCGGTTCGAGCAACCCGGACGGCATCGAAGTGAAGGAAACCCTGGGCGCCGACGGCCACCCGCTCGACTCCATCCCTTCGCACCCCTACTACACCGTGCACGACCTGTTCGGCGTGTCGATCTTCCTGACCATCTTCAGCGCCGTCGTCTTCTTCGCGCCGGAAATGGGCGGCTACTTCCTGGAATACAACAACTTCCTGCCCGGCGATTCGCTGAAGACCCCGCTGCACATCGCCCCGACCTGGTACTTCACGCCGTTCTACTCGGTGCTGCGGGCCACCACGGCCGACTTCATGTACGTGCTGATGGCCGCCGTCGCCGCCTACGTCGTGTTCATCTGGCTCAAATCGCGCCTGGCCACGGCCATCAAGGCCGCCATCGCCGGCGTCGCCCTGGTCGCCATCGTCGGCATGCTGCCCTTCATCCTGGACGCGAAGTTCTGGGGCGTGGTGCTGTTCGGCTCCTCCGTGATGATCCTGGCCGCGCTGCCTTGGCTGGACCACTCGAAGGTCAAGTCGATCCGCTACCGTCCGGACTGGCACAAATATGTGTACATCGTCTTCGGCATCTCCTTCCTGACGCTGGGCTACCTCGGTACCCAGGCGCCGACGGACGCCAAGACCATCGTCTCGCAGGTGTGCACGCTGATCTACTTTAGCTTCTTCCTGCTGATGCCGTGGTGGAGCGCAATGGGCACGTTCAAGACCGTGCCGTCGCGCGTGACGTTCCATCCGCACTAATTGACGACATCACGCTAAGCTCAAAGGACATTACATGAATTTCCCGAAAAAACTGCTCGCCATCCTGGCACTGCTGCCGGCGCTGGCCGTGGCGAACGAAGGCGGCCACCCGCTCGACAAGGCGCCTGACCGTTCGACCAATATGGCCGCGCTGCAGCACGGCGCCAAGCTGTTCGTCAACTACTGCCTGAACTGCCACAACGCCTCGTCGATGCGCTACAACCGCCTGAAGGACCTGGGCCTGACGGAAGACCAGATCAAGGCGAACCTGCTGTTCACCGGCGAAAAAGTCGGCGAGATGATGACCACCAGCATGAGCGCGAAAGACGCCAAGACCTGGTTCGGCGCCGTTCCGCCCGACCTGTCGGTGATCGCGCGCGCCAAGGCCTCGTCGGCCGGCACGGGCGGCGACTACCTGTACACCTACCTGCGCACCTTCTACAAGGACGACAGCCGTCCGACCGGCTGGAACAACCTGGTGGTGCCGAACGTGGCGATGCCGCATGCGCTGTGGGAACTGCAGGGCGCGCGCAACGTCAAAATGGTCGAGGAAAAAGATCCTCACGAAGAAGGCAAGATGGTGCACAAGTTCGTCGGCTTCGAACAAGTGACGCCGGGCAAGCTGACGGCGCTCGAATACGACACGGCCATGGCCGACCTGGTTGGCTACATGGAATGGATGGCCGAGCCGGCCCAGGCCACCCGCAAGCGCCTCGGCGTCTGGGTGCTGCTGTTCATGTCCTGCTTCGCCCTGCTGGCATGGCGCCTGAACGCGTCGTTCTGGAAAGAAGTCAAATAAGAGAGTGCTGCATTTAGCGCATTCGTTCTGCGTTGCCCGCACCGGCGGGTAAACGATTCGGGGTGATCCGTTCGCGGCGTCACCCCCTTTGTTTCTAAGGAACTATAAAATGATGGTTCTCTACTCGGGCACAACCTGCCCCTTTTCCCAACGCTGCCGCCTGGTCCTGTTTGAAAAAGGCATGGACTTCGAAGTGCGCGACGTCGACCTGTTCAACAAACCGGAAGACATTTCGACGATGAACCCGTACGGCCAGGTGCCCATCCTGGTCGAGCGCGAACTGATCTTGTACGAATCGAACATCATCAACGAATACATCGACGAGCGCTTCCCGCATCCGCAACTGATGCCGGCCGACCCGCTGATGCGCGCGCGCGCCCGCCTGATGCTGTTCAACTTCGAGAAAGAGCTGTTCGTCCACGTGCACGTGCTGGAAAGCGAACGGGCCAAGGGCAGCGACAAGAGCCACGACAAGGCGCGCGCGGAAATCCGCGACCGCCTGACGACGCTGGCGCCGCTGTTCCTGAAGAACAAGTACATGCTGGGCGACGAATTCTCGATGCTCGACGTGGCCGTTGCGCCGCTGCTGTGGCGCCTCGACCACTACGGCATCGAACTGTCGAAAACGGCCGCGCCGCTGATGAAGTACGCCGAGCGCATCTTCTCGCGCCCGGCCTACATCGAAGCGCTGACGCCGTCGGAAAAGGTGATGCGCCGCTAAGCGCGGCCCACCGTTGTTTATTTGAAGTAACGGCGCGCCCAGCCTTCCACCGGGCGGCGCGCCGGCTCCCCCCAGTCCGCCAAGATCATGTCTGAAATCTCAACCAAACCCTATATGCTGCGCGCCATCTACGAATGGTGCACCGACAGCGGCTACACGCCCTACCTGGCCGTCAAGGTCGACGCCGGCACCACCGTGCCGATGGAATACGTGAAAAAGGGCGAAATCGTCCTCAACATCAGCTTCGGCGCCACCAACGGCCTGAAGATGGAAAACGACTGCATCCGTTTCCACGCCCGCTTCGGCGGCGTGTCGCGTGAAATCTACGTGCCTGTCGAGAATGTGATGGCGATCTACGCCAACGAAAACGGCCAGGGCATGGCGTTCGAGCCGCAACTGGGCTCCTTCGACCCGTCCGCCGGCCCGACCGACAGCCCGACGTCCGGCAGCGCCGCCAGCGCCCCGGTCAGCGCGCCCGCGCCCATGCTGGCGTCGGTGCCGACCAGCCAGCCGGAAGCCCGCCCCGCGGCCGACGGCGACGCCCCCACCGGCGACGACGAACCGCCAAAAAAAGGCGGCCGCCCCACCCTGACGCGGATTAAGTAGCGTATAATTCGCAACGCATCAGTTTTGCCGACTTAGCTCATTTGGTAGAGCAGTTGATTTGTAATCATCAGGTGGCCAGTTCGAAACCGGCAGTCGGCACCAAGAATATCAAGGGCTTACAGAGATGTAAGCCCTTTTTTGTTGATTTTCAGCGAAATCTGACCCACTTTGCAGGATAATTTGCAAACGAATCTGCCCCACGTTTAAGACACCATCCTGCCCACGACTTCGAGTGGGAAATCAGAGTGATCGACGCGGCATTACCGGGCATTATTCGACGCTGGCGCATTCGCGACCAGCTCCCATTGAGAGAGATAGCCAGGCGGTTGGTCATCTCCAGAAACACCGTCCGACGCTACCTGCGCTCGGAAACCATCAAGACCGAGGCGGCCAAGTCGCGCAAGCAGCGGCGCACGCTGAAACAGATCCATGAGGACCTAAAAAATTGGGGTTCGAGAAGGGAACCAAGAATTAGAGCTGTAACTGATTGGCTGCTTTTGGTCGCCAGCCGTCATCACACTGTGTTGTCGAAGAGTTTACACGACATCGTCCGAAGAGATCACTAATCTTTTACTCATGCTTGTGAACGAAAAGGTCTGACCGTCTATCCTGAACATTTCCGGGACCTCGCCAGTCTGAGTAAAGCCTGAACGATGGTAAAGTCGAATGGCAGGCTCGTTAATAGACAAAACCTGTAAATCAATCCACTCCACCGCCCCGCTGCCCAACGCCCATTTTTCTGCATGTTCAATTAGACGCTGTCCCAAGCCGAATTTTCTAGTATTTCGGTCAACTCCCATGCCAAGCAGGCACCGATGGGCCGCGCAACGCTCTGGATGCGCTCTTAGGTCAATATGACCTACTAAGCTACGATGAGGGGTGAACGCTCCCCACAATCGACGCCAGCCCGGAGCACCCACAGAGACATCTAACGCCTCTCGAAAAGCTTTAGCCTTCTCGGAAGAGAATATCGACTCAGCATATGGCAACGGTTGGAAGTAAACGTTCCCGGGTTCTCCATTATCGGAAAGATGGTCATTCAAATACGTAACAAATATATCAAAATCAGCAGGCGCAATCGGTTCAATAGAAAAATCAAGAAAAATTGAATGGTCGGGCATAAAGTTCAAATTGATTCAAAGAAATTCACATATCGCGAAGGCCCGGTTCTGGCGAATTAGGTCCATCGGACCATGTCATAGCATTTTGTGATAGATAACAAATCCGGGCTTTTCAGCAACCTTGTCATACAGCTGCATAGCTGTAACATTGGTTTCGCGCGTCTGCCAATAGACGCGAGGAACACCAGCGGCTCTTGCTTGTTCGCATACTGCATTGATAAGCGCTCGGCCCACACCTAGCCCTCTTGCCCCATCCGCAGTAAACAAATCTTGCAAATAACATGCCGGCATTATCTGTATAGTATTCCTGTGATAGAGGAAATGGGCCAACCCAAGCAATTTTCCTGAACGCTCCGCGACCAATGCATGCATGGGCTCGTGAGCATCGAAGAAGCGTGACCAAGTCATATGGGTTATTTCGGGCGCCAATGCGGTTTCTCCGGACCTCCCGTAGAATGCGTTGTAGCCATCCCAAAGAGGCTTCCATTCTAAGAAATCATCCTTTTCTGCTGCACGAATCACAAGCTGCTCGTTCATGATTTCCTTCTTAGTATTACGAATCAAAGGGCCGCTCCTGACCGTGCGCAGCCGAAGCTCATCAGGATAGCATCTTGCTCATGTGAAAAATACGCGAATTATCACGTTCGCCCAGCCGGGCGCCGCATCCAATTATGTGCGTTGAATTGTGGCGAACGCATAAGAATAGGTGGCTGGCGGTGCTCTGCGAGAACGGGGGGCACGATCTTGCGCCGCAAGCTAGCAGAACGCACCGTCAACGTTACTGCGCTGCCTGACGTCGTCATCGCCCCCAATGGCGGCCAGTACATTGAGCTTCGTATCCCGCGCGCTCTGGCCTGCCGCCGACTAGCTGCGCTCCAACCTCGATGCCGCCCCACCGCCAAGCTCAACGGGCTTGATCAGGCGCGTTGTTGCCTTCACAGACGCTATCCAGCACTGAGCACGCTGTACAGGTAAACGCCTTTCTCAGCTAGTTTACAAACAATACTTGCGATCTTTCCTCATGACGAAGACTTCACCTTCATGCAATCGCCCCGGTGGCAGCAGTGCAGTGCTGCTTTTCACGATTACTTAGCCTGGATAAAAGTACTGTATAGTTATCCGAAAGCCAAGCAACAAGTCGCCTTTTATGCGGTCTGCGATGCCGAGTGAAGGCGTCGACGTAAAGCCAGGGCACAACATTGTTTCCCTACACCGTTCTTGAATACTTACTGATCGAGCACTCAATATGACGTTGAAAACAATTTTCCTTGGGGCCATTTTTATGACGCCAATGGTATTTGCGCAGGTTACAGAGGTGGAGGCGGCAAAGGCCCCGTTACAAAACTACATTCGAGCCCATGAGACGGGAAATGCGGATTTCATGCGCAAGGCTTTTACTAGTGACGCGAAAATTGTTGGCTACATGGGCGGCAACATGATTTCATGGAGCTTGGAACAGTACGCTGGACGCTTTAGCGGTAAGCCTGCAAATGATGAAGCGCAGCGCAGACGGAGTTTTGAAATTCTCGATCTCGTTGGGGATGCGGCCGTGGGTAAGGTGGTACTGGATTATCCAACCGTGAAATTTGTAGATTACATGACACTGCTGAAAATCGACGGCGAGTGGAAGATTATCAATAAGTCATTTAATGCGCAAACCAAGCCCGCACTATAATTAAGGGGCTGCATAGCCGCCATGTTTTTCGCCGCCGGTGGCGGCCCTGCTTGCCACCGAAAAGATTTAAATTTCTGCGGCAGAGACGACTTTGCTAAGTCACTGCCGGTTCAGAGGCGGCGTATCGAACATGCAGGAGAAAACTCAGGCCGCCTGCGGTGCTGGCTGAACCTGCATAGGCACATCCACGAAGCGTTGTGCTGCTTGCCACACGTCATATGCGCTTTGTTCCGCTAGCCACAGGCGAGCTTCGCCGCCCCGCTCTAAGCCCAGCCAAGCCTCGATACGCAAAGCCATTTCAGGCGAGATAGCAGCGTGACCATTGAGGACGCGGGACAGCGTGACGCGGTTGACGTCCAGCTGCCGCGCAGCTTCAGTAACGGACAAGCCCAGCGCCGGCAGAACGTCATCGCGCAAGGTCAGTCCCGGATGTGGTGGGTTAAACATGCGCGCCATAATATTTCTTCCTCAATGATAATCTCGATAATCTACCAGGATGGCATCCGTCCCCTCAAATTTGAACGTCATACGCCAGTTGCCATTGATCCATACGGAAAAATGTCCCTTGAACTCCCTGCCTTTAAGCGGATGCAGGCCCCAGCCCGGCAGGTTCATTCCTTGGGGAGAGGTGACCTCGTTTAAACGGCGCAGCATGGCGCCCAGTCTGGGGAGCATCGCTCGCCTGAATGCCAGCCATGCTCCCCGCCTTGAAAAAACCCCTCAGTCTCTTGTGCTGAATTAGACCAGCCTCGTCCATGGTGGAGTGCATCACCGCGTGCTTGTATCTGGCGCATACTGTGATCGGGACATCCTCCCGCTGCGGCACAGTAAGGCCGCCGGCCTATTTCACAATCATCGAATTTTTCACCTCGGTGACGCCCTTGACGCCGCGCGCCACCTGCACGGCTTTGTTGATCTCCTCGCGCGAACTGACGAAGCCGCTCAACTGCACCGTGCCTTTGAAGGTTTCGACATTGATTTCGCGCGCCTTCAATTCCGGGTCGTTGACCAGCGCCGCCTTGACCTTGGTGGTGATGAAGGTGTCGTCGATGTATTCGCCCGTGCCCTCGTGCTTGGCGGTCGGTGCGCAGGCCATCAGGGCCAGCAACAGCAATCCGCACAGGAAGGACAAAAATGGATGCGCTCGTTTCATGGCTGTACTCCTTTTGGTTGATTGGTCCGCTGCATGGCGCCGGCCCCAGATGGCGGGCCGTCCCCCGAGCCGGACGGCAGTCTTATTGTCGGCGCTGGCGCGGCACGCTATTTGATGCCGGACAAACGCGCGCCGCTGCCCCCTGGACTATCAGCCGAATTTGGCCAGCTCCAGCCGGGCCAGTTTCAGTTGCTTAACATAGTAGCGGTGCAGCGCCACCGGATCGAGCTGGTCGCGCCCGAGCACGACGCGTAAGTCGGCCGGCGCGCAAGGGGCCGCTTCCAGCCGCACCAGCGGCCCCAGGCTGCCCGCCAGCGCGCGCGCCGCCGTTTCCAGCTCGGGACGGTACTCGACGCGGCTATGGGCGACCAGGAAATGCCGTTCGTTACTCACGCGGATCACGCGCAGTTGCGCGCTGGCCAGCGTGCGCCCCAGCGCCGCCGCCATGCCGGGAACGCCATTGCCGTTGCGTATTTCCAGCCGCAGCGGCGCAGCCTGGGCCACAAGCGCGGCGGAACCGGAGGCCGGCGCGGGTGCGGTCACCGTCGCGACGGCGGCCGGCGCCGCAGCTTGCGCCACGCGCCGCAGTTCCAGCATGCCGTCGGCGGCGGCCACCAGTTCGGTGCGCGCCAAAGGCGGCGCCCACGCGCCGGCGCCGTCCGGCGCCGGGGTGGGCGCGGCCGGCGGCGCGGCGGCGGGCGCGGCCACGCCCTGCCGCGCCAGCGCGTAGTCGGCGCGGGGGTCGTGCCGCCGCAGGCTGCGCGCCTGGCGCAGCATCAGCGCGGCGCGCTCCGTCTGTCCCAATTGCTCCAGCACGGCGCCGAGGTGTTCCCAGCTCAGCGCGTTCAAGGGGTCGAGCACGCAGGCTTGTTCCAGCGCCGCCAGCGCGCGCTGGTTATCGCCGCTGAGGTGGTGGGCGTAGCCGAGGTTGGCGTACAGGTGGGCGCTCTGCGGCGCCGCCGCGCCGTCGCCGGTCAGGCCCTGCCACAGGGCGATGGCGGCGGCGTAGTCGCCGCGTCCGGCGGCCAGCACGGCCAGGCCGTTGCGGGCATTGCCGTGGCCGGGCGCGATCTGCAGCGCCTGCCGGTAGGCTTGCAGCGCGTCGGCGTCGCGCCCGGCCGCGTGGTGATTGCGGCCCAGCACGTAGTGGCTGTCGGCCGACTGCAGCGCGGCCGGCGCGGCCGTCACCGGCGGCGCGCCGCCACCGCCGCCGCCGAGGGCGCAGCCGCCGAGCAGAAGGCAGGCGGCGGCGATGCCGCGGCGGCGCAAGGTGGTGTGCATGCTCGTTCTCCCGCGGCCGCGGGGCCGCAAATATCGTTCCCGGCCTTAGCCGGAATGCGACAGCGTTTTCGTCAATTGGATGAAGGCCGGCCCCGTCAGCACGACGAGCAGGGTCGGGAAGACGCAAAAGATCAGCGGGAACAGCAGTTTCAAGGCGATCTTCGCCGCCGCCTCCTCGGCCACCAGGCTGCGCTTGCTACGCAGGTTGTCCGAGTGCACGCGCAGCGAGTCGCCCATGCTGGTGCCGAAGCGCTCGGACTGGATCAGCATCGCCACCAGCGTGTCGACGTCCTCGACGCCGCTGCGCAGCGCCAGGTTGCGCAGGGCTTTTTCCTTGCTGAAGCCGGCGCGCATTTCCATCAGCACCAGTTGCAGTTCCTGCGCCAGCGTGACGCTCTTGATGTGGATTTCGGCGGCCACCTTGGCCAGGCCCCGCTCCAGGCTCAGGCCCGCCTCGACGCAGACCGTCAGCAAGTCCAGCGCGTCGGGGAAGGTTTCGAAGATTTCGCGCTGGCGCCGCGCCGCCCAGCGCGCCAGCACGACGTTGGGCAGGTAATAGCCGAAGCTGCCGCTGGCGAACAGCATCAGCAGCAGGCCCTTGCCGGCCGCGCCGGCGGCGAACAGGGCCAGCAGCAGTGGCAGCAGCAGCGCCAGCGCCGACTTGGCGGCGAAGTAGAGCGGCCCCGTGGCCGGATGGCGCCAGCCGGCGTTCATGAAGCGGGTGCGCAGCGGCGAGCGCTCCCAGCCCTCCTCCGGCAGCGACAGCCGGGTGAACGGCCGCGCCACCTTGACGGCGCGCTCGACCCAGACGTCGCCCTGCGCCGCCCTGGCCTCGGCCGGCGCCATGAACGAGAACAGGCGCCGGCGCAGCGCCAGCGGCGCGAACATCAGCAGCGCCAGCGCGGCCAGCGCGACGACGACGGCGAAGACTATCGCCAAAAACAGCCATTGCCGGGCCGTCATACGCGTATCCTGATGACGTTGCGCATCCAGACGACGCCGACGGCCACCATGCCCACCGAGTACCACAGCAGGCGCACGCCGGCCGGGTCGGTCCACAGCACGCGGATGTAGTCGGGGTTGACGACGGACATGATCGCCATCATCGCCACCGGCATCAGGCCGAGTATCCAGGCCGACATCTTGCCCTCGGCCGACAGCACCCGCACCCGCCCCAGCAGCTTCAGGCGCTCGCGGATGATGCGGCCTATGCTGCCCAGCAGCTCGGCCAGGTTGCCGCCCGATTCGCGCTGGATCAGCACGGCGATGACCATGTAGCGCAAGTCCGTCAGCGGCACCCGCGCCGCCAGGTTTTGCAGCGCCTCGTTCATCGGCACGCCGTAGTTGATTTCCTCGTGGGCGAACTTGAACTCGCCGCTGATCGGCTCGGGCAGTTCGTCGCCGACCATTTGCAGCACGTTCGAGAACGAGTGGCCGGCGCGCAGCGCGCGGGCGAGGAAGTCGGCCGCCTCCGGCAACTGGCCCTCGATCTTGTGCAGGCGCGCGGCGCGCGCGCGCAGCAGCAGCAGGTAGGGCAGCGCCAGCGCGAAGGCGCTCAGGCCCAGCCCGGCCAGCGCCGGCACGCCGTACCACAGGGCCAGCGCCGCGCCCACGGCCAGCGACAGCGCGCTGGCGGCGAGCAGTTGCAGCACCGACCAGCGCGTGCCCGACTGCAGCAGCAGGCGGTCCAGCGCGGCCGTGTGCGGCAGCGCGCGCAGCAGCCGCTCCCAGGCCGGCCACTGGCTGTAGCGGCGCTGCTTGAGGATGGACACTTTTTCGCCGCCGCCCTCGCCGCGCGCCGACATCAGGCGCAGGCGCCGGGCGATGTGGCGGGCGCCGCCGCCGCGCGTGGCCGACCACCACAGCCAGGCGCCCTCGACGAGCAGGAAGCAGGCGGCGAACAGCAGCACGGTGAAGCCGTAGAAGCTCAGGTCCATGGCGCCTCCGCCGCGGCGCGCCGGCTATTCATACACGCGCTCCGGGTCGAAGGCGCTGTCGGGCACGGCCACGCCGAACATGCGCAGGCGCTCGGCGAAGCGGGGCCGCACGCCGGTGGCGGCGAAGTGGCCGAGCACGCGGCCCTCCTTGTCGACGCCACTCTGCTCGAAGCGGAAGATTTCATGCATGGCGATGATGTCGCCCTCCATGCCGGTGATTTCCTGGACGCTGACGAGCTTGCGCGCGCCGTCCGTCAGCCGCGACACTTGCATGACCACCGTCACGGCCGAGCAGATCTGCTGGCGCGTCGCCCGCGGCGTCAGGTTGACGCCGGCCATGCCGACCATGTTCTCCAGCCGCGACAGGGCGTCGCGCGGCGTGTTCGAGTGGATCGTCGCCAGCGAGCCCTCGTGGCCCGTGTTCATCGCCTGCAGCATGTCGAGCGCCTCGGCGCCGCGCACCTCGCCGAGGATGATGCGGTCGGGGCGCATGCGCAGGGCGTTGCGCACCAGCGCCCGCTGCGTCACCTCGCCCTTGCCCTCGATGTTGGGCGGGCGCGTCTCCAGGCGCACCACGTGCGGCTGGCGCATCTGCAGCTCGGCCGCGTCCTCGATGGTGACGATGCGCTCGTTCGCCGGGATCGAGCCGGACAGCACGTTGAGCAGCGTCGTCTTGCCGCTGCCCGTGCCGCCGGAGATGAGGATGTTGATTTTCGCCTGCCCCAGCGCCTGCAGCACCTGCACCATGGGCGGCGTCAGGCTCTTGTTCTCCAGCAGGTTGGCCACCGTCAGCGGGTTCGCCGAGAAGCGCCGGATCGACAGGATGGGCCCGTCGACGGCCAGCGGCGGGATGATGGCGTTGACGCGCGAGCCGTCCGGCAGGCGGGCGTCGACCATCGGGCTCGACTCGTCGACGCGGCGGCCGACCCGCGAGACGATCTTTTCGATGATCTTCATCAGGTGGGCGTTGTCGTGGAAGCTGACGTCGGTCAGTTCGAGCCGGCCGGCGCGCTCGACGTAGACCTTGTTGTGGGTGTTGACGAGGATGTCGGAGACGCCGGGGTCGGCCAGCAGCGGCTCGAGCGGGCCGAAGCCGAGCATCTCGTGCTGGATGTCGAGCACCAGGTTGTGGCGCTCGTGCTGGTTGAGCACGATGCGCTCGTCCTCGATGATGCGCTGCACCAGCAGCGCCAGCTCGTGCTTGAACTGCTCGGTCGTCAGGCGCTTCAGCCGCTCCAGGTCGATGCGGTCGAGGATGGCCTGGTGCATACTCTTCTTCAATTCCTGGTAGGCGTGGCCGGCCAGGCCGCTCAGGTTGCCGCTGGCGGGCCGGGCCTGGTCGGCCACCGCAAGGCGTTCACGTAAGGTCATGCCGTTCTCCCTTGGTTGCCCCGCGCGGGGGCGCTGTCACAGTTCCGCGTCGGCGCGGCCGAACAGGCGGCCGAACAAACCCTTGTTTTCGGCGATGCGCCTGGCCGTCACGCGCTCGACCAGCTCGGCCAGGCTGCGCGCCACCGCGCTGGTGCGCGACAGCTGCAGCGCCGGCACGCCCTGGTTGACGGAGTCGGTGGCGGCGATGTAGTCGTTCGGCACGGCGTGCACGACCTCGGCGCCGAGCGCCTGCTCCAGGTCGGACAGGCGCAGCTTGCCGCCCTTTTCGTAGCGGTTGACGATCAGGTGCACGCGCTCGTTCGGATAGCCGAGCGAGCGGAAGATGTCGAGCAGGCGGCGGCCGTCGCGGATGTCGGGCAGCGCCAGTTGCAGCACCGGGTAGATGGCGTCGGCGCCGTCCAGGGCGCGCAGCGACATCGGGTCGATCTGCCGGCCGACGTCGAGCACGATGTAGTCGTAGTGCTGGCGCGCCACGCGCAGGATGGTTTCCATGTGTTCGGCCGTCATGTCGACGCCGCCGACCGGGTCGTCGGCCGCCGCCAGCACGCCGAAGCCGGGCGAGACGTGCACCAGGCAGGACGCCAGGAAGGCGCCGTCGACGCGGCCGATCTGCTGGCACACGTGGGCCAGCGTCATGGCCGGCTTCAGGTCGGAGACGTACAGGGCGGCGTCGCCGAACTGGCCGTGCAGGTCGATCAGCAGCACCTTCTTTTCCGCCAGCGTCGCCAGCGCGTAGCCGAAGTTGGTCGAGATGAAGGTGGCGCCGCTGCCGCCCTTGCAGGACAGGAAGGCCAGCACCTTGCCGTCGCGCAGCTGGGTGACGCCGGCCTGCACGTCGATCCGGTCCATCGCCTCGTGGAAGGCCTTGTGCTGCAGCGGCAGCGGCAGCACTTCGCGCATGCCGGCGCGCATCGCCCGTATCAGCAATTCATGCTGCTGGCCGCCGGTCAGCAGCATGAAGGCGGCGCCCGGGTAGAGCCGGGCCAGGCGCTCCAGCAGCTCGGCCTCGGCCGGCGCGACGTCGCTGGCGTCGACGATGACGAGCTGCGGCGCCTCCGGCGCAAGGCGCTCGACGGCGTCGCGCAGGCCGTCGCGGCTGGCCGCCAACTGCAGCGCCGGCAGGCGCGCCGCGCCCTGGGCCGCCACTTCGGCGTGCAACTGGCTGTCCCTGGTGATCATCAACGCTTTCATCGTGGGCGCTTCCTTTCAGTCGAGCAGGGGCCGGCGGCTCAGCAGCCGCGGCCCGGCAAGTGGCCCAGCGTCGCCGCCGGCACCACCGTCGTGGCCCGGCCCATCGCAACGGCCGCCGGGGAATACTGGAACAGGGCCGGCAGCAGCGGCAGCAGCGGCTGGTAGGGCACGGCGTCGCAGGCGGCGTCGCCGCCGCCGGGCAGGCACAGGCGCGCGCGCACGAAGCGGATGCAGCCGGCGCCGTGCGGGTTGTTGCCGCAGGCCAGAAGATTGGCCATCGGGCAGGCCGGCAGTTGCGCCGCGACTATGGGCTGCATGGCGTTGGCGGCGTCCAGCGACAGGTAGTCGATGCGCAGATAGGAGGCGTCGATGGCGCCGCCGAGGATCAGGCGGCCGCCGGCGCCGGCCAGCAGCGCCTGCTGGCGCACGGCCAGCATGGCCGCCGGGTCGCTGAAGTCGGCGGCGGCGGCGGCGCGCGCGGCGCGCCGCGTCATGTCTTGCACGGTCACGGCCAGGTACATGGCCCGCGCCGCCTCGCCCAGCAGGTAGGCGACGCCGAGGAACAGCGCCAGCAGCAGCGCGAACTCGACGGACAGCAGGCCCCGCTGCGGCGGCGGCCGCGCGCCGCGCTCAATTCCCATACGGCACCGTCACGTCGAGCACCACCCTGACGGTGTCGCCGCCGCCGACCAGGGGGCGGAAGCCGGCCAGCACGTCCACCGGCAGTTGCAGCACGGGGATGTAGACGCGGATGACGGCGGGCTTGCTGGTGTCGATGTCGCAGGGGACGCCGTCGCAAAACACGCCTATCATCGCCGTCGACTGGAAGGCGGGCAGGCCGGCGGCGCTGGCGCCGTCCTGGACGATCTGGCGCGCCATGGCCATCACCGCCACGCGGCGCGGGTAACTGCTCATCTCGCCCAGCGAGGCCGCCGCCATGAAGCGCGCCGCGTTTTGCGCCGCGTCCTGCATGACGTTGTAGGACAGCAGCACGCGGACGAGGTAGACCATCGCCGCCAGCACGGTCAGCATCAGCGGCAGGATCAGCGCCAGCTCGACGGCGGCAATGCCGCGCTGCCCGCCCTTGCGCCGGGCGCTCATTGGAACAGGCCCACCGGGCCGCCCAGCGCGGCCTCGCCGGCGATGCCGGCGAATTCGCCGCTGACGGCGGCGGCGCTGGCCTTGGCCGTCATGTAGAAGCGGCCCACCGCCAGCACCGCCGCCGTCGCCGTCGCGCCGGCCGGCACCGGGCAGCCGAGCAGGGCCACATGCAGCAGGCGCCGCCCGGACAGCGCCGGCACGTTGACAGCCGGCGCCGTAAAAAAGCTGCCGCCCGGCCGGCTGGCCGGCGTGTACGGCGCCGGCGGATAGCCGCTGGCGGCCACCACGGCGGCGCCGCTGTTCTTCTGGTACAGCGTGGCCCAGTTGGCCGTCGTGAACGCGGCCTGGCCGCCGCCCGGCGCCGCCGGGCCGTAAGCCCACAGGGGGCCGAAGCTCATCGCCGTGATGGTTTCGGCACTGGGCAGCAGCAGGTCGGCCTTGGTGCGCAGCGGCGCCACGCCGGCCGCCGTGGCCGCCGCCGTCTGGCCGCTGGGCAGCGCCGCCGTGCTGCCCCACCAGTTCGTCAGCGTGGGCAGGAATTCGCGCACATTGAGGTCCGCCGGCGCCACCGCGGCGTCGCAGGGCGAGGCGCCCGTGTAGACGCCGAAGCGGGAATTGAGCTGGTTGCTGAAGGCGAAAGCGGCCGGCGCCACGCGGCTGACATAGACGCTGGCCGGCTGGCGCGTCAGCGGCAGCGTGCCGCTGCACATGAAGGGGTTCAGCACGGCCGCCGCGAAATGGCCAGGGTCCAGCGCCGCGCCGGGCAGGTCGACGGGATTGACGAGGAAGCTTTCGGCCTGGGCACCGCCCGGGTTCAGGGCCAGCAGGTTGTAGCCGACGCCGCGGCGGAAGCCGTACTCGACCCGTTCGACGAGGCCGCCGCGGGCCTGGTCGGCCGCCGCGGCCGGACTCATCGCGCACACGGCCAGCGGCGCCAGCTTGATCGCCGTGCGCCCGGCCACGGCGCGCGCGCCGGCGCCGAAGCCGACCAGCCCGGCGTTGACGCTGCGCATGAAGCCGGCGTCGACGTTGGCGGCCGCCAGCACGCTGGTGTCGACGCGGACGAACCACAGGTTTTGCGGCGCCGCCAGCGCCGCCGCGTAATCGAGCCAGCCGCCGGCGCCGTCGGGCGTGGCGGCAAAGCGCAGGGCCGCCTCGCTCCAGCCGACCGCCACCTTGCTGTAGCGGTAGTAATTGGCGCCGGCCAGCGCCGCGGCCTTCGCCACGGCCGCGTCGATGCCGGCCGCCGTGCCGACCAGCTCGCGCGCGGCCGCCAGCGCCACGGCGTCGGCGACGTTCTGCATTTCCGTGCGGCGGTTGTAGACCTGGGCGATGTCGAGCACCGCGCCCATGCACAGCAGCAGCACGAACAGCAGCGGCGCCAGCAGCACGGTGAAGACGCCGCGCTGGCGCCGCCGCGGGCGCGGCGATCGGCCGGGGGAAAGGTGCATGGCCATGCCCGCCTACTTGCCGCCGCCGATGCTGAAGACGACGGGCGGCGGCGCCGCGTCGCTGAACGATTTCTGGTAGCGCTCCAGCGCCGCGCGGGCGCTGGCGCCGTCCATGCCGGCGACGGCGTCGCGGCGCACCGCGCCGGGAAAGGCGACCTGCTGGGCGAAGGCGGTGCGCACGGCGTCGCCGGCGTGCCGGTCCAGCTGCGGCGTGGTCTGGGCGCAGCCGGCCAGCAGGGCCAGCAGGATCGGCGCGGCCGACGCGCGGCGCCCGCGCGCCCGGTGTCGTGGTGTGTGCATCTGTGGCTCCCCGTGGACTATTTCAATTCGAAGCCGCGTGTCGCCTGCGGCGGCGGCGCGGCGGCGGCGGCGGGCGGCGGCGCCGCCCCCTCCATGCGCCCGCCGAGGAACAGCTCGCTGCGGCCCGGCGCGCGCAACTGCTCGGTCGGCAGCACATAGTCGGGCGGCAGCGGCTTGACCAGATGCGCCGTGATCACGAACAGCAACTCGCTGCGGTCGTGCTGGAAATCCGTGCTGCGAAACAGCGCGCCCAGCACCGGCAATTCGCCCAGCACCGGCAAGCCCTTGATGTTGCTGACCTGGTTGTTCTTGATCAGGCCGCCGATGGCGTAACTCTGGCCGTCGAACAATTGCACCGTGGTGGCGGCGCGCCGCGTCGTGATCAGCGGCAGCACGGCGCCGCCGGTGAAGCCGGCCGCGCTGATGCCGACGCCCTCGCGCGACACTTCCGACACCTCCGGCGCCACCTTCAGGTTGATGCGCCCGCCGGCCAGCACCGTCGGCGTGAAGCGCAGGCCGACACCGAACTCCTTCTCCTCCAGCGACACCTTGCCGTTGTCCTGGGCCACCGGCACGAAGATCTTGCCGCCGGCCAGGAAGCTGCCCTCCTGGCCGCTGATCGCCATCACCGTCGGTTCGGCCAGGATGCGCACCAGGCCGTCGCGTTTTTGCGCCGCCAGCGTCACCTGGTTGCCGTTCGACTTGCGCAGGTCGAGCAGGCCGCCGGTGGTCCCGGTGAGGAAGTTCGACAGCAGCGTCGTGGCCCAGCTGCCGGACGTGTAGCGCAGGGTCGTGCCCACTTCGAGCTTGTCGAGCAGGGACTTCGACACTTCGGCGATCTGCACTTCGAGCATCACCTGCTGCGGCGCGCCGACGCTGAGCAGGTTGATGATGCGCCCGCCGGCACCGGCGCCGGCGCCGGCCGCGGGCGCCGCGACGGCCGGGGCCGCGGCGCCGTCCTCGCCCTTGCGCGCCAGCGCCAGCGCGCGCACCGGCCGGCGCACATAGGCGCCGGCCAGCTCGACGGCGCGCTGCACGGCCGTGGCGTCGTCGACGCTGCCGCTCAGCACCAGCGTGTCGGCGGCGGCGCTGACGCGTATGCCTTTTTCCTCCGGCATCAGCGCGGCCAGCGTGGCCTGTAAGGCGGCCGGGTCCATGCCGACGGTGACGTCGAGCACGCTGCACAAGCCGCTTTTTCCCTGGATGATCATATTCGTGCCGCCGACGTCGACGCCGACGATGTACAGCGTGTCCGGCGCCACCAGCATGGCCTGGACCACGCCCGGGTCGCCGACGCTGCGGTGCTGCACGGCCTCGGGCAGGCGCATCAGCGTCGACTTGCCGACTTGCAGCGTCAGCTTGGCCGGCGTGGCCGCCTCGCCGCTGCAGCGCGGCCCGGCGTCGCCGGCTAGCGCGGCGGCCCGCTCGGGCGCCGCCGCGCCGGCGCGCGAGGACAGCGCGGCAAGCAGAACGAAGAACAGGACGGGGCGGCTAGGCATCGGGCGTATCCATATGGCTGGGCGGGCGGTGGCGGCCGTCGGGCCGGGACTAGAAACACTCCTGCGAACGCTGCAGGCCGTCAATGACGCCGCTGCAGCGCTGCGCCGGCCGGGCCGCCGTTTGCAGCGGCCGCGCCGGCGCCGGCGGCGGCGCGGGCGGCGCCGCCGTGGCG
>NZ_JAQQXR010000014.1 GCF_028595325.1 Janthinobacterium fluminis
GGCGGGGGCCAGGCATGGCGCGCTGGCGCTGGCCGGCAGCGGCGCGCGCGGCGGCGCACGCGGCGCGGCGGCCGGTGGCGTCGAGGCGGCGAACAGCGAACGCGCCGGCCGGGGCGCCGTCGGCGCCGGCGGCGGCGCCGCCGGCCGCTTTCCCAGCGCGAACGCCTGCTTGTGCTGCAGCGGCGTAAAGCCGTGGCGGCAGAACGACGGCACCTCGGCGTAGCCGGCCAGCAGCATGCCGTCCTCGGCCAGCAGCGCCGCCAGCGTGGCGATGGCGGCCGCCGTCGTCGGCTTGTCGAAATAGATCAGCAGATTGCGGCAAAACACCACGTCGTAATAGCCGGCGTAGCTGGCCGTGTCGAAGCGCAGCAGATTGCCCTGGCTGAAATGGACCTGCGCGCGCAGCGCCTCGGCGATGCGGTACTCGTCCTCGCCGACGTGGCTGAAGTAGCGCTCGCGAAAGCCGGTGTCGCCGCCGCGGAAGGCGTTGCGCCCGTACACGCCGCGGCGCGCGCGGGCGATGCAGGCCGGGCTCAGGTCGACGGCGTCGATGCTGTAGGCGTCGTCGGGCACGCCGGCGTCGCGCAGCGCCATCGCCATCGAGTACGGCTCCTCGCCGGCGGCGCAGGGCAGCGACAGGATGCGCAGCGGCCGGCCGGCGCCGGCCATGCGCCGGCGCACGAAGGCGGTGGCGGCGTGGAAGGCTTGCGGATCGCGGAACAGCCAGGACTCCGGCACGACCACCAACTCGACCAGCTGCGCCAGCTCGTCGGCGCCGAGCTCGCGCAGATAGCTGTCGCTGTCGGTGCAGGCGCGCTCGGCCATGCGCTGGCGCACGGCCCGCTCGGCCGCCGCCTTCGACAGGTTCAGGCCGGTGGCCTGGCGCAGCAGGGCCTGGACGTTCATGCGCCGCCCCCGGGGCGCGGGAACAGCGCCGCGCGCAGCGCCTGCGGCAGCAACTGCGCCAGTTCGACGAGCTGGACGATGCCGGCGGCGTCGCTGGCGACCTGGCCGAGGAAGGGCGCGGCGGCGACGCCGCTGTCGCGCAGCGCCGCCGGCGCCACCTCCTGGACGCCGCGCACCTGCTGCGCCAGCAAGCCGAGCCAATGCGCGCCCCCGTCCGGCGCCGCGTAGTCGACCACGACGATGCGCGTGTCGACCTGCTCGGGCGCCGGCGCCAGCCCGGCCAGCACGCACAGCTCGACCACCGGCACCGGCGTGCCGTGGAAGTCCATCAGGCCGGCGACGGCGGCGGGCGCCTGCGGCAGCCGCTTCAGTTGCAGCAGCGGCAGCACGCGCACGACCGCGCCCAGCGGCAGCGCGTAGCGGTCCGCGCCGAGGTGGAAGATCAGCGCCTTCACGCGGCCCCCGCCTAGGTGGCGACGGCGAAGTTGGCGACGCTGGCCTGCAGGTCGCCGGCCGCGTACTGCAACTGGTGCACGGCCTCGCTGGTGGCCTTCAGCGATTCGACGGTTTGCTGGGTCGCGTCGTTCAACTGCATCATCGTGTCGGAAATCTGCGTGGCGCCGAGCGCCTGCGCCTGCATGCCCTGCAGCACGGCGTCGAACTGCGGCGTCAGCCTCTGCACCTGGTCCATCATCGACGACAATTGCTCGGCCACCTGGCGCACCTCGCCGACGCTGCGGCGGATCTCCTCGGAGAATTTGTCCATGCCCATGACGCTGGCCGAGACGGCCGACTGCATCTCCTTGAGCATCTGCTCGATGTCCCAGGTCGACACCGAGGTCTGGTCGGCCAGGCGGCGGATCTCGGTGGCGACGACGGAAAAGCCGCGGCCCGCCTCGCCGGCCTTTTCCGCCTCGATGGCGGCGTTCAGCGACAGGATGTTGGTCTGGTCGGCCACCTTGGTGATCGTCGTCAGCACGCTGTTGATGTTGCTGGCCTTTTCCGACAGGGCGGCCAGCTTGGCGTTGATCGAGTCGGTGGCCGCGACCATGTGCTGCATGGTCTGGTCCATGCGCTTCAGGTTGTTCTGCGCCTCGGCCGTGGCCGCCGTCGTGTAGTCGGCCACGGCGGTGGCGTCCTCCATGGTCTTGAGCAACTGGCCCGTGTTGGCGGAAATCTCCTTCGTCGTGCTGAGGATTTCGACGCTGGTCTGGGCCTGTTCGATGCCGGTGGCCTCCTGCTGCTTGGCCGAGGCGGCGATCTCGGTGGCCGAGGTGGTCACCTGGATGCCGGCCTTCTGCACATTGTTGAGCAGGCTGCGCAGGTTCTCGAACATCGTCGCCAGGCCGCCGCCGAGCTGGCCGATGGCGTCCTCGCCGCCGATGCCGACGCGGCCCGTCAAGTCGCCCGAGGCGGCCCGCGACACCACCGCCAGCAGCGCGTCGACCTTGGCCTTGAGCGTGTCCGTGGCCGCCTGCTCCCTGGCCTGGTTGTCCTGGATGGCTTGCGCCATGCGGTTGAAGGCCTGCGCCACCTGGCCCAGCTCGTCCTGCGACGTGGTGGCGGCGCGGGCCGCCTGCTCGCCGGCGGCGATGCGGCCGACGGCCTCGGTCAGGCTGTTCAGCGGGGCGAGGATGGCGCGCGCCAGCAGGAAGGCGATGGCCAGCGCCAGCAGCACGCACAGCAGGCCGCCCAGGGCCAGCACCAGCATCATGTTCTGCTGCAGCCGGGCCGAGGTGTGGCTGCGCTCCTGCAGCAGGCGCGCCTCCTCGGCGGCGGCGGCGTCGAGCAGCTTGTTGGCCTCCTTGACGGCGGAATAGCCGCCCTGCGGCAGCATGCGGCCGACGGTGTCGGCGGCGCCGGCCGTGTTGCCCAGCGCGCGGCGCCGCTCGATCAGCGGCGTGATCCACTCGCGGACCCAGGCCGTGCTCAACTCGGCGATTTTGCGCATGCGCTGGTTTTGCTGCGGATTGTCGGCCGTCAGCGCGATCAGCTTTTGCCCATGCACGCTCAAGATCGACGCCTCGTCCTTATCCGGCGTCAGCGAAACCGTGTCGCCGGTCAGGATGTAGCCGCGCGTCTCGGCCTGGATCTGCAGGATGGCGTTGTGGACCTCGCCGATTTCGATCTGCACCTCCATCGTGTGGCGGTCCCAGACGTTGGCGTCGGACAGGCGGGTGAAATTCAGGTAGGCGAGGCAGAGCAGGATCAGGATGATGGCGACGATGGCGCCGAAGCCAAGGTAAAGCTTTTTTTTGATACTCAAGTCTTTTAACATGGTGTCTCCAGGTCAGGACGAGTTCAGCTCCCATGCAATGTAGCATGTTGCCCCGTCCAGCGCGAGCGCGCCGCGCCACTTGCGTCAAAGCGGCCCCTGAAAACAAAACGGGCCGCCCGAAGGCGGCCCGCGCGGCGTCCCGGCCGCGGCCGGGAAGGCGGCTTACTGCCCGCGTTTTTCGCGGGCGACGGCGGCGATGCGCATGCGCAGCGCGTTGAGCTTGATGAAGCCGCCGGCGTCGGCCTGGTTGTAGGCGCCGCCGTCCTCGTCGAAGGTGGCGATGTTCATGTCGAACAGGGAGTCGGTCTGCGAATCGCGCGAGACGACGATGACATTGCCCTTGTACAGCTTCAGGCGCACCCAGCCGTTCACGCACTGCTGCGTGTGGTCGATCAGCGTCTGCAGCGCCAGGCGCTCCGGCGCCCACCAGTAGCCGTTGTAAATCATCGAGGCGTAGCGCGGCATCAAGTCGTCCTTCAGGTGGGCCACCTCGCGGTCCAGCGTGATCGACTCGATCGCGCGGTGGGCCTTGAGCATGATGGTGCCGCCCGGGGTTTCATAGCAGCCGCGCGACTTCATGCCGACATAGCGGTTCTCGACCAGGTCGAGGCGGCCGATGCCGTGCTTGCCGCCGACCCGGTTCAACTCCGCCAGCACGGCGGCCGGCGACAGGCGCACGCCGTTCAGCGCGACGATGTCGCCCTTCTCGTACTCGACGTCGAGGTATTCGGCCGCATCCGGCGCCGCCTCCGGGCTGACCGTCCAGCGCCACATCGACTCCTCCGCCTCGGCGCTGGGGTTTTCCAGGTGGCGCCCCTCGAAGCTGATGTGCAGCAGGTTCGCGTCCATCGAATACGGCGCGCCGCCGTTCTTGTGCTTCATGTCGATTTCGATGCCGGCGTCCTGGGCGTACTTCAGCAGCTTCTCGCGCGACAGCAGGTCCCACTCGCGCCACGGGGCGATGATCTTGACGTCCGGCTTCAAGGCGTAGGCGCCCAGCTCGAAACGCACCTGGTCGTTGCCCTTGCCGGTGGCGCCGTGCGAAATCGCGTCGGCGCCGGTGGCGCGGGTGATCTCGATCAAGCGCTTGGCGATCAGCGGACGGGCGATCGAGGTGCCCAGCAGGTACTCGCCCTCGTAGACGGTGTTGGCGCGGAACATGGGGAAGACGAAATCGCGGACGAACTCCTCGCGCACGTCGTCGATATAGATGTTTTCCGGCTTGATGCCGAACTTGATCGCCTTGGCGCGGGCCGGCTCCAGCTCCTCGCCCTGGCCGAGGTCGGCCGTGAAGGTGACGATCTCGCACTGATAGTTATCCTGCAACCACTTCAAGATCACCGAGGTGTCCAGTCCGCCCGAATAGGCCAGCACTACTTTTTTGATATCGCTCATCATGGTTCCAATTGTCGTTGATACGGGGGGTGTTCAGTTGATCTGGCCCAGCAGCAGATACTCGATCAGGGCTTTCTGCACATGCAGGCGGTTCTCCGCCTCGTCCCAGACGACCGACTGCGGGCCGTCGATGACCTCGGCGGCGACCTCCTCGCCGCGGTGGGCCGGCAGGCAATGCATGAACAGCGCGTCCGGGGCGGCGCGGGCCATCTTGGCGGCGTCGACGATCCAGCCGTCGAAGGCTTGCAGGCGGGCCGCGTTCTCGGCCTCGTACCCCATGCTGGTCCAGACGTCGGTGTTGACCAGGTGGGCGCCGGCGCAGGCGTCGGAGGGGCTGTCGAAGAAGGTGTAGCGGCGCGTCGCCACCTGGGACAGATCCATATCATAGCCCTTCGGCGTCGACACGTGGACGTGGAAGCCGAACACCTCGGCCGCCTGCAGCCACGAATACAACATATTATTGGCGTCGCCTATCCAGGCGACGACCTTGCCGGCGATCGAGCCGCGGTGCTCGATATAGGTGAAAATATCGGCCAGCACCTGGCAGGGGTGGTGCTCATTGGTCAAGCCGTTAATCACCGGCACGCGCGAATGGGCGGCGAAACGCTCGATGATATCCTGGCCGAAAGTGCGCACCATGATGATATCGCACATGCGCGACATCACCTGGCCGGCGTCCTCGACGGGCTCGCCGCGGCCCAGCTGGCTGTCGCGGGTATTCAAATAAATGGCGGCGCCGCCCAGCTGGTGCATGCCGGCCTCGAAGGACAGGCGGGTGCGCGTCGAATTCTTCTCAAACACCATCACCAGCGTGCGGTCGATCAGCGGATGGTAAATCTCATAGTTCTTGAACTTACGCTTAATCAGATGGGCGCGCTCGATCACGTATTCATATTCGGCCAACGTGAAGTCGGAAAACTGGAGGTAGTGCTTGATCGGTTTTTTGGTAGACATATAGACCACTTGAGGATGCGGAGGCCGCCGGCGGCGTGCCTTTCCCGCCGTTAAGCGGATCAATTATAAGGGTTTTGCTTTTGGAATGGGAAGGATGGCCGGCGCGGGCCGCCGCCGCCGCGTCGAATCTTTCCCGCCCGAAACAATGGGGTCAGGTCTAGACATGGCGGTTTGTCGCAGGCGCGCCACAAACCGCCATGTCTAGACCTGACCCCAGCTTGAGGCGGCTCAATAGATGGTGGCGGGGCGGGCCGGGTCGTGCTGCGGCGCCGTCAGCGGCAGGTCGACGGTGAAGGTGGTGCCGGCGTCGCCGCTGTGCACGCTGATGCTGCCGCCCAGCAGGGAGGTGACGATGTTGTAGCTGATCGATAGCCCCAGCCCGCTGCCGCCTTGCCCCAGTTTGGTGGTGAAGAAGGGGTCGAAGATGCGCTGGCGGTGTGCTTCGGCGATGCCGCCGCCGTCGTCGCGGAAGGTGATGTGGACGCGGCCGGGCGCGGCCAGCCGCGCCGACAGCCACATCTGTCCGCCCTCGACGCCGTCGAAGGCGTGCAGCAGGGCGTTGTTGATGAGGTTGGTGGCGACCTGGCCGAAGGGGCCGGGGTAGCTGTCCATCATGATCAGCGCCGGAATGTCGAAGGCGATCTGGTGGCCGCCGCCGCGGATGCGGTTCATCACCGTGGCGATGATTTCGTGCGCCACTTGCTGCAGGTCGAACAGGCGGCGCTGCTCGGTGGTGCGGTCGACGGCCACTTGCTTGAAGCTGTTGACGAGGTCGGCCGCGCTGTGCAGCCCGCGCATGACCAGCCCGGCCGCCTTCTTGGCGTCGCCGATGAAGGCGGCCAGGTCGGAGCGGCGCAGGCCCGGCCCGTCCATCAGGCGCGCCAGCTCCTCGGTTTTCTGCTGCATGGTGCTGGCGATCAGCAGGCTGTTGCCGATCGGCGTGTTGAGTTCGTGGGCGACGCCGGCCATCAGCGCGCCCAGCGCCGCCAGCTTTTCCTGCGACACCAGCTGGGTCTGCGCATCCTTCAGCTGGCGGTAGGCGTTGGCGTTGTCGAGGGCGATGGCGCCGTAGGCGCACAGGGTGCGGAAGATCAGCCGCTCGCGCTCGCCGTAGGCCTCGGCGTGGCGCGCCTGCACCGTCATCACGCCCATCACGCGCTCGCCGACGACCAGCGGCACGTACAGCACGCTGAGGTTGACCCGCGTGCCCGGCACGACCGTCGCGTGGCGCGCCCGCGGCACGCGCTCGACGTAGACTTCGCGCCGCTCCAGCAGGCAGCGCACCGAATAGGCCTGGCGCTCGGCGAGGGCGATGCTGTTGGTCGGCAGCGCCTGGCCCGCCTCGACGCCGTAGGCGCGCTGCAGCGCGCCGGCGGCCGGGTCGGTCAGATAGATGGCGAAGGTGGTGGTCGGCAGCAGCGCGTGGACGTGCCGGTCCAGCACGTCGAACACGGCGCGGGCGTCGAGGTGGGTGGTGATTTCCTGGCCAATCGCCGAGAGCCGCTCCAGCGTGGCGCTGGTCTGCTGCAGCACGGCGGCGCGCCTGGCCTCGGACTCGGCCAGTTCGCGGTGGTGGTAACCTTCGGCGCGGGCGTGCTCGGTCTGATGGTGGACCTGCATGGCGATGGCGCGGTTGGTGGCTTCCTGGCCGTGGGTTTTTTCGCGCGCGGCGCCGGCCTGCTGGGCGATCGCGTAGGCTTGCTCGTATTCGCCGGCCCGGGCGTATTCGCGCGCCAGCGCGTCGAGCAGGTCGCCCGGCAGGATGTAGCCGGGGATGCCGCCGGCCACGGCCAGCGCCTGGTGCAGATAGTGCAGCGCCGGGTTCAGCGCCTCCATCGGCTGCGGCGCCGGCAGCGCGTGGCGGGCGTGGAGCAGCGCCAGCACGCGCAGCGCGGCGATGTGGTTGTAGGCGTGGCCCTGGCGCGCCGCCAGCGCGGCGGCCGTCAGCGCCGCCTGCAGCGCCTCGTCCGGCCGCGCCAGCGACGACAGGGCGTGCGCCTGGCCGCGCCGCGCCGCGCTTTGGAAGTCGGCCTGGTCGAGCGCGTCGGCGCGCTGTCCGAGGCGCTCGAAGGCGTCCAGCGCGGCGCCGTAGTCGCCCTGGTCCAGTTTCAGGTCGCCCAGGTAGCGCAGCGCGATGGCGTAGCTGCGCGAGCCCGACAGCGGTGCCAGGATGCGCAGCGCCTCCTGCAGCAGCTCGGCGGCGGCGTCGAGCCGGCCCAGGCGGCGCATCGATTCGGCCGTGTGCATCAGGCAGGCGCCGACGCTGCGCGGCCAGCCGGTCGGGCGCGCCAGGTCGAGCGCGCACTGCTTCCATTCGAGCGCGGCCTGGTGGTCGTTGAGGCGGGTGAAGTAGCCGCCGATGTTGGCGGCGGCCGTGATGGCCTGGCGCAGCTGGCCCGTCTCCAGCGCCGTCTCGTAGCAGCGCATGTAGTGGCCGGCGGCCGCGCCCAGGTCGCGCGACTGGCTCGCCGCCAGGCCGTGGAAGTCGTTGACCCAGGCCGCCAGCGCGGCCGGCAAGGCGTCCGCGCTGTCGAAGCGGCCGCCCCAGCGGGCGCTGGCCGCGTGCAGGTCGCGCAGCACGGCCCAGCGCGCCGTGGCCGCCTCGGCGATGGCCACGCGCAGCGCGTCGCCGGCTTCGCGCGCGGCGTCGGCGGCGCGCAGCAGTTCGGCGTCGCAGCGGCCGTGTTCGCCGCGGTCGACGGCGATCCAGGCCCGCAGCCAGTGGGCGTCGGCGCGGCCGGTGGCGTCGCCCAGCGCGCTGAGCATGTCGAAGGCGGCGTCGGCCTGGGCGTCGGCGGCGTCCAGGGCGCCGTGCAACCAGGCCGTCTCGGCCTGCACCAGCAGCAGGCGGGCGGCGATGACGCGGTGGGCCGGCGGCGGCAGCGCCGCCGCCGCCAGCAGCGCCTGCGCCTCGGCCGCCAGCGCGGCGGCGCGCGCGCTGTCGCGCTGGCGCACGTGCCAGGCCAGCGGCACCAGCGCCGGCAAACGCGCCGCGCCGCGCAGCGGCAGCAGCGCCGCCTCCCATTGCGCGACCTGCTCGTCGAGCGCGAACATCTCCATCTGACTATCCCCTGAGCGTAGGTGGGCGCCGGCCCGTCGGGCCGGCTAAATAATGCTTGTCAGCATTGTATTCTGCATTTGACAAGATGCCCAGCGGGATAGCGCGCGGCGGCCGGGCGGCTCAGTACAGGGTTTGCGCCGATTCGTGCAGCAGCTGGCCGTACAGGGTGTGGCGCATGCGCGCGATCTTGCCCTCGGCGACGGCGGCCAGCACCGCGCACTGCGGCTCGATCAGGTGGCGGCAGTTGTAGAATTTGCAGCCGCCCAGGTAGGGCTGGAATTCGCGGAAGGCGCGCTCCAGCATGCCCTCGCTGAGGTGGTACAGGCCGAACTCCTGGAAGCCGGGCGAGTCGATGATGGCCGCCTCCCGGCCCAGCTGGTACAGGCGGGTGAAGGTCGTCGTGTGCTTGCCGGTGTCGAGCGCCGCCGAGATTTCGCGCACGGCGATGTCGGCGTCCGGCACCAGCAGGTTGATCAGCGAGGACTTGCCCATGCCGGACTGGCCGATGAGGATGGACGATTGCCCGGCCAGCAGGGGCCCCAGCGTGGCGACGGCGTGCTCGGGCTCGGCGCGGGCCGACACTTCGTGGATGGGGTAGCCCAGCGCCGCGTAGGGCTGCAGCCGCTCGCGCGTGCGCGCCAGCGAGGCCGTCACGTCGGTTTTGTTGAGGATGATGCGCGCCGCGATGCCGGCCGCGTCGGCCGCCACCAGCGAGCGCGAGATCAGGTCGTCGGCGAAGCCCGGTTCGGTGGCGACGACGATGAACAACTGCGTCAGGTTGGCCGCCAGCAGCTTCGACTTGTATTGGTCGGAGCGGTACAGCAGCGTCTTGCGCTCGGTGATCGCGTCGATCACGCCCTGGTCCGCCGACGTCATGCTGAGCTTGACGATGTCGCCGACGGCGACATTGGTCTTCTTGCCGCGCGTGACGCACTGCAGCTTGACGCCGTCGGCGTCGGCCAGGTAGTGGCGCCCGTGGGCGGCGATGATGGTGGCGAGCAGTTGGCTCATGCGGCCACCGCCGCGCCCGGCGTGCCGCTGCGGTAGATGGCGTCGGCCTTGGCGGCGCAGATGAAGTCGTTCTCGGACAGGCCGCCCTGGCCGGCGTTGACGGAGTGGGTGGCGTAGCGCACCGCGCACTCGCGGTAGCCGACCGTCAGCTCGGGATGGTGGTCCTGGGCGTGCGTCATATAGGCCAGCGCGTTGACGAAGGCCAGCGTCTGGTAATAGTCGCGGAAGGCGTAGCCCTTGCATAGCTGGCCGTGCTCGATGCGCCAGCCGGGCAGTTGCGCCAGCAGCGGCGCGATGGCGGCGTGGTCCAGCGCGTGCTGGCGGGGGGCGCACTGGCGCGCGCTCAATTCGGTGGTGTTCATGCTTGTCTCCTGACTCATTGCGTGGCCAGATTCAAATGGCGGATGCGCACGCTGGCCGGCGGATGCGAGTCGTAAAAGGCCGAGTGCAGCGGGTCCGGCGTCAGCGTCGCGGCATTGTCCTCGTACATCTTGACGAGGGCCGTGACGAGGTCGCGGGCGTCGGTGTGGCGGGCGGCGAAGGCGTCCGCCTCGAATTCGTGCTTGCGCGAGCTGAGCGAGGTCAGCGGCCCGAACAGGAAAGTGAACACGGGCAGCGCCAGCATGAACAGCAGCAGCGCCATGGCGTCGTTCGGCTGGCCGGCCAGCAGCAGCGGGTCGACCCCCAGGCCCGTGTAGAACCACAGCTGGTTCTTCAGGTAGCCGAGCAGCGCCAGCAGGGCCAGCGAGACGGCGAACATCATGGCGATGCGCTTGACGATGTGCTTGAGCTTGAAGTGGCCCAGCTCGTGCGCCAGCACGGCCTCGATTTCCTGCGGCGCCAGGCGCGCCAGCAGCGTGTCGAAGAAGACGATGCGCTTGTTGGCGCCGAAGCCGGAGAAGTAGGCGTTGCCGTGGGCGCTGCGCTTCGAGCCGTCCATGACGAACAAGCCTTTCGAGGCGAAGCCGACGCGCTGCATCAGGCCCTCGATGCGCGCCTTCAGCGCGGCGTCGGCCAGCGGCGTGAACTTGTTGAACAGCGGCGCGATAACGGTCGGGAACAGCACCATCATCAGCAGCTGGAAGCCGCTCCACACCAGCCAGGCGTAGAACCACCACAGGGCGCCGGTTTTTTCCATCAGCGTCAGCACCACCCAGGCCAGCGGCAGGCCGATGGCCGCGCCCAGCAGCAGGCCCTTGAACAGGTCGGCGAAGAACAGGCCGCGGCGCATCTTGTTGAAGCCGAAGCGCTGCTCGAGCGAGAATTGCCGGTAGTAGTCGAAGGGCAGGTCGATCAGGCCGGAGACGGCGGCGAAGGCGGCCAGCAGGCCGAGCTGGTAGAGCATGCCGGAGCCGGCCAGCTTGAACACTTCGAGCGACAGCCATTGCAGGCCGCCCAGCAGCGTGAAGCCGATCAGCACGGCGCTGTTGACGAGCAGGGTGAGCAGGCCGAATTTGGTCTTGGCCACCGTGTAGTCGGCCGCCTTCTGGTGCGCCGCCAGCGGGATCGTCGCGGCGAATTCGGCCGGGACCTGGGCGCGGTGGGTCAGCACATGGCGGATGTGGCGCGAAGCAAGCCAGAAGCGCACGACTAGCGTCAAAATGAGGAAAGATACAAACAAAATCGAAAACGCGAGTGAATACATTCTATGCCTGTGAGAAAATGGCGGATTGAATTGATTTGGCCAAGAGAGAATTATGTCACAAGCGACCGATGTAGCAGCACCCGCCACCCCAATCCGCCCAAATGAAATGAATTTGATCTGGGTCGACATGGAAATGACCGGCCTGGAGCCGGACACCGACCGCATCATCGAAGTGGCCGTGGTGGTCACCGACATGCACCTGAACCTGCTGGCCGAGGGCCCCGTGTTCGCCATCCACCAGTCCGACGAGACGCTGAACAAGATGGACGCCTGGAACAAGGGCACGCACGGCCGCTCCGGCTTGATCGAGCGCGTCAAGGCCTCCACCGTCACCGAAGAGCAGGCCGAGGCCGAGCTGATCGCGTTCCTGAAAAAATATGTGCCGGCCGGTAAATCGCCGATGTGCGGCAACACCATCGGCCAGGACCGCCGCTTCATGGTGCGCGGCATGCCGAAGCTGGAAGCGTTCTTCCACTACCGCAACCTCGACGTCTCGACCCTGAAAGAGCTGTGCAAGCGCTGGAAGCCGGAAATCGCCTCCGGCTTCAAGAAGCACCAGATGCACACGGCGATGGCCGACATCGTCGAGTCGATCGAAGAGTTGAAATACTACCGCGAGCACTTCATCAAGCTGTGAGCGCGGCGCCCGGCCCGCGCGCCTCGGCGATGAGCCAGTCGCAAAACGCGTGCAGCAGCGGATTGGTTTCCGCCTGCGCCGAGCGCAGCAAATAGTAGCAGTACGGCCCGCGCACGCGATGCTCCAGCGCGCGCACCAGCCGCCCCGACGCCAGGTCGGCGGCGATCAGCGGCTCGGCCGCCAGCGCCACGCCCTGGCCGGCGGCGGCCGCCTCCAGGCTCAGATACGTGTGCGAAAAGCGCGGCCCGGCGCCGCCGGGGTAGGGCACGCCGCAGTGCTGCATCCAGCGTCCCCAGTTCATCTCGGCGGGCAGGCGCGCCTCCGGCTCGTCGTGCAGCAGCGTGTAGCGGCGCAAATCGGCCGGGCCGCGCAAGTCGGCGGCGGCGGCCAGGAAGTCCGGGCTGCAGACGGCGACGAACCACTCCTCCATCAATAAATCCACCTTCAAGCCGGGATAATGCCCCGGCCCCAGGCGTATCGCCACGTCGACGCCGTCGCGCGCCAGGTCGACGGCGTTGGTCGAGGCCAGCACGCGCAGCTCGATCTGCGGGTGGCGGTCGCGCAGCCGGCCCAGGCGCGGCATCAGCCAGCGCGTCACCAGCGAGGTCGTCGCCGTCACCGTGATGACGCGCTCCTCGCCCTGCCGGCGGGCCGTTTCGGAGACGTCGGCCAGCCGGTCGAGGATGGGGCGCAGGGCCTCGGCGTAGCGCTGGCCGGCGCTGGTGAGCGCGACGCCGCGCGCCATGCGCTGGAACAAGGGCACGCCCAGCCAAGCCTCAAGCTGCTTGACGTGGTGGCCGATGGCGCCGGCCGACACGTGCAACTCCTCGCCGGCGCGCTGGAAACCCTGGTTGCGCGCGGCCGCCTCGAAGGCGTGCAGGGCGGCGAGCGGGGGAAGGTGGCGCGACATATAGCCTCAATAATATTTAGTCTTAGCGAAAAGAATATTGGTTTGTTCCGAACTGCGCAAGGGAATATCATGCCCTTGTTGGAAATTTACGACCCACAATTAAATTGACGCATCCCGCGTGGGGACAGACCACGATTTTCGGGAAATATTTCATCAACATGGCGGTCTGTCCCCGCTGTGCAAAGGATGCATCATGTCTCATCGGCGCTCGGTCGCTTTGGTATTGCTGTCGGCAATAGGTTTCGGCAGCATGGCCCTGTTCGCCAATGCGGCTTACGCGTCCGGCGTGACGCCGTCGACCCTGCTGGCGCTGCGCTTCCTGCTGGCGGCGCTGATGCTGGCGCCCGTCGTGTGGATGCGGGGCTGGCAGTTGCCGCGCGGCCGGGTGCTGGCCGGTTATATGCTGATGGGCTGCATGTATACGGCGCAGTCGCAAAGCTATTTCAACGCGCTGCTATACGCCAGCAGCGGCCTGGTCGGCATGCTGCTGTATGTGTATCCGGTGCTGGTGACGGCGCTGGCGCTGGCGCTCGGCTGGGAAAAGATGGACCGGCGCATGCTGGTGCTGATGCTGGTGGCCGTCGGCGGCATGGCCGTCACGCTGGGCGGCAAACTGCAGGGCCAGCCGATCGGCATCGCGCTGGCGCTGCTGGCGGCCGGCATTTACGCCTGCTACATCCTGATCGGCAACCGCTTGTCGCAGAGCCGCCAGGACACCCATCCCCTGGCCGCCTGCGTGGTCATCATGGCCACGGCGGCCGTCACCAACACCGGGCTGGCGCTGTGGCATGGCGTCGCCCTGCCGGCCAGCGCCAACGGCTGGCTGGCCGTGGCGGCCATCGCGTTGTTCTCGACGGCCGTGGCGATTGCCTGCTTCCTGGCCGGCGTGAACGCCATCGGCGCCGCGCAGGCATCGATCCTGTCGACGCTGGAGCCGGTGGTGACGCTGGGCCTGGGCGTGGCGATGCTGCATGAAACGGTCAGCGCCAGCCAATTGCTGGGCGGCGCGCTGGTGCTGACGGCGGTGGTGCTGCTGGCGCAGCGCGCGCCGGCCAGGCCGGCCGCCATCGCGGCGGCCAGCGGCGCCTAGGCCGCGGTTTTTATATCCGCGGCAAACGCCGCGGGCACGCTCATTCGTATTGCGCCAGCGCGCGCTTCCACTCGGGGTCGTCCTTGAGTTTGTTGATGACCGGGACCAGCTTGTCGAACACGGCTTGCTGCGCGCGCGGCGCCAGGAAGCGCCGGTCGGTGCCCGGGCCGGGCATGGCCGCGATCTTGAATTGCCCGTACAAATTATTCTTCTTGATGTAATAGCGCACCATCGATTCGACGACGGCGCTGCAGTCGACGCGGTTGCGCAGCAGCTTGTCGAGGTTTTTTTCCTCGCTGAGCGCGTCGTGGCGTATCAGGCCGTGGCGGCGTATCCATTCGTCGATGCCCGGATACACATAGCCCAGCGTCAAGCCTATCGTCGCGCCGGCCAGCGTGGCCGGCTCCTGCGGATTGAGCGGCCTGGCGGCCGTTGACACCAGCACGAAGCGGTCGTGGGCGAACGCCGTCGTCCACAGGTATTTGCTTTGCCCGGTGTCGTTGAGCCACTGCGGCATCATGCCGATGACGATGCCGTTCAGGCTGCCGTCTTCCAGTTTCACCTGCAGGCGTTTGCGCGGCAGGTAGACCAGCTTGAAGGTGTAGTCGGCGATTTTTTTCCGGTTCAGATAGCCGATCAGGTCCGGGTAGATGCCGCGTTCGCCGTCTATCATCAGCGGGGCAAAATTGGCGCTGGTGTAGACGATGACGGTGTCGGCGCGGCTGGCCCCGGCAAAGAGGCAGGCGCAGGCCAGCGCGATACCGGACAGGGAATTCTTCATCGGAAAATCATAACACGGGGGTGGGGATGGTGATGTTTTCCTTGATGTAAATAGTTTCTTTTGAGTAATATTTGTGCTAAGGTATATGTCTTTCCTATTTCGCGCAAAGGTAGTCCATGAAGCAGCAATCAGCATTTATTCTCGTATTCTCGGCCTTGCTCTTGAGCGCATGCGGCGGGTCGTCCGATCCCCAGTCTGGCACGACGGCCGTCCGGCCCGCCGTTCCGGCGGCGCCCACGTTCGGCGATTGCGCCGTGTATACCCCCGGCGTGAAATACCTGCGCTCGAACGGCGACAGGGTTGAAATCATTCAAGGGAAGTTCGAGGGCAGCGATGCGTTTGCGCTGGCCGAATTCCGCCCGAATAACACCCGATCCGTCGAGTTCTATCAGAAGATCGAGGGCGGCTATGTGCGTCCGCTTGGACAATATGAATATGACGCGGCCGGCGCATTCCTGGCCAAGTCGGTCGTTACCGGCGATACGGGCATACCGCTGAACATATTGCCGGGCAAGAGCGTGGAAATGAAATATGCCGTAATGAGTAATACCTCGACCGCCGGCGGCGCGCTGGTGCCGGAAAATTACGCGGAAACGTTCACCTTCATCGGTTTCGAGGACGTGGTGCTGGCAGGCCGCACCTTCGCCAATGTGTGCAAATACACGATCCGCCGTCCGGGGGAAACCACCCAGGAGGCATTCTGGCTGGCCAAGGGCTTCGGTCTGATCCGCTATGAAACGCTGGATGCGCAAGGCGCCGCCATGCCGGGCCGTCGCACTGAACTGACCAGCATCATAAGCGCGCCCTAAACCGCGCACCTGGCGGGAATGCCCGCCTCTGAAATAGTCGCGGTCTGCGATGAGGGTCAGTTGCTTGGCCACCATTGCAGATCGCGCCAGCCCGCTCATTGGCGATAGATGGCCGTGGTCCGTGCCGACATTTGTGACCTCGTGGGCCACGACCAGATGATGTGTCGCGTCCACGGCCGTTGTACCTTATAGCCGACGGCACTGACCTTCGACAAAGCGCTTCATCCTCGTCTTCTCTGGAAGCAATGAGATACATCCTCAACGGTTGGTGGCGAATCTCGTTTACACCGACGCAAAATTTTCCGCGATATTCAATAGCCAACGCTGGGGCGTTTTGACATAGTCTGGGCCACAAGCAAGCCCTTAATTTTTTATTACTATGTCTAAAATCCGTTTGTTAGTCCATCCCAATGGAAAAAGCCGCCGCATAAAGCGTGGTTTTTGCTGGCTAGGTTTCTTGCTCCCAACCCTTTGGGCAATCTCAGAAGGACTATGGCGTCCTTTTGCGTTTTCGCTGCTGGGATATTATTTATATACAAGGGCGTTCGATTTCGTAAATGACCTGCAAATCCCAGCATTAGCCCTCTTGTGGCCAAGCTACTTCGTGGTCATGGTGATTTTCGGCGCGTTCGGCAAGAAATGGCTTGTCAATGACCTCTTGGCACATGGCTATCGTGACGTGCCGCTAGAAGAAAAAACGAACACGCTCGTTTAGTTGAGTAGTCAGCAGTCGGCTAGAAGCGCTCGTTGATGATCCAGCGGAGCTTCATGTCGGTGAGCTGCTAAGCATTCAGCAGGGTCTAGTGCAATCGTGGCGATTCAGCAGTCCGCTGGGCTGAATCATTCGGCGTTATTGTTGAGGGTCTGGTGGCGTTTTTCAGCATAGGCTTTAAGTGAGCGCATCGTTATGGGAAGCCCCTCCCGAACTCGCTTAGCAACGCTTGGCCTAAACAGAAAGGCAAGGGCTCCAGTGAACCACACGCGATGAGTGACCGTCGATCCGCCATCTACCGTAGAAACCGTGTGCTCGAAGTGTATGCGGAATAGAGGAATGTAGCCCTCTACGGTGAACGAGCGACCTGCGGAGCGCTCTGTGACAGTCATCGGAATGCCCACCCCCTTGCTGGGAACTATCCGGCCATTTGTTCCAACTGCGAATGGCCCATTGAGCCGGGCTTGCTTTGTGTCCGGATCCCAAAGGTGCCATCGGTCGACCTCGCTCCAAATCTGGTCGACGACAGCGGACGGGACTGCAATGTGGATGCTTTCTTCGATATGCATAAACTGGGCGATCTCCATATCATTTTTATGAAAGTAACTGGGCCTTGTACCCCACGCCGCGAAGCGTCTGGATAAAATCGTTCAACTGCATAGCATTCATCATGCGGGCCATCCATGATAATTTTGATAATTAATGGACGCCCTATAGCAGGAGCAAACGCACGCGCTTTTCCTTTGCATCGGCCTAAGTATCCTTGCTGGGATTGCAGGATACACTGTAGTTTATTGCTTGCATAAATATAATTGCATTTTTCTTATACTTGCCATAGACGGGGGCGTGCCATGACTGCGAAAGCCGTTTGGAATGGCGAACCGTTGGCATGTACTCGTCAGGCTCGGTTCGGGGCTTGTCAATGATCGCAATCGGCCCAGAGCAGGCAATCGAGTCAATTGTCATCTCACGGATCTTCCGCGTAAGCGTCGACATTTACGTAAAAGGTGTCGATGGTGGGCCAGTCGGCGCGCTTCTTGCCTAGCTCTTCGCCCGTGGCCATGCTCAGCATGTAGCCGATGCCGGTGCGACGGTCGCGCCAGAAATGTGGCGTGCTGTCCCAGATGCAGCAATAGTGCTGGAGCTGCGGCAGACCGTAGTTGCGCCGCAGATACGCTTCCGCCTGGTACGCGTGCCGGCCATGCACCCAATAGCGTGCCGTGTAGGGCTCGCTTTGACGATTGCGGTCTTGCTTACAGCCTTGGTAGACCAGATAGGTGGGCTTCTTGCCCAACTGGGCCAGGAAATCGCCACATGCCAGTTCGGCTTTTGCGCCCGTCGTGGCAAGCAAGAGCAGCCAGGGCAGATAGCTATGCAGCCGCATGCTCGCCTGTCCGGCAATCGTCCATCGGCGGCCCCAGATGTCGCACCAGTTCTCTGCGTAACTGCATGTCTTTTTCTCATTAAAGTGCTTGGACATGGATTGTACTGCTTAAGTTTTTCCGGGCGACTGTTGTCATCGGATAGTAAAGTCCGTATTGGGTCCCATCACCATTGCCAGGAGCAAGGATATAAAACAAAGTGCTTGCATGAGAATGATTCTCATTTATAATTGATTCACCTACTAGCCAGCCCGCGCCAGCCAGTGTCTACTTCAAAGGAGTACACCGTGCTGAAAAAAACGCCTCCTGCGCTGGTGCTGCCATTGGCCTGGAACTACGCGCCCGCCGCCGCGCCGGAGTGCCACCCCTTGCCGGCCGCCGTCCCCCATCCCCATTTTCTTGCCCGCCTGCGCGCCGCGCCGGGGGTTTTCGCCGCGCTTACGCGCGCATTGTTGTCCGCTCTGACTGTCAAGGGAAAGCGCCATGCACACACACATTAATACCATCCAGGGCGCTTGCGCCGACCTGCGCCGCGAGAAGAAAATGCGCCACCGCGACATCGCCACCGAGCTGCACATGTCCGAGGGCGAGCTGGTGGATGCGCACGCGGGCGCCTTCATTTCGACCTTTGGCGCGGCCCTGTGCGCGACCCGCTTGCATCCCGACTGGCCCGGCATCGTCGAGGCGCTGGAGCCGCTCGGCGAGGTGATGGCGCGGACGCGCAACGCCAGTTGCGTGCATGAAAAACTGGGCGTCTACCGCAAGGCCAGCCATAGCCACGATGTCGGGCTGGTGCTGGGCGGCGCCATCGAGCTGCGCGTGTTTTACCGGCAATGGGCGCACGGTTTCGCCGTCAGCGAGCAGACCAGCAGGGGCTTGCAGCGCAGCCTGCAGTTTTTCGACGCTTCGGGCACGGCGATCCACAAGGTGTACTTGAAGGATAACAGCGACGTCGACGCGTATGAGCGGCTGGTGCAGCGCTTCGCCGCCGTCAGCCAGACGCCCGGCATCGAGGTGGCGCCGGCGCCATCCGCCGCCGCGGAGCTGGCCGACGAGGCGGTCGACGTGGCCGGCTTGCGCGCAGCCTGGGCCGGCCTGCGCGACAGCCACGATTTCTTCAGCATGCTCAAGCATTTTGCAGTTTCGCGCTTGCAGGGCCTGCGCCTGGCCGAGGCGCGCTTCGTGCAGCAGATCGACAGGGCTGGCGTGCTCGACCTGCTGAACGAGGCGGCGCTGGAGGGCGTCGCCATCACGGCCTTCGTCGGCAACGCCGGCATGATCCAGATCCACTCCGGCCCGGTGAAGAAGGTGGCCGCGATGGGGCCGTGGATCAATGTGCTCGATCCGGGTTTCAATCTGCGTCTGCGCGAGGAGGATATCGCCAGCGCCTGGGTGGTGAAGCAGCCGAGCGTCGACGGCCTGCTCACGTCGCTGGAATTGTTCGATGCGCGCGGCGACACGATTTTGATGCTGTTCGGCGAGCGCAAGCCCGGCAAGCAGGAGCTGTGCGCGTGGCGCGCGCTGATCGAGAACGTCTTGCGGGAGCATGAATTATGCGCCGCGTAAACCAGGCCGGCGAGGCGGCACATTCCTGTGCGGCGGCGCCGGCATCTCAATCAAAGGAGCGGGAATGAATATCTCGGGCGCGCTGGAAATCAAGGTTTTCGTGCCGGCGAAAAACTTCAAGTTGTCGATGGCCTTCTACGAGGCGCTGGGTTTCGAGGTCGTGTCGATACGGCACGGCGTCGCTTTGCTGAGCCTGGGCGAATGCAGTTTCCTGCTGCGCGACGGCGACGTCACGGAGCAGTCCGGCAACTGCATGATGCACCTGCTCGTCGACGACGTCGACGCCTGGTGGCAGTACCTGAGCGACGCGGAACTGGGCGCCCGCTTCGAGGTCCGGATGTCGCCCGTCGCCGACCAGCCCTGGGGCACGCGCGACTTCAAGCTGAACGACCCCTCGGGCGTGCTGTGGCATATCGGCCAGCACCCCGACACCGGCGCGGGCGCCGCTTAGCGGCGGCCGGCGATCGGTGCTAGCATACTTGTCCGTTTCATCATTGAGGATATGCAGTGGAAATCGACCATATCTTTATCCGCGTCCGGCGCGGCGCGCCGGAGGCGGAGGCGCTGCGGCAATTCGGCCTGGCGGAGGGTTCGGCGAATGTCCACACGGGGCAGGGCACGGCGAACCGCCGCTTCTTTTTCCACAACGCCTTTATCGAGCTGCTGTGGCTGGACGACGCGGCGCAGGCGCAAAGCGAATTGACCCGGCCGACGATGCTGTTTGAGCGCCTGGGCGGCGACGCGCCGCGCGTTTCGCCGTTCGGCCTGTGCTTCCGGCCCTCGGCGCCCGGCGACAAGGCGGCGCCATTTCCCAGTTGGCCGTACCGGCCCGTGTATCTGCCGCCGGGGCTGGCGGTCGACATCGCCGCCGCGCCGCTGAGCGAGCCGATGTGGTTCTTCCTGTCCTTCGGCGCGCGGCCGGACGCGGCGGCGCCGACCCGGCGCCAGCCGCTGCTGCACCGCGCCGGCTTGCGCGAGATCACCTCGCTGCGCCTGACCGCGCCGGCGGCCGGCGCGCCGTCGGCGGCCGCCGTTGCGGCCGGCATCGAGACGCGGGAGGGCGCCGCCCACCTGCTGGAAATCGGCTTCGACGGCGAGGGCGCCGGACGCGCCCACGACTTCCGGCCGGCGCTGCCTTTGCTGCTGCGCTGGTAGCGGCGCGCGCGCCCGCCGCGCCGTCCGCTGTGCTAGTCTTGGCGCTCGACCCGTCCTTGCCGTATCCGCCCACTCTTTGCCGATGGAGGCCGCATGCACGCTGAACGCCACCCTGTCCGATGGATATTGCCGCCGTTGCTGGCGCTGGCTTGCGCCGCGCTGCCCGCTGCGCCCGCGTTGGCCGCGGCGCCGGCCGATCCGCTCCACGCCTGGGTCGCCGGCGACGATACGGCCCGGCTGGAAAAGTGGGTCGATGGCCATCTGGCGGCGGCGCGGGTCAGCATCGCCAGGCTGCTGGCGGCGCGGGGGCCGCGTACCGTCGCCAATACGCTGCAACCCTACGACGAGGCGCAGAACCAGTTGAGTCTGGCCGGCAATCAAGCCTATCTGCTGTACTCGGTCGGGCGCAGCGCGGCGCTGCGCGACAAGGCGCAGGCGCTGAACCGGAAGGTGGCCAGCGCCAGCGCCGACCTGAATCTGAACCGCGGCGTCTACCAGGCGCTGGCGGCCGTGGCGGCGCCGGCCGGCGACGCGGCGACGCGGCGCTATCTGGAGCGCACGCTGCTGGTGTACCGGCTGGCCGGCGTCGACCAGGACGAGGCCACGCGCGCGCGCCTGCACGCGCTGCAGGACAAGATCACGGCGCTGTCGCTGACCTTCGGCCGCAACGTGCAGGACGGCACGCTGAAGGTGAGCGCGACGCGCGCCGAACTGGACGGCTTGCCGGACGATTACATCGCCCGCCACCAGCCGGACGCGGACGGCATGTACACGTTGACGACGGACGAGCCGGACACGGGGCCGGTGTTCGATTTCGCCCATAGCGCCGAGCTGCGCCGGCGCATGTACCTGGCCTATACGACGCGCGCCTATCCGGCCAACCGGGCGGTGCTGCTGGAGTTGCTGGCGGCGCGCCAGGAGCTGGCCGGCATCCTCGGCTTCGCCAACTATGCCGACTACGCGACGGCCGACCAGATGATGGGCAACGCCGCCAATGTGCGCAAGCTGTTCGAGGAGGTGGAACAGGCGTCGCGCGAGGCCCGGCAGCGGGAGTACGCGCAGTTGCTGGCCTTCGCCCAGCGCCGCGAGCCGACGCTGACGGCGATCGCCCAGTCCGACGCCAATTACTGGGTCGAGCAGTACCGGCGCGAGCGCTACGCTTTCGACGCCCAGTCGGTGCGGCCGTATTTCGCCTATGAGCGGGTGGAGGCCGGCATTCTCGACGCCGCCGCGAAAATTTTCCGCGTCCGCTTCCAGGCCGTCAAGGATGCCCGCGTGTGGCATCCCTCGGTGACGGTGTTCGACGTGTTCGACGGCGCGCGCAAGGTCGGCCGCGTCTATCTGGACATGCACCCGCGCGAGGGCAAGGACAAGTGGTTTTCCAGCTCGCCGGTGGTGCCCGGCATCCGCGGCCGGCAAGTGCCCGAGGGTATGCTGGTGTGTAATTTTTCCGGCGGCACGCCCGGCGACCCCGGCCTGATGCGCTACAACGAGGTGCTCACCTATTTCCACGAGTTCGGCCATTTGCTGCACCACATCCTGGGCAGCCAGAACCGCTGGTCCGGCCAGGGCGGCTTCAATGTCGAGGGCGATTTCGTCGAGGCGCCGTCGCAGATGCTGGAAGAGTTTTTCCGCAGCCACAAGGTGCTGGCGCCGTTCGCCCGCCACTACCAGAGCGGCGCCGTGCTGCCGGCCGAGACGATGGCGCGCATGAACGCGGCCAACGCCTTCGGCCGCGGCAACTGGGCGCAGCGGCAGTTGCTGTACGCCAGCCTGTCGCTGCACCTGCATGACAGGCCGGTGGCGGAAGTCGATCCGGACGCGCTGCTGCGCGCCTCCGCCACCCGCTATAGCCCGTACACCTTTGTCGAGGGCAACCGCCTGTATGCGAACTTCACCCATTTGACGGGTTATTCGTCGAATTACTACACCTATGTGCTGGACAAGGTGATCGCGATCGACTTCGCCAGCCGCTTCGACCGCGCCGATCCGCTGGCCGGCCCGGCCGCCGCGCAGTACCGCAAGGCCGTCATCGATCCCGGCGCCAGCAAGCCGGCCGCGCAACTGGTGCGCGACTTCCTCGGCCGGCCGCAGAATATGGATGCGTTCAAGGCTTGGTTGGGCGAGCAGTTCCAGGAGGCGGCGCGGTAGGCGTCCGCCCGGCCCGGGCGGCTGCGATGCCGCGCGTCAGGCTTTGCGGCGGCGCGCCAGGAAGCCCAGCACGCCCAGGCCGCCCAGCAGCATGCCGTAGGTGCCCGGCTCAGGCACGGCCGACACCGACAGGTGCAGATCGTTGACGGTGCCCCAGACGCCCGTTTGCGTTTCAGCCTTGAACGACACTTGCTTGAAGGCGTCGGTCGAGACGAAGCCGAGGAAGCTGCCGGTGGTCGGCAGGGTCAGCTTGTAGGTGACGACGTTGCCCAGCACGTCGACGGCCGACAGCTCGATGGCCTCGCTGTCCGTGTAGTTGCCGAACACGTTGGAGCCGAAGAAGAAGCCGCCGACCCCGCGCACCCCCTCGGAAAAGCCGGTCAGCGTAATGTTGTCGTGGCGGTTGTTGCCGGCCAGCCAATGGTCGCTGCCTTCGCCGGCGCCGTACAGATAGCGCGACTTGAAGGCGATTTGCGCTTCATAGCTGTAGGCGCCGGCCTGGCGCCGCAGCGGCGCGTCGATCAGGTTGATCGGCAGGTCGTCGTAGTTGTCGACGCCGGTGTTGCCGACGGCGGCCAGATAGGCGCCCTGGTCGGTGTAGATGAGGATGTCGGCTTGCGCCGCACTGGTAGCCAACAGCAACACAGCAAGGGTCAGGGACTTCATAGGCAGGGAAGACATATGCAAGATCAACTCCTTTAAGCGTGGATTGGACAGGCAAAGTTGTTTTAATTAATAAATTATTAAAACAATTAGAATGTACTGCCGGGCGAAAGGGGATGCAATAAATATATTATTATTTGCTAATGACTTGCGTGCCGGGCCGGTGCCGGCGAAGGGGGAGGTGTGCGGGGGACGGGCAGGGCGCCCGCCCCCGGATCAGGCGGGGAGATTACTCGGCGGCCGGCTCGGCGCCGCAGCATTTCTTGAACTTCTTGCCGCTGCCGCAAGGGCAGTCGTCGTTGCGGCCCACTTTCGGCTCTTCGCGCTTGAGCGTCTGCACGGCCGATTTGCGGCGCGGCACCCAGAAGCGGTAGATGTCGGGCAGGTTCGCTTCCAGTTCGACGGCCAGCTTGTGCGCCTTGACGGGATCGTCGACCAGTTGCAGCTCGTCTTCCTCGATCTCGTCGGCGCCCAGCAGATAGATCGGCTGCATCAGCGGCGCCACTTCGGAGTCCCAGATTTCGTCCCACGAGCCGGCGCGCAACTCCATGCCTTCCCAGAAGCCCCAGCACCAGGCTTCGGCGTCGATCAGGGTCTGGCCTTCGTGCTCGTGCTCGACGAAGAGGGGCTCGAATTCCTTCGGCGCCACTTCAAACGTCACCAGCACCTCGTTCATGAAGCGCATGATCAGGTTGACGATGCGCTCCTCTTCCTTGGCGTTCTTGAATTTCGGCGCGGCCTTGCCATCCTCGCCCCACACGCGCGGCAACCACTCGGCCGGCATGATGGTTTCCGGGCCGATCGCGATGGCGCTCAGGTAGCCGTGCAGGATGTCCATCGTCATCGCGTCTTCGGAGCTACGCTCGGACAACAGGAATTGGTCTAGTTCGTCGAATTCTTTTTCGGATAGGGGCTGGTCGAGTTGCATGGCGGTTCTTTCAGAGAGGAAGCCGACAGTATACGCGCTGTCACCGGCTTTCGCTCGGGAGTTTGCTCGCGCCGGCGCGCCGGGCCGTACAATGGCGCTTATGCACACCCAAAACCAGCCGCCCGGCGACGCCGCAGTCGCCCACCCCTTTTCCGAACTGAGCCCGGACTGCGTGCTCGACGCGCTCGACAGCGTCGGCCTGCGCGGCGACGGCCGCCTGCTGGCGCTGAACAGCTATGAAAACCGGGTCTACCAGGTCGGCATCGAAGACGGCCAGCCGCTGGTGGCCAAGTTCTACCGGCCGGCGCGCTGGAGCGACGCCGCCATCCTCGAAGAGCACGCCTTCGTGGCCGAGCTGGTCGAGCGCGAAATCCCCGTCGTGCCGGCGCTGGCGCTGGACGGCAAGACCCTGCACACCTTCGGCGGCTTCCGCTTCGCCGTGTTCGCCCGCCACGGCGGCCGCGCGCCCGAGCTGGACGACCCGCTGACGCGCGAGTGGATAGGGCGCTTCATCGGCCGCATCCACGCCGTCGGCGCGCTGGCGACCTTCCGCGAGCGCCCGGCGCTGGACCCGGCCAGCTTCGGCGTCGAGCCGCGCGACTACCTGCTGGCGCACAATTTCATCCCGCCCGAGCTGCTGGCCGCCTATACCAGCGTGGTGCAGCAGGCGCTCGACGGCGTGCGCCGCTGCTACGAGCGGGCCGGCCAGCTGGACCTGCTGCGCCTGCACGGCGATTGCCACGGCGGCAATGTGCTGTGGACCGACGCCGGGCCGCACTTCGTCGACTTCGACGACAGCCGCACGGGGCCGGCCGTGCAAGACCTGTGGATGATGCTGTCGGGCGAGCGCGCCGACATGGTGCGCCAGATGGGCGACATCCTGGCTGGCTACGAGGACTTCTGCGACTTCGAGCCGCGCCAGTTGTACCTCGTCGAGGCGCTGCGCACCTTGCGCCTGATCCACTACTCGGCGTGGCTGGCGCGGCGCTGGGACGATCCCGCCTTCCCCGTCGCCTTCCCGTGGTTTAACACCCAGCGCTACTGGCAGGACCGCATCCTCGAACTGCGCGAGCAGGTGGCGCTGATGGACGAGCCGCCCTTGTGGCCAGTGTAAGTCGTTTTTCGTATTGAAAACGCCCGGTGATACGCGCCCCGTATCACCGCGGCGGCCCCGTCGCCCCGCAAAGGGGGGAAAAGGACGGTAAATCCCCCTCTGCTTGCCGCTCGGTTTGTTGCCTCTCGCCCACATAATGGGTACTAAGAAATTCCGGTCGCACAACGGAACACACCAAACAAGCGAGAAACTTATGCAAGCACAACTGGCCACCCCCTCCACCGCCTACACGTCCGCCGACGAGCCGGACGACATGCCGGTCGACGCCATGCCAGAGCTGCACGAGCCCGACCTTGCCGCCGGCGCCCCCGTGCCGGGCCGCGCGCAAATGGAAATGAAGGCGATCCATGAAGCGATCGCCCGCGTCGAGGCGGAGGCGAAAGCGACCTGCGCGGCGGAAAGCCGGGCCATGGCCGAAGCGCGCGTGCGCCTGCTGGCCGAAGACCGCGCCGCCATCGACAGCGCCGCCGCCGCCGCCGCCCAGCAAAACGCCCAGGCCGCCGAAGACGCCATCGCCGCCAACCGCGACCGCCTGGAAACCATGCGCGCCGCCGCCCAGGCCAGCGTGGCCCGCCTCGAAGCGGTGAAACAGGAAACGGCCGAACTGCGCGCCCGCGTCGAATCGGACACGCAAATCCGCCTGGCCGCCGAACAGCGCGCCAAGGCCGAACAGGAAAACCGTAAGCGCGCCAGCGAGCAGATCGCCGCCGAATCCGAGCTGGCCGAGCAGGCCAGCCGCGCCGCCGAAGAACTGCAGCAGCAGACCGAGCAAACCCGTCTGCAGGCCGTCGAGCGGGTCGCCGCCGTCCAGGCCGCGAAAGAGGAAATGGTCGGCATCGCCTCGGCCGACGCCCGCCTGGCCGTGCTGGCCCGCGAGCGCGAGCGCCACGCCTACGGCGCGCGCCAGACGGCGCAGATGCTGGCGGAGGCGGAAAACGAGGCGCTCGACCTGACCATGCAGCGCGAACGGGCCGACCAGATCGCCCTCGAATCGGCCTTCAACCGCGCCGCCGCCGAAGTGCGCGCGCTGGAAGAGGCGCGCGCCCTGGCCCACCTGGAGCAGGAGCGCGAAGCCATCGCCCTGGCCCAGGCCGAATCGGAACGCCACGCCGCGCAATCGCTGCGCCTGCGCCTGCAAACGGAAAAAGAAGTGCGCGACGCGGCCATCCACCGCGAACGCCTGGAAATGGTCGCCGCCGCCAGCGCCGAAGCGCGCCGCGACGCCGACCTGCGCATCCTCGCCGCCACCGAGGCGCGTATCGAAGTGGACCGCCAGCTGCGCGCCGTCGCGCTGGCCCGCATCGAAGCGGAACAGGAAGCGGAAATCCAGGGCCACGCCAAGGTCGAGGCGGAAGCGGCCGCGATGGAACAGGCGCGCCAACTGCAGGCGGCCGAAGCGGCCGCGGCGAGCGCCGCCGCGCAACAACTGGAAGAGCAGCAGCGCGCGACGGAATTGGCGCAACAACGCGAAAACCTGGCGCGCGCCGCCGTCGAACTGGCGGCCAAGCAGAACGCGGCCGAACAGGCCGAAGTCGAGACGATGGCCGCGCAGGTCGCGGCGCACAGCGCGAACGCGGCGCTGGCCCAACAAAAAGCCGACGAGGCGGCATGCCTGCTGAGCGCCGAGCGCGAGCGCAGCGCCGCCGAACAACTGGCGCTGGCCAGCCTGAAAGAGCGGCTCGACGCCGAACAAGTGGCGGCCGCCGCGGCCCAGGCGCGCATCCAGGCCGAACAGACCCAGGCGCAGGCGCTGCGCGAACAGCGCGAAGCCGAACAGCGCCTGCAGCAGGCGGCCGAACAGGCCGCTGCGGCGGCGCGCACGCTGGCCGAACAGGCCGCGTTCGAAGGCGAACAAAAGGCCCTGGCGGCGCAGGCTGCGCAAGCCCAGGCGACGCTGGCCATCGAACTGGGCCAGGTGCACAGCGAGCGCGCCCGCGCCGAACAGGACAAAGCGCAGACGGCGGCGGCCCTGCTGGCGTCGGAACAAGCGCTGCTGGCATCGCAACAAGCCTTCGTCGCGGCCGAGCGGCAGACGCTGGCCATGAAAGAAGAACAACTGCTGCAACAACGCCAGACCAGCGCCGCCGAAGAGCGCGCGCTGCAAGCGATCGCCGGCCAGCTCGAAGCGGAAAAGAACGCCGCCGCCGAAGCGAGCGCGCGGGCCCAGGTCGAAGAAGAAAAAGCGCAAGCGATGCGCCAGCGCGAACAAGCCGAACAGGAGGCGCACCAAGCCAGCGCGGAAAAATGCGCGGCGCAAAAAGCGTTGCTGGCCAGCGCACAGGAACACGCGGCGCTGCAACGCAAAGCGGCCGAGACGACGCGCGCCATGGCGGCGGCGAAACAACAACTGCTGGCGCTGGAAAGCCGCCGCCTGCGAGCCGAAGAACAGGCGCTGGCCGAACTGCAAGAAAAACTGCAAGCCGAGCAAGCGGCCGGCCAGCGCGTCGAACGGGGCGACATCAGCGCCGCGCGCGCCAAAGCCGAGCAAGCGCAATCCGAAGTCATCGCCCGCGAAATGATCGCGCGCCTGACCCAATCGAGCGAAACGGCCGGAGACTGGGAAAACCGCTAAATTGCGGCAAGCGCGCCAGCGGCGAAAAAAGGCCCCCAATAACGCCGACCAGGGGTCTGACCCGTTTTTAGGGTCAGACCCCAGCTTTTAAAGTACGTGCACCCCGCCAACGCCTCCTAAAACGCCGCCCCCACCCCCAGCAGCAACACATCGGCATCATGGTGATAAGAGGTCACGACCCGGTTCCACGACAACTGCCCGACCCAGCGCCGATCAAAATGATAGCGGCCGACGATGGACACCAGCCCGGCCAGACGCTGGCGCTCGGCGGCGAGCACGGGCAAGTCATACGCCAGATACGGACCGGCGCCCATGCCCAGCTCGACATGCGTGCTCAGCGAACGTATCAGCCAAACCTGGCCGGCGACGCCGCTGCGGCGCGTGGCCGGCGCCGCCCCCTCCTTGAGCCAAGTCACAGTCCAATCGACATACGGCCCGGCGGCGCGGCGGTACTCAACACTGCTGGCGCGGGCGCGCTCCGAATTGAAACTATTGACGATAGTTTGCCCGCCCGACAGCGTCAGCGTATCGTCGCTGGACGGCCCATTCAAATGCAACTTATTCCCCGGCACGCCATCGAAACGAAAACCGGCGCCGACCAGCACCTGGGTGGTGGCATCCTTACCGCGCGGAACGACCCGGTTCGCCTGAACCTGCGCAAACCAATGATTGCCGAAATGCCAGTTGGCCTGGACGCTATACATGGGCGCCCAGCCGTGATCATTGCGATAGCCGGCGGCGGCCGTCCTGGCCGTATCGAAATAATAATAGGGACCGACGCCGACGCCGAACGACAGACCGCGCGGCCGCTGCATCGAGCGCAGCCATAACTGGCCGCTGACACCATCGCGGTGATGGTCGAGGGGATGGCCCTCGTTCAAATACGTGAGACTGAGCGCGGCGTAATCGCCGGCCGGATGCGCGTAACTGAGCGCGGCGGCGAAGCTGGACTCATCCTTATCGGGCACCTGCAACTGGCCGGCGAGCAGCGACACATTCTGGGCAAAAGAAGCGGTGGCGCACAACCACAGCGAAGCGGCGGCGAAGCGATGAAAGCGCATGCGGCGTGACAAACAAAGAGACATAAAAGGGCAGCATACCCGAATGGCGCCGCAGGCGGCGCGCCCTTTTTGTTGCTTCACCCCCTGGGGTCAGGTCTAGACATGGCGGTTTTCGGCTTAAAAACCACAATGCCCGGGCCGGAGCGTGTGGTTTTTCCGGCACAAACCGCCATGTCTAGACCTGACCCCAAAGTTGTTCATGTCTAGACCTGACCCCAAAGTTGTTCAGGGGTTATTGGACGGTTTGGACTTTTTCGGCGTAGTACTCGGTTTCGCCGAAGCAGGTGGTGGGCACGCCTTTGTGTTGGGCGTAGCTGAGCAGGACGCGTTTGCCCGTCGCGGCCATGAATTGTTTGGCCACGTCTTCGTCGCGCACGCTGAATTGGAATTTTTCCGGCACGGCCCCCGGCAGGGTCGTCAGCATGATTTCGCCTTCCCAGGTTTTGCAGACCCAGCCCCGTTTGGAAAATTTCTGCAGGTAGCCGGCCCGCTCGCCTTCGGAGTAGCTCAGGTGCAGCGTGATCCAGGCGTAGGCGAGGAAGAGCAGCACCGCAGCCACGACGGCGGCGATCAGGGCGAGCGTGATGCGTTTGCTTGTTATCATGGTTTTCTATGTGGGCTTAGTCTTTGCGGCCGGCCGACCAGTTCAGGCCGAAGCCGTAGCGTTCGTCCATCAGTTGGTGGGCCGTGGTTTTGCCTTGGCCGCCGAAGTATTCCACCAATTTGGTCACTTGTAAATTGCCGCTCTGGTTTTCCAGCATGGCGATGGCGCACATCATGTGCCGGCTGTCGCTGTCGAGCTTGACTTCGACCGAGGGCTGGCCCGGTATTTCGATGGTGACCATGCCGTCCGTCGCCGCCCAGTTCGGCACGCCTTCGTAGATGAAGGCGTAGACGAGCACACGTTTGATCTGGTCGAAGTGGACGCCGTTGATGTAGAGGTTTTCGCCGTCGTTGTTGGTGCCGGTGCGGTCGTCCGCTTCCAGGTGGATGTAGGGCGGCCGGTCGTAGGCGCCCCAGGTGTTGCCCAGCGCTTGCACTGCGCTTTTCGCGCCGTTGCTCATTTCGAACAGGCAGCCGATGTCGAGGTCGATGCCGCTGGCCGCGCCCGCCGTTTTGCCGAACAGTTTGCCCATGAAGCCGCCCGTTTCCGCCTTGGCCGCGGCCGGCGCGGCGCCGTTGCGGTTCCAGTTCAGGTTGACGCGGATGCGGCCGTAGCCCTGGCTGTCGCGTTTGTCGAGCGAGACTTTGTCGCCGCGCTTTTCCAGGCGGATTTTCGACAGTGAGATTTTTTTCGCTTCGGCGGCCGGCGCCGGCGCCGCGGGTGTCGCCGTCGGCGCCGGCGCGGGCGCCGCTGTCGCTTCGCTGCCGCCGAAGTGCTTCAGCAGCGCCGACAGGCCGCCGGCGAAGCCCTGGCCGACGGCGCCGAAGCGCCAGCTGCCATCGCGCCGATACAGTTCGCCGATGATGATGGCTTTTTCATCCTGGAAGTCGGCGCCGGAGAAGGCGAAGACGGCCGCGTCCGGACCCAGCGCCAGCCGCGACGGCCCCAGCCCGTGCATGCTGCCGCGGTCGTTGGCGGCGGTGAAGACGAGTTTGTCGATGCTGGCCGGCAGGCGCGCCAGGTCGATCTGGAACACGGCCTTGCCGGCGCCCAGTTCCAGCGTGACGGCCTGGTCCGGCGCGGCTTTCTGGTTGAAGAAGACCATGTAGCGGTCGTCCGACAGTTGGCCCTTGGCGTCCAGGCCGAAGCAGCTGACGTCGACGTCGAGGGCGCCGGCGGCGATTTCCAGCGTCGCCGTGAGTGTCGTGCCCAGGCCGAGGTCGGCCAGCTTGCCTTTTTGTCCGCGTGTGAAGTTGCTCATGTTTGTGCGCTCCCTTGTGTGCTCGGTGTCGGTGACTGGCTCGGGCCGTGCTGCGCGCCACCGCTGTGGGTGTCGGGGCTGGCGCCATTGCCAACATTGTTTATACTATCACTGCTGTGGCGGATTCCAAACAGCCGCGCCTGTTCGATGATTTGCTTGGCCCAGTTGCTGTGGGTGGCCACTTCGCACATCGATTCCTGCATGCGGAACACGGCCGGGCTGTCCGGGTCGATGATGCGCAGCGCCAGTTCGATGTCGGACTGCACCACCTGGTAGTGGCGTTCGATTTGCGGCACCTGGTCCGGGTGGATCGCGGTCTTGCCTATCATGCCGTGGGCCAGGTCTTGCGCCACTTCGGCGTCCAGCCAGGCGCGCTGCGACAGGTGTTCGAACACGGGCGCCGTCAGCGCAATGCCGTGCGGGCGGAATGTCGTGATCAGGCGGCCGATGACCTGGCCCAGCGGGGTCTGGTAGATGGTGCCGCTGGTGGGCCGGCGCAGCCCCAGCAGGGCCAGCAGGTCGTTGCCGCCTATGCGCAGGGCGAGGATGCGGGCGCGCACCTGCGGCGCGCACAGGCAGCGGCAGAATTGCCGCATTTCCTCGTCGTCGAAGACTTCGGCCGTTTCCAGCGTCGGCATCAGCAGGTGCTGGGTGTGGCGCACCTGGGCGAAGTAGGTGTCGAAGTTGTGGCGGGTGGTTTTCGGCAGCACGAAGCCGGTCAGCTTGTGCGCGCCCGGCATGGCCAGCACGCGCGTCATCACCTCGGCGTTGCGCACGCGCACGAAGCGCAGCGTGTCCGAGTCTTCGTCCATATTGCGCAGCGCCAGCGACAGGTTGAACAGCGCATAGCTGAGGTCGCGCTCGGCGACGGCGTCCTCGGTGCACAGGATCAGCGAGCGCAGGTGCGCCAGTTTGTCGCCGTTGGCGATGGCCAGCAGGTCCTTGTGGGTGGTCGGCACATACAGCGACGCGCCCAGCGCGGGCTTGTGCGCGCTGTGTTGGTAGCTCGGATTATCCATCGACTGCGCTCCTGATGAGGGCGACCGCCTGGTAGGGCAGCGCCGGTTCTATCGTTACCGGGATTGATTTTTCGGCGGCCAGCTGGCGCAGGTGGGCGACGTCCGGCGCGCCGGCGTCGCGCAGGATCAGGCGCTCGGGCACGCGCCGCAGCAGCACCCGGGTCGCTTCGCCGATGCCGGGTTTGATCAGGTTGACGTCGGCGATGCCGTAGCGTTGCCGCGCCTGCTCCATGTAGGCGGCCGAGCGGGCCGCCAGCGCGGCCGCGTCGACGGCTTGCGCGGCCGGGATGCCTTCGCCGGCGGCCAGCGCGACGGCGTCGGCGACCAGGCCGTCGGCGAATTGGCGCGACTGGTCGTGGGCGGCGAATTGTTCGTAGTAGACGCAGCCGTGGAAGTCGTCCGCGCCGATGGCCGCGTTGAGCACGGAGCGGCTGACCAGCCCGGAGACGGTGGCGTTGAGGATGCTCGACGGGATCAGGTAGTCCTCGCCGGAGGCGGCGCAGGCGGCGCTGCCGGCCAGGTCGGAGAGCACGTACAGGCCGGCGTCGATGGCCGTGCCGCGGGCGGCGTTGAAGGCGCCCACGGCGCGGCGCAGTTCGCGCGAGATGACGCCCTTGCCGGTCCAGCCGTCGACGAAGACGATCGATTCGGGCGCGTGGCCCTGGTCGAGGATGTGGCGCAGCGCCACCGCGTCGATGCCGCGGTCGCGGATGATCGACACCGAGTAGTGGCTGCAGTCGCGCGCGAAGACGCGGCGCAGCAGGTGGCCGAGGATGACGCCGACCGGGGTGCCGGCGCGCGCCAGCGACACCAGCGTGACGGCGCCGTCGCGGCGCGCCGCGATCAGCGCCGCCAGGCGCAGGCAGTCGCGCGCCATCTGCGCGCGGTTGGCGGCGAAGGCGCCGCGGAACAGCGCCAGGTAGGCCGCCGACGGCAGCGCTTCGGGCGACAGCATTTCGCTGTAGTGGCGCTGCCCGGACTGGATCAGGCGCTCCTTCTCGTCGAGGTCGAGGATGGGTTCGAGGCCGATCGGCTTCAGCAGGAAGCTGACGTCGCCGGCGCGGTAACTGCCGCTGAAGCTCATAGCGCCGCCACGGTCAGGGCCGCCAGCTGGGTGCCGTTCGGGACGATGGCGTAGTCGCAGGCGGCCATGAAGCGGGCGTCGGAGCGGCTGTCGCCCATGCCGAAGCTGAGTATCGGGCCGTGTTCGGCCTCCAGCTCGGCGCGCAGGTAGGCGACGGCGCGGGCCTTGTTCAGCGTCTGCGGCAGTACGGCCAGGTTGTTGCCGTTGCGGTGGATGAAGTAGTCGGCGCCGGGGCCGGCGATCCACGGCGCCAGCACTTGCCGTTCGATCTCGGCCAGGCGCGCGGCGTCGGCCTCGTGGTCCTTGATGACGATGTAGAAGGGCGTCGCGTAGTCCTCGATCAGGCGCGCCCGCGCCGGCCGTCCCAGGCTGAGCTGGAAGTCGTCGATGACGCGCATCGCTTCGCGCAGGCCGGGCAGGGCGGTGTGCATGTCGCCGCGCATCAGGTCGAGCCAGCCGGCGTCCAGCGCGCCGCCCGGCTGCAGCACGACGCCGCCGTAGTCGAGCACGGCGTAGCTGGAGAAGGGCAGGCCGACCCGGCCGAAGGCGTCGGCGTTGCGCGCCGTCGCCGGGATCAGGGTCATGTCGCGCCGGGCGAAGTCGAGGAAGGCGCGCTGGCGCGGCGTCGTGAACGAGCACGCCGCGCCGTCCTTCAGGTAGGCGGCCGGCTCCAGCGCCGTTTCGGCGGGGCATTTCTTCGGCGTTTGGAACAGGGTGTCGTCAAGGTCGACGAACAGATATTTCTTCAATTTGGGTCTCTGACTGGAAGTGGAACAGGCGGCCGTCAAGCTGGCCGGCCAATTGGTTGAGCGCCTCGCCGGGCGGGGTTTCGTGGCAGATGAAGACGTGCCGGTACTGGCCCGGCGCGACGTTGTACAGGTAGTTGGCGATGCCCTCGCCGTAGTTGTCCGGGCAACTGACGATGTGCCCGACGGCGCCCCAGGACAGGATGGGCGAGCGGGTGGTCGACTGCACCAGCACGCGCTTGCCCAGCGCCTCCAGCTCGCGCGCCAGCAGGAAGGCCGGGTGCATGAATTCGCCGGTGCCCAGCACCAGCACGGATTCGCCCTCGCCGATATCCTTGCCCAGGCGCGCGGCCAGGGCCTGCGGCGCGGCCAGCGCGCGCTCGACGCCGATGCGGCCGAACGCGGCGCTGGCGCCGCGCTCGGCGTCGGCCTCGAAGCGCTGCGCCGGCGCGGCCGCCGGCGCAGCCGCCGCGCCGGGGGCGAAGCGGTAGTGGCCCGACAGCGTGGCGCCGACCGTGGTCGGCACGCCGAAGCGCGGCGTCAGGCCGGCGTTGGCCGGCTCGCCCATGAAGTTGGTGATGACGGCCAGGTGGATGCGCTCGATGTTCGGGTTGCGCGCGCGGCAGACGGCGGCCAGGTTGACGAAGGTGTTGCCGGTGCTGGCCTCGTCGTCGACCAGCACCAGGCTGCGCGCCTGCGCGAACAGCGCGGCGGCGCGCTCGGAGAGCTGAAGGAACTGGCGCGGCGCGTGGCTGTGCGATTCCTCGAACTCGAAGAAGGGCACGTCGCCGACGCGGTAGCGCGAGCTGTGCAGGAACAGCGCCTGGCGCTCGGGGTGCTCGCGCAGGTAGGCTTCGAAGACGCCCTGGCCCAGTCCGATGGCCGTCTCCGCCATGGCGATGAAGACCACCGGCCCGGGCAGGCTGGGCGGAATCTGCCCGGCCAGGTCGGCGTGGATCATGTCCATCGCCCGCGGCGTGACGGGCCAGTGCTTGCCCAGCACCTTGGACAGGAACAGGAAGCCGCGCTTGGCGTTGGCGCGCGCGGCGAAGCCGATCAGCCAGTTCAGCGGGAAGCGCGCCTCGTCGACCTTGAGCGTCAGCTCGCCGGTCGGCATTTGCCGGGTGATGCGGTTCATGGCAGCTCCACCGTGACGGCCGCCTCGCCGACGCGCAGGCCGTCGCGCACGGGCGCCACCTGCAGGCCGGCGTAGCCGCGGTCGAAGCCGGCCAGCGCCAGATAGGGCAGGTTGGGGCCGGCCGCGCAAGCCATGCCGATGCCGCCCGACATGCGCGGATTGATCTCCAGCAGCGCCAGGCCGTTGCGGCCCTCGCGGAACTGGATGTTGAAGACGCCGTTCAACTGGTAGTCGCGGGCCAGTTGCGCGCAGGCTTGCAGGATGTCGGCGCGGGCGTCGATCAACTGGCCCTGGCCGCCCACGTGCGGCTTCTTGCGCGGCACGGCGCAGAGCAGGGCGCCGTGGTCGGCGACGCAGTCGGCGCTGTATTCGTGGCCGTCGAGGTATTCCATCAGCAGCAGCGGTTTGAAGGTGGCCATCTGCGCCAGGCCCTCGCGCAGCTCGGCGGCGTTGATCTGGTAGGCGGCGCCGGCCAGCAGCAGTTGCGCGCCGCTGCGCTCCTCGTCGAGCACGGCGAAGCCCAGGCCGTAGACGGATTCGGAGGGCTTGATGCACAGCTTGCGGTGCAGCGGACGCAGCTCGGCGTAGGCGGCGTCGTAGGCGGCGATGTTGTCGACGACGCGGAACTGCGCCGGCGGCGCCAGCGGCAGGTCCAGGCCGGCGCAGAAGCGCGCCTTATCGTGCATCAGCGCCAGTACTTCCGCGCTGGCGACGCTGAGCACGCGCGTGCCCAGCGCCGCGAAGCGGGCGCGCGCCGAGCCGATGGCGCCGGCTTCCTTGCCGGGCCAGAAAATCGTCACGCCGCGTTCGCGGCAGAAGTCCAGGCACCAGTCGACGTAGGCCTCGCCGCTCAGGCCGGCCGGCTCGATGGCGTGCTCGTGGGCGGCCAGGAAGGCGGCCGCGTGGGCATTGGTGTTGCTGCAGATGAGGTGGTAGCGGCCTGCGCCGTCCGCCTCGCGTATCAGCCTGATGGCGGTGCCGACCGAAGAGAATGTTTTATTGAACCAGACGCGTTGCATGTGAAACCTAAGAGTGTTCAGGGGGCCGGTGGCGGCTTGCGGCGTGCCGGCGGCGCCGCCGCCCCGGGGCGGCGCCGCCGCCGCGGGCGGGGCGGATTACGAGGCCTTGCCGGTCGCCGTCCATTTCAGGAAGGCGTCGCGGTTGCGCGAGCAGACGTAGACCTTGCCGCTGCCGGAAAAGCGCAGCACGATGCCTTCGCCGCTGGTGACGCTGTTGACGATGTTGCCGATGAAGCCGCCGATGCCGCCGCCGGCGGCGCCGCCGGTGGTGACCGACACCTCATAGTGCAGCGAGCTGTCCCAGCAGACCACGTGGGAATTGTCGATGACGACATCCTTGCCCTTTTCCACGTCGAGCTGGAACATCGAGCCGAAGCCCGACACGACGACCTGGCCGCTGCCCGAGGTTTCCATGACGAAGAGGCCGCCGGACTGGGCGAACAGGGCGTTGCCCAGGCTTTGCGTGCGCACCTTCATCTCGGTGCCGGAGGTGGCGGCGACGAAGGCGCCGTCGTTGAGCAGATACTGGCGGGCGCCGACGTCGACGACCTGGATGGCGCCGGGCAGCATCGGCGAGAGCAGGCAGTCGCCGTCGCCGCGCACGGCCTCGATATGCTGCTGGAAGAACGATTCGCCGTTGGCGAGGCGGCGCATGATGGCGCTGCCGATGCCGCCCGTCATGCGGCCGCGCAGGTCGAGCGCCGTCTCCATCATCACCATCGCGTCGGATTCGCAATAGATCTTTTCGCCCTGGCGCAGCGACACGTGGAGGAAGGGATCGACGTCCCCGGTGGCGGTAAATACTGGCATGTTGATACTCCCAAAAAAAGCCGGCGCCGTTTTCCGGCTCCAAAAAAAAGCCGCCTGAGCAAGGTCCAGGCGGCCGTGTTAGCGTGGCAGGCCGTTTATGCGTTGACGCCGTAGGAGCGCGCCAGCGGCCCCAGGCCGCCCTTGAAGCCCTGGCCGACGGCCTTGAATTTCCACTCGCCGTTGTTGCGGTAGACTTCGCCGAAGACCATCGCCGTTTCCGTCGAGCCGTCCTCGGACAGGTCGTAGCGGGCGATTTCCTTCTCGCCGTCGGCGTTCAGGCAGCGGATGAAGGCCTTGCCGACCATGCCGAAGTTCTGGTTGCGCGCCTCGGCTTCGTGGATCGTCACGCTGACGGTGATGCGCTCGATGTCGGCCGGCACCTTGTCGAGGTCGATGACGAGGCGCTCGTCGTCGCCCTCGCCGGCGCCGGTCTGGTTGTCGCCCGTGTGGGTGACGGAGCCGTCGGTCGATTTCAGGTTGTTGTAGAAGATGAAGTCGGCGTCGCCGCGCACCTTGCCGTCGGCCTTCAGCAGGAAGGCGCTGCCGTCGAGGTCGAAGGTGGCGCCGTCGGTGACGCGCGGGTCCCAGCCGAGGCCGATCACGACTTTCTTCAGGTTCGGCGCTTCCTTGCTCAGATTAACGTTGCCGCCTTTTTGCAGACTAATTGCCATGATTGAAGCTCCTTTTGATGAGTGATACCGCACTATAAATGCTGTGGGGCCATCGCGCCGCGCGGGCCGATGGTTTCCTGTTACATGGGGCCGGTGGGGCCGATTTCAATCCTGCGTCGCCTGTTCTTTTTTATAGCGCATCGACGACCACAGCGAGACGAGGATGAAGGCGACGCCGGACAGGCCGGTGAACCATTCCGGGATGTGGTATTTGACGCTGGCCAGCATGATCAGCGCCAGGATGCCGATGGCGTAATGGGCGCCGTGCTCCAGGTAGACGAATTCCTCCAGCGTGCCCTTGTGCACCAGGAAGACGGTCAGCGAGCGGACGAACATGGCGCCGATGGCCAGGCCCAGCATGATGATGACGACGTCGTTGGTGATGGCGAAGGCGCCGATGACGCCGTCGAAGCTGAACGAGGCGTCCAGTACTTCCAGGTAGAGGAAGCCGCCGATGCTGCCGCGCGAAATCATCTTGCCGATGGTCGGGTCGGCCTCCTCTTCCTCCAGCAAGCCGCTGATCCAGCCGACGGCGACGTAGACGGCGACGCCGATGACGCCGGCCGACAGCACGCTGAGCTTGCGCTCGGCCGGCACCATCGCGACGCAGGCGAAGGTGGCGCCCAGCGCCAGCAGCACGGCCAGGCCCTCGCTGCCGTGCTTGCCGACCTTCTCCTCGATCCAGCCCAGCCAGTGCAACTGCTTCTCGTCGTCGAACAGGAAGTTGAGGAAGACCAGCAGCAGGAAGGCGCCGCCGAAGGCGGCCACCTCGGCGTGGTTGTCGGTCAGGTGGCGGGCGTATTCGAGCGGCGTGGTGGTGGCCATCGTCCACACGTCGAGCAGGCCGAGGCCGGTGGCGAAGGCGACGATCAGCAGGGGGAACAGCAGGCGCATGCCGAACACGGCGACGAGGATGCCGACGGTGAGGAAGAGTTTTTGCCAGAAATCGTTCCAGTGGCGCAGCACGGAGGCGTTGACGACGGCGTTGTCGAACGAGAGCGACACTTCCATGATGCCCAGCACGCCGGCGATCCACAGCGCCTGCAGGGCGCCGGCGAAGCCGGCGTGGCTATAGCCCCACCAGCCGGCCAGCGCCATCAGAATGATTGTGACTATGAAAGAAAGCCGGAAATGCTGCATCAGTTACCCCCGCGAAAAAAGCGCATCGAAGGCCGCGCCGCGCCCGCGCCGGCAGAAGGGCGGGGCGGCGCTGGCGTATTGTTGTATGGAACATTGTGATTTTATATTACTTGTCCGGCGCCGCGCCAATTTGTCCGGCGCGCCCGCCGCGCGGGGGCCGGCGGGCCAGGCCGATCTGCGATAATGGCGCATGCCGCGCAAGCGCGCCGCCCCCTCACTCGAATAAAGGAATTGCTTTGGACATCGCCTACCTCGTCACCCCCCTGATTACCTGGACCCTGGTGGGCCCGATCAAATTCCTCATCAACAGCGCGCGCACGCGGCAATGGGCCTTCGGCCTGGTCGGCAACGGCGGCTTTCCCAGCAACCACAGCGCCGTCGTCTCCAGCATGGCCACGCTGATCGCGCTGCGCGAAGGCATGAGCTCGCCGGCCTTCGGCGTGGCCGTCACGCTGGCCTTCATCGTCATCATCGACGCCAACAGCCTGCGCCAGCACGTCGGCAAGCAGGCGGCGGCCATCAACCGCCTCGGCAAGGACAGCGCCGGCCACAGTTGGCTGCGCGAGCGCATGGGCCACACCCTCGTCGAAATCGCCGGCGGCCTGTGCACCGGCATCGCCATCGCCCACGCCATCAACGCCGTGCTCGGCCGCGGCTGGTGAGGCGCCGCCAAGTCCATTAGACTCTGCGCCGACGGCCCGGGGCGACCCCGGGCCGTCCTCCTGGCTGCCATTGCGCGGCGCCGGAAAACCACGCTTCACTCCCTCCAAACGGCGTTTCGCGCCGCCAAAATCGCCTTCTATCTTGTCGCCGATTGACAGCCCCCGGCGCGCTCCGTGATACTTTGCACCTTGCCGTTTTAGTAAATACTTCCGCTCGTACTACATACCAATAATTTCGGAGAATTAGCTTATGTTGCGCAAAACCATATTCGTGCTCGCGGTCGCTTCGGCCCTGGCAGCCTGTAGCAAGGGGACGCCGGAGCCAGGCAAGGCCGAGGCCGACAAGAAGGCCGCCGCGGCGCCGCGCAATTTACTGATCTCCCCCGAGGATTTGCTGACGATACAGAGCAACGCGCTGGCCTCCGGCCCCGTCATCACCGGCTCCGTGCAGCCGGAGCGGCGCGCCGACCTGCGCGCCGAGGTGTCGGCCGTGGTGCTGCAGGTGCTCAAGGAAAACGGCGAGAGCGTCAAGCGCGGCGACCTGCTGGTGCGCCTGGACGACACGGCCATCCGCGACAGCCTGCAATCGGCCGAGGCGGCCAGCCGCGCCGCCGGCCAGACCCTGGACCAGGCCGAGCGCACCTTCCAGCGCCTGAAGACCTTGCGCACCTCGGGCATGGCCTCGGCCCAGGCCCTGGACGACGCCGAGAGCCGGCGCAACAATGCGCAAAGCGATCTGGCCGCGGCCAAGGCCCGCGCCGTGCTGGCGCAGCAGCAGTTGCAGCGCACCGGCGTGCGCGCGCCCTTCGACGGCATCGTCAGCGAGCGCAAGGTGTCGAACGGCGACACGGCGCAGATCGGCAAGGAATTGATCAAGGTGATAGACCCGGCCAGCATGCGTTTCGAGGGCCTGGTGTCGGCCGACAAGATCGGCGTCGTCAAGGTCGGCCAGCCGGCCCGCTTCCGCGTCAACGGCTATCCGGACCAGGATTTCCTCGGCCAGGTCAAGCGCGTCGACCCGGCCGCCAACCCCGTCACGCGCCAGGTGGCCGTGCTGGTGGCGTTCGCCGACAAGACCCAGCCGCGCGTGGCCGGCCTGTATGCCGAGGGGCGCATCGAGGCGTCCACGGCGCCGGCGCTGATGATACCGGACGCGGCCCTGGTGCTGTCCGGCGACAAGGCCTACGCCTGGCGCCTCAAGGACAGGACGCTGAGCAAGGTGACGCTGCAACTGGGCGTGCGCGATGCGCGCACCGGCCAGCGCGAGGTGCGCGCCGGCCTGACGCTGGGCGAGCAGGTGATGCGCAGCCCGAGCGCCACCTTCAAGGACGGCCAGGTCGTCGAGCTGGCCGCGGCCAAGCCGGCGCCGGCCGCCGCGGCCATCGCCAGCAAGGGAAACTAAGCCATGTTCCTTTCCGATTTCAGCATCAAGAAGCCGATCGCGACGATCGTGCTGATCGTCGCGATGATGTGCCTGGGCCTGCTGGCGCTCAAGAAGCTGCGCGTCAACCAGAACCCGGACGTGGAGATTCCCACCATCGTCGTCAGCATTCCGTATCCGGGCGCCTCGCCCGAGACGGTCGAGCGGGAAATCGTCAACCGCCTGGAAAAATCGCTGCAGAGCATCAGCGGCGTCACCCGCGTCGGCAGCGACGCGAACGAGGGCGCGGCCGTCATCGAGATCGAGTTCAGCTTCAAGAAGAACTTGATCGAGGCTTCCGACGAGATCCGCAACGCCATCGGCGCGGTGCGCTACAAGCTGCCCGTCGAGATGCGCGAACCTATCCTGCGGCGCATCGACCCGGCGGCCCAGCCGGTGCTGCAAATGGCGCTGTCGTCGTCGAGCCAGAGCCACGCGGAGATTTCCCGCTACGCCGAGGACGTGCTGGCCGATAAATTCCGCGCCGTCGACGGCGTCTCCGTCGTCAACGTCGGCGGTTCCCTGAAGCGCGAGCTGAGCGTGCTGCTGCGCGCCGAGAAGCTGCGCGAATACAATGTCTCGGTGGGCGAGGTCGTGCAGGCCCTGCGCAACCAGAACACCAACGCGCCGGTCGGCAAGGTGCGCGGCCAGCTCGACGAGAAAAGCATACGCCTGGTCGGCCGCATCGAGACGCCGGCCGAGTTCGAGCAAGTCGTCATCAAGCGCAGCGGCGAGGAAATCGTCCGCCTGGCCCAGGTGGCGACGATCGCCGACGGCTTCGCCGAAATGAACAGCGTGAGCATCCGCAGCGGCAAGCCGAACGTCGGCATTTCCGTCACCCGCACGCGCGACGCCAGCGCCGTCAGCGTCGCCACCCGGCTGCGCGCCGCCGTCGAGGAAATCCGCAAGACCCTGCCCAAGGGCACCACGCTCGACATCACCCGCGACGGCGGCGAGGAGGCCCAGCACAGCCTGAACAACGTCATCGAGTCGCTCGTCTTCGGCGCCGTGCTGACCATCTTCGTCGTCTACGCCTTCCTGAACTCGTGGCGCTCGACGCTGATCACGGCGCTGAGCCTGCCCACCTCCGTCATCGCCGCCTTCATCGCCGTCTGGCTGTGCGGCTTCACGCTGAACTTCATGACGCTGCTCGGCCTGTCGCTGGCCATCGGCGTGCTGATCGACGACGCCATCGTCGTGCGCGAAAACATCGTGCGGCACATGCAGATGGGCTCGGACCGGCGCAAGGCCGCCCTGGAAGGCACGGCCGAGATCGGCATGGCCGTGGCGGCGACGACCTTCTCCATCATCGCCGTCTTCATCCCCGTGGCCTTCATGCCGGGCGTGTCGGGCGAATGGTTCCGGCCGTTCGCGCTGACGGTGACGTGTTCGGTGCTGGTCAGCCTGGCCATCTCATTCACGCTCGACCCGATGCTGTCGGCCTACTGGGGCGACCCGGCCGACCACCACACGGCGCCGAAATCCGGCCTGAGCCGCGTGCTGGCCCGCTTCAACGACTGGTTCGACCACCAGGCCGACCGCTACGGCCGCGTCATCGCCTGGGCGCTGCACCACCGCCGCTGGATGGCCGTGATCGCGCTGGGCAGCCTGGTCGGCGCCTTGGCGCTGCACCACTTCAAGGGCGGCTCCAGCTTCCTGCCGGCCTCCGACCAGGGCTTCCTGCTGATCGACGTGCGCACGCCGGCGTCGAGCAGCCTCGAATATGCGCGCCTGAAAATGGAAAAGGCCGCCGAGCTGGCCCGCACGCTGCCGGAAACGAAGGAAACCAACAGCCGCATCAGCGCCAGCGGCGGCAGCATCTACGTCGACATCGGCAAGCGCAACACGCGCCCCCGTTCCGCCAAGATGGTGGCCGTCGAGCTGCGCGAGAAGATGACCCGCCTGGTCGGCGCCGAGTACGTCGTGCTCGACGATTTGAACGGCGGCGCCCGCAAGCCCATCCAGGTGGAATTCACCGGCCCCGATTCGCGCAAGCTCATCGAGATCACCGCCGCGTATATGGAAAAGCTGCGCCAGGTGCCGGGTGCCGTCGACGTCGGCCTGTCCGAGCAGGACGCGAAGAACGAGTTGCAGATCGAACTCAACCGCGGCCTGGCGAACTCGATGGGCATTTCCGTCAACGACGCGGCGCAGTCGCTGCGCGTGGCCTTCGCCGGCGTCGAGGTGGGCGACTGGGTCGACCCGACGGGCGAGTCGCGCGACGTGGCCGTGCGCCTGCACCCGGACGACCGGGTCAGCGCGGAAAACATCGAGCGCCTGCCGATCGCCGTCAGCGGCACGAACCAGATGGTGCCGCTGGACCAGATCGCCGCGATCACGATGGGCAAGGGGCCGTCGTCGATCGAGCACAAGAACGGCAAGCGCACCGTCAGCGTGTCGGCCAACGCGCAGGGGCGCTCGAACGGCGAGGTGACGGCCGACGCCATGAAACTGGCGAAGGCGATCGACTTCCCGCCCGGCTACGGCCTGGCGCTGGGCGGCGCCGGCCAGGACCAGCAGGAATTGTTCGGCGAAATGTTCACGGCGCTGGTGATGGGCATCGGCCTGATGTACCTGATCCTGGTGATGCAGTTCGGCTCGTTCACGGCGCCGGTGGCGGTGATGCTGTCGCTGCCGCTGAGCCTGATCGGCGTCGTGCTGGCGCTGATGCTGACGAATAACACGCTGAACCTGATGAGCTTCATCGGCATCATCATGCTGATGGGCCTGGTGGCGAAGAACGCCATCCTGCTGCTGGACGCGGCGCGCAAGCGCGAGGCCGAGGGCTACGGCCGCGAGGACGCGCTGATGTACGCGGGCCGCATGCGCCTGCGGCCCATCCTGATGACGACGTTCGCCCTGATCGCCGGCATGTTCCCCGTCGCGCTGGGGCTGGGCGAGGGCGGCGAGTTCTACCGGCCGCTGGCGATCGCCATCATCGGCGGCACGATCACGTCGACGATCCTGACCTTGCTGGTGGTGCCGACTTTCTACGACAGCATAGAAATCGCCCGCGACGGCGCGCGCGCCAAGTTCCGCCGCCGCGCCGCGCGCTGGACGGCGGCGCCGGCCTTCGTGATGACCTTGGTCGAGGCCCTGCTGACGCTGGTGTTTGTGCGCCTGGTGTTCCGCGTGCTGGTAAAACTGCTGAAATTCGCCGCCGGACGGGGACGGGTGGCGGCGCGCTGACGCGGGCGCCGGCGCAGCACAAAAGAGCCTTCAACTGACTGAAGGCTCTTTTTTTTGGTTTGCTGTCGTTTAGCTGCCCGTGCTCGTGCCCGGAGCCGGCGGTGTCGGGGTGGCGGGCGTGGTGGTGTCGGGCGGCGTGGCCCCCGGGGTGGTGCTCGTGCCCGGCGCCGTGCTTGGTGTGCTCGTGTCCGGCGTTGTCGTGCCCGGGCTGGTGCCGGTGGCGCCGCTGGTGCCGCTGCTGCCCGAGGTGCTGCCGCCGGTCGTGGCCCCGGTGCCGGCTGCGCCCGTCTGGTCGGCCGGCTTGCGGCAACCGCCCAGGATGGCGCCCAGCACGGCCGCAGTCAAGATGATCTTGGAGGTTTTCGACAATGCAATCATGATCCTTCCTTTCTTTAAGTGGGTAACTGTTAGGCTTGCCAGCCGGGTAAAAGTTCAACCGGCGCCCGCTCAGAGCGGCAGTTCCACCAGATCGTCGTCGCCGTCGCGCCCGCCCATAATGCCGATGGCCTCCTCGTACCAGCTCTGCACCATCAGCAAGTGGCCGCGCTCCTCGTCGAGGGCGATGGTGAAGTCGCTGACCATGTCGAATTGCTCCTGCTCCTCGGCCAGCGCGATCAGCGATTCCCAGCCGACCTGGTCGGCCAGTTCGGCCGTCAGCAGCGCGTGCAGCGACTGGGCGATCGTCGTGCGCGGATCGTTAACCACTTGCACCAGGCCCATCGACTCCACCCCGACCAGGTCGGCGCTGGGGGTTTGCGAGGTGGCGTCGCCGCCCAGCGCCTCGATGGCCTGGGCCACCGTCAGGAAGTGGCGCGCCTCGTCGTCGCGGATTTCCTGCAAGTCGTCGATGCTCATGCTCAGCGAGCCGTCCAGCGTCGCCTCGCACTTGGTGATGAGGGCGTCGTACAGGCGCGTGCCGGTGCGCTCGAAGGCCAGGCGCTCGCCCAGCTTGTCGAGCAGGATGTGCGGGCGTTCGCCCCTGAGCGCGGCGGCGCCGGCCTTGGCCGCGCCCTTCAGCGTGACGGGCAGCGGCACCGAGCCGAGCAGGTCGGCGTCGAGGATATAGCCGTTGCGCAGATTGGCGATGCCGGCGTCGTCGAAGAAGACGTCGGGCGTGCCGCCCTCGTAGTCCTGCATGGCGCGGCTGTCGAGCGGCGACATGTGGATGCCGGTGCGGTTCAGGCCGATGTGTTCTGGCTGTGTCATCGTGGTGTCCTTCCAGTGGGGCCGCTGGCCGTCAGTCGACGGCGATCACGGTGCGGTTCAATTCCGTGCCCGGCACCCAGGCGTAGCCGGCGGCCACCGACTCGCTGGGCGAGCCGTCACGGTTCATTTGTTCGCGGTAGGCGCGCGAGGCGGCGCCTTCCCGCGGCTTGTCGACGAATTGCGTGCCCATGGCGCGCAGGTCGACTTCCTGCGTCAGCACCTGGCGCACAAACTCGCGGTGGCTTTTGAACTCGACCGGCTCGGGCAGGCCGGCCGGCAGGATGTCCGTCGGGTCGCGCCGCTCGTGCCGCTTGAACAGCTCGCTGACGAAGTGAAAGTGGCCCAGCTCGTAGTCGAGGAAGCGCTCCCAGATGGCCTTGACGTGGTGGTTGGTTTCCTGCTGCAGGCAGTTGTAATAGTTATAGACTTCGTTGGCCTCGTGCAGCAGCCACTGCTCCAGCCAGCTTTCGGAGGGATCGAGGATGGACGCGTACTGCGTCACATGCTGTTCCTCGACCGAGGCGATTTCCGCGTACAACTGGCGCGCCACCGGGTCGGAAAACTGCGGCCCCACGGTCATATAGTAGTCGTGGGTCTGGAACTTGGCGGCGCCGATGGTCAGCGCATGCAGCTTGGTCAGCGGCAGCGCCGTCGCGCGCTCGTAGGGGAGGCGTAAATCGTCCTGCGGCGCGCGGTGCTCCAGCAGCGTCGGGCGGCCGGGCAAGATGTCCGTGTAGCTTTGCAAAATATTATTGGCGTCCTTGCCTTCGAGCCGGTCCAGCAGCGCCGAATAGCGGTACAGGTGGTCGAAGTCTTCCAGCAGGCCGAAGCGGTAGACCTGGGCCAGGTAGGGGTCCGGCTCGCGCTGGGCGACGGCGGCCGTCACCTCGATGGCCAGCTGCTCGTAGGCGATGGTCGTTTCCAGCGGCGAATGGTCGGCGCCGAGCAGCCAGTTGACGGCCGTCGCCTGGTGCTGCTCGGCGCGGCGCACCTGGGCCAGCGGCAGGCGCAGCTCGGCGTTCATGCGCGCGGCCATGTGCTGGAAGCGGATCGCCTCCGTTTCGACGCCATTCATCAAGATGACGCGCACGCGCGTGAAGGCGTCGTCGTCGAGTTTGCTGATCGGTTTTTGCACCAACTCGCGCCAAGTGAAACGTTGCCGGTCCAGCGCGCAACCTTTCGCGTCGTATAAATTGAAAGCCATAGCGCTCCTCCCCGTTTTGTCATGGCTGGCATGTGCAAAATTTAGACTGGCGATCGGCGCGCCGGTTCGGGGCTAGGCAAAATATGGCTGATGCATGGGGACAGACCACGATTTCCAAGGAATATTTTCTTGAAAATATTCCTTGGAAATCGTGGTCTGTCCCCTGCTGTGCCTGCGGTGCTTAGGCCGCTTCGACTTCGTCCAGGTTGACTTCGGCGTCGCTGTTAAAGACGGCCAGGTCGGTTTCGCCCAGCACGCGGCTGGTGAGCGTGCCGGCGGTGATCGAGCCGCTGACGTTGAGCGCGGTGCGGCCCATGTCGATCAGCGGTTCGATCGAGATCAGCAGGCCGGCCAGCGCGACCGGCAAGTCCATCGCCGACAGTACGATCAGCGCGGCGAAGGTGGCGCCGCCGCCGACGCCGGCCACGCCGACCGAGCCGATCATGACGATCAGCAGCAGCGGCACGATGAAGGCGACGGTGAACGGGTCGACGCCGACGGTGGGGGCGATCATCACGGCCAGCATGGCCGGGTAGATGCCGGCGCAGCCGTTCTGCCCGATGGTCGAGCCGAACGAGGCGGCGAAGTTGGCGATGCCCTCCGGCGTGCCCAGGCGCTGGGTCTGGGTTTGCACGCTCATCGGTATCGAGCCGGCGCTGGTGCGCGAGGTGAACGCGAAGGCCAGCACGGGGAAGATTTTCTTGAGGTAGCGCAGCGGGTTCAGGCCGGCGCCGGCGATCAGGCCCAGGTGCACGCCGAACATCAGCAGCAGCGCGCTGTACGAGGCCAGCACGAAGCTGATCAGTTTGAGGATGTCGGCGTAGCTGGAGCTCGACACCACCTGCACCATCAGCGCGAAGACGCCGTAGGGGGTCAGGCGCAGCACCAGCGTGACCATGCGCATGACGATGGCGTGGGCGACCTTGACGAATTGCTCGAACGAGGCGAACAACTCCGGCTTCTTGCCGGCGATGCCGGTGGCGGAGATGCCGATGAAGATGGAGAAGACCACCACGGCGATGGTCGAGGTCTTGCGCGCGCCCGTCATGTCGAGGAAGGGATTGGACGGGATGAAGCTGATCAGCATGCTCGGCAGCGAAATCGCCTTGGCGCTGGCCAGCGTGCCCTGCAGATACTGGCCGCGCGCCACTTCGGCGGCGCTGGACGTCAGGCCGATGGCGCTCAGGTCGAACAGCTTGGCCATCAGGATGCCGATGGCGGCGGCCACCAGCGTCGTCGCCATCAGCGTGCCGATGGTCAGCGCGCTGATCTTGCCGAGCGAGTTGGCGTCTTTCAGCTTGAGGATGGCGGCGACGATGGACACCATAATCAGCGGCATGATGATCATTTGCAGCAGCTTGACGTAGCCGGTGCCGATGATGTCGAGGTAGCCGTTGGTGCCGGCGACGACGGGCGAGTCGGCGCCGAACAGGGCCTGCAGCGCGGCGCCGAGGACGATGCCCAGGCCCAGCGCGGTGAAGACGCGCACGGTGAACGAGGCGTGGCGGCTTTGCTGGCGGTACAGGAAGGCGCAGGCGGCCAGCGCGACGGCCAGGTTGATCAGGATGCTCATTGCCATTGATAGCCCTTGTGTTGGTTTTTTTAGGGGGAGGTTGCTTTACGAATGCGTTATATTTTAACCAGGCTTGCCGCTTGCCACAGCGGCCGCCGGTCAGCCACTGTACAGGAAAGTGCCGGCGGCGCGGCAAAAGCGCTTAGGAATATTTCCTTATATACATATGTGCCGCCCCCGGCTGCGTTGCCCCTGCCGTCGCGCCGGCCGCAAGTCGGCGCTTCGACCTCAGCCATTCTGTTGTATTCTGTAGCAAACGTACTCAGGATGCTCCTCCATGCGCATGCCCGCCGGCGCGGTTCCGCCCCGCGCCCCCTCGACACTTTCGCTGCGCGTCGTCATCGGACTCACGGTCGTGGTCGGCATTGCGCTGGCCTCGGCGCTGGTCTACGCCGAGGCCGCGTTGCGCCTGCGCGACGACTACACGGCCGAAATCCGCGTCGAACTGGAGCGCCTGGCGGCCCTGACGGCGCTGGCGCTGCGCGAGCCGATCTGGCGCTACGAACCGGAGCAGGCCGACTCCATCATCGAGGCGGCCTTCGTCAACCCGGCCGTGCAAAGCATCACCGCCGTCGACAACAAGGGCGTGCCCTTCGCCTCGCGCAGCCGGTCGCATCCGGAACAAAGCCATCTGCTCGTGCTCGAACGCGACATCGTGCGCGGCGGCGCCGTGCTGGGGCGGCTGAACATCCAGATGTCGACGGCCGGCTACCAGGTGCGGCAGGACGCGGTGGCCAAGCAATACCTGCGCGCCGGGTTGCTGACCATGCTCGGCTCGCTGCTCTTCATCCTCGCCGTCATGCACTGGCGCTTCGCCCGGCCGGTGGCGCGCCTGCTGGCCGCCTCGCGCCACCTGTCGGCGGGCCGGCTCGACGTGCCCATCGTCGCCGTGCGCGACGACGAACTGGGCGCGCTCGCCCACAGTCTCGATGAAACGCGCAAGTCGCTGCTGGACCTGTTCGGCAAGGTCGAACAGCGCAACGTCGAACTGGGCGACGCCAATGAGCACCTGGAACAGCGCGTGGCCAACCGCACCCGCTCGCTGGAAGAGGCGCTGGCCACCCTCAGCCGGGCGCAGGAGGAAATCATCCAGGTGGAAAAGCTGGCCTCGCTGGGGCGCGTCGTGGCCGGCGTCGCCCACGAGTTGAACACGCCGCTGGGCAACGCGCTGACGGTGGCGTGCACCATCGCCGACCTGCACAAGGAATTGCGCGCCGAGGACCTTGCCGGCAAGCTGCGCCGCAGCACGCTGCTGAATTTGCTCGACCGCGCCGACAGCGGCTTCGACATCCTGCTGCGCAACCTGGACCGCGCCGCCGCCATCGTCCACGATTTCAAGCAAGTGGCGGTGGACCAGACCAGCAACCAGCGCCGCAGCTTCGATCTAGCCAGCGTCAGCAACGAAGTGCTGACCCTGCTCAGTCCGGCCCTGCGGCGCGCCAACTGCAGCGTCGCGCTGACGGCGGCGCCCGGGCTGTACTGCGACAGCTTTCCCGGCCCCTACGGCCAGGTGTTGAGCAACCTGATCATGAACGCCGTGCTGCACGGCTATGCGGAGCGGCCCGAGGGCGGCGTCGTCGCCGTCGTCATCGCCCGCGCCGAGGCCCAGCAACTGACGCTGACGGTGCGCGACGATGGCTGCGGCATGAGCGAGGACGTGTGCAAGAAAATCTTCGACCCCTTCTTCACCACCAAGATGGGGCGCGGCGGCACCGGGCTGGGCATGAATATCGTGCAGGGCATCATCGTGCGCATACTAGGCGGCAGCATCGCCGTCAGCAGCGAGCCGGAGCGGGGCACGACGGTGCTCGTCACGCTGCCCGTCAGCGCGCCCAGCATCAAGGCTTGAACTTGAAAATCGTGGTCTGTCCCCAGCGCTAAGGCAGCGGCGCATCCAGTAATTTTTGCAACTGGCCGGATTTTTCCATCAGCAGCAGCTCGCGGTCGATCAACTCCTTCAAGGCCGCGCCGACCGGGCTGGCCTTGGTGAACATCATGTGAAAGGCGTTGGCGCTCACGCCGGGCAGGGGCGCGTGGCCGAGTTCCGGGTCGTTGGCGAAGTCGTAGGCGCCCAGCCTGGACATGCCCTCTATCACCTCGATGTCCTCGGCGAAGACCTCGATGCGGCCCAGGTGCAGCATCTTGACCAGCGACACATAGTTGCCGGTGCGCGTCATCGCTTCCTTGTTGACTTCACCCAGCAGGGAGTAGGCGTAGCCGTAGATGCCGCCCAGGGTGTAGCGGTTCAAGTCGGCTTGGCGGCGCACGTCCAGGCCGTTCGGGTGGGTGCGGCGCGAATAAAAGTAATGGTAATGGGTTTGGTAGTAGGGGAGCGACAGGTGGTAGGCGGCGAGGCGCTCGGGGTTGCTGCTGGCGCTGAGCAGCATCTGGTACTGCGTGCCGCTGGCCAGCTCCTGCAGGCAGCGCTTCCACGGTAGCAGCCGGATGGTATGGCGGATGCCGTGGCGCGCGAAAATGGCCGCCACCACGTCCAGGGAATTGCCCCGCACCTCGGCGGTTTTGCCCCCGGCCTCGCGGCGGTAGTAGATATAGGGCGGCCATTCGGCGGCGTCGTCGCAGATGCCGATTGTGCCGCCGACCAGCGCGGCGGGCGTTTGCGCCTGTGCCGGCAGGGCGGCGAGCATGCCCGGCGCCAGCGTCAGCCAGGCTGTCAAGAATATGCATCGCATCGCTATCCTTTCGCTTCCGCTAGTTGGAATGGCATCTGATTGCACCACTACACAGCCATCCTTGCCGGAAGGGCTGAAAGAAGGGGATGTTGTCGCTAGTATAGGCCAAACGGGGCCTGCCAACGCCCCCGCCATATCGATGTGGCGAGGCTGAAGCCCTTGCGCGTCTTTTCCGGCGACTGGGAGAAGGGCGGGCGTTGGATTGACATCCTAACGAACGTTAGTTAGAATGAATTTCTATTTCAACTTCTAGGAGTCTTCATCATGATTTTGGTCCGGAAAGATGAGCGTAATTGGTCTAATGCGGGAATCCCTGGGGTGCAAACCTGCCAGACATGGGAGGGCAAAGACGGTGGTGGCGGTTACTTCGCCAAGTTCCAGGCAGGGGCGGGTTTCCCCAAACATGCTCATCATGGAATGTGGGAGCAGATCATTGTTTTGTCAGGCGCACTCCGATTTAATCACGATGAAATGCGGGCTGGCGATGTGCTGCAAGTTCAAGGTATCGAGGAGCACGAAGTTCTTGCGCTGGAAGATTCGGTGGTGTTCGTGGCGCATCACAAAAACGATAAGAATGCGGAGTAGTCATTATGGCGGCAGCATCTAAAAACAGTTCGACGCTCACGCGTGAATCAATCTTGGATGCCGCTATTCGCCTGTTTCAAAGTCATGGATTTAATGGGCTGGGAATGCGGCAAATAGCGGACAACTTGAATATCAAGGCTCCTAGCCTTTATCACCATTTTCCTTCAAAGGAGGTGCTGGCTCAACAAGCGCTGCTCCAATATCGCGAGAATCAAATGATTCGCTTGCGCCTCATTGAAGAGAAGGTGCTATTGGCCGATAGGCTGTATGGGTATGTAGAGCTGTTCGCTGAAATGCTGAGCGATGGAAGGCGCCCGTGCATGTACCTGGCGATGATGAATGAATCTACTTACAAAGAGGATTTTTGTGCTGAAGAGCTCAAATTGTTTGCCAAGCAGAATATTGATTGGCTCGAAAACGTGCTGAGAGAGGCACAGTATGGCGCCAACTCAAGAGCAGCGATTTCCGAGCGGAACATGGCGGAGATTATTTTTTCTTCTCTTGAGGGCGTGACGGTTATTTCCCTGGCGGACGAAAATCCATCTGAGGCTTTTCGCGAAAGGGCCGCTAATTTCCTGAAACTGGTAATCGGTGTGGCTGAGTCGCCATGAGTTCGCTAGATATGGAAAGGGTGTTAGTAAGCAGTTGACCCTAAGAGGACGGAATCGACAGCAAACTGGAAGTCGCGTGCTGCAAACCGGGTAACTGTGAGATCGGATCGCGACTACTACATTTTAGTCATAACGCTGGGGGCTTCCACTCTTGCACTAACAGATCCGATTTGATGCAAGATCCCAGCCCCCGGCCGTGTTCCCGCAGACGCCGCCCGCGATTCGCTGTTGAGTGTATTTCCACTTGGCTTTCGAATACTTGAGGCCCACGTGTTCAGAGAGCAACTCACCTTCGTGGATGGAAGGGCATACGCCACCGATGAGTACATTTTCCAGTTCAATTTCGAAATACTTGACCCGCGTACCATTACCGTCAGCACGCATGAATTCCAATTTTGCCTTCGGGATTGTGCGCCCCATCGAACAATTTTGTAGCAATATCGGTGACGCAAGGTCGGCGATTTTTGTAATGACGACCTCGCCATGCTGGCAACGCTCAGCCGTGTGTCCGCCGCTAGTCGATGCTGTTGCTGATTTTGGTTGTGCGACTGACCAAGTCGCACTTTTGCATTCGATCCAGTCCTTGTGACCGTCATCGGCTGATTCACCTTTGATGCCGTCGATCTGAAGATAGACGTCTATTGCCATGTCGCCTCCGATAGTGACTTCTGCACGTTGCAGGCCATAAGTTCCATTATTGACGCGAATTTCTCTGGGAATATTGGGGTGGGTCAACCAGGAATTTAGGAAGGTCCAGTGTGCGGCATCCCTGCTAAGTGCAGCAGGACAAGTTGAGTCTTGCGTGAGATCATCGCTGCTCAGATGCTTCGCTGCTAGTGTTGAGCTTCCATAGGTAATGCCCAGTACCGCCCCCACCAGCCAGGAGGAATTTATGGCCACTTCTGCTGTTCAAACGAATCCCAATGCAACGCTGTCGCTCAGTCCCGAGGCCCGTCGCCGAATGCGAACTCAACGCGAAGGCGTCGTTCGTGGCTATTACAATGACGGTCACGGCAACCGTGGACATTGTAGTTACGGTATCGGCATCTTGGTACATCGTGGCCCCTGCACTGCGGAAGAGTTGGGCAGGCCGCTGACGAGTGCTCAGATCGAATCCTCGTTTGCAAATGCGATCCGTGAGGCTGAGCATGCCGTCCGGCGAAACGTCACCAATCAGGCACTGACACAAGCGCAATTTGACGCTTTGGTGAGCTATTCGTACAACACTGGTGCTCGTGGAGCACATGACACGTTTCAGCGTGTTGATCGCGGTGATTTGCGAGGTGCTGGGCGTTTAATTATGAGCAACACGTATTCAACTCAGCGTGGTCGCCGCGTTTTGATGCCGGGCTTGGTGCAGCGACGGGTAGAAGAAAGTGCCCCATTTTTGGAAGGGCAATAGTTTATGGCGCGCAAATGGATCTCAGCGGTTATTCTGGGTCTTGTCAGTGCCTCATGCTTGGCAGGCGATGGGGCACGTTCAGCCCTGTTTGGGCGTTGGGTGGTAACAGGGACAGCTGATGCCCAAGAAACCACATCACTTTCCAGTGACGATGCGGACAAGTTGACTGGCACCGATTTCATCGTCACGGCCGAGTCAGTGCGATTTTCAGATGAAATATGCGATAAGCCAAAGTTTAAGCAGGCTAGCTATGGCACGGCTGTTTTTTTTCGGCGAGAGTACAAACTCGACCCAAGAAAATTACGCCTGCCTGATCCTGTGACGGAAATTACTATTGATTGTCTGGCACCGTCACCAATCAGTTTCGTCTACATTAAGGATAAGCGACACATCGTCTTTTTCTGGAAAGGCTTCTTCCTGAATGCGAAAATAGGTCGTGCGGGATTCGAACCTGCGACCGACGGATTAAAAGCCCGCTAGGCTAACTGTTTAGTCGCGTGCTTCAAACCGGGTAACTGTCAGATCAGATCGCGACTGCTACAACTTGGAGTGCGTCAGCGTCATCCAATCGTATTCAGTCCTCGACCAGGTTGTCGAATTTCCCGACAAGAAAGTCAATCAGAAGTCGTACAGCTGGCAACTGACCACGACGAGATGCAAAGACTGCATGGATGATCTCTCGCCGTGGCGTCCAGTCTGCCAATACTTGAACGAGCTCATTGTGTTCGAATTGCTCGGTCATCATCATGCGCGGCAGTTGGACAATCCCTACACCGGCGACTGCAGCAGCTCGCAGCGCCAGCATGGACCGCGTGACATAGCGCGGCTGATGTTTTACTTCCGCGTGCATATCGCCAGGACCAGTCAAGAGCCAGCGATGATCATCTTGAGGTTGTCCCAAGTCCATGCTTGGCAAGCGGGAGAGATCGGTAGGCCCTGCCGGTATCCCAAACTTTCTGAGCAAATCTGGACTGGCGACCAGACACTGCCCGCGATCTGAAAGTACGCGCATCACCAAATCGCTGTCCTCCAGTGGCGGCGGACGCACGCGGATGGCCAGGTCGATACCTTCTGCCACCAGATCCACCTTTCGATTGGTTTCTTCGAGATGCAGCTCAACCCGAGGATGTAGCGCCATGAAGTCGGCGACCATTTCGCCCACTCGGGTCGATAGCAGGGCCACAGGGCAAGTCATGCGAATCACGCCTCGTGGTTCTGAATGGGTCAGGGCGATAGACTCTTCCGCGGCCTCGGCTTCGGTCAGCATGGCCCTGCAATGCATGTGATAACCGCGTCCCGCCTCGGTGACGCCGAAACTTCGCGTAGTCCGCAAAAGCAGTTTGGTGCCCAGGCGCTCTTCCAGCTTTGCAATGCGGCGGCTGAGCTTGGACTTCGGAATACCCAGTGCCCTGCCGGCCGAGGCAAAGCCGCCATGCTCAACCACTTGGGCGAAGTAATACAGGTCGTTCAGGTCAAGCCGATTCATTGTTCTACCCATGGAACGCTTTGGGCGATTATTGCACACTACCGGCCTCGTTGTTCCCTCGCTATGCTTCTCTATACCAAACTTACCAGGTAAGGAGAAGCAAATGTTGAAGAAGATTCAAGGCATTTATACGGCGCCCCGCCCCCACTGGGTTGGCAACGGCTTTCCGGTACGTTCGCTATTCAGCTACAGCAGCCTCGGTGCGCAGTTAAGCCCTTTCCTGCTGCTGGATTACGCTGGGCCGGTACGTTTCGAACCATCCGAGCAGCGTCGTGGCGTTGGCGTGCATCCGCATCGTGGCTTTGAGACAGTCACGATTGTTTATGACGGCGAAGTCGAACATCGCGATTCGACCGGTTCAGGCGGTGTGATCGGCCCTGGCGACGTGCAATGGATGACGGCAGCTTCCGGCATCCTGCATGAGGAGTTTCATTCTGAAGAGTTCACCCGGCGTGGCGGCCAGCTGGAGATGGTGCAGCTTTGGGTCAATCTGCCCGCGAGCGACAAAATGAGCCGGCCAGGTTACCAGTCGTTGCTGGATGCGCAGATCCCCAGCATCCCTTTGTCCGACGGAGCGGGGCGGGTGCGAGTGATCGCGGGCGAATTCGATGGCCACAAGGGACCAGCCAGTACGCACACGCCCATCAATGTGTGGGACATTCGGCTTGAACAAGGTGGCCGCACCAGCCTTCGCCTGCCCGTTGGGCACACCGCTGCGCTGGTGGTGCTGCATGGCGTAGTGCAGGTCAATGCTCAGGTGCTGCACCAGGCACAAATGGCGCATCTGGACCGAAGCGGCGATGAATTGGAGCTCACGGCTGATACCGATGCCGTGCTGCTGTTTCTTGGCGGCGAAGCGATTGATGAACCTATCGCCGGACACGGGCCTTTTGTGATGAACACACAGGCCGAAATTAGCCAGGCTTTCGAAGATCTCGAAAGTGGCCGATTCGGGCGTATTGCCGCCTGACTAACTTTGCTAGTTCAAAACCAGGAGAATGAGATGTCACTGACTCAAAACATTGCCAACTTTAACGGCTCCCGTCCCGTCATCGACCCCGATGATGCGGTGATGCTGTTGATCGATCATCAAAGCGGCCTGTTCCAGACCGTTAACGACATGCCCATGCCGAAGTTGCGCGCGCACGCTGCCGCATTGGCGAAGATGGCCACGCTGGCAAAAATGCCGGTCATCACTACCGCGTCAGTGCCGCAAGGACCGAACGGTCCTCTGATTCCGGAGATTCACGAGAACGCGCCGCATGCCACATATGTAGCGCGCAAAGGCGAGATCAATGCTTGGGACAACCATGACTTCGTCGAAGCGGTCAAAGCTACCGGCCGCAATACGCTAATTATCGCCGGCACGATTACCAGTGTTTGCATGGCTTTCCCGGCCATCAGCGCGGCGCATGCAGGCTACAAAGTCTTTGCAGTGGTAGATGCGTCGGGAACATATTCGAAGATGGCGCAGGAGATCACCTTGGCTCGCGTGGTGCAGGCAGGTGTTGTGCCGATGGATACCGCAGCGGTGGCGTCCGAGATCCAGCGCACTTGGCACCGCGATGACGCGCTGCAATGGGCTGAGGTTTATACCCAAATATTCCCTGAGTATGCGCTCCTGATTGAGAGCTATGGCAAAGCTCAGGATGTAGCGAGGAACAGCGAGATTCTTGATTCGCAGCGCGTCTGAGTGCTGCCGGCCGCCGGCCCGCTGCCGGCAAATGGAGATTGAGATGAATAAAAAGCCATACGTCCGACTGGACAAGGACAATGCGGCAGTCCTGTTGGTCGACCATCAGGCAGGATTGCTTTCACTGGTTCGCGATATCGATCTGGACAAGTTCAAGAACAATGTGCTGGCACTGGCGGACCTTGCGAAATACTTCAAGCTGCCGACGATCCTCACCACAAGCTTTGAGGATGGTCCTAATGGTCCGCTCGTACCGGAACTGAAACAGATATTCCCGGATGCGCCATTCATTCCGCGTCCAGGCCAGATCAACGCATGGGATAACGAGGACTTCGCGGCGGCCGTCAAGGCCACCGGCAAGAAGCAGCTGATTATCGCAGGCGTGGTCACCGAGGTTTGTGTGGCGTTTCCCGCGCTATCGGCCCTGGCAGAAGGGTACGAAGTCTTTGTCATTACCGACGCCTCGGGCACATTCAACGAAGTCACGCGCCATTCGGCCTGGAGCCGCATGACCGAAGCGGGCGCGCAGCTGATGACTTGGTTCGGTGCGGCCTGCGAACTGCACCGCGACTGGCGTAATGACGTCGAGGGTCTGGGAACGCTGTTCTCCAACCATATTCCCGACTACCGCAATCTGATCACCGCATACACCACGGTGAAAGGTGCCCGCTAAGTAACAAGAGGGAGGCCGCGTCCTCCCTGTTCTTCATCCTGCCCCCAGGAGCGCTCCATCGGCGCCGTAAAAAATATTCCCTGGTCGGGGAATATTTTTCATATAGGGGCGCAAAAAAGGGCTACGCGCCGAAGCGGGTAGCCCTGATCTGTATTGCTAAATTCTTGGTAGGCCGTGCGGGATTCGAACCTGCGACCAACGGATTAAAAGTCCGCTGCTCTACCAGCTGAGCTAACGACCCAAGGTGAAACGGTGCTACTTGGAAGGAAAAAGGGCCGCACGCTAGTAGCATGCAACCCTTGTTCTTCACAACTTTATTCGTGGTAGGCCGTGCGGGATTCGAACCTGCGACCAACGGATTAAAAGTCCGCTGCTCTACCAGCTGAGCTAACGACCCGAAAAAGCTAAAACAACAACAGTAAATCTTCGCAGTAAAAAAATGGTTACAAACCGAAGTCTGCAACCAGGTTTCTTGTACTGCCGTATTCGTGGTAGGCCGTGCGGGATTCGAACCTGCGACCAACGGATTAAAAGTCCGCTGCTCTACCAGCTGAGCTAACGACCCGAAGAAGAAAGATTATAGGGGCAGGCCGGCATCCTGTCAAATGCCGCGCCGCACTTTTTCCGCCGCCTTACTTTTTCGGCAGGCGTTCCTTGGCCGTTTGCGCCGCGCTGGAGTCCGGGTAGTGCGCCACCAGCGCGTCCAGGGTTTTCTTCGCGTTGGCCTTGTCTTTGAGCTCGGTGTAGCAACTGGCGATGTTGAGCATCGCGTCGGCCGCCTTCGGGCTGTCCGGGTAAGCCTTGACGACCACTTGCTGGGCCGCGATCGCGCTCTTGCAGTCGCGCATGGCGTAGTGGGCGTTGCCCAGCCAGTATTGGGCGTTGGCCGCGTAGCCCGATTCCGGGTAGCGCTTGACGAAGGCGTCCAGCGCGCCGGCCGCCGCCTTGTAGTCGCCCGCCTTGAACTGTTGCAGCGCGGCGTCGTAGGCGCCCTGCTCGGCGACGCCGACGGCCGCGTCCTTGCCGTCGATGGTGACCTGGCGCGGCTCCAGCTTGCGCAGGCGGGCGTCGAGGTCGACGTAGAAGTCTTTCTGGCGCTTTTGCGTGTTCGACAGCTCGTTGGCCAGCACTTCGACCTGGCCGCGCAGCCGGGCGATTTCCTGCATCGTCTGTTCGTGCTGGTTCAGCAGGTCCAGGGTGCTGGTCTTGTCGGACTTGCCGTCGATGCGGGCGTTCAGCTCGCGCGTGATGCCGTCGACCTTGGCGCGCAGGTCGAGGATGGCTTTGCGCGCCTCGTCGTCGTCGAGCAGGCCGGCGCCGGCGTGCAGCGGCAGGTAGGCAAACGCCGCCATCACGGCCGCGGCGATGCCGGCTTTGGAGAGTGTCATCATGTTCGGTATGCTTTCAAGAGCGGTTGTGCAAACGGGGCGGGACGCAGTGTGTGCTGCGCGCCGCCCCGTTATTATGCCCGTGACCGGGCCGCCTGGTAATTAATAAACGATGTCTGCGCGGCGGTTTTCAGCCCACGCTGCTTCGTTGCTGCCGCTGGCTTTTGGTTTTTCCTTGCCCAGCGAGACGGCTTCCATCTGGCTCTCGGCCACGCCCAGCGCGCCCAGCGACTTGCGCACGGCTTCGGCGCGTTTCTGGCCCAGGGCCAGGTTGTACTCGGCGCCGCCGCGTTCATCCGTGTTGCCTTGGATCAGAATCTTGCGCGACTTGTTTTTGTTCAGGTACTGGGAGTGGTTGCCGACGACGCCTTGTTCCGCTTCGCGCACGACATAGCTGTCGAAGTCGAAGTAGACGCTGCGCTTGGCCAGCACGCCTTGCGGGTCGTTCAGCGGGTCGACCGAAGCCGTTTCCACCGGGGCGACGTTGCGGCTGTTGTCCACCGGCGCGACGGTTTTTTCCGGTGCGCGCTCGACGACTGGGGTTTCCGCCAGTTTGACTGGGGTGGAGCAAGCCGACAGGGCTGCTGCTGCGGCGACGATCAGGGCTAAACTTTTGTAATTGCTCATATATTTCTCCTGTTGGTGGTAAAGACTACTACTTCATGAAAGGACCCCAGGTGGGCTCCTTGATATTGCCCGCTTGCGTGGTCAAGCGTTGCTTCACACGGCCGTCGACCGATACCACCGCGAGCGACTTGCGGCGCCCCGATTCAGTCGCGTACATGATGTATTTCCCGTTCGGCGAGAAGCTCGGCGACTCGTCGCTGGCGGTGTCGGACAGGCGCGTTTCCTGGCCGCTGGCCAGGTCGAGCGCGTACAGCTGGAAGTTGCCGTCGCGGCGGGAAATGAAGGCCAGCGTGTTGCCGTCGGAGGCGATGCGCGGGCTGATGTTGTAGCTGCCGCCGAAGGTGACGCGTTTGGCCTCGCCGCCGCCTACGCTCATGCGGTAGATCTGCGGGCCGCCGCTGCGGTCGCTGGTGAAGTAGATGCTGGCGCCGTCGGCGGAAAATTGCGGTTCCGTGTCGATGCCGTTGCTGTTGGACAGGCGGCGCAGGCCGCCGCCGTCGGCGTTGACGATGTAGACCTGGGTGTGGCCGTCCTTCGACAGGGCCACCGCCAGGCGGCTGCCGTCCGGGCTCCACGACGGCGCCGAGTTGCTGCCTTTTTCGTTGGCGACGATGGTGCGCTCGCGGGTGACGAGGTTTTGCACGTAGACGACGGGCTTTTTCTTTTCGAACGAGACGTAGGCGACCTTGGTGCCGTCCGGCGCCCACGAGGGCGAGATGATTGGTTCGTTCGAGCGCAGCGCCACCTGGATGCCTTCGCCGTCGGCGTCGGCCACTTCGAGCCGGTATTCGCGGCCGGACTGGGTGACGTAGGCGATGCGGGTGGCGAAGGCGCCGCGGATGCCGGTCAGCTTCTGGTAGATGTCGTCGGCGATCTTGTGCGCCGACAGGCGCGTGAACTGCGGCTGCGCCGCCAGGCCCAGCGCCGACAGCTGGCCCGACTTGATGGTGTCGAGCAGCTTGTAGCGCACGTCGTAGCGGCCGTCGGCCAGGCGCTGCACGCTGCCGACGACGAGGGCGTCGGCGCCGCGCGATTTCCACTGGCCGTAGTTGATGTCGCTCGTTTCCGACAGCGTGGCGCCGGCGTCGATGACCTTGAAGGCGCCGCTGCGTTCCAGGTCGGCGCGGATGATGGCCGAGATCTGCGCCGGCGCGACGGATTCGTCGGCGAAGGCGGCGATGGCGATGGGGATCTGGTTGCTGCCGACCCCGGAAATTTCCACTTTCAGCTGGGCCTGGGCGGCGCCCGCGCCGATCAGCAGGCCGGTGCAGACGATCCAATGGTTGAGTTTTTTCATGTTAGGCATCAAGGCAAGTCTTTCATGTTGAATCCGGCGTCAAGCACGCGCTCGACCGTGCCGTCTTTCTTTTTCGGCAGGGGCGACGATTTGGTGATGGCATTCTCGACCGCGCTGTCGTAGGCGGGAATGCCGCTGCTTTGGATCTTCCTGACCGAGATGATTTCCCCGGTCGGCAATTGCTCGATCTTGAACACCGCGCGCGGATTGCCGGCCACGTCGGTGCTGCCGCTATAGGCGATGTTGCTCTTGATCTTGGCCGTGATGGCCGCCGCGTAGCCGCTGTCCATGCGCGGCGCCGTCGACTTGGCCGCCGTGCCGCTGCCGCCCGAGCCGACGGCGCCGGTGATGCGCTTCATCTCCAGCCGGCGGGCGTCGTCGGCCGCCTTCTGTTCGGCGGCGGCGCGCTTGGCCTTGGCCTGCTTGTCGGCCTGTTGCTTGTCGGCCTGTTGCTTGTCGGCCAGCTCTTTCTTCTCGGCCGCTTCCTGCTCGGCCAGCGCTTTCGCCTTGGCCTTGTCCTTGGCCTGTTTGGCGGCCTTGTCGGCCTTTTCCTGCTCCTCGAGCTTGCGCTGTTCCTTCAGGCGGGCTTGCTCGGCCAGTTTTTCCTTCTCGGCCTTGAGCTTTTCCTTGCGCTTTTCCAGGGCGATGTCGGGCGCCTGCGGCGCCGGCGGCGCTTCGACGGGCTCGGCCGCCGGCGGCTTGGGCGGCGCCGGCTCCGGCCGCGGCTCCGGCGCGGCGGAGGGCGGCGGCGCCAGCGGCGCGGCGGCCTGGGTCTGCAAGTCCCAGACCTCGGCCTCGACGGCGACCGGCTCCGTGCTTTGCCAGTTCACGCCTATCCACAGGAACAGCAGCAGGCCGGCGTGCATCCCGCCCGCCAGCGCCAGCGAGGGCCAGCGGCGCGTGTCGCGCGGCACCCGGTAGGGGGCGTCGGCAGGATGGGCGGTTGTCTTCGTCTGCAAGATGGGCGTCTTCTTATTTGGTGGCCAGGCCGACCCGGTTGATGCCGATTTTCTTCGCCTGCGAAATCAGCTGGATCACGTCGTCGTACTTGCTTTCCTTGTCGCCGGCTATCATGACGGGGAACTCGGGGTGTTCTTCATGCAGCACGCGCAGCTTGCGCATCAGCGCGTCGCGGTTCGGCGCCGTCTCCGGCGCCAGCTGGTCCTTGCCGTTGACGCCGATCGACAGCGCGCCGTTCGGCTTGAGCACGATCTGGATGTAGTCGTCCGGCGGGCGGGCCGATTTTTCCGCGTTCGGCAGGTCGACGACGCTGGGGGTGTTCGACGAGGGCATGACCATGAAGATGATCAGCAGCACCAGCATCACGTCGATGTAGGGGACGACGTTGATCTCGGACTTGAACTTGCGGCCGCGGCCGCCGCGCATGCTGCTGGAAAATGAGGATGCCATCTGCCTGTCTCCCGGTTAGCGCGATTGCCGCTGCAAGATGTTGGAGAATTCCTCGACGAAGCTTTCGAAGCGGATCGCCAGGCGGTCGATGTCGTGCGAGAAGCGGTTGTAGGCGACGACGGCGGGAATGGCGGCGAACAGGCCGATGGCGGTGGCGATCAGGGCCTCGGCGATGCCGGGCGCGACGGCCGCCAGCGTCGCCTGCTGGACGTTGGCCAGGCCGCGGAAGGCGTTCATGATGCCCCAGACGGTGCCGAGCAGGCCGATGTAGGGCGAGACGGAGCCGACCGAGGCGAGGAAGGCCAGGTGGGCTTCGAGCACGTCCATTTCGCGCTGGAAGGCGGCGCGCATGGCGCGGCGCGCGCCGTCGAGCACGGCGCCGACGTCGAGGGCTTCGCGGCTGCCGTAGGATGCCTTGCCCTTGATGAATTCGCCCATGCCGGCATCGAAGATGCGCGCCAGCGCGCCGCTGTCGGCGCGGTTGCCGTTGGCCGTCTGGTGCAGCGCGTGCAGGTTGCCGCCGGCCCAGAAGCTGCGCTCGAACTCGACCGTCTGGCGGCGCGCCGCGCGCACCGCGAACATCTTGCGGAAGATGTAGGTCCAACTGGTCAGCGAAATGCCCAGCAGCAGGGCCATGATCAGTTGCACGATCAGGTGGGCGTTCGTGATCAGCGCGAGGAAGGACAGGTCTTGTGTGACGTTCATGGGCGGGCTTCGGTTGGTAAATTCGTAAGGTGGGCGGCGGCGCGGCGCGCTCAGCCGGCCAGCATCTTCGCGGCCACGGCGGGCGGCACCACGCGCGGGCGCAGGGCCGCGTCGACGCAGGCGACCTTGACGCGGGCCGAGTTGAGCAGGCGCTCGCCGCACCAGGCTTGCTGGATGAAGATGATGGAGGCGTGGCCCAGTTTTTCTATTGTCAGCGTCAATTGTAGTACGTCATCGAGCTTGGCCGGCGCGTGGTAGTCGGCGCTGATGCTGGCGACGACGAACATCGCGTCCTCGTCCTGCAGCAGGGCGTGCTGGCCGACGCCGATCGCGCGCAGCCACTCGGTGCGGGCGCGCTCGAAAAATTTCAGGTAGTTGGCGTAGTACACGATACCGCCGGCGTCCGTGTCTTCATAGTAGACGCGGGCGTTCCAGGTGAAAACTGAAGGCATGTCTGATTTGCCATTAGTGAGATTGAGCAACATTTTACGCGATTTTGCCCGCGCTTGGGGCGTGGCAGCTCGCGCGCCGGGCGCGGGCGCACCTGCTGGCGCGCGCGGCAACAGTAAAGCCGACACCGGGTAAAACGCAAAGCGCTGTAACAAACGCTTACGTTTTGCCCGTTTACGGGAAACCTTACACCCGTTTGATGGCGAACGGCGAAAAACCCTGGCAGGTCGGCATCAATTCGATGTGGTTGACGTTGATGTGGGGCGGCAGCGTGGCGATCCAGTAGGCGGTGTCGGCGATGTCCTGGGCCGTCAGCGGCACGGTGCCCTCGTAGACCTTGGCGGCGGCCGCGTCGTCGCCCTTCATGCGCACGTTGGAGAACTCGGTGCCGCCGCACAGGCCGGGCGCGAGGTTGGTGGCGCGCACGCCGCTGCCGGCCAGGTCGGCGCGCAGGTTCAGCGTGAACTGCTCGACGAAGGCCTTGGTGGCGCCGTAGACGTTGCCGCCGGGATAGGGGTAGTGGCCGGCGATCGAGCCGAGGTTGATGATGAGGCCGGCGCCGCGCGCCACCATGGCCGGCAGCAGCGCCCGCGTCATCGTCACCAGGCCCGTGCAATTGGTGGCGATCATGGTTTCCCAGTCGTCCAGCGCGGCGTCCTGGGCCGGGCCGGTGCCCAGGGCCAGGCCGGCGTTGTTGATCAGCACGTCGATCTGCGCCCAGTCGGCCGGCAGCGCGGCCAGCGCCGCGTGGATGGCCGCCTTGTCGCTGACGTCGAAGGCCAGCGGCAGGGCGGTCGCGCCCAGCTCGTCGGCCAGCGCCCGCAGGCGCTCGGCGCGGCGGCCGCTGAGGATGACGCGGTGGCCGCCCCGGACGAAGGTGCGCGCCATGGCGGCGCCGAAGCCGGCGCTGGCGCCCGTGATGAAGACGATCATGTGGATTTCCTTGTGCATTGAGTGGGAGCTGGCAAAATTGTAGCCGAAACGGCGGCGCCGCCGCCGTGGCGCCCGGCCGGATTGCCATGCCGACAAGACGGCTTGCATCGGCGCTATCGCTTTCCTTGCCCAAAACAAGTACTTACCTTACAATTTGGCTTCCATTACGTCTCACGTGACTGGCGAAAAGTCGGAATGACGGCCACAGAGTGGCGGTCGCTTCATCGGCGAAAGGTGGACATCCACCGGGAAACGTGAGATTTCATTCGCCGTTCGCCTGGGCAGCCCACGATGGAATTGCACGAAGAGGCTGCCTTTCCGTTTACACGGCTTCCCTCATTCGATCCAAAACTGGCAGTACAGTCATTCTTATCGATTGGAGTTTTTACATGTTCGCAAAAGATCACACCCTCGCCAATGTCGACCCTGAATTGTGGGCCGTTATCCAGAAAGAAAACGTCCGCCAGCACGACCACATCGAGCTGATCGCCTCGGAAAACTACACGTCGCCGGCCGTGATGGAAGCGCAGGGCTCGCAACTGACGAATAAGTACGCCGAAGGCTATCCGGGCAAGCGCTACTACGGCGGTTGCGAATTCGTCGACGTCGCCGAGCAACTGGCGATCGACCGCGTCAAGCAGCTGTTCGGCGCCGAATGCGCGAACGTGCAGCCGAACTCCGGCTCGCAGGCGAACCAGGGCGTGTTCTTCGCCATGTTGAAGCCGGGCGACCTGATCATGGGCATGTCGCTGGCCGAAGGCGGCCACCTGACCCACGGCATGCCGCTGAACATGTCCGGCAAGTGGTTCGACGTCGTCTCCTACGGCTTGACGGCGGAAGAGGACATCGATTACGTGGCGATGGAGCGCCTGGCCCACGAGCGCAAGCCGAAGCTGATCATCGCCGGCGCGTCGGCGTTCTCGAAAAAGATCGACTTCGCCCGTTTCGCCAAGGTCGCCAAGGACGTCGGCGCCTATTTCATGGTCGACATGGCCCACTACGCCGGCCTGATCGCCGCCGGCCTGTACCCGAACCCGGTGCCGCACGCCGACTTCGTCACGTCGACGACGCACAAATCGCTGCGCGGCCCGCGCGGCGGCATCATCCTGATGAAGGCCGAGCACGAGAAGGCCATCAATTCGGCGATCTTCCCCGGCATCCAGGGCGGCCCGCTGATGCACGTGATCGCCGGCAAGGCCGTCGCGTTCAAGGAGGCGCTGAGCCCGGAATTCGTCGCTTACCAGACGCAAGTGGTGAAAAACGCCGACGCGCTGGCCAAGGCGCTGATCGCCCGCGGCCTGCGCATCGTCTCCGGCGGCACCGAGTCGCACGTGATGCTGGTTGACCTGCGCGCCAAGAACCTGACCGGCAAGGAAGCCGAGGCGATCCTGGGGGCGGCCCATATCACCTGCAACAAGAACGGCATCCCGAACGATCCGCAAAAACCGTTCGTGACCTCGGGCATCCGCCTGGGCAGCCCGGCGATGACGACGCGCGGCTTCAACGAGGCGGATGCGACCCAGGTGGGCAACCTGATCGCCGACGTGCTCGACAATCCGCACGACGCGGCCACGATCGAACGCGTCAAGGCCGCCGTCAAGGTGCTGGCCGACGCGCATCCGGTCTATGCCTGATCTGCGTCATTAAGCATTGCGGGCGCGCGCCGGCTGACCGGCGCGCGCCCGCCTTCCATTTGTTGAAACAAGTTTGTTCACGCGTCACCGGCCCACATGAAATGTCCCTTCTGTCATCACGACGATACCCAGGTTCTCGATACGCGCGTATCCGAGGAGGGCGACGCCATCCGCCGCCGCCGCCGTTGCACCAAATGCGACAAGCGCTTCACGACCTACGAGCGGATTGAACTTGTGATGCCGGTTGTCGTCAAAAAGAATGGCAGCCGGACGGAATACGCTGCGGCTAAGTTGCGCGGCAGCTTGATGCTGGCCTTGCGCAAGCGTCCCGTTGCGGCCGCCTCCGTGGACACGGCCATCGCGACGATCGAGGAAAAGTTGCTGACGAGCGGGCAGCGCGAAGTCGACTCCGGCTTCATCGGCGGCTTGGTGATGCAGGAGCTGAAGGCGCTCGACAAGGTCGCCTATATCCGTTTTGCATCCGTATACAAGAATTTCGAAGACCTGGCCGAGTTCCAGGATGCGATCGCCGAAGTGGGCCAGGAGCGCAAGCCGCGCAAGCCATAAGGTCGCCGCAAGAAACGGCCGGTGGCTAGCCGGGGCGGGCTAGCCGAGGCGGCTAGCCGGGGCGGAACATAGCGCTCCCGTCCGGCTTCGTTGTGGGTTACCGGCATTTTTTCCGCAATACATTTGTTCCTCTTTGCAATCCCCCTCGTCAACTTTCCTCCAATCATTTCACCTGCCGCGCCCGCTGATCGATCCGCGCTTGAGCATTCTCACGTCCGTGGCCGCGTGCGCTGCTAATTTGTAGGTGCGCACACGGCGCGTTTCGGCCAGTCAGCCAAGCGGAGGCGGTCATGCATCCCTGCAAAAGCCCGGGCTTCACCCTCATTGAAGTGCTGGTCGCGGTGCTGGTTCTCGCACTCGGCCTGGTCGGCGGCACGGCGCTGCAACTGACGGCGCTGCGCACGCGGCACCAATCGGCCTTGCTGTCGGGCGCCGTGCAACTGGCCGCCGGCATGGCCGACAAAATGCGCGCCAACAGCGTCCAGATGAGCAGGCCCGACGCCGACAATCCCTATCTGAACCTGCGCTACGATGTCGCCGCCGACGCCGAGCCGGCGCCCCCGGCGCAACTGTGTTTCGCCGCGCAGCCGTGCGACAGTGCCCAGCTGGCGGGCGCCGATATCTACGAATTGAAGCAGCAATTGCGCAAGACGCTGCCGGGCGGGCGCCTGGTGATTTGCCGCGACACCAAGGGCTTGGGTTGGGACTGCGACAGCGCCCCCGGCGCGCCCATCGTCATCAAGCTGGGATGGCGCGGCAAGAATCCCGACGGCACGCCGCTGCGGCTCGACCCTTTGCAGGATACGCCCGGCGTCACCGTGGCGCTGGCGGGCGGAACAATATGAAACCGTCCGCCGCCTTGACGCTGGCGCGCGCCCGGGGATTCGGCGCGGCCGAGCTGCTGGTGGCGCTCGCGCTGGGGCTGGTGGTGGCGCTGGCCGGCAGCGCCTTGCTGCTGGCGTCGAATGCCAGTTACCTGAGCCAGACCGAGGCGGCGCGGCTGGACGACAACGCCCGCTATGCGCTGGACCTGATCGGCAGGGCGGTGCGCCAGACCGCCTTCGTCGATCTCGACAGCGACGACGCGCCGGTCGGCGCCCGGCCCGAAGACAGCGCCAGCGTCGGCGGCCTCGACGCGCGCAGCGTCAACCGCAGCAGCTTCGGCATCGAGGCGCCGGCGGCGGCCGTCAACGGCAGCGACGTGCTGGCGCTGCGCTACTTCGGCGCCGGCTCGGGCAGCGGCGGCGATGGCAGCGTCATCAACTGTGCCGGTTTCGGCGTCGGCGCGGCGCACTCGGAGGCCGAGCGCGGCTGGAGCATTTTCTACGTCGCCCGCGACGCCACCGGCGAGGCCGAACTGCGCTGCAAGTACCGTGGTGAAAGCAGCTGGGGGGCCGACGCGATCGTGCGCGGCGTCGACACCTTTCAGGTGCTGTACGGGCTCGACACCGACGAACCGCCGGACGGCGTCGCCAACGCCTACCTGAACGCCAGCGCCATCGACGGCCTGGACGGGGCGCTGCCGCTGACCGGCGCCGACGCCGCCGCGCGGGCGCGCGAGAAAAATGCGAAGACGTGCTGGAAGCGGGTGGTCAGCGTGCGCGTCGCGCTGCTGTTGCACGGCGAGCGCGCGACGCAGCCGCCGGGCGGGCCGGCGCAGTTCGACCTGTTCGGCAAAGCCTACAGCGACGCGCATGGCGGCGACGACGCGGGCGCGCGCATCGACGCGGGCCGCCTGCCGGCGGCGCTGCGGGGCCGGGCCAGGCGCGCGCTCGTGACGACTATCCTGCTGCGCAACCGGCCCGCCTAGGTGGCGACGGTGGCGACGGCGGCGGGCGGCGAGCGCGGTGCGGCACTGGTGCTTGCCTTGTTTATGTTGATCGCGATCCTGCTGTTGGGCGCGTCGGCGGCGCAACTGGCCCTGCAGGCGGAAAAGGTTGCCCGCGGCGAGCGCGACTGGCAACTGGCTTTTCAGGCGGCGGAGGAGGCATTGATGGACGCTGAAAAAGACATCGAGGGCACACCGGCCGAGCCGGGGCGCAGCGCCATGTTCGCGCCGGACAGCGCGCTGGGTTTCGTCGCCGGCTGCGGCGGCGATGGCGCCAGCCTGGGCTTGTGCCTGCGCGGTGCCGCCGGCCAGGCGCCGGTGTGGCAAAGCGTCGATTTCGACGACGATGGCGCGGCCACGGCAAGGTCGGTGCCCTACGGGAAATTCACGGGGGCGACGATGCCGAGCGGCGAAGGCTTGCTGCCGTTCAAGCGGCCGCGCTACATCATCGAATTGCTTCCCTTTACGCAGGAGGGCGAGGACGCCGGCCAGCAACTCGGCTATTTTTACCGCGTCACGGCCATCGGCTTTGGCGCGCGTCCGGGCAGCGAAGTGGTCTTGCAGAGTTTCTACCGCAAGGCGCCAGGCGGGGCCGCAAGATGAGGGCGCTCGCCGTCCTGCTGCTGGCTGCCGTGCCGGCGCTGGCCGCGCCGCCGCTGGTGGACATCGCCGACATGCCCCTGGCCGTTGCGGGAGGGCGCGTGCCGCCCAATCTGCTGCTCAATTTCGCCTTGGACTACACGGCCGCCGCCGCGGCCTATCCCGGCGCCGCCGACTACGACGGCAAGCGCGACTATCTTGGTTATTTCAATGCGGCGATGTGCTACGGCTACCCGCTGCGGCGCAGGGCCGGCGCCCTGGAACCCGATCAGAGCGAAGCCAAGGGGTATTTTTCTATCCTGAAACGCGCCGACGACAAACACGAATGCGGCGGCGATGCATTTAGCGGCAACTTCATGAACTGGGCCAGCGCCTCGGTGCTGGACATCGTCCGGTATGGCTTGAGCGGCGGCGACCGCGTCATCGACACGCCCGGCCTGACCGTGCTGCAACGCGCCTATCTGCCCGACGGCAAAGTCAATCCCGACTTTTATGCCCATCCCGCATATTTCCCCCGCAAAACGCTGGGCGGCGGCGCGGCCAGGCGCGTGACGCCGTTCGACGCGCCGGTGCTGTATATCGTTTCCTGTCGCAACCGCATTTTGTTCAGCGACGCGGCCGTCGGCGGGGCTTGCGACGCGCCGCGCGGCGCCGGCCGCAGCGACCGGGATTTCGGTGCATATCTGGCGCGCGTCAAAGTGTGCGACGCCGCCGAAGGGCCGCTCCGTCCCGATCTGTGCGTGCGCTACGGCACAAGCTACAAGCCGTCCGGCAGCGTGCAACGGTATGCCGGCAAGCTGCGCATCGGCTTGTTCGGCTACCTGAGCGAGTATGGCGCGGGCGAGCCGAATGTCTACGGCGGCGCCTTGCGGGTTGCGCTGGACCAGGTCGGCGCCAGCCGCGCCGACCCGCCAGCCTTCGAGGCCGGCGCCAACCCGCGCGCGGAATGGCGCGACGACAATGGCGTGCTGGTCGCCGCCCCTGGCGGCCTTCTCGACTACATCAACCGGCTGGGGCGCAGCGCGCCGTCGCGGCGCGGCGTCTACAAAGGCGCCGCGCCGCTGGGCGAGATGTATTACGAAGCCCTGCGTTATTTGCAGGGGCGCCAGGCCAGTGCGGGCGCGCCGGCGCCGGCCAGCGACGACGGCTTGGCCGTGAGCAAGCACTGGCGCGACCCGCTGACGGCCGCCTGCCAGCGCAACGTCATCGTCACGCTGGCCAATGCCGGCGCGGCCGGCGACCGCTATATTCCCGGCAATGCCCGCACCCAGGATCTGGACGCCGCCCGCAGCGCCGACGCGTTCGCCAACGCGGCGCCGCTGGACGTCATGGAGTGGACGCGCCGCGTCGGCGACATGGAGGCCGACCCGGCCGGCGTCCATGGCAACCAGGCGCCGCGCCCCCATTTGCGCAATCTCGACGCCCTCGACACGGGCGAGGCCGGGCGCGGCAGTTACTATCTGGCCGGACTGGCTTACTGGGCCCGCACCACGCCGATCCGGCCGGACCAGTCCGGTCGCGTCGACAATTATGTGATCGACCTCGACCGGGGCGGCAACGGCGCCGTGGACGACAGCAATCCGCGCGCCACCAGGCCGCGCGACAGCCAGTTGTACCTGGCGGCGAAATACGGCGGCTTCGACGATTGGAACGGCGATGGCAATCCTTTCCGCACGACGCGGGATGACAGCGACCAGGCCGCCGCCGGCAATGCCGAATGGCGCGGCATGGGACGCGACCCGAAGCACTATTTCCTTGGCAGCGATCCACCGGCCCTGGTGGCCGCGATCCGGGCCGCCTTCGCCGCGGCCGCCAGTCCGGGGCGCCTGGCGGGTCTGCCATTGGCGGTGGCGCCGGCGGCCGGGGAGGGCGCCTACCTGCTGCAGCCCGGCTTTGACGGGAGCGACTGGGGCGGCAGCCTGGGACGCTGGCAACTAGACGTGAGCGGCGACGCCGAGGTGGGCATCGGCAGGCGCTTGTGGGACGCCGGGGCCATATTGAGCGGCAACGCCGGCGTCGCGCCGCCGCGCGCCGCGCAACCGGCGCCGGAACGGCGGCATATCTACACCAGCAATATCGCCGGGCGCACGCCGTCGACCATTTCCTTCGAATGGAGCCAACTGGCCGACACGCAGCGCGCCTTGCTGGATGTGCCGCCCGGCGGCGTCGTGGCGGACGGTCTGGGAGAGCAGCGGCTCCAATACCTGCGTGGCGAACGCGGCCGCGAAGTCGGGCGGCCCGGCGGCATCTTCCGGCGCCGCGACCGCGTGCTGGGCGACACGGTCCACGGCGCGCCGGTGCTGGTCGGCGCGCCGTCGAGCCGGGTGGCGGGGCCGGCGTATGGCGCGTTCCACGCGCGCTACCAGGCGCGCCGCAAGACGGTCTACCTGGGCGCCAACGATGGCATGTTGCACGCTTTCGACGTCGGCAGCGGCGCCGAACTGTTCGCCTACGTGCCGAATGCGCTGATCGGCGCGCTCAGCGCCTTGCCCGACACCGGCTATGCGCACCGGCCCTATGTCGACGGCGGCGTCGCGGCCGGCGAAGCGTTGCTGCAAGGCCAGTGGCGGACGGTGCTGGTGGCGGGCATGGGGGGCGGCGCGCAGGGGGCGTTCGCGCTCGACGTCACCGACCCGGAGCGGTTTTCGGCCGGCGGTGCACTGTGGGAATTCAGCGACGCCGATGACGCCGCCATGGGCAATGTGCTGGCGCCGCCCGCCATCGCCAAATTCAGCGTCGCCATCAAGGACGGCGTGCCGGAGTACCGCTACTTCGCGGTGCTGGCGAGCGGCTTCAACAACTACGCCGACGACGGCAAGGCGCGCTTCGCCCGCAACGCGGCCGGCGCGCTGTTTCTGCTGGCGCTGGACAAGCCGGCGGCGGCGCCGTGGCGGCTCGGCGTCAATTACTACAAACTGGCGATTCCCCTGACTGAGCCGGCGGCGGCCAACGCGCTCGGGCCGCCTGCGCTGGTGGTGGGCGCCGACGGCGCTGTGCGCTACGCCTACGCCGGCGACTTGCAGGGCAATGTCTGGCGCATCGACTTTTCCGGCGCGGCGCCGTGGCCGGGCGCGGTCGGCGGACAACCCGTGTTCGTCGCCCGTGACGGCAGCGGCTTGCGCCAAGCCATCACCCAGCGGCCGCAAGTCGTGTTCGCGCCGGGCGGGGGCTATCTGCTGCTGTTCGGCACGGGAATGCTGAGCGGAGAGGGCGACCTGGCGCCGTCCGCCTTCCGGCCGCAATCGTTCTACGCCGTGCGCGACGACGTCGATGCGCCGCCGCGCGCCAGCGGGCGGGCCGCGCTGGCGCCGCGCGTCCTGGACGGCGCCGACGCCGATGCTGCGGGTCGGACGCTGCGCGGCGACGCAGTGCGCTACAGCGGCGCGGGCGCCGCGCAGGGCTGGTATTTCGACTTTCCCCGGCACCAGAGCAGCGGCGAGCGCAGCGTCAGCACGGCCGTGCTGGCGGCCGGACGGATATTCTTCAATACGGTGCTGCCGGGCAGCGAAGCGTGTGCCGCGCCGGGTGTGCGCAGCTATGCCGTCGACAGCGTCAGCGGTTTCGCCGTCGGCGCCGACGGCGTGGCGCGCAGCGGCGTCCTGACGGGGCAATTCATCGAGGGCGAGATACGCGGGCCGCCCTTGCTGCTGCAAATGGCGGCGCGGGCCGGGTCGCGCGACGCGACGGGGCGCGCGCTTGTCGATAGCCCGTATGTGGTGCTGCAAGCCGGGGCAAACCGCCGGACCGGCAAGCGCATCGCCTTGGCGGCAGCGGCCAAGCGCCTTGGCTGGCGGGAGGTGGCGAATTGGCGCGACTTGCACGAGGCGGCAAAACAGGGCGGAACGGCCTTGCCCGGAGGGAGGTGATATGCGACGCGCGAGCGGTTTCACCCTGATTGAATTGATGCTTGCCGTGGCAATCGCCGGCATCCTGGCCGCGCTGGCCTACCCCGCCTACCACGCCCACATCGTGAAGGGCAAACGGGCCGAGGCGCAGCTGGCGCTGTGGCAGTTGATGCTGCAGCAAGAGCGGTTTTATACGCAAAACAACCGCTATCTGGCGTTTTCATCGGCCTCGACCGACCCGCTGGAGCGGCAGTTCAAATGGTGGTCCGGGGCCAGCCCGGCGCTCAGCGCCTATGAGATCGACGCCGTGGCGTGCACCGGCGAGTCCCTCAGCCAGTGCGTGCAATTGAACGCCGTTCCCGGCACCGGCAAAGTGGATCGCCATTTCGCCGATGCCGACTGCCAGACCTTGTCGCTCAGCAGCACCGGGCAGCGCGGCGCGTCCGGTGCGGCGCCGCGCTGCTGGCCATGAAACGGGCGCGCCGCGGCGCTTTCACGCTGGTCGAGTTGATGGTGGTGCTGTCGATCGCCGCCATTTTGTTGGCGGCCGGCGTGCCGGGTTTCGGCGACATGCTGGCGCGCCAGCAATTGCGCACGACCGTCGTCGACTTGTTCGCGGCGATCAGCCTCACGCGCTCGCAGGCGATCGCGCGCGGCGGCCGCGTCATGCTGATGCCGCTGGACCCGGCTGGCATTGACTGGCGCCGGGGCTGGGCTGTCTTTGTCGACAGAAACGCCAGCATCAGCCTGGACCCCGGCGATGAATTGATTTTCCGGCAGGGGCCGGTCGCGGACGGCATCGCCATCGACGCCGTGTTCTCCTCGCCCCATCCATCGGCATATCTTGCCTATAATGGAGCCGGCCGCAGCTGCAGCGCCGGCAATAGCATGGCGGCGCGCTGGGGCAGCCTGTCGCTAACGCTGGGAAAACAGACGCGGCATATTAAAATCAATATGCTGGGGCGTGTGCGCGTGTGCGATCCCCAGGCCGAACCGCTCGCTTGTGCCGGGCCGGCCGGCGATTAGCCGGCTGTCCGCCGCCGGTTTTCACGTCCGCCCCTAAAAACACTTGTAAAGACCGCCGTGCAAATACTTAACGATTTAGAAGGCATGCAACTGGCCCTGGAATGGGCCGCCAAAGGACTCTACACGACGTCGCCGAATCCGCGCATCGGCTGCGTGATCGTCAAGGACGGCCTGGTGGTCGGCGCCGGCGTGACCCAGCCGGCCGGCCAGGCCCACGCCGAGGTGCAGGCGCTGCGCGACGCCGCCGCGCGCGGCCATGACGTGCGCGGCGCCACCGCCTACGTCACGCTGGAGCCGTGCAACCACCACGGCCGCACGCCGCCGTGCTCGGACGCCCTGGTGCGCGCCGGCCTGGGCCGCGTCGTCGCAGCGATGACGGACCCGAACCCGCTCGTCGCCGGGCAGGGCCTGGCCAAGCTGGAGGCGGCCGGCATCGCCGTCAGCACCGGCTTGCTGGCCGAGCAGGCGTATGAGCTGAACATCGGCTTTTTCTCGCGCATGCGGCGCGGCCGGCCGTGGGTGCGCCTGAAGACGGCGGCCAGCCTGGACGGCATGACGGCGCTGCACAATGGCAGCAGCCAGTGGATCACCGGGCCGCAGGCGCGCGCCGACGGCCACGCCTGGCGCGCGCGCACTTGCGCGATTCTGACCGGTATCGGCACCGTCAAGGCGGACGACCCGCAACTGACGGTGCGCGCCGTCGACACGCCGCGCCAGCCGCGCCGCATCGTCGTCGACAGCCGCCTCGACATCGACCCGGCCGCCCGCGTTCTCGACGGTGGCGGCACCTGGATCGTCGCCGCCACCGCGAATCCGGAAAAGGAGGCGCAGCTGCGCGCGGCCGGCGCCGAAGTCATCATGCTGCCGAACGCGGCCGGCAAAGTCGACTTGCCGCAACTGATGCTAGAACTGGGGCGGCGCCAGATCAACGAATTGCACGTCGAAGCCGGCGCCAAGTTGAACGGCTCGCTGATCCGCGAAGGCTGCGTCGACGAGCTGCTGGTCTACCTGGCGCCGGCCCTGATCGGCGACGGGCAGGGCATGTTCGCCTTGCCGGCCCTGAGCGACTTGACGCACAAGCAGCATTTGAAATTTCACGAGGTTAAGCAAATCGGCGAAGATTTGCGTATCCTTGCCCGCTTCAACCCACTTTAAGATTGGTATCGCATGTTTACAGGAATTGTTGCCGCCATTGGAAAAATTAGCTCGGTGCAGCCGCTCGACGGCGGCGCGGACGCGGGCGTGCGCCTGCACATCGACGCCGGCGGCTTGCCGCTGGCCGACGTTGCGCTGGGCGACTCGATCGCCATCAACGGCGCCTGCATGACCGTGGTCGAGAAGGCTGCGGGCAGCTTCTGCGTCGACGTTTCGCGCGAAAGCCTGAATTGCACGGTCGGCCTGGACAGCACCACCGAGGTGAACCTGGAAAAGGCGCTGACGCTGGCCGAGCGCCTGGGCGGCCACCTGGTGTCCGGCCACGTCGACGGCCTCGGCGTGGTGCACAAGTTCGAAGCGGTCGGCGAATCGTGGGAACTGGTCGTCGAAGCGCCGCAGAATCTGGCCAAGTATCTGGCCCTCAAGGGCTCCATCGTCGTCAACGGCGTGTCCTTGACGGTGAACCGGGTCGAAGACCTGGGCGCCGGCGCGGCGCAGGGGTGCCGCTTCTCGATCAATCTGATTCCGCACACCATCGCCATGACGACGTTGAGAAACCTGGTCGTCGGCGCGAAGGTGAATCTGGAAATCGACTTGATCGCGCGCTATGTCGAGCGCATGCTGTCGGTGGGCAAGTAAGCGGCCAGCCGGCCGCGCCGGTGGCGGCGCGGCTCAGTCGGCGTAAGCCTTCATATATTTCAAGGTCAGCCGTTCCGACTCGGCCTGGCGGATCGCGGCCAGCGTTTTCCAGATTTCCTGCGCCAGTTTCGGATTGGCCGCGTGGAATTGGTGGCTGATTTGTAAATAGTAATCCTTGACCATGATCGGCTGGGCCACCTTGACGATGCCGGCGAACTCGGGATTGTTGTTGCGCATGTAGTCGCCCTCCGCGCTCAACTGGGCGAAACCGTCGAGGCGGCCGAGGAGCAGCATGCGGAAAGCGTTTTCCTGCCGGTCGACCTCGCTGACGGCGACGCCCATCTTTTGCAGCTCGGCGACAATCGCATAGCCGCGCATCGCCCCTATTTTCCCGCGCTGGTGGAGGAAGCGCTTGCCGTCCCAGTCGAGCGCCGTGTCTTTCAGCTTGTACAGATTGTAGGCTTTGGTGTCGATGCGGTATTGGCGGTCCGCCTTGCCGTCCCGCATGGGGAAGACGCCGATTTTCATCCGTTCGGGGCTGACGCTGCTGGCAAAGACGGCATCGGCGTTGCCCGCCTCCAGTTCCGCCAGGCAGCGCGCCCACGGCTTGCGCGAGTACGTGACGAGCAGATTCGGAATGCGCTGTTCGAGCTGGCCGATCATTTCGACGAGGATGCCGGGATGCTCAGGCACCACCGTCGAGGCGCCGGCGTGGTCGGGCGTGTCCTTGTCTTCATAGGCGACGCGCAATTGGACCGGCTGGGCCTGCGCCGTCGACAAGCATAGCGCCAGCAGGGCAATCCGCAGGCATGCGAGCATAGTGGTCTTCTTTCGGTGCTGGTTAACTTTAAAATAATACCATTGCGGGCGGGGCCGAACGGCGGGACCGGACGGGCGCGCGTGCCGGAAGAGGGAGGGGCGGGCCATTTCCGGCTGCGGCGGCGGGTTGGCGGCGTTAATTACAGTTTAGATGCGCCAAATCCATTAAAATAGCAGGTTATAGAAAATTCGCGGCATTTCAAGCCATTCCCGAGAATTTTGCTCCACGCGCTTTCGTTACAAAGGAATAAACAATGTCAATTTCCAGCACCGAAGAAATCGTCGCCGAACTGCGCGCCGGCCGCATGGTTATCCTGGTCGATGAAGAAGACCGGGAAAACGAGGGCGACCTGGTGCTCGCGGCCGACTTCGTCACGCCCGAGGCGATCAATTTCATGATCAAGCACGCGCGCGGGCTGGTGTGCCTGACGCTGACGGAAGAGCGCTGCGACAAGCTGAACTTGTCGATGATGACGTCGCGCAACGGCACCGCCTACGGCACCAATTTCACCGTGTCGATCGAGGCGGCCGAGGGCGTCACGACGGGCATCTCGGCGGCCGACCGCGCCAAGACCATCCAGGTGGCCGTGGCCAAGGACACCCGGCCCAGCGATATCGTGCAGCCCGGCCACATTTTTCCGCTCAAGGCGCAAAAGGGCGGCGTGCTGATGCGCGCCGGCCATACGGAAGCCGGTTGCGACCTGACGGCGATGGCGGGCTTGACGCCGGCGTCGGTGATCTGCGAGATCATGAAGGACGACGGCACGATGGCGCGCCTGCCGGACTTGCTGGAGTTTGCCCGCGAGCATAATCTGAAGATCGGCACCATCGCCGACCTGATCCATTACCGCAGCCAGAACGAATGCCTGGTCGAGCGCATCGCCGAGCGCACGATCCAGACGGCGCACGGCGAGTTCCGCCTGATCGCATTCCGCGACAAGCCGAGCGGCGCCGCCCACCTGGCGCTGGCGCACGGCGAGCTGGCGCCGAACCTGGAGGCGCTGGTGCGCGTGCACCAGCCCGTGTCGGTGCTGGACTTGCTGGAAACGGAGGCGACCACGCATTCCTGGAATGTGTCGGCGTCGCTGGCGGCCATCAAGGCGGCCGAGCGCGGCGTCATGGTGCTGCTCAACTGCGGCGAGTCGGCCACCGAGCTGTTTGCCCAGTTCGCCGCGCTGGACACGCCGGAAGTGAAACCGAAGGGCCGCGCCGCCAGCATGGACTTGCGCAGCTACGGCATCGGCGCGCAAATCCTGCGCGACCTGGGCGTGGGCAAGATGCAATTGCTGGCCAGCCCGCGCAAGATGCCGTCGATGACGGGTTTCGACCTGGAAGTGGTCGGCTTCAAGGCCCGCCCGAACGCAGAATAAGACAGAACATCTACCCCATACGAAGAGGTTTTCCATGACAGTAGGAACATACGAAACAAATTTCACCGGCGACGGACTGCGCATCGGCATCGTCCAGGCGCGCTTTAACGACATCGTCGGCAACGGCCTGTTGTCGGCCTGCCTGGCCGAGCTGGTCAAGCTGGGTGTCGCCGACGAGGACGTGCTGCACGTCACCGTGCCGGGCGCGCTGGAAATTCCGCTGGTGCTGCAAAAAATGGCTGAAACCCAGCAGTTCGACGCCTTGATCGCGCTGGGCGCGGTGATCCGCGGCGAAACCTACCATTTCGAGCTGGTGTCGAACGAATCGGGCGCCGGCATCACCCGCGTCGGCCTCGACTTCGGCATCCCCATCGCCAACGCGGTGTTGACGACGGAAAATGACGAGCAAGCCGAAGTACGTATGCTGGTCAAGGGCGCCGAAGCGGCGCGCGTCGCAGTGGAAATGGCGAATCTGGCGCAGGCGCTGGAAGAGTTGCAGGAAGCCGGCGAAGAAGAGTGAATGCGTTGCGGGCCGTTCGCGGTCCGCGCGCAGGCCGGAATTTGTAGTGAACACACGTAATTAAGAACAGGTAAGAAACATCATGACAGAGAAAACTTTGCTCGCCAACCCCAGCAAGAACCGCACGCCGCGCCACCGCGCGCGCGAGTTTGCGTTGCAGGGTTTGTATCAGTGGCTGCTTAACAATGAAGACGCGGCCACCGTCGTGAACAATATTCGCGCCGCCCACGGCTTCGACAAGGCCGACGCCGAGCACTTCAGCGTGCTGCTGTACGGCACCATCAAGGACTCCGTGGCCCTGCGCGCCACCGTCGCGCCGCTGATCGACCGCAACATCGGCGAGTTGTCTCCGATCGAGCACGGCATCCTCCTGATCGGCGCGTTCGAGCTGAAGAACAACCTGGAAATCCCTTACCGCGTCGTCATCAACGAGGCGGTGGAGCTGGCCAAATCGTTCGGCGGCATCGACGGCCACAAATACGTCAACGGCGTGCTCGACAAGCTGGCGGCGCAGTTCCGCCCGGACGAAGTCGCGGGCAACAAGCGCGGCTAAGACGGCGCCGGCCGGAATGGCAAAAGCCGCCGCGGGAGCGTTCCCGCGGCGGCTTTTTTGTGGGCGCTCGCCGAAAAGAAAAAAGGCGGGCGGTCCGCGAGGACCGTCCGCCTTTCTGCCTGCCTATACTATATAGCTGTATGCCTTACAGGCCGGCCAGGTCGTCGTGCTTGGCCAGCGCGGTGGCGCTGACTTTTTCCGCCGCCGGCGCCGCTGCCGCCATCACGGTTGGCGCGGCCGGTGCGGCCGGGGTATTGGTTGTCGGAACTTTCTTGCCGGTCGAAACTTGCTTGAGGCGGCGGTATTCGGCCAGCACGCGCGAGCCGTAGCCGTCGTCGGTGGCAAAGGCGGCCGCGCCGACGTAGGTTTTCAGGCCGGCTTCCACCGAACCGCCGCGTGTCACATAGTCTTTCAGGATCAGCGAGCCGACGCGGATGTTGGCCACCGGATTCAGCGCCGCCTGGACGCCGCCCATTTCCTGGAATTTCTCGTGGTGGATCTTCGACATCACTTGCATCAAGCCTTGCGCGCCGACCGGGCTTTCGGCGAAGGGGTTCAGGCCCGATTCGATCGCCATCACGGCCAGGATCAGCAGCGGATCGAGCTTGATGTCGCGCGCCGTCAGATAGGCCGTCGAAACGAGCATGTTGGCGGCGTCGCCGGCCACGCGGTAACGCTTGGAGAGCCAGGAGGTGACGAATTGCTGTTGCTTCTTCGTGCCGAGCAGGGCTTTCTCTTCGGCCGTCAGCGGCGCCGTGGCGGCGCCAGGGGCGGCCGCCGCGATGGCGGGCGCCTCCATCAGGTCCGACAGGGCCGGCGCCGTGATGACGGCCGCTTCCAGCACGGGTTCGGCGAACAGGCTTTTGCTCATTTCCTTGGCCAGGTCGGGCCGGGCCAGCAGCAGGGCGATCATGGCCACGGCGGAAATGCCGAAGAGGGTCAGGGTGTGTTGCGCTGTGGCCAGCAGGCCACGTGCCGATACGCGCGCGGTCGATGCCCACGCGAGTGGCTGGCGAGCCAATTTTGAAGCATACATGGATGCTTCGGTCAAACGATTAATCATAGAAGTCCCCTGAAATGTCGCGTCAACAAGTCCCCGCACCGCGTGTAATCGCAGCGTGAGTGACCAATGCCGTGCATCAGAAATATCATCGTCCGTCGCCGCTTAGGTGCGCGCGAAGGACGCCGTCATTGCTTGCCTGAGCTGGTCGTTCCCTGTGGTATAGGACCAGTCGCAATACAACTTTTTTCGGGGGTAAGGCAGACGCCTTTTGAAAACACTCCTTAAAATGTCATGTGGAGCCCCGACTCCGTGAATGAATGAGTGACGTACAATTCGATCCGCAGACCGCTGTCCTCTTCAAGTTGGGCAAATTGTAGAAGCCAGTTTATATCAAGTCAATACTAACACTTTCGTTCGTTATTACTTTTATGTCTTACTTTTCTGCTTGCATTGTGTCAAAACCCAATAAAATCAATCACTTGGCATAGATATTGAAGCAATGCCGTCCACAGTCAAAAAAAATTAAAAACACATGAAATATTCAGATTTGCGAGATTTTATTTCTCAACTGCAACGAATGGGCGAACTTAAGCCCATTTTGACGCCGGTTTCCCCGTTTTTAGAGATGACCGAGGTCTGCGACCGCACCTTGCGGGCCGGCGGTCCGGCTTTGCTGTTCCAGAAACCGCTGGGCCACGACATGCCGGTGCTGGGCAATCTGTTCGGCACGCCGCGCCGCGTGGCGCTGGGCATGGGCGCCGAGGATGTCGGCGAGTTGCGCAAGATCGGCCATGTGCTGGCGCGCCTCAAGGAGCCGGAGCCGCCCAAGGGCTTCAAGGATTTGCTGGGCCTCGGCTCGCTGGTGAAGGCTGTGTGGGACATGTCGCCGAAGGAGATGCGCGGCGCGCCGTGCCAGGAGATCGTCTGGGAAGGCAATGACGTCGACCTGGCCCGCCTGCCGATCCAGCACTGCTGGCCGGGCGACGTGGCGCCGCTGATCACATGGGGGCTGACGATCACGAAGGGGCCGCACAAGAAGCGCCAGAACCTGGGGATTTACCGCCAGCAGGTGTTGGGCCGCAACAAGGTCATCATGCGCTGGCTGGCGCACCGGGGCGGGGCGCTCGACTTCCGCGAACACGCGCTGCAAAACAAGGGCCAGCCGTATCCGGTGGCCGTGGCGCTGGGCGCCGACCCGGCCACCATCCTCGGCGCGGTCACGCCGGTGCCCGACAGCCTGTCCGAATACCAGTTCGCCGGCCTGCTGCGCGGCAGCCGTACCGAGCTGGTCAAGGCAATCGGCAGCGAGTTGCGCGTGCCGGCTTCGGCGGAAATCGTGCTGGAGGGGCATATTTATCCGGACGAGAACCATCCGTCCGGCTACGAGCATGCGTTGGAGGGGCCGTATGGCGACCACACCGGCTATTACAATGAGCAGGATTATTTTCCGGTGTTCACCATCGACCGCATCACGATGCGGCGCGACCCGATCTACCATTCGACCTACACGGGCAAGCCGCCGGACGAGCCGGCCGTGCTGGGCCTGGCCCTGAACGAGGTCTTCGTGCCGCTGCTGCAAAAGCAGTTCAGCGAGATCACGGATTTCTATCTGCCGCCGGAAGGGTGCAGCTACCGCATGGCCGTGGTGCAGATCAAGAAGCAGTACGCCGGCCACGCCAAGCGCGTGATGTTCGGCGTGTGGAGCTTCCTGCGCCAGTTCATGTATACCAAGTTCATCGTCGTCGTTGACGAGGACGTCAATATCCGCGACTGGAAAGAGGTGATCTGGGCCATCACGACGCGCGTCGATCCGACCCGCGACACGACCCTGGTCGACAACACGCCGATCGACTACCTGGACTTCGCCTCGCCGGTGAGCGGGCTGGGCAGCAAGATGGGCATCGACGCGACCAATAAGTGGCCCGGTGAAACCAGCCGCGAGTGGGGCACGACGATTGCGATGACGCCGGCCGTGAAAGCCCGTGTGGACAGCATCTGGCAGGAGCTGGGCCTGTGAGGGGAGGGGGCGCGACAGATTTTCGCGTTGCGCCCCCAGAATGCTCCGGGTCGGGTATAATTGCCCTCGGCGGGCCCCTGCGCATTGTGGCATGGCTAACCTGGTCAGGTCGGGAACGAAGCAGCCACGGCTATTAACCATAAGTGCCGCAGATCAGGCTCGCCTCTTTCGACTTTTCAAATCTTGCTCCGGCAAGCCCGCAGTACCCCACCCCTACAGTCTCGATCTCCAGCCCGGCCCATGGCGCCGCCATGGATCTGCATGCGGATTTTTGCCGTTAAGGCGTGTGCCCGCTATATAGATAGTGCGGCCAGCCCCGCCACATTCCCCCAATTGCCGCGCACCTTGTTACAATCCCATCTTTGCAGCCGCTACGACCAGGGCTCTTGCGCGCGGCCCGCGCAGGATTAACCGCTCCATCAGCTATCTACGGTAAAATCTCAGCATGTCCTATCAAGTCCTCGCCCGTAAATACCGCCCAAAAAGTTTCGAAACGCTCGTCGGCCAGGAGCACGTCGTGCGCGCCCTGACGCACGCGCTGCACAGCGGCCGCCTGCACCATGCGTATTTGTTTACCGGCACGCGCGGCGTCGGCAAGACGACGCTGTCGCGCATCCTGGCCAAATCGCTCAACTGCGTGGGTCCGGACGGCAACGGCGGCATCACCGCCCAGCCCTGCGGCGTGTGCGAGGCTTGCACGGCGATCGACGCCGGCCGCTTCGTCGACTATATAGAGATGGATGCGGCGTCGAACCGCGGCGTCGATGAAATGGCGCAGTTGCTCGAACAGGCCGTGTACGCGCCGTCGAATGCCCGTTTCAAGGTCTACATGATCGACGAGGTGCACATGCTCACCAACCATGCGTTCAACTCGATGCTGAAGACGCTGGAAGAGCCGCCCGAGCACGTCAAGTTCATCCTGGCGACGACGGACCCGCAAAAGATCCCCGTGACGGTGCTGTCGCGCTGCCTGCAATTCAATCTGAAGCAGATGCCGCCCGGCCACATTGTCAGCCACCTCGACAACATCCTGGGGCAGGAGGGCATCGCCTTCGAGCAGCCGGCGCTGCGCCTGCTGGCGCAAGGCGCCCACGGCTCGATGCGCGACGCGCTGTCGCTGACCGACCAGGCGATTGCCTATGCCGCCGGCGAAGTGACGCTGGACGCGGTGCAGGGCATGCTGGGCGCGCTCGACCAATCCTTCCTGATCCGCCTGCTCGACGCCCTGGCGAAACAGGACGGCGCCGATTTGCTGGCCGTGGCCGACGAGATGGCCACGCGCAGCCTGTCGTACAACGGCGCGCTGCAAGACCTCGGCACCTTGCTGCACCGCATCGCGCTGGCGCAAACGGTACCGGCCGCGCTGCCGGCCGATTTGCCCGAATACGCCGACATCGTGCGCCTGGCGGCCGCCTTCGACGCCGAGGAAGTGCAACTGTATTACCAGATCGCCGTGCACGGGCGCAATGAACTGGGCCTGGCGCCGGACGAGTACGCCGGCTTCTCGATGACCTTGCTGCGCATGCTGGCCTTCCGGCCGGGCATGGGCGGTGCCGAGGGCGTGCCGGCGGCGCCGCCGGCCGCCGCGCGCCCGGCCGGCAATCCGGCCGGCGCCGCCCGCGCCGCCGTCGCCGCGCCGCCCGCCAGGGCCGCCTCGCATGCGCTCGCCAGCCACGCCACCGTGACGCCGCCGGCCGTTGTGGCCGCCG
>NZ_JAQQXR010000015.1 GCF_028595325.1 Janthinobacterium fluminis
GGACCGTGAAACAACTTTGCGCCGATGATAGTGCTGCAACCAGTGTGAAAGTAGGTTATCGTCAGGCTAGTTATATTAAAAAAGCCCAGCAGAGATGCTGGGCTTTTTTTCGTCTGGCGCTTTTGCGTGCTCCATGTCCAAAGCCGGGTGCCAAGGCAGGGGGCCAAGGCCGGGGTCAGACCCCTGAGTCCCGGGATCCGGCTGCTTCGGGGCTTTAGACGCCCCAGACGATATCTTTGCCCTCGGCTTTGGCCGAGCGTAGCATTTCCATTAGCGGAAAGGCGCGTGTGCCAAAATCTATCCGGCGCGCTTTGATTTGTTCCCTGAGCTCGTCATTCTCATCTTTTTCCTGCGCTGCGGCTTCCTGTTCGGCTTCCTGCTGCTGGCGCAGCCGGCTTTCAATGACTTCCCGTTCCAGCGTTGCCAGAGCCTCCGGCACCTCCGCCGCGGTGATGATGCCGCGCGCCGGACTCTTGTGCAGCAGGTCCAGGATGGGCTGGGCATGTTCCTGATACATCAGTACGTCAGGGGAGTACTTGGATTTAAATGAAATCAACATGGCTGCTTTCTTAAACTGTTACTCGTATTGAAACGATATCACGTCCACCCCTCACTCAGTTCAGTTTGACCGAGCTCATGAACATGTCGATGCTGTCGCGGTTGACGTGCTTTTCCTTGCCCAGCACGATGATTTGATAGATGCGCTTGTCCTGGGCCACAAAGCGGCCGACCAGCAGCATCGGCGTGCCGTTTTGCGTGCCATTCGCTTCAATTTCAATTGACGCTTTTTGGCTCGACGTGCTGCCGTTGCTGGTGGCCGTCGATGCATCCTTTTCATTTTTCACGGTGCCGCTGATATTTTTGACGAGCGCCGTCTTCATTGCCCGCAGCGCCGCTTGCGCCTTGGCCGCGTCGGCCATTTCGGCGCTGCCAACGGCAAACATGGTGCCGTCGATTTCGGCGGCCGTCATCGTCATGTCCACTTTCACGCCGTCCAGGTCGACCGCGCGGGTGAAGCTTGCCGGCTTGCCGGGGAATAGGGCGGTGTAGGGGGCGTCCGGGCTGCGGTAGTCGCGCCAGTCGAATTTTGGGCTGCAGGCACTGAAGACGCAGGCGGCGGCTAGCGTGCCGAGAATGGTGGGGATGGATTTATTTAGCATGGGCAAATGGTAGCAGCCGGGCAGATGCGAGGCAATCGCGCGAGCGCACACGTCAGCGCTCGCGCAGTGCGCGGCGGTATTGGATCGCCTCGCCGACGTGCGCCTGCGCAATCGACGGCGCGGCGGCGAGGTCGGCGATGGTGCGCGCCACCTTCAGCACGCGGTGGTAGGCGCGCGCCGACCAGCGCAGGCGCAGCATGGCGGTGCGCAGCAGTTGCTCGCCGGAATTGTCTAGGCGGCAATGCTGGTCGATTTCCCGCGCGCTCAGGTGCTGGTTGGCTTTGCCTTGGCGCGCCAGTTGCTGTTCGAATGCCAGGGCGACGCGTCGGGCGATGGTGGCCGAGCTTTCGCCGTCGCCCGCCGCGCTCAGCGTGGCGGGCGGCATGGCGGCCACTTCGATCTGCATGTCGATGCGGTCGAGCAAGGGCCCGGAGACGCGGCCCTGGTAGCGCTGCACGGCGTCCGGCGTGCAACGGCAGGTGTCGCTTTGCCCCCAGAAGCCGCAGGGGCAGGGGTTCATTGCCGCGATCAGCTGGAAGCGGGCGGGGAAGTCGGACTGGCATGCCGCGCGCGAAACGGTGATGTGGCCGGACTCCAGCGGCTGGCGCAACACTTCCAGCACGCGCCGGTCGAATTCGGGCAATTCGTCGAGGAACAGGATGCCGCAATGCGCCAGCGAAATCTCGCCCGGACGCGGCACGCTGCCGCCGCCGACCAGGGCGACGCCAGAGGCGGTGTGGTGGGGCGCGCGAAACGGCCGGCGCTTCCAGTTGGCGGCCGCGAAGCCGCCCGTCAGCGACTGCACGGCGGCCGACTCCAGCGCCTCCTCGTCCGTCATCGGCGGCAACAGGCCGCCGAAGCGCGCTGCCAGCATGGTTTTGCCGGCGCCCGGCGGGCCGATCAGGATGATGCTGTGGGCGCCGGCCGCCGCCACTTCGAGGGCGCGCTTGGCTTGCCGCTGGCCTTTCACGTCGGCGAAGTCGGGGTAGCAAAAGGTCGCCTCGGGTAGCGCGGCGCGGTGGCGTTGCAGGGCGGCGCCAGGGTCGAGGGCGGCGAAGTGGGCGCACACTTGTAACAGCGTGGCGGCGGGGAAGATGGCGGCCTCGGCGACCAGCGCCGCCTCGTCGGCGTTGGCCAGGGGCAGGATGAAGGCGCGCGGCTTGCCGTCGGCGCTGCGCTGCATCGCGAAGCTCATCGCCAGCGCGCCGCGGATCGGTCGCAACTGCCCCGACAGCGACAGTTCGCCGGCAAATTCGTATTGGTTCAGGCCGCCGCCGGGGATTTGCCCGGATGCGGCCAGGATGCCCAGGGCGATGGGCAGGTCGAAGCGCCCGGATTCCTTGGGCAGGTCGGCGGGCGCCAGGTTGACGGTGATGCGTCTGGCGGGCATGTCGAAGCCCGCGTTTTGCAGTGCCGCGCGGACGCGGTCGCGCGATTCCTTCACTTCGGTGTCCGGCAGGCCGACGATCGTGAAGGACGGCAAGCCGTTGGCCAGGTGGACTTCGACGCTGACTTCCGGTGCCTCCATGCCGGCCAGCGCGCGGCTTTTCAGAACGGCCAAGCTCATCATGTTCCCTTGCTGCGTGGAGTGAGGCGGTGCTGTCAGGCGCCCGCCGAAGACAGTTGTTGTCTGCCGGCATAACGATCCTGGCGGGGCGTGCTGCTGAAATCGTAAATGCTTACTGAAATACGACCTTGAGATGCGCCAAGACGTTGCGCCTGGACGCGGTGCCCGGGTGCGGCGCTTAGGCGGGGCGCAGTAGATCTGACTGTTCCGCTTGTGAGGCCGATTGACATCACATAGGATATTTTTATGCTCAATCATCCGGCGATCAAGGAGCTCAGCATGTTGGATGTGTTTTTTACCGTCGACGTCGAGATCTGGTGCGATGGCTGGAAAAATATTGACGCAAAATTTCCTGCCGCATATAGCCGATATATTCTTGGGCCGACGCCTGCTGGGGCATTCGGATTGCCCTACCAGTTGCAAGTCTTGAACGACCATAACCTGGCCGGTGTTTTCTTCATTGAACCCTTATTCTCGGCCCGTTTTGGCGCCCAGGCCCTGAGCGATATCGTCGGCATGGTGGCGGGCGCGGGACAGGAAGCGCAGTTGCATCTGCATACGGAATGGGTGGATGAGGCGCGCCGGCCCTTGCTGCCGGCGGCGTGCGGCAAGCGCCAGCACTTGCGCTATTTCTCGCGCGCCGAGCAAGCTATATTGATCGAGGCCGGCGTCGGCATGTTGCGCGATGCCGGCGCCACACAGATCAACGCCTTCCGCGCCGGTAATTTCGGTTTCAATCGCGATACCTTGCTGGCACTGGCGGACAACGGCCTTGCGTTCGACAGTAGTTACAACGCTTCCATACTCGGCCCGGACAGCGGCGTGATGCCGGGCGTGCCCATGACCGAGCCAGCCGCTTGCGACGGCGTGCACGAATATCCGATGCTGGTATTTAACGACGGCACGCGCGCGCTACGCCACGCCCAACTCACGTCCTGCTCGTCGGACGAAATCGAGGGATTGCTGTGGCAGGCACTGGAACAGCGCCGCAGCGCCTTCGTCTTGCTGTCGCACGGATTCGAGCTGCTCAACCTCGCCATGAACCGCGCCGACCCGGTCGTCGTCAAGCGCTTTCGCAAGCTGTGCGCGTTCCTCGACCGGAACCGCGACAGCTTCCGCGCGACGGGTTTCCATGGTTTGGCGCCGGCCAACGCCGCGCGCCAGCCGGCGCCGCTCGCCTCGCCCCGCTATCGGACCGGGCTGCGCATGATGCAGCAGGCTTACCGCAGAAGATACCGATGAGCCACTGGCAGTTCCTCCCCGTGCCGTTCAAGTTTCAGCTGAGCGACCTCACGCTGTTCAGCGTCTCGCTGCCGCTGCAGGTGCGCGCGGAGCGATTGCTCGACGACACGGCGCCGGTGCGGGTGCCGATGCCGCCGGTCGGCGAGCTGCTCGCGGGGAGCCAGGGATTTGTGATTCACGCCTTGCCGCTGGCCGAACCATCGCCGCCGGTGCGCCGCGCCGGGAATTACCTTTGCTATGTTCCGCAACAATACGAACACTGCTATATCGACCTGGGCATCGGCTTCGAGCGCTACCAGGGCAAGTTCTCCGCCAAAACGCGCGCGACCATCCTGCGCAAGGTACGCAAGTATGCCGAGCATTGCGGCGGCGCGATTGCGTGGCAGACTTTCCGCACACCGGACGAGCTGGCGCGCTTCTTCCGGCTGGCCGGAACCCTGTCGAAAACCACTTACCAGGAGCGCCTGCTGGATGCCGGCTTGCCCGATTCGGACAAGTTCCGGCAGCAGGCGCTGGTGCTGGCGGGCCAGGACCGCTTGCGGGCATACCTGTTGTATAGCGGCGAGCGGCCGGTCGCGTACTTGTTTTGCCCGGTGGAGGACGAGGTGCTCAGCTATGCGTATGTCGGCTACGATCCCGCCTATATACACCTCTCGGTCGGCACGGTGCTGCAGTGGCTGGCAATCGAGCAGTTGTTTGGCGAGGCGCGCTTCCGCTATTTCGATTTTACCGAGGGCCAGTCCGAGCACAAGCGGCTGTTCGCCACCGACCGGCGGCTGTGCGGCAAGGTGTTCCTGGTCAAGCGTTCGCTGCGCAACTGCGCCGTGATTCACTGTCACCGCATGATGAACCGCCTGTCGAGCTGGCTGGGCGCGGCAATGGCGCGGCTGGGCCTGAAGGCCCGCGTCAAGCGCGTGCTCCGCTTCGTCCGCTAAGGGAGCGCCCCTTTGAAAGCATGGTTGAAAATCATCGCGCGCGCCATGTTGGGAGAGTATTCCGCCTATTACGTCTTGTCACGCGGACAGGACGACGGCGCTGCGGCGCGGCCGCCGCAAGCGCAGCATTACCGTGTCGCGCTGGTCGATCAAGCCGCCATTCGCCGCTGTCCAGACGCGCTGATGCGGGAACAGGCTGCTTATGCGGGGGACGGCGCACTGGCCTATGCCTGCCTGTGCGGGGAGCGCATCGTCGGCCTGTGTTTTTACTGGCATGGCGCGCGCTACGCGACGCGTAATTTCTGGCCATTAAAAAATGCCGAGGCAAAGCTGGTGCAGATCATTTGTTCGCCCGATATGCGCGGCAAGAAGGTGGCCGCCACCCTGATCGCGGCCTCCTGCGCCGACGTGATGCGGCGCGGATTCCAGCGTGCTTACGCGCGCGTGTGGCATTCCAATGCGCCATCGCTGCGCGCCTTTGCCGGTGCCGGCTGGACGCGCCGCGCCTTGCTCATCGAAGTCCATCCCTTCGGCCGCAAACGGCCGCTGCGCTTCCGCTTTGCCGGACGGATGCTGGCGCGCCCGGCGCCGGAATTATGATGGCTGGGCGGGATTGAGGCGCGCTTCCAGTTCCGCCACGCGCGCTTCCAGCGCGTCGAGCTTGCTGCGGGTCTTGGCCAGCACCTGCGCCTGTATGTCGAATTCCTCGCGGGTGACCAGGTCGAGCTTGGAGAAACCCTGGGTCATCATCGACTTGACGTTCTTCTCGATATCCTTGGCCGGGGAATTTTCTATCGCTTGGTTGATCTTGCTCTGTAAGTCGGTGAAAAAATTGTTCATATCCATGTGTATCCTTTGTGGCACAGGCCAACGCATTGCACCATTGCAGTGCGCCTGCTGGCGTTAATATGGTGCGAGTCTGAGCAAATTAATAACTCTTCGCCCGTCCGAATTCGCCGCGGCTGCCGAAATTGGGGCATATCTGGATTGACATGCCAATGTTGGGGCAGGCGGTACTAGCTGGCACGCATTCTGCTAATCAGTTATCAACAGCATGTTGAGCTTCAACCCAGATTTTAAACCCCAACCGCTATTTAAGTTCAATCAAAAGGATATCGCCATGAAAAACCTGAGCACGAACCTGACTGTGGCTGCAGCGTTGGCCCTGGCCCTGGCTTCTTACGGCAGCGCGGTCCAGGCGGAGGAGGCGGCGGCCGCCGCGAAACCGGAGCATGAAGTCAGCTACAACCTGGCCTTGACGAGCGATTACCGGTATCGCGGTTTGTCGCAAAGCCGCTTGGACCCGGCCTTGCAGGGCGGCGCCGACTACGTCAACAATCCAACCGGTCTGTATGCCGGCGTGTGGGCGTCGACGATCAAATGGACCAAGGATCTGGGCGGCAAAGGCAGTGTCGAGATCGACGTCTACGCCGGCAAGCGCGGCGAGATCACCAAGGCCATCAGCTACGACGTCGGCGGCCTGTACTACATCTATCCGTCGAACGGCCTGAGTCCGAACGCCAACACCTTCGAGTTGTACGGCCAGCTCGGCTACGGTCCCTTGTACGTGAAATATTCGCATGCGACGAGCAATCTGTTCGGCGCCGCCGACAGCAAGCGCAGCGGCTATTTCGACGTCGGCTTCAACTATGACGTCTACGAGGGCTATATGTTGAATCTGCATGCCGGCCGCCAGAACGTCAAGAACAACGGCGCGCTCAGCTATAGCGACTACAAAATCGGCGTGAGCAAGGATTTCGGCATCGTCACCGTCGCGCTGGCCGCGGTCAAGGCCGACATCGTGGCGCTGGCGCCGAATGGCAAGAACACGGCGAAAACGGGTCTGGTCCTGACCGTTTCCAAAACCTTTTAAGCGAGGCCAGCATGAAAATGATCACCGCCATTATTAAGCCGTTCAAGCTCGACGAGGTGCGCGAAGCCTTGTCCGCCATCAATGTGCAAGGCATCACCGTCACGGAAGTGAAGGGTTTCGGCCGGCAAAAAGGCCACACCGAGCTGTACCGCGGCGCCGAATACGTCGTCGACTTTTTGCCGAAGACCAAGATCGAGGTGGCCGTGGACGATGCCATCGTCGACCAGGCGATCGAGGCGATCGAGGGCGCGGCGCGCACCGGCAAGATCGGCGACGGCAAAGTCTTCGTTTACAACCTGGAACAAGTCATACGTATCCGCACCGGCGAAACCGGTAACGAAGCACTCTGAGGCAAGGGGAATATAGATGAATAAAAATATAACAAAGTGTTTGCTCGGACTGCTCGTTTTGTTCGCTTGCAGTGTCGCCACGCCGGGTTTTGCCGCCGATGAGGGCGCCGCTCCCGCTGCGCCCGCCGCCACCGTGGTCGCGCCGGCCCCCGTCGTTGTCGTCGCGCCCGCGGCGGCCGCGCCCGCCGCCGCCGCGCCCGCCGCGCCCGCCGCCGCGCCGGCGCCGAACAAGGGCGACACGGCCTGGATGATGGTGGCCACGCTGCTGGTCATCCTGATGACGATCCCCGGCCTGGCGCTGTTCTACGGCGGCCTGGTGCGCTCGAAAAACATGTTGTCGATCCTGTTGCAAGTGTTCATGATCTTCGCCGTCATTATCGTCCTCTGGTGCCTGTACGGTTACTCGCTGGCGTTCACCGAGGGCAGCGCTGTCTATGGCAAGTTCGACCGCCTGTTCCTGAACGGCATCTGGGATCCGGCCAAGGCCAGCTTCGCCACCGCCGCCACCTTCAGCAAGGGCGTGGTGCTTCCCGAATTCGTGTTTGTCGCCTTCCAGGGCACCTTCGCCGCCATCACCTGCGGCTTGATCGTCGGCGCCTTCGCCGAGCGCGCCAAGTTCACCGCCGTGCTGGCCTTCGTCGTGCTGTGGTTCACCTTCTCCTACTTGCCGATCGCCCACATGGTCTGGTTCTGGACCGGCCCCGACGCGATCAAGGACGCCGCCACGCTGGCCGCCGAAACGGCCAAAGCCGGCTGGATCTGGCAAAAAGGCGCGCTCGACTTCGCCGGCGGCACCGTGGTGCACATCAACGCCGCCGTGGCCGGCCTGGTCGGCGCCGTCATGATCGGCAAGCGCGTCGGTTACGGCCGCGAATCGATGGCGCCGCACTCGCTGACGATGACGATGGTCGGCGCCTCGCTGCTGTGGGTGGGCTGGTTCGGCTTCAACGCCGGCTCGGCGCTGGAAGCGGGCGACGTCGCCGCGCTGGCCTTCATCAACACCCTGCTGGCGACGGCCACGGCGACCGTGTCGTGGGTGTTCGGCGAGTGGATCGCCAAGGGCAAGCCGTCGATGCTGGGCGGCGCTTCCGGTGCCGTCGCCGGCCTGGTGGCCATCACGCCGGCCTGCGGTTACGTCGGCCCGATGGGCGCTTTGTTCATCGGCTTGCTCGCTGGTATTATTTGCCTGTGGGGTGTGAATGGTTTGAAACGCCTGATCGGCGCCGACGACTCGCTGGACGTGTTCGGCGTGCACGGCGTGGGCGGCATCCTGGGTGCCTTGCTGACCGGCGTGTTCGCCGCGCCGCAACTGGGCGGCCAGGGCATCTTCGACTATGTCGCCAACAAGATGTCGGCCGATGCCTATTCGATCGCCGGCCAGGTGTGGGTACAGGCGCAGGCCGTCGGCACGACGATCATCTGGTCGGCGCTGGTGTCGGTGCTCGCCTATAAGCTCGTGGATGTCGTCATCGGCCTGCGCGTGCCGGAGGAGGAAGAGCGCGAGGGCCTGGACATCAGCAGCCACGGCGAATCCGCCTACCATTCCTGAGCATCGCTGCCGCAGCCGCCCGCCGCGCGCGGGCGGCCCGAAGGGCGCCCCACGCGGGCGCCTTTTTGCATTGGAGGACTTTAAAACAAGGGTTTTGCCCCGATTTGGGGTACTTGCACGGTAATATAGACAGTTCTATGTGCCTACGGCTTCGATTCCGGCACATAATTTAAGGATGTAACCATGGTTCCCCACCTCGTCACGGCCCTGACCGGACCGCTGCTCGACCTCGAAAAGAAAATCCTGGCCGCCACGCCAGCCATTGAGCGCTGGTTCCGCATGGAGTGGCAAGAGCACACGCCGCCGTTTTATTGCTCCGTAGACTTGCGCAACGCCGGCTACAAGCTGGCGCCGGTCGACACGAATCTGTTCCCCGGCGGCTTCAACAACCTGGCCACGGAAATGCTGCCGCTGTCGGTGCAGGCCGCGATGGCCGCGATCGACAAATATTGCCCGGACGCCCGCAACCTGTTGATGATTCCGGAGAGCCACACGCGCAATCCCTATTATCTGCAAAACGTCGCCCGCCTGATGCAAATCTTCCGCCAGACGGGGCTGCATGTGCGCCTGGGCACGCTGGACCCGGAAATCACCCAGCCGACGCCGCTGGCCCTGCCGGACGGCAATATGCTGGTGGTCGAGCCGCTGGTGCGCCTGAACAACGGCCGGCGCCTGGGCTTGAAGGATTTCGACCCGTGCACGATCTTGCTGAACAACGACTTGTCGGCCGGCATCCCGGACATTTTGCAAAACATCCACGAGCAAAGCCTGTTGCCGCCGCTGCACGCCGGCTGGGCGCTGCGGCGCAAGAGCAACCATTTCGCCGCCTATGACGAGGTGGCGAAGAAATTCGGCAAGATGATCGACGTCGACCCGTGGATGCTGAACCCCTTCCACAGCAAATGCAGCGACATCAATTTCCAGGAGGGCGAGGGCGAGGATTGCCTGGCCGCCAATGTCGACGTGCTGCTGGCGAAGATACGCAAGAAGTACAAGGAATACGGCATCAAGGAAAAGCCCTTCGTCATCGTCAAGCCGGACGCCGGCACCTACGGCATGGGCATCATGACGGTCAAGGATGCCAGCGAGGTGCGCGACCTGACGCGCAAGCAGCGCAACAAGATGTCCGTCATCAAGGACGGCAAGGTCGTCACCGACGTCATCATCCAGGAGGGCGTGCCGACCTTCGAGAGCATCAAGGAGGCGGTGGCCGAGCCGGTCGTCTACATGATAGACCGCTATGTCGTCGGCGGCTTCTACCGCGTGCACGCCGAGCGCGGCGTCGACCAGAACCTGAACGCGCCCGGTTCGCAGTTCGTGCCCCTGGCCTTCGCCCAGCAGCACGCCGTGCCGGACTTGAAGGCCAAGCCGGGCACCGCCGCGCCGAACCGCTTCTACGTGTATGGCGTCGTGGCGCGGCTGGCGCTGCTGGCCGCCTCGCTGGAGATGGAGCGCACGGACCCGAATCCGGAGGTGTACTGAGGCGGCGGCGCGGCGCCGGCCCCCCGGCCCGGCGCCGCGCCACTCCGTCCGGCAATCTCGGCTAGAATCAAGCATTACCTCATTTGGACTCGACCATGAAAATCGCCTTCCTTGCCGATCCGCTGGCAAGCTTCAAGATTTACAAAGACACGACCTATGCGATGATGGTCGAGGCGGCCCGCCGCGGCCACGAACTTTACGCCTTCGAGCAAAAGGACATGGCGCTCGACGAGGGCGTGGTCAGCGCCAGCGCGGCCCGCATCACCTTGACCGGCGACGCCCACGACTGGTTCCGCGCCGCGCCGCGCCACGAGACGCCGCTGGGCGATTTCGACGCCGTCATCGAGCGAAAAGACCCGCCCTTCGACATGGAGTACGTCTACGGCACCTATCTGCTGGAGCTGGCCGAGAAGCAGGGCGTGCGCGTGCTGAACAAGCCGTCGGCGATCCGCGACAACAACGAGAAGCTGGCCATCGCGCAGTTTTCCCATTTCACCGCGCCGACCCTGGTGACGTCCAGCGAGGCGCGCCTGCGCGCCTTCCACGCGCGCCATCAGGACGTCATCTTCAAGCCGCTCGACGGCATGGGCGGCGCCGGCATCTTCCGCGTCAAGTCCGACGGGCTGAACCTGGGCGCGATCATCGAGACGCTGAGCGACAACGGCGCCCGCACCATCATGGCGCAGCGCTTCATCCCCGCCATCGACAAGGGCGACAAGCGCATCCTCGTCATCGGCGGCAAGCCGGTGCCGTTCGCGCTGGCGCGCATTCCGCAGGCCGGCGAGGTGCGCGGCAACCTGGCCGCCGGCGGCACCGGCGTGGCCCAGCCGCTGACGGCGCGCGACCGCGAGATCGCCGAGTCGCTGGGGCCGATTCTGGCCGCGCGCGGCCTGATGCTGGTAGGATTGGACGTGATCGGCGACTTCCTCACCGAAGTCAACGTCACCAGCCCGACCTGCTTCCAGGAGATCATGCAGCAAACCGGTTTCGACGTCGCGGCGATGTTCATCGACGCCGTCGAGCAGGGCGTGGCGGCTTGATATGGTCGGCATACTGTTGCTGACGCACGCGCCGCTGGGCCAGGCCTTCGTGGCCGCCTGCGCCCACGTGTTCCGCGGCCCGACCGAGCGCCTGGAGGCGATCGACGTGGCCGCCGACCAGGACCTGGCCGAGGTGCAGGCGCTGGCGCTGCAAGCCATCGCGCGCCTGAACGACGGCTCCGGCGTGCTGGTGATCACCGACGTGAAGGGCGGCACGCCGGCCAATTGCTGCAACAAGCTGCATGACGAGGGCCGGGTCGAGGTCATCGCCGGCATCAGCCTGCCGATGCTGCTGCGCGCGATCACCTACCGCCGCGACAGCCTCGACGTCGTCGTCGAGATGGCGCTGGCGGGCGCGCAAAGCGGCGCGGTGCGGGTCGACAACCGCATCCGCGTCGGCGAGAATTAGAGCATGACAGTGGCCGCCGCCGGAGACGGCGGCGGTGTGACGTAGCGCCTTATTACTGCGATTGAGACAATATAAAAATGATTCAACAAGAACTCGAAATCATCAACAAGCTGGGTCTGCACGCGCGCGCATCGGCCAAGTTCACCCAGCTCGCCGCCAAGTTCCAGAGCGACGTCTGGCTCAGCCGCAACGCGCGCCGCATCAACGCCAAGTCCATCATGGGCGTGATGATGCTGGCCGCCGGCAAAGGCGCCAAGGTGACGCTGGAGGCGGAGGGCGCGGACGAGGGCGATTGCATCGCCGCCCTGACCGCGCTGATCAATGACAGGTTTGGCGAAGGCGAGTAATGCTGTCCGAACGCAGCCATACCCGCATCCCGACAGGTCCCGCGATGGCTTCCTTCACGCTGCACGGCATTCCCGTCTCGCGCGGCATCGCCATCGGCCGCGCCCACCTGCTGGCGCCGGCCGCGCTCGACGTCAAGCATTACCTGATCGCCGAGGAGCACCTGGAGGCGGAGGTGCAGCGCCTGCAGCACGCGCTGGCGGCCGTGCACAAGGAATTGCAGACGCTGTGGAACGAGTTGCCGAAGGACGCGCCCACCGAGCTGGGCGCCTTCATCGACGTGCATGCGCTGATCCTGTCCGATCCGCTGATTTCCGAGGCGCCGCTGGACATCATCCGCTCGCGCCACTACAACGCCGAATGGGCGCTGCTGACCCAGATCGACGAGCTGTCGGCCCAGTTCGACGAAATCGAAGACCCCTACCTGCGCGAGCGCAAGGCCGACATCGAGCAGGTTGCCGAGCGCGTCCTCAAGGTGCTGCTGGGCAGCGAGCCGCTGCTGTCGAAGAGCGGCGGCGGCGACCAGCTGCTGGCGCAGATGATCGTCGTGGCCCACGACATCTCGCCGGCCGACATGCTGCAGTTCCGCGACCGCTCCTTCATCGGTTTCGTCACCGACGTGGGCGGCCAGAACTCGCACACGGCCATCGTCGCGCGCAGCCTCGACATTCCGGCCGCCGTCGGCATGTCGCAGGCCTCGACCCTGATCGAGCAGGACGACTGGCTGATCATCGACGGCGACGCCGGCGTCGTCATCGCCAATCCCAGCGTGCTGGTGCTGGAGCAGTACCGCGAGCGCCAGGGCGCGATGCAGCGCGCCCGCAAGAAGCTCAACAAGCTGAAGAAAACCCCGGCCGTGACCAAGTGCGGCACGCCGATCACGCTGCTGGCCAACATCGAATTGCCGGACGACTGCGCGTTCGCCATGGAGGCCGGCGCCAGCGGCATCGGCCTGTTCCGCTCGGAATTCCTGTTCATGGGGCGCGGCCACAAGATCCCGTCCGAGGACGAGCAGTTCGAGGCTTACCGCCGGACGGTGGTGTCGATGAAGGGGCGGCCGGTGACGATACGCACGCTCGACATCGGCGCCGACAAGCCGCTCGACCAGTCCGACCACACGGCGCTGAACCCGGCGCTGGGCCTGCGGGCGATCCGCTATTGCCTGGCCGAGCCGCAGATCTTCCTGACCCAGTTGCGGGCGATCCTGCGCGCCTCGGCCTTCGGCAAGGTGCGCATCCTGATCCCGATGCTGGCGCACGCCTTCGAGATCGACCAGTCGCTGGCGATGATCGCCCAGGCCAAGGCCGAGCTGCGCGACGCCGGCATCGCCTACGACCAGGCGGTCGAGGTGGGCGCGATGATCGAGATCCCGGCGGCCGCGCTGGCCCTGCCGATGTTCGTCAAGCGCATGGACTTCCTGTCGATCGGCACCAACGACCTGATCCAGTACACGCTGGCCATCGACCGCGTCGACTACGAGGTGGCGCACCTGTACAACCCGCTGCATCCGGCCGTGCTGCAACTGATCGCGATGACCATCACGGCGGGGCACAAGGCCGGCATCGACGTCGCCGTCTGCGGCGAGATGGCGGGCGACGTCAAGCTGACGCGCCTGCTGCTGGGCATGGGCTTGCGGGAATTCTCCATGCATCCGGCCCAGCTGCTGGCCGTCAAGCAGGAGATCCTCAACAGCGACCTGGGCCTGATTGCCCCGCAAACGCGGAAAATTTTGCGCTCGATGGAGCCAAATGTCATTGCCGAGGCCGTTGCGCAGTTGCAGGTGATGTAAGATTGTCACGCGGAGCCCGGCCCCGGGCTCCGCCGCTGTGTTCCGCGCCTTCTTTTACTGCTTTTTTTACGCATACAAACCACATGTCATCCATCGGAATCGTCACGCCGCAGACCATGCATTTTGCGCAGGCACTACTCTTGCAAAGCGGCGCCACGCTGCACGACTACATGTTGATGTTCGAAACCTACGGCACGCTGAATGCCGCCAAGTCGAACGCCGTGCTGGTGTGCCACGCGCTCAACGCCTCGCACCATGTGGCCGGCGTCTACGCCGATCAGCCGAAAAACGTCGGCTGGTGGGACAATATGGTCGGCCCCGGCAAGCCGCTCGACACCGACAAGTTCTTCGTCATCGGCGTCAACAACCTCGGCTCCTGCTTCGGCTCGACCGGGCCGATGCACCACAACCCGGCCACCGGCAAACCCTACGGCGCCGCCTTCCCGGTGGTGACGGTGGAAGACTGGGTGGTGGCGCAGGCGCGCCTGGCCGACGCCCTCGGCATAGTCCAGTTCGCCGCCGTGATGGGCGGCTCGCTGGGCGGCATGCAGGCGCTGGCCTGGAGCATCATGTTCCCCGAGCGCCTGCGCCACTGCGTGGTGATCGCCTCGACGGCCAAGCTGTCGGCGCAGAACATCGCCTTCAACGACGTCGCCCGCCAGGCCATCCTGTCGGACCCGGACTACCGCGGCGGCGACTTCTACGCCCACGGCGTGGTGCCGAAGAACGGCCTGCGGGTGGCGCGCATGGTCGGCCACATCACCTATCTGTCGAACGACGACATGGCCGAGAAGTTCGGCCGCAAGTTGCGCGACGCGGCCCAGACCGGCGACTACAAATTCGGCTTCGGCATCGACTTCGAGATCGAGTCCTATCTGCGCTACCAGGGCGACAAGTTCTCCGAATACTTCGACGCCAACACCTACCTCCTGATCACCAAGGCGCTCGACTATTTCGACCCGGCGCGCGCCCACGGCGGCGACCTGGCGGCGGCGCTGGCGCAGACCCGGGCCAAGTTCTTCCTCGCCTCGTTCTCGACCGACTGGCGCTTCTCGCCCGAGCGCAGCCGCGAAATCGTGCAGGCGCTGGTGAGCAACCGGCGCCAGGTGACCTACGCCGAAATCGACGCGCCGCACGGCCACGACGCCTTCCTGCTGGAGGACGCGCGCTATATGAACATGGTGCGCGCCTATTACGAGCAGGTGTGGGAGGAAAGCGCGGCCCTGCCGCATCAGACTATCAGCGCCCAGCAAGGCAGCAAGGAATACGCATGAACTTCGACGACTTGAGCGCGCTGCGCCCCGACCTCGCCTTTATCGCCCACTGGGTGCCGCAACAGGCCCACGTGCTCGACGTCGGCTGCGGCGACGGCGTCATGCTGCAGTATCTGCAAAGCGACAAGGGCTGCAGCGGCTACGGCATCGAGATCGCCGACGACAAGGTGCTCGCCAGCACCCAGCGCGGCGTCAACGTGATCCAGCAGGACATGGAAAAGGGCCTGGCCATTTTCGGCGACAACAGCTTCGACACGGTGCTGTGCCTGTCCTCGCTGCAGATGATGAAGCAGGTCGAGGAGCTGCTGCGCGACATCGTGCGCGTTGGCGCCGAGGCCATCGTCTCCTTCCCCAATTTCGCCTTCTGGCCGCACCGCGCGGCGCTGCTGCGCGGCCGCATGCCGGTGTCGAAATCGCTGCCGTATCAATGGTACGACACGCCCAACCTGCGCTGCGCCACCATCTCCGACTTCGAGGAGCTGGCCAACCAGGTCGGCCTGGAGGTGCTCGAATGCGTGGCGCTGGGCGCCGACGGCAAGCCGGTGACCTTCCTGCCCAGCTTGCGCGGCAGCCTGGCCGTGTTCCGCCTGCGTAAAAAGGCGCGCCACTGATGCGCCAGGCCAAGGGAGCGGCCTGGCGGGATTACCTGAACGGGCGCATGCTGACCGTCCTCGTGCTCGGTTTCAGCTCGGGCCTGCCGCTGTTCATCCTGCTGTACCTGCTGCAGGCCTGGCTGGCCAAGTCCGGCCTGAACGTCAAGGCGCTGGGCTTGTTCGCGCTGGTGCAGTTCCCGTATATCTGGAAATTCCTCTGGGCCCCGCTGATGGACCGCTTCAGCTTCGGCCCGCTGGGCCGGCGCCGCGGCTGGATGGCGCTGACCCAGGCCGCGCTGTTCCTGGCCATCGGCAGCATGGGCATGCTGGACCCGCTGACGCAGGTGGGGCTGATCGCCGCCGCGGCCGCGGGCGTGGCCTTCCTGTCGGCCAGCCAGGACATCGTCATCGACGCCTACCGCCGCGAGATCCTCTCCGACAACGAGCAGGGCCTGGGCGCTGCCGTCAGCGTCAACGCCTACAAGGTGGCCGGCATGGTGCCGGGCGCGCTGTCGCTGATCCTGGCCGACCGCATGCCGTGGCAGCCGGTGTTCTGGATCACGGCCGCGTTCATGCTGCCGGGGCTGGCCTGCACGCTGCTGATCAAGGAGCCGGCCGTCTACGGCGCGCCGCCGAAGACCATGCGCGAGGCGATCATTCTGCCGTTCCAGGAATTCATCGTCCGCGACGGCTGGCGCCAAGCCCTGTGGGTGCTGGCCTTCGTGCTGCTGTACAAGATCGGCGACAGCATGGCCACGGCGCTGGCCACCAAGTTTTACCTCGACCTGGGCTTCACGATGACGCAGATCGGCCTGGCCGCCAACACCACCGGCTTCTGGGCCAGCCTGGCCGGCGGCATCGTCGGCGGCGTCTGGATGGTCAAGCTGGGCATCAACCGCGGCCTGTGGGTGTTCGGCGCGCTGCAGGCGCTGGCCATCCTCGGCTTCGCCTGGCTGGCCCAGGCGGGCGCCAACACGGCGCTGCTGAGCGCGGTGATCGGTTTCGAGTCCTTCGCCAGCCTGGGCCTGGGCGCGGCCGCCTTCGTCGCCTTCCTGTCGCGCTCGTCCGATCCGCGCTACACGGCCACCCAGTACGCGCTGTTCAGCAGCCTGGCGGCGGTGCCGCGCACCTTCATCAATTCGTCGGTGGGCTACATCGTTGCCGAAACCGGCTGGTTCACCTTCTTTATCGTGTGCTTCGTCCTGGCTTTTCCTGCCATGATGATGCTGCCGAAAATCGCTCCCTGGAATGCCAAGCCATGAACACATTCACCCGCATCGTCGCTCTGTTGAGCCTTTCCGCCTGCGCCGGGCTGGCCCCGGCCCAGCAGCCGCAGCCGCAAACCGAGGCGGACGGCATCGCCGTCAAGCCGCTGTCGAAGTGGCGCAACCTGCAGGACCGACAGCAGGTGGACCAGCAGGCGCAGAGCCAGTACGCCGCGCTGCTGGGCGAGGCGCGGCAAAAGGGCGCGCTGGTGCCGGCCTCGCACCCGCAGGTGCTGCGCCTGCGCGGCATCGCCCGGCGCCTGATCCCCTACGCCTCGCGCTGGAACGCCGACGCCGCCCAGTGGCAATGGGAGGTGAACCTGCTCAACTCCTCCCAGGTCAACGCCTTCTGCATGCCGGGCGGGCGCATCGCCTTTTTCAGCGGCATCCTGACGACGCTGAAGTTGACGGACGACGAAGTGGCCGTGGTGATGGGGCATGAAATCGCCCACGCGCTGCGCGAGCACGGCCGCGAGCAGGCCGCCAAATCGAACGTCACGGCGCTCGGCACCAAGCTGCTGGGCGCCGGCGCGGCGGCCCTGTTCGGCGTCGATCCGCGCATCACCGGCACCGTCGCCGACATGGCGGCCAAGGGCCTGAGCCTGCACTATTCGCGCGGCGACGAGCGCGAAGCCGACCTGGTCGGGCTGGACCTGGCGGCGCGCGCCGGCTTCGACCCGCGCGCCGGCGTCGTGCTGTGGCAGAAGATGGGCGCGCTGAACAAAAGCGCGCCGCCGGCCTTCCTGTCGACCCACCCGTCGGGCGCCGACCGCATCGACGAAATGAACAAGCACATGGGCGAGGTCTTGCCCGTGTACGCGCGCAGCAAGGGCGTGAGCGCGGCGCAACTGCCGCCTTACCGCAGCAGCGCGATGGCCGGCAATTGAGGGCGTGGTGCGCGTGATGCCGAACAAGGAGGCGCGGCAGGCGCCGCTGCCGGTGCGCGACGGCGTCGCGCCGAGCTTTCTGTGGTTGCCCGAGGGCAGTTGGCCGGACATCTTCAGCTTTCTCGTCGAGCGCTTCCCCCTGGTGAGCGCGGCCGACTGGGCCGACCGGCTGGCGCGCGGCGAGGTGGTCACCGCCGACGGCATCGCGTTGCGCGCGGGCAGCCAGTTCCGCCGCGGCATGCGCATCTTCTATTACCGCGAACTCGCGCGCGAAACCCCGATTCCCTTCGAGGAGCAGGTGCTGTTCCAGGACGAGCACCTGGTGGTCGTCGACAAGCCGCATTTCCTGCCGATGATACCGAGCGGGCGCTTTTTGCAGGAAACGCTGCTGGTGCGGCTGAAGAAAAAGCTGGGGCTGGACGACCTGAGCCCGATCCACCGGCTGGACCGGGAGACGGCCGGCGTCGTCATCTTTTCCAGCCAACAATCGAGCCGCGGCGCCTACCAGTCGCTGTTCCAGAGGCGCGAGGTGAGCAAGGTGTACGAGGCGCTGGCCGCGCCGCTGGCCGGCCGCGCATTCCCCTTCGTCTACCGCAGCCGCATGGTCGAGGGCGAACCGTTTTTTTGCATGCGCGAAGTGGCCGGCGAAGCGAATTCGGAAACCATCGTCGACGTCATCGAACACCGCGCCGACGCCACGCTGTACCGGCTGTCGCCGCACACGGGCCGCAAGCACCAGTTGCGCGTGCACATGGCCGCGCTGGGCGTGCCGATCATCAACGACGCGTTCTATCCGGTGGCGCTGCCGTGCAAGGCGGACGACGTGTCGCAGCCCCTGCAACTGCTGGCGCGGGCGATCGCCTTCAGCGATCCGTTGACGGGCGAGCCGCGCCGGTTCGAGAGCCGCCGGACGCTGTAAGGGCGGCGCCCGTCGCCGGCGCGCCCGGCCGCAATTGCTGTTTCCCATCTTTTTATTTCCGGCCATTTCCCTATCAATTTATAGCGGAAAATATTTTAATCGCCGGCATTCTGTTAATGCGAAATCAAATCCGCTATTCAATCCAGTACTGCGTAAGCTCAACCGTTCTCCTGAATCTAATCGCTATTCTTACTGTGACAGATTCGCTCGAAGCAGGTCACAGCCGGCCAATATTGCAAATCCCGCCAATTCTGAATGTCCACCAATTAATATATTCCTTTCGATATTAATTTTGCGTGGAAATGATTAACTGGCGCCCAGGGTTGTCAGGCGATGTCGACGATATGTTGTTTTAACGGAGAATATTGTATAAGCTAAATTCAGGGAGTTATCATGAAAAAGCAATTGACGGGATTGGTGTTGGCCGCGCTTGGCGTGTGCCTGTTTCCGGCGGGTTCAGCCTTGGCCGGCTCGCTGCTGACGGCGACGCCGAGCGCGTGCGGCTGGATTAACTGCGCCTCGACGACTATTCAGGCGAATGTGACAACAAGCTCGACGGTTCCCGGCGGCGCTGTCGAACCGTTTATCATCCAAGTGCTCGCCGGCGGAGCATATTGCACGCGCCTGGATGTCCTGGCGCAAAACGCCGATATGGAAATCGTCGTCGTTTCGCCTAACGGCACGGTGTGGCGCAATGACGACCGGCCAGGCAGTTTGCGTCCGCTGGTGGTTGTTCCGGCAGGCATACAAGGGTGGTATGCCGTGCATATTTCGCCGTATAACGGATTTACGGGATCGCCCGGCGTGCACTATACGGCCAGTCTGGCATATGGCCGCTATACGCCGGCGGGCAATGCCAATTGCCTGAATCCGACGCCGCCTTCCATTAGCGGCAACGCCACGACAAAAGGCATTTCCGGCATGCCGCGCGGTATGGAGGAAGATAAGTAGGTAGAACGGCGGCGCGGCGCGCCGCGCCAGGCGGCCGGCGCGCCGGTGCGCGACGCTCAGATCGAATAATCGATCGTCAGCGGCGCGTGGTCCGAAAAGCGTTCATCCTTGTAGATCGCCACGGTCTTCGCCTGCGCCGCGATGCCGGGCGTGGCGACGTGGTAGTCGATGCGCCATCCGACGTTCTTGGCCCAGGCCTGGCCGCGGTTGCTCCACCATGTGTATTGCTCCTCGCGCTTGTCGAGGCCGCGGTGCACGTCGACGTAGCCGGCTTCGTCGAACACGCGCGTCATCCAGGCGCGCTCTTCCGGCAGGAAGCCGGAATTTTTCTTGTTGCCCTTCCAGTTCTTCAAGTCGATTTCATGGTGGGCGATGTTCCAGTCGCCGCAGATGACGATTTCGCGGCCCTCGGCCTTCAACTGCAGCAGATGCGGCAAAAACAGATCCATGAAACGGAATTTGGCTTCCTGGCGCTCCGGCGAGGACGAGCCGGACGGGCAATATACGGAAATGACAGACAAATTGCCGAAATCACAGCGCACATAGCGGCCTTCCGCGTCGAACTCCGGGCTGCCGAAGCCGATGTGGACGGCGTCGGGCGCCACCTTGCTATACACGCCGGTGCCGGAATACCCCTTCTTTTCGGCATAGTGGAAATGGCCGTGGTAGTTGCCGGGGTTGAGGAACTCGGGCGTCATGTCGGGCAATTGCGCCTTCAACTCCTGGACGCAGATGAAGTCGGCCGACTGCGCCGCCATCCACGTGAAGAAGCCCTTTTTGGATGCGGAGCGGATGCCGTTCAAGTTGGCGGAGATGATTTTTGGCATAGGTATCGGGAAAATAGGGCGGCCAGGGCGGTCCGGGCCGGCAGGATTGATTGTCGCGCCGGGGCGCGCAGATTAAAATACAGGCACTTTAAATAAATGGGGTCATCGTGAACAATTTACGTCAACAGTTTATCGCGTTTTCAGTGTCGACGGGCGTGTTGCGCTTCGGCGACTTCACGACGAAGGCAGGCCGCCAATCGCCGTACTTCTTCAACGCCGGCCTGTTCCATGACGGCGCCACGCTGGCGCAACTGGCGCAATTCTACGCCCAGACCCTGCTCGACTCCGGCGTCGAATTCGACATGCTGTTCGGGCCGGCCTACAAAGGCATCACGCTGGCCTCGGCCACCGCCGTCGCGCTGGCCGGCAAGGGCCGCAACACCTCGTTCGCCTTCAACCGCAAGGAAGCCAAGGACCACGGCGAGGGCGGCACCATCGTCGGCGCCAAGCTGCAGGGCAAGGTCGTCATCATCGACGACGTCATCTCGGCCGGCACCTCGGTGCGCGAATCGGTCGACATGATACGCGCCGCCGGCGCCGAGCCCTGCGCCGTGCTGATCGCGCTGGACCGCATGGAGCGCTCGGGCAAGGACGGCGAGCTGTCGCCTAGCTCGGCGGTGCAGGAGGTCAGCAAGGCTTATAACATCCCCGTCATCTCCATCGGCAACCTGGACGACCTGTTCACCTACCTGGGCGGCGCCGGCGCCGATCCTGAATTGCTGCAATACAAAGACGCGGTGGCGGCCTACCGCGGCCGTTACGGCATCTAAGCCCCGATTTTTTTGTTTGTTGCGCACAAGGGCCGTAACTTGGGATAAGCTGGTGTTTTTTATAAGAATGTAAATTTGCCATTGCGAACGCCGGCGCCGGGGCTGCTCGCGCAGCGCCGTGTTTTTTTTTGCGCCAGCGGCCGCTTTGTCGGCCGGCGCGCTGCGCTATAGTGGTGGTGTCGTGTTCATTGCAGCGCATCCCCCCGGCTTCGCGCCTGGGGTCTATAAAACATCATTCGGAGTGAGGCAATGAGATTTTCCGAAGACGCGCTTGCCAGCCTCATGTGCAGCGATCAAGTGGAACGGGCTATCCACATTTGGCAACCCGAGCGGCCGCGCGCCGTGATCCTGGCGATTCACGGCGGCATGGCCCACGCCGGCGACTATATGACGCCGGGCCTGTATTTCCGCGCCCATGGCATCGCCACGGTCAGTTTCGATATGTGCGGACACGACGGCAAGAAACGCGTCGACATTCCCGGCTTCGACAGCTTCCTCGACGACGCGGAGTTGTTTCTGCAGTGGGTCAAACGCAGTTATCCGGGCCTGCCGATTTTCGTGATGGGCCATTCGATGGGCGCGCTGATCGCCACCCATCTGGGTTTGGGGCGGTTTGCCGGCGAACGCGGCATCCACGGCTTTATCCTGTCGTCGCCGTATTATGTGAACGCGATCAAGGTGCCGAAGGTGCTGCTGTTGTTATCCGATTTCCTGGCCCGCGTGTTTCCGACGATGAAGGTGCCGCTCGGTTCGCTGACGGACATGCTGACGCACGACCGCGCCATCACGGCACGCCATGTCGCCGATGAAAAAGACAATATCCGCGCCACCGAGGTCACCGTGCGTTTCGCCGCGGCGCTGACGTCGGCCCAGGCCGGTTTGCCCGGCATCTTGCCGGCATGGCGCTTCCCCGTGTTCGGCGTCGTCGCCGGCGACGACAAGCTGGCCGATTCCCGCGCGGCGGAGGCGATGCTGAAGTCGATTGCCCCGGCGCTGCTGGATTACCACTTTTATCCGGATAATTATCACGAAAACTTCAATGAGCTCAACCGCGACAAGATATTTGGCCTGATTCTGGGCTGGCTGGAGGCCCGCCTGGAGTCGCAGTCGCAGCCGCAGTCGCCATCCCATCCCGTGGGCCAGGCCACGGCAAGCTAGGGAAGCGCTGATTTATTCTGAGGGTTGGAATTGGCCAGCGAAAAAGGTGGCCTGCAAGGCGCGAAATCGCAGCAATAGCGAACTATTGCAAGATTTTGCAACGCCGCAGGACACCTATTTTCGCGGTCAAGTCCGCCCTCATGAATAAATCAGCGCTTCCCTAGGTCGTTTGGCGGAGGGCCGGGGGCGGGGCGGGTGCGTATAATCGCTACCTTCCCCCGCAATGATTGAAGAACCGCAATGCCATCCCCAGAAGACCAGAGCACCACCGTCCCGCCCGCCAAGACGGAGGCGGGCCATACCCTGTTTGACGATGTCCAGGCCCTGCTGACCGGCACCCTGGTGGTGGCGCTCGGCATTGCCATGTACAAAAAGGCCGGCTTATTGACCGGCGGCGTGACCGGCGTCGCGTTTCTGTCCCATTATGCGAGCGGCATCAATTTCGGTTTGCTGCTGGTGGGGATCAATGTGCCGTTTTATATCTTTGCGCTCAAGCGCATGGGCCTGGCGTTTACCGTCAAGAGCCTGATTTCGCTGGCGCTGGTGGCCTTCTTCACCGAGTATTCGCCGTCGCTGCTGCGCTTCGAATGGTTGCATCCGGTCGTCGCGGGCGTCGTCGGCGGCATGCTGATGGGCGTCGGCATGCTGATCCTGTTCCGCCACAAGGCCAGCCTGGGCGGTTTCGGCGTGCTGGCGCTGTATTTGCAGGAAACCCGCGGCTGGCGCGCCGGCACGGTGCAGATGGCCTTGGACTGCGCCATTGTGCTGGGCTCGGCCTTCGTCGTCGAGCCGATGCTGATTGCCATTTCCGTGCTCGGCGCCGTGGTGCTGAACTTGTCGCTGGCCACCAACCACAAGAACGGGCGCTACGTCGCCGCCTAGCAAACCCGCGCCTATACGGCGATGACGCGGCCCTCTTCGGCGCTGCGCAGCGCCGCTTCGATCAGGCGTATCGTCGCCAGCCCGTCCTCGGCCGCCACCGGCGCCGGCGCGCCGTTGCGGATGGCGTCGGCCATGCCTGCGTAGTAGCGCTGGTAGCCGCCGTCGAGCATCGGCAGATGCCGGCATGCCTCGTCGGCCGCGCCGGCCAGATGCAGGGCGCCGTGGACCGGGTCGTGGCCCCAGCCGGGCTGGCCCGGCCGGCCGCCGGCCTTCAAGGCGTCTTCCTGCCGGTCCAGGCCGAATTTGACGAAACTGCCCCGCTCGCCGTGCACGGCGAAGCGCGCCGTCGGCGCCTGCACCAGGCAACCGGCCTGCAAGACGACGCGCAACTGTTCGTAGTACAGCACGAGGTGGAAGTAGTCGACGGCGACGGCGCCGTCGCGCTGCCGGGCGAGGTCGGCGAACAGGCGCTGCGGCGCGCCGAACAGTTGCAGCGCCTGGTCCAGCATGTGCGGGCCGAGGTCGTACAACAGGCCGCCGCCGGGCGCGGCCGACTCGCGCCAGCGTTGCTTGATCTCGGGGCGGAAACGGTCGAAATGCGATGCGAAGCTGCTCACGCGCCCCAGCGTCCCCTGCGCCAGCAGCGCCTTCAACGTCAGGAAGTCGGCGTCCCAGCGGCGGTTGTGGTACACGCTCAACACCCGCCGCTGCGCCTTGGCGCAGGCGATCAGCGTCTCGGCCTCGGTGCTGGTGAGCGTGAACGGTTTGTCGACCACGACGTGCTTGCCCGCCAGCAGGGCGGCGTGGGCCAGGCCGAAGTGGGCCTCGTTCGGCGCCGCGATGACCACCAGTTCGATGGCCGGGTCGGCGAACAGTTGCGCGGCCTCCCCGTAGACCGTCGCCGCCGGCCAGTCGCGCCGGACCAGCGCCGGCTGGCTCGACGCCACCGCGTGCAATTCCAGTGCGTCGACGGCCGTCAATACGGGGGCGTGGAAGGTCGAGCCGGCAAAGCCGTAGCCAAGCAGGCCAGTCTTGATTTTTTGCATGGAGTTCCCGTGTGCGTGGGTGTTGCCGGCCAGGCGGCCCGACCCGGGGAACGGGTCAGGCCGCGCGGGTTTAGCCCGCCAGTTTTTGCTTCAGCAGTTCGGTCAACTGGGCCGGGTTGGCCTTGCCTTTCGACGCTTTCATGGCTTGGCCGATCAGCGCGTTGATGGCCGCTTCCTTGCCGGCGCGGTATTGTTCGACCGACTTGGCGTTGGCCGCCAGCACTTCGTCGACGATCGCTTCCAGCGCGCCGCTGTCGGAGATTTGCTTCAAGCCCTTGGCGTCGATGACCAGGTCGGCCAGCATGTCGTCGGCGGACTTGGCTTCCCACATGCCGGCGAATACCTCCTTGGCCAGCTTGTTGGAGATGGTGCCGTCGGCGATGCGCTCGAGCAGCACGGCCAGTTGCTTAGCCGACACGGGCGCGTCCTGGATGTCGACGTTTTCCCGGTTCAGCGTCGACGCCACGTCGCCCATCAGCCAGTTCGCCGCCGTCTTCGCCTGCGCCTTGCCGGCCTTGGCGACCACCGCTTCGAAGTAGGCCGCCATCGCCTGGGACTGTGTCAGGATCAGGCCGTCGTAGTCGGACAGGCCGTATTCGGCGGCGAAGCGCGCGCGCATCGTCTCCGGCAGTTCCGGCATGTCGGCCTTGACGCGGGCGATCCACGCCTCGGAAATGACCAGCGGCGGCAAGTCCGGGTCCGGGAAGTAGCGGTAGTCCTGCGCGTCTTCCTTGCTGCGCATCAGGCGGGTTTCCTTCTTGTCCGGATCGTACAGGCGGGTCGCCTGCACAACCTTGCCGCCTTCTTCGATCAGCTCGATCTGGCGCCGCACCTCGTAGTTCACGGCTTCCTCGATGAAGCGGAAGGAGTTCAGGTTCTTGATTTCGCAGCGCGTGCCGAATTCCTTCTGGCCGACGGGGCGCACGGAGACGTTGACGTCGCAGCGGAAGGAGCCTTCCTGCATGTTGCCGTCGCACACGCCCAACCACATCACCAGCGAGTGCAGGGCCTTGGCGTAGGCCACGGCTTCGGCGGCGCTGCGCATTTCCGGTTCGCTGACGATTTCCAGCAGCGGCGTGCCGGCGCGGTTCAGGTCGATGCCGGTCATGCCGTGGTAGTCCTCGTGCAGCGATTTGCCGGCGTCTTCTTCCAGGTGGGCGCGCGTCAGGTTCACGGTTTTCGTGACGAATTCGCCGTTCTTCTCGTAGCCGAAGGTGAGGCTGCCGCCTTGCACGACGGGGTCTTCGAACTGGCTGATCTGGTAGCCCTTCGGCGAATCCGGATAGAAGTAGTTCTTGCGCGCGAAGATGGAGGTCGGCGCGATCGTCGCGCCGACGGCCAGGCCGAAGCGGATGGCCCGCTCGACGGCGGTCTTGTTCATGACCGGCAGCACGCCCGGCAAGGCCAGGTCGACCGGGCTGGTCTGGGTGTTCGCTTCGGCGCCGAACTGGATCGGCGCGCCGCTGAAGATCTTGGACTGGGTCGTGAGTTGTACGTGGTTCTCAAGACCGATGACGACTTCCCATTGCATAGTGTTCTCGCTTTCCTGTTGGCCCGCCGCGCGGGCCGAATTCGTTTAAATGCCGGCCGGTGCGCGCAAGTGCCAGTCGGTCACCTGCTGGTACTGGTGGGCGATGCCCAGCAGCTTCGCTTCGGCGAAGTAGTTGCCGATGATTTGCAGCCCGACCGGGCGCGTGGCGTTCTTCTCGCCCTGGCCGAAGCCGCAGGGGATAGACATGCCGGGCAGGCCGGCCAGGCTGGTCGACAGCGTGAAGATGTCGGCCAGGTAATTGGCCACCGGGTCGTCGGTCTTGTCGCCCAGGTCCCAGGCGACGCTGGGCGCGACCGGCCCCATGATGACGTCGCAGACGGCGTTCGGGCCGTTCAGCACGGCTTCGAAGTCTTGCGCGATCAGGCGGCGGATCTTCTGCGCCTTCAGATAGTAGGCGTCGTAGTAGCCGTGGCACAGCACGTAGGTGCCGACCATGATGCGGCGCTGCACCTCGGGGCCGAAGCCTTCGGCGCGGGTTTTCTTGTACATGTCCTGCAGGTCGGTGTACTCGGCGGCGCGGTGGCCGTAGCGCACGCCGTCGAAGCGCGACAGGTTCGACGACGCTTCCGCCGGGGCGATGATGTAGTAGGCGGGAATCGACAGGGCCGTGTTCGGCAGCGAAATGTCGACCAGGGTCGCGCCCAGGCTGACATATTGGGCCAGCGCCGCGCGCACGGCCAGTTCCACGTCGGCCGCCAGGCCCGCGCCGAAGTATTCGCGCGGCACGCCGATGCGCAGGCCCGTCAGGGGCTGCTCCAGCTCGCGCGTGAAGTCTTCGGCGACGCCGCCTTGCTCCGGCGTCAGGCTGGTCGAGTCGCGCTCGTCGAAGCCGGCCATCGCCGTCAGCAGCAGGGCGCAGTCTTCGGCCGTTTTCGCCATCGGGCCGCCCTGGTCGAGCGAGGAGGCGAAGGCGATCATGCCGAAGCGGGAGACGCGGCCGTAGGTGGGCTTGATGCCGGTGACGCCGCAAAACGCGGCCGGCTGGCGGATCGAGCCGCCGGTGTCGGTGGCGGTGGCGGCCGGCGCCAGGCGCGCGGCGATGGCGGCGGCCGAGCCGCCCGAGGAGCCGCCCGGCACGGCCTTGGCGTCCCAGGGGTTCTTGACGGCGCCGAAGGCCGAGTTTTCATTGGCCGAGCCCATGGCGAATTCGTCGCAGTTCAGCTTGCCCAGCGTGACCATGCCGGCGGCCAGGCATTTCTCGACGACGGTGGCGTCGAAGGGGCTGGTGTAGTTGCCCAGCATCTTGGAGCCGGCCGTCGAGCGCCAGTCGCGCGTGACGAAGATGTCTTTGTGGGCGATGGGCACGCCGGTCAGCGCGCCGGCCGTGCCGGCGGCCAGGCGGGCGTCGGCGGCGGCGGCCTGGGCCAGCGTCAGGGCGCGGTCCACGTGCAGGAAGGCGTTCAGTTCGCTGCCCTCGATGCGGTCGAGGAAGTGGGTCGCCAGTTCGGTGGCGGAAATCGCTTTGCTGTGCAACAGCGTCGACAGCTCTTTGATGGTTTTTGTATGCATGGCGTTCAATTCAAGTCGGTTCGGCGGGGTGGGGCGGCGGGCTGAGGCGGACTTACTCGACCACGCGCGGCACCAGGTACAGGCCGTCTTCGGTTTTCGGCGCGACGGCCTGGTAGACGTCGCGGCGGTTCGGCTCCGTGGCGGCGTCGTCGCGCAGGCGCAGCGCGATGCTGTTCATGTGCGCGGCCAGCGGGTGGCTCAGCGGCGCGACGCCGTCGGTGTCGACGGCTTGCATTTGCTCGGCCAGCGCGAAAATGCCGTTCAATTGCTCCAGCGCGGTGGCTGCTTGCTCGTCTTTCATTTCCAGTTGCGCCAGGTGGGCGATGCGTTTTACGTCGGATAGGGTCAGGGACATGGCGAATGGCGCGGACGGGCCGCGCGGATTATAAAGTTGGCGTAATGACAAAACGCGGGTATTTACTGCTCTTTTGCTCACAAAAGCGCGCGAATGCCGCGCAACTCACCTTTCGCGGGGGCACACTTTTCACTGTTTTTTGAGCAAATCGCAATCAAATTATAAGGTAGAATGGCGGGTTAATGCGTTGCCGGCGCCGATTCACCGCTGCAGCAGCATAGAAAAGACTGCGCCAGCGCCGCAGGCAGTACCGAAGGCGCCCGCGTCGATACCCCCTACAACAGCTTTTGCGCAGCTCGATGCGCTACAGGACACTCATGTTTGGTTTTTTACGCAGGTACATCTCCACCGATCTGGCCATTGACTTGGGCACGGCCAACACCCTGATTTATGTGCGCGGCCTCGGCATCGTCCTCGACGAGCCGTCGGTCGTGGCTATCCGCCAGGAAGGCGGCCCGAACGGCAAGAAGACCATCCAGGCCGTCGGCAAGGAAGCCAAGCAGATGCTCGGCAAGGTGCCCGGCAATATCGAGGCGATCCGGCCGATGAAGGACGGCGTCATCGCCGACTTCACCGTCACCGAGCAAATGCTCAAGCAATTCATCCGCATGGTGCACGACTCGAAATTCTTCCGCCCCTCGCCGCGCATCATCATTTGCGTGCCGTGCGGCTCGACCCAGGTCGAGCGCCGCGCCATCCGCGAATCGGCGCTGGGCGCCGGCGCCTCGCAGGTCTACCTGATCGAGGAGCCGATGGCGGCGGCCATCGGCGCCGGCCTGCCGGTGTCGGAGGCGACCGGCTCGATGGTCGTCGACATCGGCGGCGGCACCACCGAGGTCGGCATCATCTCCCTGGGCGGCATGGTCTACAAGGGTTCCGTGCGGGTCGGCGGCGACAAGTTCGACGAGGCCATCGTCAATTACATCCGCCGCAACTACGGCATGCTGATCGGCGAGCAAACGGCCGAAGCCATCAAGAAAGCCATCGGTTCGGCCTTCCCCGGCTCGGAAGTGAAGGAAATGGAAGTGAAGGGGCGCAATCTGTCGGAGGGCATCCCGCGCTCGTTCACCATTTCCAGCAACGAGATCCTGGAAGCGCTGACGGACCCGCTCAACAACATCGTCTCGGCCGTCAAGAACGCGCTGGAGCAGACGCCGCCGGAACTGGGCGCCGACATCGCCGAGAAGGGCATGATGCTGACCGGCGGCGGCGCGCTGCTGCGCGACCTGGACCGCCTGCTGATGGAGGAAACGGGGCTGCCGGTGCTGGTCGCCGAAGACCCGCTGACCTGCGTGGTGCGCGGCTCGGGCATGGCCCTGGAGCGCATGGACAAGCTCGGGTCGATCTTCTCCTACGAGTAATCCACACGGTGGGCCGGAACGCAGCGTTCCGGCCCTTCGCAGTTTAGGCTGACATGTTTGTCGAGCGTTCCCGCGTTGGCGTTTGTGCGCCGGATTATTGGAAGTCATGGAATACAGCCCTCCGCCCCTGTTCAAGCAAGGCGCCTCCGCCAGGGTCAAGATGATGGTGTGCGCCGGCATCTCGATCGGCCTGCTGCTGGCCGATTCGCAGATGCACGCGCTGACGGTGCTGCGCCAGACCATCGGCACGGTCCTGTACCCGGTGCAGATGGCCGCGCTGGCGCCGCGCGAGCTCGCCTATGGCGTCGGCGACTATTTTTCCTCGCTGTCGGCGCTGGAGAAGGAAGTGCGCGAATTGAAGCGCCAGCAGATCGTCGCCGCGCAGACCATGCAGCAGGCGCAAATGCACATTTCCGAAAACAACCATCTGCGCAAGCTGATGGAGGCGCGCGAGCACATCCCCGTGAAGTCGCTGATGGCGGAAATCCTCTACGACGCCCGCGACGTGTATTCGCGCAAGATCATTCTCGACCGCGGCATCCAGCAGGGCGTCGCGCTGGGCTTCCCCGTCATCGACAACCTCGGCGTGGTCGGCCAGGTGACGCGGGTGTTTCCGTTCACGTCGGAGGTGACGCTGCTGACCGACAAGGCGCAGGCGATCCCCGTGCAGATCCTGCGCAGCGGCCTGCGCTCCGTCGCCTACGGCGGCGGCCAGTCCGGCCAGCTTGAGTTGCGCTTCACCACGACCAACGCCGACATCGTCGTCGGCGACGTCGTCGTCACCTCGGGCCTGGACGGGGTGTACCCGGCCGGCCTGGCCGTGGCGCGCGTGACGCTGGTCGAAAGCAATGCCAACGGCGTGTTCGGCCGCGTCATCTGCCAGCCGCTGGCCGGCATCGGCCGCAACACCCAGTTGCTGGTGCTGATGGCAACGCCGAATGTTCCGCCGCGGCCGCCCGAGGAGGAATTGAAGACCAGCAAGAAGCACGGCAAGATGGCGCCGATCAAGGACCCGGCCACGGCCGCGCCCGCCGTTCCCGGCGCCGCCATCCCCGCCGCCGCGCCGCCGTCGGCCGCCGCGCCCGCCGCCAAGCCGCCCGCCGCGGCCAACGCGCCGGCGCCCAGGCCGCCCGCGCCCCTTGCCGCCGTCAAGCCGAAGGAAGAAAACCGATGACACGCCCCCATTACATCCTGTTGCCGGTGAGCCCGATTTTCATCGGCTTCAGCCTGCTATGCGCGTTTTTGCTGAACCTGCTGCCCTGGGGCGGCCTGACGGGCGTGCCCGATTTCGTCGCGCTGGTGCTGGTGTTCTGGGGCATCCACCAGCCGCGCAAGGTCGGCATCGGCGTGGCGTTTTTCATGGGCCTGCTGATGGACGTGCACGACGCCAGCCGGCTCGGCGAGAACGCCCTGGCTTACACGCTGCTGTCCTATTTCGCCATCATGATGCACCGCCGCGTGCTGTGGTTCCCGCTGATGACCCAGGCTCTGCACGTGCTGCCGCTGCTGCTGCTGACGCAGTCCATCCAGTTGCTGGTGCGTTTCCTGGTCAACGGCAATCTGCCCGGCTGGACGTATTTCATTGAAAGCCCCGTCTCGGTGGCGCTGTGGCCGTGCGTGACGTGGATGCTGCTGGCGCCGCAGCGCCGCGCGGTGGACCGCGACCACACCCGTCCGATCTGAGGCGCCAGCCGCCTCCGCTCCGAACCGCACACGACCCGAACCGATGACCGAGATCAAGAACACCGAACGCGAGTTGCATTTCTTCCGCCTGCGCCTGACGGCGCTGGTGGCGCTGGTGTTCCTCTGCTTTGCCGGCTTGCTGGCGCGCTTCATCTGGCTGCAGGTGGTCAAGCACAACGATTTCGCGGCCCAGGCCGAGGACAACCGCATCGCGCTGGTGCCCATCGTGCCGAACCGCGGCCTGATCCTGGACCGCAACGGCGTCGTGCTGGCGCGCAATTACTCGGCCTATACGCTGGAAATCACGCCGTCGAAGCTGACGGCGCCGCTCGACGAGGTGGTCGACGAGCTGGCCAAGCTGGTCGCCATCGAGATCAAGGACCGGCGCCGTTTCAAGAAGCTGCTGGAGGAGTCGAAGAACTTCGCCAGCGTGCCGCTGCGCAGCCGCCTCAGCGACGAGGAAGTGGCGCGCTTCACGGCACAGCGCTTCCGCTTCCCCGGCGTCGAGGTGCAGGCGCGCCTGTTCCGCCAGTATCCGATGGGCGAGGTGGCTTCGCACGTGATCGGTTTCATCGGCCGCATCAACCGCAGCGAGTCGAAGGCGATGGACGAGTCCGACGACGCGGCGAACTACCGCGGCACCGATTACATCGGCAAGGAAGGGCTGGAAAAGAGTTACGAAAAACAGTTGCACGGCACCACAGGCTATGAAGAGGTCGAAGTGTCGGCGCGCGGGCGGGCCATGCGCACGCTGTCGCGCAAGGCGGCCGTGCCCGGCAACAACCTGATCCTGTCGATCGACATCGAGCTGCAGAAGGTCGTCGAGGAGGCGTTCGGCGAATGGCGCGGCGCGATGGTGGCGATCGAGCCGGCCAGCGGCGACATCCTCGCCTATGTGTCGCGGCCCGGCTACGACCCGAACCTGTTCGTCGACGGCATCGACCAGCAGAGCTGGACCGAACTCAACACCTCGCTGGACCGGCCGATGGTGAACCGGCCGCTGTCGGGCACCTATGCGCCCGGCTCGACGTTCAAACCCTTCATGGCGCTGGCCGCGCTGGAGCTGGGCAAGCGCACGCCCAGCCAGGCCATTTCGGACCCCGGCTACATGATTTTGGGCGACCATAAATTCCGCGACGACAAGGTCGGCGGGCATGGCATGGTCGACCTGCACAAGTCCATCGTGGTGTCCTGCAACACCTACTATTACCAGCTGGGCCGCGACATGGGCATCGACATGATCCATGACTTCATGAAGCCCTTCGGCTTCGGCCAGCTGACCGGCATCGACCTGGAAAACGAGCGCGTCGGCGTGCTGCCGTCGACGGCGTGGAAGACCAAGCGCTTCAAGACGGCGCAGCAGCGCAAGTGGGTGGGTGGCGACACGATTTCCGTCAGCAACGGTTCCGGCTACAACTCCTACACGCCGCTGCAGATCGCCCACGCGACGGCGAACCTGGCCAACGACGGCGTCGTCATGAAGCCGCACCTGGTCAAGATCGTCGAGGACGGCGCGACGCGGGGACGCACGCTGACGGTGCCGAAGGAGAGTTACCGCATCGCGCTGAAGCAGGAAAACATCGACATCATCAAACGCGCCATGGTCGGCGTCACCAGCGAGGCCGGCGGCACGGCCGCCAAGGTGTTCGCCGGCGTCGGCTATACGGTGGGCGGCAAGACCGGCACCGCGCAGGTGATCGCGATCAAGAAAAACGAGAAGTACAACGCCAAGCTGATCGCCGAGCGCCTGCGCGACAACGCGCTGTTCACCGCGTTCGCGCCGGCCGACAAGCCGCGCATCGCCCTCGCCATCGTCGTCGAGAACGGCGGCTTCGGCGCCGGCGTCGCCGCGCCGATCGCGCGCAAGGCGCTCGATTTCTATCTGCTGGGCAAGCGGCCGAACGAGAAGGAAACCACCAAGGTGCCGAAAGAGGACGCCGAGGCGCTGCAGGCCGTGGAGGAGATCGAAGAGGAGCAGGCCGTCAACGCCGCCGGGCCGAGGCCGGCGCCGCCGGCGCCGCAGCCGCAGCAGCCCAACCCCGGACCGGCGCCGGCGGCGCCCGCCGCGCCGCTGCCGGCCGGCCCGCCGGGCCGCGCGCCCGCCACCAAACCATAAGGAAACGCTGATGCGTATAAACGAGAGGCGCTCCCTGTGGCGCCGCGTGCGTCCCTACCTGGCGGTGTTCGACCCGTCGCTGACGCTGATCCTGCTGCTGCTGATGGGCACCGGCCTGGTGACGCTGGCGTCGGCCAGCATCGGCATCCCCGGCAAGATGGAGGACCAGCTGCGCAACATCTGCATGTCCTTCTTCGTCATGTGGATCGCCGCCAACGTCAGCCCGCAAATGATGATGCGCGTGGCCGCGCCCGTGTACGCGGTGGCGGTGACGCTGCTGGTGGCGGTGGCGCTGTTCGGCACGGTCAAGCTGGGCGCGCGCCGCTGGTTGCACGTCGGCATAGACATTCAGCCCTCCGAATTCATGAAGATCGCCATGCCGATGATGCTGGCCTGGTATTTCCAGCACAACGCCGGCTCGCTGCGCTGGCAATCCTTCCTCGTCGCCGGCGTGCTGCTGGCGGTGCCGATCGGCCTGATCGCCCGCCAGCCCGACCTGGGCACGTCGATGCTGGTCGGCGCCGCCGGCTTCTACGTGATCTTCCTGGCCGGCCTGTCGTGGAAAATGTTGCTCGGCATGGCAGTGACCTTCCTGGCCAGCCTGCCGGTGATCTGGCCGATGCTGCACGACTTCCAGCGCCAGCGCGTGATGACCTTCATCGACCCGCTGCAAGACCCGCTGGGCAAGGGTTTTCACATCATCCAGTCGACCATCGCCGTCGGTTCCGGCGGCATCGCCGGCAAGGGCTGGAGCAACGGCACCCAGGCGCACCTGGAATTCATCCCGGAGCGCACCACCGACTTCATTTTCGCCGTCTTCTCCGAGGAGTTCGGCCTGATCGGCAACCTCGTGCTGCTGCTGCTGTATCTGCTGCTGATCGGCCGCGGCCTGATGATCGCGGCGAACGCGGCGAACGTTTTCTCGCGCCTGCTGGCAGGCGCGATCACCATGGTGTATTTCACCTACGCCTTCGTCAACATGGGCATGGTCAGCGGCGTCCTGCCGGTGGTCGGCGTGCCCTTGCCGTTCATGAGCTATGGCGGCACCGCCTTGTTGACGCTGGGCCTTAATGCAGGGATATTAATGAGCATACAACGCCACCGCAAACTGGTGCAGACATGATGCGCCGCAGCCCGGCCCCGGCGCGCGCCGCTTCCGCCCTGGCGGCGCTGCTGATGCTGGCGCTGGCCGGCTGCGGCACGTTGCCGCAGCAGTCCGGCACGGCGCCGGCCCCCGCCGCCGGCGCGAAAACGCCGGCGCGCACGGAGCAGAAGCAGCCGGCGTTGCCGGCGGCCGGCTCCGGCCGCGGCGCCTACTACAAGGACGACGGGCCGGGCGAGAACCCGCCGCCCAATCTGGAGGAAGTCCCCGACGCCGAGGTGCGCGTCGAGGCGCCGCTGCCGCGCGCGAACCGGCCGTATGTGGTGTTCGGTAAGACTTACACGCCGATCAGCGGCCAGCGGCCGTTCAGCCAGCGCGGCATCGGCAGCTGGTACGGCAAGAAATTCCACGGCCAGCGCACCTCCTCGGGCGAGTTGTACGATATGTACAAGATGACGGCCGCGCATCCGACCTTGCCGATTCCCTCCTTCGTGCGCCTGACCAGCATCGTCAGCGGCAAGCAAGTCATTGTGCGCGTCAACGACCGCGGCCCCTTCCACGCCAACCGCGTCATCGACGTGTCCTACACGGCGGCGCTGAAGCTGGGCTTGCTGGGCAAGGGCAGCCACGAACTCGATATCGAATTGCTGCTGCCGCCGGAGATCGAACGCATCCGCCTGGCCGGGCGCCAAGCGACGGCGGCGGCGCCGCTGGCCGCCGAACCGGCGGCCGCGGAGGTGACGACCGGCGCCGTCGACATGCCCGAGGTGACGCAGTCGCTGTTGCCGGTATCGGCGCCGGCGGCGACGCCCGCGGCGGCGGCCGCCAAAAATGGCTTCTATCTGCAGATGGGCGCGTTTGCGCGGCCCGAAAACGCCGAGGCGGCGCGGCAAAGGCTGGCACCCTACGCCGGCACGCTGGGCACGCTGGAAGTGGTGCAGGCGGGGACCATACATCGGCTGTTCGGCGGCCCCTTCGCCAGCCGCCAGGACGCGATCCAGGCGGCGGAATCGCTGCTGGGGGCCTTCGGCGTGAAGCCTATCGTCGTGCAGCGCTAGCAGCCTGTCGACTGCGGCGCGGCTCACTTACAGCTGTGCATCTCCTGCTCGGGGAAGCCGGCCGCGATCTGTGCGAGGCGGGTCTTGCCGGCGCGGTCCAGGTCGCGGAACTGGAAGGCCAGTTGTTTGCTGCCGCTGTAGCGCGGCGCGACGCGGGCGCTGTGCACGCCTTGTTTGTTGAGGCTGGCCAGCAGGTTTTGCGCGCCCGCCTCCAGTTTGAACACGCCCAGCGAAATGGCCCAGCGCATCGGCGTGTTGTCCGACATGATGAAGTAATTGCTCACGCCTAGCTGCTTGAGTTCGCCGGCTTTCTTGTCGGCCCCCTCCTTGCTGCCCTGCGGCGGAATATACACGATGTAACTGGAGATTTCCTGGCCGGCCACGTTGCGGCGCGACTGGCGTTCGCCCAGCGCCAGCACGTCGACGGCGGCCTCGAAACGGCGCGCGTCGGCCATGAGGAAATTGCCCACTTCGGTGCAGGCGAACAGTTCCGGCGGCGCCGGCGCCGGCACGGCGCGGGCCGCGTCCGCCGCCGAGATCAGGCGCAGCTTCTCGCTGTTGAGCTGGTTCTTCAGGCGCTGCGGCTCGTGCGCGTCGGCCTGGAAATAGCCGAGGTAACCCTGTCCCAGCGCGAACAGCGCCGCGTTTACCGCCAGTAACAGCCAAAACAGCAGTTTCAACATGGCGCCTCCCCGCCGGCGGCCACCTGCAGGCCGATCAGCACGATATTCTCGACGAGCCGGTGCGGCAGCGGCAGCGCCGCCGCGATGGCGGGCGCGGCGCCGCCCGAGACGATGCATGCCGCGGCGCCGTGGGCGGCGCAGGCGCGCCCGATGGCGCCGGCCTGGGCCGCCAGGCAGCCGCTGAGGATGGCGTCGTCGGTGTTGTCGGCGAAGAGGGGCGGCGGCGCGGCATCGTGGCCGATGTGCGGCAGTTGCGCGGTGTTGCGCGCCAGCGCGCCGGCCATCAGGGCCAGCCCCGGCAGGATCATGCCGCCGATGAAGCGGCCGTCGGCCGTGATGGCGTCGACGGTGGTGGCGGTGCCGCAGTTGGCGACGATCAGCGCCTGCCCCGGCGCCAGCGCGCGCGCGCCGATGGCGGCGGCGAACCGGTCGCAGCCCAATTGCGCCGGGTTGCGGTAGCCGTTGCGCAGGCCGGCCAGTTGCGGCAGCGAGGCGAACCAGCGCAGCGCTGGCGGCGGCAGCGCCGTCGCCAGCGCCTGCTCCAGCGCGGCGCCCAGCGCGGCGCCGGCGACGTTGGCGACAAGGGCGCCGCGCAGCGGCCGCCCGGCCAGCGCCTGTTGCCACGCCTGCGCCAGTCCGGCCAGCCCGGCGTGGGCGACGGCGCCCGAGGCCAGCCACGCGCCCGGCGCGGCGCCGGGGGCGGCCAGCGCCCACTTGATTCTGCTGTTGCCAGCGTCGATCAATAGCATCATGGCCTTATTCCTGCGCCGGGCGCAGCGACACGTCGCCGGAGAGGATCTCGACCCGGCCCCGGGCCGTGTCGAGCAGCAGGCGGCCGCTGTCGTCGACGCCGGCGGCCACGCCCCGCTGCACGACCTGGCCGGCGTCGAGTATATTGACTTCCTGGCCCTGGTGGGCGTGCAGGCGGTTCCAGCGCGCGCTGAAGGCGGCGAAGCCGGTGTCGTCGAATTCGGCCAGCGCGGCCGCCAGGCGGCTCAGCAATTGCGCCATCAACGCGTTGCGGTCCATCTGCGCCAGCCACGGCACGGCGGCGACGCTGCGGCCGATGGCGTGCTCCAGCGCGTCCGGCATCAGCAGATTGAGCCCGACGCCGCTCACGGCCCAGATGCGGCCGTCGGCGCCGGCCTGGGTTTCGACGAGGATGCCGGCCAGCTTGCTGCCGTCCTTGATCAAGTCGTTCGGCCATTTCAATTGCACGGGCACGCTCAGCGCGGCCAGCGTTTCGGCCAGCGCGACGCCGACGGCCAGCGGCAGGCCGACCAGTTGCTGCAACGGCCCCTTGAACGGCCAGGCCAGCGAAAACATCAGCGTGGCGCCGGAGGCGCTGAGCCAGGGCCGGCCGGCGCGGCCGCGCCCGGCCGTCTGCTGCAGCGCGATGCGCAGCAGCGGGCCGGGCAGGGTGGCGGCGCGCGCCAGCAGGTCGGCGTTGGTCGAGCCGGTTTCGGCGACCACCTCGATCGCCACGTGGGCGGCGCTGGCGGCGCAGCGGGCCAGGATGGCGGCGCTGTTCAGGGCGGCGCTCATGGGACGCGGCGCGCCTTGTGCGGCGCCTTCGCGAAGGCCAGGTCGTAGAGCGGGTTCGGCAGCAGGCGCAGCAGCTTCGCCACGACGCCCATCTGCCAGGGGATCACGCGGTAGCTGGCGCCGGCGGCGATGGCGGCGGCGGCCTTGGCGGCGAATTTTTCGGCCGGCATCAGGAAGGGCATCGGGTAGGCGTTCTTTGCCGTCATCGGCGTGTCGATATAGCCGGGCGTGATGGTCACGACGCGGATGCCGTGCGGCTTGAGCTCCAGCCGCAGCGACTCGCAGTAGCTCATCACGGCCGCCTTCGAGGCGCTGTAGGCTTCGGCGCCGGGCAGGCCGCGGATGCCGGCGACGCTGCCGATGCCGACCAGGCGCGCCGGCGTCGCCTGCGCCTTCATCGTCGCGATGAAGGGGGCGAAGGTGGCCACGGTGGCGGTGACGTTGATGGCCATGATGGCCTCGAACGCGGCCAGGTCTTCCGGGTGCTCGGTGAGCGTGCCGAAGGACACGCCGGCGCTGGCGATGACGGCGTCGACGCCGCCGGCGTGGCCGATGAAGTCGGCCGCCGCGCGCCGCAGCGCGGCGTGGTCGGTGACGTCGGCCGGGTAGGCGCGGTGCAAATGCGGATTGGGCAGCGTGGCAATCAGCGCTGCCAGGGCGTCGCCGCGGCGCGCCAGCAGGCCGAGTGTGGCGCCCTGGCTGGCGTAGCGCAGCGCCAGCGCGGCGCCCAGGCCGCTGGAGGCGCCGGTGATGAAGACCCGCTTCATGCGGCGCGGGCGCGGCGGTCGCGCAAAGCCGGGAGGCGCATGCTTATTTCTTTTCCGCTTTCGCTTTCGCGACGAGGAAGTCCATCACCGTCAGCGCCTGGGCGTTCAGCTGGGCCTCGTTCTGCGCCGATTTCGTGCCTTCGTTGGCCATCGACGGCGAGGTGACGAAACGGCCGTCGATGGCGAAGGTCGGCCAGGAGTCGATGCGGTAGGTGCCCAGCATGCTGTCGGCGCGGCGCACGCGCGCGGCCACGCCGAAGGAGCGGTAGGTGTCGATGAACTTGGCGCGGTCTATGCCCTGCTTGGCGATGAAGTCGAAGACGGCCTCGTCGCGGTTCAGGCGGTTGCGCTCGACGTGCATGGCGTGGAAGACCTTGCTGTGGTATTGCTCGGCCAGTCCCATCGCCTCCAGCGTGAAGAACAGGCGCTGCTGCGGCGCCACGCTCTCGTCGCGCGGCACGTGGATGCGCTTGAGGACGATGTTGTCGCCCTGTTTCTTCACCCAGGCGGCCAGTTCCGGCTCCAGCGCGTTGCAGTGCGGGCAGTAATACGCGAAGAACTCGATCACCTCGACTTTTTTGCCCGGCGCGGCCGGCTGAGGTTCCGGCAGCGTCCGATACTCGACGCCGTTCTTCGGCTCGGCAGGCGAGGCCAGCGCGGCCGCCGTGGCGCCGCACAGGGCGGCGGCAAGCAAGATGGTTTTCAGCAGACGCATACGGCTCCTCGGCGATTATTTCTGGTTGCGGACGACGGCGACGTCGACGCCGCTTTCGGACAGCTTGGTGCGGACCCGGTTCATCGCCTCGACCTGGTTGTACGGCCCCATGCGCACGCGGTGCAGCACGCCGGTGTCGGTGCTGCGGTCGGTGATGGCGGCCTCGAAGCCCAGCAGCGCCAGCTTGGCGCGGGCGCTTTCGGCGTCGGCCGTTTCGCGGAAGGCGCCGACCTGCAGGTAATACACCCACTTGTCGTCGGCCGCGGCCGGCTTGCCCTTGTCGGCGGCCGGCGCCCCGTCCGGCTTGAAGCCGGCGATGACGGCCTGCAGCGGATCGGCGGCCTGCGGCTTGGTCTCCTTCACCGGCGCCGGCGTCGGCTCCTTCGGCGGCGTCGGCTCTTTCGCCACCGGCGGCAGCGGCTCCTTCGCCGGCGCCGCGTCCTTCGGCTCCTTGGCGAAATCCTTGGCCGCCTCTTTCGCCGCATCCTTGTTGCCGTACATCGGCTTGTTCGGATCGGCGGCCTGGCCGGCCGTCGGCTCGGCCGCCTTGCCCGCCTTGCCCTTGTCGGTGAACGGCGTCGCGCCTTTGGTGATCGCCAGCGCGACGATCACCGCGATGACGAGGCCGATCACCAGGCCGATGATGATGCCGACCAGGGTGTTGCCCCGCTGGCGGCGCGGGAGGGTAAGGCGGGAAGCTACGTTCATGGGCAATTAGACCTTCGCAATTACATTTTGTTTGGCGCGGATACGCCGATCAGGGCCAGGCCGTTGCGCAGCACCTGGCGGGTCGCCACCATCAGCGCCAGGCGCGCCAGCTTGAGCGCGTCGTCGTCGACCAGCACGCGCTCGGCGAAATAGAAGCTGTGCAGATTGGCGGCCAGCTCGCGCAGGTAGAAGGCGATCTGGTGCGGGCCCAGCTCGGCCTGGGCGCGCGCCAGCACCTCCGGATAGGCGGCCAGCGTGGCCAGCAGCGTCGCCTCCGACGGCGCCGTCAGCGGCGCCAGGTCGACGCCGCCCAGCGTGGCCGCGTCGCCGCCCCACTGTTCCAGCATGCGGCAGATGCGGGCGTGGGCGTACTGCACGTAATACACCGGATTCTCGTCCGAGGTCTTCAGCGCGACGTCGACGTCGAAGACGAACTCGGTGTCGGCCTTGCGCGAGATCAGGAAGAAGCGCACGGCGTCGCGGCCCTTGGCGGTGTCGCCGGCGCCCGACCATTCGATCAGGTCGCGCACCGTGACATAGGAGCCGGCGCGCTTGGAGATCTTGACCTCCTCGCCGCCCTTCATCACGGTGACCATCTTGTGCAGCACATAGTCCGGGTAGCCCTGCGGGATGCCCAGGTCGACGGCCTGCAGGCCGCCGCGCACGCGGGCGATGGTGCCGTGGTGGTCGCTGCCCTGGATGTTGATGGCCTGGTCGAAACCGCGCTGCCACTTGACGATGTGGTAAGCGACGTCCGGCACGAAATACGTGAAGGTGCCGTCGCTCTTGCGCATCACGCGGTCCTTGTCGTCGCCGTAGTCGGTGGTGCGCAGCCACAGCGCGCCCTCCTGCTCGTAGGTTTTGCCGGCCTTGATCAGCGCGGCGACGGCGGCGTCGACCTTGCCGTCGCCGTACAGCGAGGACTCCAGAAAGTAATTGTCGAACTTCACGCCGAAGGCTTGCAAGTCGATGTCCTGCTCGTGGCGCAGATACACGACGGCGAAGGCGCGGATCGAATCGAGGTCGTCGATATTGCCGCTGGCCGTGACGGGGGCGCCGTCGCTGGCCGAGACGGTTTTGCCGGCCAGGAAATCGGTGGCGATCTCGGCGATATAGTCGCCGTTGTAGGCCGACTCCGGCCAGGCGGCGTCGCCCGGCTTGAAGCCGCGCAGGCGCGCCTGCACGGAATTGGCCAGCGTCTCGATCTGCACGCCGGCGTCGTTATAGTAATACTCGCGCGTGACGGCATAGCCCTGCGCGTCGAACAGCGAGGCCAGCGCGTCGCCCAGGGCGCCCTGGCGGCCGTGGCCCACGTGCAGGGGGCCGGTCGGGTTGGCCGAGACGAACTCGATGACGACGCGCTTGCCGGCGCCGGCGTCGCTGCGGCCGAAGGCGGCGCCCTGATCCAGCACGGCCGTGACGACGGCCTGCTTGGCGGCGTCCGTCAAGCGCAGATTGATGAAGCCGGGGCCGGCGATATCGGCCGAGGCCAGCAACTGCTTGCTGGCCGGATCGGCCAGCAGCGCGGCCACGACGCTCTGGGCCAGCTCGCGCGGATTCAATTTCAATTGCTTGGCCAGCTGCATCGCGATATTGCAGGCGACATCGCCGTGCGAAGGATCGCGCGGTCGCTCCAGCACCACATTCGGCACCAGCGACGTGGCGGCCAGAATGGGGGCGAGAGCGGCCTGGAACAGGGCAATGACTTCTTGTTTTTGTTGAGCGAGCATGAGCGTGGTGGCGGCGGGGCCGCGCTAAATAGACATCGAAAGGCCAAAAAGCCGGCGCCAGCGCCGGCCAAACTGCCTTAATTATACTGGTTTGCCGGCGCCAGCAATACGCCCGCGCGGGCGCCGCCGCTTTCCCGAACCCAAGAATGGGGTCAGGTCTAGACATGGCGGTTTTCGCCCGCGCTTGCGCCTGGAAAACCGCCATGTCTAGACCTGACCCCAATGTTGTTACGGCGTCATGTTGTTGCCGGTGAATTATGGCGGTTTTTGCCACGCTTTTGGCGCGCACGCCGCATTCGCTTAGGCGAAGCGGGCCGACTACCGCTACAATCGACCCTTTATCGCGCGCGACCGCGTTCGCCGCGTGTGCACACTGTGACCGGATGGATGATGAATAAGCGCCCCTTGCTGAAATTGAAGATTGTGTCGAAGCCCGCCCCGACGGCGGCCGAGGCGCCGAAGCTGCGCCCCAGCTATCACCCGGATGTGAAGCCGGTGCTGCAGCCGGGCTTTCAGCCGGATTTGCGCGCCGATTCGCTGGCGTTCTGCCTGCTCGGCGCCGCCAACGCGGTGGCCCAGGTGCGCACCGGCACGGCGCTGCCGCAGGCGCTGACGCGGGTGTTTGCGCAAAATCACGCGGCGCCGCAGGCGCGCGGGGCGATCCAGGATATTTCCTACCGCGCCATGCGCCAGCTGGGCCGCAGCGAGACGCTGATCGGCTTGATGACGTCGAAGGCGCCGGAGCCGCCCATGCTGGCCGCGCTGTTGTGCTGCGCGCTGGCCCTGATGGCGGCCGAGCCGGGCGAGCAGCCTTACGAGGAGTTCACCGTCGTCGACCAGGCCGTCACGGTGGCCACCTCGCACCCGGACATGGCGCACGCGAAGGGCATGGTCAACGCCGTGCTGCGGCGCTTCCTGCGCGAGCGCAAGGCGCTGCTGGCGAGCGCGCTGCAGCAGCCGGTGGCGCAGTGGAATTATCCGCAGTGGTGGATAGACGCCGCGCGCGCCGCCTATCCGCGCGACTGGCAGGCCATCCTCACCGCCGGCAACGCGGCGCCGCCGCTGACCCTGCGCGTGAACGCGCGCAAGAGCACGGTGGCGGACTATCTGGCCCAGCTGGCCGGCGCCGGCATCGCCGCCGCCCAGGTCGGCCCCAGCGCCGTGCGCCTGGCCCAGCCGATCGGCGTGCAGGCGATTCCCGGCTTCGCCGCCGGCGTCGTGTCGGTGCAGGACGCCGGCGCCCAGCTGGCCGCGGGCTTGCTCGATGTGCGCGACGGCATGCGCGTGCTGGACGCCTGCGCCGCGCCGGGCGGCAAGACTTGCCACATCCTGGAGCTGGCCGACGTCGAGCTGACGGCCATCGACGCCGACGCCAAGCGCCTGCCGCGCATCGCCGAGAACCTCGAACGGCTGGGCCTGTCGGCCACCCTGCAGGCCCAGGACGCGCAGTCGGCCGCCTGGTGGGACGGCCGCCAGTTCGACCGCGTGCTGGCCGACGTGCCGTGCACGGCCTCGGGCATCGTGCGGCGCCATCCGGACATCCGCTGGCTGCGCCGCAAGGGCGACGCGCTCCAACTTGCAACACTTTCGGCCAAAATTCTCGACAATCTTTGGCAGATGGTGCGCCCCGATGGTAAATTGCTGTTCGTGACATGTTCTTTGTGGCCGCAAGAGTCCGAAGCCCAGGCGGCGGCGTTTGCGGTGCGCCACAACGCGACGCGCTTGCCAGCCCCGGGCCAGCTGCTGCCGACCGGCGCGGCGGAACAGGATCACGACGGTTTGTTTTACGCGTTGTTCCAGAAAAATGCCGCGTAAGCGTTTCGCCTGTTACTTTCCGACGGAATTATTGAGCACCGGCCCACTTGTGACAACACGCTTTTTCCGCCTCCTCGCCTGGCAGCTGCTGCTGGCGCTCGCGTGCGCGCTGCCGCCGGCGCGCGCCGCCGACGGCGTGGAGATCACCCGCACCTACATCGAGGCCGTCGACGAGGGCTACAAGCTGGCCGCCAGCTACGCCTTCGAGCTGAACCACGGCCTGGAGGACGCGATCCAGAGCGGCGTGCCGCTGTTCTTCACGACGGAGATCGAGCTGACCCGGCCGCGCTGGTACTGGTTCGACGAGAAGGCCATCGTCGCCAAGCAGACCAGCCGGATTTCCTACAATGTGCTGACGCGCCAGTACCACGTGACCGTCACGGGCAATGTGCAGCAGAGCTTCTCCACGCTGGACGACGCGCTGTTCCTGATCCGCCGGCCGAGCCGCTGGCTGGTGGCGCCGCGCGGCGCCCTCAAGCCGGGCGAGACGTACAACGTCACGCTGCGCATGGGCATGGACCGCGATTTCCTGCCCAAGCCGATCCAGGTGAACGCCTTCAACAATAGCGACTGGCGCCTGAGCTCGAACAAAAAAACCTTCCTCTATAAGGCGGAGTAGGTGACCCAGGCCTTGCGGTATGCTTTGGTGGTGGGCGGCGGCGTGGTGAGCATTCTGCTGTTCCTGCTGGCGTCGGCGTCCGACAACTCGGGTTTCTTCGACCGCTACTATTCCTGGCTGCTGGGCCTGAACGCGGTGGCGGCCGTGTCGCTGCTGCTGCTGGTCGGCGTGTCGCTGGCGCGCCTGTACGCGCGCTACAAGAGCGGCAAGTTCGGCTCGAAGCTGATGGCCCGCCTGGTGCTGCTGTTCGCCGGCATCGGCATCTTGCCCGGCCTCGTCATCTTCCTCGTGTCGGTGCAGTTCGTCTCGCATTCGATCGACTCCTGGTTCAACGTCAAGATCGAGGCCGGCCTGCAGGCCGGCGTGAATCTGGCGCAGGCCAGCCTGGACGAGGCCGTGGTCGAGCTGAAGGCGCGCGCGCGGCACACGGCCCAGCAGCTGGCCGGCGAGCCGGCCGAGGACAACGCCGCCACGCTGGCGCAGCTGCTGCGCGAGCGCGGCATGCAGAACGCCCTGATCGTGCGCGCCGACGGCCGCCTGGCCGGCAGCGCCAGCGCCGTGCCGAGCACGCGCCTGGAGGCCGAGCTGCCGTCGCCGGCGATGCTGCTGCAGGCGGCGGCGCCGGAGGGCTACGGCGCCCCCGAGGGCGGCATCGAGCTGCACAGCGACAACAAGGACGGCGCCCAGCGCGCCCCCCAGGACGCCGGCACCGGCCTGCGCCTGCGCGTGCTGGTGCCCATCGCCGGGGCGGCGCCGCGCTTCCTGCAGGTGCTGCAGTCGGTGCCGGTGAGCCTGGGCACCAACGGCGAGGTGCTGCGGGCCGCCTTCAGCGAGTACAGCGGGCGCTTCGTGGCCCGCTCCGGCTTGCGCAAGATGTACATCGAGACGCTGACCCTGACGCTGCTGCTGGCCATTTTCGGCGCCATCGCCAGCGCCTTCCTGATCGCCGGCAACCTGGCGCAGCCGCTGCTGGTGCTGGCCGAGGGCACCCGCGCCGTCGCCGACGGCGACCTGTCGCCGCGCCCCATCGTCGCCAGCAACGACGAGCTGGGCACGCTGACGCAATCGTTCAACACGATGACGCGGCAGTTGTTCGAGGCGCGCAACGCCGTCGAGAGCAACCGCGCCGCCCTGCAGAACGCCAAGGCCCACCTGGAGTCGGTGCTGGCGAACATGTCGGCCGGCGTGATGGTGCTCGACGGCGATTTCCGCCTCGTCACCTGCAACGCCTCGGCCGAGCGCATCCTGCAGCACGCCGGCGTGGCGATGGCCGGCCAGCCGCTGGTGCGCATCGACGGCATGCAGGATTTCGGCGGCGCCATCATCGCCGCGTTCTCGGCGCAGAGCGCGCAGTCGGCCGCCGGGCGCAATCTGCAGCGCCTGCACTGGCAGCAGCAGATCGAGCTGCCGCGCCGCGAGGGCGACGAGCACGACATCACGCTGCTGGCGCGCGGCTCGCGCCTGCCGCTGGAGACGGGCAGCGGCTACATCGTCGTCTTCGACGATATTTCCGACGTCATCTCGGCGCAGCGCTCGATCGCCTGGGGCGAGGTGGCGCGCCGGCTGGCGCACGAGATCAAGAACCCCCTGACGCCGATCCAGCTGTCGGCCGAGCGCCTGCAGATGAAGCTGGAGGCGAAGCTGGCGCCGGCCGACGTCGAGCTGCTCAACCGCAGCACGACGACCATCGTCAACCAGGTGGCGGCGATGAAGCGCATGGTCGACGACTTCCGCGACTACGCGCGCACGCCGCCGGCGGTGCTGACGCCGCTCAGCCTGAACGAGTTGATCGAAGAGATACTGCACCTCTACCTGGGCGGCGACGACGGCGACATCATCCACCCGCAACTGGCGCCGGCGCTGCCGCTGGTGATGGGCGACACCACCCAGCTGCGCCAGGTGATCCACAACTTGCTGCAAAACGCGCAGGACGCGATGAGCGAGGTGGCGCCGGGGGCGCCGCACCCGCGCATCGACGTGCGCACCGAGGCCATCCACTACCGCAGCGCCGACGGCGGCGTCAACGTCGCCGTGCGCCTGGCGATCAGCGACAATGGCCCCGGTTTTGCGCCGAAAATTCTTGCGCGCGCCTTCGAGCCGTATGTCACCTCGAAGGCGCGCGGTACTGGATTGGGACTGGCCATGGTCAAGAAAATCATCGACGAACATGGTGGCAGGATCGATATCGAGAACCGGGTCGACGGAAACGGCGCGTCAGTCGTCATTTTGCTGTTAAAGTTAGCTCCGGTTAATCTGGCTTAACGCTTAAAACACTAATAAAATCATAGCTGTCACGAAGGCGCATCGCATGCGCAATGAACCGGCGAAATGAGGAAGGCAAGGATAGATGGCAAACATTCTCGTAGTTGATGATGAAATGGGGATCCGCGAGCTGCTCTCGGAAATTCTTGGAGACGAGGGACACGCAATCCAGTTGGCCGAAAATGCCCAGCAAGCCCGTGAAGCGCGCGCCGCCGGCGCGCCGGACCTGGTCCTGCTCGACATTTGGATGCCGGACACGGACGGCGTCACGCTGCTCAAGGAGTGGCAGCGCGACGGCCTGTTGACGATGCCGGTGATCATGATGTCGGGCCACGCGACGATCGACACGGCCGTCGAGGCGACGCGGATCGGCGCGATGAACTTCCTGGAGAAGCCGATCGCCCTGCAAAAGCTGCTGAAGGCGGTGCAGCAGGGCTTGACGCGGGCGCAGGAAAGCGTGCGCGCGCCGGCGCCGGCGCCGCGGCCGCAGCCGCAGCCCCTGCTCGACGACGGCGCCGCCGCGGCGCCGTTCGGCGCGGCCGCGCCCCTGCACGCGGCGCGGGCCGGCGCGGCGGCCCAGCCGGCCGCCGACGGCCACACCTTCAGCCTGTCCTTCGACCTGCCGCTGCGCGAGGCGCGCGACGCCTTCGAGCGCATGTATTTCGAGTACCACCTGGGCCGCGAGGGCGGCAGCATGACGCGGGTGGCGGAAAAGACGGGGCTGGAACGCACCCATCTGTACCGCAAGCTCAAGCAACTGGGCGTCGAGCCCGGCAAGCTGGCCAAAAAAGGCGTATGAGCGTTGCCGGCGCCGGCAAGACCGCCACCGTGCTGGTGGTCGGCGGCCGCGCCGGCGCGCGCGAGGCGGCCATCGCCGCCGCCTTGGCTGGCGCCTCGGCGGACGGCGCCGCCATCCTGGAGGGATTGCCCGACGGCATGTCGACGCTGGCCGGCGAGGGGCCGGACGCGCCCCGGGTGCTGCGCATCGCCCCCGGCTGCCTGTGCTGCGCCGGCAACCTGGTGTTGCGCGTGACACTGAACCGCCTGCTGCGGCGTCCGCCCGCGCAGTTGTTCATCAGCCTGGCCGACGCCAGCCACGCCGGCCGCTTGCGCCTGTGGCTGGCCGGCCCGCCCTATGACGCGCTGCTGGCGCTGGGCGCCGACATCAACCTGGACCTTGCCGCGCAAGGCTAGCACCCTCCGCTGGCGTAACTGCCCGGCATGCCGGTAGTGCTACATTCCGTTACAAACCGTTTGCTTGAAAACCCTGGCGCCAACCCCACCTCGATGGGGAAAAGGAAGTGTGCACCGCCACTTCGACCTAGCGAGGGAAGCCCTATGAACTTGATCTACAACAGCGAGCAATACAGCGTCGTCGAATTCGGCGCCGACCGCGACCTGGAGGCCCTGCGCTTCGGCGGCTATGAAATCGTCGACAAAGGGGGCCGGCGCGAGATTTTCATTGCCGGCGCGTTGGCGCAGTCGTTCCGCCGCGACGTCAACCTGCTGATCGCGCGCGCGCCCAGCGTGGAGGAAATCGATGAGTTTCTTGGCGGCTATGACTCGCTGATGAGCCAGCCCGTGCTGTTGCACTAGCCGCTCGCGCTATCATTTGCCGAAAAGCCGGGTCCGGCCGCTGCCGCGGCGCCCAGCCGTGGTAAGGTTTGCCTCTTACAGCAGAGCCGCGACCCAACCATGTGCCAACTTCTCGGAATGAACTGCAATGTCCCCACCGACATTGTCTTTAGCTTTACCGGCTTCGCCATGCGCGGCGGCCACACCGACACCCACCACGACGGCTGGGGCATCGCCTTTTTCGAGGGCGCCGGTGTGCGCCATTTCGTCGACCATCAGGCGGCCGTCGCCTCGCCCGTCGCCGAGCTGATCAAGCGCTATCCCATCAAGTCGAAAAACGTCATCGCCCACATCCGCAAGGCCACCCAGGGCCAGGTGGCGCTGGAGAATTGCCACCCCTTCGTGCGCGAATTGTGGGGGCGCTACTGGGTGTTCGCCCACAATGGCGATCTGAAGGATTTCCACCCTGTGCTGGACGGCCCGTACCGGCCCGTCGGCAATACCGACAGCGAACGGGCTTTCTGCTATCTGCTGCAACAGTTGCGCGAGCGCTTCGGCGCCGTCGCGCCGGCGCTGCCGGCCCTGCGCGCCGCGCTGGCCGAACTGGTGCGCGGCGTCGCCGCCCACGGCACCTTCAATATGCTGCTGTCGAGCGGGACGGAGTTGTTTGCCCACTGCTCGACGAACTTGTTTTATGTTGTGCGACAGCATCCTTTTGTAACGGCTAAACTGTCCGACGACGACGTCACCGTGGATTTTTCGACGCTGACGACGCCGCAGGACCGGGTGGCCGTGATTGTCACCGAGCCGCTGACGACGAATGAGGCTTGGACGGGGTTTGCGCCGGGGGAATTGAAATTATTTGTCGATGGATGGCCCGTGGAGGGCGAATCGGTGTAATTTGTCCAAGACAAGTGTAAATTTTGCTGCCAAAATACCCGTATGGCATACATATTACGGTAAAGTATTGTCAATATTGAACCTCGACATGCGCGGCGCAGTCGCTACCCCCGCCGCAGCGTGTCACTCGACGTGAATGATAAAGATTTGATGATCGACATTTCTAGCACCGATATCGCCCCGAAACCTCTGCGCGTGCGCGAGTTTTATCTGGGGCGCCAGCCGATCTTGGATCGGAACCAGGCGCTGTTCGGCTATGAGTTGCTATTTCGGAACGCCCCGGTAGGGCCGGCGAACATCAGCAGCGACCTGTCCGCGACGGCTTCCGTGATCGCCCACGCTTCGCAACTGGGCATGGAGAAAGTGATCGGCGACGCCCTCGGCTTCGTCAACGTCGACGCCGACGTGATCATGAGCGACATCTTCGTGTTCCTGCCGCGCGAGAAAGTGGTGCTGGAAATCGTCGAGTCGATGCAGGTGACGCCGCAGATCCACAAGCGCATCACCGAGCTGGTCGGCCACGGCTTCACCTTCGCGCTGGAAAACGTCGTCGCCGACTCCAGCCAGGTGCAGCAATTGATTCCGCTGGTCGAGTACGTGAAGATGGACATGAGCACGGTCGACCTGGCCGTGCTGTCGACGCTGGCGCCGCGCTTCAAGCGCGAGCACAAGAAGCTGGTGGCGGAAAAGGTCGAGACGCGCGAGGAATTCAAGACGGGCCTGGACCTGGGTTTCGACTACTTCCAGGGCTATTATTTCGCCAAGCCGGCCATCATGACGGGCAAGAAGCTGTCGCCGTCGCAACTGGCCGTGATGGAGCTGATGACCCTGGTCACCTCCGACGCCGACAATATGGAAATCGAGCGCGCCATCAAGCGCGACGTGTCGCTGGCCCTGAACCTGCTGCGTCTGGTCAACACCCCGGCCGTCGGCGCGCGCCAGCGCATCGACTCGCTGAGCCAGGCCGTGTCCGTGCTGGGCCGGCGCCAGTTGCAGCGCTGGCTGCAAATCATGCTGTACGCGGAGCCAAGCAAGCGCGGCCACAGCATGACGCCGCTGCTGATGCTGGCGACGACGCGCGGCCGTCTGCTGGAATTGCTGGCGACCAAATTGCGCCCGAGCCAGGCCCACGCGGCCGACGTCGCCTTCACGGTCGGCATCATGTCGCTGATGGACACGCTGTTCGGCGTGTCGATGGATGAGATCCTCAAGCAGATCCACGTCATCGACGAAGTGGGCGAGGCGCTGCTGCACCGCACCGGCTTCTATGGCGACCTGCTGAAACTGGCCGAATGCATAGAGCGCATCGAAGACATGGAAGACCAGATCGTGCCGACGCTGCGCGAACTGGCCATGTCGACGGACGATCTGGTCGAGCTGGAAATGGCGGCCTTCGAGTGGAGCGACAACGTGGTGCGCTACGCCCTGTAAGCGCGGCGTTTTTCGCGCTGGACACGCCAACGGCGTCGCTGACATGCGGCGCCGTTTTGTTTTGGGCGATGCCCCTCGGGCGATCAGGTCGCCGCGCCGGCGCCCGGCCAGTGCTTGTGCAGCTCCGGATCGGTGCGCCATTCCCACAGCGCCAGTACAACGACGGCGATGCCGACGATGAGTTCGTTCCACATCACCGTGTTCCTGTCCGCCACACGCAACACCCAGGGCGACACGGCCACCCATACGCCGACCAGCAGGTTGACGACGACGGCCCAGAAATAGGTTTTGTACAGTTCAAAGGCGGCCAGCGCGGCGATGATGACGCCGGAAATGATGGCGTTCATCATTTGCGCCGATCCTTGCGGATAAGCAAACGCCCATGGTGAGACGATCAACCACAAGCCGAGTACCAGAATCAGTTGGTCTTGCCAGCGCCTTACCGAGTTATTGGTTGCCATAAATACCTCCTTTGCTTGTCACAAGAATGGACGTGCCCGCGGCGAGCGGCAAGCTGACTAGGCCGGCCGCATCTGCCGCCTGCGTACAGACTTAGTGCGCGGGGGAGGGTAAAAGTTCATTGTGTTGCGCGGCAAGCCGGCGGGCGGACGCGGCGCTTGCGTTCCCGCGCTTGCGTCCCGCGCTTGCGCCTCGCGCTTGCGCCGCCGGCACTTACGACAGGTTGGGCGCCAGCCAGCTTTCCAGCTCTTCCTTGCTGACGCCGCGGCGCTTGACCATGTCGGCCAACTGGTCGTCGCCGATTTTGCCGACGACGAAATACTTCGACTCCGGATGGGCGAAGTAGAAGCCGGACACGGCCGCGCCGGGGAACATGGCGAACGATTCGGTCAGTTGCATGCCGATCTCCTCGGCCTGCAAGACCTTGAACATGTCGGCCTTGACCGTGTGCTCCGGGCAGGCCGGATAGCCGGGCGCCGGGCGGATGCCGCGGTAGGACTCGGCGATCATCGCCTCGTTGCTGAGCGCCTCGTCGCTCGCGTAGCCCCACAGGTCCTTGCGCACGCGCTCGTGCAGGTATTCGGCGAAGGCTTCGGCGAGGCGGTCGGCCAGCGACTTCAGCATGATCGACGAATAGTCGTCGTGGGCGTCCTCGAAGCGCTTCTCGTACTTCTCGATGCCCAGGCCGGAGGTGACGGCGAACATGCCGATGTAATCCTTCAGGCCGGACGGCTGGCCGCCGCTCAGCTTGGGCGCGATGAAGTCGGCCAGGCACTGGTTCGGCCGCTGCACCTTGTTGCCGGCGGCGTCTTCGATGATGGGCTTGACGCCCTGCTGGCGCAGGCCGTAATAGGTGAAGGCGACGCTGCTGCGGCTGTCGTCGCTGTAGACCTCGATGTCGTCGTCGTTGACGCTATTCGCCGGCAGCAGGGCGATCACGCCGTTGGCCGTCAGCCAGCGTCCGTCGATGAGCTTCTTCAGCAGCGCCTGGCCCTCCTCGAACACCTTGGTGGCGGCCTCGCCCACCACCTCGTCCGTCAGGATGGCCGGATACGGCCCGGCCAGGTCCCAGGTCTGGAAGAACGGCCCCCAGTCGATATACTGGGCGATGGCCGCCAGATCGACGTTCTTGAACACGCGCCGGCCGATGAACTTCGGCTTCACGGGCGCGTGCGCGCCGTCGAAGGTCAGGCGCATCTTGTTGGCGCGCGCCGCCGCCAGCGACAGCATCGGCAGCGCCTTCTTGTTGGCGTGCTGCTCGCGGATGCGCGCGTAGTCGACCTCGATGTCCTCGATGTATTTGTCGCGCGCCTCGGGCGTCAGCAGCGACTGCGCCACCGACACCGAGCGCGAGGCGTCCGGCACGTACACCACCGGGCCCTCGTAGTTGTGGGCGATCTTCACGGCCGTGTGGGCGCGGCTGGTGGTGGCGCCGCCGATCAGCAGGGGGATCTTCAGCATGCGGAAGTGCGGGTCGCGCTGCATTTCCTTGGCGACGTGGGCCATTTCCTCCAGCGAGGGCGTGATCAGGCCGGACAGGCCGATGATGTCGGCGTTCTCGATCTTGGCGCGGGCCAGGATTTCCGAGCAGGGCACCATGACGCCCATGTTGACGACCTCGAAGTTATTGCACTGCAAGACCACCGAGACGATGTTTTTGCCGATGTCGTGGACGTCGCCCTTGACGGTGGCGATGACGATCTTGCCCTTCGGTTTGGCGACGATGCCGGTGCGCTGCTCTTCCAGCTTCTTCTCTTCCTCGATGTAGGGGATCAGGTGGGCGACGGCCTGCTTCATCACGCGCGCCGACTTGACCACTTGCGGCAGGAACATCTTGCCCTGGCCGAACAGGTCGCCGACGACGTTCATGCCGTCCATCAGCGGGCCTTCGATGACGTGGATGGGGCGGCCGCCGTTGCCCAGCAATTCCTGGCGGGCCTCCTCGGTGTCCTCGACGATCCACTGGGTGATGCCGTGCACCAGCGCGTGCGACAGGCGCTGCTGCACGCTGCCCTCGCGCCAGACCAGGTTGGCCGTCTCGGCCTTGCCGCCGGCCTTCAGCGTGCCGGCGATTTCGATCATGCGCTCAGTGGCGTCGTCGCGGCGGTTCAGCACGACGTCCTCGACGCGCTCGCGCAGCTCGGCGTCGAGGTCGTCGTAGACGCCCATCATGCCGGCGTTGACGATGCCCATCGTCATGCCGGCCTTGATCGCGTGGTACAGGAAGACCGTGTGGATGGCTTCGCGGGCCGGGTCGTTGCCGCGGAAGCTGAAGCTGACGTTGGAGACGCCGCCGGAGATTTTCGCGTGCGGCAGATGCTCCTTGATCCAGCGCGTGGCGTTGATGAAGTCGACCGCGTAGTTGTTGTGTTCTTCGATGCCGGTGGCGATGGCGAAGATGTTCGGGTCGAAGATGATGTCTTCCGGCGGAAAGCCGATGGCTTGCGTCAGCAGCTGGTAGGCGCGCGCGCAGATTTCGGTCTTGCGCTCGAAGGTGTCGGCCTGGCCCCGCTCGTCGAAGGCCATGACGATGACGGCGGCGCCGTAGCGGCGGCACAGCTTGGCCTGGCGCAGGAACTCCTCCTCGCCCTCCTTCATCGAGATTGAGTTCACCACGGCCTTGCCCTGCACGCACTTCAGGCCGGCCTCGATGACCGACCATTTCGACGAGTCGATCATGATGGGCACGCGCGAAATGTCCGGCTCGGAGGCGATCAGGTTGAGGAAGCGCGTCATCGCCGCCAGCGAGTCGAGCATGGCCTCGTCCATATTGATGTCGATGACCTGGGCGCCGTTCTCGACCTGCTGGCGGGCCACGCTGAGCGCCTCGTCGTACTGCTCGTTGAGGATCATGCGGGCGAAGGCTTTCGAGCCGGTGACGTTGGTGCGCTCGCCGACGTTGACGAACAGCGAGTCGTCGTTGATGGTGAACGGCTCCAGGCCGGACAGGCGCAGATCGTGCGAGGCGGCCGGCACGGCGCGCGGCGGCGTCGTCGCCAGCATGGCGGCGATGGCGGCGATGTGGTCGGGCGTGGTGCCGCAGCAGCCGCCGGCGATGTTGATGAAGCCGCTGTCGGCGAATTCGCGCAGCAGCGCCGAGGTGTCGGCCGGCAGCTCGTCGAAGCCGGTGTCGCTCATCGGGTTGGGCAGGCCGGCGTTCGGGTAGATGCAGACGAAGGTGTCGGCGATCTTCGCCAGCTCCTCGGCGTAGGGGCGCATCAGGGCCGCGCCCAGCGCGCAGTTCAGGCCGATGGTCAGCGGCTTGGCGTGGCGCACCGAGTTCCAGAAGGCCGGCACGGTCTGGCCCGAGAGGATGCGGCCGGAGGCGTCCGTGACGGTGCCGGAGATCATGATCGGCAGGCGCACCTGCTGCGGGTGCGCGTCGAAGTACAGGTCGATGGCGAACAGCGCCGCCTTGCAGTTCAGCGTGTCGAAGATGGTTTCCACCAGCAGCACGTCGGCGCCGCCCTCGACCAGGCCGCGGGTCTGCTCCAGGTAGGCGGCGACGAGCTGGTCGAAGGTGACGTTGCGCGCGGCCGGGTCGTTGACGTCCGGCGAGATCGAGGCCGTTTTCGGCGTCGGCCCCAGCGCGCCGGCGACGAAGCGCGGCTTGTCGGCGCTGGAATACTTGTCGCAGGCGGCGCGCGCCAGTTTGGCGGCGGCCACGTTCATCTCGTAGGCCAGGTGGGCCATGTGATAGTCGTCCTGGGCGATGGTGGTGGCGCCGAAGGTGTTGGTTTCGATCAGGTCGGCGCCGGCCGCCAGGTAGCGCTCGTGGATTTCCTGGATGATGTGCGGCTGGGTCAGCGTCAGCAACTCGTTGTTGCCTTTGACGAAGAGCTCGCGGGCGCCGCTGTCGGCGGGCGCGGCGAAGTCGATGAAGCGGCCGTTCGGGCCGCCCCGGTAGGCCACCTCGTCGAGTTTGTACTGCTGGATGATCGTGCCCATCGCGCCGTCGAGGATCATGATCCGGCGCGACAGGATGTCGCGCAACTGGGTTTCGGTCTGAGACATGGCGGAGGTCACGGTATCGTTCATTTCATGCTTTCAATAGACTGGGCGGGCGGGGCGGCGGCGCTGGCGGGGCCGTGCTGAGCCGGGTCTAAAATTATACGGCATCGGGCCCGCCTGGTTCCGGGCGGCGGGCGGCGCCGCGACACTTTTTGCGCGCCGGCCGGCCCCGGTGCGGAGCCGGCGCCGCGATATAAACGATGCTTGCCCTATTTAATGCGCGGGGCAGACTTTATGCTTATTTTAAATAAACATAGCGGCGCCGGTAATTAAGGGCGATATTCAGGCCGTATATATTTTTAATTTACCGCCGCCTGCATGCGCCTCCCCGGAACGGGGGCCGCGGCCGCGCGCCGGGCGTTCGATGGCCGCGCCAGGGGCGCCTTTGCCGCCGTATTCCAGCTATCCGCCCGCATCATTCTCCAAAATCTCCCCAAACAGTTTGTTTGCATATGCACGGACTGGCGCGGCGATTATCCGCAGTATGTTAGTTAAGTAAAATACAAATTGCCATGTGGAATTATTTGCGTAATAATGTTAGATAGATCAATAAGGAAAATTGACTTAATTGAATTTTTTAACATTCGTCGAGTCGCCTTGTGCCGCTTGAAACAGGAGTTTGCTAGTGAAAAATAGTATTGCCTTAGTTTGCGTGTTGTTTGGCCTGGCTGGCTGCGGTGGCGGAGGCGGCGGTGGCGATGAGCATAAAACCACCGGTGCGGTCTTGCAATTGTCGATCAGCGGTTTCGCGCCGGCCGCGGGCATTCCCGGCTCGACGGTAACGGTGACTGGCACTGGTTTGAAAACCGTGACGGAAGTGCGTTTCAGCAATGGCACGCTGGCCCAGTTGGACCCGGCCCACACCGATACGAGCGCGACCTTCCTCGTGCCTGCGGACGCGGCGAGCGGCCCGCTGAGCTTCACGGGCACCAACAACCGGGTCGTCACCACCGCCGTGTATACCGTGGGCAAGCCGATGACGATTGCCTCGGTCACGAGCAAGGAGGAGGGCGGAAAGTTGAGCGTATTGGTGCTGGGCAAAGACCTGGGCGCCGTAACGACGGCCAAGGTCGGCGCCGCGAGCGCGACCATTGACAGCCAGTCCGACACCAAACTGCAACTCACCGTTCCTGCCGGTAGCAGCGGCGGCGTGGTCCTGGCATCGGCTTACGAGCCTGCGGTGGCCGCCGGCGCCGTTGTCAGCGCGCAGAATTTCACCGTCGGCGCCATCGATCTGGCCCAGGTCTACAACGCCGCGGCAATGTCCCTGACGCCCGGCAAGCCGGTCCTGGTGCGCGCCCCTGTGCTGGCCGCCGCCCCTGGCCTCGCCAGTCCGGACGTCAAGCTGGTTGCCTATGCCGGCGACGGCAGTTATCTGGGCAGCCTGAAAATGCAAGGCCCAGCCAACATTCCTGTCGCCAATACCGCCGAGGATATCAACACCACGTTTAACGCCGTGTTGCCGGCCGCTTGGGTGAAGCCGAAGCTGCAGGTGTTCGTGACGGCCGGCGCCGGTGGCTTGTACCAGAAAGCCGAGCCCCTGTTCAGCGTCACCGGCAAGATCAGGATTGTCCTGGTTCCCATGATTACCGCCGGGCAGATTACAGTTGCGCCGGATGTGAAGATGGTCAAGGACGCCCTGGTGCGTACTTACCCCTATGCGGCGAAGGATATTACCGTGGAAGTGCGTAAATTCGCTTTCCCGGTACTGACCGGTTCCAGTTCGGATTACTCGTGGTGGGAAACGACGCTGGACGCGGTCGAGGCGCTGCGCCTGCAAGAAGACCCGAGTGCCTATTACTATGCCCTCAGCCCCACGGCTGCCAGATCGTCGAATGGCGGCCCTGGCTTTGTCGTCGGTCTTGGCTACATCGGCAAAACCGGGCGCGGCAATCTGAATCTCACGGCGATGGGTATCGCCACCAACTTGAATTTCGCCGAATCGTATGATCCGTTTAACACGCAGTGGCCGGCCTGGTTGACGACGCTGGTGCATGAAGTGGGACACAACCACTCGCTGAGCCATGTGCCGTGCGGTAACGTGGCCGGCGCTGTCGTCGACTATCCTTACACGGACGGCAACCTGGGACCGCAGCCTTTGTATAACCAGGGCGAGAACGAGGCGATCGGCCAATTGAGCGCGCCTTCGTATGTCGAGAACAACGTGGCAGTGCCGATGAAAGACGTGATGAGCTATTGCAAGGGAGCCTGGTTCTCTGACTACAGCTATAAACGGGCGCAGCAATTTGCGGAATCGCGCAATACCTCGGTGGCGACGCTGCGTGCGGCGAGCGTGGCGCCGGCGGCCGATGGCTATCTGACGATTTCGGGTCAGATCACGGCAAACGGCGTGCGCCTGCGTCCGGCGCTGGCGACCGCCACGCGCCTGACCCCGGAAGTGACGGGTAATTACCATGAACATACCTTGCGCGTGCACACCGTCGCGGGCGAAACCTTCGACCTGCCGTTCGATGCCGCCGCCATCGGCGACGGGCAAGAGGGAAGCCGCCACTTCCGCGTCAGCCTGGCCAATCCCGGCGAAATCGCCAGTGTCGAGGTCTTGGCGGGCGGGCGCAGCGTGCCGCAGCTGGCGCAGCGCAGCGTTGCCGCCAACGTGGCGAGCGCGGCGGCCACCGCGAGCAGCACCGGCGTCGACTGGAAGCTGAAGAACGGCAAGCTGGAATTGCAATGGAACGCCAGTGCGGAACCTTATGCGTCGGTGCTGTACATTGCCCCGAATGGCGTGAAAACCGTGTTGGCGTCCGCGCTGACGGGCGGCGCCGCGTCGCTCGATGTGCGGGCCTTGCCTGCCGGCGGCAAGTTCGACGTCAGCCTGGCGACTAACTTGAAAGCGCGTCTGGTGAGCTTTCCGAACAAATAAGGCCGTACCCGGCCACTGAAGTCAACAACGGCCAAGCGGCTTGCGTCGCTTGGCCGTTGTTGCGTTTACAGGAAGCGCGCCAGCAGCGCGCCGTCGAGGCCGGCGTCGAGGGGGATGCGGACGATGTGGCCGCTGCCCGGCGCCACCGTCACGGCGCCGTCGTCGGCCGCGCGCATCTGTTCCAGCGCGACGACGCGGTTGCCGGACGGGTGGATGATTTCCAGGCGGTCGCCGACGCTGAAGCGGTTCTTCACCTCGACCGTGGCCCAGCCGTTCTCGATCGAGCGCACATCGCCGACGTACTGGCTGCGGTGGGCCTCGGAGGCGCCCTGCATGTAGTTCTGGTGGTCCTGGGTGTGGTGGCGCTGGTAGAAGCCGTCCGTGTAGCCGCGGTTGGCCAGGCCGTGCAGCTGGCCCAGCAGCTCGATGTCGAAGGAGCGGCCGGCGACGGCGTCGTCGATGGCGCGGCGGTACACCTGGGCCGTGCGCGCGGCGTAGTACAGCGACTTCGTGCGGCCCTCGATCTTCAGCGAGTCGACGCCGATCTTGACGAGGCGCTCGACGTGTTCGACGGCGCGCAAGTCTTTCGAGTTCATGATGTAGGTGCCGTGCTCGTCTTCGAGGATGGGCATCATCTGGCCGGGGCGCTCGGATTCCTCTATCAGGTAGGGGCGCTCGGCCAGCGGGTGGCGCGGCATGTCGCCCAGCGCCGAGAAGGGCTGCTGCTCGGCCTGTTCCATGGCTTGGCGATAGTTGAAGCCGATCGACTCGGGGGCGATGCGGGCCAGGTCGCCGCTGGCGTCCTCGGCGGCGTTTTCCACCTTGTAGTCCCAGCGGCAGGAATTGGTGCAGGCGCCCTGGTTCGAGTCGCGGTGGCTGAAGTAGCCCGACAGCAGGCAGCGCCCCGAGTAGGCGATGCACAGGGCGCCGTGGACGAACACTTCCAGCTCCATTTCCGGGCAGCGCTGGCGGATTTCCTCGATTTCATTGAGCGACAGCTCGCGCGACAGGATCACCCGCGTCAAGCCCATGCGGTGCCAGAACTTGACGTCGGCCCAGTTGACGGCGTTGGCCTGCACGGACAGGTGGACGGGGATGTCCGGCCATTTGTCGCGCACCAGCATGATCAGGCCGGGGTCGGCCATGATCAGCGCGTCCGGACGCATGGCGATGACGGGGGCCATGTCGGCCATATAGGTCTTGAGCTTGGCGTTGTGGGCGAAGATGTTGCTGGCGACGAAAAATTTCTTGCCGCGGGCGTGGGCTTGCTCGATGCCCGTCGCGAGCATCGCGTGGGTGGAGAAGTCGTTGTTGCGCACGCGCAGGCTGTAGCGCGGCTGGCCCGCATACACGGTGTCGGCGCCGAAATCGAAGGCGGCGTGCATTTTGGCCAGCGAGCCGGCGGGGAGGAGCAGTTCTGGTGCTTTGAGCATGACGAATGAATGGGACGAAAATTGGCCAGTCTCATTATCGCGGCGCGACGGCGCAACGAACATATGCCGAAAGGAGGGGGCGGGGACAGAAACACGTCGAGGAGCGCGGGCAAGACCAGCTGCTTCCTCGACGTCCTTGTCATGGACGAAACCAAGGGGCAAGTGATTTTCCGTGAGAATTATTGTAAAAAAGACATATATAATCGATCGGTTATAGTGTAATTTTCACAAGTAATCGGGGGCGATGGAGAATTTCGCCCGCGCTGCCACTGGACAGCTTTAACAGTTGTGGCTCTTTCATCTATCGGACATACACATGAGCACCTCCTTACCTTTCATCGATTTCGAGTTAAACCAGCAGTCGTTCCGGGAACACTATTTCGAGATCAAACCCTTCCTTCAGGCAGGTGCGTTCAGGCCGGACCTCTTGCCGTTTTCGGAGCTGGCGGACACATTGTTTGCGATTGACCTTTTCAGTAACAGGATCCGGCTATTCAAGGACGGCCTTGTGCCGAAGCCAGAATACATAGAGAACTATCAGGATGGAAATTCCGTCTCGTCGCGCTTTAGAAGCGAAAAAATGAATGCGATGCTGACCGAAGGCGCGACACTGGTCATCGATCGCATCGATCAAAACATCCCCGTTGTTAACAAACTTTGCTTCGAGCTTTCCCAGTATCTCGGCGAGCAATGCTTCGGTAATGCCTATGTTGCCTTCGGCGGCAATGGCTCCTTCGGCAGGCACTGGGATACCCATTGTGTGTTTGCGCTGCAGTTGGCGGGGAAGAAACGTTGGCGCGTTTACCCGCCGACCCACAGCAATCCGCTCATCTTTCAAGGAAGCGGAAAAGAGGACAAAGAGAACCTTGGCGAGCCGGTGATCGACATCTGCCTGCAGGCGGGCGACATATTGTATATACCGCGCGGCTGGTGGCATGACGTCACGCCCATCGATGGCGAGGAAACATTGCATATAGCCGCAGGCATACACACGTCGAAAATCCACGACTACATGTCCTGGATTTGCGCCGAAATCCTGCCGAAAATCGACATGTTCAGGTCGACATGTGGCCGCCTTGGTGCGGGCAGTTTTTTAACCGAAGAGGTAGTAGAAGTACTTAAAAAGGAGATGTTGAATGAAGAAAACATAAAAACTTTCAAATCAAAAATGGAAAAAATGAGTTTGTTAAAGCAGAAAATCGACTTTGATAATATATGCAAAAACATAAAACCTGTTAAATGATAGGCTAACAATGAGACCACTAGCGCAACACGAGATAGACCTGGTTTCCGGGGCGAATGAAACCAATACGTATACGCTACCAGCGGGCGCGTCGGTTACCCTGCAACTGGAGGCGAACAACAGCACCACCATCCGCTTCACGTTCGACGGCGGACGTACATTCAGCTGGAATAGCGGGGTGTGGATGGCATGTGCGGTGATCGGCGCCGGATTTGGATTGGCGGTGACTTCATTTACCCTCAATCCGATGATTGGAAGCCTGACGAGCACTTTGGTCAGTTTTGGCTGTACCGCCATGGTCAATAGCCAGCCCACCGGGAACGATCCGGCGGACGGCGATTAAAAGCTGCAAAACATGCCATATCAAACCGGAAAAACACCATGAAAATCTACAAGGCCCGGGCAATTTTTTATCTTGGATTGATTTTTATTCTGCTGGGGCTGATGCTTATCCCGGCACAAAATAGAATGACCGTCCTGGGAATAGAGACGTTGTTTATGTTTATATTCTTCGGTATGAGCGCATGGATAGTCCACGGGGCGCTGCTGAAGAATTTTCCCTATCAGCTGCGGACGTTGGGAGTGAAAACCGACAGACTTTGGAAAATCGTGACAACACTTGGGTTGCTATTGTTTGTATGTGGGTTTTTCCTGGAAAAGGATCTTCTTTATAAGGCCGGATTGTTCGTTTTTTTGGCTGGTATGGAAACGCATTTGCTGGAGAGAGAGTGGCGCGCCCACTCGGAAAAAAAGTAACATCACAATATTTTTTTAAAAACCGGTCCAATTTTCAGGAAGGCAACTTTGGAACCTATCCCTATTTTTCGTAACGAGGCGCTTAAGTACAAAAAAGGGAAGCTTGAGGGAAGTGTTGTCTTCATCAGGCCGATATCACTTCCCATTTTTACCTTTTTTGCGGTTTGCGTTTCTCTTGCGATCATCGTTGGCGCAATTTTCGGCGAATTCACCAACCGAACGACTGTCAGCGGCAGCCTGATTCCTGAAGGCGGCATAGTGAAACTGTATAGCCAGACGGCAGGCGTGGTCATGCATAAGCACTTTTCCGACGGGGACATAGTCCGCGAAGGGCAGGTGTTGTATACGATAGTCGGAAATCGGCACACGGCGCAAACCGCGGATGTGGAGCGGACGCTGCTTGAGCACGCGCAATCGCGTATCACTTCATCGCAGTATGAAATATCAAATATTCGCGAACTGGAAAAAAACGAGAGGCTGACCAGAAACAAGAAGATTAAATTTCTTCAAGGGCAGCTGGACGTGATCCATGGGCAAATACAGATGCAACAGAAGCAAATTGAAATCGCCACAAATCTCTACAGCCGTTATGGCGGCTTGCTGGCAAAAGGCTATGTAACCAAGGACCACCTGAATGACAAGGAGTCCGCGCTCATCGAGCAAAAGAACCGGCTGGCTTCGCTGGAGCGCGAGCGCGAGTCTATCCTGACCGAGATATCGGGCACCGACGGCGAAATTGCATCGGCGACCATGCGCTTCAGGAGCCAACAGGAACAGGCCCAGCGCAGTCTGTTGACGGCCCGGCAAGAGGCGATAGAACTCGATTCGAAGCGCGAGTTCATATTGAAGGCACCGGTGCAGGGGGTGATTACAGGCGTGCAAATCGAGATCGGCCAGTCCATAGACCCCAGCCGCCCGCTTGTAACTATTCTTCCGGCCAATGGAAGACTGCTCGCGGAGCTGTACGTGCCGCGTGGCGCGATTGGTTTCATACAAAAGGACACCGTCGTCAATATGCAGTATGAAGCGTATATGTATCAAAAATTCGGACTGCACAAGGGCAAGGTGATCTCCATATCGCAGGTTGCCATTCCGTCTCAAGAACTGGGAGTGGGGTCGGGTGGCATTCCGCGGAAAAACAACCAGATGCCGGCGGAATCGTATTACCGGGTTACGGTTTCATTGAATTCCCAGCAAGTTCAGGCGTACGGAAAGCCATACGAGCTCAAGCCTGGAATTATTGTCGTTGCAGAGCTGGATTTGGAGACAAAAAAAATCTATCAATGGCTGTTCGATCCGATCCTCAGTGCAAACGGGCGCCTCAGTTCATTCCTGAAGTAAAAGAATTTCAAGCGGTATTGAAACGTCGGGCGATATATGAATAGTAAATTTTTCGAAGGCATAAATTTTGGTTTCTCCAAAAATGTGCCGGTGGTGCTGCAGACGGAATTGACGGAATGTGGCTTGTCATGCGTCGCCATGATATCCGGATACTATGGCGCAAATGAGAATTTAACAGATTTGCGGAGAAAATTCCCCCTGTCGTTAAAGGGAATGACGTTGCGCCAGATTATCGAGGTGTGTGGACGCTTGCATATGTCGAATCGGGCTGTGCGGGTGGAGGTCGAGGAGCTCCGTGAGTTGAAGTTGCCATGCATTTTGCATTGGGAGTTCAATCATTTTGTGGTGTTGAAGGCGGTTGGCAGGAAAACCGTGACAATCGTCGACCCGGGCCATGGCGAAAGAAAGGTGGCGGTTTCTGAATTATCGAATTCTTTCACTGGCGTTGCGCTTGAAGTTTGGCCGGACATTGAATTTAAAAAAACGCCGCCGGAAGCGCCGATAAAAATACGAGAGCTCACCGGGAAATTTCATGGTGTTAACGGCACTTTTGCGCAGATCATCGGGCTGGCATTGAGTTTGGAGGTTTTCGCCCTGCTCAGTCCCTTGTTCATGCAATGGGTTCTGGATAACGTAATTGTTGCGAATGACAAAAACCTGTTGAATACGCTGGCGATCGGCTTCATATTTTTGATCTTGTTGCAGCAAGGTATAGGCGCGTTTCGCTCATGGATTATGATGTATTTCGGGACGTCGATGTCCGTGCAGTGGCGCAGCAATGTTTTCCGCCACCTGATGTCGCTGCCAATCTCCTACTTCGAGCGGCGCCAGCTGGGCGACGTGGTGTCGCGTTTCGGATCGGTTGACTCCATTCTTCAAACCGTGACCAGCTCATTTTTGGGCGGGGTGATTGATGGGGTGATGACGTTCATCACCCTGATCATGATGTTCCTGTACAGCGTGGAGCTGGGCTTGATCTCTGTTTCAACCATGCTGCTCTATGGTCTTGGCCGGCTGCTGTGGTATCGCCCTTTGCGCGAATCGACCAGCGAAACAATTGTCCGGGGCGCGAAAACCCAGTCGCATTTTCTTGAAAGCATACGCGGAATAAAAGCCTTGCAGCTTTTCGGGAAACAAAACATCCGAGTCTCCGCCTGGCAGTCGCTCGTGGTTGACCAAGTTAACGCTGGATTAAAGACGCAGAAATTACAATTGCTATATCAGCAATGGAATGGATTGCTGTTCTCACTCGAAGGCATTGTCATCATATGGGTTGGCGCAAATATGGTCATGGAGAGTGCGCTCACTGTCGGCATGTTGATGGCGTTCAACTCGTATCGATCCCGCTTCGATGGCCGGGTCGGCAGCTTGATTGATAATTATTTCTCGATGAAGATGCTTCGGGTGCAGGCGGAGCGTCTCGGCGACATCATTCAAACCAGTCCCGACGAGAACATCGTGTTGGACGAGCGCGAGCTGGAGAAATTGGATGGCAGTCTTGAGTTGAAAGGCCTTACCTTCCGATACGCCCAGGGAGAGGCGGCGATCATCAAGCGGATTTCGTGCGCGATACAACCCGGGGAATGCGTTGCCATCGTGGGGAAAACTGGAAGCGGCAAGACGACCTTGCTGAATTTGATACTGGGATCGCTTAAACCTACCCATGGCGAAATTTTACTGGGAAATAAAGATCTCGGCATGAACGGGCCCAACCTTGTACGCGGCGTGACCGGCACGGTGATGCAAGACGATGTCTTGTTTGCCGGCTCGCTGGCCGACAATATCACTTTTTGGGACAATGAGATTGACCAGGACCATCTGGATTATTGCATCAACATGGCAATGCTGAAGGACGACATAGGCAAATTCCAGATGGGCTTGAACACCTTGGTCGGCGACATGGGTTCAGCGCTGTCCGCTGGACAAAAACAGCGTGTTTTGCTGGCGCGCGCGCTGTATAAAAAACCGAAAATATTGATATTGGATGAGGCCACCAGCAATCTTGATGTCAATACCGAGGCGGCAATCAATGCCGGCTTGCGCACCTTGAAGTTGACCAGGATCGTCGTTGCGCACAGATTGAGTTCGATCGAGGCGGCTGATCGCGTCCTCTATATCGAAGATGGCTGTTTGCTGCTGGATACGACCCCGAAGTTGTTCTTTGAAACGGGAATTTACAGGTCTGGCAGCAGCCCTTCGGGCGAGGCGGGTCAAATTTTTGCTTGATGGCCTGGTGTACAGCGCGCGCGTAGCCGGGCAGCGCCGGCGCCCGCCCGCCGCGCGCCAGTTCCTCGCGCACGCTGAACGTCGGCGAGCTGGTGCGTGCGCTTAGCTGAAGCGGGCGCCGTCGATGGTGCAGCCCTTGATGAACTCGGCCGCCGGCAGGCGCTTGCCGCCCGGCTTTTGCAATTCGATCAGACGCAGCGCGCCGGCGCCGCAGGCGACGACGATGCCGTGCTGGGCGTCCGCCGCCAGCACCTGGCCGGGCGCGGCGGCGCTGTCGGCCTCCAGCGCCTCGGCCGCCCACAGCTTGACGGTGGCGCCGTCGAGCTGGGCGGTGGCGCCGGGGAAGGGGTTGAAGGCGCGGATCTTCAGGCCCAGCTCCAGCGCCGGCAGGCTGAAGTCGAGCGCCGCCTCGTCCTTGCTGATCTTGGCGGCGTAGGTGACGCCGGCCTCCGGCTGCGGCACGGCTTCCAGCGCGCCCTGTTCCATCTTGCGCAGCGCGGCGACGATCATGCGCCCGCCCAGCGCGGCCAGCTTGTCGTGCAGCGTGCCGGTGCTGTCGCCGGCGGCGATGTTGAGGCGCTCGACGGCCAGCATCGGCCCCGTGTCGAGGCCCTCTTCCATGCGCATGATGGTGATGCCGGTTTCGTCGTCGCCCGCCTCGATGGCGCGGTGGATGGGCGCGGCGCCGCGCCAGCGCGGCAGCAGCGAGCCGTGGATGTTGATGCAGGGGCGGATGTCGAGCGTGGCGCGCGGCAGGATCAGGCCGTAGGCGGCCACGACCATGACGTCGTAGTCGGTCGCCAGCAGGCGCGCGTGGGCGTCGCCGGCCTCGGCGGCGCGCTGCGGGTCCTTGCTGTCCTGGCGCAGCGACAGCGGCTGCAGCACCTCGATGCCGTGGCGCTGGGCCAGTTGCTTGACGGCCGAGGCGTGCAATTGCATGCCGCGCCCGGCCGGCCGGTCGGGCTGGGTCAGCACCAGCGGAATGTCGAAGCCGGCCTCGATCAGGGACTGGAGGGCGACGGCGGCGAATTCGGGCGTGCCTGCGAAAATCACTTTCATAGTATTCCTTGGCTGGCGGCGCGCGGGCGCCACATGACGTGGTGCGAACGGCTCAGAAACGCCGGCCCTGGGCGCGCAGCGAGGCTTCGCGCTCCAGGCCGCGGATTTCCTTGACCATCTTGGCTTTGATGCGGTTGCGCTTGAGCGGCGACAGGTACTCGACAAACACCTTGCCCAGCAAATGGTCCATCTCGTGCTGGATGCAGACGGCCAGCAAGCCGTCGGCGCTGACCTCGAAGGGCTGGCCCTTCAGGTCGAGCGCGCGCACCTTCACTTCGGCGTGGCGTTCGACGCCGTCGTAGATGCCGGGCACGGACAGGCAGCCTTCGTCGTAGACTTGCATTTCGGGACTGGCCCAGATGATTTCCGGGTTGATGAACACTTGCAGCGCGTCCTTGGTGTCGGTGACGTCGATGATCACCAGTTGCTGGTGCACGTCGACCTGCGACGCGGCCAGGCCGACGCCGGGGGCGTCGTACATGGTTTCGGCCATGTCGGCGACCAGGCGCTCCAGGCGGGCGTCGAAGACGGTGACGGGTTTGGCGACCGTGTGCAGGCGCGGATCGGGATAGCGGAGAATATTGAGTATGGACATACGAGTTCGGCTGGTTAGTGGCTACACAAATGCAGTATAGGACAGTGCGGACGCTGGCGGGAGCGGTCGGCGGCGTCGGGCGGCGGCATCTTCTGCGGACCAAAACGCAACAGCCGGGAAGGGGGCCGCAGCGCGGTTTCTCTTGCTAGTTCAAGCGTTTATGGGCAGAATTTGATTCAGTTCGGCAAGCCTTATCGTCGATAGGGGAGCGTGCCATACGGCTGCCTGCGGCCTTCGGCCCGCATGCCGCCCCGGCCCGGAGACGCTCCGGCTTTCCGTCAATGCCGCACTTTACGGACATATTAATGGAAAATTTTAGCACAGTCGGGGTCCGCCTGGTGTGCGCCGCGCTGTTTGCCGGCGGCACGGCCGGCGGCGCGGCCGCGGCCACTTGCGAATTTTTGCCGAACGCGCCGGACCAGCACGCCGTCGTCAAGGGCGACACCCTGTGGGGCATCGCCGGCCGCTTCCTCGAACATCCGTGGTGCTGGGGCCAGGTCTGGGGCTTGAACCGCGACGAGATCCGCGACCCGCACTGGATTTATCCGGGCCAGATCGTCTACCTGGACCGCGCCGCCGGGCGTTTGCGCCTGGGCGGCGGCCCCGGCGCGGCCGACGGCGCCGGCGATGCCGCCGACGCGCGCCTGTCGCCGCGGCTGCGCATCGAAGCGCTCGACAAGGACGCGCTGCCGGCCATCCCGCCGGGCGCCATCGAACCCTTCCTGAGCCAGCCCCTGATCGTCGAGGCGGACCAGCTGGCCACGGCGCCGCGCATCGTCGCCACCCAGGAAAACCACCTGTTTCTGGGCAAGGGTGACAAAGCCTATGTGCGCGGCGAGCTGGAGGGCGGCAGCGCCTTCCAGGTGTTTCGTCCCGGCAAACCGTTGAAAGACCCGCTCAGCCAGGCCGTCATCGGGCATGAGGCGTTTTATCTAGGCACGATGACGCTGCGCAGCGCCGCCAAGGCGGAAGCCAAGGCGAACGCCAAGGCGGAAGCCGGGGCGGCTAACGACATACACACCTTCGTCATTGCCAGCACGAAACAGGAAATGGGCGTTGGCGACCGCCTGCTGCCGGCGCCGCCCGTGCCGATGCGCAGCTATGCGCCGCACACACCGTCGCGGCAGGTTGACGCGCGCGTGATGTCCATCTACGGCGGCGTCAGCTACGCCGGGCAGAACCAGATCGTCAGCGTGAATCGCGGCGCACTTGACGGGCTCGACATCGGTTCCGTGCTGCAGCTGTACCATGACGGCAGGACGGTGACCGACGCGACGGCCGCGAAAGGCTGGTTCGGCATCGGTAAACCGCAGGTCAAGCTGCCCGACGAACAGTATGGCAGCCTGTTTATCTTCCGCGTGTTCAAGCATATTGCGTATGGCTTGATCATGCAGGTCACGGAGCCGGTGCAGGTGGGCGACGTCGCCACGAACCCGGAGTAAGCCCGCCGTGCAGGCCACGGACCCGCAACCCGCCGATGGCGACGACGACTTGCTGCACTGGCTGCGCCTGCTGCAGGCGCCCGGCGTGGGGCCGGTGTCGGTGCGCGCGCTGCTGGCGCACTTCGGCTTGCCTGGCAATATCTTCCGCGCCGCGCATGCCGAGCTGAAAGCGCTGGTCGGCGCGCTGCGCGCCGGCGCCTTGCTGGCGACGCCGCCGGGCGCGCTGGCGGCGCAGCGCGATGCCACGCTGGCCTGGCTGGAGCGGCCCGGCAACCATATCCTGACCCTGGCCGACACCGCCTACCCGCAGACGCTGCTGGCCATCGCCGACCCGCCGCCGCTGTTGTATGTGCAGGGGCGGTGCGAGTTGCTGGCGGGCCCGGCGCTGGCCGTCGTCGGCAGCCGCAGCGCCAGCGCCCAGGGCGTGGCCAACGCCGGCCGGTTCGCCCAGGCGCTCAGCGAGGCGGGCGTGACCATCGTTTCCGGGCTGGCGCTGGGCATCGACACGGCCGCCCACGAGGGCGGCTTGCGCGGGGCGGGCTCGACCGTCGCCGTCATCGGCACCGGCGCCGACCTGGTCTACCCGCCCGCCAACGCGGCGCTGGCGCGGCGCATCGGCGCGCGCGGCTGCATCGTCAGCGAATATCCGCTGGGCCTGGCCGCGGCGGCGGAGAATTTCCCGCGCCGCAACCGCCTGATCAGCGGCCTGGCGCGCGGCGTGCTGGTGGTCGAGGCGGCGGCCCGCTCCGGCTCGCTGATCACGGCCCGGCTGGCGGGCGAGCAGGGGCGCGACGTGTTCGCCATTCCCGGCTCGATCCACTCGGCGCTGGCGAAGGGCTGCCATCAGCTCATCAAGCAGGGCGCGAAACTGGTGGAGACGGCCGCCGACGTGCTGGAGGAGCTGCAACTGCCGGCGCCGCCGCCGCGCGCGGGTGCGCCGGCCGGCCCGCAGCCGCACCCCGATCTGCTGGCGGCGCTGGGCCACGACCCGGCCGATGTCGCCACGCTGGCCGGGCGCGCCGGCCAGGCCGTCGGCGCCGTCGCCGGGCAGTTGCTGGAGTTGGAGCTGGCCGGCCTGGTCGAGCGCCTGCCCGGCGGGCTCTTCCAACGCGTCACCCGCTAGGCGCCGGCGGGTAGTGGTTTAGTTTGGCTGCGTCAGGGGTGCAATATTTTTAATGGCGCTAAGGATGCGCACAGACTTGCCGATAAGGAATACATATGCGGCAGGCGTCGTTCCTTGCTATAGTAAAGTCAAGGACGAAAAATTTAGGCGCGCTATCCTTTGCCAATAGATGCGCAAAACGTCAAGGAGCGGTCATGGACAACACGACATACACATTTAAAGGTGTTGACAAAGGTGTTGACGAAAAGTACGAATCGAAGGATTCCTCGTCAGTGGGTGGGAGTGTGCACACCAAGATCAAAGTTAGGCGAATGCAGGATGTACTTGAGACGCCAAGTGTTCAGATGCCAAGTGGATTGACGAAAGATGAGATGCGGGCCTTCATCATTGCGCATGCAAAAGCGTAATGCAGTTCACATATGCATTCGCAGTTCACATATGCATTCAAGAAACGATTTGCCCTAGAATTCGTCAATTTTCCGATTGAGCAGCAAGACAAGATTCTTGATTTTGCTGCCACTTTTATGGCCCATGGACTTTCTGACTTCTCCAAGTACATCGGGAAGATATCTCCGTCATGGGCTGGAAATGCCGATGCGGCAGCCTATAATTTTGCACGTCAAAACGATCTTTGGCATTACCATATCGGCTTGCCGACTTACGTCTCCAATCATCCAAAATTTAAGACATCCGATTGGGTTTTGCATTTTCAATGGAAAAACAGGGGCAATCACATAGACCTCTTGGACATATATTCGCACTATAAGAGCGACGGCACATTTTACCTTCCTGGGACTGATTACTTGGTCTAGTGTCGCGCTTTGCTGTTCGCTTCAACCATCTGCAAAACCTCTTCCAGCTCCCATACGTGATCGGCGATCCCAGCTTCCATCGCAGGCGTGACGCGCAGAGATTTGTGGATACGGCAGAAGTTGTCGTGCATGGTCAGGTTCGCGCGCCCGACGCAGGACCCGCCGGCGCCGGCTCTTGTGCCGCAAGGAGCTTAGCTGATAGAGTAGCGCCATGTTCGACATCCTTGTTTATCTCTACGAGACTTATTACCGTCCCGACGCCTGCCCCGAGCCGGTCGCGTTGGCGAAGAAGCTGTCGGCCGTCGGTTTCGACGACGAGGAGATTTCCGAGGCGCTGGTGTGGCTCAACGACCTGGCGGCGATGGCCGTCGCGCCGCAGACGCTGACGGCCGAGTCGACCGGCACGCGCTTCTATGTGGACGAGGAGCGCGAGACGCTGGGCACGGCCGCCATCGGCTTCATCCAGTTCCTCGAAAGCGCCAAGGTGCTCAGCCCGCTGCAGCGCGAAATCGTCGTCGAGCGGGCGCTGGCGCTGGACGAGTCGCCCGTGTCGCAGGGCAAGCTGAAGGTGATCGTGCTGATGCTGCTGTGGAGCCAGGGCAAGGAGCCGGACGCGCTGATGTTCGACGACCTGTTCGGCGACGACGAGCAGGTGCCCCGTTTGCTGCACTAGTTCCCGCCGGCGTACCGGCACGGACGCCATCAAACTGTCACGATTCCCGCAACATCCGCCGCCGTCCGGGCCGCTATGCCCGGCCTGGAGCTTGCGGATTTCGCGGCTACCCGCTTATCATTAGCCGCTTGATAAGACTATTAGACGACGGCGTCGGGCGTGCAAAAGCGATCCCGCCCCGCGATGCACTGTATGATGCGCTTGCTGAACTAATCCTAGAGCATTTTTCGAGACCAAAAATATGACCAAAACCCTCATCATCGCCGAGAAGCCTTCTGTCGCGAACGACATCGCGAAGACGCTTGGCGGCTTCACCAAGCACGATGAGTACTTTGAATCGGACGAATACGTGCTGTCGTCGGCCGTCGGCCACCTGCTGGAGATCGCCGTGCCGGAAGAGCACGACGTCAAGCGCGGCAAATGGAGCTTCGCCCACCTGCCGATGATCCCGCCGTACTTCGCCCTGAACCCGATCGCCAAGACCGAAGCGCGCCTCAAAGTATTAAACAAGTTGATCAAGCGCAAAGATGTGACGACTCTCATCAATGCCTGCGATGCCGGGCGCGAAGGCGAGCTGATTTTCCGCCTGATCGCGCAAAACGCCAAAGCCAAGCAGCCGGTCAAGCGCCTGTGGCTGCAGTCGATGACGCCGGGCGCGATCCGCGACGGCTTCACGCAGTTGCGCAGCGACGAGGAGATGCTGCCGCTGGCCGACGCCGCGCGCTGCCGCTCGGAAGCGGATTGGTTGATCGGCATCAATGGCACGCGGGCCATGACGGCCTTCAACTCGAAAGAGGGCGGCTTCTACCTGACCACCGTGGGCCGGGTGCAGACCCCGACCCTGTCCATCGTCGTCGAGCGCGAAGACAAGATCAAGAAATTCGTGCCGCGCGACTTCTGGGAAGTGCGCGCCGAGTTCGTCTGCGCGGCCGGCATCTACGAGGGCCGCTGGCTCGACACGGGCTTCAAGAAGGACGAGACGGACCCGGAGAAGCGCGCCGAGCGCCTGTGGAGCCGCGCCGCCGCCGACTCCATCGCGACGGCCTGCCGCGGCCGCCAGGGCAATGTCACCGAGGAGTCGAAACCGACGACCTCGATGGCGCCGGCCCTGTTCGACCTGACCAGCCTGCAGCGCGAGGCCAACTCGCGCTTCGGCTTCTCGGCCAAGAACACGCTGGGCCTGGCCCAGGCCCTGTATGAAAAGCACAAGGTGCTGACCTACCCGCGTACCGATTCGCGCCACCTGCCGGAAGACTACATTCCGACCGTCAAGCAGGCGCTCGACACCGTCATGCAGAGCAATAACTACCACCAGTTCGCCAAGCAGATTCTCGACAAGGGCTGGGTCAAGCCGAACAAGCGCATCTTCGACAACACGAAGATTTCCGACCACTTCGCCATCATTCCGACGACGATCGCGCCGAAGAACCTGTCCGAGCCGGAACAGAAACTGTACGACCTGGTGACGCGCCGCTTCATGGCCGTGTTCTTCCCGCCGGCCGAGTTCCAGGTCACGACCCGCTACACGGAAGTGTCCGGCCACCAGTTCAAGACCGAGGGCAAGGTCATGACGAATCCCGGCTGGCTGGCGATCTACGGCAAGGAAGCGTCGACGGACGAAGACAAGGAAAACAACGGCAACGGCAATCTGGTGCCGGTGGCCAAGGGCGAAAAAGTCCACACCGAGAAAGTCACGGCCAACGGCCTCGTCACGAAGCCGCCGGCGCGCTACACGGAGGCGACGCTGCTGTCGGCGATGGAGGGGGCCGGCAAGCTGATCGACGACGACGAGTTGCGCGACGCCATGGCCGGCAAGGGCCTGGGCACGCCGGCGACGCGCGCGGCGACCATCGAGGGCTTGCTGACGGAGCGCTACCTGATACGCGAAGGCCGCGAATTGATGCCGACGGCGAAGGCGTCGCAACTGATGACTTTGCTGCGCGGCCTCGGCGTCAACGAATTGACGGCGCCGGAATTGACGGGCGAGTGGGAATACAAGCTGTCGCAGATGGAAAAGGGCCGCATCTCGCGCGACGAGTTCATGCGCGAAATCGCCCAGATGACGCAAATCATCGTCAAGCGCGCCAAGGAATACGACAACGACACGATCCCCGGCGACTACGCGACGATGGCGGCGCCGTGCCCGAACTGCGGCAGCGTGGTCAAGGAAAACTACCGCCGCTTCGCCTGCACCAAGTGCGAATTCTCGATGAGCAAGACGCCGGGCAGCCGCCAGTTCGAAATCGCCGAGGTCGAGGAATTGCTGATCCAGCGCACCATCGGGCCGCTGCAAGGCTTCCGCTCGAAGATGGGGCGGCCGTTCGCGGCCATCCTGCGCATCGTGCGCGACGAGGACATCAGCAACTTCAAGCTGGAGTTCGATTTCGGCCAGAACGACGAGAGCGAGGACGGCGAGGGCGTCGACTTCAGCGGCCAGACGGCGCTGGGGCCGTGCCCGAAATGCGCCGCCGGCGTCTATGAAATGGGCCTGGCCTATGTGTGCGAGCACAGCGTCGCCAAGCCGAAGACCTGCGACTTCCGCAGCGGCCGCATCATCTTGCAGCAGGAAATACTGCCTGAGCAAATGGTCAAGCTGCTGGTCGCCGGCAAGACCGATCTGCTGCCCGGCTTCATCTCGCAGCGCACGCGCCGCCCGTTCAAGGCCTTCCTGGTCAAGGGCAAGGACGGCAAGATCAGCTTCGAGTTCGAGGAGCGCAAGGCCAAGGTGCCGGCCAAGGGCAAGGCCGCCGCGGTCGCCGATGCCGACGCGGAGGGCGCGGAGGCGGCGCCGCTGAAGGCGACGGCGAAGAAAGCCGCCGCCAAGGCGCCGGCCAAGGCGCCGGCCAAGAAAGCGCCGGCAAAAAAAGCCGCCGTGAAAAAAGCCCCGGCGAAGAAGGCGGCCGCAGTGGAGTAAGCCGCGGCGCGGCCCCAAAAAAAACGGAGACGGCATCAAGGTGCCGTCTCCGTTTTTTTTATGCCGCGCGGATTTCCGCGCCCGCCCGCAGCGGCTATGCCGGCGCAATCATCCCCATCTCCGCCAGCACTTCCTGCGCCGAGCGGAAGGCGTCGATGGCCAGCGGCATGCCGCAATAGACGCTGGCGTGCAGCAGCACTTCCTGTATCTCGCGCATGCTGGCGCCGTTGTTGACGGCGCCGCGCACGTGGCCGCGGAGTTCCTGCGCGCGCCCGAGCGCGGTCAGCATCGACAGCGTCAGCAGGCTGCGGGTTTTCAGGTCGAGGCCGTCGCGGCACCAGACGGTGCCCCAGGCGTTGCGCGTGACGAAGTCCTGCAGCGGCGCCGTGAACGCGTCGACGTTGGCGAAGGCCTTGTCGACGAAGTCTGCGCCCATCACCTGCTTGCGCATGCGCAAGCCCTCTTCGAATTGCTGGTCCATCGCCGTCGCTCCCCTGGTCAGTGTCACTGCATGGTAGTGGCGGCGCCGGCCAGGGTCAAGCGGGGCTTAGTCGAGGAAGTCGGCGTATTCCTTCTGGCCGTAGCCGCGCAGGCCCAGCCACGGCAGTTCGCGGCTCAGGCTGGCCTGCGGCTTGGCGTCGACGCGGCGGTAGAAGGTGCCGGCCTTGTCGCCGCTCTCGATGACCAGGGCGATCTGCTTTTGCTCGTCCCACAGCACGCGCTGGAACACGCCGTTCTTCTCGACTTCGCGCCAGCGCGCGCCGGGCACGCTGGACACTTGCTTAGACAGCGGCATGGCGGCCAGCAGCTTGGGGTTCAGCAGGTAGAAGCTGTTGTCCCAGGAGCCGTCGAAATTGACGTTCTCGTATTCGGTGGCGGGGATGGCGATGACCTGCCTGGCGTGGGCGTCGACGTATTCGACGCGCAGCTTGTTTTGCTCCAGCACGAGGTGGCGGGGAATCACGACATGGTTGAATTCCTTGTGTTCGTGCTGGGCCGGTTTGAAGGCAACCTTGTGCTTGGCCGGCGCCTCCGGCGCGGCCGCGGTTTTCGGCAGCACGCGCTCGACCCAGACGTGGCCCGGGCGGCGCAGCATTTTTTCCTCGTAGCGGCTTTCGCGCGTCACGCCTTCCGGCGTCAGCACGCGGCTGTAGTACTGGATGCCGAGGTCGAGGTCGGGGGCCGGCGCGGCCGCTTGCGCGAGGGCGCACAGCAGGCCGGCGGCGAGGAACAGAATGGGGGATTTCATGCTTACTCTCTGGTCGAACCGGAGCCGGGCCGCGCGGGCCCGACTCCGGCTATTGCTTAGAAGCCGAAGGCCGATTTCAGCAGGCTGAATACCTTGGTGTTGTCCAGCGTGCCTTTGAAGTTCTTGGCGCCGGCGCCGGTGGCGAGCAACTTGACGTCGCCGCCGCCGTGGGTTTCGCTGGCCAGGCGCACGCCGGTTTCCTGCTGGTAGGCGTCGCCCAGCGCGGTGGCGCTGTCGACGCTGGTGCGCAGATTCGGGCGGTTCGGGCCGTTGCCGAACACCAGGGTCGTGTAGGTGTTGCCGTCGGCGTCCAGGCTAGGCTTGCCGTCCTTGTAGTTGCGGTTGATGTCGAGGATGGGGCTGCCGCGCTTGCCGTAGCCGTTGAACGCCAGCGTGTGGTCGTGGTCGGCGGTGACGACGATCAGCGTGTTGGCCAGCGTCGGGTCGGTCAGCCTGGCCTTGTCCAGCGCGGCCTTGATGGCGTCGTCGAAGGCGATGGTGTCGCTCAGCGCGCGCTTGGCGTTGGTGCCGTGCAGGGCATGGTCGATGCGGCCGCCTTCGACCATCAAGAAGTAACCCTTGTCGTTTTGCGCCAGGATGTCCATGGCCTTGACCGTCATTTCGGCCAGGCTGGGCTGGTTCGCGCCCTCGCCTTTCGGCGGCGTGGCGGTGCGGTCCAGTTCGTACTCCAGGTGGCTCTTGCTGCTGTACAGGCCGATGAATTTCTTGTTGTTCGGCGCGGCGACCATTTCCGCCTTGGTGGCGGCGACGGTGTAGCCTTTGGCGGCCAGTTCGGTCAGCAGGTTGCGGCCGTCGGCGCGGCCGGCCTTGTTGGTGACGGCGACGTAAGGGGTGAAGTGGTTGCGGCCGCCGCCCATCAGCACGTCGACGCCGTCCTTCAGCGCGGCGTTGTAGCTGTCGCCGCCCGGCACGGTTTGCGCGGCGATCGCGTATTGGGCGTTGCGGTTGCAGATGTGCGAGAAGGTCGCGGCCGGGGTCGCGTGGGTCAGTTCGGTGGTGGTGATCGAGCCGACCGCCTTGCCGTTGGCTTTCGCCAGTTCCAGGATGGTCTGGGCGGCCGTGCCGTTGTTGGCGGCGCAGTTGTTGACGCCCAGGTTGCCGTTGGCGTCCTTGCCCGGTTCGGTGGCGACGGTGTTGGCCGACATCGAGATGACTTCATTGTTCATCTTGACGCCGGTCATGTAGGCGGCCATCGACGGTGCGCTGTCGGTGGTCTGGGCGTCGTTCGAGTAGGTCTTGATGCGCGCGGTGCGCTCCAGCCTGTCCATGGCCAGGCTGCCGTCTTCGCCGTACTTGTAGATGCGCGCGGCCGTCACGGTGGACGGACCCATGCCGTCGCCGAGGAAGAAGATGATGTTCTTGGCGTCGGCGGCGGAGGCGGTGTTGGCAAACAGCGCGGCCAGGGCGAGGGCCAGCAGTGGTTGTTTCAGGGTAGGTTTCATCTGTGGGTATCCAGTTCTTGAGAATTACAGGCCGGCGGCGTTCTTGACCAGGCCGAACACTTTGGTGTTGTCGATGGTGCCGAGGAAGGTGTCGGAACCCTTGCCGATGGCGCCGAGGAAGACGTCGGTGCCGCCGTGGGTTTCATTGCCGGCCGAGACGCGGATCGCGGCTTCCTGGTGGTAGGTGTTGGCGCTGGTCGTCGTTTCGTCCAGGCTGACCATGGTCGAGCGGCTGGCCTGGGTGCGGTTTTCGCCGTTGCCGAAGCCGATGATCGAGTACGGCGCGCCGTCGAGGTCTTTTTCCGTGGCGCCGGAGACGTAGTTTTTCACCAGGCCCAGCACGCCGGGGTTGGCGGCCGTGGTCTTGCCGGTGCGCTTGGCGTAGCCGTTCAGCACCAGGGTGTGGTCGTGGTCGGCGGTGACCACGATCAGCGTGTTTTTCAGGTCCGGATCGCTGAGCTTGGCCTTGGCGATGGCGGCCTTGATGGCGTTGTCGAAGGCGACGGTGTCGTGCAGCGCCTTCTTGGCGGTGGTTTCATGCAGGGCGTGGTCGATGCGGCCGCCTTCGACCATCAGGAAGTAGCCCTTCTTGTTCTTCGCCAGCACGTCCATGGCCTTGGTCGTCATGTCGGCCAGGCTAGGTTCCTTGGCCGGGTCGCGGTCCAGGTCGTAGCTCATGTGGCTGGACGTGAACAGGCCGAACAGGCGCTCGGTCTTGCTGGCGTCGACGGCGTTGAATTCGCTGGCGTTGCCGGCCACGGTGTAGTTCTTGGCTTTCATTTCGGCGATCAGGTCGCGGCCGTCGGCGCGTTTGCCGCCGTCTTTCGGCAGCGTGAAGAATTGCTTGCCGCCGCCCAGCACGACGTCCAGGCCGGTCGCGCCCAGCGCGCTGTTGTAGCCTTTTCCGTCCGGCACCATCGCCGCGGCGATGTCGTTTTCCAGGTCGCGGTGGCAGATGTGGGCGTAGGTCGCCGCCGGGGTCGCGTGGGTGATGCGGGTGGTCGTGACGACGCCGGCCGAGAGGCCCTTGGCCTTGGCCATTTCCAGCAGCGTCGTGGCGGGCGTGCCGTTCTTGGGGCCGCAGTTGTTGCCCAGCTTGTTGCCATTGGCGTCGGCGATCGGGTCGATCGCCTGCGTGTCCTGGGACATCGACAGCACTTCATTGTTCATTTTGACGCCCGTCATATAGGCCGACATCGACGGCGCGCTGTCGGTCACCTGGGCGTCGTTCGAGAAGGTCTTGACGAAGGCTGTTTCCGGCAGCGTGTCCATGGTCAGCTCACCGTCCTCGCCGACGGCGTAGATGCGCGCCGCCGTCATCGTCGTCATCCCCATGCCGTCGCCGAGGAAGAAGATGACGTTCTTCGGCGATTCGACGAGCACCGGTTCGGTTTCTTTCTTGGCGTCGCTGCCGCAGGCGGTCAGCATCAGGGTGAGTGCGACGCTGAGGCCAGCGGCGGAAAGGTGTCTGCGTGTCATGTGGGTGGTCCGGGCTTGGTGAGAAAAACCCAGAATGTAACAATTCAATATGACACGTTGATGACCTCGCAACAGCGGCGCCGCCGGGCGCGGGCGGAGCTTCCGCTAAATTTATCTCCGGCTCATGCGTCATAGATAGCGAGCGGCGCAGGCGGCGGCCCATGTCGGGACGCGCGGCGCCGCCATCCAATCTGATGAGGAAAACCGCATGTCCACAAGCTGCTTTGACCGCGAAGACGAAACCTTCATCGTCCTCGTCAATCATGAGGAAGAGTATTCCATCTGGCCCCACTGGAAGGCCGTTCCCGGCGGCTGGCGCGCCGTCGACGGCGTGAGGGGCGACAAGAAAACCGTGCTGCAATACGTCGAGCAGGCGTGGGGCGGCGATATGCGTCCCCTGTCCCTGCGCACCTGGATGGACGAGCAGGCCGCCGCCGCGCGCTCCTGACGCCGCCGGCGGGCAGCGCCCCCAATGTACTGAATTAGAACGTCGCGGCGTTGATGCAGCCGGGGGCGGCATCGCCTATGCCGCCGCCGCGCGGCAAGTTCCGCAACAGACCGATATCCACCAGGACGCACGATGACTAGCAATCCGCCTTTGCGCAACTTCCCCGATAATTTTGTCGTTCACCTGCGCCAGCTCGCCGCTGAGCGCCCCGACGATACCGCCTTGATCGTGGTCGCCGAGCGCGAGGGCGCGGTGGTCGACACCGCGATCTCGTATGCGCTGCTGGAGCGGCGCATCCGCGCCCTGGCCGCCCGCCTGCAGGCGCAGTTCAGCCTCGGCGAGCGCGTCCTGCTGCTGCTCGACAACGACGACCATTACGTCGTCAGCTTCTTCGCCTGCCTGTACGCGGGCCTGGTCGCGGTGCCCGTGTTTCCGCCCGAATCGGCGCGGCAGCAGCATCTGGCCCGCCTGGTCGGCATCGCCACCGATGCCCAGGCCAGTTGCATCCTGACCACCGCGAGCATCCTCGACATGGTCGGCTGCGGCATCGACGCGTTCGCCGGCGTCACCGCCATCGCCGCCGACGCCGTCGACCCGGATGGCGCGCAGGCGTGGCGCAGCCATGCGCCGCAGGCCGACGATATCGCCTTTCTTCAATACACCTCGGGTTCCACCTCGACCCCCAAGGGCGTGATCGTCACGCACGGCAACCTGATGGCCAACGAGCGCGCCATCGAGCGCAGCATGTCCGTGGGCGCGGCCGACATCTTCGTGTCCTGGCTGCCGCTGTACCACGACATGGGCTTGATCGGCGGGCTGTTGCAGCCCATCCACCGCGGCGTGCCGGTGGGTTTGATGACGCCCAAGTTCTTCCTCGAACGGCCGGCGCGCTGGCTGGAGGCGATTTCGCGCTTGCGCGGCAGCGTCAGCGGCGGCCCGGACTTCGCCTTCCGCCTGTGCCTGGAGCGGGTCCGCGAGAACCAGCTCGCGCGGCTGGATCTGTCCAGCTGGCGGCTGGCGTTCTCCGGCGCCGAGCCGGTGCGGCACGACACCTTGCGCGACTTCATCGCGCATGTCGGGCCGGCCGGTTTCGCCGCCGCCGCCGTCTATCCCTGCTACGGGCTGGCCGAAGCCACCCTGCTGCTCACCGGCGGGCGCCGCACGGCCGGCCTGAGCGCGTGCGCGTTTTCCGCCGACAGCCTGGCGCAGGGGCGGCCGCAGCCGGCGGCCGGCGGCACCGTCCTGGTCGCCTGCGGCAGCACGGTCGCGGAGCACCGGGTGGAGATTGTTGACCCCGTCACGCTGGAAGCGGCCGGCGCCGGCCGGGTCGGCGAAATCTGGGCCAGCGGCGCCAGCATCGCGCATGGTTACTGGCGCCGCGAGCGGGACAGCGCCGACACCTTCGTCACGCGTCGCGGCCAGCGCTGGTTGCGCACCGGCGACCTCGGCTTCATGCAGGACGAGCAGCTGTTCATCACGGGCCGCATCAAGGACTTGATCATCCTGCGCGGCCAGAATATTTATCCGCAAGACATCGAGCGTGCCATCGAGGCCGAGGTGGCGGCCGCCCGCAAGGGCCGCGTTGCCGCATTTGCGGTGCCCATGCCCGACGGCGGCGAGGGCGTCGGCGTGGCCGTCGAGGTGTCGCGCGGCCTGCAAAAACTGGTGCCCGTGGCGGCCCTGGTGGACGCCCTGAGCCTGGTGGTGGCGGCCGTGTGCCGCGAGCCGGCGTCGGTGCTGGTGTTGCTGAATCCGGGCGCGCTGCCCAAGACTTCCAGCGGCAAACTGCAGCGCGGGGCCTGCCGCAAGGGCTGGCTTGAACACACGCTGGACGCCTACGCCGTCTATGAACACGGCAAATTCGTGCGCGGCGGCGCCGCCGAGGCGGCCGACGCGCCCGCCCTCGACGCGACGCAGCTGGCCCTGTCCGGCCTCTGGCGCGAGGTGCTGAAGCGCGGCGCCGATGCCGTGTTTGCGCGCGACGCCCACTTCCTTGCCAGCGGCGGCAGCTCGCTGGCGGCGGTGCAACTGGCGGCCCGCGTGCGCGAGCGCTGGGATGTCGATTTCGCGGTGCGCACCGTGTTCGAGCAGCCGCAACTGGCCGCGATGGCGGAGGCCATCGGGCAATTGCTGGCGAGCGGCGCGCGCGCGCCGAAATCGGCGATGGCGACGCTGGAGCCGGCGCGGCGGCGCCTGCCGCTGGCGCTGTCGCACGCCCAGCAGCGCCAGTGGTTCCTGTGGCAGCTCGACCCGACCGGCACGGCCTACCACATCGGTGGCGCGCTGCGCTATACCGGGGCCTTGGACATCGACGCGCTGCGGGCCGGCTTCGATGGCCTGGTGGCGCGCCACGAATCCCTGCGCACGGTGTTCCGGGCCGGCGCCGACGGCCTGGCCGAGCAGTTGATCGAGCCGGCCGGCCACTTCGATTTGTCGGTGAGCGACCTGCGCGCAGTCCCGGCCGGCGAACGCGAAGCCCGCGCGGCGCGGCTGGCCGACAGCGTCAACGCCCAGCCGTTCGACCTGAGCCGGGCGCCGCTGCTGCGCGTGGCCCTGATCCGCCTCGGCGACGAGGACAACATCCTCGTCGTCGTGATGCACCACATCGTCTCCGACGGCGTGTCGATGCAGGTCTTGCTCGAAGAGCTGGGTGCGCACTACCGCGCCCACCTGGCGGGCGCGGCGCCGGTCTTGGCCGGGCTGCCGGTGCAGTACGTCGACTACGCCGCGTGGCAGCAGGGCTGGCTGGCCGGCGGCGAGCGCGCGCGGCAGCTAGCTTACTGGCTGCAGCAGCTTGGCGGCGCGCAGCCGGTGCTGGCGCTGCCGGCCGACCATGCGCGCCACGCCGTGGCCGGCTACCGGGCCGCGCGCCACAGCGTCGCGTTGCCGGCGCACGCGCTGGAGGGCTTGCGCCAGCGCGCGCAAGCCGAGGGCGCGACGCTCTTCATGCTGCTGCTGGCCGGCTTCCAGGTGCTGCTGCACCGCTATACCGGGCAGGAGGACATCCGCGTCGGCGTTCCCGTCGCCAACCGCCACCGGGTCGAAACCGAAGGCTTGATCGGCTTCTTCGTCAACACCCAGGTTTTGCGCAACAACATGAACGGACGCACCCCGTTGGCGCAGGTGCTGGCGCAGGCGCGCGAGGCGGCGCTGGGCGCCCAGTCGCACCAGGACTTGCCGTTCGAGCAGCTGGTCGACGCGCTGCATCCCGAACGCAGCCTCAGCCACAGTCCGCTGTTCCAGGTGATGTTCAACCACCTGCGCGCGGATTACCGCGCCCTCGCGCAATTGCCCGGTCTGGAGGTGCGGCATTACCCGCTGCCGGACCAGGCCGCGCAATTCGAATTGACCCTGGACTCGACCGAGCAGGCCGACGGACAGCTCGACCTGCGCTTCACGTATGCGGCGGAATTGTTCGAAGCCGCCAGCATCGAGCGCCTGGCCGGCGACTACCTGGCGGTCCTCGCCGCCCTGCTGGAGGGCGGCGGGCGAACCGTGGGCGAGGTCGCGCTGCTGAACGGGGCCGAGCAGGCCCGGCTTGAGCAATGGGGCGTAAACGAGCGGCGCTACCCGGACGCCGAGCCGGTGCAGCGGCTGTTCGAGCGGCAGGCGGCGCTGCACCCGGAAACGCAGGCGCTGGCGTTCGGCGACGTGGCGCTCAGCTACGCCGAACTGAATGCCCGGGCGAACCGGCTGGCGCACCACCTGATCGGGCTGGGCGTGCGGCCCGAAAC
>NZ_JAQQXR010000016.1 GCF_028595325.1 Janthinobacterium fluminis
CGCCGCGGCGGCGCGGCGCGCCCGGCGCGCCTGAGCCGGCGTCGTCGTCCCCGCGGCGGCGCCGGCCCGCCGCGCGCCCCGCCTTGCCCTCATCCTAGGAGAGTCCATGAGCACTGCCCCCCGATCTTTGCGCCCGCCCTTCGCGCCGGCGATCCTGGCCTTCGCCGACGGCCCGGTGTTCCGCGGCGTGTCGATCGGCGCCGCCGGCCACACCTGCGGCGAGGTGGTCTTCAACACGGCCATGACGGGTTACCAGGAAATCCTCACCGACCCCAGTTACCGCAGCCAGATCGTGACGCTGACCTATCCGCACATCGGCAACACCGGCGTCAACGTCGAGGACGCCGAGTCGGAGCGCATCGCCGCGGCCGGCCTGGTGATCAAGAACCTGCCGCTGCTGGCCTCGAATTTCCGCTCGGCCCGCTCGCTGTCGGACTATCTGAAGGACGAGAACGTCGTCGCCATCGCCGGCGTCGACACGCGCAAGCTGACGCGCCTGCTGCGCGAGCGCGGCGCGCAGAGCGGCGCCATCGTCGCCGGCACCGACCAGGCCGGCCACGCGCTGACGCTGGCGCGCGCCTTTCCCGGCTTGAGCGGCGTCGACCTGGTGCGCCAGGTGACGACGCGCGAACCCTACGAGTGGCGCGAGACGGAATGGCTGCTGGGCCGCGGCCACGGCCGCCTGGAGCGGCCCGGCCGCCGCGTCGTGGCGATCGACTACGGCGTCAAGCGCAACATCCTGCGCATGCTGGCCGCGCGCGGCTGCCAGATCACCGTGCTGCCGGCCCACACCTCGGCGGCGCAGGCGCTGGCGCACCATCCGGACGGCATCTTCCTCGGCAACGGCCCGGGCGACCCGGCGCCGTGCGACTACGCCATCGGCGCCTGCCGCGACTTGATCGAGCACGGCATTCCCACCTTCGGCATCTGCTTCGGCCACCAGATCATGGCGCTGGCCTCGGGCGCGACGACGCGCAAGATGAAGTTCGGCCACCACGGCGCCAACCATCCGGTGCAGGACCTCGACAGCGGCCACGTGATGATCACCTCGCAGAACCACGGTTTCGCCGTCGACCTCGAATCGCTGCCGGCCAACTGCCGCGTCACCCACCTGTCGCTGTTCGACGGCTCGCTGCAGGGCTTCGCCCGCACGGACAAGCCGGCGTTCGGCTTCCAGGGCCATCCCGAGGGCGCGCCCGGTCCGCATGACATCGGCCACCTGTTCGACCGTTTCGTGACCTTGATGGAGAAGCATAAAAATGCCTAAGCGTAAAGACCTGAGCAGCATACTGCTGATCGGCGCCGGCCCCATCGTCATCGGCCAGGCCTGCGAGTTCGACTACTCCGGCGTGCAGGCTTGCAAGGCGCTGCGCGAGGAGGGCTACAAGGTGATCCTGGTCAACAGCAACCCGGCGACGATCATGACGGACCCGGACCTGGCCGACGTCACCTATATCGAGCCGATCAACTGGGAGGTGTTGGCGCGCATCATCGCGCGCGAGCGGCCCGACGCCGTGCTGCCGACGATGGGCGGGCAGACGGCGCTGAACTGCGCGCTGGAGCTGCACCGCCACGGCGTGCTGAAGGAATACGGCGTCGAGCTGATCGGCGCCTCGCCGGAGGCCATCGACAAGGCCGAGGACCGCGCCAAGTTCAAGCAGGCGATGACCAAGATCGGCCTGGCTTCGGCGCGTTCCGGCGTGGCGCACAACATGGCCGAGGCCTGGGAGGCGCAGCAGGCGCTCGGCTTCCCCGTCGTCATCCGGCCCTCGTTCACGATGGGCGGCAGCGGCGGCGGCATCGCCTACGACCTGGAGCAGTTCCTCGCCATCTGCACGCGCGGCCTGGAACTGTCGCCGACCTCGGAGCTGCTGATCGAGGAGTCGCTGCTGGGCTGGAAGGAATTCGAGATGGAGGTGGTGCGCGACAAGAAGGACAACGGCATCATCGTCTGCTCGATCGAGAACCTCGACCCGATGGGCGTGCACACGGGCGACTCGGTGACGGTGGCGCCGGCGCAGACGCTGACGGACAGGGAATACCAGATCATGCGCAACGCCGCGCTGGCGGTGCTGCGCGAGATCGGCGTCGACACCGGCGGCTCCAACGTGCAGTTCGCCGTCAACCCGGACGACGGCCGCATGGTCGTCATCGAAATGAACCCGCGCGTGTCGCGCTCGTCGGCGCTGGCCTCGAAGGCGACCGGTTTCCCGATCGCCCGCGTGGCCACCAAGCTGGCCGTCGGCTACACGCTCGACGAGCTGCGCAACGACATCACCGGCGGCGTCACGCCGGCCTCGTTCGAGCCCAGCATCGACTACGTGGTGGTGAAGATTCCCCGCTTCGCCTTCGAGAAATTCCCGGCCGCCGACGACCGCCTGACGACGCAGATGAAGTCGGTGGGCGAGGTGATGGCGATCGGCCGCACCTTCCAGGAATCGTTCCAGAAGGCCCTGCGCGGCCTCGAAGTCGGCGCCGACGGCCTGCGCCGCAACGGCAGCGGGCGCGCCGTCATCGACGAGGAGCTGGCCGCGCCGGGGCCGGAGCGCATCTGGTATCTGGGCGAGGCCTTCGCCCAGGGCTATTCGCTGCAGCAGGTCCACCAGCTGAGCCGCATCGACCCCTGGTTCCTGGCCCAGTTGCAGGACTTGATCACGACCGAGCTGTGGCTGGCCGGGCAGTCGCTGGGCGCGCTCGACAAGGGCGCGCTGTTCGAGCTGAAGCAGCAGGGCTTCGGCGACCGCCGCCTGGCGACGCTGCTGCACAGCAGCGAGGCCGAGGTGCGCGCGCACCGCCACGCGCTCGGCGTGCGCCCCGTCTACAAGCGCGTCGACACCTGCGCCGGCGAATTCGCCAGCAACACCGCCTACCTGTATTCCAGCTACGACGAGGAGTGCGAGGCCCGCCCCGGCGAGCGGCGCAAGATCATGGTGCTGGGCGGCGGGCCGAACCGCATCGGCCAGGGCATCGAGTTCGACTACTGCTGCGTGCACGCGGCGCTGGCGCTGCGCGAGGACGGCTATGAAACCATCATGGTCAACTGTAATCCGGAAACCGTCTCGACCGACTACGACACTTCGGACCGCCTGTACTTCGAATCGCTGACGCTGGAAGACGTGCTGGAAATCGTCCACCTCGAACAGCCGCTCGGCGTCATCGTCCAGTACGGCGGCCAGACGCCGCTGAAGCTGGCGCTGGCCCTGGCCGGCGCCGGCGTGCCCGTCATCGGCACCTCGCCCGACATGATCGATGTGGCCGAGGACCGCGAACGCTTCCAGCAACTGCTGCGCAAGCTGGGCCTGCGCCAGCCGGAAAACCGCACCGCCCGCACCGAGGACGAGGCGCGCCGCCTGGCGCAGGAAATCGGCTATCCGCTGGTGGTGCGGCCCTCGTATGTGCTGGGCGGGCGGGCCATGGAAATCGTCGAGGAACCGCTGGAGCTGGAACGCTATATGCGCGAGGCCGTCAGCGTGTCGCACGACGCGCCGGTGCTGCTCGACCGCTTCCTCGACAACGCCATCGAGGTCGACATCGACTGCCTGTCGGACGGCCACCGCACCGTCATCGGCGGCGTCATGGAACACATCGAACAGGCCGGCGTGCACTCGGGCGACTCGGCCTGCTCGTTGCCGCCGTACTCGCTGGCGGCGGAAACCGTCAAGGAGCTCAAGCGCCAGACCGTGCTGATGGCGCGCGGCCTGCACGTGGTCGGACTGATGAACGTGCAGTTCGCCATCCAGCAGAGCAAGGTCGACGGCCGCGTGCAAGACGTCATCTTCGTGCTGGAGGTGAATCCGCGGGCCTCGCGCACGGTGCCCTTCGTCTCCAAGGCCACCGGCATGGCGCTGGCGAAGATCGCGGCGCGCTGCATGACGGGGCGCTCGCTGGAGGCGCAGGGCGTGCTCGACGAGGCGCAGCCGCGCTACTTCAGCGTCAAGGAGGCCGTCTTCCCCTTCGCCAAATTCCCCGGCGTCGACACGCTGCTGGGGCCGGAGATGAAATCCACCGGCGAAGTCATGGGCGTGGGCAAAACCTTCGGCGAGGCCTACTACAAATCGCAGCTGGCGGCCGGCGTGAACCTGCCGCGCGGCGGCCGCGTCTACATGCGCGTCAAGCGCGGCGACCAGGCCCGCGCCGTCGCGGTGGCGCGGCAGTTGCACACGCTCGGCTTCGGCATCTGCGCCAGCCTGGTCACGGCCGCCGTCATCTGCGCCGCCGACATCCCGGCGCTGGCGGTGGAGGACGCCGAGGTGCTGGAACAACTGGCAGCCAAGAGCATCGCCATGGTGATCCTGACGGTGGACGAAAAGCGCGGCGCGATCATGGCCTCGCGGGCCATCCGCATCGCCGCGCTGCAATCCGGCGCGGCCTTCTACAGCACCATCGCCGGCGCCGACGCGGCCAGCGAGGCGGTGCGCTACATCGACAGCTTCGCCCTCTACCCGCTGCTGCAGCAGCACCGCCCGCCGGAGACGGACGAGGAGGTGGCGCGCCCCGGCGGCGGACGCCTGGCGCCCCGCGCGCTCGACTGGGAGGCGGCCGCCATCGAGGTGCCGGAGCGGCGCGCGCGGCGGCGCGACAGGCGCGACGTCGGCGCGACCCCGATCGAAATCTTCATCCGCCAGCCCTTCACCGAGGCCGACCAGGAGCAGCAGCGCATGATCGCCGACATCCTGGTGCTGATCGACAGCGCCAACGGCGCGCCCTACGCCTTCCACTACCTGACGGGGATACGCGCCGAAAGCGCCACCACCTTCAAGCAATCGTTCGAGCGCGAGACGGGCAAGCTGTTCACGCCGCAGAACTTCCGCGAACACCGCCTGGGGCTGCTGGAGCGGGCCGACCTGTTCATCAACATCCGCGTCGGCATGAGCGAAAGCAGCGCCTTCGAGCTGGGCTACCACCTCTTCAGGGGCAGCAACGCGCCCATCCTGTTCCTGGTGTGGAAGCACGCGCCGATCAAGACCACCCTGCTGCGCGAACTGGACGACCTGGCCGACGTCACCTATATCGAGTTCGAGCACGTCGACGAGCTGCGCAAGGGCGTGCACAACTTCTTCAACACGAAGCTGCTGGGCCGGGCTTAGACGGCGCCCCCGGCTTGGCGCAGCCGCATGCGCAGGCCGACCGGCGACATCACGAAGCCCATCAGCTCGCGCGCCTCCCGGCCGTCCGGCGTATCGACGCCGGCCAGCTCGAAGCGCGCCAGCAGCATGGCCACGACGATCTTCATTTCAAGCAAAGCCAGGTAGCGGCCCGGGCAGGTGCGCGGCCCGGCGCCGAAGGGCAGCGACAGGTGTTTGTCGGGCGGACCCACCTCGTCCTTGCGCAGCCAGCGCTGCGGATCGAAGGCGGCGCCGTCCTGCACGTGCGTGTCGGCGACGCTGTCCTTGCGCATCACGCACCAGAGCGTCGTGCCGGCCGGTACAGCGACATCGCCGACGACGCTGTCGCGCAGCGCCTCCAGCGGCAGATACGGCGCCACCGGCTTGAGGCGCATCGCCTCGCTGGCGCAGGCGCCCAGATACTCAAGCGCGTCCATCTGTTCGACGCAAAAGGCGGCCGGATCGGGGGCCACGCGGCGCACTTCGTCCTGCGCCTTGCGCAGCGCTTGCGGGTGGCAATGCAGCAGATACAGCATCCAGGCGATGGTATTGGCGGTGGTGTCCTCGCCGGCCAGCAGCATCGTCGCGACATTGCCGCCGACGGTGTCGTCGTCGACGCCGCTGCCCTCCTGGTCGGCGGCGGCGAGCATCGCCTCGAGCAGATTCGCGGGCCGCGCGCGCCGCGCCGGCTCGGCCTGCATGCGCCGGCGCGCCTGCCCGACCAGATCGGCGACGGCCGCCGTCAGCCCCGCCGCGCTGCGCTCCAGGCGGCGGTCGGCCGGCAGCCTGACATAGCGCCAGTAGGGGAACAGCGCCAGGCTGCGCCGCGCCACGGCCGGCAGCATGACGTCGAGGTGGCGCTGGATCACGTCCTCGCCGGAGTCGATGGTGTTGACCTCGGTGCCGAACGCCAGGCCGGCGATGATGTCGACCGTGTAGCGCTTCAAATCTTCGCTCAGATCGATGCTGCGGCCGCCGGCCGCGGCCGCCTCCCAGCGCCGCTGCAGGCGCAGCGCCACCGTCACCAGTGCCGGGAAGTACGCCCTGATCGCGGCTGGCGCGAAACCCTGCATCACCATGCGGCGCTGGTTGCGCCAGTCCGCGCCCTCGGCCAGGAACAGGCCGGTGATGCCGCCGATTTCCAGCGCCACGTCGGCCGTGACGCTGGGCCGGCGAAAGCCGTCCGGGCGTTCCCGCAGCACCGCCGAGACGTGCTCGTGGCCGGCCACCACCAGCATCGTGTTGCGCCCCAGGCGCAGGCGGAACAGCGGGCCGTAGCGGCGCGCCCAGCGCTCCACGTCCAGATGCACGCGCGTCGGCCGGATTTGCAGCGCGCTGCCCACCAGCGGCAGCGCGAACGGCCCCGGCAGCGAGGCGATCGAACGCAGCGCCGGACTGCCGGCCGGCGCGTTAAGGGCGGTGCTCGAACTGAACGTCATGCGGACTCCTTTGTGATGGAATGATCGCCAGACTGTAGCGTCGCGGCGGCGCGCCGTCTTGAACGTTTCCGACAAAACGGCGCGCGGCAAAGCGGGCGCGGGTACAATCATCCGACCATGAGTGCAAGCATCCCCGCTTTACCGAGTACGCGTCTGATCGCGCCGCGCCTGTCGCTGGCCGCCTGCGCGCGCGCCTATCTGGCGCGCAGCTCGATGGCTTGCGCGCCGCTGACGCCGCAGCAGCGCCTGAACCGCTTCCCGGCCAGCCCGCTGTGCAGCATCAGTTGGATGGTCGCGGGCGAAGCGGAAATGGTCGTGCCGATGCCGGGCGCCGTCGTGCCTGTCCCGGCCATGCTGTTCGGCGGGCCGCAGTCGCGTCCCACGGTGAGCTACAACCCGGGGCCCATGCACGGCTTCATGCTGCTGTTGTACCCGGCGGCGCTGCACAAGCTGACGGGCCTGGACATCTCCGCCTGGGTCGACCGTTTCGCGCCGGTCGAGGAGGCGCTGGGGCCGGACTGGGCCGCGATGGCGCGGCAGGCGCTGGCGGCGCCGGACGACGCGGCCCGCGTGGCCCTGATCGAAGCGTTTCTTGAGCCGCGCTGGCTGGCCGCGCGGGCCGAGGACGACGGCCGCGGCGGCATCGTCGGCGACTGGGTCAAACGGCTCGGCGTGCAAGTGGCGGCGGCCGGCTGGGGCCGGGGCGCGCGCAACCTCGAACGCCGCGTCAAAGCGTGGGCGGGGCAGCCGATGCGCACGTTGCGGCGCATGAGCCGGGCCGAGCAATCGTTCCTGTCCTGGCGCGCCGCCAAACTGGAAGGGCGGGCCTCGTGGGCCGACATCGCCGCCCGGGGCGGCTATGCCGACCAGGCCCACCTGTGCCGGGAAACCAAGGAAATCACCGGCCTGAGCCCGACCGAGCTGCTGCGCGCCGGCCAAGAGGACGAAAGCTACTGGGTCTACCGCATCTGGTCCTGACGCCCGGCCTTAGCCGGCCGCTTGCGGCGGGCGGATGCCGGTGTACTGGGCGCCGACGAGTTTCCAGGTGCCGGCGCTTTTTTGCGCGACATAGCTGGCGCGCATCGCGAAGCTGCGGGTCTGGCCGCCGGCGCTCATCGTATAGGCCAGTCTGGCGATGACGATGGCGGTGTCGCCGCTGATGCGCGTGAGCGGTTCTTCGACGGCGACGGCCGGGGCCGGCCTTTTTTGTTCGGGCGCGTAAAACGCCAGCATTTTTTCGCGCGTGTCGACTTCGCCGGCCGGCGACACTTCGATGTAATTGTCGGCCGTCAGGGCACGCAGCGCGGCCTGGTCGAAGCCGCTTTGCGCCTGCGCGTGCTGGCGCACCAGCGCGAGGACGGCGTCGCCGTCGTCACCCGGCGCGGCGGCCGCCGGCTGCGTCGCGCCGATGAGGGAAAATGCCAGGCAGGCGGCGAAGAAGCTGGCCTTGCCGGGCAGGGTTTTGAGTGCGTGCATAGGATTCCTTGAGAGCGTGGTTCGGGGCTGCCGTGGCGCCATCGCGGGCCCACGGGCTAGCCGGATGATGCCGTTTTTTCACCGTCGAATAGTCACCAATTCTCACCCTGCCGCCAATTCGCGCTACGTCGGCGCCTCGGTGTAGGCGACGCCCTTGGCCAGCAGCACTTCGTGGTGGCCGCGCCCCGGCGGTATCATCGGGAAGCAGTTTTCGTCGCCGGCCACGCGCACGTCGAGGAAGTAGGGGCCGTCGGCGTCCAGGCAGTCGGCCAGCGCGGCGTCGAGTTCTTCGCGCCGCGCCACCGTGCGCGCCTGCCAGCCGAAGGCCCGGGCCAGCGCGACGAAGTCGGGCAGGGCCTCGGTGTAACTGTGGCTGTAGCGCCCGCCGTGTATCAGCTCCTGCCATTGCCGCACCATGCCCATGTAGCCGTTGTTCGACAGGACCACCTTGACGGGCGCGCGGTGCTGGGTGGCGCTGGCCATTTCCTGGATGTTCATCAGGATCGAGGCGTCGCCGCTGACGCAGACGACGAGGGCGTCCGGGTGGGCGATTTGCGCGCCGATCGCGGCCGGCAGGCCGTAGCCCATCGTGCCGGCGCCGCCCGAGGTCAGCCAGCGCCCCGGCCGCTCGATGCGCAGGTGCTGCGCCGCCCACATCTGATGCTGGCCGACGTCGGTCGAGACGATGGCGTCGCGCCCGGCCAGCGCCGCCTGCAGACGGCTCATCAGCGCCTGCGGCACGATGCGCGCGGCGCTGTCGTCGAAGGCCAGCGAGCGCTGCGCGCGCCAGCCGTCGACGCGGCGCCACCACGGCGCCAGATCGGCCGGCGCCGGCAGCGCCGCCCGCAGCGCCGCCAGGATGGGCGCGCAGTCGCCGACGAGGGCGACGTCGGCCCGCACCACCTTGCCGATCGAGGCCGGGTCGATGTCGACGTGGATGATGGCCGCGTCCGGGCAGAAGGCGTCGAGGCGGCCCGTGACGCGGTCGTCGAAGCGGGCGCCGACGCAGACGATCAGGTCGGCGTGGTGCATGGCCAGGTTCGCCTCCAGCGTGCCGTGCATGCCCAGCATGCCGAGGAATTGCCGGTCGGAGCCGGGGAAGGCGCCAAGGCCGAGCAGTGTCAGCGTGCACGGTGCGCCGCTGGCATGCACCAGTTCGCGGAAGCTGGCGCAGGCGGCCGCGCCGGAATTGATCAGGCCGCCGCCGCCGTAGAACACGGGGCGGCGCGCGGCGGCGATCATGCGCGCCGCCTGGCCGATCTGGCCGGCGGCGGACGGCAGCGCGACGACGGCCGCCGCCTTCGCCGCCGGCGCCGTCCACGGCGCGCCGCGCACCGCGGCCAGCTGCAAGTCCTTGGGGAAGTCGACCAGCACCGGCCCGGGCCGCCCGCCGCTGGCCATCCGGTAGGCGTCGAGCAGCGTCGCGGCGACGTCCTCGGCGTCGCGGATTTGCTTGTTCCATTTGGTGACGGGGCGGGAAATGCCGATGGCGTCGCATTCCTGGAAGGCGGCCGTGCCGATGGCCGTCGTGGCGACCTGGCCGCTGATGCAAATCACGGGCACGGAGTCGCAGAGGGCGTCGAGCAGGCCGGTGGTGGTGTTGCTCATGCCGGGGCCGGAGGTGACGAAGACGACGCCGGGCCGGCCCGTGCTGCGGGCGTAGCCCTCGGCCGCGTGCACGGCGGCCTGTTCGTGGCGCACCAGCACGTGGCGCAGCCGCGGCTCGGCGTGCAGCGCGTCGTAGAGCGGCAGCACGGCGCCGCCGGGATAGCCGAAGACGGTGTCGACGCCCAGCGCCAGCAGGGTTTCGATCAGCACGGCGGCGCCGTTGCGGGGCGCGGCGTAGGGGAGGGGGGCGGCGTGGGCGGAAGTATGCATGCCCTTGATTCTGTTGCATAATACGGAGGAAAGGCTTCCATATTTCTCGTAAATTGCGAGCCATTCAGAAAAATTTACCGTAAAAATGGAAAATACAGAATGAGGCTGGACAAGTTCGACCGCGCCATCCTGAGCGCCCTGCAAGTGGACGCGCGCCTCAGCCTGCACGAATTGAGCGCCAAGGTCGGCCTGACCTCGTCGCCGTGCTGGGCGCGCATCAAGCGCATGGAGGAGGACGGCGTCATCGAGGGCTACACGGTGCGCGTCAACGCGGCCAAGGTGGGGCTGGCCGACACCGTCATCGTGCAGGTGACGCTGGACGACCATTCCGACCAGGCGCTGTTCGAGTTCGGCCACGCGCTGGCGCTGATCCCCGAGGTGCTGGAAGCCTTCCTCGTGTCGGGCGACTACGATTACTACCTGCGCATCGCCGTCAGCGACACGCGCGACTACGAGCGCCTGCTGCGCGAGCGCCTCTACAAAATCCCCGGCATCCGCCACAGCAAATCGAGTTTTGTGTTGCGCCAGCTCAAGCAAAGCTATCTGCCGCTGCAACGCTGAGGTCTTCCTCTAATCCCGGCGCCGGATGCGGATTGTTTAAAAAACATCCATTACAATCGGGCTTGATTCCGCGGCCACCACGGCGCCGCGGACGCCCTGGCCAGGCGCGATGGCCGTTCGGGAGAGTGCACATGAAGACGGGCCGGCCGATGCTTGCCGCAGCCGCGCTGACGTTTGCCGCCAGCGCCTTTTGCCAGGACGGCGCCGTCGCCCCGGCGGCGCCGCTTGCCGCCGGCGCCGAGCAAGCGGCGCCGGCCAAACCGCGCAAAAGCCTGTTCGCGCGTTTTCTGGCGCGTCCGGCGCCGGCGGCGGCGCCCGCCGCCATCGCCTGGCGCGCCCTCGACGACGAGGACATGCGCGGCGTGGTGGCGAAAGGTTACGCCAGCATCGTCTTCGCCCAGTCCCGGCTGCGGCCCCAGCCCGGCGCCGGCCAGAGCGGCCTGGGCAATCCGGACCTGCTGCTGAATCCGGTGCTGGGCATGCTGAGCGCAGATATCCTGGCGAAGGACGTGCTGTACGGCGCCGGCGGCGCGCTGCCGGTGTGGAACGCGGACGGCTCCGTGACGCTGGCGCTGCCCGACTGGGTCGGCACGATCGACGTGCCGAGCATCCGCGTCAACGCCGCCGACGACAACAGCTTCGGCAGCGTGCGCGTCAACGCCATCGACCTGAGCCGCACGACGATCACCGTCCGTCCGAAGTAGCGCCGCGCACCCTTGAGTGGACTCAACGCGGCATGCCCGGTCTTGGCGGACTATCCAATGACGGGCCAGGCCGTTCCGGAGGTGTACCGATCCGCTGTCTGGCCGCGCGGCGCCCGCCTCGACGGTGGGCTTCCCCAGCCAGCAGCCAGGAGAAGGTCATGAACAATACGGAGTCCTTGAGGCATATTGCCATCGTTTCAGAAACAGCGCGCGTAGGGTTTGACGAGGTCGCGCGCGTCAGCGCTGCGTTGCAAAAGCAAATGTTGCGCGATTTTTCGCCAATCTGGGGCGTGCAGGCAACCGTGGACGCATTTGCCAGCCTCGATGACGTGCCGATCGACTACTGGCCGATTCTGGTGCAGGACGATATCGGCGTAGATGGCGCGTGGGGCATTCACAAGGACAAGGACGGGCAACCATTTGGTTTGGTGCGGTATTCGCCGACGTGGTCATTGACGGCCAGCCACGAGGAGTTGGAAATGCTCTGCGACCCCGCGGGGAACAGACTGCAACCCGGAAAGTCCCCGATGCCGGGCCAAGGGCGGGTGCGTTTTCTGGTTGAGGTGTGCGACCCGTCGGAGGCGCATGCCTTTGCCTATCCTGTCAATGGCATCACGGTCTCCGACTTTTATACGCCGCGTTATTTCGATCCTGTCACCGCCCCAGGCACCCGTTATAGCTTTACCGGGGCCATCACCGAGCCACGCCAAGTGTTGCCCGGCGGCTACCTTAGCTGGCACGATACCGAGAGCGACCACTGGTTTCAGAAAATTCACTTCGGTTCCGAACCCGAGTTCCGCGACCTTGGACAGCTCTCCGACGCGCGGGAGAGTATCCGCAGTCAAATTTATGCCAGGACGCCGGAGGCATCGAAGCTGAAAGCGCCGGGGCAGCAAGCGACGCTGACCGCCAGCGCGGTTCAGCGCGAGGTCGCCACCGCCAGCCGCGCCAAAGTGCATGTGCTGCGCGCGCAAATCGATGCCTTGCTGAGAAAAAAATGAACTGAATCGCCATTGAGGTGTCTAATAGCAAAATTGTTCATGGAGGCTATCATGGCAGACGATAACGCGGCCGCCCGCAAAGCGAGGGCGGAAAGCTTGCGCCGGAAAGTGCGGGAACTGGTAGGCGGGGTGGCCGCTACTCCCGGCCAAGCCGAGGTGCGGCGCCAGCCCGGTGGGGAAACCCCCGCCGAGTTTGTTCATCGCAAGATGCATGAATTGGACAGGAAAAAATAGCCCGGCGAAGCGTGGGCTGAGGGATGCGTAGGTCGGATGCGTATCTTGCTCAGTCCCTCAGCGGTGCGGCGAGCGGCGGCGCGTCCCATCCCAGCCGCTTGCCGCCGGCCGGCGCCTTCAGCAGGGCCTCGAATTCCTCGACCGGCAGCGCCGGCCCGAACAGGAAGCCCTGGCCGTAATCGCAGCCGGCGCGGCTCAGCAGTTCGCACTGCGGCCAGGTTTCGATGCCTTCCGCAATCACCTTCAGGCCCAGCTTGTGCGCCATGACAATGATGGCCTCGCACAAGGCGACGTTGGCCGCATCGTGTTCGAGGTTGTAGACGAAGGACTGGTCGATCTTGAGGAAGTCCAGATTGAACTTGCGCAGATACGACAGCGAGGAATAGCCGGTGCCGAAATCGTCGAGCGACAGTTGGATGCCGGCGTCCTGGAAGGCCAGCAGTTGCTGGATAACGGCGGCGTTGGAGGCGAGCAGCAAGCCCTCGGTGATCTCCAGGCCGACCGCCGGACTGCCACCCTTGCAATGGCGTAGCCATTCGCTGTAGTGCTCGTCGTTGTTGCGGTAGAACTGGGCGGGCGACACATTGACGCTGACGGTGAAGTCGGCGTCCAGCGCGCGCCAGTGCCCGGCCTGCCGCAGCGCCTCGTGGAACACCCAGTCGCCGATGGTGACGATCAGGCCGTTGTGTTCGGCGATGGGGATGAACTCGACGGGGCTGATCAGCCCCTGTGCCGGGTGGCGCCAGCGCAGCAATGCCTCGGCCTTGCCGATCCGCCCCGTGGCCAGGTCGACGATGGGCTGGTAGTAGACCTGTAACTGGGGGCCGCCGATCGCCCGCCGCAGGTCGTTGCTCAGGTTCATGCGCGCCTGCGCGACTTCCTGCATGCTGCGGGTGAAGTAACTGAAGCGGTTGCGCCCCGCGTCCTTCGACTGGTACATGGCCTGGTCCGCGTTGCGCAGCAACTCGCTGGCGTTGCCGGCGTCCTGGGGATACAGGGTGATGCCGATGCTGGCCGAAATGTAGGCGACCTCGGCGCCCAGGTGGAAGGGCCGGGCCAGGTCGTCGAGGATTTTTTGCGCGATATGGGTGGCGCTGTCGACATCCTGCAACTCGCTCAGCGTGATGGTGAATTCGTCGCCGCCCAGGCGCGCGACGGTGTCCGTTTCGCGGACGTAGCTGGCCAGGCGCCGGCCGACCTGCAACAGCAGCAGGTCGCCGGTCTGGTGCCCCAGCGTGTCGTTGATTTCCTTGAAATGGTCCAGATCGATGAACAATAGCGCCAGCGGCAACTGGCTGCGGTGGGCGCGCTTGATGTCCATTTCCAGGTGGCTCTGGAACACGCTGCGGTTGGGCAATCCGGTCAGGCGGTCGAAATTGACTTCGCGCAGGGCCTGCTCGATTTGCGCCCGGTCGTGCACCTCGGCGGCCAGCGCGAAAGCCTGCTGCTGCAGGTCGGCGACGGTGCGTTGCAAGGTATCGACGCCGGCACGTATGTCGTAGCTCTCGGCCGGCAGCACCGCCGTGTGCAGCGCGCACACTTCCTGGAACATGGCGTGGTCTTGCTGGCGGGGAAAGGCGCTCAGCGGATAGCCGCACAACAGCGAAAAGGAGTGTTGTTGCAGCAACTTGTTGAAATAGCGCTCCACGTAGATGGCGGCGTCGTGCTTGCCCAGCGAGCGCAGCGGGCAGCGGGCCAAACCGCACAGTATCGCCACCATTTCGCCGAAGATGTAGACATGTCCGCTGTGGCCGAATGCGGCCCGGGCGATGACGTCGCCGATTTCGTTACTGAAGCGCTCCTCGTTCGGCAGGCCGTTCTCCATGAACAGCGGCAGCATGTGGTCCACTTCCAGCGGAATATAGCGCCCATTGGCTTCGGCGCCGGCATTGTCGAGCAGTCCACGGCCCTTCAGCGCCTCTTCCAGCTCGTCCAGATGCCGCCGGGTCGCAATGACGACACCCTTGTCGCCGGCGCGCAGGGCCGCGCCTATGTAATCCGCCAATCCTTTAATTAAGAAACTGTCGTTCTCGTAAAACTGAACTGTATGCACGCATCCCATTTCAACAACAAGCAACAGAGATTGAGTATTGGAGTGTCCCTGGCGCCGTTAGTTCAAGCCATCAGGAGACTGCGCCGCCTCGCCCCGCTGTGCGATCCAGTCCAGCAGTTCGCGGCCGAACACCCGTGCCCGCGCCGTCTCCACCTGGCGCCGCTTGTACGCCTCGTGGCTGGCCGGCCCGCTCAGGCTGCGCGCGTGGCTGGCGCTGTCCATCAGCTGGATTTCGTATTCGAAGAAGAAGCCCACGTCATAGTCCTGTCCGGCATCGGCGGCCTCGTCGGGTGGCACGTGGATCATTTTGCGCACCGTCACCTGGATGCTGCTGAAGCCGTCGCCGCTGTGCGGATTGTCGCTGCGCGTCTGCGGCTGCGCACTCGCCAGCAACTCCTCGTCCATGCGCTGCAGCAGCTCGGCGGGGTAGTCGGCGCTGCGTTCGAGCAAGGCGCGATACTTGATGAACACTTGCTTGGCGGCGTCAAGGTCGAGCAGGGTGTTGCGCGTGCGCTGGGCGTCGACATTGGTGACGGAGAGCAGGTGGGCGCGCTGCAAGGTGCGCAGCGCAAACATGCATTCGAAGCGCGTGGCGAAGACCAGGCGCACGCCCAGATGGTCGAAAATATCGGCCGCCAGGTAGGCCGCCTTTTGCAGCAGCTTCAACAGGATGCTGTTGCGGCCCTTGTTGCTTTTTCTTTCGAAGTGCAGCAGCGGCAGGCAGACCTCGCCGTCGCTGAGGAAGTAGTGCTCGCCGTCCTGGTGGATGACCTCGTCGAGGCTGGCGAAGACCTGCTCGCGTATCGTGTTGAAGTAGCGCAGCTTCAGGTTGTTGTCGATATAGAAGATGCCGTGCATGACCTTGAGCACGGCGCAAGACCACATGCGCAGCACGTCGGCGTGCTGGCCGCGCAGCGAGGCGTAGACCAGCAGTTGCAGCGGCTCGTCCGGCGCCGCCACTTCGGGCGGGATCAGCGCCGCCTGGCCGGGCGCGAGAAAGGTGGCGGCGATGAAATCGACGGCCTCGCGGTGGACGCGGGCGATCAGCGCCGGCGCCGCCGGCTGGTCCAGGTCGAAGCCGTATTCGCGCACGAACTGGCGCGCGTCGTTCAGGTTGCGCAAGGCCAGCGCGCCCAGGTCGATCGCCGACACGCCGGTGGCGATTGCGTTCAGGTAGCTCCAGTTCAGCGAAAACTTGCGCTTGCTCTTGAGCGTGGCTTGTAGTTCGGTCATGTCGCTTGCGCCTTGCCATCATCTCATTTCAGTATCGCAGCCCCCTTAGTTGCGGTCAATCAATAGCTATGCTGCGCTGCACAGCGCCGCCGCTTCCTATATCCTGCGTGTTTCCCGGATAGAAATTTTAATGAAAGAACAAAGTTGAAAACAGCCATGTTCCTGCGTTTGCTGCGGGCGTGCCGAAATTCGGCCACGCTCGCCCTTGCCATGCTGTCGCCGGCGATGGCGTATGCCGGGCCTCCCGCGGCGTTGCCGAGCCAGGCGCAGACGCTGTATCTCGATGAAGACTATGCGCCCACCGAGCGCGACCGGGCCAGCTACCTGCTGCGCCAGCCCCTGCCGCGCGACGAGGCGCGCCAGGCTTGGCACGCCCAGCTGTACAACGTGCAGGCGCCCGGCCGTTTGCATCTGGACGTCTACGTGAAAAGCCCCGAATTCAGCGCCGGCGAGTACGTTCACATGCGCAAGACTTACTACGACGATGGCCAGTTGGCGGTGCAGATCGCCCTGGACGGTAACGGCGTGCGCGACGGCGAGTCGCTCCACTACCACCCCAATGGCCAGCTCGCGGAGCGTGAAACCTTCCGCGCCGGCGTCGCCGAGGGTGCGTACACCACGTTTCACGAGAACGGCCAGTTGTTAAGCGTCCGCGAATTCCGCGCGGGCAAGCTGGCCGATGGCGAATACCTGTCCTACCATGCGAATGGCAAGATCAACAGCCGCTCGCGTTTCCGCGGCGGCCAGTTGCATGGCGTCTACGAGGTGTTTTATGGGGACGGGCAGTTGTACCAAAGCGGCCCGTTTGCGGACGGCGCCAGACACGGCCCGCTCGTCAGCTACTGGCCCGACGGTCGCTTGCAGAGCAGCCAGGCATATGTGCGCAACCGGCTTGACGGCTGGTCGCTGCGCTACCACCAGGACGGCAAGCTGGCGCGCAAGACCCTGTACCGCGCCGACATCATGCTCAGCGAGGAAGTCTGGGGCGAGGACGGCAAGCCGCTGCGCCGCGGCCAGTGGGACGAGCAGCAAAGGGCGCAGGGCGAGTTCCGCGAATGGTTTCCGGGCGGCGAGCCGGTCAGCATCCTTTTTTATCTGGACGGACAGTTGCACGGCCCGCTGCGGATCTGGCATTACACCGGCGTGTTGAAAGAAACCGCGCATTTCGTCCACGGCAAGATGCATGGGCCGCAGCATATCTGGGGCAAGGATGGCAGCCTGCGCGCCATCTGCCATTGGCGGGATGGCGAACGGTTTGGTGCCTGTCAGACGGAGTAGGCGTGCGCCTCATGCTTTGTCCAGCTGAGGGGCGGGCAAGCGCGCCGCGAATGTATAATCGGCGGTATGGAACGCATATCGATCAATCCGCAGCGGCTTGTCTGGTGTGTTCTGCATTCTGGCCGCTGAACCGAGTATAGACAGGTGAGGTCGGCCGAGCAATTCAGCCGCTTCGCGTAAGTCCTTCAGGGAGCCTGGTGAAGCCGCGTCGTAGATTGAAGCCCGTATCGTCCAGAGACAGGTGGCAGATAGGCGTCCCGGGTCATGTGGCATTACCACAGGATGTTTCAGTAGATCGATATTGGCCTGACGGTAACTCCCAGATGCGCTACAGTTTGGAAAAGTGTCGTTTCCGCAGCTAAAATCGGTCATGCAGATTTGAGTCTTTGCTCCCTTACCGACGCGACTCGTGTGAAGAATGACTACAGAACCGCTTTCAGTTAATGAAGCTATTAGCAGGCTTGTCGAACTCGACGGCAGCGATGTGCATATCGAAGGAATCTTGCATTTTGAATTCGAAGATGTTGCAATCTACCACTTTCCTGTGTTTGAACGAGAAGTTGGATATAGTTCTTCAATTTGGCTTGAAGTGGGAAGTGGTAGCCTAGACTTTGACCCGAAGGTTTGCGCCCGCCTAGACGGCAAGCGCGTGTCAGTGCGCGGAAAATTATTAAGCCCTGATCCCGGTTTTGATGGGTGTGGACATATGAGTCTCTGGCCTGCAGCTATGCTAGCTAGGACGTTGGATTGTGCAGGTAAAACTGATGCGTAAAATGGCCGAATGTGGCCAAGTGTAGATACTGATGCGAGTGAGCAAAGGGTGATTTATATACAGGAATTGCTAGACATGGCGGATGATGCGTCAAGGTCGGCTGACGTGCGTAGAATAACTTCCGCACTGGTCTCCGCCATGAACGACTGGCCTACGCCAGATATAATCTCGCTTGATGCCTTCATGTCAGAGCTTAGACAAGAGATAGGCGAACTTTCAAGAGACAACATTTGCAAAAGGCTGGATAGCTATTCGCCCGTGGCAGATGCTTGGAAATGTGAATCGCTTTCCGAACTCTTAGCGGCCTGGGATGTGTCGGACGAGCCGTTTTTACTTGACGATCTGGTCAATCGTGCCACGACGCGATTTTGACATTACTGCCGGGTTTGGTCACCGGCTATCAGCAAGGCATATGCCGTGCTTGCAGATGCGCTGCGTATCAAGACCCTGCTGGGTATCGTTGACGACAAGTAGGCCATGAAGTGGGGGAAAATGAGCTGTTCATTATCGCGATTGCACGGGCGCACCACGCGACCTTAGTATCCGACGAGCGAACCCAGCCGGATTTGCCGAAGCGTTTACTGATGAACTACAAAATCCCGGCGGTCTGCGCGATGAAAGATGTGCGCGTGGAATGCATCAATTTCCTGGAATTCATCAAAAGATCCGGCGCGGTCTTTTGATGATTCCAATGGAGGGGCTGGCGATGCCCGAAGCGCCAATTGTTGACCTTGCCGGCGGCGCAGCAAACCGCACCGGGCTTGCGCGATTGTTCCCGGTGCGGCGCAGAACCTCAGTGCCGATGTCCCGCTTCGGTGCTGGCGTCGGGAAAGGAACGTGCTCCCAACGGCGCGAACTCGGGCGGCGTGCCCTCCCTGAACAATTGTCGAAGCTGCTTGCGCAGCATGGGACCATCTTCATGGTGGTGCACGGTGACGGCGTGCTGGACAGCCACCTCCAGCAGCTCCTGGTCGCTGTCGGCGGCGATGGCGACCGAACAGTGTGCTTCGCTGGGGAACTCCCGGCAATCAATATACTTGCGTGTCATGATCGACTCCCTGTCGCCTTGCAGACAAGGCGAATGATGAGGGCGAATGTGCCCAATTCAGTATAGCTGTTGCACCTGGGCTTGCAACTTCGGGCTCGATGCGAAACCGATGGCGGTGTCGGGGGAGGGGGTAGCGTCGGCAATGGCCATCGTCATCGCATTGATAATTGCTTTACGCCAAACGTTCGATTGCTGCCAGGGGTAGCATAGGAATGGCGTTGAACGTGCGGAGTTTTCGCCAGGGGCCATCAGTTTTGATTTTTTTGGGCGTTAATGGAGGACATCATCATGGTTGTCGCGCGAGGTACTGAGCCTTATGCGGGTGACATCATGCGTCAATGCTTCATCCGCCCGTTCGACTTTAAGCATGCATTTGTCGTTGTCGTTAGCGGAGCATCATGGAATCCTTGCGGGCATACCCTGTTAAACACGGGGAGCGACAATGGCTGGTACTTCCATATTGCAGAACGTAAAGGATGCCCGAGATTTATGCGCCGGCAGGGGTATCAACGATATCTGCAAGAACATCAGAAGCGCGAGCTTCGGCGAACGTTCGTAGCGGTGCCCAATCCGGAAGGGGCGCATTTTAAGCTCGAAGAATTACTCGCAAAACAGTGGTCCTGGTTTGTGCTGCCGAATAATTGCGCATCATTTGTTGAAGATGTCGTTCAGGCCGGCGGTAGCAAGGCTGGCCTGTATCTTAACTGCCCATCACGAGAGCGCTTCAAATGATCCGTTCGCTGTTGGCGGCGGTGGCGGCCGCATTTTTTTCTTGTGTGCTGGTATGGTTTGTCATTCCTGCTTCAACCTATGTGGAAAATGCGTTGGGGATACTTTTCCTCGTCTTTTTCGGAGTTGCAGCGCTTGTTTTTGTTACGCTGTGGTTGCGTCGATCCAAGCCGCGATAGCCGACGAATTTCAGCAATGGCGCAGTGGTTTCTGCTGCATGTCTCAGCTCCAGCGCATCGGCTGGCAACTCGATGATCGGTGAGAATCATATTGGTGACTGGCTAATCCAGTTTGAGCTTGATCGCGACAGTAAACTTCCGTCATTCGCAGTACGGAGCAGCGCCGAGAGCAGTTGACGAAGTGGAAATGGGCACAGCTTAAATTAACCAGAAAATGATGGGTACACGTTAGTACACCTCAGTCGGACACTCATCAGACCAATGGACGACTTTCATATACTTGATTTTTTCGCCAATGGTGAATACTGTAAGGCATTCACCACCACGCTTGTAGCGCATGATGCAGTTTGAGTAATCGATGCTACAAGAATCGAATTCCTTAAAATTCCTCTTGGCGAGTTCATGTTCGACACCCATGAGGGCATAGTCGTCATGGGCATGGACGTTGATCGGCTTCCATTTCTCCTTCAGCAACAGTTTGCGGGCAGTAATGAATGACATGTCCTTCTGCAGCGCGGCTGGGGCTGCGTTTGCGATCAATGGAAGCACGACACAAAGTATGAGTAGTCGTTGTGTTGCGATCATTTGATGGTGCCTCAAAAGTGCTTGTAGTTTGACTCGAATGATTCAAACGAGACCGACGATTGCTTTGGATAATATCCTGACTTTCCCTTTGCTTTGGTCTGCTTTGGCGAAATTAGACACTTCCGGGCGCGAGTTTTTGGTCAATAATTCCTTTGCGGGAGGGCTTGACCATGAAGCGCAAACATTTTCCGGCGCACAATGCCTGGTTGATCGCCAGGGGGACGTGGCGATCTTTCGCCTGGCATCAGAGTAGACGATGAAGTTCCAGGCGTGTCGTAAATGGACCGGTACAAGGACTTTCTGTCGTGGAAACAAGAACGCCAACCTGCATGGGTTGGCGTTCTTCTTGAAGTATTCTTGGTGGCCCGGGGCGGAATCGAACCACCGGCACAAGGATTTTCAAAACAAGGCTCTACCGTACGCGCTGCCAAGCGACTTGGGCCATCCGTTAGATACCGAGTCTGACGCCGATCACGGCATGCGTCAAGGAAATCCTTGGCGTATAGGACTTCGCCTTTTCGCCTGATGGGTCCGCGACGCGGCGGCGTTGCACGTCATGAGCAGGAGCGATCGGCGCGGTTTTTTCGAGCTGACGAACCGAGGATAGACAGGCGAAGCCAGCGAAGGCAATTCCGATGCGTCGCGGATGTCGTTCAGCCCACCGGCTGGACAAGACATCCGGACAGTGGACGGATTGTTCCGCAGACAGGGTAGGGACAGGGCAAGCCATTTTGTTGGCTTGCCAGCACCCATCCTCCCCACGAATTTGAGAATTGCTAGTCCTGTGCGATCGTTTTTGAGAGTGATCTCGGGACCACTCACGCATGGGACTGGACATGATCTAATCTAATCACCGACAGAAGGATTATCTGGCGTTGTCCGGCACCTTTTTCTGATTTGTTGTTACCACTTCACTTTCCAAGTCCCCCCACCCGTGCAGGTTCCGCAGTGTTGAATCAGCTTCCAGTCGTTGGACTTTTCAAGGCGCTCAACCCCTTTTTTTGCTTTCTCCGCTTTGCTAGCGTTTTGCCATGCGGAGTGACCACAATCATCTATTCGAATGAGAACGTCATAGCCAGGTTTGCTGTGGTGTTTCTTATAGAAGCGAGTGTCACCTGCCGAGGGCGCTTCGTCCGCTTCAATCTCTGCATTCTGGGCTTCATCTAGTTGGGTTTCCTTAGCTTGGGATAAGGAAGACTCAGCGATAGCTATGCGATTACTCAGATTGGCGATCATCTCCTGAGCTTCGTTCAACTTATTCCGCAAGTCCTCATTGTCATCGGCGTAAAGCCTTGCCATTTGAAGTTCTTCGGTGTTTGCCGTAGCTTTTTGCTCAAGGCGGGTAAGTTTCTCGCGAGCGACAGCTGCCTGAACTTCCCGTATTTCTGCCGGAGGTATGATGGTCAAAGCCGCAACTGACATAACAGTCTTCCGCATGGCTGACCGGAATCGCAGGTTGCCTTTTCCGTCCTTGTCATTGGACAATAGCATTGATGCAGTCCATACACTACTTGGTACCTGACTGTCTGTGGCTCTCGGGACAGGCCAGTAGAGTCGTATTGCCCCCATGTAACAAGAGTGCTGCTTTCCAAGTGCGTCGGTGATGTCCCACGAAGTTTCTTCTCCGATAGTCACTACCGTAGCTAAGCCTGCGAGGTCATAGGCCAGCTCCTTTGCGATGAAAGGCCATATCGGCTCACCATCATTTTGGGAAACGAGCAAAATAGGTAATTTCCGATCTGGTGAAAGAATCTCTGAAATAAGCGCTTGCGCTTCGTTCTCACTCTCGACTACTACCTGCGGCAGGATTTCGACCGGCTTACCGCCGAATGTCCAATCCGAGTAGAGGTTAAGTATGTCACGAAGAACGGACGGGCAACGAGGATCAGTGACAACCGGGGCGATTACACTAATAGTATTCTTCACGTTCAAAGTGCAGTAGACGGAAACCTTTGTTGGGGTGGATATCACCCAAACTGTTGTGACGAAGGATTGCCCGCCGCGAGAAGCCTCCTCTAGCCGTGTTTCAACGACTGTTCCTTTTTCACTGCTTGTCAGCTCTCGTGTATAGCGGCCGTTGCCTTCCTTTGTTAATGACGGGAATTCGCCTTGAGAATGGGCTGGATCGACTACACCTTTGTGCTTAAGCCATGCCATCACTGCTTGAGAAACTTCGGCGCTGCGGGTTTTTGTTTGTTCTGGCGTCAAGCCAGTCGCTTCAATAAGATGGGCGGATAACGTTTGCATTACGACCCCGTGAACAGGAAATTTAAAATGACTAAGGGACTATCGGTTGTGCAGAAAAATAATCGAGCTGGTCAAGCTTAATGAACTTTCCTTAAATATGTATGTAGTTATCCACTAAGTGCAGCAATGGTGTTGTTGAGCCGTCGCAGCAGGTCATCGTATGTAATGATGTCCATCATGTGCGCATACTTGCGCTTAATTATTTCGAAATCCAGCAGCTGACTTCCCGTCATGTTCGAACCGCTAATTTGGTCACGTCCAACAATGATGATCGCCTTGGGGTTGGAAATCCGAATTCGCATACCTGTCGGCAGATCCGCCGCATACTTTGTGGTGAGTACATTCTCTCCTTTGATACCCCATTTCGATAAATGAAATAGATACTTTTCGGCCTGCATGATACTGCCGCTTAATTCGGAGGTTGGAATGCTATTGCCACGGTAAAGGCTCTTGCGAAGAATTTTGTCATCGAAAGGTCTCTTAACTTCTATGACATCAAGATTGCCGTTCGCATCAATGAGAGCGATGTCAATATAACGATCGGTTTTCTTTGTGGGGTCACTGTAGTAATCGTGAATCGTAACCTTCTCAAGTACCTTGATGTATTTGGGAAACAAAAGGAGCAGGAAAGACAGCATTAGCTGCTGCCAGTCATCTTCAGTCCAATTTTTTTTGGTCGTCAATGCATCCTTGATAAGGTCTCGGATCAAGACGTACTTCTCGATTTCTAGCTTCTTCAGGGCGTCCAAGTCAAGTCTTACGGAGCTTCCAAGAGATGATTTTTTGTTTAGATAACTCTCATATCGTCCTCTTGCATCTTTCATCCCATCCAGGTATTGAGAAAGAATAGTGTGAACTCGCGCATCGGCATAGCGATCTAACTCATAGGTGTTGGGGAACTTTCTTAGCAGCTCATTGAAGACTTCCAAAGGAATTGCGTCGGGGCGTGTCCCTCCAATCACGACAGGATCGGAGTGATCTAGCAGATCTGAAAGCCGACCAAAAATTGAGACGTTACGCTCCGCAGCAAAGATTGACCGCTTGATTTTCACCTCTTGACTTATAAGCAAATCGTTCTTGATATCAAGGATTCGCCCGGGGATACGTACATAGCCATTGTCAAAGGTTCCGAACTGAAACCGATATTCGTAGGTATCGAAATCTTGGTTAGGCGCAGGAGGGTTTAGCAGGTCAGCATTTTTGAACGAAAATATTCGGGATATTCGCGTCTCGTTATTTGTCGTCAGATCGTCCCAGACCCATTTTGTATTCGCCCCTAGTTCCACTCCGTATTCAAGCTCGACACCAGTAGTGGTGATATGGAATTTAAGCATGTTTTATTCTGTGTAAACATCGGAGCATTAACGCGCGTTACACATTTTCTCCTTCGAAATAGTCAGAATCGATTCGTTTTATGTCGAAACTGCTCACTGGCGAGACTCCGACGTTGTGATCGACCATATAGGAAGTGAGCTGCTCTCCATCGATTAAGATGATCTTCGCAGAGATAATGTTTGTGTACTCCATTGCCTCGCGGGTAAAACTGGAGGACGTGATGAAGATGCCTTTGTTTGCTCGTTGTCCCTGCAATGCGCCAGCGAATTTCTGGATTTCGGGGCGTCCAACGGTTCCTTCCCAGCGTTTGGCTTGTACATAAATCACATCCAAACCCAATTTGTCTTCCTTAATCATTCCATCAATGCCACCGTCGCCGCTTTTTCCCATCGCACGTCCTGCATCGCGACGAGAGCCTCCGTACCCCATGGCGACAAGAAGATCAATCACTAGTCGCTCAAAGAATGCTGGGGACGACACTTTGATTTGCTCTAGTAGTTCGGCCTCTAGGTTGCCGCGCAGGCGCTGATAGGCTTGAGAGAATAGTTCTTCCGGAGTCGAATCCGACTGACGGTCAGGCAATTCAAGGTTTGGGATTTGGAGGTTTACATCGGACGCTTTAAGCTCAACCCGCTGTCCGCCACGACGTAATTTAAAATCCAAGTACTCAGGGTATTGCTCAAGAGTAGAGTTATCGATCCTCGAAGGCTGTTTTGCAAGAAGCTCCAAGCCTCTTGTTGATATTTGAAAAAAACCTCGTTTCCTAGATTGTAGGAGTGCTGCTTGTTTGAGATATGTGCGCGCCCAACCAACGCGATTATCAAATAACGGCGCAGTGCCGCTCGGTAGCATGACGTTGCGTTCTTCATCCGTGAGCGCGAATTCCTCCGCAAGTACTTCGACTGCGTCCCTGAAACGGCGCTCCAGGCCATCTCTTGCAATTCGAAGTAAGGGCAACATTAATGTTTGATAGTCAGGGATTGTCATGTCAGACGGAATTGAGCAAGTAATTATCTTGCGTCAAGGATAGCACCTTGTGTGACAGGAAATCCATCTATGGGTGAACGTAGTGATCCGTGGATTCTCTGCAAAGACAAGGGATGCAAGCGTCAGCTCATGGACATTGGGAATCTGAGCTGTTTTAGTGGCCCTAGCGTGCGGGCTGCCCGTATTGGACGGTTGGAGGATTTGGTCGGCGGGACGCTTGCCTGAGGTGGGCCGGAAATGGACCGAAAAGCTGGGTAACGTAAGCTGAAAACAAAAACGCCGATCTGCATGGATCGGCGTTTTCACTTTTTATTCTTGGTGGCCCGGGGCGGAATCGAACCACCGACACAAGGATTTTCAATCCTCTGCTCTACCGACTGAGCTACCAGGCCAAGGTGCAGAATTATAGCAGGCCGCCGGCGCAAATGGCTAGGGCCTGTTTCCCAACTGTCTCGTCTGGTGTATTTTGCCGCGTGGAAAGCTCTGCGGCGCCCTGTTTGCGCCGGTGCGCGGGGTAGAATCGAGGCTCTGCCGTGTCCGTCCCGGCCCTTGGCAATACGGCTGCGCGCCCGCTCCGCGCGGCTGGGCGATGCCACTTTCGGAGGTGAAAATTGTTGCCGATTCTACGCACGCTGCGGCGCGCCGGCCGTCCGCTGCTGGCGGCGGGCCTGGCCTTGCCGCTGTGGGCGTGCGCCGCGTGTTCCCGGGACATCATAGTGCCCGTGGCGCCGACCGGCTACAGCGTCATCATCGCCGGCGACACCGTGTCCGGCGCCTTCCCCGACATGCTGCGCGAGTTGGGCGAGAAGATGGGTTGCAAGTTTCTCTTTCCCGTCGTGCCGCGGGCCCGCCTGGCGTCGATGTTCCTGCAGTCGGGCGAGGCCGATTTGATGCTGCCGGCCTCGCGCAGCGCCGAGCGTGACCAGTTGGCCATTTTCGTGCCGATGATGACGCTGAAGATGGCCTTGATCAGCCTGAAGCAAAAGCAGGTCAGGCCGGCCAGCGTCGGCGAGTTGCTGGCCCGCCGCCAGTGGAATGGCATCGTCGTGCGCAGCTATGTGTTCGGCGACGAATATAACGCGCTGGTGCGCGGCCTCGATGCGCAGAACCGGATTTTCTACGCCAACAGCCTGGCGACGGTGGCGCGCATGCTGCAGGTCGGCCGCGGCGATTTCACCATCGTCGCGCCGTCGGTGTTCCTGACCTCGCTCAGCGAAGACCCGGCGCTGGCCAGCCTGCGCGACAAGCTCGAATACACGACGCTCGACGGCCTGCCGCCGACCGAGAGCGGGGCGTATATCTCGAAGCGCTCGCTGTCGGCCGCCGACCAGGCCGAGTTGTACGCCCTGCTGGAGCGGGCCCGCAAGGGCGTGCTGTGGAAGTCCTTCCAAAAATATTATCCCGCCGATCTGTTGCAGTATTTTGTGTTGCAGCATTAGGCGCGGCCGTTTGGCGCCTTAGCCGCCCTGGTACAACTGCACCCGGTCGTGGCCGGCCCGCTTGGCGCGGTACATGGCGATGTCGGCGTGTTTGGACAGTTCGATTTCGTCGCCGCCGTGCTCGGGGAAGAGGGCGACGCCGATGCTGGCCGAGATGCGCAGCGCGTGGCTGGCGACGAGGTAGGGGCGGCTCAGGCTGTGGCGGATTTTCTCGGCCACGCCGAGCGCCGCCTCGGCGTTGTCGATGCTGCGCAGCAGCACGACGAATTCGTCGCCGCCGACGCGCGCCGCCGAGTCCGACTCGCGCACGCAGTCGAGCAGGCGCTGCGCCACGTCTTGCAGCAGCAGGTCGCCGGTGCGGTGGCCCAACTGGTCGTTGACGGGTTTGAACAGGTCCAGGTCGATGAACAGCAGGGCCAGTTGCCGGTGGTCGCGGCGGGCGCCGGCCAGCGCCAGTTGCAGGCGGTCGGAAAACAGCGCGCGGTTGGGCAGGCCCGTCAGCATGTCGTGCTGGGCCAGGTGGCGGATGCGCTCCTCGATCAGGCGCCGCTCGCTGATGTCGCGCGTCACCCCCAGCAAGCCCGTGTAGTGGCCGGCGCCGTTGCGCATGCCCGTCACGGTGGCCTCGGTCCACACGGTGCCGCCCTGCTTGTGCGTATACTCCAGTTCGTGGCGGAAGGCCGGCACGGGGCCGCCGGCGCGGATCGCCGCGATCAGCCCCTGCAGGCCGGTGGTGGCGATGGCGGCCGAGGTCGGCGCAAGCGTGGCGGCCAGGGTCTGCGGCAGCAGCTCGGCGGCGCGGTAGCCGAGCAGTTTTTCGGCCGAGGGACTGAGGTAGGTGAAGCGGCCGTCCAGGTCCATGGTCCAGATCAGGTCGGAGGCGTGGTCGGTCAGCAGGCGGTGGCGCTCCTCGCTGTCGCGCAGCGCCCGCCCGGCGCGCTTGCTGTCGTCCAGCGCCGTGGCCAGGCGCCGGTTGATGCGGAAGATGTAGGCCGCCAGCGCGCTGATGGCCGCCAGCAGGCCGAGGGCGCTGCCCAGCCAGCTCAGGTCGAGCTTCGGATCGGGCTGATACAGGAAGCCCTGCAGCGAGAAGTCGCGCGGCAGTTGGCCCAGGCTGACGTAGGTGTCGGCGATGTGGCGCCAGCGCAGCGGGTTCATGTAGCCGACCTCGATCAGGTCGGTACGCAGCAGCGGCGCCATCGCCGCCGCCTCGGACAGGTAGAAGTCGAGGCTGTGCGCGCTCGAATAGCGGCTGCGTATCAGTTCGGCGATCTGCTGCGGGTGCGCCATCGCGTACTGCCAGCCGCGCAGGCTGGCGTCGCGGAAGGCTTTGGCGCGCCCCGGGTGGGCGCGGATTTCCGCCTCCGTCGTGAACAGGTTGTCGCCGTAAAAGTCGATGCCGGCCGTGCGCGGTGTGTAGATCTGGTAGGCGAACTTGGCCTGGTCGAAATAATACGGTTCCGTCGTCACATAGGCGCTGATCGCGTCGACCTTGCCCTCGACCAGATCCTGCGGCCGGTCGTTGTGCTCGACGCGCACGAAGCGCCCGGCCGTGACGCCGTCCAGCGCCAGGTAGGCCAGCAGCTCATCCGATTGCGCCTCGATCATCACGCGCTTGCCGAGCAGGCCGCGCAGGCTGCGGCCGGCGCCGCCGGCCGGCGTGATCAGCACGGCCGGCGAGTGCTGGAAGATGACGGCCAGCGCCACCACCGGCTGGCCGGCTTGGCGCGCCAGCAGCAGGCTGCTGGTGGCGACGCCGTATTGCGCCTGGCCGCTCAGCACATTGCGCACCGGGTCGGCGCTGGGCGAGCCTTCGACGAGCGTCACGTCGAGGCCGGCGTCGCGGTAGTAGCCCAGCTCCTTGGCCGCGTAATAGCCGGCGAACTGGAAGGCGTGTGTCCATTTCAGCTGCAGCGTGACGGGTTCGAGCGCCCGCGCCGCCGCCGGCCACAGCCAGGCAGGCAGCGCCACGGCGGCGGTCAACACGAAGCGAAGCAGTCTGTTCATATGTGGCTCATGCCCGAGGCGGCTCCAGGGTAGCGGCCTACGGATGGGGGCGGTTTTTCTCGCGCGGCCCGGCAGCGGGGGCGGCCGCCGCCGCGCCGGCGATGCCTGTCCGATTATACGTTGACGGAGGGTATGATCAGCGCTTGCGGCCCGGTAAACCGGCGCGGCGTCGCTGCACTGTTGCAATACGACACGCGTGGCGGGCCGGGCCAAAAAAAACGGAGGCCGTAGCCCCCGTTTTTACTGATGCCTAACGCTGCTTACGCGGCGTTTTTGCGGCGACGGCTCATGAAGCCCAACAGGCCCAGGCCGCCCAGCAGCATGCCGTAGGTTGCTGGCTCAGGCACTGCGCTGACGGTCAGGTTGCCGCCGAAGCTGCCGGCCTTGCCCGCCACGGCGCTGCCGCCCACTTGCAGGTAGTAGTTACCCGCTGCCAGGTTGGCGAACGACAGTTCCCACAGGTCGGTTTTGCCGGTCTGCAGTTGCACGCCGCTGGCGATCAAGCCGTTGCTGCCGTACAGACCCAGCGAGGTGATGTCCAGGCCGTTCGCCGCGGATGGGCTGTACGAGGAAATCTGGGCGTCGATGCTGCCGAAGCCGCTGAAGCTGAAGGTGAACTGGTCGAGGAAGGTGTTGCCCTTGTTGCCGGCGCCGAAAGCGCTGCCGACGGCGGAGGTGCCGTCGAGCAGGGTCAGTACCGTGGGCGTGTGGCTCATGTCGGCCGCCATCGTCGCCGAGGAGGCGAAGGTTGCGCCCGCGACCAGGATGGCCGCGATCAGGGAAGTGGTTTTTTTCATAAATGCCTTCTTAAAAAAATGGCCGCATAGGCAGCCAGGGTTGATGAATCATCGGGACGATCATGCTAGCAGGCGAGCTCTGCGTTTAAGCCCATGCGCGCAAGCGTGCGCGGGGGGAAAGATGATAATTCCTCAAGGCAATATGATGCTTGTGCAGCCGGGGTTTTGTCATTTTCATAGGGAAATCCGGCACAAGGACTTGGCATTTTGAACACCTGCCGACGCCGTTCGTTGCACTGTAGGAATATTCTTACATGAAGACGAGCATTGCTCTGGCGTCCGTGGCGAGTCTGGACGTGATCGTGCTCCGGCCCATTATTGAGCGGAGCCGAGGACTGCAAGTCCTGGAAACAAAAACGCCAATCACGATGAATTGGCGTTTTAAGAGCTGGTTCTTGGCGGCCCGGGGTGGAATCGAACCACCGGCGCAAGGATGTTTAAAACCAGGCGCTACGGTTTGCGCCCAAGGGCATGGGGAGGCCGGCGGCGAGAAGGCCGAGCGGCGCGTCAAAACCAGTCTCGGCTGCGATACCACGTGACGGTATCGGCCACGGTTTGTTCAAACGGCCTGAAATGTAATGCGAGTTCGCGCTCGCTCTTGGCGTGGTTGAAGTGGGTACGCCCGGCTTCTTTGACCATCAGCCGCACAGTGGCCAGACTGAGCAGGATAGGCCGGCCACTGATGCGCGCGTAAATTTCCTGCACTGCCGCCAAGGCGTACAGCAGCGGTAAAGGCAACTCGCGCGTCGGCGTTTTGACGTTCGCGATCTTGCCCAGCAAGGGCACCAGTTGTCGCATCGTCATGTGGCGGCCGGCCGCCAAGTATCGCTCTCCGCGCTTCCCTTGCTCCGCCGCCGTGATATGGGCATGCGCCACGTCGCGCGCGTCGACCACCGAAAAACTGCCGGGTACCAGCCCCGGCAATTTGCCGAGTACCACATCGTTGACAAATTGCCCCGACGACGTGGGGCCGATGTCGGCCGGTCCCCACATCCACCCAGGCAACACCAGGCTCGCATGCATGTCCGGGTGGCGCGCCAGAAAGCGCAGCACAGCTTGATCGGCCAAAATCTTGCTGCGGTAATAGTCGTCGGCGTCGCTCAACTCGCGCAGGCAGGTTTCGTCGATAGGCGCGCCGGGTTCTCCATTGAGCACGCCAATCGACGAGGTCTGGACAAAACGCCGGATACCGGCATCGTAAGCCTGTTCGATGAGCAACTCGGTTCCCTCCACATTGATGCGTTTGAGTTCTTGCCAGTGGCTGCCGCCCTTGTAATTGTCCCGAAAGAAGGCCGCCGTGTGGAACACGACGTCGCACCCTTGCAGCTTGCTGGCGAAGGAGGACACATCGGCCATGTCACCCAACACCAGTTCGACGCCCGCCAATCCAGCGAATTGTTGTTGACCCTTGGCCAATGAGCGGACCAGGGCCTTGACGGTGAAGCCGCGCCAGATCAGTTCACGCACGAGGTTGTTGCCGAGCAGACCTGTGGCGCCGGTGACAAACGCGGATTGCAGTTGGGCGGTATTTTTCATGTCAAGTGAATTTTAAAGTTCGATTGATATCTAGTCTGGCGGCGCCAAATATAAATGTCAAGTGATATCCGAGTTTCACGCTATCCGGCGTTCGTGTGATATCTTTCAGGGCATGAATGAATCGACACCAAGAAAGCGGCTGAGCCGCGAGGAAAGCCAGGCGCAGACCCGCGCGCGTCTGATCGACACCGCGCAGCAGTTGTTTGTCACGAACGGATACGGGGGCACGTCGATCCGCGATATTGCCGATCGGGCTGGTTACTCGCAGGGGGCGTTCTACTCGAATTTCGCCAGCAAGGAGGAGGTGCTGTTGGAGTTGCTGCGAGGGCATATGGAAGCCGAAGGCGCGCAGCTATCCAAGATACTGGATAGCGAAGGGCACGCGCCTGAGCAGATATTTGAGGAGTTGCAGACTTGGGCCGCCACGCTCAACCACGATGCGGACTGGTGCATGATGTCGATCGAACTTCAGCTGCACGCCAATCGTAGCCCGACGTTCGCGACCAAGTACCAGGCCGTGTGGGATGCGCACCGGGGCAGGCTCGGCGGCGTGGTCGGCAAGTTATTCGCCGCGCTTGGCCGCACGCCGCCGGCCGACCCGGAGGAGCTGGCGGCCGCCTTCATGGCGCTGACGCATGGCTTGGCGCTGCAAAGCATGGGGGCCCGGCCAGATCCGTCTGGACGGCTGATCCTGGTGTTTTTGCGCGGCCTGATCGCCAGCGCCGGGTTGGCGAGCGTAACGCGATAGCGATGGGGCTCGCTACGCTCATCCTCCCCAATGTTCATGTGGCATGACGACATGAACATTGGGAGGCATATGTTGAAGGAAGTCGGCAACTTGCAGAAGGGGACCGTCGTGTGGCACCTTCACCGAGGTGGTAAAGTTGCAGTTACGTAAATCTGAAATCACGAGGGTCTTTGATTTCGCAAACAAAAACGCCAACCGGCATGGGTTGGCGTTTTGCTTAGTATGTTCTTGGTGGCCCGGGGCGGAATCGAACTGCCGACACAAGGATTTTCAAGTCGAACGCCGAGCAAGAATAATACCCGCAAAAGTGCGCCATGAAGGTTCTTCCGGTAGGCAGCCATTTTTCATGAATTCAGCCAGGTCGATCCTTGATGCAGGTCGGACGTTCGGTTCTCGTGGCTGATTTGCCTGGGCAAAAGCATCTCCGATATCTGTGCTCTTGACCACGTAGGCCGCCCATTTTCTCCTGAGAGGCCGGACAAAGACCGGCGCTTCTCTCTCCGACAAGCTGATTGCGTCAGGTACCTACCTGACCAAATTTTTTTGCGATGTAAGTGTTGATGCGTAAAGACCGGCGTGAAGGCCAGCGGCTAACCGGCGGCAATTTTTGCTCGTCAAAAAATGCAGTCTCAGCGTTGGATTTTTTGCAAAATGTCGCGACGAAAAGAACGGCAATGAAGCGCGTATCTGACCGTACAGCTGGAGTTACTTCAGGCCATGCTTATCCAAAAATTCGCGGTGCCGTCGCTCCAGTGTTTGTGGGCTTGGCATAAAAAGGAAGCGATCAGGACCAAAGCGCAAAGGCTGCCCATGTAGATGGCGATACTCCGAAAGCTGCAAGGCCGGAGCCAAGTGGACGATGCAACGTTGGTCGATCGAAAGTAGCTTTAGATCGTACAACGTATGGATATCAGCCTTTAGCAGCAGTCCGTTGCTGACACTGTAGTCCGGCTGCTCGGCATGCGGTCTGATATGTGCTGCCTCTAGCAGCTCAACGATACTGCAACCTGTTACTGCACAGCGGCGATTATAGGCGGCCAGTAAGGCTTCACGGAACTTGGCTTGACCCCGGCGTGTCTGAATGGCTCTAAATTGGATTTCATCTGGCGTCCCGTTGTTGACTGTGTCGAACTCAGCCCCCTCGTCACCAACTACGCCCTCTGGCTTCTCACCACGAACGAGACGAGCGACACCCGTAACTGGGTTGTATTGGTGAACGTACCAATGCACAGGATCGAGTGTTCTAAATTTCACCTCGGAAGAAGCCGTGCCTAGCTCGTCATCACCTCGCCGGTTACCAGCTGTCAGAATGGCGAAGATCGGCAGGCCTTTGCGGTACGAGGTATTGATCGCCGCATCAAAGGCGCGAGCCCGAGCGGCTTGTTGAGATGCTCTGCTTCTGCGAACAGAGTCAAATGTTAGATCTCGCGTTATTTTCTCTAATGACCGAGCGAGATCCTGATGGTTATTTTCGTAAATAATTTGGTCGTTTTCTACTGCCATGAGGTCGTGCCACATGCATAGAGCAAACCCTTCGGTTTCCGAGCCGAAGGACCAGTTGTAGCAGTAGTTTGGATTTGCTTTGACGTCAACGACAGGTTCGCCGCGTCCGGTATAGAGCCAGTCAGCTGTGGAAATGTTGGCCAGGGCAAGGATGTCAAACAAGGTTTCTGACGTGTGCGGCTCAAGGCTCTTCAGTAAGTCCGTAGCCCCGCGCATTTCTGCGGTAAGGCGTCGAAAAACAACACTGCGTTCAGCTAGGTTGTGGCTCTCCTTCTGCCAGCCGGCCGCCAGCCATAGGTGTGCCCAGGTGTGACTGTCTTCGGTCTTGGAATTCGCCCACCATGCATCGTGCTTATAGGCAGACTTGGGGAGCACATCGTCGAGAATCCGCTCAATGTCAGCAAAGGCAAGTTTGACTATGTCACCTTCAACGCTGCGAAGGAACTGACCTAACGCGCTGTATTTGCTCATTGGTTTTCTCTTTTCTTATTCTTTATGCACGTGCCGCGCCTTACCAGCGCTGGCGACTCCATTCAGCTGCGACTGGTTCGATCTTGTCTAGAATCTCCAGGCACTGCTGAGCCGACGTTCCGAAGATTGAGGATAGGACGTAGGGCGACTGGTCCCCCGCCGTCGTAAGCGAATCACGAAATTCCTTCATGAGCTGGCTATACCTGTCCGAGCGATAAATGAAATTGCCAAACGGAACCCAAAAATGGCCGTCATTGGCACGTATCGAATGGGCATACGCGAGCGACCAAAGGAATTCCAACTTGTCAAAGCCATTTCTGTATTCCTGATCGCTCTGAAAAAGGCGACCGCCAAACGGAGCAAAATAGTCTTCAAGCCATGAGTTTAATGGCAAATAGTGACGATCTTTTCCGGGTAGGAGTTTTGCGCCTGCCGTGCCACGTTCGAACATCGCAACCGGATTGAGGGCCACGACAGCCAGTACGTCATTCCGATGTTCCTTTACAATTCTTGTGGAAAATAGCTCGCGAAGGACGTTTAGATTTCCTGCAGCGACCGCTCCTAGCCCCAAAGCATAAGCGATCAAGCACGCCGGGTATCGTTGAAATTCGACAAGCGCCACCAAGCCACTTTCATGCTTGCGTTGCGAAACCTTGGCGACGGATCGCAACCAAGGCTTTAACTGCTCTGGTTTTGCCCAATACCCAGCGACGGCTGCCATTTCAATAAGCGTCGTTGATACAGCCTCGTAAGCATGGACGCGATCACCCAACGATTTGCTATCTAGGTCGCGCGGACTCATGTCGAATTTTTGACCATGCATGACATTGAGAACTCGATTCGTCTCTTCTGATACAAGGTCATCAAGCTGAATGGCATATTTCTCTTCAGACAGGTACTTTTTCAAGCTGGCGACGGCGGCAGCTGTAGACAAGGGATGTGGCTGAGAAAATGATTCAAGTATGGTTACCAATTCGCCTAGCTTTGAAAAAAAGGCGTCCGCGCCGCCGATTGGAACGACATGCGCAGCTCGGCGTTTAATCAGGTCTTGCGCTTGCATGCCGGGATCACCGCGAGTTGCCCAGTACGTCGAGAACCGCCGATAGGGGGCGCGAACAAGTGCGGCGCGCAACGCATCGTCCCATTCAGCAGACCATCCACAAACAATCAGGCCGTACTCATCAAATACGCGGTCAAGCAGTTGCTTGAATTCCTCTGGATACTCCGCAAGCTCACTGGCTGTATTTCGAATGCGAGTGTCAAGGTAATCGCCGTGAATCTTTATAATTGTGCAAGCTGTGTGTACGAGCGGTAAAGCCCCCGCAATATGATCGACAGAACTTAAGACCGTAGGAACGACGCCAACATCATGTAGAGCTAGTTCAGTCAATTTGTCGAAATTTGTCGTCAGAATTACGCGGACAAAGCCAGCCTTTACAAGATTCGCGATGGCCCGATGCGCTGGCGTCGGTTGCTTATCACCTTCGGACCGCTCCTCATCTGTAGGCTCCAAATATGCGCGGACAAGCTGCTGGCGTTCGGCAGGGCTCTTGCATAACACATCAAGTAGTTCTGAGTAGTCTGGTTGTTTCCCGAACGTCGCCAAATACCACGCCGATGGATCAGGTTCGCACTCCGCACCTTGCAATGCTGCGACCTTCCGTACTAAGTCCAATGTAATTTCCCAGCCGGTTGGAATCTTAGATGACCGGGAAACGCCGGACCCGAGTAGGAGCGCATAGACTCCTTTATTGGTAGAAATTGAAAACGCGAGTGAACTAATAGGATCGATTTCTGCGGGCATGTTGTGCTCGTGGCGGCTGTAAGGATTGCATAACTATACGCCCCGGACACGCAATATTGCTGTGCAGCTTTACGTCGCTGCATTGAAGTGAACCGTGGCCTTGCACCTGTGCTTATCTGGGCCACAAAACAAGGCTGCTTACTTTTTCATGCGTTTTTGCGCGTTTTTCAACTTGACAATGCGATTTTATCCTTCTAGACTTAGTTAAGTCAAAATAAGGGGAAAAACGTATGAAAACGCAAATATCAGTGCCGGTACATACTCAACAATTTCTTGAGTTGGTAAATTTTCTTCGCAGCAACGGAGACCCGCGCGACCCGGTCGAGATCGTGTCTATCGCAATCGACTACTGGCTTGATAACGCCAGTTGGAAGCCGGAACTCTTGTCAGAAAGCGATACCCGTGGCTACCAGTGGAAGAACCTGTTTCTGGCCAGCGGCACTCAGATCCGCATGCAGTACAAGGGCGCGTATTTCTACGCAAAGGTAGATGGTGACGAAATTATCTACGACGGCAAACCGATTTCACCCGGCAGTTTGGCAAACACTATCGCGGGAAATAGTCGTAACGCATGGCGAGACCTTTGGGTTAAGCGCCCGGAAGACAAGGAATGGAAGCTTGCGGACGAGTGCCGGTCGGAGGTTGCCATTGACCCACTGATCAAGTCGTGACAGCTGGGGCAGTTTGGGAGGCAGTATGGATCGGTTGGGTACATCGCCGAGCGCTGCCCGAAGCGCCAGGACGCGGCAGATGGTCCCCAAAGAAGCGACCTTCACAGAGACGTGAATCAGCGCGCCCGATCTGCTATACGAACAGCAAACAGCCACAAATTATGCCCCTTTTGCCTGGAGACGGGCACCTCTGACGAGGTTAAGGAGGGTTCGCATCTTCATGAGAAGTGTCACTAGCAACATTCCAAACAGCTGCCCACCTGGCGACGCGGTGAAGAGCACGGCAAGCGGGACTAGAAACCCTCCATGCGACGAGCGCATGGAGGATTGGTGGTGCTATTACTGACCTGAGAGATAGACTGGCTTTTGTGCGTGTGTAGGGCAGTGAGTTCGTCGCGGCGACAATGCGAACGAACGGTTGGTACGAGAATGAAGGCTGGAACTTGCGTTCTGCTTCCACCCAGTCGCCGGCGACGATGGCCTTCAGATAGCGGCTGGCCAGGCACAGTTTCTTAGCGACGAACACGATGCCACTGTGCCCGAAGATCAGATTACTGAAGTCGAGTGAATGGATGCTGTTGAGATTTTCGCGCAGCACGAGGCGCTGGCCTAGTTGGCGCTGTAGAGCGGAATACTGTGGCTTTAGCGTGACGATGTCGGCGGTTGGTAGTGGCGGCAAGACCAGTGAGTATTCGATGTCAAATCCCGCCCATTCGTGCCGGTAGCGCGCGATGCCGCCGAGTACGTCGGCGTCCAGTGAGATCGAGACGTAATCCACGAGCCCCCTGAGCTTTGCTACATGCTGGATTTCGCGGGTAATGATCCTGACCTTGTAACCATGTTCCTTGATGGTCTGGATCATCGCGAGCAATTCGGGGCCGTATTCCTCGAACTTGTATAAGGGATCGGCACCGCCACTGATCGTGATAAACGACTTATCACATTGCGTGATGAAGGCGGCCAGTGCTTCTTTAGTTTGACCGCCGTGGGGCAGCAGTGGCGAATCGCGCCAGTTGCAGTATGAGCAGGGCCTTGGCGCACCCGAAGCCCTTCTTCTTCCAGTTCACGATGATGGTGAAATTCTGGCTTGGTTGTTTCATTTGAATTTCCTTCGGGGGCTTACGAGGGGGCGTTATTGCTGTTTTTTTCGCGGCAAGGACAGCGTCTTTTTGGCGGTCGGCGCCGGTTCGGTGCTGGTCTCGGCCTTGCCATTGCCGGTATCGGGGAGCTCAATCTGTGTTCCGGGTTCCGCCAGCAGTGCCGTTTTCCACCCTTCCACATTGCCGATTGCGATGTGCTTGGATTCTGCGTCGAGTGCAGCGCCTAACAAGCCCTCACTGCGCAGGATCGCGGCCAGGAAGCCGGCGTTATTGCTGCTGAGGCCGACGAAGGCATCCTTGAGCGCTTTAGATGGGAATGCCTTGCCTGCCTCACATTTTGCGAGGCAGGCCTCGACCTTCGGGAATGGAACCAACTCGCGGCTAAAGTAGCCACCGCTTTCGTTGCCGGTGATCGAGATGAGGAGATCATGCCGATTGATGGGCTTCCTGCTCTGCCATTCCCAGCTGGGGTTGGCGCTGATCTTCAGCATGGCTGTTCCTTTCTGTTTTGTTGAGACGAAAAAAAGCCCAAGGCCGTAATGGCTTCGGGCTGCGACGATTTGTCGGAAGACGACCAGATCATTAGCGAAGGCTTGCGGACCGGCCCCATCGCTAATTTCTAAGAGGGCCGTGGATGGTTAGAAGACCACGTTGAATTTACCCTTGTATTGCGGATCACTCGCCAGTGATTTGCGGATCGCCGAGTTGATGACCTGTTGGGCAAAGCCATCAGGTCGGAATTTGACGCCACTCGTGGCTTCACCGGGGCTGACGAACATCACTACCTCAGACGTTGTCGAGAACGGCTCAACGTCGAAGTTGATGTAGCCCTTTTCTATCTTGAAATCGTCATTGGCTTCGTACTTGAAGTTGCAGACGGTTCGCCCATTGGCGGAACGCACGCCTTTGGTGGCGGCATCGGTGAAGCGATATGCCAGCTTCTTGCTGATCGATTTCGGAAGCGCATAGGTGTCAAGTTTGACGATAGGGCGGCCCCACATGGGGTCTACCATATTCCCGAATTCGTCCAGGCTCACGTTCTTCATCGCACGCGGCCCGGCGGCAGCAAGATGGCTCGCCATCTGCTTGTTGGTGGAGGGGATGTAGGCGCTACAGTCCTGCGCTGCAAGTACAGAGCCCGACAACAACGCTATCGGTATGCTTGCGGCGGTGATGCCAAATTTCAGACGTTTCATGATTTCCTTTTCTGCGATGGAATAAAAAATCCCGAAGACCTACACAGGGCTTCGGGATTTAATTGGGCTTAACCCTGAAAATCATATATTCGGGAAAGCGGGGTAGATACCGGGCAGGTCCCGACTGTGATGGTTAGCTGCCTATTTCAACGCGGGGATTTTCATTCCTGCCAATAAGCGGCTTCTTCTTGCTTTCGTTTGGCGTCGCTAGCTCTTTCTTCCGTGAGTCGGCATTTCACTCGGGCATACGCATCATTTGTTTCGTAGAGCAGGAGTCCACTAGGCAGGCGGGCTTGAAGTTCGGTCATTTCACTGTCTTATCCCACCAGGCGCGAAAGTTGCGAATTGTTGCGTAAGCGGACGCACCATTTCGCGACAGCCGAAAGTTCGGCATCCGCCTTGGTGAGGCAGACTATTTCGCGCGCTGCTGCCTTTAGTCGCTCTCGTGCCGCACCAGAAGTTCGTGACTCTGAGAGCGCCTGCAGATACTTGTTGATTAGCTTCGTAGTGTTCTGCCAAACCTTCCGGCGCTCCTCAGCCAACGCTTGGTGCTCAGTGAGTTTCAGCCGCTCCACTGTCCGCTTCACCCGCACGTATTCCCAGCGTGTAATCCCTGGTGCAGGAATGGCTTTGCCTTCTTCGTCAAACGCCAGCAGCGTGACGTCATAGGCATTCGTCGGATCGAGAAAGTGAGGAACTTCATCCCCTTCGCAACGACGGATGTACGTCGAACATTGAGATCCATATCGGAGCGGAAACCAAACCCCCTTTTTTCGATTGGGTACCGTTCCGGCGATACGGAAGTTCATGAAGTCGAAAGCCAGCCACCAATAGCCGTCTCGCTCGGGCCCCTTGACATTGCGAGCAGTCTTCTTTGGGCGGAAGTGTTCAACATCCAAATGCGAAGCAATGTCCCGAGCTTCGGTGAACCAGCACTTGCCGCCAGATAAGGCCAGCAACCAAGGTTTCAGCTTTCCCCAATGGTCGCTACGCTTGTCGATTAGCGCATTGCGTTCTTTGATCTGTCCTGCTGCGTCGAGCGTCGCAAGCGCTGCGACCAAGATTGATGTCTCAGCCAGCCATGCATCCCAATCTGCTTGGGACCAGCGAATGTGAGTAGGCAGGTCGGCATCGGTGGGAAGCTTATTCTCAAGATCGATGAAAATCACTCCCCATCCTCCTCGCGCAGAATTTCGTCGATGATTGAGTCGGCGATAGCGTCCTGCTCGGCTTGCTCCTCGGGCGTCAGAGTGGGTTTTCGGAAGCGGCGGTGTTGTGCCATCTTGCGTACGAATAATGCGTAATCAGGATCACGAAAATCAGCGGTTGAAAAACCGAGATCGGCTAACTCGGCAGACAGGCAGCTCAACTCAGCATCTTCCTCCGGCGAGCGTGGCGCTTTCACAAACAACTCATTGCGCCTGAATAGGCGACGTTCGGTCTCGATATCCAGTGTGGACGACAAGCCGAAGAGCTCGCTTTTGAGCAACCCGGTAACACCCATGCCTTGTGGGTGTTCATCAGGCGTAACCACTGCTGTGCGATGGCCATCTTTGCGCAGGATATGTACCTGTTCGCGCTTGAGGCTACCCAGCATCATGGGGTCATGTGTGGTAATGAGGAGCTGAGATTGCCCGGATGATGTATCAAAGGCACCGCTGCCAAATGCGGCGGTACCGCTCCCGTCCTCACGGAAATCGCCCAAAACGCCTTCAATGTCATCGAAATAGCGCAGCTTCCAAATCGGGTTGAGGTGTGTGTCCGGTTCGTCTAGCAGGAAAAGGCAATGGTCTTCACGGGTGATACGCATCAGGCCAAGCACCGTCAGCATCTGCAATTCGCCTTCCGACAGCTGTGTGAAGCTCACCTTGCCGCCGTATTCATCGCGTTTCTTGACAGTGATGCGTACTTCGTCGATAAGGTCGCCGATGTAAGCGCCCTCAGCGTAACGGAAGAAGCTGTCGGTACCGCCAACCAGCTCACCCAGTTGCCTCAGCTTTTCTTGGTTGGGAACAAACAGATAAAGTTGCTTCTGCTTTTCTGTCCGGCCACGGAAATCAATTTGTTTGGTGGCTTCCTGTTCGATTGGTGCCCAAGATACTTGCCAAAGCTTGTCGAGGAATTCGCTCACCACATTGCCTCGGGCATACCAGAAGCGCGGGTCGCCTTCGTTCAACTCTTGTTCGTCGAACTTGCCGCCACGGCGCTTTTCGCGCAAGCGGTGTGGTTCTTTCAAAACAAACAAAGCCGATTCTAGTGTCTCGATATGCAGGTTCTTCAGCACCTTCTGAAACACGGGGTCATCGGACAGTAAACACGCCAGTAATACCAACTGACTGTGGCCACCACGACAGTAGAACAGTCGGCGCAAGCGGTCGTCGCCCGCTTGTTTCAGCCGCGACTCGCGACGGCGCCTGGCCTCTTCCACGGCGCGAATATCAGCTTCGGACCCGGTAAAGTTTTCCAGCAACTGTCCGGACAGCACCTCGTCGGTAGTGATTTCCTGACGCTGGTTGAAGCGGCGCTGATGCTCCTGAAACAAGACTTCAATACGTTCGTTGCGTCCGGAATAGTAAGCAAAGATATGTGTTGGCAACAGGCGCGGACCACGACGATGGTCTTGTGGCACTTTGTCGGGCGGATCGTTCCTAGCCAAGTAATCCTGCTTGACACGATCACCATCCACCCATACCGAAGGGCGCTTCTCTTTAGTTGCCTCAATGCATACCGCGTGGCCGCGAATACTGTATTCCAGCGTGTAGTCAAACGCGGCTTCGCGATCCAGATCAATATCGCGGAAGATGGTGATTAGCGCTTCTATCAAGTTGGATTTGCCAGTGCCATTCTGCCCTATCAGCGCGTGGCTGCGAATGGGCTTAGGCTGAGTATTCGCTGGCGCACCCTTTGAAGGTTGCAAATGCGAAGCGAAGGCGATGTCGAGATCACGCAGATTGCGAAAGACCGGGATACGGATACGCTGTAGTTGCATTTCAGGTCCTCATCGTCTCGGCTGGTTTCTCGCGCATCTCGGCGGATGCGGGTTCCAAGATCCAGCCGTGGGCCACCTCGGTCTTCAACTGCGCGTAAAAGGCGTCGATTTCACCGCCAAAGCGTTGCCATAAATCTTTGGCACTCGTCTCACCGTTGTGGCGGGCAAGAATAGTGGCCAGCGGGGCTTGGGCATTGACATCTGGCGCAATGCCTAAACGTAGCGGAGCGATCAATTCGGTTTGCGGGGCTTTCATGGGTTCCTCTTCTTGTTCGACGGCGATGCCGGTTAGGCCGGACACTGCGCTAGCTGCAAGGTTGGTTGCGATATGCTGCTTTCGCGAGAGCTGATCCGCGTAATGGTCGCAAATGCGGAAAAGCGCATCAACGATGGCAACAATTCGATCTTGCTCTGCCTTGGGTGGAACCGGAACAACAAGATCTTCCACGCCACCGACCCGCAAATGCTTGACCGTCATGCCAATGGCGGCTTCGATCATTCGCGATTGAAAACTTGGGCTCTGAATTACGCACAATAGGAAGCGATTGCTGAACAGATCAGGAAAGAGTCGAATCAACATTGAGCGCTGTCCTAGGCACACCTTTTCTCCATTAGGAACGATCGCGGCCTCGCCCATTGGAGCCTCGCGCGTGAAGAAGATGTCACCGCCTTTTGGAGGCATCCGCCTCGCCCAATAGGCATACGTCTCCTCTGAAATCTTTCGTGTGCTGGACAAATCCATTCTGCCGTTACGGATGTCAGTAGTTCGAATGAGATGAATACCTTCGCTGACATATGGCGCGGTCTTGTTGTGGCAATCAACAACGGCTTGCGACACCTGCAGCAGTGACGCCCACGCCCAGTGTTCTGGCAATGCTGCGTCTGGAATAGACGCTTGCTGTGTGCGGAGCTTTTTCAGCATTGCCACGGCTTCCTTCTGCTCTTGATCCACTGACTTCCGTGACCATTCAAGTCGTTTCGCTGCAATTGCATCGAGCAAGTCGGCACCAGTAGCAGCGCGGTGATGTTCGATGCTCAGCAACTCGCCAGACACAGCCAAGTCGAGAATCAACCCCTTGAAAGCAGCAACATCCTCCGGCGCATGAAACAGCCGCCCGAAGTTGTCGGCCAGACGCACCCAGGTGGTTTGCAATTCGTGCGGGCTGGTGGCGCTGGCGACGGCTTGGAGGGTAGAGTGGCGCAGGTTGTTTTGCAGTTTACGATGGACCAGCTGCTGTGCTTCCAGCTTGTCGCACAAGGCCATCAGCTCATCTACTTTGGCTACGATGCGTGATTGTTCTTCCGTCGGTGGGAGTGGGACCACTCCTGAATAGAATTTTTCGTCACTGATTGCTGGATAGGCCATTCCGATTTGAACGCTCTCGACGTACCTCACAAAAATCGGGCTGCGCAGATAGAAATAAAGGTAGCGACCTGAGATACCTTCCCATGGATGAACAATTGCAAACGCAGTACTTGCAATCGGCTCAGAGTCGAAATCGCGATCAATGATTGCGATATTCAGAAGATACGGGCGTACCGTTGAGTAGACGAGCGTTCCTTTTTTGACAATCTTCCTTGCCCGACTTGGAGCTGCGCTTGGGCTTATAACCTCCGGGCTTTGGCTCAGAACCCCGGCCTTGTTATCAATTGAAGAAACATCAATGTATACGAATGAGTCGTCAGGTTTTTTTTGGCCCCAAGTGTGACCAACAGTGCTTAGACTTACCCAGCTCCAATGTTTTGGAATTTCATATGGCCCGACAAATTTTCCCGCTGCATTGCTTTGCCTCGTGAGACGTTGCTTCCGTGTTTCGCCATTGAAATCCAATCGTTGGCGTTCGATATCGTCAAGCAAAGTGTTGCTTGCCCCATCAGAAGGGGAGCACAGCTCTCCTTTGAATGCCAGTGAAAGAACCAACTCTCTCAGCCGAGTCACGCCGTTCGGTGCATTCGCAATATGCCCAAATTCGGCCAGAAATTGCTGTGCATCCATCAGGCATTCTCATTTACAAAGTGATGCGCCAATGCAGCCGCTAGTTCGCTCTTGAGCTGGCTCTCGGTTTCTTCAATTTCGCCCAACAGTTTTTTGTATTTCTCCAGAAGGAGGTCGGGGTCATGGGTCTCTTCTTCCGGCGCGTTGGGATTCTTGATGTCGAGGTTGAAGATCGGCCAATAAATACGGTCGCCTGCTGCCTGCGCGTCACGCGCTTGCAGGCGCAGCGGTTCCGCTTTTGCACGCAGTTCAGCAATTTGGGTGTCGATTTTTTCGCGGTAGGCCGCGTCAGTGCTGCCTACCAAGCTCTTGCGCAAGTCGCCAGCTTCACCTTCCAGCGCGGCTGCAAGGTTGTTCAGTTCTTCGGCGCGCTGCCAGCGAGGTTGTGCGGCGGCTTCTGCTTGTTCGCGTTTGGTTTTGAAATCCACCTTCCAAGCGAATTCGTTTTCTACGCGGTCAGCAAAGTCGTTGGCCTCATCGCCCCACCAGTCCTGCTCGGGTTTGAATTCTTCCAGCCGTATGGGTTTGGTTTTGGAATAGCTCTTGTAGCCCGCCGGGTAGGGGTGCTCGTAGAACCAGATGGTGTCGGTATGGAAGTGTTCGGTGCCATCGTCTACTGTTGCGCCCTTGGTGAAGAACAGCAGGTTGGTTTTGATGGTGGTGTAGGGCGCGAACACGCCTTTAGGTAGACGGATGATCGTGTGCAGCTTGCAGTCCCGGAGCAGCAGTTTTTTCAGCGTACCCTTGATGCCGTCGCCAAACAAGAAGCCATCTGGCAGTACCACGGCGGCGCGACCATTTTCCTTCAACAGCTTCTTGATGATGAGCGCCATGAACATATCGGCGGTTTCACGGGTGCGCAAGTCGGTTGGATAATCGCCGCCAACCGTATCATCTTCGTAGCCGCCAAAAGGCGGATTGGTAATGAGGCAATCGACCTTGTCGTTTGCGCTCCACTCGTTCCAGCCGATGCCGAGCGTATTGCGGTGCTCGATCTGGCTGGGTACATCGATGCCATGCAACAGCATGTTGGTGGTACACAGCAGGTGGGGTAGCTGCTTTTTTTCGATGCCGTGGATCAACTCTTCAATGGCGCGTTTATCTTCCGTGCTTGATTTTGTGGTGAGTTGGTTGCGGAACTGGTCAATGGCTGCAGTCAAGAAGCCGCCGGTGCCGCAAGCTGGGTCCATCACCGTTTCGCGTTTGTCCAAGCGAGGGTTGACGCGGTCGGCAACGAAGGCAGTGATGGCACGTGGCGTATAGAACTCGCCCGCGTTGCCTGCGCCACGTAGGTCGTTGAGCATTTGCTCGTACACGTCACCCAGGCTAGCGCGGGTTTTGAAGTCGTGGAAATTGATGGCGTCTTCCAACTTCTCAATCACGGCCAGCATTTGTGGACCGGATTTCATGTAGTTGTTAGCGTCTTCAAATACCTGCTTGATGACCTTATGTTGCGGGCTCTTGCTCGCATCGATCTGATCTTTGAGCGAAGGAAATAGTTCGTTGTTGACGAAACTGATCAACTCGCTGCCAGCGATTTGCGGTTTCTTCTTGCCTTCGGCATCGGCAATGTAGGCGGCCCAGTTGCGCCAGCGGTAACGCTCGGGCAATGGCGACTTGTAGGTGGCATTGTCGTCCTCCCATTCTTCCTCACGCTGGTCGAACACTTTGAGGAAGAGCATCCAGGTGAGCTGACCGAGGCGCTGGGCATCGCCGTCGACGCCGTCGTCTTTGCGCATGATGTCCTGGATGGATTTGATGGTGCTGCTTAGATTCATTGAATTCTTCTCGTTTCGTTCAGCTTGAGCGATGCTCATGCCTGCTTCTGTTCAGATACGTCGTAGAGCGCTCTTTCAAGCTCGTGTACGGCTTGAGTGTATTGTTCGACGCCGCCGAATATGCCGCGCCGGATTTGCGTTTTGCTGCCGAATTGATCAAACGGAGGTAGCTCCAGTACTTTGGCATCTTCAATGTCTTGAACGCCGTGGTCGGAGAACTTATCGAGCAGTGCCTCAAGTACTGCTCGGGCTTGCTCCCCGTATTTGCCGAACACATTACGCTTTTTGACGTTGTTGGCGCGCTCGCGGCGAGTGAGCGGTTTCTGGTCGAAGGCCACGTGGGCGACCAAATCAAAGACATCGAGCTCGCTGCCGTTGGCTACGGCCTGCTGCAGTATTTCGAGCGGTACGCCATGTTCGGCTAGTTCTTCCAGTACCGCCTGCTTGCGTTCAGCACTGTTCCAACGGCGCAGGAAATTGACCATCGTGCCGAACTCGGCTTGCAGCGCTTTCTTGATGTCATCCTTAAGCAAAACGCGGTAGTCCTCGGTAATGAGCTTCCCGTCGGCATCGAGGTATTGTGAGCGCTCAACAGCCACGCGCACGTTGACGTCATCGATCACGTATTTGATGCGGCCTTCGCCGCCGCCTCCACTGCTTGTATTGCCGCAGTCGTCTTTGCCACCGTTCGCGCTAGGGCAGTACGGAGGAGGATCTTGTTCGCTAACACCCGGTGGGTTCGCCTCTTCTGGAGGCGCGACGGGTTCATCTGGCTTGGGTTCGTAGATCACCACCGGTTCGCCATCGAAATCAGGATCGGCGAAAAGTCGCGTGGCTCCTTTGAAGTCCATGATGGTGAAGTACAGCTTTTGATAATCCTCACGCAGGCGCGTGCCACGGCCAATGATCTGCTTAAATTCAGTCATCGAATTGATGTTTTGGTCTAACACGATGAGCTTGCAAGTTTTAGCATCGACCCCAGTGGTCAGCAGCTTGGAGGTGGTGGCAATTACTGGGTACGGCTCGTCGTTGTCGATGAAGTAGGATAGCTGCGCCTTGCCTTCATTGTCGTCGCCGGTGATGCGCATCACGTAGCGGCGATTGCTGGCGGCGGCGGGGATGAGCTTCACCAACTCTTGCCGCATGCGTTCGGCATGGTCCTGATCGTCACAAAAAACGATGGTTTTGGCCAGCGGGTCTGTTGCTTTGAGGTACTCCCACACCTTGCTGGCGACGAGTTTGGTGCGCTTTTCCAATACCAGGCTGCGGTCGAAATCCTTGGTGTTGTACTGGCGTTGCTCAATGGTCTGGCCCAGTTTGTCGATCTTGCCTTTTTCGGGGGTGTAGCCTACGGCATCGACATCGGTCGCGATGCGAATGACCTTGTAGGGGGCGAGGAAGCCGTCTTCGATACCTTGCTTGAGCGAATAGATGTAAATCGGATCGCCAAAGTAAGTGGCGTTGCTGACTTCTTTGGTCTCTTTCGGCGTGGCCGTCAGGCCAATGTGTGTGGCGCTGTTGAAGTATTCGAGTACGTCGCGCCAGGCAGAATTATCTGCTGCACTGCCTCTGTGACACTCATCGACGACAACCAAATCGAAGAAGTCTGCTGGAAACTGTTTGTAGACTTGTTTCCATTCTTCATTGCCGGTGACGGCCTGATAAAGGGCCAAGTAGATCTCGTAGTTTTTCTTGATTTCGCGATTGCTGACTTTGTGCATGACCTCGCCAAATGGGGCGAAGTCTTGCTGCATGGTTTGGTCGACGAGGATGTTACGGTCGGCCAAAAACAAAATGCGCTTTTTTGCCTTGGCTTTCCACATACGCCAGATGATCTGGAAGGCGGTGTACGTTTTGCCGGTGCCAGTGGCCATGACCAACAGCACACGCTGCTGACCTTTGGCGATCGCTTCGACAGACCGGTTAATAGCAACGCGCTGGTAGTAGCGCGGCTCACGGCCACTACCGTCAGTGTAGAACGGTTGCTCGATGAGTTTGACGGCTTCGGGTGCCGCCAGACCTTTCCACTGTTGGTACAGCGGCCAAAGATAATCTAATGACGGAAACTCGTTGAGCTGATACTCACGCTCGACAGGTTGAGTAATGCCCGTGCGGTCATGAATCAGGAAACCCGCGCCATTGCTGCTGATGGCAAAGGGGGCATCCAACATTTCGGCGTAGGTTAAGGCCTGCTGCATGCCATGTCCTACGGAGAATTTGGCTTGCTTCGCCTCGACTATCGCAATCGGAACGTTCGGTCTGGCATAGAGTACAAAATCGGCACGTTTGGGGCCGCCTTTGGCATCTGGATTTTTTATACGTGCAGCGAGCTTGCCACGCACCATGACACGACCGTCGGTAAGATTTACTTCCTCGCGAAACTGATGCTGCTGCCAGCCCGCCTGCACAATAGCAGGGGTAATGAACTTGGTGCAGATATCGCGCTCACTGAGCTGGTATTTGTCCATGCCGTGCAGTCCCTGTTATTCGTGCTCTTTTTCTTCGTCAGCGCCGCCAATGCGTACCCAGTCATCAACCTCAGACACTTGGAACTTCCAAAGCCGTCCGACGCGGTGCGCAGGTAAGCCCTTGCGATCAATCCAGCGGTAGATTGAATCACGCGTCACGCCCAGATGCTCAGCAATCTGTTCGACGGACACCCAAGGTTCAGAAGTCATGGCAGCACTCCGACATAACGTGTTTTGATCGCATTAAATCGGCTTAAATCGTAAAGAATGCAGTTTACCACCTTGGCTATCGGTAGGCGAGTGCTCGACGTAGAGCATGATCTTCTGCTTTGCTCGGTCGTTGCCTTAGCGTTGCGTAAGGTGATATTCGGAGATATACCCAGTCGGGGGGGGGGGGGCGAAAATGCGGGAAAGCGGGCGAATTCTGATGCGGTCCGCAAACCGGAAATAGACCGGACACAAGGACTTTGAATGCCGAAAAAGAAAACGCCAACCTGCATGGGTTGGCGTTTTGTCTAGGATGTTCTTGGTGGCCCGGGGCGGAATCGAACCACCGACACAAGGATTTTCAATCCTCTGCTCTACCGACTGAGCTACCAGGCCAAGGAGGAGAATTATAGCAGGCTCAAGTGGGAATGCAAGGGTTGGAAAGCATCTTTTCAACAAATACGCGGGAGCTGGAGGCGATCTACGGCGCCGTTCGTCCCATTATATTTGCTTGTTGGTCAATTATTATTTGCCTGGAACGGTATTTTTCTCAATAAACGATGGGCGCATAGTACGTCTGCTCATCCAACAAGAGGACAACACCATGACCAGCACCATCCCGAACATCGGCCTGGGCACCTTCCGCCTGCAAGGCCAGGTCGCCATCGACTCCGTCCGCAACGGCATCGAGGCCGGCTACCGCCACATCGACACGGCGCAAATCTACGGCAACGAGGCCGAGGTCGGCCAGGCCATCGCCGCCAGCGGCGTCGACCGCGCCGATTTGTTCGTCACCACCAAGATCTGGATCGACAGCCTGGCCGGCGACAAGCTGATCCCCAGCCTGAAGGAAAGCCTGCGCAAGCTGGGCCTGGAACGGCTCGACCTGACGCTGATCCACTGGCCGTCGCCGGGCGGCGCCGTCGCCGTGGCCGAGTCGATGGCGGCGCTGGCCGAGGCGAAGGCGCAGGGCTGGACGGACCTGATCGGCGTGTCGAACTTCACCAACGCGCATTTGCGCGAGGCCATCGACGCCGTCGGCGCGGCGCAGATCGCCACGCAGCAGGTCGAGGTCCATCCCTTCCTGCAAAACTCCCGGGTCGTCGAATTCGCCCGCAGCCAGGGCATCCACGTCACCGCCTACATGCCGCTGGCCTATGGCAAGGTGATGGCCGAGCCGCTGATCGGCCAGATCGCCGCCCGCCACGGCGCCAGCGCCGCCCAGGTGGCGCTGGCGTGGTCGCTGCAGCAGGGTTACGCGGTGATCCCGTCGTCGACCCGGCGCGCCAACCTGGAGGCGAATTTGCGGGCGCGCGACATCGTGCTGTCGGCCGTCGACATGGCGCAGATCGCGGGCCTGGAGCGCAACGAGCGCCTGGCCAACCCGGACGGCCTGGCGCCGCAGTGGGACTGAGGCCCAGGCCGGCGCCGCCGCGCCGTCCGGTGTAGGTCTTTTGGCGGGGGCCGCGGCGGACGGAAAAGCGGCCGGCAAACGCTATAATGCCTGCATGAACAGTCCATCTTCCCCCACCATGCGGCGCTCCCTGCACGGTCAAAGCGACGTTTGCATTGTCGGCAATGGCGCCATCGCGAAAACCACCGCCCTGGCCTTCGCCCAGGCCGGGCAAAGCGTGACGCTGCTGTGCCCCCCGCCGGCGCCGGCCGCCACCGGCGCCGTCGTGCCGAGCTGGGACGTGCGCGTCTTTGCGCTGAACCACACCGCCTACCACCTGCTGTCCGCCCTGAAGGTCTGGGGCGCGCTGGACGCCGCCCGCGTGGCGCCGGTCGATGCGATGCTGGTGAGTGGCGACGGCGCCAACGCCGGCGGCTTCGGTTTCGACGCCTACGGCGCCCACGTCGGCACGCTGGCCTGGATCATCGAGGACAGCAATCTGGGCCAGGCGCTCGACGCCGCCTTGAAATTCGCGCAGAACGTGCAACTGGTGCGGGGCCGCGCCGTGCGCCTGGAAAGCGGCGCCGACTGCGCCACCGTGCATCTGGACGGCGGCGACAGCATCCGCGCCGCGCTGGTGGTCGGCGCCGACGGCGCCCAGTCCTGGGTGCGCGGCCAGTGCGACATCGGCCTCGATTACCGCGCCTACGGCCAGCGCGGCGTGGTCAGCAATTTCGCCTGCGCCAAGCCGCACCACGGCGCGGCGCACCAGTGGTTCACCGGCGCCGAGGGCATCGTCGCGCTGCTGCCGCTGCCCGGCGACCGGGTGTCGCTGGTGTGGTCGGCGCCGGACGCGCTGGCCGACACGCTGCGGCGCGAATCGGCTTCCCAGCTGGCCGCGCGCCTGGCCGTGTTCTGCGCCGACAAGCTGGGCGAGCTCACGCCGCTGCAGCCGGAGCTGGTGCGCGACTTCCCGCTGGTGCTGATGCGCCCGCACGCGATGGTCGCGCCACGCGTCGCCCTGGTCGGCGACGCCGCCCACGTGGTCCATCCGATGGCGGGCCATGGCATGAACCTGGGCTTCGGCGACGTCGTCGAGCTGGTCAAGACGGTCAGCGAGCGCGAGCCGCAGCGCGGCATCGGCGACGCCCGCGTGCTGGCCCGCTACGCCCGCGCGCGCAAGGAAGACGTGCTGCTGATGCAGTTGGCTACCGACGGTCTGGCGCGGCTTTTCGGCACGGATATCGAGCCTTTGCGCGTGGCGCGCAATTTGGGATTAAACTTGCTGGATAAATTGCCCGGGCTCAAGCGCCGGCTGATCTCCCACGCGCTGGGAAAACAGGCTTAAACCGGCCGCTTTCAGCCACCTCGGAATTAAGCCACGCTTAAGTGGTGAAAAGTACAATGGCTGCGGCCACGCGACGCGCGCCCGCGCGCCCGTCGCTTTTTGCGGAAGTCACTGGAGACGTTATGAGAAAGAGTAAGATCGCGTTATTGCTGCTGTCGGGTTTGATGATGTCCTGCGTCGGCGCCGAAACGCCCACCGAGGCGAACATCAAGAAGCTGATCGAGCCGCGCCTGGGCGAGGGCGCCAAGGTCGACTCCATCAAAGAGACACCGTACGGCGGCCTGTACGAAATCCGCACCGGCGGCGACATTCTCTACACCGACAAGACGGCGCAATATCTGATCGTCGGCCACGTCTTCAACGCCAAGACTTCGCAGGACCTGACCAAGGAGCGCCTCGACGAGATCAACCGCATCAAGTTCTCCGACCTGCCGCTGGAGGCGGCCACGAAAGTGGTCAAGGGCGACGGCAAGCGCGTCATCGCCGTGTTCGAGGACCCGAACTGCGGTTACTGCAAGCGCTTCCGCCAGACCACGCTGAAGGCCGTCGACAACGTCACCATCTACACCTTCATGTACAACATCCTGTCGGAAGACTCGATCGCCAAGTCGAAGAACATCTGGTGCGCGGCCGACCGCAACAAGGCCTGGGACGACTGGATGCTGAACGGTAAAGCGGCGCCGGCCGCACCGGCCGGCTGCACCGCGCCGCACGAAAAAGTGCTGGCGCTGGGGCAGAAGCTGCGCGTCAACGGCACCCCGGCGATCTTCTTCGCCGACGGCAGCCGGATTCCCGGCGCCATCGACGCCAAGGCGCTGGAAGCGAAGCTGGCAACCATCAAGCAGTAAATCGGGTTCACCCCGATTCGCCACGCGGCGCGCCCCTGATCCGGCGCGCCGTTTTTACGTCCGCGGCCCCAAAAGACCGCCACTGGCGGCGTGGAACAGGCGCCGCGGCCCGCCGATCTTGTGCACGCGGGCTCCTTACGCGTTATCCTGTATGCGCCGGAATCGCCGGCCATCCCGGCGCCCCGCAGGACATGGACATGCCCGCTGAGCTGCAATGATAAAAAACACGTGTAAAACACGAGGAAAGACATGAAAAAACCAAACAAAAAATCGGCGGCCATCGCCTACGCCATCCGCGCCAAAGACCTGGCCGGCCACCTGTTCGAAGTGACGCTGACGGTGCAGGCGCCGGCCGCCGGCGGGCAAATCTTCGCGCTGCCGGCGTGGATACCGGGCAGCTACATGATCCGCGAATTCTCGCGCAACATCGTGCAGATCAACGCCGAATCGAACGGCTGGGCCGTGGCCCTGACCAAGCTCGACAAACACACATGGCAGGCGGCGCCGTGCAAGGGCGCGCTGACCCTGCGCTACGACGTCTACGCCTGGGACCTGTCGGTGCGCACCGCCCACCTCGACCAGACCCACGCCTTCTTCAACGGCACCAGCGTCTTCCTGCGCGTGCTGGGGCAGGAAGACACGCCGCACCAGGTCGACATCCAACGTCCCGACGACAGCGCCTGCAAAAACTGGCGCGTCGCCACCACGCTGCCGGAACTGGGCGCCAAGCGCTACGGCTTCGGCAGCTACCTGGCCGCCAATTACGACGAACTGATCGACCACCCGGTCGAACTGGGCGACTTCGCGCTGGCCACCTTCAAGGCCCACGGCGTGCCGCACGACATCGTCATCAGCGGGCGCGTGCCCAACCTCGACCTGGCGCGCCTGAGCGCCGACCTGAAAGCCATCTGCGAAACGCAGATCGCCTTCTTCGAGCCGAAAACCAAACGCGCGCCGATGCAGCGCTACCTGTTCCTGACCCTGGCCGTCGGCGACGGCTACGGCGGCCTGGAGCACCGCGCCTCGACGGCGCTGATCTGCGCCCGCGCCGACCTGCCCAGCACCGCCGCGCCGAAAGACCAGGCGGCCAGCGACGGCTACATCAAATTCCTCGGCCTGTGCAGCCACGAATACTTCCACACCTGGAACGTCAAACGCATCAAACCGGCCGCCTTCGCGCCCTACCAACTGCAGGCCGAAAGCTACACACCGCTGCTGTGGCTGTTTGAAGGCTTCACCAGCTACTACGACGACCTGATGCTGGTACGGGCCGGCATCATCGACGAAGCCGCCTACCTGAAACTGCTGGGCAAAACCGTCAACAGCGTACTGCGCGGCAGCGGCCGCAACAAACAAAGCGTGGCCGACTCCAGCTTCGACGCCTGGGGCAAATACTACCGCCAGGACGAAAACGCACCGAACGCCATCGTCAGCTACTACACCAAAGGCTCACTGATCGCGCTGGCGCTGGACCTGACGCTGCGCGCCAAAACGGCGGGCAAAACAACGCTGGACGACGTCATGCAGGCACTCTGGCAACGCTACGGCCGCGACTTCTACCCGAACGGCGGGCGTGGCGTCACACCGGCCGAAGTCGAAGCCCTGTTCGACGAAATCAGCGGCGCCAAAATGAAAACCTTCTTCGAGCGCTACATCCGCGGCACCGCCGACCTGCCGCTGGCGAAACTGCTGGCGCCGTTCGGCGTCGTCTACGCCGACGAACGCAAGAGCGCCAAACCCAGCCTCGACGTCGGCCTGGGGCGCGACGGCAACGACGCCAAACTGGCGCACGTACACGAAGGCGGCGCCGCCCACCTGGCGGGCCTGTCGGCGGGCGACATCCTGGTGGCGCTGGACGGCCTGCGCGTGAGCGGCAACCCGGCCACGCTCGACACCCTGCTGGGCCGCTACAAAGTGGGCGAAAGCCTCATCATCCACGCCTTCCGGCGCGACGAACTGATGGACTTCACCGCCACCCTGCAAGGCGAACGCACGCCGGGCGTCGCACTGAGCGTCGCGGCGGGCAAAAAAGCCCCGGCCCTGCGCCGCCCGAGCGCCACCCGCTAAAGCAACAATGGGGTCAGGTCTAGACATGGCGGTTTTTGCGGATAAAAACCGCCATGTCTAGACCTGACCCCAAAGTTGGTTCTAAAAAACTGTCATATTTTCACTAAACATTTCAAAATTTTAATTTCTGATAGAATTCCCGCGAGAAATTCTTCTTGCTATACCGAACTTGGCGTTCTTTAAACGACCGTGACTTCACTCGACCTCCGCACGCTGCTGTTTATGACCACGCTGATGTGCGGCGTGATGAGTGTCGCTATGTATTCTGTCTATCGCAGCTTCCGCAGCGAGGTGAGGGGGCTGGGGCATTGGTCGCTCGGCCTGGCTTTGCTGGTCGCGGCGGCGCTGATGTTTTCTTTGCGCGGCGGTGTGCCCGACTGGTTGTCGGTGCTGGGCGCGAATGCGGCCCTGTTCTGGGGTATCGGTTTGTCGATGGTCGGCACGCAGTTGTTTTATGGCCGCCTGCCCAACTGGCGGTTGTTTCATGCGGTGTGGATAGCCGGCGTGGCCGGGCTGGCCTGGTGGTTGCTCGTGCAGCCCGATTTCGCGCTGCGCGTGGCCTATTTCTCCTTTTTGGTGCTGGTCTTTTATGCGACGCAGCTGGCGCTGGTCGTGCGTTACGGCGAGCGCCATTTTTCCAGCTATTTCTTCGCGGGCTTGATGCTGATCCAGTCGGCGGTGGTGCTCACGCGCGGCGTCGCCGCGCTGCTGTATGGCGGCGCCAGCGTCGACTTGTTGAGGAGCGGTGTCGTCGCCAGCGTGTATGTCGCGACCGCCAATTTCATGGCCTTGTTGCTGAACGTCGCCTTCATGGCCGTCGCCACGCGCCGCCTGCAGACTATCCTGGAGCGGCGCTCGACGCATGATCCTTTGACGCTGGTGCTGAACCGGCGCGGCTTCGCCGACGTCTACGCCAGGGAGAAGGCGCAGTTGTGGCGCGCGGCGCGCCCGTTGGCGCTGCTGAGCATCGATTTGGACCATTTCAAGTCGATCAATGATCGCTTCGGCCACGCCACGGGCGACCGCGTGTTGATCCACGTCGCCTGCCAGATTGGCGAGGCGCTGCGCGAGAGCGATTCGGTGGCGCGTTTCGGCGGCGAGGAGTTTATCGTGCTGCTGCCCGACACCGGCGTCGAGCTGGCGCTGGGGGTGGCGGAGCGCATCCGCGCGTCGCTGCGCCAGGGGCTGGATGTGCAGTTGCCGGCCTACACAGTCAGCATCGGCGTCGCCTGCCAGCTGGTGCCGGCGGAAACGCTGGACGAGCTGCTCTCGCGCGCCGACACGGCGCTGTACCGCGCCAAGGCGAACGGGCGCGATCGCGTCGAGCTGGCCGACGCGCAGGCGCCTATTGCGGTCCGGCCAGGCTGCGCAGCTGGAACTGATAGAGCTCGTTGAACAGGAAGGTTTCGGAGAATTCCAGCGTCTTGTGGCTGCGATGGAGCAGGTGCAGCGGTTTCGGGAAGGGCGCGGCGACGCGGCGCACGGCGGCCAGCGCCACCTTCGACGCTTCGCTGTCGCGCGAGCGCTTGACGACGACCGCGCTCAAGCCGCCGTCCCTGTCGACGCTGATGTTGACGACGACGATGGCCGGCAGCATAGGCGGCAGGCGGCCGCTGAAGGTGATGCTCGGGTTGGCGTCGAGGATTTGCTGGGCCACCAGCGCCTTGTACTGCTCGATTGAGTCGGCCGGCGCCGCGGGCGTGGGCGCGGCCACGGCCACGGGCGGCCGCTCGCCCGTCGTTGGCGTGGGCGGCACACGCGGCGGCCCTTTTTGGCAGGCGCTCAGCAGCAGGGCGAACAGCCCCAGCGATGCCGGCACGAGCAGTTTCTTCATAGCGCGCGACATGTCACACCTCCCGCGCCACCCAAGCTTGGTCGGGCGGCAGTCTGAATCAACACCACAGGCGCGGACCCGGCATTGGCGCCTTGCTCTTAGCTGAACAAACGGCGCAATTCGGCGCCGGGGTCGGGCGCGCGCATGAACGCTTCGCCCACCAGGAAAGCGTGGACGCCGGCGTCGCGCATGCGCCGCACGTCGTCCGCCACCAGAATACCAGATTCGGTGATGACGAGCTTTTCCGCGGGAATGCGCTGCATCAAGTCGAGCGTCGTTTGCAGCGAGGTCTCGAAGGTACGCAGGTTGCGGTTGTTGATGCCGACCAGCGCGCTGTCCAGCTTCAAGGCCGCGTCCAGCTCGGCGCCGTCGTGCGCCTCGATCAGCACGCCCATGCCCAGCTCGTGCGCGCAAGCCTCCATCTCGGCCATCAGGCCGTGGTCGAGCGCCGCGACGATCAGCAAAATGCAGTCCGCGCCCATCGCCCGCGCCTCGTAGATCTGGTACAGATCGACCATGAAGTCCTTGCGCAGCACGGGGATGGCGCAGGCCGCGCGGGCTTGCCGCAAATAGTCGCCGGCGCCCTGGAAGAATTGCGCGTCCGTCAGCACGGACAGGCAGGCCGCGCCGTTGGCCGCGTAGCTGGCGGCGATGTCGGCCGGGCGGAAGTCGGCGCGCAGCACGCCCTTCGACGGCGAAGCCTTCTTCACCTCGGCGATGACGGCGGCGCCGCCGGCGCCGATGTGGCGGCGCAGGCTGGCCTCGAAGCCGCGCAGATTGGCGCGCAATTCGGCGTCGGCCTCGACGTCGCGGCGCAGGCTGGCAAAGCCGCGCTGTTTTTTCGCCGCGGCGACTTCGTCGGCCTTGACGGCCAGGATGGTGTTGAGGATGTCGGACATGGCGCTTCCAGGGTGAGAGGTCAGTTTGGTTTCGACAGGGCCAGCTTCAGGCCGAGTCCGATGAACAGGCCGCCGGTGAGGCGGCTCAGCCAGGCGGTGACGCGCGGCTTGAGCCGCATGCGCTGGCTGGCGAACGCGGTGAACACGGCCAGCGCGTGGCACCACAGCATGCCGTTGAAATTGAACACGCAGCCGAGGACGACCAGGGCCAGCGGCTTGCTGGGCGCGTCGGCGGAGATGAATTGCGGCACGAAGGCGAGGAAGAAGATCGCCACTTTCGGATTCAGCACATTCGTCAGGAAACCCTGCAGGAAGATGCGCCGGTAGGGCTGCGGCGGCAGGGCGGCGGGCGCCGCGGCCTTGCCCGGCTTGCTGCGCAAGAGGGCGATGCCGACATAGACGATGTAGGCGGCGCCCACCCATTTGACGATGGCGAAGGCGGCGGCCGAGGTGGCCAGCAGCGCCGACAGGCCGGCGGCGGCCGCCAGCACATGCATCATCGTGCCGGCGCCGACGCCGAGCGCGGCGGCCGAGCCGGCGCGCCAGCCCTGGGTGGCGCTGCGCGCCATGATCAGCAGCGAGTCGGGGCCGGGGATGACGTTCAGCAGCAGGCCGGAGGCGATGAACAGGGACAGGTTTTGGATGCCGAGCATAGTGGAATTTTCCTTGGAGGCGGAGGCGCGGGCCTTGGGGGCGGGGACGGCGGAATGCGCCGCGCCCGGTTACCCCCGGGGTTTAATTGGCGCCGAGCTGCTGCGTCACCTGGACGAACTGCTCCAGCTTGGCCTTGGCCGCGCCCGAGGCAATGGCCGCGCGGGCCCGGCCCAAGCCGTCGGCGATCGAGCTGGCCACGCCGGCCGCGTACAGCGCCGTGCCGGCGTTCAGCGCGACGATGTCGCCGGCCGCGCCGGGCACGCCGTCAAGCGCCTCCAGCACCTTCTCTTTCGATTCGGCCGTGCCCGACACCTTCAGGTTGCGGCTGGCGATCATCTGCAGGCCGAAGTCCTCCGGGTGGATTTCATATTCGCGGATGGTGCCGTTCACCAGTTCGCCGACCAGCGTGCCGGCGCCCAGCGACACCTCGTCCATATTGTCGCGGCCCCAGACGACGACGGCGTGCTGCGCGCCCAGGCGCTGCAGCACGCGCACCTGGATGCCGACCAGGTCGGCGTGGAACACGCCCATCAGGATGTTGGGCGCGCCGGCCGGATTCGTCAGCGGCCCGAGGATGTTGAAAATCGTCCGCACGCCCAGTTCGCGCCGCACCGGCGCCGCGTGCTTCATGGCGGCGTGGTGGTTGGGGGCGAACATGAAGCCGATGCCGGTCTGGGCGATCGACTGGGCGATCTGCTCCGGCTTCAGGTTGATGTGGGCGCCCAGCGCTTCGAGCACGTCGGCGCTGCCGGAAGAGGACGAGACGCTGCGCCCGCCGTGCTTGGCGACGCGGGCGCCGGCGGCGGCGGCGACGAACATCGACGCCGTCGAGATGTTGAAGGTGTTGGCGCCGTCGCCGCCGGTGCCGACGATGTCGAGCAGATTGCTGGTGTCGGCCATCGGCACCTTGGTCGAGAATTCGCGCATCACCTGGGCGGCGGCGGCGATTTCGCCGATGGTTTCCTTTTTCACGCGCAGGCCCATCGTCAGGGCCGCGATCATGCTCGGCGACATCTCGCCCGACATGATCTGGCGGAACAGGTGCAGCATTTCGTCGTGGAAGATTTCGCGGTGTTCGATGCAGCGCAGCAGTGCTTCTTGATGGGTGATCGGCATGATGCTTCCTTCTTCAGTGATGGCGCAGGACGGTCGGGAATGAGGGGCGCGCCGTGGCGCGCGGATCAGTCTCAGCGGTCGAGAAAGTTCTTCAGCAGGGCGTGGCCGTGCTCCGACAGGATCGATTCGGGGTGGAACTGCACGCCCTCGATGTCGAATTGCCGGTGGCGCACGCCCATGATCTCGCCGTCGTCGGTCCACGCCGTCACTTCCAGGCAGGACGGCAGCGTGGCCCGTTCGATGGCCAGCGAGTGGTAGCGTATCACCGTGAAGGGGCTGGGCAAATCCTGGAAGACGCCGACGCCCGTGTGGGCGATGGCGGAAGTTTTGCCGTGCATGACTTGCTTGGCGCGGATCACCGTGCCGCCGAACGCGGCGCCGATGGCCTGGTGGCCCAGGCACACGCCGAGGATGGGCAGCTTGCCGGCGAAGTGCTGCAGGATGGGCACGGAAATGCCGGCCTGCGCCGGGGTTTTCGGCCCCGGCGAGATGCAGATGCGCCGCGGCGCGAGCGCCTCGATCTCGGCCAGCGTGATCTCGTCGTTGCGCACCGTGCGCACCTCCTCGCCCAGTTCGCCGAAATACTGCACCAGGTTGTAGGTGAAGGAGTCGTAGTTGTCGATCATGAGCAGCATCTCAGAACTCCCCATCCAGGCCGTCTTGCACTTGTTCGGCGGCGCGCAGCACGGCGCGCGCCTTGTTTTCCGTTTCCTGCCATTCCATTTCCGGGACCGAGTCGGCGACGATGCCGGCCGCGGCCTGCACGTACAGCATGCCGTCCTTGATGACGCCGGTGCGGATGGCGATCGCCACGTCCATTTCGCCGCCGAAGGACAGGTAGCCGCAGGCGCCGCCGTAGACGCCGCGCTTGCTCAATTCCAGTTCGTCGATGACCTCCATCGCGCGCACTTTCGGCGCGCCCGTCAGGGTGCCGGCCGGGAAGGTGGCGCGCAGCACGTCCAGGTTCGACAGGCCCGCCTTCAGGCTGCCCTCGACGTTCGAGACGATGTGCTGCACATGCGAGTATTTTTCGATGACGAGGCGCTCGGTGACCTTGACGCTGCCGATCTCGGCGATGCGTCCCAGGTCGTTGCGGGCCAGGTCGATCAGCATCACGTGCTCGGCGATTTCCTTCGGGTCGGCCAGCAGCTCGGCCGACAGGGCGGCGTCGCGCTCGGGCGTGGCGCCGCGCGGGCGGGTGCCGGCGATCGGCCGCAGCGTGACCTTCTTGCCGCCGTCGGCGGCCGTCTCGTTGCGCACCAGGATTTCGGGCGAGGCGCCGATGATCTGCATGTCGCCGAAATTGTAGAAGTACATATACGGCGACGGGTTCAGCGAGCGCAGCGCGCGGTACAGCGTCAGCGGCGAATCGACGTAGGGCTTGCGGATGCGCTGGCCGATCTGCACCTGCATCAGGTCGCCGGCCATCACGTATTCGTGGGCCTTGGCGACGGCCTTCAGGTAGTCTTCCTTGCTGAAGTCGCGGATCGTCTCGGTGCGCACGGAGCTCGACGTGACGGGGGCGTCGACGCCGCGGCGCAGCATCACGCGCAAGTCCTTCAGGCGCTGGCGCGCCTTCGAGAAGGACTCCGGCGCGCCCGTGTCGGCGTAGACGATCAGGTACAGCTTGCCCGACAGGTTGTCGATGACGGCCAGCTCCTCGGTCACCATCAACTGGATGTCCGGCAGGCCCAGGTCGTCCTTGGGCATGCTGTCGGCCAGCTTGCGCTCGATGTGGCGCACGGTGTCGTAGCCGAAGTAGCCGGCCAGGCCGCCGCAGAAGCGCGGCATGCCGGGGCGCAGCGCCACCTTGAAGCGGGCCTGGTACTGTTCGATGAAGTCGAGCGGATTGCCTTCGTGGCTTTCGATGACGACGCCGTTCTTGACGATCTCGGTGTGCCTGCCGTGGCTGCGCAGCACGGTCGTCGCCGGCAGGCCGATGAAGGAATAGCGGCCGAAGCGCTCGCCGCCGACGACCGATTCGAGCAGGAAGGTGTGTTTGCCGCCGTTCTGGCTTTGCGCCAGTTTCAGGTACAGGGTCAGCGGGGTTTCCAGGTCGGCGAAGGCTTCCGCGATCAAGGGGATGCGGTTGTAGCCTTCGTTGGCCAAGGATTTGAATTCGAGTTCGGTCATGTTTCTCTCCATGCCGCCAGGCTGCTGCGTGGCGGTGGGTTTGCAAAAAACCTGACGGATGCGCGCGCGCAGCCGGCAGCAATCAAAACGGGGTTACTTAGCCCAGGATTGCCAGCGTCGCCAAAGCCAGGCCTCAAGCGAGCCGGTTTGGGTAACATGGTGTTTTTTGTTGAGAAACATGTTGTGTGTGGTCAGTGTGCGGGTTCGTTGTGCAGACTAATTAAGTGGGCCGCTACCAGCAGCGTGTCAACTATACCATCGGAATCGGTTGCGTGTATAGAGTGGCCGTGATTGTAGCCGTATGGCACCGTCAGGACGGGGCAACCCGCAGCCCTGGCCGCCTGCGCGTCGTTCGACGAGTCGCCGATGGCCACCACCTGGCGCGGCGCCAGCGCGAAGTCGGCGCACACCTGGCGCAGCGGCAGCGGGTCGGGTTTCTTGCGCGCCAGCGAGTCGCCGCCGTAGACGACGTCGAAATAGCCGTGCAAGCCTTTCTGTTGCAGCAGGGGGACGGCGAAGGCGATCGGCTTGTTGGTCACGCAGGCCAGGCGCAGGCCGCCGGCCCTGAGCGCGTCCAGCCCCGCCAGCACGTCCGGGTACAGCGCGCTGAAGTCGCCGTTGATGGCCAGGTAGTGGCGCTGGTAGGCGGCCATCGCGGCGTCGAAGCGCGCCTCGACGCCGGCGGCGTCGAAGTCGAGCGAGAGCACGGCGCGGATCAGGTTTTCCGAGCCCTTGCCGACCATCAGCGCGATGCGCTCCTGCGTGATGGGCGCCAGCTCGAAGTCGGCGCGCATGCGGTTGATGGCGACGTGGAAGTCGGGCACGGTGTCGAGCATCGTGCCGTCCAGGTCGATGATGGCGGCGCGCACGCCGCGCAGGACGGTCGCCGCCGCCACCTTAGACGCCCGCCAGTTGCGCGCGCATCGCGTCGATGACGGCCCGGTAGTCGGGCTGGCCGAAGATCGCCGAACCGGCGACGAAGGTGTCGGCGCCGGCGGCGGCGGCCGCCGCGATGTTGTCGATCTTGATGCCGCCGTCGACTTCGAGCATGATGTCGCGGCCCGATTCGTCGATCATGCGGCGCGCCATGGCGATTTTCTTCAGCGCCTCCGGAATGAAGGACTGGCCGCCGAAGCCGGGGTTGACCGACATGATCAGGATGATGTCGATCTTGTCCATCACGTGGTCGAGGAAGTGCAGCGGCGTGCCCGGGTTGAATACCAGGCCGGCCTTGCAGCCATTGTCGCGGATCAATTGCAGCGAGCGGTCAACGTGTTCCGACGCTTCCGGGTGGAAGGTGATGATGTTCGCGCCCGCCTTGGCGAAGTCGGGAATGATGCGGTCGACCGGCTTGACCATCAGGTGCACGTCGATGGGCACTTGCACATGCGGGCGGATGGCCTGACACACCAGCGGTCCTATCGTCAGGTTGGGAACATAATGGTTGTCCATGACGTCAAAATGAATGATGTCGGCGCCGGCGCTGACGACGTTGCGCACTTCCTCGCCCAGGCGGGCGAAGTCGGCGGACAGGATGCTGGGAGCGATGCGGAATGTAGGCATGGTCAGGGTGGGGCAAGGTGAAAGATGCGCTATTTTACGCTTGGCGGCACACTTTCGCCCGGGCAAGGCCATTTTAAAAGGCCGTTGTTGCGCGCCTGCGGCACCGCCGCCGGCGTCTTTTTGCAGACAAAACCTTGCGTCCGGCCACTTTTTGGGGTGCAATGGCACGTCATTGATGACTTAACGCGCCCGCATCGGCGGGCAGGCCCAGTTTACTTGAGGAATTTCGATGGCTTCTTATGAATTTACTGTCTCCGTCCGCACGCAATATTTGCCGGAGCAGTCGGACCCCGAGCGCACCAGTTTCGTGTTCACCTATTCGGTCACGATCAAGAACACGGGCTCGGTCGGCGCGCAGCTGATCTCGCGGCACTGGGTCATCACGGACGCCAACAACCATATCGACGAAGTGCGCGGCCTCGGCGTCGTCGGCCACCAGCCGCTGCTGCAGCCGGGCGAACAGTTCGAGTACACCAGCGGCACCGCGCTGGCCACGCCGCAAGGTTCGATGGTCGGCGAATATTTCTGCGTCGCCGAAGACGGCAAGCAGTTCGAGGCGAAAATTCCCGAGTTCGTCCTGTCGCTGCCGCGCACGCTGCATTGATTGCTGCCGGCCCAGGGCGCGCCGCGTCGCGGGCGCCCGCCTACCTCACTCTCACTTGTCGCCCGGCGTTTGCTCGGGCAACTGCTTTTTCTGCGCGGGCCGTTTCGGTTTGCGGCCTGAATACATGGTCCACCAGACGATGAAGACCATGAGGAAAAACGCAAAGACTGCTTCCAACATTAATAGCCACATATCATTCCCTATGTCATTTACACGCAGCAGTTTACTCGTTTCGATGGGCGCCGTCGCGCTTTTGCTGGCCGCCTGCGCCACCGCGCCCGTGCCGCCCGCGCCCGTCGTTGGCGCCGCGCCGCCGCCCAAGCCGGCCCCGGCGCCCGCCAAGCCCGCTCCGGTTCCGGCGGCCGCCGCGCCGGCGCCGACTGTACCGCAACTGCTGCCGGTCGGCTTCGCCGCCTTGCCCGGCTGGCAGAAGGACGACGTCCGCGCGGCGTGGCCGGCCTTCATGTCTTCATGCACCGTGCTGGTCAAGCGCGCCGACTGGAAAGAGGCGTGCACGATCGCGCGTCAGGTCAACGGTGGCGACGACCGCGCCGTCCGCCTGTTTTTCGAAACCTTCCTGGTGCCGCATCAAGTGATTGCGCCGGACGGCGCGGACAGCGGCCTCGTGACCGGCTATTACGAACCGATGTTGCACGGCGCGCGCAAACGCGGCGGGCCGTACCAGACGCCCCTGTACCGGGTGCCGGAAGACATGGTCACCGTCGAGCTGGCCAGCGTGTATCCGGAGTTGAAGGGCATGCGTTTGCGCGGCCGGCTGGTCGGCAAGAAAGTGCTGCCGTATTCGACCCGCGCCGAGATCGAGCGCGCCACCGAGGTGACGGGCAAGGAATTGATGTGGGTGGAAGATCCCGTCGAAGCGTTCTTCCTTCAGGTGCAGGGCTCCGGCCGCGTGCACCTGACGGATGCGCAGGAAACCGTGCGCGTTGCCTATGCCGACCAGAACGGCCATCCGTACAAGTCGATCGGCCGCTACCTCGTCGACAAGGGCGAGCTGACTACCGAGCAGGCGTCGGCGCAGGGTATCAAGGCGTGGATCGCCGGGCATCCGACGCGCCAGCAGGAATTGTTCAATGCCAATCCAAGCTATGTGTTCTTCAAGGAGGAGCGCTTGCCGGACCCGAAAGTGGGGCCGAAGGGGGCCTTGGGCGTGGCGCTGACGCCGCAGCGTTCGGTGGCGGTGGACGCCAGGTTCCTGCCGCTGGGCGCGCCGCTGTTCCTGTCGACGACGCAGGCGAATAGCGATATCCCCTTGCAGCGCCTGGTGATGGCGCAGGACACGGGCGGCGCGATCCGCGGCGCGATCCGGGTCGACTACTTCTTCGGCTTCGGCACCGAGGCGGCGGAGAGCGCCGGCCGCATGAAGCAGAGCGGCATGGTGTGGGTGCTGCTGCCGAAGCAGCCGCCGAAGCGTTGACGCCGGCGCCGGGGGCCGACTAGCGCAGCACCATCACAGGCAGGGTCGTGTGCGCCAGCACCTTCTGGGTTTCGCTGCCGAGGAACAATTTGTTCAAGCCCTTGCGCCCGTGCGAGGCCATCATGATGATGTCGCATTGGTATTTGGCGGCCGTCTCGACGATTTGCTCGTACGGGCTGACGGCCAGCGCGACCACCCCTTCAAAGAGGATATTCGCCTCGCGCGCGGCGACGCCGATCTTGTCGAGGTTGTGTTGCGCCGCCTCATGCATCTCGCGCTCGTACTGGCGCGCGTCGAACACGGCGCCGCCGTCGCTCATCGGCGAGAACGGGAATGGCTGCACGACGCTGATGCCGACGATTTTCGCCTGGTTCAGCTTGGCGAACTGGATCGCCGTTACGGTGGCTTTGTCCGACAATTCCGAGCCGTCGGTCGGCAGCAAGATAGTTTTAAACATGGCATTCTCCGGTTGATGTACACCAGCCAGCTTATGGATTTGGGCCGATAAAAACCTTGATGTATATCAAAGCGCCTGAAATTCGCCGCTCAGCTACGCACGCTGCGCACCGGCGAGGCCGCCACCATCGTCACCGTCAGCACCAGCGAACAGGCGGCGATGCACGCCAGTCCGGTGCGTATGCTGAAGTGCTCGGCGATGGCGCCGGCGGCCAGCGCGCCTAGGGGCGCCGTCGCCACCGTCAGGAAGCGCATCGTCGAAATCATCCGGCCCAGGTAGGCGTCGGGCGTCACCTTTTGCCGCATTGCCATGTAGGGAATGAAGAACAGCGTCACGCCGCAATCGAAAAAGAACACCAGCACGCCATAGGCGACGGCGCTGGCGTGGGCGCTGCCCCACAGCATTGCCGGGATGGCCGGCATTAACATGAAGGTCAGCGTGGTCGAGGCGAGGCCGACGAGCATCGTCGTGCCGGGGCCGTGGCGGCGCGTGAGCGGCTTGATCAGTTGCGAGCTGACGAGCACGCCCAACCCGCCCAGGGTTTGCGCCAGGCCCAGCGCGCCCGGCGTCATGCCCAGCTCGCGCGTGGCGAACAGAATCGACAGAGCCGCGCTGCCGTAATACAGTAAGTGCCAGAGGCCGGCGCCCCAGGCCAGCGCGCGCAGCAGCGGATGGCCCCATACGAAGGCGAGGCCGTCCCTGATGTCGTGCAGCGGATGCTTGTCGGATGGGGCGGGCTGGGGTTCGGACACCGTGATGCGGCGCAGGTTCAGCACCGACAGGGCATAGCCGCAAGCCGTCACCAGCACCGCAATCGGCGCCGTCAGCAATTGCACCAGGATGCCGGCGATGCCGGGACCGATCAGGCGCGCGGCGGAATCCGTGGTGGCGAATTTCGCGTGCGCATCAATTAGCCGGTCGCGTCCGATCAACTGGATCAGAAAGACTTGTTCGGCGCCGCCGCCCAGCACGAATCCCGTGCCGATCATGAATCCGACAATATATAAGCAGGGCATGGACAGCACGCCGAACCAGTGGGCCAGCGCCACGCTGCCCAGCGCCACGCCCGACATGATCTCGCTGAACAGCATGATGGGCAGCTTGCGTTTCCGGTCGAGCAGCACTCCCGCCGGCAAGGTGAGCAGCGCGAAGGGCAGGGCTTGCAGCGCCACCAGGGCGCCCATCTGCGCCGGCGTCGCATGCAGCAGCAGCGCCGCGCACAGGGGCAGGGCCAGGCCGGAAATCTGCGCGCCGAAACCGTTCAGTGCGCTGCTGAACCAGAAGCGGCAGAAGTTGGCGTCGCTCAGCAGCGGATCGCCGCTGAATTTTCTGCTGCAGTACAGGCGGAAGGTGGCGTAGATAAAGTGCTCTATATAAAGGAGTAGGCAATCGACAAATAATACCAGCGCCGGAGTGCTTCCAATAGACTATAAACGCTACAATCGCCGCTACCGTGTGCCACCCATAGGAGAGCTTTATGCAATACGAAGATCTGATTATCGAAATTCACGACAAAGTAGCGCTGATCCGCCTGAACCGCCCGAAAGCATTGAACGCGCTCAACGAGCGCATGATGAACGAGCTGGGCGACGCGCTGTACAAGTTCGACGCCGACGCCAACATCGGCTGCATCATCCTGACCGGCAGCGAAAAAGCCTTCGCGGCGGGGGCCGACATCGCGGCGATGGCGGACTACACCTATCCGGACACCTATAAAGACAACTACATCACGCGTAACTGGGAGCACATCCTGCGCGTGCGCAAACCGGTCATCGGCGCCGTCGCCGGCTACGCCCTGGGCGGCGGCTGCGAACTGGCGATGATGTGCGACTTCATCATCGCCAGCGACAATGCCAAATTCGGCCAGCCGGAAATCAAGGTCGGCGTCACGCCAGGCGCCGGCGGCACGCAGCGCCTGCCGCGCACCATCGGCAAGGCCAAGGCCATGGACTTGCTGCTGACGGCGCGCACCATCGACGCGGCCGAAGCGGAACGCATCGGCCTGGTGTCGCGCGTTGTGCCGGCCGACAAGTTGATGGACGAGGCGCTGAGCGCCGCCGCGACCATCGCCGCCATGCCGACCTCGGTGGCGATGCTGATCAAGGACGCCGTCAACCGCGCCTTCGAAACGACGCTGACGGAAGGCGTCGCGTATGAGCGCCGCCTGTTCCACGCGGCCTTCGGCACGCCGGCCCAGAAGGAGGGCATGCATGCCTTCCTGGAAAAGCGCTTGCCAAAGTTCGAGGGTCTTTGATATAGTCCGCCTCCCCGCTGAAACGGCAGCGAAATCAAGTGCTTGCAGGACATCGGGGAGCGCCGGCAACGGCGCTGCGGTGAAAACAGGGGGTTGACGAAACAAGCGAAACGCTGCATACTCTTCCTTCTTCGCGGCTGACAAACAAAACGCTTTGTCGCCAAGCCGCAGTAGTACCGAACAAGTTCTTTAAAAATTAACAGTCGATAAATGTGGGCATTTGATGATGGTGCCGGCGGACTTCGGTCCGCCGTATACTTAAATTATTAAATGCTCGCGAAAAAGAAATATAGGATGTTTCGCAAGAAACAGCCTGTCAGTATTTTGAGTGAGTAAGAGGCCAGCGATGGCTTCGACCTGTCAGAAATGACATTAAACAGAGATTAAACTGAAGAGTTTGATCCTGGCTCAGATTGAACGCTGGCGGCATGCCTTACACATGCAAGTCGAACGGCAGCACGGAGCTTGC
>NZ_JAQQXR010000017.1 GCF_028595325.1 Janthinobacterium fluminis
CGCAAGCCCAAGCCGCCCAAGCCGCCAGCTGCGCCGCCGCTCTCCGCGCCGGCGAGCGGGGAGGCGGCCGCCGCGGCCGAGCCGGTCGCGGACGCGGCGCCGGGCCAGGCGGACGGCGAGCCGGCCGCGCCCGCGGTACAATCGGCGCCGGCGCCCGCCACGGCCGTTGCCGAGGCGGCCGGCGCGCCGGCCGAAGCGGCGGCGGTGGCGCGGCGCTACAAGGTCAGCCTGCCGCCGGGCGCCGACTTCGACCTCGACGTCAAGCGCGTCGACGCCGACGGCACCACCTGGAGCGGCGTGGCGGCCATGTCGTGGCGGCGCGACGGCCCGCGCTACAAGATGACGGTCGAGGCGGGCCTGAGCGTGCTGGTGGCGCGCATCAACCTGCTGGTGCTGAGCAGCGAGGGCGAGGTGGACGACTACGGCATCGCCCCGGTGCGCGCGACGGAAAAGCGCAAGGGGCGGGCGCAGACGGCGACCCATTTCAACCGCGCCGAGGGGCGCATCACGTTCTCGGCCAGCGAGCGCTCCTACCCGCTGCTGGCGGGCACGCAGGACAAGGCGACGCTGCCGTTCCAGCTGGCCGGCATCGGCCGCTCCGACGTCAACCAGCTGGCCGGCGACATCGACGTCTTCGTCGGCGAGGACAAGGAGGCGAACATCTTCCGCTTCGTGCTGGTCGGCGAAGAGGAGGTCGACACGAAGCTGGGGCGGCTGGTGACGATGCACCTGAGCCGCCCGCCCAAGCCGGGCACCTATTCCTCGCGGCTGGACATCTGGCTGGCGCCGGCGCGCAACTGGTATCCGGTGCAGATCCGCAATACAGAAAGCAATGGTGCCGTGACGACGCAAACGGTTTCCTCCATCACAGTAACTGAACCATCTGGACAATAGAATATGCTGAAGACGACACTGCAACGCACCCTCGCCGCCGCCCTGCTGGCGGCCACCCTGGCGCCGGCCCTGGCCGCCGCCAAGCACCCCAGCGTGAAGCGGGCGTTCAACGTGCCGCCGTCGGCCGACCTGAGTTATTCGATCAAGGCGCGCCAGCGCGGCATGAGCCTGGGCGGCGAGAACCTGACGGTCTGGCGCGCCGGCGACGGCAGTTACTCGTTGGTGTCGGAGACGCGCGCCGCGCTGTTCGGCAAAATCCTCGAAAACAAGAGCGAGGGCGCGATCGACGACTACGGCCTGGCGCCGGCCCTGTACACGGAAAAACGCTTCCGCAAGGAGGCCAGCACGGCCACCTTCAAGCGCGACAGCAAAACCATCGTCTTCGGCGACTCCGACGAAAGCTACCCGCTCAAGGGCGGCGAGCAGGACCGCAACAGCGCGCCGTGGCAGCTGGCGGCGGTGGCGCGCGGCGCGCCGGAGCAGTTCACGCCCGGCTCCGAGTGGACCTTCTTCGTCGCCGGCCGCCGCGACGCCGAGCCGTGGATCTTCAAAGTGGTCAAGCAGGAAAGCGTGCGCACCGGCGAGGGCGAGGTCAACGCCGTCCACCTGGTCAAGGCGCCGCCGCCGGACGCCAAGGGCCAGCAAGTGGACTTGTGGCTGGCGCCGTCGCTGGAATGGTATCCGGTGCGGCTGCGCTTTGCCGACAGCGACGGCGACTACGTCGAGCAGACGCTGGAAAAAATCACCAAGAAGTAAGCACTCGCAAACTTCACAGCCGGGGACAGACCACGATTATCGGGAAATGATTTCCCGATAATCGTGGTCTGTCCCCGGCGGCTACCCGGCCTGATATACTGACGCCCCCGCGAACGGTTACGCGCCCGCCCCACCGCGTACTGAATTCCCAGAATGGCATCCGAATGATTGACTTAATGGCAAGCGCAGCTGCGGCTGCGGACCCAAACCAGACAGAGCAAGAGCACCACGATTCCCTGCAAGCCCATTTCCAGCCGAATGTGTCGGCCGAGGAAATCGAGCAGGTGTTCCACTTGAAGCGCGCCCAGCCTTTGCTGCAGGTGTTTACGGCGCTGTTCCACGGCGGCTTCGACGGCGTGCTGGTGCGCTTGCTGGTGTTGCGCGAGCTGGCCGCCGACGCCGCCACGACGGCGTTCACGCGCCCCGACATCAACCAGAAGCTCGCCTACCTGCTGCCGGAAAGCCTGGAAACGGTGCTGATGCGCCTGCGCAGCAACCAGTTGCTGGCCTGGGACGCGCAGCAGGCCGTCTACCGCGTCACGCCGATGGCGCGCAATGTGCTGTCGGCCATCGACGGCCTGCTCAGCCTGGGCCGCTCCGAGGACGAGGCCGAGATGGGTTTCCTGCTGTCGCAGGTGGCCGGCGCCCAGGCCGTCGGCGGCGTCTCCGTCGAGCAGTTGCAGCATCTGCTGGGCCGCCTGATGGAGTTGACCGAGGAGTTTTCCGACGCCATCGCCTCCGGCTCCGAGTTCCGCCTGCGCGCCGCCCAGGCGAAATGGAATATGGCCTGCGACTGGGTCGAGAAGGGCTCCGAGATCATCCTCGCCATCACCGGCGACGAGAACGCCGACTCGGCCACGCACCGCGCCGCCCAGGCCATCGGCCGCGCCCAGAGCACGCTGTTGAACATGCAGGGCATGTTCTCGCGCGCGCTCAACCAGATCGAGCGCCAGCGCGTCCACCTGGGCCAGTCCGGCCTGTCGACGACGGACATCAAGCGCTGGCTGCTGCAGCATGAAGACCTGGCCTCGCTGGCCGAGGGCGCCATCGACCAGCCGGTCGTGCCGCTGTTCTCGACCCCGGCCGAAATGATCGACGTGGCCGAAACGGAGCTGCTGTCCGAGCGCGCCGCCGGCGTGGCCCAGACCGGCCTGCCGAGCGGCATGGACGCGCCGACGACGATCAACGACGCGCCGGCGATGCAGCTGGAGCTGGACGACTGGCTGGCGCGCCTGTCCGACTTCGCCGACCTGGCCAGGCGGCCCGGCGCCGACGGCGCCGCGCCGCCGCCGCTGGCGATCCACGAGGCGCTGCTGCCGGCCAGCTTCGCGGTGGCCTCCTACCGCGCCTCGATGCTGCCGCTGCTGGGCGACGCCTCCGAGGCCAGTCTGCAGGGCGCCACCGCCAAGCTGGCGCGCCTGCCGGTGAACTTTACGCCGACCGACGAGATGATCCAATTGCCGGACCTGCACGTGGCCGCCATGTCGATCGCCTCTCTCTCACTTGATTTGGAAAGCGGCCCGGCCGATGAATGACGACTCTCAAATTCTGATTGCGCGCCTGTTGACGCATCAAACCCTGCGCCGCGACGACAAGCTGGTCAAGCGCGTGCTGTCGGACGAACTGTTCCGCGCCGAGATCGACGCGCGCCTGCTGGCCTGCGGCCTGAAGCTGCTCGACAACGTCTACGCCGACCATGTCACGCTGGCGCTGACGCGCGCCATCGAGCCGAAGATTTTCGGCGCCCGCGACGTCTGGCAAAACAATAACTTCGGCCTGGCGCGCGACGGCGTCGCCCTGCTGGTGGTGCTGTGGGCGCAGATCATCCTGCCCAAGCGCGAGCGCCAGGAAACCCACCAGCACGCCGAGGACGACCAGAACGACATGTTCGACAAGGACAAGCCGCTGCCGCGCGCCGAGGACACCTCGATCGGCATTTCGTACAAGGCGCTGCTGTCGGACTTCGGCGACAAGCTGGGCAAGAAGACCCGCATGGACATGAACCTCGGCACGCTGGCCAAGCTCGGCTTCATCGAGCGCCGCGGCGACGTCCTCGTCGAGGGGCCGCTGCTGGACCTGATGATGGACACCGACGTGCTCAAGGAGCGCATCATCAACGGCGCGCTGGCCGACGTCTTCAAGCGCCCGCTGGCGCCGGTGGCGCCGCCCGTCGTCTACGAGTTGCACAGCGACGCGGCCGAAGCGGCCGAGCCGTCCGACGCCCCCACCGACACCCCAAACTAAGAGCCCGCCATGTTTCATATCAAATCGCTCGAACTGGTGCACTGGGATTACTGGCAGCGCATCAAGAACATTCCGCTCGACGCCAAGATCATCACGATCGCCGGCCAGAACGGCTCCGGCAAGACCACCTTGCTGGACGCGCTGCGCACCCTGTTCGGGCTGGACTGCTCGATGGGCCGCACCTACAAGCACTACGCGCGCCACTCCGGCCAGCAGACGGCCTGGCTGCGCGCGGTGGTCGACAACAAGAACGTCGGCAAGCAGTTGTCGAACCGGCCCTTCCGCAGCTCCGGCTTCTTCAGCGACGACGAGGTGACGCTGTTCTGCCAGATCCAGAAGAACGGCGGCGACTGGAAGCGCCAGTACCTGATGCGGCCCGGCTGCGTGCAGATCGAGGACATCCAGGAAGCGAACGACTGGCTCGGCGTGGAAAACTACCGCAAGCGCCTGGCCAACGCCGGCCTGTCGCCGGCGATGGCGAAAGTGCTGGCGCTGGAGCAGGGCGAAACCGACAAGCTGTGCGAATACGCGCCGCGGCAGTTGCTCGATCTGGTGTTCCAGGTGTTCGGCGACAAGGAGGTGCTGGACGCCTACGACGAGGCGAAGCGCCACCAGCGCGACACCGAGGTCGAGCTGAAGCGTTTTGAAAGCGAGCTGGAGGCGTCGAAGACGAATCTGGAGGGCCTGCGCCTGCGCGTCGCCAACTACCACCAGTGGGAGGGCCTGCACAAGGAGCGCCGCAACCTGCTGGAGGAAGTGCTGCCCAGCCTGCAGTACCACGAGGCGCGCGAAAAGGCCGGCGCCGCCAGCCGCCAGCTGCGCGACGCCCGCAAGCCGATGGCCCAGGCCGACCAGCAGTTGATCGACAAGCGCAACGGCCTGGCCGCCCAGGCCAAGGCGCTGACCGACGCGCAGCAGCAGGAGACGCTGCTGGAGCAGGAGGGCACCGCGCTGCAAAGCCGCCTGTCGCACATCAACGGCAAGCTGAAGCCGCTCGACAGTCTGCTGGAGCAGCGCGAGCGCCTGCACAAGCTGGCCGCCGAATCGGGCAGCGGCATCGCCGAGGTGGCGGCCCAGCTGGAGCAGAAAGAGGCCGAGCTGCTGCGCCAGCGCCAGGCGCGCGACGCGCTGTCGGCGCGCATCGCCGGCGAGCAGACCACCATCGCGGCGCTGCAGGGCAAGACGGCGATGCCGGAGCCGGAAGCGGTGCGCGGCATGCGCCGGGCGCTGCGCGACGAGGGTATCGCCCACGCGATGCTGTCCGATATCATCGAAGTGACCGACAGCCGCTGGCAGGGCGCGGTCGAGGGCGTGCTCGGTGGTTACGCCTCGGTGGTGCTGCTGGAAAAGGCCCGCGACGCGTCGCGCGCCTACCGTCTGGCGGAGCAGGAGCGCTACCGCCACTTTATCGTGCCGGAACTGGTCGCGGCGCCGTTGGCCAAGGATGACAGCCTGCTGTCGGTGGTGCGCTTTTCGGCGCCGGCGCCGGCCTGGCTGATCGACCAGCTGTCGCGCATTGCGCGCGTCGACTCGGTCGAAGCCGGCTTCAAGCTGGGCAACACGGAAGAATGGATCACGCCGGAAGCCTACCACCGCGAACGCCGCGGCGGCCGCTCGCTGTTCGTCGAGGCGTCGCGCTATCGCTTCGGCCAGGCCGGCCGCACGCAGCGCCTCGAAGCGCTGCAAAAAACGCTGCCCGGCCTGGAGGCGCAGGAAGACACGCTGACGCTGGCGGTCAGCAAACTGGCCTCGGAAGTGGGCGCGCTGAAGGCGCGCATCGCCGGCGTCGACGCGGCCAAGGAACTGGCGGCGCGCCAGGCCGAGTTCGACGAGGCGGCGCGGAACATGGCGCCGTTGAAGGCCGAGCGCCTGGAAGTCGGCTCGCGCCTGGGCGAGCTGCAAACGCTGACCAAGAACGCCACCGTCGCGCGCACCCGCGCCGACACCGTCTGGCAGAACGCGCGCATGGCGCTGGCGGAGGCCGAAGCCGGCCTGCGCCTGGGCCACAAGCGCCAGATCGAGCAGCGCGCCGAGCACGCCAAGGCGCTGCTGGAACTGCGCCGCGGCTGGCGCCATCTGCCGAAAAGCTGGCGTCGCCCGGCGCGCCGCGCCGCGCTGGTGGCCGAGCACCAGAACTCGCACCAGGTCGATTTGCGCGTCGCCAGCCTGCAGGTGAGCCTGGCGCGCGACGATTGGGAACTGGACGCGACGGTCATCGACCAGCATCACCGCCTGTCCGAGCAGTTGCACGGCCGCCAGTCGGAAACGGACGAGCGGCGCTACCAGAACAACCGCGCGATCGAGGCGACCGGCAACGCCCGCGGCGCCTATATCGAGCGCCTGCGCTACACGGTCAAGACCTACAGCCGCAACATCAAGGAACTGGGCGAACTGGCCGGCATCGAGGTGCACGCCGACCCGGTGCGGCTGGAAAACGACGACGTGCAGCTGTCGCAGGCCGGCCTGCACGTGCGCTTCAAGTTCGACGGCAAGGGGCCGATCGGCATGAACGACGGCGAGGCGTCCGGCGGCCAGCAGGTGATGAAGTCGCTGGTGCTGCTGATCGGTTTGCTGAAGTCGGAAGACGGCTCCGGCGGCTTCGTCTTCATCGACGAACCGTTCGCCCACCTGGACATCCGCAACATCCAGCTGGTCGGCGAGTTCCTCAAGAACACCGAGGCGCAATATCTGATGACGACGCCGCTGACGCACAACACCGACGTCTACGACCCGTCCGAGCTGACGCTGATCACGAGCAAAAAGAAGAAGGACACCGAGTGGGCCCAGCCGATCTTCGTGCTGCAGCGGCGCGCGCCCGGCGCCGCCAAGGCGGCCTAGGCACGCTGTTTTCCAGAGGAGATGGGATGAACAAGCAAGCACTGGCGCTGTTGCTGGCGCTGGGCGCCCCGGCGATCGGCTCCGCCAACGACGGCATCGTCGCGCAAATCGCCGGCGGCATCGTGTTCGGTAAAACCGCCGCCGTCGCGATGAAGAGGGAGGTGCTGAACGTCAGCTACGACAAGGTCAGCGTCGACTACGACTTCCTGAACGAGTCGGACGTGGATGTCGTGGAAACGATCTCTTTCCCGCTGCCGGAATACACCGCCAAGTATCAGGAATCGCCCACCTATTACGGCCAGCCCGGCGACTTCTCCATCCTGGTCGACGGCAAGGCGGCCGGTTTCCGCACCGTGCTGGCCGCCAGGCAAAACGGCAGGGATGTCGGCGACGTCCTGCGCCGCATCGGCTTGACTGACGCGCAGATCGCCTACTATCCGGCGTTTTCGCCGTTCGACCAGCCCGTCGCGCCGCTCACGGCCCGGCAGGAAAAAGCCTTGATCGAAAACGGCCTGATGGCGAAGCTGACCGACGAGGAATCCTGGGTGCCGAACTGGAGTGTGCAAATCCATTATGTGTGGAAGCAGAAGTTTCCGGCGAAAAAAATGGTCCATGTGTATCACCAGTACCGCCCGTTCGTCCAGGCGGGGACGGCCGTCTCCGTGTCGAGCGAGGCTTTCCCGGCGACGCATTGCGCCGACGCGGCTTTTTACAAGGCGTGGCGGCGCATCGGGGCGGAAAACGGCGATGGACAAGTCGCGGCGAACCAGGTCGCGTATATTTTGAAAACGGGGAACACCTGGAAGAATGGCATCGAGGATTTCACGCTCAATCTGGTGAAGCGGAATCCGGCCGAGCTGATCAGCCTGTGTTTCCCGGGAACGTTTCGCAAGATCAATCCGACCACCTTGCAGGTCCGCCTGAAGCACTTCAAGCCGGCCCAGGACTTGAACGTGTACTTCGGCAATATCGGCGAAACGGGCGTGGGCAACGGCGTCCAGCCGGCGCTGTCGCCCTGAGCCGCGCCTGAGCGTTCAGGTGTTGGCCAGGTTCATCCCGGCGATCTGGCCGAGGATGGCGGCGAGCGCGTCGAGCTGGCCGGCGGCCGTGTTCTTCAGCAATTCCTGGCTGATCATCTGCGCCGTCACGATGGCGTCGCCGAGCAGCGTCTGCCCCGTCGGCGTGATGACGGCGTAGCCGACGCGGGCGTCGCGCGGGTCGGGCTGGCGCGCCACGAGGCCGATTTTTTCCAGCGGCAGCAGGGTGCGCGTCACGCCGGAGGCCGTCAGGGCCAGGCGTTCGGCCACGTCGACGCGGCGCAGGCGGCCGCCCGGCGCGCGGTTCAGGTGGTACAGCAGCTGGAAATCGCTGAAGCTGATGCCGTGCAGATTGCCCAGCGTGTTGTCGAGCCGGCGCACGAGCACCGCCTGGGCCCGCGCCAGGCGCAGGCAAAAGTCGAGTGCGGCGTCGCCGGCCGGGCTGTGCTGTGGAGTGGGCGTCGTGTTCATGTCATCCGATTCGTTTGCTTCATGCGTGAGCGCTCAAGTTTACGGCAATACGCGGTGGCGCTGGCAAGTTTTTGCCGCCGCCGCATTCACAGATAGGATAGGGGCGCGCCGCGCGGACACATTTCCAGGTGCAGGCCGAGCAGGGCGTCGAGCTCCGCCTCGGCGTCGAAGCCGGGGTCGCCGGACGGCTCGACCGTGCCCAGCACCTCGAAACGGAAGCCGGCCGCGCCGTCGCGCTTCCAGTCGGCCAGCAGGGCGGCGTTGCGGTGCCGGCCCAGCGTCAGCTCGAAGCGGTGGCGGTTGAGGATGGCGGGCAGATTGGTGCTGCGGTCGAGCAGCATCTTGCCGCTGGCCACGTGGCGGATGGCGAACACCCCCATTTCCGGCGGGTTCAGTTTATAGCTCGATTTCAATTCGGCTTGGCGGCTGCGGTTCATTGCGACTCCAGTTTGGTGGTGGCGCCGGGGGGCGCATCGGTGACGCCGCGCATCGGCGTCAGGGCAAAGGTCAGCAGGGTCAGGGCGATCAGCATGGCGCCGCCGCCGGCGAACAGCTGCGCCAGCGTCAGGCTCTGCATCAGCCAGCCGGCGGCGGCCGCCGACAGCGGCGCCAGGCCCATGAAGATGAACATGAAAATGCTCATGGCCCGGCCCAGCATCGCCGGCGGCACGCGCCGCTGTATCCATGTGTAGACGGCAATCTGCATGAAGCCGGCCAGCGCGCCGACGAGGGCGAGCAGCAGCGCACCTTGCCAGGCGGCGTCGATGCGGCCCAGCGGCATCAGCAGCGCGCCGACGATGGCGTCGATCAGCAGGAGGGTGCTGCCGAAGCTGCCGATGCGCAGGCCGCCGCCGACGCCGGAGGCGGCCATGCCGAGCAGCGTGCCGGCGCCGTGCGCGCCCAGCAGCAGCCCGAGCGCGGCCGCGCCGTGCAATCGTTCGCTGGCCAGCACCGGCAGCGCCACCTGCAGCGGCCCGGTGACGAGCAGCGACACCGCGGCCCAGTAGAGCAGGCAGGTGCGCAGCGCGCGGTCGCGCCAGACCATCGCCAGGCCGGCGCCGACGGCGCGCCAGATCGCCTGGGGCCGCTCCGGCGCCGCCGCCCGGGCGGTGCGGACCTTGCTCAGGGTCCAGGCCGACAGCACAAACGTCAGACAGTCGAAGGCGAAGGCCAGGCCCAGGCCGCGGGCGTCGGCCGGGCCGGCGGCGGCGTCGCCGCGGCCGGCCAGCGCGATCAGCAGGCCGGCCAGCAGCGGTCCGGCCAGCAGCGAGAGCTGGCGCAGCCCGAGCATGATGCCGTTGGCCTGGTGCAATTGGTGGGGCGCCGCCACCTGGGGCAGCAGCGCCGTGGCCGAGGGGATGCCGAAGGCCGACGCTAGGCCGATGCCGAGCGCCAGCGCGTACACCAGCGGCAGCGTCAGCTGGCCGCACAGTAGCAAGGCCGCCAATGCGCCCAGCAGGATGGCGTTGGCGTGCTTGCTCAGCATTAGCACGCGGCGCGGCGAGTGGCGGTCGACCAGCGCGCCGCCGGCGAGGATGAACACGGCGCGCGGCACGCTCATCAGCGCGATGACCAGGCCCAGCGTCAAGCTGTCGCCGGTCATTTTCAGCACCAGCCAGGGCAGGGCGATGACGCTGAACTGGTCGCCCAGCATTGAGATGACGGCGCCGGCCAGTAGCCAGCGGAAGTTTGCTTCGCGCATCAGCGGCGCGGCCGCGGTGGGGTGCCCGGACATGCGCCTGCTCAGACGACAGGCGCCGGCATGCCGGCGAGCTGGCCGAGCATCGCGGCGAAGGCGCCGAGTTGCTCCGGCGGCGCCGTGTGCAGCGCCCGCTGGCAGATCATGTGGGCCGTCTCGGTGGCGGCCGGCAGCATGGCCCGGCCGGCCGGCGTCAGCGCGGCATAGCCGAGGCGGGCATCGTGCGGGTCCGGCTGGCGCGCCACCAGGCCGATTTTTTCCAGCGGCTGCAGCATGCGCGTGACGCCGGCCGGGCTCAGCGCGACGCGCTCGGCCAGTTCGCTGCGGCGCAGGCGCGCCCCGGGCGCGCGGCCCAGTTGCGTCAGCAGCTGGAAGTCGCCGCAGCTGATGCCGTGCAGCGTGCCCAGTCTGTCATCGAGACGGGCGGCCAGCAGCGCCTGGGCGTGCGACAGGCGCAGGAAAAAGTCCAGCGACAGGGGATGGTGTGCTTGTGTCATGGTGGTCAATTTAATTGTCAGATGCTTGAGCAATCAAGTATATTGCAATTAGAAGGATGTGTGGGAAATTTTTTAAAAGGGAGGTTCGCGTGCATACTGTGGCTCTCGACCACACTAGCCTGAGGCGCTCCGACCGATGAAAAAGCACGACGATATTGCCCGCAGACTGCTGGGCCAACCCTATGCGGCGTTGGACGAGCAATCGAAAAAGGTCACGCGCCACGTCGCGGGCCGCCGCCACATCGCCAAGAACACGGCGCTGGCGCAGGATGAAAAAATCAGCGCCGGCCAGCGCGCCGCCGACGCGGTGGCCCGTTTCGGCGGCTCCTGGACTTTCATTCTGCTGTTCGGCGTCGTGCTGGTGGTGTGGGTGGGCATGAACTCTGTGCTGCTGGCGCGCCTCGGCGAGCCGAGCTTCGACCCCTATCCCTACATCCTGCTGAACCTGGTGTTATCGATGCTGGCGGCGATCCAGGCGCCCATCATGCTGATGTCGCAGAACCGCCAGGCCGAGAAGGACCGTTACAACGCCGAGCATGATTACGAGGTCAACCTGAAGGCCGAGCTGGAAATCATGCTGCTGCACGAAAAGGTCGATTTGCTGCGCGAAGGGCAGTGGGGCGAATTGCTGGCGATCCAGAAGGAGCAGCTGCGCCTGCTGGGCAGCTTGATCGAGCGGCAAAACTGAGGCGCCCCGCTTCGGCGCCTCGCCTTGGCGCTCCGCCTTACTGCAGCGCGGCGAGCGGCTTCTGGCTGCGGCGCCAGCGCAGCAAGCCGAACGCGTAGGCCGCGTAGTAGCCGGCCAGCAAGCCGAAGCTCAGCAGCGTCAGCGGGCTTTGCACGAAGTCCGGCTGCGCCACCGGCACGGCGACGCGGGTGTTCATGTACAGCTCCATGCCGCAGTACAGCACGCGGGCGGCGAACTGCATCGCCACCAGCATGCCCAGGCGCAGATTGGGCGTGTAGAAATAACCTTTGTCGGTGTTTTCAAGACGCGTCAGTTTGACGCCCCAGACGCCCAGCCAGGCCCCGGCCAGCGCGCCGGCGCCCAGGCTCGACAGGGCCAGCGGCTCGCCCTTGGTGGCCACGGCCAGCGCGGCCAGCAGCAGCGGCAACAGAATCGCGGCGGCCCAGTGGCGCCACAGTTGCGATGCCTGCCGCCCCATCATCCGTTTCAGGCGCGCATAGATGCGCCAGACCAGGAGCGGAATGAGGACCAGCAGGGCGAGGGTAGTTGTTTCCATGTAGCGCATCCCAAGGCCCGCGAGCGGGCGCAAATAAAACGCGATTGTAAGCCAGAACGGCGCCGCGGCGCTGCCCCGTCTGGAGGCGCACTTGCCTGCCGATTGACATTTATCTGTCCGGAAAGCACTATGCCCCTTCGCCAGCGCCGGCTGAACCCGGTGCGGTGCCGACCTTTTGAGCAACCATAGACTGGATATTCATGACTACACGTTTACCTTTGCTGCCGCTGGCGCTGGGCCTGATGGCGGCCGCGCCGCTGGCCGGCGCCCAGAACACCGGTTACCAGATGCCGCCGGCGGCGCTGCAGGCCATCGTCGACGCGCCGCGCGCGCCGGTGCTGAACCTGAGCCCGCAACGCAATCTGGCGGCGCTGCTGCAAACGCCGGCGCTGCCCGGCATCAACGAGGTGGCCCAGCCGGAGTTGAAGCTGGCCGGCCTGCGCATCAATCCGCGCACGTATTCCGTGAGCCGCTTTTCCTTCGCCACAGGCTTGAGCCTGCTGGACATCGACACGCAAAAGGAAACCCCCGTCAGCGGCTTGCCGCGCGCGCCGCGCATCGCCGACCTGAGCTGGTCGCCCGACCAGCGCCACCTGGCCTTCAGCCATATCGCCTACTCGGACAAGGGCGCCGGCGTGGAATTGTGGCTGGTCGACGTCGCCACGAAGGTGGCGCGCAAGGTGTCGGCGCAGCCGCTGTCGACGGTCTACGGCCGCGGGTTCTCGTGGATGCCCGACAGTAAGGGCCTGCTGGTCAAGCTGAGGCCGGCCAAGCTGGGCAAGGCGCCGCAGGCGACGGGCATCCCGAGCGGCCCCGCCCTGCAGGACAGCCAGCCGGGCGGCGGCCAGAAGCAGTTGCGCACCTATCCCGACTTGCTCAAGAGCGAGGACGACGCCAAGCTGTTCGACCATTATGTGACGGCGCAACTGGCGCTGATCGACCTGGCCGGCAAGACCCGCCTGCTCGGCCAGCCGGGCCGGTTCGCCGGCGTCGCCGTGGCGCCGGGCGGCCAGTACCTGCTCACCACCAGCATCATGCGGCCGTACTCCTACATCGTGCCGGCGTCCAGCTTCGGCAAGCGCGTCGAGGTGCGCGACCTGCAGGGCGCGCTGGTGCACACGGTGGTGAACCGGCCGCTGGAAGAGGGCCTGCCGCCGGGCAATGACGCCGTCAGCGGCGGCGCGCGCGACATTTCCTGGCGCGTCGACGCGCCCGCCACGCTGGTCTGGGCCGAAGCCCAGGACGGCGGCGACCCGGCCCGGGCGGCCGAGATCCGCGACATCGTCTACACCCAGGCGGCGCCGTTCGCGGCGGCGCCGGCCGTGCTGGCCAAGCTCGCCACGCGCTACGCCGACATCACCTGGGGCCGCGGCGACGTCGCCCTGCTGACCGAGCACTGGTACAAGACGCGCGCGCTGAAGCGCTGGCGCATCGCGCCGGACCAGCCGGGCACGCCGGCCGAGCTGCTCTACGCCGGCTCCTCGGAAGACCGCTACAACGACCCCGGCATGCCCGTCACGCGGGCCGACAGCGCCGGCCTGCCGCGCCTGCTGATCGGCCCCGACACGACCATCCTGCTGGACGGCGCCGGCGCCTCGGCCGAGGGCGACCGGCCCTTCGTCGACCGCCTGAGCTTGACGACGAAGAAGAAGGAGCGGCTGTTCCAGAGCGCCGCGCCCTACTATGAAAACGTGGTCGCCGTGCTCAACGACGACGGCAGCCGCCTGCTGTCGACGCGCGAATCGCCGACCGAGCGGCCGAACTACTATGTGCGCAACCTGAAGCAGACGGGCGAGGCGCAACTGACGGCGCTGACGCATTTCGCGCACCCGACGCCGCAACTGAAGGACGTGCAGAAGGAGCAGATCCGCTACAAGCGCGCCGACGGCGTCGACCTGACGGCGACCCTGATGCTGCCGCCCAACTACGACGCCAAGCGCGACGGGCCGCTGCCGATGCTGATGTGGGCCTACCCGCAGGAATTCAAGTCGGCCAGCGCGGCCAGCCAGACCACCGGCTCGCCGTTCCGCTTCAACGGCGTCAGCTACTGGGGGCCGGCGGCCTTCCTGGCGATGGGTTACGCGGTGCTCGACAACCCGTCCTTCCCCATCGTCGGCAAGGGCGACGAGGAGCCGAACGACAGCTACCTGCCGCAACTGGTGGCGGACGCCCAGGCGGCCGTCGACGAGGTGGTGCGGCGCGGCGTGGCCGAGCGCCACCGCATCGCCATCGGCGGCCACTCGTATGGCGCCTTCATGACGGGCAACCTGCTGGCGCACACGCGCCTGTTCCGCGCCGGCATCGCCCGCAGCGGCGCCTATAACCGCACGCTGACGCCGTTCGGCTTCCAGTCGGAGGAGCGGCCGTTCTGGAAGGCGCAGGAGGTGTACCAGGCCATGTCGCCGTTCAACAACGCCGACAAGATCAAGGACGCGCTGCTGATGATACACGGCGAGCAGGACAACAACTCGGGCACCTTCCCGATCCAGAGCGAGCGCATGTTCCAGGCCATCAAGGGCTTGGGCGGCACGGCGCGCCTGGTGATGTTGCCCAACGAAAGCCACGCCTACCGCGCGCGCGAGTCGATCATGCACATGCTCTACGAGAGCAACAACTGGCTCGACAAGTATGTGAAGAACGCCAAGCCCTGAGACGGCCGCGGCGCGGGCGGCCCGAGCTCGTCCGCGCCGCGGCGCGCAGCCTTGTGTTCGGCAAGGGCGCGCGCTCCCGGCTCATGTTAATGTCATATTTTCATCGATAGGAGCAAAGACCATGGAGCCAGTTGTCATCCACGCCCACCGCGCGCCGGACCCGGCGCCGGTCGACGACCCCGTGCCGGAACCCCATCCGCACCCGTATCCGGCGCATCCGGTGCCGCAAGACGATCCGGTGCCGGACCCCAACCCCAGTTGAAAGTGATTTCTAATGGCAATAATCAAGGATGAATACACCCGCAAAGTCAGCGGCGAGTCATTTGAGTACGAGCTCGACTACAGCACCGGCACGGACGTGGCCTGGATCGCGCGGGTCTACCGCGACGGCGAGCTGAAAGGCTCGCCGCACGGCGCGCTGACCGGCAACGTGCTGGCTGGCGTGGCCTTGCAGCAATACCTGATCGGCTACGTCGAAGGCATGATAGAGCGCGGCCTCGACGTCGCGGAGTAACGCTGGGGACAGACCACGATTTTCGTGAGACAGTTTCCCGGAAATCGTGGTCTGTCCCCGGCTGTTTAGTCGAAGGCCCAGGTGTAGAGGACGTCGAGGGCGTTGTTGGTGCCGGTCTGGAATTGCAGGGTGATGCGCGGATTGAGTTTGTAGCGCAGTTTGACCAGGCTGGACGCCGACGCCGTGCCTTGTTCGAAGCTCAGGTAGGCGCGCCGCGACAGGCGCTTGCCGACCGTGACGACGGTGTTTTCCAGGCCTTTGGCGGGCGCCGATCCGGGCGCCTGCGACAGGCCCACTTCGTCCAGCCCCAGGGTGCTGGCCAGGCGCGCTTGCAGGCCGCCGCCGCTGCCGCCGAACAGCGCGCCGGCGGCCGTCGTCAGCAGGCCCAGTTCGTTGCCGGCGCTGCCCTCGGTGCCGTGGCCGAGCACCAGCCAGGCCAGTTTTTCGCTGTCGGAAACAGCCGGTATCGACACCAGTTTCGCCGTCGGCGCCTGGGCCGTGCCGCGCACTTCGACGCCGGCCTCGACGTTGCTCTCGGAGAGGGCTTCGCCTTCCGGGCGCTTGCGCACGGCCAGGATGTTCAGGCCGGGGTTGTCGTAGGCGCCGGTGAAGTTCAGCAGGCCGTGCTCGATCCGCAGCTTTTGTCCGTAGGCCGTGTAGGTGCCGCTGGCGACGCGGATGCCGCCGACGACGCGCGGCGCGCGCCGGTCCTGCACGCGCAGTTGCACGCCGCCGGCCAGTTGCGCGTCGAGCCCCTTGCCTTTCAGCTGGAAGGCGTCGCCGAGGTCGGCTTCGAGGTCGATGTTCAGCGGCAGGCTGGGCGCCGGCTTCGGCCCGGGCGGCACGCCGCCCTTGCCCAGCACGACCACGTCTTCGCTTTGCGTCGGCGTGTCCTGCGCCGCCAGTTCGATCAGGGCCCGGTCGACCTTGAACTTGCCTTCCAGGCGGAAGCGTTTCTGGTCGCGCAGCAGGGTGCTCTGGCCACTCAGCACCAGGGTGCGGTCGGGCCGCGCCTGCGCCAGCAGCTTGTCGGCCACCAGCTTCAATTCCATGCTGGCCTCGGCGTTGGCGAAACGCAGCCAGCCGTCGGCGCGGACCTTGCCTTCGCCGCCGTCGAAGCTGAGGCGCTGCAGTTGCAACTGGTCGCCGCCCAGTTTGGCCTGCAATTGGCCGTTGCGCAGTTTTAAGCCCTGTTCGGCCCAGTTGACGACGAGTTTGTCGCCGCTGATGTCGCCGCCCAGCAGCGGCGCGGCGATGCTGCCGGCGCCCGTCACGGCCAGTTTCAGCGCGCCGTCCAGTTCCAGTCCCGGCTGGCCGCTCAGCGGCGCCAGCCAGGCCAGCGAGGCCATGTCGGCGCTGCCGTTCAGCGTCAGCGCGCTGTCGGCGCCGATGCGCCCCTGCGCCAGGTTCACGCTGGCGTCGAGGCGCGCCTGGCCGGCGCGCTTGCCGTCGAACGCGGCTTGCAGGCGCAGCACGTTGTTGAGCACGTCGACGCGGGCGTCCAGCGCGCGCAGGCCCAGCGCCAGCGGCGTGTCGTTGCCGACGCTGACGTCGCCCTGTTCGCGGAAGACGTGCAGCATGCCGGCCAGCGCCGGCTGGGGCGCGCCCGGCGCCGCCGCCTGCAGGCTCAGCGACCATTGCGCGCCCAGCGTCAGGTCGCTGCGGGTGTTGTCGCGCCAGGCCGACGCCAGTTGCGCTAGATAGTTCAGCGGCACGCCGGCCGCCACGCCGGTGCTGCGCCAGCGCGGTCCGGTTTTGTCCAGGCTTTGCAGGCTGACGCTGCCGCCCGGCAGTTGCAGTACCAGCTTGGACAGGGCGAGTTGCTCCGGGTGCAGCAGGGCGGCGGCGCCGGCGTCGGCCGGGCCGGCCAGGCGCAGCGGCGCCGGCGCCTGCAGGGTGAAGGCGAAGCGGCCGCGGTTGGCCAGCGCCTCGATGGCGCCGCTCCAGACGCCGGCGGCGAAGCCTCCCTTGAGGCGGGCGGAGGCGTCGAAGTCGTCGCCGCGGGCCGCCAGTTGCAGCGTGTGCGCGCCCCGCGTGCCGCTGGTCTGCAGGCGGGCGTCGGCGATGTTCAGGCCCGGCCCGCTGTAGCCGCCGATGGCGAGGTCGCCGACGAGCGGGTCGGCCGCGCCCTGGCCGCTGCCGACGTTGGCGCTGGCGCGCAGGCCGTCGATCTGGTGCTGGCCGAACAGGCGCAAGTGCTTGCCGTCGAGCGTGGCGTTGAGGGCCGGCGCGGCCAGGCCGCCGGACAGCGCGCCGGCGCCGCGCAGCGCGCCGCCGAACTGGCCGCCGAGGACGTTCAGTTGCGGCGCCTCGAGTTGCCAGTCGAGGCGGTCGGCGGCGGCGCCGAAGCTGCCGCCGGCCCGTATGCGGTTGGCGCCCAGGTGCAGGTCGAGGTCGGCGCTGTCGAGGCGCTTGGCGTTGGCGCTGACTTTGGCGTGGCCCGACAGCGGCGCGTTCGACAGCGTCGACGCCTGCAGCGCCAGGTTCAGGGCCAGGCGCCAGTCGGCGCCGAGGCGGCCGGCGCCGTCGAAGTCGGCGTTGACGCTGCCGGCCGGGTAGGGGCCGAACGCGGCCGGGTTGAAGCGCTGCGCCGTGCCGCGCACGCTCAGTTCGGGCGTGCGCTGCGGGCCGGCCAGCGCGAGCTCGCCGTTGGCGTGCAGCAAGCTGTCGGCGACGGGGCGTTTGGCGGCCGCCAGGCCGAGGCCGCGGGCGTCGGCGCTGAAGCTGCTGCGCGGCGCCGCCATGCTGCCGGAGAGGACGCCGTTGGCCGTCAGCGCGCCGAGCAGTGCGTCGTCGGCCGCGGCCAATTGTCTGGCGTCGACGCGCCAGCTCAGGCTGGCGCCGGGTGCGCCGAAGTTGCCGCGCACTTCCAGCGTGTTCTGGCCCAGCGCCACTTTGGCGTCGACGCCGCTGATGTGGCTGGCCTCGGCCGTCAGCTTGCCGGCGCCCGTCAGCGCCTGGTTCAGCAGGCGGCTGGGGCGCAGCGCGAAGTCGCCGTTGAGCAGCCATTGCGGCGCCAGCCGGCCGGCCACGCGGATGTCGGCGTTCAGGTCGGCCACCGGATAGTCGCCGAAGTCGGCCGGATTGAAGCGGCTGGCGCTGGCGCTGGCCTTGAATTCTTCCTTGTCCCTCAGGCTCAGCTGGCCCGTCAGCGCGACGCTGCCCTTGCCGGCCTGCAGCCGCGCCTGCCGCACCTGCAGCAGTGCGTCGGCCATGCTGGCCTGCACGTCGAGGCGCAGGCCGTCCTGCGCCAGCAGCGCCGTCAGCGTGTGTACCTTGCCGTTGCTGCCGAGCCGGATGTCGCCGGCGATTTTCGTGCTGTTGATGCTGCCGTGGATGGCCTTCAGGTCGATGCCCCGGGTGTGCAGCGCGAACGCGGCCTGCTCGACGGGGGCCTCGGCGCCGCTGCGGCCGATGGTGCCGCCGCCGCTGAAGGTGCCGGCGGCGCCGAAGTCGAGCAGCGCGGATTCGATCGTCGTGGCCGTCAGCGTGCCGCCGACGCGGGCCTCGGCGCTGCGCAGCGGCAGGCGCTGCTGGTCGAGCGGGCCGGCCGGCGCGTCGTTGTGGATGGCCAGTTTGCCGCTGACGGCCTGTTTGGCGTCAATGCTCGCCGTCAGCTCGACGCGCAGCGCGGCTTGCGGCATGGCGGCGTCGAAGTGGCGCGGATCGATGCCGCGGCCCTTGATGTCGGCCGCGCGCACGATCACGGCGTCGAAGGGGGCCAGGCTCAGCACGGCGTCGCCGCTGGCCGGGCCGGCGCTGCCGCTGGCGCGCACGTCGAGCAGGGCCAGGCTGCCGGCCAGCGTCGCCTTCAGCGTGGCCGGCTGGCCGCCGGCCGGCGCCGTGGCCTGGCTCAGGCTGGCCTGGCCGGTCAGCGCGAAGGGGCTGGCGGCGGCGATGCTGGCGCTGGCCGTGGCCAGGCCCCACGGCGTCGTCGCGGCGGCGTCCCGCACGCGCCAGCCGCGCCGGTCGCCGGCCAGTTTGAAGCGCAGCGCCGACAGCGTGGTGCGGGCGGCGCCGTTGACGATGGTCAGGCGGCCCAGGCGGGCGTCGGCGATGCCGAGCTGGAAGGGTGGCGTGATGCTCGTCGGCAGCACCGACGGCGTCGACGGGCCGACGCTTTCGACCACCAGGGCGGCCACGCGCAGTTCGCTGATGGCGATGCCCTCGGAGAAATACTGCAGCGGCGACCAACTGATGTCGATGTCGTCGGCCGTCACATGTTCGCTGTCGCTGCGGTAGTCGACGCGGCCCAGGTGCATTTTGCTGTACAGCGAGCCGGACACGCCGCTGACGCTGATCTGGCCGCCGCTGGCGCTGGCGATCTTTTGCACCAGCGCCTGCAGCGTCGCTTCGCGGCCCAGCAGCCACAGCGCGCCGCCCAGCAGCAGGGCCAGGCCGGCGAGGCCGATGAGGACATAGCGCAGCGCGCGGCGGCGGGCGGGAGGGAGGGGCGCGGTGGTGGCGTCGGACATCAGAAAGTGAATCCCAGAGAAAAGTGCAGGCGGTATTTGCGCACGGCGTGGCCGTAGGCTGCGTCGACGTTGATCGGGCCGACCGGGCTCTTGTAGCGCACGCCGACGCCGTAGCCGGATTTCGGGTGCAGCGCCTGGACGCTGTCGGCGGCGTTGCCGGCGTCGTAGAAGACGGCCGCGCCCCAGGTCGGCGTCAGCCAGTGCTGGTATTCGGCGCCGGCCGTGGCCAGGTAGCGGCCGCCGACGGTGGCCTCGCCCTCGCGCACGCCCAGCTCGCGGTAGGCGTAGCCGCGCACGGACTGGTCGCCGCCGGCGCGGAACAGGTAGACGGCCGGTACGCCGGATTTGTCCTTCGAGGCCAGCGCGCCGGCCTCGCCGCGCAGAATGACGGTGCCGCTTTTGCCCAGCGGCCGGTAATACACGAACTTGGCGCTGCCGCGCACGAACAGTTCGTCCGTCAGCAGCGGCAGCAGGGCGCCGCCCAGCTGGGCGTTGACGACGTAGCCGCGGGTGGGGAACAACAGGTTGTCGAGGCGGCGCTTGGTCAGGCCATAGGTCAGTGGCAAGCTTTTGCTCTGGTTGCCGATGCCGCCCTGGATGGTCGTGGTTTCCGTCAGAAACTCCAGCGTGAAGCTGCGTTCCAGCAGCGGCGTGCCCCAGGCCCGCTTCACCGCCACCGTCGCGACGTTGGTGACTTCGTTGGCGATGTCGCTGCGCTCGTAGGAGGCGCCGATGCTGTCGTTATAACCCTGCTGCGTGGTGGGGAAATAAAAGTCGCCGCGCGCCGTCTGCTTCTTCGTCTCCAGCGTCAGCGCGCTCTTGAACTTCAGGCCGAGCAGGCTCAGGTCGTCATAGCTCAGCTGGGCGCGGTTGCCGGTGTTGGTGCTGTAGCCGAGGCCGGCGCTGACGTTCTTGCGCTTGTTCTCGCCGACCCGCACCACCAGCGGCAGCGGCCCCGCGGCGGGGGGGACGGGCGGCTTGGCGGCGCCGGCCTGGGCCTCCCCGGCCGCCCCGATCGGCTCGTTCAACAGGCTGGACAGGTCGGCGCTCACTTCGACGCTGCTGAAATAGCCGGTGTCCTGCAGGCGCGCCTGGTAGGCTTGCAGCGCCGCCTCGCTGTAGTAGTCGCCCGGCTTGATCGGGTTCAGATTGCGCACCACGCTTTCCGGATAGCGCCGCAAGCCTTCGATGCGCAAGGTGCCGAAGCGCAGCTCGGGGCCGCTGTCGAGCACCACGCGCAGCGCGGCGCGGTGGGTTTCCGGATCGACCGTCGCCAGCGTTTCCGTCAGTTGCGCGCGCGGGTAGCGGCTGAGCACCACCTGGCGCAACAGATTGCGCTTGGCCGTCTCCCATTCCTCCTGGCGGAACACCTGCCCCTCGGGCAAGGTCCAGGCCGCGCGCAAGGCCGACGTGTCGAACGGCGTGGCGCCGGCCTGGGACGGGGCGGCGTCGAAACCCTGCAACGCCAGTTCGACCTTGCCGACGAGTACGGCTTCGCCCGGCGCGACGCTCACCGTGACGGTCGGCGTGGCGGCGCCGGCGTCGAGCCGGGCGCTGACCTGCGGCGTGTAGAAGCCGGCCGTGGCCAGCAGCGCCTTGGCCTGTTCCGGCGCGGCCCTGACGAGGCGCTGCAATTGTTCCTTGTCGGTGTGCGGATTGCCCTGGAAACGCACCAGGTCGAGGTTCTTTTCAAGCAGGCTGTCGAGCGGCGCCGGCGCCTCTATCCGCACCGTGTACTGCAGCGCGGCGGCGGCCGTTTCGGCGGCCACGGCGCGCGGCGGCAGGGCCAGCGCGGCGGCGCCGGCGCCGAGCAGCGCGGCCGAGCCCATTGCTTTTGCCAGCACTTGTGCCAGAATTCGTGATCGCGCCGGATTGCCGGCCGCCTGTTGTGCTGGTCTTGCGGGAAACATGTCGCTCCAGGAGGGTAAATGCTCCCCGCATGTTACCGGAATAGACATAGCGATGGCGGACGAATAAGGTTGACACGGCGGCGCCGCGCCGCTTCACACAAGAATTAGAGAAGGAAAAATTATGCTCGCAACTGATACCGCCCTGGTGCTCTTTAGCGGTGGCCAAGACTCCACCACCTGCCTGGCCTGGGCGCTCGAACACTATGCGCGGGTTGAGACGATAGGTTTCGACTATGGCCAGCGCCACGCCATCGAACTGAGCGTGCGCCCGGCCGTGCTGGAGAAAATGCGCGCCCAGTCGCCGCAGTGGGACGGCCGGCTGGGCCAGGACCACATGATCGACCTGTCGCTGATCGCCGCCATTTCCGACACGGCGCTGACGCAGAACGTCGAGATCGCGATGCAGGAAAACGGTTTGCCGAACACGTTTGTGCCGGGGCGCAACCTGCTGTTCATGACGGTGGCGGCCACGCTGGCCTACCGGCGCGGCTTGACGGTGCTCGTCGGCGGCATGTGCGAGACGGATTTTTCCGGCTACCCGGATTGCCGCGACGACACGATGAAGGCCCTGCAGGTGGCGCTGAACCTGGGCATGGCGACCCGCCTGAAGGTGGAAACGCCGCTGATGTGGCTGGACAAGTGCCAGACCTGGGAGCTGGCCGAGCGGCTGGGCGGGGCGGCGCTGGTCGACCTGATCCGCAGCGGCACCCACACCTGCTACCTGGGCGAGCGCGGCCAGTTGCACGACTGGGGCTATGGCTGCGGCAGCTGCCCGGCCTGCGCGCTGCGCGCCCGCGGCTACCAGCAATACGCGGCGGCGCGCGCCGGGGGCTGAACCGGGCCGCCGGCCGCCGCCGGCGGTTTATTTCTTGCGTGAAATTTCCTGCAGCAAAACGAAGGCTTCGTGCTGGATGGCCGCATCGGCGGCCTTCAGCGCCTTGTCCGCCGCGACATAGGCGGGCCGCTTGAGTTCGGTTTTTTCGGCCGCGCTCGGTTTCGGCGCCGCGTCGGCGTAAAAGCTGGGGCCGCTGTTATAGGTCTGGTGCAGCACGCGCTTGCCGTAGCTGCTGCCGTAGAAGCGCGTCATTTCCGTCGCCGTCGCCGTCGTGACGAAGCGCGCCACGGGGGCGGCCAGGCGCCGGTAAACTTCCTCGGGCGCCACTTTCTCCAGCTTGTCCATGACTTCCTGGCGTTGTTTGGGGCTGGCATAACTGCTCATGCCTGCCTTCATGCGCAGCATTTTTTCCGCTTGCATCGCCGCCAGCAAATCCTGCACGGCCTTGATCTGGACCGCGTCGGGCGCGGCGGCGGGGGCCGCCGCCGGCGCCGGCGTGGCCGCGTGGCTCCAGGGCGATACTGCCATCAATCCGGCCAGGGCCAGCACTGTTATCGATTTCATCGCTTGCTTACTCCATGTGGTGCGCGGCGCCATCGCCGCGCAGGCGAGCATCATACGGCGAAATTGATAAAAAATACATGTGCGCCCTTGCCGGCGGCGCGCGCGCCGGCGCCTGTCGCCGTATCGCGACAATTGCCGCGTTGCCAGCGCCGGCGCAGTCACGTACTATTGTTCCCATCCACGGCCGCTGCCGGCCGGGAGCGGCGCTGCGGCGGCCGCCCTGCGACGCCCTGATGCTTCTCCGTACATGTCCGTGACTGTGCCATGAACAAGATCCGTTCCATGCCGCCCGCCGTCGGCGCGATCCAGGACTGGCTGGGGCCGCGTTTCCTGTCCTGCCTGATCCTGTGCGCCTGCCTCGGCTTCACCTACGGCGCCTGGCGCGGCGCCGCCGACGACGCCGAGCGGCAGATGCAAGGTGACTTCGATTTCCGCGCGCGCGAGCTGCTCGGCGCCATCGCCGCGCGCATGCAGACCTATATCCAGGTGCTGTACGGCGTGCAGGGGCTGTACGCCAGCTCCGACTTCGTCGACCGCGCCGAGTTCCGCCACTATCTGTCGCTGCAGCAGATGGCGCAGCACTTCCCCGGCATCCAGGGCATAGGCTACATGCGCCTGGTGCCGCGCGCGCAGCGCGACGCCCACGTCGCGATGGTGCGGCGCGAAGGTTTCCCCGACTATGCCGTCAAGCCCGGCGGCGAGCGCGAGCTGTACGCGCCGGTCGTCTACCTGGAGCCTTTCGACGGCAGCAATCTGCGCGCCTTCGGCTACGACGGCTGGTACGAGCCGGTGCGCCGCGCCACGCTGGAGCGGGCCCGCGACACGGGGCAGGCGACGCTGTCGGCGCGCCTGCGCCTGGTGCAGGATGGCGACGGGCGCGAGCGCGCCGGCTTCCTCGTCGCGCTGCCGGTGTACGACAACCAGCGGGCGCACGCGACGCTGGCGCAGCGCCGCGAGACGATACGCGGCTGGGTTTATGCGCCATTCCACATGGAGGATTTGATGGCCGGGCTGGGCGGCGTGGCGGAGCGCGTGCTCGACCTGGAAATCTACGACGGCGACGCAGTCGCGGCGGCGCGCCGCATGTACGATGGCCAGCCCGGCGCGGCCGCCGGGCTGGCGCGCAGCATGCACCGGCAGATCGACATCGCCGGGCGGCGCTGGACGGTGCTGATCGGCGCCGGCCCCGGCTTCGACCGCTCGGCGGGCGACAAGCCGCGGATCCTGGCCTGGGCCGGCGTGCTGCTCAGCTTCGGCCTGGCGGTGCTGACCTGGCTGCTGGCGCGCAGCCGCGCCGACGCCAGGGCGGCGCTGCGGCAGGCCGACCTGCTGACGGCGCAACGGCGCGCCGGCGAGGCGCGCTTCCGCAGTCTGTACGACAACGCCCCGGTGGCGTTGTGGCAGCAGGACTGGTCGGCCGTGCATGCCGCGCTGGCCGCGCCGGAGCTGGCCGGCGTGGCCGACCTGGCCGACCACCTGCGCCTGCGTCCCGAGCTGGTGGCGCGGCTGGCGGCGCAGGTGCGCATCGTCGGCGCCAACGGGGCCGCGCGGGCGCAGGCGGGCGCCGGCGACGCCGCCGCGGCGCTGAGCCTGGCGCAGAATTTCGACGCGGCCGCGCTGCCGGCGTTCGCCCGCGCCGTCGTCGCGCTGGCCCAGGGCGCCCAGCTGTTCGCCTGCGAGGGCAGCTTCGTGCGCCTGGACGGCGTGGCGCGGCAAAACGAACTGACCTTGCTGGTGATGCCGGGCCACGAGCACAGCCTGGATTTCGTCATTGTCACGACGCTCGACATCACCGAGCGCAAGCGCATGAACGACGAACTGGTGCTGCTGGCGACGACGGACTTCCTGACCGGCCTGCCGAACCGGCGCCAGTTCATGGCCCGGCTGGACGACGAGCACGCGCGCCTGCAGCGCGACATCGACAGTTGCGCGTCGGTGCTGATGCTGGACCTGGACCATTTCAAGACCATCAACGACGGCCACGGCCATGCGGTCGGCGACGCCGTGCTGCGCCACGTGGCGGCGCTGATGCTCGACGGCCACCGCAAGGTCGACACGCTGGGACGCCTGGGCGGCGAGGAGTTCGTCATTCTGCTGCCGGGCACGGACCTGGCGGCGGCCGGCGTGCTGGCCGAGCGCCTGCGCCAGCGCATCGCCGCCACGCCGCTGGAGGTGGCGGGCGGCAGCATCGCCGTCACCGTCAGCATCGGCATCGCGGCGATGCGCCGCGTCGAGGCCGGCTACGATGGCGTGCTGGTGCGCGCCGACAAGGCGCTGTACTGCGCTAAAAAGGGCGGGCGCAACCGCGTCGAAACGGAGGGCGGCGCCGAACTGGGGCTGGCCGCCTCCTCGTAGCGCCAGTTAGCGCCGGTTCTGTTTGCGGCCGCGGGCGGCGAGCAGCAGCAGGATTGCCAGCGGAATCAGCAGCGGCAGCAGGAAGGGCGTGACGATGGCCGCCAGCAGCGCGCCGAACAGGGCGATCAGGCCGACCATCAGCGCGCCGAGGCCGGCGCAGACGGCGCCGACGCAGACGGCGGCGATGCCCAGGCCCAGCAGCGCCGCCAGCAGGCCGCCGCCGGCGAACAGCAAGCCGGCAAGGGCGCCGAGGGGGCCGTCGATGGTCTCGCCGTCCCAGTTGACGTTGACGTCGCCGACATCGAGCAATTGCAGGACGCCGATGGCGAGCAGGATGATGGCGACGATGGGCAGGGTCTTTTTCATGGCGGGCCTTTGGCTTGGACAAGTGGATGGCGTGGACATGCTGGCACTGTAGCGGCGCCGCCCTGGCGCGGCCAGCGGCGTGCGACAGGCGGGCCGTTTCGCGGCATGGGGCGGGCCGGCGGCCGACCGGCGGCGCGCCGATGCAAATTTCACCTTGCATTAAATGAATTGCTGCCTATACTGAAACTCCACTTCCGAAGGGAGGGTAAGATGCTTTTGAGTGTGCAAATAGAGGGTCAACCGATATCCTCAGAAACTGGTCGTTTGCTGCGCCGTTGCGGCGCCGGGCACTACCGCGCGGGGCCAAAAGGTGCGCCGCCGGCCATTCCACCGATTATCATCACCCCGTTCAGCTACCAGTCGCCGGCGCCGGCCATTGACCCGCGCCGTCCGCCGCCCAGTCCGCCGGTGGCGCCGCCGGCACGGCCGTCGATGTCGCTCGAATACGCCTGATCGCCGCGCCCGGCCGTCCCTCGCCGGGGGCCGCCCCGGCGCGGCGCGGTCGGGCGCGCCCGAGGCGGGCGCGGGCCGGCAATTTGGTCTATCATGTCAGCCCCCATCTTTCAGACATGAGCACGCCACATGAGCACCGACAATCCCGATTTCCCCGAGCCGGACGACGACGCCAAGATCCAGGAACCGCGCCTGTGGGTAGGCAACGGCTGGACCGCGCGCGTGATCAAGAACGACGAGGACGAGGGCTGGGCGGTGGCGATGATCAAGGATGGCGAGCCGGAACCGGCGCTGGTCGGTCCGTGGACGATGGGGCGCGACAAGAAGAATCCGAAGCCGCTCGACGTCAACGCCTTTAATACGCTGGTCAAGACGGCGTCGGAAGTGCTGCGCCGCCACGAGCAGCAATTGCACGCGCAGTTGCACAAGAGCCTGTATGTCAGCATGGCGGACGGCCAGATCAAGGTCATGCTCGACATCGTGCCGGACGAGGACCATCCATACGCGATGCTGAGCGCCTACGACCAGGACGGCGAGGAATTGGCCAAGGTGCGTACCTCGGCCGCCTTCAAGCTCAGTGCGAGCAGCGCCGCCGCGTGGATCGAGAACGATTACCGTAAGCCGTAAAGCGGCGGCGCCCTAGCCCGGATATTTCGTCAGTAGCGGTCGGCGGCCTCGTGCCGAAGGCGTTGTTACAGGTGACCAAGCCAATAAACAAGCGAAAACCGCCGATGCCAAATTGCACCGTTGAATCAATCAAAATGGGTAGGGTGGGACGGCGCGTAATCGAGGCGGCAAATCTATGGACTGTGCTGCGGCTGGCAGGATGTATGCGGCCACAATGTGCTGCGGCGCGATCTGGCCATGCAAACGGCGGTGGGCGGGGCCGACGATCTGGCTTCGGCACCGACGCGGCACATCAAGGAAGCCCAGCTCGACTTGTCCTGAAGCGTGTCCAGTGGATGCAACAAGAGTTCAAGGCCAAAGGAATCAGGTACACGTTAGTGGCCTGGCCGAACTAACCAAGCTCGCATGTTATAAGTGGCTGGTTCCAGAGTACGAGGCACGGCCAACTTTACAGCTGATTCATGAAAAAAACGCAGCTGTTCAGGCTATTTTGTCTATAAGGACACTTCTGCCGCGTCGGCGCGCAGTCAAAGGCTTTGAGGAGGACGTGTTCGCGTTGTTGCCCTGCGCGCTACAGGTTAGGCTGGCGGCATCTTTTCAAGTGCGTCCGCGGCGGCAAGCAGGCCGCCCAAAATTTTATCGGCAACCTTTTCGGAAAAACCCACAGGAAGCTCGCCGCGGACCTTGTCTACAATTGCGGGCGTGCGGGCAATGAAATCTTGCAGCAGCGGCTCTGCGTTAGCGCCATAGCCGACCTCTTTTGCAGTGCTGTTGAAGTGGCGCCGCTGGATGCTGTGCGCCAGATAATGGCGATTGTTCCCCGGGAGCGCCATCGCCATCTTGAGCTTACGTTCTGTCCACTGGTTGGGACCGGGGCCGATAACGGGATACCCCGACATCACATCATAAATAGGCGTCAATTGGAACCGGCCCGCACCCGCGAGTAGCTGGATACTGAAGTTCTTGGCGTGGCCGTCTGGCGCGCGCAGCATCCAAAACAGCAGTTGCGATGCCATGAGCGTGCGCATGTCTGCGTCACGCTCCCGCGATTGCTGCAGCAGAGTGAACATCTGTTTTAACCCCGGTCCGCCGTCATTTTCGTATTTCAGCAGCGGGGATGTTCCCGTCGCCTGGCAAAAGTCTTCCTGGACGAGCCGGAACAGCTGCTCCCCGTTGGCCGAACGCCTGCGGTCGAATCGCTCGACGACAAGCACCCGTTGCGTGCCGAACGTCGCAATCTCGGCATTTGCCGTAGGCAGCCCATATTCCTTGAACAGGCGCAGGCACAGCCATTCATTATCGACCGAGCTTGAGAAGTCCGCCCGTTTCCCGCCGACCATTCCGATGGGGAGCTTGAAGATGTGCGTCGTCGGCGTGGCGCCACGCGGCTTCAGCCATTTTCCATCCCACCAGAGGAATGCGTCCTTTTCTTGCGCGCCGGCCAGCGAAATCCGGAAGTCGTCGTCGGGGTCTTCCGGGGCGCCATGGTGCGCCATGTTCACGACTTCGAGCAGGTGCCGCTCGATGGCATCCTCGTCGACCGCGACACCATCGACCTGGCCAAGTCCTTCGGGTTTTCCGCCTTCAGGCAGCAGCTGCAAGGCACCGACACAGTCCCGGCCAACTGCGGCGAGAAGGTCGAAAGGGGCGAGCGAGCCAGTCTTGAACCGAGTCGCAACCCGCCTCCGAATGATGTCGCTGTCCGGCAGCAAGCCCTCGAAGTAGCTCGAAACATTGGCGCCCTTAAGCGGCTCATTGCGCAGGTTGAACGGCAACGACAGCGAGATGGGGCGGCCAACCTTGGCGCCGCGCCAGCCGGCGTCGTACGCCAGTTCGGAGTCCCCGTTGGCGTTGACCGTCCATCGGCCGACATAGTCGCCATTGGCCCAGAGGTGAAGTGTTTGGCTATGCGAGCGGCGACCCATCGCTACCACTCCGCCGAGCTGCTGGCGGTGGATGTGTCGCGCTCTCCCAAGTGCAACTCCAACTCGAGCGCCGAGCACCAGCTGAGCAGTTGCTTGACGCTGATTTCGTCGGCATGGCTTTCAAGGTACGAAATTCGATTCTGGCTCAAGCCGAGCTGGGTCGCCACCGCAGCCTGGGTGAGTTTGTGCCGCTTGCGCGTCGATACGAGCAGCTGGCCGAGCTGTGAGGCGGTGAGCAGAAGATGGTTGGAAGGCGCAAACGACATATCGAATATCCGCTATTCAGATAAATAAATTTTAGCCGGTTTCCAGATAAAGTCAATATAGCCGAATAACGGATATATCGAGAATAGCTGGAAAACGGATAAAGCGACTTCGTCCGCGTCAAGCTGCTCAAGATGGGCGCGGCCGTCGTGCGCAACACAGCCGCCCCCATCGCACTTCTGCCCTTCGGTTTGACGACTGGTGAAATATCCGGGCTAGGTTGGCGCCGCCACCGTCGCTTGGCTGGTCGCGGCGCCGGCCGGCCTGGCCGCAAGCGCGCCCGCGTCCTCCTCCCGGCGGTAGGCGAGCCGGTACAGCAGCGGCAGCACCAGCAGCGTCAGCGCCGTCGACGACAGGATGCCGCCGATGACGACGGTGGCCAGCGGCCGCTGCACCTCGGCACCGGTGCCGGTGGCGATCGCCATCGGCACGAAGCCCAGCGAGGCCACCAGCGCCGTCATCAGCACCGGCCGCAGCCGCGTCAGCGCGCCCTCGACGATGGCCTCGTGCAGCGTGCGGCCCTCGTCGCGCAACTGGCGGATGAAGGCGATCATCACCAGGCCGTTCAGCACGGCCACGCCGGACAGGGCGATGAAGCCGACGGCCGCCGAGATCGACATCGGGATGCCGCGCAGGCACAGCGCGACGATGCCGCCCGTGAGCGCGAACGGTATGCCGCTAAACACCAGCAAGCCATCCTTCAATTTGCCGAACATGGCGAACAGCAGCATGAACACCAGCAGCAGCGCCAGCGGCACGACGATCTGCAGGCGCCGCGTGGCCGACTGCAACTGCTCGAACTGGCCGCCCCAGCTGGTCCAGTAGCCGGCCGGCACCTTCACCTGCTGGCCGATCTGCCGCTCGGCGTCGGCGACGAAGGAGCCGATGTCGCGCCCGCGCACGTTGGCGCTGATGACGATGCGGCGCTTGCCATCCTCGCGGCTGATCTGGTTCGGCCCCGGCGCCAGCGCCAGGCTGGCCACCTCGGCCAGCGGGATGAAGCTGGCGCGGCCCTCGCCCTTGGGCAGGGCCACCGGCAGGCGCTTCAGTTGTTCGAGGTCGTTGCGCAGGTTTTCCGGCAGGCGCACGACGATGTCGAAGCGCCGGTCGCCCTGGAACAGCGTGCCGGCCTGCTGGCCGCCGATCGCCGTCGCCACCGTGTTCTGCACGTCGGCGATGTTCAGGCCGTAGCGGGCGCTCTGCTCGCGGTCGATGTTCACCGTCAGCATCGGCAGGCCGCCGGTCTGTTCCACCTTGACCTCGGCGGCGCCGCCGACCTTGCCCAGCGCGGCCGCGATCTGCGCCGCCGTCGCCTCGAGCACGGCCGTGTCGTCGCCGAACAGCTTGACGGCGACGTCGCTGCGCACGCCCGAGATCAGCTCGTTGAAGCGCAGCTGGATCGGCTGCGAGAACTCGTAGTTATTGCCCGGCAAGCCGTTCGCCGTCGCCTCGATCTCGGCCAGCAGCGTCTCGCGGCTCTTCTCCGGCCGCGGCCAGGCGGCGCGCGGCTTCAGCATGATGTAGCCGTCCGAGATATTCGGCGGCATCGGGTCGGAGGCGATTTCGGCCGTGCCGGTGCGGGCGAACACGCGGGCGATCTCGGCGTGGTTTTTCATCAGCGCGCGCTCCAGTTGCTGCTGCATCGCCAGCGATTGCGTCAGGCTGGTGCCGGGGATGCGCAGCGCCTGGATGGCGATGTCGCCCTCGTTCAGGCTGGGCACGAACTCGCTGCCCATGCGCGTCGCCAGCAGCCCGGACAGGAGCACGGCGACGGCCGCGAAGGCCAGCACCACCGGCGTGTTGCGCATCGCCCGGTCGAGCGCCGGGCCATACCAGCGCTTGGCGGCGAGCATCAGCACATTGTCCTTCTCGGCCACGCGGGCGCCGATGAACAGGGCGACGGCGGCCGGGATGAAGGTGATCGACAGCAGCATCGCGCCCAGCAGGGCGATCACCACCGTCAGCGCCATCGGCGTGAACATGCGCCCCTCGACGCCGGTCAGCGCGAAGATCGGCAGGTAGACGACCATGATGATGAGCTGGCCGTACAGCAGCGGGCGGCGGGCTTCCCGCGAGGCGGCGAACACTTCGTGGTAGCGCTCGGCGAGGCTGAGCGGGCGGCCGCGCGTCTGCTGGGCGTGGGCCAGGCGGCGCACGCAGTTTTCGACGATGACGACGGCGCCGTCGATGATGATGCCGAAGTCCAGCGCGCCCAGGCTCATCAGGTTGGCGCTGACGTGGTAGCCGACCATGCCGGTGAAGGTGAACAGCATGGCCAGCGGAATCACCATGGCGGCGATGACGGCGGCGCGGATATTGCCGAGGAAGAGGAAGAGGATGGCGATGACGAGCACGGCGCCTTCCAGCAGGTTCTTCTTGACGGTGCCGATGGCCTTGTCGACCAGCACGGTGCGGTCGTAGACGGTGACGGCGTGGACGCCCTCGGGCAGCGTGCGGTTGATGTCGAGCATCTTCTTGTCGACGGCTTGCGAGACGCTGCGGCTGTTTTCGCCGATCAGCATGAAGACCGTGCCGAGCACCACCTCGCGGCCGTTCTCGGTGGCGGCGCCGGTGCGCAGCTCGCGGCCGATGCCGACGTCGGCGACGTCGCCGACGCGGATCGCCACGCCCTCGACGTGCGACAGGATGATGTTGCGGATGTCGTCCATCGAGCGCACCTGGCCGGGCGCGCGTATCAGCAGCTGCTCGCCGCGCTTTTCGATGTAGCCGGCGCCGACGTTGCCGTTGTTGCGCTCCAGCGCCGTGACGATGTCCTGCAGGCTCAGGCCGTAGGAGGCGAGCTTTTCCGGCAGCGGCGCGACCTGGTATTCCTTGGCGTAGCCGCCTATCGAATTGATCTCGGTGACGCCGGCGACGTTGCGCAGCTGCGGCTTGATGATCCAGTCCTGGATTTCGCGCAGGTCGGTCGGCGTGTACGGCGTGCCGTCGGCCTTCTTCGCGCCGTCCTTGGCCTCCACTGTCCACAGGTAGATTTCGCCGAGGCCGGTGGAAACCGGCCCCATCGCCGGCGCGCTGCCGGCCGGCAGCCTGTCCCTGGCCTGCTGCAGGCGCTCGTTGATCATCTGGCGCGCGAAGTAGATGTCGGTGCCGTCCTTGAAGATCACCGTCACCTGCGACAGGCCGTAGCGCGACAGCGAACGGGTTTGTTCCAGGTTCGGCAGGCCGGCCATCGCCGTCTCGATCGGGAAGGTGACGCGCTGCTCGGTTTCCAGCGGCGAGTAGCCGGGGGCGGCCGTGTTGACCTGCACCTGCACATTGGTGATGTCGGGAACGGCGTCGATCGGCAGTTTCTGGTAGTTGTAGATGCCCAGCGCGGCCATCGCGGCGACGGCCAGCATGACCAGCCAGCGCTGCTCGATGGCAAAGCGTATCAGTCGTTCAAACATGGTGGTTTGCCCTTCGCATCAGTGTTCGTGGCCGGCGCTGGCTTTGCCCAGCTCCGACTTGAGGACGAAGCTGCCGGCGGCGGCGTAGTTGGCGCCGGCCGGCAAGCCCTTGAGGATTTCGACCAGCTTGCCGTCGCTGCGGCCCAGCGTGACGGGCGTGGCCTGGAAGCCGTCGGCCACCTTGAGGAAAACGGCCGGCTGCCCCTCGACGGTCTGGACGGCGTCGGCGGCGACCGTGACGGCGGCGTCGCTGGCGCCGGCGACCACGTCGACGCTGACGAACAGGCCGGGCCGCCAGGCCATCGCCGGATTGGCCATCGTCACGCGCGCCTTGGCGGTGCGGGTCTGTTCGCCGATCAGCGCGCCGACGTAGGTGATGGTGCCGGCGGCGCTGGCGTCGAAGGCGCTGGCCTTGACGGTGACGCGGCCGCCGACGCGCACCGTGCCCAGGTCCTTGGCCGGCACGGCGATTTCCGCCCACACCGTCGACAGGTCGGAGATGACGAAGATGTTGGCGTCTTCCTTGACGGCCTCGCCCAGCGCGATGTGCTTTTCCAGCACCATGCCGTCGAAGGGCGCGCGGATCGGGTAGCGGTTCAGCGGGCCGTTGCCGCCGGCGTCGGCGCCCAGCGCGCTGAGCTTCTGGCCGGCGTTGCGCACGGCGATTTCCGCCTCCTGCATCGCCTGGCGCGCCTGCAGGTAGTCCTGTTCGGCGGAGATTTTCTCCTGCCACAGCTTGTGCTCGCGCTCGTAGGTCGAGCGCGCCAGCGCCAAGCGCCTTTGCGCCGACAGCAATTCGCTGCGCTGCTCGGACAGGGCGGTGCTGGCGATGACGGCCAGCACCTGGCCCTTCTTGACCAGTTGGCCGAGGTCGGCGTGGACGCTGTCGACGACGCCGGCCAGGCGCGGCACGACGTGGGCGGTGCGGTCTTCGTTGAAGCGGATTTCGCCGGGCAGGGCGACGCTGCTGGCGATGCGGCCGGGGCCGGCGGCGGCGACGCCGACGCCGGCGGCGCTGATCTGCGCCGCGCTCAATTCGACCTTGCCCTCCTCGTCGTGGTGGGCCTCGGCGGCGGCCGCGGCCGGCTGCGCCTTGGCCGGCGGCGCGGCGGGCGCCGCGCCCAGGATCAGCGCGGCCAGCAGGGCGCCGGCGCCGCAGATGGCGGCGATGGCGATGCCTTGTTTCTTGCTCAGTGGGATGTGCATCGTGTTTTTCCTTATTCGGTGGCGGGGGCCGCTGCGCCGAGGATGCGGTCGATCTCGGCGGCGGCTTTGTGCGCGTCGGACAGCGCGCGCAGATATTGGGTGTTCGCCTGCAGCAGCGTGCGCTGGGCGTCGAGCACGTCGAGGAAGGCGAACTTGCCGAACTCGAAGCCCTTGGCGGCGGCCGCGTAGGCGCTTAGCGCGCCCGGCACGATCTCGTCCCGCAGCGCGGCGGCCTCCTGGCGGGCGTCCTGCAGGCGCTGGCTGGCGCCGGCCAGCTCGGTGCCGGTGCGCAGCTCGGCGGCGGCCAATTCATCGCGCGCCTTGTCGCTGCGGCGCAGCGCCTCCAGCAGATTGCCGCGGTTGTTGTCGAACAGGGGCAGCGGCATCGACAGGCCGAGGATGGCCTGGTTGCGGCCCTGCTCCTCGGCGCGCTTGACGCCGACGCTGACGGTCAGGTCGGGCATGCGCCGGCGGCTCTCCAGGTCGGCCATGGCGCGGCGCTGCGCCAGCGCGCTGTGCGCCTTCAGCACGGCGGGCGCGCCGGCCAGGCGGCGCGCCAGCTCGGCCGCGGCGGGCACCTGCGGCAGCAGGTCGAGGCGGCCGTCGGCCAGCGTGAAGCGCGGCGCCGGGTTGCCCCACAGGGCTGCCAGGCGCTGGCGCGCGCCGGCCAGCGCGCCGCCGGCCAGGCCGACGTCGAGCCGGGCCGCCGCTTCGGCGACGCGGGCGCGGGTTTCCTCGACCGGCGAAGCCTTGCCGGCGACGACGCGGCGCGCCGCCACCTCGCTGGCCTTGCGCGCCAGCGCGGCGGCGCTGTCGGCCAGATCGCTGCGCTGCTGCGCCGCCAGCACGTCGAAGAAGGCGCCGGCGACGGCGGCGCGGGTGGCCGCCTGCTGCGCCGCCAGGTCGATGGCGGCGCCGTCCTGGCCGTGGCGCGCCACGGCCATGCGGGCGGCGCGCTTGCCGCCCAGTTCCAGCGTCTGGTTCAGCTGGACGGTGCTGGTGCGGGTGGCGCGGCGGCTGTCCTCGAACAGGGTTTGCAGTTCCGGGTTCGGCGTCGCGGCGGCCTGCAGCGCGGCGCCGTCCAGGGCGGCCGCCTCGTGGCGGGCGGCCGACAGCTCGGGGTTGGCCCGCATGGCCAGCGCCAGGGCGGCCGGCAAGGTCAGGGTGGCGGCCGGCTCCTGCGTGCTGCTGTCGCGGGCGGCGGCCGGCATGGCGCATACCGCCACGCTCAATGGCAATAAAAATCGGTACATCGAATACTCCTGATAAAGGGAAGGATTCGACGAGACCTCAGCGCTGCGCGCGCAGAAAAGGTGGTGGCGTGGTGCCTGCGGTCCCGTCGGCTAGGCGACGGAACGCCAGTCGGGCCGCTTGGGGCCGTCCGGGATGTGGGAGGCGTAGAAGATGGGTGAGGCTTCGACCGGACTGGAGCCGGGGCTGAACACGGCCAGATGCGCCGTTATCGGGAAGGTGGCCTGGCCGATGCCGTGGCAGAAGTTGCAGTCGCTGTGCGGCTGGCCGTTGTCCTTCTTGGCCGGGGTTTTTTCCGCCTTGGCCTTGTGCTCGTGGCTGTGGTGGCCCAGATGCTGGGCCGACTTTCCCTCTTCGTGCAGGCAATAGGCACTGGCCGCGGCCCAGGACATCTGGAGCGGCAAGGCTAACAGCAGCAGGATCAGGAAAATTCTTTTCATCAGGCGGCCATTATATGCCGAGCGGGGACGGACCCCGATTTTCAAGAAATATTTCTTGAAAATCGGGGGCCGTCCCCGCTTGGCGGCTATAGTATTTCCCATGCGCATTTGTTAATGGGGAAAAATCGATGGAAAGTCGTCTGAGCCGCCTGGAAGCCGTGCAAACCGTGTTGCTGGAAATCGGCCAGCGTTCGAGCACTTGCAGCGATATCCGGGAATTTTTGCGGGCCGTGCACGCGGCGCTGGGCCGCATCATGTACGCGGCCAATTTTTACGTGGCGCTGCTGGACCAGGACGACGGCCTCGTGCGCTTTCCGTATTTCGTCGACGAGTTCGACGCGCCGCCCGATCCGCAGACCGGCGCCAGGCTGGCCACGCCGGGGCAGTCGCCGACGGCCTGGGTGGTGCTGAACCGGCGCCGCCTGGTGATGACGGCGGCCCAGGAGGCGGCCCGGGAAATCGACGGCGCCAGCTGGGGCGGCGGCACGCCGGCCGAGCACTGGATGGGCTGCCCGCTGTTCGACCAGCAGCACCAGGTGCTGGGCGCCATCGTGATCCAGAGCTACGACACGCGCCACACCTTTTCCGCCGAGGACCAGGCCCTGTTCGAGCTGATCGCCAACCATGTGTCGAGCGCGCTGCAAGGCATGCAGAGCGTCGACCGGCTGGAGCGGGCCGTGCAGGAGCGCACGGCCTCGCTGGCCCACGAGGTGGCCGAGCGGCGCCGCGCCGAGGCGCTGCAGCGCGCGCTCTACGAGATCGCCAGCCTGTCGGCGTCGGCCTGGGACGCCGACAAGATGTATGCGCAGTTGCACCGGATTATCAGCGCCCTGGTCAGCGCGAAAAACTTCCTGATCGCCCTATACCACCCGGACAGCCGGGAAATCAGCATTCCCTATTTCGTCGACGAAAAAGATGCGCAGGCGCCCGTCAAACGCTTCCGCTACGGCATGGGCATGAGCTCCTATGTGCTGGAACGCAAGCACGCCAGCCTGCTCGACGCGGCCAGCTACGCGGCCCTGGTCGCCGGCGGCCAGATCGACGAGCCGCTGGGCGACGTCCGCATCGCCAGCTGGATGGGCGCGCCCATGCTGCTGGGCGACCAGGCTTACGGCGTCCTCATCGTGCAAAGCTACGACGAGGCCGTGCTGTACACCCAGCCGGACCTGGACATCCTCGCCTTCATGGCCAGCCATGTGGCGGTGGCGATCGCGCGCATGCAGGCCGAGCGGGCGGTGCGCTGCGCCAAGGACACGCTGGAGGAGCAGAACGCGGCGCTGAGCACGGCGCTGACGGCGCTGCGCGAGGCGCAGTCGGAGCTGGTGCGGCAGGAAAAGCTGGCCTCGCTGGGGCGGCTGGTGGCCGGCGTGGCCCACGAAATCAACACGCCGCTGGGCATTTGCGTGACGGCCACCAGCCACCTGGTGCAGGAGCTGAAGCTGACCAGGGAGGAACTGGCGGCGGGCCAGTTGGACGAGGACGGTTTGCAGCAGTTCTTCTCCATCATCGACCAGACGCTGCGCATCATGACCACCAACACCCAGCGCGCGGCGGCGCTGGTGCGCAGCTTCAAGCAGGTGGCCGTCGACCAGTCGTCGGAGAATCTGCGCCACTTCAACCTGGGCAACTACCTGGCCGAGGTGCTGCTGTCGCTGCAGCCTAAGTTGAAGGGCAAGCCCGTCGAAGTCGAGGTCGATTGCCCGAAGGATATCGAGCTCGACAGCTTCCCCGGCGCCGTCTCGCAGATCGTCACGAATATGGTCGTCAACTCGCTGGTGCACGGCTTCGGCGAGGGGACGCCGGGCAAGATCCGCATCGTCGCCCGTCTCGACCACGAGCAGGTGCTGCTCGACTACGGCGACGACGGCGCCGGCATGGACGCGGCCACGCTGAGCCAGCTGTTCGACCCCTTCTTCACGACCAAGCGGGGCGCCGGCGGCAGCGGCCTGGGCGCGCACATCCTGTACAACCTCGTCACGGGGGCGCTGGGCGGCACCGTCAAGGCCGACAGCGCGCCCGGCCGGGGCCTGCACTACCAGCTGCGCTTCCCGAAGGTGCGCCGCACCTGAAGCCGGCGCCGCTTCAGTCGGGGAAGCGGGCGTTGATCGCCAGCGCCTGGTCGATATTGGCGATCAGCAGTTCGACGTAGACGGGGTCGAGGTGCCGGCCGCTCACCTCGCGCAGGTGGGCCACCACTTGCGACACCGGCCAGGCGTCCTTGTAGCAGCGCTTGTGCATCAGGGCGTCGAAGACGTCGGCGACGGCGACGATGCGCGCGTACAGGTGGATGGCGTGGCCGGCCAGTCCCTGCGGGTAGCCGCTGCCGTCGTATTTTTCGTGGTGCTGGTGGGCGATGACGGCGGCCGCCTTGAGGATGGGCCGCTGCGAGCCGTCCAGGATGGACAGGCCGACGGCCGGGTGCTGTTTCATGATTTCCCATTCGGCCGCGTCGAGCTTGCCCGGTTTCAGCAGCACGGCGTCGGGCGTGGCGATCTTGCCGATGTCGTGCATAGGCGCGGCGTGCCGCAGCACCGCCGTTTCCTCGTCCGGCAGGCCGGCCGCCCGCGCCAGCAGGTGGCACACCTCGGACATGCGGCGCACGTGGTTGCCGGCCTCGTTGGAGCGCGATTCGACGACGTCGCCGAGGCGCAGGATCAGCTCGGCCTGGGTGTCGGTGATTTCCTGGGTCAGCAAAATATTGTCGAAGGCGATCGCCACGCCGGAGCAAAACACTTCCAGCAGTTGCGCGTCGATGGCGGAGATTTCCTCGACGCCCTTTAACACGAGCAGCGAGGCTTTGCCGCTGCTGTTGGGGAAGTAGCCGACATAGGTGTCGCCGTGCAGGCGCGAGATCTTGTTGCTCTTGGCGTCGTCGAGCTGGGCCAGCAGTTCCGGACCGAGGATCACGCCGTCCTCGTCGCCTATGCGGGCCAGCACTTCGTAGTCTTGCTCGCCGCTGATGGCGCTGGCGCCGCGCAGGCGCAGCAGCATGCTCGTCTCCAGCCGCAGCAGGGCGACCACTTGCTGCAGCAGGCCGCTGGCGAAGTCGCGCAGGTTGCGCTGCTGGAAGATATGCGCCGACGCGGCGATGACGCGCTCCAGGCCCTCGCGGTAGTTCAGCTGCGCCAGGCGGGCCTCTTCGACCTGCATGATGTCGCGGTAGGCGCGCAGCGCGGCGAAGGTCGTGGTGAACAGCTTGGTGCGGTCGAGCTCGGTCTTTTCCTTGTAGTCGTTGATGTCGTAGTTGACGATCACGCGCTCTTCCGGCGCCTGGCCCGGCTGGCCGGTGCGCAATACGATGCGGCTGAACTGGTTGTTCAAGTCTTCGCGCATCCAGCGCGCCACCTCCAGGCCGCTGTCCTCTTTTTCCATGACGACGTCGAGAAACACCAGGGCGATGTCGGCCTCGCGCGCCAGCACCTGTTTCGCTTCGGCGCCGCTGTAGGCGTGCACGAAGCTCAGGCTGCGGCCGTCGAGGCGGAAACGGCTCAGCGTCAGTTTGGTGATGTCGTGGATGTCGGGCTCATCGTCGACGAGCAGGATTTTCCACGGTGGCAGCTTGGGCGAGGCAGGGGACAGAAAGGACATGGGGCGAGTTCCGCTAAAGGACGCAAAGACGCGACGCCGACGACACTGTCCGGTCCGGCGCGCGTGTTTGAGACGCATTGAATCGATTGTAGACTGACATCTGGCTATTAACAACAAGCAATATTATCCGGGTGATGCTAGACGGCAACAGCGTGGCGCGCACGCGCTGCCGGGCAAAATACTGTGTTGAATGATAAATAAATATGTATGCTAGACAATACTTTGTTTTTATCAATATTTATCACTTTTAGGAAAAATATTTTGCCGGCCGGGATGTCGCAAGGCGTGACAGACGTAACAAAATATTGGTTTTGCTGCCACGCGGCGCGGCAACGTTTATAGTGGTCATATGGGCGCCGGCGCGGCTTGTTGCCGTGGCATTCAAGTTCCCTTCACTGGAAAGGATGGATCATGCGATGGTTTTCTCGAGGCGCCTTGACGGCGTTGTCCCTGGCGGCCAGCGGCGCCGCATGGGCCGACGTCAGCGTCAGCTATAGCGCGCCGCAACAATTTTCCGACCTGCCCACGGCGCAGTCGGTCCGGGAGCAGGTGTTGAAGGGGCTCAGCGAGCACTTCCAGTCGCTGGGGAAAAAATTGCCCGCGGACCAGCATCTGAGCATCGAGGTCAGCGACGTCGACCTGGCCGGCCGCGAGGAGCCGAACAGCCGTACCGTCAACGAGATCCGCGTGATGCGCGGCGGCGCCGACTGGCCGCACATCAGCTTGCGCTACACGCTGGAGTCGGGCGGCAAGGTGCTGCGCAGCGGCAAGGACGAGCTCAGCGATATGAGCTATCTGAACCGCATCAACGGCTATGCCTCGGGCGACCGGCTGCGCTATGAGAAAAAGATGATAGACGAGTGGTTCGCCAAGCAGTTCGGCGCGAAGGCGCCCTAGCGTCCCCGCTTGCGGATTGCCTGACTGGCAAGCCGGGACACTAGTCGATCCAGTTCACCTGGGGGAACTTGGCGCGGAATTCGTCGGGCATCGGCACCACCTGGCTGCTTTTGTAGTTGAAGAAGACGAAGCCCGATTTGGCCATCGCGATCAGCGCCTGGTCGCGCGGGCGGCTGATGCGGAAGGTGATGTCGCCGCCGTATTTGTTGAAGTCCATTACGCCCACCTCGAACAGCAGTTGGTCGCGCGCGTGCGCCTCCGCCTTGTAGGTCGTGGCCAGGTCGGTGACGATGATGCCGGTGCCGTCGCCCTCCGTTTCGCGCACGCCGTATTCGTAGAGGAAACGCGCGCGCGCTTCGGAGATCATGGAAATCATCGAATCGTTGCCGAGGTGGTTGGCGCCGTTGATGTCGGTGACGCGCACGGTCAGCTGGGATGAGTAGCAGTACTGGTCTTCGGGGAATTCAAGTGTCAAACGGGCCATATTGTCCTCGTGGCGCGGCGGCGGCGGGCCGGGCTAAAATTCCATTTTAGCAGTCCGCCGGCGCCGCGCCAGTCCGTTGCGGCCGGGGCAAGCCGCGTCAGCGCTTCATGTATTGCTCCAGGTATTGCTTGAACTGTTCGTTGGCGAAGGCGGCCGCGGCGGCCTTGTCGAAGCGGGCGATCGCGGCCGGGTCGGCCTTGAGCGAATATTCCATGCGGAAGGTGCGCTCGGGCATGGGCAGCTTGAGCAGCTGGATGTCGATCTTGCCCTGCCGGGCGAAATGCCGCGGCGAGTATTCGTTCTCGAAGAACACGGCCTGGACCCGGCCCGCCTGCAGCTTGCGCAGGTTCATCAGTTGCCAGTCCGGCGAGGACAGCAATTGCCATTTGATCGGCACCTGGTCTATGCCGTCGGGCAGCTTCGAGCCGCCCAGCCAGCCGATCTCCATGCCCGCCAGTTGCCGCAGCGATTGCACGGCTTGCAGCGGCGCGTCGCGGCGCACGGCAAGGTGGGGGTGGGCTTGCAGATATGACCAGTTGAAACTGCCCACGCCGGGTTTGCTGCGGCGCGGGCCGCTGACCAGCAGGACGATGTCGAGGCTGCCGTCGCGCAGGCTGACCATCGCCCGCGCGAACGTCGTCGGCGCCGTCCACGTCAGTTCGACGCCGCCGCGCCGCACCACTTCCTGCTCCAGGTAGTCGCGCAGGGCGCCCCGCAGCGGCGCCGTCGCCTCGCCGGTGACGATGGGGGCGACGACGAAGCCGCCGACCCGCAGGGGCGCGGCGGTGGACGGCGCCGCCAGGACGAGGCAGAGAAGTAGGGCTTTGTGCATCGAGTCAAACCCAGTGATTGAATGAAAGACCGGTCGCCGCGAGGTTCGTTGCGATTGTAGCGCAAACCGGTGCACGCGCCGGCTCAGCCGCGCGCCTTGCCCGCCTGGAACGCTTGCGCCCGCCCGGCCCGTTCGGCGCTGTAGGCGGCGCCGAACGCCAGGTCGAGGTCGGGGGCGGCGAACAGCTCGCCGCAGCAGGCGCAGGCGAGGCCCAGTTGCAGCGGCTGGCCGCAGTGCCGGTGCACGGCGTCGACGGCCGGCTGCGCCGGGTCGAGCTCGCCCCATTTCCGCCCCCAGTCGGCCAGCGTCATCAGGGTGGGATACAGGTCGCGGCCCTTGTCCGTCAGGCAGTACTGGTAGCGCCGCGGCTTGTCGTGGTAGATGGCGCGCGCCAGGATGCCGTCGCCCTCCAGCCGCTTCAGGCGGGTCGACAGCAGGTGCGGCGACATGCCGGTCTGGGCTTGCAGGCCGTCGAAGCGCTGGTTGCCGAAAAAAAGCTCGCGCATGACCAGCATGGTCCAGCGATCGCCGACCACCGCCAGGCAGCGCGCGATGGGACACAGCGTATCGCCAATTTCCGACCAGTTCATCTCGACTCCAGCTATTTGGGGGCATGATTTTAACGTCACAGGCGCCGCCTATCGCGTTCGTTTGGCAGGCGTGCGCGGCGCGTCGCCGCACGTAAAACAGCGTGCCGGCATCCGGGCGGCGAGGGCTGCCCCACTGGTCTGCTTGCGGCGCGGCGCGTTTGACCGGGCTGCGCCGGTTGCGCCGTCCGCGCCGGGCAAATGGTATTGTTGGCCCGGCGTTGCGCCAGACCCAGGCGGCCTGCCGGCAGTTCGCTACACTGCGCTGATGAGCACGCCCAAAGACGACTACGACACGCCGTGGAAGGACGCCGTCACGCGCTATTTCCCCGCCTTCATGGCGTTCTACTTTCCCCTGGCCTACGAGCAAATCGACTGGTCGCGGGGACATGTTTTTCTCGACAAGGAATTGGCGCAGGTGGCGCGCGACGCCGCGCTGGGCAAGCGCCTGGCCGACAAACTGGTGCAACTCAGCTTGCGCGGCGGCGGCGAGCAATGGTTGCTGCTGCATCTGGAGGTGCAGGGCCGGCGCGAGCGCCGCTTCGCCGAGCGCATGTTCACTTACAACTACCGCATCTTCGACCTGTACCGCCGGCCCGTCGCCAGCCTGGCGCTGCTGAGCGACGACAGCGCGCACTGGAAGCCGCACGCCTTCGGCTACAGCTGCTTCGGCTGCAGGATGGGCATTGATTTTCCTATCGTCAAATTACGCGATTTCGCCGGCCGCCCCGAAGCATTGCTGGCCGACGCCAATCCCTTTGCGCTGCTGACCGCCGCCTATCTGGCGGCACGCGACACCAAGGGCAAGGCCGAGCGGCGCGCGGAGGAAAAATGGCGTTTGCTGACACTGCTCCTTGAGCGAAACTGGGACAGGCAGGCTATCATGGATTTATTGATGGTGATCGACTGGATGATGTGGCTGCCCAAGCCGCTTGAGCGCGCGCTGTGGCAGCGCATCGGCGAGCAGGAAAGGAGTCGGAAAATGCCTTATATTTCATCCATTGAACGCATCGGACTGGAGCGCGGCCGCAAGGAAGGGCGATTGGAAGGGCAAGTGGAAGGACAAGTGCTGATGTTGAGCCAGTTGTTGGCCGAGCGCTTTGGCGCCTTGCCCGCGCCTGTGCGGCAGCGGCTTGCCCATGCGACGGCGGCTGAGCTGAAGGCATGGTCCAAGGCTTTCGTGCGTGCCAAGGCGCTCGACGAGGTGTTCCAGGCTTAGCCCCGGCCGCCCCGCGCGGCGATTTTCCGGGCGGCGTAGCGCATGCCTGTTGGAAACCGCTCTATAATCGGCTTCCATGAATATTGCGCGCATTAAACGGTTTTTACTGGGGGCGGCGCTGCTCGGGATGGCCGGCATCGCACAGGGGGGCAACCTGAATTTCAACGGCGGCGCCGTGGCCGCCTGCACCCTGTCCGGCAGCAACTATAGCTGCAGCACGCTGGCCATGTCCGGCAGCACCGACAGCATGAGCATCGCCAGCGGCTACGCCGTGACGGTGGCGGCCGGCTCCTTCACCTTCGATTACCAGCAGAGCCTGGCGATGAGCGGCAGCGCCGCGCTGACGGTGAACGGCAGCCTCGACATCGGCGACATCAAACCGGGCAATCTGAGCATCAGCGGCGGCACCTTGACGGCGAAGGGCGGCACCTTCAGCATGGGCAAGCAAATGCAGGCCATCGTCGCCAACGTCAATGCCGCCGCGATCCGCATCGACAGCGGCCAGGGCAACAAGGTGACGGGCAATCTGAACGCCAGCGGCAACATCGACATCGCCTCGCATGTGACCGTCATCGGCAGCATCTCCGGCGCGAATATCGCCACCAGCGCCCACGTGACGCTCAGCGGCGACATTTTTGCCAGCGGCAGCTTCGCGCTGGCCTCGGGCAGCACGCTGCAGGGCAGCGTCATGGCGGCGACGATCGAGATCCAGCCGGCCCAGAGCACGGTCGACGGCAACCTGACGGCCACGACCTCGCTGAGCCTCGGCTCCCACAGCACCGTCAATGGCAATCTGACGGCGCCCGTCGTCGACCTGGCCCCGGCCCAGACCGAGGTGAACGGCAACGTGACGGCCTCGCGGACGCTGACGATGGGCTCGGGCGACGCCATCTCCGGCGACGTCGTGGCCGGCACCGTCACGCTGGACCCGGCCAATGCCTATATCGGCGGCAACGCCAGGGTGGACTGGATCACCCTGGGCCACCATGGCCGCGTGGAAAAATACATCACATGCAATGTCTATACGCCGGGCAATCCCTGCAGCTGCGTCACCAACAACAGCGGCTACGACGCCACGACGACGCCGAGAGGGCCGGCCTGCGTTGCGCCGCCCGTGGCGGGACCGCACCACATCCGCATCACCCACCCCGGCTCGGCGCTGACCTGCCAGCCGCAGACGGTGACGCTGACGGCTTGCGCCAACGCCGCCTGCACGGCGCCGCACTACGGCGGCGGCGCCAGCGTGACGCTGACGCCGGGCGGGCAGGCGTTCGCCATCGGCGCCAGCGGCAGCAACAGCGGCGCCACGGTGCGTCAGCTAACTAAAGGGCCGGCAAACCTGGCGGCGCTGGCGAATCCGGCGGCGCTGAACGGCGTCGAATGCGTCAACACGGCCGCGCCGGGCAGCGCCAAGCCTTGCGAGATGGCGTTCGAGGACAGCGGCCTGGTGCTCAGCCTGCCCAACCACGTCGCCGACGCGGCCGCCAATTTCTCCGTCCGCGCCCTGCAGGCGGCCGGCGACAAGCAATCCTGCGTGCCCTTGTTCGCCGGCACCAGCAAACTGATCGATTTCGGCTGCGCTTACAGCAACCCCTCCTCCGGCAGCGCCCATGCGCGCTTCGCCAACAGCGCCGCCGGCGTGCCGGCCGACACGCCCGGCGCCTGCGGCGCCTCCGCCGGGTCGGCCATGCTCAGCTTCGACGCCGACGGCGTCGCCACGGGGGCATGGATGAAATACGCCGACGTCGGCCTGATCAGCGTCAGCGCCCGCTACGCGCCCAGCAGCGGCAGCGACGCCGGCCTGGTGGTCAGCGGCGCGGGCGCGCTCATCGTCGCGCCCGCCTCGTTCAGCTTCGAGCGCATCTGGGACGGCGCCACGCCGGGCCTCAACAACCCCGGCGCCGCCGGCCCCTCCGACCCGGTCTTCATGCGGGCGGGCAGGGCGTTTTCCGCCACGCTCAGCGCGCGCAACCTGAGCAACAACAAGACGGCCAACTTCGGCGCCGAGTCGCCGCGCCAGACGGCCACGCTGGCGCCGCTGCTGGTCTTGCCGGCGGGCGGCAGCGCCGGCGCGCTGACCGGCAGCCTGACGTTTGCGGCCGGCGTGGCCAGCGGCAACGACCTGTCCTGGAGCGAGGTGGGCATCCTGCAGATCCAGGCGACGCTGGCCAACCCGGACGGCTATCTTGGCAGCCCGGGCGCGCCGACCCGGCAGGGCGGCGCCGCGCTGATCGCCAAGGGCAAAAGCGGCAATGTCGGCCGCTTCATCCCCGACCATTTCAACACGACGGTGCTGGACGCCGGAGCGTTGACGCCGGGCGTGCCCATGGTCTGCATCGCCGGCCAGATGGGCTGCGCCGGCACCAAAGGCTTTGCCTATGCGAACCAGCCCTTCGGCGTGCGCGTGACGGCCTTGAACGCGGCCGAGGCCGTCACCAGCAATTACGACGGCAGCGTGCCCGGCAACAATGACTTCACCCGTAACGCCAGGCTCACCGGCTGGCTGGCGGCGGCGGGTGGCGCGCAAAACCCCGCCGGCGACCCCCGCTACGCGGCCGGCGCCGGCGTGGCCCTGGCCTCGTCCAGTTTCCTCAAGGGCGAGTCGACGACGACCCCGAGCTATATTTACCCCGCCATCCCTTCGCTGCCCAGCGATGTGTTCCTGCGCGCCGGCGACAGCGACGGCGTCAGCTCGCTGCGCGGCGCCGCCAGCAAGGAGGAGGGCATCAGCATCGTCAGCGGACGCCTGCTGATACCGAACAGCTACGGCTCGGCGTTGCTGCCGCTGACGATACGCCTGCGCGCGCAATTCTGGACTTCCCAGGGCGCGTGGTTGAGCAACAGCGCCGACAGCAGCAGCGTCGTCAAGCCGGCGACGGTGAATCTGAGCAACTGTCTGAAAAACCTGCGCGACCCCGGCGGCGCCTGCAAGGCGGCGCTGCAGGTGCTCGGCGGCGCCGACGTGGTGTTCGATGCCGGCTTGAGCAAGTTTCAACTGCGCGGACCCGGCGCAGGCAACAATGGCAGCGTCGACCTGCAATTCCAGGCGCCGTCCAACCCCAGCAGCCTGTATCTTCCCAGCGCCAAGGGGCGGGCCACGTTCGGCATTTACAAGGCCGGACCAGTGATTTACCTGCGCGAGTTGTATTGATCTTTTTTAACCTTAAATAGGAGCCGCAATGAGCACAACGTCACAATGGTTGGAGATCGACACCCCCGACGGCGTCTTCGATGCCTATCTGGCCTTGCCGCATGGCGGCAAAGGCCCCGGTATCGTTTTGTTGCAGGAAATTTTTGGCGTCAACGAACATATCCGCAATCTCGCCGACCAGTACGCGGCCGATGGCTACATCGTGCTGGCGCCCGACCTGTTCTGGCGCAGCGCCACGCGCACCGAGCTCGGCTACGACGACGAAAGCTGGAAAACCGCCTATAAATTGATGCAGCTCACCGACGTCGAGAAGGCGCTGGCGGACATCGGGCGCACGGCCGCCACCCTGCGCGTGTGGACGGGCGAGGGCAGCCGGATCGCCGCCCTGGGTTATTGCTTCGGCGGCCGGCTGGCCTACCTGGCGGCCGCCCGCGGGCTCAGCGACGCGGCCGTCGCCTATTACGGCGGCGGCATCCAGGACCGGCTCGACGTCGCCGCGCAGCTCGCCGTCCCCCTGCAACTGCATTTTGGCGGGCGCGACGAGCACATCCCGCCGGCCGCCGTGGCCAGCGTGGCCGAGTGTTTCGCCGACCAGCGCGACGTCGAAATCCATGTCTATCCGGGCGCCGGGCATGGCTTCAATTGCCCCCACCGCCACAACTATGTGCAGCGCATGGCCGCCCAGGCCCACGGCAACACGCTGGTTTTCCTGGCCGAGCATCTGTAGGCGCGTTGCGGCGCCGGCCCGGCCCGCGCCGCAACGCGGGCTCGGCAGGCGCCGTGTGTTTATGGTAATGTCCTGCCCGGATGGGCCCTGGCGCCCGGTTCAACAATAATAGGTAGGATTTCAGTATGGCCAAAGTAAGCGTTTCTGTGACATTGGCGGCACCGGCCGCGCGCGTGTGGGACTTCATCGGCGGCTTCCATACGCTGGCTGAATGGTCCAGCTCGATCAAGAGCAGCCTGCCGGAGCAGGGCGGCCGCGTGCGCCGCCTGAAAACGACGGACGGCGCCGTCATCGCCGAACGCCTGCTGCACTTCAGCGAGGCCGAGCGCAGCTATAGCTACACCATCATTTCCGGGCCTATCCCTGTGAGCAACTACTATTCGACGCTGCGCGTGCTCGGCGGCGCCGACGCGGCCGACTGTACAGCCGAATGGTCGGGCCAGTTCGATGCCGTCGAAGGCGTCGAGGACGCGATGGTCGGCGTCTTCCAGCATCTGTATGAAAGCGCCTTCCTTGACCTGAAGCGCATCATGGGCATTTAAGCCGGTCCCAACGGCGCCGTCCCGAGGGCCGGCGCCGCCCCCTTGAAACAATGCCGAATAGTTCAGAAATTGCCGGTTTGGCGGGCGATATGGCGATTTTTCCGCTTTTTGCGCGGAAAAATGGCTCATCTCTGCCATGCTTCCGCCCGGCTTGCGCCAGTAGAGAGTAAACTGTATACAGCATTCTTTCGCATTGGGCGATTCGAGCGTACTTGTGAGTGAATTCATGTCCGACACACCTATTTCCCTGTTTTCCGACCTTCAACTGAGCGACGCGCTGGTGCGCGCGCTGAAGGACGTCGGCTACGAAACCCCGTCGCCTATCCAGGCGGCCACCATTCCCCTGTTGCTGGCCAACCGCGACGTGCTGGGCCAAGCCCAGACCGGCACCGGCAAGACGGCCGCGTTCGCGCTGCCCATCCTGTCGCGCATCGACCTCAAGCAAGTGTCGCCGCAGGCGCTGGTGCTGGCGCCCACGCGCGAGCTGGCGATCCAGGTGGCCGAAGCCTTCCAGGTCTACGCCCAGCACATCCCCGGCTTCCACGTGCTGCCGATCTACGGCGGCCAGAGCTACGGCCCGCAACTGTCGGCGCTGCGCCGCGGCGTCCACGTCGTCGTCGGCACGCCCGGCCGCGTCATCGACCACCTCGACAAAGGCTCGCTCGACCTGTCGAAACTGAAGACGCTGGTGCTGGACGAGGCCGATGAAATGCTGCGCATGGGCTTCATCGACGACGTCGAGCGCATCCTGCAGGAAACCCCGGAAACGCGCCAGACGGCGCTGTTCTCGGCGACCATGCCGTCGGTGATCAAGCGCATCGCCACCACCTACCTGAACCAGCCGGCCGAGGTGACCGTCGCCGCCAAGACCGGCACGGCCGACAATATCCGCCAGCGCTACTGGCTGGTGTCGGGCATGCACAAGCTCGACGCGCTGACCCGCATCCTCGAAGCGGAAAGCTTCGACGGCATGATCATCTTCGCCCGCACCAAGCTGGGCACCGAGGAGCTGGCCGGCAAGCTGCAGGCGCGCGGCTTCTCCGCCGCCGCCATCAACGGCGACATCCAGCAGGCCCAGCGCGAGCGCACCATCCAGCAGCTCAAGGATGGCAAGATCGACATCCTGGTGGCCACCGACGTCGCCGCCCGCGGCCTGGACGTCGAGCGCATCAGCCACGTCGTCAACTACGACGTGCCGCATGATCCGGAAAGCTATACCCACCGCATCGGCCGCACCGGCCGCGCCGGCCGCAGCGGCGAGGCGATCCTGTTCATCACGCCGCGCGAGAAAAACCTGTTGAAGGCGATCGAGCGCTCGACGCGCCAGCCGATCGGCATGCTGGAACTGCCGACCATCCAGGCCGTCAATGACGTGCGCATCGCCAAGTTCAAGGAGCAGATCAGCGCCACGCTGGCGCTGGGCGAGCTGGAACAGTTCCAGTCGCTGATCGAGGACTTCGAGCGCGAACAGAACATCCCGGCCGTCGAAATCGCCGCCGCGCTGGCCAAAATGGCCCGCGGCAACACGCCTTTGCTGCTCGACAAAAAATCCCAGGCGGCGAGCTCGTCGTGGGCCGACGAGCGGCCGGCGCGCCCGGAGCGCCAGGAGCGCTTCGACCGCCCGGAGCGGGGCGAGCGTTTCGAGCGCGCCGAGCGGCCGGCCTTCCCGAAGAAGGAGCGCATCGTGCGCCAGGCCGACGCCGGCATGCAAACCTTCCGCATCGAAGTGGGCCACGCCCACGGCGTCAAGCCGGGCAATATCGTCGGCGCCATCGCCAACGAGGCGGGGCTGGACTCGAAGCACATCGGCCGCATTGAAATCTACGACGATTACAGCGTGCTCGACTTGCCGGACACGCTGCCGAACGAGTTGCTGGAGCAATTGAAGGGTGTCTGGGTTGCCGGCCAGCAGTTGCGCATTAGCCGAGACGGCGCCGCGCCGCATGCCGCGCCGGCCGCGCCGCCACGCGCGCCGGCGGCCAAGCCGGTCGTCGACGCGGCGCCCGCGCCCGCGCGCAAGGCGGCGCCGGCCGCCGACGCCGCGCCGGCCCGCGCCAAGAAGGAGCCGAAGGGCAAGCTGGCGATGATTTCCTACCGCATCGAAGTGGGCCGCAACCACGCCGTCACGCCGAGCAACATCGTCGGCGCCATCGCCAACGAGGCGAAGCTGGAAGCGAAGCACATCGGCCGCATCGACATCTTCGACGAACACAGCGTGCTGGACCTGCCGGAAGGCATGCCGCCGGACATCCTCGACCACCTGAAGTCGGTGTGGGTCGCGGGCAAGCAATTGCACATCAGCCTAGACGATGGCAGTAGCGCGCCGGCGTCGCCGAAAAAGCCCGCGTTCAAGGGTAAAAGCGATTACGCGACGAAGCCGCGCAAGAGCTTCAAGCCGGGCTAAGCTGATCCCGGCGTCATAAAGCAGGGGCCGCCAACGCGGCCCCTGTTTTTTTATCTGCCCGCAACGCTCTTGCGGGGGGCGCCCGCCGTCTTACAAGTACTTGGCCAGCCAGCCATGCAATTCCTTGTAGAAATAGCGGCTGTTCTCGCCCTTCAGCACCCAGTGGTTCTCGTCCGGGAAAACGATCAGCTTGCTCGGCACGTTCAGCCTTTGCTGCGTCGCGAAATTCATCAGCGCGTTGTTGACGGGGACGCGGTAATCGAGTTCCCCGACGGTGATCAAAATCGGCGTGCGGAAGCCCGTGCCCTTCTCGTGGTTACCGGCCTGCATGATCGGGCTTTGCTCGCGCCACACGGGCAAGCCGCCCCAGACGGGGCCGCCGCTGTTGACCTCGCGGCCGAAGCCGCTGTCGCTGGTGCCCCACTGCATCACCAGATCCATCTCGCCGGCGTGCGAGACGATGGCCTTGTAGCGCGTCGTCGTCGCCTGCAGCCAGTTGGCCAGGTGGCCGCCGTAGCTGGCGCCGCCGGCCGCCAGGCGCTGGCCGTCGATGAAGGGGTACTTGCGGATCGCCGCGTCGACGGCTTCGTTGATGTCCTCGCCCGGCCCCTTCAGCGGGTCGAACTGCAGCGAGCGGGTGAACGCCTCGCCATAGCCGGTCGAACCCTTGTAGTCGGTCAGCAGCACGATATAGCCGGGCCGCGCCAGCAAGTGGTAATTCCAGCGCAGCACGAACTGGTCGCGCCACATGCTGGCGGCGCCGCCGTGCATCACGGAAAACAGCGGGTATTTCTTGGCCGGGTCGAAACCGGCCGGCTTGACGATCATATTGTGGATGCGCCGGCCGTCCGCCGTCGTGAACCAGAAGTGCTCGGGCGGTTGCCAGTCGATGGCGGCGGCGCGCTCGACGTTGTACGCGGTCAGCCGCTTCGGGCCGCCGTGGAAGGCATACACCTCGGGCGGATTGACGGCCGATTCCCAGACGCCGACGAGGGCTTTGCCGCCGGCCTGCAAGGAGTTGATGGCGCCGCTGGCGGGCGAGGCTTCGGCGCGCAGGTCGGCGCCGCGGTAATCGATCGAGTGCAGTTGCTCCAGGCCGGCGTGCTCGTAGGTGAAGAAAATCCGCTGGCCACCCTGCGGCATGGCGAAGCGCGACACGGAGCGGTCCAGTGCCGCCGTCAGGATGGCCGGCGCGGCGCCGCCGGCGGAGGGCCAGGCGAAGCTGGCCAGGCGGCTCAGGTCGTAGATCTTGCCGGCCTCCTCGGCCTGGGTCAGGCACAGCAGGGCTTTGCCGTCCGGCCTGAATTGCAGCTTTTCATAGCTGTGCTTGTCGCGGCTGAGGGCTTGCGGCTCGCCGCCGGCCAGCGCGACCGTGAAGATCTGCGTCAGGCGCGCCGCGCGCGCCGCCTCGTCGCGGTTGGTCGAGGCGACGAAGACGATGGAGAGGCCGTCCGGCGCCCACACGGCTTCCAGCGTCTGGCCGTCGTCCGACTGGGCGCCGGCGAAACCCGGCAGGGCCGCCAGCTTGCTGCCGGCCAGCAGGTTGCGCGGCTTGGCGCCGGGCGCCGCGTCCATCACGAATAGGCGCGGCTGCCTGTCGTCCAGCCATTTGTCGAAATGGCGGGGCGGGAATTGCTCGTAGGCGCGGGCGCTGTGCTTGCGCTCCTTGCGCTCCTTGGCCTGCTGCTTGATGGCCTCCTCGTCCTCGGCGCCGGGGAAGACGTCGCTGACGAACAGGATGCGCTGGCCGTCCGGGCTCCATTTCGGCAGGCGCGCGCCCAGCGTCAGCGTGCTCAGGCGCTGCGCCTCGCCGCCGCCGTCGATGTCGATCAGGTAGATCTGCCCGCTGTCGTCGCCTTCGCGCTTGGCGACGAACAATAACTGCTTGCCGTCGGGCGACCAGTTCAGGCCGCTTTCGCCGCCCTTCGAGTGCGTCAGGCGCCGCGCCGGGCTATTCTCGCCCAGGGCTTTGATCCACAAGTCCGACCATTGCTCCTTGCTGTCGTAGGCGCTGTCGACGACGGAAAACACCGCCCATTTGCCGTCCGGGCTGGGCACGGGGGCGCCGAGCCGTTTCATCAGCCAGACGTCTTCGTGGGAAATCGGCCGGGGCGGCGCGCCGGCGGCGTGGGCCAGGGGCGCGGCGGCGATGGCCAGCGCGGCGAGGGAGTAGCGAAGCAGGGTCATGGGCATGGACGAGTTGTTGGAAAGGTTGTCGATACGACCGCGAAGTATTGATCCAAGATAAGCGGCTGTCAATTTATCGAAAATACAATTTGAGCGGATGGCCGCGCCACCGCGCTTGACTCATTGTTAATAATTGCATTTAAGTAATTGTTGCCTGGCTTGATGTGTTATATTGTTTTTCCGATTTTATTGTGTTAATTGAAAATTCGAGGAAGAGGCAATGCGCGTCAATACGCCAATCACGCAAAACGAATATGTCTTACATGACGGCATGACCATTGTTTCCACCACGGATTTGCAGGGCAATATCAATTACGCGAATCCCTATTTTGTCGAGGTCAGCGGTTATTCCCGGCATGAATTGCTCGGCGCGCCGCAAAACATCCTGCGCCATCCCGACATGCCGGCCGAGGCTTTCGCCGACATGTGGGCGACGATCAAGCTGGGCAAGCCCTGGACGGGCCTGGTCAAGAACCGCTGCAAGAGCGGCGATTTCTATTGGGTGCTGGCGAACGTCACCCCCGTCATCGAAGACGGCAAGCCGGTCGGCTATATGTCGGTGCGCACCAAGCCCAGCCGCGAACAAGTGCGCGAGGCCGGCGAGTTGTACCAGCGTATCAAGAGCGGCAAGGCGGCCGGCTTCGCCTTGCGCGGCGGCAAAGTGGTGCGGCGCGGCTGGCCGGGCCGCCTCGCCGCGCTGCGGCAGATGCCGCTGGCCCGGCACATCGGGCTGAACGGGGCGCTGTTGGCGCTGCTGATGTTGTTGCTGGGCGGCGCCGTCCTGGGCGTGGACGGCGACACCAGCGCGGCCGCGCGCGCCGCCCTGGGCGCGCTGGCGGCCGGCGGCGTCGCGCTGGCGCTGTATTTTTGGTTCAGCCTGCATCGGGGCCTGGTCTCCCCCCTGCGGGAGGCCGTTGCCGGCGCGCGCAGGATGGCCGGTGGCGACCTGACCGGCGGCATGCCGGCCGGCGGCGAAGGCGACATGGGCCAGTTGATGGCGGCGCTGCGCCAGATGAATATCAATCTGCACAGCATCATCGGCGATGTGCGCGGCAATTTCGAGGATATCCGCGTGGCCACGGCGGAAATCGCCACCGGCAATATGGACTTGTCCGGCCGCACCGAGTCGCAGGCGTCCAGCCTGGAGCAGACGGCGGCCAGCATGGAGGAATTGACGTCGACGGTGCAAAACAGCGCCAGCCACGTCGCCAGCGCGAATGCGCTGGCCGGCCAGGCGGCGGCCATCGCCGCCCAGGGCGGCAGCATCGTCGCCGAGGTCGTGACGACGATGGACGAGATCAGCGCGTCCTCGCGCAAGATCCTCGACATCATCGGCTTGATCGACGGCATCGCTTTCCAGACCAACATCCTGGCGCTGAACGCGGCCGTCGAGGCGGCGCGGGCCGGCGAGCACGGCCGCGGCTTCGCCGTCGTCGCCGGCGAGGTGCGCAGCCTGGCGCAGCGTTCGGCCACGGCCGCCAAGGAGGTCAAGCAGTTGATCGACCATTCGATCGCCACGGTGAACGCCGGCACGCAGCTCACCAGCGGCGCCGGCGCGACGATGGCCGAGGTGATCGCCTCGGTCGGCCGGGTCACGCAAGTGATGGATGCCATTTCCTCGACGACGCGCGAGCAGAGCCAGGGCATCGGCCAGGTCAACCAGGCCGTGATCCAGATGGACGGCATCACCCAGCAGAACGCGGCGCTGGTCGAGCAGGCCGCGGCGGCGGCCGCCAATCTGGCGCTGCGCACGGACAGCGTGGCGCAGTCGATCGGCGTGTTCAAGCTGAGGACGGTGCCGGCGCGCAAGGCGGCGCCGGCGCGCCTGGCGCGCAAGACGCAGCGCTAAGCGACCGCGGCGCCGCCATTCCCCTTCAATATTCCGTGTACTTGCGGGCGTCGCCGCGCACCAGCCCGGCCGGATATTTCTCCCCGTTGAGGCGCATTTTCTCCAGCACGGCCTCGCGCAGGTCGACATGGCATTTGTCCGCCAGGCGTATCAGGTAGACGAGGACGTCGGCCATTTCATGGCGTATGCCGAGGCGCTTCTTGTCGTCGAGTTCGGCGTCGGCGCCGCTGGGCAGCCACTGGAAATGCTCGACCAGCTCCGCCACCTCGACCGACAAGGCCATCGCCAGGTTTTTCGGCGTGTGGAACTGGTCCCAGTCGCGCTCGGCGGAAAACGCCCGCGCCAGCTCGCGCAATTCGATCAGGCTGTCCTGCGCCCCGTCCTTGTCCATGCCCCTGTGCTCCCCGGTTGGGCGCGGCCCGTGCCGGCGCGCCAGGCCTGCATCTTAGCACCGCGCGGCGTTGCGCGGATGCCGCAGGCAGAGCGCCATTTACTGACCCAGCGCAGAAACACGGAGTTTCAATTGAGATATCTTTTATTTTCCTGAAGGGAAAAGCCGGCATCGTCGGCAACGATCCGCCCCCATATGAAAGGTAGGATTCCATGTTGAAGAATATCAAGATCAGGACGCTGATCGTTTCGACGCTGGTTTTTTTTGTGGCGATGCTCTTGTTTATCGGCGGCCTAGGCGGCCATAGCATCCACAATACCAGCATCTTGCTGGAAAACACGGCGAAGAAGGACGCCAAGGTCAGCGCCAGGCTGGTCGAGCGCATCCGCTTCAAGATGGAAATCAACCGCAGCCAGATTTTGCAGGCGCTGCAGCACAACCCCGTCATGGAGTGGGCCAAATTGCACGACCATCCGCTGACCGTACATTTCAAGACGATAGAGGACACCAACGCCGAGATCAACAAGCTGCTGTCGGCCTACCGCGACGCTATCGCCACGACGGCGGAGCGCAACCTGGTCGAGCAGTGGTTGTCGGTCAGCGCCAACCTGGGCATGAACGCCGTCGCCGCCGCCAGCGCCGAGATCCAGCAGCAGAAGTGGGACGACGCGGAAAAAGTGCTGATCAAGACCATCAACCCCTCTTACCGCAACTCCGATCCGCTGCTGCAGGAGCTCACGGAGCTGCTGGCGCAGCGCTCGACGCGCGACGCCGACGCCGTCCACGCGACGATCGCGGCGACGGCCTGGTTGATGGGCGCGGCGATCGTGGTAGCGTCCGTGCTTAGCGTGCTGATCGGCGTGGTGCTGGTGCGCGGCATCACCGGGCCGCTGGGGCAGGCCGTCGGCATCGCCCGCGGCGTCGCCGCCGGCCGCCTGAGCGGGCGCATCGGCGTCGACTCGGACAACGAGATCGGCCAGCTGATCCGCGCCCTCAGCGAGATGGACGCCAGCCTGTTCGCCATCGTGCGCGACGTGCGCGGCGCCACCGACACGATAGATGGCGCCTCCGGGCGTATCGTGGCCGGCAACCAGGAACTGTCGAACCGCACCGAGCAGCAGGCCGGCTCGCTCGAAGAGACGGCCTCGTCTATGGTGCAACTGACCGAGACGGTGCGGCGCAACGGCGACAACGCGCGCCAGGCCAACGCGCTGGCGCTGTCGGCGGCCGAGGTGGCCGGCCAGGGCGGCGCCGTGGTGTCGCAGGTGGTGGCGACGATGGGCTCGATCAACGAGTCGGCCAAGAAGATCGTCGACATCATCGGCGTCATCGACGGCATCGCCTTCCAGACCAACATCCTGGCGCTGAACGCGGCCGTCGAGGCGGCCAGGGCCGGCGAGCAGGGCCGCGGCTTCGCCGTCGTCGCCAGCGAGGTGCGCAATCTGGCCCAGCGCAGCGCCAGCGCGGCCAAGGAAATCAAGACGCTGATCGACGATTCGGTCGAGCAGGTCACCTTCGGCGCGCGCCTGGTCGACCAGGCCGGCAAGACGATGGGCGACATCGTCACCAGCGTCAACCGGGTCACCGCCATCATGGGCGAGATCACGGTCGCCAGCAGGGAGCAGAGCGAGGGCATCGACCACATCAGCAAGGCCATCCACGACATGGACGGCGCCACCCAGCAAAACGCCAAGATGGTCGAGGATGCCGCCAGCGCGTCCGACGCGCTGGAGCAGCAGGCGAAAAAGCTGGTGCAACTGGTCAGCGTGTTCAAGTTGTCGGACCTGGCGCCGGCCCGCCCGGTTTTCGCCGCGCCGCCGCGCCCCAGCCAGGGGCCGCTGCGCAGCCTCGCGGCGGCGCCCGCCGCGGCGGCGCGGCGCGCCCGGCGCGCCTGAGCCGGCGTCGTCGTCCCCGCG
>NZ_JAQQXR010000018.1 GCF_028595325.1 Janthinobacterium fluminis
GGCCGGGGCCGGGGCCGGCGCGATGGCGGGCGGCGCCGCCTCGGCGGGCGCCGGCGCGGCCGGTGCGGCGGCGCCCGCCGCTGCCGGCACGGAAATGAGCGGCACCGAAGGCGATTGCAGCGGCGCCAGTTCCTGGCCCGGCTTGATCAGCGTGGTTTCGACCGAGGCCACGGCGGCGGACGCGGCCGGCGCGCTGGCGGCGGCCGGCGCGGCTTCCTTGTCGGCGGCGGCGAACATGGCCGGCGACACATAGCCGAGCTTGTAGGCGACCAGCGCGGCGGCGACGGCCGCGACGACGGCCGCGACGATCCACACGGCCGGCTTGGTCGAGGAGCGCTGCGTCAGCGACGGAAAGCGCGCCTCGGAGAACGAGGCGGAAATTTCCCGCCGCGGCGGCGCCGCTTCGGCGCTCGGCTCGGGATTGACCTCAATCATCGCCACCAGCGGCGCGGCGTCCAGCTTGACCACCTTCGCGTAGGCGCGCACGAAGCCGCGCACCACGGCCAGGTTCGGCAAGGCGGCGAAATCGCCCTCTTCCAGCGCGCTGACCTGGCGCGGTGCCAGCTTCAGCAGGTCGGCGACGTTTTCCACGCTCCAGCCCATCGCTTCGCGCTGCGCCTTCAATTGTGCTCCGGGCGCCTCCAGGTTGCCCTGGGACTGCGGCTGTTGTGCCCACTCTGAATTCATTGGTATCCCTGTCTCACTCATCAAACGCCCCACGTTGATAAGCAGCATATTCGGGCGAGGCGGAATGATGGCGGCGCAACTGCGTCACCATGCTGGCTTCCGCGCCCGCATCACCGAGATGATGCTGCACCTTGATCCCGAGCCACAGCACGTCGGCCGTCAGACTCTCTAATTTCGCCAGCTTCGTCAGCCGGGCAATGAACAATCCGGCGCGCGCGTAGTCGCGCCGTTCGTAATAGACCCGCGCCAGGTTGGCGTTGGTCGCCGGCGCATCCGGCGTGGCCTTCAGGGCCAGCAGCAGATAGCGCTCGGCGCCGGCGTTGTCGCGGCTCTTCAGGCTGCACGCGCCGGCGTTGTTGTAAGCCTGGCCCGGCGTCGCATAGGCCGGATTGCGCAGCGCCGCGTCGAAGTGCGCGAAAGCCTCGGCGGCGCGGCCGTTCTGGCACAGGAAATAGCCGTAATTATTGCTCAGGTCAGCCTGCTGCGGCGCCAGTTTCAACGCCCGCAGGAAATTATCCTCGGCCAGGCCGGTCTGGCCCATGCCCATGTAGATGAGGGCGCGCACGCCGTAGGCGTCGGCCAGGTCCGGCTCGGCCTGTAGGGCCTGCTTGATTTCGTCGAGGGCCACTTCCAGCTGGCCCTGCTCGTAATAGCCGACCGCCAGTTGCAGGCGGATCGCCGCGCGCTTTTGCGCCGCCGACTGGTCCGACGCGGTCGCCAGCTCGGCCTTGCCGCTCTGGCCCGCCCCCACCGCGCCCGCCGCACAGCCGCCCAGCAGCCAGGCCAGGCAGCAGCCGGCCAGCGCCAGTGAGCAACGGTGAGCGAGGCGCCGCATCAGGAACGGATCTCCACGATCTTGCCGAAGTTGGCGCCGAATTTTTCCTGGTACTCGGCCATTTTCTCCATGCGCTCCTGCACCCGCGTGCGGTCCTTGACCTCACCGGCCAGCTGGCCGCAGGCGGCGTCGATGTCGTCGCCGCGGGTCTTGCGCACCGTCGTGACGATGCCGGCGTCCATCAGGATCTGCGCGAACGCCTTGATGCGCGGATTTTTCGAGCGGAACAGGCCCGATTCCGCGAATGGATTGAAGGGAATCAGGTTGAACTTGCAGGACACGCCGAATTGGCGGTCTTGCACCAGCGCCACCAGTTCGCGGGCGTGCTCGTCGCTGTCGTTGACGTTGTCGAGCATGCAATACTCGAATGTGATGAAGTCGCGCGGCGCGAACTCCAGGTAGCGCCGGCAGGCGGCCATCAGCTCGGCCAGCGGATATTTTTTGTTCAGCGGAATCAGACTGTCGCGCAGCTTGTCGTTCGAGGCGTGCAGCGACACGGCCAGCGCCACCGGCACTTCCTGCGACAGCTTGTCCATCATCGGCACCACGCCCGAGGTCGACAGGGTCACGCGGCGGCGCGACAGGCCGTAGGCGTTATCGTCGAGCATCAGCTTGAGCGCCGTGACGGTGGGCTCGAAGTTCAGCAGGGGCTCGCCCATGCCCATCATCACCACGTTGGTGATCTGCCGCTCGCCCTTCGGACCCGGCTCGATGCCCTTGGTCCGGCGCAGCTCAAACTCGGCCATCCACAACTGGCCGATGATCTCGCCGACGCTCAGGTTGCGGTTGAAGCCCTGCTTGCCGGTCGAGCAGAAACGGCAATTGACGGCGCAGCCGGCCTGGGTCGAAATGCACAGCGTGCCGCGGTTTTCCTCCGGAATGAACACGGTTTCCACGGCGTTGCCCTGGCCCACGTCGACGAGCCACTTGCGCGTGCCGTCGGACGAGGTGTGGTCGCTGATGATGGCCGGCGCGCGCACTTCGGCGCGGGTGGCCAGCTTGTCGCGCAGCGACTTGGCCAGGTCGGTCATGGCGTCGAACTCGCTGGCGCCGAATTGGTGTATCCAGCGCTGCAACTGTTTGGCGCGGAACGGTTTCTCTCCCAACTCGGCGCAGTAGGCGATGAGTTGCGCGGGATCGAGGTCCAGCAAGTTGGTGAGGGCAGCGTTCATAATCTTTTTCAAAACAATTCTAAAAATCCGTTTCCGCGCGCGCGGCGCGGCGGAAACGGGGTACTTCAGTCAAACCGGGTGCAACTTAGGCTGCGAAGCCTGGGAAGAAGTAAGCGATTTCCACTTTAGCGGCGTCGACGGCGTCGGAACCGTGCACGGCGTTGGCATCGATCGATTCAGCGAAATCGGCGCGGATCGTGCCTTTTTCTGCTTTCTTCGGATCGGTTGCGCCCATCAGGTCGCGGTGGGCCAGAACGGCGTTTTCGCCTTCCAGGGCCTGGATCATGACAGGGCCGGAAACCATGAAGTCAACCAGGTCCTTGAAGAAGCCGCGCTCTTTGTGCGCTGCGTAGAAGCCTTCAGCTTCTTCGCGCGACAGCTGGGTCATGCGGGCGGCGACGATCTTCAGGCCAGCGCCTTCGAAGCGGCTGTAGATTTGACCGATCACGTTTTTAGCGACTGCGTCTGGTTTGATGATCGACAGGGTGCGTTCGATTGCCATTTGTGAAAACTCCAATAAAAAGAAAGGTTTAAAACAAGAAATTGATAACTCAATCAACCTTTGATTTTACCATACAACACCCCCACCAACCGATAAACAGCCGCATTCGCAGGCCGCAAGGGGGCCAAAAACCGGGTTTAATTGATTCTTAAGCTAGATTTTTTGTGAAAAGCGGCGAGCGTGCTATGCTTGGAGCATGCAGTAAACTGATCCAATGACTCGGAGGCATTATGAACCAAAATATCCAACGCACCTACGACCTAAGCGGCGGCATGCAGCAAGTGCGCCATCGCGTACTGCGCAACACCTACTGGCTGCTGGCGCTGTCGATGATTCCGACCGTGCTGGGCGCCTTCATCGGCGTGCAGATGCACCTGCCTATGCTGCGCGGCGGCATGGGCATGATTCTGTTCATGGCGGTGGCATTCGGCTTCATCTACGCGATTGAAAAAACCAAGAACTCCGGCCTGGGCGTGGCGGTGCTGCTGGGCTTCACCTTCTTCATGGGCCTGATGCTGACCCCCATCCTGACGCGCACGCTGGGTTACGCGAACGGCGGCATGCTGATCATGACCGCGTTCGGCGGCACGGCGACGATCCTGGCCGTGATGGCTTCGATCGCCACCGTCTCCAAGCGCGATTTCTCGCAGATGGGCAAATGGCTGTTCGCCGGCGTCATCGTGCTGTTGCTGGCCTCCGTCGCCAACATCTTCCTGGGCATGTCGGCGCTGTCGATCGTGATCTCGGTGATGGCAATCGGCATCTTCTCGGCCTACATCCTGTACGACGTGCAGCAGATCATCAACGGCGGCGAAACGAACTACATTTCCGCCACGCTGAGCATCTACCTCGACGTCTACAACATCTTCACCAGCCTGCTTTCGCTGCTGGGCATCGGCGGCGGCAGCCGCGACTAAGCGCCCTGCCCCTCCCAAAAAAGCCGACCCCGTCGGCTTTTTTTTCGCCCACAGAATCGGGGCGCCCCGTCAAAAATCGTGCTTGCTTGGGTAATTGCTGTAGAAGTCGTTGTCCCAACGAAAGTTCGTGAAGGCGACCGTCGCCGACACGTCCAGGCCCTCGACGAAATGCCAGCACCCCACGGGCAGGAAGAGGATTTCGCCCGGCTCCAGCACGCACTCCAGCACTTGCACGTCGGCCGCCAGCGGAAAGCGCTGCAAGTCGATATTGCGCCCGTCCAGCGGGGTGAAGCAGTGGCGCTGGTTGTACATCCGACTCACTTCGCAGGCCGGGATGATGCGCAGGCGTTTGCGCCCGAGCACCTGGGCCATGAAGTTGTTGGTCAGGTCATGGTGGAAGGGCGTGACGGTGCCGGCCGGCCCGAGCCAGAAGAAGCCGCGCGGCTGCGCCTCCCGCTTCAGATACTCCGGCAGTTGCCCGATGTCATCCCACAGCTCCGTCAGCGCCTGCCGGTTCAGCGAGTCGTTATTGGCCGTCATGTAAAAATCGTTGGTGTGGCCGGCTTGGCGCACCAGGTCGACGTAGTCGCCGAAAGCCATCTTGCGCTTGTGGGCGATGCTGTTCATTTCATAGTCCTGGTCGGCGTCGCGGCCGAACTGCACCTCGACTTCGCGGCCGGCATAGCCTTCCTTGAAATAGTCGAGATTCCATTTCGCCATCGCCGGCCAGTCGTCCATCATGCCGGTGATGATGACCGGCTCGTTGCGGCGGTAATAGTCGGACAGGAATTGCTCGGTCGACAGGCGGTGGCGGCGCTCGATCCGCGGCTCGCCCAGACGGTTCAGCTTGCGATAGATGTCGATCACCCAGTCGCGCTTGGCCAGCCGGCTCTTCAGCCGCACGGCGCCCTCGATATAGGGGCTGCGCAGCGCCTGCTCAATCTCGGCGAGGGCGTCGCCCTCGGCGATGCCGGCCTGCAGTAAAACAGGCATCAGGCCGGCCGGATGGCTGCCCAGTATCAGATTCTCGGCGATCCAGCGTCGCCATTCATGGCTCAACTCATTTGGCGGCGCACTTGGCGCCGCGCGCAGACGGTACATATTGTCTCCTCCTCGACATTGAAAAAGCGGCGGGCATGATCGCCATGCCCGCCGCCCTCACCTGGCGTTCAATGCTTAATGCACCTTCCAGACCTCGGTGGCCAGGGCGCCGTTGGCGTCACCGTCCAGCTCCCACGAGAAGGCGCCGCGCAAGCCCTGGTCTTTGACGTACTGGACCTTGGTGGCGATGACGGTGGCGTCGTCGTAACTCCACCACTGGCCGCCCGCGCCGGTGTACAGGTACAGTTGCTTGGTCACCGGGTGATAGTAGCGCGTCCCGGTCTTGTTCACCAGCACCTTGTAGTCCTCGAAGCCGACTTCATAGGTGCCGGCAGCGCCGGCGGTGCCGGTCTGGTACAAGCCGTCGCCGTTCGGGCCGGGCGGCACGCCGGTCCAGCCACGGCCGTAGAACGGTATACCCAGCAGCAACTTATTGCGCGGCACGCCGGCGTTGATCATGTACTGGATCGCCCGGTCGGCGACGTACTCACGCGCCACGCCCACCGAGATGTCGGCCGGATCGGCGTACAGATGCGCGTTGAAGTTCGTCGTCTTGTCCCACGCACCATGGAAGTCGTAGGTCATGAGGTTGATCCAATCCATGTACTGCGAGTACAAGGCCGGCTCGGTGTTGTCGATCTTGTCCTTGCCGGCACCGACGGCGGCCGTCAACAGGTAGCGCTTGTTCTCCGCCGCCCCCAGTGCATCGAGCTGCGCGCGGAATTCGGCCATCAACAAGGTGAAGTTGTGCTTGTCGGCCGGATTGACGGTGTTGTACGGCTGGCCGCCGCCGACCGGGTACTCCCAGTCGACATCGATACCGTCGAAGATGCCCTTGGCCACGCCCGCGCCGCCACGTCCGCCCTGCACCGGCAAATTCCCCTTCAGGTAGATATTGATGCAGGAACTTACCATTTGCTTGCGCAGGGCGTCCGTTGCCGAACCCGCCGAGAAATTCTTCGACCAGCTCCAGCCGCCCAGGGAAATGATGATTTTCAGTTTAGGATGCAGCGCCTTCAGTTTTTTCAACTGCAGGAAGTTGCCCGACAGTGGAGCATCCCACGGAATGGCCTGGCCGTCGACGGTGCGCTTCGGCGTGCGGATGTAATCGGCCTCGGCGTCGCCGCCTGTGCCCGCATCCGGCGAATTCGGATTGCTCGCGCCCGTCTCGGTCTTGGTGATCATGCCGCATTCATAGCCGCCGTTTTTCGCGTAGATATTGCCGAAGGCGTAGTTGATGAAGGTCAGCTTGTCGGCCACGCCGCTGCTGTGGACGTTGGCCACTTCATAGTCGCGCCCATACACGCCCCACTGCGCGAAATAGGAACCCACTTCCCTGCCGGCTGGCGTTGGCGTTGGCGTTGGCGTCGGGGTCGGGGTCGGCGTTGGCGTTGGCGTCGGGGTCGGCGTTGGCGTCGGGGTTGGAGTTGGCGTCGGGGTCGGCGTCGGGGTTGGTGTCGGTGTCGGTGTCGGGGTTGGTGTCGGCGTCGGGGTTGGCGTCGGCGTGTCGCAGGTGCCGCCGGCACCCCACAGGCTAGGCGCCGCCACCGGATTCCAACCCGCACCGAGATGATCCGTTTGCGTTACCAAGGCCGTGTAATTCGAACCGAGGTAACTGACCACGGTGCCGGCAGTGTAGGTTCCACCATCCTGCCAGGGTGGGCAGGATGCCACTGTCGCCGCCAGCGTTTTCGCCTGGCTGACCGGGGCGTCCGTGCCTCCGCCACCACCGCAAGCGGCCAGAATGCCGCCGCTTGAGATGCAAAGCACCATATTCCTGATCGCATTTTTTAAGATGTGATTTTCCACTGTGTCTCCTCCATAGGTTTTGTGGAAGCCCGACTGCGCGGGTTACTTCCAAATTGAAAGTGATGTCTGTCCATTCCTTCCATAACTACGTCTTACCGAAGTCGAGCATGCTGCTGAAAAAATGGGCAGTCAAGTGGTTTTAAAGTGGCATCAAAACCTGTAATACCAGCTCAGAAACAAACGTGTTCGGAAGAAAAACTATGGATGAGAAGGCAAGAAAATCCAGCGAACATGATGCTCGCGTCACGTAAAGCTTGCAGCCTGGCTAGTTTCCGCAGGGGCAAATCGGGACAAAAACTGAAGGAGGGAGAAAGGCAGATGGCACGCAGTGGCCTGCGCGCATGAAAATCAAAAATTGACAAAAAACATACCAATTTCTTAGCGGATTTGAAGTGGTATTAGCAGGTTTTCAAGCCGCGCAGGGCGCGGGCGGCCTGCGCGGCCGCCCGGCCAAGGCCGGCCTTACGCCAACTCGAACACCGCCATCGATTCGACGTGCGAGGTGTGCGGGAACATATTGACCACGCCTGCCTGCTTGAGCACGTAGCCGGCTTCCAATACCAGGATGCCGGCGTCGCGCGCCAGCGTCGACGGACTGCACGAGACGTAGACGATACGCTTGGGCAGCATGTCGGGGCGGGCCAGGCGCAGGCCCGCCAGCGCCTGGCACAGGGCCATGGCGCCGTCGCGCGGCGGGTCAACCAGCATGCGGTCGAACTTGCCCAGGGCGATCAAGTCCTCGGTCGTGACTTCAAACAGGTTGCGGGTCGAGAACGAGGTCTTGGCCGACAGGCCGTTCGCCCGGGCGTTTTCCAAGGCACGTTCGGTCAGCGTGGTGCTGCCTTCGATGCCGACGACTTCGCTGCCCTGGGTGGCCAGCGGCAAGGTGAAGTTACCCAGGCCGCAGAACAGGTCGGCGACGCGGTCTTGCGGCTCCACGGCCAGCAGGCGCAGGGCCTTGGCCACCAGCACGCGGTTGATGTGGTGGTTGACCTGGGTAAAGTCGACGGGCTTGAACGGCATCTTGACGCCGAATTCCGGCAGCAGGTAATACAGCTCCTTGTCCAAGGGGTAGAAAGGCACGGCCGTTTCCGGCCCCTTCACCTGCAACCACCACTGCACGTCCCACTCGTCGGCGAAAGCCTTGAGCTTGACTTCGTCGTCGGCCGTCAACGGCGCCATGATGCGCAACACCATCGCCGTCGTCACTTCGCCGACGGCCAGTTCGATCTGCGGCATCTGCTCGAAAATCGACAGCGAGCCAATCAGGCCGCGCAGCGGCAGCAGCATCGCCGACACGTGCGGCGGCAAAATTTCGCAGCTGCTCATGTCGGCGACGAAGGCGGATTTCTTTTCATGGAAGCCGACCAGCACCGTGTCTTTCTTTTTCACGTGGCGCACCGACAGGCGCGCGCGGTAGCGGTAGCCCCAGGTCGGGCCGTACATCGGACGCATCACGGTATCCGGCCGCACCTTGCCGATGTGCCACAGGTTGTCTTCCAGTACGCGCTGTTTGATGGCGACCTGGGCCGACGGCTCCAAGTGTTGCATCGAGCAGCCGCCGCAGATGTCGAAATGCACGCATTTCGGCTTGACCCGCAGCGACGATTCGCGGTGCAGCTCGGTCATGCGCGCCGCTTCCCAGTTTTTCTTTTTCTTGAAGGTGACAAAGCTGACGCGCTCGCCCGGCAAGGCGCCCTCGACAAATACCACCTTGCCCGGCGTGCCGTCTTCGTTGTGCAAATGGCCGACGCCACGGGCGTCCATGTCGAGCGATTCGATTTCGATGATATTTTCTTGCATAGCGATCAATAGGTAAAAGTGGGCCGGGCGGCCCGACAGCGGCAGGGGGAGGCACGATGCCGTCGCCGCGAGCGGGGCGTATGATAGCAGATGCGGCTTTGCGGCAAGCAAAAAGCTGGCGGCCGGCCAGGGTGCGGCGGGGCGGCTGGGACGCCGTCCCGCCGCCCTACAGCAGCGAGTCGCGGACGACGCCGCGGGCCGCCATCGCGCGTTTCAGCTTGATCAGCGCTTCCTGCTGGATCTGGCGCACGCGCTCGCGGGTGACGCCCATTTCCTCGGCCAACGTTTCCAGCGTGGCCGGGTCGTCGTTGTCGAGGCCGAAACGGCGCATGATGACGATGCGCTGCTTGTCCGGCAGCTTGCTGAGCCAGTCGCGCACCAGCACCGTCATTTCGTGGTGCTCGGCGCGCGCGTCGGGGCTGGCGTCGGCGTCGCCGGGCAGCATGTCCATCAGCGAGGACTGCGGGTCGTTGTCGAGCGGCGCGTCGAGCGAGGTGGCGTGCTCGGACAGGGCCAGGATGTCCTGCACCTCCTCGACGGAGCGGCCGACCAGGTGGGCGATGTCTTCGGCGGTGGCGTCCTTGCCGTTGTGGTGCTGGGCTTCCAGGTGGTATTTGCCGCGCAGTATCTGGTTCAGCTCGCGCACCATGTGCACCGGCAGGCGCACCGTGCGCGCCTGGTTCATGATGGCCCGCTCGATGCTCTGGCGTATCCACCACGTCGCGTAGGTGGAGAAGCGGAAGCCGCGCTCGGGCTCGAACTTGTCGATCGCCCGCATCAGGCCGATGTTGCCCTCCTCTATCATGTCGAGCAGGACGACGCCGCGGTTGATGTAGTGCTTGGCGATCGAGACGACGAGGCGCAGATTGTGCTCGATCATCGTCTGGCGGGCCTCGAAATTGCCCTGCTTGGCCAGAGTCGCGTAATGCACCTCCTGCGGCGCGCTCAGCAGCGCGCGCGTGCCGATCTGGTTCAGGTAGTGCTGGGTGGTGTCGGTCGACAGCTCGGCCGCCAGCACCTTCTTCAGTTCGTCGACACTTTCGAGGACGGCGCTGCCGCCGTCCACGCTGCCGACCACGCCGTCCTCGTCCACCGCCTCGCCGGAATCGGCGACCATCTCGTCCATGGCCTCGTCCGGGAACTCCTCCGGCGCCGTATCATCTTCCAGGTGGTCGGGCGGCATGTGTGTCATTGCAGTATCTACCGGTTGGGCAGGAACTTCGAAGGATCGACCGGCTTGCCTTGCTGCCTGATTTCAAAGTGCAGCTTGACGGCGTCGGCGTCGGAATCGCCCATTTCGGCGATCATCTGGCCCTTGTTCACGCTCTGTCCCTCTTTCACAGCGATGCTGCGGTTGTGCGCGTAGGCCGACAACAAACTATTACTGTGTTTCACAATGACGAGATTACCATAACCACGGATGCCACTGCCAGCGTACATGACTTTTCCGGCGCCGGCCGCCATCACATGCTGGCCGGCGCGGCCGGCGATGTCGATGCCCTTGTTCTTGCCTTCGTCGAAAGTGGCGATGACGCGCCCTTCGGACGGCCACATCCAGCTCAGCTTCTCATCGTCGGCGCTGGCCGCCGACGCGGCGGCGGCCGCCGCCGGGGCCGCCGGCGTGCTGACGACGCGCTCCGGCCGGGCCGGCGCCGGTGCCGGCGCCGGCGCGCCGTCGGCGCGCTGCAATTCGGCCAGCGCGGCGTCGGAATAGGTGCGCTTGTCGCCGCGCGGGCCGGTCTTCTTCGGCACCGGCGGCGTCGGTGCCGGGCGGGTTTCGGCCGGCGGCATGACGACGGCCACCGTTTGCGCGCCCGAGTCGGCCGCGCCGCCCTCGGGCGGCTGCACGCGCAGCACCTGGTCGACCTTGATGTCGTTCGGATTCGACAAATTGTTCCACACGACCAGGTCGCGGTAATTCTGGCCGTATTCGAGAGCGATGCGGATCAAGGTGTCGCCCTTCTTGACCGTGTACAGCGCCGGGTCGCGCTCCTTGCTGTCGTCGATGACACCCTTGGTCGCCTCGACCGAGGTGCGGTCGACGACGGGCGCGCGGTTGGCGGTGCTGCTGCAGGCGCTCAACAGGCCCAGGGAAATAGTCAGTGCGGCGAAATGGCTTTGTTTAATCATTCTCATAATGTGGGTGAATTCTGTACATCCGGCATTGTTTCTCAGCAAGCATCACACGGTTCCTTGACGCAAGGGCACGAAATGGCAATCCTCCAGCGTTTCGCTGATCCATTCCTGTTTAGCGACGCGGGAAATCAGTTGCAGATGCTGCAAACGGGCGCCCACCGGGGCCACCAGGCGTCCGCCTATGGTGAGTTGTTCCAGCAGGGCTTGTGGCACTTCCAGACCGGCCGCGGCAAGGATGATGCCGTCGAAAGGCGCCGCCTGCGGCAGGCCTAGCATACCATCTCCGTAGTGCAAGCGTAGATTCGCCACGCGCAGGGGCCGCAAATTCGCCTTGGCCAGCTCGTGCAGGGGCTTGATGCGCTCGATCGAATACACTTCCTTGGCCAGCAGCGCCAGCACGGCCGCCTGGTAGCCGCAGCCGGTGCCGATCTCCAGCACGCGCTGCAACGCGCCGCCGTTGCGCATCAGCTCGATCATGCGCGCGACGATATACGGCTGGGAAATGGTCTGGTGGTGGCCGATCGGCAGCGAGGCGTCGATATACGCCTGCGAAGCCAGCGCCTCCTCCATGAACAGATGCCGCGGCACGGTTTCCAGCGCGCCCAGCACCAGCGCGTCCTTGACGCCCTGCTTCGCCACCCGCGCCACCATGGCGCGGCGCACGGCCTCGGACACCAGCGGGTTCTGCCGCGGCGCGGCCAGCGCGGCGGCCGGCTGGCCCCGCTCCATTGCGTAGCCGTGGGCGCGCGACGGCGACGCGCCGGGGCGCGCCTCCGGCGCCGTGTGCTGGGCCGCGCTGCGGGCGGCGTTCTGCGTCGCCGTCTGCGGCGTGGCCACCCGGGCCGGCGAAAACGCCGACGGCTTCTTCACCGATTTGTCGACCACCGACGCCAGGGACAAGGGGAAGTTGCGCTGTTTATCGCTCATGCCAGGCCTTTTGCCAATGCCGCGAGTTGGGTTTTGTGGGTCAGGTCGACCTGCAGCGGCGTAATCGACACCTGGCCCTGGGCGACGGCGTGGAAATCCGTGCCCTCGCCGGCGTCGCGGGTGGCGCCCGGCGGGCCGATCCAGAAAATCTCCCGCCCGCGCGGGTCCAGCGCCTTGATCACCGGCTCGGCCGAGTGGCGCCGCCCCAGCCGCGTGGCGGCGACGCGGCCCAGTTGCTCATAGGGCAGGTTCGGGATGTTGACGTTGAGCAGGTAGGGCTGCGCCAGCGCGTCGAAGCGGCGCTGCACGATGTCGCGGGCCACCCGCGCGGCCGCGTCGATGTGGCTCCAGCCGTAGGCGCCCTGGGAAAAGGCGATCGCCGGGATGCCGAACAGATAGCCCTCGGTGGCCGCCGCCACCGTGCCCGAATAGAGCGTGTCGTCGCCCATGTTCGGGCCGTTGTTGATGCCGGAAACGACCAGGTCGGGGCGCTCGATCAGCATGCCCGTCAGCGCCACGTGGACGCAGTCGGTCGGCGTACCGTTGACGAAATAGAAACCGTTGGCGGCGCGCTGCACCGACAGCGGCCGGTCCAGCGACAGCGAATTGGACGCCCCGGAGCGGTTGCTGTCGGGCGCCACCACGACAATGTCGGCGATGGCGGCGAGCGCGTCGGCCAGCGCGGCGATGCCGGGGGCCAGGTAGCCGTCGTCGTTACTGATAAGGATTCTCATACGGCGATTTTACCTGAAGCAACGCGCGGGCTGCGCACGGCGGAGGCCGTTTGGCGCTTTAAATTTTGCGCCGGCCGAGGCTCAGCGGTTGCCCACGCGCGCCTCCAGCGCGCCCTCCAGCGCCGTCACCTCGTCCTCCTGCAGCGCGACGAGCGCATCCTTGTCGCCCTGCAGGCGGTAGGTGCGCTTCAATACCGTCATGCCGCGCTTGCGCAGCTTGCTGGCGACGCCGGGCTTGAACAGCGGCTCGCGCAAGCGGTCGGCCAGGTCGCGCGCCTGGTGCAGTTGCGCGCTGTCGAGCAGCGCCTGGACCTGGTTGATCATGCCGGCCAGCGTGGGCGGCGCCGCGCCCTCGTCGCCGGAGCCGAGCAGCAGCGTGTCGTGCAGGCCGTGGGCGCCCAGGCTCTCGCCCTCGGCGGCGCGCTCGCCGAAGGGCGCCGCCAGGCTCTGCTGATGGGCGTCCAGCAGGCGCTCGCTGGCGCTCAGCAGCGCATCTTCGAGTTGCCGCGCAGCATGCTGGCGCTCCTGCCGCCAGTCGGCGCCCAGCGCGTCCGCCTCGCCGTAGCGGGCCAGCGCCTGCGCCAGGTTGCGCTGGCTCATCTGGGTTTCCGGGTGCTCGGGGCCGCGCGTGCGCTCGCGCGCCGCCACCAGCGTCTCGTGCAGCGCGCGCACGGCCGGCCAGTCGCCCTGCCGCGTCAGCACCTCGCCGAGCCGGTCCAGCGTCGCCAGCGTCTGCGCGTGGTCGGCGCCGAAGCGGCGCTGCTGGGCCCGGGCAACGGCGTCGAACAGGCGGCGCGCGCCGGCCAGCTCGTTTTGCCGCGCCAGCACCTGCGCCAGCGCCAGTTCGCTGGCCAGCGTGTCCGGATGCTCGGCGCCGAGCAGGCGGGCGCGCGCCGCCACCACCGTTTCGAGCAGGGTGCGGGCCTGCTCCAGGCCGCCCATCTGCGCCAGCGTGGCGGCGCGGCTGTCGAGCGCGCCCAGCGTCAGCAGGTGCTCGCGCCCGAGCAGGCGCATATACGCGGCCAGCACGCTGTCCTGCAACTCCAGCGCGGCGGCGCAGTCGCCCTGCTGGGCCAGCGTCGCCGCCAGGTTGGCCATGCCGGCCAGCGTGGCCGGGTGCTCGGCGCCGAGCTTGGCGGCGCGCGCCTCGACCACGGCCTCCTCCAGGAAGCGGGCCTCGTCCAGCTTGCCGGACTGGCGCAGCACGCGCGCCATGCCGGCCTTGCTGTCGAGCGTGTCGGCATGGTCCTCGCCGAGCAGGCGGGCGCGCATCGCCAGGCTGTCGCGGAAGCACTCGAGGGCTTGCGGATGGCGCCCCTCTTTGCTGTAGAGCTCGCCGAGGCGGGCCAGGTCGCGCGCCAGCGGCAGGGCCACCGGCCGGCCCAGCACGTCGTCGAGGGCGTGGCGGGCTTCCTCCACGGCCGCCAGCAGGTGGATTTCCTTGCTCGACTGCCAGGGGAAATAGCCGCCCGTCATCCAGAACAGGAAGGCTTCGAAGGTGCGCGTCAGCGAAAAGCGGTCGCCGCCCTGGTCGATGCGCACGGCCAGCTGCTCGCCGTAGGCAAAGGTCTTGGTTTGCTGCAACTGGACCTCGTCGAAATAACTGTCCAGGCTAAGCTGCGGCAAGCCATACGACAGGCGCAGCAGGCGCTCGAACATCGGCTGGAAGCCGGCGATGGCCTTGTGCGGGTCGCCGCGGCGCCATTGCGCGCGCTGCTCGCCGTCGCCCATCTCGATGCGCGAGGGCAGCGGATACACCAGCAGCGGGCGCTGCTCGTCCTCGTGGCTGCGGCGGTACTCGATGGCCCGCGTGACCAGCGCCTCGACGCCCTCCAGGCTCTGGCGGTTGGGCGTGAAGACCACCACGAGCTTCTTCGGCAGCAGGGTCGTGCAAATGCCGGCGCTGTCGGTGCGGCCGGTGCGCGAATCGACCAGCACATAGCGGAAGTGCCGCGCCAGGCTGTCGGCGAAGCAGCGGAACAGCGCCGGGCAGGCGTGGAACAGGCGGTCCCAGTGCATCTGCGCGAGGCGGTCGCTGTAGCTGGCGTCGAAGCGGCCGGCGCGCATCAGGTACAGGGGGCTGCCCTGGTCGACCCGCACCACATACTGCTGCCAGTCGATGGCGTCGAGCACGCGCAGGGCCAAGGCCGTGTCGCCGCCCGCATCGGGCGCGGCGGGCGCCTCCAGGCCGAAGCGTTCCAGCTGGGCGCGGCAAGCCTCGAAGAACTCCAGCACGCCCGGCCCCTCGTCGTGCTGGCCGAAATAGTGGTGCAAGCCGGGCGCCTCCATGTCCCAATCTATCATCAGGACGGGCACGGTGGCGTTCTGCCGCCGGGCCAGCAGCACGGCGATATTCGACAGGGCCATGGTGCGGCCCGTACCACCTTTGTAGGAATAAAAGGTGACGACTTCGCCGGGCGCGGTCAGCGGCGGCAGGAACAGGCGATGAAGTTCCATGGCGAACCTTTAACGTGGAAAGTGGGGGGGCGGAATGGCGCGCCATTCCGGCGGAATAGCGGGCATCACGAAGCGGCTGCAATCGTGCCCCGCTGGGGTGGCGTTTTTCAATAAATGGTAGTGGATGGCGATGCGCTCGACGATTTTTTCGATGTCGGGCAGATAGGCCGGGTTCGCCCTCAGGTCGCCGCTGGCCAGGGTATAGCCGGAAAAATCCGCGTACATGCCGGGGCCGGCGATCTGCTGCGGCAAACCGGCCGGGTGGCGCGTCATGATCACGGGGATGATCAGATGGCTGGGCAGCGCGTACCACAGCTTGCGTTCGTTTTCGATCAATTGCATCGCGGCAAATTCGCGCCGGGTATAACCGTGCGCTTCATACTTGGGAGTGTAAAGGGCCACCATGCAGACGCTTTCGCAGAGGGCGCGGGCGATGCGCTGGTCGAGGTCATCGCCGCCGCCGAGCTGCTCGCTGTCCACGAACAGGGCGTGTTCGTTATCGAGGTGGGGCTCCAGGTAACACTTGAGCGCGTCGATGAGGTCGTCCTTGAACTTGCTCATATGCGCATAGTGGCCATGCGCATAACTTAAGAAACAGCCGTAGCGGATATCCATATCATCCCCCCTGTTTCTTGCCTTCCTCATAACGCCACACTTTGAGCCACTGTAGCAAGCCCGCCTGCCGGCGCTTTGCGCGCGGACAAAGGTGCATCGGCCTCATGCGTTTCGGCGCCGCAAACGCAAAAAGCCGGGGAGCGGCCTACATTTCCGGGAAATATTTCCCGAAAAATGCAGGCCGCTCCCCGGCTGTGCCGGCGCCGCTCAGGCGGGCGGCGCCTGCTCGGCCGCGCGGTCCGCGAAGAAGGCGACGACGTCGGCCGCCTCGCGCGTGCGCTTGAACGGCGGCAGGCTTTGCCAGATGCGCTTGCCGTAGGGTTTGGAGATCAGCCGCGGGTCGCAGATCATCAGCACGCCGCGGTCGCCCTCGTCGCGGATCAGCCGCCCCGCGCCCTGCTTCAGGTTGATGATGGCTTCCGGCAGCGAGTGGTGCATGAAGCCGTTCTTGCCCTGCTTTTCCATCACCTCGATGCGCGCGGCCAGCACCGGGTCGTCCGGCGGCGCGAACGGCAGTTTGTCGATGATGACCAGCGACAGCGCGTCGCCGCGCACGTCGACGCCCTCCCAGAAGCTCTGGCTGCCGATCAGCACGCCGTTGCCGGCCGCGCGGAACTGGTCCAGCAATTCGGTGCGGCCGCGGTCGCCCTGGACGAACAGGGGGAAGGCCAGGCCGCGCGCGGCGAACTCCTCGCGCAGCCGCTCGGCCGCCCGCTTGACGGCGCGCAGCGTCGTGCACAGCAGGAAGGTGCGCCCGCCGGCCGCCTCGATGATGGGCAGCGCGCAGTCGAGCACGGCGTCGGTGTAGCCGAGCGCGTTCGGCTGCGGCAGGTTCTGCGGCACGTACAGCAAGCCCTGGTTGCCGTAGTCGAAGGGGCTGGGCCAGGACTGGGCCGGCTCGCCGGCCAGGCCCATCTGCTCGGAGAAGTGCTTGAAGTCGTTCTTCACGGCCAGCGTCGCCGACGTGAAGATCCAGCTGCGCGGCACGCCCTCGCGCTGGTTGTTGAAGATGGGCGCGATCGACAGCGGCGTCTGGTGCAACTGCAGCGAGCTGGAAAACGCCTCGACCCAGAACACGGCTTCCTCGCCGGCGGCGACCTTGGCCTTCGGGTCGAACTTCCAGGCGGCCAGCTGCTGGGCCAGTTCGACGCCGCGGCTGCGGCACTGCTCCAGCGTCTCGGCCCGTTCGGCCTGGGTTTCCAGCACGGCCAGCATGCCGTCGAGCTCGTCCTTGAGCGTGGCCAGCGCCGGGAAGAAGTCGGAGGACGGCGCGATCTGCGCCATCGACAGGCGCACGATGTCTTGCGGGAAGGTCAGGCGCAGGTCGCGCGCCGCCTTCTCCACCACGGTGACGGTCTTCGCCCAGTCGACGCCGCGGGCGTGGGCCAGGCCCTCGGCCAGCACGTCGCGGCACAGTTCCAGCACCTGCGAGGTCGACACGGTGCTGCCGAAGAACAGCGTGGCCGTGTCGGGCAACTGGTGGGCCTCGTCGAAGATGATGGTGTTGGCCGACGGCAGCAGCTCGGCCACGCCCGTGTCCTTCAGCGCCACGTCGGCGAAGAACAGGTGGTGGTTGACGACGACGACGTCGGCCTGCTGGGCCTCCTTGCGGGCCTTCATGACGAAGCAATCCTGGTAGTACTGGCACTCGGCGCCCATGCAGGTGTCGCGCGTCGACGTCACCAGATTCCAGATCAGCGCGTTTTCCGGCACCTTGGCCAGCTCCGCCTTGTCGCCCGAGCTGCTCATCTTGATGAAACGGGAGATTTCGCGCAGGTGGCCGACATCGTCGCGCGAGGTCATGCGGCCGTTCTGCAGCGTGCGTTCGAGGTGGTAGTGGCAGACGTAGTTCGAGCGGCCCTTCAGCAGCGCCACCGAGACGGGCGCCTGCAGCGCCGCGCGCACGGTGGGTATGTCGCGCAGGAACAGCTGGTCCTGCAAGTTCTTCGTGCCGGTGGAGACGATGGTCTTGCCGCCCCACAGCAGCGCCGGCACCAGGTAGGCAAAGGTCTTGCCCGTGCCCGTGCCGGCCTCGGCGATGAGCGTCGTCTGGCCGTCGATGGCCGTGGCGATCGCCTTCGCCATCTCGGTTTGCGAGCGGCGCGGACGGTAGCTGCCGACGGCCGGGCTGAGCGGGCCGCCGGCGCCGAACAGGCGGTCGATGTCGGCGTCGTGCTTGCCGGGGACGGCGGCGGGAGCGGAGTCGGGCGCGGCAGCCGCGCCGGCCGCGCCGGTGGGCAAGGATAATTGTTGGGTCAAAATAAACTTTGGTGGGGCTGGGACGCTACTGGCGCCCGGTCAGGCTGGGACATCGGGCACTAATTGCATTTTCAACAGCGTGATGTAATCCTTCAACTGCAATTTGCGCTTTTTCAGGCGGCGCAGCTGCAATTCGTCGTGGTGGCCGTCGAGTATCAGCAATTCGATCACGGCGTCGAGGTCGCGATGTTCGACATCGAGTTCCACCAGGCGCCGCTGTATTTCCTGTGTATCGGTCATGTGTCGCATTCTTTGCGGTTGAGACAAATCGTTACGGAAGGTGGATGGCGACGCCGGTGTTGCCAGTACGTTTCGTCCCATCAACAACCTTTGCTTGCAACAAAACTGCTTACAGGTGCATAGTTTAATCTACAGTGACGCCGCCGCCAACCTGCATTCGCAAGGCGCGGGCGGGCGCCGGCCATTCGCTGCATTCCGGGAGGCGGGTTTCATGAGCGCATACACGATCGCGGCCGGCACCGCCCAGCACATCGGCGGCCGGCCCAGCCAGAACGACCGCGCCGCGCTGTACGCCGGCGCGCGCGCCCCCGGCCACATGCTGGCGGTGCTGGCCGACGGCATCCGCGGCGGCGCCGTCGCGGCCGAGCAGGTGTTGCATACCAGCAAACAATTATTCGACGATTTCGCCGCCGTCGACGCCGCCAGCCCGCAGCGCCTGGCCGGCCTGCTGCACGCCATCGTCCACGAGGCGCACACGGTCGTCAGCATGAACCCGCTGGCGGCCGGGGCGCAGTGCACGCTGGCGCTGCTGCTGCTGACGCCGCACGGCCAGGCCGTCTGGGCCCACGTCGGCGACGCCCGCGTCTACCGCTTCGCCGGCGCCGCCTGCGCGTTTCGCAGCAACGACGCCGCGTATGTCGAGCATCTGGTGCGCGACGACGGCCTGGCGCCGGAGGCGGCGCGGCGCCACCGCAGCTCCGCGCTGCTGGGCAACGCCCTGGGCAAGGATTTCAAGGAGCCCTTCGTCACCATCGGCAGCCACGCGGGGCTGGGCGCCGGCGACGCCTTCATGCTGTGTTCGGATGGTTTGTGGCAGTATTTCAGCGACGCCGAACTGGCCGCCGTGGTCGCCAAGGAGAGGCCGCGCCAGGCCGGCGAGCGGCTGATCGGCAAGGCGCTGGAGCGCGCCAAGGGCAAGGGCGACAACTGCACGATGGCGATAGTCAAGCTGGTGGCGCGCGCCCATGCCTAACACACGCCCGGCGAAGCGGCATCGGCCGCTGCCTACTTCTTGTTCGCCGCGGCCTCGGCGGCCGCCTTGCTGCGCGCCTTTTCCTCTTTTTCGGCCAGTTTCGCGGCGACCTGGCGCTGGCGCTCGGCGGCCTCGCGCTGCTTGGCTTCGAACGCCGCCACATTGGCCGCCCGCATACCCGCCTCGGCGGCGTCGCGCGCCGCCTGCTTCTGCACCTTCTGGTCGTACTCGGCCTGGCGTTCGGCCAGGCTCTTGCCGGCCTGCGGCGCGGCCGGCTCGGCCGGCACCGGCAGGCGCTTCGGCGGCGCCGCGTCGCGCACGGCGGCGTCGTCGCGGGCCGCCTGCTGCGACTCGGCCAGGGCCTTGTCGCGCCGCGCCACCGACTCGGCCCGCTTGAAGTGGCTGGCCTCGGCTTCGACGGCGCGCAATTGCGCCAGCGCGGCGCGGCGCGCCTCCTTGGCCTTGTCGAGGCAGCGGTTGACGAAGAACTTGCCGTAGCACACCTGCTCGCGCTGGGCGAAGGTCGCCTCGACGGCGGCGCGGTTCTTGGCCACCTCTTCCAGCGTGGCGTCGGCCTGCTCCACCGAATGGCTGGGCGGCACGATGGGCGCGCCCACCACGCCCTGGCCGATGTCCTGCGCCTGCGCGGCCAGCGCGCCCGCGGCCAGCGCCAGTACCAGCGCCGCCTCCCTGATATATATAGCCATTGTCATTGCTTTCCTTGTCTGCGTCAGGCGAGCGCGTCGGCGGCGCCGCGCTGCTCTTTTTCCATGTACTCGCGCGACTGCATCTCGACGATGCGCGAGACCGTGCGGTGAAACTCGTTGGCCAGCATGCCGTTCGTATACAGCAGCTCCGGCGCCACCTCGGCCGACATCAGCAGCTTGACCTTCTGGTCATAGAAGACGTCGATGAGCCAGGTGAAGCGGCGCGCCTCGGACGACATCCCGGCCGACATGGCCGGTATCGAGGACAGTATCACGGTATGGAAACGGCTGGCGATTTCAAGGTAATCGTTCTGCGAGCGCGGGCCGCCGCACAGCGTGGCGAAGTCGAACCAGATCAGGCCGCCGACGCGGCGCAGGCAGGCGATTTCGCGGCTCTCGATCCGCACGTGCGGGTCTTCGTCGGCCGTCTCGGCGACGCTGGCGTAGGCGTGGCGCAGCGCCGCGTCGGCCGTCGCGCCCAGCGGCGTGTAATACGATTCGACCTGCTCCAGCGCCCGGCCGCGGTAGTCGACGCCGGCGTCGACGTTGATGACGTCGAGCTTGGCCTTGAGCAGCGCGATGGTCGGCAGCATGCGGTCGCGGTGCAGCCCGTTCGGGTACAGCAGGTCGGGGTCGTAGTTCGACGTCATGATGAAGGACACGCCGTTCTCGAACAGGGCCGTCAGCAGGTTGTACAGGATCATCGCGTCGGCGATGTCGGAGACGTGGAATTCGTCGAAGCAGATCAGCCGGTACTTCTTGGCGATGCGGCGCGCCACCTCGTCGAGGGGGTTGGCGACACCTTTGAGCTCGTCGAGCTGGCGGTGCACGCTGCGCATGAATTCGTGGAAGTGCAGGCGCGTCTTGCGCACCAGCGGCACGACCGAGTAAAAACTGTCCATCAGGAAGGACTTGCCGCGCCCCACCCCGCCCCACATATAGACGCCGCGCGGCACCTCGGGACGGTTGATCAGGCGCTTGAAGCTGTTCGAGCGTTGCGCCTTGAAACCGACCCATTCCTCATAGGCGCACTGCAGGCGGTCGACGGCGCGGCGCTGCGCCGGGTCGGCCTTGAAATCGCGTTGCAGCAACGCGCTCTGGTAAAACTCTTCAACGTTCATGGGGTTCGATTCGACGTGCTGCGGCCGCGCCGGCAACAGTTTGCCGGCGCGGCCGATGGGACAGTCTTAGAAGTTCAAGGTGCGCTTGTCAATGGCCAGCGCGGCTTCCTTGGTGGCTTCGGACAGGGATGGGTGGGCGTGGCAGATGCGCGCGATGTCTTCCGCGGACGCCTTGAACTCCATCGCCACGACGGCTTCGGAGATCAGCTCGGAGGCCATCGGGCCGACGATGTGCACGCCGAGGATTTCGTCGCTGACGGCGTCGGCGAGGAACTTGACCATGCCCGAGGTGTCGCCCAGCGCGCGCGCGCGGCCGTTCGCCAGGAAGGGGAAGGTGCCGGCCTTGTAGGCGACGCCGGCCGCTTTGAGCTGCTGCTCGGTCTGGCCGACCCAGGCGATTTCCGGCGAGGTGTAGATCACCCAGGGGATGGTGTTGAAGTTGGTGTGGCCGTGCTGGCCGGCGATACGCTCGGCCACCGCGACGCCCTCTTCTTCCGCCTTGTGCGCCAGCATCGGGCCGCGCACGACGTCGCCCACCGCCCACACGTTCGGCAGGTTGGTCTTGCAGTCGCCGTCGACGGCGATGAAGCCGCGCTCGTCGAGTTGCAGGCCGGCCTTGTCGGCGCCCAGGCCGTTGGTGTTCGGCGTGCGGCCGATCGAGATGATCAGCTTGTCGAACACGGCCTTCTGCGCCTCGCCCTTGGCGTCGGCGTACTCGACGGTGACGTCGTTCTTGCCGGCCGTGATGGCGCCGATCTTGCAGCCCAGGCTGATCGACAGGCCCTGCTTGGCGAACAGCTTGCCCGCTTCCTTGGCGATCTGCTCGTCAACGGCGCCCAGCAGCACCGGCAAGCCTTCCAGCACCGTCACCTGGGCGCCGAGGCGGCGCCAGACGCTGCCCATTTCCAGGCCGATCACGCCGGCGCCGATCACGCCCAGCTTGGCCGGCACGGCGTCGATGGCCAGCGCGCCCGTGTTCGACAGGATCAGTTTTTCGTCGAACGGCGCGCCCGGCAGTTCGCGCGGGTTCGAGCCGGTGGCGACGATCACGTGCTTGGCGCTGACGGTTTCGTTGGCTGCGCCGGTGATGGCCAGTTGGTAGCCTTCAGCGGTGGCGGCGCCGGCGAACGCGGCGCGGCCGTGGAAGAAGGTGACCTTGTTCTTCTTGAACAGGTACAGGATGCCGTCGTTGTTTTGCTTGACGACGGTGTCCTTGCGCTTGAGCATCTGGCCCAGGTTCAGCTTCAGGCCGGCGACGTCGATGCCGTGCTCGGCGAAACTGTGGCCGGCGTGCTCGAAATGCTCGGACGATTGCAGCAGCGCCTTCGACGGGATGCAGCCGACGTTGGTGCAGGTGCCGCCCGGTGCCGGGCCGCCTTTGGCGTTGACCGCCTCGTCGACGCAGGCCACGGAGAAGCCCAGTTGCGCGGCGCGGATCGCGGCGATGTAGCCGCCGGGGCCGGCGCCGATGACGACGACGTCGAATTGTTTGCTTGTACTCATTATTTAATTCCCAATCTCATCTTCTGGAACAAAAATCCACAATAAAATATAAATCACCGCGCTGAAGCCGAAGGTCAGCGCGAACAGCGCGAACACCAGGCGCCAGATCCACGATTCCATCCCGGACACCTGGCCCAGGCCGCCGCAGACGCCGCCCAGCCAGCGGTCGCTGCGCGAGCGCCGCAGGCGGCTGAACTCCTGCACCAGGTCCGAGCCGGGGCTGGACGGCGCGCCGCCCGGCTGGCCGTTCGGCTGGCCGCCCGGCTTGTCCAGGTTGACCGAACTGAGTATCTTGGCCTTGGCTTGCGCAAATTCCGCGTCGCTCAGGGCGCCGGCCTGGTGCAGCTCGTGCAGGCGCTTGATTTCATCCGAAACGTCCATCGAGATCCTTTAAAAAAATGCCGCGCCGGGGCCTGGCGCTAAAAAACCAGGGGCGCACAGCCGGGGCCTGCCCCCGGGGGGGCACGGTCCCGGCCATGCGCCGCTGGCGTCAGCGTGGTGATCTACCGCTAATTACAGATCCAGCAACAGACGCGCCGGGTCTTCCAGCGCTTCCTTCATCGCTACCAGGCCCAGCACGGCTTCGCGGCCGTCGATGATGCGGTGGTCGTAGGACATCGCCAGATAGTTCATCGGACGCACCACAACCTGGCCGTTTTCGACGACGGCGCGGTCCTTGGTCGCATGCACGCCCAGGATAGCCGATTGCGGCGGGTTGATGATCGGGGTCGACAGCATGGAGCCGAAGGTGCCGCCGTTGGAGATCGAGAAGGTGCCGCCGGTCAGGTCGTCCAGCGTCAGCTTGCCCTCTTTCGCCTTGCTGCCGAATTCGCCGATTTTCTTCTCGATGTCGGCGATCGACAATTGGTCGGCGTTGCGGATGATAGGCACGACCAGGCCGCGCGGCGAACCGACGGCGATGCCGATGTCGAAGTAGCCGTGGTAGACGATGTCGTTGCCGTCAACGGAGGCGTTGATGATCGGGTATTTTTTCAGCGCGGCGACGGCGGCCTTGACGAAGAAGGACATGAAGCCCAGCTTGACGCCGTGCTCTTTCTCGAACTTGTCCTTGTACTTGTTGCGCAGGTCGATGACCGGCTGCATGTTCACTTCGTTGAAGGTGGTCAGGATGGCGTTGGTCGATTGCGACTGCACCAGGCGCTCGGCGATGCGGGCGCGCAGGCGGCTCATCGGCACGCGCTCTTCCGGACGGTCGCCCAGGTTGGCGACGGGCGCCGACACTTGCTGCAGGGCGGCCTTGGCGGGCGCGGCGGCCAGCGGCGCGACGACCGGCGGCTTGGCGGCCACGGCGTTGATGACGTCGCCCTTGGTGACGCGGCCGTCCTTGCCGCTGCCGGCCACTTGCGCGGCGCTCATATTGTTTTCCGACAGCAGCTTGGCCGCCGCGGGCATCGCCACATCGCCTTTCGAGGCGGCGCCGGCCGGGGCGCTGGCCGCTGCCGTGGCGGCTGGTGCCGCCGACACTTCCATCGGGCTCACTTTGGCCGCGCCGTCCGTGTCGATGATGGCGATGACTTCGCCGGCGACGACGGTGCTGCCGTCGCCCTTGATGATCTGGGTGATGACGCCGGCGCCGGGCGCAGGCAGTTCGAGAACAACTTTATCCGTTTCGATGTCGATCAGGTTTTCGTCGCGGGCGACCGCTTCGCCGATTTTTTTATGCCATGTGAGCAGGGTCGCTTCCGCAACCGACTCCGACAATTGAGGAACCTTGACTTCGATTTGTGCCATGTAATACTCCGTGTATTTTGTTATTGCGGCGCCGCGCTCCCCGCGCGGCGCCCTGTGTTTATTTGGTCAGGATAAAGCCTTTTAACTTCGAAAATGCCGTTTCCAGCAAATCCTTCTGCTGCGCGTAGTGCTTGTCGTAGTAACCGACGGCGGGCGACGCGGAGGCGGGACGGCCGGCGTAAGCCAGACGCTGGCCCGCTTCCAGGCTTTCGAAGATGTTGTGCTGGATCTGGAACCATGGACCCTGGTTTTGCGGCTCGTCCTGCGCCCAGACCACTTCGGCCAGGTTCGGGAACTTTTTCAGTTCCACGGCGAACGACTTGTGCGGGAACGGATACAGCTGCTCGATACGCACGATCGCCGTGTCGCTCTGGCCGCGCGTTTTGCGCGCGTTGACCAGGTCGTAGTAGACCTTGCCCGAGCAGGCGATGACGCGCTTGACCTTCTTGGCGTCGATTTTTTCGTCGACTTCGCCGATCACCGTTTGGAAGGCGCCCTTGGCCAGGTCGGTCAGCGGCGAGCCGGCGTCCTTGTTGCGCAACAGCGACTTCGGCGTCAGGATGACCAGCGGCTTGCGGAACTGGCGCACCATCTGGCGGCGCAGCAAGTGGAAGATCTGCGAAGCCGAGGTCGGCTGCACCACTTGCATATTGTTGTCGGCGCACAGCTGCAGGAAACGCTCCGGGCGGGCCGACGAGTGCTCCGGACCCTGGCCTTCGTAACCGTGCGGCAGCATCATCACCAGGCCGTTGGCGCGGCCCCACTTCACTTCGCCGGAGCTGATGAACTGGTCGATCACCACCTGGGCGCCGTTGGCGAAGTCGCCGAACTGGGCTTCCCAGATCGTCAGCGTGTTCGGCTCGGCGCTCGAATAGCCGTATTCGAAGGCCAGCACGGCCTCTTCGGACAGCACCGAGTCGATCACCGTGAACGGCGCCTGGCTGTCGGAGACGTTGGCCAGCGGCACATAGGTGCCGGCGTCCCAACGCTCGCGGTTCTGGTCGTGCAGCACGGCGTGGCGGTGCACGAAGGTGCCGCGGCCGGCGTCCTGGCCGGTCAGGCGGATCGCGTAGCCGGACGACACCAGCGTGGCGTAGGCCAGATGCTCGCCCATGCCCCAGTCCAGGTTCATTTCGCCGCGGCCCATGGTGGCGCGGTCGCCCAGGACTTTTTCAACCAGCGAGTGCACCTTGAAGTTTTCCGGCACCGTCGTGATGCGGGTGGCCAGGCGCTTCAGTTCCGTCATCGGCACGGCCGTGTCGGCGCTGTCGGTCCATTTGCGGTTCAGGAAAGGCAGCCAGTCGACCGCGTACTTGTTCTTGAAGTTGGAGATGACCGGATCGACCGTATGCTTGCCGGCGTCCATGGCGTCGCGGTAGGCGGCGACCATCGCGTCGCCGACGTCGGCGGCGATCACGCCCTGGGCCGACAGGCGGTCCGCGTACAGCTTGCGGGTGCCCGGATGCTGGCCGATCTTCTTGTACATCAGCGGCTGCGTCAGCGCCGGGGTGTCTTGCTCGTTGTGACCCAGTTTGCGGTAGCAAATGATGTCGAGCACGATGTCCTTCTTGAACTCCATGCGGTAGTCCAGCGCGATCTGGGTGGCCAGCACGACGGCTTCGGGATCGTCGCCGTTGATGTGCAGCACAGGCGCTTCGATCATCTTGACCACGTCCGAGCAATACAGCGTCGAACGGGAGTCGCGCGGGTCGGAGGTGGTGAAGCCGATCTGGTTGTTGATGACGATGTGCACCGTGCCGCCCGTGCCGTAGCCGCGGGTCTGCGCGAGGTTCAGCGTTTCCATGACCACGCCCTGGCCGGCGAACGCGGCGTCGCCGTGCACCAGGATAGGCAGCACTTGCGCGCCGTCCTTGTCGCCGCGGCGGTCCATGCGCGCCTTGACGGAGCCTTCAACGACGGGGTTGACGATTTCCAGGTGCGAAGGGTTGAACGCCAGCGACAGGTGGACCGGGCCGCCGGCGGTGGAGATGTCGCTGGAGAAGCCCTGGTGGTACTTGACGTCGCCCGACGGCAGGTCGTCGCCGTGCTTGCCTTCGAATTCCTCGAACAGTTCCTGCGGGCTCTTGCCCAGGGTGTTGACGAGCACGTTCAGGCGGCCGCGGTGGGCCATGCCGATGACGATTTCCTGCACGCCTTTTTCGCCGGCGCGCTGTATCGTTTCATCCATCGAGGCGATGAAGGTTTCGCTGCCTTCGAGCGAGAAGCGCTTCTGGCCGACGTACTTGGTGTGCAGATAACGTTCCAGACCTTCGGCGGCCGTCAGGCGGTCGAGGATGTGGACTTTCTTCTCTTTCGAGAAATTCGGGGTGGAGCGGATCGATTCCAGCTTTTCCTGCAACCAGCGCTTCTCTGCCGGGTCCGAGATGTACATGAACTCGGCGCCGATGGAGCGGGTGTAGGTGTCGCGCAGGAAATTGAGCAGGTCGCGCAGCGACGCGGTTTCCGGGCCGAAGTAGGTGTTGCTGATGTTGAAGACGGTGTCCATGTCCGCGTCGGTGAAACCGTAGAAGCTCGCTTCCAGTTCCGGGATCATCGGGCGTTCCTGGCGCTGCAGCGGGTCCAGATTGGCCCAGTGCGTGCCGAGGTAGCGGTAGGCGGCGATCAGCTGCGTCGCGGCGACGCGCTTGCGGCCCATTTCGGCGTCGGCCGAGGCGGTGACGACACGGATCGGACCGGCCTTGGCGCGTTCGGCGAACGAGGCGACGACGGAGGCGTGGGCCACGTCGGGCTTGTTGGAACCGTCGACGGCGGGCACGTTTTGCATGGCGTCGAAATACGCACGCCAGTTGTCGGGCACCGAGCCTGGGTTGTTCAGGTATGCCTCGTACAGATCTTCCACGTACGGAGCATTCCCACCGAACAGGTAGGAGTTGGACGTAAATTGTTGCATCATATTGCTCACCTTTCTTCGCGCTTCGCGAGATTAGCGGGTTAATCTAACCTTCCGCGACACGGCCTGACCGGTTAGCGGATTGCACATCAAGTTGTGGGGAAGGGCTTTGTTACGTCTGGTATTCCGTTAGTATTGATTAGAATAGCACGCGGCATTGTAACGCAACAACCTCCGGCGCGATTAATTTGGGCGCGATTTTCCGCCGCGGCGCGGCGCGCCCGGCCCCGTCGCGGCGCAATGTTGTCACGAGTTTAATGCCCCCTCAGCGCGCCGCCCCGCCCCCGCCATGCGGCGCGGCCGTCGCCGCCAGCCAGCGCGGATCGGCGCCGAACCACACCACCAGGAAGTCGAGCATGGCGCGCAGCGCCGGCGCCATGTGCTGGCGCGACGTGTAGATGCCGTAGATGCCCATTTCCTGCGGCTGGTAGTCCGGCAGCAGCGCCACCAGCTGGCCGCCGGCCAGCAGCGGCGCGGCGGCGAACAGCGGCTGCATGGACACGCCGGCGCCCTCGGCCGTCGCCATCATCAGCACCTGCGACTCGTTGGCCGACAGGTTGCCGCTGACGGGCACCGACAGGGCCGCGCCGGCGTGGCTGAACTGCCACAGACTCTTGCCGAAATAGCTATAAGTAAGGCAATTGTGCAGCGCCAGGTCCTCGGCCCGCTGCGGCGTGCCGCGCGCCGCCAGATAGGCCGGCGCCGCGCAGACCACCGAGGCGCAGTGGCCCAGCTGGCGCGCGATCAGGTTCGGCTCCAGCGCGTTGGTGATGCGCAGCGCCAGGTCGATGCGCTGCTCGACCAGGTTGACGGCGCGGTTTTCGATCTGCAGGTCGACGGCCGTGCGCGGGTAGCGCTGCAGGAAGGCCGTCACGGCCGGCGCCAGCGCCGTCTGCGCCAGCGTCTGCGAGCAGGTGATGCGCAGCAGGCCGTGCGGCGCGTCGGCGCCGCCGTCGGCCGGCACCGCCATCACGGCCGCCACTTCGAGCATGCGGCGGCAGCGCTGCAGCGTGGCGTCGCCGGCGTCGGTCAGGCTGAGGCGGCGCGTGGTCCGGTGCAGCAGGCGGGCGCCGGCCCACTGCTCCATCTCGGCCAGATAGCGCGTGACCATGGCCCGCGACATGTCGAGGGCGTCGGCGGCGGCCACCATGCTGCCGCGGTCGGCGATTTCGACAAACACCTGCGCGGCCGTGATGCGATCCATGATTCGTCCGGTATGAGCAATGAAAGGGCTAATTTACCCTATTTCCTGGCTGAACGATGAAATAGCGATAAGTTTGCCGTCGCCGCGGACAAAAAAAAGCGAGCCGCATGGGCTCGCCTTTTGTGTCGGCCGCGGGGGCCGGCGCGCCGGACTTAGGCGCGCTTGTCGATCGGCAGCACTTCGCGGGTCGTCGAACCGACGAACAGCTGGCGCGGACGGCCGATTTTTTGCTCGGGGTCGGAGATCATCTCGTTCCACTGGGCGATCCAGCCGATGGTGCGGGCCATCGCGAAGATGCCGGTGAACAGCGACACGGGGATGCCCAGCGCCGATTGCACGATGCCCGAGTAGAAGTCGACGTTCGGGTACAGCTTGCGCGACACGAAGTAGTCGTCTTCCAGCGCGATTTTTTCCAGCGCCATGGCCAGCTTGAACAGCGGGTCGTCCTGCAGGCCCAGCTCTTCCAGCACCTCGTAGCAGGTTTCGCGCATCAACTTGGCGCGCGGGTCGAAGTTCTTGTAGACGCGGTGGCCGAAGCCCATCAGCTTGACGCCGGAGTTCTTGTCCTTGACCTTGGCGATGAACTCGGGGATCTTGTCGACGGTGCCGATTTCCTTGAGCATGTTCAGCGCCGCTTCGTTGGCGCCGCCGTGGGCGGGGCCCCACAGGCAGGCGATGCCGGCGGCGATGCAGGCGAACGGGTTGGCGCCGGACGAACCGGACAGGCGCACCGTCGACGTCGAGGCGTTTTGCTCGTGGTCCGCGTGCAGGATCAGGATGCGGTCGAGGGCGCGCACCAGCACGTCGTTGACCTTGTACTCTTCGCATGGATTGCCGAACATCATGCGCATGAAGTTGGCGCTGTACGACAGGTCGTTGCGCGGATACACGAAAGGCTGGCCCATCGAGTATTTGTACGACATCGCCACCAGCGTCGGCATCTTGGCGATCAGGCGGATCGCCGACACTTCGCGGTGGTGCGGGTCGTTGATGTCGAGCGAGTCGTGGTAGAACGAGGCCAGCGCGCCGACCGTGCCGACCAGCACCGACATCGGGTGGGCGTCGCGGCGGAAGCCGCGGAAGAAGAATTGCATCTGCTCGTGCACCATCGTGTGGTTGGTGACGGTGCTGACGAATTTCGCCTTTTCGGCCGCGTTCGGCAATTCGCCGTTCAACAGCAGGTAGCAGGTTTCCAGGAAGTCGGCGTTGACGGCCAGCTGCTCGATCGGGTAGCCGCGGTACAGCAGCTCGCCCTTGTCGCCGTCGATGTAGGTGATCGACGAGTTGCAGGCGGCGGTAGACATGAAGCCGGGGTCGTAGGTGAATTTACCCGTGCCCGCGTACAGCTTGCGGATGTCGATGACGTCCGGACCAACTGTGCCCTCGTAGATAGGGAAGTCGATCGATGGGCTGCCATCGGAGAACGACAGGGTGGCTTTTTTGTCAGAGGTATTCATGGGCTCTTCCTTCTCTGGAGTGAGGCGAAATAAAAATCAAAAATTCTGGTGGCACGCCGCGCCTGGGCGGCGCGGAATACGCGCGCCGCTCAGGCGCTGCGCAGACGTTGCAGCAGAGCGTGCACCTGCGGCAGGTCGACTTCGCCTTCCGGCTCTTTACGGGCCAGCACCAGATCCATTAACGCATTGTCCGACAAATCCAGCAAACGCGTCAGCGCGTCCACTTCGTCGTCGGTCAATTCGGTTTCATGCGCATCGAGAAAACGGGTCAGTATCAGATCGTTTTCCAGCAGGCCGCGGCGCGCGCGCCAGCGCAGGCGGGCGCGGTTGGCGGGGTCGGACTGATGCGCGGTCAAGCTTGGTTCTGTCATGTTGTTCAACACTCTACGATGCGCCCCCGCAGGCGGGGGCGCGGTACGACTGTGCGGGCGGCGGCACACGCCGCCGCCCGCCGGATACGCGCAATCAGACCGCGCGGCGGACCATCAATTCCTTGATCTTGCCGATCGCCTTGTTCGGGTTCAAACCCTTCGGGCAGACGTCGACGCAGTTCATGATCGAGTGGCAGCGGAACAGGCGGTACGGGTCTTCCAGGTTGTCCAGACGCGCGCCGGTCGCTTCGTCGCGGCTGTCGGCGATGAAGCGGTAGGCTTGCAGCAGGCCGGCCGGGCCGACGAACTTGTCCGGATTCCACCAGAACGACGGGCAGGACGTCGAGCAGCAGGCGCACAGGATGCACTCGTACAGGCCGTCGAGCTCTTCGCGCTCGGTGGGCGACTGCAGGCGCTCCTTTTCAGGCGGGATCGAGTCGTTGATCAGGAACGGCTTGATCGAGTCGTACTGCTTGAAGAACTGCGTCATGTCGACGATCAGGTCGCGGATCACCGGCAGGCCCGGCAGCGGACGCAGCACGATGGGCTGGGTCAGCTCGTTCAGGTTGGTGGTGCAGGCCAGGCCGTTCTTGCCGTTGATGTTCATGGCGTCGGAACCGCAGACGCCTTCGCGGCAGGAGCGGCGCAGCGACAGCGAGTCGTCGACGTCGGACTTGATGCGCTGCAGCGCGTCCAGCAGCATCTTGTCGGTGTCTTGCAGCTCGACGCTGACGTCCTGCATGTACGGCTTCGCGTCCGTGTCCGGATCGTAGCGGTAGATCTTGAGTTTAACTGTGCGTGTCATGTTCTGACCCTTAGAATGTGCGTGGTTTTGGCTTGAAGGTGTCGACCGTCAGCGGTTTCGTGACGACTGGCTTGTATTCGAGGCGGTTGCCTTCCGAATACCACAGCGTGTGCTTCATCCAGTTGTCGTCGTCGCGCTGCGGATAGTCGCTGTGCGCATGCGCGCCGCGCGATTCCTTGCGGGCCACGGCCGAGGTGATGGTCGCCTTCGCCGTTTCGATCAGGTTGTCCAGCTCCAGCGCCTCGACGCGGGCCGTGTTGAAGACCATCGACTTGTCCTTGAAGGCGACGTGCTTGCGGCGCTCGTCGAGCTTCATGATCTCGACATAGCCCTGCTTGAGCAGCTCTTCGGTGCGGAACACGCCGCAGTACTTCTGCATCGCGGCGCGGATGTCGTTGGCGACGCCCTGCACGGTTTCGCTGCCGGTGGAATTCTCCAGGCGCGCCAGGCGCTCCATCGAGAACTTCGCCGCGTCGGCCGGCAGGGGTTTGTTTTCCTTGGCCTTCAGGTTGCTGGCGACGATGTGGTTGCCGGCCGCGCGGCCGAACACCACCAGGTCGAGCAGCGAGTTGGTGCCCAGGCGGTTGGCGCCGTGCACCGACACGCAGGCGCATTCGCCGATCGCGTACAGGCCGTTGACGACGGCGGGCGCGCCGTCCTTCGGCGTGACCACCTGGCCGTGGATGTTGGTCGGGATGCCGCCCATCTGGTAGTGGATCGTCGGCACGACCGGAATCGGTTCCTTGGTGGCGTCGACGTTGGCGAACTTGTGGCCGATTTCCAGGATCGACGGCAGGCGCTTGGCGATGGTGTCGGCGCCGATGTGGCGCAGGTCCAGCATCACGTGGTCCTTGTTCGGGCCGCAGCCGCGGCCTTCCTTGATTTCCTGGTCCATCGAACGCGAGACGAAGTCGCGCGGCGCCAGATCCTTCAGCGTCGGCGCGTAGCGCTCCATGAAGCGCTCGCCTTCGCTATTGATCAGGATGCCGCCCTCGCCGCGCACGCCCTCGGTGATCAGGACGCCCGCGCCGGACACGCCGGTCGGGTGGAACTGCCAGAACTCCATGTCCTGCAGCGGCAGGCCGGCGCGCGCCGCCATGCCCATGCCGTCGCCGGTGTTGATGAAGGCGTTGGTCGACGCGGCGAAGATGCGCCCGGCGCCGCCGGTGGCCATGATCGTCGTTTTCGCTTCGAGGATCATGCATTCGCCGGTTTCCATTTCCAGCGCGACCACGCCGATGACGTCGCCGTCGGCGTCGCGGATCAGGTCCAGCGCCATCCATTCGACGAAGAAGTGGGTGCGGGCGCGCACATTGCGCTGGTACAGCGTGTGCAGCAGCGCGTGGCCGGTGCGGTCGGCCGCGGCGCAGGCGCGCTGCACCGGCTTCTCGCCCAGGTTGGCCGTGTGGCCGCCGAACGGACGCTGGTAGATGGTGCCGTCCGGGTTGCGGTCGAACGGCATGCCGAAGTGCTCCAGCTCGTAGACGACTTTCGGCGCTTCGCGGCACATGAATTCGATGGCATCCTGGTCGCCCAGGTAGTCGCCGCCCTTGACGGTGTCAAACATATGCCAGAACCAGTTGTCCTCGGCCATATTGCCCAGCGAGGCGCCGATGCCGCCCTGGGCGGCGACCGTGTGCGAGCGGGTCGGGAAGACTTTCGACAGCACGGCCACGTTCAGGCCGGCCTCGGCCAGTTGCAGCGAGGCGCGCATGCCGGAACCGCCGGCGCCGACGATGACCGCGTCGAAGCGGCGGGTAGGGATTGCAGATTTAATAGTTGCCACGATTACACACTCCAGAGTATCTGCACCGACCAGGCGGCGCAAACGATCAACCACAGCAGCGTGGCAATTTGCAAGGTGAGACGGATGCCGACCGGCTTCACGTAGTCCATCCAGATATCGCGCATGCCGACCCACGCGTGGTAGGCCAGCGCGAGGAAGGTCACCAGGCTGAATAATTTAAACCACTGCTGCGCGAACAAACCGGCCCAGCCTTCATACGTGAAGTTGTTGCCGGTGAGGAAAGAAATCAACAGGATGGCCGTGTACAGCACCATGACGACGGCCGTCACGCGCTGGGCCAGCCAGTCGCGCAAGCCGTAGTGGGCGCCGACGACGCGGCGCTTCGGTCCGATGTTATTGTTAGCCATAATTAAAATACTCCAAACAGTTTCAAGCCGACCAGCGCGGTCAGCGACAGGCTGACGACCAGCACGCCCGCGGCCGACTTGCGGGCCGTATCCTTGTCCAGGCCGTAGTGCAGGTCCATGAACAGGTGGCGCACCCCGGCGCAGAAATGCTGCATATAGCCCCAGACCAGGGCCAGCGTCACCAGGCGCACGAACCAGTGCGAGGCGATGCCCTGGAAGTAGGCGAAGGAGATTTCCGAACGGATGCTCAGTTCCAGCATATAGAGCACGACGGGCAGCAGCGCGAACATCAGGAAACCGCTGATGCGGTGCAGGAAGGAGACGACGCCGGCCAGCGGCAGGCGGTAGTTGGCCAATTGTGTGACATGAATATTACTGAATTGCGGCCGTTCTTTTTTTGGTACTTCTCTTACGGCTTCGGACATAACAAGACCCCCCTTGAGCTTTAACAAATATTGAAGCTGCGATTTTCGCCGATTTTCGCAAGCCAAACCAATATCTATTGTTACATATAACTAAAATAGTGTTCGACGGCACACCCTGCGCGCTACTTTCCGTAGTTCATCGTATTTTTAGCACCACACTGCCGGCCGGGCTGCGGCGACGGCGGGGCGCCGGTACTTCTGTCTCAATTCAATTCATTCTGGTAGTGGTGGCGGGTCGTCAGATACCAGCCGCGGCGCAGCTCGACCGGCTTATCGCCGTACGTGAATGAGACGCGTTCCGAGCACAGCAAGGGCGTGCCGGAAGCGATGTGCAACAGCTCGGCCGCGCCGGCGTCGGCGCAGACGGCGCGGATCTGCTCGGACGCGCGTATCATGCGCGTGCCGAACTCCGTTTCGAACAGGCCGTACATCGGCCCCTTGTATTCGACCAGGCGCTCGGCCGTCAGCCCCTTGAAGATCAGGCCCGGCAGCCACAGCTCCTCGACGATGGTCGGCACGGCGTCGAAGGACTGCACGCGCTTGATGAAGATCACGGCGTCGCCCGACTTCAAGTCGAGCAGGCGGGCCACGTCGGCCGGCGCGCGCACGCGCCTGACGTCGATGAACTTGCTTTCGGGATAGTGCGGCACGCCCTCGTCGGGCACCAGGCGCAGGAAGCGGAAGTGGGCGCGCGCCTCGTGGTGGGTGGCGACGAAGGTGCCCTTGCCCTGGCGGCGCATGACCAGGTTGTCGGCGGCCAGCTCGTCGATCGCCTTGCGCACAGTGCCCTGGCTGACCTTGAAGCGGCCGGCCAGCTCGACCTCGCTGGGGATCAGCTCGCCCGGCTTCCACTCGCCCGACTGCAGGCTTTGCGTGATCAGCGCCTTGATTTGCTGGTACAGCGGGCTGAAGGTCGGCGACCCCGCCGCCGAGCCGGACGCGGCGGGCGTCGGGCTGGCCGCCGCGCCGCTGGCGGGGGCATTCACGGTCGGATTGGGCGGGGCAGGATTCATAGGGCGAGATTTCACCACAAAAGCCCCTCTGCGTCCAGTGAAACCTGCGCTACTTATCTGTCTTATATAAGACATAAGATAGGATTGACAGATGGGATTTAGCGGCCTACACTCGCCCCCAACCGAACTTTCGGGCGCTTTTCCGCCCCGCGCGCGCGCCGGCCGCGCGGCAACGGCGGCGCAGTTGCGCCAGCCTTGCGCGGCGAATGGGCGCGCGGTGCCGGTTTTGGTATCATTACAGTTTTTCCGGACAAGCGTAGGCCCAGCTTCAAGCTCGTTTTTTTCCCCACTTTTGGAGATTCATCATGGCTAAAACCCCAATGCGTGTTGCAGTAACCGGCGCCGCCGGCCAGATCGGCTACGCGCTGCTGTTCCGCATCGCCAACGGCGACCTGCTCGGCAAAGACCAGCCCGTCATTCTGCAATTGCTTGAAATCCCCGACGAAAAAGCCCAGAAGGCTTTGAAGGGCGTCATGATGGAAATCGACGACTGCGCCTTCCCGCTGCTGGCCGGCATGACGGCGCACGCCGACCCGATGACCGCCTTCAAGGACGTCGACGTCGCCCTGCTGGTCGGCGCCCGTCCGCGCGGCCCCGGCATGGAGCGCAAGGACTTGCTGGAAGCGAACGCGCAGATCTTCACGGTGCAGGGCAAGGCCCTCGACGCCGTCGCCTCGCGCAACGTCAAGGTGCTGGTGGTCGGCAACCCGGCCAACACCAACGCCTACATCGCGATGAAATCGGCGCCTTCGCTGCCGGCCAAGAACTTCACCGCCATGCTGCGCCTGGACCACAACCGCGCGCTGTCGCAGATCGCCGCGAAAACCGGCAAGCCGGTGGCCGCCATCGAGAAGCTGTTCGTCTGGGGCAACCACTCGCCGACCATGTACGCCGACTACCGCTACGCGGAAATCGACGGCAAGTCGGTCAAGGACATGATCGGCGACGACGCCTGGAACCGCGACACCTTCCTGCCGACCGTCGGCAAGCGCGGCGGCGCCATCATCGAAGCGCGCGGCCTGTCGTCGGCGGCCTCGGCGGCCAACGCGGCCATCGACCACGTGCGTGACTGGGTGCTGGGCAGCAACGGCAAGTGGACCACCATGGGCGTGCCGTCCGACGGCTCCTACGGCATTCCGGAAGGCGTCATCTTCGGCTTCCCCGTCACCACCGACAACGGCGAGTACAAGATCGTCCAGGGCCTGAGCGTCGACGCCTTCTCGCAAGAGCGCATCAACGTGACCTTGAACGAGCTGCTGGAAGAGCAAGGCGGCGTCAAGCACCTGCTGGGCTAAACCTGAACGGCGCCGTCGTGGACCCCGCTAAACCAGCCACCCCACCGCTGCGCCGCCCGCGCCGCACTGCCGACGGCAGTGCGGCCGCGCCACCGACCACCACCCCTAACCGGCAGACCGCCCCCAGCATGCACCCTTCCGAGGTTTTATTCCAGGGCAAACGCCCGCCGCTGCTCCTCGCCGCCTGCGACCACTACGCCGGCTCCGAAAAGCTGATGCGCAAGTCGATTGCTTTGCAACAAGAGCTTGGCCCCCTGTTCGACATCACCTTCGACTGCGAGGACGGCGCCAGCGCCGGCGCCGAGGAGGCCCACGCCCGCCTCGTCGCCGCCCTGCTGCAGGACGAGGGCAACCGCTTCGGCCGCATCGGCGTGCGCGTGCACGACGTCGGCAGCGTGTTCTTCGCCCAGGACGTCGAGATCGTCTGCGCCGCCGCCGCGCAACTGGCCTACCTGGTGCTGCCGAAGGCGAACGGCGTGCAGGACGTGGTGCGGGCGATCAACTTCGTCAACCTGCACGCCAAGCGCGCCGGCCGCGCCGAGCTGCCCATCCACGTGCTGATCGAAACCCACGGCGCGCTGCGCGAGGTCTACGACATCGCCGCCCTGCCCCAGGTCGAGTGCCTGTCCTTCGGCATCATGGACTTCGTCTCGGCCCACTACGGCGCCATCCCCGCCAACGCGATGCGCACGCCGGGCCAGTTCCAGCACCCGCTGGTGGTGCGCGCCAAGCTGGAGATCGCCGCCGCCTGCCACGCCCACGGCAAGGTGCCCTCGCACAATGTGACGACCGAGGTGCGCGACTCCGCCGTCGTCGCCAACGACGCCCAGCGCGCCGCCGCCGAGTTCGGCTACACGCGCATGTGGAGCATCCACCCGGACCAGATCAAGCCCGTCATCAAGGCCTTCACGCCGCGCCTGTCCGAGGTGAACGAGGCCAGCAACATCCTCCACGAAGCGGCCCGCGTCCAATGGGGGCCGATCGCCCAAAATGGCCGCTTGCACGACCGCGCCAGCTACCGATATTATTGGACCGTTTTGCAACGCGCCAAACTGGCGGGCCTGGCCCTGCCCGAAGCGGCCGCCGCACTACTCAACACTAGCCCCGACGAACACTGACCTGGAACCACCATGATGTCCATCTCCAAATTAAGCCTTGCCTGCAGCGTCGCCCTGGGCGCGCTGACCCTGTCCCTGCCGGCCGCCCACGCCGCCGACGCCGACAAGCAAGCCACCAAGGCCAAGGCCACGGCGAAAGTCAAGGCCAAGGCCGCCAAGGCGGCGCCGGCGAAACCGTCCGCCGCGCCCGACGAGGAAGCGGACGAACCGGACACGGGCGGCTCGGCCACCACCGAGTTCCACTGCGAACTGGGCAACAAGATCACCATCTACCACAACGAGAACGACGACAAGCACATCGCGCTGCGCTGGAAAAAGCGCCTGCACCGCCTGACCCAGGTGGGCACGACGACGGGTGCGCAGCGCTTCGAGAACCGCTTGTACGGCCTGATCTGGATCGGCATCCCGGCCAAGGGCATGCTGCTCGACTCGAAACAGAACCGCCAGCTGGCCAACGAATGCAAGAACGCCGAGCAATCCAAGCCCCTCAGCCTGGAAGCGCCCGCCGCCGAGGCGAAGAGCTGAGGCCAGGGCCTGCGCCGAGTACCACACGCGCCGTCGCCGGCGCGCAGCAATACCGTTTCAACTTGAATATCAATAAATAATAGACGATACCCAACAAGGAGAGGTCATGTCCCGCAACACTCTGAACACGCTCAAGGACTTTACAATTTCGGCTAGCAAGAAGGGGCAGTTCTACTCCCTTCCTGCGCTGGAAAAAAGCCTGGGCATCAATGTTTCCCGCCTGCCCGTGTCGATTCGCATCGTGCTCGAATCGGTGCTGCGCAACTGCGACGGCAAGAAAGTCACCGAAGAACACGTCAAGCAATTGGCGAGCTGGGGGCCGACCGCCGAGCGCACCGACGAGATCCCGTTCGTGGTGGCGCGCGTCGTGCTGCAAGACTTCACCGGCGTGCCGCTGCTGGCCGACCTGGCCGCGATGCGCAACGTCGCCAACAAGATGGGCCTGAACCCGAAAAACATCGAGCCGCTGGTGCCCGTCGACCTGGTGGTCGACCACTCCGTGACGATCGACCACTACCGCGAGAAGAAGGCCCTCGACCTGAACATGAAGCTGGAATTCTCGCGCAACAACGAGCGCTACCAGTTCATGAAATGGGGCATGCAAGCCTTCGACACCTTCGGCGTCGTGCCGCCGGGCTTCGGCATCGTCCACCAGGTCAACCTGGAGTACCTGGCCCGCGGCGTGCACAAGATCAAGAACAAGAAAGACGAGATCTACTACCCCGACACGCTGGTCGGCACCGACTCGCACACCACCATGATCAACGGCATCGGCGTGGTCGGCTGGGGCGTCGGCGGCATCGAGGCGGAAGCGGGCATGCTGGGCCAGCCGGTCTACTTCCTGACCCCGGACGTCATCGGCGTCGACCTGACGGGCGCGCTGCGCGAAGGCTGCACCGCCACCGACCTGGTGCTGACCATCACGGAACTGCTGCGCAAGGAAAAAGTCGTCGGCAAATTCGTCGAGTTCTTCGGCGAAGGCACGGCCTCGCTGACGCTGACGGACCGCGCCACGATCGCCAACATGGCGCCGGAATACGGCGCGACGATGGGCTTCTTCCCCGTCGACGAGGCGACCATCGCCTACTTCGAGGGCACCGGCCGCAGCAAGGCGGAAATCGCCGCCTTCGAAGCCTACTTCAAGGCGCAGAACCTGTTCGGCGTGCCGCAGGCCGGCGAGATCGACTACACCCGCGTCGTCACGCTCGACCTGGCCTCGGTGGCGCCGTCGCTGGCCGGCCCCAAGCGTCCGCAAGACCGCATTGAAATCGGCAACGTCAAGGCCAACTTCGCCGAGCTGTTCGCCAAGCCGACCTCGGAAAACGGCTTCAACAAGAACCCGGCCGACCTGGCCGCCGTCTACCAGACCTCGAACGGCGTCAAGGTCAGCAACGGCGACGTGCTGATCGCCGCGATCACCTCGTGCACCAACACCTCGAACCCGAGCGTGATGCTGGCCGCCGGCCTGCTGGCCAAGAAAGCCGTCGAAGCCGGCCTGAAAGTGGCGCCGCACATCAAGACCTCGCTGGCCCCCGGCTCGCGCGTCGTCACCGAGTACCTGACGGCCGCCGGCCTGCTGCCCTACCTGGAAAAACTCGGCTTCGGCGTGACCGCCTACGGCTGCACCACCTGCATCGGCAACGCCGGCGACCTGACGCCGGAAATGAACGCCGCCATCGCCGCCAACGACATCGTCGCCTCGGCCGTGCTGTCGGGCAACCGCAACTTCGAAGCGCGCATCCACCCGAACATCCGCTCGAACTTCCTGGCCTCGCCGCCGCTCGTGGTGGCCTACGCGATCGCCGGCAACATGACGCGCGACCTGATGAGCGAACCCGTCGGCAAGGGCAAGGGCGGCAAGGACGTCTACCTGGGCGACATCTGGCCGTCCTCGGCCGAGGTGTCGGCCTTGATGAAGTTCGCCATGAATGCCAAGACCTTCAAGGAGAACTACGCCGACGTCAAGGGCGCGCCCGGCAAGCTGTGGGAAAAAGTGACCACGGTCGAAGGCCAGGTCTACAACTGGCCGAAATCGACCTACATCGCCGAGCCGCCGTTCTTCGACGACTTCACGATGACGCCGAAGGCGGTCGCCACCGGCATCGAAGGCGCGCGCGCGCTGGGCGTGTTCGGCGACTCGATCACCACCGACCACATCTCGCCGGCCGGCTCGATCCAGGAAAGCGGCCCGGCCGGCAAATGGCTGCTGGCGAACGGCGTCATGAAAGCCGACTTCAACTCCTACGGCTCGCGCCGCGGCAACCATGAAATCATGATGCGCGGCACCTTCGCCAACGTGCGCATCAAGAACAAGATGATCCCGGCCAAGGCCGACGGTTCCGCCGTCGAGGGCGGCATCACGATACACCAGCCGTCCGGCGAGGAAATGTCGATCTACGACGCGGCCATGCGCTACGTCGCCGAAGGCACGCCGACGATGGTGTTCGGCGGCGAAGAGTACGGCACCGGCTCGTCGCGCGACTGGGCCGCGAAAGGCACCCAGCTGCTGGGCGTGAAGGCCGTCATCACCCGCTCCTTCGAGCGCATCCACCGCTCGAACCTGGTGGGCATGGGCGTGTTGCCGCTGCAATTCATCGGCGACGACAGCGTGCAGACGCTGGGCATCACCGGCAAGGAAACCTATGACCTGAAGGGCCTGGAAGGCGACATCAAGCCGCAGCAACTGGTGACCCTGGTGATCCACCGCGCCGACGGCAGCAGCCAGGACGTCAAAGTCCTGCTGCGCATCGACACCCCGATCGAAGTCGACTACTACAAACACGGCGGCATCCTGCCGTTCGTGCTGCGCCAGCTGCTGGCCGCCTAAACGGCGCCCTGGCAAGTCCCCAGAAACGCCGGATTCGTCCGGCGTTTTTTTTGCCCCGCCAAGCGCCGAAGTGCCCCGCGGCGCTTGAAAAAAGCCCAATCAGCCTTGATCTGACAAGGGCATCCGCGTCGACATCGGCCGAATCCTCTACAATAGGGCACATAAGGGTTTATCATTGCTTAATTGGTATCAATCCGTTTTTTTTCACTTTCCAGAGACTCTTATCCCGTTATGCGTCGTCCATCCAAAGATTCATCCCACAAACTGACTGCCGACAGCCAGCGTCTGGTTACCTTTGCCCAGGCAATCGTGCAGGCCGCCAGCCGCATTGAAGAGCGGTCCTGGGAACACAGCCTGGATACGCAGCTGCAGAAGTTGCTCAAATCCGGCCACCAGGACACCATCGACACCACCTTGGGCAGCCTGTTCAAGGAAGACCTGAACGCCTACGACGTGCTGATGGACTGCGTCGAGGCCGTCAGCGAATCGACCGTCGTGGTCATCGAGGAAAAAGGCGAAAGCAAGCGCTACGACGCGCTGCTGGTGGCCGTGCCCATCCTCGCCTGGACCCGCTTCTCGATCGCCTCCGGCGCCGTGCCGGCCGACCTGCTGCAGACCCTGTCGACCCACTTCGAGGCCCACCTGCTGGCCGAGGGCAGTTGCATGGCGATGGCGCCGACGCTGTACTCGATCGACCAGCTGCCGCGCAGCCACGCCGAAACCTACGCGAAGACGCTGAAGCTGGCGCAGGCCGCGCTGAAGGGCACGACGCTGAAGCCGGCCGCGAAGGCGCCGGAAACGGCGCCCTTCCTGGCCGACACGCGGTATTTGCTGGTGACCGTGGTGGCGCCCGTGGGCGCGCCGCTGTTCCGTTGGCAGGCGCCGGCCAGCCAGCTCGACTTCATCGGCGAGCGCCGCGCCGCGCTGGAGCAATGGCGCGCCCAGGCCACGCCGACCGTCGCGCGCCTGCTGCCGGGCTGCGGCATCGAACTGCTGCTGCCGGAAGCCTACTACGTGGCCTGCCGCGAAGCCGACAAGCTGATCCGTCCAGTGTCGATCCGCGCCGCCGTGCACTACCTGACGCACACGCTGGCCGTCGAGCCGGCCGAGCTGCGCGCCGTCATCGCCGGCTTCGGCGAAGAGGCGGCCGACGGCCAGATCGACGAATACCGCGTCGCCTTCACGCTGCGCCAGACCCCCGACGTGGTGTACGGCATCGTCTGGCCCCTGTACGGCCAGGAAGACGAGGACGGCACGCCGATCGAAGGCTTGCTGCACGCCGGCATCGGCGGCCTGTCCAAGCAGACCACGCCGCTCGACGACATCCTCGTGCACTTGAACGAGGCGGGCGTCACGCAGATCAAGCGCCACAGCGAGCGCTACGTCGGCGAATACTGCGACGACTGCGGCGCGCCGCTGTTCGCCGACCCGGCGGGCGAGCTGGTGCATGCGGAAATGCCGGAAGACACGCCGCAAGGCAACGAACACTTCCACTAATCCGCACAGCTGGGGACAGACCACGATTTTCGGGAAATATTTCCCGGAAATCGTGGTCTGTCCCCTTCCCGTTTACCAGGCCGAGTAGGGGTGCTTGATCAGGCTGGAGTTGAAGTAGCGCGCGTCCTCGGTGACTTCTTCGCCCACCCAGTCCGGCTTGGCGAACGCCTGCTGCTCGGACGCCAGTTCGATTTCGGCGACGACCAGGCCGGCGTTGGCGCCAAGGAATTCATCGACTTCCCACACCATGCCGCCGAACGCGATGCGGCGCCGGTATTTCTCCACCAGCGGCCGCTCGCACAGGCCGTCGAGCAATTGCTCGGCCTCGGCCAGCGGAATCGCATACTCCCACTCGCCGCGGCTGGCGCCGACGCTGACGCCCTTGATCGTCAGCGTCGCCCGCTCGCCTTCGACGCGCACGCGCACCACCCGCTCGCGCTGCGACGACAGGTAGCCCTGGCGCAGCAGGACCGGCTGGCCCAGGCTGCGCCACGCATCGCCGCGCAACAGGAATTTGCGCTCGATTTCGACGCCCATCTCAGTCCAGCGACAACAGGATGGCTTGCAGGAGCGCCTCGCCCAGGTTGGCGCTGCGCGCGCCGTTCCAGCCCACGTGCGGGTCGGGCAGGTCGGCGTTGTCCTTGAACGGCATTTCCAGCGTCAGCGCCAGGCATTGGAAGTGGTGGCCGATGTACTTCGACGCCAGCGTCAGCATGTCTTCCTTGTACTTGCTGGCCGCGTAGCCGTACTTGTCCTGGAAGTCCGGGCTGGCCTGCTTGTAGCGCTCGATGAAGGCTTGCTGGTGGGCCGCCTGGGCCGCGCTGAAGTTGTTCAGCATCTCGTTGCCGGCCACGAAGTTGTACGGCAGCGCCTCGTCGCCGTGGATGTCGAAGAACATGTCGCAGCCGACTTCGTGGATCTTGTTTTTCACGCACAGCACTTCCGGGCTGCGTTCCAGCGTCGGCGTCATCCACTCGCGGTTCAGGTTGGCGCCGGCCGCGTTGGTGCGCAGGTTGCCGCGCACCGAGCCGTCCGGGTTCATGTTCGGCACGATGTAGAAGGCGGCGCGCTGCAGCAGCTTGCGGGCGATCGGGTTGGCCTCGTCGAGCAGCGCGTCGATCATGCCTTCGACGAACCATTCGGCCATCGTCTCGCCCGGGTGCTGGCGCGCGATGACCCAGATTTTCTTCTCGGCGGCCGGATTGCCGATGACCACCAGGTTCATGTCGCGGCCGTCGACGCTGCTGCCCAGGTCGTGCACGCGCGCCAGCGGATTTTCCGCGATCTCGCCCAGCAGGCCCAGGTGGCGCTCCCACGAGTACGGCTCGAAATAGGCGTAGTAGACGCTGTCCGTTTCCGGCGTGTGCCGGACCGTCATGACCTGGCCGTCGAAACTCGTCGGCACGCGGAACCAATTCTCCGTGTCGTAGCTGGCCGCCACCTGGTAGTTCTCGAAACCGGCCGCGTAGGTGGCCTGGCCCGCGTTCAGGAAGCGCATCGTGCACGCCTGGTCGCGCCCGCCCTGCAGGCGGAAGTGGAACCACTGGTGGATGTCGGCGTGCGAGTCCTGGCGCAGGTTCAGTTCGATGGCGTCCGCGCTGTCGGCGCGCACCACCTCGATGGCGCCCGAGTCGAAGTTTTGGCTGATTTTAATGGTCATGTGGCGATCCCGTCAAAAATGTGAGTGCCCCGATGGCACCATGTTCGGGCGCCACCGTTGCTGCGATAAATCATCGTGTCGCTATTTTCCGCGCTTTAGGTTTTTTTTCATAGCGGCGCTTCAGTCCGGCATGTGCGCCGGGACAAAAAAAATATCGACGCAGCATAAAAATAACAGTGTTATTATTTATTTGAACACAGCCGGCGCGGCAGCGCGCCGCCGTGCGGGTGAACCGCGACAGAACGGGACCCGGCGCCTGGCGCCGCACATGGAGCGAGACAACATGAAGCGTCTATCGTACGCCGGCCCGCCGGCGCTGGCGGCGTTGGCCTGCGCCGCCCTGCTGGGCGGCTGCCAGCGCGGCGAGCCGGCCGCCGGCGCCGCCGACATCCAGTTGGCGGAAACCCTGCTGCCGGCCGAGCCGGCCCTGGCGCGGCAGTATGAGCGCTCCTGCCGCCTGTGCCACGCCAGCGCCGCGTCGAAGGCGCCGCTGACGGGCTTTGCCGCCGCCTGGGAGGCGCGCCTGCGGCAAGGCATGCCCGCCCTGCTCGAACACGTCCGGCAAGGCTACCGGACGATGCCCGCCAAAGGCTATTGCAATGACTGCGCCGACGCCGACTTCGAGAAACTGATTCAATTCATGGCCCGCGACGGCAAGCGGGGGGCGGCATGAGCGCGCCCCGTCCGGGCCGGCGCCAATTCCTGAAGATGGGCGGCGGCCTCGCCATCGCTGCGGCCGGCGCCGCCGCCAACACGGCCGCGGCCCCGCCGCCCGCCGCCGCGCCGGGCGGCGGGGCCGGCATCGTCTGGAGCAACTGGTCGGGCAGCCAGAGCTGCCGAGCGCAAGCGCTGGCGACGCCGGCCAGCAGCGCCGACATCCAGCAGCTCCTCGCCAACGGCAAGGGCGGCGTGCGCTGCGTCGGCGCCGGCCACTCGTTCAGCGCGCTGATCCCCGGCGGCGACACCTTGATTTCCCTGGACCGCATGGCCGGCCTGCTCGGCCACGGCGGCACCGGCGCGACACTGCTGGCCGGCACCCGCCTGGCGCAGGCGTCCAGGCAGCTCGACGCGCTCGGCCTGGCCTTTCGCAACCTGCCCGACATCGACGCGCAGTCGCTGGCCGGCGCCGTCAGCACGGCCACCCACGGCACCGGCGCCGAGCTGCCCGCCATGCACGCCGACATCGAGGCGCTGCAACTGGTCACGGCGAATGGCCGCATCCGCGATTTCGACGCCGTCCGCCACCCCGACTATCTGGCCGCCGCGCGCGTGTCGCTGGGCAGCCTCGGCGTGCTGACCCAGTTGCGCATGCAGCTGGTGCCCAGTTACCGGCTGCAGCGCAAGGTGGTGCTGAAACCGGTCGGGCAGATGCTGGAGCTGGCGCCCGCCCTGGCCCGCGCCCACCGCCATTTCGAGTTTTACTACCTGCCCTTCACCGGTTACGCGGCCGCCATCACGCACGACCTGACCTCCGACCAGAGCGTGCTGCCCGCCTCGTCCGCCGACGAAGACATGCTGGGCGATTTGCGCCGCCTGCGCGACTGGGCCGGCCGCTTCCCGCAGTTGCGGCGCTGGCTGGCCGCCAAATTCATCGACGCCAACCTGAGCGAGCAGGCCCGCGACCGCTCGTGGAAACTGCTGTCGACCCAGCGTCCGAGCAAGTTCAACGAGTCCGAATGCCACGTGCCGCGCGAACGCGGCATCGCCTGCGTGCGCGAGGTCATCGCCAAACTGGAGCAGCGCAACGAGGTCTTCTTCCCGCTCGAATTCCGCTTCGTCAAGGGCGACTCCGCCTGGCTCAGCCCCTTCTACGAACGCGACAGCTGCTCCATCGCCGTGCACGCGGCCCACGGCGAAGCCTACGCCTACCTCGTCGCCGAGCTGGCGCCGATTTTCCGCCGCTACGACGGCCGGCCGCACTGGGGCAAGCTGCACGGCCACACGGCGGCCGAGCTGGCCCGCCTGTACCCGCGCTGGAACGATTTTCTCGCAGTGCGCCGCGAGCTCGATCCGGGCGGGCGCATGCTCAACGCCCACCTGCGCGGCCTGTTCGGGATCAAGGCGTGAGGCGCCGGCACCTGCTGCTGGCCGGCGCCGGCCTGGGCGCGGCCGCCCTGCTGGCGCTCAGGCCGGGCGCGGCCGGCGCGCCGCACGCCGCCTATTTCCAGCGCCTGGCCACGGCGCTGAAGCGGGCCGGCGTGAACACGCCGAGCATCGTCGTCGACCACGCCATCCTGCGGCAAAATACCGCGCAACTGCTGCGCAACCTGGACGGAAAACTGGCCTTGCGCAGCGTCGTCAAGTCGCTCCCCTCCCTGCCGCTGCTGCAGGAGCTGATGCGCCAAAGCGGCTCCGACAAAACCATGCTGTTCAGCCTGCCGCAACTGATCGCCCTGGCGCCGCATTCGCCCGACATCCTGCTCGGCAAGCCGATGCCGGTGGCGGCCGCCGCGCAATTCTACCAGCGGGCCGGCGCGCCGGCGCCGGGGCGGCGCGTGCAGTGGCTGATCGACACGCCGCGGCGGCTGGCGCAGTACCGCGAACTGGCCCGCGGCGCCGGGCTGACGCTGGAGCTGAACCTGGAAATCGACGTCGGCCTGCACCGCGGCGGTCTGGCCAGCCGGCAGGACATGGCCGAGTGCGCGCAGCTGATCCGCAGCGAGCCGCGCCTGCGCTACAGCGGCCTGATGGGATACGACGCCCACATCGCCAAGCTGCCCGACGTCGGCACGCTGCAGGCGGACGCGCTGGCCTACGCGCAGGCGCAGTACGCCGGCTGCGCCGCCTTCATGCGGGAGCGGCTGGGCGCGCCGGTCGCGCCGCCGACCTACAACACGGCCGGCTCGCCGACCTACCGGCTGTACGGCGGCGGCGGCGTGCAAAACGAGGTGGCGATCGGCTCCGCCCTGCTCAAGCCGGGCGACTTCGACACGCCGCTGCTGGCCGACCTGCAGCCGGCGTGCTGGATAGCCACGCCGGTGCTGAAAGCGCTGCCGCAATTCCAGATGCCGCGCGGCGTCGAATGGCTGGGCGCCTTCGCGCGCGGCTGGGACGCGAACCAGCGCCACGCCTATTTCATCTACGGCGGCAACTGGCTGGCCGACCCGGTGTCGCCGGCCGGTCTGGCCGCCAGCAGGCTGTACGGCGCCTCGTCGAACCAGCAACTGCTGCTCGGCTCCGGCCTGCAGGGGCTGCAAGCGGACGACTATGTGTTTTTCCGGCCGCGCCAAAGCGAGACCGTGCTGCAGCAGTTCGGCCCGCTGGCGGTGTATCAATCCGGGCAGATTGCGCAGTTTTGGGAACCTTTGCCGGCCTCAGGCTGAGCACGCCACCTATAATTATTACTTTTAGTCGCAGGCAGGGAAATACCGTGAACAGTAAATCAGACCAAATGCAAGCACGCAAACTGCGCGAGGCGCAGGCCAGGCGCGAACACCTGATCCAGGTGGTCAAGGATCTGATCAAGAAAGGCGGCGCGCGCGCCGTGTCGATCCGCAAGGTCGCCGACGCCGCCGGCTTTTCAACCAGCGTCGTGTACGCGCTGTTCCGCGACAAGGCGACGCTGATCACCCAGGCGATGGACCAGGACTTGCTCGAACTGGTGCGCCTGATGCGGCAAGCCTGCGCCGCCAGCGCCGAACCGTGGGAGCGCATCAAACTGGCCGGCCGCGCCTACGTACAGTTCGGCATGCTGCATCCGGACGAATATGCGCTGGTGTTCATGGAGCAGCGCCCGCACGCGCCGGTGGAAGCGGCCATCGTCGAACACGGCAACGCCGAACAAGACCCCTACGCCTACGCCTACAGCCTGTTCGCGGAGCTGGCGCAGTCGGGCCAGGTGCGCGGCGGCGAAGCGGCGCTGCACGCGATGACGCAGATTTTCTGGCAGGCGCTGCACGGCATGGTGTCGCTCGGCATCGTCATGGGCGAAGGCGACGATTGGACGCCGAACCTGGAGTCGGACGGGCACCTGGAGGATGTGCTGGCGGTGATCGCCACCGGCATCGGCGCGCGCTTCGCCGCCTGAGCCCCCCTGCCCGGCGGCCTGTCATCGGCCGGAACGCCTGCGCTGACGCAAATCCCCTTCTGCGGAAAACGGTGACAGTAGCAGTATCGTCCGGCGTAAAAAGGGCGAACTGAACTTGCCAGGGAGAACGCCATGATTGATACGCCCACTACACCGCAGCTTGACAATCAGCGCGACGTCGACAACCATATAAAAATGGAAGCGCGGCTCACCAAGCTTGAAACGAATGCCGACAGCGACGGCAAAACGCTGGAGTCGTTGTCGGCGCGCATGGACGATGGCTTCAAGAGTGTGAGGAACGAGTTCCGCGCCGACATGGCCGCCTTGAGGAGCGAGATTCGCGCCGACATGAACGCCTTGAGAAACGAGATTCGTGCCGACATGAATGCCTTGAGGGACGAGACTCATGCTGAAATTTCCGGACTGCGGAATGAAATGCATTCCCAATTCGGCTTGCTGCGCTCGGAAATGCTGCAACTACGCACAGAGCTTGCAGCAATTCGCCACGACATGAACAGAACTTTCATGTGGTTCATGGGCATACAAACGACCACCATCTTCGCCGTGGTCGGTATCGGCGCCAGGGCGCTGCGCCTGATTTAAGCGTCCAGCATCGTCCCGTCCGCCTGATAGCGCGTGTGCCACGACAGCGCCTGCTCCAGCACGTGCGGCGTGTGGCCGCCGCGGCGGCAAGCCGCGTCGAAATAGGCGCGCAGTTGCGGCCGGTAATCGGGATGGGCGCAGCGCTCGATGATCAGCGGCGCGCGCTCGCGCGGCGCCAGCCCGCGCAAGTCGGCCAGCCCCCATTCGCTGACGAGGACGTCGACGTCGTGTTCGGTATGGTCGACGTGCGACACCATCGGCACGACGCTCGACACGCGCCCGCCCTTGGCCACCGACTTGCTGACGAACAGCGACAACTGGCCGTTGCGGGCGAAGTCGCCCGAGCCGCCGATGCCGTTCATCATGTGGGTGCCGCACACATGGGTCGAGTTGACGTTGCCGTAGAGGTCGAACTCCAGGGCCGTGTTGAGCGCGATGATGCCGAGGCGGCGCACGATTTCCGGATGGTTGCTGATCTCCTGCGGCCGCAGCACGATCTTGTCGCGGTAACGCGCGATGTCGCGCATGAACTTCTCGTGCATCGGCGCCGACAGCGTGATCGACGAGGCCGACGCCATCGCCAGCTGGCCGGAGTCGAGCAGCTCGATGGCGCTGTCCTGCAGCACCTCGGAAAACATCGTCATGTCGTGGAAGGGCGAGCCGATCAAACCGTGCAAGACGGCGTTGGCGATGCTGCCGATGCCGGCCTGCAGCGGCAATAGCTGCGGCCCCATGCGCCCGGCCGCCACCTCGCCTTCGAGGAAGGCGATGACGTGGCCGGCGATGGCCGCCGTTTCCGCGTCCGGCGGCTGCACGGTCGACGGGCTGTCCGGGCTGTCGGTGATGACGATGGCGGCGATGCGCGCCGGATCGACGGCGATCGACGCGACGCCGATGCGTTGCTCGGGGCTGGTCAAGGGGATGGGCGCGCGCCCCGGCCGCGCGCCGGGCACGTAGATATCGTGCAAGCCTTCCAGCGCCAGCGGCGTGCTCAGGTTCAGTTCGATGATGATCTGGCCGGCCTGCTGCGCGAAGCTGGCCGAGTTCCCCACCGACATGGTCGGCACGATGCTGCCGTCCGCCAGGATCGCGCTGGCCTCGATGACGGCGATGTCGACGGCCGCCAGGCTGCGCGAACGCAGTTGCTCGGCCGTCTCCGACAGGTGCTGGTCGATGAACATCACCTCGCCCGCGTTGATCTTGCGGCGCAGCGCCGCGTCCGACTGGAACGGCAGGCGGCGCGCCAGCAAGCCCGCTTCGGCCATCAGGCCGTCGCTGTCATTGCCCAGCGAAGCGCCGGTAATCAAAGTCAGGCTCAAGGGTTCCCGCCGGGCGCGCTCCACCAGCGCCAGCGGCAGGGCCTTGGCGTCGCCGGCGCGGGTGAAGCCGCTCATGCCGACACTCATGCCACTGCGAAACAACTGCGCCGCCTGCTGCGCGTCCATCACCTTGTTCAACAACGCCGGACGGCGGATACGGTCCTGATACATGCTGTGTTCCTGATTCTTATTAATACGGCTCGGATTCCAGTCTACAATCTGCAAAACATGCATTGCATGAATTAAATGCGCGATATCCAGTCGTATTTTTCATGCATTGCCGAACCGGACACACCCATGGATATCCGCTCCCTGCGCTACTTTGTCGAAACCGTGCGCCTGAACAGCTTCACGCAAGCGGCGGAGGCGCTCAACGTGACGCAATCGACCATCAGCAAGATGGTGCGCCAGTTGGAAGACGAGCTCGACGCCCGCCTGCTGGTGCGTGACGGCCGCAAGCTCGCCCTGACCGACACGGGCCGCATCGTCTTCGAGCGCGGCGAACAGATGCTGGCGACGCTGCGCCTGCTCACGCTGGAGGTGCGCGACACGCAGCAGACGCGGCGCGGCAGCCTGACGGTGGGCATCCCGCCGATGATCAACCTGCTGTTCACGCCGGTGCTCAAGGTCTTCCGCGAGCGCCACCCCGACATCGACCTGAGCCTGCGCGAAGACACCGGCCAGGCCATCGAACGCCAGATCGCGGCGGGCGAGCTGGAAATCGGCATGACGGTGCTGCCGGCCGATCCGGCCCTGGACGTGGTGGCGGTGCAGATAGCCAGCTACCCGATCTGGGCGCTGGCGGCCGAGGGCACGTTTCAGCAGGGCCGCAGCACGCTCGAACTGAAGGCGCTGGGTGCGCTGCCGCTGGTCTTGCTGAAGGATGATTTCGCGCTGACGCGCAGCCTGCGCGCCGCCTTCCGCGCAGCCGGCTTCGAACCGAGCGTCGCGGCCCAGAGCGGCCAGTGGGACTGGCTGGTGGCGATGGCCTCCGCCGGGCTGGGCGTGGCGCTGCTGCCCGAGCCCTTCATCCACCGGCTGGCCGGCGAGCGCCTGGACGCCGTGCGCATCGTCGCGCCGGAACTGGCATGGCAAGTCGCGCACGTGTGGAACGGACGCTACCTGTCGCACGCGGCGCGGGCCTGGCTGGCCGTGTGCCAGAGCGTGCTGGGGACCAGCTTCGACGGTTGATGGAGTTCCGGGCCGGCTACGCCATCGTGGGGATGACGTAGCCCTAGGCCGGAGCGCACGCGCCCCTGGCAAATTGCAGACGCTTAGGCGGTTGCCGGCGCCTCTTTGTACATGCCGGCAAAACGCAAGCCGAAGTACAGGATGAAGGTATAGCAGGCGGCCGGCACGATGAACGACAGCTGCAAGCCGATTCTGTCGGCCAGGAAGCCCTGCGCGAACGGCACCAGAGCGCCGCCGACGATGGCCATGCACAAGATGCCGGAACCCTGGCCGGTGAACGCGCCCAATTTGTTCAAGGCCATGCTGAAGATGGTCGGGAACATGATCGAATTGAACAGGCCGACGGCGATCAGCGACCACATCGCCACCTGCCCCTGGCCGAAGATGGCGGCGAAAATCAGCGCGATCACGCAGGCGGCGTTGACGGCCAGCGTCTTGCCCGGACTGACGTAGCGCATCACGGCGAAACCGATGAAGCGCCCCAGCATCGCGCCGCCCCAGTAATAGCTGACGAAATGCGCGGCGTCGACGGCGCTCAGGCCGGCGACATTGCTTTCGCCCAGGAAGTTAATCAGGAAGCTGCCAATACTGACCTCGCCGCCGACGTACAGGAAAATGGCGACGGCGCCCAGCACCAGGTGGCGGTGCGCCCAGATCGACGTCTGCTTGCCGTCGAGCGTGGCGGCGACGGCGTCATCGGCGTGGGAAATCTTCGGCAGCTTGGCCAGGGCGAACAGCACGGCCAGAACCGCCAGCGCGGCCGCCAGCGCCAGATACGGCCCCTGCACCGCGGCGGCCTCCTTGGCCCGGTAGGCCAGTTGCGCGGCGGCGGGCAGGAGTTCGAACTCGGCCGCCGTCAACACGCCGGCCGACAGGATCAGGATGCCGCCCAGCGTCGGTGCGACCGTCGTACCGAGCGAGTTGAACGCCTGCGTCAGCGTCAGGCGGCTCGACGCCGTTTGCGGATCGCCCAGCTCGGTGACATAGGGATTGGCGGCCACTTGCAAGATCGTGATGCCCGAGGCAAGCACAAAAAACGCCAGCAGGAACAAGGCATAGCCATTGGTCGAGGCCGGATAGAACAGCGCGCAGCCGGCGGCGGCCACCAGCAGGCCGGCGACGACGCCGTTTTGGTAACCGATTTTCTTGATCAGCAGGCCAGCCGGCATGGAGACGACGAAATACGCGCCGAAGAAGCAAAACTGCACCAGCATCGCCTGCACATAACTGAGGGTGTAAATCGAGCGCAGATGCGGAATCAGCACATCATTCAATGAGGTCAGCAAACCCCACATGAAAAACAGGATCGTCACGATGATGAGCGGGACCGTGTTGTTCTGTGCGCCGGACTGCGCCCGCGGCGCGCCCTTCGCTGGCGATATGTGTTCCATACAATTCCTCTGTGTGTCTGTCTGAAGTACTGCTGCGACAAAAAAATAAAAGCGCCCCAAAAGAGCGCCGGGACAGGCAAACTCAAAGGCAAATGCGGACCGTCCCCGCTGCGGGTCCGGCGCCAGCTTTCGTCCATGGTTTGTCCTCGTTCAGCCGTGTTCGCGGCGGGCAATGATAGCGCTAACCCGCGCCAAGCCCGCATTATGCCTGAAACCCTGCGATTACGCGCCCATCAAGCCGGCGCGAATAGCAGAAATACGATTCAGAAATAGCTGCCCGGCCCGCGCGGCGATTTGCCGCGCCAAATCAGCGGCGGAGAGTCAGAGTTATGCGAAATGCATATGCTCGACATTATGAATTGAAAGTATACGTATAACTTGGAATACTGGATACTGGCATTGCGTTACAGCAACATCCAATGTGTGACGCGCCCCCTTATCCAGGAAAACGCCATGTCCACCAACAACATCACCTTCGTCAACAACCCAGTCTTCACCCCTGCGTCGAGCGCCTTCTTCGCCGCTGTCGGCGCCGCCCTGCGCTCCCTGGCAACGCGTGCCTACACGGCACTGAAGCAAAGCGTCAAACGGCCAGGCCGCAACTACGAGGAAGCGTATCTGGCTGAATCGGTCGACCGCTACGACCTGGAATTCCGCATGCGCGAACTGGCCCGCGCCAATCCGCAACCATACTGGATGACCGGCCTGGGCCGCTGATCCGGCGTCCCGCCGAACGGCCCCGCCGAAAGGCCCCGCCGAACGGCAGCTCAATCAATCCGGGACGGGCGAAGCGGCCCGCGCGATCGCATCGTCGAGGCGGTCATTACCCCAGAACATCTCGCCGGCGACGAAAAACGTCGGCGCGCCGAATATCCCCAGCGCGATGGCCTGTTCGCCGCGCGCCCGCAGCTTGCGCTTGTTCTCATCGGCCTGCGCCGACGCGATGATGGCCGCCGCGTCCAGCCCCATCTCCGCCAGGACGGCGGCGACGCTGGCCTCGGCGTCGATATCCAGGTCGGCGGAGAAATTGCGCAGCATCACGCGGCGGCAGAATTCGGCAATCCACGGCTCCTGCTCGCCATACAGCGCCACGCGCACCGGCAACAAGGAGCGGCGCGAAAACTCGGCCGGGCGCCGCCACGGCAGCGCATATTTATCGCACTCGCGCACGATGTCGCGCCACATATACTCGCCCTTGGCCTTTTGCAGCACGAACGGCGAATTGGTCCAGCCGAAAGACTGGAACACCGGCCCCAGCAAAAACGGCCGCCACAGCACGCGCGCGCCGGCGCGGCGCGCCAGATCCTCGATGCGCATCACGCTCAGATAACTGTAGTTGCTGGCGAAGTCGAACCAGATTTCCAGTTCGGCGGGGGTGCTCGTGTGCATGCATGGCTCCGTATTCAAATTCTCGGCAATGTTGCCAACACTAACAGAGAACGGACTCCGGCGCACCGCACCGACAAGCTGCCGCGCTGGCGCGGCGCTGCTGACCGCCTTGCGCCGCCTCAGTGCGGAATCATGCCGGTGAAGACATACGCCTGCAGCATCGTGATGACGCCGATGACGAGGGCGAATAACAGGCTGTGCTTGAGCGTGAAGCGGAACAGGTCCGACTCCTTGCCGACCAGGCCGGCGGCCGCGCAGGCCACGGCGATCGACTGCGGCGAGATCATCTTGCCGGTCACGCCGCCCGTCGTGTTGGCCGCCACCAGCAAGGTGTCGGACACGCCGATCTGGTGCGCGGTGGTGTTTTGCAGCGAGCAGAACAAGGCATTCGACGAGGTGTCCGAACCGGTCAGGAACACCCCCAGCCAGCCGAGGAAGGGCGAGAAGAAGGGGAAGGCCGCGCCGGTGCCGGCCAGCACCAGCGCCAGCGTCGACGACATGCCGGAATAGTTGGCGACGAAGGCGAACGCCAGCACCAGGCCGATCGACAGGATAGGACGGCGCAGCTCGGCCACCGTCTGGCCGAAGGCGCGCAAGCCGGCGCGCGGCGACATGCGCAGCAGCGCCATCGACAGCAGCGCCGTCAGCAGGATCGCCGTGCCGACGGCCGACAGCAGGTCCAGCTTGTAGAGCGCCTCATACGCCTTCGGGCTGGTGACGATGGGCGCCGTCTTGATGACCAGCTTGTCCAAACCCGGCACATGGAATTTCAGCACCGTGCCGGCCAGCGCGCCGTTGGCGGCGAACAGGGCCTTGAACGACGGCAGGCTCCAGACCGTGACGATGGCCGTCAGCAGGCCGAACGGCGCCCAGGCGCGCAGCGTCTGCGCCGGCGTGTACGGCGAAGCCTTGCGCGTGTCGCGCCGCCCGCCCGGCGCCGCGAAACCGCCCGGCCCGGACAGGGCCGCCGCGCCGCCGCCGACGGCGTTGCGGGCGGTGGCGCCGGCCGGCTGCCACACTTTCAGGAACAGCGTCAGCGACGCCAGGCTGACCAGGGCCGAGGTGATGTCCGGCAGCTCGGGGCCGATGTGGTTGGACGTGAAGTACTGCGTGACGGCGAAGCTGGCGCCGGTGACCAGGGCGGCCGGCCACACCTCCTTCAAGCCGCGCCGGCCGTCCATGATGAACACCAGCCAGAACGGCACCAGCAGCGACAGCAGCGGCAGCTGGCGGCCGGCCATCGCGCCGATCAGCATCGGCTCGATGCCGGTGACC
>NZ_JAQQXR010000019.1 GCF_028595325.1 Janthinobacterium fluminis
GGTGTTGATGGTAATGCCGCGCGCTTTTTCTTCCGGTGCCGCATCGATCTGGTCGTATGCTTTGGCTTCGCCGCCGAATTTCTTCGACAGGACGGTTGCGATTGCTGCGGTCAGCGTGGTTTTGCCGTGGTCGACGTGACCGATGGTGCCGACGTTGACGTGCGGCTTGGTCCGCTCGAATTTACCTTTTGCCATTTTATTCTTCCTTAGAACAATGATTTAAATGTAGGGACCGGCATTCTCGTGAAAGCCGGCCCAGAACTGCTATTACTTCGCTTTCGAGCTGACGATCGCTTCAGTCACATGCTTCGGTGCTTCCGAATAGTGCTTGAATTCCATCGAATAGGTCGCGCGACCCTGGGTTGCGGAACGCAACGAGGTCGAGTAGCCGAACATTTCCGACAGCGGCACTTCGGCCTTGATGATCTTGCCGCCACCGCCGGCAATCTCGTCCATGCCTTGCACCATACCGCGGCGCGACGACAGATCGCCCATCACGGTACCGGCGTAGTCTTCCGGCGTTTCCACCTCGACCGACATCATAGGCTCCAGAATGACTGGCGAAGCCTTGCGGCAGCCGTCCTTGAATGCCATCGAAGCGGCCATGCGGAACGCATTTTCGTTCGAGTCGACGTCATGGTAGGAACCGAAGAACAAGGTGACCTTGACGTCAACGACTGGGTAGCCAGCCATCACGCCCGAAGTCAGCGTGTCGCGCACACCCTTTTCAACTGCAGGGATGTATTCGCGTGGCACGGTGCCGCCCTTGATGGCGTCAACGAACTCGAAGCCCTTGCCCGGTTCTTGCGGCTCGATCTTCAGCACCACGTGGCCGTACTGACCACGACCACCGGATTGCTTCACGAATTTACCTTCGGACTCTTCGCAAGTCTTGCGGATCGTTTCGCGGTAGGCAACCTGTGGCTTACCGACGGTCGCTTCGACGTTGAATTCACGTTTCATGCGGTCGACGATAATTTCCAGATGCAACTCGCCCATACCACCGATGATGGTCTGGCCCGACTCTTCGTCGGTCTTCACGCGGAACGAAGGATCTTCCTGTGCCAGGCGGTTCAGCGCCAGGCCCATTTTTTCCTGGTCGGCCTTGGTCTTAGGCTCGACGGCCTGCGAGATCACCGGCTCAGGGAAGACCATTTTTTCCAGCGTGATGATCGAGCTAGGGTCGCACAGCGTTTCGCCGGTCGTCGCGTCTTTCAGGCCGACGGCCGCGGCGATGTCGCCGGCGTGCACTTCCTTGATCTCTTCGCGTTGGTTCGCGTGCATCTGCAAAATACGGCCAAGACGTTCTTTCTTGTTCTTGATCGGATTGTAGACGGTGTCGCCCGACTTGATCGTGCCGGAGTAGACGCGGAAGAAGATCAGCTGGCCGACGAACGGGTCGGTCATGATCTTGAATGCCAGCGCCGAGAACTTCTCGCCGTCTTCAGCTTTACGCTCGGTCGGCTGGTCGTCTTCGTCCAGGCCCTGCACCGGCTTGATGTCGATCGGCGACGGCAGGTATTCGATGACGCCGTCCAACATCGCTTGCACGCCCTTGTTCTTGAACGCGGTGCCGCACATCATCGGGACGATTTCCGACGCGATGGTACGCTGACGCAAGGCCGTCTTGATCTCGGCTTCCGACAGGTCGCCTTCTTCCAGGTACTTGTTCATCAGCTCTTCGGACGCTTCCGCGGCCGCTTCGACCATCTTCTCGCGCCACTCGGCGGCCTGGTCGGCCAGCTCTGCGGGGATATCGCGGTAGTCGAACTTCATGCCCTGCGACGAATCGTCCCAGAAGATGGCTTTCATCTTGACCAGGTCGACCACGCCGAGGAAGTTCTCTTCGGCGCCGATCGGGATCTGCAGCGGAATCGGGTTCGCCTTCAGGCGTGCGCGCATTTGATCGTACACTTTGAAGAAGTTCGCGCCGGTGCGGTCCATCTTGTTGACGAAGGCCAGACGCGGCACTTTGTACTTGTTAGCTTGACGCCACACGGTTTCCGACTGCGGCTGCACGCCGCCGACTGCACAGTAAACCATGCAGGCGCCGTCCAACACGCGCATCGAACGTTCCACTTCGATGGTGAAGTCAACGTGGCCCGGGGTGTCGATGATGTTGATGTGGTGCTCAGGGAAATTATTAGCCATCCCCTTCCAGAAGCAGGTCGTCGCGGCGGACGTAATCGTGATGCCGCGCTCTTGCTCTTGCTCCATCCAGTCCATGGTGGCGGCGCCATCATGGACTTCGCCGATCTTGTGGTTTACGCCGGTGTAGAACAGCACGCGTTCGGTGGTGGTCGTCTTACCTGCGTCGATGTGAGCGGAAATACCGATATTGCGGTAGCGCTCAATGGGGGTCTTGCGGGCCATAATTAATCCTAAATGAATGGACAAAACCGAGCAGCATTTTTTTGCAAAAATGAGCCCGGCCTCGAACAACAGATACCTGACAGCCCCCTTGCGGGAGCTGGCTTTTATTAGAAGCGGAAATGCGAGAACGCTTTGTTCGCTTCAGCCATACGATGGACTTCATCGCGTTTTTTCATGGCGCCGCCGCGGCTTTCAGCCGCTTCCATCAGCTCACCGCCGAGGCGTTGTGGCATGGATTTTTCGCTGCGCTTGTTCGCGGCTTCGCGCAACCAACGCATCGACAGGGCCATACGGCGCACTGGGCGAACTTCGACCGGCACCTGGTAGTTTGCACCACCGACGCGACGGGATTTCACCTCAACGAGCGGCTTGGCGTTGTTGATGGCGGTAGCGAACACTTCGAGCGGATCCTTGCCCGATTTCGCTTTGATGTGCTCGAAAGCACCGTAGATGATGTTTTCAGCGACCGATTTTTTACCGGACAACATCAAAACGTTGACGAACTTAGCGACATCCGTGTTGCCGAATTTTGGATCTGGCAAAATTTCGCGCTTGGGTACTTCACGACGACGTGGCATATCAATTCCTTTCAATCTTCAGTTGAGCGTGCCTTAGGGCACCACTCGCGGACGACCATCATAGCCTTCCACTTACTCGACCAGATGCGGTCGACTACATTCACTTAGTTAGTTACCACTCAGCGAAACTTTTTTTCTTGCTATTACTTCTTACCGGCTTTAGCGCGCTTGGTACCGTATTTCGAACGCGATTGCTTACGGTCTTTGACGCCTTGGGTATCGAGGGCGCCGCGAACCATGTGGTAACGCACACCCGGCAAATCCTTCACGCGGCCGCCGCGCAACAGAACAACACTATGCTCTTGCAGGTTATGGCCTTCACCGCCGATGTACGAAATGACTTCGAAACCGTTGGTCAAGCGAACTTTGGCGACTTTACGCAGAGCCGAGTTAGGCTTCTTTGGGGTCGTTGTGTAAACACGGGTGCAAACACCACGTTTTTGCGGGCTGTTTTCCAGCGCCGGCGATTTGCTCTTGACGCGTACGGAAATACGCGGCTGGCGAATCAATTGATTGATGGTTGGCATCGTTATAAATCCAACAAAATTACCACGATTGATAACCCGGGCAATTGCCCGGGGACTAAACCTAGTCCCGATTTGCACTGACAACGGCGGCACCGCCGAGCACCCGGAAAGGCGCGACGACAAATGCGTAGACGGTGTGCAGAATAAATTCGAGAACTCGCGAGTATAGACCCCGCCTTACGCCAGGTCAACCAGTTTACGGCTTTCGCTGCACACATTTTCAGCAGCGGCGCCGGCCGCTGCGCCATCTTTCCCGCTATTTTGCCAACGCTTGCCGCGCCGCAAGGGCAAAAAGCCCGATAATGGCGGACATTTTTCCTTTCCCGTCTCTATGCGCACCCTGCTTCGTCCCGCCCACCTGTTCCTGCTGCTCAGCTACCTGCTGCTGTCGGCCGTGCCCTTCGTGCCCGCCCTGCTGGGCCGGCGCCTGGAGCGGCCGTGGCAACTGCTGGGCATCGAGGCCGCCGCGTGGATCGGCGTCTGGGCCCTCTGCAAGCGCCCGGCCTACTTCCACTGGCTGCTGCTGCCTGCCTTCCTGGCCGTGCCGACGGAGCTCTATTTGTTCATCTTCTACGGCCAGGGCATCTCGACCCACCACCTCGGCATCATCGCCGAGACCAGCCCGAAGGAATCGCTGGAATTCCTCGGCCAGAAGGTGTGGCTGATGCTGGCCGTGATGGCCGGCGTCATCGCCTGGTGGTGGCTGACGTGGCGCGCGGCGCGCGCCACGCGCGCGCTGGACTGGAACCACGCCTCGCGCCGGCTGGCGCTGGCGGCGCTGGCGGCGGCCGCCTGCCTGGGCGCCTACGGCCACGAATTCGGCATACGCGCGAAGGCGCCGGCCAGCGCGGCGGCGGCAAAGGCCGGCGCGCCGGCGCCGGCCAGCGTGGCCGCCTCCGGCTTCGGCGACGGCGACGCCGCCGGCGAGGACGAGGAGGAGGAAGACGCCGAAGAGGACAGCGCGTCCGACACGGGCAGCGTGGCGCCGGCCCGCCACACGCGGCTGAAATGGCCGCGCCTGCCGCACTGGGCCAGGCTGCCGGTCCAGCTCGACACCTTCGGCAACTCCTGGCCCTTCGGCCTGGTCGCGCGCGGCGCCGACTTTTACACGGAGCGCCGCTATCTGTCCGAGCTGGGCAGCAAGAGCAGCGCCTTCACGTTCAGCGCGCGCCAGGCCGAGCCCGGGCCGGCGCCCGAGGTCGTCGTGATGGTCATCGGCGAATCGTCGCGCTACGACCGCTGGAGCCTGAACGGCTACGAGCGCGACACCAACCCGCTGCTGAAACAGGAAAGCAACCTGGTGACGCTGCGCGACGTCATCACGGCCGTGTCGGCGACGCGCCTGTCGGTGCCGGTGATCATCTCGCGCAAGCCGGCCACGCAAAGCCTGAAGGACGGCTTCTCGGAAAAATCCTTCCTGACGGCCTACAAGGAAGCCGGCTTCAAGACCTACTGGCTGTCGAACCAGATCTCCTTCGGCCAGTTCGACACGCCCGTGTCGGTGTTCGCCAAGGAAGCCGACGTGATCCAGTTCCTCAACCTGGGCGGCTTCACCAACAACTCCAACTTCGACCAGATCCTCTTCGATCCGCTGAAAAACGCGCTGGCCGACCCGGCGCCGAAAAAACTCATCGTGCTGCACTCGCTGGGCAGCCACTGGAACTACAGCCAGCGCTACCCGAAGCAGTTCGACAAATGGCAGCCCTCGCTGTACGGCGTCGACAAGCCCGTCTACACGGACATCAAGATCAAGCCGCAGCTCAACAACAGCTACGACAGCTCCATCCTGTACACCGACTGGTTCCTGGCGCAGGTGATCGCCACGCTGAAGGACAGGCAGCAACTGGCCTCGCTGATGTATGTGGCCGACCACGGCCAGACGCTGTACGACGGCAGTTGCCGCCTGGCCTTCCACGGCCACAACACGCAATACGAATTCCACGTGCCGGCCTTCGTCTGGTACTCCGGGCAGTACGAGGAGCGCTACCCGGACAAGGTGGCGCAGCTGAAGCGCCACCGCAAAGCCCGCCTGGCGACGGAAAACATCTTCCACAGCCTGCTCGACATGGCCGACATCCGCTACGCCGGCGAGCGCCTCGAATGGAGCTTCCTGAACAAGCAATTCAAGCAGCACAAACGCTACGTCGACAGCTACGGCTGGAGCAACTACGACAACGCCGTCATCAAGGGCGACTGCCGCGAAGTGATCGACAAGAGCAAGCCGATGGCGCAGGAAAAATAGGCGCAGCCGGGGACAGACCACGATTTCCGGGAAAGTATTTCCCGGAAATAGTGGTCTGTCCCCAGCTGTCTACAACACGTCGGCGCACTCGCCCGGGTGCGCCAGGTAGGCGCTGAGCCAGTCATGGACGCGCCTGGCCTTCGCTTCGATGGGCGCGCCGAAACCGCGCGCGGCCAGCAGCGCGATGCCGTTGGGCCGGGCCAGCACGCCCGGCGCCAGCGCCAGCCCGGCGGCGGCGCCGTCGGGCGCGCTCACGCACAGCGGCGCCAGGCAATCCGCCAGCAGCGGCGCCAGCACCAGGTTGTGCGAGGACACCAGGACGGTGCCGCGCGCGGCCAGCGTGTGCAGCACGGCCGCCGCCGCCGAGATCGACTCCAGGTGGTTGGTGCCGCGAAAAATCTCGTCGATGATGAACACGGCCGGCTGCGGCCCGTCCGCCAGCGCCAGCAACTCCTTGGCGCGGCGCAGCTCGGCCAGGTAGAGGCTTTCGCCACCGGCCAGCGAGTCTTCGCCCTGCATGCTCGAATACACCGGCGTCATCGGCACGCTGGCCGCGTCCGCGTAGCAAAAGCCGAAGGCGCGCGCGACGATCAGGTTCAGGCCGACGCTGCGCAGCAGCGTGCTTTTGCCGATGCCGTTCTGGCCGGAGATGAAGGCGCCCTTGCCGTCCAGCGCGAACGACAGCGGCGCCGCCCGCTCCAGCAGCGGGTGCACCATGCCCGTGAAGGCGAGGTGGCCGGGCGCGCCGCGCGTGGCCCAGCAAAAACCGCCGCCGTCGCGCAGGTGGCGCAGCAGCGCCAGGTCGGCCTCCAGCTTGGCCACCAGCAGGTAGCTGTCGCGCAGCAGGTCGAGGTTGCTGCGCACCAGTTCGCGGCTCTTGAAATAGTGTTTGATATTGTCGAGCAAAACCCAGTCGCGGTAGTCGCCCAGCACGGGAAGCTGGCCCAGCGGCGAGCGCCCGATCGCCCGGCCGATCGCCGCGGCGCGCGCGCCGGCGTCGCGCAGGGGCCGCGCCGGCGCCACGTCGAGCCGGGCCAGCAGGCTGTGCGCGTGCAACTGCCGCTGCAGCGCGTTCATCGTGCGCTGCCATTCCTTGGCGCTGTCGTGGAAGTGGCTTTGCACGCCCATCAACACCAGCCACAGCAGCACCGCGGCCGGCCACACCATCCACGACAGCAGCAGCGCGGCGGCGCTCGCCAGCGCCAGCGCCAAGGGCAGCAAGAACAATTGCCGGCTCCACGCCGGCGCGCGCGGGACAGCCTCGGCGAACAGCAGCACGCTGACCTCGGTGTCGGCGTGGCGCAGCCCGGCGCAAGCCTGTTCCAACAGCGCCACCGCGTCCGGGTCTTGCAGCAGCGCGCGCAGCCGCGCCGCGCCGTCGTCGTCCGGGGCGCCCTGGCGCAGGCGGCTATACAGCAGTTGCCGGCCGAAGATGCTGGTGCCCGGCGCCAGCCGGTCGGTGTACTGGTCGAGCAGCATGTCGTCCCAGGTCGCGTCGTCGAGCGCCACGCCGGCGCCGCCGGCGACGCGGTGGAACATGGCGACGTCGCTGCGCGCGAAGGGATAGTGGCCCGGCTCGGCCGCGGCGGGCGCGAGCAGCACGCAGAGACGCTCGAACAGCGCGCGCCAATGCGACTGCCATTGTTTGAACTGGGACATGGGGCCTTTATGAATGGGGGGAAAGTGCAAGGTGGGGCATTCTTGCCGATTCATCAAGTCCGCGCAAGTCCGGGGCGTCCGCCGTCCGGACAGCGGACGCCCCGGACAGGGGAAGACCGTGTTGCTGCTGAACGGCTGGCGCGGCAACGCTTACACGGCCAGCACGGCGCAGCTGGGCATCGCCGAAGTCGGCCGCGTCACGCTGCTACTTCCTATGCAGCAATAAAAAAGGTCACTTAAATAATTGTCAATCAAATATTTAACATGGCACAAAAACAACGATGTTCTTTTCAAAAAATGCCGCTCAGTCCGGCACGCCCCCTGATTTAGCACAAGACTATGCGATTCAATCCTTCGATTTAAAAATAGCCAATTGACAATGAAGATAGCTTAGCGATACCGTGTATTGCAGTTCTGGTTTTTTTGATGGATCGTAATTCTTTCGCGGGGATAACATGAAATTGAAATCATTACTTTTGGCGGCATTGCTAGCCGGCGCATTCGGCAGTGCGGCGGCAAACGACTACAACGCGCCCACCGTTCCCTTGACGGGCGGGCCGATCGACTGGAGCATTTCCTTCGGCACCAGCCACCAAGCGGGCGCCTTCACCGACACCTACACCTTCACCTACTCCGGCCTGCCCGGAACGGCGGCCGGCTTCTTCGGCAACGTCGCGACCTCCGTCGGCCAGATCGATTTCGGCACGGCCTCGCTGAACGCGACGCCGCTGAACGTGACCAATTTAGGCGGGCTCTCGTTCAGCTACTACACCTCGATTCCCGTCCAGGGGCTGCTGACGCTGGTCATCACCGGCACCAGCTACGGCGTCGCCTCCAGCTACGCCGGCACGCTCGACGTGACGGCCGTGCCGGAACCGGCCACCTACGGCATGCTGCTGGGCGGCCTGGCCCTGGTCGGCGTCGTCGCGCGCCGCCGCAAACTATCCTGAGCGCCCCGCGCTCCCCCGAAAAGACGCTGCGGCGTCTTTTTTTTTCGTCTGTTACACTTGGCGCCACTCGACACCGCCCAGCGCCATGACCACCAGCACCCAGTACGGCACCACCGCCTTCGCCTTTCCCGGCCATCCGCCGGCCACCGTCACCGAACACCGCGGCATCCGCTACCTGCACCTGGGCACGCCCTGGGTGCAGGGGGCGATGCGCGTGGCCAAGCCGGACGCCATCGAACTCGAATACGTGCAAATGATGATGATGTGGATGCTGTTCACGGCGCAGCCGCGGCACATCGTCCAGCTCGGCCTGGGCAGCGCCGCGCTGACCAAGTTCTGCTACCAGCGCTGCCCCGAGGCCCGCGTGACGGCGATCGAACTCAACCCCAACGTCATCGCCATCTGCGGCGCCCAGTTCGCGCTGCCGCCCAACGACACGCGCCTGGACGTGCGCGAAATGAACGCGCTCGACTTCGTCCTCGACAGCGCCAACCACGCCGGCGTCGACGTGCTGCAGGTGGACCTGTACGACGAGGCGGCGCGCGGCCCGGTGCTCGACACGCCCGAGTTCTACCAGGCTTGCCACGACTGCCTGACGGCCGACGGCATCATGGTGACGAACGTGTTCGGCGACTTCGCCGCCTACGACAAGAACCTGCAGGCGATGGAGCTGGTGTTCGACGCCGTCGTCTGGGTGCCCGAGCTGAACGACGAGAACATCGTCGTGCTGGCCTTCAAGAAGTCGCCGCTGCTCGACTTCAGCGTGCTCTACGAACGCGCCGGCGCCATCAAGACGCGCCTGAACCTGCCCGCCAAGTCCTGGGTCACCGGCTTGAAGAACTGGATGCTGGACCAGCAGTGAGGGCGGCGCGCACCAGCGCGGCCAGCGCCGCCACCGGCGCGGCCATGCGCTCGGCCGGCAGCTGCGCGTAGCCGAGCATGAAGCCGCGCCAGCCGTGGCCGGGCGCGCTGGCCTGGGCGCTCAGGGCCGGCGCCACGATGCCCAGCCGCGCCGCCTGCGCGCTCAGCGCCGCGTCGTCCAGCGCCGCGCTGTCGAAGCGCAGCGCCAGGTGCATGCCGGCCGAGCCGCCGTGCACCGTCGCCAGCCCGTCGAAGTGGCGCCGCAGCGCCGCCACCAGCGCGTCGCGGCGCTGCCGGTACAGCCGGCGCATGCGCCGCAGGTGCAGCGCGAACTGGCCGCTGCGCAGAAATTCGGCAAGCGCCAGCTGCTCGGCCACGCGCCCGCGCGAAGCCGTTTGCGCCAGCAGCGCGGCGAACGCCGGCGCCAACGCGCGCGGCACGACGATGAAGCCGATGCGCAGCGCCGGGAACATGGTCTTGCTGAAGGTGCCCAGGTACAGCACCGGCGCGTCCGCCACCAGGCCCTGCATGGCCGGCAGCGGCGGGCCGTCGTGGCGGAACTCGCTGTCGTAGTCGTCCTCGATGATCAAGGCGCCGGCCGCGCGCGCGCCATCGATCAGCGCCAGCCGGCGCGGCAGGCTCAGCACGCTGCCGGTCGGGTACTGGTGCGACGGCGTCGCGTAGATCAGCCTGGGCCGGCGCCGCCGCCAGTCGGCCGGCGCCGGCGCGATGCCGTCGGCGTCGACGGCGATGCCGACGACGCGCAGCGCGGCGGCGCGGCAGGCCGCCAGCGCGCCGCCGTAGCCGGGGTTTTCCAGCCAGACCGTGTCGCCGGCGTCGGCGAAGCTGCGCGCGCACAGGTCCAGGCTGCTTTGCGTGCCGTCCGTGATGAACACCTGGCCGGCCTCGCAGACGACGCCGCGGGCGGCGCGCAGATGGTCGGCGATGGCGGCGCGCAGCGGCGCCTCGCCGGCCGTGTCGCCGTAGTGCAGGCGCTGCACCGGCAGCGCGCGCCAGGCGCGCTCCAGCATGCGCCGCCACAGCGTCAGCGGAAACGCCTCCAGCGCCGGCACGCCCGGCATGAAGGCGCCCGCCAGAATCTCCTGCGGCATCACGCCGCGCAGCGCGCGGGCGCGCCGCGACAGGCCGGCGTGCGGCGGCGCCACAGCCGCGCCGGGCGCCGCCGGCGCCGGCAGCGCCGCCACGACGGTGCCGCGCCGGTCCGTGCTGACATACCCCTCGCTGGCCAACTGCTCATAGGCATACAGCACGGTGTTGCGCGCCATGCCCAACTCGGCGGCCAGCGCGCGCGTGGCCACCAGGCGCGTGCCGGCCGCCAGCCGGCCGTCGCGGATCGCCGCGCGCAGGCATTCGTGCAGCTGGCGCTGGCGCGGCCAGGCGCGCTGCCCCGGCGGCGGCTGGAAAGTCGACATCAGCAGTGCGTAATCCATTCGTGGCCCCATCAAATTTCACAGCCCTGGATCTTTTTTCAGGGCCAGCGAGGGATTATATTCCGCCTTCACCTTTTTGAAAGCAGCCCATGTCCAATCCATCCGCAGCACCCAGCCCGCGCACCCGCGTGCGCCGCGTCGCCGAACTGGCCAACTACGACGCAGCCGTCCTGCACGCCATCATCGACGCCGCCTACCTGTGCCACATCGCCTTCCACGACGAGCGCGGCACGCACTGCATCCCGACGGCCTGCTGGCGCATCGGCGCCCATTTATACATACACGGCTCGAACGGCAGCCGCCTGCTGAAGCGCCTGAGCGAAAACGACGCCTGCGTCAGCATCACCCACCTGGACGGCCTGGTGCTGGCGCGCTCGGCCTTCAACCACACGATGAACTACCGCTCGGCGATGATCTACGGCCGCTTCGAGGCCGTCGCCGACAAGCACGCCGCGATGGAGGCGCTGATGGAGCATCTGGCGCCGGGCCGCCAGGCCGAGGTGCGCGGCGGCAGCGACAAGGAATACGCCGCCACGACGGTGCTGCGCATCGCCCTCGACGAGGCGGCCGCGAAGGTGCGCAGCGGCCCGCCGCTGGACGACGCCGAGGACATGGCGCAGCCGGTCTGGGCCGGCGTGCTGCCGCTCGCGCAGAGCCGCGGCCGCGCCGTGCCGGACCCCGCCGGCGGCGGCGCCGCCATGCCCGCCTTCGTGCGCCAGTGGGGCGGCGCCGATTCCGCTTGACCCGGCCCGGCGCTTCCGCGATCATCGCCGGGGACGAGGCAGCGACCTCGTCCCAACCATGAACGGAGTAAGCACATGAAACGACTCTTCCTCGCCGCCCTGCTCGCCTGCGCCGGCAGCGCTTCCGCCCTGGCCGACGACGCCCTCAAGGCCGCCCTCGGCGGCGCCCAGCGCAGCGCCGCCAACACCGCCCGCGACACCGCCCGCCATCCGTATGAAACGCTGCGCTTTTTCGGCATACGCCCCGACATGACGGTGGTCGAACTGGCCCCCGGCGGCGGCTGGTACACGGAAATCCTGGCGCCCTACCTGCGCGAGCGCGGCCAGTTGATCGCCGCCGGCGACGACCCGCAATCGAGCGACGCGGACGCGCGCCGCGGCGCCGCCCGCTTCCAGCAAAAACTGGCGGCCAGCCCGGCCGTCTTCGACAAGGTCAAGAGCGGCGTGTTCGAGCCGCCGCACACCTACCGCTTCGCCGCCAAGGGCAGCGCCGACATGGTGCTGACCTTCCGCAACATCCACAACTGGATACCCGCCGGCCCGGACAAGCTGGCCACCCTGTTCGCCAGCGTCTACGACAGCCTGAAACCGGGCGGCGTGTTCGGCGTCGTCGAACACCGCCTGCCGGCCGCGCGCGCCCAGGACGCCGAAGCCAGCAGCGGCTACCTGCACGAGGCGTATGTGATCGGCCTGGCCGAGGCGGCCGGCTTCAAGCTGGCGGCCCGCTCGGAAATCAACGCCAACCCGCGGGACACGGCCGACCACCAAAACGGCGTGTGGGCGCTGCCGCCGACCTATGCCAACAAGGACGTCGAGCGCGCCCGCTACACGGCGATCGGCGAAAGCGACCGCATGACCTTGAAATTTGTGAAGCCTTGAGCGCCGCGCCAGCCTGCTGACGGGCCAGCGCCGGAATCGCGCACCGCCGCCGATACTGGCGGCGGCGGCCGCGCCGCCTCACTGCTGGGCTTTTTTCGCCTTCACCGGCGTGAACGACAAATCCGCGAAGTCATAGCTGAAATCGGTTTCCGACGACACCGGCGCCATCTTCATGCGCTCGATGCTGCCGTCCGGATTCAGCGCGAACGTGACATACGCGTCGGCGTTGAAATTGCGCTCCTTCCAGCGCACGATGAAGGTATCGTGCTGCCAGTGTTCCAGCTCGCCCGTGAGGTCCTGCGTGCGCGAAAAACTCAGCACACGCTTCTTGCCCTCGGGCTTGATCGTCACCGTGCCATACCACGGGTCCTGGTACTCGCCGTCGTAGGCGGCCAGCGCCAGCGAAGGCTGCGACTTGGCGGCGCGCGCGGCGGCGGCGCCGCCCTGCTTCTTCGCATCGGCGGCGTGGCGGGCCCGGTCGGCCGTGCCGATCAAGCCGATCCAGTCGCTGGGCGCGACGTTCAGATAATGGTCGAGGATGCGCCACTGCAGCGACGTCATCGCCGCACCGCTCTCGGCGTTGGTGAGGATGGCCACGCCCAGCTTCGCCTCCGGCACCATCACCACCTGCGAGAAAAAGCCCTGCAGCGCGCCGCCGTGCTGGGCCAGCTTCATGCCCTTGTAATCGCGCAGATTGAAACCCAGGCCATAGGCATTGAAATTCGGCTTGATGCCGGCCAGGCCGGGCTTCGGCTCGGCGATCTTCATCGGCGTCTGCGCCGTCCACATCTCGCGGCTTTGCGCGGCGCTGAACAGGCGCGCCTCCGGGTCGGCCTTGCCGGCGATCTTGCCGCCGTCGAGCAGGGCCGCCATCCACTTCGCGATCTCCTCGGCGTTGGTGTTGATGCCGACGGCGCCGACCGCGTTCGGCACCGGCATCGACTTCACGGCGGCGATCTTGTCGTTGATCTTGCTGTGCGCGTTCGCCACGTTGGCGTTGCCGGCGTGCTCGTCCAGACTGGTGGTCGTGGCGGCCATGCCCAGCGGCGTCAGGATGCGCTCGCGGATGGCCGCGCCCCAGCTCTTGCCGGCCTTGTCGGCGATGATCTTGCCGGCCACGATATACAGCAAATTATCGTAGGCATAACTGTTGCGGAAACTCGTGGCGGGGCGGATATAGCGCAGCTTCTCGATAATCTCATCGGTCGAAAAACTCGTCGTCGGCCACCACAGCAAATCGCCGGCGCCCAGGCCGAGGCCGCTGCGGTGCGTCAACAGATCGCGCACCGTCATCGCACTCGTCACATAGGCATCGTACATCTGGAAACCGGGCAAATGCTTGGTGACGGGATCGTCCCAGGCCAGCTTGCCCTCGTCGACCAGCATCGCCAGCGCGGCGGCCGTGAACGCCTTCGAATTCGACGCCACCTCGAACAGCGTCTGCGCGTCGACGGCGGCCGGCTGGCCCAGCTTGCGCACGCCGAAACCCTTGGCGACGAGCACCTTGCCATCCTTGACGACGGCGATCGCGATGCCGGGCACATCGAAAGCCTTCAACACACTGGCGACATCGGCGTCGAGGTCGAAGGCGGCGGCCGGCGCGGCGGCGCTGGCCGGCGGCACACCGGCATCGGCGGCGGCCAGCGCCGGCGCGGCGGCGGCAAACGCCAACAAAATGGCGGCGGCAAGGCGATTCATCATATGCATCATCAAAGTCTCCAAAAGGGATAGTCGCGGCCCGCACCGGAGCAACGCAGCGTCGGGCAGAATAGCACTTCCCTGCAATTAAGGAAACATTGCTTTCCCCCTGGGGTCAGGTCTAGACATGGCGGTTTTTGCGCTGAAAACCGCCATGTCTAGACCTGACCCCACGGCGGTTTGCAACATTCTGCTATCATGCGTGCTGAACATTGGGGAGTAGTCGTCCCGCGCCCACGCGCAGGAACCTGTATCAACATGATTGGCCCGCAGGCCATGGTGCAGGTGGTTGCATGACTTGACGAGACCTTTGATCACGGGGCGGCCGCATGGGCCGGGGCTGCCCTTGGATCATTGGTTAACCGTCCGGCCCGCGTACCTGTTTATTTCTCATGGAAGCTTTCCTCGTCTCCTCCGGCATCGTCGCCCTCGCTGAAATCGGCGATAAAACCCAGTTGCTGGCTTTCTTGCTCGCGGCGAAATTCCGCAAGCCACTGCCCATCGTGCTGGCCATTTTCATCGCCACCGTCGCCAACCACGCCTTCGCCGCCGCCGTCGGCACCTGGATCACCTCGCTGCTCGGCCCCGCTGCGCTGCGCTGGGTGCTGGGCCTGTCTTTCCTGGCCATGGCCGCCTGGACGCTGGTGCCCGACCAGATCGACGAGGGCGACACCAAGCTGGCCAAGTACGGCGTGTTCCTGACGACGCTGATCGCCTTTTTCGTCGCCGAGATGGGCGACAAGACGCAGGTGGCCACGGTGGCGCTGGCGGCCCGCTACAGCAGCCTGTTCGCCGTCGTCGCCGGCACGACCGCCGGCATGATGCTGGCCAATGTGCCGGCCGTCTACCTCGGCGAAAAGATTGCCAACCGGGTGCCGCTGCGCCTGGTGCACGGCATCGCCGCCGCCGTGTTCGCGCTGCTGGGCCTGGCCACGCTGCTGGGCGCCGGCGCACGCCTGGGCTTGTAAACGCCGCCGCGCATTGCCCCAAAAAAATAGTCGCGCGCGGGTTTGGCGTACAGAACGGCCAATATTGTTGAAACGTAATATTATGGCCGCTTTCGAGCAAACCGCCCGCCCGCAGGCGCGCATCCGGCGATTATTTTTATGAGGAATGTATGCAATTAGATGGAAAACGTGTCCTTGCAGCCGCCCTGATGGCGGCGGCGGCCGGCGGCGCCCAGGCGGCGACGGCGGCCAGTGCGCCCGGCGCGGCGCGCGCGGAGGCCCGCCCGCCGCGCGCCGCCGCGCCCGCCCGCCCGCAATCCGGCACGCCGCTCGACGAGCCGTCCCCTTACGCGATGCTGTTGATGGGCGTGGGCGTGATGGTGTTGGCCGGACACCGCAGCAAGCAGGCGGCGCCCTGGGCGCCGTCGGCCGTGAAATAGCCCGACGCTAACCGGCCGCGCCGAGAGGCGCCGGGCAGCCTCAGGCGGCCCGCGCCAGCGGCGCCAGCGCCGCCTCGCCCAGCGCCATGCCGCCGCTGACATGCCATGCGGCCGCGTAGCCGAGGCGGTGCAGGCAGGCGACGGCCTTGCCGCTGCGGTTGCCGCTGCGGCAGAAGAACACCAGCGGCACGCGCTCGCCGCGCAGCCAGTCGCCCACATGCTCGCCCAGGCGGCTCAGCGGCACGCTCAGCGCGGCACGCCCGCCCAGCGCGGCGGCGCCGCCCGCCGCATGCTCGTATGCCTCGCGCACGTCGATCAGCAGCGCGTTCGGATGGCTGAGCAAGAACGCCTCCAGCCCCGCCGCGCTCAGATTCGCGCCGGCGTCCACCGCCGCCACCAGGCCGCGCTCGGCGCGCAGGCTGCTGCACAACAGGTTCTGCTCGTCATGGCCCGGACACAGCAGCGTGTCGAGCTCGATGCGCGCCGCGTCCAGCTCGGCCGCCGCCAGCGCGCCGGTGAAAGCGAAGCGCACGTCCTGCGGCGCCACGCCGCCGGCGCCGGCCCGCCCCAGCAGATAATAGGCGCGCCCGGCGCCGGCCGCCACGCGCACCAGCGCCTGCGGCCCCAGCGCCAGCGGGGCGGCGTGCGCCGGCCAGCCCAGCGCGTCGCCGGCCGGCGCGGCGCCGTGGCCGCCCAGCTCGTCGAGCAGCGCCTGGCGCGCCGCGCCGCCGTCCGGCGGCGCTTGCGTGTGCAGGATCGCCGCGACGCGGTAATCCTGGCAGCGCACATAGGCGGCCAGGCGGCCGGCCAGCGGCGCCAGCGGGTCGATGATGACGCAGCTGCGGCTGGCCGCATCCGTCAGCAGCCATGTGCAGGCGCCGTCGACGCCGAGCTGAATGACACCGTCGCGCGCCGACGGCGCCAGTTCCGACGGCACCAGGCAGCTGGCGCGCAGCGCCTCGCCGCAGCGCTCGATGCGGGCGCAGGCGTCGGCGATCATCGCCAGGTCCGTGTGCGGACCGAAGGACATGCGGATCGCCGCGCCGCTGCGCCAATGCGGCAAGCGCATCGCTTCCAGCACGTAGCTGGGCGCCGCCTTCGAGGACGAACAGGCGCTGCCGGAACTGACGCGCACGCGCGCCGCGTCGAACAGGTCGAGCAGCTCCTTGCTGGCCAGGCCGGGCACGGAAAAATTCAGCGTCGTCGGCAGCGACGTCGCCATCGGCATGTTGAAGACGACGCCGGGCAGCGCGCGGCGCAGGCTGGCCACGAGGCGCTCGCGCATCGCCTCCAGCTGGGTGTGGCTGCGGAAGACGGCGCCGTCCTCCAGCGCCGCCAGCACGGCGCCGAGGGCGGCGATGCCGGCCATGTTCTCGGTGCCGGAGCGCTGCCCCGATTCCTGGCCGCCGCCGGCGATCAGCGGCGTGAACGGCGCGCCGGCGCGCACGTACAGCATGCCGACGCCCTTGGGCGCGTACAGCTTGTGGCCGGAAAACGGCGCGTAGTCGATGCGCGTGGCGCCCAGGTTCAGCGCCAACTTGCCCAGCGCCTGCACGCAGTCGACCAGCCAGTAGGCGTCGCTGCCGCTGTCGGCCAGCACGGCGGCGATGCCGTCCAGGTCGGAGATGACGCCCGTCTCGTTGTTGGCCGCCATCGTGCACAGCAGCGCCGCCTCGCCCACCTGCGCGCGCAACGCCGCCAGGTCATGGCGGCCGTCGCCGTCCACCGGCAGCGCGCGCAGCTCCAGGTCCAGTCCCAGCAAGCGGTTCCAGTGCGCCAGGCTTTCCGGCACGGCCTTGTGTTCGGTGGCGCCATACAGCAGCACGGAACCGGTGCGCTCGCCCCGCGCGCGGCGCGCCCGCAGCGCGCACAGCGCCGACAGCACGGCCGTCTGGATGCCCTCGGTGGCGCCGCTGTTGAACATCAGGCGGCCGTCGCCGGCGCCAACGACGCGGCGGGCGCGGGCGCGCGCGCCGTCCAGCATCGCCTTCGCCTGCAGACCGGTGGCGTGGGTGCTGCTGGGGTTGCCAAAACCCTGCGCCATCGCGTGCAGGGCGGCGGCCGCGGCGGCCGGCAGCACGGCGGTGGTGGCGTTTCCATCGAGGTAGATTTCGGTCATCATGGTGCGGTTGTTCCGGCAAGTAGGCGAAACCATAGTTTAACCAGCGTGAGCCGTGAAGATATACTCATTCGATCTGCATTCCCGGTAGAATAAAGAAAAATCATTCTCCTTTTCGGCGATACGCAATATGAATCCTCTCGACAAATACGATTGCGCCATCCTCGCCGCGCTGCAGGCCGACGGCACGCTGTCGATCGCCGGCCTGAGCGAGCAGATCGGCCTGTCCAGCACGCCCTGCTGGAAGCGCGTCAAACGCCTGGAGGAAGAAGGTTATATCGAGCGCCGCGTGGCCATCGTCAACCGCCAGAAGATCGGCCTGCCGGTGACGGTCTTCGTCAGCGTGCGCACCGGCCAGCACGACGAGAAATGGCTGCGCCGCTTCGCCGCCGCCGTGATGGCCCTGCCCGAGGTGCAGGAATTCCACCGCATGAGCGGCGACGTCGACTATCTGCTCAAGGTGGTCACCACCGACATCGGCGGCTACGACACCTTCTATAAAAAGCTCATCAAGTCGGTGCAACTGACGGGCGTCTCGTCGGCGTTTTCCATGGAGCAGATCAAGTGCACGACGGCGCTGCCGCTGGAACTGATTTCCCACGGCGTCTAGGCCGCCATCCGGCCCGCGGCGCCGTGGGATAATGGCGCCGCCACCCACTTCCCTTCCCCGCCATGTCCAGCATACACGCCCACCTGTCCGGCAGCTCCTTTCCACCCGAGGGCTTGCGCGTCACGGCCCGTTTCGAGGCCGGCAAGCTGCGCATCGAAGCGGCCGGCCCGCTGCTGGAGCTGGACCCGGACCAGTTGATCGTCAGCGTCGGCGGCTTCGAGGAGCCGCAGTTGTACCTGAACTGGCTCGACGCGAATGGCAAGCAGGCCGCGCTGCAGGCGCTGGCCGAGGCCGACATCGCCGCCCTGCTGGCGACGGCGCCGGCGCCGCTGCAGGCACAACTACAGCAGCAATGGCGGCAACGCGGCCGCCAGCACCGCCAGGTGTGGGGCTGGCTGGGCGGGCTGGCCGGCGCCGCGCTGCTGCTGGGCGCGCTGGCGTGGTGGCAGGCGCCGCGCGCGGCCGCCTGGCTGGCCGGACTGGTGCCCGTCGCCGTCGAGGAAAAACTGGGGCTGGCGGTGCTGGCCCAGGTGCGCGCCCAGGGCGGCCTGCTCGACAGCGGCGCGGCGCAACAGGCCGTGCAGCGCATCGGCGCCGACCTGACCCGCGGCTCGCGCTACCAGTACCGCTGGTTCGTCAAGAAGGACGCCAGCGTGAACGCCTTCGCCATGCCCGGCGGCTACGTGGTGGTCCACACGGGGCTGCTGGAACAGGCCGCCGGCCCCACCGAACTGGCGGCCGTGCTGGCGCACGAGGTGCAGCACATCGAGCAGCGCCATTCGCTGAAACAGATGATAGGCGCGCTCGGCTGGGGCGCCCTGCTCAGCGTCACGCTGGGCGACGTCAGCGGCGTCGCGGCGCCCCTGGCGCACCAGGCCGGCACCCTGTACTTCAGCCGCGACATGGAGGAGGAGGCCGACCGCCTCGGCTTCCAGGCGCTGCTGCGCGCCCACATCAGCCCGGACGGCATGCTGACGTTCTTCCAGAAACTGGAAAAAACAACGGCCGGCGCCGCCGCGCTGCCGGCCTGGGCCTCCTCGCACCCGCAGACCGGCGAACGCATCGAGCGCATCCGCGCGCTGATCGCGCAACAACCCTGCCCGCCGTGCCGTCCGCTGGACGGCGACTGGCGAGCCGTCGTCGGCAGCCTGGGTGCCGCCAAGTAAACGCGGCGGCGTCGCCCGGGCGGCAGGGAAACATTGTCCAAACTGTATGCGATCGCGTATCCTTGTCGCCGCTTGACGCCCCATTCACTCGCCACGAAGGAAACAGTTTATGACGCATCGCTCCACCGCCGCAGCCCTCGGCACGCTGGCCGCCGCCCTCGCCCTCGCCTGCGCCCCGGCCAGCGCGTCCAAGCCGGCCGCCGTCGCGCCGGCGCACGCCGGCGCCGCCGCCGAACAGCAGTTGTTGCGGGCGCTGGCGGACGAGTACTACCAGGCCCTGGCGCACTTCGAGCCGATCGGCGCCACCGAGAACGGCGATAACCGTTTCGACGCGGAACTGGGCATGAGCATCGCGCCGGCCGTGCGCGCCAAACAATTCGCGCTGCTGCGCCAATTCGCCAAGCGCCTGGAGGCGATCAAGCCGGCGCGCCTGAGCGAGGCCGAGCGCAGCAACTACGCCATCCTCCACTACGAGCTGCACAGCGCGCTGACCTTCGAGCCCTTCCCCGAGCATTTGCTGCCGCTGAACCAGATGGACAGCGTGCCCGTGATCCTCGCCAACTACGCCGGCGGCGAAGCCTCGCAACCGATCGGCACCGTCAAGGAATACGAAGCCTATCTGAGCCGCGTCGGCCAGTTGCCGGCGTGGATAGACCAGGCCATCGCCAATATGCGCGAGGGCATGCGCCGCGGCATCGTGCTGCCGAAGGCGCTGGTCAACTCGACGCTGCCGCAATTCCAGAAACTGCTCAGCGCGACGCCGGAAACGAGCGTCTACTACACGCCGGTCAGCAAGCTGCCGGCGGCCTTTTCCGCCGCCGACAAAGAGCGCCTGACGCAGTCCTACCGCGTCGTCATCGAAGCCAAGGTCATGCCGGCGCTGGCCCGCCTGGCCGCCTTCATCGAAACGGACTACCTGCCGGCCAGCCGCGCCAGCAGCGGCTGGAGCGCCCTGCCCGGCGGCCGCGCCTGGTATCAGGCGCGCGTCGCCAGCCAGACCACGACGACGCTGCAACCGGAACAGATCCACGCCATCGGCCTGAAGGAGGTGGCGCGCATCCAGGCCCAGTTCGCCGTGCTCGGGCCGCAACTGGGCTACCACGGCCCGGCCGCCGGCCTGCCGCTGTGGATGAGCGGGCAACAGAAGTTCTACCCCTTCCAAACCGAACAGGAAGTGCTGGACGTCTACCGCAAACTCAACGTCCTGCTCGACAGCAAGCTGCCGGCCCTGTTCACGCTGGTGCCGAAGGCGCCGCTGGACTTGCGCCTGGAGCCGGAACTGAGCCGCGCCACGGCCGCCGACCACTACACCTCGCCGGCGGCGGACGGCTCGCGCCCCGGCGTGTTCTGGTCCGTCGTCAACGACCCCAAGCAATACGGCAACAGCGGCATGACGACGCTGTTCCTGCACGAGGGCAAGCCGGGCCACCACTTCCACCTGGCCCTGGTGCAGGAAATGAACTTGCCGGACTTCCGTAAATTCGGCGGCAACAACGCCTTCACCGAAGGCTGGGCGCTGTACGCGGAAACCCTGGGCAAGGAAATGGGCCTGTTCGAGAACCCCGCCGATTACGTCGGCCACCTGAACGACGAACTGCTGCGCGCCAGCCGCCTCGTCGTCGACACCGGCCTGCACACGCAGGGCTGGACGCGCGAGCAAAGCATCGCCTACATGCGCGACACGCTCGGCTACGACGCCGCCGCCCGCAGCGAAACGGAGCGCTACATGGCCTGGCCGGCGCAGGCGCTGGGCTACAAGATCGGCGCGCTGAAAATCATCGAGCTGCGCCAGCGCGCGACGGCGGCGCTGGGCGACAAGTTCAGCCTGCAGAAATTCCACGAAGTCGTGCTCAGCGACGGCACCCTGCCGCTGAAGCTGCTGGAAGCCAAGGTCGACCGCTGGATCGCCGCCGCGCGGCGCTGAACCGCGCCAGATGGGCCGGCGTGAACGCGCCGGCAACCCCGCGCCCGTTTGATCCAACGCAGCAAGCGCCCCGGCACCGGGCTTTTCCGGCGCCGGCGGCGGAACCGCCGCGCCGCCGTCTGGCCTAATTTGCATCATCTTCAACGTTTGGCGCGCGCGGCGGCTTGCGGCAGCGCCACGCCGGGAGACATCATGCAAAACATCACGGACCAAACCAGGGTGCGCCGGGGCCGGCCCGGCTCCTGGCAATTCCCCACCGCGTCGCTGCTGCGGGGCAATGGCGCCGACGGCGGCACGGATCTGGCCGGCGCAGCGCGGCGCCGGCGCGCGCGCGCATATGCCGCCGGCTACAAGGCGGCGCCGGACAGTCGCGGCGAACGGCTGGCGACGGCGCTGGGCTGGCTCAGCATCGGCGTCGGCCTCGCCCATCTGCTGGCGCCGCGCGCCGTCGCCAAGGCCGCCGGCCTGCCCGTGGCGCCGCTGCTGATGCGGGCGATGGGCGTGCGCGCCATGGTCTGCGGCCTCGGCCTGCTGAACCAGCCGGCGTCGGCGCTGTGGCGCTGGTCGCGCGTGGCCGGCGACGCGGCCGACCTGCTCACGCTGGGGATGGCGGCGCGCGCGCCCGGCAGCGCGCCGGCGCGCCTTGCCGCGACGGCCGTCGTCGTCACCGGCGTCGCGGCGCTGGACGTGCTGGCCTGCGCGCGCGCCGCCCCGGCCAGCGCTGCCGGGGCGCTGGCGGGCGGCGCCAACCCGCCCTTGCGCAAGACAGTGGCGGTCAACCGCATGCCCGACGAATGCTACGAATTCTGGCGCGACCTGGAGCGCTTGCCGCGCTTCATGCCGCACCTGGAATCGGTGCGCCGCATCGACGCGCGCCGTTCTCACTGGAAAGCCAGAGGGCCGGCCGGCGGCATCGAATGGGACGCCGACATCACCGAGGATGTGCCGGGCCAGCGCCTGGCCTGGCGCTCGCTCGGCGCCGCCGGCCTCGACCACCACGGCCTCGTCGAGTTCGCCCCCGGCCCCGGCGGCCGCGGCACCCTGCTGAAAATGAGCATGCAATACGCGGCACCCGGCGGCAAGGCCGACGCCGCCAGGCTGTTCGGCGCGGAGCCGGCCCGGCAAATCGAGCAAGACCTGCGCCGCTTCAAGCAATTGCTCGAAGCGGGGGAGGTGGCGACGACGGACGGGCAAGCGGCGGGGCGGCGCCGCTTCATCGCCCGCCTGTTTCACAAGGAGGCGCGGCCATGAAAGCGAACTGCTGGCAGGGCAAGCGCGAGGTCCGCATCGAACAGGTGCCGGACCCGGTCATCCTCAAGCCGCGCGACGCCATCGTCAAGGTCACCTCGACGGCCATCTGCGGCTCCGACCTGCACCTGTACAACGGCGCCGTGCCGGGCATGCAGGCGGGCGACATCCTCGGCCATGAATTCATGGGCGAAGTGGTGGAACTGGGCGCCGCCGTCGACCAGCTGCGCATCGGCGAGCGCGTCGTCGTGCCCTTCCCGATCGCCTGCGGCCACTGCTTCTTTTGCGAGCAAAAACTGTTTTCCGTCTGCGAAAACTCCAACCCGAACGCCTATCTGGCGGAAAAACTGTGGGGCCACGCGCCGGCCGGCATCTTCGGTTCTTCCCACCTGACGGGCGGCTACGCGGGCGGCCAGGCCGAATACGTCAGGGTGCCGTATGCCGACGTCGGCCCGCTGCCGGTCCCGGACGGCCTGACAGACGAGCAGGTGCTGTTCCTGTCCGATATTTTGCCGACCGGCTATATGGCGGCCGAGGCTTGCGACATCGAACCGGGCGACGTCGTCGCCGTGTGGGGCTGCGGCCCGGTCGGCCAGTTCGCCATCCAAAGCGCCTACCTGCTGGGCGCCGAGCGCGTCATCGGCATCGACCGCTACCCGGAGCGCCTGCGCATGGCGCGCGAGAAGTCCGGCGCCGAAACCCTCAACTTCGACGACCTCGACGTGCTGGACGCGCTGAAAGAGATGACGGGCGGGCGCGGCCCGGACGCCTGCATCGACGCCGTCGGCATGGAGGCGCACGGCGCCGGCATCGCCTACGCCTACGACAGGCTCAAGCAGGCGGTGCGGCTGGAAACGGATAGGCCGACGGCCTTGCGCGAAGCGCTGCTGGCCTGCCGCAACGGCGGCGTCGTGTCGGTGCCGGGCGCCTATGGCGGCTTCAGCGACAAGATACCGTTCGGTTCCGCGATGAACCGCGCGCTGACGATCAAGACCGGGCAAACCCACGTGCAGCGTTACATGCGGCCGCTGCTGGCGCGGATACAACAAGGCGAACTCGACCCATCGGTCATCATCACCCACCACATGAAACTCGACGATGCGCCGCACGGCTACGACATTTTCATGCGCAAGCAGGAGCAATGCATCAAGGTGGTACTGCACCCATGAGCGAACTTGAACGACGTTCCGGCAAACTTGACAGAAATAGAAGACAATAAGCGGGTGCCGCTACACCAGCAAGGCCGCGCTCATCGACTGCACCTCGTCGGCGGATTCGGCCAGGATCGACGTCATCATCTCATTGTCGATCAGGAAATCGATGACGGATTCGGACGGCGTCAGCATCTCCAGGAAAGTCTGCTGCAAAGGCGAGACGACCGGCGCCAACTGTTTGGCCAGCAACAAGGTGTCGAGCAGGGAATCGGGGGGAATCGACAACAAGCCGTCGCGCAAGCCCTCGATGGCCAGCGCGACCGGCTCCGGTATCATCAGGCGCTTCATGACTTCGCGTCCGATGACCTCCTCGGCCGACTCCATCCAGTGTTCGGCCTGGCCGTCGAGCAGGCCGGGGAACTCGTCGGCGCGCGACAGCAGGTAGAAGCCGCCGACCTCATGCACGATGCCGGCGAACAAGGCCGTATCCGGGTCGACATAGGTAACGCGCCGCGCGATCACGTAGGCGAGCGCAGCCACATGGGCCGTATGCTCCCACAATTGCTGCGCCATCATGCGCAAGTCCGGGTCTTCGATCCGGCTGCCGAACTGGCGCACCACCATCGCCGCCACCAGCGAATACAGATTGCGGTAGCCGACCCGCATGACGGCCGCGCGCGCGCCGGTCACGCCGGCGCCGCTGCGGTTGAACACGGCGGAATTGGCCAGGGCCACCGTGCGCGCCGCCAGCGTCGGGTCGGACAGCACCAGTTTGATGGCGTGGTCGATATGGCAATCCGGATCGGCCAGCGCAAGTTGCAATTGCAGCGCCGCGTTCACGCTGGTCGGAAACACCAACTCGCCGCGCGTAGCCTGCGCGACAATCATGCCAAATGCTTCGAGTCTAGTCATCTTCAACATTCCACCCCGCAGCGCCGAAACCGGCCCCAACCATGTGAACCCATCAAATCCCGCCCGCACCATGCGCATTCTAATCAGGGCGGCAATTTTTTACTTGCGCCGTGACAAATTATACGACTACGCCATCAAAGATGCATCTGGCCTATTTCCGTCTGAAATGTCTGACCGATATATTCGATATTCGCCAACTCCAGATCGCCGCCGATCACGAATATTTTCGGCTGCTTCAATACCTGCATCAGAAACGGCTGTGCTTCGCGCAGGCGCCGCTGGAAGTCCGCCAGCGAATATAAGTTCGGATTAATCTTGCGCCTTAATGCCCGTTCCGCCGGCGCCAGCCCGGTCAATAACTCACCATAATGGGTGTCGTCGCCAACCAACAACAAATCGATATTGCTGCCGGCCGCGTCCTGGCCTTTCGCCGTGGCGCCATACACGAAAGCCACATGCAAATGGCTGGACAGCGGCGCTAGCGTGGAATGCAAGACCCCGACCAGGCCGAAGGTTTTCTGCACCAGCCCGCTTAATTCCGGGTACACGAGGCTTTCCTTATTCGGCCAGAAACGCCGCACATTACCGATGCGCTCGGAAGTAATCAAACCGGAATCATGCAGGCGCCGCAGCTCGCGCTGGGCGGAAGCGCTGCCCAGGCCGGTAAGCCGCATGATCTCGTTCAAATGAAATCCTTCATTGACGCGCACGAATAGCAAGCCGAGTAGCTTTTGCTGCGCTGGAGTAAAGAGGGCTTGTGCGATCATGCGCTAAATCTTAGCACAAGCAAGCCAAATCTTGACATATCTGCCATGCCCTACGGAAAATACGCATACGGCGAAGCCGCACCAGAATAAAGCGTCCGGCCCTCCCGGCCGCCAAGCGCGCGCACTCTTGAGTATCATCCCGAGCGTACTTGGACTTCAGCTATTTCATGACGGGCAATCGCCATATATGTCGAAAAGGCCAAAGCATCGGCTATGGCCCTGAATATGAGCGAATCGTTTTATAGATGAGTTAATACGGCGGGAGCGATGATTTCATCCATGGCATTTAATTGATTCATTAAGACTGTTGGCTAAAACCATGCTGCCGCCCGCGCGCTGCGGTAAGCATCACTGCATATAAAAAAACGGCGCCGGGGATTGCTCCCAGGCGCCGCTTTATTGACGATTAAAGCTGAATTACGCTTCGCCGCCGTGTTGTTGCTCTTCGATGTCCTGCAAGGCTTCCGCCGCTTCGCCGGCCAAGGAGGCCTTCTCTGCCAGCAACAAAGCATTGCGCTCTTCGACTTCCCACGCTTCTTTTTCCTTGCGGGCGCGGTGGAAGGCCAGACCGGTACCGCCAGGAATCAGGCGGCCGACGATGACGTTTTCCTTCAGGCCGCGCAGACCGTCGCGCTTGCCCATGATCGCCGCTTCCGTCAGCACGCGGGTGGTTTCCTGGAACGATGCGGCCGAGATGAACGAATCGGTCGACAGCGATGCCTTGGTAATACCCAGCAAGACGTTTTCGTAGGTCGCAGGGATCTTGTTCTCCGAGCTGACGCGGTCGTTCTCGTCCAGCAGTTCCGAACGCTCCACCTGCTCGCCAACGATGTAGTTGGTGTCGCCGGCGTTGACGATCTGCACGCGGCGCAGCATCTGACGCACGATCACTTCGATGTGCTTGTCGTTGATCTTCACGCCTTGCAGACGGTACACGTCCTGCACTTCGTCGACGATGTAACGGGCCAGCGCTTCGATACCCAGCAGGCGCAGGATGTCTTGCGGATCGGCCGGGCCGTCGACAATCATCTCGCCCTTGTTCACGACTTGGCCGTCATGCACCAGCACTTGTTTGTCCTTGGTGATCAGGAACTCATGCTTGTTGCCGTCCATGTCGGTGATTTCCAGGCGCTGCTTGCCCTTGGTTTCTTTACCGAACGCAACCGTACCCGTGACTTCCGCCAGCATACCGGCGTCTTTCGGCGAGCGCGCCTCGAACAGTTCGGCAACGCGTGGCAGACCCCCGGTAATATCGCGCGTCTTCTGCGATTCGGTAGGGATACGCGCCAGCACTTCGCCGACCGACACTTGCTGGCCGTCTTTGACCATGATCAGCGCGCCGACCTGGAAGCCGATCGCCACCGAGTGTTCGGTGCCGGCGATCTTCACTTCTTCGTTCGAGTCGTTCAACAGTTTGACCTGTGGACGCAGCGTTTTGGTCAAGGAACCGCGACGTTTCGCATCGATAGCGACCAAAGTCGACAGGCCGGTGACTTCGTCGACCTGACGGGCCACGGTGACGCCTTCTTCGACGTTCTCGAAACGCACCAGACCGGCGTATTCGGTAATGATCGGACGGGTCAGCGGATCCCACGTTGCCAATGGCGTGCCGGCCTTGATGACCATGCCGTCCTTGACGATCAGGGTCGCGCCGTACGGCACTTTATGACGCTCGCGCTCACGGCCGTGGTCGTCGGTGATCAGCACTTCGCCGGAACGGGAAATGACGATTTGCGCGCCCTTGCCGTTCGTGACGTAACGCATCGTTGCCGTGAAGCGGATGGTGCCGTTCGATTTCGCTTCCACCGACGATGCCACCGCCGCACGCGACGCCGCACCACCGATGTGGAAGGTACGCATGGTCAGCTGGGTACCCGGTTCGCCGATCGACTGCGCGGCGACGACACCGACGGCTTCGCCGGCGTTGACCAGCAAACCGCGGCCCAGGTCGCGGCCGTAGCACTTGGCGCACAGGCCGAAGCGCGTGTCGCAAGTGAGCGGCGTGCGGACTTTGACTTCGTCGATCGACAGACGCTCGATCTCTTCGACCATGTCCTCGTCCATCAGGCTGCCGGCTTCGTACAGCGTTTCCTGGGTTTCAGGATTGACGACATCGTGCACGGCCACGCGGCCGAGGATACGGTCGCGCAACGGTTCGATGACTTCACCGCCTTCGACCAGCGCCTTCATCACGGTGCCGTTCATGGTGCCGCAGTCATCTTCGATGACGACCAGATCTTGTGTCACGTCGACCAGACGGCGGGTCAGGTAACCCGAGTTCGCCGTTTTCAGCGCCGTATCGGCCAGACCTTTACGCGCGCCGTGGGTCGAAATGAAGTACTGCAACACGTTCAGACCTTCGCGGAAGTTCGCGGTAATCGGCGTTTCGATAATCGAGCCGTCCGGTTTCGCCATCAGACCGCGCATACCGGCCAACTGGCGAATCTGGGCTGCGGAACCGCGCGCGCCGGAGTCGGCCATCATGTAAATGGCGTTGAACGATTCCTGCGTCGACTTGCTGCCGTCGCGCTTGACCACGTCTTCCACTTTGAGCTGGTCCATCATGGCCTTGCCGACTTCGTCCGAGGTCTTGCCCCAGATGTCGACGACCTTGTTGTAACGCTCGCCGGCGGTGACCAGGCCGGACGCGTACTGCTGTTCGATCTGTTTCACTTCGGACTCGGCAGTCGCGATCAGCGTGACTTTTTGCGGCGGTACCAGCATGTCGTCGACGCAGATCGAGATACCGGCGCGGGTTGCCAGGCGGAAGCCCGACTGCATCAGCTTGTCGGCAAACACCACCGTCGCGCGCAGGCCGCACTTACGGAAAGAGGTGTTGATCAGTTTCGAAATTTCTTTCTTTTTCAGGGCGCGGTTCAAGACGGAGAACGGCAAGCCCTTAGGCAGAATTTCCGACAGGATGGCGCGGCCGATGGTCGTTTCGTAGCGGGTGACCGTTTTCACGAACTCGCCCGTTGCGGCGTCTTTCGGGTACTCGGTGATGCGCACGGTGACGCGGGTCGTCAGTTCGACTTCCTTGTTGTCGTAGGCGCGTATCACTTCGGACACGTCGGGGAACATCATCCCCTCGTTCTTCGCATTGATCGCTTCGCGGGTCGCGTAGTACAGACCCAACACGATATCCTGGGAAGGAACGATGGACGGTTCGCCGTTCGACGGGAACAGGATGTTGTTCGACGCCAGCATCAGCGTGCGCGCTTCCATCTGCGCTTCGATCGACAGCGGCACGTGGACCGCCATTTGGTCGCCGTCGAAGTCGGCGTTGAATGCGGCGCAGACGAGCGGGTGCAACTGGATCGCCTTGCCTTCGATGAGGACCGGCTCGAAAGCCTGGATACCCAGACGGTGCAGCGTAGGCGCGCGGTTCAGCATGATCGGATGTTCGCGGATCACGTCTTCCAGGATGTCCCAGACGACCGGTTCCTGGATCTCGACCAGCTTCTTGGCGGCCTTGATCGTCGTCGCCAGGCCCATCAGTTCGAGCTTGTTGAAGATGAAAGGCTTGAACAGTTCCAGCGCCATCAGTTTCGGCAAGCCGCACTGATGCAGTTTCAATTGCGGGCCCACGACGATGACGGAACGGCCCGAGTAGTCGACGCGCTTACCCAGCAAGTTCTGGCGGAAGCGGCCGCCCTTGCCCTTGATCATTTCAGCCAGCGATTTCAGCGGACGCTTGTTGGCGCCGGTCATCGCTTTGCCGCGGCGGCCGTTGTCCAGCAGCGAATCGACGGCTTCTTGCAGCATGCGCTTTTCGTTGCGCGTGATGATTTCCGGAGCGCGCAGCTCCATCAGGCGTTTCAGGCGGTTGTTGCGGTTGATGACGCGGCGATACAGATCGTTCAAGTCGGAGGTCGCAAAGCGGCCGCCGTCCAGCGGCACCAGCGGACGCAGCTCGGGCGGCAGCACCGGCAGCACTTCCATGATCATCCAGTCCGGCTTGATGCCGGAACGCTGGAACGCTTCCAGCACTTTCAGGCGCTTGGCGTATTTCTTGATCTTCGCTTCGGACTTCGATTCCTTCAGTTCCACGCGCAGGGTTTCGGCATCGCGGTGGATGTCGATCGAGCGCAGCAGTTCGCGGATACCCTCGGCGCCCATGAAGGCGGTGAAGTCGTCGCCGTACTCTTCGTACTTGGCGGCGTAGTCGTCTTCCGACATGATCTGGCATTTTTTCAGCGGGGTCATGCCGGGATCGGTCACGACATATGCTTCAAAATACAGCACGCGTTCGATGTCGCGCAGCGTCATGTCCAGCACCATGCCGAGGCGCGAAGGCAGCGACTTCAGGAACCAGATATGGGCGGTCGGCGAGGCCAGCTCGATGTGGCCCATGCGCTCGCGGCGCACTTTCGCCAGCGTCACTTCGACGCCGCATTTTTCGCAGATGACGCCGCGGTGCTTCAGGCGCTTGTACTTGCCGCACAGGCACTCGTAGTCCTTGATGGGACCAAAGATCTTGGCGCAGAACAGGCCGTCGCGCTCAGGCTTGAAGGTGCGGTAGTTGATGGTTTCCGGCTTTTTGACTTCGCCGTAGGACCATGAACGGATTTTCTCGGGCGACGCCAGACCAATTTTGATCGCGTCGAATGTTTCGTTTTGCTGTACTTGCTTGAAGAGATCGAGCAGTGCTTTCATGTATCACTCCAGGTGATTAAATTTCATTTCTGAGACGAAGTTGCCCGGCGAGGTTTCCCTGCCGGGCCACTCCATCACAAACCAATAGTCGAGGGTTTCTCGTTATCAGTTTCTTTCGAGGTCGATATCAATACCCAGCGAACGGATTTCCTTCACCAACACGTTGAAGGATTCCGGCATACCGGCGTCGATCACATGGTCGCCTTTGACCAGGTTTTCGTACACTTTGGTACGGCCGTTCACGTCATCTGACTTGACAGTCAACATCTCTTGCAGCACGTACGATGCGCCGTAAGCTTCCAGCGCCCACACCTCCATCTCACCGAAGCGCTGGCCGCCGAACTGGGCTTTACCGCCCAGTGGCTGCTGCGTGACGAGCGAGTAAGGACCGGTCGAGCGGGCATGCATCTTGTCATCAACCAAGTGATGCAGTTTCAGCATGTGCATGACGCCGACGGTGACCTTGCGCTCGAACGCTTCGCCGGTGCGGCCGTCGTACATCGTCACCTGGTTCTTCGAGGCGGTCATGCCGAGGTTCTTGGCGATGTCGTCCGGATACGCCAGGTCCAGCATGCGGCGGATCTCTTCCTCATTCGCGCCGTCGAACACGGGGGTCGCGAACGGCACGCCCTTCTTCAGGTTCTCCGCCAGCTTCATGATCTCTTCGTCGTCGAAACCGTCGAGCTCTTCGGCGCGGCCGTTTTCGTTGTAGATCACGGTCAGATACTTGCGCATCTCGTCGACCTTGGCCTGCGCCTTCAGCATTTCGCCGATGCGGATGCCCAGACCCTTGGCGGCCCAGCCCAAGTGGGTCTCAAGAATCTGACCGACGTTCATGCGCGAAGGCACGCCCAGCGGGTTCAGCACCACGTCTGCCGGCGTGCCGTCAGCCATGTAAGGCATGTCTTCCACCGGAACGATGCGCGACACCACACCCTTGTTACCGTGGCGGCCGGCCATCTTGTCGCCCGACTGCAGGCGGCGTTTCACGGCCAGGTAGACTTTGACCATTTTCTGCACGCCAGGTTGCAGCTCATCGCCCTGGGTCAGCTTCTTGCGCTTCTCTTCGAAGGCCAGGTCGAACTGGTGGCGCTTCTCGTTGATCGATTCCTTGATCGCTTCCAGCGCCACGGCTGCGTCGTCGTCCGCCGGGCGGATGTCGAACCAGTGGTATTTGTCCAGATCGGCCAAGTATTCCTTGGTGATCTTGGCGCCTTTGGCGAGCTTTTTCGGGCCGCCGTTGACGAGCTTGCCGATCAGCATTTTTTCCAGACGCTGGAAGGCATCGCCCTCCACAATACGCATCTGGTCGTTCAAATCGAGGCGGAAACGCTTCAATTCGTCGTCGATGATCTGCTGGGCGCGCTTGTCGCGGACGATGCCTTCGCGGGTGAACACCTGGACGTCGATGACGGTGCCGATCATGCCGGAAGGCACGCGCAGCGAGGTGTCTTTCACGTCGGAGGCTTTTTCGCCGAAGATCGCGCGCAGCAGCTTCTCTTCCGGCGTCAACTGGGTTTCGCCTTTTGGCGTGACCTTGCCGACCAGGGTGTCGCCGGCTTGCACTTCGGCGCCGATGTAGACAATACCGGACTCGTCCAGACGGGCCAGCTGGTTTTCCGCCAGGTTCGAGATGTCGCGGGTGATTTCCTCCGCGCCCAGCTTGGTGTCGCGCGCCACGACGGACAGCTCTTCGATGTGAATCGAGGTGTAGCGGTCATCCTTGACGACGTTTTCCGAGATCAGGATCGAATCCTCGAAGTTCAGACCATTCCATGGCATGAAGGCCACGGTCATGTTCTGGCCCAGCGCCAATTCGCCCAAGTCCGTCGACGCGCCGTCGGCGATGACGTCGCGCTTGGCGACGCGGTCGCCCACTTTGACGATAGGACGTTGGTTGATGTTGGTGTTCTGGTTCGAACGGGTGTACTTGATCAGGTTGTAGATATCGACACCGACTTCGCCGGCTTGCGCCTCGTCGTCGTTGACGCGAATCACCACGCGGCCCGCATCGATGTAGTCGACGACGCCGCCGCGCAGCGCCTGCACGGTGGTGCCCGAGTCGACGGCCACGGTGCGTTCGATACCGGTGCCGACCAGCGCCTTTTCAGGACGCAGGCAAGGCACGGCCTGGCGCTGCATGTTGGCGCCCATCAAAGCACGGTTCGCATCATCGTGTTCGAGGAAGGGGATCAGCGAGGCGGCCACGGAAACGATCTGGCCAGGCGCCACGTCCATGTACTGGATGCGCTCCGGGGAGACCAGGATGGTTTCGCCGGCTTCGCGGGCCGACACCAGCTCATCGCTGAGCATGCCGTTCTTGTCGATGGTCGCGTTCGCCTGGGCGATGATGTAGCGGCCTTCTTCGATGGCGGACAGGTAGTCGATCTGGTCGGTGATCTTGGAGCCTTCGACCTTGCGGTACGGGGTTTCCAGGAAGCCGTATTCATTCAGGCGGGCGTACAGGGCCAGCGAGTTGATCAGGCCGATGTTCGGACCTTCCGGGGTTTCGATCGGGCAAACGCGGCCGTAGTGGGTCGGATGCACGTCGCGCACCTCGAAACCGGCGCGTTCGCGCGTCAGACCGCCAGGGCCCAGCGCGGAAACGCGGCGCTTGTGGGTGATTTCCGACAGCGGGTTGGTCTGGTCCATAAACTGCGACAACTGGGACGAACCGAAGAACTCGCGGATCGCGGCCGAAATCGGCTTCGAGTTGATCAGGTCGTGCGGCATCAGGTTGTCCGCTTCGGCCTGGCCGAGGCGTTCCTTGACGGCGCGCTCGACGCGCACCAGGCCGGCGCGGAACTGGTTTTCCGCCAGTTCGCCGACGCAACGCACGCGGCGGTTGCCCAGGTGATCGATATCGTCGACTTCGCCGCGGCCATTGCGCAGTTCCACCAGGATCTTGATCACGGCCAGCACGTCTTCGTTCGACAGCGTCATCGCGCCCGTCAGTTCGTCGCGGCCGATGCGGCGGTTGAACTTCATGCGGCCGACGGCCGACAGGTCGTAACGGTCGGAATTGTAGAACAGGCCGTTGAACAGGGCCTCGACCGAATCTTCGGTCGGCGGCTCGCCTGGACGCATCATGCGGTAGATCGCCACTTTCGCCGCCATCTGGTCGGCCGTGTCGTCGATGCGCAGGGTTTGCGAAATATACGCGCCCTGGTCCAGGTCGTTCGTGTACAGCGTCTGAATTTCGCCGATGTGCGCTTCGCGCAGGCGGCCCAGCAAGTCTTCCGTCAACTCGTCGTTGGCCGAGGCGACCACTTCGCCGGTGTCGGCGTCGACGATGTTCTTGGCCAGCACGCGGCCCAGCAGGTAGTCTTCAGGCACGGAAATGTGCTTGATGCCAGCCGCTTCGATGTCGCGCACGTGCTTGGCGTTGATGCGTTTGTCCTTCAGCACCAGGGTCTTGCCCGACTTGTCGACGATGTCGAAACGCGCCACTTCGCCGCGCAGACGCTCGGCGACGAATTCCATCTCGGCGCCTTCGGAGCGCAGGTTGAAATTGTCGAAGACAAAGAAATTGGCGAGGATTTGCTCGTGCGACATGCCGATTGCCTTGAGCAAGATCGTCACGGGCATCTTACGGCGGCGGTCGACGCGGAAGAACAGGATGTCTTTCGGGTCGAACTCGAAGTCCAGCCACGAACCGCGGTAAGGAATGATGCGCGCGGAGAACAGCAGCTTGCCCGAGGAATGGGTCTTGCCGCGGTCGTGCTCGAAGAACACGCCCGGGGAACGGTGCAACTGCGAGACGATGACGCGCTCGGTGCCGTTGATGACGAAGGAGCCGGTGGTCGTCATGAGCGGCAATTCGCCCATATAGACTTCCTGCTCTTTCATTTCCTTGACGACAGGCTTGGTTGGCGATTCCTTGTCCAGGATCACCAGGCGCACCTTGGCGCGCAGCGGCGACGCGAAGGTCAGGCCGCGTTGTTGGCATTCTTTGACGTCAAAGGCGGGATCGCCGAGTACGTACGACAAGAATTCGAGACGCGCAAAGCCATTGTGCGACACGATGGGGAAAATCGAGGTGAAAGCCGACTGCAGGCCATCGTTCTTGCGGGTCGACGGTGCTATGTCTTCCTGCAGGAAACTATGATAAGACTCGAGCTGGGTCGCCAGCAGGAACGGAACGTGGTGAACGTTGGCGCGCTTCGCGAATGACTTGCGAATGCGTTTCTTCTCAGTAAATGAGTAGTGCATGGACACTCCGTGAGTGACAGAAAGGATAGAAAATTCAGGTTTTGCAAGTGATCATTTGCAACGCTGCGTGTGACACAGACGAAACCTCAAGGCTCTACTTTCCGGCTTGAATCGAACAAATGACGGGTACAAATACGACAAAGACGACAAAGGAGCCAAAGTCGGGTTATTCCCTTTGACAGGAAAACCTCAGACTTTGGCTCGGGCGCTAACTGCCGCCGGTACAACTGATTACTTGATTTCGGCTTTCGCGCCAGCTTCTTCCAGCTTCTTCTTCGCTGCTTCAGCGTCGGCTTTCGAAACGGCTTCTTTCACCGTTTTCGGGGCGCCGTCAACCAGGTCCTTGGCTTCTTTCAAGCCCAGGCCGGTGATTTCGCGAACTGCTTTAATCACGCCAACTTTATTCGCGCCGAAGTCGGCCAGAATAACGTTGAATTCGGTTTGCTCTTCAACTGCTGCGCCTGCTGCTGCGCCGCCGGCTGCTGGAGCGGCCATGGCTGCTGCGGACACGCCGAATTTTTCTTCGAATGCTTTGACCAGGTCGTTCAGGTCCATTACGGACATGGCGCTAACTGCTTCCAGGATATCGTCTTTGCTAATTGCCATTTTGAAACTCCTAAATTTATTACGTTAGTTACATCAGATTGGTACTGAGAGAAAAAAGCGCAGAGGCGATTAAGCCGCTGCTGGCGCTTCTTCTGCTGCGGCTGCTTCTGCAGGCGCGGCGGAGCCGGCATCTTTTTTCGCTGCCAGGGCAGCCAGACCACGTGCGAAGCCCGACACCGGAGCCAGCATAACGCCCAACAACTGCGAGATGAGGACTTCACGGCTAGGAATGCTAGCCAACGCTACGACAGCCGCTTTATCCAGCGGTTTGCCGGCGTAGTTACCCGCGGTGATGACCAGTTTGTCGTTGGTTTTAGCAAAATCAGCGATGATTTTAGCTGCTGCAACGGCATCTTCCGAGATCGAGTAGATCAACGGGCCGGTCATGGAATCGGCGAGGCTAGCGAATTGGGTGCCTTCGACGGAGCGACGAGCCAATGTGTTTTTCAACACACGCAGGTACACGCCTTGGGCACGCGCTTTAGCACGCAGTTGCGTCAAGTGACCAACCTGGATGCCACGATATTCGGCCACGACGATAGTTTGCGCTGCTGCTACTTGCGCGGAAACTTCGGCGACGACGGCCTTTTTGTCATTCAGATTGAGACTCACGGTCAACCTCCTTAAATGATGTTCGGCAATCACAACCGAGTGGTTGAGCGCCTCGCATCGGTTCGAACACGGCGTCCGAAGTTAAGAAGTTCAAAAACTGAGCGGATACATTCACGCAGCATGAGGACTACAAAACTTGTTCGGGTACACCATCTGCGTTGGGCACCACCGCTTGCGCGGCGGCGATTAACCTCATGCACATGCGGTCGCACTCGGCCCAACGGTCTTTGATTGTCTGGCTTCCATATGTAAAACATATCGAAACCAGCCCAAAGATTCGCCCGCCGTATCACAGGGACACGACGGGACTTCTATTCAGTACTTAAGCTGCCAGGCTAGCCTGGTCAACGCGGACGCCAGCGCCCATCGTCGACGACAGCGATACCTTGCGCAGGTAAACACCTTTGCTCGATGCCGGCTTGGCTTTGTTCAGCGCGTCGATCAGTGCGACCAGATTCGATTTCAGGTCCGCGTCGGCGAAGGACTTGCGGCCGATCGTTGCGTGGATGATACCGGATTTGTCGGTACGGTACTGAACTTGACCGGCTTTCGCGTTTTTCACGGCGGTAGCGACGTCAGGGGTAACCGTGCCAACTTTCGGGTTAGGCATCAGGCCGCGCGGGCCCAGGATCTGACCCAGGGTACCGACGATACGCATGGTGTCTGGCGAGGCGATGACGATGTCGAAAGGCATGTTGCCGGCCTTGATCGATTCGGCCAGGTCTTCCATACCGACGATGTCGGCGCCGGCGGCTTTCGCCTGCTCAGCCTTGTCGCCCGTTGCGAACACGGCAACGCGAACGGTTTTGCCGGTGCCGGCTGGCAGCACGACGGAACCGCGGACAACCTGGTCCGATTTCTTCGGATCCACGCCCAGTTGTACCGATACGTCGATCGATTCATTGAACTTGGCGGTGGCGCACTCTTTGATCAGAGCGACGGCGCTGTCGAACTCGTAAGACTTGGTGCGGTCGACTTTGGCTTTGAAAGCCTTGATACGTTTGGATAACTTAGCCATTACACACCCTCTACCGTGATGCCCATCGAACGTGCGGAACCGGCGATGGTGCGCACAGCGGCATCCATGTCGGCAGCGGTCAGATCCGGCGTTTTCAATTTAGCGATTTCTTCAGCTTGCGCGCGGCTCAGCTTACCGACTTTGTCGGTATGTGGCTTCGGCGAACCTTTGGTGATCGCTGCAGCTTTTTTGATCAGGTACGTTGCGGGAGGCGTCTTCATCACGAAGGTGAAGGACTTGTCCGCGAAGGCCGTGATCACGACCGGGATAGGCATGCCTGGCTCAAGACCTTGGGTCTGCGCGTTGAACGCTTTGCAGAATTCCATGATGTTCAGACCGCGCTGACCCAGTGCTGGACCGATTGGTGGGGATGGGTTTGCTTTACCAGCTGGAACTTGCAGCTTGATAAAACCAATGATTTTCTTTGCCATGATGGCTCCTATCTTGGATTGAGTAGTAGCGCCCCGCCGATGCTGCACTGGCGGGGCTCCTCTGACCGGATTGCGCGGAACTTTGCGACGCTCCGGATGGGCGCTTGCTGCGAATTACTTATACTTTTTCGACTTGGCCGAATTCCAGCTCTACCGGGGTGGCGCGGCCGAAAATGGTGACCGAGACGCGGACCTTGGATTTCTCGTAGTTGACTTCTTCGACGTTGCCGTTGAAGTCGGTGAACGGACCATCCTTGATGCGCACTTGCTCGCCCACTTCGTACAGCGTCTTGGGCCGGGGCTTCTCGATGCCCTCTTGCATCTGCTGCATGATTTTGTCGATTTCGCGCGCGGGAATCGGCGTCGGCTTGTTCGACTTGCCACCGATAAAGCCGGTGACCTTGCTGGTGTTTTTGACCAAATGCCAGGTCTCGTCCGTCATTTCCATTTCGACCAGCACATAGCCTGGGAAGAAACGACGCTCGGTGACCGACTTGACGCCGTTCTTGACTTCGACCACTTCTTCGATCGGCACCAGGATCTGGCCAAACTGGTCTTGCATGCCGGCGCGCTCGACGCGTTCGGTCAGCGCGCGCATGACACTCTTTTCCATGCCGGAATAGGCGTGCACGACATACCAGCGCTTGTTGCTGACTGGCACGCTCAGCGGCGCTGCGCCAGCATCGGATGCCGGGACGTCGCCCGGCACATCGTCTTGCACATTTTCGCTCATTATTTTCTTATACCCAGAATCACGTCGTACAACAAGAACTCAAGCAACTTATCCGTGCCCCAGAGGAAAATCGCCATCACGAGGACAAAGGCAAACACGATCGCCGTGATTTGCGTTGCTTCCTTACGCGTAGGCCATACCACTTTTTTCGTTTCGCGCACTGCTTCTTTGGCGAAATTCAGGAATTCACGGCCGGTCGTCGAAGTCCACAAGATGCCAGCGGAAATAGCCAAACCAGCTACGAGTGCACATGCGCGCACCAGAGCTGGCTGTGTGTTCAGGTAATAAAACCCGACTACTCCTGCAATCGCGGCAATCACTGCCAATACGATTTTCATCTTGTCATTCGACGTGCTAACGGTTTGCACGGATTGATTAGACATACTTTTTTTACTTTCGGTGCCCTGCACCAGAACGGTGGCAGGGACGGAGGGCATCGAACCCCCAACCTTCGGTTTTGGAGACCGACGCTCTGCCAATTGAGCTACGTCCCTACGTAAAACTTGAGAAGAATCCCGCTATTTTACCACCTGAGACGCCCCAGGTGGTAGTCACGAGCGATTCTTACGCGATGATTTTTGCAACCACGCCGGCGCCGACGGTACGGCCGCCTTCGCGGATAGCGAAGCGCAGACCTTCTTCCATCGCGATCGGGTTGATCAGCTTGACGGTGATCGACACGTTATCGCCT
>NZ_JAQQXR010000002.1 GCF_028595325.1 Janthinobacterium fluminis
TTTGAAGGGTCGTTCGAGACCAGGACGTTGATAGGCTGGGTGTGGAAGTGCAGTAATGCATTAAGCTAACCAGTACTAATTGCCCGTACGGCTTGTCCCTATAACCTTAGCAGGTGTGGAGATAAGAAATGACGCGCTGCCGTTTGTTGACAATACAAATCGCTGCCCAGTTTTACACTTTACTTCTTCCAGATTGAGCCGCTTGCCGCCCCGTTGGGGGCAGGCGGTTTTACAAGTTATGCCTGATGACCATAGCAAGTTGGTCCCACCCCTTCCCATCCCGAACAGGACCGTGAAACAACTTTGCGCCGATGATAGTGCTGCAACCAGTGTGAAAGTAGGTTATCGTCAGGCTAGTTATATTAAAAAACCCCGTTGGCGCCTTGTGCCTGACGGGGTTTTTTTCGTTTGGGGCTTTGCATGCTCCACGTCCAAAGCCGGGGTCAGACCCCAGAAGGCCGGGGTCAGACCCCTGAGTCCTTGCATCTGATTCTGGGGCTTTGGCGCGCGGACCTAGCTGCCGCGGTAGGTCGAATATGACCACGGCGACACTACCAGCGGCACGTGGTAGTTTTGCTCGGCGTGGGCGATGCCGAAGGCCAGCGTGACGAGGTCGATGAAGCGCGGCGCGGGCAGTTCAATGCCCTGGGCCGCGAAGTAGTCGCCGGCGTTGAATACCAGCTCGTATTGCCCGACTTTCATGCTGTCGCCTTCCAGCAGCGGCGCGCCGCAGCGCCCGTCGGCATTGGTGATGTCCATCTTCAGCAGGGTTTTGCCTTCGGCGCCGACGGAGAACAGCGCAACCTTGACGCCCGCCCCCGGTTTGCCTTGCGCTATGTCCAATACGTGCGTGCTCAGTTTGCCCATTGTTTGTCCTATATGTCGAAGTTGAAAATGCTTATCGTGCAAATCATATACTGGTGCGGGTTTGTCACTATATTATTGGGCATATATTTGTCATCGGCGCCGCCCATCCATGTCTACTTACGATAACTATCCTCGCGATCTGATCGGCTATGGCCGCACGCCGCCCCATCCGCAATGGCCGGGCCGCGCCCGCATTGCCTTGCAGTTCGTACTGAACTATGAGGAGGGCGCGGAAAACAATGTCTTGCACGGCGATGCGGCGTCGGAAACGTTCTTGTCGGAGATGATCGGCGCGGCGGCTTTTCCGATGCGTCACCTTAGCATGGAGTCGATTTACGAATACGGTTCGCGCGCGGGCTTGTGGCGCTTGCTGCGCCTGTTCGAGGAGCGCGCTTTGCCGCTGACGGTGTTCGGCGTGGCCATGGCCTTGAAACGCAACCCGGAGGCTGTGGCGGCCTTTCAGGAGCTGGGCCATGAGATTGCCTGCCACGGTTTGCGCTGGATTTCGTATCAGAATATGGATGAGGCGGGCGAGCGCGCGCATCTGCGCGAGGCCGTCGCCATCATCGAGGAACTGACGGGCGCGACGCCGCAGGGCTGGTACACGGGCCGCGATTCGCCGAATACGCGTAAGCTGGTGGTCGAGCATGGCGGCTTCCGCTACGACTCCGACTATTACGGCGACGATTTGCCGTTCTGGGAGTCGGTTGCGTACACCGACGCGGCCGGTGCGGCGCTGGTGCGGCCGCACTTGGTGGTGCCGTACACGCTGGACACCAACGATATGCGCTTCGCGGCGATGCAGGGTTTTAACTCCGGCACGCAGTTCTTCGATTACTTGAAGGATGCCTTCGACGTGTTGTACGCGGAGGGCGATCCGAATGGCTTGAACCAGCCGAAGATGTTGTCGATTGGTTTGCATTGCCGCCTGGTCGGCCGGCCCGCGCGCGCCGCCGCCCTGGCGCGTTTCCTCGATTATGTGCAGGGCCACGAACAGGTCTGGATCACGCGCCGCATTGATATCGCGGAACACTGGCATTCGGCACATCCATATGTAAAATGAATTAGGGCGCATGGCATAGCCGCAGTATGCGACTTGGCTGATAAGCGACATCAGCGCCAGGCCATAATGGTGAGGCGCCCGAGTGTTAATCTGCGCGCTGGGACAAAGCTGAGGCCACCATGTCGGAACCTGTGAAATTTTATTACCGTGGCGCGGTGCGGGAAGTCGCCGATGTGTCGACGACGCAGACTGTGTTGCAGCATCTGCGCGAGGATTTGCATTGCACCGGCACCAAGGAGGGCTGCGCCGAGGGCGACTGCGGCGCGTGCACCGTGGTGATCGGCAGCTTGCAGAATGGCCTGCTGGAATTGAAGGCCGTCAATTCCTGTATCCAGTTGACGCCCACGCTGGATGGCAAGGCCCTGTTCTCGGTGGAGGATTTGCAGCAGGCCGACGGCACGCTGCATCCGGTGCAACAGGCGCTGGTCGAATGCCACGGTTCCCAGTGCGGTTTCTGTACGCCGGGTTTCGCCATGTCGCTGTGGGGCATGTATTTGAAGCAGGAAGGCAGGCCGCAGCGGCGCGAGATCGACGACGCCCTGTCCGGCAATCTGTGCCGCTGCACCGGCTACCGCCCCATCATCGAGGCGGCCCGGCGTATGGGCGACTATCCCCGCGTCGCATTCGACCGCGCGGCGCTGACGCGGCAATTGCAGGCGCTGCGGCGCGACACGATGGCGACGTACCGCGCGCACGGCCGGCAATTCTTCGCGCCGCGCACGCTGGACGAGCTGGTGCAGGTGCGCGCCGAGCACCCGAACGCGTTGTTGCTGGCCGGTTCGACTGACGTCGGCCTGTGGGTCACCAAGCAGATGCGCGATCTGGGCGACATCATTTATCTCGGCCATGTCGACGCCTTGAAAACGCTGCGGGCGGCCGATGGCGTGCTGGAAATCGGCGCCGGCGTGACACTCAACGATGCCTACGCGGCGCTGTGCGCGCACTACCCGGCGCAATTGTCCGATATGTGGCAGCGCTTCGCCTCGCTGCCGATCCGCAACGCCGGCACGCTGGGCGGCAACGTCGCCAACGGTTCGCCGATCGGCGATTCGATGCCGTGGCTGATCGCGCTGGGCAGCGACATTGTGCTGCGCGGCAGCGCCGGCCAGCGCGTGATGGCGTTGGAAGATTTCTACCTCGCGTATCAAAAGAAGGATTTGCTGGCGGACGAGTTTGTTGCGGCCGTGCGCGTGCCCTTGCCGCGCGCGGGCGTGCAGTTCCGCACCTACAAGCTGGCCAAGCGCTTCGACCAGGATATTTCCGCAGTGTGCGCGGCGTTCGCTTTTACGCTGGACGCCGGCCGCATCAAGGAGGCGCGCATCGCCTTCGGCGGCATGGCGGCCACACCGAAACGGGCCAGTCACGCGGAGGCGTTTTTGAACGGGCAGGAATGGAGCGAGTCCAATCTGTATGCCGCAATGCAGTTGATGGAGCAAGATTACGCGCCGCTGTCCGATATGCGCGCGTCGGGCGCCTACCGGATGAAGGCGGCGCAAAACCTGTTGCGTCGTTTTTGGTTTGAAACCCGCAGCGATACCCCCCTGGCCCCTGGCGGCGTCAATGTTTTCGCCTGCCGCGCCGGAGAGGAATCATCATGAACCATCCAGGCACACCAGCATTGAAGGCGGCGTGGGCCGCGGTCGGCGTGCCGCGCGCGCACGAGTCGGCGCAGTTGCATGTGCTCGGCCAGGCCACCTACACGGATGACATTCCCGAGCTGCAAGGTACGCTGCACGCGGCGCTGGGGCTGTCGCAAAAGCCGCACGCAAAGATTCTCGCCATCGATCTGGCGGCGGTGCTGCAGGCGCGCGGCGTGGTCGCGGCCTATACGGCGCAGGACATTGTCGGCAGCAACGATTGCGGCCCCATCATCCATGACGATCCCATCCTGGCCTCTGGCCTGGTGCAGTATGTCGGGCAGCCGATCTTTATTGTCGTGGCGGACAGCCACGACAATGCGCGCCGCGCCGCGCGCCTGGCCAGCGTCACCTACGAGGAGTTGCCGGCGGTGCTGACGCCGCAGGCGGCCAAGGCGGCGCACTCCTATGTGCTGCCGCCGATGCAGCTCAAACGGGGCGACTACCAGGCCGCGTTTGAACGCGCGCCGCACGTCGTCACGGGTGAATTGTCGGTCGGCGGCCAGGAACAGTTCTATCTGGAAGGCCAGATTTCCTACGCGATTCCGAAGGAAGACCAGGGCATGCTGGTGTTGTGTTCGACCCAGCACCCGAGCGAGATGCAGCACGTGGTTGCGCACGCGCTGGGCGTGCACGCGCACAACATCACGGTCGAATGCCGGCGCATGGGCGGTGGTTTCGGCGGCAAGGAATCGCAGTCGGCCCTGTGGGCGGCGGCGGCCAGCATTGCCGCGTCCAAACTGAAGCGCCCGGTCAAGTTGCGCGCCGACCGCGACGACGATATGCTCGTCACCGGCAAGCGCCACTGTTTTTACTACGAGTACGCGGTCGGCTACGATGCCGACGGCAAGATCCTCGCGGCCAAGGTCGACATGGTGTTGCGCGCCGGCTTTTCGGCCGACTTGTCCGGCCCCGTCGCCACCCGTGCCGTCTGCCATTTCGATAATAGCTATTACCTGTCCGACGTCGAGATCCGCGCCGCCTGCGGCAAGACCAACACGCAGTCGAACACGGCCTTCCGTGGCTTCGGCGGGCCGCAGGGGGCGATCGCCATCGAGTACATCATCGACGATATCGCCCGTAATTTGGGCCGCGATGCGCTGGATATCCGCCGCCTGAATTTTTACGGCCGCAACGACGCCGAGGGCCGCAATGTCACGCCTTATGGGCAGAAAATCGTCGACAACGTGATCGTCGAGTTGAGCGCCGAGCTGGAAGCCAGCAGCGCCTACCGCGTCCGCCGCGCCGCCGTCGACGCCTTCAATCGAAGCAGCCCGGTGCTGAAAAAAGGCTTGGCCTTGACGCCGCTCAAATTCGGCATCGCGTTCAACGTCACCCATCTGAACCAGGCCGGTGCGCTGGTGCATGTGTATGTCGACGGCTCGGTGCTGGTCAACCACGGCGGCACGGAGATGGGGCAGGGCATCAACACCAAGGTGATGCAGGTCGTCGCGCATGAGCTGGGGCTGGATATCGCGCATGTGCGCGCCACCGCCACCGACACCAGCAAGGTTGCCAACACCTCGGCCACGGCCGCCTCGACGGGCGCCGATTTGAATGGCAAGGCGGCGCAGGATGCGGCGCGGCAGATCCGCGAACGGCTGGCCGCCCACGCGGTCAAACTGTACGGCGGCGACGCTGCGGTGGTGGACTTTTACGACAACGCCGTGCACGTCAACGGGCATGTCGTGGCGTTCACCGAGCTGGTGCAAAAAGCGTATCTGGCGCGGGTGCAATTGTGGTCCGACGGTTTCTACGCGACCCCGCATCTGCACTGGGACCCGAAGACGATGAACGGTCATCCGTTTTCGTATTTCGCCTATGGCGCGGCGGTGTCGGAAGTGCTCGTCGACACGCTCACGGGGGAGTGGAAATTATTGCGCGCCGATGTGCTGTACGACGCAGGCCAGTCGCTCAACCCGGCCATCGACCTGGGCCAGGTGGAGGGCGCGTTTATCCAGGGTATGGGCTGGCTGACCACCGAGCAACTGTGGTGGAACGCGGCGGGAAAACTGATGACGCACGCGCCGTCGACGTATAAGATTCCGGGCGTCTCCGATTGCCCCGAGGACTTCCGCGTGCGCCTGTTCAACAATCAGAATGTGGAGGACAGCATTCACCGCTCCAAGGCCGTCGGCGAGCCGCCGCTGCTGCTGCCGTTTTCCGTGTTTTTCGCGATCCGCGACGCCATCTCCAGCGTCGCCGGCCACCGCGTCAATCCGCCGCTCAATGCGCCGGCCACCTGCGAGGAAATCCTCAAGGCCATCGCCGCGGTCGAGTCGGCGGACGCCGGGGCGGCATGATGGACAATTGGCTGACGGGCGCCGGCGATGCCGGGGCGGTGCTGATCACGGTGGCGATCGTCGAGGGTTCCGGCCCGCGCGAAGCCGGCGCGAAGATGCTCGTCACCGCCACGCAGCGGTTTGACACGATAGGCGGCGGCCACCTGGAAATGCGCGCGATCGAGTTGGCGCGGGGCATGCTGGCCGGCGCCGCCGCGCCCGCGCGCATCGAGCGCTTCGCCCTCGGTCCCAGCCTGGGCCAGTGTTGCGGCGGTGTCGTGCATCTGGCCTTTGAACGCGTCGACGCAGACTTGGCCGCCGTGCTGGAGGCCCTGCGCCGGCGCGGCCAGGAAGATAGCTGGCGCGTCAGCGCCATCGACGGCGCGGCCGCATCCCTGCTGTTGGATGCTGCTGGAAACGTCATCGCCGGCACGGGCAAGGACGCGCTGGCGCCGTGCGCGCTGGAACGCGCCGCGCATGTGCTGCGGGACGGCGCCGGGCGGCGCTGGCTGGTCGATCCCTGCCTGGCGCCGCGCGCCCATCTGACGCTGTTCGGCGCCGGCCACGTCGGCGCGGCCATCGTGCGCGCGCTGGCCGAGTTGCCCTGCAATATCACCTGGGTCGACGAACGCGAGGACATGTTCCCTGCGGTCGTGCCGCAGCATGTCCGCATCGAAGCGACGGACATGCCGGAAGCCCTGGTCGGCGAGGCGCCGTCCGGCGCCAGCTTCCTTGTCATGACGCACAGCCACGCGCTCGACCAGCGCTTGACCGAGGCGATCATGGCGCGCGCCGATGTCGGCTGGTTCGGCCTGATCGGTTCGCAGACGAAGCGCCGGCAATTCGAGCACCGGCTGCGCGCGCGCGGCGTGGACCCGGCGCGCATCGAGGCGATGGTGTGCCCGATCGGTTTGCCCGGCATCGGCAACAAGGCCCCGGCCGCGATCGCCGTCGCCGTCTGTGCCCAACTTCTCATGGTGTGGGAGGCGGCCGCGGCGGCCACCCGCGCCACCGCGCCGCTCAGGCTGGCAGCCTCGGGCGGCGTCGTCAAAGTAACTCACCAGTTTTAGAAAAAGAAAGCAATCATGTCGACAGCAACACCCACCCCGCAAGCTTACCGGGCAAGCTTGCTGCACTTCCACGCCGATCCCGCGTTCAGCGAGCAGGCCCACGCCTGGCACGAGGACGGCCTGCTGATTATTGCCGACGGCAAGGTCCAGGCGGCCGGCGACTATGCCCAGTTGCATGCCAGCCTGCCGCCCGGCAGCGTCGTCGAAGACCATCGCGGCAAGCTCATCCTGCCCGGCTTCATCGACACCCATGTGCATTTTCCGCAAACGGACATGATCGCCTCGCCGGCGCCCGGCCTGCTGCCGTGGCTGGAGACTTACACCTTTCCGACGGAGCGCCAGTTCGCCGATCCCGCGCACGCGCGCGACGTGGCCGACTTCTTCCTCGACGAGCTGCTGCGCTGCGGCACAACGACGGCGATGGTGTACTGCACCGTGCATCCGGCATCCGTCGACGCCTTCTTCGCGGCCAGCGAGGCGCGCCAGTTGCGCATGGTGGCCGGCAAGGTGATGATGGACCGCAACTGCCCGGAATTCCTGCGCGACACGGCCGAGGGCGGCGCGCGCGACACGGAAGACTTGATACAGCGCTGGCACAAGCGCGGCCGCGCGCTGTACGCGATCACGCCGCGCTTCGCCCCGACTTCGACGCCAGCCCAGCTGGCGCTGGCCGGCGAGCTGGCGCGCGCTTATCCGGACACCTATCTGCAAACCCATGTGGCGGAAAACGAGGACGAATGCCAATGGGTCAAATCGCTGTTCCCGAACGCCCGCAGCTACCTCGACGTCTACGACCACTACGGCATGCTGCGCCCGCGCGCCATGTACGGCCACTGCATCTGGCTCAGCGAGCGCGACCGCGAACGGATGGCGGAAACCCAGTCGGCGGCGGCGGTGTGCCCGAGCTCCAACCTGTTCCTCGGCAGCGGCCTGTTCGACTTCGAGCGCGCCGACGCGGCCCGCGTGCCGCTGTCGCTGGCGACGGACGTCGGCGGCGGCACCTCGTTCTCGATGTTGCAAACGATGAATGAAGCCTATAAAGTAGCGCGCATGAAAGGCAGTTATTTGCCGGCAATGCGTATGTTTTACCTGGCGACACTGGGCGCCGCCCGCGGCATGCAACTCGAAGGCACGATCGGCAACTTCGCCGCCGGCGCGGAAGCGGACTTCATCGTCCTCGACCCGAAGGCGACGCCGCTGCTGGCGCGCCGCACCGCGCGCTGCAACAGCCTGGAAGAGTTGCTGTTCGCGCTGGCGCTGCTGGGCGACGACCGCGCGGTCGCCGTCACCTTCGCCGCCGGCCGCCGGGTGCACCAGCGCGCCGCCTAGCTATTTTTTCGGCCGACGAGCCCCGCTCCGACAGTGTCCTTAATCCAATAGAAAGCACCACATGCAAAAGAAATTCCCCTGCCTGATGATCGCGCTGGCCCTGGCGGGCGGCGCCCATGCCGCCACGGCGGCGTCGAATGAAGAGGTGACGAAACGCCATTTCGCCGCACTCGTTTCCGGCGCGCAGCCGAAGATGGCCGAGCTGACGATGTTCTTTTCGATGATGCCGAAGGGCGGGGATTTGCACCACCATTACTCGGGCGCCATCTACGCCGAGCAATATCTGGAGTGGGTCGACAAGCAGCACTACTGCGTCGACAAGGCCACTTATCAGATCGTCAGCGTTCCGGCGGCCATCGCCGCCGGCCGCGCCAAGGGGACTTGCCTGTCGTCGGCCGAGGTGATCGCCGACAACGCCATGTACCGCGAGCTGCTGCAGCGCTGGTCGATCAAGGATTTCTCCAACCACGGCGCGCTGCAGTCGCCGCCGGACCGCCAGTTCTTCGACACCTTCGGCTACTTCGGCCCCGTCGCGTCGACCAATACCAACGAAGGTTTGCTGACGCTGAAGCAGCGCGCCATCAAGGAAAACCTGGCCTATATCGAAACCATCTTCGAGCTGGCGCCGTTCACGCAGGACGCCGACTTCGACCAGAAAGTGGCGCAGCCCGGCACCGACCTGGGCGCGCAGATGGCGGCGCTGAGCGCAACGCTGGAGCGTGACGCCGGCTTCCAGCAAAACATTGCCAACTACCTGGCCAATGTGAAGACCAGCAGTGCGGGCGTCGACGACGCCCAGTTCAGCATGCGCTACCAGGCCTATGTGCTGCGCTTCCTGTCGCCGTCGCAAGTGTTTTCGTCGATGCTGGCCGGTTTCAAATTGGCCAGCCAGAGTCCGCAAGTGGTGGGCGTGAATATCGTCGGCGCGGAAAACTTTCATGTGTCGATGCGCGACTACGCGCTGCACATGCAGATGTTCAAATTCCTGAAAGCCAAGTATCCATCCGTCAAGCTGGCGCTGCACGCCGGCGAGCTGGCGCTGGGCATGGTGCCGCCGGAAGGGTTGAGCTTCCACATCAGCGACGCCATCGAGGTGGCCGGCGCCGACCGTATCGGCCACGGCATTGACCTTGCGCATGAAACGAAGGCGCTGGCGATCTTGCAGACGATGCGAGAACGGGGCATTCCCGTGGAAATCAATTTGACCAGCAACGAGTTCATCGCCGGCGTCAAGAACGCGGCGCACCCGCTGGACCTGTACCGCAGGCACGGCGTGCCTTTGGTCATCTCGACCGACGATCCTGGCGTGTCGCGCAACAATCTGTCGGGCGAGTATGTGCTGTTCGCCAGCCGCTACAAGACCGATTATGCGGAAGTCAAAAAGCTGTCCTACAACAGCCTGCGCTATTCCTTCCTGGCGGACGCGGATAAGCAACGCTTGATCAAGCAGCTCGACGGCCGCTTCGCCGCCTTTGAAGCGGCGATCGCTGCGGCGCACAAAAAAACCACAGCGCCTAAACCGTAATCGATGCGGCGCGCGCTCCGCGCGCCGCAGTGCCCCAGTGCGCGGCCGGACTCGCCGGCCGCTTCCTCTCTTTCGTGTTATCGCTACCAATAATATCTTTTTATACATTGTGTGGTGGCCGTGCTACACAATCCGCAGTAAATCCCGTCCTTTTTTTCAATTTGGACGTGAATCAAATTCAAGCAACATTTGCTCATTTATAATCTTGCCCCACGGACTTTTCCCCTTTGATGAAGGGAAAAAACCTTTGTTTTGTTGCGGGCAATTTATATCTTTAATGTATAAATTCTTAAGAAAAAACGTATTTGTCATCCATTTTTCCTTAATGCATAGTGGCGCGAATGTAATGCCAAAAAGTTAAACTATTCGCTATGCGGCAAGTTTTTCGGGGCCCTTACGCGGTCTTTTTTGACTGTTTTCGACGTCATCAATGTGTCATAACCTTGAAATATTTAACCATTACACTCTCGCGTTGCACCGGGCAACGATGAGACGGAAGGGGCCGGCGGGGAAGTTTGCCGAGGCCGCGTATTGGGCATAAATAGGGGTGTGTTTGCGTGAAATGGAAGCGGATGCGCCCGATTTTGTCTGGCGGGGCGGCAGCGTTCAGGCCGGCCGACGTATCAGTTGCAGCATAGTAAAGAAGGGTTTTTCGCGTTATTCGCGCGCAAATCTCACAAAATAAAATAGTCTTTTTTGGGGTTATACAATGATCAATCACAAACGGCTTCGGCTGACGCAGATAGCACTCAGCTTGTCTATCGCGCTGGCAGCGGCACCGTCGTTCGCGCAGAACACCACTTCTGCCATCGGCGGCCGCATCTCCGGCAGCGACGGCCAGCCGGCCAGCGGCGCCACCGTCACCATCGTGCACACGGAATCTGGCTCGGTCAACAATGTTGTCACCGACGCGCAAGGCCGCTACGTTGCGCGCGGCTTGCGCGTCGGCGGTCCTTACACGATCACTATCAGCAAAAACGGCGTGATGGAAAAACGCGAAGGTGTGTTCGTGCAACTGGCCGAGACGGCCAGTGTCGACGCCACCTTGGGCGCCACGGCGATCCAGTCCGTGACCGTGACCGGCAGCGCGGTGCGCTCCGACAAGTTCAGCAAATCGAATATGGGCGCGGGCACGAACATCGGCGCGCGCGAAATGGCGATGCAGGCTTCGATCCAGCGCAATTTGCAGGACTATGCCCGTTCCGATCCGCGCGTGTCGCAAACCGACAAAGAGCGCGGCGAAATGTCCGTGGCCGGCCAGAACTCGCGCTACAACTCGATGACCGTCGACGGCGTGGCCGTCAACGACACCTTCGGCCTGGAAGCGAACGGCAGCCCGACCGCCAAGCAGCCGATCTCGATCGACGCGATCCAGTCGGTGCAGGTGAACGTGGCCAATTACGACGTCACGCAAAAGGGTTACACAGGCGCCAACATCAACGCCGTCACCAAGTCCGGCACGAACACCGCCAAAGGCAGCGTCTACTACGTGTTCCGCAATGACTCGACGGCGGGCGACCGTTACAACAGCAGCAACGACACCTACAGCAAGCCGGCGCCGTTCCGCGAAACGACCAAGGGCATGACCCTCGGCGCGCCGCTGATCGAGGACAAGTTGTTCCTGTTCGCCGCGTATGAAACGCTCGACAGCAGCCGCACCACGGCGCCGTTCGGCCCGCTGGGCAGCAATATGACCAACGTCGGCATCACGCCGGACGCCATCGCCAAGGCCCAGGCCATCGCCAAGAGCAAGTACAACTTCAACGCCGGCAGTTTCGACGCCTCGGGCCAGTCGCTGAAAGTGGACGACCTGTTGTTGAAGCTGGACTGGAACATCAACGAATCGCACCGCGCGATGATGCGCTATTCGCGGACCAACCAGGCCGAGCCGCAATTCCCGAACACCAGTTCCACCGGCCTGTCGCTGTCGTCCCACTGGTTCTCGCAGAAGAAGAGCCTCGAAACCCTGGTCGGTCAATGGTTCGCCGACTGGACCCCGACCTTCGCGACGGAGTTCAAGGTATCGTCGCGCGACTATGACAGCGCGCCGGCGAATAATTCGACGCTGCCGGCAATCGGCTTGTTATTTACCGGCGCCAATCCGGCCGGCACGCCGTCGGCGGTGCCAACCGACCGCCGTTACCTGAATTTCGGTACGGAGCAAAACCGCCACCGCAATATCCTGAACACCAAGACCAAGGACGCCTACCTGGGCGCCAACTGGTCGCTGGGCGCGCACGAGGTGAAGTTCGGCGGCGACTACAGCAAGAACGACGTCTACAACGCCTACCTGCAGAATATGTATGGTAACTATACATTCAGCTGCGTTAGCAGCAGTGCGAACTACACCTATAGTTTCGGCTCGACCAACTGTGGCAATCCGAAGAGCGGGGAGGTCGCGGCGACGCCGGAGCAGATCGCCCAGGCGGTGTTGGAAAACTTTAGTCGCGGCCGGTTTAGCACGTATCAGGTGCAATTCCCGGCCCCCGGCATCGCGCTGGATGACACGGCCGCCCGTTTCAGCCTGAAGAACTACGGCACGTTTGTCCAGGATACCTGGACCGTCAATCCGCGCCTGACCATCTCCTACGGCGTGCGCATCGATTCGGCGCGCATCGGCGAGCGTCCACGCGCCAACACCGCCGCCGCCGCGCCTATGGTGGAAGCGACGGCTGCCAGCGGTTGGCGCCGCACCGGCGGTTTTGGCGTCGACAATACCCTCACCATCGACGGCCAGAATTTGATACAGCCGCGCGCAGGGTTCAATTTGACTCTCGACAGCACGCGCAATATGCAATTGCGCGGCGGCGCGGGCCTGTTCCAGGGCGCGGCTGCGGCCGTGTGGTTGTCCAACCCATTCGCCAACCCAGGCGTGGCGACCCAGGTGCAGGGTTGCGGCACGTCCGGCTATGCATCCTGCCTGAACAAGGATGGTTCCGGCAAGGACGGCGTGTTCAATCCTGATCCGACCAAGCAGCCGAGCATTTCCGTTGGCGCGGCCAACGTTGACGTGCTGGCGCCCGGCCTGCGCCAACCTGCGGTCTGGAAAGCCAATCTGGCATTCGACACGGAACTGCCTTGGTTCGGTATCGTTTTCAGCGCGGAATACCTGTACACCAAGAACCGCGACGGTATTTACTATCAGCACCTGAACCTGGGCGCGCCGACCAAGACCGGCACCGACGGCCGCGCGCTGTACTACACGGCGCAGGGCTATGCCAGCGATTGCTGGGACATGAACGGCAGCGTCAAATCGACCGCTTCCAATGCGGCCGGTTCGTGCAGCAGCAGTCGCGCGCGTGCAGGCAGCAACGTTGCTTACAACAACGTTCTGGCCGCGACCCGGACAGAAAAAGGCGGTGGCAGCCTGGCCACGCTGTCGCTCAGCCGTCCTCTGAGCAAGGGCTTCGGTTGGTCGGTGGCCTATACCTACACGGACGCCACGGAAGTGTCGCCGTTGACGTCGTCCGTGTCGAACTCGAACTGGGCCGGTCGCGCCGTGTTCAACCCGAATGAGGAAGTGGCGGCCAATTCGAGCTATCTGGTGAAGGACCGCATCAACGCACTGCTGAACTTCGAGAAGGCTTTCTTCGGCGCCTACAAGACCACGCTGGGCGTGTTTTATGAAGGCCGCACCGGCAAGCCGTACAGCTGGACCGTCAACAACGACTTGAACGGTGACGGCCTGGCTGGCAACGACTTGATGTTCATCCCTTCGGCGCCAGGCTCGGGCCAGGTAGTGTTCGCCGGCGACGTCGGCGGCAGCCACGCCAACGAGGACAAGTTCTGGTCCGTGGTGAATGCCAACAAGAACCTGAAGAATGCCGCCGGCGGCGTGGTGGGGCGTAACAGCAGCTTCGCGCCGTGGACCAACAGCTTTGACTTGCGCATCCGCCAGGAATTGCCAGGCTTCTCGAAGAACCACAAGGCGTCGTTCACTTTCGACATTTTCAACGTCGGCAATTTGCTGAACAAGAAATGGGGCCGTATCAATGAAGTCGGCTTCCAGTCGAACGGCGGCCAGGCGCGCAGCTTCGTCGATTACGTCGGCCTGGATGCACAGGGCCGTTACATCTACAAAGTACGCGACAAGGTCGAGGACTACGACGTGCGCCAAGCCAAGGGCGAATCCCAGTGGGCGCTCCAGGCAACACTGAAGTACGAGTTCTAAGCTTGTTGCTTCGATAGTGCAGAAACGGCTGGTGGCAACACCGGCCGTTTTTTTTCCCGCTGTGCGGCGCGCCGAGCGCGGCGCCCGCAGCTGATGTACCCTATTGCTTTTTGAAAAATATTACTTTTGCCTACGCCATGAAAACTTACCTGAGCCCCCTCGCGGCCGCCGCCGCCCTGGTCCTGCTGATGGGCGGCTGCGCCACCCGTTCCAGCGGGCCGGTCGACATCAATCTGGTGGCGCTGAACGACTTTCATGGCAATCTGGAGCGCAGCAAATTCCGTTACACCAGCGTCATCGACAAGACCCCGCACACGATCGAGGCGGGCGGCATCGACACGGTGGCGGCGGCCCTGCAGGCCTGGCGCCAGGAAGACCGCGAGCTGCTGCTGGTCGGCGCCGGCGACCTGGTCGGCGCCAGCCCGGCCATGTCGGCGATGTGGGCGGACGAGCCCAGCATCGGCGCGCTGAACCTGCTGGGCCTGCGCGCGACCTCGGTCGGCAACCACGAATTCGACCAGGGCCGCCTGGAGCTGCTACGCCAGCAGGAGGGCGGCTGCGTCTCGCCCCGTCCCGACAAGGCTTGCCAGTACGAACCGACCTACCACGGCGCCAAGTTCAGCTATCTGGCCGCCAATGTGCTCGACAGCGCCACCGGCAAGCCCTTCATGCCGGCCTACCGCGTCGAGACGGCGCACGGCATCAAGATCGCCTTCATCGGCGCCGTGCTGAAAGGCACGGCCTCGGTGGTGCTGGCCTCCGGCATCGCCGGCCTGGAGTTCGGCGACGAGGCCGACGCCGTCAACCGCGTGCTGCCGGAGCTGCGCGCCCAGGGCGTCGGCGTGTTCGTCGTGCTGCTCCACCAGGGCGGGCACAGCAGCGAGCCTTTCGACCAGCCCGACTGCAGCACCCTGAAAGGCCCCATCGTCGACGTCGTCGAGCGGCTGCACCCGTCCATCAGCGTCGTCGTCAGCGGGCACTCGCACACCGGCTACACTTGCCGCGTCGACGGCCGCCTGGTGACCCAGGCCGACATGGGCGGCCACATGCTTTCGCGCATCAAGCTCAGCGTCGACCCCGACAGCAAGCGCGTGCTCGCCGCGAGCGCGCGCAACATCGTCATGACCCAGGGCACCTATCCGGAAGACCCGGTCATGAGCGAGTACCTGAACGCCGTGCGCGAGCGCAGCGCGGCGGCGCTGGCGCGGCCGGTGGCGCGCCTGGCCGTCGCCAGCGTCGGGCGCGAGAAATCGGCCGCGGGCGAGACGGCGCTGGGGAATCTGGTGGCCGACGCCACGCTGGCGGCCGGCCAGGCGGCCGGCGCGCAGATCGCCTTCATGAACAACGGCGGCCTGCGCAAGGACCTCGAAGCCGGCGCCGACCTGGTCAGCACGACGGGGCAGACGCAGATGGTGCTGCCCTTCGGTAACACGCTGGTCGTGATGACGCTGACGGGCGCGCAGATCCGCGCGCTGCTGGAACAGCAATGGGGCCAGGACGGCGCCGATCTGCACGGCGTGCTGCAGGTGTCGGACGGCTTTCAGTACCGCTGGGACGGCAGGCGGCCGCAGGGCCAGCGCGTGCTGCCCGGCAGCGTGCGCTTGAAGGGCGCGCCGCTGGACGACGCCAAGCCGTACCGCGTGGTGGTGAACAACTTCCTGGCCGAGGGCGGCGACAATTTCCCCGTGTTTGCCGAAGGCACGCAGCGCGTCCGCACCCACATCCGCGACACCGACGCGCTGGCCGACTATCTGGGCAAACGCGACCGCGCCGGCAATCCGGCCGGCAGCGCGACGCCGGCCGGCCGCATCCAGCGCGTTCAATAACACTTTACGGAAGCTTTCCCATGCATCGATTTTTATTCACCGCCTTGCTTGGCGCGGCCGGCCTGGCCCGCGCCGATTTCACCATCCCCGGCTACGAGCTGGTGCAGACCGCGCCGCTGGAAACGCGCCTGTCCAATCCCGACCTGCGCGACGCCGTGGCGGTGTGGTCGGAACTGTTCGACGCCGCCAAAACGGACATCGCCATCGGCCAGTTCTACGCCGTCGGCAAGGCCGGCAGCGCCTTCGACAAGGTGCTGGCGCGCCTGACGGCGGCGGGCCGGCGCGGCGTCAAGATCCGCTTCCTGCTGGACCAGAAGGGCGTCGGCCTGTCGGACCCGGCCACCATCGCGCAACTGAAGGCGATTCCGAACCTGGAAATGCGCGTCATCGACTTCAACAAGCTGACCGGCAACGGCATCCTGCACGCCAAATACCTGGTCGTCGACGGCGCCACCGCCTACGTCGGCAGCCAGAACTTCGACTGGCGCTCGTTCGAGCACATCCACGAGACGGGCTTGCGCATCAGCGACGCCAAGGTGGCGGCCCAGGTGCAAGCCGTGTTCGAGCAGGATTGGCGGGCCCAGGCGCTGTCGGCGCAGGGGTTGCCGGTGGCGCCGCTGAACACCAAGGTGGCGCCGGCCGACTATGCGCAAAACGCTTTCCTGCTGGCCAGCCCGAACGCCTACAACCCGGCCGGCGTGGGCGACTCGGAAAGCGGCCTGCCGGCGCTGCTGGCCGAGGCCACCAGCGAGGTGCGCATCCAGCTGCTCGACTACGCGCCGCTCAGCTACGGGCCGAACCGCACGCGGCCGTATTACGCCGTCATCGACAACGCGCTGCGCGCCGCGCTGGGACGGGGCGTCAAGGTCAAGCTGATGGTGTCGAACTGGAACACCGAGGCGCCGGCGCTGGCCTATCTGAAAAGCCTGAGCCTGCTGCCCGGCATCGAAATACGCATCGTCACCATTCCCCCGGCGGCCAGCGGCTTCATCCCCTTCGCCCGCGTCATCCACAGCAAGAACATGGTGATAGACGGCAAGCTGGCCTGGGTCGGCACCAGCAACTGGGCCGGCGGCTACCTGGACCTGTCGCGCAACCTGGAAGTGGTGATGCGCAACGAAAAAATGGCGCAGCGCCTGGGCGCGCTGCACGAGCAGACGTGGAACTCGGCGTATGCGCAACCGCTGGACGTCAACAAGCACTACCCGAAACCGGGCAAGGCCAGCCCCGAGTGAGGCGGGCAGCACATTTTCTAAAGAGATCACCGCAATGATGAAAAAAATAGCCTGCGCGCTGGCGCTGGGCGGCGCCTTCGCCTCGTTTAACGCCATGGCGTGGGGCAACGACGGCCACCGCGCCGTCGGCGCCATCGCCGACCAGCTGATCCAGGGCAGCAACGCGCAGCGCCAGGTGGCGGCGCTGCTGCAGGCGGGCGAGAGCCTGGAGAAGGTCGCCAACTGGGCCGACTGCGTGAAGGGCACCTTCTGCGGCCCGCAAACGGCGGAAATGCTCGAATACACAACGGCCAACCCGAAGCACAGCGAGTACCACTACACCGACATCCCGTTCCAGAACGCCCACTACCATGACGGCGCCGTCGGCAGCGCCGCCGACGACATCGTGCAGACCTTGAAGCAGGCCATCGCCGTGCTGCAGGGGCGTGACGACGCGGCCAGCAACCCGCACCGCTTCAGCAAGCGCCAGGCGCTGATCCTGCTGACCCATCTGGCCGGCGATATCCACCAGCCGCTGCACGTGGGCGCGGCCTACGTCGGCAAGGACGGCGGCTTCGTCGTGCCGGCGGCGCATGGGCAGATCGACGCCGTCAACATGTTCGACGCCCGCGGCGGCAACAATCTGCTGCTCGACGACGCCAGGTTGGCGACGGCCAGCGCCGAACTGATTCCGGCGGCGCCGCCCGGGCCAAGGCCGAGGCCGCCACCAAACCCGTTACCAAGCCCTTCCACTCCTACTGGGACAGCACGGTGGTCGACTACGCGATGCGGCGCATCGGCGCGCGCACGCCGGAGCAATTCGCCCGGCTCGTCATCGCCGCCCAGCCCGCCGTGGCCGCCAACACCGGCGCGCCGGCCAACTGGCCCTACCAGTGGGCCGACGACGCGCTGCAGGCGTCGAAACTGGCGTATGCCGACGTCGCGCCGGGGCAGGCCAGCATACAAACGAGCAAAAATGGCGATCACTACCGCGTCTGGGCGCTGGAAGTGCCGCAGAACTACCCCGTGCCCAGCTCGGCGCTGGCCAAGGCCCAACTGACCAAGGGCGGCTACCACCTGGCGTCGCTGCTGCAGGCGATCTGGCCCTAATCTGGCCTGAACGGCGCCGCCAGCCGGGGACAGACCACGATTTTCGAGAAAGAATTTCTGGAAAATCGTGGTCTGTCCCCGGCTTTTGCCTGGCGCATGGATTATGATGATTTTTATGTCGAACCTTTTCCCCCCCGGAGCCCGCCTTTTGATGACGTCCCTTCCCGCCGATGCCAAGCCGGCCGCGTCCAAGCTGCGCGCCGCCGACATGGCCTATGACCGCATCGAGAGCATGATCGTCACGCTGCAGCTCAAGCCCGGCGCGCCCATTGTCGAAGCCGAGCTGGTCGAGGGCACCGGCATGGGCCGCACGCCGGTGCGCGAAGCCTTGATGCGGATGGTCGCGAATGGCCTGATCGACCAGTTGCCGCGGCGCGGCCTGACCGTCAGCGCCATCGAGGCGGCCGAGCACCTGACGTTGATCGAAACGCGCCGCGTGCTGGAGCGCCTGATCGTCGCCAGCGCCGCGCGCCGCGCCGCGCCGCCGCTGCGCAAGGCCATCCTGGCGAGCGCGCAAAAGATGGTCGGCGCCGCCGCCAAGAGCGATTTGAAGGGGTATATGCTGGCCGACCAGGGCCTGGACCACGTCATCCACGAAGCCTGCCGCAATCCGTCGGCGGTGGCGGCGGTGGTGCCGCTGGTGATCAAGTGCCGGCGCTTCTGGTACGCCTACCAGCACGAGGGCGACATCGAACAGGGCGCCGCCTGCCATCTGCAACTGGCCGCCGCCATCGCCGCCGGCGACGCCGACGCCGCCGTGCGCGGCGCCGACGCGCTGATGGATTACCTGGAATCGTTCACGCGCAAGGTGATCGACGGCTGATACCCGCGGGTGTGCTGAAATCGTCGTTCTCGGTCAGGCTTTCCGGCCAAGACAGCAAGGATTAACTCGATTAATCTGAGCCCATGAAAAAGATCTCGATACTCGACACCCACACCGGCGGCGAGCCGACCCGGCTGATCCTCGACGGCGGCCCCGACCTAGGCGCAGGCCCGCTGGGCGAGCGCCTGGAGCGCTTCCGCCGCGACCACGACCGGCTGCGCTCGGCCACCGTCTGCGAGCCGCGCGGCTCCGACGTCATGGTCGGCGCGCTGCTGTGCCAGCCGCACGCGCCCGATTGCGCGGCCGGCGTCATCTTCTTCAACAACACCGCCTACCTGGGCATGTGCGGCCACGGCATGATAGGTTGCATCGCCTCGCTGGCCCACCTGGGCCGCATCGGCCCCGGCCGCCACCGCATCGACACGCCCGTCGGCGTCGTCGAAGGCGAGCTGCACGCCGACGGCAGCGTCACCGTCCACAATGTGCCGGCCTACCGCGCGCACCGCAACGTCGCGCTGGACGTCGAGGGGCATGGCCGCGTGGTCGGCGACGTCGCCTGGGGCGGCAACTGGTTTTTCCTGGTCGCCGAACATGGCCTGCGGGTCGAGCATTCCAACATCGACGCGCTGACCGATTTCGCCTGGAGTGCGCGGCAGGCGCTGGAGCGCGCCGGCGTCCGCGGCGCCGACGGCGCGCTGATCGATCACGTCGAACTGTTCGCGGCGTCGGCCACGCCGGGCGTCGACAGCCGCAACTTCGTGCTATGTCCGGGCAAGGCCTACGACCGCTCGCCCTGCGGCACCGGCACCAGCGCCAAGGTGGCCTGCCTGGCTGCCGACGGCAAGCTGGCGCCCGGCCAGCTGTGGCGCCAGGAGAGCATCATCGGCAGCGTGTTCGAGGCGTCCTACCGCATCGACGGCGAGCGCATCCTGCCGAGCATCCGCGGCCGCGCCCACGTCAGCGCCGAGGCGACGCTGCTGCTGGACCCGAGCGACCCGCTGGTCTGGGGCATCCGTTGACGGCAGGCGCCGACGTGCTGGTGATCGGCGCCGGCATCGTCGGCGCCGCCTGCGCGGATGAACTGGCGGCGCGCGGCCTGCGCGTGCTGGTCGTCGAAGAGGGCGTGGTCGGCGGCGGCGCCACCGCCGCCGGCATGGGCCACCTGGTGGCCATGGACGACAATCCGGCCGAGCTGGCGCTGACGCGCTACTCGCTGGAGCTGTGGCGGCGCTTCGTCGCCGAGGCGCCGCAGCGGCACGAATACAGCCCCTGCGGCACGATCTGGGTCGCCGCCGACGACGAGGAAATGGCGGCCGCGCGCGCCAAGCGCGGCATGCTGACGGCCGCCGGCATCGCCTGCGAACCGCTCGACGCCGCAGCGCTGTACGCCTGCGAACCGCGCCTGCGGCCCGGCCTGGCCGGCGGCTTGCGCGTCGGCGGCGACGCCGTCGTCTACCCGCCCAAGAGCGCGCGCATTCTGCTCGAACGCGCCTGCGCGCGCGGCGCCCGCCTGCTGGCGGCGCGCGTGCGCAGCATCGACGCGCACGGCGTGGCGCTGGAGGGCGGCGAGCGGATCGCCGCCGGCATGGTCGTCGTCGCCAACGGCGTCGCTGCCGCCGCGCTGCTGCCGGAGCTGCCGATCCGCCCGAAAAAAGGCCACGTCATGATCACCGACCGCTACCCCGGCTTCGTGCGCCACCAACTGGTCGAACTGGGCTACGTCAAAAGCGCCCACGCGGCCAGCGGCGAATCGGTCGCCTTCAACGTCCAGCCGCGCCCGACCGGACAACTGCTGATCGGCTCCTCGCGCCAGTTCGACAGCGCCGACCGCGACGTCGACGTGCGCCTCATGCAGCGCATGCTGGCGCGCGCCGCCGACTACCTGCCGGGGCTGGCGCAACTGAACGCACTGCGCTGCTGGACCGGCCTGCGCGCCGCCAGCCCGGACGGCCTGCCGCTGATCGGCCCGCACCCGGCGCGCCGCAACGTCTGGCTGGCGAGCGGCCACGAAGGGCTCGGCATCACCACCGCGCTGGCCACCGCACAACTGCTGGCGTCGCACATCTGCGGCTCGGCAGCGCCGATCCCGGCCGAAGCCTACCTGCCGGCGCGCTTCGCGCAACTGGACGCGCATGCCTGAGCGGATCGAACTCAGCATCGACAAGCGCGCCGTCAGCGTCGCCGCCGGCAGCAGCGTCGCGGCGGCCATCGCCATCGCCGGCGGCGGCATCACGCGGCGCTCGGTCGGCGGCGCGGCGCGCGCGCCGCTGTGCGGCATGGGCGTCTGCCAGGAATGCCGCGTCACGATCGACGGCCGCGCGCACCGGCTGGCGTGCCAGACCCCGTGCGCGCCCGGCATGCAGGTGCAAACGGCGGCGCGCGAGGGCGCGGCATGACACAGCACTTCGACGTATTGATCATCGGCGCCGGCCCGGCCGGCCTGGCCGCCGCCGCCGGCGCCGCCACGGCCGGAGGCAGGATCGGCATCGTCGACGACAACCCGCTGGCCGGCGGCCAGATCTGGCGCGGCGGGCCGGAGCACGGCAAGGACGCCCGCGGCGCGGCGCTTTGGGGCGCGCTGCGCAACGCCGGCAACGTCGAATTCCTCGCCCGGACCCGCGTACTCTACCCGTCGGGGGCGCAAGAACTGCGGGCCGAAACGCCCGCCGCCGCACTGACGCTGCGCTACGGCCGCCTGATCATCGCCACCGGCGCCCGCGAGCGGCTGCTGCCGTTCCCCGGCTGGACCCTGCCGGGCGTGACGGGCGCCGGCGGCCTGCAGGCGCTGGCCAAAGGCGGCTACCCGGTGGCGGGGAAACGTATCGTCGTGGCCGGCTCCGGGCCGCTGCTGCTGGCCGTCGGCGCCACCCTGCGCGAGCGCGGCGCCCACATACTGGCCATCGTCGAACAAACGCCGCTGCGGCGGCTGGCGCGCTTCGCGCTGGCGCTGCCCGCCGCACCGGGCAAACTGACGCAAGCGCTGCAACTGCGGCGCCAGCTGAGCGGCGTGCCCTACCACGGCGGCGCCTACATCCGCGCGGCCGGCGGCGACGGCCAACTGCGCGACGTCACCCTACAACAGGGCGCGGCCCGGCGCACAATCGAATGCGAGCACCTGGCCTGCGGCTACGGCCTGATCCCCAACCTCGAACTGGCCGGCGCGCTGGGCTGCGCGATGGAGGACGGCGCCGTCGCGGTCGACGGCTGGCAGCAAAGCAGCGTGCCCGGCACCTACTGCGCCGGTGAAAGCACCGGCGTGGGCGGCGTCGACCTGGCGCTGGCGGAAGGACGCATCGCCGGACTGGCCACCGTCAACGCCACGCGGCAAGCGGCGCGCCACCTGGCGGAACGGGCGCGCTGGCAGCGCTTCGCCGCCCGCCTGTCGCGCGCGTTCGCCCTGCGTCCCGAACTGCGCGGCCTGTGCGACGACGACACCATCGTCTGCCGCTGCGAAGACGTGCGGCACGGCGAACTGGCGCGGCACGCCAACTGGCGCAGCGCCAAACTGCACACCCGCTGTGGCATGGGCGCATGCCAGGGGCGCATCTGCGGCGGCGCCGCCGCCACCCTCTACGGCTGGCGGCAAGACGACATACGCCTGCCGCTGAGTCCTGCGCGCATCGCCAGCCTCCTCGCCGACCCCGAATAAGTACCGAAATCCGCCCCTGGGGTCAGGTCTAGACATGACGGTTTGTCGTTTTATTGGTACGTTTATTTGCGGAAAACCGCCATGTCTAGACCTGACCCCAGTATTGAATTACGCACCTGGGGTCAGGTCTAGACATGCTGGGTTGTCGTTTTTTTGGTACGTTTATGGGCGGAAAACCGTCATGTCTAGACCTGACCCCAGGGGTGTTTGCAAGTTTTTTGGGCGCGGTAGTCGCTCGGGGTGAGGCCGACTTTTTCTTTGAATTGGCGGGTGAAGGCGCTGTGGTCGTGGTAGCCGCAGGCGATGGCGATGTCGGTGATGTTTTGTCGCCCGGCGAGTAGGGCGGTCGCCGCGTCGAGCCGGGTTTTGATGATCATTTGCCGCGGCGTCAGGTGGAAGATGCGCTGGAAGTAGCGTTCGATTTGCGACGCCGATAGCCCGGCGATGCGCGCCAGGTCGCTCAGTTGGATGGCTTGTTCGTAGTTGTCGCGGATGTGGTCGGCCGCCGCCGAGATGCGCCCATATACGGGGTGGGCTTTGTCGGGCATGTTGAGGTCGCGCGAGATGCCGCTCAGGCCGACGATGCGGCCGCTATGGTCGCGCAGCGCCATTTTTTGTGTCATGCACCAGCCGGGGTCGCGGTCCGGGTATAGGTGGAGTTCGAGCCGGTCGCGGATGTCCGGCCCGCCCGCCAGTATGCTTTGGTCTTGTTCGTGGTAGTTGCCGGCGTAGGCGGCCGGGAAGACGTCGGCGGCGCGCCGGCCCAGGAGCGCCGCTTTGTCGCGCAGGCCGCAGCGGTTGGCCAGTGTCTGGTTCACCACGACGTAGCGCCCTTGCAGGTCTTTGACGAAGAAGACGACGTCGGGCAGCAGGTCGAATAGCGGCTCGGTGAAGAAGACGTCGTCGATCAGCGCCGCCAGCCGCCGCCGCGGTGTGTCGCGGCCGCTGGCGTCGGCAGGCTCGGTTGGCGTTGTCTGTGTCATGCGCTTGCGGCTTTCTCCGGTGGCATTGCGGACGCGGCTGGCGCTGCGCCGCTGTCTATCGCAGCCCGCTCAGGTCGGGCCGCCGGTCCAGCGCCGCGCGGACGATGTGCGCGACGTGTTCCCGTTCCGCGCCGCTCAGCGGCTGGCGCGGCCGCCGCACGTTTTCGTTGCCGACGCCGACCAGGGTTTCGACCAGTTTCAGGTTCTGCACCAGTTTGTTGCTGACGTCCAGGTGCAGCAGCGGCATGAACCATTGGTAGAGTTTCAGGGCCTCGTCCCAGCGCTGCGCTTTCATCAGTTGGTACAGTACCACGGTTTCTTTCGGGAATGCCACCACCAGCCCCGCCAGCAGGCCGTCGGCGCCCACCGCCAGGCCTTCGAACGCGAGGTCGTCGACGCCCATGAAGAGTTGGTAGCGTTGGCCGAGGGCGTTGCGCAGGTCGGTGATGCGGCGCACGTTGTCGCTCGATTCCTTGATCGCCACCAGCCATTCGCAGTCGGCCAGGTCGAGGAAGTCTTGCGGTGTCAGGTCGACTTTGTAGCTGACCGGGTTGTTGTAGACCATGATCGGCAGCTGGGCCGCTTCGGCGATGGCGCGCAGGTTGTCTTTCGCTTCGCGCGCGTCGGCCGCGTACAGCACGGAGGGCATGACCATCAAGCCTTGCACGCCCATGTCGGCGGCTTGCTGGACGAAGCGGCAGGCGTTGCGGGTGCGCGTTTCGGAGACGTTGACCAGCACCGGCACGCGTTTGTCCGCCACCGCCAGCGCGGTTGCCGTCACCGCCAGTTTTTCGTCGAAGGACAGGGTGCTGGCTTCGCCCAGCGAGCCGCAGGTCACCAGGCCGTGCACGCCGTTCTCGATCTGGAAGGCGAAGTGCCGTTCCATTGCCGCGTGGTCCAGGTCTTCGTTGTCCTTGAACTTCGTCGTCACCGCCGGGAAGACGCCTTGCCACTTCGTTATAGCCATTGTTTCACTCCTTTTGTTGGGGAAATTGACAACTGGCGTACATGGTAATGCGCATCTAATATATTTACAACATATTTAAATGGCGGGCGGGGGATGCCCGCGCGGGGCTGCCGCGCGGGCCGGTTTCAGTCTTCCCGCGTCAGCCGCAGGAAGTGGTCGAGGATGTGGAAGTGGTCGTCGAAGAACTGCTCTTCCATGCCGGCCAGGTCGGCGATCGGCGTCCAGCGCGCCTGCGCGGCGTCGTCGGCGCCTTGCACCGCCGGCAGTTGTTCGGTTTGCAGGTCGAAGAAGTGGGCGTGGGTGATGGTGCGGCCGCGCAGGCTGCGTGCCGGGTGGTCGAAGACTTTGACGTCGACCAGGGCCGCCGCCAGCGACGAGGCGAGCACCGCCAGCCCGGTTTCCTCGGCCAGTTCGCGCAGCGCGCCCTGCAGCACGCGCTCGTGCTGCTCGATGAAGCCGCCCGGCAGCGCCCACAGTCCTTTGCCGGGGAAGCCGCCGCGTTGGATCAGCAGGACGTGGCCGGCCGTTTTGACGAGGGCGTCGGCGGTGGAGAAGATCGGCGCGTAGGGCGCGGCGCGCCAGGCGGCCCGGTAGGCCTGCACGGCCTTGTGTTCCTGCACCAGCGGCCGGTAGCACGGCAGCAGGCTCCAGGCGCGCAGGTAGTGGCGCACCGCCAGCGGGACCAGCGCGTCGACCACGGCCAGCGAGACGTCGATGTCTTCGGCTTCGAAAAGCACGCTGCGGATCGCGGTGGCGTGGATGTCGGCGGCGTCGCTGATGAAGATTTCCTGCCATTGCGGGAAGTGGTTCAGGTAGTGGCTGGAGTTGTCCTTGATGTAGCCGACCAGGGCGATGCGCCTGGCGCCGGCCGCGCACTGCTGTACTTTTTTGCTGACCACGCCGGCCCAGCGGGCGTCTTCGTAGTAGTCGCGCACGGCCACGTAGCTGACGCGCCCGCGCTCTTCGGGGGCGAGGGTGGCGGTGATCATCGCGGCGCGTTCCTGCCAGGTGAAGGGGTTTTTCGCGCTGCGGGCGTGGAAGGACGAGCCGAGCACGACGATCACTTTGGGCGCCGCGTCGAGGGCCATGCGCAGCAGGCTGGCGTGGCCCTTGTGGAAGGGCTGGAAGCGTCCGATCAGGACGGCGGCGTCGGCGTTTGCGTGGGTGTTCATCAGGTCTGCTTCCCTTTAGTATTTGGCGGTGATGGGCATCTGGCGGCCGCTGCCGAAGGCGCGCGAGCGGACGCGGATGATGGGCGGCGCCTGGCGCCGCTTGTATTCGTTGCGGGCGACCATGCCGAGTATGCGGGCGATCAGTTTTTTGCCGTCTTCGCCTTGCAGCAGTTGTTCGACGAAGGCGCTGGCCGCCGCCGCTTCGGCCTGCGGCAGGCGCTTGCCTTCGATGTGCCACTTGAGGATTTCGTCGAGCACTTCGTATGGCGGCAGGCTGTCGGTGTCTTGCTGCCCCGGCGCCAGTTCGGCCGACGGCGGTTTGCTCAGCACGGCCGCCGGGATGATGTCGCGGCCGGCGTGTTCGTTGACGTGGCGCGCCAGCGCGTAGACCTCGGTTTTGTAGAGGTCGCCGAGCAGGCCCAGGCCGCCGTTGGTGTCGCCGTACAGCGTGCAGTAGCCGACCGAGATTTCGCTCTTGTTGCCGGTGGTGAGCAGCAGCGCGCCGAAGCTGTTCGAGTATTCCATCAGGATGGTGCCGCGCACGCGCGCCTGCAGGTTTTCCAGCGCCAGCCCTTGCAGCGGCGCGTCGAAGGCGGCGCCGAAGCCGGCGCGGTAGTTGTCCACCAGCGCCAGGATGGGGTGGGTGTAGAGTGTCACGCCGAGCCTGTCGCACAGGGCCACCGAGTCCGACACCGAGCCTTCGCTGGAGTAGGCCGACGGCATGGTGATGGCGAAGACATTGTCGGCGCCGAGCGCCTCGGCCGCCAGCGCCAGCGTCAGCGCGGAGTCGATGCCGCCCGAGGAGCCGACCACGGCCTTGGTGAAGTTGCAGCGCCGCGCGTAGTCCTGCAGGCCCAGCACGATCTGGCGGCGCGTGAAGTCCGGCACGGACAGGCCGGCCGGCGGCGGCACCGGCAGGGCTTCGCCGTCGGCGCCGCTGAAGCGGCCGGCGGCGAAGCCGATGACCTGGAAGTCTTCCTTGAAGCGCTGCGCCTCGAAGGCCACGCCCTGGCCCGGCGCGACGGCGAAGGAGCCGCCGTCGAACACCAGCTGGTCCTGGCCGCCGATCTGGTTGACGTAGACGATGGGCAGGCCGGTGCGTTCGGCGGCGGCGCGGAACAGGTCGTGGCGCTGCTGGCGCTTGCCGATGTCGGACGGGCTGGCGTTGATGCTGACCACCAGTTCCGGGCCGGCCGCGCGCAGCGCCGTGAAGGGGTTGACCCGGTAGTCGCGGCCGGCGTCGTTCCAGCCGTCCTCGCAGACCATGAAGCCGATGCGGTGGCCGGCGACGTCGAGCACGCAGGCGCCTTCCGGGCCGGGCTCGAAGTGGCGGCGCTCGTCGAAGATGCCGTAGGTCGGCAGCAGCTGTTTGTAGTATTCGGCGACGACGGCGCCGTCCTGGATCGCCAGCAGGGCGTTGTACAGCGGCTTGCCGGGGCCGGTGTTGCGGCGCACGCTGCCGAGCACCGTTACCAGCCGCGGCACGCGGCGCGAGGCGTCGATGATCTGTTCGAGTGCGCCGTCGAGCCGGCGCAGGAAGGCGGCGTCTTCCAGCAGGTCGGCCGGGTAGTAGCCGCACAGCGACAGTTCCGAGAATACGATGATGTCGGCGCCCGCGGCGGCGGCGCCGGCCATGTGGCGCTCGGTGGCGGCGGCGTTGCCGGCGAAGTCGCCGACGGTGTAGTTCAGCTGGGCGATGGCAAGCTTGAGCATGTTCTGATTCCTCCTGATGTCAGGCCGGGGTGTGGTGGAAGATCTGGCGCAGGTAGGCGAGGAAGGTTTCGTCCTTGCACAGCGTCTTGCCGGCCGAGTCGGACAGCTTGGCGACCGGCTGGCCGTTGCAGGACACCAGCTTCATGACGACGTTCAGCGGCGTCGCGCCGGTGTCGTTGCTCAGGTTGGTGCCGATGCCGAAGCCGGTCATGCAGCGGTCGGCGAAGTGGCGGTACAGCGCGAACGCCGTTTCCAGGTCCAGGCCGTCGGAGAACACCAGGCGCTTGGTGTTGGCGTCGATGCGCAGCGCGGCGTAGTGCGCCAGCGCCTTTTCGCCCCACACGAGCGGGTCGCCGGAGTCGTGGCGCAGGCCGTCGAACAGCTTGGCGAAGTACAGGTCGAAGTCGGCCAGGAAGGCGTCCATGCCGACGACGTCGGTCAGCGCCGTGCCCAGGTCGCCGCGGTATTCCTGCACCCAGTTTTCCAGCGCCGCCTTCTGGAAGTCGCGCAGGCGCACGCCGAACGACTGGTAGGACTGCAGGTATTCGTGGGCCATCGTGCCGATCGGGATCAGGCCGTGCTTCTTGGCCAGGTAGACGTTCGAGGTGCCCTTGAAGTACTGCGGCAGGGCGCGCGCCAGCGTGGCGACGACTTCGTCCTGCCAGTCGCCGGAGAAGCGGCGGCGCACGCCGAAGTCGAAGAATTCAAACGGGTGCTTGCGCGCCGGCTCGGCGCCGAAGGCGCGCAGCAGGGCGATTTTCGCCTCCAGGCGGCGGCGCGCCTCGGCCAGCAGCGGCGCCTGCTCGAAGCGGCGGAAGTACAGTTCGTTGACGATGTAGAGGACGAAGATCTCGAAGCCCATCACATGCACCTGCGGGCCCTTGGCGCGTATCGTCAGCGCGCCGGCGTCGTTGCCGACGCTGATGAATTTGCGCTGGAAGCGGAAGATGGTGAGGAAGTCGACGAAGTCGCTTTTGATGTAGCGCAGGCCGCGCAGGTAGGCCAGCTCGTCGTCGGCGAAGGACAGCGCGCACAGATGGTCCAGCTCGCGCTCTACGTCCGCTTGCAGCTCGGCCAGCGGGTAGGCCGGGATGTTGCGGCAGACGAAGGCGTATTCCGTTTCGGCGCCGGGGTGGCTGTGCAGCAGCGCCTGCCACATCGTGAATTTGTACAGGTCGGTTTCAAGCAGGCTGCGGACAATGGGTTTCATGGTGCGTGATGGCTACGGTAAGGGGGAACAGGATAGTCTTTTTTTTCAGCGCGCCGCGTTCGCCAGCAATTCCGGCAGCACGTCGGCGGCGCTGGCGGTTTGCACGCCACAACGCAGCATGGCGCGGACGAAGTCATGGTACTGCGCGTCGCAGCCGGCGACGGCGCTCATGCAGTCGGTCAGCAGCACGAGTTTTTCCACGTTCGCCGCGCCGATGTGGGCGACGATGTGCTCGGTGGTGGCCTTGACGCAGTGGCTGCCGGCCTCGCCGCAAATGTAGATGCGGTCGTTGCGCGCCAGCGTCGCGATCAGGCCGCGGTTCAGCTGCGTGGCCGGGTCGTCGCGGTCCGGCACTTCGGCCAGCACGGCCGAATAGTGTTCGGTCCACGGGTTTTCGCCCTTGTTCACCATGTTGACGGCGCCGAAGCCGGCGTCCTGCCAGCCGTTGCAGGCGGCGCGCACGTCGGCGTGGATGTTGTGGCCCCAGGCGCCGATTTCGCAGTGCACCGGCCACACCATCAGGCGGTAGCGGCCGCTCGCTTCCAGTGTGTCCAGATAGGCCAGCACGCGCGGCAGCGCGTCGCGCCGGCGCGGCAGGTAGCGGCCGGCGCGCACGTCGGCGGCGGCGATTTCCGTGAAGGGGGCAAGCGCCGCGCCGCCGGCGTCGAACCAGAAGGTCGGGTGGGCGATGTCGATGCGCTGGTGGCTGTCGAGCGTGACGCTGATGCCGCTCAGGCCGCGGCCGGCGCGTTTGATCAGGTCGGCGATGCGCAGCATGTCGGCGTGGGCGCCGCTGACGGGCAGCGCGGGCGCTTCGTTGCCGCCCAGCGGATGCGCCGGCAGATAGTGCGCCGGCAGGTCGCAAAAATCGTTTTGCGGATCGATGACGAGTAGGTGAAGCTTGCGTCTCATGTGGCTCTCCTGTGGTGGCAGTGAGTGTAGTGTAGGCTTGTTAGTTATATTTTGCAACTAAGTAAATTGCATGCGCTCAAAAAGAATATCGACCAGTCCTATTTTTATGCGTGCCCGCCTCTTTTGCGTGTAGACTTAGGATAGATATGGAACTAAGTTGTGCTGGAGCAGAGAATGAACGATGTGATTTGTACTGTAGACGTGGTTTTGCTCACTATCAAGGACAACGGTTTGAGCGTGGCTTTGCTCAAGCGCGACCGCGAGCCCTACAAGGACGTGCTGGCGCTGCCCGGCGGCTTCGTCCATGTGCGCGAGGACGCCGACGCGCGCGGCGCGGCGATGCGGGTATTGAAGGAGAAAACCGGCATTGTCGCGCCCTACCTGGAGCAGTTGGCGACGTTCTCCGGGCCGCTGCGCGATCCGCGCGGCTGGTCGCTGTCGATCGCCTATTACGCGCTGGTGTCGTTTGAGGTGATCGGCCGGGCCGGCCATCCGGACGTGCAGATGCTCAGCGTCGACCAGCGTCTGGAACTGCCGTTCGACCACCGCGGCATCGTCGACGCGGCGGTGGCGCGCTTGCGCAGCAAGAGCCAGTATTCGTCCTTGCCCTGTTATCTGGCCGGCGACACGTTCACGCTGCCGCAATTGCAGCGCATTTACGAGGCGCTGATGGGTGAGCCGCTCAACAAGGTCAGCTTCCGCCGCAAGATGGCGGAGATGGCGATGCTGGAAGCGGTCGAGGGGCGGATGGAGGCGGGCGGCGCGCACCGCCCGGCGCAGTTGTACCGCTTGAAGCCGGCGCTGCGCGAGCACCTGGCCGTGCTGGAACGGGGTTTGTAGAGGCCCTGCCGGCGCCGTTCAGGCCAGCGTGACGGCGATGCCCATCGCGCGGTAGGGCGCGATCAGCGCCTCGGCGACGCCGGCGTTGACGACGATGGCGTCGACCTGGTTCAGCGGCGCGATCTGGAACGGCGAGGCCGTGTCGAGCTTTTCCGGCGAGGCCAGCACGACGGTCTGCGCGGCGGCGTTGCTCAGCGCGCGCTTGACGCAGGCTTCCTCGAAATCGCCGGTGCTGATGCCGGCCTCGGGATGCAGGCTGCACACGCCCATGAAATACAGGTCGGCGCGGACGCGGCCGATGGCTTCGATGGCGGCCGCGCCGACGCCGACGATCGAATGCTTGAACAGGCGTCCGCCCAACATGATCACCTCGATGTGCGCGTGCTCGACCAGTTCGACCGCAACCGACGGGCTGTGCGTGACGACGGTGGCGCGCAGGTCGGCCGGCAGATGGCGCACCAGTTGCAAGGCGGTGGTGCCGCCGTCGATGAAGACCACCTGTCCCGGCGCGATCATCGCGGCGGCGGCGCGGCCGATGGCTGGCTTGGCGTCGCTGGCAATGTGCCGGCGCGCGGCGAACGGCGCCATCGCCGGCGAGGCGGGCAGGGCGCCGCCGTGCACGCGCTGCAGCAAGCCCTCCTTGGCCAGCTCGCGCAGGTCGCGCCGTATCGTGTCCTCCGACAGGCCCAGTTGTTCGCTCAGCGCTTTGGCGACGATCTGGCCGTCCCGTTTCAGCAGCTCCAGCAGATGTTGTTTGCGTTGGCGTGTCAGCATGGTGATGTTTGCATGAATAATCTTGATATTGCACGATATTGCATGATATCTTTTGCAAACACAAGCCCGTCGTGCCAGTCGCCCTGCGCCGACGCACCAATGTCACCTCACCGGAGCACGCCATGCCAGATCGCCGAGTCAGAATCCACACAGTCGAGACTTTGTCGGATGACTGGTATTTGCTGCGGAAGACCACCTTCGACTACCTGCGCCGGGACGGCAGCTGGCAGACCCAGACGCGCGAAACCTACGACCGGGGCAACGGCGCCACCATCCTGCTGTACAACCGCGCGCGCCGCAGCGTGATTCTGATCCGCCAGTTCCGTTTCCCGACCTACGGCAACGGTCATGACGGCTTCCTGATCGAAACGGCGGCCGGCCTGCTCGACCAGGCCAGCCCGGAGGAGCGCATCAAGGCCGAGGTGGAGGAGGAAACCGGCTACCGCGTGGCCGCCGTGCACAAGGTGTTCGAGGCCTTCATGAGTCCCGGTTCCGTCACGGAGCGGCTGTACTTTTTCGTCGCCGAGTACGAGCCCGGCGCGCGCGCCGGCGAGGGCGGCGGGCTGGCGGCGGAAGGGGAGGATATCGAGGTGCTGGAATTGCCGCTGGAGCAGGCGCTGCAGATGGTGGCGGACGGCCGCATCGTCGACGGCAAGACCATCATGCTGCTGCAGTACGCGCAGTTGCACCTGCTGCCGCCGCCGTTGCCGCGCAAGGAGTCGATGATGATCTTGATCGCCGGCCCTTACCGCTCCGGCAGCGGCGACGATCCGGCGTTGATGGCGGCCAATGTCGCGGCGATGGAGGCGTATGCGCTGCCCTTGTACGAGGCCGGCCACATGCCGGTGCTGGGCGAATGGCTGGCGCTGCCGCTGCTGAAACTGGCCGGTTCGACGCGGCCGGGGGATGCCGCCTTCGAGCGGATCTTCCATGCGCACGCGACGCGCCTGCTCGGCAGTTGCGACGCCGTGCTGCGCGTCGGCGGCGCCTCCGTCGGCGCCGACGCGATGGCGGACACGGCGCGCCGCCTGGGCTTACCCGTCTACCATACGCTGGCCGAGATTGACGGCGCTCGCGCTAGTTGAGCCGCAGCCGCCGCGGAACGCGGCGTCCCGCGGCCCGGCGCGCAATCAGCGCGATTTGATGAACGGCGTGCCGAGCGCTTTCGGCGCCACCGATTTGGCCATCAGGCCGGCCAGCACGATGACGGTGACGACATACGGCACCATCTGGATCAGCGAGCCGGGAATGCGGCCGATGCCGGGCAGGTCGACGCCTTCGATCTGGATCTGCACGGCGCCGAAGAAGCCGAACATCAGGCAGCCGAGGAAGGTGTAGACGGGCCGCCAGTTGCCGAACACCATGGCCGTCAGCGCCAGATAGCCGGCGCCGGCCGACATGTCGCGCAGGAAGAAGCCGCTCTGGACGATGGCCAGATAGGCCCCCGAGAACGAGCACAGCACGCCGGCGACGAGCATCGCCAGGTAGCGCGTCGCCTCGACGCTGACGCCGGCGGCGTCGGCCGCGTGCGGGTTTTCGCCGCAGGCGCGCAGGCGCAGGCCGAAGCGGCTGTGGTAGAGCAGCCAGTGCACCAGCGGCACCAGCGCGAACGCCACATACACGAGCGCCGAGTGGCCGCCTATCAGGTGGGCGTACAGCCAGCCGAGGAAGGGGATGCCCTCGACGTAGCTGGTGCCGGGCAGCACGACGTCGAACAGGCGCGCCTGGCCCAGGTCCGGCGTGCGTCCGCCCTGCTGGAAGAAGAACTGGGCCAGCACGAAGGTCAGGCCGCTCATGGCGATGTTGATGGCGATGCCGGCCACCAGCTGGTTGCCTTTCTGCGTGATGCTGACATAGCCTTGCAGCAGGGCCAGCATGACGCACACGGCCATGCCGGCGGCCACGCCGTACCACGGGTTTTGCGTCGAGTAGGCGACCGCGGCCGAGGTGAAGGCGCTGGCCAGGATCTTGCCTTCGAGGCCGATGTCGATGACGCCGCTGCGTTCGGCGAACAGGCCGGCCATCGCGGCGAAAATCAGCACCGGCGCGTTGCGCACGGTCGATACCAGGATGCTGGCGAAATGGAAGTCGTCGAATGTCATGGTGTTAGTCCTTGCGCCGTTTGAGCATGGCCGCCACGGCCGGCGCGTAGAAGTTTTCCATCGCGCCGCAGAAGAGGATGATCAAGCCCTGGATGAAGATGAACGTCTCGGTGGGGATGTTGGGTTTTTCCAGCGACAGGTCGAAGCCGCCCTGGATCAGCGCGCCGAACAGGATGGCCGACAGGAAGATGCCGACCGGATGCTGGCGCCCCATCAGCGCGATGGCGATGCCGATGAAGCCGGCGCCGGCCGTGAAGTTCAGGCTCAGGTAGTGGGTCGAGCCCATGATGGAGTTGACCGAGCCGAGCCCGGCCAGCGCGCCCGAGATCAGCATGACGACGATGATCATCTTGCTGATCGAGATGCCGGCGTAGTGGGCGGCGTGCTGGTTCAGGCCGGTGGCGCGAAGTTTGAAGCCCCAGGCCGAGCGCCACATCATGACGCCGTAGACGGCCAGCGCGACGATGGCCAGCGGGAAGCTGACGTTCAGCGGCGTGTCGCCCAGCATCGGCAGCCAGGTGTTCAGGCGCGGCATCGCGCCGCTGTCGGCGAACAGGCGGCTGGCCGTGTTTTGCTCGCCGGCCGGGATCAGGTATTTGACGATGATGAAGTTCATCAGGCTGGCGGCGATGAAGTTGAACATGATCGTCGTGACGACGATGTGGCTGCCCCGTTTCGCCTGCAGGTAGCCGGGCACGCTGGCCCACAGCGCGCCGAACAGGGCCGCGCCCAGCATGGCGGCGGGAATCAGGGCCCAGGCCGGCAGGCTGCCGTCCAGGGCCAGCATGGCCAGCGTCAGGCCCAGGCCGCCGAAATACATCTGGCCTTCGCTGCCGATGTTGAACATGCCGGCCTGCATCGCCACCGACACGGACAGGCCGGTGAAGATGAAGGTGCTGGCGTAGAACAGCGTGTAGCTCAAGCCTTCCGGGTTGATGATGGCGCTATTGACGAGTATGCCCAGCGATTCGGCCGGGTTTTCGCCGAGCAGATAAATCACCAGGGCGGCCACCAGCAGCGCCGACAGCAAATTGAGTACGGGCAGGACGAAGGCCGTCGCCCAGCGTGGCAGGTCGTGGTTGTTCATGATTTATGCTCCCCACCCATCAGCAGGCCGATGCGGGTGGTATCGAATTGATCGATAGGTAGTTCTCCAGTGATGCGTCCGCCGCACATGACGAGGATGCGGTCGGCCAGCGCGCGCACCTCCTCCAGTTCGACCGACACGAGTAAGATGGCGACGCCGGCGTCGCGCAGCGCCAGCAGTTGCGTGTGGATGCTTTCGATGGTGCCGATGTCGACGCCGCGGGTGGGCTGCCCGACCAGCATCAGCGTCGGCTTGGCCAGCACTTCGCGGGCGATGACGACTTTTTGCTGGTTGCCGCCGGACAGCAGGCCGATGCGCAGGTCCGGGTTGGCCGGGCGCACGTCGAAGGTCTTCAGCAGCTCGGCGCAGCGCGCCGCGATGGCCTTGAAGTCGAACATGCCCCAGCGCTTGTTCAGGCGGTCCTGGTAGCCCAGCATGGTGTTGTGCATCACCGAAAAATTCTTGACGACGCCGTCGCGCAGGCGGTCTTCCGGAATGTGGGCGATGCCCAGGTCGCGGAAGACGCGCGGCAAGCCGTCGGCGTCGCTCCGCTTGCCGAAGGGCAGGTCCTTGCCGAGGAAGCTGGCCGTGCCCGAGCTGGGCAGGCGCATGCCCGACAAAATCTCCATCAGCTCGCTCTGGCCGTTGCCGGACACGCCGGCGATGGCGACGATTTCGCCGGCCCGCAGCTGGAAGTTGATGTCGGCCAGCAGCTTGACTTGCTGGGCGTCGGCCAGTTGCAAGTCCTTCACGTCGAGCACGGTGGCGCCCGGCCGGTAGGGCGCGCGCGGCAGTTGGCTCTGGATGGGCCGGCCCACCATCATGTTCGCCAGCGCCTCCTTCGAGGTGCCGGCCGTGGCGACGGCGCCGACGACGCGGCCGCCGCGCATCACGGTGACGTTGTCGGTGATGTCGAGGATTTCCTGCAGCTTGTGGGTGATCAGCACGATGGTCTTGCCCTGCTCCTTGAACAGGCGCAGGATCGCGAACAGCGAGGTGGTTTCCTGGGCCGTCAGCACGGCCGTCGGCTCGTCGAGGATCAGGATGTTGGCGCTGCGGTAAATCTGCTTGAGGATTTCCACGCGCTGCTGGGCGCCGACGGACAAGTCCTCGATCTTGGCGAGGGGGTCGACGTCGAGGCGGTAGCGCTGGCAAATCTCGCGCAGCTTCGCCTCGGTGGCGGCGCGCTGGCCGGCCAGCTGGAAGCCGCCCTCGGTGCCCAGCATGACGTTGTCGAGCACGGTGAAATTTTCCACCAGCATGAAGTGCTGGTGCACCATGCCGATGCCCAGGCCGATCGCCTCCTGGCTGTTGCGGATCGCCCGGACCTGGCCGTCGAGCAGGATGTCGCCGCCGTCGGCGCGGTAATAGCCGTACAGGATGCTCATCAAGGTCGATTTGCCGGCGCCGTTTTCCCCCACCAGGCCGTGGATCGAGCCCTTGGCGATGCTGAAATTGACGTCGGCGTTCGCCTTCACATGGCCAAAATGCTTGGAGATGTGGCGAAATTCTACTGCTGCATGCATATGTTCACTAGGTAAAAACGCGCCGCGCGGGGCAAGCCCGGCGGCGCGCTTTGAGTTGACGTGTGAGTTTAAACCGGGCAGCTATTGCCGGTGCGGTAGTCGATGACTTTGACCTTGCCGCCGATAATATCCTTGCGGGCGTCCAGCACGCGCTTCTCGATTTCCGGGGTGATCAGCTTGCGGTTGTCGGCGTCCAGCGCCCAGTCGACGCCGCCTTCCTTCAGGCCCATGCTGCTGATGCCGGCCTTCCAGGTGCCGTTCTTCGCCTGCATGAAGCTTTCATAGATGACGTTGTCGACGCGCTTGACCATCGAGGTCAGCATCGTGCCCGGATACAGGTGGTTCTGGTTGGAATCGACGCCGATGGCCAGCTTGCCTTTTTCCTTGGCCGTTTGCAGCGTGCCCATGCCGCTGCCGCCGGCGACGGCGAAGACGACGTCGACGCCGCGCTCGAACTGCGAGCGCGCCAGTTCGCCGCCCTTGGCCGGATCGTTCCAGGCGCCGGAGGTGGTGCCGACCATGTTTTGCGTCACTTCCGCCTTGGCGTTGACGGCCTTCGCGCCCTGCGCGTAGCCGCAGGCGAAGGTGCGGATCAGGGGGATGTCGATGCCGCCGATGAAGCCCAGCTTCTTCGACTTGCTGGCCATGGCCGCCGCCACGCCGACCAGGTAAGAGCCTTCCTCTTCCCGGAACACGACGGAGTTGACGTTGCCGCCGGCGGTGTTGCCGTCGACCAGCACGAATTTCACTTTAGGAAATTCCTTGGCGACCTTTTGCACGGCCTGGGTTTGCGAGAAGCCGATGGCGGCGATCAGGTCGAGGTTTTTGCGCGCCAGGCCGCGCAGCACCTGCTCGGCCTGGGTATCGCTGGACGCCTGCACTTCGATGAAGTTGATCTTGGTGTCTTTCTTGAAGCGTTGTGCGCCCTCGAAAGCGGATTGGTTGAACGACTTGTCGAACTTGCCGCCCGCGTCATACACGATGCCCAATTTTGGGTCAGCCGCGGACGCGCTGGCCGACATAAACAAGGCTGCGATCGTCAAACTAAATTGTGTAAGTTTCATGAATTGGCTCCTGGAAGATCGATATTGTATATTTTTTATAGGTGAAACATCTAATTTGGGGCATTTTCCGCTCTTTGTCGGTTTGCGTCCAATCAACCTTGCTAGCTTTGCATGCCTGTCCGCGGCGGCCGGCGCGTGCACTTTTTTTCAATTTCACAACAGTCGCCGCCGCGGCGCCGCGCGGCGGTTTTCGCGTCCGATGTCGCGCCATCGCAACGGTTGGCGCATCGGCGCAGGCGCAGGGCGCGGCGCTTTTCGCCCGCGCGCGCATGCCGGCCGGACGGCCTTCGCTATCCTTGGGCGGGGGAGTCAACACAGGGGAAACTGCGCCTTGGCAGACCGCGCAAGGCGCATGCCTGCACGGTTTGGCGGCCGGCGCCAGGCAAGCACACACTCGTTTCGCCACTATGCATCAAGCATATATGTATGACAAATACGATTTTGTTTAAGTATTTATACGAACGACATATAAATAAGCGGGGCCGTCTTTGTGATTTTCAGGCAAATACTTTCATGCTAGCATCATCGGTACTTTGCATTTTTGTAAGGTTTTAAACGCTGAAGCACCCCCGCACAAGGAATTGAACGATGATGAAGAAAACGAAGAATATGCTGCCGGGCCGGCACGCGGCGCGCTCGCTGAGCGCGCTGGCGGTGGCCGCGGCTTTCCCGCTGCACACGGCGCTGGCGCAGGAAGCGCCGGCGGCGGAGGCGGCCAAGGCCCAGCCCGGCCAACTGGAAACGGTGATCGTGACGGCGCAGCGCCGCTCGGAAAACATCAAGGACGTGCCGATGGCGATCTCGACCATGAAAGGCGAGAAGCTGGACGTGCTGACGGCCGGCGGCCAGGACGTGCGCTTCATGTCCGGCCGCACGCCGAGCCTGAACGTGGAGTCCGAGTTCGGCCGCTCCTTCCCGCGCTTCTATGTGCGCGGCCTGGGCAATATCGACTTCGACTTGAACGCTTCGCAGCCGGTCGGCCTGGTCTATGACGACGTGGTGCAGGAAAACCCCATCCTCAAAGGCTTCCCGGTGTTCGACGTCGAGCAGGTCGAGGTGTTGCGCGGACCGCAGGGCACGCTGTTCGGCCGCAATTCGCCGGCCGGCGTCATCAAGTTCGAGTCGGTCAAGCCGAGCAACAAGTATGAGGGGTATGTCAGCGGCGGTTTCGGCAACTACGGCGCCGTGAACCTGGAGGGGGCGTATAACATCCCCTTCAACGAGCAGTGGGCGGCCCGCCTGTCGCTGCAGTCGCAGACCCGCAACGACCGCGTGCACAATACGCGCACGACCGGCACCCGCGACCTGGAGGGCTATGACGACAAGGCCGCCCGCCTGCAACTGTCTTTCAAGCCGAGCAAGGATTTCGGCGCGCTCTTGAATCTGCACCACCGCAAGATGGACGGCAGCGCCACCCTGTTCCGCGCCAACATCATCAAGAAGGGCACCAACCAGCTGGTCGACGGCTTCGACTACGGCAGCTACCCGACGGACGGCATCAACGAGCAGACCCTGACCAGCAGCGGCGCCAGCCTGCGCCTGCGCTGGGACCTGGACGGCGTCACCCTGCATTCGATCAGCGCCTATGAAAAGGCCAAGTATTCGAGCCGCGCCGACGTCGACGGCGGCTATGGCGCCTCCTACGCGCCGCCGACGGGGCCGGGCTTCATCCCGTTCACGGCCGAAACGGGCGACGGCTTGCCGAAGCACCGCCAGTTGTCGCAGGAATTCCGCGTCGAGTCCAACACCAAGGAGCGCCTGCAATGGATCGCCGGCGTGTACGCCTTCGACGAAGACATCACGGTCGACAGCAACAGCTACGACACGCTGAACGCCAACAAGCTCAATGGCTTCGCCCAGCAGCATCAGAAGAGCAAGTCGTGGGCGCTGTTCGGCTCGCTGAACTATGCGCTGAGCAATGCATGGAAGGTGCGCGCCGGCCTGCGCTACACGGACGACAAGAAAGACTTCAGCGCCTACCGCAGCCTCGACCCGCGCATCCCTTCGCAATACGTGGGCGCCATCGGTCCGCTGACGGCCAAGCCCGAGTCGCACAACTACAGCTGGGACTTGAGCACCAACTACGAGCTGAGCAAGGAAACCAATCTGTACGCGCGCATCGCCACCGGCTACCGCGCGCCGAGTATCCAGGGCCGCATCCTGTTCGGCGACACGATCTCGATCGGCGGCGCGGAGAAGAACCTGTCCTACGAGGCCGGCATCAAGCAAGACCTGTTCGACAAGCGCGCGCGGCTCTCGGCCACGCTCTACCAGTATCGCGTCAAGGATTTGCAGTTGACGGCCGGCAGCGGCGCGGTCAACCAGAACCGTCTCGTGAATGCGGAAAAAGCCGTCGGCCAGGGCGTCGAGCTGGACTTCCAGGCGATCCTGTCGGACGAATTCCGCCTGACGCTGGGCGGCAGCTACAACGACACGCAGATCAAGGACCCGAACCTGTTCGTGGCCACCTGCGGCAACGGCTGCACGGTGACGTCGCCGTCCGGCCCGGCGCCCGGCACCTCGGCGATCAACGGCAATCCGCTGCCGCGCGCGCCGAAGTGGACCGGCAATGTCACGCTGCGCTACAGCAAGCCGCTCGGCGACGGCGAGTTCTATGCCTACACGGACTGGTCGTACCGCTCGACCTACAATATGTTCCTCGACGAGGCCAAGGAGTACCGGGCCAAGTCGCTGGTCGAGGGCGGCCTGCGGGTCGGCTACAAATGGGCCGACAGCAAGTATGAAGTGGCTGCGTATGGCCGCAACATCACCAACCAGGTGCAGTTGATCGGCGCGATCAACTTCAACAACCTGACCGGCATCGTCAACGAACCACGCAGTTACGGCGTGCAGTTCAAGGCGAACTTCTAAGCCGGTTTTTTGTCGGCGCTGTCTGGCGCGGCCCAATCCGCGCGGGTCGGCGGGTTGATGATGTTGAGGAAGGCGCGCACCACCGGCGCGTCGTCCAGCGTCGTGTAGCTGACGTACAGATTCGCCGACGGCGGATTGCTTTTGATCGGCAGGAAGACGACGCCGGGCCAGCCGATGCGGCTGGTCGTTTCCGGCACCAGCGTGAAGCCGAGGCCGGCGCCGACCATCGCCAGCAGCGTCTGCGGCTCGGTGGCTTCCTGGAAGATCACGGGCTGGAAGCCGGCCTTGACGCAGCATTGCACCAGGTAGCGGGGGAAGGCCGACTTGTCCAGCGCCAGCGTCAGCATCGGCTCGTGCTCCAGGTCGATCAACTCGATCGCCGTTTCCTTCGCCAACGCGTGCTGCTCGTTGACGGCCACGCAGACGTTCTCGCGGAAGCACAGCTCCTGGCGCAGATTGTCGTGGCGCAGGTCGTCGTCGTTGAGCTTGGGCTCGCGCCAGAAACCCACGTCGATCTGCTTGGCGCGCAAGGCTTCGTACTGCACGTTCGGGCCGGACTCGTGCAGCGTCCACGTGACGCGCGGATACTTGGTCTGGAACTCTTCCAGCAGGCTGGGGATCGGCCCCCACATGGCCGATCCGACGATGCCCACGCGCAGCCGGCCGACTTCGCCGCGGTCGATCTGGCGTATCGTGTCGATTGTCATGCGCATCTTCGCCAGCATCTCGGCGGCCTCCGACATCAGCGCCTTGCCGGCCACCGTCAGCTCGAAGGTGCGGGTGGTGCGGGCGAACAGGCGCACCCCCAGCTCGCTTTCGAGCTTCATGATCTGCTGGCTCAGCGGCGGCTGCGAAATGTGCAGCCGCTCGGCGGCGCGGCTGAAGCTCTTTTCCTCTGCGACGGCGAGAAAATACCGTAACTGTTTCAAGTCGATGGTCATGGCGTTCTTTATCTGGACAGCGCGCGGATCGGGAAAGGCGTTACAGCGGCGTCCGGCGCGCCGGCAGCGCGCGCGCCAGCGCCGCGCCGACCCTGGCGTTGTTCTTCACCAGCGCGATGTTGGTCGCCAGGCTGCGCCCGCCCGTCAATTCCTTGATGCGCGCCAGCAGGTAGGGCGTGACCTGCTTGCCCTTGACGCCGCCCAGCTCCGCCTCGCGCAGCGCCTGCTGGGTGATCGCGTCGATATGGTCCTTCGGCATCGCGTCGGCCGGCGGCACGGGATTGCCGATGACCACGCCGCCCTTCAGGCCCAGCTGCCACTTGGTCTGGATGAAGGCGGCCTGTTCGGCCGCCGTGTCGATCTGGAAGTCGGCCTTGAAGCCGCTCTCGCGCGTGAAGAAGGCGGGGAAGCCGGGCTGGCCGACGGAGAGCACCGGCACGCCGTGGGTTTCCAGGTATTCCAGCGTCAGGCCGATGTCGAGGATGGACTTGACGCCGGCGCACACCACCGCCACCGAGGTCTGCGCCAGTTCCTGCAGGTCGGCCGAGATGTCGAAACTGGTTTCGGCGCCGCGGTGCACGCCGCCGATGCCGCCCGTGACGAAGACGGCGATGCCGGCCAGCTCGGCGCAGATCATCGTCGCCGCCACCGTCGTCGCGCCCAGCTTCGACTGCGACAGCGCGTAGGGCAGGTCGCGCCGGCTGACCTTCATCGCCTCCGGCGAGTTGCCCAGCAGCTCCAGTTGCGCCGGCGCCAGGCCGATGCAGATCCGCCCGTCGATGATGGCGATGGTGGCCGGCACGGCGCCGCCGTCGCGGATGATTTGTTCGACCTCCTGGGCCATCTGCACATTCTGCGGGTAGGGCATGCCGTGCGAAATGATGGTCGATTCCAGCGCGACGATGGGCAGGCCGGCGGCGCGGGCGGCGGCTACTTCGGGGGAAAATGCGAGCAAATGGTGCATGGTGTCAGTCCAGTTGGAAAAGGGTGGGGATGGCTGCGGCCGGGTCGGCGTCGCCCAGCTCGTCGAGCGCGCCGGGCGCCAGCAGCGGCGACACGGTGAGCGCCGATTCCAGCGTCATGGCGGCCAGCTTCAGGCCGCGCCGGCAGGCCAGCCGTAAGTCGGCGCTGTCCTGGTATAGCGACCAGCAGGCGGCGGCCGCGAAGGCGTCGCCGGCGCCGGTCACGTCGATGCTCTGCGCGGCGGGCGCGGGCAGGTGATGGATGCCGTCGGCGCCGCTGTAGTAGACGCCGCCGCCGCCGCAGGTGACGATGACGTGCAGCGCGCCCTGCGCCTGCACGGCGCGGCAGGCCCGCTGCAGCGCGGCGGCGTCGGGCAGCGGGTGGCCGACGCGGGTTTCCAGCTCGCCGCGGTTGAGGATCAGCAAATACAGGCCGCGCAAATCCAGCGGCAGGCGGTTCATCTTCGGCTGCGAGACGGCGACCAGCACCAGCGGCACGCCGTCGTGGCGGGCGTCGGCCAGCAGCGCGGCGACGCTGTCGTGCGGCAGATTCAGGTCGGCGACGGTGAGGGCGGCGGCGCCGCGCTGCGGCCGGCGGCCGGCCAGGAAGGACACCGTCAGCTCCTCGTACAACTGCATGTCGGCCAGCGCCAGCACCATCTCGCCGCCGGCGTCGAGCACCGCCGTGTAGGTGCCGCTGCTGGTGCCGGCCAGGCGCAGGCTGCCGCGCGTGTCGATGCCGGCGGCCTCGGCGTGCGCCTGCAGCGCGGCGCCGGCGGCGTCGTCGCCGAGCACCGTCAGCAGCGCCGCCGGCAGGCCCAGGCGCGCCAGGTTCTCGGCGATGTTGCGGGCGACGCCGCCGAAGACTTCCTCGGCGCTGGCCGGGTTCGAAGTGCCCATCTGCAGCGGCGCCAGCGTGCGCAGCTTGCGGTCCAGGTTGGCCGCGCCTATGCACATCACGGGGCGGCCGTCGGGCAGCACATAGGCGCGGCCGAGCAGGCGGCGCTCGCGGATCAGGCCGGCGATGTGGCCGGCCACGGCCGAGCGCGACAGGCCCAGCCCGGCGGCCAGATCCTGCTGGGAGATGAAGGGGTTGGCGCGTATCAGTTGATACAACTGATCCTTTTTAGACATATCGGTCACAGGGGCGGGGAAAATAAACAATTGTTTTCAATCGTAAACATTTGTCCGTTAACTGTCAATCGGCGGCCGGATGCGGTTTTTGTATAATACGGCTTATTTATACGAACTTTGTATAAATGTAGAAGAAAAATGGTATTTGCCATACATATAGCAGATGATGCATAGTGACGGTCGATAGCAGTACCAGCCCCATTCGATGCAGACGCGGCACGCTTGCATACCTGACACGCAGTCGCTTGAGGGAGCCGGCCCGGCCCGCGCCAACGCAGCACCGAGATCGCCGCGCCTAGCATCAACTGAACATCATCCATTAAAAATAACGAGGATAACCATGTCTAACAATTCCCCATTCCACGCCGCCGACATCATCCGCGCCCGTTTGCCCGCGAACTTCGTGCCGCGCGTGGCGATGATCCTCGGCTCCGGCCTGGGCGTGCTGGCCGAGCAGATGAGCGATGCGGTGACGATCAGTTTCGATGCCTTGCCGGGCTTCCCGATCAGCACCGTGCACGGCCACGCCGGCGAGCTGGTGATCGGCACGCTGTCGGGCGTGTCGGTGGTGTGCATGAAGGGCCGCGGCCATTTCTACGAGGGCTACGGCATGGGCGTGATGACCAGCGCGATCCGCACCCTGAAGCTGCTCGGCTGCGAGATGCTGTTCGTGACCAACGCGGCCGGTTCGCTGCGCGCCGAGGTGGACGCCGGTTCGCTGGTGGCCATCACCGACCACATCAATCTGCTGCCGGGCACGCCGATGGTCGGCCCGAACGACGAGCGTTTCGGCCCGCGCTTCTTCAGCATGGCCAACGCCTACGACGCCGAGCTGCGCGGGCAGGTCAAGGCGACTGCCGCCGCCGCCGGCATCACGCTGCACGAGGGCGTGTTCGTCGCCTACCCCGGCCCGAACTTCGAGACGGCCGCCGAAATCCGCATGATGGCGCGCCTGGGCGCCGACACGGTCGGCATGTCGGTGGTGCCGGAGGTGGTGTCGGCGCGCCATTGCGGCCTGAAGGTGGTCGGCGTGTCCGTCATCACCAACCTGGCCGAGGGCATGTCGCCGTTCCCGCTGTCGCACGAGCAGACTCTGAAATACGCCGCCATCGGCGCCAAGGATCTGGTCGCGCTGATCCTGGCCTTCCTGGCCGGCGTCGCCGCCAAGCCGCAGGCGTAAGCAAGTGGAGCAGGCCGGATGCAGTTTGTCCGGCCTTGTCGTTTCAACCGTCAGCACTTTTCATACCGAGCCCTATCATGTCACGCGCCTTTATCCTTTTGCTTGATTCCTTCGGCCTGGGTGCCACGCCGGACGCCGCCAAATACGGCGACGCCGGCGCCAACACCTTCGGCCATATCGCCGGCTGGGCCGCGCGCAGCGGCCAGCCGATGCGCCTGCCCAACCTGGAGCGCCTCGGCCTGGCCGCCGCCGCCCACCTCGCCTGCGGCGAGTGGGCCGAAGGCTTCAGCCGGCGCGACGGCTTCGGCGGCGCCTACGGCGCGGCGCGCGAGCGCTCCACCGGCAAGGATACGCAGAGCGGACATTGGGAGATCGCCGGCGTGCCGGTCGATTTCGACTGGGGCTATTTCCCGCGCACGACGCCGTCCTTCCCGGCCGAGCTGACCGCCGCGCTGCAGGCCGCCAGCGGCGTGCCCGGCTTCCTCGGCGATTGCCACGCGTCGGGCACGGAGATCATCAACCGCTTCGGCGACGAGCACGTCGCCAGCGGCAAGCTGATTATCTACACCTCGGGCGATTCGGTGATGCAGATCGCCGCGCACGAGCAGGCTTTCGGCCTGCAGCGCCTGTACGAGGTGTGCGAGGCGGCCTTCAAGCTGGTCGCGCCGTACAACATCGGCCGCGTCATCGCGCGCCCCTTCACCGGCGCCAACGGCAATTACACGCGCACCTCGAACCGCCACGACTACGCCGTCGCGCCGCCGGCGCCGACGCTGCTCGACCACGTCAAGAACGCCGGCGGCGAAGTCGTCGGCCTGGGCAAGATCAGCGACATCTTCGCCGGCCAGGGCATTTCGCGGGTGGTCAAGGGCGTCGACAATATGGCGCTGTTCGACGCGCTGCTGAAGGTCGCCGACGAGGTCGGCGACGGCTCGCTGAGCTTCGTCAATTTCGTCGATTTCGACCAGGCCTTCGGCCACCGCCGCAATGTGCAGGGCTACTCGGACGCGCTGCACGAGATGGACGCGCGCCTGCCGGAGTTCATCGCCAAGCTGAGGCCGGGCGACCTGGTCGTGATCACCGCCGACCACGGCTGCGACCCGACCTGGCCCGGCTCGGACCACACCCGCGAGCACATCCCGATGATTTTCTTCGGCCCCGGCGTCGTCCCGCGCGCGCTCGGCGTTTCCGACAGCTTTTCCGATATCGGCCAAACCCTCGCCGCCCATCTTGGCGTACCACCACTTGCACATGGAACCAGCCTGCTATGACTATTACCCCGGATTTCAAGCGTAACGAGGCTACCGGCCTCGACCTCGGTTGGATCAACCAGATCCACGTCAACCGCGCCGCCGCCGATCGCCGCGCCGCCAGCCTGGCGAACCGCCGCACCGTGAAGAAAGAATACCAGGCCGCGTGGCTGGTGAAGGCGATCCAGATGATCGACCTGACCACGCTGGGCGGCGACGACACGCCGGGCCGCGTCGAGCGCCTGTGCATGAAGGCGCTGCGGCCGCTGCGCGCCGACCTGATGGCGGCGCTCGGCATCGGCGAGCTGAGCACCGGCGCCGTCTGCGTCTACCACGAGATGATCGCGCCGGCCGTGCGCGTGCTGGACGGCCGCCTCGGCGTGGCCGCCGTGTCGACCGGCTTCCCGGCCGGCCTGACGAGCATGGAAACGAAGCTGCGCGAGATCGAGCTGTCGGTCGCCGCCGGCGCATCCGAAATCGACATCGTCATCACGCGCCAGCACGTCTTGACGGGCAATTGGCAAACCCTGTACGACGAGATGCTGGCCTACCGCAAGGCTTGCGGCGCCGCCCACGTCAAGGCGATCCTCGCCACCGGCGACCTGCTGACGCTGGAAAACGTCGCCAAGGCTTCCTGGGTCTGCATGATGGCCGGCGCCGATTTCATCAAGACCTCGACCGGCAAGGAGGGCGTCAACGCCACCATTCCGGTGGCCCTGACGATGGTGCGCGCGATCCGCGAATACCACGAGCAGACCGGCTTCATGGTCGGCTTCAAGCCGGCCGGCGGCGTCAGCTCGGCGAAGAGCGCGCTGCAATATCTGACCCTGATGAAGGAGGAGCTGGGCAACGCGTGGCTGCAGCCGCACCTGTTCCGCATCGGCGCGTCGAGCCTGCTGACCGACATCGAGCGCCAGCTTGAGCACTACGTCACCGGGCACTACTCGGCCAACCACCGCCACGCGCAACCTTAAAGAACAATCGTCATGCCAACAATTAACGAGATCCTCACCACTATGGACTACGGCCCCGCACCGGAAAGTCAACAAGAAGCGCAAGCGTGGCTGGAGCAGCGCGGCCGCACATTCGGTCTGTTCATCGACAACGCCTGGAGCGAGGCGGGCGAGCTGTTCGCCTCGACCAACCCGGCCGACGGCAAGCCGCTGGCCGAGCTGACCCAGGCCAGCGAGGCCGACGTCGACCGCGCCGTCGCGGCGGCGCGCCGCGCCCAGCCGCTGTGGCAGGGCCTGGGCGGCCATGGCCGCGCCCGCGTCATGTACGCGCTGGCGCGCCTGCTGCAAAAGCACGCCCGCCTGTTCGCCGTGCTGGAAACGCTCGACAACGGCAAGACGATACGCGAAACGCGCGACGTCGACATGCCGCAGGCCGCGCGCCACTTCTACTACCACGCCGGCTGGGCGCAATTGCAGGCCGAGGACTTCGCCGACTACCGCGCCGTCGGCGTCGTCGGCCAGATCGTGCCGTGGAATTTCCCGCTGCTGATGCTGTCCTGGAAAATCGCCCCGGCCCTGGCCGCCGGCAACACGGTGGTCTTCAAGCCGGCCGAGTTCACCTCGCTGACGGCGCTGCTGTTCGCCGAGCTGTGCCTGCAGGCCGGCGTGCCGGCCGGCGTCGTCAACATCGTCACCGGCGACGGCCGCGTCGGCGCGGCCATCGTCAAGCACCCCGGCATCGACAAGCTGGCCTTCACCGGCTCGACCGAAGTGGGCCGCCTGATCCGCGTCGCCAGCGCCGGCAGCGGCAAGAAGCTGTCGCTGGAACTGGGCGGCAAGTCGCCCTTCATCGTCTTCGAGGACGCCGACCTGGACGCCGCCGTCGAGGGCCTGGTCGATTCGATCTGGTTCAACCAGGGCCAGGTGTGCTGCGCCGGCTCGCGCCTGCTGGTGCAGGAATCCGTGCAGGAGCGCTTCCTGGCCAAGGTGCGCGCGCGCATGCAGCAGTTGCGCGTCGGCGCGCCGCTCGACAAGTCGAGCGACATGGGCGCGCTGGTCGACCCGGTGCAGCGCCAGCGCATCGCCGCGCTGGTCGACTCGGCCCGCGCCGAGGGCTGCACGGTATGGCAGCCGGCCTGCGAACTGCCGGCCGAGGGCGCCTGGTTCGCGCCCACCCTGATCACCGGCGCGTCGACCTCGGCCGCCGTGGCGCAAGCCGAAATCTTCGGCCCGGTGCTGGTGGCGATGAGCTTCCGCACGCCGCCTGAGGCGGTGCAACTGGCCAACAACAGCGTCTACGGCCTGGCCGCCTGCGTCTGGACCGAATCGATCAGCCTGGCGCTCGACATGGCGCCGCAGATCAAGGCCGGCGTGGTGTGGATCAACAGCGCCAACCAGTTCGACGCCGCCTGCGGCTTCGGCGGCTACAAGGAATCGGGCTTCGGCCGCGAAGGCGGCCGCGAAGGCATGCTGGAATACCTGACGCCGCTGTCCGAGGACGCCCGCCCGGCCGCCCCGCTGGCGCAGGCGCAGGCCAAGCCGAAGGCGGCCGCGGCGGCGGCCGGCGACCCCTTCGCCATCGACCGCACGGCGAAAATGTACATAGGCGGCAAACAGGCCCGCCCCGACAGCGCCTACAGCCGCGCCGTGTTCGGCGCCGGCGGCGCCTTCCTGGCCGACGTCGGCGAGGGCAGCCGCAAGGACATCCGCAACGCCGTCGAGGCGGCCCACAAGGCGTCCGGCTGGAGCCGCGCCAGCGCGCACAACCGCGCGCAGGTGCTGTACTACATCGCGGAGAACCTGGCCGCGCGGGCCGCCGAATTCGCCGCCCGCATCGCCGCCATGACCGGCAGTAAAAATCCGGAAAAAGAAGTGCAGGCGTCGATCGAACGGCTGTTCTACTACGCCGCCTGGGCCGACAAATACGACGGCCTGGCGCACCAGCCGCCGACGCAGGGCGTCACCGTCGCCCTCAACGAGCCGCTCGGCGTGATCGGCATCGTCTGCCCGAACGAGGCGCCGCTGCTGGGCTTCGTCGCGCTGGTGGCACCGGCCATCGCGCTGGGCAACCGCGTCGTCGCCGTACCGTCGGAGGCGCACCCGCTCTCGGCCATCGACCTGTACCAGGTGTTCGACACCTCGGACCTGCCGGGCGGCGTCGTCAACATCGTCACCGGCAGCGCCGACGAGCTGGCGCGCACGCTGGCGACGCACTGCGACATCGACGCCGTCTGGCGCCACGACGGCTCGGCCGAGGGTTGCGCCGAAGTCGAACGCCTGTCGGCCGCTTCGCTGAAGCGCACCTGGGTCGGCGGCGCCAGGGGGCGCGACTGGTATAGTACGGCGCAAAGCGGCGGCCGCGCGGTACTGGCGCACGCCAGCCAGGTCAAGAACGTCTGGATTCCCTACGGCGTCTAAACAGCATTGAAGTCAACCGGGGCCGAACCTCCGTCGCGAGCCTGCGACGCGGGGCTCGGCCCCAAGTCGCTTCATCACCCCGCGACTATCACCTACCTACACAGGCGGAGCAAGAGATGTTTTTAAACCAAGAGATCATTCGTAAAAAACGCGACGGCGGCGCCCTGAGCGCGGCGGAAATCCAATTCTTCGTGCGCGGCATCACCGACGGCAGCGTCAGCGAAGGCCAGATCGCCGCGCTGGCGATGGCCGTGTTCTTCAACGACATGAACATGGACGAGCGCGTCGCCTTCACGCTGGCGATGCGCGACTCCGGCGACGTGCTGGACTGGCGCTCGCTGAACCTGCCCGGCCCGGTCGTCGACAAGCACTCGACCGGCGGCGTCGGCGACGTCGTCTCGCTGCTGCTGGGACCGATGATCGCCGCCTGCGGCGGTTTCGTGCCGATGATCTCGGGCCGCGGCCTGGGCCACACCGGCGGCACGCTCGACAAATTCGACGCCATCCCCGGCTACTGCACGGTGCCGGACAACGCCCTGTTCCGCAAGGTGGTGCAGGAGGTCGGCGTGGCCATCATCGGCCAGACGGCGCAACTGGCGCCGTCCGACAAACGCTTCTACAGCATCCGCGACGTCACCGCGACGGTCGAATCGGTGGCCATGATCACCGGCTCCATCCTGTCGAAAAAACTCTCGGCCGGGCTGGACGCGCTGGTCATGGACGTCAAAGTCGGCAGCGGCGCCTTCATGCCGAGCTACGCCAAATCCGTTGAGCTGGCCGAGAGCATCGTCGCCGTCGGCAACGGCGCCGGCATGCACACCTCGGCGATCCTGACCGACATGAACGAATCGCTGGCGCCGGCCGCCGGCAACGCCCTCGAAGTGCGCTGCGCGATGGACTACCTGAGCGGCCGTTCGCGCCCGGCGCGCCTGCATGAAGTGACGCTGGCGCTGTGCGCCGAGATGCTGGTGCTGGGCGGCCTGGCCGACAGCGAAACGGCGGCGCGCGCCAAACTGATGGCGGCGCTCGACTCCGGCGCCGCCGCCGAGCGCTTCGCGCGCATGGTCAGCGCGCTGGGCGGCCCGGCCGACCTGCTCGACAAACCCGACAGCCACCTGGAGCGCGCCCCCATCGTCGTGCCGGCGCCGGCCCTGCAAGCGGGCTACGCCAGCGCCTGCGACTGCCGCGGCCTGGGCCTGGCCGTGGTCGGCCTGGGCGGCGGCCGGCGCCGTCCGAGCGACGCCATCGACTTCGCCGTCGGCCTGACCGAACTGGCCGGCCTGGGCGACGCCATCGCCGTCGGCCAGCCGCTCGCGATCGTCCACGCCCGCAGCGAAGCGGCGGCCCAGCAAGCCGTGCGCGAAGTGCAGGCGGCCTACACCATCGGCGCCGTCGCGCCGGCCGCCAATCCGGTCGTCTACCGCTCGATCCGCCCATAATTCACCAGGAAAACACCAGATGGACAACCAACAACTGATCGCCGAAGCGAAGGCCGCGCGCCTGCTGGCCTACACGCCGTACTCGAACTTCAAGGTCGGCGCGGCGCTGCTGTGCCACGACGGCCGCGTCTTCCGCGGCTGCAATGTGGAAAACGCCTCCTACCCGCTGTGCAACTGCGCCGAGCGCACCGCCTTCTTCAGCGCCCTCGCGCACGGCTACCGACCGGGTGACTTCGACAAATTGGTCGTCGTCGGCGAGACGGACGGCCCGATCGCCCCGTGCGGCGCCTGCCGCCAGGTGATCCTGGAACTGGGCGGCAACGAGCTGCCGGTGCTGCTGACCAACCTGAAGGGCGACATGTTCGAAACCACCGCCAGCGAACAACTGCCGAACGCGTTCGGCGGCGCCGATCTGAAAAAACGTCCGTAAAGCTGCGCTGTGAACAAGACCATTGACGTGCAGGCGGCGGTCGCCATCGCCGCCGCCGAAGCGATGACGGCGAAGACGCAGGGCACCTTCGGCGTCGGCGGCGTGCTGCTCGACCAGTCGGGCAACGTGCTGTGCTCAATGCACAACAACGTCGTCAAGAACGGCCTGATATTCGACCCGACCGCGCACGGCGAGCGCCAGCTGGTCGACTGGTATTTTGCCGAGCGGGCCAGGGGCGCGGCGCTGCCGCCGCCCGAAGACATCACCATCGTCACCTCGCTCGACCCGTGCTGCATGTGCGCGGGCGCGATCCTGGAGGCGGGCTTCAACGTCGTGGTGGCGGCCGGCGACGCCAAGGCCGGCGTCAACTACGACGGCAATGCCGGCTTCGCCGCGCTGCCCGAAACGCTGCGGGCGCGGGCGGCGGCCAGCTTCTGCTACCCGGCCGTGCGCGGGCGCAGCGAATATGCGCGCGCCGCGTCGGGCGCCGCGCCGAAGTCCTTCTTCATCGGCAAAACCGTCACCGAAGCGACCCAGGCCCTATGCTCGCTGGTGTTCGAGTCGACCTCCGCCGACGTGATGGAACTGCTCAACGCCGATCCGGGCCAGGACAGCCTGCGCGATCCGGCCAGCCTGCCGGCCGACCATCCCATCGTGCTGGCGCTGCAAGGCCAGGACCCGGCGGCGCTGGCCTATCGCGGCCCGCCGCAGCGGCCCGGCGCCGGGCTGGCGCCGTTTCTGCTGGCGGCGATGCAACAGGACCGGCTCGACGGCGGCAGCGGCGACGCCTGCGCGCTGCTCGACCGGTTTGGCAACCTGCTGCTGTGCGTGCCGGGCAAGCGGGCGCAATCGGCGATCCGCACGCCGTTCATGGAATGCACGCGGCGCTACGCGCAACTGCGCTACGAGTTGATGAATGGCGCCGATGCGGCCTTGCAGGACGAGGTGAAGCGCTATCTGGCGCACCCGAAGGAGGGCACTTTCGTGTTCGCCGTCGGGCCGGACGACAGCGCGGCCAGCTTCATGAATCTGGGGGCCTACGGCTCGACGATGGAGGGGCCGCTGCCGGCCAACAACCCGGCGCAGTTCCAGTACGTGCGCGCCGGCGCCGACGAGGCGGCGCTGCATGCCTGGTGCGCGGCGATGCCGCCGCTGTACCGCAACGTCATCAACATCCGGCCGGTGCAGGTTGCCGACCGGGCGCTGCTTGAGGCGCTGGCGGCGGCTTAGGCCAATAGCCGGGGGCGGACCGCAAACTGCCACGTCAACAGCCGGGGTCAGACCCCAAGCAGCCGGGGTCAGACCCCAACTGCCAGGTCAACAGCCGGGGTCGGACCCCAAACTGCCGGGGTCAGACCCCTGGCGTTTCGACCGGCATCAGCAGGTTGGCGTCGCGCGTGAGCCGCCACGCGCCGTCCGCGCCCTTGCGCAAGATCGACAGCGTATGGCCGGCCCGCTGCGTGGCGGCGCCGCCCTGCGCTGGCACGATGCGCACCGACAGCCGCGTGCGGCAATACGCCATATCCCCCGCCACCACGACTTCCTCGACCTCGCTGTCGGCCTCGATCCGCTGCGTGCGCAACAGCCCGCGCAAGCCGTCCGCGAACGTCTCGCGCCCGAGCATCGGCTCCTGTCCCGGCACCAGAAACAGCACATCGGGCGCCATCAGCGCCAGCACCTGCTCGATATCGCCGTCGCGGCTGGCGCGCAACCAGGTCGCGATCAACTGGCGGATCGCGCGCTCGTCCTGGCTCATGGCTTCTCCATCAACACACCGGGATTGAACTGCATCATGCCGAACATATTGCCGTCGGGGTCGCGGATATAGACCAGCGTGCCGACCCCCTCGACCGGCATTTTCGGCACGATGACGGCGCCGCCCAGCTCCGTGGCGCGCTCGATGGCGGCGTCGATCTGCGCGACGTCGATGGTGCAGACGAAGGCATTTACCGACTGCATATCGGCCGGCGGCGGGCCGCGCCGCGGCAGCAGGCCGCCGTCGATGCCGGGCTTGCCTGAGCCCGTATCGACCAGCCAATAATCGTGCTCGCCCCACTGCTTGAAAGTCCAGCCGAACAAGCTGCCGTAATAATCGATCAGCGCCTGCGGCTGCGAAGCCTGTATCTCAAAATGAACTGTGCGTGACATGGAAATCTCCTATTGCAAGGAAACATGAACGTGAGCGCGGCGCTCACCACGGGTCGTAGGTGCCCAGGCTCCACAAATGGCCTTCCGGATCGCGGCAAGTGAAACCGCGCCCGCCGTAATCCTCGTCCTGGATATCGAGCACGATAACGGCGCCCACCTCGCGGGCGCGGCGGTACACGGCGTCGGCGTCGGCGACGACCAGATAACAGCTTTGGGTATTGAAATTTCCGACCTCATCGGGCTGGCGCACCAGGCGGCCGTACTCGGAAGCGAAGACCGAACCGAGCATCACCATACCGTTGCCGAAACTGAGCTGGGCATGCGCGATCGTGCCATCCTCGTTCGGCACCACCAACTGCCGCTCAAAGCCGAGCGCCCGGCACAACCACTCAATGGCGGCGGGCGCATTGCGATAGCGCAGACAGGGCATCAATGTTGCCCGGGTATTCTTCGGAATCGTCGACATGGAAAACTCCTACAACGGGGCTCAAAATAGCTTTGATACCAACCACCCGTGCGGCGTTCGCCCCAAGTGCGCGCTACAGGCGCGCGTTGATACTAATCAGAGTGGCGCGCACAAGGCGCCCTTCAATATAGTCCACGTATTCCATCCCCACAAGTTTGGGGTCAGGTCTAGACATGACGGTTTTCATCCCAACAAGCTTGGGGTCAGGTCTAGACATGGCGGTTTTTTATTGCCGCGCAGCTCCGTGCTTGCCGGCGCCGCCGTTTATGCCGGTGACGCGGATCACCCAGCGCAGCAGCAGGAAGCCGACGAACAGGGCGATGATCAGCGGCACGATGGTGATGACGATGGCCAGCGCGATGCAACTCAGCAGCAGGGCCGGCCAGGACATCGTACTCAGCGTGCGGGCGGTGAGGCGGGCGAAGCGCGAAAACGCCTGGCCGGCTTCCTTGAACGGGGAAGCGTAGGGTGGGGGATTGATGTCTTTCATGCCGGCTCTCCTGTCGTGTGCGCGATCCGGGCGCGGGCTGCGGCCGGTCGATGCTGAAACTGTAGCGCGGCGGCCGGCGTGCCGGCCCGGTTTTCCGACGAAGCGCCGAAACAGCGGCATGGCCGGTGGCGGCGCGCGACGAAAGGCGCGCCGCCCGGGTGCTTACTCGAAGACTTTGAGCTTGAGCTGCACGCTCAGCGCGCCATACAGCCGGTCCTTGTAGGAGGGGATGACGGCCACGTTCACGCCGACGCTTTTGTATTCGTAGCTGATGGTGGGGATGACGGCGGGGAACCAGCCGCCGTTGCGCGTTTTCGGGTAGCCGTCGAAGGCGCCGACGACGGCGCCGAGGCGGAACGGTCCGAACGTGAGGGGTTGGTAATACACGCCGACATAGTTCGAATACATGCGGTCGCTATTATAGAAGCGCCCGGCGGTGGCCGAGGCCACCGTCGAGAAGCGGTATTCGGCGCCTATGCCGGGGTTGCTGTCGTTCAGGTTCTTGTCGCGCTGGAAATGGTAAGAGTAGAAACCGGCGTTCAGCCAGACCTCTTTCAGCGGCTTGTTGTCGAGCATCTCGAACGATTGCGCGCGGGCGCCCGAGCACAATGCCAGCAGCAGGGCGGTGCAGATCCACGGCAGCTTGCGCGCCGGCGACGGTTGATTCATGACGTTCCTTGTAGGATGGTTAAGACAAGTCGATATTGGCGCCGAGCTTACCCGTCCGCATGCCCACCTTGCAAGCCTGCCTGAAAATTAATTTGGGGAAGGATGCCGCGATGCGTTTACGCGACAAACAAAATGGCGCAGACATGATATCCTTGAAGTAATTTAAATTGCATTGAGGGAATAAAATGTCAACCATATCGAAATCCTCAGCCCTCTTCCTGTTGCCCGTTCTGCTCGCGGCCGGATCGGCACAGGCCGGTGTGCTCGACCTTGGCATTGGCGGCGCCAACCTGTATTCCCTGGGTAATTTCAGTGCCAGCGGCAGCGACGTCGAGGGCGCCGTGCTGGTCGCCGGCAACCTGAGCGCCTCGAACTACGCGATCAACGGCAAGAACAAGGATGCTTACGGCGGCTATTCGCTGGTGGTCGGCGGCAACCTGAACTACAGCTCCGGCTCGATCAAACACGGCCAATACTATATTGGCGGCGCGAAGACCACCAGCAACGTCGGCTTCAACAGTTCCACGGCCTCGTCGACGCTGCCGCTGTCGTTCGCGGCCACGGCCAACCAGGTCAAACAGACCTCGGGCGCCCTGTCCCACGTGGCGGCCACGGCGAGCAGCTCGGTCCAGTACGGCGGCATGACGCTGACGGGCAGCGGCAGCGGTGTCGAAGTGTTCAACATCAGCGGCGCCAGCCTGGCCAGCGTCAACCATTTCAACTTCGGCAGCCAGTTGAGCAAGCACGAAACGTTGATCTTCAACATCAGCGGCAAGGACGCGATCGGCTTCAACCAGAACGGCGTGGGCCTGGACGGCTTCAAGGACTACAACGTCTTGTTCAATTTCTACGAAGCGACCCACCTGAACCTGCAGAACGTCGGCGTCTACGGCAGCCTGCTGGCGCCGCTGGCGACCGTGACGGGCGGCGGCGGCCAGATCAACGGTAACGTCATCGTCGGCAACTGGGCCTCGAACATCCAGGTCAATGCCAGCCGCTTCTTCCAGCCGACCCAGCTGGGCGGCTTCGCCTCCGCCGTGCCGGAGCCGGAAAGCTACGCGATGCTGTTGGCCGGGCTGGGCCTGATCGGCTTCATGGCGCGCCGCAAAGCGCGTGCCCGGAGCGGCGCATAAAACGGCGCGCTGGCGCAGCATCGACCCGCCTTCGTGGCGGGTTTTTTTATATGGATGGCCGCGGCGGCGCGCTCAGCCGCGCTGGCTGCCCAGCAGCTTCAGGCCCAGCAGCACGAAGATGGAGCCGCCCAGGTATTTGACGGACTTCACGAAGCGGCTGTTCTTCACCTTGTGCTTGAGCTGGCTCACGGAGAATGAATAGAAGATGTGGACGGCGGTGACGCTGGCGGCGCTGGTCAAATACATCAGCGCGAACTGCCAGCCCAGCGGGCGGGTCTGGTCGATAAACTGCGGCATGAAGGCGGACAGGAAGATCAGCGTCTTTGGATTGCTGATCGACACCAGGAAGGCGGAGCGGAACAGCGCGCCCTTGGCCATCGGCGCCGGCGCGGCGTCGACGCCGGCGTCGATGGCCGGGGCGTCCTGGCGGGCGTTGCGGATCTGCCCGACGCCGAGGAAAATCAGGTAGGCCGCGCCCAGCACCTTCATCACGAGGAAAAATTCCGGCAGTGCGGCGATGGTCGCGCCGACGCCGCCCGCCACCAGCATGACGATCAGCAGCTGCGCCGCCAGGTTGCCGAGAATGGTCACCAGCGCCGACGCCGAACCGTACTTCAGGCTATTGCGTATCACCAGCACGACGTTCGGCCCCGGCGAGATGGTCAGGATGAAGTAGGTGGCGGCGAAGGTCAGCCAGACGTGAAAGGCCATGAGGCGTCCGATGTAAATGGTGGAGCGACGATTATGCGCAGTGCGGCGCCGGACCGCCAGCCTTTTTTCACGCCTGTTGTGCGCCGGCCCGCTGCGGCGCGACGTGCACGGCCGCCAGCACCATCCGCGTGATGAGCTGCTCGGCGTCGTCGAAGTCCTGGCCGGTGAGCTGCTGGCGGTCCAGCACCAGCGCCATCTGCGCCGCGAAGTCGGCGTAGGACTGCGTCATGGCCCAGATCGCGAACAGCAAATGGGTGGCGTTGAGCGGCGCGATCTGGCCGGCCGCCATCCACTTCTCGAACACGGCGATGTCCTTGCGCAGCAGCGGCACCACGCGCTGGCGGATCTGCGCGCCGTACAACTGGGCGCCGCCGATGACCTCCATCGCGTACACGCGCGAGGCCCACGGCTGCTCGCGCGAGAAGCGCAGCTTGGCGCGGATGTAGGCGCGCAGCATGGCGTGCGGCTCCCGCCCGTCGTCGGCCAGGCTGTCCATGCGCGCCAGCCATTCGTCGAGCACGTCGTCGAGCACGCGCCGGTACAGCGCCTGCTTGGTGGGGAAGTAGTACATCAGGTTCTGCTTCGACAGGCCGCTGCTGTCGGCGATGGCGGCGATCGAGGCGCCCTCGTAGCCGCATTCGGCGAACGCGCGCACGGCCTGCGCGACGATCTCGGCCTCCAGCTTGTCGCGGTGCAGCAGGCGGCGCTTGGGCGGGGGCGGCGCGGCCGGCGGTTTTTTGGCTGGCGGCATGGCGCTCACTCCGGCCGGACCAACTTCAGGAACTGCAGCAGCTGCGGCGAGTCCGAGTAGGCGACGTTGAAGCGGAACCACACCGTCTCCGGCGGGCGCAGCATGAAGAACTCGTTCGGCGACAGCAGGATGCCGGACTGCAGCGCCAGGTCGGCGATGACCTTGCCGTTCCATTCCGGCGTGGCCGCCGCGGCCCAGCCGGCGCTGACGAACATGCCGCCGCGCGGGCGCGCCAGCGGCGCCATGCCGGCCTGCGCCAGGCAGTCGATGCTGCGCGCGCGGGCCGCGTCGAGCTGGCTGATCAGGCGCTCGATCATGCGCCGGTGCGCCCGCGCCGACACGGCGTGGTAGACGGCGCGCTCGTTGATTTCCGAGGTCGTCAGGCCGGCCAGCATTTTCACGCGCAGCAGTTCCGGCAGCAGCGAGCTGGAGGCGCAGATCGAGCCGACCCGCAGCACCGGCGACAGCGTCTTCGAGTAGCTGCCGACGCGGATCACGCGGCGCAGCCCGTCCATCGCCGCCAGCGAGGCTTCGCCGCGCGGCGTCAGCTCGCGGTAGATGTCGTCCTCGACGAGCCAGAAGTCGAATTGCTCGGCCAGCCCCAGCAGGCGGTGCGCCTGGGCGTGGCTGAGCGAGGCGCCGAGCGGGTTTTGCAGCACCGTGTTGACGAACATCAGCTTCGCTTGCGTGGCGGCCGCCTGGCGCGCCAGGTGGTCGAAGTCGAGGCCGGCCTCGCCGCGCGGGATGCCGACCGGCACGCAGCCGTGGTGGCGGATCAGCGACAGCAGATTGCTGTAGCCGGGGTCCTCGACGAAGACGGTGTCGCCCGGCTTGGTCAGCGTGCGCAGGATCAGGTCGAAGGCGTGGGTGGCGCCGTGGGTCAGCAGGATCTGCTCCGGCTCGACCGCGTACAGCTCCTCCGACAGCGTCGCCGCCAGGTGCTGGCGCAGCGCGGCGAAACCGAGCGGGTGGCCGTAGCCGCGCAGCCGGTTGGCCGGGATGCGCATCGCCTGGCGCACGGCGTCGAGGATGGTGGCCTCGCCGTACAGCTCGGGCGGCAGCCAGCCGGCGCCCACCGGCAGCGCGTCGGACACGCCGGAGTACAGGTCGGGGGAGAGGGCGTCGATCGCCGTCGGGCTGGCGTAGATCGCCGCGTGCGGCGGCGCCGCCGCCTCGCTGCGCGCCACGTAGTAGCCGGAGCCGCGCCGCGACGACAGCAGGCCCAGCGTGACGAGGCGGTCGTAGGCCTCCACCACGGTGAAGGTGGAGATGCCGTTGCACTTGGCGAACTGGCGCACCGAGGGCATTTTGGTGCCGACGCGCAATTCGCGCCGGCCCACCATCAGCGTGACGGCCGCGACGATCTGCTCGACCAGGCCGCCCTTCTTGCTGCGCTCGATGGCCAGCGTCGGCCAGCCGGCGTCCGACTTGGCGCAATGGGGCTGCGGCGGCGCGGTGCTAGTCTGATTCATCCGTGTGTCCCCTGTGATGCACCGGACAGAACTGTATTGTTTTCGTTACCTGTACGGTTGGATGGTTTTGCCGTCTGTGTATCTGTGCCATCGCTGGCGGCGTGTCTATTATTGCATCATCATTTTGCCAGCTGGTAAATTATTTTACGTTTGTAAAAAGTTGCGGCCCGGTGGTAGTGATGCCGTTCAGGCGCTTGCCCGGCCCGGACGGCACTCCCAGTCATAATCGAAAGGAGACTCGCATGAACGAATCCAGACCCGCATCCATGTCCGCGTTTTGGATGCCATTTACCAACAACCGCGACTTCAAGGCCCAGCCGCGCCTGCTCGTGTCGGCCGAGGGCATGTACTACAAAGACGTCGACGGCAACGCCGTGCTCGACGGCACCGCCGGCCTGTGGTGCGTGCCCTGCGGCCACGCCCAGCCGAAAATCGTCGGCGCCGTGCGCGAGATGGTCGGCCAGCTCGACTTCGCGCCGACCTTCCAGATGGGCCATCCGGCCGCCTTCGACCTGGCCGAGAAGCTGATGGCCTACACCGGGCACCGCTTCGGCCACGTCTTCTACACCAACTCCGGCTCGGAGGCGGTGGACACGGCGCTGAAAATGGCGCTGGCCTACCACAAGGCGCGCGGCGAGGCCGGGCGCATCCGCCTGATCGGCCGCGAGCGCGGCTACCACGGCGTCGGCTTCGGCGGCATCTCCGTCGGCGGCATCGCCGGCAACCGCAAGAGCTTCGGCCCGATGCTGGGCGGCGTCGACCACCTGCCGCACACCCACAACCTGGAACGGAACGCCTACACCCGCGGCGAGCCGGAATACGGCAGCCACCTCGCCGACGAGCTCGAACGCATCGTCGCGCTGCACGACGCCTCGACCATCGCCGCCGTCATCGTCGAGCCGGTGGCCGGCTCGACGGGCGTGCTGATTCCGCCGAAGGGCTACCTGAAGCGCCTGCGCGAGCTGTGCACCAAGCACGGTATCCTGCTCATCTTCGACGAAGTCATCACCGGCTTCGGGCGCATGACGACGCCGTTCGCGGCCGACTATTTCGACGTCGAGCCGGACATGATGACCACCGCCAAAGGGCTCACCAACGGCGTCGTGCCGATGGGCGCCGTGTTCACCAAGCGGCACATCCACGACGCCTTCATGGACGCCCCCGCCGGCATCGAACTGTTCCACGGCTACACCTATTCGGGCCACCCGCTGGCCTGCGCCGCCTCGCTGGCGACGCTGGAAGTGTTCGAGGAGCAGAATATTCTGGCGCACGCGCAAAGCGTGCAGGCATACTGGGAAGACGCCGTGCATTCGCTCAAGGGCTTGCCGCACGTGATAGACATCCGCAGCATCGGCCTGATCGCCGGCATCGAGCTGGCGCCGATCGCCGGCAAGCCGGGCGCGCGCGCCTTCAGCGCCTTCAAGCAAGCCTTCGCCGACGGCGTGCTGATACGCACCACCGGCGACATCATCGCCCTGTCGCCGCCCCTGGTGCTGGAGAAGAAACACATTGACGAGCTGTTCGGCAAGCTGGCCAAGGTGCTGAAGAATCTGGAGTAGCCCCGCCGAAACATAACGATAAAAGAGGAGACCAGCATGCTAGTAGGCGTTCCAAAAGAGATCAAGAACCAGGAGTCGCGCGTCGGCCTGACCCCGGCCAGTGTGCGCGAGTTGATTCTGCGCGGCCATCAGGTGCTGGTGCAGAAAAACGCCGGCCTCGGCATCGGTCTGAGCGACGCGATGTACGAGGCGGCCGGCGCCACGATCGCCGAGACGGCCGAGGAGGTGTTCCGCCGCGCCGGCCTGATCGTCAAGGTCAAGGAGCCGCAGCCGCAGGAATGCGCGCTGCTGCGCCCCGGCCAGATCCTCTACACCTATCTGCACCTGGCCCCCGACCCTGGGCAAACGGCGGCGCTGCTGAAGTCGGGCGCCGTCTGCATCGCCTACGAAACCATCACCGGCCACGGCGGCGGCCTGCCGCTGCTGGCGCCGATGAGCGAAGTGGCCGGGCGCATGGCGATCCAGGCCGGCGCCGCCCATCTGGAAAAATCCAAGGGCGGCATGGGCCTGCTGCTGGGCGGCGTGCCGGGCGTGGCGCCGGGCCACGTCGCCATCCTCGGCGGCGGCGTCGTCGGCACCCACGCGCTGCAGATGGCCGTCGGCATCGGCGCGCGCGTGACGGTGCTCGACAAGAACGTCGACCGCCTGCGCCAGCTCGACCTGGTCTTCGGCAACCGCATCGTCACGCAGTATTCGAACGCGCAGTCGATCGAGGAGGCCGTGCTTGACGCCGACCTGGTCGTCGGCGGCGTGCTGGTGCCCGGCGCCACCGCGCCGAAACTGGTGACGGCGGCGATGATCGCGCGCATGAAGCCGGGCGCCGTGGTGGTCGACGTCGCCATCGACCAGGGCGGCTGCTTCGAAACCTCGCGCGCCACCACGCACGCCGAGCCGACCTACCTGGTCGGCGACGTCATCCACTACTGCGTGGCGAACATGCCCGGCGCCGTCGCCCGCACCTCGACCTTCGCGCTGAACAACGCCACCATCGGCCACGCGCTGGCGCTGGCCGACAAGGGCTGGCGCCAGGCCATGCTCGACAACGTCCACCTGAAGCACGGCCTGAACGTGTGCCAGGGCCACGTCACCTATGAAGCCGTGGCCAGGAACCTGGGCTACCCCTATGTACCGGCCGACACGGCCCTGGCCTGAACCGCATTTTTTATTTCCGTTAAAGCGAACATCATGAGCAATCTCGACACCATCACCCATTACATCAACGGCGCCTTCACCGACACCCGCAGCGGGCGTTACGCCGACGTCTACAACCCGGCGCTGGGCCAGCCGGTCGCCAGGGTCGCGCTGGGCACGGCGGACGACGTCGACGCGGCCGTGCGGGCGGCGGCCGCCGCCTTCCCGTCGTGGTCGGCCACGCCGCCGCTGACGCGCGCCCGCGTGCTGTTCAAATACCTGCAACTGTGCCAGCAGCACACCGACGAATTCGCCGCGATGCTGACGCGCGAGCACGGCAAGACCTTCTCCGACGCCCAGGGCGAAGTGGCGCGCGGCATCGAGATGGTCGAATTCGCCGTCGGCATTCCGCAACTGCTGAAGGGCGAATTCACCGACCAGATTGCGCGCGGCATCGACGCCTGGTCGATGCGCCAGGCGCTGGGCGTGGTGGCCGGCGTCACGCCGTTCAACTTCCCGGTGATGGTGCCGATGTGGATGTTCCCGGTCGCCATCGCCTGCGGCAACACCTTCGTGCTGAAGCCGTCCGAGCGCGACCCGTCGGCCTCGCTGCTGCACGCCAAACTGCTCAAGGAGGCCGGCTTGCCGGACGGCGTCTTCAACGTCATCCAGGGCGACCGGGTCACGGTCGACGCCCTGCTCGACCATCCGCTGGTGCAGGCGCTCAGCTTCGTCGGCTCGACGCCGATCGCCGAATACATTTACGCGCGCGGCAGCGCCAGCGGCAAGCGCGTGCAGGCGCTGGGCGGCGCGAAGAACCACATGGTGGTGATGCCCGACGCCGACATGGAGATGACGGTGGACGCGCTGATCGGCGCCGCCTACGGTTCCGCTGGCGAGCGCTGCATGGCCATTTCCGTGGTGGTGGCGGTGGGCGACGCCGGCGACAAGTTGATAGGCGCACTGGCATCGCGCACGGCCGCACTGAAAATACGCGACGGCATGGCGGCGGACGCCGAAATGGGGCCTGTCGTGTCGTCGGCCGCCAAGCAGCGCATCGAAAGGCTGATCGGCGAGGGCGTCGAGCAGGGCGCGACCCTGCTGGTCGACGGCCGCAACCACAAGGTGGCGGGGCGCGAGAACGGCTTCTTCGTCGGCGGCACGCTGTTCGACCATGTGACGCCGGAGATGTCGATCTATAGGGAGGAAATCTTCGGGCCGGTACTGTGCGTGGTGCGCTCGCCGGACGTGGCCAGCGCCGTCGCGCTGATCAACAACAACGAATATGGCAACGGCGTGGCCATCTACACGCGCGACGGCGGCGTGGCGCGCGAGTTCGTGCGGCAGATCCAGGTCGGCATGGTCGGCGTCAACGTGCCCCTGCCGGTGCCGATGGCCTTCAACAGCTTCGGCGGCTGGAAGCGCAGCATGTTCGGCGACCACCACGCCTACGGCCCGGAAGGCGTGCGCTTCTACACGCGCCACAAGGCCGTGATGCAGCGCTGGCCGAACACCGCCAGCGCTGGTGTGGAATTTGCTTTCCCGCAGATGAAGTAAGGGGGCAAGCCGGGCGGCCGCCGGCGGCGGCCTGTCGCGTTGCTCGGCTCGCCGGCAGAGCGCACTTGTTGTATCCACGCAGGAGTCGAAACGATGCTCGAGTCTCTCCATTACCTGCCGCGTCCGGCCGAGCCGGACGCCACCCTGGCCGGGCGCTTCGGCGACCTGGCGCCGGCGCTGACGGCGCGCCAGGCGGCCATCGAAAGCGCGCGCTGCCTGTACTGCTACGACGCGCCGTGCACGCGCATCTGCCCGACCGGCATCGACGTCGCCAGCTTCATCCGCAACATCCACGATAACAACATCAACGGCGCGGCGGCCGGGATTTTAGGGCAGAACATCCTCGGCGGCAGTTGCGCGCGGGTCTGTCCGACCGAAGTCCTGTGCGAGGACGTCTGCGTGCGCAACCGCGACGCGGAAGGCCAGCCGGTGCGCATCGGCGCGCTGCAGCGCTACGCCGTCGACCACATGCATTTCGCCGGCCATCCGTTCACGCGCGCGCCCTCCACCGGCAAGCGTGTTGCCGTCGTCGGCGCCGGCCCGGCCGGGCTGGCGTGCGCGCACCGGCTGGCGATGCTGGGCCACGACGTCGTCGTGTTCGAGGCGCGCGACAAGGCCGGCGGCCTGAACGAATACGGCATCGCCAAGTACAAGCTGACCGACGATTTCGCCCGCAAGGAAGTCGAGTTCCTGCTCGGCGTAGGCGGCATAGAAATCCGATGTCGCCACGCGCTCGGCGGCGAGCTGCAACTGCGCGACTTGCGGGCGCAGTACGACGCCGTCTTCCTCGGCCTGGGGCTGGGCGCCAGCCGCCGCCTCGGCCTGACGGGCGAGGACGCGCCCGGCCTGCTGGCGGCGGTCGACTACATCGCCGCGCTGCGCCAGAGCGACGACCTGGGCGCGCTGCCGCTGCCGGCCCGCGTCATCGTCATCGGCGCCGGCAACACCGCGATCGACATGGCGGTGCAGATCGCGCGCCTGGGCGCGCGGGAGGTGACGCTGGTGTACCGGCGCGGCTTCGACGCGATGACGGCGACCGCGCACGAGCAGGACATCGCCAAGGCGAACCAGGTGCGCATGCGCACCTGGGCGCAGCCGCAGGAGGTGCTGCTCAACAGCGCCGGCCGGGTGGCCGGCATGCGCTTCGAGAACACCGCCATGCAAGACGGCCGCCTGGTGGGCACCGGCGTCACCTTCGACATCGGCGCCGACGCCATCTTCAAGGCCATCGGCCAGAGCCTGGACGGCGCCGGCCCGGGCGATCCGCTGGCGGCGGCGCTGCCGCGCGACGGCGGCAAGATCGCCGTCGACGCGCAGTTCCGCACCGCCGTGCCGGGCGTCTATGCCGGCGGCGACTGCGTGGCGCCGGGGCAGGACTTGACGGTGCAGGCGGTCCAGCACGGCAAGCTGGCCGCGCTGGCCATCCACCACGACATGCAATCCAAGGCGGAGCCGACATCATGGCCGATCTGAGCATCGAGTTTTGCGGCATCAAGTCGCCCAATCCCTTCTGGCTGGCGTCGGCGCCGCCGACCGACAAGGCTTACAACGTGGTGCGCGCCTTCCAGGCCGGCTGGGGCGGCGTCGTGTGGAAGACGCTGGGCGAAGACCCGGCCGCCGTCAACGTCTCGTCGCGCTATTCGGCGCTGTACGGACGCAACCGCGAGGTGCTCGGCTTCAACAACATCGAGCTGATCACCGACCGCAGCCTGGACATCAACCTGCGCGAAATCACCGAGGTGAAGCGGGACTGGCCGGACCGCGCGCTGATCGTCTCGCTGATGCTGCCGTGCGAGGAAAAGCTGTGGGCCGCCATATTGCCGCTGGTGGAGGCCACCGGCGCCGACGGCGTCGAGCTCAATTTCGGCTGCCCGCACGGCATGCCGGAGCGCGGCATGGGCGCGGCCGTCGGCCAGGTGCCCGAGTACGTGCAGATGGTCACCGCCTGGTGCAAGAAGCATTCGCGGCTGCCGGTGATCGTCAAGCTGACGCCGAACATCACCGACGTGCGCCTGCCGGCGCGCGCGGCGCTGGCCGGCGGCGCCGACGCCGTCTCGCTGATCAACACCATCAATTCCATCACCTCGCTCGACCTGGACCGCATGGTGGCGCTGCCGACCGTGGGCGGCGCCAGCACGCACGGCGGCTACTGCGGCGCCGCCGTGAAGCCGATCGCGCTGAACATGGTGGCCGAGATCGCCCGCGATCCGCAGACCCGCGGCCTGCCGATTTCGGGCATCGGCGGCATCGGCAACTGGCGCGACGCGGCCGAATTCATCGCGCTGGGCGCCGGCTCGGTGCAGGTCTGCACCGCCGCCATGCTGCACGGCTTCCGCATCGTCGCGGAGATGAAGGACGGCCTGTCGCGCTGGATGGACGAGAAGGGCTACCGCTCGATCGGCGAATTTTCCGGCAAGGCTATCCCCAATACCACCGACTGGAAATACCTGGACATGAACTACCAGGTCATCGCGCAGATCAACCAGAACGACTGCATCCAGTGCGGCAAATGCTATGTGGCCTGCGAGGACACCTCGCACCAGTCGATCGCGCAACTGGTCGACGCGGCCGGCGCGCGCAGCTATGAGGTCATCAAGGAGGAATGCGTCGGCTGCAATCTGTGCGAAATCACCTGCCCGGTGCAGGGCTGCATCACGATGGTGCCGCAGGATACCGGCAAGCCGTATATGAACTGGACACAGGACCCGCGCAATCCACGGGCGGAGGTGCGATAGGCGGGACAGTTGTTATAAACTGTTTGTTTGTTACGCGTCCCCAGCCCCTTGGCTCAATAAAAAAATGGAGAAAAACCTGTGAATAAAGATATATCAGCCAATACGCAGCTGTGGAACGAAGACCTGGCGCCGACCGGCGCCGCGCAACGCACCTGGCGCTGGTATCACTTCGCCGCCCTGTGGGTCGGCATGGTGATGTGCATCCCCGCCTACACGCTGTCGGCCAGCCTGATCGACAGCGGCATGTCCGGCGCGCAGGCGGTGCTGACGGTCTTCCTCGCCAACGCCATCGTGCTGCTGCCGATGTTGCTGATCGGCCACGCCGGCACCAAATACGGCATCCCCTATGCCGTGCTGGCGCGCTCCTCCTTCGGCACCGCCGGCGCGCGCCTGCCGGCGCTGATGCGCGCCGTCGTCGCCTGCGGCTGGTACGGCATCCAGACCTGGTTCGGCGGGCAAATGATCTACACGCTGATGGGCGTGATGCTCGGCCACGAGCTGGGCGGCGAGAAGATCGCCGGCCTCGGCATCAACGGCAGCCAGCTGCTGTGCTTCCTGGCCTTCTGGGCCATCCAGTTCTACTACATCCTGCACGGCATGGACGCGATCCGCAAACTGGAAACCTACACGGCGCCGCTGAAGATCGCCATCTGCTTCGTGCTGCTGGCCTGGGTCCACAACAAGGCCGGCGGCTTCGGCCCGCTGTTCGAGCAGCCTTCGCAATTCGTCGCCGGCGGAAAAAAAGCCGGCCAGTTCTGGGCCGTGTTCTGGCCCTCGCTGACGGCGATGGTCGGCTTCTGGGCCACGCTGGCCTTGAACATCCCCGACTTCACGCGCTTCGCCAAAACCCAGCGCGACCAGATCGTCGGCCAGTCGGTCGGCCTGCCGGTGCCGATGGGGCTGCTGGCGATGCTGGCCGTGATCGTCACCTCGGCCACCGTGGTCCTGTACGGCAAGGCGATCTGGGACCCGGTCGACCTGGCCAGCCGCATGACCGGCGCGGCCGTGCTGGTCGCGCTGATCGTGCTGCTGGTCGACACCGTCAGCGTCAACCTGGCCGCCAACCTGGTCGGCCCGGCCTACGACTTCTCGTCGCTGGCGCCGAAGCAGATCTCCTACAAGGCCGGCGGCTACCTGACCGCCTCGATCGCCATCCTGATGATGCCGTGGAAGATACTCGAATCGACCCAGGGCTACATCTTCACCTGGCTGATCGGCTATTCCGCGCTGCTCGGACCGATCGCCGGCATCCTCATCGTCGACTACTACTTCATCCGCAAGACGGAGCTGGACGTGCCCGAGCTGTACCGCGCCGACGGCTGCTACTCCTACGGCAACGGCTGGAACACGGCGGCGCTGGTCGCCTTTATCGTCGGCGTGGCGCCGAACATTCCCGGCTTCCTGAACGCCGCCTTCCCGCAATCGTTCCCCGGCGTGGCCGACGGCTTCAAGACCGTGTACACCTACGCCTGGTTCGTCGGCGTGGCGATCTCCGCGATCGTGTATGGCCTTATGATGAAGGGCAAAACCGTGCCGTCGCTGCGCGCGGCGGCCCAGCCCTAACCCAGGAGAACCGAATGACCACGATCATCCGCGGCGGCACCGTCGTCAATGCAGACCGCGCCTTCCGCGCCGACGTGCTGCGTTACGGCGACAAAATCGTCGCCGTCGGCGAAAGCCTGGACGCGCCGGCGTCGGCCAAGGTGATCGACGCCGGCGGCCAGTACGTGATGCCGGGCGGGATAGACACGCACACCCACATGAACCTGCCGTTTATGGGCACAGTCACCGCCGACGATTTCTTCACCGGCACGGCGGCCGGCCTGGCCGGCGGCACCACCACCATCATGGACTTCGTCATTCCGGCGCCGCGGCAGTCGCTGATCGAGGCCTACCACACCTGGCGCGGCTGGGCCGCCAAATCGGCCGGCGACTACACCTTCCACGTCGCCGTCACCTGGTGGGACGACAGCGTCCACGCCGACATGGGCACGCTGGTGCGCGAGCACGGCGTCAACAGCTTCAAGCACTTCATGGCGTACAAGAACGCCATCATGGCGGACGACGAAACGCTGATCAAAAGCTTCAGCCGCGCGTGGGAACTGGGCGCGCTGCCGACGGTGCACGCGGAGAACGGCGAGCTGGTCTTCCAGCTGCAGCAGGAGCTGCTGAAAAAGGGCATGACGGGAGCGCAAGCGCATCCGCTGTCGCGGCCGCCGGCGGTCGAGGCGGAGGCGGCCAACCGCGCCATCGCCATCGCCGGCGTGCTGAACACGCCGGTCTACATCGTCCACGTCTCCTGCGCCGAAGCGCTCGACGCCATCACCCGCGCGCGCGCCAACGGCCAGCGCGTCTACGGCGAGGCGCTGGCCGGCCACCTGCTCATCGACGACAGCGTCTACCGGCACGCCGACGCCGCCTACGTGGCCGGCCACGTCATGAGCCCGCCGTTCCGCGGCAAACAGCACCAGGCCGCGCTGTGGCACGGCCTGCAAAGCGGCAACCTGCAGACCACCGCGACCGACCACTGCAGCTTCTGCGCCGAGCAGAAAGCGGCCGGGCGCGACGACTTCACGAAAATCCCCAACGGCTGCGGCGGCGTCGAGGAGCGCATGGCCGTCGTCTGGGACGCCGGCGTCAACAGCGGCCGGCTGACGCCGTCCGAATTCGTCCGCGTCACCTCGACCAACGCCGCGCAGATATTCAATATGTATCCGCGCAAAGGCGTCATCGCCGTCGGCGCCGACGCCGACATCGTCGTCTGGGATCCGCAGGGGACGCGGACGATCTCGGCGCGCAGCCAATTCGCCAAGGGCGGCTTCAACGTCTTCGAGGGACGCAGCGTGCGCGGCATCCCGACCACCACCGTCGCCGCCGGCAACGTCGTCTTCCACGGCGGCGCACTGACGGCGCAGGAGGGCGCCGGGCGCTACGTCGAACGGCCGGCGTTCGCCGCCGTGTCGGCCCGATAAACCAAACAAGGAGCGGACATGGATGAACTGCGCATCAACGGCGCGCGCCTGTGGGCGGCGCTGATGGAACTGGCCAAGATCGGCGCCACGGCCAAGGGCGGCGTCAAAAGGTTGGCGTTGACCGACCTCGACAAACAGGGCCGCGACCTGGTCGTCGGCTGGGGGCGGGAAGCGGGCCTGAGCATCAGCATCGACCAGATCGGCAACGTCTTCATGCGCCGCGACGGCAGCGACCACACGCTGGCGCCGGTGGTCACGGGCAGCCACATCGACACCCAGCCGACCGGCGGCAAGTTCGACGGCAACTACGGCGTGCTGGCGGGGCTGGAAGTGGTGCGCACCCTCAACGAGCGCAACATCACCACGCTCGCGCCGATCGAAGTGGCGTTCTGGACCAACGAAGAAGGCTCGCGCTTCGTGCCGGTGATGATGGGCTCGGGGGTCTTCTGCGGCGCCTTCAGCCTGGAGACGGCCTACGCGGCCACCGACACCGAAGGCAAAAGCGTCGGCGACGAACTGGCGCGCATCGGCTACCGAGGCGAGCAAGTGCCGGGGCGGCACCCGATCGGCGCCTATTTCGAGACGCACATCGAACAGGGGCCGGTGCTGGAAGACGCCGGCAAGGTGATCGGCGTCGTGCCGGCCGTGATGGGACTGTCGTGGTACGACTGCGTGGTCAGCGGCATGGAGGCGCACGCCGGGCCGACGCCGATGGGCTTGCGCAAGGACGCGCTGCAAGTGGCGACGCGCATCATGCAGGAAGTGGTGGCCATCGCCAAGCGCTACCCGCCGTACGGGCGCGGCACGGTCGGCATGGTGCAAGTCTTCCCGAACAGCCGCAACGTCATCCCCGGCGAAGTCAAATTCAGCATCGACCTGCGCAACGTCAACGAGGCGCTGCTCAACACCATGCACGAAGACATGCTGGCCTACATCGACCAGACCCGCCGGGACAGCGGCCTGGCCATCGGCATCGAGCGCGTCTCCCACTACCCGCCGTGCCCCTTCCATCCCGAATGCATAGACGCCGTGCGCCGCGCCACCGCCAAACTCGGCTACAGCAGCATGGACGTCGTCTCGGGGGCGGGGCACGACGCCATCTACGCGGCGCGGCTGGCGCCGGCGGGCATGATCTTCATACCCTGCAAAGACGGCATCAGCCACAACGAAATCGAAGACGCCCAACCTGGCCACTTAGAGGCCGGCTGCAACGTCCTGCTGCACGCCATGCTCGAACGCGCCGGCGTCGCCTAAAAAGTTGCTTCCTCCCCTGGGGTCAGGTCTAGACATGGCGGTTTTGCTTGACTGCGCAAGTAAAACCGCCATGTCTAGACCTGACCCCAGAGGTGGCGGCTTAGTGTTGCCGAGAATGCTTGCGTTTGTTCCCACTGTGGCAGGTGGCCGGCGCCCGCTATGCCGTTCGTTTGCGTCGTGCCTGTTAGCCGCGCCAGGTGGGCGAAGGTGGCGGGGTGGTAGAGGCGGCTTTCGGCGCCGTAGATGTATTGGCAGCGTTCGCCCAGCGTCGGCAGGAGCGCGCGGTAGTCTTGGCGCGCCATGTCGGTCCATAGTTGCGCCAGTCCTTCGGCGGCGTTGCCGCGCATGATGGCGGTGAGGCGCGCCAGCAGCGCCGGGTCGGGTGCGGCGCCGCGCGCGAACAGGCGCGCCGCGCTGAGTTTGGCGTAGCGCCGCCAGTCGGCGCGCACGGCGGCGGCGGTCTGCGCCACCTGCGCCGCCGGGTAGCCGCCCGCCAGGCCGTGCGCCCACTCGTCGTCGGTGACGATTTTCGCTGTCATGTCGATGACGCTGAGTTTGTCCAGCGCCGCCAGGCCGGTTTCGCGCAGGTGTTCCCACGCGATCATCGCGCCCATCGACCAGCCGACCAGCGAGTAGTTGTCCAGGCCGAGGTGGGCGATGAGCGCGCGCAGGTCGGCCGCCAGCAGGCCGACGCTCAGCGGTTGGCGCGCGTCTTGCGATGCGCCGTGGCCGCGCTGGTCCGGCACGATGAGGCGCAGCCCTTGCGCCGCCAGCGCCATCTGCGGTTCGAAGAATTCGCCCGAGGCGCCCCAGCCGTGCAGCAGGATGACGGCCTTGCCGCTACCCGTGTCGCGGTAGTGCAGGCGGGCGCCGTCCTGTGTTGTAAAGGAGAATTTTGTGCATTCTGTCGTTGACATCGGAATAAGCCCGTATACAATATGACACATGAATCATATTGTATATTGAGCTGCCATGCAATCGACCCCAGTCAAGAAAATCGAACCGCCGAAGACGGCCCGCGGCATGAAGACGCGCGCGAATATCTTGCGCGCCGCCGAGCAGGTGTTTGGCAATAAGGGCTTCCATGCCGCTTCGATCGCGGAAATCACCCAGGTCGCCGAGGTGTCGCAGGGAACTTTCTATATTTATTTCCCCGATAAGGAGGAGGCGTTCCGCGCGCTGGTCGAGTATATGGGGCAGGAGACTCAGGCTTTCATCCGCCAGCGCACCGGCGCCGCGCAGACCCGCCTTGAGGCTGAGCGTCTCGGCTTGCAGGCTTTCCTGTCTTTCGTCGCCGAGCACAAGAATTTGTACCGCATCGTGCTGGAGTCGCTGTTCGTCGATGAGGCGATTTACCGCAGTTATTTCAGTAAGTTCGGCGCCTTGTATCAGTCGCGCCTCGACGCGGCCGCCGCGCATGGCGAGATTACCGCCGGCGATACCGAGGTGCGCGCCTGGTGTCTGATGGGCGTCAGCCATTTCCTCGGCATGCGTTACGGCCTGTGGGACAGTCCGGACGCGCATGCCCGCGTGGTCGACGCGGCCACCGATTTCATTACCCACGGTTTGCAGGCGCGGGGCGGCCAGTGAGTGCGCTGGTGCTGGTCGAGCGCGATGGCGCCGTCGCGCGGCTGGTGTTGAACCGGCCGGCGCGCCACAACAGTCTGGTGCCCGAGTTGTTGCGGGCACTGCTGGCGGCGCTGGACGCCTGCGAGGCCGACGACGGCGTGCGCGCGCTGGTGCTGGCGCACGCCGGCCCCTCGTTTTCGACGGGCGGCGATGTACGCGCTTTTTACCAGCAGGGCGAGAACATCGCCGCCTACGGGGCCGAGCTGGTCGGTTTGCTGAACGAGGCGATTGTGCGTCTGGCCGCTTGCGCCAAGCCCGTCGTCGCCGCCGTCGACGGCACCGTCACGGGCGGCGCGCTGGGCCTGGTGCTGGCCTGCGACATCGTGCTGGTGTCGGCGCGCGCCAGCTTCACGCCGTATTACGTCGACGTCGGCTTCAGCCCGGACGGCGGCTGGACCGCGATGCTGCCGGCCTTCATCGGCAGCGCGCGGGCCCGTTCGGTGCAATTGCTGAACCAGCGCATCAGCGCCGAGCAGGCGCTGGCCTGGGGCATGGCGACGAAGCTGGTGGCGTCGATCGATATGGCCGACCAGGCTTTGGCGAGCGCCCGCGCCGTCGCCGCCAAGGTGGCCGGCAGTGTGCGCCGCACCCGCGCCCTGCTGGGGCCGGATCTGCCGCAGTTGCTTGACGCGCTGGAGCGCGAACGGAGTGAATTTTTGCAGCAAGTTGTCTCGACAGAAGCACAGCAGGGTATGCAGCGATTCTTGTCTCAGGGGAGTCAGGCTGTACAGCGTTAACACCTCACAGGGAGTAACAATGAACAGTTTCATGAATTTGCCATCCATCTTCAACCGCTTGTGGCGGGCCGGCTTGTTGTCCGGCCTGGCGCTGGCATCAACGGCCCAGGCGACCCAGACCTTCGCCGACGAGGACCGTTCCGCCGAGTTGGCGTCGCAGCCGCCGCACCAGCGTTACCAGTTCAATTCGCCGACCACGGTCACTTACGATAAGAGTTCCATCGGCGCCGGCGCGGCCGGCGCGCGGGTCTATGTGGCCGACATGGGCAACGACAGGGTGGTGGTGCTGAACCTGAACGGCCAGAAGATCGGCGTGCTCGACGCGGCCGATACGCTGCGCGCCGCCGACAGCCCGGCGGCGGCCGTGGCGCCGATCAAGGCGCCGCTGGGGATCGCCTTCCTGTCCGCCAGCGAGGCGCTCGACCCGCGGCTGGCCGGCCTGTATGTGAATGATGTCGGCAGCCACCAGATCCACTTTTTCCGCCCCGATGCCGCCGACGCCGACAAGTTCTACTATGTGACTTCGTTCGGCGTGAAGGGCTCGGGCGGCGGCCTGGAGTTGAACGTGCCGCGCAATATGGTGGTCACGCCGCAGGGCTGGGTGTATGTGTCGGATGAGTTCAACAACCGCATCAAGGGTTTTCGTCTCAATCCCGATGCCGCCTATGCGGTCACCTATCTGAATACCAGCGGCGCGGTCGACGCCGGCGGCCATGCGATTCCCGCCGGTCCGGTGATTCCCGGCGTGGACAAGGATTACGGCAGCGATTCGGGCAACTACTCCAGTTACGCCGGCCAGCCGAACAAGGTCGCCGGCTTTCGCATCCCGCAGGGGATGACGTACTGGCGCTCGCCGGCCGGCAACCACACGTATCTCTACGTCTGCGACAACGGCAACAACCGCATCAAGATTTTCGAGGTGAACCAGGGCAGCGGCGCGATCACGCTGGTCGACATCATCGGCCGCTACACGGCCAACGGCACGGCCGGCCACTTGAAGCGGCCGCGCGGCGTGCGCACCGACAAGGCCGGCAATCTGTACGTGGCCGACAGTTATAACGGCCAGATCCTGAAGTTCGCCAATCTGGACGGCGCGCTGGGCACCGTCAGCTACCGGGCCGGCGGCGCCAGCGACGCCAGCGCGGCCTGGACCTACGGTCGCCTGGGCATCCAGCAAATCGAGTTGCGCGCGCCGGTGACGGCCGCCACCGAGGACGCCGCCTTCCAGCTGCCCAACGATGCGGTGCCGATCGAGAACCCGGACGGCACGCCTTACCGCGAAAGCATCTGGGCCTCCGGCGTGTTTTACAGCAATCTACCGGTGCTGCTGGTGAGCGACCCGGGCAACCACCGCATCAAGAAGTGCTGGGCCGCCAGCAGCGGCGGTTCGATCGTGCGCTGCTCGGTGTCGGCCGGCGTCGGCGGCACCGCCAGCAATGAGTTCTGGGGCTATCCGCGCACGCTGACGGGACAGGTCCACGCGATTTCGGCGATGACCTATCTGCAGGGCAGTTCGCGCCTGCTGGTTAGCGACACGCCTAACACCCGCATCAATATGTATAGCGCCAGCGGCGCCTATCTGGGCAAGTTCGGCGGCGGCGACATCAACTACGGCGTCACCGGCATCAGCGCCTTCCCGGTCAGCGCCGGCGAGGAGGTGGCCGTCGTCACCGCGGCCGACACCAGCCTGCCGTTCCCGTACACGGGCGACAGCTCGCTGCGCATCTACAAGGCCGACGGCACGCTGCGCTACACCTTCAATCTGGGTTACCGCACCACCGGCCTGGCGGCGCCGAAGATCGCCTTCGCCAACGCGAATTTCCCGGTTGGCTTGCACGTCAAGGCGGAGGCGCCGGCCGACCAGTTTTCGGTGTATCTGACCAGCTTCGGCAACTATGCGTGGAAGTTCTCGTACAACCGCGCGGCCGGCACGCTGAGCTATGCGTGGGCGGCCGGCGGCGCCGACGCCAGCAAGGGCACGGATGTCGGCACCAGCTGGGCGCTGGGGCCGAACTTCTACAACCAGGGCGCGGCCGGCACCTTCGACACGATCCAGGGCATCCTGGCCTTGAACAACCGGGTCTATGCGGTGGACCGGCGCAACCAGCGCATTCAGGCGCTGAACCCGGCCAATGGCGCGTTGCTGGGCCAGATAGGCCAGGGCGGCGGCACTTACGACCACAACGGCAACATCGTCGCCGACGAGTTCTTCCTGCCCGAGGGGCTGGGCTACGACAGCACCCGGCAGCGCCTGCTGGTCGGCGACGGTTTCAATATGGTGGCCAAGTCCTTTGCCAATCCTGACCTGGTCGCGCCTAATGCCAGCGGCAAGATCCTGCCCGCTTTCAACGGTTACTGGTTGAATCCGGCGCTGGGCACCCGGCCGGGCGGCCTGTTCGCGACCCAGCAGGCGGTGGCCGGCGGCGGCAAGGTGTATGTCAGTTCCCTGATCAGCTGCCGCGTGACGATCTTCGACTGGTCCGAGCTGACGCCGCCCTGAGTCCGGTAGCGGGCTTTTTCTTGTACGGTTTTTGACGCCGGGCGCGGCGGCGGGACGGTCCCGCGCCCCGGTGTTTGCAGTGCCATGTAGCATATAAAAAAAGGATAGACGAGACATGAAGAGATTTCCCTTATCGCTGTGCGGCGCCGCGCTGGCGCTCGCCTGCCTGGCTGCGCCGGCGCGCGCCGCCGACATCAGGATCGCTCACATCTACAGCAAGACCGGCGCGCTGGAGGCTTACGGCAAGCAGACCCAGACTGGCCTGATGATGGGCCTGGAGTATGCGACCGGCGGCAGCATGATGGTCAAGGGCCGCAAGATTGTCGTCATCGAGAAGGATGACCAGGGCAAGCCGGACGTCGGCAAGTCCCTGCTGGCGCAAGCCTACGGCGACGACAAGGTCGATCTGGCCGTCGGGCCGACTTCGTCCGGCGTGGCGATCGCCATGCTGCCGGTGGCCGAGGAGTACAAGAAGGTGCTGCTGGTCGAGCCGGCCGTGGCCGATTCCATCACCGGCAGCAAATGGAACCGCTATGTGTTCCGCACCGGCCGCAATTCCTCGCAGGACGCGATCGCCAACGCGGTCGCGCTGGACAAGCCGGGCGTGAGCATCGCCACGCTGGCGCAGGACTACGCCTTCGGGCGCGACGGCGTGAAGGCTTTCGCCCAGGCGCTGTCGGGCAAGGGCGCGAAACTGGTGCACGAGGAGTATCTGCCCACCGGCACCAGCGACTTTACGGCCGGCGCGCAGCGCCTGATCGACGCGCTGAAGAACCAGCCCGGCCGCAAGGTGATTTTCGTGATCTGGTCCGGTGCCGGCAACCCGTTCAAGATCGCCGACCTGGATTTGAAGCGCCACGGCATCGAGATCGCCAGTGGCGGTAATATCCTGCCGGCCATGGCCGCCTACAAGCAGTTTCCCGGCATGCAGGGCGCGACCTATTACTACTACGGCATTCCGAAAAATCCCGCCAACCAGTGGCTGGTGACGGAGCACTACAAAAAGTTCAAGACCCCGCCCGACTTTTTCACGGCCGGCGGCATGACGGCCGGCATCGCGCTGGTGGAGGCGCTGAAGAAGGCCGCCGACACCAGTTCCGAGAAGCTGATCCAGGCCATGGAGGGGATGGCCTTCGAGACGCCGAAAGGCAAGATGGTGTTCCGCAAGGAGGACCACCAGGCGCTGCAGTCGATGTTCCATTTCCAGATCAAGGCCGACCCGGCACTGGCCTGGGGCGTACCGGAGCTGGTGCGCGAGCTGAAGATCGAGGATATCAAAGTGCCGGTGCGCAACAAGCTGTAGACGCGGCGCGCGCCGCCGCGGCGCGTTCCGCACGTCCTGGCGGGCGCAGCCGGTCCGCCAGCTTCTTTTTGCAGGTATTTTTGCCGCCTCGATGCGCGGCCCGGGTTCCCCATGTCCATTTCTCTCGAAACGCGCGCGCTGACCGTCAATTTCGGCGGCCACGTGGCGGTCAAGCAAGTCTCGTGCGCCTTCCGGCCCGGCACGCTGACGGCCATCGTCGGCCCGAACGGCGCCGGCAAGACCACGTATTTCAACCTCATCTCCGGGCAACTGCCGTCGACGGGCGGCCAGGTGCTGTTGCACGGCCAGAACTTGACGCGCCAGGGCGCCGCCGCCCGCGCCCGCAGCGGCCTGGGCCGGGCCTTCCAGCTGACCAATCTGTTTCCCCGCCTGTCCGTGCTGGAAAACGTGCGCCTGGTGCTGCAGGCGCGCCACCGCACCGGCCTGCGCCTGCTGTCGACCTGGTATAGCGAGCGCCACCTGATCGAGGAGGCCGACCAGATACTCGAACAGATCGCCCTCGGCGCCCGGCGCGACACGCCGGCCAGCACCTTGCCGCACGGCGACCAGCGCAAGCTGGAGGTCGGCCTGTTGCTGGCGATGCGGCCCGAGGTGTTCCTGTTCGACGAGCCGACGGCCGGCATGAGCCACGACGAGGCGCCGCTGATACTCGACTTGATCGCGCAGATCCGCCGCCAGCGCGACAAGACCATTCTGCTGGTCGAGCACAAGATGGACGTCGTCGAACGGCTGGCCGACCGCATCGTCGTGCTCAACCAGGGCCAACTGGTGGCCGACGGCGCGCCGGCCGAGGTGATGCGGATGCGCGTCGTGCGGGAGGCGTATCTGGGCGCCGACGCGGCGCTGGGGGAGGCGGCATGAGCGCGCCCCTGCTGAGCCTGTCCGGCGTGCACACGCACATCGGGCCTTACCATATTTTGCAGGGCGTCGACTTGCAGGTGCCGCGCGGCCAGTTGACGATGTTGCTGGGCCGCAACGGCGCCGGCAAGAGCACCACGCTGCGCACCATCATGGGCCTGTGGCGCGCCAGCGTCGGCGAGATCGGCTTCGGCGGCGCCTCGCTGAAGGGCTTGGGCACGGCCGACATCGCCAGGCGCGGCATCGCCTATGTGCCGGAAAACATGGGCATCTTCAGCGACCTGACGGTGCGCGAAAACATGTTGCTGGCGGCGCGCTCCGGGCCGCTGGACGGCGCGCGCCTGGAGTGGATCGTCAAGCTGTTCCCGTCGATCCGGCAATTTTGGAGCAAGCCGGCCGGCAAGCTGTCGGGCGGGCAGAAGCAGATGGTCGCGCTGGGCCGCGCGCTGGCCGAGCCGCGCGCGCTGTACATGTTCGACGAGCCGTCCAAGGGGCTGGCGCCGGTGATGGTCGACAGCATGGTGGCGGCCTTGCGCGCCTTGAAGGAGGAGGGCGCGACGGTGCTGCTGGTCGAGCAGAACCTGGCGGTGGCGCAGGCGCTCGGCGACAGCGTGGCCGTGATGGACGCCGGCCGGGTGATCCACCACGGCGGCATGGCGCAGCTGGCGGCCGACGCCGATCTGCAACAGCGCCTGCTCGGGCTGCACCTCGGCGCCGCGCCGCAGCGCGCGCCGGCGGGGGTTGCGCCATGATGGCCCTGTCCATGCAGAGGTTCGAGCGGAACCTGCCGAAGCTGGTGTTGCCGGCCTTGCTGCTGCTGGCGCTGCCGCTGCTGCCCAGCCTGCCGACGTGGGCCACGCTGAGCATCGCCGGACTGGCGATGGGGATGATGATCTTCATCATGGCCAGCGGCCTGACCCTGGTGTTCGGCTTGATGGATGTGATGAACTTCGGCCACGGCGCCTTCATCGCCGTCGGCGCCTTTGTCGCCACCAGCGTGCTGCAACTGATGCCCGGCTGGATGCAGGCCGACAGCCTGCTGTTGAACGGCGGCGCCGTCGGCGTCGCGCTGCTGGTGGCGGCGCTGGTGACGGGCTTGCTGGGCTGGGGCTTCGAGCGCCTGATGATACGGCCCGTGTACGGCGCCCACCTGACGCAGATTCTGGTGACGACCGGCGGCCTGATCGTCGCCGAGCAGTTGATCCACGTGATCTGGGGGCCGGAGCAGATTCCGCTGCCGCGCCCGGCCAGCCTGCGCGGCGCGTGGGTGTTCGGCGACGTCGCCGTGGAAAAATTCCGCCTGCTGGCGGTGGCGCTGGGCCTGCTGATTTTCGGCGTGATGTGGCTGGTGCTGAACCGCACGAAAATCGGCCTGCTGGTGCGCGCCGGCGTGCAGGACCGCGAGATGGTGGAAACCCTGGGCTACCGCGTCGGCCTGCTGTTCGTCGGCGTGTTCGTGGCCGGCTCCGCGCTGGCCGGGCTGGGCGGCGTGCTGTGGGGCTTGTACCAGGAAAGCGTCAGCGCCGCGCTGGGCGCGCAACTGATGGTGCTGATCTTCATCGTCATCATCATCGGCGGCCTCGGCTCCGTCGGCGGCTGTTTCGTCGGCGCGCTGCTGGTCGGCCTGACGGCCAACTACGCCGGCTTCCTGGCGCCCAAGGTGGCGCTGGGCGCCAACATCCTGCTGATGGTGCTGATCCTGCTGTGGCGCCCGCAGGGCCTGTTTCCGGTGGCGTCGCGATGACGGCCCGCTGGCTCTCCGCCGCGCTGTCGGGCGACACGCCGCGCAGCCGCCTGCTGGCCGGCCTGCTGCTGGCCGTCTTCGTCGGCCTGCTGCTGGCGCCGCTGCTGTTCCCCGGCACGCGCGCGCTCAACGTCGCCGCCAGGATCTGCGTGTTCATCGTGCTGGCGGCCAGTTACGACCTGCTGCTCGGCTACACCGGCGTCGTCTCCTTCGCCCACACGATGTTCTTCGGCATAGGCGCCTATGGCGTCGGCATCGCCATGTTCCAGTACGAGGCCGACGGCCTGGCCCTGCTGGCCGGCGCGGCCGCGTCGCTGCTGCTGGCGCTGTTACTGGCCTTGCTGCTGGGCGTGCTGTCGCTGCGCGTGCGCACCATCTTTTTCGCCATGATGTCGCTGGCGCTGGCCTCCTTCTTCGCCACGCTGGCCTCGCAGTTTTCCGCCTTCACGGGCGGCGAGGACGGCCTCAGCTTCAAGCTGCCGGCGTTGCTGTCGCCCGCCACCGAGTTCTTCGGCGGGCCGCTGCTGGGCGTGGTCTGGAATGGCAAGCTGCTGACTTACTACCTGGTGTTTTTCTGCAGCCTGGCGCTGTTCTTGCTGGCCCTGCGCGTGGTCAATTCGCCGTTCGGCAAGGTGTTGCAGGCGATCCGGGAAAACGACTTCCGCGCCGCCGCCATCGGCTTCAATCCCGTGCTGTACCGCACCGTGGCCAATTGCCTGGCGGCCCTGCTGGCCTGCGCGGCCGGCATCCTGTACGCGCTGTGGCTGCGCTATGTGGGGCCGGACACCACGCTGAGCTTCAGCATCATGATCGACATCCTGCTGATGGTGGTGATAGGCGGCATGGGCTCGATGTACGGCGCGGCGCTGGGCGCGGCCGTGTTCGTGATCGCGCAAAACTATCTGCAGGACGGCATGAAACTGCTCAGCGGCGCGCTGGAGGGGGCGCCGCTGCTGGCCAGCCTGTTCCATCCGGACCGCTGGCTGCTGTGGCTGGGCGTGCTGTTCATTCTGAGCGTCTACTTTTTCCCTAGCGGCATAGTCGGCCGCCTGCGCGGCAAGCCTTAACATTCGAAGGAGGGGCATATGTATGTAGTGGATTACCTGCACAAGCAAGCGCTGCAGCATCCGGACAAGATCGCGCTGGTCGACGTGGCCAGCGGCCGCACCGTCAGTTACCGCCAGTTCAACGAACGCGCCAGCCGCTTCGCCGAATACCTGCTGGGCGCCTGCCGCTTGCAGCCGGGTGCGCGCGTGGCCGTGCTGGCGCATAACTCCTCGGACTATCTGGAACTGTTGTACGGCTGCGCCAAGGCCGGCATGGTGATGGTGTGCCTGAACTGGCGCCTGGCGCCGGCGGAGTTGCTGCCCATTTTGCGGGACGCCGATCCGGCCGTCCTGGTGTACGGCCCGCCGTTTGCGGACAGCGTGCGGACGCTGCGCGCGCAACTGCCGCAAATGCAGGCGTGGCGCTGCATCGTCGTCGGCGCGGCCGGCGACGGCGCGGCGCCCGGCTATGAAAGCTGCCTGGCCGGCGCCTCCGGCCAAGTGATCGAGATGCCGCCGCGCGGCATGGACGAAGTCTGGCATTTGCTCTACACCTCAGGGACCACCGGCACGCCGAAGGGCGTGATGCAAACCTACGGCATGGTGTTTTTCAACGCCGTCAACTGCATGCTGGCGACCGGCCTGTCGGGCCGAGACGTGCTGCTCAACGTGCTGCCCTTCTTCCACACGGGCGGCCTGAACCTGTACACCAACCCCGTGCTGCACGCCGGCGGCACCGTCCACATCATGCAGCAGTTCGACGCCGGCGCCACCATCGAACTGCTCGACAGCAGCGTCACGCTATTCCTCGGCGTGCCGGCCGTGTACCTGCTGATGAGCCAGCACCCGGCTTTCGAGGCGGCGCAATTTCGCGCGATGCGGCACTGGTCGGCCGGCGGCTCGCCGGTGGCGCACAGCCTGCTGGAACGCTATCAGGCCAAGGGCATCACGATCTGCTTCGGCTTCGGCATGACCGAGACGGGGCCGACCGTCTTCATCTGCGACCCGGACACGGCGCGGCGCAAGGTCGGCAGCATCGGCCGCCCGGTCGGCTCGATGCGCACGCGCGTGGTGCTGGCCGACGGCAGCGACGCCGGCCCGGGCCAGCGCGGCGAACTCTATATCAACGGCCCCGGCGTCACGCCCGGCTACTGGAAACTGCCGCAGGCCAGCGCCGAGGCCATCGTCGACGGCTGGCTGCGCTCGGGCGACATCGCCTACTTCGACGCCGACGGCGACTACTACATCGTCGACCGGGCCAAGGACATGTACATCTCCGGCGCCGAAAACGTCTACCCGGCCGAAGTGGAAAACGTGCTGTTCCAGATGGTGCAGATCGCCGACGCCGCCGTCATCGGCGTGGCCGACGAAAAATGGGGCGACGTCGGCGCCGCCATCGTCGTGCTGAAGGCTGGCCAGCCGCTGGCGCCGCAGGAACTGCAGGCGTTTTGCCGCAGCCGCCTGTCCGGCTACAAAGTCCCAAAACACGTGGTATTCCTGGACGCGCTGCCGCGCACGCCGTCGGGAAAACTGGAAAAACACAAACTCCGCAGCCAATTCGCCGACCTTGGCGAGCATGAAAGAAACGCCCGATGAACCATCTCCCCAGCGGCTTCCGCCAAGTGCTGAAGCAAAGCGATTTCGACCGTTTCGCCATCCTCAGCGGCGACGACAACCCGATCCACTGCGACCCCGAGTTCGCCGGCCGCAGCCACTTCGGCGCCACCGTCGCGCACGGCATGTTTTTGTACGGCCTGATCTACCGCGCGCTGGCCGACGCCGTGCCCGGCAAGGGCATGCTGCAAGTGGAGCAGGAATTGATGTTCCCCCACCCCAGCTTTGCCGCCGACGAAGTCGACGTGCAGGTGGCGCCGCTGCCGGCCGCCGCCGACGGCAGCCACTGCTTCAGCACCGTCGTGTGCAAGTGGGTGGACGGCGCGCGCATCGTCACGGCGGAAGGGCGGGCGCGCGTCATCGACGCCGGCCGCGGCGAGGCGCTGCAGGCATATGCCGGCAGCCAGGACGGCGCGGCGCGGCCGGCCGGCGCCAGCGACGCCGAACTGCGCGGCCTGCGCCGCGGCATGCGCGCGCGCGCCGAACGCACCCACAGCGACGCCGACCTGGCCGCCTACGCCGCGCTGACGGGCGACAGCAACCCGCTGCACCACAGCGACGCCTGGGCCGTCGGCCACGGCTTCGGCGGCCGCCTGGTGCCGCCGCCGCTGCTGGCGGCCATGTTCTCGGACCTGCTCGGCACCCGCCTGCCGGGGCGCGGCACCGGCTGGATGAAGCAAACGCTGCGCTTCCTGGCGCCGGCCTATATCGGCGAGCGCATCACGGCCGACGTTGAAATCATCCGCCTGCGCGCCGACAAAGACCTGGTCAACCTGGCCAGCGTGCTGACCGGCGCGGACGGCCGCACCATCTGCCGCGGCGAATCGCTGGTACTGGTGCGCAATCTGGAAGCGCCGGCCGGCTGACGCCGCGCGGGCCCGGCGCCCGCATCCCTTTAGCACCCCCGCATCGCCGTCGCGGCACGGCGCGGCGGGCGTGCGCCCAAAGCGGGGAGGCATTTCCCGAACCAGCCGCCGGCGCGCCAGTGCGCGCCGGCGGCGGACAGTATCTGCCGGCGGGGCCTAGCGGCGCCGCCGGCCGGACCCACCCCGGGCAGAACAGACAAACGAAGCTGCTCGCCCGGACACGCTGCACATAAAAAACGGAGACATACAATGCATAAAAAGACAAGCATCCTCATCCTGCTGGCGGCGCTGGCCGGCGCGGTGCAGGCGCAAAGCGGCGTCACCATCTACGGCTCGATCGACGGCGGCCTGCGCAATCAAACCAACGTCAACGCCGCCGGCGACAGCAAACTGTCGATCGGCTCGAACGGCCAGTACTACCCGAACCGGCTGGGCTTCATCGGCAGCGAAGACCTGGGCGACGGCATGAAAGTGCACTTCAAACTGGAAAGCGGCTTCAACACCGGGACGGGCGCGCTGGACAACAGCGGCGGGCGCCTGTTCAACCGCAGCTCCTGGGTGGGCGTATCGGGCAAATGGGGGCAACTGAACTTCGGCCACCAATACACCATCGCGTTTTTCACCGCCAACGACTACGACCCCTTCAACTACAAATACGCCTACATCATCCCCGTCTCGGCGGCCACGGCGGGCGGGCGCTACGACAACAACATCCAATACACGGGCACCTTCGGCGCCTACAAAGTGCGGGCCGAATACGCGCCCGGCGAAAAGGCCGGCAACGCCGGCACGAACACGGCCAAAGCGGTCGGCCTGAGCTACGCCGACGGCCCGCTGAACTGGGGCGGCGCCTACAGCCGGCGCGACGTCGACGGCTACAGCGACACGCACTACACCGTGGGCGGCGCCTACAAAACGGGCGGCTGGCGCCTTGCCGCCGGCTACATGGACGACAAACTGGCGACGGCGACGGGCAGCGACAGCACCACCAAAAACGCCTGGGGCGGCCTGAGCTACGACGTCTCGCCGCAACTCATCGTCACGGGCGCCTACTACCAGACCAAAGTATCGGTGGCCAACATCGGCGGCGCCAAAAAACTCGCCATGCTGGGCGTCGTCTACTACCTATCCAAGCGCAGCAACCTCTACGCCGACATCGACCATGCCAAACTGAGCGGGCGCTCGCGGATCGGCGCGCAGACCAGCCAGACCGGCATCTCGATCGGCATCGACCACCTGTTCTAATCTTGCTTCACCCCCTGGGGTCAGGTCTAGACATGGCGGTTTTACTTGAGTGCGCAAGTAAAACCGCCATGTCTAGACCTGACCCCATTTTTGGTTTTTAGGAAGTCGGCTGGAAGTGGCGCAGGAAGTCGAGCAGTACCCGCGCCGCGATGTCGGCGTCGTCGGCCGTTATCGTTTCCAGCGGGTTGTGGCTGATGCCGCCGTTGCCGCAGCGGGTGAAGAGCATGCCGATGTCGGTGACGGCGGCCATGGCCATGGCGTCGTGGCCGGCGCCGGACGGCAGGTCGTGGCGCGGCAGGCCGGCCCGTTCCACCGCCGCGCCCAGTTGCCGCATGAGCCAGGGCGCGCACGGCGCCGCGTCGGCCGAGACGATGGCTTGGATGTCACTGGTGATGTTGCGCCGCGCGCAGATGGCGGCGATGCCGTCGAGTATGTCGGCGACGGCCGCCAGGCGCTCGGTGTCGTCGGCGGCGCGGATGTCGAGCGAGAGTTTGCATTGGCCCGGGATGACGTTGACGGAGCCGCCCGGTACGTCGAGCTGGCCGACGGTGCCGACCAGCGCCGCCCCCTGGCCGCAGCGGCGCTCGACCAGCAGGACGATTTCGGCGGCCGCCGCGGCGGCGTCGCGGCGCATGTGCATCGGCGTGGTGCCGGCGTGGCTGGCCAGGCCGCGCAGTTCGACCAGGTAGCGCGAGCTGCCGTTGATGGCCGTGACGACGCCCAGCGCCAGGTCGCGCTGCAGCAGCACCGGCCCTTGTTCGATGTGGACTTCGATGTAGCCGAGCAGGCCGGCCGGGTCGCGTCCGATGGCGGGGATGGCGCCGATGTCGTGGCCGGCCGCGGCGATGGCCGCGCCCATCGTGATGCCGTCGGCGTCGCGCTGTTGCAGCAGCGCCAGGTCGAATGTGCCGGCCACGGCGTTGCTGCCCAGGAAGGTGCTTTTGAAGCGCACGCCTTCTTCTTCCGCGAAGCCGATGATGTCGAGGTGGAAGGGCAGGCGTTCGCCCCGTTCGTGCAGGTGCCGGACGACGGCGATCGGCAGCAGGATGCCGAGCCGGCCGTCGTATTTGCCGCCGTTGCGCACGGTGTCGTAGTGCGAGCCGGTGATGAGCGTTTTCGCGCCCGGCGCGTCGGAGCGGTAGCGGCCGACGACGTTGCCGACGGCGTCGATGTGCACGTGCATGCCGGCCGCGGCCATCCATTCGGCCAGTTGCGCCGCCGTCTTGCGGTGGGCTTCGCTCAGGTAGGCGCAGGTGAGGTTGTCGGGGCTGTCGCTCCAGGTGGCCAGGGTGGCCGACCATTGCATGATGGCGGGGCCAAATTCCAGTGCGCAGCCGAGCAGGTCGTTGAGGCGCAGTTCGGCGATGCGCTTGATCTGGCGCAGGCACTCGGCGATTTCGTCGCCGCGCTGTTGCTGCAGGCGGCGCGCGAAGGTGGCGATGATGTGCTGGCGCGTCAGGCCCTCGCCGTCCGGCCCTTTGACGGCGAGGATGAAGGGGAAGCCGAATTTGGCCTGGTAGTCGGCGTTGAGGCGCTGCAGCGCGGCGAATTCCTCGGCGCTGCACAGGTGCAGGCCGGACTTCGCTTGTTCCCCGCTCGACTCCCGCGTCAGCGCGCCGGCGATGGCGGCCTTGCCGGCCAGTTCCGGGTGGGCGCGGATCAGCTCCAGTTGCCGCTCCGGCGCGGCGGCGTTGACGGCCGCCTGCAGCGCCAGTTTCAGGGCGGTGGCGCTGGCGAAGGGGCGGGCGGCGTAGGCGCGCTGCGGTATCCACGGCGAATGTTCGTAGATGCCGCCCAGGCGTTCGATGAAGCCGGCTTCGTCGCAGCCATTCAATTCTGTCAGTGTCGTCATGGTTTTCTATCCGCTCGTGCCAGCGCCGATCATAGCGCCTTGCGCATGGCCGTGCCATATGCGGGCGCTGATGGGGGACCTCTGCCGCGCCATATACGCCTTATTTGAGGATCAGCGTCTTGGCCGCCTCGCTGACCTGGTCGCGCAGCCATTTGTGCTCGGGCGCCTGGTGCACGCGCTGGTGCCACAGCTGGTAAAAGCGCATGGGCGGGAATTTGAGCGGCACCGTGTAGCTTTTCAGCGGCAGGGTTTTTTCGTAGAAGCGCATGAATTGCCGGCCCGTCGTCAGCACCAGGTCGGTTTGCGTCAGCATGTAGGGGATCAGGCCGAAGTAGGCCGATTCCACGACGACGTTGCGTTGCATGTTCTGTTTTTCCAGGAAGGCGTCGATGACGCCGTGGTAGCCGGGCATCATCTGCGACGGCGCCACGTGCGGCAGGCTCAGGTAGTCTTCCAGCGTCATCGCGTCGCTGGCCGTGCGCTTGGCGTAGGCGCTTTCGGCGCGCATCGTGCAGATGATCGGGTCTTCGAACAGTTTCGAGATGTGCAGGTGGGCCGGCGGTTCGTCCCAGTTGGCGATGACGAGGTCGAGCTCGCCGTCCGACAGCAGGCGCACGTGGTCGATGCCGGCGCCCAGGCTGTGGATGACGACGCGGCTTTTCGGCGAGCCGCGCCGCAGCAGCGCGACGACGTTCGGCAGGAATTGGCTGTCGAGGTAGTCCGGCGCGGCGATGTGGAAGGTGCGCGCCTCTTCCTGGGCGACGAAGGGGGTCTTTTTGACGAACAGGCTTTCGGTCTGGTCGAGGATGCGCTTGGCCGGCTGCATCAGGCTTTCGCCGTGCTGGGTCGGCACCATGCCGCGCGCGCCGCGCACCAGCAGCGGGTCGCCGGTCAGTTCGCGCAGCTTGCGCAGCGAGGCGGAAATCGAGGGCTGCGGCTGGTTCAGCTTGAGCGCGACCCGCGATACGTTCTTTTCCACCAGCAGCAGGTAGAGGATGCGGATCAGGTGCAGGTCGAGGTGTTGCGGCAGGCTGGACATCGTGGGGCGATCCCTGTTGTATATCGGTTGGAATATGTTAAATATACGATATTTTTCATATCCCGTGCGCCGATTCAGTTTATCTTCTGTAAATTAAGCCAAATCAAGCCCGGCCTCGATTGAAGGAGCGTGATGGAAGTGTTTGCCTACCTGATTCCCTACGGCCTGGAGTGGCTGAACTTGCTGATCCGCTGGTTGCACATGATTACCGGCATCGCCTGGATCGGCGCCTCGTTTTACTTCGTCTGGCTGGACAATTCGATCCGCCCGCCGGCGCCCGGCTCCGAGCTGGCGAAGAAGGGCGTGTCGGGCGAGTTGTGGGCGGTGCATGGGGGCGGTTTCTACCATCCGCAAAAATACCTGGTGGCGCCGGCCGAGTTGCCGAAGAACTTGCATTGGTTCAAATGGGAGGCGTATTCGACCTGGCTGTCGGGCATCGCCTTGCTGACGATCGCCTACTACTTCAACGCCCAGGCGATGATGATCGACAAGTCCGTGGCCGACCTCAGCAGTTGGCAAGCCATCGGCGTCGGCGTCGGCACGCTGGTGCTGGGCTGGACCGTCTACGATCTGCTGTGCCGCTCGCCGCTGGCCGGGCGCGAGCTGTACTTCGGCCTCGTCGTGTTCGCGCTGGTGGTCGGCGCTGCCTATGCGCTGACGCAGTTGCTGAGCGGGCGCGCCGCCTACATCCACGTCGGCGCGATGATAGGCACCATCATGGTCGGCAATGTGCTGATGCTGATTATTCCGGGCCAGCGCAAAATGGTCGAGGCCATGTCGGCCGGCAAGTTGCCGGACCCCAGTCACGGCCTGCGCGCCAAGCAGCGCAGCGTGCACAACAACTATTTCACGCTGCCGGTGCTGTTCATCATGATCAGCAACCACTATGCGATGACTTACCGCAACGAGCATGCCTGGCTGGTGCTGGCCTTCATCATGGCGGCGGGCGTGTTCATCCGCCACTTCTTCAACCTGCGCCACAAGGGCCGCCTGGCCTGGGGCTATCCGCTGCTGGGCGTGGCCTTGCTGGTTGCCGTCGCCGTGATGATCGCGCCGGCGCCGCCGCCGGCGCGCGCGGCGCCGGCCGATCCGGCGGCGCAGTTTTTCAAGGTGCAAGCCGTCGTCGCGCGGCGCTGCGCCAGCTGCCACGCGGCGCGGCCGAGCCAGCCCGGCTTTGCGACGGCGCCGGCCGGCATCATGCTCGACACGGAAGGGCTGATACGCCAGCATGCGGCGCAAGTCTACAAGCAGGCCGTGCAACTGAAAGCCATGCCGATTGGTAACCTGACGATGATGACGGAAGACGAGCGCGCGCTGCTGGGCGCCTGGTTCGAGGCCGGCGCCAAATAAAGCCCTGGGAGCAGGTCGAAAAACGTATCACAAATCAATTTAACGCGGTGTTTGCATATCACCGCCAAGGAAGACAATGAGCAATACGCGCGCACAACTGAGTAATTGGATAGACGCCCATTTCGACGAGGAAGTGGCTTTTCTACAACAGGTCATCCGGGTGCCGACCGACACGCCGCCCGGCAACAACGCGCCGCACGCCGACGCCGTCGCCGAGCTGCTGCGGGGCTTCGGCTGGCAGGCGGAAAAGCACGCCGTGCCGCAACAGGCGGTCGCCGACTACGGCATGGAAAGCATCACCAACCTGATCGTGCGCCGCCCCTACCAGGCGGGCGGCCCGACGCTGGCGCTGAACGCCCACGGCGACGTGGTGCCGCCGGGCGAGGGCTGGACCTATCCGCCCTACGGCGGCGTGATCGACAAGGGGCACATCCACGGCCGCGCGGCCGCCGTGTCGAAATGCGACTTCGCCACCTACATCTTCGCCGCCCGCGCGCTGGAAGCGTTGGGCGTGCCGCTGAAGGGCAGCCTGGAGCTGCACTTCACCTACGACGAGGAATTCGGCGGCCTGCTGGGGCCGGCCTGGTTGCTGGAGCAAAAACTGACTAAGCCGGACTTCGTCATCGCGGCCGGCTTCGGCTACAACATCATCACGGCCCACAACGCCTGCCTGCAGCTGGAAATTACCGTGCATGGCAAGTCCGGCCACGGCGCGATGCCGGAAACGGGGCATGACGCCTTGCAGGCGGCGAACAAAATCCTCAACGCCATCTACGCCCAGTTGCCGGCGCTGAAAAAGATCAAATCCGGCGTGGCCGGCATCGACTCGCCGACCATGCTGGTGGGGCGCATCGACGGCGGCACCAACACCAATGTGGTGCCGGGCAAGGTGGTGATGAAGATGGACAGGCGCATGATCCCGGAAGAGAACCCGGTCGAGGTCGAAGCCCAGCTGCGCGCGCTGATCGAGGACGCCGTGCGCGGCGAGCCGGGCATCCGCGTCGAGATCAAGCGCCTGCTGCTGTCGCAGGCGCTGCGGCCGCTGCCCGGCTCGGAGCAACTGGTGGCCGCGCTGCAAAAGAATGCCCTCCTCATCCTCGGCGAAAGCATCCCGGCCCAGGGCACGCCGCTGTACGCGGACGCCCGCCTGTACGGCGAGCACGGCATTCCGGCCGTGCTGTACGGCGCCGGGCCGCGCACCGTGCCCGAGTCGAACGCGAAGAAGGCCGACGAGCGGCTGGCGCTGGACGACTTGCGCAAGGCCACCAAGGTGGTCGCGCTGACGCTGCTCGACTTCCTCGCGGCCTGAGCGCGGCGGCGCCTGTTGTGCTCCGGCGCAATGTGGCGCACTATGTTTGTCACCAATAACCATAGGAGACAAGCATGCGCAAACTGATGAGTGTGATCGTGATGTGCTGGGCCGCCGCGTTCAGCGGCGCCAGCCAGGCGGCCAGCGAGCACGGCTCGGCGGCCGAGGCCGTTGCCTTGGTACACAAGGTCATCGCCTACATGAAGGCCAACGGCCGCGACAAAACCATCGCGGAAATCAACGACCTGCACAGCACCCGCTTCCGCGACCGCGACCTGTACGTGACCATCAACGACCTGCAGGCGAAAAACCTGGCGCACGGCGCCAACGTGAAAATGCAGGGCAAGGACTTGATCGAGCTGAAAGACGCGGACGGCAAGGCCTTCATGCGCGAGCGCCTGGAACTGGCCAAAGCCAAGGGCAAGGGCTGGCAAGACTACAAATTCGTCAACCCCGTCAGCAAGCAGATCGAACAAAAGTCCATGTACTTTGAAAAATACGAAGACATGATCGTCAACTGCGGCATCTACAAGTAAGCAAAGCCGGGGACAGACCACGATTTTCGAGAAATACTTTCTCGAAAATCGTGGTCTGTCCCCAGGCGACACCTTCGAACAAAAGTCCATGCGCTTTGAAAGGTGCGAGGGCTTGATCGTCAATTGCGGCATCTGCAGTAAGCGAAGCTGGGGACAGACCACGATTTTCGAGAAATACTTTCTCGAAAATCGTGGTCTGTCCCCAGGCGGCAATACCGTATGATGGGCGGTATTTACGAGCTCATCCCGAACCTGTGCGTCGATACGATCTGATTAGCTGTCATGACTGTGGTGTGTTGCATCGCAAGCGTCCGCTCCGCCCCCGCGAGAAGGCGCGCTGCACGCGTTGCCGTTCGGTTTTGTACCGCGGCGGTTCCGCCGATCTGAGCCGGGTCGTCGCGCTGACGCTGGCCACGGCGCTGGTGTTTTTGATCGCCCAGTTTTTTCCCATCGTCGAGCTGGAGGTCAAGGGCTTGCGCTCCAGCGCCACGCTGATCGGCGCCATTGCCGTGCTGTGGGCGGAGCAGATGCAGCTCGTCGCGGCGATGGTGTTTTTCTTTACGATGTTGTTCCCCGCCGTCGAGCTGGCCGCGCTGCTGTATGTCGCGCTCGGCCTGCGCGCCGGTTTCCAGCCGCCCGGTTTCCACCGGGTGTTGCGCGCCGTGCAGGCGGCGCGCCGCTGGGGCATGACGGAGGTGTTGATGATCGGCATCCTGATCACGGTGATCAAGATGACCAGTCTGGCGCGGGTGTTGCCGCAGCCGGGACTGTTTGCCTTCGGCGCGCTGACGTTGATGCTGGCCGTGGTCGTCTCTTTCGATCCCAAGACGCTGTGGAATGTCGGCGACGATCTGGCGCCGCGCCCGCCGCCCCGCCTGGATTACGCGGCCTTGCGCGCGTCCGGCGCCGAGTTGCTGCCATGCCACGCCTGCGGTCTGGTGACGCCGGCCGCGCCCGGCCGGGCGCATCCGCGCTGCGCCCGCTGCGGCTGCCAGTTGCACCGGCGCCGCCCCGACAGCGTCAACCGCACCTGGGCGCTGCTGATCGCCGCCGCCATCCTGTATATTCCCGCCAATCTGTTGCCGGTGATGTATACGCATTCGCTGTTCGGCAGCGAGGACGACACCATCATGAGCGGCGTGCTGTTTTTCTGGAACAGCGGCTCGAAGGGCCTGGCCGCGATCATTTTCATCGCCAGCGTGGTCGTGCCCATGCTCAAGCTGGCCGTGCTGACGCTGTTGGCCTGGAGCGCGCAGCGGCGCTCGCGCTGGCGCCCGCTGCAGCGCACCGTGTTGTATCGCCTGGTCGAGTTCATCGGCCGCTGGTCGATGCTGGATATTTTTGTCGTCACGCTGACCGTCGCGCTGGTGCGCTTCCAGGCGCTGGCCGTGATTACGGCCGGTCCCGGGGCGCTGGCCTTCGGTTCGGTGGTCGTGCTGACGATGCTGGCGTCGATGCAGTTCGACCCGCGCCTGATCTGGGACCACGTCGACAGTGGCCCGCCCGTCTACCCTGGAGAAAAACATGTCTGAGAAAGAGGGCGAGATCGCCCGCCCACCCGCGCCTGTGCCCCTGGCGTTGCCGGAGCCGGACGTCGAGCAGGCCAGCCGCTGGTTGCCTTCGCTGGTCTGGCTGATCCCGCTGCTGGCGGCGCTGATCGGCGCTCTGCTGGTGGCCAAGTCGCTGTACGAGCAGGGGCCGACGGTGACGGTCAGTTTCCGCACGGCCGACGGCCTGGAGCCGGGCAAGACCAAGGTCAAGTACAAGGATGTCGAGATCGGGCTGGTGCGCGCCATCACGCTGGCCCCGGACTTGTCGAAGGTGTTGGTGACGATAGACATGAGCAAGGAGGCGAAGCGCTTCACGGCCCAGGACACGCGCTTCTGGGTGGTGCGCCCGCGCGTCGGCGCCAGCGGCGTCTCCGGCCTGGGCACCCTGCTGTCGGGCGCCTACATCGGCGTCGACGCCGGCAAGTCGGCCGACTACAAGGACGCCTTCGCGGGGCTGGAAAACGCGCCGGCGGTGGCCGGCGACCAGAAGGGCAAGCTCTACAATCTGCACGGCGACGACCTCGGTTCGGTCGACGTCGGCTCGCCCGTGTTTTACCGCCGCGTGCAAGTCGGGCAGGTGATCAGCTTCGCGCTCGACAAGGGCGGCAACGGCGTCAGCATGGCCGTCTTCATCAACGCGCCCTACGACCAGTTCGTCGGCCAGAATTCGCGCTGGTGGCACGCCAGCGGCGTCGACGTGCGCCTCGACTCGAACGGCTTCAAGCTGAACACGCAGTCGCTGGCGGCGATGGTGGTCGGCGGCATCGCCTTCGAGTCGCAGAACGGCCAGAAGCCGGACACGCTGGCGGCGGCCGGCGCCACCTTCGCGCTGGCGGCCGACCAGTCCAGCGCGATGCGCGAGCCGGACGGCGCGCCGATCACCACGGTGTTTTATTTCGACCAGTCGCTGCGCGGCCTGTCGCCGGGCGCCAGCGTGGATTTCCGCGGCATCGTGCTGGGCGAGGTGCGTTCGGTCGGCGTCGAGTACGACGGCGTGAAGAAGAGTTTCCGCATGCCGGTGACGGTAGACCTGTATCCGGGCCGGCTCGGCAAGCGCTTCCAGCAGACGCTGGAGGACGAGGACCGCACCGCCGGCCATGACGTGCTGGAGCGGCTGGTCAGCCGCGGCTTGCGCGCCCAGCTGCGCACCGGCAATTTGTTGACGAGCCAGTTGTACATCGCCCTCGACTTCTTCCCGAAAGCGGCGCCGGCCAAGCTCGATTTCAACCAGTACCCGATGGAGGTGCCGACGGTGCCGAACAGCCTGGAGGAGTTGCAGACGCAGATCGCCAGCATCGTCAGGAAGCTCGACCAGGTGCCCTATGCCGACATCGCGGCGAATCTGAACGCCACTTTGAAGAACGCCAATGTGTTGTTCAAGCAGCTGGACGCCCAGGTGGTGCCGGAGATGAAGGAGACGCTGGGCGCCGCCAGGCAAACCTTCAGCACGGCCGAGCAGGTCTTGCAAAAGGATTCGCCGCTGCAATCGGACGTGCGCCAGGCGCTGCAGCAGCTGACGCAGACGCTGCAGTCGCTCAATGCGCTGTCCGACTATCTGGAACGCCACCCGGAATCGCTGATCCGCGGCAAACAAGGAGATAAAAAATGAGCGCATTCCGCACCCTCGCGCTGGCCGCCTCGCTGAGCCTGCTGAGCGCCTGCGCGGCGCCGCAGATCGAGCGTTTTTATACGCTCAACGGCGGCGACGCCGCGCCGGCCAAGGCCGAAGTGAATTTCTATGTCGAGGTGCTGGCCGTCAACGTGCCGCAGCAGGTCAGCCGCAACCAGCTGGTGCTGACGGCGGCCGGCGGACGCATCGAGTTGCTGGAGCAGGAGCGCTGGGCCGGGCCGCTGGCGGCCGAGATCGGCCAGGCGCTGTCGACCGGCATCACCGGCGAACTGGGCGCGATCGACGTCTATCGCACGCCTTATCCGGACAAGCTGCCCGTGTACCGCGTCAGCACCAATGTGCAGCGCTTCGAGTCGGCGCTGGGGCAGTACGCGCTGATCGACGCCGTCTGGAGCGTGCGCCAGCTGGCCAGCGGCAAGGTGCTCACTTGCCGCAGCGTCGTCAACGAGAAGGTGGCGGCCGGTTACGACGCGCTGGTGGCGGGCCACCGGCGCGCCCTGCGCCAGGTGGCCGGGGAAATGTCGAAGGCGATCCGCTCCTTCCCGGCGGACGGGCGCAGCTGCCAGTAGGGGCGCGCCCAAGCCCTATCCGGCCAGGCTTGCCACGGCTTGCGCAGGAATACGGCGCACGGACGGCGAGTCCGCAATAGTCCGTTCGGAGGGGGCCGCACCGGCCGTCCACCGCGTTGACCCTCGCCGCGCGGCGCTGTTAAAATGCAACGATGGGAATGACTAAGATAACGCGCCGTTTCACCGCCTGGATCGCCTGTTTTGCGATCTTGCTGGCCGCGCTCGCGCCGTCGATTTCCCACGCCATCGCCGCCGACGATTCCAGCTCGGCGTGGATCGAGATCTGCTCGATCGCCGGCACGCGCTTCGTCCAGGCCGACAGCGACGACGGGCAGCCGCTGTCGCCCGCTTCGATCGAACAAAGCCTGCACTTCGACCACTGCCCGTTCTGCTCCGCCCACGGCGGCGCCCCCGGCCTGCCGTCCAGCCCGATGGTGACGCTGCCCGTGCTCGCCGGCAAACCCGTGCTGCCGCCGCTCTATTACCAGGCGTCGCGCCCCCTGTTCGTCTGGGCCAGCGCCCAGTCGCGCGCCCCTCCCGCACTGTCCTGATCGCTTTCCCCGGTCGCCACGCCGCCGGATAGCAGCGCCGCCGCGCCTGGCTGCGTTCGCATCCGCGCGCCCGTCGTGCCGCCCCGTCACTTTTATCAGGATTCCTGCAATGACTGCCACTTCCCGCCGCCAACGCGGCCGCTTTTCGACGTTCTGTCTCTTTATGCAATGCTTTAACGTCGCCGCCATCGTCGCCCTCGGCGTGTGGCACGGCTATCTGTTCTATGCCCGCGCCGGCGCGCCGCTGCCGCTGGTGGAAATCGTCGAACTGCGCGCGCCGCAAGCCTGCTGCATCCAGCAAAACTAGCCTTTATCGAGCATCGTCATGAAACCACAATACCAAGTAATGTCCCTGGCGCTGGGCGCCGTGTTTGCCGCGCTGGGCGGCAACGCCCGCGCCGGCGCCGACGAGCAAGTGCTCGACGTGGTCGTCGTCTCCGGCTCGCGCGCCGCCTCCTGGCTGTCGGAAACGCCGCAGGCTATCGGCGTCGTCAAGCAGAAGGAGCTGCGGCGCGACAAGCCGAAAACCATGGGCGAGATCATCAACCGCATCGCCGGCGTCTATTGGAACGACCTGGGCAACGAGCAGCACAGCATGGCGATCCGCCAGCCCATCGGCACCAACGCCGTCTATCAATACCTGGAAGACGGCATTCCCATCCGTCCGCTGGGCGTGTTCAACCATAATTCGCTGAACGAAATGAATATGGCCGGCACGGAGAGCGTCGAGGTGGTGAAGGGGCCGGCCTCGTCTTTGTACGGCAGCAACGCGGTCGGCGGCGCCGTCAATTTCCTGACGTCGGCGGCCTCGCCGACGCCTTACGCCAGCGTCGGCGTGCGCCGCGACAACACGGCCGGCTTCACGCGCTACGACACTTCCGCCAGCAACACCTGGGGCGCGCTGGGCTTGCGCTTTTCCCACTACAGTTCGCGCCGCAGCAGGGACAACTGGCAGGAGTATAGCTACGGCGACAAGGATTCGTTCTCGCTGCGCGCCGACTATGCGCTCGGCGCCGCCTCGCAACTGCGCGCGACGCTGGTGCACACGGACCTGGACGCGGCCATGCCCGGCGGCCTGTTCGAGAACGACTTCCGCGCCACGCCTGGCAAGAGTTTGAACACCTTCAGCTACCGCAAGGACAAGACCACCCGCGCCAATCTGGCCTGGGAGGGCGAGACGACGCGCAACGGGTCGACGACGGTGACGCTGTTCAGCCGCAAGAACGACCACGGCCAGATCCCCAGTTATTCGATAGGCAGTTGCGTCGGAATCGTCTGCAAGGGCGTCATCAACAACAACCACGTCGATTCGCTGGGCGTGGACGTGAAGCACCAGCAGGGTTTCGACTGGCTGGGCTCGCGCCTGATCGCCGGCATCTACGTGGACCGGAGCGACAACCCGTATGTCAGCGATAACCTGAACATCGTGCGCGACCCCGCCAGCGGCAAATACCTGCGCTATACGCTGGCGACCGCCGGCGATCCGGGCGGATTGCGCGGCGTGCGCGACTACCAGACCGACATCAGCAATACCGCCGTCTTCGCGCAGTGGGAATTCGCGCCGCTGGCCAAGGCCCGCGTCGTCGTCGGCGGCCGCTCCGACGCCATCCGCTACAACTACCACAACCGCCTGGCGCCGGGCGGCAGCGACAATTTCGGCGCGCCGAACGAGTCGCGCAGCTTCTCCCACTTCAGCCCGAAAATCGGCGCCACCTATGCGCTGGGCAAGCAGGCCAGCATCTACACCAACATCAGCGAGGGCTTCACGCCGCCCGAGGTGAGCCAGTTGTACGGCAAGACCGGCATCGCCGACCTGCAGCCGGCCACCTACAACAATTATGAAATGGGCCTGCGCATGGCGCTGTTGGACGGCAAGCTGAAGCTCGACGCCGCGCTGTACCGGCTGGACGGGCGCGACACCATCGTCAGCTACACCGTCGTGCCGGGCACCAGCGAAAACCGCAACGCCGGGCGCACCCGCAGCCAGGGGCTGGAGCTGGGCCTGCACTACGACGCCGGCCCGTTCGACGCGCGCTTCGGCACGGCGGTCGCCAGCCACCGCTATGTGCGTTACCAGGTGTCGGGCAGCCTCGACTACAGCGGCCGGGAAATGCCGCAGGCGCCCAGCGACATCACCTCCGCCGAGGTGGGTTACAAACCGCTGGCGGGCGCGCGCGTGGCGCTGGAAGTGCTGCACCAGGGGCGCTACTGGATGGATAACGCCAACACGGTGAAATACCCGGGCCACACGCTGCTCAACCTGCGCGCCAATTACCAGTTTGCGAAAAGCTGGGAGGCGTGGCTGCAGGTGCGCAACCTGACCGACAAGCGCTATGCCGATTCGGCGTCGAGTTCCTACTCCGGCGTCGGCAAGTATGTCGCCAACAGCCAGAACCAGTACACGCCCGGGGCGCCGCGCAGCGTCATGCTGGGGCTGAGCTATACCTTCGCCGCGCAATAAGCGGCTGCGGCGGCGGGCTGCGCGCGGCATGGCCGCAGCCCGCTTGCCGATCTGAAATTTCCAGTATCATTCCAGGCGAACAACGGACAATCGGGTCCGTCGGCACTGGGGGAAATCGACATGGTCACATGCTACTTGCGCTACATCATAGAACCGTCCAGGCTCAAGGAGTTCGAGCGTTACGGGCAGATGTGGATACCGCTGGTGGAAAAATTCGGCGGCCAGCACCACGGTTATTTTCTGCCGTCGGAGGGCGCCAACAATGTCGCGCTGGCGCTGTTCAGCTTCCCCAGTCTGGCCGAGTACGAGCAATACCGCATCAAGATGCTGGACGATGCCGACTGCGTCGCCGCGTTCAACTACGCGGAAGAAACGAAGTGCATCGTCAGCTACGAAAGAAGCTTTTTCCGTCCTGTATTCCAATGAAAAAACGGTATCTGATGGGCGTCCTCGCCGGCGCCTGCACCCTCGGCGCGGCGGCGCTGCTGTTGCGCGCGCCCGCGCCGGCGGCGCCGGCCGCTGCGCCGGCCGCAAACGATACGGCTCGGCCGGCCGTGTTCAGCGAAGGCACGGCCATGCGCGCCATCTTCGGCGCCTATCACACCGGGCAAAAGGGCACGCTGATTCCGGTGGCGAAAACGGCCGCCTGGGACATCAAGGGCGCCAATGTGCTGGCCACGCCGATGCTGGCCGTCACCTTCGACGAGGGCGGCCAGCAAAAGGGCGTGCTCGTCATCCAGCGCCAGATGATTCTCGACGGCGGCGAGGTGGCGGAGTCGCACATCCAGCAGGCCGACATTTCCGTGTATGTATTCGCGCTGAAGAACAACGCCTGGGTCTTCGAGAAGGGCAAGCAGGTCGTGGCGACGGCGGGCGCGCACGGCCAGGCGCCGGACGGCAAGCTGGTGCGCATCGGCGACGGCAAGTTCGGCCTCTTGTTCGAGGGCGGCGACGTGCATCAGGGCTACACCAACGACTACGCCTTCCTGATCGACATCAGCGCCGGCACGCCGCACCAGGTGCTGGCGCTGGAGATGGGGCAGTCGAACGCCGGCAACTGCTCCGACGATCCCAAGGAGTTGGCGGAGGAGTACGGCATGCTGCGTCAATGCTGGCGTAGCGTGGTCGAACTGGATTTCCTGAAGAACGGCCCGGGCGAGTATTTCACGATCAGGGCGACGGATAGCGGCACCTTGGAAGAGGGCAAACCGTTCAAGAAGGTCGAGTATTACGCGATGACGAAGGATGGCTACAAGGTTGCCGGCGCGGCCAGCCTGCGCCAGGGCGCGCCGCTGTCGCGCGAGGATGTGTATGGCAGCGGCGGCGGGCAGCGCCGCGAGGCGAATATGCCGACCGCGCCGCGGCGCCAGTTGAATTGAGGCGGTGCGGATGAAAGGCTTGAAGTGCGCCCTGATGGCGGCGCTGCTGGCGGCCAGCGGCGGCTGCGCGCTGCTCGCCGACGGCCTGCGCGACAATGTGCAGCGTTGCGATGTCGCCATCGTGCTCGGCTCGAAGGTGGAGCTGGACGGCCGGCCCTCGGCGCGGCTGGCGGCGCGCCTGGACAAGGCCGCCGCGCTGTACCGGGCCGGCCTGTTTCCCCGCGTGATAGTTAGCGGCGGGCTGGGCAAGGAGGGCTACGACGAGGCCGCCGTCATGCGCGATTATCTGGTCGCGCACGCCGTTCCCGCGCCGGCCATCATCGTCGACAGCGGCGGCGTGAACACGACGGCGACGGCGCGCAACAGCGCCGCGTTGATGCGCGCCGGCGGTTTGCGCAGCGCCGTCGTGGTCACCCAGTATTTCCATATCCCGCGCACCCGGCTGGCGCTGCGCGACAGCGGCGTGGCGACGGTGTACTCGGCCCATGCCGATTACTTCGAGTGGCGCGACATCTATTCCACGCTCAGGGAGGCCGTCGCGCTGCCGGTCTACTGGCTGGCGGGGCTCTTTTCGGCTGCGCCGCCTACACCGTCAGATTGACGAATTCCTCGAACTTGCCGGAAGCCGGCATGGGAATCCGGTCGGCGAACAGGTGGAAACCGAGCTGGAAAGGGTGGCCCAGCGCCTGCCGGATGATGTCGCCGAGCTGCTTTTGCTGCGCCTCGCTCGGCGCCGTTGCGCACACCAGGTTGACGTCGATGTGTTCGGCCGAGCGCTGCACCAACTGGTACTGGATGACCGGCGCGACGTCGCGGAAGCGGTGGAAGCCGACCAGCGGCCAGTGCCGTCTGCCGCCGATGCTGACCATATTGCGTTCACGTCCGACGATGTGGCGCAGCGTCGGCAGGCCGCGGCCGCAGGGGCAGGCGGGGCCGGCGCAGGCGTAGTCGCCGATGTCGTAGCGCACCAGCGGCGTGGCGAAATTGTGCAGGTCCGTCAGCACCAGGCGGCCGACTTCGCCGTCCGCGCACGGGCTGCCGTCCTCGCGCAGGATTTCCGTGATATAGCCCTCGGCCATCAAGTGGTATAGCTCGCTGTCCGGGCACTGCAGCGCGATCACGCCCAGTTCCTGGCTGCTGTAGCAATCGGCGATGCCGACGCCGAGCACGGCGCGGGTGCGCGCGCGCAGGGCCGGCGCCAGCGTCTCGCCGATGGTGCGGATCTGGCGCAGGCGCGGCAGCGCGCCGCCGCGCCGCTCGATTTCGTCGAGCAGCGCGGCCAGGTTGGTCGGATAGGTCAGCAGGTAGCCGGGATTGATGCCGAGCAGCCAGTCCAGTTGCTCGGTGACGGCGCGGTTGATCGGCAGCGCGTAAGCCGGCCCGGTGGCGAAGAAGGTGGCGACCGGCGCGCCCCAGTCCGGCTGCGCCACGGCCGCGTTGCCGGGCAGGTTGGCGCGGGTGACGGCCAGCGGCGCGCTGAAGTCGCGCCGCTGCCACAGGTGTTCGCGCAGCGTGAACGCCAGCCAGAACATCTGGTTGACGGCGCTGCGGGTCAGCGACACCGGCGTGCCGCTGGAGCCGGAGGTGCTGACCTGGCCGGTCGGCCCGTGGCCGGACGGCAGCGCCGTCGCGGCGACGCGCGCGCCGTCCGCCTGCAAGGCGCGCCGGGACAGCGGCGCCAGCGCCGCCAGCCCGCCCGGCTCGCACAGCGCGGCGACGCCGCAGCCGGCCTGCCGCAGCCTGTCGCCGAAATGGGGGCTGTGCTGTGCGGCGTGCGTCAGCAGGGCGCGCAACTGGCGCCGCTGGCGCGCGGCCAGCTCGGACGGCGCCAGCCACTGGGTCTGTTCAAGCTGCTGCGCCAGGGCCAGCACCGAGGCGGGAAAACCGGCCGACAGGGGCGGCCAGTCGATGCCGGGGACGGCGCTGCACATGGCGAGAAAGGCACTGTCGGCGACGCTCATTTGTGCAGGCTCCAGGCAAGGATGGGGCAGCGCTCGGCCAGCTCGTAACTGCCGTGGAAGACGCCGAGTTCCGCGTAACCGGCGGGGACGGCCTGGCGCACCTGGCGCAGCGTGGGAAAGCTGTAGACGGCCGGCGAATCGCGGTAGACATCGACGGTGTCGATGTCGGCGCGCGCCCAGCCGGCGCGGCTGGCCAGCAGGGCGCGGTCCGGCAGCAGCGCGTCGAAGGCGGCGTGGATCGCCGCCACGGCAATGTCCGGCTGTCCGGCGCGCGCCACCAGCGCCATCGCCAGCCGCCATTTGAAGGCGTGGAAGCTGCCGATGTCGCCGCGCAGGGCGGCGTCGGCCGCCGCCTGCGGCGTTTCATTGTCGTGCGCCGCCGTGAAGACGCGCAGCGCCAGCCGGCCCTGGTCGCGCAGGCAAACGCGCAATTGCTCGAACAGGCGGCCATAGCCGTCCGGGTGGCGCAGCATGTTCAGGCTGCCGTCGCCGGCGGCGAAGGCGAAGCTGTCCGCGCCGAAGGGCAAGGCCAGCCAGTCGCCTTGCCGGACCGACTGGCCGGGACCGCGCGGCCGCCATTGCCGGGCGATCATGGTGGCGTCGCGTTCGACGGCCACCATGTTGTCGCTGAGGGCGGACAGTTCGGCGGTCACGCCCAGCAGCAGGCCCAGCCCCGGCTGCGGGCCGAGGATGCGGCGCATGATGCCGACATCCTCGGCGCCGGGGCGCAGCGGGCCGCCGATGCGCGACCACTGCCGCGCGTGGGCTTGCCAGTGGTCGGCGCCGCCCGCTGCCGCCATCCGCTTAGAATTCCTTGCGCAGTTTCAGCGACAGGCTTTGGTTCAGGAAGGAGCGGTGGGCCTCGGCGTCGTAGCGGGCCGTCACTTCCATGCCCTTGCCGCGCAATAGGGTCAGGCCGGCGCCGGCCCGGACGAAGACCTTCGTCGCCTCCAAGCCGCGGGTTTCGAATGCCGGGCCGCCGCCGACAAAGCTTGCCACCACGGCCGTTTGCTTGGCCAGGAAGTCGTAGCCGACGCCGAAGTTGGCCGACAGCGTCAGTTCCTGCGACGGCGAATGGTTCAGGCGCGCGTCCGCGTACAGGATCAGCTGTTTCGCCGTTTGCGCGTCCACACTCAGGTTCAAGGCGCCGGCGCCCGTCTCCGTGTAGGCATTGTTCCTGACCGTCGTGTAGTCGACACGCAGCGAGGGCGTGACATTGCTTTGCTCGTTGAGCGTGATGACCCGGCCGATGCCGGAGCCGATATGCAGGCTCAGGCCCCGGTAAGCGCTGTGGGCGAGGCGCTCCAGGCCGCCGAAGCGGATGACGCGGCTACCCGTGGTCTTGTTGGCGCCGACGTCGATTTGCCAGCTGATGTCGGTGCCGGGGTCGAGGTTGTGGCTGCCGTAGGCCATCAGTTGCAGCATGTCGATGTCGGCCGACTGCGGCGTCACGCCGTCGCCGTCCAGATTGGTTCTGGCATAGGTGAAGGCGGCGCCGACGCGGTCCTTCGCCGTGGCGGCGCCGTCCGCGCCGACGATGATGCCGCCGCTGTCGGCCTTGTAGCCGGCCACGCCGCCGCGCGCGCTTTGCCGGGCCCAGGCGCCGAAGGGCTTGACCCAGGCATTGCGCTCGGTGACGCTGTCGTCGCCGGCGGACAGGCCGCGGTTCGACTCGATGCGGGCTTGCACCACGCGGTCAGTCAGATTCATCGTGCTGGCCACGGACGCGGCGGTGCCGCCGGTCGCCAGCGGCAGGGTCTGGCTGACGGCGTCGGACACTTCCTTCGCGGTCGCCAGCTTGCCCAGGGCCGTGATGACCTGGCCCATGTCGCCGCTGGTGCCGCCGGCGATCAGACGGTCGAACACTTGCGCGGCGCCGGTGCCGGGGGCGTTGCCGCTGGAGGCCACGGCGCTCGTGGCGCTATTGCCCGGTACGGGCGTTGGCGTCGGCGTTGGCGTTGGTGTTGGAGTGGGCGTCGGCGTCGGCGTCGGCGTCGGCGTTGGCGTTGGCGTTGGAGTAGGCGTAGGCGTTGGCGTTGGAGTGGGCGTCGGCGTAGGTGTCGGGGTGGGCGTCGGCGTAGGTGTTGGAGTGGGCGTCGGCGTCGGGGTGGGTGTCGGCGTGACTGCCGCAACGATGACCAGGTCGAGAGCCTTGCCGTTTTGCACGCCGGTCAAATCGAACAGGAAACTGTTGTCGGTGACGGGTATCGTGCTGGCGGTGGTCAGCGTGCCGCCGGCCTGGATGACGCCGGGAATCACGGTGCCGTTGGCCAGGACCGGCGCGTCGCTGACGTCGACGTCGATCTTGCTGCTGGCCGACAGGTTGGCGTTGCCAGTCACCAGCAGCTTGCCGTAGTTGGTGGCGGAGGACAGGCCGACGCGGAATACGCCGCTGGCGGCCTGGACATAGTCGCCCGTCAGGTTGACGGTGTGGCCGGCGGCGATCGACAGGATGCCGGCGTTGCTCATGGTCGTCGCGCCGATGGCCAGGCCGTTGCGCGAGTGCAGGGTGCCGCCCTCGCGGATGTTGAACTGGCTCAGGCCGGAGAAATTGGCGGCGGGCGCCAGGGCGGCCGGATGGGCGGCGTCGGTGCCGATATTGACGACGCTGCCGGCGCCGCCCGTGACGTTGCCGGCGATGCTGGCGCTGCTGCCGAGTATCGTCAGGGAATTGATGCCCAGGGCGACCGCGCCGTTCAGTGCGCCGCTATTGTTCACCATGAAGGCGCTGCCGGTGTTGGCCAGGTTCAGCGCCGTCGTGCCGCCTATCGCGCCGCTGTTGGCGATGCCGCCGTCGATGACGCTGCTGCCCGACACGGCGATGCCGCTGGCGCCGCCGTTGATGGTGCCGGCATTGCTGATGCCGCCGTGCAGCGTCGAATCGGCCACCGAAATGCCGGCGTCCGTGCTGGTGATGGTGGCGCCGGCCTGGTTGGCGATGCCGGCGGCGAGGACGTTGGCGCCGTTGCTGAGCAAGATGCCGCGCAGGCCGGACAGGGTGCCGGCATTGGCGATGCCGTTCGCCACTGTACTGTTGTTGATCTTGATCGCGCTGCCGCCGCTGGCCGTGATGGTGCCGCCGACGGCGTTGCTGACGGCCGCCGCGCTGGCGTTGTTCAACAAGGCGATGCCGTTGCCGCCGCCGCTGGTGATGATGGCGCTGTTGCTGATGTTGCCGGTCATGGTGGCGTTGTCGAGCCAGATGACATCCTCGGCGGCCGTGGCGGTGCCGGTGTTGCTGATGTTGCCGGTCAGCGCGGTGCTGCTTTCCAGCACGATGGCGCCCTCGGCGCCGTCGATCAAGCCGCGGTTGACGATGTCGCCGGTGATGCTGGAGCTGCCCAGCTTGATGCCGGTTTCGGCGTGGATGGCCCCGGTCGTGTCGTTGAGGATGCCGCCGGCGCTGATCGTCGCGCTGTTGCCTTGAATGCCATGCTGGCCTTGCAGCGTGCCGGCGTTGCCGATGCCGTTGCCGATGATGGAATAGGAGACGGCGATCGCGTCATAGTCGGTGGCGATGTTGCCGCCCGCCGCGTTGGCGATCGCATTGACGGTGGAATTGCTTTGCACCTCTATGCCATTGTTGGCGCCGACGATGGTGCCGCTGTTGCTGATCGTGCCCGTCACCGTGCTGGCGTCGATGACCAGCGGGGTAAAGCCGCTGCTGACGTCGAGCGCGCCGCCGTTGACGATGTCGCCGTTGACGGTCGAGCTGCCGCTCACCTTGATGCCTGTGCCATTTTGTCCCGCGGCCCTGCCGACATGTCCGTGGTTGACGATGCCGCCGCCGATTTGCGCGCCGTTGCTGATGTCGATGGCCGCTGCGTTGCCGGCCGAGGTGATCTCGCCGCCGGCGGCGTTGCTGATGCCGCCCAGCAGGGAACCTCCGTTGATCAGGATCGCCGCGCCATTTGCGGCGCTAATATGTCCTAGCGGGCCGTTGCTGATGGCGCCGCCGACATTGGCGCCGAACAGGCGGATCGCGGCGCCGCTGCCGGTCGAGGCGATGGTGCCGGTATTGCCGATGCCGCCGATCAGCGCTCCCTCGACGTTGATGCCCACCGCCACCGGATCGATGGTGCCGGCATTGGTGATGGCATTGGCCGTCACGCCGCTGTTGACGACGACGCCGCTGTTGGGCGTATTGATTACCGCAACGGTGATGCTGCCGCTTGCCGTCACATTGAGGCTGTCGCCCGAGCCCAGCGTGCAGGTTTGCATCACGGCCAAATTGTCCACGGTGATGATGCCGCCGCTGGCGGCCGGGCAGACGCCGTTCGCCGCCGCGTTGGACATCAGCAGACAGGCCCCCGCGACCAGTGCCGCCATCCGTTTTTGCTGGAAATTAAAATGGTTCGCCATCAGATGGGCTCCCAAAATAGTAATTCGTATCAAGGGAGTCGGCCGCCCGCTCGTCAACACGGTATGCACTTCCCGCACAGGCTGGATGCGGGCGCGGACGCGGTGCCGGCGGGTCATCCAGATTCATTTCCGCCATTTAATATATCGGATGAATAGCAAGAGGTAAATGCTGTTTTGATTGAAACTAAATAGAATGGAACCGGCAAACAACAGTTATAGCGTAATAATTTTCAATTGTCTTATTGAAAACATTTGGCAAGAATATACTGCCTGTGCGAGGCTGTCAATGATGTCTTTAAATTATCGCGATGCGCTGCCGCCGCTGCCGCGCCGCTATGGCGCGGCGTGTTCGGAACCGCACAATTGCGCTGTCCGATTGCGGACTGTTTGCGCCGCAAGGAGGCGCCGTGCGGCGCATTTTAGCGTGGCATAAAAATTGCTGTTTTTCTCATGTTGCGTTGATGAATATACCGATGTCGGCGCAGATTGCTCCGCCAACTGGCATTGCCCTTTACTCCACCAAAGGACCAGCATGTTTCAGCTTCAGAAGGATTGCAAAATTTTCCGGAGCGGCGATGGCCGCATCCGCCGCGCCGCAGACTGGCTGCTCAGGGAGCCGTCATGACCTTGCGTAATTTCCGCGTCGGCTGGCGCACGCTTGTGCAAGAGCCGGCATATTCGCTGGTCGTGGTCGTGGGGCTGGGCGTCGGGCTGGCGGCGGCGCTGTTGTTGCTGGGCTTCGTGCGTTATTCGCTGCAATACAATGCGCATGTGCCCGGCGTCGACAGCGTCTACGTGGTGAAGCAGCGCTTCAACGTCGACCCCTCGGCGCCGTCGTTCGACCAGGTGCCGCTGCTGTTGCGGGCCGCGGCAGCCACGGCGCCCGGCGTGGCCAGCGTCACGGGCTACATTCCCACCCGCCCCGAGGGCAACGGCCTGACGGTGAAGATCGACGGACAACTGCGCAGTCTGCCCGGCCTGACGGTGCTGCCGGGATTCACGGAAATGCTCGGATTGACGGCGCTGCGGGGCAACTTGAAGCTCGCGCTGGAACAGCCGGACAGCGTTGTCATCAGCGAAGAGGCGGCGCGGCGCCTCTTCGGCACGCCGGAAGCGCTGGGCAAAACCATGCAGGCGGAAGGCAAGTTGCTGCGCGTAGGCGCAGTCTTGAACACGCCGCAACAGAACACCACCATTCCATTCCAAGCGCTGGTTGGCGTGAACTCGGTCCTGGTGGACGAGGAAATGCGCGACGAGCTGCTCAGCGGACGCCGGGGCTGGTGGGGCAAGCTGCTCGTCCGCGTGCGGCCCGGCGCCTCGCCGCCGGCGATCGGCGAAGCCCTGCAGCAGGTGGTGGACCGCACGCCGGGGATACAGAACCAGCCGCCCGAGATCAAGCAGCGGCTGGGCAAGCGCAAAGTCATGGAGCTGGAACTGGCGCCGCTGCGCGACGCCTACTTCGACACCAAGGTGGCGGGCAACCATATCGCGGCGCCCGGCGACCGGGCCAATCCGCTGGTTGTCGCCGCGCTGGCCGCCATCGCCGTGCTGATACTCGCGCTGGCCTCGATCAATTACGTGAACCTGGCGGCGGTCAGGATAGTGCGGCGCCAGCGCGAGGTCGCCATCCGCAAGGTACTGGGCGCGGGCGTGCCGCAGATCGTCCTGCAGTTGCTTGCCGAGTCGATGCTCGTTGCGCTGCTGGCGACCGGGCTGGGCCTGATGCTCGCCTGGCTGGCGCTGCCGATTTTTTCCGAACTGGTGCACCGCAAGCTGGACAGCCTGCTGACGGCGTCGAATATTGCCATGGCCATGGCCATCGGCGCCATGCTGGGCGCGCTGGCGGCCGCCTATCCCGCCTGGATCGCCATCCGTGTGCATCCGGGGCAGGCGCTGGGCGGCGGCAAGCCGGAGACGGAGTCGCGGCAGGGCATGTACTTGCGGCGTGTGCTGACCGTGCTGCAACTGGCTACCGCGATGAGCTTTGCCAGCCTGACGCTGGGCATCGCATGGCAGACCCACTTCGCCATGCGGGTTTCAGCGGGGTTCGATGCCGCGAGCATGCTGATCGTGGACTTGCCGGAGCCGGTCAGGCACAGCGCGGTGGCGCGCAACTTCATCGCGGCCCTGTCGGCGCAGGCAGGCGGCGCCGGGGTGGCGATTTCCGAGGACGCCGTCGGGCGCCACCGGGTGGCGTGGATGCGCGACATGAAGCGCCCCAGCGGCGCCAGCGCTGCGATGGACATGAAGTCGGTCAGCGCGAACTTTTTCGAGCAGTACGGGCTCCGCGCCGAATCGGGGCGACTGTTCGACCCGCGCATCGACAGGGAAGACGATCCCGTGCCACTGGTGCTGAACGCCATCGCGGCGCGTGAACTGGGCTTCGCCACGTCCGAGGCGGCGCTGGGCGAGGAGGTGCTGTTCACGGGATTCGACGGCAAGGTGTTGCATAAGCGCGTGGTCGGCATCGTGCCGGAATTGCGCTTCGGCTCGCTGCGCGAGGCGCCGCACGCGGTGGCCTATGAGCTCTGGACCGCCGGCACGACGCTCAGCGTGCGCGCAAGGGAACCGCTGGCGCAGCTGGAAGCGCGCATCCAGGCGCTGTGGCCCAGGTACTTCCCCGATTCGATCCTGTCTATGCACCGGGCCGCGGATATCCTCGCGGCCAACTATGCGGAGGACGCGCGCATGGCCAAGCTGCTGGCCATTGCCACGGGCATCGCGCTGGCCATCGCCGCCTTCGGCACCTATGTGCTGTCGGCGTACACGGTGCAGCGGCGGGCGAAGGAAATCGTCTTGCGCATGCTGCACGGCGCCGGCCGCGCCGACATCGGCCTGCTCGTCGCCCGGGAGATTGGCGGGCTCACGCTGGTGTCGGCGGTGCTGGCCCTGCCGCTGGCCGGCGTGGTGGTGCAGCGCTATCTGTCGTTCTACGTCGAACGCGCGCCGATCGGCTACTGGCCCCTGCTGATCGCGCTTGCCGCAACGTCGGCGATCGCCTCGTGCGCCGTCGCGCGGCACGTGTGGGTGGCGATGCGGATGCGGCCGGCGGCGCCCCTGTATGGCGGGTGAGGGGATGGTTGGCGGGGCCGGGACCGTCTGCTCCAGGGCGGTTCCGGTGCCTGTTCGGCGGTGTTCGCGCTGACGCCCGAGCTGGCGCAGATTCGAGGGGGCTGGATCGAAAACCGGCCATCCGAGCGGGAATGGTCGGGGTGAGAGGATTCGAACCTCCGGCCTCTGCGTCCCGAACGTAAACTTTAAATTTTCTATGTCGTTGTTTTTAAAAGACTAAATTTCAGTTGGCGCCATGGTTCTGATTTTTGCCAAATTTTATTGCCAAATTCGTTTGGTGCTGCCACGTCGCAACCGCTGGCCGTGCGCTAATTCGTCCGCGCTGCGTCCGCTGGTGTGCGTGCGGTCGCCCGCCAAGCTTCCGCTATCTCTTCGTTTTTTTGCCATCGGGTTGCACGCCAGAGGCCCACAGTCCAAAGACCAAGCTATCGCTCTCATTCTTCGCATTCAGCCCCAAATCTTTCCGCATCGAGTGAATGAGCGCCGACATTAGCTCGTCGTGGCGCTCGCGGGTGCCGTTCGAATTGGTGACTTTTATCTCTTGCTGGAAGCCCTGTAAAGCAACAATGACGGCGTACGGCGCGACGAGGTTGAGCTTGTTGCAGGCCCGTGAAAAGGCGCGCTGTCCGTCCGGCGTGTCCTCTCCCAAAATCACGCCGCTCAGGCTGGTCATGAATTCCTTGTAATGCTCAAGCTTCTCCTTGCGTATCTCGGCCTCTCGCTCGCGCTTCTTGGTGGTCGCATAAGTGACGACTGCCGTTAGGGTCGCGACGATCACGCCGACAAACGAAGCGATGACAGTGGCAACCGGGGCGGAAATTTCAAGCATGGGTATGTCTCGCGTTTGGTTAACCGGGGCCTGCATTGTGGTCGAAAAAAAAGCGCCCTGCGCAACGGTGCAAGGCGTCTTGGTTAAATGCGGGCGCGCGCAGCGAGATTTGTGCAGGTTCTTATCTAGGGATTGTCTTCAAGACCGTTACGAATGCGCTGACATGGTCTAGCGAAATATCGCGCGCAAGCTCGATGAATTCTCTTGCCGTGATTGTGAGGTGTGAGGACGGTTGCATCGGCTGAATCAGTGGCCCTATCTTGTATCCATAACGCAACGAATGACCCACGAGCGGGTCCGTTGTAGCATGAATGATTCGAAAAGCATCGGCATGGACAAGCGCGTTGCGGACACGGAGAAGCGTTTTGTATCGCTTGTCGTCGACAACGCCGTCAATCCAAGCACGCCACGGCGACTTTACAAGGCCCCGCTTGTCCGTGACCTTTCCAGAGCTGACATTAACACTATAGTAGGCCCGGATGTCATCTTCGCCATGGCCCCGGTGGGCGAATCCACCGAGTCTCGCGGCGGCCGCGATACAAAGGTCTAGGCTTGTCAGAGCTCCTGCCGCCGCCCAGTGAACATGACTATCGTCGACGACATCGTTATGGAATTCATCGTCAGGCCAGAGGTCCTTGAAGCGAAGATCATCTATCTTAGCGAGATAAACGAGTGATTCCGCTGCGCGGCCGGCAGCACTTGCGAGGTGCGCAATAGCCCCATCTTGCGAATTGTTTGCTCCGTTCAGGATTCGTCCGATTTCCTCGTTTGCCGCTTGATCGAGTCTCATTAATGCTTCGCTCCTTGGTGTCGAGATTCTATGTTGCCGGCAAGCCCCGCCACCCAACTACATCTAGAAACCCGAATTGTCGGAAACTTTCTGATATTCCAATGCGCTGTTCACTTCTGGTCGGTGGCAAACATTACCGATAGACGAATTGTTCCGTAGGGGGACACCGATGCGAGTTGCTGCCAACGAGACGACTTTTGCGTCTCATGAGAGTTGATGTGGTACTTCTGAGACATCTTCCTGCTCGGTATAGACTTACCTGAGACGCCTTTCCGCCTTTGCCATTTGCATGTAGCGCGAGCACGTCGGCATGGAATGCGAGCCGGTAAGGTCAATCACGGGCAGGTGTTTGTCACGATTTTGACAACTTATTCCGCCAAGTAGTTTAACCATGCCCCGACCGCCGCATGTAGCGCAAGGCCGATAGCCCCTTGATATTGCCTGATTAAGCGTCAGCTAAATACATGTTACATTCGTCGCGTAAGAGTAGGTATGTGCCAAGTCCCATTTGATTGTAGATGCGTTTAGTGAAATTTATAAGATAATTTTTGGTCGGGGTGAGAGGATTCGAACCTCCGGCCTCTGCGTCCCGAACGCAGCGCTCTACCGGGCTGAGCCACACCCCGACTGATACATGAATTACAGCAGATATGCGGCCATTTTTCAACCGCCACCCGCTTGACGCGGCGCCAACACTGCTGCTGGATACAACGGTTTCCAGCAGCAACTTTGGGGTCAGGTCTAGACATGGCGGTTTTTCTGCCTGGTTTTGAGTGGACACAGCCCCGGCATGGTTCTTTTTCTGCACAAACCGCCATGTCTAGACCTGACCCCAGGGGGGATTGCAACTAAATGATATTTTGATTATTATCGAAATATGGAATCTTCTGCCGCAATTGTTTCCTTGGCCGCGCTGGCGCAGGCGTCGCGCTTGGCTGTGTTCCGCCTGCTGGTGCAGGCCGGCCCCGCCGGGCTGGCAGCCACGAGGATCGCCGAGGCGCTCGATATCGCGCCATCGTCGCTGTCGTTTCATTTGAAGGAGTTGGCACACGCGAATTTGGTGACGTCGACCAAGGCCGGGCGGTCGATTATTTATTCGGCTGATTTCGCGGCGATGAATGGTTTGTTGGCATTTTTGACGGAGAATTGTTGCGGCGGGAAGCCTTGCGCACCCGCTTGCGGCGCCGGGGAGGGGCAGCCATGAAGCCGGCCCTTTCCACGCCGGGTCTGTTTCGGGCGGTCGCGCAGCCGGAGCTGGCGCGCGTGCATTTTCCCCTCGGTGCGCTGATTTGGGCGATGATTGTTCCGATGCTCGCCAAGATTGATTTCGCCGCGCTGGCGCAGGTGAGACGCCAGTGGCGCGGCATCGCCGTGACCTTGGGCGTCAATTGGTTGGTCAAGCCGAGTGATCGCGATGCTGGCCAGGCCGTCGAGCCTGATCGGCGCCTCTAATTTTTTTCGAGCTGGCCGCGGCGACGGCCATCAGCCTGTTCGGCTTTCAATTTGGCGCGGCGCCGGCAACGGTGGTCGGCGCGCTGATTGAGGTGCCGCTCATGCTGCTGGCGGTCGCCGTCGTTAAGCGCTCCCAACCCTGGTATGAAGCAAAGGTATAAATCATGACTATTACGATCTATCACAACGCCGCCTGCGGCACGTCGCGCAATACGCTGGCGCTGATCCGCAACGCCGGCGTCGAGCCGGAGATTGTTGATTACCTCAAGAATCCGCCGTCGCGCGACACCTTGATGGATTTGATCGCGCGTGCCGGCCTGACCGTGCGCGGCGCGCTGCGCGAGAAGGGCGAGTTGTACGCCGAGCTGGGCCTGGCCGATGCCCATTCGGACGAGGCGCTGCTCGACGCGATGCTGGCCCATCCGATTCTGATCAACCGCCCCTTCGTCGTCACCGAGAAGGGCGTGCGCCTGTGCCGCCCGTCCGAGCTGGTGCTCGATATTTTGCCGCAATAAAAAAGCCGGGGACAGACCACGATTTCCGAGAAATGTTTCTCGAAAATCGTGGTCTGTCCCCGGCTGTCCGGCGCTGTCGGTGTTAGTGGTTGCGGTCGACGGCGAAGACGCACAGTTGCAGCAGGGCTTGCTTGTACTGGCTTTCGGGCAGGCCGGCGACGGCTTCGGCCGCGCGCCGCGCCGCCGCTTCCGCCGCGCGCCGCGTATAGTCGAGCGCGCCGCTGCTGGTGACGGCCGCCAGGATGGCGTCGAAGTGTTGTTCGTCGCCTTTTTCGATGCAGCTGCGTACCAGTTCGCGTTGTTCCGGCGTGCCGTTTTCCATCAGGTAGATCAGCGGCAGCGTCGGTTTGCCTTCGCGCAGGTCGTCGCCGACGTTCTTGCCGATTTCCGCGGCGTCGCCGGCGTAGTCGAGCACGTCGTCTATCAGTTGGAAGGCCGTGCCCAGCGAGCGGCCGTATTCGCCGGCCGCGTCGATGTCGGCGTCGCTGGCGCCGGAGATCAGGGCGCCCAGTTGCGCGGCCGCCTCGAACAGCTTGGCCGTTTTCGAGCGGATGACCTGCAGGTAGCGTTCCTGGTTGACGTCGGGGTCGTGCATGTTGAGCAGTTGCAGCACTTCGCCTTCGGCGATGACGTTGGTGGCGTCGGAGAGGATTTGCATCACGCGCATATTGTCGAGCGTGACCATCATCTGGAAGGAGCGCGAGTACAGGAAGTCGCCCACCAGCACCGAGGCGGCGTTGCCGAACAGGGCGTTGGCCGTCTGGCGCCCGCGCCGCATCGACGATTCGTCGACGACGTCGTCGTGCAGCAGCGTGGCCGTGTGGATGAATTCGACGACGGCCGCCAGTTCGTGGTGGGCCGTGCCCCGGTAGGAGTAGGCGTTGGCCACCAGCAGCACCAGCACGGGGCGGATGCGTTTGCCGCCGGCGCTGATGATGTATTCGGCAATCTGGTTCACGAGGCTGACCTCGGAGTGCAGTTTTTGCCGGATCACGGTGTTGACGGCCTCCATGTCGGCGGCGATCGAGAGGGCGATGGTGTTCTGGGTGGCGGTTTTGTTAGCGGCAGACAAGGCGAACCTGCAATAGACGTTAGGTGCCGCGATTATACGACATGCCCAGGGGCGCTGTGCTTATTGCCGCGGCCGCCAGCCCCTTGTTTTGCGTTTCCTTTACCCGCGGCGGGTTTTTGCCCCCCTTGCCGCCCTGTCCGGCGTGTCGACATACCACGCCGGCCGGGGTTTGTGAATAGTTTTTGACGGCATTTCTCAGTCCGTGTATAATCGCCAGTCCTCCTGACCTTGCACGGCTTGCCTGGCTGGGCCCAGAGAGAATTCTTTCAACATTTGATGAGGTTTCAAATCATGTACGCGGTCATAAAAACCGGTGGCAAACAATACAAAGTTGTCGCTGGCGAAAAACTTAAAGTAGAACAGATACCGGCAGACATTGGTTCCGAAATCACCATCGATCAAGTACTCGCAGTAGGTGCGGGCGACACCATCAAGTTTGGTGCCCCATTGGTCGAAGGTGCAACGGTACTGGTTACGGTTGTGGCGCATGGTCGCCATGATAAGGTCAAAATTTTCAAGATGCGTCGTCGTAAGCACTACCAAAAGCATCAGGGCCATCGCCAGAATTTTACCGAAATCCAAATCGTTTCGATCAACGGCTAAGCCGCTGCTTGAATTCATAATCAGCTATCAAGGAGTTTTAAATGGCACATAAAAAAGGTGGCGGCACAACGCGCAACGGCCGTGATTCAGAATCAAAACGCCTGGGCGTCAAGGTTTACGGCGGCCAAACGATCAATGCTGGCGGCATCATCATTCGTCAACGCGGCACCCCAGTGCGCGCCGGCGAAGGCGTAGGCATGGGCAAGGACCACACCCTGTTCGCGCTGATCGCCGGCAAGGTGAAGTTCGTTATCAAGGGCGCCAAGTCGCACCAGTTCGTTACCGTTGTTCCGAACGAAGCAGTACCAGCGTAATACTTCGCGTATTCGCATCATGTAAGGCGCAAGCCTTCAATCGAAAGGCTCTGCCCCAGGTAGGGCCTTTTTAGTTTTATGGCGGCAAATTATGAAGTTTATCGACGAAGCAAAAATCGAAGTCATCGCTGGCGATGGCGGCAATGGCTGCGCCTCTTTCTGTCGTGAGAAATTTAGGCCCTTCGGCGGCCCCGACGGCGGTGACGGCGGCAAGGGCGGCACCATTTGGGCTGTCGCGGACCGCAACATCAACACGCTGGTCGATTTCCGTTTTTCCAAAATGCACAAGGCCAAAAACGGCGAGCCGGGCCGCGGCGCCGATTGCTACGGCAAGGGCGCGGACGACATCCACCTGCGCATGCCGGTCGGCACGCTGATCGTCGACAATGCCAGCGGCGAGATCATCGCCGACTTGACCGAGCACGGCCAGATCGAATTGCTGGCCAAGGGCGGCGAGGGCGGCTGGGGCAACATCCATTTCAAGTCGTCGACCAACCGCGCGCCGCGCCAAAAGGGCGAGGGCAAGGAGGGCGAGCGGCGCGAGCTGCGCCTGGAGTTGAAGGTGCTGGCCGACGTCGGCCTGCTGGGCATGCCGAACGCCGGCAAGTCGACCTTCATTTCGGCCGTCTCGAACGCCCGTCCGAAGATCGCCGACTATCCGTTCACCACCTTGCACCCTAACCTGGGCGTGGTCCGCGTGTCGCACGAGAAGAGCTTTGTGATCGCCGACATTCCCGGCTTGATCGAGGGCGCTTCCGAAGGCGCCGGCCTGGGCCACCAGTTCCTGCGCCACCTGCAGCGCACCGGTTTGCTGCTGCACATCGTCGACCTGGCGCCGTTCGAGACCAACGTCGATCCCGTCAAGGAGGCGAAGGCGCTGGTCAAGGAGTTGAAGAAGTACGACGAGTCGCTGGTCGACAAGCCGCGCTGGCTCGTGCTCAACAAGCTCGACATGGTGCCGGAAGAGGAGCGCAAGAAGCTCGTCAAGGATTTCCTCAAGCGTTTCGCCTGGAAGGGGCCGGTGTTCGAGATTTCGGCGCTGAACCACAACGGTTGCCCGGAATTGGTCAACGCGATCTATCAGCATCTGGAAGAGAAGAAGCACAGCGAAAGCCGCGCCGAGGAAACCCAGATGACGGAAGAGGCGCGCGGCATTTCCTCGATCGACCCGGACGATCCGCGTTTCAAGATCCTCGACTGAGGCTCCGGCCGCCGCGCCGACAGCGGCGGCCCGCCCCGGCGGTTTGCCTCGGGCGTCTATTCATGCAACACTCTTGGGGTGGGCGGCTACCGCCGCCCGCCCACGCCGGGGCCGGCCCGCTATCGCGGGCGCGGCCCCGTTGGCGCGATGCCCGGCGCACAGCCTGCCGCGGCGATGTCACAGCAATGTTCGTCCTGGCGCAAGCGCCCGGCCGTGTGCGCGCGGCCCCGCGGCTTGCCCGGGTTTTTTGTTTGTCATGTGCGGGGTGGCCCGGCCTGCCGGCGTTGCGCCCCGCGTCTTGAGATAAGAGCCGCCGCACCATGAATTCCGTCATTCAAAAAGCCACACGCATCATCATCAAGGTCGGCTCCTCGCTGGTCACCAACGACGGCCGCGGCCTGGACCACGCCGCCATCGCCCGCTGGGCCGTGCAGATCGCCGCCTTGCGCGCGCTGGGCAAGGAGGTCGTGCTGGTCAGCTCCGGCGCCGTCGCCGAGGGCATGCTGCGCCTCGGTTTCGAGCGCCGCCCCACGGATATCCACGAATTGCAGGCTTGCGCCGCCGTCGGCCAGATGGGCCTGGCGCAAATCTATGAAACCAGCTTCCGCGCCCATGGCCTGGGCACGGCGCAGGTCTTGCTGACCCACGCCGACCTGGCCGACCGCGAGCGCTACCTGAACGCGCGCTCGACGCTGACGACCTTGCTGCGCTTCGGCGTGGTGCCCATCATCAACGAGAACGACACGGTCGTCACCGACGAGATCAAGTTCGGCGACAACGACACGCTGGGCGCGCTGGTGGCGAACTTGATCGAGGCCGACGCCTTGATCATCCTGACCGACCAGCACGGCCTGTTCTCGGCCGATCCGCGCAAGGACCCGCAAGCCTATCTGATCACGCAGGCGCAGGCCGGCGATCCGGCGCTGGAGGCGATGGCCGGCGGCGCCGGCAGCAGCATCGGCCGCGGCGGCATGCTGACGAAGATCCTGGCGGCCAAGCGCGCCGCCAAGTCGGGCGCGCACACCATCATCGCCTGGGGCCGCGACAGCGACGTGCTGACGCGTCTGGCCGGCGGCGAGGCCATCGGCACCGAGCTGACGGCGCAGACGGGCCACCTGACGGCGCGCAAGCAGTGGATGACGGACCATTTGCACACGGCCGGCATGGTGGTGCTGGACGCCGGCGCCGTGCAGAAGCTGACGCGGGAGGGCAAGTCGCTGCTGCCGATCGGCGTCACCGAGGTCAGGGGCGAGTTCGGCCGCGGCGCCGTCATCACCTGCATCGGCGCGGCCGGCGAGCCGGTCGCCCGCGGCCTGTCGAATTACACGAGCGCCGAGGCGCGCCGCATCATGCGCCGGCCGTCGGCGGAGATCGAGGCGATTCTGGGCTTCATGGAAGGCCCGGAGCTGGTGCACCGGGACAATATGGTCTTGCTCTAAGGGGCGGCCCTATGCGCCGGCCCCGGCCGGGTTGGCGTTGCTGTAGGCTTGTGTCACGTAGTCGCGCACGCGTTTCTCTTGCAGCTCGGCGGCGCTGCGCAGTTTGAGGTGGCGGCGCAGCTTGCCGCTGCCTTCCAGCAGTCGCAGCGGATCGTCGAGGTCGCAGCCCTTGCCGAATTCGAGGGAGACGTGTTCCTTGTAGGCGAACACGCCGCAGAAATGCTTGTCGGCGGCGAACATGATGCCGCCGTACATGACGCCCTCGGTGGCGTCGGCGGCGACCTCGCGCACGGTGGCGCGCACGGCCTGGACCACGTCGTAGAGCGCCGGGTCGAGGGTGCGGATGTCGTCGAGCAGGGCGGCGACGCGGTCTGCGCTATTTTTCATGGTCGATCTTCCATTTTGTGCTGAGCGGACATGCAAGCGGGACCAGCCCCCCGGGATGGGCGCCGCGACCTCAGCCCGCCATGGGCGTGCACAGCTCCACCAGGCTGCCGTCCGGGCAGCGCAGGTAGGAGACGGTCTGGCCCCAGGGCTTGGTGGCGGGCGCGGCCATTTCGCTGGCGCCGGCGGCCAGCGCCGCGCGGTGCGCCGCCTCGACGTCGTCCGTGACGAGGGCGATTTCCATGCCCAGCGCCTGCGCCGAGGCGTCGGCGCGGACGTGGCCGCCCGGGAAGTTCATGTCGCCCAGTTCGTGGGCGGCGAACGCCAGCGTCGTCGCGCCCGTCTCCAGTTCGCCGTATTGGCCGGACTCGTGCAGGAAGCGGCGCGCCAGGCCGAAGGCCGTTTCATAAAAGCTCAGGGATGCCGCGACGTCGGGGACGTAGATGATGGTGTAGCCGAATTTCATGCTGGACCTCGTTTGGTGTGTGCCTCAATATTACATTAAATGCAATTGCCTGCCTAGGCGATCAAGCGCGCGACGCAAAAGGCGGCGCCGGCCGCCAGGCCGCCGACGCCCAGGGTCTGCAGCGCCGAGCGCAGCGCGCCGGTGCCGCTGTAGCGCCCCTTCAGGTAGCCGAAAATCCATAGCGCGCAGAGGGTGACGGCGGCCGATGTCAGCAGGGCCTGGCGCGGCCCCTCCATCAGCATATACGGCGACAGCGGGATGAAGCCGCCGACGATGTAGGACAGCGCGATGGTCAGCGCGCTGCGCTTCGCGGCGGTCCGGTCCGGTTCCTCCAGTCCCAGCTCGAAGCGCATCATGAAGTCGCGCCAGGCGGCCGGGTCGCGCTCCAGGCCGGCCAGCAGCGGCGCGCATTCCTCGCGTGTGACGCCGTAGCGGGCCATGATGTCGATGATTTCGCGCCGCTCGCGCCTTGGCAGGTCGCGGATCTCCTGTTCTTCGCGGGCGCGTTCGGCGTAGTAGTGCTGGCGCTCGGAGTGGGCCGCCAGGTAGCCGCCCAGGCCCATGGCGATCGAGCCGGCGGCGATTTCGGCGATGCCCGCCGTGACGACGAGTTGCATGCCGGCGGCCACGCCGCTGATGCCGGCCGCCAGCGCGAACGGCACCGTCAGGCCGTCCGCCATACCGATCACGATGTCCCGCACCAGCGCGCTGGATTGGAAGTGCTGTTCGGTGTGCGGCGCGCCCATGTCACAGCTCGGCCGGCGCCGGGGTTTTGTCGCGGTACTCGCACAGGTCGGCGATCATGCAGTTCCAGCATTGCGGCTTGCGCGCCGTGCAGGTGTAGCGTCCGTGCAGTATCAGCCAGTGGTGGGCGTCGAGCAGGAATTCCTTGGGTACGAACTTCAGCAGCTTCTGTTCGACGATGTCGACGTTCTTGCCGGGCGCGATGCCGGTGCGGTTCGAGACGCGGAAGATGTGCGTGTCGACGGCCATCGCCACTTCGCCGAAGGCCGTGTTGAGCACGACGTTGGCGGTCTTGCGGCCGACGCCGGGCAGTTCGACCAGTTGCTCGCGCGTGCGCGGCACTTCGCCGCCGTATTGCTCGACGAGGATGCGGCAGGTGGCGATGACGTTCTTCGCCTTGGTCGGGTACAGGCCGATGGTCTGGATGTAGCCCTTCAGCTCGTCGAGTCCCAGCGCGAGGATGGCGGCCGGCGTGTTGGCCACCGGGTATAACAGGCGCGTGGCCTTGTTGACGCCGACGTCGGTGGCCTGGGCCGACAGCAGCACGGCGATCAGCAGTTCGAAGGGGCTGCTGTATTCGAGTTCCGTCACCGGCTTGGGGTTGGCGGCGCGGAAGCGGGTGAAGATTTCCAGGCGCTTGGCGGCGTTCATGCCTCGCCTTTCGCCGCGGCGGCCTTGGCGCGGGCCCTTTCCATCGCCGCGGCGATGATGGCGCGCTTGCGCTCCTTCTCGGCGATTTCCTCGGGCGTGTTGCTCGGTTCGGCCGTGACGGCCTGGAGTTTCGCGACGGCCTTGGCGGCCAGGCGGGCGTCGTTGTCGGCCCGTTCGCGTTGCAGGCGCAGCGTGCGGAAGTCGTGCCGCGCGCGCGCGGCGGCGGCCTGTTCGGCCGTCCACGCGTCCCAGCCGCTGCGCTCGCCGCTGACCGGGTACATGACGATGCAGTCGACCGGGCAGGGCGCCACGCACAGGTCGCAGCCGGTGCACAGGCTCGGCAGGATGGTGTGCATTTGCTTGGCCGCGCCGATGATGGCGTCGACCGGACAGGCCTGGATGCACAGCGTGCAGCCTATGCACAGGTCTTCGTCGATGAAGGCGACCGGGCGCGGCCGGTCGTAGCCGTTGACGGGGTTCAGGGGGATGACCGGGCGCCCCAGCAGGCCGGCCAGGCGCGCGATGCCCTCGGCGCCGCCGGGCGGACACTGGTTGATGTCGGCGGCGCCGGCGGCGATCGCCTCGGCGTAGGGGCGGCAGCCGTTGAAGCCGCATTTGGTGCATTGCGTCTGCGGCAGCAGGTCTTCGATCTGGTCGGCGAGTGGGGGCTGGTCTGGGTGCGGCACGGTGGTCTTCGAGACGGTAAAACGCCATTATCCAATATCTGGGCGCGGGATGGAAAATCCCGCGTCAAGGCGCGGGCGGCGGCCGCCGTCCGGGGCGACTGTGGCGCAACTGCCAATTTTCCAAACTATTTCCCTATTGAATAATCGCATGCAGACAAACAACTTTGAAATCAGGATTGTTTATGGGAGGATATTATTACTATAGACGATCATGCCGCTTGCGGTCCTGTTTTTGGGAGTTGGGTAATGAGTTACTTCAGGACGGTCGGTCTGCTCGCCTGCCTGGCGCTGTCCTGGCCGGCGGGCGCGGCGGAGGTGTCCGGCGGCGCCCTGCGTCCCATCCGTTTCGCGGCCGAGGATTGGCCGCCTTTCGTTTCGCCGGCGCTGTCCGGCGACGGCCTGTCCGGCACGCTGGTGCGCGCCGCGTTCGAGCGGGCCGGCTACCGCTTCAGGGTTGATTATTTCCCGTGGAAGCGCACCATGCAGTTCGGCTTGAGCGATCCCGCCTACGCCGGTTTCCTGGCCGTCTGGCGCACCCCGGAGCGGGAGCGGCTGTGCCATTTTTCCGCGCCCATCGGCAGTACCCTGACGGTGCTGGCCTATCTGAAGGAGGCGCCGCTGCAGGCGGCCACGCTGGCGCAGCTGAAGGGCACCAAGATCGGCACGGTGGCCGGCTATTCGAACGGCGAGCAGTTCGACGCCCTGGTCCGCAGCGGCGAGCTGGCCGTGGAGGAGGGCGTCAACGACGACACCAATCTGCGCAAGTTGCTGACGAAGCGGTTTCGCGTGATCGTCATTGAAAAGCACGTGCTGCGGCACTTGTTGCTCAGTACGCATTTCAGCCAGGCCGAGCGGGCCCGCATCACGATCGCGGAGCATTTCTTCAAGGAGCGGCCCGTGCATATGTGCTTCCGGCGCACGCCCGAGGGCTTGCTGCAGCAGCAGCGTTTCAACGATGCGGCCAGGGAACTCGATCTGGGCAAGCTGGAGCGCGAATACTGGAAGCGCGCCGGCGCGGCGTCGGCGCCGGCCGGGCTGGATTTTTAGGCGGAGTCAGGCGCGGGCCGGGGGCGTTCCCCCCGGCTGGTTCGCGCCTAGCCGTGCTGCCGGATGAACTTGCTGATTTCCGGGCAGATCACTTCGCGCCAGCGGCGTCCCGAGAAGATGCCGTAATGGCCGCATTTCGGCGCCACGAAGTCGCGCTGCATGTCGGCCGGAATGCCGCTGCACAGGTCGTGCGCGGCCTGGGTCTGGCCGGCGCCGGAGATGTCGTCGAGCTCGCCCTCGACGGTGAACAGGGCGACGTTGGTGATGTCTTGCGGGCGCACCAGCTTGCCGCCCACTTCCCAGCTTCCCTTCGGCAGCTTGAATTCCTGGAACACGGTGCGTATCGTGTCCAGATAGTATTCCGCCGGCATGTCGAGCACCGCGTTGTACTCGTTGTAGAACTGGCGGTGGCCTTCCGCCGGCTCGTCATCGCCCGTTACCAGGTGCATATAGAACTCGCGGTGGCTTTGCGCGTGGCGACCGGGGTTCATGGCGATGAAGCCGGCGTGCTGCAAAAAGCCCGGATACACCTTGCGGCCGAAGCCGGGATAGTTCGGCGGCACCGCGTAGATGACGGTGTTCTCGAACCACGAGAACTTCTTTTCGGTGGCCAGGTTGTTGACCTGGGTCGGCGAGCGGCGCGGGTCGATCGGTCCGCCCATCATCGTCATGGTCTTCGGCATTTTCTTGTCTTTGGCCGAGGCCATCAGCGAGATCGCCGCCAGCACCGGCACCGTCGGCTGGCAGACGGAGATCACGTGCAGGTCGGGCGCCAGCAGGCGGATGAATTCCTGCACGTAGAAAATGTAGTCGTCCAGGTGGAAGGGCCCGGCGCTGGCCGGCACCATGCGGGCGTCGGTCCAGTCGGTGATGTAGACGTCGTGCTCGGCCAGCAGGCCGCGCACGGTGTCGCGCAGCAGGGTCGAATGGTGGCCCGACAGCGGCGCCACCAGCAGCACTTTCGGCTGCGCCGGCGCGCCCGCGTCCTTCTTGAAGTGCAGCAGGCGGCAGAAGGCTTTGTCGACGACGACGTGCTCGCTGATGGCCACGCTCTTGCCCTGGACCTCCACCGCGTCGATGTCGAATTTTGGTTTCTCGTAGTCTTTACCGAGCCGGTACATCAATTCGTAGCCGGCCGCGATGCGTTGCGAGAAGGGGGTGTGGGCCAACGGGGAAACCGGGTTGGTGAATAATTTGGAGGAAATGTCGGCCCATTGCATCACCGGAGTGAGGAAGGAGCGTTGCATTTCGTGCAGTTGGTAGAGCATAAATGTTTCCTCGTAGGGTGCCAGGCGCGGTTTTAGCTCCAAACATCATAATCCAATTATAGAATAATTGTTCGTGACGTAAAGCAGTTTGTAATTCCGTATGGCAATTGCACGTCCGGGGAGCGGCAGCACCGCACCTCCATGATGCGCTCAAAACGGAAAAAAGCAGCGTTTCCGCTGCTTTCGGTGTTGCGTTTTGGTCTTGCCAGAATCTTAGTCGAAGACGGGGGTTTCGACGCCGAGAATCTTGTGCAGCTTCGGCGAGGTCGTCGTGTACTGCATGTGGATTTTCTTGTCCGGGAAGATGTAGGGGGCGGCGCCGAAGGCGGCCAGCGCCGCTTCGTGGAAGCCCGACAGGATCAGTTTTTTCTTGCCCGGATAGGTGTTGATGTCGCCAACGGCGAAGATGCCCGGCACATTGGTTTCGAATTTCTCCGTGTCCATGACCTTCAGTTGGCGGCGCTCGATGTCCAGGCCCCAGTCGGCGATCGGGCCGAGTTTCGGCGACAGGCCGAAGAACACCAGCAGCATGTCCAGCGGCAGGCGGCGGGTGACGCCGTCGGCGCCGGTGACCTTGATTTCGCTGAGCTGGCCGTCCTTGGTTTCAAAGCCGGTGGCCTGGCCGATGATCAGCTGCATCTCGTATTCGTCGCACAGGGCCTTCATCTTCGCCACCGACGCCGGGGCGGCGCGGAAGTCTTCGCGGCGGTGCAGCAGCACCACGGATTCGGCCTTGCCGACGAAGTTCAGGGCCCAGTCCAGCGCCGAGTCGCCGCCGCCGCAGATGACGATGTTTTTGCCGTCGAACAGGGCAGGCTGCTTGACGCGGTAGAACAGTTGCGAGCCCTCGAAAGCCTCGATGCCGTCGACCTTCAGCGTGCGCGCCTGGAACGAGCCGACGCCGGCGGCGATGAAGATGGTCTTGGTCAGGAAGCGCGTGCCGGCGCTCGTTTCGACGTTGAAGCGGCCGTCTTCGCGGCGCTCGACCAGGGTCACTTCCTGGTTCAGGTGGAAGGTCGGTTCGAACGGCTCGATCTGCTTGAGCAGGTTGTCGGTCAGTTCCTGGCCCGTGCACACGGGCACGGCCGGGATGTCGTAGATCGGCTTGTCGGGATAGAGTTCGACGCACTGGCCGCCCACGGCCGGCAGCGAGTCGATGATGTGCGCCTTGATTTCCAGCAGGCCCAGCTCGAATACCTGGAACAGTCCGACGGGACCGGCGCCGATGATGACTGCATCGGTTTCGATGATGTTGGGAGTACTCATACGATGTGATTCCTGTCTTTTACGATTTTGATGGGACAGCAGCGCCGGCACCGCCGCGCAGGGCGGCCGCGAGCGGCTGCCTTGCACCGTGCAGTATCAAAGAACCATCCCTGTGTCCGCGTGCTGCGACAGCGCGGGCCCGCTGTTAGCGCACCAGCAGGTGCGCTTTTTCCTTGACGTCTTTGAATTGCTCGGCTTCCGGCAGTGCCGGTTTGGTCTTGGTGATCGAAGGCCAGTTGCGTGCTAGATCGACGTTGATCTTGATGAAAGCCTGCTGGTCGGCAGGCACGTCTTCTTCGGCGAAAATGGCGTTGACCGGGCACTCCGCCACGCAGACCGCGCAATCGATGCATTCGTCGGGGTCGATGGTCAGGAAATTCGGGCCTTCCCGGAAACAATCAACCGGGCAGACATCGACGCAGTCGGTGTAGCGACAGGCGATGCAGGATTCGGTGACAACGTGGGTCATAACAGTCCTATCAATATGGGGTGCTGTAGCGCCGGAAGGGGAAACTGCATCAGCGCTCACTAAAGCAAAGCACCGTATTTTAAGGCAATTCGGTATTTCTCACAAATCGGACTTATATACAATACATATAAGCAAATTCATTTTGTAACCGGATTTGCCGGCGCGGCGCGGCCCGCGCGCCCGTTCGGACGGGGGCTGCGGGCCGATGGCGGGTAAAACCGGCGGCGCCGCGGCGCCGCTGCGCCGGACTTATGCGGCGGCGCGGATCTGCGCCACCAGGTTTTGCCAGCGGGCGCAGGCCGGGCTGCCGTCCTCGACGAAGCTGACCGTGTGCTGGCATCCGTCGGCGCTGACGGTGATGCGCCAGCGCGGCAGGTCGGCGCCGACCACCTCGTCGCCGGCCTCGGCCGGGGCGGCGAAAAAGCCCGTGTCGGCCAGCGCGGCCTCCAGCGCCCGGCCGCGGGCGCTGGCCGCCGTGTCGATTTCATAATGTTCGCCCAGGCCGGCGAAGCCGCCGCCGCTCGATGCCGATATTTTCATGCTTGCTCCATGGTTTTTAGCCCAACTCTTCGCGCACGCCCTGGACCGGCGCGCCGCCGGAGCGCGCCGCGCCGCCATTGCCGCCGCGGGCGTCGCCGCCCTGGTCCGCTCCGGCGTGGCCGTTGCCGCGCAGGCTGCCGCCATAGTCGCGGCACCAGGCGGCCAGCGCCGCGCGCTCTTCGTCGAACAGGTTCTCCGACTCCAGGTATTCGGCGCTGCTCATCGTGCCGCAGCAGGCGCGCCGGTCCTGGCGCGCGCCGGCCTGGTCGGTGATGTGCGCCTGGAACATCATCGGCGCGCCGGCCTCGCCTGTCAACGCGGCGCCGCTGAGCACTTCGCGCAGCGTGAACTGGTTGCGGATGAAGTCGCGGTACTGCGCCGGCTTGCCGTCGGCGGCGGCGATCAGCAGCATCTGGTTGGCGACGTCGGCGTAGGTGGCGGCGATGTCGGGCGCGCCGATGAGCGCGCGCAGCACGAGGCCGCGCAGGTAGTCGCCGACGTGGTGCAGCACGGCCGCGTCGTCCTCGACGGCGGGGCGGCGTTCGTAGGCGAAGATGTCGGCCAGGATGTCGTAGACGGCGCCGGTGAACACTTGCGAGATCGCGTGCACCTCATTGCCCGCCTCCGACAGCTTCAAGTCGTTGTCGGCGTTGCGCAAGCCGTTGGCCCGGCCCAGCGCCAGGCCGAACTGTTCGGCCATGTCGGCCAGGAAGGTCTTGTCGTGCAAATTGGCCTTGGTCTGGGCGATGACGGCTTCCACCTGGTCGAGCTGGGACAGGGCCAGGAAGATGGCCGTCAGGTCGCCGAACGCTTCGTGCAGGCCGCCCGTCTGCGGCGGATTGCTGCTGAGCAGCCATTTCGGCTTCAGGCCGTCGAGCACGGCGTGGCCCGTCTCGTGGGCGACGATGTCGAGGGAGCGGCAGGTGAACACCCGTTCGGTGCCGCCGCTGGGGATGAAGTCGCCGAATTTCAGGGCTTTGTCGTTGCGGCTGTAGAAGGCGTTCATGACGTTCGGCAGGCCGTGCGGGAACACCCGCAGCGGCGCCGTGTTGCTGGCGCTGTTCCATTGCCACGGCACGGGCGCGGCGTTGCCGCCGGAGGCGAGCGCGCGCTGGTACATGCTGAGCGTCAGGCGCACGACGGCGTAGGTGTGGATGGCGTCGAACTGGTCGGTGTTGGGCGAGACGATGAAGTCGCCGAAGGCGTTCGGGTTGACGGGGGCGATGCCCGGTTCGCCAAAGGTGACGCGGGCGTCGCGCGGCCCCTGCAGCACCAGGCCGGGCAGAAAGACCTTGCGCGTGCCCAGGTCGCTGACGGACGGGTCTTGCTTCCAGATCAGCACGCGCGAACCCAGCGGCACGGCGGCCTGCTCGGCCGGCGGCACGGGGAAGCGCCGCGGCTTGCCCGGTTGTTGCGTCAGTTGCACGTTTTTGCGGTGCTGGCGGTACGGCGCCGACGGCGTCGGCACGTAGCTGATGGGGGGCTGCGAGGCACATTTGCTGAGCACGGCCTCGACCTCGACCGGCACAATCACTTTCTGGTCCATATTGTCTCTCCTGGGGAAAGGCGGCGTGACGCCGCGCGGTTGACGCGGCGTCCTACATCAGGCGGTTGCTGCTTGGCGCCACGGCTGGAATTGAAATAGTCCCCCCATGGCCGGCGCGCCCGTTTGAGGTGGCACAAGGTTTGCGGGCGGCGCGCCCGGCCTGTCGTACACTATGCTTGAACCCGATACGCTCAGGAGTAGCACTTGACCCCCACGACGATCCAACTGACCGGCGCGGCGCTGTTTGCCGTCGCCATCTTGCACACCTTTTCGAGCAAATTTTTCGAGCGTCTGGCGCACCGCAGGCCGGCCCATGCCGGCCTGTGGCACCTGCTGGGCGAGGTCGAGGTCGTGTTCGGTTTCTGGGCGCTGGTGCTGATGGTGGCCATGTTCGCCATCGACGGCGCGGCGGCCGCCACGGGCTACATCGACGGGCGCAATTTCACCGAGCCGATGTTTGTCTTCGCCATCATGGTCATCGCCGGCACCCGGCCCATCCTGCGCGCCACGACGGCCGGCGTGCAGCGGCTGGCCGGGCTGATCCCGCTGCCCGGCAGCATGGGCTTTTATGTCGCCGTGCTGGGCCTGGTGCCGCTGCTCGGCTCTTTCATCACGGAGCCGGCGGCGATGACGCTGGGGGCGCTGATCCTGTCGGACGGCGTGTGCGGGCGCGGCATTTCCACCCGGCTGAAGTACGCGACGCTGGGCGTGCTGTTCGTGAATGTGTCGATAGGCGGCACGCTGACGCCGTTTGCCGCGCCGCCGGTGCTGATGGTGGCCGGCAAGTGGGGCTGGGACATGTCCTTCATGCTGACGACGCTGGGCTGGAAGGCGGCGCTGGCGGTGTTCGTCAACGCCGCCGGCGCGGCGCTGCTATTCCGCAAGGAGCTGGCGCGGCTGCCGCTGGCCGTTGGCGGCCCCGGCGGCGAGCCGGTGCCGGCGCCGCTGACGCTGGCGCACCTGGCCTTCCTGGTCGGCGTGGTGGTGTTCGCCCACCATCCGGCGATCTTCATGGGCCTGTTCCTGTTTTTCCTCGGCGTGGCCCAGGCCTACGCCCGCCACCAGGACCGGCTGATCCTGCGCGAAGGCTTGCTGGTGGCGTTTTTCCTGGCCGGGCTGGTGGTGCTGGGCGGCCAGCAGCAGTGGTGGTTGCAGCCGCTGTTGATGAGCATGAGCAGCGACGCCGTGTTCTTCGGCGCCACGGCGCTGACGGCCGTGACGGACAACGCCGCGCTCACCTATCTCGGTTCGCTGGTCGAGAACCTGTCCGACAGCTTCAAGTACGCGCTGGTCACGGGCGCCGTGACGGGCGGTGGCCTGACCGTCATCGCGAATGCGCCGAATCCGGCCGGCATGGCGATTTTGCGCGGCCATTTCGAGCACGCGGCCGTGCATCCACTCGGTTTGCTGCTGGCGGCGACGCCGCCGACGATCGTGGCGGCGCTGGCGTTCCGCCTGCTGTAGCGCACTGGCGCGGCGGCCCTTCAGCTGGCATGATGCCGCCTGGTTCACCACATTTGAGAATAAAAGGATAGTTTGATGGCTGACATTCACATCGTTCAGGAGCACAGCCTGACACCGGGCAAGGCCCGCGAGGCGGCGCAGCAAGTGGCCGACAAGATGGCCGAGGAGTACGACCTGGCCTGCACCTGGGAGGGCGACGTGCTGCACTTCGAGCGCAGCGGCGTCGAGGGTTCGCTGACCCTGGCCCTGAAGCAGGCGCAGATGCACTTGAAGCTGGGTTTTTTGTTCAGCGCCTTCTCGTCCAAGATCGAGCACAAGGTCGCGGAAAACATGCAGAAGGTCTTCGGCGGCGCGGCCTGAAACCGCGCCCGCAAGCGGCCGCGCCCGACCCCAGGATGGGCGCCGCCTTGCTTATCTAGCATAGTTCGGCGGCGATTGCCACTGGACTTTGTTGTTTTTTTGCGCTATACTCGCCACATAATTCACAAGCTGCCACGCAGCTCATTTGCCTCTTGCCAGAGGTAAATCGTCAATTCGGGTTCTGCGCCCGTACCTTCCGCCGACTGTTCGGCCGGATACATCGGCACCGTGTTTTGCACGGCGCCAGCGCGATTCAAACGTCCTAAACCAGCCTCTTTTGACGCGCACGACACCCCCGCCCGGCAACGCTGCCCAGGTCGCCGGTCATACGTGTCACTCCCTTTTTCGGTCGCCCAAGGCGTAGTCGCGCCTGCACGCGCCGCGGCCGGAAGCCCTTCCATTCGTTGCATCGAAGGAGAACCACCAACGTGGCAAAACAAATCATCATCGACCATGTCTTCAAGGTCTTCGGCGACACGCCGCAAGCCGCTCTCGAACTGGTCCGCCAGGGCTGCAGCAAGCAAGACATCCTGGCCCGCACCGACTGTTCCATCGGCGTGTTCGACGCCTGCCTGAACATCGAGGCCGGCGAAATCTTCGTCATCATGGGCTTGTCCGGCTCCGGCAAATCGACGCTGGTGCGCATGCTCAACCGCCTGGTCGAGCCGACCGCCGGCCGCATCCTCGTCGACGGCGAGGACATCAACCTGCTCGACGACGCGCAGTTGCGCGCGCTGCGGCGCAAGGACATCAGCATGGTGTTCCAGTCGTTCGCGCTGCTGCCGCACATCACGGTGCTCGACAACACGGCGCTGGGCCTGGAGCTGGCCGGCGTCGCCCGCGCCGAGCGCCACCGGCTGGCCGCGCAGGCGCTCGAGCAGGTGGGCCTGAGCGGCTGGGGCGCCAGTTATCCGGACGAGCTGTCCGGCGGCATGCAGCAGCGCGTCGGCCTGGCGCGGGCGTTGGCGTCCGACCCGTCCATCCTGTTGATGGACGAGGCGTTTTCCGCGCTCGACCCGATTATCCGCACGGAGATGCAGTCCGAGCTGCTGCGCCTGCAGCAAGTGCGCCGCCGCACCATCGTGTTCATCTCGCACGACCTCGACGAGGCGATGCGCATCGGCGACCGCGTCGCCATCATGCGCGACGGCCAGGTCGAGCAGGTCGGCACGCCCGAGGAAATCCTGCGCGCGCCGGCCAACGACTATGTGCGCAGCTTCGTGCGCGGGGTCGACGCGGCGGCCGTGTTCAAGGCCGGCGACATCGCCCGCAAGAGCCAGGTGGTGGTGGCCGAGCAGCCCGGCCGGGGTTCGCGCGCCGCGCTGAAGATGCTGGAAGACCAGGACCGCGCATACGCCTACGTGGTCAGTCCGGCGGGCGCCTTCCTCGGCGTCGTGTCGGCCGACTCGCTGCGCGGCGCGCTCGACGGCCACGTCGGCCCGCTGGGGCTGGCGCGCGCCTATCTGCCGCAGGTGCAGGCGATCGCCGCCGACGCGGCCGTCAGCGGCCTGTACGGCCAGGTCGCGCAGGCGCCGTACGCGGTGCCGGTGGTGGCCGACGACGGCCTGTTCCGCGGCGCCATCAGCAAGACCATCCTGCTCAAATTCCTCGACCGCGCCACTCCCGCCGCACCGATCCAGAAAGGCCAGCCATGAATCCCGTTCCCGTGACCGCCCCCTTGCCAAGCGCAGCCGTCGTCAATCCCTGGGCCAGCACCGACGTCGGCACGGCCGGCGCCGGCTGGCTCGACGCGCCGGCCGCGCAGGCGCCCGACAGCGCCTGGCGTATCGAGCAACTGTGGGACGGCTCGCTGCCGCTGGAGAGTTGGATCAACGACGGCCTCGGCTGGGTGGTGCTGCATTGCCGGCCTTTCTTCCAGGCCGTGCGCGGGCCGATCGACGGCGCCCTGGGCGGCGTCAATGGCTTGCTGCAAAGCGTGCCCTCGTTCGCCCTGATCGCCTTGATCGGCCTGCTGGCCTGGCAGTTCGCCAGCCGCGCGCTGGCCGTCGGCACGGTGCTGGCCCTGCTGTTGGTGGTGATGCTGGGCATCTGGCCGGAGGCGATGGTGACGCTGTCGCTGGTGTTGACCTCGCTGGCATTCTGCCTCGCCATCGGCCTGCCGCTGGGCATTTTCCTGGCCAGTAGCGAGCGCGCCCAGCGCTGGATGCGGCCGCTGCTGGACGCGATGCAGACGACGCCGGCCTTTGTCTACCTGGTGCCGGTGGTGATGCTGTTCGGCATAGGCGACGCGCCCGGCGTCATCGTCACGATCATCTTCGCGCTGCCGCCGCTGGTGCGTTTGACCAATCTGGGCATCCGCCAGGTGCGGCCCGATTTGGTCGAGGCGGCGCGCGCCTACGGCGCCTCGCCGTGGCAGTTGCTGAGCAAGGTGCAATTGCCGCTGGCGATGCCGTCCATCATGGCCGGCATCAACCAGGCGCTGATGCTCTCGCTGTCGATGGTGGTGATCGCGTCGATGATCGCCGTGGGCGGCCTGGGCCAGATGGTGTTGCGCGGCATCGGCCGCCTTGACATGGGCCTGGCCACCGTGGGCGGCCTGGGCATCGTGCTGCTGGCCATCACGCTGGACCGCATCACGCAGTCGCTGGGCCGGCCGCGCCGCGGCGCGCACCGCTGGTGGCAGCGCGGTCCGGTCGGTTTGCTGTGGCGCCTGGCGCGCACGGTGCGCGCGGCCGCCACGCGGGGCGGCGCCGCGGCGCCGGCCCTTATCCCTACAGCGCAATGAAAGGAAGAACGATGAAGAATCAAGCAAAACATGTTCGCGCCATGCTGGCCGGCGCCGTGCTGGCGCTGGGCCTGGCAAGCGCCGTCTGTGCGGCCGACGCCGGCGCCGATGCTTTGCCCGGCAAGGGCATCAAGGTGCAACCGCTGCAAAGCTCGATCGCCGAGGAAACCTTCCAGACCCTGCTGGTCAGCCGGGCGCTGGAAACGCTGGGCTACGAGGTGCAGGCTATCAAGGAGGTCGAGTATCCGACCGCCCACATCGCCATCGCCAACGGCGACGCCACCTTCATGGCCGTGCATTGGGACCCGATGCACAGCGACTTCTACAACAGCGCCGGCGGCGACGCCAAGCTGTCGCGCAGCGGCGCCTATGCGGGGCCGGCGGCGCAGGGCTATCTGATCGACAAGGCCACGGCCGACAAGTACAACATCAGCAATATCGACCAGTTGCGCGACCCGACGCTGGCCAAGTTGTTCGACGTCGACGGCGACGGCAAGGCCGACCTGACCGGTTGCACGCCGGGCTGGGGTTGCGAGCAGGTGATCGAACACCAATTGAGCGCGTTCAAGCTGCGCGAAACGGTCAACCACGTGCAGGGCAGTTACGCGGCGCTGATCGCCGACACTATCGGCCGCTACCAGCGCGGCCAGCCTATCCTGTATTACACGTGGACACCGTACTGGGTCAGCGGCGTGCTGCGTCCGGGCGTCGATGTGGTGTGGTTGCAGGTGCCGTTTTCATCGCTGCCGGGCACGCAGTCCAAGCTCGACACGCGGATGGCCGACGGCAGCAATTACGGCTTTGCAATGAACACGGCGCGCATTGTCGCGAATAAACAATTTGCCGAGCAAAATCCGGCGGCGGCGAAGCTGTTCGAGGTGATGCAATTGCCTGTGGCCGACATCAACGCGCAAAACCAGCGCATGCGCGACGGCCAGGGCACGGCGAAAGACATCGCCCGTCACACGGACGCGTGGATCGAGTGGCACCGGCCGATTTATGACAGCTGGATTGCGCAGGCGTTGGCGGCCGCCAAAAAATAGCCGGCGGCGCCGCAAACCTTGCATGGCGGTCCGGGGTGCTTTGACGCAGATTGGTTTTCGAGGGACTGGGGATGGCATGCGCGTGTGGATCTGCTAACCTTGATGGAAGGAGGCCGCCATGGCGAAAACATTCGATTCGCTTGCTTACGCGCGTGCGCTGGAGAGCGCCGGCGTTCCGCCTGTGCAGGCGGAAATCCACGCCAGCAGTCTACGCGAAGCATTGGAACCGATGGCTTCCTTTTCAGAACAATTGCACTTGCTCGAATGCCGGATCAACACGAAAAACGACGCGTGGGAAGCCAGGCTGCTGCAGAAAATGAGCGAGATGGAGCACAGCCTGCGCAGCGATTTTAAGGCGCTGGAGCGTAAATTTGAGGTGTTGGAGCGCAGATTTGATGAGCTGAAGCACGAGTTTGAGATGTTGAAGCACGAGTTTAAGTTACTTGAATTGGGTGTTAAAGCCGATTTCAAGGAACTTGTCGCTCATTTCGAAGCAAGAGAGATACGTATTATGGCGGCCGTGGATAGTACAAAGGCGCTGATGAAATGGATGATGGGAGCCGTTATCGCCATGTATATTCCCATCCTGGTCAAGTTGTTCCTACCCTGATAAGGCAAGCCGGGAAACCCCTGGGGGCATTCCCAGCCTTTTTTCGCCGGCTTGAATCTACTCGCGCCGAGTTCGAATACATTCAAGCCCCGGCGCGCACTTAATCCTTCAGATCGGCGATCAGGTCGATATATTGCTGTTTTGCGTCGTCGTTCGAGGTGCCGGCCAGGGCGGCCCAGGCGTCGAACTTGGCGCGGCCGACCATGTCGGTGAAGCCAGGGCGATCGCCGCTCGCGTCGCCGGCCGACGCCTGTTTGAACAGCGCGTAAATCTTCAGCAAGGTCATATTGTCCGGACGCTCGGACAGGTTCTTGGAGTCAAGCTGCGCTTGCTCGAATTGCTCTTGTAAACTCATAAACACTCCTGTTGGCTGAAAAATGTTGCTCTGTTAATGTTGCTAGAGTAGATATACTAGAATCTTATCGCATCAAATTGATTCCTGCGCGACATAATAGAACCAAACGCCCGCCAATCTATAGAGGAGATGCTCGAATGTTGTCCACAGCCGTGTCGGCCTTCAGCCGGAGAAAGATGTCCACCGTCGACACCGCATGGCTCCGCATGGATTCGGATAGCAACCTGATGATGATTGTCGGCGTCGCCATGCTGGACAAGCCGGTCGGCACGGACGCGTTGAAGCAGGCGCTGACGGCCCGTTTCCTGGCCTTTTCCCGTTTTCGCAGCCGGGTCGTCAGCGACCTCGCCGGCAGTTGGTGGCAGGAGCAGCAGGTCGATCTGGATGACCATGTCGTGCCCGCGCGGCTGGCGTCGCCCAAGTCCAGGGGCGGCAGCAACAAGGCGGCGCTGCAGCGGATGGTGGGCGCGCTATCGCAGCAACCGCTGGCGCGCGACAAGCCGCTGTGGCAGATGCATCTGGTCGACAATTGCGTCGGCGAGGACGGACGGGTGCGCCAGGCGCTGATCGTGCGCATTCACCATTGCATCGCCGACGGCGTGGCCCTGGTCGGCGTGTTCATGTCGATGTTCGGCAGCGACATCGGCGTCGCGCCGGCGCAGCCCAGCCCGCACGCGGTCGTGGCGGCCGAGGAAAATCCGTGGGCGCAGATCCTGATGCCGATGACGCTCACCAGCGTCAAGGCGATCGACCTGTCGTCGACCCTGTTCATCAAGTCGATGTGCCTGTTCAGCGAGATGGACAAGCTGGGCGGGAAAATTGCCGGCCTTGCCCAGGCGGCGGGGCAGTTGGCCGTCGATGCCGTCAAACTGACGACGATGGGCGAGGATACGCCGACGCGCCTGAAGGGCCAGCCGAACGGCAAGAAGCATGTGGCGTGGAGCGAGCCGCTGCCGCTGGCCGAGGTGAAGGCGGTCGGCAAGGCGTTCGGCTGCTCGATCAACGACGTGCTGATGGCCAGCGTGGCCGGTGCGCTGCGCGCCTATCTGCGGGCGAAGGGCGACGCCGTCGGCGCAGATTGCGAGGTGCGCGTGATGGTGCCGGTGAATTTGCGCAAGGCCAGCCGCCAGCAAAGACTGGGCAACGCCTTTGGCCTGGTGCCGCTGGTGCTGCCGGTCGGCCTGGAAGATCCGGTCGCGCGTCTGCTCGAAGTGCGCCGGCGCATGGACGACTTGAAGGGCGGCTACACGGCGCTGGTGGCGATGTCGGTGCTGGGCGTGCTGGGCGCGGCACCGAAGCCGGTGCAGAACGATATCCAGAATTATTTCGCCAGGAAGGCGACGGCCGTGATGAGCAATGTACCCGGCCCGCAAGCGCCGCTGTATCTGGCCGGCAGCCAGCTCGACCAGGTGATGTTCTGGGTGCCGCAGTCGGGCGACATCGGCGTCGGCGTTTCCATCCTCAGCTACAACGGCGGCGTGCAGTTCGGCATCGTCACCGACGACGCCCTGGTCACCGATCCGGACAATGTCATCAAGCGTTTTGCGCCCGAGTTCGAGAAGCTGGTGATGCTGGCGCTGATGGGCGAATGGTAGGCTGGGCTTTCCTGGTAGCCAGGTGCGGGCGTGTGCGCGGCGCCGGCATGACAGGATGATAGTATAGGAGGTCGGTATTCCATTCACAGCCTGTATTGTTTATCTACCATTCATGACGCCAACGACCGTACCGCTGCGTGCCGATATCGCTGCCTTGCTGCCGCGTATGCGACGTTTTGCCCGCATTGTGTGCCGCAGCGGCGACGACGCCGACGATCTGGTTCAACTGGCCATCGAGCGGGCGCTGAAAGGCGGCGCGCAGTGGCAGGCGGACGGCCGGCTCGACTGCGCGATGTTGCGCCTGATGGTGCAGGCGCGCGGCGACCAGTTGCATGGCCGGGAGCGCGGCGAGCCGGCGTTTGCGGCCGAGCCGGCTGGCAGCGCCGCCGGCGAGGCGCTGCAGCCGGACATGGCGATGCTGTGGGCCGTCGCCCGGCTCAATGAGGCGGAGCGCATGGTGATCGGTCTGGTGCTGGTCGACGGCCTGTCGTATCAGGCGGCGGCGCAGGTGCTGGAGATCGCGCCCGCCGCGCTGGGCGGCCGGCTGCTGCGGGCGCGCGACGCCTTGCAGCGGCGCTTGTCGGAGCAGGCGAGGGAAATGCCATGACGTTTTCCGACGAGACACTGATGGCGTTCGCGGACGGCGAACTGGACGAGGCCAACCGCCACGCCGTCGAGGCGGCGCTGCGGCGCGATCCGGCCGTTGCGCACAAGGTGGCGCAATTTCAGGCGCTTCGCGTGGCCGTGTGTGCCGCGTATGCGCCGGTGCTGGAGGAAACATTGCCGCCGCGCCTGCTGCGGCTTTTGCGCCCGCTTCCCGCCGCCAAGGTGGTGCAGCTGGACGCGGTGCGTGCGGCCAAGGGCGGCCGTAGCGCGCCGCCGGCCAAGGCCGGTGCCGCGTGGCGCTGGTCGTGGATAGAGTGGACGGCCGTGGCGCTGGCCCTGGTCGCCGGCGTCGGCGTGGGGCGTTTCATTTTGCCGGACTGGGCGGCGGACCGCGAGGCGGCCGTGGCCGGCGCGGACGGCGCGCTGATGGCCCGCGGCGAATTGGCGCAGGCGCTGTCGGAGCAGACGGCGGGGATCGGGCCGGTCGGTGCCAAGGTGGCAATCGGTATCAGTTTTGTGTCGAACCAGGGGGTGTATTGCCGCAGTTTTGTCATGGACGGCGCGGGGCAGGATCTGGCCGGCCTGGCGTGCCGCAGCGGCGCGCAGTGGGCGATTCCCGTGCTGCTGCAGCAGACGAAGCGGGCCATGCCGGCGGATCGGCAGTGGACCATGCAGGAGGCGCCGTCGGCCGTGCAGGAGGCGATCGAGCGGCGCATCGACAGCGCGGCGCTGGACTCCAAGGCGGAGCAGGAGGCCTTGCGCAAGGATTGGCATCGTTGACGCCAAAGCGGGGCAGCGCCCGGGCGGCGCCGCGGGCTAGTCGGCGGCGCCGAGCACGGCGCCGCCGACCTTGACGGCGCCCTTGCCGACGGCAACGGTGGCGTCAACAGCCGTCGAGGCCACCGCGACACCGGCGCCGGCTACCGTGGTGGTGACCGCGACGACGGCGCAACCGCCCAGCGCCGGCAGCACTGCCGCCAGCAGCAGCGCCTGGCGCGCCACAGTCATCGCGGTGGCCTTGGACATTACACGCCCAGTAGTTCGACGTCGAAAATCAGCGTGGCGTTCGGCGGGATCGCGCCGCCTGCGCCGCGCGAGCCGTAGCCCAGTTCGGCAGGGATGATCAATTGGCGGGTGCCGCCGATTTTCATGCCTTGCACGCCTTCGTCCCAGCCCTTGATGACGCGGCCGGCGCCCAGCGGGAATTCGAATGGGTCGTTGCGGTCTTTGCTCGAATCGAATTTCGGGCCTTTGCTGCCGTCGTCGTTTTGCAGCCAGCCGGTGTAATGGACAACGACGTTCTGGCCGGCTTGCGCGACGGCGCCTTCGCCGACGGTGACTTCGATGTATTGCAGGCCGGAATCGGTGGTGATGGTGGACATGGTTTTCCTTGTGTGTGGGGATTCAGCCTCGATTGTAGAGCAAGCAGTGGCAAAGCGCTATGCGGCGGCGCCGCGCGGCCGCGCCAGAATTGTCGGCGATAAATCCAATCGTGTGGCCGTTTGCACGTAAAATAGCCTTTTCGTACTTTCAAGCGATTATTCATGCTCCGCAGTCTACGTCGTATCGTATTTTCCAGTGTCTGCGCCATCTCGGCCCTGCCGCTTGCGCAGGCCAATGTCGTGGTGATCCTCAATTCGCGCGACGCCAGCGTCCAGTTGTTGGACCAGAACACCTATGGCGCCCTGTCCTCTATTCCAGTGGGCAAGGAACCGCACCATTTGATGGAGACGCCGGACAGCAAATCGCTGATCGTCGCCAGTTCCGTCGGCAACGAGCTGATTTTCCTCGACCCGAAGACGGGCAAGGAGCAGCGCCGCATCAAGGACATCCTCGACCCTTACCAGATCGGCTTTTCGCCGGACCAGAAATGGTTCATTTCGAATTCGCTGCGCCTGGACCGCATCGACCTGTACCGCTACGACGGCAGCGCGCTGACGCTGGCCAAGCGCATTCCGCTGCCGAAACTGCCTAGCCACATGGCCTTCAACGCGGCCAGCACGATGGCCTTCATCACCCAGCAGGGCAGCGACCAGGTCAGCGCCATCGACCTGGCCACGCAAACGCTGAAGTGGACGCTGCCGGTCGGCAAACTGCCGGCCGGCATCGCGATGACGCCGGACGATAAGTATCTGCTCGTCGGCATCATGGGCAGCGACTACGTCGAGGTCATCGACTGGCGCGCGCAGAAAACCGTCAAGCGCATCAAGGCCGGCGCCGGCACGCACAATTTCCGCGCGCTGGGCGACAAGCGCCACACCTTCGTCTCGAACCGCGTCTCGAACACGATCAACATCATCGACCAGCAAACGCTGGAAAATGTCGGCACCATCAATGTGCCCGGCGGCCCGGATTGCATGGAAGTGACGGCCGACGGCAAGACCATGTGGGTGACGCTACGCTGGATCAAAAAAGTGGCCGTGATCGACCTGGCCACGCGCAAGGTGATCAAACTGATACCGGTCGGCCGTTCGCCGCACGGCGTGTATTTTGCCAACCATTCGCCGCGCATTTAATTTGCGCGCCGGCGCATTCGCCTGCGTGCTGGCGGCGGCCCTGCAGGCGGCCGCGCCCGCCGGGGCGGCCGGCGCGGCGCCCGCCTGCCACGGCACGATTTACCTGAGCTTCGACACCGGCAGCCAGTCGCAGGCCGAGCTGATCGCCGCGACGCTGGCGCGCCACCGCGTCAAGGCGACGTTTTTCCTGGCCAACGAAAAGACCACGCGCGGCGACTATGCGCTGGACCCGTCCTGGGCCGCGTACTGGAAGGCCCGCGTCGCCGAGGGCCACGCGTTCGGCTCGCATACCTTCGACCACGTTTACCTGCAGGGCGATGCGGCCAGGGGCATGATCGAGGTCAAGCCCCAGTTCGGCAGCCATGCGGGCGAGAAGCTGAGCTGGAGTCCGCAGCAGTTTTGCGACGAGCTGAAACGCGTCGACCGCCGTTTCGAGGAACTCACCGGCGGCAAGCTCGATCCGCTGTGGCGCGCGCCGGGCGGGCGCGTGTCGGCGCGCACGCTGGCCGCAGGCAAGGCGTGCGGCTACGCCCACGTGGCCTGGGCCAAGGCCGGTTTTTCCGGCGACGAGCTGTCCAGCGAGGCCTATCCGAACCCCGTGCTGCTGCGCAGGGCGCTGGCCAATTTGCGCGACGGCGATATCTTCGTCGCCCACATGGGGATCTGGTCGCGCAAGGCGGCGTGGGCGCCGGCCAACCTGGAGCCGCTGATCGTCGGTCTGCAACAAAAGGGATTTTGCTTCGCCACGCTGCGCGCACATCCCGACTATCAACCCCTTTTCAAACGCCCATGATGCAATTTTTAATCGACGTTTTCGGCACGGCCCAGGGCTATTTGTTCGAAACCGTCATCCAGCCCCTGATTTACCATTTCGGCTTCGGCGAGTTCACCGAGGAAGCGTTCGAGGGCACCGAGTGGCTGCTGATCGGCGTCTGCGAGCTGCTGTTGCTGTTCATCGTGCTGCGGCCGTTGGAGGCCTGGTTGCCGGTGCACAAGTTCACCGACCCGCGCGCGCGCTGGAACGACTTCGTCTACACGGTGCTGCACCGCATCGGCCTGTTCCCCGTGCTGATCTTCTTCACGCTCGACCCCTTGATGGACCAACTGGCCGGCGCGCTGCGCCTCGACGGCTTCCATCCCGTCAACCTGGAAACCTTCTGGCCCGGCATTAGTCCAATTGCCAGCTTCGCGCTGTATTTCGTCGTGCTCGATTTCTTCGATTACTGGTATCACCGCGCCTCGCACCTGTTCAACTGGTGGTGGGGCTTGCACAGCCTGCACCACAGCCAGCGCAATATGAATTTGTGGAGCGACGACCGCAACCACCTGCTCGACGATCTACTGCGCGACGTCTACATGGCGCTGATCGCCCTCGGCATCGGCGTGCCGCCCGGCCAGTACGTGTTGCTGGTGTCGGTGTCGCGCATCCTGCAAAGCTTGCAGCACGCGAATGTGCGCATCCATTTCGGCCGCATCGGCGAGCGCCTGCTCGTGTCGCCGCGCTACCACCGCATGCACCACGCGATCGGCGTCGGCCACGAGTCGACGGGGCAGGGCAGCCTGGGCGGCTGCAACTTCGCCGTGCTGTTGCCGGTCTGGGATATCATTTTCCGCACCGCCAACTTCACGCCGGAATTCGCCGCCACCGGCGTGCGCGGCCAGTATCCGTATATCAACCGCGCCGGCCTGGCGATTCCCGGCCGCGACTACGGGCGCGGTTTCTGGCGCCAGCAATGGCTGGGTTTGAAACGCATGGTGGAATATATGAGAAAGACGCCCGACTGATGCGCGCCGTCCTGAACGCCTATGGCCGCGCGCTGCAGGCCCAGTTGCATGGCCGCATGCTGTTGCTGAGCATTATCCCCTTCGTGCTGTCGGTGGCGCTGTGGCTGCTGATGCTGTGGCAGGGCTTGCAGCCGCTGGTCGACAGCCTGCACAGCCTGTTCGCCGAGCACGACGGCTTCCGCCTCAGCGGCAGCGTGCTGGGCACGCTCGGCCTGGGCGCGCTGAAGACCGTCATCGTGCCCTTGATCGCCATGTTCCTGCTGCTGCCCTTGATGGTCTTGACGGCCCTGCTCTTCATCGGCGTGGCGGCGATGCCGGCCATCGCCCGCCACGTCGGCGGCCGGCATTTTCCCCGGCTGGAGAAAAAGCGCGGCGGCGGCTTGCTGGGCAGTCTGGCGACGGGCGCCGGCGCCTTCCTCGTGTTTGTGCTGGGCTGGATCGCCACGCTGCCGCTGTATTTTTTCCCGCCGCTGGCCATGCTGGCCCAGGCCCTGCTATGGGGCTGGTTGAGCAGCCGCGTGATGGCCTATGACGCGCTGGCCGACTACGCCAGCGAGGACGAGCGGCGCGCGCTGCTGCGGGCGCACCGCCGGCCCCTGCTGGCGATCGGCGTGGTGTCGGGCGCGGCCGGTGCGCTGCCCGGTTTGCTGTGGCTGGGCGGCGTCATGTCCGTCGTGTTCTTCCCCTTCCTGGCGGCGTTCGCGATCTGGTTGTATGTGCTGATCTTCATCTTCACCGGCCTGTGGTTCCAGTATTATTGCCTGGACGCGCTGGCGCGGCTGCGCGGCGCCGCGCCGGTGCAGGATGCGGTGGCGGACGGGGCCTGATATGGCGCTCGTCTCAACGGCATCGAATTGCATACTTTTTCATATCAACTCAAGGCGGCTATGGCTATCGGATTGATCATCATCGGCGACGAAATCTTATCGGGCAAGCGGGTCGACCAGCATTTCGCCAAGGTCGTGCAACTGCTGGGCGCGCGCGGCCTGCAACTGGGCTGGGCCGAGTACCTGGGCGACGATCCGGCCCGCATCACGGCCACGCTGCGGCGCACCTTCGCCGGCGGCGACATCGTCTTCTGTTGCGGCGGCATCGGCGCCACGCCGGACGACCACACGCGGCAGGCCGCCGCCGACGCGCTGGGCCGCCCGCTCGTGATGCATGCGCAGGGCAAGGCCAATATCCAGCAGCGCATCGTGCAAATGGGCGCGGAGACGGGCAAGACGGTGGACCTGGCGTCGGCGGAAAACCTGCACCGCCTGAAAATGGCCGAATTCGCCGAGGGCGCCGAGCTGGTGCCCAATCCGTACAACAATATCGCCGGCTTCGCGCTGGGCACGCACTATTTCATGCCGGGCTTCCCCGTGATGGCCTGGCCGATGATCGAATGGGTGCTCGACACCCACTACCCGCAGCTGTTCCACCGCACCCCGCGCGCCGAACGGGCCGTGCTGGCGTTCGAGGCGGCCGAGTCGGCGCTGACGCCCCTGATGGTGGCGCTGGAAACGCAGTTCCCGCTGGTGAAGGTGTTCAGCCTGCCGAGCGTGGGCGACGCCGGCACGCGCCGCCATATCGAGCTGGGCGTGAAGGGCGAACCGGCCCAGACGGCGGCCGCCTTCGCCGTGCTGTGCGCCGAACTGGCACGACTGGAGGTCGAGTTCACGCAGATCTGAGGACGCCGGCGAACGGCCGTCGCCGGCGCGCCCGGGCGGCGCTCCCCCACGGCGGGGACGCGCCGTTGTTTTTTTGCGAAAATCCCAACTGAAGCACGTTTTTTATACGCGCCACCCCGTTGCCGCAGCCCCGTTGTGGTGGAATGGTGGCGAAGCGCTCACGCCGCACCGCATCTGTGCCGGGTTCGCGCCCGGGCGATGCGGCTGGAGTTTTACTGAACCCCGATCACTGAATCACGACTGACCGGTTTGGACACCTATGGGCACCTCTGAGAACCCGTTGCGCGCTGCGCTGCGCCGCGCCGCCGCGTCGGGGATGCCCTTATGTTGAGCAACCGCCGTTTTCGCCGGCCCCGCATGGTGGTCCGCGCCGTGCGCAAGCTGCGCGCCGGCGCGGCCGCGCTGCGCTACGGCAGGGAACGGCCAGTCACCCCTATGAATTTGCATCTTATGACACAAACAAGCGCACATCTGGCCCACGCCCAGGCCGCCCCGGTGCCGCCGGAATCCCCCCAACCAGCGAAACGCAGCAAGGCCGGCCTGATCGTGCTGCTGGTGCTGCTGGTGTTGCTGGCGCTGTTGGCCTGGTGGGCCGTGTACGAAACCCGCACCTCGGCGCTGCAGGCGCGCTTCTTCTCTAACCTGGCCGCCAAGCTGGAATACAAGGTCCAGCCCGGCCCCAGTCCGGCCGCGGCGATCCGCTTTCCGCAGGACAGCCCCTACGACGAGCGGCTCGGCTACGCCAACCTGCCCGACTTCATCGGCAAACTCAATGCCCGGGATTACCAGGTCGCGGCGCAGGCGCGCCTGTCGCCGAAGATGGTGGAGCTGGCCGACATGGGCGTGTTCGCCACCTACCGCGAAAAGACCAAGGTCGGCCTCGACATCCTCGATTGCCGCAGCCAGCCGCTGTTCAAGGCCAGTTACCCGGAGCGCTCCTACGCGAATTTCGACGACACGCCGCCGATTCTCGTCAACAGCCTGCTGTTCATCGAAAACCGCGAATTGCTCGACCCGACCCATCCGAAGCGCAACCCGGCCGTCGAATGGGACCGCCTGAGCAAGGCCATCCTCGACAAATCGCTGAACACGCTGGGCGGCCACCGCAGCGGCGGCGGCAGCACGCTGGCCACGCAGATCGAGAAATACCGCCATTCGGCCGAGGGGCGCACCAACTCGATGCAGGACAAGCTGCGGCAGATGGTGTCGGCCTCGCTGCGCGCCTACCAGGGCGGCGAGGACACGACGGCGGCGCGGCGGCGCATCGTCGTCGACTACCTGAACACGGTGCCGCTGTCGGCCAAGCCCGGCTACGGCGAGGTGAACGGCATCGGCGACGGCCTGTGGGTCTGGTACGGGCGCGACTTCGCCGAAGTCAGCCGCGAGTTGAAGGGCAAGCTCGACCAGCCCGGCAGCGCGCTCGCCTACAAGCAGGCGCTGAGCCTGCTGATCGCCCAGCGCCGCCCCTCGCACTACCTGGGCGCCGGCGACGCCGACCTGGAGGAGCTGAGCAACAGCCACCTGCGCGTGCTGGCGCAGGCCGGCGTCATCTCGGCGCAGCTGCGCGACGCCGCCATCGCCGTCAAGCTGGTGCCGGCCGCCGCGTCCGGCGTGCAACTGGCGCAGGCCACCTCCTTCGTCACGCGCAAGGCCTCGAACGCCGTGCGCACCCACCTGGCCGGCCTGCTGGGCGACTCGCGCCTGTACAACCTCGACCGCCTCGACCTGAGCGTCGTCAGCACGCTCGACGCCCAGGCGCAGAAGGACGTGACGACGGTGCTGCGCGAGCTGCGCGACCCGGAAGTGGCGAAGGCGGCCGGCCTGACCGGCAAGGGCATGCTGGGCAACGGCGACCCGGCCAACGTCGTCTACAGCTTCACGCTGCTGGAAAAGGGCGAGAACGTCAACCGCCTGCGCCTGCAGACGGACAATTTCGACCAGCCCCTGGACATCAACGACGGCGCCAAGCTCGACCTCGGCTCGACGGCCAAGCTGCGCACCCTGGTCACGTATATGGACATCGTCGCCCAGTTGCACAAGCGCTACGCCGGCATGGACGCGGCCGCGCTGGGCAAGGTCGGCGTCGACCCGAAAGACATGCTGTCGCAATGGGCGATCGCCTACTTCAAGGCGCTGCCCGGCGACAAGGGGCGCGACTTGCCGGCGATGCTGCAGGCGGCGCTGGAGCGCAAATACTCGGGCAACCCGGGCGAGGGCTTCTTCACCGGCGGCGGCGTCCACCACTTCGGCAACTTCTCCAAGCTCGACGACAGCCGCATTTTGACCGTGCGCCAGGCGCTGCGGCAATCGACCAACCTGGTCTTCGTGCGCCTGATGCGCGACGTCGCGCGCTTCTACATGTTCCAGACGCCGGGCTCGTCGGCATCCCTGCTGGCCGACGCCGACGACCCGCGCCGCGCCGCCTACCTGAGCCGCTTCGCCGACAAGGAAGGGCGCGAATTCCTGCAGCGCTTCTACCAGAAATACAAGGGCAAGAGCGGGGCCGAGCAAGAGAAGGTACTGCTCGGCAGCATACACCCGACCCCGGTGCGGCTGGCGAACATCCACCGCAGCATCGCGCCGGAAGCCAAGCTGGAGCAATTTAGCGCCTTCCTGAAAGACAACCTGCCGTCGCAAAACGAAGTGCCGGCCGAACGCGTCGCCAAGCTCTACGAGCAATACGCGATCGACAACTGGTCGCTGGCCGACCGCGGCTACCTGGCCAACGTCCACCCGCTGGAACTGTGGATGGTCGGCTACCTGCGCCAGCATGAAGGCGCGACGCTGACGCAAATGGTCGCCGCCAGCGACAAGGAACGCCAGCAAGTGTACAAATGGCTGTTCTCCACGCACCGCAAGCACGCCCAGGACAGGCGCATTGCCGAATTGCTGGAACTGGAAGGCTTCCTGGAAATCCACCGCCAATGGAAAAAGATGGGTTATCCCTTCGACTCGCTGGTGCCGTCCTACGCGACGACGCTGGGCGCCTCGGCCGACCGTCCGGCCGCGCTGGCCGAACTGATGGGCATCATCATCAACGGCGGCGTGCGCAAGGCCAGCCAGCGCATCGAATCGCTGCACTTCGCCGCCGGCACGCCGTATGAAACGCTGGTCAAGCGCAAGCCCAACAGCGCCAACGAAGCCGTGCTGGCGCCGGAAGTGGCGCGCGCCGTGGCCGACGCGATCCGCGAAGTGGTGTCGGACGGCACGGCCAAGCGCGTCAAGAGCGCCTTCCTCAAGGCGGACGGCAGCATCATCCCCGTCGGCGGCAAGACCGGCACGGGCGACCAGCGCTTCGACGTCTACGGCGCCGGCGGGCGCCTGATCGAATCGCGCTACGTGAACCGCTCGGCGACCTTCGTCTTCAACATCGGCGAGCGCTTCTTCGGCAGCATGACGGCCTATGTGCGCGGGCCGGACGCGAAAAACTACGACTTCACCAGCGCGCTGCCGGTGCAACTGCTGGCCGTCCTGGCGCCGAAGCTGATGCCGCTGATCGAACCGCCGGCGCAGACGGCGGCCGCGCCGCAAGCCTGCGGCGGCTGATACCGACAACTGGGGACAGACCACGATTTCCGGGAAATACTTTCCCGGAAATCGTGGTCTGTCCCCGGCTGTTTCAGGGCAGGCCGTTGCGGCCGTGCTCGATGAAGCCGGCGCGCTGGCTCAGGCGTTCGTAGTAGGCGGCGACGGCCGGGTAGTCGGGCCGCTTCATCGGCGTCATGAACCAGCGGTTGACGGATAGCCCCAGCACGACGTCGGCCAGCGTGAAGGTGTTGCCGCTCACATAGTCGCTGCCGTTCTGTAAATGGCGTTCGAGGATGGCGGTGTGCTTGACCCAGTTGGCCAGGCCGGCTTCCAGGTCGGCCGCGTTGCGGTGTTGCGGGCTGTCGCGCACCAGCGCCATGAAGGCGTAGCGCCAGGAGTTGTTCAGTTCGCCCGCCTGCCAGTCCATCCACTTTTCCACCTGCGCGCGGGCTTGCGGCGCCGTCGGCAGCAGGTCGTGGCGTTCGTGCCGCCCGCACAGGTAGCGGCAGATCGTGTTCGATTCCCACAGCACGAAGTCACCGTCCTTGATGACGGGCACCAGGCCGTTCGGATTCAGGCGCAGGTATTCCGGCTCGCCCGTCGAGCGAAAGCCCGCACCCCAGTCTTCGCGCTCAAACGGCAGGCCGATTTCGGCGCAGGTCCAGAGCACTTTGCGGACGTTGATGGAGGATGCCTTGCCCATTATTTTTAACATAAACATTCCTGTTTTATTAACATTATTCCACTGTACCTGAATTGTCGCCGCCGCGCTGCCCTGAACGGGCTTGCATAGTTGCGTATTTGTTGGCATGGTGTCAAGCCATGAAACCTATGCGCCATACCATGTCCAAAATTCTGACGTTCACGCGTTTTTCCGTGCGCGACTTGCTCGTCACCGCCGGCCCCACCGTGGCCGCGATCGCCGCCATGTGCGCCATCGCCTATCTGCTGGTCGACCCGGCGCCGCCGCGCAAGGTGAGTCTGGCGACGGGGCAGGAAAACAGCGCTTACGCCGAGTTCGGCAAGAAATATGTCGCCGCGCTGGCCAAGCACGCCATCAAGGTCGCGCCGCAGCCCTCGCTGGGCTCGCAGGAGAATTTGCTGCGCCTGAACCAGGGCGCCGTCGATATCGCCTTCGTGCAGAGCGGCTCGACCGAGCAGGCCGAGGCCGAGCGCAAGGGCTTGATTTCGCTGGGCAGCCTGTTCACGGAGCCGCTCTGGCTGTTCATGCGCGAGGAAAAGGCCGTCACGCAGTTGACCGGCCTGAAGGGCATGAAGGTCAATCTGGGGCCGGAGGGCACGGGCGTGCCGCGGCTGTTCAAGCAGGTGCTGGCGGTGAACGGCGTCGAGGCCGGCGACCTCGGCATAGGCGCGCTGGAAAACACCCCGGCCACGGTGGAGCTGCTGGAGGGGCGCATCGACGCCCTGGTGTTCAGTTCGGCGCCGGAAGCGCCGCTGATCCAGATGCTGCTGCAAACGCCGGGCATCCGCCTGTTCGACTTTGCCCAGGCCGAGGCCTACACGCGGCGCCTGCCCTTCCTGAGCCATGTGACGCTGCCGCGCGGCATCGTCGACCTGGGGCGCGACTTGCCGGCCCAGGATTACCAGTTGATCGCGCCGACGGCGACGCTGGTGGCGCGCGAAGACTTGCATCCGGCCCTGATCGATTTGTTCGTGCAGGCGGCCGCGCAGATCCACGGCGGCACCGGCTGGTTCCAGCAGCAGGGGCAGTTCCCGTCGGCGCGCTACACGGAAATTCCCGTGGCGCGCGAGGCGGCCAAGTTCTACAAGGATGGCGCGCCCATGTTGCAGCGCTATATGAGCTTCTGGCTGGCCAATTTCTTCGACCGCATGTGGGTGCTGGTGGTGGCGCTGGGCGCGCTGATTTTGCCGCTGTCGAAGGTGGTGCCGCCGCTGTATGTGTGGCGCATCCGCTCGCGCGTCTACCGCTGGTACGGCCAGTTGCGCAGCGTCGAGCAGGCGCTGGAAACGGCGCCGCAGGAGCGCCGCGCCGAGATTTACGCGGCGCAGTTGCAGCGGCTCAAAGAGATCGAGGAAATGGTCAACCAGATGTCGATCCCGCTGTCGTTCGCCGACGGTCTGTACGGCTTGCGCAGCCACATCAATTTCGTGCGCCAGCGGGTGTTGAGCCTGATGGCGGGCGGTCCGGCCGAGGCGTCGCCCGAGTGATGGCGGGACGGCGCCGAGCCCCTTACTTTACGCTGAGCACGGTAATCAGGGCCAGGAAGGCGAGGAACACGGTGCTGACGACGCACAGCAGCAGCGCGGTGCGCCACAGCGCGGCGCGGCGGCCGATGCCGTAGGTGTCGCGCAGTTGCGCATACATGTGCAGCGGCGGCGCGATGAACAGCAGGGCCAGCAGCAGCCTGTCCAGGTCGAAGCTGGTCAGCAGCGCCAGCGCGCTGAACAGCAGCGACATGAAGCACAGCGAGTACAGTGCGAACACGGCGTGGTCGTACATCGTGATGTCGCGCCGGCGGATGAACATCAGCCACAGGAAGGGCAGGGTGATGGGCACCAGCACGAAGGAAAATTTGTAGGCCGTGTTCTTCAGCTTGTACAACATCAGGTCCGGGTTTTTCAGCGCCTGCTTCAGCGGCAGGCCGATGGTCGGATCGTCGGTGGTGAGGATGCCCGACCAGTCGCGCCGCTCCTCTTCCTGGGTTGCGGCGGTTTTTTTGGCGGGGTGCCCGTTAAATTCCCGCAGTATTCTTTCATTCATGGCAAGCTCGGCGCGTTGTTCGTCGAGCTTGCCGCGCGCCTTGGCCGTGTCGGCGCCGGCCAGGCGGGCCTGCTCCAGCGCCGCCTCGGCGTTGTTGATCTGTGCCTTGTGGCGCGCCATTTCCTCGCCGATTTTGGCGCGGAACGCGGCCTCTGGCCCGGTCGAGGGGGCATGCATATGGATGTTGCCGCTTGTGTAGGAAAACACGAAGAACATGAAGAACATCATGAAAAGGAACAGGCCCAGCGGCGAGACGAAGCGGGTGCGCTGGCCGTCGACATAGCGGCGCGTCAGCTGGCCCGGCTTGGCCACCAACATCGGAATGGTGCGCCAGCCCTTGGCGTCGAAATGCAGGATGCCGTGCAAGACTTCCTCGCCCAGATGCAGCAGCGAACGGTGGACGTGGGCGGCCTGGCCGCAGGCGTGGCAGTAGTGCCCGCCGAGCGGCGTGGCGCAATTGGCGCACCGGGCGCCGTGCCGCGCGCCGGCGTGGCCGGCGGCCTTGCCGCCATCGCCTTCCAGTTCGCCGGCCGCCAGCCCGGCCGTCACCAGGGCGCCAATCGACTCCGCTTCTATACTCATGCCGCGCTCCAAAAGTTAAGCGCAGATTGTACCGAACTATGCGGCGAGATTGTCTAAGAAGTAAGATTTCTCAATGGAATTAATTGCAAAATACAACAGTGCCGCGCATACGCTCCGGCGCGGCCCTGCCGCCCTTACGCGCCCAGCCAGGGCAGGCCGGCCTTGCACCAGCCGGCCACATGTTTGCGGTGGCCGTGCTCGTCCTTGTCGCCCTCGAAACCTTCGAGGATGTCGAAGCAGTGCAGGTAGCCGTTTTCCGTCGCCAGCTTGGCGGCGTGGCGCGAGCGCACGCCGGAGCGGCACAGGAAGAGCAGCACCTCGTTCTTGCCGGCCGCGGCGGCCAGCTGGGCCAGGAAGTCGGGGTTGGCGGCGCCGCCCGGATAGGTGCTCCACTGCACGGCACCGTGCTGGGCGTCGGGAATGGCCACCCGGCCCACCCAGTCGCGCTCGGCGTTGGTGCGCACGTCGATCAGCTTGATCGCGGCATCGGCCTCCAGCAAGGCGTGGGCCTCCTGCGGTGTGACGGCGCCCGCATACGCGGCGGGCTGGATGCGGGCGCGGGCGGCGCTCAGGATGTCGGCAACGAAGCTCATGGCGTGTTCCTGTCGGAGTGAGGGGGGTGTAGACATTATAGTGCGTGTCGGACGGCGGCGGCGCGCCCCTGTCGACGCACCACGATGTGGCATTTTCATCGTTTTCCGTAAAAATGCACAAGCGCAGTGCGATAATGGATTTTTGCACCCTTTCAGTGCACTGTTGATGTGCCGCAAAATAGTGCGCGATAACGCGAGCGCTCATCCATATCCTTGTATTTTCAAGTGTTTGCCCGTCTGGCGCCGGATTCGTCCGTGCGGTCGGGGCTGGCATGGAATCTGCTATCATTTCATTGAGTTTTGGTCGCACGCAATGTTCGCTTCGCGCAGCATGATCAACCCAGGAATACTTGGTCGGCTCACCCCACATTCATTTAGGAGATACGCATGGCAATGACAGCCGCAGAAGTCTTGAAAATGGCAAAAGACAACGAAGTCAAATTCGTTGATTTCCGCTTTGCCGACACCCGTGGTAAAGAACAACACGTGACTGTTCCCGTGTCGCATTTCGATATGGATAAATTTGAGTCCGGCCACGCCTTCGACGGTTCGTCGATCGCCGGCTGGAAGGGCATCGAAGCGTCCGACATGATCCTGCTGCCGGACCCGAACACGGCCAATATCGACCCGTTCATGGAAGAAACCACCCTGTTCATGCAGTGCGACGTGATCGAACCGTCGGACGGCAAGGGTTACGACCGCGACCCGCGCTCGATCGCCAAGCGCGCCGAAGCCTACCTGAAATCGTCGGGCATGGGCGACACCGCCTTCTTCGGCCCTGAGCCGGAATTCTTCATCTTCGACAGCGTGCGCTGGAAAATCGACATGTCGGGCTGCTTCGTCAAGATCGGCTCGGACGAGGCGTCCTGGTCGACCGGCAAGGACATCGAAGGCGGCAACAGCGGCCACCGTCCTACCGTCAAGGGCGGCTACTTCCCCGTGCCGCCGGTGGACAGCTTCCAGGACATGCGCTCGGAAATGTGCCTGATCCTCGAATCGCTGGGCATCCCCGTCGAAGTGCACCACCACGAAGTGGCCGGCGCCGGCCAGAATGAAATCGGCACCCGCTTCTCGACCCTGGTCGAGCGCGCCGACTGGACCCAGAACATGAAATACGTGATCTGGAACGTCGCCCACAGCTACGGCAAGACGGCGACCTTCATGCCCAAGCCTATCGTCGGCGACAACGGTTCCGGCATGCACGTGCACCAATCGGTGTGGAAAGACGGCAAGAACCTGTTCGCCGGCGACGGCTATGCCGGCCTGTCCGACTTCGCGCTGTACTACATCGGCGGCATCATCAAGCACGCCAAGGCGCTCAACGCGATCACCAACCCGGGCACCAACTCGTACAAGCGCCTGGTGCCGGGCTACGAAGCGCCCGTCAAGCTGGCCTACTCGGCACGCAACCGCTCGGCCTCGATCCGCATCCCGCACGTGGCCAATCCGAAGGCCCGCCGCGTCGAAGCGCGCTTCCCGGACCCGCTGGCGAACCCTTACCTGTGCTTCGCCGCGCTGCTGATGGCCGGCCTGGACGGCGTGCAGAACAAGATCCACCCGGGCGAAGCGGCCTCGAAAGATCTGTACCATCTGCCGCCGGAAGAAGACGCGCTGATCCCGACCGTCTGCGCCTCGCTGGAAGAAGCGCTGGACGCCCTGAACAAGGACCGCGAGTTCCTCACCCGCGGCGGCGTGTTCAGCGACGCCATGATCGACGCCTACCTGGAATTGAAGATGCAGGACGTGCAGCGCATGCGCATGACCACGCATCCGGTCGAATTCGACATGTACTACTCGCTGTAATGGCGGCGCGCCGGCCCGCTGTCGGCGCTGTGGCATAAAAGAAACGCGAGGCGAGCCACGGCTTTCCTCGCGTTTTTTCATTGATGTTGTATATTCGGCGAAGACTGAAGCATTCGCGCACCGCGATTGAGCTAATGGGATGACAAGCGGATTGAATATGCACAAAATTGCAGCACTGGCCGCCGCACTGGCGCTGGGCGCCGGCGCGCACGCGCGCGCCGACGGACAGATTTTTTTGTGCGTCGACGCCAACGGCCACAAGGAGTTGACGGACCAGAACCGCAAGGGCAATTGCAAATTGCTCGATTTGCCGGGGGCGATAGCCGCGCCGCCGAAGCGGGCCGCGCCGGCGCCGGCCGCGGCCGCACCGCGCGCCGCGGCGCCGGCGCCGGTGACGCCGGCCGATTTCCCCAAGGTCGAGAGCGGCGAGCAGCGGGCCCGCGACAATGACAGGCGGCAGATTTTGCTCGACGAGCTGAAGGCCGAGGAGCACAAGCTGGCCGCGCTGCGCCTGGAGTACAAGGGCGGCGAGCCTGAGCGCAACGGCAACGAGCGCAACTACGCCAAGTACCAGGAGCGCGTGGCGCAAATGAAGGACAATATCGGCCGGGCGGAAAAGAACGTCGAGGCCCTGAAACGCGAGATCGCGAACATTCGATGACACCAGTACACCATAAACTGGCCGGCCTGGACATGCTGGCCTCGGCCGTGATCCTGCTCGACGCCGAGGGCCGCATCAGTTACGCCAACGCGGCCGCCGAGAACCTGCTGGAGAGCTCGCTGAAGGCGCTGTCGCGGCAGAAGCTGACGGCGCTGTTCAGCAACCCCGACGAGCTGGCCGGCGTCTGCGTCCAGGCGCTCGAACACAAGTTCGCCGACATGCGCCAGGACTTGACGCTGGCGCGGCCCGGCCGCGAGGCGCTGCATGTGCACAGCATCATCAGCGCGCTCGACGACGCCGACGGCACCATCCTCATCGAGCTGCGCGAAAACGTCCAGCAGCGCAAGCTGGACCGCGAGGAGCGCATCCTCGACCAGAGCCAGGTCAACAAGGAGTTGATACGCAACCTGGCGCACGAGATCAAGAACCCGCTGGGCGGCATCCGCGGCGCCGCCCAGTTGCTGGAGCTGGAGCTGCCGGCCCTGCACCTGGGCGCGCTGCGCGAATACACCCAGGTCATCATCAAGGAGGCCGACCGCCTGCAGACCCTGGTCGACCGCCTGCTGGCGCCGCACCGCCGCCCGCACATCGTCGGCGACGTCAACATCCATGAGGTGTGCGAGCGGGTGCGCAGCCTGATCCTGGCCGAATTTCCCAGCGGCTTGACGATCTTGCGCGACTACGACGCCTCCATCCCCGAGTTTCGCGGCGATAAGGAGCAGTTGATACAGACCGTGCTCAACATCGCGCACAACGCGGCCCAGGCCCTGTCCGAGCGCATACTGGCCGGCGACGCCGAGCTGGTTTTCAAGACCCGGGTGGCGCGCCAGGTGACGCTGGCGAAGGTCCGCCACAACCTGGCATTAGACTTGCATATCATCGACAATGGACCGGGCATCTCGCCGCAGATCCGCGACCGCATTTTCTACCCGCTGGTGTCGGGCCGGGAGGGCGGCAGCGGCCTGGGGCTGACGCTGGCGCAAACCTTCGTGCAGCAGCACATGGGCGTGATCGAGTGCGAGAGCCGGCCTGGATATACCGATTTCAGGATCGTCCTGCCCCTGCCATGAGCGGCGCGGCAGGCTTCCGGGACGGTATCCCACCGATGAAATCCATATTGCGGGACGCACACATACATGAAGCCAATCTGGATAGTTGACGACGACGAGTCGATCCGCTGGGTGCTGGAAAAAGCGCTGGCGCGGGAAAACCTGGCCACCAAGAGTTTTGCCAACGCCCGCGACGCCATCGCCGCGCTCGAATTCGACACCCCGCAAGTGCTGGTGTCGGACATCCGCATGCCCGGCGCGTCCGGGCTGGAGCTGTTGCAGACGGTGAAGGGCCGCTTCCCCGGCTTGCCGGTGATCATCATCACGGCCTTTTCCGACCTCGACTCGGCCGTCGCCGCCTTCCAGGGCGGCGCCTTCGAATACCTGGCCAAGCCCTTCGACATCGACAAGGCCGTCGCGCTGATCCGCCGCGCCCTCGACGAGAGCCTGCGCGAAGCCAGCGTCGAGTCCGGCCCCAGCGAAACCCCGGAAATCCTCGGCCAGGCGGCGGCGATGCAGGAAGTGTTCCGCGCCATCGGCCGCCTGTCGCAGTCGAACGTGACGGTGCTGATCACAGGCGAGTCCGGCACCGGCAAGGAATTGGTGGCGCGGGCCCTGCACAAGCACAGTCCGCGCGCCCAGCAGCCCTTCATCGCGCTGAACACGGCGGCCATTCCCAAGGACTTGCTGGAGTCGGAGCTGTTCGGCCACGAGCGCGGCGCCTTCACGGGCGCGCAGACGAGCCGGCGCGGCCGCTTCGAGCAGGCCGAGAACGGCACGCTGTTCCTCGACGAGATAGGCGACATGCCCTTCGACCTGCAGACGCGGCTGCTGCGCGTGCTGTCGGACGGCCATTTCTACCGCGTCGGCGGCCACCAGCCGCTGAAGGCGAATGTGCGCGTCATCACGGCGACCCACCAAAACCTCGAGCAGCGCGTGCGCGACGGCCTGTTCCGCGAGGATTTGTACCACCGCCTCAACGTGATCCGCCTGCGCCTGCCCAGCTTGCGCGAGCGGCGCGAGGACATCCCCATTCTGGTGCGCCATTTCCTGGTGCAGAGCGCGCGCCAGCTGGGCGTCGAGGCCAAGCGCATGAGCGAGGCGACGCTGCAGTTCCTGACGGGGCTGGACTTGCCGGGCAATGTGCGCCAGTTGGAGAACCTGTGCAACTGGATCACCGTGATGGCGCCGGGCCAGACCGTCGAGATCAAGGATTTGCCGCCCGAGCTGAGCCAGGGGCAGGACGGCGCCGCGCCGCCCGCCGTGGCGGCGGCGCATGAGGGCGGGGCGGCGGCGCCGCACGCGTCCGGCGGCGTCGTGTTCGACGCCGTGTCCGGCAATGGCGCGCCGCCGGGCTGGCTCGGCCTGCTTGAATTGCAGGCCGCGGCGATGCTGGCCGGCGGGCAGCAGGAGGTGATGGCGGTGCTGGGGCGGCAGTTCGAATCGGCGCTGATCAAGACGGCGCTGCGCCACACCCACGGACGCAAGAACGACGCCGCCGTGCGCCTGGGCATAGGCCGCAACACCATCACGCGCAAGATCGCCGAGCTGGGCATCGCCGGCGCCAAGGACGATTAGCGGCGCTGACGATCTGGATCATGGAAAGTGGCGCGCCTCCGTGGCGGCGCGTTTGACAGCGCCGTAGAATGCCGTAACGGAGGTGTGCGATGAACGCAGTGCCATTCGATACGGCCCAGGTCGTCGAACGCCTGGAGAAAGTGGGTGTGCCCAGCGAGCAGGCGAAGGTGCAGGCGAGCATACTTGCCGAGCTGTTCAGCGCAGAGGATGCCCGCATCGCCGAGTGCTTCGCCAGCAAGCCGGATGTGTCGCAGGAATTCACTGCCGTCAAAGCGGATATCGTCATGCTCGGCGCGAAAATTGATGCGCTGGCTGACAAGCTGAATGCGAAGATAGATGCGCTGGATGCCAAACTGAGTGCGCGTATAGATGCGTTCGATTTCAAACTGGATGCGAAGGTTGCGGGATTGGATGCGAAGATTGCTGCATTGGATGCGAAGATTGCGGCATTGGATGCGAAAAACGGCAAGGGATTCGCCGACGTAAAAAGCGAGATGATGCGCTGGGTGGTGTCGGTCGGCATCCTGCAAATGGCGCTCATCGCCGGCCTGGTCCTCAAATTTGCCCATTGACGCGGCGCGGCCGCGTCAGTCCCCCACAATAGCGCGGCGCCGATCCCGGTGCCGTCCCGCCCGCCGCCGGCCTGGTGCCCCTGGTTTTTCATCCCTTTCTGCCTCGCGCACTGCGCAAATCCGCTGCGATCAGGTAAGCTCACGGCTTGCCGGGGCGACGCCCCGATTTCACTTGGATTGTGTATGCTGATTAACTGCGTGGCCTATCAGGAAGGCACAAAACTGGCCGACATCCCCGTCGAGAAAATCAGCGACTACGTCGAACGCCCCGATTGCTTCGTCTGGGTGGCGCTGCGCGACGCGCTGCCGGAGGAGCTGTCGACCATGCAGGAAGAGTTCTGCCTGCACGAGCTGGCCGTCGAGGACGCCCGCCGCGGCCACCAGCGCCCGAAGATCGAGGAATACGGCGATTCGCTGTTCGCCGTCGTGCAGACGGTGGAGCTGGTCGACAATGAGCTGATCCTCGGCGAGGTCGACATCTTCGTCGGCGCCAACTACGTGCTGTCGGTGCGCAGCCACAGCTCGCAGGGCTTTCTCGGCGTGCGCGCCCGCGCCGAGCACGAGCCGCACCTGCTGCGCAAGGGCTCCGCCTTCGTGCTGTATGCGCTGATGGACGCCGTCGTCGACCGCTATTTCCCCGTCGTCGACGCGCTCGAATCGGAGTTGGAGCTGATCGAGGACCGCATCTTCGACCGCGGCGCCGAGCGCGACAACATCGAGCGCCTGTACCAGCTCAAGCGCAAGATCATGGTGCTGCGCCACGTCGTCGCGCCGCTGATGGAGGCCGTCGGCAAGCTGCACGGCGGGCGCGTGCCGGCCCTGTGCGGCGACACCCAGGAATACTTCCGCGACGTGCACGACCATTTGCACCGCATCAGCGGCACGCTCGACACGATACGCGACACGATCAGCACGGCGATCCAGGTCAATCTGTCGATGGTGGCCATCGACGAGAGCGAGGTCAACAAGCGTCTGGCCGCCTGGGCCGCGATCTTCGCCATCTTCACGGCCTTCGCCGGCGTCTGGGGCATGAACTTCAAGATGATGCCCGAGCTGGACTGGCAATACGGCTATCCGGCCGCCGTCCTCGTCATGGTCTGCGTGTCCGGCTACCTGTACTACCGTTTCAAGCGCTCCGGCTGGCTGTAGAAAATGTCGCGCCGTTGTGACAGTTCCGACAATGGTTGGATGTACAATCGTCACGCAGGCACAGTATTGCGCCATCCCGTCCATCGGCCCGCCCGGGCCGCGCGCGAAGGATCATGATGACAGACGAGATGTTGTTCGAGGACGAAGAGGCGGCGCCGGCGGCGCCCGCCGCACCGCCGTGGCAGGTGATGATCGTCGACGACGAGGAGTCGGTGCACCAGGTGACGCGCCTGGTGATGGCCGATTTTTTCTTCGACGGCCGCGCCATCCAGTTTACCGACTGCTATTCGGCGGCCGAGGCCCGCGCCGCGCTGGCGCAGCGGGATGACATCGCGCTGATCCTGCTCGACGTCGTCATGGAGACGGAACATGCCGGCCTGGACCTGGTGCGCCATATCCGCGAGGAACTGGGCAACGGCAGCGTGCGCATCGTGTTGCGCACCGGCCAGCCGGGCCAGGTGGCGCGCGAGAAAGTCCTGCGCGATTACGACATCAACGACTACCGCGACAAGACCGAGTTGACGCACGCCAGGATGGTTTCGGTGTTCGACGCGGCGCTGCGCGGCTACTGTGAATTGATGCGGCTTGGGCGCGCCGGCGCCGTCACCTTTCCCCGATGAACCGAGGCGCGCTGCGCAGGAGCCGATGATGGATGTGAGAAATCAGCCGCAACCACAGGACCAGGGCCGGGACGGCGGCGCCGGGCGCGACGCGCTGTTCGACGCCGGCGACCGGCGCACGCTGGCGGAGGCGGCGCTGCGCTCGATCACGGCCTCGACCGCGCGCGTCCGCGGCGACGACTTCCTGCGCATTCTCGTGCGCGACCTGGCCGCCGCCCTCGACGTCCGCTACGTCATCGCCGGACGCGTCATCGCGCTGCCCGACGGCACCGAGGGCATCCGCACGCTGGCCGTCTGGGGCGGCGCCGACTACCTGCCGAACATGGAATACGGCCTGCTGCACACGCCCTGCCAGGACGTCACGGACCAGACCATGTGCTTCCACGGCTGCGCCATCCAGGCCGACTATCCGCTCGACACCCTGCTCGTCGACATGGGCGCGGAAAGCTATATCGGCATGCCGATGATCGACACCGAGGGCAAGACGCTGGGCATCCTGTCGGCCATCGACACCAAGGCGATCGACGAGAACAAGCGCCTGCTGGCGCTGTCGCTGCTGTCGATTTTCGCCGCCCGCGGCGCGGCCGAGCTGCAGCACCAGGACCGCGAGACCTTGCTGGAACTGCGCGTGGCGCAGCGCACCGAGGCGCTGCGCGCGGCCCAGGCCAGCCTCGTCGAACAGGAAAAGATGGCGGCGCTGGGCGCGCTGGTGGCCGGCGTCGCGCACGAGGTCAACACGCCGATCGGCGTGGCCGTCACGGCCGCGTCGGGCTTGAGCGGCTACGCCGACAGGCTGCTGGCGGCGCTGGACGGGCAGAAGGTCAGCCGCGCCGAATTGGTCGAACTGGCCGGCCGGGTCAAGGCGGCGGCCGGGCTGGTCGAGCAAAATCTGGCGCGCGCGGCCGAACTGATCGGCAACTTCAAGCAACTGGCCGTCGACCAGGGCACCGAGCATATCACCGAGCTGGCGCTGCTCGACTACGTGCAGGGCGTCGTCTCTGCCCACAGCCCGGAGCTGCGCAAGGCGGCCATCCAGGTCGAGCTGCGCATAGGCGCCGACAGCCGGGTGCGCCTGGCGGCCGGCAAGGTGTCGCAGATTCTGTCGAATTTGCTGATGAACGCCGCCAAGCACGCCTATCCGGACGGCGGGCCGGGGCGCGTGACGATCAGCGCCAGCGTCGTCGCCGGCACCGACGGGCCGTGGTTGCTGCTCGACTTCGCCGACGACGGTATCGGCCTGGCGCCGGGCATCCGCGAGCACGTGTTCGAACCGTTTTTCACGACCAAGCGGGGGCAGGGCGGCTCCGGCCTGGGCATGCACATCGTCTACACCATCGTCCACCAGCTGGGCGGCCAGGTCGCCGCCGACAGCACGGTGGCGCGCGGCTGCTGCATCCACGTGCGCCTGCCGCTGCCGCCGGCCTGAAGCGGCTTTCCGGCTTACCAGCGGTGTCATCCCTGCTTTAATTTATTGTTATTGTTGTGAATCGGTCACATTATTCGTACGGATATCTGCATCGCGACAAAATATTCAACGTTAATTTGCGTAATCGCAAAATAATCAATCCGTTCGGGCGTTTTTGATTTGCCCCGCCCCATCGCCGCTTCCCCGCGCCGCGACATCTGACTTCATAATAGTTGAGTGTAAAAGAAATGTTGTATCGTTTTGCCGTCAAACGGGCATGGCGCATCGGCACCGCTGCCAAGCCGGACAAACGATTCGGCGCGCCGCGTGCCGCACCAGTTGCCTTTTCGCGCCGCCTTGAGCGGCGGCGCCGATGTCGGGCAGTGGCGGGCAAACAGGCAGGCAGTTCAATTGCACAACGCAAATGACTGAATATGGCCCGCCATTGGCCTTCTCGGCCCCCCGGCGCACGCTTGTGCGCCGCCGCCGTGCGGGCGGATGGTCGCAGCTTCGATCATTTTACATTTTAATGACTATTTTTGTAATTATTTGGAGTGTGAGACATGCAGAAAAGTATCATTGCGAAAGCCATTGCATTAATCGGTTGTGTGGGTTTTGCCCACACGGCGATGGCTGCAGAGGAAGTAATCGAACGGGTTGTCATTACCGGTTCCAACATCAAGCGCGCGGCCAGCGAAGGTACGTCGCCGATGCAAATGATTACCAAAAAAGAAATCCAGCAGACCGGCGCCGTGACCGTCGCCGATCTGATGAGCAAACTGCCGGCCCTCGGTTCGAGCAACCAGGTTGACGCCCGCGACGGCGGCTTCTCGAAGGGCTTGGCCACGGCTTCGCTGCGCGGCCTCGGTTCGGCGTCGACGCTGATATTGTTGAACGGCCGCCGCATCGCCCCGAGCGCTTACGCCGATCCGAACTCCGGCCAGTCGACCCAGTACGATTTGAACTCGATCCCCCTGTCGGCCATCGAACGCGTCGAGATCCTCAAGGATGGCGCTTCGGCCGTCTACGGCTCCGACGCGATCGCCGGCGTGATCAACTTCATCACCCGCAGCGACTTCACCGGCGGCGAACTGTCGGCCAACACCAGCGCCGACGGACGCGGCAACTTCGGCCGCTCGACTGTCAACGGCGCCTACGGTTTCGGCGACCTCGACAAGGATGGCTACAACGTCTTCGCCTCGGTCGACCTGACACAACGCAGCCGCGCCTCGATCGAGGACGCGCGCGGTGTGCGCACGGATGAATACCGCGCCATCAATGGCCGTCTGAGCAATTACTTCAGCGGCATCAGCCAGTACCCCGTGTTCTTTAAGGAAGCGACGCCGGGCGATGGCAGTTTCGTCAAGTATGCCGGTGCCGACCTCGGTTGCGATCCTTCGCAAATCCGCACGGGCTCGACGGCGTTGGTGCCGATGAGAACGAACGATCCTTTGTTCGGCAATAAGTTCTGTAATTTCGATAACGCGAGTTTTGAGGATGCCCAGGGCAAGAGCGATTCCGCCAGCGGCCTGGTGCGCGCCGAGTTCAAGCTCTCCTCGACCGTGACGGCATTTACGGAGGCGACCTATAACCGCTCCAAACTGGAATACCGTGGCGTGCCGCGTACCATCAGCGGCCGTAGCTTGACCACGGTCTTCCCTGCGAATGGCCCCGGTTTGCCGTTCCAGCCTATCTTGCCGGTAGGCCACCCGGACAACCCGACCAACGGCAGCGCCAGCCCGCAAGCCGTGGGCGTCACCTACCGCTTCACCGATAGCGTCGGCGGCAGCGAAAACACGAACACGGCAACGCGTCTGTTGGCCGGCATCAAAGGCAGCCATTTCAACTGGGACTGGGATACCGGCCTGTTGTACAACAAGTCGGAGCGTTCGCAGATCAGCAAGGGTTTCCTGCACCTGCCGACCATCGAAAAATTGTATAAAAACAATGTATCGTTGGCCGCGATCAGCAAGGATCCCAACCTGATCCGTAACATCACGCTCGACGGCGATTCCACCATCACCCAGTGGGATTTGAAGGGCGCGACCGAGGTGGGCACCCTGCCGGGCGGCAAGATCGGCCTGGCAGTGGGCGTGGAAGCGAAGCATGAAACCATGACCCTGAACGCGGACCCCTTGAGTATGAGCGGCCAGATCATCGGCATCGCCAACACCACCGCCAGCGCTTCCCGCAACGTCGGCTCGACCTTCGTCGAATTGCGCACGCCTTTCCTGAAAAACTTCGAGATGGAATTTGCCGGCCGTTTCGACAAATACCAGGGTTTCAAGGGCAAACTCACGCCGAAGGTGGGCGCCAAGTGGACGGTGCTGTCTAATCTGGCCGTGCGCGGCACCTATTCGACGGGCTTCCGCGCGCCGTCGCTGACCCAGATGGTCAACGGCAGTACCCAGTACTTCGTCAACAACTATGTCGACAAGCTGCGCTGCGACAAACCCGGTGGCGATTCCCTCGATTGCAACCGCAGCTTCTCCGGCATCGCCGCGGCCAACAAGGACTTGAAACCGGAAACGGCCAAGAGCTTGACGCTGGGTGTCGTGTTCTCGCCGATCAACACGATCGATATCTTGGTCGACTACTACCGCATCAAGAAAGAGAAGGAAGTCGATCTGATGTCCGCTTCGACGGCCATTGAGAATCCGAACTTCTCCAAATACGTCAAGCGTAACCCGAACCAGGGTACCTGGTTGCGTGACGCGCAAGGCGTCCTGATCCCGAACTCGGGTCCGCTGGTCAGCGTCGAAACGCCCTACATCAACGCCGGCAGCACGGACACGAGCGGCATCGATTTGGAACTGGCGATGCGCAATTCGCTGGGCGCGTACGGCAAGCTGAGCAGCCGTCTGAACGCCAGCTACATGCTGTCGTACAAGAAGGCGCAAAACGAGGGCGATCCGATGTATGAGCTGGTCGGCACCAATGGCGCCATCAGCAACGATACGACCAGCGTCGGCGACCTGCCGCGCCTGAAAGGCAGCCTGTCGACGACTTGGTCGTTTGGCGCGCACAGCCTGACCGGCACCGTGAACTACATCGCCGGCGTGTCGTTGATGGCGCGCTACGCCACCGACGAGGCAACCGGCCAAGTGATTCCTTACAAGGAAGCATACTGCGAGTTCGGCCGTCCGAGAAACGTACCGCTGTACTCGAAATACCATAGCGATTGCGCGGTCAGCAGCTGGACCACGGTGGACATGGCGTACAGCTACGCGTACTCGAAACAGTTGACGCTGGGCTTTAACATCCAGAATCTGCTGGACGCGAAGGCGCCGTACGACCCGAACAGCACCACGACGCAGGTTGGCGGCTTCAACGCCAGCATGCACAGTGGCAAGGGCCGTTACTTCACCGCCAAGGCCAACTACCGCTTCTAAAGGGGGCAACAGCGGCGCGCCGGTATGGGCGCCGCTGCCGCAAAAAAAAAAGCCGCCGCGACATTTTTGTCGCGGCGGCTTTTTTTTTGCGCGTGGCGCGCGGTGCTAGGCGCTAGCCATCGCCAGCGCGACGGCCTCGGCCACCTTGATGCCGTCCACGGCCGCCGACAGGATGCCGCCGGCGTAGCCGGCCCCCTCGCCGGCCGGGAACAGGCCGCGCGTGTTCAGGCTTTGCAGGTCGTCGTCGCGGCGCTTGATGCGGATCGGCGACGAGGTGCGCGTCTCGACGCCGGTCAGCACGGCGTCGGCCTGGTAATAGCCCTTGATCTGCTTGTTGAAGGCCGGGAAGGCTTCGCGCAGCGCCGCAGTGGCGTACTCGGGCAGCGCCGGCCCCAGGTCCGTCAAGTGCACGGCCGGCTTGTACGACGGCGTCACGCTGCCGAAGGCGGTCGAGGCGCGGCCGGCGACGAAGTCGCCGACCAACTGGCCGGGCGCGTCGTAGTTGCCGCCGCCCAGGGCGAAGGCGCGCTCCTCCAGTTCGCGCTGCAGCGCGATGCCGGCCAGCGGATGGCCCGGATAGTCGAGCGGCGTGATGCCGACGACGATGGCGCTGTTGGCGTTGCGCTCGTTGCGCGAGTACTGGCTCATGCCGTTGGTGACGAGGCGGCCCGGCTCGGACGCGGCGGCGACGACGGTGCCGCCCGGACACATGCAGAAGCTGTAGACGGAGCGGCCGTTGGCGGCGTGGTGCACCAGCTTGTAGTCGGCCGCGCCGAGTATCGGGTGGCCGGCGCTGGGGCCGAAGCGGCAGTTGTCGATCAGCGACTGCGGATGCTCGACGCGGAAGCCGATGGAAAACGGCTTGGCCTCGATGTAGACGCCGCGCGCATGCAGCATCTCGAAGGTGTCGCGGGCGCTGTGGCCGATCGCCAGCACGACGTGGCGTGTGGCGATGTGCTCGCCGCCGGCCAGCGTCAGGCCGCGCACCTGGCCGGCGCCTTCGCCGGGCGCGATGTCGATGTCGACGACCTTGCTCTCGAAACGGTATTCGCCGCCCATCGCCTCGATGTTGGCGCGCATCTGCTCGACCATCTTGACGAGGCGGAAGGTGCCGATGTGCGGCTTGCTGACGTACATGATCTCCTCGGGCGCGCCGGCCTTGACGAACTCGGTGAGCACCTTGCGGCCGTAGTGCTTCGGATCCTTGATTTGGCTGTACAGCTTGCCGTCCGAGAAGGTGCCGGCGCCGCCCTCGCCGAACTGCACGTTCGACTCCGGATTGAGTTCGCGCTTGCGCCAGAAGCCGAAGGTGTCGACGGTGCGCTCGCGCACCTGCTTGCCGCGTTCGAGGATCAGCGGGCGCAAGCCCATCTGCGCCAGGATCAGCGCGGCGAACAGGCCGCAGGGGCCGGTGCCGATGACGACGGGGCGCTCGGCGCGGCTGGCGCCGGCCGCCTGCGCGCCGCCGGCGACGAAGCGGTAGCTGGTGTCCGGCGCCGGCGCCAGGTGGGCGTCGTGCCCCAGGCGCGCCAGCACGGCGGCCTCGTCGGCCACGGCGACGTCGAGCGAGTAGATCAGCACGATGGCGCTGCGCTTGCGGGCGTCGTAGCTGCGCTTGAAGACGGTATAGCCGAGCAGCGCGTCGGCGCCGATGCCCAGGCGCGCCAGCACGGCGCCGGTGAGGGCCGCCTCGTCGTGGTCGAGCGGGAGTTTTACTTCGTTGAGTCGCAACATGATCAGTATTTCCGAAAAATTCCTGTGCCGCCCGGGGGGCGGCAGGCCAGCAGTTGGAGCGCGGTGGCGCCAGGCAGCCGACCGCATTGAGGACGCTATTTTACCCGCATCGAATGGGGCCGCCAGATCGCCGCCGCAATTTGGCGGGCGGCGGCGCGGGCCGCGTGTGATTTGGTGATTATTTCGCTTGCCATATATGGCAACATTGCCCGCAGGCCCAAGCGTTGCGCGCTGCCCTGCTTTGCGTGCCGGCGTCCGCCCCCCACCTTTTCCCTTACCGACAGGATGACATGATGAGCAAACTTTCGCTGGCCTTTTATCTGTGCGCCGCCTGCGGCCCCGCCCTGGCCGACGAGCTGGCCGACGCGCAAAAGCTGTGGGACAACAAGGAGTTTGTCCGCGCTTTTCAAGGTTTCAGCGCCTTGGCCAAGGCGGGCCACAGCGCCGCCCAGTTGCAACTGGGCGAGATGTACGGTTTCGGCGAAGGCACGCCGGAAGACGCGGGCAAGGCGGCCGACTGGTTGAACCTGGCCGCCGCCGCCGGCAACCGGGAGGCGCCGCTGGCGCTGGCGCTGGTGCGCGAGCGCGCCGCGCGGAAAAACGAGATCGATTATTACGTCGCGCACTTTGACGGCGCGGCCGTTTCCTACGCCAGCCATGCCTGTGTTCGTCCTGTGATTCCGGCCGTCTCTACCAGCAACGGCGACATCCAGGCCACCAACGCCGCCGTCGGCGCGTGGCGCGATTGCTATGGCCGCTTCGCCGCCGCCCTGAACGGCGCGATGCCTGTGACCAACACCATTCCGGCCGGCCTGTTGAAGCTGATGAACAACGATGAGTTCGTGCGGGCCGGTGCGCGCATCAGCACGACGTACGCGCGGATTGCCGCCGAGGCGCAGCAAATTGCCGACCAGATCGTCGCGGAGAACGCGGCGTGGAAGCGGGCGACGGACGCCTATGTTGAAAAAAACAACCAAGAGTTACACAGTCGGCTGGGCCAGGAGGCTGCCGTATACGAGCGCAATCAGCGCGACGCGGCGGAAGGGCGGTTGATCCACCAGGCCAAAGAAAACGCCGCGAAAAAAACCTCGGGCCGGTGAGCGGCGCCTGACCGAGGCGAATTTTGCCTGGGTGCTTGGTTTTTTGATAGGGAAATAATTCGCTGCGCGACGCACCGAATTGGTGAGGAAAATCGTTTATACGGTTTGCCGGCGGCACTGGTGTTGTTTCTGTGCATAAAACATTGCGTATTGTTGACACTGATTGTTTCGTCATGCTTCTATGTGTGACCGGTCGGGGCGATTTTTGTATCGCATCCGTTTGGCTGGCCCGCTTATCGGCGGCTTGAAATGGCAATGAAACATCCTTCTAGCAACGTGTCGTGAGACGTGATTCAGTCCGAAAATTTACCCAAGCTTCTCTATCAGAAAAGCCTTACGAATAGGAAATCACATGTTTAGAAAAACAGTTTTGGTCCGTGCTTTGTCAATCGCGTTCAGCGCCGCGGCGTTGGGCGCTGCCGTCGCGCCATCGGCGATGGCCCAGTCGAATGCCGCCGGCACGATTTTCGGCCGCGTCGAGTCGCCCGCAGGCGCGACCGTTGTGCTGCTGAACACGGACACCGGCGCGAAGCGCTCGGTGACGCCCGATGCGGCTGGCCGCTATACAGCCAGCGCCATGCCCACCGGCCACTACAAGATCGATTTGGTGCGCGACGGCGCCGTCGTCAGCAGCACCGAAGCCGATGTCATCATCGGCCAGGGCGTCGATGCCTCGTTCGGCGCCGCAGCCTTGCAGTCGGTCCAGGTGACGGGCCGGCGCAACCGTATCGACGTGTCCAACTCCAACAATGGCGCGACGTTCACGGCCAAGGAATTGGCGAAATTGCCGATCGCCCAAACGGTCGACGCCATCATCCAGCTGGCGCCGAACACCACCCGCGCCGATTCCCGCTACGCGGCCGGCGCCTCGTTCGGCGGCGGCGGCGCGTCGGAAAACGCCTACTACATCAACGGCTTCCCGACGACCAATCCGCTGACCCAGCTGGGCGCCTCGGAACTGCCGTTCGGCGCGATCGCCCAGGCGCAAATCCTCACCGGCGGCTTCGGCGCCGAGTTCGGCCGCTCCGTCGGCGGCGTCGTCAACGTCACGACGAAGAGCGGCACCAACAACTGGGAATTCGGCGTCAGCGCCAGCATCACCCCGAACGGCCTGCGCTCGAAGGAAAAGGATAGTTACTATCCGCTCACCGGCGCCGCCGACAATAAGGAAACCGACGGCACCCTGTTCAGGAAAAATTCCACCAACCGGACAACGGAAAAGAGCTACGGCGCCTACCTCGGCGGCCCCATCATCAAAGACAAGCTGTTCATGTTTGTCGCGATGGAAACCAAGAAGAACAACAGGGAAAACACCAACGCCGACAGCAGCACGGTGGGCACCAGCACGTCGTCATCGAACGCGATGACGGGCTGGGAATCGCGCCAGGACACGGTGGAGCGCTATCTGGCCAAGTTCGACTGGAACGTCAGCGACGATCACCGTCTTGAGTTGACGCTGATGGGCGACACCGGGCAGCAAGACCGCCAGTTGTCGGGCTATAACTATGCCACTTTCTCGCGCGGCGCCACGACGGCGTCGCAGCACTATAAAAACAACGCGGCCTATGGCCCGTCAGTTGGCGCCGATACGGAAATTCTCCGCTACACGGGGAATCTGACCGATGCGCTGACCGTCAACGCGCTGTTTGGGCGAAGCAAGACGCCAGGCGCAAACCGCTACGAGCAGGTCGGCTCGACGCCGCTGGATATTTTCCAGATCATTGCCGATAGCAATGTCAGGGCCAAGGATGCCAACGGTAATTTTCTCAACTACAGCAGCCCGCAAGTGCTGAGCAACACCGTCGCCAGTAACGATTCGACCAGTAAAATTCGCTCGAACCGCCTGGACCTCGAATACAAAGTGGGCAGCCACACGCTGCGCGCGGGTCTGGATAATAACAAGCTGACTTCAAGCGGCGTTGGCGACTATTACGGCGGCGGCGGTATTTGGCGCTATGCCAAGGCGCCGGACGGCGCATCGGCCGTCCATTTGGGCGACGTCACGACGACAACGGGAGCCAACCCGCTGGCCGGACCGTTGGCCGCGCAAGGTTACTACGTCAGCAAGCGCCTGCAAAACAGCTTGACGGACGCCAAGTCCGAGCAAACCGCCCAATACATCGAAGATCGCTACCAGGCGACCAAGGATGTGTTGATCACGGCAGGCTTGCGCAACGAAGGCTTCAAGAACGTCAACGGTGCCGGCGAAACCTTCCTGGAAGTGAAGAGCATCATCTCGCCCCGCCTGTCCGGCGTGTGGGATGTGCACGGCGACGCATCAATGAAAGTGTTTGGTAGCGCCGGCCGGTATGCGCTGCAAATTCCTACCCATCTGGCCGTGCGCGGCGGCAGCGCCTCGGTGCTGACACGGCAAGGATTCACCTATACCGGCACCGATCAGTATGGCCAGCCTACCGGCTTGATTGCGATGGCGCCTGCTTATTCGGTCAACAATGAATTGGGCCAACCGAAGGATCCGAAGACCGTCACGGCCCTGGATATCAAAGCCACCTACCAGGATGAAATCACGCTGGGCTTTGAAAAAGCGTTCTCGCCCAGCTTGAACTTCGGCGCGAAAGCGACTTACCGTCAGTTGAAGGCAACCATCGACGACTATTGCGATGCGCGCCTGATTCTCGCTTACGCCGACAGTAACGGCATTGATAGGAGCAAGTATGCCGGCTTCACGTGCGCATCGTTTAACCCCGGCGAGGACGCCACTTTCCTGGTCGATTTCGCCAACACGCGCTCGAATTACACGAAGATCAAGCTGACCAAGGAGCAACTCGGCTTCGAGAAGGCCAAGCGGACCTATACGGCCGTCGACTTGTTCGCCGAGCATCCGATGCGCAACGGCTGGTATGGCCGCGTCAACTACACCTGGTCGCGTAGCACGGGCAACACCGAAGGCCAAACCCGTTCGGACAATGCGCAAACCGACGTTGCCGCAACGTCCACCTGGGACAACCCGGAGTTGATGGTCGGCGCCAACGGCTTGCTGCCAAATGACCGCGAGCACCAGTTCAAGGCCTTCGGCTTTTACGAGCTGACGCCGGAATGGACGGTTGGCGCGAACGGCTTGCTGGCCTCGGGACGCCCCCGCAACTGCTTTGGCTGGAATCCGAATGTGCCGGGCGAAGTGGATTACAGTTCGGTGTATTTTTACTGTGAAAAGGCGCAGCCGCGCGGCACCATGGGGCGCCTGCCGTGGGATGTGCGTCTGGACATGAACGTTGCCTTCCGTCCGCAGCAGATCAAGGGCTTGACTTTGAAGGTCGACGTCTTCAATCTGTTTAACAAGCAAACGGCGCAGACCATCGATGAGACTTACAACGTCGACAGCAGCACCAACATCTCGCCGACGTATGGCCGCGTCATCAGTTACACGGCGCCGCGTTCGGTGAAGCTGACTGCCGAGTACAACTACAAGTTCTGATACAGCTTGCAGCAAGGCGCAGGCGGCATGTTCCGCCTGCGCCGGATGCGACAAACCCGCGGGCGCGAGCCGGCGGGTTTTTTTATTAGGCCCTGGGGTGGCGCCTACATGCCGCCCCAGGCCCCGTTCAGCGCGGCCAGCGCGGCCAGCGCCGCCGTTTCCGTGCGCAGCACGCGCGGGCCCATCGACAGCGCCAGCGCACCGTGCGCCAGCGCGGCGTTTTCCTCGGCCTCGCTGAAGCCGCCCTCGGGGCCGACCATCAGCGTCAGCGCCTGCGGCGGCTGGTGGCGGGCCCAGTCGGCCAGCGACTGCTCGGCGCGCGGCGACAGCAGGATGCGCCGGTGCAGATCCTGCTGGGCGATCCAGGCCTGGAAGTCGTGCAGCGGCGCCAGCTGGGCCAGCCGGTTGCGCCCGCTTTGCTCGGACGCGGCGACGACGATGCCCTGCCAGTGTCCGTGTTTTTTCTCGGCCCGCTCGGCCGACAGGCGCACGACGCAGCGCTGCGCCGCCAGCGGCACGACGGCGGCGACGCCCAGTTCGACGGCCTTTTCGACGATCCAGTCCATCTTCGACGCCTCCGGCAGGGCCTGCGCCAGCGTTACCGCGTAGGGCAGTTCGGCGTCGCGCGGCGCGAAGGCCTTCAGCTCGGCGCTGGCGCGCTTCTTGTCGACGCTGCACAGCACGGCCGTGTACTCGCCGCCCTCGCCGTTGAAGACGGTGATGGCCTCGCCCGGCGTCAGCCGCACCACGTGGATGTGGTGGGCGACCGTTTCGGGCAGGTCGATGACGGCGCCGAGGGTGAGCGGCTGGGGACAGAAAAAACGCGGCATGCAAAATCCTGGACAGTGGTAACAAGGGCCGGGTCCGCTCCGCCGCCTCCAAATGGGGCAAACGGGGCGGGCCGGCGGCCGGCGGGGGCGCTACTTTACCGCGCAATTTTAATTCGGACACTCTTGGTCTGGTAAAATACTTAGCTTCCGAAAGTAGCAAGCCCTACTGAAAACGCATTTAAACTCCGCGATTGACCACACCACGATGAAATCTACGCTCCCTACGACCAAGATGGCCAATGCGATCCGCGCGCTGGCAATGGACGCTGTGCAACAGGCCAATTCCGGCCACCCGGGCATGCCGATGGGCATGGCCGAGATCGCCGTCGCGCTGTGGAGCGGACACTATCGCCACAATCCGGCCAACCCGAAATGGCTCAACCGCGACCGCTTCCTGCTGTCGAACGGCCACGGCTCGATGCTGCACTACGCGCTGCTGCACCTGAGCGGCTACGACTTGACGATGGCCGACCTGAAGGCTTTCCGCCAGATGCACTCGAAAACCCCGGGCCATCCGGAGGTGGACGTCACGCCGGGCGTGGAAACGACCACCGGCCCGCTGGGCCAGGGCATCGCCAACGCCGTCGGCATGGCCCTGTCCGAGCAATTGCTGGCGGCCGAGTTCAACCGCCCGGGCTTCGCCATCGTCGACCACCACACCTACGCCTTCCTCGGCGACGGCTGCCTGATGGAGGGCATTTCGCATGAGGTGTGCTCGCTGGCCGGCACGCTGGGCTTGAACAAACTGATCGCGCTGTACGACGACAACGGCATTTCCATCGACGGCAAGGTCGAGGGCTGGTTCACCGACGACACGCCGCAGCGCTTCGCGTCCTACGGCTGGAACGTCATCCCGGCCGTCGACGGCCATGACGTGGCCGCCGTGTCCGCCGCCATCGCCGCCGCGAAGACGTCCACGAAGCCGACGCTGATCTGCTGCAAGACCGTGATCGGCAAGGGTTCGCCGAACCTGCAGGGCGGCGACAAGGTCCATGGCGCCGCACTGGGCGACAAGGAAATCGCCGCCGTGCGCGCCTACATCGGCTGGGACGCCGCGCCGTTCGAGATGCCGGCCGACGTCTACGCCGCCTGGGACGCGAAAGAGCAGGGCGGCGCCGCCGAAGCGGCCTGGAACGCCCAGTTCGCCGCCTACGGCGCCGCCTTCCCGGCCGAAGCGGCCGAACTGGCGCGCCGCATGAAGGGCGAGCTGCCAAGCTCCTTTAACGACGTGCTGGCCTCCGCCATCGCCGCCTGCGTCGAGAAGAAGGAAAACATCGCCACCCGCAAGGCCAGCCAGAACGCCATCCAGGCGCTGGCGCCGTCGCTGCCGGAATTCCTCGGCGGTTCGGCCGACCTGACCGGCTCGAACCTGACCAACTGGAAAGAGTGCGTCGCCGTGCGTTCCGGCCAGCCGGGCAACCACATCAACTACGGCGTGCGCGAGTTCGGCATGAGCGCGATCATGAACGGCATCGTGCTGCACGGCGGCTACATCCCGTTCGGCGCCACCTTCCTGACCTTCTCCGACTACAGCCGCAACGCGCTGCGCATGGCTGCGCTGATGAAGCTGCGTTCGATCTTCGTGTTCACCCACGATTCGATCGGCCTGGGCGAAGACGGCCCGACCCACCAGTCGGTCGAGCACGTTTCGTCGATGCGCCTGATCCCCAACCTGGACAACTGGCGTCCGTGCGACACCGTCGAATCGCTGGTCGCCTGGGGCGCCGCGGTGCAGCGCAAGGACGGCCCGTCGACCTTGATCTTCTCGCGCCAGAACCTGCCTTACCAGGAACGCTCGGCCGCGCAGATCGCCGACATCGGCCGCGGCGGCTACGTCCTCAGAGACGCCGCCAACGCCCAGGCGATCCTGATCGCCACCGGCTCCGAAGTGGAGCTGGCCGTGGCGGCCGCGGCCGCGCTGGCCGCCGACGGCATCGCCGTGCGCGTCGTGTCGATGCCGTCGACCGACGTCTACGACCGCCAGGACGCCGCCTACCGGGCCGGCGTGCTGACGAAGGGCGTGCCGCGCGTGGCCATCGAGGCGGGCGTGACGGGCTTCTGGTACAAATATGTCGGCCTCGACGGCGCCGTCGTCGGCATCGATACCTTCGGCGAGTCGGCCCCGGCCGGCGTGCTGTTCAAGCATTTCGGCTTCACCGTCGAGAACGTCGTGGCGAAGGTCAAATCCGTCCTGGCCGCCTAATTTCCAGTGTTTTGTGCTAAGTACCTCATTTTTTTAATCAGGAGCAAAGTATGACGATCAAAGTTGCAATCAACGGTTATGGCCGCATCGGCCGCAATATCTTGCGCGCTTTCTACGAAGGCGGCAAAAAGCAGGACATCCAGATCGTCGCCATCAACGACCTGGGCGACGCCAAGTCGAACGCCCACCTGACGCGCTACGATACGGCGCACGGCAAGTTCCCCGGCACCGTCACGGTCGACGGCGACAATATGATCGTCAATGGCGACCCTATCCGCGTGTTCGCGCAGCGCAATCCGGCGGAAATCCCTTGGGGCGAGCTGGGCGTGGACGTCGTGCTCGAATGCACGGGCTTCTTCACGACCAAGGAAAAAGCCTCGGCCCACTTGAAGGGCGGCGCCAAGAAAGTCATCATCTCCGCACCGGGCGGCAAGGACGTCGACGCCACCGTCGTGTTCGGCGTCAACCACGGCGTGCTGAAGGCCAGCGACACGGTCATCTCGAACGCCTCGTGCACGACCAACTGCCTGGCCCCGCTGGTCAAGCCGCTCAACGACGCCATCGGCATCGAAACCGGCCTGATGACCACGGTGCACGCCTACACCAACGACCAGGTGCTGTCGGACGTCATGCATGAAGACCTGCGCCGCGCCCGTTCGGCGACGATGAGCATGATCCCGACCAAGACCGGCGCCGCCGCCGCGGTCGGCCTGGTGCTGCCGGAGTTGAACGGCAAGCTGGACGGTTTCGCCATCCGCGTGCCGACCATCAACGTCTCGCTGGTCGACCTGTCCTTCATCGCCAAGCGCGACACGACGGTCGAGGAAGTCAACGCGCTGATGAAGGCGGCCTCGGAAGGCGCGCTGGACGGCATCCTGACGTACCAGACCGAACCGCTGGTGTCGATCGACTTCAACCACAACCCGGCCTCGTCAAACTTCGACGCGACGCTGACGAAGGTGTCCGGCCGCCTGGTCAAAGTGTCTTCGTGGTACGACAACGAGTGGGGTTTCTCGAACCGCATGCTCGACACCACCGTGGCGCTGATGTCGGCCAAGTAAGCCGCAGCGACAGTCAAGAAAAATGTCCCGCTGAACTGCTCCTGTAAAGTTGGACGGTTTAGTTTGTTAGGCAGCCAAGGGCTGAGTTCTGTATTGCACAGGACTCAGCCCTTTTAGTTTTATCTTGATGCGCCATCTGGCGCATTTTTTCTGAAATCGTCCCTTCAGCACATTCGAGGCAGCATGCCAAGGCAGCATGCCTCACCCTCCTTTGTTCGAACGGTCTTGCGATTGACCTTCCTGCCCGCTTGCCGAATCGCTGCCGTCACTCGCCGATAGTCATAAGCCGCTGCGCTTGAACCAAGGCCTGCAACTTTTTTAGATAACCCCCGCGCAGTTGACTCACCTCGGCGGCCAACTCGTCGTGGGTATGTTTTGTAGGAAACGGGAGCGATTCAGGCTTTGCAGATCTGCCCACGTCCTTAACGTTGAGCGGGGAAGGGGGCAATCAGCCTATAAGCAGCCGCGCCCGATAGATGCTCTGGCACGGCTGCGAGCTTGAATTGCTCGTTGTACTTTGACATGAAAAAACCTCGCAAGTTGGGAGCCAACTTGCGGAGTTCAGTTCAGCGGGGGTGTTTTTTTCATCGACAACCATGTCGCGGGGACTGGGCGGCTGCGCCGGACGGTGCAGCCGTCGCCACGCGCCGCACCAAAATGGCGATGCCGGCCATCGCCGTGGCAGCCGCATCGGCGCGGCATTTGCTCTAGATCACGCCCGGCGCCCGCCCCAATTCAGTGCAAAATAATGTCAACAAATAAACTTTTTGCACTTATTCTTCCCGCTCAGTGTGGTAAAAGCGCTGCTTAATTTTCAATTGACGAAAATAGTTTTTTTGAAATTATTGATTGATATTCCAATGTTTTTTTAGGGAAAATTTTGCTTGTTTGCGAATTTTCAATGCAAAAGATGGCCGGGTAGTGTAATAACAACAGATCACAATATTTGCAACACGACAATATTACTTCCGTGCATAATAACCTTTCAAGACAGACATTGTTGTCTGTCAAGACGCTGACTTTAGTTGTAGTAGTTCCTTAGAGACAAGCGAAGAGTTGCTTTTAGTTTCAGTAGAAATCAAACAATCATCTGAAAAACAATGCACTGAGGGGAAGACCAATGTTATTAAAAGAAAAAACCAGCGTTATTTCGGTACGACTGGCATTGAGCATGTTGGCTGGTTCTGTTTTCATGGCTGGATATGCGCATGCACAAGAGGCGCCGGCGGCGAATGCCAAGGTCGGCGCGGAGAAAAAGGCCGCCGAGCTCGTTGTCAACAAGGACGCGCCTATGCAAAAAGTCTATGTGACCGGCTCGAACGTGCGCCGCATCACGCTGGAATCTGCATCGCCGGTGCAAGTGATCACGCGCGAGGAATTGACACGGGGCGGCGCCACTTCGCTCAATGAAGTGCTGCGGACGATTTCCTCGAACGTCGGCGGTAACGATGAAAACCGCACCAGCGGCTTCACCGCCGGCGCCGCCGGCATGAACTTGCGCGGCATCGGCAGCCAGTCCACCTTGATGCTGATTAACGGCCGCCGCCTCGCGCCTTACGCGCAGCCGGAATTCCAGACCACCTTCGTCGACTTGAATTCGGTGCCTATCGGCGCCGTCGAGCGCATCGAGGTCTTGAAAGACGGCGCGTCGGCGATTTACGGCTCGGAAGCGCTGGCCGGTGTGGTCAACATCATTTTGCGCAATAGTTTCGAAGGCATCGAAGCGGGCGGCTCGGTCGGCCGATCGGGCCGCAGCGACGGCGAGCAGGTGCGCGGCACCATCAGCGGCGGTTTCGGCGATCTGGTGAAAGACCATTTCAACGCCTACGCGACGCTCGATGTGCGCTCGCGCAAGCCTATGTTCATCAGCAAGCGCGACGACTACCTGAGCACCCAGGACACCCGCGCTTGGGGGTATAGGGACCTGCGCTCCCTGCATACCTTCCCTGGCAATCTGTACTGGACCGATCCGAAGACCAACACCTTTACGTCCCGCAGCCTGGACCCGAATTGCCCTGCCGACCGTCTGGTTCCCGCCGATACGTTGCTCAACAAAGGCGCCCAAGGCACTGCCTGCGTGTTTGACGACTACAAGGACGGCACCTTCAATTCCGCCACAAAAACGGACCGCATCGGCGTCACCAGCCGCCTGACGTGGCAGCCGACGGCGAGCACCACGGTGTTCAGCGAGTTGATGTATAACCGTAACAAGGCTCTTCTCACCGGCAACTTGCACTGGGTGCAGGCGAACAATGGCGGAGCCTTGCCCGCGCTGCCGATCACCCATCCGCAGTATCCGAAAGATTTGATCGGTCCGGACGGCAAGACCCTGGCCGGCGGCAACAAAACCGTGCGGGTGCGGGCGCAGTTGCGCGACTTCCCCGGCATCGGCAAGGAAAACACCACGGACTTCGGGCGTTATCTGGTCGGCGCCAAAGGCGAAATCGCCAACTGGGATTGGGAATCGGCGCTCTTGCTGTCCAACAGCAAAGTCACCTCCGTCATGACCAGCGGTCTGCTGGAGACGCCTTTCCTCAATGCCTACAACAACGGCACCTTCATTTTTGGCAATACGGCAGCGAATGCGGCGCTGTACAAGACGCTGGTGGCCAATACCCGCAGCGTATTCAAGTCCGGCGTGCAGCAGATCGACGGGAAAATATCCGGCGAGCTGATGAACTTGCCGGCCGGCCCGGTCGGCCTGGCCGTCGGCGCCGAAGCCCGCCGCGAATATCTGGAAACCAATCCCGACCCCTTGACTGTTGCCGGCGAGCTGTACCACATGGCGACGGCTTCGCCCGGCTTCAAGAACAGCCGCCGCGTCCAGTCGATCTACGGCGAAGCGACGATTCCCTTGTTTAAGAGCCTGGAAGCGCAACTGGCCGCCCGTTTCGACCATTATTCCGACTACGGCAACTCGACCACGCCGAAAGTGGGCTTGAAATGGACGGTGTCGCCGCAACTGCTGGTGCGCGGCACCTTTGCAAAAGGCTTCCGCGCGCCTACGCTGGTGGAAAATTCGACGGACGTGAAGGACGCTTACGTCACCATCAAGGATCCCTTCCGTTGCAACGACCAGTTCAAGGAAGATTGCGCCGCCAGCACACCGTACCAGAGCGGCGCCAATCCAAAGCTGGCACCGGAAACGGCGAAAAGCTATACGCTGGGCCTGGCTTGGGAGCCTACGTCCTGGTTCCTGGCAACCCTCGACCTGTGGCAAATCAACCGCATCAACGAAATCAATACTTATGATATTGATAAGGTTCTGGGCGACCCTGGCCGCTATGCCAACGATCCGGCCGTTTCCGTCGTCCGCGATCCGCTGACGGCCGGCGACCGGGCCAACGGCGCCACCGCCGGGGCCGTCAGTAGCATCAAGTTGTTGCTGACCAATGTGGCTTCGACGAAAATTCAAGGCCTCGACTTGAAGTTGCAGGGCAAGTACAACATGGGTGAGTACGGCGTGCTGCAGCCGACGCTGAACCTCAGCCACACGCAGTCGTACAAAACGGCGCCGTCGCCAGGCGAACCGATGATCGAGTATGCCGGCACGCTCGGCACGCCAAGCGTGCAGGCGACGCTGGGGCTGTCCTGGAAGAAAGCCGCCTACACCTTGTCGGCGGACACCGTCTTCATCGGCAAGATGTCGTCCGTCAGCGACCGCACCGTCAAGTGCAAGGAAGAGACGGAGGGCTATGCGAATATGTGCACGGGCGTGCCCTCGTTCACCGTCGTCAACCTGGGCGGTAGTTACACCGGCATCAAGGACTTGAAGCTGAGTTTTGCGGTGCAGAACGCCTTCGACCGCAAGCCGCCTTTCCGTCCTTACGATGGCAATAACTACTTCGCGCCACTGCACAGCGCGATGGGCCGTTATTTCCAACTGACGGCTGACTACAAGTTCAAGTAAGTCGTCATCCCGAAAAAAGCGCCGGAACCCTGTGTTGCGGCGCTTTTTTTAATTTTTGGGGTATTTCCCCGCCGGACCGGCCGCATCCGCCGCCGCCGCGTCCGCCCAAAGGAGACTTGTTTTGAAAACACGCATCATCCCCACCCTGCTTGCCGCGCTGATGCTCGGAACCGGCCTGTACAGCGCAGGCGCGCACGCCGACGAGTCCATCCCGGTTGCCGAATTCTTTAAAAAGCCCGAGTTCAACAGCCAGCCCATCCTGTCGCCCGACGGCCAGAACATGGCCGTGCTGACGCCGCGCAACGGCCGCTTCGTGCTGGCCATCATCAACCTCGACACCCGCGAGTCGAAGGTGGTCGCCTCCGATCCGGATTGGAACGTCAGCAACCCGCAATGGGTGAACAACCAGCGCCTGATCTTTAGCATCAGCAAGGGCGCCGACGAGGTCCTGGAGCGGCAGACCGGCGGCGGCTTGTTCGCCGTGAACCGCGACGGCAGCGCCTTCCGCAAGCTGGTTGTCAGCGTCAAGGAGGCGATGAGCACGGGCGTTTCCTACAAACCCGTCAGCGTGCTGCAGCGCGTGGGCGGCGACAGCAACGACTTGTTCGTCATCAACAACGAGCGGGGCCGCGACGCCGACCTGGGCGCCAGCGACGTGTTCCGCCTCGACACGACGACCGGCCGCATGAGCCTGCAAACATTCAACAATCCCGGCTCCGTCAGCGGCTGGCTGCTGGACCATGCGAATGTGATACGGGTCGCTTCCGCGATGGCCGTGGAGCCGGGCAGCAAGCGTATCCAGCAAACCGTTTATTACCGCGACGACGAGAAGGCGGCGTGGAAAGTCATTTACCGCGCCTACCTCGACGAAGGCAAGGAAATGAACCCGCTGGGCTTCGATTTCGACAATAAAACCCTGTTTGTCGCCGGCCGCTTTGGCGGACGCGACAAGGCGGCCCTGCATATCTGGGATTTCGCCGCGAACCAGGCGGGCGAATTGGTGGCCGAGCATCCCGAGGCCGATATCGATGACAGTTTGCTCGTCGATAATGAGCGCAAGAAAATCATCGGCATCGTGGCCAAGGGCATGAAGAGTGAGATTTACTACTTCGACGAAGAATATGCGCGCTTGCAGGCGACGCTGAACGCCAGCCTGCCGGGCCAGGAAGTGCATTTCCAATGGCGCGGCAACCGCGCCGTGGTCAGCACCAGCGGCGAGAACAATGTCGGCAAGCTGTATTTCTTCGACACTGAGAAGAAGACCCTGGAGCCCTTGTACAGCGTCAAGCCCGCGCTGGACGGCAAAAAGCTGTCGGCGCAAACCGTCATCCAATACACGGCCCGCGATGGCCTCAATATTCCCGCCTACCTGACGCTGCCGGAGGGCCGCCCCGCCAAGGCGCTGCCCCTGGTCGCCTATATCCACGGCGGCCCGCACGCCCGCGACCAGTTCGGTTTCGACCCGATCACGCAGATGCTGGCCTCGCGCGGCTACGCCGTGCTGCAGCCGCAGTTCCGCATGTCGACCGGCTTTGGCTGGAAGCACCACACGGCGGGCTGGAAGCAATGGGGCCTGGCGATGCAGGACGACATCACCGACGGCGTCGCGTCGCTGGTCAAGCAGGGCATCGTCGATCCCAAGCGCGTCTGCATTATCGGCGCCAGTTATGGCGGCTACGCGACCATGTATGGCTTGATCAAAGATCCGGACATGTATAAATGCGGCATTAACTGGGTCGGCGTCACCGACGTCAAGATGTTGTTTACCGTGTCGTGGTCGGATATGTCCGGCCCCGTCATGGACAATATCGGCGCGAAAATGCACGGCGATCCAAAGACCGACGAGGCTTATTTCCACAAAGTGTCGGCCATCGAGCACGCCGCTAAAATCAAGTCTCCGGTCTTGATGGCCTATGGCAGCGAAGATATCCGCGTGCCGCTGATCCACGGTGAAAAAATGCGCGACCAGTTGCGCAAGCAGGGCAACACCGTCGAGTGGGTGGTGATGACCGGTGAGGGCCATGGCTGGAGCAAGGAAAGCAATAACATCAAGTGGGGCGAAACTGTCCTGAACTTCATCGACCGCTACATCGGCGCCGGCGCAAAAGACGACACGGCGAAGCGATAAGCGCTTAGCTCGCCCCTAAAATCCGGCAATCTTGCCGGATTTTTTTTTGCCGGCGCCGTGCCCCGGGTTTATTTATAGATGCCGGAGCCGACGATCATATTGTCGACTTTTTCGATGTAGCCGGCCTTCTGTTCGATGACCTTGGTCACGGGATTGGGCCACTTGAACTCGACCCAGCCCTTGCCGGCGGGGCTGTTGGCGATCTCGATGAGGTTTTTGATGACGGGCTTGCCCTCGTTATCCTTCATTTCGATCAGGTTTTTGCCGACCATCTTGGGATTGTTGCCGTGCGCCAGGGTCACGCCGTGCAGGTCATACACATAGACATACAGGTCGCGGTCGTGGAAGTTGGCGTTGGCCGGGTTGCTGATTTCCGCGAAAGCCTTGTCCTTGCCGGCCGACTTGATCAGCGCCGCCGCTTTCTTGGTCATGGCGACGGCCTCGTCGGCCGTGCCCTTGTCGGCCGCCAGCGCGGCGCACGGCAGGGCGAGGATGCCGAGGCTGAGCGCCACTGTGCTAATCAATGTTTTCATTTTAAAGTCTCCAAAGGTGGGGTGGGTGGGCGCCGGATGGGGGCGTTCTTGTTATCTGTTGCCTAAGGGCATCATAGCGGATTCCCGCCACCTTGGTGTGTCATTTATGCAACGTTGTCGCCGAAGGTGGCCAGCCACAACTGGCGCACGCTGTCCGTGTGCATCTGCACCTGGGCCGGCTCGACCCGGGCCAGGTCCTGGCCCTGCAGGCGCATCTGGTGCTGCAGCTTGCGCAGCGCCCGGTAGGCGTCGGCGGCGCGCGCCGCCAGCGCCGCGTCGATCAGACCCAGCTCGCCGCAAATGCGCAGCAGCGCGATGTTGCCGGCGTTCGCCGTCAGTTGCGGGTGGCGGGCCGCGTGCTGCAGCACGAGAAACTGGACGATGAATTCGATGTCGATCATGCCGCCCGGGTCTTGCTTGAGGTCGAACAGGCCGGGCCGGGGCGGGTGGGCGTCGCGCATCTTCAAGCGCATGGCCAGCACCTCCTGCCTCAGCGGGCCGTCCTGCGGCCGCTCGCGGCGCAGCACGTCTTCGCGGATTTGCTCGAAGCGCTCGCCGATGGCGGCGTCGCCGGCGCAAAAGCGCGCCCGCGTCAGCGCCTGGTGTTCCCACACCCAGGCCGAGTTGGCCTGGTAGCGCTCGAAGGCTTGCACGCTCGACACCAGCATGCCGGAGGCGCCGTCCGGGCGCAGCGCGATGTCGACGTCGAACAGGATGCCGGCCGAGGTGTGCGAGGTCATCCAGGTGATGAAGCGCTGCGCCAGCTTGGCGTACAGGCCGGGCGCGTCCTGGTCGTCGTCGTCGAACAGGAATATGACGTCGAGGTCGGAGACGTAGCCCAACTCCTTGCCGCCCAGCTTGCCGTAGGCGATCACGGCGAATTTCGGCACGTCGCGGTGGCGCGTCGCCAGCGCCTGCCAGGCCGCCTGGATGGTCGCCGCGACGATGGTGTCGGCCAGCCGGGACAGGTAGTCGGCCAGTTTTTCGACGCTCAGGTCGCCGGCCAGGTCTTGCGCCAGCCAGTGGAACAACTGGGCGTGGTGCAGCTCGCGCAGGATGTCCATCTGGCGTTCCGTGTCGCCGGCGGCGCCGCCCAGCTGCTGCTGCAACTGCAGGGCCAGCGCGGCCGGGTCCGGCACCTCGTTGCGGATGCGCGCGTCCAGCAGCTCGTCGAGCAGGATCGGGTGCTGGGTCAGGAAGGTGGCGGCCCAGCCGCTGGCGCAGACCATGCGCACCACGCGCTCCAGCGTGTGCGGGTATTCCGTCAGCAGCGACAGGTAGGCCGAGCGGCGCGCGATGGCCTCGAAGAAGTCGAGCAGGCGCCCCAGCGTCGTCAGCTGGTCGCCGGGGCCGGAGCGCGGCGCGTAGTCGGCGATCAGCGGCAGCGCCGCGTTGACCAGGGCCGCCAGGCGGTTGCGGCTGGCCTCGGGCATCGTTTGCAGCCGCGGCGCCTGCCAGGTGGCGAGCAGGCGCCGCGCGGCGGCGGCCGCTTCGCTGTAGCCGAGCGCGACCAGGCGCGCCTCGATGGCGTCGCGGTTGTCCGGGTCGGCGCAGTCGTTGCCGGCCTGCGGCTCGGCGTTGCCGTCGGCGGCCGCGCTCTTGTCGCTGAACATGGCGTCGAACTGGCCGGCGACGAAGGCGCGGTGCTCCTCCAGCCGGGCCAGCAGCGCGGCCGTGTCGGGCAGGCCCATCATCCGCGCCACCGTCAGCCGGTCCGCCTCGTTGGCCGGCAGCGTGTGCGTCTGGGCGTCGTCGAGGTATTGCAGGCGATGCTCCAGGTTGCGCAGGAAGGTGTAGGATGCCAGCAGTTGCTCGACGATGCTTGGCGTTAGCAGGGATTTGTCGGCCAGCACGCGCAGCGTGGCGCGCGTCGAGCGCTCGCGCAGGGCGGCGTCGCGGCCGCCCCGTATCAGTTGGAACACCTGGGCCAGGAACTCGATTTCGCGGATGCCGCCGCGGCCCAGCTTGACGTTGTTGCTGCGCTCCGGGTGCAAGCGCTCCTGGCGGTCGACCTCGGCGCGGATCTGCCCGTGCATATTGCGGATCGCGTCGATGACGCCGAAGTCCAGGTAGCGGCGGAACACGAAGGGGCGCACGATGGCGTCGAGGGCGGCGATGTCGGCGGCGGCGCCGCTGACGGCGCGCGCCTTGACCCAGGCGTAGCGCTCCCACTCGCGGCCCTGGACGATCAGGTATTGCTCGACCATGTTCAGGCTCGCCACCAGCGGGCCGGAGGCGCCGTTCGGGCGCAGCGCCATGTCGACGCGGAAGGTGAAGCCATCCTCGGTGATCTCCGACAGCGCGGCGATCAGCTTCTTGCCCAGGCGGGTGAAGAATTCGTGGTTCGACAGGGGGCGTTGCTGCGGCCCGCTGGCGAGCGTGTCGCCGTCCTCCGGGTAGACGAAGATCAGGTCGATGTCGGAGGATACGTTGAGCTCGCCGCCGCCCTGCTTGCCCATGGCCAGCACCAGCATGCGCTGCGGCAAGCCCGATTCATGGCCCATCGGCGTGCCGTGCGCCGCCACGGCCTCGGCCATCAGCCCGTCCAGCAGGGTGCGTATGGCGAAGTCGGCGAAGCCCGTCATCGCGCCGACCACCTCGGCCAGGTCGGCGCGGCCGTCCAGGTCGCGCTCGATCAGCGCCGCCACCAGCAGGTTGCGCAGGCGCCGCATGGCGCGCGCCGGCGGCAGCGGCGCGGCGCCGTCCTGGGCGGCCTCCTGGGCCAGGAAGCGGGCGAAGTCGAGCTTGGCCAGCGGCAGTTGCGCCAGCTGCGCCAGCTTGGCGGCGCGCCCGGGGGCGGCGCCCAGCCAGCGCTGGTGGAAACGGGAGGCGGAGATCAAGGGGGAGTGGCTCATCGTCGGCAAGTGTGGGGGCAAGGTCTACGGCAAAAGTAAATAGGGCAAATGGCGGGCAAAGCGGCAGTGCTGCGCATGGGGATGCGGTAGAATTGGGCCGCGGGCAGAAACGCGCGCTGCCCGCAGTGTCGGATTGATGGTAAGGGAGGCGCGGCCTGGACGCAAGCGCGCTGTTTATTTCCTATTTTTATTACGCCGGGCCCGATCTATTAGCTTATCGATGCACAATACGCCAGAGGAGACCGTGACCGCGCACATGCCACTGGCCAAGCGCTGGCACAGGCTGCGTGCCGCCTATCGGTTTTTCAATGTGGCCAGCCACCACGTGCTTGGCTTCACCGTCAAGCTGGCCGTGCTGGCGTACTTCGTCTTCGCCGTCGTCTTCCTGTTCCTGCGCTACGCGATCCTGCCGAATATCGACTACTACAAGCCGGGCATCGAGCGGGCCGCCAGCCGCGCGCTCGGCAACCAGGTCGCCATCGACCGCATCTACGCCTCCTGGCACGGGCTGCGGCCCAACCTCTTCCTCGGCGACGTCAGCCTGCGCGACGGCGACGGCCGCCAGGTGCTGAGCCTGCCGAGCGTGTCGGCCACGCTGTCGTGGTGGAGCGTGCTGGCCGGCGGCGTGCGCTTCGAGTCGCTGGAAATCATCCGCCCCGAGCTGCAGGTGCGGCGCGCGCCCGGCGGCAAGCTGTACGTGGCCGGCATCGCCCTCGCCGACGGCGGCGCCGACGGCAAGGGCGCCGACTGGGTCTTGTCGCAGCGCGAAATCGTCATCCGCGACGGCCGCCTGCACTGGACCGACGGCGTGCGCGGCACCGAGACGCTGGCGCTCGACCATGTCAACCTGGTGCTGCGCAACCAGTGGCGCGACCACCAGTTCGGGCTGCAGGCGACGCCGCCGGCCAGCCTGGCCGCGCCGCTCGACGTGCGCGCCCGCTTCGTCCACCCGCCGTTCGCCCGCAGCATGGCCGACGTCACGCTGTGGAAGGGCGAGGTGTACGCGGACCTGAAGGGCGCCGACCTGGCGGCCTGGAAGCGCTATATCGACTATCCCTTCGAGCTGAGCCAGGGCAAGGGCGCGCTGCGCGCCTGGCTGACGCTGGACCACGCCAAGCTGGCCGCCTTCACGGCCGACGTGCGCCTGGAAGACGTGCAGGCGCGCCTGGGCAAGGACTTGCCGCCGCTGGACCTGCTGCGCGTGCGCGGGCGCGTGTCGGCGCGCGAGGACTACGCCGCCCAGGCGCAGGACGGCAAGCCGACCTTCGGCGCCCGCGGTCACGCCGTCAGCCTCAGCGAATTTTCGCTGGAAACCCGCGACGGCCTGAGCCTGCCGCCGACCACGCTGTCGGAGCGCTATGTCGCCGCCGCCGCCGGCAAGCCGCAGCGCACCGAGCTGCGCGCCCGGGCGCTCGACTTGCAGACGCTGACGGCGCTGGCGGCCCGCCTGCCGCTGGGCGCGGCGAATCTGCAGCTGCTGGAAGAGCTGGCGCCGCGCGGCCGCCTGGAGGATTTTTCCGCCGAATGGCAGGGCCCCTTGGCGGCGCCGCTGGCCTTCCACGTCAAGGGCCAGGTGCTGGGCCTGGGCCTGCGCGCCCAGCCGGCCCGCGCGGCGCAGCCGAAAAGCGCCGCCGCGCCGGCCCAGGAGGCGACGGCCGCCATCCCCGGCTTCGACAACCTGACGGGCAGCGTCGACGCCACCGACAAGGGCGGCAGCGTCAACCTGGCCTCGCGCGACCTGGTGCTGCAGATGCCGGCCTATTTCGCCGAGCCGGCCTTGCCCTTCGAGCAACTGAACCTGAAGGCGCGCTGGTCCTTCGAGGGCCAGGAGCAGTTGCGCGTCGACGTGGACAGTTTCGACTTCCTCCAGCAAGGTCTGGCGGGCACGCTGAAGGGCTCGCACCTGCTGCCGCTGAAGGGCGGCGCCGTCAAGGGCGCCGGCAGCGCCGACTTCAGCGGCACGCTGAACAATTTCGACTTGAAGACGATAGGCCGCTACCTGCCGCTGCAAACCCCGGCCGACCTGCGCCACTGGCTGGTCGGCGCGCTGGAGGACGGCCTGGCCCAGGACGTCGGCCTGCGCCTGCGCGGCGAGCTGGCGCATTTCCCGTTCAAGGCCGACAACGCGCAGGAGCGCGCCCGCGGCGAGTTCCGCGCCGCCGGCCGGCTGGAGAACGCCAAGCTGAACTACGCGCCCGGCGAACTGGCCAAGGACGGCAAGGGGCCGCTGTGGCCGCAGGCCGAGCGCATCAAGGGCAATTTCGTGTTCGACCGGGCGCGCATGGAAATCCGCGGCGACACGGCCGCCACCGGCGGCGTCGCGCTGGCCAATGTGAAGGCCGTCATCGCCGACTTGACCGTGCACGACATGATGCTCGACATCGACGGCAGCGCCCAGGGCGCCATGCAGGAATTCCTCAAGTACATGGCGGCCAGCCCCGTGCTGGAATGGATAGCCCATTTCACCGACCAGACGACGGCCAGCGGCAACGCCAGGCTGGCCCTGAAGCTGCACCTGCCGCTGAACCACATGATCGATTCCAAGGTGCAGGGCACGCTGCAACTGGCCGGCAACGACATCGTGCTGTTCGACGACTTCCCGCCCGTCCAGGGCACGCAGGGCAAGATCGAGTTCAATGAGCACGGCGTCAACCTGAACGGCCTGGCCGGCACCTTCGTCGGCGGCCCCGTGGCCATCGCCGGCGGCAGCTTGCGCGACAACTCGATCGCCGTGCGCATCGGCGGCGCCGTCAGCGTCGACGGCCTGCGCAAGGTCTACACGGCGCCCGTGATGCAGCGCCTGGCCGGCCACCTGAGCGGCGGCGCCCGCTACAGCGGCTTGATCACGGCGCGCGACCACCAATACCAGGTGGCCGTCGACTCGACCCTGGTGGGCCTGGGGCTGGACTTTCCGGCGCCCGTGAAGAAGGCGGCCGCCGACGCCGTGCCGTTCAAGTTCCTGCTCAACGGCGGCGCCGCCAATGAGGCCGGCCTGACGCGCGACGACATCCGCATCAATCTGGGCCCGGCCATTGCCGCCCGCTACCAGCGCCAGAAGCAGGGCAAGGAGGCGTGGCGGGTGGTGCGCGGCGGCGTCGGGGTGAACGCGCCGGCGCCCGAGCCGGACAGCGGCATGATGGTCAACGTCAACCTGAAGTCGCTCAACGTCGATGCTTGGCTGGCCCTCGGCGACGGCATCGCCGGCCCCGCCGCCGGCGGCGCCGAGGCGGGCGGCCCGGAGCTGGCCCAGTACGTCGTGCCGGACTTGATGGCGGCCCGCGCCGGCGAGCTGATCCTGGGCGAGCGCAAGCTCGAAAACGTCGTCGTCGGCGCCAGCCACCACCGCGGCCTGTGGCAGGCCAACGTCGATTCGGCCCAGGCGTCCGGCTATGTCGGCTGGGTCGAGACGGCCTCCGGCCTGGGCAAGATGACGGCGCGCCTGTCCTCGCTGGTGATACCGGAGTCGGCCGCCGGCGACGTCAAGGATTTGCTCGAAGGTAAAAACGGCGTGGCCCAGACCATTCCCGCGCTCGACATCGTCGCCGAGCGCTTCGAATTGTTCAACAAGCAGATCGGCCGGCTCGAACTGCAGGCTTACAACGCGGCGGCCACGGGGCGCGACTGGCGCGTCAGCAAGCTGTCGCTGGCCAATCCGGACGGCGAGTTGAAGGGCACCGGCAAATGGATCGTCAAGGATGGCCAGAGCAACACCAGCCTGAACTTCGGGCTCGACATCGTCGACGCCGGCAAGCTGCTGGAGCGTTTCGGCTTCGCCGACACCGTGCGCAAGGGCAAGGGCAAGCTCAGCGGCGACATCAGCTGGAAGGGCTTGCCGTATTCGCTGGACATTCCCAGCCTGTCCGGGCAGATCCAGCTGAACGTCGAGTCGGGCCAATTCCTCAAGCAAGACCCGGGCGCGGCCAAGCTGCTGGGCGTGCTCAGCCTGCAAGCGCTGCCGCGCCTGCTCAAGCTGGACTTCCACGACGTCTTTTCCGAGGGCCTGGCCTTCGACGGCATCACGGCCACGGCGGCCATCACGCGCGGCGTGGCGAAGACGGATAATTTGAAAATGCACGGCGTCGCCGCCACCGTGCTGATGGACGGCAGCGCCGACATTGCCAACGAATCGACCAATTTGCACGTCGTCGTCATTCCCGAGTTCAACCTGGGCACGGGGCCGCTGGTGTACGCGCTGGCGGTGAACCCGGTGATCGGCCTGGGCAGCTTCCTGGCCCAGTTGTTCTTGCGCGCGCCGGTGATGAAGGCGCTGACCTACCAGATGCAGGTGGCGGGGCCGTGGAAGGCGCCCGTGATCACCAAGCTCGATAGTGGTAAATTGGAGCCTGTGCCGGTTCCGGCGGAATAGGGCGGACCCCGGGGAGTACGCCCCGGCTTTACACAGGATAACGCGGCATGACGCAGGCAGGAGAGGGTATGAACACAGTTGCAGCAGTACAGATGATTTCGTCGCCGTCGGTGCAGCAGAACATCGCGGCGGCGCGCCGCCTGATCGGCCAGGCGGCCGCCACCGGCGCCTGCCTGGTGACGCTGCCGGAATACTGGGCCATCATGGGCCAGAGCGACAGCGACAAGGTGGCGCACGCCGAACAGCCCGGCAGCGGCCCGATCCAGGATTTTATGGCGCAGATGGCGCGCGAGCACGGCGTCTGGCTGATCGGCGGCACGCTGCCGCTGGCGTCCGGCCAGGACGGCAAGGTCTTGAACACGACGCTGGTCTACGACCCGCAGGGCCGGCCGGCCGGGCGCTACGACAAGATCCACCTGTTCGGCTTCACCCGCGGCGGCGAATCGTACGACGAGTCGCGCACCATCGTGCCGGGCGCGGCGGTGGGCAGTTTCGAGGCGCCGTTCGGCCGCGTCGGCCTGTCCGTCTGCTACGACCTGCGCTTCCCCGAGCTGTACCGGGCGATGGGCGCGTGCGCGCTGATCGTCGTGCCGGCCGCGTTCACCCACACCACCGGCCTGGCGCACTGGGAAGTGCTGCTGCGTGCCCGGGCCATCGAAAACCAGTGCTATGTGCTGGCCGCCGCCCAGGGCGGGCTGCACCCGAACGGCCGCCGCACCTGGGGCCACAGCATGCTGATCGACCCCTGGGGCGAGATCAAGGCCATGCTGCCCGAGGGCGAGGGCGTCGTCAGCGGCGACATCGACCCGCTGTTTCTGGCCAGCGTGCGCGAGTCGCTGCCGGCGCTGCGCCACCGGACCATGTAGGCGGCATTCCGCATATTTGAACAAAACCCACGAAAAGACACGATCATGATCCTATTTGAACCGAATCTCTCCACGCTGGCCGTGGCCCGCGACATCCTGCTGACGCCGTTCGGACTGGACGAGGCGAAGCTGTTGAAGGCGCTCGGCACGATGTTCACCCACAAGGTCGACTACGCCGACCTGTACTTCCAGTTCACCAAGAACGAGGGCTGGAGCCTGGAGGAGGGCATCGTCAAGACGGGCAGCTTCTCGATCGACCAGGGCGTCGGCGTGCGCGCCGTGTCGGGCGACAAGACGGCGTTTTCGTATTCGGACGAAATTTCCGAAAACGCGCTGCTGGAGGCGGCGGCGGCCACGCGCACCATCGCCCGCGCCGGCGCCGGCAAGGTCAAGGTGGCCGGCAGCATGCGCCAGCAGGGCGGCCGCTCGCTGTACCTGCCGAACGACCCGCTCGACTCGCTCGACGCGACGGCCAAGGTGAAGCTGCTGGAGCGCGTCGAGAAAATGGCGCGCGCCAAAGACCCCCGCGTGGTGCAGGTGATGGCCGGCCTGGCCGGCGAATACGACGTCGTGCTGGTGGTGCGCAGCGACGGCGTGCTGGCGGCCGACATCCGGCCGCTGGTGCGCGTGTCGGTGACCGTCATCGCCGAGCAGAACGGCCGGCGCGAGATGGGTTCGTCCGGCGGCGGCGGGCGCTACAGCTATGACTACTTCAGCGACGCCGTGCTGGAACAATATGCGACGGAGGCCGTCAACTCGGCCATCGTCAACCTCGACGCGCGGCCGGCCCCGGCCGGGCCGATGACGATCGTGCTGGGACCGGGCTGGCCCGGCGTGCTGCTGCACGAGGCCATCGGCCACGGCCTCGAAGGCGATTTCAACCGCAAGGGCTCGTCGGCGTTTTCCGGGCGCATCGGCGAGCGCGTCGCCGCCAAGGGCGTCACCGTCGTCGACGACGGCACGCTGGCGGACCGCCGCGGCTCGCTGAACATGGACGACGAGGGCAACCCGACCCAGTGCACGACGCTGATCGAGGACGGCATCCTGAAGGGCTACATCCAGGACACGATGAACGCGCGCCTGATGAAGATGCCGGTGACGGGCAATGCGCGGCGCGAATCGTTCGCCCACCTGCCGATGCCGCGCATGACCAACACGTATATGCTGGCCGGCGACAAGGACCCGGAGGAAATCCTCGCCTCCGTCAAGAACGGTCTGTACGCCGTCAATTTCGGCGGCGGCCAGGTCGACATCACGAACGGCAAGTTCGTCTTCTCGGCCAGCGAGGCGTATATGATAGAAAACGGCAAGCTCAGCTACCCGGTCAAGGGCGCCACGCTGATCGGCAACGGCCCTGACGTGCTGAACCGCGTGTCGATGATAGGCAACGACATGCGCCTCGATTCCGGTGTCGGCGTCTGCGGCAAGGAGGGCCAGAGCGTGCCCGTCGGCGTCGGCCAGCCGACGCTGCGCATCGACGGCGTCACCGTCGGCGGCACCGCCTAAGTCCTGGAGCCCCGCCCTAGGGCGGGGCCGCGTCCGCTCTTTACCCGCCGGCGCTCAGAAGCTGTATTTGCCGCGCACGTAAAACGTCCTGCCCAAGGGGTCCGTGTAGCGCGGATCGTAGCCTTGCTGGAAGGTCGTTTGCTGGTTCGTGTAGGGCGGCTCCCGGTCCGTCAGGTTCTTCACGCCAGCTGTCAGCTCGACATTCTTGATCCCCGTGTAACTGCCCGACAGCGACCAGGTCGAGTACGCGCCGACGCGCTGCTTGAAGGCCGCGTCGACGGCGTTCTGGTCGGTGTAGCCGGACAGGTAACGGTTGCCCAGGTTGATATTCCATTTGCCCAGACTCCAGGCCAGCAAAATGTTATGGCGCCAGCGGAACACCGGCGTCGCGTCCGCGTAGATGCCGGCGTTGGCCGTGAACGGGCCGCCGCGCTCGTTCTGGTAGTCGTATTTGTCGACGTAGGTGCCGTCGGCCTGCAGCGTGAAGCTGCCGAAGCGGTTTTTCGGCAGGCGCCAGTTGACGCTGACGTCGACGCCGCGGGTGTGCACCTCGCCCAGGTTTTGCGTGATGTCGAGCACATAGTCGAGCTGCCTGCCGTCGGCGCTGTAGTGGAACAGGTCGCGGTATTTGGCGTAGTCGGCGAAGATGGTCTGCTCGGCGAGGAAATTGATCTGGTCGCGCAGCTTGATGTTCCAGTAGTCGAGCGAGAGCGTGAGGTCGCGCACCGGCTCGATGGCGACGCCGATGCTGTAGGTCTTGGACTTTTCCGGGCGCACCTCGGGATTGCCGCCCTGCCGCACTTTTTGCTGCTGCTGGCAGACGACGTTCGGGTTGGCGCCGGGCACCGCCGTGCCGCCCGGGCACAGCAGCGGGTCGTCGTAGGTGTCGGAGGTGTTGGTGCTGGTCTGCGGGCCGTGCAGGTCGAACAGCGTGGGCGCGCGGAAGCCGCGGTTGTACGAGGCGCGCAGCAGCACTTGCGCGCCGGGCTGGTAGCGCAGCGACACTTTCGGGTTGGTGCTGCCGCCGACGTCGCTGTAGCGGTCGTGGCGCAGCGCCAGGTTCAGCTCCAGGCCCTTCAGCACGGGAACGTTGAGTTCGCCGAACACGGCGCCGATATTGCGGCTGCCGAACTGGTCCAGCGCCTCCGAATAGCCGGAGCTGGACGCCTGCGACGCCAACGCGCGGTCGACCAGGTAGCGGGCCTTGTCGTGGCGCCATTCGGCGCCGACGGCGAAGCCGAGCGGGCCGCCCGGCAGCGTCGTCAGGTCGCGGCTGGCCTTGAAGTCGAGCGCGCTGCTGCTCATTTTGGCGTCGAGGAATTTCCCCAGCAGCAGGGAATCGGCGAGGAAGGCGGCCCCGGCCGCGTCCTGCGCGCCGAAGGGGTTCAGGATGCCCTGGCCGATGCCCTCGACGATGCGGGCGTCGATCACATAGCCGCCCGTGAAGGTGCTGCGGGCCCGGCTGATCGAGTGGCTCAGCGCGCTGTTGTAGTCCCAGCCGTGCAGCGCGCCGTCCAGGCTGAGCACGACGCGGTCGGAGATGCTGGTGTCGAATTGCCGGCGCTTGCCGGTGACGAGGGGGCGCCAGCTCAGCGTCAGGTCTTCGCCGCCGAGGCCGGCCACGGCCGGCACGCCGGCGCTGCCGCCCGGGTAGTAGGGGCTGCTGGCGTGCATGATCAGCTGGACGTCGGGCGGCGCCAGCGGCGGCGGCGCCACCGCCGAGGTGTTGGTGCTGCGGCTATGCAGCCATTCCAGGGCCGCCGTGTGGTCGGCGCCCAGTTTGTAGGAGGCGCGCCCGAGCACGGTTTCCTGGCGCGTCGCCGGCAGGTCGTCGACAAAGGACGAGTAGTCGAAGCGGCAGGTGAGCCGGCTCGTGTCCGGGTTGGGGATCGAGGCCGGCGGCAGGCAGCCGCCGAGGTAGCCGGGGTTGCCGGCGATGCCGTTGTCGGAAAAGAAGTTGGCCGGGAAGGGCGTGCCGCTGGTCTGGCTGACGCCCCGCTCGGGCCGCACGCCGGTGCGCGAAAAGCGCCGCGCCGCGGCCGGCAGCGCGCCCTGGTGGTGGACGTCGAACACGCCGAACAGATTGTAGCCGTCCGTGGCGAGGTCGCCGAAGCCGCCGCTGAGGTTGAAGCGCTGCTCGTCGCCGCCGCCCGGGCGCTGCGGCGCGTACAGCTCGGCCGCCACGGCCCCGCCCTGGACGGAGCGCTTGGTGATGAAGTTGATGACGCCGCCGATGGCGTCCGTGCCGTAGATGGCGGAGGCGCCGTCGCGCAGCACCTCGACCCGTTCCAGCGCGGCGACGGGGAGGATGTTCAGGTCGACCGTGTCGGCGTTGAACGGGTGGTTGGCCAGGCGCCGGCCGTTCAGCAGCACCAGGGTCTTGTCGCCGCCCAGGCCGCGCAGGTCGGCCACGGCGCGCCCGCCGGTGCCGCTGCCGACCGACTGGCTGGCCCCCGTCGAACTCTGGTTCATGGGGATCGTGTTGAGCACTTCCTGGGCCGTCGTCAAGCCCTGTTTGGCGAAGTCCTCGGCGCGGATGGTGGTGATCGGCAAGGCCGTCTGCGCGGCCAGGCGCTTGATCGACGAGCCGGTGATTTCGACGCGCTGCATCGGCGCGTCCTGGGCCGGCGCGTCCTGGGCCGGCGCCGCCGGCGCCAGCAGGGCCAGGCCGCAGGCGGCGCCGGCGCACAGGCCGCGGCGGGAACGGGATAGGGGGGATGGTCGCATGGGGATTCTCCTCGGGCAGGTGGGTGGGGCCGTCGCGGCGGCGCCCGGCGCGCCGCTGCGCGCACGCGTCCGGAGCTGCCAGTGTTGCGCGCCGGGCCGGGCCCGCCTTGGAGTTACATCAGAGGTGCGCGCCGCGCGCGCCGAGGCTGTCGCGGTGGCGCGACAGAGTTCCAAAAGACAATTCACTTGCCAAGGGCCGCCAATTGGCGGTATAGTCGGTGCGACTTTTATGGATTCCGACTATGTTCAGCTTCGCTTTCTTTACCGGCTACTTTTACTTTAGCAATTCCACACCCATGGCGGTGGAGTAGCGGCCGGTTCACGTAGCAAGCAAGACGAGATCCCAGCAAATCCTTCAAAACCGCCAGCGATGGCGGTTTTTTTTTATCCCGACGTTTCATTTTTGGAGAACACCATGCCACGCACCGACGACCTGCGCATCCGCGAAATGAAGGAATTAACGCCGCCGTCGCACCTGATCCGCGAATTCGCCTGCTCCGAGGTGGCCGGCCAGACGGCGGCCGACGCGCGCATCGCGCTGCACCGCATCCTGCACGGCCAGGACGACCGCCTGATGGTCGTCATCGGCCCGTGCTCGATCCACGACACCAAGGCGGCCATGGAATACGCCCGCCTGCTGGTCAAGGAGCGCGCCCGCTTCGCCGGCGAGCTGGAGATCGTCATGCGCGTGTACTTCGAAAAGCCGCGCACGACGGTGGGCTGGAAGGGTTTGATCAACGACCCCTACATGGACAACAGCTTCCGCATCAACGACGGCCTGCGCATGGCGCGCGAGCTGCTGCGCGACATCAACGAGCTGGGCCTGCCGGCCGGCACGGAATTCCTCGACGTCATCAGTCCGCAATACATCGCCGACCTGGTCAGCTGGGGCGCCATCGGCGCCCGCACCACCGAGTCGCAGGTGCACCGCGAGCTGGCCTCGGGCCTGTCCTGCCCGGTCGGCTTCAAGAACGGCACGGACGGCAACGTCAAGATCGCCGTCGAGGCGATCAAGGCGGCGTCGCAGCCCCACCATTTCCTCTCCGTCACGAAGGGCGGCCACTCGGCCATTGTCTCGACCAACGGCAACGAGGATTGCCACATCATCCTGCGCGGCGGCAAGGCGCCGAACTATGACGCGGCCAGCGTCGACGAGGCGTGCAAGGCCATCGGCGCCCAGGGCCTGGCGGCGCGGCTGATGATCGACGCCTCGCACGCGAACAGCTCGAAGAAGCCGGAAAACCAGGTGCCCGTGTGCGCCGACATCGCCGCCCAGGTGGCCGGCGGCGACGCCCGCATCGTCGGCGTGATGGTCGAGTCGAACCTGGTGGCGGGCCGCCAGGACCTGGTGGCGGGCCGCGAGCTGGTGTACGGCCAGTCCGTCACGGACGGCTGCATCGACTGGCAGCACAGCGTCGCCGTGCTGGAGGGGCTGGCGGCCGCCGTGCGCCAGCGCCGCCTGTGCGAAGACGCCTGAGCTTAGAAGGTGTAACTGCCGCGCACGTAGAAGGCCCGCCCGATCGGGTCCGTGTAGCGCGGATCGTAACCCTTCTGGAACATCGTGCCCTGGTTGCTGAACGGCGGCTGCTTGTCGAGCAGGTTTTTCACGCCGGCCGTCAGCAGCAGGCCCGGCACGCCGGCGTAGCTGCCGGAGACGTTGAACAGGCTGTATGACGGCACATGGCCCTTGAAGGCGGGCGCGACGAGGTTCTGGTCCGTGTAGCCGGACGTGAAGGACTGGGCCAGCGTCGCGCCCCAGTCGCCCATGCGCCAGTTCAGCGCCAGGTTGTGCTTCCAGCGGAACACGGGGCCGTTGTCGGCGTAGCGGCCGACGTTCTGGATGAACTCGCCGTTGCGCTCGTTCTGGTACTCATACTTGTGCACATAGGTGCCGTCCAGCGACAGCGTGATGTTGCCATAGTCCTTGGCCGGCAGGCGCAGGTTCACGCTCAGGTCCAGGCCGTCCGTCTTGACCTCGCCCAGGTTGTCGTTGAAATCCTGGATCGCGTAAGGCGTGCCGTCGGCGTTGCGCAGGAACAGGGCCTTGTATTTTTCGTAGTTGCCGAACACGGATTGTTCCGGCAGCGCGGAAATCTTGTCCTTGAGTTTGATGTTCCAGTAATCGAGGGCCACGGTCAATTCCTTGACCGGCTCGACGACGATGCCGAAGGCGAAGGTGGTGGATTTTTCCGGTTTCAAGTCGAGCTTGCCGCCCTGCAGCTTGTACTGCTGCTGGTCGCAGTCGCGCGAGGGGTTGGCGGCCGGAATCGGCTTGCCGCCCGGGCAGAACACCGGGTCGTCATAGGTGTTGCTGGTGTCGTTCTTCGACGGCGGCGCGTTTTTCTCGAACAGCGTCGGGGCGCGGAAACCGGTGCTGGCCGAGCCGCGCAGCAGCACCTGCTTGCTGGGTTGGTAGCGCAGGCCCACTTTCGGGTTGGTGGTGCTGCCGACGTCGCTGTAATTGTCGTAGCGCACGGCCAGCTGCACGTCCAGGTCCTTGATCAGCGGCAGGCTCAATTCGCCGAACACGGCCTTGATATTGCGCGAGCCGTTTTTCGACAGCGAGCCGGACAGCCCGGAACTGGCGGCCTGGCCGGCGATGTCGCGGTTGACGTAGAAGTCGGCTTTTTCGCGGCGCCATTCGGCGCCCACGGCGATGGCCATCGGCCCGCCCGCCATCGGCATCAGTTCGCGGCTGGCCTTGGCGTCGATGCCGTTCGTGGTCACGCTCGCGTGCTGCACTTCGCCGCGCAGGGCCGTGCCGGCCATGTAGGCCAGGCCGGCCGGGGTTTGCGGGGCGAAGGGATTGAGCACGCCGTTGAGGACGCCGGCCGCGAAGGACGCGTCTTGCACATAGCCGCCCGTGAAGACTTCGGACGATTTGCTGATCGCGTGGCTCAAGCCGGTCTTGTAATCCCAGCCGCTCCATTCCCCCTCCAGCGCCGCCACCAGGCGGTCGGCGCTGCCCTTCGAGTCGATCTGCCGCTGGCCCGCCTCGATGGGGCGCCAGCTGACCTCCAGCGGCCCGCCGGACAGGCCGGGCTGGGCCGGCACGCCGCCGGCGTTGCCGGGATAGTAGGGGCTGCTGATCGGCAAAATCAGGTTTTGCTGCGGCGGCGGCGCCGTGCGCGTCTTCACCTTGTTTTCCGAGTGCAGGTATTCCAGCGTGGCCAAGTGGGAGCCGGCCACCTTCAGCACGCCCTTGCCGAAAAAGGCGATCTGCCGCTGTTCCGGCAAGATGTCGATCTGCCGCGTGTAGTCCTGGCGGCAGGTGCCGGTGCCGTTGGTGCTGGGGATGGACAGGGGCGGCAGGCAGCCGCTGGCGAAGCCGGGGTTGCCCGAAGCCTTGGAGAGGGGATCGTGGTAATTGCCGGGGAAGGTGATGCCGCTGGTCGTGCTGGAGCCGCGCTCGAGCGCCACGCCGGTCTTCGCGAAGTCGCGGTCCTGCGACGTCAGCACGCCCTGCTTGTGGATGTCGACGACGCCGAAGACGTTGAAGCCGTCCTGGTCGAGCTTGCCGTAGCCGCCCGACAGGTTCAGGCGCTGCTCGGCGGCGCCCTTGTGCTGCGGGGCGATGATTTCGGCGGTGATGTTGGTGCTGTTGATGGCGCGCTTGGTGATGAAGTTGATCACGCCGCCGATGGCGTCCGTGCCGTAGATGGCGGAGGCGCCGTCGCGCAGCACCTCGACCCGGTCCAGCGCCGACAGGGGGATGATGTTCAGGTCGACGCTGGCGCCGTCGTAGGGGTGGTTGGCGATGCGCCTGCCGTTGAGCAGCACCAGGGTCTTGTCGCCGCCCAGGCCGCGCAAGTCGGCGCTGGACTGGCCGCCCGTGGGCAGGCCGCTGGAGCTGCCGCCGACGGCGTTGCCGCTGCTCACGCTGGTCTGGTTCGCCGGGATCTTGCTCAGCACTTCCTGGGCCGTCGTCAAACCCTGCTTGGCGAATTCCTCGGCCTTGAAGACCGTCAGCGGATTGGCCGTTTCCGACACCAGGCGCTTGATCGACGAACCCGTCACTTCGACTCTTTGCATGGGCGCGTCCTGCGCCAGCGCGGCTTGGGCGGCGAGGCCGATGCCGGCGGCGCACAGGGTGCGGATGGAACGCGACAACAGTGTTTCTCTGAACATGCGGAACTCCCTAAAAAAGCGTGGTTGGCGATGACGGGGGGATGGCTGCGGGGCGGCTGCCCCGGCAGGAGAAAAATTGTTAAAAAACTTAGCATTATTGGCAAGTAAATGTAACGAGGACTTGCGCCTGGTGTCAATCAGTACCAATTAATTGTGCATTTAAACAACGTGCCGCCGGCGTTTGTTTGGCGCCGCGCAAAAAAAGGCGGTGATCGCTCACCGCCCTTGCCGGCCGGCGCGGCGCTTCGGCGGGGCGCTTCGGCGGGGCGCTCCGGCGCGGCGCTTAGTTAAACCTGTAGCTGGCGCCGACCTTGAAGTAGCGGCCGATGGCGCCGCTGGCGTCCATCGGGTTGTAGCTCATGCCGCCGTAGGTCAGCGGGTCCAGCGGCGCGATCTTGTCGGTGACGTTGGCCACCGAGGCGAACAGTTGCAGCGCCTTGCTGTAGTTCCAGCGCGCCGACAAGTCCAGCGTCGTGAACGAGGCTATGCTGCAACCGTTGGGCGCGTCGCTGCCGTTGGCCAGCACCGTGGCGCATTTGGCGCCCTCGAACTTGATGTTCTTCATGTCCGAGCGGTAGTTCAGCGTGGCCGTGACGTTCCAGTCCGCCTTGTCCCAGGAGGTGACGAGGTTGATCTTGTCCTTCGGCGTGCCGGCGCAGTTCGAGGTGTCGCAATTGCCGTGGGTGCCGGCGAACTGGTAGCGCACCGTGTCGGACTCGGCCCGCAACCAGGAGGCGATGTGGGTCCAGGTCAGGCCGATGGTGGCGCGGCCGTATTCGCCCAGGCGCAGGCGCTGCTTGACGTCCAGGTCGATGCCCTTGATCTCCGTGAAGCTGGAGTTGCGGTAGGGCGCCTTGGCCAGCAGCAGCGTGCCGGTGTTGGGCGTGACGACGCCGTTGATGGTCAGGTTGTTGTCGGCGCGGATGGCGTTGGGCAGCGCGGCCGCCTCGTTGTAGGGCAGCGGGTTGATTTCATTGCTGCGCTTGATTTTCCACGCGTCCAGCGACACGCTGGTGTCGTCGAACGGGTCCCACACGAGGCCCAGCGTGTAACCCTTCGACGTCTCCGGCTTCAAGTCCGGATTGCCCAGCTTGACGGCGTTGATGGTGATGTTGCAATCCGTCGAGGTGGCGCCCGGCAACGGCGTCTTGCCGTCCGGGCAGCGCACCGGGTCGACCGTGGGCGCCGCGCCCGTGCTCTGGCTTGCCGTGCCCGACTCGGCCGGGCCGGGGGCGCGGAAGCCTTTCGAGTAGGTGCCGCGCAAGGCGAAGTTCTTCAGCGGCGTCCACTTGGCGCCCAGCTTGGGCGTGGTCGAGTTGAAGTTCTGGTATTTATCGTAGCGCAGCGCGGCCGACAGTTCGACCGTTTTCACGAGCGGCGCCAGCACTTCGGCGTAGACGGCCGACACCTTGCTGTCGCCCTTGGCGGCGACGTAATTCGAGTTCACCGAGCCGTCGCTGGTGCCGTCGAGCGAAGGGTTGTCGAGCTTTTCGCGGCGGTGTTCGGCGCCGACGGCCAGGCCCATCGTGCCGCCGGGCAGGGCGAACAGTTCGCGCGAAGCCTTGATGTCGATGATGTCGAGTTTGGTCTTCGAATCGGAGCGCAGGCTGCGCGCCATCGCCGCGTACAGGGAGGCCGGGTTCTTGCCCGCCTCGGCGCCGATGTAGTAGGGGAAGTACTTGCTGGTCGGGTCGCCCAGCGCCGCCTTGACGACGTTCAGGTTCAGCATATTGCTGTAGTCCAGGTGCAGCTTCGATTCCGAGTGCACATAGGCGCTGTCGTAGTCCCAGCCGGCGAAGCTGCCCCTGGCGCCGATGACGAAACGGTTGAACTCGTTGTTCGCCTTGCGCGTGCTGGCGCCGACGTCGAAGGCGCTGTAGCGCACGCGCACCGGCACGCCATACGGGTTTTGCGGGTGGTTGGCGGCCAGCAGGATGGCGGTGCCGGCGCCGGAGCCGTAGTTGATGACGCCGGCCGGATTGGCGGCGCTGGACGGGAAGGCCACGGTCGGGGTGATCGACGGCGGCACCAGGGTGAACGCGGTGTCGCGCTTCGAGTAGCCCAGCTCGGCGTACAACTGGGTGTCGGCGTTCAGCTGCAGGGTGCCGCGCGTGTAGAGATTGATCGATTCGATTTTCGGCTGCATGGCGCGGAACTGGTCCTGGTGCCAGACGCAGCCGCCCTTCGGGTCGGGCGGCGCGGACGTCGACAGCGCGGCGCAGCCGGGCAGGGAGACATAGTCGAGCGTGGTCGGGTTGCGGATCGAGCCGGCCGGGCTGGCCGTGGCGTCGTTATTGCCATTGATGTAGCCGAGGCCGAACTGGGTGCCGATCGGGTAGCCGTAGGCGCGCAGATCGCCCTTGCCTATCCAGGCGCGGCCGGCGCGGTCCTTGTTGAACAACATGTCCGACTTGGCGTACTCGGCGTTGAAGACGACGTTGAACTTGTCGCTGTCGAGATTGCCCTTGCCGAAGCTGAACGATACCTTGTGCTGCTTGGCGTCGCCCTCGCCGGACAGGCCGGTGTCGGCCTTGAGCAGCATGCCCTCGAAGTCCTTGCGCAAGATGATGTTGACGACGCCGGCGATGGCGTCGGCGCCGTAGGTGGAGGAGGCGCCGTCCTTGAGGATCTCGATGCGTTCGACGATCTGCATCGGCACCGTGCTCATGTCGGTGAAGCTCTTCTGGCCGTCGTCGGCGCGGGCGAACGGCGCCATGCGCCTGCCGTTGAGCAGCACCAGGGTCGAGGTGGCGCCCAGGCCGCGCAGCGAGATCGCCGTCGAGCCGGCGGCGAAGCCGTTGCCGAAGCCGGTGGGCAGCGAGCCGGCGCCGTCGACGGTCAGGGTTTGCAGGTATTCGGCGACGCTGGCCTTGCCCGATTTGAGCAGGTCATCGCGGCCGATGACCTGGACCGGCGAGGCCGTCTCGGCGCTGGCGCGCTTGATGCTCGAACCGGTGATTTCGACGCGCTGGATGGGCGCGTCCTGGGCCAGCGCCGGCAGGGTCAGCAGGGCGGCGGCGCCGCCCGCGCAGAATAGGCGCACGGAACGGGCGATAACTGTTTCCATCATCATTGCTATTACTCCAAGAAAATAGTTGCATGTAAACGGGAAGACCGGACATCAAAACCATACTGGGAAATAGTTGCTGTACAGATAGTTATATTGAAAAGTCTATGTTGACAAATTTCAATTCTTCGATCAAACCATTGCCCGCCGGCCCCTGTCAACGCGCGCGCGCGCGCCGTTCAACATAGAAACAACAGTCATATTGTTTATTTTTTACCGTTAATGAATGGCTATCTTGCCGATGCTGTTTTGCAGCAAGCACATTTAGTTGAGGTTTCATGTATCGGGCCGGGCGCGGCCGCGGCGGGGCCGGCGGGCGGCGCCGCCGCGGCCCCGTTTGATATTGCGCCGCAGCAAATGGCGGCGCGGCCCGGCGCGAAAATATTTATGTCCGCCCGCTTTCGCCCAGGGGCCGAAATATGCGTTATCGTTACGCCTTTTTTGGCCGTGGCGCAAAGCGCGCCGCCGCGGCGGACAGGGCAGGCCGGCTCCCCCATCCGGGGAGCGGCGAAGGCGGCGCGCCGACACGGCGCGCCCACAACACGATAGGGAAGGGTTGCAGATGAGATCAAATTGGGTCCAGCGCTTGGCGCTGGCGGCGACGCTGGGCGGCCTCGGGCCGCTGGCGCTGGCCGCGCCGAACGAGCCGAGCCAGCCAGTGAAGGTATTGCGCTATATCCTGCCGGCGGCGGAGACGGGTTTCGACCCGGCCACCGCGCGCGACCTGTATTCCAACCACATCACGCAAGCCATTTTCGAGCCGCTGTTCACCTACGACTACCTGGCGCGCCCGGCCACGCTGGTGCCGCACGCGGCGGCGGCCCTGCCCGAGGTGTCGGCGGACGGCAAGACGTACACGATACGCTTGAAAAAAGGCATAGTCTTCACGCCCGATCCCGCCTTCAAGGGCAAGCGGCGCGAGCTGACGATGGCCGACTTCGTGTACTCGTGGAAGCGGCTGTTCGACCCGAAGCTGGCCTCGCCGCACGCCTGGTTGTTGGAGAACAAGGTGATCGGCCTGGACCAACTGGCCAAGGACGCCAAAAAGAGCGGCAAGTTCGACTATGACAAGGCGATCCCCGGCTTCGAGCTGCTCGACCCCTACACGCTGCGCATCCACCTGACCCAGACCGACTTCAACCTCGGCATGATCCTGGCCTACGAGCCGGCGGCGGCGCTGGCGCGCGAAGTGGTGCAGATGTACGGCGACGTCAAGGGCGAGGTCGCCTCCAACCCCGTCGGCACCGGCGTCTACAAGCTGGGCCAGTGGGTGCGCGGCAACCGCATCGTGCTGGAGGAAAACACCGACCACTTGCCGGAGATCTGGGACTTCAAGGCCGGCGACGACCCGGACGACGTCCGCATCGTCGCGCAAATGAAGGGCAAGAAGATGCCGCAGATCGGCCGCATCGAAATCAGCGTGCTGATCGAGGACCAGTCGCGCTGGCTGTCCTTCCAGAGCGGCGGCACCGACCTGTTCTGGCTGGACGGGCCGCTGGCGCCGAAGGCCATGCTCGACGGCAAACTGCGGCCGGAGCTGGCGGCCCGCGGCGTGCAGCTGTCGCGCCTGATCGACCCGGAAATCACTTACTACTACTGGAATATGCAAGACCCGGTGCTGGGCGGCTTCTCGAAGGAAAAGATCGCGCTGCGCCGCGCCATCGCCATGGCCCACAACATCGACGAGGAAATCCGCGTCGTCTGGAACGGCCAGGCGCAAAAGATGGAATACCCGATACCGCCGGGCGTGGTCGGCCACGACCCGCACTACCGCAGCCTGCTGCAATACGATCCCGTGCTGGCCAACAAGCTGCTCGACAAGTTCGGCTACAAGAAGGGCCCGGACGGCTGGCGCACCCTGCCCGACGGCAAGCCGCTGGTGCTGCAGTATGCGTCGCGCAACGAGGCCAGCGGCGTGCTGCAGGCGGAAATGTGGCGCAAGACCTATAACTCGATCGGCATCCAGATGCGCAACGACAGGATGATCTTCGCCGACATCATGAAGGCGGAAAAGCTCTGCAAGCTGCAAAGCCGCAGCGCGCCGTGGCTGGCCGACTACCCGGACGGCGACAACTTCATGCAGTTGTTCTACGGCCCGAACACCAACCAGAACAATAATGGCTGCTACCAGGACCCGGAATACGACAAGCTGTACGCGGCCAGCCAAAAGATGCCGGCCGGCCCGGAGCGCGACGTGCTGTTCCACAAGATGGCGCGCCACCTGGAAGTGAACGCCGGCGCCCTGATGGGTTACGCCCGCTACCGCAATATGCTGGCCCAGCCCAGCGTGCTGGGCTACAAAAAACACCCCATCCTGCACCAGGAATGGCAATACATCGACATCGACAAGTCGAAATAAGCCGCGCTTATATTCGCTAAGGAAAAATCATGCTTGCTTATATACTGCGCCGCCTGTGGCAAATGCTGCCGACCATGCTGGGCGTCGTGCTGCTGGTGTTCGTCCTGTTCAACTGGGTGGGCGGCGACCCCGCCTACATCCTGGCGGGCAAGATGTCGAATGCCGAGAGCATCGCCAACATCCGCGCCCAACTGGGCGTCGACCAGCCCTACTACGTGCAATTGTGGATCTTCGTTAAGCAGATCGTCACCTTCGACTTCGGCCAGAGCTGGGCCACCGGCGAAACCGTCTCGCACATCATCGGCAGCCGCCTGGGGCCGTCGCTGACGGTGCTGGTGCCGCTGACGATACTGGAAACCTTCTTCGGCATCGCGCTGGCGCTGGCCATCGCCTTCGTGCGCGGCTCCCTGACGGACCGCGCCGTGATGGTCGCCTGCACCGTCGGCATGTCGATTTCCATCCTCGTCTACATCATCGTCTTCCAGTACGGCTTCGCCTACAAGCTGGGCCTGTTCCCCGTGCAGGGCTGGGGCGAAAGCTTCGCGGAAAACCTGCTGCGCTACGCCACGCTGCCTATCCTGATCGGCCTGGCCGTCTCGATCGCCCCGACGCTGCGGCTGTTCCGCACCTTCGTCCTCGACGAGGTCAACCAGGACTATGTGCGCACGGCGCGCGCCAAGGGCCTGGCCGAGCGCCGCGTCATGTGGGTGCATGTGCTGCGCAACGCCGCCATCCCCATCATCACGCACGTGATGTCGAACCTGCCGGCCCTGCTGATCGGCGCCTTCCTGCTGGAGCGCTTCTTCGGCATCCCCGGCATCGGCCGCGAGGTGATCCTGGCCGTCGAGCGCAGCGACTTCCCGGTGATCAAGGCGATCACCGTCTACGTCGCCGCCGCGACCATGGTCTTCAACCTGCTCACCGACCTGATGTACCAGGCCGTTGACCCACGCGTACAACTGAAGTAAGGATAGCGATGTCGAATACTCACTCTTCGCCGGGCCTGTGGGCCCTGGCGTGGCGCCGTTTGCGCGCCGACCGGCTGGCCATGCTGGCGCTGGGCGTCGTCGGCGCCTTCCTGCTGATGCTGGTGCTGTCGTCCACGGGCCTGATCGTGGCCGACTGGGAGGACGAGGTCGGCGTCAGCTACGCGCCGCCGACCTTCACGGGCGCCGGCGAGGCGGCCGTGCGCGCCAGCGGCGCCAAGGCCGGCCCGCAGCCGGCCACCGAAGTCAATGTGCTGGACCCGCTGGCCGAGGACATCCGCCAGTTGCGCGCCGAGCTGGGCGCCAACCCGGACGTGGCGCTGGACATGTACGGCGTGGCCGACCCGCTGGCCGCCGACGTGGCGCAACTGCGCGCCGGCCTGGCCGGGACGCGCCAGGCCGGCCTGGCGGAGAAGCGCGCCACCCTGCCATTCGGCGCCGACAAATGGGGCCACGACGTGCTGAAGAAAACCGTGAAGGGCGCGGAAACCTCGATCGTCGTCGGCCTCGTCGCGGCCCTGCTGGCGGTGCTGCTGGGCACCCTGTTCGGCGCCTTCGCCGGCTATTACGGCGGCCGCATCGACGACTTCTTCACCTGGTTCTACAGCATCTTCACGGCCATCCCCTCGATCCTGATGATCTTGACGGTGGCCGCCGTGCTGCAGCAAAAAGGCTTGCTGACCATCGTGCTGATCCTCGGCTTGACGGGCTGGACCGGACCCTACCGCCTCATGCGCGCCGAATACATCAAGCACAAGGCGCGCGAATACGTGATGGCGGCCGACGCCATCGGCGCCTCGCACTGGCGCAAGATGTTCTCGCACATCTTCCCCAACGTCAGCCACGTCGCGCTGGTGCAGATGTCCATCCTCGTCGTCGGCTTCATCAAGGCCGAGGTGATCCTCAGCTTCCTCGGCTTCGGCGTGCCGGTCGGCATGGTGTCCTGGGGCAGCATCCTGAACGAGGCGCAAAACGAGTTAATTCTGGGCAAATGGTGGCAATTGACGGCCGCCGCCGTGGCGATGGCGGTGCTGGTGACGGCGTTCTCGCTGTTTACCGACGCCCTGCGCGACGCGCTCGACCCCAAAGTGAAATAGGAGCGGCCATGACACCCGACAGCCACAACAACCTGCTACAGGTGCGCAATCTGCGTGTGACCTTCCGCACCGACAAGAAGAACACCTTCGAAGCCGTCAAGGCGATTTCCTTCAACGTGCCGCGCAACGCCACCGTGGCCCTGGTGGGCGAATCGGGCAGCGGCAAATCCGTCAGCTCGCTGGCCGTGATGGGCCTGTTGCCGGCGGAAACCACCATCATCGACCCGGACAGCCGCATCCTCTTCGACGGGCGCGACCTGCTGCGCATGTCGGACGCCGAGCGGCGCGACATGTGCGGCAAGGACATCTCGATGATCTTCCAGGAGCCGATGTCCTCGCTCAACCCGGTCTTCACGGTCGGCTTCCAGATCGCCGAAGTGCTGCGCCAGCACATGGGCATGAACGGCAAGCAGGCGCGCGCGCGCACGCTGGCGCTGCTGCAGGAAGTCGGCATCCCCGACCCGGCCAGCAAGATCGACGCCTACCCGAGCCAGATGTCGGGCGGCCAGCAACAGCGCGTCATGATCGCCATGGCGATCGCCTGCGAACCGAAGCTGCTGATCGCCGACGAGCCGACGACGGCGCTGGACGTGACGATCCAGAAGCAGATCATGGAACTGATCGCCGCGCTGCAAAAGAAACACCAGATGTCGGTGCTGTTCATCACCCACGACCTGGGGCTGGTGGGCGAGATCGCCGACCACGTCATCGTCATGCGCCACGGCGACGTGCGCGAGACGGGCGCCACGCGCCAGGTCTTCACGGCGCCGCAGGACGCCTACACCAAGGCGCTGCTGCACTGCCGGCCCTCGCTCGACGAGCGGCCGTGGCGCCTGCCCGTCATCGACGACTACATCAGCGGCGCGGCCGCGCCGGGCGCCGCCGTGCGCCAGCGCAGCCGCGGCTACGTGGCCGGCGAGGAGAACGTGCTGGTCGTCGACAAGCTGAGCAAAAGTTTCTTCCTGCGCGAGGGCCTGTTCGGCAAGCGCGAATTCCACGCCGTCAAGGACGTGTCGTTCACCCTGCCGCGCGGCAAGACGCTGGGCGTCGTCGGCGAATCCGGCTCGGGCAAGACGACGGTCGGCCTGACCCTGCTGCGCCTGCACCAGGCCAGCGGCGGCACGGCGCTGTTCGAGGGCAAGGACCTGATCGCCATGCCGGACAAGGAATACCTGCCGTACAAGCGGCGCATCCAGATCATCTTCCAGAACCCGTATGCCTCGCTGAACCCGCGCTTCACCGTCGGCCAGATCCTGCTCGAACCGATGCGCATCCACAAAATCGGCGCCACCGACAAGGAACGCATCGACAAGGCCTACTGGCTGCTGGAAAAAGTCGGCCTGCCGGCGCAAGCCTTCCACCGCTACCCGCACGAATTCTCCGGCGGCCAGCGGCAGCGCATCGCCATCGCCCGCTGCCTGACTATGCAGCCGGAAATCCTCGTCTGCGACGAATCCGTGTCGGCGCTGGACGTGTCGGTGCAAGCCCAGGTGCTGAACCTGCTGCAAGACTTGCAGGACGAATTCGGCATGAGCTACATCTTCATCTCGCACGACCTGTCGGTGGTCAAATACATGGCCGACCAGGTGATGGTGATGCACAAGGGGCAGGTGGTGGAGATGGCCAACTCGGACGAGCTGTACCGCAACCCGAGGCATCCGTACACGCAAACCCTGCTCAGCGCCATCCCGCGCGGCGTGCCGGCGTAACACGGCGCGGCCGGCGCGCCCATCGCGCCGGCATTTTCAGCTACCATGACGGCATGTCCCACCTCATCCAACTCCTGCAGGAATATGGCGTCCTGATCGTCTTCGCCGTCGTGCTGGTCGAACAGATCGGCTTGCCGATTCCCGCCTTTCCCATCCTCATCGTCGCCGGCGCGCTGGCCGTCGACGGCAACGGCAGCTGGCCGGCGGCGCTGGCGGTCAGCATGCTGGCCTGCCTGATCAGCGACTACTTTTGGTTCCGCGCCGGGCGCCACTACGGCAAGCGCATCCTCAAACTGCTGTGCCGCATCTCGCTGTCGCCCGACTACTGCGTCAGCCAGACCGAAGACAACTTCAAGCGCTGGGGGCCGAAAGCGCTGATCGTCGCCAAATTCATCCCCGGCTTCAACACCATCGCGCCGCCGCTGGCCGGCGCGATGGGCACCGGCAACCCGACCTTCCTCGGCTTCAGCGTGCTGGGCGGACTGCTGTGGAGCGGCAGCGGCATCGCCATCGGCGCCTACTTCCACACCAGCGTAGACCAGGTGCTCGACATCCTCGGCGCGATGGGGGCGACGGCGCTGACCGTGCTGGCCGGCCTGCTGCTGCTCTTCATCTGCTTCAAATACGTCGAACGCAAGCGCTTCCAGCAAAAAACGCGGGTCGAGCGCATCAGCATCGACGAACTGCGCCGGCTGATCGACGCCGGCGCGGCGCCCGTGCTGGTGGACGCCCGCAGCGCCACGGCGCAAATGCTGGAGCCGGCCGCGCCCGGCGCCATGCTGTTCAACGGCGGCGCGGCCATCGACGCCATCGGCGCGCTGGCCAAAGACCGCCACATCGTCGTCTACTGCAGCTGCCCGAACGACGTGACGGCCGCCCAGGTCGCGCAACAACTGCAGGCGCGCGGCTACCACCGCGCCAAACCGCTGCATGGCGGGCTGGACGCGTGGAACGCCGCCTACCGGCCGCAGTAGCACAGCCGGGGACAGACCACGATTTCCAGGGCAAGTATTGCCCTGGAAATCGTGGTCTGCCCCCAGCTTTTGGTAGTTTTACTACCCACATTTATGCGTAGTATTGTGGCGTTTTGCGTATTTTCCGCCATGAAATGTACTAAAACTACAAACTCAGCTTGCGCCGCGACCGACTAATCCTTTAAGCTTGGGCTCCCACTTCTTAATTCAGATCATGAGCGCTCAGTCCATTTCCGCCTTGCTTGCCTCGTCCTCCGCTTTCGCCGACGGCCCGCGTTTGCTGGCGGATGTGGGCGGCACGAATGCGCGTTTCGCGCTGCAGACGGCGCCCGGCAGCATCGCCCTGGTCGAGGTCTTGCCGTGCGCCGACTATCCCAGCCTGACGGCGGCGCTGCGGGCGTATCTGGCCTCGCCGGCCGTCGCCGCCGCCGGCGGCCAGGCCGTGCGCCACGCGGCGGTGGCCATCGCCAATCCGGTCGACGGCGACTTTTTGCAGATGACCAATCACCACTGGTCGTTTTCCATCGAGGCCATGCGCGTCGAGTGCGGTTTCGCCACCTTGGTCGTGGTCAACGATTTCACGGCGCTGGCGCGCTCGCTGCCGCATCTGGCGGCGGCCGACAAGCGCCAGGTCGGCGCCGGCCTGGCCCGCGACAACGCGGCGCTGGGGCTGATCGGCGCCGGCACCGGCCTGGGCGTGTCCGGCCTGATTCCCGCCCACGGCCACTGGACGGCGCTGCAAAGCGAGGGCGGCCATGTCAGTTTTTCACCCGTCAACGCCACTGAAATCGCCATCCTGCAATTCGCCTGGCGCGAGTTCGAGCATGTGTCGGCCGAGCGTCTCTTGTCCGGCGTCGGCCTGGAGTTGATTTACCGCGCCCTGGCCGAGCGCGCCGGCGTCGCCGCCGAGGCCATCGGCGCGGCCGAGATCACGCGCCGCGCGCTGGCCGGCGAGTCGCCCCTGTGCGACGAGGTCATCGAGGCGTTTTGCGGCATGCTCGGCACCATCGCCGGCAACGTCGCCGTCACGCTGGGCGCGCTGGGCGGCATTTATATAGGCGGCGGCATCGTGCCGCGCCTGGGCGCGCGCTTCGAGCGCTCGGCTTTCCGCGCCCGTTTCGAGCAAAAAGGCCGTTTCGCCAAGTATCTTTCGCAAGTGCCAACTTTTGTTATCACCGCGCAATATCCCGCCTTTCTTGGTGCATCTGCAATCTTGTCGGAAAAATTGGCCGACGCCTGAGGCCGGGCGGGTGGCGGCGTTTACCCGTTTTTGCGCTTTTCCCGCTTTTATCAGGTACAATTGGCGTCGTTGGATGAAACGGCGTCTCTCGTTCGCACGGACTTTTGCCTGAAAATGGCGGGTCGGAGCCGCCTCACTTTGAAATCAACGGCCAGCCAGCGCTTCGTTTGAAGCGGCGCCGTCGATGCCAGGGCACATTACTCTCCATCTGTAACACTCCCGCTCAGCGCGCATCGGCCAGGGCGTCGGAAAACAGCCTCAACGAGAAATGCAGCAAGGCGGCATCCCCTGATGCCGGTCCCCTGTTCCGCTGAGATGATTTGTTTTGATTTCTTTCTTTGCATACGGTTTGCAATACACATCCGCACAGAATTGCTATGAATACAATTGAGGCGAAAAAAGTCCTCGAAACCGCTTTGCTGTGTGCGCGCGAAGCCTTGTCGATCCACAGCCTGAAAAAGCTGTTTGTCGATGCCGACGACAATGGCCGCGTGCGCGGCGTCGGCGTCGGCGCCGACACGATCAAGCAATTGCTGGAGGAGTTGCGCGCCGATTGGGCCGGCAAGGGCATCGAGGTGGTCAGTCTGGCCTCGGGCTGGCGCTTTCAAAGCCGCCCGGAAATGAAGATGTATCTGGACCGCCTGACGCCGGAGCGGCCGCCGAAGTATTCGCGGGCGACGCTGGAGACGCTGGCCATCATCGCCTACCGCCAGCCGGTGACGCGCGGCGATATCGAGGAGATTCGCGGCGTTGCCGTGAATTCGCAGACGATCAAGATGTTGGAAGACCGCGGCTGGGTCGACGCGATCGGCTACCGCGATGTGGTGGGGCGGCCGGCCTTGCTGGCCACCACCAAGCAGTTTTTGGACGACCTGGGTTTGAATTCGCTGTCCCAGTTGCCGCCTTTGCAGCAAATCAGCGAAATGGGTGGCGGCGGGCTGGAAATGGAAGCCCTGGAAGCCGCCCTGCAAGAAAATTTTGATAAGGCGACGCAAGACGCTGCAATACAGCTTGGTGCAGGTAGCAATACGACTGTGACGGATGTGACAGCAAGCCCTGATGCCGGCCCCGATGCTTCTGCTGTTGAGGAAGCCTACACTCACGACCCTGCGCCAGAATTAACGGTTGACGCTGCGCCAGGTCAGCACAACCAAGAAACGAATAATGACTAATCCGAACACTCCAGATACTCCCGGCGCCGTGATGGGCGCCCCCGACGGCCTTGCTGAGGTCGTCGCCAAGCCGAAGCGGCGCACCAAGGCGCAGATCGAGGCCGATGCCGCCGCGGCGCTGGCCGGCGACGCGCCGGCCAAGCCGAAACGCCGCGCCAAGGCCAAGGCTGAGGCCGATGTTGATGCCGCGCCCGCCGCCGAAGGCGCCGTCGTTGCCGACGCCGCGCCGCCGAAAAAGCCGCGCGCCAAGCCGGCCGCCAAGGCCGAACCGGCTGTGCCGGACGCGGTCGTGGCCGCGCCGTCCGCCGCCCCCGCAGTGAGCGCCGACTCCGCCGCCGCGCCCGACGCCGCGCCGCAGCAGGAGCGCGGCCGCCGCGGTCCGCGGCAGATGCGCGCCCAGCAGGCCGACCGCGCGCCGCGCATCAATTTGCCGCGCAACGCCCAGCTGGCCGACGCGCCGGCCGTGGAAACCGTCGACGCCGAAGGTAATGTCGTCGCCGCCGCGCCGCGCCAGGAGCGCGCGCCGCGCAACGACGTGCGCGGCGCCGGCAAGAATGCCGGCAAGAGCCGCGGCAAGGGCCGCCAGTCCGGCCCGGCCGGCGCCGGCAAGGCGAACGAAGCCGACGCCCTGTTCTCTTTCGTGACCTCGGACGCCTTCGATAGCGACGAGCCGGCCAAGGGCCGCCAGCAGAAGCCGGCCGTGCGCCGCGACCTGACCTCGGACGACGACGCGCCGAAGCTGCACAAGGTGCTGGCCGAGGCCGGCCTCGGTTCGCGCCGCGACATGGAAGACTTGATCGTGTCGGGCCGCGTGTCCGTTAACGGCGAGCCGGCCCACATCGGCCAGCGCATCCTGCCGACCGACCACGTGCGCATCAATGGCAAGCTGATACAGCGCCGCGTCAGCAAGAAGCCGCCGCGCGTGCTGGTCTACCACAAGCCGGCCGGCGAAATCGTCAGCCATGACGATCCGGACGGCCGTCCATCCGTGTTCGACCGCCTGCCGACTATGAAGGCCGGCAAGTGGCTGGCCGTTGGCCGCCTCGACTTCAATACCGAAGGTTTGCTGTTGTTTACGACTTCCGGTGATCTGGCGAACCGCCTGATGCACCCGCGCTACGGCATCGACCGCGAATACGCGGTGCGCACGCTGGGCGAGCTGGAAGAGGGCATGCGCCAGAAACTGCTGGCCGGCGTCGAGCTGGAAGACGGCCTGGCGAACTTCTCGAAGATCGCCGACGGCGGCGGCGAGGGGATCAACAAGTGGTATCGCGTCATCATCAGCGAAGGCCGCAACCGCGAGGTGCGCCGCATGTTCGAGGCCATCGGCCTGACCGTGTCGCGGCTGATCCGTACCCGCTACGGCGCGATGATGCTGCCGAGCGGCTTGAAACGCGGCCGTTGGGAAGAGATGGAAGAAAACACCGTGCGCGACCTGCTGGCCGCCTATGGCATCGAGAAGAAGATGCCGGCCTCGGGCGACCCGCGCGCGGCTGCCGCCGCCAAGGGACGCCAGGCGCGCGAGTCCGATGAGCCGAACGGCAATCGCCTCGACGTCAGCAACCGCAACGCCGATCCGTATCCATCGACCGGGCGCGGCGCCGGCCGCGGCCAGCCGCAGGGCCAGTTCGCCGGCCAGGGCCGTCCGCAGGGCCAGGGCCGTCCAGGCGGCCAAGGCCGTCCGGGTGGTTCCGGCCGTCCCGGCGCCGACAGCCGCGGTCCGGGCCGCGGCCAGGCCGCCGGCCCGTTCGCCGGCCAGCCGCGTTCGTCGGCGGCCGCGTTCGACGGCCAGGGCCGCGCCCAGGGTCAGGGCCGTCCGCAGGGTCAGGGCCAGGGCCGCGCGCCGGCCCGCCAGCCGGACCCGCTGCAAACCGCTTTCGGTTTTGCCAACACGGGGCCGCGCCGCAACGGCGGCGGCGCCGGCCAGGGCCGTCCCGCCCAGCCGCGCGGCGGCATGGACCACGGCATGCCGCGCCGCTCGCGCAAGCCCTAAGCCGCAGCGGCGGCGCGTTCGCGCGCCGCCGTGTTGGCGTCTTCATAAGTGTTGTATGAATGCCCTCGGGGCTGCGCGGCATTGCGGCGCAGTCAAGAAGAGGTTATAATCTGCAGCCTAATAAAAGTTCTCCGCAGGGTGGTTCGGTGGGGAGTGCTTTCATCTGGTTGGGAAATACAAGAAGATGGGCAGATGCCCATTTTTTTTTTGTTGAACCGTTTGTGGCGGGTTGTTCCTGCGCCGCAACGGCTTGGATCTGGAGAATGACTTGCAGCGGTTGGGATTAATAGAAACGACGGTTACTGGACTGGGCTACGAGCTGGTTGATGTCGAACGAGCCGAGCGCGGCCTGCTGCGCGTGTTTATCGATTTTACCGCCGCCGATGCGGCCGAAAAAGGCCCGATCACGGTCGAGGACTGCGCCACGGTCAGCCATCAGTTGTCGCATGTGCTGACGGTGGAAAACGTGCCCTACGAGCGCCTTGAAATTTCTTCCCCCGGCTTGGACCGCCCCGTGCGCAAGCTGGAAGATTTCACGCGTTTCGCCGGCCACGAGGCGATCGTCAAGCTGAAGGTCGCCATGCCGGGTACGAACAACCGGAAGTCGTTCCAGGGCATCTTGCAAGAGCCCGTGGGCGATACTTTGTCGTTAGAATTCGAAGGTAAGGATGGTCCGGCGATGTTGGAGTTTACGCTCGCCGATATGGATAAGGCACGCTTGGTGCCGCAGGTGGATTTTAGGAGTCGCAAAGCATGAGCCGCGAAGTTTTATTATTGGTTGACGCGCTGGCGCGCGAAAAAAACGTCGACAAGGATGTCGTTTTCGGTGCGCTGGAATTCGCGCTGGCGCAAGCCACGAAAAAACGCTACGAGGGCGAGGTCGACATTCGCGTCTCGATCGATCGCGACTCGGGTGAGTTTGAATCTTTCCGTCGCTGGCACGTCGTGCCCGACGAGGCCGGCCTGCAACTGCCGGACCAGGAAATCCTGCATTTCGAAGCCAAGGAACAAATTTCCGACATCGAGATCGACGACCACATCGAAGAACCGATCGAGTCCGTCGAATTCGGCCGCCGCTTCGCCCAGGACACCAAACAGGTGGTCCTGCAGCGCGTCCGCGACGCCGAGCGCGAACAGATCCTGGTCGACTTCCTGGAGCGCGGCGACGCCCTCGTGACCGGCACCATCAAGCGCATGGAGCGCGGCGACGCCATCGTCGAATCGGGCAAGATCGAAGCGCGCCTGCCGCGCGACCAGATGATCCCGAAAGAGAATCTGCGCATCGGCGACCGCGTCCGCGCCTTCATCCTGCGCATCGACCGCAATATGCGCGGCCCGCAAGTGATCCTGTCGCGCACCGCGCCGGACTTCATCATGAAGCTGTTCGAGCTGGAAGTGCCGGAAATCGAGCAGGGCATGCTGGAAATTAAATCGGCCGCCCGCGACGCCGGCGTGCGCGCCAAGATCGCCGTCTACACGGCCGACAAGCGCATCGACCCGATCGGCACCTGCGTCGGCATGCGCGGTTCCCGCGTCCAGGCCGTCACCGGCGAGCTGGGCGGCGAACGCGTCGACATCGTGCTGTGGTCGGAAGATCCTGCCCAGTTCGTCATCGGCGCGCTGGCCCCGGCCAATGTGTCGTCGATCATGGTCGACGAGGAAAAACACGCGATGGACGTGGTGGTCGACGAAGAAAACCTGGCCATCGCCATCGGCCGCTCCGGCCAGAACGTGCGCCTGGCGGCCGAGCTGACCGGCTGGAAGATCAACATCATGACGGCCGAGGAATCGGCCGACAAGTCGGCCCAGGAAACGGCTGCCGTGCGCATCCTGTTCATGGAAAAGCTCGATGTTGACCAGGAAGTGGCTGACATTCTGGTGGAAGAAGGTTTCGCCAGTCTGGAAGAGATCGCCTACGTGCCAATTTCCGAAATGCTGGAAATCGAATCGTTTGACGAAGATACCGTCAATGAATTGCGGACCCGGGCGCGCGATGCGCTGGTCACCGAGGCGATTGCCTCGGAAGAGGGTCTGGAAGGCATGGACGAGGCGTTGGTTGGTCTGGAAAGCATGGACCGCGTCACCGCCGGCAAGCTGGGTCTGGCTGGTATCAAGACTGTTGAAGCATTTGCAGCACTGGCATACGACGAGTTCGGCGCAATCCTGGCCTTGTCTGCGGACCGTGCGCGTGAACTGATTACAAGTGAATTTAAAGATGTGACCGACGATGAGATGAAGTTGGTTGACTCGAAATACGACGACCGCGCCAAGGCCCTCCAGGCCAAGGCATGGAGTCTTGCCGAATCCGCAAAGGCTTAATTTGAGTATCTTTATCATCTCCGCGACACATAGAAAAGAGGACTGAATGGCGAGTAACAACGTAGCCCAATTTGCCACCGAACTGAAGATGCCTGCAGATTTGCTGCTGACGCAGCTGCGTTCTGCCGGCGTCGAGAAAAGTTCGACGTCAGATCCATTGTCGAAAGATGATAAGGACAAGCTTTTGGATCACCTGCGCCGCACGCACGGCGCAGTGGCAGATACTGAGAAAAAGAAAATCACGCTGACGCGCAAGGAAACCACCGAGATCAAGCAGGCCGATGCCACTGGCAAGTCGCGCACGATCCAGGTCGCCGTCAAGAAAGTGCGCACCTTCGTGCAGCGCGACGACGTCGCGCCGGCGCCGGTTGCCGAGGCGCCAGCCCCGGCCGCTCCGGTGATCGACGCGGCCGAAGTGGCGCGCCGCGAGGAAGAGGCGCGCCGCCAGGCCGAACTGATCGCCCGCCAGGAAGCTGAGCTGCGCGAGAAACAGGAACGCCTGGCCAAGCTCGACGCGGAGAAGGAAGCGCAAGCGAAAGCGACGCAAGCGGCCGAACTGAGCGCCAAGCGCGAAGCGGAAGCGGAAGCGAAGAAAGCCGCCGCCAAGGCAGCCACGGCCGTTGCCGCCGTCGCCGCCGGCGCGCCGGTCGTCGCCGACGACGCCGCCGCCGAAGAGAAGAAACGCGCGGCCGCCGAGGAGGCGAAGAAAAAAGCCGCCGTCGCGGCCAAGGAAGCGGCCGACAAGGCCGAAGCCACCGACCGCGCCCGCAAGGCCGTGGCCGACGAAGTCGCGCAGATCAAGGCCATGATGAACGCGCCGCGGCGCGCCATCAAGGCGCCGGAACCGGTGCCCGTGGTCGCCGCCGTCAAGCCGAAGGCGCCGGAAGGCACGCTGCACAAGCCGGCCGACAAGAAGCCGGGCGACAAGCCGGGCGACAAGAAGCCTGTGGTGGCGGACAAGAAGTCGATCAAATCGGCGAACGTGTCCTCGACCTGGTCGGACGATGCGAAAAAACGCGGCGCCTCCGGCGCGGCCAAGCCGCGCGGCAACGCGCCGGCGGGCCGCGACAGCTGGCGCGGCGGTGCCAAGGGCCGTCGCCCCGCGCACCATGACGACCGCGAAACGAATTTCCAGGCGCCTACCGAGGCCGTCGTCAAAGACGTCCACGTGCCGGAGACGATCACCGTCGCCGAACTGGCGCACAAGATGTCCGTCAAGGCATCCGAAGTCATCAAGCATTTGATGAAACTGGGCCAGATGTGCACGATCAACCAGGTGCTGGACCAGGAAACCGCCATGATTCTGGTGGAAGAAATGGGCCACAAGGCGTTCGCCGCCGAGCTCGACGACCCTGAAGCGCTGCTGGCCGACCTCGGCGAGCACGCCCACTTCGAGGCCAAGCCGCGCGCCCCTGTCGTGACCGTCATGGGTCACGTCGACCACGGCAAGACCTCGCTGCTCGATTACATCCGCCGCGCCAAAGTGGCGTCCGGCGAAGCGGGCGGGATTACCCAGCACATCGGCGCTTACCACGTCGAAACGCCGCGCGGCACCATCACCTTCCTCGACACCCCGGGTCACGAAGCCTTTACGGCCATGCGTGCCCGCGGCGCCCGGGCCACCGACATCGTCATTCTGGTGGTTGCCGCCGACGATGGCGTGATGCCGCAAACGAAGGAAGCGATCGCCCACGCGAAAGCGGCCGGCGTGCCGCTGGTGGTCGCCATCAACAAGATCGACAAACCGGGCTCGAACCTGGACCGCGTCAAGCAGGAACTGGTTGCCGAACAAGTCGTGCCGGAAGAATACGGCGGCGAATCGCCGTTCGTGCCCGTGTCGGCGAAAACCGGTGCCGGCATCGACGACCTGCTCGAGCAAGTGCTGCTGCAGGCCGAGGTGCTGGAACTGACGGCCGCCATCGACGCGCCGGCCCGCGGCCTGGTGGTCGAGGCCCGTCTGGACAAGGGCCGCGGCCCCGTCGCGACGATCCTGGTGCAGTCCGGCACGCTCAAGCGCGGCGACGTCGTGCTGGCCGGCTCTTCCTATGGCCGCGTGCGCGCCATGCTGGACGAAAACGGCAAGGCCATCACCGAAGCGGGTCCATCGATTCCTGTGGAAATCCAGGGCTTGACGGAAGTGCCGGTGGCCGGCGAGGAAGTGGTCGTCATGGCCGACGAGCGCAAAGCGCGCGAAATCGGTCTGTTCCGCCAAGGTAAGTTCCGCGACGTCAAACTGGCTAAGCAGCAAGCGTCGAAACTGGAAAACATGTTCGACCAGATGTCCGAAGGCGAAGTCAAAAACCTGCCGCTCATCATCAAGACCGATGTGCAGGGTTCGCAAGAGGCGCTGGTGCAGTCGCTGCAAAAACTGTCGACCTCGGAAGTGCGGGTTCAGGTGGTGCACGCCGGCGTCGGCGGCATCACGGAAACCGACGTCAACCTGGCGATCGCCTCGAAAGGCGTTATCATCGGCTTCAACGCCCGTGCCGACGCGCAGGCGCGCAAGCTGGCCGAGTCGAACGGCGTCGATATCCGCTACTACAACATCATTTACGATGCGATCGACGAGATCAAATCGGCCTTGTCGGGCATGTTGTCGCCAGAGAAGCGCGAAAGCGTCATCGGCCAGGTCGAGATTCGCCAGGTCATCCTGGTGTCGAAAGTGGGCGCGATTGCCGGCTGTCTGGTCACCGACGGCGTCGTCAAGCGCGGCTCCTCGGTACGTTTGTTGCGCAACAACATCGTCACCTGGACCGGCGAAATCGACTCGCTGAAGCGCTTCAAGGACGACGCGAAAGAAGTGCGTTCCGGCTTCGAGTGCGGTCTGTCGCTCAAAGGCTACAACGACATCGAAGTCGGCGACGTACTGGAAGTGTTCGAAGTCCAGGAAATCGCGCGTACACTGTAATAGCAACACGGCTGCGGGCCTATGGTGGTCCGCAGCAACACGTAGGGCGCACGAGCGTCGCGGCATGCCGCGATCGCGAATGCGCCCTGCGGCACTTTAGGAAACCGTCATTATCATGGCCAAACATAGCAAAACCATGCCAGCCCGCGGCTTGCGCGTGGCCGACCAGATCCAGCGCGACCTGGCCGAAATCCTCGCCTACGACCTGAAAGACCCGCGCGTCGGCATGGTCACCGTCACCGAGGTGCAGATCACCCCCGACTACGCCCACGCCAAAGTCTTCTTCACGATGCTCAAAGACAGCAAGGAAGCCGTCAAGAACACCGTCGAGGGCCTGGGCGCCGCCTCCGGCTACATCCGCGGCCAGCTGGGCAAGCGCCTGCACATCCACACCCTGCCGCAACTGCACTTCGTCTACGACTCCTCGACCTCGCGCGGCATGGAAATGTCGCTGCTGATCGACAAGGCCAACGCCGTGCGCGCCGCCGACGCCGAGCCGGACGCGCCCAAGGACGCGGACGCGGAATAAGCGGCCGGCACGATGAAACCAAGCTCACCGAAAAAGATCCGCGACCTCGTCGACGGCGTGCTGCTGCTCGACAAGCCGGTCGGTTTTTCCAGCAACGACGCGCTGATCAAGGCCAAGCGCGTGCTCAACGCCAAGAAAGCCGGCCACACCGGCACGCTCGACCCCTTCGCCACCGGCTTGCTGCCGCTGTGCTTCGGCGAAGCGACCAAATTCTCGCAAGACTTGCTGGAAGCGGACAAGACCTACGAAACCGTCGTGCACCTGGGGCAAAACACCGACACGGGCGACACCGAAGGCGCAGTCATCCAGGAGCGCCCCGTGGCCGTCACGCGCGAGCAGATCGAAGCCGTGCTGGAACGCTACCGCGGCCCCATCCTGCAAACGCCGCCGATGTACTCGGCGCTCAAGCGCGACGGCAAGCCGCTGTACGAATACGCGCGCGCCGGCATCACGCTGGAGCGCGAGGCGCGCCCCGTGACCATCCACAAGCTCGAACTGCTGGCCTATGAAGCGCCGTACCTGACGCTGTCGGTCACCTGCAGCAAAGGCACCTACATCCGCGTGCTGGGCGAAGACATCGGCAACGCGCTGGGCTGCGGCGCCCACCTGAAGGCGCTGCGGCGCACCCAGGTCGGCGCGTTGACGCTGGACCAGGTCGTCACGCTGGACGCGCTGCTCGGCCACGCCGCGCCGCTGAGCCTGCTGGCGCCCGTCGACGCGCTGCTATCCTCGTTCCCGGCCGTCAGCCTGACGGCCGAGCTGGCGAAACGCTTCCTGCAAGGGCAGCGCCTGGCGCTGGGCAAAGAAGAGGCCGTGGCCGTGCCGGCCGAACTGGGCCGCGTGCGCGTCTACGCGGACGGCCGCCTGCTCGGCACCGGCACCATGCAAGAATACGCCATCCTCGCGCCCGAGCGCCTGATCGCCACCGCCCAGCAATAATTGCTTCACCCCCTGGGGTCAGGTCTAGACATGACGGTTTTCTCCGGAAAAACCGCCATGTCTAGACCTGACCCCAGCTTCGAGGGGGCTGGAAATTGACGGGGATCAAATCGGGAATTGCCTTAAATACAGCAATTTGGCGGCGCGGCGCCCGGCCGCGGCACGGGCGGTTTCGCCACAATCGCAGCAAGTCGTTGAAATTGCGGGAAGTTTTAGGATGGTTGCAGGACAATATGCTATACTACGCGGTTCCGGAATCAGGCAAGCTTTCAGATATCTCGTACATCTCCGTACACACCCCGCAGTTTTTCTGTAAATACTACGACCATGTCAAATACAAAACGCGCAATACGTAACATCGCCATCATCGCTCACGTTGACCACGGCAAAACCACTCTCGTCGACAAGCTGCTGCGTCAATCCGGTACTTTCCGCGAGAACCAGCAGGTTGAAAACCGGGTCATGGACTCGAACGACCTCGAAAAGGAACGCGGCATTACGATTTTGTCGAAAAACTGCGCGGTTGAGTACGAAGGCACCCACATCAATATCGTCGACACCCCAGGCCACGCCGACTTCGGCGGCGAAGTGGAGCGCGTGCTGTCGATGGTGGATTCGGTGTTGCTGCTGGTCGATGCACAGGAAGGCCCGATGCCGCAAACCCGTTTCGTCACGCGCAAGGCGCTGGCGCTGGGTCTGAAGCCTATCGTCGTCATCAACAAGATCGACCGTCCGGGCGCGCGTCCGGACTGGGCCATCAACGCCACTTTCGAACTGTTCGACAAACTGGGCGCCACCGACGAGCAGCTGGACTTCCCGGTGGTCTACGCTTCGGCACTGAACGGCTACGCCAGCCTGAACGCGGACGACCGCGAAGGCACGATGAAGCCGCTGTTCGAAGCGATCCTGAAGCACGTGCCTGCCCGTGACGACGACCAGGACGGCCCGCTGCAATTCCAGATCACCTCGCTGGACTATTCTTCCTACGTCGGCAAGATCGGCATCGGCCGCATCACCCGCGGCCGCGTCAAGGCGCTGCAAGACGTGATCGTGCTGAACGGTCCCGATTCGACCCCGATCAAGGCGCGCGTCAACCAGGTGCTGAACTTCAAGGGCCTGGAGCGCGTGATCGTCGACGAAGCGGTCGCCGGCGACATCATCCTGATCAACGGTATCGAAGACATCGGCATCGGTTCCACCGTGTGCGCACCGGACACCCCGGACGCGCTGCCGATGCTGACCGTCGATGAGCCGACGCTGACGATGAACTTCATGGTCAACAACTCGCCGCTGGCCGGCCGCGAAGGCAAGTTCGTCACCAGCCGCCAGTTGCGCGACCGTCTGGACCGCGAATTGAAGGCCAACGTTGCTCTGCGCGTGGCGCCGACCGACGACGACACGATTTTCGAAGTGTCCGGCCGCGGCGAGCTGCACCTGACGATTTTGATCGAAAACATGCGCCGCGAAGGTTTCGAGCTGGCCGTGTCGCGTCCGCGCGTGGTCTACAAGATGGTCGATGGCGTGCGCCAGGAGCCGTTCGAGCTGCTGACCGTTGACGTCGAAGAAGCCAACCAGGGCGGCGTGATGGAAGAACTGGGCCGTCGCCGCGGCGATCTGCAAAACATGGAATCCGATTCCAAGGGCCGTGTGCGCCTGGAATACCGCATCCCTGCGCGCGGCCTGATCGGCTTCCAGTCCGAGTTCATGACGCTGACGCGCGGCACCGGTCTGATGAGCCACATTTTCGATGCCTACGCTCCGGTCGACAACACCAAGGGCGAACTGGGCGGCCGCCGCAACGGCGTGCTGATTTCGCAGGACGACGGCGCCGCCGTTGCCTACGCCATCTGGAAACTGCAAGACCGCGGCCGTATGTTCGTGGTCCACAACGACCCAGTGTACGAAGGCATGATCATCGGTATCCACTCGCGCGACAACGACCTGGTCGTGAACCCGATCAAGGGCAAGCAGCTGACCAACGTGCGTTCCTCGGGCACCGACGAAGCGGTGCGCCTGGTGCCGCCTATCGTCATGTCGCTGGAATACGCGGTTGAATTCATCGACGACGACGAACTGGTCGAAATCACGCCGAAGAGCATCCGTCTGCGCAAGCGCTTCCTGAAAGAGCACGAGCGCAAGCGTAGCTCGCGCGAAGCGTAAGCGTTTTCGGTATCGTCCCGGGGCTGGCCCCGGGAATGTAGCCCGCTGTTCCCGCAAAGCCCGCAACGGCGAAGCGGGGCAGCGGGTTTGCCATTTTTGCCGCCATTTTTTGTAGTGAGTGTATTGTGACCGCCCGAACCCTGCCTTCCCGCCGCCTGTCCGTCGCCCCGATGATGGACTGGACCGACCGCCACTGCCGCGTTTTCCACCGCCAGATCACGCGCCACACCTGGCTCTACACCGAGATGGTGACGACGGGCGCGCTGGTGTACGGCGACGTGGCGCGGCATTTGCAGTTCAACGAGGAGGAGCATCCCGTCGCGCTGCAACTGGGCGGCAGCGATCCGGCCGACCTGGCCACCAGCGCCAGGCTGGGCCAGCAGTGGGGCTACGACGAGATCAACCTGAATTGCGGCTGCCCGTCGGAGCGGGTGCAGAAGGGCGCGTTCGGCGCCTGCCTGATGGCCGAGCCGCAACTGGTGGCCGACTGCGTGAAGGCGATGCGCGACGCCGTGAGCATCGACGTCACCGTCAAGCACCGCATCGGCATCGACCAGTCCGAGTCCTACGACTTCGTGCGCGACTTTGTCGGCACGGTGGCCGGCGCCGGTTGCAGGACGTTTATCGTGCACGCCCGCAACGCCATCCTGAAGGGCCTGAGCCCGAAGGAAAACCGCGAAATTCCGCCGCTGAAATACGACTTCGCCTACCAGTTGAAGCGCGACTTCCCCGATTTTGAAATCATCATCAACGGCGCCATCAAGACGCAGGACGAGATCGACCTGCATTTGCGGCAGGTCGACGGCGTCATGCTGGGCCGCGAGGCTTACCACAATCCGTATTCGATGGCGCAGTTCGACCAGCGCTATTACGGCGACGATTCCGCCGTGAAAAGCCGCGACGAGGTGCTGGCGGCGATGATCCCGTATATCCAGGCGCAGCTGGCGAAAGACGGCGGCCGCGGCTTGAAATTGAACAGCATCACGCGCCATATGCTGGGCCTGATGCAGGGCCTGGCCGGCGCCCGCGGCTTCCGCCAAACCTTGTCCGACGCCAGCAAACTGGCCGCCGGCGACGCCAATTTGTTGCTCGAAGCGGCCGCCCGGGTCGCGCAGCACGCATAAATCTCCGCCGTTTTCCACTTTTGCCGTGCAAGAAACGGCAAAAGTGGAGTTTCTACACAGAAAGTCAATGTGCAAATTTCCAACACCATAATGCTTGCTTTGAGGCAAAACATGCATCTATAATTCAATTCCGGCAAATATTTTTCACAATGTTTTCTTTTTGTTTCAGTGCCGCAGGCACCGTCGCAAGGGATTTTTTTTGTGGGGATTTTGCATTCGCAGTCATAACTTTTTGACATGCGGATTTCAGGTTTCAGTAAACGAGGCTGCGTCTGGCCGGTGTCCCTTGCGTCGTGTTCGGCGCGGGCGGATCACCGGCGGGACGCGGCCTTCGTCATGTATCAGCATCAGCACCTTGGGCACATTCTATTCACAGAATCACTTACGAAGAGCCGAAATGAACTTAGCAAAAATGAAGGTTGGTACTCGCCTGGGCCTCGGGTTCGCGCTGGTGTTGCTGTTGCTGGTGGCCGTGACCGTCGTCGGCATCGCCCGCATGTCGCAGATCCAGGGCCGGCTCGACCACGTGGTCGGCGTCAACAATGTCGTCACCCGCCTCGTCATCGACATGCGCGCCAACGTCAGCGACCGCATCACCTCGCTGCGCATTTTGACGCTGCTGACGGACGCCGGCGATATGGAACCGGAAATGAACCGCATCAAGGCGCAGACGGCCAAGTACCAGGAAGCCCAGAAGAAACTGCAGGAGCAGTTTGCGGTGGAGGCGACGGCCGAGGAAAAGGCGCTGCTGAACGCCATCAAGGAGCATGAGGCGGCGGCGATGCCGGCCATCGCCAAGGCATCCGAGCTGTGGCTGGCCGACAAGGCCGAAGAAGCCACCAAGGTGATGATCAAGGAAATCCGTCCCGTGCAAAAGAAATGGATGGAGGCGCTGGAGCAATTGGCCGTGCTGGAAGACCAGTTGAATGCGCAGGTGCTGACGGATGCCCGCACCGCCTTCGACAGCGCGCGCACTTTCATGATCTTGCTGGGCGTGCTGGCGGTGGCGATGGGCGTGGCGGCGGCGTTCGTCATCACCCGCGGCCTGCTCAAGCAACTGGGCGGCGAGCCGGACTATACGGCGTCGATCGCCGGCAGCATTGCCAAGGGCGATTTGTCGGTGCTGATCAACACCAAGGCGACGGACCAGGACAGCTTGCTGGCGGAAATGAAGGAAATGCGCGACAGCCTGGTGGGCATCGTCGGCCAGGTGCGCATCGGCACGGAAACCATCGGCACGGCTTCGCGTGAAATCGCCGCCGGCAATATCGATCTGTCCTCGCGCACGGAAATGCAGGCCAGCTCGCTGGAAAAAACCTCCTCGGCGATGGAAGAGCTGACGGCCACCGTCAAGCAGAACGCCGACAATGCCCGCGAAGCGAACCAGTTGGCGGCCACCGCCTCCGACGTGGCGCTGAAGGGCGGCTCGGTGGTGTCGCAGGTGGTCGATACGATGAGCTCGATCAACGAGTCGGCGAAGAAAATTGTCGACATCATCGGCGTCATCGACGGCATCGCCTTCCAGACCAATATCCTCGCCTTGAACGCGGCCGTCGAGGCGGCCCGGGCCGGCGAGCAGGGCCGCGGCTTCGCCGTGGTCGCCTCGGAAGTGCGCAATCTGGCGCAGCGCTCGGCCGGCGCGGCCAAGGAAATCAAGATCCTGATCGACGACTCGGCCGAAAAAGTCGAGCGCGGCACCAAGCTGGTCGGCCAGGCCGGCGTGACGATGGGCGAGGTCGTGGCCAGCGTCAAGCGCGTCACCGACATCATGGGCGAAATTTCCAGCGCCAGCCAGGAGCAGAGCGCCGGCATCGAGCAGGTGAACCTGTCGATCATCGAAATGGACAGCATGACGCAGCAAAACGCCTCGCTGGTGGAACAGGCCGCCGCCGCCGCGCAAAGCTTGCAGGACCAGGCCGCCGAGCTGGCCAATGTGGTGAGCATTTTCAAATTGACCGAAGGCGAGGAGGCCGTGCGCGCCGCGCCGGCGGTCGTGGCGCCGCGCGCCGTCGTCCAGCCTTTGCTGGCGCGGGCGGCGGCCAGGAAGCCGGCCGCGCGCAAGCCCGTGGTGGCCGTCGCCGCGCCGCTGGAACGGCCGAAGAAGGTCGCGGCCGGCGCCGGGAATGACGATTGGGAAGAGTTCTGAGCCGTCCGGCAACAGTAATGCTTCGCTTTAATTACATACTTGAGGAAACAAATGTCTACCAATAAGCCCCTGTTGAGCGCGGTTGCAGCCTTGCTCGTTTCGTTCTCCTGCGCCGCGACCGCGGCCGAGGTGCCGGCCAGTTTCGATGCGAAAAACTGCAAGGCCGAGTATCCCAAGGCGTCGTTGATGAATGAAGAGCAGGGCACGGTGTCGATGATGTTCCTGGTGTCCGCCGACGGCAGCGTGCTGGACTCGAAACTGGAGAAAAGCAGCGGCTTCAAGAATCTGGACCGCGCCGCGATCAAGGCCATCAGCGCCTGCAAATTCAAGCCGGGCAGCAAGGACGGCAAGGCCGACCAGACCTGGACCAAGGTCGATTACGCCTGGAAACTGGATTAATTCGGCGTCATCGTTGGTGGCGTTCAATCAGGGCAGGTTCAGCGCACGCTGAGCTTGAGGTACGGCCGGGTCGAACCTCTGCAGTTCGACCATGGCCTGCGCTTCGACGTGTGCGTGCTGCGCTATGACGCGGCGGAGCGTGCGCTGGACATCTGCGAAATCCCTTATATTTGATTCCGTATAGCGCTGCGGCGCGACAGGCATTTTGTGGGGAGGTCGTATGAGCAAGCAGAAATCGGGCGGCGATCAAAGCAAGCAATCGGGCGACGAATCGGCCAGCCGCGGCGGCGAGCCGGCGAAGGTCGATAAGCGCGGCAAGGACGCGGCCAGCACGCCCAAGTCGGGCGGCAAGGGCGGCGCCAAGCAAAAGCAGAAGCGCAAGCGTTGAAGCGGGGGCGGGCGGCGATTGTTGCCGTGTGTGGCCGGATGTAACAAGCTGTAAATGTACGGCGGGCGTGGCTAAATATTCTTATAGTGTAAGCTATTAGGATAGGAGAATTGCCATGAAAAGCCTGTTAGCTGTCGTTTCACTCATCGCGCTGGGAGGCTGCGCCGTGGCGCCCGGTCCGGTCTATTATCAAAGCCGCTCCACGCAGGCTTACGATCCCTACCAGTGGCACACGGTGTCGTCGGAACCGACGTCGGGGCCGGCCGGCTACGCCGCGCCGATCGAATACTCGTCCGTGCCCGTGTATGCGCCGCAGCCCGTGTATGTACAGCGGCCTGTGTACGTGCAGCAACCGTATTACTACACGCCGCCGGTGACGATCGGGCTGGACTTGATGTTCGGCTGGCGTGGCGGACGGCATGGCGGGCACCACCACCACCACGGCCGGCGTTAATCCCGCCGGCGCGCGGCCATTAGGCGGTGCGGCACTGCGCCGCCCGCTGGCTTATTTCTTCCAGAGTACGATGGCCTGCTCGGGCGCCGTGTCCGCCGCGTTCGAGCGTTCCAGCCATTCTCCCAGGCGCTCCGGGTGCTTCACATTGATGCCCATGCCGTCGATGATGCCCACCTGTTCCAGCATCTTGGCGTCGATTTTTGCTTTCGACACTGTCGGCGCGCCCATGACCATGCGGTCGTAAGCCTTGCGCGCCTTGTGTTCCCACTTGTGCAGATTCGTCTCGTCGAAGCGGTTCGCCTCGAAGTAGATGGTCAGCGTGCCGTCGACATTGCCGAAGCCGACGATGCCGGCGCCTTTGCGGATGGTGCTGCTGTTTGCCAGGTCGAATTGCTCGGTCGGCACAAACAGGCCGGCGCGGCCGTCGATGTCGGGACGGCCGACCGGCGTTTCCTTGCCGTAGGAACTCATCTCGGTGATATTTTTTTCTGCAGACATTTCTAATCCTTGACCCCGGCCGGCGGCGGGGCGGCTGCCGCGCGCTTCGGCGGTAACGGGGAGTGTGGGCAATCCTGCCGCCCGGTTCGTCGATTGCCGCGCTGCGTGAACTGCAAAACGGCACATCATTGTAGTCCTAATTTAATTCCCTTGTGCAACATTGCTTTTTATTTTTGCCCGCTCGTCCGCGCTGTACGTGCGGCGGCGGAGGGGAAGTGCGGATTCTAAATGCAACTCTATTGCATTTGTGGCGAATCGACATTATGATGGCTTGCTATTGCAACTGTATTGCAATAAACGCCGGCTTGCCGCCGCTTCCACACGACCGACCACACCGATGACTTTCAAATTGACACCCCTGGCCTTGGCCGTATCCGCCGCCCTGGCCGCAGCCGCCCCCGGCGTCCGCGCGCAGGGCATCGCCACCGAACAGCAATTGCAAACGGTGACCATCAACAGCAGCCGCGCGCCGCTGGACCGCAACCTGCCGTCGACCACGGCCAGCAAGACGCAGGAACAATTGCGCCAGCAGCAGAACATCTTCAATCCGGAAGATGCGCTGCGCAATCTGCCGAGCATGACGATACGCAAGCGCTACAGCGGTGACCGCAATGCCCTGATCGGCGGGCGCAGTTTCGCCACGTCGCAGGCGCCGCGTGCCCTGGTGTTGATGGACGGCTACCTGATCTCGAATTTCCTCGGACGTTTCGACGCGCCGCGCTGGAATATGCTGGCGCCGGAAGAAATCGCCCGTGTCGACGTGCTGTACGGGCCGTTTTCGGCGATTTATCCGGGCAATTCGATCGGCACGACGATCGCCGTCACGACGACGCGGCCGCGCCAGTTCGAGGGGGCGGCGCGCGTGGCCGCGCAATTCCAGGACTATGACGCCTACGGCCTGAAGGGGCGCTACAACAACTACCAGGCTTCGGCCCTGATCGGCGACCGCCTCGCCTCCGGCCTGTGGTATCGGCTGATGGCGAACCACCAGGACGCCACCAGCCAGCCCATGCAGTACTACACGGTCAACGCCGACAGCGCCGGGGTGTTCGCCGCGCCGGCCGGCGGCGGCCCGGCCGTGCCGGTTAGCGGCGTGCTCTACGACACGGCGCCGACCGGCCAGCGGCGCGCCGTCTTCGGCGCCAACGCCGGCGCGATCGACCACACGCGGCAAAACACCTTCAAGGCCACCTTCGGCTATGACTTCGGCCCGGGCCTGGCGGCCGAGGGCTTTCTCGCGTGGTGGGGCAACCAGACGGCCACGCGCAACCAGAGCCTGCTGCGCGACGCCGCCGGCAACACGGTCTGGTCCGGCCGCGTCAGCAATGGCGGCAATGTCTTCGTCGTGCCGGCGGCGGCGTTCGCGCCCTACACCCGCGACGAGCGCCATCTACAGGGCGGCGTCACCGTCAAGACCCGCAACAGGGACGGCTGGAACGCATCGCTGGTGGCCAGCCGCTACGCCATCCTGGCGGACGTGCAGCGCAACGCCGCCGGCGCCGATCCGGTGGCGGCCGGTGGCGGCGCCGGCAACGCGGTGCTGCGCGACGGCACCGGCTTCCAGACGCTGGAGCTGCAATCGACCTATACGCCGGTGGCCGGCGACTGGACCGGCGGCGCGCACGCGCTGACTGTCGGCCTGCACGCCAACGAGTACAAACTCAAGCAGAGCAGCCGCAAGCTGCCCGACTGGCGCGTGGGGGCGGATGGGGAGAGCCAGTTCGTCGGCGGCGAGACGAGTTTGCTCGCGCTGTACGCCCAGGACGCCTGGCGTTTCGCGCCGCGCTGGAAGGTCACGGCCGGCTTGCGCGCCGAGTCGTGGCGGGCGACGGACGGCGTGCAGCGCATCGTGCCGGGCGCGACGCAGCAGTATGCCGGCCAGCGCCAATCCGCCTGGTCGCCCAAGCTGTCGCTGGCATGGGAGGCGGCGCCGGACCTGAGCCTGCGCCTGTCGGCCGGGCGCGGCACCCGCTTCGCCACCGTCACCGAGCTGTACCAGGGCACGCAGTCGGGCAGCAGCATCGTCGTCAACGACCCGAATCTGCGGCCGGAAAAATCCAAGGCGCTGGAACTGTTCGCCGAACGGCGCTTCGACAACGGCAGCCTGCGCGCCTCGCTGTACCAGGACGATATCCGCGACACCATCTGGAGCCAGCAGAACCTGGCCGTGTTCCCCATCGTGACGAATGTGCAGAACGTCGGGCGGGTGCGCAGCCGCGGCCTGGAACTGGCCGGCCAGGTCGACGAGCTGGGCGTCAAAGGCTTGAGCCTGGAAGCGAACATCGCCTTCAGCCGCTCGACGATACTGGAAAACGCCGGCAATCCTGCGACGGTCGGCAAGACCTGGGTGCGCATTCCGCGCGTGCGCTCGGCCACCGTGCTCACTTACGCGCCGGGCGCCGCGTGGAGCGCCTCGGCCACCTACCGCTATTCGGGGCGGCAGTTCAATGAAATGGACAATGCCGACTTCAATCCGGACACCTATGGCGGCCTGTCGCGCCAGAAGCAGCTCGACCTGCGCCTGCTGCTGCGCCTCGGCCGGGGCGTCGAGCTGTCCGCCGGCATCGACAACGTCAACGACAACCGCGCGTACCAGGGCCACCCGTTCCCCGGCCGCACCCTGTTCACCGAAGTGCGCTACGCATTCTAAGGAGGCACATGATCCACATCGAACAATTGAGCAAGCGCTACGACGGCCGCGCCGTCGTCGACGGCTTGAACCTGCACGTGGCCGGCGGCGAGGTGTATGCGCTGCTGGGGCCGAACGGGGCCGGCAAGTCGACCACCATCGGCTGCCTGCTGGGCTTCACGCGGGCCGACGCCGGCCGCATCCGCCTGGCCGGCTCCGCGCTGCCGCCGGCCGAGGCGGCGGTGCGCCACGCCGCCTACATCTCGGAAAACGTTGCGCTGTACGAGCGCCTGACGGGCATGGAGAACGTCGAATTTTTCATGCGCCTGCAGGGGCGCACGCCGCGCCGCGGCGAGATCGAGGGCTGGCTGGAGCGGGCCGGTTTGCCGCCGCAGGCGTGGCAGCGCCAGGCCCACGGCTATTCCAAGGGCATGCGCCAGAAAGTCGGCATCGTCATGGCGCTGGCCAAGGGCGCGCAGGTGCTGGTGCTGGACGAGCCGACCTCGGGCCTGGACCCGGAGGCCAGCGTCAGCTTCGGCGCCCTGATCCGCTCGCTGGCCGAGCAGGGCGCCGCCGTATTGATGGCGACCCACGATTTGTTTCGCGCCCAGGAACTGGCGGACCGCTGCGGCATGCTGGTCGGCGGGCGCCTGGCTGGTGAATGGACTTTAGGAGAAATGCATGCAGGCGAACTTGAACGCAACTACCTTGGCACGCTCGCCGGCCGCGGCTGAGGGCGCGCCGCCGTCCGGCTGGCGGCGCTGGCGCAGCGCCTTTGCCGGCGCCTGGCAGGCCGACTGGCGCGAGCGGCGGCGCGACTGGCGCGTCTGGCTGGTGCTGGGCATCGGCCTGGCGCTGGCCGTGTGCGCCGCGCTGCTGACGGCGCTCGACGTGCGCGACACGCTGGCGGCGCGCGCCCAGGCGCAGCAGGGCGAACAGCGGCGCTGGCTGAACCAGGGCAAAAAAAATCCGCACTCGGCGGCCCACTACGGCGTGTATGTCTTCAAGCCGCTGTCGCCGCTGGCCGCGCTCGATCCCGGCGTCGAGCACTACGTCGGCTCCAGCGTGTGGCTGGAGGCGCACAAGCAAAACGAATTCGTCTACCGCCCGGCCAACGACGAACCGGGCATGGCGCGCCAGTTCGCCCTCAGCCCGGCCCTCGTATTGCAGGTGCTGACGCCGATGGCGCTGATCTTCCTCGGTTTCGGCATGTTCGCCGCCGAGCGCGAAAGCGGCACGCTGGGCAACCTGCGCATCAACGCCGCGCCGCTGGGCGCGATCGCGCTGGCGCGCGGCGCCGTGTTGCTGTGCCTGGGGCTGGTGATGGCGCTGCCGGCCTGCGCCGCCGTCGCCGCGCTGCAGTGGGGCGTGGACGGGGGCGCGCCGTTCAGCGACGGCGGCACGCGCGCGCTGCTGTTCGGCGCCGCCGCGCTGCTCTACCTGTGCACCTGGTGCGCCTTGATCACCGCCGTCTCGGCGTGGATGCCGGGCACGCGCACCAGCCTGGCCGTGCTGATCGCGCTGTGGGCCGGCGCCGCGCTGGTGCTGCCGCGGGTGGCGCTGGAACTGGCGCAGGCGGCCGCGCCGCTGCCCAGCATGCAAAGCTTCCGCGAGCAGATGGACGGCGCGCTCGGCATGCCGGACGACCCGGCCGAGGCCGAGCGGCACAAGCAGGCCATCCTGCGCGAATACGGCGTCGGCGACGTCCGCGACCTGCCGCTGAACTGGGCCGGCATCAGCCTGCGGCGCGGCGAGGAGCATGGCAACCGCGTGTTCGACGCCCATTACGGCCGGCTGTTCGGAGCGATGCAAGGGCAGAGCGACGCGGCCGCATGGGCCGGCTGGCTGTCGCCGACGGTGGCGCTGGCGGCCCTGTCGGGCGCGGCGGCGGCCAGCGACACGGCGCACCACATCCAGTTCGTCCGCGCCGCCGAGGCGCAGCGCCGGGTCATCCAGGACGTGCTGAACGAGGCGATTACGCGCCACCCCGAGCACGACGGCAAGAAGTTCGACGGCGACCAGTCGCTGTGGAAGCAGGTGCCGCCGTTCCGCTTTGCGTTCGCGCCGCTGGCGTGGGGCGGCGCCCTGCGGCACAGCGCGCTGGCCCTGCTGGCGCTGTTTGGCGCCAGCCTGTTATGGAGTGTGCTGGCGGTGCGCCGCCTGCGTTACGGGAGCATCCGATGAAGCAAATTCTGACCTTGATACGCTACGACCTGCGCAGCCAGTTGCGCGAGCGCGGCACGATACTGTTGCTGGCGCTGAGCCTGGCGCTGGCGCTGTTCGGCCTGTCCGAGGGCGCCCGCTTCGCGCGCCTTGGCGCGCAGGCGACGGCGGCGGCGTCGGCCCAGCAGGACGCCGCCCGCATCGACGCCGTCGCCCTGGCCGCGCGCTATTTCGCCGCGCCGGCCGACGCCGCCCTGGCCGCCTTGCCGTGGTGGCGCAACCCGGCCGACGTGCGCGGCTACGCGTTTTACCAGCACGTCGGTTTCGCCGCCAAGCCGGCGGCGGCGGGCGCGCCGCTGGCCATCGCCCAGGCCGACGTGCTGCCGGCCTATGTGCGGGTGCGCGCCGAGTCGATGGAGTCGGTGCGCACGGCCGTCGAGATCGAGCATCCGGCGCGGCTGGCCGCCGGCCGCTTCGACCTGCTGTTTTTCGTCGTCTACCTGTGGCCGCTGGTGTTGCTGACGCTGACCTTGTCGGTGCTGACCCAGGAGCGCGAAAGCCGCCGCCTGCGCGCCTTGCAATTGCAGGGCGTCGGGCTGGGGCGCCTGCTGCTGGCGCAACTGCTGGCGCGCAGCCTGCTGGCCAGCGCGGCGCTGGTGGCGGCGGTGGCGCTGGCGGCCTTGCTGTCGGGCGCGCTGCCGCTGAACGGCGGCGCGGCGCTGGCGCTGCTGCTGTGGGGCGGCGCCGTGCTGTTGTACTCGCTGTTCTGGGCCGGCGTCGCCAGCGTCGTGTGCGCGCTGTGCCACACGCGCATGACGGCGGCCTTCGCCGGCTTCGGCGCCTGGCTGGTGCTGGCGATCCTGCTGCCGGGGGCGTTGACGACGGCGGTGCGGCTGGGCGCGCCGCTGCCGAGCCGGGAAAGCTATGTGCAGGCGATGCGCGACGCCAGCGACGTCGTCCAGGCCAACCGGCTCGGCTCGCTGGCGCGCTTCTACGACCAGCATCCGGAATGGAAGCCGGGCAGGACCGCGCTCGACAAGGTGTCGTCGAGCGTGACGCGCATCCACCGCGCACAAGAGCTGGAAAGGGCGCTGCTGCCGGTCGAACAAGCCTTCGACGGCGCGCGCCAGCGGCAGCAGCGGCTGTTCGGGCAACTGGCGGTGGCCAGCCCCGTCACGCTGGCCTACCAGGCGCTGGCCGAAATCGCCGGCAACGACAGCGCGCGCCAGCAGGCCTTCATCGGCGAGGTGCGGCTGCACCAGCTGCGCCTGCGTGACTTCTTCCAGAGCGCGATCCAGGAGGCGGCGCTGGGCGACGAATTGCAGGAGTGCGCGGCGACCTGCCTGGGCGGCTATGGTTTCCGCGCCTTCGACGCCGTGCCGCGTTTCCGCGCGTCCGCCGGCCTGGCGCAGACGCCGTTGCCGGCGCCGCGCGCCGGCGCGCTGGCGCTGTGGGCCGCCGTCCTGTTCGGGCTGGCCTTGCTGGCGCTGCGCCGCGCCGCGCCGGGGCGGCGGCGCGCGGCGGGCGACTCCCCGCCGCGCAAGGAGCTTTGAGCGCGCCACGCTTGGGGGTAGAATTCCAGCCATTGCGGTGGCTGAAATGCTGGCCTGGATATCGCGCGGCGAAAGGGGCGGAATGGGGATGCATATGCTGGTGCTGCTGCGGATCGCCAGCCCGTTGCTGCTGTGGGGCGGGGCTTGCCGCGCCGGCGACGCCGTGACGCTGTATTACAACGAACGTCCGCCGTATCTGGTCGGCGCGCCGGACGGCGCCGTCAGCGGCCTGACGGCGACGCCGGCGGCGCGCGCCTTCCATGCCGCTGGCATGGACGTGACGTGGGTGAAAACGCCGATCAACCGCCAGCTTGCGCTGTTGCGCGAAGGGGGGCCGCGTTGCACCGTGGGCTGGTTCAAAAACCCCGAGCGCGAGCGCTTCGCCCGCTTTTCCCGGCCGATTTACCGCGACCTGCCCACGGTCGCGCTGACCCGCAGCGATTTTTCGATCCGCCAGAAGCAGCCGCTGGAGAGCGCGCTGGCCACGCCCGGCATCCGCGTGCTGGTCAAGGAAAATTATTCCTACGGCGGCTACATCGACAACATCCTGCTGCGGGTCCACCCGGCCGTCACCAAGACCAGCGCCGAAAGCGTGAACATGATCGCCATGATCGATGCCCGGCGCGCCGACCTGATGTTCGTCGCCGAGGAAGAGGCGCAGTATTTGATCGGTTTGAGCGGCCTGAGCCAGCAAGGTTTCAGCGTCGTGCGCTTCGCCGACATGCCGGGCGGGGAGAGCCGCCATATCATGTGCAGCATGGACCTGCCGGAACAGTGGATGCGCCGGCTGGACCGCGAGATTCAAGTTCCCGAGCGATAATGCTGACGCCCTTTATCAAATAGCTGCCATGCAAACTCCAAACTCACACATGCAGTCAGCGGCTGTCGCAGCGAGCGCGCTTTTTTGCTGCATCGCCTTTCACCTTTGCGATGCAGTTGCGGCGGCACCGGCATCAGTGCCTCTCACGTGCCCTGCATCGATACCAATATCATCATCGCCGCCGAAGTCCGGTCCGCAAGGCTGGACAGTCTACGTTGCCTCCGAGCTGTATCTAAATTCAGCGGCCCCGATTGGCGGGCCGCCCGAGATGCATGCCGACCTGGCGGACTACACGTCGAAGCCGGGCAAGAAGCAATGGTCGTACACCTACGACCTCGACCGCGAATTTTCGGATGGGAAATGGCTGGAGTGCGGATACGGGACCCACAACGAAATCACTTTATCGCAGCGGATGCCTGACTCCATAAAGTCGTGCATCTTCGTTTATCGTAAGGGGGGACAAGGCCGGACAGCACGACATCAAAATCGACTGCCGCTAATGTTTTTTGGATAAGCAGGTGCTGTCCACGAGGCCAGGCAACACTCCCGGTTCCGCGCCCAGCCGCAAGCGGGTGCCCAAAAGAAAAAAAGGCTACAAGCCGAAGCGTGTAACCTTTTGATTTTCTTACTAATTCTCTTGGGTGCCTGATGGGGGGCCACTGGCCACTCGAGAACCCCCAATGCCCGCAAGGCGCCTAAATTGCTGAAACACAGTTCTGTACGGCGCATTGCGCTACAAGTTGCACGGATCGGCAAGCTTTTGCTGCCGAAAGGTAAGTTCGAATTGCCCGGCTATTTCCCCCTCGCTATGCTCAATGGCCGTGTATCTGAATAGGCGGTAATGAACTGGCGCTGGCCCCGGCAGGGAGAGCAATCAGTATCGTCGCACTGCTGTCCCAGCAAGCAATTTCAAAAAAGGCGCCGTTCAACTGAGGCGCTGCATCCTTTCCGTTCCAGTAATTGGGATTTCCTTCGACATAGGGCGCGGCCGATACTGCCGAACGAAATCCTATCGGTACCGCGCTGAAGACCGCCCAGATAAACTGTAGTTTATGCTCCTGGACCAAGGTTTCCTGCGTCGGCTCAAGCTGGCGTCGCCGGTCAAGATGTTGCAGCAAACCTGCTTCGATAGCCGGGCCGACCTGGAGGCGACTTTGCTCAACTACCTGAAGCTTTACAGCCACCACATTCCCCAACGCGCCATCGGCGCCAAAACGCCCATTCAGGCGCTCAAAGAATGGCAGGATCGAAAGCCGGAATTATTCGCTAAACGCGTCTATGATCAAACGGGACTGGACATCTAAAAGGTCTTAGCCAATTCGACTTTGAAACTGTTCCAGTAAACGAAGGTACCATTTACCAAAAGGGTCGCCCCACCGATGCGGGTCATTTAGTTAGTGGGCATCTTCGATATATCCAAACGGTATAAGGCTGGCAGTTGCCGGCCAATAGCAGCCGGTCGGCGATGTGACAATTTGTGCATTTTTTCTATAGTGCCTCCCGTTACAATATTTCAGCCATGCCTCTTAAAATGGCATCATGTATGGACCACAAGAAAAATCATAACTAGGAAAACCATGGGAACCTACACCGACAAAATTCCTCAAAATAAAAGCCCATCAACGGTACATGGGGCTACGCAAAAGCACGGTGGTGGCGGATCAATTTCTCAGTTCGTGGATGAGCGCCCCGCAGCGCTTGCGCAACGAAAACTACAAGAGTTAGCAAACAGCAATTCACGTGTCGCGTCGTTGAGAGCCTACCAGCACATGGCAAATGATCATGCTGTACGGCAAAGGCAAGCTATCCAGGGCAAGCAAGGATTGGTACAGCGTCGACCTTGGGAAGACGCTCAAAACCACGGAGAGAAAGCATGGGAAGATGTCAAAAGATCATGGCTATATTTCCCCGGACAGAAAACAATCAACAAGCTAGCGGAGAAAAATAGTGTAATCGAATCACTTTCGGACAGTAGAGTGCTTGAAATCGAAAATGAGATAAAAATTGACGCGGAAATCAAGAAGCAACCACTGAAGGGCGCCGTAGAGAAAGGCCAGGGTTATAGAGGGATGATGGAAGCGTCGGTATTGGCACTTTGGGCCAATATACCTGACACGGACAGGGCCAAGTGGGATGAAAATTTCATAAATGATTATTTTCCATATCTGGTGCTCGATGAGCCATCATCAGAATTCGATATCGCATTATATCAAATGCTCAGGAATGAGTGTACTGTCGAATCGGTGTGGAACAAGCATAATATTAAAATTCAAGAATTGTTGCCAAATATCGTATCCGTTGACAATCTCGATGAATGGAAAGAGGGGCAGCCAATTCCTTTGCCAGGAGCTGAGTATGGGGAAAAGGAATTTAAAGTGGGATGGAAGGGGAGCGCGGTTGTCAATGCAGTCAGACGTGGCGATAACGAAAGTGGGCTTAAAGGAAAACAGAAATTCGGAGAATATACCGGCCATTATGATCTTGGTGCTGGCTGGTTAAAAGCGGAAGGCAGTTATCGTGAAGGCGACAGCTTGCAGCAAAACGAGATTATCTACCAGATATGGCGAGCCGCTCATAATAATGAGAATCTGGACATGAACGATGCGTCGCAGAGGATGCCATTGCGCCGCATCATAAGAAACCATGTGGTTAACAAGGAGTCCAGACCAATTCTGGAAAATCTGGTTGATGGGCAATATGCTTTTGATTCTCCCGAATATGACATATTGGCTTCAACGCCCAATGTGAGAGCCACCTTGTTTCTAGTGAAGGACCGCGGAAAAGAGTTGGGGATCACTGGGATATCAAAGGTGGAATTTAAGAGTCCCGACGTTATTATATATTTCACTTAACTCGGCTATTTCAGCCACCTATCAGCTAACGCGGTCTGGTTTGGATCAAAATCCAAACCACACATGTAGAGGAAACCCTGTAGTGCGGGAAAAATGGGCACAGTCTTCCCCCATGTAAGCATGCGACCGAACTCCTCTTGCTGAGAGGTCAGTTTTTCACCTAGTTCATCGAACTCGTCGTCTTCCAGGCCCTCCTAGTGTTGCTTTTAATTAACTAAAAGCACTTGGCGGACCCAAAACCTGGCGGTGCTTTAGAGCTGCCCGTCGCTCAGAGTGCTGATGCGCTTAGCGGCCAGAGAGGCCCGGCTCAGGTCCAGGCGTTCGCGTGCTTGAGCAAACTCGGCGTCGATTCGGGCGAGTTCGGCATGAGACCGGGCTTTGGCCTCGCGACGGTCTGATGTTCCGAGGCTCCGGGTGATGTGGGTTTTATTAGGGTATGCTAACCGCAGGGCGGCCGGGATGCGTCGGCGCACGTACTTGATGTCGTTTTCGCCGCGTTCATAAAGATATGGTCCGATTGCTTTCATGTCCGTCACTCCTGGGTGTGTTACAGACCGTATAGCAAGTAAAACGCCGCATAATGCAAAAAAAACGCCAGTTTTCCTTAGAAAACAAGCGTTTATTTTGAAGTACTAATTCTGTGGGGTGGCTGATGGGGCTCGAACCCACGACAACAGGAATCACAATCCTGGACTCTACCAACTGAGCTACAGCCACCACTGATCTAACGTTTGTCTCGGTGTTTCCTAGACAGGTGCCGAATTATACAAACTTCTCCGCGATCGTGCAAATCTAAATGCAGCATCTTTTAAAGTTTTTGCGGATCGTCCGGCATCGGCACCTCGTCGACCGGCGGATGCAGGTCCAGCAGGCTGGAAAACTGCGCCGACAGGGCCGCCGCGCTGGTGTTGGTATAGCCCTGCAATTGCGGCGCGCCGCCCGGCGCGCGCAGCAGGTCCGCCGCGCCCAGCAGCCGCGCCAGTTGCCGCGCCACGGCGTCGCCGGTGTCGATCAGCGTGACGGGGCCGCGCGCGCGCGCGGCCAGCAGGCGCTCGATGGCGGCCTGCACGAAGGGGTAGTGGGTGCAGCCGAGCACCAGGGTGTCGATGTCCTGCGCCAGCAGCGGCCCGATATAGCGTTCCAGCATGGCGACGGTGGCGGGCGTGTCGAGCTCGCACCGCTCGACCTGGTCGGCCAGGCCGGGGCAGCCCTGCAGCAGGAATTCGGCGTGGCTGGCGGCGCTGATCTGTTCGCGCAGCAGCAGGAATTTTTCGCCGGCCAGCGTGGCGACGGTGGCGATGACGCCGACCTTGCCGTTGCGCGTGAGCGCGGCGGCCGGCTTCAGGCCCGGCTCGACGCCGACGATGGGCAGCTCGGGGTAGCGGGCGCGCAGCGCCTTGATGGCGGCGACGGTGGCGGTGTTGCAGGCGACCACCAGGGCCTTGGCGCCGCGCTCGAGCAGGAAGGCGGCAATCGCCAGCGCGCGCCCGGTCAGCATGGCTTCGGACTTGCCGCCGTAGGGGGCGAAGCCCGTGTCGGCGAAATACATCAGGTGCTCTTGCGGCAGTTGCGCGCGGATGTGGCGCAGTACCGACAAGCCGCCCGCGCCGGAGTCGAACACGCCGATGGGCGCGTCCGCGGCGGAGGGGTAGGGGGGGCGTGGAATCATGTGTGTCTTCGCAAAAGGCCGCGCCCGCCATGGGGCGGGCGCGGCCGGGTAACGGAGGCCGCCTCAGGCGACGGCGACCGGGATCTTGCCGAGGCTGTTCAGCGTCTCGATCTTCGCCTGCCATTCCTTCGGACCGGTGTTGTGCACCGACGTGCCGGTCGAGTCGACGGCCACCGTCACCGGCATGTCGACGACGTCGAACTCGTAGATCGCTTCCATGCCGAGGTCGTGGAAGCCGACCACCTTGGCCGTCTTGATCGCCTTCGACACCAGGTAGGCGGCGCCGCCGACGGCCATCAGGTAGGCCGACTGGTGCTGCTTGATCGACTCGATGGCGGCCGGGCCGCGCTCGGCCTTGCCGATCATGGCGATCAGGCCGGTTTTTTCCAGCATCATGTCGGTGAAGCCGTCCATGCGCGTGGCCGTCGTCGGGCCGGCCGGGCCGACGGCTTCGTCGCGCACCGGATCGACCGGGCCGACGTAGTAGATGGCGCGGTTGGCGAAGTCCACCGGCAGGCTTTCGCCCTTGGCCAGCATGTCCTGGATGCGCTTGTGCGCGGCGTCGCGGCCGGTCAGCATCTTGCCGTTCAGCAGCAGGGTCTGGCCCGGCTTCCACGCCGCCACTTCTGCCTTGCTCAGGGTGTCGAGGTTGACGCGCTGCGATTTTTCCGTGTCGGCGGTCCAGTGCACGTCAGGCCACGACGACAGCGCCGGCGGCTCGATGTAGCTGGCGCCGGAGCCGTCGAGGACGAAGTGGGCGTGGCGCGTGGCGGCGCAGTTCGGGATCATCGCCACCGGCTTGGAGGCGGCGTGGGTCGGGTGCATCATGATTTTGACGTCGAGCACGGTGGTCAGGCCGCCCAGGCCCTGGGCGCCTATGCCCAGCGCGTTGATCTTGTCGCACAACTCGATGCGCAGCTCCTCGGTCTTGTTTTGCGGGCCGCGCTTTTTCAGGTCGAACATGTCGATGTCGTCCATCAGCACTTCCTTGGCCATCAGCATGGCCTTTTCGGCGGTGCCGCCGATGCCGATGCCCAGCATGCCGGGCGGGCACCAGCCGGCGCCCATCAGCGGCACCGTCTTCATGACCCAGTCCACCAGCGAGTCGGAGGGGTTGAGCATGACGAATTTCGACTTGTTCTCCGAGCCGCCGCCCTTGGCCGCGACCTTGACGTCGACGGTGTTGCCGGCGACCAGCTCCATGTGCACCACGGCCGGCGTGTTGTCCTTGGTGTTCTTGCGCTCGAAGTGCGGGTCGGCGACGATCGAGGCGCGCAGCTTGTTGTCCTCGAAATTGTAGGCGCGCCGCACGCCCTCGTTGACGGCGTCGGTGACGGTGCCGCTGAAACCCTCGAAGCGCACGCCCATGCCGATCTTCAGGAAGACGTTGACGATGCCGGTGTCCTGGCAGATCGGACGCTTGCCCTCGGCGCACATGCGCGAGTTCGTCAGGATCTGCGCGATCGCATCCTTGGCGGCCGGGCTCTGCTCGGACGCGTAGGCGCGCGCCAGGTGCTCAATGTAATCGGCCGGATGGTAATAGCTGATGTACTGCAGCGCGGCGGCGACGGATTCGATCAGGTCTTCTTGCTTTATGATGGTCATGGTGTTCTCGCAGTGGGAAGTCGGGTATTAATGAGGCTTGGTTTCGTTTTGGGTGCCAACCATGATGCGGTCGGTGTAGGCGATGGCCAGCGCCGACAGCAGGAAGACCACGTGGATGACGGTTTGCGCGATCAGCGTCTGGCCGTCGTAGGCCTTGGCGTTGATGAAGGTTTTCAGCAGGTGGATCGAGGAGATGCCGATGATGGCCATCGCCAGCTTGGTCTTGAGCACGGAGGCGTTAACGTGCGACAGCCACTCCGGCTGGTCCGGGTGCTCGTCGAGGTACATGCGCGAGACGAAGGTTTCGTAGCCGCCGATGATGACCATGATCAGCAGGTTGGAGATCATGACGACGTCGATCAGGCCCAGCACGACGAGCATGATGGTCGATTCGTTGAGCTTGGTCGGGGCGACGCCGCCCGGCACGGCGACGGCCTGGAAGATGTGCTGCAGCGCCGCCTCGTTGCCCATCACGGCGCCGATCAAGTCCTTCAGCTCGACCCAGAAATGGTAGACGTAGACGCATTGCGCAAGAATCAGGCCCAGATACAGGGGCAATTGCAACCAGCGCGTCATGAAAATGAAGGCTGGCAGCGGTCGTAGTTTGGCCGGTTGCCTCGTCTGTTGCGGGACTGTCATCGTGGTGTTCTCCTGTGATGCTGCAAGTTAATATGCCCGACATTTTACACGGGCTGCAAGCCCATGCGTATGCGTCTGTCAACGGAAAGGCGCCGCGGCCCGGGCTTTTCCGGGGCGGCGCGGCGCCTTCCATGCGCCCGCCCAAAACGGAATTTCCGGAAGTTGGTAAAATTACCTAAAGATACATATTTCAAGGAATGTCATCTTGGCCCCGGCGACCCCCGCAGCTGTGGGAAAACACACACAAAAGAACGATGTAAGGCGTCCGTAAGTGACAACGCCTAATGTTCTTAGCAAACTATTATTCACTGGAGACAAGCATGGCCGCGACAGAAAACCAAGGGCAGGGCACGGAGCAGCAGGGACCACAGGAATCGCGCGTGTTCGCGCCGCCGGCGGCCTTCGCCGCGCAGGCGGCGGTATCGGGCATGGCCGCCTACCACGCGCTGTGCGCCGAAGCCGAGCGGGACTACGAAGGTTTTTGGGCCAGGCTGGCGCGGGAAAACCTCAGCTGGCACAAACCGTTCAGCAAAACCCTGAACGAAGACCGGGCGCCGTTCTACCGCTGGTTCGAGGACGGCCAGTTGAACGTGTCCTACAACTGCCTGGACCGCAACCTGGAAAACGGCAACGCCGACAAGACCGCCATCATCTTCGAGGCGGACGACGGCCAGACGAGCAAGGTCAGCTATAAAGAGCTGCACGAAAAAGTCTGCAAATTCGCCAACGGCCTGAAGTCGCTGGGCATAGGCAAGGGCGACCGCGTCATCATCTACATGTCGATGTCGGTCGAGGGCGTGGCGGCGATGCAGGCTTGCGCGCGCATCGGCGCGACCCACTCCGTGGTCTTCGGCGGCTTCTCCGCCAAGTCGCTGCAGGAGCGCATCATCGACGCCGGCGCGGTGGCCGTCATCACGGGCGACCAGCAACTGCGCGGCGGCAAGCAACTGCCGCTGAAAGCCATCGTCGACGAGGCGCTGGCGCTGGGCGGCTGCGGCACGGTCAAGAACGTCATCGTCTACCGGCGCACCGGCGGCGAACTGGCGATGGCGGCCGGGCGCGACGTCTGGCTGCACGAACTGGTGGCGGCGCAGCCGGCCGTGTGCGAGCCGGAATGGGTGGACGCCGAGCATCCGCTGTTCATCCTCTACACGTCCGGCTCGACGGGCACGCCGAAGGGCGTGCAACACGCCAGCGGCGGCTACCTGCTGTGGGCGGCGCTGACGATGAAGTGGAGCTTCGACATCAAGCCGGCCGACGTATTCTGGTGCACCGCCGACATCGGCTGGGTCACGGGCCACAGCTACATCGCCTACGGCCCGATGGCCGTCGGCGCCACCCAGGTGGTGTTCGAGGGCATCCCCACCTTCCCGAACGCCGGCCGCTTCTGGGAAACCATCAAAAAGCACGACGTCAGCATCTTCTACACGGCGCCGACGGCGATCCGCTCGCTGATCAAGGCGGCCGACGTCGATCCGAAAGTACATCCCGACAACTACGACCTGGGCAGCCTGCGCCTGTTGGGCACGGTTGGCGAGCCGATCAATCCAGAAGCGTGGATGTGGTACTACAAGAACATCGGCCGCGAGCGCTGCCCCATCGTCGACACCTTCTGGCAGACGGAGACGGGCGGCCACATGATCACGCCGCTGCCGGGCGCCACGCCGATGGTGCCGGGCTCCTGCACGCTGCCGCTGCCGGGCATCATGGCCGCCATCGTCGACGAGGCCGGCCACGACGTGCCGAACGGGCAGGGCGGCATCCTCGTCGTCAAGCGGCCGTGGCCGTCGATGATACGCACGATCTGGGGCAACCCGGAGCGCTTCAAGAACAGCTACTTCCCGGACGAGCTGGGCGGCAAGATGTACCTGGCCGGCGACGGCGCGATCCGCAACAAGGACACGGGCTACTTCACGATCACGGGGCGCATCGACGACGTGCTGAACGTCTCGGGCCACCGCATGGGCACGATGGAAATCGAATCGGCGCTGGTGGCCAACCCGCTGGTGGCCGAAGCGGCCGTCGTCGGCAAGCCGGACGACACGACGGGCGAGTCGATCTGCGCCTTCGTCGTGCTCAAGCAGGCGCGGCCGACCGGCGAAGACGCCAAGCGGCTGGCGCTGGAGCTGCGCAACTGGGTCGCCAAGGAAATCGGCCCGATCGCCAAGCCGAAGGAAATCCGCTTCGGCGACAACCTGCCGAAGACGCGCTCGGGAAAAATCATGCGCCGCCTGCTGCGCGTGCTGGCCAAGGGCGAGACGATCACCCAGGACATCTCGACGCTGGAAAATCCGGCCATCCTGGAGCAGCTCAAAGAGACGTCCTGAGGCGGCGGAGGGGGATGGGCGGCGGCCGCGGCGCGTGGTGTTTTTGCCATGTCGCGGCGGCGCTGAAAAAACCTTGGCGGAAAACTTGGTGCTTCGCGCAATCCTTGCTATAATTCGCGGCTTCGTGAGAACGAAGATGTAATGCAGGAGAGGTGGATGAGTGGTTGAAGTCGCACGCCTGGAAAGCGTGTATAGGTTCATAGCCTATCGGGGGTTCGAATCCCCCTCTCTCCGCCAAGGATACAACGCAAAAAGCCACCCTCGGGTGGCTTTTTGCGTTGTATCTCTTGGCGGAGAGAAGCAAGCCCCCTGCGGGGCTTGCGCGGGGGATTCGAAGGGCTGGGCCTGCAGGCCCGGCCCTCTCCGAATCGCCCAACTGCTGCCGCTACGCGGCAGCTTCGCGCGCCGAGGGCGCGCGCTTCTTCATACACTTTAGGTTCCATCCGAGCGAGCTAAGCCGTACCGAAAGTACCCAACAAAGCGTGGAAAGGGCACAAATATAAAGGCTGCTTTCAAGCGGCCTTTTTCATTTCCGGCCTTGCCTACCCCCGACAAGGTTGCCCCGTCAGAAATACCGCGAATCATCGTGCCACGATTGCGCTATCGACCAGGCTTTCGCCGCGGTTAAAGTCCACGTTTGACCAATTCAGCGCTATCGCCCCTGATGTGCGCAGCCCTGCGTAAAACTGGAACTACACAGAATTGGCGACTGGCGACTGGCGATTGGCAGCTGGTACTTCTTGGCCAGCACTGCCAGTCCGAACACGCCCCGGATAATTGACCGCCGGTTGTTCCGGCTCTCGTTGCCTTCCTACGTCCCCTGTCGCAATGCCTTTTTAAGATCCGAATGCGCAAAGCTCTTGATCTGCTTGCTAATGCCATCAATCCCGACAAAATTAGTAGGGAATTACTCAGACTTGCTCAGTTTCAAAAAACATTCCAATGTTACATTTCCATTAAGAAACTTTAATTCGTTTTCAACTATGGATGTTGCTAAAAATTTATGTTGGTGTGCAGCGAAACGCTGTTTTCTGACAGTACTTATTTGGCATTTTAAATATTTTTTACCGCCTGCTTTTAGAGAGAGTGGTTTGCTGGAGTGTTCATGAGAGCATCAATTAATAACTGCATTTCTTGGCTAGCGAACAGATTGGCGTGTGCGGGACTACTGCTCGCTGCCTTGCTGCTTGCGAGTACCGCGCAGGCGGCAAGCCCAGCGATTGCCAGCCTGTCTTCGGATGTGTCGATACCGAGCCTTGTGGTCGGCAAGCAAATGAGATTGGCGGCCAGCGCGCCGGAGGTGGTCTTGATGCCAGAGTCGCTAAGCATCGGCAAGATATACACACCCTACAACGCCACCATCACTGCCACTGGCGGCACCGCACCATATACCTTCATGCTCTTGGGCAGCTTGCCGTGGGGAATGAACTTCAATAGTGCCACTGGCGTGATTAGCGGCACTCCAGACTCCAGCGGGACGTTCAATCTGTCTTTCTTCGCCACCGATGCCAATGGCGTGGTCGGTGCGCGCGCCTATAGCTTGGTGATCGGCGCCGGAGCTCCGGTCGCAAATTTTAGTGGCGTGACGGTCGCAGTCAATAGTACCGGCAATCCGGTGGCGCTCAACATCACGGGTGGTATCCCCACCAGCGTCGCCGTTGCGCACCCCCCTGACTATGGCACAGCGACGGCTAGCGGCACCAGTATCACGTATACCCCGACGGCAGGTTATTCCGGGGCGGATAGCTTTACGTACACCGCAACGAATGCCGACGGTACTTCCGGTGCTGGTTTGGTCAGGATCACTGTTAGTGCGCCGGCGCCGGTGCTGGTTCTGGCGCCTGCGTCGCTGGGCAATTTCACGATAGGCATGCCCTACAATACGACAATCACTGCCACAGGCGGCACGGCGCCCTATACCTTTACCCGCACTGGAACCTTGCCGGCGGGCGTTACGTTCAATACTGCCACTGGCGAGCTTCGTGGCACGCCCACCGTAACCGGCCCGTTCAACACGACCATCTCTACCACTGATGCCATGGGCGTGCGTGGTTCGCGCACCTATAGCATCGTGGTCGGTGCCCAGGTGCCAGTCGCCAATGCAGTGAGCGCGACGGTCGCTGCCAATAGCGGCGCCAATCCTATTTCGCTCAACCTGTCTGGCAGCATCGCCACCAGCGTGGCCGTCGCCGGCGCCGCCAGCCATGGCACTGCCACGGCCAGCGGCACCAGCATCACGTACACCCCAACGGCTGGCTACTCCGGACCGGACAGCTTCAGCTACACTGCGACGAATGACAACGGCACGTCCAGCGCAGCGACGGTGACGATCGTAGTCAGCGCGCCCACCTTGACCTTGACGCCAGCCAGCCTGGCCGGCATCCGTATCGCTGCCGCCTATAGCCAGCAGTTCACGGCTGCAGGCGGCGTTGCGCCCTACGCGTATTCCGTCAGCAGTGGCGCCTTGCCTACGGGGCTGGTGCTCGATGCGGCTACCGGCATTGTCAGCGGCACGCCGAGCGCAGTCGGCAGCTTTGCCTTCACCCTGCAGGCGAAGGATGCCAATCAGTTCAGCGTGCAGCAAGCCTTGACCCTGCAGGTAAACCAGGCGCCGCCGCCGGTGGTCAATGAAACGGCGACCACCTCGGCCAACAAGGAAGTGAGCCTGACGATCGCTTCCAGCAATGGCAGCCCGATCACGGACGTCACCATCGTCACGCCGCCACAGCATGGCCGCGTCACGGTGGTCTCGACGGGGGCCTCGGCACGCATGGCGCGCGCCGTGGGCGCCAGCTTCAAGGTGACGTATGTACCAAATGCCGACTACTTTGGCCCGGACAGCTTCAGCTACACGGTGACGGGCGCGGGCGGCACGTCCGCGCCGGCTATCGTCAGCCTGACAGTCGTGCCGCAACCCGTGCCGGCACCCGTGGGGAAGACGGCCACCGTACTGGCCGGTGGCCCGGTGACCCTGCACGTGACGGAAGGGGCCACAGGCGGCCCGTTCACGTCGGTGGCCATCACCACGCAGCCGGCCAGCGGTACGGCGGTGGTCAGCGGCATGGACATCATCTACACGCCTGGCGCGGACACCAGTGGCGACATCAGCATCAGCTACACGCTGTCGAACGTGTTCGGTACCTCGGCGCCCATCAAATCGACGGTTAGCGTCAATCCGGTGCCGCAGGTGCTCAGCCAGAGCGCCACGGTGGCAGCCGGCCTGACGGTCAATGTCGACTTGACGGCGGGCGCCACGGGCGGTCCGTTCAAGGCGGCCAATGTGTTGAGCGTTGCGCCGGAAAACGCGGGCAAGGCGGTGGTGCGCGATGTCGGCACGGCCGGCAAGCCGGTGTACCAGCTGAGCTTTACGGCGTCCGGCAAGTTTGCCGGCGCGGCCGTCATCAACTACACCCTGAGCAACGCCGTTGCCACCTCGAAGCCGGGCATCGTCAATGTGACCGTGACGGCGCGGCGCGACCCGTCGACCGATCCGGACGTGGTCGGCCTGCAGGCGGCGCAAGCGGATGCGGCGCGGCGTTTCGCCAGCGCGCATCTGTCGAACTTCACGCAGCGCCTGGAAAGCCTGCATGGCGATGGCTGGGGCCGTTCCAACTTTGGCCTCAACCTGACTCCGCCGAACGAGAGCGGCAATCCGGCGGCGGCGCTGGCGCGCCGGCAGGAGCAGGAAGCGGACCGCGTGTTCGGCACGGCGGCGGTAAAACCGTACATGCGCAAGACATCCCTGCACCAGCCTGATGCCGGTTTCAGCGGCGACAAACAGGCGGCCGGTGCGGACGTCAGCCAGGCCACGAATGGCTTGCCGGACATGCCGCAGAAGCCGGACACGCAGAAGCAGGCCCTGTCGCTGTGGCTCGGCGGTGCGGTGGAATTTGGCCAGCATTATGCGAATGGCCGCGAGATGGGCTTCCGCTTCCGCACCAACGGCGTCAGCGTGGGCGGCGACTACCGCGTCAGCGACCTGGCGACGCTGGGTGTGGGTGCCGGTTTCAGCCATGACCGCAGCGACGTGGGGCTGAACGGCAGCCGCAGCACGGCCGACAGCGCCGTGGCGGCCGTGTATGGCAGCCTGCGTCCGAGCAAGGGCGTCTTCCTCGACGGCGTGCTCGGTTACGGCACCTTGCAATACGACGCTTCGCGCTACCTGGGCGACGGCAGTGGCTTTGCCACGGGTCAGCGCGACGGCAAGCAGGTGTTCGGCGCGCTGGTGGGCGGCATCGAGATGCGCCAGGAAACGTGGATGTGGTCGCCTTATGGCCGCGTGGAACTGATGTCGGCCAAGCTCGATCCGTACACGGAGACGGTGATGGGCGTCAATGCCCTGAGCTACTTCAAGCAAACCGTGCGTTCGCGCATCGGCGCGCTGGGCGTGCGGGCCGAGGGCGTGTACGTGGGTGGCCCGGGCACTTGGTTCCCCCGTGCGCGTCTCGAGTACCGGCATCAGTTCCAGGGCGCCGATGATGCGCGCCTGGCGTATGCGGACATGGCGGCGGACGGCCCCGTGTACGTGATCCGCACGATGCCGCAACAGACGGGCAACTGGACGGCGGGCCTGGGCGTGAAGCTGCTGCTGTCGAATGGCATGGCGTTGACGCTGGACTACAACCGCAACCTGAATGTCGATAGCGGGCGTAGCCAGTCGGTCATGTTTGGCGTGGAGATGCCGTTGAAGTAGTCGAAGGGAGGGGGAACTGTTGAGTTCCTTGCCGAGGTTCCGAAGCTGCGATGGAACTCTGCTTGGCTACAATCGTGCCATATTTTGTGCAAACCTAAAATTTTTTGGTTTTGCAAATAGGTATATAGTTCCTGATCTCCCCAGTCTCTTTCAGAGATTTTTTTTTGGTATTGCTGGCGTCAGGATGGGCATATGAACCTCTATTCATTGGCGCCATGCCCCAACGGCAACAGACAGTTAGAAATGTATTGAAGATCATTTATGCTTCCATTTTTTGTTGAGAGTAATATTCCTTCCGTTCGATTGTTCGAGCTAAGCGACGGTCGTTTTCAGCTTTTGGAAGTGGCGGAAATAGCGCCGTTTTTACCGGGGTATGGCTACTTGCTTGTAGAGCGCCGACTTGCGGAATTTCTTGTGGAGCATGACGTTGAACGCATTGTCTGTGAGGATGCCGTATTATTCGACAGGACATCCGGCAAGGAGTTCCGGACTCATGTCCAAGTCCGGGTAAGGCAGTATTTCAAGTCGGAGCAAATCAATGACCTCGACATTGCAGGACTGCGCCTCCTGACAATGAACGACGAATATTATTTCATAAGTCCTGAGTTGAAGAATCTCTTGGAACAGGCACCGTTTGAGTACCTTAGTTTTAGAGAAGGGTTGAGCGGATTTGCTGGTACGGACACATGAGGCCCTCCATGGCCGCTTTCTCGAAAGTCTCCATAAAAGGATCGCGATGAGGAAAAATGAACCGCTCGAATTGGGGTACGGCTAGTTGTCCAGTCCCGTTTGATCATAGACGCTTTTAACGAATAATTCTGGCTTTCGATCCTGCCATTCTTCGAGCGCCTGAATGGGCGTTTTGGTGTCGATGGCGCGTTGGGGAATGTGGTGGTTGTAAAGCTTCAGGTAGTTGAGCAAAGCCGCCTCCAGGTCGGCCCGGCTATCGAAGCGGGTTTGCTGCAGCAGTTCGCTGATGCGGCCGTTGAAGCGCTCCACCATGCCGTTCGTTTTGGGGGCGAGGCGGCGCCAAACGATGCTCGATTTCCATGCCGGCGCACACCTTGTCGAAGACATGCTGGCCGCTTGGCTTCTTGTCCTTCATGGCGAAGCGGTCGGTGAATTGCGAGCCGTTGTCGGTCAGAATCTTGGTGATCTTGACCGGCGACGCCAGCTTGAGCCGGCGCAGGAAATCGACGCTGCTGCGGTCGCTCATGTCGCCGTAAATGTGCAGAAACACCCAGCGCGTGGCGCGGTCGATGGCCACGAACAGGTAGCGGTGCGAGGTCTCGTCGGGCATCTGCGGCAGGTATTTGATGTCGATGTGAACGAAGCCCGGCTCGTAGTCCTTGAAGGTCTTCTTGGCCGAGATCGTTTCGCCCTCGGCCTTGGGAATGACGTCTTCCAGGCGCGCCATGCCTTCGCGCTTGAGTAGGCGGGCGATGCCGGAGCGGGACACCTCGGCATTGATGTATTGCCGGGTAATGTAGAGCAGGTCGTCGAGCGGCAAATAGAGCGTCTGGCGCAGCGACAGCACGATGGCCTCCGGCGTTGCGCTCAAGGTCGTGTGCAGGGTGTGGGCGCGGTGCGAGCGGTCTTGCACATCGTCGCGCTTGAGCCACTTGGCGGCGGTGGCGCGGGTGATGTTGAAGACCTTGGCCGCTTGGCGGTCCGACAAGCCGGAGTCCTTGATTTCCTGCCGAATCTTCGGGGTAGTGCGGGCCTGCGGATGGATGCGTGTGCTCATGCGCTCAAACGTTTCGGTGACGTACTGCGATGGGTAAGGGACCGCGGCGGCAAGCCGGCGACCAGTTCGTCAAGCACGGCCTTGGCGCGAAACAGGGCCATGCTGCGACGGGGGATATGATCGCACGAAACTAAACAATTAGAGTCGCCGAAGTCGACTCAGGGCAATATCGATGGTTTCATCTTTCTTGGCAAAGCAAAAACGCACATATTTTCCATTATCCATTCCACTATAAAATGAGGATAACGGTATACAGGCTACGCCCCCACTGATGGTCAGCCAGTCGGCGAACTCAAAGTCCGTCAGGTCGTTCCGCACATTCGAAAATTCAGCCAATTGGAAATAGGTTCCTTGCGTTTCGCACAAGGTAAAGCCGTTTTCAACCAAACCAGCGCGAAGTCTGTCTCGCTTAGGCAGAAATAGATCGGACAAACTCCACGCTCCGCGATGGCACCCAAGGTATGCTGCGATTCCGGCTTGCAGAGGTGCATTCACCGAAAAGATGGCATATTGATGCAGCGCTTGGAGTTTCCGTGTGTACGCTGGTGGCGCGACGCAGTAACCAATTTTCCAACCGGTAACGTGCAGTGTTTTTCCAAAAGAGAAAACGACAAAACTGCGCGACCTCAACTTTGCATGCTGCAAAAAACTGTGGTGCTGCTTTCCGTCGAAGACAATGTGCTCGTAAACTTCGTCGGAAATAATTAGCAAATCATGCTTTTCAGCTATCAGCGCCAGGGCGTTGATTTCTGTGAGGTTGAGTACCCTGCCGGAAGGATTATTTGGACTGTTGATAATCAAAACGCGCGTACGCGGAGTCACCGCATGCTCGACCTCATCCCAGTTGATGCGAAAATCCGGCGCCTTCAACGTGACGATGCGGGGTACTCCGCCTTTGGCCAGAATTGCGGGAATGTAGGAATCATAAGCTGGCTCGAGTATCAGCACTTCATCACCGGGGCACAGCATGCATCCTATTGCAGTGAAAATTGCCTGCGCTGCACCTGCGGTGACCGTGATTTCCTGGTCTGGATCGACATGCACATCCATTTCACTGAGGATTTTCTCAGCAATCGCAGCGCGCAAACTAGGCAGCCCGGCTACTGGGGCATATTGATTATTCTCTCCCCGTAGCGCGGCGGCGGCACATTCAATTAGCGCACCATCGCAGGCGAAGTCCGGGAAGCCCTGCGCGAGATTGATCGCGCCATGCTTTGTCGCTAGGCGGGACATACGGCTAAAAATATTGACCGCCGCGTCAGACCCGTTAGAAGCGTTAATCAGCGCTCCCGGGGCAGGTACACATTCGTCAGAAGAGCGCATTAACTTCGGCCTCGACATTTTCTAACGAGGCTTCGGCCAGCCGAACCGCACGCGCCAGAGTATCGGGGTTGGCTCCCTTGTTCAAAGCTTCGTTGACCAGCTGCATGGTGTAAGTAACGTGAAACACTTCATCAGTCGAGATCGTCGAGAATATCGAACGCAGCGCGGCTCCTTGAGCACAGGGGAACATATCCATCAACGTGAACCAATATGACTGAATCAGGGCCGAGCGCAATTCAAACCCATGAAGCAAGCATATCAGGGAAAAATAGTCGTCACCAACCCAACGATCATAGGCCTGATGATAGCGCTCTTCCTTCCGAAACGCTTCGGAATGTATATGTACTTCGAGCTGCGTGTTAGCTAACTCTGCAAACATGATACTGTGACGTTTTTCGTCTTCGGCGTGGCGCAACAGTAATGCCTTGTTGGGCGTGGTTGGATTCCGTTGCAGAAAGTCCTCAATGAACTTGCCTCCCCAATACTCAGTGAACATATAGCTGACAAAGAGGGATTCTCGCTGGGTTGCATTGCAATACATCGCGCAGATCGACAGGAACTTTTCCGGCTTCATGACATCTAGGTGGGTGAAGATATCTTCGATTGTTTCGCGGTACATACCCTTATAATGCGACTTGCAGCCAGGAAGACCTTGAAGAATGGTGCCAATTTGAATTGGAACCGCGCGCGCGATGTTTTCAATATGTGACTGATCTCTTGTCTTCATAGGTTTGGATAACTCCGTGTTCTACCCGATTATGCAGTGATCTGGGGCAGTATAAATGTATTTAGCGAGCGAAGATGTTCGAATGCTGGAGGGTTAAAACATTAGATTAGATGACTGCCTTATTCAGGAGCATCAGACTCAAGAAACTTTCGTTGATGAAAAGAAATAATGAGCAACCATGTCGTCAGTGCAACCAGGACCAAAGTAAATCCGAGCGTGGCCGCTTGTTCATTGGGCCACGGCATCGTCTGGGGAAACCAGCGCGCTACGCTGCTGACAATCGGCCCGGCGAGATGGACTGAAATCGGTACAGAAAGCGCAATGGCAAGCGGAGCCAAAGCAGAGGTGAAAGCGCGCCGAACCGAGAAGATGGCACCCTGTTTATCGAGCGGTGCTTGTTTTCTCCACAGAACCTGAATCGCAGTGTTTACTAAAGGGTGGAAGAACATGAAAACAAATGCGCCGAGAGTCGACTGAACGATTGAATTCGAGATTGAATAAATTGCGATTCCCATCGTGATGCCCGCCGATCCCATGTATATGGCGCGTACCGGCGGCCGGATGGTGCCGATCAGTGATACTACAATACCTCCAACAACCAGCCCGACACCTCCACTGGCCAGGATGATTGCTACTTTTTGGGCGTCGAACAGCAGCAATGCGAGAGGCACTTGCATCGTTACAAAAATATTGGCTCCGAAGTTTAAGACGCAGATGTAGATGAGCAGCCGAAAGATGTTCTTTCGTTCTATTATCCACCGGAAGCCGAATGTAAAGTCAGGCCAGAAGTTCTGCAGATATTGCCTGAAAATGTTCTGCAGACTTGCAAGACTGCTCCAGCGCGGCAAGGCGAGAAAAAACACGCCGGCAATACTTCCCATAAATGGCAGTACAAGCAATCCAACAACCGTTGAAATGCCAAACTGTCCCATGACGGCCGCGCCCAGAATAGGCGCCATCACAACTACGGCAGCTTCCACCGATTCTTCGTAGGCGGTGATTCGCTCCACGTCGTCCGGTGGGGAAAGCGATGAAACTGTCGCGAGGAGGACGGGCCATCGGATGGTCTGCACAAGCGCGAGGGTCAGCAACAACAGGCCGGCGCCAATTACGGAAAACTGGAAGATTTCGGAATACAGCGCAGCGCACAAGCCCGCAAGCACGATCAGGGCAGAGCATCCGAGGATAACCATTCCGCGCGGTATCAGATCTATCACCGGGCCTACCAGCGGGGATACGAACACAGCGGGCAGCGCGGCAAGCAAAGCCAGCGATGCAAACGTCGCGTAGCTTCCCGTCTTCGTGAACACCCACACCTCCACCGCGAAAATCACCATCGCAATACTGAGCGACGCAAATCCTTCCAGAATGAGAAAAATAATGGCGCGCGAACGCCGCCCTGGCATGGCTTCGATTTGCGCGTTCGGCAGGTTCATTCGCTATCCTTATCCGTAGTTTCGCCGCTTTCATTCACTGGATCAGGACGAACCATGACTCCGCAAATAGCCATAGCGTCAACGTTGGCAATGGCAATGCGCCGGTTTTTTTCGTCGCGCTCTACCCGAATAAAAGGTGCGGCGGAGGCATCGCCAAATATGAATGGATTAATGCTGTAGCGCTGCTCGAGCGTGTACGTGGTCCCATCCGGACGCACATAGTCGAACTGGATTAGGTCAGATTTCATATTCTCCTGTAGCACCCAGGAAATATCATCTTCCAGTGCAGCCCAAATGCGGGTATTCCAATCCTCTTGGCTGAGCTCGGAGCCGATATAGACCTGCTGGGCCGATTTCGAGTGTGCCCGTTTGAGCACCAAAGCATCTTTCTCGGATACAGCGAATTTTTCCAGATCGACCGGGCGTCCGGAATACGAGGTACAGCCCCGACGAAGCGTGCGCGTCCAAGGAACCAGCCTGCTTACGAGCTGTTTCTCGAAGTCTTTCAGTTGACTTGAGTCGTCATCCGCATACTCGCTCAGCAGAGCCAATATTAGCTTGCCCTCGACACCGATATCGGCAGGGTTGCATACCAGGATGACATTGGTGTCGAGCGCCGTCATTTGGATGGCGATGGAGGGAGCCAGCGCATCAGGAGAGTGGGCCATTGATCCGAAGCGCCACAATATATCGAAAGTGGTATCGCTGTCGCGCAGCTGGGAGCCTTCTTGATAAAGCTCGCTTGGAAATACTACTTTTGCGTATGCCTCGGGCACGTGTTGATTGATTTTGTCGACAAACAGGTAGGCATGCGAGCGGTTATAGTCGGTAAGGTGGTTGTCAATCATCACGGCGACGTTCCACTTGGGCTTATCCAGACTGTGCGCGACACTCTTCAGATAAGCGTAAATGGCGGGCATAACCGCTGGCACCATAAATGCTCCATCCAGGAACCGTTCGTTAAACTCGGCTAAACGTTGCTGCGCCAACTCAACCTCGAAGTAGCCGCCCAAACCGGAATCAATATTAAGCTCTAGAAGTTTCAGATTGCCGTCGACAAAAATTCCGTCCGGCCTTGCCATCATGGGGAGAACGGCACGCGACAATCCTTTTTCCAGTAAGGCGAGTTGATCAGGTCTGGCCCAACGCTGCACAAGCCCCGAATCGAAAGCAATTCGGCGTGCTAGGGCGAGGACCGAACGCACGTCGTCCAGCATGCCGCTAAATGTGGTTTCGGAAAAGCAAAGCGGCGTTGGAGAGTAGCGTCCAGGTTCGTAAAGACAGCCCATTTCGCGAAACTGAGCAATCGATTCCAACGCCCATTCGCGTGCTGCTTGCGACGCAGCCGGGAACCGGCTAGTCCCAATATTGGCCGTGCAATCAGTCATCGGATCAGGCCTCGGAAAAAATGGGGTGCGGTACCTGCCGGGTCTCATCGGCATGGACCACGAGTGTTGGACGGAAGACGCCACCGTTGCCTACGTTGACAACATCCTTGTGAGACGAGCGGCCAAGCACTCCGGTTGGCTTGCCTGCATACATGAATAACGCCATTACCGTCGACATATGCTCGCTAATGCCGGTATCAAGTTCTAATACCTCAATCATCGGCGGTATATATTCCTGCACCACCATATGACCAGCCATGGCATCGTCGACCAGCTTATACCACTCCTCCTCGGTGCAACTCTTGCCGATATAGATACCGCGCCCTCTGGTGTCTATCGGCGTCTTCAAGACAAAGCAATTTTTATTGGTGAGAACATGTTGAGGAGACCATAGCTGTTCTGATGTAAGCCCATCAATGCAGGATGTTTTCGCGACGAGGCGATCAATAGCGTCGACTTGCGGCTTGGAGAAATGCTGTCGGATGCTAGGCTCGAACAGCAATGCCAAGCAGCGCTTGTTTTCCGCGACCATCATAGACGGTAGGCCGCTGACTGTTACCAGCCTTCCGTCGGCGAGCGCATTAAGTATTAGTTGCGCTTCCTCAATGTTGTCCTCCCAAGCACACCAATGAATCTTTCCGTCATCGCCCAGAGTGGTATCGATCTTGGTGAAGGCTACATCCATCGGCAAACCATCCGCGAGCACAGCACCGTCCGATCCAGGCAGGAGGTCTTGGACAGGACCAAGGAAGGGAACTGACCATCCGGACATATGCTTGGCTGACTCGAACAAATTGAAAATATCGTTCTTGATTGGGCAGATCTTGCTCCATATAAATCCGACGCGTGGATCGTTCCGCCCAGAGATAGAGCACATAAGTTCCAGGAACGTCTGTGGACTTTCTGACGCCTGGCTAGCCTCCCGCACTTGACTGTCGTAATAGACGCTGTTTCGGAATGCTCGATGCACAGCCGAGGCGTTGGTCATACCACCCGGGCAGTCGGTGTTCGGCTCAACCATAACCAAAGTACCATCTTCCGCTTTCACATAATCGAAACGAGCTAAGTTAATTCCTTGTGCCGTAACCGGTGTCCGGCAAATATATTCATTCAATTGCGACAACTCAGGAAATCGCCTTTGAATGACTTCGTGTTGACAGTACAAAGCTAAGATAACCTCTAATGCCTGAAGTACCAATCCCGAGTCTGAAATGAGGGCGTTGTAGGAACTGGCGCTAAAATACTGGGGTGTAATGGTTACAGGAATAGGTTTAGAACCGTCGTAGCGTCCCCCAAACTCCCAAATTTCAGCTTTCATTTGCTCAAGGTTAGTGCCTATCAAGTTCGTCATCTAGCTTATCCGTTGCATTAAATTAGTCGGTTGGTTGGCATTGCTGCGCAATTTCGGTTTGAAGATCAAAAAATATGGACGCTGCATTGATCGCGCGGACATTCCCAGCTAAGACGGCGACTTGGACAAAAACTTCCTTGATTTCGTGCGCCTGCAATCCAAGGTGTAGTGCTGCGCGCAAATGGAATTTAAGCTGAATATTGCAATCGCCCATGGTACTTAATATTGCAAGAGTCAATAGCTGCCTGGTTTTTATCGCTATCTGTTCCCGACTATAGGCGAAGCCATAAATATCGCTAACAACATGGTCTACCAGATCAGGGAAGATTGGACGAAAACTCTGGTTGCAGCGCTCCGCAGAACCGGGCTCAATTCGGTTCAATATCTCTTTATGCTCTTCGAATGGATTCAATGCTTACCGCCGTCATCTTCATGTATTAAGATATCAGCATGATGCCTTTATATAGCAACCGCTGAAATCGAGGAGCTGAGCTAGATGCGCATCTCAGTCGGTGTTGTAACGTTGTAAGGAACCGGCACCATCCTTTTTGGGGACCCTACAGGATGATGCTTGTTTCCGACGGCGATTAACACTAGATCAGAGTTTGCCTTGATCGCGTGATCAACCGATCCCAGAACGAAATAGCACACGCCGGGATACAGCTTATGAGGTTCGCCTTCATAAACCACATATCCTTCTCCAGCAATGCAGAATAAAATATGATCTCCCTCGTGGGTGTGGTTTGCAACGCCACCACCGGCGGGAAAACGAATAACGTCGGCGCCAAATCCGTTATGTTCAACCAAGGAATCACCTGTGCCCATGCTATTGGCCATTTGGGTGCTGCGCTGGCCTCGCTCGACTTTCATTCCAGTTCCGTCAAATTCACAAAAATTTGCATATTGAAGCATCGCTATTCTTTCAATTCGGTTGAAGAACACAAGACAATTAACCTAGGAAAAAGCCGATAAATATTAAAGCGCTAGGCTCACAATTCAATAATTTAGGTGCTATCTAGCACTATACGAACTCATGGATGGGAGCTAAGACTTTATATTTTTGATAATACAGGCATTTTCCTTCAAAATTATCACCATTTGTCACAATGCCTTAACTTGAGGTTACCTCGGAAAACCGTCGTTTCCGCGCACGCGGGAACCCACACGCCGCTTGTTCAGGGGCTGAGCATGGTTTTCGTTTGCTGACCGGATTGACCCTCTCAGATTGACCCTCCCTCCAGGTCCTCGCGAACGCCGCAACCCTATCGTAAGACCCTTCGAACCCCAATTCTTTTAGATCCTCATGGATCTGTTTCAGCGTGCGCCGCTGCTTGCGTGACGTAAGCGTCGGCTCACCACCGTCTTCCCTTGAGCGCTGCAAATCTCCATGATTGAATTTGGGGCGCAAATTGATTGTGTCCACAAATTCATTTATGGACACAATAATTCAAGCAGTCACAACCAGGGCGAAACGCGGCCCGTATCGCCGGCACAGCGACGAGTTCAAGCGTGCAGCCGTGGCGCGCACGCTGGTCGCCGGCGCCTCGGTGTCGCTGATCGCCCGCGAATTGAAGATCAACGCGAATCAGTTGTTCAGTTGGCGCAAGCGTTTCGCTGGCGAGGTGCCTGCCGGCGGCAACGCGCCGAGCCAATTGGTGGCCGTCACGGTGCTCGATACGCCGCGGGCGCCTGCGCCTGCACCGGCCGCGAGCGTCCCACCCGGCGTGATCGTGCTCAGCGTTGGTCAGGCCCAGCTGCGCTTGGAAGGCCAGGTCGACGCAATCACGTTGGCGCTGTTGCTGGCCCGGTTGCTGCCATGATCGGCCTGCCTGCAGGCACCAATATCTGGTTGGCCGCCGGCGTGACCGACATGCGCGCCGGTATGAACGGACTGGCGGCCAAGGCGCAGACGGCATTGGACGAAGATCCGTTCAGCGGCCACGTGTTCGTGTTCCGGGGCCGACGCGGCGACATGCTCAAAGTTCTGTGGTGGAGCGGCGACGGTTTGTGCCTGCTGGCCAAGCGGCTCGAGCGCGGCCGCTTCGTCTGGCCACAGGCGGGCAGCGGCGGCGTGGCCTTGACGCAGGCGCAGCTGTCGATGCTGCTCGAGGGCATAGACTGGCGCCGGCCCGAGCGCACCTGGCGTCCCACGTCGGCCTTGTAAACATCGCGCGGCTCGCGTAAACTCGGCCCATGCTCAGCACAGCCGACCTGCCCAACGACATCGACGCCTTGAAGGCGCTGTTGTTGGCGAGCGAGCGCCTGGTGCGCGCACGCGACGCGACCATCGCCACCCAAGACGACGCACTGCTGAACATGCAGGCCCAATTGACGACGCGGGCCGCCGAGATCGAGCACCTGAAGCTGCAGATCGCCAAGCTGCGGCGCATGCAATTCGGCCGCAAATCCGAAAAGCTGGACCACCGGATCGAACAGCTTGAACTCCAACTGGAAGACCTGCAGGCCGACGACGCCGAGGCCGAGCGGGAAATGCCAGCGGCGGGCTCGGCGCCGCGCCGGCGCGCACCACGCAAACCATTGCCTGAGCACTTGCCGCGCGACGAGGAAGTGCACTTGCCACTGGCCGACGCCTGCCCGGCATGCGGTGGCGCGCTGCGTCCACTTGGCGAGGACGTGTCCGAACAGCTCGAGTTCGTCCCGGCCAGCTTCCGCGTGATCCGCCATGTGCGCCCCAAGCTGGCCTGCGGCTGCTGCGACGCCATCGTGCAGGCGCCGGCGCCGAGCCGGCCGATCGAACGCGGCATCGCCGGGCCCGGCCTGCTGGCGCACGTGCTGGTGGCCAAGTTCGCCGACCACCTGCCGCTGTATCGCCAGTCCGTGATCTACGCCCGCGAGGGAGTGGACTTGGACCGCGCGCTGCTGGCCAGTTGGTGGGCGCCGCCAGCGCGCTGCTGCGCCCCTTGGTCGACGCGATCCGGAAACACGTGCTGGCGGCCAGCAAACTGCACGCCGACGACACGCCGGTGCAGGTGCTGGCTCCCGGCAACGGCAAGACCAAAACCGGCCGGCTGTGGACCTATGTGCGCGACGACCGGGCGGGCGGCGACGCGACGCCCCCGGCGGTGTGGTTCGCCTACTCGCCGGATCGCAAAGGGATTTATCCGCAAACCCAGCTGGCCTCGTTCAAGGGCGTTCTGCAGGCCGATGCCTATGCCGGCTTCAACTGCCTCTACGAAGGTGGCGTGATCCAGGAGGCGGCCCGCTGGGCGCACGCGCGGCGCAAGTTCCACGACCTGCACGCGGCCCGGCCATCGCCGCTGACCACCGAGGCGCTGCGGCGCATCGCGGAACTGTATGTGATCGAGGCCGAGATCCGGGGCAAACCACCCGACGAACGCAAGGCCGTTCGGCAGGAACGCTCGCGACCGTTGCTAGACGATCTGGGCCGCTGGTTGCGGATCGCGCTCGACAAGCTCTCGCGCAAATCGGACACGGCGGCGGCCATCCAGTACTCGCTGAACCTGTGGCCTGTGTTGATGCGCTACTGCGACGACGGCGCCGTCGAAATCGACAACTCGGCGGCCGAACGAGCGCTGCGCGGCATCGCCATCGGCCGCCGCAACTACCTGTTCGCCGGCGCCGACAGCTGCGGCGAGCGGGCTGCGGCGATTTACTCGCTGATCGGCACCGCCAAGCTGAACGGGGTCGACCCCGAAGCCTGGTTGCGCCATGTGCTGGCGCAGATCGCCGACCACCCCGTCAACCGCGTTGACGAGTTCCTGCCGTGGAACTACCTCCAGCAGATCAACCCTGCTTAAACAACACGCCGCTTCCCAGCGGTGCGACGCTATCATCAGTCAAATTGATTGCCCGTTCAAGACGGTAGTGGCCGGACGCTTACCGCCCAGCTGGTTTGCGACGCCCTGAAGATGGCCATCGCGCACAGACGGCCGCAGCCGGGATTGATTGTTCATTCCGACCGCGGCAGCCAGTATGCCAGCGAGCTTTACCAGGATCTGTTGAAGCAACATGGCTTCGTTTGCAGCATGAGCCGCAAGGGAAATTGCTGGGACAATGCCGTCGCCGAGCGCTTCTTCCTGAACCTCAAGATGGAGCGTGTTTGGCAGCGTCAATATGCCAACCACGCCGAGGCCAAAGCGGACATCACCGACTACATCGTCGGCTTCTACAACTGCAAGCGCATCAATTCAGCGCTGGGCAATCTGCCGCCCACCGTCTATGAACGGAAAATGGCAGCAAGCGAACCTATTGTTGTGTCCGAAATTACTTGACCACCGCAAGCTTCAGGTAGTTGAGCAAAGTCGCCTCCAGGTCGGCCCGGCTATCGAAGCGGGTTTGCTGCAGCAGTTCGCTGATGCGGCCGTTGAAGCGCTCCACCATGCCGTTCGTTTGGGGGTGGCGAGGCGGCGCCAAACGATGCTCGATTTCCATGCCGGCGCACACCTTGTCGAAGGCATGCTGGCCGCTTGGCTTCTTGTCCTTCATGGCGAAGCGGTCGGTGAATTGCGAGCCGTTGTCGGTCAGAATCTTGGTGATCTTGACCGGCGACGCCAGCTTGAGCCGGCGCAGGAAATCGACGCTGCTGCGGTCGCTCATGTCGCCGTAAATGTGCGGAAACACCCAGCGCGTGGCGCGGTCGATGGCCACGAACAGGTAGCGGCGCGAGGTTTCGTCGGGCATCTGCGGCAGGTATTTGATGTCGATGTGAACGAAGCCCGGCTCGTAGTCCTTGAAGGTCTTCTTGGCCGAGATCGTTTCGCCCTCGGCCTTGGGAATGACGTCTTCCAGGCGCGCCATGCCTTCGCGCTTGAGCAGGCGGGCGATGCCGGAGCGGGACACCTCGGCATTGATGTATTGCCGGGTAATGTAGAGCGGGTCGTCGAGCGGCAAATAGAGCGTCTGGCGCAGCGACAGCACGATGGCCTCCTGCGTTGCGCTCAAGGTCGTGTGCAGGGTGTGGGCGCGGTGCGAGCGGTCTTGCACATCGTCGCGCTTGAGCCACTTGGCGGCGGTGGCGCGGGTGATGTTGAAGACCTTGGCCGCTTGGCGGTCCGACAAGCCGGAGTCCTTGATTTCCTGCCGAATCTTCGGGGTAGTGCGGGCCTGCGGATGGATGCGTGTGCTCATGCGCTCAAACGTTTCGGTGACGTACTGCGATGGGTAAGGGACCGCGGCGGCAAGCCGGCGACCAGTTCGTCAAGCACGGCCTTGGCGCGAAACAGGGCCATGCTGCGACGGGGGATATGATCGCACGAAACTAAACAGTTAACCTCAGCCATCAAGTTCGGATACGGGTGAATAATTCCCCTAACGTCATCTCATCGCTCCATATCGTTTCTAAATTCAGTGCATAACGTTTTTGAAGGTCGCTTGCCAGCGTCTCAAATTCAAGTGCATCAGGCAGCCAGCGGCAGCCAGCGACTTGGATATAAATTCAGATATACGTCCAATATTTTATCGTCAGGTCGAAATTTCAGCTTATCTTTATCTGAAAATGCAAACGCCGAAACGAACAATAAAAGGAATGAACGGATTTCGTTTTTTGATGCAGTTGGAAATGCTCTCCGCCACCCCGGGCCTTCGCAACTACGCGACCTATAGGGGCGAGGTAGACTTGACCCGTACTTTGCTGAAATCAATAAAACGAGAAAGGCAAAAATCAAAATTATAAGAATGCTCAAGCTCCACCTTCGTTTCGCACTGGGTTGCGCATTATAATAAATATGCCGCTAGTCGATAAATAGTACATACCTATCGAGGTTGGGAAAATTATTTAAGTTCCATTGTCCTGGTATCTGTATGTGCAGTCATACATCCCGGTACATAGCTACTCTCCCATCCTGACAAGAAGGCGTTATCAATGCAGCATCAAATTAAGGTGATGCATGAATGGCTGCTTCTCGCCGGTTTCAGCCTGCCAGGCGCCCATATGCATCGCCCGAACCATTCCAGTCAATCTTACTCCAGCCCTTTGAAGGGACAAATATCTCCAAGCCACTTGCAGCGAGGGCTTCTGCCAAAATTGAAATGTCTGCCGGTATGCTTACCTGGCTGGAACCATCAAGTACGCGCGGCCCCAAAATTACCCAATAAGGGTGAGGTACACGGTCATCATCAGAACAACAGACTTTGAGAGAAGCATTGGCAGCGTGGGCAATGAAATAGCGATTCTCAGGTGGATAATTGGAACTTTCTCGTTCTTCAAATACGTCAAGTCCCAGAGTCTGAAAAATTGCTAACGCAGCGTCTTGAAGCGCAGGCAGCGGACTGTGGACAAATATAACTTCGTGCATGGTTGTTTCCGTTAATGATGCATCAAATCGAATGTCCGTAGCCGGTAGCGGGTATATCAGAACTCTAACCCATCTGACAGCTTGTGTCAGGTCAAGTCTTAGCTACTACACTTCAGCGCAAGCCCTCAAAACAAGCAAGGCACCAGCCGGAGTCAGAAAATCCGTGTCTGATGCTGGGCCAGCCGGGGGGCGTGCTGGCAGAAACAGACAGTAATGTATACACTTTGGTTCCTGCCGGAATGACAAATTTCCGGTAATTTTCCTCAGGTACACCAACACCTCAGACAAGGACATGCCAATGACACGTGTGATTACAATTCTCACCGAAGACTTTTCCGACTGGGAAACTGCTCTGTTCAATTCTGCCGGCCGTGCTTACTACGGCTTCGATACACGCTTCGCCACCCCGGGCGGCGTTCCAGTCACTTCCTCCGGAGGGATGATCGTCACTCCGCACCTGGCACTCGAAGCCATTCAGCTCGATGAGATTGACGTGCTCATCGTATGCGGCGGCACCATCTGGCAGACCGAACAGGCCCCGAATATCAACGCCCTTGTGAAGGCTGCCCACGAAAAAAACATCATCGTCGCTGGCATTTGCGACGCTACCCGGGTGTTGGCGCAAGCGGGCGTGCTCGACAAGCTGCGCCATACTTCCAATTCGGCGGCGAATCTGTCGGAACTGAATTATGGCGGAGCCGCCTATTATCAGGATGTCCCCTATGCGGTTGCCGACCAGCGCGTCATCACAGCGCCTGGTACGGCGCCGGTCAGCTTCATGGCCGAAATTTTCCGCACCTTGGGTCAAGGCGGCGGCGAACTTGACGCCTATCTGGCGATGCATGCCGCCGAGCACAGCAAGCCTGCCTAAACGGCTGTTCGCGCGATAAACTTCCCTATCGGCCTGTTGTAAGTCAAAACTTGAATGCTGGGCGAAAGCTCGCCAGACTTGATGTGCTTCGCCGATGTGAATGACGAAAGAGCGGAAGTGAAAATAGCGGCCAGCGGTGAGCGCTGGGCCGCATAAAGGGCGCGCGCAGTGCCGCGCGCCCTGTAACAGTCTTACATCTGATCCCAGATTTCGTCGAGACCTTCGCGTGGGAAATCATTGCGCCACACGGGATTTTTCTTGTCGCGGGCCAGCGAGTATTCGCTGCGCCACGTATGCGTCACCGACGAATCATAGGCTTTTTTCAGTTTTTGAATTTCCGCCACGCCCTGATCGGCGCCGACCTTGCTCTTGGCGATGCGCTGCACGCCGTCGGCCCAGCTCTCCGCAACCTTGACGACCTGGCACTCAAACGCCACGACGCTCAATTCCATGCCGTTGCTTTCCTTGGTTTGCTTGGAGCTCAGGGCTTTGCAGTTGGCGCGGTTTTTTGCGGCGAGCACGCTGGCCATCAATTCCATCGAAGCCGGCTTCAGCTTTGGCTGCAGCGCGGCGGGGAAGAGGGCCAGAATGTCCTTGGTCGTTCCCTCTGGATATTCTTTGTCCGCCTTGAGCAAGTCGGCATACGACGCGAAATCGCCGCTTTGGCCGCTGGCTTTCCGGGATGGCCGCAAATGTTCGTTGAGCAATTTGATGCTGCTCTCTTCGTGATTGATGATGGTTTTAATGTACAGGTCAGCCACATTTACCGGCGTCAGCTCTGCCGCGAAAGCCGGGCCGGCCACCGCGACGGTGGACGCAAGCGCCACCAGCGTAGCCGTCACTACTCGATTCAATGTCGTTTTCAATTGTATTTCTCTCCGTTTGCGATATGTCGAACAAATGCGGCAACTGCTTACCGATCATATAGTTGCCTTGCGGAATTTTAACCGATGCAAGCGGATTCTGTTGACGGGCTATCGTACTGCGCGGCGCCTGCCTTCGCGCCGCCTACCAGGGCAGCGGCGCGGGTTCGTCGTTGGCGTGCTCGCCGTAGTACAGCGAGGGCAGGAAGCGCGACAGGTAGGTGAACTCGGTGTAGCAGTGGCGCATCAAGGCCAGGCCCAGCTGGTCGGGAACGTCGCGCTCCGGCTTGTCGCTCGACTGCCCCAGCAGGAAGCGGCTGCGCAGCACGCAACCGAAGGGGGTGTCGCGGGTCTGGTGGATCATCTGGCCGTCCTCCGGGTCGCCGTTGGCGTCGATGGCGATGTGCGCGCCGAAACCGATGCGCGCATAGATGGCGGCCGAGGTTTCCTGCTGCTCGAAGGCCCGCGCCAGTTTGGCGGCGTCGAAGACGTCCTTGGGATCGTGGAATTTCAGTTGCGCGGCCACGGGCGGGATCTCGGCCAGCGACTCGACGGCGCGGATCGAGGCGCCGATGTAGTTTTCACCCTTCTTCCATTTGCTGTCCCAGCCGTGGTGCGCGACGTGGTCGTGCGGATGCCACCATTTGATGTGCTGGGTCGTCTCGAAAAACTTGAACCACCAGTCGAGCATGCGGCCTTTGCAGCCGTGCAGGTCGGTGCGCACCGCGACCACCAGGCAGCCGTTCGGCAGGCGCGCGATGCCCGTCTCCAGGCGCAGCGGCGCGGGCTGGAGGAGGTCGTCAATCGAGGAAAGATCCCATTCTGAAGAATTGTTGCTCATGCTCATGCTCCTTAGTGGTGGAAAGGCGATTATATATTAAAGAAACGTGTAACGTTTCCTTATTTGCGGAGCGTGTAGAATCGCGCTCACCATCACATTTCGGAGGCATGCATGGAACAGTCGGCCCAAGCACCCAGCCGGCCGCGCGGACGGCCGGCGCGGCCCGAGCACGAGTTGCGCGACGCCGCGCTGCGGGCCGCCACCTGGTTGCTGCTGAACGAGGGGTATGCGGCGACGACGATGGAAGCCGTGGCGAAGCATGCCGGCGTGGCGAAAAAATCGCTGTACAAGTACGCCGCCAACCGGGAGGAGCTGGTCACGCTGGTGATACGGAGCTGGACGGATGCGTTCGTGCCGGCCTTCGAGGTGGAGGTGGCGTCGGCGCAGCAGGTGCTGCCGGCGCTGGCGGAGATACTGCAGGCCATGGCGGCGCGCGTGCTGTCGGCCGACGCCGTCGGCATGTTCCGTCTGCTGAGCACGCAGTTTCCGGCCCATGCGGAGATGCTGGCCGTGTATCAGCGCAATGGCATCGAGCGCAGCACGGCGCTGTTGTGCGAGTGGTTCGAGCGCCAGCGCGACCGCGGGCTGGTGCGGGTGGAGGACCCGCGCGCGCTGTGCGGCTTGCTGCTGTCGATGGTGATCGCCGAACCGCTGCGGCAGATGGCGCTGGGCTTGATCGCGCCCGCGCCGCAGTGGGACGTGGCGCCGCGCGTGCAGGCGGCGCTGCGGCTGCTGGGCGGGCAGGCGTTTGCCGTGACCGCGGCCTAGGCGTTCACCACCGCGGCGCCGGCGAGGAAGGCGGCGATGAGGGGATTGACGGCCTGGCTGTGGCTGATCGGCGCCATGTGGCCGCCCTTGGTCTGGACCGCCGCCGCGTTCGGCAGCGCCGCGGCCAGCCGTTCGGCCAGGCGGCGCGTCGAGGCCGGGCTGTTCTGGCCGGACATGACCAGCGCCGGCAGGTCGAGCCGGGCCATGTCGTCCAGCGTGGCCGCTTCGCCCAGCAGGGCCTGGAAGTCCAGTCTGACCTTGGCGATCTGCGCCGTGAAGCGCTCCTGCTGCGCGCCGCCGAGCGCGTCGAACACGCCCGGGCGGTTCCAGTAGTCGATGAAGATGCGCGCGGCGTCGCGCGGCGTGGCGGCGGCGTCGATGGCGGCGACCACGCCCTCGATGTCGAGGCGGGCCGCGTCGTCCGGCGCCAGCAGGTGGAAGGCCACCGGCTCGAAGACGGCCAGCGACAGCACGCGCCCGCGCATCTGCCGCGCCATGCGCAGCGCCGTCGCGCCGCCGTAGGAGTGGCCGACCAGGTGGAAGGGCTGGCCCGGCGCCAGCCTGGCGGCGATGGCGGCGTTGACGGCGTCCACTTCGTGGGCCAGCGTGAACGCGGCGGCGCCGCTGTCGGCCGGGAAGGGCGATGCGCCGTAGCCGAGCAGGTCCACGGCGATGCAGCGGAAGCTGGCCGCCAGCTGCGCCACCAGTTCGGACCACTGGGCGCGGGAACTCATGGAGCTGTGCAGCAGGACGACGGCAGGCCGCGCGTCGGGCGGCGTTGCTTGGGTGTTCATGGTTGGCTGGCGTATCGAAAAAGAAGACCGCGCATTATAGGGGGGCTTTGCCGGTCCGGTCGATTTTGTTGATCTAGCGCAATGTGTTCCGGACGGAAAGTACTGTCTTGAGGTTTGACAACCATGCTCGCCATGCGGATACTCTTATTTCAGAATTGGTTCCCTTATCGGCACAGGCAAGGCGGGTTGACATGCAAAAACTGAGGTTGGCGTTCGCGCTGGTTTGCTGCTCGCTGGGCTGGGCGGGCGGCGCCGTGGCCGAGGACGGCGTGACGGCGCAGGCCATCAAGATCGGCATGGCGAACGCCACCAGCGGCCCGGCTGCAGGCCTGGGCCTGCAGCTGCGCGCCGGCGCCGGCGCCTACCTGAGCAGGGTCAACGCGGCCGGCGGCGTCCACGGCCGCAACGTCGCGCTGGTCAGCGTCGACGACGGCTACGACCCGCAGCAGTCGGCGGCCGCCACGCACACCTTGATCGAGGCGGACAAGGTGTTCGCCCTGTTCGGCTATGTCGGCACGCCGACGTCGACGGCGGCCGTGCCGATCGCCGCGAAGGCCGGCGTGCCCTATCTGTTTCCGTTCACGGGCGCCGAGTTCCTGCGCAACCCCGTCATTCCCGTCGTGTTCAATTTGCGCGCCTCGTATTTCGACGAGACGGAGGCGCTGGTGGCGCGCCTGACGGGCGAGCTGGGCGTGAAGAAGATTGGCCTGTTCATCCAGGACGACGAGTTCGGCGAGGCCGGCAAGGCCGGCGTCAGCCGCGCGCTGCACAAGCGCCGCCTGAGCGCGGCCATGGAGGCGCGCTACAGCCGCAACACGATCGACATCGAGGTCGGGCTGGCGCGCGTCAAGAGCCAGGCGCCGGAGGCGGTGATCTTCATCGGCACCTACCGGCCGCTGGCGGCGCTGGTCAAGAAGGCGCGCGCGGCCGGGCTGAAGACGCGCTTCCTGACGGTGTCCTTCGTCGGCACCAGCGAATTCATCAAGCACGCCGGCGACGCCGGCAACGGCGTCATCATCAGCCAGGTGATGCCCTCGCCGGAGGACGGCGCCGACGCGCTGGTCAAGCAGTACCACGCCGACGTCCTGCCGGCGGCGCGCAACTACGGTTCGCTGGAGGGCTACACCGGCGCCATGGTCCTCGTCGAGGCCTTGAAGCGCTGCGGCCGCGCGCCGACCCGGGCCGGGCTGCTGCGCACGCTGGAGCAGTTGCGGATGGAGGCCGGCGACATCCCCGTTTCCTTCAGCGCGCAACGGCACCAGGGCATGGACCGCGTCTACCTGACGCAGGTGAGGGACGGCAAGGCCGTCCCGTTCAAGAAAGCCGACTGAGGCGGCGCTCAGCGCGCCAGCGGATTCGGCGTCGCCTCCGCGACCTTGAAGAGGATGTTGCGGTCGATGTGGTGGAAGGGCTCGTCCTGGCCCTTGATCAGCATCACGGTGTCCTCCTCGTAACCCCAGCTGCCGTCGGCGTTGATCGTCACCTTGATGCGGTATTCGACCGTCTTGAACGCGTATTCGAGGAAGGGGTTGGAGCGGATGCCGTAGCTGTCGTCGTCGTTGCGGGCCACCAGCTCGAAGCTGGTGGCGTCGGCGGCGGCGCTGCCGGAGGCCATCGCGATCTGCCCGCGCGGGATCGACAGCGTCTGGATCACGGTGCCGGTGGCCGGCTCCCACAGCCAGTAGCCGACCTGCTCGTGATAGGTCTTCACCTGGTCCGGCTTGGTCACGTGGATCTGGTAGCGCAGGCCGTAGAACAACTGCGGGCCGTTGGTGACGGGGTCGATCGGCTGCAGCTCGATGCGCTCGACGAAGGCTTGCTTGCGGGCGCCGTCGGCCTTCGGCTTGATGTCGAGGCCGCGCTCGCCCTGCCAAATGCCGGCCATGCCGCGCAGCGGGCCGAGGTTGGCCAGCGTGTTGCTGTCTATGGCGGAAGGTTCGGTGTAAATATCCTGAGAAAACTGGCTCATCGTTTCATATCCTTGCGTTGGGCTGGAAGAGTTGCACGACGATTGTAAAACATCGGGACCGACTTCAGCGGGCGTGGGTGGCGCGGAACAGCATCGGCGTCACGCCGAAGCGGCGCTCGAAGGCTTTCGACAGCTGGGCCGGCGTGGCGAAGCCGGTGCGCGCGGCGATGTCCTTGAGGGCCACGCGGGCGGCCAGCAGCTGGCGCGCCTGGTCCAGGCGCAGCGTTTCGACGAAGCGGGCCGGCGTCTCGCCGACGGCGGCGCTGAATTTGCGGTGGAAGCTGCGCGCCGACATGGCCACCCGCGCCGCCAGCGCGGGCACGTCGAGCTGTTCCGCCAGATGCTCCTTCATCCATCCGATCAGCGCGGCAAAGGGCGCGCCGGCGCGCGCCTGGGCGTGCAGCATGGGGCTGAACTGCGACTGGTGGCCGGGGCGCCGGGCGTACAGCACGAGGCGGGCGGCGATGGCGTCGCTGACGGCGGCGCCGAGGTCGCGCTCGACCATCGCCAGGCACATGTCGATGCCGGTCGTCACGCCGGCCGAGGTCCACAGGCGGCCGTCTTCGATGTACAGCGCGTCGGCGTCGACCCGCGCGCCCGGGTTGTTGCGCGCCAGCGTGTCGCAGCTGTCCCAATGCGTGGCCACGCGCTTGCCGTCGATCAGGCCGAGCGCGCCCAGCGCCAGCGCGCCGCTGCACACGGAGCCGTAGCGCCGCGCCGTCGCCGCGCAGTCGCGCACCCACAGGCGCACGGCTGGCTCGGCCGCCATGCGCAGCAGGGCGGCCTGCTCGCCGCCGACGATCAAGAGCGTGTGCACGGCGGCCGGCGCCAGCCCGGCCAGCGCGGCGCTGGCGACGCTGACGGCGCTGCTGCTGCGCACGGCGCCGCCCGCCGCGGACAGGATGTGGACGCGGTAGAAGGCGCGGCCGCAGGCGTCGTTGGCGGCCGCGAAGACGGCCGCCGGGCCGCTGACGTCGAGTATCTGCACGCCGTCGAAGGCCAGCAGCGCGATGTGGAGGGAATCGGTCATTGGCAGAATTTAATACATATCCGCTTTTTACGCCAGCGCCGCCAAGCTTCGCTTGGCGGCGTGCCGGGCCGCTCAGAACAGGTGGCGCATGCCGACGTTCAGTTCGCGCGTGCCGCCGGCCGCGCCTATCTGGCCGCCGGCCGGCGCGCCGGCGCTGGCCGTGCGGAAGGTGGCGCCGTTGTCGTTGCCGACCCTGGCCAGCGAGGTGTACAGCGCCGTGCGCTTCGACAGCGCGTAGGTGTAGGCCAGCGCGAATTGCGAGGCGTCGCGGTTGGCGCTCGATTTGTCGTCCTTGCGGATGTACGAGGCCAGCAGCGTGTGCGCGCCCATCGGCACGGTCAGGCCCAGCAGCAGGTCGCGGTTGTCGGCCGTGCCGGTGCCCTTGTTGCTGCCGTAGGCCGCGTGGGCCTTGACGGCGCCGAAGTCGTAGGTGGCGCCGATCAGCGCGCTTTTCGCCTTGTCGCTGGCGTCGCCGTTGTTGGCGCTGTGGTAGGCCAGTTTCACCAGCAGCGGCCCGTTCTGGTAGCCCAGCGCGGCGCCGATGCTGCGCGCCGCGGATGAATTGCCGGCCACCTCGCCCAGGCCGTACAGCAGTTCGGCGCCGAAACCGGAGACGCTCGGCGTGGCGTACTTGAGCGCGTTGTTGATGCGCTTGCCGTTGGTCGGGATCAGGTTGCTGGCGGCGCCGGCGAAGCCGTCGTCCATCGGGTCGATGGCCTTGAACGCGAGGTAGTGCGGCGCGTACTGGCGGCCCAGCGTGACGCTGCCGGCGGCGTCGCTTTTCAGGCCGACGTAGGCTTGGCGGCCGAACAGCAGGCCGCCCTGGTCGGAGGCGCCGGTGTCGGTCAGGATGCCGGCTTCCAGCACGAAGACGGCGGCCAGGCCGTCGCCCAGGTTTTCCGTGCCGCGAAAGCCGAGGCGGCTGCCTTGCAGGATGCCGTCGCGCAGTTTGACTTCATTCGGCTTGAAGGCCGGCAGCGCGGCGCTCGGGGTGTGCGTGCTGGCCTTGCCGCCCGAGATGGACGCCAGGCCGAGGTCGAAGGCGCCGTAGATGCCGACGCTCGATTGGGCCGCGGCGGCGCCGGCGAATGTGCTCAGGATGGCGGCGGCCAGGAGGGATGTTTTCATTGTTTTCCTTGTAGGTTGTTGAGGGTGCTGCGGAACGCCGAATGCTACGGCAGCTTTGTTACAAGATCGTGACGTCTAGATGACTATGGGGCTTGAAAAGCGCCGAAAGTCATCTAGATGTCACGACATCGTAACAATCCCCGACTACGATTGCGTCTGCCGGCAAACGCCCGGCGAACCCCTTCAATCTTATGGAGCCGTACATGTCCGTCACCCACGTTTTCAAACCGCTCGCCGCGCTGCTGACCTTGACGGCGACGCTGGCGCACGCCGACACCACGCTGCTGGTTTACACCGCCCTCGAAGCGGACCAGGTGAAGTCCTATCAAGCCAGGTTCGAGGCCGAGTATCCCGACGTGAAGATCAAGTGGGTGCGCGATTCGACCGGCATCATCACCGCCAAGCTGCTGGCGGAGAAGGCGGCGCCGCAGGCCGACGTCGTCATGGGCGTAGCCGCGACCTCGATCCTGGTGCTGGAAAAGGAGGGCATGCTGCAGCCATACGCGCCCAAGGACATCGACAAGCTGTCCAAGCGCTACGTCGACAACGCCACGCCGCCGAGCTGGGTCGGCATGAACGTCACCGGCGCGGCGATGTGCTTCAACACGGTCGAGGCGGCCAAGCTGGGCCTGAAGAAGCCGGAGACCTGGAAGGACCTGCTCAAGCCCGAGTACAAGGGCAAGATCGTGATGCCGCATCCGGCCTCCAGCGGCACCGGCTTTTTCGACGTGTCGTCCTGGCTGACGATGTTCGGCGAGAAGGACGGCTGGGCCTTCATGGACAGGCTGCACGAGAACATCGGCCAGTACACGCACTCCGGCTCGAAGCCGTGCAAGCAGGCGGCGGCCGGCGAGTTCCCGATCGGGATTTCGTTCGAGTACCGCGCCGCCAAGCTGAAGGAGGGCGGCGCGCCGCTCGACCTGGTGTTCCCGAAAGAGGGCCTGGGCTGGGACGTCGAGGCGACCGCCATCGTCAAGGGGACCCGGCACCTGGAGGCCGCGCGCAAGCTGGCCGATTGGGCGACCTCGAAGGGCGCCGCCGAGCTGTACGCGAAGAACTTCGCCATCGTCGCCCACGCGGGCGTGGCCAAGCCCAGCCCGGCGATCCCGGCCAACTTCGAGCAGATGCTGATCAAGCAGGATTTGCGCTGGTCCTCGCGCGAGCGCGACCGCATCCTGGCCGAGTGGACCAGGCGCTACGACGGCAAGGCCGAGCCGAAGTAAGCGCGGCACGCCGCCCCGACAATTTCAATCCAACACAAAGCGCACGATGAAACAACTCGATTTCCCCGCACCGGCGCAACCGTCCGGCACCGCCCCAGGCGACTGGCTGCGCATCGACCAGGTCAGCAAATCCTTCGGCGCGGCGCGCGTGCTCAACGACGTCACGCTGCCGGTGCGCCAGGGCGAGTTCCTCTGTTTGCTGGGGCCGTCCGGCTGCGGCAAGACGACGCTGCTGCGCATCCTCGCCGGCCTGGAGGCGCAGGACGGCGGCCGCATCCTGATGGGCGGGCGCGACATCGGCGTGCTGCCGCCGGCCCAGCGCGACTACGGCATCGTGTTCCAGTCCTACGCGCTCTTCCCCAACCTGACGGTGGCCGAGAACGTCGCCTACGCGCTGCGCACGCCGCGCCGGCAGCGCGCCGCGCGCGTCGAGGAGCTGCTGGCGCTGGTCGAACTGCCGGGCATGCAGGAGCGCTATCCGGCGCAACTGTCCGGCGGCCAGCAGCAACGCGTGGCGCTGGCGCGCGCGCTGGCCAAGTCGCCCAGCCTGCTGCTGCTCGACGAGCCGCTCTCGGCGCTGGACGCGAAAGTGCGCGAGCACCTGCGCAAGGAGCTGCGCGCGCTGCAGCGCAAGCTCGGCATCACCACCATCATGGTGACCCACGACCAGGACGAGGCGCTGGCGCTGGCCGACACCATCGCCGTGATGCAGCACGGCCGCATCGAGCAACTGGGCACGCCGGAACAGATCTACCGCGCGCCGCAGACGCGCTTCGTCGCCGATTTCGTCGGCCGCGCCAACTGGCTGCCGGTGCGCCTGGACGGCCAGGGCCGGGCCACGCTCGGCCCGCTGTCCTTCGAGGTCGACCTGCCGTTCAGGAACTGCGGCGCGATGGCCTTCTGCCGCCCCGAGGACGTGTTCGTCGAAAAGCAGTGGCACTCCGGCGGCGCGACGGCGATGGCCGTGGTGGAGCGGGTCGAATTCATGGGCGGCCTGCGCCGCGCCGAGCTGGCGCTGTGCGCCGACCGCGACATCCGCATCCTGGCCGACGTGGCGCCCAACGACGCCGGCTACGCGCGCCTGCAGATCGGCCACCGCGTGCCGCTCACCTTCCCCGGCCACAAGCTGCGCTTCTTCATGGACGGCGCGCGATGAGCCGGAGCGCCATGCCCGCCTTCGCGGCGCCGTCGCTGCGCAGCCGCGACGAGCAGGCCGCCGGCCTGCTGGCCTGGCTGCTGGCCGGCGCGCTGCTGCTGTTCATCCTGCTGCCGCTGGCCAGCATCTTCGTCAAGGCCGTGCAGGACCGCGACGGCGCCTTCATCGGCCTGGCCGAAGTGCTGCGCATGCTGGCCGAGCCGCGCATCCAGTCCGCCACGCTGAACAGCCTGGGCCTGGCCGCGCTGACGATGGCCGTGGTGCTGCCGGCGGCGTTCGCCTTCGCCTTTGCGCTGACGCGCTCGCGCATCCCCGGCGCCGCCGCGTTCCGCCTGATTGCCCTGTCGCCGCTGCTGGCGCCGTCGCTGATGCCGGCCATTTCGCTGGTCTACCTGTTCGGCAACCAGGGCCTGCTGAAGGACTGGCTGGGCGCCACCTCGATCTACGGGCCGCTCGGCATCGTCATGGGCGAAGTGTTCTACACCTTTCCGCACGCGCTGCTGATCCTCTGCGCCGCGCTGGCGGTGGCCGACGCGCGCCTGTACGAGGCCGGCACGGCGCTGGGCGCCGGCGTCGCGCGGCGCTTCCTCACCATCACGCTGCCGGGCGCGCGCTACGGCCTGGTGTCCGCCGGCACGCTGGTGTTCACGATGGTGGTGGCCGATTTCGGCGTGCCGAAAGTGATAGGCGGCCAGACCAATGTGCTGGCGCTGGAAGCGTACAAGCAGGTGCTGGGGCAGCAGAACTTCAACCGCGGCGCCGTCATCGGCCTGCTGCTGTTGCTGCCGGCCGTGCTCAGCTTCATCCTCGAGCGCCGCGTCAGCCGCCGCCACGGCGCGACGATGACGGGCAAGTCGGTGCCCTACCGCGCCAAGCCGGCGGCCGGGCGCGACGCCGCGCTGTGGCTGTTCTGCGCGCTGGTGTCGGCCTTCCTGCTGGCGCTGATCGGCGTCGCCGTGGCGGCCGCCTTCATCGACCTGTGGCCGTACAAAATGAGCCTGACGCTGAAGCACTTCGACTTCGAGCAGCTCGACGGCGGCGGCTGGCAAGCCTTCCGCAACAGCCTGGCGGTGGCCGCGTGCAGCGCCGCGCTGGGCAGCGCCGTGGTCTTCCTCACCGCCTACCTGGTGGAAAAGCTGCCGGTGCCGCGCCTGGCCGTGCTGACCATCCGCGGCGTGATCCTGCTGCCGATGGCGGTGCCGGGCATGGTGCTGGGCCTCGGCTACGTGCTGTTCTTCAACGCCCCCGGCAACCCGCTGCACGTGCTGTTCGCCAGCATGACGATGCTGGTGGCCTCGACGGTGGCGCACCTCTACAGCACCGCGCACCTGACAATCACCACCGCGCTGCGCCAGATCGACCCGGAGATGGAGGCGGTGGCGCGCAGCCTGAACCGGCCGTGGTGGCTGAGCTGCGCGCGCGTGACGCTGCCGCTGGCGCTGCCCGCGCTGCTGAACGTGCTGCGCTACCTGTTCGTCTCCAGCATGACCACCGTCAGCTGCGTCATCTTCCTCTACACGCCCGACACCGTGCTGGCCTCGGTGGCCGTGCTGAACATGGACGACGCCGGCGACACCGCCGCCGCCGCCGCGATGGCCACGCTGATCGTCGCCGCCTCCCTGGCCGTCTCGCTGGCGCTGAACGCGCTGGGCTGGTGGTGCGAGCGCCGCGCGCAAATCTGGCGCGCCGCCTGATTCCCTTTTTCTTTCACTGATGACTACCCACTCTATGCACGCTCCCTTGCTTCTCACCCCCGGCCCGCTCGTCACCTCCGCCCGCACCAAAAACGCCATGCTGCACGACTGGGGTTCGTGGGATGGCGACTTCAACGCCCTCACGCGGCGCGTCGGCGAACGCCTGCTGGCCATCATCGACGGCCAGTCCGACTATGTCTGCGTGCCGCTGCAGGGCTCCGGCACCTTCGCCGTCGAGGCGGCGATCGGCAGCCTGCTGCCGCCGGCCGGCAAGCTGCTGGTGCTGTCGAACGGCGCCTACGGCAAGCGCATGGCGCAGCTGACGGCGACCATGGGCCGGCGCGTCGAGACGGCCGACTTCGGCGAAACGGCGCCGGTCGATCCGGCCGTGCTGCGCCAGCGCCTGGAGGACGACCCGGAGATCAGCCATGTCGGCGTGATCCACTGCGAAACCAGCACCGGCATCCTGAACCCGATCGAGGCGATCGCCCGGATGGTGGCGGCGGCCGGGCGCAAGCTGATCATCGATTCGATGAGCGGCTTCGGCGCGCTGCCGCTGTCGAGCAAGACGGTGCCCTTCGAGGCCGTCATCGGCTCCAGCAACAAATGCCTGGAGGGCGTGCCCGGCATGGGCTTCGTGCTGGTCCGCCGCGAGGCGCTGGAACAGGCGGCGGGGCGTTCGCATTCGCTGTCGCTGGACCTGTACGAGCAGTGGCGCTACATGCAAAAGACCGGCCAGTGGCGCTACACGCCGCCGACCCACGTGGTGGCCGCCTTCGACGCCGCGCTGGCGCAGTACGAGGAGGAGGGCGGCGGCCCGGCGCGGCTGGCGCGCTACAGCAACAACTGCGCCACGCTGATCGCGGCGCTGCAGGCGATCGGCCTGCGCTCCTTCCTGCCGGCGCAGATCCAGGCGCCCATCATCGTCACGGTGCACGCGCCGCGGCACCCGGCCTGGAACTTCGGCGAGTTCTACGCCCGCGTCAAGGCGCATGGCGTGCTCCTGTATCCGGGCAAGCTGACCGCCGTCGACACCTTCCGCGTCGGCTGCATCGGCGCCATCGACGCCGCCGACATCGCCCGCGGCGTCGACGCGATCGCCCGCGTGCTGGCCGAGATGGGCATACGCGAATAAGCGGCGCAGTTTTCTTCACACTGAATAGGGATTTGAGATGACAACGATTTTCACCAACACATATCCGGCGCCGCGCTACCGCGGCCCGCTCCAGGCCGTCGTCTTCGACTGGGCCGGCACGATGGTCGACTTCGGCTCCTTCGCGCCGACCCAGGTGCTGATCGACGCCTTCGCCGGCTTCGGCATCGCGGTGTCGCTGGCGGAGGCGCGCCTGCCGATGGGGCTGGCGAAGTGGGACCACATCCGCGCGCTGGGCGACCAGCCGGGCCTGTCGGCGCGCTGGCGCGCCAAATACGGCCGGGCCATGCGCGACGCCGACGTCGACGCCCTGTACGCCGCCTTCCTGCCGCTGCAGGTCGAACGCGTGGCGCAATACTCCGACCCGATCCCCGGCGCGCTCGACGTGCTGGCCGAGCTGCGCGCGCGGCACATCAAAATCGGCTCCTGCTCCGGCTATCCGCGCGTCGTCATGGAGCGCCTGCTGGCCAAGGCGCGCGGCGACGGCCTGCTGGTCGACCACGCCGTCGCCGCCGACGACCTGAAGGCGGGCGGCCGGCCGGGGCCGTGGATGGCGCTGGCGAACGTCGTCGAACTGGGCGTCGGCGAACTGTCGGCCTGCGTCAAGGTGGACGACACCGTGCCCGGCATCGCCGAAGGGTTGGCGGCGCACATGTGGAGCGTCGGCGTGGCCGTCTCCGGCAACGAGCTTGGCCTGGGGCGCGCCGAACTGGCGGCGCTGCCGGCGGACGAGCGCGCGCGGCGGCGCGCGCTGGCCGTGGACAAACTGGCCGGCGCCGGCGCCCACTACGTCATCGACAGCATAGCCGAGCTGCCGCGCGTGCTGGACCTGATCGAAGCGCGCCTGGAGCGCGGCGAGCAGCCGTAAGCGCCGGACAGCCGGGGACAGACCACGATTTTCGGGAAAACATTTCCCGAAAATCGTGGTCTGTCCCCGGCTGCGATGAATTGTGGGACAATCAATTTTGGATTTTTGTTATGGCTGGAGCGTAGTGTAATGGTTGAAAATGCGATTGTTCGTCAGGCCGGCACCACGGTCTGGAAGCAGATCCAGGAGAGCCTGGCGAACGAAATTATGGCCAGCAGGCTGTCGGGGCGCCTGCCCAATGAAACCGCGCTGGCCCAGCATTATTCGGTCAACCGCCACACGGTCCGCCAGGCCGTCAAGGCGCTGGCGGAGCAGGGCATGGTCGAGGTGGTGCACGGCCGCGGCACCTTCGTGCGCGACGATTTCATCGATTACCAGATCGGCCGCCGCACGCGCCTGGCGCACAGCGTCGTCAAGGCGCGCCGCGTCGGCAAGAGCGAGATTCTGCACTGGTCCGGCAAGCGCCCGGGCGCCGAAATCGCCGGCCTGCTGGAGTTGCCCGCCCGCGCCAAGACGCTGGAAATCCATTCCCTCGACGTCCTCGACGGCAAGGTCATCGGCGTGTGTACGCAGTATTTTCCGCTGCCCCGCTTCGACGGCTTCGGCGAGGCTTACGCCAAGGCCGGCAGGACGCATGTGGCGCTGGCCCAGTTCGGCATCGAGCATTTCCAGCGCCGCCTCAGCCGCATCACGGCGCGCCTGCCCAGCCACGAGGTGGCGCAGCAACTGGGCCAGCCGACCGCGCTGCCCATCCTGTACGTCGAGGTCGTCTACGTGGACGAAGCCGGCCGGCCCTTCGAGTACGGCATTTCGCAGTTCAGCAGCAGCGCCGTGCAACTGGTGATCGAACCCGATTGAGGCGCTGTTGTAGCTAAAATACAACTTCTTGGGTGGAAAGTGTTGTATATACCTCTCATCCGGCAATAAGTTCTTGCACTTGCCATTCCCTATGAATTAAATTGGCGGCCTTCAACTAGCCGGCAGTTTTCAGACATCGTCAAGATGCGGGCCAGACCCGGCGCCCGCGCATGTTCCCACCCGTTCGCTCGGCGAACCATTGCGGCGTCAGGATCGACCCAGAGCTACCGGGGGCGGGGAGACACCCGCCCGCGCCAACGGCGCCTGCACAAGAGAAAGCGGAGACAGCTGCTTTGAACACTCTTTGTCCGATTTTATTTAAACGCTAGGGAAGTAAATGATCAAGAAGTCCAAAATGCACAAGCGTCTCGCCTGCACCCACGGCGCGATGCTGGCCCTGAGCGCCGCCATGCCGATCGGCACGGCCGTCGCGCAAACGGCCGCCGCGCCCACCGCCGCGCCGCAACTGGAAACCGTCACGGTCACCGCGCAACGCCGCAAGGAAAACATCCGCGAAGTGCCGGTGTCGGTGACCTTGCTGCGCGATGAAAAACTCGACGTCATGGTGTCCGGCGGGCAGGACATCCGCGTGTTGGCCGGCAAGGTGCCGAGCCTGAACGTGGAATCGTCGAACGGCCGCACCTTCCCCCGTTTCTACATCCGCGGCTACGGCAACACCGACTTCAGCACCTTCGCGTCGCAGCCTGTCTCGCTGATCTACGACGACGTCGTGCAAGAGAACCCTATCCTGAAGGGCTACCCCATCTTCGACCTGGCCGGCGTGGAAGTGCTGCGCGGCCCGCAGGGCACCCTGTTCGGCCGCAACACCCCGGCCGGCGTCGTCAAGTTCGAGTCGGAAAAGCCGAAGCTGACGAAAATCGAGGGCTATTACAACGTCTCGCTGGCCAGCCATATGACGGCCAATTTCGACGGCGCCGTCAACGTTCCGCTGAACAAGGAATGGGCGATGCGCGTCTCGACGCTGCGCCAGCACCGCGACAACTACGTCGATAACAGCTTCACCGGCCGCAAGGATGCGCTGGACGGCTACAACGAACACGCCGAGCGCGTGCAGTTCCTGTATGCGCCGAACGGCAAGTTCAACGCGCTGTTCAATGTGCACCAGCGCACCACGACGGGCAGCTCGCGCCTGTTCAACGCCAACCTGATCAAAAAGGGCACGAACGACATCGTCGACGGCTTCGACGCCGGCCAATCGTTCACCAACGGCCAGAACTTCCAGTACCTGAGCAGCAACGGCGGCAGCGTGCGCCTGAGCTGGGACCTGGACGGCGTCAAGCTGTACTCGATCACCGGCTATGAAGCCGTCGGCAAGTACCTGAGCCGCGGCGACATCGACGGCGGCGTCTTCAAGAACATCCAGCCGAACGCCAACCCGACCCCGTTCGACGTCGAAAGCGCCGGCGGCATCAGCGGCGTCAAGCAGTACACCCAGGAATTCCGCGCCGAGTCGAAAAACGCCGGCCCGTTGAACTGGCAGACCGGCCTGTATTACTTCAACGAAGACGCCAACGGCTACAAGGACAGCTTCAACAGCACCTCGGGCGCGCAACTGGACCACCTGGTCAGCCACCAGAAGAACACGGCCTGGGGCACCTTCGCTTCGGTGAACTACGCGATCAACGACGCGTTCACCGTGCGCGGCGGCCTGCGCTACACCGCCGACAAGAAGGAGTTCAACACGGTCGAGGCGGTCAACGTCGTGCAGATCGGGCCGAAGGGCGTGAGCGAGAGCAAGCACAAGGTCAACTGGGACTTGAGCGGCAGCTACAAGCTGAACAAGGACGTCAACGTGTACGCCCGTATTGCCACCGGCTTCCGCGCGCCGAGCATCGCCGCCGCCAACAAGAACACGCCGATCACCGTGGCCGACGCCGAAACCATCCTCTCCTACGAGGCCGGCATCAAGGCCGACCTGATGAACCGCCGCGCCCGCGTCTCGTTCAGCGTCTACGACTTCGACGTGAAGAACCAGCAGCTGACCGTGGTCGGCGGCAATTCCAACGTCACCCGCCTGATCAACGCGGCCAAGACCAAGGGCCGTGGCGCCGAGCTGGACCTGGAAGGTTTCGTCACGCCGAGCCTGAAAATGTCCATCGGCGGCAGCTATAACTTCACCAAGATCGACGACGCCAGCCTGACGGTTCTTAAATGCAATGGCTGCACGATCACCGACCCGATCAACGCGGCCGGCCTGGTGCAGATCAACGGCAACCCGCTGCCGCAAGCGCCGAAATGGATCGTCAACGGCACCGCCCGTTACTCGATCCCGCTGGCCGACGGCGAGATGTTCGTCTTCACGGACTGGGCTTACCGCAGCAAGATCAACCTGTTCCTGTACGAGGCGGTCGAGTACAGCGCCAAGCCATTGCTGGAAGGCGGCTTGCGCGTGGGTTACACCTGGCAGAGCGGCAAGTATGAAGTGGCCGCCTATGGCCGCAACATCACCAATACCCGCCGTGTCACCGGCGCGATCGACTTCAACAATCTGACCGGCTTCCTCAACGAGCCGCGCATCTGGGGCGTCCAGTTCAAGGGCAATTTCTAAGCCTGAACTAGCCTAGTGTCGAAACAAACCCGCCCAGCCCCGCGCTGCGGCGGGTTTTTTGCATCTGGGCCGCAAGGGCGGGAAAAGAGCGCGGGCGCGGCCCGCTCAAGCCTGCGTCGACGGCGCGCGCGCGTGTTCGTCCAGCACCCGCTCCCAGGCCGGCAGCGCGCGGCGCCAGAAGTCGTCGAGGCTGGCCGCGTCGGCAATCTCCAGGCCGAGAAAGCGCGCCGCCGGCAGCAGCGCCGTGCGCAGCAGCACCTCGGGCGCGGCGCCCGTGTCGAAGGCTTGCGCGCCCGTCTGCTTGGAGAGTTTTTCGCCGTCCGGGTTGGTGACGACGGGCACGTGCAGATACGAGGGATGCGGCAGGCCAAGCAGTTGCTGCAGATAGATTTGCCGCGGCGTCGAGTCGAGCAGATCGGCGCCGCGCACGACGTGGTTGACGCCCTGCGCAGCGTCGTCGACGACGACGGCCAGTTGGTAGGCCCAGAAGCCGTCGGCGCGGCGGATGACGAAGTCGCCCACCGCGTCGGCCAGGTCCTGGCTCAGCGCGCCGTGCCAGCGGTCGGTGTAGTGGATCGTGCTGTGCGCGGGCGGCGGCACGCGCAGGCGCAGCGCGCGCATGGCCTTGCCGGCCGCCATGCCCTGGCGGCAGGTGCCCGGATACACCGGCGCGGCCGCCTGCACGGCGTTGCGGTTCAGGCGCGAGTCGAGGATTTCCTTGCGCGAGCAGGCGCAGGGGTAGAGCGCCGCCCGCAGCGTGTGCGCGGCCGCCTCGTACAGCGCCAGGCGCCGGCTCTGCCAGGTGACCTCACCGTCCCATTGCATGCCGCAGCGCTGCAGCGACGCCAGGATGGCATGGTCGGCGCCGTCCACATTGCGGTCCCAGTCGAGGTCTTCAATGCGCACCAGCCAGGTGCCGCCGTGTACCTTGGCGTCCAGGTAGCTGGCCAGTGCGGCCACCAGCGAACCCAGATGCAGGGTGCCGGTGGGGGAGGGCGCGAAACGCCCGATGTAGCGGGAAGTGTCGGTTTTTGATCTCATTGAAGCCGGAAGGGACTGGAATACAATATTCCTCTATTCTATTCCTTGCGCCCGGTTTCCAGGTCCACTTAGAAGTGGTACTCGGCCCGTATCATCGGCGTTTTGGCCGTGTTGCCGATGCCGCCGGTGGTGGCGTCGGTGTTGCCGAACTTATTGTTCCAGTACTGGTATTGGAGGCCGACGCGGAAGGTATTCTTGGCCTTGCCCATCGCTGCGCCCACGTCGAGCATCAGTTGCATGTCGAGGTTGGTTTCGACGCCCGTTTTGCGGCCCACCTCGTCCGTCCCCTTGGCGTCGATGACGTTGATGTAGCCCTCGAACGACAGCAGCGGCGTCACCGGTATGCCCCACACGGCGTTCAGCATCGCGTGGGTCTTGTAGGTGTAGCGCCCGGTGACATTGGCGATCGGCGCGAAGGCGCCGCTGGGCGCGTTGCTTTCGCGCAAAAGGAAGATGCTGGTGTTGAGGAAGCCCGGCACGTCCCACATCAGCGTCGGGCCCGCCACCAACATGCGCTTGCGCGAGTTGTAGCCGACGTCGTTCTTGGTGTTGATGTCGAAGCCGACGGTCGCGCCGACGCCGCGCACGGGGCCGAAGCGGAGGTCGCCGCCGCGCAGTTTGCCGATGTCGAGCGTGTGGCGGTAGACGATGTAGGCCTCGCTGGCGCCCGAGGTCTGGCCCAGCGAGGCCGGGTCTTTGCTGTCGGACATCAGGTAGTCGACGTTGAGGAAGTTCGTGCCGTACTTGTAGCCGCTGGCGTGGGTCAGCGCGACGATGTTCTTTTTGATGTCTTCCTTGTTGAACGGTTCGCGGAAGGCGCTGCCGGCGCGCCAGCTGATCGATGTGTCGCTCCAGTCGGCCGCCTGGGCGCCCGCCGACAGGCTCAGCATGGCGGCGATGGCGAGACGGGTGGTGGTTGTGTGCACTTGTGACTCCTCTTGACGTTGCAGGGTAAATCATGGCGCCGGCAGCCGCGGCCGCGGTCGGGCAAACCAGGCTGGCCCGGCCATGATGCGAGTAGGCCCGGCGTGCAGGCTTCGCGGTTTTGTAATAGTGGGTATATCAGCTCGGATATAATCATCGCATTTCCGGACAGCCTAGGGGCTGGGACCGGCTTGGATTGCCCGTTAACGCGGCATAAATCGTCACCCTGTGTTGTTTTTACGCTGAAATGTCTGTGCCAGCGCAATATCCCATGCAGAAAAAAATGCCAGATGCCGATACGATAGTTGGCGTTCAGGGCGCCCCGGCGGCGCCGGCATCGGTGGACTTTTGCCGACCGTTAGACAACCACAACAACAGACATGACGACACGCCTGGAACTGCATGACATCAGCAAACGCTATCCCGCCGTGGTGGCCAACGACGCCATTCACCTGACGGTCGAGCCGGGCCAGATCCACGCCGTGTTGGGCGAAAACGGCGCCGGCAAATCGACGCTGATGAAGATCATTTACGGCGCCGTCAAGCCGGACGCGGGCCGCGTGCTGTGGAACGGCAAGGAAGTGCACATCGCCAACCCGGCCGTCGCGCGCGAGCTGGGTATCGCCATGGTGTTCCAGCATTTTTCGCTGTTCGACACGCTCACCGTGACGGAGAACATCGCCCTCGGCCTGCCGGCCGACACCAGGCTGGACGAGCTGGCCCGGCGCATCGAGGCGACGGCCAGCCAGTACGGCCTGGAGCTGGAGCCGCAGCGCCATGTGCACACGCTGTCCGTGGGCGAGTGCCAGCGCGTCGAAATCGTCCGCGCCCTGCTGGCCAAGCCGCAACTGCTGATCCTCGACGAGCCGACCTCGGTGCTGACGCCGGCCGCCGTCGAGAAGCTGTTCGGCACGCTGCGCCAGCTCGCCGCCGAGGGTTGCAGCATCCTCTACATCAGCCACAAGCTCGATGAAATCCGCGCGCTGTGCCACGCCTGCACGGTGGTGCGCGCCGGCAAGAACACCGGCGTCTGCGACCCGCGCGAAGAGTCGGCCGCCAGCCTGTCGCGGATGATGATCGGTTCCGAGCCGCCGGCCATCGCGCGCGCGGCGCGCGCCCCCGGCGCGGCCATGCTGGACGTGAATCAGCTGTGCCTGCCGAAAAGCCACCCGTTCGCCACCGAGCTGCAAGACATTTGCCTGAGGGTGCGCGGCGGCGAAATCGTCGGCCTGGCCGGCGTCTCCGGCAATGGCCAGCAAGAGTTGCTGGCGGCGCTGTCGGGCGAAGACCGGCGCGCGGCCGCCGATTCGATCATGCTGTGCGGCACGCCGGCCGGGCGCCTGCCGCCGGGCCGGCGCCGCGCCCTCGGCTTCGGCTTCGTGCCGGAGGAGCGCCTCGGCCGCGGCGCCGTGCCGGAGATGTCGCTGGCCGACAATGTGATGCTGAGCCTGCAAACCAAGGCCACCATCTGGCGCGGCTTCGTGCGCGGCCGCGCCATCGTCGACATGGCGGCGGCCATCATCGCCCGCTTCGGCGTCAAGGCCGCCGGCCCGCACGCGCCGGCGCGCAGCCTGTCGGGCGGCAATCTGCAAAAATACATCGTCGGGCGCGAAGTGATGCGCAAGCCGAGCGTGCTGGTCGTCGCGCAACCGACCTGGGGCGTCGACGTCGGCGCCGCCGCGCAAATCCGCGCCGAGCTGGTGGCCCTGCGCGACGCCGGCTGCGCGCTGTTGATTATTTCCGAGGAGCTGGACGAATTGTTTGACATTGCCGACCGCCTGCATGTGATCGCGAAGGGGCGGCTGTCGCCGTCGATAGACACGGCCGACGCCAGCGTCGCGCTGATCGGCCAGTGGATGAGCGGGCTGTGGTCGCCGGCGGCGGGGGGCGCGCATGTTTAAGCTGGAAGCGCGGGCCACGCCGTCGGCCGCGATGTCGTGGTGCTCGCCGCTGCTGGCCTTGTTGTTGACGGTGCTGTGCGGCGCCTTGCTGTTCCTCGCCCTGGGCAAGGATCCGCTGGCCGGCCTGGCCGTGTTCTTCTGGGAGCCGATGAAGGACTTGCACGGCCTGTCCGAGCTGGGCGTGAAAGTGGCGCCGCTGCTGTTGATCGCCGTCGGCCTGGCCGTCTGCTACCGCGCCAACGTCTACAACATCGGCGCCGAGGGCCAGTTCGTCGTCGGCGCCGTCAGCGGCGGCGCGGCGGCCCTGTATTGCGACGCCGTCGGCGCCGGCGGCGGCGCCGCCATCGCGCTGGCGCTGCTGGCCGGCATGGCCGGCGGCATGGCCTGGGCCGGCGTCACGGCCTACTTGCGCGACCGCTTCAACGCCAACGAAATCCTGGTGTCGCTGATGCTCGTCTACATCGCCCAACTGCTGCTGAGCTACCTCGTGTACGGCGTGCTGAAAGACCCCGAGGGCTTCAACTTCCCGCAGTCGAAGCTGCTGTCGGACGCGCTGCTGCTGCCGAACGTGATTCCCGGCACCCGCCTGCACCTGGGCATCGTGCTGGCGCTGCTGGCCGCCGTCGGCGGCTGGCTGTTCCTGTCGAAAAGCGTCGCCGGCTTCCGCCTGCGCGTCGGCGGCATGGCGCCGGCCGCCGCCCGCTACGCCGGATTCTCGGCGCGCAAATCGCTGTGGACCTCGATGCTGCTGTGCGGCGCGCTGGCCGGCCTGGCCGGCAGTTGCGAAGTGCTGGGGCCGCTGGGGCAGTTGACGCCGTCGGTGTCGCCCGGCTACGGCTTCGCCGCCATCATCGTCGCCTACGTCGGCCGCCTGCACCCGCTCGGCGTGGTCTTCTCCAGCTTCATCATGGCCATGTTCTACATCGGCGGCGAACTGGCGCAGTCGCGCCTGGGCCTGCCGAGCGCCATCACCGGCGTCTTCCAGGGCGTGCTGCTGTTCGCGCTGCTGGCCTGCGACGTGCTGATCCACTACAAACTACGTTTCAGCGGGAGCAAATAATGGACACGATCGCCCTGCTGGTGGCCGCCAGCATCAACGCCGGCACCCCCCTGATGCTGGCCGCCCTCGGCCTGCTCATCAATGAAAAATCCGGCGTCGTCAACCTCGGCGCCGAGGGCATGATGCTGGTCGGCGCCGTCGTCGGCTTCGCCGTCGCCATCCACAGCGGCAACGCCGCGCTGGGCTTCGCCGCCGGCGCCGCCGCCAGCGTCGTGCTGGCCGCCTTCTTCGCCTGGATGACGGTGTGGCTGGGCACCAACCAATACGCCACCGGCCTGGCGCTGGCCCTGTTCGGCGCCGGCGCCTCGACCTACATCGGCATCAATTACGTCGGCAACAGCCTGAAAAACGGCAAATTCGGCGTGCCCTTCCTGGAAGACATCCCCTTCCTCGGGCCGGCCCTGTTCACCCAGCACCCGATGGTCTACCTGGCGCTGCTGCTGTGCGCCGGCACCGCCTGCTTCCTGTACCGCAGCCGCGCCGGCCTGGTGCTGCGCGCCGTCGGCGAATCGCCGGCCTCGGCCCACGCGCTCGGCTACAAGGTGCGCCGCATCCGCCTCGGCGCCATCCTGTTCGGCGGCGCCTGCTGCGGCCTGGCCGGCGCCTTCATGTCGCTGGTCTACACTCCGCTGTGGGTGGAAAACATGGTGGCCGGGCGCGGCTGGATCGCGCTGGCGCTGACCACCTTCGCCACTTGGCGGCCGGCGCGCGTGGCCGGCGGCGCCTACCTGTTCGGCGGCATCACCATCCTGACCTACACGGTGCAGGGGCAGGGCGTGGCGGTGGCCTCGCAATTGCTGGCGATGCTGCCCTATCTGGCCACCATCGTCGTGCTGGTGCTGATATCGAGCAACGCCAATTACATCAAGCTGAACATGCCGGCGTCGCTGGGGAAAAATTTCCATCCGGGCCAGTAAAGCGGCCGGGGCAATGCAGTGGCAGCGCCGTTTTCTCCCCCGCGGCGAGGCTGGAATTATGTGGCGGGAGTCAACACGAGGAAAATCATGTCCAAAAAAATCTTGCGCGCCGCGCTCAGCACGGCCATCCTGCTGCCCGCCGCGGCCCTGTGCGCGGCGGCGCCCGCCGCCGCGCCGCTGAACGTCGGCTTCGTCTACATCAGCCCGATCGGCGACGCCGGCTGGACCATGCAGCATGACCTCGCGCGCAAGGAAATGGAAAAGGCGCTGGGCGCGAAGATCAGCACCAAGTTCGTCGAAAACGTGCCCGAGGGCGCCGATTCCGAGCGCGTCATCCGCGACCTGGCGCAGCAGGGCAGCAAGCTGGTCATCACCACCTCGTTCGGCTATATGAACCCGACCTTGAAAGTGGCCAAGCAATTCCCTGACGTCAAATTCATCCATTTGACCGGCTACAAGACGGCGGCCAACGTCGCCAACACCAACGCCCGTTTCTACGAGGGCCGCTACCTCGCCGGCGTGCTGGCCGGGAAAATGAGCAAGACCCACACGGCCGGCTACGTGGCCGCCTTCCCCATCCCGGAAGTGTTGCAGGGCGTGAACGCATTCGCGCGCGGCATGCGCAGCGTCGACCCGAAAGCGGAAGTGAAGGTGATCTGGGTCAATAGTTGGTTTGATCCGGGCAAGGAGCGCGACGCCGCCATTACACTGCTGGGGCAAGGGGCCGACGTCGTCACCCACCACACGGATTCGACGGCCGTCGTGCAGGCGGCCGAGGAAAAGGGCAAATACGCGATCGCCTACCATTCGGACATGAAAAAATACGCGCCGAAGGCGCAACTTGGTGCCGTAACGCATCATTGGGGTGCATACTATACGCAGGCGGCGCAGGCCGTCATCGCCGGCACCTGGAAGCCGGGCAGCGTCTGGGGCGGCATCAAGGACGGCATGGTCAAGCTGGAAGGCATCAACGGGGCCGTGCCGGCCGAGGTCAGGAAATTCCTCGCGGCGCGGGAAAAAGAGCTCGTCAGCGGCGCGCTGACGCCGTTCGCCGGGCCGCTGAAAGACAATGAAGGCAAGGTCCGCCTCGACAAGGGCACGCTCGGCGACGAGGCCCTGAACAAGATGGATTACTTCGTCGAAGGCGTGGTGGGCAAGGTGGGCAACAAATAAGGCTGCGGGGGCCGCCCGGTCCCCGCCGCCGCTGGCAGACTGCATCGATCGATGGTCCGGATCGCCAATCGGACCAAGCCGGACCGGCGCCGGTCCGGCACGGGAGGAGAATAATTTCATGGACAGACTGGAAATATTCAAAAGCATCGCGACGCGGGCCGGCAAAGGCGAACTGACCTTCCCGGCCAACGTCAACGCCACGCTGAAGCTGCAAGAGGCGCTCGACGACCCCGACTGCCACATCGACGCGGCCGCCAAAATGGTGACGGCCGAGCCGGTGCTGTCGGCGCGCACCGTGGCCATCGCCAACTCGGCCGCCTACAACCGCAGCGGCGACGAAATCACCAGCGTGCGGGTGGCCGTCAACCGGCTCGGCTTCCGCACCCTGAAAGCGATGGTCGCCGCCGTCATCGTGCGCCAGCTGGGCAGCGGCATCAGCGACCCGGTCCTGCGCGCCAAGGCGGCGCGGCTGTGGGAGCACACGGCCCACGTGGCCGCGCTGGCCCAGGTGCTGGCCAAGAAAGTGAGCCGCATCGACGCCGAGACGGCGATGTTCGCCGCCATCGTCCATGAAGTGGGCGGCTTCTACCTGCTGTCGCAGGCCGAGAGCTACCCCGGCCTGCTCGACGACAACACCGAAGACTGGATCGAATACGGCGAAAAACTGATAGGCCGCGGCGTGCTGCGCCAGCTCGGCGTGCCGGACCAGGTGCTGCAGGCCGTCGAAGGCATGTGGCACGGCGGCAACACGACGCCGCCGCGCACCCTGGGCGACACCCTGCTGCTGGCCAACGACCTGGCGCCCGTCATCTCGCCGCTGCACCCGCCGGAAAGCGCCAACGCCCGCCAGGTGGCGGCGATGATCGACTTCGCGGTCGGCAGCGGCGGCACGCTGCACAGCGTGCTCGACGAATCGGCCGAAGAAATCGAATCGCTGGCCGGCGCGCTGCTGGTATAGCGCCGCGCCAGCCGGGGACAGACCACGATTTTCGGGAAATATTTCCCGAAAATCGTGGTCTGTCCCCTTTTTTACTTACGTCGCGTCAGATGGGGACAGACCACGATTTTGGGGGAAATATTTCCCCGAAAATTGTGGTCTGTCCCCTTTTTTACTTACAATGCCGATCCCATCGTATTTTTACCATAGGATCCCATGTACAAGGTGTTTTCCTCGTTTACCGCGAGCGTTCTGGCCACAAGCCTGGCGCTGGCGTTCCCCGCCCACGCCGCCAATGCCGCCGCGCCCATCGTGCAGGAGGCGCCGCTGCGCGCCCATTTGGCGCTGCTGGCCAGCGACGCGCTGGAAGGCCGCGGCACCGGCCAGCGCGGCGGCGACCTGACCGTCGCCTATCTGGAAAGCCAGGCCATCGTCGCCGGCCTGCAGCCGGTGCGCGGCGGCAGCTACCGCCAGTCCGTCAAGATCGCCGGCGTCAAGGTCTTGCCGGCGGAAAGCAGCATCCACTTGCAAGCCGGCGGCAAGACGCTGCCGATGAGCTACGGCCAGGACTGGGTCTGGATGGCCGGCGACGCCAAGCCGTCGCGCACCCTGGACGCCGAGCTATTGTTCGTCGGCTACGGCATCAGCGCGCCGGAAGAGGGCTGGGACGATTTCAAGGATGTCGATTGCGCGGGCAAGGTGCTGGTGATGATGGTCAACGATCCGGCGCCGACGGCGGCCGAACCGCACCGTTTCGGCGGCAAGGCGCTGACCTATTACGGCCGCTGGACCTATAAGTTCGAGGAGGCGAAGCGACGCGGCGCGGCCGGCGTGCTGTTGATTCACACTAACGCGTCGGCCTCGTATGGCTGGAATGTGGTGCAAAGCAGCTGGGGCACGAGCGAGCGCTTCCAGCTGGCCGAGGGGCGCATCGGCACCGGCATGCAGGGCTGGATCACGGACGCCGCCGCGCGCGCGCTGGCCGGCGCCGGCGGCCAGGATCTGGACGCCTTGCGCGCGGCGGCCGAGCGCAAGGATTTCCGCCCCGTCGCGCTGAACGCCAAGGTCGCCGGCGAGATGAAGTCGGCGGTGCGCGCGGTCGAGCAGTTCAACGTCGCCGGCCTGATCCCCGGCACCGATCCGAAGCTCAAGGACGAGGTGGTGATTTACAGCGCCCACTGGGACCACCTGGGCGTGCAGGCGGGCAGCGGCGACACCATCTTCAACGGCGCCGTCGACAACGCCTCCGGCTCCGCGGCGTTGCTGGCGATGGCCAGGGAAGCGGCCTTGAAGCCGGCGAAACGCAGCCAGATGTTCCTGTGGGTGGCGGCCGAGGAGCAGGGCCTGCTGGGCAGCGCCGCCTACGCCAGCAGCCCGTTGTGGCCGCTGGACAAGACGGCCGCGAATTTGAACCTGGACAGCCTGAATTTCGTCGGCGCCACGCGCGATATCGGCGTCGACGGCAGCGAGCGCAGCGAACTGGGGCAACTGGCGCGGCAGGTGGCCCGGCGCATGGGCATGCGGATCGCCAAGTCCGAACCCGACCTGGCCGGCGGCTACTTCCGCAGCGACCATTTCAGCTTCGCCAAGGCGGGCGTGCCGGCGTTCTCGATCGAGGCCGGGCGCGACTACCTGAAGAACCCGCAGGCGTCGCAAGCCAAGGCGGCCGCGTATGAGGCGCGTTACCACCAGGCCGGCGACGAGTACGACCCGAGCTGGGATCTGTCCGGCATGACCCAGCAGGCGCAATTCACGCTGAACCTGGGGCAGGCCGTGGCGAACGGCGTGAAGATGCCGCAGTGGAAGGCCGGCGACGCCTTCGGCAAGGTGCGCGGCGCGAAGTAAGCGGCGGCGCCGCGGCGGCGCGCAGTCCCCGGATTGGCGCCGCCGTTTTTTTACTAGCGCTTCGGCGCGAGCGTGATGGTGGTGCCGCTCAGGTCTATGCCTTTGATGGCGATGCTGCCGAAGCTGGGCCCGTCCGCGCCGCGCACGCGGATGTTCTGGAAGCTGATTTCGCCGATGGAGCTGGGCAGCCGCAGGGTCAGCGAGCCGTCCTTGCCGACGCTCGCCGCCGCCTGCGCCGGGTCGTAGACGACGTCCTTCATGCTGACGTCCGCTTCGAGAAAACCCAGCATCGGGTGGAGCAGCTTGGCGACATCGCCCCTCACTTCCAGGCCGCGCCTGCGGTCCTGTCCGCTCACCTGCAACAGCAATTGTTCATGCAAGCCCTGCGCCGCGATGCCGCGCAATTGCTCCTCGTCGAGCGGGCGCATGCAGGCGCTGGCGGCGCCGGCCGGCAGCGCTTCGACGGCGCGGCTTTCCAGCGGCGCCAGCATGGCGGTGACGATGGCCGCCGCCATGCGCGCGCTGCGTTGCCTGCGCAGCGCTTCCCGCACGTGCCGGTGCGTGACGAGGTTCCATTCCGCCAGGATGTCGCCGAGACGCTGGCCGGTGCCGCGCTGGCGTTCGATCGCGCTGGCCAGTTGCTCTTCCGAGATCAGCTTTTTCTTGACGAGCAGTTGGCCGATCTGCGATCTGCTGTGGTGGTGTGTCAGCCAGCCCATTTTCCTCTCCCCCTTTGATGTCGGCGCGCCGCGCCGTCTTCAGGCCGACAGCTTGTGCGGGTGCCGCGTCAGCAGCGGCGTGGCGTCGCCGACGATGTCGGACGGGGCGCGGCCGAACCAGCGCTTGCAGGCGCGGTAGAAGGCGCTGGGCTCGGAAAAGCCGAGCTGGAAACTGAGCATTTTCAGCGACAGCTCGCCGCTGTTGAGCGACTGCCGCGCCAGTTCGCGGCGCGTGTCGTCGACCAGCGCCGTGAAGCTGGTGCCTTCCTCGGCCAGGCGGCGCTGCAGCGTGCGTTCGCTCATCATCATGCGCGCGGCGACGTCGTCGCGCATGGGCGGCCCCTTCGGCAGCATGCAGGCCAGCAGCGCCTGGACCTTGGCGCTGAAGGTGGGCGGCTCGGCCCGCGCCAGGCTGGCCAGCACGGCGCCGCCGCTCAGCGGCGCCGCCTGCGGCAGCGCCATCACCATGTCGGTGTCGGCGAATTCCATGACGTTGTGCGGCATGTCGAAGCGCACCGGGCAGCCGAAGGTTTCCGCGTAGACGTGGGCATTGGCGGGCTGGGGAAACGCATATTCGACCACCACCGGGGTGGCGTCGTCGCGCCCGGAGGCGCAGCGCAGCGTGCGCAGCAGCACGCACCAGACGAAGTCGTAGCGCTGCTGCGGCACGGGGCGCTGGGCGCCCGGCAGCACCATGCCGACGCGGGTGTGGCCGTGGCAGCGTTCGATGGTGCTTTGCACGGTCGGCGAGACGAGCATGATGTGGCCCATGACGCCGAGCCAGCCGAGCCGGTGCGGCGTGGATATCTTCAGCCCCAGCAGCGGGTCGCCGGAGCTGTCGACCAGCAGTTCCCACAGGTGGCTCAGTTTGTCCGACAGCGTCAGCGCGTCGCAGGCCAGGCCGTCGCCCTCGTCCAGGCCGGCCTGCTTGAACAGGGCCTCGGCCTCGAAGCCGGAATTGGCCAGGCGCGACTTGACGCCGCGCACCAGGTGCAGTGCGGAAGAGTAGCTCATCGGGCCACCCGCGCCGCCAATGTACTGCGATCAATAAAGTGCATGAACAAGATCAATCTCCCTATGGTCGTCACGGCAATCGGCGCGGCTGCGGCGGCGCCGCCTCAGGGGGCGACGGCGGCGCGCAGGCGCAGGCCGATGCGCTCCTTGAGCCCCTGCAGCTTGGGGTCGATGTCGGCGCGGGTGTCGGCGGCGACACGCTCGCCCAGCAGTTTTTGCATCTCCGGCAGCATCGCCTCGAACTTGCGCTTGACGGGCGATTCGAGGATGGCCACCATCTGCCGCAGCTCGTCCTCGCTGAAGCGCTCGGCCAGCAGCGGCGCGACGGTGCCGGGGATCAGCTTTTGCGCGCTGGCGCGCACCGTCGGCGTGGCCTCGTCCATGAATTTCTTCGCCTCGCCGAGCACGTCCGCCAGCGCCGCGTCGCGCCGCTCCGGCGCCGCGCGCCCCTGCAGCATGGCGCGCGCCTGCTGCACGGCGTCGCCTACGGGCGCCTGCAACATGGCTTGGCCTATCGTGTCGATTTGCCACAACTGTAACACTTGTTGCACCAACTGCTGTTTGGCCGGCGCCACGGCGGCCGGCGCCGGCGCGGCCAGGGCGGCGCCGCACAGGGCCGCCAGCATGATTGTCAGGCTTGTTTTCAACATGGAAACCTCCTAGGGTGGGTATTAAAAATGTCTGTTGTAACTGACCCCGACATAGCGCACGCGGATGTCGCCGGCCACGTCATGGCCGGCGTAGGGGTTGTAGATGACGTTGAGAAAATTGTTGCAGTTCATATTGCAGTCGCTGTTGGCCGGCGTGTTGAAGCGCCCGATCAGGTAGCTGGCCGTCAGGTTCACATCGCTTTGCTTGCTCAGCTTGTAGTTCAGGCCGAAGCTGTACAGTTTGGTGTCCGGCAGCGGCGCGATCAGGTCGATCTTGTCGCCGGGGATGGAGCTTTTGCGCGGCTCGTAGCCGAAGCGCAGCGTCAGTTTCTCGGTGGGGAACAGTTGCAGGCCGTAACCCATGTTCAGCACGCTTTTATAGCCGCGCGGGATCTTCAACTGCCCCGAGTTCGGAATGCCGTACAGGCGCGCCACTTCCAGCAGCTTGATGCTCTGGTCGAACTGGAAGGTCAGCGCGTTCCAGTCGCCCCAGCGGGCGTAGCTGGCATCGACGTTGAGCTGGACATAGCGCAGCGGCTTCAGCTTGATGCCGACCTGCAGGTGGGCGGGGAAGGGGATGGTCGCCGTCAGGTTGCCCTTCTGCTCGCGCGGGATGGAGCTGGGGAAGCCGAGGACGGCGCCGACGATGGGGCCGAACAGGCTGCTGTTCATGCCGTTGACGAAGTTGCGCAGCATCGGCTCGGTGGTGAAGGTGTAGGTGCCGGTGTACTGGGTCTGCGCGCCGCCCTGGTAGACGGCGCCCACGGCGAACCAGTCGCGCGGTTCCCACAGCACGCCCAGGTTGATGGTGGGGTCGAACGGCGCCGTCATCTCCAGGCGCATCTTGGCGGCCTGCTTGAAGGGGTTCACCAGGCCCTCCTTGCCGCCGCCGCACAGGCCGACGCCGAAGGTGTCGAGGATGTTGCCGCCGTTCGTGGGGCACCAGCCCTGCTGGAATTTGCCGAAGATGCCCAGCAGGCTGTTGGGAAAGCGCATGTCGGTGTCGATGACGAAGGCCGAGTGGGCGATCGGCACGGCGACGCCGAAGCTGAGCGTGTCGGAAAACTTGTAGCCCACCGACGGCGCCGCGTACACCAGGCGCTGCAACTGCACCTGGCGGCCCTGGAAGCGGGCCGGGTCGTTCGGGTCGGTGCTGCGGTCTATGCTCATCGCCTGCGACATATAGCTTTGCGTGGCGAAGGTGAAGCGCGAGCCGGCCTTGTTGAAGGCCATGCCGACGCCGGGGATGAGGACGGCGGGCAGGCGCCAGCCGGGCTTGCCGTAACCGGGCACGTACATGCCCTGGCGCACCGGCCCGGTGCTCTGGCCGCTGACCGGGTCGTCGGTCCAGCCGCCGACGCTGAAGCCGGGCGGGGTGTGGAAGCGGGCGGTGCTGCGGATCGAGGCGCCGAAGGCGGAAAAGCTCTCGCTGTCGCCCTTCAGCCGGGCCAGCCCGGCCGGGTTGAAGTGGATCGAGTCGATGCCGGGCGGGTCGGCCGTGACGGCGTTGCCCAGCGCCATGGCGACGACGCTGGTGGTCAGGTTTTCCGTGATGGCCGCCCGCGCCGGCGGCGCCGCGGCTGCGACGGCGCCGGCCAGCAGCGGCCAGCATGCGTGAACGCGGCGGCGCATGTCAGAACGCCAGCGGCAGGTTCAGGTCGAGCGACAGGTTCGGCGAGTCGGCCGTCAGGCCCACGCCGACCGACAGGTTGACGGTGGTTTTCGGCGACACGCGGTAGCCCAGGCCCAGGTTCAGCATGCCCGAGGTTTGCATCAGCGTTTTCGCCGTCTTGCCGTCGGCGAAGGTCAGCTTCGAGCCGGCCGAGATCGCCTCCTGGAAGGACAACGTCGTCGAGATGCCGTAGGACAGGGCGTAGGCGAAGCCGAGGCCGAAGCCGATGCTGGCGCCGGGCGCGACGCGGGTCAGGATGCGCGTGTTGTTGACCTGCCACAGGTTCTTCGCCGGCAGGCTGGCCGTCACGTTGAGCGAGCCGAACAGGGCGACCGGGTCGACGATGCGGTTCACGTTCAGGCCGAGGCTGAAGGCCGCGACGCCGCTGCCGGTGGCCTGGCCGCTGCCGGCGATGACCTTGTACGGGCTGCGCCCGCTGGGCAGGCGCAGATTGCCCGTCAGCGTCAGGTTGGGGCGGTCGCGCCGCGCCGGGATCGGCTGCCAGCGCACGCCCAGGCCGATGTCGCCGATGGAGTTCGACAAGCCCTTGGCGCCGCGCGCCTCCGAGTACTTCGACAGCACGGGCAGGGTGAGGTTGGCGGTCAGGTTGTCGAGCACGCCGTAATCGGCCGAGAAGGTGTTGGTGACCGTGTGCGAGCTGGTGTTTTCGATCTCGAACAGCGTGATGTTGCCCGCCGACAGGTCGGAGATGATCTTTTCCTGGCCGATGTAGGTGTAGTTGAGGTCGTAGCCGAACTGGAACTGCTGGCTGCGGATCAGCGAGTATTGCTTGTCGACGGCGCTCAGGGTCTGCTTCAGCAGCGCCGTTTGCTCGCCTTCGCCCTCCTTCTTGGCCAGCGCGTCGCGCGCCGCGTCGGCGCTGGCCGGCTTCGCCTCCGGGCTTTCCTGGGCCGGCGCGGGAAGGGCCAGCAGCAGCAACGTGGCGGCGAGACAGACGGGCAGGGTGCGTATGGTCATCGTGGGTCCTTGTCGAAAAATGGTGGCGAAAATGGGCGGGGAAAGGCTTACTGGCGCCGCTGCCAGGTGCCGCTGACGCCGGAGTTGAGGGCGCGCTCCAGCAGGTGGCTCTGGTGCTCCAGCGGGCCGAGGCGGGCCTGCTTGGTGACGCGGTCCATGTCGACGACGCCCAGCTCCCGGTCGCTCAGCGCCAGTTGCGCCGGCAGCGGCTGGCCCTTGGCCGGGTAGACGATGAACAGGGTGTTCTTGTCCCACAGCGCGGCGAATTCCGCCACCGAAAAGGCGATGTTGCCGGACGAGGGGTCGGCCACGTAGACGACGCCGTCGCGTATGCCGCGCAGCACGACGAAGTGCTTGGCGCCGGCATAGTCGATCGGCACGATGGCCGGATGGGCCAGCGTCAGCAAGTCCTTGACCTCGGCGCGGAAGCCGGCGGCCTCGACGCCCAGCGCGGCCACATAGCGCTTCATGTCGAGCAGGGAAAAGCCGCGCCGCTCGATGATCTTTTCCTTCTCGCCCCGCTCCAGCATGCCCTCCATGGCCTGCTGCTCGGTCACCTGCATGCCGAGGTGGAAATTGAGGATGGTCACCAGCGCGGCCGAGCCGCAGCTGTAGTCGAAAGCCTGGCGCACGATGTGGCGGTATTTCAGTTCCGAATAGGGCTCCATCTGCACGGCCTGGCTGTAGGCGCCGCCGCCGAGCATGGTTTGCGGCATCTCGTACTGGCCCTTCGGCCTGTCCTTCGGCTCGTGCCGTTCGACCACGCCGGCGCCGGCGATCAGCGCGGCCAGCGCCCCCAGCAAGAGCATCAGCATGGCGCCCCCGGCACGGGCGCGGCCGGCGGCCGCGACGCGGCGATACGATACAGCCGTCCCCGAGGCGTCGGGCGCCCCTCGATTGTCTTCATCTTGTCTCCCGGTTTTCTAATTAGAACGGTCGTGCTTTATTAAGCCGACAATTGTTCTTTCTTTTTTTATAATTTATTAACGCATGATTTGCGCGGCAGCGGCAACCCAAAATATTAGATTCGCACCTCTAGCGTGTTTGCAAAAACTTATGCTAACGCAAACAACAGTGGCGCGACGCAGGCGCCACTCTGTCTGGCTCGCAAGGCCAAGCGCTTGGCTTTCCAGGCCAGACCGCGATGGTGGACCGGGGCCGGCGGCGCCTCCTATCATGAATTTAATTAATATTCACATAATATTAAGAGCCCGCGGCGGACCACCCGGCCGGGCCGGTGCGGCGCCCCTATCCGCGGCGCCGCAGCCGTCGCGGCACTGTCTGAAAGCACGGCTATTCCAGCCATCCAAACCAATACGGAGATAAACACCATGAAATTATTCAAGCAAAGCGCCATCGCCGCCATCCTGTCCACGCTCGCGCTGGGCGCTTCGGCCATGACGCCTATCCAGGACAGCGAGCTGAGCGCGGTCACCGGCCAGGACGGCGTGTCGATCACGGCCAACCTGAACGTCAAGATCGACTCCTTCGTCTACACCGACACGGACGCGGTGAACGCCTCGACCGGCCTGGGCGGCGGCTCGGTCAGCTTCAACGGCATCAAGGTCAACGGCCTGATCGCGGCCAGCATCGACATCCTCAGCCGCGCCTCCTTCCTGCAGGCGGCCGGCGCCGCCGGCGTGACCAACCCCGGCTCCTTCTACAACTCGCAGACCGGCGGCGACGTCGTGCAGATCGCCATTCCGACCGACGTCCAGGTCGCCACCGGCAAGTTCATCAACGTCGCGGTCGACGCGATCAAGATGGGCAACAGCGCCGCCTCGTTCGGCTCCCTGGCGCTGAACCAGCTCGACCTGCGCGGCACCCAGGTGTGGATCTGGGCGCACTGATGGCCCGCGGCGGCGCTGGCTTTCCAGGCCAGACGGTTGGCCCGGAAAGTCAGCGCGGCAAGCTGGACCGGCGCCGCCGCAGCCCATAAGATGGACTTGCAATCTTGAATGAATACCAAGGCGGCCAAGGGACTTTCCCCGGCGCCGCCGACCCGCGCAGCAACCATTCCAACTACGGAGACAAACACCATGAAACTGTTCAAACAAAGCGCCATTGCCGCCATCCTGTCCACGCTCGCGCTGAGCGCCTCGGCCATGACGCCGATCCAGGACAGCGAGCTGAGCGCGGTCACAGGCCAGGACGGCGTGTCGATCACGGCCAACCTGAACGTCAAGATCGACTCCTTCGTCTACACCGACACGGATGCGGTGGACGCCTCGACCGGCCTGGGCGGCGGTTCGGTCAGCTTCAACGGCATCAAGGTCAACGGCCTGATCGCCGCCAGCATCGACATCCTCAGCCGCGCCTCCTTCCTGCAGGCGGCCGGCGCCGCCGGCGTGACCAACCCCGGCTCCTTCTACAACTCGCAGACCGGCGGCGACGTCGTGCAGATCGCCATCCCGACCGACGTCCAGGTTGCCAACGGCAAGTTCATCAACGTCGCGGTCGACGCGATCAAGATGGGCAACAGCACCGCCTCGTTCGGTTCCCTGGCGTTGAACCAGCTTGACCTGCGCGGCACCCAGGTCTGGATCTGGGCGCACTAATCGCGCTTGTCCCGCCGGCATGCCGGCCGGCTCCCGATGGCGGGGCCGGCCGGCGTTTGCAAGCCGCCTAGGCGTCCCCGCCTTGGCGCCCGCCTAGGCGCTTGCCTCGTTCCCGATGGAATCATGATGACGACTCTCTTTCTTTCGCCGCAACGCCGTGCCGCCGCCATGCTGGCCGGCCTGGCCTTCGCGCTGCCGGCCGCGGCCCAGTTGCAGCGGCTCGACGACCAGGCCCTGTCGCGCGTGCACGGACAGGGTTTGCTGACGATGAGCAACGGCAGCCTGGGCGGCTTCGATTTCACCCGCATCGGCTTCGACGCCGACATCGCCCTGAGCGCCAATTTGCGCAATGTGCGCCTGGGCGAATACTCGCTGGCCGCGCGCAACGGCCTGGGCGCCGACATCGACATGCCGCTGCTGCAGTTCGGCCGCAGCGACGCCGGCGACGCGGCCCGTCTGGTACAGATCAGCAATCCCTATTTTGAATTCGTCTACCGCGGCGACGCCGCGGCGCGCGAAGTGATCGGCATGCGCATCGGCTTCGACGGCATCAGCGGCGACGTCGGCCTGAAGCTGGCCAGCCTGTCCGGTTCGCTGCGGGTGGGCGCCAGCGGCGCCGACGGCGCGCCGCTGCTGCTTGACTCGCGGCTGGACCCGGGCGGCGGCAAGCGCTGGGACGGCGCCTGCGCGGCGCCCTGTTTGCCCATGGCGCAACTGGGCGGCGTGCGGGCCGGCGACGCCAGCGGCCCGAGCCGCGATTTCTGGATTTCGATGTTGAAGACGGGCGTGCAATTCCAGGCGCCGGCCGGCAGCGCGCAATTGCCCGATCCGGCCCAGGCCGGCCTGTGGCTGAACTGGCGCGACCGGCTCGTCGCGCTGGGCGTGAATGGCGTCACGCCGCCGAACCTGCCGAAAGGACGCTGAGCATGCGCGCGCGCCTGGGCGCGGTCTGGCTGGCGGCGGCGTGCGCGCCGGCCGCCGCGCTGGAACCGCTGAACGACACGGCGCTGTCGGCCGTGCGCGGCGGTGACGGCATCAGCTTCGATGTGGCCGGATTTTCGATGTCGGGCGATGCCCGCGTGCGCTACAGCGCGACGCCGGCGAGCAGCTTATATGTGGAGAAAATGAGCGCTTCGCGCAGCGACGGCGCCGACCCGTTCGGCGATCCCTATCGGCTCGACATCGTCGCCGGCAAGGGCGCTCTGGCGGACGTGTTCCAACTGGACTTTCCGCGCAACGCGGCGGGCGAGCAGCGCTGGCAGTTCGCCTACGACTGGGGCGTGGCGGCCGACGGTATCGCGCGCGATGGCGGCAGCGTCGTCTTCAGGGACACCGTCTGGCGCGGCGGCGGCCTGCAGTTTTCCACGCCGCAGGGTAACGACGGCATCGCCTTCGGGCTGGCGCTGAACCTGGCGGTGGGCGAGCTGGCGCTGCGCCCGCGCGGCCGCGCCGAGGCCGGCGGACAACTGGCGCTGCGCGGCATCCGCCTCGGCGGCGTCGATGCCGACGGCAACTTCAACAATACCCCGTGGGCGCTGGCCGACGTCGCCGCGCAGCCGGCCGTCGTCAACGTGCTGACCGACGTCAACGGGCCGCGCCTGCACATCGGCATCGGCTGGCCGGACGCCCGCTTTGGCAACGGCGCGGCGCCGTCCGGCGGCCTGTCGATCGAGAACATTTCCTTTGCCGGCGCCGGCCAGCCCAGCGTCGACCTGGGCTCGTCGCGCATCGGCGCGATGCAGATCCAGTATCTTGATATCAGGTTCAAGCGCTGATATGGGCCGCCTGCCGCTGGCCGTGTGCAGCCTGTTCTGCGGCGCCGTCCTGGCGTCCGAGCCGCTGCGCCCGCTCGACGACCGCGAGCTGGCCGAGGTGCGCGGCGGCGACGGCATCAGCTTCGCCGCGCACATCGTGTTGAACGACCCGGCGCTGGTGGGCGCCGTCAGCGATAGCCGCCTGTCGCTGGGCTTCAAGGGCGACGGTCCGAGCAACTACCTGGTCATTAAAAACCTGCGCGGCGTCGTCGACATGTTCGCCGTCAGCGTCGGCGTGCACCAGCGGGGCGACGGCGGCGACTACATTGCGCTGGGCTTGCCCGGCTATATCCGCTACAGCAATTTCGGCTTTGAATCGCTGAGCGTGCAGGGCGACCCGCTGGCGCCGGTGACGGGCAGCCTGGGCAGCCTGAACATCCACGGCGCCGTGTCGATGCAGGGGCAGTTCCGCATGTGGGCGCATTGAGCGCGCCGATTAGAACGGCAGCGCTTGCTTGCTGAGGGCGACGGCGACGATGTAGCCGAACGCGGTCAGCGCGCCGGCGAAGGCCAGCACGCGCACGGTTTTGGTCTTGCCGAGTTTCAGCGCGAACGCGCCCAGCACGATGTACAGCAGCACCGCGACGACCTTGGCCGTGAGCCACGATTGCGCCAGCGGATACTGGCTGCTCCACACGGCCAGGCCGATGGCGCTGGCCAGCAGCAGGGTGTCGATCAAATGCGGCGCAATCTTCACCCAGCGCCGCTGCAGCATGGCCGAATCGTCCAGCATCCAGCAGCCGCGCACCAGGAAGAAAACGCCGCTGAGCATGGCGCAAGTGATGTGGAAGTGTTTCAGGGCGAAATAGCTCATCGTGCGGAATTCCTTAGTGGTATGGATGGCCGCCATCATCGGCTTTCGCGGACCGTTGCGCAAGCTGAATTTTGCGCCGTGGCCCGGCCATCAAAACATGCAGAAAGTAAGGTGTTGGCTATCCGTCCGCGCGGCGCTGGCGGCCGCCCGCATCAGGCAAAGATTTGCCGCAGGCTGAATCCGATTTGCAGCAGGCAGCAAATAATGATGATGGCTATTAAACCCAGATGGGTTTGTAAAGCCGGGCCGATTCTTTCTTTGGCTACCGCCTGCGGCGCCGGAATGGATTGAAATCGGATAGCCCGTCCGGTTAGCACCAGTAGCAGCATGGTAATCGGGAAGGATTGAATGTGTACATGCTGCGGAAAGAGTATCCAGGCAATGCCGAGGATGGCGGAGGCCAGCGCGGCGGCATCGCATAAAAGAACGGCGAAGCGTCTTTTTTGAAAACCTGCCAGCGGCGCGGCCAGCACGCCGTTTTCCCGCTTGGGCAAGCGGCCCAGGACCAACCATTTCGAACCGGACTTATCGACGACTATGTGCATTGCAAAGGTCTTTTCTTCTATTCAGTGTGGTAATGCATTACCTGATTTTTCCTGCCTGATCGGCGGCCGGCCGCCGACCAGGCAGGCAGGAAGGCTGGATCAAGCCGCCTTCATCCCGCTCGCCTTATGGCGCCGAGCAATACGAATTGTAGGCATACAGCGCGCCGGCGCCGATCATAATGCCGCCACCGAGCGCTTGTCCACCTGGGAACACGGAAATGCCGGCGCCGATGCCGCCGATGCCGCCCCAGAAACCAGCGGTGCTGGCGTATTGTCCCGGTGTCATGCTGTCCGAGCAGAAAGCGCGGCCGCCCGATACTTCTTGAATTTCATTAAATGATAAAGCTTGCATTCATACTCCAATAATTAATACAACATGGAAAATGTCCATGCTTCACTTCCTCAAGAAAAACGATACCGGTAAATATCATTTCCCCTTTCAGAACCGTATCCATGCCATGCCTGGATTGCATGACGTGAAATTAATCCGATGAATAGATATATCAGTTGAAACATTGCATTTTTAATATATCATCGTGGAAATATTGTGGTCAAGGAATTTTATTGAGCGATTCCAGGGGGCGATAGTCGTTATTTGTTTTATGGGGAAATGTAATGTTTATATTCGGAAAATGATTTGAATGTCGCGTCGCCGGTGATTATTTCACCGGCATGGCGGGCGGCCCTGGGCGCAAAAAAATACCCGCCGACCGTTTCCGGAAGGCGGGTGCAAAGGGTCAAGCGGTGCGCGGCGCGTCGTTTAAGCGGGTTCGCGCTGGATCTGGGCCGTGATCTCGTAGGAGCGCAGGCGGTGGGCGTGCTCGAAGATTTGCGAGGTGATCATCAATTCGTCGGCGCCGGTGCGCTCGATGAACGCCCGCAGTTGCGCCGCGACGGTGGCGGGGGCGCCGATGGCCGAGCAGGACAGCACGCTGTCGAGCATGGCTTTTTCCTGCGCGCCGATCTGCTCCAGATAGCCGGGCACGGGCGGCGGCAGGCGCGCCGGCCGGCCGCTGCGCAGGTTGACGAAGCCCTGCTGCATCGAGCTGGCGCGCAGTTGGGCGTCGGCGTCGGTGTCGGCGGCGCAGACGTTGAAGCCCAGCATCACATACGGTTTGGCCAGATGCGCGGAGGGCCGGAAGTTGGCGCGGTAAAAGGCCACGGCCTGCATCATTTGCTGCGGCGCGAAGTGGGAGGCGAAGGCGTAGGGCAGGCCGAGGTGGGCCGCCAGTTGCGCGCCGAACAGGCTCGAACCGAGTATCCACACGGGCACCTTGCTGCCCTGGCCGGGCACGGCCAGCACGCGCTGCCTGGGCGCGTCCGACAAATAGTCCATCAGTTCCTGCACGTCCTGCGGAAAGGCATCGGGGTCGGAGTCGAGCGTGCGCCGCAGCGCCCGCGCCGTGTGCAGGTCGGAGCCGGGCGCGCGGCCCAGGCCGAGGTCGATGCGGCCGGGGTGGAGCGCTTCCAGCGTGCCGAACTGTTCGGCGATCACCAGCGGCGCGTGGTTCGGCAGCATGACCCCGCCGGCGCCCACGCGTATCGTCGTCGTGCCGGCGGCGACGTGGGCCATGACGACGGCGGTGGCGGCGCTGGCGATGCCGGGCATGCCGTGGTGTTCGGCCAGCCAGTAACGCCGGTAACCCCAGCGTTCGCCGTGCCGGGCCAGGTCCAGCGCGTTGCGCAAGGCGGTGGCGGCGTCGCCCCCTTCGACGATGGGGGCGAGGTCGAGTATGGAAAATGGAATCATGCCTGGGATATCGGGACGGCGTGGCGAAACGCAATGGCGAACTTTGCTATTCCCCTGCGGCGCGCAGGGCCATCGGCGGACGTCGAGCCTTGCCGCCGGCGGCGCGGCGAACTTTCCGCCGACGCCCAAGTCTGACTGGTGTACTGAGTTCACCGGACGGGCGGCGCCGCATGCATTGCCAGGAATTATTCAAACCGGACGGGCGTCAGCTGACGCTGTACAGCCGCGCGCCGATCACGGCGCTGGCCGCCGCGCCCAGTCCGTTTGCCGAGCCGCTGGGCGCCAATCCGCATCTGCGCTGGCATCCGCTGCGCGGCGAGTGGGTCACTTACGCGCCGTACCGGCAGGAGCGCACTTTTCTGCCGCCGCCGCAATACAATCCGCTGGCCGCCACGCTCGACCCGCTCTATCCGACCGAGCTGCCGCGTGGCGACTACGACGTGGCCGTCTTCGACAATCGTTTCCCGGCGCTGGCGCTGGAGGCGCGCGCGCCGCCGCCGCTGATCGTGCCGACGGCCGCCGCGCGCGGCCACTGCGAGGTGGTGGTGTTCACGCAGGACGCGCGGGCCTCGCTGGGCGCGCTCGGCCTGGAGCACATCGAGTTGCTGCTGCAGGTGTGGGCGGCGCGCACGGCGCGGCTGGCGGCGCGCGCGCCCGTCGCCTATGTGCTGCCGTTTGAAAACCGCGGCGCCGAGGTGGGCGTCACGCTGCACCACCCGCACGGACAAATCTACGCCTATCCTTTCGTGCCGCCGGTGCCGCGGCGCATGCTGGAACAGGAGCGCGCCTTCTACGAGGAAAACGGCACGGCGCTGCTGGTCGACCTGGCCCAGCGCGAGGTGGCCAGCGGCGCGCGCCTGCTGTACCGGGGCCAGCACGCCGTGGCCTTCGTGCCCGTCTGCGCGCGCTATCCCTACGAGGTGTGGGTGACGCCGCTGGCCCAGGTCGGCCAGTTCGCCGCGCTGACGCCGCCGCAGCGGGCCGATCTGGCGCGCGCGCTGAAGACGGTGCTGCTGAAATACGAGGGGCTGTGGCAGCGCCCGTTCCCCTATTTGATGGCGTGGTATCAGGCGCCCACCGACGGCCAGCCGCATCCGGAGACGCAGTTGCACGCGCAGTTCTTGCCGCCTTACCGCACGCGCGAGCGCCTCAAATATCTGGCGGGAACGGAACTGGCGGCCGGCCTGTTCGCGATGGACGCGCTGCCCGAGGACAAGGCGCGCGAGTTGCAGCAGGTGGCCGTCAGCCTGGAGCCGCCATGACGGCGCCGGGCGAGCACGAGACGCGCGCCAAGCTGGCGCAGATGCGCCGCTGGCTGGAGCAGTCCGGCGCCGGCGCGCTGCGCTTGCGCGGCGTCGACTGGTTCGCCTGGGCCACGGCGGGCGGCTCGAACGCGGTGCTGCTGGCGGCCGAGGCCGGGGTTGCCGAGGTGCTGGTGACGGCCGCCGCCGCCTACCTGCTGACGGACCCGATCGAAGCGGCCCGGCTGCAGCACGAGGAGGTGCTGGCGCCGTGGACCTGGCAGGTGTCGCCGTGGGCGCAGCGCGAGTTGCGCGAGCATTTCGTGCAGCACGCGGCGGCCGGCGCGGTTGTGCTGAGCGACCGCCCGGGGCCGCGCGAGCACGCTTTGCCGGCCTGCGCGCGCGAGGCCCGCCTGGTGCTGGGGCCGCAGGAGCGCGAACGCTACCGGCGGCTGGGCCGGCTGGCGGCCGGCGCCGCCGGCGAGGCGCTGCGGGCGGCGCGGCCGCGCTGGAGCGAGCACGAGCTGGCCGGCGCGGCCGCCCATGCGCTGTGCGCGCGCGGCCTGCAGCCGGCGCTGGTGCTGGCGGCCGGCGAGGAGCGCCTGGCGCGCTACCGCCACCCGCTGCCGACGGCGCGGCCGCTGGGCCGGCGCGCGATGCTGGTGCTGTGCGCGCGCCGCCACGGCCTGTACGCGAACCTGACCCGCTTCGTCTGCTTCGGCGTCGGCGCCGACCCGCGCCAGGAGCAGTTGATGGCGCTGGAGGCGGTGGCGCTGGACGCCTGCGAGGCGGGCCAGCCGCTGTGCACGGTCTACCGCGCGCTCGACGGCGCCTACGCCTATGCCGGCTGGCCGGACGCGATCCTGCAGCACCACCAGGGCGGCATCACCGGCTATCTGGCGCGCGAGGTGCTGGCCACGGCGCACACGGAGATCACCCTGCGCGAGGGCATGGCGCTGGCCTTCAACCCCAGCCTGGACGGCATCAAGATCGAGGACACGTTTTTGCTGGAGGACGAGGCGCTGTGCAACCTGACCTTCGACCCGGACTGGCCGTGGGCCGAGGTGCAGGGGCGCCGCCGCCCGCTTTGCCTGGAGAGAGCATGATCAGCCTGCACGACTACTTTGGCGGCGCGCCGGCCGTGCGCGCGTCGGCGCCGGGCCGCGTCAACCTGCTCGGCGAGCACACCGACTACAACGAGGGCTTCATGCTGCCGACGGCGACGGCGCAGCGCACCGAGGTGGCGCTGGCGCCGGCCGCGGACGAGCATCACCAGTGGTATTCGGCGACGCTGGACCGGCATGTGCGCTTCGCGCGGGACGGCCACGCGCCGCCCGGTTTCGGCCGCTACATAGAGGGTTGCATCCGCATGCTGGAGGCGCGCGCCGTCGTCGTGCCGCCGCTGCGCCTCTACGTGCGCTCCGACGTGCCGGTCGGCGCCGGCCTGTCGAGCAGCGCGGCGCTGGAGCTGGCCACCCTGCGCGCGCTGCGCAGCCTGCTCGGGCTGGCGCTCGACGACGTCGTGCTGGCGCTGATCGGGCAGGAGGCCGAGGTGCGTTACGCGCAGGTCAATTGCGGCGTGATGGACCAGATGGCGGCCAGCCTGGCCGACAGCGAGCACATGCTGTTTCTCGACGCCCGCAGCCTGCAGTTCGCGCTGCTGCCGCTGCCGGCGGACGCGGAGTTGCTCGTCGTCGATTCCGGCGTCGCCCGCAGCCTGGCCGCCAGCAAGTACAACGAGCGCCGCCGCGAGTGCGAGGCGGCGGCGCGCCTGCTGGGCGTGGCGGCGCTGCGCGACGTCGCCGAGGTGGATCTGGTCGAGCGCCTGCCGCAGCCGTTGCGCCGGCGCGCGCGCCACGTGGTCAGCGAAAACCGCCGCGTGCTGCAGGCTTGCGCGCAGCCGGGCGCGGCCGAGTTCGGCCGCCTGATGCGCCAGTCGCACGCCAGCCTGCGCGACGATTACGAGGTGTCGATCGGCGAGCTGGACACGCTCGCCGAGTTGCTGTGCGCCCAGCCCGAGGTGTACGGCGCGCGCCTGACGGGGGCCGGCTTCGGCGGCGCCTGCGTGGCCCTGTGCCGGCGCGGCCAGGGCGCGGCGGCCGGGCGCGCCGTGCTGGCGCGCTACAACGCCGGCGCCCGCCAGGGGCGCGTGTTGCTGCCGCTGCCCGCGCAGCAAGCTTGATCCAGTTAAAGCTGCGGCCGGGAACCGGGAGGGCGGCGGAACCACGGCCGCCGGAGCGGCTCCAACAGGAAACCCCCATGCGGGCGCAGCCACACACAACGAGGAGACAATGTCCGAGTTCGCCTATCCCCGGCCGCAACTGGTGCGCGAGCACTGGCAGTCGCTCAACGGCGCGTGGCGCTTCGCTTTCGACGACGCGCGGCGCTACCGCCTGCCGGCCGACCCGATTGCCTGGACGCACGACATCATCGTGCCGTTTCCGCCCGAGTCGGCGGCCAGCGGGGTGGGCGAGCGGGGCTTCCACAGCGTCTGCTGGTATCAGCGCGAATTCGACATCGCGCCGGGGCCGCAGCGCGTGCTGCTGCATTTCGGCGCCGTCGACTACCGCGCCAAGGTCTGGGTCAACGGCCACGTCGTCGCCGAGCACGAGGGCGGCCACACGCCCTTCGTGGCCGACATCGGCGACGTGCTCAACGGCGACGGCCGCCACACGCTCACCGTCTACGTCGAGGACGATCCGCACGACCTGGCCAAGCCGCGCGGCAAGCAGGACTGGCAGCTGGAGCCGCATTCGATCTGGTATCCGCGCACCACCGGCATCTGGCAAACCGTGTGGCTGGAGCGGGTCGCGCGGACCTATATCCAGAAGCTGCGCTGGACGCCGATTTTCGAGGGCTATGAAATCGGCTGCGAAATCGTCGCCGGCGGCGACGTCGAGCCGGACCTGATCGTCGAGGTGCGCATCTGGCACGGCGCCAGCCTGCTGGCCGACGACCAGTACACGCTGCTGGGCAACGAGGCGAACCGCAAGATCGCGCTGTCCGACCCGGGCATCGACGATTCCCGCAACGAGTTGCTGTGGAGCCCGGAGCGGCCGACGCTGCTCGACGCCGAAGTCCGCCTGCGCCTGGGCGGGCAGGTGCTCGACACGGTGCGCTCGTACACGGCGCTGCGCTCGGTGGCGATCAACCGCGACCGCTTCATGCTCAACGGCCGGCCCTATCCGCTGCGGCTGGTGCTGGACCAGGGTTACTGGCCCGACACCTTGCTGGCGGCGCCGTCGGACGCGGCGCTGCGCCGCGACGTCGAGCTGGCCAAGGCGCTCGGCTTCAACGGCGTGCGCAAGCACCAGAAAATCGAGAACCCGCGCTATCTGTACTGGGCCGACCGGCTCGGCCTGCTGGTGTGGGAGGAGATGCCGTCGGCCTACCGCTTTTCGACGCGCGCCATCACGCGCATGGTGCGCGAATGGACCGAGGTGATCGAGCGCGACTACAGCCACCCCTGCGTGCTGGTGTGGGTGCCGTTCAACGAGTCGTGGGGCGTGCCGAACCTGACGGCGATCCAGGCCCACCGCAACGCCGTCGAGGCCCTGTACCACCTGACGCGCACGCTGGACGCGACGCGGCCCGTGATCGGCAACGACGGCTGGGAAGCCTCGGCCACGGACATCCTCGGCATCCACGACTACGACTGCGACCCGGAGCGGCTGCAAGCCCGTTACGCCATCTCGGACAGCTCGCGCACGATCCTGTTCGACCAGCGCCGCCCGGGCGGGCGCATCCTCACGCTGGACGGTTTTCCGCACCGCGGCCAGCCCATCGTGCTCACCGAGTTCGGCGGCATCGCCTTCAGCAAGGCGGCCGGCGCCGCCACCTGGGGCTATTCGCGGGTGGGCAGCGAGGCCGGCTTCCTCGACCTGTACCGGCGCCTGCTGGCGGTGGTCAACACGGCGCAGTTGTTCAGCGGCTTTTGCTACACCCAGTTCGCCGACACCTTTCAGGAGGCCAACGGTTTGCTGTATGCGGACCGCACGCCGAAGGTCGAACTGGATTTGCTGTGCGCGGCCACGCGCAACGAGAAAATCGATTGAGGCGGGCGGCGGGCCGCCGGCCTTTCATTGGAGGTGACATGGATGCTGCGTTGCACTGGGGGGCGGCATGAGCGGGGCCGACGACGCCGCGGCCGCGCCCTTCCTGTCGTATTGGCAAGCCGGTTACGAGGGCGCCGACCATGTCACGCGCGCGGGGCGGGCGCTGTCGATGAACGAGGCCAGCGGCCATCTGGCGCGCGTGCGCGAGGATTACGCGCTGCTGCGCCAGTTCGGCATACGCACGGTGCGCGAGAGCGTCGGCTGGCGCCTGGTCGAGCGCGACGGCCGCTTCGATTTTTCCCCGCTGGCCGAGCGCGCCCGCGTGGCGCGCGAGCTGGGCTTGCAGATTTACTGGACCTTCAAGCATTACGGCTGGCCGCCCGACATCGACCTGTTCGGGCCGCAGTTCGTCGCGCGCTTCGCGCGCTTTTGCACGGCCGTGTGCGAATACCTGGCGCCGTTCGGCGGCGCCGCGCCGGTGTACTCGCCGATCAATGAAATCTCCTTCACGAGCTGGGGCTTGTCGGTGCACATGTTCCACGGCGTCGACATGGGCCGGCCCGATCCGGGCCGGGACGGCAAGCGGCAACTGGTGCGCGCCGCCATCGCCGGCTGCGACGCGATCTGGGCCGTCGAGCCGCGCGCCCGCATCCTGCATTGCGACCCGCTGATCCACGTGATCGCGCCGCCGGGGCGGCCCGACTGGGCAGCCTCGGCGGCGCAGTGGCGCGAAGCGCAGTTCGAGGCCTGGGACATGCTGTGCGGGCGCAGCGAGCCGGAGCTGGGCGGCGCCGAGCGCTACCTCGACTTGATCGGCTTGAACTATTACCACAGCAACCAGTGGGAAAGCGGCAGCAATCTGCGCCTGTGGTGGCACCTCGGCGAGCCGCGCCGCATGCCGCTGCACGCCTTGTTGCTGGAGGTGCAGCGGCGTTACCGCCGGCCCGTGCTGCTGGCCGAAACCAGCCACGTCGGCAGCGGCCGCGGCGCCTGGATACGCGAGATGGCGCAGCAGGCGGCCTTGACGCACCAGCACGGCGGCGACCTGCGCGGCATATGCATCTATCCGATCATCGACCGGCCGGACTGGGAGGACGAGAATTTCTGGCACCACAGCGGCCTGTGGGATGTCAGTGTGAGCGGGCCGGAGCGCTTGCGGCGCGTGCTGTCCGAGCCTTATGCGATGGGGCTGCGCCAGGCCATGAGCTTGACGCGGCGCCTGTGTTCAACGTATGCGCCACCGGGGCGGGAAGGAGCTGGCATGAGGACTATCATCGTTTTCTCTCATCTTCGTTGGAACTTCGTCTACCAGAGGCCGCAGCAATTGCTGTCGCGGCTGGCGCAGTTTTACCATGTGCTGTTCGTCGAGGAGCCCATCCTGCGCGAGGGCGCGCCCCACTTGATGCTGTCGACGCCGGCGCCGAACGTGACCCTGTGCCAGCCGCAGACGCCGGTGCCGGCGCCCGGCTTCCACGACGACCAGTTGGCCGTGCTGCAGTCGCTGCTGAGCGAGGTGGCGCCGGACGAGGACCCGATCGTCTGGTTCTACACGCCGATGGCCTTGCCGCTGCTGCCGCAACTGCATCCGCACCTGGTCGTCTACGATTGCATGGACGAGCTGGCCGCGTTCAGGAATCCGCCCAAGCAGTTGCTGCAGCGCGAGACGGCCTTGCTGGCGCGCGCCGACCTGGTGTTCGCCGGCGGCCCCAGCCTGTTCGAGGCCAAGCGGGGGCGCCATCCGCACACCCACTGTTTTGCCAGCAGCGTCGACGTCGTGCATTTCGAGCAGGCGCTGGACCGCCACAACGGCCATCCGGCACACCTGAACATCCCGGCGCCGCGGCTCGGCTACTACGGCGTCATCGACGAACGCTTCGATCCGGCGCTGGTGGCGGCCCTGGCCGACGCCCACAGCAATTGGCAGATCGTGCTGGTCGGCCCGGTGCTGAAGATCGACCCGGCCAGCCTGCCGCAGCGGCAAAACATCCATTACCTCGGCCAGCAGCCCTACCAGGCGCTGCCGCACTTCCTGGCCGGCTGGGACGTTTGCCTGCTGCCGTTCGCGCTGAACGAGGCGACCCGTTTCATCAGCCCGACCAAGGTGCTGGAATACATGGCGGCGCAACTGCCCATCGTCAGCACGGCCATTACCGACATCGCCGTGCCGTATGGCGACGTGGTCGCGATCGCCGCCGACGCGGCCGGCTTCGTGCGCGCCTGCGAGGAAGCGCTGGCGGCCACGCCGCAGCAGCGCGCCGCGGGCGCCGCGCGCATGGCCGCCGTCGTCGCCGCCACTTCGTGGGACGCGACGGTGGAGCAGATGCGCGCGCTGCTGGAGTCGACCAGGCCGGGCCAGGGCGCGCGCGCCGGCGCGGCGGCGGCGCCGGCCGCGGCCGCCGCGGCGCCGGCGGCCACCGTCAATCCGCTGCGCGCGCCCAAGGCGCCGGCGGCGGTGCAGTGCGCCATCATCGGCGCCGGTCCGACCGGCCTGAGCGCCGCCTACCACCTGGGCCCGGACACGCTGTTGCTGGAGCGGCATGCCAGCGTCGGCGGCTGGTGCCGTTCCATCAGCGACGCCGGTTTCACCTTCGACCACGCCGGCCACATCATGTTTTCGACCGATCCGTATGTGCTGGAGCTGTACGGCCTGCTGCTGGGAGCGAATATGCACTGGCAAAACCGCGAGGCCTGGATATACAGCAAGCACGTCTACACGCGCTACCCCTTCCAGGGCGCCTTGTACGGTTTGCCGCCGGCCGTCATCAAGGAATGCCTGGTCGGCGCCATCCAGGCCCGCTTCGGCGCCTTGCGCGCGGCGCCGGCCTGCGCCCCGCTCAAGCCGGTCGACGACTGCTGCGGCGACGGCGCCGACCTGGGCGGCGCGGCGCAGGCGGCGCCGGCCCGGCCGGAGCCGCGCAATTTCGAGCAATTCATCGAGCAGGTCTGGGGCGCCGGCATCGCCAAACATTTCGCCTTGCCGTACAACCGCAAGCTGTGGACGGTGCCGTTGGCGGAAATGGAAACGTCGTGGCTGGGCGGGCGGGTGCCGCTGCCGGACCTGGAGGAAATCATCGAAGGCGCGCTGGAACCGGTGGCGCGGCCGATGGGGCCGAACGCGCGCTTCGGCTATCCGCTGCGGGGCGGCTTCCAGGCCCTGATGTCGGCCTTCCTGCCGCACATCCGTGGCAAGGTCGAGCTCAACGCGGAGGTCGTGCAACTGCTGCCGCTCCAGCACGTGCTGGCGCTGGCCGACGGCCGCCGCTACCGCTACCGCCAACTGATCAGCACGATGCCGCTGCCGGAACTGGTGCGGCTGATAGGCGAGCAGGCTCCGGCCGAGGTGCGGGCCGCCGCGCGCGCCTTGCGCCACGTGTCGGTGCGCTGCGTCAACCTTGGCGTCGCGCGCGAGCACATCACCGACAAGCATTGGGTCTACTATCCCGAGGAGACGATTTTCCACCGCATTTTCGTCCAAGGCAACGCCAGCCCGTATTGCAACCCGCCGGGCGGCTTCGGCCTGAGCTGCGAGATATCCTATTCGCCGAGCAAGCCGCTGCCGCTGAGCGGCGCGGCGTTGGTGGCGCGCTGCATGGCCGATTGCATCAAGGTCGGCATGCTGCGGCCGGACGACCAGTTGCTGGCGGCCAACCAGGTCGACATGCCGTATGCCTATGTCATCTACGACCATGCCCGCGCCGCCAATGTGGCGCTGGTGAAGGCGTGGCTGGCCGGCCACGACATCGTGCTGGCCGGGCGCTACAGCGAGTGGGAATACTACAACTCGGACCATGCCTTCCTCGCCGGCAGGAAGGCGGCCCAGGCGGTCGATGCCGAGGCCGGCGGCGCCCAGCAGAACGTGTTGGGCGATTAGCGTGGCTGGGGGCGGCGGGCGGTATGGCCGCAGCTCCCCGTCAAGGGCGGCGCCGGCTACATCGGCGCGCACATGATGCGGCGCCTGTGGCGGGCCGGCAATGGCACTGCCCGCCGGCGTATGCGGATCTGCGTCCGATCCTGCGGCGCGCGTGGGCGTGGAAATTGCGTTTGTCGGAAAACGCCGAGACGAAAACAGGCCCGGCGTCGCCGCCGTGCCTGCCTTGCAGCGCGCCGTCTTAGTAGCGTTGGATGATGCCGTTTGCCACGCGGACCCGGTCGCCGATCTGGAATGCGGGCTGCGACTGCTGCGTGATGACTTTGCTGCTGCCGTCGTCGAGGCGCAGCGTGACGCGATAGGCGACGTCGGCGGACGAGCCCGCCCCTCCCAGCGTGCCCGAGGTGCCGGACTGGCTGGTGCTGCCGGACGAGTCCATGCTGCCGGCCTGTGCGCGGGGAATGCTTTCGATCGACTGCACCACGCCCTGCATCGACATCGTGGAAGCCTGGCTGGTGTCGGCGGCGGATGTGCCGCTGGCCTGGTAGCTGCTGCCGGCCATGGAAGAACCATAGGGCTCGCCGGTGGCGCCGATGCGCTCGTCCGTGCTGCTGCAGGCGCCCAGCGCGGCGCACATCAATCCCGCCAATACCGTGTAGCTTTTCGTTCCCATAATAATCTCCTTATTCAAATTTCCGCTCAGAATTTGTTGGCAAAATTTTATTTAATACACTGCTCCATTATTCAAGACATTCTGCATGACATTATCAAGTAGATATTAATAGTTCGGCTGCCCCCGGCTTGGCCGGATCGCTTCGCCCGCGCCGCTAAGGTAAGAGGGGAAAGCCGGTCCGATGTTCACGCGATCCCAGTTTCAGGTTGAGCTGCATCAAGCGAATTAATGCTTATTTTCACGTATAGCGCCTTGCATCGGCGGGAGATCAAGGGCCTGAATATCGCCTTGGAAACAATTGAGGAACGTCAAATTATTCAATTGAAGACGGCGCAATAATTTGATTTTTGGAAATCCGGGAATATGAAAATGCCTACACGGACGAGTGAAAAAATCATCGAAGATTTAATTATTGCAGTGTATGGTCCGGCGCCTGAACCGCGCCGGCAATACCAGCTGGCGCAGAGCCTGCACGCACTGGTGAGATTGGCGAAAACCGAGCAGTTACGCGAGCTGAAAGCGGATGTCGAGCGCGCGGCCGGGGCGGCGGCGGGTTCCGGCAGCCGGCGCGAAACCCGGACCATCTTGCGCAAGATCGGCATGAATTGCAACGCCAGGCAGGGGCAGTTTCAGTTCGACAAGGAAGACAGCGCCAGGTCGGAATAAGCGAGGCGGCGCGGCTGGGGCGGCGCCGTTTTTCAGGAGTGGAAGGCGCGCTCCGCCTTGGGCCAGTATGCCCACAGCAAGGCGGCGGCCAGCGTGCCGGCGCTGCAATCGACCAGCCAGTCGGCGACCGTGCCGTGCCGGTACGGGAAAAAACTCTGCACCACCTCGTCGAGGGCGCCCATCAGCGCGATCGTCGCCAGCGACTGGATGGCGCGGCGGGACGGCGTGCCCGGGGTGCCGCTGAACAGGAGGAAGGTCAGGCCGGCGTATGCGATCGAGTGCAGTACGAGGCCGGAAGCGAAATTGGCGATTTCGGCCCGCGCGCGCGGCAGCGATCCCAGAATCAAGATCAGCAGGTAGAGCACAATGGCGCTGCGATAGCGCAGTTGTTGATGGCGCGACGAAATGAGCAGCGTGGCGATGGTGTGGCGCATGGTCGGTGGCAGGGGGAAAAGGGGAACAATAGCATGTTGCCAGGCAAAAAAAAGCCCGCTGGTGAAAGCGGGCCAAAAACCCAAAGAGGGTCAAGAGTCGGAAACCTGCAACGCGGTGGCGCTTCGCAGTTGAAACGCCACCAAAAAAGGGTTGGTGTGCCGCTACGTAGCGAGACAGCACACCTGGCTGCAATCACGCATATCGGTTGCGTGTAGTGCAGATGTGACCAGCATAAGGGATGAAGATGACACGGCTATGACACAGCGCAACAAATTGTCATTTTGTTTGAAATAGGCGGTTTTGGCGCACCTCAGCCCGCTGCGGAGCATGGGGCGAAAAAAAAGCCCGCTGGTGAAAGCGGGCTTAAAACTATTTTCTTGGAGGAGAATAGTGGAGACAGATGCATTATGCTGCATCGCCACATATATGTCTAATTGCAATTTCAGATATCAGATATAATATTTTGGCATATCTATATGCCTTGTCGCGCTCATTCCATCACGGGCACCGTGTAGTTCAGCGCCAGCCTGCCGCCGTCGACGTAGATGGTTTGCCCCGTCATATAGGTGGCGTCGGCACTGGCCAGGAAGGCGGCGATGCCGGCCACTTCCTCCGGTTCGCCGCAGCGCCCCAGCGGCGTGCGTGACAGGATAGTATGGCGCGCCTCCGGGCTGGAAAGCACAGCCTGCTTGGCCAGTTCGGTGAGGATGGTGCCGGGGCCGATGCCGTTGACGCGCACGCCGTGCGGCGCCAGGTTCAGCGCCATGACCTTGGTTAGTTGGTTGATGCCGCCTTTGGACACCACATACGGCACCTGGTTCGGGATCGCCAGCGTGGCGTTGACGCTCGACATGTTGATGATGCAGCCGCTGCGCTGCTTGACCATTTCGCGCGCGACGGCCTGGCCGCACAGGAACATGGATTTCAGGTTGATGCGGATGACGCGGTCGAAATCGTCTTCGCTCAGGTCGAGAAAGTCGGCCGCGTGGGTGATGCCGGCGTTATTGACGAGAATGTCGATTCGCCCGAAGCGCGCCAGCGTCGCCGCGAGGAGGGCGTCGACGTCGGCTTTCTGGCTGACGTCGGCGGTGAAAAAGCAGGCTTGCGGCCCCAGCGCGGCGGCGGCTTGCTCGCCCTCGGGTTTGATGTCGACCAGCATCACGCTGGCCCCTTCGGCGATCAGGCGTTGCGCGCAGGCCAGGCCGATACCCTGGGTTGCGCCGGTCACGATGGCTACTTGTTGGACTAGTTTCATTACGCTTTCCCAATAGAGTATGAGGGGGCAAGGCGCGCGCCACGGCGGCGCCTCGTCAAATAATGATGGCCTGGTTCGGCAACTGGTTGGGGCGTGCGCCGTCGGCGGGGAAATGCTTGCGCAGCAGCTCGTTGAGGGCGGCGATCGCCCGCAGCGTGCTGTCGTGGTATGCGCCGCCGGCGTAGCCCTGCGTCATCGTCTGGCAAATCGCCTGCCATTCGGCGGGGGCGATGCGGCGCCCGACGTTGCGGTCGGCAACGATGTCGACTTGCCGCTCGGCCAGGTTGACATAGATCAGCACACCGCAATTCTCTTCCGTGTCCCACACGCCGTATTGGGCGAACAGGGTCAGCGCCCGCTGGCGGTTGCCGACGTCGCGGAAAATGTCGCCGATGCCCAGCGACGCTTCCAGAATCAGGCGGATTTCCGCCGTGTGGGTTTGCTCGCCCTGTGCGATGGCTTGTTCAATGGCGTGCAGGCTGGCATCGGGAAACGCCGCGCGGGCGGCCGCCGCCGTGCTGCGCAGGTGGGGCAGGGCGCGCCGGCAGCGCTGCCAGAAGGAGGCGGGCGCCTTCATCACCAGTTCCCCGAGGCGCCGCCGCCATCGAAACTGCCGCCGCCACCGGAGATGCCGCCGCCCCCGCCGAAGCCACCGCCGTCGCCGCCGAACCCGCCGCCGCCGGCGTGGCCGCCGCCCAAAGCCCGCCCCAGCGCGGCGCCTAGCAGCACGCCGCTGGCGTCGCGCGCCCAGCCGCCGTGGTGCAGGCGCGGCGGGCCTCCGCGCGAGCGCAACATTGCCGCCAGCGCCAGTACGCCGAACAGCAACAGCGGTCCCCAGAAGGCGGCCGTGTCGCCGGCCTCGGCCGCGCGCGTCTGCTTGGCGGCGGGAAATTGCTCCTGATTGAGCAGCGCGGCAATGGCGCCGACCCCGGCGACCAGGCCGCCGTAGTAATCGTTTTGGCGGAAATGCGGCGCGATCACGTCCTGCAGCACGCGCTTCGACTGCGCATCCGTCAGCACGCCCTGCACGCCGCGCCCGGCCTCGATGCGCAGGCGCCGCAGCGCCGGCGGATTGTCCTTGGCCACCAGCAGCAACACGCCGTCGTCGACGCCCTTGCGCCCCAGCTTCCACGCGTCGGCGACGCGGATGCCGTATTGCTCGATGGCTTCCGGCGCGGTGCTGGCCACCAGCAGGACGGCGATCTGGCTGCCGGTCTTCGCCTCGTAATCGGCCAGCACGCCCTCCAGCGCGGCGCGCTGCTGGCCGTCGAGCATGCCGGCGCCGTCGCTGACGTGGGCGCGCAGCGGCGGCACCGGCACCAGTTGTTGCGCGCCGGCCAGCGCGCCGGCCAGCAGCAGGCCCAGCGCACAGGCAAGGGCGGCCAGTTTGCGCGCGATACCCATGTTATTTACCGAAGTTGACGGCGGGAGCGGTCGATATCGCCTTCTCGTTCTCGACGCTGAAAGAGGGCTTGACCTGGTAACCGAACAGCATCGCCGTCAGATTGCTGGGGAAGCTGCGCGCCAGCACGTTGTACTCCTGGATGGCGGCGATATAGCGCTGGCGCGCCACGGTGATGCGGTTTTCCGTGCCTTCCAGCTGCGACTGCAAGTCGCGGAAACTGGTGTCAGCCTTCAGATCCGGATATTTCTCCGACACGGCCATCAGCCGCGACAGCGCCGACGACAACTCGCCCTGTACCTGCTGGAATTTTTGGAAGGCGGCCGGGTTGTTCAGCACCTCGGGCGTGATCTGGAAGCTGGTGGCGGCGGCGCGCGCCCGCGTCACCGATTCCAGCGTTTCCCGCTCGTGGGTGGCGTAGCCCTTGACGGTGTTGACGAGGTTGGGGATCAGGTCGGCGCGCCGTTGATACTGGTTCACCACCTCGCCCCAGGCGGCCTTGCTCGCCTCGTCCTTGCTCTGGAACTGGTTGTAGCCGCAGCCCGACAGCAGGCCGGCGAGGAGACCCAGCACGAGAACCAGGCGCATCCAGGGGGAGAAGCGGTTGGCGATGATAGGCATGATGAGGGTGGCGCTGCGCGCGTGTGGGAAGGTGGCTTAAATATACTCCAAACTTGGCAAGATGCTTCGCCGCGGCCGTCTTTAAATCGCGCGCGCCGCCGCCGCTTTGCGGCTTTCCCGGCCCGCGGACGGTACAATGCGGGGTTTGCAACTGCATAGATAAAGGCGCGCCGTGAATTTCATCAATAAATTATCCGCCGCGTGGACGGCCAACAATTCCCTGCTGTGCGTCGGCCTCGACCCCGACATCGCCAAGCTGCCGCAGCACCTGCGCGGGCAGCCGGACGGCATTTTCACCTTCTGCACCCAGATCATCGACGCCACCGCCGACCTGGCGTGCTCGTTCAAGCCGCAGATCGCGTATTTCGCCGCGCTCGGCGCGGAACGCCAACTGGAAGACATCTGCCGCTATGTGCGCGAGAACTACCCGCATATTCCCCTGATCCTCGACGCCAAGCGCGGCGACATCGGCGCCACGGCGAGCCAGTACGCGCGCGAGGCTTTCGAGCGCTACGGCGCCGACGCCGTCACCGTCAACCCTTACATGGGCGCCGACTCGGTCGAGCCGTATATGGAGTGGGCCGACCGCGGCGTCATCATCCTGTGCCGCACCTCGAACCCGGGCGGCTCCGACCTGCAATTCCTGAACGTCGACGGCAAGCCCCTGTACCAGCACGTGGCCCGCCTGGTCGCGGAGAAGTGGAACAAGAACGGCCAGTGCGCGCTCGTCGTCGGCGCCACCTTCCCCGAGGAACTGGCGCAGGTGCGCGCCATCGTCGGCGACATGCCGCTGCTGGTGCCGGGCGTCGGCGCCCAGGGCGGCGACGTGGCCGCCACGGTGGCCGCCGGCAAGACGGCGAACGGCATGGGCATGATGATCAACTCCTCGCGGGCCATCATCTACGCCAAGCCGGAGCAGGGCGAGGACTACGCCGCCGCCGCCCGCCGGGTGGCGCTGGAAACCCGCGACGCCATCAATCAGCACCGCGGCTGAGGCCGCGCGCCGGCGCCGCTCCGCGCGGCCGCCGGCTTCTTGCGCCCGCGCTACTGGCGCTGCGGCGCGACGATCTCGGCGTAGTCGTACAGCGCGCCGAGGATTTGCTCGCCGCGCTCGTCGGCCGTTTCCGACAACTGGTCTATCTCGCTGAACAAATCATCCACCGTGCGCGCCCCGGCGGCGCCGTCGAACAGGCGGGCGGCGCGGTGCTCTTCCCAGCGCTCGGCCTCGTCCGCGCTCAAGGTGGCGGGGAAGTTGCGCGCGCGGTAGCGGAACAGCAATTCCTGCAGGCGCGCGTCGCCGAACGAGGGGCGGGCGCTGGCCAGGCGCTGCGGGCTTTCTTTGCGCAGCGATTCCAGCAGGCGGCGGTCGTCGTTGCTGATGAAGCCGCCGTACAGATCCTCGTCGACATCGACGGCTTCGGCCGCGCCGGGGCGGCGGAACACCTCGGCCCAGACGGCCGTCATGTCCGGCCCGCCGGCCGCCTTGGCCGCGTGGGCGCGCGCCGCGTCCAGGTCGATGCCCCAGCGCGCGGCCATGGCCGGCGACAGCGTCTTGACATTGCCGACCAACATGGGCGACTTGTTCATATGGATGCTTTTCACGGGCAGGCGCGTCACGCCCTCGGGCAGCGCGTCGCTGCGCGTGAACAGGCGCGTGCGTATCGTCGCCGCGTCCAGCGTGAACAGCTCGGCCGGGTCGTAACTGCAATCCCAGACGATGACCTCGTTTTTATTGCTCGGATGGGTGGCCAGCGGCCAGACCAGGCCGATGCAGCCGCGCTCGGCCGGGAACATGCCCGACACGTGCAGGAAAGGCTGGCGCGTCGCCGGCGCCAAATTCATGCCCATCTCGTCGGCGACCCGCTCCTTCTTGTGCAGCGCGAAACAGAAATCGAACAGCTTCGGCTGCTTTTGCCGGATCAGGCGGGCCAGCGCGATCGTCGCGCGCACGTCCGACAGCGCGTCGTGGGCCGATTCGTGCAGCAGGCCGTTGGCCGCGCACAGGTGTTCGAGGCGGAAGCTGGGGCGGCCGTCTTCCTTCGTCGGCCAGACGATGCCCTCGGGGCGCAGCGCATACGTCATGCGCACCACGTCGAGGATGTCCCAGCGGCCGCACTGGTTCTGCCATTCGCGCGCATAGGGATCGATCAGGTTGCGCCAAAACATGAAGCGGGTGATCTCGTCGTCGAAGCGTATCGTGTTGTAGCCGACGCCGACCGTGCCCGGCAGCGCAAACGCCTGCTCGATCGTGGCGGCGAACTGGTGCTCCGGCACGCCCTGTTCCAGGCATTGCTGCGGCGTGATGCCGGTGATCAGGCAGGATTGCGGATCGGGCAGGAAGTCCGGCGCCGGTTGGCAAAACAACATGATGGGCGCGCCGATTTCATTGAGCTCGGCGTCGGTGCGGATCGCGGCGAACTGGGCCGGGCGGTCGCGGCGCGGCTGCGCGCCAAAGGTTTCATAATCGTGCCAAAGGAAAGTCTGCTTAGTCATCGTGTATCGCTAAAAAATAGTCGTGGCGCCCGCGCGCGCGGCGGGGCGTCCTTCAGTTTGTCCGCATTCTGCCGTTACCACTGTTGAGTTGGCTTTTTCGGGGCGGCGGCGCGCTCTCCCCCGGCAAGCCCGTATGTTTACACAGAATGCGCGTCCAAGGAGAGCTATTGTGTCAAATTCCATATCCATCGCCGCTTCCGGCAAGAACGCCGCCGAACTGCGCGGCGGGCCGGACAAGGTCAAGCCGCGCGACGTGGCCGCCGAGATGTCGCCGTCCGCCAAAGCCAAGCTGCAACAGAACGCCGCCATCCTGGAGGCGTCTGTCAGCGTCTCGATGGGCGCGGAAAACAAACCGCTCACGCTGCTGCTCAAATCGGCCATCACCAGCATCAACGAAACCCTGCGCGGCGAATTTGGCGAGAACGCCATCGAAAACGCCGCCGCCCAGGACAATTCGGCGGCCGCCACGGCGGGGCGCATTGTCTCGCTGTCGACGGGATTTTTCGAATCGTACAAGAAACAGCATCCGGGCGAAGACGAGGACGCCGCGCTGGGCAAGTTCATGGAAACCATACGCGGCGGCTTCGAGCGCGGCTACAAGGAGGCGGCCGACATCCTGAAGGGCTTGAACGTGTTCAAAGGCGAGCTCGCCGGCGAGATCGACAAGACCTACCAGCTGGTTCAGAAAGGCTACGCCGACTTCGAGGCGGCGCACAAGAAAAAACCGGAAACCGATACGAAAGAGCCGGCAACTCCGGTTAAACCAGGCTAATCAAGTCGACACGCGGTTGCGCCCCGCGTGCTTGGCGCGGTATAGGGCGGCGTCGGCGGCGGCGATCAGCGCGTGCTCGTCCTGGCCGGGCGCCAGCGGGGCGACGCCGAAGGAAGCCGTCACATGCGGCAAGGGACAGCGCATATCGGCGAACACCACCGACTGCCGCAGGCGCTCGCACAGGCGCTCGGCCACCAGCGCGGCCACCTTGTCGCTGGTGTCGGGCAAAATCACCATCATCTCCTCGCCGCCGTAGCGCACCGCGCAATCGTTCGGGCGCAGCGCCGCGCTGAGCACCTGGGCCGCAGCGCGCAGCGCCTGGTCGCCGGCCAGATGGCCGTGGCTATCGTTGAAGCGCTTGAAATGGTCGAGGTCTATCATGATCAGCGACAGCGGCGTGTTGGCGCCGTGTGCCGTCGCGACCATCGTCGGCAACAAATCATTCAACCAGGCGCGGTTATACAAGCCCGTCAAACCGTCGACCATCGACAACTGCCGGTAAAACTCGCCGACCTTCTGGCGCCGGCGCAACTGGGCGTTGGCGGCGCGTATGCGGAAGGACAACAGACGCAGCAAATTGCGCGCCAGCGCGTTCGACGCATCGATCAACTGCCACACCAGCTCGGCCTCGATGACCAGCAAATCCGTCTCCTCGACGGCGGAAATGGCCGACAAATTGCTTTCCTCGTCGAGCACCGACTGCTCGCCGACGCTCTCGCCCGGCAACACCTTGCTGACCGTGCCATCGGCCATGCCGGTGGCCGTATCCGTGGCGACCTCCAGCGCGCCGCGCAAGACGATATACAAACGGGCCCGGCGGGCGTCGGCGATTGCCTGGCCTGGTTGCAGACGGACCAGCGGGCAAGTGGCCAACAAGGCCGCGACGGCGGCGTCGGCCGAATCCCGGAACAACTGCAAATCGCCGACCTGATAACTCGAAGCGCCAAAAAGACCAATATGTTCCAAAATAAAACTTTCAAAAAGCGAGAAACTCAACGGTAACGCCGGTGCAGCAATCATAGCGCAACTTACCCGCCTGGTCAGCGGCGGCCATTGCCCACGGCAAAAAACCGCCATGTCTAGACCTGACCCCAGTATTGAAAAACGCCCCTGGGGTCAGGTCTAGACATGGCGGTTTTGGCGCGGCGCTGGCGTGCCGGGCCGGCTCGTGGTTCAATGGCGGCCTGGGTGTGCTGCGGAGGTGCGATGGCTTGGATGGATGCGGTGGGGACGGTGCATGCGGCCGACGCTAAGGCGCGGATTGTGTCGCTGGTGCCGTCAATTACGGAGTTGTTGTGCGATTTGGGTTTGGCCGGGCAGCTCGTCGGCCGCACGGGCTTTTGTGTCCATCCGGCCGACTCCGTGCGGGCGATCGCCAAGGTCGGCGGCACCAAGGATGTGAATGTCGAGAGGATACGCGCGCTCGCGCCCTCGCATCTGGTGGTGAATGTCGATGAGAATGAGCGGCCCACCGTGGCGGCCTTGGCGGAGTTTGTCCCGCATGTGGTGGTCACGCATCCGCTGGCGCCGCGCGATAATGTGGCGCTGGCCCGTTTGATGGGCGGCATTTTTTGCGCCGAGGCCAGGGCCGAGGCCTGGTGCGCCGCCTTCGAGGCGGAGTGGGCCTTGTTGCAGGCCGCGCCCAAGGGGCCGCCCCGGACCATGTTGTATTGCATCTGGCAGGATCCGTGGATGGCCGTCTCGCGCGATACCTATATCGCCAATATGCTGGCGCAGATCGGCTGGCGCGTGCCCGATTTGGGCGCCGCCCGCTATCCCCGTTTCGACTGGAGTGAGGAATTGCTCGCGTCGCTGGACGGCGTGCTGTTGTCGAGCGAGCCATATCGTTTCACCGAGGCGCATGTCGATGCGCTGGAGCGGCAAATCGGTAAGCCCGTGCAGTTGCTCGATGGGGAGATGATGTCGTGGTACGGCAGCCGTTCTTTGGCGGGTTTGCGCTATCTGCGCGAACTGGCCGGGGCGTGAGGCGGGGCGGGTAGCACTGGCGGCCTGGGCGGCCGCCAGCATCCTTTGCTAGCTGAGCGGTTTATTCGCTGATGTCGTCGGTTTCGGCGTCGGCGTCGGCCGCCACTTTGCCGCTGGCGTGGCGCTTGCTGTCGTGCAGCCGTCCCAGCGCGCTGTCAATGGCGCGCTTGAGTTTCTCGGCCGCGCCGGCGATGGCCTGGTGCAGGGTGGCGTTGTGGTCGCTGACGGCGATCGGCTGGTAGCCGGTGATGCGCGCTTCCATCAGGCAGCGGTTGTCGCCGTCGGCCGATTTCTGGCTGTTGTTGTCACTGAGGTGAACTTCGACGCGGGTGATGTTGTCGCGAAAACGGTTGACGGCTGATTCAACTACGGACTGCACGTGCTCGGTTAATCCAGCGTTGCGTTCAATGGTGCTGTCGGTATTGATGTTGATTTGCATATGCTCACTCCGGTTATTCAAAAATAAACCCTGCCAAGCCGGCGGCGCGGCGCTGCAGTCGTAGCATTGACATCCAGCGCCTTGCCTGCGTGCGTTTGGCGCGAACTGTCCCCGCGCCAAATCCAACTTGGCTACAACGTTTTGCACACGGATTTATCTTACACCTTTTCCCCATTCTTGCCAGTGCCGTTCGCCTGCCCAGCCGGGGACAGATCATGTTTTTCAAAAAATTATTTCTTGAAAAATCGTGGTCTGTCCCCGGCTGTGGCGCCGCCTTAGCCGTTGATTAGGCCGGCCGCGATGTTGATCGACAGGCCCAGCACGACGAGGTTGAAGAAGAAGCTCAGCACCGACTGGGCCAGGACGATTTTGCGCATGCCCCGCGTGCGCACGCTGACGTCCGAGGTCTGCGCGGCGACGGCGACGGTGAAGGCGAAGTACAGGAAGTCCCAGTAGTCGGGATTGTCCTCGCCTTCGGGAAATTGCAGCGGCTTGTCCTTGCCGCCCTGGTAGTACAGGTGGGCGTAGTGGACGCAGAACAGGGTGCCGACGAGGAACCAGGAGCCGAGCAGGGTGATGACGGTGAAGCCGTAGTGCAGCGCCTTTGCGTCGGGCGTCATGTGCTGGAGCGCCGACAATTGCGAAATGATCGCCGCCAGGCTCATGATGGCGGCCACCGACAGCGTCACCAGCACCAGCGCGGCGCGCTCGTCCTGGCGCGCCGACATGTCCCTCACTTTGCGGTGGTCGGCCCGCATCATCATCGTCGCCACGGTGAGCAGGTAGGCCCAGACGGCGACGTTCCAGGCCGTCAGCAGGCGCGTCATCAGTTGCCAGGCGTCCGGCAGCAGCAGGCCGACGGCGAGGCCCAGGGCGATTGCCAGGCTCAGGTGCGGGCGGCTGCGGACGAAGGTGTGGAAGGGGAGGGGGATGCGCATGGCGGTTCGCGAGGGCAATGTTGACAGCGCATCTTACCGCCTGGCGCCGCCCATGCGGCGCCGATTTCAGGCGGCGCCGGCGCTTTTTTCGGCGCGGGCCGCCTCTTCCTTCTCGTGGTGGGGGAAGCGGTCCATGCGCGACAGCACCGGGAAGCCCAGCGCCCACGTGGCCGTGACGACGACGGTGGCGGCGCCGCCGAACAGGACGGCGCGCACCAGGCCGAACCAGCCGGCCGTCAGGCCCGATTCGAATTCGCCCAGTTCGTTGGAGGCGCCGATGAAGACGGCGTTGACGGCGCTGACGCGGCCGCGGATCGCGTCCGGGGTCTCGAATTGCACCAGCAGGTGGCGGATGTAGACGCTGACCATGTCGCCGGCGCCCATCAGGAACAGGGCGACGAGGGCGACGGCGACGCTGCCGGTGGCGCCCAGCACGATGGTGGCCAGGCCGAACACGGCGACGCCGCCGAACATCCACAGGCCGACCCGGCGCGTGATGGGGAAGAAGGCCAGTGCCACCGAGCACAGCGCGGCGCCCATGCCGGGCGCCGTGCGCAGCAGGCCCAGGCCGGTCGGCCCGGTGTGCAGCACGTCGTGCGCCAGCGCCGGCAGCAGCGCCGTGGCGCCGCCGAACAGCACGGCGAACAGGTCCAGCGAGATGGCGCCCAGCACCACCGGCTTCGACCAGACGAAGCGCAGCCCTTCGAGCACGGTGTGCCAGCTGGCCGGCTCGCGGCTGGTGGCCTGCGGCGCCGCGTGCGTCATGCGCATCAGTAACACGGAGACGCTCAGCAGCGTCGCCGCCGCCAGGTAGACCACGCCCGGCCCGGCCAGGTAGAGCAGGCCGCCCAGCGTCGGCCCGAGGATGACGGCGACGTGGAAGCTTGACGAGCTGAGGGCGACGGCCTTGCTGAAGCTTGCCGCCGGCACCATGTTGACCAGCACGGCCTGGGTGGCCGGCATCATGAAGGCGCGCGCGCTGCCGAACAGCACCAGCACGGCGAACACGGGCCAGACGACGCCCAGGCCGGCCACGGTGAAGGCCAGCAGGGCCAGCGCGCACAGCAGTTGCGCGACGAGGCACAGGGCGATGATGTTGCGGCGGTTGTAGCGGTCGGCCGCGTGGCCGGCGATCAGGATCAGCAGCAGGAAGGGGGCGAACTGGGCCAGGCCGATCAGGCCGAGGTCGAACAGGCTGCCCGTCAACTGGTAGACCTGCCAGCCGATGGCCACGCTTTGCATCTGCACGGCCAGCGTGCCGAGGACGCGGGCGGACAGGTAAAACGCGAAATTGCGGTGCCGTAAAACGCTGAATCCGTTGCTCGAAGAGGGCGTGCTCATGAAGACTTTCTAGGGGGCCGGGCCGGCGTAGATTAAAATACTGGTCGGCTGGAAATTATTTCGCACCATTGTGCCTGATGTATGGCATCGCTGCATGATGCCCAGCCGAAACAGTCTTTCCGCCGCCCAGCCCGCCCTTCACCCCCGCCTGACAAGCTTTTCCCCTGTCGTTCGCCATGCATAAGACAATTTTCGACACCCCTGTTATTAACACCCTGATGCGCTGGTTTTCCGTCGCCATGCTGCGCCTGCTCGGCTGGAAAACGGAGGGCATCCAGCCCGCCGATCCGAAATACGTGCTGATCGCCGCGCCGCATACGAGCAACTGGGATTTTCCGTACACGCTGATGTTGTGCTTCGCGCTGCGTCTGCGCGTGTACTGGGTGGGCAAGGCGAGCCTGTTCCAATGGCCGCTGGGGCCGCTGGCGCGCTGGCTGGGCGGCATCGCCGTCGACCGCAGCGCCACCAAGAACATGGTGCAGGCGACGGTCGACGCCTTCGCGCGCCAGGAGCGGCTGGTGGTGATCGTCGCGCCCGAGGGCACGCGCGGCCGCGTCAGCCACTGGAAGACGGGCTTTTACCACATCGCCCACGGCGCCGGCGTGCCGGTGGCGCTGGCCTACCTCGACTTCAAGCGCAAGGCCGGCGGCATCGGCCGGATGTTCCACACCAGCGGCGACATCGAGCGCGACATGGAGCAGATCCAGCAGTTCTACCGTGGCGTGACGGGCAAGAACCAGGACCAGTTCGACGCGGCGCGCATCTGCACCAAGCGCGGACCGGACTGAGCGGCCGCCCCCTGACGACGGCGCCGCCGCGTTTGCTTACTTGGCCAGGTCGGCCTCGGTGGTGAAGGCGTCGGCGTAGAACTCTTCCTCCGGCAGCTTGCACAGCTGCACGAAATCGCGCTTGGCGGAATCGACGACGACCGGCGCGCCGCAGGCGTACACCTGGTGGCCCGACAGGTCGGGCAGGTCGTCGATGACGGCGCGGTGGACGAAACCGCCGCGCCCCTGCCACTGGTCGTCCGGCTGGGCGTCGGAGACGACCGGCACGTACTGGAAGTTCGGCAGTTCGGCCGCCCACCGGCGGCACAGCGCGTCCATGTACAAGTCCTGCGGCCGCCGTCCGCCCCAGTACAGCAGCATGGGCCGCGGCGACTTCAGGTGGATCATGTGCTCGACGATGGCCTTGATGGGCGCAAAGCCGGTGCCCGAGGCCAGCAGCACGATCGGTTTGTCCGAGTCTTCGCGCAGGAAGAAGGTGCCGAGCGGGCCCTCGAAGCGCAGGATGTCGCGCTCCTTCATCGTGTTGAACACGGATTCGGTGAACAGGCCGCCCGGCATGTGGCGGATGTGCAGGGTCAGCGGGCCCTCGCCGTCGGGCGCGCTGGCCATGCTGTAACTGCGCCGCTTGCCGTCGCGCAGCATGAATTCGATGTACTGGCCGGCGCGGTATTGCAGGCGCTCGTTGGCGGGCAGTTGCAGCGTCAGCACGACGACGTCGGGCGCCACTTTCTCGATGCTGGTCACGCGCGAGGGCATCTTCTTGATCGGGTAGTCGCTGCTGCCGGCCACTTCGCGCGCTTCGATGACGAGGTCGGCGCTGGTGGTGGCGCAGCAGAACAGCGACATGCCGGCCGCTTCCTCGTCCACCGTCAGGGCGCGCTGCTGGTGCGCCTTGTGCTGCACGCTGCCGCGCACAACCTTGCCCTTGCACGAGCCGCAGGCGCCGTTTTTGCAGCCATAAGGTAGGCCGACGCCGGCCCGTATCGCCGCCGCCAGCACCGTTTCGTCCGCGTCGCAGCTAAACTGGTGGCCGCTGGGCTGAACGGTAATTTGAAAAGTCATACAATCCTTGAAATGAAAAACACAATCACTCACAGTATTCATCGGCCGCGCCTGCTCATTCTCGGCTGCGGCGACGTCGGCATGCGTTTGCTGCCCTTGCTGCGCGGGCGCTTCCGCGTCTTCGCCGTGACCAGCCAGCCGGGCCGCCGCGCCGAATTGCGCGCCGCCGGCGCCATCCCCGTCGTTGCCGACCTCGACGACCGCGCCAGCCTGGCGCGGCTGTCCGGCCTGGCCTCGCGCATCGTGCACCTGGCGCCGCCGCGGGCCGACGGCATGCTGGACCGGCGCACGCGCAATGTATGCGCCATTTTACCTGAGCGCGCGCGCCTCGTTTACGTCAGCACCAGCGGCGTCTACGGCGATTGCGGCGGCGCCGTCATCGACGAGACGCGCGCCGTCGCGCCGAGCAATGAGCGGGCCAAACGCCGCGTCGACGCCGAACGCGTGCTGCGCGCCTGGGCCAGGGGCAGCCACAGCGTCCTGTCGATTTTGCGCGTGCCGGGCATTTACGCGGCCGAGCGCCTGCCGCTCAAGCGCTTGCAGCTGGGCACGCCGGCGCTGGACGCGGCCGACGATGTGTACAGCAACCACATCCACGCCGACGATCTGGCGCACATCATCGCGCGGGCCCTGTTCCGCGGGTTGCCGGGCCGGGTCTACCACGCCGTCGACGACAGCGACATGAAGATGGCCGACTATTTCGATGCCGTGGCCGACGCCCACGCCTTGCCGCGGTCGCCGCGGCTGCCCCGCGCCGCGTTGCGCGAGGCGGTCTCGCCGGTGTTGCTGTCCTTCATGTCGGAGTCGCGCCGCATGCTGAACCGCCGCATCAAGGACGAGCTGGGCGTGCGGCTGCGCTACGCGCGGGTCGCGGATGCCCTGCGACAGAGAGTAAAATAGTGAATTATTAAGCAGCAACACAGAGGATGCCCCACATGACCTATGAAGAATACCTGGACGAAGTCACCACGCTGATCACGGAAAAATACTTGCTGAGCGATGAGGCGGCGATCAAGCTGGTCGTCAACGCGCAGGCGGGCAATTATTTCGTCGTGCATGACAAGAACGATACGATGCGCAATCTGGACCGCGCCCACAAGGATGCCAAAGTGTTGTATGAGGCGAGCCTGAAAAAGGCCAAATAAGCATCTTTTTTCCACCCGGCGGGGTGGATGTGGCATGATTTGGTGCGATGCACCATTTTTTGACGCACCTCAAACGTCATACGCTCACGACACGATATCGTGAGCAAAGTCGTCATCAGGCGGCTGTAGTTTGCTAGTAGTTGGCAATTCCGGTCCGCCCCGCCAGAGGGCGCGGCCTTCTATTGGGAGCGTGCGATGCCTCACATCACTCATCCGACCAAAGAGCAAGTCCGGGCCTATATGCACCAGCGCGAGGGCGCCCGCAAACCGCCGCCGACGCCGGCGGAAATCCGCCGCCAGCTCGGCTGGAGCAATGTCGATTTTTCATCCTGCGGCACGCAGGCATGGTTTTTTCCCGCCGAAATCGCCCAACTCACGACCCTGCTGGCCGTCGAATGGCTGTTTCGCGCCGGTGGCGTCAGCGGTACACATTGATAGATTTCAATAGAATTTAAGCACGCTTGCCGTTTTTGGAGTATTCTCTATCACATCTGATGCGCGTCAAATCTCTTCAATAATCACAAAATACCTGTTAGTTAAGCAAAAACTAACAATTTCGTGTATTATACGGCCCGTGCGGGAAAAACCGCATAAACCACAGGGATTTTTTGGCGTGTCACCACGTGGTTCTGGCAAGGATAGGCGTTCCGGCGTCATATTTTTGCAAAAATACAACAAGTTCGGATTCAATCATGACTATCAAACAAATTACAGCATTGCCTACCTACAATCCAAACCGCGTGTTGGATGCCATCATCGAAAAACTGCAGCTGAAAAACGACGCGGCATTGTCGCGCGCGCTGGAAGTGGCGCCGCCGGTGATCAGCAAAATCCGCCACAACACGCTGCCGATCGGCGCGACCATCCTCATTCGCATGCACGAAATCAGCGATTTCAGCATACGCGAACTGCGCGAAATGATGGCCGCTTAAACGCCGTCTGCCGGCATGCGGCGGCCATCGCGGCTGCCGTGCCGGTCTGCGCAGCACTAGTGCGTAGCAAAAAATAGCAATGCGGCGTCCGGCGCCGCAACTTGCCACTTAGTTGAAATGCTCAGGCTGTCGTACTAATCGTCGTGCCCGTGGTCTGGCCGTTGGTGTTCACGGTGGACGTGGGCGCCACCTCGCGAGGCGGCGGTGGCGGCGGTGGCGGTTTTACCTGCTGTGTCGTTTCCGGCGGTTTCTGCGGCGCGATCTGCACCGCGGCCTTGTTGCTTGAAATAGTGCTAACTGTCATGATGCCCTCGGCTCAACGATGGTGAACAGCGCTACCGACCCCGCGATGCCGGCGTCTGCCACAACATCGCGTAGATATCTCTCTTCCGGATCAAGTTGATGCACATCAACTTCCTCAGTATATTCAAGCTCTGCCTGAATTCAACCTAAAGTTTGCGCCGCGTAGGCGGGCTTTGTCGCGCCTCAAGCGTCGCCGCCTGGCCGCCGGCCTGCCTCCGTGGCAAGAAAAACGGCGGCAACACGCGGGGGCTTCCCGCGTGACGCCGCCGCTTTCAGTGCGCCAGGGGCCTGGCCTATGCCTGCGGCGTCAATGCCGGGCGGTCCATATAGAAGCGGTTTGCCTCGCCGGCGGAGGCCGCGCTGGAAAATGCCGTTGCCGGCGCCCGGCTGGAAAACGCCGTGTTGACGGCCGCGCTGGAGAAGGCGGTTGCCGGCGCCCGGCTGGAGAACGCCGTCTTCACGGCGGCGCTGGAAAAGGCCGTTTTTGCGGAGGCACTGGAAAACGCGGTCTGCACGGCGGCGCTGGAGAACGCCGTTTTGGTCGCCGCGCTGGAGAAGGCCGTCTTCACGGCGGCGCTGGAGAAGGCGGTCGCCGGCGCCCGGCTGGAAAATGCCGTTTGTACGGCGGCGCTGGAGAAGGCCGTGTTCGCCGCTGCGCTGGAAAAGGCAGTTTGCGCCGCGCCGGCCGATTCCATCGTCGCCGCCGAGCGTAGATAGTCGTCGCCAAATGTTTCTTCGTACAATTCCTTCATGCGCTCGCCAACGCGGTGGTGGGCTTCCAGGTCGGCCTCGCCGCGCAAGCCGACATAGGGGAAGTGGTGCAGGAAGTAGCCGAAGACTTGCTCGCAATCGACGGCATATTTCATCGTGTCGAGGATGTGGTAGTGCCAGAAGGTGTCGACGTCGAACAGCGGCGCCGTCGCTTCGGCCGGGAAAATTTTCATCAGGTAGAGGAAACGGCGGTATTCAAACTCGACCGCGTTGGCTTTTTCCAGCGACCAGCCTTCGCCGGATTCCTGGTGCATCAGCTTGACCTTGATCGGGTCCAAATCGAGGGCGGCAATGGCTTGGAAGTTGTCATTCGAATTCATGAGTGATAGTCCTTTTGGAAAGTCGACTGTTCGGAATATGAAAACGGCAATGATGCTTACTGGATATCGCCATTTATCCCCGCGCGCTGTGCAGGTGAACTCGGCTGATATCGGCACACCGCTGAACTGGAGTGCTTACGGGAAGTGTAATGAAAAATTACTTGAGGCAAGTTGTCTTGCGACAACTTCCTTAGTATAGGCAAACGCGGCGTGATTTCAACCCGAATTTCAATGGGTGTTGCGTTCGGGAAACGGCGGGGTGGCGGTGGGAGGGGCGCTGCGGTGTTATAGCGTTGTGCTCGGCTCCGGAGCCGGGATGGGCTCCGGAGCGTCCTTTATCAGTTGCTTGCAGGCAGGGTCGGGCGGTTGGTATAGAAGCTGGCGCGTGCTTCTTGGGCTGCGGCGTCGACGGCAACGCGGGTCGAGAACGCCGTCTGTGGCTTGGCGTCGGCGGCAACACGGGTCGAGAATGCCGTCTGCGGCTTGGCGTCGGCGGCAACGCGGGTCGAGAACGCCGTCTGCGGCTTAGCGTCGGCGGCGACGCGGGTCGAGAACGCCGTCTGCGGCTTGGCGTCGGCGGCAACGCGGGTCGAGAACGCCGTCTGCGGCTTGGCGTCGGCGGCAACGCGGGTCGAGAATGCCGTCAGCGGCTTGGCGTCTGCGGCAACACGGGTCGAGAATGCCGTTTGCGGCGCACCGTCGAGCGCAACGCGGGTCGAGAATGCTGCTTTGTCTTCTGCCGTATCACGGATGTAAGCCTCGCCAAACGTTGCCTCGTACAATTCCTTCATCCGGTCGCCGTGGCGTTGATGCACTTCTTCGTCGGCCTCGCCGCGCAGGCCGACATAGGGGAAGTGATGCAGGAAATAGCCGAATATCGCTTCGCAATCGACAGCATATTTCAGGGTGTCAAGAATATGGTAGTGCCAGAAGATGTCGACATCGAACAAGGGCGCCGTTTGCTCAGTTGGGTATTGTTTCATCAGTATCAGAAAGCGACGATACTCAAACTCCATGGCATTGGCTTTTTCCAGGCTCCAGCCTTCACCGGACTCCTTATGCATGAGCTTTACTTTGATCGCGTCCAGATCCAGTTCTGTGATTGCTTTGAAATTGTTGTTAGATGTCATGATTGGCTTCCTTTGGGAGACGGTTATCGCGCAGCTTGGACGTGAGAACTCTGCAATTGACGTCATGTTGACGCAGAGCATTGTTTTCATTTTCCTCCTGGATGAAAGAGCAACATTGATATAGATCAATGTTCTGTCGGAAAATTCTTGGGCCACCGTTACCGAATCCTACGGCGGCAAGGGCGGCGCGGTCTGGAGGCGCTCGCATCATGCCAAGTGGTCATCCAGTTCAGCTTGTTCTTCCAGGTACGGGTAGGCCGGATCGGCCTTGATCGGCACCGACACCATCACCGTCATGCCGGCGCCATAGCTGCTTTTGATTGAGAACTTACCACCGAGTATTTTGATGCGCTCCTCGATGCCGACCAGGCCGAAGGAGCCGACCTTGTTGCGGCCCTCCTTGAGCACGCCGATGCCATTGTCCTTGACCGTCATCGACAGGATGTCGCCGTCCTTTTTCAGTTCGACCTGCACCAGGCTGGCCTTGGCGTGTTGCGAGATATTGCTCAGCGATTCCTGCAGGATGCGGAAAAATGCCGTCGCACAATGGTCGTTGAGGCGGATGTCGGTCTGGTTTTCATTCAATTCGCAGACGATGCCGGTGCGGCGGCGGAACTCGGCGATCTGCCACTCGACGGCCGCGTTCAAGCCCAGGTCGAGTACGGTCGGGCGCAAGTCGTTGATGATGTGGCGCACGCTCTTGATGGTGGCGTCGATCTGGCTCAGCGTCGAGCGGGCGCGCGCGTTCAGGCGCGGGTGGCGGCGCTCGGTGCGCGAGGCCAGCATGTCGGCATCGATGCGCAGCACCAGCAGGTTCTGGCCGAGGTCGTCGTGGATTTCGCGGGCGATGCGCTTGCGCTCTTCTTCCTTGATGTGGTCGGCGTGGGCGGCCAGGCGGCGCAACTTCTGGTGGGAGATTTGCAGCTTGGCCTGGCTGTCGCGCAACTCCTGGGTCATCGCCTTGGCCATCTGGATGGCCCGCATGCGCGACGACGACAGCGTGTGGAACAGGGCATAGATCAGCATCGCGCCGATGGAGCCGGCCAGCATCGCCAGCCAGGGAAAGTAAATGTCGAAGCGTGTGTAGAGATCGTTCTTTCTGACGCTGAAGTGGGCTTGCCACAGGCGCCCATTGTAGTTGATGGGCACCGTCGTCGACAGCGTGCTGCGGGCCGATGGCGTCCACTGCAGCGCCGGCGGCAGCGCCGTCTGGCTGTCGAACACCAGCGCGCCGGCGCCGCGCAGCTTGGGCTGGGCGGCAGTGCCGCCGTCATACAGGGCCACGTGCACCGAGCGCACCGGCAATTCGCTGAGCACGCCCTGCACCAGCGACTGCAGATTGAAGCCGACGCCGATCGAGCCGATGTAGGCGGCGCGGCGCTCGGCGACGTTACCCGTGGGCATGCCGGCGCGGTAGATGGGCAGGCGCATTGCCAGGGCCTTCATCGCGGGCCGGCCCGGTACGACGATCAGGTGGCCGGAGTTGCTGACCTCGCCGCTGTCGCGCGACTCTTCCAGCGCCCTGGCGCGGAAAGGCTGGGCGGCGACATCGACACCGAATATTTCCGGCGCGTTGGCGATCGGCTCCATATAGGTCAGCACCGAGTAGTTGGGGCGCTTGCCCGTCGGTTTCAGGACAAACGGCGGGTAGCCGTCATAGATGGCTTCATCGCGGTGCACCTTGGCCTCGAAAGCGGGGCGCTCTTCCTCGGTGACAAACTTGGCGAAATTAATCGTTTCAATGGCTGGGTAATGTTCTTCCAGCGACAGGCCGTCCACGTAGTGGCGGAACTGCAGGCGGGTAATGTTTTCCGAGACTTGGAACAGGCTGGCTGTGCCGCGCAGCAAGTCGGCATACGACTTGATGCGCGCGCCTATGCTGTACTGGGCCGTGTGCGCCAGGTTCTTGAAGCGCTGGTTCGAGTCGGCCTCGATCGACTTCGACGCCGTCAGGTAGAACAGCAGCCCGACGCAGGACGACAGCAGCACGCCGATCCACCAGATCGGCCGCTTGGGGGAAAACTTATTTTTCTTGCCCATGAAGGAAAGCATCGTCAGCCGCATCAGGAGATCGTGTATCCAAGTCTGCCGTGCAGTGCTGCATCCTCAGGCCGGAAAACTTTGCATTGTTGAAACTTTTTTAACAATGTGTAATATACAAACCAATGGCAAGTCCGTCAACAAGCTTTTGCTGCGCGCGGGATATTCGGACGGGCGCGGGCGTAAAAAAACCCGCCGGAGCGGGTTCGCTGGCGGGGCGCCGCGCTTACTTGGCGGCCCAGCTGTCCTTGAGGGTGACGATGCGGTTGAAGACGGGTTTGCCCGGCGTCGAGTCGACGTGGTCGGCGATGAAATAGCCGTGCCGCTCGAACTGGAAGCGCTGCTCCGGCAGCGCCGCCGCCATGCCCGGCTCCAGATAGGCGCGCACCACTTCCTTGGCGTTCGGGTTCAGCGCCAGTTTGAAGTCCTTGCCGCCGGCGTCGGGCTGGGGGATGGTGAACAGGCGGTCGTACAGGCGCACTTCGGCCTCCAGCGCGGTGGCCGCGCTGACCCAGTGGATGTTGCCCTTGACCTTGTAGGTGGCGCTGCCGTCCGTGCCCGAGCGGCTGTCCTCGAAGTAATTGCAATGGACGGCGACGACCTTGCCGTTCTCGTCCTTGTCAAAACCCGTGCATTCGACGACGAAGCCGTAGCGCAGGCGCACGCGGCTGCCCGGCTTGTCGCCGCTCGGCGGATACAGGCGGAAATAGCCCTTGCTCGGCACTTCCATGAAGTCGTCTTCCTCTATCCACAGGTGCTTGGTCAGCGGGAAGCTGCGCAGGCCGCGCTCGGGGAAGTGCGGGTGCACGGGCGACTCGCACGCGACGCTCTCGCCGTCGGCGAAATTGTCGATCACCAGCTTGAGCGGGCGCAGCACGGCGGAGGCGCGCGGCGCCTTCGGGTCCAGGTCTTCGCGCAGGCAGCCCTCGAAGGTGCTCATGTCGATCCAGCCGTCCGACTTGGTCACGCCGATCCGCTCGCAAAACAGTTGCACCGAATCGGGCGTGAAGCCGCGCCGGCGCAGGCCGACCAGGGTCGGCATGCGCGGATCGTCCCAGCCGTCGACGATGCCCTCGTCGACCAGTTGGCGCAGCTTGCGCTTGCTGGTGACGACGTAGGTGAGGTTCAGGCGGGCGAATTCGTACTGGCGCGGCACCGGCAGGCGGAAGAAGCCGCCGGCCGACAGCGTCTCCAGCAGCCAGTCGTAGAACGGCCGGTGGTCCTGGAACTCCAGCGTGCAGACGGAGTGGGTGATGTTTTCCAGCGCGTCCGAAATCGGGTGCGTGTAGTCGTACATCGGGTAGATGCACCAGGCGTCGCCCGTGCGGTGGTGGTGGGCGTGGCGGATGCGGTAGATGGCCGGGTCGCGCAGGTTCATGTTCGGCGCCGCCATGGCGTCCTCGCTGACCTTGGCGCGCAGGATGTGCGCGCCGTCCGGGAACTGGCCGGCGCGCATGGCGCGGAACAGGGCCAGCGACTCATCGGCCGGACGGTTGCGGAAGGGCGAGTTCTTGCCGGGCTGGTTGAAATTGCCGCGGTTGGCCGCCATCTCGTCGGCGCTCTGGCTGTCGACATAGGCGAAGCCGGCCGTGATCAGGTATTCGGCCATCGCGTACAACTGCTCGAAGTAGTCGCTGGCGTAGTGCAGGTGGTTTTCCGTGCCGTCAGGGCCGTCTGACTCCCAGTTGAAGCCCAGCCACTTGACGCTGTCGATGATGGTGTCGACGTATTCCTGCTCTTCCTTGGCCGGGTTGGTGTCGTCGAAGCGCAGGTTGCAGCGGCCGCCGAAGTCGCGCGCCAGGCCGAAGTTCACGCAGATCGATTTGGCGTGGCCGATGTGCAGGTAGCCGTTCGGCTCGGGCGGGAAGCGCGTGATGACCGGCGGCAGGCCGGTGCGCGTGTGGGTGCCGGCTGCCAGATCGCTCTCGACGATGGCGCGCAGGAAATTGGACGTCAGCACCGGTGCTGCCGGCGCGCTGTTGTTTTTATCGTTGCTCATGTGTTAAGTGCTTTGGAAGTGACAGGTTGCCGGCATTTTACCGTAAGCGCCCGCGTTTATCGCCGCCGTTGGGGGCAGGCGGCAATATTTGCGGAAATCCGCGCCGCCGCGCCGCCATTTCGCGCGGGCGGCGGGACGGCGGCCGTTTTCTATAGGATAATTCGTCTTTAATTGTTTTGGCATACGTCCTGGAGTGTCCATATGGAAAATTTATACAATGTCCTTGGCGTCCCTCCCAATGCCAGCGACGACGAAATCAAGAAGGTGTACCGCTCGCTGGCGATGCGCTTCCACCCCGACCGCAACACGGCGCCCGGCGCGGAGCAACGCTTCAAGAGCATCACGAAAGCCTACGAAATCCTGTCCGACCCTGTCAAGCGCGCGGAATACAACCAAAGCGTGAACCACCGCATCATCATCGATCCGGAGGCGGAAGCGTATGCGCTGTGGCGCGCCGTGTTCAGCCTGCACGGCACCAGCTTGCCGGCCTGAGGCGGCCCCCCGCCGGGCGCCCCGGCTAGCCGCCTCGGCTGGCCGGCCCGGCCGGTTTTAACCATCATCGAGAGCGGCGCCGCCTGCGGCGCCATGCATTACATTGGAAAGAAGAACATGAGAAGAGTACACCCCGAATTTGCCTATCAGTCGCGCGAGCTGGGCGGCCAGATCGAAGGCATTCTGGGCGACCCGCCTAACCGCAAGAATTACCAGAGCATGGTCAGCGCCCTCGTCAGCGAGTACGCCAGCGGCGGCGGCATTGAGGACGTCAACATGCTCAGCTTCGCGCTGGTCGACCACATCGAGTTCAACAACCCGAAGGGCTTGCTGGCCGCCAGCGAGGACTATGAGATGGGCGCGCCCGGCCCCGTGTTCGCCATGGCCTCCTGCGCCGGCGCCGAGGCGGCCAAGATGTACGCGGCCATCGGCGACAGCTTCCCCGACCTGGCGCGCCAGGCCATCATCACGGCCTTCCTGTACAAGAACCCGCGGCTGTGGGACGACGAGGACCAGTCGCTCGAGCAACTCGGCGTCAACGACGACGGCGACGACGTGCAGGACGAGGACGACGTCAACGACGATTTCGCGCAAATGTTTGACCAAGACGGAGACGACAATGGCAGATAACAGCAATCTTCCGGCGCTGACCAGGCAAGTCACCGAGCTGGTGCTGGCCGGCTCGCTGGGCCACGCCGAGCAGGCGTTTTCCGACGCCGCCGATCAGTACGGCGACCTGGCCGTCGTCGAGGTGCTCGGCAGCATCCCGCCGCAGGTGACGGCCTTGCACCTGGCCGGCTTCGACGGCGGCAAGATGTCGCTGGCGACGCTGCTGGTGCCGCCCAAGGCCTGGGCCGACAGCCTGGCCTTCATCGCCGCCACCTGGAGCGACGACCAGATCGAGGACGACCCGGAGCGCATCGCCGAGGCCCTGTTCGCCCACATCCACGGCATCGTCTTCTCGGCCGAGGACGCCGAGCGCCGCCGCGCGCTGCTGTTCGAAGCCTCGGCGACGGACTGGGGCGCGACGGCCTTCGCCATCCTGTTCTCGATGGCGCCCAAGGAAATCCTCGAAGTGGCCGGCGAAATCCTCGTCAAGGGCCCCTACATCACGGGCCAGACCTCGTCCGACAACGACGTCGTGCCGCTGGCCATCGAACTGGCGCAAGCCAATGAGGACGGCTGGGACCGCTCGCTGTTCGAGCTGTTCCCCGACTTCCGCCACAGCGGCGACCTGGTCGACGCCGAGTTCAGCGACGATCCGGACGAAGAGCCGGCCTTCCTGCAGCGCAGCACCAAGGAATTGCTGTACCGCTTGCGCAAGCAAGTGCCGAGCACGCGCAGCGGCGTGGCCAAACCGGGCGCCCGGCGCAGCCTGGGCACCGGCATCTTCTCCTGATGGCCGGCGACACCATGCTGCCTGCCATCGTCGCAGAAAACCTGCCGCGCCTGGTGCGCGCCATCAAGTTGCTGGCGCACGATCCGCGCCCCGACGCGGCCGCCAGCCTGGCCGATGAGCTGACCGGCATCACGGCGATGGTGGCGGAAAAGTTCACCAACGAGCGCACGGCCGAGGGCATCCAGAAGGCCCTGTACCTGACCGTCGGCGGCGTCTCGCTGGGGCTGGAGCACGCGCTGATGCACGACGGCGACCAGGCCGCGCTCGACTTCCTCGTCGAGCACGGCGCCGAGCACGCCTTCCAGGCCGGCTTCCGCCTCGTGCGCGAGCTGTCGCAACTGCCCGAAGACGCCCTCGTCGGCGAATACGACCTGGACCCCGTCTACGTGCAGCGCCGCTTGCGCGACCTGTTCGTCGACCTGTGCAGCGCCGACCCGAACAAGAACTGGAACGGGCCGGAGAAATACGCGCAGCAACTCAAGCAGCGCAAGGACGTGCAAGCCATCGTGCGCCTGGCCGGCTGGCTGCGCCGGCACAATGACCGCGGCCCCGTCAGCGACGCCGACCTGAACGCCGAGGGCGTCATCGCGCTGGCCGTCATCTTCGCCATCGAGGGCGGCGGCATCGTCGCGCGCACCGGCCAGAAGGAATTCGAGCGCCTGGTGCGCTCGGTGCGCAAGAACAAGCCCGACTTCGAGGCGGGCTGGGCGGCGCTGCTGGCCAAGGTGCCGGTGCAGCACCACGAGGTGCTGCGCGACCGCATCGACGCCTACCGCACGCACTGCACGGTGATCCAGCAAATCCTCACGCGCACCAGCATGAAAAAACTGTTCGAGCAACTGGAAAACTACGCCGGCTCCGAGCTCGACGCCGACTACGCCTGAGTTGCCGCAACAGCGGGGGACAGACCACGATTTCCGGGAAAGATTCCCCCGGAAATCGTGGTCTGTCCCCTTGGTCCATGACGTCGACTACGCCTGAGTTGCGGCAACAGCGGGGGACAGACCACAATTTCCGGGAAAGATTTCCCGGAAATCGTGGTCTGTCCCCTTGCTTTTAGCCGGCTTGGGCGGCCTCGGCAGCGAGCGCGATGAAGGCGTCGACCAGCGGCGCGCTCTGGCCCTGCAGCCGCGCCAGCAGCAGGCTGGTGGTCGCCGCCGGGTCGGCGATGGGCCGGTAGCAGACGCCGTCCATGTGGATGCGGTCGAACGAGGCCGGCAGCACCGAGATGCCGCAGCCGGCCGCCACCAGGCCGATGATGGTCGACGCTTCGCCCGCCTCCTGGGCGATGTGGGGCACGAAGCCGGCGGCCCGGCACAGCCGGAAGATCTGCGGGTAGATGCCGGTGCCGGCGTCTTTCGGGTACATGACGAAGGCTTGTCCGGCCAGTTCCCGGATCGCGATGCTGGCCTGGGCGGCCAGCGGGTGGGCGCTCGGCAGCACCAGCCGCAGCGGGTCCTGGCGCAGGGTGCTCAGGCTGACGCTGGCGGGGATCGCCACTTCCGGCGGGCGCACGAAGCCCAGGTCCAGCGTGCGCTGGCCGATCGCCTCGATCTGCGGCAGCGTGGCCATTTCGTGCAGCGTCAGCCTGACCAGCGGAAAGCGCTGGCGGTAGCGGTTGATGACGGTGGCGAACAGCGGCGTGAACGGCGTCGAGAACGTGAAGCCGATGCGCAGCTCGCCCGCTTCGCCGCGCTGGGCCCGGCGCGCCGTCACGGCCGCCTGTTCCGCCAGCGCCAGGATGCGCCTGGCGTCGTCGAGGAAGAGCCGGCCCGCTTCCGTCAGCCGCACCCAGCGCTTGCTGCGCTCGAACAGTTGCGCGCCCAGTTCCGCCTCCAGCGCCTGGATTTGCTGGCTCAGCGGCGGCTGGCCGATGTGCAGGCGCTCGGCGGCGCGGGTGAAGTGCAGTTCTTCGGCGACGGCGACGAAGTAGCGCAGGTGGCGCAATTCCATGTTTGTTATCTGTTTAAAGTATGAGTAATGACTTGAATATATATTGGACGATATTAATACGCAATCTTATGATGGTTTGTCGCCGCTTTTTTCCTGTCCGCCACCATGTCCGCTTCCACCATCCCCACCGCGCCGTCCGCGCGCCCGGCCATCGCCGCCGGCACGCCGGAGTTCCGGCGCAGTAACCGAGCCTTGTTTTTCGGCGGTTTCGCCACGTTCGCGCTGTTGTATTGCGTGCAGCCGCTGATGCCGCTGCTGTCGCGCGAGTTCGCGCTGACGCCGGCGCAAAGCAGCGGGGCGCTGTCGATCGCCACGGCGGCGCTGGCCGTGTCGCTGCTGCTGACCAGCGCCGTTTCCGACCGGCTCGGGCGCAAGCCGCTGATGGTGGCGGCGCTGGCCGTCGCCGCCTTGATGACGCTGCTATGCGCCTTCGCCCGCTCCTACCCGCAGTTGCTGCTGATGCGCGCCGCGCTCGGCCTCGCGCTGGGCGGCATGCCAGCCATCGCCATGGCCTATCTGGCCGAGGAGATCGAGGCGCCGTCGCTGGGCCTGTCGATGGGCTTGTACATCTCCGGCAGCGCCTTCGGCGGCATGGCCGGCCGCGTCCTCGTGGCCGTGCTCAGCGACATCTGGTCGTGGCGCGCGGCGCTGGCGCTGATGGGCGTGCTGGGCCTGTGCGCGGCGGTCGAGTTCTGGCGCAGCCTGCCGCGCTCGAAAAACTTCGTCGCCAGCGCCGACGGCTGGCGCGCGCTGCCGGCCGGTTTGCGCCGCCACCTGGGCGATGCCGGCCTGCCCAGCTTGTTCTTGCTGGCTTTCCTGCTGATGGGCTGCTTCGTCAGCATGTACAACTACATCGCTTACCGCCTGCTGGCGGCGCCGTTCAAGCTGAGCCAGAGCACGGTCGGCGCCATTGCGCTGCTGTATCTGATCGGCATCGTCAGCGCCGTCTGGGCCGGCCGCCTGGTCGACCGGCTGGGCCGCCGTGGCGTGCTGTGGATGCTGCTGTCGGCGATGCTGGCCGGCTTGCTGCTGACGCTGGCGGATTCGCTGCCCGTGATCATCGCCGGCATGGCGCTGTTTACCTTCGGTTTCTTCGCCGCGCACTCGGTCGCCAGCAGCTGGGTTGGACGGCGGGCGCGCGCGCCTCAGGCGCTGGCGTCGGCCCTGTATCTGTTCTTTTACTACCTCGGTTCCAGCGCCGTCGGCTCGCTGTCCGGGCTGTTGTGGGCGCGCGACGGCTGGTCCGGCGTGGTGGCGGCGCTGGCCGCCGGCCTGGGGCTGGCATTGCTGATTGCGCTGCGGCTGCGCAATCTGGCGCCGCTGGGACCGCGCGCGCCGGCCCTGGCCGTGCCCTGACACCGTTCAGCTCGGGCAGTTGTGGTAGTGGCGCTGGCCCTCGGCCGTGATGGTGATGCAGTATGTCAGCAAGGCGCTGCTGATTTTATAGGTGCGGGCGGTGCTGTTGCCCCGCGGCGTCAATTCCTCCATCTTGGCTCCCTGATACCATTTCGGCGGCACGGCCGCGTGGGCCGCCGCGAAACCCCGTTCCAGCCGAGCCTGCGGCGTGTCCAGCGGCGCCGGCTCTCCCCGCGAGGGAAATTCCCTGCGCAAATCCTTGTCGATTTTGCCGATATCGCGTTTGGCGAGACGCAGGATTTCGTCGGCGCTGAGACGGGCGGGGGCCGCCTCGACGATGATTTCCGGCGCCGCCGTGGGCGTTTCCGGCGCGGGCGCCTGCGCCTGGACGGGCGCGGGCGCGCTGCGTTGCGGCGCCTCGGGGGGGCGCGCCGCCAGCCGTGGCGGCGGCGAGGGCGGCCGCGCCGCCACGGCCCGGCTTGGGGGCGTTGGCGCCAGCCGCAGCCATTGGATCGCCGGCCGCTCGGCTTGCGCCGCTTCGGCGGGCGGCACGGGGCGGTTTTGCAGGAAGGCATACAACAGCGCCAGATGCAGCGTGGCGGCCAGCAGGCCGATGCCGATGCGCGGCGCGTTCAGGTTTGTTGTCATCGTCGGCGGCGCGGTAAAAGAGTTGCTGCAATGTATCTTATTAAAATGATAGTTGCATAACCCGTAACGCTTGCTTACAAAGTTCTTGCCGCGCGGTTTGACTTGCCGCCTCGTCCTGCGCGCATTATTTGCGGTGACGCAAAAATGCCGCGAAGCGGACTGGGCCTGTCGGAAACTTCGGCCACGCCACCCCCGTCTAATCGAATACGGGCGCACCTTTGGTGCCCGGGATAGACAAGGAGGCTAATCATGCTACAAGCGAATGAAATCCAACAGCGCTTTAATACGATTCAGCAAGCCATTGGGCAAGCCTCGCAGGCTTGTTCCGCCGAACGGAATCTGCCCAGCGAGTTGCGGGATTGCATACAGCGGCTGGACCGGCAATCCGACCTGGCGCAGGAGGCGATCCAGTCGCGCGACGAAATGCGCATCCGCAAAGTGGTCGACGACCTGGAGCAACTGGGCGACCGCGCCAAGCAAGTCTGCGGCAGCGACGCCAAGCTGACGCCGCAAATGAAAAATGCCGTGCTGAGAGTGCACGACGAGCTGTCGGAATTGAAACATCAACTGCACTAGGCGCTGGCGCCCATGCCGCGGCCGGCAGTTGGACCTCACATCTGCCGGAACAGGTGCGCATACAGGGGACTGACGCGCACTTGGCCGCTGCGCCCGTGCAGCTTCAAGGACAGCTTGCCGGCTTCGTCGCGCACGGCGCTGTCGACGCAAGCGGCATTGACGATGGTGCCGCGATGAACCTGCCAGAACTGGGCCGTGTCCAGTTGCGGCAGTAATTCCTTCAGGCTGCTGCGTATCAGCGCCTCGCCATCGGCCGTGACGACGTTGACATACTTGTCGAGCGCCTCGAAGTACAGCACCTGCGCCAGCGGGATCATGCGCACCTGGTTGCCGACGGCGGCGCGGATCACGCTTAAACGCGGCTGCGGCGGCGCCAGCGCCTGCAACTGGCCGAGCAATTGCGCCAGATTCTCCAAGCCGTCCGGCTGGCGGGCGCCCAGGCGCTGGCGCAGGCGCTCGATGGTCTTGCCGAGGCGCGCGTCGTTGACCGGCTTCAGCACATAGTCGGCGGCCGCGTGCTCGAACGCGGCCAGCGCGAATTCATCGTAGGCGGTGACGAACACAATCTGCGGAAACGGACGTCCGGCCGGCCAGCCCTCGGCCAATTCCTCTGCCGCCTCCAGCCCCGTCTTGCCCGGCATTTTGATGTCGAGAAACAGAATGTCGGGCAGCAGGGCCTGCGCCTGCCGCAGTGCCTCGACGCCGTTGGCGCAGGTGGCGACGATGCGCAACTGCGGCCACAGGCGTTGCAGGGCGTGGCTCAGGGCGGCGGCCAGGATGGGTTCGTCTTCGGCGATCAAGGCGCGCAAGGCGGTGTTGTCGTTCATGGCGGGTTCAGGGGCAGGGTGAGTCGGGCGACGGCGCCGGCCGGCGCGCCATCGGTCAGGGTAAAGCTGGCCTGTTCGGCGTATAGGGCCTGCAGGCGTTCGCGGATATTGCTCAGGCCGACGTGCGTGCCTTGCCGCGCCGGCGCGGCCGGCTGCAGGCCGAGGCCAAGGCCTAGGCCGTTGTCGCTGACGGTCAGCACCAGGGTCTGGCCTTCGCGCGCGGCGCTGACGGCGATGTGGCCGCCGGCGATGTTCGGCTCCAATCCGTGCTGGATGGCGTTTTCGACCAACGGTTGCAGCAGCATCGGCGGCACGGCCAGCGCGCGTAGCGCGTCCGGCAGTTGCACGGTGTAGCTCAGGCGCTGGCCCATGCGCACCGACATCAGGCCCAGATAGGCTTGCATCAGCGAAAATTCCTGCGCCAGTGTGGTCGTCTGCGCGCGCGACGAGCGCAGCGTGGCGCGCAGGTACTGGATCAACTGGTCCAGCAGCAACTGAGCGCGCTCCGGATCGAAACCGATCAAGCCCTGCAGATTGGCCAGCGTGTTGAACAACATATGCGGTTCGATCTGCGCCTGCAGCAATTGCAATTGCGCCTGCAACGCCTGGCGGGCGACCGTTTCTGCGCGGGCCTTTTCGGCCGCCGCCAACGCTTCCAGCCGGGCGATCTTTTCCTTGTTGGCGAAAAACAGCAAGCCGCCGGCGCAGGCGACCAGCGTAAACAGCAACATGCTGAGATCCTTGGGCGCGATCGCCGACAGCGAGGTGAGGGAGGCGGAGCGCGTCACCTTGACGCCCATCAGCGCGCCGAACAGCGCCATGCCGGCCGATTGCGCCAGCGGCACGGCGGCCAGCACGATCAGCGCCAGCGTCTTCCAGCCGGGCCGCCGCTGCTCGCCCCACCATGCCAGCCGGGCGCCGTCGATGATGATGAAGGCGCTGCTGCCGATGCACATCGACGCCACCAGGTTTTCCAGCAGATACTGGCCGGTGCCGAGCACATAGGTGATGAACAGGCCGCAAAAGAGGTTGAAGGCCAGGGAGTAGCGGTAGTCCATGGCGAAGCGGCGCCAGGGAAAACCTTGCAAGATCTTGCTGGACAGTGTCATGCCGGACTGCTTTCGGAAAGGTAGATCGAGCCGGGATTGTCCGGCGGCGCGGCCGCGGCCGGCAATATGGATGCGACGAAAGCGGGTCTGGCCGGAGCCAAACCCGTTTGGGTGGCTACAGCACGCCCTGCGCGCGCAGCGCGGCGATGCGCTCGGCGCTGTGGCCGAGCACCTCGCGCAGCACCGCGTCGGTATGCTGGCCGAGCAGCGGCGGCGCCAGCGCCGTGCACGTCGGCGTCGCCGACAGGCGCATCGGGCTGCGCACCAGCTTGACCTTGCCGGCGCTCGGGTGCGGCATGTCGAAGGCCAGGCCGCGCGCCCGCACCTGCGGGTTCGCGAAGACGTCGGCGATGTCGTTGATCGGCCCGCACGGCACGCCGACCGCCTCCAGCGCGTCTATCCACTGCGCCCGCGTGCGGCCCTTGACCATCTCGGCCAGCAGCGGCACGAGGACGTCGCGGTGGGCGACGCGCAGCGGATTGCTGGCGAAGCGGGCGTCGCCGGCCAGGTCCGGGCGCTGCCCGACCTCGACGAATTTCTGGTACTGGCTGTCGTTGCCGGCCGCGACGATGATGTGGCCGTCGGCGCAGGCGAAGGTCTGGTAGGGCACGATGTTGGCGTGGGCGTTGCCCCAACGCTTAGGCGCCTTGCCGCTGTTCAGGTAATTGCTGCCCATATTGGCCAGCATCGCCACCTGCACGTCGAGCAGGGCCATGTCGATATGCTGGCCCTCGCCCGTGCGGTCGCGGTGGCTCAGCGCGGCCAGCACGGCGATGGTCGCGTACATGCCGGTCATGACATCGGTGAGGGCGACGCCGGTCTTCTGCGGGCCGCCGCCGGGCAGGTCGTCGCGCTCGCCGGTGACCGACATCATCCCGCCCATGCCCTGGATCAGGAAGTCGTAGCCGGGGCGGTGCGCGTATGGCCCGTCCTGGCCGAAACCCGTCACCGAGCAATACACCAGGTCCGGCTTGATTTCCTTCAGCGCGGCATAGTCGAGGCCGTAGCGTTGCAGGTGGCCGACCTTGAAGTTTTCCAGTACCACGTCCGAGTGGCGCGCCAGTTCGCGCACCAGGGCCTGGCCCTCCGCGCTGGCGATGTCGATCGTCACCGAGCGCTTGCCGCGGTTGGCGGCCAGGTAGTACGCCGCCTCGCTGGTGTCATTGCCGTCGGCGTCCTTGGCGTAGGGCGGACCCCAGGCGCGCGTGTCGTCGCCGCTGCCCGGCCTTTCGATCTTGATGACGTCGGCGCCCAGGTCCGCCAGGTTCTGCGAGCACCACGGCCCGGCCAGCACGCGGCTCAGGTCGAGCACGCGCAGATGGCCCAGCGCCGTGGGGGCGGCCGGGGTTTTTTTAGTCGAATCTGCCATCTTGTCCTTTAACAGTGGTAACGTTGGAAACAAAGTCTAGAACACATCACCATCCTTGTCGAATACCTCACCCGCGAAACCTCCATGTGGCCCTATCCTAAAATTGTTGCGCACCGCGGCGGCGGCACGCTGGCGCCGGAAAACACCTTTGCCGCGCTGCGCTGCGGCCTGGACTACGGCTTCCGCGCCGTCGAATTCGACGTCATGCTGTCGCGCGACGGCGTCGGCGTCGTATTGCACGACGACCAGCTCGGCCGCACCGTCGCCGGCAGCGGCAGCGTCGCCGAGCGCACGGCCGCCGAACTGACGGCGCTGGACGCCGGCAGCTGGTTCAGCCCCCTGTTCGCGGACGAGCGCGTGCCCGACTTCGGCCAGTTCATGGCCTACTGCAAGGCCAGGCGCATCTGGATGAATATCGAAATCAAGCCGGTGCCCGGCCACGAGCGGGCGACGGGGAGGGCGGTGGCGGCCGCCGTGCGGGCCGGCTTCGGCGCCGAGATCGCGGCCGGCGACCCGGCGCAACTGCCGCTGCTGTCCTCGTTCAGCGCCGCGGCGCTGGCGGCGGCGCGCGACGCCGCGCCGCAACTGCCGCGCGCCTACCTGCTCGACGCGCTGCCGGCCGACTGGCGGGCGCAGAGCGCGGCCTTGGGCGCCGTCGCCGTGCACACCAACCACCGGCACCTGACGCCGGCGCTGGCGCGGGCGGTCAAGGACGCCGGCCTGGGCCTGTTCTGCTACACCGTCAACGAGCCCGAGCGGGCGCGCACCCTGCTGGGCTGGGGCGTGGACGGCTTCTGCACCGACCGCATCGACCTGATCGGCCCCGCCTTTGCCTAGGAAGGCGGGCCGGCGACTGCTCTTTGTCTCGCCCGGCCTGCCATTTCGGGCAAAGTTATCACGTATAATCTTTCCTTTAAAGTTGCCAGCCACTTTCGCTAAAAAACATGAAATCATCTGAAATCCGCGACAAATTCCTCAAATTTTTCGAGTCGAAGGGTCATTCGATCGTTCGCTCGAGCCCTTTGGTGCCCGGTAACGATCCGACCATGTTGTTGACCAACAGTGGCATGGTGCAGTTCAAGGATGTCTTCCTCGGCCTCGACACGCGCCCCTATTCGCGCGCCACCTCTGTGCAGCGCTGCGTGCGCGCCGGCGGCAAGCACAACGATCTGGAAAACGTCGGTTACACGGCGCGCCACCACACCTTCTTCGAAATGCTGGGCAATTTCAGCTTCGGCGACTATTTCAAGCGCGACGCCATCCAGTACGCCTGGGAATTGCTGACCAAGGTCTACGGCCTGCCCGCCGAGAAACTGACCGTCACCGTGTATATCGAGGACGATGAGGCTTACGATATCTGGGCCAAGGAAATCGGCGTGCCGGTCGAGCGCATCATCCGCATCGGCGACAACAAGGGCGCGCGCTACGCCTCGGACAATTTCTGGCAGATGGCCGACACCGGCCCTTGCGGCCCGTGCACGGAGATTTTCTATGACCACGGCCCGGAGATCTGGGGCGGCCCGCCGGGCAGCCCGGAGGAGGACGGCGACCGTTTCATCGAAATCTGGAACCTGGTGTTCATGCAGTTCAACCGCGACGAGCAGGGCAATATGCCGCGCCTGCCCAAGCCTTGCGTCGACACGGGCATGGGCCTGGAGCGCCTCGCCGCCGTGCTGCAGCACGTCCACAGCAACTATGAAATCGACCTGTTCCAGAACCTGATCAAGGCGGCCGCGCGCGAAACCGGCGCCACCGACCTGGCAAACAATTCGCTCAAGGTCATCGCCGACCATATCCGCGCCTGCTCCTTCCTGATCGTCGACGGCATCATTCCGGGCAGCGAAGGCCACGGCTATGTGTTGCGGCGCATTATCCGCCGGGCGCTGCGCCACGGCCACAAGCTGGGCCAGAGCAAGCCCTTCTTCTACAAGCTGGTGGCCGACCTGGTCGCCGAGATGGGCCTCGCCTATCCTGAGCTGAGCGAGGCGCAGGCGCGCGTCGAGCAGGTGCTCAAGCAGGAAGAGGAGCGTTTCGGCGAGACGCTGGAAAACGGCATGAAGATCCTTGAGGCGCAACTGGCCAAGGACGGCAAGAACCTGGACGGCGCCACCGCCTTCACCTTGTATGACACCTATGGCTTCCCGCTGGACCTGACGGCCGACATCTGCCGCGAACGCGAGATCACGCTCGACGAGGCCGGCTTCGCCGCCGCCATGGAGCAGCAAAAGAAAACCGCGCGCGCCGCCGGCAAGTTCAAGATGGCCGCCGGGGTCGAGTACGCGGGCGCGAAAACGCCTTTCGTCGGCTACGAGAAACTGGCGCATGACAGCAAGGTCATCGCGCTGTACGCCGACGGCGTGGCGGTGCAGCAGCTGAGCGCCGGCCAGTCCGGCATCGTCGTGCTCGACACGACGCCGTTCTACGCCGAATCCGGCGGCCAGGTCGGCGACCAGGGCGTGATCGACGCCGCGGCCGCCTCGTTCAAGGTGGAAGACACGCTGAAGATCCAGGCCGACGTGTTCGGCCACCACGGCGAGCTGTCGCACGGCGTGCTGAAGGTCGGCGACGCCGTCGCCGCCGCCGTCGACGAGGCGACGCGCGGGCGCACCATCCGCAACCACTCGGCCACCCACCTGATGCACAAGGCCTTGCGCGAAGTGCTGGGCGGCCATGTGGCGCAAAAGGGTTCGCTGGTCGACCCGGACAAGACCCGTTTCGACTTCAGCCACAACGCGCCGATGACGGCCGAGCAGATCAGCCAGGTCGAGGCCATCGTCAACAAGGAAATCCTCGCCAACCAGGCCACCCAGGCCCAGCACATGTCGTTCGACGACGCCGTCAAGCATGGCGCGATGGCCTTGTTCGGCGAGAAGTACGGCGACGAGGTGCGCGTGCTCGACATCGGCTCCTCGCGCGAGCTGTGCGGCGGCGTCCACGTGCACCGCACGGGCGACATCGGCCTGTTCAAGATCATCGGCGAAGGCGGCGTCGCCGCCGGCATCCGCCGCGTCGAGGCCGTCACGGGCGAGGGCGCGCTGGCGCTGGTGCAAACGCTGAACCGCCGCCTGCTCGACGCGGCCGCCGCGCTGAAGACCAATCCCGAGGAACTGGGCCAGCGCATCGGCCAGGTGCAGGACCACGTCAAGGCGCTGGAGAAGGAATTGGCGGCGCTGAAGTCGAAGCTGGCGGCCGGGCAGGGCGACGAGCTGGCCACCCAGGCCGTCGACGTGAACGGCGTCAAGGTGCTGGCGGCCGTGCTGGACGGCGCCGACGTGGCGCGCCTGCGCGAAACCATGGACAAGCTGAAGGACAAGCTGAAAACGGCCGCCATCGTGCTCGCCAGCGTCGCCGACGGCAAGGTCAGCCTGATCGCCGGCGTCACCGCCGACGCCACGGCGAAGGTCAAGGCGGGCGAGCTGGTCAATTTCGTTGCACAACAAGTGGGCGGAAAAGGCGGCGGACGCCCCGATATGGCGCAGGCCGGCGGTACAGATCCTACCAACCTGGCGCAGGCTTTGGCCGGCGTGCCGGCCTGGGTCGCGCAGCGCGCCTGAGAGTGAAAACAGCGACGCGGCCGGGGCCGCGTGGTTGTTTTATTACTAGAATTGTCGTTGTGACCTCACAACAGTTGCTGAACTATTTTGGTGCAGCGCGTCATTTGCCCGTATTTGGAGTAGTATGTCGAAAATCAGTGCAACAAACCGAGCGGGATATTGATGAGCGACACACTACTACTTGATAACGAGATCATGGAATTCCAAAAAGAACTCGACGCACGGGGCTTGAATTGTCCCTTGCCGATTCTCAAGGCGAAGAAGGCCCTGGCAGAGCTGCAAAGCGGCGAAGTGCTGCGGATTATGGCCACCGACCCTGGTTCCGTGCGCGACTTCCAGGCTTTCGCCAAGCAAACCGGCAACGCCCTGCTGTCGCATATACAGACGGGCCGCGAGTTCGTCTTCCTGATGCAGCGGAAATAGTGAAAGACGCCGCGGCGGTCCCGAAACGGCCGGCCGCGGCGCGCTTTTGCTGCTGTGCAGCGATTTTCCCGTCCAGACCAAAGCAAGACCGATACCGGCCGTCCGATTGTTTTAGACGGCTTCTTCTAACAAAAAATCGCACGATCGTGCTTTAATTCTGTTTGTCGCCGGGTTTTCTCTTATAATCTAGCCCACATTTACTTAGTCCGTCATTTTTATAATTTCCCAAAGGCACAGCTATGAAAGTCTTGGTACCCGTCAAACGCGTGGTCGACTACAACGTCAAAGTCCGCGTCAAAAGTGACGGCACTGGCGTCGATACCGCCAACGTCAAAATGTCGATGAACCCGTTCGACGAGATCGCGCTGGAAGAGGCGATGCGCCTGAAGGAAGCCGGCAAGGTCAGCGAAGTGGTGGCCGTGTCCTGCGGCGTGACGCAGTGCCAGGAAACCCTGCGCACGGCGATGGCCATCGGCGCCGACCGCGGCATCCTGGTGGAGACGGCGGCCGAGCTGGAACCGCTGGCCGTGGCCAAGCTGGTCAAGGCCCTGGCCGAGAAGGAACAACCGCAACTGATCATCCTGGGCAAGCAGGCGATCGACGACGACAGCAACCAGACCGGCCAGATGCTGGCGGCCCTGCTGGGTTGGCCGCAGGCGACGTTCGCCTCGAAGGTCGTGCTCGACGACGGCAAGGTGACGGTCACGCGCGAAGTCGACGGCGGCCTGGAAACGCTGACCTTGACGCTGCCGGCCATCGTCACCACCGACCTGCGCCTGAACGAGCCGCGCTATGTGACGCTGCCGAACATCATGAAGGCGAAGAAAAAGCCGCTCGACACCGTCAAGCCGGAAGAGCTGGGCGTCGATTGCGCGCCGCGCCTGAAAACCTTGAGAGTCGTCGAGCCGGCCAAGCGCTCGGCCGGCATCAAGGTGCCGGACGTCGCGACCCTGGTCGCCAAGCTGCGCAACGAAGCCAAAGTCATCTGAAGCGCGGCCTCGCCGTCCCAACCACATGAATCGGGCAGCGCGCGGGCCCCGTCCCGCCCGACGCTGCCGACATATTAGGAATTATCATGGTCGCCTTAGTTATTGCTGAACACGACAACGCTTCGTTGAAAGGAAGCACCCTCCACACCGTGACCGCCGCGCTGCAATGCGGCGGCGAGGTCCATGTTCTGGTCGCCGGCAGCAATGCCGGCGCGGCCGCCGCGGCCGCCGCGCAGATCGCCGGCGTGGCCAAGGTGCTCGTCGCCGACGCCCCCGCGTTCGCCGACGGCCTGGCCGAGAACGTCGCCGAGCAGGTGCTGGCCGTCGCCGCCGCCTACAGCCACATCCTGGCCCCCGCCACCGCCTACGGCAAGAACATCCTGCCGCGCGTCGCCGCCAAGCTGGACGTGGCGCAAATCTCGGAAATCACCAAGGTCGACGCCCCTGACACCTTCGAGCGTCCGATCTACGCCGGTAACGCCATCGCCACTGTGCAATCGAGCGACAAGGTGAAAGTCATCACCGTGCGCAGCACCGGCTTCGACGCCGCCGCCGCCAGCGGCGGTGCGGCCGCGACCGAAACGCTGGCCGCCGTCGCCGATTCCGGCAAGTCGGTCTTCGTCGGCCGCGAAGTGGCCAAGTCGGACCGTCCGGAACTGACGGCCGCCAAGATCATCGTCTCCGGCGGCCGCGGTATCGGCTCGGCGGAAAACTTCAAGGTGCTCGAACCGTTGGCCGACAAGCTCAACGCGGCCATGGGCGCCTCGCGCGCCGCCGTCGACGCCGGCTTCGTGCCGAACGACTGGCAAGTGGGCCAGACCGGCAAGATCGTCGCGCCGTCGCTGTACATCGCCGTCGGCATTTCCGGCGCCATCCAGCATCTGGCCGGCATGAAGGATTCGAAAACCATCGTCGCCATCAACAAGGATCCGGAAGCGCCCATCTTCGCCGTGGCCGACTATGGCATCGTCGGCGACCTGTTCGAGATCGTGCCGGAACTGATCAAAGAACTGGGTTGAAGCGGTCGGCATCAAGTTGAATTAACCTTCACAAGCCACGCTGGTCCAAGGCATACAGTGCCGGGCCACCGTGGCTTGTTTTCTTGGAGAGTGAGATGAGCTACACAGCGCCGTTGAAAGATATGTTGTTCGTGATGAATGAACTGGCCGGTCTGGCCGACATCAGCACGATGCCCGCCTGCGAAGATGCAACGCCGGACACCGCCGAGGCGGTGCTTGAGGAAAACGCCAAGTTCTGCGCCAGCGTCGTGGCGCCCTTGAACGGGGGCAGCGACAAGGAGCCGAGCTTCTGGCACGACGGCAATGTGACGACGTCGAAAGGCTTCAAGGAAGCGTTCAAGGCCTTCGCCGAAGCCGGCTGGCAGGGCGTGCAGCATCCGACCGAGTTCGGCGGCCAGGGCTTGCCCAAGCTGCTGGCCACGCCGTGCATCGAGATGCTGAACTCGGCCAGCGTGTCGTTCGCGCTGGTCGCGCTGCTGTCGGACGGCGCCATCGAGGCCCTGCTGACGGCCGGCAGCGACGCGCAGAAAGCCACCTACCTGGCGCCGCTGGTGTCGGGCAAGTGGACCGGCACGATGAATTTGACCGAGCCGCAGGCCGGCTCCGACCTGGCCGCCGTGCGCGCCCGCGCCGTGCCGCAGGACGACGGCACGTATAAAGTGTTCGGCACCAAAATCTTCATCACCTACGGCGAACACGACATGGCCGAGAACATCGTCCACCTGGTGCTGGCGCGCACGCCGGACGCGCCGCCCGGCGTCAAGGGGATTTCCCTGTTCATCGTGCCGAAGTTCCTCGTCAACGCCGACGGCAGCCTGGGCGCGCGCAACGACGCCCACTGCGTGTCGATCGAGCACAAGCTGGGCATCAAGGCCAGCCCGACGGCCGTGTTGCAGTTCGGCGACCACGGCGGCGCCATCGGCACCCTGGTGGGCGAGGAAAACCGCGGCCTCGAATACATGTTCATCATGATGAACGCGGCCCGCTTCGGCGTCGGCATGCAGGGCATCGGCCTGGCCGAGCGCGCCTACCAGCAGGCCGTGGCGTTCGCCAAGGAGCGCGTGCAGTCGCGCGACGTGGCCGGCTCGGCCGGTCCCGTGACCATCATCCACCACCCGGACGTGCGCCGCATGCTGATGTCGATGCGCGCCCAGACCGAGGCGGCGCGCGCGCTGGCCTACGTCGGCGCCGCGCTCAGCGACATCGCCCACCACCATCCGGACGCGGCGCTGCGCGCCGATAGCCTGGCCACCTATGAATACCTGGTGCCGGTCATCAAGGGCTGGGCGACGGAAATGTCGCAGGACGTCACCCGCGACGGCGTGCAGGTGCACGGCGGCATGGGCTTCATCGAGGAAACCGGCGCCGCCCAGCACTACCGCGACGCCAAGATCCTGACGATCTACGAAGGCACGACGGCGATCCAGGCGAACGACTTGGTCGGCCGCAAGACCGTGCGCGACGGCGGCGCCGTGGCCAGGGCCATCCTCGCCCAGGTGCGCGCCACCGAGGCGCAACTGGCCGATATCGGCGGCGCCGATTTCCAGGCCATCGGCCGCCAGTTGGGCGAAGGCAGCGTGGCGCTGGAAGCCGTGGTCGAGTACGTCGTGGCGAACATGAAGACGGATATCAAGGCCGTCTTCGCCGGCAGCGTGCTGTACCTGAAGCTGGCCGGCATCGTGCTGGGCGGCTGGCAGATGGCCCGCGCCGCCATCGTCGCCCGGCAGAAACTCGACGCCGGCGACGGCGACGCGGCCTTCTACGGCGCCAAGATCGCCACCGCGCGCTTCTTCGCCGACCACATCCTGTCGCAGGCGTCCGGCTTGCGCACGGCCATCATCGACGGCAGCGCCGGCGTGCTGGCCTTGCGCGAAGACCAGTTCTAAGCCGCGACAGGGTGCCGGACTCTGCCCCGGCGGGACGCCAGATCCCGCCGGGGGCGTTCCAGATTGGCGCCCGGAGCCGCGGTCTGCGGTTGCCAGCCCTTTCAGCCGCCTGCGAGGACGCCCGAGTGTGGCGGGCTGGCCTCGTTGTGGCCGCCGCGCAAGATATTTAATTAATAGTGATTGTTAATTTAGAATATCAAATATATCATTTTAGTTCTGCCGGGCTGGTCGTATGGCGGTAATCCCTGGCGCGCCGTGCCTGTGGCGGCGCTGGCAGGGTGTCAGGCAGTGGCATTTACATCCGCGTTCAGACTTGAAAGATATGTTATGAAATTCATTCAATATCCACTTTTCATCCTTTCCCTGGCGATACTCCCGGCCGCCCAGGCGGACAGCATCCATGTCCCCGCATTCTCATTGTCCGGCCCTGCGTTGGCGCAGGGGGCTTCCGGCAATAAGGCGGGGCAATTGCTGTCGAATGCGAACGGCGTCACCACCATCGCGGTGACGGGCTGGCAGTCGTCCGCCGGCCATTACACCGAACAGGGCGCCGGCAATTATCGGGATCAATCCAGCTTCAATGTGGCGGTTAATCCCGGGTATCGCATCACGGGCTTTTCATTCACGGGCACTTTTGTCGGTGTTCAAGTCCTGGATGCGAATCCCGGCGTGCCGAACAGTTCCCTTGTCACCCCCGGGGCCGCCGACAATGGCGCCCACGTCGGCATATCGCTGGGGCGTGGCGTGAACGGCGCGGCGTTTGCCGAGCCGTCGCGGCAAATCTCGCAGCTAAATGGCAGTTTCGACTTCGAATTGAGCGTCAAAAATCTCAGTTTGAGCGAGGCGCTTTCCCTGAGCCTGTATGGCGGCGTCGATATGTTTGCCAGGGCGGGCGAATGGGTCATCGAAAATGATGCGGGATCGTTTTATCGCTATTACGATAACTACGCCAGCATGAATATCCTGAATCCGACGCTGACGGTGTATTACGCCCCGGCGCTGGCGGTGCCGGAGCCGGAAAGCTACGCGATGTTGCTGCTCGGCCTGGCGTTCATGGGCATGGCGCGGCGCCGCAAGTCTGTTTGACGCCCCGTCTAGACGCTCAGTCTTGACGTAAAAAACGCCAGCATTCCCATGCTGGCGTTATAGGCTTGCTGCGTCCGCTTAGCGGCGGGCGATGCTGTTGCCGGCGTTCTTGACGCGGTCGCCGACGGCCAGGCCGGGGTCCTGGTCGAAGTTGAAATCGGCCTTCGCGCCGTTCTCATATTGCACGGCGACGGTCCAGATTTTGCTGGCCTTCATTTTCTGCTCGACCTTGTTGCCGGCATAGGCGCCGCCCGCCGCGCCGGCCAGCGTGGCCAAGTCCTTGCCGCGGCCGCCGCCCACCTGATTGCCCAGCAAGGCGCCGGCCACGCCGCCGCCGATCAGGCCCAGGGCGCTGCCTTCGCCGGCTTTTTCCGACACGTTGACCGACAAGACCTTGCCGCAGTCATTGCAGATGGCCGCCTGCGCCGCAGGACGGTCCGCGCCGCCCGCCTTCAGCGCCGCCTTGGCGTTCGCCTGCGCCTTCGTGTACTCGGCCTTGGCGTCGCGCGTGCACTGCATGCGCGCGCTGGAGCTGCTTTCCTCGGCGCACAGCTTCTTGTCGTCGGCGTAGCGCGTCGCGGCGCGCTGGTTGTCGATGGAATACTGCTCTTTCGGCGTCAGCCTGCTTTGCGCGAAGGCCGAGGTCGACAGTAGGGCGGCGACGAGCAGGGTCGGGATGAGTGGACGGCGGATCATGGGATTCTCCAAAGGTTGTCAATTCAACCCGTCCGTAGCGGTGGGCGGGGGGCTCGCGCCTGTGGCGGCGAATTGCTTCAGTATAAATGTATTTTGTGCCTTTGCTATCACTGTTGTTTTCGTGTGCGCGCTCAGCCGTAGGCACCGCCCGTGTACAGCAGGTCGAACAGGCGGGCCAGCGTGGCGATCAGCGTGGCGGCGCCGACCATCAGCGTGGCCACCAGCAGCAGCGCCAGCGGCCAGTTCGACGCCGACTGCTTGCCGGAGCCGGTGTTGCGGGCGGCATCCCATTTGTCGTCGGGCGTCAGGCCCAGCACCAGCGCTTCGAGAAAGCCGACGATGGCCGACAGCGTCAGCGGCAGCACTTTGTAGAACCAGTCCGCCTCGGGCGCCAGTACAGCCACCAGCAGGCTGGCCGGCAGCGCGGCGAGGTGGGCCCAGGCCCAGCGGTCCCGCTTGCCGCCCAGATAGAGGCGGTGCGCGCCCAGCGCGCCCAGCAGAAAGGCCAGCAGGCTGGCGAAGGTTTTGTTTTTATGCGAAGCGGCCATGGTTGTCATAGGGGAGAAGCGGGAAAGCCGCAAGTATCGGTCAAAACCTTGTTGCTGTCATAGCACTTTAAGGTAACAAGACTATTGCGCGCCAAGGCCGCGCAGTTCATAATGTTCGATTAGCCCAAATTACACGCCAGTTATCATTAACGCTTGCTGCCTGGCGGTAAAGCGCGCTATAATTTGCGGCTTTTTCCGCCCAGCACACTTTTTGGAAATATTATGGTCGTTATTCGTTTAGCTCGTGGAGGCGCCAAGAAGCGCCCGTTCTTCAACATCGTTGCAACGGACTCGCGCAATCGCCGCGATGGCCGCTTCATTGAGCGCATCGGTTTTTACAACCCGATGGCATCGGGTGGCGAAGTGCCATTCCGTATCACTGAAGACCGTCTGTCGTACTGGCAAGGCGTTGGCGCACAATTGTCGCCAACCGTCGCTCGCCTGATCGCGTCCGGCAAAGTAGCAGCTTAAGTTAGATCACTGGTTTGACGGTTAAGACTGCATCCGGGGTGAAAGTCCCCGACGATCTGGTACAGGTAGGCTATGTCTCCGGTGCCTATGGCGTTGCCGGCGGTGTCAGGGTCACCCCTTTCTCCGTGGACGCGGATGCCTTGTTGAGCGTCAAAACCTGGTGGTTCGATAAGCCGAACGTGCATGACGTTGACGTCAAGCATGTGAAACTTCACGGCGGCGACGTCGTGGCCCAGTTGGTGGGTGTGGTAGGGCGGGATGCCGCAGAAGCGCTGAAGGGCGCCGCTGTGCAGGTTCCGCGCAGCCATTTCCCGGCACTGTCGGCTGACGAATTTTATTGGTCCGACCTGATCGGACTGACAGTACAGAATTTGCAAGGCGAATGTCTCGGGCAGGTCACCGACATGATGAGCAACGGTCCGCAATCGATTTTGCGTATCGCTCCCGTCGTCGATGCCGGCGCGGACGCCGCCGAGAAGGCGCCTGAGCGCCTGATCCCGTTTGTCGGCCAGTTTGTCATCCATGTGGACAAGACCGGCAAGACCATTACGGTCGACTGGGGTCTGGATTATTAAGCGGCGGCACAGGAAGCGGGCTTGCGATGCAATTTGATGTCGTCACCTTGTTCCCGGAGATGTTTGCCGCCCTGACGCAGTCGGGCGTGACCCGGCGCGCCTTCGAACAACAGAAATGTGGCTTGTCGCTGTGGAATCCGCGCGATTTCACCAGCGATAATCACCGTACCGTCGACGACCGCCCATATGGCGGCGGCCCCGGCATGGTGATGCTGGCCAAGCCGCTGGAGGCGACCCTCGCCGCCGCCCGGCAGCGCCAGACCGATCTGGGACTGGCCGCGCCGCGCGTGGTGTTCATGTCGCCGCAGGGGCGCGCGCTGACGCACGAGCGCGTGATGCAATTGAAGCAGGAGCCGGGTCTGGTGATACTGTGCGGCCGCTACGAAGCGGTCGACCAGCGCCTGATCGAGCGCTGCGTCGACGAGGAAATCAGCCTCGGCGATTTCGTGCTGTCCGGCGGCGAGTTGCCGGCGATGGCCTTGATGGACGCCGTGATACGGCAGTTGCCGGGCGTGCTCAACACGGACGCCTCGGCCGTCGAGGACAGCTTCGTCAACGGTTTGCTCGATTCGCCGCACTACACGCGGCCGGAAACGTACGAGGGCATGGGCGTGCCGCCTGTCTTGATGGGCGGCAACCACGCCGAGATCGAGAAGTGGCGCCGCCAGCGCATGCTCGAAGCGACGGCGCGCAAGCGCCCCGACTTGCTGGCCAAGGCGCGCGGCGCCGGCCTGTTGTCGCGCGCCGACGAACAGTTTTTGTCGGGCTTGTGATTGCTTCACGGGCCCGTGTTGTTGGTAGTACCGCGCGGGCGTCTTGCCCGCATGTTTAACCCCATCCTCTACCGGGCAGGCGCGAGCCTTTAGCGCCGGCAAGATGGTTTCTGGAGTAAGAAAAATGGACTTGATTCAGCAATTAGAGCAGGAAGAAATCGCCCGTCTGGGTAAATCGATCCCTGCGTTCGCCCCTGGCGACACCGTAATCGTCAACGTCAACGTCGTCGAAGGCACCCGCAAGCGCGCCCAGGCATACGAAGGCGTCGTCATCTCCCGTCGTAACCGCGGCCTGAACTCGAACTTCATCGTTCGTAAGATCTCGTCCGGCGAAGGCGTCGAGCGTACGTTCCAATTGTACTCCCCGCTGATCGCTTCGATCGAAGTGAAACGCCGCGGTGACGTGCGCCGCGCCAAGCTGTACTATCTGCGTGAGCGTTCGGGCAAATCGGCGCGTATCAAAGAGAAACTGCCGCAACGTCGCGTTGTGGCGAAAGCAAGCGCTTAATTCTAGCGCCTGTGTCTGGAAGAAGGGGCGCCTGCAGGTGCCCCTTTTTTGTATCTGCCGCAGCGGGAGGAAGCTTGACTACATTGCTGTTCGATCCGCGCCAGTTGGCGGTCGAGTCGATCGCCGGCGAGCGCGCCGTCGCCGCCGAGCGCCTGACGGCGCCGTGGTTGCGCCAGCGCTTCGCCGATCCGCCCGTGTGGCAGCCGGAGGCCGTCGAGGCGCCGCCCGGCGCGACGGCGCCGACGGCGGCCTCGGTGCTGGTGCCGCTGGTGCAGCGCGAGGCCGGCCTGACGATCCTGCTGACGCTGCGCACGGCGCACCTGAGCCAGCACGCCGGCCAGGTCAGCTTTCCCGGCGGGCGCGCCGAGCCGGGCGACGGCTCGGTCGTCGAGACGGCGCTGCGCGAAACGGAGGAGGAGGTCGGCTTGCAGCGGCGCCACGTCGACGTGCTCGGCACCTTGCCCGACTATCTGACCGGCACCGGCTTTCGCGTCACCCCCGTCGTCGCCCTGGTCGCGCCGCCGTTCGCGCTGCGCGCCGACCCGTCCGAGGTGGCCGAGATTTTCGAGGTGCCGCTGGCCTTCCTGATGGACGGCTTGCACCACCAGCGCCTGTCGGCCACCTTCCCGGCCGGCCGCCGCACCTTCTATGCGATGCCGTATGAGCGCTTCTATATCTGGGGCGCCACCGCCGGCATGCTGCGCAATCTGTTCCATTTCCTGCGCGCCTAAGTGCCTTATTGACATTTTAACAAGCAGATGGTAGTTGTAATAAGTTTGATTCCGGCATTACACTGCGCTATCGTAGCGTGCATTACGGCATTGCTGATCTAAAAGGACGTTTGATGACATTTCTTTCCATTCTATGCGCGCTACTGATCGAGCAACTCAAGCCGCTGCGCGCGGACAATCCCATCTATGCCGAAATCAAGAGCCTGGCGATGCGGATGGAAACCTGGTTCAACGCCGGCCACCCGCGCCACGGGCGCATGGGCTGGTTCCTGATGATGGCGATGCTGATGCTGCCGACGGCCCTGGTCTACTGGGTGCTGATCCATTACAAGCTGCCGCTGGTCGCCTTCGCCTGGAACATCCTGATCGTCTACCTGACGCTGGGCTTCCGCCACTACAGCCATTACTTCACCTCGATCCAGCTGGCCCTGAGCGCCGGCGACGAGGCGGCCGCGCGCAGCCTGCTGGCCGAGTGGACCAAGCAAGACACGGTGGGCATGGAAGCCAATGAGATCGCCCGCATCGCCGTGGAAAAATCGCTGATCACGACGCACCGCAACGTCTTCGGCGTGTTCTTCTGGTTCCTGATGCCGCTGGGGCCGGCCTGCGCCGTCATGTACCGCGTCGCCGAATACCTGGCGCGCGCCTGGAACGAGCCCGAGCACATGCGCAACGAGGCTTTCGGCGAATTCGCCGCCCGCGCCTTTTACTGGATAGACTGGATTCCCGCGCGCCTGACGGCCGTCGCCTTCGCCGTCGTCGGCAATTTCGAGGACGCCATCTACGCCTGGCGCAATTTCGCCGACCGCTGGCAGGACGAGGCCATCGGCATCATCCTGTCGGCCGGCGGCGGCGCCATGGGCGTGCGCCTGGGCACGCCGCAGGAAAACGCGGCCAAGGTCTTGCCGGCCGACGCAGCCACCGTCGACAGCAGCGACAGCGAGGGCGAGAGCCTGCCCGGCGACGAGCCCAGCGTGCGCGCCCTGCAAAGCACGGTGGGCCTGGTCTGGCGCGCGCTGTTGCTGTGGATGTTGTTGCTGTTGTTGCTGTCCGGCGCGGTCTGGCTCGGCTAAACGGGCGCGAACGGCGCCACGGGACTACAATGCTGTTGTAACGCGGCTGGATAAGCAGGTCTTCTATAAGATATAATACTCAGGTATTGCAAGACCAGCTTCACCCGCCCGGCCCAGCTGCCGGGGTTATTCACGCATTCTTGTCCCACCGTCTATGGCCGACTCAGCACACACCAACAGAGAACTTGCCAGCGAGTTCTTCATTCTTGGCGTCACCAGCGATGGCAAACAATTCCGTCCCAGCGACTGGGCCGAACGCCTGTGCGGCGTGATGTCCTGCTTCAATCCCGAAGCGGGGCCGAATGCGCACCTGCAGTTCTCGCCCTACGTGCGGCCGACCATCGTCAACGGCATGAAGTCCGTCGTCGTCAACGCCAAGCTGAAACAACTCGAACCGATGGCCTTCCACTTTGTCGTCGAGTTCGCCAAGGACAATGACCTGCAAGTGGTCGACGCCTGCTTCCTGCCCTATCCGGACGAGCGCCCCTGAGGCGGCGCGGCCCCGCCGCGCCGTTTGAGCCAGATCAAGGCCGCCGCACGCCGCCGGCGTAGCGTGGTGCTGCAGCGCGCGCGCCGCGCGCGCCGGACCGGAAATCAGGGGGCGCCATGCGTATCGGGGATATCTGTACTGTGCAAACCGTGCACTGCAAACGCGACATGACGGTGCAGGAGGCGGCGCTGCTGATGCGCACCCACCACGTCGGCGACCTCGTCGTCGTCGAGCAGCCGAACGGCGAGCAGGTTCCCGTCGGCATCATCACCGACCGCGACATCGTCGTTTCCGTCATCGCCCTCGGCCTCGACCCGGCCAGCCTGCTCGTCGGCGACATCATGACGGAGGAGTTGATGACGGCCACCGAGGACGAGGACGTCTACGAAACCATCGAACGCATGCGCTTCAAGAGCATCCGCCGCCTGCCGGTGGTCAACAGCATGGGCGGTTTGAGCGGCATCGTCAGCGTCGACGACCTGCTCGAATTCCTCGCCGAGGAAATGGGCGAGTTGTCGCGCATCAGCTCCGGCCAGCTGGCCCACGAGAAGCAGGCGCGCCAGTAGGCGGCCGTCTCAGGTGGTGCTGAGCTCGGCGACGAAGTCGTACATATCGCCGCGGAAGTAGGAGCGGCAAAACTCCACGGCGCGGCCGTCGCGCACAAAACCCAGGCGCTCGACCGACAGGCCGGCGTCGCCCTCCCTGGCCTGCAGCAGGGTCGCCTGCTCGGCGTTCAGTAGCAGCGCGCTCAGGCGCTGCAGCGCCCGCACCGGGCGGTTGCCGGCCCGCTCCAATGCATCGTACATCGACACCTCGACGGCTTCCAGCGACGGCAGGCAGGCCGCGACGATGGTCGCGTATTCCAGGCACATGGGAATCTCGTCGGCGTAACGGATGCGGTGGAAGCGGTACACCGGCGCGCCCGGGCTGAGTCGCAGGCGCAGCGCCTCCTCCGGCGTCACCGTGCCGGCCGAGCGTTTCAGCCAGACGCTGCGCGGCGTGCGCCCGCGCGCCCGCATGTCCTCGGAGAACGAGGTCAGCTTGGCGAAATTCTTTTCGATCCGCGTGTTGATGAAATTGCCCGAGCCGGGCCGGCGCACCAGCAAGCCTTCGCTGACGAGGCCGTCGATGGCCTTGCGCACCGTGATGCGCGACACGGCCAGGTCCGCCGCCAACTGGCGTTCCGCCGGCAGCGCCTCGTCCGGGCCGAGGATGCGCTTGTCGATTGCCTCGCGCAGCGCGCGCTGCAATTGCTGGTAGAGGGGCAGGCTGCTGCCTTGCCCCAGGCTTTGCATGATGTGTGCCAGGGATGTCATGCCGTCTCCGTTGCGGCGCGTCCGTGCGCGCCTGCTATATGTATAGGGAATGCGTCGCTGGATAATACCAAAAAAGACCGTCGCAAGACCAATTCCACGGGTTTTATCTATCGCGTGCGCCCTGTCTCGTTTGCCGCGCCACGGGCGGGGGAAAGTGGTCTGTATGTTTGCAGCAACGATATGAAAAAAATATTCTAACTGGTAGTATTCTGGTATTGGATAGGAGTATATTGGCGTTGAATTGGTTTTGTAGTGGTTGGAATGAAGGATCTGCAGCCCGTCGTGGAGGCGGCGGGCTGGTAAGAAGATCCATGTTAAAAATGAAATGGTTTCGTCCGAAGCCGACATCTAGGGGGAGTACATGAAACGCAATTTGACACCTGGCAACGCCGCGTTCACTGCGGCATCGCGCAATTTGACACCGATCGCCACCGCCGTCGCGATCCTCATCGCCGGCGCCGGCTTCGCCCAAGCGCAGGAAGCGGTACAGCCGACGGCCGTGGTCACCGTCTCGGGCGTGCGCGCCGCGCTGGAGCAGTCGCTGAAACAAAAACGCAACGCCGACTCCGTCGTCGAAGTGGTGACGGCCGAGGACATCGGAAAGATGCCCGACCGTAACGTGGCCGACGCGATCCAGCGCCTGCCAGGTGTGAATACGCAATCGTCGGCCGGCGGCGAGGGCGGCTTCGGCGAAAACGACCGCGTCAGTCTGCGCGGCACCAGCCCCAGCCTGCAGCAAACCCTGTTCAACGGCCACGCCATCAGCACCGGCGACTGGTTCGTGCTGAACCAGTTCGGCGGCAACGTCGGCCGCAGCAGCAGCTTCTCGCTGCTGCCGTCCGAGCTGGTCAGCTCCGTCGTCGTCAAGAAGAGCGCCACGGCCGACCTGGTCGAGGGCGGCGTGTCCGGCGCCATCGACGTGATCACCCGCCGTCCGCTGGAATTCAAGAAGCCGATCACGGTCGAGGGATCGATCCAGGCCGTCTACAACGACCTGGCGAAAAAAACCGAGCCGCAATTCTCCGCCATGGTCAACTGGAAGAACGACAGCAACACGCTGGGCGTGATGGTGCAGGGCTTCTCGCAAAAAACCTCGGTGCGCCGCGACGGCCAGGAAATACTCGGCTATACGACCATCCAGCCGACGAGTGCCGCGGCCCAGAAAGACCCCTCGCTGGCCGGCGTGACGCTGCCGATCTTCATCGGCTCCACCCTGTTCGAGCAAAAGAAAACCCGCGAAGGCGGCGCCTTCGATATCGAGTTCAAGGCGAGCAAGGATTTGACGCTGGATGTGAACGGTTTCTACTCGGAACTGAAGGCGCCGCATCAAAACACCAATGTGCTGGCCGCGCCGGGCAATACCATCAACCGTGACGGCGGCGTGCCCCTGCCCGGCTATGTGGTGCGCAACGGCACCCTGGTCAAGGCCAGTTTCGCCAGCAACTCCGGCGAAGTGGACAATATCTACCGCCCCGACGCCGGCGGCAAAGCGTACTACCTCGATTTCAACTTCAAGTACCGCGCCACGCCCGACCTGTTCTTCACGGGCAAGGTCGGCAAGACCCACGGCGTCGGTTACGACCGCAAGGATGTCTATTACCAGAACAACCTCAACGGCGGCATGAGTTACGCCTTGAATGGCATGAGCCCGGCGACCGTGGCCTTCCCGGGCGGCACGCCCGAGAAGCCGTTCACGACGGCCTGGGCCGGCGGCGGCGAGGCGCAATCCGTTGACAAGGAACAGTACGCCCAGGCCGATGGCGAGCTGCGCGTCGGCAAGGGCATCCTCGACGGCGTCAAGTTCGGCGCCCGTGTAACCGACCACAAGCGCAGCGCCGAGCATCCGCTGGAAATGGGCCTGGGCCCCTTGGGGAAAACGAATCCTGGGCCGGTCTGGAACGGCACCATGTATCCAGGCAATTTCGGCAGCAACCTGGGCGGCAATTTGCCGCACAACTTCTTCCTCTACGACGGCGCCGCGCTGGCCGCCTGGGCCGCCATTCCCGGCAACCGCCGGACCGACGCAGTGGCCCGGCACAATTGGAAGGATGAATTCAAGCTGCAAGAGAAGACCAGCGCCATCTATGGCATGGCCAATCTGGCGGGCGAGGGTTGGAGCGGCAATGCCGGCCTGCGCGCCGTGCGCACCAAGCAGACCTCGACGGTGAACGAGGCCAACGGCCCGAACGTCGGTTCCGATTTCGGCAGCTACAAGACGGTCGTCTACGAGCGCACCTATACTGACTACCTGCCTAGCGCCAACGTCAAGTTCGACTTGCGCGACGACCTCGTCGTGCGTGCCGCGCTTGCCAAAACGGTGGCCCGTCCCGATTACAGCGCCTTGGGTGGCGCCGTGTCGCTGAACGACGACGCATTGAGCGGCACCAAGGGCAACGTCTACCTGAACCCGGTCCGTTCCAACAACGCCGAAGCGAGCATCGAGTGGTATTTCGCGCCGAAATCGGCCGTTTCGATGGGCTTGTTCTATATGGACTTGACGTCGGTGGTGGCGCAGCGCGGCATCACGTCGACCTACCTCAACAGCAAGACGGGCAAAGAGGCTTCCTACGGCATTACCGAGTCGTACAACACCAAGGGCAAGAACAAGGGTGTCGAGCTGAGCTATCAGCAACCGCTGTTCAACAACTTTGGCGTGCTGCTCAACTACACTTACGCCAACGGTAAGCTGAACGACGGCGGCGAGTTGTTGAACGCCTCGAAGGACACCTACAATGTGACCGCCTTCTATGAGGACAGCCGCTTCAGCGGGCGTCTGGCCTACAACTACCGTTCGGCCTACAAGGCCGGCGTCGACCGCAGCGCCAGCCAGCACGTCGAGGGCAGCGGCGGCCTGGCCGGCTCCTTGAACTACAAGATCAACGAGAATTTCACGATCACCTTCGACGCCCTGAACTTGACCAACACCACCATTAAAATGTACGCGGACAATAAGGACCAGCCGCGGGCGTTTTACTCGAACGGCCGGACGTTCTACCTCGGCCTGCGCGGCAAGATGTAATCGCACGGGCCGGCGCGCGCGCGGGGGTGCGGGCGCCGGTTCAGATTACTGTTTTGTCAGGCAAGTCCCTTCGCGGGGGCTTGCCTTTTTTTTTGTGCGCCAGCGTTGGCAATGCTGCAAAAAAATACATTGATTGGTAGTTGTTTGGTATCAAACAAGCGTATATTTACCTTGAATTGGTTTTGTATTGGTCTAGTAATTCGGCGCCTGCGCCCATCTCCGGCTTGCGTCGCCAGTCTTTGTTGCTTTGCTGTTTAGTTCGGCGGATCCGTCACCGGAGCCGCCATTTTTGATCCGCCCGGCGCTGCGCCGGCCGCGCGGCGCTGTTGGGTTTTTATTTCAACATTCCAAGCCCTGCCGTATCAAAGGGCGATCATGAGGGGACAAAATGAACAGTACATTGACAGCCACTGCGGCGCTGGCTTGGCTGGCCGCGGCGGCCAGCCCCGGCGCGCAGGCGCAGCAGGCGGCCGCCGGCGCGATCCAGGAAGTGGTGGTGACGGGCATCCGCGCCTCGCTGCAACAGTCGCTCAACCAGAAGCGCAACAGCGATTCCGTGGTCGACGTCGTCACGGCCGAGGACATCGGCAAGCTGCCCGACAAGAACGTCGCCGACGCCGTCCAGCGCGTGCCGGGCGTGAATATTTCCTCGGCCTCCGGCGGCGACGGCGGGTTTTCCGAAAACGACCGCGTCAGCATACGCGGCACCAGCCCCAGCCTGACCCAGACGCTGATCAACGGCCACGCCGTCGGCACCGGCGACTGGTTCGTCAGCGACCAGGTCGGCACGGTCGGGCGCAGCGTCAGTTTCGCGCTGCTGCCGGCCGAGATCGTCAGCCGCGTGACGGTGCAAAAAAGCGCCCAGGCCGATCAGGTCGAGGGCGGCGTGGCCGGCGCCGTCAACATCGAGACGCGCAAGCCGCTCGCCTTCAAGCAGGCGCTGACGGCCGAACTCGCGCTGCAAGCCATTTACGCCGATTTGCCGGGGCGCACGGACCCCCAGATCAGCGGCCTGGTCAACTGGAAGAACGAGGCCAATTCCCTGGGCGTGCTGCTGCAACTGTTTTCCCAGACGCGCCACGAGCGCCGCGATGGCCAGGAATTCTTCGGCTACACGCCGATCGCCGCGGGCAGCCCGGCCGCGCTGGCCTACCCCGAGCTGGCCGGCGTGCTGGCGCCGCAGGGCGTGAACGCGGCGCTGTTCGAGCAGACGCGCAAGCGCCGCGGCGGCAGCATCGACGTCCAGCTCAAGCCGAACGCCGACCTGATGCTCGACATCAACGGTTTCATCTCGAAGCTGGACGCCGCCAATTACAACCGCAGCTTCTACAGCCAGCCGGCGGCCAACCTGAACGCCGTCGACGCGGCCGGCAAGCAGGTCGGCAGCGTGCCGTCCCAGTACCTGGTGAGGAACAACACGCTGGTGTCGGCCGTGTTCCCGGCCGCGCCCGCCGGCGCCGCCTACAACGCCCAGCTGGCGCCGGCGCTGGTGGACCAGATCTACCGGCCCGGTTCGAGCTCGTCGACCGCCTATGTCGACGTCAACGGCAGTTACCGCGCCAACGAGCGCCTGCGTTTGTCTGGCAGCGCCGGGTATACGCGCGGCATCGGCGAAACCCCGGTCGACCTCGGTTACTCGGCGGCCCTGGGCGGCACCGGCGTGTCCTACCAGATGAACGGCCTGTCGCCGGCGCGGCTGAGCTTTCCCGGCCTGGACGTGAGCAAATTCGGCAACGCCGTCTCGGCCGCCGGCTGGGGCTCGAACGTGAAGACGCTGGACACGGAGCGCTACGCCCAGGCCGACGCCGAACTCAGCATCGGCAACGGCATCTGGGAGTTGGCCAAGGCCGGCCTGCGCTACGCCGCCCACCACCGCAACGTCGCGTGGCCGGAAAACCGCAGTTGCCCGCGCTGCGACGGCAGCGCTGCGGCGCCGCTGCCGGTGTGGGACGGCAGCACCTATCCCGCGAATTACGGCAGCAGCCTCGGCGGCGGCCCCCTGGGCCGCTACTGGCAGCTGAGCCCGGCCGCAGTGCTGGCCTGGGCCAATCAGTACGATAACTCCGGCGGGCCGAATTCGCGCAACTGGCCGGCCGAGCTGGACGTCAGGGAAAAGAACATGGCCGCCTATGCGATGGTCAACCTGGCCGGCGAGCAGTGGCGCGGCAATGTCGGCGTGCGCGTCGTGCGCACCCGCCAGACGACGCTGACGAATGTGCCGGGCGGGCCGCATCCCATCGGCCAGAACAACGTCGTCGGCCCGTACACGCCGACCGTGGCCGAGCACAGTTACACGGACGTGCTGCCCAGCGCCAACTTCAAATTCGACCTGAGCAAGACCCTGGTGGCGCGCGTCGCCGTCGCCAAGACGATGGCGCGGGCCGATTACAGCGCGCTGGTGGGGGCCGTCAATCTGAACGACCAGGTGCTGACCGGCTCGGGCGGCAATCCGGACTTGAAGCCGGTCCGCTCGACCAACTACGACGCCACGCTGGAGTGGTATTTCGCGCCGAAAGCCCTGCTGTCGGTCGGCGCCTTCTATATGGACATGAAGTCGTATGTGACCTTCGGCACGGCGTCCGTGGTCTACTACAACAACACCTTCAAGAAGTCCAATACCTACGCGATCCAGTCGCCGACGAATATCGCCGCCAAGAACAAGGGCGTCGAATTGGGTTACCAGCAGGGCTTGTGGGGCGGCTTCGGCGTCGTCGGCAACTACACCTACACGGACGGCAAGGCGGCCGACGGTTCGCCGGTCGTCGGCAGCTCGAAGTCGACCTATAACGCGGAAGCCTATTACGAGGACGAACGCTTCAGCGCGCGGCTGGCCTACACCTACCGTTCGAGCTTTTTGACGGGGCTGTTCAGCAGTTCGCCGCAGCACGTGAACGGGGTCGGCAATCTGGCCGCTTCGCTCAATTACAAGATCAACGAGCGCTTTTCGCTGACCTTCGACGCGCTGAACTTGAACAACGCCGTGCTGAAATCCTACGGCGCCAGCCGCGACCAGCCGATCGCCCTGTACGCCAACGGCCGCCAGTATTATTTCGGCTTGCGCGCCAAGCTGTAGCATGCGCCGCCGTCGCCAAGCCGGGCCGCGACGGCAGCCATTTTTTCAAGATTGCATACGATGAATTCTATTGTTGAACAAACGGGCGCGGCCCCCCGCGCCGCCGATGCAAGGGCGCCGGCCGCCCGGCGTTATCTGTCGCTCGACGTCTTGCGCGGCTTGACCGTCACCTTGATGATCATCGTCAACACGCCGGGCAGTGAAACGGGCAGTTATGCGCCGCTGCTGCACGCGCTCTGGCACGGCTTCACGCCGACGGACTGGGTCTTCCCCACCTTCCTGTTTGTGGTCGGCAACGCGCTCAGCTTCGCCTTGCCGAAATACGCGGCGCTGGGCGACGCCGCCGTCTGCGCCAGGATAGGGCGGCGCGCGGCGACCATTTTCGCGCTCGGTTTCCTGCTGTACTGGTTCCCGTTCTTCAAACCCGACGCCGCCGGCGCCTGGGCGCTGGCGCCGCTGGCGTCGACGCGGATTCCCGGCGTGCTGCAGCGCATCGCGCTGTGCTTCGCGCTGGCGGCGCTGATTTTGCATTTCTGGAAGGCCCGTGGCGCCTGGCTTTTTTGCGCGCTGGCGCTGCTGGGCCACTGGTTTGCCCTGGCCCAGTTCGGCGACTACACGCTGGCCGGCAATGCCGGCCTGAAGCTGGACTTGTGGCTGCTCGGCGAGCGCCACTTGTACCATGGCGAGGGCATCGCCTTCGACCCGGAAGGCGTGCTCGGCACCTTGCCCGCCACCGTCAACGTCATTGCCGGCTACTTCGCCGGCCGCTTGATCCAGGCGCGCGGTCCGGCTTACGCCAGCATCGTCCGCTTGCTGTTGGCCGGCCTCGCCTGCATTGCGCTGGGCCTGTGCTGGAGCAGCGTTTTACCGATCAACAAGAAGCTGTGGACCGGTTCGTATGTCTTGTACACGGTCGGCCTGGACCTGCTGGTGTTGCCGCTGCTGATATTCGTGATCGAACTGAGGAAGCTGACGCGCTGGACGTATTTCTTCGAGGTCTTCGGCAAGAATACCCTGTTCATCTACCTGCTCTCCGAAGTCGCCGTCGTCATCCTGTTCACCGTGCGGGTGGAGGGGCAGAGCGGCTATGCCTACTTGTACGGCAAGGTGTTCCAGGGTTTGGCCAGTCCGGCCAACAGCTCGCTGCTGTTCGCCGTCGCCTTCATGCTGGCGTGCTGGCTGGTGGCGTATGCGCTGGACCGCGCCAGAATATATATCAAGGTCTAGTGCTTTGCAGCGCGCTTGCGCCAAACGGCAACGGCGCGCCAGCGTCCCGCTACACTGGGCCATGGCCACGCTACGCGATGATTACGATATTCCATGGAAGGATGCGTTGACGCGGTATTTTCCCGCGTTCATGGCGTTTTACTTTCCCCGGGCGCACGCGGCCATCGACTGGCGCGCTCCCACCGTGTTTCTTGAGACGGAATTGGCGCAACTGGCGCGCGACGCCATGCTGGGGCGGCGCATGGCCGACAAGCTGGTGCAAGTGACGCTGCACGGCGGTGCCGTCGAGTGGGTGCTGCTGCATCTGGAGGTGCAGGGCCGGCGCGAGGGCGGTTTCGCCGAGCGCATGTTCACCTACAATTATCGTATCTGGGACCGTTACCGCCGCCCCGTCGCCAGCCTGGCTTTGCTGGCCGACGGCAGCCGTAGCTGGAAGCCCGACAGCTTCGGCTACCGGCTGCTCGGCAGCAGCATGCGGCTGAGTTTCCCGGTGGTCAAGTTGAGCGCCTATGCCGACAGGGTCGAGCAGTTGCTGCTCGATGACAATCCCTTCGGGCTGGTGACCGCCGCCCATTTGTTGACCCGGCAAACCAAGGGCGACAGCCGGCGGCGCCGCGCGGAAAAACGCCGCCTCGTCATGCTGCTGTTTCAGCGGAATTGGGACAAACGACGTATCATCGACTTCCTCAACGTCATAGACTGGATGATGCGTTTACCGGCAGAATTGGAGCGCGCGCTGTGGAACGATATCCGGGTAATGGAAAGGAGCGACGCGATGCCTTACATGAGCATGTTCGAGCGCATGTTGCGCGACGAGGGACGCCAGGAGGGGCGCCAGGAAGGATGGCGCGAAGGCCGCCAGGAAGGTTTGCAGAGCATTCTGGCGGCGCTGCTGGAAGAGCGTTTCGGCCCCTTGCCGTCCGAGGTGCGGGAGCGCCTGGCGGGTGCCGACGGCGAGCAGATGCTGTGCTGGGCCAAGGCCGTGTTGGCCGCGCCGACCTTGAGCGCGGTGTTCCGCCAGCCCTAAAATTTGAGGTACAAGCCCCTGCGGTTCGCCAGCGCGACCAATAGCAGCATGGCGAAGGTGAGGGCGGCGGCATTGAGCAGCCCCGCGCCGCCGCCGGCCTCCAGGTAGGGCCACCAGAAACGCGGCAATCCCAGCATCGCGGCCAGTTGTTCCCACAGGTCCGGCAGGATATAGGCGAGCAGGGCGTTGGCGCCGACCGGCAGCAGCAGCGCCGTCCAGCGCCGCCATTTCAGCACGTCGATGGTGACATAGAACAGCAGGAACAGGGCCAGCACGATGCCGGCGCTCACCAGGGTATAGGATTCGGTGGCGTGGATTTTGTTGATATGGTGATAGGGCCGCAGCAACATCCCGGCGGCAAACAGGCCGGCGGCGAAGCAGGCCATGAAGCGGATGCGCAGGCCATGCGGCTGAGCCGGCGCGTCGGCGTCGCGCACGAACAGGGTGCCGACCAAGGTGCCGGCGAGCACATTCGCGGCCGTCGACCCCAGCAGTTGCGGCACGTTGACGAATTGCCGCAGCGCCGAGGGCAGGAAATCGAGGCTGCCGGCCTCGCCCCCCATGTACAGCGCAATCAGGCCGGCGAAGGCGCCCATCAGCGCCGTTGCGTTGCCGCCGGCCGCCAGATAGATCAGGCTGCACAGCAGGTAGGCCCAGCCTATCATGCCGAGAATGCCCCACCAGCCATGCTGCAGCCAGACGCTGTCGAATTCGCTGTCTGGCGTACCGCGAAAGGCCGGCAGCAGCGCCAACATCAGCGCGGCGCCGGCGTACCACGCGGCCCCGCGGGCCGGGCTTTGCCGCCACAGCAAAATGACGGCGCTGTAAAACAGCAGGAAATACAGGGGACGCGGCAGCGGCGCGGCCGCCGCGTCATAGCGGTAGGCGTTGGCCAGCACGACGCCGGCGAGCATCAGGCCGGCGGCGCGCCAGGCCAGCCGGGCCAGCAGCGCCGGGCCGACGCGGCCGCGCTGGCGGTGCAGCGACAGCGGAATGGCGACGCCGACGATGAACAGAAAACCGGGAAACACCAGGTCGGGCAGCGTCACGCCGTCGGCCCGCGCGCCGGCGTGCTTGAGCCAGTGCGGCAGGCCGGGCATGGCGGCGATGTAGTTCACCCAGATCATGGCCAGCACGATGAAGCCGCGGAAGGCGTCGAGGCTGAGCAGGCGTTCGGCAGCCACGGCGCGGGCCGGCGGAAGGGGCATGGTGCGGCTTTCCCTGTGTGGATGGGCGCGGCGCGGCCGCAGGCTGCCCGGTTCTGCTCCTTGCGTTTATTTGCCGGTTGGGCGGTTGATCCACAGCAGCCAGTAGCGGGCCAGGTCGCCCAGGCCGTCGTTGCCCTGGACCGTTTCCAGCGTCTTGATGGCATCGTCCTTGCGGCCGGCCATCGCATACGAGTAGCCCAGGCGCAGTTTGGCGTCGTCGGGGCGCTTCAGGCCGCCCTTGGCAATGCCTTTCTGTATCAACTCGATGCCCTTGTCGAACTGGTCCATCGTGACGTAGGCGTAACCCAGGTTGACCAGGCCGGTGCCGTCTTTCGACTTCGCCGCGCCGGCCTCGCCCGAGCCGATATTCTTCTGGTCGTCGGCGGCGCCCTTGGCGGCCTGGTCGCGCAGCTTCTTGTGTTTCGCGGCCTGGGTGCCGGTGCCCAGCACGCCGGCGGCGAAACCGGCGTCCAGCACTTTTTTCGCTTCCGTGGGGAAGGTCGCCAGCAGCGCCAGTTCCGCCATTTCCGTGTATTCCTCAGGCGCCATCACTTTCACGGCGGCGTATTCCAGGCGGAAGACGTCGAGCTGGAAACGGGTCGAGTAGCCGTCCTTGCTCTGGGTCCGGCTGAGCAAGTCGGTCCAGTAGTCGTCCGTCGGGTAGAACTTCACCAGTTGTTCGAGGGCGATCAGGTAGGTGGTCTTGTCCTTGGTCTTCGCGCCCGTGTTGGCCAGCAATTGCAATTCCTCGATGGCCGGTTGTTTGCCGGCTTGCTGGTTGGCGCGCAAGTCGCTCAGCAACTCCTGCTTGGCCTTTTCCATGTCGTTGCCGAAGTAGTAGGCGCGGATGATGTAGGGACGCACCTTGTTGAGGTCGCCGGTTTCCTTCTGGTAGCGCATGAACCAGGTGATCGCCTTCGGATAGTCTTTGGCGTTGTAGTGGTAGTTGGCCAGCGCCTGGATGAAGTCGCCGCGGTCGGCCACCGGCAGGTTGCCGGAGTCGATGATGGCTTCCAGCGAGGCCATGGCCATGGCGTTGTCGCCGGTGACGGAGGCGAGCGCGATGCGCAGGCGGTGCAGCACGAAGGTTTCGTAAGGGGTCTTGTCGGCCAGCGCCTCGGCCTGGTTGATGCGGCTGAGCACCTCGGCGTAGTTCTTGGCGTCCATCAGGGTTTTCACCTGGGCCGGGTCGATCAGCTTGAACATTTCCTGGCGCACCGTGTCGCCCTTGGGCGCTTCGGCCGCGGCGGCGGGTTTGTCGGCCGCCTGGCTCAGGCCGGGGGCGAAGTTCAAGCCGATGGCGGCCAGGAGCAGAGTGATACGGGCGAGACGGAACTGGGACATGGTAAATCCTTCAATCGGTGGCGAAATGACGGGCTGGCGGGTCAGCGCGCGGCCGCGTCGCAAATGGGGGGACGGCAATCACAAAACGCAAAGTACGCTATTCTGCCACCGCCGCCCCGGAATGGGCAGGGGCCGGCGGCAAAACGCGTATTGTCACACAAACTGCGGCGCCGGATCGGCCAAGGCCGCGGCGCCGGCAAGGCGCGGCAGGGCCAGGCCGGCGCCGTCGAACAGCAGGCAGTGCTGCGGCGGCAGGTGCAGGCCGATGCGCGCGCCGGCCGGCGGCGGCGCCGCGCCGGCCGCCTGCTTCAGCGCGACCAGTTCGGCGGCGCCCGCCAGCGCCGCGTAGACCAGCGACAGGTCGCCCAGGTATTCGCTGTGGGCGACGGCGGCGTCGACCCGGTTGGCGCCGGCCAGCCCGGGCGCGTCCAGCACGATGTGCTCGGCGCGCACGCCCAGCGTCAGCGCCGCGCCGGCCGCCACGCCGGCGCCGTCGGCGTCCACCGCGACGACGGCGCCGTCGGCCAGGCGCACGCGCAGACGGCCGGCGCCGCCGTCCAGCGCCGTGCAGGCGATGAAATTCATCTTCGGCGCGCCGAGGAAACCGGCGACGAACAGATTGCCCGGATGGTTGTACAACGCGTGGGGCGTGCCGACCTGCTCGACGCGTCCGCCGTTGAAGACGACGATGCGCTGGCCCAGCGTCATCGCCTCGACCTGGTCGTGGGTGACGTAGACCATGGTGGTGCCCAGCTCCCGGTGCAGGCGGCTGAGTTCGACGCGCATCTGCACGCGCAGGCTGGCGTCGAGGTTGGAGAGCGGCTCGTCGAACAGGAACACCTGCGGCTTGCGCACGATGGCGCGGCCGATGGCCACGCGCTGGCGCTGGCCGCCGGACAGCTCCTTCGGCTTGCGCCCCAGCAGCGGCTCGATCTGCAGGATGGCGGCGGCGCGTCCCACCGCCTGCTTCACCTCGGCCGCCTTGTGGCCGGCCAGTTTCAGCGCGAAGGCCATGTTTTCATACACCGTCATGTGCGGATACAGCGCGTAGGACTGGAACACCATCGCCAGGCCGCGCCGTGCCGGCGCGATGTCGTTGGCCAGCTGCCCGCCGATGTACAGCTCGCCGCCGCTGATGCTCTCCAGCCCGGCGATCATGCGCAGCAGCGTCGACTTGCCGCAGCCGGAGGGGCCGACGAAGACGACGAACTCGCCGTCGCCGATGTCGAGGTCGACGCCGTGGATGACGGCGTGCTTGTCGTCGTAGCGCTTGACGACGTTTTTCAGCGCGATCCGGGCCATTGCCGTTCCTACGCGGCCACGGCCTGGGCGTCGGCGCCCGGCGCGTCCTTGGCGCGCAGCGGCATGAAGCGCGACAGGATCAGCACCGGCAGCGCCGCCAGCAGCACCCACAGGAAGAATTTCGGGTAGCCCAGCGCCGTCTGGATGGCGCCGCTGACCATCTTGAACAGCACCAGGCCGAGCTGCATGATGCCGGTGGCGAAGGCGTAGTGGGCGGTCTGGTACTTGCCGGTGGCGACCACCTGCATCATGAACAGGATCAGGCCGATGAAGCCGAAGCCGTAGCCGAACATTTCGACGCCGAGGGTGGCGGTGATGACGGCTATGTCGGTCGGCAGCGCGTGGCTCAGGTAGTAGAACACCAGGTTCGGCAGATTCATGGCCAGGATCAGGAAGGGCATGGCCCGCTTCAAGCCCAGCCAGGAGGCGAAGTAGCCGCCGCCTATGCTGCCCAGCACGAAGGCGACGGTGCCGGCGGTGCCGTAGATGGCGCCCACCTCGGTCGTCGACAGGCCCAGGCCGCCGAGGGCGCGGGCCTCGCGCAGGAACAGCGGGCCGATGGTCTGCACCTGGGCCTCGCCGGCGCGGAACAGGATGATGAAGACGATGGCCATGCCGATGCCGGGTTTCTTGAAGAATTCGCTGAGCACGTCCCACAGCGTGGCGGCGATGGCGCCGACGCTCTGCTTGTCGGTGGCGGGATTGGCGGCCAGCGGCAGCGCCCAGGTATGGTAGAGGGCCAGCAGCAGCATCATCGCGCCGAGGATCAGGAAGATGATGGTCCAGGCCGGCGCGACGCCGATGGTTTTCTCGAAATGGCCGGCGAGGATCACCAGGCCGCCCAGCGAGATGAACTTGCCGGCGTTGAAGAAGGCGCCGGTCCAGCCGGCGTAGGCGGCCTGCTGCTGGTCCGTCAGGCTGGAGATGTACAGGCCGTCGCAGGCGATGTCGTGGGTGGCCGAGGCGACCGCCGCCAGGCCCAGCACGGCGATGCCGGCGGCGAACCAGACCGGCGTCTGCAGCGCCAGCGCGACCAGGCCCAGGCTCAGGCCGCCGACGAACTGGAAGGTGACGATGATGATCTTCTTGCTGGGCGCCAGTTCCAGGAAGGGGCTCCAGAGCGACTTGAAGACCCAGGCGAAGCCGATCATGCCGGTCCAGTAGGCGATGTCCTCGTTCGGCACGCCCATGCTCTTGAACATCAGGCCGGCCACCAGCGCCACCGCGTAGAACGGCAGGCCCTGGGCGAAATACAGGGTCGGTATCCAGGTCGCCGGGCTGCGGCTGTTTGTCTTGTTCGTGTTCATTCTCGTCTCCTCGTGTATGCGTGGGGCGCCGGCGCCGCACTATGAAACCGGCGGCGTGCGCCCCCGGCTCTTCTCTGCTTATGCGAAACCGGGCACCGGGCAGCGGCCCGTCGCTTCCAGCTCGCCGCCGAGCCAGGCGTTGACGGCGGCCAGCGCCGGCGCCGCGAAGCCGTAGGTCAGCAGGGCCGGCGCGGCGATGTCGAGCGCCTGGTAGGGGTTCCACAGCGCCAGGTGCAGGTCGGGGCGCCAGCCGGCGCGCGCGCGCGGGCCGTAGCGCAGGCGCGAGGTCGAGGCCAGCACGACAAAGCGGCCGTCGTCGGGCAGCGCGCCCCAGTCGAAGCTTTCGGCGTCGGCGAAGGTGACCATGTCGACGTCGTACAGGCGGCCCAGCGAGGCGGCCACCGCCGCCGCCGGCACGCCGGCTTCGGAGACGCCGTCGCTGACCACGTCCTGGCGTACCACCAGGCGCAGTTTGGCGCCGGCCGGCGGACGGCGCACGGCGCCGCGCGCGCTCAGGCCGCGGCGCCAGGCCTCGGCCATCAGCGCGCGGTCGGCCGCGTCCTCCGGATAGTCGCGCGCCTGGCAGGGATAGGCGGCGGCCAGCGCCGCCAGGCGCGCCAGACGGCGCTGCACCTGCCCGGCGTCCAGCTGGCCGGAGGCGATGGCGGCGCCGATCGCCTGCAGCGTTTCCTCCTGCGTTTCGCGGGTGCCCAGCGCCATCACCATGTCGGCGCCGGCGCCCAGCGCGCGCACGGCGGCGTTGCCGACGCCGTAGCGGCCGGCGATGGCGTGCATGTCCATGCCGTCGGTGATGATGACGCCGCCGAAGTTCCACTCCTCGCGCAGCAGATCGTGCAGGATGCGGCGCGACATCGTGGCCGGGTTGTCGGCGTCCAGCGCCGGGTAGACGATGTGCGCGGTCATCATCGCCGGGGCCTGGCCGGCGGCGGCGCGGAAGGGCGCGAATTCGAATTGCCGCAGCTGCTCCAGCGGCTTGTCGACGCGCGGCAGGTCGCGGTGCGAATCGACGTGGGTGTCGCCGTGGCCGGGGAAGTGCTTGACGCAGCAGGCCACGCCCTCGCTGTGGCTGCCCTCCATCCAGGCCATCGCCAGTTCGGTGGCGCGGCGCGGGTCGGCGCCGAAGGAGCGCTCGGCGATGACCGGGTTGTCGGGGTTGTTGTTCAGGTCCAGCACCGGCGCGAAGTTCCAGTTGAAGCCGAGCGAGCGCGCCGCCCGCGCCACGGCCGCGCCGACGGCGCGCGCCAGGCCGGCGTCGTCGGCCGCGCCCAGCGCCATCGCCGCCGGCGGCGCCGGCACCCAGGTCGAGCGCACCACGGCGCCGCCTTCCTGGTCGATGGCGATCAGCGCCTGCGGCCCCATGACGGCGCGCAGGTCGGCCGTCAGGCGCGCCAGTTGCGCCGAGTCGACCATGTTGGCGCGGAACAGGCAGACGGCGCGGATCGCGTTGGCGCGCAGGAAGTCGGCCGTCTCCGCGTCCAGCTCGGTGCCGGGGAAGCGTATCATGATCAGTTGGCCGGCGAGGCGGCGGTTGTCCTTGGTTTGTGGTGTCGTCATTTCACTGCTCCATCCATGCCGCGCATGAAGAATCGTTGGGTAAATAGGAAGGCTGCCAGTGTCGGCAGAATGGTCAAGATGGTGCCGGCCGCGACCACGCGGGTGCTGCTGCCGAAGGTGCCGCGCAGGTAGAGCACGCCCACCGACAGGGGGAATTCGTCGGGTTTGCTCATGACGATGGACGGCCAGATGTATTCGTTCCAGGACTCGACCGCCGTCAGGACGCCGACCGTGGCCAGCCACGGCGCGATCAGGGGCAGCATGATCTTGCTGAAGATGGTCCACTCGGAGGCGCCGTCGACGCGGGCCGCGTCGACCAGGTCTTGCGGCACCTCCTCGAAGGCTTGCTTGAGCAGCAGGATGGCGACGGCCGTGACGACGTTGGGCAGCACCACGCCGGTGTAGCTGTCGACCAGGCTCAGCTCGGTGACGGTGATGAAGTTGACGAGGAAGTTGACCTCGGACGGCAGCACCAGCGTGGCCAGGATCAGGCCGAGCACCAGCTTGCGGCCGCGGAAGCGCAGGCGCGCCAGCGGGTAGGCCGCCATCGAGCAGAGCAGCAGCTTCCAGAACACCGTGCAGACGGCGATCAGCAGCGAATTCTTGTAGAAGGACAGCATCGGTATGCTGCGGAACACCTCGGCGAAGTTTTCCAGCGAGGGCGCGCGCGGCCAGAACGTCGGCGGGTAGGCGAAGATGTTGCCCTCGGTGGAGAGGGCCGTCACCAGCGTCCACCAGAAGGGGAACACGCACAGCAGCGCCAGCGCGCACAGCAGCAGGTAGTGGCCGGCCAGCGCCAGGCCGCTCGGCGTCGAGCTCGTCCTCATCCGCGCGGCCCCGGTTTCAGGTAGCGCAGGCAGAGCAGGGCGACGCCGACGCAGCACAGCGAGACGACCATGCTGGCGGCCAGCGCGCGCGGCAGCTTCAAGTGCTTCAAGCCCTGGTCGTAGGCGTAGTACAGGGCCGTGAAGGTGGAGTTCATCGGCCCGCCCTGGGTCAGCACGTCGACCTCCTGGTAAGCCTTGAGGGCGGCCAGCACCGACAGGATGGAGCACAGCGCGATGGTCGGGCGCAGCATCGGCACGGTGATTTTCCAGAACATCTGCCAGCGGGTGGCGCCGTCCAGCACGGCCGCCTCCTGCATGTCGGCGGGCACCGCCTGCAGCGCCGCCAGGTACATCACCATATACCAGCCCAGGCCGCGCCAGACGGTGACGAACATCACGGCGCCCAGGGCCAGGGCGTCGTCCGACAGCCAGCCGACCGGCGCGTTGGCCAGGCGCAGCGCCTGCAGCGCGTAGTTCAGCGCGCCCTGCTCGTGGAACATGAAGCCCCACATGATGCCGACCACGGAGACGGTCGTCACGACCGGCACGTAGAAGGCGGCGCGGAACAGGCGCATGCCGGGCAGGCGGTGGTTGACCAGCACGGCCAGGCCCAGCGCGCCGACCTGGGTGACGGGCACCACCAGCAGGAACAGCAGGGAGTTGAGCAGGCCGGTGACGAACATCTCGTTGTCGAAGATGTAGCGGAAGTTGTCCAGGCCGACCCAGGCCGTCGGCCGCACCAGGCTGTAGTCGGTGAACGCCAGGTAGGAGCCGAAGCCGACCGGCCAGAACGAAAACAGCGCCAGCAGCAGCAGGGCCGGCGCCAGGAACAGCCAGGCTTGGGTGGTGTGGCGGCGGGCGAGCGTCATCGCTTACAGGGCGCGCTGCGAGGCGAGCTTGCGGTTCCAGATCAGCACGGCCTGGTCGAGCGCCTGCCTGACGTCCTGCTTGCCGGTGACGCCGGCCTCGACGGCCTTGACCAGCGAGCGGCGCAGCTCGTCGTAGTCGCTGACGCCGGCCACGTACAGGGTGCGCGCGTGGGCCATCGAGCGGGCGCCGGCGGCGACGGCCTTCTCGGCCGCGCCGGCCTGCTTCGGCAGCTCCAGGAAGAAGGGGTCGGCGGCGGCCTTGACGGCGGTGGGGAAGACGCTGGCCTGGCGCGCGAAGGCCAGCTGGTTGTCGTCGTTGCTGAGGTAGCGGGCGAACTTGCCGACGGCCGGCAGCAGGCGCAGGTGCACGCCTTTCGGGATGGCGAAATGGATCAGCCAGCCGCCGTCGGCGATGCCGGTCGGCCCCAGCGGCGCCGGCGCCACGTCGGTGATCGCGTAGATGTCCTTGGCGTCGCTCTGGATGCGCTTGAGGGCCGTCGGCGGCGCCAGCAGCATGCCCAGGCGGCCGCCCTTGTAGGCGTCGACCACGGCGGGGAAGTTATCCTCGGCGAACAGGCCCTCCTTGAGCAGGCCGCCGGCCTTGTAGGTGTCGGCCAGCTTCTGCACCAGCGCGACGTGGCGCGGCGAATTGAACACGGCGCGGCCGTCGGCGATGACGGCCAGGCCCTGCTGCATGAACAGGCCGTCGATCTTCGCCAGCGCCGGCGCGATGCCGGCCTTGCCGGTGCGGGCGGCGATCTGCCGCGCGAACGCCAGTTGCTCGTCCAGGCTGGCCGGGCCGCGTTGCAGGCCGGCGGCCTTGAAGATCTCGGTGTTGAAGGCGATCACGGCGACGTTGCTGTACATCGGGAAGCCGTAGGTCTTGCCCTTGAAGGTCAGGTCCTCGAGGGTGCTGGGGAGGTAGCGCCCGCGCGCCTCCTGGATCAACAGGTCGACCGGCGTCAGCAGGCCGTCGCGGGCGTACTCGTCGGCCCAGGGCACGTTCAGGTTGACCAGGGCCGGCGGCGTGCCGGCGACGATGCGCGTGACCAGCTTGGTCTGGATCACGTCCCAGGGAAAATCCACCCACTCGATTTTGACGTCGGGGTTCTGCTCCTCGTAGCGCTTGACGAGGGCGTCGAAGTAGGGCGTGAATTTGGGCTTCATGCTGAAGGTCCAGAATTCGATTTTTTCCACGGCGCCGGCGCAGGGCGCGATCAGGCTTGCCGCCGCCAGGGCCGTCAACAGTCTCTTGATGATCATCTCGTTCCCGGACGCTGGGCGCCTCATGGTTATTATGTGCCGCCGGCTTCCTTGCCGCCCGGCGGATTCGACTCCAGGGCCGCGCCGCCGGCCTTGCGTCCGGCCGGCGCGGCGCCCGCCGCTCAATTGGTCTTGGTGACCTTGCTCAAATGGCGCGGGCGGTCCGGGTCCAGGCCGCGCGCGGCCGCCAGCTTGGCCGCCATCACGTAGAAGGCCTGCACGGCGACGATCGGGTCGAGGTCCGGCGTGGCGGCGGTCGGCAGGGTCAGGTCGCGCTCGGCGATGTCGGCCGGCGCCGCCAGCAGCACGCGGGCGCCGCGCTCGCGCATCTCGCGCGCCAGCTGCAGCAGGCTGGCCTGGGTCGGGCCGCGCGTGGCGAAGATCATCAGGGGATAGCCGTCCTCGATCAATGCCATCGGGCCGTGCTTGATCTCGGCGCCGCTGAAGGCTTCGGCCTGCAGGGCCGAGGTTTCCTTGAACTTCAGCGCCGACTCCAGCGCGATCGGGAAGCTGATGCCGCGCCCGACCACCATGATGTTCTTGGCCGGGGCCAGCACCTCGATGGCGTTCGACCAGTCGCTGCGGGTGGCCTCCAGCAGCGCCTCCGGCAGCGCCGCCAGCCCGTCCAGCAGCTCGGGGTCGTTCTGCCACTGCGCCACCAGGCGCGCGCCGGCCACCAGGCTGGTGATGAAGCTCTTGGTCGCGGCCACGCTCTGTTCGCGGCCGGCGTGCAGCGGCATCGCCCACTCGGCCGCGTGGGCCAGCGGCGAGTCGGTTTCATTGACCAGCGCGATGGTGGTGGCGCCGCCGTCGCGGAAGTAGCGGATCGGCTCGACCACGTCCGGGCTCTGGCCCGACTGGGAGATGGCGATGGTCAGCGTGTCGCGCGTCACCAGCGGCGATTTGTACAGCGTCACCAGCGACATCGGCAGCGAGGCGACGACGCGGCCCAGGCGCGCCATGATCAGGTAGGCGCAGTAGTTGGCGGCGTGGTCGGAGCTGCCGCGCGCCACCGTCAGCGCGGTGGAGAACGAGGTGCTCCTCAATTTGCGGCCCAGCTCCGCGTAGCGTTCGGTGTCGCTGGCCAGCTGCAGGGCGACGCACTCGGCGGCGGATACGGCTTCTTTAAGCATCATTGAGGTCACACAATTCTCCTTCGATATAGACAGCTTTGAGTTTAAGGTCGCGATCGAGTACCACCAGATCGGCGTAACTGCCGTGGGCCAGACGGCCGCGTTCTTGCAGGCCCAGGTAGTCGGCGGCGTGGGTCGACACGCGTTTCGAGGCGTCGGCCAGGTCCAGCCCGAGGCCGACCAGGTTGCGCAGCGCCTGGTCCATCGTCAGCGTGCTGCCGGCCAGCGTGCCGTCGGGCAGGCGCACGCCGCCCATGCATTTGTGCACGGCGTGGCGGCCCAGCATGTACTCGCCGTCCGGCATGCCGGTGGCGGCCGTCGAATCGGTGACGCAGTACAGGCGCGGGATGGCGCGCAGCGCGACCTTGATGGCGCCCGGGTGGACGTGCAGCAGGTCGGGGATCAGTTCGGCGTATTCGGCGTGCGCCAGGGCGGCGCCGACCATGCCCGGCTCGCGGTGGTGCAGGCCGCTCATGGCGTTGAACAGGTGGGTGAAGCCGGCCGCGCCGTGCTCCAGCGCGGCCACGCCGTCCTCGTAGGAGCCCAGCGTGTGGCCGATCTGCACGCGCATGCCGGCGTCGGACAGCTCGCGCACCAGGCCCAGGTGGCCGGCGATCTCCGGCGCCACCGTGATCAGGCGCAGCGGCGCGTAGGCGGCCAGGCGGCGCACTTCGGCCAGCGTGGCGGCGCGGGCGTAGTTCGGCTGCGCGCCCAGCTTGCCGGAGTTGATGTAGGGCCCCTCCAGGTGGGCGCCCAGCACGCGCGCGGTGCCGGGGCGGCGCTGCGCGGCCGCCGCGCCGATCGCCTTCAGGGCGACGTCGATGTCTTCCGGCGGCGCCGTCATGGTCGTCGCCAGCATGCTGGTGGTGCCGTGGCGGGCGTGCATCGCGGCGATCGCGTAGACCGCCTCGCCGCCCTCCATGACGTCCTTGCCGGCGCCGCCGTGCACGTGCAGGTCGATGAAGCCGGGGATGACGTAGTCGTCGGCGTTGAACGAGGGGTTCACCGGGCTGCCTTCGACGGCCTTGATGCGCTCGTCGAAGTCGATCGTGCCGTTGACCCAGCCGCCCGGGGTGAGGATATTGCCTTTGATTGCACCGCTCATCTGCGCGACTCCGCTACGAATTCATAATAATCACTACGGCAATACGAGTGGGTCAGTTCCACCGCCGCGCCGCTGTCGAGGTAACTGACGCGGGTGATGTGCAGCATCGCCGCACCCGCCTTGAGGCCCGCCAGCTTGGCCTGTTCGGCGCTGGCGTTGACGGCGCGGATATGCTGCAGCGCGCGCATCGGGATCGTGCCCTTCGATTCCAGATAACCGTACAGCGAGTCGGTGACGCGCTGCGGGTCGGGCATGTAGAGGGCCGGGATGGTGGTCGTCTCGATCGCCATGACGACCTCGTCGGCGGTGCGCAGGCGCTTCAGGCGCGCCACCGGCATGTGCGGCGACAGGCCCAGCGACAGCAGCTCCAGCGGCGCGGCCACGCCGATGTCGCGCTGCAGCCAGCGCGAGCCGGCCGTGAAGCCGCGCTGGCGCAGCTCCTCGGAAAAGCTGGTCAGGCGCGACAGCGGCTGCTCCAGCTTCGGCGTGATGTAGGTGCCGGAGCCGCGCTTGCGGGTCAGCATGCCGCGCTCGCACAGCATGTCGATGGCCTTGCGCGCCGTGACGCGGGAAATCTGCAGCACCTCCGACAGCACCCGCTCCGAGGGCAGGGCCTGGTTGGCGCGCCAGTCGCCGCCGGCGATGCCGTCCGACAGGGTGTTGGCCAGTTGCATATACAGGGGGGTGTCGCTGTCGGGATCGGGCGTGAACGCGCCCAGTTTGCTCAGCATGGCGGATGCTCCCTCAGGTGTTGGCGGATCAGGCGCAGGGCGCCGGCGGCGGAGTCGCCGTGGGCCGGCACGACGCGGGCCAGCAAACCCTCCGGCAAATACGCGCGCAGCGGCTCGGCCAAGCCGCCGCACAGGGCGACGGGCAGTTGGCCGCTGGGGTCGAGGGCGGCGGCGATCAGCGCGACCTGCGCGCCGGCCTCGGCCAGGATGGCGCGCGCGGTCGGGTCGTCGGCGGCGTGCTCGAGCACCAGGCGCGCCAGTTGCGCGTAGGCGGTCTGGTTGGCGGCGGCCAGCCAGCCCTGGAAGGCGTCGCGGTGGCCGCCGCAGGCGTCGAGGACGGTGCTGGCGAAGGCGCTGGCGGCGGCGCGGCCGTCGGCGACCTGCTGGGCGTGGCCGACGGCGCGCATGCCGATCCAGGCGCCGCCGGCCTCGTCGCCGGAGGGGAAGCCCCAGCCGCCCACCTCGCGCCGTTCGCCGCGGGCGTCGAGCACTTCGCCGACGCTGCCGGTGCCGATCGCCACGACGGCGCCGGGCTGGCCCTGGTGGGCGCCCAGCAGCGTCGTCAAGGCGTCCGATTCCAGCGCGATGGCGGCGTAGCCGGGGTTTTTTTCCAGGAATTTGGTGGCCCACTGGCAGTTGTGCACGCCGGCCAGGCCGAGGCCGATGGCGCAGTGGCGCAGCGGCGGGTGGGCGATGCCGGCCGCGCTGAAGGCCTTGAGCACGGCGTTGCCGACGGCGACCCAGGCCTGGTCTATGCCGTGCGCCAAGCCCGACGGGCCGTTCTGGCCCTGGGCCAGTTCGCTGCCGTCGGCCCGCGACAGGCGCACGCGGGTGCCGCTGCCGCCGCCGTCTACGCCGATGTGATAGTCGATCATTTTTTGTGTGGTCCGCTGGCTGGTTGGGATGCTTCCGGCCGGGCCTGTGAATGCCGCATTGCGGGAAGCTGAGCGCACTATATGGTTGCCAAACCAGCTTGTCAACAGGTATTTAAGTGGTATTGATAATGGCCAAAGAGGTCTGGCGGAAAGCGTTGGGTGCTTCCGCCTAAGTCTTTGTTTTTGCAGGTTTTGTTAAAAAATGGAAATGGTATTGAAATTGGACTTGTTCAATGCCAATTCTGCCCGTGGCGCTGCCGCCGCCGCGCCGCGCCGCGCTTGATATGGGCCGCCATCCGGAGTACAGTCCGGCCTTTACACCTAGTTGGAAGTACAAAATGAATGACAAGGCAGCAAAGAGCGCTTATTGGGATGACTGGCAGCGCGAGGCGCTGGCGGCCGGCGTCGCCGCTCCCCTCGCAACGCTGGGCATGGAAGTGTTGCGCGCGCACCGTAAAAACCGCTGGCCGAAGGAGTTTCTCGGACGCGAGGACGACGGCCCGCACATGCTGACGATGTGTCTGGAGGAACCGGCCGAAACCGAGCTGTTCTTTATTGAAAACCTGTATCCCTACGATGCGGCGCTGATCGAGTCGACCCGCGTCCGCCTGGGGCTGGCGTAAGGGCGGGCGCGCCTACTCGACCTTGAATTTCTCTTCCTGCCGCCGCCTGTGGATGCGCAGGCTGAGCAGTCCCAAGCCGACCAGCATCATGCTGGCGGCGTTCGTTTCGGGCACGCTGGCCATCGGGCCCGGCGGCAGCGCCACCGGGCTGGCCGCGGCGCGGCCGTGGCGCTGCGCGCCGGCGTCGACACTGGCGGGCGCCGCCGGCGCCCCGTCCCACACGGCGTCGCCGGCGGCATGCCATGCCGGCGCCGCGACGCCAGGCGTTTCCTGATGAATCTGGACGGCCGCCGCCGGTCCGGCGCAGGCCGCCAGTAGCAGCGCCGTCGCCTCAAGTATCGCGAATTTCATTGCACCTTCCCCATTTGCGTCGAAGCCGCCACATCCCTTGCCTGCCGCACTGATGTCGCGGTTTTTTTTTATTGCGGCATTTTATTGAATCATAAGAAAATGATAATTGGTATTTAATTTTAATAATAAAAATGGCAACGATTTGATGTGCGCGCTATCGCCGGCGGCAACGCCCGGCGTGGCGCTTGCCGGGGCGGCAAGACTTGCTGGATGGAACGTCGGTTTGCGGTAAAATACTTTTTAGTAATGTTGTATTTATGGGAATTTGTGCGGCGCGGGCGGCGCCGGCTTCAGGGCCGCGCCGGTCTTGCCGTTAATGGTGCAGGGACGGCGGCCGGCGGGGAAATCCCGTGTCGATCGCGCGCCGTGGTGTCATAATGCCCGCAGTGTTACGCCAGCCGCCGCAAGCCGCGCGCGAACCGGTAGTCGATGTCAACAGGATGCGCCCGCGCCGTTTGCGGGCCGCACGATAGTTTAATCACGCAATGGAGTCAGGCACGATGAGCAAAGCACAGGACAGTAAGAAGGAAAGCAAGAAGGAACCGGCGAAAACCATGAAGGAAAAGAAGGAGGCGAAGAAGGCCAAGAAAGAAGAGCGCAAGCACTAATCGCCATGTTCGCCCGGCGCACACCGCTGTCGCCGCCGGCCGCGCCGCTGCGCCGGCTGGCCGCCGTCGCACTATTGGCCGGCGCCGGCGCCGCCGCGCAGGCGGCCGCGCCGTCGACCTTCGGCACCATCGTCGGCAACGCCGTGCTGTGCCTGGACCAGATCGACAACGCTTATTTCCACGCCTATCTGTCGACCTCGTTCGGGCCGGCCTATAAGCGCGAGGGCGGCGCCTACTGGTTCAAGGCGGACGCGAGCTTGTGGGGCGCGGCCATCACCGACGTCATCGTCAGCGACGACACGAGCGCGCTGACCTTTGTCGGGGTGGTGGCCGACACGACGCCGGAAAAAATCGACGAAGCCATCGTCGCGGCGGCCGGTCTGCACTACAAAAAAATAGACGCCAGCAAGTACCCGGTGCGCGAATCGAGTCCGGGCAGCAAAATCGTCTACTTCCGCACCAAATCAAAAGTCTTTTGCGCCAAATACAAGCCGCTGCCACCGGGGAACAAGTGAGGCGCTGGCCACTTCCCGGCGCGCGCGCCGCATCCTCAGGGTTTCCATGTACACGCAATTTTTCCAACTGAAACAGGCGGCGTTTTCCATCGCCCCCGATCCGCGCTACCTGTTCATGAGCGAGCGCCACCGCGAGGCGCTGGCCCACCTGTTGTATGGCGTCGGCGGTGGCGGCGGCTTCGTGCTGTTGACCGGCGAGATAGGCGCCGGCAAGACCACCGTCTGCCGCTGCTTCATGGAGCAGATTCCGCCGCACTGCAAGTTGGCCTACATCTTCAACCCCAAGCTATCGGTCGAGGAGTTGCTGCTGTCCGTGTGCGACGAGTTCGGCATCGTCCTGGCGCCGCGCGGCGCCGGCCCGGCCAGCGTGAAGGTCTATGTCGACGCCATCAATGCCTACCTGCTGGCCAGCCACGGGCGTGGCGACAACAATGTGCTGATCATCGACGAGGCGCAAAACCTGTCGGCCGAGGTGCTGGAGCAGCTGCGCCTGCTGACCAACCTGGAGACGAGCGAGCGCAAGCTCTTGCAAATCATCCTGATCGGCCAACCGGAGCTGCGCGCGATGTTGGCGCGGCCCGAACTGGAGCAACTGGCGCAGCGCGTGATCGCGCGCTACCACCTCGGCTCGCTGTCGGCCGGCGAGTGCGCCGGCTATATTGCGCACCGCCTGGCCGTGGCCGTGGCCGGGGCGACGGGGCCGGCGCCTTTCCCGCCGCGCCTGATGGGGCTGATCCACCAACTGAGCCAGGGCGTGCCGCGCCGCATCAACCTGTTGTGCGACCGCGCGCTGCTGGGCGCCTATGTCGAGAACCGGCGCGAAGTGAGCCGCGCCATTTTGCGCACGGCCGCCGCCGAGGTGTTCGGCGCCGCGCGCCAGCGCGCAGGCGGCGGCTGGCGCTGGCCGTCCGTGCTGGCCGGCGTGATGGCGGGCGCCTTGCTGAGCGGCGCGGCCGCGTGGCAATGGCTGCCGCGCACCGTGGCGCCGCCGGCCAGCGCGGCGCGGCCGGCGCCGCTTGCGCCGCCGGCCGTTGCCGCCGTGGCGCCGGCGCCGGCCGCGACGCCGGCGCCGGCCGACAATGGCGCCGCGCTGCGCGCGCTGGCGGCCCTGTGGGGCCAGGCGCTGCCGGAGGGCCAGCCTTGCCAGGTCGCCGCGAAGCTGAACCTGCGCTGCCACCAAAGCCACGGCGGGCTCGACGAGTTGCGCCTGCTGGACCGGCCGGCCGTGCTGAGCCTGCGCGACGGTGCCGGCGCGCCAACCTACGCCGTGCTGACGGCGCTCGGCGACGCCGGCGCGACGCTGCGCGTCGGCGGCGTCGACAGCCAGCTCAGCCTGGACGCGCTGGCGGCGCGCTTCGACGGCAGTTTCGTGACGTTCTGGCGGGCGCCGCGCAGTTGGCGCGACGAAGTGACGGCCGGCGACCGCGGCCCCGATGTCGACTGGCTGGCGCGGCGCCTGGCGCAGATGCATGGCCTGGCGAGGCCGGCCGACAACGAGGCGCTCGACGCCAATCTGCAGCGCCTGCTGCGCGAGTTCCAGCAGGGCCAGAAATTGAAGGCGGATGGCGTTGCTGGTCCAAAAACATTTATCCGTCTGATCCAGTTGGACGGCGCCAAGGAGCCGCGACTGCTGAGCCAGACGCAGGGCGCCGACGCGGTGGCGGGGAAATAATATGTCGTATATTTTAGAAGCACTGAAAAAATCCCAGGCCGAGCGTCAGTTGGGGGAATTGCCGACGCTGCATGCGCCGCAGTTGCAAACGGGCCCGGCCGGCGCCGGCGGCGTCTGGCGCCAGCCGCTCTGGCTGGCGCTGGGCGCCACTTCGCTGCTGGCGTTGACGCTGGCGGTGCTGATGTGGCGCCAGGCGGCGCCAACGGTGGTGCCGGCCGCGCCCGTAGTCGCGGCCCCGGCTTTGCCTGCCGCCGCGCCGGCGCCCCCGGCGGCTCCGGCAATCCCGGCGGCTCCGGCACCGCCGGCCGCTGCGCCGGCCGCGGCCGTGGTAGCGCGCGTTGCGCCGCCGCGGCCGCCGCTGGCTGCGCCGAAAGCGCCGAAAGCGGCCGCGCCGGCTGCCGCCATTGTTGTCGAGGCGGCGCCGGCCGTAGCGCCGCCGCCGGCTGCGGCCGACGACAATCTGGCCGGCTTGCGCGAATTGCCCGAGGCGGTACAAAGGCAGCTTCCGGCGCTGGCGCTGGGCGGCTACATTTACTCGAAGGACCCGGCTTCCCGTCTACTGCTGATCGACAAGGTGCTGCGCCACGAGGGCGAGGAAGTGGCGCCCGGTTTGATCCTGGAAAAGCTTTTGCCGAAGGGGGCGGTGTTCAATTTCAAGGGGTATCGCTACCGCGTCCCGTATTGACGCGGCGCGGCCGGCGCGGCGAATCTTGGGGCCGCTTGCCGCATGATTGTTGCGCATCAAAAGCGGCAACGGTAAGCTGAACAGTCATGCCGCTTGCCAGTCCAACCAATGTCGACACCGCGCCAACCGTCGACTTTGGGAGCAAGCATGACTACAGAAACCGCCGCGTCCGTGCCGCTGATCGACGGCATCAGCAATCTCGACAAGATCAAGCATATCGTCGTGCTGATGATGGAAAATCGCTCCTTCGACCACATGCTGGGCTACCTGAGCCTGGAGGGCGGCCGCACCGATATCGACGGCCTGCAGGCGACATTTTCCAATACCCACCTGGGCCAGCGCTATCCGGTCCACCACCTGCAACGCACGGCGCTGGGGTTGGAACAAAGCCCGGCGCACGACGGCGCCTCGGTGCTGCGGCAGCTTGCCGGCCAAAACGGCGGCTTCGTCGACGACTACGCGCTGACGCATCCGGGCGACCCCGAGCCGGCGCTGGTGATGGGTTACTACAACGCCGCGGATTTGCCGGCCTACGATTTCCTGGCGCGGCAGTTTTGTGTCTGCGACCGCTGGTTCAGCGCCGTGCCCGGTGCGACCTGGCCGAACCGCCTGTACGCGATGAGCGGGCGGGCCAGCGGCAGCAAGGACAACAAACGGGTGCCGCTGTACGCCAACAAATCCTTCCTGCGCCACCTCGACCGTGCCTATGTCAGCTGGAAATTTTACTCGGAGCGCAAGCCGTGGACGCTGGCGCTGACAGACGAACATTACCGCTCTTCGGAAAACTACGAACCCTTCGGCAGCGCGCGGCGGCGCTATGGCTTCATCGGCGACGCGCTGGCCGGCACCTTGCCGTCGGTGGCGTGGATCGACCCGCATTTTTTTGAAAACGACGACCATCCGCCGGCCGACGTGCGCGCCGGCCAGGCGTTCGTGGCCCAGGTGTACCAGGCGCTGGCGCGCGGCCCGGCCTGGGGCGAGACGCTGCTGGTGCTGTGCTACGACGAGCACGGCGGCTTTTACGACCATGTCGCACCGGGGCCGGCGGCCGATGCCGACCCCGCCTTCCAGCAATACGGCGTGCGCGTGCCGGCTTTGCTGGTCAGTCCGTGGGTGGCGCCCGCCAGCGTGCACCACGGCGTGCTCGACCACTGCTCCATCATCAAGACCATCCTGCTGCGCTTCTGCCGTTCGGCATCGAACGACATCCCGGACATGGGCGCGCGGGTCGGGGCGGCGGCGGCGCTGGGTGCGCCTCTGGCGGAGCCGCGCGCGCGCGTGGCGCCGCCCATGCCCGCCACCGCCATCGCCGAATGGGCCGCGTGGCAGGCGGCGAACTGGGGTGTCGGCGAGATGGCCGCGCTGTCGGCGGAGGAGGCGGGGGCGATCGCCGCCGACAAGCACATTGCGAAAACCTCGAAAAAGGCGATGGCGGCCAATGGCAAGGCGGCGCCGGTGCCCATTGCCAAGCGGCGCAGGAAGCGGGGCCGCCCAGCGACAGCACAATCAGCGACTTGAAACTGTTGTTTGAGAAATATCAGTTTGTCATTTCGCTGTCATGTAAAAATGTTATGTTGCTGATATCGCTTAAAGGCAAGGAATTTCCATGTTGAACAAAACCTGGGCCGCCCTATTTTTGGCGGCCTCGCTTCAGATGGGCGGTGCACATTGCGCCGAAGGGACCACAATACGCGGGGCGGCGCCTGCGGCGACGCAGTCGGACGTCGCCTCCGCCAGCGCGGCCGGCTATCTCGGCGCGCTCGACGATGCGGACTTGCTGCCGACGACGCTCAGTCCGGCGCCGCAGCTGAACTCGGCCGTACCGGAGCCGAACCCCTACGCTTTGCTGCTGGTTGGATTGGTTATGCTGGGTTTCACCTCAAGGCGCGCGCGCAACGAAATATTCTCGCGCAACCCCTGACGGGCCGTGCGCCGGTGGGCGCGGCGTCGATCTTTCTCCTCGGACATGGCTGCGTATAATGGCGCCATTCCCACCGAAGGCGAAGAGGTTGAGCAATGCAGCAAGAAATTTCCACCGACGCGGGCCAGGTGCTGGGCGTTGTCGGCCGCTCCGGTAGCGGCAAGACCACCTTGCTTGAATTTCTTGTGACGCAATTGTCGTCCCGGGGGCTGCGCGTCAATGTCATCAAGCACAGCCACCATGACCTGGTGCTGGAACCGGCCCACAAGGACAGCGCCAGGCTGCGCATGGTCGGCGCGGCCGAGGTGCTGGTGGCGTCGCCGTTCCGCTACGCCATCATGCATGAATTGCGCGGTGCGCCCGAGCCGACGCTGGCGGAGCAAATCGCCCGCCTGGCACCGGCCGACCTGACGCTGGTGGAGGGGTTCAAGCTGACGCCGATCGCCAAGTTGGAGGTATTCCGTCCGGCGCTAGGGCAGGCGCCGCTGTACCCGCACGACCCGAATATCGTCGCGGTCGCTTCCGATATGCCGGTCCCGTTCGATGTGCCGGATGGCGTCGCCTGGCTGGACTTGAATGCGCCGCAACAGGTGCTGGCCTGGTTATTGAGCGGCGTCAAGCATCCGACCAGGCCGTCAATCCCAGGCTAAAGTTTTCGCCGCCGCATCCGTTAACTTTGGTAGACCTTCATTGGAGAAGCACATGGACGTTACTAACATTGCGCAACTATCAAGCAGCATGGCGGAGACGGGAACGCGGCAAGCCGTCGGCATGGCCGTCCTGAAAAAAGCCCAGGATATCCAGAGTTCGACGGCAACCGCGCTGATCGAGGCGTTGCCTCCGGTGCAATCGACACCGAATTTGCCGGCCCACCTGGGCAGCAGAATCAACACCACCGCCTGAGTCTGGCTGCGGCGCCCCTCGCGCGCCGTTTGCCCAGCCCGGACACCTCTTGCGGTGTATCCGGGCTTTCTTGCATGGCATTCCGCTCCGGCTTGCCACCTCGGCTTGCCCCCTTTTGTTATCAAATAAAATTCTTTAGATATCTGCTATTTGTTGCCAGATTCAGTAGAATCACTCTGACGCATCGGGGCAGGGGGAGCGGTCACGTCAAAAAATAAAAAATCTTGTGTAAGGATGCGCGACGCTACTGCGACTACCGTTCAGTTGCAGATTCTTGCATCTACCCCCTAGCCGTTTAATACATTTTTACACTGGAGATTTACTATGAACAAACGTCAAGCCCTGATCGCCGCCGCCCTTGCCACCGTCTGCGCCGCCGGCGTCGCCAACGCCGCCGACAAGGAAAAAGAGAAATGCTATGGCGTCGCCAAGGCTGGCCAGAACGATTGCGCCGCCGCCAACGGTTCGCACTCTTGCGCCGGCCAGTCGAAAACCGATATGGGCGCCAACGAATGGAAATACGTGGCCAAAGGCACGTGCGAGAAGGTCAGCGGCAAACTGAGCGCGCCGAAGTAAGCGGCCTTGTCGCACCGCAGCGTAGCCATGCCAATGTCACACACCTCTGCCCTGAGCGGTACGGGAGTGGGATTGCGGGCTCCGCATTACCGCCAGTTCATCGAGCAGCGGCCCGCCGTTGACTGGCTCGAAGTACACACCGAAAATTATCTCGATCAGGCCGGTTGGGACTGGCATGTGTTGCAGCAACTGCGGCGCGATTATCCGATCAGCCTGCACGGCGTCGGCCTGGGTCTGGGCTCGGCGCGCGGCTTTTCCGAACAGCATTTGCAGCGGGTGCGCAGCCTGGTCGAGCGCGTTGAGCCGGCGCTGGTATCTGAACACCTGTGCTGGGGCGCCGTCGATGGGCGCCAGCTCAACGATTTATTGCCGTTGACGCTGAACGAGGCCGCGCTGGCCTTGTTGTGCGAGCGGGTCGAGCGCGTGCAGGAGGGCTTGAAGCGGCAGATTTTGCTGGAGAATGTCTCCACTTACCTGCGTTTTCGCGACGATGCGATGAGCGAGGCGGAATTCATGGCCGCGCTGGCGCGCCGCAGCGGATGCGGCTTGTTGCTGGACGTGAACAATCTATACGTGAACCAGTGTAACCACGGCGAAGACGCGCTGGCGGCGCTGGTGACGCTGGCCGTCGGCAGCGTCGGCGAAATCCACCTGGCCGGCCACCTGGTCACGCCGCAGGCGGTGATCGACCACCACGGCGACACGGTGGCCGAGCCGGTCTGGGCGCTGTACCGGGCGGCGCTGCGGCGTTTCGGCCGCGTGCCGACGCTGATCGAATGGGACAGCGACATTCCCGCGCTCGACGTGCTGCTGGGCGAGGCGGCCAAGGCGGCCGCGCTGGCGGCGGCCTGGCCGGCGCCGGCTGCGGTCGCGGCCAGCGCCAAACAGGCCGGCAGCGCAGCGCAGCCTGCCGGCCCGGAGCTGGCCGCCGTGCAGCACAGTTTTGCGACGGCGCTGCTGGCCCCGGCGCAACAGGAGGCGGCCCTGGCCCACTGCAAAGGCGAAGACAATATCCACCGCTTCGCCCTCTACCGTGGCAACTTGACGGCGACTTGGGAGAAAACCCTGGCGCACGCCTACCCGGTGTTGCGCATGCTGGTGGGCGCGGAGTGTTTTGGCGGCTTGGCGCGGGCCTACGGCCATGCCCAGCCGTCCGACAGCGGCGACCTGAACCGTTTCGGCGGCCAGTTCGCGTCCTTCCTGGCCGCCTTCCCGCACATGGCCCATTTACCTTATCTGCCAGACATGGCGCGCCTGGAGTGGGCCTTGCACCGCGCCCATTACGGCGCCGACGCCCGCGCTGTCAGTGCGGCCGACATCGCCGCCGTCGGGGCGCAGCGTATCGAAACGGCGCAGTTGCGCCTGCATCCGGCCTGCACGCTGCTGGCCTCGGACTGGGCCACGCTGCCGCTGTGGCAGGCACACCAGGACGGCGGCGCGGCGGCGTTTCCGGCGCAGATGCTGGGCGACAGTTATGCCATCGTCACACGTCCGGCGTGGCAGGCGCAGGCGCTGCCACTGAGCAAGGCCGCGCACGCGGCGCTGGCCGTGCTGGCCGGCGGCGGCCAGTTTGGCGCCGCGCTTGATGCCGCCTTCGACGTCGACGAGGGCTTCGACGTCGCCACCCACATTCAGCAATGGAGCGCGCACGCGGTCATTGCCGAGATTGTCTGTAACGACTGATGCGTCCGTCGTCCGCAGACAGCCCCATCCCCGTCCGCGCGCTGCGGACGGACCTATTCACCATTACAATAAACGAGACAAAGCAATGAAAACCCTACTCGGCCTGCATGCCTATTCGACCCGATTCGACACCACCGTCAACGACTGGGGCGGTTCCCTGCTCAGTCTGGCCATCCGCTTTTTCGTCGGCGCGCAATTTTTGCGGGCGGGGCTGACCAAGATCAGCGACTGGGGCGCGACCGTGGCCCTGTTCCATGATGAGTACCATGTGCCGCTGCTGTCGCCGGATGTGGCGGCTGTGATGGGGGCGTCGGCCGAACTGGTGCTGCCCGTCATGCTGTTCGTCGGCCTGCTGTCGCGTCCGGCCGCACTGGCCCTGCTGCTGGTCAATGTGATGGCCGTGCTTTCGTACCCACAACTGTTCTCGTTCGAGTGTCCTGCCGCCATCAACGACCACTTCTACTGGGGCGCGCTGTTGCTGGTGGTGGCCGCCTTCGGCCCGGGGCGTTTCTCGCTCGACCATATACTCGGCAAAAAAGAGTAGGCGCGGGCTCAGTCCGGGCGCGCGCGGAACGCCTGCAGCAGGCGTTCCTCGCCGTTCAAGTGCGGGTATAGGTCGTTGGTGGCGCGGGTCGCCGCGATCATGCGGCTCAGCTGCTTGTCCTCGAAGCGGGCCAGCTCCTCGCTGGCCGCCTGCAGCGCCAGCGTCAGCTTGGCCCTGGCGTTTTGGTAGAGGATGCCGCTGTACTGGCCTGTATTTTTCAGCAACTCTTCGGCGTTCTCGATCACCAGCCGCAAATCGCCGATCAGGCGTTCCTGGGTGTGAATGCCGGGTTCAGGACTGTCCATCGCGTCCCCCTTCAAACTGGTTGATATACTAACTTATAATATAAACAACAACGTCGGGCCGAATTTGATGTGGCACAAGGCGGGCAAGCGGACGGCCGTTTTTTTCAGCTTAACTGTTTATTTCCCAAGCACAAGATCTGCTTGGCAACATTCTTGCGCTTTGTCACAAAGGCGCGGCGACGACGGCGATGCGGATGTCGCCGACGCTGATGTGTTGTCCGGCGCGTATCTTGCACGTTTTGCGCAGTTCTTGCTGCCCGTCTATCCAGACGACGCCGCTGGCGACCAGCACCTTGCCGGCGCCGCCGCTGTCGCACAGGCCCACCAGTTTCAACAACTGGTTCAATTCAATATACTCCGACGTCAATTCAAAACTTACTCTCTGCATGGCTATCCTCTGTTACAACGAAATGGGGCGGGTGTCCGGGGCGGCGCCACGGCGCCGCAGGCGCGCAGTGTACCCGAGCGCGGGCTGGCGCGGGTAAAGCGGCGCCGCGCCGGCCTCAGGCGGCCGGCCCCGTCATCGCCAGCGGCACGATCCACTGCTCGAACTGCTCGGCGCTGACAAAGCCCAGCGCCAGCGCCGCCTCCTTCAGCGTCGTGCCGTCCTGCTGGGCGCGCTTGGCGATCTGCGCCGCGCGGTCGTAGCCGATGTGCGGCGCCAAGGCCGTCACCAACATCAGCGAACGCTCCATCAACTCGGCGATGCGCGCCCGGTTCGCCTCGATGCCGTGGGCGCAATGGGCGTCGAAGCTGCGCATACCGTCGGCCAGCAGGCGCGCGCTTTGCAGGAAATTATGGGCGATCAGCGGCTTGAACACATTCAGCTCGAAATTGCCGGAGGCGCCGCCGACGGTGACGGCGACGTCGTTGCCGAACACCTGGCAGCACAGCATCGTCAGCGCCTCGCACTGGGTCGGATTGACCTTGCCCGGCATGATAGAGCTGCCCGGCTCGTTTTCGGGAATCGTGATCTCGCCCAAGCCAGAGCGGGGGCCGGAAGCCATCCAGCGCACATCGTTGGCCAGCTTCATCAGCGCCGTCGCCAGGGTTTTCAGCGCGCCGTGCGCCGCCACCAGGGCATCGTGGGCGGCCAGCGCGGCGAACTTGTTGGCGGCGCTGGCGAAGGGGAGGGCGGTGCGCGCGGCCAGACCGGCGGCGATGCGTGTGGCAAACTGCGGATGCGCGTTCAAGCCCGTGCCGACGGCCGTGCCGCCGGCGGCCAGTTGCAGCAGCGGCGGCAGCGCCGCGGCAATCAGATGCTCGGCAAAATCAAGCTGGGCAACATAGCCGGAGAATTCCTGGCCCAGCGTCAGCGGCGTGGCGTCCTGCAGATGGGTGCGGCCGATCTTGACGATGTCGGCGAAGGCGGCGACCTTGCCGTCGAGCGTGGCGCGCAACTGCCGCAGCGCCGGCAGCACGGCGTGCGCCAGCGCCTGCGCCGCCGCGACGTGGATCGCGGTCGGAAAAATATCGTTCGACGACTGCCCCAGGTTGACATCGTCGTTCGGGTGCAGCAGGCGCTCGGCGCCGCGCACGCCGCCCATCAGCTCCGAGCCCCGGTTGGCCAGCACCTCGTTCATATTCATATTGCTCTGGGTGCCAGAACCCGTCTGCCACAGCGCCAGCGGGAACGCGGCCGCGTGCCGGCCGTCCAGCACCTCATCGGCCGCCAGCATGATCGCCGCCGCCTTCGGCTCGTCCAGCAAGCCCAGATCGCGGTTGACGGCGGCGGCCGTGCGCTTGACCTCGGCCAGCGCCGCGATCAACTCGGGCGGCATGCGCTCCGTGGAAATCGCGAAATGTTCCAGCGAACGCTGGGTTTGCGCACCCCATAAACTGTCCGCCGGCACCTCAATCGGGCCGAAACTATCGCGTTCGATTCTGCTATTCATGCCTATCCCTTTCGCATTGACTGAGTGGTCCAGTGTACTCCAGCAGCGTAAAATTGCGTCAGGGCTACAAATTTCCCGAATCCTGCCGATATAGCAGCTACACTTCATTGCAACCCAGCCAGGCGGCCACGACATGCAGCACAGCACAGCCACCACCATGACGCGGCGCGCGAGCGCCATCGCCATCGCCATCGCCGCGTATGCCGGCGGCGCCGGCGCGGCCGAACTCGGCGCGGCGCTGGTGCGCTCCCACATCGGCCAGCCGCTGGTGGCCGACATCGAACTGACGGCCCTGGGCGCCGACGACATGACCGGCCTGCAAGTGCGGCTGGCCTCGCCCGACGTCTATCGCGGTGGCAACATCGAAATGAACCCGGCGCTGCAAACACTACGCCTGAGCATCATGCGGCGCGACCAGCGCCAATTCCTGCATCTGACCTCGCTGCGCCGCATCGACGCCGACTACCTGAACCTCTACCTCGAACTGAGCGTTGGCGGCCGCAGCGCCGTGCGCGCCGCGACACTGTGGCTGACGCCGGACCCGGCGCCGCCACCGGCTGCCGTGCCGCCCGTGGCGGCGGCGCCGCAGGCGGAACCGGCGGCGCCGCGCCAACGCGCCATCCCGCTGCACCGGCCGGCGGCCGTGCCCGTCCCGGTGATGGCCGCGCCGCTCAGCCATCACCGTCCGGAACCGGGCGCCGTCGCCGCGCGCCGCCCCGGCGGATCGCGCAAAGCGGCCGCGTGCGCTCCGGCCGCCTCCGGCGACGCGACACTCTGCATTGCGCTGGAAGAAAAAAACGTCGCGCTCAACAGCAAGCTCATCGAACTCGAAAGCAAAATCAAAGTATTGCAGCAAGAACTAATGCCGGCGTCGCCGCGGGCACCGGCGCCGCTCCCTGCCGCGCCGGCCAAAGCCAAACCGCCGGCCGCCGTGCCGGCCAAAAAAACGCCGGCGGGGCCGACCAGCGGCAGCCTGCTGCTGGCGGGCGGGGCGGCCGTCCTGCTGCTGCTCATCGGCATAGGCGTCCACCTATACCGGCGCCGCAAACAAGCGCCGGCGCCGACCGTAGCGTCGAAATACTGGGTCCTGCTGCGGCGTCCCTTCCGCCGCAAAAAGGCTGCCGAGACAGCCGAAGAAGGCGTCGCCGACGCCATAACGGAATAAAAGCAAGATTAGTCAAAAATAAATGAAATTCCCCTTCAATAGTGCTGGGCAATTCCGAAAAAATCAGGTTATACTGCACCCAGTGGTTTAAGACCACGACAAAAAACGGTCCAGGACCTGGCGCAGCCACCAACGATAGCGTGGCGCGACAAACAGGTTTAACGTTGAATAAACGTCCTGTCCCGGAAGCGGTTCGCGATGCCGACAATGCGCACGCGGACGCCGGATGCAACCGGCGACGAGGCGACACCAGGAGATACCTGGTGTTCGCTCTCCCCAATTCCCCTCCCAGAAAAATACCCGCGACCCCCGCCAAACGGCAACTTTGGGGTCAGGTCTAGACATGACGGTTTTTCCCAAAAAACAACGCTGTTGTCCGCTTGAAGTGTGGCGTTTTCCCCGAAAACCGCCATGTCTAGACCTGACCCCAGGGGGATTGCAACTTTTTGGGCGAAAAAAAAGCGCCCGCAGGCGCTTTCGCTGGTGTGCCGCTTTACAGGTTCGGCCGCGGTGCTGGCATGACGTTGGCCAGTTGTGTCATCCATGGTTCGGTGACGGCGCGGATTTCGCGGTCGTTGGCAAGGATTTGTTTCAGCAGGTCGATTTTGCGCATGCGCGGCGTGCCGCTCAGGGCGGGCACGGCACCGGCCGTCGCGCCGCGTGCTTCGCTGGCGCATTGCTTTTCCAGTTGGCTCAGGCTGTCCCAGTCGCTCGCACGGGCCGCTTTGACCATTTGATTGGTCATGCCGGCAATGTTTTCGTACATCGAGAGGACTTCGGTGGAGGTCATGAGCGCACCCGTAGCTAAATTAGAAAAAGATTACTGCTTGTCTAGGTTAGCGGCGCCGTTTTGGGAAACTTTAGGGTGCTTTTGAAAAAATTTGAAAAATAATTGAAGTATTTTGCGATCCTCGCTTGCGACCTTCGCTTGCGATCCTCGCTTGCGGTGCCCGCGCCGGCAGGGCGCGCGGGGCAGGGCGGGCCGCCGCAGCGGCCCGCCGGGTGTCAGCGCACCAGTTCTTCCAGGCCGGCGCTGAGCTCGCTGAGCGGCGGCATTTTGTCGATCAGCAGGTTAGGCGCCAGGCCCAGCGCTTCCGCCACTTCGGTCGGGTAGCAACTGCTCACTTCGTCGGGGCTGAGTTTGGCTTCGTCGACGCGCGCGGCCCACGCGCCCAGGTGGATCACGGCCGCCATGCGGTTCAGTTCCGCTTTGTTGACGGGGTCGGGGAAGGCGCCGATGGCTTCCGAGAACGGCTCGGGGAATTTCCAGCGCTTCGCCAGTTCCGCCCCGACGTCGGCGAAGCAGTAGCCGAGCGAGGCCATTTCGGCGTCGAGCCGGCGCCCGTCCAGCGGCGGCGCGATCTTGTCGAGCTGGATCGCCTGTTCCGGCATCGCCGAGTGCAGCACCAGTTGGCCGATCGCGTGCATCATGCCGATCGTGAACGCCAGGTCGGTGTTTTCGCCGGCCTGTTTGGCGATCCATTTGGCCGAGACGGCCGTGTGCAGGCTGTAGCGCCAGAATTGTTTCAGGTCCAGGCCGGGTACGGCCTTGAAGCCGCTGACGAGGCCGGAGCTGATGACCAGGGTGCGCACGGTGACGAAGCCGAGCATCAGCACGGCGTCTTCGACGGTGCCGATGCTGCGTGAGACGTGGTAGTAGGCCGAGTTGGCCAGGCGCAGCAATTTGGCGCTGAGCACGGGGTCGGTGGACACCTTCTTGGCGATTTGCTCGGTCGAGACGCTTGCATTATTGAAACTGTTGATCAGCTCCTCCACAACTTTGGGAGCCGTAGGCAATGCATGGGGGTTTTGGAATAGCGCCTCAAGTTTCATTTTATTGGTCTCCTGTATGGGTCCACTGTACTACCGAGAACTATATGCCGGTTTGTGGGGGCGAAGCGAAAATTTGCGGCGAGATTGTGGCATTTCCGCCCCCTCCTTCCGAGGCCAGCATACCAATATATTTGCGCACTGGAAAGTTCAATTGTGTGCGTCCCGCGCCTGCGGCGATTTTCATTCCGCCAATTCGCCGTTTGGGGCGCGCAATACGCCGTCCATCGCAATGTATGGCGTTTTTTTTATCCCGCCATTTATAGTGGATTTTGTATCATTGCCTCGGCGCTGCGCCATTTTCTTCTGCGGTCAAATTTATAAAGGGACATCCATGCATATTGCACTCCGATCCGCACGCGCGGCGCCAGCCAGGTCCGCCCTCGCCTTGGCCTTGTGCGCCGCCGCGCTGGCCTTCGCGCCGGCCCGCGCCGCCGACCCGGCCACCCCCGCCGCCGAGGCGCGCCGCGCCGCCGCGCCTGGCGACGACTTTTACGATTACGCCAACGGCGCCTGGATGGCGGCGACGGAGATTCCCGCCGACCGCGGCAACTGGGGCAGCTTTGCCGCGCTGTCCGAGCAAACCAACGCGCGCATCGTCAAACTGATCGAGGCCGCCGCCGCCGCACCGGCGGGGAGCGGCGCCAGGCAGGTGGCCGACTTCTACCGCGCCTACATGGACGAGGCGGCGATCGAGGCCAGGGGCCTGGCGCCGCTGAAGCCGCTGCTGGGCAAGCTCGACGCCGTGGCCGACAAGGCGGCCCTGGCGCGCGCGCTGGGCGCCAGCCTGCGCGCCGACGTCGACCCGCTGAACATGACCGATTTCTTCACCGAGAATTTGTTCGGCCTGTGGGTCGCGCAAGGCCTGGACGACCCCACGCGCAACGTGCCCTACCTGCTGCAGGGCGGCCTGGGCATGCCGGACCGCGCCTACTACCTGACGGACAGCCCGAAGATGGCCGAGCTGCGCGGCCACTACCAGGCCCACATTGCCGCGACGCTGGCGCTGGCCGGTTACGCCGACGCGCCCGCGCGCGCCGCCCGCGTGTTTGCGCTGGAGCGCCAGATCGCCCAGTCGCACGGCAGCCGCGAGGACTCGGTCGATGTCGCCAAGGGCAACAATGTGTGGCGCGCCGCCGATTTCGCCAAGCACGCCCCCGGCCTCGACTGGCAGGCATTCTTCAAGAGCGCCCGCCTGGGCGGCCAGGACCGCTTCATCGTCTGGCACCCGGGCGCGCTGAGCGGCGCCGCCGCGCTGGTGGCGTCCACGCCGCTGGCGACCTGGAAAGACTACCTGCGCTTCCACACCATCAACCAGTTCGGCGGTACGCTGCCGAAGGCGCTGGCCGAGCAGCACTTCGCCTTTTACGGCAAAACCTTGAGCGGCACGCCGCAGCAGCCCCTGCGCTGGAAACGCGCGCTGGCGGCCAGCAACGCCGCGCTGCCGGACGCGGTGGGCCAGATGTACGTCGAACGCTACGTCGCGCCGGAATCGAAGGCGCGTGTGCAGCAAATGGTCGCCAACATCGTCGCTGCCTTCTCGCGCCGCGCCGAGCAGCTCGACTGGATGGCGCCGGCGACGAAGGCGCAAGCCCAGCAAAAACTGCAGACGCTGTACGTCGGCGTGAGCTATCCGGAGCGCTGGAAATCGTATCGCGGCCTGAAGGTGCTGCCGGGCGACGCCTTCGGCAACGCGCTGCGCGCCGAGCAGCACTACTACGGCGAACAACTGGCCAAGCTGGGCCAGCCGGTCGACCGCAGCGCCTGGGCGATGCCGCCGCACGTGGTCAACGCCGTCAACCTGCCGCTGCAGAACGCGCTGAACTTCCCGGCCGCGATCCTGCAGGCGCCGTTCTTCGATCCGGCGGCGTCCGACGCGGCCAACTACGGCGGCATCGGCGCCACCATCGGCCATGAAATCAGCCACAGCTTCGACGACCAGGGCGCCCAGTTCGACGCCCAGGGCCGCCTGCGCGACTGGTGGACGGCGGCCGACCTGGAGCACTTCAAGCAAGCCTCGGCGGCGCTGGCGGCGCAGTATTCAAGCTACCGGCCCTTCCCCGACCTGGCCGTCAACGGCCAGCTGACGCTGAGCGAAAACCTGGCCGACCTGGCCGGTGTGGCCGCCGCCTACGATGCCTTCAAGACGGCGCAGGCCGGCCGCAGCGCATCGGCCGAGGCCGACCGCGAGTTCTTCCTCGGCTATGCGCAAACCTGGCGCAGCAAGGCACGCGAGCCGGTGGCGCGCCGGCAGATCCTGACCAACGGCCACGCCCCCGACGCCTACCGCGCCGCCACCGTACGCAATCTGGACGCCTGGTATCCGGCCTTCGACGTGCAGCCGGGCCAGACCCTGTATCTGGCGCCCGAGCAGCGCGTGCGCGTCTGGTAAGGAGAGGGGCGGCGCATCAGGCACAATAGCTCTTTTGCGCCGCCCCCTCCCGCACACCATGAGCAAGCCACTCGACGACATCGACGCCATCACCCACCGCACGCTGGACTACTACGAGCGCCACGCCGAGCAATTCTTCGAGGGCACGCGCAGCCACGACGTCAGCCAGAACATCGACGCCCTGCTGGCCGCCATCGAGGCGGCCGCGCCGTATGCCATCCTCGACCTCGGCTGCGGCCCGGGGCGCGACCTGAAAACCTTCGCCGCCCTCGGCCACACGGCCGTCGGCGTCGACGGCTCGGCGCGCTTTGTCGACATGGCGCGCGCCCACAGCGGCTGCACAGTGTGGCGGCAAGACTTCGTCAACCTGGACCTGCCGGTCGCGCAATTCGACGGCGTGTTCGCCAACGCGGCGCTGTTCCACCTGCCCAGCGCGGCGCTGCCGCAAGTGCTGGCGCGCCTGTACGCCTGCCTGAAGCCGGGCGGCGCCTTGTTCAGCTCCAACCCGCGCGGCGCCAACGAAGAGGGCTGGAACGGCGCCCGCTACGGCAGTTACTACGATTACGCCACCTGGGAACGCTTCATGACGGCGGCCGGCTTCGTCGCGCTCGGCCACTACTACCGGCCGCCCGGCCTGCCGCGCGAACAGCAGCCGTGGCTGGCCAGCCTGTGGCGCAAACCGGCCTGAACCGTCGGCGGCAAGATTCAGCAGGAAGCGGCCAAAGACGCCAACAACTAACGCGCGAAAAGCTGGGGACAGACCACGATTTCCGAGAAATATTTCTCGGAAATCGTGGTCTGTCCCCGGCTGTCCGAAAATCAAGGGCGAAGCGAAGGACGTCGGCGGCAAGATCCAGCGGGAAGTTGGCGAGGTGCAGAAGGAAGCGGGGAAGATGCAGGAAGCGGCCTAAGGCGCCAACAAATAACGCGCGAAAAGCTGGGGACAGACCACGATTTCCGAGAAATATTTCTCGGAAATCGTGGTCTGTCCCCGGCTGTATCGGGCTTAGTTGCCGCCCAGGTGTTTTTTGAAGAAGGCTTCGATGGTCGAGTAGACGTGGCGCTGGCCGGCGCGCGATGAGATGCCGTGCTTGGCGCCCGGATAGGTCATCAGTTCGAAGTGCACGCCGCGGTTGACCAGGGCGTCTATCATGCGCGTCGTGTTGGTGAACAGTACGTTGTCGTCGGCCATGCCGTGCACCAGCAGCAGCGGCGAGCGCAGTCCGTCGAGGTGGGCGTATACGCCGGCGTTACGGTAGCCTGCCACGTTGTTCTTCGGCGCGTCCATGAATTGCTCCGTGTAGTGGGTGTCGTACAAGGCCCAGTCCGTCACCGGCGCCACCGACACGCCCATCGCCACCTTGTCCGACGCCGCCGCCAGCAGGCGCAGCGTCATGAAGCCGCCGTAGCTCCAGCCGAACACGCCGATGCGCTTGGCGTCGACGAAGCTTTGCTTGCCCAGCCAGTCGATGCCGACGAGCTGGTCGGCCACTTCGCTGGCGCCCAGGTTGCGGTAGATGGCGTCGGTGAAGACGCGCTCGCGCCGCGACGAGCCGCGGTTATCCAGGCGGAACACGACAAAGCCCTGCTGCGCCATGTACTGGTCGAAGTGGTTGCCCCAGCGCCGCGCCACGTGCTGCGAGTGCGGCCCGCCGTAGGTCGACAGGAACACCGGGTAGCGCTTGGCCGCGTTGAAGTTGGCCGGCTTGATCAGCGAGTAGTGCAGCGTCTGGCCGTCGTTCGATTGCAGCGTGCCGTATTCCGTTTTCAGGTGGTCGGCCTGGTATTTGCCGTAGGGGTGGGCGGCGTTCAGCTCGTTGCGTTCGAGCCAGCCGACCAGCGCGCCGTCGGGGCGGCGGATGCTCACCTGCGGCGGCGTGTTCGGGTCCGAGTAGGTGTCGACGAAGACTTCGCCGTTGCGCGCGAAGGCGGCGTCGTGCCAGCCGTCGCCCTGGGTGATGCGCTGCGGCCGTTCGGCCGTGCTGCCGTCCAGCGCCAGCGCGTAGGTTTGCTTGTCGATGACGGCGTCGCGGTTCGAGGCGACGAACACGCGGCCGGCTTTTTCATCGACGGCCAGCACATTGTCGATGCCCCACGCGCCGCTGGAAATCGGGTGCAGCAGGCGGCCGTCCATGGCGTACAGGTACAGGTGGTTGCGGCCGCTGCGCTCGGAGGACCAGATGAAACCCTTGCGCCCGTCCAGGAAGCGCAGGTTGTCGTGGATGCTGACCCAGGTCGGCGAGGTTTCCGTGATCAGGGTGCGCTGCACCAGCGTGGCGGCGTCGACCGACACCAGCTCCAGGCGCTTCTGGTCGCGCGTCTGGCGCTGGAACAGCAGGGCCTTGCCGTCCGCGCTCCAGTCGGCGCGCACCAGGTAGATGTCGCTGTCGGCGCCCAGTTCGACCTGGCGGCGCGCGCCCGTTTCCGGCGAGACGATCAGCAGTTGCACCAGCACGTTGGGGTCGCCGGCGGCCGGGTAGCGCTGCTCGACGACGTCGGTGCGGTCGGCGAAAATCTCGAAGCGGCGTACCACCGGCACCGGCGCCTCGTCATAGCGCTTGTAGGCGATGGCCGAGTCGTCCGGCGCCCAGTAGTAACCGGTGCGCTGGCCCATTTCTTCCTGCGCGACGAACTCCGCCTCGGCGTTGTGGATCGTGCCCGCGCCGTCCGTCGTCAGCTGGCGCTGCTGGCCGCTTTTCAGGTCGATGACGAACAGGTTCTGGTCGCGCACGAAGGATACATAGCGGCCCTTCGGCGAGATCTTCGGATCGAGCACATTGCCCGACGCGACCAGGCGCGCCGCGTCCGGTTTGGCGGCGTCGACCAGGTACAGATTGCCGGCCAGCGGCACCAGCAACTGCTTGCCGTCCGGCGACCAGCTATAGTTCAGGATGCCGTTCAGGCTGGCGGTGCGGTCGCGCTCGCGGCGCGCCTTTTCCTGGTCCGACAACTGCTCGTTCGGCACCAGCACCTTGGAGTCGAGCAGCAGGTGGGCGCGCTTGTCCTTCAGGTTGAATTCCCACAGGTCGAGCTGGAACTGGTTGTCGGGGCGGCCGCGCAGGAAGGTCACGCGGGCGCCGTCGGGCGACACCTTCAGGTTGCGCATGCCGGGGCCGGCCAGCGCCGGATCGGCGTGGATGCGCTCCAGGGTAAGGCGCTCGGCGGCGGCGGGAACGCTGGCCAGGGCGGCCAGGAAACACAGAATAAAACGCATGGATGTCTCGTTGATAGTGAGGAAATATTGGCAAAACCAGCAGGCAGACGATACCAGAGCGCGGCCATTTAAGCGATAGCGCGGGCCACGGAATACGCGGTGAAACGCCGACTTTCCTTCGGCATCAACTATGAAAATGCCGCGTTTCGTATGGCGATGCGCGGCCCCCGTGGCAGAAACATCCCCCGCGAAAACGGCCGGCTCAGGCCCCGGCTTGCCGCCGGGGCGCCGCCGCCGGCGCGGCGTGCGCGCCGTGCATGCGCCGCAGCGACAGCCGGTTCAGATACCAGGTCAGCAGCACGGCCGCCACCGTCAGGCCCAGCACCAGGCCGATCCAGAAGCCGGTGGCGGCCATCGGCGCGTCCGGCGCCCACGGCAGGCCGGCCGGGGCCAGCCCCAGCACATAGCCGAGCGGCAGCGAGAAGCCCCAGAACGCCAGCAACTGGATCAGCATCGGCTGGCGTGTCACCTTGTAGCCGCGGATCGCGCACGACGTCGCCACCTGGGTCGCGTCGGACAACTGGAACAGCGCGGCGAACAGCAGCAATTGCGCGGCCAGTTCCCGCACCGCCGGATCGGACGTGTAGGCGGCCGCGATCTGGTGGCGGAACAGCGCGATGCCGGCGGCCGACACCACCGCCGCCGTCAGCGACAGCGCGACGCCGACCCAGGAGACGAAGCGGGCGCGGCGCAGATTGCCTTCGCCGACGGCGTGGCCGACCCGCGTCACCAGCGCGATGCCGAAGGTCAGCGGCACCATGAACACGACGGACGAGAAGTTCAGCGCGATCTGGTGCGCGGACACCTGCACCACGCCATAGCGCGCCACCAGCAGGCTGATGACGCCGAAGGCGCTGGCCTCGGCGAAGTAGGTGACGCCGATCGGCAGGCCCAGGCGCAGCATGCCGCTCAGCTCCGGCCAGTGCGGCCATTCCCAGTGCGTGAACGGATAGGTGGCGCGGTAGGCCGGCGCGTAGCGTATCCACGCCAGCATCGCCGCCAGCATGGCCCACATGCTGACGCTGGTGGCGACGGCGCAGCCGACGCCGCCCATTTCCGGCAAGCCCCAGTGGCCGTAGATCAGCAGCCAGTTGACCAGCACGTTGAGGGCCAGCGCGCCCAGCGCGATGACCATCACCGGCTTGGTCTGGTTGATGCTGGTGCTGTAGCCGTACAGGGCGCGGTAGGCGGCGAAGGCCGGCAAGCCGGTGCTGATGATGTGCACGAACAGCGAAGCCTTGGCGTTGACGGCCGCGCTCAGGTACAGGTGGTCGAAGACGACGGTGGCCAGATTGGCCAGCGCGCAGCCGGCCAGGCCGACGGCGAAGCCCTTCCACAGCGACTGCCGGACGATGTGCGGCACGCGCGCCAGCCGCTCGGCGCCAAACTCGTGCGCGACAATCGAATTGATTGCCATCATAATGCCGAGCACGCTGACCAGGATGATCGACCAGATCGACGCGCCCAGCGACACCGCCGCCAATTCCTCTGCGCTGGCGTGGCCGCTCATGGCGACGTCGGCGACGGCCATGCCAACGGTCGCGAGCTGGCCGATCAGCATCGGCCAAGCCAGGCGCCACAGGGCGGAGACTTCGACGCGGACGGCGGACAGGGTGAAGGCTGTGGTGTGGGGCATGGGCGGCTGACCTTGTAAAACGCTCAATTCTACGGGAAACGGCCGTTTTTCACCGGGAGGCAGCCGCGGCTGTAGGAAATTGTTACATCTGTATTGTCGGCGCGGCGGCGTCCCTGCGCGTTGCTAGCGCAACCGGCATCATAATTTTATGGAGAAGTAAGATGAATCGCACATTGACGGGCGCGCTGTTGTTGGCAGCCACATTTTTCACGCAACTTGCCGCGCACGCGGGCGAACTGACGCTGTACACGGATGATGATTTCCAAGGCCGCGCGGTGACGTTGCACGAATCGGCGGCGAATTTTGTCGAGCTCGGCTTCAACGACCGCGCCTCCAGCGTCGTCGTGCGCTCCGGCCGCTGGGAAGTGTGCGCCGACGCCAACTTCAACGGCACCTGCGTCGTGTTCGGGCCGGGCGAGTACCCGAGCCTGCAAGGCTTCAACGACAAGGTGTCGTCGGCGCGCGAAGTGGGCCATGGCGGCGGTAACTGGCGCGACCGCGACCGCGACCGCGATCGCGACCGTGGTCATGGCCACGGCCGGCGCGGTATGCTGGAGCTGTTCACCCAGCCCGGCCTGCGCGGTAATTCGACCCACATCGTCGGCGATACCGATGACTTCGGGCCGATGGGTTTCAACAACCGCACCTACAGCCTGAATGTCGAAAGCGGCACCTGGCAGTTGTGCAGCGAAACCGAGTACCGCGGCGTGTGCCGCCTGTTCGAGCCGGGCCGCTATCCGCAAGTCGGCCGCGAACTGAGCGGCCGCGTGTCGTCGGCGCGCCTGGTCGACGGTGGCGGCGGCGGCTGGCGTCCGCCTGCCGAGGAGACGGCGCCGGTGATGCTGTTTTCCGGCGACGGCATGCGCGGCCGCATGGTGCCCTTGCGGCGCGATGCGCGTAATTTCGAGGCCATCGATTTCAACGACCGCACCGGCTCCATCATCGTCAATGAGGGGCAGTGGGAATTTTGCATGCACGCCGACTTCGACGGGCGCTGCGTCGTGTTCGGTCCGGGCCGCTACGACCGCCTGGGCGGCATGAACAACCAGATCTCGTCGGCGCGCCGGCTGCGCTGACGCAGTCCCGCCCGCCGCGGGCAAGGGGGCGGACTCGGCGGGACGCGGCATCCCGCCGCCTCCCTTGAGCGTGGCGCTTGCGCCGCGCGGCCCGCCGTTCTATCCTTGCCCCACCGCCGGTATCACGGCAAGCGGCCCGCGCGTGGGCGAACCTGAGGAGCGCATCGGTGGACTACAAGGACTACTACAAGACGCTGGGGCTGGAAAAAACGGCATCGGACGAGGACATCAAGAAAGCCTACCGCAAACTGATCCGCAAATACCATCCGGACGTCAGCAAGGAGGCCGACGCCGACAAGCGCACCAAGGAATTGAACGAGGCCTACGGCGTGCTGGGCGACGCCGACAAGCGCGCCGCCTACGACGAGCTGGGGCGCGAACAGCGCGCCGGGCAGCCGTTCCGCGCGCCGCCGGACTGGCCGTCCGGCTTCGACGCCTCCGGCGGCGGCGACTATTTCGCCGACCTGTTCGCCCACCTGGGCGGACGCCGGCGCGGCCCGTTCCGGGCGCGCGGCGAGGACAGCCACGCCAGCATCGTCATCGAGCTGGCCGACACTTACCACGGCGCCACGCGCACGATCGCGTTGCGCGTGGCCGAGCCGGACGCCTACGGGCGCGTCGTCACGCGCGAGCGCAGCCTCGACGTCAGCATCCCGAAAGGCGTCACCGAGGGCCAGCAGCTGAGGCTGGCCGGGCAGGGCCAGTCGGGCAGGGGCGGCGGCCCGGCGGGCGACCTTTACCTGGAAATCCACTTCAAGGCGGACCCGCGCTACCGCGTCGACGGCCGCGACGTGTTCGCCAGCGTGCCGGTGGCGCCGTGGGAGGCGGCGCTGGGCGCGCACATCGACGTGCCGACGCCGTCCGGCAGCGTGACGGTGACGGTGCCGGAGCACTCCCAGAATGGCCGCAAGTTGCGCCTGAAGGGGCGCGGCATCCCCGGCCATCCTCCCGGCGACCTGTACCTGCTGCTGGAACTGGTGCTGCCGCCGGCGCGCAACGCCAGGGCGCGCGAACTGTATGAAACGATGGCGCGCGAGCTGGCCTTCAATCCGCGCCAGAAGATGGGAGCGTAATCATGGCCCAGACACACATCGTCGTGGGCGTCGCGCTGGACGAGTCGGCGCTGACGCTGGAGGAACTGGCGCGCGCCTGCGCGGTCGAGCCGGAATGGGTGCGCGAGCGCGTCGACACCGGCATTCTCGGCGGTCCCGCGGCGCCGTCGCAACGGCGTTTCAGCGGCGCCGACCTGGCGCGCGCGCGCCGCCTGCGCGACGTCGAGCGCACTTTCGACGCCGACGAAAACCTGGCCGCGCTGGTGGTGGATCTGTCGGAGGAGGTGAGGCGCCTGCGCGCCCGGCTGCGCGCGGCCGGACTGGTCTGAGCCGGCCGCTCAGGCCGGCGCGCCGTCCTTGACGACGGTCACGCGGCTGATGAAAAAGCGGCCGTCGACGACGACGCGGTGCGGCACGCCGCTGACGGCAAAGCCGGGACCGCCGTCGGCGATCCAGCCCAGCGCCAGCGTGTCGAACTGCTGCACCGGCAGGCGCAGCATTTGCGCCGTGATGACAAAGCGCGCGCCATCCTTTTGTTTGTTAATGAAGTCGTCAATTGCGGCCATCGGCTTATCCTGTTGTGCTTGAATTCGCGGCCATGATACCGCGCCCGGCTTTGCGTCTCAAAAGCCGCGCTCCAGCAAATGCGGCAAATGCCCGGCGAAGCGATCCAGCAACCACTGCGCGGCGTGGCCCGGCTGCTGGTCGCCGCGGTGGATCAGGTGGACGGGATAATGCATCACGTCGCCGTCGCCCAGGTCCAGTCGCACCAGCCGGCCCGACGCCAGGTCTTCGCGCACCATCGACTCCGGCATGCTGCCCCAACCCAGGCCGGCGCGCAGCAGCTCGTGCTTCGCGCCCAGGTCGCCCAAACGCCAGTTGCGCAAAGCCAGCACGCCGAAGTCCTGGCCCTCGGTCAAGGCGCTGCGGTCGGTCAGCACCAGTTGCGTGTGCTCGCGCGCCAGCGAGGTGGGGATGGTGCCGCGCAGCTGCGCCAGCGCATGGCAGGGCGCGGCCACCGGCATCATGCGCACATGGCCGGAGGCGAGCCGCTCGATGGCGTCCGTCGCCACCGGCATCCAGCCGCCGACGCCGATATGGCAGACGCGTTCGAGCACCAGTTGCGTGACGGCGCCCAGCGCCTCCACGCGCAGGCGCAGCGCGACGGTGGGGAATTCCAGCTGGAAGGCTTCCAGCACCTCGACCAGCACGCTGGTCGGGAACATCACGTCGACCACCAGCGACACCTCCGCCTCCAGCCCGCCGGCCAGCGCCCTGGCGCGGGCGCGCATGCCGTCGACCTTCAGCGAAACGGCGCGGGCGTCCGCCAGCAGCGCCTTGCCGGCCTCGGTCAGCGTCGGCTTGCGCTTGCCGCGGTCGAGCAGCACGACGTTGAGCTGCTCCTCCAGGTTGGCAATCGTGTAGCTGATGACCGATTGCGTGCGGTGCAACTGCCGCGCGGCGTGGGCGAAGCCGCCGGCGTCGATGACGGCGATAAAGACGCGCAATTGGTCGAGGGAGGGCAGGCCGGGTTCACGCATCTCTGGGCGTCGTCTGCTCAGAAGCCCGTCAGCACGGTGTGCATGTGCTCAACCTGCGGCGGCGCCGCGAAAAAGCCGCCGACCAGTCGGCGCCATTCCTGGAAGTCGGCGCTGCCGCGGAAGTCCACCGTGTGGTTTTCCAGCGTTTCCCAGCCCACCACCAGGCGGTAGTGGTCGCCCTGTTCGATTGAACGTTCCAGACGGGTCGAGAGGCAGCCGCGCGCGCGGCGGAACAGCGGCACGGCTTCCTTGACGGCGGCCTCGAAGGCGGCGTGCGTGTCGGGTTTGATGTGGATGTGGGCGATTTCAAAAATCATGGTCGGATCCTTGGTTGAGAGCGCATATTCTGCCTGAAAGCGGCCGGCCGCGTGCACGCCGCGCGCATGTGCCGCCGCGCCGTCCGCCCGTCGCCGGCCGCAAGACGCGCTAAGATAGGGGCTGCAAGCCGGTCCGGGCGGAGCGGCATCGTGGTGATCTTTCATGGGAGAACTCAATGGCAGCGAAGAAAATTCTGTTTTTGACGGGCGATTTTGCGGAGGACTATGAAACGATGGTGCCGTTCCAGGCGCTGCAGATGGTCGGCCACACGGTGCACGCCGTCTGCCCCGGCAAGCGGGCCGGCGACAAGATCAAAACGGCGATCCACGACTTCGAGGGCGACCAGACCTACACGGAAAAGCCGGGCCACCTGTTCGCGCTCAACGCCGCCTTCGACGGCGTCGACGTGGCCGCCTATGACGCGCTGATGATCGCCGGCGGCCGCGCGCCCGAGTACCTGCGCCTGAACCCGCGCGTGATCGAGGTGGTGCGGCAGTTCGCCGCCGCCGGCAAACCGATCGCCGCCGTTTGCCACGGCGCGCAACTGCTGGCGGCGGCCGGCGTCATCGACGGCAAGCGCATCTCGGCCTACCCGGCCTGCGCGCCGGAAGTGCGCCTGGCCGGCGGCCACTACGCCGAGATCGACGTCAGCGCCGCCGTCACCGACGGCAACTTCGTCACGGCGCCGGCCTGGCCCGCGCATCCGCAGTGGCTGGCGCAGTTTCTCACCCTGCTAGGCACGGAAATCCGCCTGTAGGCCCGCCGCCGTTTTTTTGCCATGGGCGGCGCGCATGCGATGATATGGCCTGTCGCCCGTTTTTTTAACCAACACCCGAGCAAGAGCATGAATTTGCCCCGCAGTGCCACACCCGGCAAGCGCACCTCGTTGCGCACCTCCAACCGTTCGCCGGCCGACGGGCCGGACGGCCCCGCCGCGCTGGCGCGCCGCGTGCGCGAGCAGGCCGCGCTGCTGGACGCCCAGGGCGAGCAGATGGCGGCGTTGCAAGACATCACGGCCCTGCTGGCCGGCCAGCACACCATCGAGGAATTGTGCCGCGGCTTCCTGCGCCGCGTCATGCGCTACGCCGGCGCCGACGGCGGCACCGTGCGCACGCTCGACCGGCCGCGCGACAACGTCCACATCGTCGTCCACGAAGGCATCTCCGAGCAGCTCATCGACGAGGAGCATTGCATGAAGACGGACGCCTGCCTGTGCGGCGAGGCGATCAACGACGGCGTCATCGTCATCCAGGATTTCCGCAAGCTCAACACGGGGCGGCGCTACCGTTGCCAGGAGGAGGGCTTCGTCTCGCTGGCCGTGTTCCAGATCGTCGCGCGCGAGGCGGTCATCGGCAGTTTCTCGCTGCACTTCGCGCGCCAGCACGATCTGGCCGCCGACGCCCTGCGCCTGCTGGAAACGCTGGGCTGCAACCTCGGCATCAGCATCGACAACCAGCGCCTGATCGCGCTGGAAAAAGAGGTCGCCGTGGCGCAGGAGCGCAGCCTGATGGCGCAGGGCTTGCACGACAGCATAGCGCAGGGCTTGAACCTGCTGAACCTGCACGCCCAGATGCTGGAAGACTCGGTGCGGCGCGACAACCTGGCCGAGGTGGCCGAAGTCGTGCCGCTGCTGCGCGCCGGCGTCGAGGAAAGCTACCGCGACGTGCGCGAGCTGCTGCTCAATTTCCGCACCCGCTGGCCCGGCGGCGACGTCGACGCCAAGGTGCGCGACGTGCTCGGCAAGTTCGAGCAGCAGAGCGGCCTGCCCTGCAAGCTCGACATGCGCGGGCGCGGCGCGCCGCTGGCGCCTGAGCAGCAGTTGCAAGTCCTGTTCATCCTGCAGGAAGCGCTGTCGAACATCCGCAAGCACGCCCAGGCCGGCGGCGTCGACGTGCGCATCGACAACGGCCGCGACTTCACGCTGCGCGTGCGCGACGACGGCCGCGGCTTCGCCCCGGCGCTGCTGCTGGAATCGGACGAGCACGTCGGCTTGAGCATCATGCGCGAACGGGCGCTGCGCCTGGGCGCCCAGCTCGACATCAGCAGCGCGCCGGGCGCCGGCGCCACCGTCTCGCTGCTGCTGCGGCGCGAAGGCCGGCTGGTGGCATGACATAATGTGAGTAATTAGGCAAACTGAAGGCGCGTTGGCATGACTATCAAGATTCTCATCGTGGACGACCACACCCTGCTGCGCAGCGGCGTCAAGCTGCTGTTGCAGCGCAATCCGGAATTCGACGTCGTCGGCGAGGCGGCCGACGGCCTGGAAGGCGTCAAGCGCGCCAAGCAACTGCGGCCCGACGTGGTGCTGATGGACTTGAACATGCCGGGCCTGTCCGGCCTGGAGGCGCTGCAACTGATCATGCAGGACTTGCCGCAGACGGCCGTGCTGATGCTCACCGTGTCGGAGGAGGCCGACGACCTCGGCGCGGCGCTGCAGAACGGCGCCCGCGGCTATCTGCTGAAAAACATCGAGGCCGACAAGCTGATGCAGGCGATCCGCCGCGCCGCCGCCGGCGAGGCCGTCATCGCCGAATCGATGACGGCGAAACTGGTGGCGCAGTTCCGCGCCGGCCCGACGGCCGCCGCCGCGCCCAGCGCACCGCCGCTGGTCAAGCTGACGCCGCGCGAGCGCGAGGCGATGACCTTCCTGGCGCGCGGCCAGAGCAACAAGGAAATCGCCCGCGAGCTCGACGTCGCTGAAAGCACCGTCAAAATCCACGTGCAGAACATATTGAAGAAACTGCAACTGAGCAGCCGCGTGCAGATCGCCGTCTACGCCGTCGAGCACGGCATAGGCAAATAGCCCCTTCCTTTGGCGCGCCGGCCTAGTTCCATCGGCGGATGGTCGGCGTCTGGTCGCGCCTCTACACTTGATCTTAGTCAAATTGATTGAAAAGAGTGTGTCATGACCAAGATCAATGTCGGTGGTTTGCTGTCGACCCAGGCGCTGTTCCGCCATATTTCCCCGTTCCAGCTTGAGCAATTGCGCAAGGACGTCAGCCGCGTCGAACTCGACAAGGGACAGATCCTGTTCCGCAAGGGCGAGGCCGCCGAAGGCGCCTATATCGTCGTGTTCGGCATGATCAAACTGAGCATCACCACGCCGGACGGCGGCGACAAGGTGCTCGAACTGATACGCCCGGGCCACAGCTTCGGCGAACCGATGATCTTCCTCGACGAGCCCTATCCGTTCTGCGCCGAGGCGCTCGACAACACGCTGCTGCTGCGCATCCCGCCGGCCGCGCTGCTGCGCCTGCTGGACCAGTCGCCGCGCATCGCCCGCCAGATGATGGCCAGCCTGTCCGACCATCTGCTGGGCTTCATCCGCAACGTCGAGCGCTGCTCCGTGCAAAGCGCCACCCAGCGCGTCATCGAGTACCTGCTGCAGGCATCGCAGCTGCAGCGCTCCACCGAAGTGCGGCTGGAACTGAAAAAGAGCCTGCTCGCATCGCTGCTGAATCTGGCGCCGGCGACGCTGTCGCGCGTGCTGCACCAGCTCACCGACCTGCACCTGATCAAGGTGAGCGGCTCGCTGATCCAGATCGAATCGCCGGACGCGCTGAAATCGTACTCGCACGGCACCGCGATGCTGCAATAAACGCCGGCGCCGAACCGGGGCCCGTCCCCGGCCAGGCATTCGCGCCTCACCCCGGCTTGAACGCGCAGCTCGCCACGAACTCGTAGCGCTCCGGCCGTATATAAAAAACGGAATAATCGCAGCAATCGCCATTCAACAACGTTGACGTGCGCGTCATCACCAGCAGGGCGCTGCCCGTCTTGACCTTGAGCACGCTGGCCAGCTCGCGGTCGGCCAGGCGGGCGCCGATCGCCACGTCGGCGCGCGCCACGCCGTGGCCGTCGAGGCTCTTCAGCAGCGCATAATTCGGCTGGCGCTGCGTCTCCTCCCAACCGAGGGCCGCCAACTGGCGCGGCAGATAACTGGCGCCGAAGGCGATCGGCTCGCCGTCCACCAGATGCAGGCGCTCCAGCAGCAAGGCATGCGTGGCCTGGCCGCCGAAGCGCGCCGGCAGATGCGCGGGCAGGGCCACCACCGCGCGCGACAACAGCCGCATCTCCGGCTTCAAACCCTGCATCAGCAAGGAATCGTGGAAACTGCGCACCGCGTCGAGCCCGTGCCGCACCTGGCGGCCGGCCACATACGTGCCCTTGCCCTGCTTGCGCTCGACCGTGCCCTGCTGCGCCAACTGCTGCAGCGCCAGCCGCACCGTGATGCGGCTGACGGCGAAGCGCGCGCACAACTGCGCCTCCGACGGCAGCTTGCCGGACGGATCATACAAACCGCTCAAAGCCTCGTCGCGCAATTGCGCGGCGATCTGCTCGTACAGCGAAGTGACACTCTGGCGTACCAGTGGCGTTGCTGCGTTCATCATCCCATTTCCATCATCGCTAAGCCGGTCGCGGCGGCCGCCGCCGGCACGCAATTATTCCCCATCCGGGCCAATGATTGAAAAGTTAAAACGCATATGGATATGCGGATAGCTTCGTTTGTTATTCATACATTAATACGTAATATAACAAGTTGACGGTGCGCGCCCGCGCCGCCCGACCCAGCCGGAGACACCACCATGCACACCCAACAAATGGCGCAGCTATCCGTCAACCACCTCGACTTCGCCTACCCGAACGGCCAGCCGGTCTTCCGCGACCTGTCGCTGCACGTCCGCCCGGGGGAATTCATCGCGCTGCTGGGGCCGTCCGGCTGTGGCAAAAGCACCTTGCTGAACCTGCTGTCCGGCTTCCACCAGCCGAGCCGCGGCAGCGTCACCGTCAACGGCGCGGCCGTCACGCCGGAAACCCCGGAGCTCGGCTACGTCTTCCAGTCGCCGCAACTGTTCCCGTGGCTGAACGCCCTCGACAACGTGCGCTTCGGCCTGCGCATGGACGGGCGCATCGGCGCCGCCGCGCAGCGCGAACGGGCGCACCACTACCTGGCGATGGTCGGCCTGGCGGACGCCGCCGACAAACTGCCCTACCAACTCTCGGGCGGCATGCAACAGCGCGTCGCGCTGGCGCGCACGCTGGTGATGGAACCGACCCTGCTGCTGATGGACGAACCGTTCGCCGCCCTCGACGCCATCTCGCGCAACAGCATGAACGAAGAAACCCTGCGCCTGTGGTCGAAGCTGGGCCAGACGGTCGTCTTCATCACCCACGACATCGACGAAGCCGTCTTCCTGGCCGACCGCGTGGTGGTGCTGGGCGCGGCGCCGGCCGGCATCCAAAGCGAACTGCGGATCGAACTGCCGCGCCCGCGCATCCACCGCGACACGCGCAAGCTGGCCCGTTTCAACGACTACCGCAACGAACTGCTGGACCGGATCGCGCCGGCCGCGCAGCCCGCCTGAAACGGCCCCGACGACGAAAGCGCACACATGATCAAAACACTCCTCACCGCCCTGTGGCTGCTGGCGCTGGCCGCGCCGGCGCACGGCAAGGCGATCCGCATCGGCTGGGTCCACGCGATGGCCAACGCGCCGGCCCTGATCGCCGACAAAAAAGGCTACTTCGCCGACGAGGGGCTGCAAGTCGAACTGCGCGCCTTCGGCGACGGCCCCGTGCTGCAGCAGGCGCTGGCGGCGGGCGAAATCGACATCGCCTACATCGGCGCGCCGCCCGTGTTCCAGTGGTACGCGCGCGGCCTGAACAGCCGCATCCTGGCCAAGGTCAACTACGGCCAGGCGGCGCTGATCGGCAACGCCGGCATCACCGGCGTGGCCGGGCTGCGCGGCAAAAAAGTGGCCGGCGTCGCCAAGGGCAGCGGCATGGACGTACTGCTGCGCGGCTATGTGCTGAAAGAAGCGGCGCGGCTGGAACCCGAGCGCGACGTCGACATCGTCAGCATGCCGGTCGGGAACATGGCGGCGGCGCTGGAGCGCGGCCTCGTCGACGCCGCCTTCACCTGGGAACCGTTCGTCTCCGACGCCCTGCTGCGCGGCAAACGCCTGCTGCTCGACGTCAACCAGAGCCTGCCGCGCTACCCGTGGTACGTCGTCATGGCCGTGCCGAAAACCCTGGCCGAGCGGCCCGACGACGTCGTCAAAGTACTGCGCGCGCACCGCAAAGCCATCGCCTTCCTGGAACAGCAGCAAGACGAATCGAACCGGCTCATCGCCGCAGCCTTCCAGATCGCGCCCGTCAAAACGGCGGGCGGCGTCACCATCGAAGCGGCCGCCGTCGTGCGCGAAGCGCGCAAACGCCTGGGCTGGTCCGACCGGCTGGAAGAGGCCGACCTGCGCTTCATCCAGCGCCTGATGGACTACTCCTACGCGCTCGGCTACCTTGGCAAAGAACTGCGCGTCAGCCAAGTGGTCGACCAGAGCTGGCAACAGCGCGCCGACCAGCCGCGGGCGAAACGCTGAACCATGCGCGCGGCCACCCTCAAACCCTCATGGAGCTGGGCCGCGCTGCCCGTGCTGCTACTGCTGTGGAGCGCGACGGCGAGCCGCTTTCCCGCCTACATCCTGCCGCAGCCGTGGGACGTGGCGCGGGAAGGCTGGCGCTGGCTGGAAAACGGCACACTGTGGCCGCAACTGAGCGCCAGCCTGCTCGAAGAACTGGGCGGCTTCGGCGCGGCGGCCGTCGTCGCGCTGGCGGTCGGCACCACGGCCGGCATCTCGGCGCGCTTCCGCGACTTCATCACCCCGCTCAACAGCCTCTTCATGGCCATCCCGCCGATCGCCTGGGCGCCGCTGGCGATGATCATCTTCGGCCTGGGCTACCTCGCCATCGTCGCCGTCATCTTCATCGCCGCCGTCTGCCCGATGGCGCTGACGATACAAGAAGGCATCCAAACGATACGCGGGGGCGAAGTACGGGCCGCGCGCATCCTCGGCGCCAGCCGCGCGCAACTCCTGCTGCACATCTACCTGCCGGCCTCGCTGCCGGCGCTGACGGCGGCGCTGCGGGTCGGCTTCAGCCAAGCGTGGCGGGCCCTCGTCGCGGCCGAAATGCTGGGCGCGACGCGGGGCATCGGCTGGATGGTCTCGCTGGGCGGACAAATCGGCAACGCCAGCCAAGTCCTGCTCGGCATCGCCCTCATCGGCCTGATCGCCTGGCTGGCAGAAAACCTCCTCTTCCGCCGCATCGAACGCCACTACCAAAGCTGGCGCAGCCACTAAACAACAATGGGGTCAGGTCTAGACATGACGGTTTTTACATAAGCAACAATGGGGTCAGGTCTAGACATGGCGGTTTTTTTGATGAAAACCGCCATGTCTAGACCTGACCCCAAAGTTTCTATTTGGGAGGATTTATGAGTGAGCAAGATTTGGCGTTGCGGTATGCGGCTTTGTGCGAGCGGCTCGGGCCGCATGTGGCGCCCGCCGGTTTGTATGCGCGGAATAAGGCGCTGCCTTTTGTCGGCCGGGTCAGTTGTGATGTGGTGCGCCTGGAGGCCGGGAGTTGGCATGAGCTTGTGCTCGATTTCGAGGTCGGCGCCGCCGGCCTGGCCGACGGCGGCTGGTTTAAGGCGACTTTTAAGTTTTATTCGGATTGGGCTTTGTTTCAGACGAGCGATCCGGCCGCCGCCAATTTTGTCAGCGCCGAGTATCAGGCCGGGCCGCTGGTCCCCGGGCAGAGCCCAGGCACGGTGCAGTCGCTCAGCGTGCGCTTCGATCAGAAGGGCCATGAGCGGCCGTTCCAGAAGGCGGTCATTGTCGATGTCGTCGACGGTTATTTGAATGCCGGCGACCATATTATCGTGCGGCTCGGCGACCGCCGCGGCGGCGGCGCCGGCACGCGGGTGCAGACGTTTGTCGAGGACCGTTTCCGTTTCCGCTGTTATGTCGATCCGCTGGGGACGTCGCGTTTCGCGCCCGTGCCCGGCGATGTGGTGATCGATGTGGCGCCCGGCGCGCCGGCCCGCCTGTTGGCGGCCGGGCCGCGTTTCGCCCGCCCCGGTGCGCGCTTGCCGTTCCGTTTTTCGCTGCAGGATCGCTGGGGCAATGCCTGCGTCGCGGTCGGCGGCGCGCTGCTGGTGCGCGCCTTCGCCGGCGCCGGGCAGGTGTATGAGGCGCGCCTGGCGTTGCCGGCCGAGGGGTGGGCCAGCGTCGGCGTCGACGATTTGCCGGCCGCCGCCGGCGAGTTGCGCGTCGTCGCCGAGTTCGTCGGCAGCCGCACCGTGCGCCCGGCCACGTCGCTCGTCAGCGTGGCTGCGCGCTTTCCCGCGTCCCGCTCGTTTTACGCCGATCTGCATGTGCACGCCAGCGATACGGTCGGCACCAACAGCCCCGCCTACAATGCCGCCTACGCGCGCGATATCGGCGGCATCGATGTGCTCGGTTATACGGCGAACGATTTCCAGATCACGGACGCGAACTGGCAGTTGGGTGTGGCGACGGTCGAGCGCTTCAATGAGCCGGGCCGCTTCGTCTGCTATCCCGTGCAGGAGTGGTGCGGCAGTTCGACGGCCGGCGGCGACCATAATGTTGTCTTTCTCGGCGACGAGGCGCCCGGCTTCCCGTACAACCGCCGCGGCGAGCATAACCGCACTTTTGTCTGGAACGAGGACATGCGCGGCGACGCCGTCGAGCTGGGACGCTGGCCCGTCGAGGAGTTGTGGGCCGCCTATGTCGACGAGCCGGAGCAGCATTTGATCATGCCGCACGTGGGCGGGCGCCGCTATATCCCGGACTGGCACCATCCGGAGCTGGAGCGGCTGGTCGAGATCGCCTCTAGCTGGGGCCATTTCGGCTGGTTGTACCAGGATGTGATTGAGCGCGGCTACCGGATCGGCGTGGCCGCCAGCGGCGACGAGCACCGCGGCCGCCCCGGCGGCGGCCCGCCCGGCACCCAGGTGTTCGGCGTGCACGGCGGCCTGACGGGGGTGCTGGCCGAGCGCCTCGACCGCCAGGCCGTGGGCCGCGCGCTGCGCGCCCGCCACACCTGGGCCACGACGGGCGAGCACACGGCGCTGCTGGTGCGCTGCGGCGCCCACGTGCAGGGCGATGCGTTCGCGCTGTCCGGCCCGGCCACGCTGGACTACGACTTCCTCGGCGCCGCCGGTTGGGAGGAGCTGGCCGCCTACGACCACACGGGGCAGATCTGGCGCCGCAATCTGCACCGCGAGCTGGGTTTTTCCGAACGCCTGATCCGCCTGCGCTGGGGCGGCGCGCGCATCCCCGACCGCTACCGCTGGGCCGCCTGGCAGGGCCGCATCACTATCCTGAACGGCACCATCAACCGCTTCCAGTCGCACGGCTTCGAGCATGACGAGGAGGTGTGCTGGCGCGCCGGGCCGACCGATATCGGTTTCCGCAGCGAGACTTACGGCGACGCCGACGGCGTCGAGATCGACGTCAGCAATCTGCGCCACTGCCGCATCCGCGTCGAGGGCACGATAGACGGCTACGCGAAGACGGGCGGCGCGCTTACCCGCCATCCCTTCGTCCACGCGCCGACGTTTTGCTGGGAGCTGCGCGGCGCCGATTTGCTGGATGCCGGCGAGTTGACGCTGCCGCTGGGCGGCGCCGGCCTGTTCCTGGCGCTGGAGCGCTTGACGGAGCGGGCGCTGCCGGCCGGCGTCTCCGGCAGCCTCGACGTCGCGCCCGTCAACGCTGCCTTCGGCCACCGCCCCGTGTATCTGTTCGGCCGCCAGCGCGACGACAGCAAGGTGTGGTCGTCGGCGCTGTTCATCACCTTCGACGCCGGCAGCCAGGCGGGCGGCTAGCCCGCGCTGGGATGCGTCGGCAAAGCATGCAGGCAGTCACAAAAAACGCGCTACGGGGCGTTGTTCCGTGGCCGATCGGCGCGCCGGACCAGGCGCGATGCCAAGCGCCAAGATGAGGAAATATATGGCTTATTTGATAGCTTTTATAAAAAAAGCAAGATATATTTGTCGGAAATACACTTGTTTCGTTGTTATTTAGCCACATCGCGGTTCTGCAGGCTTGAGCGGAGATGTATAGTACGGCTGGATTTTATTGAAAATATTGATTTTAAATCAACGCATAAAATCCAACCGGTAGAGGGCCGCAACGTTTGGAAGATCATTGTAATTTCTGGTTCAAAAGATCCAGTCGTGATTCGCCGAATTGCTGTTTGTTATAGTTAATTGATGTTCTGTGAGAGTATCGAAATATGATTTTTCAAGAGAAAAAAAGCGTTCATGCCGTGAAAATTGCATTGAGTGTCATGGCCGGCACCATCCTGATGGCAAGCCAGGCGCAGGCGCAAAAAGCTGAAGGTGCCGAGAATATTCAACGCGTTGTCGTGACCGGTTCCAATATTTCCCGCATCAATATGGAAGGCCCGACCCCGGTCGAGGTCATCAAACGTGCCGACATCTCCAAGTCCGGCGCCACCACCGTGGTGGAACTGCTGGCCAAGCTGCCGTCCGTTTCCGTCTCGCTGGACGGCAATTCGAGCAGCACCTTCGCCTCCGGCGCCTCGTCCGCCGCGCTGCGCGGTCTGTCGTCCAAGTACACGCTGATCCTGTTGAACGGCCGCCGCCTGGCCAACTACGGTTTCGCCATCGGCGCACAAGATTCCTTCGTCGACTTGAACAGCCTGCCGCTGTCGGCGATCGAGTCGGTGGAAATCCTGCGCGACGGCGCCTCGGCCATTTACGGCTCCGACGCCGTTGCCGGCGTGATCAACTTCAAGACCCGCACCAACTACCAGGGTATCGAAGGCAGTGTCAACCTCGGCGCCAACGAGCAGGGCGATGCGCGTTCCGGCAACGCCACCATGACGGCGGGCTGGGGCGACCTGGAAAAGGATGGCCGCAACGTCTTGATGACGGTCGATATGTACCGCCGCAATCCGCTGGTTTCCCGCAAACACGAGAATCTGTCGGCGCATGACTACCGCCAGTTCGGCGGCACCGACAATCGCACCACCACCCAGTACATGGGCTGGGTGCGCAACCAGAACACGAAAAAGGCCGAGAAGGGCTATGTGATCCCGGGTTGCCTGGGCACCGCGGAGCGCAACAGCAGCGGCGACATGGTGTGCTTCACGAATCCATCGACCGATTTGAGCCCGACGCAAGAGCGCGCCGGCATCTCGACCATTTTCACGCAACGCCTGAACGGCAACGATGAACTGTTCCTGGAAGCCGGTTACACGGAGAATTCCTCGTCCTTCGTCAAGGGCATGCCAGCCTTTACCAACGCCAACTACAGCACCGTCGGTTCGACCAACGCCGGCCTGGCGTCGCTGCCGTCCGGTTTCGCTAAGGGCGACCCGCTGCAGGTCTTCCGCAGCGTCTATGAAGCGGGCAACCGCACCTCGAAAGTCACCAGCAAGACGGCGCGTCTGGTTGCAGGCTGGCGCGGCACCATCGGCAAGTGGGACAGCGAAGGCGCAATCGGCCTGAACCAGAACAAGCTGAGCGATGTCAACGACAAACAAGTATTGAAGGATAAATCGACGCTCGCCTTGCAGGCTGGCTTGCTGGGCAAGGTCGGTGGCTATGACCCCTTCGTCCTGAACAATCCGGCCAGCGCCTATCTGCCTTTCCTGACGACGACGCACCACAATTCGACGTCGAAGCTGAGCAGCGGCGAATGGAAGATGAGCACGCCTGATCTGTTCACGCTGAACGGCGAGCAAGTCGGCTTCGCCTGGGGCGTACAGGGCAGCCACGAATCGATCGACGACGTCGCCGATCCGGAAGCGGCGAAGGGCAATATCGTCAACGTCGGCGCGACCAGCAGCAAGGCCAGCCGCACCGTGTATTCTGTCTACGGCGAGTTCAACGTGCCGATCGTCAAGCAAGTGGAAATGCAACTGGCCCTGCGCGGCGACCACTACAGCGACTTCGGCACATCCTACAATCCGAAACTGGCCCTGGCTTGGCGTCCAAGCAGCACCGTCCTGGTGCGCGGCTCGGCGACCACCTCGTTCAAGGCGCCTACCCTGCCGCAGATCGCCTCGACCACGACGGCCTTCAGCACCGTGGCGGACTGGGCGCGTTGCGGCCCGCTGGGTTATGTCGGCGCGAATTGCTCCTACTCCCCGACGGTCTATCTGGCCGGCAGCAAGGATCTGAAAGCGGAAAAGGCGAAGAACTACTCGCTGGGTATCGTGCTGCAGCCGATGAAGAATCTGTCGGCTTCGCTGGACTGGTATAGCGTCCGTCAAACCGACACGATCCAATCCCTGGACGCGCAATACGTGTTGGACCACGAAGACTCGATTCCAGGTTTCGCCGGCTTGATCGGCCGCGACCCGCGCAATCCGGGCCTGGAGGCAGCCAACCCTGGTCTGAACAAGGGCCGCATCAAGGACATGCGCCTGCCTTACCAGAACGTCGGCAAAACCAATATCGAGGGTCTGGACCTGGACGTGAAATACTCGTTCAAAGTCGGCCAGTACGGCACCTTGAAGCTGCGCGAAACCAACAGCTACAGCTTGAAGTATGAGCAAAGCATCACCCCGGGTTCCGCGCCGACCGACCGTATGGACGGCACCGACCATCCGAAGTGGTCGAACACCCTGCGCGCGGCGTTCGAATGGGCTGACAAGGAAGTGGCGCTGACGGCCCGCACCTCCGCCAGCACGAAGAATATCGATGACCCGACCAAGACGCAGAAAGAGGCAATCACCAATGCCCGCATCGGCGCCTACACGGTTTGGGACATGAACTTCACCATGAAGCCAATCAAGGATCTGGATCTGAACTTAGGTATTAACAATTTGTTTGATAAAGGCATTGTGTATTCGAACAGCGCCTACAACAATACCTACGTCAATTCCCTGAACTACGTGGTTGGCCGTTACATCTACCTGAACGCACGCTACAAGTTCAAGTAATCCGCCGGTTTGGCATTTTTCGGAATGCCATGAACAAAAAATCCCCGCTCGCGTGAGCGGGGATTTTTTTTGGGGGTGCGCGCCGCGTTTCAGGCGGCCGGCATGTGGCGCAGCGTGAGGCGCCAGAACAGCAGGGCGGCCAGGTTGACGGCGGCGCCGAGCAGGCACACGCCGGTCCAGCCGGCGGCCGCGTGGACGGCGGTGGCGGCCAGCGCGCCGGCGCCGCTGCCGAGCGCGTAGAACAGCATGTAGCAGCCGACCAGGCGGCTGTGGGCGTCGCCGTGGGCGCGCAATATCATGCTCTGGTTGGTCACGTGGATGGCCTGGCCGGCCAGGTCGAGGGCGACGATGCCGGCCAGCAGCGCCCACAGCGACTGCCGCGCGAAGCCCAGCGGCAGCCATGCCGCCAGCATCAGCAGCAGCGCCGCGCCGCTGGTCCATTGGCCGCGGCCGCGGTCGGCCAGCCGCCCGGCCCGCGCCGCGCCCAGCGCGCCGAGCGCGCCGACCAGGCCGAAGGCGCCGATGGCCGTGTGCGAATACGCGTATGGCGGCGCGCTCAAGGGAAACACCAGCGCGCTCCAGAAGATGCTGAACGCGGCGAACAGCAGCAGCGCCAGCACGCCGCGTATCTGCAGCGTGCGCTCGCGCGCCAGCAGCGCCGCCATCGAGGCCAGCAGCCGCGCATAGCCGAGGCGCGAGGGCGGCGGCGCCTGCGCCGGCAGCACGCGCCACAGCACGGCCAGCATCAGCAGCGCCAGCGCCGCGGAAGCGAAATAGACGGCGCGCCAGCCGGCGGCGTCGGCCACGGCGCCGGCCAGCGCGCGCGCCAGCAGCAGACCGACGACGACGCCGCTTTGCGCGGCGCCGACGACGCGGCCGCGTTCGGCCGGCGCCGCCGCGCTGGCCGCGTAGCCGATCAAGCCCTGCGTCATCGCCGTGCCCAGCAGGCCGACGGCGAGCATGCCCGCCAGCAGCGCGGCGGCGCTGCCGGCCAGGCCCACGGCCAGCAGCGCCGCGCAGAGCAGCAGCAATTGCGCCAGCGTCAGGCGGCGCCGCTCCAGCATGTCGCCCAGCGGCACCAGCAACAGCAGGGCCAGCGCGCAGCCGGCCTGGGTGGCCGTGATGACGAGGCCGGCGGCGGCGGCGCCGAAGCCGAACTCGGCGGCCAGCGTGTCGAGTAGCGGCTGCGCGTAGTAGACGTTGGCCACGCTCAGGCCGCAGGCGGCGGCGAACAGCAGCACCAGCGGCTGCGCCATGGCGCTCGGGACGGCGGCGCCGCGCGGGAGGGGGATTTCGGAAATCGTGGACATGTTTGCATCTTTCTGGTTTCAAATTAAAACCAGTTGGAGTGTAGGTGTTTTAGTTTTAAAATGCAACCAGTGCGCGGCTGCCGCGTTTTTATTTGAGGAAAGAAATGGCCAAGCGAAAAAGCCTGAAGGGCGACCTCTGTCCGGTGGCGCGCGCGCTCGACGTCATTGGCGACCGCTGGGCGCTGTTGATCGTGCGCGACGCCTTCGACGGCATGCGCCGCTTCGGCGAATTCCAGAAAAGCCTGGGCGTGGCCCGCAACATCCTGGCCGACCGCCTGCACACGCTGGTCGCGGAAGGAGTGTTCGCGGCGGTGCCGGCGTCCGACGGCAGCGCCTACCAGGACTATGTGCTGACGCCGAAAGGGGCGGCGCTGTTCCCCGTCGTGGTCGGCCTGCGCCAGTGGGGCGAGGCGCAGCTGTTCGGCGCCGCCGAGGCCCATTCGGCGCTGCTGGAGCGGGCCAGCGGCCAGCCGGTCGCGGCGCTGGAGCTGCGCGCGGCGGATGGCCGCCGCCTCGACGCGGCCGACACGCTGGTGCGCAAGCTTGGCGGCGCCGCGGTGCGCGCATAAAACAACTATCGGTATGAAAAAATTTGAACTCGCGGTCATCCTTGCTGTAAGCTGGTCGCGCCTGTTCGCGCAAGCGGCGGCAACGATTTGACTGGCCCTTGCGCCATGCGCGATATCGGGAGAGCCTGAACTGCGGTCGACCCACTGGACAGCGCCGAAGGAGCAACCGCCCCGGAAACTCTCAGGCAAATGGACCGATATCGCAGTTGAACTCTGAAGAGCTGCCGGAGCAAGCGTCGCCGGTGCACCGAAGGAGCAAGCGATGTCCGCCGCCGGCGGCCCTACGTGAATCTCTCAGGTCCAGAACAGAGGGGGTGTCCGCTGCGCGTGTGCGCGTGGATTGAACCCTCGACGCGTTGGAGCTTGACGAGTATGAAAACTATCGCAGTCATCGGCGGCGGCATCACCGGCGTCACCACGGCCTACGCGCTGGCCAAACGCGGCTTTGCCGTCACCCTGATCGAAAAACACCGCTACGCGGCGATGGACACCTCGTTCGCCAACGGCGGCCAGTTGTCGGCCTCGAACGCCGAGGTGTGGAACCACTGGTCGACCATGCTCAAGGGGATCAAGTGGATGCTCAGGAGCGACGCGCCGCTGCTGGTCAATCCCAAGCCGAGCTGGCACAAGCTGTCCTGGTTCGCCGAGTTCATCGCCGCCATCCCGCACTACGACAAGAACACGGTAGAGACGGCGCGCCTGGCCGTGGCCGCGCGCGCCCACCTGTTCGCCTGGGCCGAGGAAGAGGGCATCGACTTCGACCTGAAGAAAAAGGGCATCCTGCACATCTACCGCGACAAGGCCGGCTTCGAGCACGCGGCCAGCGTGTCGAAGCTGCTGGCCCGGGGAGGACTGGCGCGGCGCGCCGTGACGCCGGCGGAAATGCGCGCCATCGAGCCTACGCTGGCGGGCAACTACTACGGCGGGCATTTCACCGAAAGCGACGCCACCGGCGACATCCATAAATTCACCACCGGGCTGGCGGCGGCCCTCGTCCGCCTCGGCGTCGACTGCCGCTACGGCCAGGACGTGCAGGCCGTCGGCGCCGACGCGCGCGGCGCCAGCGTCACCGTCGGCAGCGGCGCCGACGCCGGCACCACGCGCTTCGACGGCGTCGTCATCTGCGCCGGCACCGCCAGCCGGGCGCTGGGCGCGGCGCTGGGCGACCGCGTCAACATCTACCCGGTCAAGGGCTACTCGATCACCGTCAACCTGAACGACGCGCAAAGCCAGGCGGCGGCGCCGGTCGTCAGCCTGCTCGACGACGCCACCAAGCTGGTGTGCAGCCGCTTCGGCGCCGACCGCTTCCGCGTCGCCGGCACGGCCGAATTCAACGGCTACAACCGCGACATCCGCGCCGACCGCATCCGCCCGCTGGTCGAGTGGGTCGAGCAGTGCTTCCCCGGCGTGAGCACGCGCAGCGTCGTGCCGTGGGCGGGCCTGCGGCCGATGATGCCGGACATGCTGCCGCGCGTCGGCCGCGGCCGCCATCCCTGCGTGTTCTACAACACGGGCCACGGCCACCTGGGCTGGACGCTGTCGGCCGTGACGGCCGACATGGTGGGCGGCGTCGTCGCGCAGGCGCTGGCCGCGCCGGCGCGGCAAAGCGTGCTGCAGCCGGTCGGCGCGTAAGAGCCGCAACGCGGCAGGGGCCTCGGACCAGGGGTCTGACCCGTTCTTTGGGTCAGACCCCGGCTTTTGCCGTTGCCGTAACAGCCGGGGTCAGACCCCGAGAGCGGGTCTGACCCCGGCGCGGCCCGTCTATGCGTCGAGCGGGTCGGCGGCGGGCGCCAGCAGGCGCTCGAAGGCGTCCGCCGGCAGCGGCCGGCTCGCCAGGTAGCCCTGGTACAGATCGCAGCCCTGGGCCTTCAAAAAGGCCAGTTGGGCGTTCGTCTCGACGCCCTCGGCCAGCACCTTGAAGCCCAGCGTGTGCCCCATCGTCACGATGGCGGCGGCGATCGCCATGTCGTCCGGCTGGAACGGGATGTCGCTGATGAAGCTGCGGTCTATCTTCAGCACGTCGAGCGGGAAGTGCTTCAGGCAGGCCAGCGAAGAGTAGCCGGTGCCGAAGTCGTCGATCGCCAGCCGCACGCCGAGCCGGCGCAGCCGCTTCAGGATCTGCACGGCCTCGTCGCCGCACTCCATCAGCGCGCCCTCGGTCAGCTCCAGCGTCAGCCTCTCGGCCGGAAAGCCCGTCTCGGCCAGCGCGCCCTCGACCAGCGCGCAGATGTCGCCGTGCAGGAACTGGCGCGGCGACAGGTTCACCGCCAGCGTCATCGGCGCCAGCCCGGCGGCGATCCAGGCCTGCCCCTGGCGGCAGGTTTGCGTCAGCACCCAGTGGCCGATCTCGCCTATCATCCCGGTGGTTTCCGCCACCGGGATGAAGCGCTCCGGCGCGATCAGGCCCTCGTCCGGGTCCTGCCAGCGCACCAGCGCCTCGGCGCCGATGATGCGGCCGTCGGCGATGTCGAGCTGCGCCTGGTAGTGCACGCGCAACTGGCCCAGGCTCAGCGCCTGGTGCAGGCGCGCCTCCAGGTGGATGCGCTCGCGCGCGGCGCGCGTGAGCTTCTCGGAAAAATAGCGGAAGCAGCCGCGGCCCTCCTGCTTGGCCTGGTACAGCGCGGCGTCGGCGTGCTGCAGCAGCGCCTCCGTGCCGCCGCCGTGCTCCGGGTAGATGCTGATGCCGATGCTCACGCCGATATGCACCTCCACGCCGTTCGACAACTGCCAGGGCTTGTTGATCCAGCCGATGATGTCGTTGGCGATGCGGCCGGCGTCCTCCGGGTGCGTGCTCTTTTCCAGCAGGACGACGAACTCGTCGCCGCCCAGCCGCGCCACCATGTCCATTTCGCGCAACTGCCCGCGCAGGCCCACGGCCACCTGGCGCAGCAACTCGTCGCCGGCGGCGTGGCCGAAGCTGTCGTTGACGTCCTTGAAACGGTCCAGGTCCAGCATCAGCAGCGCGAAGCCGGTCTGCTCGCGCTGCGCCGTCTTGACGCAGTGCTCCAGCGCCGCCATCAGCTTCAAACGGTTCGGCAACTGCGTCAGCGGATCGTGGTGGGCCAGGAAATTGAGCTTGTTCTCCGAATCCTTCAACTTCGAGATGTCGGCGAACACGCCGACATAGTTCAGGATGGCGCCGCCGCCGTCCCGGACGGCGCCTATGCTCAGCAGCTCCGGATAGATCTCGCCGTTCTTGCGGCGGTTCCAGATTTCGCCGCGCCAGTAGCCGGTGTCGGCCAGCGACTGCCACATCGCATGGTAAAACTGGGCGTCGTGGTGGCCCGAGCCGAGTATCGACGGCGGCTTGCCCAGCACCTCGGCCTCCGAATAGCCGCTGATCTCGGTGAAGGCGTGGTTCACCATCGTGATGCAACCGGCGCTGTTGGTCACCATCACGCCCTCGCGCGTGGTCTCGAACACGGTCGCGGCCTGGCGCAGGCGCTCCTCGGCCTGTTTGTGCTCGCTCAAATCCATATTCGTGCCGGACAGGCGGATCGCCTTGCCGTCGGCGTCGCGCTGGACGCGGTAGCGCGTCAGCAGCGGCACATAGTGGCCCTGCTTGTGCCGCAGATGGGTTTCCAGCGCATATGTGCTGGTGGCGCCGTCGGCCAGCGAGGCTTGCAGCACGGCCTCGGCGCGGGGCAGATCGTCGGCGCGCATCAGGCGGCGCCACAGGCTGCTGTCGGCGGGCAGCTCGTCGACCGCGTAGCCGAGCATTTCCCACCAGCGCGGCGAGTAGTACAGCAAATCCTTGCGCAAGTCCCAGTCCCACCAGCCGTCGTTGGAGCCCTGCAGCGCGCGTTCGAGCTTGTCGCGGTACTGGCCGGCCTTGTAGCCGGCGCGCGTCATCGAACGGTGCCAGCTGCGCAGCAGCATATACAGGGCGGCGCCGGTGACGGCGATGAACAGGAAACCCTTGATGCGGCTGACGGACTCGATGGCCTCCGGACTGCGCACCAGCAGGATCAGCACATGGTCGGAGACGGCGATCCACAGCATCGAAAACAGCACATACAGCAATACGATGCCGGCCGGGCTACGCAGCTTGAACTTGGGACGCGGACGAGATGCGTGGCTCATGGCATGGCGGGCGGGCGGGGGAGGGTGGCGGGCGTGATTCCACTATAACAGCAAAGAAAACGGCGGCGGAAAAAGAGCGGGGTGGCCGGCCCGTTGTAGTTGCTTCTGCAACACAAGATGCGCGCTGTATAATGGAACGCGCCAACACCGGCGCCATTCACCCCCGCTTTCCGCTCGCCTGGAAAGCCAACGCCACACCGGCATCCCTATGAAAACACCAAAACGCATCCAGCCCCTGGTTGAAGAAGGCTTGATCGACGAAGTCATGCGCCAGCTCATGAGCGGCAAGGAAGCCACCGTCTACGTCGTGCGCAGCGGCGACGACATCCGCTGCGCCAAAGTGTACAAGGAGGCCAACGAGCGCAGCTTCCACCAGGCCGTGGCCTACCAGGAGGGGCGGCGCGTGAAAAACAGCCGGCAGGCGCGGGCGATGGAAAAAGGCACGCGCTACGGCCGGAAAATGGCCGAGCAGGTGTGGCAGAACGCCGAAGTCGACGCGCTGTACCGGCTGGCGGCGGCCGGCGTGCGCGTGCCGCGGCCCTACATCTGCCACGAGGGCGTGCTGCTGATGGAACTGGTGACCGGCGCCGACGGCAACGCCGCGCCGCGCTTGAACGACGTCGAGCTGGACCGCGAGCGGGCGCTGGCCTACCATGCGGCGCTGCTGCGCGAAGTGGTGCTGATGCTGTGCGCCGGGGTCATCCACGGCGACCTGTCCGAATACAACATCCTGGTCGACGCCCACGGCCCCGTCATCATCGACCTGCCGCAGGCGGTGGACGCGGCCGGCAGCAGCGTGGCGGCGTCGATGCTGGAGCGCGACGTGACGAACCTGGCCAACTTCTTCGGCGCCTTCGCGCCGGAGCTGCAGGGCAGCCGCTACGGCGCGGAAATCTGGATGCTCTACGAGGCCGGCCTGCTGACGCCGGACACGCCGCTGACGGGCGTGGTGGCGGCGCCGGAGGGGCCGGCCGACGTCGGCGCGGTGATCCACGAAATCGCCCTGGCGCGCTTCGAGGAAGAGGAGCGCGAGCGCCATCAACTGGCGGCGCAAGGCTGGGCCTGATGCGCTAGCGCGCCAAGGCGCAGGCGCCGCAAACGCGGCCTTGCAACAATGCATTTTGCATTATCGTTCACTTATGTTATTCTCTCGGCGGGGGAATCGCCAAGCTGGTTAAGGCACCGGATTCTGATTCCGGCACGCGAAGGTTCGAATCCTTCTTCCCCTGCCAACTGGCCTCATTTTTGCAGCGCCTAGAGCTGACTCCACATCCCTTTTCTCCGTCAAGTTCCGAGCTTTGCTGCGGAGCCTGAGCCGCCGCGCGGCAATTTTCCAGGCGAACCGACAACTGTGTGGAGCGACATGATTATTCGCAAGCTTACCCCTGCCGATGCTGAAGCCTATCGGGAGCTCAGACTGGCCGGCATCCTCAACGCCCCCGCCGCATTCTGGGCCGGCTACGACGAAGAAAGCACCCTGCCGCTGGAAGCGATGCAGGCGCGCCTGGAAGAAACACCATATCAAAGCATCTTCGGCCTGTTCTCCGGCGAGAAACTGCTCGGCATGGCCGCGCTCAAACGTGAAAGCATCGCCAAGATCAGCCACCGCGCCACCATCTGGGGCGTGTATGTCGATCCGTCGGCGCGCGGCACCGGCGCGGCGCGGCGCCTGGTGGACGCGCTCATCGCCCACGCCAGGACGCTGCCGGAACTGGTGCAACTGACGCTGTCGGTGCGCAGCACAAACGAAACCGCCATCGCGCTGTACGCCAAGGTGGGCTTTGAAGCGACCGGCGTCGACCGCCGCTCGATGTACGTCGACAATGCCTACCACGACGAAAACCGCATGGTGCTCATGCTGGATGCGTGAATGTGTTTTTTGGGCGGCCGCGACGCCGGCTCGCCGGTCTGACGATGCGCATCGTGCCAAATGAATTACGCGTGATCCAGCTTGGCATGCAAGCGTAAGCCTAGCGCATGCGTTACCTTCAGGATGGTATCGAAGCTCGGATTGCCTTCGCCGGAAAGCGCTTTGTACAGGCTTTCGCGTCCCAGTCCGGTATCCTTGGCCAGTTGCGTCATGCCACGGGCGCGGGCGATGGTGCCAAGAGCCTTGGCGATGAAGGCCGCATCATCGCCAGCCTCTTCCAGGCAGGCTTCGAAATACAAAGCCATATCTTCCTTGGTCTTGAGATGCTCAACACTATCCCATTTTCGCAGTTTCAATATCATGGCGGTCCCCTAAAGTTCGCGCGCCAGTTTCAACGCCGTGCTGATGTCCTTGCTCTGCGTAGACTTGTCGCCGCCTGCCAGCAGTATCACTCATTTCATGCCGCGCTGCGTGAAGTACACAGGGTAGCCCGGCCCGTAATGAAGCCGCATTTCCGACACACCTTCACGTACCGGCGCACAACCACCGAAGTTGCCGTCTTCAGCACGGTCGATGCGCACCTGAATGCGTACTGCCGCCCTGACGTCGTTCAGGCCGCTGGCCTGAATGCTTTTTATGTGGTTGGTGTATGTTTTGGGTTACGAAAAAACAAAATGTATTGGTATTGATATCGCGTACAACGCAGGTGGTTTGATCTGCGGCAAGTCCGGCCGATACTGGCCGAGTTGCAAAACTGGTTGCCGGTCATCAGCCTGACCGTGGTGTCGGCACCGGTACCGGCAAGGTAGCCGCACGGGGCCATCGCATCGGCACAGTACTGCGCCACTTAATCCACTCGAAAAAAGTTGACAAATAACCAGTATTTACGTAATACTAACTTGTCGAAATAATTCTGTTCCGACACCGCATGCTACATAAACTATTGGATGACAGTGGTTTTTTAGTCTGCGCACATTCAATGTCTCCATTTTTAATAGAGGAATTGTTATGGAAAATAATATCGAAAAAACGCAAAAAACAAAAATGAAAATGCGGGTTCTGGAGTTGCAGGAATTGTCTGAAGTTAGTGGTGGCGTCGGCGGGGACCCGGAACAACCTGATGGTTGGAGCACTAAAAGCATGGGCTGCCGTACCGTTCGACCAGACGAGTGGAGCACGTTTAGTAATGACTGCCGTAAATAAATAGCGGGGTCGGCGCAAAACGGGAGTTGCGGTTTTTGCGCCGTTTTATTTTTGGGCCGAAATAAAGCGTATAGGGGTGGAAACATGGAAGCGCCATCGACTGGATTGGTCATTGACCCGCATGTGTTTGTTCCGCAATCATCTTATAAGCCGTTGAAGCAATACTACGATCATGTTTTGCCACTCTTGCCGAAAATATGGCGTTTAAAACAAGATAGTTTTTGGACCTACTCGATTCTCCCCAACGCCAGAAACGTTGTGCAGGGGTGGAAAATCCATGTTTCGGCCATTCCCGAGTCGGCCCTGCGGATTCTTGGGAAGGTAGTACCGGTCTGTGTGGCGTACGGCGTTGATTTTAAATTTGCAAGTGATCGGAAGATACTTGGAGGCTTGTTGTCGAAAAATTGCAGCCGCGGGTCCGGCGGAAAATTCATCACCATTTACCCCCCCAATTACGAAGCGTTCACGAACATGCTAGATGCGCTTTATCCGCAACTGATGGATGAAAATGGCCCACACATACTTTCTGATAAGCAATACAAGGACTCAACAGTTTTGCACTATCGATACGGCGGATTCCATAGTTTTCCTATTTTGAATGTTGATGGCAGTAGCAAACTTTGTATTTTAGACGATAAATTTGAGTATCTCGAAGATGTGCGAACTCCCGTTTTTTCCCTTCCCGGCTTTGTCTCCGATAAGCTTGATTACCCCGACCCTGAGATGGATGGGGAGCTTGAATCCGAGGAGGACAACGAGCGGCGGCCGTTCGGTGGGAAATACGAAATTCTTTCCGTTATAAAATTCTCAAATGCCGGTGGCGTGTATTTGGCGAAAAACGCGCAGACTCAAGCATCAACAATTGTCAAAGAGGCCAGGCCGTTCATCGGCCTGGATATAGCGAATACCGATGCCGTTGCAAGGCTAAAAAAAGAATTCAGGATACTGGCGCATATCGCCGACCTGAAGATAGCACCCAAACCATTCGATTTGTTCCAGGAGTGGGACCATACCTTCCTGGCCGTTGAATTTATAGAGGGCATGACGCTTCGGCAGCATGTCGTAAAAACAAACAAACTCATTCACGCCAAGACATCTGCTTCCGATATGGTGAAATGGCTCACCGATATCGTCACGATATCAATGGATATCATACGGATATTTATAAAATTGCATGGAAGGAGCATTGTGTTCGGCGATTTGTCGCTCAATAACATAATGATCAATCCTTCGACATTGGAGCTTACCCTGATCGATTTCGAGGCGGCGGCTGAAGCGGGCGTGGATGACCCGAGCAATATGTTCACTCCTGGATACGCCAGGGATTCGCGGATGGAGAGGGATGAAAGCACTTTGTCCGACGACCATTATGCGCTTGGATGCACACTGTTGGCCCTGCTTGCTCCGAACGTGACCTTGCTTGAGAAAAGGAGTGATTTCGTCGATGTTTTCTTTGGCGAGGTGTGCAAGGAGATTGACGTGCCGGCAGCTTTTATCGAATGCGTCCGCCATTTGCTTGCTGACGGAGACGTGGATTTGGGGCGCTGCCTGGAAAAACTCAAGTCGTGCGTGGTGGAATCTACCCGGGGAATTTCGCCCGAGACATGCAAGGTGGAGCGCGACGGCCATGTATTCGCCGAAACGATAAAAAGAATTTATGACTATAATTTGAGCGTGATGGATGTTTCTAGCCGCGAACGAGTTTTCCCGGCCGGCCCGAAATTGGGTGATCCAATGGCCGTAGATAATGGCATGTTGGGCATCGCCTATGCCTGGAAAAGGATAAACGGCAGTATTCCCCCCGAGTTCGAAGCATGGATTGAACAAAAATCACGCATCAGTGGACAACGTCCCGGCTTGATGAATGGTTTGAGCGGATCGGCCTGGGTTTTATCCGAACTCGGTTTTGCAGACGCGGCCGCCCTTGCCATCGACGGCGCGGGCAATCATGCCCTGTTGTTCCAGAATATGTCGCTTGGATACGGCGCGGCGGGATATGGCCTCAGTATCCTTAATTTATGGAGAAAAACCGCGAACGAGCAATATTTGAGCGAGGCGGTGAGGATCGCCGATGTGCTTTGCGACACAGCGACTGCGCATCCACATGGCTACGCGTGGGGTGACCCCGACGGCGGTGGGGGCATTAGCGTGGGGTTGATGGAGGGCGCAAGCGGTATCGCACTGTTCTTATTGTACGCATTCTGCGCGACGGGTGATGTTCGGTACTTGAACACGGGTGAGAAGGGCATGCTCTTCGACATGGCATGCGGCAGGGAAATCGATGGCGCGCTGGGATTTCCGCGGAATTCGGGCGCCGCAAACAAGGTGCTTTTTCCATATCTGGCCTATGGCAGCGCCGGCGTTGCCAGCGTCGCCCTGCGTTATTACATGATGACTAAAAAGGCTGAATATATCAATCTCGTGCATGGCGTCAAGAACGCCGTGGCTCAGAAATATTCGATTTCACCGGATCTATTCAATGGGCTGGCTGGGCTGGGAAATTATATGCTGGACGTGTATCAGCACCTGGGTGACGAAACCTATCTTGATCTGGCATACCGGCTTGCGCACGGCTTGAAATTGTTCGAGATGCCCCGCCTGGAAGGTTCTGCATTCATAGCCTTTGAGCGCGCCAAGATTAATTCCGATTACGCCTCCGGCTCCGCTGGCATCGCTCTTTTCCTGCATCGGATGATCAACGGGGAGGGGAATTTTAATTTCATGATGGATGATCTGCTCGAGATTCCTGCGGTGAGTGTCGCCTTGACTGACACGTAAATCCGGCGGCGGGAGGTGATGGCGTTGGTTGGCCTGTTCTGCGGGGCATTGGTTATCCATCGGGTATCTCGCGTATTCCGACTTCAGAAAATTGGGTGTTTGCGAGCGAATCCCTACTACAATTTCTCTATTTATTTGTCCAGTCCCGTTTGATCATAGACGCGTTTAGCGAATAATTCCGGCTTTCGATCCTGCCATTCTTTGAGCGCCTGAATGGGCGTTTTGGCGCCGATGGCGCGTTGGGGAATGTGGTGGTTGTAAAGCTTCAGGTAGTTGAGCAAAGTCGCCTCCAGGTCGGCCCGGCTATCGAAGCGGGTTTGCTGCAGCAGTTCGCTGATGCGGCCGTTGAAGCGCTCCACCATGCCGTTCGTTTGGGGGTGGCGAGGCGGCGCCAAACGATGCTCGATTTCCATGCCGGCGCACACCTTGTCGAAGGCATGCTGGCCGCTTGGCTTCTTGTCCTTCATGGCGAAGCGGTCGGTGAATTGCGAGCCGTTGTCGGTCAGAATCTTGGTGATCTTGACCGGCGACGCCAGCTTGAGCCGGCGCAGGAAATCGACGCTGCTGCGGTCGCTCATGTCGCCGTAAATGTGCGGAAACACCCAGCGCGTGGCGCGGTCGATGGCCACGAACAGGTAGCGGCGCGAGGTTTCGTCGGGCATTTGCGGCAGGTATTTGATGTCGATGTGAACGAAGCCAGGCTCGTAGTCCTTGAAGGTCTTCTTGGCCGAGATCGTTTCACCCTCGGCCTTGGGGATGACGTCTTCAAGGCGCGCCATGCCTTCGCGCTTGAGCAGGCGGGCGATGCCGGATCGGGACACCTCGGCGTTGATGTATTGCCGGGTAACGTAGAGCAGGTCGTCGGGCGGCAAGTAGAGCGTCTGGCGCAGCGACAGGACGATGGCCTCCTGCGTTGCGTTCAAGGTGGGCGCGGTGCGAGCGGTCTTGCACGTCGTCGCGCTTGAGCCATTTGGCGGCGGTGGTATGGGTGATGTTGAAGACCTTGGCCGCCTGGCGATCAGACAGGCCGGAGTCCTTGATTTCCTGCCGAATCTTCGGGGTAGTGCGGGCCTGCGGGTGGATACGTGTGCTCATGCGGTCAAACGTTTCGGTGACGCACTGCGATGGGTAAAGGGCCGCGACGGAAAGCCGGCGACCAGCTCGTCAAGCGCGGCCTTGGCGCGAAACAGGGGCATGCTGCGACGGGGGATATGATCGCGCGAAACTAAACACCTAGTCGCTGCTCGTGATTCCCATGCTGGCCATAACTCTTACCGCATTGTCCTTGCAATCAATGTCGTCAGGTCTGGAATCGATCAGCAGAATCAGGGAGCGGAGATGGGCTTTGTTTTGAGCCAACCGCACTTCCAATGATTCGATGTCGGCAATCTTCTTTTTGAGGGCCGCCATCAGTTCATCATGTCTCCATGAAGAAATATCTTCTGGCAGAACTTGTTTGATCTCTTGAAGTGAAAAACCTGCCTTTTGTGCGTCATTAATGATGGCAAGCAGGGCTACCGCCTCAAGCGGATAGTCTCGGTAACCGTTGGACTGGCGGCTGACAGCCTTCAACAGACCCTTTGATTCATAAAACCGAATTGTTGATGCCGGTGTGCCGCTACGTTGGGCCAATTCGCCGATTTTCATTGGGACCAGCCTTCCTCAGCTTGTTTCGGATTTCCAGTCTTGAGCGCGTTTAATAAGACTTGAGCCACTTCCTTGCTTGACCCCGGATTTTGACCTGTGATGATTCGGCCGTCGGTTACTGTAAAGCTCCGAAACGGAATCAACGATTTTTCATACTTAGCTCCTTTGCTCTCCATCTCGCTTTGCAGGGCATAAGGGACTTGATCTTTGACGCCGGAGAGCGTCTCTTCGAAGTTCGAGAATCCAGTGACGTGGCGCCCCTCTATCAAAGGCTTGCCGCTATCGTCCTGGAGGTCTAACAATCCTGCCGCGCCGTGGCAGATAGAAGCAACGATACCGCCGTCGCGATAGATGCCTTCGGCGATTCGTTTTAGCTCTTTGCTGCCGCGAAAATCCCACATTGTTCCGTGGCCGCCGGTATAGAAGATGGCCTGATAGCCCGCTGGACTGGTATCGGCCGCAGCTTTCGTCGACTGCAAGGAGGACATGAATGCAGGATCGTTGAGATGCGCTTTGGCTGCGTCATCGACGTAGAGCCAGCCAAGACTACGTTCATCCAACGGTGTCTTACCGCCACTCGGACTGACAAAATCGACTGAATAGCCTGCTTCTCTTAGTTCATCGTATACGTGCGTTAGTTCAGTAAGCCAGAGGCCGGTGTGGTCGCTTCTGCTTGGGTACTGTGAATGGTTGGTCATCACAATCAATACCTTTTTGACATTGGTTGCCGAGGCTGGACTTTGTGCCCCCGGCGCAGCTGCAACAACCTTCATGAACAGTACTGGCATCGCGGCGCAGAGAAGCTTCTTGAAAATCGACATGGTGATTGCCCCTAAGGAGGTGAGCTTGCACAGCTCGGTGCGATCAACTATAAGCTTAAAGCTAAGTTGAAGGTCAAGTCATTCAAGTGGAAACCGTGGGTCAGATGGCGCTGAGGGCAACAATGTTGCGCTATTTTCATGCTATCGAGCAGGACTTCTAAAAATTGTTCGCACCCAGGCTTGACCTTCAAGTTTGCTTCAAGCTTATTGTGGAGTCATTGTAACTCGGGAGATCGCAATGAACCCTTTTAGTGAGCTTGTTTTACCTAACGGAACTGTCGTTCAAAATCGTCTTGCCAAAGCGGCGATGGAGGAAAACATGGCCGATGAAAATCAGGCGCCCTCGGATGAGCTGATTCGGCTGTATCAATCGTGGGCGGAGGGTGGCGTAGGTCTGATCATCACTGGGAATGTGATGATTGACCGACGGGCCATGACCGGGCCGGGCGGCGTGGTTCTTGAATCAGAAAAATTTTCCCTCCGCTTCAAGGAATGGGCCAGGACGGCTCGTTCTCATGGCGCGCAAATCTGGATGCAGATTAATCACCCAGGACGCCAGATGCCTGCAGCGCTTGGGCAGGAAACGATTGCGCCATCGGCCATCGCGATGGACCTCGGTAATTTTTCCAATCAGTTTTCCACGCCGCGAGAGATGAGCGAAAACGACATTGTCGACGTTAAGCGCAGATTCGTCAGGACGGCGCAGTTGGCACAAGAATTTGGTTTCAACGGTGTGGAAATTCATGCCGCGCACGGTTACCTCATCAGTCAGTTCTTGTCCCCGCTCACCAACAAACGCGCTGACCGCTGGGGTGGTGCCATCGAGAATCGAGCCCGGCTGCTGATAGATATCGTCAAGGAGATTCGCCAGGCTGTGAGCGAGGACGTCGCCGTCGCCATCAAGATCAACTCGGCAGACTTTCAGCGCGGTGGTTTCAGCACCGACGATGCGAAAAAAGTCGTCACTATGCTTAACCCGTTGGCGGTGGATATGATTGAGCTTTCCGGTGGCAGCTACGAGGCGCCTGCGATGAATGGACAAGCTCGCGATGGGAGGACGCTTGCCCGCGAGGCATATTTCCTGGAATTTGCCAAAGACATAGCCACGGTGGCTGAAATGCCGATTATGGTCACCGGTGGAATACGCCGGTATCAGATCGTGGACCAAGTCCTGAACAGCGGCATCGATATGGTGGGAATGGGAACTGCTCTCGCGCTCAATCCCCAATTACCTCAAGCTTGGCGCTCGGACCAGGCTGCGACAGCGGTTCTGCGAGCCGTTACCTGGAAAAATAAAGTGATGGCCTCGGCCGCCCACATGGCAATGGTGAAGTACCAGTTGCGCCGCCTCAGCAGAGGGAAATCCACTATTCCCAATGTCCTTCCTGTTTTTGCGCTACTCAAACAGCGGCTGCAAACCGGAATTCAGAACAAACGCTATCGTCGCCGGATGAGCAATTCTTCGGTGTCGGTATAACGACCGAAAGACGGGTGGCACATGAGAGATCGTGATGATTTTGTAATTCATGCCGGCATGAGCGAAGTTCTCCTGCATCTACGGGCGGCATTTTGGGCGGCGGATCTGGCGGCTTGATCTGCATCCGGCGCTACGCCCCGTGTCCGTACCGGACGTGGATTTGATACCCGCGCTCTGCATGCATAGAATAACTAAAAAAGGCCTCTCCGCCAAAACGGGGAAGCCTTTTTATTTATTCAGTGGTGGAGGTGGCGGGAATCGAATCTACCGTAAACTTCGATTTCTTAGGCATCTTGGCGGTTTTGCTGGCAGAATGGATACAATCTGTCAGCGAACGTCAGTTATTAGGTAAGGTAGCTGTTACGCTTAACGAGATGATTTTATGATATTTTTTAGCTCCGTACACCTGCTTGGTCCGTTTCAAAAATAACGATGGAGAAAAACATTGCCGCTATATATTTTGGATAAAAATATTGTCGAAGACATTCGAAAATCTCTTGTGGATCATCCATCAGTTGAACTTGCACGGAGTGTCGACATAAAAGGAAATTCGGTCAGCCCCATTCTCTCAATTGCTGAAGGACGTGTCCGAAGGCCTCAGGGGAAGGATGAAATGCATAACAGCCTATTAAATGATACTCGTCTCGTTGAGAGTTTTTACAAAAATGCCCGTACGGATACAGAGTTCCTGAAACATTTCGGTATGGAAATGATTGAAACGTTTGGAGTCCATTGGGAGGAGAAAGCGTCAATATTAATGCCAATAGTTAAGGAGCTTCAGGTGCTCCTTGCGCGTACATATTCGCTAACTGACGCCAAGGATATTTTTATGAAAATTGACTCGCTTCGCCAACGTCATCGGTTAAACCGACGACATCCGCTGGTTGCGTGCGCTGTAGCATGCCTGTATGGCAATCTCTCGGCTAGAAAGGTTCTCAAACCCGCACACAATCCCGAAGAGGGAGATTCGTACAACGCGGTTGCAGATATCCGCATGCTTATGGAAACCGCGTATATACGCCAAATGGTGCGCGAAATTTTTCCTTTGGCAGAGGTAAATCTTCTTTCCAGTGACAAAGGATTAAATGAGTTTGCGCGAGAAAGTATGATAACAGCAGATGCAAGTACACCCTTCTATGACTTGAACGTTCGAATCGTGGATTTCAAGGCAACAATCACCGATGAGCTCTTTCCATTTTTGAAGTCAAAGCCAAAGAATATGATTAAAGTCAAATCTTATTTTTCTGAAGGTGCTTAAGCAGATGCCTAGCTGCCCTGAATATCAGGGCAGTTTTTTAGTTGCCTCCAAAAATATTTTTTCTGCCCTTTGTCCTCTATTCATATTTGTATCCGACATCCACCTTCCATATACTCGCGCAATCATCGTCCAGTCTGCATGCCCCATTTGCTTGGCAACCCACATCGGGTGTTCGCCGGCTGAGAGCATCATGCTGGCATACGTGTGCCGCGTTTGATAAGGGGTGCGGTATCTTACGTCAGCGCATTGCAAGATACCTGTCCGCAGTGTTTTGCGGATCGGCTGATCCCTCTCCCAACGCCGTTCCAGGCGCGGATTTTGAAACACTGAGGTAGCCTGACATTTTCGGACACTTCCATTTGATAAACTTGTCAAAGGGAGTGAAAACATGAAATCAACTACATACACGCCGGAGTTCCGGGCCGAGGCGGTCAAACTGGTACTGGCGCAGGGTTTGACGCTGGAAGAAGCGGCGCAGCGTATCGCGATGCCCAAAGGGACCTTGGCCAACTGGGTGAGCGCTGCTAAGCGCGGCACAGACCCCAAGGCACCGCCAGGTAGCCGCAGCGTCGCTGAACTGGAAGCTGAAGTGGCCAAGCTTCGTGAAGAACTGGCTGTCGAACGGATGGAAAAGGACGTGTTAAAAAAGGCCACCGCGTACTTTGCGAGGGAGTCGCTGCTCGGTACGCGTTCATGAAATCGGTGCGACTCGAATACCCGCTTGGCTTGTTGTGCCGCGTCTTCGACGTGTCGCGCAGCGGCTCTTATACGGCACTCGATCGCCCGCCATCGCAGCGCGCGCAGGACGATGAACGATTGAAGGTCGCCATCAAGGCGGCCCACGTCCAGACTCGTGAAACCTATGGGCCGCTGCGCCTGCAGCCGGAACTTATTTCCCAAGGATTCGATACCGGCCATGATCGCATCGTTCGACTGCGGCGAGAGCTTGGCCTGCGCTACAAGCAAAAGAAGAAGTTCAAGGCCACGACGAATTCGAACCATAACTTCCCGGTGGCGCCGAACCTGTTGGAGCCGACCTTCGCACCGACGCGCCCAAACGAAGCCTGGGTCAGCAACATCACCTACGTCGCCACCGACGAAGGATGGCTCTACCTGGCGGGCATCAAGGACGTCTTCACGTGCGAGATGGTGGGCTACGCGCTCGGCGCAAGGATGACGCAGGAGTTGACGGCGCAGGCGCTGTGGCGGGCCGTTCACAGAAAACGGCCGGCGCCAGGGCTGATTCTCCACTCGGACCGCGGTAGCCAATACTGCGCCGACGACTATCGAAAACTGGTCGTGCAATTCGGCATGCGGGCATCCATGTCGCGCAAGGGGAACTGCTACGACAACGCACCGATGGAGAGCTTCTGGGGCAGTTTGAAGAACGAAATGATTCATCATCTGAGGTATGCCACTAGAGCCAACGCGGAGGCGTCCATCAAAGAGTACATCGAAATCCTCTACAACCGCCAGCGGCGCCACTCGCGTCTCGGCTACGTATCGCCAGTGACGTTCGCTGATAATTTCAGAAAACAGGCACTGGCTGCTTGAAACGGACGTGTCCATTATTGACAGTGCACCTCAATACTGCATTGCTTCCTTTCTGAACAAAGATGAAGTTGGCAAAGTATCTGGGCAGGAAGAGGAGTTCGGCATGTTTTTAGGGTTGACAGGCAGCGCAAGCAGTTGTCGAAAGCAATGGAAAGCAACTGTGGCGAAACCACTGGTTGTGCCGCGTCAAAGATTATCTATCACCTCCCGTCCAAGGTCAAATTAATTATTTTTCTACTAAGGTTGCTCGAAAATTTCGCTTCCGGCTTGCCTAAATTTCTGGTAATCAAACGAAAACAATGCATAAAAGACAAAAACATATTGACACGGATGCCACACTTACGCGAACATTTCTGGTAACGCAATATTGCTGTTAAATTAATAAATATCCGAATGAAACAGTCTACCTCCCAAGGTATTGAAATCAGTTCCATCACCTTCAATGAGCATGGCGAAATGGTCGTCCTGGATGCTGAACTGCTGCATCTTATTTCTGGTGGTGCAGGTCCGAAACCGCCTACGCCGGTGCCTGTTCCACCGATCGGCAGTGACAATAACGCGCTCTGCGGTATCAACGTCTATTGCCCAGGCAATCCGCAGACTCCGCCGACTCCAAAGCCACGATAACAGCAATAAACCACACCACTTGGTGTAAATGTTTCTGTTGAGCTAATTTGATTCAACAGGAGATGTGCAAGTCTTGTTGCTTACTTGCCCGTGGGCAGCATTAGCTGTCGAATTTGGAAAGCCAACGTCTCATATTAATGACCGCGTTCATCTGATGGACGTTACGAAAATAGAAAACCTGGAAAGATTATTGATGCAGCAAGATCAACTCGTAAATCTGATTAGTCCGACGCACCTGCAACTGATTGTCCTGCCCACGGAAGATTGCAATTTTCGCTGCACATACTGCTATGAGGATTTCGAGATCGGCCGCATGGAAAAAAAATACCGTTCAGGCGATAAAATTGCTGATCGGCAAACGTCTTCCGAACCTGCGCACTCTCTCGTTAAGCTGGTTTGGCGGAGCGCCACTTATTGCCAAAGATATAGTGAAGGATTTGACGCAATACGCGCAAGAGTCGGCTTCTTCAGCAAAAATCACTTTTAGTTCGGATATGACGACAAATGCCTATACTATGAATAGGGAAACTTTTTCAGATTTGCTGGAATTAGGTATAACTAGTTACCAAATCTCGCTCGATGGAAACGCGGAAGAGCACGATAAAACGCGAAAATTGGTATCACAAAAAGGTACGTTCGAAAAAATATGGCAAAATCTGCTTGCGATGCGCGCTCTATCAACACCGTTCAATATTGTATTGCGCGTTCATCTTCATGCAGACAACGTTGAGAGCGTAAAGGAATTGTTGTCAAGAATTTCTCAGGATTTCGCTGAGGATCCGCGGTTCTCGATCTTCCTGAAAGCGGTGGGAAATTGGGGAGGCGAGAAGGTTGGTGCGATGAACCTCATTAAATCGCCGACTGACACTATCTCCGATCTGAACCAGATCCTTCGCCAGTCCGGTTGGTTTGAGCGAAGGGAAACGCGGCAGTCGAATGCCGCCACCAAAAACCAAGTCCCACAGGTTCGGGCATGTTATGCTGCGCTTCCGAATTCCTTTGTGATCCGTGCTGACGGCTCGTTGGCGAAATGTACCGTGGCCTTTAACGATCCTCGAAACCGGATCGGCCAGCTCAACGATGACGGCACCCTGTCGATCGAAAAGGAGTCCATGCACAGCTTTATGCGTGGTTTGAAGAGTATGCAGCCTTCGGATCTGGCGTGCCCAATCAAAGAAATGCCACAGCGAACACAAGTGATTTCTTTCCACAAGTCTGTAGAAATCGGCGGTACTGCTCAATGAATGTTATCGCCTGGCCGCCCAGTTACAGCCTGTCGATTCGATCAGTAATTCTCGGGCTTGCGACTATCATGTGTTGCAATATGAACACTGCAACTTGCGCGGATTGGCGGTCCTTCACATGGAGTGAAATCCAACGTGGCGACAAGATAGTAAAGCACGGCGCGATATTGTTGCCAGTTCGGCTAGACGGGTCAAAATGCGAGATGCAGCTAGACACCGGTGCCGGGCTCAGCTCGCTCTATCGTGATGCGCTACCCCGTCGATATAGGAGTGCCTTAAATGCAGACAGTATCGTCATTGAGCGGTTCGAGCTGGCGGATGTGGCTTCGCGTTCTTTTAAGCTCATGTACACGGCTACACGGCGGACCTCGAACTCATGTGGCGCAAGACCTCGCAGCAGACTTGCTGGGACTATCGCGAACGATTATCTCCTCGACAAACGCCTGACCCTTGATCTTGGACGAGGCCTGTTTCGTATTGAACAAGGCCCGTTCAGCCCGGCAGAAGGGCAACAGCACACATCAGCACCGCTTGAGATCCTGACAACTGAGAATCAGGGCAGCTTTCCGGTAATAAAGACTGTTCTTGGCAGTGGCGAAGAATGGAAAATGGGATTCGATACCGGCTCGGCGTCAACAAGCCTAGTTATCTTGTCTAAGAAAGATTGGCTGAATCTGGTGGGACTAAAGTCGCCAGAGGAGGCGATGTCTGAACTAGTTTCCCGTTGGGGACAGCAAGTGCCATGCTATTCCGCGCCTATTCGCACACCGATTTTTGTGGGGACATTCAAGATCGACTCAAAGGCCGAGGCGGTCTATTGTGATGATCCGCGTGCGGATCCCAGCGCACCGAATCCGATTGCCGGTTTCATCGGACTCGCCCCCTTCGGCCAAGGTGGCGTTACGATCGACTACATCGGTAAAAATTTGTATATTTTTCCACGATCCGATGACGCCGCGAATTCGCAAAAACAGAAGTAGTCAAATGAGGTGTACTGTCAATAATGGACACGTCCGTTTCAAGCAGCCAGTGCCTGTTTTCTGAAATTACCAGCGAACGTCACTGGCGATTCAAGCTGATCAAGCTGATTATCCGCAATGGAATTCCGGACTGGGGCGAGTTCGACATTCGATAAGGTCATTGGAGCTTATGCGGCGCAAAATTGGGCCGCATGCTGCCCACCATCGGTAGCTCCATTGGGTCGAATATCTTGATCTTTGCGCCGAACTGCTCAAGGATGGCCGCCCCAGCCTTGTTGGCCAAGGCAAGTGGGCTGTCGGTGTTTGCGATGTAAGCGTCTGGCTAAAGGGAGCGATACTTTACGCCAGCGCTTTGCAGGACCCAAGTCCAGAATGTTTTTCGGGGGAGCTGGGCAGGTCTGCCACTCAGCCGCGGCCTGAGCATCAGATGATGCTTTTAGGAAAAACTGCCTGCGGCGCAAAAGCCAGTCAGACGAATCGGAGAGCCGTTGCGCTGCAGCGCAACGTCGCTTCGCGGGCGCCCCGCATGCGGGGCGAATTCCCCGCTACGCCCCGCGCCCGTGCCGGACGCGGATTCGATGCCCTGCGGTCGGCATCGAAAGGATCAAAAACAAAGGCCCCCTCGCTTGCGCTCGGGGGCCTTTGTTTTTGATCCAGTGGTGGAGACGGCGGGAATCGAACCCACCATAAAATGAGTATTCAGGCCGGTTAGCCATGAAAAGTTGTCATAAGACAGTCATTGTGCAGCAGTAAAGGCGTCGCCAATGTGGCGACTGGCTGCTGTATTTTCATTTAATATTGAAGAGAGTAAGGATTGAAAATCCTCTATAAATAATTCACGGAGATTGAGGTTTTTGAAATTCTGAGAAATAATTCCGCTTACGCTCCAGGCGAAATGATCTTTGCTTGTCAATTTAGAGAAAACATTTTCTATACCATCAGATTTTATTGCATAACAAATATCCTCAAACTCCTCTGCTGAACAAACAATGTAAGGTACGCGGTCTAAAATATTTTCATTAATTCCGCTTTCATTCAGTCTTTTCTTTACCAATTCCTGGAGGCGGGTTAATAAAGTTGGGCTTATCTGGAACCACTGTTCTAAAGTTGTTATTACAGAATAAGATGGAAGGTTGTTATTTTCCCAGTGGGTATGTCCGTTTAGCGAGTCTGAAATATTTGCGTAATTTTGATGAATTGCTTTTGCCAAAACATCTAGTTGCTCATCAAGCTCATTTTTGATTAATAGATATTTTTCGCTATGAGGAAGTCTTTTGGTTTTGCATTCAATAAATAAATTTGCTGTATTGTCAAAGAGAATCCAATCCATCCCATCTTTGGTTTTTTTATTGAGAATATATTTTTTCTCTGGAAGGAGGTTGTATTCCTTATTCCTGAGGCTGTATTCTATTACGGAGCCAATATAATCTTGGAAGGCTGTTCCAAATGGGTTTGCGAATTTATTGTGACTGTAAAGATCGTAATAGAGTCCGCTAGTTATTCGTCGAATTAGGAAAATTGGAATCGGACATATTAATTGTTCTGGTTGTTCATTTGATAGTGCTAGTAAGGGCCGAGCTTCAAGTGGGTTTACGGTATAAAGCCAGTCTCTGTCCATTGATGATTTTTTTATTAGGTCATTTTTTAGAGTTGATAGAGGTATCGAAATCAAATTGTAAAACCCATCTGACTGCTCTTTTGATATTCCTAGATGCTCATAACTTTGAGACGCATTTATGCCCCAATTTGTTAAGAAATTTCCGGAGACTGCGTACCCAAGTTGTAAAAATTGTGTTACGGTCATTTTCACCTTATCTTCAACAATTTGAGCTAAGGCAGGATGTGAAAATATTTTAAAATAACGAGTAATTCTTCTGGTTGTTAATGGTTGTTGAAATATAATTTGGCGATGTGATAATCTATGAGTTTCGTCAAGCACATTATATTTATCCCCCTTTTCTTTAATTTCATTTTTTGATATTTCATTCTCTATATCTCTGATTATCTGAATGCTTTTTGTTAATGGTTGAATTCTTGAAAATCTATTTCCAATAGTATTTTCTGCATTTATTATCAATTCTCTAGCCAATGTTTCAAGTTCCCATGGAAATATTTTCCATGGTGGATTTCTTGTGGATATTGGTTTTCCTGATTTTTCTGAAAATTTAATATGTTGTAGTAGCGGCATATTTTCAACTATGTGATTCGACACGCTCCAGATGTCAATTAATGAATTCTGGAGAGAGAAACTTTTCAAATGGTTGCGTAAGGGTTTGTAGTGGTGATAAATGTCCATAATTTTTCTTGGTGATGGTTTTTTATCTATTATGGCCTATGTCTTGTCTAAAATGTCGATAAGCCAAACAATGTTTCAGCTTTCGATCCAGCTCCACGGTCCGCGTCAGGCATCCACCGTCCATACACTCGTGCGATCATGGTCCAGTCCGCATGCCCCATCTGCTTTGCAACCCACATCGGGTGTTCGCCTGCAGAAAGCATCATGCTGGCATAAGTGTGCCGCGTCTGGTAAGGGTTGCGGTACCGTACGCCAGCGCGTTGCAACACCCCTGTCCATAAAGTTTTACGGATCGGTTGATCCCCCTCCCAGCGCCGCTCAAGTCGGGGATTTTGAAAAACTTCCTCACCCTTCGACCAAGTGAAGGCCTTTTGTACCTGCAGCGCATGCATGGCGCGTTCCAGCAGCTTGACTTCGCGGCGGCCAGCATTTGTCTTCGTATTTTCCGCAGCTTTGGAGTGCTGGGTGAGCGCTCGTGTCACCATCACAACGCCGCGCACGAAGTCGACGTCGGTCCAGTCCAGTGCCACCAGCTCGGACGTGCGCAAGCCGGTCCAGAATGCAAACTGCAGCAGGTTGCGCCCTTGGCCGGTCGCGTGCTCTAAAATCGCCGCTTGCTCCTCTTTTGTGAACGGGTCGATATCGTCCTTCGACTGCGGCGCCTCTACCTTGGAGTAACACCAGCGAGCCAGAGGATTCACCTCGATCAGCTCATCCTCTATCGCATCGTCCAGCGCCTTGCGTAACACGCTCTGGATGTTCGCCATGGTCTTGTTGGTTGCCATCATGGGCTCCAGCTTCGCCCGTACATCCTTCTTTCGCAGCGCCGACAGCATCATGGCGCCGAACCAGGGTATCAGCTGTCCAACGACGATCTTGCGATATCCGTTGTACGTGCTGACCTTGAGGTGCTTCCTCTGCCTGTCGATCCATTTGTCGAGGTATGCCTCGATGGTCTGGACATCGCCGACCTGGTCGGCGAACTTGACCGCATTGGACGAGTTTGGGAAGGTCGCCGTGTAGTCAAAGCTGTTGGTCGCAATCGCGTGCAGGATCGCCGCGCGGTGGTTCTCCGCCCGCTTCAGATTAGCGGAGGTGGGCTTGAGCGCGATCCTTTCCCTACACCTTGTGCCGCGATACATGAAGGTGATTTCGATGCTGCTTTCTGATGCAGCTTTAATACCTCGCCCGTCTCTACCCATGTTTCATATCCTTTCACATCAATTAAAATTCGATTGTCTGGTGCCTTGATCCAGACGGCGTCTTTCGGCCAGATCCCATCCCTGATCTTTGTTCGGATCGCGTCAGGGGTGTAGCCCGATTCAGCCGAGAACTTCGGTATGGTCATGTAGCGCAGCATTGCCTCTCCTAAATGCAGGCATTCGCCGCAGTCTTGATTGAACCCAGCGGCACAGCGCGGAACATGCCGGGCCATTGGTGATCCAGCTGTACCCATGCGTGCAGCTCGCCATTGCCCACGTCACGGCGCAGGTCGCTGACGGTGCCGGCCTGGTGGCCCTCGTCGCTGTCGAATCTCACGCGGTCGCCTACTGCGACGGGGCGCTTGTTGTTCTCAAGGCTGTGGATCATTGCGGTTTTCCTTTCAGTTTCGCGGTAACGCCGCACACGCCGAAGCGGTCGATGGCGGCCTGGATCACGTCGCCGCTGGATGCGGCAATCGCGGCGTATTCAAAGCGTTCGGTTTGCGTGCGAACGATCACGGCAAAGGTGCTCATGTGCCATTTCCTTCATGGTGTGGATTGTCGGGGACGATCAGCCGGGGATGCGGACAGGCGTTGACGGCCGCCCAGGCGTTGATGACGTCGGTTTTGTCCAGATCGGACAGGTCGGGGACGGGCGGCGCCGGCGGTCTGGCCGGGGCGGGTTGAACGGGGTGCGTACAGTTATTTACACGAGTCCGAGGAACTGCAACCCCAACACCAACCCCGGCGCCCGTGGCCGCTACGGGCGTCCACGTATGGCGCACTGACTTGAACACGACCCCTATTAGCTGGCTGCAGCGCACGCCGTAGGGCGTGACGCGCTGTGTTTCACCGTAGCGGCCGATGACCGTTTTTTCATCCTTGGCCAGGGTGATCGTCAGGTCTTTGCGCGGCACCAGGGCGCCGCCCTGGGCGCGCAGGTACTCGGCCCAGCAGGCGCGCTTTTCGCCGTCGATTTTTTGCACCGCATCCCAGGCGCGGCGCATGACGGGCGGCGCCTCGTTGAGCATGTCTTCCTTTATCCGGCGCAGCTCGCGCCAGACCGTGACCGGCGCACCGCCCCATTGTTGGAACTGGCGGATGCCCCAGCACGCGGCCCAGGACTCGACGCGCGCCGATGGCGTCAGCTCGATTTCGCCCTCCACTTCGGGCGTGACGACGTAGCCCTCTTTGGTTTTGTGGGTATCGACGCCGTCGATGTTCTTGGCGACGTACTTGGCGATGTAGCCGGCGGCGCTGCCCTTGCTCCAGTCGATCCGCTTGACGTCCAGGCGGCGCGCGAACGCGCCAGGCTCGCCACGGTCCACGCGCCAGGCATAACGCTTCATGATGCGAATGGCGCGGCCGGCCACGTCCTGCAGGTGTGTGGTTTTATACGTCGCCGTGGGGCGGACGAACAGCAGCAAATGCCAGTGTGGACAGCCATCGTGATGGGGTTCGGCGATCCTGAAGCCATATAGGCCGATGCCACGGCGCGCCAGGGCGGAGCGGCACAGCGATGTCATTTTTCCCAAGTAGGCATTGGCTTCGCGCGGCGTCGAGCCGTCGTATTTCTGATTGCTCTTGCCGCTGTGGTGCGTGGCGTGAAAACGCGACGGACAGGTCCAGGTGATGAAAATGCCCTGGTCGCCGCACTCCCTGGCGATCTGCTCAAAACCGTTGATGCGCAGCATCAGTTCGCCACGCCTGATTGCCTTGTTTGCGGTCGTTTTTTCCGCCAGCTCGGCGATGCTGAACTGCTGGCCGTTCTCGTTCTGCACCAGGGTCGCCGCCAGCGCCGCCGCGTTGCGGCGGTTCTGCGCAAGGCGCGACAGCACAGCGTCATTGCTGGCATACGGTTCGCCGCGATAGTTGACGTAGCCCAGGCGAATATTGCCCGCTTCGAAGGCGCGCTTGACCTTCTTGCGCAGTTGGCGGCGCCACCAACGGGCGTCGATCACCCGCGCGACGACGTCGGCCTGTTCTTCGAATTCCGGCATTTCGATGCCATAGGATGCGCATTCGCATTCCATGATTTGCAGCGCATGCACGCTGGAGGTAGCCGTCCACAGCATTTTGACGACGCCGGCCGCCGCTCTTTCGGCGGTCGCCACGATGTCGGCATCGTCTTGCGACAGATCGACGCCGGCCGGCACGTATTGCGCGGCGAACTCGCGGACGTAGCTCACGGCGATGGACTCGTAGACCTTGTTCCAGGATGACCAGGACATTTTCTGCATGGCTTGGCCGATGACGCGGTTGCGCCATTTGAACGGAATGCCGGCCAGCTCCGGCGCAAAATGGCCGGACCGTAAAAATAATTCGTGCCGCTGGGTGACGGGCAGTTCGATTTGTTTAGATTGCATTCAACAGTCTTTCGTACACGCGGATTGCCGCGCCGGTGGCGGCGCGCAGCTCGATGCGTTCGGCATCGGTAAATGAGTGGATGGGCGATTCCCAGCGCTCGGCGTCTAGGCCGGCCGCAATCAGCACGGAGCGCCGCGCGCCGCGCGGCGACAATCCCCACGCCTGGGCAATGAAGCGCGCTTCGCTTGCGCGCCGCTGCTCGATGGCGCGCAAGGTCGCCCGGTCCGCCAGACTGGCTTTCGCCGCCGCGATGGCCGCCAGCGCCTCCGGTGCTCCCGGCGGCGTCGGCACATCCTTGTCGCGCGCGGCAAGGATGGCCGCTGCTGGCAGGAACGACAGGTGATTGTCGATAAGGGATGCCGGCATGGCTCAGTCCTTGATGGCGCCGACGGCCTGCAGCAGGGCAGGGGCGATGACGATCAGGAGCGACAGTAGCCAGATGGCGCCGGTCTTGACGAGGCGCGACATTAGCTTGCCTTTGGCAACGCGGACTTCTTGGCGAAATACTTGCCCCAGTAGGACACAGCATGCAAAGGGCCTCCGAAGTGGAAAGCGCCTTCTTCGCTGGCAAACAGGTAACGTAATTCAATGGGCAAGTTGCCGACCAGTTTGCGCTGGTTCTCAAGGCTGAAAAAGCCCCCAAGCTGCAGCCTCCGCAGATCGCTTACGATGAACGTGAGATTTGCCGCGCCATAGGCGTGATAGGTCTTGGCGACCGTATGGAGATAGTCGGTCAAGCCGCCGATGTCCACCTCGCCGCTGGCCTGCAGCAGGAGGCAGGTGTGGGCCACCGGGACGACGCATTGTGCAAGCGACGAGTGGCCCGCGCAGCTTGCATTGCCCGGTGATGTCATTGGTATGTCGGCTTCGCGCAACGAGACTGTCCCCGCCGCTTTCAGGCTGCTTTCCATCGAATTTCCTTTTTTTAGGTTGAACGAATCCCGCGCGCTCAAAAACGAGCGCAGCAGGGCATAACAGAACAGGGAGTTACAGCGGCCGGTTTACGGCGGTGCGAGGATCGGCGAAGAGCACATAGTCGTTAGCAGACCGTCAGATCGAAAGCGAGTTGATTGGTGGCCGCATTGCGCGCATGCTGCGACATCGGGATGCGGATATCGGCCTTGGGCACAGCGGAAAGCGAGAGCGTGCGCAGCACTTCGAGGCCGGCGACGAAGACGTGGCCGCAGTCCGGGTTCTGGCACATGTAGGTGATTTCCTTGAACATGGCCGACATCGTGCGACTTTTTACCGCGCGAACGGTGTAGTCGCAGTGCGGGCAGGGCAGGCCAATGACTCTCATTTGTGCTTTCTCTCAACTTGGTACAGTGCGCGACCTCGGCCGGTGATTCCCTTGGCGCTCTTGCGAACGCTGGATTTAAGTAGCCACTCGCCGGCTTGCTCGATGCTGCTCAGCCCTTGCTGTTGACGAATGCGCTCCAGCAAGTCGCGCTCGGTGTCGTCCAGGGTAATTGATTGGTCAGGCATCTTTTCGGTTGCTTGTAAGTTGCTATTAAGTTGCTTTTTGCTGCCTTTGCTTAACCGGCATTGCGGGGTAAGCTGGCGTTGTTGTCGGAAGCAAGTACCGCCGCCGCTTCGCGCATGATGATGATGCGGGCGATGGTCGCTACAGATTCACCTTGGTAGTTCGCTAGTGCCGCGACAAGATCGTGCTCATAGTCGTCGAGGCGCAGCATGATGCGGTTGTTGCGGACGCGCTTGGGATCGGGATACATGGTGCCTGTTCCTCTGCTGTTAGGCGTGCTGGATGGGGATTGATTGGCTGCGCTCGACCTCATAGGATTGCAGGCCGCGAAGAACCATAAGGCGCATAAACGAGGCGCGCGAGCGTGAATCCTGCTGTGCGCATTGCTCTACCCGCTTGACCTCTTCGGGCAGCAAACGGATAGGAATGGGCTGCGAAAGGACGTTCTTCGGCTGGCGTGTCACTGGGGCTATAGTTGTCATAGGGTATGATTTGTATACATCACTTAATAATGACGCCACTTTAGTACAAAAAATTGTACTTTGCAACTAAAAGATTGAAATATGGATACATTTGGTCAGCGCTTAAAGAGCGAACGCAAGCGACTCCGCATGACGCAGCCTGAACTTGCACTGGTTGGAAAAGTCGAGAAGGGCACGCAAATCAACTATGAACAGGACAAGAGATTTCCGAGCGCAGACTATTTGATAGCGGTCGCGGCGGTCGGAGTGGACACGCACTATGTGTTGCATGGAACTCCAGCAGGCAACAATCTGACAGACGATGAAAACGAACTCTTGATCGGGTATCGCAAGCTCGATCTTCGGGGGAAAGCGCGTGTACTTGGCGTCGTGGAAGGCATTGCCGAACCCGCTAACGTACCGGCTTCCGTATCGGCGCCGAAATCGGCGCCGCGTACGCAAAAGGTCGTCTTTCATGGCGAGGTTGGCCAGCAGGTCAGCGGGGATATCTCCGCGCCGCAAACAATCAATGTCGGTCGCAGTAAAAAGTGAGCACGCGTATTTAGAAGCAAGGTAATAAATGTCTGAAAAAGTTGAATTCAAAGGGAATGTCGGCCAGGCCGTTATGGGCGATGTGAACGAGGCGCCAAGACTAAGCAACGTCGTCACGCTGCATGTCGGCGAGCAAGAGAAAGAGGTGGAACTGATCACCGACTATCAGCGCAAAAGCATCAATGTTCTGGTGAAGGAGTTCGCCGCGTTGACGGGTGATGACGACCTCAAGATTTACAAGGTCTTCATCACCGACTATGGCCTGAAGAGATTTCGGGAGCTGCCGCGCGACAAGTATCACGAAGTGAAGGCGTCGCTGGAGGAGTGGATACAGGATGCCAAAAACGCGGCGGCCCCTTCCAAACCGGCGCCGCCTCCCGTAGCTAGTCACCCACCCGCATACCCAACTCCCCACCACGGCGCTACCTCATGCTTGGCCTGCGCTGAAAAATCGGCGAGCTTTGCGCGACTGCAGCGCACGGCGCGGATGCGCTTGTTGGCGCTTGTGGCGAGCCTCGCCGCCTGCGGTTGGCTGCTGTACAAGGTGCCCATGGCGGCGGACGGGGCGATCACGCCGGCGGAGAATAAATGTTACATCGATGGGAATGCCTATTCGATTGGACATACCACCAAATCCGTTTTCGGCGTCGCGGCCGAGTGCGTGCCGGCGAGCGGCGACAGCCCGGCCAGGTGGGCGAATGTCAAGCGAGGGCGCTAGAGATCATCCGCGCCGGTATCTTCCGGCTTCGAAGGTGCGTCGCTGTTTTCCCGGATTATGTCGCGCACCTCTTTGATTTTCGACCATTCCAGCTTCGCCGCGCGCTTGGCGCTGTGCTTGCTCTTGTAGAGGTGCGCAAGGGTCTTGAGTGCCGCCTCCCGGCCGGCCTGCTGCTGGCCGGTCTTCTTGGTGACGACGTCCTTCCACTTGGCCAGCACGCCGGTGATGCCCTCGTCCGGGTCTTTCTCGTCCTCCCGCTCCGCCTCCACCGCCTCGGTCTTCGTTTCGAACTCGACGCGCGTGGTGAAACCGTTGCCGCCCAGGGAGTGCGTGACCTTCGTCGATAGCCACTCCGTGGCGTCGATCTCGGGCTTGAAGCCTGTCACCGTCACGGGCGATTGCGGAAACACGGCCGGGTTGCCCAGGGCCAGCGTCATTTCGAACGTGGCCAGGCCGCGCTGGATGCGCTGCCATTCGCCCACGGCCGCCGTGCGTGCGTCGGGTTCGCTGGCGAAGGTGGTGCGCAGGCGCTTGCTGTTGCCTGGCACGCCCGCCACGACGCTGCGGCGCCGCGCGTAGCGCTCGTCATGCCAGAAAGCGCGCACGCCGGTGTAGGAGTCGCTTTCGGCGCTGTGGTAGCGGTGCCCGTCACCCAGCGCCCGCGTGATCGCAATGACTGGCAGCGCCTGGCCGCTGGCGGTGCGGCTTTGGTTGATTGGGATGAACAGCAGCTTGTCGTTCTTGACGGTGGCGACCGCATCGTATTTCTTACCCAGCCGGCGCAGGAACGCCGCGTCGCTTTCGTGGGTCTGGTCGATGTGTTTGATGACGGTGTCGCGCAGGCGCGGCGACACGCCCGACGCCAGCTCGTTCTGGAAGGCGATCACGTCGATGATGGCGCCCAGCGTCGTGTTGTGAAAGCTGCGCTCTTGCTGCTGCTTGAAGGTGTCGATCAGGTTCGCCGACCTGGCGCGCAGGGTGACGGTGTCGGGCGCGCCGGCGTGCTCCACTTCGTCGACGGTGAAGCGCCCCATGTCCACCAAGCCGCCGGCACGCCAACCCAGCGCCAGGGCGATCTTGGCGCCGCGCGGCGGCAGGGCCAGCTTGCCGTCGCTGTCGTCCAGGGAAATATCGAGCTGGTCGCTGTCGTCGCCACGGCACAGCGTCAACGTCAGGTTGATCAGCCGCGCGGAAACGACGCTGGTCAAATCCTTTTCCTCAATGGCCACCTTGAAGGCCGGGGTATTGCCGCTCATTTGAACTTGCCGGCGGCACTGCCGATAGCGCCGCTGATGGCGCCACCGATTTTGTCCTTCACGCCGCTGACGACGCCGCCGTATTTGCCGGTGATGCCGCCAACGACGCTACCTACAACGCTGCCGACTGCGTTTTTTGCGGCGCCGGCGATGCTGCTGGTTATGCCGTCGAGACTCAACATATTTTTGAGGTCGCCGATATCGCCCAGGCCCACCATCGACAGCACGCCGTCGTCATCGCGCTTGAGCGATATCGAGAACTCGACGCGCTTGGCGCCGCCCTTGCCGTCCAGGATAGTACGGCCTTCGGTCATGCCGGTGATACGGAACGAGCCGTAAATACGCCCCGATCCCTGGATCAAAATCCACGATTTGCCGGTATCGGCCATAGTGCGCAGGGCGTCGAGCGAGTATAGGCTACCTGTCAGTTCCGGCGCCACCCAGCCCGACAGGGTGATGGTGTCGTCGCCCGGACCGACAAACTGGTGCGCGTCGCGCAAGCCCACGCGGGCCGTGCTGGCGTGCTTCCATTCGGTTTGCCGCTGCAGTTCGTGATAGGCCAGCGTCGGCAGGCTGAACACGAACATTCCTAAAATCATCATCATGGTGGTGCGTCCTTATTCTCGGTCAAACAGGCTTGAACGCATGCGCGCGGCCTTTTCCCGGTCGCGTTGCTCCATCGCCGCGTACACGGCGCGCGCAATGGCCTGTGGATCGGACCCCGGCTGCGCCTGGATCACGATTTCGATTTTGTCGCCTTGCACGGTCATGCCCATGCCTGTGCGCTGGGACAGCGGGGCGCGGGTATCGAACGCGGCGGCCGGCAGGGCGGTGGCGCCCGTTGCGCCGATGGCGACGCCGGCGCCCAGTTCTGTTAGGCGCCGCGCCAATCCTGAAACCTTGGCAATCGGCGCGTCTTCGCTGCGGTCCAGGCCGACGGCCAGGCCCTGCATGGTGAAGTCGCCCAATTCCGCGAACACGCGGCTGGGGCTGCGAATGCCGAGCTTTTCTTTAAACCAGCCGATGGTGCTGGCGCCGGCGCCGACGATGGCATCCTTGACGGTGCCCAGGGAGCCTGTGATGCCGTTCGCCAGCCCGCGCAGAATGTTGGCGCCGAAGTCGAAAAACTTCGCCGGCAGCTCGATGCCGAACCAACCCAGCACACCCGAAAATGCCTGAGTAAACAGGCCCAGCGGCGACCAGTTCACGATCAGGCTGGTGACGCCGCTGATGCCGCCGGCAAACGCCGCCTTGACCTGGGACCAGATACCGGCGAAGAAAGCCGTGATCGGTTCCCAATATCTGTAGATCAGGTAAGCGGCACCCGCAATGGCGGTCACGGCCAGGCCAATGGGGTTCATCAGGAAGGCGCGCCCGAGCCACAGAACAGCCTGGCCGACCCACATGAAGGCGCCGCCCAGGCCGCGCAAGATAGGTGTCAGGACGCCGCCCGCGATTCCCATCTTCGCAAACATCACATGCAGCATGGCGTAGGGGCCTACCAGGGCGGCGATACCCAACATCAGCGGGCCGAGCACCAGCAGCACGCCGGCCAGAATGGCGAAGCCTGCAATCATGATCTTGGCCGTGACCGGGTTACGCTCCATGAACCCGTTCAAACTCTTGACCGCGTTGATTGCCATTTCCAACCCTTGGGCGTACAGCGGCAGGATTTTTTCGCCCATCGTCAGCTTGAGGTCGGCCAGCTTGGCCTCGGCTTCCAATTCCTTGCCGGATGCTTGGCTGCGGCCGAGCTGGTCGAGCTGGCCAATATCCGCGGCGCCACGGTTCAGCTTTTCATTTTTGTGGATCTGCGCGCGCTGCAGGTACATTTGCGAGTACAGATTCGATGCCGTGCGGTTCGAAAACATGCTGCCGATTGCGTCCAGCACCTGATTCTTTTCCGTGATGCCCTTCTTGGCGAGCTGCGGCAACAGGATTTTTTCCATCCATTCAAACTGGTTCTCGCGGAACAGGTCGGCGCCCAGCAGCGCGCCGGGGTTCAGGAACGACACCTGCCCGGCCTTGTCGTGCTTGACCTTGCTCTGGTCGCCGATCAGGCCGAACTCTTCCAGCTTCAGCGCGGAGCGTTTCGTGGTCCGTCCCTGGTACAAGTTCTGATAGGCGCTCATCAGCGAGGTGCCCACGCGGTTGCCGCTCATCTCCTGCACCAACGGTTCCATCTGGTAATAGAACGCGTCGTCCTTCAAGCCCTTGGCGGCGATGCCGCCCGTCTTAATCATGTTCAGCCATTCATTTGGTCCCACACGCCCGCCGGTGGCCGTGATCACCTGCTGCACGATGTTGGCCTGGGCCTCGAATTTAGCCTTGCTCTCCAGGCCGCCGCGCAGCTCGATCACCTTGAGCATGTCCATGAATTTGCGTTCGTTCTCGACGCCCTGCTCTTCGCCGAAAAATGCGCGGTTGGCGAACTTCATTTTCGCCAGCGTCGGGGCGACCATTTCCGCATGATGCACGTCGGCGAACGCGCTCATGCCGTCGCGCATCAGTTGCAGGTTGTCGAGCTGGCTCGTGCCGTAGGTTTTCATGTTGCGCGCGAAGGCGACGGCTTCGGCCGACACCTTGTCGCCCAGGCCAAGCGCGTTGACGCGGCCCACTTCGGTCTGGTAGTGCTTCGCCTCCGACACCCCCTTGACGAGGGGGGCGGCGAGCACGGCGCCGGTCGCGGTGGCGCCGGCGCCGGCCGTGGCCACATTGCCGGCCACGGCGCGCATCTTGTCGGCGTGCCGCATCGCGCCGGCGACCCGCTGTTGCTTCGCGGCCGTTCCGGCCAGTCGCTGCTGTTGCGCGGCCAGGGTTTTGTTGGTTGCCTCGATCTCGTGGCGCAAGGTGCGTTCGTGGCTCGCCAGTTCCCTTGTGCCGATACCGGCGCTGGAAAGGCGCTCGCGCATGGTTTGGAGTTGCTGGCTTTGCTGCTGACCGGCGGTCTTCAGTGCGCCAGCCGCCCTCACCGCCGCATTGAATTCGCGCGTCATGGCGCGCGTCGGGTTTTCGGTTTGCTTCATCTTGGCGGCTAGGCCGGCGACGCGCTGTTGCGCCGCCTCCAGCTTGGCCTTGGTGGCGTCCAGACCGCGATGCAGTTCGCGGAATTGGCCGATGCTCCGTTGCTGCGCATTGAGGTCGCGCAGGCGGTCGCTGGTCGCCTTGAGCGCCTTGGCCGTCTCGCCGGAGCCGCCCATGATCTTCTTGAGCGGGCCGGTGATCTTGTCCAGCGCCGAAAACACTACCTGCAACCGCAAATCACGACCAGCCATCTATTCCGCTCCGCTTCGTTGCCTGGCGCGCTCGCGCCAGGCCATTAATTCATCGATCGTAAAATCATCCATCGCCGCCGGCGTCCAGTGAAAGACGCCGGCGATATCGGCCATCGCATCCTCTACTTCGCTGGGGATACCGAAAGGCGATCTGCTTTGCTCACCAAAAAACCGCCGACCTCCGCGCCAATGCTCAGCAGGTCGGCCGGGTCCATATTGGCGATGTCGTGTGCGGTCAGGGTCGGTTCGGTGATGCGCGGCAGCACGATCTGCAGGGCCGAGACGCTCAGGTTCGCCAGCTCGATCAGTGAGACGCCGCGCAGCGCGCCGGCTTTCGGCTTGCGCAAGGTGATCGAGGTGATCAAGGTGTCGCCGCGTTTGATGGGCTCGTCCAGCTCGATGACGGCCTGGTGTTGGGTGTCGTTGTTCATGATGTGTTCCTTTTTCTTGGTGGTGGTAAATGTGGGTAAAACGGTGGCGCTTGCCGCCGGGCCCGGCCCTTACAGGCCGATGGCCTTGCGGATGGCGTCGTTGGTGCTGGCGCCGCCGATGGATTCGGTGCCGCTCATGAAGTCCAGTTCGATGATGACGGCGCCGTCGATGGTCAGCTTGTAGTAGCTGCAGGCCATGCTGTACTTGTGCGTGGTGTCGTCGGCCATCTTGGCCGTGCCCATATCGATTTCCTTGTAGCGGCCGCGCACGACTGCCTCGACGGCCGCCACGCTGCCGTCGTCGTCTTCCTGGTAGGCGCCGGCGAAGCGCAGTTGCACGGCGCCGTGCGATTTGGCGCCGTATTGCTTCAATGCCTCCGCGATCAGGCCGCCGGCGCTCCATTCCAGCGACAGCGCTTCGTTGCCGAAATCGACCATGACGGGGCCGCTCATGCCGCCGGCGCGGTACTCCTCCATCTTGCGGCTGAGTTTGGGCAGGGTGACTTCTGGAACCATGCCCATGAAGGACACGCCGTTTTGAAACAGATTGAAATTTTTCAGTTTGCGGGGCAGGCCCATTTCGTTCTCCAGTTATTCGATAGGCCCGCGCGGGGCGGGCATGATGGTGCCGATGGTTACGCCGTGATGCGCGAGGCGAAGTCAACCAGATAGCGATCGGTGATGCGCTGCTGGAATTTCAGATTTTCCAGCGGCGGCACGGGCGTGTAGTCGTAGTCGATGGCCAGGGTGCCGGCCTTGAGCGTTTCCTTCTGGTTGTATTGCTCGTCGTACCAGGCCGTGCCGTCGATGATGTAGCCCTGGCGTTTCAGGTCGCGGAATTTGGAATTGATGCTTTCCAGCATGTCCCGGACCAGTGACGGGTGCAGGGGCAGATCGACGTAGGCGAAATGGGCCTCGGCGATGGTGTCGGCCAGCACCTGGGCGGTGCGCGTGTAGTTCTCAAAATAGAAGAAGCCGCCCGGAGCTTCGCAGGTGCGCGACCCCCAGAAGCGGTAGCCGCCCATGTTGACCAGAGTGGTCACTTCCTTGGCGTTGAGCACGCCGGCGTCGGTGGCCGGGTCTTGCAGGTCGAAGAACACATCCGTTGTGATGCCGGTAGGCCCGTTGACGACCACGTTCGACAGCGTCTTGTGCCAGCCCGTTTCCTCGTCGATCTTTGCGCGCAAGCCCATTGCGTAGGCGACCGCCGAAATGCTCGCTTCCGCGTCGGTGGCGGTATTCCAGTTGACGAAGTCCGGCCAGATGATCATTACTTCGCGCTGGCCGAATTGGCCGCGATAGGCCGTCGCCTCGACCACCGTGCCGCAGCCGTGGGCCGAGGCGTAGAGGAAGGCGCGCAACTGCTGCGCGACGGCGGCCAGGGCGTTGGTTACTGCCTTGGTGTCGAGGCCCGGCGCGCCTAGGATGCGCGGCTTGACGCCGAGTTTGCTTTGCGCTGCCAGCAGCGCCTTGGCGCCCAGGTATTTGCCGTTCGGCGAGACGCCGCCGACGGCGTTGGTGGTCGTCTCCGCCTCGGTTTCGCCTTCGGCCACTCGCACGACGACGGTCAGCGGCTTTGTTTGCGCCGCGATGGCCTCCAGCGTGCGATACAGCGTGCCGGTCTTGCCTGCCTTCGCCATCGCGGCCAGGACGTTGGTGACGAGCACGGGGGTGTCGAGCGGGAAAGCGGCCGGGTCGGCGTCGTCGGCCGTGGCGATCAGGCCGATGACGGCCGTTGAAACGGTGCGGATAGGGCGAGAGCCTTCATTGATTTCAATGACGCGCACGCCATGATGGTAGTCAGTGGCCATTGCTGTTACTCCTGTTGATTGAGGCGATAGGTTGATGTGGTGCGCGCGTCAAGCGCCCAAGGGAGGGCGGAAGATCGTGCTGCAAGGTCAGGTGGTTCAACTTGCTTCGGGGCTTTCTCTGCCGACGTCTTGGCCGCCTGGCGCGGGTGTCTGCGGAACGGATTGCCATTCGTCATTCACAAGGCGCCAATCGCCTGGATTCAGATTGAAGTTAAGGGGTTCGGACCGAGAAATGTCGCCCGACATGTTGGTGTCAACAAAGCCCCACGCTTTGAGGATGTGCGTTGCGGGGTCACGAAAAGATTTTTTCATTTAGCAATCTCCATTTGGGATGACATAACCCATGACATCGACGTATGCGCCGCCGGTCGCTCCCGCAGTAATTGCGTAGCTAAAGCGTCCGGCATTGTCGAGGGGAATCTCAAAAATTCCAGCTCCATGCATGGCGGTGTTGGCGGTGGCGATGGAGAACTTGATTGGCACAAACTGCATATTGAAAACCTGGATTTGCAACACGAACGTCGCTGTTGACGAGCTTGAAATCTGCAGCTCGCCCCGCAATATGGCCCGCGCCGCGTTCGACGGCACATACTGGGAGCAGTCGACAAACGAGGGTGGCGATGTAACCGCGCCGCCACTAAGAACGCGGGTCGCGCTAGAGTCGATGGTGTAAAAAATTTTCGAGCCGTAGGCCATCATCGCCGTGATGACGTTTGCTCCCTGGTAGCGGACTGTCGTTGCATAGGCGAAGAATGCGAACCCGGCCGGCAGCATCGGGGCACTAGCCGATGCGCTCCAAAGTAGGGCGGTTACACCTGTGATGGGATTGAATATGTAGTGCAGATGCACAGCCGAGGTGCCGGAAATAACGGCGACCTGATCCCGGCCGTTCGCCCCCACCACAGACAAATCAGCCGTCAGTGTGCCGGTGCCATACCTCGTTATGGTTTGCCCGGTTGCCGGATTGCGCATCGTCACTGCGAGCGCGGACACGGTGAATTTGTTGAGGGGCGACGCTGCATTATTTGCTCCGACCAAACCCTGCACGCTGGCGCGCCCCTGCGTCGCCTCGATCAAGGTGTGTGCGTTGACAAGGCGCTGAGAATCGTCGCCGAACGTGATGTTGGGAGTTTTCGGCGCGCCGGTGAATTCTGGCGACGCGAGCGGAGCTTTTAGGGCGAGCGCATTGGTGATCGTGGTAGCGAAATGCGGATCGCGCCCCAGCGCTTCGGCCAGTTCGGCCAAGGTATTCAGGGTTTCAGGCGAGCTATCGACCAGGGCGGCAATCGCCGCGGCGATCTTGTTCTCGCCGTCGATCTTGCTCAAGTACTGCGGGTGCGGGTTGGCCTTCGCCTCATGCGCCATGACAGCCTCGGTGACCTTGTCGTCGGCATACTTGCGCGTGGCCAGCACCACCGACGGATCAATTTTCAGCTCGACGGCGCCCGTGCTGGCGACGATGAGCACGACGCGCACCACTTGCGTGCGTCCGCTGCCCTCGACCATCAGCGGCTTGTAGCTGGGCGGACAGTTGGCCACTGCGCACAGGTCGCCCGCCTCGTCGTAGATGCCGATTTCGCGTATCCACCAGCCGCCCACGTCTTCAGGCAATACTTGCTCGACGATGATCTGGCTGGCGTTGGCTGGATCGACCGTCAGCTGGTTCAGGCCAGCGCGGCGCACTTCATGGACCAGCGCCTTTTGCGTGCTCGATGGCATCGGCAGATTGCCGTTGCCGTCGCCCACGGCCAGGGTGGCGAGTTTTATGGTACGTCCCAGGGCGATGGCGTTGGCCAGCTTGGCCTCGCCCACGTCGGTCAGAATGGCGAAATATGTGCTCATGGATAGATGGTCATGGTGTCAATGGTATGGGATGCGCCGGCCTGCAACAGCGTGCCGCGCACTTCGATTTCTTCGGCCAGCCAGGGATAAACCGTCATGACTTCGCCGTGATAGGCGGCCAGGCAGATTTGCACCTGGCCACGGCTTTCCAGGTAGATGGCCAAACCCGTCAGGTGCCGGCTGACGGGCTTAGCGTCGGCGATCAGGCGTTCCATTTCCTGAAACATGGCGTCGGTGATGCCGGTGTCGAGCACGCCCACATCGAGACGGAAGGTGCCCGGCACGCCCGGCGGCGTGGTTTGCCACCATTCAGTGATGCGGATCAGGTAGCCCAGGGACTCGACCACGCGGCGCACGGCGGCAATCGTGCCCTTGTGCTTGTGGATGAAATAGGACGCCTTGATGGTGCCGCGCTTGATCGACTCGGGCCAGTTGTCGTCCCAGCGGTCGACGGAACAGGCCCAGGCCAGAAACGGCAGCAGGGCAACCGGGCAGCGGTCGGCGCTCCACAGGTCGCGCAGCGGCACGGGCACGTTGACCAGCTCGGCGCAGGCGACGGCAATGGCGCGTTCCAGCGGCGTGGTGTTGGGCGGCAGGGTTGGCACGTGCTTATTCATCGAGCACCACCACGTTCAGGTTGATGGCCGTGCAGCGCGCGGCCTGGGTGGCGTCCAGTTCGATATCCTCCACTGGGCTGGCCAGCACTACCTTGCGCACGCCCTCAACATGGACGGCGGCGCTGCAGGCGGAACGATAGATGCTGTGACCCAGCGGGCGGCGCGGCTGCGATACGCGCACGGCGTTGGAGCGCGCGGCGGCCAGCAAGATCGGCACTTCCGGGCCGACGCCGATAAACAAGGTGGCCTCGATCTGGTAATCGATCACGTCGGCCGCCTGCACCGTCAGGCGGTCGCCCAGGGGGCGCACTTCCTCGGCATTGAGCGCGCGCGCCACGGTGGCCAGCAGCGCGGCGCTGGCGATGCCGGTGGCATCGTTCGACAGCACGGTGACGGTGACGTGCGCCGGCGCTGGACTGGTGGCGCTTGCGTCCTTGACCTGGCCGTCGCTGCTGCGGGCATGGAATTCATACGACGCTTTCGGCCCGGCCACGGACAGGCCGTCCGGCGCTTCCTGGATGCGCAGGCGGTAGGCGTCATGATCCTCCATGACGGCGGCCACGGGCGGCATGGCGTCGGGCTGGGCCGGCGTGATGGCCAGGCGCGCCACGTTGACGTTGGCGCCCAGTTGATCGAGGTCACCACCGACGGCGAAGGCCAGCATGACGGCCTTGCCCGCATCGTTGACGCGGTTGCGCAGGATGGTTTCCTGATACGCGTTTTCCTCCAGCAGCTTGGTGGCCGGCTCCGATTCCAGTTCTAACAGGGCCGTGACGGCCGCGCGCTCGGCGTCTGGCAGCAGGCTTACCAGATGTGCCTTGCGGCCGGCCAGGATGGTTTCGAAGTCCAGCACCTCGACCACGCTGGGCGCCGGCAACTGGGTCAGGTCGATGGGCGTGCTCATACGACGCCCCCTTGCTTGACGGGCACGGCCAGGGTGATGCCCTGGCCATTAGCCGTGCCCTCCAGCAGCAGGGTGATGGCGCCGTCCGTGTCGCGCGTGAGTTGCACACTGGAGAGCTGCAGGCGCGGCTCCCAGCGGCGCAGGGCAAAGGCGGTGGCGGCATAGATGCGCAACTGCGTCGCGCTGTTCAGCGGCTGGTCGATCAGCTCGGGCACTTCGGAGCCATAGCGGCGGCGACGGATGCGCGAGCCGATTGGCGTGGTGAGGATGTCGGCAATTGACTGGCGCAGGTGGCCCAGCCCCGTCAGGCTGCGCCCGGTGGCGGCGTGCATGCCCATCATGGCAAAGGCCCGCCCGACTGGTCGCCGCCGGCTTTCACGTTGCCGTGTGGGTGCTTGGCCAGGCTGATGGCGCCGGCCAGCACGTCCACGGTCGCCTTGATCGTGCCTTGCACGGCCATGGCCACACCGCCGGCTGCGCCGGCCTTGGCGTTCACGCCGCCATTCAGGGTAGTGGCGCCCTGGATGGTCGTGCTTTGCATGACGATCAGGTTTTTCATGACGGTCAGATCGCCCGTGCATATGGTGCTGGGCGCGTTGGACGTGACCTTGTCGGCCGTGACAGTGGCGGTGCCGCCGGGCAGCGTGGCGGTCAAGGCATGCGCCGCGTGATCGTACTGCACCACGGCGCCGTCGGGATAGTGGGTTGTGTGTACCGTGTGGCTGGATTCGGGAGTGTCAAATTCCTCCGAGTACAGCGCCGGCATGATGGTGCCGCGCGTCAGGTCGCCGCCTGGTGACAGCACTACGACCTGTTCACCGACGGTAGGAGATGACCAGGTGCGCGTGCTGCCGGCGCGCGGCGTGATCCAGTTCAGCCATTGCGTGGTCAGTTTCGGGCCGAGTTTGACGCGTGCCTTTACCCCGTCCACCTCGGCGATGGTGCCCAGGCGGATCAGGTTTTGCAGCAGGCGGAGGATTTCGGACAGGTCGGCGTTCATGCATTGCATGTTGCCGAATCGCGTGCGCAGATGCACGCGATGGCGGGTTGCTATCGCGCTTACCGACCCGATTGAAGCGGTTTCCCTACGCGCGTGCGAGCGGTTAAGGACATCGGAAAAGGTGCTAGATGGATTCCATATGGCGTAACAGCGACTCGCGGATAAAAGCCCGATCCGATTCGCTGAATCCAAGCAAGGGCCGCGCAGGATATTTGTACCGTGGCCCGGTCTTCGACACCTGGTCTGGCAAGCCGTCCTGATGCACACGGGCTATTCGGGCCACGCGGCCAAAGAATCCGATTGTTATCTCGCCGGGAGCGGCGCGTATTTTCAGGTAGGTTGCCGTTCTGATTTTATTGAACATGGCGGCTTTTTTTCGCTTGATCCGACCGGCCTTGCCGTGCCACTCCTTGCGCGGTTTGCGCGCGGCGTAGGATGCGCCATCCGGCCCTTGCTGCGCCGCTATACGCTGCGCCTGGCTGCGGCGCAGGTCGATGGCGACCTTGTGATTGATGGCACGGCGCTGGGCCGGCTGCAGCCTGGCCAGCAGCGCGCCGGCCCATGCTTCCAGACTGTGAAGGTTGTCGGTCACGCGGTCGCCTGCGGTGTGTGCCATTCCGCCAGCAGCGTGTCGCCGGCGTAGAGCGACCAGAACTCGTCCGCGTAGGCCGGCGTCATTTGCGGTTCGGCCAGGTGCGTGACGTCGAGGCGTCCTTGCTCGCCGCGTTGGACGACCACGCGTTCCGTCAGGTCCAGCTTGATCGAGATATCGACCGTCTCGTGGTTGTTGAAGTCCACTTCGAAACTGATGCCGGTGCGGCGTTTTTCCTCGTTGCCCATCAGATCTACCTGGTGAGCTTTCAGCCAGGCGATCAAGGCCACCATGATGGCGTCGGCGTCGCCGGCGAAATCGGTGATGATCAGATTGAGCTTGAAGCGGTATTCGAACGACAGCGACGCCGTCGCCGCCGCTACGACGTTGCCCTCGTCGGCGAAGACGTGCAGACGGTCGGGGTTGCGCTGCAGGTCGGGGATGGCCTCGGCCAAGTGCCGGCGCAGGCTATTGGGCTTGTACATTGAATTGTTCCCGGATGCTGTTGTAGGCGTCGATGCAAGCGTTTAGCTGGCGGGCGGCATCGTCGCCGTCGCCGGCGATGGCGCCAAGAGCTGCCGCAGCCTCGATGTTAAGTTCGGCTCGCGCTTGGTCGCTATCTTCGCCGGCAGGGGCGGAATATGCGGCGCCGACGGCGCAAGCGCCGGCGACGGGGATTGACAGCCGCACAGCGCCGCCGCGCACGTCAGCGATAAAACGATCACGTTCAGCTTGTGCATGGCTCATCTCCAGTTTGAATTGTTCCGTGTGGTTGTCCAGGCCGAGCGCCGCCGCGCGCTCCAGCTCGCGCGCGTGGCCGGTGGCCTGCGCGAGCCGCGTTGCGGCGGCGGCCTCGCTGGTGGCCGCCGCGCGGCGCAGGTCGGCGATGGTCGCGTCCTTGCGCCAGCCCTGGACCGTCCAGCTCAGCATGGCGCCGACGATCATGCCCAAAGCCGGCGCCAGGCATTTTTGCAAGGCCATGCCGGGCCAGGCGAGCGGCATCATATCGCCACCCGTTCCTTGATCCAGCCGAACAGGAACCGGCGCTGGCTCGTGTTGGCTTCCGCGATGTCTAGGTAGCGCGCCGCCTGCACGCCGTTGAGCGCGCGCAGCATCACCGTCGCGCCGTCCTGGCCGCGCCACTTGAGGAAGGCGGCCAGGGCGCCCAGCGACAGCTCGCCCAGCCGGCCATCGACAAATAAGTTTTGGTAGCGGCTGCCGGTGTCGTTGAATCCGTTCAACCAACGCTGCAGGAACTCGGCGGCGCGGTGCGGCCCCATGTTGACGCCCGTATCGATCAGCTCGGCCCCGATGGAGGCGTTGATGTCCAGCACGCGGCCGAACCGCGGTTCGGTGATGTAGCGGGCCGTGTAGATGGCGCGCGCCACGCCTACGGGCATAGTGCGCATGGGGCCGGCGTATCCGTTCGCGCGCGCGACGGCGGCGGTGATGCCGAAATTCGTTTCGCCGCCGGCGTCCGCCGGATCGTTGACATAGCCGGCCTCCACCCGCAGCACGGAATCGACAACGCGGTCGATCAGCGCCTGGTTGGTGTCCTGGCCGCTCACAAGGATTCCTTGACGTCCCGCGCCATCTCGGCGATGTCCTTGTCGTTGCGGCGCTGAAACCACAGGGCCACGGCGCGCGATATCCACCATCCCGGCGCGCCGACGATCAGGTCGATGGCGCTGGCATTGACCATCGCGCCAATGGTGGGCAGTTGGGCGCACAGCAATTGGTAGGCCGTGCCGCCCAGCAGGCATGAGAACACGCCGGCGCAGGCCAGGCGCGCGACGAATTCGCCCTTGTTGAACGTGCCGTCCGTATTCAGCGGCGGCAGCACGATGTACAGCATGGCGGCGCCGATCATGCCCAGCGCAGCCTTGAAGCCGTAGAGTTTGACGAGTGTGGCGAAGCCACCGAACGATTCTGCGGACATTGCTTGATTCTCCGTATTGAGGATGAGTAAATATTTCATGTTGGCGATGCTTGCTAGTCCCATAGCTGCACGATGTCGGTCATGGTGGTCGTGCTCGGCACCGGCTCGGGCAGGGTGACGACGATGCCGCTGGGCAGCACCGCACCGTATTGCGCCAAGGATGGGTTTAGTTCCAAGGTGTGTTCGACGTAGCCGGCGCCGCCGCCCAGGTAGCGCCAGACCAGGGCGTCCACCGTGTCGTGCTGTTGCGTACGCACGCGCATCAGATCAGCTCGACGGTCAGGTGCGTGCGGCCGACGATATCGGCGATTGCCCACTGCGCATTGCGGCGCTGGGCGCCGGGCGCCTCGTCCAGCGCTTCCATGCTTTTCTTGTCGCTCAGCGACGAGGCCGTGGTGTCGTAGTCCCGGTAGCGTTCGATCAGATCGGCCTTGGCCGTGCTGTAGACGGCGCGCCGATACTGCGCCAGCAGGCGGCTTTCGCGGTTGATCCTGGTGGCCGGCACGTCCGCCATCGCCGCAACGCCGGCCACGGCGTGCTGGCCCTGCCACTGCTGCAGCTCGCGGTTGACGTGCAGGATGGCATCGACCACTGCCTGCACCAGGCGCGCGTCGGTGACGGTGCCATCGAGGCGCATGGCGTCGCGCAGGTCGGACAGCGCGATGTCGGGGAACCAGCCATCGTTTTCGACGATGCCGGCCGGCGCGGGCGCGGGCGCGGCAGCCGGTGTAGTCGATTGGGGCGGATGGGCGATAAAAGACATGGCGTGTACTTGGGTTGGAGAATAAAAGTCGGCGGTGGACGGGGTTCATCTGGCGTTGGTGCTGGCCAGAATTCCCCCGTGCCGCCGAGCGCCTTGGGGGTGCTCTTTACTTGGAGTCGGCCGCTCGCTTAATGCGCCGCTCCAGACGTTCGATTTCCTTTTTCACTCCGCTGGCCTCCGACAGGGCGCGGGCACGCTTCAGGTTCGCCATGGCGTTGTCGGCTAGCTCCAGCAGCGCCGGGGCGATGTCAGTGTCGTCGGCCAGGTCGAGCACGGCGACCATGGCCAGGCCGATGGCCTTGTGCAGCTTGGCGCGCGCCTGGTCGGGCGCGTCGCTCGACGCCGTCATTTTCTCGACGACGCCGAGCACCGTGACTGCGTGCTGCGGATCGGCGTTCAGCTTACCCTGCAGATAGCCTTCGGCGAATTCGTCGAGCAGCATGGTCGGAATGTCGCGGCTGTAGCCTTCCGGCAGAGTGAACTTATGCTCCATGGCGTAGGCGGCAATCGTCAGCGCGCGGTCGTACTCGCCCGTGTCGATGTGCCAGACCAGCAGGGTGGCGAACACGTCATCCTGCGCGCCCTTGCCGCCGGCCAGCACGCCGTCGATCCATTGCGCATAGTCCGGCAACAGGGTGGCCTTGACCTCGATCTTGCGTTCCACCGACTGAATGCTCTTCAGACGCCGGCGGTCGTCGGTCAGCTTGTAGAGCATCAACTCGTAGGCCGTGCCGGTGGTCACGTCCTGGGATTCGGATGCGCCGGCCGTGCGCTCGGCCAGAATGCGCGCGCGGTGGCGCATGGCTGGGGATGGGTTCGACATCGCTTAGGCTTTCAATTCGATGTTTTGCACCAGCGCGGTCAGGCCCAGGTCTTCGATGACATACGCATCGTTCGACGATTCGTAGTTCTCGATGCGGTCGCGCTTGGCTTCATCGACCACACGGCGCCGGCGTGCGCCCTCCTGGAAATAGATCGACAGATTGTCGAAGCGGGTGATCAGGATCGCATTGTCGGGGAAGTAGGGCACGCGCGCGGCCGGCAGGCCGCCGATGCGCTTCTGGCTGATGATGATGTCGGCCGCCAGCGTTTCGGTCGGCGCCTGCTTGGTGTTGACCAGCGGGAAATACTTGTCGCTTAACAGTTTGCGGCCCACGATGGCGACCAGGCCGGTGTCTTCCTGATACCACGGGTCCAGCAGGTTGACGGCATCGACCACGGCCGCGTCCAGGTTGGCGTAGTCGGCGCCGGCGGCGTCGCCGATGACGACCTTGCCGGGCATGTTGGCGCCGACCAGGCCCAGCACACGTTCCGGCGCCTGTTCGCGCAGGTGCTGCAGCCAACCCTTGTTGACGTCCTGCAGTAGGGGATTGGCGGCCAGATCGGTATCGGCCGCGACCTTGGTGCCGTTGAAACCGATCACGATGCGGTCGAGCGCCTGGCGCACCAGTATGGCGTTGGCCACGCGCGCCTGGAAGTCAGGAAACTTGGCCCAGGCGTCCAGCTTGGGGTAGGTGATGTGGGTGTCGAAGTTTGTCTTTTCGCAGCGGTACTTGACGCCGTCCAGCGAGGACAGGTCGCGCGTCTGGCGATCCTTGTTGGCGGATGTGTTGGTGCGGCCGGCAATCGGGCCGGACACGCCCAGACCCAGCTTTTCGCCTTCCTGGTCGGTGACGCCGATCATGTTCACTTTCGACAGGAACTCGCTCGATTCCTGCATCTTGCTTTCCAGTTTTTGCTGGATGGTCGGATCGACGCTGTAGGTGTGGGCGACGCTGTCGGTGTCGTTGAGCTGGCACAGGCGCGCCGCGTACTGGTTGAAGGCGAGACGGGTTTGTTTTTTCATGAAAATTTGCTCCAGGCGAAATGTTTTTTAAAGGGGATGAGCGGGCCGGCGCTTAGAACTCGGTCTGCACGGCGCCGTCGTTGCCGGTGGCGGCCGGGCGGCGCGGCGCACTGCCCGGCTCGGCGTCCATCTGCGCCTTGAAGGCGGTCAGCTCCGTTTGCGTCGCTTTCAGTGCGGCTTCCGCCATCTCGATGCGGACCAGCGCGGCGGCATAGTTGTGGTTGGCGCTGACGACATGGCCGGCCAGCTCCTGCACGGCGTCGCCGATGTCGGCGAACTGCTGTTCGTTGCCGGTCTTGGATTCGGTTTTCAAACGGGCGAACAGGTTTTTTACGATGTCGGCCAGCTTGGGGCCTTCGGGTTCGTCGAATTCCAGGCTGATTTCGACGGCCGAGGAAAACAGGTTCTCCGTGCTCTGCTTGCGGTTGGCCGAAAACAGCAGCGCTTCGGTGCCCAGGCTGGCCGGGCTGTCGGTGACGCCCAGGCCGACCAGGTAGGGGCGTTCCGTGTTGGCGAAGTTCGGTTGAATTTCCAGGCTGGTGAACAGCTTCTGCCGGGCCTTGTTGATGGCGACCAGCTCCGGCGTCGGCTCGATCTGCGCGAACAGGGCCAGCTTCTTGCCGGTGTCGGTATCGACCTCCTCCGCCTTGACGGCGATCACGTCACCGTAGGCTTTGAATGGGCCGTCCGGCAGGATGCTGCGGTAGTGCTCAAGCCAGACGCGCGCGGCGTAGGTCTTCGGGTTGTAGGAGGCGGCGATTTGCTCGATGGTGGCGCGGTCGATGTTACGGCCGTCCGTAGTGGCGCCCTCGGTGGCGACGCGGAAGAATTTCGATTTTGGCATGGTGGGCGTGTCATCAGTTGATCGGATAGCGCCATGGTCAACGTACTGGCGTTCCGATTCAATGCTGTGCGGGTTGCTATGCCCGATACCGACTTGCGGCTTCAACCGCTACGCGCGCGCACCGCCTACGCTGGCGGCATGCTAGAAACCGAAGAAAAAATTGCAGAATTGGCGGCGCCGGAATCCGAGCCGCGCCGCGTCGCGCGCGGCCTTTACTGGAAGGGCTGGCGCATATCGTCCATCGCGCGCCACTTGGGTATCAAGCGCAGCACCATCAATAGCTGGAAGGCGCGCGACGAGTGGGACAAGGCCCAGGCCATCGAGCACGTCGAGAACGCCGCCGAGCTGCGCATCGTGCAGCTAATCGAGAAAGAAGTAAAGAGCGGAAGCGACTACAAGGAAATCGATCTGCTGGCGCGCACCATCGTGCAGATGGCGCGCGTGCGCCGCTACGAGCAGCCCGGCGGCAACGAGGTGGATTTGAACCCGAAGCTGGCGAACCGCAACGCCGGCCCGAAGAAGAAACCGACGCGCAACGACTTCAGCGAAGAGCAGAAAATTCAGTTGCTCGACGCCTTCCAGGATTCGCTGTTCGACTATCAAAAGGTATGGTTCCGCAACGGCGACCAGCGTACCCGCGCCATCCTCAAGTCGCGGCAGATCGGGGCGACCTGGTATTTCGCCCGCGAGGCGCTGGCCGACGCGATGCGGACGGGGCGCAATCAGATTTTCCTGTCGGCGTCCAAGTCGCAGGCCCACGTCTTCAAGCAATACATCGTCCAGTTCGCGCGCGAGGCCGCCGGTATCGAGCTGACGGGCGACCCTATCGTGCTGCCGAACGGCGCGCACATGTACTTCCTTGGCACGAACGCGCGCACGGCCCAGGGCTACCACGGTAATTTTTACTTCGATGAATTTTTCTGGACGCAGAATTTCCAGGAACTGAACAAGGTCGCCTCGGGTATGGCGATCCACAAGAAATGGCGCAAGACGTATTTTTCTACGCCATCCTCGACGACCCACCAGGCTTACCCGTTCTGGACAGGCGAGCTGTTCAACAAGCGTCGCGCCAAGGCGGACCAGGTCAATATTGACGTCAGCCACAAGCGCCTGTCGTCGGGCTTCACGGGCGAGGACAAAATCTGGCGCCAGATCGTCACGATCATGGACGCCGAGCGCGGTGGCTGCAATCTGTTCGACATCGACGAGTTGCGCAACTTCGAATACAGCCCGGACCAGTTCGAAAACCTGTTGATGTGCAACTTCATCGACGACACGGCTTCCGTTTTCCCGCTCAACGAGCTGCAGCGCTGCATGGTCGATTCCTGGCTGGAGTGGGACGATTACAAGCCGCTCGTGTCGCTGCGCCCCTTCGGCAACAGGCCCGTGTGGATCGGCTACGACCCGTCGTTGACGGGCGACAGCGCCGGCTGCGTGGTGATCGCGCCGCCCATGACCGCCGGCGGCAAATTCCGCATCCTGGAGCGCCACCAGTGGCGCGGCCTGGACTTCAAGGATCAGGCCGAAGCGATCCGCCAGATGACCCTGCGCTTCAATGTCGAATACATCGGCATCGACACGACGGGCATGGGCATCGGCGTGTTCCCCATCGTGCGCCAGTTCTTCCCGGCCGCCACGGCCATCAACTACTCGCCCGAGGTCAAAACGCGCATGGTCTTGAAGGCGAAGAACATCGTCAGCAAGGCGCGGCTGGAATTCGACGCCGGTTGGATTGACATCGCGCAAGCCTTCATGGCGATCCGCAAAACCCTTACCCCTAGCGGCCGCAACGTCACCTACGACGCCGGCCGCAATGCCGAAACAGGCCATGCCGACCTGGCTTGGGCCTGCATGCACGCCCTCGACCATGAACCGTTCGAAGGCAGCACCGATACCAACCAATCTTTTATGGAGATTTATTCTTGAGAAACAAAGCTCGACATCTGCGTGCGCAGGACCAGCGCGCGGCGCCGGCCGTGGTGGCGCCGGCGCCGGCCGCCGGCGGCCTGGAAGCGTTTTCGTTCGGCGATCCTACCCCTGTGCTCGAACACAGCGACATACTCGACTGCTTCGAGTGCTGGAAGAATGGTGACTGGTATGAACCGCCCGTCAGCCTGGCCGGCCTGGCCAAATCGTTTAACGCCGGCGTGCACCACAGCAGCGCAATCCATTTCAAGGTGAACATCTTAGCGTCCACCCTGGTGCCGACCAAGTACCTGACGCGCGAGGCGTTTAAGCGTTTCGCGCTGGATTTTTTGACATTCGGAAATGGCTACCTGGAGAACCGCGCTAGCCGTTCCGGCCAGTTGCTCACCTTGGAACACGCGCTGGCCAAGTACATGCGGCGCGGCGTGGACATGGACACCTATTTTTTTGTGAACGCCTACCGGACCGTGCACCAGTTCGACAAGGGCAAGGTGTTCCACTTGATGGAACCGGACGTCAACCAGGAGCTGTACGGCGTGCCGCAGTACCTGAGCGCCCTGCAATCGGCCTGGCTCAACGAGGCGGCAACCCTGTTCCGCCGCAAATACTACAAAAACGGCTCGCATGCCGGCTTCGTGTTCTACATGACCGACGCGGCGGCCAACACGCAGGACGTGGACAACCTGCGCCAGGCGATGCGCGACAGCAAGGGGCCGGGAAATTTCCGCAACCTGTTCATGTACGCGCCGAACGGCAAGAAGGATGGCATCCAGATTTTGCCGGTATCCGACGTCGCGGCGAAGGACGAGTTTTTCAACATCAAGAGCGTGACGCGCGACGACCAACTGGCCGCGCACCGCGTGCCGCCGCAACTCATGGGCATCCTGCCGAACAACGCCGGCGGCTTCGGCGCCGTCGAGCCGGCCGCGCGCGTGTTCGCGCGCAATGAGCTGGTGCCGTTGCAATCGCAGTTCACCGCGATCAACGAGTGGGCCGGCGTGGAGGTGGTGAAGTTCGCGCCGTATCAGTTGACGGCGGACGGGGAGGGCGCGCCATGAGCGACCACGCCGACATCACCGACAAAATCATCTTCGCGGCCGTTCGCCGCGGCCTCGACGCCGTGCGCCGCCAGCCGCGCTTGGCGCCGGATTGCCGGTGCCATTACTGCGATGAAGAGGTCGGAGCCGCCGCGCTGTTCTGTGGTGTCGATTGCCGCGACGACTACGACAAGGAGCGGGCCGCAATCGCCCGCGCGGGGCGCGCCGTATGACCGCCACGCCGCGCTAGCAGTCAAGCCAAGGGCGAGGTAGCCCCACAGCGCCTGCGCGCCCCAAACGCCGGACAAGCCGCCCACGAGGCGGTTTTTTTGCGCCTTGGTGTTTGTTGTTGCTCAAAATGAAAGTTTTTGCCTTTTTCGGCCCGGCGCGCGCAGTCATCCCCGCCCCACGCCTGCCCGCTATATAGGGGTCTTTTGACTCAATTTTGCGTCATGGCCGAAGGTCCGGCAGGGCTGACGCGGCGGGCAGAAGAGGGGGGCATGCGATTTGACGCATTTTGGCGCACTTTGAGCGGTTTTTTGCGTTCATGGAGTGGTGGCGTGGGAAAAGCCGTTTTGTCGCGCTGTGTGGTCGTATCGCGGCGTTTGCAAGCATGCGCCGGCCGTCCGCCTCCATCGCTTGCGCGTTTAACTTCAAGCCCAAATTCTTTCGTTGACTTAGGTGTTCGGCCAAACTGGTCTTGAAAATGGTAGCGGCCATTCGCGAACATCTACGCCACAAAAAATAAAGCCCGCAAAACGCGGGCTTTTTGTTCGCTAGAGCAGTGGAGAGCAGCTTGCAAAAGTCGACGGTTAATTAGCAATTCAAGGTCGCGCGAGCGGCCATAATGTACTTAGTCTGCCGAGCGGTTGTATCTGGCGCATAAGCTGCGCACTCAAGTGCTGTATAAAGGATCTCTTTGGGGAATGAATGAACGTTAAAACATTCTTCTTCGTCAGATCGGCGAAGTCTCGCGCATCGAAATCCTCGATCTCGCGAAGATCTAGCCAAGTTGGCTTGCAAAGCACACCGGCCGGCATCGGAGTACCAAGATAATAACCTGGATGTACGCCATCCTTGTCACATGCCGGGGCTTGTGGCCGCTGATGCGCTTGGCTCGTCAAAAGACGATACACCAAATCACCATCCGGGCGGACAGCAAGAATTAATAGATATTTGGGTAGCATTTCCCCGGTCAAGGCATCCGTGTAAAACTGCGAATGCTTCCAAACCTCACCAAGGGCCGGCATCTAGTAGCCACCGTTCGCTACAGGATGCGAATAGCCTTTAGCTTCGCTTGCCAGCTCAAGAATCAAACTTCGATTGTCCGCATCGTCCGCAAGAGCGAGTAAATAAGGAATCTCTTTCTGCGCACCGCGCCCATTCGCCCATACCTTATCCCACGCGCCATTTTGCTCGTGAGTAACGTCTATCATTTTTGGTGATTGCGTAGTGAGATACTTCTCGCACAGGTCATGCAGGATAGTCATCTGCCGGCCGGTAAAGTCATCGGCATCAAACTCGACGTTTTTTCGGACCTTAACAGCCAGCCGAGTATAGTCAATGACCCGCTCAGGAACGATTTCGACAACTGCCTTTAGATCGTCCTCGAAATCTTCCCACTCCTGCATGAGCTCGACAGGTACAGGGCCAAATTTCCAAGCTTGATACTCGAATCCGGTCACACTCTTGCCTGTCTGGCGAAAGTGTTCAAAGTCAAGCATGTACAGTAACTTGAACAGCTTGATCTTGCCGCACGACTCTGTGTTCTTCGCGAAGAACACGATGGCGTTGCGAAGACGCGACCGAGCAATTGATGTTTTCATAATTTTAGTATAGCAGTTGCCTTTTTAAAGTCCACCGATTACGTCAATCGTATTGTAATAAAGTGCACCGTAGCAACAAAAATGATTCTTGCGGACAACAAGTTGCGTGTGCCACATGAGAGTGAGAGGCAAAAATAAAAGCTGTCATTATGTTGTCATTCCAGAGCCTAAACAGCCCAAAAACAACCCAAATAATGACAGCCTTCGTCTTGCTAACTACTTGATTCTAAAGAATTCAGTGGTGGAGACGGCGGGAATCGAACCCGCGTCCGCAAGCACTCTACAGACAGTTCTACATACTTAGCGCTGCCATTTAATTTAACCTATACGACGCGGACGCGCACGCTGCGGACAGGCGAGTTACCTATTATTTAGTGCGATGCCAAGTAACCCGGCATTACACGAGTCCCTGTAAATGACTCTACAGCTTTTAAGGGCCCACCCCAGGGACGAGGTGTTGTAGAGCTAACAGCGATTAAGCTGCCAGTGCGTACGAGTTATCGTTTGCAGTTAAGTTTTTCAGGTTGTATTTACGAGGTAGCCCGCCCTCGGTATGCCCTGCGCTGCTTTGCAACCCACGTCGAAACCAGGTCGTCCCCACAGAACCTTCATTTTAACGCAATTCGCGCAAGCGCGCAGACTTGATTCGCGGCTCGTCCACTGGGCGCCGGGTCCGCCTTACGCCGCCAGCTCGTCGCGGCCGGCGGCATCGACGACGTCGCGCACCAACGCCAGCAGCGCCTGCGGCGTCTCCAGCAGGTAGTCGGCGTCCCAACTGAGCGGCTCGGTGGCGCCGCAATAGCCCCAGGCGCAGGCCAGCGTCAGCATGCCCGCCGCGCGCCCGGCCTGGATGTCGCGCAGGTCGTCGCCGACGTACCAGCATTGCTCCGGCGCCAGGCCGAGCCGGCGCGCCGCTTCCAGCAGCGGCGCGGGGTGGGGCTTGGCGTGCGCCATCGTGTCGCCGGAGATGACGCAGCCGGCCGCGCCCAGGCCGATCAGGCCGACCAGCGGGTCGGTGAAGCGGGCCGCCTTGTTGGTGACCACGCCCCAGGCCAGGCCCAGTTCGGCGAGGCCGTCGAGCAGGGCCGGCACGCCGTCGAACAGGCCGCTGCGCACGGCCAGCGCCGCTTCGTAGTTGTCGAGGAAGCCGTCGCGCAGGGCGATGTAGCCCTCGTCGTCGGGGCCGATGCCGAAGGCCGCGCCTATCATGCCGCGGGCGCCGGACGAGGCGGTCGGGCGCAGCACGGCGTAGGGCGTCGCTTCCAGGCCGCGCGCGCTGCGCAGCAGGTTGACTGCGGCCGCCAGGTCCGGCGCTGTGTCGGCCAGGGTGCCGTCGAGGTCGAACAGGATGGCGAGCGGGGCTTGCGGGCGGTTTGGCGTGGTCATGGCGGATTCGGTGGTCGGCGGAGTCGGTAGGGTAGGGCGGCCGCAGCCGCCCCGGGTTTGTCGTGTTACAGCGGACGGGTGCAGGCGATCAGGTAGTTCACGCTGGTGTCGTCGTTGAGCGAGTAGATTTTGCTCAGGGGGTTGTAGCCCATGCCTTTCAAGCCCTTCACTTCCAGTTGCGCGCTGCGCGCGTATTGCGACAGTTCGGCCGGGGTGATGAATTTGTCGTAGTCGTGGGTGCCCTTGGGTAGCATGCGCAGCAGGTATTCCGCGCCGACGACGGCGAACAGGTAGGCTTTCGGGTTGCGGTTCAGCGTGGAGAAGAAGACGTGGCCGCCCGGTTTGACCAGCGTCGCGCAGGCGCGCACGATGGCGGCCGGGTCGGGCACGTGTTCCAGCATTTCCATGCAGGTCACGACGTCGTATTGGCCCGCTTCCTGCTCGGCCATCGCTTCGGCCGCGATCAGTTGGTAGCGCACTTGCGCGCCCGATTCCAGGCTGTGCAGGTCGGCCACTTTGAGGGCTTTTTCGGACAGGTCGATGCCCGTCACCTGGGCACCTTTTTTGGCCATCGATTCGGCCAGGATGCCGCCGCCGCAGCCGATGTCGATCACGCGGCGGCCGGCCAGCGGCGCGCGCGCATTGATCCATTCCAGGCGCAGGGGGTTGATTTCGTGTAAGGGACGAAACTCGGATGTGGGGTCCCACCAGCGATGGGCCAGCTCACTGAATTTTTGGATTTCGATAGGGTCGGCGTTCATAGGTCGAATCATAACGGCAATTTGGCCGATTCAATAGCGGGCGTTGCAAAAAAGCTGGTTTGGCTTGATTTGGGGAAAGTTGAGCAAGGTCAGGGGCGGCCTCGAAAGCCGGCGCCGGCCCCTGGGGCCAAGCGCCAAGCCAATAAAAAAACCCCGCCGTGGCGGGGTTTCTGTCGTTCGCAAGAAGCGAGCGGCGGTCTTGCCTGCAATTACTTGCGGGTGCCGACGACTTCGATTTCTACGCGGCGATTTTTTTCGCGGCCGGTTGCCGATTTGTTGTCAGCAACAGGTTGTTTTTCGCCTTTGCCTTCGGTGTACACGCGGTTGGTTTCGATACCTTTCGATACCAGGTAAGCCTTGACGGCTTCCGAGCGACGGATCGACAGTTTTTGGTTGTAAGCATCGGTGCCCACGGAGTCGGTGTGGCCGACAGCGATGATGACTTCCAGGTTGATGCCGCCCAGTTTCGAGCTCAGGTCGTCCAGTTTCGCTTTGCCTTCTGGTTTCAGCGTGGCTTTGTCGAAGTCGAAGAACGCGTCAGCGGCGAAGCTGACTTTTTCCGAGATCGGCGCTGGTGCCGGTGCCGGACGTGGTGCCGGTGCTGGTGCTGGAGCCGGTGCCGGTGCTGGAGCGGCCGGGGCTACGCATTTGCCGTCTTGCAGGGTTTCTGGAGCAACGCACAGTGGCACGTCGCAACCTGGCACCGCGTCAGCTGGCGTCCAGTAGCCGGTGCGCCAGCACAGGCCGAACGGGTCACGGGCGATGACGCCGCGTGCATCTTGCACGTAGGCGCTGTGTGGCGTTGGTGCTTTGATGTCGGTGGTCACTGGTGCGAACGGTGCCGCTGTCGGGGTTTGGGCCGTAGCCGAGCCAGCAATCACTGCGGATGCAGCGAAAAACAGGGTTGCAAATTTTTTCATTCTTTTTTCCTTTCGGGGGGTGATATCCGCAGAATTACACTGCGCGACTGGACCTGCTTGAACCAATAGTAACATGCAGGTTAGCAACGCTCGTTCCAGATTGCGAAACTAGCAATTAACTTCTCAATCATTTTGCCACAGGCTTCAAGTTCGCACGCCCGTGGTTAAATCAAAGTTTCCGGGATTTTAAGCGCCTCGTTGTTTTCATGCAACGATCGTAGGAGATTGTTACACTCTTATGACAACTTTTCCCCGTTTTGCCTATTTTGTTGGCATTTTTTTGCTAATTGTTATTGCCTCTGCGCACTACCCTGCCAGCCCTGCGCCGGGGTGGTCTGGCGCGGCGCGGCGGCGGCCCCGGCGCCGGAATTGCGCTGCAAGGGGGGCGCCCATGCTAAAATCCCATGCTTGACTGTTGAAAACATGGTAGCAAGCCCAATCCGCCCGCCGCCCATGCAACAGCCGCCCCGGATATGCAGTATGGCGTCACACATTGCGTAGCAGATAAGTTAACCACAGCCTGAGATCAGTCGAACCGCCAATGGATCAATTCGCAAAAGAAACAATCCCAATTTCCCTCGAAGAAGAGATGCGCAAGAGCTACCTCGATTACGCGATGAGCGTGATCGTCGGCCGGGCCTTGCCGGATGTGCGCGACGGCTTGAAGCCGGTGCACCGCCGCGTCTTGTACGCGATGCACGAAATGAACAATGTGTGGAACCGCCCTTACGTCAAGTGCGCCCGCGTCGTCGGCGAAACCATGGGTAAATTCCACCCGCACGGCGACGCCTCGATCTACGACACGCTGGTGCGCCTGGCGCAGGACTTCTCGCTGCGCTACACGCTGATCGACGGCCAGGGCAACTTCGGCTCCGTCGACGGCGACAGCGCCGCGGCGATGCGTTACACGGAGTGCCGCCTCGACAAGATCGCCGGCGAGATCCTGGCCGACATCGACAAGGACACCGTCGACTTCGTGCCGAACTACGACGGCAAGGAAAAAGAGCCGTCGGTGCTGCCGACCAAGATCCCTAACCTGCTGATCAACGGCTCCTCCGGCATCGCCGTCGGCATGGCCACCAACATCCCGCCGCACAACATCACCGAGATCATCAACGGCGCGCTGCACGTGTTGCGCAACCCCGACTGCAGCATCGACGAGCTGATCGAGATCATCCCGGCGCCGGACTTCCCGACGGCCGGCATCATCTACGGCGTCTCCGGCGTGCGCGACGGTTACCGCACGGGCCGCGGCCGCGTCGTCATGCGCGCCAAGACCCACTTCGAGGAGTTCGGCAAAGAGGGCGGCCGCATCGCCATCATCGTCGACGAGCTGCCCTACCAGGTGAACAAGAAGTCGCTGCTGGAGCGCATCGCCGAAAACGTCCGCGACAAGAAGCTCGACGGCATTTCCGACATCCGCGACGAGTCCGACAAGTCGGGCATGCGCGTGGTCATCGAATTGAAGCGCAACGAAGTGCCGGAAGTGGTGCTCAACAATCTGTACAAGCAGACCCAGTTGCAGGACACCTTCGGCATGAACATGGTGGCCCTGGTGGACGGCCAGCCGAAGTTGCTGAACCTGAAGCAGATGCTGCAGTGCTTCCTGTCGCACCGCCGCGAGGTGGTCACGCGCCGCACCGTGTTCGAGCTGCGCAAGGCGCGCGAGCGCGGCCACGTGCTCGAGGGCCTGGCCGTCGCGCTGGCCAATATCGACGACTTCATCGCCATCATCAAGGCGGCGCCGACGCCGCCTATCGCCAAGGTCGAGCTGATGACACGGCCGTGGGACTCGTCGGTCGTGCGCGAAATGCTGGCCCGCACCGGCGACGGCACCACCGTCGGCGGCGTCGACGCCTTCCGTCCCGAGCACCTGCCCAAGCACTACGGCATGCAGGCCGACGGCCTGTACAAGCTGTCGGACGACCAGGCGCAAGAGATTCTGCAGATGCGCCTGCAGCGCTTGACCGGCCTGGAGCAGGACAAGATCGTCAACGAATACAAAGACGTGATGGCCCACATCGCCGACCTGCTGGACATCCTCTCCAAGCCGGAGCGCGTCACCGTCATCATCACCGACGAGATGACGCTGGCGAAGAACGAATACGGCGAAGGCAACAAGGACGTGCGCCGCTCGCAGATCGAACTGAACGCCACCGACCTGGAAACGGAAGACTTGATCACGCCGCAGGACATGGTCGTGACGCTGTCGCACACCGGCTACATGAAGGCGCAGCCGATTTCCGAGTACCGCGCGCAGAAGCGCGGCGGACGCGGCAAGCAGGCCATGGCGACCAAGGAAGAGGACTGGATCGACCAGCTCTTCATCGCCAACACGCACGACTACATCCTGTGCTTCTCCGACCGCGGCCGCATGTACTGGCTGAAGGTGTGGGAAGTGCCGCAGGGTTCGCGCAACTCGCGCGGCAAGCCCATCGTCAACATGTTCCCGCTGCAGGACAATGAGAAGATCACCGTGATCCTGCCGCTGTCGGGCGACAACCGGGTCTTCCCGGAAGACCACTATGTGTTCATGTCGACCAGCCTGGGCACGGTCAAGAAGACGCCGCTGAAGGACTTCAGCAACCCGCGCAAGGCCGGCATCATCGCCGTCGACCTCGACGAGGGCGACTTCCTGATCGGCGCCGCGCTGACCGACGGCCAGCACGACGTGATGTTGTTCTCCGACTCGGGCAAGGCGGTGCGCTTCGACGAAAACGATGTGCGTCCGATGGGCCGCACGGCGCGCGGCGTGCGCGGCATGAACCTGGAAGAGGGGCAGCACGTGATCGCCCTGCTGGTGGCCGAGAACGAGCAGCAGTCGGTGCTGACGGCGACGGAAAACGGCTTCGGCAAACGCACGCCGATCACCGAGTACACCCGCCACGGCCGCGGCACCAAGGGCATGATCGCGATCCAGACCAGCGAGCGCAACGGCCGCGTCGTCGCCGCCACGCTGGTGGAGGAGAGCGATGAAATCATGCTCATCACCACGGGCGGCGTGCTGATCCGCACACGCGTGTCGGAAATCCGCGAAATGGGCCGCGCCACCCAGGGCGTGACGCTGATCGCGGTCGAGGACGGCACCAAGCTGTCCGGCCTGCAGCGCATCGTCGAAGCCGACGTCGACGACGTCGAGCTGGAAGCGGGACCCGACGCCAAGCCGGAATAAGGCCGAGCGTCTAGCTGGGGCCGGGCTTGTTCTAGCGAACGACCCCGGCCCCAGCTACGCCCGCGGCCGGTTCGTCGAACAGCGTGACAGCTGGGGTCTGACCCCAAGCTGCCGGGGTCAGACCCCAGGCGGCGCGTGCCGCGGGCCCGGATCGGCAATTCCTGCCGCCGCTTGCGGCGCAGTCCCGCTCTCTCCATTAGAATATCAAGGCAAACAAGCCCACCAGCCCCAAAGGATCGCAACGTGACGCACATCTACAATTTCTCCGCCGGCCCGGCCGTGCTGCCCAAAGAAGTGCTGGCGCAAGCCGCCGCCGAAATGCTCGACTGGCACGGCAGTGGAATGTCCGTCATGGAAATGAGCCACCGCGGCCCCGAATTCATTTCGATCTACCAGGCCGCCGTGCGCGACCTGCGCGAGCTGCTGGCCGTGCCCGACAATTACAAGATCCTCTTCCTGCAGGGCGGCGGCCTCGGCGAAAACGCCATCGTGCCGCTGAACCTGGTGGGCCGCAAGGCGCAGCCGGCAACGGTCGACTTCGTCCACACCGGCTCCTGGTCCGGCAAGTCGATCAAGGAGGCGGCCAAATACGCCACCGTCAACGTGGCCGCCTCGTCGCAGGCCGAGGGCTTTTGCGGCGTGCCGCCGCAGTCCGCCTGGAAGCTGACGCCGGACGCCGCCTATCTGCACATCTGCACCAACGAAACCATCGACGGCGTCGAGTACCCGTTCGCGCCCGAGCTGGCCGGCGACACCCCCATCGTCGCCGACATGTCCTCGCACATCCTGTCGCGCGTCATCGACGTGTCGCAGTACGGCGTCATCTTCGGCGGCGCGCAAAAGAACATCGGCCCGGCCGGCCTGACCCTGGTCATCGTGCGCGAAGACCTGCTTGGCGCGGCCCTGCCGATCTGCCCCTCGGCCTTCGACTGGAGCGTCGTCGCCGAACATGAGTCGATGTACAACACGCCGCCGACCTACGGGATCTATATCGCCGGCCTGGTGTTCCAGTGGCTCAAGCGCCAGGGCGGCGTGGCGGCGATGGAAAAGCGCAACATCGACAAGGCGGCACTGTTGTATGCTGCACTCGACGCGGACGATTTCTACCAGAACCGCGTCGCCAAGGCATACCGCTCGCGCATGACGATACCCTTCTTCCTGCGCGACGAGAGCAAAAACGAAGCATTCCTGGCCGGCGCCAAGCAGCGCGGCCTGCTGCAACTGAAGGGCCACAAGTCCGTCGGCGGTATGCGCGCATCGATCTACAACGCGATGCCGATCGAGGGCGTGCAAGCCCTGGTCGATTATTTGAACGAGTTCGCGGGCCGCTGAGCGCGCCGCGGCGCCGATCGCAATACGTAAGCACGGACACCTACGCAGACAATGACAGATAAATTAAAACCGTTGCGCGAGCAGATCGATGCGATCGACGCGCAAATCCTCGACCTGCTGAGCCGGCGCGCGCGCCTGGCCCAGGAGGTCGGCCACGTGAAGGCCGAGACGCAGGCGCCGGTGTTCCGCCCCGAGCGCGAGGCGCAGGTGCTGCGCGGCGTGGCCGAGCGCAATCCCGGCCCGATGGGCGACGGCGAGGTGCAGACGATTTTCCGCGAGATCATGTCGGCCTGCCGTTCGCTGGAGAAGCGCGTCACGGTCGCCTATCTGGGGCCGGTCGGCACCTTCACCGAGCAGGCCGTCTACCAGCAGTTCGGCAGCGCCGTCGAGGGCATGCCCTGCGCCACGATCGACGAGGTGTTCCGCGCCGCCGAGGCCGGCACGGCCGATTTCGGCGTCGTGCCGATCGAGAACTCCTCGGAGGGGCCGGTCAACCGCACGCTCGACCTCTTGATGCAGACCAGCCTGATCATCAGCGGCGAGGTGGCCATCAATATCCACCACAGCCTGATGACGCGCAGCGGCACGATGGACGGCGTCGGCGCCATCTGCGCCCATGCGCAGGCGCTGGCGCAGTGCCAGGCCTGGCTCAAGCAGCACTATCCGCACATCGAGCGGCGCGCCGTCGCCTCGAACGCGGAGGCGGCGCGCCTGGCCGCCGGCGACGGCGCCGTGGCGGCCATCGCCGGCGAGCTGGCCGGCCAGCAGTACAGCCTGGGCGTGGTGCAGGCGCACATCCAGGACGATCCGCACAACCGCACGCGCTTCGCCGTGATCGGCCAGTTGCAGACGACGCCGTCGGGCGAGGACCAGACCTCGCTGGTGCTGGCCGTGCCGAACAAGGCCGGCGCCGTGTACCAGCTGCTGGCGCCGCTGGCCCGCCACGGCGTGTCGATGACGCGCTTCGAGTCGCGCCCGGCGCGCATGGGCAGCTGGGAGTACTACTTCTACGTCGACATCGAGGGCCACGCCCAGGACGCGGCCGTGGCGCTGGCGCTGGCCGAGCTGAAGAGCAACGCCGCCTTTTTCAAGGTGCTGGGTTCCTACCCGGCCAGCCTGTGAGCGGCCGTGCACCCCCATCCCGACTGGACACCCATGCTGAATAAAGTCGTCATTTTTGGCGTCGGCCTGATCGGCGGCTCGTTCGCCCGCGCGCTCAAGCAGGCGGGCGCGGTCGGCCACGTGGTCGGCATGGGGCGCTCGCCGGCCCCGCTGGCGCGCGCCCTGGAGCTGGGCATCATCGACAGCGTCGGCGCCGACCTGGCCGAGGCGCTGCGCGGCGCCGACCTGGTGCTGCTGGCCGCGCCGGTGGCGCAGACCGAGCGCATCCTCGCCGCGCTGCGGCCGCACCTGCAGCCGGGCACCGTCGTCAGCGACGCCGGCAGCACCAAGGGCGACGTCGTCGCGGCGGCGCGCCGCGCGCTGGGCGGCAAGCTGGCGCAGTTCGTGCCGGGCCACCCCATCGCCGGGCGCGAGTCGAACGGCCCGGACGCCGCCATCGTCGACCTGTACCAGGGCCGCAAGACGGTGCTGACGCCGCTGGCGGAGAACGCGGCGGCCGACGTCGAGCGCGTCGCCGCCGCCTGGCGCGCCTGCGGCGCCGTCATCCACCGCCTCACGCCGGCCGAGCACGACAGGGTGTTCGCCGCCGTCAGCCACCTGCCGCACCTGCTGGCCTACGCGCTGGTCGACGACATCGCCAACAAGGCCCACGCCGACCTGCTGTTCCAGTACGCCGCCAGCGGCTTCCGCGACTTCACCCGCATCGCCGGCTCGTCGCCGGAGATGTGGCGCGACATCAGCCTGGCCAACCAGGCGGCGCTGCTGGGCGAGCTGGACGCCTATATGGCACAATTGACCGGGCTGCGGGCCATGCTGGCCGCCGGCGACGGCGCCGCCATCGAGGCCGTCTACGCCAACGCCCAGCGCGCCCGCCAGCAGTGGGGCGCGGCGATCGAGGCGGCCGAGGCGCCGCAGCCGACAGACCAGGCAGAATAGCCGCACACGCAGACAAGGAAACGCGCATGACGCAGCAAAAACACTATCCCCATCATCTCGACCTGAAGCCGGTCACGCACGTGCAGGGCGCGGTGCGCCTGCCCGGCTCGAAAAGCATCTCGAACCGCGTGCTGCTGCTGGCCGCGCTGGCCGAGGGCACGACCAAGATCGTCGATCTGCTGGCCTCGGACGACACCTTCGTCATGCTGGGCGCGCTGACCTCGCTCGGCGTGCACTGGGAGCAGGAGGAGCAGCGCCACCCGGAAACGCTGCACCAGGTGCACCACGTGCGCGGCGCCGGCGGCGTCTTCCCGCACCACGCGGCCGACCTCTTCATGGGCAACGCCGGCACCGCCATCCGTCCGCTGACGGCGGCGTTGGCCGTGATCGGCGGCGACTACACGCTGCACGGCGTGGCGCGCATGCACGAGCGGCCCATCGGCGACCTGGTCGACGCCCTCAACGCCGTCGGCGCGCAGATCGAGTACACGGGCGCGCAGGGCTTCCCGCCGCTGCGCATCCGCCGCGGCCACCTGCACGCCGACCGCATGGCGGTGCGCGGCAACGTGTCGAGCCAGTTCCTGACGGCGCTCTTGATGGTGGCGCCGCTGATGGCGCGCGAGCGCAGCGTGTCGATCGACGTCGTCGGCGAGCTGATCTCCCGGCCCTACATCGAAATCACCCTGAATCTGATGCGCCGCTTCGGCGTCGTCGTCGAGCAGGACGGCTGGCAGTCGTTCACCGTGCAGGCGGGGCAGAAGTACCGCAGCCCCGGCGTCATCCACGTCGAGGGCGACGCCTCGTCGGCGTCCTACTTCCTGGCGGCCGGCGCGATAGCCGGCGGGCCGGTGCGGGTCGAGGGCGTCGGCCGCGACAGCATCCAGGGCGACGTGCGCTTCGTCGCCGCGCTGCAGCAGATGGGCGCCACCGTGACGATGGGCGAGACCTGGATCGAGGCCAGCTCGAACGGCGTGCTGAAGGCCATCGACGCCGACTTCAACCATATCCCGGACGCGGCCATGACGATCGCCGTCGCCGCGCTGTACGCCGACGGCACCAGCACGCTGCGCAACATCGCCAGCTGGCGCGTCAAGGAAACCGACCGCATCGCCGCCATGGCCTGCGAGCTGCGCAAGCTCGGCGCCGAGGTGGAGGAGGGCGCCGACTACCTGCGCGTGACGCCGCCGGCGGCGATCGCCGCGGCCACCATCGACACCTACGACGACCACCGCATGGCCATGTGCTTCTCGCTGGCCTCGCTGGACGGCGCGGCGCGGCGCGGCAACAGCATGCGCATCAACGACCCGAAATGCGTCGCCAAGACCTTCCCCGGCTACTTCGAGGCATTCGCCGGCATCGCCCACGACAGCCTGTTTTAATCAGCGCGGCCGGGGCCCGCCCCGGTTTTAACAGAAAAATAATTTATGACCACATCGACTATTCCCGTCATCGCCATCGACGGCCCGACCGCTTCCGGCAAGGGCACGGTCGCGCACCGCGTCGCAGACCGGCTCGGCTACCACTACCTCGACTCCGGCGCCCTGTACCGCCTGACGGCGCTGACGGCGCTGCGCCGCGCCACGCCGCTGAACGACGAGCACGCGCTGGCCAAGCTGGCCGAGCATCTGCCGTGCAGCTTCGCCGGCGGCGAGATCCTGCTGGCCAACGAGAACGTCACGGACGCCATCCGCGCCGAGGCCGTCGGCAACACGGCCTCGCAGATCGCCGCGCTGCCGGCCGTGCGCCAGGCCCTGTTCGCGCTGCAACTGGGTTTCCGCAAGGCGCCCGGCCTGGTGGCCGACGGCCGCGACATGGGCACGGTGATTTTCCCCCACGCCCCCTTGAAAGTGTTCCTGACGGCAAGTGCTGACGCGCGCGCGCAACGCCGTTATAAGCAATTGATTGACAAGGGAATTTCTGCTAGTATAGAAGACCTTCTGATGGATTTGAATGCGCGAGACGCACGTGATACTCACCGTGCGATCGCGCCCCTGGTCCCCGCGGAGGGCGCGCATGTGCTCGATACGTCGAATATGACGGCCGATGAGGCCGTCGATCTGGTGTTGAAATGGCATGCTGCGGCGGTAAAGTAGTACGCATCAGTACTACTGTGGTGCCCGTGGCGGCCCAGTCCGGCCCCGGGCGTGTGTCAAACCTAACCCAGTTTAAGTCGCATCGTGCGATCGCTGCTGGTTAACTTGTGTGAACCCTATGTCTACAGCTACATCTACTGAATTTACCGGTATGGAAAGTTTTGCCGCGCTCTTCGAGGAATCCTTGTCGCGTCAAGATATGCGCTCCGGCGAAGTTATTTCCGCTGAAGTCGTGCGCCTCGACCACAATTTCGTGATCGTCAACGCCGGCCTCAAATCCGAAGCATTCATCCCAATCGAAGAATTCAAAAACGACCACGGCGAACTGGAAGTCAAAGTTGGTGACTTCGTTTCCGTGGCGATCGAATCGTTGGAAAACGGTTTCGGCGACACCATCCTGTCGCGCGACAAAGCCAAGCGTCTGGCTTCGTGGCTGGCCCTGGAAAAAGCGATGGAATCGGGCGAGATCGTCGTCGGTACCGTCAACGGCAAAGTCAAAGGCGGCCTGACCGTCCTGACCAACGGCATCCGCGCCTTCCTGCCGGGTTCGCTGGTCGACACCCGTCCAGTCAAGGACACCACCCCGTTCGAAGGCAAGACCCTGGAATTCAAGGTCATCAAGCTGGACCGCAAGCGTAACAACGTCGTGCTGTCGCGCCGCGCCGTCATCGAAGCATCGATGGGCGAAGAGCGTCAGAAACTGATGGAAACGCTGAAAGAAGGCACGGTCGTGACCGGCGTCGTCAAAAACATCACCGACTACGGCGCCTTCGTGGACCTGGGCGGCATCGACGGCCTGCTGCACATCACCGACCTGGCATGGCGCCGCGTGCGTCATCCGTCGGAAGTGCTGACGGTTGGCCAGGAAATCACTGCCAAGGTTCTGAAGTACGATCAAGAGAAGAACCGCGTTTCGCTGGGCGTGAAGCAACTGGGCGACGATCCTTGGACCGGTCTGTCCCGTCGTTACCCACAAAGCACCCGTCTGTTCGGCAAGGTCACGAACCTGACCGACTACGGCGCGTTCGTGGAAGTCGAGCAAGGCATCGAAGGTCTGGTCCACGTTTCCGAAATGGACTGGACCAACAAGAACGTCGCACCAAACAAAGTTGTCCAACTGGGCGACGAAGTAGAAGTGATGGTTCTGGAAATCGACGAAGAGCGTCGTCGCATCTCGCTGGGTATGAAACAGTGCAAAGCCAACCCTTGGGATGACTTTGGCGTGACCCACAAGAAGGGCGACAAAGTCCGCGGCGCGATCAAATCGATCACCGACTTCGGCGTGTTCATCGGCCTGGCCGGCAACATCGACGGCCTGGTGCACCTGTCCGACCTGTCCTGGACCGAAACGGGCGAAGAAGCCGTGCGTCGTTTCAAGAAAGGCGACGAACTGGAAGCCATCGTTCTGGCCATCGACGTCGAGCGCGAGCGCGTGTCCCTGGGCGTCAAGCAACTCGAAGGCGACCCATTCAACAACTTCGCTGCAATGAACGACAAAGGCTCCCTGGTAACGGGTACGGTCAAGTCGGTCGAGCCTAAAGGCGCCGTGATCCAGTTGTCCGAAGAAGTCGAAGGCTACCTGCGCGCTTCCGAAATCTCGCGCGACCGCGTCGAAGATGCCGGCACGCACCTGAAAGTCGGCGACAGCGTCGAGGCAATGGTCTTGAACATCGACCGCAAAGCCCGTGGTATCCAACTGTCGATCAAAGCGAAAGACAATGTTGAAACCCAGGAAGCGATGCAGAAAATGGCCGCTACCGACAACAACGCAGCTTCGGGCACCACCAGCCTGGGCGCATTGTTGAAAGCCAAGTTCGACAACAAGAACTAAGACAGTCCGCGGATCAGTAGATGACTAAATCCGAGTTGATCAACCGCCTCGCTGAGCGTTATTCTCAGCTGGTGGCCAAAGATGCGGAATATGCCGTCAAAACCATACTCGACGCGATGACCACCGCCCTGGCGACCGGTCAGCGCATCGAGATCCGCGGTTTTGGCAGCTTTGCCCTCAACAGCAGGCCACCGCGCATCGGCCGCAATCCGAAGTCCGGCGAAAAGGTGATGGTGCCCGAAAAGCGGGTGCCCCACTTCAAGCCGGGCAAGCAGTTGCGCGAGCGGGTAGACGCGATGGTCGGGCAACCGATCATCGAGGATTGACCTCGTCCGCTGAAAGGTGACTAGGCATGCCGCCCCAGAGAACGCGACGCGCACTTTGGGCCGGCATCAAGAAGCGGCGTCCTTGGATGCCGCTTTTTTTTGTACCGGGGGCAGACCTCGATTTTCCGGCAATTCTTGACCGAAAATCGAGGTCTGTCCCCTGCTTTCCGTTTTCTTGTGCCACACTGGCGCTTGTGAATCACAAACTGGACCTGGCTGATGAAATTTATTTCCTCCTTCGTTGGATTTGTTCTGTTCGTCTTGTTTTTCGGTTTCGCCCTGAAAAATACGCAGGAGGTCGATCTGCGCTTTTTCCTCAATTATGAGTTGCGCGGCCCGCTGGTCTTGATGCTGCTGGGCTTCTTCGTGGCCGGCGCCAGCCTCGGCGTGCTGGCCCTGACGCCGACCGTGTTCCGCCACCGCCGCGAAGCGAACAAGCAGCAATCGACGATCCAGACGCTGCAAACCGTGGCCCAGCAGGGCACCGTCCAGCCGCAGCCGGACAGCGTCAACACGCAGCAGTAATGCCGCTCACACACCAACAATAAAAAAATCGCATGGAATTTGAACTCTGGTTGCTTCTGGGGATACCGGTCTTTTTCGCGCTGGGCTGGATCGCCGCGCGGGTCGATATCAACCAGCTCGTGTCGGAGTCGCGCAGCCTGCCGCGCGGCTATTTCACGGGCCTGAACCATCTGCTCAACGAGCAGCCCGACAAGGCCGTCGACGCCTTCATCGAAATCGTCAAGCTGGACCCGGAAACGGCCGATATGCATTTCGCGCTGGGCAATCTGTTCCGCCGCCGCGGCGAAACCGAGCGGGCCATCCGCGTCCACCAGAACCTGCTGGCCCGCCCCGACCTGCCGCAGGAGCAGCAGTTGCACGCCGAGTACGAGCTGGGCCAGGACTACCTGAAGGCCGGCCTGCTCGACCGCGCCGAGGAAACCTTCAACCGCCTCGTCGGCACCCAGTACGCGGTGCAGGCGCGCCGCGCGCTGCTGGAGATTTTCCAGCGCGAGAAGGAGTGGCGGCGCGCCATCGAGGCGGCCATCGGCCTGCAGGAGTCGGGCGCCGGCGCGCGCCAGAAGGAGATCGCGCAGTTCTATTGCGAGCTGGCGCACGACGCGCTGGTGCATATGCACCCGGACGACGCCTTGCCGCTGCTCGACAAGGCGCTGCAGACGGACCGCAAGAACGTCCGCGCCACGCTGCTGACGGGCGACGCGCTGCTGGCCAAGGACGACGTCGAGGGCGCGCTGCTGACCTGGCGCCGCGTCGAACAGCAGAGCGTGCCGCACGTGGCCCTGGTGGCGCAGCGCCTGATGGACGGCTACCGCAAGGTCGGCCGGCCGCAGGAGGGCGTCAACCTGCTCAAATCGTATCTGGAGGAGGCCTCGTCGATCGACTTGATCGAGGTGGTCTTCAAGGCCGTCATCGAACTCGACGGCGTGGAGGCGGCCAAGCAGCTGGTCAGCGCCGAGCTGCGCCGCACGCCGACGCTGCTGGGCCTCGACAAGCTGCTCGAGGCGCGCCTGATGGACGCCCCGGCGGCCCTGTGGTCGGAGCTGTCGATGGTGAAGAACCTGGTGCACGGCTACACGCAGAAGCTGGCGCGCTACCAGTGCAGCCACTGCGGTTTCAAGGCGCGCCAGTTCTACTGGCAGTGCCCCGGTTGCAGCCGCTGGGAGACCTACCCGCCGCGGCGCACCGAAGAACTCAATGTCATGAACTAGATTTGGCGGTATAGAAAAATGAAAATCACAATTATCGGCACCGGCTATGTGGGCCTGGTGACCGGCGCCTGCCTGGCCGAACTGGGCAACGACGTCTTCTGCCTCGACCTCGACGAGAAAAAAATCGCCCTGCTCAACAACGGCGGCATCCCCATCCACGAGCCTGGCCTGGAAGAGGTGGTGGCGCGCAACCGCGCCGCCGGCCGCCTGCGCTTCTCGACCGACGTCGGCGCCGCCGTCGCCCACGGCAAGCTGCAATTCATCGCCGTCGGCACCCCGCCCGACGAGGACGGCTCGGCCGACCTGCAATACGTCCTCGCGGCCGCCCGCAACATCGGCAAGCACATGACCGAGTTCAAGGTCATCGTCGACAAGTCGACGGTCCCGGTCGGCACGGCCGAGCGCGTGCGCGCCGCCCTGCAGGCCGAGCTCGACGAGCGCGGCGTCGCGGCCACCTTCTCGGTCGCCTCGAACCCGGAATTCCTCAAGGAGGGCGCGGCCGTCGAAGACTTCATGCGCCCCGACCGCATCGTCATCGGCTGCGACAGCACGCCCGAGGGCGAGCGCGCGCGCGAGCTGATGAAGACGCTGTACGCGCCGTTCAACCGCAACCACGAGCGCACCTACTGGATGGACGTGCGCTCGGCCGAGTTCACCAAGTACGCGGCCAACGCCATGCTGGCCACCCGCATCTCCTTCATGAACGAGCTGGCCAACCTGGCCGACAAGGTCGGCGTCGACATCGAGGCGGTGCGCCACGGCATCGGCTCGGACCCGCGCATCGGCCACAGCTTCCTGTACGCCGGCTGCGGCTACGGCGGCTCCTGCTTCCCGAAAGACGTGCAGGCGCTGGAGCGCACGGCGCGCGGCCACGGCCAGGAATTGCTGATCTTGCGCGCCGTCGAGGCCGTCAACGACAGGCAGAAGCTGGTGCTGGGCGGGAAAGTCACGGCGCGCTACGGCGAGGATCTGGCGGGGCGCCATTTCGCCGTCTGGGGCCTGGCCTTCAAGCCGAACACCGACGACATGCGCGAGGCGTCGGCGCGGGTGCTGCTGGCCGAGCTGCTGCAGCGCGGCGCCAGCGTCGCCGTCTACGACCCGGTGGCGATGGCCGAGGCCAGGCGCGTGCTGGCGCTGGACCTGGCGCCGGCGCTGCTGGCGCGCATCCGCTTCGCCGCCAGCCCGATGGATGCGCTGAACGGCGCCGACGCGCTGGCCATCGTCACGGAATGGAAAGCCTTCCGCAGCCCCGACTTCGAGCAGATCAAGGCGCGTCTGAAAGAGCCCGTCATTTTCGACGGCCGCAACCTGTTCGAGCCGGCCGACATGGCCGAGGCGGGCATCGAATACCACGGGATCGGTCGCTCGGTCCTGACGCGCGCATGAGCGGCGCCATCGCCACCCGGCCGGCCGGCGCGCCGGCACTGGACGCCGTGCGCCTGCTGGTGGTCGGCGACGTCATGCTGGACCGCTACTGGTTCGGCGAAGTCAGCCGCATCTCGCCGGAAGCGCCGGTGCCCATCGTGCGCATCGAAAAGCGCGAAGAGCGCCTGGGCGGCGCCGCCAACGTGGCGCGCAACGCGGCCGCGCTGGGCGCCCACACGGGGCTGCTGGGCGTGGTCGGCGCCGACGAGGCCGGCGGCCAGGTCGAGCAGCTGCTGCACAGCGGCGGCATCCACAGCTACCTCAAGCGCGACCCGGCCATCTCCACCATCATCAAGCTGCGCGTCATCGGCCGCCAGCAGCAGATGCTGCGCATCGACTTCGAGGACGCGCCCAGCGACACCATCCTGCGCGACAAGTTGATCCAGTTCAACGCGCTGCTGCCGGACTACGACGTGGTGATCCTGTCCGACTACGCCAAGGGTAGCCTGGTCAACGTCGCCGCCATGATCCAGTCGGCGCGGGCGGCCGGCAAGATCGTCATGGTCGACCCGAAGGGCGACGACTTCGGGCGCTACGCCGGCGCGTCCGTGCTGACGCCGAACAAATCCGAACTGCGCCGCGTCGTCGGCAGCTGGAGCACGGAAGAGCAGCTGACGGCGAAGGCGCAGCAGATGCGCCGCGAGCTGGCGCTGGACGCGCTGCTGCTGACCCGCTCGGAAGAGGGCATGACGCTCTACACGGACGGCGAAGTGCTGCACATGCCGACCGACGCGCGCGAAGTGTTCGACGTCTCCGGCGCCGGCGACACCGTCATCGCGACGATGGCGGCGATGCTGGGCGCCGGCATGAGCCTGGGCGACGCCATGCGCACGGCCAACCGCGCCGGCGGCATCGTCGTCGGCAAGCTGGGCACGGCCACCGTCACGCGCGAAGAACTGTTCGCCGGCTGAGCCGGCGCCGCCCGCCCGTATCGGCCGGCGGCGCCGGCCCCGGCCTGGCGGCGGGTCCGCCGGCGTCCCCGGCATTGACCCCGCACAAATCTTTCGCGCTGCCAAGCGCAGCGGATTGTCAACCAGATCATTGCCTGCGCGTTAAGGTGGGCAAGGCGCGCTGCTCCTTGCGTTCGAGTCAACTTGAAACCACACCACGGAGAGATACGACATGATCAAGAAATTACTGCTGGCAGTTGCGACCCTGATAGCAACGATGGGCTTCGCCTTCGCACAAGTCGACGTCAACAAGGCCGACCAGGCCGCGCTGGACAGCGTCAAAGGCATCGGCCCGGCAAAATCGAAACAAATCATCGACGAGCGCACCAAAGGCGGCGAATTCAAGGACTGGGCGGACTTCGAGTCGCGCGTCAAAGGCATAGGCGCGAAAAACTCCGTCAAGCTGTCGGAAGCCGGCCTGCAGGTGAATGGCCAGTCGAAAGCGGGCGCCGCCGCCAAACCGGCCGCCGCCAAGGAAGCCAAGCACGCGGCCGCCGCCAAGGAAGCCAAACCGGCCGCCGGCAAGGAAATGAAGGAAGCCGCGCCTGCGGCCGCCGGCAAGGAAATGAAAGAAACCAAGCCAGCCGCCGGCATGAAAAAAGAAGCCAAACCGGCGGCCGCCGCCGATGCCGCCGCCAAGCCTGCCGTGACAGCCGAAGCGGGCAAGGCGAAGAAAGAAGAAGCGAAGAAATAAGCCGACGGCGCGGGCGCCAGCGTCCGCCGCGTCGAACAGACAGCCCCGCCGGCCGCGCCGCGCGGGGCTGTTTTTTTTAGCGCGCCGCCCGGCGCCGCGCCCCGGCGCGCCAGGTAAACCTGAGTATTACCTCTAGGAAAATGATTCTATGGGGCAACTATCCTGTCGTAGAATGGTCCGGCAAGTCCTCCCGCCGCCACGCATCGGCCATGCACGCCCGAGCGTCATGGCGCACGGTGCCAGCCAGTGCCCACCATCCTGCTCACATAAAGGACCCTATCATGAAAAAAAATCTTATTGCAGCAGCCGTCGCCATGGCATCTGTCTTCATGGCCAACGCGCCGGCCCACGCCTGGGGCCAGGAAACCCACCGCCGCATCGTCCTCGACGCCGTCGAGTTCATGAAAAACAATCCCGACCAGAGCAACTACACCAAGCTGCTGGCCGGCGTCACCCGCGCCGGCTACACGATGGAGCAGTTCGCCGCCGCGCTGGGCCAGGGCGCCTACGACGTCGACGATTTCGTCGACACCTACCTGTGCGGCGCCTCGACCGGCAATTGCCAGTACGCGCCCGTGTGGGGCGCCGGCGCCAGCATCGTCAAATACACCTCGTACTGGCATTTCCAGAACCACACCGCCGGCCCCGACGTTCACGGCAACCCCTTCGGCGGCTACAACTACGCCAAGCTGAGCATGGCCGGCGACATCGACAAGATGGCCGCCGCCTGGTTGTACGGCGACTACCTGGACGACGGCGCGGGCGGCCTGAAAGGCATGCTGGGCGACAGCAGCAAGTACAACAGCTACGCCTTGACGGAGGCGAACTACCGCTTCACCGGCGTGTCGAAGCCGGAGCAGTACAGCGACTTTGAAACCATGCCCTTCCAGCCGATCGACAACCTGGGCCAGTACTGGTTCCAGCAATTCCTCGCCCGCCCGACCGCGCAAAGCCTGGGCTTCGTGCTGCACACCACCGACCTGCTGCAGCCGCACCACACCTGGACCTCGTCGGCGCACAACCACGCCGGCTGGGAAACCTGGGTCACCGACCACTACGTGTCGGAGCGCCTGAACGACCCGGCGCTGGTGCGCGCGGCGCTGGCCGACTTCACGCCGGTGGCGCCGACGGCGATCGACATCCGCCCCCTGCTGACGCAGGGCGGCACCTACTCCTACGCCAACGGCGGCATCGTGCTGAGCTCGTCCGACCAGGGCGACCGCGTGCGCGTCGGCAAGCAAATGATCCCGCACTCGATCGCCATGGTCGTGCACGTGCTCAACCGCGCCGCCGAGCGCCTCGTCAATTGAGCCGGCGCGGCACCCTGGCCGCGCTGGCGGCCTGCGCCTGGCTGGCCGGGCCGGCCGGCGCCGCGCTGATCGACACCCGGCTCGACGATCCGGCGCTGGCGGCGCGCATCGACGGCGCGCCGCTGTACACGCTCAGCGTCGACGCGCTGGCGCGCGCCGCGCGCGAGAAGACGCCGGGCGCGCCGCGCGCCGCGGCGCTGCAAACGGCGATCATGAACCGTTTGCTGGCGGCGCTCGCGCGGCGCGACTTCAAGGCCGAGGAACTGCACCCGTCGACGCGCGTGACCTTCCAGCGCGACGTCGCCGCCGACGACAAGCTGGCGGCCAGCCTGCGCGCGCAGTACGGCAAGGAGCTGGAGGCGGCCTTGCGGGCCTTGCCGGGCGCCAGCCTCAACGGACTGGTACGCGAATCCTTCGAGCCGGAGCCGGCGGCGTGGGAACGGGTCTTCGGCAAGGGCGGCAAGCTGCAGCTGGAATACGTGCTGAGCGCGGAACAGCAGGCGCAGGCGAAGAAAACCATCCTGCTGCGCTACAAGCTGCCGGCCGGCCAGAGCGGCGACATCACGCTGTACGACGTCTACCGGCGCCAGAACGTGCAGGGCCGGGTCGAACTGTTTAACCGCAACCAGCCCTATCTGCGCCAGCAGGCCAGGCTGAAGCTGGCCAATCTGTTCGTGCTGCACTGGGCGACGCAGCAGTTCGGCGCCAAGGCCGTCGACGACCTGCGCCAGACCCTGGGCGAGCAGGATGAGGTGCTGGCGCTGCTGGCCCTGCACGGCATCGGCGACGACATCGAGGGCGAGAGCGCGCTGTTGGGGCGGCTGGCGAAACAGGTGGGCGCGGCCGAGATCGGCGCCTACTACCGCAGCCACAAGGAAGAGTTCCGGCGCATCGAACGGGTCAAGGCGCGGCATATCCGCGTCGCCGACGAGCGCCTGGGCAAGGAAGTCGTGGCGGCCGCGGCCAAGGGCGAGGACTTCGGCGCGCTGGCGCGGCGCCATTCGACGGCCGACGACGCCAAGGCGGGCGGCGAGCTGGGCTGGATCGTCCACGAGGGCAAACTGAGCTGGTTGCAGCAACTGGCCTTCATGCAGCCCGAGGGGCAGGTGTCGCGGCCCTATCGCGGGCCGGTTGCGCCGGACCAGGCGGCGTCGTGGGAAATCGTGCTGGTGGAGCAGCGCGTGCAGGGCTACCAGGCGCCCGACTCCGAGGCCGTGAAATACACGGCGCGCAAGGCGGTGGCGCGCGAGAAGGCCGCCGCGCAAATGAAGGCGCTGCGCGAGCGCGTCCTGCATGACGCCGCCATCGAAGTCGACGGCAAGCAACTGGACGCGCCGCTGCAATTGGGGGCGTCGACATGAGGCGGCGCGGCGTAGTCGTCGGCGCCGCGGCGCTTGGGGTTGTTGGCGCGGCCGTGCTGGCGATGTGGCCGGCGGCGCCGGCAGGGCCGGGCGCGCCGGCGGCGGCGTTGCCGGCTCAAGGCCCCGCCGCGCGGCCGGCGGCGCCGGCGGACTGGCCGCCGGCGTTCGCCGACGGCGAGCGCGAACTGAAGCGGGTGGCGTTGACGCCGCTGGAGCCGGCCGTGCCGGCCGCGTACAGCATGGCGCTGGCGCGCCAGAACGGCGACCCGCGCACGCCGCCGATCAGCCGCGACGAAGCGCCGGCGCCGCCGAGCGCGGCCGAGCTGGCGGACCCGCAAGCCTATCAGGGTTATGAGGCACGCCAGAGCATGAAACTGTATGCCGGCTATGTGCAGGCGGCCGACGCCGACATTCCGGCACTGCGCCGCGATATCGAGCAGGGGCGCAAGATGGGGGCCGCGCCTGAAGAGATCGCCAAGGTCGAGGAAAAATTGCGGCGCATCGTCGCCATGCGCGCCGAACTGCTGGCGCAGCATCCGGAACTGGCGCGGGCCGGCGACGGCAAATCCAGCCAATAGCGCGGAGCAGGGGGCTGACCCCAAAAACGGGTCTGACCCCAAACCCCGGCATCCGGAGCGGGCGCGGGCCGGCGACGGCAAATCCAGCCAATAGCGCTGAATAGGGGTCTGACCCTTCGGGTCTGACCCCGGCTTTTTAGCGTAAATTTATGCAGGAAACATAAAAGCCGAGGTCAGACCCCCAAAACGGGTCTGACCCCAAACCCCGGTATCTGGAACTGGCGCGGGCCGGCGACGGCAAATCCAGCCAATAGCGCGGAACAGGGGTCTGACCCTTCGGGTCTGACCCCAGCTTTTTAGCGTAAATTTATGCAGGAAACATAAAAGCCGGGGTCAGACCCCCAAAACGGGTCTGACCCCAAACCCCGGTATCCGGAACTGGCGCGGGCCGGCGACGGCAAATCCAGCCAATAGCGCGGAACAGGGGTCAGACCCCAAAAACGGGTCTGGCCCCTAAACCTGGCGACTGCGGCGCCGTAACAACAGTCTGGCCGTGCGACCTTGATGAAGGGCAAAAAAATCGCGCCGTCTTATTGCCGGCCCGGCCCTGGGCGGGCTCGGCCGACACGCGCCGGCCCTTCTCGGATTAGAATGGATGTTTTGTTGAATTCAATCATAGACGATGGCTTATAAGACTCTCGAAGATACGATCGGTAATACGCCGCTGGTGCGCCTGACGCGCCTGCCCGGCGCCGATGCCCTGGCGCGTAATAATATTATCCTGGGCAAGATGGAGGGCGATAATCCGGCCGGTTCCGTCAAGGACCGCGCCGCCATGTCGATGCTGCGCCGGGCCGAGGAGCGCGGCGCGATCAAGCCGGGCGATACGCTGATCGAGGCCACCAGCGGCAATACGGGTATCGCGCTGGCGATGGCCGCCGCGCTGCGCGGCTATAAGATGGTGTTGCTGATGCCGGAGAATCTGAGCGTCGAGCGGCGCCAGAGCATGGCCGCCTACGGCGCGCAGATCCTGCTGACGCCGAAGACGGGCGGCATGGAGTATGCCCGCGACCTGGCCGAGCAGATGCAGAAGGATGGCAAGGGGGTCATCCTCGACCAGTTCGGCAACTTCGACAATTCGCGCGCCCATTACGAGGGCACGGGGCCGGAGATCTGGCGCGACACGGACGGCCGCGTCACGCATTTCGTCAGCGCCATGGGCACCACGGGCACGATCATGGGCGTGTCGCAGTATTTGAAGGAGCAGAATCCGGCCATCCAGATCATCGGCGCGCAGCCGGAGGAGGGGTCGTCGATTCCCGGCATCCGCAAATGGCCGGAGGCCTATCTGCCGAAGATTTTCGACAGGAGCAGGGTCGATCAGATCGAGTCGGTCAGCCAGAGCGCGGCGGAGCGCATGGCGCGCCGGATGGCGGCGGAAGAGGGGATTTTCTGCGGCATCTCGGCAGCGGGGGCTTGCGAGATTGCGCTGCGCGTGTCGCAAACGGTGGAAAATGCGACGATCGTGTTTATTGTCTGCGACCGCGGCGACCGTTATCTGTCGACCGGGGTGTTTCCCGCGTAACGGGCGTTGGCACGACTTTCGCCTCCCTCTCCCCCTCGCGAGGGGAGGGAGGCGGGCGGAAAGTACACACCGCAAGGGTTAGCTTTGCGGTGTTTCGCCTTCCTTTGGCTTGAACTGCTTGTCGCTGATGCGGAACTTGTTGCGGCGGTCGCCCATCAAGTAGCGCAGGTCGCGGATGCTCAGGTCGCTGACTTCGTGCATGCGTATCAGCAGCGAGGCGCCGACCGGCAAGCGGTGGTGGCGGATCTTGCTGATCACCGGCGGAGCCACTTCCAGCGCGCGGGACAAGGCTGCGTCGTTTTTCAGGCGCAGGTTTTCGATGAGGGTGTCCAGTAATCTGTTTGGATTGTATTGCAACAGATCGTCGGAGTCCGAATCGCTGTTCATATCAATGCCGACTTGGTTTGTCATGTTCTAATGTTCCTTCTGTAGTTGCACTGCAAAGTAAAAACACTCGGAGCTCGCTCTTGCTGCGTCAATGTTCATTCTTTACTAAAGGAACGAATTCACACACGGTCGGATCCGGGATACAGGGTTCGTAATATATGCACAATTGTACAGCACCGCGCAATCTAATACTTAAAAGCAATAAAAAACTCAGGCTTGCATCATTGATGCCGTTGTCAAAATGCAACAACCATTTGGTATTTGTTACGTTTTTAGCCACTTAAAAAATAATAATATGACAATTCTGAGTATAAAGCAATTTCAGTTTTGACGACCGCACGATAGCCCTTACGCCGCAGGCCAGCACGGGCTCTGGTCTGCAACCTTACCGGCGCGCCGGCAAAGGGGCAATCTTCCTTACGCTTTCTTACAAGTAATAAAGCCGCCTGTTTTAGCCTCCCCGCGCCAGCCGCACGGCGCGGCCCAGGTCGAGCACCGACATGGCGTAGAAGTAACTGCGGTTGTATTGGGTGATGGCGAAAAAATTGGCCGTCGCTAACCAATACTCGGTCGCTTCCGCACCGTTTTGCAAGTCTACCAGACCAAACATTATTCCGCCCGGCAACGGTGCGTCGCTGCCGACGCCCGCGCCGGCCAGCTCGTCCTGCGTGTGTTTCGCCTCCAGGCCCTGGCCGATGTAGCCTTCCCAGGCCCGCGCCGGCGACACCGTGGCGGGGTAGGCGAAGGGGCGCGCCAGGTCGCGCTGCCAGCCGTGGCGGACCAGGAAGTTGGCGACGCTGCCGATGGCGTCGGCGGCCGAGCCGCGCAAGTCGACGCGGCCGTCGCCGTCGAAGTCGACGGCGTGCTGGAGTATGCTGCTGGGCATGAACTGCGGCAGGCCGACGGCGCCCGCGTAGGAGCCGAGCAGCGTCAGCGGATCGATATTGCTCTGGCGCGCGAACAGCAGCGCGCTTTCCAGCTCGCCGCGGAAGAAGGCCATGCGCGCGCCGCGCGTCGGCGTGTCCGGATAGGCGAAGGCCAGCGTGGTCAGCGCGTCCAGCACGCGGAAGCGCCCGGTGTTGCGGCCGTACACGGTTTCGACGCCGATGATGCCGACGATGATGTCGGCCGGCACGCCGTAGACGCTTTCGGCGCGCGCCAGCGCGTCGGCGTTGTCGTTCCAGAATTGCACGCCGGCGTCGATGCGCACGGGTTCGACGAAGCGCTGGCGGTAGGCTTGCCAGTTTTTCGGCTTGCCCGGCGGGGCCGGCTTCATCAGCTGGATCGTCGTCTCGACGTAGCGCACCTTGGCGAGCAGCGCCTCCAGGGCCGGGCGCTCGAACTGGTGCTTGCGCACCATGTCGTCGAGGAACTGGGCGACCTCCTTCCATTCGGCGAAGTTGACGTACTCGCCCTCATAGTCGGCCTTGGCGGCGACTTTCTTGGCCGCTTTGGCCGGGGCGCCGGCCGCCTGCGTCAGCGGCGTGGCGCCCAGCAGCAGGGCGAGGATCAGGGCGGAGGTGGTGCGGGTCGGGGTAGCTGTCATCGGGATTCGGTTAGCAGGCGCTTCAGGGTAGACAGCGACCTGGCTTTTTCATGGGGATGGGCGACACCATACTTGATCGCGGCGTAGATTGCCAGAAAGCGCAGGGCGGCGGCGCGCTGTTGCGGCTGCGCCGCGTGCCCGGCCAGCCGCTGCGCGTAGCCGTGCGGCCCTTCGTGCGGCAGGCGGGCGCAGCCGCGCCTGGCCTGCAGGCGGCAAAAGGCGGCGTACAGCGCGTCGAGCGGGTCGGCGGCGCGGCGCCGGCGCAGCGCCCGCGCCAGCCACAGCAGGGCGGCGCCGGCGCCGCCGGCCAGCAGCGCGCGCCAGTCGCCGGCCAGCGCCGCCAGCGCGTCGAGCACGCCGCGCTGGCGCTCGGGGTTGTAGTCGAGCACCCACTGGTTCCATGCGTTGTTGACGGCGTGCCAATTGAAGCGCAGCGCCGCCAGCAGCGAGTCGGGGCCGCCGATCAGCGCGTCCAGCCCCGCCAGGCCGAACGGCGCCGGCCTGGGCAGCGCGCGCGCCAGATTGCTTTCGATGCGCTCGGGGGCGACGGCGGCCGTCGGGTCGACCCGCAGCCAGCCGCGCCCGGCCAGCCACACCTCGGCCCAGGCGTGGGCGTCGGACTGGCGCACCGTCAGGTAGCCGTCCACCGGGTTCAGCTCGCCGCCCTGGTAGCCGGCGACGACGCGCGCCGGAATGCCGAGCGCGCGCATCAGCACGACGAAGGCGCCGGCGTAGTGCTCGCAAAAGCCGGCCTTGCTGTCGAACAGGAAGGCGTCCACGGCGTCGCGCCCCAGCAGCGGCGGCTGCAGCGTGTAGCGGTATTGCTCGCCGCGGAAGGTTCGCAGCACGGCGTCGACGGCCTCGGCCGGCTGGCGCCCCTGGCCCAGTTGCGCGGCCCAGGCCAGGGTGCGCGGGTTGTAGCCGCGCGGCAGCGCCAGCCACTGTTGCAGCCGGGCCGGCGCCGCGTCGGCCTGCAGCGTGTACTCGCTCACCGAGCTGGCGCGGTAGCGCGTGCGCGTCTCGATCGGCCGCAGCAGCAGCAGTTCCAGGGCCGGCGAGACGGCGTGGGGATTGCCGGCCGGCGCGTCGACGCGTTCGACGATGTCGAGGGCGAACAGCCAGCGCTGCCCGTTCGGCTCCAGCGTCACCTGGTAGCGCAGCGAGGGGCCGTTGAGCTTGATGTTGACGGGCTCGGGGTCGCCGCGCGCGGCGCCGCGCACCCAGGTGCGGCCGTCGTAGTCGGCCAGCACGATGCCGCGCCAGTACAGTTGCTGCTGCGGCGGGGCGGTGCGCTCGAAGCGCACGCGAAAGGCCGTTTCCTCCGACTGCGCGAGATTGGCGATGCTGCCCGGGGCCATGCTGTCGGACAGGCCGCTGCGTGCGCCGCGGCTGTCGCCGGGCAAGCCCCACAGCGGTCCCTGGATGCGCGGGAATAGCACGAACAGCAGCAGCGCCAGCGGCGCGGCGGCGCCGGCCATGCCGGCGGCCAGGCGCAGCCGGCGCCACAGCGGCGGCACGCCGCTGCCGTACTGGAAGGACAGTTGCGCCGCCAGCAGCGCCACCAGGGTGGCGCCGGCCAGGGCGGCGCTGGCCATGCTTTGCGAGTAGAAGAAGCTGGTCAGCAGCAGGAAGAAGCTGAGGAAGATGACGACGAACAGGTCGCGCCGCGCGTGCATTTCCAGCAGCTTGAACGCCAGCAGCAGGGCCAGCATGGCGACGCCGGCCTCGCGCCCCAGCAGCGTGCGGAAGCTGGCGTAGACGCCGGCCATCGCCAGCAGCGCCAGCGGCAGCAACAGCCACAGCGGCGGCAGGCGCTTGCCGCGCACGGTCAGGGTGGCGCGCCACAGCAGCGTGGCGGCGACGCCGGCGCTGGTCCACAGCGGCAGGTGGGCGGCGTGCGGCGCCAGCACCAGCACGGCGCTCAGCAGCAGCAACAGCGTGTCGGCCTTGTCGCGCGACAGCGCCGGCAGGGCCGCCGCCAGCCTGGCCCGGGCGCCGCCCGCGTTCATGGGCGGCGCTCCACGTGGCCGTGCAGGGCCAGCGCGCGCAGGCAGGCGGCGCGGTGCGCCTCGCCCAGCGCCGGCGGCAGGCGCAGCGCGTCCAGGTGCAGGCCGTAGGGCAGGGCCAGGCGCTCGGCGTCGAGCACCCAGCGGGTCAGCCGCGCCAGCCTGGCCTCGACGTCGAGCTGGGCCGGCAGGGCCTCGAAGTCCAGCGTCAGCTCGGTGGGCGCACCGGCGTCGAAATGCTTGCTGGCCAGTTGGCCGCCCAGCGCCGGGTCGAGCCGGGCGATCTGGCGCCAGGCCAGGTGGCGCATCGGGTCGCCCGGCCGGTAGTGGCGGATGCCGGCGAAGTCGTCGTGGCCGGCGTGGCCGCCGGCGCCGCCGGCCGCGCCGCGCAGGGGCAGCGGCGGCGCGGCCGTCTCCGGCGCCGGGTAGACCAGCACCCTGGCGTCCGGCTGCCAGTAGCTCCAGGCCTTGAACAGGCCCAGCGGAAAGCGCGTCACCAGGCGCACGCGCGGCGCCGCCAGCCAGCCGCGCGCGCCGCTGGCGCAGGACAGCAGCACCGCCGTGCTGGCGCCGGCGCCGACGTCGGCGACGTGGCGCGGCACGCCGGCGTCGAGGAAGTCGAGCCAGATGGCAAAGCGGTCCAGTTTGCTGCGGTTGTGCAGGTGCAGCTCGAACTGCGCCACCTCGCCGGCGAAGACGGGCTGGGCGCGGCCCGGCGCCAGGCGCAGCAGCGCCAGGTTGCGCGCCGTCATGCTCATGTCGACGATGGCGCAGGCGGCGCTGAAGAACGTCAGCGCGAAACCGAGGCCGAGGTTGTAGTTGATGGCGCCGATGAATAGCAGCAGCACCAGGCCGGCGAAGGCCATGCCGGCCCGGGTCGGCACGATGAAGACGCGGCGCGCCGTCAGCACGACCTCGCCCGGCTCGCGCTCGCGCAACTGGAACAGCCAGCGCCCGGCCAGCCCGCGCAGGCGCGCCGTGAGCGTGGCCGGCGGCGCCGGCGCTGGGTGTGTAGACATGTCCACCGTCCCTTGAAATAAGCCCCGGCCCCGGCTTTTTGCGGCCGAAGTCGCCCAGCCCGCCGCTACACCGCCACGGACTGCTGCAACTGCAGCACCAGATCATGGCTGGCCAGCGCGATGCCGTGCGCCGACTTCAGCGGCCGCAGCCGGTGCGCGCAGACCGGCACCAACAGCGCCTGCACATCCTCCGGTATCACATGGTCGCGGCCCTCCAGCGCGGCCCAGGCGCGCGCCGCCTGCAGCAGCGCGATGGCCGCGCGCGGACTCAGCCCCTCGGCGAAGAAACCGTTCTGCCGCGACGCCTGCGCCAGCGCCTGCACATAGTCGACCAGCGCCGGCGCCGTGTGGATGGCGCGCAGCGCGCGCTGGGCTGCGCCCAGCTCCTCGGGCGTCATCGCCGCCGGCAGCGCCTTCAGCATGCGGCGCCTGTCCTCGCCCAGCAGCAGCGCCCGTTCGGCGGCCGGGTCCGGATAACCGAGCGACAGGCACATCAAGAAGCGGTCCAGCTGCGACTCCGGCAGCGGGAAGGTGCCGACCTGGTGCGCCGGGTTTTGCGTGGCGATGACGAAGAACGGCTCCGGCAGCGCGCGCGTGACGCCGTCGGCGCTGACCTGGCGCTCCTCCATCGCCTCCAGCAGGCCGGACTGGGTCTTCGGCGTGGCGCGGTTGATTTCGTCGGCCAGCAGCACCTGGGTGAAGATGGGGCCGGGGTGGAATTCGAAGCTGTTCTTGTCGCGCGCGTAGATCGAGATGCCGGCCACGTCGGCCGGCAGCAGGTCGCTGGTGAACTGGATGCGGTTAAATTGCAGGCCGAGGGAAATGGCCAGCGCGTGCGCCAGCGTGGTCTTGCCGACGCCGGGCACGTCCTCGATCAGCAGGTGGCCGCCGGCCAGCAGGCAGGTCAGGGCCAGGCGCACCTGGCGGTCCTTGCCGACGACGATCTGGCCGACCTGGCGCGCCACCGCGTGCATTTTTGTGAACATGATCTTTTCCATGAAAACGCAGGCGGCGCCGAAAAAACGCAGCGTCGCAGCGGCCGGCGCCAAGCGGGAAAGCGCGGCCGCGTGGTAGATTAGCGTTATACACACATTTTATACGTCTCATCACCCCCGCCAATGATTCTATGCGAGAACGGCGCGGCGGGGGCAATAATGATCGTGACGTGAGCGTAGCGGTACAGAAAAACGAGACATGAGCACAGCCATTTACAGTCACACCGATTGCCAGCGCCACGAGATGGGCGACTGGCACCCCGAGTCGCCCGCGCGGCTGCAGGCCATCAGCGACCAGCTGATACTGGCGCACATCAACGATTTGCTCGAACACCGCGAGGCGCCGCTGGCGCAACTGGCCGACATCGAGCGGGTCCACAGCAAGAACGCGATCGGCCTGGTGCGCGACCACATTCCGGCGCCCGGCCACTACTACCCGCTGGACGGCGACACGCTGCTCAACGCGCACAGCTGGAACGCGGCCCTGCGCGCGGCCGGCGCGGCGGTGGCGGCCACCGACGCCGTCATCGACGGCGAGCTCGACAACGCGTTTTGCGCCACCCGCCCGCCCGGCCACCACGCCCGCCCGTCCGAGCCGATGGGTTTTTGCCTGTTTAACAATGTCGCCGTCGCGGCCCGCCACGCCCTCGACGCGCGCGGCCTGGAGCGCATCGCCATCGTCGACTTCGACGTGCACCACGGCAACGGCACGGCCGAGGCGCTGGCCCGGGATCCGCGCGCGCTGATGGTCAGCTTCTTCCAGCACCCCTTCTACCCCTTCAGCGACGTCGAGCCGTACACGGACAACTGCGTCAACGTGCCGGTGCCGGCGCGCTCGAAGGGCGACGTGGTGCGCCAGCTGGTGCTCGACCACTGGCTGCCGGCGCTGCACCGGCACCGGCCGCAGATGCTGTTCATCTCGGCCGGCTTCGACGCCCACCGCGAGGACGACGTCGGCGACATGGGCCTGGTCGAGGCCGACTACGCCTGGATCACCCGGCAAGTGATGGCCGTGGCCAGGCTATACGCGGGGGGGCGCATCGTCAGTTGCCTGGAGGGCGGCTACAACCTGTCGGCGCTGGGGCGCAGCGTGGCCGCGCACGTGCGCGCCTTGGCCGAGCTGGACTAGCGCGCCGAGCCGGCCGGCCGGCCCGAAGCGGCCACGAAAGTCCGCCCTTGCCGCGCCAAGCACGTAAAATAGCGGATTGACTGAACGATTTCGAAGGTAAGAGCATGGCAATCCAATGGTATCCCGGACATATGAACGCCGCCCGCAAGAAGGCGGCGGAGACGATGGAAAACACCGACCTGGTCATTGAAGTGGTCGATGCCCGGCTGCCCGAGGCCAGTTGCAACCCGATGGTCGAGGAGTTGCGCCTGTTCCGCCAGCGCCCCTGCCTGAAAATCCTCAACAAGACCGACCTGGCCGACCCGGCCGCGACGGCCGCCTGGGTCGCCTACTACAACGCCCAGGAGGGCGTGACGGCGTATGCGATGACGACCAAGAAGCCGGGCGAGGTGGCGCGCATCCCCGAGCTGGCCAAGTCGCTGGCGCCGCACCGCGGCGTGCCGACCAAGCCGCTGCGCATCATGATCATGGGCATCCCCAACGTCGGCAAGTCGACGCTGATGAACGCGCTGCTGAAAAAGCGCGTGGCCAAGGTCGGCGACGAGCCGGCCGTGACGAAGATGCAGCAAAAGCTCTACCTCGACAAAAACACTATCCTCACCGACACGCCCGGCATGCTGTGGCCGAAGATCGCCATCCCCAGCGACGGCCTGATGCTGGCGGCCAGCCACGCGATCGGCTCGAACGCGCTGATCGAGGAGGAGGTGGCCGTGTTCCTGGCCGAGGAGCTGCTCAAGCGCTACCCGGCGCTGCTGACGGCGCGCTACGGCTTCAAGACCGAGGACCTGGACGCCATCGGCGTCGTCGAGGGCATCGGTGCGCGGCGCGGCTACCGCCAGAAGGGCGGCGACCTGGATTTCGAGAAAGCCTCGCACACGCTGCTGCTGGACTACCGCAGCGGCGTGCTGGGGCGGATTTCGCTGGAAACGCCGGCCACCCGCGCCGCGCTGCTGGAGGCGCACGCCGCCGAGATGGCGGAGAAGGCGGCCAAGGCGGCCGCCCTGGCCGCCGAAAAAGCCAAGGCCGCCGCCAGCGGCCGGCGCGGCACCTGATCCGATCCGCGCGGGCGCGCGCCTAGGGGTCCGCCGGCAGGTCGGGCGCGGCCGGCGCGCCGAAGCGGAAGCTCGTCACCGCCAGCGCGCCGAAGAAATCGTCCTCGTGGTAGACCGTCGCGGCCGCCTCTTGCTCGGCCGCGCCCAGCGCCACCATCAGCGGCAGCAGGTGGTCTTCATAGGGGTGCGCCTGGCGCGCCGCCGGCGCCTCGCTCCAGCGCAGCAGTTGCGCCAGCCGTTCGGCCGGCGCCAGCGCCATCGTCTCGCGCAGCCAGCTGTCGAACTGCTGCGAGGCGTGGCCGCCGCCGGGGCCGAACTGGCGCAGGTTGTGGTAGCTCAGGCCGCTGCCGATGATCAGCACGCCCTCGTCGCGCAGCGGCGCCAGCGCGCGCCCCGCCTGCACATGGGTCAACGCGTCGTAGCCATGCTTGAGCGACAGTTGCACGACGGGGACGTCGGCCGCCGGATAGATCGGGTACAGCACGCTGAAGGTGCCGTGGTCGTAGCCGCGCCGCTCGTCCAGGCTGGCCGCCTGGCCGGCGCCGTCGAGCAGGGCCTTGACGCGCGCCGCCAGCGCCGGCTCGCCCGGCGCCGGATAGTGCAACTCGTAGGTGTGGGCGGGAAAGCCCGAATAGTCGTAGATCATGCCGGGCTGGGCGCCCGAGGACAGCAGGAATTGCGGCCCCTCCCAGTGCGCCGTGACGACGAGGACGGCGCGCGGCGTCGTGCCGATCTGCCGGGGGATGTCTTGCAGCGAGGCCAGCAGCCTGTCGTAGCGGCCGCCGTACTGGTCCAACATGAAGGGCCACGGCCCGCCGCCGTGGGACAGGAAATAGGTGGGAAGCATCAGGTCGGACATGGCAAACTCCTCGTTGGGCCTGGCGCGCGCGCAGGCGCCGCCTTTCATCGCTTCACTATAGGCATAGCCTGTTTGTTAATCAAGACGCGAAATATTGATATATCATTGCCGTTTTGTTGATGATCGCCTTCGCATGGACACTTTGCTCAGCATGCGCGTTTTTCGCGCCGTCGTCGAACTGGAAAGCTTTGTGCGCGCGGCCGAGCGGCTGGAGCTGTCGGCGGCGATGGCCAGCAAGCACGTCATGCACCTGGAGCGCCACCTCGACGCGCGCCTGCTCAACCGCAGCAGCCGCCACCTGAGCCTGACCGAAAGCGGGCGCGTGTATTTCGACCAGTGCCGCGACATGCTCGACAGCCTGGACGAGGTCGAGGCGACGCTGGGGCGCACCGCCGTGGTGCCGCGCGGCACGCTCAAGCTGAGCGCGCCCGTGTGGTTCGCCAACCCCATCTTCACGCGCGCGCTGGCGGCCTACCGGACCGGTTTTCCCGAGGTGGGCTTCGACATCGACCTGAGCGGACGCGCCGTCAACCTCGTCGAGGAGGGCTTCGACCTGGCGCTGCGGGTCGGCCAGGCGCCGGCCGCCAGCCTGATCGCGCGCCCGCTCGGCCCCGTGCAATTCCACCTGGTGGCCGCGCCCGCCTACCTGGAGCGGGCCGGCCGGCCGCGCCAGGCGGCCGAGCTGGCGCGCCACGCGGCCATCCTGTACACCTTGCTGGCGTCGGGGACGGAGCTGGTGCTGGACGGCCCGCTCGGCAGGGAAAGCGTCAGGCTGGCGCCGGTGCTGCAGACGAACAACGAGAGCCTGATGCACGCCGCCGTCCTGGACGGCATGGGCGTGGCCCTGCTGCCGTCGTGGCAGACGGCGGGCGACCTGGCGGCCGGCCGGCTGGAGCGTCTGCTGCCCGGCTACGCGGCGCCGGCGGCCACGCTGTACGCCGTCTACACGAGCCGCCGCTACCTGTCGTCGAAGGTGCGCACCTTCATCGACTTCCTGGCCGGCGACGGGCGCCTCGACCTGCGCGACGGCGCGGCGTGACGGCGCCGTTTGCGCCGCCCCCGGCATGTCGTCCCTGCCGCTTTTTACGCGCGGCGAGGCGCCAGCGCGGCCGCGCCCAGCCTCGTATAATGAGGCGAATTTTGTGCGCGCCGCCCGCCGCCGGGCGCGGGCCTGGCCGTCTTTTCCGAAAACGAACCCCATGACTTCTCCCGTACCACGCCGGCTTGCGCCGGTTTGCGTCCTGGCGCTGTGCCTGTCGGCGCCGGCGCTCGGTGCCGACATGGCGCTGCCGTCCATCGTCGTCAGCGGCGCCCGTCCCGGCGAGGACGCGGCGGCGCCCATCGGCGCCGTCGTCATCAGCGGCGAGGCGATCCGCCGCAGCGGCGCCGGCGGGCTGATGGCGGCCCTGCGCAAGCTGGGCGTCGCCGTGCCGCGCCGCCACCGCGCCGGCAAGCCGGGGCCGCGCGCCGGCGGCGCCGCCAGCCTGCACGAGGCCACGCTGCTCGACGGCGCGAGCCTGGCCGAGCAAGACCCCGACGACGCCTTGCTGGCGACGCTGCCGCTGGAGCGCATCGAGCGCGTCGAGATCAGCGGCGGCGCCGGCGCCGCCGTCATCAACGTCGTCACCCGGCCGCCGTCCGCGACGGCCGCGCACGGCGGCGTGTCCGCCGAGGCGGGCCAGTACGGCCGGCGCGAGGGCCGCGCCGCCATCGCCCAGGCATGGGACGGCTTTGCCCTGGACGCCGCCGCCAACGGCGAGCGCAGCGACAACGTCCGCGCCGACAGCCGTTTCCGCCGCTCCGGCTTCAGCGCCGCCGCCGACTGGAGCGGCAAGGACGGCGGCGCCGGCGTCAACGTCGAGAGCGCGCGCCAGAGCGCGCGCTTCCAGGCGCCGTGGCACGCCTGGCTGGACCGGCGCGCCGCCCGCCCCGACGTCGAAGAGGAAGACCTCGGCGCGCTGGACAGCTGCCGCGTCGGCGCCTTCGCCGACCGCCGCATCGGCAACCTCAAGCTGTCGCTGGACCTGACGCGGCGCGAGAAAACCATCACTACCACCTATGTGCGCGACTATGGGCGCAGCGTGGCCACCTACGCCAGCGGCCAGACCCAGCTTGCGCCGCGCCTGCGCCACCGCGCCAAGGGCGCCGGCCTGGCCAACGAGCTGGTGCTGGGCGTCGACCTCGCCCGCTGGCGCCACGCCAGCGCCACCGACGGCGGCCGCGTCGACACGCTGCAGCGTTCGCGCGCGCTGTACCTGCGCGACGAGCTCAAGTTCGACGCCCACGCCGCCCGCATCGCCGTCGGCGCGCGGCGCGAGCTGTTCCGCCGCGAGGCGCACAACCCCGACTATCCCGATACGGTCGAGCGCAGCGTCCAGGGCCACAACGCCTGGGACGTGGAGGCCAGCATCAAGCCGCTGCCGGCGCTGACGCTGCACGCCAAGGCCGGGCAAAGCTACCGCGTCGACGACAAGGGCTATACGAGCGCCTCGCTGACGCCGCTGGCCGGCGAAGTGGCGCACGACCTGGAGCTCGGCGCCGCGCTGGAGCGGGAGGCGGGCAGCGTCGGCCTGCGCCTGTTCCGCCGCCGTCTGAACAACGAGATCGTGTTCGACCAGAGCCTCGGCCAGATGGGCGCGAACCGCAACCTCGACCCCACCCAGCGCCACGGCGTCGAACTCGACGCCAGCGCCCGCCTGGGCGCGGAGTGGCAGTTGAGCGGCCGCGCGCAATACCTGCGCGCCCGTTTCAGCAGCGCGCCGCGCGACGACATCGACATCGCGCTGCTGCCCCGCCACAGCGTGTCGGCGCGGCTGTCCTGGCTGGCTTCCGCCGGCCACAGCGCCGACATCGGCGTGCAATGGTCGCAGTTGCAGCGCTACGGCGCCGACGCCGGCCGGCGCTGCCCGGCGGTGCTGCCCTCGTTCACGACCTTCGATGCGCGCTACGCCAGAACGCTCGGCCCGTGGGAGCTGGCGCTCGGCGCCAGCAACCTGGCGGACCGCCGCCACAGCGGACTGGCGCTGAGCTGCCAACTGGCCCTGTACCAGGACGAGCGCCGGCAGATTACACTGACGGCCCGTTACTCCTTTTGAATGAAAGCCCGCCGATGACGAACGCCCGCCGCCTGATCCCCTGCCTGATGCTGCTCTGGCCGGCCGTGTGCCTGGCCGGCGTCAGCGTGCGCGACGACGCCGGCCGCAGCGTGACGCTGGCGCAGCCGGCCCGGCGCGTCGTCGCCATGGCGCCGCATGTGACCGAGCTGCTGTTTGCCGCCGGCGGCGGCGCGCGCGTGGTCGGCGTGATGAACCACAGCGACTATCCGCAGGCGGCCCGGCGCCTGCCCGTGGTCGGCAGCAACGACCAGATCGACGTCGAGCGCGTGCTGGCGCTGCAGCCCGACCTGCTGGTGGTCTGGCAGAGCGGTAACACGGCGCGCCAGCTCGAGCAGTTGCGCGCGCTGGGCATCCCGATTTTCTACAGCGAGCCGCGCAAGCTCGACGACGTCGCCGACAGCCTGATCCGCTTCGGCCGCCTGCTCGACAGCGAGGCGGCGGCGCAGGCGGCGGCGCGGGCCTACCGGGCGCGCATCGCCGCGCTGACGGCGACCTACGCGCAGCGCCCGGCCGTGCGGGTGTTCTATCAGATCTGGGAGCGGCCGCTGTTCACGCTGAACGGCCAGCACATCGTCAGCGATGCGCTGCGCGCCTGCGGCGGCCGGAACATCTTCGCCGACCTGAACGTGGTGGCGCCGTCGGTAGGCGCCGAGGCGGTGCTGCAGGCGAACCCCGAGGCCATCGTCGGCGGCAAGGCGCGCGAAGGCGGCGGCATCGACGTGTGGCGCGAGTACAAGAGCATGCTGGCGGTGCAGCGCGGCAACCTGTTCACGCTCGACGGCGACATGCTGGCCCGCGCCACGCCGCGCATGGCCGACGCCGTGCAGACGCTGTGCGAGCAGCTGGAGCTGGCGCGGCGGCGCCGCCAGGCCGGCAAGCAGGCGGCGGGCGCTTAAGCGGGACTTAATTTGCCGGAGAAACGGGATTTTTTGCCGCCGGCCCCGGAACGGCGCCCGAAAAAGTGGTAATCTCGCCCCATCAGTTACCCTAATATCATGAAGGATTGTTATGCGTCTTTTGCGTCTCTTGCTCGCCGCCGTCACCCTGATGGCATCCACCTCCGGCGCCTTCGCGGCCGAACCGCAAAACGGTGTCGACTACACGACGCTGGACGCGACCACGCGTCCGGACACGGGCAAAAAAATCGAGGTCGTCGAGTTTTTCATGTATTCCTGCCCGCATTGCCACTCGCTGGAACCCTTGATGAGCGAGTGGGTCAAGAAGCAGGGCGACAACATCGTGTTCCGCCGCGTCCACATGGCCTTCTCCGGCCCCAACGACCCGCAGGCGCACGCCTATGTGACGCTGGAGGCGATGGGCAAGCTGGACCTGGTGCACGATAAGATTTTCCGCGCCGTCCACGTCGAGCGCAACCGCCTGAACAAGGATGAGGCGCTGACCGATTTCATCGCCAAGAACGGCGTCGACAAGGCCAAGTACCTGGAATTTTTCAATTCCTTCGCCGTTCAAACGAAAATGAAACGCGGCGCCTCGCTGATTAACACCTACAAGTTGACCAGCGCGCCGAGCATCGTCATCGATGGCCGCTTCGTCACCTCGCCGGCGCAGGCGGGCCGCCCGAATCAGCCTGAGCTGCAATCCCAGCAGGCTACCCTGAAAGTGATGGACATGCTGGTGGCGCGGGCGCTCAAGGAAAGCGGCAAGGGCGCCGCGGCGGCTCCGGCCGCCCCCGTGAAAACGGCAAAGAAGTAAAGCGATGAAACAGCTGCCCTGGACTTTGCTGGTGCTGGCGCTGGGCCTGCTGGTCTGGCTGTCGCTGGCCGTCGTGAACGCCGAAAACCAGCGCAACGCGCTGCTCACGCGCGCCTGCGCCGACCCCGTCTTCAAGGGCGAGGTCGATGCAAAGTGTTTGGCAAATATCAAATCGCGCGAGAGCTGGTGGCAACACCTGACCTACGCGATGACCCACGTGCGGCCCTGACCGCCCGCGCCCCGCGCCATGCCGTTCAACGTCGAGTTGAACGGCATTTTTTTTTTGCGGCGGGGCCGGCCGCGCGCGGCGATTCCACCGCTTATTGATCTTGATCCATATCCCGAAGCCCGTGTCGGGCCACGATGTGCAGATAAGAAAGTAGTTGCCGGGCACCCAAGTGCCTCATGCCGCGTGACACCGACCTTCAAAAGGCTACAACATGGAAATGACACTCAAGGCGCGCCTGAGCGCCGTGATCGCCGCGCTGTTTCTGCTGTCGGTCGCCATCGGCCTGCTGGGCCTGTACGGCATGGGCAAGGCGAACGCCGGGCTGGAGTCGGTCTACCAGGACCGCACCATCGCGCTGGAGCAGATTTCCCGCATCGACCGCCTGCTGGTGAGCAACCGGCTGGCGCTCAGCGAGGCGCTGCTCGATCCGCAGGCGGCGAATGTCGACGGAAAATCCCAACTGGTCGACAAGAACGCGGCGGAGATCACCAAGACCTGGAGCGCCTACATGCTGACCACCCTGACCGTCGAGGAAAAGCGCCTGGCCGACAAGTTCGCCGTGGACCGCGGCGCGATGGTGCGCGAGGCGCTGCTGCCGGCGATGGCGGCGCTGCGCGCGGGGCAGGTCGACGCGGCCCGTCAGCTCCAGCGCAAGTTCGACCAGCTGACGCAGCCCGTCAGGAGCGGCATCGACGCGCTGCGCCAGTTGCAGGTCGACGTCGCCGGGGGCGAATATGCGCAGGCCGTGGCGCGCTACGCGACGATACGCGCGCTGATGCTGGCGGCCCTCGGCGCGGGGGCCTTGGCGGCCGGCCTGACGGACTTTCTGCTGGTGCGCAAGATTTACCGGCAACTGGGCGGCGAGCCGGAATACGCGATGCAGATCGTCCAGCGCATCGCCGGCGGCGACCTGGGCGTGCCGGTCGAGCTGGCCGGCGACGATCGCCATAGCCTGCTGTACGCCATGCGCGGCATGCAGGAAAGCCTCGCCAGCACGGTCGGCACGATACGCCAGTCGACCGACACGATCGCCTGCGCGTCGAGCGAAATCGCCTCGGGCAACCTGGACCTGTCCTCGCGCACCGAGCAGCAGGCCAGTTCGCTGGAACAGACGGCGTCCTCGATGGAGGAGCTGACGTCGACGGTGAAGCAGAACAGCGACAGCGCGCGGCGCGCCAACCAGCTGGCGCTGTCGGCCTCCAGCGTCGCCGTGCAGGGCGGCGCCGTGGTGGCGCGGGTGGTCGAGACGATGGGGGCGATCAACGACTCGGCGCGCAAGATCGCCGACATCATCGGCGTCATCGACGGCATCGCCTTCCAGACCAATATCCTGGCCCTGAACGCGGCCGTCGAGGCGGCCCGCGCCGGCGAGCAGGGGCGCGGCTTCGCCGTCGTCGCCAGCGAGGTGCGCAATCTGGCCCAGCGCAGCGCCGGCGCCGCCAAGGAAATCAAGGAATTGATCGGCGACTCGGTCGAAAAGGTCGACAGCGGCAGCAAATTGGTGGACCAGGCCGGCGCGACGATGGACGAGATCGTCGCCAGCGTCAAGCGCGTCACCGACATCATGGGCGAGATCAGTTCGGCCAGCGCCGAGCAGGAGGCCGGCATCGAGCAGATCAATCAGGCCATCAGCGAAATGGACGGCGTCACGCAGCAGAACGCGGCGCTGGTCGAGCAGGCGGCGGCCGCCGCCGAGTCCCTGCAGGACCAGGCCGGCAGCCTGGCGCAAGCGGTCGGCGTGTTCAAGCTCGGCGGCGGCGAAGCGGCCGCGCCGGCGATGGCGCTGGTGGCGGGCCTGAAGCCGGCCGCCACGACGCCGCGGCCGGCGCCGCGTCCGGCCCGGCAGCAAAAAGCCGTGGGAATATTCAAATAAAACGAGAAGATCATTCAATCGGCGGCTCAATTATCAATGTGAACGATTGGCGGGACAATCCGGTCTGTGCATTTGGCACAACGACCAACTCCCGGGAACCACCATGTCCACTACCGCCACCCCCTTCCGCCGTCCGCCTTTCCTGATCGCGGCCGCCTTCGCCCTGTGCCAGATCAGCGCGCCGTTCGCGCTGGCGGCCGATCCGGCCCTGCCGGCGCCGCAGCAGGTCTTCACCGGCGGTAAGCCGGCCGAACTGGAAGCCGTGATGCTGGCCGCGCGCCGCTACGCCGCGTTCTGGAACAGCGGCGACGCCGCGCTGGCCAGGCAGGCGCTGGCGCCGGAATTCACCGACCGCACGCTGCCGGCCGGCCGCGCCCAGGGCCTGGCCGGCCCCTTGCAAGCGTCGCTGGCCTTCCGTGGCGCCGTGCCCGACCTGAAAGTGGAAATCACCGACCTGGTCGCCGCCGGCGACCGCGTCACGCTGCGCCTGCACTTCAGCGGCCACTTCACCGGCCGGTTCGGCGAAGTCCAGGGCAAGGGCCAGACGATCGAGTTCCAGGCCTTCGACATGTACCGCGTCGCCGACGGCCGCATCACCGACAACTGGCATCTGGAAGACAACCTGACGCTGCTGCGGCAGATGGGCATCGTTCAACAATAAACCCGCGCCGCGAAGCCGGAACGCTGCCGGCTTGCCGCCGCCGCACCCACCACACCAAAGGATCCAATATGTTCAAGCAATCGGCCTTCACAGGCAAAAACGTCGTCGTTGTCGGCGGCACCTCCGGCATCGGGCGCGCGGTCGCGCTGGCCGCGCGCGCGGCCGGCGCCACGGTCACCGTCATCGGCCGCTCGGCGCGCGGCGGCGACGGCATCGCCGCGGTCGCGGCCGACATCACCGACCCGGCCGCGCTGGCGCGGGCCTTCGGCGGCATCGGCGGCATCGACGCGTTGGTGCTCACGTCGGGCGCGCGGGTCGGCTCGACCAGATTGGCCGAGCTGGGCATGGACGAGATACAACTGGCCTTCGACGTCAAGGTCTACGGCTACCTGTCGGCCGTCAAGGCGGCCCTGCCGCACTTGGCGCCGGACGCCTCGGTCACGCTGACCTCGGGCCTGCTGTCGCGCAAATTCGGCGCCGGCGGCCTGCTCAAAAGCATGGTCAACGCGGCCGTCGAAGCGATGGCCAAAAACCTCGCCAAGGAACTGGCGCCGCGCCGCGTCAACGTCGTCAGCCCCGGCGTCACCGACACCGAACTGTGGGGCGAAAGCGGCGCCGAGGCGCGCGTTGCCGCGATGGGCCGCATCGGCGCCGGGCTGCCGGTGGGGCGCGTCGGCCAGGCCGGCGAGGTCGCCCAAGCCTACCTGCTGGCGATGGCGAACGGCTTCATGAGCGGCGCCGTCATCGACGTCGAAGGCGGCGGCCTGCTCGGCTAACAGCTGGGGACAGACCACGATTTCCAAGAAATACTTTCTTGGAAATCGTGGTCTGTCCCCGGCTAGGCGGCGCGGCCGAAGCGCTCCAGCAGGAAGTCGATCAGCAGGGCGATGCGCGGCGGCTGGAAGCGGGCGCGGTGGTAGAGCAGGTTCAGCGGCGCGCTGTCGGTGAAGTAGTCGTCGAGCACGGTCTGCAGCCGCCCGGCGCGCAGGTCGTCGCCGATGTCGAGGATGGATTTGTAGGCGTAGCCCTGGCCGCCGACGGCCCATTTGCGGATGATTTCGCCGTCGTTGCTTTGCAGGTAGCGCTGCACGCGCACGCTGCGCCGCTTGCCGTCTTCGCAGTAGCGCCATTCGTGCATCGGCCCCAGCGCCGTCACCAGCACGATGGCCGGCAGCTCGGCCAGCTCGTCGGGTGTGCGCGGCAGCCCGACCCGCGCCGCCAGCGCCGGCGCCACGCACACCACGCGCCGGCTCGGCCGCAGCAGCCGCGCCACCATGTCGCTGTCGGGCAGCTGGCCGTAGCGGATCGCCAGGTCGATGTCGTCCTGCACCAGGTTCGAGGTGGCGTCCGTCAGCACCAGCGCAAACTGGACTTCGGGGTGGCGCGCGCGGAATTCGTCCAGATAGGGCAGCAGCACGTTGCGGCCGATGTCGGACGGCGCCGATATCCTCACCGTGCCGCGCACCGCGCCGCTGCCGGCGTGCAGGCTTTCCTCGGCCTCGGCCATCAGGGCCAGCGCCTGCTCGCTGTAGTGCTTGTAGCGCTGGCCTTCTTCGGTCAGGCGCAGCCGCCGCGTGGTGCGTTCGAACAGTTTGACCTTCAGCGACGCTTCCAGTCGCTGGATGCAGGCGCTCGACGCGGCCGGCGACATGCCCTGTTTGCGGCCGGCGGCCGAGAAGCTGCCCAGCGCGGCGGCGTCGAGGAAGAGGCGGATGACGCTGAGGCGGTCGTTGCCGTTTTTGTGGGCGGGTGTCGTCATGCTGCCTGCGCGTCTATGGATGCGTGATTGTAGTTCATTTGCCCTTGCCGGGCGCGCCGACGATCACCGTGCAGGTGGTGCCCGCCACCAGCGTCTGGCCCGCCGCCAGCTGGTCGATGTGGATGCGCACCGGCACGCGCTGCGCCAGGCGCACCCAGTTGAAGGTCGGGTTGACGTCGGCCAGCAGTTCGCGGCCGGTGCTGGCGTCGCGGTCGGTGATGCCGTGGGCGATGCTTTCGACGTGGCCGCGCATGGCGGCGCCGCTCATGGTGTTCATCTGCACGGCGTCGCCCGGCTTCAGCATGGCCAGCTTGGTTTCCTCGAAATAGCCGACCACGTAGAAGGAGGCGTTGTCGATGACGGCCAGCTTGGCCGCGCCGACGGCGGCGAAGTCGCCGGCGTGGACGTTGAGGTTGGTCACGTAGCCGCTCGCCGGCGCGCGCACGAAGGTGCGTTCCAGGTTCAGCTGCGCCAGCTGGCGCGCCGCCAGCGCGGCCTGGTACTGGGCCGACGCGGTGGTGGCGGCGTACTGCGCCGTTTCGCGGCTTTCCGTCGAGACGATGCTGGCGTCGAGGCCGGCGCGCCGCGCCGCTTCCTTGCCGCGCCGGCCCTGTTCGGTTTTCTGCGCGGCCAGCACGGCGTCGGCCTGGGCCAGCGCGCTGACGTAGCGGGCCTTGTCGACGACGAACAGCACGGCGCCTTTCTGCACCAGCTGGTTGTCGCGCACCAGCACTTCGGTGACGGTGCCGGCGACGTCGGCGCCGACGTTGATGACGTCGGCCTTGATGCGGCCGTCGCGGGTCCACGGCGATTCCATGTAGCGCTGCCACATGGTCGCGCCGCACCACAGGGCGGCGGCCAGCATGAGCAGGGTGATTGAGTAGCGTATCAGCTTGGTCGGCATAGGGCGGTTTTTCATAGGGGTTCAGGGTTCATTGGTACAGCGGCAGCACCAGCGCCGCCAGGATGCAGACGAAGACGCACAGGCGCAGCAGCGACGGGTGCCAGACCAGGCGGTAGGCGCCCAGTTTGCCCAGGCACCAGTCGGCCGCCGCCTGCAGCGCCATGGCGACGAGGAAGAGCGGCAGCAGGGTGGGAATGAGTACGCCAAAAATGGCCAGTTCACGCGGCATGTTGCGGTCCTCCGGGGGCTTGCGGCAGTTGGTCGAGCAGGGATGTGTAGATCGAGTGCATATCGGCCAGCGCCGTCTGCAGGCGGGCGGCGCGCTGCGGGCTGGCGCCGGCGCGGGCCTGGCGCACCGGCGCGCCGGCGTCGAGCAGCGCGGCGATGGCGGCCTGGCAGTTGGCATGGCTCGGCGCGCGCAAGTAGGCGGCGATCTGCGCCACGCACCGGTCCAGCGCGGCGCTGGCCGCGCTGGGCGCCGAGCTGGCGATCAGCGCGCGCATTTCGATTACCGAGTGGCCCAGTTCCAGCAGCGTCAGGCCCTGGCGCAGCACGGCGCGCGTCGCCTCGGACGGGGCCGGGCCGGCGGCCGCGTTGAGCTGGTTGAGCAGGTCGCGCACGCGGTGGTCGAAGCGGTGCTTCAGGCGCTTCGGGCCGGCCACGCAGGTGTTCAGCGCCTCGCGCCACAGCGCCGCGGCGACGTGGTCCTTGTGGCCCATCGTGTGCTCGGGCAGCACGACGGCGAAGATGAGGTAGGCCAGCGCCACGCCCAGCAGCAGCGCCAGCGTGGTGTTCAGGAAGGCGGCGCCGTCGACGTGCATCAGGTTGACCGGCGTGACCACCGTGGCGACGAACAGGTTGATGCCGATGCCGACGCCGGCCCGCTTCGGGTTGGTGCTGAGGTAGCTGCCCAGCAGCAGCGGCGGCAGCATCGCCAGCACCAGCATCGGGTAGCCGTCGGCGCGCACCAGCACGAAGAACAGGCAGACGAAGGACAGCGGCACGGCGGCCAGGAAGCCGCTCAGGATCTGCTTGACCATCAGCGTCGGGCGCGGCGACGACGAGGCCAGCGCGCAGAAGATGGTGGCCATCAGCATCGTCGTGGCGGCGTAGGGCCAGGCCAGGTGGTAGCAGGCGGCGGCCAGCAACAACAGTGTCAGCGCGGCGCGCGCGCCGCTGGCGAAGACGATCGCGGGCGGCGTCTTCGGCGTGTAGGCCAGCGGATCGCAGAGCTGCTGGCGCTTGTTGTCGGCCAGGCCGTCGTAGACCTGCTGGAAGGCGCGCAGGTTCAGCGTGAAGCGCTCCAGCAGCTCGGCGGCGGTGTCGAAGTCGATGCGCTGGGCGCGCGTGGCGCCGCCGCCCTCCAGCGCCGCGCCCGCCCGCGCCACGGCCGCGCGCAGTTGCGCGCCGACCGCGTCGAGGCTGGCCAGCGTCGGCGCCGTTTGCAGCGCGCCGGCCAGCGGCGCGTAGAGCGGCTCGATCAGGGCGATCAGCGGCGTGGCCGGTTCCTGGCGCAGCCGGTGCAGCAGCCGGTGCAGCGTGTAGAAGGTGGTCAGCGCGGCCATGAACGAGGCGTTGAAGGCGTGCAGCCAGCGCCTGTCGGCGGGCGCGCCGTTCGCCTCGAAGAAGGCGGCGGCGCGGCCCGATTCGACGGCGGCGATGTCGGCGGCGAACTGCAGGTGGGTCAGTTCGACTTCGGCCGGCGCCAGTTGCCGCTCCAGCACGTCGTGGCAGAAACCCATCATGCGGGCGTAGCGCGCCTGCACGGTGCGCATCACCTGCGCGCCCTGGTGGCGCGGCCACAGGGCGTCGTTGACGACGGCCGAGCAGAGGATGCCCAGGCCGACTTCGGACACCCGCGTCACGGCCAGTGCGAAGGTCTGGGACGGCTGGTCGATGGCGGGGATGGCGATCATGCAGGCGGTGTAGCCGGCCAGCACGAAGCTGTAGGACTGGGCGTTGCGGAACATCGCCGCGCCGCCGGTGCACAGGCCGACCCACAGGGCCAGGCCGAGGAACAGCAGCACGCTTTGCTGCGCGAACGCGGCGATCAGCAGCAGGGCGCCGGCGCAGCCGACCAGGGTGCCGAGCAGGCGGTAGAAGCTTTTTTCCAGCACCATGCCGCTGCTGGGCAGGGCCAGGATGAAGACGGTGGCCATCGCCGAGTTGGGCGAGTCGAGGCCGAGGCGGTAGGCCAGCCACAGCGCGGCGAACGCCGCCAGCATGGTCTTGGCGACGAAGATCCAGCGTTCGCCCTCGCTGGCGCGCCAGTCGCGCGCGGCGGCGGCCAGGCCGGGCAAGGGGCCGGCGCCGTACAGGGTGGAGAGCAGCTTGGGCATATCGGTTCCGTGGGTCGGTTGGCGAAGCGTCGCCCGACACGCCGGCCAGCCCGCGTCGTCGGATTACGTGATGTTGTTCAGGTTGCGCAATTGGCGCGCAAAAATTCTTTCCATCTGTTGCAGTTCCTCGGCGCTGAAGCCGTCGTAGGCCTGGGTGGTCTTCGCGCACACCTGCGGCATGATCTCCTCGATCAGCGCGCGGCCGCGGTCGCTCAGCGAAATCATCACCGAGCGGCGGTCGCCGGGGCGGCTGCCGCGGTGGATCAGGCCGCGTTCCTCCAGGTCGTTGCACACGCGCGTCAGGTTGGCCGGCTTTTCGTGGCAGGCCATGCCCAGCGTGCAGGCGTTCGACGATTCGCCCTCGGTGCCGTACAACACCGCCAGCACCATGTAGCTGGCGTCGACCAGGTCGTACTTTTTCAGCGTCGCGTTGGTCAGGTCCTTCATCCCTTTTTGGATGTGGTAGGTCATGCGGATCAGGCGCACCAGTTCGAGCGGGAACTCCGGCATGCGGGTGCGAATGTTTTGCAGCCGCGCGTAGGTCGCGTCAAAAGCGTTCATCTGGAACTCCTCAAGCATAGAAAGGCTAGATTGTATATCGCTCAGTTATGGTAAAGCGCCGAATCCTCCGCCCAGGGCCGCCATCAGGCTGGCATAGCTGTCCAGCCGGCGCGCCCCCAACTGGGCCATGTTCTGCTGTTCCTGCAGCAGCGCCAGTTCGCTGTGCAGCAGGTTGACGGCGTCGCTGAGACCGGCCGCATAGGCCCGCGCGGCCAGTTGGCGCGCCTTGGCGGCCGTGGCCAGCGCGTCGGCGCCCAGGGCTTGCTGCTGTTGCAGCGACTGCGCCTTGGCGACGTTGTTGGCGACGTCGGCCAGCGCGGCGACCACGCTGCCGTTGTATTGGGCGACGGCGGCGTCGTACACGGCGCCCTGCTGGTCGAGCTGGGCGCGCAGGCGGGCGCCGGCGAAGATCGGCAGGGTCAGCGCCGGCGTGACGCCGCGCGTGGCCGAGGCGGCTTCGAGGAAGTGCGCGAAGCCGAACGATTGCAGGCCGGCGAAGGCGAGCAGGTTCAGGTTCGGATAGAAATCCGCCTTGGCCGCGTCGACGCGCTGGGCCGCCGCCTCGACGCGCCAGCGCTGCGCGGCGATGTCCGGGCGGCGCCCGAGCAGCTCGGCCGGCAGCGCGCTCGGCAGCGCCGGCGCCCGCTCCAGCCGCAGCGCCGGCCGGGTCAGCGCCTCGCCGTCGGCCGGCCCCTTGCCGGCCAGCGCCGCCAATTGGTTGCGCAGCAGCGCGATGGCCTCGGCCGACTGTTCCAGCTCGCGCCGGCCGGCCGGCAGCGTCGCCTCGACCTGGGCGACGTCGACCTCGGTGCCCAGGCCGGCCCGGCGGCGCCGTTGCGACAGCTCCAGCAACTGGTCGCGCCGCGCCAGGCCGGCGCGGATGCATTCCTGCCGCTCGAACTCGAACGACAGCTGGATATAGCTGCGCACCAGGGCCGTCTGCAGCGTCAGTTGCGCCACCTGCGACTCGGCCGAGGCCAGTTGCACCTCGTCGAGGGCGGCGGCGAGGGCGCTGCGGTTGCGGCCCCACAGGTCCAGATCGTAGGACAGTGACAGCGTGGCCTGGTTGCGCCAGGCGTACTGGCCGGCCAGCGGCGCCGGCGCGCTGCCGTGCAGGGAATAGCGTTCGCGGTCCAGCGACACGCTGGCGTCCGCCTTCGGCCGGGTGCGGTCCTCGGCCAGCCCGGCCAGCGCGCGCGCCTGGCGCACGCGCGCCTCGGCCGCCTGCAAGCCCGGATTGTCGGCCAGCGCGACAGCCAGCAACTGGTTCAGTTGCGGGTCGTGCAAATCCTGCCACCACGCCTGCCGCGGCCAGTCGGCGGCGGTCGCGGCCGCGCCTATGGCCTTGCCGGCGCCGAGCGCGTTGGCGTCAAGCAGCGGCGCGCCTTGCCCGGGCTTGCCCATGCTGGCGCAGGCGCCCAGGGCCAGGGCCAGGGCGGCGGCGCCGGCGGCGCGCAGCAACGGCGTGTGGAAGGTCGACATCGGCGAGCCGGCTTAGTTGGACGATTTGAGGAACTGATGCGCCGTTTGCGCGACGTCGAAGTCGGCCTCGGTGACGGGGATTTCGCCGTTCTGGCGGGCGCGGAGGTATTCGGCGCTGACTTGCGCGCGGGTCAGCGTGCTGGCGGCGGCCGGCATTTTCGGGTAGTCCGTTTCGCCGCTCGCCAGCTCGCCGGCGGCGCGGGCGCGCTGCAATTCGGCCGTGACCTGGGCGCGCGTCAGCGTGCTGGCGCTGGCCGGCAGTTTGGGATAGTCGGTTTCGCCGACGGGCAGTTCGCCGGCGCTGCGGGCGCGCACGAGTTCGGCGATGACTTGCTCGCGGCTCAGGCCGGCGGCAGGCGCCTGGGCGAAGGCGGAACCGGCGGCGGCAACGGCGAGCAGGGTGGCGATCAGTTGTTTTGCGTTCATGGTCATTCTCCAAAATACATTAATGGGTACTCAAGGCTGCCAAGCCCTTGGCGTGTGCGCAGCGCTGAGGTGTGGCCGAATTCACTCTTGGCCGGCTTGCCACTTACCGGTCGCTTCCTGCTGTGCGGGTGCGGCGCGGGGCCGCATTCGCCGGGAATTTGTTCATCTGCATATACTATATCAATGAATATTACATTTGTGAAGTAATTTCTTGTTTTTGCTCATTTGTAAAAAATGGCGAGTGAACCGCGTGCGGCAAACCCGGTCTAATGGCCATCGATGCAATGCATTCAGGGAGGGGCATCATGTCAGGCAGCAGCCTTGATCCGGACCGGCTACCGTTCGGCGCCGACCGCGTGTTGGGACGCGGGCACGGCACGGGCGCGCTGGGACCGAGCGATAGTTCCGACAGCGGCAGCGACTTGCGCGGCGCGCCAGGTTTGGCGGCGGGCGGCAAGACGGACGCGGAAGACGGCACGGCCGGTCCCGACGTCGGCGACGCCGACCTTGACAGCGACACGGATGCCGGCGGCACCGGCGAGCGTGCCGCCGCCGGGCGCGACACGGAGGTGCCGGACGGCGCCGACATCGACGTCGACCATATCGAAACGATTTCCGTCAAGCTCGGCGATGAGGAAGGGGGCCGCGCCGGCCACCGCCATTAAGTCGGGCGAGCGCGTAAAATAGGCGTACAGGCGGGCGCGGCGCAAGGCGCCAGACAACCATGGCTATGCAGCCAGCATGCACGGGAGGCAGTTGCGATATGAATGAAAAAGAAGAAGGCGTCATGGCCATGTACCGCGAATCGCGGCCGCAGGACTATGTCGGCGAAGCGGACACGACCAACTATTTGCCGTGGAGTTTGCTGACCATCGTGCTGGGACTGATCGCCTGGTTGATCATTTCGCTGAGCAACGCGGAAAACCAGCGCAATGCGCTGATGACGAAGGCTTGTCAGGACATCGTCTTTCCGGCCGAGCTGGACAAGCACTGCCTGAGCCTGGTTCGAACCCGCGACCATTGGTGGGAACATGTCTATTACGGCTTGACCCATCTGCGTCCCTGAGCCGATTCCCTGTTCCCCCCGTTGGCCTGCTTGTTTGACGGGCATCAAGACGTTGCTTAGCGTATGCGCCGGCCGATCCGCGCGACGGTGCCATACTTTCGAAGGGTAGCCCGCCAAATCGGGGAGACAGCATGCCGCGCGACGCCGCAATGCACCAGCCTGAATGGCTGCTCAAACGTAACTGCTCGCTGTCCCCGCGCCAGCTGGGGATGGCCTACGGCGTCTTGTGCCTGCTGTCGTTTGCCATTGCCGCGGCGTTCGCGCTGAGCGGTTACTGGTATGTGCCGGTTTTTTCGATCGTGGAAATGGGCGCGGTGGCGTGCGCGATGCTGTATTACGCGCGGCATGCGGCCGACTACGAGCATATTGCCTTGCGCGACAACTGCCTGTTGATCGAGCAGGTGCGCGCGGGGCAGATGCGGCAGACCCGGCTCGACCCCTATTGGACCCGCATTGGCGAACCCCGACGCGACAACGCCTTGATCCGCCTGGAAGCGCGCGGCGTCGCCGTTGAGGTCGGACGCTTCGTGACGGATGCGCGGCGGCGCCAGGTCGCGCGGGAATTGCAGCACTATCTGCCGGGCAGCCGCCTGCGCTGAACAAGGCCGCCGCCCGGCATGCCACCCTACTAAGGCAGCGTTCTGAGCACCGCCTTACTCGGCGCCGAGAAGTTATAGGCGTCGTGCCTGTCCCAGTTGATCGACCATGTCATGACGCCGCGGAAGTCCGGATAGGCGGCGACGGGCCGGATGGCGCCGCAGTTGAGCAGTCGGGTCAGGCAATTGAGCGCCTTGCTCACGTCGGCCGAGGTGGTGAAGCCGGAGTTGGCCGAGCTGCGCCCCGACGGCACGCCAAAGCCGACCTGGTCCGGGCGCAATCCGGCGAAGCTGTTCCCGCCATAGTTAAAGCCCTCGATCAGCATCCTTGCTGTTGCCACCAACTGGTCCGCCGAGCCGGCCTTGATGGCCGCCGTCGAGTAGGGCGTGTAGACGTCACCGTTGTTGTAGTACTGCGGGTGCAGCACGGTCAGCTCGTCGCGCAGCGCGTTAATGATCGGGATGTAGGCGCCCCAGATGCTGCCATAGGAAGTGTAAGCCCCCTCGACGTAGACCCATTCCGGCGCCATCGACAGATAGAACGTTGGGCCGACCTTGGCTTTGAGGCTCTTGACGGCGATCGGCAGGTAGGTCTGGATGGGCGCGCCCAGCGCGACGCCGTTTTCCAGGTCGAGGTCGATGCCGTCGAAACCGTATTTGCTGATGATGTCGTACAGGCTGTTGGCGAAGTTGTTCGCTTCGGCTGTCGATCCCACCGATACCGAGCCGTTCTGTCCGCCCAGCGACAGCACGACCTTCTTGCCTTTCGCCTGTTTCGCTTTGATGTCCTGGATGAACTGCGCTTCGCTGCCGGCGGAAGGGTCGAGGGTGAAGCTGACGTTGCCGTTTCCGGCATTGTCGCCGAACGACACCACGATGACGTCCCAGTCGTCGCTGACTTGCGCGATCGGATAGGTGGCGCCGCTTGGATTGGTGAAGTTGTGCCAGTAACCGATCAGCGCATGTTTTGCCAGCCCGGGCGTTGGAGTGGGTGTCGGGGTGGGAGTCGGCGTTGGTGTTGGAGTCGGTGTCGGTGTTGGAGTTGGAGTCGGTGTCGGTGTCGGAGTCGGAGTCGGCGTGCCGCAATTGCCTGCGCTGGTCCACGGTTTGCCACTGCCGGCATTGCCGCTGCTGCTTGCCGGATTGTCTCCTTGGGTCCAGTAATTTGCCGTGTAATTGATGTTGTTATAGCTTGCCTTGCCGCCGCCGACATAGACGGTGTCGCTGCCCCACTCGGCATAGCATGACACGGTCTGGGCCAGCAGGCTGGTTCGCGCTGATGTTTCCGATCCACTTTCGCTGCCGCCGCCGCAGCCGCTCAAGGTGCCGCCCAAAAGACCGACGACCAAGCTGTTGATAATAGTCTTGTTCAATTGCGTCTCCTTTTTTGTTGGTGTTTGGGCGGCTGGCGTCCGGATGCGGGGGGAGGCGAACACGTCCAATGAGGTGGGTGTAGCGTTGGAAGCGTGCGAGCATTCCATTTGGTAGTCAACTGGTTTTGAAAAACCAATTTTATGCAGTACCAATTTTTTGAAAAGGAGAGGGTGGCGAGCGATATGGTGGGGCTGCCGTTTGCAATACCAATTTTTTGCGTGGAAACACGTGGTATTAGGCGGGCGCATCGGCATGCGCGCCAGGCGAAAAAAAAGAAGCCTGTGCCTGCTGGCAAAGACTTCTTTTGGGGTGACGATCAGTTGCTCAGATCGTACCTGTGGTCAGACGCTGTTTGACGTTGACAAAAGCTGCGCGAATTAAGCGAAGTTTTTGGCAACGAAGTCCCAGTTCACCAGGCCCCAGAACGTTTCCACGTACTTGGCGCGCAGGTTGCGGTAGTCGATGTAGTAAGCGTGTTCCCACACGTCGCAGGTCAGCAGCGGCTTGTCGCCAGCCGTCAGCGGGCAGCCGGCGTTCGAGGTGTTGACGATCTCGACGGAACCGTCGGCCTTTTGCACCAGCCAGGTCCAGCCGGAACCGAAGTTGCCGACGCACGATTTGGTGAATTCTTCCTTGAACTTATCGAACGACGACCATTTGGCGTTGATCGCGTCGGCCACGGCACCGCTAGGTGCGCCGCCGCCGTTTGGCTTCATGCCGTTCCAGTAGAACGTGTGGTTCCACACTTGGGCCGCGTTGTTGAAGATGCCGCCGGACGATTTCTTGATGATTTCTTCCAGGGACAGGTTTTCGAACTCGGTGCCCTTGATCAGGTTGTTCAAGTTCGTCACATAGGTCTGATGATGCTTGGCGTAGTGGTATTCCAGCGTTTCTTTCGAAATGTGCGGAGCCAGAGCGTCCATTTCATACGGCAGTGGTGGCAGAGTATGTTCCATGTTGTGTCCCTTTGTGGTTGAGTGTGCAAACGAATGAGCGCAATATTTTTGCTGAAACGACCCCCATTGTAAAGCGGATGGGCCATTGCTGCATTCCGGCGCCGTGGCGCCGGAATACCTGGCCCCGGTTTATTCCAGCGTCGCCTGCACGCTGGCGATGCCGATTTGCGCGCTGCCTTCGGCCAGCCGCACGCCGACGTTCTGGCGCGCCTTCAGTTGCGAGGGCGCGCGCACTATCGCGCCTTTTTCATCCGTCAGGATCGCGTAGCCGCGCTCCAGCGTGCGCTGCGGATTCAACAGTTCCAGTTGCGCCGCCAGGCCGTCTAAGGCGTGGCGCCGCTGCGCCAGCCGGTGCGCCATGCCGGTTGCGGCGCGCTGGCGCTGGCCGTGCAGCGCCGTGCGCAAGGCCGTGGCGTCGGGCCGCTGGCCGGCCCAGCGCGCGCGCAGGCGGTCCAGGGCGAAGTGCGCCTGGTTCAGCGGCGCGCGCGTGGCGTGCGTCATCGCCGTCGCCAGCGCCAGCAGTTTCAAGCGCTGCTGCTCGATCTGCGCCGACGGGTTCAGCAGCCGGCGGCTGTGGTGGTCCAGCGTTTGCGCCGCCGTGTCGGCGCTGCGGCGCATGGCGCGGCACAGGTCGACGGCGTCGGCTTTCAGCGAGGCCATCCAGTCGGCGCGCGGCGTCGCCGCCAGTTCGGCCGCCGCCGTCGGCGTTGCGGCGCGCAGGTCGGCGGCGAAGTCGGCGATGGTGAAGTCGGTTTCATGGCCGACGCCGCAGATCACCGGCATGCTGCAGGCGGCGATGGCGTGCGCCACGCCTTCGTCGTTGAAGGACCACAGGTCTTCGATGCTGCCGCCGCCACGGCACACCAGCAGCACGTCGCACTCGGCGCGGCGCGAGGCGGTGGCGATCGCTTCGGCGATTTTCTCCGGCGCCTGCTGGCCCTGTACCGGGGTGGGGTACAGGATGATGTGGACGTGCGGCGCGCGCCGTTTCAGCGCGGTCAGGACGTCGCGCAGCGCCGCCGCCTGCGGGCTGGTGACGATGCCGATGGTCTTGGCGAACATGGGAATGGCGCGTTTGCGCTCCGGCGCGAACAGGCCCTGGGCATGGAGTTTTTCCTTCAGGCGCAGGAAGGCCTCGTACAGCGCGCCGACGCCGGCGCGGCGGATCGCCTCGACATTGATCTGGTAGTCGCCGCGCGCGCCGTACAGCGTGACGAGCGCGCGCACCTCGACCTTGTCGCCTTCGCGCGGCGTGAAGCCGGCGAATTGCGCGCGGCCGCGGAACATCACGGCGCGCACCTGGGCGGCGTCGTCCTTCAAGGTGAAGTACCAGTGGCCGGAGCTGGCGCGGGTGAAGTTGGAGATTTCGCCGGCGATCCAGCTCAGCGGGAAGGAGCGTTCCAGCAGCCGCGCCACGGCCTGGTTCAGGGCCGTGACGGTCAGCACCGGCGGCGCGGCGAAGCTGCTGTCTGTCGAAGTGTCGGTATTCATGGGGCTTGCGGGGGAACTGTCCACATAGTGTCGGGGGAGGTCATGCTTATGTCATATTTCATCAAGAACGACAAGTTTTATTTGTAAGTCCATGATTTTTATATAAAAATCTGCTTGCCTTATTTGGCGGCAATAGGAAAAAGTCCTTATGTATCAAGCACATCGGAAGCGGGCTGGGCACTTACGCACAAAGTTGTCCACAGAATATGTGTGGAACTATTAGGTCGCTCCGGCGCATGGGAGCGACGGCCGCTTCGACGCCGTCCGGCTTGCATCGAGTTTTCTTGCCGTATTTTTGCGCAGGGTAAAAATATTATTTTAAATCAAAGGCTTATATTATTGTAGCGCTCCTTGCTAACAATCTTATCCACAGAATATGTGCAGAACTGAGCGGCGGACGGTGGTGTGGATGATAATTTTTCCACGGCTGAATGCCTGCAAGCCCCCTGGAATTGCTTTTTGTATAGCTGCCTGTTTTTTGTGCTTGGCAAAAAACTCCTTTGAAATCAAGGGTGTTGTGTAGTGTCAAATACCTTGCTAACAATCTTATCCACAAAAGATGTGCGGAACTTCTAACGTCGTCGGGCTTCACGGTGGACAAGTCTGCTTGCACAGCCTGCGGCGCGCGATTTTGGGCTTTTTCCGCCAGATTTGGCAATATTTTGTACTGTGCAATATTTTTGTGCAGGATAGGAAAATCCTTATAAATCAAGGTACTTAGGCAATGCACATCGGCTTGCGCACAATCTTGTCCACAGAATGTGTGTAGAACTTATGCTTTACCGCAATGCAGGGCTTGCGAACAGGATGCCGTTTTCCTGCCTTATTTTTGGGCTGTGGGAAAATATCCTTATAAATCAATGACCTTGCCGCCCATTAATAATCTTGCTCACAATCTTGTCCACAATAAATGTGCAGAACTGGGGTGGCGCGCATGCGTCGGCGACGCGAAACGCTGGGGCGCGATCAGCGCGCTATGCGGAAAGCCCTGTTTAGGCAGCATGCCACTAATTTGCGCATGGGAATATATATGATATAAATCAATGGCTTAGATTAGAGTTGTATGCCTTGCTAACAATCTTATCCACAAAATATGTGCAGAAGTCCACATTGTCCGGGCGGCCGCTGCCTTCTGTTTCGCGGCGCCGGCAAACTGCATTGTTGGCGGCCGCTGAGCGCTTGCCAGGTGCTGCCGGGCAAGTAATCGAGGCTGCCCTATTTTTGCGCATGGAAATATTAATTATATAAATCAATGGCTTGAGGGGGGATGGATAGGCTTGCTCACAATCTTATCCACAGAAGATGTGCAGAACTTTGCGCCACCTCAAAGCGGTCGGATGGCTTGCCTGTACGGCGTGTGCACGGGCTATGCCGTATTTTTGCGCATGCAAATTTAAATGATATAAATCAATGACTTGACGAGGAGGGGGCGGCCTTGCGCACAATCTTATCCACAGAAGATGTGCAGAACTCCACAACTGAACTGTTCAGCCTGTCGGCCGGCGGCGCTCCGGCCGTCCCGGTGGATATCTGCGCCGCTGCCATGTTTTTACTCATGGCAAAAATATCCTTATAAATCAAGGTGCTTGGCGATTGTTAATTCGCTTGCTAACAATCTTATCCACAGAATATGTGCAAAAACCGCCATGTCTAGACCTGACCCCAATGTTGCGGTGGATAAAACCGACATGTCTAGACCTGACCCCAAAGTTTCTGGGCTTACATTGCGCCATTGCGCTTGCCTGTGCGTACAATAGGCGTTTGCGCCCCATTTTTCAGGAGTTTGTGTTGCTCGCTATTTTTCATGCCGCTGGCTGGCCTATCTGGCTGTTGTTGGTCGCCTCTGTCGTCGCCGTGGCGTTGATCGTCGAGCGTTTGCTGTATTTGCGCCGCAGTAAGATTTTGCCGCGTAAGTTGCTCGATGAGGTGGTGAAGGTGTATCGCGGCGCGCAGATCAGCGCCGATACGCTGGAGAAGCTGGAGCAGAATTCGCCGCTCGGCGTGGTGCTCGCCGCCGCGCTGCGCAATGTCGATTCGCCGCGCGAGGTGATGAAGGAGTCGATCGAGGAGGCCGGCAGCGGCGTGGCCCATGTGCTGGAGCGTTTTTTGACGACGCTGGGCACGATTGCGACGCTGGCGCCGTTGATGGGCTTGTTCGGCACCGTGGTCGGCATGATCGAGATTTTCGGTTCGCAGAACGCCGGCGGCGCGAATCCGACGCAGTTGGCGCATGGTATTTCGGTGGCGCTGTATAACACGGGTTTCGGGTTGGCGATCGCCATGCCGACGCTGGTGTTTTACCGCCATTTCCGCGCCCTGGTCGATAGTTTCATCATTGAGATGGAGCAGCAGGCCGTCAAGTTCGTCGATATCGTTCACAGTGCGCGCAAATGAATTTCCGTAAAGGTAAGGGGCGCGAGGATCCCGAAATCAATCTGATTCCTTTCATCGATGTGTTGTTGGTGATTTTGATTTTTTTGATGGTGACGACGACGTATAGCAAGTTCACCGAGTTGCAGATCACCTTGCCGACGGCCGACGCCAGCAAGGCGGTGGAGAAGCCGAACGAGATCAATGTGACGGTCGACGCCAAGGGCAATTACACGGTGAATCATGTGGCCGTGTCTTTCCGCGACGCGGCCGGTCTGGCCGATGCCTTGCGCGAGGCGGCCCTGGAGGCGAACCAGGGTAAGCCGCCGGCGCAGACGCCGGTGGTGATCGTCAATGCCGACCAGTTTGCGATGCATCAGATGGTGATTAATGTGATGGAGGCGGCGCGTTTGGCCGGCTATGAGAAGCTGACGTTCGCCGCGCAGGCCGGCGCTAAAAAGTAATCCGATCCCAGGGGGCGCCGGCCGGCGCGCCCGCTCCCTTTCCCTCCCTTGCATGCCGACTTCCCGCCCGCTCCAGTCCCCACTTTCCGCTCCGCCGCAGCCGTCCCGGTTGGAGGCGACCCTGACCCGCAATTGGTTGCGCCGCGGTGCGCTGGCCTGCGCCTTGTGGCCGCTGTCCTTGTTGTTCGGCGCGCTGAGCGCGGCGCGCGCCGCTTTGTTCCGGGCCGGTGTGCTGAAGTCGGCGCGCTTGCCGGTGCCGGTGGTGGTGGTGGGGAATATTTTTATCGGCGGCACGGGCAAGACGCCGTTGACGATCTGGCTGGTGCAGGCGCTGCGCGAGCGCGGCTTGCGGCCCGGCGTGATTTCGCGCGGGCATGGCAGCCGCGACCGCTCGCCACGTCCGGTGACGCCGCAGTCGACGCCGGGCGAGGTCGGCGACGAGCCGCTGTTGATCGCCCAGCACGGCCGCTGTCCGGTGGTGGTGGGGCGCGACCGCGCCGCCGCCGGCAGCGCACTGCTGGCCGCGTATCCGGATGTCGATGTGTTGATCGCCGATGACGGTTTGCAGCATTACGCCTTGCAGCGCGACGTGGAGATTGTCTTGTTCGACGGCCGCGGCGTTGGCAACGGCTGGTTGTTGCCGGCCGGCCCGCTGCGCGAGGGGCCGCGGCGGCGCCGCGATTTCACGGTGGTGAATACGCCGCTGTTGACGGCGGATTTGCGGGCGGCGCTGGCCGGGCCGGGCGGCGCCGCGTTCCAGATGCAGTTGCTCGGCGAGTTCGCCGAGCGCTTGGCCGAGCGCGCCGAGCGCATGCCGCTGGCCTTGCTGGCCGGCGGCGGCCGGCGCATCGTCGCGGCCGCCGGCATCGGCAATCCCGGGCGCTTTTTCAGCATGCTGAAAAGCGCCGGCGTGCAGTGCGCGGAACTGCCTTTGCCGGACCATCATGATTTCCTCGACCGGCCGTTTGCGGACGTCGACGCGGACATCATCTTGATCACGGAGAAGGATGCAGTAAAATGTGCGCAAATTGAATATCTCAAAGACGATCCGAGACTGTGGGTCGTTCCGGTCACGGCGCGCATCGATGCCGCGCTGGCCCAACAAATTGTGGAGAAATGTCGTGGATACTCGACTGCTTGATATCTTGGTTTGCCCTATTTGCAAGGGCCCGCTCGAACACGACAAGAAGGCGCTGGAGTTGATCTGCCGCGCCGACCGCCTTGCCTATCCTATCCGCGACGGCATTCCGATCATGTGGGCCGACCAGGCCCGCACGCTGCAAGACGCCGTCGAATAAGGCCGCCTGCAGCATGTCTTTCATTGTGATCATTCCGGCGCGGCTGGCCTCGACGCGCCTGCCGAACAAGCCTTTGGCCGATCTCGGCGGCAAGCCGATGGTGGTGCGGGTGGCCGAGCGCGCCGCCGCCTCCGGTGCGGTGCGCATTATCGTCGCCACCGACCATGAGGATATCCGCGCCGCCTGCGAGCGGCACGGCGTCGAGGTGTGCATGACGCGCGCCGACCATCCGTCCGGCACCGACCGCATCGCCGAGGTGGCGCGCACGCTGCAGTTGCCGCCGCAGGCCGTGGTCGTCAATTTGCAGGGCGACGAGCCCTTGATCGATCCGGCCCTGCTGGCCGCCGCCGCCGCGCAGATCAGCGCGACGGTGCCGATGGCCACCTGCGCCCATCCGCTGCGCGAGGCCGCCGACGTGTTCAATCCGAACGTCGTCAAGGTGGTGCTGGACAAGGCCGGGCGCGCGCTGTATTTCTCGCGCGCGGCGATCCCCTGGCACCGCGACGGCTTCGCGCAATCGACGCAGGCGCTGCCGGACGCTTACGCGCCGCTGCGCCACATCGGCCTCTACGCCTACAGCAACGCTTTCCTGCAAGCCTATCCGGATCTGGCGGTGTCGCCGCTGGAGTCGGTCGAGGCGCTGGAGCAGTTGCGCGTGCTGTGGCACGGTTATCCGATTGCCGTGCATGTGACGGCGTCGGCGCCGGCGGCCGGCGTGGACACGCCGGAAGATTTGGCGCGCGTCAGGTTGCATTTCGCGCAGTGAGCGCGGTATTGCGCTAACACAGGAAAAAACGATGTTTTGAGGCCAAAAAGACGCCAAACACTGCGTTTGATCAATCTCGCCATGTCAAATCGGCCACAAAGTTACGTTCCGCTGAACTTTTGTGGTAAGTTCCGTAGGAAGATAGTCAGATCAGCATCATCAAGTTTGCAGCACACCACCATATCCCCATATCTGTTTTAGGAATTTTTCATGCGTCTTATTCTTTTAGGAGCACCCGGTGCCGGCAAGGGCACCCAAGCTAATTTCATCAAGGAAAAATACAATATCCCGCAAATCTCCACCGGCGACATGCTGCGCGCCGCGATCAAGGCGGGCACGGAACTGGGTATCGCCGCCAAGAAGATCATGGATGCGGGCGGACTGGTGTCGGACGACATCATGATCGGCCTGGTGAAGAACCGCCTGAAAGACGCCGACTGCGCGAACGGTTATCTGTTCGACGGTTTCCCGCGCACGGTCGCGCAAGCGGACGCGATGAAGGATTCCGGCATTCATGTCGACTATGTGCTGGAAATCGACGTGCCGGACGCGTCCATCGTCGAGCGCATGGACGGCCGCCGCACCCATCCGGCGTCGGGCCGCAGCTACCACGTCAAATTCAATCCGCCGAAGGTTGAGGGCGTCGACGACGTCACCGGCGAAGCGCTGATCCAGCGCGACGACGACAAGGCGGAAACCGTCAAGAAGCGCCTGGAAGTGTTCCACAACCAGACCGAAGTGCTGCTTGGCTACTACAACGACTGGGCCAAGTCCGGCACGCCGGGCGCACCGAAGTACCGGCGCATTTCCGGCGTCGGTCCGGTCGAACAGATTCGCGATAGCGCGTTCGCCGCGCTGGCCGAATAAGCATCACCCGAAAGAGCGGACCGTGTGTCCGCTTTTTTTGCGCCCGAGCGCGGCGCCGCCGTCCCGTTTTCGCTTGGTCCGCCCCTCCCCGGGCGGGCGTTGCAAGGTTTTGCAGTACGCAGGTTGGTTGGCTGCGCGTGTCTATCCGGCACGGCCGGCAGTTTTCTGAGTGTCGTAGTGGTAGTGCTTGATCTAAAACAAAGGGGACAATATGGCAGCTAGTCTTTGCTTCGCGATAATCTGCGGCGTCATCGCCGTCGTGTATGGTCTGTGGTCCCGTAGTTGGATTTTGCGCCAGGATGCGGGCAACGCCCGCATGCAGGAAATCGCCCTGGCGATCCAGCAGGGCGCGGCCGCTTATCTGGCGCGCCAGTACCGCACCATCGCCATCGTCGGCGTGGTGTTGTTGATCGTGATTTTCGCCTTGCTGGGCGCGCAGACGGCGCTCGGTTTCTTCATCGGTTCGGTGCTCTCCGGCGCCTGCGGCTTCATCGGCATGAACGTGTCGGTGCGCGCCAATGTGCGCACGGCGCAGGCGGCCACGCGGGGCATGAACGAGGCGCTTGACGTCGCCTTCAAGGGCGGCGCCATCACCGGCATGCTGGTGGTCGGCCTGGGCCTGCTGGGCGTGACGCTGTTCTACTGGATGCTGATGTCGGGCGCCCCGGCCGGCGCCGACCAGCACAAGGTGATCCAGCCGCTGATCGGCCTGGCCTTCGGCGCCTCGCTCATTTCCATCTTCGCCCGTCTGGGCGGCGGCATCTTCACCAAGGGCGCCGACGTCGGCGCCGACCTCGTCGGCAAGGTCGAGGCGGGCATTCCCGAGGACGACCCGCGCAATCCGGCCGTGATCGCCGATAACGTCGGCGACAACGTCGGCGACTGCGCCGGCATGGCCGCCGACCTGTTCGAAACCTATGTCGTGACGCTGATCGCGACGATGCTGCTGGGCGCCCTGCTGATCAGCGGCTCCGGCGCCGCCATCATTTATCCCCTGCTGCTGGGCGCCGTGTCCATCATCGCCTCCATCGTCGGCTGCTCGATGGTGAAGGCCCAGCCGGGCAAGAAAATCATGTCGGCGCTGTACACCGGCCTGTGGTGGGCCGCGGGCCTGTCGCTGATCGGCTTCGCCGTCGTCACCTGGATGCTGTGGCCGGACGAGGCGATGCGCATGAAGATGATGGGCTCGACCGTGGTCGGCATCGTCCTCACCGGGCTGATGGTCTACATCACCGAGTACTACACGGGCACCGACTTCCATCCGGTGCGGCATATCGCCGAGGCTTCCACCACCGGGCACGGCACCAACATCATCGCCGGCCTGGGCGTGTCGATGAAGTCGACCGCCTATCCGGTGCTGGCCGTGTGCGCGGCCATCCTGGTGGCCTACCAGCTGGGCGGTTTGTACGGTATCGCGATCGCCGCCACGTCGATGCTGTCGATGGCCGGCATCGTCGTCGCGCTCGACGCCTACGGCCCGATCACCGACAACGCCGGCGGCATCGCCGAAATGTCGGGCCTGCCCGATTCCGTGCGCGCCATCACCGATCCGCTGGACGCCGTCGGCAACACCACCAAGGCCGTCACCAAGGGCTACGCGATCGGCTCGGCCGGCCTGGCCGCGCTGGTGCTGTTCGCCGACTACACGCACGCGCTGGAATCGGTCGGGCAGCACATCACTTTCGATTTGTCGAATCCGATGGTGATCGTCGGCCTGTTCATCGGCGGCCTGATCCCCTATCTGTTCGGGGCGATGGCGATGGAGGCGGTGGGGCGGGCGGCCGGCGCCGTGGTGGTCGAGGTGCGCCGCCAGTTCCGCGACATCAAGGGCATCATGGACGGCAGCGGCAAGCCTGAGTACGACAAGGCGGTGGATATGCTGACGGCGTCGGCGATCCGGGAAATGATCGTGCCCTCGCTGCTGCCGGTGGTGGTGCCGATTGTCGTCGGCATGCTGCTCGGGCCGGCCGCGCTGGGCGGCCTGTTGATGGGCACCATCGTCACCGGCCTGTTCGTCGCCATTTCGATGACGACGGGCGGCGGCGCCTGGGATAACGCCAAGAAGTATATTGAGGATGGCAATTTCGGCGGCAAGGGTTCGGACGCGCACAAGGCGGCCGTCACCGGCGACACCGTCGGCGATCCCTACAAGGACACGGCCGGCCCGGCCGTCAATCCCCTGATTAAGATCATCAACATCGTCGCGCTGCTGCTGGTGCCGCTGCTGCCGGCCAGCGGCTGGCTGGCGGTCGGCGCGCCGGTGGCGCTGCACGCGCCGGCGGCCGTGACGGCGCCGGCGCCGGCCGTCGTCGTCGCGCCGGCCCAGTAAGGGGCGGCACGCGGCGGCGGGGGGCCGGCCTGCTCAGGGGCCGGCCCCGTTATCACGCCCGGCTCAGAAGTTCGACGTCGCGCCGACAAATACGCGCCGGCCCGGCACGTAGTAGTTGACGGCGCCGTCCGCCTTCGGCCCCTTCTTGAACAGGTTCTCGATGCCGGCGCGCAGGGTGAACTGCTGGCCCAGCTTGTACGATGCGAGCGCGTCGACGATGCGGTAAGCCTTGGTCTGCACATTGCCGCCGTCCAGTTGCTTGCCGGTGTACTGGTGCGTCACTTCCGCATACAGCTGATCGTTGACTTGCCAGCCCAGCGCCGAGAACACCGACACTTTCGGCGTCGCCAGCAGGTTGGCGCCGGTGCTCAGGTTCTTCGCCTCGGCCATGTATGTCAGGTTGTTGCGCAAACTGATGTCTTTGCTGAGCGGTATTGTCGCCGTCGCCTCGACGCCGCTGGTGCGCGCCTTCTGGATGTTCTGCATCTTGGTCCACCAATAACCGTGCGCCTTGCCCAAGGGCGCGTAGTCGATCTTGTTCTTGAAGTTGGTGCGGAAATAGGTCAGGCCCAGGTCCCAGCCGGCGCGGGCGTAGGCGACGCCGATTTCGCCGCTCTCGCTGGTTTCCGGTTTCAGGTCGGCGTTGCCGGCCATGTAGCAACCTTCGTTGACGTAGCCGAGCGGGCGCAGGCTGCCGCAGCCGTTGCCGCCGGACTGGGTCGCCGCGCTCGGCGAGTTTTCCTTCAGGCTGGGGGCGCGGAAGCCTTTCGACACGCCGCCGCGCACGGTCCACTCCGGCAGCGGATGGTAAACCAGGTAGACGCGCGGGCTGGTATTGTTGCCGAACTTGCCGTGGTGGTCGAGGCGGGCGCCCAGCGTCGCCGTCAAGTCTTCGCGCAGGTAGATCTGGTCTTCGGCGAACAGGGCCGAGGTGGAGCCCGACAGCGAGGCGCCGGACACCTCCTTGCCGTTGTAATCGGACGGCACGGTGCCGATGGTGTCCGTGTTCGTCAGTTTTTCGCGCTTCCACTGGCCGCCCAGCGTCAGCAACTGCTCGAAGCCGAAGTTGAGGCGCTTTTCCAGCGTCGCGTCGAAGGCCGTGTCGGACGATTTGGCGGTCGCTTCGGCGATTTTGTTGTCGTAGTCGTTGTGGTAGAGATTGATCTTGGTCTTGCCGAAACTCCAGCGGCCCTCATGGCCGATGCCGACGCTGGTGCGCACCAGCTCGCTCGCGCCCCAGGCGGGCTGCACGGGCCGGTTCTTGGCGTTGAGCTGCGACGAGGCCGTCGCGCGTTGCTTGCCGTAGCTGGCGTCCAGCGACAGGTTCTGGTTCGGCGCCAGCGCCCAGTTCAACTGGCCCGTGACGGTGTCGTTGCGTTCGCCGCCCACGCCGCCGTGGAGCCCGCCGCTGGTGTCGTCCGGATTCTGCCGCGTCTGGCTGACGCCGAGGCGCACGCCGACGCCGTCGGCCAGCGGGCCGGCCAGGTTCAGGCCGAGCTGGTGCGCCGTGCCGCGGTCGCTGTCCTGCGGCCGCGTGTAGTTGGCCGTGGCCGAGCCGGCCCATTTTTTCGGCACCTTGCGGGTGATGATGTTAATCACGCCGCCCATGGCGTCGGAGCCGTACAGCGAGGACATCGGCCCGCGCACCACTTCGATGCGTTCGATCATCTCGGGGGAGATCCAGTTCAAGTCCTGCCGGCCCAGGTCGGGGCGGTAGTTGGTGTCGGCCGAATTGCCCTGGCGCTTGCCGTCGACGAGGATCAGCGTGTATTTGTCGGGCAGGCCGCGCAGCTTGATCTTCGATTGGTCGCCGGTCGGGCTGTTGCCGCCGCTTACGCCGGGGATGCGCCGCAGCAGGGTGGCCAGGTCGTACACGGGCTGGCGCTCGATCTCTTCGCGGCTGATGACGCTGATGCTGGCCGGGGCGTCGTGGATGTCGAGCGCAGCGCCCGAGGCCGTCACCACCACCACCGGCAACGGAGCGGCGTCGCGCACCGGCTCCGGATTGGCCCAGGCGCTGCCGACGGCGATGCTCAGCACACAAGGGATCAAGCGCAGGGAACGTCGCGCCGTGTTTCGATTCTTCATACCAGCCTTCAATGTTGTCAATGGGGCGGACGATGCCCGGGTCTTGTCTATTTCTTAATTGCGAATGAGAGTGATTCGCATTGCGGTGTTAACTTTACACCACAGTAGTGATTTTTGGCAAGCTTGGAACTGGCCGCGATTAAAGAGTGAGAAATTGTTACCGGCGCTTTTCTTTCGCGGGGCACCTGCCAATAATGAGTTCACCTTCATCGGATTTCGAAGGCCGGAGGCGCATCATGGAAGAGCAACTCGCAGCACCCCGGCAGCAGGGCCGGGGCAGCAGGAAGTATCTGAAGCCGGCACTGGCGCTGGCCTTTCTCATCGGTTCTGTGTTGGCCGGCAATGCCTGGGCCGACCGTGGCGGCCACCATGGCCATCATGGCCACCACGGCCGCAGCCACGTCGGCGTGTTCATCGGCGCGCCCCTGTTTTGGGGGCCGGGCTGGTATGCCGATCCCTACTATGGCTATCCCTACCGCTATCGGCCGGTGCTGGTGGCGCCCGAGCCGCTCGTGTACATCGAGCGCGATGTCGCGCCGGCAACGGCCTTGTGGTACTTCTGCAGCAATCCGCAAGGCTATTATCCCTACGTGAAACAATGCTCGACCAGCTGGCGCACGGTCACGCCGCAGTCCGTCGGGCGCTAGGAGGGGCGTGAGAATGAGGACGAGGATTTTACGCATGCTGTCGGCGCTGCCGGCGGCCCTGTTGCTGGGCGCTTGCACGACGCTGCCGAGCGGCCCGTCGGCGCTGGTGCTGCCCGGCACGGGCAAGAGTTTCGACCAGTTCCGCAGCGACGACTTTTCCTGCCGCGGCTATGCGCAGATGCAGACGGGCGGCGGTTCGGCGCAGCAGGCCGGCATCGACAGCGGCGTGCGCAGCGCCGCGCTGGGCACGGCGATCGGCGCGCTTGCCGGCGCGGCCATGGACGGCGGCCACGGCGCCGGGGTTGGCGCCGGCGCCGGCCTGGCCTTCGGCACCTTGGCCGGCGTGGGCGCGGGCGAGTATTCCGGCTACGCCTTGCAGCAGCGCTATGATTACGCTTATCAGCAATGCATGTACGCCAACGGGCACCGGGTGCCGGTGGCGGGCTGGCTCAGCGAAGTGCCGGCGCATGCCGCCATTCCGCCGCCCAATACACCGCCGCCCCGTTGAGCCGGCCGGGAACGGGCAGATGACAGCCTGGATCGCCGCCGCCGCGCTGTGTGTCGCCGCGATCGGCGCAGCGGCGGGCGAGGTGCGCCGTGCCGACGCCGGCGCGGCATCGCCGCACTGGCCGCTCTGTACGCTGGCGCCGGACGATCCCAGCCGGCTGGCCGTGGAACCATGCCGGCCCGCGCCGCCCGCGCCTGGCGCCGCGCGCCGCGCCGTGCCGCAAATCATCATGCCGATGCCGATGCCGATGCCGCCGCCGGCGTTGCCGCCGGCCCCGGCGCCGGTCCGGACGCCGGCGTGGGCGAAGCCGGCGGTGCCGCCGCGCGCGCCGCTGCCGGTGAATAGTTGCGAGCTCGGCGTCTGCCGCGACGCGGCCGGCGTACTTTATAACGGTGGCGTCGGCAACGTCACGCTGGATCCGAACGGCCGGCCATGCGTGCGCAACGGCGCGTGGTTGCAGTGTTTTTAGCCGCGCTTATTCGCTGTTGCCGGCGTTTTCAGGCCCCTTTCTTCCTGTTTCCGGTTTTTCTCTGTTCGCCTGAAAAATTCGCTACAATTGCCTCCACTTGACGTTTACGTAAACGGCAAATAAGCAGGTGGACTTTGCCCAGACCGCCGAAGCAGGCGGCGCTACCCTTTTCACATTTGACGGAGGAATTTTATGCAGATTCAAGACAATGTATTCATCATCACCGGTGGCGCATCCGGCCTGGGCGCGGCGACGGCGCGCATGATTACGGCGGCCGGCGGCAAGGTGGTGCTGGCCGACGTGCAGGTGGAAGCCGGCACGAAACTGGCGGCGGAGTTGCACGGCCAGTTCGTCAAATGCGACGTGACGTCGGAGGTGGACGGCCAGGCTGTCGTCGCCGCCGCCGTCGCGCTGGGCACCTTGCGCGGCCTGGTCAATTGCGCCGGCGTCGCGCCGGCCGTGAAAACCGTCGGCAAGGACGGCCCGCACCCGCTGGAACTATTCCAGCGCACTGTCAACATCAACCTGGTCGGCACATTCAATATGGCGCGCCTGGCGGCCGATGCGATGGGCAAGACCGAGGCCACTGGGCAGGGCGAGCGCGGCATCATCGTCAACACGGCGTCGGTGGCGGCCTTCGATGGCCAGATCGGCCAGGCCGCGTATGCGTCGTCGAAGGCGGCCGTGGTCGGCCTGACGCTGCCGATGGCGCGCGACCTGGCGCGCAGCGGCATCCGCGTGATGACGGTCGCTCCCGGCATTTTCGAGACGCCGATGTTGCTGGGCATGCCGGCCGAGGTGCAGGACGCGCTGGGCAAGATGGTGCCTTTCCCTTCGCGCCTGGGCAAGCCGGAGGAATACGCCCACCTGGTCAAGAGCATCATCGAAAACGTTATGCTGAACGGCGAAAGCATCCGCCTGGACGGCGCCATCCGCATGCAACCGAAGTAAGCCGTTGGCGGTTTTGAGGTAGGATGCCGGAACATCAGGCGCGCGGCCGCACGGTCAGCGCGCCTTTTTTTTCGGAGAATCCATGATCAGAATGAAGACGCTGGCGCTCGCTTGCGCGCTGCTGGGCGCGCTCGCCGCCGCCCCCGCCCACAGTTACGAGGCGCCGCAGCGGGCGCCGGAGATCGCCTCCGGCTACGCCAACAAGACCGGCTGGGCGGCGAAAAAATTCATGGTGGCGGCGGCCAATCCGCTCGCCGCCGACGCCGGCTACCAGATGCTGCGGCGGGGCGGGGCGGCGATCGACGCGGCCATCGCCACGCAACTGGTGCTCAGCCTGGTCGAGCCGCAATCCTCGGGCATAGGCGGCGGCGCCTTCCTGATGCATTCCGACGGCAAGACGGTGCAAGCCTACGACGGCCGCGAAACGGCGCCCGCCAGCGCCGACGAACACCTGTTCCAGAACCCGGACGGCAGCCCGCTGTCGCGCCGGGCCGGCATCGTCGGCGGCCGCGCGGTGGGCGCGCCGGGCGTGCTGCGCATGCTGGAGCTGGCGCACCAGCAGCACGGCAAGCTGCCGTGGGCGACGCTGTTCGGCCCCGCGCTGAAGCTGGCCGAGCGCGGCTTTCCCGTCAGCCCGCGCCTGAACACGCTGCTGCGCGCCGAGCAATACCTGCTCAAGGACCCGGTCGCCGCCGCCTACTTCTACGACGGGCGGCAGCAGGCCTGGCCGGTCGGCCACATCCTCAAGAACCCGGCGCTGGCGCGCACGCTGCGCGAGATCGCCAAGGGCGGCGCCGACGCCTTCTACCAGGGCCGCATCGCCGACGACATCGCCGCCAAGGTGGCCGGCCACGCCGCCAATCCGGGCGGCCTGACGGCGCGCGACATCGCCGACTACCGGCCCAAGGTGCGCGAGCCGGTCTGCAGCGACTACCGCCGCTGGACCGTGTGCGGCATGCCGCCGCCGTCGGCCGGCGGCATCGCCATCGCCCAGATGCTCGGCATCCTCGAACTGAAGGACATCGGCCAGTACCCGCCGCAAGACGGCGTCCCCGGCGCCGACGCCGTCCACCTGTTTGCCGAGGCGGGCCGGCTGGCCTTCGCCGACCGCGACCGCTACGTCGCCGACACCGACTTCGTGCCGCTGCCGGGCGCCGGCGTCGCAGCCATGCTCGACCGCGGCTACCTGGCGCAGCGCGCCGCGCTGATCGGCCCGGCCTCGATGGGCCGCGCCAAGTCCGGCACGCCGCCCGGCATGCTGGTGGCCTGGGGCGCCGACGACGCCGTCGAGCGGCCCTCGACCTCGCACCTGGCCGTCGTCGACCGCTACGGCGCCGGCCTGTCGATGACGACCTCGGTGGAGGACGCCTTCGGCTCGCGCCAGATGGTCGACGGCTTCTTGCTCAACAACCAGTTGACCGACTTCTCCTTCGCCTCGGCCGACGCCGACGGCTCGATCGCCAACCGGGTCCAGGCCGGCAAGCGGCCGCGCAGCGCGATGGCGCCGACGCTGGTGTTTGAAAAAGCCAGCGGCAAGCTGGTGCTGGCGGTGGGCGCGCCGGGCGGCTCGGCCATCATCAACTACGTCGCCAAGGTGCTGGTGGCGACCATGGACTGGGGCTTGAACGTGCAGCAGGCGATCAACCTGCCCAACTTCGGCAGCCGCAACGGCCCCACCGAGCTGGAGGCGGGGCGGGCGCCGGCGGCGCTGGTCGAGGCGCTCAAGGCCAGGGGCCACGAGGTGCGGGTGTTCGACCAGACCTCCGGCCTGCAAGGCATCATGCGCCTGAGCGCGCACGGTCAGGACATCTGGTTCGGCGGCGCCGACCCGCGCCGCGAGGGCAGCGTGCGCGGCGACTGAGACAGCCGGGGACAGACCACGATTTGCGGGCAAGACTTGCCCGGAAATCGTGGTCTGTCGCCGTTGTCGAATGTTTAATCCGCGCAACATTTATGCACAAAGGGGGCAGACCCTGCTAACCTTGCCTGCATGGGAATTCAAAAGAAGACAGGCTTGATCTTGACGGGCGGCGGCGCCCGCGCCGCCTACCAGGTCGGCGTGCTGCAGGCGATTTCGGAGATTTTGTGGGAGGCCGGCTGGCCGCCCGCCCGCAATCCCTTCGAGATCGTCTGCGGCACCTCGGCCGGCGCCATCAACGCCACCGCGCTGGCCTGCCGCGCCGACAATTTCGGCGAGGGCGTGCAAAAGCTGCTCGACGTCTGGCAGCACATCGAGGTCGAGCAGGTCTACCGCGCCGATTCGCTCGGCGTGATCCGCTCCGGCGCGCGCTGGCTGTCGCTGCTGTCCTTCGGCTGGCTGCTGCGGCAGTGGCGCGCCGCGCCGCCGACCTCGCTGCTCGACAACACCCCGCTGGTGAGCCTGCTGCACCGCATGCTCGACCTGCCGCGCCTGGACGCGGCGCTGTCGGACGGTCTGCTGCACGCGCTGGCCGTCACGGCCTCGTCCTACTCGGGCGGCCAGCACATGACGTTTTACCAGACGGCCGCCGACATCGTTCCCTGGATACGCACGCAGCGCGTCTCGCTGCAGGACCAGATCGGCGTCGAGCACCTGCTGGCGTCGGCGGCCATTCCCTTCATCTTCCCGGCCGTGCCGCTGTACGTCGGCGGCCGCCGCGAGTACTGCGGCGACGGCTCGATGCGCCAGCTGGCGCCGATCTCGCCGGCCATCCACCTGGGCGCCAGCAAGGTGCTGGTGGTCGGCGCCGGCCGCCTGACGGAGCCGGCGCGCGACGCCGCCGAGGCGGCGCGCTACCCCAGCCTGGCGCAGATCGCCGGCCACGCCATGTCCTCGATCTTCCTCGACAGCCTGGCCGTCGACATCGAGCGCCTGAACCGCGTCAACCTGACGCTGTCGATGCTGCCCGAGGAGCTGCTCGGGCGCACGCCGCTGAAGCCGGTCGAGCTGCTGGTGATCGCGCCGTCCGAGCGCCTCGACGACATCGCCAGCCGCCACATCGGCAGTTTGCCGCGGCCGATACGCACGATGCTCTCGGGCATAGGCGCGGCCGAGGCGCGCGGCGCCGCGTTGGCCTCGTACTTATTGTTCGAATCGTCTTATACTTGCGAGCTGATCCGGCTGGGCCAGCGCGACACGCAGGCCCGCAAGGATGACGTACTGGCGTTTTTCGGCTCGTGAGCGCCGCCCGCCTTTCCCCCACTTTGCCGATAGGACGCTTGTGCTGTTATTCCGACGACTAGGCGGGCCGCTTGCGCCGTTGCTGGCCCTGCTGCTGGCGCTGCTGGGCGCGGCCGCGCCGGCCGGCGCCGCCCCGGCGCGCACGCTGCGTTTCGAGCAGCTCAGCGTCGAGCACGGCCTGGCCCAGGAAACCGTGCTGTCGATCGCCCAGGACCGCCAGGGCTTCATGTGGTTCGGCAGCCAGGCCGGCCTGAGCCGCTACGACGGCTACCGCGTCGTCACCTACAAGAGCAGCGGCAGCGACAGCCGTAGCCTGGCGGCCGACTGGGTGCGCGCGCTGCACGTGGACCCGTCCGGCCAGTTGTGGGTCGGCACCGACGGCGGCCTGGACCGCTACGACCCGCTCAGCCACGACTTCAGCCATTTCGTGCCGCACGACGCCGGCAAGCGCGGCAACGGCAACCGCCACGTCCGCGCCATCGTCGACGACGGCGCCCGCGGCCTGTGGATCGCCACGGCCGACGGCTTGCAGCACCTGGACCCGGGCACCGGCCGCTTCACGCTGTGGCACCACGACCCGGCCCGCCCCGGCAGCCTGGGCGACAACGTCATCAACGCGCTGGCGCGCGACGGCGCCGGCCGCCTGTGGGTCGGCACCGCCAGCGGCCTGGACATGCTGGCGCCGGGCGCCGCCGAGTTCGAGCACTTCGCGCCCGAGCCGACGCCCGGCTCGAAGTTCAACGCCGTGCAGGCGCTGCTGGTGGACGCCGACCAGCAATTGTGGATAGGCAGCCTGGGCGGCATCGAGCGCTGGCGCCTCGACCGCACGCCGGGCGGGGCGCCGCAGCGCAGCCGCCTGGGCCCGCGCGAGGGCTTGAAGGAGGGCCACATCGGCGCCCTGTACCAGGACGGCGACGGCACCGTCTGGGTCGGCAGCAATGCCGACGGCCTGTACCGCTGGATGCCGCGGCAGCAGCGCTTCGTCCAGTACCGCCACCACGACAGCGACAAGCACAGCGTCGCCGACAACCAGGTGTCGGCGCTGTTCCGCGACCGCGTCGGCACCTTCTGGGTCGGCACCTGGTACAACGGCGTGAGCCGGGTCGACCTGGGCAGCGGCGGCTTTTCCCACTTCGCCAAGGCGGCCGACGCGCCGCACTCGCTGTCGGACAACAAGGTGCGCGCGCTGGCCGAGGCCGGCGCCGGGCGCGTCTGGGTCGGCACCAACCGCGGCTTGAACCTGTTCGACCCGGCCAGCGGCGCGGCCGAGGTGTTCGGCCTGAACCCGAACGTGCCGGCCGCGCTGCGCGACGAGCAGGTGACGGCGCTGTGGCGCGGCAAGGGCGACGTCCTGTGGGTGGGCGGGCGCACCGGCCTGCACCGGATGGACACGGCCAGCAAGCGTTTCAGCACGCTGTGGTTCGCCCGCGGCGACCCGGCCAGCGACATCATCCGCGGCATCGTCGCCGACCGCGCCGGCATGTTGTGGGTGTCTTCGCGCGGCGGCCTGCACCGCCTCGACCCCGACACCCGCGCCTTCCAGAGCTACCGCCACGACCCGGCCGACAGCACCAGCCTGGCCGACAACGTGGTGCGCCCGGTGCTCGAAGACAGCCGCGGCGCGCTGTGGGTCGGCACCTTCAACGGCCTCGACCTGCTGGACCGCCGGACGGGGCGCTTCCGCCACTTCCGCCACGATCCGCGCGACCCGGCCAGCCTCAGCCACGACGAGGTGCACGCGCTGTTCGAGGACGGCGACGGCAACGTCTGGGTCGGCACCGCCTATGGCTTGAACCGCATGAAGATGGGCGCCGACGGCGTGCCGCGCTTTCGCCGCTACCTGCGCCGCGACGGCATGGCCGACGACGCCATCGCCAGCATCCTCGCCGACGGCAAGGGCGGCCTGTGGCTGAGCACCAACAGCGGCATCAGCCACCTGGACATCGCCAGCGGCCGCTTCCGCAACTTCGACAGCTCCGACGGCACGGCCGAAGGCGCCTTCTTCGACGGCTCGGCGCTGCGCGGCGCCGACGGCACCCTGTACTTCGGCGGCTTTTCCGGCGTCACCGCGTTCACGCCGCAGGCGATCCGCAACAACGGCGTCGCCCCGGCCGTCGCCATCACGGCCTTCCAGATCCTCAACCAGCCCGTCGAGGCGGGGCGCGGCGCCTATCCGCACGTGCTCAGCGGCGCCATCGAGCGCAGCGCCGCGCTGACGCTGGGCGACCAGGACGCCGTCTTCTCGCTCGAATTCGCGGCCCTGCACTACGCGGCGCCGCAGCGCAACCGCTACGCCTACCGCCTGGAGGGCTTCGACCGCGACTGGGTCGCCACCGACGCCAGCAAGCGCTTCGCCACCTACACCAACCTCGACCCCGGCCAGTACGTGTTCCGCGTCAAGGCCGCCAACAAGGACGGCTTGTGGAACGACGAGGGCGCCACGCTGGCCATCACGATCCTGCCGCCGTACTGGAAAACCTGGTGGTTCCGCGCGCTGCTGGCGCTGCTGCTGCTGGGCGCGGCCTGCGCCGCCTACATGGCGCGCATGCGCGGCGTGCGGGCGCAGAAAACCTGGCTGGAGCGCCAGGTGTCGGCGCGCACCGCCGAGGTGGAGCAGAAGAACAGCCTGTTGCAGCAGCAGGAAAAGCGCGTGCGCCTGCAGTCGGGCGAGCTGGCGCTGGCCAACCGCGCGCTGCAGGACAACGACGAGCGGCTGCGCCAGGCCAAGCAGAAGGCCGAGGACGCGACGCGGCAAAAGTCCGAGTTCCTCGCCAATATGAGCCATGAAATGCGCACGCCGCTGGCCGGCGTCATCGGCATGCTCGGCTTCGCGCTGCGCGACCAGCAGCTGCAGGAGGGCACGCGCGCGCAAATCCTGCGCGGCCAGGCCAACGCCCAGTCGCTGCTGGCCATCATCAACGACCTGCTGGACTTCTCGAAGATCGAGGCGGGCAAGCTGAGCATCGAAAACATCGACTTCGCCCTGGGCGCGGCCATCGAAAACGTCGTCAGCCTGTTCGAGGAGCAGGCGGCGGCGCGCAGCGTCGGCTTCACCATCGACTTCGCGCCCGACCTGCCGACCTTCGTCGTCGGCGACCCGACCCGGCTGCGCCAGGTGCTGGTGAACCTGGTCGGCAACGCCTTCAAATTCACCCAGAGCGGCGCCGTCGGCGTGCGCGTCGAGCGCGCCGGCAGCGCGCCGGGGCCGCGCGGACGCGGCGTCAACCTGATCCGCTTCAGCGTGCGCGACTCCGGCATCGGCATCGAGCAGGAGGCGCTGCCGCGGCTGTTCCAGCAATTCGAACAGGCCGACAGCACGACGACGCGGCGCTACGGCGGCACCGGCCTGGGGCTGGCCATCTGCCGCCAGCTGGTCGAGCTGATGGACGGCCAGATCAGCGCCGAGAGCGCGCCCGGCGTCGGCAGCACCTTCAGCTTCGTCGTGCCGCTGGCCGACGGCGTGGCGCCGCCGCTGCTGCCGCAGGTGGCGCGGGCGCCGCACAGCCACCAGTTGCGCGTGCTGTGCGCCGAGGATTTCCCGACCAACCAGATCATCATCCGCGTGCTGCTGGAAGACCTGGGCCACCGCGTCGACGTCGTCGTCAACGGCGCGCTGGCCGTGGCCGCGTGCGCGCGCACGCGCTACGACCTGATCCTGATGGACGGCCGCATGCCGGAGATGGACGGCGCCAGCGCGACGCGGCTGATCCGCGCCGGCGGCCCGGCCGAGGCGCCGGTGCGCGACCAGGAAATGCTGATCATCGCGCTGACGGCCAACGCCAGCGAGGAGGACCGCAGCCGCTACCTGGGGGCCGGCATGGACGACTTCCTGACCAAGCCGATCGACGAGGCGGCGCTGCACTTCCAGCTGGGCCGCGCCATCGAACGCCAGTTGCAGCGCGGCTTCATGCTGCCGCTGATGCCGGCGCGCGGCGCGGCGCCGTCGGCGGCCGAGCTCGACGCGATGTTCGGCGTCGCGGCCGAGACGGCGCCGGCGCCGCCGGCGCGCGGCGGCGAATTGAAGCGGCGCCTGCGCGACGCCTTCGCCGCCGACGTCGACGGGCGCCTGGGCGCGCTCGACGCGGCGCTGGCGGCCTGCGACAGCGAGGCGGCCGGGCGCCTGCTGCACGGCCTCAAGGGCAGCGCCGCCTACCTCGACGAAATCGAGCTGCATCTGCTGTGCAGCGAACTGGAGGAGGCGGCCGACGCGGCCGAATGGGCGGCGCTGCGGGCGGCCATGCCGCGCCTGCGCGATCTGCTCGGGCGCATACGCTAGGCGGACTGGGCGGCGCCGCGCGGCGCTGGGTATAATCGGCCATTCAGGCAAGCGTCGTCCCGACATGATCTTGCGCGGCGGGCGCGGCCACATTGGAGAGCGACATGAAAGTACTGGTGGTGGACGATGACGTCGTCTCGCGCATGGTGTTGATGCACCTGATCGACAGCTGCGGCAGCTTCGACATCGTCGAGGCCGAGGACGGCGCCGACGCCTGGGAGCAGCTGGAAAACGGCCTGCGCCCGTCGATCTGCTTCTGCGACCTGCGCATGCCGCGGCTGTCCGGCATGGAGTTGCTGCAGCGCGTCAAGGGCGACGCCAGGCTGAACACCATGCCGCTGGTGCTGGTTTCCTCGGCGACCGACCGCGAAACCGTGCAACACGCGACCCAGTCGGGCGCGGCCGGCTACCTCGTCAAACCCTTCCAGGCCGAGCAGGTGCGCGTGCATTTGGGCGCCTACCTCGACCAGGCCGCCAGCGGCTACCTGCATCAGGCGGAAACGCCGCTGGAGACGGAACGGCGACTCGGCATCAACAGCGAGCGCCTGCTGGTCTACCTGGCCGGCTTCCAGAGCCAGCTCACGGCGGCCAGCGGCGAGCTGGACGCGCTGCTGGCGCGCGGCGAGCAGGACGAGGCGCAGAGCAAGGTCGAGCGGCTGCAGACGGGTTGCGTGACGCTGGGGCTGAGCGGCGCGGCGGCGGCGCTGGGCGGCTTCGCGGCGGGGCGGCTGAGCAGCACGGCGCTGCAGGCGGTGCTGGCCGACGTCGTGCGCGCCGTCATCCACCAGGCCGGCCTGGTGCGCCAGCAGCACCTGTCATAAAAGCCGGGGACAGACCACCATTTTCAAGAAATTATTCTTGAAAATGGTGGTCTGTCCCCGGCTGTTGCCGGCCGCTGGCCCGATTGTCTTGATGTTTGGATAGTTTAGGTTTAAAGTATCTGCTCGCAGGCCGCATCGATACGTTTATCCAAGCTCAGGGCGACTATGACCAGACCGACTGCCGCAGCACCCGCTTATTCCGCACATGTGGACCATTTCGCGCGCGAGCATTTGCCGCCGCCCGAGCTGTGGCCGCAGATCCGCTTCGATTTGCCCTCGCTGCAGTATCCGCCGCGCCTGAATTGCGTCGCCGCGCTGCTCGACGCGGCCGTCGCCGCCGGCGGCGGCGAGCGCATCGCCATCTACGCCGACGGCGTGCGCTGGACTTACGCGCAGCTGCAGCGCAAGGTCGACCAGGTCGCCCATGTGCTGCGCGCCGATATGGGCCTGGTGCCGGGCAACCGCGTGCTGCTGCGCGGCGCCAACAATCCGCTGATGGCGGCCTGTGTGCTGGCCGTGCTGAAGGCCGGTTGCGTCGCGGTGCCGACCATGCCGCTGCTGCGCGCCCGCGAACTGGCCGCCATCATCGGCAAGGCCGAGGTCAACGCGGTGCTGTGCGCCGCCGCGCTGCGCGGCGAGATCGACGCGCTCGACGCGGCGCCGGCCACGCTGTGGTTCAACGACGCCGGCGCCGACGCGCTGGAGGCGCGCATGGCGCGCCACACGGCGCCCTTCGAGGCCGTCGACACGGCCGCCGACGACGTCTGCCTGATCAGTTTCACGTCCGGCACCACCGGCGTCCCCAAGGGCACCATGCATTTCCACCGCGACGTGCTGGCCATTTGCGACTGTTTTCCCCGTTCGACGCTGGAGTCGCAGGCCGACGATGTCTTCATCGGCACGCCGCCGCTGGCCTTCACTTTCGGCCTCGGCGGCCTGCTGCTGTTCCCGCTGCGCGTGGGCGCCGCCACCGTGCTGCTGGAGAAGCTGACGCCGGAGTCGCTGCTGGCCGCGATCGCCCAGTACCGGGCCAGCGTCTGCTTCACGGCGCCGACGTTTTACCGCCAGATGACGCCGCTGGCGTCCCGGTTTGACTTGTCCAGCCTGCGCAAGACGGTGTCGGCCGGCGAGGCGCTGCCGCTGGCCACGCGCGACGGCTGGCAGGCCGCGACCGGCCTGGCGATGATAGACGGCATAGGCGCGACCGAGCTGCTGCACATCTTCATTTCGGCTGCCGGCGAGCAGATCCGCCGCGGCGCCACCGGCAAGCCGATTCCCGGCTACCAGGCGTGCATCCTCGACCGCGACGGCAAGCCGGTCGGCCCCGGCGTCATCGGCCGCCTCGCCGTCAAGGGGCCGACCGGCTGCCGCTACCTGGCCGACCCGCGCCAGAAGGATTATGTGCTGGACGGCTGGAACCTGACCGGCGACGCCTATGAAATGGACGCCGACGGCTATTTCTTCTACCGCTCGCGCACCGACGACATGATCATCTCGGCCGGCTACAACATCGCCGGCCCGGAGGTCGAGGATGCGCTGCTGCGCCATCCGGCCGTGGCCGAATGCGGCGTCATCGGCGTCGCCGACGAGGAGCGCGGCCAGGTGGTCGAGGCGCATGTGGTGCTGAAGGACGGTTTTCATGCGGACGCGGCGCTGGCGGCGCAGTTGCAGGAGTTCGTCAAGCGGCAGATCGCGCCGTATAAATATCCCCGCTCGATCAAGTTCCAGGCGGCGCTGCCGCGCACCGAAACCGGCAAGCTGCAGCGCTTCAAGCTGCGCACAGAATAAGGCCAGACACATGAATATCGTTTGCATAGGGGGCGGTCCCGCCGGCCTGTATTTCAGCCTGCTGATGAAGAAGCAGAATCCGGCCCACCGCATCACCGTGATCGAACGGAACCGGCCTTACGACACCTTCGGCTGGGGCGTGGTGTTTTCCGACCAGACGCTGGGCAACCTGGTCAACGCCGACGAGCAGAGCGCGCGCGCCATCCTGCAGTCCTTCAACCACTGGGACGACATCGACGTCCATTTCAAGGGCCGCATGGTGCGCTCCGGCGGCCACGGCTTCTGCGGCATCGGCCGCAAGCGCTTGCTGAACATCCTGCAGCAGCGCTGCGAGGAGCTGGGCGTCGAGCTGGTGTTCGAAACCGACGTCGCGGACGACCAGGAAATCGCCCAGGCTTACCGCGCCGATCTGGTGATCGCCTCGGACGGCTTGAACAGCCGCATCCGCGGCCGCTACGCCGCCAGCTACCAGCCCGACATCGAGGCGCGCCGCTGCCGCTTCGTCTGGCTCGGCACGCGCAAGAAGTTCGACGCCTTCACCTTCGCCTTCAAGCAGACCGAACACGGCTGGTTCCAGGCCCACATTTACCAGTACGACGGCGACACCTCGACCTTCATCGTCGAAACGCCGGAATCGGTGTGGCGCAGCGCCGGCCTGGAGCAGATGAGCGCCGAGCAGGGCATCGCCTTCTGCGAGCGCCTGTTCGCCGACCAGCTCGACGGCCACGCGCTGATGTCGAACGCCTCGCACCTGCGCGGCTCGGCGATATGGATCACCTTCCCGCGCATCGTCTGCGGCCAGTGGGTGCACTGGAACGGCGCCACGCCGGTGGTGTTGATGGGCGACGCCGCGCACACCGCGCATTATTCGATCGGTTCCGGCACCAAGCTGGCGCTGGAGGACGCGATCGAGTTGGCGCGCTGTTTCGGCCAGCACGCCGACGCGGCCGCCGCGCTGGCCGCCTACCAGGCGGCGCGCTCGGTCGAGGTCATCAAGATCCAGAGCGCGGCGCGCAATTCGATGGAATGGTTCGAAAACGTCGCGCGCTATACGGCGATGGAGGCGCCGCAGTTCGCCTATTCGATGCTGACGCGCAGCCAGCGCCTGTCGCACGAAAACCTGCGCCTGCGCGACCCGGCCTATGTGGCCGGCTACGAAGCCTGGCTGGCCGAACGCGCCTGCGCCCAGGCCGGCGTGGCGCTGCCGGCCGGCGCGCGCGTGCCGCCGATGCTGACGCCCTTCAAGGCGCGCGGCCTGACGCTGAAGAACCGCATCGTCGTCTCGCCGATGGCGCAGTACAGCGCCGTCGACGGCGTCGCCGGCGATTACCATTTGGTGCATTTGGGCGCGCGCGCGCTGGGCGGCGCGGCGATGGTGTTCGCCGAAATGACCTGCGTCTCGGCCGACGCGCGCATCACGCCGGCCTGTCCCGGCATGTACGCGCCCGAGCACACGCGGGCGTGGCGGCGCATCGTCGATTTCGTCCACGCCAGCGGCGACGCGAAGATCGCCATCCAGCTCGGCCACGCCGGCGCCAAGGGCTCGACCCGCGCCATGTGGGACGGCATCGACCAGCCGCTGGCCGAGGGCAACTGGGCGCTGCTGGCGGCCTCGCCGCAGCAATATCTGGCCGGCGTGTCGCAGACGGCGCGCGCCGCCGACGCCGCCGACATGGCGCGCATCGAGGCCGACTTCGTGCGCGCCACGCTGGCCTCGGACGAAGCCGGTTTCGACTGGCTGGAGCTGCACTGCGCGCACGGCTATTTGCTGTCGAGCTTCATCTCGCCGCTGACCAACCGGCGCGCCGACGAGTACGGCGGCAGCCTGGAAAACCGCTGCCGCTTCCCGCTGCGCGTGTTCGCCGCGATGCGCGCCGCCTGGCCGCAGCATAAGCCGATGAGTGTGCGCATTTCGGCGCACGACTGGGTCGAGGGCGGCATCACGCCGGACGACGCGGTGGCGATTGCGCGCCTGTTCAAGGCGGCCGGCGCCGACCTGATCGACTGTTCGTCGGGCCAGGTCAGCAAGGCCGAGCGGCCGCTGTACGGACGCATGTTCCAGACCCCGTTCGCCGACCGCGTGCGCAACGAGGCCGGCGTCGCCACCATCGCGGTCGGTTCCATCTTCGAGGCCGACCACGCCAACAGCATCATCGCCGCCGGCCGCGCCGACCTGTGCGCGGTGGGCCGGCCGCATCTGGCCAATCCGGCGTGGACCTTGACCGAGGCGGCCAAGATCGGTTTCCAGGAGATCGCCTGGCCGAAGCAGTACCAGCCGGGCAAGCTGCAGTTGGAGCGCAATCTGCAGCGCGACAAGCAGCTGGCCGCCGCCAACACCGGCCTGACGCCGCAGCAGGTCGCGGCCAAGCTGCTGGAGGCTTGACATGGCGCCGCTGGCATTGACGGGCAAGCACGCGCTGGTGACCGGGGCGGGGCGCGGCATCGGTTTCGCCTGCGCCCGCGCGCTGCTGGAGCGCGGCGCGCGCGTCACGCTGGCCGGGCGCGACGCCGGCCGGCTGGCCGCCGCCGCGGCGCAACTGGCCGAACTGGTGGCCGGCGCAGAGCTGGCCTGCGAGCCGCTCGACGTCGGCGACGAGGAGGCGGTGCGGGCCGCCTTCGCCGGCGCCGCCGCCCGTTTCGGCCGCATCGACATCCTCGTCAACAACGCCGGGCAGGCCACGTCCGCGCCCTTCGGCAAGACCGATTCGGCGCTGTGGCAGCAGATGCTGGCGGTGAACCTGAGCGGCGCCTTCCACTGCATGCAGGCGGCGTTGCCGGGCATGCTGGAGGCGCGCTGGGGGCGCATCGTCAACGTCGCCTCGACGGCGGGCCTGGTCGGCTACCGTTACGTGAGCGCTTACGTCGCCGCCAAGCACGGCGTGGTGGGGCTGACGCGCGCGCTGGCGCTGGAGGTGGCGGCCAAGGGCGTGACGGTGAACGCGGTCTGCCCCGGCTATACCGACACCGACATCGTGCGGCAGGCGCTGGCCAATATCGTCGCCAAGACCGGCCGCAGCGAAGCGCAGGCGCTGGCCGAACTGGCCGCCGGCAACCCGCAGCAGCGCCTGGTGCAATGCGCGGAGGTGGCCGGCGCGGTGGCGTGGCTGTGCCTGCCCGAGTCGGCCGCAATGAATGGACAGTCGATCGCCGTCGCCGGCGGCGAAGTCATGTAAGGAGTCGTATGTCAGGCATGGAAAAGGAAGCGCAAGTGAGTGCCGGCTTAGCCGATCAGGGCGAGGACGCCGTGCTCGACCTGGCCAGCCGGCTGACGCAGGACCATCACCAGTCGCTCAAGCTGTGGTTGCGCATGTTGTCGTGCACGGTGAAGATAGAGAACGAGATACGCAGCCGCTTGCGCAGCAATTTCGACATCACGCTGCCGCGCTTCGACCTGATGGCGCAGCTGGAGCGCTACCCGGACGGGCTGCGCATGGGCGAGCTGTCGAAGCGCATGATGGTCACGGGCGGCAACATCACCGGCATCACCGACCAGCTGGAGGCGGAAAAGCTGGTGCTGCGCGTGGCCGACCCGAAGGACAAGCGCGCCTACAGCGTCAAGCTGACGGCGGCCGGCCGGCGCGCCTTCGCCGCGATGGCGGTGGTGCACGAGAGTTGGGTCGCCGAACTGCTGCACGGCGTCACGCCGCAAGATAAAACCCAGCTGATCGATCTGCTGTCGCACATGAAGCGGCAGTTGAACGAGCCGGCCGACAAATAAAGGATACCACTATGCGATACCTCCCAGGCCAGGCGCAGCAACTGCCCGGCAACCGCAGCGCGCTGGCCGGCTACCAGGCGCGCCACTTCCGCTTCGAGGTGGCGGCCGGCGTAGCCACGCTGACGCTGAACCGGCCCGAGCGCAAGAACCCGCTGACCTTCGACTCCTACGCCGAGCTGCGCGAGCTGTTTCGCGCGCTGGCCTACGCCGACGACGTCAAGGCCGTCGTCGTCAGCGGCGCCGGTGAAAACTTCTGCTCGGGCGGCGACGTGCACGACATCATCGGCCCGCTGACCCGGCTCGACATGCCGGGCTTGCTGGCCTTCACGCGCATGACCGGCGACGTCGTCAAGGCGATGCGCGCCTGCCCGCAACCGATCGTCGCCGCCATCGACGGCATCTGCGCCGGCGCCGGCGCTATGCTGGCGCTGGCCGCCGACATCCGCCTCGGCAGCGCGCGCAGCAAGACCGCCTTCCTGTTCACCCGCGTCGGCCTGGCCGGCTGCGACATGGGCGCCTGCGCGCTGCTGCCGCGCGTGATCGGCCAGGGCCGCGCCGCCGAGCTGCTCTACACCGGCCGCTCGATGTCGGGCGCGGAGGGGGAGCGCTGGGGCTTTTTCAACAGCCTGCACGAACCCGAGGCGCTGCTGGGCGCGGCCCAGGGCTGCGCCGCCGGGCTGGCCGGCGGCCCGACCTTCGCGCACGGCATGACCAAGAAAATGCTGCAGCAGGAGTGGAATATGGGCATCGACGAGGCCATCGAGGCCGAGGCCCAGGCGCAGGCCATTTGCATGGCGACCAACGACTTCCACCGCGCCTACCACGCCTTCGTGGCCAAGGAAAAACCGCAATTCGAGGGGGATTGAGATGAGCGATAAAAGTTATCTGGACTGGCCGTTTTTCGACGCCGGACACGCCCGGCTGGAGCGCGAGCTGGACCTGTGGGCCGCGGCGCACCTGCACGCGGACCACGGCGCCGACGTCGACGCGGCCTGCCGCGCGCTGGTGCGCCAACTGGGCCAGGCCGGCTGGCTGCGCCACGCCGTCGGCGCCATCGACACGCGCGCCATCTGCCTGATCCGCGAGACGCTGGCGCGCTACGCCGGCCTGGCCGACTTCAGCTTCGCCATGCAGGGCCTCGGTTCCGGCGCGATCAGCCTGTTCGGCAGCGCCGCCAACCAGGAAGCCTACCTGGGGCGGGTGGCGCGCGGCGAGGCCATCGCCGCGTTCGCGCTGTCGGAGCCGCAGGCCGGCTCGGACGTGGCGGCGCTGGCCTGCGCCGCCGTGGCCGACGGCGACGACTACATCCTCAACGGCGAGAAGACCTGGATATCGAACGGCGGCATCGCCGACTTCTACGTGGTCTTCGCGCGCACCGGCGAGGCGCCGGGTTCGCGCGGCATCAGCGCCTTCATCGTCGACGCCGGCATGCCCGGCTGCGAGATCGCCGAACGCATCGAACTGATCGCGCCGCATCCGCTGGCGCGGCTGCGCTTCGAGAATTGCCGCGTCCCGGCCACGCAGCGCCTGGGCGCGGCGGGGCAGGGCTTCAAGGTGGCGATGGCGACGCTGGACGTGTTCCGCACCTCGGTCGCGGCGGCGGCGCTGGGCTTCGCCCGGCGCGCCTTCGACGCGGCGCTGGCGCACGCGATGCAGCGCAAGATGTTCGGCCAGACGCTGGCCGACTTCCAGCTGACGCAGGCGAAGCTGGCGCAGATGGCCGCCGGCATCGACGCGGCCGCGCTGCTGACCTACCGCGCCGCCTGGCAGCGCGACCAGGGCCGCAAGGTGACGAAGGAGGCGGCGATGGCGAAGATGACGGCGACCGAGACGGCGCAGCAGGTGATCGACGCGGCCGTGCAGCTGTTCGGCGGCCTGGGCGTCGTCAGCGGCCATCCGGTCGAATGCCTGTACCGGGAAATCCGCGCGCTGCGCATCTACGAGGGCGCCACCGAGGTGCAGCAATTGATCATCGCGCGCGAGCTGCTGCGCGAGGCGCCCGGCGCCGCATAAGGATAAGAGAAAGGTTTTTCATGGAATTTTTACAACCGCCCGGATGGGCCAGGCCGCGCGGCTATTCGAACGGCGTGGCCGCCAGCGGACGCACGGTGTGCGTCAGCGGCATGATAGGCTGGGACGGCCAGGGGCAGTTCCACACCGACGATTTCGCCGGCCAGGTGCGCCAGGCGCTGCACAACGTCGTCGCCGTGCTGGCCGAGGCCGGCGCGACGCCCGCGCACATCGTGCGCATGACCTGGTATGTCGTCGACAAGCAGGAGTATGTGGCCGCCTACCGCGACATCGGCATCGCCTACCGCGAGCTGATCGGCCTGCATTTCCCGGCCATGACGGCGGTGCAGGTGGTGGCGCTGGTCGAGGACCGGGCCAAGGTGGAAATCGAGGTCACCGCCATCGTGCCCTGAGCCCGCGCGGGGGAGGGGGCGCTGGCGGCGCGCCCCTGGGTTGCCTGAATTCATTTCATTTTAATAATTCTGTTAAAGTTATGTAAAATACGGGTCTTCACCCATTTGTTGGGATACCCACAGGAACCAGGCCGGACAACATGATCAAATCGCTCGAAGGCGGCAGAGGTTTCGCTGCCCTGATTGTCGCATTATTCCATCTGAAAATTGCCGCGCCGCATATCTCCCTCATCCGCAACGGTTATCTGCTGGTCGACCTGTTTTTCGTTTTAAGCGGCTTCCTGATCTGTTCCGCCTATAAAAACAAGCTGGAAAACAAGGATGCGATCGGGCCATTTTTGCTGCGCCGATTTGGCCGCCTGTTCCCCTTGCTGGTGTTTGCGAGCCTGGTTTTCGTGCTGGCCCAGGCCGGCAATGTGTTCGCGAAAAACCTCCTCGTCGAACTCGGCTACGCGAAATTTTCCACCCACGTCGGCATGCTGCCGTATGCCATTCCGACGGCGGCGGAAATCGTGGCGACGCTCACCATGACGCACGGCATGGGCGTATTCGACAAGCTCATTCTCAACTATGCCAGCTGGAGCATCAGCGTCGAGTTTTACACCTATATCCTATTCGCCTGCCTGTGTTTCCTGCTGCGCGGCCGCCTGCGCCTGCTGGTCTTCGCCGCGCTCGGCCTGCTGGCCTTCGCCGTCACCGTCTGGGCCAGCGTCGATGTGCACCAATGCTATCTGCAGGGGCATTGCATGGACGTGACCTTCGATTTTGGCTTCGCCCGCTGCGTGGCCTCATTCTTTTTGGGGGTGCTGACCTATGGTTTGAGCCGCTCGGTCCGGTTCGACGCGAATTTGCTGCAGGGCGTCGCGCTCGGCCTGACCCTGCTGGTATTTGGCTTCGTCGGCACGCTGCCCGCGCTGGCCTTTTTCTGCCCCCTGCTGTTCGCCTTGCTGGTATTGTCGGTGTGCGGCGATACCGGCTTCCTGGCCCAGTTGTTCAAGCGCGCGCCCTTCCAGGTGCTCGGGCAGCGCTCCTATTCCATTTACATGATGCATCCGGTGATACTGATTGCGTTCGAGCCTGTCGTGAAGCGCGCCACCGGCCATGCGTTCCTTGAGGCCGGCGTGTTGCTCGCCTATGTGGCCGTGGTGTTCCTGGTGTCGGGCTGGACCTATAAATGGATCGAAGACCCATGGCGTATCCGCTTTAACCGGCTGGCGCTGGCCTAGCCGCGTCAGCGCCCCTTGATGCTGAACTGACACCCGACGCAATATAACTTGAAAACATGGCATGTAAAGCGAATAATATGGCATGCTGCACAGGGTGCTTGAGAGATTGCTAGGTGTCACATGAGGGGGCCGACATGCAAAATTTTCCCAGAAGAGTGGCGCCGCCGCTGCTGGCGCTGGCCGGCCTGTGCTGCGGCCTGTCCGCGCAGGCGGACGCCACCCTGCCGGGTTCGACGCTGCTGACGGCCGCGTATAAAACCCAGTTGGAGACGTGGCTGGGCGAGGGCCGCCTCGGCCTGAACCGGGTGTACGCGAAGGCGGCCGGCGACACTTCGCTGAACTTCCACCAGGCGGCCGACGGCAAGGGCCGCACCTTTTCGGTGATGCAGGCGACCAATGAGCTGGGCCAGACCTGGCTGGTTGGCGGCTACAATCCCCAGAGCTGGAGTTCCATCAACGCCTTCAACATGACTCCCGATAACAAGGATCGCACGGCCTTCCTGTTCAATCTGAGTTCCGGCGCGCTGCACCGGCAAACGCCGAAGACCCCGGTCTTCGACACGACCGGCGCCTACCAAACCTATAACTCCGCCAACGCCGGCCCCACCTTCGGCGTCGGCCACGACTTGTTCGTGCCGGCCAATCTGTCGACGGGCGGCCATTCCTGGAGCTATTCCTATATCGACCCGGAGCATGCCGAGTTTGGCAAAAGCTTGCTCGATGGCTCGACGGCGCACCACTTCAACATCAGTTATGGCGCCATCGAAGTGTTTACGATCAGTGTGGTGCCCGAGCCTGGCCGCGATGGCATGCTGGCGGCGGGACTGGCGGGACTGGCGGGATTGGCGTGGACGGCGCGGCGGCGCAGGGTGGCGCCGGCCTGAGCGGCGCGAGCGCGGGGCGCGTAAAGCTGGTCCCCCCGACTGGAATCGAACCAGTATCCCACGCTTAGGAGGCATGTGCACTATCCATTGTGCTACGGGGAGGACGCTGGGCGCCGCGCTGGGCGCCCGACGATGTCGCGCCAGCCGGCGGGCAGCAGCCCTGGATGTCGCGGATCGAGCGCAATTATAGCCGACAGTTTGCCGATATATGGCGTTCGATGCGCGAGTATCGGTACAATGCGTGCTTCATTCATCTAATCGGCCGGTATTTCGCGTCAAAGCGGAACGCGCCCGAGCACCTTTCACTCATTATGGCTGTCATCTCTCTCTCATCGGCGCAATTGGCGTTCGGTCACGTCGCGCTGCTCGACCACGCGGAATTTTCACTGGAAACGACCGAGCGCGTCGGTCTGATCGGCCGCAACGGCACCGGCAAGTCCTCGCTGCTGAAGGTCATCTCGGGCAAGTTCAAGCTGGACGACGGCTTGTTGGTCATGCAACAGGGCATCAAGATCGCCTATGTCGAGCAAGAGCCGCAATTCGACCAGGAAATGTCGGTGTATGACGCCGTCGCCTCCGGCATGGGCGATCTGCAGGCGCTGCTGCAGGAATACGACGCGCTGACGGGCCAGTTCGGCCAGGGCGACGACGAGGCATTGATGGAGCGCATGCACGACATCCAGGTCAAGCTCGACGCCGCCGACGGCTGGAGCTTGCCGAACAAGGTGGAAACCGTGCTGGGCCGCCTGAACCTGAGCGGCGACATGCTGATGAAGACGCTTTCCGGCGGCATGCAGAAGCGCGTCGCCCTGGCTCGCGCCCTCGTGTCGGCGCCGGACGTGCTGCTGCTCGACGAACCGACCAACCATCTGGACTTCACTTCCATCCTGTGGCTGGAAGGCTTGTTGCGCGACTTCAAGGGCAGCGTGCTGTTCATCACCCATGACCGCAGCTTCCTCGACAACGTCGCCACCCGCATCATCGAACTCGACCGCGGCCGCCTGCTGTCCTATCCGGGCAACTTCACCGCCTACCAGGTCAGGAAGAGCGAGCAACTGGAAATCGAAGAGGTCGAGAACGCCAAGTTCGACAAATTCCTCGCCCAGGAAGAGGTGTGGATACGCAAGGGCGTCAAGGCGCGCCGCGTGCGCGACGAGGGCCGCGTGCGCCGCCTGGAAGCCTTGCGCGTGACGCGCAGCCTGCGCCGCGAGCAGCAGGGCCAGGTCAAGCTGGACGTGTCGGCCGGCGAACGCTCCGGCAAGATCGTCGCCGAGCTGGAAGGCGTGTCGAAGTCCTACGGCGAGAAAGTCATCGTGCGCGACTTCACGGGCACCATTTTGCGCGGCGACAAGGTCGGCTTGATCGGCGCCAACGGCGCCGGCAAGACCACCCTGCTGAAAATGATCCTGGGCCAGGAGGAGGCCGACAGCGGCACCATCCGCCTGGGCACCAAGCTGCAGGTGGCGTATTTCGACCAGATGCGCACGCAGTTGAACGAAGAGGCGAATTTGATGGAAACCATCGCGCCGGGCAGCGACTGGGTCGAGATCAACGGCCAGCGCAAGCACGTGATGACCTATCTGAACGACTTCCTGTTCGCGCCGGAGCGCGCCCGCTCGCCCGTCAAATCGCTGTCCGGCGGCGAGCGCAACCGCCTGCTGCTGGCGCGCCTGTTCGCCAAGCCGGCGAACGTGCTGGTGCTCGACGAACCGACCAACGATCTGGACATCGACACGCTGGAATTGCTGGAGGAATTGCTGGAGGATTACACCGGCACCGTCTTCCTCGTCAGCCATGACCGCACCTTCCTCGACAACGTCGTGACCCAGGTCGTGGTTTCCGAAGGCGAGGGCAAGTGGCGCGAATTCGTCGGCGGCTACACGGATTGGGAGCGCGTGCGCAGCGTCGCGCCGGCGCCGGCGCCGATGCCGAAGGGGGCCGCGAAAGCCGCCCAGCCGGCCGCCGCCCAAGCGGCCGCCCAGCCCGCCGCCAAGCAGAAAAAGCTCAGCTACAAGGAGCAGCGCGAGCTCGACGACTTGCCCGTGCTGATCGCCAAGCTGGAGGACGAGCAGGCCGTGCTCGCCGGGCAGCTGGCCCATCCGGACTTTTACAAGAAAACCCCGGCCGAGGGCAAGCGCCTGAACGCCCGCATCGCCGAGATCGAAGTGGAGTTGCTTGACGCGCTGGAAAAGTGGGAAGTGATCGAGGCCCGCAGCAAGGGCTAAGCTTGGACGGCGGCGTCGGCCGCTGTTGTTTGCAGGGGAAATCGGCACGCCGGGCTTGATTGCGATTGTTGTATCAATCACAATAGCGTTTTCGTGTCGAAAGAACCATGTATGCCTGTACAAGAAAGTTTCTGCGCCGGGGGCCGCTGCCCGGCGCCAGCCGCGCCCACCGCCAACGGCGGGGGCGCGGATGTTTGACCGCGACGCCCTGCCGCGGGTACTGCCCTTCCTCGTCTACATGTTCTTCGTCTTCCTCGACGATATGCTGGGCCGCCTAGGCTGGCAAGCCCACGAGTTGCGCCACCTGTACGCCGTCAAGATCGGCGCCGTGCTGGCCCTGCTGCTGGCCTACCGCCGCCGCTACACGGAATTGGCGACCTGGACGCTGGGCGCCGGCGGCGTGCTGGCCGCCGCGCTGGCCGGCGTCGTCGTGCTGGTGTTGTGGATCAATCTGAACGCCGGCTGGATGAGCGTCGGCGCCGCGGCCGGTTTCGACCCGCGCACCGATGGCGCGATCGACTGGCTGATGGTGGCCGTGCGCATCGCCGGCGCCGCCCTGGTCGTGCCCGTGATGGAGGAATTGTTTTGGCGTTCCTTCCTGATGCGCTGGATCGACACCCCGGATTTCCTCGCCGCCAGCCCCGCACGCGTGAAAGCGCGGGGTTTTGTTGTCGCGGTGATATTATTCGGGTTTGAACATAATCTGTGGCTCGCCGGCATCGTTGCCGGCGCCGTCTACAGCATCCTGTACATGCGTAGCCAATCTCTGTGGTCGCCCATCGTGGCGCACGGCGTCACCAATGGCTTGCTGGGGGGATGGATAGTTTCCACTGGTCACTGGACTTACTGGTAATATTACCCGTCAGCGGTTTGATCTTTTAGAAGATGAAAAAATGTTGAGCTACTCGCAAACACACACCGATGATTGCCGGATTTTTTCCGGCATTTTCACCCCGTGGCCCGGCGCCGCGTCGCGCGCCGCCGCGCCCGCGCTGGCTGCCCTGCTGGCCGCCATGTGGGCGGCGCCGGCGGCGGCCGACATCAGCGACACCATCCACCCCTTCGCCGCCGTCACCGTGTCGCGCGACGGCAATCTGTTCCGCCTGGCCGACCAGGATGCCAGCAGCGGCCCGCGCGCCGACACGATCCGCCAGTTGCAGGGCGGTTTCACGTTCGAGCGGCCGATCGGCCGCCAGGTGCTGTCTGGCCAGGCGAAGGTGTCGAAGGTCACCTTCGGCCACTACCAGCAATTGAATTACAACGGGCGCGATTTGCTGGCGGCGCTGGAATGGCACGTCGGCAACCACATCGACGGCCACGCCGGCGTCAGCAACGCCCAGACCTTGACGCCGTTTACGGATTTCCGCTCCAACGAGCGCAATCTGCGCGTGCAGCGCCGCGAATATCTCGACGGCGGCTGGCGCTTCCACCCGAGCTGGCGGGTGCGCGGCGGCATGACGCAAGACCATTTCGAGTACGAGTTGCTGTCGCAGCGTTTCAGCGAGCGCAAGGAGCGCAGCGCCGAGCTGGGCGTCGACTACCTCGCCTCCAGCGACAGCCGCGTCGGCCTGCAATTGCGCCGGGTCAGCAGCGACTATCCGAACAAGCGCGTGGTGGGCGGCATCGGCATCGACGAGGGCTATGTGCAGAACGAGCTCAAGGCCAGCATCTACTGGCGCTTCAGCGGCGTTACCCAGATGCAGTTCCTCGGCGGCCTGGTCGAGCGCAAGCACTCCCTGTTCACCCTGCGCGACAGCAAGGGCACCAACGGCCGCCTGGTCGTGTACTGGACGCCGCTTAGCAAGCTGCGCCTCACGGCCACCGGCTGGCGCGAGTTCGGCGCCGTCGAAAGCTCCTTCGTCAACAGCAGCCTGAGCGTCGGGGGCAGCCTGGCCGCCACCTGGGACATCTCGTCCAAGCTGCGCGCCGACGCCCAGGTGCGCCGCGAGAAGCGCGATTTCTCTTCGATCAATGGCGTCGTCTTTCCCAGCGGCGCCACCGACACTACCCGCAGCGCGTCGCTGGGTCTGACCTATTCCCCGCACCGCTCCATCCAACTCGGCGTCGGCCTGACTCACGACGTCCGCGACGGCGCCGCGCTGATCGGCACCGGAAGTTACAGCGCCAATGGCGTTTCATTGAACGCCAACGCAAGGTTTTAAAGCTCAACATGACGGTTAACGATATTCCCCTAATTTCTTTCTTCCAGCGCATCCTCGATCCGATCATCATCATGGGCACGCTGTACCTGCTGTCGATGGGGCTCGCCGAGCCGTTCACCGGCTATTCGATGGTGCTGATGATACTGGCCTTCTTCGTCTCGTCGTCGGTGTACCAGCACGTCGATCCCTACCGCACCTGGCGCAGCGGGCGCATGCTGGCCTACGCCCGCGACATCTTCGTCGGCTGGTGCATCACGGCGCTGATCCTGGTGTTCCTCGGCTCGGCCAGCGGCCTGGCTTACCACTACGACAACACCGTCGTGCTGGCCTGGTTCGTCGCCACCCCGTTCGCGCTGCTGGCGGCCCACCTGGCGGCCCGCAAGATCGGCTCCGACCCGGCCCAGGACAGCGAAATGCGCTCGGTGGTCATCATCGGCGCCAACGACGCCAGCCTGAAGTTCGCCGCCACCATCGGCCGCAACCCGAACCTGTTCATGTCCGTGCGCGGCTATTTCGACGACCGCACGCAAGACCGCTGGCCGGCCGCCATGCGCCAGCCTATGCTGGGCACGATGGCCGACATCGCCCCCTATGTGCGCGAACACAGCATCAAGATGATCTTCATCAGCCAGCCGATCTCGGCGCAGCCGCGCATCCGCAAGCTGCTCGACGAGTTGCAGGACACCACGGCCTCGGTCTACTTCCTGCCCGACATCTATGTGTTCGACCTGATGCAGGCCCGCTTCGACAATGTCGGCGGCATGCCCGTCATCGCCATCTGCGAGTCGCCGTTCACCGGCTTTAACAGCATGATCAAGCGCGGCAGCGACATCGCGCTGGGCGCGCTGATCCAGGTGCTGCTGCTGCCGATCATGTTGTGCATCGCCATCGCCGTCAAGCTGACGTCGCCGGGGCCGGTGATTTTCCGCCAGCGCCGCTACGGCCTGTACGGCGAGGAAATCATCGTCTACAAATTCCGCTCGATGACGGTCAGCGAGGATGGCGCCAAGGTGACCCAGGCCACCAAGAACGACCAGCGCGTGACGAAGATCGGCGCCTTCCTGCGCCGCAGCTCGCTCGACGAATTGCCGCAGTTTATCAACGTGCTGCAGGGGCGCATGAGCATCGTCGGCCCGCGCCCGCACGCGGTGGCCCACAACGAGCAGTACCGCAAGCTCATCAAGGGCTATATGTTGCGCCACAAGGTCAAGCCCGGCATCACGGGCTGGGCCCAGGTCAACGGCTTGCGCGGCGAAACGGAAACGCTGGACAAGATGGAGGCGCGCGTGCAGTTCGACCTCGACTACCTGCGCAACTGGTCGCTCTGGCTCGACATCCGCATCATCCTGCGCACCGTGAAAGTGGTGCTGGCGCGCGAAAACGCCCATTGAGGGGCGGCGGGCGGCGCGGCGCGGCGCTAAAAGATGTTGCGCGCGCTCAATTCGCGCTAGAATCAAGGCAGGCCGGCGCCAGCCGGCAGCCCGTCTATCGAAGCGGCCTATTGCGCAGCAGGATGTTATAGTTATGCTCTCGCGCCACGGGGCGCTCGGCCCGTGGGCGCCGGCTTTCCGGGCGGCGCGCGCCAGCCCGTGTAAATGCATTTTGTATTGCCTGTTCCAATATTTATAATATTGACAATCGTGGGAGCAGGTTGCATAATTTCCCGCGAATTTTGTGTATAGTACGCAAACTGTTATTGCTGTTCATGCAATAAGAAAAGTCAGGCCAACGGCAGCGCAGACCCGGACCGGTCGACGCCCACTTAGCAATGCATCCTGAAGGAATAATTTTGAACCATACTGATACCGCAAGCTCGATGACAAAGACCACACAACCGCTGGCCAAACGCGCCCTGTGCGCCAGTTTGCTGGTGTTGGCGGCGGCCGGCCTGACGGCCTGCGGCGGCGACAGCAAGGAAAAGAAGCCGGGCCAGGCCCTCGTCAGCGTGAACGGCGAGGAAATCACCGTCTTGCAGCTCAATGAGGAATTGCAGCGCTCCGGCGCCCAGGCGGCCCAGCAGGAAGTGGCCAGCAAGCAATTGCTGGAAGCCTTGATCGACCGCCAGTTGCTGCAGAACGAGGCGATCAAGGACAAGACGGACCGCGACCCCAAAGTCTTGCAGGCGATCGAGCGGGCCAAGTCGCTGATCGTGGCCCAGGCGTATATGCAGAAACGGGTCGGCAGCATCGCCAAGCCGACCCGCGCCGAGGTGGAAGACTACTTCGCCAAGAACCCCGGCTTCTTCAGCAACCGCAAGCTGTTCGAGATGCGCGAGCTGGTCATCGCCAGCGGCGACATGAACGAGGCGCTGAAGACGGCGATGGACGGCTTCAAGTCGCTCGAAGAGGTGGCCGGCTGGCTCGACGCCCACAAGGTCAAGTTCGTCCGCACCCAGCTGGCGCGCACCAGCGCCGATTTGGCGCCTGAGCTGAGCGCCAAGCTGCTGGCCATGCCGAAGGGGCAGTTGTTCATCATCCGCGAAGGCGAGCGCAGCATGCTGATCCAGATCGCCGAGATCAAGGATAGCCCGGTGGTGCTGGAGGCGGCGGCGCCGCAGATCGAGCAATTCCTGTTCAACAAGAAGAACAAGGAAGCGGCCGACGCCGAACTGGCGCGCCTGCGCGCCACGGCGAAGATCGAGTACATGAACAAGGCGGCGCCGGCGGCTCCCGCCGCGCCGGCCGGGAAACCTGCGGCGGCGGCGCCGGCGGCGGCCGACGACTCGGCGGCGCGCGGCGTCGCGGGTATGAAGTAAGGCAATACAGTTTTATCAAATTTTTCACAAGGATTGGGCAAATCATGAAACGACTCCTACATTGGATGATGGCGACGCTGCTGGTGCTGACGGCGGCTGTGGCGGGCGCGGCCGACTTGCCGCTGGGGCCGGGCGATGTGCTGAAACTGTCCGTCTACGGCAGTCCCGACCTGGCGCTGGAAACCCGCGTCAGCGAGGCTGGCGAAATCACCTTTCCGCTGATCGGCACGGTCGCCGTCGGCGGCCTGCCCGTCGCCGCGGCCGAAAAGAAGATCGGCGGCTTGCTGGAGAGCGGGGGCTTCCTGCGCCGCGCCCAGGTCAACATCATCGTCACCGTCGTGCAAAGCGCGCAAGTGTCGGTGCTGGGCCAGGTTAACCGCCCGGGCCGCTACCCCATCGAGGGCAAGCGCAGCCTGATGGACGTGCTGGCGATGGCCGGCGGCATAGGCGGCGAGGGCGGCGACACGATCAGCCTGATCCGCAAGCGCGACGGCGTCACCACCAAGAGCGTCGTCGACGTGATCCAGATGATACGCAGCGGCGAGCTGAGCCAGGACTACGACCTGGCCGGCAACGACGTCATCTACGTCGAGCGCGCCCCCCGCTTCTACATCTATGGCGAGGTGCAGCGTCCCGGCATGTTCCGCCTGGAACGCGCGATGACCGTCGTGCAAGCCCTGTCGGCCGGCGGCGGTCTGTCGCAGCGCGGCACCGAGCGCGGCATGATCATCAAGCGCCGCGACGCCCAGGGCAAGGTGCAAGCCATCGATGCCAAACAGGACGACCTGCTGCAAATCGACGATGTCGTGTTTGTCAAGGAAAGCTGGTTTTGATTGAACACCCTGTTGCCCCTCGCCGGGCAATTCCGCCGTATTTCGCCGCCATGAGAGTTGCACAATGAATTTCCCCCAATTTTTACTTATCCTCCGGGCCCGCAAGTGGATCTTGCTGATCACCCTGCTCGTCACCGTCAGCGCCACGGTCGTCGTCAGCCTGTTGCTGCCGAAGACCTATAAGGGCACGGCCTCGCTGCTGCTCAACTACAAGGGCATCGACCCCGTCACGGGCTTGACCATGCCGGCGCAGCTGTTGCCCGGCTATATGGCGACGCAGATGGACATCATCAGCAGCAAGAACGTGGCGCTGCGCGTCGTCGACCACCTGGGCCTGGCCCGCAGCGAAGGCGTGCTGGCCCAGTACAACGCGGCCACCGCCGGCAAGGGCACGATCCGCGACTGGCTGGCCGACCTGCTGCTGGCCAAGCTGGAGGCGGTGCCGTCGCGCGAGAGCAGCGTCGTCGACATCAGCTTCAAGGGCGGCGACCCGAAGTTCGTCGCCGACATCGCCAACGCCTTCGCCGACGAATACCAGAAGACCAGCATCCAGCTCAAGGTCGACCCGCTGCGCAAGGCGTCGACGTATTTCAGCGAGCAGACTAAGCTGCTGCGCGATAACGTCGAACTGGCGCAAAGCCGCCTCTCGAAATACCAGCAGGAACACGGCATCGTCAGCGTCGACAACCGCCTCGACGTCGAGTCGAACCGCTTGAACGACCTGTCGGCCCAGTTGGTGGGCGCGCAGGGCCAGTCGATGGAGGCGACGTCGCGCCAGCGCATGGCCTCGGGCAACGGCGCGGCCGAGTCGCCCGACGTGGCGGCCAATCCGCTGGTGCTGAACCTGAAGATGAGCCTGTCGAACGCGGAAGCCAAGCTGGCCGAAGTGGGCCAGCGCCTGGGCAACAACCATCCCCAGTATGAGAGCGCCAAAGCGGAAGTGGAGAAGCTGCGCGGCGACTTGAAGGAAAGCATGCGCGTCACCTCCAACAGCGTCGGCAACACGGCCGGCATCCTGCAGCAGCGCGAGGGCGCCGTGCGCGCCGCGCTGGAGCTGCAAAAAGCCAAGGTGCTGGAATTGAACCGCACCCGCGACGAAATGGGCGTGCTGGCCAAGGACGTGGAAAGCGCCCAGCGGGCCTTCGACATCACTTCGCAGCGCTTCTCGCAAACCCGCATCGAGGGCCTGTCCGAGCAGTCCGACATCGCCATCCTGAACCCGGCCGTGCCGCCTACCCAGCCCACCGGCCCGAAAGTGTTGCTCAACACCATGTTGTCGCTGTTCCTCGGCACGCTGCTGGGCGTCGGCCTGTCGCTGCTGGCGGAAATGCTGGACCGCCGCGTGCGCTCGAACGACGATCTGGCCGAGTTGTTGCAAATCCCCGTGTTCGGCAGCATCGCCTGGACGGCGCCCAAGCGCTCGCGCCTGGCGGGGATGAAAATGTTTTTGCCGCGCCGCGCGCGCACCCAATAAGGAATCATCATGAACACAGCAGCGCATCCCATTGCCACCCCGTCCGCTACACGCAGTGGCAATTCCAGCATCGGCGGGCTCTTGCTTGAGTCGGGCAAGATCACGCCCGAAAGCGCGGAGCGCGTCTTGCGCATGCAAAAGGAACTGGGCATCCGCTTCGGCGAGGCGGCCCAGCGCCTGGGCCTGGTCACCGAGGCCGACATCCAGCAAGTGCTGGCGCGCCAGTTCGACTATCCCTATTTGCAACCGGGCCAGGGCAAGTTTTCCGACAAGCTCGTCGCCGCCTACCAGCCCTTCAGCGCCCAGGTCGAATCGCTGCGCGCCATCCGCAGCCAGTTGATGCTGCGCTGGTTCGCCCGCGGCCACAAGTCGCTGGTCGTCGTCGGCATCAACTCCGGCGACGGCGCCAGCCTGTTCGCCGCCAACCTGGCCATCGTCTTCTCGCAACTGGGCGAGCGCACGCTGCTCGTCGACGCCAATCTGCGCCACCCGCGCCAGCACGAGATCTTCGACTTGAGCGGACGCCAGGGCCTGTCCGACATGCTGGCCGGCCGCGCCGACCAGGACGCCATCGCCCGCGTCGAATCCTTCGTCGACCTGTCCGTGCTGGGCGCCGGCACGATGCCGCCGAATCCGCAGGAACTGCTGAGCCGCTCCGCCTTCGGCGACCTCAACACCAAGCTGGCCTCGCAGTACGACGCCGTGCTCTACGACGCCTCCGCGTTCGCGCTGGGCTCGGACGCGCTGGCCATCGCCGCGCGCGCCGGCGGCGTGCTGCTGGTGGCCCGCAAAAACCACACCCGGGTCGACGACATCAACGCCATGACGGAGCAGATGCGCCACAGCGGCGCCGAAGTCATCGGCTCGGTATTGGTTGATTTTTCATGAAACCCTTGGTCCAGGCAGGGCCCGGGCGGGCGGCCATGCCGTCGCCCGCCGCGCTGCGCGGCTGGTTGCCGGTCGCCGTCGGCTTCCTCGTGCTGTTCGTGCCTTCCTTCCACACCTTCATGACGCAGGTGTGGACCTACGAGGATTCGGCGCACGGCCCGATCATCCTGGCGCTGTCGCTGTGGCTGCTGTTCAAGCGGCGCGCCGACGTCGCCGCCGTGGCCCGCGACAACATGGGCTCGGTGCCGGCCTGGATCGCCCTGCTGCTGGGCATGCTGCTGTACATCGTCGGCCGCTCGCAGCAGATCCTCGCCTTCGAATTCGCCTCCTTCGTCTGGGCCATGGTGGCCATCGCCTGGCTCAAGCTCGGCGCCCGCGCCGTGCGCACGCTGTGGTTCCCCTTCTTCTTCATGCTGTTCATGATCCCGCTGCCGGCCTCCGTCGTGGCCATGCTGACCATGCCGATGAAGATGGCCGTCTCCTACACCACCGAGCACCTGCTGTTCTGGGCCGGCTACCCGATCGCCCGCAGCGGCGTGATCCTGCAGATCGGCCAGTACCAGTTGCTCGTCGCCGACGCCTGCGCCGGCCTGCAGACCCTGCTCGCGCTGGAGTCGCTGGGCCTGTTCTACCTGAATGTCGTGCACCACACCTCGACCTTCCGCAACGTCGTGCTGGCGATCCTGATCGTGCCGATTTCCTTCAGCGCCAACGTGCTGCGGGTGCTGGCCCTGACGCTGATCACCTATTACTTCGGCGACGCGGCCGGCCAGGGCTTCCTGCACGGCTTCGCCGGCATGGTGCTGTTCGTCAGCGCCCTGGTGCTCATCATCAGCACGGACACGCTGCTGCAATGGCTGATCGCGGCGCGCCAGTCGCGCCGCGCGGTCCCCAACGACAAGGCTTACCCATGAAACATTCTTTTGTCGCCAGCCTGGCGCTGGGCGCCGTGATGTTGCTCAGCGCCGGCCTGGCCAAGGTCGCCACGCCGACCGTGCGCATCGCCGACAGCCGGCCGCGCATCGACCTGGCCGCGTCCATCCCCGTCCAGTTCGGCAACTGGGAAGAGGACCGCGCGCTGCTGTCGGCCGTCGTCAACCCGACGGCCCAGGCGGAAATCCAGCGCATCTACGCGCAGACGCTGTCGCGCACCTACGTCAACCGCAACGGCGAGCGCATCATGCTGTCGATCGCCTACGGCACCGACCAGACCGACGGCCTGTCCGTGCACTTCCCCGAGGGCTGCTACGGCGGCCAGGGCTTCGCCGTCGGCGCCACCACGCTGGGGCCGCTGGCCACCAGCGCCGGGCCGATCCCGTCGGCGCGGCTGGTGGCGTCCATGTACAACCGCAACGAGCCGATCACCTACTGGATCGTGGTCGGCGACAAGGCCGTCAACGACTCCTGGCAAATGAAGAAGGCCAAGCTGGCGTATGCGCTGAAGGGCCTGATTCCCGACGCCACGCTGATGCGGGTGTCGAGCATCACGGCCGACAACGCCGCCGGCTACAAGCTGCAGCAGGAATTCATCAGCGAGATGATGGCGGCGATGACGCCGGAGCAGCGCCACCACTTCGCCGGCCTGGCGCAATAAGGGGCCGCGCGCCCGCCGGGCCAGGGCCGCGCGCCGGTCCGATGGAACAGACGGAATAACTATGAATCTCTTGCAAAAAAAACTGGCGGCGTATGCGCCGCCGCTGGGCCGCCTGCCGGCCCCGGGCAGCCTGCTGCGGCGCCTGCCGCGGCGGCCCCGTTTCTCGCTGGTGCTGGGCGTTTTGGCCGCCTTGCTGCTGGCCGCCTTCCTCGGCGCCGTCATCGCGCTCGGCTCGAACCAGCTGACCATCGTGCTGGCCGGCGTGCTGATCGTCGTGCCGGTGATCTTCCTGGTCTCCACCAAGGACTTGCTGCCGCTGCTGTTCGTCTACCTGCTGCTGGTGCAGGGCATAGGCGGCTCCTTTTTCCACCTGCGCCTGACGACGTGGATGGGCAGCGGCTTCGCCTTTTTCTTCCTGTGCCGCACGCTGATGGAGCTGAGTAATTTCCAGCGCCTGCGCCAGACCCGCGCCCGCACCGGCACGGGCTCCGGCTACGTCCTCGCCGCCGCCGCCCTCTACCTGTTGTTCTTCTTCTTCGGCCTGGCGATCGGCCACGCCACGACGGCCCAGGTGATTTCGGCGCTGCGCTTCGGCGTGCCGATGTTCGGCGTGCTGCTGGCGATGTACAGCTTCGAGCTGTCGCAGGCGCGCATCAATCTGCTGTGGACGCTGATATTGGTGGCCTGCGTGTGCCAGGTGCCGGTCGCCACCTACCAGCATTTCTTCATGATGGCGGTGATCGGCTGGGACGCCGTGGTCGGCACCTTCGGCATCGGCATGAGCCCCGTGCTGGTGCTGTTTTCGATCATCTCGATGACCTACGCCATCGCGCGCTGGATGCGCGGCTTGATGCCGGTCTGGTTGCTGGCGGCGATCCTGCTGGTCGGCATGGTGAATATTCTGCTGGGCGAGGTCAAGGCCGTGCTGTTCTGGCTGCCGCTGAGCTTCTTCCTGATCATGCGCAAGCGCGTGCTGAAAAACGTCTTCGCCTTCCTCGCCTACGGCTTTTTCCTGTTCGTCTTCGTCGTCGGTACCTTCCTGGCGTACAAGGCCCTGTACTGGGGCGAGAGCGGCACGTCCGGCAACACGCTGGAAGAAAAGCTGAACCACACGGGCGGCTACTTCTTCGACCCGCACGAGATCAAATACAGCAACGGCGAAATCAGCCGCGGCGCCTCGCTCTACCTGTGGTACAAGGACCCCGTGCCCGGCGTGCTGGAGCGCCTGGTTGGCTACGGCCCGGGCGCCAGCGCCACCAGCGACGGCACGGGCATGGGCGTCGTCGCGGCGCGCTACCGCCCGCTGCGGGTGAACGCGACGGCGCTGGCCGCGCTGCTGTGGGACGTCGGCATCCTCGGCACGCTGAGCTTCGCCGCGATGCTGTTGTACGGCATCGTCGCGGCGCGCCGCTACCTGGCGCGGGGCCAGGGCACGCCCGAGCAGGACGCCATCATCGACACCAGCCTGGTTACGCTGGTGCTGCTGATGTCCACGTTGATCTACAACCGCAACCTGGTCGACGAGCTCTCGGTACAACTGCTGTGCTTCTTCTGCCTCGGCTGTATCGTCCAACTGAGCCGCTTCGGCGCCGCGGCGGCGCCGGCCGCCGCCACGCCGGCACGCGCCGGCGCCGGCGCTGTCATGAAACAAACTGAGTACGTATGACCGAATCGAGCAAGGCATTTCAAAAGTTGGTCAAAAATAGTTCGATGATGTTCCTGCTGAATCTGGCGGGGGCGGGCGTGAGCGTGTTTACCATTCCCATCAGCCTGAAAGTGATCGGCATCGCCTCCTACGGCCACCTGGTGCTGGTGCAGTCGATCGCCCTGGCCGTCTTCGTCTGCACCAGCTTCCAGTATTGGCAGGGGTTGCTGGTGGAGTTGCCGGGGCGGCAGATGGACACGCCGGCGCTCCGGCGGGCGGTGTGGACCAGCTTCCGCTACGAGTTGCTGGCCATCGGCATCGTCGGCGCCGTGGCGCTGTTGCTGCACCTGGCCGGCTTGCAGCAGATCGCGGAATTCTCGGCGCCGCAGCTGCTGCTGCTGTCGCTGTCGGCCGTGTTCCCCGTCGTCGGCACCCACACCGCCTACTTCCGCCTCGTCGACCGCTACAATGTGTTGATGCTGGCCGGCCTGTCGACCAGCGTGCTGAAGCTGATCTGCCTGCACCTGGTCGCGCATTTCTCGCCGACCGTCGGCAATCTGGTGCTGGCCTACGCCATCCCGGAAATCCTCCGCCTGGGGGCCTTGTTCGCCATCATCGGCGCCGACCGGCTGCCGCTACAGGGCAAGCTCTGCGCATCCACCGTCAGCCACGCGCGCATCGTCAAGGCAGGCAAGTGGGGCATGCTGCAAGCCATTTTCGACTTGCCCGTCGTGTATGTCGACCGCATCATCCTCGGCTTTGCCCTGTCGGGGGAAAACCTGGGCATCTTCAGCATCCTCAAGCGCATTTACGGCTTGATCAACATGGCCACGTCGCCGTTCTACACGACCTCGATCCCGGAGTTCGCGGCGCGGGAGAACGCCGGCGACCGCAAGGGCGCGTTTGCGCTCTGGATCAAGACCGTCAAGATGCTGTTCGTCGTCGTCGCCACCGCCGGCATCCTGTGCTACCTGAGCAAGAGCCTGTGGATGCCCCTCATTTTCACGGGGCTGCGCGATTACCTGAACGAATTCACCGTCGTCCTCGTCACGGCCGTGTGCGCGGGCACCTTCGTCAGCACCCATGCGCTGTACTGGTCGCTGGGCAAGATGCGCGAAACGACGCTGATCACCGTCGCCACCAACGTCCTGTATCTGGGCGTGCTGTGGGGCTTGACCAGCCGCTTCGGCCTGCTCGGCACCGTCTTCGCCTTCCTCGTGCACGTGCTGCTCGCGGTTTCCATTAAAATTTTATTACTGCGCCGCCTGGCGGCTTGAGAACATGATACCCAAAGTGATACATTATTGCTGGTTCGGCAAGGGCGAGATGAGCCCGCTGCACCTTCGCTGCATCGAATCGTGGAAGCGCTACTGCCCCGATTACGAATTGCGCCTGTGGAACGAGGAAAATGCGGACATCGACAATCCGTATTGCCGCGCCGCCATCAAGCAGCGCAAATGGGCCTTCGTCTCGGACTGGGTGCGCTTCGACGTGCTGGCCAAGCACGGCGGCGTCTACCTCGACACGGACATGGAGTTGATCACGTCGATCGATTCGGTGCTGGAACATGCAGGCTGCGTCAGCGCCCGTGAAAGCCAGCGCGTCATCGGCGCCGCCTTCATCGCCTGCCACGCCGGCGACCCCGTCATGGAGCAGGCGCGTGCCATCATCCTCGACGACCTGAGCCGGCGTTCGCTGTTCGTCTCCTCGCCGCTGATACTGGCGCAGGCGCTGAAACTGTGCGGTCCGGGCCTGATCCATCTCCTCGATCAGAAATGTTTCTATCCGTTCAATCCCTTCGACCAGGACCAGCCCAACAACCCGCGCCAGTTGATGTACGCCGACGTGACGCCGGCCACGCTGGGCATCCACCACTACAGCGTGTCGTGGGGCGACAAATTCTTCAAGCGCGCCGTCCAGCGCCTGCTCGGCTACGCGGGCATCAAGCCGCGCTGGCATATCTCCTTCAATGCTTTCGAGGCTGCCCGCCGCTAAGCCGGCGCCGCCGCGGCCCGCGGCGGCGTTCTTGAAATCTCTCCAAATATTTCATTTTTGAAAATATTAGTATATTTTCTTGCATTTTCCGTATAATGCTCGATGGGCCAGAGACGGCCGGCCATGCCGGCGCGCTTGCTCCGGTTTGATCGGCCTCAGCCGGCCACGCGGCCGGCGCGGGACAATGGTATAGCCGGCCTCATGCGTGGCGCGGCGTTTCCGGCATTCCTGATATGCTTGCATTTTTCATATTAATACTCACCAATGACAAACCGGATCAACTACCTTGACGGGCACCGCGGCCTAGCCATTTTGCTGGTCATCGGCTACCACGTGTTCAGCCGTTGGAGCGAACTCGTCCCTTACGGCGCCCAGTTCGCCAATATTCCCCTGTTCAAGGCCGGCTGGGTGGGCGTCCAGCTATTCTTCCTGATTTCCGGTTTCGTCATCCTGATGACGCTGGAAAAGTGCCAGGGGGCACGCGACTTCCTGTACCGGCGCTGGCTGCGGCTGTTCCCGGCCATGCTGATCTGCGCCTTGCTGATCTACCTGACTGCCGGCTTCTTTCACGAGCGTCCGGCCGGCATGCCGCCGGCCAGCAGCTTGCTGCCCAGCCTGACCTTCATCGAGCCGCAATGGTGGGAAAGCCTGCTGGGCAGCTCGCCGGGCTATTTGGAAGGCTCGTTCTGGTCGCTGTATGTCGAGGTCAAATTTTATGTTTTTTCGGCCCTGGTTTTCTATGCCTTCGGCCGGGAGAAGTTAATCTATGCCATTTTTGGCGCCTACGGCTTGGCCATCGGCGTCGCCATGGCGAACGCGCACATCGAGCACGCCTATCTGGCGGCACTGCACGCCGGGCTGACCCAACTGTCCTTCATCCACTTCGGCTGGTTCGCCGCCGGCGCCGGTTTTTACCTGTTTCACAAGTCGGGCGCGCGCCGCTGGTTCTGGCTGTCGCTGGCGGCGGCGCTGCTGAGCGCCGGTCTGGCCGCCGAGCCCAGCCTGAAGCACGCGATGGCGGCGATGGCGATCGCGGTCCTGTTCGCCGTTTCCGTGGCCAGCAAAAAAATCCAGTCCGCGCTGAACAACCGCCTGCTCGTCACGATGGGGGCCATCAGTTACCCGCTGTATCTGCTGCACGAAAACATGCTCATCTCGATGGTGATCAAGCTGGGAAAAATGGGCTGGTCCATCCCGCCTATCCTGCTTCCCGCGCTGCCGCTGCTGCTCTTGTGCGTGGCGGCCTATGTCATTGCGACTTTCGGCGAGAGGGCGGTCCGGGCGGCGATCGAGCTGGGCCGGCGCAACCTGCTGCCGCTGCCGGCGCGCTAGGTGGGGAGGGGGGCGGCATCAGGCCGCCCCGGCGTCGCCCGGCTGTCGCTTTACGAGGCGAGGGCGCTTGAGCCGGCGGCGCATTCATTTCAACTAAACAGAGAATTGTGGTCTGGCAATTTAGTTTGTCTCTGATTCCTCAGGAAGAAACTATGCCATTCAAATACCATTGCGCCATGCCGCGCACCGAGGTGCGCGGCATGGCGTGATCGTCGTTCTTATCAGGCTTGTTTGCGCTTGAGCAAGGCCAATGACAGCAGGCCCAAGGACAGCATCATCCACGTTCCTGGTTCAGGGACGGGCGACAGGGGCGCCGTGTAGATCGTCAATACCGAATTGAATATGTTCAGCGAGGCGAGGGATGGAGATTTTTGCTCGCGGTCCCAAGGATCGAGCGCATTCTGATCGTAGTAGTAGGTATAGGTCGCATTGCTGCCGACGAAGGAGTTGAGCGCCAGCGTCAGCGCGTCGCTGCCGGCCCCGAAGTGGTCGCTCAGCTCAAAGGTTTGCGTGCCGTTAAGGTTATCCTTGACGTAGGACAATGGGTCATGGTGCGGCGTCGCGTTCGCGGTTTGAATGTTCAGTCTGGCTTGATTGTTTGCCGTGCCTGGCGTACCCGGCAGATAGCGCGGGTCGTTGGGAACTGCCCCCACTGCCAGCTTGCCGCCCAGGCCACCGGACAGCGAGTAACCAATGATCTTGTAGCCACTCTGGGCCAACAGGGACATCGACATGCCATATTCAAAGTTGTCGGCAGGGAGGCCACCTGACAGGACATTCGAACGTGTGCGCAAGGTATCGAGCGCCAGTGTGGTGACGCCGGCAGTCGAGCTCAGTACGGAGAAACCCGGCTGGCTGTAACCGTCGTTAAAATTATTGATCGAAAAACCGTTCAGCACGACGGACTCAGCCTGTGCGCCCGCTGCGGCGGACAGCAACAGCGAGGCGAATAGCGTGGAGGCAAAATGTTTGGGTAGCAATTGCATGGCAGGTCCTTGTTGGATATGAAAAATGATACAAATGGAAATACCCGGCAATTGTGATCTATATTGCAATTATTTGCAAATGGACATTTTCTATCGTGCGCGAGGGACGCCTCCCTTAGGCGTATTGTAGATTTTCAAGCTGTACTGGGCTGACATGGCCGATGGCGCGCGCCGCCAGTTTGCGCCGGCGGCGCGCCCGCTGCGATACTTTCCGCACGCGGGCGCGGGGCGCCGCCGCTAGCGCGCCTGCGGCTCTTCCACAACGGAAAGAAATTCAAATTTGCCGTTCGGGCCGCGCGGGATGGCGCCGACCACTTCGACCTCGACCTCGACGTCGGGCACCCGGTACAGCAGATTGGCGACCAACTGCGCGGCCACGTCCGGCGACAGCGTCGTCATCGGCACCACGCGCAACAGGAAGCGGGCATTGCCGCGGTAAATGATCTGCCCTTCGAGCACCTGGGCGGCGTCCTTGAACACATGGCCCAGCGGGCCCACCTGGCGGCCGTCCGGCAGCACGATGACGCGTTCGTTGCGGCCGTGCACAGATTCGATGACGGGGAAGACGCGGCCGCAGGCGCAGCCCTGGGCGGCCAGGGTGACGCGGTCGCCCGTGCGGTAGCGCTGCAAGATGGTGGCGCGGTTGTTCAGGCTGGTGCCGACCAGCTCGATCTGGCCTTCCGTGTCGAGCAATTCGACGTCGCTGTAGTCGGTCAGCAGGTGGTAGTTGCCCTGTTCGCAGGTGCCGATGGCGACGACGCGCTCGGCCTGGCCGTACCAGTCGAAGGTGGCCACGCCGAAGGTGGCGTCGACGCAGGCGCGCACCTCCGGCAGCAGGGTTTCGGAGGAGGTCATGATGCCGCGCAGCGCCGTGCCCTGGTAGCGCCGGCCGTTCGCCTTGAGCCAGTTGGCCAGCGTCGCGATCGACGAGGGATAGGCGTGGATGACCGTGGGGTTGAAGCGTTCGAGGGCCTCGATGTAGGCGCCGACGGTCTGGGCCGACAGGTGGTAGGAGGACATCAGCAGCATGTTGCCGACCCAGTCGCGGCACCAGTAGCGGCCGTCGCGCGGCGCGGCGGCGCAGGCCATGTCGCCGCGCAGCGAGGCGCGGCGCTCGCCGTGGCGGTAGCCGATCCAGCGCAACTGGCGGTAGACGAAGGCTTCCTCGCGCAGCACGCAGGCGAGATCCTGGATCACCGTCAGCGGCTGGCCGGTGCTGCCGCTGGTCTTGATGGTGCCGCGTATCAGGCTGCCGAGGCGGCGCGGGCGCAGGAATTGCGCCGGACGGGTCTTCAAGTCGATCTTGCTGATCAGGCCGGCGGTGTCGCTGATACGCCGCGGCGCCGCGCCGTGCCCGGCCGGCGCCAGGCCGAGGCTGCGCCGGCGTTGTGCGATGTAGCTTGCCAGCGCCTCGGGCGAGCGTTCATTGCGCGCCAGGCGCGGATAGAGGCAATATCTGGCCCAGAAGCCGCGAACCAGTTCGCGCAATAGGGAGCGTAGGGAAAATCGGAGCGAATAGATCCACATACATAATACCAAGTCGTAGCATAGCGCCGCGCGGCGGCGGGGCTGGTTAAGAGGGGGAGGTGCCGGCTTTGCGGCGGAGCGTGCTATTAAAAAAACATTGCGTCATGATAACATTAATGGGGCCGGCCCGTTCATGCGGGCGGCGCGGCGATCAGGCGGTAGCGCGCCGCCACCTGCTGCGCCAGCACGCGGTAGCTGCGGGCCGCCTCGATGTAGGCCGGGCCGGCGGCGGCGCGGCGGCGCGCGGCGTCCGGGTCGGCCAGGATGGCCAGCAAGTGCTGGGCCAGCTGGTCCGGCGTGCTGCCGGCCAGCCAGCCGGCCTGGCTCTCGGTGAGCACGGTGACCTGGTCCGGAATGTCGTTGCCGACCGCCGGCATGGCCAGCGCCAGGTATTCCAGCAGCTTGGTGGGCGAGCTGACGTCGTAGAGCGCGCCGCGGGGCACGTAGGAGACGGCCGCGTCGGCGCCCGCCAGCAGGGCCCAGGCTTCGGCCGACGGCAGCCAGCCGGTGACGCGCACCGCCTCGCTCAGGCCGGCCGCGGCGACATAGGCGAGCAGATTGGTGACGTCCTGCGGCGTGCTGGAGGCGCCGATCAGCAGCAGGCGCGCGTCCGGCACGCTGCGGCGGACGATGGCCAGGGCGTCGACGACGCGTTCCAGTTGGCGCGCCTGGTCCAGGGTGCCGAGGTAGGCCAGCAGCGGCACCGTTTCCCAGCCGGCCGGGCGGGTCGGGGTCACCGTCCGGTTGGCCAGCAACTCCATGTCGACGCCCATCGGCACGGCCGTCATGCGGGCGGCGGCGATGCCGCGCGCGCGCATGTGCTCCAGCATCGCCTCGCTCTGGACGAAGACGTGCTGGGCGCGCGGCAGGACGATGCGGTAGAGGATGGCCTGCTCGACGAGGCCCTTGAGCAAGACCAGGCGGTCGCGCCAGCGCGGCTGCCTGGCCAGCGTCTGGCGCGACCTTTCGATGCGTCCTTCGCTCATCAGATAGGACACCCAGTAGCAAAAAGGGATGCCCTTGGCGCGGGCGATCAGCAGCGCCAGCAGGCCGGTCGGCACCATGTCGCGCACCTGGATCACGTCGCAGCGGGACTTGCGCGCGCCCAGCAGGGCGGCCGTGGCGGCGCCGATAAAGCTCAGTTCGCGCAGCCAGCGGTTCTGGAAGTAGCGGCCGCGGCGCAGCGACACGAAGCCCGGCTGTTCCAGCGCCTGGGCGCTGGCCATGCCGACCAGGTCGCACTGCACGGCGTGGCGCGGCAGGTATTTTCCAAAAAGAACCGCCACGTCGGCGCGGAAGGTCGGCACCGGTTCCGGGACCAGTTGCAATATGTTCAGGGAGTCGGGTGGCATCAAGGGTAGGCAGTGGATGGGAGGAGCACGGGCCGCGGGCGGCGCGAAAAAGTGGTCACTATACCATCGTCGCGCGCCGCGCCGCGTCCGTTTGGGCTGCGGCGTGCCATGCCCCTGCCGGGCATGGCACGCCGTTGCGGCTACTTCTGCGCCACCACGGTCGTCAGCGCGCTCGGCAGCGTCAGTTCGCGCGTGCCGATCTTCAGCGAGCGGGCGCCGCTGGGCAGCGTCGTCAAGGTCGTGACGGGGCGCTTGCAGCCGACGTCGAGCACGACCAGGAATTCCGCCTTGTAGTTGGCGACGGCCTTGACGAAGGCGCCATGGGCCTCGAAGGTGCCGGCCTTGGGCGGCGGCGCCGGGCGCGTGGTGTAGGGCGCGGCGCTGTCGTTGATCAGCGACTTGATGCACAGCGAGCGGTCGACGTTGGTGATCTGCAGCACGCCGTCCGCGCCGAGGTTGATCGGCGCGGCCGCGTGCAGGTTCCACTCGTATTTGCGGGCCAGCGGCGAATCGAGCCGGTCGAGCACGACGACGACATCCTGGTCGCGCAAATACCAGACCTTGCGGATCGCCGACTTCATCGCCACGACGGTGTCGCTGTTGTAGGCCGGCGTCGCGTCGCCCTCGGCGAAATCGAGGGTGGGGGTGGTCGAGAAGGCCGTGATCTTGCCGTTGCGGCCCAGGTTCTTCACGCCCTCCGTGCCGATCTGGCCGATGCCGCCGTCGAAGGTGATGGCGTTGTGCGCCTTCGTCGTGCGATACCAGTCGACCGCCAGCGGCGAGTAGAAGTAGTCCGAATAGCCGGCCTCGGTCAGCAGGCGGCGCCCGCCGCTGTCGATGACCAGGCCGTTCTGGTCGGCGTGGCTGTGGTTATACGAACCGTAGGGGCTCGATTTGAAGAACACCGAGGTGCGCTTGGGCGTCGTCATGCTGCTGTGCATGGCCACCCAGCCTATGCTCGGGTACAGCGCGGCGTCCGGCGGCGCCACCGGCGTGATGGTGGAGGAGGGCAGGGGGTAGGGCGCTTGCACCAGGCTCAGCGCGTCCTCGGCGCCGGCCAGGTTCTGGTAGTACCAGGCGGCGTTGGCCGACTTGACGCGCCCGGCGAAGGCTTTCGGGTAAATCACCATCGGCTTGATCTCGTGCTCGTCGCCGAACACGTGGCCGGCCGCGCCCGGCGGTTCGAAGTGCATGAAGAATTGCATGAAGCCGACCGACCAGGGCTTGTCGAACAGGCTCACGCCCGTGGCCTGGCCCAGCGGCTGCCACACTTGCAGGGCGGCGTCGCAGGTGTATTCGGCGTAGGCGGTGCCGTTGGCGAAGCCGCCTTCCGGGCCGCTCCAGGCAAACACGGCATTGAGGTAGGCGCGGTAGGAGAAATCGAACCAGTTGTTGGCCTCGGGAATGTCACCGAGCGACAGCGTGGCGATCAGCGCCAGGAAGCCCAGGGTGTTGCCGCCGTGCGAGTCGAACGGCGTCTGGTCGAGCCGGCCGTTGTCGCGCGACAGGTCGGCGTAGAAGGCGCCCGCCCGCACATTGACGTTGGACAGCCAGCGGGCCTTGCGTTCCGCGCCCAAGTTGGTCGTCAGGAAGTCGACGGCCTTGATCATCGACAGCGCGATCTTGCGCGTGAGCTGGTCCTGGTTCACATACGAGGTGGGGCCGGCGACGGGGTCCAGCCCGGCCAGCTGGTCGCCGCGCCACAGCGCCTCGTTCAGGTAGCGGGTGTTGCCGGTCAAATAGTACAGCAGCGAGGCCGATTCGAGCTGGCGGCTGAAAAAGTCGATCTTGCGGTTCAGGTCGCCCTGCTGGTCGGACTTGGCCGCCGTCAGCGTCGTGCTGGCGTAGGCCAGCGGCCACATGGTGTCGGCGATGGTCGCCGTCGTCAGCATCCGCGTCTCGACCTGGTTGGTCAGCGTCGTCAGGGCGGCGCTGCGCGCGGTCAGCATGGCGCTCGGCCACAGGTCCTTGCGCGTCACCGAGGGCGGCAACTGGCGCGGCCGCGCCTTCAGCAGGGCGGCCGCGCGGATGGTGGGCGACTCGGGCACCTCGAACACCTTCGAGGTGGCGTTGATGACGAAGGTGCGCGGGGTCGACCATTCGACGACGGTGGACGGCCGCACGCGCCAGCTGTAGGTGCCGGCCGGCAGCGCCTTGCTCGGTAGCAAAAAGCCGCGCGTGCTGGTGTAGGTGGCGACGACGACGCCGCCGGAACTGAGTTCCACCGTATACGAGGGGGGCAGCGTGCGGTGCCGGGCCCAGGCGAACGATGGCGGGTTTTGCGGCTGCACCTGGAGGAAATCGGGCGTCGGCTTGATCACGGCTGGATCCGTTGAAAACGCCCAGTCCGCGTGGCTGGGCGCGGAGGCCGCGGCCAACAACAAGGCGATTGCGCCCGCCATTTTATTCTTGCTGTAAATCATCTTACACCTCCGAGAATGGATCGAAACACCAGGCAGCAGGCAGTCGGCCTTATTGAATATGCGAGAAATGGTGGTGCCGGTCAGGCTGGCTTGGCAGCGCGGGAAAGCAACCGCCCGGATGGGGTGTCCGGGACGGCGCGCACGGTGCTGGCGCGGGCCGCCGTTGCCGGATCAGGAACGGTATCTCAACTATACTACTAGCCTAGAGCAAAGGAAATTGTTAAAGAGCAATCCCCAAGTAAATTTCATTGCCTTGCAACAGCAAGCCGGCCGCGCACCGCAGGCCGGCGCGCGGCCCCCGCGAGCGGCGCGGATAAATTATAATATCTGCAATTTCTTTCTTCCATTCATTTTCCACTCGGACGTGTCATGCGAATTCTCCGTTTCATGGGTTACCCTATCAATAATTGCAGTACGCTGGAACGCATGGTGCTGGCGCAGGCCAGCGAACTGGCGCGCCGCGGCCACCATGTCGAAATCGCCTTCGACGGCGTGGTCCGCGCCGAGGCCGAGCGCGAGGCGCGCGCCTTCGCGCCCGACGTGCCCCTGCATGTCGACCTGCCGCCGCTGAGCGGCATCACGCGCCCGCTGCAATTGCTGCGCTATGTGCGCGCGGCGCGGCGCCTGATCGTCGACGGCAAGTTCGACATCGTCCACCTGTATTTCAACCCCAACGCGCGCTGGCTGAACCAGCTGGCGCGCTGGCTGCCGCAGGTGCGCTTCGTGCGCACCATCGGCACCACGCCGCTGATCCGCGGCGCGGCGCCGGCTGTTGTCGGTTTGAAACGCCTGCGCATGGTAGCCGATCTGGCGCATATGGGGCGCGTCATTTGCGTCGGCCAGCATATCGCCGACATGCTGGCCGGTTATGGCGTGCCGGCCCCGCGCCTGGCCGTGGTGCCGAACGCCACCGACACGGAGCGTTTCCGGCGGCGCGCGCCGCACCAGGCCGGCGCGCGTCTGCGCCTGGGCTTCGTCGGCCGCCTGGCGCCGGAAAAAAACATCGAGCTGCTCATCGACGGCGTTGGTCTGCTGGTGCGCGAGCACGGCCTGCGCGACGTCCACCTGACCCTGGTCGGCGACGGCGTGCTGCGCGCGCCTTTGCAGGCGCGCGTGGCGCAGCAGGGGCTGGCCGAGCACGTCAGCTTCGCCGGCCAGGTCAGCGACATTCCGGCCCTGATGGAGCGCGAGTTCGACCTGTACGTGCAGGCTTCGCACAATGAGGGTTGCCCGGCCGCCGTCATCGAGGCCATGGCCTGCGAAGTGCCGGTGGTGCTGTCGGACATAGACGGCCACCGCCAGGTGGCGCAGCCGGAGCGGCACGCGCTGTATTTCGCCGCCGGCGACGCCGCCGACTTCGCCCGCAGCATCGTCGCCGCGCGCGCCGACTACGCCGGCGTGCGCGAGCGGGCCGGCCGCGCCCGCAGCCACATCGTCGCCGGTTACAGCGTGCCGGCGTGGATAGACAGGGAATTGCAGGTCTACCAGCAATTGATGGCGGCCTAGTCCGCAGGCCGCGCACGCTTGGCGGCCCGGATTTCCCGCCGATATTGTATTATGTACATGTAATCGCGTTTGCGCGGGGCCGACGGCCTGCCGCCGGCGCGAGCGCTCCCCCTTTTTTTTCCTGCCCCGTCCGTTTTCCCCCGTGGCGCGCCGTCCGCGCCGGCGGGGCTGCGGGCGGCCATGCCGGCGCGGGGGGCATGAGGGGCAGGCGCGGCAATGGTGCCGCGGCGCCCGGCGCAAGACGATTCAGTGATTGGTGAGGTGTGGTGGTGAAGGTGGATATGTTGAAGGTGTTGATGATCGGCACTGCCTACGAGGGCAGGGGCGGGGTCGCAGCCGTGATCGAGGGCTTGCGCCAGGCGGGATTTTTCGAGCGCCACCAAGTGTATTTCGTCGCCACGCACGCGGACAGCACGCGCTGGACCAAGTTGCGCATGATGCTGGCCGCCGTCTGGCGGGTCTTGTATATCTGCCTGCGCCACCGCCCCGGCATCGTCCATGTCCACACGTCCTCGCGCGCCAGCTTCGCGCGCAAATCGCTGCTCCTGGCGATCGCCCGGGCCTGCGGCCGCAAGACGGTGCTGCACCTGCACGGCGGCGGCTTCCGCGAGTACGCGCAAATCGAATCGGGGCCGCTGCTGCGCTGGTGGATACGCCGCACCCTGAGCCGCAGCTCGGCCGTGGTCACGCTGTCGGACAGCTGGAGCGGCTTCGTGCGCGAGTACGCGCCGCAGGCGCGCACCTGGGTGGTGTCCAACTCGGTCCCGGTGCCGCCCGTCGGCGCCGCCGCCGCCGAGGCGCCGGCGCGTCTGCTCTTCCTCGGCCGGGCCGAGCGGGACAAGGGCGTCTTCGACTTGCTGGAGGCAATGGCCGTGCTGGTGCCGGAGTTCCCTGCGCTGCAACTGGCGCTGGGCGGCGACGGCGACCTGGCGGCCGTCGAGCGCAGCGCCGCGCGCCTGCAGATCGGCGGCCATGTGTCGCTGCTGGGTTGGGTCGGCCCCGAGCAGCGCGACGCCGAGCTGGCGCGCGCGACCGTGTTCGTGCTGCCGTCTTACCACGAGGGCTTGCCGATGGCGATGCTGGAAGCCATGGCCGCCGGCAAGGCCGTCGTCGTCACGCCCGTCGGCGCCATTCCCGAGGCCGTGAGCGCGGGCGAGAACGGCTTGCTGGTGCAACCCGGCGACGTCGCCGCGCTGGCCGGCGCGCTGCGCGCGCTGCTGGCCGACGCCGCGCTGCGGGCGCGGCTGGGGCACGCCGCCCGCGCCACCGTGCTGGCGCGCTACAGCACCGAGGCGGCGCTGGCGCGGCTGGCCGCGCTATACCGCGAACTCGGTCTGCGGGAGGGCGCATGAGCGGCCGCGCCGGACGCCTGACCTGGTTGCTCAACCGGCTGCGCTGCATGTCGGCCGCCGAAGTCGTTTACCGCCTGCGGCAGGCGGCGCTGAACGCCGCCGAGGGCCGCGGCTGGCTGGGCTGGACCGCGCCGGGCGCGGCTGGCCCGGCGCCGTCCCTGGCCGGAGCCGGCGCGCCGTCCCTGACCGAGGCCGAGGCGGCCGCCTGCGTCGCCGACGCCGCGGCCATCCGCGCCGGCCGCGTGACGCTGTTCGCCGAGCGCGCCTTCGAGGTCGGCGCCGAACCGCAGTGGAACCGCGACCCGCTCAGCGGCATCCTCGGCCCGGCCGGCTTTTCCGGCGCCATCGCCATCACCGACCGCCAGCTGGTCGGCGACATCAAGCATGTGTGGGAGTTGAACCGCCACCTGCACCTGGTGCGCCTGGCGCAAGCCCATTGCATCGAGGCCGGCGCCGGCCACGACCAGGCCCTGGCGGCGCAGTTGCGCGGCTGGCTGGAGCAGTGCCCGCCGCTGCGCGGGCCGAACTGGACCAGTTCGCTGGAAATCGGCATACGCCTGATTAACTGGAGCCTGATCTGGCAACTGATGGGAGGCGAGGCCAGCCCGATGTTCGCCGGGGCGGCCGGGCAGCGCCTGCGCGCCGACTGGCTCGCCAGCATCTACGCCCACTGCCTGTACCTGCAGCGCCACCTGTCGCGCCACTCGTCGGCGAACAACCATTTGCTCGGCGAACTGGCCGGCCTGTACGTGGGCGCCTGCGCCTGGCCGTGCTGGCCGCAGTCGGCGCGCTGGCGCGCCGCCGCCAAGGGCGAGCTGGAGCAGCAGGCCATCGCCCAGTATTCCGGCGACGGCGTCAACCGCGAGCAGGCGTTTTCCTACCACGTCTTCAGCGCCGAATTCCTCGTCGTCGCCGGCCTGTACGGCCAGGCGTGCGGCGACCCGCTGTCGGCGCCGTACTGGCAGTCGCTGCGGCGCAGCCTGCACTTCCTCGCCGCCGTGCGCGACGTCGGCGGCCACGTGCCGATGGTCGGCGACGCCGACGACGGCATGGTGTTCCGCCTCGAACCTGGCGCCGGCGGCGCCCGCGCCGAGCTGCTGCTGGCCTTGGGCGCGGCGCTGGCCGGCGGCGCCGCCGCCTGCCTGAGCGCGCGCTGGCTGCTGGCGGCGCTGCCGGGGCCGCTGCCGGCCGCCTTCGCGCCCGCCGCGGGCGCGCCCGGCGACTGGAATTTCGCCGAAGGCGGTTATCTGCTGTTCGGCAGCCGCTTCGGCGAAGCGGGCGAGATCAAGGGCATGTTCGACTGCGGCCCGCTCGGTTATCTGGGCATCGCCGCCCACGGCCACGCCGACGCGCTGGCGCTGACGCTGTCAGTCTGCGGCGAGGAATGCCTGGTCGATCCCGGCACCTATTCGTACTGGCAAGACCAGCAATGGCGCGACTACTTCCGCGGCACCTCGGCCCATAACACCGTGCGCGTCGACGGCCAGGATCAGTCCGTCAGCGGCGGCCGTTTCATGTGGTTGCGCAAGGCGGCCGTGACGCTGGAGCGCATGCCGGCGTCGGCCCAGTCCTTCGATTGCCGCGCCTCCCACGACGGTTATCTGCGCCTGGCCGACCCGCTGCGCCACAGCCGCAGCGTGCGCTTCGAGGCGGACGGCGCCAAGCTGCATGTCAGCGACTGTTTCGCCGCCGCCGGCGGGCACAGCATCGAGCAGTTCTGGCACCTGGCGCCGGGGCTCGACGTGCGGGTCGACGGTTTGACGGCGACGGTGCGGGGGCGGGCTTTCCAGATGCGCGTCGAGTTCGCCGGCGCGGGTCTCGACCTGGCGCTGCTGCGCGGCGTCGAGGCGCCGCCGCTGGGCTGGTTTTCCCGCAGTTACGAAGCGAAGGAAGCCTCGCCCGTGCTGCGCGTGAGCACGCAACAATGCGGGGTGCCGGTCGAGGCACGGTTTACAATTGATGTTTTTTAATACTTTTATTTATTGAGGTCTGGCTATGCCGATTCTTTACCTGGTGGCGGGTGCGCGTCCCAATTTCATGAAAATTGCACCGATCGTGCGCGCTCTGCAAGGGCATGCCACGCTGACATTCAAGATCATCCACACGGGCCAGCACTACGACCGCGACATGAACGAGGTGTTTTTCGAGGAACTGGGCATCCCCCAGCCCGACCTGTTCATGGCCGCCGGCGGCGGCAGCCACGCGCAGCAGACCGGCAAGGTCATGCTGGCCTTCGAGGAGTTGTGCGTGGCGCAGCGTCCGGACGCCGTGCTCGTCGTCGGCGACGTCAATTCGACGCTGGCTTGCTCGATCGTCGCCAAGAAGCTCAACATTCCCGTCGCCCACGTCGAGGCCGGTTTGCGCAGCGGCGACATGAGCATGCCGGAGGAAATCAACCGCCTCGTCACCGACAGCATCAGCGACTGGTTCTTCGTCACCGAGCCGAGCGCCGTCAGCCACCTGCAGCGTGAAGGCAAGGACGAGGCGGCGATCCACTATGTCGGCCACGTAATGGTCGACAATGTGCTGTTCCAGGCCGACAAGCTGGGCAGCGCCGACACCAGCGCCTACGACTGCAGCGCCTTCAAGGCCGCCCACGCGGGGCCGGGACAGCGCTACGGCGTCATCACGCTGCACCGCCCCAGCAACGTCGACAGCGCCGAGGCGCTGGCCGGCCTGGCCGGCGCGCTGCGCGAGATCGCCGCCGAGCTGCCGCTGATCTTCCCCGTGCACCCGCGCACCCGCGGCAACCTGGAGAAGTTCGGCATCGACCTGGGACCGAACATCACGCTGGCCGGGCCGCAAACCTATATGGCCTTCCTCAATCTGTGGAAGGACGCGGCCGTTGTGCTCACCGACAGCGGCGGCTTGCAGGAGGAAACGACGGCGCTGGGCGTGCCCTGCGTGACGCTGCGCGAGAACACCGAGCGGCCGGTGACGGTCGACGAGGGCAGCAATGTGCTGGCCGGCACCGATCCGGCGCGCATCGTCGCCGAGACGCGCAAGATCCTGCGCGGCGAGGGCAAGCAGGGCCGCCGCCCCCACCTGTGGGACGGCAGGGCGGCCGAGCGCATCGTCGCGGTGCTGGCGGCGGCGCTGGCATGAGCGGCCGCATCACGATGATGGGTTGCCAGATAGATAACCTGTCGATGGAAGAAACCTTGCAGCGCGTCGAGGGCTTCATCCAGTCCGGCCTGCCGCACCAGCACGTCGTCGTCAACGTCGACAAGCTCGTCAAGGCCGAGCGCGACCCGGAGCTGCGCCGCATCATCAACGAGTGCGCCCTCATCAACGTCGACGGCATGCCCGTCGTGTGGGCCTCGCGCCTGCTGGGCAAGGGCCTCAAGGAGCGCGTCGCCGGCGTCGACCTGTTCGAGGCGCTGATGGGCCGCGCCGCGCAAAAGGGCTGGCGCGTGTATCTGCTGGGCGCGCGCGAGGAAGTCGTCGGCGCCGTCAAGCAGACCTACGAGGTGAAGTACCCGGGCCTGACGGTGGCCGGCTACCGCAACGGCTACTGGAAGCCGGAGGAGGAGGCCGGCGTCGTCGCCGACATCGCGGCGGCCCGCGCCGACCTGCTGTTCGTGGCCATCAGCTCGCCGAAGAAGGAGCACTTCCTCGGCCAGTACCAGGCGCAGATGAAAGTGCCTTTCGCGATGGGCGTGGGCGGCACCTTCGACGTCGCCGTCGGCCGCGTCAAGCGCGCCCCGCTGTGGATGCAGCGCTCCGGCCTGGAATGGTTCTACCGTTTCCTGCAAGAGCCGCGGCGCATGTTCCGCCGCTATTTTATTGAGGACATGGCCTTTATCCGGCTGTTCCTGAAAGAGGCAATCCGCCGCTGATGCGGTTTTTGAGCGGTTTTTGACATTGATTTGAAAGTTAATATATGAATACTATTGCCGTTATTGGCCTCGGTTATGTAGGCCTCCCCCTGGTGGTCGAATTCGGCAAGCACACGCGCGCCATCGGCTTCGACATCGCCCAGTCCAAGGTCGACAGCTGCCTGCGCGGCGTCGACCCGTCGCGCGAATTGAGCGACGCGCAGATGGCCGCCGCCGTGCACGCGGAATACACGGCCGATCCGGCCATGCTGGCCGAGGCCGACATCATCATCATCGCCGTGCCGACCCCCGTCGACCAGGCCCACAGCCCGGACTTCGCGCCGCTGATCGGCGCCAGCAACAGCGTCGGCCAGCACATGAAGCGCGGCGCCATCGTCGTCTACGAGTCGACCGTCTACCCGGGCGCCACCGAAGAGGTGTGCATTCCGGTGCTGGAGCGCGCTTCGGGCATGAAGTGGAAGGATGGCTTCTTCGTCGGCTACTCGCCCGAGCGCATCAACCCGGGCGACCGCCAGCACATGCTGACCAACATCGTCAAGGTGGTGTCGGGCGACACGCCGCAGACCCTCGACCAGGTGGCGCGGCTGTACGAGATGATCGTCGAGCCGGGCGTGCACCGCTGCTCCAGCATCAAGGCGGCGGAAGCGTGCAAGGTCATCGAAAACACCCAGCGCGACTTGAACATCGCCCTGATGAACGAGCTGGCCATCATTTTCGACAAGCTCGGCATCGACACCTCGGAAGTGCTGCGCGCCGCCGGCACCAAGTGGAACTTCCTCAAGTTCAGCCCCGGCCTCGTCGGCGGCCACTGCATCGGCGTCGACCCCTACTACCTGACGCACAAGGCCGAGATGCTGGGCTACCACCCGCAGGTGATCCTGGCCGGGCGCCGCATCAACGACGGCATGGGCAAGTACATCGCCGAGCAGACCATCAAGAACATGATCGCCGCCGGCAGTTACATCAAGGGTTCGCGCGTCAACGTGCTGGGCCTGACCTTCAAGGAAAACTGCGCCGATTTGCGCAACTCCAAGGTCGGCGACGTCATCAACGAACTCAAGACCTATGGCGTGGAAGTCTTCGTCCACGACCCTTACGCCGACGCCGAGGAGGCGATGCATGAATACGGCGTGCGCCTGTTCTCCTGGGACGAGCTGCCGCGGGCCGACGCCATCGTCGCCGCCGTGTCGCACCAGCAACTGCTCGACCTGCCCGTCGAGGACTTCCAGCAAAAGCTCGTCAAGGGCGGTTGCTTCATCGACGTCAAGGCCAGTTTCGACGCCGCCGCGCTGGCCGCGGCCGGCATCGGCGTCTGGCGCCTGTAAGCGCGAAGGGGCCGCCGGCGCGGCCCCTTCGCTCCATGTGCGCGGTTTGCGCAGCGATTTTTGAGGAAACGCAATGAAAATATTAGTCACGGGCGGCCTGGGGTATATCGGCTCGCACACCTGCGTCGAACTGCTGGCGGCCGGCCATGAGGTGGTGGCGCTGGACAATCTGAGCAACGCCAAGGCTTCGGTGCACGCGCGCATCGCCGGCATCGCCGGCAAGGCGCTGCAGTTCGCCGAGCTGGACGTGCGCGACCGCGCCGGCCTGCAAGCCCTGTTCGGCGCCCACCGCTTCGACGCGGTGATCCACTTCGCCGGCCTGAAGGCGGTCGGCGAATCGGTCGAGCAGCCGTTCAAATATTACGACAACAATGTCTGCGGCAGCCTGGCGCTGTTCGAGACGATGGCCGCGGCCGGCGTCAAGACGCTGGTGTTCAGCTCCTCGGCGACGGTGTACGGCGACCCGGCCAGCACCCCCATCCTCGAGCATTTCCCGCTGTCGGCCACCAACCCCTACGGCCGCAGCAAGCTGATGATAGAGGAAGTGCTGCGCGACGTCGCCAAGGCCGACCCCAGCTGGCGCATCGCGCTGCTGCGCTACTTCAACCCGGTGGGCGCCCACGAGAGCGGCTTGATCGGCGAGCAGCCGAACGGCATCCCGAACAATCTGCTGCCCTATGTGGCCCAGGTGGCCGAGGGCCTGCGGCCCTTCCTGTCCGTCTATGGCGGCGACTACCCGACCGCCGACGGCACCGGCGTGCGCGACTACATCCATGTCGTCGACCTTGCGCTGGGTCATGTCAAGACCCTGGATAAACTGGCCTCGGCCACTGGCGTCTACACGTACAATCTGGGTACGGGGCGCGGCAATAGCGTGCTGGAAATGGTGCGCGCCTTCGAGGCGGCCAGCGGCCGTCCGGTGCCTTACCGCATCGTCGCGCGCCGCCCCGGCGACATCGCCGCCTGCTACGCCGACCCCGGCCTGGCCGAGCGCGAGCTGGGCTGGAAGGCTGAACGCAACATCGAGCAAATGTGCACCGATTCCTGGCGCTGGCAAACGGCGCAAAAATAGCAAGGAAGGGTTGGGAACATGAAAGCAATGATTTTGGCGGCCGGCAAGGGCACCCGCGTGCGGCCCCTCACCTATGACTTGCCCAAGCCGATGATCCCCATCCTCGGCAAGCCCGTGATGGCGTATCTGGTGGAACACCTGGCCAAGTACGGCATCACGGAAATCATGGTCAATGTCAGTTATCTGCATGAAAAGATCGAGGAATACTTCGGCGAGGGCCACCAGTACGGCGTGCAGATCGGTTATTCCTTCGAGGGTTATACCAACGACCTCGGCGAGGTCGTGCCCGAGCCGCTGGGCTCGGCCGGTGGCATGAAGAAGATCCAGGACTTCGGCGGCTTCTTCGACGACACGACGATCGTGCTGTGCGGCGACGCGCTGATCGACCTGGACATCAAGTCGGCCCTGTTCGAGCACCGCCGCAAGGGCGCGCTGGCCTCCGTCATCACCCGCGAGGTGCCGTGGGACAAGGTGCCGAACTACGGCGTCGTCGTCGCCGACCCGGACGGGCGCATCCGCGCCTTCCAGGAAAAGCCCGCCGTGGGGGAGGCCCTGTCGAACTTCGCCAGCACCGGCATCTATATCTTCGAGCCGGAAGTCATCGAGCTGATCCCGGCCGACCGGCCCTTCGACATCGGCGCCGAGCTGTTCCCGCTGCTGGCCGAGAAGGGCTTGCCCTTCTATGCGCAGACGCGGCGCTTCAACTGGATCGACATCGGCAGCGTCAAGGATTACTGGGAAGTGCTGCAGAGCGTGCTGATGGGCGAAGTGGCGAATATGGACGTGCCCGGCATCCAGGTCGACGAGGGCCTGTGGGTGGGCTTGAACACCAGCATAGACTGGGCCGACGGCACGCGCATCGAGGGGCCAGTCTACATCGGCTCCGGCACCCAGGTCGAGGCGGGCGCGACCATCATCGGGCCGACCTGGATAGGCCACGGCAGCCACATCTGCGCCGGCGCCGAGGTCGTGCGCAGCGTGCTGTTCGAGTACACGCGCGTGCTGCCCGGCGTCACGCTGGAGGAAATGATCGTCTTCAAGGATTACAGCGTCGACCGGGCCGGCGAGATGAAGCACGTGTCCGAATGCGTGCCCGACTCCTGGGCCAACGCGCGCGACCGCCGCCGCAGCAGCCGCAACGGCGACGCCGAACGGGCCGCCGGCCAGTAAGATGTCCATCTACCCGGTCATCCTGTCCGGGGGGGCCGGCAGCCGCCTGTGGCCGCTGTCGCGGGCCTTGTTGCCGAAACAATTGCTGGCGCTGGTGACGGAGCGCACCATGTTGCAGGAAACCCTGCTGCGCCTGCGCGGGCTGGCCGGCGCGATGGCGCCGCTGGTGGTGTGCGGCAACGAGCACCGCTTCCTCGTCGCCGAGCAGTTGCGCGAGATCGGCGTCGCCCCGCTGGCCATCCTGCTGGAGCCGGCCGGGCGCAACACGGCGCCGGCGGCGGCCGCCGCCGCCCACTACCTGGCGGCGCTGGACCCGGAGGCGCTGATGCTGGTCTTGCCGGCCGACCATGCAATCAGCGACGTCGCCGCCTTCCACCAGGCGATCGCCGCCGCCGCCGCGCCGGCCGGCGCCGGCGCGCTGCTGACCTTCGGCGTCGTGCCGACCAGCGCGGAGACGGGCTACGGCTATATCCGCGGCGGCGCGGCGCTGGAAGACGGCGGCCCCTGCCGCCGGGTCGCCCGCTTCGTCGAAAAGCCGGACCGGGCGACGGCCCAGGGCTTCCTCGACGCCGGCGACTATTTCTGGAACAGCGGCATGTTCCTGTTCCGCGCCAGCCGCTATCTCAGCGAACTTGAACGTTACCAGCCGGCCATCGTCGCCGCCTGCGCGGCGGCCGTGCGCGGCGGCTGCCGCGACCTGGACTTCTGCCGCCTGGAGGAGGCCGCCTTCGCCGCCAGCCCGGCCGATTCCATCGACTACGCGCTGATGGAGCGCACGGCGGCGGCGGCCGTGCTGCCGGCCGCCATGGGCTGGAGCGACGTCGGCTCCTGGTCGGCGCTGTGGGAGGTGCAGGGCGGCGACGCCGACGGCAACGTCGCGCGCGGCGACGTCTACCTGGACGGCGTCGCCGATTCGCTGGTGCGGGCCGACAGCCGCCTGGTCGCCGTCATCGGCGTGCGCGACCTGGTCGTCGTCGAAACCCCGGACGCCGTGCTGGTGGTGCACAAGGACCAGGTGCAGCGCGTCAAGCAGGTGGTCGAGCACCTGCAGGCGCGCCAGCGCAGCGAGTATCTGCAGCACAGGAAGGTTTACCGGCCCTGGGGCCATTACGAGGGCATCGACGCCGGCGAGCGTTTCCAGGTCAAACGCATCACCGTCAATCCGGGCGGCCAGTTGTCGCTGCAGATGCACCACCACCGCGCCGAGCACTGGGTGGTCGTGCGCGGCACGGCGCGGGTGCGCTGCGGCGACAGCGTCCGGCTGCTGACGGAGAATGAATCGACGTATATTCCGATCGGCATGCAGCACCGCCTGGAAAACCCCGGCAAGGTGGCGCTGCACATCATCGAGGTGCAGTCGGGCAGTTACCTGGGCGAGGACGATATCGTGCGTTTCGAGGACTTGTACCACCGCGGCTGAGGCGGCGGCGTTTTCCTGTACGGCCGCGGCAAGCGGCTATAATTCGACACGCGTGCGCGCGCCATCGCGCCGGCGCGTCCCATTTCCAGTATCCAGACCCACAGGCACACTTGCGTACACTCTTGTTTCTCATGGCGGCACTGGCTGCCGCAGGCGCCGCGGCGCAGGTTCAGACGGGCGCCGCCGGCGCCGGGCTGCAAGCTGCCCAGCTGGCCGTGATCATCAACGACAATGAACCGAACAGCGTGGAAATCGGCGAGTACTACCGCCAGGCGCGCGATATCCCGGCGAAAAACGTCGTGCACGTGCGCATACCGAACCGGCCGCGCAAGCTCGACCTGATACAGTTCGAGAAGCTCAAGGAGCAGATCGAGTCCCAGCTGGGGCCGGAGATCCAGGCCGTGGTGATGGTGTGGACGGCGCCGTATGCGGTGGGCTGCAATTCGATCACGTCCGCCTTCACGCTCGGCTACGACGCCGAGCAATGCCAGAAACCCTGCGGTCCGGGCAAGCCCAGCGCCTACTACAACGCCCGCTCGTCGCGCCCGCTGAGCGATTTCGGCATGCGCCTGTCGATGTTGCTGCCGATTGATACGGTGGCGCAGGCGAAGGCGCTGATCGGCCGCGGCACGGCCAGCGGCTTTCGCATGCCGACGGCCAGCGCGTATTACCTGAACACCAGCGAGCCGGCGCGCAACAGCCGCGCGCAATTTTTCCCCCACGCCGGCACGGTGCCGCAGCGCAAGCTGACGATCAAGAACATCAAGGCCGACTACATCGAAGGGGAGCGCGACATCATGGTCTACCAGACCGGCATGGCGCGCGTGGACAAGCTCGACACCTTGAACTTCCTGCCCGGCGCGCTGGCCGACCACCTGACCTCGGTCGGCGGCGACTTGCATGCGGAGGCGCAGATGAGCAGCCTGCGCTGGCTGGAGGCGGGGGCGACGGCCAGTTACGGGACGGTGACGGAGCCGTGCAATTATTGGCAGAAATTCCCGAACCCGTCGGTGCTGCTGCAGCACTATCTGTCCGGCGCCACGGCCATCGAAGCCTACTGGCGCAGCGTCGCCTGGCCGGCCCAGGGCGTGTTCATCGGCGAGCCGCTGGCCGCCCCTTACCGTCGCTGACGCGGCGGCGCGCCGCCGTGGCGCGGCGCCTGAGGGCTAGCGCGCCCAGCGCCAGCATCCCCGCCAGCAGCATCGCGTAGCTGGACGGCTCCGGCACGGGCGTCATCGCGGCCGGCCCGCCCGCCGGGTTGTCCAGGGCGGCCGGATTGGCGCCGGCGCTGCGGTACAGCGGCGGCATGGCGCGGCGGCCGGCGGCGATGTCGTCCCAGTCGCGCAGCCGGCGCGCAGCCGACACGTCCGGGACCGTCCTGCCGGCGCTGCCGAACAGCGCCGTGCGCAGCGCCTGCCCGTCGTCGTCCATATTGGTGTAGAAGCGGCGCTTTCCCAAGGCCAGGGCCTCTTCCTCTTTTCCTTGCTCGTCCAGCGCCGCCTGGTCCAGGGCCAGCAGCTCGTCTATCTGTTTCAGCAGCTTGGCGACGTCGGTGCCGTCGACGATGAACTCGTCGACCTCGATGTCGGCGTCGACCAGACGGCAGGGGCCGCGCACGCCGTCGATGTCGGCGCTGTCGTCCTCGCCCAGCACGGCTTGCACATGCCTGGCCGCGGCGCTCGGCGGCCCCAGCTGCGTTGCGCCGCCGTCGGCGTCCGTCGCGGGCTGTAGCGTTTGCGCGCAAGTCTTCTTTTGCCCGGCTTGCGCCGCCGCGTCTGGCTGCGGATGCAGGCCGTTGCCGGCGGCCGGGGCGGCAACGGCGCCGCCGCCGAGCAGCAGCAATGCCGCCGCCATTGTGGTCGAGCCCAAGCTGAATCGCATAGTCGTTTTCATGATGACCGATCTGAATGGTGGCTGCCCGCCGCTATCGATCCCCGCGCATCCTGCGTCGCCGATGCAATGGTATGTATCGTTTAGCGGTATTTTAATTCTATGGCAATTTTCTATGATTGCTTGCTACTTTTTTGCCGCGCCGTTGCGTTTTTGCAAGGACGCCGCGGTGCGGTCCACCGCGAGTCGGTGGGCGATTGCATAAATATAATTATTGTTTCCAATTTGGAACTTCATTAATTGAAATGTAGCACATTGCCGCGCCGTTTGCAGTGCGGTTTGGTTTTTTTTGCACCGTGGTGTTGCGCCAGATAATCAAATTGTCATCAAGTCATCATTCGTTCATGCCCATGCGTAAATCGCAATGATTTATCAACTTGCCCGGGCTTGCTGCCGGCGCCATGGCGCCTGCGCGGCCTGAGTCCGGCGCGCCGCTTGACGGCGCCGGGCCGGCGCGTGATGATGCAGGCATCGTCTTTTCGCAGCCGCGCTGCCGTCATGCCATGCGCCACCTTTCCCTCTTGCTCCTGTTTGCCTGCGGCGCGTGCGGCGCGGCGGCGCCGGCGCCGCCGGCCGCCGACGCGCTGACGCTGGCGCGGATCCGCGCCGCCATCGGCGCGGCGTCCTGCGACGCCGACGCGCAGTGCCGCACGCTGGCGCTGGGGGCGAAATCCTGCGGTGGCCCCGAGTTCTATCTGGCCTGGTCCGGCGACGCCGCGCTGGAGCGCGAGTTGCGCCGGCTGGCCGCCACTTACCGGGGCCAGCGTGAAGCCCTCAACGCGGCCGACGACACGGTCGCCGATTGCCGCTTCGTCAGCGACCCCGGCGCCGTCTGCCGCCCCGGCCCGGCCGGCGCCAGTTGCGTCCTGCGGCCGGCCGCCGGGCCGGCCGCAGGCGCGCCCGACTGAAGGTGCTTGCCGCATAAAAAAAGGCTGCGCGCCCGGAGACGCACAGCCTTCGCGGCGGCCGCCGGAGCGGCCCGCTTCGTCTGCCTTAGCGGCCGTTGTCGGCCTTGATGGCGCGTTCCACGGTGTTCGCCAGCGGCACCGGATCGTCCGTTTCCACCGACAGGGCCGTCGTCGTACCCAGCATGCCGCCCTGGTCGAACAATTGCACGCCGCCCAGGTAGCGCTTGCCGGCCGTCAGGCCGGACCAGCCCACCAGTACGCTCGATGTGCTCGTCGAATATACTTTCGGCGGCAGCGTCACCTTCACATTGCCGCCGCTGTCGCCCTTGACCGCGACGGCCGAGGACAGCTGGAAGTCGGTCGAGACGCCGTTCGCGCTGGCATAGCCGATCACGCACACCTTGTAGTTGCCGGCCGCCGGCGCGCTCAGCGTGACGGCTTCGTTGCTGCCGTCGTGCATGCTGGTGCCGACGACGGCGCCGGCGCCGTTCAGAACGAGCAGGTCGAGGTCGTGGCCGGTGCCTCCCTCCGTGTCGCGGTCGAAGGTTTCCACGCGCGCCACCATGGCGTTGGCGGGAATGGCCAGCGCGGCCACGCGCACACCGCCGGCGCCGGCCTTGCACGCCGCCGTCGCCAGTTCCAGCGAGCCGACGCTGCCGGCCGGCGCCTGCGCCACGTTGAGCGCGACACGCTCCACTTCCTTCAGGCCGGCGCTGGCCGCGCTCATCTTGCCGGTGAAGCCGGTGGTCACCGTCATCAGGCGCGCGCCGCTGGCCGCCTCGGCCCGCAGCAGGGCCGGCGCGATGATGCTCAGGCCGGAGCGCAGCGTGACGGGGCTGCGCACGCTGTGCACGCCGTCGCTCCACACCAGCGCGCCGTATTGCCACACGTTGCTGGCGGCCGTGGTGCGGGTCGCGGTGACGGTGAAGGACTTGCTTTCGCCAGGCTGCAGCGTCAGGCTGGACGGCGTCACTTGCAGCGTGTAGCCGCTGATCGAGGCCGCGGCCTGGTAGGTGGCGGCGCTGGCGCCGACATTGGTGACGGTGCGCGTCAGCGTTTGCGTGCCGAACACATTGCTGACCGTGATGGACGGCAGGTTCAGATTGTAGGGCGCCACCGCGCCGTTCGCGCATTCGCCCTTGATGCCCATGCCGCACAGGTATTTGCGGTAGTCGGCCTCGCGCAGGTCGTAGACGAGGCCGGGGTCGCTGGCGCGGTTCGGCATCACGTGGCCGGCGCCCTGGCCGAACGGCAGCACGCCGCGCAGATCGCCGGCCTGGGCGTCGGCCAGCGTGTTTGCGCCGCTGGTCATCAGCGCCGACTTGATGGCGGCCGGCGACCAGTCCGGATGCTGCTGGCGCAGCAGGGCGGCGATGCCGGCCACGTGCGGGCTGGCCATCGACGTGCCCTGGTAGAAGCCCCAGACCGGCGCCGGCGTCAGGCTGCCGTCGCCGATGGCGTCGTGCTCGGCCTGGTTCAGGGCCGGCGTGAGGCCGGCCAGGATGGCGACGCCGGGGGCGCTGACGTCCGGCTTCAGGGTGTTCGCGTCGTAGCGGTTCGGCCCGCGCGAGGAGAAGTCGGCGACGATGGGCGCCGGCCCCGGCCCCTTGCCGGGGAACAGCCGCGTCATCGTCGCCGTCGCGTCCGGCTTGAGCGCGTAGGCGCGTATCAGCGCGCCGTCGGCGGCGCTGACGTGCACCGTCGGCACCACGTGCGGGTCGACGACCAGGCCGGCGCCGTTATCGACGAGCACCATGCCGGCGCCGCCCGCTTCCTGCACGGCCAGGCTCTTGTCGGTGCGCCCGTTGGTGCCGCGCGTGCAGGTGACGATCTTGCCGGCCACCTTGGCCGGGTCGAGCACGGCCACCTTGCCGTTGCCGGCGGCGCTGTAGCACAGCGCCAGCTTGGTGGCGTCGGCGCCGGGCAGGCCGGCGTCCTCGGCGCGTATCAGCGCCGTGCTGGGCAGGGCGATGCGGTTCAGCGACGGGCCGGTGTAGCGCTGGCCGTTGGCCAGCGTCAGCGCGGCCTGGGTCTGGCGGTCGTGGCTGGAGGCCGCCACCGTCGTCAGCCAGGGGCTGACGTGGCCGACGCTGTTGGCCGGCCCGGCGTTGCCGCCGGAGACGGCGACGAAGATGCCGGCGTTGGAGGCGTGCAGGAAGGCTTGCTCGACCGGGTCGGTGACGGTGGCGCCGCCGCTGATCGAATAATTGATGACGTGTACGCCATCCTTGACGGCCGTTTCAATCGCCGCCACGTTGTCGGCGCCCCAGCAGCGGTTTTTCGCGCCGGTCGGGTCGCTGGCGTCGTTGTACGACCAGCACACCTTGTACATGGCGATGCGGGCGCGCGGCGCCATGCCGGACGCGGCGCTCATGGGCAGGTCGCCGACGACGGTTTGCACGCCGCTGTTGCCGGCGGCCGTAGTCGAGGTGTGCGTGCCGTGGCCGCCCTGGCCGTTGGCGCCGCCTATCGAGTCGCGCGGCGAGACAAACTCGGACCAGTGGGCGACGCGGGCCGTGTCGGCCAGGCGCGCCGTGTTGAAAAACTGCGCGCCGATCAGTTTGTTGTTGCAGTGCCTGGCCTCGAATCCCTCGCCGCTCTGGCAACTGCCTTTCCAGCCGTCCGGCGCGGCGTCGTAGACGAGCGTGCCGGACGGATCGAAGGTCGGCGCGCCCTGGCTGTCGACGCGGTCGGCGTAGGCCGGGTTTTCCGGCCAGACGCCGCTGTCGACGACGCCGACGATGATGTTTTCGCCGGCGCGCGACTGGCCGCCGAGTTGGCCCCACAGGCCGCCCGGCTGGTCCAGGCCGAGGAAGGCCGGCGTGTAGTTGGTTTGCAGCTGGACGGCCTCGTCGGCGACGATGCTGGCCACTTCGCTGCTGGCTTTGAGCTGGCGCACCTCGGCGTCCGTGAGCAGGGCGGCGAAGCCGTTGAGCACCACCTTGTACTGGTATTGCACGGGCGCGGCGGCGACGATGGCTTGCACGCTGGCCTGCTTGCGTTCGAGATAGTCGGCGTACAACTGCACCTCGGTGCTGGCGAGGTCGAGGCGCTGGCCGCTGGCGGGGCGGGTGCCGCTCAGGCCGGCGACGCCGCCGCTGTAGGAGGCCACCGGCTGGTCGGCCAGTTGCACGATATAGGGGCGGCGCAGCGTGTCGGCGCGGGCGGCGCCGCTCAGGCTGGCGAACAGGGCCAGGACGGCGAGGGAGACGGGGTGTAATTTCATCGTAAACATTCCTTGAAGTGGGCGGATCAGGCGCGGCGGCGGGCGTAGGCGCCGATGCCGGCCAGGCCGAGCAGCAGCAGCAGGGCGGCCGACGGTTCCGGCACCGAGGCGACGACGTTGTCGAGCGCGAACTGGCCTTCGCCGCTGTTGAAGCCGCTGCAATTGCCGCCTACGTCGCAATGGAAGGCGAAGAAGGCTACCGAGCTGAAGGCCTGGCTGGCGAACCTGGCGCTGGCGTTGAAATGCTGCAGGCTGAAGCCCTTCGCGCCGCCCGGCAGCAGGAAGTCTTCGTAGAAGGAGCCGCCGGCGGCATAGAAACCCTGCACCCGCAACAGCCCGGCCAGGTTGGGGTAGGTGGCGCCGGCGAAGGCGCCGATGAAGCTGGCGTCGAAGCCGGCCACGCGAATCTGCTGGCCGGCGCCGCCCGCCAGCAGCAGCGCGCCGTCGTTGAGTCCGGCGAAATAGTTGCCGCTTGTGGCGGGCGGACAGGCCAGGTTGGCGCACAGGCCGGCGTCGTTGGCGTCGATGACCATGCCGACCAGGTCGCCCGGCGCGGCCGTGTCGGCGATCGACAGGCCGCTCAGCCGGAAGGCGCCGTGGCGGAATGTTTCATTGTGGCCCAGCACGGTGTTGGCGTGGCCCTCGAAATCGATCACCTCGGCGTGGGCGGCCGGCAGCGCGGCCGCCAGCGCGACGGCGGCGAGGCCGGCGCGCAGGCCGGCGCGGGGGGCGAAAAATGGCGTGGTGCGTTTCATGATGTCTCCCTTGGTTTATGGTTTATGCAATATATTTTGCGTTTTACCGGTTCTGGCATTGACACCCGGATAACAATCCGGGTGGAATGACTATAGCAAAACAGTTGACGCGGATGAAACAATTCCAAAATTAAATATTTTCTTGTTACTAATTAACGACAAGCAAGGTTTTCATCCGCGCGCAGCCGCGTCGTGGCGCTAAAGAAAAGGTTGTTGAAACCGTAAGCGGCGTGTTAACCTTGCAGCGCGGGCCGCTGGTGCGGGGTGTTCATGCGGTACATTGAGGAGTCGGGCGGATGCGGGTAGCACAGAAACAGCGCGGCAAGGCGCGGGGCGGCGAACATGGCTTCACCCTGCTGGAATTGCTCGTCGTCATAGTCATCATCGGCTTGCTGGCGGCCTATGTCGGTCCGAAATACTTCGCCCAGCTGGGCAAGTCGGAAGTGACCGTGGCCAAGGCGCAGATCGAGTCCTTCGAGAAGTCGCTCGACACCTACCGCCTCGACGTCGGCCGCTATCCGAACACGGACGAGGGCCTGGGCGCGCTGCTGGTGGCGCCGGCCACGGCCGGCGCCAAATGGAACGGCCCGTATCTGAAAAAAGCCGTGCCGCAAGACCCGTGGGGCCGCCCCTATCTGTACCGTTCGCCGGGCGCCAAGGCCGAGTATGAAATCGTCTCGACGGGCAAGGATGGCCAGCCGGGCGGCAGCGGCGAAAACGCCGACATCAGCTCCCAGTAAGCGGGGCGGCGATGCGTTTTGAGGTGCGCGCCGTGGCGCCGGGCCAGGGCATGGCGACGCTGCGCCTGGAGGCCGGCGACGCGGCCGACGCGCGCCGCCAGGCCGAGGCGCGCGGCCTGTTCGTCAGCGCCGTGCGGCCGCTGCGCGCGGCGCCGTTCGGCGCGGTCGCGCGCCAGCGCTGCAAGGCGCTGCCGCTGCTGCTGTTCAGCCAGGAATTGCTGGCCCTGCTGACGGCCGGGCTGAGCATCGTCGAAGCCCTCGAAGCCTTGCAGGAAAAGGAAGCCAGCGGCGCCACCCGCGCCGCGCTGGCGCGCCTGCTCGACGGCCTGCGCGAGGGCAAGCGCCTGTCGGCCGTGCTGGCCGAACAGGCCGAGCTGTTTCCGCCCCTGTACACCGGCATCGTCAGGGCGGCCGAGGGCACCAGCGACCTGCCGCGGGCGCTGGCCCGCTACATCGACTACCAGCAGCGCATCGACACGGTGCGCGCGAAAATCGTCAGCGCCGCCATCTATCCCTGCATCCTGCTGGCCGTCGGCGGCGGCGTCAGCGCCTTTTTGATCACCTATGTGGTGCCGCGTTTCGCCGAGGTCTACCAGGGCGCCGGGCGCACGCTGCCGTGGATGTCGCAGCTGCTGCTGGGCTGGGGCCAGTTCGCCGGCGCCCATCCGGGCGCGCTGCTGGCCGGCCTGGCCGCGGCGGCGCTGGCGCTGCTGTGGGGCGGCCGCCGCCTCGCCGCCGACGGCGGCGTCGCGCGCCTGCTGGCGCGCCTGCCCGGCATCGGCGCGCGCGTGCGCATTTACGAGCTGTCGCGCCTGTATATGACGCTGGGCATGCTCTGCGAGGGCGGCATCAACATCGTCCAGGCCATCGCCACGGTGCAGGGCATGGTGTCGGCGCCGCTGCAGCGGGCGCTGGCCGCGGCCCGCGCCGGCGTCGAGGCCGGCCTGCCGCTGTCGGACGCCTTCGAGGCCAACGGCCTGACGACGCCGATTTCGCTGCGCATGCTGCGCGTCGGCGAGCGCAGCGGCGACATGGCGCCGATGCTGAGCCAGTCGGCGACCTTTTACGACGGCGAGATCAGCCGCTGGGTCGAGCGTTTCACGCGCACCTTCGAGCCGCTGCTGATGGCCGCCATCGGCCTGGTCGTCGGCGCCATCGTGGTGCTGCTGTACATGCCGATTTTCGACCTGGCCGGGGACATCGCGTGAGCGCCGCGCCGGCCATCGACGCGGACTTGCTGCGGCGCGCCCGCGCCGCGCGCGCGCAGTCGCAGCGCACGCTGGTCGACGAGCTGCACGCGCTGAGCGGCGTCGAGCCGCGGCTGGCGCTGCGCGCGCTGGCGCAGCCCTTCGGCCTGGCCGTGCTGGAGACGGCCGACATGCTGGCCTTCGCGCCGGCCTTCGACCTGCTGCCGCTGGCGCAGGCCTTGGCGCGCCGCAGCGTGCTGCTGCGCACCGGCGACGGCCAGTTGGTCGGCGTGCTGGCCGACCCCTTCGACCTCGACCTGCAAACCTGGCTGGCGGCGCGGGCGCGCTGCCCGGCGCTGGCGCCGCTGCAGATCCGCCTGGCGCTGCAGTCCGACATCCAGGCCTATCTGTCGCGCCAGGAAGAGTCGGCGCGCGCCGTCGACACGCTGCTGCCCGGCGCCGCCGACACCAGGCGCGAGGGCAAGACGGCGGCCGTGCTGTCGTTCGCCTCCGTGTCCGAGGCGGCCAGCCCGGCCGTCCAGCTGGTCAACTCGACGCTGTACGACGCGCTCAAGGCGGGCGCCTCCGACATCCACCTGGAGAGCACGGCCGGCGGGCTGGCCGTCAAATACCGGGTCGACGGCGTGCTCGACCACGCCACGGCCGTCAACGGCGCCGAGCTGGCCGAGCGCATCATCTCGCGCCTGAAGGTGCTCGCCGAGCTCGACATCGCCGAGCGCCGCGTGCCGCAGGACGGCAGCTTCCGCGTCGAGGCGGGCGGGCGCGAAATCGACCTGCGCGTCTCGATCATGCCCAGCATCCACGGCGAGGACGCCGTCATCCGCATCCTCGACAAGCGCGCCATGATCGAGGCCTACGGCGCGCTGACGCTGGAGGCGCTGGGTTTCGACGCGGCCTCGCTGGCCTCGCTGCGCGCGCTGGCGCAGGAAGCCTACGGCATGCTGCTGGTGACGGGGCCTACCGGCTCCGGCAAGACGACGACGCTGTACGCGGCGCTGACGGAAATCCACAACGGCCGCGAGAAGATCATCACCATCGAGGATCCGGTCGAATACCAGCTGCCCGGCATCCTGCAAATTCCCGTCAACGAGAAGAAGGGCCTGAGCTTCGCCAAGGGCCTGCGCTCGATCCTGCGCCACGATCCCGATAAAATCATGGTCGGCGAAATCCGCGACCGCGAGACGGCGGAGATCGCCGTGCAGTCGGCGCTGACGGGCCACCTGGTGCTGACGACGGTGCACGCGAACAATGTGTTCGACGTCTTCGGCCGCTTCACCCATATGGGCATCGACCCCTACGCCTTCGTCTCGGCCCTGAACGGCATCTGGGCGCAGCGCCTGATCCGCATGAACTGTCCGCACTGCGCGGCGCCGTACACGCCGAGCGAGGCCGAACTGGCCGGCGTCAAGCTGCGCCGCGCCGACGTCGGCGACTTCCGCTTCGCCCAGGGGAGCGGTTGCGGCGACTGCCGCGGCACCGGCTACAAGGGGCGCCGCTCGATTGCCGAAATCCTCACGCTCAACGACGAGATCCGCGAGCTGATCGTCGACAAGCGGCCGATCCGCCAGATCAAGGCGGCCGCCTACGAGAACGGCACGCGCAGCCTGCGCCTGGCCGGGCTGGAACTGGTCAAACGCGGCGCGACGACGCTGGCGGAAATCAAGCGCGTGACGCTGCATGCGTAGGCGCCCGGGACAGCTGTTGCGCCTGAGCGTGGGCGCCGAGGCGCTCAGCCTGGAGCGCGCCGGCGGCTGGCGCGCCGCGGCGGCGGCGCCGGCCAGCGTGGCGCTGGCGCCGGGCTGGGACGGCGCAGCCCTCGACGCCGCGCTGGCGCAGTTGCTGGCCGGTGCCGGCCACGCCGGCTGGCCGCTCGCCGTCGTGCTCGACGATGCGTTGCTGCGGCTGTGGCAGGTGGCGCCGCCGCGCGGCGCCAGCCGCCCGGCCGACCTCGACGCGGCGGCGGCGCTGCGTTTCCAGACCTTGTACGGCGAAGCGGCGGCCGACTGGCGTATCGCCGGCCACTGGCAGGCGCGCGCGCCGTTTTTCGGCGCCGCGCCGGCGCCGCTGCTGGCCGCGCTGGAGCGGGCTGCCGCCGCGCACGGCGTGCACATCGTCGCCGTCGTGCCGCAGTTTGTCGAGGCCTGGCAGCGCTGCCGCGGCGCGCTGCGGGCCGGCGCCTGGTTCGGCGTGCTGCGCGGCGGGATGCTGACGCTCGCCGCCATCGACGCCGGCCGCCTGCGCGCCGTGCGCGCGCTGCCGCTGCCGCAAGACGCCGGCCACGAATGGCTGACCGGGACGCTGAGGCGCGAAGCGCTGCTGCTGGACCTGGCCGCGCCGGCCCTGCTGCAGTTGTGCGGCGCGGCGCCGGCGTGGGCGGCGGCGCCGGCCGGCGCCGGCCAGATTCCGCTGGCCCTGTTCGGCGAGGGCGCCGTCGCGCGCGGCGGCGCCGGCATGCCGCGGCTGGCCATCGACTTCGCGCCGGCCGGCCTGCGGCGCGCGCTGTTCCAGCTGCATCCGGCCTGGTGGGCCGGCGCCGCGCTGGGCCTGGCCCTGTGCGTCAGCGGCGCGCTGGCCGGCTCGGCGGCGCTGGCGCAGCAGCGCGTCCGCGCCGCCGAGCTGGAGCAGCAGGCGCGCCGCGCCGCGCGCCTGAGCCGGCCGGCGCCGCCGGCGGCGCCGCTGGTCGCGCCGGAGCGGGCGGCGGCGGTGAACGCCGCGGTGCTGCGGCTGAACCTGCCGTGGCGCGCGCTGCAGGAGGCGGTGGCCGCCGCCACGCCGGCGACGGTGGCGCTGCTGACGCTGGAGCCGGACGCGCGCAAGCGCGTGCTCAAGCTGGGCGCCGAAGCGAAAACCAGCGAGGCCATGATCGCCTACGTCGAGGAACTCAAGCGCCAGGAGCTGTTCGCCAGCGTGGCGCTGACCCGTCACGACATCAACGAACAAGACCCGAACCGGCCGGTGCGCTTCCAGCTGGAAGCCAGATGGGCGGCGCCGTGACGGCGGCCGGTTTTTCCGCCGCGCTGCTGGGCGCGCGCCTGCTGCTGCGCCGGCTCGGACCGGCCGCCTGCGGCGCCGCCGCGCTGTGCGTGTTGGGCGCCGGCGCCTGGGGCTGGGCCTGGCAGCAACGCGCCGCGCTGGCGCGGCTGGCCACCCGGCCGGCCGCCGTTGCGCCGGCGCCGCCGGCCGCGGCGGCCGGGCCGTCCGGCGCGGCCGCCAACCTGGCGCTGTTTTACGACACGCTGGGACAGCGCCGCTACGCCGAGCAAGAGGTCGGCCGGCTGTTCGCGCTGGCGGCCAAGTCGGGCCTGAGCCTGAGGCAGGGCGAATACAAGTTCGCCTACGACCAGGCCAGCGGCGTGCACACCTACCAGGCCGTGTTGCCGCTCAAGGGCAGTTATCGGGCCGTCTGGCAGTTCGGCCTGGAGGTGCTGCGCGCGGTGCCCTACGCGGCGCTCGACGACATCAGTTTCCGGCGCGAGTCGATCGCCGACCCGGCGCCGGAGGCGCGCCTGCGCCTGACCTTCTACCTGAAGGATGCGGACGCGGCGGTGGCGCCATGACGCCGCGCCACCTGGCGCTGGCGGCGGCGCTGGCCGGCGCCGCCGCCCTGGCCGCGTTCGGCGACAGCAGCCCGGCCGTCGACGTGGCCGAGGCGGTGGTGCGCGGCGCGGCCGCGCCGGCGCCGGCGCGGCGCGCCGCCAGTGCGGCGCCGGCCGCCGCGCCGCTGATCCTGGCGCTGCGCCCGCGCGCCGAGTTGATCGGCGAGGCCGGCGAATTCGCCGGCGCCGACGCCGCCTTCCAGAGCCAGGACTGGACGCCGCCGCCGGCGCCGCCGCCCACGCAGGAGGCAGCGCCGCCGGCGCCGCCGCCGAGCGCGCCGCCGCTGCCGTTCACCTGCATCGGCAAGGCCGCCGCCGGCGGCAGTTGGGAAGTGTTCCTGGCGCGGGCCGACAAAACCTATATCGTGCGCAGCAACAGCGTCATCGACGGCCAGTACCGCGTCGATGCGATCGCGCCGCCCTTGATGACGCTCACCTATCTGCCGTTGAACCAGGTTCAACAGCTCAACATTGGAGTTCCCGACTGATGCCTGGCCACGCAAGAATCTTCCCCGCCGGCTGCGCCGGTCTCCGCCGCGCGGCGGCGCTGGCCCTGCTGCTGGCGCTGTGCGGCTGCGCGGCGCAGCAGGCTTACCGCGACGGCCGCGCGCTGCTCGCGCAGGACCAGGTCGAGGCCGGCCTGCTGAGGCTCCAGGACGCGGTCGCGCGCGAGCCCGGCAACGCGGAATACAAGATGGCCTACCTGGGCGCGCGCGACGGCGCCATCGCCCGCTATCTGGAGCGGGCCGAACGCGCCTACGCGGCGGCGCAGCCGGAGCCGGCCGCCGCGCAGTTGCAGGCGGCGCTGGCGCTGGACCCGCAAAACGAGCGCGCCAGGGCCGGCCTGCGCGCGCTCGACGCCGCCGCGCGCCAGGCGAAGCTGCTGGCCGAGGCCGGCGCCGCCGCCGCCAACAAGCAGTACGAGCCGGCGCGCCAGCAGCTCGCCGCCATCCTGAGCGAACGGCCCGACCACCCGGGCGCGCGCGCGCTGCTGCGCGAGATCGGCGAGAAGACGGCGCCGGCGCCGGCCGAGTCGGGCCTGGCGCAGGCGTTCCGCCAGCCGCTGACGATCGAGTTCCGCGACGCCCCGCTCAAGCAGGTGTTCGACGTCGTGGCGCGCCGCTCGGGCCTGAATTTCATCTTCGACAAGGACGTCAAGATCGACGGCAGGACCACTATCCTCCTGAAGAACAGCACGGTTGAGGCGGCCATCTACTTTCTGCTGATAAGCAACCAGCTGGAGCAGCAGGTGATGGATGCGAACACCATCCTGATCTATCCGAACGTCGCGCTGAAGGTCAAGGAATACCAGGAAATGGTGGTGAAGACCTTCTTCCTGGCGAACGCCGAAGCCAAGCAGATCGCCTACACGCTGAAGACCATCCTGAAGTCGCGCGACGTCGTCGTCGACGAAAAGCTCAATCTGGTGATTGTGCGCGACAGCGCCGAGGCGATCCGCCTGGCCGAGCGCCTGGTCGCCTTGCAGGATGTGGCGGAACCGGAGGTCATGCTCGACGTCGAGATCCTGGAAGTCAAACGCAGCCGCCTGATGGAGCTGGGCGTGGCCTGGCCGGGCGGCGTCACGCTGGCGCCGCTGACCGGCACCGGCGGCCGCGCGCTGACCGTCGCGGACCTGAACCATCTGAACCAGCGCAGCATCGGCATTTCCGAACTGAGCGCCAGGATCAACGCCAACAAGACCGACGGCGACACGAATATCCTGGCCAATCCGCGCATCCGCGTGCGCAACAAGGAAAAGGCCAAGGTGCTGATCGGCGAGAGGCTGCCGGTGATTACCACGACGATCTCGCCCGGCACCGGCGGCTTTGCCTCCGAGTCCGTCGCCTATGTCGACGTCGGGCTGACGCTGAACGCCGAGCCGACGATTTACCTGAACAACGAGGTGGCGATCCGCATCTCGCTGGAGGTCAGCAATCTGGTCAGCCAGCTGACGACCAAGACCGGCAGCGTGGCCTACCAGATCGGCACCCGGCAGGCGACGACGCTGCTGCAACTGAAGGATGGCGAGAACCAGGTGCTGGCCGGCTTGATCAACAATGAAGACCGCAGTTCCGGCAGCAAGGTGCCCGGCTTCGGCGACATTCCACTGCTGGGGCGTCTGTTTGGCAGCACCAAGGACGACCGGCAGAAAACCGAGATTGTGCTGTCGATCACGCCGCGCCTGGTGCGCAATATCCAGCGCCCGGAGGCGCAGGCGTCCGAATTTTCCACCGGCACCGAGAGCAACTTCCGCCGCCGCCCCGACCTGAGTCCGAAGGCGCCGACGCAGTTGCCCGGCATGCCGGCCGCATCCGCCGCCGCACCGGCCGCGCCTGTGCCGGTTGCGCCTGCGCCGGCCGCACCTACGCAGGCTGTACCTACGCCGGCTGCACCGAAATGAACTTCGCCGTGGCGCGCGGCGGCGGCTTCACGCTGATCGAGCTGCTGGTGACACTGGCGATTCTGGGCGTGCTCGGCACGCTGGTGGCGCCGGCCGCGCAGGTGGCGCTGCAACGCCGCAACGAGCAGGAGTTGCGCCGCTCGCTGCGCGAGATCCGCCAGGGCATCGACGCCTACAAGCGCGCCTACGACGAGGGCCGCATCGCCAAGACGCTGGCCGCCAGCGGCTATCCGAAAAGCCTGGAACTGCTGGTCGAAGGCGTGGCCGACCAGCAAAGCCCGCAGCGCGCCAAGGTGTTTTTCCTGCGCCGGGTGCCGCGCGATCCCTTTCATCCCGACCCCGGCGTCGCCGACGCGCAAACCTGGGGCCGGCGCAGCTACGCCAGCGAGGCGGACGCGCCGCGCGAGGGCGAGGATGTCTACGACGTGTACTCGACGTCGGACAAGACCGGCCTGAACGACGTGCCTTACCGTTTGTGGTGAGCGATGGAGCGGCACATGATTAAGAGCGGGCGGCGCGGCTTCACACTGATTGAACTGTTGGTGGTGCTGGCCATCGTCGCGTTGCTGCTGAGCCTGGCCGTGCCGCGCTACTTCCCCAGCATCGTCACGGCCAAGGAAACCATCCTCGCCGACAATCTGCGCAATGCGCGCGCCACCATCGACCAGTTCTACGGCGACACCGGGCGCTATCCCGACTCGCTGGAGCAATTGGTGGAGAAAAAATATCTGCGCGCGCTGCCCGTCGACCCGATCACCGACAGCACGGCGACCTGGCTGCTGCTGGCGCCGCCGGACGAGGCCAAGGGCAATGTCTACGACCTTAGAAGCGGCGCGCCCGGCCAGGACCGCAGCGGCAAACCCTACGCCGACTGGTAAGACGATGCCGTCCGCGCCGCGCCGCCAGCAGGGTTTCACCTACCTGGGCCTGCTCATCCTGGTCGCCATCATCGGCCTGGTCGGGGCGGCCGGCCTGAAGATGGGCGCGCTGCTGCAGCGCAGCGCCGCCGAACGGGAGTTGCTCGACATCGGCGCCGCCTTTGCCGACGCCCTCGACAGCTATGCCCGCGTCACGCCGGCCGGCCAGCCGCGCCAGCCGGCCGCGCTCAAGGACTTGCTCCGCGACCCGCGCTTTCCCGGCACGCTGCGGCATTTGCGCAAGCTGTACGTCGATCCGATGACCGGCCGGGCCGAGTGGGGTTTGCTGCATCCGCCCGGCGGCAACGGCATCGTCGGCGTCCACAGCCTGTCGCCGGCCCGGCCGGTCAAGGTCGGCAATTTCGACGCGCGCTTCCAGGGCTTCGAGGACAAGCTGCGTTTGTCGGATTGGGTCTTCATGGCCTCGGGCGGCTTGGCCGGCGCTGCCGCGCCGGGCGCCGATCTCCCGGCCGTCCCGCCTTTGCCGCCTGCGCCCGCCGAGCCGCCTGCGCCGCCCGACGCGCCGCCAGAACCTGAGCCGGAAGCAGAGCCGGAACCGGCCGCAACGCCGCAGCCGGTGTCGGCCGAATGACTATTGTTGACTCTTGGAAACGAGTGTGGCGGGAAAAAGACGGACTTATCAATTTATGCTTGATATGCCCAGGAGCGTTATAAAAAAAGAATCTTAGATGAACATTTTATAAGACTTTTCGTGAGGATATTGATACTATTATTCAACGATGTTCTTTTCCACCAAGGGCCGTGTAACGCGGCCTCTTCATCCGAGGGTAAATATGAAATTGAAACTTTTCGTTGCAAGCTTGTTGGCCGCTGCCTCTTTTAGCGCCCTTGCAGCTGACCAGGCCGTCGTGCTGAGCCTGGATCCTGAGGCGATCAATGGTTTTGTCGGCTATAAAACTCCGCTTGACGGCATCCTGTCCGGCGGCTCCGATGTCATCACATTCAATGGCATTGGCGCCGGCGTGTATAACATCACTGTGACGATCAGCGGTCAGAACCTGACTTTTGATAGCGTCTTGTCGAACCTGAACGGCGTTGGCGGCACCTATAGCCAAGACGGTAAATTCCGCTTCTTCGGTTTCGACTTCACCGGCAATGCGCCATTCACGCTGAACCTGTTCGGTAACGCCGGCCTCGGCGCGAAATACAGCGGCGAAGTGACGATCACGGCCGTTCCAGAGCCAGAAACCTATGGCATGCTGTTGGGTGGTCTGGGTCTGATCGCTTTCCTGGCCCGTCGCAAGGCGGCTAAACAGGTCTGAGTCCCGCACAGCATCTTGTGAGAGACGAAAAAAAACCCGCTCTGCGGGTTTTTTTTCGTCTGCCCGGAAGGGCCGGGGCGCCGGCTCAGGCGGCGCTGCGCTTGAAGTCGCGGAAGCGGAAACCCATCGCCAGCAGCGCGGCGAAATAGCATAGCGCGCACACGCCGACGACGAGGAAGAGGGCGCCGGCGCGCAGCAAGGGGTGGGACTGCAGGGCGATCCAGTCGAAGCGGGCCGCGCCCTGGACGGCCACGGCCGCCATCACGCACAGGGCCACCGCCAGGCGCAGGCAGAACTTGGCCCAGCCCGGCCGCGGCTGGTAAATGCCGCGCCGCCGCAAGCCCCAATACAGGAAGGAGGCGTTCAGGCAGGCGCCCAGGCCGATCGACAGGGCCAGGCCGGCGACGGCCAGATGGGGCACGAACAGCAGATTCATCAATTGAGTGGCCACCAGCACGCCCAGCGCGATCTTCACCGGGGTGCGGATGTCCTGGCGCGCGTAAAACGCCGGCGCCAGCGTTTTCACCAGGATGATGCCGATCAGGCCGGCGCTATAGGCCATCAGCGGCTGGGCCGACATGGCCACGGCCTGGGTGCTGAATTTACCGTAGTGGAACAGCGTGGCGATCAGCGGCTGGGCCAGCGTCGCCATGCCGACGGCGGCCGGCAGGGCCAGCAGGAAGGTCAGGCGCAAGCCCCAGTCCAGCAGGGCCGAATACTCGGTCTTGTCGCCGTCGCTGTTCGCCTTCGACAGGCTGGGCAGCAGAATCGTGCCCAGCGCCACGCCCAGCATGGCGGTGGGGAATTCCATCAGCCGGTCCGCATACGACAACCAGGAAATGCTGCCCTCGGCCAGGTGCGACGCGATGCTGGTGTTGATCATCAGGCTGATTTGCGCGGCCGACACGGCGAACACGGCCGGCCCCATCTTCTTCAGCACACGGCGCACGCCCTCGTCGCGCAGGCCGGCGGCGGGGTTCAAGGCCAGGCGCGGCAGCATGCCGACCTTCATCAGCGCCGGGATCTGTATACCCACTTGCAGCAGGCCGCCGACGAAGACGGCGATGGCCATCGCGTAGATCGGCTGGGCCAGGTGCTGGGCCAGCAGCAGCGAGGCGGCGATGAAGGACAGGTTCAGCAGCACCGGCGTGAACGCGGGAATCTTGAACTGGCGCCAAGTGTTGAGGATGCCGCCGGCCAGCGCGACGAAGGACATGCAGCTAATATAGGGGAACATCAGCCGCGTCATCCAGACGGCCGCGTCGAAGGCGCCCGGCTTGTCGTCCAGGCCCGTGGCGATGAAGTACACGAAGGCGGGCGCGCCGACGATGCCGACGGCGCTCACCAGCAGCGTGGCCCAGACCAGCGTCGTGGCGACGTGGTCGACCAGTAGCTTGCTGGCCTGCGGGCCGTGCTGGTTCTTGTATTCCGACAGGATGGGCACGAAGGCTTGCGAGAACGCGCCCTCGGCAAACAGGCGGCGCAGCAGGTTGGGGATGCGGAAGGCGACAATGAAGGCGTCGGTGTAGGCGCCGGCGCCAAAGGCGCGGGCGAACAGACTTTCGCGCAGCAGTCCGGTGACACGGGACAGCATGGTCATGCTGGAAATAGCGGCTAGGGTTTTGAGCAAGTTCATGGGGCAAGATTATAGCTGGGACAACAGCGCGCGCGGGCGCCGCCGGACGGTGCCGTGGCGGCCGTCCGCCCGGCTTTGGTTTTTTTGCAACATCGACCGGCCGGCGCCATTAATCTGATTTTAGAATTGCCCCCGCTTGAAAATATCGCTATAATCGAAGGCTGTACAGAATTCTGTTACGCAGACACTAATGTTTGACAGGCACTGGTTTGGCACACATGGTTCGGCAGACGCACAGAACGCACCGGTTGGCAAACACTAATGTTTGCAAACGCACTTTGACCCTGTTTTAGGAAATTCCATGGCAAATACCGCACAAGCGCGCAAACGCGCTCGTCAAGCAGTTAAGCAAAACGCACACAATTCGTCCCAGCGTTCGACCTTGCGCACAGCTATCAAAGCTGTTCGTAAAGCGATCCAGGGCGGCGACAAGGCAGCTGCTGCTGCAATCTTCCAGGCTTCCGTGTCGACGATCGACCGTATTGCTGACAAGAAAATCATCCACAAAAACAAGGCAGCTCGCCATAAGAGCCGTCTGGCAGCCGCTTTGAAAGCACTGTCCGCTTAATTGTTGTTGTGGGGCCGCTCAGGCGGTCGCATTCGCAGGCCGGGCCGCGCCATTCGCAAGAATGGCGTCGCTTGGCTTGTGTGCTTTGCGGCGGCATTTTTCCGCCGTGGCACGCCGATGACAGGCAAAAAAAACCCGCGCGACTCCATGTCGCGCGGGTTTTTTCTTGTCCGGCCGGATTTAGCGCAGGCGCGGCAGGTTGCCGATCACGGTGCCCGGCTTGATGTTCTTTTGTTTGAACCAGCCCAGGTTCATTTCCAGCGCGTAGCGCACCGGCACGGCTTTCTTGGAGCAGTGGCTGTCGAGCGTCTGCGGCTGCATGTCCTCGATATTGACGATCTTGCCCTCGGCGTCGATGAAGGCGACCGACAGCGGCAGCAGGGTGTTTTTCATCCACATGCATTGCGTCGCCGGCGCGTCGAAGACGAACACCATGCCCGCGTTGTTGGGCATTTTTTCACGGAACATCAGGCCTTGCTCGCGCTGCGCGTCGGAGGCGGCCACTTCGGCGCTGATCAGGTGGATGCCGGCCGATAATTGGGTCGAGGCGAAGCGCTGGTTTTGCGCCAGTGCGGCGCCGGCGCCGGCCAGCATGGCCGTTGCGCTCAGGGTTGCCAAAAGTGTTTTCATGGGTGTGCAGTGGGGCGGACAGAAGGGGCGATTAAGCCATGCCGGGCGCACCGGCGTCAAGGGCGGCGTCCGGCGCCCGCGGCGGGCGCAAGGCGGGCGTTAAAAAAGGCAGGACCAGCCTGCCTTTTTGATGTTGCCAAAAACGCTTACTTAGCCGATGCGGCGGATGCGGCCGATGCAGCTTCCGAAGCCGATGCTGCCTTCTTGGCTTTTTTGGCTTTCTTGGCTTTTGGCGCCGACGCTTCAGCCGAAGCGGCAGGTGCGGAGGCGGCGGCCGATGCGGCAGGCGCCGAAGCGGAGGCCGAAGCGGCAGGGGCGGCAGCGAAAGCCGAAGCAGCGAACAAGGAAGCAACCAGAGCAGCGATGATTTTGGACATTTTGAATTCCTTTAACGTGTTTGGGAAACTGCAAGATTCTGATGAATCTGAGCCTATAACGCGGGCAAATACTTGGCGGTTGACATCACTTTGCAAAAAAACGCGATTAATTTATATGGTTTATCACTTGCCGCGGCCGGCGCCGGCCTTGCCCAGTTCGGCCGGCGACACTTCGCGCCATTCGCCCGGCATCAAGGGGTGGCTGGCCAGCGAAAACGGCCCGATGGCGCTGCGCACCAGGCGCAGCGTCGGCAGGCCGACGGCGGCCGTCATGCGCCGCACCTGGCGGTTCTTGCCCTCCTGTATGGTCAGCGCCAGCCACGCCGTCGGCTGCTCCAGGCGCGCGCGGATGGGCGGCGTGCGCGGCCAGATCCAGTCCGGCGCGGCGATCTGCACGGCCTGGCAGGGCTGGGTGGTGAAGTCGCCCAGGTCCAGCGGCGCGCGCAGCCGCGCCAGCGTGGCCTGGTCCGGCACGCCGTCGACCTGCACCAGATAGGTCTTCGGCTGCTTCAGGTCGGGGTGGCTGATGTCGTGCTGCAGGCGGCCGTCGTCGGTGAGCAGCAGCAAGCCCTCGCTGTCGGCGTCGAGCCGGCCGGCCGGGTAGATGTTCGGGATCGTCAGGTAGTCGGCCAGCGTGGCGCGCTCCGGCTGGGGGGAAAACTGGCACAATACCTGGTAGGGCTTATTAAATAGTATGAGTGGCATGCGGGTCGGGTGCAAAATAGGGGGTGGCAGGCGACGCCTGTGTCGTAAAATCGTAGCGCCTTGTAAAATACTAGTGCATAATGTGAAACGCCTGTCTTATGTCTTATAGAAGACTAAAGATGCAGTAGCACTTTTGTAAAAATTCAGATTGCAGATCGCGTCAGCAAGCGCCCTTACCGGCCGTTTGCAGCGCCCACTTCGGAGATCACGATGTATCAACATATCACTGTACCTGCTGACGGCAAAAAAATCACCGTCAACGCCGATTTTTCGCTGAATGTACCGCACAATCCCATCGTTCCCTACATCGAAGGCGATGGCACGGGCGTCGACATCAGCCCGGTCATGATCAAAGTGATCGACGCGGCCGTGGCCAAAGCCTACGGCGGCGCGCGCAAAATCAGCTGGATGGAAATCTACGCCGGCGAAAAGTCGACCAACGTCTACGGTCCCGACGTGTGGCTGCCGGAAGAAACGCTGCAAGTGCTGCAGGACTACGTCGTCTCGATCAAGGGTCCGTTGACGACCCCGGTCGGCGGCGGCATCCGTTCGCTCAACGTCGCCCTGCGCCAGCAGCTCGACCTGTATGTCTGCCTGCGCCCCGTGCGCTACTTCACCGGCGTGCCTTCGCCGGTGCGTGAGCCGGAAAAAACCGACATGGTGATTTTCCGCGAAAACTCGGAAGACATCTACGCCGGCATCGAATGGCAGGAAGGCTCCGACGGCGCCAAGAAGCTGATCGAGTTCCTGACCAAGGAAATGGGCGTCACCAAGATCCGCTTCCCGGAAACCTCGGGCATCGGCATCAAGCCGGTGTCGCGCGAAGGCACCGAGCGCCTGGTGCGCAAGGCGATCCAGTACGCGGTCGACAATGACAAGCCGTCCGTGACGATCGTCCACAAGGGCAACATCATGAAGTACACGGAAGGCGGCTTCCGCGACTGGGCCTATGCGCTGGCGCAAAAAGAATTCGGCGCCGAGCTGATCGACGGCGGCCCATGGTCGAAGTTCAAGAACCCGAAAACCGGCCGCGACATCATCGTCAAGGATTCCATCGCCGACGCGTTCCTGCAACAGATTCTGCTGCGCCCGAACGAGTACAGCGTCATCGCCACGTTGAACCTGAACGGCGACTACATCTCCGACGCGCTCGCCGCGCAAGTGGGCGGCATCGGCATCGCGCCGGGCGCCAACCTGTCGGACTCCGTGGCGATGTTCGAAGCGACCCACGGCACGGCGCCCAAGTACGCCGGCAAGGACTATGTGAACCCGGGTTCGCTGATCCTGTCGGCTGAAATGATGCTGCGCCACATGGGCTGGTTCGAAGCGGCCGACCTGGTCATCGACTCGATGCAGAAATCCATCGCCTCGAAGCGCGTCACCTACGACTTCGCCCGCCTGATGGAAGGCGCGACCCAAGTGTCGTGCTCCGGCTTCGGCGAGGTCATGATCGAGCACATGTAATACCACAGGCCGGGCCTGCCCCTGCGGGGGCTGGCCCGGCCCGCGCGCCGGCTTGGCCCGGACGAAAAAAAACCCCGCGACGCGGGGTTTTTCACTTCCTGGGCCTGATAAAACTCAGGCTGCCTGGATGTTGGAAGCTTGCTTGCCTTTAGGGCCTTGCGTGACTTCGAACTGAACTTTTTGACCTTCTTTGAGGGTCTTGAAACCGTTCATGTTGATTGCGGAGAAATGCGCAAACAAATCCTCGCCACCATCATCTGGGGTGATGAAACCAAAGCCCTTGGAATCATTGAACCACTTAACTGTACCTGTTGCCATAAAAAGAACTTTCAAATAAAAACGAATCACACGAGCCATAAAAGCAAGAAGCTTCTTGCCCCCTCCTCGACGCCTCACTTCTTATCAACCTATACATTTCTGCACTAGTCGATACCGCATTGTTGGCGGAATAAATGCTGAAGTCAAGCGCTTTCCTCACAATTTTGCTAATATTTTTATAACATGCAAATGGGCAACTCTTGAATTTATCGATGGCGTCGCCACCTGCGCAGAGTCGAGAAAGCGCGTAAGATTGAAAACTATTGGAATGGCGCTGATATTTGCGCTTTGCATCCACCCTGAAAGCATTAGAATAAGCGTATGGCAACCAAGCATGACACCGAAACCCTACTGGAGCGTCAGGCGCTAAAACCGCCGCCTTTGTACCAGGTGGCCCTGCTCAATGATGACTACACGCCGATGGAATTTGTCGTCGCCATCATCCAGGAGTACTTCAACAAAGACCGGGAAACGGCGACTCAGATTATGCTCAGTGTGCATCGTTACGGCAAAGGAGTGTGCGGCGTGTTCTCTAAAGATATAGCGTGTACAAAAGTGGAGTTCGTTTTAACGCATGCGCGCAAGGCGGGGCACCCCCTGCAGTGCGTGATGGAGGAAGTATGATTGCGCAGGAATTAGAAGTAAGTTTGCACATGGCGTTCGTCGAGGCGCGCCAGGCCCGGCACGAGTTCATCACGGTCGAGCATTTGCTGCTGGCGCTGCTGGACAACCCCTCGGCGGCCGAGGTGTTGCGCGCGTGCGCGGTCAACATCGAGGATTTGCGCAAGACCCTCACCAATTTCATCGGCGATAACACCCCGACCGTGCCCGGCACGGGCGAGGTCGACACCCAGCCGACGCTCGGTTTCCAGCGCGTCATCCAGCGCGCCATCATGCACGTGCAGTCCGCCTCGAACGGCAAGAAGGAAGTGACGGGCGCCAACGTGCTCGTGGCCATCTTCGGCGAGAAGGATTCGCACGCCGTCTACTATCTGCACCAGCAGGGCGTGACGCGCCTGGACGTGGTCAACTTCATCTCCCACGGCGTGCGCAAGGACCAGCAGGTCGACATGCAGAAGACTTCGGAAGGCGTGGAAGAGGCGTCCGTCGACGGCCAACAGAAGGAAAGCCCGCTCGACCAGTTCACGCAGAACCTGAACAAGGCCGCCGCCGAGGGCAAGATCGACCCCTTGATCGGCCGCGAGGACGAGGTCGACCGCGTCATCCAGATCCTGTGCCGGCGCCGCAAGAACAATCCGCTGCTCGTCGGCGAGGCCGGCGTCGGCAAGACCGCCATCGCCGAGGGCCTGGCCTGGCGCGTCACCCAGGGCGAGGTGCCGGAGATCCTCGCCAATGCCGTCGTGTATTCGCTGGACATGGGCGCGCTGCTGGCCGGCACCAAATACCGCGGCGATTTCGAGCAGCGCCTCAAGGCCGTCCTCAAGCAATTGAAGGATAACCCGCACGGCATCCTGTTCATCGACGAGATCCACACGATCATCGGCGCCGGCTCGGCCTCGGGCGGCACGCTGGACGCGTCCAACCTGCTGAAACCGGCGCTGGCGAACGGCCAGCTCAAATGCATAGGCGCGACCACCTACACGGAATTCCGCGGCGTGTTCGAGAAAGACCATGCCCTGTCGCGGCGCTTCCAGAAGGTCGACGTCAACGAGCCGACCGTCGAGCAGACGGTGCAGATCCTGCGCGGCCTGAAGTCGCGCTTCGAGGAGCACCACGGCGTCAAGTATTCGGCGTCGGCCCTGTCCACGGCGGCCGAGTTGGCCGCGCGCTTCATCAACGACCGCCACCTGCCCGACAAGGCCATCGACGTCATCGACGAGGCCGGCGCGGCCCAGCGCATCCTGCCGAAGTCGAAGCAGAAGAAAACCATCGGCAAGTCGGAGATCGAGGACATCATCGCCAAGATCGCCCGCATCCCGCCGCAGACCGTCAACCAGGACGACCGCAGCAAGCTGCAAACCATCGACCGCGACCTGCGCAACGTCGTCTTCGGCCAGGAGCCGGCCATCGAGGCGCTGTCGTCGGCCATCAAGATGGCGCGCGCCGGCCTGGGCAAGACCGACAAGCCGATCGGCTCCTTCCTGTTCTCCGGTCCCACCGGCGTCGGCAAGACCGAAGTGGCGAAGCAGCTGGCCTTCATTCTCGGCATCGAGCTGATCCGTTTCGACATGTCGGAATACATGGAGCGCCACGCCGTCAGCCGCCTGATCGGCGCGCCGCCGGGCTATGTCGGCTTCGACCAGGGCGGCTTGCTGACCGAGGCGATCACCAAGAAGCCGCACGCCGTGCTGCTGCTCGACGAGATCGAAAAGGCCCATCCGGACATCTTCAACATCCTGCTGCAGGTGATGGACCACGGCACGCTGACGGACAACAACGGCCGCAAGGCGGACTTCCGCAACGTCATCATCATCATGACGACGAACGCGGGCGCGGAGAGCCTGCAGAAGCATGCGATCGGCTTCACCAACTCGAAAGAGGCGGGCGACGAGATGGCCGACATCAAGCGCATGTTCACGCCGGAGTTCCGCAACCGCATCGACGCGACGATCAGCTTCCGCGCGCTGGACGAGGAAATCATCCTGCGCGTCGTCGACAAATTCCTCATGCAGCTGGAAGAGCAGTTGCACGAGAAAAAAGTCGAGGCGATCTTCACGGAGAAGCTGCGCAAGTTCCTGGCCAAGAAGGGTTTCGACCCGCTGATGGGCGCGCGGCCGATGGCGCGCCTGATCCAGGACATGATCCGCAAGGCGCTGGCCGACGAACTGCTGTTCGGCCGCCTCGTCAGCGGCGGCAAGGTCACCGTCGACCTCGACGAGAAGGATGCCGTCAAGCTGGAGTTCCCCGAGTCCGACGCGACGCCACCGACGAGCGCGCCGGAAATCGTCGAAGTCGAGTAAGGCTGCAGGCCGTCCCGAATTGGCGGGCTGTCGCGATTGCTGCGATACAGCGATAAAAGTAAAAAAGCCCCGTAACTCCAAAGAGTTACGGGGCTTTTTTGATATTTGCCTCGGTGGCGTATCTCAGAACGGGTGGCGGTAGCCCAGGTTCAGTCCGAGCGCCTTGGCGCGGTTCGGGTTCAGTGTGTCCGCCTGCAGCGCGACGTGGAAGTCGCCCCGCTCGACGCCCACGCCGAAGGTCTTGAAGCGCGTGTCGACGCTGGCGCTCAGCGTGCCCCAGGCGAAGCGGCGCGAGCCGGTGAACGTGGGGATGGTCACGCCGGCGTAGCGCTCGATCTGCAGGGCCGCGCCCCAGTCGCCGAAGCCGCCGGCCAGCGTGGCCGCGGCGGTGCGGCGCAGCGCCGTGCTTTTGCTGATCTGGCTGTTGCGGCCGTTTAACAGGGGGCGGTAATTGATGTAACCCTGCGCGTCGTAACTGGCCACGGCGGAGTCGGCGGTCTGCCGTGTCTGCGGCAGATTGGTCCAGCGCATGCGGCTCCACAGGTCGTCCACGTTCAGCGTGAAGCGGCTGGCCTGGCCCAGCGGCCAGTCCAGCGTCAGCGCCGTGCTGACGCCGGAGCCGCCGGGGCTCTGGCCCATGAAGGGGTAGCGGAAGCGGCTGTTGACGTCGTTCTGCACGGCGCTGAAGCTGTAGTCGTCGCCGCCGCCGCCGGCCGCCGTGCCGTCGACGCTGTTCTCGCGCAGGCGCGGCCTGGCGTACAGGGCCAGCGCCAGGTTCAGGCGCGGCCCGCCGGCGGCCTGGCCGGGCAGGGCGAACCAGCGGCTGGCGCGCAAGCCCTGCGCCGCCCAGCCGTCCATGCTGGCGTGGACGTCGAAGGCGGCCGGCGCCGCCGGCCGGATGCGCTGCTTGTACAGGTGCACCAGCTCGAGCGTGTCGCGGTTCGTGCTCAGCACCGCCTCCTGGCGGTATTCCCAGGCCAGCCGCCAGGGTCCGCGCTCGACGCCGGCCTCGACGCGGTTGCGCTGGAACATGACGTTGCGCCCGGCCCTGGGTGAGAAACCCTGCGACCAATCCTTGTCGAATTGTTTGATGGGAACGCCGTCGTGGGCTTCCCACAGGCGCACTTCCAGGTACGGCGCCCAGCCGGCCGGCGCATCCGGCGCCGCCGCGGCCGTCTGGGCCAGGGCGGACGGGCAGGCGGCGCAGGCGGCCAGCGCGGCGAAGACATAGTGATGCATAGGACTCCCGACAATAAAAAAAACCTGGCGGTGTCGGCCGCCAGGTCAGTTGCCTTGCGGCGGCGCTTACTTCAGCGATTCAAAGATGCCGTCGGCGTAGTCGATGCGGCCGGTCTTGAGGTTCAGCACGCCCACTTTGGCGTTGTCCTTCAGCACGTCGACGCTGTCGGCGGCGCCGCTCAGCGCCATCGTCACGCCGTCGGAGCTGGCGAAGGTCGTCAGCTTCGGCGTGACGCCGTGGTTGGCGTCCGTCACGCTGAAGTTGATCAGGCTGGCGCCGTCGTTGTACTGTCCGGTCAGGCTGCTGCTGTGGAAGGCGTTGCTGCCGGCGTTCAGGCTGATGCCCAGGGCCGGGCGGTTCGGGATGCTCAGTTTGCCCGCCAGCGCCGCGCTTTTCTTCACATAGTTGGTGGCCGACTCAGGCAAGGCGCTGTCGAATTTGTCGAAGTCCGTTTGCTGCAGTTTCAGCGTGCCGGTGAAGAATTCCGCGTTGGCGGTGGCCAGGTTGCCGGTAAAGCTGAGTTTGGTTGGCATGTACTCCTGGCCGTTCTTGTCGGCCATCGCCTCGCTCATCACCAGGGTGCCCGCAGCCTTGCTGCCGCCCGCCTCGGCGGCCAGCGACAGCGAGAATTCCTTCACGCCGGTGGCGACGATGCGGCCTTCGTTGGCTTCCACGGTGCGCAGGAAGGAGCCGGCGGCGATGCTGACCTTGCCCACCTGCTGGCCGGCCTTGATCGCGGCGATGGCGCCGGAGAAGGCGTATTTGAAGGTCTTGTTGCCCTCGGCCGTGCGGGTGGCCGACAGGGTCCAGCTCGCGCGGTCCGTGACGGCGTTGCCGTAGTCGTCGGTGCGGGCCGGCATCGTGCCCTCGACGCTGAAGGTGCTCAGCGTGTTGCCGTTGCGGACATAGTTGATGCTGCCGGTGGCGCGCGCGTTCGGCGTGTCGCCGTAGACGCCGACGGTGACGTCGAGGTTGCGGTTGCGCTCGCTGGCGCCGACGTTCCAGGTTTCCAGGCGCGCCCGCGACACATAGGTGTAACTGGTGTCGCCGACGGGGGTGATGGTGAAGGCCGCCGTGACGCGCTTGTAGGTGTTCGGCGAGAGGCCGGTGGTGTACGAGCCGGGCACGGTTTTGCGCACGATCGAGCAGCCGACCGTGAGGGCGTCGGCGGCCGAGGTGGCGGCGACGCTGCCGTCGGCGTCGCTATACACGCCGCAGCCGCCCAGCTTGGTCGCGCCCGCGTACACTTCCAGGGTGTTCGAGGTGGTGCTGCCGGCCTGGTAGGCGCGCAGGAAGTCGATGCCGTTGGTGCTGAGCTGCATCCATTTGCTCAGGTCGTCGTCGAGCGGCGCGACGGCTTGCTCGAAGTCGGCGCGCATGGCGTCGGCGCGCAGGTCGATGGCGCCGCTGTGGTTGCCGTTGCTCAGGGCCGTCAGGTTGCTGCGCAGGCTGGCGAACAGGTTCTTGGCCGCCTGCACGCCGCTGGCCGCCGGCGGCAGGATGGGCACCGTGCCCTTGGGCAGCGGGGCGACGCTGGTGTTGCCGGTCTGGTTGATCGTGGTGTCGGCGACCACCTCGGTGGCCGCCGTGTCGATGGCGCCGCTCAGGGCGTCGTTCACTTCCAGGCTATTGCCCTTGATCGTGCCCAGCGCGCCGATCTTGCCGACGACGCAGCCCAGCTGCGCGCCCGGCGTCGTTTCCGCGCAACCGAGTTTGCCGTCCTTGGCCAGCTTGGAAATGGCGGCCAGCATCACGCTTTGCAGTTTCTCTTGCGCGTTGGCGGTGGCGGCGGCGGCCGAGTTCGAGTTGACAGGTTTGACCTGCTCGGGGCTGAAGCCGAAGAAGGCGGCGAAGCCTGCCTTGGCGCTGTCGATGTTGGCGGCGGACAGGCCGCCGCTGGCGCCCTCGGCCGTTTTGACGATCATCTCCGTCAGCGGACTGACCGAGCCGGTGTAGGTGGTTTCGCCGGCGGCGGCCAGCTTGACGACGTTGCGCAGCTTGAAGCCGGCGCCGACGGGCACGTCGACGCCGCTGGCCTCGTCGGCCGAGGTGGCGTTCGGGCCGCCGCTGACTTCGACGATGAAGCTCAGCACGTCGGTGGGAATCTTGATGGAGAAGCTGCCGTCGTTCAGCGTCGTGCCGGTGGCGATGGCCGTCGTGCCCTGCTTGCCGTCGGCGCCGATGGCGTAGGCGTTGACCGTCGCGCCTTTCAGGATGCCTTTCGCGGCGGTCCCGGCGACGGTGCGCGAGGCGGCCGTCGTCGGGGTGCCCGCCGAGTCGCCGCCACCGCCGCATCCGGCCAGGGTGAGGGCGAGGGTCAGGGTGGTCATTTTCAACATGCCTGCGCGCTTCTTATCCATTGATTTCCCGTAATTATTGGTTGTATTGAAATACGACTGAGTGTTGCTGTGCGTAAATATACAAGCTTTGCCCGGGAAGGGAAATGGTCGGGACTGGCGGCCGTGGAAAGTGTCTGTTTTTTGCGATGGACGTCTTCGCAAGCTTGTAAACATGCCAAATTTAAGCTTTGCGCATGCTTGCGCCGGCGTCCGCCTCAGGTCGCGCCGGCGCCGCCCTCGGCGCGCAGCTTGCGCCACAGCGTGGTGCGGCTGATGCCCAGGTGGGCGGCGGCGGCGTCGCGCCGGCCGCCGAAGCGGGCCAGCGTTTGCGCCGCCGTTTCGCCGGCCGGCGCCGGGGCGGCTGAAGCGGCCACGGCCATGGCCGGCGCGCCGGGCCGCGCCAGCTCGGCCGCCACGCCCAGCACGAAGGCGGGCGTGAGCGCCTGCAGCGGCTGGGCCGCGAGGAACAGCGCCAGCCGCTCCATCAGGTTGCGCAGCTGGCGCACGTTGCCGGGCCAGCCGTAGCGGGCCAGCAACGGCGCGCAGGCGAGCAGCTCGGCGTGCAGGTTCGGGTGCGGGCGCGCGCCCAGCGCCGCCAGCGCCCCTTTCAGCGTCCATTCGGCCAGGGCGGGGATGTCGCCGGGGCGCTCGCGCAGCGCCGGCACGGCCAGGCGCAGCACGGCCAGGCGGTAGAACAGGTCGGCGCGGAAGCGGCCGTCGCCGATGCGCTGCTCCAGGTCGCAGTGGGTGGCGCTGATGATGCGCACATTGATGGAGATCGGCCGGGTGCCGCCGACGCGCACCACTTCGCGCTCTTCGAGCACGCGCAGCAGCCGCGTCTGCAGCGCCGCCGGCATTTCGCCGATTTCGTCGAGGAACAGGGTGCCGCCGTTGGCCGCCTCGAACAGGCCGGCGTGGCCGCCGCGGCGCGCGCCCGTGAAGGCGCCGTCCTCGTGGCCGAACAGCTCCGATTCGAGCAGGGACTCGGCGATGGCGCCGCAGTTGACGGCGACGAAGGGCCGGTTCGCCCCCAGCTTGCGCGGGCCTTCGCGGTGGATGGCCTGCGCCACCAATTCCTTGCCGCTGCCCGTTTCGCCCTGGATCAGCACCGTCGCCGGCGACTGCGCGTACAGCAGCACGGCCTGGCGCAGCGCCTCCATCGCCGCCGAGTCGCCGCGCAGGTCGTTGACGCCGTGTTTGGCGCGCAGCGTGTCGGCGACGACGGCGCGGCGGCCGCGGCTCGCTTCGAGCTGGCCCAGGCGGGCCATTTCCAGCGCGTCGTCGAAGGCCAGGCGGATCGACGCGGCCGAGTAGACGAACACGCCGGTCAGGCCGGCCTCCTCGGCCAGGTCGGTGATCAGGCCGGCGCCGACGATGGCCTCGATGCCGGCCGCCTTCAGCTCGTTGATCTGGGCCCGCGCGTCCTCCTCGGTGGCGTAGGTGCGCTGGGCGATGGGGCAGCCGAAGGTGGCGCAGAATTCGGCCAGCTCCGGCATCGCGTCCTGGTAGGTGATGACGCCGATGCGCGCCGAGACGCGGCGCGCCCGCGCCAGCGCCTGCATGACGTCGAAGCCGCTGGCCTTGGCGATGATCACCGGCACGCCCAGGCGGCCCTTCAGGTAGGCGCCGTTCGAGCCGGCCGCGATGACGGCGTCGCAGCGCTCCGTGGCCATGCGCTCGCGGATGTGGCGGGCGGCGTCGTCGAAGCCGAGGTTGATCGGCTCGATCGTCGCCAGGTCGTCGTATTCCAGCGTGATGTCGCGGAACAGGTCGAACAGGCGCGACACCGAGACGGTCCAGATGACCGGCTTGTCGCCGGGGTCGGAGGGGAGGGGAGCAGGTCGGCGCATGGCGCCATTCTACGGCAGATGCCGGGCGGGGACAGACCACGATTTCCAGGAAATGATTTCTTGGAAATCATTTCCTGGAAATCGTGGTCTGTCCCCAGCTGTTGCGCTTTATGACAAAATTGCCTGAATGTGGTTTATGATCGTCGCAGTGTGCGGCACCCGGGTCCAAGGCCGTAGTCCCAGGCCGCAGTCCAAGGCCGCATTTTTTAATTGTTGCAGTGGTGTCCATGAACCGAGCTCCGACCCATCCCGATTTCATCGCCGCCGCCCTAGACATGATAGGGCTGGCCGCCTGCGCCTGCGACAGCGGCGGCACGGTCGTCGCCGCCAACGCGGCGCTGGCGCGCCTGCTCGGCGTGGACGCGGCCGGGCACGCGCTGGACGAGTTTTTCGCCGCGCCGCAGCGCGCCGGCGCCGCCGCCCAGCTGCGCGCGGCGGCCGGCGCGCAGGCCGAACAGCGCTGGGACGCCAGCGTGCTGAACGCGGCCGGCGCCGCCGTCGCCGTGCAGGTCTGGGTCAAGCCGCTGCCGGAAGGCGCCGGCCTGCGCGGCGTCACCGTCGTCTTCAACGACGTCAGCGTCCACCAGCGCGACCAGACGGCGCTGCGCAAGACGCTGCTGGAGCAGCGCGCCATCCTCGAAAACGCCGCCGTCGGCATCCTCTTTTCGCGCGCCGGCGTGATCCGCGAATGCAATATCCGCGCCGCCGAAATGTTCGGCTACGCCAGCAAGGAGTTGGCGGGCCGCGACGGCGTCACCCTCTACCCCTCGGCCGAGGCCTACGCGGCGCTGGGGCGCGCGGCCGGGCCGCCGCTCTCGACGGGGCGCTCGTTCCGCACCGAGCTGCAGTTGCGGCGCCAGGACGGCGCGCTGTTCTGGGCCCGCCTGTACGGCCGCGCCGTCGATCCGCTCAACACGGCCGACGGCACCGTCTGGATCGTCGAGGACATCAGCGAGCACCGCCGCGACGAGGACCAGCTGCGCCGCGCCCTGCTGGAGATGCAGGCGATCATGGACAGCGCGCCGCTGGCCATCGGCTTCCAGCGCAACAAGCGCATCCTGCGCTACAACCGCCGCTTCGCTGAATTCTTCGGCCTGTCCGGCGACGACGGCGTCGGCCGGCCGGCGCGCTCACTGTACCCGTCGCCGGCGGCCTACCAGGCGGTGCTGCGCAAGGCCGGGCCGCTGCTGGCGCGCGGCCAGCCCTACCAGGCCGAGATGGAAATGCGCCGGCGCGACGGCAGCACCTTCTGGGCGCACGCCTTCGGCTATGTGATCAAGCCGGGCGGCCCGCACCAGGACACGATCTGGATTTTCGACGACCGCAGCGCGCAAAAGGCGGCCGAGGAGGCCACCAAGCAGCTGCTGCTGGAGCAAAAGGCGATCCTCGACAACGCCTCGGTCGGCATCCTGTTCAGCAAGGAGCGCCTGATGCTCAGCTGTAATCCGCGCTTCGCCGACATGTTCGGCTACCGCCGCGACGAGCTGACGGGGCGGCCGGCCGCCGACGTCTTCCCCTCGCCCGAGGTGTACGAGGCGTTCGGCAGGGAGGCCGCGCCGCTGCTGGGCAGCGGCCAGCCCTTCGAGAAGGGCGAGTACCTGTTCAAGCGCAAGGACGGCACGCTGTTCTGGTGCCGCGTGCGCGCCAAGGCCGTCGACCAGGAGCACAGCGAGCAGGGCACCATCTGGATACTTGAGGACATCAGCGCCAGCCGGCAGACCCGCATGGAAGTGGAGGCGATCATGACGAACGCCTCGATGAGCATCCTGTTTACCAAGAACCGCCTGATCACGCGCTACAACCGCGGCTTCGGCGACATGTTCGGCTATCCGGGCGACAGCGGCCTGGGCCTGCCCGGGCGGGCGCTCTACCCCTCGCAGCAATCCTACGACTGCCTGGGCGCGGCCGCCTTCCCCGCGCTGTCGGTCGGCAAGCCCTTCCAGACCGAAGTCGAGATGCAGCGCAGCGACGGCAGCATGCTGTGGGCCCAGTTGATCGGCTACGTCGTCAACCCCAGCGAGCCGGCGCAGGGGACCATCTGGATCATCGAGGACCGCAGCGAGCAAAAGCGCGCCGAGGAATCGCTGCGCAACGCGCTGCTGGAAAACCAGGCCATCCTCGACAGCGCCGTGCTCGGCATCGCCGTCGTCGAGGGCGGCTTCAACCTGCGCAGCAACAGCAAGATGGAGGAATTGTTCGGCTACCCGCCCGGCGGCATCGTCGGCCTGTCGGTGCAGGCCCTCTACCCGGACCGGGCGGCGTGGGACGCGGCGCGGGCCGAGACGGCGCGCGACTTCAGCGCCGGCCGCGTCCACATGTCCGAATACCGGCTGCGGCGGCGCGACGGCAGCATGTTCTGGGCGCGCCTGTCGGGGCGGCCCTTCGACCTGGCCCAGGCCAACGGCCGCTCCGTCTGGCTGGTCGACGACGTCACGGCGCGCCGCGAGGCGGCCGAGGCGGTGCTGCGCGCCCGCGACGAGCTCGAGCTGCGCGTGCTGGAACGCACCGCCGAGCTGGCCGGCGCCAACGCCCTGCTGCAGGGCGAAATCGTCGAGCGCCGCCAGGCCGAGGCGCGCGTCCACCACATGGCCTACCACGACAGCCTGACGGGCTTGCCGAACCGCGCGCTGCTGTCGGACCGGCTCGACCGGGCCATGCTGGCGGCCCAGCGCCAGGAGCGCCGCCTGGCCGTCATGTTCATCGACCTGGACCGCTTCAAGACGATCAACGACTCGCTCGGCCATATGACGGGCGACAGCCTGCTCAAGGAAGTGGCCAGCCGGCTGTGCCGCGCCGTGCGCGTCAGCGACACGGTGGCGCGCCTGGGCGGCGACGAATTCGTCGTGCTGGTGCCGGGCATCCGCGGCGCCGAGGAGTCGGGCCATGTGGCGGAGAAGATCATCGAGGCGCTGGCGGCGCCGTTCCCGCTGGACGGCCACACGCTGCACATCACGCCGTCGATCGGCATCTGCGTGTATCCGGACGACGGCGCCGATGTCGACACGCTGATGCGCCACGCCGACGCGGCCATGTATTACGCCAAGGCGAGCGGGCGCAACAACTACCAGTTCTTCACGCAAAGGATGAACCAGGCGGCGGCCCAGCATTTCGAGTTGGAGAGCAGCCTGCGCGGCGCGCTGGCGCTGCACCAGTTCGAGCTGTTCTACCAGCCCATCGTCGACACCGGCACGCGCCGCCTGCACACGATGGAAGTGCTGCTGCGCTGGCGCCGCCCGGAGCACGGCCTGGTGCTGCCGGACAGCTTCATTCCCATCATCGAGGAAAACGGCTTGATCGTGCCGATCGGCGAGTGGGTGATACGCCGCGCCTGCGAGCAGAGCATGGCCTGGCTGCGCCAGGGCTGGCAGCCGGTGCCGCTGGCGGTGAACCTGTCGCCGCGCCAGTTCATGCACCGCGACCTGGTCGGCTCGATCCGCCGCATCCTCGACGAAACGGGCATCGACCCGGCCCTGCTGGAATTCGAGATCACCGAGACGGCGCTGATGCAGCATGGCGAGCACACCCTGGCCATCCTCGGGCAGATCAACGCGATGGGCATCCGCCTGTCGATAGACGACTTCGGCACCGGCTATTCCAGCCTGGCCTACCTGAAGCGCTTCCCGGTGAAGAAAGTGAAGATCGACCGCGCCTTCGTCAAAGACCTGGAACACAGCGCCGAGGACCGCGCCATCGTCGCCGCCATCATTGCCCTGGCGGACAGCCTGCAACTGTCGACGGTGGCGGAGGGGGTGGAAACGGAGGCGCAGTTCGCGCTGCTGCAGCGCAACGGCTGTCGCTACGCCCAGGGCTATCTGTTCTCGCAGCCGGTGCCGCAGGCGCTGGCCGAGCGGCGCCTGGACCGGCTGGCGCGGCCCGGCGGGGGCGGCTGAGGGCGCGGCCCGCTCAGCCTATGGTGGCCACCACCGGCGCGTGGTCGGACGGCTGCTCCCACTTGCGCGGCGCGCGGTCGATGACGCAGGCGGTGCAGCGCGTCGCCAGCGCCGCCGACAGCAGGATATGGTCGATGCGCAAGCCCTTGTTCAGGCGGAAGCCGAGCGCGCGGTAATCCCACCAGCTGAAGGATTTTTCGGCCTGCTCGAACAGGCGGAAGGCGTCCTGCAGGCCGATGTCGAGCAGCTTGCCGAGCGCGGCGCGCTCCCTGTCCGACACCAGTATCTGGCCGGCCCAGGCCAGCGGATCATGCACGTCGCGGTCCTCCGGCGCGATATTGTAGTCGCCGACGACGGCCATGTTTTCGTGCAGCAGCGCCTCGGCCGCCAGCCACTCGTGCAGGGCCGCCAGCCAGCCCAGCTTGTACTCGTACTTGTCGGAGTCGACGCTCTGGCCGTTCGGCACATAGGCGCAGACGACGCGCACGCCGTCTATGGTCGCCGCCAGGATGCGCTGCTGGGCGTCCTCGTAGCGCGGATTGTTCTTGACGACGTCGTGAATGGGCAGCTTCGACAGGATGGCCACGCCGTTATAGGTTTTCTGGCCGCTGAAGACGACCTGGTAGCCGGCCGCCTCGATGTCGGCGACGGGGAACTTGTCGTCCGTCAGCTTGGTTTCCTGCAGACACAGCACATCGACGGGATTGTCGGCCAGCCATTGCAATACCTGCGGCAGGCGCACCTTCAGGGAGTTGACGTTCCAAGTGGCTATTTTCATCATTGACCTAAGATATTGATATTGAAGAAGTATATTGCTAGATACGGGGTAGCGGCACGATAACATAGCTGGGGACAGACCACGATTTTCAAGGAATTATTCCTTGAAAATCGTGGTCTGTCCCCGGCTGTGCGGGCGCATGTCACGAAGCGGTAATCTGGGGTGTGTAGAGTCCGGCATATTACCTCCAACCGCGACGATCGCACCCTTAGGAATATGACAGGCAACCCGGCATCGCCCAGTGTGCTTGCGCTGGCGGGATGCCTGATCTTTTCAGGCTTGCTGAGCGCCGCGGCGTCGGCGCGCGCGCCTGCGCCCGAGGCGCGCGCCGGCCTGCCAGCGGCGGACATGGACGGGCCCTTGTTCGATTTCGCCATTGCCGCCCAGCCGCTGGCGGCGGCGCTCAACGAGTATGCCGCCATCGCCAACCGGCCCGCCCTGTTTGCCAGCGGCATCGTCGCCGGCCGCGCCGCGTCGGCCGTGCGGGGCCGCTATTCCGCCGAGGCGGCCTTGCGCGCGCTGCTGGAGGGCAGCGGCTTGTTCGCCGAGAGGCTGGACACGCAGGCGGGCCAGACTTTCCTGCTCAAGGAGCGGACCGCGCCGCCCGCCGCCGCGCGCGCCGGCATGGCGGCGCTGTTCGACGCCGACGGCTACGCCGGCCTGGTGCAGGCGCGCATCACGCAGGCGCTGTGCGCCGACGCGCGCACGGCGCCGGGCCGCTACAGCGCCGTGCTGCGGTTTCGCCTGGACGCGGCCGGCCGCGTGTATGGCGCGCGCCTGCTCGGCTCCAGCGGCGACGCCGGCCGCGACCGCGCGCTGCTGGACGGTTTGCGCGGCGCGCACGTCGGCATGGCGCCGCCGGCGCCGCTGGCGCAGCAGTCCTTGACGATGATGGTCTTGCCGGCCGACGCGGACGCCGCGCCGCCGTGCGCGCCGCGGCGCGGCGGGGACGGGGTCTAGCCGTGGCCGACAATGTGCAGCTGGAGCTGCTGGATTATCTGAGCAAGCGCTATGCCAACCTGAAGTTGCGGCTCACGCGCATGCTGGGCAATGGTGACATGGCCAGCGACGCGCTGCACGACACCTATCTGCGGCTGCATGGGCAGGACGAGCATGGGCCGATCCGCAGTCCGGGCGCCTATCTGGTGCGCATGGCGCATAATATCGCCGTGGACGTGCAGCGCCGCCAGCGGCGCGCGCTGTCGGGCGAGGCGATCGACGCGCTGCTCGAAGAGATGTGCGACCCGGCGCCCGGCCCCGAGCAGGCGGCCGAGTCGCGCTCCGATCTGGACGCCTTGTTGAAGGTCATGGAGCGCATGCCTGAGCGCCGCCGCCTGATCGTCGTGATGGTGCACTGGGAGGAGGCGACGCAGAAGGAGGCGGCCGCCCGCCTGGGAGTGTCGCTGCGCACGGTGGCGTCCGAACTCAAGCGCGCCCACGAGTCGCTGAACGCTTACCTCGCCGCGGAGAAAAAATAAATGCAGTCCTGGGCGTCGCCATTCGTCATCACTGTGATGGACAAACAAGACCGGCACCGGCGCAGTGGGCCGTGGGCCCCCGCTGGCGGCTATGCGCCCGGACGCGAGAAATGACACCATGAACCAGACACCGCCCCCTGTTGACGAGCGCGCCGCCCTTGCGGCGCAGGCCTGGGACTGGCTGCGCCTGCTTAATTCGGGCGATGCCGTGGCCGAGGATGCCGACCGGTTTCGTGGCTGGGTGCGTTCCAGCCCGGCCCACCGGACGGCCTACAACGAGGCCAGGCGGCGCTGGGATGGATTCAGGCAACCGGCCGGCGCCCTGCTGCGCAGCGACCCGGCCGTGGCCGCCTTCTTCCGTCCACGCGCGCAACGCCTGCCGGCGCCGGGCCGCCGCGCCTTCCTCGGCGGCGCCGTGGCGGCCGCCGTCGCCGGCGCCGCCGTGCTGCGGCCGCCGCTGGGACTGTGGCCGGCGCCCGCCGAGTGGGGCGCCGACGAGCGCACCGCCACCGGCGAACAGCGCGCGCTGGCGCTGGCCGGCGGCGTCACCGTCACGCTCAACACGCGCACCAGCGTGCGCCGGCAGACGGCCGGCGACGCCACCGTCGGCCTGGAACTCATCAGCGGCGAAGCCGCCGTCGACGTGCGCGGCGCGGCGCAGGTGTTTGCCGTCGTCGCCGGCGCCGGCCGCAGCGTGGCCGGCTTCGGGCAGTTCGAGGTGCGCCATCTGGACGGCCGGGTGTGCGTGACCTGCCTCGACGGCAGCGTGCGCGTCGAGCACCCGGCCGGCGTCCGGGCCTTGCGGGCGCGCCAGCAAACCGTCTACGACGCGCACGCCGTGGGCGAGGTCAGCGGCGTCGATGCGGCCGCCGTGCCGGCCTGGCGCAGCGGCGTGCTGGTGTTCAACGAAACCCGGCTGGCCGATGCGCTCGACGAGATCAACCGTTATCGGCCCGGCCGCGTCGTGCTGATGAACCAGGCCGCGCGCGGGCAGGCCGTCAGCGGGCGCTTTGCCATTGCCGCGCTGGACCTGGCCCTGGCGCAGCTCCAGCACGTCGTCGGCCTGCGCGCCCGCACGCTGCCGGGCGGCCTGACCATACTCAGCTAAGCGCCGTCCCGGCCGGTTTCCCGCGCGCTGCGCCCGCCTGAAATATTAATCGAAAAAAAATCTTGCACGTTTTGAGTGGCGCCGTTCGTCATAGCCTCAACGGGGGGCTGGTCCGCGCGGGGCGGACGGCCGATTCGGCATCGACTCAACTACTGGCGGACATTTCAATGAATACATGCGGGCGCAGCGGCAAACAACGGTCATCCATCCAGGCGCTTGACGGCCCGTTCCGGCTGGCGCCGCTGGCGCAGGCGGTGGCCCTGATGCTCGTCGCCGGCGGCGCGATGGTCGACGTGCGCGCCCAGCAGGCGTTCAGCGGCGCCTGGTTCGCCGCCAAGGGCGCCGTGCAGAACGCCGCCGGCGCCTCCGGCCGGCTGCCCGGCGGCCAGCCCCTGCCGGGCCAGGCCGGGCCGCTGGCCCAGCAGCAAAAAGCCGGCGAGCAGTTGCAGCGTTCCCTGAACAATCTGAACCTGGCCGCGCGCGGCATCGCCGCCCAGCAGGCGGCGCAGGCGGCGGCCCGGCTGGCCGCGACGGGCGGCCCGGCCGTGCCGGATGGCCTGGCCGACGGCGGCCTGAAGGTCGACACGAATGCCCTGACGGCCGGCTGGATCAACGCCGGCGCGCCGGTGCAGAGCGTCGCCGGCGGCAAGACCACCGTCAGCATCGGGCAAACGGCCGACAAGGCCATCCTGAACTGGGAAAGCTTCAACGTCGGCCGCGACACCACCGTCGCCTTCGTCCAGCAGAAGGACTGGGCGCTGCTCAACAAGGTCAACGACCCGTCCGCCCGCCCCAGCCAGATACAGGGCCAGATCAAGGCCGACGGCACGGTCATGCTGGTCAACCGCAACGGCGTCGTCTTCCACGGCAGCAGCCAGGTGAATACCCGCAACCTGCTCGTCTCGACGGCCGCCATCGGCGACGCGCAATTCCGCGACAAGGGCCTGTACGTCGACACGGCCGGCAGCCAGCCCACCTTCAGCGACGCGCTCGGCAAGGTCGAGGTCCAGGCCGGCGCGCAGATCGCCACGGCCGCGCCGAAGTCCGTCACCGAGGGCGGCGGCTACGTGCTGCTGATGGGCGCGGAGGTGCACAACGCCGGCGCGATCCAGACGCCGAACGGCCAGACCGTGCTGGCCGCCGGCGACAGCTTCAGCATCCGCCGCGGCGTCGGCAGCGGCGGCAACCTGACCTCCACCACGCGCGGCAACGAGGTGCTGGCCAACGCCGGCGGCGCGGCCGGCGCCGTCGCCAACACGGGCCTGATCCAGGCAGCCACCGGCGACGTCACGCTGGCCGGCCGCGACGTCGTCCAGGATGGCGTCGTCCTGAGCAGCACCTCGGTGAACACCCGCGGCACCGTCCACCTGAACGGCGCCGCCAGCGTCACGCTGGGCCAGCGCGCCCGCACCGCCATCCTGCTCGACGGCGCCGACGCCACGGCGCTGGACAGCCAGCGCGCCGGCCTGCAGACGCCGTTGAACGCCGGTGCCGGCGACATCGAGGCCGCCGGCGCCGACCGCCGCGACCAGTCGCGCATCGACGTCGCCAGCGGCGGCACGGTCGACTTCCAGGGCGGCTCGCTGACGCTGGCCACCGGCGGCCAGCTGGCCGTCAGCGCCGCCCGCCGCAGCCTGCTGCGCGACGGCGCCGTCGTCGACGTCTCGGGCGCCGTCGGCGTCAAGTTGGCGATGGATGGGAACAGCGTCAAGGTGAATATCCAGGGCAATGAGCAGCGCGACTCGCCGCTCAACCGCGACAGCAAGAACCTCAACAGCAGCGACGCCTGGGTCGACGTGCGCGACCTCGTCTACGTCCCGGCCGGCACCAACGGCTACGCCAGCGACCGCTGGTACACGGCCGGCGGCTTGCTGGAAGTGGGCGGCTACCTGGGCACGGCCGGCCACCGCATCGGCGAGTGGATGGCGCTGGGCGGCACGGTCGGCTTCGCCGGCGGCGACCTCGTCACCCAGCGGGGATCGCTGATCAACCTGTCCGGCGGCACGCTGGACGTGCAAAGCGGCGCGGTCAGGCAGAGCTGGCTGAAGGGCGCCGACGGCCGCCTGCATGAGGTGTCGAAGGCGTCCGGCGACTTGCCATACACGGGGCTGTATAAAGGTTACGAGGAAGTGCATGCGCGCTGGGGCGACAAGGCCAGCGCCCATTACGCCAATCCGCTGATCGCGCCGCAGAGCCGCCTGGAGAACGGCTATACGGTGGGACGCGACGCCGGCACGCTGCTCGTCTCGACCAAAAACGCGGTGCTGGAGGGCGAGGTCGCCAGCGCCACCTTCCAGGGCGAGCGCCAGACGCAGGCGGCGCAGGCCGGGCTGGACGGCTACAAGCAGTCGCAGAAGGCGGTGGCCCGGGGCGGCCAGTTGGTCGTCGGCAGTTACACCCCTTACTTCCTGAAGAACAGCGGCGTGCTGCAGCATGCGCTGGGCGCCGATGCCGGCACGCTCAAGCACGTCGTGCTGGGCGCGGGGCAGGAGCGCGTCGCCGCCGGGCTGGATCTGGACACGGCCCTGCCGGCCGAGCGCCAGGGCCGCCTGTTCCTCGACACGGAGCAGTTGAACGGCTTTCAACTCGGCGCCATCAAAATTGCCGCCAGCGGCAAGATCGAGGTCAACGCCAGGCTGCAAACGGCGGCCGGCGGCAACATCACCCTGTATGGCCAGCAGGTGGCGGTCGAGGCCGACCTGACGGCCCGCGCCGGCAGTATCGAGCTGGGCAATGTGCTGCGCCAGATCGGCTCCGGCGGCGTCGTCGATTTGCCCGTCAACAGGAGCGCGCCGGCCGGCAGCGTCAGCGTGGCCGGCGGCGTGGCCCTGGACGCCAGCGGTTTGTGGAGCGCGCCGGGACTGAACCAGGACGACGGCGCGGCCCTGCCGTATCTGAACGGCGGCCGCGTGTCGCTGCGCAGCGGCGGCAGCGTGCGCCTGGCCGAAGGCAGCCTGGTCGATGTCGCCTCGGGCGGCGCGCTGCTGGCCAACGGCAAGCGACAGGGCGGCAGGGGCGGCGACGTCAACCTGCACGCGCAGGCCCAGGGCGGCGCCGGCACGGCTGCGCTGGTGTTCGAGGGCGCGCTGCGCGGCTATGGCGTGAACGGCGGCGGCACACTGTCGCTGCAGGCCGGCAAGGTGCTGATCGGCGCCGCCGCCGGGGCGGCGGAAGCGGACACGCTGGCGCTGGCCCGCGATTTCTTTTCCAAGGGTTTTTCGGCATACGAGGTGGCCGGCACGCGCGGTCTGAGCGTGGCCGAGGGCGCCGTCGTCGACGTAGACATGCCGGTTTACCGCTTCGACGCCGGCGCGCGTCCGTCCGCCGCGCCGGCGTTGTGGACGCCGTCGCTGTACCAGGACGATGCGCTCAAGGGTGTGCTGACGCAGCGCAGGGGCGCGAGCCTGAGCCTGCAGGCCGGTTCGCGCCTGTCGGTCCCGGCGGACATCGCGACCGTGCAGGCGTCGATAGGCAAGGGCGCGGTGATCAATGTCGATGCGGGCCAGTCCATCGAGGTGCGCAGCATCGGCCAGTTGAACGTGGACGGCACGCTGAACGCCTGGGGCGGCAAGATCAAGCTGGCCACCCTGCCTTTGTTGGCGGGCACGCAGGGGGTGTGGCAGCCAGCCAGCCTGGGGCGCTCGATCCTGGTCGGCGAACATGCGCGTCTGGATGTGGCCGCGCGCGGCCAGCGTTACGGCCAGGTGCGCGACGGCGGCAGCATTGTCGTCGGCGGCGAGATCGACCGCGCCACGGGCAAGACGACGGCCTCCGAGCTGTTCATCGTCGTGCGCGAGGGCGCCGTGCTGGACGCGTCCGGCGCGCAGGCCACGCTGGACTTGCCGGGGCAGGGCGGCCGCGTCGTCGCCAGCAACGGCGGCAGCATTGCGCTGGCCTCCGGCAGCGGCTTCTATCTGGACGGCGCCCTCAGGGCCGACGCCGGCGGCAAGGGCGCGGCGGGCGGCACGCTGGCCGTGGCGCTGGACGCGCTCATCTACGACAGCGGCGCGCCGCAGCAGGTGCGCCGGGCCCGCGAGCTGGTCCTGGGCCAGCGGCGCGGCGCCGCCGCCGACGCGGCGGCCAGCCTGGCGTATGGCCAGGCCCGCCTTGGCGCGGACCAGGTCAAGGCGGGCGGCTTCGACAATCTGTCCTTGCTGAGCAAGGGCGCGCTCAGCGTTGACGGCGACCTTGCGCTGTCGCTGGGCCAGAGCCTGAACCTGTACGCCGGCGCCTACGCGCTGGCCGACGGCGCCGCGGCCGGCAGCCGCGCCACGCTGGCCGCGCCGTCCGTGCGCCTGGCCGGCGTGGCCGTCGACAAGCTGGAGGATGGGCAGTTTTCATCGGCCGTCCGCGGCGGCGTTTCCCGCCAGGCGCCGGCCGGCCTGCTGCGCGTCGAGGCGGCCAATGTGCTCGACCTGCGCGACGAAGTCGGCTTCGGCACGCAGGGCGCCATCCCGGCGTTGGGGGGCGGCCAGCAACAGCTCGACCGGCGCGCCTTCGAGCGCGTGGAATTGCTCAGCCAGGGCGACATCCGCTTCCTGGCCGCCGCGGGCAAGGGCGTCAACACCCTCGTCAGCACGCCGGCCGACCTGCATCTGGCGGCGGCGCAGCTCTATCCGGCGACGGGCGCCGTCGCCACCGTGCAGGCCGGTTACGTGGGGGGGAACCTCGACTACGACCCGGCGCGCACGCTGAGCATAGGCCGCAGCGGCGCCGCCGAGCCGGCCGCGCCGTATTCCGCGTTCGGCAACCTGACGCTGGGCGCGGCCGTCATCGAACAGGGCGGCGTGCTGCGTGCGCCGCTGGGCGCCATCGCGCTGGGCACGGAGTCGGGCGGCGTGCGCACGACGAAGGCGCTGCGCCTGCTGCCGGGCAGCGTCAGCTCGGTTAGCGGCGCCGGCCTGGCGCTGCCGTATGGCGGCACCATCGACGGCGTCAGCTGGCAGTACGACGGCGCGCAGGTCGAGCTGCTGGGCGTTGGCGGCACGGGGCAGGGAAACAACCTGAGACAGGGGCTGAGCCTGATTTCCCGCGCCGTGGACGTGCGCGACGGCGCCGTGCTGGACTTGTCCGGCGGCGGCGCCTTGCTGGGCGCCGCCTTCGTCTCCGGGCGCGGCGGCTCCATCGACGCGCGCTACCATCCGCTGGTGCAGAACGGCGCGAACGGCGGCTTCACGACGCCCGGACTGGCCAGCAACCCCGTGTACGCCATCGTCCCCGGCGTCCAGGTGGGCGTCGCGCCGGCCGGCGGCGCCTCCGAGGCGCTGGCGGGCCAGCAGGTCAGCATCGGCGCCGGCGTGCCCGGTCTGGCGGCGGGCACCTACACGCTGCTGCCGTCGACCTATGCCCTGCTGCCGGGCGCCTTCCGCGTCGAGATCAACGGCAAGGCCGGCGCGGCCGCGGCCGGCCCCGCCGCAGTCATGCGCAACGGTTCCTGGAGCACCTCGGGCCAGTTGTCGGTGGCCCGCACGGACATCGCCGACGCGCTGCCCAGCCGGCTCATCGTCACGCCGGCCGCCGTGCTGCGCAGCTATGCGCAATACAATGAAACGGGCTACGCCGACTTCGTCCGCGCCGACGCGGCGCGCCGCGGCGTGCCGCGCGCGGCGCTGGAGGCGGACGCCAAGACGCTGGCGCTGCGTCTGCTGCCGGGCAATGCCGCGCCGCTGGATTTCGAATACGCCGGCAAGACCAGGTTCCAGGCCGGCGCCGGCGGTTTCGGCGGCACCTTCGCCGTCATCGGCAGCTCGAACATGGCGATCGAGGTGCTGGCCGGCGGCGCCCGCGCCAGCGCCCTGCCGAATACGGTGTCGCTGCGCGCCAACGACCTCAACGCCGTCGGCGCCAGCCGCCTGGCGGTGGGCGCGCGCCCCTGGGTTTCCTATGGCCAGGGCGGCAATTACGTGCGCTTCGGCGATTATGTGGAGGCGGCGGGCACGGTGTCGCTGCGCCAGGGCGCGACGCTGTCGGCGCCCGAGGTGTTCCTCGTCAGCGGCGGCGCCGCCGGCGCCATCGAGGTCGAGCAGGGCGCCGCGATCAACACGCTGGGCCGCGGCAAGGCCGCCTACGATTCCGCCGACGGCTTCGTCTACCAGCCCAGCTACCGCAGCGTGCTGGCCGTCTCCAACGCCCGCCTGCAGATGCTGGCGCCCGAAACCGACGGCTCCAGCGCGCCGGGCCGCATCCTGGTCGGCCAATGCGCGCCGCCGGCCTGCGCCGGCGACACCGCGCTGTACTCGGAGGGCACGATCGCCTTCGCCACCAACAACGCCTTCGAGCTGCGCGACGCCGTGCGCTACGGCACCCGCCACCTGGCCCTGGCCGTGGGCGGCATCAACGTCGGCGGCGCCGAGGCGCTGGCCGCGGCGGCGGCCCGCCAGGCCCTGCCCGCCGGCCTGACGCTGAACCAGCGCATCATGGACAGGCTGCTGCGCGGCGACACCGGCGCCGGCGCCCCGGCGCTGGAATCGCTGTCGCTGACGGCGGCCGGCTCGCTCAATTTCTACGGCGACACCAGCCTCAGCACGCTCGACGCCAGCGGCAAGTCCGTGCTGGAGCGGCTGGTGCTGACGACGCCGGCCATCTACGGCCACGGCGGCGGCGCCGACGTGGCGCGCATCCAGACCGGCACGCTGGTCTGGAACGGCGCGGCGGCCGCGCCGGCCGGCGTCGTCGCCGGCGGCGCCGGCACCGGCGGCGGCAGCCTGGCCATCCAGGCGCAACGCATCGAATTCGGCTACGGCCCGTACACGCAGCCGGACGGCGTGGCCGACGCCGCCCGCCTGACCCTGGGCTTCGCCAGCGTCGACCTCAGCGCCAGCGAGCGCATCACCGCCAACCACAAGGGCAGCCTGGCCGTCTACCAGCGCCAGGACGGCTACGAGGCCGGCAAGGGCTTCCAGTACAGCGGCGGCCAGTTGAACATCAGCGCGCCGCTGCTGACCGGCGCGGCCGGCTCCGTCAACCGCATCGGCGCCGGCGGCGCGATCCGCGTCACGGGCGCGCCGGGCGGCGCGGCGGCCCCGGCCGGCGCCGCCGGCGAGGCGCTGGGCGCGGAACTGGCGCTGTCCGGCGCCAGCATCGCCGTCGACAGCGCCGTGGTGCTGCCGAGCGGCAAGCTGACGCTCAGCGCCAAGGGCGACCTGAGCTTGGGCGCGGCCGCCCGCATCGACGTCTCCGGGCGCAAGCTGACCTTCAACGACGTCGCCAAGTACAGCTGGGGCGGCGAGGTGAACCTGGATAGCCGCGCCGGCAACATCCGCCAGGCCGGCGGCGCCGTCATCGACCTGTCGGCGCAGCACAACCAGGGCGGCAGCCTGAAGGTGGTGGCGCTGGACGCGGCGGCCGGGCAGGTTGCGCTGGACGGCAGCATACTCGGCGCCGGCAGCGGCCAGTACGATGCCGGCGGCACGCTGCTGTCCTACAAGGCGGGCGCCGTCGACATCCGCGCCCAGGGCGTGGGCGACTTCGCCGCCCTGAACCGGCGCCTGAACGAGGGCGGCGTGTTCGGCGCGCGCAGCTTCCAGCTGAAGCAGGGCGACCTGCGCATCGGCGACGAGCTGCGCGCCGGCGCCGTCAACGTCTCGCTCGACAATGGCAGCCTGACCGTGGCCGGCACCATCGCCGCCGGCGGCGAACGGGTCGGCAGCATCCGCCTGGCCGGAAAGCACGGCCTGACCATCGCCGCCACCGGCGTGCTGGACGCCCACGGCACGGTCTTGCGCGTGGATAGTTACGGCAAGATCATCGACGCGCCGAACCGCGCCGTGGTCGAGCTCGATTCCGGCACAGGCCAACTGACGCTGGCCGGCGGCGCCCGCATCGACCTGCGCCACGGCACGGCGGCGCAGCCGGGCAAGGGGCCGGGCCGGCACGACGGCCAGGCCCGCGGCACGCTGGAGCTGAACGCGCCGCGCCTTGACGCCGCCGACCCCGGCGCCGGCGACATCGCCATCGACGCCGCCGGCAGCCTGGCCATCCAGGGCGCGCGCGCCATCGCCGTCAACGGCGTGGCCCGCTATACGGACGCGGCCCCCGGCGCGGCGCCGGCGGCCGGCGGCCGCCCCTACCAATTCATCGACAAGGATTATCTGGACCGCAAGCACGCCGAGAGCGGGCGCTTCATCAACAATGCGCTGGACAACGCCGGCCTGATGAAGGGCAAGCTGGCCGGCTTGAACAACGCCGCCTACGCCGACGTCTTCCACCTGCGTCCCGGCGTGGCCATCGTCACCGAGGGCGACCTGGTCGTCAGCGGCGACCTCGACCTGTCCGGCTACCGCTACGCCGGCGTCAACCCGCATGCGCAGCCGGGCGCGGCCCGCGGCTCGGGCGAAGTGGGCAGCCTGACGCTGCGCGCCGGCGGCAACCTGTCCGTCTACGGCAGCATCAACGACGGCTTCGCGCCGCCGCCGCCCACGCCCGACGACGCCGGCTGGGTGCTGACGCCGGGCCGCCAGGCTTTCGGCGCCGACGTCGTCGTGCCGGGCGCCGGCGTGGTGCTGGCGGGCGGCAGCCTGTTCCCCTCCGGGAAGACGCTGAATTACGCGCTGCCCATCCAGGCGGCCACGCTGCTGCGGGGAACCGTGCTGCCCGTCCAGGGCGCCCTGGCGGCGCCTCTGGAACTGCCCGCCAACACGGTGCTGCGGGCCGCCGTGCGCGACGGCGCCGGCAAGGTCGTCTACGCTGCCGGCACGCTGATCGAGCGGGCGGTGACGCTGCCCGAGGGCACGCTGCTGGACGCCGGCACGCTGCTGCCGAATCCGGCGGCGCTGGCCGCGCTGCGCTGGCCGGCCGGCGTGCCGCTGCCTAGCCTCGGCGGCGCCGCCGCGGCCGAGGGCGGCGTGCTGCTGGCCGGCGACTTGCCGCTGGAAGTGGGTGCGCTGATCCCCTCGCAAACGGAAGTCAGGCTGCCGGGCGGTGCGCTGTCCGTGCCCCTGCGCCATCTCAACGGCGCACGCCAGGGCAGCAACTGGGCCGTGGCCGCCATGCTGCCGGAAGGTTCGCAGTCCTGGTCGCTGCGCCTGGTGTCGGGCGCCGACACGCAGGCGGCCGACCCGCGCGCCCTCAAGCCGGCCCTGTACGGCGACCTGACGCTGGCCGACAACCATTACGCGCTGTACAAAACCTACCAGAAGATCATCGGTCCGAGCACGCCCGACCAGTGGGTCGGCGCCTGGTACTGGAGCGAGGGCGCCACCGGGCCGGGGCGCGTGCCGGGCACGCCGGTGCCGGCGGGCGAGCAGGCAAATTGCCCGGACGCCTGCACCAGCGTCAACTATGTGTGGGGGCCGGTGGGGGCGGACCTGGGTTTCGAGGTCGGCAAGCCGGTCACCGCGGAATGGGAGGGTTTTTGCGGCGACGAGGGCGTCTGCATCCTGGTTGGCCAGTTCATTCCCGGCAAGCCGGGAGTGGAGACGGATGGCCCGCTGCGGCAAGTCTCGCCCATTAGCCAGCATTTCAGCGTGCTGCGCACCGGCACGGGCGACCTCGACCTGATCGCCGCCGGCAATATCGCCATGCAGTCGCCGTTCGGCCTCTACACGGCCGGCACCTCCACCGCCTCGCTGGGCGGCGCCGCCTTCGACCGGCCGCGCGGCCTGGCCGGCGATGGCAAGACGGTGCTCGGCGCCGGCGGCAAGGACTACGAGGGCCTGGTCGACGAAGCGCCGGGCAGCCAGTACGCGGCCTGGTATCCCGACCACGGCGGCAATGTGCTGGTGCGCGCCGGCGCCAGCCTGACCGGCGACATCCTCAGCCCGGCACTGCTGGCGGCGCCGGAAAACGGCCGCATCCAGCGCGCCGGCGCCAACCTGGGCAACTGGCTGTGGCGCCAGGGCACGGGCGCGACGGCCGGCGTGACGCCGCAGCCGACCAGTTGGTGGATCAATTTCGGCACCTATATCAAGGAGGCCGGCGGCGCCAACATCTATTACCAGGACAAGGAAAAAATCGACCAGCTGCCGATGCTGGTGGGCTTCACCGGCATCGCCACGCTGGGCGGCGGCAACCTGAGCGTGGAGGTGGGCGGCGACGCCGGCATGCTGAGCCGGCGCGGCGACCCCGCCGTTGGCGCGGCGCCGCGCAGCCAGGGCCTGGTGCTGGCCGTGGCCGGCAGCGGCCGCGTCACGCCCGACGGACAATTGCTGCTGACGGGCGGCGGCGACCTGGACGTGCGCGTCGGCGGCGCGCTGAACCCCGGCCTGGAGGCGCGCGCCATCAACTACCATCGGACGGGGGAGGGCGGCGCCGCCGCTTACGGCGTGCAGAACCTGAACCTGAACGGCGTGCTGGCCAATCTGCGCGGCGCGCTGCAACTGCAGACGGGCAGCCTGGGCGGCGTCGCCCTCAACTACGGCGCGCGGGCGCTGTCCAACGACCTCAAGGAAGAGCGCGCCTACGACCCCTTCAAGTCGACGCTGGGCACGGCCAGCGGCGGCATGACGCTGATGCTGGGCGACGCGGCGGCGCGCCTGAACACGCGCGGCGACCTGGTGCTGGCCGGCGCCGGCGACCCCGGCCGCGTGCCGACCGAGAACACGCAGGGGTTTTCCTATGGCGGCAAGAACTATGGCGACGGCGCCAACGGCTGGTTCTCGCTGTGGACGGAGCGCACGGCGATCGACCTGCTGGCCGCCGGCGGCAGCCTGGCGCCCAGCGTGCAGGCGGGCGCCCTCGGCACGGGGGGATCGGCGACGCCCCAGGCCGGCGACAACTATTCGCCGACGGATGGCCGTTTCCTGCTGCCTTCGCAGTTGCGCGCGGTGGCCGCCAACGGCAGCATCTTCCTGGGCCGCTCCGCGCTGGGCCAGAACGGTCCCTACAACACCGCCTATTCGCTGCTGACGGCGCCCTCGGCCAACGCCAGCCTGGAGCTGCTGGCCGGCGATTCCATCTATGCCAGCGGCTATGCGGTGAGCCAGTCGGGCGCCGACCCGGCGGCCCTGCCGACGCCGTTCAAGCCGGCCTTCATCGGCGTCGACAGGACGAAGGGCGACAGGCCCATCATCGTCAGCAATCTGAGCGGCGACGGGGTCGCGCCGGGCGGGCTGAGATTTCCCTTGTTCGCCTTCGGGCCGGACAGCGCGTCCGGCGCGGCCGCCGGCACGGCCGGCCCGGCGCGCTTCTACGCGGCGCAAGGCGACATCGTCGGCCTGCGCAGCGGCGAGGTGCTGCACTTCAGCGGCGGCCACCGCATCGGCCAGCGCTGGTACGAGGGCGCCGGCCCCGTGTGGATGACGGCGGGGCGCGACATCGTCAACTCCGGCACGCCGCTGGACCAGCCGACGTCGTTGCCGAGTGTGCTCGGCTACGCGCTCAATGGCGTGGACGGCGGCGGCGCCAGCAGCGGCAACCTGTTCGTCCACCGGCGGGCCGGCGACGTGTCCCTCGTCTCGGCCGGACGCGACATCCTGTTCAGCAGCTTCCAGGTGGCCGGCCCCGGCACGCTGGAGCTGACGGCCGGGCGCAACATCCGCATGGACGACAGGGCCGCCGTCAGCAGCATCGGCGCGGTGGTGGCGGGCGACGGCCGGCCCGGCGCCGACATCGTCATGCAGGCCGGCGTCGGCGCCGCCGGCCCCGCCTACGCGGCCTTTGCGGCGCGCTACCTGGACCCGCTCAACCGGCTCCAGGACGGCTTGCCGCTGGCCGGCCAGGCCGGCAAGGTGGCCAAGACCTACGAGGCGGAACTGGCCGCGTGGCTGGGCCAGCGCTATGCTTTCGCCGCCGCGACGCCGGCGGCGGCGGCCGGCTTCTTCGGCGCGCTGCCGGCCGAGCAGCAGCGCATCTTCCTGCGCCAGGTGTATTTCGCCGAATTGAAGGCCGGCGGCCGCGAGTACAACGAGGCCGGCGGCGTGCGCTTCGGCAGTTATCTGCGCGGCCGCAACGCCATCGCCGCGCTGTTCCCGGCCGGCGCCGCGGCGGCGCCCGGCGGCGACATCACGATGTACGGTTCGGCCGGCGTCAACACCCTGTTCGGCGGCGCCATCCAGATGCTCACGCCCGGCGGGCAGCAAGTGTTCGGCGCCGAGGGCGAGGCGCCCAAGGCCGTGGCCGGCGTGATCCCGGGCGTCATCACCCAGGGCGCCGGGAATGTCGAGTTGTATGCGCGCGACAGCATCCTGCTGGGGCAGAGCCGCGTCATGACCACTTTCGGCGGCCACATCCTGGGCTGGTCGGGGCAGGGCGACATCAACGCCGGGCGCGGCGCCAAGAGCGGCGTCGTCTACACGCCGCCGAAGCGCGTCTACGACAACTGGGGCAATGTGGCCCTGTCCTCGGCCGTGCCGAGCACCGGCGCCGGCATCGCCACGCTGGCGCCGATTCCCGAGGTGCCGGCCGGCGACATCGACCTGATCGCGCCGCTGGGCACCATCGACGCGGGCGAGGCCGGCATCCGCGTCTCCGGCAACGTCAACCTGGCGGCCCAGCAGGTGCTCAACGCGGCCAACATCCAGGTCAAGGGCCAGTCCGCCGGCATCCCGCTGGCGGCCGTCGTCAACGTCGCCGCGCTGTCGAACGCCAGCGCGGCCGCCAGCCAGGCGACGGCGGCGGCGCAGGAGGCGACGCAGCGCGAACGGGCCGGCGCCCGCGCCGCGCTGCCGTCGATCTTCTCGGTGCGCGTGCTCGGTTTTGGCGAAGAGCCGGCGGAGGGCGCGAAAGCGCCGTCGGCGGCGCTGGCGCCGCCGTCCGGCGGCCTGCCTTACGACCGCAAGGGGGTGCTGCAGTTTGTCGGCGTGGGCCAGGATTTCGCCCCGGCGCAGGTGGCGCGCCTGAGCGAGGAGCAGCGCCGCCAGTTGGCGCAGGACCAGTAAGGCCGGCGCGCCGGGCCTGGGTGTCGATGTCATATGGAGGCAAAGCCATGAGTAAGCGTTTCCCCACCGCGCCGCGCGACGCGGGCCAGCACGGCGTCGCGCTGCGCGACTGCCTGCTGGCGAACTACGAGCGCCTGCACCGGCGCCTGTTGCGCTACCTCGGCTGTCCCGAGCAGGCCCGCGACAGCTTGCACGACGCCTGGCTGCGCCTGGGCGAGGCGGCCTTGCCGGCCGCCGTGCAAAGCCCGGAAGCCTATGTGTACCGGGTGGCGTGCAATCTGGCGATGGACCAGTTGCGCCAGCGCCGTGCCGGGCAGTACGTGGGCGAGGCCGAGGCCGAGCTCGACGTGCTGGCCGACGCCGCGCCGGGGCCGGAGGGCATCGCCGAAGTGCGCTCCGAGCTGGCGGCGCTGGGGCGGGCGCTGGAGCGCCTGCCGCGGCGCCACCAGGACGTGCTGCTGAGTTTGCGGCTGAATGAATTGACGCGCCAGCAAGTGGCGGCGCGCCACGGCATTTCCCTGCGCAGCGTCGACACGGTGCTGCGCCAGGCGCTGGACCATTGCGCCGAGCACACCGGCTGGCGGGTCGGCGGCGGCGTCGCCGCGCCGCGCCGCCCCCTGGCGCGGGCGGCCGGGTGGCCGCGCCAGGCCGCGCTGCCTGCCTGACATGCCGGCGGCGCCCGCCGCCTTCGCCCATCCCTCTCCATCCTCCCCTCGCAATTCCCTGATTGGCGCGAAAAGCGCTTGAATCCGCGCCGCCGTCCGGGCGCGCCGCCGCGCATGGCGGCGCCGGCGCCACACATCCCATCCGACCCCGGCGCACGATTGAAACTACAGTTACAGTAGGGAGTTAATTTATGTATAAAATGCAGTGCATGGCAAGTTGGCGGGCGGCAGCATTCAATGTTGCCGATCAAGGAAACGAGCTGATCCGCTTTACCTGCCGCCCAGCGCTTGCTACGGGGGTATTGTTGCAAAAATCGTGCAAGTTTCTCGCTGGGCAATGCCGAATGCCACTAAAATATCGACGAATGTAATACTGGCGTAATAAAGTGTCTTGCAAGCTTGTGGGGTTGCAATAAAAACATTAAAATTACATTACCATTGAATCAAAAGCGAAATATACTGAATATAGATCGCGGTTGGTCGCGCATTTTTTATATATTAAACGCAACACTACATGACAGAAAGTGTTATGCAGCGTTAATAAATGGTACTATTGGGAAATATTGCTGTTTTAATAGTGAGACATGCGCGTAGCATTTGTAAAGGAAGAAAATGCGAACTGCATTTGAAGCGTGGGCGCAGCGTGATGGTCACATTGTGCGACGCCGGGAAGATAAACCCGAAGAGTATCTGATATTCGAAACGCAACGCCGCTGGGTAATCTGGCAGGCGGCGCTGACGCACGGCAAGACGGCCGGTAAAACGACCAAGGCCGCGCGGGCCAGCGCGACGCGCACGGCCGACATCTCGTCGGACGAGGCGGCCGTGCGTAACAAGGTGCTCAATGAGGTGCTGGACGCCTTCACCGATCTCGACGGAGCCGCCGGCATGGAAGGCATCCTGAAAGTCATCCAGGGCTTGAAGAAGAAGCAAAAGGCGCTGGCGGACGATAACAGCGATGCGTGAATGCCACAGGCTGAGGGGACGGCGCCATGCGCTACCGGCACTATAAGGGCGGGGTCTACGAACTCGTCTGCGAAGCCACCCAGGAATCGGACCTGACGCCGATGATCGTCTACCGGGCCGCCGACGGTTCCATCTGGACCCGGCCGAAGGATGTGTTCTTTCAGCTGATCGAGGTCGACGGGGTCGTCGTCCAGCGCTTTTCGCCGATTAACTGATCGGCCCACATGACAAGGATTTGTATGCGCGTAGTGCAAGCGGTATGCTCGGCGGTGTTGTTGGCCGGCGCCGGCCTGGCCGCGGCCGAAACGGTCGGCGCGGTCGACACGGCCTTCAAGTTGATCGGCCCCGACCATAAAGTGGTCGTCGAAGTGTTCGACGATCCCCGCGTCGGCGGCGTCAGCTGCTATTTGTCGCGCGCCAAGACGGGCGGCATCAAGGGCGCCATCGGCCTGGCCGAGGACAAGGCGGAATCGTCGGTGGCCTGCCGCCAGGTGGGCGCGCTGCAATTCAAGGAAAAGCTGCCGAGGCAGGAGGAGGTGTTCTCCGAGCGCGCCTCCGTGTTCTTCAAGCACGTGCGGGTGGTGCGCATGGTCGACGCCAAGCGCAACGCGCTGGTCTACCTCGTGTATTCCGACCGCTTGATCGACGGCAGCCCGAAAAACAGCGTGACCGCCGTGCCCGTGCCGGCCAACCAGCCGGTGCCGCTGCGCTAGCGGCGCCGCGCCCTGCCCATGTTGCGCCGCGCCGCATTCGCAAGCCTGGTCCTGCTCGGCGGCTGCGCCACGCTGGGCGAATCGAACCAGCAGATGGTGCTGGTGCAAACCATCCAGGACAACCGCCCTCTGCTTGGCGCCGGCTGCATCCTCGCCAACAACGTCGGCAAGTGGTTCGTCACCACGCCGGGGCGCGTGACGATACAGAAAAGTCCGGGGCCGCTGCGGGTCGACTGCCGCAAGGACGGCGCCGGCCGGGCCGACGAGCAAATCGCCTCGAAGGTCAACGCCAATCTGTGGGGTAACATCATCCTGACGCTGGGCGTCGGCTATCTGGTCGACCGCAACACCGGCGCCGGCTACGACTACCCGTCCACGCTGACCATCGAAATGAAAAAAACCGGCGCGGCGGGCTCCTTCGAGACCCCGCCGGCCGGTTCTATCGTCTACTGAGGACGGCGCTTACACGCGGCCGATCAGGAAGTTCGCCAGCAAAGGCACCGGACGGCCGGTCGCGCCTTTCGCCGCACCCGATTTCCACGCCGTGCCGGCGATGTCCAGATGGGCCCAGGTGTACTTCTTGGTGAAGTTTTCCAGGAAGGCCGCCGCCGTCACCGAACCGCCGCCCGGCGTGCCGATGTTGGCCAGGTCGGCGAAGTTCGACTTCAGCTGTTCATTGTAGGCTTCCTCGATCGGCATGCGCCACGCGGTGTCGCTGGCTTTCTTGCCGGCCGCCAGCAGTTCCTCGGCCAGCTTGTCGTGGGCCGCGTCGCTGCGGGTGAACAGGCCGCTGTTGTGGTGGCCCAGCGCGATCACGCAGGCGCCCGTCAGCGTGGCGATGTCGACCACGGCGGCCGGATTGAAGCGCTCGGCGTAGGTCAGCGCGTCGCACAGCACCAGGCGGCCTTCGGCGTCGGTGTTGAGCACTTCGATGGTCAGGCCGTTCATCGAGGTGACGATGTCGCCCGGCTTGGTGGCGCGGCCCGACGGCATGTTTTCGCAGGCGGCGACGATGCCGACGACGTTCAGCTTCAAGTTCATTTCGCCGATGGCGCGGAAGGTGCCCAGCACCGAGGCGGCGCCGCACATATCGTATTTCATCTCGTCCATGCCGGGACCGGCCTTGATCGAGATGCCGCCCGTGTCGAAGGTGATGCCCTTGCCGACCAGCACCACCGGCGCGTCCTTGGCCTTGCCGCCCATGTGCTTGAGGACGATGAACTTCGGCGCCTCGTCGCTGCCGCTGGTGACGGACAGGAAGCTGCCCATCTTCAGCGCTTCGAGCTGTTTGCGGTCCAGCACCTCGACGTCGAACTTGTAATCCTTGGCCAGTTTCTTGGCCGTGTTGGCCAGGTGGGTGGGCGTGCAGATGTTGGCGGGCAGGTCGCCCAGGTTGCGCGTCAGGGCGACGCCGTTGCCGATGGCGATGGCCTGCGCCAGCGCGGCCTTGGTGGCGACGCTCGACGGCACGGCCAGGGCGATCTTCTTGACGCCGGCGGGCGCCGGGTCGCGCTTGCTTTTCTGCGTGTCGCCGCGGTATTCGCTCTCCAGCGCGGCTTGCACCACACAATGGATGGCCCAATTCACATCGCGCTCTTTCACTTCCGTCATCGGTAATGCGATAATGGCGTCGCTGGCGCCCAGCGAACCGAAGGCTTTGAGCGCCGCTTGCACGCCGGTGGCGAAACTCTTTTCGCTGATCGCCTCGTCGCTGCCCAGGCCGACCAGCAGCACGCGCTCGGCGTTGGCGCCGTTCACGCCGCGCAGCAGCAGGGTGGTGCCGGCCTTGCCGGTGATGTCGCCGGACTTCAGCGCAGCCGTAATGTCACCGCCGCCGTCGAGGGCCTTGGCGGCCGCCGACAGTTTTTTGTTTTCAAATACCGCAACCGCGACGCAGCCCGTTTTGGCCGTGGCGACGGTGTTCTTTGTGTCGAATGCTTTTATGCTAAAGTCCATTTGCTTCTCCGTTTTCTATGCTTAGTAACATATTACTTAACTTTCCGACCCGAATTATAGACTTCGAATGATCTTTCAACGTGCCCTTCAACGTGAGCTGACCAGTGCCGCCGGGGCCATCTTCACGGTGTTGTTTTCCATTTTTGCCACATGGACGCTGATTAAGATCCTCGGCGAAGCCGCGGGCGGCAAGGTTGCGTCGAGCGATGTGATTGCCTTAATCATATTCGCAGCCCTGAATTATCTGCCAACTATACTCATCCTCACTAGTTTTATTTCCGTGCTGATGGTGGTCACGCGCAGTTACCGCGATTCCGAAATGGTCGTCTGGTTCGCCTCCGGCCTGAGCCTGGTGCGCTGGATCCGCCCGGTGCTGACCTTCGGCCTGCCGCTGGTGGCGCTGACGGCCTTGCTGAGCCTGTACGCGACGCCGTGGGCCAAGCAGAAGAGCGACGAGTACGTCGAGCGCTTCCAGAAGCGCGAAGACGTGCAGAAAGTCTCGCCCGGCCAGTTCAAGGAATCGGCCGCCAGCAACCGCATCTTCTTTGTCGAGGGCGCCAGCGGCGACGCGGCGAAGGTGCAGAATGTCTTCGTCAACACGCTCGACGAGAAGGGCACGACGGTGGTCGTGGCGAAGGAGGGCAGCATCGTCAAGGACGCCCGCGGCGAGCGCTTCCTGGTGCTCAAGAACGGCCGCCGCTACCAGGGCAAGCCGGGCCAGTCGGATTTCCAGACCATGGAGTTCGAGCGCTACAGCATGCGCGTGGCGACCAAGACCCAGGAGCTGGGCGCCGACACGGGCGTGCGCGCGATGTCGACGCGGGCCCTGCTGGCCGACCGGAATCCGTTCACGATGGCCGAACTGCTGTGGCGCATCAGCGCGCCCATCATCACCCTGGTGCTGATCTTGCTGGCCATTCCGCTGGGCTTCGTCAACCCGCGCGCCGGCAGCTCCGTCAACCTGATCATCGCGCTGCTGGTCTTCTTCACCTACAGCAATCTGACGAAACTGATGGAGGCCAGCGTGCAGCAGGGCCGGCTGTCGTTCGGCATGTCGTGGTGGCCGCTGCACGCGCTCGCCGCGCTGCTCGTCGTGCTGCTGTTCGCCTGGCGTTTGAACGTCAACCACCGCTACCACCCCGTGGTGTTGCTGGCGTCGCTGAAACGCGCCCGCGGCGCCTCCACTCCGCAATGACATGAAGATTTTACAGCGCTATTTCGCCGTCTCGATCGCCCAGGCGGTCGCCTTCGTCCTGCTCGCCTTCCTGGCGCTGCAGGCATTCGTCGACCTGACCAGCGAATTGCCGATGGTCGGCAAGAACGGCTACAGCATCGCCCACGCCTTCCTGTACGTGCTGATCCTGATACCCGGCAACGTCTACCAGGTGATGCCGGTGGCGGCGCTGATCGGCACCATCTACACGATGGCGCAGTTCGCTTCGACGTCGGAGTTCACCATCATGCGCGCGGCCAGCATGTCGACGTCGATGGCGGCCTGGTTCCTGTTCCGCATCGGCGCCGTGTTCGTCATCATCACCTTCGTCTTCGGCGAGCTGATCGCGCCGCGCACGGCGCCGCTGGCCGACAAGCTCAAGCTGGCCGCGCGCGGCACCGCCGTCTCCAGCGAATTCCGCTCCGGCCTGTGGACCAAGGACATCGTCAAGAGCGAGGGCTTGAAGGGCGAGCCGACGGGGGCGCGCTTCTTCAATGTGCGCGAAGCCCGTCCCGACGGCCAACTGACGGACGTTAAGTTGTACGAGTTCGACAACAGCTTCCGGCTGCGCTCGGTGATCGTCGCCGCGCGCGCCACCTACCAGGGCGGCAATGTGTGGCGCCTGCTCGATGTGACGGAGACGCGCTTCTCCAACAGCACCACGCTGCAGCCCGGCGTCGAGGCTAATCTGCAGAATAACTTCATCCAGGAAACCAGCGCGGTGGCGACGGAAAAGAGCGCCAGCCGCGAGCTGGTGTCGGAGATCACGCCGCAGATCCTGTCCGTGTCGGCGTCCGACCCGCAGCGCATGTCGGCGGCCGAGCTGGCCGTCTACACGGCCCACCTGGCCGAGAACAAGCAGGAGACGGAGCGCTACAAGATCGCCTTCTGGAAAAAACTGATCGACCCGATGTCGATCTTCGTGCTGATGGCACTGGCGCTGCCGTTCGCCTATCTGCACACGCGCAGCGGCGGCATCAGCCTGAAGATCTTCATCGGCATCATGATCGGCGTCAGCTTCCTGCTGGTCAACACGCTGTTTTCCCATCTTGGCCTGCTGAGCACCTGGCCGGCCTTCCTGACGGCCGTCGCGCCGAGCGCGCTGTTCCTGTTGCTGGCGCTGGGTGCCTTGTGGTGGGTGGAGCGGCATTGATGGAACGGCGCGCCATGATCCTGTTCGCCCACGGCGCGCGCGCCGCGTCCTGGGTCGAGCCGTTCGAGCGCCTGCGCGCGCTGACGCAGGCGCGCCTGCCCGGCGTCGCCGTGTCGCTGGCCTTTCTCGAATTGATGGAGCCGCGCCTGCCGCAGGCCGTGGCCGGGCTGGCCGCCGCCGGCGTCACGCAACTGACCGTGGTGCCGGTGTTCCTGGGGCAGGGCGGCCATGTGCTGCACGACCTGCCGCTGATGGTCGCGCAGTTGCGGCTCGACCATCCGCATGTGGCCATCGAGGTGGCCGAGGCGATAGGCGAAAACGCCGGCGTGCTGGCGGCCATCGCCGACTACTGCGTCGGCGCCGGCAAGCCCGCCTGATGGGCCGCGCCGACGCCGCGCGCATCGACATCGTCTACCTGTGGGTGGACGGCGCCGACCCCGTCTGGGGCGAGCGGCGCCGCCAGGCCTATGCCGGCTGGGCCGGGCGGCAGGGCGGCCAGCTGGCCGTGTACGGCAACGTCTCCGGCCGCTACCGCGACAACGGCGAGCTGCGCTTCAACCTGCGCTCGCTGGAAAAATTCTTCCCCGACCACGGCCACGTCTACATCGTCACCGACCGGCAGGCGCCGGCGTGGCTGGCGCCGCGCGCCGGCCTGACGCTGGTCGACCACCGCGAACTGCTGCCGGCGGCGGCGATGCCGGTGTTCGACTCCGGCCATATCGAATCCTATCTGCACCACATCCCCGGCCTGTCCGAGCGCTTCATCTACCTGAACGACGACGTCTTCTTCGGCCAGCCGGTCGACCCCGACTGCTGGTTCGGCGACTGCCTGACGGTGTACGCGGAAACGGCCACGGTGGCCGACGGCGACGCGCTGCGCGAAGACGGCACGGCGCTGGCGAACGCCGCCATTTTGTCGAAGCAGTGGTTGGGGCGGCGCTACCCGCAGTACCGGCACGAGCCGCGCCTGTACTCGCATGCGCCGCGGCCGATGCTGAAGAGTGCGATGCACGAGCTGGAGGGGATGGCGGCGGAGCTGTTCGAGCAGGTGCGCTCGACCGTGTTCCGCTGCTGGCGCGTGCCGCCGTTGCTGCCCGACCTGGTGCCGCGCTGGATGGTGCATGCCGGCTACGCGCGCCAGCAAATCCTCGACCCGCTGCATATCAGCAGCGGTGCGCCGGGGGCCGAACTGCAGCTCGACGCGCTGCTGTCGAATTTCGGCCGGCTGCCGTTCTTCTGCATCAACGACACCTGCGACGAAGCCGAGGCCGACGACCCGCGCCTGCTGCGCGTCGCCGCGGCGCTGGAAAAACTGCTGCCGCGGCCGTCGTCGTTCGAGCGCGCCGCCGCGCCGCGCCGGCGCCTCAGGCGCTAAGCCGGCACGCCGGCGCGCCGGCGCTGTCGGCGCCGACGTCCTGCTGCGGGCGCACGCGCATCGCCTCGCCCAGCATCACCAGCACCGGGCCGTGGGTGGCCCCCAGCCCCTGCGCCAGCGTGCCCAGCTCCAGGCGCAGCACGCGCTGCTCCGGGCGGCTGCAGTTTTCAATCACCACCACCGGCGTGTCGGCGCGGCGGCCCTGCTCCAGCATGCGCCGGGCCGTGGCGATGGCCTCGCGCCCGCCCATGTACTGCACCAGCGTGTCGCTGTCGGGAATGGCGACGTGGTCGGGCTGGCCGGGCGCCGTGCTCGACGTGAAAAAGGCCACGCTGCGCGCCACGCCGCGTTTCGTCAGCGGCTGGCGGGTGGCCGCCGCCGCCGCCAGCGCGGTGGTGATGCCGGGCACCACCTCGACCTCGATGCCGGCCTCCTCCAGCGCGCGCAACTCCTCGTCGGCGCGGCCGAACAGCATCGGGTCGCCGCCCTTGAGGCGCACCACCAGCGCGAACTTGCCGGCGTTGTCGACCAGCTGCTTGTTGATGAAGGCTTGCGCCGTCGACAACTGGCCGCAGCGCTTGCCGACCGGGATCTTCAGCGCCTGCGGGCACAGCGCCAGCATCTCGTCCGTGACGAGGGCGTCGTGCAGCACGACGTCGGCTTGCGCCAGCAGGCGCGCGCCGCGCAGCGTCATCAAGTCCTGGGCGCCGGGGCCGGCGCCGATCAGGACCACTTTTCCATAGCCGGATGGTGTCGCCATGGCGGCCTCGCTCAGGCGGTCCGGATCATGCCGGCGGCGACGGTCTGGTGCGTCACCTCGTCGATCAGGATGAAGGCGCCGGTGGCGCGGATGTCGTCGTAGGCGTCGGCCGCCAGCGGCTGCTGCACGGTCAGCGCGATGCGGGCGATGTCGTTGAGCTTCAAGCCCTCGGCCGCGCGGCGCTGCTGGGTGTTGATGTCGAGCAGGGTTTCGATGGCCGTCACCTTGGCGGCCGTCTGTTTGGTGCCGTGCTTGATCCAGTACTTGCGGCGCAGGTCGAGCGCGTCCTCGGACAGCCAGCAAACGTCGGCGACGACGTTCTTCAGCAGGGTGGCGGGGCGGTCGGCGCCGGCCAGCATGTCGCCGCGCGAGATGTCCAGGTGCTCGTTGAGCAGCAGCGTCACCGACTGGCCGACGACGGCCGTGGCCAGTGAGCCGTCCAGCGTGACGATGTCCTTGACGGTCGCGCTTTGGCCGGACGGCTGCACCACCAACTGGTCGCCGACGCTGACCTTGCCGGCTTCGATGCGGCCCATGTAGCCGCGGAAGTCCTTGGCTTCGTGGCCGTTGTGGCGCGCCACCAGTTGCACGGGGAAGCGGAACGGCGCGTCGTGCGAGTCGTCGTAGACGGACAGCGATTCGAGCAGCTCGATCAGGGTCGGGCCGCTGTACCAGCCAAGCTTGTCGCCGCGCTCGACGACGTTGTCGCCGCTCAGGGCCGACAGCGGAATCGGCGTGATGTCCTTCAGGCCCAGGCTGGCGGCGAATTCCCGGTAGGCGGCGACGATGCGTCTATAGACGGTTTCGTCGTAGCCGACCAGGTCCATCTTGTTGACGGCGACGACCACGTGCTCGATCTGCAGCAGATGGGCGATGGTCGAGTGGCGCTTGGTCTGGATCAGCAGCTCGACGCTGCCGTCGTCGCCCAGTTTGACCTTGGAGACGTCGATCAGGATGATGACGGCGTCGGCCGTCGAGGCGCCCGTGACCATGTTGCGCGTGTACTGTTCGTGGCCCGGCGTGTCGGCGATGATGAATTTTCGCTTGGGCGTGGCGAAGTAGCGGTAGGCGACGTCGATGGTGATGCCCTGTTCGCGCTCGGCCTCCAGGCCGTCCGTCAGCAGCGACAGGTCGACGCTGTCGCCGACGGTGCGCTTGTGCTTGGAGCGCGACATGGCGTCGAGCTGGTCGGCGAAGATGCCCTTGCTGTCGAACAGCAGGCGGCCGATCAGCGTGCTCTTGCCGTCGTCGACGGAGCCGGCCGTGATGAAGCGCAGCATGCCGCGCTCGGAGAGGTTGTCGGTGTGTGCGTTCATCAGAAGTACCCTGCTTTCTTACGTTTTTCCATCGACGCTTCGGAGGTCTGGTCGTCCATCCGGGTGGCGCCGCGTTCGGTGATCTGGGTGACGGCCGTTTCGGCGATGATCTGCTCGACCGTGCTGGCGTCGGACGACACCGGGCAGGTGCAGGAGATGTCGCCGACGGTGCGGAAGCGCACCACTTGCGTCTCGACGGTTTCGCCCGGCAGGGCCGGGGTCAGCCCCGTCAGCGGCACCAGCAGGCCGTTGCGCGGGATCACCTGGCGCGCGTGGGCGAAGTAGATCGGCGGCAGCGCCAGCTTTTCGCGGGCGATGTATTGCCACACGTCCAGCTCGGTCCAGTTGGAGATGGGGAAGACGCGCATATTCTCGCCCGGATGCACGCGGGTATTGTATAAATCCCACAATTCCGGGCGCTGGGCTTTCGGGTCCCACTGGCCGAACTCGTCGCGGAAGGAGAAGATGCGCTCCTTGGCGCGGGCCTTTTCCTCGTCGCGGCGGGCGCCGCCTATGCAGGCGTCGAATTTGTGCTCGGCGATGGTTTCCAGCAGGGTCACGGCCTGGGCCGCGTTGCGCGAATCCGTCGCCGGGTTGCGCAGGCGCACCGTGCCGCGGCGTATCGATTCCTCGACGGAGCCGACGATCAGGCGCTCGCCCAGCTGGGCCACTTTTTCGTCGCGGAAGGCGATGACTTCGGCGAAGTTGTGGCCGGTGTCGATATGCACCAGCGGGAAGGGGAATTTACCGGGGCGGAAGGCTTTTTCGGCCAGGCGCAACAGCACGACGGAATCCTTTCCGCCCGAAAAGAGCAACGCCGGATTGGCGCATTCGGCCGCCACTTCGCGCAGGATGTGGATGGCTTCCGATTCGAGGCTGTCGAGGTGACGCTCGTTCAAGATGGTATTCATGGTCATGGTCTGTCTTCTTATTGAGTCAAGCTGCAACGGACTTGATGCGGATGAGTTTGCCGTCCACCATGTGCAAACCGCATTCCTTCGAGTCGGGGTTTTCCCACCACCAGCGGCCGGCCCGCACATCCTCGCCCGGTTCGACGGCGCGGGTGCAGGGCTGGCAGCCGATCGACGGATAGCCCTGGTCGTGCAAGGCGTTGTAGGGCACGCCGTGGCTGCGGATATAGTGCCAGACGTCGTCTTCGGACCAGTCGGCCAGCGGGTTGAATTTCGTCATGCCATGGGCCGGGTCGGCTTCCTCGACGTGCAGTTCGGCGCGCGTCGTGGACTGGGCGCGGCGCTGGCCCGTGATCCAGGCTTTGTTGCCGGCCAGCGCGCGGCCCAGCGGCTCGACCTTGCGGATGCGGCAGCATTCGCGGCGCAACTCGACGCTGTCGTAGAAGGCGTTCAAGCCGTGCTGCGCGACATAGGCGTCGACGGCCTCGGGCTGGGGCCGGTACAGCGTGATGTCGGCGCCATAACTGGCCTTGATCTTGTCGAGCACGGCCAGGGTTGCCGCGTGCAGGCGGCCCGTTTCGAGCGAGAAGATGCCGATGGGCAGACGCGCCTTCAAGATCAGGTCGGTCAGCACCATGTCTTCGGCGGCCAGGCTGGAGGCGAACACGGCCGGCGTGAAGTCGCGGGCGATGCGTTCCAGGGTCAGTCCGGTGGCGGCGACGAGGTTGGTGAACTCAGGCATGGGCGGCTCCGTTCAAATGCCAAAGCCCACGTCGCCGTCCGTCTTCTGGACTTCGCGGTGGTGGCGGCGGAACAGCGGCGTCCTGTCGTCCCACGAGGCTTGGTAGGTTTCGGAAAACACCGACAGGCCCTTGAGCGCGTCGTCGATGCTGCGGTCCGGCCGCGTCGCGTAGGCGTCGAAGCCGACCCGGTGCATCGAGAACAATTGGTCGCGCAGCACGTCGCCGATGGCCCGCAGCTCGCCCTTGAAGCCGAGGCGGGCGCGCAGATTGTAGGCGATCGAATAGCCGCGGCCGTCGGTGAACTTGGGGAAATCGACGGCGATGACGGCCAGTTGCTGCACGTCCGCGCCCAGCGCCTCGGGGCGCTCGTCGCTGGCCAGCCAGACGCCGACCTCGGGCAGGCGCGCGGCCAGCGCGGCGCGCTGGGCCAGCCAGACGCTCAGCGGCACGATGGCCTTGCCGGCCGGCACGACGACGCCGTCGGCGCTGTCGCCCTCGTCCAGGCGCAGCACGCCCCAGTCGTTGGCGACGACGGCCTGGTTCTTAATGATCTTTTCGCGTACCTCAAACATAATCGTCTTCCCCAACCAAATGGCCGATCTGGATCGGCGTTGCATAAACATGTTCTTTGAAAGGCCCGATGCCGAGGCGCTGGGCCGTGTCGGCGAAGCGCTCGTCCTCGCAGCGCTCGCGCACATACACCTGCAGCAGGCGGGCGATCACTTCCGGCATTTGCTGCGACGAGAACGAGGGGCCGATGATTTTGCCGAGGGCGGCATGGTTGCCTTGCGAGCCGCCGATCGACACTTGATACCATTCGCTGCCGTCCTTGTCGACGCCGAGCACGCCGATGGAGCCGACGTGGTGGTGGCCGCAGGCGTTGATGCAGCCGGAAATGTTCAACTCCAGTTCGCCGATGTCGTGCTGGAAGTCGATGTCGTCGAAGCGTTCGGCGATGGCGGCGGCGATCGGCAGGGACTTGGCGTTGGCCAGCGAGCAGAAGTCGCCGCCGGGGCAGCAGATCATATCGGTCAGCAAGCCGATGTTCGGCGTCGCCAGGCCGTGGGCCTTCACTTCCTGCCACAGTTGGAACAGCTTGGACTGCTCGACGTCGGCCAGCACCAGGTTCTGTTCGTGGGTGACGCGCAGCTCGCCGAAGCTGTAGCGATCGGCCAGGTCCGCCACGCAATCCATCTGCTCGGCGGTGGCGTCGCCCGGCGGCACGCCGGTTTTCTTCAGCGACAGCATGGCGATGGCGTAGCCGGGCACCTTGTGCGGCTTGACATTGCGCTTGAGCCAGTTGGCGTAGGCCTTGTTGTCGGCGTGTCCGGCCAGCGGCTCGATGGCCGGCAGCGTCGCGTAGGCGTGCGGCGCGAAATAGGCGACGACGCGCGACATTTCCTCGACGGTCAGGGTTTCCGCGCCATCCTTCAAGTCCATCCATTCGGCCTCGACCTGGCGGGTGAATTCCTCGACGCCTATGGCCTTCAGCAAGATCTTGATGCGGGCCTTGTATTTATTGTCGCGGCGGCCGTACTGGTTGTAGACGCGCATCACGGCCTGGATGTAGGTCAGCAGGTGCTGCCACGGCAGGAAGTCGCGGATCACGCTGCCGATGATGGGCGTGCGGCCCATGCCGCCGCCGACCATGACCTTGAAGCCGACTTCGCCGGCCGCGTCGTAGACGGCCGTCAAGCCGATGTCGTGCACGGCGATGGCGGCGCGGTCTTCCTTGGCGCCATTGATGGCGACCTTGAATTTGCGCGGCAGGGCGATGAATTCGGGGTGGAAGGTGCTCCACTGGCGCAGCACTTCGGCGTAGGGGCGCGGGTCGATGATCTCATCGTGGGCGACGCCGGCGAACGGGTCCGAGGTGGTGTTGCGGATGCAGTTGCCCGAGGTCTGGATGGCGTGCATTTCCACCGAGGCCAGTTCGCTGAGGATGTCCGGGGTCTGCTCCAGCTCGATCCAGTTGAACTGGATGTTCTGGCGCGTCGTGAAGTGGCCGTAGCCGCGGTCGTACCTGCGGGCGATGTGGGCGAACATGCGCATCTGTTTCGACGACAGCAGGCCGTAGGGCACGGCGATGCGCAGCATGTAGGCGTGGCGCTGCATGTACAAGCCGTTCTGCAGGCGCAGCGGAATGAATTCCTCCTCGGTCAACTCGTTGGCGATCCGGCGCTCTACCTGGTTGCGGTATTGGGCAATGCGTTCCTTGACGATGAGGTGGTCGTATTGATCGTATTGATACATGGCAAAAATCCTAAAAGAAAACCTGAACGAGGACTGAAAAATGGCCGGCGGGGGCGGCGCGGGCTATTGCGACATCAGCTTGACGGCGACGCCGGTCAGCGTCATCGCCAGCAACACGCGCAGGAAGCGCTCGGGCATCGAGCGGGCCACCCAGGAGCCCAGCGTGATGCCGGGCAGCGAACCGATCAGCAGGGAGGCCAGCAGCGACCAGTTGATCGAACCGAGCCACCAGTGGCCGAAGGCGGCGATGGCCGTCAGCGGCACGGCGTAGGCGATGTCGGTGCCGGCCACTTCCGCCGAACTCATGCGCGGATACAGCAGCACCAGCAGGGTCGCGCCGATGGCGCCGGCGCCGATCGAGGACACTGTGACGAGCACGCCGAGGACGGCGCCGGCCGCGACGGTGGCCGCGACCAGGGACTTGCCCTGCAATTGTTTTTCCGGATGGGCATTTATCCAGAACAGCATCTTGCTCTTGAATACGAGGGCGACGACGGTCAGCAGCACCGAGCAGGCGATCGAATAGCGGATGACGACGCCGATTTCCCGGTTGAGCGCGCCGAACGACTTCAGCGCCAGCGTGGCCAGCACGGCGGCCGGCAGCGCGCCCAGGCACAGGCGTTTGACGATGTCCCAGCGCACGGTGCCGCGCAGGCGGTGCGTCAGCGTGCCGGCGCCCTTGGTGATCGAGGCGAACGCCAGGTCGGTGCCGACGGCGACGGACGGCGGCACGCCGAACAGCAAAGTCAGCAGCGGTGTCATCAAGGACCCGCCGCCCACGCCGGTCATGCCGACGAGCAATCCAACTGCAAATCCTGAGACTATATAAGAGAAAGTCATGCATGCGCCCCCAAAGTACCTGCAATAGTAATAAACTTCGTCTTCAATCCATACGACTTCCTACTCATTTGCTTATATGCGGATTGCGTATAAGCATGAACACAAAATGGACGGGGGAAGTGCCGGTGCGCAAGAAACCTTCGCAAATGTAGTGACCAAAGGCAAAAGACTGTAATGAATCTTCATCAACTGCGCTTCGTGCGTGAAGCTGTGCGGCAAAACTACAACCTGACGGACGCCGCCAAGGCCCTGTTTACGTCGCAGCCTGGCGTGTCGAAGGCCATCATCGAGCTGGAGGAGGAGCTGGGCGTCGACATTTTCACGCGCCACGGCAAGCGCATCCGCGGCTTGACCGAGCCGGGCCGGCTGGTGCTGGAGTCGGTGGAACTGATTATGCAGGAAATTGACAGCCTGAAACGTATCGGCAAGGAATTTGCCGCCCAGGATAGCGGCAGTTTTACCATTGCCACAACGCATACCCAGGCCCGCTACACGCTGCCGAAGGTGGTGCAAGCCTTCATGCAGAAATTCCCGAAGGTAAGACTGTCTTTATTGCAAGGCAATCCGCGCCAGATCGCCGAGATGGTGCAGCGCGACCAGGCCGACCTGGCCATCGCCACCGAGTCGATCGCCGCCATCGACGGCTTGATCACCTTGCCCTGCTACCAGTGGGAGCATGTGGTGGTGGTGCCGCCCGAGCATCCGCTGCTGAAAACGAAGTCGGTGACGCTGGAGGAAATCGCCGCCTTCCCGCTGATCACCTACGACAGCGCGTTCGCCGGGCGCAGCAAAATCGACCACGCCTTCGTGCTGCGTGGACTGAAGCCGGACGTGCTGCTGGAGGCGATCGACGCCGACGTCATCAAGACTTATGTCGAGTTGGGAATGGGAATTGGTATCATAGCGGGGATGGCCTTTGACGCCGAGCGCGACAAGAACCTGCGCGCCATCTCCGTGGGCCACCTGTTCGGCATGAATGTGTCGCGCGTGGCGGTCAAGCAGGGCGCCTATTTGCGCAGCTATATCTACACCTTCATCGAGTTGCTGACCCCGACGCTGAACCGGAAATTGATCGAACAGGCGATGAGCGGCGAGAAGGAACACTACGAGCTATAAGCGGGGAGCGCGGCCCCGGCCCGTATCACTTAACTACGAATATGACAGAGAAGAAACAAATGATTACCGAGCAATTAGCCCAATTCTACGCCGTGGAAGCGCAGGAGTACGACCGCGTCTACGCCAATCCGCAGGTCGAGGACGACCTGGATGAATTGCACGACAAGATAGACGAGTTGTTCAGCGGCCACAAGGTGCTGGAGATCGCCTGCGGCACCGGCTACTGGACCCAGACGCTGGACGAGGTGGCCGAGTCGGTGCTGGCCACCGACATCAACCCGGCCATGCTGGACCTGGCGAAAACCCGCGGCTTCGACACGGCCAAGGTGCAGTTCAGCCTGGCCGATGCCTACGAGCTGCCGGCCGACATCGGCAGTTTCACGGCCTGCTTCGCCGGTTTCTGGTGGTCGCATGTGAAGCGCGAAGACCAGCAGCGTTTCCTGGCGCATTTGCGCGCCAGGCTGGGCAAGGACACCTTGCTGGTGCTGGTCGACGACAGCTATGTCGACGGCCACAGCGACGTCATCGCCCGCACGGATGCGGAAGGCAACACCTACCAATTCCACACGGCGGCCGACGGCCAGCGCTATGAAATCGTCAAGAATTTCCCGTCCGACAGCATGCTGCGCAAGCGGCTGGCGTCGGCGGTGCGGGAAATCCGCATCTTGCGCCTGGAGCATTACTGGCTGCTCAGCTGCCGCCTGAAGTAAGCCTGTCCGCGCGGCCCCGGCCGCGATGCCGCCGGCGCGCTCTGCGCCGGCGCCCCCTCCCTCAGTAGCTTCCCCTCGTAATTCCCACCGACATTCTTCCGTTTCCGCAAGTGCTTGTGCCAAAAAACAACAAATTGCTCATGTCATATTGTTGAAGCATTTGATAGGCATGATTCCGTTCGGTGGCGCGGATGCTGCCGGACTGGGCTGGAATTTCAGTGATTTGTCCGGTAGGCAACGCGCTCTGCAATTGCACAATTTTGTCAACTTCATGTAGAGAATTTCAAGTGAAAAAACTTACACTGGCAGCACTGATCATTGGCGGTTTCGCCGCTTCCGCCCAAGCGCAATCGAATGTCACCGTTTACGGCGTCGTTGATCTGGGTCTGGCCAAGTCCAGCGGCACGAGCGCTGTTCAGCGTGAAAACCACGCCTCGCGCCTGGGTTTCAAAGGCTCCGAAGATCTGGGCAATGGTTTGTCGGCAATCTTTAATCTGGAATCCGAAATCAAGGCCGACACCGGCGAGCAAAAGGGCGGTTTGTTTGACCGTCAAGCGACCATCGGCCTTAAAGGCAGCTTCGGTACCGTGCGCCTGGGCCGCACCAAGGATCTGGTTGACGGCGCGCAAACCCGCGTCGAGCCGTTCAACGCCGACGGCGTGGTCGGCAAGGTCAACGAAAGCATGATGCGTGTCGGCGTTTCCGATTCGCGCGTCAGCAATGCGATCACCTACGACAGCCCGAACATGGAAGGCTTCGTCGCCAGCGCGCAATACGTGCTGAGCGAGATCAAGGATGCCGACGCCGGCTACAGCGCTTTGCTGACCTACGACAACGGCCCGTTCAGCGCGCACGCCGGTTACGAGCGCGCCGCACAAAAGGTCGCGAACAGCGCCAAGCCTAGTATGTATGTGATCGGCGGCGGCTACAAATTCGGCGACGCCAAAATCACGGCCGCTTATGCCAAGGGTGACAGCAAGGACGTTAAAAAAGGCAAGCAAAACGCCTTCCTGCTTGGCTTGAGCTACACCATCGGCCAGGGCGACGCCAAAGTCGTCTACGGCAAAGGCAAGCAAACCATCGCCGGCAAATCGGACATCGACACCGTCAAGGAGTTCGGCCTCGGTTACGACTACCACCTGTCGAAGCGCACCGACCTGTACGCCTACGCCGGCCGCGAGCGCGTCAAGGAAATGACGTCCTACCAGCTGGGTATTTCCCACAAGTTCTAAGTCCGGCCGCATCGGCAGGCTGAACGAGGCGCTCCCCGGAGCGCCTTTTTTTATGTGCGCTCGGCAGGCAGCGGCAGCGCGATGTCGATGCGGGTGCCGCCGGCGCCGCCCTCGTTGGCGCCGATGCTGATGGTGCCGTGCAAGCCCCAGACCCGCTCGCGCATGCCCAGCAGGCCGAAGGAGGTGGCCTTGTCCATATCGCTGTCCTCGATGCCGCGGCCGTCGTCCTGGATTTCGATGGCCAGCTCCGAGTCGACCCGGTGCAGCGCCACCGTCACATTGCGGGCCTCGGCGTGGCGGGCGATGTTGGTCAGCGATTCCTGCACGATGCGGTAGATCACCGTGCTGTAGGCGTCGTCGAGGGTGAGTTCGGTTTCGTCGGCCAGCAGCTCGACGTTGACGGGGTGGCGCTGGATAAAGTCCTGGCGCAGGCTCTGCAGCGCGAAGTACAGGCCGCCCTCGTCGAGCGCCCGCGGGCGCAGGTTGCTGGCGATGCGGCGCAGCGAGGTGATGGCCGTGACGATCAAGCCATCCATATTGTCGAGGATGCGCGCGTTGGCCGGGGCCGCGCCGGCCAGCTTGCCCAGCAGCGTCAGGTCGAGCCGCAGGGTGGCCAGCAATTGGCCCAGGTCGTCGTGCAATTCGCGGGCGATGTGCTTGCGCTCCTCTTCGCGGATGCTTTGCAGCGTCGCCGACAACTGGCGCAACTGCGAAAAGGAGCGCTCCAGCTGCTCGTGCACTTGCTTGCGCGCGGTGATGTCGCGCAAAACGATGGTGTAGACCGTTTGGCCGTCCTCGTCCACGCTGGCGATCGTGCCTTCCAGCGGGAAGCGCGCGCCGTTCGCTTTCAGACCGCTCACGGCGTGGTCGACGGCGCGCCGCCCCATCATGCGCAGATTGACGCCGGTGTCGCCGAAATGGCCGACCGTTTGCTGTTGGCCCAGCGTGCGCAAATCGCGCGGAATGAATTTGTCGAGCGCCGCGCCGCGCATGGCGGCGACGCTGGTGCCGAACATGGCGGCCGCCGCCGGATTCGCTTCAAGGATGGTCTGGGCGGCGTCGGTGCGGATGGTGGCGTCGCCGGCATGGCCGAAGCCCTTGCCGCCGCGCCGCGCGGCGCGCGCATACGCCGGCATCAGCAGCAGCCAGGCCAGGGGCAGGGTCAGCAGGAGCGTCAGTGCGAGCAGTGGCGCGGCGAAATGAAGGCTGAAATGGTCCGGCTGGCTCATGGGGCGCCCAGGTGGTGACAGGGGGAGGTTCTGTCACACACTAATCTAGCCCTGTCCCTAAGGGTTGATTTGCCGCAGAGGGGAGGGAATCCGCCGCGCGATGGCGCGGCGGCGCGCTTACATCTGTTTGAATAGATGCAGGAAGCTGCGGCTCACTTCCAGCTTGTCGGGTTTTCCCTTGATTAAGACCAGGTGGCGGCCGCGAATGTCGCGCGTGACGCCTTCGATGGCGTTGACGTTGACCAGGGTGGCGCGGTGGATTTGCCAGAACAGCGAGGGGTCCAGTTCCTCGGCCAGGTCGCGTACCGGCTTGCGTATCAGCGCCTCGTACTTGGCCGTTTGCACACAGGTGTATTTTTCGTCGGAGCGGAAAAACAGGATCTCCTCGACGGGGATCATGCGCAGATCCTGGCCGATGCTGGCCTGTATCCATTGCAGGTAGCTGGGTTTGGCGACGATTTTTTCCGCCAGCTGGGACAGGATGGCCGTGACGCTGGTGTTGACGTCGACGGCCGGCTTGCTCAGATGCGTCTTCAGGCGTTCGACCGTCACCTGCAGGCGTTCGTGCTCGGGCGGCTTGAGCACGTAGTCGACGGCGCCCCGCTCGAACGCTTCGACCGCATAGGCGTCGTAGGCGGTGACGAAGACGATGCGGCTCTTGTTGCCGATCACCTGGGCGGCCTCCATGCCGGTTTTGCCGGGCATGCGGATGTCGAGGAAGGTGAAGTCCGGCTTGAGCTGCTCAACCAGTTCGATCGCTTCGTCGCCGTTCTTGGCCTCGCCGATGATGTCGAGTTCGGGCCAGGCCTGGCCCAGGCGCATGCGCAACTGGTCGCGCATCAATCGTTCGTCGTCGGCAATAATAGCTGTAGGCATAGTGTGCAAGGTTGGGCTGGCGAGCGCCAATTATTCAATGAAATGATTGATTAATCAATATCTTCATCGCTGCGGCGCTCAATTGAATGGACCCGCCGCCAACTGGCGGCGGGCGGCTTACTTCGATAACTGGTAGGGCACCTCGATGGTGACGCAGACACCGCTGGGCGTATTGGGCGCTATCAGCAACTGCGCCTGTTCGCCGTGCAGCAATTTGAGGCGCTCGCGTATCGTCGGCAAGCCCAGGCCGGTGCCGTCGCTGGGCACGGCGCCGAAGCCGAGGCCGTCGTCGGTGACCGAGACGCGCAATTTACTATGGGCCACTTCAGCCAACACCTTCAGCGTGCCGCCCTCGGGTTTGCATTCGAGGCCGTGCTTGATGGCGTTCTCGACCATCGACTGCAGCATCATCGGCGGGAACGCCGCCGTGCGCAGGCCGTCGGGAATTTGGAAGTCGACCGTCAGGCGTTCCTCCATGCGCATCTTCAGCAGGTTCAGATAAGCCTGGACCATGTCGGCTTCGCGGCCGAGATTGGTGATCACGGCGTTTTCACGGATTTGCGGCAGCACCGCGCGCAGATACTGGATCAGGCTGCGCTGCATCGCCGAGGCGCGCGGCGGATTCGTCTCGATCAAATGCTCGACCGAGGCGAGGGTGTTGAACAGGAAGTGCGGCTCGACCTGCGCCTGCATCATCTGCATCTTCGCCTCGCTCAGCTGGCGCTGCATGGATTCGCGCTCGGCGGCGGCGTTCGCCGTCATGGTTTCCGCTTCGGCGCGCTTTTTGCCGCCAACCAGGGCCTTGGTCGCAAACAGGGCCAGCACCAGCAACCAGACGAAACTGGTGAACCACGTCGATGCCTGCTTGTGATAGCGCGTCACCTTTTGCTCGGCGGCATCGTCAACCGCTTCCTCGATCGCATTCGACAGCTCTTCGCCGATTTGCGGCGGCAGGTCGATATGCACTTCCTCGTTGGATACCTCGACGCCGGCGGGCAGGCTGGGTTTCACGGCTTTCGCTGGCGGCACGGGCGGCGCCGGCGGTGCGGTGGGGGCGGTGGGTGCCGGCGCCGCGGGCGGAGTGCCCTCGGATGGCTCGGCCACCGGGGGCGGTTCGGCCGGTTCGGCGCCTTCGTTGTTGCGGCGGTTCTTGTTGTTGCGCGGGTTGAAGTGAATGCCCGTGTCATCGATCAATATATTGGTGTCGCCGCTATTTTTCTTCCGGTTGCTTTTCTTTTCAGACTTCATCACGACCTCTTCGCTTGAGCCGGAGAATAGCTCGTCCTGCAAGATGGAGCCGGCGATCAGCGCCAGTGCCGCGAAGAGGAAAAATTTCCACCATGACAGTTGAGTGACCCAGGTAGCCGTCGCATCAAAGCCTTGGTGCAACCAGGCTGCGATGGTTTTCAAAAGTTGCGGTGCTGTGGGCAAGGAAAACATATGGGTCTTTCAAGTGCGAACATGGGCGGTAACGAAGCAGTGTAACTGAGTGACGATGCAACTCTAAGCAGGGCAAGGTCGGCGCGCCAGTGAATTGCGACAGCCTGCAAAAAATGGACCCTGGAATGGCGTCCGCTGGCTTTTGGGGAGAGGGCGGCGCCACGGCAAAACAGAGGGTTGACGAAACAGGCGAAACGCTTCATACTCTTTCTTCTTCGCGGCTGACAAACAAAACGCTTTGTCGCTAGGCCGCAGCAGCACAGAACAAGTTCTTTAAAAATTAACAGTCGATAAATGTGGGCATTTGATGATGGTGCCGGCGGACTTCGGTCCGCCGCATACTTAAATTATTAAATGCTCGCGAAAAAGAAATATAGGATGTTTCGCAAGAAACAGCCTGTCAGTATTTTGAGTGAGTAAGAAGCCAGCAATGGCTTCGACCTGTCAGAAATGACATTAAACAGAGATTAAACTGAAGAGTTTGATCCTGGCTCAGATTGAACGCTGGCGGCATGCCTTACACATGCAAGTCGAACGGCAGCACGGAGCTTGC
>NZ_JAQQXR010000020.1 GCF_028595325.1 Janthinobacterium fluminis
CGCGCGCCGCCTCCAAGATGAGCGCCGGTGGCCGCCCGGCAAGCGCCGCGCCGGCCGCCGCGTCGGCTGCCGCGCCGGCTCCGGCTCCGGCCGCCAGCGCGCCGCCAGTCGCGGCGGCGCCGCCGTTTGCCGCCGCGCCTCAACCAACGCCTGCGCCAGTTCGGCCGGCGGCGCCGCTCGCGCCGGCGCCGAAAGCGCCCGCGCCGTGGGAGGACGCGCCTGCCGCCGCCGTGACGGCTGGCGCCACGGCCGTGCTGGAAGCGCCGCCGCGCCCGCTCGTGCAACAGCAGGCCGAGCCGGATGACGATTTGCCGCCCTGGGTCACTGAATTTTCCGACGACAGCGCCAGCGCCGCCGTGCAGGCGGCGCCGGCCGAAGCCGCCGCCCCGGCGGCACGGCCGGTGCCGCAGGTCCAGCGTCCGCCCTACGTGGTGGTGCCGGTTCCCGGCCTCGACTGGGACGGTAACTGGCCCGCCGTCGCCGCCGTGCTGCCGCTGCGCGGCGTGGCCCAGCAACTGGCCGTGCAGGCCGAGCTGATCGAATGCCAGCACGACGGCCACAGCACGCTGTTCCGTTTGCGCGTGCCGATCGACACTTGGCGCAGCCCGGCCAACGTCGAGAAACTGGCCGCCGCGCTGAGCGAGCGCTTCCAGCGCAAGGTCGGCGTCGACACGGAGCTGGGGCCGGTCTGGTACACGGCCAGCGCCGAGGCGCAGGCCCACCGCGAGGCTTGCCAGCGCCAGGCCGAGGACACCATCGAACACGATCCCTTTGTGCAAAGCATGATGCGCGACTTTAACGCCATCGTCGTGCCGGGCTCGATCACGCCGGCGCCCGCGCCGTCGCTGCATTAATTTGTTTGTCCCCTAATTATCCATTTCAAAACGGAGTAACGATCATGATGAAGAACCAATTGGCTGGCTTGATGAAACAGGCGCAAGCCATGCAGGACAATATGAAAAAAGCCCAAGACCAACTGGCGCTGGTGGAAGTCGAAGGCCAGTCCGGCGCCGGCCTCGTGAAGATCGTCATGACCTGCAAAAACGACGTCAAGCGCGTCTCCATCGACCCGTCGCTGCTGGCCGACGACAAGGACATGCTGGAAGACCTCGTCGCCGCCGCCTTCAACGACGCCGTGCGCAAGGCCGAAGCGACGTCGGCCGAGAAAATGAGCGGCCTGACCGGCGGCATGAACTTGCCGGCCGGCTTCAAAATGCCATTCTGATGGCCGTGACTGTGCCCTGCGCTGCCGTGGGCGCCGGCGATGTCTAAGGCGCTGGAGTTCCTCACCGAGGCGCTGCGGCGCCTGCCCGGCGTCGGCCCGAAGTCGGCGCAGCGCATGGCCTTCCATTTGCTGCAGCACGACCGCGAGGGCGCGGCCATGCTGTCGCGCGCGCTGTTCCAGGCCGTCGACGCGGTCCACCACTGCGCGCTGTGCAACACCTTCACCGAGCACGAGGTGTGCGAGAACTGCCTGGACAGCGAGCGCGACACGCGTCTGCTGTGCGTCGTCGAAACGCCGGCCGACCAGCTGATGATCGAGCAGACCTTGACCTACCAGGGCTTGTACTTCGTGCTGATGGGACGCCTGTCGCCGCTCGACGGCATCGGCCCGAAGGATATCCACCTGGAGAAGCTGCTGGCGCGCGCCAACGACGGCGTCGTCAGCGAAGTGGTGCTGGCCACCAACTTCACCAATGAGGGCGAGGCCACCGCCCACTACATCAGCGAAATGCTGAAGGCCCGCGGCCTGAAGGTGAGCCGGCTGGCGCGCGGCGTGCCCGTCGGTGGCGAGCTGGAGTACGTCGACGCCGGCACCATCGCCCGCGCCATGCTGGACCGCCGCAGCACCTGAACAGGCCGGGGGCGGACCCCTGGCCGGGGCTTTATTTGGCATGACATCGAGACGGGGGAAGCGTGTCCACGGAAAAACAATCCACCGCCGGCCCCTTGGCCGGCATCAAGGTACTGGAACTGGGCACGCTGATCGCCGGGCCGTTCTGCGCGCGCATGCTGGCCGAATTCGGCGCCGACGTCATCAAGATCGAGGCGCCCGAGGGCGGCGACCCGATCCGCCACTGGCGCGTGCTCAAGGACGGCACGTCGCTGTGGTGGTCGGTGCAGGCGCGTAACAAAAAAAGCCTGACGCTGAACCTGAAGGATGCCCGCGGCCGCGCCATCGCCAGGCAGCTGGCGCTGGACGCCGACATCATCATCGAAAACTACCGCCCCGGCGTGCTGGAAAAATGGGACCTCGGCTACGAGCAGCTCAAGCTGGAGAACCCCGCGCTGATCATGGTGCGCCTGTCCGGCTTCGGCCAGACCGGGCCGATGCGCGACCTGCCCGGCTTCGGCGCCATCGGCGAGTCGATGGGCGGCTTGCGCTACGTGTCCGGCCACCCGGACCGGCCGCCGGTGCGCGTCGGCGTCTCCATCGGCGACTCGGTGGCGGCGCTGCACGGCGTCATCGGCGCGATGATGGCGCTGCGCCACCGCGACGCCGGCGGCGGGCGCAGGACGGCCGGGCATCCGGGCGGGCAGGGCCAGATGGTCGACGTCGCCCTGTACGAGGCCGTCTTCAACATGATGGAGTCGCTGGTGCCCGAATACGACCACGCCGGCGTGGTGCGCGAGCGCACCGGCGGCGCGCTGCCGGGCATCGTGCCGTCGAACACCTACACCACGGGCGACGGCGAGAACATCGTCATCGCCGGCAACGGCGACGCCATCTTCAAGCGCCTGATGCTGGCCATCGGCCGCATTGACATGGCCGGCGACGCGCAATTGGCGCGCAACGACGGCCGCGTCGCCCGCACCGCGGAAATCGACGCGGCCATCGGCGCCTGGTGCGCCGGGCGCGACATCGACAGCGCGCTGGCCGTGCTGAAGGCGGCCGACGTGCCGGCCGGGAAAATCTACTCGGTGCGCGACATGATGAGCGATCCGCAGTTCCTGGCGCGCGAGATGTTCGAGCAGCACCACTTCGCCGACGGCACGCCCGTCAAGCTGCCGGCGATCACGCCGAAGCTGTCGGCGACGCCGGGGCGCACCAAATGGCTGGGGCCGGAGCTGGGCCAGCACAACGACGAAGTGCTGCGCGGCCTGGGCTACGACGCCGACGCCATCGCCGGCCTGCGCCGCGACGGCGTGCTGTAGGGACAGCCGGGGACAGACCACGATTTCCGGGAAAGCTTTCCCGGAAATCGTGGTCTGTCCCCGGCTGCGCTCAGATCTGCCCCCACAGGTTCAGTTGCGGCGCCATCGCCAGCGCCGACTGCTTGTTGAGCATCAGGCTGATCGATTCGTGCGGCGAGGGGTGGCCCAGGTAGTAGCCCTGCACCATGTCGCAGCCGTATTGTTCGAGCAGCAGCAGTTGCTCGCCCGTTTCCACGCCCTCGGCCACCACCACCATGCGCAAGCCGTGCGCCATGGCGATGATCGCGCGCGTGATGGCCGCGTTCTCCGAATCCTGCGGCAGCCCGCTGATGAAGCTGCGGTCTATCTTCAGCGCGCGCACGTCGAAGCGCTTCAGGTAGTTCATCGACGAGTAGCCGGTGCCGAAGTCGTCGATCGACAGGTAGACGCCGATGGCCCGCAATTGCTCCAGCGTCGCCAGGGTCGCCTTGGCGTCGTCCATCAGCGTGCCCTCGGTCAGTTCGAGCTCCAGCAGGTGGGCGTCGAGGCCGCTGTCGGCCAGCGCCGACATGACGATCTGCGTCAGGTTTTCATCCTTGAATTGTTTGGCCGACAGGTTCACGGCCATGCGCAGCGCCCGCTTGCCGTTCTTTTGCCAGGTCTTCGCCTGCAGGCAGGCCGTGCGCAGCACCCATTCGCCGATCGGCACGATCAGGCCGGTTTCCTCGGCCAGCGGGATGAACTCGGTCGGCGAGATCACGCCGTGCTCCGGGTGGCGCCAGCGCACCAGCGCCTCGACGCCGACGATCTGCGTGCTGGCCACGTCGATCTGCGGCTGGTACAGCAGATACAGCTCGTCGTTCTTGAGCGCCTTGCGCAAGCCCACCTCCAGCTTCACGTGGCTCATGATCTGCATCGTCAGCGAGGAGCTGTACAGCTTGGCGTTGTTCTTGCCGCAGTTCTTCGCGTGGTACATCGCCGTGTCGGCGTATTTCAGCAGCGAGTCGCAGTCGGCGCCGTCCTCCGGGTACAGCGAGATGCCGATGCTGGCCGTGACGAAGATCTCGTGGGCGTCGATCAGGAAGGGCCGGCGCATCGCCTCCTTGACGCGGTGCGCCACGTTGAGGGCGTTCTCGACCCTTTCCAGGTCGGGGATCAGGATCGTGAATTCGTCGCCGCCCAGGCGCGCCAGGTTGTTGTGCTGCTCGGCGCGCGAGACCAGGTCGCGCGGGCGTATGGTGTCGCGCAGGCGCTCGGAGACGGCCTGCAGCAGCTGGTCGCCGACGTTGTGGCCGAGCGTGTCGTTGATGCGCTTGAAGGCGTCCAGGTCCATGAACAGCACGGCGAACTTGCGGTTGCCCGTGCGCGAGCGGGCCAGTTCGCGCTCCAGCGTTTCGAGGAAGGCCTGGCGGTTCGGGATGCCGGTCAGGCTGTCGCAATAGGCCAGGCGGCGGATCTGCTCCTCGGTGCGTTTGCGCTCGCTGATGTCGCGCACCAGGCCCAGCACCTCGTCGCTGCCGGTGGTCACCAGCCGCGTCTCGAAGTGCTGGGTGCTGTCCAGGCGCGTCAGCTCGTAGTCGACCGAGCGGATGTGCTGGGTGTCGAGGACGGCGCGCATTTGCAGCAGCAGGCGCTCGGCGATGTCGGCCGGCAGCACTTCGCTGATGTGCTTGCCCACGCAGTCGGCCTCGGAGAACACGGCGCCGGCGTCGTGGCCCTGTTCGTAGTCGAGGTAGACGCCGTCCTTGTTGAGGCGGAAGAAGGTGTCGGGGATGGCGGCGAGCACGGCGCGGTTGTGCGCGTCGGCGATGCGCAGGCGGGCGATGGCGTCGCTGGCGCGCAGCACGTACAGCACGCGGTGGCCGAGGATGGGCCAGTTGATCGGTTTCGAGACGAAGTCCGTCGCGCCCACTTCGTAGGCGTGGGTCACGGCTTCCAGCTCGTCGCCGCCGGTGACCATGATGATGGGCACGGCGGCGTCCGTTTCGAGGCGGCGGATTTCGCGGCAGACGGCGAAGCCGTCCAGCGCCGGCATGTCGACGTCGAGCAGGATCAGGTCCGGCGTGGCGCTGCGGTAGCGCAGCAGCGCCTCGGCGCCGTCGCCGGCCTCGATGCCGTCCAGGCCCACCTGGGCCAGCATTTCCAGCATCAGCAGGCGCATCACCGGGTCGTCGTCGACGACCAGCACGACGCCGCGTTTTGGGGAGGGGGGCGCTGCCATCTTAGGTTTCCTTTTCGAGGATCGCACTGAGCGAGTGCCGCACTGCCTGGAATTCCCTCTCCATATCCGTCAACATGCCGGAGGCGCCCTCGGTGCTGTCGGCGCGCCCGAGCTTTTCCAGCTCCTTGCACATGTGCGCGAGCGCCTCGGCGCCGACGTTGGCGCTGCTCGACTTGAGGCTGTGCGCGGCCTTGCGGATGGTGTTCGTATTCAGCTCCAGGATCGCCTCGCGCAGCGTCTGGAAATGCAGCGGCGTGTCGTCGACATAGGCGTGGATGACGCGCTGCACCAGCGCGTCGCCGCTGGTGGCGCTGAGCGCGCGGATGTTGTCGAGCGCGCGGCGGTTGATCGTGGCGCTGGGCGGCGCCGGCTCGGGCGGCTGCGCCTCGGCCGGCCGGGCCGGCGCCGCCGCGACGGGCGCCGGCGGCTGTGGCTTCGCCGGCTTCGGCCTGGGCGGCGCCGGCGCGGCGGCGTCCGCCTCGCCGTGGTGCACCGTGGCCGCGCGCGGCAGCGTGACCCAGCGCGCGATCGCCTGGCCCAGCGCCTGCTGCGTAAACGGCTTGCTCAGGTAGTCGTCCATGCCGGCCGCCAGGCAAGCCTCGCGGTCGCCCTGCAGCGCGTTGGCGGTGATGGCGAGGATGGGCAGCGGGCGGGCGCGCCCGCGCTGCTGGTCGAGGCGGCGGATGGCGGTGGTGGCGGCGAAGCCATCCATCACCGGCATCTGGCAATCCATCAACGCCAGGTCGAAGTCCTCGCTCTGCGCCGCCCGCAGCGCCTCGGCGCCATTGCCGGCGCAGACAACGTCGATGCCTAGCCCCTCCAGCATGGCGACGGCCACCGCGACGTTGACGGGGTTGTCCTCGGCCAGCAGCACCTTGCAGCGCTTGCGCCCCGGCGGCGCGGGCGGCGGCGCGCTGCGCGACGCGGCCGCGCGCACGCCCTCGCTGGCGCGCGGCGGCGTCACGATGCACTCGAACAGGTCCGACTCGCGCGCCGGCTTGATCAACTGGTAGGCGACGCCGGCCTCGCGCCGCTGCACGGTGTCGGCGGCGCCCTCGTCGCTGCTCAGCAGCAGCAGCTTGACGCCGGCGATGGCGGCGTCGGCCTTGATGGTGGCGGCCAGCGCCAGGCCGCTGGTGCGCGACAGATCCATGTCGAGCAGGGCCAGGGTATACGCCTGGCCGCGCGCGCCGGCGGCGCGCAGCATCTGCAGGCCGTCGGTGGCCGAGGTGGCGCTGTCGCTGGCGATGCGCCAGCGGCCCAACTGCCGTTCGAGCACCTCCCGCGTGGCTGGGTTTTCATCGACGATCAAGGCGCGTAATCCCTGGGTGGCTTGCTGATTGAATGACGGATCGTCGACATCGACGCGGCGCTTATCGAAATTTACCGTGAACCAAAAGACCGATCCTTGAGTTAGAGCATTGTCGACGCCGATTTTTCCACCCATGAGCTCGACCAACTGCTTGGAAATGGCCAGGCCGAGGCCGGTGCCGCCGTGCTTGCGCGTGGTCGAGCCGTCGGCCTGCGAGAACGAGTCGAAGATGTGCTGCTGGGCGTCGCTGGCGACGCCGACGCCGGTGTCGCACACGGCCACGCGCAGGCCGACGCTCTGGCCGTCCTCGCCGGTGACGTGGACCTGCACGGTGATGCCGCCGCGGTCGGTGAACTTGACGGCGTTGCCGAGCAGGTTGACGAACACCTGGCGCAGCCGGTTCGGGTCGCCGCAAATGGCCAGCGGGATGTCGTTGGCGATGGCGAAGTCGAGGCGCAAGCCCTTCGCTTGGGCCTGCGGCGCGAACACGTATTCCAGGTCGTCGAGCAATTCGCGGAAATTGAAATGGATGTACTCGACGGTCAGCTTGCCCGCCTCGATCTTGGAAAAATCCAGGATGTCGTTAATGATCAGCAAGAGGTTTTCGCCGGAGCGCTGCACCATCGTCGTGTAATGGCGCTGCTGCTCCGTCAGCTCGCTGGCCAGCAGCAACTCCGTCATGCCCAACACGCCGTTCATCGGCGTGCGGATTTCGTGGCTCATCGTGGCGAGGAAGGCGCTCTTCGCCTGGCTGGCGGCCTCGGCGGCGTTCTTCGCCTTCTCCAGCTGCTCGGTGCGCACGCCGACCTGGCGTTCGAGCTGGTCGCGGTAACTGGCCAGCGTCGCGTCGCGGCTCTCGATCTGCGCCAGCATATCGTTGAAACTGTCGATCAGCGTGCCCAGCTCGTCGCTGCGCTGGTGGGCGATGCGGTGGGTATAGGTCTGGCTGCTGGTGACTTTTTGCGCGGCGATGGTCAGCTTGGTGATCGGCTCGGTGATGATGTTGCGAAAGCGTCCCGTCAGCAGCAGCGCGACGATAAAGGACAGCAGGGTGGCGCCGGCGATGGCCGCCAGGTGCCTGAGCAGCGCCTGCCAGATGTCGCCCAGGTCGGCCTCCAGCATCACCGTGCCCTGCACCTCCTGCTCCTGCAGGATGGGGCGGTAGAGGCGGATCACGGGCGCCCAGAACGCGGCGGAATCGGCGCTGACGATGACGGGCGCGGCGCGTATCTGCTCCTGCAATTGGGGATCCAGCGGCGCCAGCTCGGCGGGCGCCTCGGCGGCGTCGCTGCGGTAGCGGGCGAACGGGCGGCCGGCGCGGTCGAACAGCGCCGCCTGCCGCACCTGGCCCTTGCTGCCGAGCGCGGCAAGGCCCTGCTGCGCCTGCCTGCGGTCCTTCGCCAGCAGCGCCTGCACATTGCTGGCGCCGACGATGCCGGCCAGCGACAGCAACTGCTGGCGCTCGTTCTCCTTATAACTGAGCACGGAAGCGACGGCGAAGGCGAGGAAGACCAGCAGCAGCGCGCTGCCGGTCGAAAACATGGAAAACAGGGTCAGCTTGCGGCTGATGCTGGAACGGTCAAAATTAGCCATGGCGGCGCGAACTCTCCATCTCGGACCAGCCGTGGGCACAGCGTTAAATGGGGGAAACCGAAGGGCGTAACTAGGAAAAATATAGGCGGGAAAGGGCGGCGCGACATTGATCTTGGTCTACTGTTCACGCGGAGCAAAAATGGGGTCAGGTCTAGACATGGCGGTTTTCGCGGCGAAAAACCGCCATGTCTAGACCTGACCCCATTGTTTCTGATGTTAAATACTGCTTAAATATTGCTTAAATAAAAATGTTCCGCCGGATGGTTTCGGATAGAATGGCCGAGGCCGCTTAAACGCCGGTCCGTCCGCAGGCGACGGGGCGGGCCAGTGGCTGAATGAATACTGTTTTCTACCCATACAGAGATACCGATGTCCGCGTCTGAATCAAGCCTGTTTCCTTTGGTGGGTGTACAAGCTGTTGCCAATGCTCAGAACGAGTGGGTGGCGTTGACCCTGCATGTGCCGCATGAGGCCGGCGATGCCGTCGCCGCCTTGACAACCTTGCTGGGGTATCCCGATGTGTTCGCGGCGCTGGCGCCGCTCGACTGCATCGTGCCGCTGGCCGATCCGCGCCGCGTCAGCGCCGCGCTGCTGAGCGTGCTGCCGGCCCAGCGCATTCTGTTTCTGGTCCCGGCCGCGCTGTGCGGCGAGCCGGGCGCGCAGCAGGCTTGCGCCAGGCTCGCCGACGCCGGTTACCGCATCGTCGTCGACGGCGGCAGCGGCATCGCCGCCGCCCAGGCCGGCGCCGCCGCGCTCAGTTTCGACGCCGCGGCGGCCTTGCCGCAAGCCTTCCAGTTGATGTCCTTGCCCGGTCCCCACTGGGCCCGCAACGTCGGCGACGCCGCCTGTCTGGCGCAATGCCGCAGCCTCGGTTTCAGTTGGTTTTCCGGCGAGCACGCGCTGCACGCGGCCAGGGCGGCCGGCGCGAACGACGACGGCACCTCGCGCAAGCGCTTGCTGGCGCTGCTGGGCCTGCTGGCCCGCGACGCCGACTCGCGTGAGCTGGAGACGCTGCTGCGCCAGGATCCGGCCCTGTCCTATCATTTGCTGAAGCTGGTCAATTCGGCCGCCTTCGGCATGAGCAATCCGATCAGCAACTTCGGCCAGGCCATCCATGTGCTGGGCCGGCGCCAGTTGCAGCGCTGGCTGCAGTTGCTGCTGTACGCGCGGCAGCAGGACGACGGCGGCGTCAACGCCTTGCTGCCGCTGGCCGCCGTGCGCGCGGCGCAAATGGAAATGCTGTGCAAGATAGGCGGCGGCGACCGCGACCGGCAGGACGCCGCTTTCATGGCCGGCGTGTTTTCCCTGCTCGACGTCTTGCTGGGCATGCCGATGATTGACATCGTCGGCGCGCTGGGCCTAGACCCCGCCATCGAGCAGGCGCTGACGCAGCGCGCCGGTCCGCTGGGCGCGATGCTGGCGCTGGCGGAGCTGCAGACGGTCACGGCCGGCGCGCTGGAGGCGGCCGGCATCGGCCCGGAAACCTACTGGCGCAGCCTGCTGCAGGCTTACCACTGGGCCATTCAGGTCAGCCGGAACCTCTAGCCATGCTCGACCATCCAGTGTCCGATTTCCTCAGCAGCAGCGCCGCCCTGTGCGACGCCGTGCTGCGTTTGCGCGGCGCGGCGCTGGCGCAGGAGTTGGGGCGCATCGCCAGCGTCTTGCTGTCGAGTCCGCACGGTCTGTACCTGGCGGCCGCCGGCGACGGCGCCGCCGAGCCGGCCTGGGCCGCGACGGCCGTCTGTCTGCGGCAAGAAATTTGCTTCGACAATGAATGCTTCGGCCACTACCTCGTCGCCGGCCGCCCCGCCTACGAGGAGGCCGACCGCGAGCGCCTGGCCAGCCTGGCCTCGCTGACGGCCAGCGTCTTGCAGGTGCACGGGCTGGCGCAGCGCTCGACCAACGCCTACGCCAAGGTCGAGGCGCAATTGCGCCAGCAGTCGCAGATTCTCGACCAGATCCACGAGTCCGTGCTGACGATGGATTCGGCCGGCTTCATCACCAGCTGGAACAAGGGCGCCGAGCGCCTGTTCGGCTACAGCGAGGTCGAGGCGGTCGGGCAAAACATCCTCTTCCTGTATGAGGACGAGGACACGGCCTTTCACGATGCCTTCGTCGAGCAGGGCGGGCGCCTGATGGAGGTGCGGCGCCGAAAGAAGTCGGGCGAAGTGTTCTGGGCCAGCCTGTCACTTTCGCCGCTATACGACATGGAAGAGCGCCCGATCGGCCTGATCGCCTATTTGACCGACATCACCGAGCGCAAGCAGGCGGAGGAGCGCCTGCACCACCTGGCGTATTACGACGCGCTGACGGGCCTGCCCAACCGCACGCTGCTGACCAAGCTGGTCGACCAGGCGCTGACGGTGGCCCAGCGCAGCAAGATGCTTGGCTGCGTGCTGTTCATCGACCTGAACCGTTTCAAGCTGATCAACGACACGCTGGGCCGGCGCATCGGCGACGAGTTGCTGCGCCAGATCTCGCTGCGCTTTCGCGGCGCGCTGCGCGACCAGGACCTGGTGGCGCGGCTGGGCGGCGACGAGTTCGCCGTCGGCCTGTTCGACATCAGCCAGCACTTCGAGGCCAGCATGGTGGCGCAGAAGCTGTTGGCCTCGCTGCTGCAACCCTTCCTGATCGAGGGCCACGACTTGCGCGTCGGCGCCAGCATCGGCATCAGCGTCTATCCGCAGGATGGCAGCGATGCGGAAACCTTGCTGCGCCTGGCCGACATCGCCATGTACCGCGCCAAGCAGAGCGGCCACAGCGAGGAGGAGAACGTCACCTTCTACAGCCAGGACATGAACCAGGGCATGCAGGAGAGGATGCGCCTGGAAACGGGGCTGCGCCACGCGCTGGGCCACGGCCAGTTGCTGCTGCACTACCAGCCGAAGTTCGCGCTGGCCAGCGGGCGCATCATCGGCGCCGAGGCGCTGGTGCGCTGGCACCATCCGGAGCGGGGCATGATCCCGCCGGCAGAATTCATCCCGCTGGCCGAGGCCACCGGCCTGGTCGTGCAGGTCGGCGAATGGGTGCTGGAGGCGGCGTGCGCCCAGGCGCAAAGTTGGAAGCAGGCGGGGCTGCCGCCGATCCGCCTGGCCGTCAATGTGTCGGCGCGCGAGTTCACGTCGGCGCTGCCGGGCCGCGTCAGCGAGACGCTGGCGCGCTACGGCCTGGAGCCGTCGTGGCTGGAGCTGGAGATCACCGAGAGCACGCTGATGCACAATATCGACCGTGTCATCGGCATCATGGACCGCATCACGGCGCTGGGCGTGGCCCTGTCGCTGGACGACTTCGGCACCGGCTATTCTAGCCTGTCCTACCTGAAGCGCTTCCCCATCGACACCCTGAAAATCGACCGCTCCTTCACCACCGGCATCCCGAGCGACAGCAACGATTGCGCCATCGCCAGCACCATTATCAGCATCGCCCAGCAACTGAAGCACAAGGTCATTGCCGAAGGCGTCGAAACGGTCGAGCAACTGGCCTTCCTGAAAAGCTCGGGCTGCGACGAGGTGCAGGGCTATCTATTCTCGCGCCCTTTGCCGGCGGCGGAATTCGAGCGGGCGCTGCGGGAAAACTGGGGGCTGGACGGCTGAACACCAGCGATTTTCGCGTAAAAGGCGGGAAAAGGTGATAGTCAGGCTGGCGTCGCACCGCCGTTTATGTATAATGTTGCATAAGAGGAAGCGTGGCCGAGTGGTTGAAGGCACCAGTCTTGAAAACTGGCGACGGCGTGAGCTGTTCGTGAGTTCGAATCTCACCGCTTCCGCCAATCAATACACTAATTTAGTGGATGTCAAACGATATACAAGGCCACTAAAGCGCTAAAACTAACCACATGCAAGGCACATTCAACGCCAATCAGCACAGCGAACAAAACCGGGCGGTACGCGGATTGTAAGCGCCTCGGCAAGTATGGCGCACCCTTCCGCCACACTCGCGCCGGCCAACGTTGTGATCTTGCCTCCAGGCGCAAAGACAATTGGCCAGTCAGCGTCTAGTATCTATTCCATTGGATCAGAGGATCGAGTCGAAGTTAATTCTCTTCGAATGGGTCATGTCGAGAATTTAGCTTGTGGATTTTTGGATTTGTCCCTGTTTCAATAAGTGGAAAAGTTGAACGTATATGTTGAATGCTTTTATTTTGGCGGGATCGTTTGTTGGATATGTTCTTTCGTTTGCATCGCTAGCGCATAGCAAGATATCCGAAGCGGTGCTTGCGGTTCTTGCTCTGATCGGTTTGCTGTTGTATTACGGTTCCATTGCGGGATTTTTGCCTGAGACAGCCACCTCCCTGTTATGGGGCGGGCTGATCGTTTTGCTCTTATGGATACCCCGCCTCAAGACCTATTCTTTCGAATCAAGAGATTTAATATTCGCAGGCTGCGCCGCGCTTGGCTTGATCGGATTCAGCTTAAAATGGTATGGGCAGTATCAGTTCCTCGGCTGGGATGAGTTTTCGCACTGGGGCCTGATAGCGAAATACTTGAACAATGAAAATCGCTTATTTACCGCGGATTCGGTCATTATGTTCAAGGCTTATCCGCCAGGAACAGCTCTGCTTCAGTACTACTTTTCTCGCGCCCTTGGCAATACGGAAAGTGCAATACTGTTCGCCCAAATGGCATTGTTTTTCTCTGCCCTCGTCGCGGCTACCAGCGCCATATCCAAGAAGCCGCTGCTCGCCATAACCGCCATGATTGTTTGCCTGATAGGCACCTACATACTTGGTTATGAAGTCTACGAAATCTACGTCGACGCCATCCTTGGCGTATTGCTCGGTTCCATTTTTGCTGTTCTGCTGACGAATACTGCTCCACGGCGAGGATTTTTTTTCCTGATACCTGTTTTGGCATTTTTGCCGCTGGTTAAGCACGTCGGATTTGCATTTGCCGTTATCGGCATTGGCGCCATGACAGTGGCCCTTTTGCATGAAAAAATCACCACCAAAGATAATCGGGATGGCATCCGGCTCGGCGCAGCATGCCTTGGCGCCGCGATAATGGCGGTGCTGATCTCTTACTATACCTGGAAGAACTATTACATCAACCTCGGCGTGGCGGAACCTTATGTTAGCGTGATGACATTTGATAATGTCATCAAGTTCTTCTTCAATCCAACTTCAGAGCGCCACGTCGCGGTATGGGCAGAGTTCGCGAAACGGGTTTTGGCGATTACGCCCGGCAAGGATCTGAGTGTGGCCACGCCGTTTTTGTCGGCCATTACATTGACCGTACTCAGCGTAGTTCATATTTGGCTCCTGCCTAGCCATGCGCGAGTTCGTCAATCCCTCATATTCGGCCTTATTGCTGCAGGGCTGGTCGCTTACACATGCCTCTTGCTGCTCAGCTATGGCTTTTATTTCAGTGATTACGAGGCTGTAAGGCTTGCCTCCTTTGAGCGATATTTCGCCAGCTATCAACTTGCTTGGGTGATGGCCCTGGCGTGCGCCGCCATCCAGCAGTTTGCTGCACAAAAGAGAAATCTAATTCTTGTTGTTTTGGTCGTCGCTTCAGTCTTTTACGCCTTTATGGCCATTCCAAAAGTACATGCAGATATTTTCTTGCCAGAAGCGCAGAGAACCTCCAAATACGTTGCACAGCTGCGGGATATCGTCCGATCGTTATCAGATGAAATTCGGCCCCGTGCACATGCGTCTGAGAAGACCTATTTTATCCATCAGCAAACTAGTGGGTTGACCTATTTCATGTTCCGGTATGAGATGGCTCCACTAACGGTCAATTCGAAATGTTGGTCGCTTGGTGCCCGCTACACGCCAGATGATATTTATACTTGTGATATCGCTCTTGACGAGGCGCTCAAGGGCTATGATTTCTTTGCTATCGCAATAGCCGATGCCGCTTTTTGGGCTCGTTACGGCAGTTGGTTTGCCGAAGAGGACCGTGGCATCAGTCCTGCATCGTTTGCCGTGATTCGTCGAGATGGAAATTTATATCTAAAGCGTTTGAAAAAAAATGAACAGTAGCTTGAAGGCAGATCATCATATTGCTGTCGTTATTCCATCTTTTAAAGTAACTAAATTTATAGTTGATGTTATTGAAAAGATGGGTCCCGAAGTTTCTTCAATATTCGTCATTGATGATTGCTGCCCGGACAAGTCTGGCGATTTTGTCGAGGCTAATATTTCCGATCCCCGGGTAAAGGTAATTCGCCATACCGAAAACCAGGGGGTTGGTGGGGCGGTCATCACTGGATACCGCGCAGCCATCGGCGCAGGCGCGGATATCATTGTTAAGGTCGATGGCGACGGGCAGATGGATCCAAAATTGATTCCGCTGTTTATTGCGCCGATTGTTAGCCAAGATGCCGACTACACGAAAGGCAACCGCTTCTACGATATCATCGAGCTACACAGAATGCCGCGCCTGCGCTTGGTGATGAATGCGGCGCTTTCAATGTTGAATAAATTGTCATCCGGGTATTGGAATGTCTTTGATCCAACTAATGGCTTTACCGCAATTCATGCAGGTGTTGCCCGGCTTTTGCCCTTTGAAAAAATCAATAAGCGCTATTTTTTCGAAACGGACATGCTTTTTCGCCTGAACCTGATCAGGGCTGTAGTCGTCGATGTTCCAATGGATGCAGTATATGGCGATGAAGTAAGTAATATCAGATATACGCGGGCCCTGTGGGATTTTAGCCGCGGCCACTTGCGTAATTTTGTCAAGCGCATTGGCTATAATTATTTCCTGCGCGATATGTCTGCCGCATCTTTTGAATTATTTATCGGCATACCTTTAATGCTGTTTGGTTTTGGATTCGGTCTTCGTAGCTGGTGGCTTTCTATCACTGCGGGTGCGCCCTCCACACCAGGCACTGTCATGCTTGCAGGCCTCCCGGTTATCATTGGACTGCAACTTTTGCTGTCATTCATTTCTTATGATGTAAGCTCGTTACCTACACGGCCTCGTCAAAAAACGCTGCGTACATCGCCGTCAAAATGAGATTTCTCAAGTATGCAGTGACTCAGGTTGGCTGCTTCATTGTCGATTTTGTCGCATTCGCGGCTTTTTTGCATATGAGCCAGTCGCCCGCAGGTAGTAATGCCTTAGCCAAGGTGCTATCAGGCTTGCTGGCTTTTTATATCCATCGCCATTACACTTTTGCTGATAGGCAAGAACAGCAAGGGCGGCAAGCGGGTCGATATATCGCTCTTTGGGCAATTAATATCCCATTTACCAGCGCGATGGTTGAGCTGATAAACATGGCGATAGGCATTCCATATGTCGCAAAAATCGGCTCTGATGGAATATCATTCTGTCTAAATTACTTAATATCAAAAAAATTTATTTTTAATTCTTCAGGAAAATAAACTGGCCGATCGGCTGGTGCGCGCCAAGCACAACCGCTGCCTGCCGGACGGAGACACCCTGTGGCCCACAGCTGCATCGGGGAAGCTCTGGGATAAATCGAGTTTGCGATGCCGGCGCGGCGTGAAGGCATGTACCGTCCGTCAGACCCGGGCCGCATTGCATCGAGGCACAGGACAATCACGGGTACGACGAATTCAGGCGTCCACAGCGCTAGCCGACATCGTAGCCGAATTCAACTTCCACTCGAGATGGCATTGGGTCAAAAAACAGCCGATAGGCGGAGCTGTAACTTGTTAAAAAAATCAGAATAGAAAAGTATCTTGGGTAAAAAATTTTCAGTTCTTCTACTGTTTCTGCTGAGTTCATGCAAATCATCGGAATCTCCGCGGCTGCCAACAATTGCAATTACTTTCGATGTCTATTCAACGACATATACGACTGCATTTCCGATAATGAAAGAGTACGGGTTGGTTGGTACTTACTTCAATGATCCAAATTATATCGATGATAGAAAACTTGCGGATTATGCGACGGTCGACCAACTTAAAGTTTTGCAATCTGCCGGATGGAGCATCCAAGGATACAGCAGCGTCAATATGGTAAAACTTTTGAGTTCACAAGGAGAAGATGCTGCAATTGCAAAGCTACATCAGGTTAAGAATGGGATGATGAATCTCGGTTTTAGTATTCAATCTCTTGCCCCGGCATCTCGCGACTGGAATAGTCAGCTACGAACTCTATCGCAAGGCATCTACAGAAATGTCCGTGCAAATAAAAATGTCGGAACTTTGCAATCGTATCCTATTCCAGATAGATTAAATGTAAGAGATGGAGCAACCGCAAGCTTAGGTGGAAACGACACTGAAGATAGTCTGAATAAACAATTAAATTACCTTGAGCAGTCTGGCGGAATGTTGACAGTCGTAATTCACAAAGTTGGCGACGATAAAGATCCATTGTTTTCTGTAAAAACGGAAGTTTTCCGCGCCCTCTGTGAGCGAATAGCTAAGGATGTAAAAGAAAAAAAGCTACGTGCGGCGACCTTCGAAGATGCGCTTGCCAATTCCTGAGAAGGTAAAGTTGCAAAGCAATGTATTGGCATTCAGGCTAGCGGTAAAGGATGACTCATAGGCCATATCGGTGAATGTCATGGCAGTTGTTGTCTGTCTCATGCCAATTTTTGTGGCCTATTCGTTCCGTTCGCGGCCAACCGCACCATGCAGTCGCGTTCCGGGTTGAGTGTCACCGGCCATGCTGCCGAGCAGCCCTGGAGGGCGCGCAGCTTGCGCAGCGGATGTGCTGGCGGGATGCGTTCTTCCAATAATCGGTAGCTGAACATGGTGTGCTGGTTGTGGTCGGTTTTGCGTATGGCATTAAATGGAACGGTTGCGTTCGGTACTCAAGGTGTGCCTCCAGAACCCCTGTTGATAGGGATCGGGAATTTTTAACAGTCTGCTAAAGATGACTGTGATTTGGCATTTATTTAGTAAACTTTTATAGAGTCACAAAAGCCAGAACGAAAAAAACCTAAAAAACAAAAATTTTTAGTGTGCAATGGACTGCCACTTTTCATTGTGGTTTTTTGCAGAAATATTTCTAATGGTGTTCGGTATGAAATTGTTTCATGTGATCATTGATTTGATCCTATTTCCAACCATCACAACAAATTTTTACTCCTAAAATATTTTTTGCGATGGTTAGCTGTTGGTCGCGACATTTATTTGGAGTGGAAGTTAATATACCTTAAAGTTTGTCAGATCCGCAGCATACAATGACGCGATAAACAGTGGCCCGATGGGTGCTTGAAGGTGCAGCTTGGTTCAACTACAGCAGGGTTTTCTCTTGACCCGACACTGGCGCGATACGGCCGACGGCACGGAGGTCGACTTTTGGCTGGCCACCGACGACGGCCCGCGCCACGTCCGCCTGCCGGCGCAGCCGTCGGTGGCCTTCATTCCGGCCGAACAGCGCGAGCAGGCGGAAGCGGTATTGCGCGGCGAACGCGGCGCCGAGCTGCGTCCGCTTGCCCTCAACGATTTCCACCATCGCCCCGTGCTGGGCCTGTACTGCCGGCAGTACCGCCAGTTGCTGAAACTGGAAAAACGCCTGCGGGAAAACGGCGTCGACGTGTACGAGGCCGATGTGCGTCCGCCGGAACGCTACCTGATGGAGCGCTTCATCACGGCGCCGGCATGCTTCGGCGGTCAGCCCGGGCCGGACGGCGGCGGCCCGCTGCGCGACGGCCATTTGAAGCCTGCGCCCGGCTACCGCCCCAAGCTGCGACTGGCGTCGCTGGATATTGAAACCACGTCCCATGGCGAGCTGTATTCGATCGCGCTGGAGGGCTGCGGCCAGCGCCAGGTGTATATGCTGGGGCCGCCGAACGGCGGCGACGAGGAGCTCGATTTCGACCTGGAGTATTGCGATAGCCACCGGCAGATGCTGGAACGCTTGAACACCTGGCTGGAGCGGCACGATCCCGACGCCATCATCGGCTGGAATCTGGTGCAGTTCGATTTGCGCGTGCTGCAGCAGCATGCGCAGCGCTGCCATGTGCCGCTGCGCTTGGGGCGCGACGGCAGCGCGATGGAGTGGCGCGAGCACGGCGGCACCCAGCAGCACTACTTTGCGGCGGCGGCCGGCCGCCTGATCATCGACGGCATCGAGGCGCTCAGGTCGGCAACCTGGAGTTTTCCCTCGTTCAGCCTGGAATCCGTGTCGCAAACCCTGCTCGGCGAAGGCAAGTCGATCGACAACCCCTACCAGCGGATGGCGGAAATCGACCGCCGCTTCGCCGAGGACAAGCCGGCCCTGGCGCGCTATAACCTGAAAGACTGCGAGCTGGTGACGCGCATCTTCGCCAAGACCGAGCTGCTGACCTTCTTGCTGGAGCGGGCCAGCGTCACGGGGCTGGCCGCCGACCGCAGCGGCGGCTCGGTGGCCGCTTTCGAGCATCTGTATATGCCGATGATGCACCGCCAGGGTTATGTGGCGCCCAACCTCGGCGATGTCGTCGGCGACAACAGTCCCGGCGGTTTTGTGATGGATTCGCAATCGGGCCTGTACGATTCCGTGCTGGTGCTCGACTATAAAAGCCTGTATCCGTCCATCATCCGCACTTTCCTGATTGACCCGGTGGGGCTGGTCGAAGGCTGTCGCGAAGAGGTGGGCGAGGCGACGGTGCCGGGGTTTCGCGGCGCCCGCTTTTCGCGCGAGAAGCACTGCCTGCCGGCCATCGTCGCGCAAATCTGGCAGGGGCGCGAGGCGGCCAAACGCGAGCACAATAAGCCGCTGTCGCAGGCATTGAAGATCATCATGAACGCGTTCTACGGGGTGCTGGGTTCGAGCGGCTGCCGCTTCTTCGACCCGCGCCTGGCGTCCTCGATCACCCTGCGCGGCCACGAGATCATGCACCGCACGCGCGAATTGATCGAGCAGCAGGGATATCAGGTGATTTACGGCGACACGGATTCCACCTTTGTCTGGCTCAAGCACGCGCACACGGACGCGCAGGCGGCCGAGATCGGGCGCGCGCTGGTGCGCCATGTCAACCTGTGGTGGGATAGCCATCTGCGGCTGGAGTTCGGCCTCGACAACGCGCTGGAGCTGGAGTTCGAAACGCATTACCGGCGTTTTTTGATGCCGACCATCCGCGGTTCCGAATTGGGCAGCAAGAAGCGTTACGCGGGTCTGGTCGGCAAGCCGGACGGCGGCGAGGAAATGGTCTACAAGGGGCTGGAAACGGTGCGCAGCGACTGGACGCCGCTGGCGCAGCAGTTCCAGCAGGCTTTATATGAGCGCATCTTCAAGGGCGAAGCCTACCAGGATTATGTGCGCGACTACGTCAATCGCACCGCCAGCGGCGAGTTCGATGCGCTGCTGGTGTACCGCAAGCGGCTGCTTCGGCCGCTGGACGAGTATCAGCGCAATGTGCCGCCGCATGTGCGCGCCGCGCGCATCGCCGACGAGTACAACCGGCGGCAGGGGCGCCCCCAGCAGTATCAAAGCGGCGGCTGGATCAGGTATGTGATGACGGTGGCCGGCCCGGAGCCGCTGGAAACCCAGCGCTCGCCCATCGATTACGACCATTATCTGACGCGCCAACTGCAGCCGGTGGCGGACGCCATCCTGCCTTTCCTGCGCGATGATTTTACGGCGTTGACGAGCCGTCAGCAGACGCTGTTTTAAGGGAGGGAGCAGGGGGAAGGCGGCGGCCGCCGGATGCGGCGCCGCCAGTGCCCGCGCCGCGTTTGCGGGCGAGCGATTGCGAGGGGGATGAAGCAGCCGGAGTCGGGTTCAATGCGGCCCCGGCAGCGGGGAATTATCGATAAAACGCTTCGATTTTGCCTTTTAACTTGATCAGCATCGGCCGGCCTTTACGGTCCAGCTGTTTGCCGGCGGGTACGGTAATCCAGCCTTCGCTGATGCAGTACTCTTCGACATCCAAACGTTCTTTGCCGTTGAACTTGATGCCGATCTCGTGTTCGAACACGGCGGCGATGTGGTGGGGACTGCGTGTATCAATTGATAAGCGGTCGGGCAATGGGGGGAGTGTAGTAGCGTCGTTCATGGGACGTAATTATCCTTGATTTTGACCTTGGCCTATCGTTTTTTTACATTTTTTCGCCACATCGGCGTCAGATTGCGCCGCCGGGCGCCGGCGGCCTCAGAATACCTGAGGGGTTTGCAATGCTTGGCCAGCCAGATCGAAGAGCTGGCGCGCATGCGGCGTCAGCCCCAGCATGTGGATGCAGGCGTGCACTATGCCGTCCAGGCGCTCGCAGTGCGCCTCGACGCCGGCTTCGCGCAGACGTTGGGCGTAGGCCATGCCTTCGTCGTGCAGCGGATCGTATTCGCTCACCAGCACGGTCGCCGGCGGCAGGCCGGCCAGCGACGCCGCGCGCAGCGGCGACGCGTAGGCCGACACGGCATCTTCGGCGTTGGGCAGGTAGGTGCTCCAGCAAAATTGCATGGTTTCCCTGGTGAGCCAGTAGCCTTCGGCGAATTCGCCGTAGGACGCCGTCGAGAAATCGCAGTCCAGGGCGGGATAGAGTAGCAGTTGCCGCTCGATGGCCGGCCCGGCGCGGTCGCGCGCCAGCAGCGCTGCCGCAGCGGCCAGGTTGCCGCCGGCGCTGTCGCCGCCCACGGCGATGCGGCCGCGGTCCAGTCCCAGGGCGTCGGCCTGTTCGCCGATCCAGCATAGCGCGGCGTAGAAATCCTCCAGCGGCACCGGGAACGGGTGTTCGGGCGCCAGCCGGTAGTCGACCGAGAGCACGACGCGGCCGGTGGCGTTGGCCAGGGCGCGGCAGGGGTTGTCGTACAGGTCCAGCGAACACAGGCACCAGCCGCCGCCGTGGGCGAAGACGAGGGCCGGCTGTGCGACGGCGGCGTCGGCGCCGGCCGGCGCGTAGGCGCGCACGCGTATCGGCTGCCGGGCGTGGCCGGGAACCGTGTAGTTGTGTATCCAGGCCACGTCTTCCAGCGGGCCGTGGAGTGTGCGCAGGCCGGTTTCGGTGGCTGCGCGGATGGCGTCCAGCGTTGCCGGGGCGGGCAGGCCGGACGGCTCGGCGAGGAAGGTGGCGATGCGCGGATCAAGACTCATGGTTGTTCTCCGCGGTGAAGTTGGAATGCGTTTGGTGCATATTGTTCTCTGTTGAAGTGTGTTCGCGTGGGCATGCCGAACGGCTCGGCATGCCCGTGTTCATGTTGGGAAGCTTAGCGGCCCTGTTTCAGGAAGGGCAGCAGATGGCCGATGAAGGCGTCGTGGTTTTCTTCCATGACAAAGTGGCCGGAGTCGGCAATGATGGCGCCTTGCAGGTCGCTGGCGTTGTCCTTCATCGTGACGAGTGGCGCGTCCTGCGTCGCGTGCTCGGCGCCGAGCGCCAGCACAGGCATGCTCAGGCGGGTCTTGGCGCGCAGCGTGTTCTGGCGTATCGTTTCCGGTATCGCCCGGTAGTAGGCGAAGCCGGCCCGCAGCGCGCCGGGCGTGGCGTAGGCGTCGGCGTAGACGTCGACGGCGACCCGGTCGCGCCGATACGACCACTTGTCGAAGATGAAGTTGATGTATTCCCTTTCCTTGCCGGCCGTGAGCATCTCCGGCAGGTCGTTGACCTGGTTGAACATGAAGTGCCACAGGAAGATGTTGTCCGCCGGGGCGACAAAAATCGGCGGCGCCGGCGCCAGCCCCGGTATGACCGCTTCCGTCAACGCCAGCTTCGTCACCGCATCCGGATGGTCGGACGCCAGCGCGTAGCCGACCCACATGCCGATGTCGTGGCCGACGACGTCATACTGCGCGTGGCCGAGCTGTTCCATTACCCGGTGCAAGGTGTTGGCGACGGTGCCCGTGTCGTAGCCGGCCACCGGACGGTCGGAGTGTCCGCTGCCCGGCGGGTCCACGGCGATCGCCTGGAAGCCGTTGGCGGCCAGCGCGGCCATGGTGTGGCGCCATGCGTACCAGGTTTGCGGCCAGCCGGGGATCAGCAGGACGGGCGTGCCCGTGCCGGCGCTGACGCAATGGATGCGCTGGCCGTCGACCCGCACATAGTCGTGGATGAAGTCGGCGTTGCCGGGTGTTTGTTGCTTGGTGGTGGCGTGCATATTGTGTTCCTGTTCAGTTTAAATGTCAGTTGATGCCCAGTAGCGTGCGCATTTGCGCTTTGCTGACGGGAGCGCCGGCGAAATCGTCGAAAATCTTGTCCGTGACCTTGATGATGTGTGCGTTGATGAAGTCCACGCCCTCCTTGGCGCCGTCTTCCTGGTTCTTCAGGCAGCATTCCCATTCGAGCGTTGCCCAGCCCTCGTAGTCGTACTGGGCCAGCTTGGAGAAAATCGCTTTGAAGTCCACCTGGCCGTCGCCCAGCGAGCGGAAGCGGCCGGCGCGATTTTCCCAGGACTGGTAGCCGCCATAGATGCCCTGGCGCCCACTCGGATTGAATTCCGCGTCTTTCACATGGAACATCCGGATGTGATCCTTGTAGATGTCGATGTAGTCGAGGTAGTTCAGTTGCTGCAGCACGAAATGGCTGGGGTCGAAAAGGATGTTGCAGCGTCGGTGCTGGCCGACCCGCTCGTAGAACATCTCGAAACTGGCGCCGTCGTGCAGGTCTTCGCTGGGGTGGATTTCGTAGCACAGGTTGACGCCTTGCTCGTCGCAGGCGTTCAGCACCGGCAGCCAGCGTTTGGCCAGTTCGTCGAAGGCTGTCTCGATCAGGCCGTCCGGCCGCTGCGGGAAGGGGAACAGGTAGGGCCAGGCGAACGAGCCCGAGAACGTGCCCATTTCCGTCAGTCCCAGGCGCTTCGATGCCTGCGCCGACATCAGCAGGCGTTCGATGGCCCATTCCGTCCGCGCCTGCGGTTTGCCGTGCAGTTCTGCCGGCGCAAAACTGTCGCACATGGCGTCGTAGGCGGGATGCACGGCGACCAGTTGGCCGAAGATGTGCGTCGTCAGTTCGCTGATGACCAGGCCGTGTTCGGCGAGTACGCCGGTCACGTCGTCGCAGTAGCCCTGGCTGGTCGCGGCGGTTTCGACGTCGAACAGGCGCTTGTCCCATGCCGGCAGTTGCAAGGCTTTGAAGCCGGTCGCGGCCGCCCACGCGGCGATCGATGGCAGGTCGTTGAAGGGCGGCGCGTCGCCGCTGAATTGCGCCAGATGGAGGCTAGGGCCTTTGATTGTTTTCATTTTTCACTCCTATTGTTTGTTGATCGACAAAGAATAGGCGATATCGCGTTTCAGGTCAAGTGCATTGGAGAAAAAATACTCGGATGGAAAAGCGCGGGTTGGGGTGGCGGGCGCGTTTTTCAGGCGCGGGAGGCGCTATACTGGCGACCGTTGTGTATTTGCCGAGGGAAGTTATGGCTGGTAGGCCGAGGGAATTTGATCGCGATCTTGCTCTGGAAAGGGCGAGGGATGCGTTTTGGGCGCGCGGTTACGAGGGCATCTCCATGTCCGACCTGGTCGCCGCGCTGGGCGTCGCGTCGGCCCGCATCTATGCGGCCTTTGGATCGAAAGAGGCGTTGTTCCGCGAGGCGGTCGAGCTGTACGAGACGGGCGAGGGGGCTTTTGCCGCCCATGCCCTGGCGGAGGAGCCGACGGCGCGCGCGGCAATCGAGCGGATGCTGCGCGAAGCGGTGTTGCTGTATACGCGCAGCGGACGTCCGCAGGGTTGCATGGTGGTGTCCGCCGCGACCAATTGCACCGCCGGCAACGACGGCGTGATTACCTGGCTGAGCGAGCACCGCCGCGCCCGCACGCAGTCGATTATCGAGCGCTTGCGGATTGCCCAGCAGGGAGGGGAGTTGCGGCCGGAGGTGGATGTCGTCGCCCTGGGCGATTGCTACGCGACGCTGCTGCACGGCCTTTCCGTGCAGGCGCGCGACGGCGTCGGCGCGGCGCGCCTGCTGGCGCTGATCGCCCCCGCGCTGGCTGCGCTGGAATCAGCAAGGTCTGTGCCGTAGCATGGGGCCGATTCTTGTCAGAATCATTCAACGAATCTGCAACTCAGGGCACTAGTGTACGTACCGCATTGCCACGAATATTATCCCGGTAAGCGCGGTCATGGTCGCGATACAGGTCAGCATGATGGTGAGTTTCGCATTGGCGATGTCAGTCTTGGTGGCCATGACTGTGGTAAGGATATGCTCAATTGCATCAACGCGCGTATCTAGACGAATAAGGCCGGTATCGACTGTGCGAAGGAGGGCTTCGAGTCTATCCTGGCGAGTATCGATTTTATCCAGGCGCTTATCAATTCCATCCAGGCGCACTTCGATCTTGTCCAGACGCACCTCCATCCGAACCTGGCGCTCTTTCGCGTCGGATGCAAAGGCTTCAAGAATGTCCAGACGCTTTTCCATTTTCTTATCATCGGCGTTCGCACCGCCTTTGTCAAACGAGAGCCTGGGCGGCCGCGCCGCGCCAGTCTCTGCAGTCCTATGATGTTTTTCCGCCGCCATCCCGGTCCTTGTCCGCTGCCAACGCCCCGCCTTCATGCTGCTTCATTGAGGCACGCGAGTCTTTGACGAGGCGCCCGACAAGCGGGCGGGGGCGGGGGTTAGAAGTCGGCCGTGGCGGAAATGCGCAGGCTGCGCGGCGCCCCCGCCATCAGCGTGCCCCAGGTCGACGCGCCGGACCAGTAGCTCTTGTCGCTGACGTTGCGCAGCGTGGCGCGCAGCGTCACCGTCTTGCCGCCGATGGCGGCCGGGTAGCGCGCGCCCAAGTCCAGCGTGCTCCAGGCCGGCAGGCGCTGGGTATTGAGCTGGTTGGCGTACTGTTCCGCGCTGTGGAAGATGCCGCCCGTCAGCGTCAGGCCGGCCAGCGCCGCCACGTCCCATTCGCCGTTCAGCGCCAATTGCAGCGCCGGCACGCCGACCCCGGTTTTGCCCGTCGTGGCCGGGTTGCCGGTGTTGGCCAGCTTGGCGTCTATCCAAGTGGCGCCGCCGTACACGCGCAGGCCGCTGGCCGCTTCGCCGTAGACGCTCAGCTCGACGCCGCGGTTGCGCTGCTCGCCTTCGACGGCGAAATAATTGTCCGCTTTCGTCAAACCGCTCGGGCGCGTGATCTGGAAGGCGCTCAGCGTCGTCATCAGGCGGCCGTGGTCGACCTTGACGCCGATTTCCTTTTGCTTGGCCTTGTACGGCGCGAACACTTCGTCGTGGTTGCGGGCCGAGGCGGGCGCGGTGTCGCCCTTGCTCAAGCCTTCGATGTAGTTGCCGTAGACGGACACCTTGGCCAGCGGCTTGAAAACGACGCCCAGCATCGGCGTGACGGCACTGTCGTCGTAGGCGGATGCGCCGACATTGTCGGCGCGGACGCGCTGCTTGCGCAGGCCCAGCATCACTTGCAGGCGCTCGTCGAACATCTTCAGCGTGTCCGACAGGGCCACGCCGCTGAGCCGGGTGGCCGAGCGTTTCGTCACGCTGGCGGGCGCCGCGACGTTTTGCGCCGGCCGTTCCAGCGGCTGGTGGATATTTGACAGGTAGGCCGTGCCGGCCCTGCTGCCCATGTTGAACTGGTCTTCGTACTGGCTCCATTGCAGCGTGAGTTGGTGGCCGACGGCGCCCGTGGTGAAGCTGGCGCGCGCGCCGGCCTCGCTGGCGTTGCGGTGCACGTCGAAGATGGCGCGCGTCGGCACGGTGCGGGTGTCGCCGGCGACGTTGCTGATCGTCGGCGTGTTGAACAGGCGGTCGACATCGGAGCTGGCCTTGCCGTGGCTGGCGAACAGCGACAGCTGCTTGTGCACCTCGTACTCGGCGCGCAGCAGGGCCGAGCGCTCCTTGCTGTCATACCATTCCCAGCGCTGCGAGTTGTTGTTGCGGTTGTCCGGCGCCGCCGGCACCGGCAGCGCCGCGCCCAGGAAGGGGCGGCGCGACGGCGCGTCGACGTCTTCGCGCTGCTCGATCAGGTCGAGCGTGGCGCGCAGGCGTTCGCCCTGGTAGTCGAGGGCGAGGGCGCCCAGCGTGGCCTTGCGCGATTGGTGGTCGATGCGCGTGTCGCCGCGCTGGTGGCTGCCGTTGAAGCGCACGCCGAATTCGCGCGCCGCGCCGAAGCGGCGCGCGACGTCGACGCCGCCGCCCAGCTGGGAACTGCCGGTGTAGTCGGCGCGCACGCGGGTCAGGTCGGCGCCGGCGCGTTTCGGCACGACGTTGATGCCGCCGCCGACGCCGCTGTTGGGCGACATGCCGTAGAGCGCCGCCGCCGGCCCCTTCAGCACTTCGACGCGTTCGGCGTAGTCGGTCATCAGCCGGTAGTTGGGGGCGACGCCGTACATGCCGTCGAAGGCGATTTCGCCGATGTTGTTGTCGCCCATGGCGAAGCCGCGGATGAAGAAGGCGTCGGCGACGTCGCCGGTCGGCGCCGTGCTGCGCACCGACGGGTCTTTGTCGAGCAGTTCGCCGACGCTGCCGGCCTGCCGGTCGGCGATGTTTTGGGCGGTGAAGCTGGTGACGTGGAAGGGCGTGTCCATGACGTCGACGTTGCCCAGCAGGCCGAGGCGGCCGCCGCGGGCGATCTGGCCGCCCGCGTAGGCGTCCGGCAGGGCGCCGGCGTCGGCCGCCGCCACCACCGTCACGGCCGGCAGGCTGGTCGCGCGCGCTTGCTGCTGCTGCGGCGCCGCCACCAGCGTGTAGCCGGCCGCCGTCTTGCCGATCCGGTAGGCGCTGCCGCGCAGCAGGGCGTTCAGGCCGTCCTCGACGCCATAGTTGCCGTGCAAGCCAGCGGTGCTCTTGCCGGCGACGGCGGCCGGGTCGAAGCTCAGCACGATGCCGGTGTCGCTGGCGAAGCTGGTCAGGGCCGGACCCAGCGGGCCGGCCGGAATGTTGTAGCTCTTGCCGGCTTGCGCGTGGGCGGGCGCGAGGGGTGCCAGTGTGGCGCCGGCCACGGCCAGGCCGCTGGCGGCCAGGTAGATGGCCATGGCGAGGGGGCGCAGGCGCGTGTTGGTCGGGGTGGGGCGGGCCTGGCGCCGGCCGGATGCTGTGCGTGTCATGCGCGAAAATTCCTGTCGATGGTTGGAAAGATGGTGTGCTTATCTACCTTGCCAAGCGAGATGGAAAAAAGTACAGCGCGCCGCGCGATTTATTTCAGGCGAACGTGGAGACTGGCCTTGTCCGCGCCGCCGGGGCGCCGCTCCACCTGGATCGGCAGGGTGTCGCCGACGGCGGCCAGCGCGCGTTCGGCGTCGCGCAGCGGGAAGGTGCCGGAGATGCGCAGGTCGGCCGCCGCGTGGGCGCAGTCGAGCGGCGCGCTGCGGTAGCGCGCCAGTTCGGCGACGAGATCGGCCAGGCGCAGGTCGTCGGCGATCAGCATGCCGCGGGTCCAGGCGGCGTCGCTGGCGGGGGCGTTGCGCTTGTCGATGAGGCCGCGGCGGTCGAAGCGCCCGCCTTGCCCGGCGCCGAGGATGGGGGCGTCGCCGGCCGCGTCGCTGCCGTGCAGGGCGACGCGCGCTTCGAGCACGGCGACGCGGGTGCTGGCCGGTTCCTGGCGGACGGTGAAGCGGGTGCCGAGCGCGCGCACGTGGCCGTCGGCCGTTTCGACGATGAAGGGGCGCTGCGCCGCGTCGGGCGCGGTGCTGACCATGATTTGCCCGTGGCGCAGCCGCAGCAGCCGCGTCGTCGCCGAAAAATCGATGTCGAGCGCGGTGTCCGTGTCGAGCACGACGCGGCTGCCGTCGGGCAGCACGCTGTCGCGCTGTTCGCCGACGGCGGTGAGCAGGTCGGCCGAGCGGTCGCTGGCGCGATAGCCCTGCCAGCCGGCCAGGCCGGCGGCCAGCAGCACGCCGAGCTGGGCGAGGCCCTTGCGGCGGCCGGCCGAGGCCGGCCCCCGCGTCTGTGCGAGGGCGTGGGCCGATGCCGAAGCTTGCTCCGGCGCGATGGCGGCGAAGCGGGCGACGCTGGACTCGGCCCGCTGCCATGCCTGTTCGTGGGACGGGTGGGCGTTGCGCCAGTCGCGCCAGCGGCGCCGCTCGTCGGCGCTGGCCTCGCCGGAGGCCAGCAGGACGAACCATTCGGCCGCCTCTTGCAAGGGTTGGCGCTCGGCCGGCGCGGGGGCGGGCAATGTCCGGGGCGGGGGGCTGGGTGTCATGCCGTCAGGACGCGCCGATGCGCATGCAGTGGCTGACCGCCTGCAGCATGTATTTCTTGACCATGCTGAGGGAGACGTTCAGGCGCTCGGCGATGTCGGCGTAGCGCAGCCCTTCCAGTTGCGACAGCAGGAAGGCCTGGCGCGCCTTGGGCGGCAGGCCGTCGAGCAGGGCGTCGATTTCCAGCAGGGTTTCAATGAGCAGCGCGCGGCTCTCCGGGCTGGGGCTGTACGGCTGCGGCAGCCAGGCCAGGGCGTCGAGGTAGGCGCGCTCCAGCGCCTGGCGGCGCAGGTGGTTGGTCAGCAAGCCGTGCGCGACGGTGGTGAGGAAGGCGCGCGGCTCGCGCAGGGCCTGCGGTGGCGGCGCCCGCAGCACGCGCAGGAAGGTGTCCTGGGCCAGGTCGGCCGCGTGGTGGGCGCAGCCGAGCTTTTTGCGCAGCCAGCCATAGAGCCAGCTGTGGTGGCTCTGGTACAGCTCGGCAACGGAATCGGCGGGTAGGACGGCGTGCAAGGCAAGCTCCGTAAAACATCGTGCAAGTTGTTGCGGGCTGGCCAGGACGGCTTGGTCAGCTATCTGAGAATGGTTCTCATTATCGTCTCGACGATTAATTCCGTCAATCAATCTTCATGCCCGCGTGGCATGCTTGCACGTGTATGATTATAGTATGTTAACTATGCGGCAAGCTTGCCCGCCGCTGCGAGAGGCCGCCGAGAATGGACAGCAAACAACTGCAAGACCTGTGCGGGCGCCTGCCGGGCGCCGTCCGCCACCTGCACGGGCCGCCGTCGAACATCCTCGTGTATGCGGTGGGCGGCAAGCAATTTGCCTATTTCAAGACCAGCGAGCCGGAGGCGTGGCGTTTCAGCGTGCGCGTCAGCCCCGAGCGCTTTGTCGAGCTGACGGACATGCCCGGCATCAAACCGGCCCGGTATATGGGGCGCTTCCACTGGGTCACCATCGTCCGCGTCGAGGCCATGCCCGAGGCTTACCTGGAAGAGCTGCTCGCCTGGTCGCACCAGCGGGCCATGGCCTCGCTGAGCCGGGCGCGCCGGGCCGAGCTGGCGGGGCAGTGATACACTACGCCCCTTACACTCGATCCAGATACCCCATGACGAACACAAAACAGCCGCCCGCCAAGAAACGCGCCGAGGCGAGCGCGGGGCCGGCCGCCAATCCCTTCCTGGACGGCGAATTTTACGCGCGCATGCGCGATTACACCGAGCGCGATGCCGCCTTCTCCAAGGAGTTGCGGGCTATCGCCGAGAGTGGCGCCGGCAAGCACAGCACGGACCCGCGCTACGCGCCGTCGCTGCAGCCGCTGCTGGGCATCGTCAAGAAGGGCCTGTCCCTGGCGGACATGTTGGAGCGCATCGTGGCCGGCACGGAAAAAGGCTTGTGGGAACCCTGGCTGGCGGCGTTCGGCATGCAACTGAACGGCGTCAATTACGCGAAGACGGGGGCGCGCAATGCCCGGCTGGCGCTGGACCTGAGCCTGGCCTCCAAGGTCCAGGCCGCGTTTGCCAACGCCGGCGTGGGTAACTGGCGCAGCCTGGTCGCGCAGGATTGCCACGCGCTGCAAGTGGAGAAGGCCGGCGAAAAGACGCCGGCGAAGGCTTACGCCATTTTCTACCTCGACGCCGCCGACAGCTAAGCCGGCCCCGCCGTCTCCAGCGCCGCCTCGATCTGGCGGATGAAGGGATAGATGGCGCTGACCGCCGTCGCCGGAAACGTTTGCAGCAGGCAGTGCGGGCCGTCGATCTCGACGATCTGCGTGCGGCCGTTGAGCCGGGCGACCAGCGCCGCGGCGCTGCGCGGCACGACGCGGTCGCGGCCGGCGCGCAGATACAGCAGCGGCAGCGCCACGCGGCCCAGCGGCTCGGTGGCGTCCAGCGACAGCACGGACAACATCCGCGCGCGCATGACATGCGGCGCCACTTCCGCCACGGCGCCGGCCACGGCGGCGTGCTGGGCGGCGCTGGAGCGCGGCCCCAGCAGCAGCCGCGACAGCAGGCCGAGCGGCGCCAGATGCAGCGGCGCGCGCGCCAGCAGCGGCCGCAGCCAGGCCAGCGCCGGGCGCGGATTGCGCACAAAGCTACAACATAGGATCAGGCCCACGCAGTTCGGCGCGCCGCGCGCCGCGATGGCCACGGCGATGGGGCCGGAGAACGATTCGCCGAGGAGGACATACGGCGCATCCTTGGGCAACTGGCTGAGTACCAGGGTTTCCAGCGCCGCGTAGTCGAGCGCTTGCGCGGGCGGATAGCGTATCACCATGGCCGCCGCGCCGGGCCACAGCGTGGCCCTGAAGTCATCGAACAGGCGGCCGGTGCCGTCCATGCCCGGCAGCAGTACGAGGGTGACCATGGATTGCGCTTTCTTTGGGGACGATGAAAATATTTTTATTTGGAAACAACCATACTGATAATTTCATTTTATCAATATTGTTGGTTTCTCGCTTGGATATGTCATTCCACCATGGCCGCCGCGGCGGCGCTACTGCGTCTTGTAGATGCCGCAACCGATCAGAATGTCGTCGAGCTTTTCGATATAGCTGGATTTTTGCTCGATGGCCTTGCTCACGGGATTCGGCCATTTGTAGTCGAACCAGCCGCTGCCCTTGCTGTTGGCGATGGCGATCATGCCCTTGATCAGGTAGGTGCCTTCGGCGTCGCGCATGTCGCTCAAGTCCTTGCCGACCATTTTCGCGCTGCTGCCGTTGCCGATGGCCAGGTTGGTGCCCTTCAGGTTGTAGACGAAGATGTACAGGTTGCGGTCGACGAACTGGCCTTTCGGATTGTTGAACTCGGCGAAAGCCTTGTCCCTGCCGTTGGCCTTGACGTAGGCCACGGCCTTCTTGACCAGCGCCGTCGCCTCGGCGGCGCTGCCGCGCTCCTCGGCTTGCGCGGCGTGGCCGATGCCGAGGGCCAGCGCGGCGAAAATAACTGTGTTCAAGAATGTCTTCATGGTGTCTCCTGTGCTGTTCGAGGGAAGAGCCGGGGCGTCCGCATATGCGTGCGCATATGCGGGTGCATAAAATCATGCCCTGTGGAATTAGCTTGCGTCATTTACATGGCGCGGTCAATCAGTTCTATCCAGTGTTGCACGGGGGCCTCAGTGCCCGCCTGCAGGTGGGCCTGACAGCCGATATTGGCCGACACGATCAGCTCGGCGCCGGTGGCCGCCAGCTTGGCCAGCTTGTCGTCGCGCAGCCGGCGCGACAGCGCCGGCTGCAGCACCGAGTAGGTGCCGGCCGAGCCGCAGCACAGGTGGCTGTCGGCGCACAGTTGCACGTCGATGCCGGCGGCGCGCAGCAGGCCCTCGACCTTGCCGCGGATTTGCTGGCCGTGCTGCAGGGTGCAGGGCGGGTGGTAGGCGACGCGCGGGCCGCCCCTGCGGCGCAGCTTTGCGGCCAGCTCGGCCTCGAAGGCGGACAGGATTTCGCTCAGGTCGCGCGTCAGCGCCGACACCCGCGCCGCCTTGTCGGCGTAGCCGGCGTCGTGGCGCAGCAGGTGGCCGTAGTCCTTGACGGTGGCGCCGCAGCCCGAGGCCGTCATGACGATGGCCTCGGCGCCCGCCTGCACGTGGGGCCACCAGGCGTCGATGTTGCGGCGCATGTCGTCCAGCCCGCCGTCATGGTCGCTCAGGTGGTGGCGGATGGCGCCGCAGCAGCCGGCCTTCGGCGCGACCACCAGTTGCACGCCGAGGGCGTCGAGCACGCGCGCGGCGGCGGCGTTGATGTTGGGCGCCATCGCCGGCTGCACGCAGCCGTCGAGCAGCAGCATCTTGCGGGCGTGCTGGCGGCGCGGCCAGGCGCCGGCCTGCTGGCGCGGCGGCACCTTGTCGCGCACGGCCGCCGGCAGCAGCGGGCGCAGCGCCTGGCCCGCCTTCAGCGCCGGGCCGAACAGCCAGGCGCGCGGCAGCAGCTGCTTCAGCGCCGCGCGGGCCAGGCGCTGGCCCAGCGGCCGGCGCACGCGCTCCTCGACCAGCTTGCGGCCGATGTCGGCCAGGCGGCCGTACTGGACGCCGGACGGGCAGGTGCTTTCGCAGTTGCGGCAGCTCAGGCAGCGGTCCAGGTGCAACTGCGTCCTGGCCGTCACGGCCTGGCCCTCCAGCACCTGCTTGATCAGGTAGATGCGGCCGCGCGGGCCGTCCAGCTCGTCGCCGAGCAACTGGTAGGTCGGGCAGGTGGCCGTGCAAAAGCCGCAATGCACGCATTTGCCCAGGATGGCCTGGGCTTCCTCGCCCTCCGGCGTGTTCTTGATGAAGTCTGCGAGTGTCGTTTGCATGTTCAGAGCCCGGTGTACATGCGGCCCGGATTGAAGATGCCGGCCGGGTCGAATGCCTGTTTGAGGTTGCGGTGGATGGCGGCGACGGCCGGCGCCAGCGGCTGGAACACGCCGACGTCCTTGTCGCCGCCGCGGAACAGCGTGGCGTGGCCGCCCAGCGCCGCCGCCGCGGCGCGCACGGCGGCGGCGTCGGCGGCGCTTTTCAGCCAGCGCTGCGCGCCGCCCCATTCGATCAGCTGGGCGCCGGCCAGCGTCAGCGGCGGCGCCGCCGACGGCAGGCCGAGGCGCCACAGCGCGGCGCCGCCGTCCCGCTCGAAGAAGGCGTGGCGCTGTTCGCGCAGCGCCAGCCACAGCGCGTCGGCGTCGGCCTCGGCCGCGGCGTCGCCGCCCAGGGCCAGGCGCGCCGCCTGCACGGCGGCGCGGGCGCCGGACAGGCGCAGGTGCAGCCTGCCGCCGCTCCAGACGCTGGCGGAAATCGGCAGCGGCTGGCCGCCCCAGTCGTTGAGCCGGCGCAGCGCCTCGGCCTGCTCCATGTCGAGCGCCACGGTGGCTTCGCGGTAGGGCTTGGGCAGCACCTTCAGCGACGCTTCGAGGATCAGGCCGAGCGTGCCCAGCGAGCCGGCCAGCAGGCGCGCGACGTCGTAGCCGGCGACGTTCTTCATCACCTGGCCGCCGAAGCGCAGCGTCTGGCCGCGCCCGTCCATCAGCACGGCGCCGAGGACGAAGTCGCGCACCGCGCCGACGGCCTGGCGGCGCGGCCCGGACAGGCCGCAGGCGAGCATGCCGCCGACGGTGGCGGCGGGGCCGAAGTGGGGCGGCTCGCAGGCCAGCATCTGGCCGCGCGCGGCCAGCGCCGCGTCGAGCTCGGCCAGCGGCGTGCCGCAGCGCGCCGTGATCACCAGCTCGCTCGGCTCGTAGGCGGTGATGCCGGCATAGGCGCGGGTGTCGAGCGGCGCGCCGCGCGGCGCCTGGCCGTACCAGTCCTTGCTGCCGCCGCCGCGCAGGCGCAGCGGGCCGGCGCCCGCGGCGGCCTCGGCGATGCGTTCGCGAAATTGCGTGAGTATCGTGTCCATGGGCTTAAAACCTCGGCAGGTTGGCGAAGGGCAGGCGGCCGTTCTGCACGCGCATCTTGCCGTATTCGGCGCAGCGGTTCAGGGTTGGAATGGCCTTGTTCGGGTTGAGCAGAAAGGCGCCGTCGAAGGCGCGCTTGACGGCGATGAAGGCGGCGATCTCGGCCGCCGAGAACTGCGCGCACATCGAGTCGATCTTTTCGATGCCGACGCCGTGCTCGCCGGTGATGGTGCCGCCCACCTCGACGCACAGGGCGAGGATGGCGGCGCCGAACAGCTCGGCGCGCTCGAATTCGCCGGCGCGGTTGCCGTCGAACAGGATCAGCGGGTGCAGATTGCCGTCGCCGGCGTGGAACACATTGGCGCAGCGCAGGCCGTACTGGAGCGTCATGGCGGCGATGCCGGTCAACACCTTGGCCAGGTGCTTGCGCGGGATGGTGCCGTCCATGCAGTAGTAGTCGGGCGAGATGCGGCCGGCCGCCGGGAAGGCGTTCTTGCGGCCGGACCAGAAGCGCAGGCGCTCGGCCTCGTCGCGCGAGACGGCGATGGCGCTCGCGCCGGCGTTTTGCAGCACCTCGCTGATGCGCGCGATCTCCTCTTCGACCTCCTCCGGAATGCCGTCCGATTCGCACAGCAGGATGGCTTCGGCCTCGGTGTCGTAGCCGGCCTTGACGAAGGGTTCGACCATGCGCGAGCTGGTCTTGTCCATCATCTCCAGGCCGGCCGGGATGATGCCGGCGGCGATCACGCCGGCGACGGCGTCGCCGCCTTTGACGACGTCGTCGAAGGAGGCCATGACGACGCGCGCCAGGCGCGGCTTCGGCACCAGCTTGACGGTCACCTCGGTGACGACGCCGAGCATGCCTTCGGAGCCGATGAAGACGGCCAGCAGGTCGAAGCCGGGCGCGTCCAGCGCGGCGCTGCCCAGCTCGACGGCAACGCCGTCGATGCCGACCATGCGCACGCGCAGCACGTTGTGCACGGTCAGGCCGTACTTCAGGCAGTGCACGCCGCCGGCGTTCTCGGCGACGTTGCCGCCGATGCTGCAGGCGATCTGCGAGGAGGGGTCGGGGGCGTAGTACAGGCCGTGCGCGGCGACGGCTTCGGAGATGGCCAGGTTGCGCACGCCCGGCTGCACCACGGCCGTGCGCGCGTGGGCGTCGACGCTGAGGATGCGGTTCAGGCGCGCCGTCGACAGCACCACGCCGGCGGCGATCGGCATGGCGCCGCCGGACAGGCCGGTGCCGGCGCCGCGCGGCACGATCGGCACGCCCAGGTCGCGGCAGGTGACGAGGATGAAGGCGACCTGGGCCTCGTCCTCGGGCAGCAGCACCAGCATCGGCAACTGGCGGTAGGCGGCCAGGCCGTCGCACTCGTAGGGGCGGGTGTCTTCCGCGTCCGACAGGATGCAGCGCGGCGGCAGCTTGGCGCGCAGCGCGGCGAGGACTTCGCGCTGGCGCGCCGCGCTGAAGGGGGGATCGGTGGGCGCGTTCATAGGGCTTTCTCGGCTTGCGTAAAGGGACGCAATGAGTGTAGCCAAACGGCCGGCGCGGCGCGGTGAAATGAATTAACCGCAGAAGTGAATATATTTCACCTCGCGGGGACGGCGGCGCGCAGGCTCAGGCGAGGCCGCGGAAGGTTTCCAGCAGCCAGGCGATGAAGCACGCCACTTCGGGGCGCGCCCGCGCCGCCTCCTCGTAGACGACATAGTAGGCGTGCGCCGGCGCCGTCAGGCGGATGTCGAACAGCTGCACCACCTCGCCGCGCTCGATCATCTGCCTGGCGAAGTGCTGGCGCGTCAGGCCGACGCCGTGGCCGTGCTTGATGGCTTCGAGCAGCAGGCCGAGGTCGTCGACGCGCAGCGTGTCGTTCGGCTCGGGCCAGTCCAGGCCGGCCGCCTCGAACCACGGCTGCCACGCTTCCAGCGCCGAGCGCAGCAGGGTGGCCTTCCGCAAGTCGGCGAGGCTGGCGATGCCGCCGATTTTTTCCAGGTAGGCGGGGCTGGCGACGGGGAAGGCCGGCTCCTCCAGCAGCTTTTCGGTCACCATGTCCGGGTATTTCCCGGCGCCGAAGCGCACCTCGACGTCGCTCTCGGACAGGCTCAGGTCGTACAGCGGCACCGACAGGCAGACCTCGACGACGATGTCGGGATGGCGCTCGGCGAAGGAGGCCAGGTGCGGCATCAGCAGGTAGCGGGCGAAGGTGGGCGGCACCGTCACCTTCACGCGCGGCTGCGCCGCCACGCTCTTGTGCGGCAGCGGGAAGTCGCTCAGCGCGCGCAGCGCGAAGCGCACCACGTCGAGGTAGCGGCGGCCGAATTCGGACAAGGTGACGGCGCGGCCGTCGCGGATGAAGAGACGCTCGCCGACGAATTCTTCCAGCAGGCGGATGCGGTGCGACAGCGCCGACGGCGTGATGCACAATTCGTCGGCGGCGATTGCGAAGGAGCTGAGGCGGGCCGCCGCCTCGAAGGCGGACAGCGCGTGAACCGGGGGAAGTCGTGTGGCCATGGGTGCTTTTTCTATGCTGGTGCGGACTATCCGCGCCAGCTTAGCATAGGCGGCGGAGCGGCCCCCGGTTTCGGGCGGCGCCGCCTCAGCGCGGAATCATGCCGGTGAAGACATACGCCTGCAGCATCGTGATGACGCCGATGGCGAGGGCGAACAGCAGGCTGTGCTTGAGCGTGAAGCGGAACAGGTCCGACTCCTTGCCGACCAGGCCGGCGGCCGCGCAGGCCACGGCGATCGACTGCGGCGAGATCATCTTGCCGGTCACGCCGCCCGTCGTGTT
>NZ_JAQQXR010000021.1 GCF_028595325.1 Janthinobacterium fluminis
GCGGCCGCAGCCGGGCCCGCCGCGCCGGGCGGCGAGGCCGCCGGCGGGCCGCTGCGCAGCGCCCGCCTGGCGCGCCGCCCCGAGGTGCGCCGGGCCGGCAAGGACGAGGACGAGGACGGCGCGCCGGGGCCGGTGATGGTGCAGACGGCGCAGCCGCACCAGCAGGCCGAAGATCCGCTGGGCATGCAGCGCCCCAGCGACCGCGACGCGGCCACGGCCGCCGAGGAATTCGCCGACGCCTTGTCCGAGCTGGCGCAGGCGCGGCTGGTCAGCGCGCCCGGCCAGCCGAAGGAGGTGCTGCTGTCGGACGACCCGCCGGCGGCGGCGCCGGCGCAGCTGGCGCCCGGCGCCGCGGGCGGCGAGGGCGGGCGGCTGCGCTATCCGGAGTGGGACTGGCGCAGCCTGTCCTATGCCGGGCCGGGCGCGACGGTGTGCCTGCGGCCCGCGGCGGCGGGACCGCAGCAGTGGGTCGAGCAGACGCTGGCCGGGCGCGCGGCGACGCTGCACACGCTGCGGCGCCGCTTCGAGCTGCTGCGGGCGCAGCGCACGCGGGTGCGCCAGCAGCCCGACGGCGACGAGATCGATTTGCAGGCATGGCTGGACGGCCAGGCCGATTACCGCGCCGGCCTGCCGCTGGCGCAAGGGCTGTACCTGAGCCAGCGGCGCGCCCGGCGCGACATGGCCGTCATGCTGCTGGTCGACGTCAGCGGCTCGACCGATGGCTGGATCGCGGCGGGGCGGCGCGTCATCGACGTCGAGCGCGAGGCGCTGCTGTTCGTCTGCGTCGCGCTCGACGGCCTGGGCGAGCGCTTTTGCGTGCAGGCGTTTTCCGGCGAGGGGCCGCAGGGCGTGGTGGTGCGCAGCGTGAAGGCTTTCGACGAGGCCTACGACGGTGCCGTGGCGCGCCGCATCGCCGGCCTGGAGCCGGAGGCGTACACGCGCGCCGGCGCGGCGCTGCGCCACGCCAGCGCGCTGCTGATGGCGCAGCCGGCGGCGCACCGCCTGCTGCTGCTGCTGTCCGACGGCAAGCCGAACGACGTCGACGGCTACGCCGGCCGCTACGGCGTCGAGGACATGCGCCAGGCCGTGGCGGAGGCGCGCCTGCAAGGCATCGCGCCGTTTTGCCTGACGATAGACCGGCAGGCGGCGAACTACCTGCCGCAGGTGTTCGGGGCGCGCCAGTACGCCTTGCTGGCGCACCCCGAACTGCTGCCGACCGTGCTGCTCGACTGGCTGCGCCAGTTGATGGCGCGCTGAGGCGCGCCCCAAGACTGCCTCAGCAGCGGCTGCCGGCCAGCTTGGCCTGGCCGCCGCGCAGGGCCAGCCAGGCCGTGCAGAAAGCGGCGCTGGCCGCCGCCGTCACCCATGCGATGGGCCGCGCGCTGCCGTCCGACAGCTGGACGACGGCGCCGCCGCACAGGGTCGTGATGGCCATCTGGATGAAGAAGAACAGGCCGGAGGCGGTGCCGGCGATGGCCGCGTAGGGCTGCAGCACGGCGAACTGGCAGGCCGGGATCGCCACGCCGACCGACAGCATAATCAGCAGCATCGGCCCGACCAGGGCCGCCAGCGCCGTCGGATACAGCGTCGTGGCGGCCCACAGCAGCGCGGCGCCGGCGCCGTTGACGGCCACGGCCAGGGCGATCATGCGGTCGGCGCCGAGGCGCGGCCCGAGGCGGCGGAACAGGTTCGATCCGGCCAGGTAGCCGCTCACCGTCAGGCCGAAGACGAGGGCGTAGGCGCTGGCCGACAGGTGCAGCGAGCGCTGCAGCAGCAGCGACGACTCGGCGATGAAGGGGAAGTAGGTGCAATAGACGCAGCCGATCGCCAGCGCGTAGCGCAGGAAATAGGGATCGCCGAGCAGGCGCAGATAGATGCGCGCGGTGGCGGGCGGGCGCGCGGCGGCGGGCGCGGGCCGGGTTTCCGGCAGCAGGCCGGCGACCAGCGCGAGCATCAGCGTGGCCAGCGCCGTCAGCGTGAGGAAGACCCAGCGCCAGCCCAGCGCGGCGTCGATGACGCTGCCGATCAGCGGCGCGACGATGGGCGAGAGCGCCATCCCCATCGAGATCCGGCTCAGCATGCCGGCCTGGCTGGCCTGGTCGAAGCGGTCGCGCACCATGACGCGGCCGATCAGCGTGCCGCTGCAGCCGCCCAGCGCCTGGAACAGGCGGGCGGCGATGATGACGGGGGCCGACGTGGCGCCGGCGCAGACGGCGCTGGCCAGCAGATACAGCGCGCCGCCGGCCAGCAGCACCGGGCGGCGGCCGTAGCGGTCGGCCAGCGGCCCGCACAGCAGCATGGACAGCGCCGAGCCGGCCATATACATGGTCAGGGTCAGCTGCATCTGGGCATAGGGGGCGCGCAGCGCGTCGGCCATCGCCGGCAGCGATGGCAGATAGATATCGATGCTGATGCGCGGCAGGCACACCACCAGCAGCAGGATCGCCGTCCACGCCCACGGCGCCGGCTCGGGTTTGTCATGCATCGTTCTCTCCAGGGATAAGGTGCGACCAGCTGGGGACAGACCACGATTTTCAAGAAAACATTTCTTGAAAATCGTGGTCTGTCCCCAGCTGTGGCCGCAGAATAGGCCGTTTGTGGTTTAATGCGAAGTACCGTTTATCAACTAATCGATTGGACCACTATGGCGCGCGGCAAGGTCGCTGTCCCCCTCGACCTGCCCCGGCCGGCCGCTCTGCACGGCGCTGGCGCGGCGAAGCAGGATGGCGCCTACGCGGCTTTGCGCGACGCCATCCTCGGCCAGGTCTTGCCGGCCGGTAGCCGCTTGCCGTCGAGCCGGACGCTGGCGGCGCGCTGGCAGTTGTCGCGTGGCACGGTGGAGGCCGTCTTCGACCGCCTGCGCGCCGAAGCCTATGTGTCGCGCGCGCCCGGTTCGGGCACGCGCGTGTGCGCGCTGGTGCCCGAGCGCTTCCTGATGGCCGCCTACGACGCGCCGGCCGCGCCGCCCGCCAGCGCGGCGCCGGCCGACACGGGCGCGCGCGCCGGCCGGCCCTTCGTGGCGCGCCAGGCCGACCCGGCCCTGTTTCCCGCCTCGGCGTGGTCGCGGCACCTGGCGCGGGCGCTGGCCGGTGCCGCCGGCGGGGTGCTGTGCGCGGCCGACCCGGCTGGCTTGCCGGCCCTGCGCGCGCTCATCGCCGACTATCTGGCCAGCTACCGCGGCATTGCCTGCGGCGCCGACGCGGTCATCGTCACCACCGGCATCCGCAACGCCTTCGACCTGATCGCCCGCAGCGTGCTGCGTCCCGGCGACAAGGTGTGCATGGAGGACCCCGGCTACCAGTCGGCGCGGAAAATCTGCGCGCTGGCCGGCGCCGCCGTGGCGCTGGTGCCGGTCGGGCCGGACGGCATCGATTGCGCCGCGCTGCGCGGCCACGCCGACGCCCGCCTGGCCTATGTGACGCCGGCGCACCAGGCGCCGCTGGGTGTGACGATGTCCGTCACGCGCCGCCTCGAACTGCTGGACTGGGCCAGCGACTGCGGCGCCTGGGTCGTCGAGGACGACTATGACAGCGAATTTAATTACCAGAGCGCGCCGCTGGCCGCGCTGAAGTCGCTCGACAAGTACGGGCGCGTCATCTATTGCGGCAGCTTCAACAAGACCTTGTTCGCCGGCCTGCGCGTCGGCTTCATGGTCGTGCCGGCCGCGCTGCGCGATGTGCTGATGGCTTCGTGGCAGGCGACCGGGCGCGCGGTCGGCGTCACCGAGCAGCTGGCGCTGGCCGACTGCCTGGCCAGCGGCGCCTTTGTGCGCCACCTGCGTCTGGCGCGCCGCGCCTACCAGGAGCGCCGCGATGTCGTGCTGGCGGAGCTGGCCGCCGGCGCGCCGGGCCGCTATACGGTATCCGGGCAGCAGGCCGGTTTCCACTTCGTGCTGTGGCTGCCGCCGGATTGCGACGAGGCGGCGTTCTGCGCCCGCGCCGCCGCCTGTGGGTTGGCGCTGGAGGGCTTGCGCGATTTCAGCGGCGCGGCCCGGCTGGCGCCCGCCGTCCTCGTCGGCTTCAGCGCGTTGACCGTGGCGCAGGCGCGCTTCGGCGCGCGCCAGCTGGCCGCCTTGCTGCGCGCGCTGCCATGAGCGCGCCGTTCAAGGTGGCGATCGCGCCGCAGGGCTGGCAGTTCGAGGCCGACGCCGGCGTGCCGCTGCTGGCGGCGGCCGAGCGGGCCGGCGTGCGCCTGCCCAGCTCCTGCCGCAACGGCACTTGCCGCACCTGCCTGTGCCGCCTGCTGGAGGGCCGGGTGGGTTATGCCATCGACTGGCCCGGTGTCAGCCGCGAGGAGCGGCGCGACGGCTACATCCTGCCCTGCGTGGCGCTGGCCGAGTCCGACCTGACGCTGGAGGCGCCCGCCGCGCGCCTGATGGCGGCGCCGGCCGCCTCATCCTGAATGTGAAACAGGGCGAAAAAAAGCCCCGCAGCAGCAGGGCTGTGGCCGTGCCGGCCGCTTACTTGTAGATGCCGACGCCGAGGAAGACCTCGCCGTGCCGCTCGACATAGGTGGATTTCTCTTCGATGGTGTTGCTCACCGAATTGAGCCACTTATAGTTGACCCAGCCCTTGCCGGCCGCGCTGTTGGCCACCTTGATGAAGTCCTTGACGAAATAGACGCCGTCGGCCGAGCGCAGTTCCAGCATGTTCTTGCCGACGATCTTGGCGTTCTGGCCGTGCGCCAGCGCCAGGCCGTCGCCGTTGGTGCGCAGCATGAAGACGTACAGGTCGCCCTTGACGAAGGGGCCGCGCGGATTGTTGATGGCGGCGATGGTCTTGTCCTGGCCGTTCTCCTTCAAGTAGGCGCCGGCCTTCTTGACCATGGCCACCGCCTCGTCGGCCGTGCCTTTTTGTTGTGCGAGGGCGGCGCCGCCCAGGCTCAGCGCGAACAGGGCGGTCATCAGGCGGACAAAAATGTGTTTCATGCGTGCGTCTCCAAACAGTGCGGGGTGGCTGCCCGGGTAAAGTTGCCTAAAGTCACTATAGCAAGCAATGGAATACGAGTCAATTTTTACAAAATTGCAATGTATTTCGTATCACGTCCCCTTGCCGCCACGGCGCAGGCGCTGCAGCAGGGCATCGGCGCTGTCGCTCAGGGGCAGGCCATGCTGGCGCAGCAGTTGCACATTGAGCACGAGGTTTTCCAGCACCAGCTTGGCGGCCACGGCCAGCAGCGCCAGGTTGCGGTCTTCCGCGGTGAAACCTTGCATCGCATCGGCCATCTCGCACAGGTGGTTGGCGATTAGGCCGCGCAATTCCTTGTCGTCGAAGGGCAGGTCGGCGAAGTCGATCGGGTCGGCCAGCTCCACTTCCTGCATCAGGGTTTCGAGTTGTTGTGGGGTAATCGACATCGAGCGGCTCCGGTTGTTCAGTCAGCCCCATTTTATGGCAAAGCGGCGCGGCCGCGAGGCCGATTCGCGTTAGAATTTGTCTACCCGCGGCGCAGTCGAGGACGGTATGGCGCAACTGAATTTCACGCAGCAACTGGCGCGTTTCATGGACCTGCCCCAGGTCGTGACGGACGCGCGGCAGTTGCGCGCCGGCCTGGAGGCGGCCTTCGCCGCCCAGCCGCGGCTGCGCGGCTACGTGCTCGACGACCAGGGCCACCTGCGCGCCAACGTCGTCATTTTCATTGACGGCGTGCGCGCGCGCGAGCGCATCCTGTTGGACGATCCGCTGGGGGCGGACAGTAAGGTGTACATCCTGCAAGCACTCTCTGGAGGCTAGTCATGAGCGAATGCGCTTACCTTGGCACCCGCAAGGGCCTGTTTGAACTGAGCATCGACCCCGGCCATTGGCACTTGAAGGCCCTGCATTTCCTCGGCGACCCCGTGTCGATGCTGCTGGCGGACCGGCGCGACGGCGCGCTGTACACGGCGCTGAACCTGGGCCACTTCGGCGCCAAGCTGTACCGGCGCGACGCCGGCGCCGCCGACTGGACGGAAATCGCCGCGCCGGCCTATCCGCCCAAGCCCGAGGACAGCGCCGACCCGTTCGACTGGACGCTGCGCATGATCTGGTCGCTGGCCGCCGGCGGTCCGGACGAGCCGGGCGTGCTGTGGGCCGGCACCCTGCCGGGCGGCCTGTTCCGTTCGGCCGACCGCGGCGCCTCGTGGCAACTGGTGGAGTCTTTGTGGAACGCACCGCAGCGCGCCCAATGGTTCGGCGGCGGCTACGACGTGCCCGGCATCCACAGCATCTGCGTCGACCCGCGCGACAGCCGCAAGGTGCTCGTCGGCGTGTCCTGCGGCGGGGTCTGGCGCACGGCCGACGGCGGCGCCAGCTGGAGCTTGAGCGCGCACGGCATGCGCGCCGACTACATGCCGCCGGAACAGGACGAGAACGAGGCCGTGCAAGACCCGCACCGCATCGTCCGCGCCGACGGCACGCCCGAGCGGCTGTGGTGCCAGCACCACAACGGCATCTGGCGCTCCGGCAACGGCGGCGCCCGCTGGGACGAGGTGGCCGACGTGCCGCTGTCGAATTTCGGCTTCGCCGTGGCCGTGCACCCGCGCGACGGCGACACGGCCTGGTTCGCGCCGGCCAAGACCGACACGCTGCGCATCCCGGTGGACGCGGCGCTGGCCGTCACCCGCACCAACGACGGCGGCAAGACGTTTTCGCTGTTCCGCAGCGGCTTGCCGCAGGAGCACTGCTATGATTTGGTGTACCGCCACGGCCTGGCGGTGGCCGACGATGGCCGCACCCTGGTGATGGGCTCGACCACGGGCGGCTTGTGGCTGTCGGCGAATGGCGGCGAGCACTGGCAGACGGTGTCGACCACGCTGCCGCCCGTGTATGTCGTGTGCTTCGCCTAGCGCGGTCGTATCGCGGCAGCGCGCGCCGGCTGGCCTATCTGGATGCCGGGCTATCCAGATAGGGTGGGGAGGCGTTGACATGGCCGACGTCGAAGAATCGGTCGTATTCGCCGGATTTGTCGATGTCGCCAATGCCAAACTGCCGTGATGCGTCCGGCATTCCTTGTGTCGAATGTACGGCGCAACCGTCATAGCACACCCAGAAGTTTCCGCTTCTGTAGCGCATTCCCAAGGTCAGTATCGGCAGGTCGAGTAAGTAGGAAACCATCGGCGGCGCGTATTCCGGGTCGAGCTTGTGCTTGGCCGCATGGATGTTGCCGACCAGTAGGAGCAGGAGCGCGCCTGGACGTTGCCGAAGTTTCGCTCTGACGTTCAAGGCCATTTGCTGGTCGCGGCTTGCCTCCTGCTGCTGGCGGGCGCGGCGTTTCGCTGCGACGCCGTCGAAGGCGAACAGTTCGATGTTCGCACCGGCGGCCTTCATGCGGCGTATGTGTCCGATCAAGCCCATCATCGCCGCGCTGGAGCGGCCGTCCTCGCCGCGCCAGAACACGTTGCTGTCGGCGGCGAACTGGCGCTGCGGGATGGCGCCGCGCACGTAAGATGACAAGGGCGCCTGGATGGCGACAGGCGCCTCGATGCCGAGCACAACGCGGCGGCGGCTGGCAAGCGCATGGCAGGCTAGCGCCTGCATGAAATCCTGAGCCTGCATGGTGCCATGTACCTCGCCCAGTACGACGATGCGCGTGCGCGCGAAATCGATACGTTCGAGGTTCTCGATGCCGCGCCCGCATCCGGGCACGGATGCGTGTGACAGGCCGGTGTATACAACCAGCAGCAAGCCCAGCGCGATAGCGGTTTTTGAAATCACTATTTTCATAGAACGATGCGAACGGTGTTTAGGCAGGAGCGGATGACGCCCCTGTGCTGCAAAGCCTAGGATAGGGCGTAATAGGCCAGGAACATGTCGACGGCCGTCTCGATGACGTTGTGTTGCTCCGCCGCGTCCAGCGCCGGCTGGCCCAGCGTGACCTGGGGCCAGAAGGCGAAGGTTTTCAGCTGCCCCTGCAGCAGGTGCGAGATGAATTGCGGATCGCCCGGCTTCAGGCGGCCGTCCTGCTGCGCGGCGCTGATCCAGTTGGTCAGGCCGCTGCCCTTTTCGCTCACTTGCGCCACCATTTCCTGCGCCCGCTCGGGCGAGTGGATGGTTTCGGCGATCGCCACCCGCGCCAGGTCGAGGAAGTTGGCGTCGGTGAGCATGGCCATTTTTTGCCTCAGCAATGCCAGCAACTGCCCGCGCAGCGGCGCGCCCGCGTCGTAGGGCAGGGCCGGCTGCGCCGCGCTGTTGTCCCACAGCCGCGCCAGGATTTCGGCGAACAACTGGTCCTTGCTGGGGAAGTGGTTGTACACCGTGCGTTTCGACACGGCCGCCGTGGCGGCGATCTTGTCCATGCTGGTCGCCTCGAAGCCGTGGGCGCGGAACTCGGCGATGGCGGCGTCGACGATGGCCAGGCGCTTGCGGTCGGTCAGGCGTTGCGGTGAGGACATGGGAGACAGTCTGCGGTCGGGGAAAACCTATTTTACACCCAGTGGTTTACTTTGCTGAAAATAGGAACTACACTGTGTAGTGTATATTCACCACAGGCCCGCCATGCTTGCCATTTTTCGCCTCAGCCTTTTTCTGGGAGTCTTGACCGCCATGAACTATTCCACCGCAGCCGACGCCGGCAGCGTTGCCGCGACGCCGGCGTCGCAGCAACGCGACGGCAAATTCCGCAACGCGGCGCCGCGCCACCAACTGGGTTGGATGCGCTCGCTGAAACTGATGGTGACGTTTCTGTTCAACAAGCCCGCGAACACGGTGCCGGCCGCGCCCATCCCCGTGCAGGCGCTGAGCCGGGCGCAATTGCTGGCCGCGCCGGACGCCAGCCTGTTCCGCCTCGGCCATTCGACGCTCTTGCTCAAGCTGAACGGCCAGTTCTGGCTGACGGACCCGGTGTTTTCCCAGCGCGCCTCGCCGCTGCAGTGGGCCGGGCCGAAGCGCTTCCACCAGCCGCCCATCGGCATCGCCGAGCTGCCGCCGATCAAGGGCGTGATCTTGTCGCACGACCATTACGACCACCTCGACTACGCCGCCATCCTGCAATTGGCGGCCAAGACCGAGCACTTCATCGCGCCGCTGGGCGTGGGCGACACCCTGGTCGCCTGGGGCGTGCCGGCGGCCAAGGTGCGCCAGCTCGATTGGTGGCAATCGACGACGATAGCCGACGTTCAGCTCGTGGCGACGCCGTCCCAGCACTTTTCCGGCCGCGGCCTGCTCGACGGCAACAAGACCCTGTGGGCGTCCTGGGTCATCGCCGCGCCCGGCCTGAAGCTGTTTTTCAGCGGCGATTCCGGCTATTTCGACGGCTTCCGCGCCATCGGCGAGCGCTACGGCCCCTTCGACGTGACGCTGCTGGAAACGGGCGCCTACGACGCGCAATGGCCGGACGTGCACATGCAGCCCGAGGAAACCATGCAGGCCCATGTGGACTTGAGGGGGAAATGGCTGCTGCCCGTGCACAACGGCACCTTCGACCTGGGCTTGCACGCGTGGCACGAGCCGTTCGACCGCATCGTCGCGCTGGCGGCGCAGCGCGGCGTCGCCATCACGACGCCGGAAATGGGCCAGGCCGTCAATCTGCGCCAGCCGGACCCGGGCCGGCCGTGGTGGTTGCCGCTGGCCGCGCGGTAAGACTAGGCCATGACGTTGATCAAGCCGCCTATGCTTTGACCGCGGCTGTTCAACTGGGCTTGCGGCTGCGCGGCCGGCGCCGGGGCGGCGGGCAGCGTCTTGATCGTCCGTTCGATGCGCAGCGGCGCGGCGGCCGGTTGCGCGGCCGGCGTCGCCTGCCGGGCCTGCCGGCTGTCTTCCTGGGTCTGGCTGAGCCGCTCGCGGCTGCGGCTCAGTTCGGTGCGGCTTTGCTCCAGGCGCTCGCTGTCTTGCTGCACCTGGGACTGGCCCTGCTGCACCTTGCGCTGGGCCACGGCAATCGAAGCTTGTAAGTTGAAGGACGTTGCGGAAACCACGGTCATCACCCCTATCCGATAGGCAGGTCCGAAATCGATATGCCGGGCATAGATGGGCCTGGGCATCCGCAGACATGCTGTTGCTAAGAGTAGGACAAAATGTGCCAGGACGCCAGAAAAAAGTGTTTCTTGATAAGGGAAACGGCGGCGGCGGCCTGCCAGGGCATGGCTGCGCCGCCACAGCCGCCCGCCGCCGCGGCGGCGTCCGCCGGTCCGTCTATTTGCGCGGATAACGTTGTTTTTTTTAAAAAAGTCGGCCGGATGGAAGACGGCCGGGGCTGGCGAGTCGGCTATAATCGGCAGCCTGAGAGGCGTTTATATCGTTTACGCCCTCCATTTAGACTTTTTTCAAATGAATCTGAAGAGCCTCGCAATCGCACTCGGTATGTCGAAGACGACAGTAAGCCGCGCCTTGAACGGCTATCCGGAAGTGAATTGCCGCACCCGGGAGCGGGTGCTGGCGGCCGCCAAGGAAGTCGGTTACGAAGCCAATCCGATGGCGCGCAGCCTGGCCGTGGGGCGCTCGAACGTGGCCGGCATCATCTATCCCATGCTGCCGACCGACCTGGGCGATTCGATGTTCCTCGGCGTCGTGGCCGGCATGTCCGAGGCGCTGGAGGCGTCGAAGATGAACCTGATCATCGCCCCCGTGTCGCCGCAAAACGAGCAACCCTCGTATGAGCAGATGGTGCGCGGCAAGCGCGTGGACGGTTTGCTGGTCGGGCGCACGCTGGTGCGCGACGAGCGCATCGCCTACCTGAGCCGGACCGGCTTTCCCTTCGTCACGCACGGCCGCACCGACAGCGACACGCCCTACGCCTGGTTCGACTACGACAACGAGGCCGGCATCCGCCTCGCGGTCGAACGCCTGCTGGGCCTGGGCCACCAGCGCATCGCCCTGATCAGCGCGCCGCTGGAATTGAACTTCGCGCGCCAGCGCAAGGACGGCTTCGTGGGCGCGATGGCGGCGGCGGGCCTGGGCATCGACCCGCGCTACCTGATCGACAACACGCTGGACCGGCGCACCGGCTACCAGGCGATGCAGCAATTGCTGGCCAGTTCGCCGCGGCCGTCCGCCGTCATCGTCGACAACCACCTGTCCGGCGTCGGCGCCGTGCGCGCGCTGCTCGACGCCGGCATCGACATCGGCAAGGACATGTCGGTGATCGTCTGGGGCAGCGTCGAGGACACCCTGATCGGCTCGAACGTGACGACGATCGACCAGCCGGAACCGCGCCTGGCCGGCGCCAAGATGATCGAAATGCTGCTGGCGCTGCTGCGCGGCACGCCGCCGGCGCAGCTGCAGGTGCTGTGGCAGCCTATCCTGCTGCCGGGCGTGACCGTCGGCGTCTGCGCGCACCGGGTCTGAGGCCGGCCCTTACATATTGCGGCGGTACTGGCCGCCGACCTCGAACAGCGTGGCGGTGATCTGCCCCAGCGAGCACACGCGCACCGCCTCCATCAGGCGGGCGAAGACGTTGTCGTTGTCGATGGCCGCCTGCTGCAGCGCGGCCAGCGCGGCCGGCGCGGCGCCGGCGTGGCGCTGGTGGAATTCCGCCAGGCGCGTCAGCTGCGACTGCTTTTCATCGTCGGTGGAGCGGGCCAGCTCGATCTTTTGCGGCGCCTCGTTGGCCTTCGGGTTGCGGAAGGTGTTGACGCCGATGATGGGCAGGCTGCCGTCGTGCTTCTGGTGCTCGTACAGCATCGACTCTTCCTGGATCTTGCCGCGCTGGTAGCCCGTTTCCATCGCCCCCAGCACGCCGCCGCGCTCGGCGATGCGCTCGAATTCCTGCAGCACCGCCTCTTCGACCAGATCGGTCAGCTCGTCGATGATGAAGGAGCCCTGGTTCGGGTTTTCGTTCTTCGCCAGCCCCCATTCGCGGTTGATGATCAGCTGGATCGCCAGCGCGCGGCGCACCGATTCGTCGGTTGGCGTGGTGATCGCCTCGTCGTAGGCGTTGGTGTGCAGGCTGTTGCAGTTGTCGTAGATGGCGATCAGCGCCTGCAGCGTGGTGCGGATGTCGTTGAAGTCGATTTCCTGGGCGTGCAGCGAGCGCCCCGAGGTCTGCACGTGGTACTTCAGCTTCTGGCTGCGGTCGTTGGCGCCGTATTTGTCGCGCATGGCGATGGCCCACAGGCGCCGCGCCACCCGGCCCAGCACCGTGTATTCCGGGTCCATGCCGTTGCTGAAGAAGAAGGACAGATTCGGCGCGAAGTCGTCGATGTGCATGCCGCGCGCCAGGTAGGCTTCGACGAAGGTGAAGCCGTTCGACAGCGTGAACGCCAGTTGCGAGATGGGGTTCGCGCCCGCCTCGGCGATGTGGTAGCCGGAGATCGACACCGAGTAGAAGTTGCGCACCTCGTGGTGGACGAAGTATTCCTGGATGTCGCCCATGACTTTCAGCGAGAACTCGGTCGAGAAGATGCAGGTGTTCTGGCCCTGGTCCTCCTTGAGGATGTCGGCCTGCACCGTGCCGCGCACGTTTTGCAGCACCCAGGCGCGGATTTTCGCCGCCTCGTCGGCGCTCGGCTGGCGCTGGTTCTCGGCGACGAATTTGTCGAGCTGCTGGTCGATGGCGGTGTTCATGAACATCGCCAGTATCGTCGGCGCGGGGCCGTTGATGGTCATCGACACGGAGGTGCTCGGGCTGCACAGGTTGAAGCCGTCGTACAGCACCTTCATGTCGTCCAGCGTGGCGATCGACACGCCGGAGTTGCCGACCTTGCCGTAGATGTCGGGGCGCTCGGCCGGGTCGGCGCCGTACAGCGTGACGGAGTCGAAGGCGGTCGACAGGCGCTTCGCGTCCATGCCGGTCGACACCAGCTTGAAGCGGCGGTTGGTGCGGAAGGCGTCGCCCTCGCCGGCGAACATGCGGGTCGGGTCCTCGCCCTCGCGCTTGAAGGCGAACACGCCGGCCGAGAAGGGGAAGGAGCCGGGCACGTTCTCCAGCATCAGGAAGCGCAGGATTTCGCCGTGGTCCTGGTATTTCGGCAGCGCCACCTTGCGGATCTTGGTGCCGGACAGGGTGTGCTGGACCAGCCGCGTGCGGATTTCCTTGTCGCGGATTTTGACGACGTAATCGTCGCCGGCGTAGGCCGCCTGCATGTCGGGCCACATCGCCAGCAGCTTCTTCGAGTTGGCGTCGAGGGCGTGCTCGCGCTCGGTGATCAGCTCGTCGAAGTCGAGCACCGCCTTGTTGGCGGCGGCCAGCATGCGCTTCGACTCCGTCAGTTGCTGGCGTTCGCGCGCCAGCACCACCTGCTTGCCGGTGAATTTGTGGTAGCCGCGCACGGTGTCGGCGATTTCGGCCAGGTAGCGGCTGCGCGCGGCCGGCACGATGACGTGCTTGGCGCTGGAGTGCTTGGCGGCCACCGGCGGCAGCTTGCCCGGGCCGGTCCGCAGGCCGAACTGCCGCAGCGCCGGCAGCAGGCCGTGGTACAGCGCGGTGACGCCGTCGTCGTTGAAGCGCGACGCCTGGGTGCCGTAGACCGGCATCTCGTCGGGGCGCTTGCTCCACAGCTCGCGGTTGCGCTGGTACTGCTTGCCGACGTCGCGCAGCGCGTCGAGCGAGCCCTTGCGGTCGAATTTGTTGATGGCGATGAAGTCGGCGAAATCGAGCATGTCGATTTTTTCCAGCTGCGTGGCGGCGCCGAATTCCGGCGTCATCACGTACATGCTGACGTCGACGTGCGGCACGATGGCGGCGTCGCCCTGGCCGATGCCGGAGGTTTCGATGATGACCAGGTCGAAGCCGGCCACCTTGCAGGCGGCGATGACGTCGGGCAGCGCCTGGGAGATTTCCGAGCCGGCCTCGCGGGTGGCGAGCGAGCGCATGAACACGCGCGCCTTGCCGGCGCCCCAGGGGCTGATGGCGTTCATGCGGATGCGGTCGCCCAGCAGCGCGCCGCCGGATTTGCGCCGCGACGGGTCGATCGAGATGATGGCGATGTTCAGGGCGTCGCCCTGGTCGAGGCGGACGCGGCGTATCAGCTCGTCCGTCAGCGAGGACTTGCCGGCGCCGCCGGTGCCGGTGATGCCCAGCGCCGGCACCTTCAGCGCGGCGGCGGCGGCCAGCAGTTCGGCGCGCAGGCCGGGCGCGGCTTTGTCGTTTTCCAGCGCCGTGATCAGCTGGGCCAGCGGCCGGTGGCGCTCCGTGATGTCGCCCTCGCGCAGCGGCGCCAGCGTCGTCGGCGAGTAGCTCGACAGGTCGATGTCGCACATTTGCACCATCGACTGGATCATCCCGACCAGGCCCATGCGCTGGCCGTCCTCCGGGCTGAAGATGCGCGTCACGCCGTAGGCGTGCAGGTCGGCGATCTCGTCGGGCACGATGACGCCGCCGCCGCCGCCGAACACCTTGATGTGGGCGCCGCCGCGCTGTTTCAGCAGGTCGATCATGTACTTGAAGTATTCGACGTGGCCGCCCTGGTAGCTGGAGATGGCGATGCCCTGCACGTCCTCGGCCAGCGCCGCCGTCACCACCTCGTCGACCGAGCGGTTGTGGCCCAGGTGGACCACTTCGACGCCGTTCGACTGCAGGATGCGGCGCATGATGTTGATCGACGCGTCATGGCCGTCGAACAGCGAGGCGGCGGTGACGAAGCGCACCTTGTTGGCCAGTTTCGGCTGCTCGGGCGCGGCGGCGGGGAGGATGGCGTTGGAAAGGTCGTTCATGATGTCCTTGGAATGGGCGCGATCTGAGTCGTTGTAAGTTATATGACGTTAACGTAAACGTCAAGATAAACCCAAGCGGCGGCGGCGTGTCCCGGCTTGCCGATTCATTACTGCAGGAATCGGCAAGCCGGGGCGGCGGGCTTAGGCGGCGTGCTGGTGGTCGCCGCCGGCCAGCGCCGCCAGCAGGCGCGCCTGGTCGGCGTGGAAGGCGGCCACGGCCTTCTCCTTGACGTGGCCGAAGCCGCGGATTTTTTCCGGCAGGCTGGCCAGCTCGACCGCCAGCCCGTGGTTGTCGGCGTTCAGCCGGGCCAGCAGGGCTTCGACCGTTTGCCGGTACTCGCCGATCAGCGCGCGCTCCATCTTGCGCTCGGCCGTGTAGCCGAAGATGTCGAAGGCGCCGCCGCGCAGGCCCTTGGCCTTGGCCAGCAGCTGGAAGGCGCGCCACATCCACGAGCCGAATTCGGCTTTGACGAGGTGGCCCTGGGCGTCCTTTTTCGAGAACAGCGGCGGCGCCAGGTTGAATTTCAGCGTGAAGTCGCCCTCGAATTGCTGCTGCAGCTGCGCGACGAAGCGGCCGTCCGTGTACAGGCGCGCCACCTCGTACTCGTCCTTGTAGGCCATCAGCTTGAAGTAGGACTTGGCGACGGCCGTCGACAGCTTGTTGCCCAGCGCCAGGCCGGACTCGGCCGCGCGCACGCGCCCGACCAGCTCCTCGTAGGTGGCCGCGTAGGCGGCGTTCTGGTAGGCCGTCAGGAAGTCGGCGCGCTTCTTGACGAGCGTTTCCAGGCTTTGCGGCATCTGCACGACGATGGCCTGGGTCGGCGTGGCGATTTTTTCGACGCGCTTCAGGTCGACGGCGGCGCGGCGGCCCCACAGGAAGCTTTTCTTGTTCGAGGCGATGCCGACGCCGTTCAATTCGATGGCGCGCAGCAGCGCCGCCTCCGTCAGCGGGATGCGCCCCTTTTGCCAGGCGTAGCCGAGCATGAACAGGTTGGCGGCGATCGAGTCGCCCATCAGCGCCGTCGCCAGTTTGGTGGCGTCGATGAAGTCGGCGCTGTTGTGGACGGCGGCGCCGACCGATTCGGCGATCAGCGCGCGCACTTCCTGCGTCGGGTATTGCCAGTCGGCGTTCTGGGCGAAGGTGCCGGGCGGCTGCTCGTGCAGGTTGACGACGGCCATGGTGCGGCCCGGGCGCATCTTCGAGATCGCGTCCTGGGCGCCGGCCGTCAGCATGTCGCAGCCGAGCACCAGGTCGGCCTCGCCGGTGGCGATGCGCTGGGCGCGCAGGTGGGCCGGCGACTTGGCGACCTTGACGTGCGAGGTGACGGAGCCGTTTTTCTGCGACATGCCGGTCATGTCCAGCACGGAGGCGCCCTTGCCTTCGAGGTGGGCGGCCATGCCCATCAGCGCGCCGACGGTGATGACGCCGGTGCCGCCGATGCCGTTGATGAGGATGTTGTAGGGCGCGTCGCAGGCCGGCAGCACGGGCTCCGGCAGGGCGCCGAAGCCGTCGTCGGCGTTGTCTTTGGAAACGCCGGTCTTGGTTTTCTTCAGCGCGCCGCCCTCGACGGTGACGAAGCTCGGGCAGAAGCCCTTGACGCAGGAATAGTCCTTGTTGCAGGACGACTGGTCGATGCTGCGCTTGCGGCCGAATTCCGTTTCCTTCGGCAGGATCGAGGTGCAGTTCGACTGGATGCCGCAGTCGCCGCAGCCCTCGCAGACGGCCTCGTTGATGACCATGCGCTTGGCCGGGTCGGGGAACTCGCCTTTTTTCCGGCGCCGGCGCTTCTCGGCCGCGCAGGTCTGGTCGTAGATCAGCACGGACACGCCCTTGACCTCGCGCAGCTCGCGCTGGACGGCGTCCATGTCCTTGCGGTCGTGCAGCGTCAGGTGGGCCGGCAGGCCGCTGCGGTCGCTGTAGCGGCTCAGGTCCTCCGTCACCAGGGCGATGCGGCGGATGCCCTCGGCGGCCATCTGCTGCGCCATCAGCGGCACGGTGATCTGGCCGTCGACCGGCTGGCCGCCCGTCATCGCCACCGCGTCGTTGTAGAGGATCTTGTAGGTCATGTTGACGTTGGCCGCCAGCGCGGCGCGGATCGCCAGGTAGCCGGAGTGGAAATAGGTGCCGTCGCCGAGGTTCTGGAACACGTGCGGAAGCGACGAGAACGCGGCCTGGCCTATCCACGGCGCGCCTTCGCCGCCCATGTGGGTGGTGAGTTTGTTCATTTCCGGGTAAATCGAGGTGGCCATCACGTGGCAGCCGATGCCGGCCAGCGCCAGGCTGCCGTCGGGCACCTTGGTCGAGGTGTTGTGCGGGCAGCCGGAGCAGTAGAAGGCGGGGCGGAAGGGCGTGTTGACGGCCTTTTTCAGCACGGCGTCCTTGGCGTCGAGGAAGCTCAGGCGCGCCTTGATCAGGTCGCAGGTGACGGCGTCGGTGATCAGGCGCGCGACGCGGCTGGCGATCACCCGCGCCACCTGCGAGACGGAGAAGTCGGCCTTCGAGGTCAGCAGCCACTCGCCGCGCGGCGCCACCCACTCGCCCTTTTCGTCGAATTTGCCGATGACGCGGGGACGCACGTCGTCGCGCCAGTTGTATAACTGCTCCTTCAGCTGGTATTCGACGATCTGGCGCTTTTCCTCGACGACGAGGATTTCGTCGAGGCCCTGGGCGAACTCGCGCACGCTGTCCGGCTCCAGCGGCCAGGGCATGGCCACCTTGAACAGGCGCAGGCCGACGTCGGCGGCCATGTTCTCGTCGATGCCCAGCTCCTCCAGCGCTTCGAGGACGTCGAGGTAGGACTTGCCGGAGGCGATGATGCCCAGCTTGGCGTTCGGGCTGTCGATGGTGGTGTGGTTCAGCTTGTTCTCGCGGGCATAGGCGAGGGCCGCGTAGATCTTGTAGTCCTGCATCAGCGCTTCCTGGTTGCGCGCCTGCTGGCCCAGCGGAATGCTGGACAGGCGCGCGTTCAGGCCGCCCTCGGGCATGACGAAGTCCTGCGGGATCTTCACCACGACGCGGTGCGGGTCGGCGTCGACGGAGGCGCTGGACTCGACCGTGTCGGCCAGCGCCTTGAAGGCGACGGTGCAGCCGGAAAAGCGCGACATGGCCCAGCCGTGGATGCCCAGGTCCAGGTATTCCTGCACATTGCAGGGGTAGAGCACGGGGATCATCGAGGCCGAGAACAGGTGGTCGGACTGGTGCGGCAGCGTCGACGAGTAGGCGCCGTGGTCGTCGCCGGCCACCAGCAGCACGCCGCCCAGCTTGGCGGTGCCGGCGTGGTTCATGTGCTTGAAGACGTCGCCGCAGCGGTCCACGCCCGGACCCTTGCCGTACCACATGGCGAAGACGCCGTCGTACTTGGCCGGGCCGATCAGGTCGACCTGTTGCGAGCCCCAGACGGCCGTCGCGGCCAGGTCTTCGTTGACGCCGGGGACGAACTGGACGTGGTGGGCTTCCAGGTGGGCCTTGGCCTTCCACAGCGTCTCGTCGAGGCCGCCGAGCGGCGAGCCGCGGTAGCCGGAGATGAAGCCGGCCGTGTTCAGGCCGGCGGCCTGGTCGCGCTGGCGCTGCATCATCGGCAGGCGCACCAGGGCTTGGATACCGGACAGGAAGACGGCGCCCGAGGTGGCCGTGTACTTGTCGTCGAGGCTGACCGTGGTCAGGCGGGAAGGGGGGCTGCCGGCGTGGGTGTCCAACGCTGCGGGTGGCGTTGCCGTGGTATCTGCCATGGTGTGCTCCAAAAGGGTCTTTCAGATCGCGCCTGGCCGCGGGCGCGCCGGGTAAGGCGCTGGACGGTCAGGCGATGCGGCCGCTGAGTGAACGGCTATGCAGGTATTTTAGGCTGAACAATGCGCTGCAGCGCGAGTGTAAAACTATCGTCGCGCGGGCGGAAATAGGGTTTGCGGATGGGGGTATAAGAAAAAGTGATGGCTGCCGCGCCGCCATTATTGTGGCTTATGCCCAGGCTTAAGCCGGGAGCTTCACGGCGCCAGCGCGCGCGCGCCCAGCCAGCTGCCGCTGGCGCACAGCTGCGCGCTCACCTGCTGCACGAGGCGGCCGACGGCCGCCGCCGCGTTCGTCAGCGGGATGCTCTTCGAGGCGCACAGCACGACCGTGCGCGACAGCGGCGGGTCGTACAGCGCGTGGGTGCGCAGGGTGCCCCGTTCGACCTCGGCCAGCAGCGGCGCCACCGGCAGGATGGTGGCGCCCATGTCGGCCAGGATGGCCGACTTCAGGATGGCGATCGAGTTGATCTCGATCACATTGCCGACCGTCAAGCCGGCGGCCCGCGCCACGCTTTCGATGCGCGGGCGCACGCCGTGCTGCAGGCCGGGCAGGATCAGCGGCGCCGCCAGCGCCTGTTTCAGGCTGATCGCATGCTGGCCGCGCAGGTAGGGCGCGTCGGCGCGGCAGATGAAGCGCATGTCTTCCTCGACCAGGGCGGTGGTGGTAAACGGGGTCAGCTGGCCGTCGTCGAACAGCAGCGCCAGGTTGACGCGGCCGGCCTTGAGCTGCTCGGCCAGGTTGCCGGTCAATTCCTCGGTCAATTGCAGGCTGATTTCCGGGTAGTCGGCGCGCGCCGCCGTCAGCAGCGGCAGCGCCAGCGCGCCCGAGATGCTGTGCGGCAAGCCCAGCGTGACGCTGCCCGAGGGCCGCGTGGCCGACTGCGTGACGGCCGACTTGGCGTCGGCCACCTGCTTCAGGATGGCCTGGGCGTGGGCGTAGAAGATCTTGCCGGCGTCGGTGCTGAGCACGCCCTGGGCCGAGCGGTGCAGCAGTTGCGCGCCCAGCTCCTCTTCGAGCTGGCGCAACTGCTGGGTCAGCGCCGGCTGGGCCACGTGCAGCACCAGCGCCGCCTTCGACAGCGAGCCGTGGTCGGCGATGGCAACAAAGTAGCGGAGTTGGCGCAATTCCATAGAGCGCCATTCTAGCGGCTGCCTGGGGACAGACCACGATTTTCAAGAAATTATTTCTTGAAAATCGTGGTCTGTCCCCGGCTAGAAGAATTCTGCCGTGTCGTTCGAGGCGACGGCGTGCAGGCAGCCGCTGTCGAGCAGCTCATCGTAGTGGCAGGCGCGGTTGCGGCCGTGGCTTTTCGCGTAGTACAGGGCCTGGTCGGCGCGGCCGAGGATGATGACGGGCGCCTCGACGGCGTTGAGGGCGACGAAGCCGACGCTGACGGTGACCCGGCCCACTTGCGGGAAGTCGTGGCCGGCGACGTTGCTGCGGAAGCGGTCGATGATCTTGTGGGCGTTGGCCAGCGTGATCGAGCGCAGCAGCACGACGAATTCCTCGCCGCCGAAGCGGAAGATGCGGTCCTGGGCGCGGAACGACGATTGCAGCAGGTTGGCGATGAGGATCAGCACTTCGTCGCCGTACAGGTGGCCGAATTTGTCGTTGACGAGCTTGAAGTGGTCGACGTCGACCACGGCCAGCCACTGCTGCTCGCTGTCGGGGGCCTGGCGGCGCTCTTCCTCGCCGGGCAGGGCCAGGCCGCCGCGGCCGCCGTGGCCGTGCAGGATCTTGGCCAGCTGGTCGTCGAAGGTCTTGCGGTTGAGCAGGCCCGTCAGCGAGTCGCGCTCGCTGTAGTCGAGCAGGTTCTGGAAATTCTTGTAGACGCTGACGATGCCGCCGATGACGTGGATGGTGGCGTCCGAGTACGGCGTGGGATTGGTGATTTCCAGGCAGGTGTCGGCCTTGTCGCCGATCCAGATGGGCAGCCACAGCAGGTGGCGGCCGTCGGCGCCGACCAGGTCGGCGCTGGCCTCGTGGCGGGCCAGGCAGGCGGCCAGCGCCGGGTAGGCCGACAGCGGCTCGCCCGGCAGGGCCGGGTCCGGATATTCCTCCATGCGCGCCACGCCGCCGGCGCTGATGACGGCGCGGGCGCGCACGAACACCTGGCCGCGCACCGTGTTCAGCGCCAATACCCGGGTTTGCGCCGCCGCGGCCAGTTCCTGCACCGCCGAGATCACCGAAATGTCGAGCATCGCGTGGTCGCGGTGGCCGGTCATGTCGACCATGTGTTTAAGTAGGGAATCCATTGTCGTTCTCTGGCAAGTAATCGCACGCGCATTGCGCCGGGCGGGAACGCTGCGCGCCCGTGCCGGCCTACATTCTCAGAGCAAGGCGCACTTTGCCGCCTAGCGGGATGCCTTTCCAAAGAACAGCTAGGCAGGATAATAGCTTTTTGCCTAATAGGCAATTCCAGTGTGAATTTTTTCACACAATTATGAGCAAATCGGGGTCGGCGGCGGCGCGCGGCCGGCAAAGCGCCGTCCGGCGCGCTTATTTGCGAAAGAATGATTTCCACATGGAAAACTTGTCGCACGTCAATTTGTTGGATCGTGGAAATACTATAGTGGTTTCAATGGCGCAGGACTTGAAGTCGGGAAATAAATTTGCGGGCCAGCCGCGCGGTTTTCCGGCCGGCGCCAGGGTCACTTTTTGATTCATTCATTTGGGAGTCAGTCATGCATACCTTTATTTCCGCACTAAGAAACTTCGGCCGCGACGAAGACGGCATCACCGCCATTGAATATGGCTTGATCGCCGCGCTCATGGCGGCCGCCATCGGCGCCATGATCGCCGCCGTGGTCGGCACCGATTCCACGGGCCTGAAGGGGGTGTTCAACGAAATCGCCACCGCCTTGAACGGCGCCATGGCCTGAAGCAAACGCTTTCCGTCCGCGGGGGCGGCCGGGAAGCGTTTTTTTTGCCGCGGAGGTCGTCATGTCTCTCCCTGTCCTGCAAGACCTTGTGCTGCTGTGTTTCGTCGCGCTGGCCGCCGCCACCGATTTGGCCGTGCGCAAAATCCCCAATCTGCTGGTGCTGGGCGGTCTGGCCGCCGCCCTCGGTTTGCAACTGTTGCCGGGGGCTTCGACGCTGGCCTGGCTGGGCGGCGCCCTGACGGGTTTGCTGCTGTTGCTGCCCTTGTATCTGCTGCGCGGCATGGCCGCCGGCGACGTCAAGCTGATGGCCATGGTCGGCGCCTTCACCGGCCCGTTGCTGGCGCTGCAGATTGCCGGCGCCACCTGCCTGATCGGCGGCCTGATGGCGCTGCTGATCGTGTGCTGGCGCGGCTGCCTGTACGAGGCCGCCGGCAACGTCCGCGCCTTGCTGGCGCGGGGCCGCCGCGGCGCCGCGCCGGCGCCGGCCGCCGCCAGCGTCGGCGGCATGCCCTACGGCGTCGCCATCGCGCTGGCCACCGCGCTGCTGGTGTGGTGGTCGCGCTGCTGAGCCGCTTGCGAAAATGCATTTTTTGCTTTGTATCAAGGGCCGTGCCGGCACCGCTCGATAAAATGAATTCCTCACTTTGCACCTGGCCCGCGGGCGCCTTCCGGCCCGCCGTATCCGACAAGGAGAAGGCGCATGACTGATTTGCTAAGCCAGCCCTTTGCCGCCGAGGCGGACGGCGGCGCGCTGTTGCCGGCGCAGCCGAAGAGCGTGCGCGAGACGGGCCTGGAGCAGCAGTTGATCGTCGAGCTGATCGCCAAGGCGGTTTTCCTCGCCGGCAAATGCCACCTGCCGGTGCTGTCGACCCGGCTGCGCCTGTCGATCAATGTCTTGCGCGAGGTGCTGGCCTTCATGGTCGGCGAGCAGTTGCTGGAGGTGGCCTGGCGCGGCGACTCCGACATCGACGTGCAGTACCAGTTGACGGCGCCGGGCAAGCAGCGCGCCGCCGCGTATCTGGAGCGCTGCGCCTACGTCGGGCCGGCGCCGGTGACGCTGGAGGCGTATTGCGCGCAGCTGGAGCGGCAGTCGTGGCGCCGGCCGGGGCGCCAGCGCGTCGGCGCCGCCGAGATCGGCGCCGTCTTCGGCGAGGACCGCCTGGACCCCGGCGTGCTGGCCCTGCTCGGCGCGGCCATGTATTCGGGCCGCTCGATGCTGCTGTACGGGCCTTCCGGCGGCGGCAAGACGACGCTGGCGAAAAAGCTCGGCGCGCTGCTGCAGGGCCACGTCGCCGTGCCCTACGCCGTCGTCGCCGGCCACGAAATCATCCGCCTCCACGACCCGCTGCTGCACCTGGCGCCGGCGGAGCCGGCGCGCCAGGCCGGCGAGCGGCGCAGCGGCGACACCCGCTGGGCGCTGTGCCAGCGTCCGCTGATCGAGGTCGGCGCCGAGCTGGGCGCCGACATGCTCGACCTGCGCCACGACGGCGGCGGCGGCTGCTACCAGGCGCCGCCGCACCTGAAGGCGAACAACGGCATCCTCGTCATCGACGACCTGGGGCGCCAGCGCATTGACGCGCGCACGCTGCTGAACCGCTTCATGCAACCGCTCGACCTCGGGCTGGACCAGTTGACGCTGCGCGGCGGCCACAAGTTCAGCCTGCCCTTCGACGTCGTGCTGGTGTTCGCCACCAACCTGGCGCCGCGGGCGCTGCTCGACGAGTCGCTGCTGCGCCGCCTCGGCTACCAGATCCACGTCGGCGCGCTCAGCGCGGCCAATTACCGGGCGCTGCTGCGCCAGCAGTGCCGCGCCGCCGGCCTGGCCTGCGACGAGGCGGCCGCCGACTATCTGGTCGAGCAGTTGCACGGCGCCAGCGGGCGGCCGCTGCTGGCCAGTTATCCGCGCGAGCTGCTGGGGCGCATCCGCGACTTCGCCGGCTGCGCCGGCCAGGCGCCGCGGCTGAGTCCGGCCGCGCTGGAGCAAGCCTGGCACAGCATGTTCGCCGCCTGCGCCGCCGCGCCGGCCGCCGCCGCCGCCGCCGAGGCCGACCCCGGCAACCAGTTCGAGACCATCGTATGAAAAACGGCCGCGCATTGCTGATCATGGCGCTGGCCGTGCTGCTGGGCCTGGGCGCCGTCGCGCTGGCCTCGCGCTGGTTGCTGCGCCAGGGCGCCGGCGGCACCAGCAAGCTGGCCGCCGCCGCCGCCGACGTCAACCTGGGCCAGCGTTTGACGCCGGAGTTGATCAAGCTGATCGACTGGCCGGCCGACAGCCTGCCGAAGGGCGCCGTGCACGACCCGCTCAAGCTGAGCGGGCGGGTGCTGAAAAGCAGCGTGCTGCGCGGCGAGCCGCTGACCGAGGCGAAGCTGGCGCCGGCCGGCACCGTCGGCGGCCTGTCGGCGCTGATCACCGAGGGCCGGCGCGCCATCACGGTGCGCGTCAACGACGTCGTCGGCGTGGCCGGCTTCGCGCTGCCCGGCAATTACGTCGACATCATCGTCCACACCCAGCGCGAGGCCGCGACGGCGGCCGCGCACGACCAGAACATCTCGAAAATCGTGCTCGAACGGATACTCGTGCTGGCCGTCGCCCAGGAGGTGGGGCGCGACGAAACCAAGCCGCGCGTGGTCAACGCCGTGACGCTGGAGGTGACGCCGGCGCAGGCCGAAAACCTCGACCTGGCGCGCAGCGTCGGCACGCTGTCGCTGGTGCTGCGCAACCAGATCGACCCGGCGCCCGGCGTGACGGGCGGCGCCACCAAGCTGACGCTGCTGGGTCTGGAGGCGGCCGCCGCGCCGCCGCCCGCCGCCGCCACGGCGGCGCCGCCCGCGCCGCCGCCGGCGCC
>NZ_JAQQXR010000022.1 GCF_028595325.1 Janthinobacterium fluminis
GGCCCTGGCCGCCGCCCTGCTGAAACCGCACGACGCGCCGAAGGACGCGCTGACCCGCCTGATGGACAAGCTGTTCGGCCGCTTCTTCGCCTGGTTCAACCGCTTCTTCGGCCGCGCCTCGGACAAGTATGAAGGCGGCGTCAAGGGCGTGCTGCGCCGCAAGGGCGCTTCCGTCGCCGTCTACGCCGTGCTGGCGGTCGCCGCCGTCCTCATGTTCAAGGTCGTGCCGAACGGTTTCGTGCCGGCCCAGGACAAGCAGTACCTGGTCGGCTTCGCGCAACTGCCCGACGCCGCCTCGCTGGAACGCACCGACGCCGTGATCCGCCGCATGTCCGACATCGCCATGAAAGTGCCCGGCGTCGAATCGTCGGTGGCCTTCCCCGGCCTGTCGATCAACGGCTTCACCAACGCGCCGAACGCCGGCATCGTCTTCGCGACGCTGAAACCGTTCCACGAGCGCACCTCGAAGGAGCAGTCCGGCGAGGCGATTGCCGCCGAAATCAACAAACAGATGGGCGTGGTGCAGGATGCCTTCATCATGGTGTTCCCGCCGCCGCCGGTAAACGGCCTGGGCACCATCGGCGGCTTCAAAATGATGATCGAGGACCGCAACAACCTCGGCTACGACGAGTTGTACAAGGCCGTGCAGGCGATGCAGATGAAGGCGTGGCAAAATCCCAAGCTGGCCGGGGTGTTCTCCAGCTTCCAGATCAACGTGCCGCAGCTGTTCGCCGACGTCGACCGCGCCAAGGCCAAGCAACTGGGCGTGCCGCTGGCGACCATTTACCAGACGCTGCAGATCAACCTCGGTTCGATGTACGTGAACGACTTCAACCAGTTCGGCCGCACCTACCAGGTGCGCGTCCAGGCCGACGCGCCGTTCCGCTCGCACGCCGAAGCCATCGCGCAACTGAAGGTGCGCAACGAGAAGGGCGACATGATCCCGCTGTCGTCGCTGATGCGGGTGACCGACAGCTACGGCCCGGACCGCGTGCAGCGCTACAACGCCTATGTCGCGGCCGACCTGAACGGCGGCCCGGCCCCCGGCGTGTCGTCCGGCGAGGCGCAGGCCGAACTGGAAAAGATCGCCCGCGAAGTGCTGCCGAAGGGGATCGCCTTCGAGTGGACCGAGCTGACCTACCAGGACATCCTGTCCGGTAACACGATGATTTACGTGTTCCCGCTGTGCGTGCTGCTGGTGTTCCTGGTGCTGGCCGCCCAGTACGAAAGCTGGACGCTGCCGCTGGCCGTGATCCTGATCGTGCCGATGTCGATCCTGTGCGCCCTGATCGGCGTCAAGCTGACCCACGGCGACAACAATGTCTTCACCCAGATCGCGCTGTTCGTGCTGGTCGGGCTGGCGTCGAAGAACGCGATTTTGATCGTCGAATTCGCCCGCGAGCTGGAAGACCACGGCCGCAGCGTCGTCGAAGCGGCGCTGGAAGCGTGCCGCCTGCGTCTGCGTCCGATCCTGATGACCTCGATCGCCTTCATCATGGGCGTGGTGCCGCTGGTGTTCTCGCACGGCGCCGGCGCCGAAATGCGCCACGCGATGGGCGTGGCCGTGTTCGCCGGCATGCTGGGCGTGACCTTCTTCGGCCTGTTCCTGACGCCGGTGTTCTACGTCCTGCTGCGCACGCTGGCCCTGCGCATGGGGAAAAAATCCGCGCCGGCCGTGGCCGCGCCTACAATCGAAGGGACTGTTTAATGAGTACGCAACACCTCGCCAAACGTGTCGCTCCCCTGCTGGCGGCGCTGCTGCTGGTTGCCTGCGCGGCGCCGGAATTCAAGCAGCCGCAGATGGAACTGCCGGTCGCGTTCAAGGAAGCGCAGCAGCCCGTGCAAACGGCCGCCGACGGCAGCCGCTGGAAGCAGGGCCAGCCCGCCGAGCAGCAGGCGCGCGGCGAATGGTGGCTGGCGTTTAACGACCCGGCCCTGAACGAACTGGTGGCCGAAGCCGGCAAGGCCAACGCCAACCTGGCCGTGGCGGCGGCGCGGGTGCGCCAGGCGCGCGCCATCGCCGGCATCGCCGAGGCCGAGCGCATGCCGCAGGTGGGCGTCAACGTCGGCGCCCGGCGCAGCCGCGCCTCGGCGCAGTCGTTGGGCCTGCCGGAAGGCGCGAAGGTCGCGGCGGCGACGAGCTACCAGGCGAACCTGACGGCCAGCTACGAAGTCGACCTGTTCGGCCGCGTGGCGTCGAACGTCAGCGCCGCCCGCGCCGACGCCGCCGCCGTCGAGGCGACGTTCCGCTCGGTGCTGCTGGCGCTGCAGGCGGACGTGGCGCAAACCTACTTCCGTCTGCGCGCGACGGACGCGGAACTGGCGACGCTGGAACACACCGTGCGCCTGCGCGAGGAAAGCGTGCACGTCAACCAGCGCCGCTACGACCTGGGCGACATCGGCGAATTCGACCTGGCCCGCGCCAGGACGGAGCTGGCGACGGCGCGCGCCGAAGCGATCGGCCTGCAGCGCCAGCGCGTCGGCAACGAGCACGCGCTGGCCGTCCTGCTGGGCAAGCCGGCGGCCAACTTCACGGCCGGCGTCAGCCCGCTGCTCGACAGCGCCTTGATGCCGGTGGTGCCGGCCGGCCTGCCGTCGGCGCTGCTGGAGCGCCGTCCCGACATCGCCTCGGCGCAGCGCACGATGATGGCGGCCAACGCCCGCACCGGCGTGGCGCGGGCGGCGATGTTCCCGGCGCTGGCGCTGAACGCCTCCGGCGGCGGCCAGTCCGACAGCTTCGCCGACGTCTTCAAGTGGAGCAGCCGCTCCTGGCTGCTGGGCGCGCTGCTGTCGATGCCCGTCATCGACGGCGGCCGCAACAAGGCGGCCATCGCCCGCAGCGAAGCGGCGCTGGACGAGTCGGTCGGGGTCTACCGCCAAAGCGTGCTGGCGGCCTTCGCCGAGGTCGAGGACAACCTGGCCGGCCTGCGCATCCTCGCCGGGCAGGGCGCGCAGATCGACGCCGCCGTCGTGTCGGCGCGGCGCTCGGCCGAGCTGGCGCAGAAACTCTACGCGGCGGGGCGCTCCGGCTACCTCGACCTGCTCGACGCCCAGCGCAACCTGGCCAGCGTCGAACGCAGCGCCGTGCAACTGCGCGGCGAGCGGGCCGTGACGACGGTGGCGCTGATCCGCTCGCTGGGCGGGGGCTGGGACGGTGCGGCAAGCGCCAGCAAGTAAGTAAGTAAAGCAGGGAACAGGGTAGTTCTTTCACGGCGGACGCGCGCAAGCGCTCCGCCGTTTTTTTTGTTTCTATTGCGCGGCCAGTTGCCGCAGCACCCGCGCCACGGCGGCAATCGTGCGCTCGACGTCGGCCGGTGTCGTGCGCCAGTTGCACACCGAAATGCGCATACAGCGCCGGCCGCGCCAGGTGGTGCCGCCAAAGAAGGCTTCGCCGCGCTCGGTGACGGCCTTGATGACGGCATCCGTGTAGCGGTCGTGGTCGGCTTCGTTGGCGCCGGCACGGTCGTCGAGGAAGCGCACCAGGCCCTGGTTGATCTGCGACTGCCACACCACTTGCGCGCCGTCGAGCGCGCCGATGCCGTCGACGAGTGCGCGGGCGTGCCGGCAACTCCGTTCGACCAGGTCGGCGACGCCGTGCTTTCCCAGTTGACGCAGCGCCGCGTAAGTGGCGACGCCGCGCCCGCGCCGCGACCATTCCGGGTTCCAGTCGATTTGGTCGCGGGCGCCTTCGACGGCGATCAGGTAGCTTTCACTGTGGGAGTTGGCGCCGAAATGGGCGGCGCGGTCGGTGATGAAGGCGTAGCCGCAGTCGTAGGGCACGTTCAGCCACTTGTGGCCGTCGGCGACCCAGGAGTCGGCCTGTTCCAGTCCGGCGCTCAGGTGCCGCAGCGTGTCGCTGGCCGCCACCCACAGGCCGAACGCGCCGTCGACATGCACCCAGGCACCGTGCGCCCGTGCCAGCGGGATCAGCGCCGCGAAGTCGTCGAAGGCGCCGGTGTTCAGGTCGCCCGCCTGCAGCGCCACGATGGTGGCCGTGTCCGCTTCCTGCTCCAGCGCCGCCTGCAGCACCGCCGGGGCGAGCTTGCCGGCGCTGTCGGATGGCAGCAAGGTAATGGCTTGCTTGCCAAAACCCAGTAAGCGCGCGCTACGGTCGATGGAGCCGTGGTGCTGGTCGCTGGTCAGGATGCGGATGCGCGGCGCGCCATGCAGGCCGCGCGCTTCGACGTCCCATCCGCGCCGCGCCAGCAGGGCGTGGCGGGCCGCCGACAGCGCGATGGTATGGGCCATTTGCGAGCCGGTGGTCAAGGCGAAGCTGGCCGCCGATGGCAGGCCCAGCAATTCTTTCAGCCAGGCGCCGCACACTTCCTCGATGACGGCTTGGGCCGGGCTGCAGGCATAGATGGCGGCGTTCTGGTCCCAGGTCGACGTGAGCCAGTCGGCGGCCAGCGCGGCCGGCAGCGTGCCGCCGATGACCCAGGCAAAAAAGCGCCCGCCGGCGCTGCCGACGAGGCCGTCGGCGGTGTCGCGCACCAGCTCGTCGATGACGGTGGCAGGGTCGGTTTCCCATTGCGGCAAGGGCGTTTGCAGCCGGGCGCGCAGTTGCTCCAGCGTGGCCGTCGCGGCGACCCTGGAATCGGCCAGGCCATGCAGATAGTGCTGGGCATGCGTCATGGTGCGGCGCAGTAAATTGTCCTGTTGTATATTTTCTTCCATATCTTTTTCCTATACGATGAGTGTGCTTCGGGGTGGCGAAACTTGCATGGCATGGGCAAGATTCAAGAGCAAGCTTAGCGGCCATCCGGCGCCTGAGCCATCGATTTTTTAGCGTAAGAAGGTATAGAAAAACTCAACATGAAATTGCAACTTCCGCCCCTGCACAGCCTGCGCGCCTTCGAGGCGGCGGCGCGCCACCTGAACCTGTCTGCCGCGGCCGATGAGCTGCACGTCACCAAGGGCGCCGTCAGCCTGCAGGTGAAACGACTGGAGGACAGCGTGGGCACGGACCTGTTTGAACGCGGCGGACGGCGCCTCGCCCTGAGGCCGGCGGGCGAGCGCTATTTCGAAGCGGTGCGGCGGGCCTTGCGCGACATCGAACAGGCCACCGTGCAACTGCGCCATGCTCCCGCCGGCCTGCCGCTGACGGTCAGTTGCACGCCGGGGTTCGCGGTGCAATGGCTGGTGCCGCGACTGGCGCGCTTCGAGGCGATGGCGCCGCATGTGGATGTGCGCATCAAGGCGTCGAACCAGTTGTCCGACTTCGCCCGCGACCGCGTGGATTTCGCCGTCCGGCACGGACAGGGGGAATATCCGGATCTATGCGCCCACAAAATCTTTGACGATGAGTTGCTGGTGGTCGCGGCCGCGGCCTTGATGCAAGGGCGCCGGCCGCCGCGCAGCGATGCCGAGCTGGGCCAATTTGTCTTGCTGCATGACGAGCACCGGGGCGACTGGCGCCTGTGGCTGGAGGAGGCCGGTTTCGCCGCCGCGCTGGCCGAGCGGGGGCCGCTGTTCACGGAATCGAATGGGGCGGTGGAGGCGGTGCGCGCGGGCATGGGCCTGGCGCTGCTGCCCTTGGAACTGGTGCGCGCCGATCTGGCCGGGAATCGGCTGGTGCAGGTCTTCCCGGAGTCAATGAAGGGGCGGCTTGGATATTATCTGGTGTATCCGGAGCGTGCGCCGCTGCGTGCCGAAGCGGCGCAGTTCCGCGACTGGATGACAGGGGAGGCGGCCGCCGACATCGTTCGGCCTTAGATTGCGGCACCGCAAGCCGCTTGGCGGTTTTTGGGGCGGCATCAATGAAAAAAGACAGGCGAACCTGTCTTTTTTCCATTCCAAGCAGCGAAAATTACTTCGCTGGTGCTGCCGGTGCCGTTTCCGCCTTCACTTCGTCGGTGTGGGCTTTGGCTTTTGCTTTGGCTTTCGCGGCCTTTTTGTGGGCCTTGGCTTTGCTGACTTTTGCGTCCGCCTTGGCGCCGGCGACTTCTTCTTTCGCGCCGGCTACGGCAACCTTTTCTTTGGCGTCGGCCTTGGCCACTGCCTTGGTTTCCTGGGTGTTTGCTTTAGCGACTTCCTTGGTTTCTTTTGCTTCGGCCTTGACCACAGGGGTGGCCGGGGCGGCCGGGGCGGCGACAGGCGCTGGCGTCGTGGCAAATGCTGCGGTGGCGAACAGGGAGGCGATCAGGGTAGCGATTACTTTTTTCATGGTGTCAGTCCTTGAGTGGTATTAACGAGGTCGTTGTTTTAGTTCGATGGCGCGGCGCGGCTTACTTCGCTGGCGCAGCTTCTTTGGTGTCGGCTTTAGCTACTTCGGCGACGTCTTTCGCTTTCGCTTTCGGTGCTTTTTTGTGTGCTTTGGTTTTGCTGACTTTGGCTTCAGGCTTGGCTTCCGTTTTGGTGCCGGCCGCCACTGGCGTTTCTTTCGTATCGACCTTGACGGCGGCCTTGCTTGCGTCGGTTTTTGCAGCTTCTTTCACTTCAGCTTTAGCGGCTGGAGCGGCAGGGGTGGCAGCGGCAACAGCAGGCGCTGGCGTCGTGGCAAATGCTGCGGTGGCGAACAGGGAGGCGATCAGGGTAGCGATTACTTTTTTCATGGTGTCAGTCCTTGAGTGGTGTCAGTTTTATGGGTGTTTCAATTCGGTGCTGCTGAGCTAAAAACGTGTGGCCGGCGGTGGGCGTTGACGGCGATTACATCTTCTTACAATCGTCTGCGCCGGCCTTGTTATCGCTTGCTGAAGTCAGATATTACTTCGCTGGTGCCGCTTCTTTTGCTTCGACTTTCGCCGCTTCGGTGTGGGCTTTTGCTTTCGCTTTTGCGGCCTTTTTGTGGGCCTTGGCTTTGCTGACTTTTGCGTCCGCCTTGGCGCCGGCGACTTCCGCTTTTGCGTCGGCTACCTTGGCCGTTTCCTTGGCGTCGGCCTTGGCCACTTCTTTGCTTTCTTTGGCGCCAGCTTTAGCGACTTCCTTGCTTTGTTTGGCTTCTGCTTTGAGCACCGGAGTGGCAGGTGCCGGAGCTGCAGCGGCGGGGGCTGGAGTCTGTGCAAACGCTGCGGTGGCGAACATTGCGGCGATCAGGGTAGCGATAACTTTTTTCATGGTGTTGGCCTCAGGTGGTGGTTTTAAACAAGCGGGTCAATTCCCGTCTCATGAGCAAAAAACGCGGGCCATTACATCTGCGTTGACGTCTATTACATCCGCTTACAATCGGCTAGGAGATATTTCTTTCGTCAACATGTGTTGACAATGCGAATGCCGTCAACTACAGTTGACGCATGACGAATCTAAAAACACTGCCTTCCTCCGACCAGCCTGCCGAGGCGCTGGCGGCCGTCGTCGCCTTGCGCTTGATGGCTGACAAGCTGGAGCGCGATGCGGTGCGCGCGGCGCTGGAACAAGGCTGGTCGTGGTCGCACATCGCCCAGGCACTTGGCATCTCCAAGCAGGCGGCGCATAAGCGGCTCGCGGGCACTCTTTCCGAAAAATAATCTCATCAGGAGCTGGTATGTTTGATGCAATCAAGAAGCGTTTTCGTGACATGGGCACCATCAAGGCTTTATGCGAGAGCGCTGAAAGGCATGCGAATTCGGCCGGCCAGGCAGAGCCGGGCGCGGAGCATTTTGTGCTGGCGGCGCTGGACCTGCCGGATGGCACGGCGCGGCAGGTATTTGCGCGCCTGCGGGCCAACCCGGACGGTTATCGCGCCGCGATCGCCGAGCAATACGCAAGCGCCCTGCGCAATGTCGGTATCGCGATGGAAGCCGAAGCATTCGGCAACGGCGCGGCGATTCCCGGTGCCAAGGGAGCGTATGCCAGCCAGCCTTCGGCCCAGGCGTTGATGCGGGAATTGGCCGAACAGCGGAAGAGCGCGGGCAGCCTGCCTTTATTAGGGGTGCACGTGATTCTGGCCGCTGCCCAGGCGCAATTCGGCGTCGCCGCGCGCGCCCTGCAAGCGATGGGAGTGTCGCCGGCGGCGCTCGCCGAAGCGGCCAGGGCGGAAATTGCGGCAGCCGGCGGTGCGCCCGCATCATTCGGTTAGTTGGCGTACCGTGCGCCGCCGCGCCGTGCCGTAGACTGCCATCATCGCCATGCGCAGGTACGCCATGCAGGACGCGCTGAAAGCCTATCAGGAAAAACGCAATTTCGACGCCACGCCCGAGCCGGCCGGGGGCGGGGAGGGGGGCGCGGCCCTGTCGTTTGTCATACAGAAGCACTGGGCGCGCCGCCTGCACTACGATTTCCGCCTTGAGCTGGACGGCGCGCTGAAGAGCTGGGCGGTGCCGAAAGGCCCGAGTTACGACACTGCCGACAAGCGCATGGCCGTGCATGTCGAAGACCATCCGATTGCGTATGCCGGTTTCGAGGGGACGATACCGCCCCATCAATATGGCGCCGGCAAGGTGATTATCTGGGACAAGGGCAGCTGGCAACCGCTGGAAGACCCGCACAAGGGCTATGCGGACGGCAAGCTGAAGTTCGCACTGCACGGCCACAAGATGCGCGGCAAGTGGACGCTGGTGCGGATGAAGGACAGGGGCGACAAGAAGGAGCCCTGGCTGTTGATCAAGGAAAAGGATGCGTTCGCCCGCCCGGCGGCGCAGTTCAGCGTGGTCGACGAGATGCCCGGCAGCGTCAGGGATTTGCCGGCGCCGCCAGGCGCCGTGCCTGGCGGCGTTCGCCTCGCCGATGCGGCCCGCGAAGCCGCCTTGCCGGCCGCGCTGTCGCCGCAACTGGCGACGCTGGTCGACGCCGCGCCGACCTCGGCACAGGACTGGTTGTTCGAGGTGAAGTTCGACGGCTACCGTATCCTGAGCCGTATCGACGGCGGGACAATCCAATTATTCACCCGCAACGGCAACGACTGTACGCATAAATTGCGGCCCTTGCGCGCCGAACTGGCGCGCCTGCAATTGCCGTCGGGCTGGTACGACGGCGAGATCGTCGTCAACGACGCGCAGGGCCGCGCCGATTTCGGCCTGCTGCAACAGGCTTTCGACAGCGAAGCGACTGCCGGGATCCAGTACTTTCTGTTCGATATCCCCTTTTTCGACGGCCGCGACTTGCGCCCGCTGCCGCTGGAGACGCGCCGCGCCCTGTTGCGGGCGGCGCTGGCGCAGGCGCCGCCCTCGGAGACGGTGCGCTTCAGCGTGCAGCTCGACGGGCCGCCGCACGAGATTCTTGCCGCCGTCTGCAAAATGGGGCTGGAGGGCGTCATCGGCAAGCGCCGCGACGCGGCGTATGTGGAGCGGCGTTCGCGCGACTGGATCAAGCTCAAGTGCGGGCAGCGCCAGGAATTCCTTATCGGCGGCTACACCGACCCGCGGGGCAGCCGCAGCGGCATCGGCGCGCTGTTGCTGGGCACGCGCGACGCCCAGGGCCGCTTGCGCTACGCCGGCAATGTCGGCAGCGGCTTCGACCAGAGCTCGCTGCGCGAGTTGAAGGGGCGCCTGGCCGGCCTGGAGACGGAGCAGTGCCCGTTCGCCTCGTGCGCCGGCATCGCCCGCACCGCGCACTGGGTCAGGCCGCAGTTGCTGGCCGAAGTCAGTTTTGCCGAATGGACGCACGGCGGGGCCGTCCGCCATGCGGTGTTTCACGGCTGGCGCGCCGATACCCGTAGCGCCGGCCAGCCCGCGCCCGCCGGCAGGCTGCCGCCCGGGTTCAAGGTCAGCAACGCCGGGCGGCTCATCGACGCCGAGAGCGGCACCACGAAGATGGCCCTGGTGCGCTATTACGCGCTGGTCGGCCCGCTGATGCTGGTGCATTTGAAGGGCCGGCCGGTGTCGCTGGTGCGGGCGCCGTCCGGCGTCGGCGGCGAGCTGTTCTTCCAGAAGCATGTCGACAGCAGCAAGCTGCCGGGCGTGCGGCAGCTCGACCCGGCCCTCGATCCGGGACACGCGCCCCTGCTGGAGGTGGCGACGCTGGCCGGCCTGCTTGGCGCGGCGCAATGGAACGTCATCGAATTCCATACCCAGAACGCGCTGGCGGCGCGCTACGACACGCCGAACCGCATCGTCTTCGATCTCGATCCCGGCAAGAGCGTGCCGTGGCAGGCCGTCCAGGACGGCGCGCTGCTGATGCGCGCCTTTCTCGACACGCTGGGCCTGCCGGCGTTTTTGAAGACCAGCGGCGGCAAGGGCTTGCACGTGGTGGTGCCGATCAGGCCGTTCTACGGCTGGGACACGGTGAAGGCGTTTTCCCAGACGATCGTGGCGCATATGGCGCGGACGATACCGGAGCGTTTTGTGCTCAAGAGCGGCCCGGCCAACCGCGTCGGCAGGATCTTCATCGACTACCTGCGCAACGGGCGCGGTTCGACCACCGTCTGCGCCTGGTCGGCGCGCACCCGTCCGGGCATGGGCATTTCGGTGCCGGTCGGCTGGGACGAGCTGGCTTCGCTCCGAGGCGGCGACCAGTGGACGGTGGCGAATGTGCACACGCGCCTGGATCGCGGCAACCAGGCCTGGGCCGCCTACGCGAAAAGCGCGCGCGGCATCCGGGCGGCGATGCGCAAGCTCGGCTTCGATCCTTCTGCGACCGCTTATTGAGAAATATCATACCTTGTGGCGGTCGTGTTGCTAGGCGCGCGGCTTCCGATTACATTTGTCGAGCTTGCCGCAGATGGCGCAAGGCGCGCCCGTCGGCACAATACATGACGAGGAAATCGCATGATTTATGACGCAATCATCATCGGCGGCGGCTTTGCCGGCCTGTCCGCCGCGACGCCGCTGGTGCGCGCCCGGCGCCGCGTGCTGGTCATCGACGCCGGCCGCTCGCGCAACCGCTTCGCCGCGCACTCGCACGGCGTGCTGGCGCACGACGGGCGCTCCGGGCGGGAGCTGCTGGCCACCGCGCGCGCCCAGCTGGCCGAGTATCCGGACTTTACGCTGTGGTCGGGCGAGGTGCTGTCGCTGCAGCAGGGCGACGGCGCCTTCAGCGCGCACCTGGACGGCGCCAGGCGCGCCGACGGCCGTCGCGTCATCCTGGCCACCGGCGTCAGCGACCCGCTGCCGGAGATACCCGGACTGGCCGAGCGCTGGGGCAAGACGGTGCTGCATTGCCCGTACTGCCACGGCTATGAGGTCGGCGGCGGGCAGATCGGCGTGCTGGCGAACACGCCGATGTCGATGCAGCAGGCGTCGCTGATCGCCGACTGGGGGGACGTGACGTTTTTCACCAACGGCCACGCGGTGCTCGACGAGACGTCCTGCATCACGCTGGCGCGGCGCAAGGTGCGGGTCGAGACGGTCGCCGTGCGGGCCGTCGAGGGCGAGGGTACGGCGCTCAGCGCGGTGCGGCTGGCGGATGGCCGGGCGGTGCCGGTGCGGGCGCTGTTCGTGTCGGTGCGCGCGGAGCAGAGCAGTTCGCTCGCCGGCCAGCTCGGTTGCGAATTCGAGGACACGCCGGGCGGGCTGGTGGTGCGCACGGATGCGTGGAAGCTGAGCAGCGTGCCGCATGTGTACGCGGCCGGCGACGCCGCGCGCTTCCCGCAGAATATATCCTTCGCCTGCGCCGACGGCGTGGCGGCGGGCATCGGCGTGCACCATTCGCTGATCGCCGAAGAGATCGGGGCGATCTAGTGTCCTGCATCGCAGATTCCTTGAATAAATATGTGGAGAATCGCCCTGATACCGCGTCGCAAATGCGCGCAAGGCCCCGGCCTTGCTGTGCTTCGCTCCTTGTCTCAGGCCGATTTCATCACATTTATGATTCAACGAACTTGTGATTCAGGGCACTAGGGACGCCCCGGGATTGCCCCGGCTTTGCGCCGCGCCGGCGCCTTGCCGGCGCGCGCCGGCGCCGCGTCCTTTGCCGCCGCGGCCGGCTGTTTGCCCAGGCTTTGCCGCAGCAGCGCCACCAGGTCGACGACGTTGCCCGTCGCCGCCCGGCGCTGTTCCGGCGCGGCGGCGGTGATGGTCTTGGTTTGCTTCGCCTTGATCTTCTTGTCCACCAGCGCCAGGATGTCGTCGCGGTAGCTGTCGCGGTATTGCTGCGGCTGCCAGGCTTCGCTCATGTCCTCGACCAGCGACAGCGCCATCCGCAGTTCCTTGTCGGTGATGCCGGCCTCCTTCGGCGCGGCGGCCGGCAGCCTCAGCTCGTCGGCGGCGCGCAGTTCGGCGGGGTAGCGCAGCGTGTTGAGCACGATCGCCGCGTCGACGCAGACCAGCGCGCACAGGTGCTGGCGGGCGCGTATGACGACGTGGGCGATGCCGATCTTGTCGGCGCGGCGCAGGGTTTCGCGCAGCAGCGCGTAGACCTTGTCGCCGCCGCGCGCCGGCGCCAGGTAGTAGGGCTGCGCGTAATGGATCAGCGGCACGTCGGCGGCGTGGACGAAGGCGAGGATGTCGATGCTCTGCGTGGCGCGCACGTTGGCGCGCTTCAAGTCCTCGTCGGACAGCACGACGAATTCATCGTCGGCGTACTCATAGCCTTTGACGATGTCGTCCCAGCCCACCTCCGCGCCGGTTCGCTTGTTGTAGCGCTTGAAGCCGACGGGGGCGAAGTCGCGCCGGTCCAGCATGGTCAGGTCGAGTTCGTTTTCGTGCACGGCCGGGTACAGCTCGACGGGGATATGCACGAGGCCGAAACTGATCGCCCCCGTCCACAGCGCGCGCGGCACGGCTTAGTCCCCGGCGCTGCCGGCGGCGCCGGACGGGTGTTCCGATGGCTTCATCGCGTTCTCCTTGGCGTGAAGACGACAGTATCGGCGCGGCGCGCCGTTCCGACGGTGCGCTTGCTCACAAAGCGCGAAATATTGGCGCTCTAAGACATTGTTTTATTTGTACTTTATGGCACACTACAGGAGGGCGTGTAAATTTAACGGCAAGCGGGAGGCGTAATGGCAGAGTTGCGGCCGAAGAATGTGGCGATGTTCGTGCATCCGGACGGCGAGCGGCGCGCCGAGTTCCAGCGCGAGTGCGGCGAGCTGTTCGAGCGCCTCTACCTGTGCGCCGACACCGGCGAGGCGGCGCCCGAGCTGGTGCGCCGCCGCATCGACCTGCTGGTGCTCGACGTCTGGCAGCTTGAGCGCGAGGTCGACCTGGCCGGCGTGGGCGAGCTGTTGCGTAGCCGCGCCGGCGCGCCGACCTTGTTGCTGTGCCCGTTCACGGGCAGCGCCTGGATCCCCGAGCTGATGGCCTACGGGCCGCTGCAATACCTGATCACGCCGGCCTGCGCCAGCGAGCTGCAGCAGTGCGTGCGCCAGGCGCTGCACCAGATCGACCACGCGCCGGGGCCGGAATTGCTGCAGTTCCAGCTGCAGGCGAAGGAAAAGGAGTTGCGCGAGTTGCTGGCGATCCAGCGCGGCCTGCAGCGCGTGCTGGCCGACGCCGACGACCCGGACCGGGTGGCCGAGCAGGTCTGCCTGGCGCTGTGCGCGTTTCCCGGCGTGCGCCACAGCGCGCTGTTCCAGATCAAGGCGCGCGGCGACTTGCAACTACTGGCCCAGGAGTCGCGCAACCACCTCGACCTGCGCCGCCTGCTGCAGCGCGACGACCGGCTGTTCCAGTCGCCGCTGCGCGACGTCTTTCCGCCGCTGCTGGCGGCCGCCGGCGGCGCGCTGGTGTTGCTGGACGCGCCGGAAAAGTCGGGCCACCCGGAGCTGGCCGTCAGCCTGTACGACCGCGACGTGCAGATGGTACTGGGCGTGCCGCTGGGCGGCGGCGAGGCCGGCGCCATCCAGGGCGCGCTGGGCCTGATGTTCGACCGGCGCATGCCGTTTTCCCGCGAGCAGTTCAACTGCTTCGCCAGCCTGGCGCAATTGATCGGCTTCGGCCTGGCGATGGGCGAGCTGAAGCGGCGCAACGACGAATTGCGCGGCCAGCTCGACAACGCCAACACCACCGACGCGCTGACGGGGACGGCCAACCGCCGCCAGGGCGAGTACTGGCTGGGGCGCGAGATCGGCCGGGCGCGCCGCTACGGCGTGCCGCTGGCGCTGCTCAGCGTCGGCGTCGACCGTTTCGCCGAACTGGGCGAGCGGCACGGCGCCGGCGCGGCGCTGGCGCTGAAAACGCTGGCGGCGGCGGCCCAGGCGACGCTGCGCGGCTCCGACGAGTTGGTGCGCATGGGCGAGGACAGCTTCCTCATCATCGCGCCGCACACGACGGCCATCGACGCCGTGCGCATCGGCGAAAAAGTGCGCGCGGCCGTCATGGCCGCCGATTTCGCCGGCTGCGAGCGGGTCAGCATCAGCGTCGGCGTGGCCGAGCTGGGCGGCGAGGAAAGCGCGGAAGGGCTGCTGCGCCGGCTAGGCGCGGCCCTGTGCCTGGCCCAGCGCGGCGGCGGCAACTGCATCGAGCAGGCGCTGGCGCTGGTGTAGCGGGGACGAACCATCCTGTCCGGGATCGCTTTCCCGGCAAGGCTGGCCTGTTCCCGGCCGGGCGCTTCGTGGTAGGCTTGCGCCTTTCAAAAAACTGGAACGCGACCATGCCGCTTTGGCTCAGACTATACCGGCGTCCGCTGCTGGCCGGCGACCTCACGGCCGGCGTCGTCGTGGCGATGATGATGATCCCGCAGGGCATGGCCTACGCGCTGGTGGCGGGCTTGCCGCCGGTGGCCGGGATCTACGCCAGCATCCTGCCGCCGGTGCTGTATGCGCTGTTCGGCAGCAGCATGACGCAGTCGGTCGGGCCGATGGCCATCGTGTCGCTGATGACGGCCGCCGCGCTGGCGCCGCTGGCCGACCCCGGCTCGGCCCTGTATGTGACGCTGGCGGCGCAACTGGCGCTGATCAGCGGCGCGCTGCTGCTGCTGTGCGGCGTGCTGCGCCTGGGCTTCCTGGCCGGCTTCCTGTCGCGCCCCGTCATTTCCGGCTTCAGCAACGGCGCCGCCATCGTCATCGTCGTCGGCCAGGTGCCGGCGCTGCTGGGCGCGCGGCCGCCGCAGTGGCACGCCCCCAGCGCGCTGCTGGGGCTGGGCAGCTTGCTGCTGCTGTGGCTGGCAAAACGCTACGGCGGCGCGCTGCTGCGCCGCTGCGGCTGCGGCGCGGCGGCCGCCGAAACGGGCGCGCGCATGGCACCGATGCTGCTGGTGCTGGGCGCGACGGCGCTGGTGGCGGCGCTGGACCTGGCCGGCGCCGGCGTGCACACCACCGGCCACGTGCCGTCCGGCCTGCCGTCGCTGGGGCTGGTCGCCTCGGCCGGCCACTGGCGCGCGCTGTTGTCGCCGGCCCTGTTGATCGCCTTCATCGTTTTCTTGATGAGCATGTCGGCGGCGCAGACGCTGGCGCACAAGCGCGGCGAGAAGCTGCTGACCAACCGCGAGCTGCTGGGGCTGGGCGCGGCGAACCTGGCCAGCGCCGTCTCGGGCGGCTTTCCCGTCACGGGCAGCATGTCGCGCTCGGCCGTGAACTTCTCGGCCGGCGCCAACACGCCGCTGGCCAGCGTCGTCACGGCGGCCCTGCTGGCGCTGGCGCTGGTGGCGCCGACCGGCTGGCTGGCGCTGCTGCCGCTGCCGGTGCTGGCCGCCACCATCGTCTTCGCCGTCGCCGGCATGCTCGACATGGCCACGCTGCGCCAGGCCTGGCGCTACGACCGCAGCGACGCGCTGGCGCTGCTGGCGACCACGGCCGGCGTGCTGTTGCTGGGCGTCGAGGCCGGCGTCGTCATCGGCGTGCTGCTGTCGATGGGCGCCTTGATCTGGCGCGCCAGCCGGCCGCACATCGCCGTGCTGGGGCGCATCGCCGGCAGCGAACACTTCCGCAACATCGAGCGCTACGCCGGGGAGACGCTGCCGGCCATCCTGGTGCTGCGCGTCGACGCCGGCCTGTTCTTCGGCAACGTCGACGCCGTCGGCGCGCGCATCGACGAGGAGGTGCGCGCCCGTCCCGACACGCGCGCGCTGGTGCTGGTGCTGTCGGCCGTGAACCAGATCGACACGACGGCCCTGTCCGGCCTGCAGGAGTGGAACCGCGGCCTGGCCGCGCGCGGCGTCGCGCTGCACCTGGCCGAGGTCAAGGGGCCGGTGATGGATCGCCTCAAGCACAGCACCTTGCTGCAGGAGCTCAGCGGTCCCGTTTACCTGAGCACGGCGCTGGCCTGCGACGATCTGGCGCGGCGGGCGCCGCCCCTTCATGGGCGCGCGCAGGGCGGCGCGCTGCCATAGCGGCCATGCCGGCGCCGGAAAATGATGCCTGTAGGCATGGACGGAGCCCCGGCATGGCGCTATCATGCTCCGGGTACGGTGACGGCGATCCCGCTCACCGTGCTTGACCAGGGCCGATTCGATGTGAAGGCGGAGATGAGTATTAACAAGATCGCAACAGGCGGCTTCCTTGCGGCCCGGGCCGCCGGCGCGGCCGCGCTGGCGCTGGCCGCCGCGCTGGCCGGCGCCGCCGGCGCGGCCACGGCCGGAACCGGGGCCGGGACCGGGGGCGGGGCCGACCTCGCGCCCAAGCGCATCCTGTTCCTGAACGGCTACGGTTACGGCCGCGCCAGCGCCGACGCCTTCACGCGCACCTATGTCGGCGAACTCAATCTGGCCGGCGTCAGCAGCGAGCACATCCTCGTCGAATACCTGAACCTGAACCGCGACGACGGCCCGGCCCTGCGCGCGCGCATGCGCGAATTGTTGCTTTTAAGATACACCGAGCAGCGCCCCGACTTGATCGTCACGATGCAGACGGCGGCCCTCGACTACCTGCTCGGCGAGCTGGAGCCGCTGGCGCGCCAGGCGCCCGTGCTGGCCGTCTCGGCCGCCGCCGCGCCGCTGCCGGCCGGCCCCGGCCTGCACATCTGGCGCCAGGGCGCCGACGTCGATTTCGCCGGCACGCTGGCGCAGGCCGTGGCGCTGTTTCCCGCCACGCGGCGCGTCGTCGTCGCGCTCGGCGCCGGCCCCGCCGACCAGGCCATGAAGCGGGCCATGCAGCAGGCCGCGCTGCCGTGGCGCGGCCGCCTCGACATCGAATACCTCGACGGCATGAGCCTGGCGCAGATGAAGCAGCGCGCCGCCAGCCTGCCGGCCGGCAGCATCCTGATCGGCAGCACGATCAACCGCGACAAGGACGGCGCGCTGGCGACGCCGCCGCAGTTCGCCGGCGAGCTGGCGCGGCTGGCCAACGCCCCCGTGTTCGTGCTCTACAACACGGCCCTGGGCGACGGCGCCATCGGCGGCTCCGTGCTGCACGTCGAGCAGGAGGCGCGGCGCCTGGCGCGCACCTCGCTGGCGCTGCTGGGCGGCGGCGCGCGCCCGGCCGGCAGCGCCGAGCTGGCGCCGGCCGCCCACGTGCCGCTGTACGACTGGCGCCAGCTGGAGCGCTGGGGCGCCGACCTGGACGGCCTGCCGCCGTCGGCCGAGTTCATCAACCGGCCGCCGTCGCTGTGGCAGCAGCACCGCGGCGCCGTGCTGGCGGCGCTGGCCGTGATCGCCGCGCTGACGGCGTTGCTGAGCCTGCTGTTGCTGCAGCGCCGGCGCCTGCGGGCCGCCCAGGCGGCCAGCCGCGACAGCGAGGAGCGCTGCCGCAACCTGGTCGAGTACGCCCCCGAGGCCATCCTGGTCCTCGACCTCGACCTGGGCCGCTTCGTCGACGGCAACAGCAACGCCGAGCGCCTGCTGGGCTGGAGCCGCGCGGCCCTGCTGGCCAGCGGCCCCGGCGACCTGTACACGGAAACCCAGCCGGACGGCCGGCCGCTGGCCGACAGCATCGCCGAGCACATCGGCCGCGTCATGGCCGGCGAGCAGGTGGCCACCGAGCGCTACATGCGCCGCAGCGACGGCAGCGTCTTCCCCTGCGACGTCTGGCTGGTGCGCCTGCCGGCGCCGGGCCGGCGCCTGCTGCGCGGCGGCTTCATCGACAGCACCGAGCGCAAGCGCGCCGAGCAGGAATTGCTGCTGCACCGCGACCACCTGGAGGAATTGGTGCAGCAGCGCACCGCCGCGCTGTCGGTGGCGCTGACCGAGGCCGAGGCGGCCAGCCGGGCGAAAAGCGCCTTCCTGGCGAACATGAGCCACGAGCTGCGCACGCCGCTGAACTCGGTGATCGGCTTTTCCCGGCTGATGAGCGACTCCGCCGAGCTGGGCGCCGACGCGCGCCACAACCTGGCCATCATCAACCGCGCCGGCCTGCACCTGCTGACCCTGATCAACGACATCCTCGAACTGTCGAAGATCGAGGCGGGGCGCATGCAGTTGCAGGCCGTGACGGTGGAGCTGCAGCCGCTGCTGCGCGAGGTGCTCGACCTGGTGCGCGTGCGCGCCGCCGACGCCGGCGTCGCGCTGCGCCTCGACTGCGGCCCGTTGCCGGCGCTGGTGCGCCTGGACGGCGGCAAGCTGCGCCAGGTGCTGCTGAACCTGCTCTCGAACGGCGTCAAGTTCGCCGCCGGCGGCAGCGTCACGCTGGCGCTGCAGGCGCGCGCGCTGGCCGGCGACGCCGTCGAGCTGGCCTTCTCCGTGCGCGACACGGGCGTCGGCATCGGCGCCGCCGACCAGGCGCGCATTTTCGAACCCTTCGTGCAGAGCGAGGCCGCGCACGGGCGCGGCGGCACCGGCCTGGGCCTGACGATTTCGCGCCAGTTCGTGCGCCTGATGGGCGGCGAGCTGGGCGTGCAGTCCGACGTCGGCGCCGGCGCCGACTTCCGCTTCAGCGTGACGGCCGAGCGGGTGCTGGCGCCGGCCGCGGCGCCGGCCGACGCCGGCCGCGTCTGCGGCCTGGAGCCGGCCCGCCGCGGCGCCGCCGTGCTGCTGGTCGACGACGACGCCGACTGCCGCGCGCTGCTGCGCGCGCTGCTGGAGCCGCTCGGCTTCGCCGTCGCCGAGGCGGCCGACGGCGAAGCGGCCCTGGCGCGGCTGGCGGCGGCGCCGTATGCGCTGCTGCTGTGCGACCGGCGCATGCCTGGCCTGGACGGCATCGCGCTGACGCGGCGCCTGCGCGACCGGGGCGGCGCGCAGCCGCGCATCGTCATCATGACCGCCTCGGCCTTCGAGGAGGAGCAGCAGGAGGCGCTGGCGGCCGGCGCCGACGCCTTCCTGCGCAAGCCGATCGAGCAGGACAAATTGTTCGCCCTGATCGAGCGGCAGCTGGATTTGCGCCTGCTGCGCGCCGCGCCGGCCGCCGCGCCGCCGGCCGACCTGGCCGACCTGGCGCCGCCGCTGCCGGCCGACCTGGCGGCGCTGGCGCCGGCGCTGCGGCGCGCGCTGATGCAGGCCGTGCGCGAGCTGGACCTGGCGCGCGCCCACGCCGCGCTGGCCGAGGTGGCCGCGGCCGCGCCGGCGCTGGCCGCGCCGATTACCGCGATGCTCGAACAGCACCAGTACCTGGACCTGTGGCAGTTGCTGCAGGAAGCCGGCGCGCCGCAGGCGGCGGCGCAGTGAGGCCGCCGATGGCGCGGGCCTGCCCATGCTAGCGCGGCGCCGGCCCGGCCGCGGCGTCTCCATCGCCGTCATCGTCAGCGCCGCGCTGACGGCCCTCGTGACGCTGGTGCTGGTGGCCTTCGCGGCCTTCTTTTACCAGTCCGAGCGCGACCAGCGCTGGGCGCAATTGCACAAGGCCCTGGCCGTCAGCGCCGACGAGCTGGCCGTCGCCGTCGAGCTGCCGGTGTGGAACTTCGACGAAAGCCAGATCCTGGCCATCATGAAGAGCAGCCTGAACAACCACGAGCTGTACGCCAGCGTCGTCGCGCCGGCCTCCGGCAAGCGCCGCTACATCCTCAGCCGCAACGGCGCCGGCAGCTTCGACAGCGGCGCCGCGCTGCCGGCCGACCCCGAGCTGCTGCTGGAGCGCCGCGCCATCGTCGTCGCCGGCCAGCAGGTCGGCAGCGTCAGCGTCTACGCCTCGCCGGCGCAGCTGCGCGCCGAGCTGCGCCAGCGCCTGCTGGCCATCGTCGGCATGATCTTCGTGCTCGACCTGACGCTGGTGCTGGGCGTGTGCCTGCTGCTGTGGTTCCTGATGCTGAAACCGCTGACGGCCGTCGGCCAGTACGCCGCCGCCGTCATGGCCGGCCGCGACGCCGACGCCGCCGTGCCGCAGCGGGTCTGGTTCTTCGGCGAGCTGAAGGCGCTGAACCGGACGATACGGGCGATGATCGCGCTGCTCGACAGCCGCTACCAGGCCATGCACCGCAGCGAGGAGCGCCTGCAGATGGCGACGATCGCCGCCAGCATCGGCATCTGGGACTGGAATGTGCGCAGCAACGAGCTCAACGGCGACGAGCAGATGCTGCGCCTGTACCGGGCCGACGCCGACGCCGCCCCCGACATGCTGGAGGTCTGGTCGGGCGCGCTGCTGCAGGCCGACCGCGTGCCGACCATGCGCGCGCTCGGCGCGGCGCTGCGCGGCGAGGACGAGTTCGACGTCGAGTTCCGCATCGTCTGGCCGGACGGCTCGGTGCGCCACATCAAGGCCGACGCCGTCATCTTCCGCGACGCCGACGGCCAGCCGGTGCGCATGATAGGCACCAACTACGACATCACCGAGCACAAGGAGGCCGAGCAGGAGCTGCTGCGCCACCGCCACCATCTGGAGGAACTGGTCGACGAGCGCACGCGCGCGCTGTCGGTGGCCGTCGAGCAGGCGCAGGCGGCGAACCGGGCCAAGAGCGTGTTCCTGGCGAACATGAGCCACGAACTGCGCACGCCGCTCAACTCCGTCATCGGCTTCTCGCGCCTGATGGCCGACTCCACCCACATGCTCGACGACGAGAAGCGCAACCTGGCCATCATCCACCGCTCCGGCAACCACCTGCTGACCTTGATCAACGACATCCTCGAACTGTCGAAGATCGAGGCGGGCCGGCTGTCGGCGCAGACCGAGGTGGCCGGCCTCGACGGCCTGCTGCAGGAAGTGATGGACATGGTCAGCGTGCGCGCCGTGCAGGCCGGCATCGCGCTGCGCCTGGACGCGGCCGGGCTGCCGGCGGCGGCGCGGCTGGACGCGACCAAGCTGCGCCAGGTGCTGCTGAACCTGATGTCGAACGCCGTCAAGTTCGGCCTGCGCGGCGCCGTCACGCTGCAGGCGCGCGGCGCCGCCCTCGGCGGCGAACAATGGGAACTGCAATTTGCCGTCAGCGACGAGGGCGTCGGCATCGCCGCCGCCGACCAGCAGCGCATCTTCGAGCCCTTCATCCAGGCCGACGGCGCCAAGGAGGGCACCGGCCTGGGCCTGACGATTTCGCGCGAATTCGTGCGCCTGATGGGCGGCGAACTGTCGCTCGAATCGGCGCCGGGGCAGGGCGCCGTGTTCCGCTTCGCCATCCCGGTGCAGGCGGCCAGCGCGGCGGCGCCGGCGCCGGCCAGCGAAGTGGCCGGACTGGCGCCGCCGCAGCGCGGCAAGCGCATCCTCGTCGTCGACGACAACGCCGACGGCCGCGAACTGCTGGACAAGCTGCTGGCGCCGCTCGGCTTCGCCGTCGAGCACGCCGCCGACGGCGCCGCCGCGCTGGCGGCCATCGCCGCCTGGCGCCCCGAGCTGGTGTTCATGGACTGGCGCATGCCGGGCCTGGACGGCCTGGAGGTGACGCGCCGCGTGCGCGCCCACGCGGCGCTGGCGCAGCCGCGCATCGTCATGCTGACGGCCTCCGCCTTCGAGGAGGAGAAGCAGGCGGCGCTGGCGGCCGGCGCCGACGAATTCCTCCGCAAGCCGGTCGAGCGCGCCCAGTTGTACCAGGCGCTGGAGCGCCAGCTGCAGCTGCGCTTCCTGCGCCGCGCGGCGGCCGCCGCGCCGGCGCCGCGCGCGCCGCTGCGCGGCGCCGACCTGGCGGCGCTGGCGCCGGCCG
>NZ_JAQQXR010000023.1 GCF_028595325.1 Janthinobacterium fluminis
GATTCTGACCGACAACGGCTCGCAATTCACCGACCGCTTCGCCATGAAGGACAAGAAGCCAAGCGGCCAGCATGCTTTCGACAAGGTGTGCGCCGGCATGGAAATCGAGCATCGTTTGGCGCCACCTCGCCACCCAAAAACGAACAGCATGGTGGAGCGCTTCAACGGCCGCATCAGCGAACTGCTGCAGCAAACCCGCTTCGATAGCCGGGCTGACCTGGAGGCGACTTTGCTCAACTACCTGAAGCTTTACAATCACCACATTCCCCAACGCGCCATCGGCACCAAAACGCCCATTCAGGCGCTCAAAGAATGGCAGGATCGAAAGCCGGAATTATTCGTTAAACGCGTCTATGATCAAACGGGACTGGACATTTAGTTAAAGATGTGCCTCGGTGGCCAATTCTGGCAGAGTCATGCCCAGCGGCCATTGGCGACAACAATCATTGAGGCTCGGTCTGACTACAAGCGGCCATTGCGGGCGCGGCAGCCAGCACTAATATGAGGCGCTAAAGCGTGTAGCGCTTTAGTGGGATGGGATATGAACATTCGGTCGGCGACCATTGATGACTACGAGGTGCTTTGCGCCATAGACACCGTTGCTAAGGGGAGTTCTGAGCGGAGGAACCAAATTCGTGACTGGCTCACATCAGCCCGTTGCTATGTCGCCGAGGCAAATGGCAGGGTTGCCGCCTATGGCGTCCTAACCAGTCAGTTCTTTGGGCATCCGTTTATCGAGATGGTGATGGTAGGTGAAGCGTTTCGTCGTCAGGGATTGGGGGGGAAATCATCAAGCATGTTCAATCCCTTATCCCAGCTTCGAAGATATTTAGCTCAACCAATGCCTCCAATGAAGCAATGCAGATGTTGTTTGCTAAATTGGGCTTTAAACCGAGTGGCCATATCGACAATCTTGATGAAGGCGATCCGGAAATCATTTTCTACCATCCCATCATCTAGTTTCATCGTGATGAAATGACCACTTCGGGACGAGTCCGGCCCCGGCAGAGATCGGCTAACAACGGACGGCCTCTGCAAAATAATGATGCTTTGGGGCTCAGTTCATACGGCCGCAGGCTCATTGTTTACTCCGCCATCACCTTCTTGGCCGCCTGGGCCAGGAAGCCTGAGCGCGTGAGGTGGTGCGATTTTGCCAATAGGTCGATATCTCGTAGCAGGCTTTCCGGCAACGAAATATTCAAGCGTGCCGATTTGTGCTGACTTTCGACAGGTCAATATTAACCAGCATCCAAAAGCCGTCAGCATAATCCGGATCGCTTGTCCATTTCTCGATGGCGGAAGCGACAGGAATATTTTCCTCCCCCTCATACATCGTCTCAACAGCTTCTTGGGCGGATTTATTTATATCGTGCAGTTCATCGGCTGCAGTATTGACGCCAGGCAGATCAGGAAACGAAGCGCCATAGGCGCTTTCGGTATCCTTCCATACATAGAGCGGATATAACATTTGTGGCCTCACTTTAACTCAGCAGTATCGAATTTACAGCGCCAATCAGGTAATTGTAGAGGCGCAACCTTTGCCGCTGGCGGCAGTATACGGGGCAGGGACCCGCGCAGCGCTGACAACGTGAATTAGAAGCCCAGTTGCTCAACGGCGATTCCCAGCGTCTTGGCGATTTTTCCGATTGTGGGCCTGTGCAGCGCATCATTTGCCTCCTGCTTCGCATAAGAGGGTTGGGAAAATGCCAATGCGTGCCGCCACTTCGGCCTGGGTGAGCTTGAGGTATTCGCGCCAGGCTCGAACAGGTGTCGCGCCATCGACAGTGGCGCTTACCACTTCATGCGGGATTAGGTCGCGGTCTTGCGAATAGGTAAAGCTGGGCATCACCGAGGAGGCTTGGCCGTGGCGAAGATCGAGCAGACCGGGATCGGCAGCTTCATGGGGCAATGCAAACGGCCCGTAGGTGCTGTATATTATCGCCGTACATGAAGATCCCTTATCGTTACGGGCTGCGTTTACTCTGCCGTCCCGGATGGGGTGCAATGGGTTGGAAGTTCGCGAAGGCTGGAGAGATCCGGCCTTTTCTATTTCTGCGCCGCCCGGCCATCATGATAATCCGTTCAGCGGCCGCCGGCGCGAGCATGCCCTTACCGATCAAGAGAACCAACAAGGAAGAATGACAATGACCATATTTGCAATGCCTGTTTTTGATGCCACCATCATCGTGGATGGAAATGAATTGTTCAAAGGGCGCGGCTCGGCCTCGCTGTGGGCCGAGCGTCTGGCGGTCGAGCTGGGCGGCGAGGTGACGGTGGAGAAGATCGGCAACGGCTGGGTGCTGCGTGGCGTCGTCGACGGCGTCGATTGCACCTGGTGCGTATACGGCCAGCGCCTCAAGCGCATGGATTAGCGGCGCGCCGCCAGCAGGCCGGAGCCGACGATCAGCAGCATGGCCAGCGCCGCTTCCCAGTTCAGGGCGTCGCCCCACAGGCAGACGCCGAGCAGCGCGGAAAACACCACGGTCAGGTAGGCGAAGCTGGCCACCAGGTATTTGCGGCCCTGCTGGTAGGCGTGCGTCATCGTCAATTGCCCGAGCATGCCGAACACGCCGACGCCCAGCAGCGGCCAGACGTTGCCGGCCGTGACGGGCGAAAACCCCGGCCCGGCGACCAGCCATGCCAAGCCAAAGGCGCTGGAGATGGCGAAGAACCAGAACACGGTGCGCCACGACGGTTCGCCCAGCACCCCCAGCTCGCACACCTGCAGCAGGGTGACGCCGCCCAGCACGCCGGAGGCCAGCCCGACCATCGCGGCGATCCATTGCGCCGACGTCAGCGAGGGGCGCAGCAGCAGCACGATGCCGATGAAGCCCAGCGCCAGGGCCAGTAGCATCGGCGCCGTGGGGCGTTCGCGCAGTTTGACGATGCACAGCAAGGCGAAGGCCAGCGACGAGGTGTAGCTGAGCGTGACGGCGGTCGACAGCGGCAGGTGGATCAGCGCGTAAAACGTCGCCAGCAGGGCGAGGTAGCCGACCAAGCTGCGGCGGGCGTGCGCGGCCCAGTTCGGCGTCCACGGCGTCTGGCGGCGCCAGGCCATCGCGCCGCCCAGCGCCAATGCGCCGATGCTGGTGCGCCAGAACAGCAGTTCGACCGAGCCGAAGCTGCCCGCGCCCAGTTTGACGCAGGCGCTCATCAGGGCGAAGCATAGGGCGGCCACGACCATCCAGCCCGAACCCAGGCTTATTCCACTCGGCTTGTTGTTCACGCGCTGATCCTGGTATCCACAATTCAGCGCCGCACCAAGGCGATCAGGTAGCGGCAGGGCGCGTTGCCGGGGTTGTGGAAGGTGCAGTCCTCGGGCGAGCCCAGTTGCAGGCAGTCGCCGGCCTCCAGGCGATGTTCGAGCGCGCCTTCGATGAATACCAGCGTGCCCTGCATGACGATGATTTGTTCGTGGTGGAAGGCGAAGGCGCTGGCCGGATAGGGCACGCGCACTTGCGGTGGCAGCTCGATTTCCAGGTGCTCCAGCACGCCGCCGCCGGGCGGCGAGATCAGCCGCCGCGTGTAACCCGTTTCCGGATCGCGCCACACCACTTGTTCGCCGCGCCGGCTGACGCGCTTGCCGGATTGCTCGGCCAGCGCCAGCAGTTGCGACAGCGCCAGGCCCAGCGCGCCCGACAGGCGCCCCAGCACGGTGGCCGTGGGGCTGGCCTCGCCGCGCTCGATCTTGCTGATCATGGCTTTCGACACGCCGGAGCGTTCCGCCAGTTCGCTGAGGGACCAGCTGCGCTCGGCGCGTTCGAGCCGGATGCGCTGGGCGATCGCCTGGGTGGGGTCGGGCGGCGCGGGGAGGGCGGTGTCGGCCATGTTCAGCCGTCGACCGGGTGCAGCGGCGTTTCCAGCGTCAGCTGGTAGAACGCCAGGTCGAGCCAGCGGCCGAATTTGAAGCCGGCCTGGCGTATCGTGCCGGCGTGCTGGAAGCCCAACTGGGTGTGCAGGGCGATGCTGCCGCCGTTGGCGGCGTCGATGGCGCCGACCAGCGTGTGCACGTCGCGCGCGCGGGCCACTTCGATGAGTTCTTCCAGCAGCTTGCGGCCCAGGCCCGCGCCGCGGTGGTCCTTGTGCACGTAGATCGAGTGCTCGACGCTGTATTTGAAGGCGGGGAAGGCGCGGAAGGCGCCGTAGCTGGCGAAGGCCACCAGGCGGCCGTCGTCGTCCTCGTAGCCGATGACGGGGAAGTTGTTGCCGTTCTTGGCCGCGAACCACGGCCCCATCGTTTCGGGCGCGCGCGGCCGGTAGTCGTATAAGGCGGTCGAGTTGACGATGGCGTCGTTGAAGATGGCGAGGATGGCCGCCGCGTGGCGCTCCTCCGTGCACATGACGAGTTGCATAGCCGGCCTTTGCGTGGAATGTGTTGTTCCACTATGGTAGACGATGCATCTCCTTTGGTAAACTATTTTCGGCGGCGGCGCGCCTCGATCAGCTCGAACAAGGCCATGCCGGCGAGCATGGCGCCGACGAATAGCAGGGCTTTCGGCTGTCCCATGCCGAGGCCGACCAGCGCCGGGCCGGGGCAGAAGCCGGCGGTGCCCCAGCCGATGCCGAACAGCGCCGACCCCAGCGCCAGGCGCGGCTCGATCCGCGTCGCGGCGGGCAGGACGATGGCGGCGCCCAGCAGGGAGGTGCTGCGTTGGCGCGCGGCGCGGAAGGCGAACAGGCCGACGACCGTGGCGCCGCCCATCACCAGCATCAGCGACGGGTCCCAGGCGCCGGCCAGGTCGAGGAAGCCGAGTATCTTGGCCGGATTGGCCATGCCGGAGACGATCAGGCCCAGCCCGAATACGAGGCCGGCCAGCAAGGCTGCGAGGTTCAACATGGCGTCCCCTCAGGCGGCGAGCAGGTGGCGCAGCACGAACACCGTGGCGAAGCCGGCGGCCATGAACATCGCGGTGGCGACGGCGGAGCGCGGCGACAGCCGCGACAGGCCGCAGACGCCGTGGCCGCTGGTGCAGCCGGCGCCGTAGCGGGTGCCGACGCCGACGAGCAGGCCGGCGGCGAGCAGGGTGCCGTTGCCGGCGTCGATCTGCACGGTGGGCAGGGCCTGGAACAGCGCGTATGCCAGCGGCGCGCCAATCAGGCCGGCGAGGAAGGCCAGGCGCCAGCCGATGTCGCCGCGCGCCGGCCGCAGCAAGCCGCCGACGATGCCGCTGATGCCGGCGATGCGGCCGTTGAGCAGCACCAGCATGGCGGCGGCCACGCCGATCAGCACGCCGCCGAGCAGGGCGGACCAGGGGGTGAAGGCGTTCCAGTCTATGCTCATGGGTGTTTTCCTTGATCTGCGACGTTGTTTGCGGGCGATACGCGTTGACTTCAATATACTGAACAATATAATGTAAATCAATATATTAATAGTATTTTTTGCCGCCGCCGGCGCTTTCCCACCTCACCATGCAAGGATTACCATGAGCAGCACGCCCACCAGTTACACCGACCTGACCCAAACCGTCTCCTCGCACCTGGCCACGCTGCGCCAGGACATCCCCGACGTCATGAAGGGCTTCAGCGAACTGGCGCGGGCGGCCACGCGCGACGGCGCCCTCGACAAGAAAACCAAGGAATTGATCGCCATCGCCCTCGGCGTGGCGGCCCACTGCGACGCCTGCATCGGCTTCCACGTGCAGGCGCTGGTCAAGCTGGGCACCAGCAAGGCCGAGCTGGAGGAGGCGCTGGCCATGGCCATCTACATGGGCGGCGGGCCGTCGCTGATGTATTCGGCCAACGCCATGGCGGCCTACGCGGAATTCACCGCCGCCGCGCCGGCCGCCTGATTCAGAACAGCGCGCTGGTGGCGGAGAAGTCGGCCACGCGCGCCACCAGGTCGCGCATGGCGCCGACCAGCAGGCGCGGGTCGTCGCGGCGCCACTGGCAGGCGTAGTGCAGCGGCGCCAGCTCCGGCGCGCCGTCGAGGATGCGCAACTGGCCGCGCTGCGCCAGCGCGCGCGCCCAGCCCTCCGGCAGGAAGCCGACGCCGATGCCGTCGGCCAGCATGCCCGCCACCGCGCCCCAGCCGTTGCAGGTCAGCCGGCGCTCCGCCGTTACCTGCTGCTGCGTCAGCCATTCGTCGAGGATGCGGGTGGTGCCGGCGCCCACGTGCAGGGTGACCAGCGGCAGTTCGCGCAGCAGCGCGGCGACGTCCGCGCCGGCGCGCGCGGCCCGGCCGGACGCCACCCACAGGAAGCGCGCCTGGCCTATCGTCTGCGAGGCCAGCGCGCTGCGCGAGGAGCGCCCGGCGACGACGGCGAAGTCGAGTTCGCCGGCGCCGACGCCCCGCTCCAGCACCGTGCCGATGTCGACATACGGTTCCAGCGCCAGTTGCGGATAGGCCGAGCCGGCCGCGCGCAGCAGCGCCGGCAGCCAGGTCAGCGCCGCCAGCTCGCCGACGCCGAAGCGGCAGCGTCCGCGCATGCCCGCCTCCTTGCCCAGCGAGGCCGTCAGCCGTTCGGCCGAGGCCAGCACGTCGGCGGCGTGCGGCAGCAGGCGGTGGCCGGCCGTCGTCAGCGCGGCGCGGTGGCCGCCGCGGTCGAACAGCGTTTCGCCCAGCGACAGTTCCAGTTCGGCGATGCGCTTCGACAGCGAGGAAATCGACAGGTGCAGGCGCTGCGCCGCGACGGCGAAGCTGGCGCAGGTGGCGGCGGCGTAAAACGCTTCGAGTTGTTTCAGGGTCATACGGCACAGTGTAGCAAAAAAGCGAAATAAGAATTGGAAGTAAATTCGCTTTTCAGCGCCTAGTTCAGCCCTTACCATGCCTGTCAGCCCCATACCGAGACGAGACAGGAGAAGCACCGTGGCCCAATCCCCGCACCTGAACGCGCCCGCCGCAGCCCCGCAAGCGAGCGCCGCGCCGCCGCGCGCATTGCGCCGCGTGCTCTCGCTCGACGACTTCGAGGCGCTGGCGCGGCGCCGCCTGCCGCGGCCCATCTTCGGCTACATCGCCGGCGCCGCCGAGAACAACGCCTCGCTGCGCGAGAACCGCGCCGCCTTCGACGACTACGCCTTCAAGACGCGCGTGCTGGTGGACGTGTCGCGGCGCAGCCAGCAGGTGGAGTTGTTCGGCCGCCGCTACGCCTCGCCGTTCGGCATCGCGCCGATGGGCATCAGCGCCCTGTCGGCTTACCGGGGCGACGTGGTGCTGGCGCGCGCCGCCCAGCAGGCCAATATTCCCGCCATCCTCAGCGGAACCTCGCTGATCCCGATGGAGGAAGTGGCGCGGCAGGCGCCCGACACCTGGTTCCAGGCGTATCTGCCGGGCGACCCGGCGCGCATCGACGCGCTGCTGGCGCGGGTGGCCAAGGCGGGCTTTGCGACGCTGGTGCTGACGGTCGACATTCCGGTGGCGGCGAACCGCGAAAACAATCTGCGCACGGGCTTTTCGACGCCGCTGCGCCCCAGCCTGCGGCTGGCCTGCGACGGCTTGCTGCGCCCGCGCTGGCTGCTCGGCGTGCTGCTGCGCACGCTGTGCGCGCACGGCATGCCGCATTTCGAGAACTCTTTCGCCACGCGCGGCGCGCCCATCATTTCCTCGAATGTGCTGCGCGATTTTTCCGCGCGCGACCACCTGAGCTGGGAGCATGTCGCGCGCATCCGCCGCCAGTGGCAGGGCACGCTGATTATCAAGGGCATCCTGTGCGCCGAAGACGCGCTGCGCGCCCGCGACGCCGGCGTGGACGGCATCATCGTCTCGAACCATGGCGGGCGCCAGCTCGACGGCGCCGCCGCGCCGCTGCGCGTGCTGCCGGAGATCGTCGCGGCCGTCGGCGATTTCCCCGTGATGATGGACAGCGGCGTGCGCCGTGGCGGCGACGTGCTGAAGGCGTTGGCGCTGGGCGCCCGCTGCGTCTTCGTCGGGCGGCCGTTCAACTACGCGGCCGCCGCCGCCGGGCAGGCCGGCGTGGCGCATGCGATCGGCCTGCTGCGCGACGAGGTCGACCGCAACATGGCGATGCTGGGCGTGACGGCTTGCGGGCAGGTGGGGGTGGGGCAGTTGCTGTGCCGGCCTGCCGCGCCGGCGTCTAGCGGCGGGCTTACTTCCCGCTGAGCGGGTCGTACCACAGCTCGCGCCGCGCCAGCGGCGTCAGCGGCGGCAGGTTCGGGTTCGGTATGTGCAGCACGCGCCGGTTGTGCAGGCCGGCGCGCTCTATCATCGGCCCCTTGTAGCGGTAGAACAGCGCGTTCAGCGAGCCGTCGCGTATCATCGTTTCCAGCCCCGCCTCGATGCGCGTGGCCAGGTGCCGGCCTTCGGCGTCGCGGCGCACGAAGAAGTAGCGCGGCAGCGCGTAGTGCAGCAGCAGCGTCGGCTCGACGGCCAGCTCGGGCACGCTGGCGTGGCGCTCGTCGTGCTCGCGCAGGGCCTCGTCGGCGGAGCGCGAGAAGAAGTCGAAGCGCCCCGCCTTGAGCATCGGGAACAGGCCCTCGTAGGAGGTGCCCTCGACGACCGGCACGCCGGCCGCCGTCAGGATGGGGATGTCGGCCCAATCCTTGCCCTGGCCGGCGCGCAGCTTGCGCAGGTCGTCGATGGTGCGCACGGCGGCGAAGCGCGGCAGGTCGGCGGCGCGCACGAGGAAGACGCGGTAGCCGAGCAGGCCGCGTTCGACCGGGATGCGGATGGGCAGGAACTGCTGTTCCAGTTGGTTCGAGGTGGCGCGCACCAGCACGTTGACGCGGCCGTTCGGCGCCAGCAGTTCCTCGCTGACGCGGGCCGGCGACATGTTGCCGCTTGCCTGGCGCAGCGTGAACGGGCCAAAGCGTGCCTGGGTTTTCTGCAGCGCCGTGCGCAGCACTTCCCAGTCGTATTCGTAGCGGCTGTCGAGCGTCGATCCGGCCTGCGGATAGATTACGGTCGTTGTTGCGGCGCCCGCCGCCGCGGCGCCGGACAGCAGCGCCATTACCACGAACCAGACGGCGCCTTGCCGGCGTCCTCTTGCTTGCATCATTACTACACCCCAGGAAAATTTGATGGCCATGCCCGGCAATGGACCGGGCGCCGCCAGTTTTTCCTATGCCGGGGGCTTGGGCAAACGAATCACGTGGCGGTAGATGCCGAGTGTGCCACGCCGGCCGGCAAAACATCAAGTATTTTGTCGGCCGGCGCGCGCCGGGCGGCGCCGTGAATTTTCCGCTGGTAGGACCAATCCGCGCTCAATCGTCGTCCTGCTGGACGCGGCTGCGGACGAAGTCGATGTGGCTTTGCATGGCCGTGCGCGCCTCCTCCGGGCGCTGGCCGCAGATCGCTTCGCACACGGTGCGGTGCTGGTTCAGCAAATGCGCCGAGGTGTCGGCGTCCGCTTCGCGCAGGCCGGTGCCGTTGATGGTGATGTGCTCGCGCAGCATGCCGATGACGCTGGTGTGCAGGTGCAGGAACATGGTGTTGTGCGAGGCCAGCGCGATGGCTTCGTGCAGCCTGGCGTCGGCGCTGGCCTCGCCGGCCTTGTCGTCGGCGCGGCGGGCCCGTTCCAGCTCCGCCATCAGCGCGGCGATGCGCGCGCGGTCGGCGGCGTCGGCCCGCTGCGCCGCGAAGTAGGCGGTGGCCCCCTCCAGGACGCGGCGGAACTCCAGGATGTCGTCGCGCAGCGCCGGATGGTCGGCGACCAGCTGGCCCCACGGCGAGGCGATGCCGGTGCGCAGCTGGTCGGTGACGAAGACGCCGGCGCCGCGGCGGCTGCGCACCAGTCCGCGCGCGGCCAGGCGCTGGGTGGCTTCGCGCACGGTGTTGCGCGACACCGCGAATTGCCCGGCCAGCGTGCGCTCGGACGGCAGGCGCGCGCCGGCCGCCAGGCTGCCGTCGAGCAGCGCGCCTTCCAGCTTGCGCATCACCGCCTCGACCTGTCCCCGCGCCTGCATGCCTGCCGCCATCGTGCTCTCCCTTGTTGTGTCGCTTCCACACTGGTCCGACCAATTTGAGCTTGGATCGGGAAGCTGGAATGATGGACGCATCATACATCCAAATAAAAAACCAGCGCCCGCCGCACCGGCCGGGCCGCCTCAGGAGCGAGACATGCAGCAACGCCACTATCCGCCGGCCCCGGCCGAGGTCTATCTGTTCGCCACCTGCCTGGTCGACCTGTTCGTGCCGCAGGCCGGGCTGGACGCCGTCCGTTTGCTGGAGCGCGAGGGCCTGACCGTGCATTTCCCGCGCGGCCAGAGCTGCTGCGGCCAGCCGGCCTACAGCAGCGGCAATCCGCAGCAGGCGCGCGCGGTGGCGCGCACCCAGCTGGCGCTGTTCGCCCAACCCTGGCCCGTCGTCGTGCCGTCCGGCTCCTGCGCCGGCATGATGCGGCACCACTGGCCGCAGTTGTTTGCCGACGATCCGGTGGCCGGGCCGCAGGCGGCCGAGCTGGCGGGGCGCGTCTACGAACTGAGCGAATTCCTGCTGCGCGTGCTGAAGGTCGACTACGCCGCCGCGCCGGCGCCGGCGCCGGAAACGGTGGTGCTGCACACCTCCTGCGCGGCGCGGCGCGAAATGGGCACGCGGGCGCACGGCGTCGAGCTGCTCGACGCGCTGCCCGGCGTGAGCCGCGTCGAGCACCAGCGCGAATCGGAGTGCTGCGGTTTCGGCGGCACCTTCTCGCTGAAGCACCCGGACATTTCCGGCGCGATGGTGGCCGACAAGATCGCCTCGGCCTGCGCCACCGGCGCGCAGCGGCTGGTGTCGGCCGACTGCGGCTGCCTGCTGAACATCGGCCACGCCGCCGCCCGCAAGGGCGCGCCGCTGGAGGTCGAACACATGGCCAGTTTCCTGTGGCGGCGCAGCGGCGGGGAGGCCGCATGAGCGCGATGGGCGCGCGCGAGCGCATGCTGGGCCGGCTGCGCGCCGCCCACGCCGTCCCGGCCGTGCCGGTGGAAGAACTCGACGGCCGCATCGACAGCCATTACGACGGCCGCCGCGCGCCGGCCTCGAACGCGCAACTGGTGCGGGCGATGCAGGCCGCGCTGACGGCCTCGCACGCCGAGGTCTGGTGCGCCGGCGCGGCCGCCTGGCCGGCGCAGCTGGCCGAACGCCTGGCCGCCCACGGCGTGCGCCGCCTGCTGCTGGACCCGGCCAGCGCCGAGGGCGCCGCGCTGGCGTCCGCCTTGCCGGCGGCGGTCGAGGCGCTGCCGTTCGCCCGCCCGCTGGAGCAGTGGAAGGCCGAGCTGTTCGACAGCGTCGACGCCGGCTTCACGGTGGCCCGCTCCGGCATCGCCGCCACCGGCACGCTGGTGCTGGCGCCGGACGCCGGCTCGCCGCGCACGGCCTCGTTGGTGCCGCCGCTGCATGTGGCGCTGCTCCACGCCGACACGCTGCACGCGGATTTGCACGCGGCCGCCCGCGCCGAGGGCTGGGCCGGCGGCATGCCGAGCAACCTGGTGCTGGCGTCGGGGCCGTCGAAGACTTCAGACATTCAGCAAACGCTGGCCTACGGCGCCCATGGCCCGCGCTGGATGTGGCTCGTCATCGTGGGCGGGGAGGCGGCATGAGCGCGAACACCCTGCATTTCGTCGCGCCGGCCGACTTCCACGCGCGCGCCCGGGCCGCGCTGGACGACCCCAAGCTGCGCCAGAGCTTCCGCGGCGCGATGGACTTCCTGCAGACCAAGCGCGGCGCGCAGTTCCCCGACGGCGACGAGCTGGAGCAGTTGCGCGACCTCGGCGAGGCCGTGCGCCAGCACGCGCTGGCGCGCCTGCCCGAGCTGCTGGTGCAGCTGGAGGACAAGCTGGTCGCCGCCGGCGTGCGCGTGCACTGGGCCGAGGACGCCGCCCAGGCCAACGCCATCGTGCACGGCATCGCCGCGGCGCACCAGGCCAGCCGCATCATCAAGGGCAAGTCGATGGTCAGCGAGGAGATCGAGCTGAACCACTACCTGGCCGGGCGCGGCGTGTCCTGCATCGAGTCCGACATGGGCGAGTACATCGTCCAGATGGCCGGCGAGAAGCCCTCGCACATCGTCATGCCGGCGATTCACAAGACGCGCGCCGACATCGCCGCCCTGTTCGAGCGGCACATCCCGGAGGCGACCTACACCGAGGACGTCGACGCCTTGATCCAGACGGGCCGGCGGGCGCTGCGCCAGGAATTCGTCGACGCCGAGATCGGCCTGTCCGGCGTGAACTTCGCGGCGGCCGACACCGGCACGCTGTGGCTGGTCGAGAACGAGGGCAACGGCCGCCTGACGACGACGGTGCCGGACGTGCACATCGCCATCATGGGCATGGAAAAGGTCGTCGCCAAGCTGGAGCACATCGTGCCGCTGGCCAGCCTGCTGACGCGCTCGGCCACCGGCCAGGCCATCACCACCTATTTCAACCTGATTTCCGGGCCGCGCCGCGAGGGCGAGCTGGACGGCCCGCGCGAGCTGCACCTGGTCCTGCTCGACAACGGCCGCAGCCAGGCTTACGCCGACGAGCAGTTGCGCGCGACGCTGCAATGCATACGCTGCGGCGCCTGCATGAACCACTGCCCCGTCTACACGCGCATCGGCGGCCACGCCTACGGCACCACTTATCCCGGGCCGATCGGCAAGATCATCTCGCCGCACCTGCTGGGGCTGGACGCGACGGCCGACCTGGCGACGGCGTCCAGCCTGTGCGGCGCCTGCGGCGAAGTGTGCCCGGTGCGCATCCCGATTCCGCAACTGCTGATCCGCCTGCGCACCGAGGCGAACCGGAATCCGGACGAGCGGGTCGCGCATCCGCTGCGCGGCCAGGGCGCCAAATTCAGCCGCGGCGAAAAACTCATCTGGCGCTTCTGGAGCGGCGCCTTCGCCCACCCCGCCAGCTACCGGCTGTTCCGCTGGGCGGCGACGCGGCTGCGCGCGCTGACGCCGTCGCATCAGCTGGGCTGGACCCAGCACCGCGAGCCTTTGAAACCGGCCGCGCGCAGCCTGACCGAGTTGCTGCGCGAGCGCGGCCAGGCCGAGTAAACACACCATAACAATAATTTCATAAACAGCAGCACCTGGAGGAGACACCATGCAAACCTGGAACCAGATCTACACCCCGCTCGGCAGCCTGTGGCTGTCGGCGCTGGCCGCCGCCATCCCCATCATTTTCTTCTTCATCGCGCTGGCGATACTGCGCTTGAAGGGCCACGTGGCGGCGGCCGTCACGCTGGCGCTGGCCATCGGCGTGGCCATCTTCGCCTACGGCATGCCGGCGACGCAGGCGCTGGCGGCGGCCGGCTACGGCTTCGCCTAC
>NZ_JAQQXR010000024.1 GCF_028595325.1 Janthinobacterium fluminis
CAGGACCGTGAAACAACTTTGCGCCGATGATAGTGCTGCAACCAGTGTGAAAGTAGGTTATCGTCAGGCTAGTTATATTAAAAAACCCCGTTGGCGCCTTGTGCCTGACGGGGTTTTTTTCGTCTGGAGCTTTGGTATGCTCCACGTCCAAAGCCGGGTGCCAAGGCAAGGGGCCAAGGCCGGGGTCAGACCCCAGAAGGCCGGGGTCAGACCCCTGAGCCTGCGCCGGTTTATTGCGGCAGGTAGGTCAGCGTCAGCGTGTAGGTGGACGCGGTATAGCCGTTCAGCATCACGTAGACGTCGCCATTGGCCGTCAGGTTGAGCGTGCAATTTTCCGTGCTGCTTGGACCGTCGGATTTGCAGTCAAATGTGGTCGTGGTCGGCACTGCGGCTTTGCGCACGTAAAGGTCGGTATCGCCGGTTCCGCTCAGGACCGCTTTGAAGCTGCCTCCGGCAGCCACTTTGTACGGGCCGAAGGTTTTCTTCTGGCCGCTGCTCAGGCTGCCATTAAAAGTTTCCACCCGGTCCGTCGGCGGTATGACACCCGGCCCATCACTGCCCAACTCCACCGCGTATGCCGTCGCAAGGCGCGCAAATTTCAACGCATGCAGCGCCTGGTTGCCCGAGCTGGCATAGGTGTCGTTCACCGTGTGGATGTACGGGTTGTCCTGCGACATCGCGGCTTCGAACGGCATCGATGCGTAATAGCCCTGCGCGGTCCAGGACGCGTGGTCCGAGCAGCCGTAGCCGCATTTGTCGTAGCCTATGCTGAGCGTCGGCAGGTAGGTGTTGAGCAAGTTGACGACAAAGGTGTTTTGCTGGCTGTCGGTGTAATCGGTGTAGATATAGATGTCGCTGGGCGAGCCTTTGTAGTTGGTCATGTCCAGCTGCATCACACCGACGACGTTGACGTTGTTGGCCTTGAAGTTACGCGCGATTTCCTGCGAACCGCGCAGGCCGACTTCTTCCGCCGCATAGCCGATCATTTTGATGGTGCGCCGCGGCTTGTAGTTGCTCGCGATCATAGCGCGCAGCGCTTCGGTCATGCTGGCCACCCCCGATGCGTCGTCGTCGGCGCCCGGCGCCCTGGTGGCTTCGCCTGTGCCGGCGCTGTTGATGGAGTCCAGATGTGCGCCCAGAACCACCACTTCGGCCGCGTTGTCCGTGCCGTTGATGGTCAGGATCACCGATTTTTGCGCCCAGTTCGGGTGCGTGAATTGGCTGACGCTGATGTCGCTGCGGCCGGCGGCCATGCCGGCCCATTTGTTTTTCAGCCAGTTCGATGCGTTCACGCCGCTGCTGGTGGTGTAGTAGCGATTCGTGAAGGCCGACAGGTCGTTGATGGTTTGCGCGATATTGCTGTCCTGCATTTGCGGCAGCATGGGCGTGACCAGCGTCTGGTTGTCGATGACGTAGGCGGGCCGGCTCAGCGCCGCCAGGCTGGCCGCGATCGGTTGCTTCAGGGCTTTCTGGCCCTCGTTTTCGCTGGCATGGAACATGAAGCCGCCACAACGCTTGAGCTCATGGTGGATGGCCGCCGACAGTTGGAGCATTTGCTCCTCGTCAACCTCCACCAGGTGGACTTTTTCGCTGCCGGCATTTTTGTCGCCGGCGGCGTTGGTCTGGCTGAGCCGGCTTTCCCTGGCGATGGTCTGGGGCGCAACTTTCTGCAACTGCGTGTAAGCCGCGTCGCCCACCGTGATCCAGATTTTTTTCGATTCCGCCGCGCTTGTGGCGCCGGCAAATAATCCCGCGAGTAGCAAGGCGATGACTTTTGGCGCCATGCGGGAGGCTGCTGCAGCATGCATTTGAATCTCCATCTTTTTTCCTTTTTTGAGTGTTTGGGGGTGATTCCCCATTGCAGAGCGAACGCCCGTCGGTAGACGGCATGCCGCTCATCCTGAAGACAGTGCAGCCCGGATGGGTGCACTGATCTGGATCTAAAGGCTGATGCTGATTATTGTTTTTCTTGAAAAAAAGATGGCAAAAAAACCATATGTAAATATTAGCACGCTGCTTCGCGTATGCGTTTGAATGTGTTTTTTTGCAACAAATATATTGAGGCAGCTCAGCGCCTCGGCGGCGCGCTTGGCGATGCGTCAGGCGCGTTGGCAATGCCGCATGGGCCGGCTAGCAGCGCGGCGCCGGGATGGTATTGACGCCCGCCATAAGGTGGTGCGAGTCCCATTGTTATTGCTGTGCATCCAGAGTATTGGGTTGTATTATTCACTATGCACCCAGCGTGCCGGGTGAATCTTCTTTTTACGAAAAGGATGCCCTCATGTCAGCTGAAGCAAAAAAATACCGTCTGGTGACGCGTAGCGATTTCGACGGGTTGGTCTGCGCAGTGTTATTGAAGCACCTGAATATGATCGAGGAAATCCTGTTCGTCCATCCCAAGGATATGCAGGACGGCAAAATAGCCATCAGCAACAACGACATCACGACCAACTTGCCTTTCGTTGCCGGCGTCCATCTGGCGTTCGACCACCACTTGTCGGAAACGATACGCAATACGGGCGAGCGCGGCAACCACATCATCCACCCAGAGGCGCCATCGGCCGCGCGCGTCGTCTACGACTATTACGGCGGCGACCAGGCGTTTCCCCTATCCTGGGCCCATATGATGGCGGCCGTCGACAAGGGCGACGCCGCCCGCTTCAGCCGCGAGGAGGTGCTCAATCCGCAAGGCTGGGATTTGTTGAACTTCCTCATGGACGCGCGCACCGGCCTGGGCCGTTTCCGCGACTTCCGCATTTCGAATTACCAGTTGATGATGGACTTGATCAATTACTGCGGGAACCATGAGATTCTGGACATCATGGTCTTGCCGGATGTGAAAGAGCGCATGGACTTGTATTTCGAGCATAGCGCGCAGTGCCGGCAGCAGATCCAGCGCTGCGCGGCCGTCCACGACAATCTGGTGGTGTTGGACTTGCGCAAGGAAGAGGTGATTTTCGCCGGCAATCGTTTCCTCATTTATGCGCTGTTCCCGGAGACGAATATTTCCATCCATGTGTTGTGGGGCTTGAAGAACCAGAATACGGTGTTTGCGACAGGCAAGTCGATTTTGAACCGCAGCTCGCGCACCAATATCGGCGCGCTGATGCTGGAGTATGGCGGCGGCGGGCATGAGAATGCGGGCACTTGCCAGGTGGCCAACGACGAGGCGGAACAGGTATTGCTGGAACTGGTCGCGCGGATTACGGCCGAGGGCTGAGGGGCCGGCCAGCGCCAGGACGCGGGGAGATAAAAAAACGGCACAGCCTTCGCAGGCTGTGCCGTTTTACATGAGGGTGGGGTGCCTCAGTTCTGCGCTTCCACTTCCAGCTCCGGCAGCGCGATCTGGTTGTCGACGCTGAACTGGTAGTCCTTGAACACGTGCTCGGCGCTGAGCAGCTGGTAGTCGCCGTTCGGCAGCTTGTGCGTGGTGTCCTTCAGACGGTAGGTGTAGTGGCCGCAGGTCCAGCAGTTGAAGTTGCGCATGTGCGTGCACAGACAGGTCTTGTCCATGACGACGATGTTTTTCTCGGTCGGATGGGCCGCCACTTCGCGGTTGTACGAGTTGATGTAGGCGCAATTGCCGGTCGCGTCCAGCAGGTAGCCGTAGGATTCGCAGCCGGGGCGGATGCCGGCGCCGATGGCCGGCGTGTTTTTGAGCATGCGCATCGGGTAGCCGGTCGGCGAGATGCCGTTGACGATGATGTCCTCTTCCTGCGCCTTCACGTATTCCTGCTTGACCTTGGCTGGCAGACCGCACTCGTGGGTGATGGTGAAGCGCGTCGCCACCTGTACGCCGGCCGCGCCCGCTTCAAGGAAGGAGACGGCGTCGCTGCCGGTGAAGATGCCGCCGGCGGCGATCAGCGGAATGTCGAGCTGCTCCGCCTTCAAATAGGCCAGGATTTCCTGGGTGATCGTGTGCAGGTCGTAGGCGGCCCAGTCCATGCCGAAGCCCAGGTGGCCGCCGGCCAGCGGGCCTTCGACGATGATGAAGTCGGGCAGGCGGTCAAGCTTGGCGTTCTTGCGCAGGAAAATCTGCAGCGCGCGCACGGACGAGACGATGATGCCCAGCTTGGCGTCGCGGAAGCGCGGGTGGTCGGCGATCAGCGCGAAGGAGCCGAAGTGCAGGCCGGCCGACAGCGTGATGCCGTCGATGCCGGCGTCGAGCGCCGCGTTCAGGCGCACGCGCAAGGTTTCGCGCGGGCCGTTCATGGTCAGCTTTTCCATGCAGTTGACGAAGATCAGGCCGTCGCCTTTTTTCGCTTCCATCGTCTTGCCGATGTGCAGGCGCTGCGCTTCCGCCAGGCGGCCCAGGTCGAACTGGACGATGGCCTTGTCGGTGTTGTTGATATTGAATTTGTAGAGTTTCGTCTTGTCCTTGACGAAAGTGGTGTCGAAGCGGCGGTCGGAGACGTCTTCCACCATCGCATCCGAGATATGCCCGATGCCGTTCAGCCGGGCCGCTTCCAGCGCCAGCTCCGACGTCGAAATATCCACGCCCATTCCGCCTATCATGATGGGCACATACTCTTTTTTGCCGAACTTCAGGCGGAAATCATCAACACGTTTCATTGCTATCCTTAGACTACCGTGGTTTATCACTGAGCCAGATGCGCGCCCGCGCCCGCTGCGGCACTACCGCCCCGGGCGTCGTGTGCGACGCTTTGCACAGTCTCCATTTTACCCTATGCGGGCAAGGGTTTCTGCGGCGGCGCCCCCTCGGCGCCACGCCGCGGTGCGGATTTAGTCGCGGAAATTATTAAATTCCAGCGGCATGTCGACGTCCTTGCGCAGCATGGCCATCGCGGCTTGCAGATCGTCGCGCTTGGCGCCGGTGATGCGCACCGATTCGCCCTGGATGCTCGCCTGCACCTTCATCTTGCTGTCCTTGACGATGCGGGTGATTTTCTTCGCGTCTTCCGTTTCGATGCCGTTCTTGATCTTGATGACTTGCTTGACCTTGTCGCCGCCTATCTTCTTGATGTCGCCGTCGTCGAAGAAGCGCACGTCGACCTTGCGTTTGGTCAGTTTGCCGGTCAGCACGTCGCGCACCTGGCTGAGCTGGAATTCGGAGTCGGCGAAGGCGGTCAACTCGTTTTCCTTGTGTTCGACGCGGGCGTCGCTGCCCTTGAAGTCGAAGCGGGTCGAGATTTCCTTGTTCGCTTGCTCGATCGCGTTCTTCACTTCGATCATGTCGGCTTCGCAGACTACATCAAATGATGGCATGGTCCATTCCTTTTCATTGTGGCGGGCGCGCGCGCGGCGCGTCGGGCGGCGGCCAGACTCCCGAGAGTGGCGCGGCCGCGTTAAAGATGCGACATTTTAACGGACAACGGTGGCGCCGCCCCTGTGCGGCGCTGGTTTTTTGTTGGTTTCGCACTATAATTAAGCAAAATAATTGATATCCCATGCATCCAGACCTCGCCATCGAACGCAATTTCCCCCTCGTCTCCCTGAACACCTTCGGCATTGATGCCCGTGCGCAATACTATGTGCGTGTGGAATCCCTCGCCGATTTGCGGGCGGCCCTGGCCGACCCGGCCCTGGCGGCGCTGCCGCGCCTGCTGCTCGGCGGCGGCAGCAACATCGTGCTGACGGGCGACTACGCCGGCCTGGTGCTGCACATGGCCACGCGCGGCATCGCCGCCACGGCCGGCGACGCCGGCACCACCTATGTGCGGGCGGCCGCCGGCGAAAGCTGGCACGGCCTGGTCGAATGGACGCTGGCCCGGGGCCTGGGCGGACTGGAGAACCTGGCGCTGATTCCCGGCACCGTCGGCGCCGCGCCCATCCAGAACATCGGCGCCTACGGCGTCGAGATGCGCGATTACTTCCATAGCCTCCGCGTGTTTGACTGCGCCAGCGGCGCAACGTTCGAGATGGACGCCGGGGCCTGCCGTTTCGGCTACCGCGACAGTATTTTCAAGCATGCCGACGGGCAGGGCCTGGTGATCGTCGACGTGACGTTTGCGCTGCCGGCGCAGTGGCGGGCGAATCTGCGCTATGCCGAGCTGGCGCAGGCGCTGGCCGAGCAGGGCGGCGCCGCGCCGACGCCGCGCCAGGTCGCCGACACGGTGATCGCGATCCGCCGCCGCAAGCTGCCCGATCCTGCCGTGGTCGGCAATGCCGGCAGTTTTTTCAAGAACCCGGTGGTGTCGCGCGCCCAGTGCCAGGCATTGTTGCAGACCTATCCGACGCTGGTGCACCACGCCCAGCCCGACGGCAGCGAGAAGCTGGCGGCCGGCTGGCTGATCGACCAGTGCGGCTGGAAGGGCAAGAGCCTGGGGCCGGCCGGCGTGTATCCGAAGCAGGCGCTGGTGCTGGTCAACAACGGCGGCGCCAGCGGCGCCGATATCAGCCGCCTGGCGCAGGCGATCCAGCAGGATGTGCAGGCGCGCTACGGCGTGCTGCTGGCGCCGGAACCGGTGTTTGTGTGAGGCGGCAGCGGCGCCGCCGCGGCGGCCGCCGTTCTCAGCCGAAGTGGCAGACGTAGTCGAGCGTGTCCAGCGTTTCGATGTCGAAGCGGCTGTCGCCGGGCACGTCGAATTGCTGGCCGCCTTCGTAGTGGTGCCATGCGTCCTGGCCGGCCAGGCGCACCCGGCAGCGTCCCGCGACGATTTCCATCGTTTCCGGCGCGCCCGTGTTGAAGGTCAGCGCGGAGGGGAAGATCACGCCGACGGTTTTTTTGCTGCCGTCGGCGAACAGCACGGTGTGCGACACGCATTTGCCGTCGAAGTAGATATTGGATTTTTTGACGACGCTGACGTGGTCCAGTTGTGTGCTCATCTTCCTTGTTCCTGTGCGTGGTGAATTTTATGCTTCGACTTCGGCGGCGCTGCAGACGCGGTTGCGTCCGCCTTGCTTGGCCGCGTAAAGGGCTTTGTCCGCCCGTTCGATCAGTTTCTCCATGCTCGAAGCGGGCGAGGGCACGGCGCGCGCCACGCCGATCGACATGGTGACGACGCCGAACGGCCGGGTCTGCGGATTGTCCAGCCGGAGGGTTTCCAGTTGGCGGCGGCAAGCCTGGGCGATGCTGAGCGCGCCGTCGAGCTCGGTGTCGGGCAGGATCAGCGCGAATTCCTCGCCGCCGTAGCGCGCGGCCAGGTCGGCCGGGCGCTTCAAGTGTTCCGTCAGCACGGCCGCCACCTTTTTCAGGCAACTGTCGCCCGCCGGGTGGCCGTAAGTGTCATTGTATAGCTTGAAGGAGTCGACGTCGCACATTAGCAGGCTGAGCGGCTGCCGGTGGCGCTGGCCGCGCTGCCATTCGATTTGCATGGTTTCGTCGAAGCGGCGCCGGTTGGCGATGCCGGTCAGGCCGTCGAGCGCCGCCAGCTTTTGCAGTTCGATGTTGGCGTCGGCCAGGTTTTTCTGGCTTTCGCGCAGGAAGCGGAAGGCTTGGTCGCGCTGCAGGCGGCTGATGTGGGCGCCCGAATGGTGGCGTATGCGCGCCAGCAATTCCACCTTGTCGGGCAATTTGACCAGGTAGTCGTTGGCGCCCAGGCCGAAGCTGAGCGCCTTCATCTGCGCGTCTTCCTTGGACGAGAGCACGATCACCGGCACGCTGGCCAGCCCCGGCTCGGCCCGGTAGCCGCGGATCAGGTCGTGCCCGTCCGCCGCCGGCATCACCAGGTCTTGCAGGATCACGGTCGGTTGCAGCTGCAGCGCCGTCGGCAGGGCCAGCGCCGCCTCGGTGACGAAGTGGAATTCGATGTCCTGCTGGTCGCGCAGCATGCGCCGGATCGCCTCGACGATGATCAACTGGTCGTCCACCAGCAGGACGCGGACCTTGAAGGTGTCCAGGCTGATATCTTGCTCGTAGTTGTTTGTCGCGTCGGCCATCTACGTTCTCTTCGTCAGGGGGGCCGGGCCGGCATGGCCAGGCTGGATATCTTGCCGCCAGTCCTGCCGCGCAGCGCCGGCCCGATGTCGTCCAGCGGCAGTATCAATTGCGCCGCACCCAGTTCGGCCGCCGCGCGCGGCATGCCATACACGGCGCTGCTGGCCTGGTCCTGCGCGATCGTGCACTGGCCGGCGCCGCGCATGGCCAGCAAACCGTCGCTGCCGTCGCGCCCCATGCCGGTGAGCAAAACACCGATCGCCGCGCCGCGCCAGTGCTGCGCCACGCAGTGAAAGAACACATCCACCGACGGCCGGTAGGCGTAGTCGCGCGGCGCGGCGTCATAACTGAGGCGGTAATGCTGATCCATCACCAAATGGTCGTTGGTGCTGGCGATGTGCACCGTGCCGCCGCTGAGCGCATCGCCATCGTCGAGCGTCCTGACCGGCATCGCCACCTGCTCGCCGAGCCAGCTGGCGAACACGCCGGCGAAGCTGGCGTCGATGTGCTGGACCACCACCACCGCGCACTGCGGCGGCGCCAGCCAGCCGGCCAGCACCCGCGACAGCGCGGTCGGGCCGCCGGTGGAGGCGCCTATCGCCACCAGCGTCGTGAGCTCGCTGTCGCGCCGTTCGGGCACCGCACCCGCCTGGTTCGCGCAGAGCGCCTCACTGCCTCCAGTGTGGCGTATCAATTTGCCGATCGTTTTGATTTTTGCCAATAACTCGGCGTCGCCGTCCGGGGCGCCGCGCAGCACCGGCGTGGCCGTCACGTCGAGGGCGCCGGCGCCGAGCGCGCGGAAGACCTGGTTGACGTTGTCCTGCGGCCGGCCGGTGACGACGAGGATGGCGCACGGGCATTGCTGCATGATCTGGCGCGTCGCCTCGACGCCGTCCAGCTCCGGCATGTTCAAGTCCATCAGGATCAGGTCGGGGCGCTGCTCCAGGCACAGCTTGAGCGCCTCCAGGCCGGTGCGGGCGATCCACAGCACGCGGTGTTCGGCGGTGCTGGCGACGACCCGGCGCAGCGCCTCGGCGGCCATGGCGACGTCGTTGGCGATGGCGATTTTCACAGGCGCGCCTCGCCGATCAGGTCGGCCACGGCGTCGAGCAGCGTGGCGTCGTGGAAGCTGCCCTTGGTTAGGTAGTAGTCGGCGCCGGCGGCCAGGCCGCGGGCGCGGTCCTCGGGGCGGTCCTTGTAGGAGACGATCATCACGGGCAGCGTATGCAAGTGGACATCCTTCTTGATCAGGGTGACGAGTTCGATGCCGTCCATGCGCGGCATGTCGACGTCGGTGACGACGAGGTCGTATTCGCCGCTGCGCACCACGTTCCAGCCGTCGATGCCGTCGATGGCGATGTCGACGGCGAAGCCGCGCGCCTGCAGCAGCTTGCGCTCCATTTCGCGCACCGTCAACGAATCGTCGACGACCAGGATGCGCTTGACCTTGCGGCGGCCGTCCTGGCCGGCCTGGGCCAGCGGCTTCAGGCCGCCCTCGTGCAGCAGCTTGTCGATCGACAGCAGCAGGTCGGGCACGTCGAGGATCAGCGCCGGCTCGCCGTCGTCGAGCAGGGCGGCGGCGGCGATGTCGCGCATCTTGCCGAAGACCGGGTCGAGCGCCTGCACGGCCAGGCTGTGCTCGCCGCGGATGGCGTCGACGACGACGGCGTAGCGGCGCGCGCCGCCGCTCAGCACGACGACGGCCAGCTCGGCGGCGCCGGCCGCCGGCGTACCCAGCTCCAGCACCTGGGTCGCCGACACCAGCCCCAGGTGCTCGCCGCCGAGCTCGAAGAACTGCTTGCCTTCGAGCGTGTGGATGGCCGTCTGCGCCACCCGCAGCACCTTGTCGACCTTGACGATGGGGATGGCGTAAGCCTCGCCCTGGACCTCGACGACCAGGGCGCGCACGATGGACTGCGTCAGCGGCAGCGTCAGCGCGGCGCGGAAGCCGCGCCCCAGCTCCGACTCCAGCCGGACCGTACCGTTTTGCTGGCGTATCGTCTCATGGACGATGTCGAGGCCGACGCCGCGCCCCGACAATTGGTTGGCCGACGCCTTCAGGCTGAAGGCCGGCAGGAACAGGAATTCCAGCAGCTCGGCCGGCGACAGGGCGGCCGCCATCGCCTCGCTGGCCATGCTCCGCTCGACGACGCTGCGGCGGATCTTCTCCAGGTCGACGCCGCGGCCGTCGTCGCTGATGTCGATGCTGAGCATGCCGGCGCGGTGTTTCGCCTCCATGCGTATCGTGCCCAGCGCCGGCTTGCCGGCGGCGGCGCGCTCGGCGGGCGCCTCCATGCCGTGGTCGAGGGCGTTGCGCAGCATGTGGTTGAGCGGGCTTTCGATCTTCGCCAGGATGTCGCGGTCGACCAGCGTGTCCTCGCCGTCGATTTCCAGGCGCACCTCCTTGCCCAGGCTGCGCGCCAGGTCGCGCACCATGCGCGGGAAGGCGTGCACGCCGTCGCGGAAAGGGCGCATGCGCAGCGCCAGCACCTCGTCGACCATGCCTTGCGAAACGCCCAGCAGGCGGCGCTCGTAGCTTTCAATGTCGGCGATATGTTCGAGCACGAACTGCTTGAGCGGCGCCGTTTTCTGCAGCGCCAGCAGGGACTTCTCCTTCAGCGCGGCGTCGCCGCCGCGGCTGATGGCCTCGTGCAACTGCTCGACCGCGCTGAACAGGGTGCTCTGGTTGCGCTTGAAGCGCTGCATCGCCTGGATGAAGGGATGCATCTGGTGGGCGTTGATGCGCGATTCGCTGGCCAGCGACAGCAGCCGGTCGAAGTTTTGCGCCGCCTTGGCGGGGGCGCGCGCCGGCGCGGCCGGCTCCGCGGGCGCTTCGACGGCCGCATCCTCGGCCGCCTCCTCGGGCGGCGCCTCCTGCGGCGGCGGGACGGCGGCGCGGGCCTTCGGCGCGGCGGGCAGGGCCGGCAACTCGGGCAGTTCGGCGATGCCGGCGATGGCGCTCAGCGTGCGCTCGATCTGCGCGGCGTTCGCCAGCAGCCAGGGCTCGGCGCCGGCGTCGTCCAGGCGGGAAATCTGGACGATCAGGTCGACGCCGGCGAGCAGCACGTCGACGCGCTCCGGCGTGAGCCGCAACTTGCCGTGCTGGGCCGCGACAAAGCTGTCCTCCATGCCGTGCGCCAGTTGCACCACGGCGCTCAGGCCGACGATGGCGGCGGCGCCCTTGATCGAGTGCGCCGCGCGCATCATCGCCTCGACGGCGGCGGCGTCGCCGCTGTGGCGCTCCAGCGCCAGCAGGCCGTCCGTCAGGATGCCGGTCTGGCTGTCGGCCTCCATGCGGAACAGGTCCAGCATGGAAAACTGGCTCAGGTCTTCCGGTTCCTGGTGGCTCATCGCAGGGCCCTCGCCAGTTGGTGGCAGACCAGGGCCGCGTCGAGGCAGCCGACCTGCATGTCGGCGTGGCCGATGACGCCCGTCAGGAAGCGCGACAGGCCGCGGTTGATGGTGGCGGCCGGCGCGCGCGCGGCCGCCGCCGCGTAGCGCAGGATGCCGTGCAGGTCGGCCACCGGCAGGGCAAACGCCTGTCCCTCCCACTGCAGCAACAGCAGGCGCGCGAAGCTGTGGCGGCCCTGGACGGGGGCGGCGTCGGCCGCGTCGATGCCGAGCAGGCTGGCCAGCGACATGCAGGGATGGAGTTTGCCGCCGACGTTGACGATGCCGCTGAGGGGGCCGCCGCTGCGGTGCGGCAGCGCGTGCGGCAGGGCGTGCGGCGCGACGGCGGCGAACAGCTGGGTCGGCAGCGCCAGCCACTCGCGGCCGACGCGAAACACCAGCGCCGAACTGTCGGCCTGCGCGCCGCTGTCGGCGGCGACGCGGAAGTGCTCGGCCCAGGCGCGCCGGTAGTCGGCGTCGACGGGCCGCTGCAAATTGCGCTGGGCGGCGTCGGCGTACACCTCGCAGTTGCGGCAGTGGACGTGCCGGGCCAGCTTGGGACAGCTCTGGTCGCCGACGACGCCGATGCGGTTCCAGCAGTCGTAAATCACTTGTGGCGCGATGTCGGTGTTCGTCATGGTGGCCTCAGGATGGGTGGCGGCGCTGGAAAATCCGCGCGGCGCGGGCTTTCAGCGCGGCGGCGGCGGCGCCGTTGCCGTTGTGTTCGGTCAGCAGGGCCAGGTGGCACAGCGCCTCGTAATGGTCCGGCTGCAGGTAAATGCAGCGGCGCCAGTAATCCTCCGCCAGCGCCGTCTTGCCGGCCTGCTCGTTGAGGATGCCGAGGATGAAATAGGCCTCGGCCGCGTCGGGCGCCTGCGCCAGGTGGGCGTGGCATTTCTCGCCGGCGAGCTGGAATTGTCCCAGGTCGGCCAGGCTGCGCGCCTGTTCCAGCAGCCCGTCGGCGCCGGCCGGCGGCGCGCCGGCGGGGGCCAGGCATGGCGCGCTGGCGCTGGCCGGCAGCGGCGCGCGC
>NZ_JAQQXR010000025.1 GCF_028595325.1 Janthinobacterium fluminis
TGGCGCCGCCGCTGGCGCCGCCCGCGCCGCCGGGGCTGCCGCCGGCCAGGCCGCCGGCGCCGCCGTTGCCGCCGGCCGCGTCGCCGTGGCCGCCGTTGCCGCCGTAGGTGTCGCCCGCCGCGCCGCCGCTGCCGCCCGCGCCGCCCACGGCGCTGCCGCCGTTCGAGCCGGGGCTGCCATTGCCGCCCGTGCCGCCGGCGCCGCCGGCGCCGCTGTAGGCGTCGTGGGCATGGCCGCCGTCGCCGCCGCGACCGGCGTAGCTGTCGCCGACGGCCGCGCTGCCGCTGCTGACGCTGCCGTTGCTGGCGTCGCCGCCGCGGGCGGCCGCGCCGCCGCTGCCGCCGCTGGCCATGCCGCCGGCCGCGCCTTCCGCGCCGCTGGCGGCGCCGCCGGCCGCGCCCATGCCGTTGGCGCTGCCGCCATTGCCCGTGCCGCCCACCGCGCCATTGCCGACGCCGCCGGCGGCGCTGCCGGTGTTCGTCGCGTAGTTGCCGATATTGCTGATGGTGTTGCCCGACACTTGGCCGCTCAGCGTGCTGCTGGCCGTTGCGGTCGAGGTGTTGAAGGAATTCGTGAACGCCGCCGTCGACGTGCCGCCGTTGTTCGCCGCCGATGCGCCGGCGCCTTGGGCCAGCGCATTGCCGCTGCTATTGTTCTGCCCGGTGCTCTTGTCGTTGTTTTGATCGGAGTTATTGTCTTGCGTGGCAACCGAGTTGTCATAGGCCGCCGGTCCGGCGCCCGACTGGGTGACGGTGTTGTTCGCCGTCTGCGTGCTGCTGCCCGGTACATTGTTGGCCGCGTTGATCGGCCCGTTTGCCGCCTGCGCGCTCAGATTGAACGCGAGGGCAATAGCGGCCGCGAGTAGAGTTTTTTTCATTGCAGTTCCTTATTGAGGGAGGGGATAAACGAGGTGTACAGATCGCTTTGCGCAGCGCGCCAAGCAAGGCATCTCCATGCAAGCTTGGTGCCACGCCCCGCGCCGCCCCGTTAAGCCATTGAATGGCAAGGATATTTCCAGGGGCGGGAGCACGCCGCGCCGGCCGGCCGGCGCGGAAACCGCCGCGCCTGTCACAACGGTGTGACGGCGGACTGGGGCGGCGGGCCGCGCGCGCGGCCGGCGCCGCCGCAAAAAACCCGCCGATTCAAGCACTTAGGCGGCGCGCATGGCGGCCGTTGCCGCATCTGAACATGTATCGGCGGCGTGAGCTCAGGAGTCGATGCCGTGCTTGGCCAGCAGGCGGTACAGCGTCATGCGCGACACGCCCAGCTCGCGCGCCGCCTGGCTAATGTTCTTGCCGCTACGCTGCAGGCTCGCTTCAATGGCGGCGCGCTCGGCGCGCAGGCGGATGCCGTCGAGCGCCTCGCCGTTGCCGCGCCTGGGCGGCACCTCCAGCCCCAGATCCTGCGGCGAGATCAGGCGCCCCTCGGCCATCACCGCCGCCCGCCTGACCCGGTTGATCAACTCGCGCACATTGCCGGGCCAGTCGTGCGCCTTGATCGCCTCCAGCGCCTTGCCGCTGAAGCCCTTGACGCGGGGCGCGCGCTCGTCCGCGTACAGCGTGAAGAAATGGTTGGTCAGCAACAGCAAGTCTTCGCGGCGCTCGCGCAGCGGCGGCACGTCCAGCGCCAGCACGTTCAGGCGGTAATACAAATCCTCGCGGAAGGTGCCGCCGGCGACCGCCTTCTGCAGATTGACGTGCGAGGCGGCGATGACGCGCACGTCGACCTCGATGCTCTGCGTCGAGCCGAGCCGGTAAATGGTTTTTTCCTGCAGGAAGCGCAGCAGATTCGATTGCAATTCCATCGGCAAGTCGCCGATTTCATCGAGGAACACGGTGCCGCCGGCCGCCGATTCGATCAGGCCGCGCTTGCCGCACGCTGCGCCGGTGAAGGCGCCGCGCTCGTGGCCGAACAGCTCCGACTGGATCAGGCTGGCCGGAATCGCGCCGCAATTGATCGGCACGAAGGGGCCGGCGGCGCGCGGCGACTGCGCGTGGATGGCCTGGGCCGTCAATTCCTTGCCGCTGCCGCTCTCGCCCCAGATCAGCACCGGCGCCGTGGCGCCCGCCACCTGGGCGATTTGCCGGCGCAGCCGCAGGATGGCGCCGCCGTGGCCCTTCAGCGGCATGTCGCGCTGCCGCGCCGGCCCCGCCGCGGGCGCCTCGCGCAGCGCCGCGTGGCCGTGGGCGTGGCCCAGCGTATGGCTCAGGCGCAGCGGGTCGATCGGCAAAGTGTGGAAGTCGCAGCAATGGTCGGCGACGAGGCGCCGCCAATCGGGCGACTGCAGCGCGTGCGGGGGAAACACGCCGATCCACTGCATCGCCCAGTGCTGGCGCAGAAAGCTGTCGATCTCGTCGGGGGCGTCGCCGTGCGCCATGCCGAGCAGCAAACCCACGAGGAACGATTGCTCGCGCAATACGCGGCTGGCCTCCTTCAGGCTGGCAACGGCGTGGACGGTCCAGTCATCCCATGCCAGCCCCGCCACGAGCGGCGCCGCCGGCTTGCCCAGCGAAACACACAGGAGCTGCTTGTTGAGCATACCTTCCCCCCACGGCGACACGGCTGGACTGAGGACAAAGACAGTTGAATGGCAATAATGAGGAAAGCGCGGGCCGCTTGCGGCTTGCCGCGCCGCCGGCCTGCTTCGCCCGGCGTCCAGCCATCATGCCCCGTCCGCCTGAAAACTGCAAATGGATGCGTGCGGGCATCGTTGGCGGCGGCGCGATTTGCCTGTAGCGCCCGCCGCAATATAAAATGCGGCGCGGAATTTTTCAGTCCGCGCCATCAAACCAGCCGCAGCGCTGTCAAAGTAAACAAGAACAACAACATCGAGGAAATGCCCATGGACGATTTATATTTGCAGCCGCAGGCGCTGCCAGCCTGGCGGCAACGCGCCGCGCTGCGCACGCTGCACCTGTTCGGTTGGCGCGTGCGCTACCGGCCGCTGCCCGGTCCGCGCGGCATCGCCGTGCTGTATCCGCACACCTCGAACTGGGATTTCGCCGTCGCCCTGCTGAGCAAATGGGCGCTGGACCTGCCGTTCCGCTGGCTCGCCAAGGACTCGCTGTTCCGCGGCCCCCTGGGCAAGTGGCTGCGTTCGCTGGGCGGCGAACCGGTCGACCGCAGCACCACGTCGGGAACCATCCAGCGCCAGGCGCAGCGCATGCTGGCGGCCGACTGGTACTGGCTGGCCATCACCCCGGAAGCCACGCGCAGCTACCGGCCGAACTGGCGCAGCGGCTTCTATTACCTGGCGCTGGAGGCGAAAGTGCCGCTGACCATCATCTACCTCGACTATCCGAACAAGGTGCTGGGCCTGGTCGACCATGTGCATTTGAGCGGCGACCAGGAGCGCGACATGGCGGCGATCCGCGCCGCCTGCGCCGGCCACCTCGGCCGGTATCCGCACAAGGCGGCGCCGGTTGTGCTGTCCGACAAGCGCGCTGGCTGAATGCGCGCCGGCGACGGCGCATGAACCCTGTTCATGCCGCCTCGCCCTTGATGCAGTGATGCCGCTGGTCCAGCAAGCCCTGCTCGCGGATGAATTCGATCACCTGCGCGACCCCGTCGCCGCTGCGCAGGTTGGTGAAGACGAAGGGCCGCGCGCCGCGCATGCGTTTGGCGTCCCGCGCCATGACGTCGAGGCTGGCGCCGACATACGGCGCCAGGTCGGTCTTGTTAATGATGAGCAGGTCCGAGCGCGTGATGCCCGGCCCGCCCTTGCGCGGAATTTTCTCGCCGCCGGCCACGTCGATCACGTAGAGCGTCAGGTCGGACAGCTCCGGGCTGAACGTGGCGGCCAGGTTGTCGCCCCCCGATTCGAGCAGGATCAGGTCGAGCGCGGGGAAGTCGGCCTGCATGCGCGCGATCGCCTCCAGGTTGATCGAGGCGTCCTCGCGGATTGCCGTGTGCGGGCAGCCGCCCGTTTCCACGCCCATCAGGCGCTCGGCCGGCAAGGCGTCGGCGCGCAGCAGGATTTCCATGTCCTCCTTGGTGTAGATGTCATTGGTGATGACGGCCATGTCGTAGCGTTCGCGCATGCCCTTGCAGAGCATTTCGCACAGCGCCGTCTTGCCCGAACCGACCGGGCCGCCGATACCCACGCGGAGCGGGTTGGAAGTGAGGCTTGTCATCGTTTTCAGTCCTATGAATAGAATCAATTGCAAAAGCCGCGGCCAGCCCTCCCGGCCCGGCCCGCTCTCATGAACGATACAGCCGGCTGTACTGCACTTCGTGCTGCATCGACAGCAGCGACAGGCCCGGCGCCCAGTTGCGCATGCCCTCGTCCCTCACGCTCTGCGCAAAGCGCGCCGCCGCCTCCAGTTCGGCGCGCAGCGACAGCAACAGGCGCTGCCCCGCCACCTGCCCCAGCGGCACCGACTTGACGCACACCAGCACCTGGTTTTCCGCCCAGGCGAACAGCAGCGCCAGCAGCGCCGCCTCGTGCGGAATCGCCAGCGCCACCACCGCGCAGGCGTAGGCGGTCGGCAGCGCCACCTCGTCCTGTCCCCGCAGCGCGGCCAGCAGCGCGCCGTCGGCCACGCCCAGCTCGGCCAGCAGCTGCGTCAGCGAATAACCCATCTGGATGGTTTCGGCGCGCGATTCGGCGCTGTCGCGCGAGGCGATGAAGCGCTCGCTCCACATCAGCGCGGCCGCCATGTCGCGCCGCTGGAAGGCGCGCATCAGGCGCCAGCACACGGCCGCCTCCCACGGCGCCACCACCTCGTGCAACTGGCCCACGATCCAGGCCCGCGCCGTCGCCGCGTCGGCGACGATGCCGCGCTCCAGCGCCGCCTCCAGCCCCTGCGAATAGCTGTAGGCGCCGATCGGCAGCGCCGGACTGGCGAACTGCAGCAGGTGCAGCAAGGCGGACGCCGGCAGCCTCATGCCGGGTCGTGCGGCCGGTGGATTTTCTGCCGCAGCGGGATCGGCGCCAGCCGGTTCCGGCCGCCGTCGTCGCCGTGCCTGTGGCCGCCGCCATAGGCGCCCGCCTCCGGCTCGAAGGCCGCGTCCTCCTCCGTCACGCAGGCGCGCAAGCCCTCCAGCATCGCTTTCAGCACCGGGTCGCGGCGGATGCGCAGGAAGCCGTCGCCGACCTGCGCCTGGGTGTGCCGGTTGCCGAGGTGGAAGGCGCAGCGCAGCAAGGCGTGCGCGTCGGCGCAGCGGACCAGGTAGGTCGGCTCGCGCGCCGCGACGATGCGCACGACCCGGCCCGCCTCGCCCGTCAGCAGGTCGCCGTCGCGCAGCACCGTGCCGCGCTCGGTGAACACGGCGACGTCCTCGCCGCTGGCCAGCGTGGCGCGCAGCCGGCACTTCTCGCGCTGCTCGTAGGGCAGCACCAGTAGCGCCTCGACGGCGTCGGCGTGGGTGATTCTGGTATGCAGGCTCAGCATCGAAGCTCCTCTCAAAACAAGAAATACCGCTGCGCCATCGGCAGCGCCCTGGCCGCCTCGCAGACCAGCAACTGGCCGTCGGCGCGCACCTCGTAGGTTTCCGGGTCCACCTCCATGTGCGGCGTGGCGCCGTTGTGTATCATGTCGCCCTTGCGCAGGTGGCGCATATTCTTCACCGCGATCAGCTGCTTGCCCAGCCCCAGTTGCCGGCCGATGCCGGCGTCGCAGGCCGCCTGCGACACGAAGGTGAAGGATTTTTTCAGGCCGCCGCCGAAGGCGCCGAACATCATCCGGTAATGCACCGGCTGCGGCGTCGGGATCGAGGCGTTCGGGTCGCCCATCCGCGCCGCCGCGATCATGCCGCCCTTGAGTATCAGCGCCGGCTTGACGCCGAAGAAGGCCGGCTTCCACAGCACGATGTCGGCGATCTTGCCCACCTCGATGGAACCGACGACGTGCGAGATGCCGTGCGTGATGGCCGGGTTGATGGTGTACTTGGCGATGTAGCGTTTGGCGCGGAAATTGTCGTTGCGGCCGGAGTCGGGCGCCAGCGCGCCGCGCTGCACCTTCATCTTGTGCGCCGTCTGCCAGGTGCGCATGATGACCTCGCCAACCCGCCCCATCGCCTGCGAGTCCGACGACATCATCGAAATGGCGCCGAGGTCGTGCAGGATGTCCTCCGCGGCGATGGTTTCGCGGCGGATGCGCGACTCGGCGAAGGCGACGTCCTCGGCGATGGCCGGGTCGAGGTGGTGGCACACCATCAGCATGTCGAGATGCTCGTCGAGGGTGTTGACGGTATAGGGCCGGGTCGGGTTGGTCGACGAGGGCAGCACATTGCCCTGCCCGACCGCGGCGATGATGTCGGGCGCGTGGCCGCCGCCGGCACCCTCGGTGTGGAAGGTGTGGATGGTGCGGTCCTTGAAGGCGGCCAGCGTGTGCTCCAGGAAGCCGGCCTCGTTCAGCGTGTCGCTGTGGATCGCCACCTGCACGTCCATGCGCTCGGCCACCGCCAGGCAGTTGTCGATCGCCGCCGGGGTGCTGCCCCAGTCCTCGTGCAGCTTGAGGCCGATGGCGCCGGCCCGCACCTGCTCCTCCAGCGGCGTCGGCAGGCTGACGTTGCCCTTGCCGAGGAAGCCCAGGTTCATCGGAAAGGCGTCGGCCGCGCCCAGCATCGCGTGCAGATGCCACGGCCCCGGCGTGCAGGTGGTGGCGGCCGTGCCAACGGCCGGCCCGGTGCCGCCGCCTATCATCGTCGTCACGCCGCTCATCAGCGCCTCCTCGATCTGCTGCGGGCAGATGAAGTGGATGTGCGTGTCGACGCCGCCGGCCGTGACGATCATGCCCTCGCCGGCGATGATCTCGGTGGCGCCGCCGATGGCCATCGTCACGCCCGGCTGGATGTCCGGGTTGCCGGCCTTGCCGATGGCGGCGATGCGGCCGTCCTTCAGGCCGATGTCGGCCTTGACGACGCCCCAGTGGTCGAGGATCACGGCGTTGCTGATGACCGTGTCCATGACGTCGGCGGCGTTGCCCTGCGACTGGCCCATGCCGTCGCGGATGACCTTGCCGCCGCCGAACTTGACCTCCTCGCCGTAGCTCGCATAGTCGTGCTCGACCTCGATGAACAGCCCGGTGTCGGCCAGGCGGATGCGGTCGCCCTTGGTCGGGCCGAACATTTCGGCGTAGGCGAGGCGCGAAATCGTCACCATGTCATGGCTTCCCCGGCGGCGCGTCCTGCAAGGGCCCCATCACCGCGCCGTTGAAGCCGAACACCCTGCGCGCGCCGGCCAGCGCCACCAGCTCCACGGTGCGCCGCTGGCCCGGCTCGAAGCGCACGGCGGTGCCGGCCGCGATGTTCAGGCGCATGCCGTAGGCGCGCCGGCGCTCGAACGACAGCGCCGGATTGGCCTCGAAAAAATGGAAGTGCGAACCCACCTGTATCGGCCGGTCGCCCTGGTTCGCCACCACCAGCGAAACGCCGGGGCGGCCGGCGTTCAAGCTGATTTCGCCTTCTTCGAGCTGGTATTCGCCGGGGATCATGGTGGGCTCCTCAAGAGTGGCGGCGCGGCAGTTCAGGGAATCGGCTTGTGCACGGTGACGAGCTTGCTGCCGTCCGGGAAAGTCGCCTCCACCTGGATGTCCGGGATCATCTCGGCGATGCCGTCCATGACGTCGGCGCGGCGCAGGATCTTCGCGCCGTCCGACATCAGCTCGGCCACCGTGCGGCCGTCGCGGGCGCCCTCCATGATGGCGGCGCTGATCAAGGCCACCGCCTCCGGATAGTTCAGCTTCAGGCCGCGCGCCAGGCGCCGCTCGGCCAGCAGGCCGGCCGTGAAGATCAACAGCTTGTCTTTTTCCCTGGGCGTCAGATCCATCGCGTGTCCTTGGGCGTCAAGTGTTCCAGATGCGCGGCACCTGGGCCGCGCGCCCCAGCAGATGGGGGCGCAGGCGCCGCCACACGGCCAGCATGGCGCGGCGCGCCTGTTCGCTGTCGTCGCCCAGGTAGCGGGCCGCCAGCACGCCCTTCATCTGCGTGAGGCCGAAGCGCGCGCCGCCATCGGCGCCGGCCTCGCGCAGGCCGGCCAGGGCGTCGGCCGGCAGCGCCCTGCCGACCGCCAGCAGCGTCGCGCAGACGCTGTGGCCGTGCAGGCCGAGCGGGCTGCGCAGCATGTCGCCGCCGCCGGCCAGCACGCCCCGCTCCCACCAGACCAGCCTGCCGCCGCGGCGCACCTGGGTCAGTTGCGTGATCCTGCCGCTGTTGAAGGACTCGCCCGAGGCGCGCCGGCCCAGGCAGATGATGTCGCAGCCGATGTAGCTGGCGTCGGCGGCCAGCGTGACGCTGTGCTCCAGCGCGACGTCGGCCGCGTCGAAGAAAATGCCCTCCTGCGGCATCCATTCGACGCTGGCGCCGGCCCCGGCGTGCAGCCGCACCTGCTGGCGCGACACCTGGCCGTTGGCCTTGTACCATTTGGTGGCGCCCGGCGACGTCAGGAAGGCGCGCGCCGCCGGCCCCACGCTGGCGCCGAGCGCCAGCTGGTCGCCGCCCAGCACGCCGCCGGGCGGATGCACGACGATCACGTGGCAGACGGCGCCGCCCTCCGGGTACAGCGGCTGTTGCACGCGCAGGGGGCCGACATGGGCGCGCTCGACCAGCCGCGTCGTGCCGGCGTCGTCGGCGAAGCCCAGCGCCAGCCGCGCCTGGCAGGCGCCGCCGCTGGTGATGCTCGTCTGGCTGTCGCTGCAATCGGGCATGAGGGCATTCCTTGAGTGGATGCCTGCCTTGAATGCATAATTTATGCCAGCGCACGGGGGCGCGGCCCCGGCAAGGGCCGCGGACTGCTGCACCAATCCATGCCGCCCGCACCGGTTTGGTGCGCAATTGCCGCCGCGCGCCGCCCTATATCGCGCTGAGGTTCTTCTTTTCGCCCAACAACGCCGTGAAGGCGTCGGCCGCCAGCGGCCGGCTGAAGAAGTAGCCCTGCATTTCGTCGCAGCCGTGTTCGCGCAGGAAGGCCATTTGCTCGCGCGTTTCGACGCCCTCGGCGATGACGCGCATGTTCAGGTTGTGCGCCAGCGAGATCACCGACAGGGCGATGGCGGCGTCGTTGGTGCTGGTGGCGACGTCGTCGACGAAGGATTTGTCGATCTTCAGCACGTCGATGGGGAAGCGCTTCAGGTAGCCCAGGCTGGAGTAGCCGGTGCCGAAGTCGTCGAGCGAGATGCCGACGCCGATGTCCTTGAGGCGCTTCAGCGCCGCCACCGCCTTGTCCGGGTCGCCCATGACGGTGCTTTCGGTGATTTCGATGCCCAGGCAGAGCGCCGCGATGCCGTATTTGCGCAGCGTCGCCTCGACGAACTCCACCGTGCGGTCCTGGGCGAACTGGTTGCCCGACAGGTTCACCGCCACCTTGATTTCGCCCAGGCCGGCCGCGTGCCAGCGCTGGATCTGCGCGCACACGGTGTCGAGCACCCATTCGCCGATGGCCGTGATCAAGCCGTATTCCTCGGCCAGCGGGATGAACAGGCTGGGCGCGACGCGCCCCAGCACCGGGTTGTCCCAGCGCAGCAGCGCCTCGGCGCCCAGCATGGCGCCCGTGCGCAGGCACATCTGCGGCTGGTAGTGCACGGCGAATTCGCCGCGCGCGACGGCGCCGCGCAACTGGGTCTGGATCGCCAGTTTGGCGCGCACGTCCATGTCCATGCGCTCGGTGAAGAAGGCGTAGTTGTCGCGCCCCGTTTCCTTGGCGCGGAACAGGGCCGTGTCGGCGTTGCGCAGCAGCTCGTCGAGGCTGTCGCCGTCGTTCGGAAAGACGGCGATGCCGATGCTCGTCGTCAGCGTCAGGTGCTGGCCGTCGACGCGCAGGTCGTCGCGCAGGCCCAGCAGGATTTTCTGCACCGTCGCCAGCGTCGCGCCCAGCGCCGCGTCGTCTTCGAGGATGATCTGGAATTCGTCGCCGCCCTGGCGCGCCACCGTGTCGCCCTCGCGCAGGCAGCTGCCGAGGAAGCCGGCGACGGCTTGCAGCGTGCGGTCGCCGACCGGCGCGCCGAAGGAGTCGTTGATGTTCTTGAAGCGGTCCAGGTCCAGGCACATGACGACGACGCGCTGGCCGTCGCGCCCGGCCGCGGCGCGGCTATGCTCGAAGCGCTCGCGCGCCATCTCGCGGTTCGGCAGCCCGGTCAGCGCGTCGTGGTGCGACAGGAAGGCGATCAGGTGCTGCTCGGCCTTGCGCTCGCTGATGTCGAGGAAGACGCCGACGTAGTTGACGACGGCGCCGTCCGGCCCGCGCACCGTCGACACGCTCAGCAGGCCCGGATAGGTGTCGCCGCTCTTGCGCCGCGTCAGCACCTCGCCCGACCAGTGGCCGCACTCGCGCACCGCGTCCGCCATCGCCGCGACGATGGCCCGGTCGGCCTCGGTGGCGGCCAGGCGCAGCACGTGCCAGCCCGCCACCTCCGGCGCGCTGTAGCCGCTGATGCGCGTGAAGGCCGGATTGGTGGTGATGATGTGGCCTTCGGCGTCGGTGATCATGATGGCGTCCAGCGTCGCCTCGAACACCTGGCTGGACAGGCGCAGGAATTCCTCGTTGGCGCGGCGCACCCGCACCTCGTCCTCCAGCGTGCGCGCCACCTGTTCCAGCTCGGCCGTGCGCTCGTTGACGCGGCGCTCCAGGTTGGCGCGCTCGGCCGCCAGCGCCTGCTGCGCCCGCCCCAGGCGCACGTGGGCGTCCGTGCGGGCGAGGATTTCCTCGGCCTGGAAGGGTTTGGCGATGAAGTCGACGGCGCCCAGCGCGAAGCCGCGCACCTTGTCGTCCGTGTCGTGCTGGGCCGACAGGAAGATCACCGGCACGCCGCGCAGCTCGGGCGACTCCTTCAGGCGCCGGCACACCTCGAAGCCGTCGATGCCGGGCATGCGCACGTCCAGCAGGATCAGCTCGGGCGGGCGCGACTGCGCGGTCCACAGCGCCAGCTCGCCGTTCGGCGCCTGGCGCACGGCGTAGCCGGCCGTCGTCAGCAGGTCGCTCAGCAGCTTCAGCGAGGCCGGCGTGTCTTCGACGATCAGCACTTCGCCCTTGTTTGTTTGGTCCGACAAATCGCGATACATGGTGCCGCTCTCTTCACTATGGTGTGTCAATCGGTGCAATTCTACAACTCCCCGGCCGCGCCGTCGGCGCCGTCGAGCAGCGCGCACAGTTGCGGGTACTGGTAGTGCGCCAGCATCTCCTCGATGGCGGCGACCAGCCCGGCGCACTCAGGCCCCAGCTCGCCCAGCACGGCGGCGGCGCGCGCCAAATTCAATTCCAGCAGGGCCGTGCGCAGGCGCGCGCGCGCGGCCGGCGCCAGCGCCGCCAGGTCGGCGCCGCGCAGCGGCGCGCGCGGCGCCGGCGCGGCGGCCGCCG
>NZ_JAQQXR010000026.1 GCF_028595325.1 Janthinobacterium fluminis
CGTGAAACAACTTTGCGCCGATGATAGTGCTGCAACCAGTGTGAAAGTAGGTTATCGTCAGGCTAGTTATATTAAAAAACCCCGTTGGCGCCTTGTGCCTGACGGGGTTTTTTTCGTTTGGGGATTTTGCTCCGCCAGGTCAACAGCCGGGTGCCAAGGCAGGGGTCAGACCCCAAAAGGCCGGGGTCAGACCCCGGAGTCCCTGGGCCTTTTCTTGATTTACTGAGCTGGAAACTGAATGCGCGCACGAGAATATTCCCAGGTGCTGTAGTGGCCGAAGACTCTGGCGTTTTCCTTTGATTCAAAATTTGATTGCGCGGTTTTCATGCGCCGGATCAATGCCTTGTCCCTTATTGCCTGTGTGTCGGGGTGAAAGACGTCCGTTCGCAGGGTGCTGTCTGCATCCATGCCTCTGCTGTTTATCGTAAATGCCCGCGTGGCTGGATCGAAATGCATGCTGATGTTATCCGTATTCATATCCTGCAAATAGAGACTTCCATCCCGCAACTGCGCCGTCCACCATTCAGAACACGCTGCCTTAGGCTCTTTTTTCCATTCGCAGGCAAAGAGGATCGCGAAATGGCGATCATCGATCCTCTTTACCGACAAGCGCCCTTTCGTGAAGCGCCACGTCCCCGAAGGCGCGGTGCTGGACGAGGTCAGGCTGTAGTCCGCCGTCATCGCGGATGCCGCCGCCAGCTTTTTTGAGCTCGTCGGCTGTAGCGGTTTTTGCTGCCCGTGCGCTCCTGCCATCAGGCAGAAGGAGCAAACTCCTAGCAGGATGAGGTCATTCGACGATGGTCTTGGCAATGTAAGCCTGTAGAGCTCAGTCGGCACGGGGAAGGGCTGGTTCTTCAAGTATCGCGTGGAACAGTTGGTTCAGCTTGTCCATCGCACCGTGCCGCTCGGATTTTTCAGGGACGAGCGACTCCAGGCTGCTCAATTCCGCTTCGATGAAGGCATTCAGGCTTTTTATCTGTGGCGCCACTTCCTTCTCCAGGCTCTGCTTTTTCCTGGCCAGTAAGGCGTGTATGTCTTCCAATACCTGATCCTGGCCGCCGATCAGGTGCAGCAGGGCGTCGAATTCAATCGGCGGCGCCGTGTGATAGGTTTCAATCCAGCGCACAGCCAGCAGTGGGCGCAGTACGTAGAAGTATTTCTTCAGCGGCACCATGTCGGCCATTAAGTAGCCACGGAAATTCGTCTTGGCCATGCTGCGGTAGTGGTAGATGCCTTTTTCAAAGGAATAAACCATCGGCAGCAGTTCTTTGGAGGCGGCGGAGAAGACGCCATTGCTCATATATTGGATAGGCGATTGAACCCACTCAACGAACGCGGGATTGGAACTTGAAAACAGCATTAATGCCTTGCGCACGTCCCAGCCATTCAAGTCGATGTCATCGACAATCGGATATTCAATGACGTCGCGCCTGGATTCCAGGTCGACGGCCAGATACCAGTCTTTCGGCCTGACGTAAATAAAACGCACGTCGAAGTCGCTATTGGGCGAGGCGAATCCCCAGGCGCGGCTACCTGATTCGATAGCCAGCAGGATGCGGACGCCTTCGGTTTGTTCGACTGCCGCGAGCCGGCGCATGATTTCGGCGTGTATATCGGTTGGAATCATATTTTTCAAGGTGCCAGGAGTATATGTTTTATATTGAGGGAGAGACTGTATCCCAGTCCAGCCCGAATTTGGCCAGATATTTCTTGAGGCGATCGGCGTCATTGGGTTTGGCTTTGGCGTCGCGCGATACTGCGTATAGTTTGCGGCCGGCATCGGACAGGGTTTTGGATTGGCGGCATAGGCCGATGATGGCGCGTAGTTGCATCGCATCGAATAAATCCAGTTGCGCCGCCGCTTCGCTGCCCATGACCTCGTCCAGTTCGACGGCGTGTTCGCCGGCCGGCCGCGGCTGGCGCCGCCACAGGCGCTTTAGCCGGTCAATTTCCGCCGCGGCGATGTCGTCGGTGATGCGGCCGGCCTCCGCCAACGTCGCCATGCGGGTGACGGAGGCGGACAAGTCCCTGAAATTGCCGGCCCATGCGGCCTCGCCCGATGTCGCAAACGCCATGTAGTGCCGACGCGCCTCCTGGTTGAAGCGCACCATCTGGCCATGTTCGGCACTGAATTGGGCCAATGCATAATCAAGATTCGGCTCGATGTCTTCCTGCCGGTCGACCAGGCCCGGCAATGCATACGTCCACAGATTGACGCGCGCATACAGATCCTCGCGGAAGCGGCCGGCCGCCACTTCTTGCGCCAGGTCGCGGTTGGTGCCGGCTATTAATTGGAAGTCGCTCTGCACTTCATTGTCGCTGCCGACGGGGAAAAAACGCCTTTCCTCGACGGCCTTGAGCAGCATTGCCTGTTCATCCAGGCCGAGCTCGCCTATTTCATCGAGAAACAGCAAGCCTTTATGTGCCGAGCGCAGCAGGCCCGGGCGATCCGTCGCCGCCCCCGTGAACGCCCCTTTGATATGGCCGAACAAGGTTGAGGCGGCGCCATCGCCATGCAAGGTGGCGCAGTTGAGCTCGACGAATTTGCCGTCGAGCTGGTGGCGCGCTTTTTTTAGCTCAAAGACGCGCCGTGCCAGAAAGGACTTGCCGGCGCCGGTCGGCCCCATCAGTAAGATAGGTGCCCGGGATTTGATGGCGACGCGCTCGATTTCGTCGATCATCGTGTTGAAGCGCGGGTTGCGCGTGGCGATGCCGGACTTGAGGAAGGTCACGCCTTCCTCTTGCTCGCGCGAAAATCGCTGCGCGATCTGGTCGTAGCGAGACAGGTCGAGGTCGATCAGCGTGAAGCTGCCGGGATTGCCAAGACTCTGGCGCCGAGGCGGCGCGGTTTGCAGCAGGCGGCCGGGGAAGAAGCGCGCCTCCGTCATCAAGAACATGCAGATCTGTGCCACGTGGGTGCCGGTGGTAATGTGTATCCAATACTCTTCCCTGTCCGGATCGAATGGATAATGCTTGGCGAAGTCAAACAGGCAGCCGTAGACGTCTTCGAAATCCCACGCATTGGCAATCGGCAGATGATGCGCGGCGACCGTCGTTTCCGGCGAAACCGATGCAATGTCGCGCTGGATGGCCTTGCCAAGTTCGCCGTACTTTGCCGTGCAAAGCAGTTCGAAGCGATCGATGACCGTGTCCTCCTGCTGGGTCAGTGCGACGCTCGGGCGCCACTTTTCCCAGCGCGCCGCACCCTTGCCGCTGTCGAGCTGGGTGCCCAGAAAGCCTATCACTACAATGCGTTTCTTGCTCATTTTCGGGATAGCTATTTATCTAAAAAGATAATATATCACAAAATGTAAAATGGCCGCCTAATTCCGGCATGTCTGTCGCATGCGATATTTTTCATTAAAATCAAGCTCTTATATGGTTTTTTTCATTTTCTCCCAGGAGCTGGCACGCCATTTGCAATAGCTTGGGTGTCGATACGAAAATACCCGTATCCGGGCGCGGCACACTGGGCCGGCAAAAAACGATGTGCAAGTGAATAAATAATTGGATTAAGAGAAGAATATGAGCAAACAAGATTACGACGTGATGAATGTTGAGGGTGGCCGTCCGGTGAAAATGTGGACCCGCGGCGTGCCTGTCGACGAGGCGGCCAAGCAGCAGTTGAGCAGCACGGCGAAGATGCCGTTCATCTACCGGCACATTGCGGTGATGCCGGATGTGCATGTCGGTAAGGGGTCGACCATTGGCAGTGTGGTGCCGACGCTGGGCGCGGTGATTCCCGCCGCCGTCGGCGTCGATATCGGTTGCGGGATGATGGCGGCGAAAACCACCCTGACGGCCAGCGACCTGCCCGACAATCTGGGGCCTTTGCGTAGCGCGATTGAGCGTGCGATCCCGCATGGCATGTCGCCGAAGACGCGTGGTTTCCGTGGGCGCGATGTGGGTTCCTGGGGAGTGCCGCCACAGCCAGTCGATATTGGCTGGGCGCAGTTGAAGGATGGTTTTGAGGCGATTTGCCAGAAGACGCCGAAGCTGAAGAATACGAATAATCACCGCCACCTGGGAACCCTGGGGAGTGGCAACCATTTTATCGAGGTGTGCCTGGATGAGGCCGGTTCCGTATGGTTCATGCTGCACTCCGGTTCGCGGGGCGTCGGCAATGCGATCGGTAGTTACTTTATCGAGTTGGCGAAGCAGGATATGCGCACGCACTTCATTAACTTGCCCGACCAGGATCTGGCGTATTTGCCGGAAGGGACGCAGCACTACGATGATTACATCGAGGCGGTGAGCTGGGCGCAGAAGTTTGCGCGCACTAACCGGGAGGTGATGATGCAGAACCTGATTGCGGCCGTGCGCAGTGTCATCGCCAAACCGTTCGAGACGCATGTGGAGGCGGTCAACTGCCATCACAACTATGTGCAGCGGGAGCGGCATTTCGGCGAAGATGTGCTGGTGACGCGTAAAGGGGCGGTGTCGGCGCGTCCGGGCGAGCTGGGCATCATTCCCGGCTCAATGGGGGCAAAGAGCTATATTGTGCGCGGCAAGGGTAACGAGGAAAGCTTCCATAGCTGCAGCCATGGCGCCGGCCGTACCATGAGCCGTACCGAGGCCAAGCGCCGTTTCACGCTCGACGATCAGATTACGGCAACCGAGGGCGTTGAGTGCCGCAAGGATGTCAATGTGATAGACGAGATTCCGATGGCCTATAAGGATATCGACGCGGTGATGCATGCGCAGCGCGATCTGGTGGATGTGGTGCATATTTTGAAGCAAGTGGTGTGCGTCAAAGGTTGATGAATAAGAAGAGAAGAATATGATTGAATTGGATGGATCGGTAGGCGAGGGCGGCGGTCAGGTGCTGCGTACTGCCTTGACATTGTCGATGATTACCGGGCAGGCGTTTCGCATTACGAATATTCGTGCCAATCGCCCCAGGCCCGGCCTGATGCGGCAGCATCTGGTGGCGGTGCAGGCCGCCGCCCAGGTCTGTGGCGCCGACGTGGCCGCCGCCGCGTTGAATGCGCAAACCTTGGTGTTCGCGCCGGGGAGGATCCGGGGCGGCGATTACCAGTTTGCGATTGGCAGCGCCGGCAGTTGCACTTTGGTGTTGCAGACGCTGCTGCCGGCCTTGCTGTATGCCGATGCGCCATCGACCGTGCGCATCAGTGGCGGCACGCATAATCCGATGGCGCCGCCGGCGCAGTTTTTGGCGCAGGCTTACGGCCGCGTGCTGGCGGCGATGGGGGTGGAAATCGGCATCGAGTTGCAGCGCTTTGGCTTCTATCCGGCCGGCGGCGGCGAGGTGCTTGCCACGGTTCGGCCCTGCGCGCAGTTGCGCCGGATCGAATTGATGGAGCGGGGCGAGCGGCGCGCCGCCTATGCCGAAGGCTTCTTCGCAGGCATCCCCGCCAGCATTGCCAGGCGCGAGCTTGAGTGCGTCGGCGCCGGCATGGGGTGGGGCGAGGCACAGTTGCGGATGCGCGGTTTGTCCGAGGAGCAGGGGCCGGGGAACGTGCTGCTGATTACGCTCGAACACGAGCATGTGACGGAAGTGTTTGCCGGTTTCGGTGAAAAAATGGTGCGCGCCGAAACCGTTGCCCATAACGTGGTTCGGCAGGTGCGGCGCTACCTGGCATCGGGTGCGGCCGTTGGCGAGCACTTGGCCGACCAGTTGATGTTGCCGATGGCGCTGGCCGGCGGCGGCCGTTTCACCACCGAGCGCCTATCGCAGCATGCCTTGACGAATGCCGCAGTGATTGCTCGCTTTCTGCCAATCCAGATCTCGTTTGAAGAGGGTGAGGGCTTACACACTTGCCATTTGCACAGTCCGGTTTAGGGTGGGCGGCGAGAAAGGCCTTGCCAGTGCAGGGGGCCTTTGCTATAGTTCGCCTCCCCAATGAGTGGCACTAGCTACAGAGCAAAACGGGCCGATCGGAAACGACGGGGTAGTAAAAATAGAAGTTGACGAAATAAGCGAAACGCTTCATACTCTTCTCTCTCTGCTGATGGCAAACAAAACGCTTTGTCAGAAACGCGGAAAGTAGTACCGAACAAGTTCTTTAAAAATTAACAGTCGATAAATGTGGGCATTTGATGATGGTGCCGGTGGACTTCGGTCCGCCGCATACTTAAATTATTAAATGCTCGCGAAAAAAGAAACACGGATGTTTCGCAAGAAACAGCCTGTCAGTATTTTGAGTGAGTAAGAAGCCAGCGATGGCTTCGACCTGTCAGAAATGACATTAAACAGAGATTAAACTGAAGAGTTTGATCCTGGCTCAGATTGAACGCTGGCGGCATGCCTTACA
>NZ_JAQQXR010000027.1 GCF_028595325.1 Janthinobacterium fluminis
GGCGGACCGAAGTCCGCCGGCACCATCATCAAATGCCCACATTTATCGACTGTTAATTTTTAAAGAACTTGTTCTGTGCTGCTGCGGCTTGGCGACAAAGCGTTTTGTTTGTCAGCCGCGAAGGAGGAAGAGTATGCAGCGTTTCGCTTGTTTCGTCAACCCCCTGTTTTTACCGCAGCGCCGTTGCCGGCGCTCCCCGATGTCCTGCAAGCACTTGATTTCGCTGCCGTTTCAGCGGGGAGGCGAACTATAGCAAAGTGCCCCAGCGCTGGCAAGATTTTTCTGCCATGGGGCGACGCATCCGACAAAATAAATTTGCAATATTATTTATTGATAAACATATGCTTTTTTGGTAACGTTGCTCTGTCGAGACGTGCACAGCCCGCCCCGACGCTCCTGGCACATGTGACGAGCACCGCCATTTGTGCGATTCCAACCTTTCTAAAGGATGTATTTTCATGAGCAAAAAAAATGTTCTGAATGCACTGGTACAAAGCGACAGCGACCAATCAGCGATGACTGAATCGCTGGGCATGGTGGAAATCAAGGAAGAATTGTTGCATCAAGTGAGCGGTGGCCTGGCGTGGTCGTCTGGCTATATTTGCACGGTCAGCGGCGAGTGCAGTGGCGGCCGTAGTTGCTGGCCGCGTTGGCCGCATCCATCCGACAAGGCATAAGCAAGTAGCAAGAGTACTGAACCGGGTGGTGGACATTCCGCCACCCGGTACGTCAATGTGCGGACTTTGAAGGACAGACAATGGACTTGCATAAACTGGCCGGTTTTTATGAGGAACATACCCGGCTGTGCCAAACGAAGCTCCAGGAATTCTGCACCGCCAGAAAAATTCAGCTTGAAGAAAGCTATGTGCAAGCCGTCATGCCGAATTTGTTGGACAAGCTATTCGGCGTCACGCATAAAGTCCTGATCGCCCAGTACAAGGCAATCGCCGCCACGGTCAGCTTCGACGACTTTTGCGACTCGCTGCTGGAGCCCGAAGTGCGCGCCTTCTTCCATTCGCGCTATCCGGTAATGCGGCGCTGGATGGATACACTCACGATGACGTGGGTAGAGCAATCGTGCGAACTGTTAGCCAGATTTATCGACGACCGCGCCGCCATACAGCGGGATATCTTCCGCAGCGATGACGCGGCGGAGATTCGCCACATCCAATTTGGCATGGGGGACGCCCACCGCGGCGGACGCAGCGTCGCACGGATCGAGCTGTGCGACGGACGCAAACTGATCTACAAGCCGCGCAGCCTGAGAATCGACCTGCACTTCGCCGCACTCGTACAATGGCTCAACCAGCATGGCAAACTCGACTTGCAAGTCCCTGTCGCGCTGGACCGCGGCAACTATGGCTGGGTTGAGTTCATTCACCACGAAGAATGTGCATCGCCGGCTCAGGTGGAAGGCTTTTACGAGCGGCTGGGTGCCTGGCTGGCATTACTGTATGTATTGGAAGGGTCGGATTTTCACTATGAGAACATTATCGCGTCGGGCGCGCAGCCGGTTCTGATCGACCTGGAATCGTTTTTCCATCCACAAATGCCATCGGCAAACGGCGAATCCAACAACAACTTCGATGATTCGGTTCTGCGCACGGGAATCCTGCCGAGCCGGATTGACCTGGATGCGGCACATCTGCCGGACATCAGCGGCATCGCCGACGCGGAAGGCAAGGAAGGCGTTGTCAACAGTCTTTTCATGGTGCGCGGCGAGGACGGCGCCATCCATTTCGAACGCAAAAAAGGCACGCTGCAAGGAGCGCTCAACGTCCCTCGCCTGCATGGCGAAAAAATCGCATTGGGCGCGGCCCATATCACGGCCTTGAAACAGGGCTTCCAGCATATGTACGCGACCATATTGACCAGGCGCGAGGAATTGCATGCGCGCCTGGATGCCTTCAAGGGCGATGAGGTGCGCGTGCTATTCCGGAACACGGTCGCCTACGCCCATTTGCTGGAGGAGGCGACCCATCCTACCCTGATGCGCTCCGAGGCTGCGCTCAATGCGCATTTCAATCTGTTGGCGCTGGCGATAGCCGATTGCCCGCTGGCCGAGCGCTTCATTCCATTCGAAACCAGCGATCTGCAGCAGCGCGACGTTCCGCTGTTTACCACCACGGCCGACGGCCGACACCTGCAATACGCCGAAGACGGGCGCATCCCCGATTTCTTTGAAAACAGCGGACTGGCGCGCGTGCGCCGCAAGCTCGAACTCCTGTCCGAGCACGATATGAAGCACCAGGCCTGGGTCATCGAAAAAACGCTGCTCATGAGCGAAAAACTCAACGCGCCGAAGACCACGACGGGCGACGCGCCGACGCGCGGCGACTATTCGACCGAGGAGAGGCTGAACGCGCGCCTGCTGCAAGAGGCGCACAAGGTCGGCGACTATATCGCCTCGCAAGTGCATGTCGACGGTGACCGCGCGAGCTGGATGATCGTGAAGGCGACCTCGCTCGACAACCGCAAGATGGAATTGATTCCCGCCTTCTATGATCTGTATTGCGGCATGCCGGGGGAAATCCTCTATCTATCGCAACTGTCCCTGCTCAGCGGCGAGCCGAAGTACCGCGACCTTGCCGATAAGGCACTGCATACCCTGCAATGCAAACTGGCACAGGCAAGGAATACGATACGGCCGCTGGGACTGTTCGTCGGCTGGGGCGGCGTCATTCATCTGTTCTGCAGCCTGGCCGTGATGGATGGCGGCCGCGATGCGAACCGGCATTTCGCGGAAATTGAACGCCTCTTCGATAGCGTCGATTTCGCCGAACTGATCGCGGCCGACCGCGCCTACTCCCTGCTGAAGGGCGCGGCGGGCTTGATGCTGGCCTGCGCCGATTATCATATCGCCAGCGGTTCGCCGCGCGCCTTGCAACTGGCCAGGCAGGCGGCGGAGCATTTGCTGGCCAACCGGCAACAGGACTACCCCGGATACAGCTGGCTCATCACCAGTTCCGTGCCGCTGGCGGGCCTCGCCCACGGCGCCTCCGGTTTTTCCCTCGCCTTTGCCAGGATGTATTCGGCGACCCAGGAGCCGCAGTATCTCCACGCCTGCCACGAGGCGCTGACCTACGAGCGCACGCTGTTCGTGCCCGAGCAACAGAACTGGCGCGACTGCCGCGAGCTTGCCAACAAAATGGCGCCGGGACAAATCGTGTGCGTCAATGCATGGGCGCACGGCGCGCCCGGGATTGGTCTGGCGCGCCTGGCCTTGCTGCAGGCGGGCATAGGCGGCGCCGAGATCCAGAACGAACTGGAAATCGCCGTGCACACGACGCTCATGCACGGTTTCACGGGCAACCATTCCCTCATCTTCGGCAGCTTCGGCAATCTCGAATTATTGCTTTCCTGCGGACAGTATGTGGACCCCGCCCTTGCACAACGCTGTAGCGAAATCCTGCCCCGCTTGATGCAGGAGCTGGACGTCCATGGCTGGCAACTGGGCGAAAAGAATTTTCAGCCGCTGGGCATGATGGTGGGCGTGACCGGCATCGGTTACCAGTGCCTGCGCTTCGCCTTTCCGGATCGGATGCCGTCGCTGCTGTCGGGCATGAGCGGCCCCCAGCTCAACACTGCGGCACAGCGAAAAATCGCCTAAGCAAAGCATGGAAGTGGCCATCGACATCAGTCAGATGAGCAAGTCATTTGGCGCGCACCGGGTTCTTCGGGAAATCGAATTGCGCGTGCCCGAACGCAGCGTCTTTGCCTTCCTTGGCAATAATGGCGCGGGCAAGTCCACCACCATCCGCGTGATGACGGGCTTGCTCAAACCAGACTCCGGGACGGTGCGCGTGCTCGGCCGCGACATCGCCACGCAGCGGATCGACATCTTGCGGGAGATCGGCTGCCTGGTCGACTCCCCCTGCCTGTACCCCAATTTAAGCGCCGCAGAGTTCCTTCAAGTGGCTTGCGCGATCAAGCGCTTGCCGAAATCGGAAATCGGGCGCGTGCTGGACATTGTCAATTTGCGCGCTACGGGCGCGACCAGGGTCGCGGAATTTTCATTGGGAATGCGACAAAGGCTGGCGCTGGCGCATGCCATGCTGGGGCAGCCGCGCCTGTTAATTCTGGACGAACCGGGCAACGGCCTCGATCCGCAGGGCATATTGGAAATCAGGAAGCTGCTGGCGGAATTGCCGAGCCGGGCGAACTGCACAGTCTTTGTGTCGAGCCATCAACTTGACGAAGTCGAGAAAATCGCCACCCACCTAGCCCTGCTCAGTAAGGGACGCGTCATCTGCCAGGCCCCGGTCAAAGAACTGCTGGCGGGCCAGGCGGGCGTGCTGACGCTCGAAATCGACAATGCCCGGCAAGCATCGGCGTTGCTGACTGAAATGGACTACCAGGTTCGCATGACGGGAGAGCGCCATCTGGAAGTGCGGCGAATCGCACTCGACCATGCCGACCAGGTACACGCGCGCCTGATTGGCGCCGGCGTGCGCCTGTTCCAGTCCGTGTATCGGCAGCCGACGCTTGAGCAATGGTTTCTGGATACGACGCGGACGAAGGAAAAAGACGATGATCTTTACGCTGCTCAAAATTGAAATACTGAAAACGCGGCGCTCGCTGGCGCTGATGACGATGCTCGCTTGCCCATTCATGGTAGTCCTGCTGAATACGGGCATGCTGCTCAAGTCAGGCCAGCTGAATGTGGCCAGCGCATTACCGTGGCAAAATTTCTGGATGGGCAACCTCGCGCTCTGGTGCCATTTCATGCTGCCGCTCTATATAGCGCTGCTGACTGGGCTCATCAACGGCAATGAACATAGAAATCACACGTGGCGCCTGATGTTGACCTTGCCGATCACGCATCGCCAACTGTATCTGGCCAAATTACTGCTGGCGCTATGCCTGGTCGCCGGCGCCGATGTCGGCCTGATGTTGTTATGCGGCGCCGTGCTTGGCGTCTTCGTCCTGTGCGGCTATCCGCTTGCGGGCAACATCGATTTAGCCTTCGTCACGACCCTGCTGAAGATCAGCGTCGCCAGTCTGCCGATCGTTATTATTCAGCACGCGGTAAGCACCCGTTTCTCAAATATTGTCATGCCGCTGGCGCTGGGGATAATCGCGACGATGGGGATCCTGCAGCTCGGAAATTCGGAATATTGGCGGTTTTTCCCATGGAGCTACACCCTGATGGCGCTCAATGGCAGCGCGGTCGAGATGCAAACAAGCGCGCTGGGCCTGGCAATTGCCGTGGGATTGCCCGCGCTGGTGCTCAGCAGCATCTGGCTTGAAAGGCGCGAAATCAAAGACTAGCAGCGGCGCGCCAAAGCCCCAGACGAAAAAAACCCCGTCAGGCACAAGGTGCCAACGGGGTTTTTTAATATAACTAGCCTGACGATAACCTACTTTCACACTGGTTGCAGCACTATCATCGGCGCAAAGTTGTTTCACGGTCCTGTTCGGGATGGGAAGGGGTGGGACCAACT
>NZ_JAQQXR010000028.1 GCF_028595325.1 Janthinobacterium fluminis
TTCTTTTTCGCGAGCATTTAATAATTTAAGTATGCGGCGGACCGAAGTCCGCCGGCACCATCATCAAATGCCCACATTTATCGACTGTTAATTTTTAAAGAACTTGTTCTGTGCTGCTGCGGCTTGGCGACAAAGCGTTTTGTTTGTCAGCCGCGAAGAAGAAAGAGTATGCAGCGTTTCGGCCATTTCGTCAACCCCCTGCTTTTTACTGCGCTCCCTTTTTGATTAGCATCCAGTGCCACTCATTGGGGAGGCGAACTATAGCAAAGAGCCTCCCCGCTAGCAAGGCTTTTCTCCCCTGCGTACTTGGCACCATGATTGCTTATACCAACTATAGGTTTTACAGGCATTTAACTGGCGAGAGCGGCTCCACAGATGACAGCGGCATGCAGAACGGCGACGCAACCGGACACGGCCGCCACACCCGGCTGCGTCCGCTTGTTCCAGTTCACGACAAGAGCGACGCCAGGTGCTACATTACGGAACAGTCTCGCAACGACTAGAGCGCCATGTCCAGGCGCCGACCGGAGGAATCGAGAACATGCATCGACAGTCTGCACCCGAGCTGCACACCCCTTCCCCCCCCCAATCCGCACCGTTCGCGGCATCGGGATGGGAGGATAGGATGCCCCTCATTATCGAATCGTCGCGCCAGCGCTCGATTGCCTATGGTTTGCAGCCGGCTGCGGCGCCGGACTTCAGCCCCATCGCGCCATCCGCGCTGTCGCTGCTGATCGAGCAAAACCGCATGCTCCACACGCACGCCGTGCCGGCCATGGAAACGCTGTACCAGCAGATCGTCAACACCCACAATATGGTGATATTGACCGACGCGGACGGCGTGATCGTGCATTCGCTCGGCGACGACGATTTCCTCGAAAAAGCCGACCGGGTCGCGCTGCGGCCCGGCGTCGCATGGTCCGAGCAAAGCAAGGGCACCAATGCGATAGGCACCGCCATTGCCGAGAAGGCGCCGACGCTCGTGCATGCTACCCAGCACTATCTTGCGGCCAACCATTTCCTCACCTGCTCGGCCGCGCCGATCACCGACCACCGCGGCAGTGTGATCGGCGTGCTGGACGTGTCCGGCGACCAGCGCAGCTTCCACAAGCACACCATGGCGCTGGTGCGCATGTCGGCGTTAATGATCGAGAACCAATTGTTCGCCTCGGCCTTCGAAGACGCGATCACGCTGCACTTTCATGTGCGGCCGGAATTCATCGGCACGCTGATGGAGGGCATCGCCTCGTTCACGCCCGGCGGGCGCTTCCTGTCCGCCAACCGCAGCGGCTTGTTCCAGCTGGGCCTGTCATTCGCCACGCTGCAATCGCACACCTTCAGCTCCCTGTTCGGGCTGCCCGTGTCGGCTTTGTACGACCACTACCGCACCGCCGCACCCGGCTTGCTGAACGTGTGCATGCACAACGGCGTGCGCGTATACGGACGCGCCCAGTTGCGGCTGGCCAATAGCGCACTCCAGCACACCTTGACGCGCCCGGCCGACGGCGACGCGGCGCCCGCCGTTGCGCCCTCGCCCCTCCACGCGGCCAGCGCCGCGCGGCGCCTGTCCGGCCTGCGCTATCTGCGCACCGGCGATGCGCTACTGGAACTGGTGATCGACAAGGTCAGCAAGGTCTTGGGGCGCGATATTCCCATCCTGATCATGGGCGAAACCGGCACCGGCAAGGAGTTGCTGGCCCAGGCCATCCACAACGATTCGCCCCGCGCCATGGGGCCGTTCATCGCCGTCAATTGCGCGTCGATTCCGGAGACGCTGATCGAATCGGAACTGTTCGGCTACGAAGACGGCGCCTTCACCGGCGCGCGCAAGAAAGGGGCGATCGGCAAAATCTTGCAAGCCAACGGCGGCACGCTGTTCCTCGACGAAATCGGCGACATGCCCTTTGGCCTGCAGGCGCGCCTGCTGCGCGTATTACAGGAACGCATGGTCACGCCGCTGGGCAGTAGCAAGTCGATCACCGTCAACGTCGAACTCATCTGCGCCACCAACCATAATTTGCGCGAGCGCATGGCCAAGGGGCTGTTCCGTGAAGATTTGTATTACCGCCTGAACGGCCTGGTGGTGAAGCTGCCGCCGCTGCGCGAACGCAGCGACCTGGAAACGGTCGTGAAGAAAATCCTGGCGAGCGAGTCGAACGGCGGGCGCTACACGGTGTCGGCCGAGATATTGCAGTTGTTTAAGCAGCACCGCTGGCCGGGCAATTTCCGCCAGCTCACCAACCTGCTGCGCACCGCCACCGTCATGGCCGGCGACGAGCACGAGATCAGCCTGCGCCACATGCCCGACGATTTCCTCGACGATATCGACATGGACGCCCTCCCCAGCGCCGACAAGATGCTGGCCGGCGGCGCCAACCTGGAGGACATGGAACGCAGCGCCATCCTGCAATCGCTGGAGGCGCACGGCGGCAACGTGTCGGCCACGGCGCGGGCGCTGGGAGTATCGCGCAACACGATCTACCGCAAGGTGCCACACCTGAAATAAGGGCCGCTCATTCCGGCGCCGGCTGGACGTTCAGCGCCTGCAATTCCGCGTCCGTGAACAGGCGCGAACGGGTCAGGAAGCGCTTGCCTGTGCCATTATCGAGCGAAAACATACCGCCGTTGCCGTCGACCACGTCGATGATCAACTGAGTATGCTCCCAGTACTCGAATTGCTCCATGCCCATGTAAAACGGCGCGCCATTGACGTTACCCAGATAGACATCCGTGTCGCTGACATTGAACTCGCCCAATGCATAACACATCGGCGAACTGCCGTCGCAGCAGCCGCCGGACTGAAAGAACATCACCGCACCATGCCGCCGGCACAGCGCGGCCGTCATTTCCAGCGCCGCCGGGGTTGCCGTGACGCGCGCAATCGTATGCTTCATGGTGGACCTTTGCAAAATACCCGCGGCGCAGGCGCCGCGGGAACGCACTGCGATCAGAAGAAGCCGAGCGCTTTCGGGCTGTAGCTCACCAGCAGGTTTTTGGTTTGCTGGTAATGGTCCAGCATCATCTTATGATTTTCCCGGCCGATGCCCGATTGCTTGTAGCCGCCAAACGCGGCGTGGGCCGGGTACAGGTGGTAGCAATTGGTCCACACGCGACCGGCCTGGATGGCGCGGCCGACGCGGAAGGCGCGCGAACCGTCGCGCGTCCACAGACCGGCGCCCAGGCCATACAAGGTGTCGTTGGCAATCGCCAACGCCTCGGCCTCGTCCTTGAAGGTGGTCACCGACACGACCGGGCCGAAAATCTCCTCCTGGAAGATGCGCATCTTGTTGTTGCCCTTGAACACGGTCGGGCTCACATAGTAGCCCCCCTCCAGTTCGCCCGTCAGCACCTTGCGCGCGCCGCCCGCCAACACCGTCGCCCCCTCCTGCTTGCCGATGTCCATATAGGACAGGATTTTTTCCAGTTGCTCCTGCGACGCTTGCGCGCCTATCATCGTCGCGGAATCGAGCGGATTACCCTGTTTGATGGCGGCCACCCGCTTCAGCGCCCGCTCGATGAAGCGCTCGTAGATCGATTCCTGGATCAGCACGCGCGACGGGCAGGTGCAGACCTCGCCCTGGTTCAGCGCGAACATCGCAAAACCTTCCAGGCATTTGTCGAAGAAGGCATCGTCGGCGTCCATCACGTCGGCGAAGAAGATGTTCGGCGACTTGCCGCCCAGCTCCAGCGTGACGGGGATCAGATTTTGCGCCGCGTATTGCATAATCAGGCGGCCCGTTCCCGTTTCGCCGGTGAAGGCGATCTTGGCGATGCGCTTGCTCGACGCCAGCGGCTTGCCCGCCTCCAGGCCGAAACCGTTGATGACGTTGAGCACGCCAGGCGGCAACAGGTCGCCGATCAGCTCGATCAACACCATGATCGAGGCCGGCGTCTGCTCGGCCGGCTTGAGCACGACGCAATTGCCGGCGGCCAGCGCCGGGGCCAGCTTCCACACGGCCATCAGGATGGGGAAATTCCACGGAATGATCTGGCCGACGACGCCCAGTGGCTCGTGGAAATGGTAGGCATAGGTTTCCGCATCGATTTGCGCCACCGAGCCCTCTTGGGCGCGGATGCAGCCGGCGAAGTAGCGGAAGTGGTCGATTGCCAGCGGAATGTCGGCGTTCATCGTCTCGCGGATCGGCTTGCCGTTGTCGATGGTTTCGGCGGTGGCGATCAGGCTCAGGTTCTGCTCGATGCGGTCGGCGATCTTGTTCAGGATGTTGGCACGCTCGGCCGGCGAAGTCTTGCCCCATGCATCTTTAGCCCCGTGGGCGGCGTCCAGCGCCAGTTCCACATCTTCCGCCGTGGAGCGGGCCACTTCGCAAAACACCTGCCCGGTGATGGGCGTGACATTGCCGAAATAGACGCCGTTGACGGGCGCGACGAATTGGCCGCCGATGTAGTTGTCGTAGCGCGCCTTGAAGGGATTGGCGACGCCGAGTTTGCTGATGTCCGCGAGATTCATGTCGTCCTCTGTCTGATAGGTGAAAATACCGTTGTGGAAATGGGCGTAACGTTGAGCACGACAATCTGTCTGCAAACGCCGTGCCAGCTATCAAGGAATGCTGCGAAGACGCCGGTTTAGCTGGCTTACGCAACTTAACGATAGAAAAAACAGAGGAGAATCACTGCGGTGGGGAAATTATGCTGTTTGCTTTTTGAACAAGTGGAACTCATTGTGTTCAAATTTGAGGCACCCTGCGCTGCCTCAGGGGTCTGACCCCGGCCTTTTGGGGTCTGCCCCTTGCTTTTGACGTGGCCAAACGAAAAAAACCCCGTCAGGCACAAGGCGCCAACGGGGTTTTTTAATATAACTAGCCTGACGATAACCTACTTTCACACTGGTTGCAGCACTATCATCGGCGCAAAGTTGTTTCACGGT
>NZ_JAQQXR010000029.1 GCF_028595325.1 Janthinobacterium fluminis
TCCCGAACAGGACCGTGAAACAACTTTGCGCCGATGATAGTGCTGCAACCAGTGTGAAAGTAGGTTATCGTCAGGCTAGTTATATTAAAAAAGCCCAGCAGAGATGCTGGGCTTTTTTTCGTCCATCGCATTTAGCTTACTCGTTGCTTTCCGCCTTGTTGGTCTGAAGCAGGGCCTGGCGCCGGTAGGCTTCAATGCGGCCTTCGCGCTTCATTGTCGCCAACATCGCCGCCAGCGGAGCGGCTAGCGCGGCGTTCTTCTTGTGCAGGAAGGCGTGCACGGGGAGGGATGTCATCAAGGCCACTTTGTGGATCTTTGTCGACTGGAACTCCGGTTTCAGCGTCGCTTGCTCCACAGCCTCTTCGCTGTCGATGTAAATGTCGGTGCGGCCGAACGTCAGTTTCCGCAGCCCCAGCACGGTAGTCGATACCGACGACAGATAGGCGCTATCTATCCTGCGCGACAACTCATCTTCAGATGTCGACACCCCGGCACGGTATTCGATCCGCAGGCTGGCGCGTGGCAGGCTATCCCATCCGTCTTGCAGCACCAGCGGCTGGATCGCAAACGCAGTCAGTTGCGCCGATATTGGCGATACGCTGACCAATATCATGTTCGGGTGGGTGTGGCTGTAATTGGCGGCCCGTGAAATTTCGCCATCGACCTGGCCGTGATCGGCCAGCGCACTGGCCCTTTTTGCCGGCACGCCCAGCAGTTCGAATCCATAGCCGAGACGGCGAAAGGCTTCATCGTAGATCAAGCCCAACCAGACTCCCTGCAGCGACTTTTGCATCTCGGTCGATGCCGCCAGCACGATCTTTCTTTGCTGCTCGGCCGCGGCGGCACCGTATTGGCAGGTGATCAGCAAGGCCAGCAAACTGCTGTAGAGCGTCTTGCACTTCGGCACCCGCATCCGCCGGGCAGCACGTTGCGGACCTGGATAGTCAGAGGGCGGCGCCGCGCGCTGGGTGGTGAGGTGATGACGGATCTGCATCAGAATTTGAATGTCGTTCCAAGTGTGAAGTAGCGCCCGACCACATCGTAATTCTGCGGGAAGGTATTGCCGCTATTGGTGGAGCTCGTTCCGATTGTACCGCCGACGATGGGCGGCATCCGATTCAAGACGTTGCTCACAGACAGGTAGACATGCGCGGTGTTGCTGATGTTCCAAGCCAGACTCAGATCCAGGTAGTGGGCTGGGGCGATCTTGGCGAAAGCGGGAAGGAAGTCGATCCCGCCGGGCTCCTCGATGGCGCCGCTCAGGTAGCGCCAGTGGTAGCCGATGGCATACCGGCCGATATTCCAAGTGCTGCGCTGGCTGAATTTGCGGCGGTAGTTCGGGCCGCCGCAGGCGGTGCTGTAGTAGCCCAGGCATTGGCGGTTCCGCGACAGCGGCGTAGCCTGGAAGGAATACGACTGCACCTGGTTCAGGGCCAGTTGCAGGTCCAGATTGCCCAGTCTGCTTGAGCCGCCAAGGTCGGCGAGGTTCAGTTTGTAGCGCACATTCAGATCGAAACCGCTGGTTGCCTGCTTGCCCTGATTGGACAAGGGTGTGCGCACGCCGGCCGCGTCATTGCCGCTGAAGGTGCCGTTGCTTGGGCTGCGCTGTATCAGCGCGCACCACGCGTTGAGCGTCAGGCTTGGGTTGAGCAACGGGCTGTAGCAGGCGTCCAGTACCTCTGTTACGGCGGGGCGCGACAGGGCTTGATCTATCGCGATCCGATAGTAGTCGAGCGAGAGCATCAGTTTTGGGTGCGGCTCCAAAACCAGGCCCAGCGTCACGGTGCGCGCTTGCTCGGGAGTCAGGTTGGGGTTGCCGCTGCTCTGACTGTTAATTTGCCCGGCCGATGGTCTGGGCAGATTGCCGATGACGGGCAGCGGCACCCCTGACAGCAGGCAGAGGTGGGACAGCGTTCCTGCCACTTGCGCCTGGTTCTGGTTGATCAAGCTCAGCTGACAAGGGTCGACCGCCAGGTTGGACAAGGCATTGCTCGCCTGCGGTGCGAATAGTTCGTTGATGTTCGGGGCGCGCACGGCCTGCTGCGCCATGACGCGCAAGCGCAAGGCGCTGACCGGCTGCCATTCGCCGCCGTATTTGAAGCTGCCATATCGCTGCCTGTTTTGTGCGGCACTAAATTCAGTATGGCGATAGGCGAACGACAGGTTCAGGCTGCGCATGCCCGGCCGGTCGCGCACCATGGGGAGCAGCGCTTCGAGCGATAGCTCGCGCATGTTGATCTCTCCGGCGCGATCCGGCGTCGGGGTGGCCGATCCCAGCACTTCCCCCGGCAGTTGTGATGGCAGGTCGGACGCGGAGTAGGCTTGCAATCTGCGCCGCTCGATGGCGACGGCCAGGTTGGCGGGCTGGGTGGACCAGGGGCTGGTGGCGGGAAGGTTGCCGGAAAGGGTGAGGGCGGCCACGTCCTGGCGTACCGATTGCTGCAGCAGGGAGTCGAGGTTGAAGAACTGGATCATGGCGGGCGTCACCGTGCCGACCGGCCCGAATACATTCAGCGGCACACAATTATTGCTGGGGTCGACACAGCTGACCTTGTTCAACGCGTTCAGGGCCTGCTTGACGCGGGAATAGGAGCCATAGTCGCGGCGGCTTTGCAACTGATCGGAGCGGCCCCGGTTCCAATATGCGTCGTATTGCCAGCCATGGGGCAAGGCGCCCTTTAGCCCTATCGTGTATTGCAGCACCTTGTTGTCGAAGTCATTGGCGCGGCGTCCCATTTCGATAAAGCGTCGGCCCAGCGTCATGCCGACGGTGGTCGGATTGCCTGCCGCGCAAAGCGCAACGGGAATGCCGCGCCGCGCGCAGATTTGCTGCCGCATCGGCTCAGGCATGAACGGGTTGCCGATCGGAACGTTGTAGACATTGAGTGCCGTTCCGGCTTCTGCCAGCGTGGTGGCGACGGTACTGCGGGTATGGAAGAGATCGAGATAGAGCTCAGTCTGCTCGTTGACAATATAGTTGGCCAGCACGGTCGACTGGGTGCGCCGCAAGCCTGTGACGTAATAATTGAGTGGATTGAAATTGTAAAGGGCGACGGGCTGGACCAGTGCGCCGGTGGCTGGATTGACTTGCCAGTTGCCGGCCAGTGCATCGCTGCCGCCTGGACCTTTGGGAACGCTGACCAGGGTGGGAACGGTCGTGCCGGAACCGGCGGGCTGTGCGGTGACCGAGTCCAATGAGCTGGCGCCGAAACTGCGCTCGCCCTGGAATAGTGGCGAGGTTCTGGTCTGGTCCAGATTGAGCACGACATTGCCGCGTCCTTGATTCCATGCGGCGCCGGCCGTCACATCGGTCCGCTGGCGCGCGGTGTCGCCGCTACCCGACTTGCCATAGGAGGTGGACAATTCGACGCCCTGGATTCTGCGCCTGAGCTTGAAATTTGCGACGCCGGCGACGGCGTCGGCGCCATACGCGGCGGAGGCGCCGCCGGTAACCACGTCGACGCGGCTCAGCAAGGCGAGCGGAATGGTATTGGTGTCGACTGTTCCGCCGAGGTTGAACGGCACCAGGCGACGGCCGTCGATCAATACGAGGGTGCGGTTTGCGCCAAGTCCGCGTAAATCGATCGTTGCGCCGCCGATACTGCCGAGGTTGGTGGCCGGGCCGCTGGCGGGAGCTGCGCCAGGCAAGTCCTTAAAGAACGCTTCCACCGCTACGGCTTGTGCGCTGCGCACTTCGCCGGCGCTCACTGACAGAATCGGACTGCTTGAGCTTGCTCCTGGAACGGTGATACGTGTGCCGGTTATCTGAACCACTCCGCCTGTTGTCCCGCCGGCTTCTTGCGCGAATGCGGAAAGGGCGGGAAGGAGCAGGCCGCCCAGGATGGCAGTGCGGGCCAAATGACTGGGCGTGTTGCGCGCGTGAGCCATGCCTCCTCCGTGATGGTGAAGCTAGAGTTTCAGCCAAGAATGGGGGAAAAGCAGGGCTAAGTCAAGAATTCAACCTTGCCATCCAGAATCGCCGCGATTGTGCGATTTTTGATTGTTGCGGCCGCTTGGCCTTGTCAAAGCAGATGGCCTTTGCTATAGTTCGCCTCCCCGCAAACGGAGCACGCAAATGACCGCGGCGCAGAGTGAGCGGGGTAGAAAAGAAGGTTGACGAAATGGCCGAAACGCTGCATACTCTTCCTTCTTCGCGGCTGACAAACAAAACGCTTTGTCGCCAGGCCGCAGCAGCACAGAACAAGTTCTTTAAAAATTAACAGTCGATAAATGTGGGCATTTGATGATGGTGCCGGCGGACTTCGGTCCGCCGCATACTTAAATTATTAAATGCTCGCGAAAAAG
>NZ_JAQQXR010000003.1 GCF_028595325.1 Janthinobacterium fluminis
GGCGGGCGCTGCGCAGCGGCCCGCCGGCGGCCTCGCCGCCCGGCGCGGCGCGCCCGGCTGCGGCCGCGTCCGGCGCGCCGCGCCATTCGCCGCTCCACCAGTCCATCCACAGCAAACGCCCGCGCCGCGCCGGCACTTGCGCGGCCAGCGCGCGCTCCAGCGTCCGCGCCTGCGCCAGCACCGCGGCCGGCGAACGCGCGGCGGCGCAGTCGACACCGGGCACGCCGCCGTCCGCCAGCACGGCGCGCACCAGCCGCTCCAGCGCGCGCACGGGCGGCGCGAACGCCGCCATCGGTGGGCGGCGCCGCAGCGCCTCGGCGCGCACCGCCCGCAGCGACGCCGCCATGCCGGGCAGCAGCCGGGCCAGCTCGGCGTCGGCCGCGCGCGCCTCCAGCACCAGGTACAGCGCGCGCAGCAGCGCCGTGCCCGCCGGCGGGTCGTGGCCGGCGCTGCCGCGCACGGCGCGCATCGCCTGTTGCAGCGCCAGCGCGCGGTAGCGCTCGATGGCGGCCGCCGCGTCCTCGCCGGCGTCGAAGGCGGCCGGCAGCCAGATGCTGTCGCCGTCCGTGGCCGGCAGCGCGGCCGCGTGCGCCGGCGCCTGCCCGCGCAGCAGCAGCTTGCTCAACCAGGTGGGCGGCGCCGGCGGCTGGGCCACGCGCAGCGTGAAGCCGCGCTGGAACACGGCGCGGACCAGCAAGTCCAGGCGCGGCGCCACGTCGGACAGTTGCAGCGGCGCCGCTCCGGGCGCGCGGTGGCGCCGCCACAAAGCCTGCGCGAACACGGTGGCGTGGCGCGCCGCGTCGGTGATGACATCTTCCGCCTCGGCCACGCGGCGCCTAGACGAAGGTGAGGCCGACCAGGTCGCGCATCGCGCCCACCAGCGTCGGCTCGTCCGACAGCGGCGCGACGATGGCGGCGTGGCAGGCCTGCTGCACCGGGATGCCGCCGGCCACCAGGCGCGCGGCGGCGATCAGCAGGCGCGTGCTGGGCACCTCGGCCAGGCCGCGGTCGTGCAGGCCGCGCAGGCGCTGCCCCAGCGACACCAGCGCGTGCGCCAGGTCGTGGCCGACGCCGCCCTCGCGCGCGACGATGGCGCTTTCGCGCTCGGGCGGCGGAAAGGCGAAGTCGAGCGCGACGAAGCGCTGGCGCGTGCTCGGCTTCATGTCCTTGAGCATGCGCTGGTAGCCCGGGTTGTACGACACGACCAACTGGAAGCCGGCGGCCGCCGCCACCGTTTCGCCGGTCTTGTCGATCGGCAGGATGCGGCGGTGGTCGCTCAGCGGATGCAGCACGACCACCGTGTCCTGGCGCGCCTCGACGACTTCGTCGAGATAGCACAGCGCGCCCTCGCGCACGGCGCGCGTCAGCGGGCCGTCTTGCCAGACGGTGCCGGCGTGGCCGATCAGGAAGCGCCCCACCAGATCGCTCGCGCTCAAGTCGTCGTGGCAGGAAATCGTCACCAGCGGGCGTCCCAGCCGCCACGCCATGTATTCGACGAAGCGGGTCTTGCCGCAGCCGGTGGGCCCCTTCAGCATGACGGCCAGCTGGCGCGCGTGGCACTGCTCGAACAACGCCACCTCGTTGCCGCTGGCCAGATAGTACGGCGCGCCGCCGTCGGCCCCGTCCACCTCAGGCGCCCCGCGCCGCCAGCCCCGCCTCGGCCAGCCCGTCCGTCTCGAAACGGGGCGCGTGGCGGAAGAAGTCGAGAATGAACAAGGCCACGCCGACGGCGAAGATCGAGGCGGTAATGACCAGCATGACGAAGTGGATCTGGATCTTCAACTGGGCGTCGAGGAAGCCCAGGCCCATGATGCGCTCCAGATAGACCTGGGCGATGCCGGCCGTGGCAAACGAGAGCGTCATGCCGAACATGCCGCCCAGTTGCAGCCAGAACGCCCAGTAGCCCATCGCCGTGCCCTCCTCCGGGCGCCGCGTCAGCGACGGCAGCGCGAAACTGATCATCGCCATGACGATCATCGCGTAGGCGCCGTAAAACGCGGCGTGGCCGTGCATCGCCGTGATCAGGGTGCCGTGGGTCCACTTGTTCACGGCGGGGAAGGTGTGCGCCAGCCCCAGCAGGCCGGCGCCGAACAGCGTGAACACGGCGCTACCGACGGTCCAGTGCAGCGCCAGCTTGTTCGGGTGAGCCAGCCCCGAGCGGCGGATCGCCGAATAGGCGTAGATCGCCATGCCGACCAGCGCCAGCGGCTCCAGCGCGCTGAAGATGCCGCCTATCGGCAGCCAGTAGCTGGGCACGCCGACCCAGTAATAGTGGTGGGCCGTGCCGAGGATGCCGGCGATGAAGACCAGCCCGACGATCACATACAGCCATTTCTCCATCACTTCGCGGTCGGCGCCGGACAGGCGGATCAGCAGGTAGGCGAGGAAGCCGCCCTGTATCATTTCCCACACGCCCTCGACCCACAGGTGGATGGTCCACCAGCGGTAAAAGATCGACACCGTGTAGTTCTCATAGTGCAGCAGCGCCGGCAGATAGAGCAGCGCGGCCAGGCCCAGCCCGCCGATCAGCACGCCCTCGGTGGTGGTCAAGCGGCCGGCCTTCTTGATCGTCATGCCTATGTTGTAGAGGAACATCAGCATGACGAGGACGATGACGAGCTTGTGCGGCAGCGGCTGCTCCAGCAACTTGTTGCCCGTGCCCCAGCGGAACAGGTAACCGACAATGGCCGTCACCCCCATCAGCACCCACAGCACCAGCTGGACGTAGGCGATCCTGGTGCTATGCAGTTCGCCGCGCGATTCGTCCGGCACCATCCAGTAAGTCGCGCCCATGAAACCGGCCAGCACCCAGACGATCAACAAATTCGTGTGGATCACCTTGGTGACGTCGAAGGGCAGGATGTAGAGCAGCGGATCGGGGCCCAGGTACTTGGCGGCCGACAGCAGGCCGAACACCAATTGCAGCCCGAACAGGGCCAGCGCGACGGCAAAGTACCAGTAAGCGACAGCTTGCGATTTATATCTCATGGCATAACTCCGGCTGGGCGATCGGTGCGGCTATTTGAGCGAGGACAGATAGGCCGCCAGCTGGTCGATCTGCTGCGGCGTCAAGTCCTTCGCATACGTGGTCGGCATGAACGAGACGCCGTCGGCCGAATACATGGGGCCGGGCACCAGATGGGCGCTGGGCTCGCGCACGGATTCGCGGATATACCCGGCCAGGTCGGCGGCCTTGCCCCGGTAGCCGCCGGCGGCGAACAACTGCGCGGTGCGCCCCGCCAGGCCCGCCAGCGACGGCCCGGCCATGTTCACGCCGGGGGCGATCGAATGGCAGGCGGCGCAGGCCGGCGTGGCGCTGCGGAACACGCGCTCGCCCAGGGCGATCGGATCGTCGCCGCCGCCGGCCGGGCGGGCGGCGGGCGGCGCGCCGGCCTGGGCGCCGGCCTGGTCGGTGCCGGGAAAGGTCGCGCCGGTGACGAGGATGGGGCGCGGCGGCCAGTTCTGGTTGTCGACGTTGCTGACCCAGTCGAGGAAGGCGATCAGGTCGCCGATGTCGCCCTCGCTCAAGTCCTGCCTGGGCATCAGGCGGCGGTGGCGCGCCTCGTCATAGAACTTGGACGGATCGCGCAGGTAAGCCGTCAAATAATTGGCGCCGCGCAGCTTGGTGATCTTGGTCAGGTCGGGCGCGTAATAGGCGCCCTCGCCGAACAGCGTGTGGCAGTTGATGCAGTTGTTCTTGTGCCAGACGTCCTTGCCGCGCGTCACTTGCGGGGTGATCTTGTCGGCGTTGGTCAGCTTGCCGAACTGGCGGTGGCTGTCGAGGGTAAGTCCGAGGAGGGCGACGCTGGCAACGAGCGTCGAGGCGATGGCGAAGAGGCGGGCTTGTCGCTTGTTCATGCCGTCCCCTACACGCTGATCGCGGGCCAGTACTTCACTGCCGTGAACGCGGCATACCCCATGGCAGCCACCATCAACAGCACCACCAGATAAGCAAACAGCTTGATCGGACCAGTCCATCGTTGCATAGTGCCTCCCATTGGAAACCATGCAAATACTACCATGATGAACCGGCCGCGCAAGCGCAGTTTGATGACCCGGCGGCGTCAGCGCGCGCCGAAGCGGCGGCCGCAGACCAGCTCGACATGGAAGCGGGGGCGCCGTTTCGACGATTCGTAGACCTTGGCCAGGTATTCGCCGAAAATGCCCAGGCTGAGCAGCTGGACGCCGCCGAGGAAATACATGGGGATGACGACCGACGCCCAGCCGGGCAAGGCGTCGTCGGTGAAGATGCGCACCGCCAGCGCCCACGCCGCCAGCACGATGCTGCCCAGGGACACGGCCGCGCCGGCGCCGGTAATGAGCCGCAGCGGATAGGCGGTAAACGAGGTGATGCCCTGCCACGCCAGCGCCAGCATCTTGCTGACCGGGTATTTGGAAACGCCGGCGTAGCGCTCCGCCCGCTCGAATTCCACGGTGGACGTCTTGAAGCCGAGCTGCAGGATGAGCGCACGCAAGAACAGGTGCGACTCGTCGTACTCGCGCAGGGTTTCCAGCGCGCGCCGGCTCATCAGGCGGTAATCGGCGTGGTTGTAGATGATCTGCGCACCCATGAAGGCGAAAAATTTGTAATAGCTTTCCGCGAAAAAGCGCTTGAAAAAGGAATCCTTGTCGCGCCGCGAGCGCACCGCAAACACGATCTCGCTGCCCTTCCGGTAAGCGTCCAGCATGGCGGGAATGATCTCCAGATCGTCCTGCAAGTCGGCGTCGAGGCTGATCAATACATCGCCGGGCGCCGTCATCAAACCGCACAGCAGCGCATTCTGGTGGCCGCGGTTGCGGCTCAACTTGATGCCGCAGACGGCGCCGCCCTGCCGCGCATAGTCGTCGATCAACTGCCAGGTGCTGTCCCGGCTGCCGTCGTCGACATAGAAGATCGCGCTGTCGGCGGCGATGTCGCCGCTCGCCTTCATGCGGTCGAGCAAGGCGCACAAGCGGGCTGTCGTCTCCGGCAACACCTCCTGCTCGTTATAGCACGGCAGCACCAGGCCCAGAACCGGCAACTCCCTCACCTTGGCCTGTTCTTGAACGTCCAAAGACCATTGACGATGTAGTTCCATATCAATACACCCAAGGTTGTCAGAATCTGGGAGGGAATCACCGGCATCCCCAGCGAAAGCAACAGCGAAAGCAGAACGACATTCAGCAACAGCCCGGCGCTGCAAGTGGCCACAAAACGCGGCGCCGTGGCGCCATGCGCGGCCGCGCTGCGAAACGTCCAGCGCGCGTTCAGCAGATAGTTCGCCAGCGCACTCAAGGCAAAACCCAGCGACGACGCCAACACCACGGGCAAGCCGAGAACGACGACGCCCAGCGCGGCCAGCAAATAATGCAGCGCCGTCGACAAGCCGCCGACGACGAGGAAAGCGGCCATGCTGCGGGCCGAAAGATTGCCGTCCGGCCCCAGCCTCGTCATGCGCGGCCACCTTCGCGCTCCGGCAATCCCTGCTCCATCAGCAAGATACCCAACAGCACGCAGGGAATCCACAGCACCGGCTCGTGGTACTTGCCGCCGGACTCAAAGACCGTGTGCAGCGCAAAAAAATACCACCATCCCAAAATCAGCAAGCCCACGGCGTGCAGGCGCGCGCCGTCCAGCAGCAAAGCCGCCAGCAGCAGCCAGGCAAACAACCACCACAGATTCGACAGCAATTTGACGGCGAAATAGAGGCGGTTGTCGCGCCGCTCGCCCTGCCAGCGAAAGGTCGAGGCGACGCCGCCCGCGTCGTCGCCCATGAAGCGCGCCTGTTTCTCGACGCCCAGCCTGAAAAACGCCACGGGATGATCACGTATCCACTGCAGCGCCAGCCGGCCGGCCGTGCTATCGAGCTCCAGCTCGCCCAGGTGCGAAAGATCGACCTCGCCCCGCGGCGTGTAACCGCCATTCGCCAGCGGATTATTGGCGCGGTACAGATTCCATCCACCGTTCGTACTGACCAGCTTGAACGCCCCCAGCGCCTGATAATTGCGCAACGCCCAAGGCGTCAGCGCCAGCGCCGCGCCGAGCACCAGGATGGCGGCGCCGCCCGCCCCCCGCCATCCCGCGCGAAGCAGCAACAGCACGGCGGCGGCGGGAATCAACAACTGCGCGGACGGCTGCACCAGCGTGGCCGCGCCCAGCAACAGGCCGGCGCAAAACAGCAAGGCGCGCCTCGGCGACATGGCGCAGACGCCGGCCCACACCAGCAGCGCGATGACCAGCGTCTCCTTGTCGGCCGTGCCGCTGTGGGCGACGAGATTGGGCCACAGCGCGAACAACAGCGCGGCGACGTTGGCCGCCGCCGGCGTCGCCAGCGTGCGGCTCAGGCGATGCACGCCGGCCAAGGCAAGGGCAAACACCAGCAACTGGCTGCACAACAACACCCATTCGACGGGCAGCACGCGCAGGAAAGCGCTGAGAAAAAACGCATATCCGGGCGGCCAGTAGGCCAGCGTTTCCGCCGTCTCGTAGGCGCCGCCGGCGACCAGCTTGCCGGCCAGCTCCAGATAGGTGCGCCCGTCCGACACCGGCTGCGACGGAAAGGCGAAGGCCCAGGCCAGCCGCAGCGCCACGCCTGTCAACAGGGCCGACAGCAGGCCGCTGCGCGCCGCCATCCAGCGGGCAATGCGATAGGCGGCGGGCGCCCAGCGTCCGCGCAGGCATAGCAATGCCGCGAAGACGGCGACGGCCGCCAGAGCGGCCGCGATTTCAAGGGAAGCCGGCAACGCCACCGCGCCACGGGCGAGCAACACGGCCGTGGCTGCCCAAGCGCTGGCGCACACATAGAACAGCGCATAACTGAGCCATCGGCCATCGAGCAAAGCAGACTGCGGCGCAGTTGGCGGTTTCATTTTCTTCAGCGTGGCCGGGGAGTGTTCTGTATTGAAGCACATACGGCCCGGACTGTTTTCAGCAAACGGCTTGTAATTGAAATTGCTCAAGCTACCGCCGGACGCCGTGCCGCGCCCCAGCCTGACGATTTTTTGATGGAGATCATGGGGTGTGCGTCCACAGCGGGAGCGACGCTGTTCAAGGATTCAAAAAGCGCATGCCGCTTGCACGCGCGCGGCGGCTACACGCTGGGCGGCCTTGATCGGCAACGCGGTGGCGCCGTTCTGGTATCGCCCGTTTCCGCACCGCGAATAGCGGTCGCGATCAGCGGCCCGTTTGAGCGGGCGCAAGAGATCGGCAAAGTGCCACCTATACGATAACAAACACCACAGCCAAGATGCCAAACAAGCGGCCGGCTCGCCCGCTACAGAAAAATATCGCATTCTCCTTGGCACACTTATGTTCCCCAGTCGCGTACTGATGGCGCCCCCATGGCAGCCTCCGGCACGCATTCTATTCGCGCAAAAAGAACAAGGAAGCATCATGAAGTCCACTCTATTTTCCACACTGGCCACCGCCTTCGTGTTCGGCGGCGGCCTGATCGGCGCCGCGGCGCAGGCCGAAACGCAATCAGTTTTCTATCAGCACCTGAACTCAACCGCCGTGATCGCCAACCCGCTGCTGGCGAACGACACGCTGTTTATCGACACCTTCACCCCGGAGCGCGGCGCGCTGCGGCAGATCACGACGTTCACCGTCGGCGCGGGCGTCACCTCGTTTACCGGGCACGCCGCCTGGCTGGTGAGCACGCCGGCGGACGCCGGGCCGCGTCTGGTCGGCGTCAATATCGACCTGTTCGACACCAGCAATACGCTGATCCAATCCGATAGTTTCGCCGGCGTGCTGGCGGGTTTCGCCCACTCGACCATCAGCGGCCTGCTGGGGCCGGGCACCTACACCCTGGTCGCCACCGGCACCGGGCAGCGCGACTCGTCGCTGGACATCTCGCTGACGCTGGCGGTGCCGGAGCCCGCAACCTATACGATGCTGCTGGCCGGCCTGGGCATCGTCGGTTATGCACTGCGGCGCCGGATCGGCCGCGGCAGTGCCGGGGCGGCGCCACAAAGCTAGTTGCGTCTGTTGACCTGCGCGTTCAACGTCTGCCCTTCGGAAACGAAAAGAAGGGCAGGCAGGCCAACGTGCGCCATAAAGCCCATCCACAGTAGCGCCGCATCGAACATCGCCGGCGCCGATCAGCAGAACCGTTCCACCAAAAAATCCACGAAACTGCGCAACTTGGGCGAGCGATACCGATCCGGCAGGTAAACCACGCTCATTCGGTGGCTGGGGAGTGTATGCATGGGGAACAATTGGACCAGACGACCCGCCTGCACGTCGGCCTCCAACAAAATCGCCGGTTGCAGCACGATACCCAGGCCGTGCAATGCCGCAACGCGCAGCGCCTGCCCATGATTGACCTGTAACCGCCCTGAGACAGGAATGCTGCTGCATGCGCCGCCTTGCTCTGTCAGGCGCCAGTGCGCCAGGGCTGCAGGGGAGAAAGACAGGCATTCATGCTGGCTTAGCTCCTCCGGCGTGCGCGGTATGCCCCTGCGTGCCAAGTATTCGGGGGAGGCGCAGATCATCAGCAGATAAGGCGCCAGCGGCTTGGCGATCAGCGACGAATCAGGCAACTGGCCGATACGGATGGCCGCCTCGAACCCTTCCTCTACCAGATCCACCACCCGGTCGCACAAGGCCACCTCGACGCTAACCTCGGGATAGCGGTCCAGATACACAGACAAAGCGGGCATCAAGGCTTCGGTGCCGAAGGTGACGGGCGCGCTGACGCGCAGTTTCCCTGCGGGCGCGAGTTGCAGGTTCTGCGCTTGTACATCGGTTTCGGTCACCAGCCTGAGGATTTCCTTGCAGCGCGCGTAGTAGTCCTCGCCGAAGGCGGTCAGATGTTGGCGCCGGGTCGTTCGGTGCAGCAGTTGCATGCCCAGGCGTTTTTCCAACGTTCGCAAATGGTTTCCTGCCATCGTCGCCGAGATGTCGCAAGCCGTCGCGGCGGCGCTCAGGCTGCCTTTTTCAACGGCCAGGACGAATACCTTCATGCTGTCGAGCAAATCCATTAGCAATTCCTGATTTCAAATCAATCAATTAAATCACAGTTTATCCATTATTTATTTTAAATGATACTGATGTCTTTCCCGCATGCACCGCACTGACTTCGGGGGGCGGCATGCACTAGCTCGCGCACCAAGCCTCCCCGGCACAACACATCTTCCATTCCTGAGAAAAGACCATGAAAGCCATCCAACTTACCGCCCCCTCCCTCACCGCATTTCGCCAGACCGAGCTGCCCGACCCGAAGGCCGGTCGCGGCGAAGTACTGGTGCGCCTGCGCGCCGCCACGCTGAACTTCGTGGACGTGGCCATCGCGACGGGCAACTTCCCCGGAGTGGACTTTCCGCTGATCCCGGTCACGGACGGCGCGGGCGAAATCGCCGCGCTGGGCGAAGGCGTCAGCGACCTGGCTGTGGGCAATCGGGTTATCCCGCACTTCATGCCGAACTGGCAAAGCGGCGCCATCACGCCGCGCAATGTCGCTGCGATGCGCGGCGTCACGCTGCCGGGATCGCTGGCCGAATACGTCGCCATCCCCGCCACCAGCCTGGTCGCCTTGCCGGCCCACCTGGATTTCGTTCAGGGTGCCGCACTGCCCATCGCAGCGACGACCGCCTGGAACGCCGTGCGTTCCGCTTCCGTGCGTCCAGGTTCGGTAGTGCTGCTGCTGGGAACCGGCGGCGTCAGCATCTTTGCCCTGCAGTTCGCCAAAGCGGCTGGCGCCACGGTCATACTTGCATCCTCTTCCGATGAAAAGCTGGAGCGTGCGCGCCAGCTTGGCGCCGATCACCTGATCAACTACCGCGCCACGCCGGCCTGGGACGATGAAGTGCTGAAACTCACCGAGGGGCGAGGCGCCGATCTGGTGGTGGAGACGGTTGGCGGAGCAACCATCGCGCGCTCGCTCAACGCGGCGGCGGTGGGCGGCACGGTATTCACGGTTGGCTTTATCAGCGGTACGGCATCCTCGATCGACCTGCTGCCGATCATCGTCAAAGCCTTGCGCATCGTCGGCAACAACACCGGCTCCGTGGCCGATTTGGCGGAGGCGGCCCGAGCGATTGCCGCGCACCGCATCGTGCCGGTCATCGACCGCGTTTTTGGTATCGGCGACACCAGCGCGGCGTATGCCGAACTCAGTGCCGGCGGGCGGCACTTCGGCAAGCTCGCCATCGCGCATTGAGCCGCCGAAGACGCCTTAGCATACGTCAGCCAGATGCAGATTCGCTGCCATGGCGAGATGAGCAGTAATAGCCCAGGTGTCCTCAACGCCATCAGCACAGGATTCACCTTCGCATTTGTCAGTGCCGGAAGCAGCTTCGTTCGCGCGCCATCGCAGTGGCGTCTGCGGCGAGCGCCTTGGCCTGCCAGCGGCGCGAGAAACCTCGCCGGGACTGGCTGATGCCCCCAACCGCGTTCTGCCCGGTTTCCTGGGCACAGTGGTCCAGGGCCTGGCGCAGCATCGTATCGATGCTGGTCAGGGGAAGCTGATACTCGTCGGCGACTTCCTGGCGCGTCTTTTCTTCGATCCTCAGGGCAACCAGAACAGAACGGTGCCGATACGGCATGCGCTGCATCGCGCGTTCGACTGCGGCCAAATCGGAGCGGGCCAAAGCAATGAGGTCCGGACCGGGGGCCGGGTCAGTCAGATGCTCGATTACAGCCTCATCGTCGTACTGCGAAGACCACTTGCCGCGCAACTGGTCCATCGCGACGTTGCATGCTACCCGGTAGACATAGGCGTTCGGGTTTTGCACGGACATAGGGACGCTCATGCCCGCCAGTCGTAGCCAGGCGTCGTGCAGGCAGTCGCTGGCCAGGTCCTGACAACCGAGATTGCGCATCAATCGACGGTGCAGGCGGGCGTAGTTCGCAGCCAGGAATTCGCGCAGCACGATGCCTTGGCCATTTTCGCTGAAAGAATCTTCCTTGACCTTATCAACAACATTGGATGCATCCAGGCAATCCAGGGTACTCAGGTTCATGACGATATACCTCGGTGTTCGTCCGCAAGACGGGCAGCCCTGAGGGCACCGCAACGTCAGCAGAAAAAGGGGGAAAGGCAACCTATGCAAGTGCAAAGCGTTTCCCATCCTGTTCCCTGCATGTGCAGGAAACAGGTGAGTAACAGCGCTTCGTGCAACTGGCCTAGTGGTTCTGCTGCAACTGACGTCGTTGCTCGGGGCTCAAGCGTGCAAGCTGCTTGGCGTCAAAGTCCCGGCCGACGCCAACGAACTGCACCGGATTGACAGCGTCGTAGGGAGCGCCGCCAGATGACTGCAGCCCGGCCCGGGGCGGCGGCGGTGGCGCTTCACTCTCTTTCTCCATCGGCTCATCGCCAAAACCGATCAAGCGCACCGTGAAAATCGACGGCAGGTTCTGCCGCGCCGCACTGCGCTCGCGCCGCAGGACGTCCTGCGCGGCGGCCGTTGCCTGCGACGCTGCCGCACTGGCATTGCTCAACGCGCCGATATTCACCGCCGCAATGGTCGGCATGCCCACCGACTCACCCTTGACCGCGATATTGGCCGCGTTCACCACCTGCAGCGCAGCCAGGTTGACATTACCCGACACGCGGATACCCGCTTCGCCTGCGTCAATCGTGCCCAGCGGCGCGATCAGGTCGATGTCGCCGGCCGGCACTTCCGGGATCGGCGCCAGCGTGGCGATGCCCGCACCCGTGCTTGGCACATTGGACGACAGCGTGACGTTGCCCCACATGTCGTAGACACGCTTGGGCGGCGTGTAGACCACGGTGGTCTTGGAGCCGCGGCCGGCGTTGATGTCGCCCGCGGCCGACCAGCCCATAATGCCGCCGCCGAAGGTCGTCATGATACGGCTCTGGCCCAGCAGGATGCTGCCGAGCGAGTAGATCGCGATGTCGCCGGCACCCTGGGTGATCACGCCCGAGTCGGACGGCGGCGCCTCGCCCTCGATGCCGTAGACCTGGCGGCCGCCCGGCGTCATGAGCTGGATGTCGCCACCGAACAGCGTGCGCACGAAGCCGCTGCGCGGCGTGGCGCCGAGGTTGCCGCGGAACATAGTGATGTCGCCGCTGTAGTCGATCGGCTTGCCGTCCGCAGCCGCCTTGGGGAACAGCGCCGCGATGGCATTGCGCCCGCGCAGGTAGCTGCCGAAGCGCGCGCCGCCCGCATCGTTGTACTCGCGCCCGCCGGCCTTGAGTTCGGCGAAGTACACCTGGCGCGCAAAGATGCGTTGCTGCGTCGCCGGCAGCGCGTCGAAGAAGGCCCGCGCCTCGCCGACCGTACCGGTGAAGCCCAGGCCGTGGGCCGGGTCGGCCAGCCAGGTGGCCAGCTCTGCCTCGTAGGTCTTGACGACCTTGCCCGGCTGGTCGGCCAGCGGCAGGCCGGCCTGGGCACGGTTGCCTTCGCCGAGGTAGCGCGCCAGGAAGTCCTTGTAGTCGGGGCCGTTCGCGCCCACGCCGGCCAACATCGCGATGCTTGCACCCGGCCGGCTGTCGCCCGGCACCACCGGGCCCAGGCTGCTCACGCCCGCGCGGTCTTCCATCTGGATGTGGCGGCCTGCGGTGATCTCCAGCGTGCCGGGGCCGGCTACGCTAAAACTGCTGTAGACGATGTCGCGTCCGGCCGAGATCAGCGACACGTCGGTCGGGCCGTTGTGCGCGAACAGGTTGCCCGAGCTTTCATAGAGCGCGCCCAAGCTCGCATCGACGCGCAGGGCCTGGCCGATGGGCGTGCCGCTGCCGACGATGTCGCGCCCGGCCATCATCCGCACCGGCTGCCCGGCCTCGTAGTAAGTCCGGCCCGCGCGCGTCGGGTCGTTGGACAAGAAGCTGTTGATGCGGCCCGAGGCCACGCCCACCAGGTCGCCGTGCACGGCATAGAAGCGCACCGGTTCGCTGCCGTGTGCGCCGCCTGCCGACACGGTGTTGGCGCCCAGCGCGAACAATGGCCTGTCGTCTTCGACGAGGTTGCCGGCCTGGGCGAGATTGCTCACAGCTGTGCCGTTCGCCAGCGTGCCCCTGAAGGCCGGATGGAAGGGCGTGGCCATCGCGCTCTCGGCCGCGCCCGAGGGGCTCACGGTGTAGCCGCCGCCGTGGATCGAACCGCTGGCGAGGAACTCCAGCAGGCTGTTGGCAGACGGCGCCAGCACCAGCGCGCCGCTCGCCTGCGTCTCGCGCAACGTGACCGCGCTGCCGTAGTACAAGCTGCCGCTGGCAGCCACCGCGCTCAGGATGGACGGGTAGACGTGGGCCATGTCGGTCGGGGGCGCGCCGGGGTTGGCGATCTGCGGCGTCAAGTCGCCGCCGGCCGAGAACAGGCGGATCGCGGTGTTCGCCGTCCACAGCGTGAACCAGCTCTCGCCGCTGCCCCGGACCCCGCCCACCGTGAGGGGGCTACGGTTCTGAATCGCGGCGCGGCCCGCGTCGTTGGCGCCCGTCACGACCAGATCGCCGCGTGCGCTCAGATGGTAGCTCGCATCGCCCGGCACGAGCAATATGCCGCCCTGCGCCACCGCGCGGTTGGCCGAGAACGGATCGAGCGCGCGCGTTTCGCGTACGGACTGCAGATTCGGGTTCTCCGAATAGCTCAGCGACTGGGAGCCCATGGCGCCGGCTTGCATCTGCACGTCGCCGCGCAGGTTGACGACGGCACCGTTGAGCACCGCGTCGGTGTAGACATCACCGAGCGGATCGAGCGCGAAGGGATTGAGTGCACCGCCGACGCGCAGACTCAGGTCGCCGCCCCCCGTCAGCGCCAGGCTGCCGTCAGCCAGCACGCGGCCGGTGCCGCCCACCGCCAGTACCAGTCCGTTGCTGCGCCGGTTGTCCGTGCCGGTGCGAATGGCCGTGCCGCGCCGCGACACGACGCCGGCGTCGCCGCCCACGTCCACGCGCAGGTCGCCGCCGCCCAGCGTGCCGTAGCCGGTGAAGCCCAACAGCGTGTCGGTCGTGCCGCGCGTGGCGTAGCTGCCAAAGTTGATCCACCAGGCCGCGGCCTGATCGTTGCCCTCCCCGAGCGCGCTGCCGCTGCCCTGGCGCCACAGCCAGTTGGCGGTGTCGTTGGTCGTGACACCAAAATCCCGGGGGTTGGGACGGCTGGCGCCGACGGAGGAGATACGCTGCATCAGCTCGCCGGTCAGCTTGCCGCCGGCCTGTAACGTGAGGTTGCCGCCGCCGGCCGGGTACCAGGCGCGTGCCAAGCTCTCGGCGCCGCCGTTGACGAACTTCTCGTAACCCTTGTTCGCGTCGCTCAGCACCGTGCCGTTGCTGCCCACCACGCGCGGCAGGTTGTACGGGTCGCCGGCCTGGGTGGCCTGTGAGGAGGCACCGGCCGTATAGACGCCGTAGAGCGAATTCATGCCCAGGTCGCCGGCCGCGTGCAGGCCAAGGTCGGCGGCGCCGGTGCGCAGCACGCTGAAGCGGGTGCTGCCGGGCAGGTATTCATAGTAGACGTTCACGGGCAGCGAGACGCAATAGCTCGCGGAGGCCTTGCACAGCGCGTTGGCCGTCTTGAACGAGCCCCTGGTCAGCCGCGCGACATCGGCATCGAGTATGGGCTTATCCGCAAGCGCAGGATCTTTGAGTCGCTGGGCCCCGGACGCCGACCACTTGAAAGCGTAGATGGGCGTGCAATAGGAGCCCTTCTCCGCGCACAGCAGCGCAGCGGTCTGGTATCTGCCGCCCATGAGTTGCTGGGCGGCTTCGTCGGTGATTTCTACGCCTGCCTTTAAGCCCAGATCGGTAGCCGCGAGCGATGTCCACGCGAACGCGCCCTTGAACGGCAGCTCCTTGGCGAACAGGCCGTAATGGGTGTCGGCCATGCGCAGGTCGCCCGCTGCAGGGTGCTGCTGCAGCGTGCGCGGGTCGGCCGCGCTCAGATCGGCGCCGGCCACCAGTTGCACAGACCACGACTGCGAGCCTTCCGGCAGCATCGCGGCCGCGCCCCACAGCCGGCCCGCGCCGCCAGGGCGAAGCGCGACCGATGTGGCGTTGCCCGGCAGCTTGATGTCTGCCGAGGAGGGCAACAGCGCGCCCACGGGCAGAGCCGTGTCGCCGTTCATCAGGTACTTTGCGCCCACCAGCGGCAGCGCGACGCCCTTGGGCCAGACCAGCGCGTCCAGCATGGTGGCGCCCGGCAGGCGCGTGCCGGCGTCCAGGCGCGTGCCAACGGGCAGCGTGAGGGTCTCGCGGGCGATGCTGCCGGCCGCGTGGAGGATCTGGCCCGAGGCGTCACGCACATGGGCCGCGAGCACGGTGCCGGCAGGCAGCAGCATCTCAGTCGCAAGCGCGCTGGACACGGGGATCACCGTGCCGGCAGCGAAGTCAAGCGACTGGATCGGCAGGTCGAAGTTGAGCGCGTTGCCGCCTTCGAAGGCGCTGCCGTCGCCCAGCACGATGCCGGCGCGCGGAATCACCACGTCGGCGCCGAAGAAATTGATGCCCGTCGTCAGCAGCCAGCCCTTGTCGTCCTGCGTGGCGGGCGGCGGCGCGAAGCCATCGTTGACGCTGCCGTAGATGTCGAGGTTGCCGGCCGCGCGGATGCGCAAGATGCCGACTTCACCCGAGCCATAGACGCCGGTCTTTTGCGTGTGCGGGTTGACGCTGGCGTAGCGATAGCCCGACAGGTCGAGGTCGCCCGACACCACAACGTCGCCACCCGGGTTGCTCAGCGCATTGCTCACGATCTCGATGCCGGGGCGCAGATGGAAGGCGTCGGCATAGGCCGGGTTGCGCAGGCCGGCGAGCTTGCCGGCCAGGAGGCGGGCGGGGCCCAGCGCGGCAGTGATGAAGTCGTTGTTGTCGTCGTGCCTGTCCTTGAGCCAGGCCTGGGTGACCTCCTGGTAGGGCCGCCCGGTCGCGGCCGGCGTGCTGATCAGCGGGGCGTCGTCGTAGCGCTGCATGGCGTTGACCGCGATGGAGCGTGCGCCGCGGATGTCGAGCGCGCCGCGCGCGTCGATGGCGATGTCGCCGTAGACCGCCGCATCGGCTGCCCCGTTCATTCCCGGCAGGCCGTTGGCGCCGATGCGCGGCGCTGAGAGTTCGAGCGTGCCGCGCGCCCGGCCGTCGTTCTGGCCCGGCTGCGTGCCCGTGGTCACGGCCGTGCCGTGGCGCAGGTCGACGCGCGCGCCCTCGGCCAGCGTCAGCGCCCCGTCGCGGGTGCTCAGGTCGACGATCGCGCGGTTGGGCGAATCGATGATCTTGCCATAGCTGTCCACGCGCAGCAGCGTGCCGTGCGCATCGAGCACGGCCGAGCCCGCCACCGTCAGGGCGTTCTTCGCCGCGAGGTAGATGCGGCCTACGCGCTCGCCGCTGGCATCGACGGTGCCGGTGACCGTGAGGCTGCCGTTGTCGACCGCCACGTTGATCTCGCCGGCCTTCAGGCCGGCGCCGATCGTGAGGTCGCCCAGCTTGAGCTGGAAGGTGCGCGTGCCGAACACGCCGCCTTCGTTGAGCCGCTGGTTGAGGGATGCGAACGCGCTGTCGAGCGCTGCGCCATCACCGAGATGCTGTGCGCGGATTTCCACGCCGCCTGCGAGGTAGGGCACCAGCGTGCCACCCGCGTCGTAGCGCCCCGTGCTGCCGCCGCGGATCGCGCCCTGCAGGTCGACCACGCCTGCCTGGCCGCCCAGCGCCAGCGCCTTGAGCGTGCCGGCGCGGTTGTTCTGCGCCGACAGGTCGATCACCGAGCCCGCGGCCTGGCGCACATTGCCGGCCAGGCTTTCGAGCGTGACGTCGCCGCCCCAGCTGTACTTGGACACGTCGTTGAAAACGATCTTACGGCCGGCCAGGTCGAGCTGCGCGCGCCCGGTCAGCGTGAGGCCGTTGTCGGCGGTGATCACGAGCTTGCCGCTGGGCAGTGCCAGCGTGGTGTCGATGATCACGTCGCGGCCCGCAAGGCGCAATTCCGCGCCGAGTGCGGCATCGGCGGCCGCTGTGGCCGCAGGCACGGAAGCGCTCACGCGCAGCTCGCCGCCCGCGGTGATGCGGTTGAGCGAGCCCGCCGCGCCCGTCACCAACGGCGCGTCGATGCTGAGGTTGCCGCCGCTGTAGGCATAAGCCTTGCCGGCTTCATACGCGCCTTGCGACTGGTAGACCGAGAGGCTGCCCTTGTTGTTGGCGGTGATCCGGTCGCTGGCCGTGAGCCGCACGTCAGCGAAGCCCAGCGCCAGGCGCGCGTCGTCGCTGGCGCCCGTGGGTTGCGCGGCGAGGCCGCGACCCAATTCGATAGTCCCGGCTTCGATGGCCAGCGTGCCGCTGCCCGTGCCGGCGCCGCCCGTGACTACGGCGCCGGGCGCCACGGTCGATCCCGTCCAGACCAGGTGGCCGGTGCGAATGGTCGCCACGTCGTTCGCGTTGCCCGCGCCGTAGATGGCGGGCGTGCCCAGCACCAGGCGCGCGAGCGTGGATTTGCCGGTGGCCGGGTCGATGGTGTCGAGCGAGGCGCTGCCGAAAAAGCGCAGGCCGCCACTGGCATTGAGCTCCAGCGTGGCGAGCGCCGGGGCGCCGTACTGCGTGTCGCCGCGCAGCAGGCGCTTGAGCACGCTCTGGTTCAACACCAGACCGGACGGTAGCGTGTTGCGCGCGGCCGCGTCGGCCAGCACCGCGCCGTCGCCAACGTTGATGCCCTGCACGGCCAGCGTCAGGTGGCGCGTGCCGTAGCGCACCGCGTCGTCGAGCACGAAACGGTCGGGCGTGGCCAGCGCGATGGTGCCTTTGGAATACAGCTCGGCCTGGCCCGCGCAGGGCGAGACGGCGCATGTGCCGACCTGCAGGCTGCGGTTCCCTAGCCAGTCCACGCTCGGCAGACCCGGCAGCATGCTGAGCACGCCGTTGGATACGGCCACCAGATTGCCGGCCGTACCCGCGTAGAAGAATCCATCGGCCGAGTCGTAGGCCGCGCGGCCCTTGCCCAGCGTGTTGACGCCCGCGCCCCGCTCGATCACGAGGTGGCTGGGGAACTCGGTGTTGGTGGCATCCGCGAGCAGGAACACCTCGGGAGCCGACAGCACCGCGCCCTGGCGCAGCGTGAGTCCGTTCGTCCCTGGGTTGAACCTCACAATGTTGCCGCCCGCGCCGTATTCCACATACTGCAGCCCGCCGAGCATCAGCCGCGAGGTGCCCATCGCATTGAGCGCATCGGCGTTCAGCGTCACGCCCTCGAAGCCGGTCGTGGCCTTCGCGCCGCCGCCCACGACCTCGATCTGGCTTTCAGGTCCCCCGGATCCCGCAAAAACGGCCACCGCGCCGCCGTAGCCGCCCTTGGCCGCGTCGAAGCGGCCGATGCCGTCGAAGCGGAAGGCATCGACACCGGCGCCGCTGTTCGGCACGAGGTTCAGCAGCAGCGTGCGCACGTCCGCCGGCGCCAGCGCGCGCGGCACGCCGATGCGCGCGGAGTCGCTCACGATGAACTGGTTGAACGAGGTCTCGTTGTACTGCGAGTAGGTGCGCAGCACCTCGGCCGGTGTGAGGATGGCCTGGCGGAACAGCGTGTCGCCGATGGCGGTATTGGCGATGCCGAGCCGCGCGGCGGCCGACCACGAGCCGTTGCGCATCGCGCTGCCGGGCTGCGCCGCGCCCTGGCCGGCGCTGCCGTTGAGCTCGACGCGGAAGGCGCCGGGCAGCAGGGCGTAGGTCGAGGGCATCAGCGTGTAGGTGCCCGCGGGCAGGCCCGGCACGCCGGCGCCCAGCGTGATCCGCTGGCCGATCAGCGGATCGACCGCGCCACGCTCTCCGCCCACCGGGGCGACCGGGGCCTGCACGCCGGGCACGACGGCATAGACCGGGTTGCCCGCGAGACTAGGCAGGCTGAAGCTGCCATCGGCCGCATTGCGCACCAGCGGGTGGTAGCGCGCATCGGTCGAGCCGCCGCGGCCACCGATAAAGCCGGAGCCCGTGAGTTCGCCGCCACCCGAGAGGTCCAACACCGCGCCTTCCCGCACATGGACACGCGCGCCGCCCAGCGTGAGGCCGACCGTCAGCGTCTGTCCGCGCGAGTCGGCGCCGCCCACGCCGATCAACTGGACCTTCGTGCCGTCGTAGAGGTAGTTGAGGCCGTCGACCGTGCCGCCATAGGGCATCAGCAGGCCCTTGCCACTGACCGAGGTCAGGCTGCCAGGCAGGAAGTCGACGCGCGTGGTGTTGGCGTCGCCGATGCGCAGATTGCCCAGCGGCACGCGCAGCACGCCGCCCTGCTCGATGGTCGCGGCGCCGAGCGCCAGGCCGCCGAAGGCCGCATAGGGCATCGCCGGCGCGGCTTGGCCGTTGCCTTCGATGCGCAGCAGGCGATCCGGTGCGTAGGCGCCGTCGCGCAGCACACCCGCCTGGATCGAGGCCGAGACGCCGGTGGCCGGGTAGATTTGTGCGGCCCGCAATGTGAGGTCGCCTGGGGTGGCGAGGCTGGTCGTCGGCACGCCGTTGGGCAAGGCCGGCACGTCGGACAGAAAGCGTAAGTCGCCGTCGCTTCGCAGCGTGGTCTGGCCGAAGCCACGCCGCTCGACCCTGATGCCGCCGAGGTTCTCCGGCGTGTCGATGTCGGACGATATCGGCATATCACCGTTGACACCAGACATTCGGACCGACGAGCGCACGTCGATGAGGCCGGCATGCACCTCGAAATGCGCCTCGGAGGGCAGCCAGTCGGCGCTGCTGATGACGCCGAAACGACCCCGGGTCACGTCCAACGCTGAGTTCTGCGTGATGCCGGCCAGCCGCACGTAGGGCGCGTCCAGCGTGATGTGCGCGTTGTTGCGCGCGCTGTTGGCCAGCATCAGCGCGCCGTAGGCCGACAGGCTCTGGCCGAGCCGCAGGCTGGCGTTGTCTTCCAGGCTGATGCCGCCCGCGCTGAGCAGCGCGAGGTTGTCGAAGCCGCCCCGTGTGACGGTGTCGACGCCCAACCGGCCGTGGCCATAGACCAGCGCTGCATCGGCCGCGCCGGGGGCCAGTGCGGCCGGCAGGTCCGACGGACCCTGCAGCCCGCCGACCACCAGGTCGCGGTAGCTGCGCACCGCGTTCTCGGCCAGCACGTACTGCGCCGGGCCGGAACTCGTGCGCACTTCGGGCGATTCCAGCGCGACTTGCAGCGTGCCGCCGGCCGCGCCCGCGCCGCCCGAGCGGGCCCGCATTTCGCCGTCGAGGTAGAGGCCGTTGTTCGAGGCCAGCGCGATGTGCCCGCCGCGGCTCGCGACCGCGACCGGGCCGGCATCGCCCATGTCGAGCACGGCGGCGCTGCCCGAGGCATCGAGCAAGGCGCCCCCGCGCACGACGACGAAGCCGTTGGCGGCCGTGGCCGAACCGTCGCTTTCCTTGATCTCGCCGCCGATGACGATGCGGCCGCCGTCGCGCACGGTGCCGTAGCGCCGGCCCCGCGCATCGAGCGCGGTCGCGGGCGTGGCGGACACGTCGATCACGGCCTGCCCGCCGATCCAGATCGAGCGGCTGTGCGCCGCGTCCACGGCGCGCTCCTGCTCCATGCGCGCGAGGTCGAGGTTCTTGAGCGAGATGCTGCCACCGTGCGCCTGCAGCCGGCCTTGCAGCGTGAGCTGGCCGGCGCTCAGCACCTGGATCGACTGGCCCGCATCGACCGTGATCTGCGCATCCTGACCGATGACCGCGGCCACCTTGGGCAGGTCGGCCGCCAGGGTCTGCGCCGTGCCCGCCCGCAGGCTCAGGCTCGCACCGGCGCGCTGCGTGAGCACGCCCTTGACGGCATCCTCGGTGTAGAGCAGCGGCGTCCAGGTTTCTAGCGCCTTGCCCGCATCGGCGGTGGTCGCGACATGCTTGGCTTCGGGCCCCACGCGGAACACCGGCATCGTCACCTCGACCTGCGTGCCATCGGCCACCGTGAGGCCACGGTCGCCGATGAGTTCGTAGCGGCTGAAGCCCTTGTCGAAGAAATTGCCGGCTAGCACCAGCGTGCCAGCATCGGCCGCAGCCACCGATCCGTCGGTGACGAGTATCTGGCCGGCCTGCAGGCTCAACGTGCCGCCGCCCGAGGTGCCCCAGCCGCGCAAGGCGCCATCGATCGCCAGCACGCCATCCCCGCCGGTCTGCGCATTCGCCTGCAGCCGGATGTCGCCGCCCTTGCCGCCTTGCTGCGAACCGCCCTTGGCCAGCAAGGCCGCGCCCGAGGACACGTCGAGCACGCTGCCCTGGGCCAGCAGCACGTCGCCGCTGCTGCGGATCGACACGCTACCGCCGTTGCGCCACGCCAGGTTGCCGGTGTCGGTAGGATCGAGCCGCAGGTTGCTCCACAGGCCGCGCGCGTCCAGTGCCACGCCCCGGGCCACCGCCACGCCCGCGCGCACGCCGTCGGGCGTGCTGATCTGCGTGGTGTCATCGAGGTAGTTGGTGCTGGCCTGCGCGAGCGTGTCGCCCAGGCGGATGCTGCCGCCGCGCGCCGTGAGGTCCGCGTTCACCCCGACCTTCGAGCCGTAGAGCGCGATGTCGCCGCCATTGCCCAGCGTCAGCGCCGCGTCCACCGTGATCGAGTTCGCGGCCGCAATGCGCACCGCGCCCAGCGAGAAGCCGTTGAGCAAGGTGGTGTCGAGGGTCAACATGTCCTGGCGCGCGGCCGGCAGCGCCGCCGTGAGGTCTAGCCCGGCGGCGATGCGGTCGGCCGTGTCGCTCAGCACCACGTCCTTCACGCCCGCGGTGTCGAGCCGGCGGTGCATCAGGCCGGTGCTCTTGTCGTAGAGGGTTCCGTAGCTGCCGATCACCAGCTGCCCGCCGCGCGCCACCGCCTTCTGCGACTGCTCGTACCCGTCGAGCCCGGCCTGCGCAGTCTGCGTCTGGCGGCTTCCCTGGAAGGTGTCGCCCGCGATGTCGCCCTCAAGCACCGCGCTCTTCGTCCCGACCACCAGCACGCCGGCATCGCGGCCCACCGTGTAACCGCTTTCCAGCCTGCGCTGCGGTCCGATCAGCGGGTTGTAGTAATAGCCGCTCGCCTTCTCGCCCCAGCGTTCGTGCTTGTCCTCGAATCCTTTGTAGACGCCCGTGTAGCGCTGGTCGCCCGGGGCCTGGCTGACTTCATACAAGCGCCCGTCGGCCCCCTTGAGCCAGGTCAGATGGACGAAGCCGCTCTGCACATTGAGCGTGCCGCCGGACAGATTGACCTTCGATCCGGCCTGCGTGACCACATCGTTGCCGCCGAAGCTCACCGTGCCGCCCTGCGCCATCCATTCGCCCACGGTGTGCCCCGCCGTGCCAAGATAGCCGCCGACCTCCAGCAGGCCGCCCGCGGTGTACCAGCGGTCGGTGGCATAGCCATTGCTGCCCTTGGGTACGAACACCAGACTGCGGCGGTCGACCCACGCGTCGTTGCTGTTGAGGTTCTTGCCATCCCGGTTGATCGGCGCGTCGCGCTGTTCGTTGCCCTGGATGTTGACCTTGATGTTGTTGGACTCCATCGACAGGTTCACGCCCACGGCACCGGAGACGTCGATCTGGGCACGCTCACGCACCAGGCTGCGCTGGGCTGCATTGACGACGATCTGGCCGCCGGTGGCCAAGGTCAGGGAGTCGCTCTGGAAGTCCACCGTGCCGCCGCTGGCGATCTCGATGCGGGACTGGTCGCGGCGGTCGGCGAGGGCCACAATGTTGTCAGCGCTGCTCAGCGCCGGGCCGCGCAGGCCATCGCGCTGGCTGTCCAAAGCAGTGCTCTTGCCGTCGTCTTCGATCACCACGGCGGTAGTGGCACCCTGGCCGAGGGCAATCTTGCCATCGGTGCCAATGGCATGGAGGTGCACGGTGCCGCGGGTGTTGACGCTGGTGGTGGCGAGTACGACACCGTTTTGCTGTACCTCACGCCCAACCATTGTCAGGTCGCCCTCGCGAGCCTGGATCAGGCCGGTGTTGCTGACCTTGCCCGACAGGCTGTCGGTGTTGAACTGTGGGGTGATCTCGTTGCCGCGCGTGGTCGACGCCTGGTTGCCGTCGGTGCCGACACCCTTCTTAATGACGAAGCTGTCGCCGGCCGAGAGCGCGGTCTGGCCTTTCTGCGTGGAGATGTCCGCCGCGTTGTGCACGTCCTTGCCGAGCAGCAGGACATAGCCGCCGCCTTCGGTGGCGGTCTTCGGGGCCGGCGTGGCGATCCGGGCGCCGGACTGGATCTCTACCTTGCCCTGGGCGTTGGTGAAGCTGGGTTGGCTGGCGTTGGCGGTGTAAATGCCGTTGCTCTTGAACTGGCCGTCGCCGATCTCGGCGGCGACGGCGACGAGATTGCGCGTGTTGACCTGGCTGCTGCCATTGAAAACGATACCGTTGCGGTTGACAATGAGCACCGTGCCATCGGCCTTGATCTGGCCCTGGATTTGCGAGGGGCGTGCGTTCGGATCGTTGACGCGATTGAGAACGGCCCATTCCTTCTGCTGCCTGAATTCGACCGTCGTGTTGCGCCCGAGATTAAAAGTCTCCCAATTCAGGATGGCCTTGTCGCCGGTCTGCTTGATGGCGACGTTGATGCGACCGTCGACCTGTGAAAGCTCCGGGGCATTGGCGTTGTGCCAGCCCGCAGTCAGCGAATTGGTGTCAATTTTCAGGCCACCCGCGGCCATGCCATCGGGGACGGACGCAGCATTGGCGGCCGCGAGGCGGGCGGCGGCCTGGGCCGACTGCTGCGCCGCGATGCCGCGCGCGGCCAGGTTCAGATTGCTGATGGAGCGCTGCAGTTGCTCGTTGGCCTTCTGCTGCTGTCCGAGCGGGCTCGGCAGGCTGGATGCGGGCAGGCCGTTGGGCAGCCTGCCCGTTTGCGACGCCGTGTCCCGGACCGCGCCCTTGTCGGCAAACCATGCCGGACTGAACGCGCGCTGCGCATGGGCCGGCACCGTTACCGCGCCTGCGGCCAGTGTCAGCGCGATGGCCCGCGCCAACGGCGCCAGCCTGAATGCCCGATCTTGTTTGCATATCGTTTGATTTTCCCTGCCACTGCGCCCGCGTGTGTTCATGTAAGTTTCCGCCTGGTCATTGAGTCGATGCCGTTCGGCTGCCCGTCTCGCGCCGGCCAGCCTCATTCATGGAGGCTTTCCGCATCGCAGCCGAATAGCGTCTGCGACAAGCCCCTATGCATGGGTGACGAATAGCACTACACAAATACCGCAAACTTTTTTCACAGACACAGAAATACCCTGCGCAAGGTCGAACGGACACGAGCGCGCAAGCGGCCGTCCGGCGCGCCGGCGTCCCAGGACCCGCAGTGCAAAACGATGGAGAGAGCCGTTCAGCTCAAGAGCAACAATCCCGCCGGCAGCGGCCGGGCGTGCAGCTGAAAGGCTTCCTGCAACTGCCACAGTGCCAGATCCAGCGAGGCCGTGAAAAAGCGCCCGCTGACCGGCTTGTTGCGCACGGCATCGTTCATCAGCACCACGCGGCCGGGCCGGTAACGATTGATTTCGTCGACCACATCGGCCAGAGGGGCCTGGTTAAACACCAGCATCCCCTGACGCCAGGCCGACACTGTTTTCGGGTCGATACTGGCGATGTCGCCAAGCGAACTGGCGCCGTAAACGATTTGCTGGCGGGCATATAGTTCACGCGCGCCTGCCGGATGTTCCACGCGGACGGCGCCTTCGATACAGCTGACACAGACCTTGCCATTCAGATGGCGCACTTCGATCCGTCCGGATTCGAGCAGGCTGCGGCCAACGCCGGCCACGACAGTCAAGGCCTGCCCGCCATCCCTCACATCGATGGAGGCCTCGCCGATAAGCAGATCCAGGCCGACCAGCTTGCCGCCATCGGTCTGGCGACGCATGCTGGTTCGCGTATTCAGCATGACATCGACACCCCCGGACAGCGCCAGCGCGCGCTGTTCGCCGGTGGCGGTGCGGTCATCTGCACTCCACTCGTCCAACCCCGGCCACAAGCCCAAGGGTGGATGAGCCACGGCCACGCCTGCGACCGCCGCCGCACTCATGGCGGCACCGAGGAAGGCCCGCCGTCCACCCAGCACGAGGCGAGGACGGCACGCGTCCACCGTCGCGGCTTCCGGCTTGACGCGCAGCAACTCGCGGGCTGGGGCCTCAATCGCATCCCAGCGGCGCTTCACATCGTGGTATGCGGCTTGATGCAAGGGACTGGATTTGACCCAGCGCCTGAACTGCTGTGCATCCACTTCGCGCGCGTCTCCCGAAGTGAGCAGGCGCAACCAGTTCCACGCCTGGGCGTCCAGCTCGGAGGGCGAAGTGGCGTGACTGTTCTTGCGCGGCGGCGTCTTCATCGTGTCATATCCAGCGGCCGGGCTCGGCCGTAAAGCAGGAAACCGGCAGGCTGCCGCGTGTTACGTGCATATACTTTTTGCGCTCTCATACTTGATGACGAATGGCGTCCCGGAAAACCCGCATTATTTATTCTCCGCCGCCAGATAAGCGTCAAGGCGTTCATGAACACGCTTCAATTCATACTCGACCGTCCGCAGCGACACGCCCAACCGTTGTGCGGCCTCTTTTTGCGTCACGCCTTCCGCATGCACGAGCAGCGCGATGGCCCGGCGGCGCTCGGGCATGCGGTCAAGCAGCTGGAACAAGCCATCGAGGTCCGAGCGTATCTCGGCGGTCCGGGCCGGACCAGGCGCCGGGTCCACCAGTTCCTCCAGCAATGCATCGATATTATCGCCTGACAGCAGGCGGCTGTGGCGGCGCTGGACATCCACCGCAATATTGATCGCCATCCGGGACAGGTAGGCCCCCGGGTTCTGGATCGGCCCGTGGTCCTCGCTGCCCTTCAGCCGCAGCCAGGTGTCGTGCAGCGCATCGCCGGCGTCCTCCGCATTGCCCAGCTTTCGCGTCAGGCTCTGTTTGATGGATGTGTAGTGCTTGCCCAGGTAGTTCAGCAGGAAGAGCTGCGTGCCTTCTGACATGGCTAGCCCGCCCCCTGTTGCTGGTCGCACCGCGGCCCCACATCCGGGGCATTGGGTGCAACCATCATGGTCAAGGGCTGCCGCGCCAGCGCCGCTGGCGGCAGGCGGCCGATGCGCACACCGCGCAGTGTGTGTAGCAACGAGGCATCGCGGCGGGCATCGCCGCTGCTGCCGAGAAGACGGACAGCGCCGATGCGGCCATCCGTCTCCAGGTAAAACTGCAGCAAAGAAGTGTAGTTACCCGGCCGGGTTCGCGCATCCGAGCACAGCGCTTGCCAAATACGCATCTGGACCAGTCCGGCGTAGCCATCCTCACGGAACAGCTCGGCCATGCCATTGTGAGCCAATGCGGATGCCGCACCGGCCTCTTTCAGAATGAATGTCTGGCCCAGGCCAGAACTGCGCTTGTCCGCAATCAGCCCCGTACCTTGCAGCAGGATGCGCAATGCTCCTTCGGCCGAGTGAAGGCCGTGTACCGCCGTGGAGGTACGGGCATGAACGAGATCGCTGGGAAACAACGCCGGTTGTCCGGTGGTGTCCGCATACTGGTTCAGTGCCGCGTTCAGCGGCTGCGCCGGGATGTTGAAAGCAAGGGGAGGCGTACCTGCATCAGAAACGGGATTAACACGTGCAAGGCCCGCGAGCGGCAGAGCAGGAGAAGCAGCAAGGGCGTCTCCCGCTGATCCGATAAGCCCAGCCAGTACCCAGAAGAGCGCCATCCCGCTGCAGTTCAACGCGCCGGCGTACACACGCACCCCGGCCCATCCCGCCGTTGCGCATTGCCGTCGTCACGCCGGCGGCGGCGCTGCAAAGAGCATGGCAGGGAGACGGATCGAGTCGGCAAGATAGGCACTCCATTCTGTGAATGTGCATAGTGGCACTTAAATGTGACGGCGGCGTTACATCAGTACCACTCCATCCTTGGACTTGCAGAAGCATGCCGCATTGACGGCGGGGCGAATCGCCTTGAAAAAAATCGCGCCCGGCAGTGTCTAATTTCGCTAATGTAGATCGCCACGCAACTGCGATTTATTAACAGGAATTCAACGGCTGGCGCAGTCATGGTGCCCCGCCCGACCAATGTGCGGCAGTGGGATATTTTTTCAGAAATTCCGTTGCGGGCTTTGATGCTGCTTGCGGACGGATACTGAGTATTCTTATCACTGTCGCCACCCATTCTTATAAGTCGCCGCCACCTGTTCTCAATAACCGCCGCCCCCCAATCGCATTGAACGCCGCCACTCGGGCTTGTGAGAATTTTCGCATTTTTCAGATGAGCAAGATGTTATCCTCTATGGCCATCGGCCGAGTTCGGCCAACACCGGACATCGCAATTTGAGGAAGAAACGGCTTTTATGAATGATTACGAGAAAGCAAATCGTGAGAGACTTATTTCGTTGCTCTCCAAGCTGCCTGCGAGTGAGTCTCCGGTGGGCTGGGAGGTTTCGGGAAGATTCGCGGTGGGCGGCCTTACAGAAATCGGCTTCGCTAAGAATGCGGAGCTACTTCTCGTGATTTCCAGCAGTGGCAGGGGTGTAATCGACTGTGCGCAGGGAAAAAAGATATTCCGCGATGACGAACCTGACGGCGATTGGTACAAACCCTTGGAACTCATATGCGAAGGAATCGGCCCTCTTGAGGCCGAGGTTATCCAGATCGCAGGGCTGAATGGCGGTGGCTTGCCAATGTCGAACAGGTTTGCCGAATCTTTGGAAATCGTTTCGCCCGAATGGCCAAAGTCGAATCTGATCTTTTGCGCGCCATACAAGTCAGCTTTAATCGAAGGACATCAGGGCGGATGTGTGAACATCGCGTCCGACTATCTCCGTGCGTACGGGTTCTCTTGGTCTGGAAACACATTTGTGTATGCGACGGGCAGCGACATTACAACTTTTAGGCGAACCATTCCTTAGCTACCGCAGTCGGCCACTAGCGGACATCGGCTAGGCTTGACTGAAGCGGCCACTGCGAATGTCAGGCCCCAATTCGATTGTTAATATGTCAAAATTGGCGAACCAAGTCGCTGCGTTTTTTGTCGGTTTTGTTAAACCTGTATGAAAATGCAGGAATCTTAAAGGTGCCCCGTGGTTGAAGGGTTTCCTTGGTGGATGACAGGGGGTGTTATATCGCAGGCACCCATGTTAACTCGGTGTTTTGCGATCTATAACACGTTAGAAGGTACGCGCACACTGTAATTTTCAAACCACAAAGGAGAGCATTTATGGCACTTAAACCTGGACCAAAGCCGATAGCAAAATCAACAGGGAAGCCGGATCAGCGCCGCCGTGATAACAAAACCACACCAGGGAATACACCGTCCCTCAAACCTAGCAAATCTAGCAATCCCCCAAAAAGTAAATGACAGGGGGCTCGCTAATTTGCCCTTCTAACCCAAACAATCCAGCGGACGCCTAACGGCGCCGCTGATAGGTAACGCTGAACGACCGCTATGTAGAATCGCAACGGTCCGCAATGGGGTGGAAGCAGTCCTTCGCTGCCCTTAGGTGATGGCCGCAGCCACAGCAGAGCGCTGGCGGTAACCAACGAGAACGAGTGGCGGCGTTCAATGCGATTGGGTGGCGGCGGTCAGTGAGAACAGGTGGCGGCGACTTATGAGAATGGGTGGCGGCAGTGATGAGAATATTCACGGATACCAAGAAATCAGCAGCTAAGACACCGCCTGGCGCCATTCCATGCCGATATGAAAATAGTCCGCACATTCCCGAAATGGGGATACACAGAGCTTACATGGAACGATAACAAAGGAGACGAGCGAAAGACATCGCCGAACAGAAGTCCGTAACCATTTGATTTTAAAGGAAGATTTGGTGCGGCTGGCGGGGATCGAACCCACGACCCTTGGCTTCGGAGGCCAATACTCTATCCACTGAGCTACAGCCGCGCGGGGGGAATGTCTGAATTGACACGAAGGATACCGTCTTTCGGAGCTCGCGTCCATGGAAAGTGTCGCATCCGGGGCAAATTCGATTCCAAAGACAATTTTTTGAGTCTATAATCGCGGGTTTGGCGAAGGTTTGCATCGCGACATGCAAAGACGATACGCCGCACTGCCACCAGCCTCGAAAATCGTAAGGAAATCATGAGCGACGCACACAACGAACACGAATCCGCCATCAGAACGCCTAAGCAACTCGTTGCTGCCGTTGCAGGCTTCTTTTTGGTCACCGTCATTGGCATTATTCTGCTGGTGCAGTTTGTCACGACGGAAAAGCTGACCGGTCGCGGCTCCGACAGCCAAGACCCGCAAGTGGTCGCCGCACGCCTGAGCCCTGTGGCCGATGAAGGCTTCACGCTGAAAGATGCGAACGGACCGAAACAATTGCAAGCGGCCGAAGCCGTGTACACGGCCATTTGCGCCGCCTGCCACGCCACCGGCGCCGCCGGCGCACCGAAACTGGGCGACAACGGCGCCTGGGCGGCACGCCTTGCCCAAGGTTACGACACGCTGCTCAAGCACGCCATCGAAGGTATCCGCGCGATGCCAGCCAAAGGCGGCAATCCGGACCTGGACGATGTCGAAGTGGCCCGCGCCGTGGTGTACATGGCCAACGCTTCCGGCGCCAAGTTCAAGGAACCTGCCGTACCGGCGCCGGCCGCTGCCGCCGCTGGCGACGCCTCTGCCGCTGCTGCCGCTCCGGCAGCCGAAGAAAAGAAATAAACGCAGGGCGCCGCTTCAGGCGGCGCTGCGAGGCTGGCCGGCTGGCCGCCTTACCTTGCACAAAGCCGCCCTGGCAAACCGGGCGGCTTTTTTTACGCCGGCGTTTTTGCGGCGCCTGGCGTTGCTGCCGCTTGCTGCAGCAGCTTTGCGTGTAAAAGCTGGGGTCGGACCCCACAAACCCGGGGTCAGACCCCTGGGTGGCGCCGCGGGCTTCTGCCGGCGGCGCGGGGCGCACCATGAAAAATGCCGCCCGGCGCGAACCGGGCGGCATTGTTTTCACCGCACCCGCCGCAGCGGGGGCAGGCTTACCACATGATGACGCGCTCTTTCGGCGGCAGGTACATCTTGTCGCCCGCTTTCACGCCAAACGCGCTGTAGAAGCCCGGCTGGTTGCGCATCGTGCCGTTGGCGCGGAACTGGCCCGGCGAATGCGGGTCCGTCTTCAGCAGCACCAGTTGCTGCGCCTCGCGCATCTTCATGCGCCATACCTGGGCGAAGCCCGCGTAGAAGCGCTGTTCGCCCGTGAAGCCGTCAATGACGGGCGCCTTCTTGCCACCCAGCGACAGTTTGTAAGCCTTGTAGGCGATCGCCACGCCGGAGTTGTCGGCAATGTTTTCGCCCAGCGTCAGCTCGCCGTTGACGTGGTGGCCCTTAACCGGGCTGAAGGCGTTGTACTGCGCCACCAGTTGCTTGGTCTTGGCCGCGAAGTTCTTGTGGTCGGCAGCCGTCCACCAATCGCGCAGGTTGCCGTCGCCGTCGTATTGCGCGCCCTGGTCGTCGAAGCCGTGGCTGATTTCATGGCCGATGACGGCGCCGATGGCGCCGTAGTTGACGGCGTCGTCGGCGTTGGCGTCGAAGAACGGCGGCTGCAGGATCGACGCAGGGAAGACGATTTCATTCAGTTCCGGGTTGTAGTAAGCGTTCACTGTCTGCGGCGTCATGCCCCACTCGTCGCGGTCGATCGGCTTGCCCAGCTTGTTGAGCTCGCGGTTGTACTCGACCGCGCGCGAGCGCAGCACGTTGCCGACCAGGTCGTCCTTGCTCACCGTCAGCGCCGCATAGTCGCGCCATTTGTTCGGATAGCCGATCTTCGTCGTGAACTTCGACAGCTTGTCCTGCGCCTGTTTCTTGGTCGCCGTGCTCATCCAGTCGAGCTTGTCGATGCTTTGCTTGTAGGCCGTCATCAGGTTCTTCACCAGCACTTCCATGCGCGCCTTGCGCTCGGCGGGGAAGTATTGCTCGACGTACAGCTTGCCGACGCTCTCGCCCAGCGCGCCCTCGACGACGCCGACGCCGCGTTTCCAGCGCGGCCGCATTTCCGTCACGCCCGTCAGCGCCGTGCCGTAGAAGGCGAAGTTTTCATCGACGAAGGCTTTCGACAGGTAGGGCGCCGCCGCGTGCACCAACTGCCACTGGAAGTAGGCTTGCCACGTCGCTAGCGGGGTCTTGCCCAGCACCTCGTTGAAGCCTTTCAGGTAGCTGGGCTGGCTGACGATGACGTAGCTGGCCTTGCCGCTGATGCCGGCCGCGTCCAGGTAGGCGCTCCAGTCGTAGCCGGGGGTCAGTTGGGCCAGTTGCGCCAGTTCGACCTTGTTGTAGGTCTTGACGGGGTCGCGGTTCTCGACCTTGCTCCACTGTACTTTGGCCAGCTCCGTCTCCAGCGCCAGCACGTCCTTGGCGTTGGCGGCCGCGTTGGCGTCACCGGCCAGCGTCAGCATTTTTTCCACGTGGGCCAGATATTTCACCCGCGTGGCGGCCTTGTCCGCTTCCAGGTAGTAGTCGCGGTCGGGCAGGCCCAGGCCGCCCTGGCCGAAGTCGGCCACGTATTTCGTCGAATCCTTGGCGTCCTGGTGTATGCTGAAGTCGTAAGGCGAGGCCACGCCCATTTTGCTGAAGGCCGCCAGCAGGGCCGGGATTTCCTGTTTGTCGCGCAGCGCGGCGACGCGGCTCAGCTGCGGCGCCAGCGGCGCCAGGCCCAGTTGCTCCAGCTTTTGCTCGTCCATGTAACTGGCGTAAAAGTCGCCGATTTTCTGCGCGTCGGAACCGGCCATGCGGTTCGGGTTCGCGGCGGCCGCCTCGATGATGCCGCGCAGCTGCGGCTGGGTGTCGTCGGCCAGCTTGGCGAAGCTGCCCCAGCTCGACTTGTCGGCCGGGATCTCCGTCGTCGCCAGCCATTTGCCGTTGAGGTGCTGGAAGAAGTCGTCCTGGGCGCGCACGCCGCTGTCGACGTATTCGACGGCAATGCCCGACAGCGGCGCCGCTTTCACGCTGGCGGCGGCCGGGCTCTTGGCGGCGCTTTTGGCCACATCGGCTGCGCCGGCGACGCCGGTGAGCAGGCTCAAGGTTAATGCACTCAGCAGATATCGTTTCACATCATTCCTTATCAAGTTAAACAGCACAATATGTCTGGCTTACCTGACCAGCATTGCGGTGGGCTGGCCGGTTTTTGACTGTATCATAGAGCCACGGCGGATTGTTGGCATCTTCGCCATTGAGGCAAAAAGGCCACGGCCGGCGCTGCCGAACCAATCGCCGCCGCGCGGTCTAACTAAGACCATGCCACTCTCCGACTTCATCCGCGCCAACCTCGACTGCATTCTTGGGCACTGGGAGCTGTTCGCGCAACAAATTCCGTCCGCGCGCGGCATGAACACGGCGTCGCTGCGCGACCACGCCAAGGGCATCTTGTTGGCGATCGCGGACGACCTGGAACGGCCGCAGACGGCGCTGGAGGAGGATGCGAAATCGAAGGGCCGGGGGCCGCACAGCGGCGACGACAGCGAGGCCGAAATGCACGGCGCGGCCCGGGTGGCCGAGGGCTTCAGCGTCAACGACGCGATGGCCGAGTACCGCGCGCTGCGCGCCAGCGTGCTGCGCCTGCGGCGGGCCGCCGACGCCGGAGAGGGGCCGGCCGTCGTCGCCGAGCTGACCCGCTTCAACGAGGCGCTCGACCAGGCGCTCAGCGAGTCGCTGGCGCGCTTCGCCAGCGACAACGAGCGTTTCACGCGGCTGTTCGACACGCTGCTGTCCTCGTCGCCCGACCTGAACTATGTTTTCGACCTCGACGGCCGCCTGATCTACGCCAACAAGGCGCTGACGAGCATCTATGGCCGGGCGCTGCGCGACGTGGTCGGCAAAACCCTGCTGGAACTGGGCGCGCCGGCGGCAGCCGACCTGCGCAAGTATTTCCGTCCCGTCATCGACGACAAGCTGACCTACCGCGGCGAAATGCCCTACCCCTACGCGAACGGCAAAAAGAACGTCTACGATTTCCTGCTGGTGCCGGTGCTGAGCGCCACGGGCAAGGTCGAGGCCGTCGCCGGCACCGCGCGCGACGTCACCGAGCGCAAGGAAACGGAGGAGCGCATCCGCCGCAGCGCCAACTACGATTTCCTCACCGACTTGCCGAACCGCGGCCTGTTCCGCGACCGCCTGGAACAGGAGGTCAAACGCGCCGCCCGCACGGGACGGCCGCTGGCGCTGTTCTTCATCGACCTGGACGGTTTCAAGGAAGTCAACGACCGCCTCGGCCACGACGCCGGCGACCAGTTGCTGCAGCAGACGGCGCACCGCATCAGCGCCTGCGTGCGCGACGCCGACACGGTGGCGCGCCTGGGCGGCGACGAATTCACCGTCATCCTCGGCGACGTCAGCAAAACCGGCCACGTCGAAATCCTGGCCCAGCAAATCCTCGACGCGCTGGCCCAGCCCTTCACGCTGCGCAACAAGGACGTGTACATCTCCGGCAGCATCGGCATCACGCTGTATCCGCAGGACGCCGGCACCCCCGAGGGCTTGCTCGGCAACGCGGACCAGGCCATGTATGTGGCGAAAAAAAGCGGGCGCAACCGCTTCAGCTTCTTCACGGCCGGCATGCGCGACGCCGCCTGGGCGCGCATGAAGCTGATCGACGAACTGCGCCACGCGCTGCCGCAGCGCCAGCTGGACGTCTACTACCAGCCCATCGTCGAGCTGGCGCGGGGCGCCACCGTCAAGGCCGAAGCGCTGCTGCGCTGGCACCACCCGCAGGCCGGCCTGATGCTGCCGGACAGCTTCATCGGCCTGGCCGAGGAAACCGGCCTGATCGGCGAAATCGGCGACTGGGTGCTGGGCCAGGCCGCGGCGCTGGCGCGCGAATGGGCGGCGCGGCAGGGCGGCCCCTTCCAGATCAGCGTCAACAAGTCGCCGGTGGAATTCATGAGCAAGACGCCCGTGCGCAACTGGGACACCTACCTGGCGCGCGACGCCCCCGGCCAGCAGTGCCTCAGCGTGGAAATCACCGAAGGCGTGCTGCTCAACGACTCGCCCTGGGTCCGGGACAAGCTGGCCAGCCTGCACAACTGCGGCGTCGAGCTGACCATCGACGACTTCGGCACCGGCTACGCCTCGCTGGCCTACCTGAAGAAATTCAAGGTCGACTACCTGAAAATCGACCAATCCTTCGTGCAAGACATGGATAGCGGCGGCGACAGCCGCGTCTTCGCCGAAACCATCATCGTCATGGCGCACAAGCTGGGGCTGAAGGTGATCGCCGAGGGCGTCGAAACGGCCGAGCAGCGCGACTGGCTGAAGGCGGCCGGCTGCGACTACGCCCAGGGCTACCTGTTTTCCGCGGCCGTGCCGGCCGCCGATTTCATGGCGCTGCTGGGCGCGGCGCCATAAAGCAAACACGCCCCGGGCGCGCGGGCGGCCGGGGCGTGCACTGTCAGCGGCGCCTCACCTTACCAGATGATCACGCGCTGCTGCGGCGCCAGATACATCTTGTCGCCTTCCTTGACGTCAAACGCCTCGTAAAAACCGGGCTGGTTGATGACGGTGCCGTTGGCGCGGAACTGGCCCGGCGAATGCGGGTCGGACTTGATCTGCACGATCTGCTGCGGCTCGCGCATCTTGCTGCGCCACACCTGGCCGAAGCCCATGTAGAAGCGCTGGTCGCCGCTCAAGCCGTCGATGACGGGCGCCGCCTTGCCGCCCAGCGACAGGCGGTAAGCCTTGTAGGCGATCGCCAGGCCGGAATTGTCGGCGATGTTCTCGCCCAGCGTCAGCTCGCCGTTGACATGGTAGCCGGGCAGCGGGCTGTAGCCGCTGTACTGCTTGACCAGCGCGTCCGTCTTGGCGGCGAAGTTCTTGCGGTCCTGCGCGCTCCACCAGTCGCGCAAATTGCCGTCGCCGTCGGACTGGCTGCCCTTGTCGTCGAAGCCGTGGCTGATCTCATGGCCGATGACGGCGCCGATCGCGCCGTAATTGACGGCGTCGTCGGCGCCGGCGTCAAAGAACGGCGGCTGCAGGATCGACGCCGGGAACACGATCTCGTTCATCGTCGAACTGTAATAGGCGTTCACCGTTTGCGGCGTCATGCCCCACTCCTCTCGGTCGATCGGCCTGCCCAGCTTGTTAATCTGGCGCTTGTAGCCGAAATCGGCCGCGCGCAGCATATTGCCGACCAGGTCGCCGCTGGAAATCGCCAGCGTCGTATAGTCGCGCCACTTATTCGGATAGCCGATCTTCGGCGTGAACTTGGCCAGCTTGGCCTGCGCCTCGCGCTTCGTCTCCGGGCTCATCCAGTCGAGCGTGTCGATACTCTGCTTGTAGGCCACCAGCAGGTTCTGCACCAGCGTCTCCATGCGCGCCTTGCGCTCGGCCGGGAAATACTGCGCGACATACAACTTGCCGACGGCCTCGCCCAGCACGCTTTCGACGGCGCCAACACCACGCTTCCAGCGCGGCGGCTGCGCCGTCACGCCGGTGATCGTCGTGCCATAGAAGGCGAAATGGGCGTCGGCGAAATCCTTCGACAGATAGTTCGCATAGCTGCGCACCAGATGCCACTCGAAATACGCCTTCCACGTCGCCAGCTCCGTCTGCGCGACGATCTGCTGGAAGCCGCTCAAGTAACTGGGCTGGCCGACGATCACATAATCGACCTTATTGGCGATGCCGGCCGCGGCCAGGCCCGCCTTCAAATCATAGCCGGGCGCCAGCGCGTCGAGCTGGGCCAGGGCCACCTTGTTGTAGCGCTTGACGGGGTCGCGGTTCTCGACCTTGCTCCACTGCACCTTCGCCAATGCCGTCTCCAGCTCGACGATGGCCTTGGCGTCGGCGCCCGCGTGCTTGCTGCCGGCCAGCGCCAGCATCTTCTCGACGTGGGCCTGATACTTCACCTTCACCTCGGCCAGCTTGGCGTCGAGATAATAATCACGGTCCGGCATGCCCAGGCCGCTCTGGCTGACATAGGCGGCGTAGCGGGTCGACTCGCGCGCGTCCTGGCCGATATAAGTGGCGTAAGGCGTACCGACGCCGACCTGGCTCAGATGCGCGATCAAGGCCGGGATACCCTTCTTGTCGCGCAAGCCGCGGATACGGCTCAACTCGGCGGCGAGCGGCTTCACGCCCAGCGCATCCAGGCGCTTCTCATCCATATAACTGGCGTACAAATCGCCGATCTTCTGCGCCTCGGAGCCGGCCTTCTTGCCCTTGTCGCCCTGGGCCGCCTCGATAATGCCGCGTAACTGCGGCGTCGTATCATCGCGCAACTTGGCGAACGAACCCCAGCTCGACTTATCGGCAGGAATCTCGGCCGTCTTCAACCACTGGCCGTTCAAATGACTGAAAAAATCGTCCTGGGCGCGCACGCCGGCGTCGATAAACTGCACATCGATGCCGGAGCGAAGCTGGGGAGAACTGGCCGGCTCGGCGGCGGTAGCGGCGGCAGCCAACAGGGTCAGGGTCAAGCTGCTCAAAAGATAACGTTTCACGGGAATGTCCTTATGGGGGCAAAAAGAAAAAGGGGCCGCCGGACGGATCAGGCCGGGCGTGCCGTCCGCGAATGTAGCACGGGCGCCGGCGGCGCGCCACCCACCCCTGGGGTCAGGTCTAGACATGGCGGTTTTCCTGCAAGCACAAATGGGGTCAGGTCTAGACATGGCGGTTTTTCGCCGCAAAAACCGCCATGTCTAGACCTGACCCCATTGTTGCTTTAGAACTTGGTTTCGAGCTTGATGCTCCAGGCGACGTGGGTCGGGGCGCTGGTGTCCGAGGCTTGCGCCAGTCCGTTGGTGGTGACGACGCGGCCGCTGTCGTAGTCGCGCGCCAACAGGTTGCTCGCCGCGATGCGCAATTGAGTGCGGGCGTCGAATTTCCACAGGCCGTAGAGGTCGAGCGTGCGTTTCGCGCCGCCGTCGACGCTTTCCGTCGCGCTCGTTTGTACGACGCTGCCCGGACTCCAGTTGAAGCTACCGCCCACGGTCAGCGGCCAGTCTTTCATGCGGTAGTCGAGGCCGATGTTGGCCGTCTGCTTGGCTTGCTGGTCGAGCCGGTTGTTCGGCCCCGGGATGCCCTCGACGTTCGACCAGAAGCGGCTGTAGTTGCTGCGGATGTCGATCGCCGGCGCGTTTTCCAGCAGTTCGACGAGCTGGAATTTGGCTTCCAGTTCGATGCCGCTGGTGCGCGCCTTGCCGATGTTGGTCGGCGTCGAGACCCAGCGCGGCCCCGTCGGCGTGTCTTGCAGCGTGGTTTCGCGGCGCATCAGCTGCTCGATGTTGCGCACGAAGCCGCTGACGCTGACGATGCCGCTGCGCCCCAGGTAGTGTTCGTAGGCCACGTCGATGCCGCGGGCCAGCTCCGGTTTCAGGTTCGGGTTGCCGGTGCGGTCGGGCCGCGTCGCGCTGTTCAGCCGCGACAGCGAGGGCAGCGCGATCAGGTCCGCCAGCGACGGCGCCCGGTAGCTGTGCGTCAGGCTCATGCGCACCTGGTCTTTTTCGCTGCCGGGGATGCGCCAGACGGCGTGCAGCAGCGGGCTCCAGACCCGGCTCTGGTTGGCGACGTCGGCGCCGCCGCGCGCGCTGGTGGCGCGGATGCCTTCCCAGCGCAGGCCGAAGTAGGCCGACCATTGCGGCGTGATGTCCCATTCGTCCTGCACGAAGCCGGCGAAGCGGCGCGTGTCGGCCTTCAGGTTGTCGCCCGAGTCGGCGAACTGGGCCACGCCGTTGTCGAGCGAGACGCGGCTTTGTTCGCGCCGGTTCCATTCGGCGTCCCAACCGGCCGCCAGCAGGTGGCCCTGGCCCAGCGGCGTGGTGTATTTGCCGCCCGTGTTGGCGCTGCGGTCGCGCGTGGCGTCGGTGTCGACGAAGCGGTCGAGCAGCAGGCCGGCGCCGTCGTATTGGCTGCGCCGGGAGTCGCTGTCGCTGCGGCCGTTGCCGAAGCCGAATTTGACGTCCAGCTTGGAGGCGCCGGCCATTTTGTGGACCCAGTTGCCGAAGCCGCGCAGGAAGGTGCTGGAGGCCCGCGACTGCGTCTGCGCCGTCGCATATTCCGGCGCCACCGCGCCGACGCTTTGCGCCAGCCGGCTGGTGGCGTCGGCGTCGCTGCGCGACGCCATCAGGAAGGGTTGGAAGTTCAGCGTGTCGCCGCCCTCGAATTTGTAGGATAGGCGCGGCGTCAGGTGGATGCCGCGCGCCTGCCGTCCGCTCTGCTCCTGCAGCGCCTGGTCTTTGGCGACGCTGCCGTCGGCCCGGGTGTCGACGTTGCGGGTGGCGCTGCGGTCTTGCTGGTGGTTGTCGAACAGCGATGCCGACAGCAGGTAGCTGAGGCCGCCGACCTTGCCCGGCAGCGTCAGCGCGACGTTCGGCGCGTGCCGGCCCTGCTCGATGGTGTCGGTCAGCTTCAGCTGCACGTCGCGCTGCTGGTAGCCGTCGCGCAGCACGATGTTGATGGTGCCGGCGATGGCACGGGTGCTGTGCTCGGCGACGGGGCCGCGCATCACTTCGATGCGCTCGACCTGGTCGGGCGACAGCGAGTCCATGGAAAAGCCGGCCGGCGCGCGCTCGCCGTTGAGCAGCACCTGCGTGTAGCCGCTGCCCAGGCCGCGCATGCGGATTTCGCCGCCGCGCCCGGGCCGCCCGCCCATCGTCACGCCGGGCAGGCGCTTCAGGATGTCGCCCAGGTTGCTGTCGCCGTTGCGGTCGAGCTCTTCGCGGCCATAGATCTGCTTGCCCGCCGTCGACTGGCGGCGCGCGTCCATGTCGCTGGCGCGGCTGCCGTTGACGATGACCTGGGCCGGCGCCGGGGCGGCGGCGGGCACGGCCTCGGCGGCCGCTTGCAGCGCCGCGGCGTCGGCCGGCGCGCTTTGGCCGGCGCCATGCGCGGCGCTGGCGGCGCCCAGCAAAGCCAGGCCGGCTGCGGGGATCAGGGTCAGCGCGGCGGCGCGGAAACGGGTGGGGCTAGGGTGGCGAGGGGACATGGCTTCAGCGTTGCGTGACGATGGCCGTATTCTATGCGCCGGGCCTGGCCCGCAAGGCCGCGGACGGCCGTTTTTTACTTTACGATACACATCGGCGCGGCCCGCGACAACACCCGGCAAGCGCCGCCCCGAAAAAAAGCCTGCGCCGTGATGGACGCAGGCTAAAACCACTACAGGTACAGAGAGTGAGCGATTCACTATAGGTGAGGTGCGGGTCCGCGCAAGCGACACTTACAATTCTTTACGCTTGCAAACGGGAACAATATTCGGGCGCCAATATGGATGAAGATGCACGGAATCCGGCAGCAATATTTGCCTTTTATTCAGACTCGGCGCCGCATGGGTCGCGCTAGCGCAGGAAAATCGCACAGCGCATGACAGCGGCAAAGAATCAGGGATATACTGAAATCGAAGCGCCACTGTTTCCGGGTCGGCGCATGTTGTCAGCATCGACAGGTGGAACATGGGCACACTCAAAAATACCAGCCTTATCGGGCTGGGCGTCATCGCCGGCGTCGCCGTCTCGCTGCAGTTTTCCGCGATGGCGCAAAAACCAGCCGAGCCGGTGCTGCCGCTGGAGGAGTTGCGCCAGTTGGCCGACGTGTTCGGCCTGATCAAGTCGGACTATGTCGAGCAGGTCGAGGACGGCAAGCTGCTGACCGAGGCCATCTCCGGCATGGTCGCCTCGCTCGACCCGCATTCCGCCTACCTCGACAAGCGCGCCTACGCCGAGCTGCGCGAAGGCTCGCAGGGCAAGTTCGTCGGCCTCGGCATCGAGATCGGCTTGAGCGAGGACGGCTACATCAAGATCGTCGCGCCTATCGAGGATTCGCCGGCCTACCGCGCCGGCATCAAGGCGGGCGACCTGATCACGCGGCTCGACACGACGCCCGTCAAGGGCATGAGCCTGGACGACTCCGTCAAGAAGATGCGCGGCGAGCCGGGCAGCAAGGTGACGCTGACGATCGCCCGCAAGGACGAGGCGCAGCCGCTGGTGTTCGTCATCGCCCGCGAGGAAATCCAGCAGAAAAGCGTGAAGGCGAAAATCGTCGAGCCGGGCTATGCGTGGCTGCGCGTGGCCCAGTTCCAGGAGCCGACGCTGGACGACATGGCCGCCAAGCTGGTCGAGCTGTACCAGCAGGACCCGAACCTGAAGGGCCTGGTGCTGGACTTGCGCAACGATCCGGGCGGCGTGCTGCAGGGCGCCATCGGCGTGTCGGCGGCCTTCCTGCCCAAGGATGCGGCGATCGTCTCGACCAACGGCCAGTTGCCGGACTCGAAGCAGATCTTTTACGGCCGCGCCGAATACTATGCGCTGCGCAGCGAGCCGGACGCGCTGGCGCAGTTGCCGGAGGCGGTGAAGAAGGTGCCGATGGTGGTGCTGGTCAACACCGGCTCGGCGTCGGCCTCGGAAATCGTCGCCGGCGCGCTGCAGGACTACAAGCGCGCCACCATCATCGGCAGCCAGACCTTCGGCAAGGGTTCCGTGCAAACGATACGCCAGTTGACGGCCGACACGGCCGTCAAGCTGACGACGGCGCGCTACTACACGCCGAAGGGGCGCTCGATCCAGGCCAAGGGCATCTCGCCGGACCTGCTGGTCGACGAGAACGCCGACGGCGACGGCTTGAACAGCCTGCGCACGCGCGAGGCCGACCTGGAAAAGCACTTGCGCAACGACCGCGACAAGGAAACGGTCAAGAATGTCCGCGACGAGCTCGAAGAGCAGTTGCGCATCGTCGCGCTGGAGAAAAAACGCAAGCCGCTGGAATACGGCAGCAAGGACGACTTCCAGCTGGGCCAGGCGCTGAACCATTTGAAAGGCTTGCCCGTGCAACTGGCCAAGAGCGAGTCGGCCATCGTCCAGGTCGACGAGGCGAAGCAAAAACCCGCCAAGAAATAGGCCGCCGCCAAGCGCAGCCCCCCCTCCCCCCTCGCGGCGCCTTACCAAGGATGCAAGGCGCCGCGCCAGCCAGCCCATATAATTCTGTCATACCGTTGAAATATTCCCGGCCAGGCCCATGAATATCTCTACGGTGGATGGCGTTTGTGTAAAATTTGTCTCAATGCTCAGCACGCTTACCTACCTCATTTGAAAGCTTATCCATGAAACAAGTCGTCATCAGCGGCACCGGACTGTACACGCCGCCATTTTCGATCTCCAACGAAGAACTCGTCACCTGCTTCAACGCCTACGCGGAGCAGTTCAACAGCGACAACGCCGCCGCCATCGCCGCTGGCGAGCTCGGCGCGATCGAGGGTTCCAGCGTGGCGTTCATCGAAAAGGCGTCGGGCATCAAGTCGCGCTACGTGATGGAGAAGGACGGCATCCTCGACCCGGCGCGCATGGTGTCGCGCATTCCCGAGCGCGCCGACGAAGCCCTGTCGCTGCAGGCCGAGATGGCCGTGGCCGCCGCCCGCCACGCGCTCGACCGCGCCGGCCGCGGCGCCGCCGACATCGACATGGTGCTGGTCGCCTGCAGCAATATGCAGCGCGCCTACCCGGCCCTGGCCGTCGAGGTGCAGCAGGCGCTGGGCATAGACGGCTACGGCTTCGACATGAACGTGGCCTGCTCGTCGGCCACCTTCGGCATCCAGACCGCCGTGGCGGCCGTCAAGAGCGGCCAGGCCCGCGCCGTGCTGGTGCTGAATCCGGAAATCACCAGCGGCCACCTGAACTGGCGCGACCGCGACAGCCACTTCATCTTCGGCGACGCCTGCACGGCCATCATCGTCGAGGCGAAGGAGACGGCGACGTCGCGCCACCAGTTCGAGATCGTCGAGACGCAACTGAAAACGAGCTTCTCGAACAACATCCGCAACAACTTCGGCTTCCTGAACCGCTTCGACGAGTCCGGCAACGGCAAGGCCGACAAGCTGTTCCGCCAGCAGGGCCGCAAGGTGTTCAAGGACGTCTGCCCGATGGCCGCCGAGATGATCAAGGCGACCATCGCCAAGGCCGGCCTGGACGTGCCGCAGGTGAGCCGCTACTGGCTGCACCAGGCCAACCTGAACATGAATTTGCTGATCTCGCGCATGATCCTGGGCCGCGACGCCGAACCGCAGGAAGCGCCGGTGATTCTCGACAGCTACGCCAACACCTCGTCGGCCGGCTCCATCATCGCCTTCCACAAGCACCAGGACGACCTGGCGGCGGGCGCCCTGGGCGTCATCTGCTCGTTCGGCGCCGGCTACTCGATCGGTTGCGTCGTCGTGCGCAAACTGTAGTACTCTGGCCGTCACACGCCGGCCCGTGACGGCGGCGCCGCCCCACCCCGCATAAGGAAGCGCCCACGCATGCCCCACAACATCAGCCTGATCACCACCATCGCCGCCGCCCTCGGGTTTGGCCTCATTTTCGGTTTCATCGCCACGCGCATGAAATTACCGGCCCTGGTGGGATATCTCGCTGCCGGCATCGTGATCGGGCCGGCCACGCCGGGTTTTGTCGCCGACACGGCGCTGGCCGGCCAGTTGGCCGAGATCGGCGTGATGCTGATGATGTTCGGCGTCGGCCTGCACTTCTCCCTCGACGACCTGTGGGACGTGCGCCGCATCGCGCTGCCGGGCGCGATCCTGCAGATCGCCGTGGCCACGGCGATGGGCATGGGCATGGCCCACTACTGGGGCTGGAGCCTGGGCGGCGGACTGGTGTTCGGCCTGGCCCTGTCGGTCGCCAGCACCGTCGTGCTGCTGCGCGCGCTGGAGGAGCGCGGCATCCTCGATACGCTGAACGGCCGCATCGCCGTCGGCTGGCTGGTCGTCGAAGACCTCGTCACGGTGCTGGTGCTGGTGCTGCTGCCGCCGCTGGCCGGCTCGCTGGGCGGCACCGTCAACCCGGCCGACGCCGGCGTCAGCCTGTGGCGCACGCTGGCCGTCACCTTCGGCCAGGTGGCCGGCTTCATCGTCTTCATGCTGGTGGTCGGGCGCAAGCTGTTCCCCTGGATACTCTGGCAGGTGGCGCGCACCGGCTCGCGCGAGCTGTTCACGCTGTGCGTCGTCGCCGCCGCCGTCGGCATCGCCTACGCCTCGACCGAGCTGTTCGGCGTGTCCTTCGCGCTGGGCGCCTTCTTCGCCGGCATGGTGCTGCGCGAATCGGAACTGAGCCACCGCGCCGCCGAGGAGTCGCTGCCGCTGCGCGACGCCTTCGCCGTGCTGTTCTTCGTCTCCGTCGGCATGCTGTTCGAGCCGGCCGTCCTGGTCGAGCAGCCGCTGCACGTGCTGCTGGTGTGCGCCATCATCATCTTCGGCAAGTCGGCCGCCGCCTTCCTGCTGGTGGTGGCGCTGCGCTATCCGTTCAAGACGGCGCTGATCGTCTCGGCCAGCCTGGCGCAGATCGGCGAATTCTCCTTCATCCTGGCGGCGCTGGGCATCTCGCTGGGGCTGATGCCGCACGAGGGCCAGAGCCTGATCCTGGCCGGCGCGATCCTGTCGATCGCCCTCAACCCGGTGGTGTTCAGCATCACCAAGCCGCTGCTGCGCTGGATGGGCAGCAGCGAACTGGCGCGCAAATTCGAGCGCCCGGCCGACCCGCTGGCCGAGTTGCCGGTGACGGTAGACCAGAACAAGCTGTCGGGGCAGGTGGTGCTGGTCGGTTACGGCCGGGTCGGACGGCGCATCGCCGAGGCCCTGACGGCGCGCGGCATCGACTTCGTCGTCGCCGAGCAAAACCGCGACATCGTCGACCAGCTGCGCAAGCAGGGCATACCGGCCGTGGCCGGCAATGCCGGCGAGCCCGGGGTGCTGATTCAGGCCCACATCACGCACGCGACGATGCTGGTGATCGCCACGCCGGACACCTTCCACGTGCGCGCCATGATCGACACGGCGCGCGCCCTGAACCCGAACATCCAGAGCGTGGTGCGCACCCACAGCGAGGCCGAGGCCGAACTGCTGCGGCAGGAGCGCGCCGGCCAGGTCTTCATCGGCGAACACGAGCTGGCCAAGGGCATGGTGCAGCACGTGCTGGACAGCTTCGAAAAAAAGCACGGCCGCAGCCCGCACTGAGGCGGCGACTGGCGGGGGGCCCGCCCCCCATCATCACAAGCTGGCGGCCAGCTCCGCACCTTCCTTGATGGCGCGCTTGGCGTCCAGCTCGGCCGCCAACGCGGCGCCGCCTATCTTGTGGAAGCGCGGCCCGCCCGCGGCCGGCCCGGCCGGCATCAGCTCGGTCAGGCTGTCCTGCCCGGCGCAGACGACGACGTGGTCGACCGCCAGCAGGCGCTGTTCGCCGCCGACGGTGATGTGCAGGCCGTGATCGTCGATCTTGTCGTACTGGACCCCGCCCATCATCACCACGCCGTTGCGGCTCAAGGTCGCGCGGTGCACCCAGCCCGAGGTCTTGCCCAGCCCGGCCCCGACTTTCGACGTCTTGCGCTGCAACAGGAAGATCTGCCGCAGCGGCTCGGCCGCATGCGGCGCCACCAGGCCGCCGCCGCTGTTGGCATTCAGGTCGACACCCCACTCCGCCGTCCAGCTGGCCACCGGCAGCGGCAGCGCGTGCGCCGGGTCGTGCAGCAGGTATTCGCCGACGTCGAAGCCGATGCCGCCGGCGCCGATGATGGCGACGCGCTTGCCGACCGGCGCCTTGTGCTGCAGCACATCCAGGTAGGACAGCACCTTCGGATGGTCGATGCCGGGGATGGGCGGGCGGCGCACCTTGATGCCGGTGGCGACGATGACGTCGTCGTAGCCGCCCGCCAGCAGTTCCTCGCGCGCGACGCGCCGGCCCAGCTCAAGCTTCACCCCCAGCAGGTCGATCTGGCGGCGGAAATAGCGGATGGTTTCGGCGAATTCCTCCTTGCCGGGAATCTGCATGGCGATCTTGAACTGGCCGCCGACGCTGTCGCTGGAATCGAACAGCGTGACCTGGTGGCCGCAGGCGGCCGCCGCGGTGGCCGCCGACAGGCCGGCCGGGCCGGCGCCGACCACGGCGACCTTGCGCGAAGCGGCCTTTTTGCTGAACACCAGCTCCGTTTCGTGGCAGGCGCGCGGGTTGACCAGGCAGCTGGCGCGCTGGTTGGCGAAGGTGTGGTCGAGACAGGCCTGGTTGCAGCCGATGCAGGTGTTGATCTCGTCGGCGCGCCCGGCCGCCGCCTTGGCGACGAACTGCGGGTCGGCCAGGAAGGGCCGCGCCATCGACACCAGGTCGGCGTCGCCGCGCGCCAGGATGGCGTCGGCCTCGAAAGGCATGTTGATGCGGTTCGACGCCACCACGGGAATCGTCACTTCGCGGCGCAGCCGCCCCGCCACGCTGGTAAAGGCGCCGCGCGGCACCGAGGTGACGATGGTCGGCACGCGCGCCTCGTGCCAGCCGAAGCCGGTGTTCAAAATGCTCACGCCGGCCTGCTGCAGCGCCTTGGCCACGGCCACCACGTCGTCCCAGGTGTTGCCGCCGTCGACCAGGTCGAGCAGCGAGTGGCGGTACATGATGATGAAGTCGGGGCCGACGGCGGCGCGGATGCGCTTGACGATTTCCACCGGCAGGCGCATGCGGTTTTCGATGCTGCCGCCCCAGCCGTCGCCGCGCAGATTGGTGCGGGCGCACAGGAACTGGTTGAGCAGATAGCCTTCGCTGCCCATCACCTCGATGCCGTCGTAGCCGGCCTGCCTGGCCAGCTTGGCGCAGCGGGCGTAGTCGCGGATCGTCGCTTCGATGCCCGCCTCGCTGAGCGCGCGCGGCTTGAACGGCGAAATCGGCGATTTTTTATCCGAGGCCGAGACGACGAAGGGCTGGTAGCCGTAGCGGCCGGCGTGCAGGATCTGCATGAGTATCTTGCCGCCCTCCTCGTGCACGGCGCTGGTGACGCGGCGGTGGTTGAGCACATCGCCGGCGAAATTGAGCGTGCCGCCGAAGGGCAGCAGCCAGCCGGAGCGGTTCGGCGAGATGCCGCCCGTGACGATCAGACCGACGCCGCCGCGCGCGCGCTCGCGGTAAAACGCGGCCAGCTTGCCGTAATTGTAGAAGCGGTCTTCCAGACCCGTGTGCATCGAGCCCATGATGACGCGGTTACGCAGCGTGGTGAAGCCGAGATCGAGGGGGGCGAGCAGGTGCGGATAGGTGGCCATGGTAGTTTTTAGCGTGGTGACGGGGCGCGCGAAGGCGGCTTCCGGCATTACAACCTATTTTCAGTAGACCCCGGGTTCTAAAGTCCCGGCCCGCCCATTTTTCGGGCAACTAGCACAAGACTTGTATTCTGCCACCCTTTACCTTACGCTGAATGGATGAAGCGGATTTTCCTTTTCCTGTTGTTGTCCTGCGCCGGAGCGGCGCAGGCGCAGGCGCCGAAGCTGGAGATGCCCAAGCTGGACGTCGCGGTGAGGCGCGTGGAGCTGGACGCGCTGCATATGTACGAGGTCGAGGCCAGCGGCACGGTGCAGGCCTCGCCGGCCGCGGTGTGGCGGGTGCTCACCACCTACGACAGGATGAACGAGTTCGTGCCGGACCTGGCCTCGTGCCGGGTCCTGTCGCGCAACGGCAACGAGGTCATCGTCGAGCAGTTCGGCACAGCGCGCTTCCTGTTCATGTCGCGCTCCATCCACCTGATCGTGCGGGCGACCGAAAATCCGCCCTCGTCGATCGACATCGCGCTCATTTCCGGCGATATGAAGCACTACGAGGCGCGCTGGGAGCTGGTGCCGGTGGCGGAAACGGGCGGCACGCGGGTGCACTACAGCGGCAAGCTGATACCGAATTTTTACGTGCCGGGCATATTGGGCACGCAGATCATACGCGGCGACATCGAGCGCATGATGGGCGCCGTGCTGGCGCGCCTGGAAAGCCGGCGCGAGCAGTAGGCCGGCGCCGCTCAGGCCAGGTAGGTGTCGCGGTCGCGCAGTTCGGCGAAGTTTTCCAGGCTGCCGATCTTGACGACGACCGGGTTCAGGCTGGCCTGGGTCTGCATCGAGCGCCAGGCGAACAGCCATTCCCGCTCGGGCGCTTCCTGGATCGACTTGCTGAAGGCGGTGCCGAGGGCGGCGCGCACGCCGTATTCGACGACGCCGTCGATGCCGGCCCAGCTGGGCAGCGCGCGCTGCACGGCGCGGTGCAGGCGCTCGCCGAATTCCTCGGTGTTGTGGATGATCAGGCAGCTGTCGGCCGGCGCGAACAGGTCGAACAATTGCTTGTCCCACGCTTGGGAAAAACTCAGCGTCAGGCAGTTGGCGGCCGGGGTCAGGCGGAACTGGCCCAGCGTGAGCGCCAGTTCGAGGTCGCTGCGCAGGCCATAGCGGTGCAGCGTCGGTGGGCGTTGGTAATTTTGCATGCTTAACTCAATATAATCAAATGGTGGCGGGGGGCGCCGGGGACATTGCCGGGGGACGTAGCCTTAACTCTGGATGCGGACGTGGCGCCGGGTGCGCATGGCTTTCGAGGCGATGAAGATCTCGCTGAGCAGGTAGCCGAAGCTGCCGATCAGGCTGAGCATGGCGACGACGAAAAACGCCGCGATGTATTTGTCGAGCGTGACGTTGAGCGTGTCGCCGGTGAACAGCATGGCGATCACCAGGCAGATCAGCAGGCCGCAGGCGGTGGCCAAGGTGATCGAATAGTTGATCAGGTGGCTGCGCCGGTACAGGGTGTCGAGCTCGCCCATATAGGTTTCATTGTAGCCGATGTCGAGCCGGTCCTCCAGCACGCGCGAGCGGTCGATGATGCGCGCCAGCCGGTTCGTCAGCACCATCAAGTTGGTGCACACGCCGGTGAGCAGGAACACCGGCGCGATCGCCAGCTGGATGATGTGGCCTATGTCGCCAAGCTGAATATTCATGACAGATTTTTATCGTTAACGCCGCACGGCGCAGGCCACAGTGTAGCAGCCCGCGGCCGCGGCCGGATCATTCATTGAAAGCGGCCGCTGCGCTTGAACTGCTCGGTGGCCGCCACCAGCGCCGCGGCGATGCCGTTTTCCAGCGCGCCGTGGCCGGCGTCGGGCACCATCTTCAGGCGCGCGCCGGGCCAGGCCTGGTGCAGGCGGTGGGCCGACAGCGGCGGGCAGATGACGTCGTAGCGGCCCTGCACGATGACGGCGGGCAGGTGGGCGATGCGCCCCATGTCGCGGATCAACTGGTCTTCGGCGAAGAAACCCAGGTTGCTCATATAGTGGGATTCGAGCCGGCCCAGGCCGAGGTCGAGCGCGTCGTTCGGCGCGTCCTCCGGCTGCGGCAGCAGGTAGACGCGGCGGCCCTCGAAGCGGCTCCAGGCGCGCACGGCCGGCAGGTGGACGGCCGGGTCGGCGCTGAGCGTGCGGCGGGTGTAGGCGGCCAGCAGGTCGCCGCGCTCCGCCGGCGGAATCGGCGCGACGAATTCCTCGTACAGCTCGGGGTAGAACCAGCGCATGCCGTTGATGAACCAGTCGATTTCCGCGCTGGTGCACAGGAAGATGCCGCGCAGGACGAAGCCGAGGCAGGCTTGCGGGTGCGCCTGGCCGTAGGCCAGCGCCAGCGTCGAGCCCCAGGAGCCGCCGAACACCAGCCATTTGCCGATGCCGAACTGGGCGCGCAGGCGTTCGATGTCCTCGATCAGCAGCTGGGTCGTGTTGTTGCGGCATTCGCCCAGCGGCGTCGACTTGCCGGCGCCGCGCTGGTCGAACAGGATCACGCGGTAATGCCGCGGGTCGAAAAAGCGCCGGTGCTGCGGCGACACGCCGGCGCCGGGGCCGCCGTGCAGGAACAGCACGGGCACGCCGTCCGGGTTGCCGCACTCCTCCCAATAGATCGTGTGCAGCTCGTCGACCGCCAACATGCCGTGCCGGTTGGGCAGCGCGGGCGGGAACAGGGGCGACAACGAATCGGGCATGGCAGTCCTTGGTGTGGATAAGCTTCGATTGTAGCGAAATATGCCGAGGCCCGCGCCGAAAAACGGCGGCCGCCGGCGCGCGCAAACAAAAACACCGCCCGAAGGCGGTGCTGGGATGGCGCGGGCGCGGGCCCGTCCTAGGACATGTGCTGGCCGCCGTTGATCGAGATGTTGGCGCCGGTAACGAAAGCGGCTTCGTCGGAGGCCAGGTAGGCGACCAGGCCGGCCACTTCCTCGGGCTTGCCCAGGCGGGCCATCGGGATTTGCGGGATGATTTTGGTGTCGAGCACTTCCTGCGGAATCGCCATCACCATCTTGGTGCCGATGTAGCCGGGCGAGATGGTGTTGACGGTGACGTTTTTGCGCGCCACTTCCAGCGCCAGCGACTTCGTGAAACCGTGCATGCCGGCCTTCGCGGCCGCATAGTTGGTCTGGCCGAAGGCGCCCTTCTGGCCGTTCACGGAGGAAATGTTGATGATGCGGCCCCAGCCGCGCTCGACCATGCCGTCGCAGACCGGCTTCGTCATATTGAACACGGAGTCCAGATTGGTGGCCATGACGGCGTCCCAGTTCGGCTTGTCCATTTTCTTGAACGTCATGTCGCGCGTGATGCCGGCATTGTTGACCAGCACATCGACGGGGCCGATGTCCTTTTCCACCGCCGCCACGCAAGCCTGGGCCGAATCGTAGTCGGCCACGTCGCAAGGGTAGGCCTTGAAGTCGTAACCCATGTCGCGGGTCGTGGCCAGCCACTCGTTCACCTTCGGATTGCCCGGTGAATAGGTGGTGACCACCCGATAACCCAGCGCCGCCAGCTTGAAACAGACCGCCTCGCCCAGACCACCCATACCGCCGGTTACTAATGCAACTCTTGCCATTTTCATCCCCTAAGTTTTCGTCCCGCTACAAAAAGAATCTACGACTGCATCGCCGCCTCAATCGCGCTCGATCGCCAGCGCCACGCCCATGCCGCCGCCTATGCACAGGGCCGCCAGCCCCTTCTTCGCATCGCGCCGCTGCATTTCATGGATCAGGGTGACCAGGATGCGCGCGCCGGACGCGCCGATCGGGTGGCCGATGGCGATGGCGCCGCCGTTCACGTTGATCTTGCTGGTGTCCCACTCCATTTCCTTGTTGACGGCCAGCGCCTGGGCCGCGAAGGCTTCGTTAATTTCCATCAAGTCCAGGTCTTGCGGCGTCCAGCCGGCTTTTTTCAGGCACAGGCGGCTGGCCGACACCGGCCCCATGCCCATGACGGCCGGGTCCAGGCCGGACGAGGCGTAGGCCTTGACGCGGGCCAGCGGCTTCAGGCCGAGTTTTTTCGCTTCGGCGGCCGACATCATGATGACGGCGGCGGCGCCGTCGTTCAGGCCGGAGGCGTTGCCGGCCGTGACGCTGCCGTCCTTGGCGAAGGCGGGACGCAGGCCGGCCAGCGATTCCAGCGTCGAGCCGGCCTTGATGTATTCGTCGCTGTCGAAGACGACGGTGCCTTTCTTGCCGACGATGTCCAGGGCCAGGATCTCATCCTTGAACTTGCCGGCCTTTTGCGCCGCCTCGGCCTTCAGCTGCGACTGCAGCGCGAACTCGTCCTGCGCCGCGCGCGAAATCTCGTATTTCTTCGCGACGTTCTCGGCCGTGATACCCATGTGGTACTGGTTGTAGACGTCCCACAGGCCGTCGACGATCATCGTGTCGACCATCTTGAAGTCGCCCATGCGGAAGCCGTCGCGCGAACCGTTCATCACGTGCGGCGAGGCGCTCATGTTTTCCTGGCCGCCGGCGATGATGATGTTGGCGTCGCCGCATTTGATGGCCTGGGCCGCCAGGTGCGTCGCCTTCAGGCCGCTGCCGCACACCTTGTTGAGGGTGAACGCCGGAATGGCGGCCGGCAGGCCGGCCTTGATGACGGCCTGGCGCGCCGGATTCTGGCCGACGCCGGCCGTCAGCACCTGGCCGAGAATCGCTTCGTTGATCAGATTGGCATCGATGCCGGTCTGGGCCAGCAAGCCCTTGATGACGTGGGCGCCCAGTTCGGCCGCGGGAATCTTCGCCAGGCTGCCGCCGAACTTGCCGACGGCGGTGCGGCCTGCGGCCACGATAACAACTTCTTCCATTTGTTTCTCCGATTTGCTGACCGACGGTCAGGTTAAGTTGACACTCGCCACATCGCGCACTGCTGATGCATATTCTTGCCGGCGCCGCGGTGCGCGGCGCCGCCGCCCGCCGCCCTATTGGGCGCCGCGCTGGCCGCGTGCGGCGGCCTGGTCGGCCGGCACGGCGTCCGCCGCGGCCGGCTGCCCGGCGGGCGTAGTTTTATCATACCCCGCATGGGCGCCGTCGAAAGCGCTTTTCAAAAAACTATTTATCGGCGTGGCCACCGCCGCCGGGGTTTTCTTAACCAGGTCCACCAATTCGCCGACTTTCTGTTTCGATACAGCAATTTCCGCCTGCGCCACGGACGCCAGTTTCGCCTGCGCGCCCTGGGCGATGTCGCCGGCCTGGCGGCCATAGGCCTTGGCCCGGTCGATGGCCAGCTGCGACTGGCTGGCCGTGGCGCTGAACCACTCCAGGGGATTTTTCACGGCCAGCCACTGGCGCGTCGCCTCGCCGGCCGCGGCCAGCGAGGTCTTGACGGCGTCCACGTTCAGGTCGATCACGTTGACGCCGCTGTCGAAGGCGGCCTCGGCGAGGGCGGTGGCGCTGGCCAGCTGGGTTTCAAGGACGGCCTTGCTTGCGAGAGTCAGTTGTTCGGAAAGAGAAAACATGAAATTCCTCGTCGGATAATTCGCATTGCCGCGCCCTGATGCGCCGCATAGTCTTTTACTGTAAGGGGCCGCCCGGATTTAACCTTTGATTATTGTCAAGCTTATCAACAAGTCCACGCTCAACTGTCGCCAATTGTCACGACAATAACTTTATCCCGTCCAGGGTGCGCGCGCACTGCTCGCGTATCACGCTGACGAAATCGCTGACATAGGCCTTCTCGCGCAGCGCCTCCGGCACCGAAACGAACAGGTCGCTCCACAGGCCCTGCTCGCCGACGGGCTTGGCGATCACATAGTCATAGTCGACATAGTTCTTGATGGCCCAGTTCGGCAAGGCGGCGACGCCGCGCCGGCTGGCCACCAGTTGCAGGATGGCCACCGTCAGCTCGGCGGTGCGGCGCTCGAAGGCGACGCCGGCCGGCCGCAGCACTTCGCGGATCAGGTCGATGCGGCTTTCCGGCACCGGGTAGGTGATCAGGGTTTCGCCGGCGAAGTCCGGCGCGGCCAGCCGGCGCAGCCCGTGCAGCCTGTGCTTTTGCGCCATCACCACCAGGATCTCGAAGCGGAACAGGGGGAAGGTGCTGAAGTCGGGGCCGTAGTCGGAGCCGATCACCAGGTCGGCGGCGCCGCTGCGCAGCAGGTCGGCCGGCTCGCTGTGGAAACCGGAGACGAGGTCGATCTCGACCTCGGGCCAGCGCTGGCGGAAGGCGTCCATCACCGGCATCAGCCAGTCGAAGCAGGTGTGGCATTCCAGGGCCACGCGCAACTGCCCCTTGTCGCCCTGCGACAAGCGGGCCACGTCGCGCTCGGCCTGCTCGATTTCCGGCAGCAGCAGATCGGCCAGCTGCAGCAGGCGCCCGCCGGTGGCCGTGAAGCCGATCGGCATCGACTTGCGCTCGAACAGCGGGGTGCCGTAGCGCTCTTCCAGCAACTTGATCTGGTGCGACAGCGCCGACTGCGTCAGGTTCAGCAACTGGGCGGCGCGCACCAGGCTGCCGGCGGAGCGCAGCGCGCTCAGGGTACGCAAATGGCGGAGTTCTAGCATGGCGTGTATGTATGAATCATTTTCATGTCAATCGGCAAAATCTTTCGTTTTGATTATAAATCAGATTGCCGCACACTCTAGCTCACGAATATTAAATCCTGATGACATTATGACCACTATCCACACCCATATCCCCGGCTTCCCCCGCATCGGCGCCCAGCGCGAGCTGAAATTCGCGCTGGAGCGCCACTGGCGCGGCGAATTGTCGGCCGACGGCCTCGAAGCGGTCGGCCGCGCACTGCGGGCGCGCCACTGGGCGCTGCAGCGCGAGGCCGGCCTGGACTGGGTCAGCGTCGGCGACTTCGCCTTCTACGACCAGGTCGCCAACCACATCCAGCTGCTGGGCTGCGAACCGGCCCGCTTCGGCTTCGACGCCGCCCAGGCGCCGCTGCAGCGCTATTTCGCCATGGCCCGCGGCAACGGCGCGGCGCCCGCCTGCGACGCCGGCTGCCAGCACGCCGGCCAGCCGCACGAGGCCGGCCACGCCCTGGAAATGACCAAGTGGTTCGACACCAACTACCACTACCTGGTGCCGGAATTCACGCCGGAAACCCGCTTCGCCCTCGCCGGCGAACGCCTGCTCGGCGAGGTGGCCGAGGCGCAGGCGCTGGGCCACCCCGTCAAGGCCGTGCTGCTGGGGCCGCTGACCTTCCTGTGGCTGGGCAAGGCGCGCGGCGCGGCCGGCTTCGAGCGCCTGTCGCTGCTCGAACAATTGCTGCCCGTCTACGGCGCGCTGCTGGACCGCCTCAAGCAGCAGGGCGTCGAATGGGTGCAGATCGACGAGCCCATCCTCGGCCTGGACTTGCCGCCGGCCTGGCGCGGCGCCTTCGAAAGCAGTTACTGGCAGCTCAACCAGGTCGGCGTCAAGCTGCTGCTGGCCACCTACTTCGCGCCGCTCGAGGAAAACCTCAGCCTGGCCTGCCGCCTGCCGGTGGCCGGCCTGCACGTCGACGGCGTGCGCGCGGCCCACGAGCTGACCAGCGTCTGCGACTGGCTGCCCGTGCACAAGGTGCTGTCGGTGGGCATCGTCGACGGCCGCAACATCTGGCGCACCGACCTCGACGCGGCGCTGGCCGCGCTGGCGCCGCTGCTGGCCAAGCGCGGCGGCGCCCTGTGGCTGGCGCCGTCCTGCTCGCTGCTGCACGTGCCCTTCAGCCTGGAGGCGGAAGACGGCCTGGCCCCCGACATCCGCAGCTGGCTGGCCTTCGCCACGGAAAAACTCGGCGAACTGGCCCTGCTCAAGGGCGCGCTGGCCGGCCGGGGCGACGCCGCCGCCCTGGCCGCCGCCCGCGCCGCCCTGGCCAGCCGCCGCGCCAGCGCCCGCGTGCACCGCGCCGACGTCGCCGCCGGCGTGGCCGCGCTGGACCCGCAGGCCGACCGGCGCCGCGCCCCGTTCGCCCAGCGCCAGGCGGCGCAGCGGGCGCGCCTGCGCCTGCCGGCCTTCCCGACGACGACCATCGGCTCCTTCCCGCAGACGGCGGCGATCCGCGCCGCCCGCGCCGGCTTCAAGCGCGGCGAGCTGAGCGCGGACGACTACGCCGCCCGGATGCGCGCCGAAATCGCCGACGCCGTCGCCCGCCAGGAGGCGCTGGGGCTGGACGTGCTGGTGCACGGCGAGGCCGAGCGCAACGACATGGTCGAGTATTTCGGCGAGCGCCTCGACGGCTTCGCCTTCACCGGCCACGGCTGGGTGCAATCCTACGGCTCGCGCTGCGTCAAGCCGCCGCTGATCTACGGCGACGTGGCGCGGCCGCGGCCGATGACGGTGGACTGGACCGTGCACGCGCAAAGCCTGACGGCCAAGCCGATGAAGGGCATGCTGACGGGGCCGGTGACGATACTCCAATGGTCCTTCGTGCGCGACGACCAGCCGCGCGCCGCCACCACCCTGCAGATCGCCCTGGCCATCCGCGCCGAGGTGGCCGACCTGGAGCGGGCCGGCATCGCCGTCATCCAGATCGACGAGCCGGCCATCCGCGAAGGCTTGCCGCTGCGCCGCAGCCAGTGGGACGCCTACCTCGACTGGGCCACGCGCGCCTTCCGCGTCGCCGCCAGCCCCGTGGCCGACGCGACGCAGATCCACACGCATATGTGCTACGCCGAGTTCAACGACATCCTGCCGCAGATCGCCGCCATGGACGCCGACGTCATCACCATCGAAACGAGCCGCTCCGACATGGAATTGCTGCGCGGCTTCGGCCAGTTCGCCTACCCGAACGAGATCGGCCCCGGCGTCTACGACATCCACTCGCCGCGCGTGCCCAGCACGGCCGAGATGGTCAGGCTGCTGCGCAAGGCCAGCGCCGTGATTCCGCCGGCCCACCTGTGGGTCAACCCCGACTGCGGCTTGAAAACCCGCGCCTGGGCCGAGACGGAAGCGGCGCTGGCGAATATGGTCGATGCCGCGCGGCAAATGCGCGCGGGCTAGGCGCAGGCGCGCGCTTTGCGCTGCCGCAAGGGCGGCGCGCCGTGGCAACGGCGCGCCGCCCTTGCTTTTTTTTCGCGCCGCCGCCGGCGCGCGTCGCGGACGCCCTTTTCGTGAATTTTTTCAAGTAAAATGCAACAAATTCGCCAATCCAGGCGATGCCCGCCGGGCGCGCCGCAGCGCCCGGCCCGGTCTTTGAAACATCGCCTGTTGCAGGCCCTTATTTGAAATTGCATATGTCCAAAAGCCCGTCCCCGAAACCCATAGAAATCAAGATTTCCACCGTCGTCGCCGTCTCCGCCATCCTGCACACGGCCGACACGCAAGCCGTGGACGCGGCCCTGAAGGCGATGACCGGCGGCGTCGCCGACTTTTTCGAGGGCGACCTGGCCGTCATCGACATCGCCGGCCTGGCGCCGGACTGCGCGCCGATCGACTGGGCCGGCCTGATCGCCCGCCTCAAGCAATACCGCCTGAACCCGGTGGCCGTGCGCGGCGCGCCGGAAGCGCAGCACGAAGCCATCCTGGCCCACGGCCTGAGCCTGGACAGCGGCAGCAAGCCGCGCGACGAGGCCGACGCGGCGCCGGCGCCGGCGCCGGCGCCGGTGGCGGCCGTGGCGGCGGCCCAGCCGGCCGCGGCGGCGGCGGCCGCGCCGGGCGCGATGATCATCGACACGCCGGTGCGCGCCGGCCAGCGCATCTACGCCCGCGGCTGCGACCTGATCATCACGGCCGTCGTCAACAACGGCGCCGAAATCATTTCCGACGGCAGCATCCACGTCTACGCGGCCCTGAACGGGCGCGCGCTGGCCGGCGCCTCCGGCAACGCCAACTCGCGCATTTTCGCGCTGTCGATGGCGCCGGAACTGGTGTCCATCGCCGGCGTCTACCGCACCTTCGAGGATGGTTTCCCGCCCGAATTGGCACGCCAACCCACGCAAATCAGCCTGGTGGGCGAGCGAATCGATATACTATCTGTCAGTCCAGCAACCCGCTCTTAAGCTTAGACATCTAAAAAGGATTTTTTGTGGCAAGAATTATTGTTGTGACGTCCGGCAAGGGCGGTGTCGGCAAGACGACCTCAAGCGCCAGTTTCTCGACCGGCCTGGCCATGCGCGGGCATAAGACCGCCGTACTCGACTTCGACGTCGGCCTGCGCAATCTCGACCTGATCATGGGTTGCGAGCGGCGCGTCGTCTACGATTTGATCAATGTGATCAACGGCGAGGCGACGCTGAACCAGGCCCTGATCAAGGACAAGCACTGCGACAACCTGTTCATCCTGCCGGCGTCGCAGACGCGCGACAAGGACGCGCTGTCCGAGGACGGCGTGGAGCGCGTGCTCAACGACCTGATCAACATGGGCTTCGAGTTCATCATCTGCGACTCGCCGGCCGGCATCGAGCACGGCGCGCTGATGGCCCTGACCTTCGCCGACGAAGCGATCATCGTCACCAACCCGGAAGTGTCGTCGGTGCGCGACTCCGACCGCATCCTCGGCATCATCCAGGCCAAATCGCGCCGCGCGCAAACGGGCGGCGAGCCGGTCAAGGAACACTTGCTGATCACGCGCTACTCGCCGAAGCGGGTGGAATCGGACGAAATGCTGTCCTTCCAGGACGTGCAGGAAATCCTGCGCATTCCGCTGATCGGCATCATCCCGGAATCGGAATCCGTGCTGGCCGCCTCCAACCAGGGCAACCCGGCGATCCATTTCAAGGGCACCGACGTGGCCGAAGCTTATGAAGACGTGGTGTCGCGCTTCCTCGGGCAAGAGCTCGAACTGCGCTTCACCAACTATGAAAAGCCCGGCCTGCTGCAGCGCATCTTTGGGGTAAAGTGATATGGCCTTGCTTTCCTTCCTCTTCCCCTCGAAGCCCAAAACGGCCACGGCGGCCAAAGAACGCCTGCAAATCATCATCGCGCGCGAGCGCAGCGGCCGCGGCGGCCCGGACTTCCTGCCGGCCCTGCACAAGGAGCTGATCGAAGTCATTTCCAAGTACACCAAGGTGAACGCGGAAGACATCAAGATCTCGCTCGACCGCCAGGGCAATCTGGAGGTGCTCGACGTCAACGTGGTGCTGCCGGACGCGTAAACGCCGGGCAAGCCGGTGGGGCGGCCTAAGCGGGCCGCACCACCAGCAACTCCTGCGCCACCGCCGCGCACGCCTCCACATGCTGGTAGCCGATGTGGCGGAACACGGCGAAGCCGATCGCCGCCGACGCCAATTGGCCGGCCAGCGGCACCAGCCGCGCCGCCTGTTTCGCCAGCAGCTTGACGCCGCTGCGCTTAATCAAAAGCAGGATCAGCTCGCGGGTCACGACCTTGCCGACCAGCATGCCGCCGACGCCGATGGCCGCCTCGTAGGCGACCAGCTTGACCTTCGGGTGCAGGCGCTCGATCTGCTCGGGCGTCAGGCCGAAAGCCTGGTTGATGTCGTCGATCAGCAAGGCGAACAGGCTCAGGTCGGACATCAGGTCGACGCCGGGAATCGGCACGGCCGACACGCCGGCCGACAGCATCGCGCGGCGCCGCACCAGGCGGCGGCAGCGTTCGCGCACCTGCTCGATGTCCTTCTGGCTGCCGGGAATCAGGGTCCAATCCGTGCTATCGCTCGTACTCATATCGCTCCTTTGCGTCTTACGCTAGCGTCCCGCGCTTGCGTCCCACGCGGCGCCCCGCGGCCGCCCGCCCTGACTGCGCATGCAGTGTAGCGCGGCGGCACTTGCAGCGGCGCACGCAATCTGCGCTCCAGGCCGATAATATCCGGAGAGCATGTAAATCTCTGTTATATTTGAAGGTGACCATTCATTAACATTCCGATAAGCGGCAACCGCACCGCCGATCGGCCAGACCCAGCGAAACCATGAGAATCGTCGTACTAGACAACGACAGCGGCCAGGCCGAACAGATCTGCCAGGCGCTGACGGCGGCCGGCCACGCCTGCCACAGCTTCGCCAGCGCCAAGGAATTGCTGGGGCAACTGCGCCGCGACAGCTACGACATGCTGATCCTCGACTGGCAGGTGGCCGACATGGACGGCGCCGACGTGCTGCGCCGGGCCCGCGAAAAACTGCCGCCGAAGGCGCCGGTGATGTTCCTCACCCACGGCGCCGGCGAGGACGACATCGTCGCCGGCCTGGCCGCCGGCGCCGACGACTACATGCTGAAACCGATGCGCCGCGGCGAACTGCTGGTGCGCGCGCAGGCGCTGCTGCGGCGCGCCTACCCGGGGCAAAACGGCGCCGAGCAACTGCAGTTCGGCCCCTACGTCTTCGAAACGCGGCCCGGGCGCCTGCTGATGGACGGCACGGCGCTGGACGTGACGCACAAGGAATTCGCCCTCGCCCTGCTGCTTTTCCGCAACATCGGCCGGCCGCTGTCGCGCGCCTACATCCACGAAGCCGTGTGGCTGCGCGACACGGCGATGCCGTCGCGGACCATGGACACGCACATCTCGCGCGTGCGCAACAAGCTGCGGCTCAAGCCGGAGAACGGCTACCGCCTGGTGCCGGTGTACAGCTACGGCTACCGCCTGGAAAAGCTGGCGCTGCCGGCCTGAGCCCGGCCGGCGCCGCCGCCCCGCACGGCGGCATTGATACAATTACAATAATTTTCGGCGAAATTTGTTGCCGCCGGACAGGAAAAAGTCCCGGCCCCCATCTGCCGGCGACGCGGCGCGCTAGGCGACGCGCTATAATGTTGGTACACAGATTCCCATCCAGCCCGAAATGCAACTGCTCGCCGTCGGCCTCAACCACACCACCGCCCCAGTGTCGCTACGCGAACAACTGGCGTTTGCGCCTGAGCAACTCGGTCAGGCCGTGGGTGCGGCGCGCGCCTGGTTCGAGCGCATCGACACCCGCAGCGACGGCGAGGCGGCCATCCTGTCGACCTGCAACCGCACCGAGCTGTACGCGGCCAGCCACGTGCCGCACACGCTGGACGCGGGCGCCCACTTCCTGGCCGATTACCACAAGCTGAACTACGCCGAACTGCGCCCGCACCTGTACATGCTGCCGCAGCACGACGCCGTGCGCCACACCTTCCGCGTCGCCTCCGGGCTCGATTCGATGGTGCTGGGCGAAACCCAGATCCTCGGCCAGATCAAGGACGCGATCCGCACGGCCGAGGCGGCCGGCGGACTGGGCACCTATCTGCACCAATTATTCCAGCGCAGCTTCTCGGTGGCCAAGGAAGTGCGCAGCACCACCGAAATCGGCGCCCACAGCGTGTCGATGGCGGCCGCCGCCGTGCGCCTGTCGCAGCGCATCTTCGACAAAATCGCCGAGCAGAACGTGCTGTTCATCGGCGCCGGCGAAATGATCGAGCTGTGCGCGACCCACTTCGCGGCGCAAAACCCGAACAGCATCACCATCGCCAACCGCACCATGGAGCGGGGCGAGCTGCTGGCGCACCGCTTCAACGGCAAGGCGATCCGCCTGGCCGACCTGCCCGACAGGCTGGCCCAGTTCGACATCGTCATCTCCTGCACGGCGTCGTCGCTGCCGCTGATCGGCCTCGGCCTGGTCGAGCGGGCCATCAAGGCGCGCCGCCACAAGCCCATGTTCATGGTCGACCTGGCCGTGCCGCGCGACATCGAAACGGAAGTCGGCCGCCTCAACGACGTCTTCCTGTACACCGTCGACGACCTCGGCAAAGTGGTGCAGACGGGCATGGAAAGCCGCCAGGCCGCCGTCGCCCAGGCCGAATCCATCATCGAAACCCGGGTCCAGTCCTACATGAGCTGGGTGGACGACCGCGCCATGGTGCCGGTGATCCAGGACATGCATGAAAGCAGCGAAGCGATGCGCCTGCTGGAAGTGGAGCGCGCGCGCAAGATGCTGGCCAAGGGCGCCGACATCGACGCCGTGCTGGAGGCGCTGTCGAAAGGCTTGACGGCGAAATTCCTGCACGGCCCGCAACAGGCGCTGCACCGCGCCCAGGGCGACGAGCGCACCCAGCTGGCGACCCTGCTGCCGCAACTGTTCCGCGGCCGCCGTTAGCGTCCCCCCGTCCGGCCGTCCTGGCCGGAGGCGCCGCACCGGCTAGACGCGGCCCGCTCCGGCCGTCCCCCCACCTACTTACGAACGCCTATGAAACCATCAATGCTGGCCAAGCTGGAGCAACTGGCCAACCGCCTGGTCGAACTCGACGAACTGCTGATGCACCCGGACGCGACGTCCAATATGGACAACTACCGCAAGATGACGCGCGAGCACGCCGAACTGGGGCCGCTGGTGGCGCTGTACCGCGCCTACCTGGACGCCGGCAAGGACATCGCCACGGCGCAGGACATGCTGGCCGACCCGGACATGAAGGACTTCGCCCAGGAGGAAATCGAGGCGGCCAAGACCGACATGGCGCGGCTGGAGCGCGAACTGCAGACGATGCTGCTGCCGAAGGACGCCAACGACGAGCGCAACATCTTCCTGGAAATCCGCGCCGGCACGGGCGGCGACGAATCGGCGCTGTTCGCCGGCGACCTGCTGCGCATGTACACCCGCTTCGCCGAGCGCAACCGCTGGCAGGTGGAAATCGTCTCCGCGTCGGAATCGGACCTGGGCGGCTACCGCGAAGTCATCGTCCGCCTGGTCGGCCACGGCGCCTACTCGAAACTCAAATTCGAATCGGGCGGCCACCGCGTCCAGCGCGTGCCGGCCACGGAAACCCAGGGGCGCATCCACACCTCGGCCTGCACCGTGGCCGTGATGCCGGAGGCGGACGAAGTCGAAGACGTCAACATCAACCCGGCCGACCTGCGCATCGACACCTTCCGCGCCTCGGGCGCGGGCGGGCAGCACATCAACAAAACCGACTCCGCGGTGCGCCTGACCCACCTGCCGACGGGCATCGTCGTGGAATGCCAGGACGACCGCAGCCAGCACAAAAACAAGGCCTCGGCGCTGAAAGTGCTGGCCGCGCGCATCAAAGACGTGCAACTGCGCGCCCAGCAATCGGCCGAAGCGGCGACGCGCAAAAGCCTGATCGGCTCGGGCGACCGCAGCGAGCGCATCCGCACCTACAACTTCCCGCAGGGGCGCATGACCGACCACCGCATCAACCTGACGCTCTACAAACTCGACTTCATCATGGACGGCGAACTGAGCGACCTGACCAATGCGCTGGCGGCCGAACACCAGGCCGAACTGCTGGCCGCGCTGGGCGACTAAACCCTGGGGTCAGGTCTAGACATGGCGGTTTTTCCCTGAAAACCGCCATGTCTAGACCTGACCCCAAGTGGGTTTGCAAGTTTTAAGGGCGCTCTAAGGGGCTCCGCAGGGCCTTTGTGCGAGAATGGGGCGCTCCCGGCGCCCGCCTTCCTTGTTAACCTTTTCCGGATTTTTCATGATGAGTTCGCGCAATCTGTTGTTGTCTGTCGCCGCCGCCTGTTTCGCTGTGTTGGGCGCGGCCATGTATTTGCAGCATGGCCTGGATTTGCTGCCCTGCCCCCTTTGCGTGATCCAGCGCTATCTGTTCCTCGCCGTCGCCGTCGCCTGCCTGGCCGGCGCCGCCGCCGGCAAGCCCAAGCTCGGCGCCGGCCTCGGCCTGCTGGCCGCGCTCGGCGGCCTCGGCGTCGCCGGCAAGCATTTGTATGTGCTGGCCCATCCGGGTCTGTCCTGCGGCATCGATCCGATGGAGACGATGCTGAACAAGATCGTCACGGCCGAGTATCTGCCGTTTATGTTCCGCGCCGACGGTTTGTGCGAGGACGCCACCATGCCCTTCTTCGGTTTGTCGATTCCGCAGTGGTCCTTGGTCTGCTTCGGCCTGTTCGCGCTGGCGACGCTGTGGCTGCTCGCGCGCCGCAAATGACGCCGCCGTCCCCCGTCATCGCCGCCGGCAGCACGCTCGCCTCGCTGCAGCTGCGGCCGCCGCTCGACGCGGTCGATAACCGCATCCTGATTTGCCACGCGCTCGGCCTGAGCCGCGTCGCCCTGATTACCCAGTCCGAGCGCGCGCTGACGGGCGACGAGGCGCAGCGCCTGTCGGCGCTGCTGGCGCGCCGCCTGGCCGGCGAGCCCATCGCGTACATCGTCGGCCAGCGCGAGTTCTTCGGCCTGCCCTTCGAGGTCAGCGGGGCCGTGCTGATCCCCCGCCCGGACACGGAGTTGCTGGTGGAGCTGGCGCTGGAGCGCCTGGCGCCGCGCGCCCGCCTGCTCGACATGGGCACCGGCAGCGGCGCCATCGCCGTCGCGCTGGCGCACGGCCGGCCCGACGCCGCCGTCACGGCGCTCGACGTCAGCGAGGCGGCGCTGGCGGTGGCGCGCCGCAACGCCGCCGCCAACGGCGCCAGCGTGTCCTTCCTGCGCAGCGACTGGTTCGCCGCGCTGGACGACGCCGTTTTCGACGTCATCGTCTCGAATCCGCCGTATATCGCCAGCGGCGACCGCCACCTGTCCGAGGGCGACCTGCGCTTCGAGCCGGCCGGCGCGCTGACCGACCACGCCGACGGCCTGTCGGCGCTGCGCCGCATCGTCGCCGGCGCGCCGCGCCACTTGGCGGCGCAGGGCTGGCTGTTGCTGGAGCACGGCTACGACCAGGCCGAGGCCGTGCGCGCCCTGCTCGCCGCCGCCGGCTATGCCGAGGTGCAGAGCTGGCGCGACCTGGCCGGCATCGAGCGGGCCAGCGGCGGCCGCCGCCCCTGAGCCGGCGCGCCGACTTTGTTAAAATACCAAGCGATCCCCTGACCGAGCGTGGCCATGGAGCAGGGCCGGCCCGGCGCGCGGCGCTTTTGGGCGGGCGACGACGCAGTTGCCGGTTTTCGGTTACTCTCAGCACGAATAAAATATTTGCTGCACAAGAAAGGAAGATCAAATTGTCCAATCTATTGACACGCCGCCTGGCCTTGCTGGCCGACGATGCCCACCGCGGCCTGCTGGCCGGCGGCTTGCGCGGCATCGAAAGGGAAACCCTGCGCGTCGATTCCGCCGGCCACCTGGCCGCGACCGCGCACCCGGCGGCGCTGGGTTCGGCCCTGACCCACCCGCAGATCACCACCGACTACGCCGAGGCCCTGCTCGAATTCATCACCCCGGCCGAGCACGACATCGGCCTCACGCTCGACAAGCTCGACGGCATCCACCGCTACGCCTATTCCCGCCTCGGCGACGAGCTGCTGTGGAGCCAGTCCATGCCCAGCCAGTTGCCCGGCGAGCAAGAGATCCAGATCGCCTGGTACGGCAAGTCCAACCTCGGCATGCTCAAGCACGTCTACCGGCGCGGCCTGGCGCTGCGCTACGGCAAGGCCATGCAGTGCATCGCCGGCATCCACTACAACTACTCGCTCGACGAGCGCCTGTGGCGCGTGCTGGCCGCCGACAGCGGCGCGAAGGCGGCGCCGCTGGCCTACCAGTCGGCCAGCTACCTGGCGACGATACGCAATTTCCGCCGCTACAGCTGGCTGCTGATGTACCTGTTCGGCGCCTCGCCGGCGCTGTCGAGCGGCTTCCTGCGCGGCGCGCCGCACCAGTTGCAGACGCTGTCGGACGACACGCTGTACCTGCCCCACGCGACCAGCCTGCGCATGAGCGACCTCGGTTACCAGAACGACGCCCAGTCCGGCCTGCGCCCCCACGAGAACAGCCTCGACGACTATGTGGCGGCGCTGACCAAGGCCGTCAACCAGGCTTACCCGCCGTATGCGGAGCTGGGCACGAAACGCGACGGCGAGTGGATACAGCTGAGCAGCAACGTGCTGCAGATCGAGAACGAATACTATTCGACGATACGGCCGAAGCGCGTGATCCGCACCGGCGAGCGGCCGATCCAGGCGCTGTGCCTGCGCGGCGTGCAGTACATCGAAGTGCGCTGCCTGGACGTCGACCCCTTCGAGCCGGTCGGCATCAGCGTCGCGACCGGGCGCTTCCTCGACGCCTTCCTGCTGTTCTGCGCCCTCGACGAGAGCGCCGCCATCTCCGAGCAGCAGAGCGCCATGTACACGGAAAACTTCGCCCGCACCGTCAAGGAAGGCCGCCGCCCCGGCCTGACGCTGCGCCGCGACGACGGCGACATCGGCCTGCGGGACTGGGGCCGCGAACTGCTCGAACGCATCGCCCCGGTGGCGGCCCTGCTCGACGCCCAGCGCGGCGACACGGTCCACGCCGACGCGCTGGCGGCGCAGGCGGCCAAGCTGGCCGACGCCGACGCGACGCCGTCGGCCAAGGTGCTGGCCGAGCTGCGCGGCAACGGCGGCTCCTTCGCCGACTTCGGCCTGCGCCAGAGCCTGCGCCACGCCGCCTACTTCCGCGCCCACCCGCCGACGCCGGCCGAGCAAGCCTACTTCGGCGAACTGGCCGCCGCCTCGCTGGCCGAACAGGACGCCATCGAGCGCACGCCGGCCGGCAGCTTCGACGACTATGTCGCGGCCTACCGCGCCAGCACGCTGTGCCCGCACTGCTGAAACCCCGAGGCGCGCCGTGCTGACCTTCTACAACGAAGCCCACGGCCAGCACAGCGGCCGCTTCGAGATCTTTCGCGGCGCCATCGTGCCCTGCTTCGAGAAGCCGGAGCGGGCCGACCTGGTCGTCGCCGAGCTGGCGCGGCGCAACCTCGGGCGCATCGTCACGCCGCACGGCGTGCCGCTGACCTCGCTGGAACGCATCCACACGCCGCGCTATCTGCACTTCCTGCGCCACGCCTGGGCCGACTGGCTGGCGCTGGACCCGGCCAACGCCGACAAGGACGCCTTCCCGTCCGTGTGGCCGGTGCGCACGCTGCGCGACGACATCGAGCCGGAGAATTTCTGCGCCAGGCTGGGCCTGTACTCGATGGACAACGGCACGCCGCTGACGGCCGGCACCTGGATCGCCGCGAAAACGGGCGCCGACTGCGCCGTCAACGCGGCCCACGCGCTGCGCCTGGGCGAGCGCGCCGCGTTCGCGCTGACGCGCCCGCCCGGCCACCACGCCGGCGCCGACTTCTACGGCGGCTACTGCTTCCTCAACAACGCCGCGCTGGCGGCCCAGCACCTGCTCGACGACGGCGCGCGCCGCGTCGCCATCCTCGACCTCGACTACCACCACGGCAACGGCACCCAGAGCATCTTCTACCAGCGCAGCGACGTGCAATTCATCTCCATCCACGCCGACCCGCGCAACGAATACCCGTTCTACCTCGGCCACGCCGACGAAACGGGGGCCGGCCCCGGCCTCGGCTACAACATGAATCTGCCGCTGCCGGCCGGCACCGCGGCGCCGGCCTGGTTCGCCGCGCTGGAGACGGCCTGCATCCGCCTCGGCAGCTACGCGCCCGAGGCCCTCGTCGTCTCGCTCGGCGTCGACACCTTCGCCGGCGACCCGCTGTCGCACTTCGCGCTGCACAGCGCCGACTTCCTGCGCATCGGCGAGCGCCTGGCCTGGCTCGGCCTGCCCACCGTCTTCGTCTTCGAGGGCGGCTACGCCATCAAGGAAATCGGCGTCAACGTCGTCAACGTGCTGGAAGGCTTCGAAACGGCCGAATAAGGCGCGGGCCAGGAAATATAAAAATCGCTTGCAATTAAATAGTGCACGATTTATAGTTTGCTCATGGGCGCCACGGACAGCAGCGGCAACGCAGATTTCCGCGCACCCTGGCTTCACGTTTTAAGTAGCTTGCTATTTGATAGTTAGCTATCTATTTGACCCACGCTTGCAAACAACCACTAACTGATAGGAAAACACCATGTCGATCGAACAAGTACTGTACCGTGCCCACGCCACCGCCACCGGTGGCCGCGAAGGTGCCGCCACCTCCTCCGACGGCGCGCTGAACGTCAAGCTGACAACGCCGAAAGAACTGGGCGGCAATGGCGCGGCCGGCACCAATCCCGAGCAACTGTTTGCCGCCGGCTATTCGGCCTGTTTCATCGGCGCGATGAAATTCGTCGCCGGCCGCGACAAGATCGCCCTGCCCGCCGACCTGTCCATCGAAGGCGTGGTCGGCATCGGCCAGATCCCCAACGGCTTCGGCATCGAAGTCGAGCTGAAAATCGCGCTGCCGGGCATGGAACGCGCCGCCGCCGAAGCGCTGGTCGCCGCCGCGCACATCGTCTGCCCCTACTCGAACGCCACGCGCGGTAACATCGACGTCACGCTGACGCTGGTATAAGTATTTCGCGGCAAGACCACGGCGGGGCCGGCATCGTTGACGCGACGCCGGCCCCGCTTTGCCGCATTAGAATGGCGGCTGGATTCCATGGAGGGCACATGACGGATTGGCAATGGCTGACATTTGAGGAATTAAGCAAGACGGAGCTGTACCGGCTGCTGGCGCTGCGCCAGGAAGTGTTTGTGCTGGAGCAGCGATGCCTGTACCAGGACCTGGACGGCCGCGACCTGGACGCCTGGCATTTGCTGGGCTGGCAAACAGTGGACGGCAAGCGCAGCCTGGCCGCCAGCCTGCGCTGCCTCGCGCCGGGCGCGAAGTACCCGGAAATGTCGCTGGGCCGGGTGCTGACGGCGCCGGCCGCGCGCGGCACCGGCGTCGGCAGGCAATTGCTGGCACAGGGCATCGCCCGCGCCGAGCGGCAATTCCCCGGCCACGCGATCCGCATCGACGCCCAGCGCTATCTGGAGCGCTTCTATCAAAGTTTCGGTTTCGTCAGCGTCGGCGCGCCCTACGACGAGGATGGCATCGAGCACATCGACATGCTGCGCTAAAGGGCTGGCGGCACGCGGCCTCAGAACGTCACGACGAAGCGCGCCCCGGCCGTCACCGATCTGGCATGGCGCACCGTGCCGCCGTTGCCGTGCACCAGTTGGCGCACCATCGCCAGGCCGATGCCGCGGCCCTGCTTCTTGGTCGAAAAGAACGGCGTGAAGATATGCGCCGCCATCGCCTCCGGCACGCCCGGGCCGTTGTCGACGATGTCGATGCGCAGCCGCCCGCCCCGGCTCAGGCGCGCACTGACGACGGCTTGCGGCGCCGCGACGCCGGCCGTCGCCTCGGCGGCGTTTTTCAGCAGGTTGATCAGGGCCTGCTCCAACTGCCCCGGGTCGACCAGCACTTCCAGCGAGGCCGGCTCGACCGAAAACGCGGCGCGCCCGCCGCGCGCCCGCCAGGCCGGCCCCAGCAAGGCGTCCAGGCGGCCGAACAGCTCGTCGAGCCGGACCCGCTCGGCCTGCGGCTGCGGCAGGTTCGACAGGCTGCGGTAACTGGCGACGAAATCGACCAGGCTGCCGGCGCGCCGGCTGATCGCGTCGAGCGCCGTGCCCAGGTCCTCGCCCACGTCGGCCGGCAAATCGCCGTGCAATTCATCGAGCAAATCGTAGGCGGTGCGCGACAGCGACGCCACCGGCGTCAGCGAATTCATGATTTCATGGGTCAGCACGTGCACCAGCTGGCGCCAGGCGTTCAACGCCTCCGCCTCCAGCTCGCTTTCGACCGGCATCAGCGCGGCCAGGCGCTGCGCCGCGCCCTGCAGCGTCAGCGCCGTCACGGCCACCAGCGCGCGCTCGGCGCCGCGCTCGGTGTCGAAGGTGATCAGGCTGCGCCGATCGATCGGCTGGGCGTTCAGCAAGGCATACAGTTGCGGCGAGGCGCAGGCGCGGCCCGGCGCGAGCAGGCGGCGGGCATTGGCGTTGAGCGGCGTCACGGCGCCCGGCCCGCTCAGCTGCTCGATGCGGAACAGCGCGATCGGCGCGTGTTCCAGGCGCGCCTCCAGCGCCAGCGAGGCGGCCATCAAATCCTGGCGGTCGAACGGCAGGCCGATGCCCAGTTCGGGCACGCCTTGCGGCCGGCGCGGCGCCAGGCGGGCCAGCCCGCGCCACAGCACGGCGCCGCACAGCAGCGCCGCCAGCACGCACAGCACCAGCAGGCGCGGCGACGCGGCGGCGGCGTGGGCGCCGGCCGCCGCCGCCATCATGCCGGCGGCGCCGGCCCAGACGGCCAGCTTCAGGCGCCGCTCAGATGCCATGCTTGCCCAGTTTGCGGTACAGCGCGGCGCGGCTCACGCCCAGCATCTTCGCCGTGTGGCTGATGTTGCCCTTGGCCTGGGCCAGCGCCGCCGCGATGGCGTCGCGTTCGAGGGCGCCCAGGCTGAAGTCCTCGCCGGCCTCGGCCGCCCTGGCCGGCGCCGGCGCCGCGCCGGCCGCCGGCGCGGCGCCGGCCAGGCCGAAGTCGTCGACGCCATAGTCGGCGTCGCGGCCGAGGATGACGGCGCGTTCGCAGGCGTGGCGCAGCGCCCGCACATTGCCCGGCCAGGCGTGCCGCTGCAGCCGCGCCAGCGCCGCCGCGCCCAGCGCGCGCGCCGGGCGCTGATACTGGCGCTCATACGCATCGAGGTAGTGGCGCAGCAGGCCGGCGATGTCGTCGCGCCGCTCGCGCAGCGGCGGCACGCGGATGACGATGGTGTTCAGGCGGAACAGCAGGTCGGGGCGGAACACGGCCGCGTCGAACAGGCGCACCTCGTCGAGGTTGGTGGCGCTGACGATGCGCACGTCGATCGCCTCGGGCCGGTCGGCGCCGATCGGCGTCACTTCGCGCCGCTCCAGCGCCGTCAGCAGCTTGGCCTGGGCCGCCAGCGGCATGTTGCCGATCTCGTCGAGGAACAGCGAGCCGCCGCGCGCGGCCTGGAAACGGCCGGCGCGGTCAGCCCTGGCGTCGGTGAACGAGCCTTTGCGGTGGCCGAACAATTCGCTTTCAAAGGTCGATTCCGGCAGCGCCCCCATGTCGACGGCGAGGAAGGTGCCGGCGGCGCGGCGCGAAGCGAGGTGCAGCGCGCGCGCCACCAACTCCTTGCCGACACCGTTTTCGCCGAGGATCATCACATTCGCCTCGGTCGGGCCGACGCTGGCGATCATCGTCTTGAGTTCGCGCATGGCCGCCGACTCGCCCATCAGCGCCGCCGTCGCGCCGTCCGCCGGCTGGCGCGCGGCGCGCCGCGCCAGCGCCTGGTCGACGGCCGCCACCAGACGCGCATTGTCCCAGGGCTTGGTGATGAAGTCGCCGGCGCCGCGCTTGAGCGCCTCGACGGCCAGCGGCACGTCGGCGTAGGCCGTCAGCGCAATGACGGCCGGCGGGCGCGCCTGCGCCCGCAGCAGGTCGAGCACGGCCAGGCCCTCGGCGCCGTCGATGCGGCCCGGCGTGAAGTTCAGGTCGAGCAGCACGACGTCGGGCACGCCGGCCGCCAGCAGCGCCGCCAGGCCGGCCGGCTCGTGCAGCGTGGCGACCCGGCCGTAGCGCCGCCGCAGCAGCAGTTGCGCGGCGCAGGCGACGTCGCTGTCGTCGTCGAGTATCAGGATGTGGGCTGCGGAATCGGCCATGGGGACAGTGGTGAATGAGCAAGATTGCAAGGCATTCTAACAGCCGCGCCGCCGCCCGGGGGCGGCCGGCCGGCGGCCTTTTTTGCGGCGCCGGCGCCGCTGTCCGCTTCCGGACAGTGGCCGCTGTCCGGCTACGGACACTCGCCCGCGCCGGCCCGGGCCGGCCCCGCCGGAACCCTGGCACGGCCATTGCTAACTAAGCCATGTTAGTCTTTGTGCACACTCGAAAAATGTGTGCCCCCGGGCGCGCCTGTCCACCTTTTTATAGGAAACACGATGTTAAGACCCGCCGCCCTGAGCTTTGCGCTGCTGTGCTGCCACGCCGCCGCATGCGCCTCGCCGCTGCCCGACTATCCCTTCGTCAGCGCCAGCGGCAAGGCCGAGCAGTGGCTGGCGCCGGACATCGGCGAGTTGCAGTTCGACGTGGTGGCCCAGCGCCGCGACGGCGCCCTGGCGCTGGCCGAGGTCGAGGAGGCGAGCGCCGCGCTGGCGGCGCAGTTCGCCGCGGCCGGCGTCGACGCGGCCGACATCGACGCCTTCGAGCTGGGCAAGAAATCCGTCGCCGTCGTCGCCCAGGCCGGCGAGGAGCTGGCCTTCAGCACGGCCATCTCGCGCCACTTCACGGTGCGGGTGCGCGACCTGCGGGCCTGGCCCGACTACATCGCCGCGCTGCTGGCGCACAAGGCCGTCGACAATCTCGGCGTCGCCTTCGACCGCGTCGACCGCGCGCAGGTCGAGCAGCGCCTGCTGCTGGAGGCGGCGCAGAATGCGCGCCGCACGGCGGCCGACCTGGCGCAGGCCTTCGGCCGCAAGCCGGGCGCGGCGGTGGCCATTTCCAGGACGCCGCCCGACAAGCTGGGCGGGGCCTTCGGCTTCGCCGGCGCCGCCGCGGAAACGGCCGCCGCGCGGACGCCCGCCGCGCGCGGCAACGCCGTGCCGGCCGCGATCCAGTTCGGCCAAACGGTGCACGCCGTCTTCCGCCTCAAGTAGGCGGCAACGGTGAAGCTGCGCGACTTGCGCATCGGCTGGCGCGTGCTGGTGCGGGAGCCGGCCTATTCGGCGGTGGTGGTGTGCGGCCTGGCGCTCGGCTTCGCCGCCTGCTTCCTGCTGCTCGGCCTGGTGCGCTACAGCATGGATTACGACAGCCATGTGCCGGACGCCGCGCGGGTGTTTGTCGTCAAGCAGCGCATCAACGTCTTCCCCCGCCCGGAATGGCAGACCCTGGCCGGCCTGGGCCTACGCGACGCCGCCCTGCACAGCGGCATGCCGCTGCAGGCCAGCATCGTCAAGGAACTGGAAACGCCGCTGCAACTGGGCGGGCGCCTGCACAAGGTCGACCTGTACGCCGTCGACCCGGCCTTCCAGCACATCTTCGGCATCGCGCCGCTGCAGGGCGACCTGGCGGCGGCGCTGACGCGGCCGGACGGCCTGGCCCTGACGGCGCGCACCGCGCTCAGGCTGTTCGGCCGGCAGCCGGCGCTGGGCCAGCTGGTGCGCGTGGGCGAGGCGCCGCTGCGCGTGCAGGCCATCCTGCCCGATCCGCCGGCCAATACCACGCGTCCCTACGAGGCGCTGACCGGCAGCGGCAGCGCCGCCTGGCCGGAGCCGCAGCGCAGCGCCAGCTTCGCCAAGCGGGGCCGCGCCGAAATCTATGTGCGCGCCGGCGCCGGCGTGTCGGCGGCGGCGCTGACCCGGGCGCTGCAGGACGCCACCGACCGCTCGCCGCAGGAAGCCATGGTGCGCGACAGCGCGATGGGCAAATCGCTGGCCGGCAGGCGCGTCACCGACATCGCCCTGCAGTCCCTGCCGCAGGTCTACTTCGACGCCGACCTTGCCGCCAGCCGCGCCGGCAAGCGCTACGGCGACAAGGGCCAGGTCTTCGGCCTGGCCGGGGTCGCGCTGCTGATCCTGCTGCTGGCGGCCACCAACTACGTCAACCTGGCCACCGTGCGCACCCTGCGGCGGCAGCGCGAAATCGGCGTGCGCAAGCTGCTCGGCGCCGGCGCCGCCCGCCTGGCGCGGCAATTCCTCGCCGAGTCGGCCCTGGTGGCGCTGCTGGCCACGCTGGCCGGACTGGTGCTGGCCTGGCTGGCGCTGCCCCTGTTCGCCGAGCTGCTCGGGCGCACGCTGGAGGGCTTTTTCACGCCGGCCCGCTGCGCCGCCGCACTCGCCTTCTGCTTGGCCACCGGCCTGCTGGCCGGCGCCTATCCGGCCTGGAGCGCCACCCGCGTGCGCCTGGGCCAGGCGCTGGCCGGGCGCGGCGGCGAAGCGGCCGGCGGCCTGTACTTGCGCCGCGTGCTCACCGTGCTGCAGTTCGCCGCGGCGATGGCGCTGAGCGGCAGCACGCTGGCGATCGCCTGGCAAGCCGACTATGCCAGCCACGCCCACCCGGGCTTCGACCCGGACGGCCTGCTGGTGCTGGACCTGCCGCCCAAGGCCGAGCCGGCCGGCGCGCTGGCCTTCGCCGAGGCGCTGGCGCGCCTTCCCGGCGTGCGCGGCGTGGCCGGCAGCCCGGAGGCGGTCGGGCGTGACGGCAAAAGCATCGTCGCCGGCCTGCGCCGGCCCGACGGCGACACCATGCGCATCGAGATGAAACCGGTCAGCCCGGCGTTTTTCGAGGTGTACCGCGTGGCGCCGCTCGCCGGGCGCCTGTTCGACCCGGCGCTGGACCGCGCCGACAGCGCCGTTGCCGTCGTCAACACGGCGGCGGCGCTGGCGCTGGGGTATCCGGACGCGCAAGCCGCCGTCGGCCAGATCCTGCCGGCCGAAGGGACGGCGCCGGCCCGCAGCATCGTCGGCGTCGCTCCGGACCTGCGCTACCGCACGCTGCGCGAGGCGGTGCAGCCGATGCTCTACCTGCCGCAGGCCAGCCCGCAGGTACTGACGGTGCGCAGCGCCGAGGCGCCGGCGCAGGCGCGGCAGCGCATCGAAGTCCTGTGGCGGCGCTACTTCCCCAACGACATGCCGGATATCGGCACGGCGCGCGCCATCTTCGCCGCCAACTACGCGGAAGACCAGCGCCTGGCCGCCATGCTCGGCGTCGCCAGCCTGATCGCCGTCGCGCTGGCCGCTTTCGGCATCTATGTGCTGTCGGCCTACAGCGTGCAGCGGCGCCGCCGCGAAATCGTCCTGCGCAAGCTGCACGGCGCCGGCCGCGGCGCCATCGGCCGCCTGCTGGGGCGCGAATTCGCCGGCCTGATCGGCATCGGCGCGGCCTTGGGCCTGCCCCTCGCCGCGCTCGCCAACGAGCGCTACCTGGCCGGCTTCGTCGAACGCGCGCCTATCGGCCTGTGGCCGCTGCCGGCCGCGCTGGCGCTGGCCGCGCTGGTGGCCGCGCTGGCGACGGCGCGCCACACCGTCGCCGCGCTGCGCCTGGCGCCGCTGCTGGCGCTGCGCGACTGAGGCAAGGCGGAAATATTGGGCAAGCGCGCCGGCATCGCCGATAATCGGGCTTTCGACGGCGCTGGATAACGATGACAAAGCAAACGGCCCTGATGTCCTGGAGCGGCGGCAAGGACTCCTGTTTGGCCCTGTGGCGCGCCCGCCAGGCGGGGCTGGCGGTGCCGCTGCTGATCACGGCGATGGACGAAAGCGGAACGCGCGCCCGTTCCCACGGGGTGCCGCCGGCCCTGCTGCAGGCGCAGGCGGCCAGCCTGGGCGCGCGGCTGCAGTGCTACCACGCCAGTTGGGCCGAGTACGAGGAAAAATTCATTGCCATGTTGCGCGCGGCGGCGGCCGAGGGCTACAGCCACGCGATATTCGGCGACATTGATCTGGCGCCGCATCGCGCCTGGGAGGAGAAGGTGTGCGCCGCCGCCGGCCTGACGGCCTTGCTGCCGCTATGGGGCGAAGCGCGCCGGCGCCTGGTTGACGAATTCATCGCCGCCGGCTTCAAGGCCGTCGTCGTGTGCGTCGACGGCCGCCACCTGCCGGCCGAGTTCTGCGGCCGCGAATTCGACGCCGCCTTCCTGGCCGACCTGCCGCCCGGCGTCGACGCCTGCGGCGAAAACGGCGAGTTCCACACCTTCGTCTACGACGGGCCGGCGTTCAGCGCGCCGGTGGCGCTGCGCCGCACCGACGTGCTGCGCTACGCGGCGCCAGCGCAACTGGGCGGCGCCACTTACTACTTCCAGCAGCTGGTGCCGCTGGATTAATTCGTCACGGTCAACAGCTCGACCTCGAACACCAGGCCGGCATTCGGCGGAATCGAACCATTGCCTCTCGCGCCATAGCCGTCCGCCGCAGTCAAGACCAGGGTGCGCTTGCCGCCCACCTTCATGCCGACGACGCCCTTGTCCCAACCCGGGATGACCTCGCCGGCGCCCAGCTTGAAGCCGAAGGACTTGTCGCCGCTGCTGTCGAACTGGCTGCCTTTGAAATTAGCCGCCTTGGAGCTGTACAGCCAGCCCGTGTATTTCACCGTAACTTTGTTGTTGGTCGCCGCGACGGCGCCGCCGCCGACCAGGGTGTCGACCTGGCTGGAGGTAGCCGGTTGCTCGGCCGGTGCCGGCGTGGGCGTGGAACTACCGCCGCCACCGCCGCAGGCGCTCAGCGCGGCAACGCAAACCAGGGATGCAATAATGTGAAGCGTGGATTTCATGAGTCTCCCAATAACTTAGTCAATGGCCAGGCGCACCAATACGCCGACACAACACTAGTGTATCAGTGGAAACTTTGACAAAATGTAAGCATAAGTAAGCGCCGTGCAGGAATACAACACCGGCCGCGCGCCCGGGCGGGCGGCGGCCGGCGGCGCGCCTTAGATTTCGACCTGGGTGCCCAGCTCGATCACCCGGTTGCTCGGGATCTGGTAGTAGTCGGCGGCGCCGCGGGCGTTGCGCGACATGGCCACGAACAGGTGCTCGCGCCACGGCGCCATGCCCTGGCCCGGCGTCGAAATGACGGTCTGGCGGGCGATGAAGAAGGACGTCTCCATCATCTCGAACTGCAGGCCGTGCGCCTCGCACAGCGCCATCACGCGGGGAATGTCGGGCTCGTCCTTGAAGCCGTAGTGCACATTGATCTGGTAGCACTGGTGGCCAAGGTCGAGCACGCGCACCTGCCCGGACGGCGGCACCCACGGCTCCTCCAGCATGAACACCGTCAGGAAGACCACGCGCTCGTGCAGCACCTTGTTGTGCGACAGATTGTGCAGCAAGGCGTGCGGCACGCCGTCGCTTTCGCCGCGCAGGAAGATCGCCGTGCCCGGCACCCGCGTGGGCGGCGCGATGAACAACGAGGCCAGGAAATCGTCGAGCGGAATGGCGTGCTTCTCCAGGTTCTGGAACACCAGCTGGCGGCCGCGCTTCCAGGTCAGCATGACGATGAACAGCACCGAGCCCAGCAGCAGCGGGAACCAGCCGCCATGGAACAGCTTGAGCGCGCTGGCCGAGAAGAACATCAGGTCGATGGCGATGAAGAAGGTGGTCGCGGCCCAGCACAGCGCCAGGTTCATCTTCCAGCGGTAGCGGATGACGAAGAAGGTCAGCACCGTGGTCGACAGCATCGTCGCCGTCACGGCGATGCCGTAGGCGGCCGCCAGATTTTCCGAGGAACCGAAGCCGATCACAGCCAGCAGCACGACGATCAACTGCAGCCAGTTAATGGCCGGGATATAAATCTGCCCGATCTCGCTCTCGGAGGTGTGCAGCACGCGCATGCGCGGCAGGAAACCCAGCGCGATGGCCTGCTTGGTCATCGAGAAGGTGCCGGAAATGGTCGCCTGCGAGGCGATCACCGTGGCCATCGTCGACAGGATCACCAGCGGATAGACGCTCCAGGCGCCCAATTGCTGGTAAAAGGGATTCGAAATGGCCTCGGGATGGGCTAGCAGCAACCCGCCCTGCCCCAGATAATTCAGCGCCAGCGCCGGGAAGGCGATCAGGAACCAGGCCATGCGGATCGGCTTCTTGCCGAAATGGCCCATGTCGGCGTACAGCGCCTCGGCGCCGGTGAAGGCCAGCACCACGGCGCCCAGCGCGACGAAGGCGATCAGGCGGTTCTCGTTGAGGAAGCTGAGGGCGTACCAGGGATTGAGCGCGGCCAGGATCTGCGGCTGGTCGACGATATTGACGATGCCCATGCCGGCCAGCGTGCCGAACCACAGCACCATGATGGGCGCGAACCAGCGGCCGATGCCGGCGGTGCCGTGCGACTGCACCGCATACAGCGCCACCAGCACCAAGATCGTCAGCGGCACGACATACGGCTTCATGGCCGGCGTGGCCACTTCCAGGCCCTCGATCGCCGACAGCACGGAAATGGCCGGCGTAATCACACTATCGCCGTAAAACAAGGTGGCGCCGAACACGCCGGTCAACATCAGCGGGAAATGCCAGCGCGACAGCTTGCTGACGGAAGACAGCGCCAGCGCCATCAGCGCCATGATGCCGCCCTCGCCGCGGTTATCCGCGCGCAACACCAGCGTGACATACTTCAGCGAAATAATGACCGTCAACCCCCAGAAAATCAGCGACACGATGCCCAGCAGATTATTCGGGTTCAACACCAGACCATGCTCAGGGGCAAAAACGGTCTTCAAAGTGTACAGGGGGCTGGTGCCGATATCGCCGTAGACGATACCGACGGCGGCCAGCGTCAGGGCGACGAGGCTGCTTTTTTTCTGTTGCGTCAAGATTGCACCCGGGTTTGTTTTGTTGCATTGCACAATAAAAGATGCATTCGCAAATAGCAAGAATATTTTGGCATGGAGTAAACAGCGGGAAATGGTTCAACAAGCGCCATTCTAACCCTGTGGCCCAATCTGGCGACCGGCCTTTTTTCCCCGCCGGCAAGCCTACAACAAAACCGCCATGTCTAGACCTGACCCCAGTATCGCAATACGCCCCTGGGGTCAGGTCTAGACATGGCGGTTGCGCTTCGGCAGCGCGCGCTTATTTGGGCGATAATCGTTTCCTTCCAGCCCTTTTTTGATCGTGTTTATGAATCCAGGCATAGTCTTCGCCGCCCTCGCGTTTTTGAGCTGGGGCTTGTTTCCGCTGTATTTTCATGCGCTCGGCGCGGTGCCGCCCCTGGAGATTCTCGCGCATCGGATGTTGTGGTCGCTATTGTTCCTCGGCATAGTGCTGACGGTGCGCCGCCAGTGGGGCTGGCTGCGCCCGCTGGCGCGCCAGCCGCGCGTCGTCGCCGGTTTCGTCGCCAGCGCGTTTTTGTTGTCGGGGAATTGGTTCATTTATATCTGGGCCGTCAATCATGGCCATGTGATCGACGCCAGCCTCGGTTATTTCATTACGCCGCTGTTGAATGTGATGCTGGGCTTTTTGCTCCTGCATGAGCGCCCCCGCCGCCTGCAGTGGATCGCCATCGGCCTGGCCGGCTGCGGCGTCGCCTGGCTGGCCTTGCAGACGGGGCAGATGCCGTGGATCGCGCTGGCGCTGGCCGCCACCTTCGCCGGCTATGGCTTGTTGCGCAAGACGGCCGCGCTCGGCCCGCTTGAGGGGCTGTCTTTCGAGACGCTGATTCTGTTTCCGCTGGCGCTGGCCTATGTGCTGTGGCTCAGCTGGCACGGCCAGAATTCCTTCTTGACGACCCAGTCCGACGCCACCCGCTGGCTGCTGGCCGCGTCCGGCCCCATCACGGCCGTGCCGCTGCTGCTGTTTGCCGCCGGCGCGCGCCGCCTGCCGCTGTCGGTGCTCGGCCTGTTCCAGTATATTTCGCCGACGATGCAGTTTTTGCTGGGCGTGTGGCTGTTCCGCGAAGCTTTCTCGGCCGAGCGCATGACGGGTTTCCTGGCGATCTGGGCCGCGCTGGCCCTGTACGCGGCCGAGGGTTTGTGGAAGTCGCGCCGCCCCGCCGTGGCCGCCGCTTGATCCGCACCGCCCTTTGCCGCTTATGAGCTAGCTGGAACAGGGCGTTTATCGTATCCTGTCCGTCTTTGTTGATCACCCGAGATACCGCAATGGCAAATTACGTCTACACCATGAACCGCGTGGGCAAAATCGTCCCACCGAAACGCCAGATTCTGAAAGATATTTCGCTGTCGTTCTTCCCCGGCGCCAAGATCGGCGTGCTGGGCCTGAACGGCTCCGGCAAGTCGACCCTGCTGAAAATTATGGCCGGCATCGACACCGACATCCAGGGCGAAGCCGTGCCGATGCCGGGCTTGAACATCGGCTATCTGCCGCAGGAGCCCGTGCTCGACCCCGAGCAGACGGTGCGCCAGGTGGTCGAGTCCGGCCTGGGCGAAGTGTTCGAGGCGCAAGCCAAGCTGGAGGCCGTCTACGCCGCCTACGCCGAGGAGGACGCCGATTTCGACGCGCTGGCGACCGAGCAGGCGCGCCTGGAGGCGATCATTTCGACTTCCGACGGCGGCAATCTGAATTTGCAGCTGGAAATGGCCGCCGACGCGCTGCGCCTGCCGCCGTGGGACGCCAAGATCGGCGTGCTGTCGGGCGGCGAAAAGCGCCGCGTGGCACTGTGCCGCCTGCTGCTGTCGAAGCCGGACATGCTGCTGCTCGACGAGCCGACCAACCATCTGGACGCGGAATCGGTCGACTGGCTCGAACAGTTCCTGCTGCGCTTCCCCGGCACCGTCGTCGGCATCACCCATGACCGCTACTTCCTCGACAACGCCGCCGAGTGGATTCTCGAACTCGACCGCGGCCACGGCATTCCGTGGAAGGGCAATTACAGCTCGTGGCTGGAGCAAAAGGGCAACCGCCTGAAGCAGGAAGAGGCGACCGAGTCCTCGCGCCAGAAAACCATCGCCAAGGAATTGGAATGGGTGCGCCAGAATCCCAAGGGCCGCCAAGCCAAGAGCAAGGCCCGCCTGGCCCGCTTCAACGAGTTGTCCGAGCACGAATACCAGAAGCGCAATGAGACGCAGGAGATTTTCATTCCGGTGGCCGAGCGCCTGGGCAATGAGGTAATCGAGTTCAAGAACGTCTCGAAAGCCTTCGGCGACCGCCTGCTGATCGACAATCTGTCGTTCACGGTGCCGGCCGGCGCCATCGTCGGCATCATCGGCCCGAACGGGGCCGGTAAGTCGACCCTGTTCAAGATGATCACCGGCAAGGAACAGCCGGACAGCGGCGAAGTGGCGATCGGCCAGACGGCGCGCGTCTCCATCGTCGACCAGAACCGCGATTCGCTGAGCGACAAGAAAACCGTGTTCGAGGACGTCTGCGGCGGCGCCGACATGCTGACCGTGGGCCGCTTCGAGATGCCGTCGCGCGCCTACCTGGGCCGCTTCAACTTCAAGGGCGGCGACCAGCAAAAAGTGGTCGGCAACCTGTCCGGCGGCGAACGCGGCCGTCTGCACCTGGCGAAGACCCTGCTGATGGGCGGCAACGTGCTGCTGCTCGATGAACCGTCCAACGATCTGGACGTGGAAACCTTGCGCGCGCTGGAAGATGCCTTGCTGGAATTCGCCGGCAGCGTCATGGTGATTTCCCATGACCGCTGGTTCCTCGACCGCATCGCCACCCACATCCTGGCCTTCGAAGGCGATTCCCAGGTGACCTTCTTCGATGGCAACTATCAGGAATATGAAGCCGACAAGAAAAAACGTCTGGGCGACGAGGGCGCCAAGCCAAAACGCATCCGCTACAAGCCGCTGACGGTGTAATACAGGGGCCGCCAGCCGGCGGCGCGGCCCACATAGCCCGACGGCTCCGCAAGGGAGCCGTCGGGTGTTGCTGTCGGGCGGGCCGGGCGGCCCGCCCCGCGTCCATTAGAAGTTGTAACGGGCGCCCAGAGCCAGTGCGGTCGCCTTGTGGCCGTAGCTGGCGCTCTTGCCGAAATGTTCCAATTCGGCGCTCAAGGAAATGTTCTTGTTGAGCGCGTATTGTGCGCCGACCGAAGCGTACAAGCCGGTTTTGTTGTCGGTTTTCGACAAGCCCGACGCCGCACCGGTGCCGCTGATGCTGTCGCGGTTGCGGGCCACGCCCAGCTTGCCGAATACGCCGAACTGTTCATTGATCGGCATCGTCGCCTTGCCGGCGATATAGTAGCCGCGGGTCTTCGCATCGATTTTGCCGTTCACGCCATTTTGCACATAGCTGTAGCTTTTGCTGCCAAAATTGGCGAAACCACCTTCAACTGCCCAGGTCTTATCGAATTCATAGCCGGCGAACAGTTTCCCGCCGACCTTGTAAGAACTGCGGTCGCCGCCGCTGCTGACATTCGGCACGTCGAATTTATAACGGCCCGTGGTCACGCCGGCGCCCACATAAGCGCCCTCGGCATGAGCGATCGAGATACTCGACAGGGCTGCGACAGAAGCAATCACTGCAAAAAAGATTTTTTTCATAATGCATACTCTTTCAAAGAATTTTCAGTGGACTCGCGGGGTTTTCGCAGTTCAGTGAAGTGCGATGTGCTCAAGATAGCATCGGGAAAAAAGCAAGTCCTACCGCAAATGGTAAGAAATGTGACGAAATGTAAGCCGCATTTCTTTACTGGAAAGATATTTTTCTTACTGGAAATAGCACTAAATTCCAGCAATAGCTGAAAAATGAACGAAGTTACAGGATATTGCGGAAAGTGAGGTTGACGCGGGGGCCGCAGGGCCGGCTTTCCTTGTTGATACCGTGGCGCCAATTACTTTGCGTCATACCTGCCATCAGTAACAGGCTGCTGTCGCGCAGCGACAACCTCAATGTCGTCGGCAAGCGCTTGTGCTTCAGGATGAAAGTGCGCGGCGCGCCAAAACTGAGCGAGGCGATGGCCGGTTGCGGCCCCAGCTCGCTCTCATCGTCGCTGTGGAAACCCATGCTGTCGCGTTCGTCGCGGTAGTAATTGAGCAGCACGCTGTTGAAGCGGCGGCCGGTGGCGCGCTCGACGGCGGCTTTCAGCAGCAGTTGCAAGGGGGTGAAGGGCTGCGGCTCCAGCGTCATGCCGGAATAACGGTAACGGGCCTCGCCATGCCAGGCCGTCAGGCGCGGTTGCGCATGGCGCTTGCCCCACAGCATGATGTGCTCGCTGCGCCAGTCGGTCTCGGCAATCAGCTGGGCCAGCATATCGCCTTCGGGCAAGGCCAGCCGCTGCAGAAAATACAACTCGCCATCCGCAATGGGAATCGGCGTCAATGTGTCGCTTGCAGAAAATAAATCCATGGTGGGTCAAACCGGAAGGGGCGAACGGCTATCATAAACCCGTGCCATCAAACCCGGAGCCGAGCATGAAAAAACGCCAATTCCTCACCGCCGCCGCACTGGCCGGCGCCGCCCTGCCCGCTCGCGCGCAAGGCGCGCCGGCACACGTGCGCGGTCCGGCGCTGCTGACGCTGACGGGCGCCGTCGGCAAGGTCAACCGCCCGCGCTTCGATCCGCTGCGCGACCAGATGATGCACAAGCAAAAAATCAGCTTCGAACGCGCCTATGCCTTCGATTTCGATGCCCTTGCGGCCTTGCCGGCGCACACCATCAAACCGACGCTGGAATACGACGGCAAGACGCACGTGCTGCGCGGTCCCCTGCTGGTCGAGGTGTTGGCGGCGGCCGGCGCCGGCGCGGCCGCCACGCTGGTGCTGCGGGCGGTCGACGGCTATGCCGTGTCGCTGCCCCTGGCGCAGGCGCGCGCGCAAGGCTTCATCGTCGCCACCCATCTGGACGGCGAGGCAATGGCGCTGGGAGGTTTGGGGCCGCTATGGGCCGTGTATGACGCGGACCGGGTGCCCGCGATGGCGGCGCGGCCGCTGGCCGAGCGCTTCGCCCTGTGCCCGTGGGCGCTGTACCACATCGACATCCAGATCTAGCCATACGGCGGAACCGAACGGCGGGGCCGTGTGGCCCCGCAGGACTGCCGCCGTTTAAGCGTAGGCTTCGGCCAGCGACATCACGCGCGGCGTCACGACGATGCCGATAGCGCCGAACAAAGCCTCGATCGCCGCCAGGTTGGCCGTGCATTCGTCCGTCTTCCAGCCTTTGAAGAGATCGGTGCCATCCTTTTGGAAATGCAGATCCAGCACCTTGCCCTTGTCTTTGTGCAGGTAATTCGAGGTGTAGGTATTTTCAAAACCCAGCGTCTTCAATTCCTCCAACACTTGCACCGGCGGATTGTCGGGATCGGTTGCGAGGAAAACGCCAAAGGTCTTGCCCGGTGGCTTGGCCGCGATGTCGACGTCATAAATGCCGGGCGCCTTCATTACGGTCGTACTTTTCAGAAATAACATGTCCATACCTCCTATCCAAATGGCAACGGCGTGCCAAATGTGCCGCGCTCTTGTTATTTAACTATTTTTGTATTTACTTGGATTCGCAAAGGAAAGATTCCAGTAATCAAGCTTATTGCTTATTGCACTGTTTGTCGACTAATCCGAGCAACTATTTGGTTATCCAGGGCAATAAAACACTGCACTTTTGCCATCACGCTACACCTTGGCGACGCCGGACCAGTCGGAATAGGCCATTGCGCCAAGACGCGCGCGGCGTCATACTTAAAAATTGCGCAACTATTTCATCCCCGCAGCGCCACCGGGAAAGCGCCACAGTGTTTATAAAGAAGCCATGCGTCTGTTTTCCGTCAAGTACCGCCTACTCATGTGGGTCACGCTGATTCTCGTTTGCGGCTTCCTCGCCACCAGCCTGGCCAGTTATATTTCTTCGCGCGACGCCATCGAACACGGCATCGCCGAGCAAACCCTGCCTCTGACCGGCGACAATATTTATTCGGAGATTCAGAAGGACATTCTACGCCCCGTTTTCATTTCCTCGCTGATGGCGCACGACACCTTCGTGCGCGACTGGATGCTGGGCGGCGAGAAGAATCCGCAGCAAATCGTCCGTTACCTCAAGGAATTGAAGAAGAAATACGGCACCGTCAGCAGCTTCCTCGTCTCCGACCGCAGCCGGGCCTACTATTACGCGGGCGGCAGGCTCAAATCCGTGCACCCAGACGCCTCCCGCGACGCCTGGTTCTTCCGCCTGCGGGCGCTGACCACGGCCGACTATGAAACCAATGTCGATGTCGACCTGGCCAACCGCGACAGCATGACCATCTTCATCAACCACCGCGTGCTGGACTACCAGGGCAACTTCATCGGCGCCACCGGCGTCGGCCTGACGCTGGACACGATGAGCCGCATCATCGACCGCTACCAGGCGCGCTTCCACCGCAACATCTATTTCGTCGACGGCGCCGGCGCCATCGTCCTGGCCGGCAAGTCCATGCAGGGCGTGCGCGGCGCCATCGCCACGCTGCCGGGCGTGCGCGCCATCGCCGCGCAAATCCTCAACCGCGACAGCGTGCCCACCCACCTGGCCTACCAGGGCGAGACGGCCAGCATGCTGCTCAATTCGCGCTACATCCCGGAACTGGGCTGGTATCTCGTCGTCGAGCAAAACGTCAGCGCCGAGGTCAAGCCGGTGCAGCGCGTGTTCGCGCTGAATCTGGCCATCAGCTTCGCCGTCACGCTGGCGGTGCTGGTGCTCACGCTGCTGACGGTGAACCGCTTCCAGCGCCGCATCGAGCGGGCCGCCTCGACGGACGCGCTGACCGGGCTGCTGAACCGCAGGGCGCTGGAACTGGTGTTCCGCAACAGCATCCTCGTCAGCAAGCGCAGCGGCCGGCCGCTGGCGGCCATCCTGTTCGACATCGACTTCTTCAAGCACGTCAACGACAACCACGGCCACTTGTGGGGCGACACGGTCATACGCGCCGTCGCCGACCTCGCCCGCCGCACGGTGCGCGAGAGCGACGTCGTGACGCGCTGGGGCGGCGAGGAATATCTGATTTTGCTCAACGACTGCGGGCTGGAGCAGGCCGCGCAGATCGCCGAGGCATTGCGCCGCGCCGTCGCGGCATGCGACTTCGGCATGCCGGCGCCGAACCTGCGCGTGACGGTCAGCCTGGGCGTGGCCGAATACGCCGAGGACGAGGGCGAATCGGCGTTCTTCTCGCGCGCCGACAGCGCCCTGTACCAGGCCAAGCACGGCGGCCGCAACCGGCTGCAGTTGTCGGCGCCGGCCGCTTTCGCACCGGCAGCCTGAGCGCGCGCGGCGCTCAGGCGCCGCGCCGGCGCCGCGCCAGCGCGGCCGTCGGCGCCACCAGCGCCTCGTACAACGCGCCGCTGCCGGCGTCCCACTGGCCCACGGCGCGCCGCTGCCTGTCGACGGTGGCGAAATCGCCGCGCGCGATCGGCCCGCTGAGCGCCCGCTCCGGTCCCAGCCTGAAGACATTGGCCACGGTTTCGTTCACCAGCGGCTGCGCCAGTTCGCGCGCCACCGCCTCCGGCACGCCGGCCGCCTGGTAGGCGCGCAGCGCCGCGTCGAGCACCGTCACCAGGTAGTTGCTGGCGAAGACGGCGGCCGCGTGGTACACCGTCTTGGCGGCGGCGTCGATCGGCACCGGCCGCGCGCCTATCGCCAGCAGCGCCGGCTCCAGCAGCGCCAGCGCCGCCGCGTCGCCCTCGATGCCGCAATACGTGCCGGCGAATTCGGCGGCGACCTGGGCCGGGTCGGCGAAGCTGCGGATCGGGTGCACGCTGGCGACCGCCGCGCCGAGCGCGCGCGCCGCCGCCAACTCGCCGGAGGCCAGCGCGCCGCTGCAGTGGAACAGCACCGTGCCGGCCAGCGCGCCGCCGGCGGCCAGCGCCGCGCAGGCCGGGCCGATCTGGTCGTCGCCGACGGCCAGCATGGTGACGTCGGCGCGGCGCAGCCGCGCGTAGCCGGCGGCGGCCGCGCCGGCGCCGATGAAGGGCAGCGCCGCCTGCGCCGACGCCGCCGAGCGGGTCAGCACGTCCTGCACCTGGAAGGCGCCGCTGGCGGCGAACAGGCGCCCCAGCACGCGCCCGACGTGGCCGGCGCCGACGATGTTCAGCGTCGCCATCAGAAGCCCGATCCCGGCTCGCCGAGGTAGGCCAGCTCGGCGGCCGTCGAGGCCCGGCCAAGGATGCCGTTGCGGTGCGGGAAGCGGCCAAATCGGGCGATGACGTCGTGGTGGCGCCGGGCAAAGTCCAGCATGCCCTCGAAACCGGGCGCCGCCTCGCACAGGCGCGTGAACAAGGCCACCGCCTGCCGCTGCGACGCGGCGTCCTCGGCGTGCTCGAACGGCAGGTAGACGAAGGCGCGCTGCCACGGCGGCAGCGTCAGGTCGGCGCCGCCGGCCACCAGCGCCAGCGCCGCCTGCAGGGCCGGCGCGTCGCCGCTGAAGGCGGCCGGCGTGTCGCGGTAAACGTTGCGCGTAAACTGGTCCAGCAACAGGATGCGCGCCAGCGTGCCCGGCGCGCCGGCCGCGTCCCACTCGCGCAGGCCGCCGGGGACGGCCTGCGCGATCGGCGCGCCGAAGCGGGCCAGTATCTGCGCGTCGAACTGCGCGTCCTTGCGGAACCATTCGGCGCGCGCGGCGCCCGGCGGCGTGAACCAGAAATCGAGCACTGCTGCGGCGTCGGCGTGCATTGCGGCCTCCTCAGTTACGGGCGTGCGACAGCTGGAAGCTGTCGATGCCGTCGAAAGCGGTCAGCTCGGCCGACAGCTCGGAGAGCGTGGCGCCGCTGCTTTTGCTCAGGGCGATGGCGACGAAGCGCCACTCCTGCATGCCCGACTCGCTGCCTATCATCAGCGAACCGCCGGCAATTTCGTAGCCGCGGCTCAGGGCGATGCGCCGCAGCGCGTCCTCGCGCGGCAGATAGCCCTTGTTGAAGCGCATCGTGATGGCCACCGCGTGCCGCGACGGCAGCCACGCCTCCAGCCTGAACAGGAAGATCATCGACATCGCGCACAGGAAGGCCAGGCCCATCGCCGACAGGTAGAAGCCGACGCCGACCATGATGCCGATCACCGACGAGGCCCAGATCGAGGCCGCCGTCGTCAGGCCGCTGATGTTGAAGCCCTCGCGCATGATGACGCCGGCGCCGAGGAAGCCGATGCCGGTGACGATGCCCTGGATGACGCGGGTCGGATCGGCGACCGTGACGATGGCGCCGTGGCCGCCGAACCAGAACTGCGGATAGCCGCCGATGACGGTCAGCGCGCACGAGGCCATGCACACCAGGCCGTAGGTGCGCATGCCGGCGGCGCGGCCGTGGTAGGAGCGTTCGTAGCCGACCAGCAGGCCGAGCAGCAGGGCGCCGATCAGGTTCAACAGGATGATGCCGTTGGTGGCCAGTTCGGCCAGCGACCAGTAGGAGCCCAACATGTCCATCGTTGGCATAGAATTCTTTCTTCGGTCGGCGCCTACGGCGCTTTTTTGTTCAACTGTTTTTCAAAGGCGACATCGAGCTTGCTGACGCGCCGCGGCGTCTGCGGCCCCTGGGCGTTGACGAAGGCGACGAACTCGTCGAGCTCCAGCGGCGCGCACAGCGGCGGCTGGCCCGGCCCCTCGCTCAGGAGAAACAGGCCGGCGCCGGTGCGCGCCATCGAATACCCGGGCTTGCCGCTGCGCTGCTTGAGGCGGTCGACGGCCGACGCGGCGCGGGTCGAGCGCCCGCTCATACGGCCTCCGTGCGGGTATTCAGCCAGGCCAGCGCGGCGCCCGACACGTGCGGACGCAGGCGCGCGCGCACCGTCGCGTGGTAGGCGTTGAGCCAGTCGCGCTCGTCGGCGCGCAGCAGCGCCAGGTCGAGGCAGCGGCTGTCGATCGGACACAGCGTCAGCGTCTCGAAGCGCAGGAAGTCGCCGAACTCGCCGCTGGCGGCGGCCACGTTCAGCACCAGGTTCTCGATGCGGATGCCCCAGCGCCCGGGGCGGTAAATGCCCGGCTCGACCGAGGTGACCATGCCCTCTTGCATCGCCGTGTGCGGCTCCGGCGGCGCCGACGGCGAAATCGTCTGCGGCCCCTCGTGGACGTTGAGGAAGAAGCCGACGCCGTGGCCGGTGCCGTGGCCGAAATCGACGCCGGCCGCCCACAGCGGCGCGCGCGCGAGCGCATCGAGCATCGGCGATTTGACGCCGCGCGGGAAGTGCGCCGACGACAGCGCGATGACGCCCTTGAGCACCAGCGTGAAATCGCGCCGCTGCTCGGCGCTGGTGGCGCCGACCGGCACCACGCGGGTGATGTCGGTGGTGCCGCCCAGGTACTGGCCGCCGGAGTCGATCAGCAGCAAGCCGTCGCCGTCGATGACGGCGTGCGCCGCCTCGGTGGCGCGGTAGTGCATGATCGCGCCGTTGGCGCGGAAGCCGGCGATGGTGCCGAAGCTGAGGCTGACGAAACCGGGCCGGCGCGCGCGCGCCGCCGCCAGGCGGTCGGCGATGTCGAGCTCCGTCAGCGCGGCGCGCTGCGGATCGGCCAGCGTCTCCTCCAGCCAGGCGAAAAACTCGCACAGCGCGGCGCCGTCCTGCTCCATCGTGGCGCGCACGTGTTCGGCCTCGGCCGGCGTCTTTTGCGACTTGGCGAAGGTGGTCGGGTTGACCGCCTCGACCACGGCGACCGCCGCCGGCACGGCCTGGCGCGTGCCGAAGGTGACTCGGCGCGGGTCCAGCAGCAGCGTCGCGGCGGGCGCCAGCGCGGCCAGCGCGGCATGCGCCGCCGCGTAGGGCGCGACGTCGACGCCGTCGGCCGCCAGCGCGGCGCGCAGCGCCGCGTCGACCTTGCCGTCGGCGACGAACAGCGTCGCCCGCTGCGGCGTGATCAGCGCATGCGCCAGGAACACCGGGTTGTAGCTGACGTCGGCGCCGCGCAGATTGAACAGGTAGGCGACGTCGTCCAGCGTCGAGATGAGATGGCTGTCGGCGCCGGCCTGCGCCATCGCGGCGCGCAGCGCCGCCAGCTTGGCCGCGCGCGGCGTCGAAGCGTGCGGCGGCAGGTGCTCGAACACGGGTTGCGGCGGCAGGCCGGGACGCTCAAGCCAGACGGCGTCGAGCAGGTCGACGTCGGTGCGCAGCGCCACGCCGGCGCCGTCCAGCGCCTGCCCCAGCAGGCGCGCCGTGGCCAGGCCCAGCACGGCGCCGTCGACGCCGACCGTGCCGCCGCGCCGGACGCGGCCGGCCAGCCAGTCGATGTACAGCACGCTGGCGCCGGACGGAATCTTCATCAGTTGCACGCCGGTGCCGGCCAGTTCGCTCTCGGCCTGGTCCCAGTAGCGGGCGTCGGTCCAGACGCCGGCGCAATCGGCCGTGGCGATGAAGGTGCCGACCGAGCCGGTGAAGCCGCTCAGCCATTCGCGGCCCTGCCAGCGCGCCGGCAGATACTCGGACAGGTGCGGGTCGGCCGACGGCACGATGAAGGCGTCGATATGCTGTTCGCGCATGGCGTGGCGCAGCTGCGTCAGGCGCGCCGCCAGCGCGGTTTTTTCTGGTGTGGGCATGAACTGGACTCAAGTCGGTGTCGAGCCACTATCATACCGCGATTGGGTCGCCGCCTGCCGGCAGGGGCTCAGGCGCCGGGCGCCGCCTCCAGCTCGATCAGCAGGCGCGACAGCCGCTCGTCGAGCAGCGCCAGGTCGGCCGCCGCGCTCGACCCCATGATGCGATGCAGGTTCGCGACGTGCGCCGTGACCGCGCGTTCGATCAGTTCCAGCCCGGCCGGCGTCAGCTCCACCAGCAGGCTGCGGGCGTCTTCGCAATTGGCCAGGCGCGTCACCAGGCCGCGGCTTTCCATGCCCTTGAGGCGGTGCGTCATCGTGCCCGAGGTGATCATCAGCGTCGAAAACAGCGTCGTCGGCGCCAGCCGGTAGGGCGCGCCGGCGCGCCGCAGCGTGGCCAGCACGTCGAACTCGCAGTAAGTCAGGCCATACTCGGCGAAGACCGTCTCGACCCGGCGGTGCAGCAGCGCGGCGCAGCGCTTGATGCGTCCCACCGTGCCCATGGGCCCCACGTCCAGGTCGGGACGCTCGCGGCGCCACTGCGCCAGAATCGCGTCGACCGCATCCAATTGCCGCTCCGCCATCATGCCACCTTTTCAATAATTTATCTTGAAGTCGAGATTATATGCTAGACTGAATTTATCTTGAATTGAAGGTAAATTATGCGAGCAACGCCCTCCCCGCAAACCTTGAGCGACACCCTGCTGACGGCGCTGGCGCCGGCCGTCTGGGGCACGACCTACATCGTCACCACCGCCTTCCTGCCGGCCGGCCTGCCGTTCACGGCCGCGCTGCTGCGCACCCTGCCCGCCGGCCTGCTGCTGACGCTGCTCATCCGGCGTTGGCCGCGGCGGGCCATGTGGGGCCGCCTGGCCGTGCTGTCCGCGCTCAACATCGGCTGCTTCCAGGCGCTGCTGTTCATCGCCGCCTACCGCCTGCCGGGCGGCGTGGCCGCCGTGATGGGCGCGATCCAGCCGCTGCTGGTGATGGCGCTGGCGTGGGCGCTGGAGCGGCGCCGGCCGGCCGGCCTGGCGATCGCCGCCAGCGTGCTGGGCATCGCCGGCATGGCCGCGCTGCTGCTCTCGCCCGGCGCCGCGTGGGACCGGCTCGGCGTCGCCGCGGCGCTGGGCGGCGCCGCCTGCATGGCCGCCGGCACCTTCCTGGCGCGGCGCTGGCAGGCGGACGTGCCGGTGCTGGCCTTCACCGGCTGGCAATTGCTGGCGGGCGGGCTGATGCTGGCGCCCGCCGCCTGGCTGGCCGATCCGGCGCTGCCGCCGCTGGGCCCGAGCCAGCTGCTCGGCTATGCCTACATCGGCCTCGTCGGCACGCTGCTGGCGTATGCGCTGTGGTTCCGCGGCATCGCCCGGCTGTCGCCGGTGGCCGTGTCCTCGCTCGGTTTACTGAGCCCGCTGGTGGCCGTGCTGCTCGGCTGGGCCCTGCTGGGCCAGGCCATGACGGGCTGGTCGCTGGCCGGCCTGCTGACGGTGCTGGCCAGCGTGCTCGCCGTCCAGTGGGCGTCCCGCCCGCGGGCGCCCGCACCGAATTTTTCCCCCTCCACCCAACCATAGGAACACCATGCACACCTCCATCCAATCCCTGATCGAAGCGCGCGTCTCGGCCAACCATTTCGACGGCAGCCGCGCGCTGGCCGAGAGCGACATCGTCGAACTGGTGCGCCTGGCCACGCTGGCGCCGTCGGCCTACAATTTCCAGAACTGGAAATTTATCGCGGTGCGCTCGCCCGAGGCGAAGGCCCGCCTGAAAGCCGTCTCCTACAATCAGCAGAAGGTGGTCGACGCGGCCGTCACCTTCATCATCTGCGGCACCCTGGCCGCCCACGAAGGGCTGGAACGCGCGCTGCAGCCGGCGGTCGACGCCGGCATCATGGCGCGCTCCGTGTCCGAGACGTGGGTGGCGATGGCCAAGGGCTCGCACCCCAGCCAGCCGCAACTGCAGCGCGACGAGGCGATGCGTTCGGCCTCGCTGGCGGCCATGACGCTGATGCTGGCCGCCGAAGGCATGGGCCTGGTGAGCGGCGCGATGAGCGGCTTCGACGCCGCCGGCGTGGCGCGCGAATTCGGCCTGGGCGCCGCCGAGGTGCCGGTGATGCTGGTGACGGTGGGTTACGCGGCGCCGGGCAACTGGCCGCAAAAGCCGCGCAAGGCGCTCGCCGAGGTGCTGGAATTCGCCTAAGGAAGGTGCCGGCCCATGAAAAAACGCCGCGACGGCGGCGTTGTGCAAACCCGATCTAGCCCCTGCGCCGGGCCGCTTGCCGGCCCGGCGCAGGGGGAGGCGATCAGTTCTTCGAGTAGTTCACCGAACGGGGGCCGTACAGCAGGCCGTTGTTCAGGCCGCCGGACAGCAGGCGCGCGCTGGCGACGCCGGCGAGCGGGTGGGACGCGTCCGTCGTCGTGTTGATGATTTGCTTGACGGCGGCGGTGATGAGGGCGCCGAGCAGATTGCCGCCATTGTTGCCGCCTTCATTGCTGCTGGCCGAAGCCGCGCCCGTCCACAGCACGGTGCCGGTTTTCAAATCGACCAGCCTGGCGTCGGCCGTCACGGCCGTGACGCTGTCGATCACCTGGTAGCTGGTGCCGTACTTGCTGACGGTGATGTACAGGGCCGCGTCGGCGCCGAAAATTTCCTGAATTTTCGCCGGCGCGACGGCGTGGATATCGGCGCCGCTGGTCAAGCCGTTCTGCTTGAAAGTCTCGTCCACCACGGCCACCGGCAACACATAGTAACCGGCCTCGGCCAGAGGATGGGTCACTTGCGACAGCATGCTGTACGTGGCCTTCAGATCGGGCGAATTGTTCAAGGGCGGCAGCACGACGATGGAGCGCGGCTTGGCTTGCTTGAATGCCGTGTAGTCGTAAGGGGCCTGCTGCGTGGCGCAGCCGACGACCAGCAGCGCAGGCAAGAGGCAGGCGCCCAGTCTCAGACATTTTTTCAACATATTATTTCTCAACTTTCTTGGATTTCTTGAGCAGGAAATCCATGTAGGCGGACGATTCCGGGAACAGCTTTTTTTCCGCCTCGAATTGCGGCGCGACTTGTCCATCCTTGCCGGCCAGCGCGTACAGCATGCCCAGGTGGGCGTGGTAGCCCGGCGGCGGCACGGTGCCCTTGGCGTCCATCGACTGCAAATCCTTTTCCAGCGCGGCGATCTGCTGGTCCGGGCTTTCACCCTTGAAATGCTGATACACCTGGGGCTGGTAAGCGTCCCACTGGTACATCGACTTCTGCGCTGTCTGGCAACCCGTCAACACCACACTGGCCAGCATTGCCGCGGCAATGGCGATACGTTTCGTGATTAAAGTTTTCATGCGCTCTCTTATTGCGGCTTGTTCGGGGTCCAGGCGCCGGTTTCGATACCGGTGACCAGATGGTTGACTGCTTCGCGCACGGCCAGATCGAGCACCTTGCCGTTCAAGGTCGCGTCGTAGCTGGCGGTGCCGCCGAAGCCGACGATTTCGCGGTTCGACAGGCTGTATTCGCCGGCGCCCTGGCTGGAATACACCACCTCGGAGGTGGCGATGTTGACGATGTTCAGCGTGACTTTGGCGTAGGCGACCTGGGTCTTGCCGCGTCCGAGAATGCCGAACAATTGATGGTCGCCCACTTCCTTGCGGCCGAACTCCGTGACGTCGCCGGTCACCACAAAATCGGCGCCCTTGATCGACTGGCTCTGCTTCTTATATGCCGCTTCCTGCTGCAGTTCGGCCATATTGTCGCGGTCCAATACGTTGAAGCGATTGGTTTGCTGCATATGCGAAATCAGGATGGTCTTGGCCTGGCCGCCCAAACGGTCGACGCCGTCGGAGAAAATGCCCCGCATAAAGCTGGAGCGGTTGTCGAACTTGCCGACGGCAATCAGCGTGCGCGGGCCGACGGCCGGACGGTTGGCGCTGGCCACCGTCGGCACGACCAGGGCTTGCGAACTTTCCGTCGCGCAGCCGGCAAGCATGGCGCCCGCCAGCGCGGCAATGCACAACATGCCAGATTTGATTTGTTTCACAGATAACTCCCTGAAATGAAAATGTATTTTTATTTTGGATGAAGACAGTCCGCCGCGACAAAGGCCGGCCTTTCCTGTCATTCCTATATTGACAAGTCTACCCGATGTATATTGTATTTAGGAAATATTTGTTGTAAATGTGCTTGTGCCGCGCACCCCGGCGCAACAACGCCGCCCGCCGGGCGGGGCGGCGCGCCCTCACACGAGTTTTTGCGCGATCAGCTTGCTGCGCAGGCGCTTGGCCTTTTCGACGTGCACGGCGTCGTTGACGAAAACGATCTCGTCCTTGAACGTCAGCAGGCCGCCCTTCAGGCCGCCGCCCACCGTTTCGATCTGGAAGTCGTCCAGCGCCGGGTCGTTGCGCAGGTCGAGCACGCGCGGGTCGGCCAGGTAGACCAGCCAGCCGCCGATGTAGGGCTTGGCGTCCTCGACCTCCTCGGCGAAATCGAAGGAAAAGATGCGCGCCTTTTCCGGCCGCCAGAACTTGATGGCCTCGATGAACAGGTCGCGGATGAAGCCGAAAATATAGAATTCGGGATGCGGGAAGTTCAGGTGGTCCGGCGTGGGGAACTGGATCGTCACCGTGTTGTAGACTTGCTCGGAACTCTTGCCGGCGTGGATGTTGACGGCCACCATGCCGTCCTCCGCCGAGCCGCAGTTGACGAAGTTCATGTTGTAGCCGCGCCAGCCGATCGAGGCCCACACGGGCGTGCCGTCCGGGTTCGCCACATTGTAGACCTGGTCGCTGCCGCCGGCGTGCTTGTAGACGAGCTTGTCCAGATTCGCCAGGTTCGGCGTCAACTTGATGACGGGGTCGGACTCGTCGCCCACCCATTCCATCGCCGCGAACACGGGGTGGGTCTTTTCCAGGAACTGCAAAAACTCCCTGACCTTGTCGGCGTACTGACGCAGCGTCAGGGGATTGCCCTTCCAGTACAAACCGATCACATATTCGTCCATCATCTGACTTCTCCCGCGCAATTACCGCGCATTCGCGCCCGCTGCCGCTGAAACCGTTTCTAATATTGTCCGCGCATATTGTCGGACGAATCAAAGTTACCGTCAAGAAATGTAAAATACTTGCCAACATTGATGCGTTCTTACCACGCTTTGCCGCGCTCACTCCTGATAGCGGCGCAACCCCTCCAGGTCGAGCACGCGGATGCCGCCATAATCGAGGCGCAGCAAGCCGTGCTTTTCCAGCACCTGCAAAGCCTGGTTGGCGCGCTGCCGCGACGAGCCCGACAGCAGGCCGACCTCCTCCTGCGAGATGTGCACCAGCTTTTCGATGCCCGGATACAGGTGGGAATGGAACATCGACGCCAGGCAGCGCGCGACCCGCGTGTTCAAGTCCAGCAGGCGGTCGTTCTCGACCATGCCGATGAACTGGCCCAGGCGCTCGTTCAACTGCATCAGCAGAAAGCGCGTGAACGGCAGGCTGCTGTCGAGCAGCCAGTGGAAGGTTTCGGCCGGCATGCGCGCGATGCGGCTGTCGCGCAGCGCCATCGCGTCGTATTTGCGGGCCTCGTGCTTGAGCAGCGAGCCCTCGCCGAACCAGCCGCCGGGCGGCACGCCGGTGAAGGTGACGCTCTTGCCCGAGGGCGAAAAGTTGTTCATCTTGACCATGCCGCCTATGATGCCTATCCAGTTCTCGACGGGCTCGCCCTTGCGGCAGACGAAGCCGCCTTTCGGCACGAAGGTTTCAAACGTGTCGGCCTCGACGCGCGCCATCTGCTCGGCGCTCAGCGTGCGCGCCCAGATTGCCGCGCGCAGCGCCGCTTGCAGGCTGGTGTCAGTGGATATCATTGTGCAACGCACCATTGAAAAAGTGGCAAATGTCCCCGAAAAGACAACACGGCGGACCAACGCAAGCTAATATCATCACACAAAAACACGGAGCAACGCGCGTCTTGCCCCCACGGAAGCGCCGTTCGGTGACAAAAGCAACAGGGAGACACTGGTGCAAACATTTGAGGCAAGTACGCAAACCTTCCCGCGCCGGCTCCTGGAGCATGGCCGGGTGCGGCCGAACCGGCCGGCGTTCCGGGAAAAACACCTGGGCATCTGGCAAAGCTGGAGCTGGGCCGAGGTCAACGGCGAAGTGCGCGCGCTGGCCTGCGGCCTGGCCGCGCTCGGCTTCGGCCGCGGCATGCACCTGGCCATCGTCGGCGACAACCGGCCGCGCCTGTACTGGGCCATGCTGGCCGCGCAATGCCTGGGCGGCGTGCCGGTGCCCCTGTACCAGGACGCGCCGGCGGCCGACATGGCCTATGTGCTGGAAAACGCCGAGGTCGCCTATGCCATCGTCGAAGACCAGGAGCAGGTCGACAAGCTTCAGGAAGTGAAGGCGCTGTATCCGAAGATCCGCCGCATCGCCTACGACGACGAGCGCGGCATGCGCCACTACCGCCAGCCGGAACTGATCTCGTTTGCGCAGCTGCAGCAACTGGGGCGCGACTACGACCGCGCCCACCCGGGCTTTTTCGAGGCGGCCGTGGCGGCCGGCAGCGGCGCCGACTGCGCCATCATCCTGTACACCTCGGGCACCACCGGCAAGCCGAAGGGCGTCTGCCAGAGCCACGCGGCGCTGCTGGCGGCCGGCCAGGGCGGCGTCGCCTTCGACCGCCTCGGCGCGGACGAGGACATCCTGTCCTACCTGCCGATGGCCTGGGTCGGCGACTGCCTGTTCTCGCTGGCGCAGGCGCTGGTGGCCGGCTTCACCGTCAACTGCCCGGAGTCGGGCGACACGGTGCAGATCGACATGCGCGAAATCGGCCCCACCTATTACTTCGCGCCGCCGCGGGTGTTCGAGAACATGCTCACCAGCGTGATGATACGCATGGAGGACGCCGGCGCCCTCAAGCGCCGCATGTTCGGGCACTTCATGGCCGTGGCCAGGCGCTGCGGCGCCGACATCCTCGACGGCAAGCCGGTGCCGGCCGCCGACCGCCTCGCCTACGGCCTGGGCAAGCTGCTCGTCTACGGCCCGCTGAAAAACGTGCTGGGCCTGTCGCGCGTGCGCGTCGCCTACACGGCCGGCGCCGCCATCGGCCCCGACCTGTTCCGCTTCTACCGCTCGATCGGCGTCAACCTGAAGCAGTTGTACGGCTCCACGGAAACCTGCGCCTACGTCTGCCTGCAACCGGACGGCAACATCAAGTTCGACAGCGTCGGCCTGCCGGCGCCCGGCGTCGAGGTGCGCCTGGCCGACAACGGCGAGGTGCTGGTCAAGTCGGCCGCGACCATGAGCGGCTACTACAAGCGCCCCGACGCCACCGCCGAGGCGATCGACGCCGACGGCTACTTCCACACCGGCGACGCCGGCCTGTTCGACGCCGAGGGCCACCTGAAGATCATCGACCGCGCCGCCGACGTCGGGCGCATGAACGACGGCGCCATCTTCGCCCCCAACTACATCGAGAACAAACTCAAGTTCTTCCCCTACATCAAGGAGGCGGTCAGCTTCGGCCACGCCCGCGACCAGGTGTGCGCCTTCATCAACATCGACATCGAGGCCGTCGGCAACTGGGCCGAGCGGCGCGGCATCGCCTACGCCGGCTACACCGACCTGGCCGCGCACGCCCAGACCTATGAGCTGGTGCGCGACTGCATCGAACGCGTCAACCTGGAGCTGGCCGGCGAGGCGCTGATGGCCGGCACGCAAATCCACCGCTTCCTGATTCTGCACAAGGAGCTGGACCCGGACGACGACGAGCTGACCCGCACGCGCAAGGTGCGGCGCGCCTTCATCGCCGAAAAATACGCGCCGCTGATCGACGCGCTGTACCAGGGCCGGCAGTCGCAGTACATCGCAATCCAGGTCAAGTTCGAGGACGGCCGCAGCGGCACCAGCTGCGCCGACCTGCGCATCTGCGACAGCAAGACCTTTCCCGCCGTAGCCAACGCCGCCGCATGACGGAGCCCGCCACCATGTTAATGAACGAACCCGACGCCCATTTCGGCGCGCGCCAGACCGGCCCGGTGATCCTCGACCTGCACAACATCTCGCTGTCGTTCGGCGGCGTGAAGGCGCTCACCGACATCTCCTTCGACGTGCGGCAGCACGAGATCCGCGCCATCATCGGCCCGAACGGCGCCGGCAAGAGCTCGATGCTGAACGTGATCAACGGCGTCTACCGGCCGCAGCAGGGAGAAATCACCTACCGCGGCGAGCAGCGCCGCAACATGGATTGCTACGCGGCGGCCAAGTCCGGCATCGCCCGCACCTTCCAGAACATCGCCCTGTTCAAGGGCATGACGGTGCTCGACAACATCATGACCGGCCGCAACCTGAAGATGAAGTCGCACTTCCTGCTGCAGGCGCTGTACTGGGGGCCGGCGCGGCGCGAGGAACTGGCGCACCGCGAAAAGGCCGAGGAAATCATCGACTTCCTGGAAATCCAGGCGATCCGCAAGACGCCGGTGGGGCGCCTGCCCTACGGCCTGCAAAAGCGCGTCGAGCTGGGCCGGGCGCTGGCGGCCGAGCCCGACATCCTGCTGCTGGACGAGCCGATGGCCGGCATGAACGTCGAGGAGAAACAGGACATGTGCCGCTTCATCCTCGACGTCAACGAGCAGTTCGGCACCACCATCGTGCTGATCGAGCACGACATGGGGGTGGTGATGGACATCTCCGACCGCGTCGTGGTGCTCGACTACGGCAAGAAGATCGGCGACGGCACGCCCGACGCGGTGCGCGGCAACCAGGACGTCATCAACGCCTACCTCGGCGTGGCACATTAAGGGAGCGCGATGAACATCAATTTCTTCTTCGAGGTGCTGATCGGCGGCCTGCTGTCGGGCGTGATGTACGCGCTGGTGGCGATCGGCTTCGTGCTGATCTACAAAGCCTCCGGCGTGTTCAACTTCGCCCAGGGCGCGATGGTGTTCTTCGCCGCCCTCACCTGCGTCGGCATCATCGACAAATTCGGCGCCCCGCTGTGGCTGGCGATCCCGGCCACCGTCGCCGTCATGATCGCGCTCGGCCTGGCCATCGAAAAGGTGGTGCTGCGCCCGCTGGTGAACCAGCCGGAAATCACCCTGTTCATGGCCACCATCGGCCTGGCCTTCTTCATCGAGGGGCTGGCGCAACTGCTCTGGGGCTCGCAGGTGCACAAGCTGGAGCTGCCTATCGAGGACGTGCCCATCCAGTACCTGATGGAGCGCTTCAACATCATCGTCTCGCAATTCGACGTCGTCGCGGCCGGCATCTGCGCGCTGCTGGTGACGGCGCTGGCCCTGCTGTTCTCGAAGACCAAGGTCGGACGGGCGCTGCGCGCCGTGGCCGACGACCACCAGGCGGCGCTGGCGGTGGGCATTCCGCTGCAGCAGATCTGGGCCGTCGTGTGGTCGGTGGCCGGGCTGGTGGCGCTGGTGGCGGGCCTGCTGTGGGGCGCCCGCAACGGCGTCCAGTTCGCCCTCACCTTCATCGCGCTGAAGGCGCTGCCGGTGCTGATCCTGGGCGGCTTCACGTCGGTGCCGGGCGCCATCGTCGGCGGCCTGATCATCGGCGCCTCGGAAAAGCTGGCCGAGGTCTACCTGGGGCCGATGGTCGGCGGCGGCATCGAAGGCTGGTTCCCCTACGTGCTGGCGCTGCTGTTCCTGCTGGTGCGGCCGGAGGGGCTGTTCGGCGAAAAAATCATCCGCAGGATTTAACGGCGCGCGGGCGGCGGCGCAGCTGCCTGGCCCGACCACAACACCGAGGACAAGCAATGATCTACCGCGAAGCAGGACAATTCAAGACCAGCTACCAGGCCGACAACCAGATCTTCCCGATCCGCCAGGACCGCATCGCGCTGGCCGCGACGCTGGCCGTGGCGCTGCTGGCGCTGCCGCTGCTCGCCTCGCCCTACATGCTGTCGGCGATCATGATCCCCTTCCTGATCTTCGCGCTGGCCGCGCTCGGGCTGAACATCCTGACCGGCTATTGCGGCCAGCTCTCGCTCGGCACCGCCGCCTTCATGGCGGTGGGCGCCTTCGCCTCCTACAACTTCGTCGCGCGCATCCCCGGCATCCCCATCCTGCTGGCCTTCGTGCTGGGCGGCCTGTGCGCGGCGATGGTCGGCATCGCCTTCGGCCTGCCCTCGCTGCGCATCCGCGGCTTCTACCTGGCCGCCTCGACGCTGGCGACGCAGTTCTTCGTCGTCTGGTGCCTCACCAAGATCCCCTACCTGACCAACGGCAGCGCCTCCGGCGTCATCACGGCGCAGAAAATCACCATCTTCGGCTACCACTTCGACACCCCGGCCGGCAAATACCTGCTGGTGCTGCTGATCGTGACGCTGATGGCGCTGCTGGCCAAGAACATGATCCGCTCCAACGTCGGCCGCTCCTGGATGGCCGTGCGCGACATGGACATGGCGGCCGAGGTGATCGGCTTCCGGCCGATGCGCACCAAGCTGCTGGCCTTCGCCGTCAGCTCCTTCTACTGCGGCGTGGCCGGCGCGCTGTACGCCTACGCCTACCTCGGCACGGTCGAGCCGGAAGCCTACAACCTCGACCTGTCCTTCCGCATCCTGTTCATGATCATCATCGGCGGGGTCGGCTCGATACTCGGCTCCTTCCTGGGCGCCGCCTTCATCGTCCTGCTGCCGATCTTCCTGAACATCCTGGCGCACGGCCTGTCGCTGCCGACCAATGTGGCCTCGAACCTGGAACTGATGGTGTTCGGCGCGCTGATCGTGTTTTTCTTGATCGTCGAGCCGCACGGCCTGGCGCGTTTATGGCAAATAGGTAAAGAGAAACTGCGTCTGTGGCCCTTCCCCCACTAGGGGCCGCAGCACGCCGTCGCATGCAGTTTGTTGAATCTAATGGAGAAGACACAATGAAAAGCATCACATCGCTGTTACTCGGCGCGGCCATCGCCGGCGCCCTCGGCACGGCCGGCAACGCGCTGGCCCAGGAACAATTCATCGCCCTGCCGTCCTACCGCGTCGGCCCCTACGCGGCCGGCGGCTCCGGCTTCTACGGCGGCGCCATCGACTACTTCAACCTGGTCAACCTGAACGGCGGCGTCAACGGCGTCAAGATCAGTTGGGAGGAGTGCGAGACGGAATACAACCCCTCGCGCGGCATCGAATGCTACGAGCGCCTGAAAACCAAGAACGGCGGCGCCACCCTGGTCGAACCCCTGTCGACGGGCGTCGCCTACGGCGTCCTCGACCGCATCGCCCAGGACAAAATCCCGCTGACGACGATAGGCTACGGCCGCTCCGACGCCGCCAACGGCAAAGTGTTCCCCTATGTGTTCCCGCTCATCGCCAGCTACTGGAACCAGGCGGCCGGCATGATCAAATACCTGGGCGACAAGAACGGCGGCATGGACAAGCTGAAGGGCAAAAAAATCGTCCACCTGTACCACGACTCGGCCTTCGGCAAGGAGCCGCTGCCGGTGCTGGAGGCGCAGGCCAAGCAGTACGGCTTCGAACTGATCAAGATCGCCGTGGCGCCGCCGGGCAGCGAGCAGCAGTCGCAGTGGCTGCAGATCCGCCAGGCCAACCCCGACCACGTGATCCTGTGGGGCTGGGGCGTGATGAACTCGGTGGCGATCAAGACGGCGCAGCGCAACGGCTTCCCGCGCGAGAAGATGCTGGGCGTCTGGTGGGCCGGCTCGGAAGAGGACACCATCCCGTCCGGCGACGCCGCCAAGGGCTACAGCGCGATGACCTTCAACACGCCGGGCAACTACCCGGTCATCGACGACATCCGCAAAAAACTCTACGCCGCCGGCAAGGGCAACCTGGCCGACCAGTCGCGCATCAACTCCGTCTACCACATGCGCGGCGTGACGGCCGGCATCCTGTGGGTGGAGGCCATCCGCGCCGCCCAGGAGCACTTCGGCAAGGGCAAGCCGATGAGCGGCGAGCAGATCCGCTGGGGCCTGGAAAACCTGAACATCGACGAAGCGCGGCAGAAGGCCATCGGCGCCTTCGGCATGTTCCCCACCGTGAAAACCAGCTGCGACGACCACGAGGGCTCGGGCGCCGTGAAAGTGCAGCAGTGGGACGGCAAAAAGTGGCAGGCCATCACGCCGAACTGGATCGTCGGCGACAAGGCGCTGACGCGCCGGCTGGTGGACGAATCCGCGATCAAATACGCGGCCGAGAAAAAAATCACGCCCGCGTGCGCGAAGTGAGCCGGCGGCGCCGGGGTCCGGCCCCGGCGCCGCAGCGCCCGCACCATGTTTAACTTAGCAAAGCCAGCCATGACAACAGCCACCCAGCCCTATCTGTCGGTCAACAACATCGAAGTCATCTACGACCACGTCATCCTGGTCCTGAAAGGCGTCTCGCTGCAGGTGCCGCAGGGGAAAATCGTCGCCCTGCTGGGCGCCAACGGCGCCGGCAAATCGACCACGCTGAAAACCATCTCGACGCTGCTGCGCGGCGAGCGCGGCGACGTCACCAAGGGCGAGGTGCAATTCAAGGGAGAGCGGGTCGACCAGCTGACGCCGAACGAACTGGTCAAGCGCGGCCTGTCGCAGGTGATGGAGGGGCGGCACTGCTTCGGCCACCTGAGCATCGAAGAAAACCTGCTGACCGGCGCCTACACGCGGCACATCGGCCGCTCCGAACTGAAGGACTCGCTCGACAAGGTCTACCACTACTTCCCGCGCCTGAAAGAGCGCCGCGCCAGCCAGGCCGGCTACACCTCGGGCGGCGAACAGCAGATGTGCGCGATCGGCCGCGCGCTGATGGCGAAGCCGTCGATGATACTGCTCGACGAACCGTCGATGGGCATCGCGCCGCAAATCGTCGACGAAATCTTCGGCATCGTCAAAGACCTGAACCAGCGGGAAAACGTCTCCTTCCTGCTGGCCGAGCAAAACACCAACGTCGCGCTGCGCTACGCCGACTTCGGCTACATCCTGGAAAACGGCCGCGTCGTCATGGAGGGCCAGGCCGGCGAACTGGCCAGCAACGAAGACGTCAAGGAATTCTACCTGGGCGTCTCCGGGGCCGGCCGCACCAGCTTCCGCGACATGAAATTCTACCGCCGCCGCAAGCGCTGGCTGGCCTGAGGACGAGCGCATGAACCTGGAACAAGCGAAAGCCGTGTGCCGCGCGATGCCGGCCGCCAGCGAAGACATCAAATGGGGCAGCAACGTGGTCTTTTCCGTCGGGCTGAAAATGTTCGCCATCTTCGGCGGCAGCGAGGCGGCGCCCACCCTCAGCTTCAAGGTCGAGGACGAACGCTTCCTCGAACTGACGGACCGGCCCGGCATCATCCCGGCGCCCTACCTGGCGCGGGCGAAATGGGTGCAGATCGCCCGCCCGAAGGCGCTCGGCGACGCCGAGGCGGCGGCCCTGCTGCGCCGCGCCCACGGCCTGATCGTGGCCAAACTGAGCAAAAAACTGCAACGTGAAATCGGAGGGCAGGACCAATGAGCGCAACGCTAGACAGCCTGGAACGGCGCGCGCCCGACGCGCGCGAACGGGAAATGATGGCGCGCCTGCCGGCGCTGATCGCCCAGGCGCAGAGCGCGCCGGGCTGGGCGCGCATCCTGCGCGGCGTCAACCCGAGCGACATCGACAACCGCGCCGCGCTGGCGCGCCTGCCGGTGACGCGCAAAGCCGACCTGAAACAACTGCAACAGCAGGACAAACCGTTCGGCGGCCTGGCCAGCAGCCCCACCAGCGAGCTGGCGCGCATCTACATGTCGCCGGGGCCGATCTACGACCCCGAAGGGCGCGGCCCGGACTGGTGGCGCTTCGCGCGGCCGCTCTACGCGGCCGGCGTGCGCGCCGGCGGCCTGCTGCAGAACTGCTTCTCCTACCACTTCACGCCGGCCGCCTTCATGGTCGAAGGCGGCGCCGCGCGCATCGGCTGCAGCGTCATCCCGGCCGGCAGCGGCCAGACCGAAATGCAGGTGCTGGCGATGGCCGACCTGAAACCCGACACCTACGTCGGCACGCCCTCCTTCCTGAAACTGATCATCGAAAAAGCGCGCGAAATGGGCGCCGACATCAGCAGCGTCAAACGCGCCGTGATGGGCGCCGAAGCACTGCCCGAATCGCTGCGCGCCTGGTTCCGCGAGAACGGCGTGCCGCACGTCTTCCAGACCTACGCCTCGGCCGACATCGGCAGCATCGCCTACGAAAGCGCCAGCGACGGCGTGCTCCACCCCGGCATGGTGCTCGACGAAGACGTCCTGCTGGAAATCGTCCACCCCGGCAGCGGCGAGCCGGTGGCCGAGGGCGAGGTCGGCGAAGTGCTGGTCACCCTGTTCAACCCCGACTACCCGCTGATCCGCTTCGCCACCGGCGACCTGTCGGCCATCGTGCGAGACGGCGGCGCGGCGCCGTGCGGGCGCACCAACACCCGCATCAAAGGCTGGCTGGGGCGGGCCGACCAATCGACCAAAGTGCGGGCGATGTTCGTGCACCCCTCGCACATCCACGACATCGCGCGGCGCCACCCGGCGATACTAAAGGCGCGGCTCATCCTGACGGGCAGCGTCGCCAACGAAAGCATGACCCTGCACTGCGAAATGGAAGCGGCGGCGGCGGACGACGGCGGCGCGGCGGCCATCGTCGCGACGATACGCGAACTGACCAAATTGCGCGGCGACGTGCGCATCGTCGCGCGCGGCAGCCTGCCGACCGATGGCAAGCTCATCGACGACCAGCGCGATTACAACTGAACAACTTTGGGGTCAGGTCTAGACATGGCGGTTTTTTGCGTTTTAGAGACAGTAAACCGCCATGTCTAGACCTGACCCATTGTTGCGGATTTGCAGGATAATGGCGGGATTCACTTTTTTCCGCAAAGATCATGCAAGAATTCCATCACACTCGGGCCCGCGCCCTGATTAAAAACGCGGAGTTGCTTTTCGATCAGGATGCGGTGCAGGCGGCCGTCGCGCGCATGGCCGATGTGTTGAATGCCCGTTTCGACGATCCCGCTTGCGAGGAGTTCCCGCTGGTGCTAGGTGTGATGGGCGGCGCCGTGGTCTTCACCGGCAACCTGCTGCCGCAGCTGACCTTCCCGCTGGAGTTCGACTACATCCACGTCAGCCGCTACGGCGACGACGACCGCGGCGGCGAGGTGGTCTGGAAGGTGATTCCGCGCTCGAACGTGGCCGGCCGCACCGTCATCGTGCTCGACGACATCCTCGACGAGGGCGAAACGCTGGCCCACGTCAAGCAGCGCCTGCTCGATATGGGCGCCGCCGAGGTGATCCTGGCCGTGTTCGCCGATAAGGCGATCGGCAAGGCCAAGCCGTGCACGGCCGATATTGTCGGTCTGGTCATTCCGAACCGCTTTGTCGTCGGCTTCGGCATGGATGCTTACGGTTACTGGCGCAATCTGCCGGACCTGCGGGCGATCCGCCCGGAAGATTTGAGCAGCGCACCCTAGTCACGGACCGGGGCGCGCCCCGGCAACGCCCCCGGCAACGCCCCTGGCAACGCCCCCGGCAGCGCCCCCGCCCCGCCTTACAGGCTCAAGCGCGCCCGCGCGGCCGCGTATTCCGCCTTCAGGCGCGCCACCATCTCGGCCACCGTCGGCACGTCATCCATCAAGCCGACGCCCTGGCCCGCGCCCCAGATGTCGCGCCATGCCTTGGCGCCGCCGGAGCCGAAGTTCATCGCGCTCTTGTCCGCTTCCGGCAAGGCTTCCGGGTCGAGGCCGGCGGCGACGATGGATTTTTTCAGGTAATTGCCGTGCACGCCAGTGAACAGGTTGGTGTAGACGATGTCGGCCGCCGCCGATTCGACGATGGCGTCGCGGTAGCCGTCGTCGACGTTCGATTCCTGCGTCGCCAGCCAGCGCGAGCCGATGTAGGCGAAGTCGGCGCCCATCGCCTGCGCCGCCAGCACGGCGTCGCCGGTGGCGATCGAGCCCGACAGCGCCAGCGGACCCTTGAAGAATTTACGCACCTCGCCCACCAGCGCGAACGGCGACAGCGTGCCGGCGTGGCCGCCGGCGCCGCTGGCCACCAAGATCAGGCCGTCCACGCCCGCCTCCAGCGCCTTCTTCGCGTGGCGGATCGAGATCACGTCGTGCAGCACGATGCCGCCATAGCTGTGGATGGCGTCCAGCATTTCCTTCGGCGGTGCGCGCAGCGAGGAGATGATGATGGGGATCTTGTGCGCCACGCACACGGCGACGTCGTGCGCCAGCCGGTCGTTCGACTGGTGGACGATCTGGTTGACGGCGATCGGGCCGACCTTGGCCTCGGGATTGGCGGCCTGGAAGGCGGCCAGATCGGCCTGCAACTCGGTCAGCCAGGTGTCGAGCAGCTCGGCCGGCCGGGCGTTCAGCGCCGGGAAAGAGCCGACGATGCCAGCCTTGCACTGGGCCGCCACCAGGGCCGGGCCGCTGGCGATGAACATCGGCGAGGCGATGACGGGAAGAGAGAGGTTTTGCAACGCAAGGGGCAGGGCCATGACGAACTCGCTGACGGAAAATTGATCGGATGAACTCGCAACGATTATAGAGCGAAAAAGTACGATCGTGCTGAATTTGGCGGCGGACCTGAATTTTCGCGAGGCGATTTCCCGGAGATCGCCGTCCCTCCCCCGCCTCAGGCTTCGTTGAGTAAGTGCTCGCCCTCGACGCGGGCCGCGCCGGCCCTCAGCAGTTGCTCGACGGCCCACTGGCCCAGCGCTTCCGGCCCCTGCCGCAGGAAGCGCCGGTTGGCCGCGTCGAACACCGGCATCGCCGTCAACAGCGCCGGCACGTCGGCCAGCGCGATGCTTTGCCGCTCCAGCAGCAGGAATTTGAGCAGCACCTTGATGGCATTCTGGGCGTTGCGCAGCGGGTCCGCCATCAGGTAGTCAAGGCGCGAGTGGGCCCGCCGCAGCGCGCCGGCGACGTCGCCGAACGGCGCGCCGTGGCCCGGAATGACGAGACGCACGTCGAGCCCGCCGATCAGCTCCAGCGTCGCGCGCGTTTCGGCGAAGCCGGAGGCGCCGTCGAGTTCGGGGAAGATGATGCCGAAGCCGTTTTCCCACAGCGCGTCGGCCGAGATCAGGATGCGCTCGGCGGGACAGTAAAAGATCAGCGAGTGCGGGTCGTGCCCCGGCGCGCCCAGCGCCTGCCATGCCAGCCCGCCCAGCGTCAGCAGTTCGCCCGGCGCGATGGTGGCGTCGAAGCCGAAGCGTTCGCATTGCTGGCCGGTGGCCTTGAAGCTGAGCGCCTCGCTGTCCCAGCGCCGCACCTTGTCCGCCTCCGCCGCCGGAATCGAGGTGTGACAGCCGTAGTGGGCTTGCAGCGCGGCGTTGCCGCCGCAGTGGTCGGAGTGCAGGTGGGTGTTGAGCAGGCGGTCGAGGCGCCGTCCCTGCAGGCCGTGCCGCACCAGCGCCAGCGTCTGCGGCGCGTGCGTCAGGTAGCCGCTGTCGATCAGCGCCGTGTCGTCCGCGCCGACCAGCAGGACGTTGTTCGACGATAGCCAGCCGCGCTCGAAGACGCGGATCGCGTCCGGCAGCGCCGTCATCGCTTCATCTGGAAAGCCAGCGAGATTTGGGCGAATTCGATCAGCACGTCCTGCGAGCCGCCGTTGAAGGTGGTGAAGGCGTTGCCGGTCCGCACCACCATGCGCGGCGGAAACAGCCAGGACAGGTAGGGGATGCCGATCATTTTGGCGCCGCGCACGTCGCTCCAGTCGACCCGCTTGTCGTACACCCAGCTCTGGCGGATGCCGGTGGCGTCTATCGTCGTGCGGGCGCGCAGGAACCAGTAATAGCTCACGCCCAGCATCACCATCGAGGCGAGCAGCAGCGCCTTGACGCCCAGGCCGTACTGGCCCAGCGGAAAACGCAGCGCGACGCTGGCGCCGTAGGCCAGCAGGCCGAACGTGACGACGCTGGCAAATACCTTGAAACCGGTGCCATAGGCGGGTCCGCTGACGGTTTGCCGCGGTGTGTAGAAAGGCATGGACGTCCTTAGTCGAATTGAATCAGTTCTTCGCGGCGCTTGATGTCGGCCCAGACGGCGCGCTTGAAGTCGTCGTCGGCCCGGCCCCACTGGATAATTTCGTCGATGGTGCGCAAACAGCCCTGGCACAGGCCGGTGTCCTGGTCCATCTTGCACAGGCTGATGCAGGGCGAGGGCGGCGACGCCTCGGCGGGGAAATCGGGGCTCATAGAACTGGGCGGGTTGGCGGAATCAGCGTCCATTATGCCGCGAAACGGCGCCGCGATGTCGCTTGCACAAAACCGGCCCGGCCGGTGTATAGTCTTTTCCTTGCCCCGCCCTCGCCGTCCAACGCCATGTTCCGCCATCCCAGCGAATTCGTCCGCTTCAAAGCCAGCCCGCACCTGCCCGGCGTCGAGCTGTATATGGCGCGCCTGGTCGAGCACGCGTTCGCGCCGCACGCGCACGAGAGCTATTCGCTGGGCGCGATCGAGTCCGGCGTCGAACGCTTCCGCTACAAGGGCAGCGAGCACGTGGCGCCGGCCGACACGCTGGTGACGCTGAACGCCGACGAGATCCACACCGGCCAGGCCGAAATCGCCACCGGCTGGACTTATCAGATGCTCTACATCGAACCGGACACGCTGCGCGCGCTGGCCGGCACCGAGGTCTATTTCCCCGAGGCGGCCGTGCACGACCCGGAGCTGGCGCGGGCCTACCGCGGCGTCTTCGCGCGCATGTGGCAGGCCGACGACGACGTCGCCTTCACGTCCGAGTTCACGGTGCTGGTCGACGCGCTGGTGCAGCGCTACGGCGGCAAGGTGCGCGCCGAGGGCAGCGGCTCGGCGGCGCAGATGCGCCGCTCGCTGGCGATGCGCCGCGTGCTCGACTGCATCGAGGCGAACCTGGAGGGCAGCCTGCGCATCGAGATGCTGGCCGCCGAGGCGAATCTGTCGCTGTTCCATTTCGTGCGCGTCTTCGTCGCCACCTTCAACTGCACGCCGCAGCAGTACGTGCAGGCGCGCCGCGTGGTGCGCGCCAAGGGCTTGCTGGCGCGCAGCGTCAGCCCGGCGCTGGCGGCCGGCGCCGTCGGCCTGACCGACCAGAGCCACCTGAACCGCTGGTTCAAGCGCAGCTACGGCGTCACGCCGGCCCAGTATCAACAGCAAATTGGTACAAGACCGCCGCGCTGAGGACGCGCTAAGCTGGCGTTTTACTATTCAAGGCGCGGGCATGGACATGGCATCGACAAGATTCAAAGCAGGCACGCCATGTTGATCGGGGTGTTGTGCGCCCTCGGCGCCGGGCTGTTGTGGGGGCTGGTCTTCGTCGTGCCGCTGATGCTGGGCGACTATCCGGGCATGGTGCTGTCCTTCGGCCGCTACGTCGCCTTCGGCCTGATCGCGCTGCTGCCGGCCTGGCTGGACCGCAAGCGCATGCGCGCGCTGTCGCGCGCCGACTGGCGGCGCGCGCTCAAGCTGGCCCTGATCGGCAACCTGCTGTATTACGCGATGCTGGCCAGCGCGATCCAGATGGCCGGTTCGCCGCTGCCGACCATGTTGATCGGCACGCTGCCGGTGGCCATCGCGGTCTTTTCCAACTGGAGCCCCGGCCATCCGTCAGAAAGCGTGGCCTGGAGCCGTTTGGCGCCGTCGCTGCTGATCATCCTCACCGGCCTGCTGCTGGTCAACGCCAGCGAGCTCGATGCCTTCCGCCAGGCCGGCGGACAGCGCAGCCTGGCCGATTATGTCGTCGGCTGCCTGCTGGCCGCCGGTGGCGTCGCCGCCTGGACCTGGTATCCGGTGATGAACGCCCGCCACCTGAAGGCGAATCCGCATATCCATTCCGTCACCTGGGCCACGGCGCAGGGACTGGTGACGCTGCCGCTGGCCCTGCTCGGCCTGTTCGGCTATGGCGCCTACGCCAGCATCGGCCAGACCGGCTTCGACTTTCCGCTGGGGCCGCAGCCGCTGCGCTTCGTCGGCCTGATGCTGCTGGTGGGCCTGACGGCCTCCTGGCTCGGCACGCTGTTGTGGAATCAGGCCAGCCAGCGCCTGCCGACTTCGCTGGCCGGCCAGTTGATCGTCTTTGAAACCCTGTTCGCCCTGCTGTACGCCTTCATCCTGCGCGGCGCCCTGCCCGGCGCGGCCATCGCCGGCGGCATCGTGCTGCTGTGCGCCGGCGTGCTGCTGGGCGTGCGCGCCTTCCGCCACCAATTACATTGAGCTATTGCCCAAAGGCATAAAACCGGGGTCCGTCCGGACTCCGGCGGCGGCAGGCGACATCGTCCCTGAAGCGGGCGCCGCCGCGCCCCCTCCTTCCCTCCCCCTCTTTCCGCCAGAAACCGCGCTTCCTCAGGAATCGTGCTTGACTTCGACCATCACACGCCTATACTACCATCCATACAGATGGTGGTTGGATGCCATAGAGCGTATTACGGAGACTTATGAGCAAACTGGAAAGCAAACTAAAAGTCAGCGAATCAGAAAAAATCACGATTAACCTCGGTCCGATCGACCTGGGACAGATCGATTTATTGGTTCAGGAAGGGTTTTACTCGAACCGCACGGACCTGATCCGCACGGCGATCCGCAATCAGTTGAACACCCACGCCGACGTGGTCCGGCAAACTGTGGCGCGCAAGAGCCTCGTGTTGGGAATGCAGCATTATTCCCGCGAGGATCTGGAGGCGCTCCAGGCCGCCGGCCAGCGCCTGCAGATCCAGGTGCTCGGCCTGGCCAGCATCGCCAGCGACGTGTCGGTGGAACTGGCGCTGGCGACCATCGAATCGATCTTTGTATTGGGCGCCTTGCACGCAAGCGCCGTTGTAAAAGCCGCCTTGGCGGGACGAATTCACTAACGCGCAGAGCCGGCCTCTGTCTGCCTGAGCCTCGCGCGCACATTTGGAAAGATGGCCATGAAAATCAATAAGCAATTTTTTGCGCAGCTGCGCGACGCCAGCAAGAAGCTGTTCGGCAAGGGCGGCGCGGCCGCCGCGACGATGCAGCAGGCGATGGCCGACGCGCAGGCGGCGCAGGCGCGCGGCATGCACGACATCAATCCGCCGCCGCGCGGCGCCTCGGCCAAGGCCGCGCCGCAGGCCGCCGAGGCGCCGCAACGCCAGCCGCAGACGCCGCAACAGATGGCCCAGGAGTTCATGGCGCGCCTGGGCATGCCGCAGGGCACGGGCCAGAAGGGCTTCGACCTGCCCGCCTTCGACCTGAATTCCCTGGACCTGCCGGGCATGAGGAAACGGCGCCCGGCGGCGCCGCCGCCCGAGCTGGCGCCGGGCGCCCAATTCGTCGGCGGCTCCTTCCGCAACCACGCCGGCGGCCGCGACTACAAGCTGTACATCCCCAGCAGCTTCCACGGCCAGGCCATGCCGCTGCTGGTGATGCTGCACGGCTGCACCCAGAACCCCGACGATTTCGCCAACGGCACGCGGATGAACGCGGTGGCCGAGGAGAAGCAGTGCTTCGTCGTGTATCCGGCGCAGGCCAAGAGCGCCAACAATTCGCGCTGCTGGAACTGGTTCAACGCCCTCGACCAGCAGCGCGGCCAGGGCGAGCCCTCGATCATCGCCGGCATCGCCCAGCAGGTCATCGACAAGTATCCGGTCGACCGGCGCCAGGTGTATGTCGCCGGGCTGTCGGCCGGCGGCGCGATGGCGGTCATCGTCGGCGCGCTGTATCCGGAGCTGTTCGCGGCGGTCGGCGTGCATTCCGGCCTGCCTTTCGCCTCGGCCCAGGACCTGCCGTCGGCGCTGGCGGCGATGAAGGGCGGCGCCAGCGCCAGCCGCAAGGCGCCGGCCGGCGGCGTGCCCATCATCGTGTTCCACGGCGACCGCGACACCACCGTCAATCCGCGCAACGGCGAGGAAGTGATGGCGCAGGGCTTGCGCAGCCAGGAGCACGGCGCCGCGGCGGCGGCCTCGATCGATTCGGGCAGCGTGCCGAACGGCCACCGCTACACCCGCACCACGCACCGCCACCCGGACGGTTCGCCGCTGGGCGAGCATTGGGTGATCCACGGCGCCGGCCACGCCTGGTCGGGCGGCAGCGACAGCGGCAGTTACACCGACGCCAGGGGGCCGGACGCGAGCCGCGAGATGATGCGGTTTTTCGAGACGGTGGGGCCGTAAGGCCGGGGTCAGGCCCGCGGCGCCGCCGCCCCGCCGCGCTCGAAGCGCCACTTCATGATCAGCACGCTGGAGGCCAGCACCAGCGTCGCGCCGTTGGCGGCGACCACCGGCCAGGCGTCTATCATCAGGCCGTAGCACAGCCACAGGAAGACGCCGAAGGTCATGATCAGATACATGCTGAGCGAGACGCCCTGGGCCTGGCGTTCGCGCCACACCAGCCGCACTTGCGGGATGAAGGAGCAGGTGGTGCAGGCCGCGGCCGCAAATCCAAGGTATTCCACTGCGCTAGACATCGGCATCTTTCGTAGAGGGAGGGGCGGCCGGCGGCCGCCCAGGCTATTTTATTTGATAAACAACTCCATTCTTTCACGTTTTTTGCCCATGTCGCCGTCGCCGTCGGCGTAGCGCCGCGCGATGGCGCGGAATTCGTCCTCGATGGCCAGGAAGGCGTCGACCATGTCGGCGTCGAAGTGGCTGCCGCGCCCCTCGCTGATGATGGCCACCGCCTGTTCGTGCGTCATGCCCTCTTTGTAGACGCGCCGGCTGATCAGCGCGTCGTAGACGTCGGCCACCGCCATCAGCCGCGCCGAGATCGGAATCGCGTCGCCGGCCAGCCCCTGCGGATAGCCGCTGCCGTCCCATTTCTCCTGGTGGCCGTAGGCGATCTCCTTGGCGTACTTGAGGAAGTCGACCTCGATGCCCAGCTCGCGCTCGGCCGCCAGGATGGCGTCGCGCCCCAGGGTGGTGTGGGTCTTCATGATTTCCATCTCGTGCGGCTCGAACGGCCCCGGTTTCAGCAGGATGTGGTCGGGGATGCCGATCTTGCCGATGTCGTGCAGCGGCGCCGATTTGAACAGCAGCTCGATGGTCTTGTCGGTCAGGAAGCCGCTGAAGCGCGGATGCCCGCGCAGCTTCTCGGCCAGCGCCTTGACGTAGTGCGAGGTGCGGCGGATGTGGTTGCCCGTCTCGCTGTCGCGCGTCTCGGCCAGCGAGGCCATCGCGTGGATCGTCACGTCCTGCAGCGCGGCGATTTCGCGCACGCGCAGCTCGACTTCGGTTTCCAGGAAGTGGTTCTGGTCGCGCAGGAAGTCGTGCACGCGCTTCATCGCCAGCTGGGTCTTGATGCGCGCCAGCACGATGGGCGCCGAGATCGGCTTGGTGATGTAGTCGACCGCGCCCAGCGACAGGCCAAGCTGCTCGTCGGCCACCTCGCTCATCGCCGTCACGAAAATGACGGGGATGTCGCGCGTGGCCGCGCCGGCCTTGAGCGCCTGGCACACCTCGTAGCCGCTCATGCCCGGCATCATGATGTCGAGCAGGATCAGGTCGGGCGGCTCGGCGCCGTTGGCGATCTTCAGGGCGCGCTCGCCGTTGACGGCGATCTTGGTGCGGTAGTCGTTTTCCAGCACGGCGCACAGCAGCTCGATGTTGTCCGGCGTGTCGTCGACGACCAGGATGGTCGGTTTGGCATAGGGCTGTTGCATCGCCTGTCCTTCGCTCACAGTGTCACCTCCAGCGCCGCGGCCGCCTCGTGCAACTGCGCCAGCGCTCCCTCGAAATCGTATTGCCCGAGCAGGCGGCGCAACTGGCGCGCCTGCTCGGCCTGGCCGGCCGCCGTCAGCATCGCGCAGATCTGCTCGACCTGCTTGAGCGCCGCCGCGTCGTCCTGGCCCAGCAGCGCCGCCAGCGCGCGCATGGCCTCGCCCAGGCGGGCCAGTTCGGCGGCGCTGGCCGGCGCCATCTCGGCCTGCGGCGGCGCCGCCTTGTCGTCGAGCGCCTGGACGATGCCGGGCAGCAGGCGCTGCAGTTCCTGCGAGGTCGCCGCCAGCGCCAGTTCCAGCGCCTCGCCGGCGCCGTGCGCCAGCAGATGCTCGACCGCCGCGGCGCTGTCGGCCAGGGCGACGGCGCCGATGTTGCCGGCCAGGCCCTTCAGCGTGTGCGCCTCGCGCGTGGCCGTCTCCAGGTCGTTGTTGTCGATCGCGGCGCCGATGCGCGCGATCGCCTCGGCCTGGGTCGCGGCGAAGCGCTCCAGCAATTTTCGCATCAATTGGAGATTGCCGCCGATGCGCCGCAGCGCCGCCTCCATGCGCAGGCCGGCGATGGCCGGCAACGCCTCGCCGACGCGCGCCTCCGGCGCCGCCGCCGCCGCCTCCTCCTGCGGATGCTTGGGCGCGATCCAGCGCGCCAGCGTCGAAAACAGCTGCGCCACGTCGATCGGCTTGGCGATGAAGTCGTCCATACCGGCCTCCAGGCATTTCTCCTTGTCGCCGACCATGGCGTTGGCCGTCATGGCGATCACCGGCAGGCGGGCGTGGCGGGCGTTCTCGCGCAGCTTGCGGGTGGCGTCGTAGCCGTCCATCACCGGCATCTGGCAGTCCATCAGCACGCCGTCGTAGTCGTTGACGGCGATCTTCGCCAGCGCCATCGCGCCATTGCTGGCGATGTCGACGCGCACGCCGGCGTCGCTGAGGATCTGCTGCGCCACCTCCTGGTTCACCTCGTTGTCCTCGACCAGCAGCAGCCAGGCGCCGCGCACGGACAGTTCGGCGGCCCGGTAGTCGGTCTGGCGGCGCGATTTGCGGCAGTTGCCCAGGTCGCGGCCGAACACCAGCGAGATGCTGTCGAGCAGGGTGGAGGCGCTGACCGGCTTGTTCAGCAGGCCGTCGATCTGCTGGGCGCGCAGCTCGTCGAGCAGCACCTCGCGGGCGTAGGCGGTGACGACGATGACCTTGGGCGCGTCGGCGCCGGCGCTGGCGCGGATCGCGGCGCTGGCCTCCAGCCCGCTCATGCCCGGCATTTGCCAGTCCATCAGCACCAGGCCGTAGGGCCGGCCCTCGTCGCGGGCGCGGGCCAGCGCCTGCAGCGCCTGGGCGCCGCCGGCGACGGCGGCGGCGTCGAAATGCAGCGCCGCCAGCATGCCGAGGAAGATGCCGCGGGCGCTGGCGTTGTCGTCGACCACCAGCACGCGCAGGCCCGACAGGTCGGCCGCCGTGCCGTCGGCCGGGTGCGGCAGCTCGGCCAGGTCGAAGCGGGCCGTGAAGAAGAAGGTGCTGCCGACGCCGGCCGCGCTCTCCAGGCCGATCTCGCCGTCCATCATCTCCACCAGGCGCTTGCTGATGGTCAGCCCCAGGCCGGTGCCGCCGTGGTGGCGCGTGGTCGAGGTGTCGGCCTGGGTGAAGGCCTGGAACAGCTTGTCGCGCTGGGCCGGATTCAGGCCGATGCCGGTGTCGCGCACCTCGACGCGCAGCCAGGCCGACTGGGCGTCCCGGCGCAGCAGGCGGATGCTGACGACGATCTCGCCGCGCTCGGTGAACTTGATGGCGTTGTTGGTCAGGTTGATCATCACCTGGCCCAGCCGCAGCGGATCGCCGCGCAGCGCCACCGGCACGTCGGCGGCGACGTCGAACAGCAGCTCCAGGCCCTTGTCCTGGGCGCGGATGATGGACAGGTCGGCGATCTGCGCCATCACGTCCTCCAGGTAGAAGTCGACGTTCTCGAACTCCATCTTGCCGGCCTCGATCTTCGAGAAGTCGAGGATGTCGTCAATGATGATGAGCAGGTTCTTCGACGCCGATTCGACCTTTTCCAGGTAGTTGCGCTGCTTCGCCGTCAGGTCCGTCTGCAGCGCCAGGTGGGTCATGCCGATGATGCCGTTCATCGGCGTGCGGATTTCGTGCGACATGTTGGCCAGGAAGTCGGACTTCATCTTGGTGGCGTCCTCGGCCACCTCGACGGCGTGGCGCAACTGCTGTTCGGCGGCCAGGCTGGCGCTCATGTTTTTCAGCGCCTGCAGCAGCTCGCCCGTCTCGTCGCGCGAGCTGATCTCGATCACCGAGCTGAGGTCGCCGTTGGCGACCCGGGTGGCGATGGCGATGGCCTCGTCGAGCGGGCGGGTGATCGAACGGGCCGACATGGCGAAGGCCGTGCCGACCAGCACGGCGGCCAGGCCGATGCCCGTCATCAGCAGCAGCGAGGCGTTGATGTCGGCGCGCATCCGCGCCGCGCCGGCCTGCACCTGGCGCTGCTGGTAGTCGTCGAGCACGCGGATCTGCGCCAGCAGGCGCTCCAGCGCCGGCAGCGCCATGCTCTTCATCTTCGCCTCGGCGCCGGCGCGGTCGTCCTCCTCGACCAGGTCGGCCACGGCGATGAAGGTGCTGTAGTAGTCGGCGCGGGCGCGCTTGACCGCGGCTATCATGCGCCGCGCCTCGGGGCTGGCGTCGAGCCGGGCCAGCTTGTCCAGCTCGGCGTCGATGCTGCGCTTGATCGCGTCGATGCGGGTGTAGCCGTCGATGCGCTGGGCCAGCTTGGTCTGGATGATCAGGCTGACGATGCGCGTGGCCGCCTCGTGCGATTGGGTGTTGATGCTGTTGATCGCCGCCGCCGCCGCCCAGTCGTCGCGCAGGCGGTGGTCGTTTTCGGCGCGGATCGCGTAGATCCGGCTCACCGAAATGAGGATCACGCTCATCATCAACAAGATCAGGATCGCGTAACCGGCGTTGATGCGGACGCTGATCCGGATATCCCTAAAACGCATTCTAATTCCCCTCGGAAACATTTAAATACGGAGTCTGAGGCGAAGCGCGCGCTTGAGGCAAGGAAAATTTGCGTTTGCGGGGTGCGGCCGGCTATTCCGCGGCGGGCGCGGGCGCCGTCTGGGCGGCGATATGGCGCCGCAGGCAGTCGGGGCACCAGCAGGCGCCGCCCGGCGCGGCCGGCAGCGCCACCACCGGCGGCAGCGCCGTGCACCAGCACGGCTCGGCGGCGCCGGGGTCGGCCATCGCGCAGCCGAAGGCGGCGCCGCAGCGGCCGCAAATGCTCATGGCCGCTCGCGCCCGGGCGCGCCGGCGTCGGGCGGGAAGCTGCGCATGGCGCGGCGCAGCAGGCCCATTTGCCCGTTGAAGCGGGTGCAGGCGCCGCACACCATCAGGTGCAGGCGCATGCGGATGCGCTCGACCGTGGAAAGCTCGCGGTCCATGCCCTCGGAAACGAGGCGGTGCACTTCCCTGCAGGTCGGTTTCAGGCCGCGCGGTTTTTTTTGCATATTCATACCCTCTCTGGACTTCATGGCGCAATCAAGGGGCGGACTTGGCGGCCGCCGAACCAGTTCAAATCGAGGCACTCGCGCAAACGCATGCGCGCCCGGTACAGCAGCACCCAGGCATTAGACGCGCTGATACACAATTCCTTACAAATTTCTTCGGTTTCCAGTTCCAGCCACTCGCGCATCATGAAGATGCGCGCCGTCTTCGCCGGCAGCTTCTCCAGGCACGCTTCCAGCACGGCAAAGAAATCTTTCTGCTCCAGCGTGCGTTCGGGATCGCCCCACTGCAGCGGCATCGCCTGGGTGTGGCCGTCGGCGCTGAACAGGGCGTCGATGGCCTCGTCCTCGGACTGCTCCTCGCGCGCGTCGATCTGCCGCTCGCGCGTGCACTTGCGCAGGTTGTCGATGATCTTGAACTTCAGGATGCCCGTCACATAGGTGCGCAGCGAGGACTGGCCGGCGTAGCGGCCGGGCTGCTCCAGCACGGCGATCAGGGCGTCCTGGACGGCGTCTTCGGCCAGCGCTTCGTTGCGTAATTGCAATAGCGCGAAACGCACGAGCAGGGGGCGCATGGCTTCCAGCTGGCGGTGAAGGTCGTTGTCGGTGCTCATATCGGCCCAGACTAAAGGATAGCCGCAGAATTTACAACAAGATGGCCCTATAATGCATCCTAAGATTTGCATCTTCCCTGTAAAATTCGCCAAAATATATTTTCCGGACCCGCCATGACTCAACTTGCTAACTTGAACCTGGACATGAACGACGACTTGACGGCGGTGGCGCCGCAGATCAAGGCGCAGATTCTGGCCGAGGCCCTGCCCTACATCCGCAACTTCCACGGCAAAACCATCGTCATCAAATACGGCGGCAACGCGATGACCGACGAGCGCCTCAAGCACGGCTTCGCGCGCGACGTCATTTTGCTCAAGCTGGTGGGCATGAATCCGGTGGTGGTGCACGGCGGCGGACCGCAGATCGACAACGCGCTGAAGAAAATCGGCAAGCAGGGCACCTTCGTGCAGGGCATGCGCATCACCGACGAGGAAACCATGGAAGTGGTCGAGTGGGTGCTGGGCGGCGAGGTGCAGCAGGACATCGTGATGCTGATTAACCATTACGGCGGCCAGGCCGTCGGCCTGACCGGCAAGGACGGCGGCTTGATCCGCGCGCGCCGCATGCAGATGCCCGACCGCGAAAAACCCGGCGAATTCCTCGACATCGGCTTCGTCGGCGAGATCGACGCGATCAATCCGGCCGTCGTCAAGGCGCTGCAGGACGACGCCTTCATTCCGATCATCTCGCCGATCGGCTTCGGCCAGGACGGCCAGGCTTACAACATCAACGCCGACGTCGTCGCCGGCAAGATCGCCGAAATCCTCAAGGCGGAAAAGCTGATCATGATGACCAACATCGCCGGCGTGCAGGACAAGCAGGGCAAGCTGGTGACCGACCTGTCGGCCCGCGAAATCGACGAGATGTTCGCCGACGGCACCATTTCGGGCGGCATGCTGCCTAAAATTTCATCGGCGCTGGACGCCGCCAAATCCGGCGTGAACACCGTGCACATCATCGACGGCCGCATCGAGCACTCATTATTGCTCGAAGTGTTGACCGAACAAGCATTTGGCACTATGATCCGTTCGCACTAAAGCAAACGCGGCGCACTTCACCAGGCGCCGCAGCAGCAGCGCCCTTGTAGCTCAGTGGTAGAGCACTCCCTTGGTAAGGGAGAGGCCACGTGTTCGATCCACGTCAAGGGCACCATCCGCAGTCCTCTGTTGTAAATCCACACACTCAGTACACTTGTTCGACCCGCAGGCCGCGCCGCTTCAGCAGGGCCGGGACGCTGTCCGCGCCCACCAGGTGCAGCACGCCGATGGCCGCCATGCTGTCGCGCTCGCGCGCCAGCAGCGCCGCGATGCCGTCGGCCAGCGCCGGGTTGCGCCCGTCGAGCAGCACCTTCTGCACGAATTGCCCGGCGAAGCTGGTGTCGGCGGCGGCCTGGCGCGCCAGCGCCGCGAAGGCGGCCGTGTCGGCCGTGCGCCAGGCCTGGGCGATCTGCCTGGCCTGGACGGCCTGCTCCTGGTCCTCGATGGCGGCGATGCCGTCTTCGAGGAAGCGGCCCTGTTCGGCCGCCGTCATGCGGTCGAACAGGGCCATCTGGCCGGCCATCGACTCCAGCTCCAGCACCGGGATCCGGCGCTCGCGCGCCTGGCGCGACAGGTAGGAGTCGACCGCCAGGCCGGCCTGGTAGCCCTGGGCGGCGAACTCGCTGACGGCCAGCACGCTGGCCAGCAGCCAGGGCTTCATCGGCGCCACCGACTCCGGCGCGATGCCGTACTGGCGCAGCAGCTTCGCCAGGCGCGGCCGGAAGGCCGGCGCGATGTCGGCCGCCGCCGGACCGGCGCCGGCCGCGTACAGGCCGTGGCGCCGCAGCGCCTGCGCGGCCGCGGCCGGGTCGCCGTTCGGGTCGACCTCCAGCGCCAGCACGCTGGCGCGCTCCAGCGCCGCCGTCACGCGCGGCTCCAGCGGATAGAAATCGGCGGCGCCGACGTGGATGGTGCCGAACAGGTACAGCGTGTGGCCGCCGCCCTCGACCTTGAACAGCGCGCCGCGGTTCGGCGCGCCCGCCGGGGCGGCGGCCTGGGCCGGCGCTTCGGCCCGGGCCGCCGGCGGCGCCGCCAGGAAGAAAAGACAGAACATCACTATAATCTGGCGTCGCATGTATTCCTTTGATCGTTTCGCGTAAAGACTCCCGTGCCAAATATTAACCGCTCCGCCCCGGTCTGGCTGTTCGACCTCGACAACACGCTGCACAACGCCTCGCATGCGATCTTCCCGGCGATCACGGCGAACATGAACGCCTACATCGCCCGGGTGCTGGGCGACGGCGGCACGCCGGCCAGCGACGCCGCCGTCAACGCCGCCCGCAGCGCCTACTGGCGGCGCTACGGCGCCACGCTGCTGGGCATGGTCAAGCACCACCAGGTTGCCGCCGCCGACTTCCTGCGGCAGACCCACGCGATGGACGACCTGGCCTCGATGATACGGGCCGAGCGCGGCCTGGCGCAGCTGCTGCGGCGCCTGCCGGGCCGCAAAATCCTGCTGACCAACGCGCCGCAGCGCTATTCGCGCGACGTCATGCGCCACCTCGGCCTGCAACGCCATTTCTCGCACCACGTCGCCATCGAGGCGATGCAGGTGCACCGCCAGCTGCGGCCGAAACCGTCCGGGCTGATGCTGCGGCGCCTGCTGCGCCGGCAGGGCCTGCGGGCCGGCCGCTGCATCCTCGTCGAAGACACGCTGGCCAATCTGCGCAGCGCCAAGGCGCTGGGCCTGCGCACGGTGTGGATCACGCAATACCTGCGCATGGCCGACCCGATCGGCATGGCCGGCCTGCCAAAAACGTTAAATCGCCCCGCTTATGTCGATGTCAAAGTAAAATCCGTCAGACATTTACCGGCCCGCATGCAGCGTCTGCGCTGAAGGCTTTCTTTTTAATCAAGACGAGATCACATGGCAAGCACACCGCCGGGCCAACGCAGGCTGCAAATTCTTCAGGCTCTGGCCGCAATGCTGGAACAACCGAAAGGCGAAAAAATCACCACCGCCGCGCTGGCCTCCCGGCTCGGCGTCTCGGAGGCGGCGCTGTACCGCCACTTCGCCAGCAAGGCCCAGATGTTCGAGGGCTTGATCGAATTCATCGAGGCCAGCGTGTTCGGCCTGATCAACCAGATCGCCGACAAACAGGCCGACGGCATCGCGCAGACCCGCGACATCCTCGGCATGCTGCTCAACTTCGCCGCCGGCAATCCGGGCATGACGCGGGTGCTGATCGGCGACGTGCTGGTCAACGAGGACGAGCGCCTGCAGCAGCGCATGAACCAGTTCCACGACCGCGTCGAACTGGCGCTGAAGCAGTCGCTGCGGCTGGCCGCCGCCGCAGGCCAGGCCCACGAAACGGAGGTGGCGGCGCGCGCCGCCATGCTGCTCAGCTTCATCATCGGGCGCTGGCACCGCTACGCCAAGAGCGGCTTCAAGCTCCACCCGGCGCAGGACGCCGCCCTGCAAATCGCCCTGCTGCTGAACTGAGATGCCGACCAAGCCCTTCCCCGTGCTGGCCTTCTGCGCGCTGCTGCTGGGCGGCGCCGCGATCGGCTTCGCCGGCATCATGATGCGCCTGTCCGACGTCAACCCGGTGGCCTCGGCGTTCTGGCGCATGGCGCTGGCGGCGCCGCTGCTGTGGGTATGGGCGCTGGCCAGCGCCGGCGGCGACCGCGCCGCCGGCCTGCGCACCGACTACAGCCGCGTGCTGCTGCTGGCCGGCTTCTTCTTCGCCGCCGACATGGGCGTCTGGCACGTCTCGCTGCACTTCACCAGCGTCGCCAACGCCACGCTGCTGCCGAACATGGCGCCGCTGTGCATCGCCGCCTGGCTGTGGTTCAAATACCAGGCCCGCTTCTCGCGCAGCTTCCTGCTCGGCATGGCGCTGGCGATGACGGGCGCCGTGCTGCTGGTCGGCCCCAGCGTCGGCCTGGGCGGCACGCGCCTGCTCGGCGACGGCCTGGGCCTGCTGGTGGCCGGCTTCTACGCCGCCTACCAATTGGCCGTCAAGGACGGCCGCGCCAGCTACTCGACGGCGCGCCTGATGGCCTGGAGCACCAGCATCACCGCCCTGTTCCTGCTGCCGTTCGCGCTGCTGATGCCGGGCGACTTCTGGCCGGCCGGCGCGGCCGGCTGGCTGCCGCTGCTGGGGCTGGCCCTGATCGCGCAGATCGGCGGCCAGACCGTCATCACCTACGCCTTCGCCCACCTGCCGTCCTCGCTGTCGTCGATCAGCCTGCTGATCCAGCCGCTGACGGCCGCCCTCGCCGCCTGGGCCATCTTCGGCGAGGCCATCGGCCCCGTGCAGATGGCCGGCGGCGCCGTCCTACTGCTCGGCATCTACCTGTCCAAACGCGGCACGGCATGAACAGCGAGTGCTTCGCCCTGCTCGACGACGCCGGCGCGGGCGATCCCGGCCGCGCCGGCTCGCGCCTCTACACCGGCCACCTCGCCACGCTGACGTGCGCGGACGGCGCCGGCTGGACGGCGCTGCTGGAACAGATGCAACAGGCGCTGCGCCAGGGCCGCCACGCCGTCGCCCTGTGCGCCTACGAACTGGGCGCCCATCTGATGGGCATGGCCGGGCGCGGCGCCGCCGCGCCGCTGGCCCAGGTGCTGGTCTTCGAACACTGCCGCCGCCTGTCGCAGCCCGAAGTGGCCGATTGGCTGGCGGCGCGCGCGCCGGCCGGCGCCGGCCCGGCGGGCATCGCCGCCGTCCGCGCCAGCGTCGACCGGCGGGCCTTCGACGCCGCGCTGGCGCGCATCCACGACTACATCGAGGCGGGCGACACCTACCAGGTCAACTACACCTACCGGCTGCGCTTCGACGCCTTCGGCTCGCCGCTGGCGCTGTATGCCAGGCTGCGGGCGCGCCAGCCGGTGCCCTACGGCGCGCTGGTGGCGCTGCCCGACGGCGGCGCCGTGCTGTCGCTGTCGCCGGAACTGTTCGTGCGCCACCAAGGCGGCCAGCTGACGGCGCGGCCGATGAAAGGCACCGCCCCGGCGGCCGCGCCGGATCGGCACGACGAAAACGCGCGCCGCGCCGCCGCGCTGGCGGCCGATCCGAAAAACCGCGCCGAGAACCTGATGATCGTCGACCTGCTGCGCAACGACATCGGCCGCGTCGCCGCCACCGGCACGGTCGCCGTGCCGGCCCTGTTCGAGGTGCGGCGCTACAGCGGCGTGCTGCAGATGACCTCGACCGTGCGCGCCACCCTGCGCGCCGGCGCCACGCTGGCCGACATCTTCCAGGCGCTCTACCCCTGCGGCTCGATCACCGGCGCGCCCAAGCGGCGCAGCATGGAAATCATCGACGAGCTGGAGGCGGACGCGCGCGGCCTCTACACCGGCGCCATCGGCTGGTTCGAGGCGCCGGCGGACGGCGCCGCCGTCGGCGACTTCTGCATGTCCGTGCCGATCCGCACGCTGGCCCTGCAAGCGCCGGCGCACGGCGTGCGCGCCGGCGAGCTGGGCGTCGGCGCCGGCATCGTCTACGACAGCGACAGCGCCGACGAATACGCCGAATGCCAGTTGAAGGCGCGCTTCCTGACCGGCCTGCCAAACGACTTCGAACTGTTTGAAACCCTGCACGCGACGCGCGACGGCTGCCGCCATATCGAGCGGCACCTGGCGCGGCTGGCCGCGTCGGCGCGCTACTTCGGATTCGACTGCGACCTGGCGCGGGCCGGCGCCGCGCTCGACGCGGCCTGCGCAAAGCTGGCGCCGGGCGCGCCGGCGCGCCTGCGCCTGGCGCTAGACGGCGGCGGCGCCTTCAGCGTGCAAAGCGGCGCGCTGGCGCCGCTGGCCGAACCGGTGCGCGTGCTGCTGGCCGGCGACGCGACGCGCGCCGACGAACTGTTCCTGCGCCACAAAACCAGCGTGCGCGCGCGCTACGACGCCGCCTGGCGCGAGGCCGAGGCGCAAGGCGCCTTCGACACACTGTTCTTCAACGAGCGCGGCGAACTGACCGAAGGCGGCCGCAGCAACGTCTTCGTCAAACTGGACGGACGCTGGCACACGCCGCCGCTGGCCTGCGGCGCCCTGCCCGGCGTCATGCGCGCCGTTCTGCTGGCCGATCCGGCGTGGGCCGCCAGCGAACGCGTCATCACCCGCGCGATGCTGCTGGCGGCGCAGGAAATCGTCGTCTGCAACGCCTTGCGCGGCCCGCTCAAAGCGCGCTTCTGACCCCCTACAACCAGGCCAGCAAGGCCCGGTACACGGCGGGCGAATCCAACAACCCCAAATGGCTGGTCCGGCGCACCACCAATTGCCGGGCGGGCGGGAAATCGAGCTGGCGGCGCGCCTCGGCGTGCCGCCCGAGCGCGCTCGCCAGCGGCACCAGACCGTCGCCGGCCAGGCGGTCGCCGAGGTCGCCCTCGGCCTTGCCCATCGTTGCGGCGACGGCGTAGCACTGCACGGCCGCCGGCAGGGGCAAGCCCTGCGGCAAGGGCGCGCCATGGGCGAAACGGTCCTTGCCGTTCCAATCCTCGTCGAGCACGCTACCGTGGCGCAAATCCGTGATGCCGGCGCTGCGGATCTTGCCCAGCCGTGAAAACGGCGCCGTGTACGGGCTCATATCGCTAATGACGTGGAACCAGTTGCCGCCCCGCTCCAACGGCGCGCCCTGGTGGGGCGAACCAAGAAAGACCATCTTGCTCAAATGCGCCAACCAACCGTGGCCGGCCTCGGCGCCATAGCGGCAGGCGCTGCGCGCCACCAGGCCGCCCATGCTGTGGCCGACGATCACCAATTCCCGCACCGGCACGGGCCAGTTATCGAGCAATTGCTGCAAGGCGGCCGCGAAAGCCCGGCCGTTGCTGGAAATATGCAAACCGCTGTTATAACGCAAATACACGGCCGTATAAGCGCGCTCGCGCTGCAGCGCCGCGCCGTGGTCGTGGCCGCCGCGCAACCACTGCGCATCATGCATGCACAAGCCATGCGCCAGCACCAGGATGCGCCCCGTGGCGGCGGGTATGGCCTGCTGCAGGGCGTCGCGCCGCAACACCAGCGTGGCGCCGCCGCGGCGGAACGCCATCGGCAACGCCAGCCCGTTGCCGGTCCTGGCCAGATAATCGCCGAGCACGCCATTCACGGCCGCCAGCAGCGCGTCGCGCCCGGCCCAGCCGCTGTGTTCGCCCAACCAGGGCTGCAGCCGCGCCAGCGCCGCGTCTATGCCGCCGCCGACGAGGCCGGTCACGCCGCGCACGCCGCGGTACACCAGCGACGTGGCCCGCGCCAGCGGCTTGGCCAGCGGCGTGCCGACCTGGCGCAACACGGTCAGATGCAGCGCCTCCGCCATCTCGGCCACGCCGGCGACGGCGCTGACGGTCAGGCGCGACAAGCCGAGCAAATCGGCCGCATACGACAGTTTTTTCGACATGCCACCCCCGCGTCGATGAAGACGACTACATCGCCAGCGCTTTTTCCACCGCGCCGACGAGCTTCTTATCGTCCGGCGTCACCTTGCTCGGGAAACTCTCCAGCACCTTGCCGTTGCGGTCGATCAAATACTTATGGAAATTCCAGGCCGGCGTCTTGCCGGTCGCCTTAATCAAATTCACATACAAGGGATTCGGCGTCGGCCCCGACACCACCGACTTGGCAAACATCGGGAACTTCACGCCATACGTGTTAAAGCAAAAATCGGCGATCTCCTTGCTGCTGCCCGGCTCCTGCTTGCCGAAATCGTTGGATGGAAAACCGAGCACGACCAAACCCTTGCCGGCGTACTTCGCATACAAAGCCTCCAGCCCCTCATACTGGCTCGTATAGCCGCAAAAACTGGCCGTATTCACCACCAGCACCACCTTACCGGCGTACTGGCACAAATCCTGCGGCGCCTCATCCTGCAGACGCTTAAACGACTGCTTCAAAATCGCCGGACAACTGGCCGACTCGGCGAAAGCCGGCGCCGCCGCCAGCAACGCCAGCGAGGACAAAACGAAAAACCGCGAAAAAGTCTTGGACATCATCATAGGCCGCGTGAAATAGTAAAAAATCATTCTAAGCCAAACACCGGCGACGCGTACGCCAATCGCGCTGCCGGGCGAGCCACAGAGCAACTTTGGGGTCAGGTCTAGACATGGCGGTTTTTGGCGCCGAAAACCGCCATGTCTAGACCTGACCCCAAAGTTGATGGAAATCATGCCGGACGGAAGCGGCGCCACGGCGGCCGCTTTCTTCGCTATGCTCATCGCTCCGGCCTGGCGCGCGGGCGCGCCCAGGGGTCGATTTTCCTTTTGGAGGTGGTCATGTTTATTGGACGACGCGCGGGTGGCAGGTCTGTTGTGCTGTTGGCGGCGGCGCTCGCCGCGGCCGGCTTGGTGCCGCTGCACGGCCAGGCCAAGGGGGCCGACGCTGTTGCCCTGCCCGCTTTTCAGGCGGATTTGCGGCAGACGTCGGTGTCGGGCTTGTCGTCCGGCGCGTTTATGGCCGGCCAGTTCGCCGTCGCTTTTTCCGGCACCGTCGCCGGCGCCGGTATTGTCGCCGGCGGACCTTATTATTGCTCCGGCTCGCCGGGCATGTTTCCGTACATTCCCTATCTGACGAATGCGATGAGCACTTGCATGAATCCGGCCCAGGCCGGGGTCGCGCCGCCCTCCGCCGCCACGCTGTGGAGCGCCGCCCAGGATTTCGCCCGCAACCGCGCCATCGACGACACGGCCAATGTGCAGCGCCAGCGCATTTATCTGTTCAGCGGCACCCAGGACAAGACGGTGACGCAGGCCGTCGTCGACCAGACGCAGTTGTTTTACCAGTTGGCCGGCGTGCCGGCAACGCAGTTGCGCTATGTGAACAATGTCGACGCCGGCCATGCCTTCATCACGGACAAGAATAGCGACCTGGCTTGCCCGACGACGGCCTCGCCGTATATCAACGATTGCGATCTCTTCCAGGCCAAAGATATTCTGCTCCACATGTATCCTGACTTGAAGCCGCCCGCGGCGCAGTTGAGCGGCACCTTCATCAAGTTCAACCAGCGCAGTTTTCTGCACAGCCCGTATTCGAGCATGAGCAACACGGCTTATGTCTATGTGCCGAAGTCGTGCAACACGCAGAGCTGCCGCGTGCACGTCGCCTTCCACGGCTGCCACCAGAGCGCCGCCAGCATAGGCGAGCGTTTTTACAAGGGCACCGGCTACAACGAGGTCGCCGACACCAACAATATCATCGTGCTCTATCCGCAGGTCGACGCCAGCCCGGTCTACCCTTACAACCCGAACGGCTGCTGGGATTTCTGGGGCTATACGAGCGTGAATCCCTTCATGCCGGATTTTTACAGGAAATCGGCCATGCAGATGGCGGCCGTCAAGGCCATGCTCGACCGCCTGGCCGCGCCGCGCAGCGCCGTGCACAGCGCCGCTAGACGACGCTGAGGGCCGTCAGTTTCGGGTCCGGCGGCGGGAAGGCCAGTTGCATGTCCTGCATCGTCTCCAGCAGCAGCGAGGCGACCACCAGGTTGCGCTGCGTCTTCGAGTCGGCCGGCACCACGTACCAGGGCGCATGGCCGCAGTCCGTTTCCTGTATCGCCAGCTCGTAGGCGCGCTGGTAGTCGTCCCATAATTTGCGCTGGGCCAGGTCGTTCGGGTCGAACTTCCACTGCCGGTCCGGGTCGTCGAGGCGTTCCTGCAGGCGCTCGCGCTGCTCTTCCTTGGAGATGTGCAGGAAGACCTTGACGATCACGGTGCCGGTTTCGGCCAGCATGCGCTCGAAGTCGCGGATCTGCGCGTAGCGGCGCTGGCTTTCCTTCTCGTCTATCCATTTCTGCACGCGGGTGATCAGCACGTCTTCGTAATGGCTGCGGTTGAAGATGGCGATCTCGCCGCGCGCCGGCACCTGCTGGTGCACGCGCCACAGGTAGTCGTGCGCCAGCTCGATGTCGCTCGGTCCCTTGAAGGCGACGGCGCGTATGCCCATCGGATTGATGTTGCTGAACATCGCCTGCACGGTGCCGTCCTTGCCGGAGGTGTCCATGCCCTGCAGCACCAGCAAGACTTTTTGCCGGCGCTGCGCGTACAGCATGCTCTGGAGTTCGGCGATCTGCGCCGTCAGCGCCAGCGTTTCCTCGCGGTCCAGCGCCTTGCACTCGGCCTTGCTGAGTTTTTCATTGCCGGACCGGGACGCGGCGCCCAGCAGCTTGAGGCCGGCGCCCGCGTCGCCGAGCTTCTGGTTCTTGTCGGCGCGGAATTGCTCGCGTGCTTTCATGGTGTCCTCAGCGGCTCAGCAAGGGCAGTTCAATTTTCGGGCAGCGGTCCATGACCACGTCCAGGCCGGCGGCGCGCGCCAGTTCGGCCGCCTCCTCGTTGACGATGTCAAGCTGCGTCCACAGGCAGCCGGCGCCGACGGCGATGGCGTCGCGGGCGATCGGCACGATGTCCTCGGCTTTGCGGAAGCAGTCGACGATGTCGATGCGCGCCGGCGCCACGGCGGCGGCGGCCTCGGCCAGCGTGGCGTGGCAGTGCTCGCCGAGCAGTTGCTGGCCGGCGCAGGCTGGATTGACGGGCAGGACGCGGTAGCCGTGCGCCTGCATATAGTCGGCGACCTGGTAACTGGCGCGCTGGGGGTTCGGTGACAGGCCGACCACGGCAATGGTGCGGCTGTTGTTGAGGATGCGGGCGATATCAGGCATGGGCATGGCTGTAGAGTGAAATCACTGCGACAGCGTAGCAGATTCCCGCCGGGTTCGGAAAACCGGCGGAAAACCGGCGGGGCGCACCCCGCCCGCCCGGCTTAGAACCAGGATTCGACTTGCAGGCCGTAGGACATGCCGTTGGTCTTGCCGCCGAACACGCCGGTGGACGACAGCGCACTGCCAGGCGTGGCCGCCCGTTGCGCCGCGTCGTTCCACTTGGCGTAGGTCACGAAGGCGCGCAGTTCGGGACGGGCCCAGAAACCCTTGCCTTGCGACAGGGCCGGCGCGAAGGTGATCTTGTTCAACTTCTGCTCGGCGCCGCCATTGGCGGGCTTGACGTTGTCGTGGCCGAAGTCGACGATCAGCTTGACGTTTTCATTGAGCGCGTAGACGGGACGCACGCCAACCGAGGTCCAGGTGGTCGTGCCGGCGTTGGCCTTGTCGCGCTGCCACAGGCCGACCAGCGAGCCGCTGAATTCCGGCGTGAATTGCCAGATCATATTGTCGAACACGCGCGTGCGCTTGATGTCGGACGTCGCGCCCGTGTCGGTGCCGCCCATTTTGATGCCGGAGCCGCTGCCGTACTGGACAGCCAGCGTGTTGTCGCCGCCCAGCAGCTTGTCTTGCTTGTGCACGACGGAGAACGACCAGCCGTTCGCCACTTTATCCGCCGCCTTGTCTTGCTGGTCGCCGCGGATCACGGTCGCGTCCAGTTTCAGGGTGCCGCCTGCGCTGACGGGAATGCCGTCGTAGATGAAGCTGTGGCGGGTCGCCGCGACGCGCTCGTTGATGTCGTTGCGGAACAGCGCGTAGCTGAACTTGCCCGGACCGGCCGCGATGCCGGCGATACCGCCGCCGACGCCGTCGCCGTGCAGGTATTTGAAGTCCAGCACGTGGATGTCCGGACGGTCGTAGAAGCGCTTGCCGATCCAGGCCGTGGCGCCGTTCAGGAAGGGCAGGTTTTTCGCCTCAACCATCATTTGCGCCAGCCGCAGCTTGTCTTTCTCGCCGACGTCGGACATCGGGCTGTAGATCGAGGCCATCACGGTGCCGACGAAGCTGGCGCCATTGCTCGATTTCGCCAGTTCTTTGGTGTAGGAAAACTCGCCGTACAGGTCGCACTCATTGCCGAAACGGTACTTCGGCACGCCTTCCAGGCCGTAGCAAGCCTGGCTGCCGCCCTTGTCGTTGCTGCCGACACCGGCCCGGAAGTAGCCGTGGAATTCGCCCTCGGCATCGCTGGCGTGGACCGTCGTGGCGCAGCAAGCCAGTGCGGCGGCCAGGGCTAAGGTTTTTTTGAAGAATTGTTGCATGTAGGGCTCCTGCGAATCTAAGTTGTAAAGTCCTGTGGACTGTTGTTAGTGACGGTCTTGCCAGCTGCCGCCACGGCAGCGCAGCGGCGGGCCGGGCCGCAGGTCTGCTGCGGCCAAGCCGGTCGATGGATGCCGTGCCGCCGGTCGGGAATACGGCGGGCTGGGCGCTGCTTGGCGCCGCTTAGGCGTTGCCGCAACAAGGCGCGGAAATCCTGCCCGTGGGTGCCCGGCGCCGGGCCGGGATCGGTGCAAAATTTCCCGCGTTCATTGTAAGCGAATTGATAAGACCACTTGCGCTTTGCACGCCATTGCGGCGCGCTGTCTGTTGCAATTACAACACATTGGCATGACTGTCCATTTTTTGCCAAACGGCGGGCTTGACACAGTGTCCTGGCCTGCGCGGGCGGCGCCGGCGCCGGCCGGCCGGGCCATCGGCGGGCGGCGCGGCCGCTTGCATACCAATTCCGCGGCGCGCGGCGGCCGGGGACGGCCCCTTGCGGCTAGCCCTTCAGCGCCAGTTGCGCCGCGCGGTAGCCCCACCACGCCGCCTCCTCGAAGACGGAAAAGCCGGACAGGTCGGCGTGCGCGAACAGGATCGCGCCGTCCGCCTCGCGCAGCGCCTTCAGCCCGGCGTTGCCGCGGAAGCCGGGCAGCGGCGCCGCCATCGCGTGGCCGCGCAGCGTGATGTCGACCCGCTCGACGCAGGCGGCGAAGTTGGCGCCGTATGCCGCCTTCAAGTCGACGCTGGCCAGCGCCAGCAATTCCTCGCCGCTGGCGCCGTTCATCCATTTGCGCGCCGCCTCCGGCGTGCGGTCCGACAGCGCCACATAGGCGCTGAACACGGTCCGCTCCGGCGGGCGCACGCGGATGTCCTGGTGCGTCGACACCACATAACCGAGCCCCGGCTCCTGGTACACCACGTTGTCCCACGCCAGCGGCGCGTGCGGCAGCTCGTCGGGAAAGCGCTTGAGCAGGAAGTTGGCGACCATCCAGGGCGCGTAGGCCGGCATGTGGCGCGCCGGATCGAAGCCATACGCGCCGATCGACTCCACCACGCGCGCCGCCACGTACAGCGGCATCGCGCAGATCGCCTTGCGCGCCCGCACCAGGTAGCTGTGCGGCCGGCCGTCGACCAGGCGGAAGCACAGCGCCTCGACACCGCCCGCCGTCCGCTTCAGCGACACCACCGTGCCGTCGCGGCGCCGCACGCCGGAGGCGCGCTCCATCGCCGTCGCCACCGGCTGCATGCCGCCCGGCCAGGTCAGCCAGGCGCCGTTGCCGGCGTTCGCCGCCTGCCCCCAGCGGCTGCAGTAATAGTGCAGGCCGGCCCAGGCCGACACCTTGTCGTAGCGCGTCCCGTAGTCGTCGCGGCAGCAGTAGTTCAAGTACCAGTGCAGCGTCGGCGAGCGGTAGCCGCCCTGCTCCAGCCAGGTCTTCAGCGTGATGCGGTCGAGCGCCAGCCACTCCGGGTCGTCCGACGACTCCACCGTCGGGAAGACGAACACGCGCTTGCCGTCGCGCCCGCGCAGCCCGCGCAGGCGCTGCACTTCGGCGAAAAAGCGCCGGTGCTCGGCCAGTTCCTCCTCCGCCACGCCCTCGGTGGGGATGAAGCCGTCCTGCCAGACGCCGTTGAACAGCAGCCGCTCCTCCGGGCCGTGCAGGACGAAGCGCTCGTCGTAGTAGGGCCGTTCGGCCATGGCGTCGCGCTGGATGACGCCGATGTCGGCGAGGATTTCGCGCACGTGGAACGATTCCGGCGACGGCAGCGGCAGGTAGTGGCCGCCGGTCGGAAAGGCCAGGTCGCCGAACTGGCCGCCGGCCGCGTTGCCATACGGCTGCGGGCCGTCGACCATCAGGAAGTCGCTATGCCCGTCCTTCTTCATTTTCCACGCCGCCGTCAGGCCGGCGATGCCGGAGCCGAGGATGGCGACATCGGTTTCGACGATCTCCGCCGGCGCCGGCAAGGCACGCCGCTCGCGCAGGAAGTGGCCCTCGTCGCGGCCCGGATAGCGCAGCGCCGGCGTGATTTCCTGCCAGCGGCGCAAGCCCAGCACGCCGCCGGCCGCCGTCGCGCCGCTGGCGCCCGCCCACAGCAGAAAGGAGCGGCGCCGCATCAACGGATCACCCGGCGCCAGTCCTGCTCGAACTCGTGCACCAGCGACTGCGTGTTGAGGCGGTTCGGCGCCATCGGCAGCGCCTTCATGTCGGGCGGGAAGCTGAACATCTCGCGCGTCGTGTCGGCGTTCAGGTAGCGCATCGGCAGCCGGTAGGCGGTCGGCGGCTGGTAGTTCAGCTGCGGCGAGGCGAGGATGAAGCCCCACTCGCCGAACGAGGGCACGTAGGCGTGGTAGGGCCAGGTGCGCAGGCCCACTTCGCGCAGCGTGGCGTCGATGGTCCAGTAGGCGTGCGGCGCGAAGAACGGCGACGTCGACTGCACCACCATCAGGCCGTTCGCCGCCAGGTGCTTCTGCACCAGGCCGTAGAACGGCACCGAATACAGCTTGCCCAGCGCGAAGCTGGACGGATCGGGGAAGTCGATGATGGCGGCGTCGAACATGTCCCGGTTGTTCTGCAGCCAGACCGCGGCGTCGGCGTTGACGACCTTCACGCGCTTGTCCTTGAAGGCGCCGCCGTTCAGCTTCGCCAGCTCGTCGCGCGTCGTGAAGGCGGCCGTCATGGCCGGGTCGAGGTCGACCAGCGTGACTTGCTCGATGTTCGGGTAGCGCAGGATTTCGCGCAGCGCCAGGCCGTCGCCGCCGCCCAGCACCAGCACGCGCCGCGCCCACGGCAGCGCCTGCAGCGCCGGATGCACCAGCGCCTCGTGGTAGCGGTATTCGTCGCGCGAGGAGAACTGCAGATTGCCGTTGATATAGAGGCGCATGTCGTCCTTCCAGCGCGTGATGACCAGGCGCTGGTACGGCGTCGTCGTCGAGAACACGATCTCGTCGCCGAACAGGCCGTGCTCGCCCCAGTAGACCATGCGGTCCGAGGCGGCGAAGCCGCACACCAGCAGCAGCATCACGGCGCAGGCGCGCAGCAGCCGCCCCGTCAGGTTTTCCAGCTCGCGGCGGAAGACGTGGATGGTCCACAGCGCGACGCCGACGTTGAGCATGCCGAACAGGAAGCCGGTGCGCACCAGCCCCAGGTGCGGCGCCAGCACCAGCGGGAACAGCAGCGACACGGCCAGCGCGCCCAGGTAGTCGAAGGTCAGGACCCGGCTCACCAGCTCGTTGAAGGCGGTGTCGCGGTCGTTCAACGCCCGCATCACCAGCGGCACCTCCATGCCCACCAGGGCGCCGATGAGGAAAACCATCACATACAATAGCGTGCGGAACGGCGCCGCCATCCACGCAAAGGTCAGGAACAGCACGGCCGCCGAGACGCCGCCGATCAGGCCGACGGCCAGTTCGATGTCGACGAAGCGCGACAGCACGTCCTCGTCCTTGACGTACTTCGACAGGTGGGCGCCGACGCCCATCGCGAACAGGTAGCAGCCGATGATGGTGGAGAACTGCAGGATCGAGTCGCCCAGCAGATAACTCGACAGGGCGCCGGCGATCAGCTCGTAGGCCAGACCGCAGGATGCGACGACGAATACGGAGAGGATAAGAATTTTTTTGGTCATCTGCGCGCTTTTGAACTAAGATACTTTTGTGTTGTTATCAATCTAGCCTCCCCTACAAGGAACGCCGTGCCCGCCATCCTAAACTATCTGCTCCACCTTTTACTGTCCGCCGTGCTGCTGATGGCGTTTTTCGTCGTCTACACGCGCCTGACGCCGTTCAAAGAGGTCGTGCTGATACGCCAGGGTAACCGCGCGGCCGCGCTGTCGCTGGGCGGCGCGCTGCTGGGCTTTTCGGCCACCATCGCCTCCTGCCTCGTGCACACGGCCGACTACCGCGAATTCCTCGCCTGGTCCGCCGGCGCGCTGGTGGTGCAACTGCTGGCCTACGCCATCACCACCTCGCTGCTGCGCATGTCGAAGGACCAGATCGAGGCCGACAACAGCGCCTTCGGCGGCCTGCTCGGGGCGATTTCCCTGTCCATCGGCCTGATCAACGCGGCCTGCATTTCCTGAACCTCAACACCCGACAAGGAAGAACACCATGAGCATCGGCAGCTTTATCAAGAAGCAGTTTATCGACGTACTGCAGTGGAACGAAGAAACCGAGGGCGTGCTGGCCTGGCGCTACCCGATGCAGGACGAGGAGATCCAGAACGGCGCCGTGCTCACGGTGCGCGAGTCGCAGGTGGCCGTGTTCGTCAACGAGGGCCAGATCGCCGACGTCTTCGGCCCCGGCGCCCACACGCTGAACACGCGCACGCTGCCGCTGCTGACCAACCTGAAAAACTGGGACAAGCTGTTCGATTCGCCGTTCAAGTCGGATGTGTATTTTTTCAGCACCCGGGTGCAGACGGGGCGCAAATGGGGCACGCCGCAGCCGATCACCATCCGCGACAAGGACTTCGACATGGTGCGCGTGCGCGCCTTCGGCATGTACTCCTACCGCGTCAGCGACGCGCGCGCCTTCTTCACCGAGGTGAGCGGCACGCGTGAAATGTACACCCGCGACGAGGTCGAGGACCAGTTGCGCGGCATCCTGATGTCGAGCATGGCCAGCTCGCTGGGCAGCGCCAACGTCGCCTTCCTCGACATGGCGGCGAACCAGTCGCTGATGGCGCAGCAGGTCAAGGGCGACCTGGCGGCCGCCTTCGCCCGCTACGGCGTCGGCCTGGACGAGTTCAACGTCGCCAGCGTCAGCCTGCCGGAGGAACTCCAGGCCGCGCTCGACGAACGCATCTCGGCCGGCATGAAGGGCGGCCTGAACGCCGACAAGATCGGCGGTTACACCAAGTTCCAGGTCGCCAGCGCGATTCCGCTGGCGGCGCAGAACGAGGGCGGCATGGCCGGCATCGGCGCCGGCCTGGGCGCCGGCGTGGCCATCGGCCAGAGCATGGCGCAAAGCCTGGCCGGGACGCTGGCCGCGCCGGCGGCGCCGGCGGCGGCCGACGACGGCATCGAGGCGCGCCTCGGCAAGCTGAAAGCCTTGCTCGACAAGGGCTTGATCTCGGCCGCCGACTACGACGCCGGCAAGACCGAACTCCTCAAAAAACTGATAGGCTAAGCCGGCATCCATGCAAACAGTATCCTGTCCAAGCTGCGGCGCGGAAGTCCACTTCCGCTCGCACGCGTCGGTCATGGCCGTCTGCGAGTACTGCAAGAGCACCGTATTGAAGGACGCCGACGCGGTCAAGGACCTCGGCAAGATGTCGTCCGTGCTGGAAGATTACTCGCCGATCCAGATCGGCACGGCCGGCACGCACGGCGGCAAGAAATTCACCGTGATCGGCCGCATCCAGCTGCGCTACGCGGCCGGCATGTGGAACGAATGGTATGTGCTGTTCGACGACGGCAGCGCGTCCTGGCTGGGCGACTCCTCCGGCCTGTACACCATGACCACCCAGCGCAAGGTGGGCGATGCCCTGCCGCAGTGGAGCGAGCTGGCGCCGGGCCAGTCCTGCACGGTGGCCAACGAGCGCTACACGGTGGCCGAGGTGCGCAACGCCGAGTGCGTGGCCGGCCAGGGCGAACTGCCGTTCCGCGTCGGCGCCGGCTACCGCATCCAGGTGGCCGACCTGCGCAACCGCGCCGCCTTCGTCACGCTCGACTACTCCGACGGCGCCGTGCCGGTGGTGTTTACCGGCACCGCCGTCACGCTGGGCGCCCTGAAATGCCAGCTGCTGCGCGACGACGAGGAGATCAAGCGCGGCGCCGGCAAGTACCGCGGCAAGCTCGACACGCTCGACTGCCCGTCCTGCGGCGGCGCCATCGCCTACCTGCCCGGCGTCACGCCGCACCTGATCTGCCCGGCCTGCCAGACGCAGATCGACGCGGCCGGCCCGCAGGCCCAGGTGCTGGCGGCCGGCGCGCGCGTCGAGGCCATCCCCACCAGCCTGACACTGGGGGCGCGGGCGAAGGTCAACGGCCAGGACTTCCAGGTCAGCGGCTACATGCGCCGCGCCGACGAGGAGGGCAGCGCCTGGACCGAATACCTGCTGTTCAACAGCCGCGCCGGCTTCTTCTGGCTGGTCGAAACGGAGTCGGGCTGGTTCCGCGCCAACGTCATGCCGGAATGGCCGATCTGGCGGGCTGCCGACACCGCCACGGTGACGCTGGATAACGTCAGTTACGCCAAGCGCTACGAGTACAACTCGACGGTGCTGGCGGCGGCGGGCGCCTTCAACTGGCGCGTCAGCGCCGGCGACGCCACCCGCGTCTACGAATTCTTCAAGGGTAAAACCCAGCTGGCGGCGGAAGTCGGCGGCGGCGAAATGACATGGTCGCGTTCCACCCCGGTCGCCTACGACCAGATGAAAACCTGGTTCGGCAGCCAGTTCGGCGGCGCCGGCGAGGCCCCCGCCCTGCCGGCCGAAACAGCCAAGGCCGGCAAGTACGGCGGCGTCGCCTCGACCTTCATCTGGATCATCATCACGCTCAACATCGTGCCGCTGTTCGTCAATTTTTTCAGCACGGCGGGCTTCAGCCTGCTGGCCATCCTGGCGATCTACCTGCCAGCCACTTTTCTCGACTCAAACACCGATGAATAAATTTTTCGCCTACGCCGTGGTGATCGCCCTCGTGGCCACGGTCAGCAACTGGGCCCGCATGTTCGACGGCAGCGGCGGCAGCGGTTCCGGCAGCAGCTGGAGTTCGCGCACCGGCGGCGGCGGCGGCAGCTACGGCGGCGGCTCCGGCGGCGGGGGCCACAAGTGAGGCCACACCCGCACCAGCCGAGCGGCACGCATTTGCTGGCCGACCTGAGCGGCATCGCGGCGGAGAAGCTGAACCGCAGCGGCGACATCGAAAGCCTGCTGCGCGGCGCCGCCCGGGCGGCCGGCGCGCAGGTGCTGCACAGCCATTTCCACAGCTTCGGCGAGGGCCAGGGCGTGACCGGCGTCGTGCTGCTGGCCGAATCGCACATCTCGATCCACACCTGGCCGGAGTTCGGCTTCGCCGCCGCCGACGTGTTCATGTGCGGCGCCGCGCAACCGCAACTGGCGCTCGACATCATCGACGCGGCGCTGCAGCCGCAAACGCGCCGGCTGCACGCGGTGCAGCGCGCCGCCGCCGAAGAGGCGCCGGCGCGGCGCTAAAAAGCCGCCGCGGACAGGTTTGTGGCATGCTCGATGCCAGGCCCGCCCAGGGCCCCGTAGCAGATTTTCCCGCGGACGCCGGCCCGGCGTCCGTCATAAGCAAGGCGCCACCCAACCGAGGAGCACACAGCATATGAAAATCCACGCAATCGGCCATCCCCTCGCCGCCGCCGCCGTCGCCATCTGTTGCAGCACGCAGGCCGCCTCGCAGGCGCCGGTGGCGGCGCAGAACGGCATGGTCGTCACGGCCCAGCGCCTGGCCTCGCAAGTCGGCGTCGACGTCCTGAAAAAAGGCGGCAACGCCATCGACGCCGCCGTCGCCGTCGGCTACGCGCTGGCGGTGGTCTACCCGGCCGCCGGCAACCTCGGCGGCGGCGGCTTCATGACGATCCAGCTGGCCGACGGCCGCAAGACCTTCCTCGATTTCCGCGAAAAAGCGCCGCTGGAGGCGAACGCGCTGATGTACCAGGACAACGGCGGCAACGTCATCGAGGGCCTCAGCTCCTATGGCCACCTGGCCGTCGGCGTGCCGGGCACGGTCGCGGGGATGCAGTATGCGCTGGAAAAATACGGCACGATGCCGCGCGCCACCCTGCTGGCGCCGGCGATCGCGCTGGCGCAGCGCGGCTTCACGCTGGACGAGGGCGACGTCGACCTGCTGCTGACGGCCACCGCCGACTTCCGCAAGGACGCGCCGACGGCGGCGATCTTCCTCAACCGCGGCGAGCCCTACGCGCCGGGCCAGACGCTGGTGCAGCGCGACCTGGCGAACACGCTGCGCCAGATCAGCCGGCACGGCGCCGCCGGCTTCTACAAGGGGCCGGTCGGCGCCGCCCTGGTGGCCTCCAGCGCGGCCGGCAAGGGCATCCTGAAGCAGGCCGACCTCGACCAGTACAAGGTGCGCGAACTGGCGCCGCTCGAATGCGACTACCGCGGCTACCACGTGGTGTCGGCGCCGCCGCCCAGCTCGGGCGGCGTGGTCATCTGCGAAATCCTCAACATCGTCGAAGCCTACCCCTTGAAGGAGATGGGCTTTCGCGCCGCGCAGGCCGTGCACCTGCAGATCGAGGCGATGCGCCACGCCTATGTCGACCGCAACAACTACCTGGGCGACCCCGATTTCGTCAAGAATCCGCTGGAGCGCCTGCTCGACAAGGGCTACGCGGCCAAGGTGCGCGCCGCCATCGATCCGGCCAAGGCCGGCGTGTCGCAAGACATCCAGCCGGGCGTGGCGCCTCACGAGGGCAGCAACACCACCCACTACTCCATCATCGACAAGGCCGGCAACGCCGTTTCCGTCACCTACACGCTCAACGACTGGTTCGGCGCCAAGGTGACGGCGGCGCGCACCGGCGTGCTGCTCAACAACGAGATGGACGACTTCACCGCCAAGCCCGGCGTGCCGAATATGTACGGCCTGGTGCAGGGCGAGGCCAACGCGATCGCGCCGGGCAAGCGGCCGCTCAGCTCGATGAGCCCGACCATCGTCACGCGCGACGGCAAGCCGGTGCTGATCGTCGGCACGCCGGGCGGCAGCCGCATCATCACGGCCGTCGTCCACACCCTGCTCAACGTCATCGACTACGGCATGAATATCCAGGAAGCCGTCGACGCGCCGCGCTTCCACCAGCAATGGCTGCCGGACCTCACCAACGTCGAAGCCTTCGGCCTGAGCCCGGACACGGCCGCCATCCTCGCCGGCATGGGGCACAAGCTGGGGCCGGCGCAGGCGCCCAACCACATGGCCGCCATCCTCGTCGGCGCGCCGGCGCTGGGCGGCCAGCCGCGCGGCGCCATGCGCTACTACGGCGCCAACGACCCGCGCCGCAACAGCGGCCTGGCGCTGGGTTACTGAGGCGCGCCGCACGGACGAAAAAAAAGGCAGCCCAGGCTGCCTTTCTCATGTGCGCCCGCGTCGCTTAGTGCTTCGCGCGCAGTTTGGCGATCGCGGCCAGTTGGCCGATCGCCGCCGCCAGTTCGGCTTGCGCCTTGGCGTAGTCGATACCCGAATCCTTGTTCAGCATCATCTCTTCCGCCAGTTTCTTGGCGGCGCTCGCTTTTGCTTCGTCCAGGTCGTGACCGCGGATCGCGGTGTCGGCCAGAACGGTCACGGCATTCGGTTGCACTTCCAGCAGGCCGCCGGCGACGAAGACGAACTCTTCTTCAGCCTGGCCGACTACCTTGATGCGCACCGCGCCCGGACGGATGCGGGTGATCAAAGGCGTGTGCTTGGGATAGATCCCCAGCTCGCCCGCTTCGCCCGGCAACGCGACGAATTCCGCTTCGCCTGAAAAAATCAGTTCTTCGGCGGAAACCACGTCAACGTGAATTGTGTGTGCCATGTGTATCCTATCGGGTTGAAGAACCCCGCCCGGAGGCGGGGTTAGGCCCAAACTTAATGTTAGTTAAGTTTCTTGGCTTTTTCGATTGCTTCTTCGATCGTGCCGACCATGTAGAACGCTTGCTCCGGCAGGTGATCGAGTTCGCCCGACGCGATCATTTTGAAGCCCTTGATCGTGTCTTTCAGCGAAACGTATTTACCTGGGGAACCGGTAAACACTTCAGCGACGTGGAAAGGCTGCGACAGGAAACGCTGCATCTTACGTGCGCGCGCGACCAGCAGCTTGTCTTCCGGCGCCAGCTCGTCCATACCCAGAATCGCGATAATGTCGCGCAATTCCTTGTAGCGTTGCAGCGTGCCTTGAACGGCGCGGGCCGTGTCGTAGTGGTCCTGGCCGACGACCAGCGGGTCCAGCTGGCGCGAGGTCGAGTCGAGCGGGTCGACGGCGGGGTAGATACCCAGCGAGGCGATGTCACGCGACAGAACGACGGTCGAATCCAAGTGGGCGAAGGTGGTGGCAGGCGACGGGTCGGTCAAGTCATCGGCTGGAACGTAGACGGCCTGGATCGAGGTGATCGAACCGGTTTTCGTCGACGTGATGCGCTCTTGCAGACGGCCCATTTCCTCGGCCAGCGTAGGCTGGTAACCGACGGCCGACGGCATACGGCCCAGCAGCGCCGACACTTCCGTACCGGCCAGCGTGAAGCGGTAGATGTTGTCCACGAAGAACAGCACGTCTTTGCCTTCGTCGCGGAACGATTCGGCGATCGTCAGGCCGGTCAGCGCCACGCGCAGACGGTTGCCCGGCGGTTCATTCATCTGGCCGTAGACCATCGCCACTTTGGAGTTTTCCGGATTTTCCAGATCGACCACTTTCGCGTCGGCCATTTCGTGGTAGAAGTCGTTACCTTCGCGGGTACGCTCGCCCACGCCGGCGAACACGGACAAGCCGCTGTGCGCCTTGGCGATGTTGTTGATCAGTTCCATCATGTTGACGGTCTTGCCGACGCCGGCGCCGCCGAACAGGCCGACTTTACCGCCCTTGGCGAACGGGCACACCAAGTCAATCACCTTGATGCCGGTTTCCAGCAAGTCTTGCGACGGCGACAGTTCGTCGTACGCAGGCGGCTTGCGGTGGATCGAGGCGGTGCGCTCTTGCGAGACGGGGCCGCATTCGTCGATCGGGTTGCCCAGCACGTCCATAATGCGACCCAGGGTCGCTTTACCGACCGGCACCATGATAGGCTTGCCGGTGTTTTGGATCATCATGCCGCGACGCAGACCGTCCGAGGTACCCAGCGCAATGGTACGGACAATGCCGTCGCCCAATTGCTGTTGTACTTCCAGGGTCAGTTCCGAGCCTGCCATCTTCAAGGCGTCAAATACCTTAGGCATCGCATTGCGTGGAAACTCAACGTCCACCACAGCGCCGATACACTGAACGATTTTGCCATCAGCCATGTTCGTTCCTTCAAATATAGTTAAATTCGTTTAAACCGCAGCCGCACCGGCGACGATTTCGGAGAGTTCTTTGGTAATCGCTGCCTGGCGGGTCTTGTTGTAGATCAACTTCAACTCGCCGATCACGCTACCGGCGTTGTCGCTCGCCGACTTCATCGCAACCATACGCGCCGACTGCTCGGACGCCAGGTTTTCCGCCACCGACTGGTACACCAGCGCTTCAACATAGCGCTCCAGCAATTCGTCAATCACGCTTTGCGCATCGGGCTCGTAAATGTAATCCCAGGTGTGATTACCTTTGTCGCCCTGCATTTTTTCAGCGGCCAATGGCAGCAACTGCTCCATCATCGGCTCTTGCTTCATCGTGTTGATGAATTTGGTGTAGCACAGGTACACCGCGTCCAGCTTGCCGGCCTGGTACTCCTCCAGCATGGCTTTGACCGGTCCGATCAGCTTGTCCAGATGCGGCGTGTCGCCGATCTGCGTCGCCTGCGCGATCACCTTGACGCCAATACGGTTCAGGAAACCCAAACCTTTGTTGCCGATGGCTACAGCTTCAACCTTGTTGCCAGCCGCTTCCAGCTCGCGCGACTTGTTCGTCACCAGACGCAGCACGTTGGTGTTCAAGCCACCGCACAGACCCTTGTCGGTCGTGACGATGATGAAGCCGACGGCTTTCGCGTCCGTGCCCTTGGCCAGGGCCAGGAAGGGGTGCGTATATTCCGGATTCGCGCCTGCCAGGTTAGCGGCGATATTGCGAATCTTGTCACTGTAGGGACGGGCGGCCCGCATCCGGTCTTGCGCTTTGCGCATTTTGGACGCGGCGACCATTTCCATCGCCTTGGTGATCTTCTTCGTATTCTCTACGCTCTTGATCTTGCCACGTATCTCTTTGCCTACTGCCATGAGTCCTTACTCCTTGTGCGCGTTGGGCGGCGTCCCCAGCGAAGGGGGCGCCGCCTGGTCGCTTAATATGCGCCGGATTTTTTGAAATCAGCAACAGCGGCCGACAAGGCAGCTTCGCCTTCTTTGTCGAGTTGCTTGGTTTCTTCGATCTTGGCCAGGAGAGCAGCTTGCTTGGTCTTCATGTAAGCGTGAACGCCGGCTTCGAAAGCCAACACTTGCTTGACAGGCACGTCGTCCAGGTAGCCCTTGTTCACGGAGAACAGCGACACGGCCATCAGCGAGATCGGCAGTGGCGAGTACTGGGCTTGCTTGAGCAATTCCGTCACGCGCGCGCCGCGGTCGAGCTGCTTGCGGGTCGATTCGTCCAGGTCGGAAGCGAACTGCGCGAACGCAGCCAGTTCACGGTACTGCGCCAAGTCGGTACGGATACCGCCGGACAGGTTTTTGATGACCTTGGTCTGGGCGGCGCCACCGACGCGCGACACGGAAATACCGGCGTTAATCGCAGGACGGATGCCGGAGTTGAACAGCGACGTTTCCAGGAAGATTTGGCCGTCGGTGATCGAAATCACGTTGGTCGGCACGAAGGCCGACACGTCGCCCGCTTGCGTTTCAATGATAGGCAGGGCGGTCAGCGAACCGGTCTTGCCCTTGACGGCGCCGGCGGTGAACGCTTCGACGTAGTCGGGGTTGACGCGGGCCGCGCGTTCCAGCAGGCGGCTGTGCAGGTAGAACACGTCGCCAGGGTAGGCTTCGCGGCCTGGCGGACGGCGCAGCAGCAGCGAGATCTGACGGTAGGCAACCGCTTGCTTGGACAGATCGTCGTAGACGATCAGCGCGTCTTCGCCGCGGTCGCGGAAGTATTCGCCCATGGCGCAACCGGAGTACGGCGAGATGTATTGCATGGCGGCCGATTCGGCGGCCGATGCGGCGACGACGATGGTGTATTCCATCGCGCCATGCAGTTCCAGCGAGCGCACGATGTTCTTGATCGACGAGGCCTTTTGGCCGATCGCGACGTAGATACACTTCATGTTCTGGCCTTTTTGATTGATGATCGCATCAATCGCCACGGCCGACTTACCGGTTTGACGGTCGCCGATGATCAGCTCGCGCTGGCCGCGGCCGATAGGCACCATCGCATCGATGGATTTCAGGCCGGTCTGCATCGGTTCCGACACGGACTGGCGGGCAATCACGCCCGGCGCGATCTTTTCGATCGGCGCCGACATTTTCGCCTCGATCGGGCCTTTGCCGTCGATCGGCTGACCCAGGGCGTTGACCACGCGGCCAAGCAGCTCGGGACCGGTCGGCACTTCCAGAATGCGGCCGGTGCACTTGACCGTGTCGCCTTCGGAGATGTGCTCGTAGTCACCCAGAATGACGGAACCGACGGAGTCGCGCTCCAGGTTCATCGCCAGACCGAAGGTGTTGCCCGGGAATTCCAGCATCTCGCCTTGCATCACGTCGGACAAACCGTGGATGCGGCAGATACCGTCGGCTACGGAAATAACCGTGCCTTGGTTACGCACTTCAGCGCCGCCGTCAAGACCTTGGATCCGGCTCTTGATCAACTCGCTGATTTCAGATGGGTTGAGTTGCATACTAACTCCTAAAAGTGTTTCTCTCAGCTTGCGCGAGGGGTAAGGTTCTGTCTACGCTGGTCGGTAAGCCGTCGTTTACGACACCAGTGCAACATGCATTTGTTGCAACTTGGCGCGTACCGAGGTGTCGAGCACTTCATCGCCGACAACCACGCGCACGCCGCCGATCAGCGAGGCATCCACTGTCACGGCGGGGTTGAGCTTACGTTTGAATTTCTTTTCCAGCGTGGCGACCAGATCGGCCACCTGGGCGGCGCTCAGCTCGAATGCGCTCGAGATGTCGGCGTCAGCCGCACCTTCCACGCTGTTTTTCAACAGCTGGAATTGCGCGCCGATTTCCGGCAGCAGGCTGATGCGGCCGTTTTCCACGAGCATCGCCAGGAAGTTTGTCGCTTCCTGATTCAGCGGCGACTTCACCAGGGACGAAATGGCGGCGGCCACGTCGCTCTCCGAAGCTTTCGGATTGCGGGCAAACGCCTGCACCTCGGGGTGGTTGCCGATCTGTGCCAGTTCTGACACCAGCTCGGACCACGCCGCGAGGCTGGTCGATTCCTTACCAGCTTGGGCTACGCGGAACAAAGCTTCCGCGTAGGGACGGGCGACGGTTGCGAGTTCTGCCATGATTACAGCTCGACAGCGAGGCGCGCCAACAGATCGGCGTGGGCCGATGCCGTCACTTCGCGCTTCAGGATTTGCTCGGCGCCCTTGACAGCCAGGTCAGCCACCTGAGCGCGCAATTGTTCGCGTGCTTTCGACAGTTGCTGATCAGCGTCTGCTTTAGCTTGCGCAATAATGCGGTCCGCTTCGGCTTGTGCGTTGGCTTTGATCTCTTCCGCTACCAGTTGGGCGCGCTTTTCAGCGTCCGCAACCCGCGATTGAGCCTCTTCGCGCGCATTTGCCAATTCGGCTTGAGCGCGCTTCTCAGCGACTGCCATCGAAGCCTGACCCTGATCGGCCGCAGCCAATCCATCCGCGATTCTCTTGGCACGCTCATCCAGCGCCGTGTTCAGCGCTGGAAATACGAACTTCATCGAGAACCAGACCAACACCGCGAAGGTGATCATCTGGCCGATGAGCGACATATTGATGTCCATACCTTGCTCCTAACTAAAAGTTTCTCCTAGGGTTGGAGCAGAATTACTTACCAGCAGCAGCGATAACGGCGGTCAGGAACGGGTTGCTGAAGGTGTACAGCAGAGCAACACCAACGCCGATCATCGAAATCGCATCCAGCAGACCAGCGATAACGAACAGTTTGGTTTGCAGTTGTGGCATCAGTTCTGGTTGACGTGCGGACGCTTCCAGGAATTTGCCGCCCAAGATAGCAAAACCGAGTGCGGTGCCGATTGCGGCCAGGCCGATGATGATTGCTGCTGCCAGAACGGTCATGCTTTGTACTTGTGCGATCAGAGCTTGCATAAAATTCTCCTAAATTTAAAAACGAAAGATACTAAAAAACAAAATATAAAGTTGATGGTTAGTGCTTCTCAACCGCGAGGCTGAGGTACACCACTGTCAACGCCATAAACACAAAAGCTTGCAAAGTTACAATCAAGATATGGAAAATTGCCCATGGACCACCCAGCATCCACTGTGCCCACCAAGGCAACAACGCGATCAAGATGAAAATCAGTTCGCCGGCGTACATATTGCCGAACAGTCGCAAGGACAAGGAGATCAGTTTCGCGACCAGCTCGACCATTTGCAACAGGAAGTTGACGGGCGCCAGGAACACGACGGCGATGCCGTGGGCGTGGAAAGGCGCGGTGAACAATTCTTTGATCCAGCCGCCCAGGCCCTTGGCCTTGATCGAGAAGGCGATCACGCACAGCACGACCGAGAACGACATGGCGAAGGTGTGGTTGACGTCGGCGGTCGGGACGACGCGCAGATTGTGCACGCCGACATAGGTCAGCAGCTTGGGCAACAGGTCGACGGGCAGGAAGTCCATCGCGTTGAGCAGCCAGACCCAGACGAAAATCGTGATGGCCAGCGGCGCGATGACGGCGCTTTTCGCGTGGAAAGCACCCTTGATCGTGTCATTGACGATTTCCATGACCATTTCGACAAAGTTTTGCAGGCGGCCAGGCACGCCGGCCGTCGCTTTGCGCGAAGCCATGTAGAAAATACCCAAAAACACCAGGCCCAGAATGGCCGAAATCCAGAACGTGTCCAGATTGATGGTGCCTGCCTCATTGTGCAAATGGGTCAGATGGTGGGCAATGTATTCGGTCGAGTTTGCCGGGGCAGCATGGCCCGCTTCAACAGCGTGTTCTATGGTCATAATGAATTTAGATTTGTCGTTTCAAGACACAAACATGCCCTGAAACCAATGATTAAACAGCGAGCAATGAAAACCAGTAAGCCAAGGTTGCCACCGCGAAACCCAAGATCAGCCATAACCAGGCGGCCGACGGAAACAACACCAGTGCCAAAACAAACAGCACCACTGTGATAAATATTTTTACTAGTTCGGCCCGCAAATGCGCCCGAAATGCTTTATTGGCGTCGGCGGAGCCGCTGGCAACGAGCATCGCGTACATCAAACTGCCGATGACCGCGATCGCCCCGCCATAGGCGGCCGACCAAGCCCTGTGCGCATCAGCCAGCACGCTCACCAGGGTTGCAAAACAGACAGCAATTGCTAGCTGGAGGGCAACTACTTTATAGACTGGTTTGGCAATATTTTGCTTTGAATCGCTCACTTACCAAGTTCCCAGAAGAATCCATACACGCAAAGACACGGGATTATAGTTGGCTTTGATGTTACGAGTCAAACGTTGCTGCGCCGCAGCAGGGCGAATGCTGCGCGAAACAGACGCTTTGGGGGCGGTTTTGCGGCGCCTGGCGGTGGGCGCGCGACAATGCGCGCCCGGCGGGGGTGCTGCCACCAAAAGTAACAAACTGGGGCCGCCCGACATTATACGGGCGGCCCCGGGCGTTCATCCCGTCCTCAGCCGCCGCGCAGGCGGACCAGCAAACCGTCGAGCACGTCGAGGTCGGCGAAGTCGATGACCATCTGGCCGCGGCCCTTGCTGCCCATCTTGAAGACGACCGGCGTGGCCAGCGCGTCGGACAGCTCCTCCTCCAGACGGGTGATGTCGCCGGATTTTTCCTTCACGCGCGGCTCGGCCGGATTGGTCTGCTGCTCGAGGGTCTGGTTAACCAGCTTTTCCGTCTCGCGCACCGAGAGCCGCTTGGCGACGACCTGGTTGGCCAGCGTGATCTGCGTGGCGCCGTCGACGGCCAACAGGGCGCGGGCATGGCCCATGTCGATATCGCCGGCCATCAGCATCGTCTGCACGGGAGCGGCCAGGTTCATCAGCCGCAACAGGTTCGACACGGCGCTGCGCGAACGGCCGACCGCGTTGGCCGCCTGCTCGTGGGTGAAGCTGAAATCGGTGATCAGGCGGTTGATGCCCTGCGCCTCTTCCAGCGGGTTCAAGTCCTCGCGCTGGATGTTCTCGATCAGGGCCATCGCGGCGGCGGCCATGTCGTCGACGTCGCGCACCAGCACCGGCACCTCGTCCAGGCCGGCCAGCTGGGCCGCGCGGAAACGCCGCTCGCCGGCGATGATTTCATATTTAACAAGACCGCTCAGCGTGTCCTGGCCTATGGGGCGCACCAGAATCGGCTGCATCAGCCCCTGGGCCTTGATCGAGGCGGCCAGTTCGTTCAGGGCGCCCTCGTCCATCCGGGTACGCGGCTGATATTTGCCGGCTTGCATTTGCTTGACGGCGAGCGTGGAAGGCGCGCCCAGCTCGGGATTGCTGAAATCGCCGCCGCCGCCGAGCAGCGCGTCGAGGCCGCGTCCCAGCCCTTTGAGTTTTTTAGTTGCCATGCTGTCCTAATAGTGTGACGGTTGCCGCGCGCAGGCGCGGCGTTTACATATGTTTGATGCGTTCGACCATTTCGGCGCCGAAGGCGATGTAGGCCTGCGCGCCCTTGGAACTGGGATCGAAGGTCACGCCCGGCAAACCGTAGGACGGCGCTTCGGCCAGCCGCACGTTGCGCGGAATGATGGTCTGGAAAACCTTGTCGCCGAAGTGCTGCTCCAGCTGGGCCGACACCTGTTGCGACAATGTCATGCGCGGATCGAACATCACGCGCAGCAGGCCGATGATCTTCAAGTCCGGGTTCAGGTTGGCGTGCACCTTCTTGATCGTGTTGACCAGATCGGACAAGCCTTCCAGCGCGTAGTACTCGCACTGCATCGGGATGATGACGCCGTGGGCGGCGCACAGGCCGTTCAGGGTCAGCATCGACAGCGCCGGCGGGCAATCGACCAGGATGAAGTCGTAGTCGGCGTCGACCTCGGCCAGCGCATCCTTCAGGCGGCGCTCGCGGTTCTCCAGCGCCACCATCTCGACCTCGGCGCCGGCCAGCTCGCGGTTCGACGGCAGCACGTCGAAGCGGCCCGCCTCGGAACGCTGGCAAGCCGCCTTGACGTCGCACTCGCCCAGCATCACCTCATAGGTCGAGGCGGTCAAGCCCGCCTTGTTGATGCCCGCCCCCATCGTGGCATTGCCCTGGGGGTCCAGGTCGACCAGCAATACGCGCTGGTTCAGTTTGGCCAGCCCGGCGGAGAGGTTGACGCTGGTGGTGGTCTTGCCCACCCCGCCCTTTTGATTTGCAACGCAAAATATTTTGGCCATGTATGTTCTTGTTTTAAATGTATATATCGTTTATATGGTTTATTCCGTATAAATCGTTTATATCATTTATACGGTTTATATGATTTATACCGTATAAATGATTTATCACGTTTACTGCGATCTTGCAATAAATACCAGATGACGCTCCGCGTTCAGCCCTGGCACCTGTAAAGGCCGTAATTCCGTCACTTTCCACTGCTCCGGCAGTCGCTCGCGCTCGTCCGGCGGCGCCACCCCCTTCAAAGCGATGAATTGGCCGCCCTCGGCCAGCAAATGCCCCGACCAGTTGACGAAATCGGACAGGTCGGCGAAGGCCCGCGAGGTGATGACGTCGAAAGCCTGCTTGACCTGCAGCTGCTCGACCCGCATCGTGTAGACGCTGACGTTGGCCAGGCCCAGCTCCGCCTTGACCTGGGTCAGGAAGGCGGTTTTCTTGTGGACGGTGTCGATCAGCGACACTTTCATGTCCGGCCGCGCGATGGCCAGCACCATGCCCGGCAGGCCGCCCCCCGCCCCGACGTCGAGCACATTGGCGGCGCCGGCGAAGGCCGGCACGGCGGCCAGCGAATCGAGCACGTGCTGGGTCACCATCTGCAGCGGATCGCGCACCGACGTCAGGTTATAGACGGCATTCCACTTCGACAGCAGCGCCAGATAGTCCAGCAACTGCGTGATCTGCGCCTCGCTCAAATCGAGCTGCAGCTCGCTGACACCCTTGCTTAAAATCTGCGCCAGCGCGGCGCGGTCAAACTGCTTCATTGCACAACCTCGTCCTTCAAAGTAACAAATCCCCCGAAACCGCGCTTCTTCAAATGCACCAGCAGCAGCGAAATCGCCGCCGGCGTCACGCCGGAAATGCGCGAGGCCTGGCCCAGCGTTTCCGGGCGCTGCGTGTTGAGCTTTTGCCGCACCTCGATCGACAACGCGGTGATGTCCAGGTAGTTGAAACCTTCGGGCAATTTCAGGTTTTCATAGTGCTCGTGGCGCTCGATTTCCTTGCTCTGGCGCTCGATGTAGCCGGCGTATTTGAGCTGGATTTCCACCTGCTCGCGCACGGCGACATCGTCGACGCCGGGGCCGGCCAGCGCCTGGCCGTCCACGCCCGTCATGCTCATCAGCGTGTCGTATTCGACGTTCGGGCGGCGCAGCAGGTCGGCCAGCGAGTACTCGCGCTCGATCGCCTGGCCGACGATGCGCGCCGATTCGGCCGCCGCCAGGATGCGCGGATTGACCCAGGTGGAGCGCAAACGCTCCAGTTCCACGGCCACCGCCTCGCGTTTCGCCTCGAACGCCGCCCACTGGGCGTCGCCGACGCAGCCGAGCCGGCGGCCGATTTCCGTCAGGCGCATGTCGGCATTGTCCTCGCGCAGGCTGAGGCGGTACTCGGCGCGGCTGGTGAACATGCGGTAGGGCTCCTGCACGCCCTGAGTGATCAAGTCGTCGACCAGCACGCCCAGATAAGCCTCGGAACGGCCCGGCACCCAGGCGTCGCGGCCCTGGGTCAGCAGAGCGGCGTTCAAGCCGGCCAGCATGCCCTGCGCCGCCGCCTCTTCGTAGCCGGTGGTGCCGTTGATCTGGCCGGCGAAGAACAGGCCGGATACCTGCTTGGTTTCCAGCGAGGCCTTCAAGCCCCGCGGGTCGAAATAATCGTATTCGATCGCATAGCCGGGGCGCAGGATATGGGCGTTTTCCATGCCCTTCATCGACTGCACCAGGGCGATTTGCACGTCGAACGGCAAGCTCGTTGAGATGCCGTTCGGATAGAATTCATGCGTCGTCAAGCCTTCCGGCTCAAGGAAAATCTGGTGCGATTCCTTGCCGGCGAAGCGGTGGATCTTGTCCTCGATGGACGGGCAATAGCGCGGGCCGACGCCTTCGATGACGCCGGTGTACATGGGGCTGCGGTCGAGGCCGGCGCGGATGATGTCGTGCGTCTGCGCGTTGGTGTGCGTGACCCAGCACGGCAGCTGGCGCGGATGCATGGCGGCCTTGCCCATGACGGAAAACACCGGCACGGGATCGAGGTCGCCCGGCTGCTCCTGCATCACGGAAAAATCGATGCTGCGGCCGTCGATGCGCGGCGGCGTGCCCGTCTTCAGGCGGCCCTGCGGCAGCTGCAATTCCTTCAGGCGGGCCGACAGGGAAATGGCGGGCGGATCGCCGGCGCGGCCGGCCGAGTAATTGTTCAAGCCGACGTGGATCTTACCGTCGAGGAAAGTGCCGGCCGTCAGCACAACGGCGCGGGCGAGGAACTTGATGCCGATCTGCGTGACGGCGCCGACGACGCGGTCGCCCTCCACGATCAGATCGTCGACGGCTTGCTGGAACAGCCACAGGTTCGGCTGGTTCTCCAGCCGCGTGCGGATCGCCGCCTTGTACAGGATACGGTCGGCCTGGGCGCGGGTGGCGCGCACGGCCGGCCCCTTCGAGGAATTCAGGATGCGGAACTGAATGCCGGCTTCGTCGGTGGCGATCGCCATCGCGCCGCCCATGGCGTCGACCTCCTTGACGAGGTGGCCCTTGCCGATGCCGCCTATCGAGGGGTTGCACGACATCTGGCCCAGGGTCTCAATGTTATGCGTAAGCAAAAGAGTCTTCTGGCCCATGCGGGCGGAAGCGAGGGCCGCCTCGGTGCCGGCGTGACCGCCGCCGACAACGATAACGTCGAATTCAGTAGGAAATAACATGATGGAATTGGTAAAGGCGAGGAGATGGGTCAGATTATAGAGTCTTTTTACTGACGAGGCCCGTTGCTGCCCATATTTTCATCGATGCGCGGTCCTGTTCCACGTGGAACAGTGCGCCGGAGCGGCGGCCCGCGCCGCCATTTTGTTCCACGTGAAACAGCAACAACATTGGGGTCAGGTCTAGACATGGCGGTTTACGGCGATGCCATCGGCAAAAACCGCCATGTCTAGACCTGACCCCAATGTTGGATTTGCTCACGATTAGTTCGGCACGTCGACCGTCGTTTCCGTCACGCGGATGAGGTCGCCGGCCGCCGGCGCCGCCGCGATCGGCGGGACGTTGGCGCCGGTGATCGGCGTCGTCGCGTCGGCCCGCGTGGTGGTGCGCACCACTTGGGACGGCGGCAGCGTCTGCTTGCTTTTCAGGTTAGCATACAGGGCGTCCAGCGCGCGGAACAGGTAGACGTGCAGCGGCACGATGAGCGTCGGCATGGAGTTGGTGTAGGCGTCGAAGTGGTTGGCGTTCGTCACTTCGATATAGCGCAGATTGCTTCTGCCGCTCTCGGCGACGGCGTTCAGGCCGACGTAGGCCCGCGAGGCGTGGTTGACGGGGATCAGGGTGTCGGCGCGGCCGTGCACGATGATGGCGGGTTTGCCGCGCAGGTGGCCAACCGCCTGCAGTTCGGCGATGCCGGCCCGCACGCGCGCGCTTTGCGCCGCCAGTTCCGGCGCCAGCGGGCCGCCGCTGACGGGGTCGAGGCCCGTCGCCAGCGCGCGCAGGCACAGGAAGCCGTCCAGCGACTGGTCGGCAAGGCCGCTCGACGGCGACACGCCGAGCGTGTAGGCTTTGGCGCCGCCCAGCGATTTTTCATACACGACGGCGCCCGGATAGCCGCTGTTGAACCCGGCGTAGCTGGTGGCTTTCTGCTCCGCGCTCAAGGCGCTCGGGTTGCCGCCGGGGTCGGTGCCGGCAAAGCTGAAGCCGCATACATTGTCGGTGACGGAGAATTTGCCGTAGGCGTTCGCGTAGGTGGCGGCGACGAGGATGTTGCTGGCCGCGTGCGATGCCTGCAACAGGTCGGAGTCGGGTAGCCAGCCGTAGGCGTGCATGCGGGCGCGCGCGTCGGCTTGCTGCGCCGCCAGCGTGGCGCCGCTCAGCAAGCCCTTGCCGACCAGCGCCGTGCAGCGTCCCGGATTGGCGGAGCTGCTGGCGATGCAGGGTTGGTAGAGCGCGGCGTAGCTGCCGTAGTCGAACAGCGGCTTGCCTTGCGCGGCTACGGCCACCCCGCCCTGCCGCACCGTATAGCCGAGCGCCGTTCTCGGCTGCACTTGCGGTTCGCTGACGGCGACGCCGTTGATCAAGTCTTTGCTGTCCTGCTCGGCGGCGCGCAAAGCCGAGCCGCCGCCGTTCGAGATGCTCGACGCGATCGTGATGGTGTTCTGCCGGGTCAGGCGAATCTGATGGTATTTGCCGTCGCTGGCCAGCGCGCCGTATCGTTCATTGAGCACGTAGTAGGCAAACTCTATCGCCTGCAAGGTCACCTTGCCCCAGTCCTTTTCCGGATTTTGCTGCGAGTGCGCGGACTTGTAGGCGAGCCGGTTCGGGAAGCCGGCGGCGAAGGCGGCGCGCTCGGCGTCGCTCAAGCCCGGCGTGAAGTGGGCGTTCTTGCCGGCGGCGGCGCGGGTGGCGCGCACGCCGTTCTGCAGGTTGACGCTGTCGTCATCGAAGGTGTACAGGCCGATGCCGCTGCCCTTGTCGGCATAGGCGACGGCGCAGCCGTTTTTCAAGCCCCATTCGCCGGAGCTGCCGATGGCGCCGTAGATGCCGCGCGAGCCGCTCGACGTGGCGGTGACGATGCAGGCTTTGGCCGGATCGAAGCTGGCCGGCAGTTGCACCATCAGCGTGACGTTCTGCGCGCCGCTGCCGTCGTCGGCGTAGGCCAGGTATTCGCTGCCGGCGATCTTGCCCTCGCCGCCGGTGACGTTGCCGGCGGCGTCGACGTTGGGGCCGTACAGGGTGCCGTAGCCGCTGTTGGCGTTGATGTCGAGCACGGCCCGGTAGTTGGCGTGGATGGCGTTGCGGCGCAGTTCGGCGGCGCTGGGCCGGCTGGCGTCGGCGTAGCCGGGCGCGGCGGCGGCCAGGCCGCTCTTGCCCAGGCCGGCGGTCAGCAGGTCGTTCGAGACGCCGTCGTAATCGGTCCTGGTGACCGGCCCCAGATAGTGGGGCGCCAGGTTCAGGTTATCCGGCTCGGCCGGCGGCGTGCTGCCGCAGGCGGCCAGCGTGGCGACAGCGGCGGCCATGCCGCCGCCGCACAATATGCGCTTGATGTTTTTCATGTCATCCTTTCAAAGAACGATGCTCCAATGAAAAACGCCGGACTTTCGGTCCGGCGTCGCTTGTGAATCAGGCAGATTTTTTTTGCCCCCCGGGGGAGAACCTGGCGATCACCTCGCCCACTATGCCGCGCCGGAACAGCAGCACGCAGACGACGAAGATGAGGCCGATGGTCATGCCCACCGATTCGCCGAGTTTGCCGAACCATTCGATGCCGCTGTGGGCGACCAGGAAGTTGCCGATGTCGCCGAGCTTGTTCTCCAGCACGATGACGATGAAGGCGCCGAGGATGGGGCCGGCCAGGGTGCCCATGCCGCCGACCAGGGTCATCAGGATCACCAGGCCCGACATGGCCCAGTGCACGTCGGTCAGCGTTTCGAAGCCGAGCACCAGGGTCTTGGTGGCGCCGGCCAGGGCGGCCAGGGCGGCCGACAGCACGAAGGCGAGCAGCTTGTACTTGTCGACGTCGTAGCCGAGCGAGATGGCGCGCGGTTCGTTTTCCTTGATCGCCTTCAGGACTTGGCCGAACGGCGAATGGACGATGCGCATGATCAGGGCGAAGCCGCCGGCGAAGATGGCCAGCACGACGAAGTACAGCGTGGTGTCGTTGCCGAGGTCGAGGAAGCCGAACAGTTTTCCACGCGGCACGCCCTGCAAGCCGTCTTCGCCGCCCGTGAAGGGCATGCGCAGCGCCAGGAAGTAGACCATCTGGGCCAGCGCCAGCGTAATCATGGAGAAGTAAATGCCCTGGCGGCGTATCGCCAGCGCCCCCATCACCAGGCCGATCAGCGCGCCGGCGCCGACGCCCAGCAGCAGGCTCAGCTCGACCGGCAGGCCAAGCACCTTGAGCGCGTGGCCGGCGACATAGCCGGCGCCGCCGAAGAAGGCGGCGTGGCCGAAGGACAGCAGGCCGGTGAAGCCGATCAACAGATTGAAGGCGCAGGCGAACAGCGCGAAGCACAGCAACTTCATCAGGAAGATCGGGTAGCCGAATTGCGGCGCGGCCAGGGCCAGCGCCAGCGCGATTGCATAGCCGATGTTTTTATTCATCTTGATTGCTCCAATACTCAGTGTGGTCCGGGACCTGCCCCGGCTTGGCGTTCATTTCTCTTTGCCGAACAGGCCGGCCGGGCGCAGCAGCAGCACGATGACCATGACGACGAAGACGACGGTGGCCGAGCCTTCCGGGTAGTAGACGCGCGTCAAGCCTTCGATGACGCCCAGCCCGAGGCCCGTCAGGATCGAGCCCATGATGGAACCCATGCCGCCGATGACGACGACGGCGAACACGACGATGATCAGGTCCGAGCCCATCAGCGGCGACACCTGGATGATGGGCGCCGCCAGCACGCCGGCGAAGCCGGCCAGCGCCACGCCGAAGCCGTAGGTCAGCGTGACCATCAGCGGCACGTTGATGCCGAAGGCTTCCACCAGTTTCGGGTTTTCCGTGCCGGCGCGCAGGTAGGAGCCGAGCTTGGTTTTTTCGATCACGTACCAGGTCGCCAGGCAGATCGCCAGCGAGGCCACGACGACCCAGGCGCGGTAGTTCGGCAAGATCATGAAGCCCAGATCGGTCGCGCCCGCCAGCAATTCCGGCACCTGGTAGGGCTGGCCGGAGACGCCGTAGAAGGAGCGGAACACGCCCTCGGTGATCAGGGTGATGCCGAAGGTCAGCAGCAGACCGTACAGGTGGTCCAGCTTGTAGAGCCAGCGCAGCATGGTTTTTTCAATCAGGATGCCGAGCGCACCCACCAGCAGCGGCGCGACGATCAGCATCACCCAGTAGTTGATGTTGTAATAGCTCATCCCCATCCAGGCCAGGAAGGCACCCATCATGTACATGGCGCCGTGGGAGAAGTTAATCACGTTGAGCAAGCCGAAAATCACGGCCAGGCCCAGGGACAGCATCGCGTAGAACGAACCGTTGACGAGGCCCAGCAGCAGCTGGCTCATCATCGCTTGTAATGGAACGCCGAAAATTTCCATGGCAGCACAGTATAAAAGTCGCCGGAACGGCCGGCGAGGGATCAGAGGGAAAGACGCGGCGGCGGGAACGGCGCCCGGCCGCGCAGGGCCTTACGGCGGCGCGCCGCGATGGCCGCGCCGACAGCGGCCCGCCCGCAATCAGGCGGGCGGTCCGGCTAGATTATTTCCACAGCGCGCACTTGGTTTCGGCCTTGGTCACATACGCCTGCGCGCCCGGCACCGTCGCCACCACCTTGTAGTAGTCCCAAGGATATTTCGACTCCGCCGGCGTTTTCACTTCCATCAAGTACATATCGTGGACCATGCGGCCGTCCGGGCGGATCTCGCCGTTTTTCGTGAACATGTCATTGATCTTGGTCGATTTCAGGTGCGCCATGACCTTGTCGGCATCGTCGTTGCCCAGCGCCTTGACGGCCTTCAGATAGGTCGCCGCCGCCGAGTAGTCGGCCGCCTGCAGCATCGAGGGTTCCTTCTTCATCTTGTCGAAATAGCGCTTGGCCCAGGCGCGGGTTTCCGGATTCAAGTCCCAATACCAGCCGTCGGTCAGGTACATGCCCTGGGTGGTTTTCAGGCCCAGCGAATGGATGTCGTTGATGAACATCAGCAGGCCGGCCAGCTTCATGTTCTTCGTCAGGCCGAACTCGTTGGCCGCCTTGATGCTGTTGATGGCGTCGCCGCCGGCGTTGGCCAGGCCGAGGATCTGCGCCTTCGACGACTGCGCCTGCAGCAGGAAGGACGAGAAGTCCGAGGCCGACAGCGGATGCTTGACGGCGCCCAGCACCTTGCCGCCGGCCGCCTTGACGACGTCGGCCGTGTCCTTTTCCAGCGAGGCGCCGAAGGCGTAGTCGGCGGTCAGGAAGTACCAGCTCTTGCCGCCCTGCTTGACGATGGTGCCGCCGGTGCCGCGCGCCAGCGCCACGGTGTCGTAGGCGTAATGCACAGTGTAGGGCGTGCATTCCTCATTGGTCAGGCGCGAGGAGCCGGCGCCGATCGACACGAAGACTTTTTTCTTTTCCGCGGCCACCTTCGCCATCGCCAGGTTGGCGCCGGAGTTGGTGCCGCCTATCAGCAGGTCGACGCCCTGCTGGTCGAACCATTCGCGCGCTTTCGAGGCGGCGATGTCGGCCTTGTTCTGGTGGTCGGCGGAGATGAATTCCACTTTTTTCCCGGCCAGCACCACGCCGGCGTCGGCAATCGCCATCTTGATCGCTTCCGCCCCGCCCTGCCCGTCGACGTCGGAATAGACGCCGGACATGTCGGTGATGAAACCGATTTTGATGGTGTCACCAGAAACCTGGGCCTGTGCGGCAAATGAACAACCCATTGCGCAGACGGCAGTGGCGGCGGTGGCGATTGCTTTCAGTTTCATGTTGTCTCCGTTTGATCGATTTGTAGTTGTAAACATGTGGCTAAACTAAACACCCAGAAGCTCGGTCAGCACCGGCATCTTCGCTTGCAATGCGGACGCAGCAAAAGTCTCGACAATCTGACCATGCTCCATCACGTAAAACCGGTCCGCCAGCGGCGCGGCAAACCGGAAATTCTGTTCGACCATGACGATCGTGTAACCCTTCGCCTTGAGCGTCGTGATCATGCGCGCCAGGCCCTGCACGATGACGGGGGCGAGGCCCTCGGAAATTTCATCGAGCAACAGCAGACGCGCGCCCGTGCGCAGGATGCGCGCCACGGCCAGCATCTGCTGCTCGCCGCCCGACAGGCGCGTGCCCTGGCTGTGCTTGCGCTCCTCCAGGTTCGGGAACATCGCATAGATTTCCGCGACCGACATGCCGGCCTGGCCGGTGCTCAGGGTCGGCGGCAGCAACAGGTTTTCCTCCGTCGACAGCGAGGAGAAAATGCCGCGCTCCTCCGGACAGTAGCCGACGCCGAGGTGGGCGATCTTGTGCGTCGGCAAACCGATCGCTTCGACGCCGTTGATTTCGATCGAACCCTTGCGCGCGCCCGTCAGCCCCATGATCGCGCGCATCGTCGTGGTGCGGCCGGCGCCGTTGCGGCCCAGCAAAGTGACGACTTCGCCCTGCTGCACCGACAGGCTGACGTCGTGCAAAATATGCGACTCGCCGTACCAGGTGTGCAGATTGGATATCTTCAATGCCGTCGTCATCAATGCGCTCCTTCCAGCTCGGCGTGGGTGGTGCCCATATAGGCTTCCATCACCTGCGGATTACGCGACACGTCGGCGTAACTGCCCTCGGCCAGCATGGCGCCGCGCTGCAGCACGGAGATCTTGTCGCAGATGCCGGAGACGACGCTCATATTGTGTTCCACCATCAAAATGGTGCGCCCGCTCGACACTTTTTTAATCAGCTCGGTGACGCGGTGTACATCCTCGTGGCCCATGCCCTGGGTCGGCTCGTCGAGCAGCATCATTTCCGGCTCCATCGCCAGCGTCGTGGCAATTTCCAGCGCGCGTTTGCGTCCGTAGGGCATGTCGACGGTGATGGTGTCGGCGAATTCGCTCAGGTCGACTTCGGCCAGCAAGGCCATCGCCCTTTCGTTCAGCTTCGACAGCGAGCGTTCGCTCTGCCAGAAATTGAAGGAGGTGCCGAGCTGGCGCTGCAGTCCGATGCGGACGTTTTGCAGCACGGATAAATGGGGAAACACGGCGGAAATCTGGAAAGAGCGGATGACGCCCATGCGCGCGATTTGCGCCGGCCGGGCCGCCGTGATGTCATTGCCGTTGAAGAGGATTTGCCCTGAGGTGGGCACGAGAAATTTGGTTAACAGATTGAAGCAAGTGGTTTTACCGGCCCCGTTGGGACCGATCAAGGCATGGATGTGGCCGCGCTCGACTTTCAAGTTCACATCGTTAACGGCCGTGAAACCCTTGAATTCCTTAGTCAAATTCCTTGTTTCCAAGATGACGTTTGACATCGTGTCTCCTCATTGTTTTTTTTGTACTACTTCATTTTTTAGATAATACACATATTAATTTTGACAAACAATACAGTATAACTACCATAAAGAGATCAATGCCGACTATCAGACTAGCGTCAAACTTTGTCGAAAAATCGACATCGCCTATGTCTATTTCCAGCTTGCAGCAATCATTTGCGCCGCCTTTTCCGCGATCATCAGGGTCGGCGCATTCGTGTTGCCGGAGGTGATGAACGGCATAACGGAGGCGTCGACGACGCGCAAACCGGCCACGCCGAGCACCCGCAAAGCGCTGTCGAGCACGGCAAGCGGATCGCCGGCCCGGCCCATCTTGCAGGTGCCTACCGGGTGGAAAATCGTCGTGCCGATGGCGCCGGCCGCCTGCGCCAATTCCTCCTCGCTGCGGTACTGCGGTCCCGGCAGAAACTCCTCGGGCGCGAAACGGCCCAGCGCCGGCGCGGCGACGATGGTGCGCGTCAGCGCCAGCGCGGCCGCCGCCGTTTTGCGGTCCTCCGGCGTGCTCAGATAATTGGGGATGATTTTCGGCGCCGCGTAGCAATCGCCGGAAGCGATGCGGACATGCCCGCGCGCGCCCGGGCGCAGATTGCACACGCTGGCGGTGAAGGCGGGGAAACTGTGCAGGGGCTGGCCGAATTTTTCCAGCGACAGCGGCTGCACATGGTACTGCAGGTCCGGCGTGGCCTGGGCCGGATGGGATTTGGCGAAAGCGCCCAGTTGCGACGGCGCCATCGACATCGGGCCGCTCTGCCGCAGCGCGTATTCGAGGCCGATTTTCAGCTTGCCGTACCAGTTCGCCGCCAGCGTGTTGAGGGTTTTCGCGCCGCGCACTTTAAAGACCATGCGCAGCTGCAAATGGTCCTGCAGATTGGCGCCGACGCCGGGGACGTCGGCCACGGGCGCGATGCCATGCTCTTGCAGCAACGCGCCCGGCCCGATGCCGGACAATTGCAAAATCTGCGGCGAACCGACCGCGCCGGCCGTCAGCAAGACCTCGCGCCGCGCCGCCGCGCTCCAGGTCGTGCCGCCGCCGGTGAACTTCACGCCGCGGCAGACCGGGCCGGCGTCGCCCCGCTCGATCAGCAGGCGCTCGACGTGGCACCCCGTCATGATGGTCAGGTTCGGCCGGGTGGCGGCCGGCTTCAAAAACGCCTTCGCGGTGTTCCAGCGGATGCCGCGCTTTTGATTGACGTCGAAATAGCCGCAGCCGGTATTGTCGCCGCCGTTGAAATCGGCGCTGTTGGGAATGCCGACCTGCTGCGCCGCATCGCGGAAGGCATCCAGAATATCCCAGGACAGGCGCTGTTTCTCGACCCGCCATTCGCCGCCGGCGCCGTGGTTTTCGGAAGCGCCGCCGTAATAATCCTCGCTTTGCCTGAACAGGGGCAGCACCTTGTCCCAGCGCCACGAGGCGTCGCCGGTGACCTCGGCCCAACGATCGTAATCGCCGGACTGGCCGCGCATATAAATCATGCCATTGATCGAGGAGCTGCCGCCGAGTACTTTGCCGCGCGGATAAATGAGGCTGCGGCCGTTCAGGCCGGCGTCCGCCTCGGTGTGATACATCCAGTCCGTGCGCGGATTGCCGATGCAATGCAGATATCCGACCGGAATGTGAATCCACACATAATCATCCTTACCGCCCGCCTCTATCAATAACACCGTCGCATTCTGATCGCGCGTCAAACGGTTCGCCAATACGCAACCGGCAGTGCCGCCGCCAACAATAATGTAGTCGTATTCTCCTGCCGATTCCAATGACTGCTCCTTCAAGGTAAGCGATAGAGCGGTCACGCGGCGCGCGCCTGTTAGGTCGCCGCTTTCATTTCCTCTACCAGAGTCTGAACCAACTGCGCCACGGGCATGGCGCGAGCAAGATTAACACTTGCACCAGCCCAGAGCGACATAAATTCCGTCTCGCCCGCCTTGGCGGCGGCCGCGCGTATGCTGCCGGTCAGCGCGTTTTGTACGGGATAAAGGGGCAGCAATTTTTCCACAGGCTGCATGAGGTCCATGAAGCGGTTCTCCAGGCCACGCGCATAGCGGCCGGAAAAGGCGCGGGTCAAGCGGGTTGGCTGCTGGCCGGCGTTCAGCAGGCGTTGTTTATATGCTGGATGAATGCCGGACTCGTCGCTGACCAGGAAGGCGGTTCCCATCTGCACGGCGGAGGCGCCCAGCGCCAGCAATTCGGCAATGCCGGCGCCATGCATGATGCCGCCGGCAGAAATGATGGGGATATCCAGCGTGCCAACCATCTGCCGCAGCAAGTCGGCGGTGCCCAGCGTGGCGTCGGTCTGTGGGCCGAGAAATGTGCCCCGATGTCCGCCCGACTCCACGCCGGAAGCGACAACAGCATCGGCGCCAACGGCCTGCCAGGCCAAGCCTTCGGCCACGGTGGTCACGGTGCCGATGACAAAGATGCCGGCGGCGTGCAGGCGCGCCACCTGCGCAACATTCAAGATATCAAAGGTAAAGCTGGCCACGGCGGGCGCGGCGGCGACCAGGGCATCGAACTGGGCATTAAAATCCTCGCACCACTTGGCCGGCGTCGGTAATTCCTGCCAGCCTAGCGCGGACCAGATAGGTTTCAGCAACTGCGCGGCTTGCGCCACCTCGTCGGCACTCGGTTGTGGCGTCCGCTGAACAAACAAATTGACCGCAAACGGACGCTGCGTCAGCGCCCTGATCTGCCCAATTTGCTCCAGCATCGCTTCGGACGTCAGTAAGGAAGCAGCAAAAGAGCCCAAAACGCCGGCGTTCGAGGCAGCGGCGACCAGGGTTGGCGTGGAGGGACCACCGGCCATCGGCCCCTGGATGATGGGATATTGAAAAAGTTCGTGCAAGTTCATCTGCCGCCTCCCGGATCAAGAGCAGCCAGATTACCAGATCGCCAAGAAGGCGTAGCTAAATACGCTCTTTGTAGTCTGTTCGCCATGTGGATAAGTCTATGGATATCCACAAGAACCGTTTGTGAGTAAACAAAAAATTTTTTTAGCTCATTTTTTTTGTCCAGAAACAGTTCCTCGCTCATACAAGGCATACACAGCACTTATGAAACCGCCAAGCGCTTGATTTCAAGGATAAATCAGTACTTATCCACAGCGAAGTGGCTACGTTAACAACTACTACTATCCTTATATACAAACCTTTTAGAGTAAACCGACGCCCGCGCCTTCCAAAAAAATTGCCGCCCTTCTTACAAAGGCCACAAATCTTGCACAAGGCTAAAGAGAAGCATCAACGACGCACGAAGAAGCGTTCACCGCCCTGATCGCCAACCCGACGAACCGGCAGCCGAACACCAAACCAGGAAGCCCAAACCACGATCCTGCTCGACGGATCTGACAACGATTTGCTGTTCCTGGCATCTGACAGCTCGATTGAAGTCCCGGCCAACTCCCAGATCGTTAGCGGCAAGGCATCTACAAGCGCTCTGTAAGCAAAAAAAAACGTTTACTGCCCTTGCTAAGCCCCGAAAACGGGGAAATCAGGCTATCTGGGGATGGGGGATGTGGATAAGTGGATGGATATCCACAGGATGGCTTGTGAGTAAACACAAAGTTGTCCAACGGAGGCAATTTTATACAGATTTGCTCCTGAAGAGATACAGCAATTATGCAGGCTTTATTTTTGAGCTAAATTCCTGATTTCAAAGCAAAATAGTGACTTATCCACAGAAGTTCGGGCGTTTACTACTACTACTATTTTTATATAAACCCTTTGTAAACAACTAAAACGCACAGCCGCAGGTGAGCCCACCTCCCTCTTCAAAAAAAAAAAAAAGCAAAAAACCAAAGCCAAAAAACCAGTTCTGAAAACCGTCTTCAGAAATCCGAGGACAAGGACACGGATCGACAGAAACGAAACCGTCGACTTCGTCGCGTGAGCTACTTGGATGACTGGGTACTGAAGTTGACCCTGGGAAGTCAAAAAATTGCTGGTTTTGCATTGAAAAACCGCATTTTTTCAAGCGACTGTGGATAAGTGCTTGCATATCCACAGGATCGGATGTGGGAAAAGTCGCTCTTTGTCCACAAGACTTTTTTTATCCAAAACTCATCCTGTCTGGATACAATGCTTATGCAAGCCGTTTTGTGGACGGTAAGTTGATGATTTTTATCGCGTTAACCGACTTATCCACAAAAAATAGGCCGTTTACTATCACTACTATTTTTTTATATATACCTTATATAAAAGAGCTATACAGCGCAGTGCGGTGGATACCTGCCCCACAACAGCCAAAAATCCTAAAAAATAGAGCCAGAAACCATGAATTCGAGCAAAAAACTGCGTCTAGGAGTGATCAGTGCCCTTGTTGAAGAGCAAGAAGGGCTGGTAGAAGCCATGAAAGGCCCCCAGAAGCTCTCGCACGGCATGCGTGACTACACCGTGGGTAGTCTGTGGGGAATCGACGCTGTGTGCGTTCTGTCGCGTATTGGCAAGGCCGCGGCGGCCATGACGGCCGCTATCCTTGTGGAAAAGTTCGAAGTTACCCACATTGTTTTCACGGGAGTCGCCGGAAGTGGCGATATTTGCGTCAATGTTGGCGATATTGTTGTCGCGGAATCACTGGTTCAGCACGATATGGACGCCCGTCCCCTGTTTCCGCGCTTTGAGGTGCCGTTGACCGGCTTGTCGCACTTCCCGTCGGATCTGACCTTGAGCGAGCGCGTGGTCGGTTCCGCGCAAGATTTCCTCGCGGATGATCTGAAAAGCGTCTTCAGCGTTGCCGAGGCGAAGGAATTCGGCCTGGACGGACCGCGTGTGCATCGCGGCTTGATTGGCAGTGGCGACCAGTTTATCCACAGCCGGACGCAATTGGGTCAGCTCAAGGAGGCTTTACCGGAGCTGCTGGCGGTGGAAATGGAAGGCGCCGCGGTGGCGCAAGTGTGTTTTGAGCTTGGCATTCCATATGCGGTGATACGGACGATCTCGGATAACGCCAATGAAGAGGCGGCGGTGGACTTTATGCGTTTTGTGCAGACCGTGGCGTCGCGTTATGCGTTTCATGTCGTAAAACGCTTGTGCCAGCGGCTGGCGTAAACCATTCAAGGTGCTGCGGACGTAAAAAAACCAACGGTGGCGAGCCAGACCCAGAGCAAAAAAGCTTGAGGCCGGCTCTCCAGCGTTGGTTGTTAGCTTGGAGCGCTTACGCGTCCAGGGTCATCAGGCTGGCATTGCCGCCCGCCGCCGTCGTGTTGACGCACAGCGCGCGCTCCGCGACCAGGCGCCACAATGGGATGGCAACCCCTGCCGTTGTCTCTATCATGCCCACCAGCGCCCCTTTGCGGGCCGCCAGCACTGGTTTCAAGTCGTTTGCCAGCGCCGGCTCGACCATGACGATCTGGAAATCTTCTCCACAGGCATCCAAACCGCTGACCAACTGGACGCGATCCTTGACTGCCGCCGGCAAGTCGGCCGGAATCAGGGCGGACGAACTCGATAGCACCAATGCCTTGTTGCCGGTCGCCAAAGCTGCCGCCAGTTGGTTCAGCAGCACGCCGACGCTCGACGCGGCGCAGACGACCGTGCCGCGGGCGACAAAGCTGAGGGTGTTGCGCTCGCCCGTAGGGCCAGGCAATACCGTCGTGTGGCCATGCAAGGTGCTGCGGGCATATTCGCCGGCCAGATTCGCGACATCCTGGTGGCCGTGGGTTTTGGCCCAGACCGTGAGGGCGTCCAGCGCCGGCGTGGCCTGGCGTTGATGTTGCGCCGGCGCCGGCGCGTTGCGTTGCAGGCGCTTCAGGTACAGCGGGCCGCCCGCTTTAGGGCCGGTGCCGGATTTGCCTTCGCCGCCAAACGGTTGCACGCCGACCACTGCGCCGACGATGTTGCGGTTGACATAGATATTGCCGACGTGGGCGCGGCTGGAGATGAACTCGATCGTTTCGTCGATGCGCGAGTGGATGCCCAGGGTCAAGCCATAGCCGCTGGCATTGATTTCGTCTATCAATTTCGGCAAATCGGCGCGCTTATAGCGAATCACGTGCAGAACCGGACCGAACACTTCATGCGTCAGTTCCGACAGCGACTTGATTTCCAGCACGGTCGGCGCGATGAAGGTGCCGTTCGCCGGCGCCACGTCGAGCGAGAAGTGGCTGATCGCCGTGGTCTTCATTTTGTTGATGTGGGCCAGCAGATTGCCTTGCGCCTCGGTGTCGATGACGGGGCCGATGTCGGTCGCCAGGCGGTCCGGATTGCCGACGCGCAGTTCCTGCATGGCGCCTTTGAGCATCTTGATGGTTTTATCGGCGATATCGGCTTGCAGGAAGAGCACGCGCAGCGCCGAGCAGCGCTGGCCGGCGCTGTCGAAGGCCGAGGAAATCGCGTCTTGCACCACTTGTTCCGGCAGCGCCGACGAGTCGACGATCAGGGCGTTCTGGCCGCCCGTTTCGGCGATCAGCGGAATGTCGCAGGATTCGGCGACCGAGCGCTTGGCCAGCGTGCGGTTGATCAGTTGCGCCACTTCCGTCGAGCCGGTGAAGATGACGCCCTTGACGCGGGCGTCGTTGCACAGGCCGGCGCCGACCACTTCGCCGCGGCCGGGCACGAATTGCAGCGCGCCGCGCGGCACGCCCGCTTCGTGCAGCAGCTCGACGGCGCGGTGGGCGATCAGCGGGGTTTGCTCGGCCGGCTTGGCCAGCACGACGTTGCCGGCGGCCAGGGCGGCGCCGATCTGGCCGGTGAAAATGGCCAGCGGGAAGTTCCACGGGCTGATGCAGGTGACCGGACCCAGGGCCAGTGTATTCGGCAGGCTGTCCACCTGCGCCGCGTAATAGCGCAGGAAGTCGACGGCCTCGCGCACTTCGGCGATGGCGTTCGGCAGCGATTTGCCCGCTTCGCGTATCGCCAGCGCCATCAATTCCAGGCGGTGGGTTTCAAACAAATCGGCGGCGCGGTTCAGCGCGTCGGCGCGCAGCGACGGTTCCGTCGTCTGCCAGTCCATCGCAAAGGCGCTGGCGCCGGCCAGGGCATTTTCCACGTCGCTGGCGTTGGCTTCGACGATGGTGCCGACGATATCGTCGCGGCGGGCCGGATTGCTGATTTGCTGGGCGGCGACATCGCTGCTCAGCGGGCCGTCGATCAGCGGCGCGGCGTTCCAGCTGCGCGGCGCGGCCAGCGCGGCGGACACTTCGCGCAGCACGTCTTCATTGGCCAGGTCGATGCCGGAGGAGTTCTTGCGCTCCGTGCCGAACATATCGAGCGGCAAGACGATGCCGGGATGCGGCACGCCGCCCTGCTGGCGGGCCGCCTCGAAGGGATCGGTGATCAGCGATTCGATGGCGATCTTTTCGTCGACGATCTGGTTGACGAAGGACGAGTTGGCGCCGTTTTCCAGCAGGCGGCGCACCAGGTAGGCCAGCAGCGTTTCGTGCGAGCCGACCGGGGCGTAGATGCGGCAAGGCTTGTCCAGGTTGGCGGCGCCGACGACTTGATCGTACAGGGTTTCGCCCATGCCGTGCAGGCACTGGAATTCATAGTCGCTGATGCCGTCTTGCTTCGCCCAGGTGTAGATGACGGACAGGGTTTGCGCGTTGTGGGTGGCGAATTGCGGATAGATCAGGCCGTTGGCGCCCAGCAGCTTTTTCGCGCAGACCAGGTAGGACACGTCGGTGTACACCTTGCGCGTGTAGACCGGGTAGCCGCTCATGCCGTCGACCTGGGCGCGCTTGATTTCGGAATCCCAATACGCGCCCTTGACCAGGCGCACCATGAACTTGCGGCCGCTGCGCTTGGCCAGGTCGATCAGGTAGTCGATGGCGAACGGGCAACGCTTCTGGTAAGCCTGGACGACGAAGCCGATGCCGTCGAAGCCGGCCAGCTCGGGGTCGAAAGCCATCGCCTCCATCAGGTCGAGCGACAATTCCAGGCGGTCCGCTTCCTCGGCGTCGATATTCAAGCCGATGTTGTATTTCTTGGCCAGCAAGACCAGGGTTTTCACGCGCGGCAGCAGCTCTTCCAGCACGCGGGCGCGCTGGGCCCGGCTGTAGCGGGCGTGCAATGCCGACAATTTCACGGAAATGCCCGGCCCCTGCTTGATGCCGCGGCCGTTCGAGGCTTGGCCGATGGCGTGGATGGCGCGCTCATACGAGGCGTAGTAATTGGCGGCGTCTTCCTCCGTCAGGGCGGCCTCGCCCAGCATGTCGTAGGAATAGCGGTAGCCGCGCGCTTCGTTGTCGCGGCTGTTCTTGATCGCTTCCTCGATGGTCTGGCCGGTGACGAACTGGTTGCCGAGCATGCGCATGGCCATGTCGACGCCCTTGCGTATCAGCGGCTCGCCGCCCTTGGTGATGAGTTTCGACAAGGCCGAGCTGAGGCGGTTTTCGCTGCTGGTGCTGACCAGCTTGCCCGTAATCAGCAAGCCCCAGGTGGCGGCGTTGACGAACAGCGAGGGCGATTCGCCCAGATGCTTGCGCCAGTCGCCCTTGCTGATCTTGTCGGCGATCAGGCGGTCGGCCGTCTGGCTGTCGGGAATGCGCAACAACGCTTCGGCCAGGCACATCAGCGCCACGCCCTCTTCCGACGACAGCGAGAACTCATGCATCAAGGCGTCGACGCCGGACGAGCGGGTGCGCTTTTCGCGCACCGCGCTCACCAGCTTGTGGGCCAGGGCCTGCGCTTCGGTCTTGCTGGCGGCGCTGTCTTGTTTGAGTTGGCTGAGCAACCACTGGACGGCGCTGATTTCATCGCGGCGGTAGGCGGCCGTCACGGCCGAGCGCAGCGGCGACGGGTCGCGCAGGATTTCCGCCTGGAGCGCGGCGAACGGGGAAAGGGACGGGGCCGGGGTGGCTGCAGAGTGCATGAGAGGGCTCTTTTAGTAAATATAAATAATGGTGAAACACGCAACAAAGCACGCTGGTCAACGGTGAAGGAGAGGCGTTTTTGGCTGACTGGAAGATGATTCGATTGTAAGGGGGATTCCTATGGATTAATTCTGGTAATACACAGTACTAGCCATAGATTGTTTTTAGTGAGACAATTTAACCAAATAATATTTATTTGGGGACTGTGGCATATGTTGGACAAAATCAGTAAGAAAATTCTGATGGAATTGCAGAGCGACGGCCGCATCAGCAACGTCGAGTTGGCGGCGCGGGTCAACCTGTCGCCGGCGGCCTGCCTGGAGCGCGTGCGCAAACTGCATGAATCCGGTTACATCATGGGCTACACGGCCCAACTCAACCCGCAATTGCTGGACGTGTCGCTGCTGGTCTTCATCGAGGTGGTGCTGGACCGCACGACGCCGGAAGTATTCGATGCCTTCAAGCATAGCGTACAAATCATCCCGGAAGTGTTGGAATGTCATATGGTGGCCGGCGGTTTCGACTATCTGGTCAAGGCGCGTGTCAAGGATATGGCTGCCTACCGCGAATTCCTGGGCAAAACCCTGCTGCAGAAAGGTGTGCGCGAAACCCACACCTACGCGGTGATGGAAGAAGTCAAGAATACCAGCAAGCTGCCTATTAAGTAAGCATTGCCGCCGCGGCGTGCTGAAAACCAACGGCACCAGGCCGGTGGCGGGCCTATCCCAAGGTCGAGCGCGAGCATCCGGGCCGTCCGCCGGATGGATGCTCGCGCCTTTATCTTAGCGATTGAGCAAAAGAGATAAGTGTTGTAGTGTGGGGGCAATTGCGGGTTTAGTTGCTGGCCGGAATGATGACACGGCTGGAGCCGGGCAATTGCCAGCCGCCGGTCCGGGCGGCCGGCCACCATGGGGCGGGGGGATAGATGAGGCTTTTGCGGCACGAGACGGTACGCTTGGTTTTGCTTTTCCTGATAGCCGCGGCGGCGGCGGCCGGCGCCGTGTGGCTGCTGCGGCTGGCGCTGGGCGGCGCCGATTCCTGGTGGCAGACGGCGCTGGCGGCGCTGATCGGCGCCGCCGTGATGCGGCTGGCCGGGCGCGGCGCCGACGACGGCGGCCTGCCGCGCTTCGCCGACACGGTCGGCCAGGCCATCGACGCCATCATGATAGGCGCGGCGGAAACCTCGTACTTCGTCGACTCGGTCAAGAAAAAGGTCGAACAAGACGTCAAGATTGCCGGCGAGATCGCCGGCAGCTCCGAGCAGAACGCCCGCGCGACGCAGAAAATTGCCGCCCACGCCGAGCGGGCCGCCGCCGTGGCGGCCCAGGTGCGGGCCGAAAGCGTGGCGGCGCGGGCCGAAGTCGACCAGGGCTTGCAGCGCATCGGCAGCGCGAAGAGCGCGGCCCAGACGGCCTCGGCGGTGATGGCCGGCCTGCAAGACAAATCGCGGCGCATCGCCGGCTTCACCGAAGCCATCAGCGACATCTCCGCGCGCACCAACCTGCTGGCGCTGAACGCCGCCATCGAGGCGGCGCGGGCCGGCGAACACGGCCGCGGCTTCGCCGTCGTCGCCGGCGAAGTGCGGCAACTGGCGCTGCGCACGAAAGAGGCCAGCGACGAAATCAGCCTGATGGTGCGGGAAATCAACGAACAAGCGGAAAAAGCGTCGCAGGGCATGAACTCGCTGGCCGAGGTCGTCACGGCGGCCGCGCAAAACGTCGAAAGCGTGCACGGCTCGCTGAGCCAGATCGAACAATCGTCGGGCGCTTCGGAAGAGGAAATCGGCCTGATCGCGCGGGCCTCGCGGCGCCACGTCGACACGACGCAGGGCATCGCCGACGCCGTCGCGCAGATCCGCGACAGCATGCTGACGACCGACGCCGAATTGCCGCGGGCGACGGGCTCGGCGATGGCGCTGGCGGAGCGGGCCGAGGCGATCGCCGGCGCGCTGGGCGAATCGAGCGTCGCCACGCCGCACGACGCGATACGCCGGGCGGCCCAGGACGCCGCGCGGGAAGTCGGGCGCCTGTTCGACGCCGCCATCTCCGCCGGCAAGATCAGCCGCGAAGCGCTGTTTGACCGGCGCTACCGGCCGATACCGAATACCGACCCGCAGAAGCACCACAGCCAATTCGACGGCTTCACCGACCGCGTGCTGCCCGAGCTGCAGGAAGGCTTGCTGGCGGCCATGCCGCAACTGGCCTACGCGGGGGCGGTCGACAACAACGGTTACTTCCCCACCCACAACAAAAAATTCAGCCAGGCGCTGACGGGCGACTACGCCGTCGACATCCTGCACAACCGCACCAAGCGCATCTTCAACGACCGCACGGGCGCGCGCTGCGGCGCCAACACCCGCAGCTTCCTGCTACAAACCTACCAACGCGACACGGGCGAAGTCATGCACGACCTATCGGCGCCGATCTACGTTGGCGGCCGACACTGGGGCGGCTTCCGCATCGGCTACCGCTCCAGCGGCCGCTAAAAACTTGCAAAACCCCCTGGGGTCAGGTCTAGACATGACGGTTTTCACACAAGAAACCGCCATGTCTAGACCTGACCCCATGGGGGGAGCAACTATTCGCTGTCGCTTTTGGGGGCGATGCCGCCGCCCGCCGCCGTCGCGCTGCGTAAGGTGACGGTGTTCATGCCTTCGAGGTGGGCGCGCAGCCATTTGTGCGCCGGGCTGCGGGCGTCGCGCTCGTGCCATAGCATGTCGAGGTGGACGGCCGGCAGGGGGAACGGCAGTTCTTTGTAGATCAGCGCGTCGGTCATGCCGGTCGAGGCGATCAGGTGGCGCGGCAGTACCGTCAGCAGGTCGGAGTTGGCCACGACCCGCCCCGCCGTGAAGAATTGGTTGACGGTCAGCAGGATGCGCCGCTCGCGGTGGATTTGCGCCAGCGCTTCGTCGACCAGGCCGTGCGCCCGCCCCGAGAAGCTGACCAGCAGGTGGTTGGCCGCGCAGTAGTTGTCCAGCGTCAGGTCGGCCTTGGCCAGCGGGTGGGTGCGCCGCATGACGCAGACGTATTGTCCCGAGTACAGGCGCTCGTGGCGGATCGGCGAGCCCGTTTCGCTCGACAGTTGCGCGGCGACGCCAGGGAAGAAGCCGACGGCCAGGTCGATGTCGCCGCGCAGCAGCATCGGCCGCGGTTCGCGCGTCGTCAGCGGCACCATGCGCACGTTGACGCCCGGCGCCTCGCTTTCGATGGAGCGCATCAGCGAGGGCAGCCAGAATGCCGCCGTCGCATCGGCCATGGCCATGCGGAAGGTGGCGTGCGCTTTCGAGACGTCGAAGGTTTCCGGCGTCACCGCCGCTTCCAGGCTGGCCAGCGCCGAGCGCACCGCCGGCCACAGCGATTCGGCGCGCGGCGTCGGTTTGACGCCGTAGGCCGTGCGTATCAGCAGTTCGTCGCCCAGGCTTTCGCGCAGGCGTTTGATGGCGTTCGATACCGCCGGCTGTGTCATCGCCAGGTGGCCAGCGGCGCGCGTCAGGTTTTGCTCTGTCATCACGGCGTCGAAGACGCGCAATAAGTTCAAATCCAGCGTCAGAAAGCTCATGGTGGCCTAGTGTGTTTTCAGAAATATTGGTGAAATGGTAGCGAGATATTCATATTGCGGCGCCAGTGCTCAAAATATCACAGGATTCATTCATGATCCATATACTTGGTATCAGGAAACGAAATTGGATGTATATGTTGCACTGCACTATAGTAACGTCATTGATTCTATAATGCACTGGAACATCATGTCTACCGTACTCTCCGCCGCCCAAATCGCCCTCGCCGCCGTGCTGGATATCTCCCTGTTGAGCGCCGTGCAAATCGCCTTGGGCGTGGTGCTGCTGGCCGCCTTGCTGGTGTTGTTCAAGCCTTTGTTGCTTGGCGTGGCGCGCGCGGCGATGTTGGTGGTGCGGCCGAAGATGAGCAAGGAGCAGCGTCTGGCCGAGCGGCAGATGCGCGATGCGATGATGCTCAACCGCATGCTCAGCGGGCTGGACCGTTCGGCCCCCAGCCACGCCGCCGAGTTGCGCGCGCTGGCTTCGCGCGCTTAAGTTCCCTTTGCCGCGCCGCGGGCGCGGCGCTACCGGAGGCCAGGCAGGCTCCGGCCGGGGCTTGCGCCCCTTGTCCCTGCAGTATCAGCCGGATTCGCCGAGCAGCTTCGGCTTCAGCGAGTTATCCACAGGCTTGTCGCCTATCCAGATTTTCAGCACCGCATTGTAAAAAGCCTGGTCCGGCATCACTTCGCCGATCTTTTTGCCGTTCAACTGGCATTGCGTACCCACGCCCGGCAGCCAGTCCAGCGCCAGCATGTCGCCCTTTTTCAAACCCGGCAGCAGGGCGAACATTTGCCCGAACTGCATGGTCTGGTTGAGGATCTTGGCCTTGTCGGCTTTGTCGGAGTTGTTGTTCAGGCCGGTCATGAAGGCGAGCCCGAAATCTTCCGAGCTGACGTCGCGCAGCATCACCATGGCGACGCGGCGCGGGCCCGATAGCGCCAGGATCTCGGCCACGTTGCTGCGCTTTTCCGGCAGGTAGAGGCCGGCCGCGTAAACCTTGAAGATGGCCTTGTAGCGCACGCCGGCGCCGTTGAGCTTTAATTCCTTGCCGGCGACGAGCGCGGTGTCGTCCAGCTTGACGCCGCCCACCTCGACCGCCAGCGCGCCGGGGCTGAGGACGGCGGCCAGGCAGGCGGCGGCGAGCAGGCGCCTGGCGCCATTGATGTGTTGCTTAGTCATGCTGTCTCCACGGGAAATCGGGTTGGCTTGCGGGACGCGACAGGACCAGTGTAAGACACTTCCGGGGACAGACCACGATTTTCAAGAAATCATTTCTTGAAAATCGTGGTCTGTCCCCGGCTGTACTCAGGCTTGTTTCTGGGCCGCCTGCAGGCGGTCGTACTTGGCGCGCAGCTCGGCTTCGCTTTCGCGCCAGGCCGGGTTGAAGGGGATGCAGCTGACCGGGCACACCTGCTGGCATTGCGGCTCGTTGAAGTGGCCGACGCATTCGGTGCATTTGTCCGGGTCGATTTCGTATATTTCGGCGCCCATGTAGATGGCTTCGTTCGGGCACTCAGGCTCGCATACGTCGCAGTTGATACAGTCGTCGGTGATCAGTAATGCCATGGCTGGACTCGCTTATTCGGCGTCCGCCGCGGTCGCCGCAATCTTCTTTTGCAGCCAGCGGTCCACCGATGGGAAAACAAACTTGGAGACGTCGCCGCCCAGCACCGCGATCTCGCGCACGATGGTGCCGGAGATGAACTGGTATTGGTCGGACGGCGTCAGGAACATGGTTTCGACATCCGGCAGCAGGTAGCGGTTCATGCCGGCCATCTGGAACTCGTATTCGAAGTCGGAGACGGCGCGCAGGCCGCGCACGATGACGCGGGCGTCGTGTTTGCGCACGAAGTCCTTCAACAGGCCGGAAAAGCTTTCCACCTGCACGTTCGGATAGTGGCCCAGCACCTCGTTGGCGATCGTCAGGCGCTCGTCCAGCGAGAAGAACGGCTTCTTGTTTTTGCTGTCGGCAACGCCGACGATCAGCTTGTCGAACAGCCCGGATGCGCGGCGCACCAAATCTTCATGGCCACGCGTGAGCGGATCGAACGTTCCCGGATATACGGCTACAACCATTGCGGCTCCCTAGAGATGCACCAATATAGAACGCGCATTATGCCTGAAAATCAGGCGCGGTCGCCCTATTCGGCGGCGCCGGCGGCCTCCGGCGGCGCTTTTCTATAGCTGAGCAAATGGAAGAAGACGGTGCCGGCCTTGTCGGCGCGGATGACTTCCCAGGGCGCCATCCAGTCCGGCCGGGCCGGGCCGGCCGGGTCGTCGAAGGTCAGCGGCAGGCCCGATTCGGCGTAGACCAGGCCGCCCTCCTGGAGCAGCGCCGCGCACAGCGGCAGCGCGCGCGCCAGGAAATCCTGCTGGTAGGGCGGGTCGAGGAAGATCAGGTCGAAGCGCTGGCCGCGCGCGGCCATGCCCTGGGCCGTCAGCATGGCGTCGCCGCGCAGCAGTTGCACTTGCTCGGCGCGCAGCTTGGTCTTGATGTCGTCGAGCTGGCGGATCACCGGCGTGTGGGCGTCGACCATCTTCACGGACTGGGCGCCGCGGCTGGCCGCCTCGAAGCCGAGCGCGCCGCTGCCGGCGAACAGGTCGAGGCAGCGGGCGCTGGCCCAGTCGCCGTCGCGCAGGTGGTGGATCCAGTTGAACAGGGTTTCGCGCACCCGGTCCGGCGTCGGGCGCAGGCCCTGCGCCTCCAGCACCGGCAGCGCCGTGCGTTTCCAGCTGCCGCCGATGATGCGGACCTGGTTCGAATGTGGCGGGCGGTGGACCGGGACTTTGGCGGGTTTTTTCGGCTTTTGCATGGGACGGCGGGATGAATTCAGTGTCGGCCACTATAGCATATGGGGGGCGGCGGCCAGGTTCAGCGGGCCTCGGCCGCCAGCGCGTTGAAGTCGTCGATCCAGCCTTGCAGGCGCTTGGCGGCGTGGTTTTTCTGCGCCGGCGTGGCCGTTTTGATTACCGTCAGCACCATTTGCGCCGTCGCCTCGTTGTGGGCGTCGAAGAAGGCTTTGTGCTCGGGCTGCTCGATGCGCTCGAAGGTATCTTTAATGAGTTTGTTGATAAGCGCCATCGTCGCCTCCTTGTCCAGTTTGTCGCGCTGGACTTTTTGCACGAGGTTGACGATGTTGCGCTGGCGCCGCTGCCGCTCTTCCAGCCAGCGTTCGTTGTCGAGGGGGCGGGCGTCGGAGGCCCTGCGTATCAACTCCTCCTGCTCGCGGCCGAAGCCGCCGAACACGAGCTCGAATTGCTCCATCGCCTTCTTGAAGCGAATTTTCTGCCGCTTTGCCGTGTCGCCGCGCAGGTATTTCTTGCGGTAGTCCTCATTGTTGGAGGCGAATTTCTTTTCCAGGTGGGCGATCTGCTCGGGGCGCAGGGCGCGCGCCAGGTCGGCCAGCTCCGGTTGCGCCTTCAGCAGCAGTTGCTGGCTGCGGCTGCGCACGTCGGCGTAGTCGGCCAGCAGCTCGGCCTGCGTGACGTTGCCCTGCAATTGGCGCTGGGCCTGCGCCAGCACTTGCGCATATTCCTTCAACTGGGTCTGGCGATGCCACTGGAACAGGGTGTCGATGTCTTTTTTGACCCAGCCCTTCTGGTCGGCGTCCAGGTCGACATAGGCGTTCAACCACCAGTAGAGCAGGGTTTCGCCGTGGTTGTAGCTGAGTTTGAGGGAGCTGCAGCCGGCCAGCAGCGCCAGCAGGCCGATCAGGCAGAGCTGGCGAAAGCGGTTTTTGCACACGGCCGTGTTAAACTTTTTCATATCCTTAACTTAATAAAAGTACGTCCTATGAATGTTGTCATCCTCGCCGCCGGCATGGGAAAGCGTATGCAATCGGCGCTGCCCAAAGTGTTGCATCCCCTGGCTGGCAAGCCGCTGCTGTCGCATGTGATCGACACGGCGCGGCGCCTGGCCCCTTCCCGATTATGCGTGATTTACGGGCACGGCGGCGCGGCCGTGTTGAAGTTGCTTGAAAAACAAAACGAGGGGCAGGCGGCGCCGATCGCCGCCGCCCTGCAGGAGCAGCAACTGGGCACCGGCCACGCCGTCATGCAGGCCGTGCCGGTGCTCGACGAGAGCGTGCCGACCTTGATCCTGTACGGCGACGTGCCGCTGACGAGCGCCGCTTCCCTGCAGCGCCTCGTCGACGCGGCCGGCGGCGACAAGCTGGCGATCCTGACGGTGGTGCAGGCCGATCCCTTCGGCCTGGGCCGCATCGTGCGCGAGAATGGCGCCATCGTCCGCATCGTCGAGGAAAAGGATGCCAGCGAGGCCGAGCGCGCCATCGGCGAGATCAATAGCGGCATCATGGTGGCGCCGACGGCCCAGCTGAAAAAGTGGCTGGCCGGCTTGTCGAACCAGAATGCCCAGGGCGAGTATTACCTGACCGATATCGTCGCCCAGGCCGTCGCCGACGGCGTGGCCGTGGTGTCGGCGCAGCCGGCGGCCGAGTGGGAAGTGGCGGGCGTGAACAGCAAGGTGCAACTGGCCCAGCTGGAACGCATCCACCAGGGCAATATCGCCCACGCGCTGCTGGAACAGGGCGTGACGCTGATGGACCCGGCCCGCATCGACGTGCGCGGCGAGCTGGTGTGCGGCCGCGACGTGACGATCGACGTCGGCTGCGTGTTCGAGGGCCGCGTCGTGCTGGCCGACGGCGTCAGCGTCGGCGCCCATAGCGTCATCGTCAACGCCAGCGTCGCCGCCGGCGTGAAAATCAAGCCTTTCTGCCATATCGAGGACGCCGTCGTCGGCGCCGCCTCGGTGATCGGGCCGTATGCGCGCCTGCGCCCCGGCACGGTGCTGGACGAAGATGTCCACATCGGCAATTTCGTCGAGATCAAGAACAGCCAGATCGCCGCGCACAGCAAGGCCAACCATCTGGCCTATGTCGGCGACGCCACCGTCGGTTCGCGCGTCAACATCGGCGCCGGCACGATCACCTGCAATTATGACGGCGTCAACAAGTTCCGCACGGTGATCGAGGACGACGCCTTCATCGGCAGCGACAGCCAGTTGATCGCCCCGGTGACGGTGGGCAAGGGCGCGACGCTGGGCGCCGGCACCAGCCTGTCGCAGGATGCGCCGGCCGGCAAGCTGACGATCTCGCGTTCGCGCCAGATCACGATCGAGGCGTGGGAGCGTCCGGTCAAGGTCAAGAAGTAAGCATTTTCCCCGCAGGCGGGCCGTCCGGCCCGCCTGGCCTCGCCGCCGCCGTCTCCGGACGGCGGCGCGCAGCGTTTTCCCGTGTGTTTTCCTCTGTGGGTAAGTCTGTGGACAAGCCTGTCGACAGCGGCTGGATAAGCTTGTGCGCAAAGCATGGGATAAGCCGTGGATAAGCAGCTTGGGCAAGGGTGCAAAGCCTTTGCCTGTGCCAAAAATCCGCCGCGCCGCCGCCCTCTTCCCGCCTCTTGCCCGTTGCAGGGTCTGTTTCATTAGTTTTGTGGATAACTGTGTGGATAATCCTGCAAATAAGTGCGGGATAAGTGTTGCATAAGCAGGGATAAGTGTCGCCTCTGCCGTTGTGGCGGGAGTTTTCCTGTGGGTAAGCTTGTGGAAAAGCGGGTGGGTAAGCGGGGGATAAGACGCCGGCAGCGCGGCATGCCGCCGCCATCCCTGTTCGGCAGGCACAGGCGGAAACAAAATCTATATAATGAGAATAAGTCTCATTTACGATATTGCGGCGCGCGCCGCTCCTTTAGGAAGCCCACCTGTGCCAGTCTCAGCGCTATCCACCGGCAACGTTGCCGCCGTCTATGTCGAGCACCACCGCTGGCTGCTGGGCTGGCTGCGCCGCAAACTCAACGGCGCCGACCAGGCCGCCGACCTGGCGCACGACACCTTCGTGCGCGTGCTGTCGCGGCACGAGGCGCGGCAAGACCTGGCTATGCGCGAACCGCGCGCCTACCTGACGACGGTGGCGCGCAACCTGCTGATCAACCACGTGCGCCGCCAGTCGCTGGAGCAAGCCTACCTGGACGTGCTGGCGCTGGTGCCGCAGGCCCAGGCGCTGGCGCCGGAAACCCGCCTGGCCATCCTCGACACCCTGCACGACATCGACGCCATGCTCGACGGCCTGCCGGCGCGCGTGCGCGAAGCCTTCCTGCTGTCGCAGCTTGAAGGGCTGGGCTACGCCGCCATCGGCGCGCGCCTGGGCGTATCCGAGCGCACCGTCAAGCGCTACATGGCGCAAGCGTTCGAGCAAAGCATCCTGCTGGTGGCGGCGTGAGCGGCGCCGGCGCGGCGGCGGTCGATCCGGGCGCGGCGCGCGAGGCGGCGCGCTGGCTGGTGCGCCTGCACGCGGGCGACATGAGCGAGGCCGAGCGGCGCAACTGCGCGCGCTGGCGGGCCAGCGACCCGGCCCACGAACTGGCGTGGCAGCGCGCCGGGCTGGTGGCCGGCAAACTCGGCCTGCTGCCGGCCGACATCGCCCTGCCGGCGCTGCGCCAGGCGGACGCGCTGAAGACGCTGGCGCTGCTGGCCGGGGCGCCTGCGGGTATCCCTGGGGTCAGGTCTAGACATGACGGTTTTCCCTGAATAAACCGCCATGTCTAGACCTGACCCCAGTGGTGTTTTTACAACAAACCGCCATGTCTAGACCTGACCCCATTGTTGCAAAGTCGTGTCCCTTTTTGCGTGGGCGCCGGTCATATGGGGATTGCGACCATTTCTTTTTTATGAGGATTGTTTTTATGGCTTTTTTGCGTCCCCGTTCTTTTGCCGCCGCGCCCGCGCCGCGCCGCGCCGCCGTTTTGGTCCGCGGCGCTATGCTGGCGCTGGCCGCCACGGCGTTTGGCGCCGCCGCGTCCGCCCACGCTGCGCCCCCCGCCAGCGCCGCCGTGAAGGTGTATGGCATCGCCGCCGGCCCGCTGAGCCCCGCTTTGTCGAGTTTCGCCGGCAGCGCAGGGGTGAATTTTTCGTCCGATCCGGCGTTGACGGCGGGTTTGCTGACGCGTGGTTTGCAGGGCAGTGTGTCGGTGGCGGAGGGCTTCGCCCGTTTGTTGGAGGGGACGTCTTTGCAGGCCGTGCCGCAGGGCGCCGATGTGTTTGTGTTGCGGAAGTCGGCGCCGGCCGCCAGCGCCGCGCAGGCTTTGGCGCCGGTGACGGTGACGGCGCAGGGTTTGCGCGCCACGACGGAGGGCGCCGGTTCGTATACGTCCGGGACGATGAATACGGCGATGCGCCTGGATTTGTCGGTGCGCGATACGCCGCAGTCGGTCAGTGTGGTGACGCGCCAGCTGATGGATGATATGGGGATGACCCGGCTCGATCAGGTGCTCGAACAGACCACCGGGGTGATTGTCGGTAAGTCCGATAGCGAGCGGACGAATTTTTCGGCGCGCGGTTTTTCCATTGATAATTCGCAGATCGACGGTATGCCGCGCGGTCAGAACGCGCCTTTGTCGGATACGATTTTGTATGACCGGGTCGAGGTGGTGCGCGGCGCCACGGGTTTGATGGGCGGCACCGGCGATCCGTCGGCGACGGTGAATATGGTGCGCAAGCGTCCGACGCGGGCTTTCCAGGGTGGCGCCGGGTTGGTCCTGGAGCGTTGGAATGGCCGCCGCACCGAGGTGGATGTGTCCGGCCCGCTCAGCGCCGGCGGCGGTGTGCGCGCCCGCGCCGCCCTCGCCCACGAGTCGCGCGATTCGTATATGGATTTTTATCACGATCGCAAGTGGGTCGGCATGGTCATCGTCGAGGCCGATCTGGCGCCGGCGACGCTGCTGACGGCCGGTATCGACTTCCAGCACAATAAGCCAAACGGCTCGACCTGGGGCGCGGTGCCGTACTGGAACGCCGACGGCAGTCTGGCGAATTTGCCGCGCAATTTCAGTTTGGGCACGCCGTGGAATTCCTGGGCGAATGAGCAGGAAACGGTGTTCGCGTCGCTGGACCATCAGTTCGCCAATGGCTGGAAGGTGCATGCCGGTTATGCCCGCACGAACAGCCGCAACAATACGACGCTGGCTTATGGCGGCGACGGTTATCCGGATACGAAGACGGGCGGCGGTATGGTGCTGTGGACCGGAGTCTGGGGCGAGGGCAAGTATGTCACTGATAATGTGGATTTGTATGCCAGCGGTCCTTTTCAGTTGCTGGGACGGCGCCACACGCTGATCGCCGGTTTCAACGGCAGCAACCAGACTTATACGGCGGTGGGCGGCGATGCCAAGATAGACTACGAGAAGGAGATTCCCGATTACCGTCTTTGGACCGGCAACATTCCCCGTCCCGTGTTCGTGCCGGACGGTTCGCGCACGGAGGCCGTGACGCGTCTGGGCGGCGCTTATCTGGCCGCGCGGTTTTCGCTGGCCGATCCGCTGCATGTGATCGTCGGCGCGCGCCTGAGCAATTACAACACTTACACGCGCCAGTACAACAAGGCCGGCGTGCACACGGAAACGACCGACCGGGTCGAGGCGCGCAACGAGGTCACGCCCTATGTCGGCGTGGTGTATGACTTGAACGACAGGTATTCGGCCTATGCCAGTTATACGACCTTGTTCACGCCGCAGACTTCGAAGGACAAGAACGGCCAGTTCCTGAAGCCGGCCACAGGCAGCAACGCGGAGCTGGGCGTGAAGGGCGAGTTCTTCGACGGTAAGCTGAACGCCTCGTCGGCCGTGTTCCTGGTCAAGAAGAAGAATCTGGCGGAGCTCGACCAGAGCGTGCCGGCCGGCTTCAAGCTGCCCGACGGCGGCTCGGCCTATGTCGCGAATGCCGACGGCATCACGGCCAAGGGCGTCGAGTTCGAGGTGTCCGGCCAGTTGACGGCGGCCTGGAACCTTAGCGGCGGCTATACCTATCTGCACGCGGCCGAGGCCGATGGCCGGCGCGCCGTGCCGGACCAGCCGCGCCATCTGCTGCGTCTGTCGAGCGCCTACCGCTTCGGCGGCGCGCTGCAGGGTTGGCGGGCCGGCGCCGGCTTGACCACGCAGAGCGCCACTTACGGCGACTCGTGGTTTGGCCGGCCGCCGCATCATACGAAGCCGGCGCGCGTCGGTCAGGGCAGTTACACGCTGGTGAGCCTGATGGCCGGCTATGACGTCAGCCCGCGCGTCAGCGTCCAGCTCAACGTCAGCAATCTGTTCGACCGCGAGTATTACCGCAATGTGGGCTTTTACGACAGCGTGTTCTGGGGCGAGCCGCGGCGCATCTCGGCGTCGCTGCGCACGACGTTCTGATCGTGCCTGTGGATAAGTCTGTGGGCAAGCCCCTGGATAGGCTGGGGGTAAGCCTGCGGATAAATCAGGGATAAACCAGGGATAAGCTGGGGATAAGGGGGCGGGGCCGATGGCGTCCCGGCCCCTCCCCCTTAAAATGACGCTTAAAAACTGCGCCGCAGTTCGGCCCAGACGCGCGCCGAGCTGCGCGCCGCCAGCAGGGACGGCGTCGCGCCGATCGGCTTGGCGACGTGGATGCGGGCGTCCCACTGTTGCGGGCCGTTCCAGTTCAAGCCCAGGCCGGCGCCTTGCAGCGTCGCGCCGTTCGGGCCGGCCGACCAGGCGCGCTGGTTGACGGTGACGCGCGCGCTGTCGACGAAGGCGACGGCTTGCCATTGTCCGCCCCAGCCCGCGCCCAGTTCGTGGCGCAGTTCAACGCTGGCGGTGTAGCCGAGGTCGCCCGCCGCCGCGCCCGTGTCGTAGGCGCGCACCGTGTACGGCCCCCCCACGCTCATTTTTTCCGCCGAGTCCAGGTTGCTGTCTGCCCACTGGCCGGCGACGCTCAGGTAGAGCGCGTCGCGCTGGCCCAGGTTTTGCAGCCGCGACAGGTTGACGTTCCATTTGGCGAAGTCGCCGTGGCTGCGCGCGCTGGCCGCGTCGAGGCGGCGCGCCTGCGGGTTGTCGATGCTGGCGTGGCCGGCCGTCCAGGCCAGGTTCCAGCTGCTGATGCCGCCCTGCAGCAGGCCATCGCGGGCGTCGCCGCTGAGGGCCGCGCTCCAGTTGTCGATTTGCCGGTCGCTGCGCACGGCGCTGGCGTCGATGCGGTCGCGCAGTTGCACGCGGTCGTATTGCAGCTGGCCGTACAGGTTGACGTCGCGGCTGCGCAGCAGCGGGTGCTTGATCCAGGCGCTGGCCACTTGCGCGCTGCCGTGGGCGTCCAGCGCGGACAGGCCGTGGCCGAGGCGGTAGCGCAGCGCCGAGTAGGAGGCGCCGACGCGGCTGCCGCGGCCGTTGAGCAGGGTGTCGTAGCCGAGGCGGGCGTAGCGCATGCCCTGCCCCGAGCTGAGGACGCTGACGCTGAGCACGTCGCCGTGGTGCAGCGGGTTGTAGAGGTGGACGGTGGCGCCGGCGCGGGCGCGGCCCGTGTAGCGGTTGCCGTTGTTGTCGAGCACGGCGTTGCCGGCCACGGCGGGGCCGGACCAGGCGTCCACCAGCAGGTCGGCGCTGCCGACCTCGGCGCCCGGCTTGAGCGTGGCGGCGATGGCGACGTTGGGGATGTCGGAGAGCAGCAGCAGGGTGCGGTCGAGTTCGCCCTGGCCGATGCTCCGGCCCGTTTGCAGCGCGTCCAGCGTTGCCTGCAGCAGGGCGTCGCCGGCGCCGCTGGCGTTGCTGACGCTGATCTTGCCGTAGCGCGCTTCCAGCACGTCGATGCGCACCAGGCCGTTCTGTATGGTCTGGGCCGGGATGACGGCGCGCGCCAGCGGGTAGCCGTTGGCGCGGTAGTGCTCGGTGATGCGGCCGGCCAGCGCGCCCAGCTGGGCCAGCGTCAGCGTGGCGCCCTGGGCGTCGGCGACCAGGGCTTGCAGGGTGGCCGTGTCGAACGCCTGGTTGCCGGCGATGCGGATGGCGCTGACGCGGAAGGGCGCGCTGACGGGCAGCGCGGCGCCCTGCTCTTGCTCGATGCTCAGGCCGGTGGCGGCCGGCGCCGGCGGTGGCGGCGTTTGCGGTTGCACCTGGCGCAGTATCGTGCCGGCGCCGGGCAGGACCGGCGTGTTCTGGGCGGCGGCCAGCGGCGCGAACGCCAGCAGCAGCAGGGACAGCAGGGGTTGGATCGGGTGTAGCGGTGTCGATGGATGTGTCATAGCGTTTCTGTTATTGGTTCACGTTCAGCGTGTTGGCGGGCAGCTTGACGCCGCCCAGTACGATTTGCAAAGCCGGGCCGCGGCTGCCGATCTGCACCGTCGTGTTCACTTGCGTGGCGTCGGCCGGGGCCGCCGTCTCGGCGTGGCTGACGGTGATGGTCGGCGACAGTTGCAGGGCGTCGGGGCGGCTACCGGTCAGCGAGCCGAGCACGTCGGATTGCAGTTGCGCGACGGCGGTGTGCGTGGCGGCTGGAATCGCGATTGGCGTCGGAGTCGGCGTCGGCGTTACCGCCGCCAGCGTCAGCGCGGTGGCGTTGCCCTCGGCCTGGACGAACACATAGTTTTCCGCGCTCAGTCCGGCGCCTTGGATGGCGTGGCGCCCGGCCGGGCTGGCGCTGGTGGCGTCGCTGCTCCAGCGCAGCGTGCCGCTGCTGGCCGTGGCCTGGGTGTCGTTGCCGAGCCAGCCGGTGACGCTGCCGGTCAGGCCCGTCAGCGCCTGGCCGGCCGTGAACGTCGACGGCGCGGCGCGGTAGGTCAGCGTGGCCGGCGTGACCGTCAGCGTGCCGTTGACGTAGCTGATGTCGTAGCCTTGCTGGCCGGAGTACAGCGCCGGCCCGTGCTTGCCGACGTTGACCTTGCCGGCATAGGCGCGGTCGCGGTTGAACAGTTGCGCCGAGGTGGCGGCGTCGGCGCGCGAATACGTGGCGTTGACGAGGCCGCCCTCGTGGGCGCGGGCGTCGTAGACCTTGCCGATGTTGTCGGCCGTGATCGTCAACTGCGTCAGGAAGCTGCGCAGCAGCGGCGTGGTGCTGCCTTCGTAGATGCGCCAGACGGCGTTGCTGCCGCCGGCGCTGGCCATGTCCCAGCCGGCGAAGCTGGCGCCCGACTGCAGTTGCGCCGTGCTCAGGCCGCGCACGCCTTTCAGGGTGCCATTGTTTTCGCCCACGCCGGTTTCTTGCAGCGTGCTGTTCCAGAAGCTGCTGTCGATGCTGCCGTTGTTGCGGCCGACCAGGGCGCCGGTCATGGTCTTGCCGGTGGCGCCGCCCGTCGCATAGCTGTTGCGGATCAGGGAGATGGCGGTGTCGCCGTCCTCCGTCGAGTTGTAGCCGACCAGGCCGCCAACGTCGTGGTCGCCCGTGGCGTGGCCGCTCGCATAGCTGTTGGCGATGCTGCCGCCCTGGTTGTAGCCGACCAGTCCGCCGGCATTGTCGGCGCTGGCGTCGGCCGTGCCCGTCGCATAACTGTTGTCGATGCCGCCGCCGTAGTTGGCGCCGGCCAGGCCGCCTATGCTTTTGCGTCCGCTGGCGTTGCCGGTGGCGTAGCTGGTGCCGATGACACCCGAATTCTCCCCGACCAGACCGCCGGCCTTCTTGTCGCTGCTGACCGCACCGCTGGCATGGCTGTCGCGGATGCTGCCTTTTTCAGTATTGAATCCGGCCAGCCCGCCGGCGCCCTGCTCCATGCTGCGGACGGCGCCGCTGGCATGGCTGGCGAGGATGGCGCCGGAATTTTCACCGACCAGCCCGCCGGCGCCCTCGCCTTCGGCGTTGGCGTTGCCGCTGGCGTGGCTGTTGTCGATGGAACCGGAATTGTCGCCGACCAGCCCGCCAACGAGCTGCTGGCCGCTGACCGCGCCGGTGGCGTGGCTGGCGCTCACGAGGCCTTCATTCTCTCCAACCAGCCCGCCGACCCTGTTGGCGCCGCCGCTGACGGTGCCGCTGGCATGGCTGTCGCCGATGGCGCCGGAATTTCCGCCGACCAGTCCGCCAACGTTCCTGCCCTTGCCGCTGACGGCGCCGCTGGCATAACTGCCGTGAATGGTCGCGTTTTTGTCGTTGAACCCGACCAGCCCGCCGGTATCGCGGCGCTCGCTGCTGACGGCGCCGGTGGCATAGCTGTTGATGATGGAACCGGAATTGTTTCCGACTAAGCCGCCGGTTTCGTCTTCGGTGCTGCTGACGGCGCCGCTGGCGTAGCTGTCGCTGATGGTGCCTTGGAAGTTTTCGCCGACCAATCCGCCGGTCCGGTTGTCGGCGCCGTTCACGGTGGCCGTGGCGTGGCTGCGCTCGACGGTGCCGTGGAAGTTTTCGCCGACCAGTCCGCCTGTTGAGCGGCCCGTGCCGTGCACTTCGCCGCTGGCGTGGCTGTTGCTGACCAGGCCGGCACTGGAGCCGGCCAGGGCGCCGGTGGCGAAGTGGCCGGTGACCATGGCGTCCAGCAGGCCGACGTTGCGGATCACGGAGGTGGGGCTGGTGTAGCCGAACAGGCCGACATAATCGCGCTCGGGGCTGTTGATGGTGAGTGCGTTGATGGTGTGGCCGTTGCCGTCGAAACTGCCGCCGAAGGCATGCTCGTCGGCGTTGCCTGCCTGGTTGTCGCGGTTGTCCCTGCCGACGGGCACGAAGCCGCTCGCGCTCCAGACGTCGCGGCCGGCCGTGGCGGCGGCGTCGATGGATGCGCCCAGCGTGTAACTGGCGTCCTTGGCCAGCAACATCAGTTGCAGCTGGTGGGCGTTGCGCACATGGTTGCGGTATTCGGACAGCAGCATAGGCGCGGTGGCGCCGGGGTTGTCGCCGGCATTGTTCAGCGTGCCCTTGGCGTCGACGATGACCCAGCCGGAGGCGCCCGGCGCCGTGCCGAAGGTGAAGCCGGAGAAGCTCGACGCCGTGCGCATGTCCGCGTCGCTCAGGCCGGTGCCGCCGGCCGATTCGCCCTGGCCGGAACGCTCGATGTTCCAGTAGCTGTCGCTGACTCTGCCGAAGTCGTTGAAGCCGACCAGGCCGCCGACGTCGGGGCCGGTGACGTCGATGCTGCTGGCCGCGTAGCTGGTGTAGATCTGGCCGCTGTTATAGCCGACCAGGCCGCCGGTGCTACTGCCGCCGCGGATCGTCGCGCTCGCATAACTGTCGCGCACGGCGCCGTTGCTGTTGTTGCCGACCAGGCCGCCGATCTTGGCCGCGCCGCTGACGATGCCCGTGGCGTAGCTGCCGCTGATGGTGGCGGCGAGGGGGCCGCCGCCGTTTTCCCCGACCAGGCCGCCGGCGCTGTTGCTGTTGGTGCCCACCCGGCCGCTGGCGTAGCTGTCGGCGATGCTGCCGCGGTTGGCGCCGACCAGGCCGCCGACGGTGCGGGCGCGGGCGTAGACGTTGGCGGAGGAGAAGCTGTTGACGATGCTGCCGTTGTTGACGCCGGCCAAGCCGCCCACGGAGGCTTCGCCGCGGATGTCGCCGCCGGCGATGCCGACGTTGCGCACGCTGGCGCCGCTGCCCACGTAGCCGAACAGGCCCACGCCGGTGTCTTGGCCGCGGGCGATGGTCAGTTGCTGGACGCTGTGGCCGAGGCCGTCGAACTGGCCGCTGAACTGGCCGCTGTTGCCGCCTAGGGGCTGGAAGCCGGCGCCGCCGTCCCAGTCCAGCGTGGCGGTGGCGTCGATGTCGGCGCCGAGCACATAGTTGCCGTCCAGTTTGCCGTTGATGCCCTGCAGGTCGGTGCCGCTGGCGCTGCCCGCCTGGCCCAGGGCGGTGATGACCGTGTAGTCGACGCGCGCGCCGTCCGAGCCGAGTTTGGTGCTGAAGTGTTCGCCGGCCGCCAGGTTCACGGGCGCCAGCACGCGGTAGACGGCGTTGTTGCCGGCCGCCACGGCGCCCTGGCCGTATTCGAGGGCCAGGCTGGCCGTGGCGGAGCCGTACAGGGGGGCGTTGATGTTGATGTTGCGTTCGGCGTTCAGGGTCAGCTTGTTGGCCGACCACGTGACGCTGTCGTTGACGTGGAGGTCGCCGGCGCCGGCGCTCCGGCCGGCGGTGCTCTGGATGGTCACGCTGCCGTGGCGCAGATTGTCCGACAGCGTGGCGCCGCTGATGTCGCCGCCGCTGGCGGCCACGGTGAAGTCGACGGGGTCGATCAGCCAGGTGCCGCTGGCGCCGGCCGGGGCGGCCGTGCTGATGCGGGCGCCGGCGTCCACCTTGACGCGGGCGGCGCTGGTTTCGATGAAGCCGCCGTTGCCGGCGCCGGGCGCGCCGGCGTCCAGCGTGCCGCTCACGTGGGTGCTGCCGGCCGCCATGCCGCCCAGCAGCACGATGCTGCCCTCGCGCTGCTCGACGGTGCGGGCCTCGATGACGCCGGTGTTGTTGACGACGCTGGCCAGCACGCTGTCGCGGGCGCCGGCGCTCATGCGCACCAGGCCGCCGTCGGCGCGGATCAGGCCGCCGTTCTCGGCCAGCGCGTTCAGCGTGCTGTCGTCGATTTGCAGTTGCAGCAGGCGGTTGCCGGCGAAGGTCAGGGTGGCGGCGCTGCCGCCGCCCAGCGCGACCGCGCCGGCGCGGGCCTGGATGTCGCCGCGGTTGCTGACGCGGCGGCCCAGCAGGGCCACATAGCCGCCGTCGGCGGCGCGGATGCTGCCCTCGTTGACGACGCCGCCCTCGCCCTTGCCGGCGAAGTGGCGGCGGGCGCCGTTGGCGCCGGCGTCGGCGATGTCGAGCGTGGTGGCGACGAGGCCGCCGACGTCGACCTGGGCGCCGCGGCCGAACAGGATGCCGTTCGGATTGATCAGGTAGACCTGGCCGTTGGCGTTCAGGCGGCCGAGGATCTGCGTGCCGTTGCTGTCGAAGATGCGGTTGACGGCCAGCGCCGTGGCCGAGGGCTGGACGAAGTTGACGGTTTCGCCGGCGCCGACGTTGAAGCTGTTCCAGTTCAAGCTCAGTTGCGCGCTGTTCTGGCGGATCGTCGTCGTCGCGCCGGACTGGCTGATGCTGCCGGCGCCGCCGACCACCTGGCCGCCGGCGGGGGCGGCCCAGGCGGCCGGGGCGGCCAGCGCCAGCGCGGCCAGGGCGGCCAGCTTGCGGCGCGTGCCCTTGCCGCGGCCGCGCGTCGTTTCGGCGACGGCGACCCAGGCGTTCAAGACGTGGCTCCAGACGAGGCGGTAAATGTGGTTCATCGATCCGTGGCGTTGCATGCTGTCAATCCTTGATGGTGTGGAATGGTGGGGGCGCGGGCTGGCGCGGCGGGCAAGCGGTGCGGGCGCGCCGCGCCCGTTCCTATTGCCATCCGACATATTCTCGTGGCGAAAAGTTATGTTAATTTCTTCAAGGAAAGATAGCAAAAAGCGCGGATTTAGAATCGAGCAAACCTGAGCGATACCCGACTGATTTCGTCGGGTATGCCAGGCGGCCCGACGGCGCGCTAGGCCGGCAGGCGCAGGGCGAAGCGGATGGTGCCGTCGGCGCCGGCGCTGTCGAGCGCGACCTGGCCGCCGTGCAGCTCGGCGATGCGCTGCACCAGGTACAGGCCGAGTCCGGCGCCCGGCTTGTGCTGGGCTATGCGGCCGCGGAAGTATTTCTGGAACAGGCGCGGGATTTCATCGGCGGGCAGCGGCTCGCCGGCGTTGCTGACGCTGACCTGGACGCGGCCGTCGGCCAGCGTTTCGGCGCGCACGCGGATCGCCTGGACTTGCGGGGCGTGGCGGTCGGCGTTGCTGAGCAGATTGCGCAGGGCCACGCGCAGCAGGCCGGCGTCGGCCACCAGGCGCGCCGGCAGCGCCAGCAGGGTCGCCTCGACGCGTCCGGCCGGCCACTCGGCCAGCACGGCTTCCAGCAGGGCGCGCGGGTCGCAGGGCAGCGGGCGGAACGTCGCCGCGCTCGTCTCCATGCGGTCGGCGCTCAGGTATTCGTCGACCAGGGCGGTCATGCGGCCGCTGGCCTCGCGCAGGTTCTGGCAGCGCTGCAGCGTCTTGTCCCTGGGCGCGTCCGGGTTGCGGGCGATTTGCTGGGCCGTCGTGTTGATGATGGCCAGCGGCGTGTGGAATTCGTGCGACACCATGGCGACGAAATCCTGCTGCTCTTCGCGGGTGCGGGTTTCCACTTCCAGGGCGGCGCGCAACTCGCCCTCCAGCGCGGCGCGCCGGCCGATCTCCTGTTGCAGGGCGGCCGTGCGCCGCGCCACCTGCTCTTCGAGGCGCTCGTTGAGTTCGCGCACGGCTTGCACGGCCTGCGCCTGGGCCTGTTCCTTGGCGCGGCGCAGCCCGGCGTAGCGCCGGTTCAGCCGCAGGCTCATCAGCATCATGTGGACGAAGGCGCCCAGCGTGGCCGCGTGGTTGGTCCAGAAATTGGGCGGCAAGACGGCCATATTGCGCAGGAAGCTGACCAGCACGCCCGCGTAGAAGACGCCGAAGATCAGCAGGAAGGCGCGGGCCGGGCGGTGGCCGCGCAGCGCCAGCCACGTCGCCAGGCCGATGAAGAGCAGGATCAGCGGCAGCGCCGTGCGCTGCACGACGAGCACGCCGGCCGCATAGTCGCCGCCCAGCACCAGGGCCGCGCCGGCCAGCGCGGCGGCGGCGGTGACGGCGACGACGAGGCGGTTGAAGCGGGGCCACAGGGCCGGCAATTCCAGTTGCAGGGTGGAAAAGCGGGCGCCGACGGCCAGCGACAGGGCCATCGACACGCCCAGCATGGGGTCGGACAGGCCGTTCGGCATCGCGAAGATGTGCTGGGGGATGGCGATGGTCAGCGCCTCCGTCGTCGCGTTGGTCAGCACATACAGCAGATACCAGCCGCTGTGGGCCTCGCGCGTCATGCGCCAGAAGAAGATGTGGAACAGGATCAGCAACAGATAACTGCCGAACTGCAGGCCGTAATACAGGTATTCGCGGCGCGAGGATTCCTCGAAGGCGGCGCGCGGCCATAGCGCCAGCTCGGTCGACATGGCCTTCTTGCTGTGCAGGCGCACCAGCCAGCGCTCGGGCGGGCCGGCCTGCATGCGGACGGGAAACACCACCTGGCGCGCGTTGACGGGCCAGGCGGCGCGCGCGATGTCGGCGCCGGCCGCCTGCAGCGTCCAGCGGCCGGTGCCGTCCCAGCGGTAGAGCCTGGCGTCGTCGAGCACGGCGTTGCTAAAACGCAACGCCCATTCCTCGGGCGCGGCCGCCTCGCGCGCCACGTCCAGGCGCAGCCAGACGGCGTCGTCCGTGTAGCCGGCGCTGACGGCGCGGGGCAGCGCGCGCCAGCCGGGCGCGGCCAGCGCGGCGTCGGGGCCGAGGCGGCCGCCGGGGTCGCGCAGCATCAGCAGGTGGCCGCTGGCGGAAACTTGGCGGCCGTCGGCCGGCAGGGTCAGGGGCGCGGCCCGCCCCGCGGGGGCATGCAGGGCGGCCAGCAGCAGCAGGAGGGCGAACAGGATTTTCATGGCGACGCAGCTTAGCACGGCCGGCGCGCCGGCTGGGGCCGCCAATTTCCCGCCCGTCGGGCGGCGCCTATCGGTTATCCTTGCGCCATGCTGAACCTCATTTTGCTTGAAGACGAAGCCGTGCTGCGGCAAGAACTGACCGAATTCCTTGGCGACTGCGGCTACTGCGTCAGCGCCGTCGCCGACCTGGCCGGCTTCCACGCCAGTTACGAACCGGCGCGCCACCGCATCGCCGTCATCGACCTGGGCTTGCCGGACGGCGAAGGCATGGCGCTGGTGCGCGCGCTGCGGCTTGAGGGCCAGCGCATCGGCATCGTCGTGTTCACGGCGCGCGGCGCCACGCAGGACAAGGTCAACGGACTGGGCGGCGGCGCCGACTACTACCTGCCCAAGAGCGCCGACCTGGACGAGCTGGCGGCGACGCTGAGCGCGCTGCGGCGCCGCATGGGCGAGCCGGCCGCAGCCGTGGCCGCGCCGTGGGTGCTGGAACTGGGGCCGCGCCGGCTGCTGCCGCCGGGCTTCGGCGCCATCGCCCTGTCGCAGCAGGACGTGACGGTGCTGCGCACGCTGATGGCCGAGCCGGAGCGCATCGTCAGCCGCCAGCAAATCGTCGAATCGCTGGGCGAGGATTTCCTCAGCTACGACCAGCGCCGGCTCGACACCCAGATCAGCCGCCTGCGCCGCAAGGCCGAGCAGGCCACCGGGCTGACGCTGCCGATCAACACGGCGCGCAACGCCGGCTACCGCTTTTACGCCGAAGCCGAAGTGCGGTCTTGAGCGCGGCCTGTGGATAAGCATGTGGGCAAGCCGCGTATAAATGCTGGGCAAGTGCGGTATAAGTCTGTGCGCAAGCGCTGAACAAGCGGTGCATAAGTATGCGGGCCGGGCTCAAACGGCGATGCGCGTCTCGAACTTGCTGCGGAAGGTGGAGAAATAGGTTTTCACGTTGCGCACATTGGCGTGCGCGGCGAACAGGCGGTGCGCCAGCGCGTGGTAGGCCGGCATGTCGGCCAGCTGCACGATCAGCACGAAGTCCGGGCCGGGCGAGACGCGGTAGCATTGCAGCACGGCGCCGTCGCCGGCCACGTGGCGCTCGAACTCCGCCATGCGCTCGGCCGCCTGGACGTCGAGCGTGATCTCGACGATGGCCGTCAGGCGCGCCCCCACCATCTGCGGCGCGACGATGGCGACCTGGCGCTCGATGACGCCGCTCTCGCTCAGGTGCTTGACGCGGCGCAAGCAGGTCGGCGCCGACACATGCACCTGCTGCGCCAGCTCGCTGTTGCTTTGCGACGCGTCAATTTGCAGGGCATTCAAGATGCGACGATCTACATCGTCGAGCAGTACGGCGGAGTCTGTCATGGGCGCGTCACCAATTCAAAAAGAAATCACTAAAATTTGAAAGAATATTTCATGTGAAAATATGTGTGAAATATTCTTTCATATTCTATTGGATTTAGAAAGCATATTTCACGGCCTCTGCTTTACGATGCATCCATTATCTATTTTCTAATCAGAGGCTCCCATGTGCGGCATCGTCGGCGCAGTAGCGCAACGCAATATCACCCCCGTCCTGCTCGAAGGCTTGAAGCGCCTGGAATACCGCGGCTATGACTCCTGCGGCGTGGCGCTGCACGTGGACGGCCAGTTGCGCCGTTCGCGCAGCACCTCGCGCGTGGCCGACCTGGAACAACAGATCGACAGCGCGACGCTGAGCGGCTTCACCGGCATCGCCCACACGCGCTGGGCCACGCACGGCGCGCCGGCCTCGCACAATGCCCACCCGCACTTCTCGCCCAGCGACGACAACGCCCGCGTCGGCCTGGTGCACAACGGCATCATCGAAAACCACGACGAACTGCGCGCCGAACTGACGGCCCTCGGCTATGTGTTCCAGAGCCAGACCGACACCGAAGTCATCGCCCACCTGGTCGAGCACATGTACAACGGCGACCTGTTCGACACCGTCCAGCAAGCCGTCAAGCGCCTGCACGGCGCCTACGCCATTGCCGTCTTCTGCCGCGAGGAACCGCACCGCGTCGTCGCCGCGCGCCAGGGCTCGCCGCTGATCGTCGGCCTGGGCCAGGGCGAGAACTTCGTCGCCTCGGACGCGATGGCGCTGGCCGGCACCACCGACCAGATCATCTACCTGGAAGAAGGCGACGTCGTCGACCTGCAACTGTCGCGCTGCTGGATCGTCGACGTCGACGGCAAGGCCGTCGAGCGCGAAGTCAAGACCGTGCACGCCCACACGGGCGCGGCCGAGCTGGGCCCGTACCGCCACTACATGCAAAAGGAAATCTTCGAACAGCCGCGCGTCATCGGCGACACCCTCGAAGGCGTCACCGGCATCATGCCGGAACTGTTCGGCGACAGCGCCTACAAGGTCTTCAAGCAGATCGACCGCGTGCTGATCCTTGCCTGCGGCACCAGCTACTACTCCGGCCTGACGGCCAAATACTGGATCGAGTCCGTCGCCAAGGTGCCCGTCAGCGTGGAAATCGCCAGCGAATACCGCTACCGCGACAGCGTGCCGCACCCGAACACCCTGGTCGTGACGATCTCGCAAAGCGGCGAGACGGCCGACACCCTGGCCGCGCTGAAGCACGCGCGCAGCCTGGGCATGCTGCACACCCTGACCATCTGCAACGTCGCCACCAGCGCCATGGTGCGCGAATGCGCGCTGTCCTACATCACCCGCGCCGGCGTCGAAGTGGGCGTGGCCTCGACGAAGGCCTTCACGACCCAGTTGGCGGCGCTGTTCCTGCTGACGCTGACGCTGGCGCAGGTGAACGGCCACCTGACGGAAGAGGAAGAGGCGGCCCACCTGAAGGCGATGCGCCACCTGCCCGTGGCGATCGCCTCGGTGCTGGCGCTGGAGCCGCAAATCATGGCCTGGTCGGAAGACTTCGCCCGCAAGGAAAACGCCCTCTTCCTGGGCCGCGGCATGCACTACCCGATCGCCCTGGAAGGCGCGCTGAAGCTGAAGGAAATTTCCTACATCCACGCCGAAGCGTATCCGGCCGGCGAGCTGAAGCACGGCCCGCTGGCGCTGGTGACCGAGGAAATGCCGGTCGTGACGATCGCGCCGAACGACGCGCTGATTGAAAAGCTCAAGTCGAATATGCAGGAAGTGCGCGCCCGCGGCGGCCAGCTGTTCGTCTTCGCCGACGTCGACTCGCGCATCACCTCGGGCGAGGGCTTGCACGTGATCCGCCTGCCGGAGCACTACGGCCTGCTGTCGCCTATCCTGCACGTGGTCGCGCTGCAGTTGCTGGCCTACCACACGGCGCTGGCTCGCGGCACCGACGTCGACAAGCCGCGCAACTTGGCCAAGTCGGTGACTGTCGAGTAAGCGAGTTCGGTCAGGACGCGTCTCTTGTGCGCAAATAATACAGATGAACACAAAACAATAAAGTTTGAGATAAGCGGTTCCGAGATTTTTAGTATTGCATCAGCCTATGTGCGCCATGATTTTGGCCACATGGGCTTTTTTTATCCTGCGAAGCTGGAGTTGGTTTTACGTCTTTATGGAAAGGACTTTGTTATTCGGAATGGATTTGTTGCGGGGCGAGGGCGGCTGACTCGAGCTAATAAAGCCAGCCGGACTGTTTTCTGGCGTGACCAAGGGGCACACCAATCGATACGCGTGCTGCGGCCCGATCAGGTCTCGGCAAAGAATAAACGAGCCGCAGTAGAAGCTTTACAAGGACCATAGAAGTCAGCCGTGATATGCTTTAAAAAAGCCTATGTAATGTTTCCTCTGAATCTATCTTTCATCAAACTTGTTGTACTTGGCTGGCGATCTCTAGCGCAATGTTAGGACGTAGGACTGGGAGCGGTGTAATTAACAACTTGATAGTTAGGAGAAAATATTGATCCGGCAACTGTAATTGCAATATTGGAAGAAGTAGCAAAGACGTGGCAAGAGAATGAAAAGAAAAATAATCTAGCTGCTTGGCAAGATAGTGTCAGTGTGAAATTGAACAAAATTCTCGATAATACTGTTGAAATCCTTCGTGATCTGCGGCGGTATGGACCGTGTAGATGATGCAATCTAACCCGTCGTAGTCTTCCTTATCAAAGGTCTTGAAGAACTCCATCATCTTCGCGTCATCAAGATCATTCGCTTGTAGGTGGGCTCGTAATGCAGTTGCAAACACCCTCGCTTGCACATAACTTCCAGTCCATGCAAAACATGCATGGCCATGTACGATGTTCACTTTCTGAACCATGTTAACGATTTGGAGAGGCTTTTGCTGAGCCTCTTCCACATGATGCCAAGATGGTGTTGAAATGCTCGCGCCTTTTCCCTTCGGAATTGACAAAAGAACGTCACCGAGCAGCACTGGGCAGGAATTCTTGATGTAACCCGCAATCAGTGTCATTTTTCACACCCTGGGGCTTTGGCGATCACCACAAATGAATTTCCTCCGACCTGTTCGTGAGCTAGCCAGCACACGAGCATCTTCCCCTTCACGGACGATACTATGTGGTGAGTATTCAGCAAGGTGAGCAGCCGCTTTGCCCACTCTACGGCATCTTCGACTCGAGGCGGTTGCTTAGGGTTGGTCAAGCTATAGATATGTGAAACACTACCTCGGTGTAGATGCTGATGGCACTCAGCATACAGCTCAAAGAATTGGTTTTTCGTTAAAAAGCCGTCTTCGATGAAGTCAATGTGATGTGAGCCCGAGGTGCTGGTGACTTTAATCGGCTTGGGAAAGAAGTCAGGATGAAGAGACTCCAATTTTTTGAGCATCACGCCCGGTTCGTGACGCTTTAGCACTTGGCCTAATTTCTCCTGCTCGATCTCCCCATGCGCTACGAGACAGCCTACTGCTACGAGCTCGCAAAGCATTCTTAGTTGGAGATACAAAAGTTCGGCCGTTAGCCACTCCGGTAGGGAAGCAGTGCCATGGATGATTGTCTGGAAACTGTTGATGCGTGTCCTAACTTCGTTCAGAACGTTGGAATATTCAACTGAAATTCGTTGTTCCATATCTGTTATTTTTGGTGCAGAATTTTTCATATCGCCTATGGTCTAACGAGACAGAAGAAATGGCTAACCGATGAACGTTCTACTCGCGTCACATAAAGTGGCATAGGCTAGGTTTACGCGACGCGCATCCGATAGGAGCTTTGAACGCTCGGTAGAACTTAATGGCGTTGTGTTGGCTGGGCTTGACGTTTGAACCATTTGCCTTCGCGTCATTTCCAAATCTTCCCATGTGGCTCCGGGCTTCGCTCTTAAGATGCGATAGGCATCCTCTACACTCATGGAATGATCGCTTGATGCAGGTGGCTGGTGCTGAGGCAGCAGCGCATCTGGTTTGGGTGTGCGTGTTGGCGACGCGGTTGTCGCATCGTTCGCAACCGATGATGTAGTGGCAGGTTGCGCCTCGCTCCAAAGCTCGCCTTGCTGATCTTCTGCTTGTTTTGCTCGGGCCTTGGCCAAAATCGCTTTAAGCCTGCTTACACTTTTGCTGGGCTCTTCTGCTGCTTGCTGCCCCCCTGATTTGTTGGCAGTATTGAGGGCGTTCTGGACCTTCTGATCCAATGCCAGCGCCCTGGGCACGTGTCTATGTTTCAGTTCAGCCGCGAGTTGAACGAGTACGTTTGCGTCCGTGGGAGAACTCGAAAACATCGCTTCGAGGTCTACAATGGTTCGCTGCATCAAGGGGCGGTCTGTCATGATTACAAGGCCTCTTCAAGTTCTGAATCAGATACGCCATACGGGTCCACTTCCTTCGCGTGAACCCAGATAGTATTGTCCACAGACTCTGCGCCGAGCGGTTCAATGCCCAAGTCACCAAGGCACTTCAGCAGGTCGGCCAACGTTTCCTCGCGTCGCCGGACGAACGTGGATGCAAAGCAGCGCCAGAACGTCCAGCCAGCGCGCTCCAACACCCGTTGGCGCGTCATATCGTCCTGCCATTGGCCGGGCCCATGGAATCTGTCGCCGTCACACTCAATGGCCAGTCGGCGCCCTTCAGCACCTTCAACGACAAAGTCAATACGGTACCCGCCACAGGGAACTTGGGGCTCGACGCGAAAGCCGCGCTTGACCAGTTCGTCGAACATCTCCAGCTCAAAGCCAGACTCACACCGTTCGCGGAGCATCTCGACCTTGTGGGCATCTTGGGTGAAGGGTTGGCGGAAGTGACGTAGCACGCGACCGTTCAGCGAATCCTCCTTCATTTCGGCTTCGGTCTTTGACCGGAACAGGTACATGCGGTCACGGGCACGGGACAGCGCTACATTGAACCGTTGGTGCATGTCGGCACGATTGGCTGTGTCGCGGTCCCCGGGGCTCGCAACCATTGAGATGAGCATAATGTCGCGCTCGCGGCCCTGGAAGACTGGCGGCGGCCCGACTGCAATCTTGCGGGCGACGATGTCCGCCGGCGAAATCTGCATATGAACCATGTTGTGAATCAGGGCGGCCTGTGCGGTACCAAGCAGAGTCACCACGCCAATGCTGCGACCTTGCAGCGAGTCGTCCTCTAGGATAGCTTTGAGCTCTTCCACGATAGCTTTCGCCTCAGGCTCGTTCACGTCGCCACGGCGATAGCCGCCCTTGACCAATACGTCTACGAGCGGCGGGTCCAATCGTTCGTTTGCCTTGGGCACGCGCAGCGGCTTGATATCCCCCTCGTAGAATTCCCGATTAGAGAATTCGATGATCGCAGGGACGCACCGGAAGTGCTCCCGAAGCATGACCGAGTTACCGGCGAAGACGACGCGCGCCAAGTCGTATATGGACTTGTCGGGGGTCATCTCGGAGCCATGCGGCTGGTCTCGTAGGAAGCGCGCAGCAAGTTCCTGAATCTTGGCCTCAGCAGTACCGACAGCGGACGGCGATACCTGTTTGTGGTCCCCCACGACTAGGACTTTCTTGCCGCGCAAGAGAGCGGGCAACGCCCAGATATCCGATTGGGATGCTTCATCAATGACCACCAGGTCGAATAGCCCGATTTCGGCAGGTATCGTTTCGGAGACGCGCCATTGTGGCAAGACCCAGCACGGCACTGCTTTATAGGCGCGCAACATGGCGTCTCGCGCATTCTTCCTGTGACGAACGGCGCGCACGCCAGTGCCCGCCCCCATCGCGTGGATGGCATTTAGATATGCCTGCAGGGCCTGGCGTACGCTTGTAGGCGAGTTATTGAAGACGCCTAGCCACGTCTTCTCGGCGATCAGCTCCTGATAGGTCCGGGCCAACTTGGCTGTCAAGGTACGACGTTCATCGAACAACTGCCTCAGCCGTGCGTGGCCGTCAATCTTATCAAGGAACTGCACCGCGAGGCGCCAGTTCCAGGCATCACGCCAAGTGGCCGGCGTGTGTAAGTCATGGTCCGTGTTAGCGGGCTGGATGCGTAGGCGGTTTGCCCACTGAGGTGCGCCGGATGCGACAAGCTGCTCCGTTACAGCTGCAATGGTGCCCAAGGCAGGGAGAAGCTTGTTGAGCCGCGCCAGCTCAGCCTGAAGTGCGAGCCAAGTGGTTTGCAGAACAGCCTCGTCTGCGGAGGCGCGTCCGAGAGACTCGCTGAGGAAAGCTCGCAGCTCATCGACGATACCGCCAGTATGGTTGTCCAACGACCGCATCAAGTCGAGCACTCGGTTCATTGCATACGCAAGCCGGTCTTTAGCGAGATGAGCCTGAAGGCTCTGCGCAATAGATGTAACGTATGCTTCGCCGCCTTCCCACAGGCCTTCGGCGACACTTTGCCCCAGGACCTCATCCAACCGTTCAAAAAGTGTGGCGTCGTAGTCAAAGGTTAGCGAACGTACATGCTCAATGGGGCCCCGCAGTTGAACAGCCCGACGAAACGATGCTTCGACATCTGAACCAACAGATTCCAAGCCAAACTCTTGGCCCAGGGAGTTCCAGCTTGCCAGCACTTTACGCACATGGCCACGCCACTCGACAACACGTGCAACTTCAGCCCATTCCGCCGTGCCTGCGGGAGCGGCTCCGAGGATAGTGACGGCGGATATTGCCTTTCGTGCCTCGCTCTTTCCGAATGGCAGACCAAACGCGCTCTTCCCCTCAACCAAGCGCTCCAACGCCGTATGAAAATCGGAATTCAATTCCGCATTGACTGGGACTTCAATGGCTTTTGGCACGAAATCGCGCCGGTTGGCTTCCAGCTTTTGGATGGAATCGCATACTTCGAGTAGCCCTTTGAGAACTGGGTCCGATTCCTGTATGTCAGCGAACCGCTCTTGGACTACGATAGTCCAAGCTTGCCCAACTTCCGCCAGTGCCTTCAGGATGTTTGCGCGCCCCTGGAGAAACTCCAAGAGGTCCTGAGCTCGCTGGTAAGTCTCGGCGCGGGAATCGACCAAGGGATAGAGATTACCTTGGGCCACGCTTGCTTCGATTCCACGGGCACGAACGATGTCACGGTGGAGCCCAAGTAAGTCCGACCATTCTGGAAGTTGGCCGTCTAATGGCAAGTTGCAGTTCCAATAGGACAGGTCTTCACGCACGATGAGGCGAGCTTGTCGCAAGGCGACGATGTCTTCATCCGAAAAGGGGAGCGTGCCATCTTGCGAGGGTGGCGGTAGGTCGTCGAACCACGAATGCAGCTCCATCTGTTCCACAGCCATCTTTGCCATTTCCTCGGGCGAGACATCGCGCCCCTGGAACGAGTAGTTGCGCATGTGCTTGGCTGCATGCGCTGCTGCCGATTGATCGACATGGGCAATCTTAGCGTGGAGGTGGTTCAGGTCCTGCTCCAAGCCGGCGATTTTCGAGGCGGCCTGCGACGGGTTGTATGCGGAAACACTCGACGCGATGGTTTGGATCGAGTGTTCAAACTGCTTCATGCCATCCCGCTCGTCGGACAGCAAAGCGACACTCAGCGGCCGGATTTGTTCGGGTAGCTTCTCCTGCAAAACGGCCAGTGCTGACTCGCCCTTGGCAGTGACAAGAACGCGCTTACCCTGCGCTAGGAAGTGGCACACGACGTTCGCGATTGTGTGCGATTTACCTGTCCCCGGCGGGCCTTGGACGACAACGCCATCGTTGGTCTCCAGCTTTCGGACTATCGAGAGTTGCTCTTCGTTGTAGGGCATCGGGAAATAAAGCTCGAGCGCTCCATCTGTGTTTTCGCTGGACGAGAGACCGCGGAAAGGCACTTCCGGCCGCACCCGTACCGTCGAGTCGCCGTGTTCAACAAAACTCCGAATTACATTGGGCAGACTTTCAGCCGACTCCACGACATTTTTCAGACGTTCAATGTCTTGCAGGAAGATGTCCCCGGAACGCCGGCGGCCAAACAAGACCCAAGTGTCGGTCACGGTTAGATGCTCTTCCGGTGTCGGCGCCGTCAGGTCGTTCTTGTGGGGGCGGTATGTGCCCTTTGGGTCAAGGTGGCCGACGGATGCCGTCAGCACCCCTTCAAAGCTGGTCGATTCAAAAGGATTGACCCTCTGTGCGCTCGTCGCCGTAAAGCTCTTCCAGAATGCCTCTACCTGGTGAACGCCGGGAATTTCCAACGCGGCGTAGCAGTCAACTTCCAACTTCGGAGAAATGTCTCGCGGGCGAACCTCTAAATCTAGCGTGTCCTCGTTGAGGGTTACTTCGCAGACTTGAACAAGCAGCGGGTGTTTGATTGGCGTCGCCGTACCCGGCTTCTTCCACACTGCGTTACCGATACCCCAAGCTAGTTCGAGTGGTGTTTCAGCACCCTCGGTCGAGATGGCTTGCTGTAAGGAGTGCAGTTTCTGGTATTGGCTAATGACCTTTCGACGTGGCTTTTCGGCAGTTGCCCAAGGGGCCCATTGATATTCGACGTACCACTCGAAATGCTCTTTGATGTCCGGATGGTCCGCAAGCTCCAGCTTGCTAACGACGACCTTGTTCTCGACCACGTCGATTTGTGTGCGCAACTCTGGACGTTTCTCAGGTGTCTTTGGCAGCTGAACCCAAGGTTTGAGCGCCTCGTCAGGATCAGGCGGCGCTATTTCCTGCAAGCGGGGCAGCCGAAGCCATACGTCGTCACCGTCGACCTGCAGGTTGAATTGGAGCTCAGGCAGCCTATGGAGGTCTTGCTGATAGGCGCAGTAGTAGTCGATTGGAACCGTGAAGGCGGGTTTAGCCTTGAGCTTTTCAACTTGCTCGATGTAGTCAAGCAAGCTCAGGACTTGGGGCGCTCCCTCGGTCAGTATTTGGTTTCCCATATATTGGATTCCGCCAGGGCGTAGACGGTGTGATTATTGTTATCAAGCAGGTCACGATACTCCTATTCTGGACATGATTCCATAGGGGAAAGTCGACCGATTGGAAAAAGCATCCGGTGCATCTGTTTCAACTTCTACCCCGAGTCAGAAAAGTGGCCAGGAACCAAGCGAGCCTGGAGTCGTCATAGTAGCGTTCAAGGAGTTGCTGCCGATATATGTTTTCATTCAAGTAACAAGGCGATATGCTTGAGAGATGAAAAAATTCGACCTTAACATCGACCGCATGCTCGAAAACTGGGACGGGTTCCATGCTATTCGAGAAATCATCGCCAATGCCCTTGACGAGCAAATTCTGACCGGTACTCGGGATATCGATATCGCGTGCGATGGCGAGGGCCGATGGCGCATCAGGGACTTTGGCCGCGGCCTCCGGCACGAGCACTTCACGATGAACGAGAACCAGGAAAAGCTCGATCATCCCCACCTCATTGGGAAGTTCGGCGTGGGCTTAAAGGATGCCCTGGCCACATTCGACCGCTTGGGCATCGAAGCCCATATCCACTCCAAGTTCTGCAATGTCTCATTCGACCGCTCTGAGAAACACGACTTCTCCGATGTCATCACCTTGCACGCCTGTATCTCCGATCCTTCCGACCCGGCATTCGTGGGAACCGAGTTCATCCTGAAAGGATGCTCCGCCGAGGACATCGAGAAGGCGAAGCGGCTGTTCCTACGCTTCTCAGGCGAGGAGACGCTTGAACGGACCCAATACGGGGAAGTCCTCCGAAAAGTGGGCAAGGCCTCCTACATCTACATCAACGGCATCCGGGTCGCCGAGGAGGAGAACTTCCTGTTTTCCTATAACATCACTTCGCTGACCGCGGCCATAAAGAAGGCTCTCAACCGCGAAAGGACGAATGTCGGGAGGTCCGCCTACTCTGACCGGGTGAAGTCGATCTTGCTCACCTCCTCTTCCGAAGCCGTTGCCAAGGCTCTAGTTGACGACCTGGGCAACTTCGGGAGCGGAACCCTTCACGACGAAATGAAGTGGACGGATGTTTCCGTGCATGCCTCGAAGATCACTAACGCATCAGGAAATGTCCTGTTTCTAACGGACGAGGAGATCATGAACGCGCCACGTTTCGTTGAAGAGGCGCGTGCAGGCGGCCGGCAGATCATCACGATCCCCAGCATAGTCAAGGAGAAGCTGTCGGGACAGTTCGACACGGGAGGCAAGCCGATCCAAGATTTGAGCAACTTCGTCTCCGAATGGAACGACTGCTTCGAGTTCAAGTTCGTCCAGCCCGAAAACCTCCCGCAGGCCGAAAGATCGGTGTTCGACATGACCGGCAGGATCGCAGCCCTAGCAGGCGGACTTCCGTCGAGAGTTCAATCGGTGAAGATTTCGGAGACTATGCGTCCCGAAACTGGTGGGTTTTCTGAGGCGCGCGGGCTTTGGACAGGCTCAGAAATCATTGTCAAACGCAATGAACTCGCGTCCATTGAGAGCTATGCGGCAGTCTTGCTTCACGAGATTGCGCATGCTCGGAGTGGGGAGCCGGACATCACTATTGGCTTCGAACAAGAGTTGACTACACTTCTCGGGACTATTGCATCGAATGCCTTGCTGAATGCTTCCGTCGAAGTAAAAGTAAGGCACGAGCAGTTAAGGGCGTTAAGGCCTGAAACCTCTGTTCCTGGCGGGCAGCAATCAGCCTCGCATCTTGCCTCCGCGCCCGCGAAGAAGTCCGGTTTTTTGGCGAGGCTGTTTGGTAAAAAATAGCGCCTTGGCCTCTTCGGGGCGGCGATGCTGTGGCATGTCGGCGCAAGGGTACAATTGTTGAGCTCATAAATTTTTACAGGAATTTACCTATGTCAGTGACGTATCAAGACTACAAAGCACAAATCGCGGAGCTGCAGCAAAAAGCTGAACAAGCTCGTCGGCAAGAAATTGCAGCGGCGCGTGAGCAGATTTTATCTATCATGCGCGAGTACGGTCTGACGGTCGCTGACCTCGGCGGCGTCACTAAAAAGGCGGTGCGAAAGAGCGTTGAAATCAAATACCGCAACGACGGAACGGGCGAAACCTGGACTGGCCGCGGCCGAGCCCTAAAATGGCTGGCTGGAAAAGATAAGAACGACTACCTGATTAAGCCAAATTCCTAACGGCCCTCTTCCTCCTCACGAATGCAACCGCTATCTTTCTCATCTCGTCACGTAGGCGTTGCCACAGAAGCTTTTCTGCAGCTCTTTTCGCGAGATGCGGGCTAGACATATCTGTCCAATATGGCGCCAATCAGCCCGAGTATGACCTTATCGTTGCACTGGGCGACAGAATACTCAAGGTCTCAGTTAAGGGCTCAAAGGATGGCGGCTGGGGCCTCACGCAGTCCCTACTGCGAGAAGCGAATTACCACGGGGCTGTCGATAGCTGGTTGGCCCGTCATAAGCCGCGCACCATATTTTGCCTTGTGCAGTTTAAGGGTGTTGCGGAGGATGCGATACCTCGAGTTTATTTGGCCACGCCGGCAGAGATTGCCGAGCGGCTGCGTGCGTCCGCAGCTGGCCGGGGCGACACAATTCTGTACGAGCGTCATGTGTGGGGGCCGCGAGCTGCTGGCCGTGGTTCTGTAGAAGAGATTCCTGAGTCCTGGTGCTTTTCTTCAGAGCGCGTGGCGCGCCTACTCGAATCTAACGGCTGATCCGAACTTCGTTCTACGCGCGCGCCCTACCCGAGCGCTCATCTATTCGTTTGCTACTTGGACTAGGACGGTCGGCGAGATAGAACCGTCGTCGGGCCCAGATAACGTTACGTATTTCACACGTTCTCGCCGAGGAACGAATACAATTTCAAGATAAAAATAGGGAGCGACAATGGCGGACCTGAATTTGTCTGGCACCACAGAGATTAGCGATACCGGTATCAAGAAACACTTCAAGAACTTCGAACCCTGGCAGTCGCTGTTTGAGCTTGCGTGGAATGGTTTGGACGCTCGGGCCAAGAATATCTCGATTGAGATGGTAGAAAATGACATGCATGGTGTGCAGAGCATCACTGTTCTCGACAACGGTGACGGCATTGACATTGAGCACATCAAAGACAACTTCGGGAAATTTAACGACTCTTCCAAAAAAGAAGACATGGCCCAGCACGGTCTGCACGGCCGAGGGCGCTTGGCATTTCATAAATTAGCTCATGATGCGAAGTGGTGGACTCGGTGCGCGGCGGGGATTGCCTCCATTGAAGTGCATGCAGCAAAAATCAGAGATTACAAGGGCAAGGAGGTTTCCGCTGAAAGCCTGCCGGCTGTTTTGGCTCCATTGGTCACTGGGACATGCGTGGAACTTTCCCGTCTGCATACCAATTTGCCCTCTAAAGCTGAACTGCTGAAAAAATTCTCGGTGGAGTTTGGTTGGTACTTAGCCCTCAATGAAGACCGCAGCATCACTATCAATGGCACTCCTGTAGTCGTGCCTCCGCACCAGATTTCGAACCGGACTATCAATCCCGGAAACGCCAATTTCGATGTTAAGGTTCTCTGCTGGGAGGATAGACCTAGTTCAGAGAAGTCCCACATTTATCTTTTAGATTCCGAAGGTAAGACGCGGCATAAAAGTTTGAGCAGCTTCAACCTGAAGAAAGATTTTTTTGCCAGTGTCTACGTTACGTCAGCCTGGGCCGACAATTTTGTGAGCGAGGGAGCCAATCTATTTGCGCCCGATGCGCACAGCGCCGAGTCTGAGGAGTGGAAAAAACTTGCTCGTCCTCTGAACGATTTTATCCAAGAAGTCTACGATGACTTCCTAAGAAAATTCGTCGACGCGGAGCTCACAAAATATGAGGAAGATGGAATCTTCCCGTCCTACGCAGGTCTTGACCCCACATACGCTAATTGGAGGGCTTCAAATACCAAAAGCCTGGTGCGGTTGGTGTACACGTCGGACCCATCGGTCATGAATTCGCTGAACAAAAAACAGAAAAAGATTATCGTCCGCCTACTGGATAGAATTTCGGTATCAAACGAGAACGATGCATTGTTCGACATCCTAAATGATGTGCTGGACCTAGACGGTGCATCTTTGTCGCAGCTGTCCAAGCAGTTGCAGCATACTCGACTTGAGCACATTATCAGCACCATAGAAATTCTTCAGCAACGGCAGGCTGCTGTAAACAAGCTGCGGGAGCTGATGAATGAGCACTACCATCAAGTAAGAGAAACGCCAGACCTTCAACAAATCATCGAGAACAATACCTGGCTATTTGGAAACCGCTACGAGACCATTGGAGCTGAAGAAGACACCTTCACTAAGATAGCCAAAAATCTTCGAGACCAAATCAAGTCAGTGCATCAAATCGATACAGATGACGTGGAGGACGGAGCCCATGTCGAGGGCGTGAATCGTCAAACTGACCTTTTCTTAGCTAGAAAGATTCCCACTTTAGACTCACTTGGGAAGAGGGTCTATCGATGTATCATCATTGAAATCAAGCGGCCAGGAATTGCGTTGAACGTCAAGCACCTCAGGCAGTTGGACGACTATGCCAATATCATTAAAAAGCACCCAGAATTCAGCAGCGAGCATTTGCGCTTTGAGTTGATTTTGGTTGGAAGAAAAATCTCGTCTGCCGACACTGAAATCCTGAGTAGGCTGGAAGGGCAACTTTCGAAGAGTGACCTTGGCTTGGTCAGCGACGACGCGAAGATGAAGCGTTACGTCATGAACTGGTACACCCTGCTTGATGGGTTCGAGCTTTCGCATTCACACTTACTAGACGTTCTTAAGTTAAAGCGTGAAAGCCTTGCAACATGGACCAAAGATGAGCTTGTAGGAGACTTGCAAACTGAGCCTTGTTAGTGGCCTTGCATAACTGCGCGCCACTCTCGCTCGTGGCGTTGCCGCACCTGGTGGTTGCATCTTCTCGGCCTACTCATCAGGAACGTAGCGCTCAACGATTTTATCGAGAAGTGTCTTGGCTTCTGCAGGAAGGACTCGATGGTCAGCGTGCGGCCGCGGATGGATGATTGCGGCCAATTCGTTGGGCGTGACAAAAGAATAGCTGTTCTGAAAGTCTCCAACATATTCTTTCACTTCAGTCTTCAAAGCTATCAAAACCTTGAAGCATGGGTTGCAAATTCTCGGTGTGTCTCGCCAGGCCTTTCCGGTCGCAGGCACATTAAATCGTATCTCCCCCTTGTCACCAACGTAGACGACCTGAGTTTTGCTTCGTTGGCAAATTGGACAGCGCCAGTCATCCGGGAATAAGTCCCAGTTAGCCGCTTTGTACTCAACGCTTTTGAGCAAAGCGAGATAGTTCGAGGGAACGGCCCTGGCCTTCTTGACTGAGCCGTCCCTCCACCGCGACACGTTCGGTTTTGAGACTCTAGTTTGCATACCCAATGCATCTACCACTACCTCAGAAGAAAACCAGTTCGAAATAACGGTGAGCCCTTGGTTGCCATATCCATAAACTGGGATTGGGTCGAATTTTTTTGGGTGAGGTTCGAACCAGTGCGCATCTGTTGCTGCAGCCTTCGCTACGGCTTTGATAATCCGCATGCGCAGCACAAAGGCATTCTTCGCAGCTTCCCAAGCTGCCTGCGCTTGCAATTCGTCGATAAGGTGTGGCTGATGGTCTTGCGGTTTAATAAACTCGCGAATCTGGCCGATTGAGAACGAGAACTCACGAGGTATCGCCAGCATCTTCTTCGCATTGGTGTCCGCGTTGTTACAATCCTCGCAGACAAGTACCGCGTCGTACGCTCCAAATGCGCTGCTCATGTTGTCGATGAGCTTCCTGCCGTCCACTTGCTCGATAGTGGTTCCAGCATCAACGAACGCAGCGTTAAAGGCCTCTTCCAGCACGTCCTCCATGTGGTCATGATGAACCACCGACTTGGCTAGAATCTGCCCCTTCTTTCCGACACGCGATATCTGAACTTTCGTTCGCTTACAGCACGGGCAAATCCATCCTTGGGGCGAGCCTACCCAGTTGCTATTCATTTCAAAGCGCTTGTCGCCATGTATGGCCAAGATTTCGCGAGCCACCGGCGAGTTCTGACTGTCTAGGCTGTCAATCTCACCTGAGTCCACGCACTCAATCAGTAGCCGTAAGCCTTCTCGGTACTCATCATCTGGCACTCCACGGTTGGGTTGGTGACCTCTGCTCCAAATTCCGAATTGGCTAAAATAAGCGCTATCACTTAGCATTCATCTATTCCTTTGTACTGTTAAACGACATGCAGCGCTGGTCAACCTGACGGCTAGCTATCCACCTCGCTTGACATATTTCAGGTAGATGCTGATGCTCGTTGCCGAGAGCTTTCCTCTTTGCTTATCAGCAGGTACTGAACTGTGTAGTTAAGAAGAGAGATGGCTTTAAGACTGTTCCGCTTGGTTGCATAGTCAACCGACTCACCATGCAGCACCATGTGGCGATTGAGAGATGCGAAGTGGGGAGGACGCTCGTGCTCACTTGAGCTTATCGGGAGGTTTTCACTAAACGGAACAAGCAGAGCCTCCAAGAATGCATTCTGCAGAGATTCGACATACGCGGCAGTGGTCGGTCGTTTGTCCTTGCGTCTAAAAGGGGACAATCCGGTCAACTCAGCGCAAATGCCATCGACCTGCGTAAGCAGGACGGGAACCGAAAGTTCAAACTGCCCGTTGCGGTGGGCTGAAAATGCTGCGCAAATTATCTTTGCTCGCAAAGGAAATGCTGCCGTGAGTTCTTGCTCGATGTGGTCGAGGTGAGCGCCAAAATAGTTGTCCATGAAAGCGTCAACCTCTTCCAGCTTGTCATCCTTCACTAGCGCGGCTATCTCCATCGGCATATGAAGCGGCATATTCCCATCAAAGTACCAACCGCTCTGTCCAAGCTCCAGAATTGCCTGGCGATAGACTTGAGGCATTGCACGGATGCCTTCCAGTAGCTGGATGATTTGCGGGGCTGATTTCTGAATCGTCGAGTGCAGTAGCCGGATGACTGAGCCTGCTTGGTTCAGGAAACCAAGCAGAGCCGAACCGATTTGCTCAAGCGCAGGGCGATGCTCTTCGATTAGCTTTTGCACGTAGGGCTCTATCTCCGACACTTTGCTAGGTGTGCTCTGACTAGTTACTGCAACGGTTCGAGCCTTGGAAATTTCGGGTTCTTTCACGTTCGAATCTCCGCAATCGTAAATGTTGGGTTGGTGTGACGAGTTCAGAGCCCGAACGGATAAAAGCCGCGACGCGGTATGGGACTGCGTCACGGCTTGTGTTAGTGAGAAGCGTTAGGCGGTGCGTGCATCAGCCTGGTCGCCGTCCTCAGCATCCCATTCGTCCATTACTTCGTCACGCTCAACATCAGACGAGCTGCGCGCGGAAGCAACCTCGCCGTTTCCGTAGGCGCGACGGAACGTACGGCTCCAAATGACGAGCTCCTCGTCAATCTCCGACAAGGATTCGCGCCATGATGCGCAATCGCGATGGTCAACCCCCTGAGATTCGACTAGAGGGCGGCCATCGTCGCCTCGTACGGTGGACAGCTCGGCAAAGGCCTTACGCAGGTCTTCCATCGCGATACTAAACGCACCCAAACGATTCTGATAGTGGTCTTGTGGCGTGTTGCCGGGTCGATGCGCACGCTTTTTCCCTGCGGGAGGAAACTCCTCACGCAAGAAAATATCATTGACCATTGCATCGGTCCCATCTTTATTCTTCCTCGTAGAGCCGTCCTCTTCAACGGCACGAATAGGGGCCTCGGATGCAAAGTCCGACAATGCCTGTCCCAGTTGATAGATACCTTGCTGAGACCGGCGCATGGCCTCCAGAACCTCGCCGGGTGTTCGGCGGTCAGGTTGGGCGTTGTTTGATGATCCGCGGTCTGCGTTTAAGCGCCCCGAAACAAGCAGTGCGTACGCCGCGCGTACAGCTAGCTCCAAGGATGCTCCACCAGGGGCCGTGGAGGCGCCAGCTGCGATTGAAGTGCGAAGCTCTGCTTGTGCGTCCTTCACAAGCTGGTCGGTGCTGCGCGCCGTGTTCTCCCACGCTTCGCCATGAACAGACTTACCGAAAGCGTGCCGCATGTAACGACGCACTTGGTCAGTCTTTGCCGGTTCTTCTGCCACTGCCCGAAGAATCAACGCGGTTGCAAGGTCATTGGTGAGTTTCATCGAAACTCGCTTCCGGGTGGATTGGCTCGTCACCGCTACACGGATAGCCTCGACATGTTCGCGCTTCTCACTCGTCAGAAGACGGATGATGTTCGAGGCGCGCATCGCGGGGTCGGACTGCAGCCGTGCCGCTTGCGCTTCTGCTTTCGTGCAAGCGCCAGCGTAGTAATCACGCTCAACATCTGAAATCAAGTTGCGACGATACATTTCGTCCAGGACTTCATCGGCGAGAGACTCGTTTTCAGGTCCTTCACCCCACGGCTTTGGTGGGTCAACGTGGCGCAGCGCTACCAACGACTTTACTGCCGTGGGAAAACCAGTATCGCTGGCTGCATGCGGAGCGAAGCCAACAAGAATCAGTGCTGGCACCTGCTCACAGCGCAATGCAACCAGGTCAGCTCCACTAGGCCCGGTTTCCAGAGCTCCGTTGAGTCGTCGGATATGCCCCCTAAAAGCGGCCTCGTTAGCGTCATATGGAACATCCGCCGAGCGAACACCGAGATGGTGATGAACAGCTGTAATTCGGGAAGAACCCTCGGCAGTAGTCAATGCGGTCACAGCATCGGTGCCATCTTGCGGCACGTAGGTGGTCGGGACAACCCAAACCGATTCCATTACACCTTGTGCGGCGATGGACTCTCGCCAGTCATTTTCTGCCAAGACATACGCGGCAGCTTGCTGCGATGCCCAAGTGATGTGATGCCGGTTTTCGATTTCGACCTGCAACTCTGCTGCGTGAGGCTTTTCAGGGTCTGCGGCGCGCGGTTCAGGAATAGGACGAAACTTCGAGTCCTCTCCAGCAGTACCTGGGTCGACAGCAAACGGATGCCGGCGTGATGGTAGCGTCCGTGGGTTTCGCGGGTCCGGCATGACTCGCCGCGCCCATACAGAGGTTCTGATACCGTACAGAGTACCGCCAGGAACAGCAATACGTTCGACCTCTGGGTCCTCGGGGTCCCCAATAGCTTTACGCACTGCAGACGGATTGACCACAGCGTTTGCGATGGAGGTAGCCGCGTTCGACGACAATCCAAAAGCCGCGCTAATCTTCTCAGCGAGACTGCGTCGCGCTTGCGCGTTTGCGAATTCGGGAAGTGCGGCCACAGGACGTGGCAGCAGATGTTCTTCGAAATTTTGAATACTCATGATATGTCCTTGGTTAGCGCAACCGAGATTTTTCGGTTTAGTCTCGGTTGCAAAGATTGCAAAAATCCGAGGTGCCAAGGACACAGAGGTGGCCAGGCGCATCCTCCTTCCACGTACTGACAAAACAGCTCAGCGTTGTCGAAGGCGGCAACAGTTCTAAAATGTGATTCCAAGACGTACGGGGCAGCGGCCAAACTTCGGCATAATCCCCGCGTAGTCACCCTTCACCAAGATGGTGAGGTGAAAAACATCCACAACTGCGTCGCGGTATTGCAAAATTTAGATGCTTTTAGACAGGATGTCAAGTGATTTTGCAACAATATGGGAATTTGAGGTTGTGGGCAATGGCGGCGGCGCTCAGGTCGTGAGACTAAATTTCGACGCATTTCGCGTGAGTTCACTGACCATAGTAGACCAACGTACTCGGTATTCCCGGACTGGGGCGATACCGCAAAAGGCTTGCGTGATAAACCCTCGATGAACGCGGAAGAACTACTTAAGCAGTCATACGGCCAAATGCATTTCTCGAATGAAGATGGAGGATGGCGCCTCCTGGCCGATAGAGTGGTCGCCTATGCAAATATGCACAGCGCGAAACGTTCGCATACCCAGCAACTTCTCTACTTCGCGGTCAAAAATCGCAGCTTGCGACAGCTCTTTGCGCTGTACCATCAGCTGCAACTGATGAGGGTTCCGCGTGTGCCAAATTGATGGACGAGTAGAGCGCTTCGCTCCACTAGGAAGTTCGACCTCCCCGCACTGAAAGAATGACAACCTTGAGGCGCTACTCACCGCTCGTGCGCTTGGCATGGACGGGTTCGATGGTCGCTTGCATTGGCTCAACCATGCGCCGCAAACACTTTCATTTCCCATCGCGAGAAAATCATGAGCAATGGGGGGCTTCGAAAAATTAAAAGCGTTGGTTTCGGATGAAATTTCGCGAGCATTCAGCAGCTTAGAGAGTTAAGGCCTTGGAAAGAAACGCTTCTATTTACCAGTTGCAGCCTCTTGTAGAAAAATAATAAAGTCAGACAAAAAACAATAAAGTCTGACAAATAGTTGACGTAGGTGACGGGGCGCGGCTGTGAAGCTGCGCCCCTTGTCACATATGAATCAGACGCAGTTGGAAATCATCAGCTGATGCGCTGGTCAATCACAAAGTGCGAACCAATAAATATGCTCTGGACACTCGATGCTTCCATTCTTCATTGATAGCCGAATTTCACCAGTACGACTGTTTGAGCTCGATGATGGTCGCTTTCAGCTTCTCGACGCTGCAGAGGTAAGTCCGTTCTTGCCAGGCTACGGTTATTTACTTGTCGAGAAGCGACTGTCGGAGTTCCTCGTTGAGCACGGCGTAGAGCGGATTGTCTGCCAAGATGTGGTGTTGTTCGACAGGCCATCCGGCAAGGAATTTCGGAGCCATGCCCGCATTCGGGTGAAGCAATATTTCACACCCGAGCAAATCAACGATCTGGACCTTACCGGTTTACGTCTTTTGACGATGAACGACGAATACTACTTCGTGACTAAAGAACTGAAGGAGCTTCTGGAGCTGGCTCGGTTCGACTATCTACGCTTTAGCGAAGGGCTCGATGGATTTGCCTAAATCAACAGATGAGATTGGCTGCCGTGGAGTATGCAGGTGCTAACTGGCGCCTCGTTGGTCTTCGGCGGACTTAAAAGAACTCATCCAGAAAACAATAGAATCTCATGCGTTGCATGTCGGGTTCGATACCGTATTCGCGGAAGAAAGGTTCCACCCATTCCATTCCGAAATGATGTGTGATGCTTCGGGCCGCGAGCGCAAGGTCTTGATAACGATCGCTGATACCGAGCCGGCCACAGTCGATGAAACCTGTAAACTGTTGGGAGTCAGCCATGAAGTTCTGCAGGCAAGCGTCTCCATGCGTCACCACAAGGTCGTGTGTCTTCGGGAGCGTGGATAACAGCTCTGCGTACACGTCTTCGGTTGTTTGTCCCTGCCGCTCATCGTCGAAGTCAGCGTCGTCAACGAGTCCGGCATCTATTCGATTCTTAACGGCTGCCAGACGTTTTTCCAAGCGGTGATCGAAGGGGCACTCTGCTATCGGCACCTGGTGCAGGGTACGTAGCGCCCTCGCCATGATGCCGATTACCTGGATAATAGATAGGTCATCGGCGCCAGCCAGATCATGCCCAGGAACGGCGCTCATGAGCAGCCAGTGACGATTGTGTTCTGTTATTGCATCAAGAACTGTAGGCCCCGGCAGGTTGCGTTGCTCCAGCCAGCGAAGGCGCTCAATCTCGTCAGGAAGTTCGCTTAGCGAACCCACGGGTTCCGATTTCAGGAACAGCTCTTCCCTGTTGATGCAGCGGATGCGGAAAACATCAGCTCGCGACTCTCCAATTGCCTGCCGTTCTATAAGGTCGCCAGCGAACTTCTCACGCCATTTTGCCGGAATGGGCATAGCGTCAGTCAACGGCCTTGTGGCGGGATTCGCCAGATGAGTGTGCAGCTTGTTAAACACCTTGTTGTCCTCGAACTTGAACTTAGGGTCATCGTGTGGGTTTGTCCGCAGCGAGCAGAAGAACAGGGGGGCCGACGCAGGTGCTCTTGCAGTTCAGGTCTGTTGGCAATGTATTCTAGCCTGTAACTTGGAATCAGGTAGGCTATGACCGGGAATCAACCGCGAAACTGATTGAGCTTTTTCGTACCTTTGCGCCGGTTGTGCTTGTCTATTTCAACGACACAAATATTCCCTACGTCACACCTCTCGCCGAGCACGACAATCACTTCCATGTAAAGTTGAGAGCGTGAGATGAAGAAGATAATTGGATTGATCCTTGCGGCCAGCACTCTGTTCTCGGCACTCTACGCCGCAGGAAAGGAGACTGCGGTCAGTGAAAGCAAGCCGCTCAAAGGATCCTACTCTATCTACGCGGGCGCGCTAGGAGAGGAAGCAGCACCGACCAAGAACGATCGAAAAATCGCTATCGAGATTACTGGACGGCCCGCAAAGGAAATGTTCGAATCCATGTATCCCGACTATCAACCGACTTGCAGCGGTGAGAAGGGCGATAGGGATCGAAGGAAAGGTAACGTGTATTGTTCCTTTAACCAGGGTGTGGGGTACAGGTGTTTTCTCGGCATTGACCTTCGCACCGGCAAAAGTATTGCTGGTGCAAGTTGCTGATTTTAATCAGCTAAACGCAGCAATAAAATTTGCAGCGCTGCCAAGCAGGACTGAAATTGCCTGCAATGGTTCGCGATGGTAGCGGCTTTGAATTTCCGTTTCTGTTTGCGGCGCAAGGCGAGTTCGCGGCGGGGCCGGACGATTCGGTCACGGCCTGCCGGAAAGCCGCATCTTTCAGTTCCAGTTGGTAAAGTTTACCGAACAGGAGTGTCCGAACAAGTCAGGGCGCCGTTTTCAGGCCATTCCCTACGCCAGCGTCAATGTATGCACCTGGCTGTCTTCGCAATTGATATCGATCAGGCGGCCCGCCTGGTCGAATAGCAGGATGTGGCCGTGATCGAGGTGGGCGCGTGCCAAGTTGCATTCCGCCAAAGACAGATCGGCCAGGACTTTTCCCGTTCTGGCATCCACTACAAGGCACTGTAGTGTGTCGAGATCGTCTGGATAGTTGCGTATCAGCATCAGGCCTTCGCTAAGGACGACCTCAGGTGTGTCTGCGATCGCTTTCAACGGAATCTCGAACGAAGCGGTGGCGCTGCCATTATGGACTTGCAGCGAGCAATTCAGCTCCTTAGACAGCAGGCGGAGCACCGTGGGTGCGTCGCGTGTGTTGTCGAGCAGTAATTGCCACACCTGCTCGCGCGGATGCGGGAAGCTGTCACGCTGCATGAGCCGGCGTCCGGGCAATTGATAGCGCCATTGTTGTATCTCTTCGGCCGTCGACAGCAAGAGGGTTTGCGCACCTTGTTCCTCAAGGAAAGCGACAATCTCGCCCGGCAGATCGGCGACCTGCCAGCTCACGGTCAGTTGATCCTTGCTGGTGTCGATGGCGACTAGCCGGTTTTCGATCACGGCGTTCCAGATCAAGCCATCGTATTGCCTGGCCCAGAAGCGCAGCGGCTGGATAATCCAGTCCGATACTTTGCGTGCAATCAGGTCGATGCGGCTGACGCGCCACATGCTGTCGCGTTGCACCAGCGCCAGCGCCCGCTGCCCGCCCGCCGCCACCACCAGCCGCGTTGCCGGCACGGGGAATTGCGCCAACTGCCGACCGTGCCTGTCGACGCGGATCACGCCGCCCTCGCCGAGCGCCAGCAGGTAGTGGCCATCCGGTAGACGGCGGGCATCGTGTAGCGTGAGCAGACCGTGTTCGGCGAGATGCACCCGCAAAACCTCCGCGCGTGCCGCGAGCGCTCGCGGCGACGCCATAGCGGGCATGTTCAGTTGCGGTAGATCCGCCTTCAACACGTCGCTGTCGGAGAGTGCCAGCAGCTGGGTCAGCGATTTCTTGTCGAACTGGGTCCGTCCCGCCATCCGGTCCGCCAGCAGCGGCCGCATCAGCTCCGATGCGACGCGTTTGGTGGCTGGCGAATGATTCGCTATGGCCAGCAATTCCATCCCCAGGCGGGTGCGCTGCTGTACGTCGTGTTCGTCGTCGCCGTCAAGCAGTTGGAGTACGTCGCTCTCGCTCTCGGCCAGGCTGTCCGGCAGCAGCGCCAGTTTTTTGACCAGCGCCCGCAGGCCCAGCGTACCGCCGCAGCGCTCCCCTTCCAGCAGCCATGTCAGCGCCTTGTCGCGGTGATCGGCCAGCGGCCAGATGGCGTCCGCCGCTTCGCTCAGGTGGCCGCGCAAGGCCAGATCCTCTGCCCACAGCAGCCGCATCGCGGCGGCTTGCGGACTCTGGTGGCGCTCCAGCAGTTGGACCGCGGCGGCAAACGCCTGGCCGAGCCGGGCCAGTTGCACCGCCCGTTCAACGTCGCCCGCCATGCACCACAAACGCACGGCGATCTCGGGCGCCAGCTCCATTGTTTCCGCCAGTTGGGCCGCCTGCTTGATGCGCCCTTTGCGTTCCAGGTAATCGACCGCTTCGCCGCCGCATTTGAGCAGTTCAGCCAGCACGAAGGTTGCTTCATCGATCTTGCCTTCGCGGTCCAGGCGTTCGAACGTGCGGCGGTAGGTGCTACGCAAGTACTGCTCCAGATCGGAGCCCATCATGATGGAGGCGGTCGCCTGATGCGGGCTGGCGATCTCCAGGCTGGAACGCGGACGCGGTGCACCAAAGGCGGGGCGGTTCATTTTCGATAGCGAATCGAGCGGGATTGCATAGCGCAGGGCATCCTGCATATCGCCTTTTTCAAGCAAGGACATCATCTTGCGCAGATAGGCCGCCTGGCGCCAACCGATGATTTTGGAGGCGCGCGTGAAGATCGCCAGCCGCGTCGCCAGGGCGCTCAGGCGCTGGGCCAGCGCCGAAGGCCCCGACGGTTTTTGTCGCTGACGATAAGTGCCTTCTTGTTGGGCAGGCTGTCCGGTGGCTTTGCCGAATATTCTGAGCAGACCCAGTGGCACCGCACCCAGCAGGGCGGCGGCCAGGCCGACGAAGGCCAGCGCCACGGCGGCGCCCCGCAATGCGGTGCCTTCGTTGCGCTGCGCCTGGTTCATCTGTTTTAAAAATGCATCGCGCCGAATGCTTGGCGGCGGAATGGTGCCGGAGAAAATCTCGCGCACCGGCGTCGCTTCGAGCGGTGCCGCGCCGGCTGTCGCCGCAGTGGCGAGGCGCGGCGGTTGCAGCGCCGCATGCAAGGGAATGGCGCGCAGGTCCAGCCAGGCGGCGGGATCGATACGCGGCGCCGCCGTCAGGCTGATCAGTTGTGCCTGCGCGGCGCGCACCAGCCAGACGCTGGCTGGCGGTGTTGCTGCACGCTCATCCAACGCCAGCGGCGCGCTGCTGAGGATACCGGCTTGTTCACACAGTGGCAGGCCGTCGAGCGTCGCGCAATGGCCGTAGCGTGGCGTCGCCAGCATCAGCAGGAAACCATCTTGCACCAGATGCAGCCGTGCGCCCGGCGCCCAATGGCGTAGCACGCGCCGCCGCGCCTCGGTCTCGCCGATGAGCGCCAGGTCAAACCATAGCGCATGCACCATCTGCATGCCGTCGTAGAGCGGCCGGCGAACCTTATGGCTCATCTGGACCTCCGTCGCATGAGATTTGCAGCAGCGCCAGGTCATCGTCGATGGCGCGCACGACGACGGTACCGGTTTTGGCGGTGATCCAGGCGATGCGGGCGCTGGCCGCGTCCATGCTGGCCTGCTGTATTTCCTCGACCGCAGTGGCCAGTTCGTAACGCAGGTGGCCGACTCGCAGTTCTATCCGCCGGCGCCCGGGATGCACCACGACCAGGCCGGGATTGGGATTTTTCGTGCTTCTGGTAATGCCGAGCACGGTCGCACCATCGTCGATTTCCAGCGTTTCGCCATTGTTGTGGCTGCCCATCCACCAACTGGTGGCACTGCGTTGTATCGCCAGCAGGCTGCCGCTGTGATTTTGATGCCAGCTTCTGAGTGCGCCATACAATAGACGATGTCCTTTTTGTTTGAGCAGCATCATTTTTTTTGGCGACGGTTGTAGGCTGTGCCAGTTGTAAAGCTGGATGCCGTTGTCGGCCGCGCAGGCAAAGAACAGCGTATCGTTGAGTTGCTGGACGCCGATCACATCGTCGGCAATGTGGCGGAAAGTAATCTCGGGTTCCATCGCATCAGGCGCCACTTTCCTGGCTTGCCAGCAGACCAGGCGTTTTTTTGTATCGAGCACCATGACGTATTCGCGCGGTTGAGCGTGGACGCGCGACACCAGGTAAAAAGCCTGTAGCCATCGCGCCATGCCTGGTGGCGCTTGAAAGTCCTCAAGTGGGGGCCGCTCGCACACGGTACTTCTATGCGAGAACAGCGGACCCGGAAAACCCTGGAAGCGGAGCTTGCCGCCGGCCGTCGTGATGAAAGACAGTTGGTGCTTGAAGAGGCCGGCGGCGAGGATGGGGCCGTTCGCCGGCGCCGGTTGGATGCGGCGCTTGCCAGGCTTGGCTTGTGCCGACTGCGGCACGTGATACGTGATCGCACCGCCGCCGAGTTGCGGCACGCAGATCCAGTTGCCGCCGTTGGAAAAGCGCGGCGCTTGCGCGCGCGAAGGCCGGCTGCCATGATGATGGGCAACGCCCAGCGGTGCGACCGGTGCAAAGGGCCTCCTCAGCAGGCGCACCGCTGTCGGCGTGTCAGGCAGCTCCAGTTGCAGCATGCGACGGTCGCGCCGCTGCTGCAAGCCGACATGCAAGTGGTTGCCGCTCAATGCGCGGCGGATGGCGACCCGGTTGCCAGCCTGCCTGGGCGCGTCGCTGGCCGCGGCGCCGATCAGCCAGCAGTCGGCCAGTTCAGCGCCGAGCGCGGCCTCCCACTGTTGGCCCGTGTCGGCGGGCGCTACGCGCAGCGTGCGCGACTTGATCAATTTGCGCATGCCAGCCAGCCCGGCATCGTCATGCAGTATCCCTGGTTGATGCCAGATGCCCCAACTGAATTGCGCGCCGGCTTGTTCCGCGCGGCGCGCCAGCAGGATAAACAGCGCCAAATGCGCAAGGCGCGGCTCGCCCAGTTGCGCCGGGCCGGCGTCGAACAGCGCAATGCTGCGCAACGCGCCTTGATGCAGTGCCGGCTCCGGACCGTTGAACAGCAGCTCGCCGCTGCCGGCGCGGCGGATAAATTCGTCCGGCTCGGCGTCGGCATAGACCCACTCGGTCATCAGCAGGCGTTCGTAGTTGCCGCGCCGGACGATGTTGCCGATGCCTGCCGGCTCTGCGCCGCGTTCGAGTGTGGCGGTGCTGAGCTTGCCAACCAGCGGATGCAGGCGCAGCAGAAGCTGCGCGACGGCGGGCGCGAGATCCGGCGGGAATAAGCTCAGCCAGGCTGCCCAGGGCTCCAGCGGCGCCGGCAGTTGCCTCATGCCAGCTCCTGCGACAGCCAGTCCAGCAGGGATGACGTCAGCGCTTGTGCATGGGCGAGCGGGAGGATTTGTTCCGGCGCATTCCACAGCAACACCGGGCTGCTGCCGGCGCGCTCGATCAGATTCGATTGGACCAGGTCGGCCGGCAGCACCGGCGCCAGATGGGTCGGCATCCACAAGTTGCGCGCGTCCGGATCCGGTGCGCAGTAGCGCGCGCCGTCGATCCACGGCAGCATGTCGTTGGCGCCAAACACGACCAGCAAGTCGCGCGTCGCCACCACCGACAGCCTTTGCAACTGCTCGGCGCTGCGTTGGCGCAGCAGCGACAGCAGCGCTGGCGCCAGTGGCGCGAGCGCCACCAGTCCGGCAGGTGTCAGCGCGGTCGTGCGCGCTTGCCACGCCATCACCTGCATCAACGGCCGCTCACGGCGGCAATCAGGCGTAAACGGCGTTGTCCCAGCGCTTCCGGCATCTGCGCCTGATCGAAGTTGGCGTCGATTTCGCGAAGCAGCGCTTCGATCCCGGGCCGGGCGCCGCCGCTGTCTTCGTCGGCCAGCAAGCGGTCGGCGCTTTCGGCCAGCCGCGCCAGCCGGGCCAATGGCTGTTGGGCCACCTGCTCAACCACCGCATGCAGCAGCGGATGGCTGGCTTCGGCGAGCAGCTCGCGCAAGATTTCGCGCGCGCTGTGCTGACCTGCCGCAGTCGGGATCACGTACAGCAGAGGCCACAGATCGGCGCGGGTTGCCGCCTCGCGGCCCGCCAGCACCGCCGCCGCCGCGATCAGCTGCTGGGCCTTGACGATGCGGCGGTCCGACAACTGGACGTGAGCCTGGCGTAGCAAGCGAATCGCCTGCGCCAGCGCCATGCGGACGCCTTCCATATCGACGTTCGGTACTGCACGGTTCAGCACGTCGAGACTGGCCAGGTCGGCCATGGCCGCCACGCTGCGCTGGCCGGCTGCCCAGCCGCCGGCCAGCAAGTCCTCCAGACGGTTGTCAGGCACCGGCTCGACAAAGACATGTAGCAGGAAGCGGTCGGCAAACGCCGCCAAGCCTTCGTCTTCTGGCAGGCTGTTGGCCGCGCCGACGCAAACGCGCAGCGGGCAATGGATGCGTGTGTGGCCGCGGCGGAACTGGCGTTCGTTCAGCAAGCCGAGCAAGGTATTGAGGATGGCGGTCGAGCCGAGGAAGACTTCGTCGAGGAAGGCGATTTCCGCCTCCGGCAGCATGCCCGCGATATCGGTTTCAACCAGGCCCTCGCGCAATTTGCTGAGGTTGACCGGGCCAAACAGCTCGGACGGTTCGGTGAAGCGGCCCAGCAAGTATTCGAAATATTGTCCGCCCAGGCTTTGCGCCACCCGCCGCACCACGGCGCTTTTCGCAGTGCCAGGCGGCCCGATCACCAGTAAATGTTCTTGCGCAACGGCCGCAAGAATCATCAGTTCGGCCAGCTGCTCACGGTCGACCAGTCCTGCGGTGGCTTCACGGATGGCAACGCGCAAACGCAGGGCGGCTTGGTTCACAGACAAAATCATAGGTACTCGGATCAATGTTGAGAATGACTCAACATCTTAACAAAAATTATAGCAGTGCCCTATGGAAACTAAATTTTTACATTTCGCTCCACTGTCGCAGCAACTTGTTCAAGAACCAGGATTCTTGGGTTGACGATGTGGTGCGCAAGTCATTTCCAACTGTTTCAGCAAGGCATCCGCTTCCTCTAGCTCCGCCTCGCTAAAGACCTGGATGCCGGCCTTCTCAAGCAGCGCCGCCGTCACGCCAAGGCCGCCAATCGTGTTCGCCGTAAAAGTGCCGTCATAAATATAGTTCGAGCCACACGACGGGCTACCCTCTTTGAGAACGGCGATGCGAATGCCTTTGGATTTGGCCCGCTCCAACGCATATTCGGCGCCCTTGATGAATTCCATCGATACATTTTGTGCGGCGGAGTCGACCACCTTGGCCATGCCGGCGAGAACCTCCAAGCCGCCAACTCCGCCAACGATCTCGGCGGCCGGGCGCGGAGTGGGGAGTCCGCCCGCGATCTCAGGGCAGACAGCGAGAACGCGCCCCTCATCGATCCAACGTTGCAAGACGGCATGGCGACAGAGTTTGTCGCTCCCGTCATAGCGCACCGCTTGACCTAGCAGGCAAGAGCTGACAAGAACCGATTCCATATTATTCCTTATGCAATGCCAGCCACTCTTGGCAGGTGATGCGGCTGATATGTTCCGTCCGGTAGTCCTGGAGGAACTTGTTGTATTTGTTCTCTTCCGTGTGGTGGTGGCGGAAGCCGCATTTTGACTGGACAGCATGGGACTGGGTGTTGTTGGCGAAGTAGCCGCACCAGAGCGCCTTGAGTTTCAGGGTGTCGAAGGCGTGGCGCATCACTTCGCGCACGGCTTCCGGAGTCAGGCCCTTGCCCCAGTGGGGCACGCCGATCCAGTAGGCGATTTCGCCGTCCTGATCGCCGATATCGAAGTTGCTGTCAGCACCGATGAGGATGCCCACGCAACCGACCGCGCGGCGGTTTTCTTTCAGCTCCAGCGCATAGACCTCCGGGTGATTGAAGATCGTGCGGATGATGTCGGCGCTCTGTTCCACACTGGTGTGCTGTGGCCAGCCGGCACTGGGACCGACGCGGCCGTCCTTGGCGTAGTCGTACAGGTCGGGGGCGTCTGTCTCTTGCCAGGGACGTAGCAGCAGTCGTGGTGTTTCCAGCGTCATGGTTCTGAGTTCAATTTTCGTGTGTTGCGGATGTGAACATGTTACACGGTGGTGCTTTGTTTGTTTTTTTGACGATGCCGCTTACCTGCACCGATACTTCAAACGCCGGACCGGCGTCCCGCCATCCGGCTAGCGAATGGGGCGCAGGCTCGATGCTGCGCCCGTTTTTCGCAGAAGATTACTTGAGCAGCCCTTCCACCTTCAGGGTTTCCTGCACGTGGGGGCGCGCCGCCACGCGGCCGATGAAAGCCTGGACGTTCGGCAATTTGTCGAGGTCGATTTTGTGGATCGAGGTCCAGTTCAGCACCGTGAACAGGTAGGCGTCGGCGGCTGAAAAATTGTCGCCCATGAAGTACTGTTTGCCTTGCAGCAGTCTTTCCAGCGTGTTCAGGCGGTGCGTGATGGTGCCGATCTGGATGGTCCTCATTTCCGGCGTCAATTTCGGATTGAAGAGGGCGCCGATTTGCTTGTGCACTTCCGTTGCGATGAAATCCAGCGCTTCCATCTGGTGGTAGCGTTCAAAGGTGCCGAATTTCGGCACCAGGCCGCTTTCTGGTTTCTGGTCGGCCAGGTATTGGCAGATGACGCCGACTTCGGTCAGCACTTGGCCGTCGTCGAGTACCAGGGTCGGCACGTAACCTTTGGGATTGATCTTCCAGTAGTCGCCGCCGTCGGCCGTTTTCTTGTTGGGGATATCCACTTTTTCAAGGTCGATGGCGTGGCCTGCTTCGCGGGCGACGATGTGGGGGGCCATCGAGCATGCGCCGGGCGAGTAATAAAGTTTCATGCGATTTCCTTTCGAGTTATTGGTGGGAACGCGCAACTGGCCCGGTCAACGACGGCTGGGCCGGATCGGCGCGCGCAGTGTTCGGAGGAAGCGGGGGAACTCTATCACAAGCGGAAAAAATGGTTTTGTGCCGTGCCTTGTCTCGTGAAACCAAGGGGGCCGTGTCAAATATCGGGGGACATGCATGGTAAAAAGCCGGTGCCAGCCCCCCGCCTGGCGCCGCCGGCTTCCATCTGCCGCTGCGGCGCCGCCACCGGATCGGTCTATTGCTGCGCTTCCCGGCGCGCGAGGTCCGCCTTGCCCAGGGTGCCGGCGCTGGCCAGCAGCCGTAGCCGGGCCGAGCGCCATTCCGCCAGGCAGCGGATGCGTTCTTGCTGCGCATCGAGCAGCGCGGACTGCGTGTTCAGCATTTCCAGGATGTCCGCCGCGCCCAGGTCGAACTTGCGTTGGACGCTGCTCAAGGCGCCCTGCGCGGCGTCCAGCCATGCTTGCGACGCCGCCAGGTTCGCCAGGGCCATGCCCGCCTCCGCGTGCGTCTTGACGAGCTCCATCAAGGTCTGTTGTTTCGCCTCGTCGACTTCGGCTTCTTTTTGTTCGACTTGCGCCTGCGCGCCGCGCACTTTGTAGGTGCGCGCAAAGCCGTCGAACAGGGGGATGTTGATGGCCACGCCGATCAGCGTTTCGCGCGTCGACGCCGGCGTCAGTCCCTGGTTGGGGCGGCCGTTCTGGTAGAAATTCGCGGTCAGGTCGATGCTGGGGCGGCCCTCCGAGCGGCTCGCTTCGACGCGTTCGCGCGCGGCGGCCAGTTGCGCCTGCGCGGCCAGGATGGCCGGGTGCCGCGCCCGCGTCTGGACCAGCCATTCGTTCAAGTCTTCGCGGAGGCTTGCCACCGTGTCGTTGACGTCTTCGCTCAAGGTCACCGGCGTGTTGGCCGGCAGGCCGAGGGTGTATACCAGCATCGCGCGGGCCTTCTTGTATTCGCCGTCGGCGCGGCTGGTCCCCAAAGTCGCTTTCGCCAGGGCGCTCGTCGCTTGCAGGGTGTCGCTGTGCGAGCCGAGGCCGCGTTGCGCGCGGCGCTGCGTCGCCAGCACCGTTTCCTGGGCCAGGGCTTGGCTCTTTTGCCGGGCCTGGAAGGTCGCCAGCGCCGTTTGCGTGTCGAAGTAGGCGCCGACCGCCGCCGCCAGGGTCTTTTGCAGCACCGCGTCGTGGTTGGCCAGGGCCGCGTCCAGCAGCGCCGCGGCGGAGCGCTGGTTCGCCGCGCGGCCGCCGAAGTCGAACAGGCGCGAGGAAAAGTTCGCCGATTTGGTGTTGCTTTTCAGGGTGGTGGAGCGGGCTTCGGAGCCGGGGTAGGCGGTGCGGTCGTTCACCCGGCTCAGGCCGGCGCTCAAGGTGGGCAGGTAGGCGGCCTTGGCCTCGCCCAGGCCGGCCGCCTGCATTTTGATGCCGGCCCAGGCGCCGTGCACTTGGGCGTTGTGGCACAGGGCCAGGTCGACGGCCGCCGGCAGGGTCAGCGGCGCCGTCGCGTCGTATGCCGGCGGGCACAGCGTGGCGCCGGCGTCGCCCGGCAGGATGCGCCCGGCGTCCAGGGCGGGCGGCTGCGCGCGCAGGGGATCGCCCAGGTTCAGGGGCGCCGCGAGGCGGTCGAGGATGTCGCGCGCATGCGGCGCCCGCATCGGCAGGACGCCCAGGCCGAGGCAGGCCGCGATCAGAACGGCGCTCCGTTTAGCGTTCATGCAGCGCCTCCTTTTGGTGCTGGACCAGGGGCGACAGGACGTATTCGATCACCCTCCTCGTCCCCGTCCTGATTTCGGCGCTGACCGACATGCCGGCCGACAGGGGCACGGTTTTGCCGTCGACGACGATGGTGGATTGTTGCAGGGTGATTTTGACGGAGTAGATCAGGCCCTTTTTTTCGTCCTGGATGGCGTCGCGCGAGACGCTGCTGACGACGGCGGGTATGGTGCCGTATTTCGTGTACTCGAAGGCGTCGATTTTGATGGCCACGGCCTGCCCCACCTGGACGAAGCCGACGTCCTTGTTTTCCAGCACGGCGTCGATTTCCAGCTGGCTGGCGCGCGGCACGATCTGCATCAGCGCCTGCGCGGCCGGCACCACGCCGCCCACCGTGTGGACGTTGAGTTGCTGCACGGTGCCGTCGACCGGCGCGGTGAGCCGCAGCAGGCTGCTGCGGGCGCCGGCGCGGCGCGCGTCCTGGCCGCTGGCGGCGGCGACGCGCGCCCCCTCCGTCAGCGCGTCGTAGGCCTCCTTTCTGGTCTGCGCGATCAGGGCCGCGCGTTCGCTGCGGGCGGCGCCGAGCTGCCCGGCCAGGTCGATGCGCGCCTGCTCTTTTTCCAGCCAGGCGTGTTCGGCAACGTCGCGGTCGAGCGCCAGCGTTTTGTAGTCGCGGGCGCGCTGCGCCGCCAGCGGCAGCGCCTGGGCGTAGCGGGCGATTTCGCCGTCGATGTGCGCCAGTTTGGCGCGGAAGCTGGCGTACTGGCCGTCCAGATGCCCTTGCGCCGCCGCGCTGTCGGCGGCGGAGGCGGCGTCGGGCGCCGCCAGCTTCGGCCGCGTCAGCGTGTCGATGGCGGCAATCAGGGCGCGCGAGCGGGCCATTTGCAGCGCGGCCGTGGTGGCGTCGCCGGCGGCCTTGTCGCGCTCGGCGTCCGTGCCGCGGCTGTCGAGTTCGATCAGCAGCTCGCCCGCCTTGACGGATTTTCCTTCGTGTACGTGCAAGGCGCTGACGGCGGCGACGTCGACCGAGGCGATGGTCTTGGTATGGCCGGAGGGGATGATCTTGCCGGCCGCGTTGACGAGAATGTCGACCTTGCCGAAGACGGACCACAGCAGGACGCAGGCGACGAGGGCCATCAGCACGCGCGCCGTGAGGCGCAGCGAGGACGACACGGGCCTTTCCTGCAGGGCCAGCGCGGCGGGCAGGAATTCCGCCTCTGCTTCGCTGAGCACGGGGCCGCTCAGCGATGTGCGGATGCGCCAGAAGTGCCGGAACACCTGGCCGTAGTGGCGCAGCAGTTCGCCGTAGGCGGCGAGGCGGTGTGCGGCGCTCATGCCGCGCTCCCCGCCGTGCCCTGCTGCAGCCGGTACAGGTGGGCGTAGATGCCGTCCGGCCGCGCCAGCAGGGCTGCGTGGCTGCCCAGCTCGGCCACCTGCCCCCGGTCCATGACGACGATGCGGTTGGCCTCGCGCACGGCCGAGAGGCGGTGGGCGATGATGAGGACGGTGCGGCCCGCGCAGATGCCGCGCATATTGTCCTGGATGACTTTTTCCGATTCGTAGTCGAGCGCGCTGGTGGCTTCGTCGAAAATCAGGATGCGCGGGTTGGCGATCAGCGCGCGGGCGATGGCGATGCGCTGGCGCTGGCCGCCCGACAAGCCGGTGCCGTGCTCGCCGACCAGGGTGTCGTAGCCCTCGGGCAGTTCGCAGATGAATTCGTGGGCGCCCGCCAGCCTGGCCACTGCGATGACGGCCTCGATGGGCAGCGCGGGGTCGCTGAGGGCGATGTTGTCGCGCACGGAGCGGTTGAACAGGATGTTTTCCTGCAGGACCACGCCGATCTGGCGCCGCAGCGAGGCGGTGTCGATGACGGCGATGTCCTGCCCGTCGATGAGCACCTTGCCGCGCTCGGGAATGTAGAGGCGCTGCGCCAGCCGCGTCAGGGTGCTTTTGCCGGAGCCGGAGCGCCCGACAATGCCGATCACCTCGCCGGGGGCGATCTTGATCGACACATTGCGCAGCACTTCGGAGGCGTCGGGGCGGTAGCGGAAGCCCACCTGCTCGAATTCGATGGCGCCGGCGATGCGCGGCATGCGCGCCTTCTGGCTGCCCGTTTCGGTGCGGGCGTTGAGGATGTCGCCGAGGCGGCTCATGGAGATGCCGACCTGCTGGAAATCGTTCCACAGTTGCGCCAGGCGCAGGATGGGCGAGGCGACTTGCCCGGACAGCATGTTGAAGGCGACCAGTTCGCCCACCGTCATCTTGCCGTCGATGACGAGGATCGCGCCCCACCACATGATGGACGCCGTCACCAGTTTGCTGACCAGGGTGACGCCGCCGCTGGCCAGCATCGCGATGTTATTGGCCGACAAGCCCGCCGACACGTAGCCGGCCAGTTGTTTTTCCCATTTTTGCTGCCAGCGCGGTTCGACGGCCATGGCCTTGACCGTGTCGACGCCGCTGATGGTTTCGACGAGGAAGGACTGGTTTTCCGCGCTGCGGTTGAATTTGTCGTTCAGGCGCGCGCGCAGCACGGGCGTGAACAGCATCGACAGGGCCGCGTAGATGGGGATGGAGACGAGCACGATCACGCTCAGCGCGGCGCTGTACCAGAACATCGCGGCAATGAAGATGAAGGAGAACAGGATGTCGAGCACCAGCGTCATGGCGTTGCCGGTCAGGAAGGAGCGGATGTTTTCCAGTTCGTGGATGCGGGCCACGGAGTCGCCCACGCGGCGCGCCTGGAAGTAGGCGATCGGCAGGGCCAGCAGGTGGCGGAACAGGCGCGCGCCCAGTTCGACGTCGATCTTGCTGCTGGTGCGCGCGAACACATAGGTGCGTATGGTGCTGAGCACGGCCTCGAAGACGATGGCGCAGATCAGGCCGATGGCCACCACGTGCAGGGTTTTCATGGCGTGGTTGACCAGCACCTTGTCCATCACCACCTGGAAAAACATCGGCGTGGCCAGGCCGATCAATTGCAGCACGAAGGAGATCAGCAGCACTTCGCCGAGCAGTTTGCGGTATTTGACGATGGCCGGGATGAACCAGGTGAAGTCGAACCTGGCCGTCTCGCCGGCATAGCTGGCCTTGCTGGTGAAAAAGATCAGTTCGCCCGTCCAGGCGGCGAGGAAGGCCTGCCAGCCGAGGATTTGCGGCGGCTGGCCCGGATGCTGTATCAGTATTTTCTTGTTGTCCGGATCGCTGCCGTCGACTTTGCCGAGGATGAAGAAACGGCCGTCGCGGCCGGCGGCGACGGCCGGCAGCGGCGCCTGCGCCAGCCGCTCGGGCGCCTGGCGCACCAGCTTGGCCGTCAGACCCAGTTGTTTGGCGGCCAGCAGGATGGTTTGCTGGGTGAAGGTGGCCTGGCCGAACGCGTGTTTGAGTTGCGCCCCGTCGGCGGCAATGCCGTGCAGGCTGGCCATCATCAGCAGCGACAGCAGGCCCGAGTCGGGCTGCGCCTCCGTCTCGGCGGTGGGGGGACTGGCGTGGTGGGAGAGAGCGGTCATCGATTCATATCAGAATTCAAAACGCACGGCCAGGCCGAGGCGTGTCAGCCCGGTCTGGCCGTGCGGTGGTGGGCCTAGGTGCGGTGTCTGCTCAGCCGTTTAGTGGGCTGCCGCCAGCAGGATTTGCGTCGCCGGGCCGGCCTGTCCGGACCAGTTCGCCGACGCCGCCGAGGGGATGGCGAATCCGGCCAGGGCTTGCACCAGTTGCGCCGGGTCGGCCTGCAAGCCGACGCCGCCGAAGCCGCCCTGGTGGACGGCGCCAAGCTGCTTGCCGGAGCGCCAATTCTGCGCCAGCGCCGGCGCCAGGATGGTGGCGTAGTTGGCCGGCAGGGTCAGCTGGCCGGCGGGCGGCGGCGTCAGGTTCGCCATCGCCCGCACCAGGTTTTGCACATCGCTGCCCAGCAGGACGCGGCCGTCGGCGGTGCGGAATTGCTCGATGCGGGGCGCCGTCTCCCCGTACCAGGCGTTGACGGTGATTTTGTCGCTGGTGCCGATGGTGCTCACTTCCAGGGCCGTGCCGACCTGGCGGAACCACAGTTGCTCGGCGTCGACGCCGGCCAGGAAGGAGACGACGTCGTGGCTGCCTGCCTCGTTGGCCTCGCCGATGGTGTCGGCGCCGTCGCCGCGGGCGAAGAGGTAGGTGTCGTCGCCCAGCGCGCCGCCCAGCAGGTCGTCGCCCTTGCCGCCTTGCAGGATGTCGTTGCCGAGGCCGCCGACAAGGATGTTTCTGATTTCGTTGCCGGTCAGGACATCGTTGAATTTGCTGCCGATGACGCTGGCGAAATTGGCCAGCACGTCGCTGCCGGCACGCGCCGTCAGCGGGCCGTTGACGGCGGCGATGGTGGCCGTCACGCCGGTGGCGGAGCCGACGTAGTTGGCCGAGTTGCCCGTCCCCGCGCCGTCGAGCACGTTGCCGCCGGCGACGTCGACGCGAAAGACGTTGTTGGTGTAGGCGCTGCCCGTCACGGTCAGGCCGGCGGCGCTGATGTGCACGTTCTCGACATTGTCGGCCACGGTGTAATTGACGCTGGTATAGACGGTATCGTTGCCGCCGTTGCCCAGTTCGGCGATGAAGTCGCCGCTATGGTTGACGTAGTAGGTGTCGTCGCCGCCCAGGCCCTCCATCAGGTCGGCGCCGGCGCTGCCGTTGATGACGTCGGCGTTCGCCGTGCCGACGAAGTGTTGCCCGGTCGGCTGGGTCGGACCGTTGAAGTGCCAGGCTTGGACAAACGTCGGCGCCAGGATGGTGGCGTAGTTGGCCGGCAGGGTCAACTGGCCGAGCGGCGGCGGCGTCAGGTTCGCCATCGCCAGCACCAGCGTCTGCACATCGGCGCCGCGCATGACGTGGCCGGCGGCGGTGCGGAATTCCGCGATGGTGGGTGTGGCCGCATCCCAGGAACGTATGGTGATTTTGTCCGTGGTGCCAATGGTGCTCACTTCCAGGTCCGCGCCCACCTGGCGGAACCACAGTTGCTCGGCGTTGACGCCGGCCAGGAAGGCGATGGAATTGTGGCTGGTTTCAGTGCTGGTATCGCCGATGATGTCGGCGCCGTCGCCGCGGGCGAAGACATAGGTGTCGTCGCCCAGCGCGCCGACGAGGAAATCGTTGCCCTTGCCGCCTTGCAGGGTGTCGTTGCCGTAGCCGCCGGCCAGGGTGTTGTTGCGCTCATTGCCGACCAGGATGTCGTCGAAGGCGCTGCCTTCCACGCTGGCGAAATTGACCAGGACGTCGCTGCCCGGGCGCGCCGCCAGCGGGCCGTCGACGGGGGCGATGGTCGCCGTCACGCCGGCCTTGGAGCCGGTGTAATTGGCCGAGTTGTACGCCCCGCCGCCGCGCAGCAGGTTGCCGCCGGCGACGTCGACGTAGAACATGTTGTTGTTGCTGGCGTTGTTAGTCACGCTCAGGCCGGCGGCGCTGATGTGCACCTCTTCGATGTTGTCGGCCACGGTGTAATCGACTTGCGTATAGACGGTGTCGCGTCCGCCGCCGCCGGCCAGTTCGATGACGACGTCGCCGCCATGGTTGACGTAGTAGGTGTCGTCGCCGTCCAGGCCCACCATCACGTCGGCGCCCGCGGTGCCGTTGATGATGTCGGGGTTGGCCGTGCCGACGAAGCGTCCGTCGGTCGGCTGGGTCGGGCCGGTGATGCGCCAGTTCTGCGCCAGCGCCGGCGCCAGGATGGTGGCGTAGTTGGCCGGCAGGGTCAGCTGGCCGGCGGGTGGCGGCGTCAGGCTCGCCATCGCCTGCACCAGGTTTTGCACATCGCGGCCCAGCAGGACGCGGCCGTCGGCGGTGCGGAATTGCTCGATGCGGGGCGCCGCTCCTCCATACCAGGCGTTGATGGTGATTTTGTCGCTGGTGCCGATGGTGCTCACTTCCAGGGCCGTGCCCACTTGGCGGAACCACAGTTGCTCGGCGTTGACGCCGGCCAGGAAGGAGACGACGTCGTGGCTGCTTGCCTCGTCGACATCGGAGATGGTGTCGGCGCCGTCGCCGCGGGCGAAGAGGTAGGTGTCGTCGCCCAGCGCGCCGATCAGCAGATCGTCGCCCTTGCCGCCTTGCAGGATGTCGTTGCCGAGGCCGCCGACAAGGGCGTTTCTTATTTCGTTGCCGGTCAGGACATCGTTGAATTTGCTGCCGACGACGCTGGCGAAATTGGCCAGCACGTCGCTGCCGGCACGCGCCGTCAGCGGGCCGTTGACGGCGGCGATGGTGGCCGTCACGCCGGTGGCGGAGCCGGCGTAGTTGGCCGAGTTGCCCGTCCCCGCGCCGTCGAGCACGTTGCCGCCGGCGACGTCGACGTGAAAGACGTTGCTGGTGCTGGCGCTGCCCGTCACGGTCAGGCCGGCGGCGCTGATGTGCACGTTTTCGACATTGTCGGCCACGGTGTAATTGACGCTGGTATAGACGGTGTCGCGCCCGCCGTCGGCCAGTTCGACGATGACGTCGCCGCTATGGTTGACATAGTAGGTGTCGTCGCCGCCCAGGCCCTCCAGCACGTCGGCGCCGGCGCTGCCGTTGAGGACGTCCGCGTTCGCCGTGCCGACGAAGCGCTGCGCCGCGGCCGCCGCATAGGCCGACATATTTTCCGCCGCCGCCAAACCGTTCAGGTAGGCTTCGATGGCGGAAGCGCCGCCGTCTGCGGATGGGGTTGCGGAGGTTTCAGATTCAAATTTTTTAGTCATGTTGCAGTTCCCTGTCGTTGAGCTTAAAAAAAATCAATAATGAATATGTCGGCGCAAGCTGACATGAAGGGCGCGTTTGGCGCATGGGCCGTGACATACCGCCACGGCCCATGCACCTCTTAGAGACTGTTACATCGGGGTAGAACTACCATTTGTCATGCAAATGTCATGAAGTCACCCGCTTCTTCCGCGACGCTCAGCAGGCCGCCGCCAGCAAGATCTGTTCCGCCGCCCTGGGGTGACCGGACCAGCCGGCCGGCGCCGCCGAAGGGGGGGCGAATCCGGCCATGGCTTGCACCAGTTGCTCGACGTGGGCGCGCGCCCCGCCGCCGGCAAGCCCGGCCGGCCCGGATGGCGCGTCGCCGTCCGCGTACCAGTGCGCCGCCTGGAGAGACTGCGGCCCGAACGCGTAGTTGGCCCGCAGATCATTCGGCAGCGTGGGAATGGAGCTGACGGCTTCCGTCGTGCCCTTGCTGTCGAGATAACTGACCTTCACGGAGAATTTCTGCGTGAGTTGATTCGGCGTGAGCGTATAGTTGGCGGTACTGGGCCAGTCCAGCGCGAGGTTATCGGCATACCATTGATAGCGCACGGCGCCCATGCCGTCCTGGTCGTTGAGGGTATGCACGGCAGTCAGTGTCTGCTGGCTGGTGCGCAGAAGCTGTACCGATCCCGTCGGCTGGTTGTTGAGCTGCCACAGCATCGTGATGGTCGGATCGAGGGCCGTGTGGTAGTCGACGGGCAGGTGCTGCTGGCCGGACGGCGGCGGCGCCAGGTTTGCCATCGCCTGCACCAGGCTCTGTACGTAGTACCCTGGCAGCGTATAGCCGTCGGCCGTGCGGAACTCTTCGACGATAGGCCATTTTTCCGAATACCAGCCATTCACCATTATCTTGTCGTCGGTGCCGATGATGCTCACTTCCAGGGCCATGCCCACTTGCCTGAACCAGAGTTGATGGCGTTGCACCCCCGCCATGAAGGAAATGATGTCGTGGCTGTCGTCTTTGCCGTTTTCGTTGAGCATGTCGGCGCCGTCGCCGCGGGCAAAGATATAGGTGTCGTCGCCGGGGCCACCCACCAACACATCGTTACCTTTGCCGCCTTGCAAGACATCATTGCCGGCGCCGCCGATGATGCTGTTTTTGGCTTCATTACCAGTCAACACATCGGCGAATTTGCTGCCGATAATGGTCAAGAAGTTAGACAGCAGATCGCCGCCGGGTTGCGGGGGGCGCGGCTGATTGGCGGACACGAGCGTCGCCGTCACGCCGGTTTTGGCGTTCATGTAATTGACCACATTGCCCCCTCCGCCGCCGTCGAGGACGTTGTTGCCGCTGGCGTTGACGTAAAAAATGTTGTGGACCGCGTTGCCGGTAACCGTCAGGCCGGCGGCGCCGATGCGGACTTCCTCGATGTTGTCGCCCAAGGCATAATTCACCAAGGTGTAGACGGTATCGCGTCCACCGTCGGCCAATTCGGTGACGACGTCGCCGGCGTGGTTGACGTGATAGACATCGTCGCCCGCCAGACCTTCCATCCGGTCCGCGCCGGCGCTGCCGGTGATGAGGTCGGCGTTCGCCGTGCCGACGAAGCGGTCCGGGTCCGTCACCGCCGTCGTGGGCCGGCTCGACACGCTTTCGGCCGCGCCGAAATTGTCCACATAGCTGGCCGTGACGTGGATCGCCTTGTCGACCTGGTCCTGGCCCAGGCTCAGGCTGGCGTTGACGGCGCCGGCGATGGCCGCGCCATCGGCATACCATTGATAGCGGATCGCGCCGAGGCCGTCCGCGTCGGCGAGGGAATGGACTGCGCTCAAGGTCTGTCCGTAGCGCGGCGTGCCGTCGATGCTGACGGCGCCGGTCGGCGCGTCGTTGACATTGGCGACGCCCGCCGACAGGACGGAGCCCGCCGATTCGGCCGCGCCGAAGCCGTCGGTGTAGGCGGCCTTCACGCGGATGTTCTTGCCCACCAGCGCCTGCGTCAGGGCGAGGCTGTCGCCGTTGGCACCGGCGATGGCGACCTCGTTGGCATACCATTGATAGGTGAGCGTGCCCATGCCGTCGGCATCGGCCAGGCTGCTGCGCACCCGCAGGACGTCGCCCTGCTTCAGCGGGCTGCCGGCCGCCACCTCGGCATCGCCGAGCAGCAGGCTGAGCGTGCCGCTGACCGGCTTGTTGGGGTGGAGCACGGCGGCGGTGGGGCTGGATTGGCGCGATTCCAGTATGCCCAAGCCGTCCGTGTAACTGGCCCTGACGGTGACGCGCTTGTTCGCCTGCGCGGCCGCAAGCGTCAGGCTGGCCGAGGCCGCGCCGGCAATCGCCACGCCGTCGGCATACCACTGGTAGGCCACGGCGCCCAGGCCGTCGGCGTCGCTCAGGTTGTGCGAGGCGGTCAGCGTCTGCCCTTCGACGGCCAGGCCGGCGATGGTGACGGAACCGGCCGGGCTGTTGTTTATCTTGCTCACCGCCGCCGTGCTGATCGAACGCACGGATTCGGGCGTGCCGAAGCCATCGGTGTAGCGCAGCACGACGCTGATGTGTTTGCCCACATGCTCCTTGGTGGGCGCGTAACTGCCGGCCGTGGCGCCGGCGATCGCGACATCGTCGGCGTACCATTGATATTGCATCGCGCCCAGGCCGTCCGCGTCGGCGAGGCTATGCGCGGCGGTCAGGACGTTGCCCTGCATCAGTGCGCTGGAGGCCGACAGCACGCTGCCGTCCAGCAGCAGGCTGACCGCGCCGGTGGGCGCGCTGTTCAGCACCGGCATGACCTTGCGGCTGCCGTCGGCAAACTCGACTTGCTCGATCCGCTCGCCCACGCCGGCGTACTGGTTGTGCACGGTGATGGTTTCGTTTGTCGAGATGACCGTGACGAGCAAATCGTTGCCGCTGCGGGCGTAGCGAACGTCTTGCGCGCCGACATTGGCGAGGCGCAGCACGTCGAGGTTGTTGGCCGTCGCATCTTGATCCCAGACGAGGTCGTTGCCGTCGCCTTTGCGCCAGACATAGGTATCGTTGCCGGCGCTGCCCTCCAGCGCGTCATAGCCCCTGCCGCCTTCGAGCACATTGTTGCGGCCGTCGCCGACCAGCCGGTCGCGGTAGGCGGAGCCGAGCAGGTGCTCCACCTGCAGCAGGGTGCTGCCCAGGCTGTCCGTGCCGCTGCGCAGGTCGGCCGTGACGCCGCCCTCCGATTTGCTGTAGGAGACGCCGTCTTCGCCGCCGCCGCCGTCAATCCGGTAGCCCTTGCCGGCCACGACAAAGGTGTCGTTGCCGGCGCCGCCGATCAGCGTGCTGGCGAGGGTGTCGCCAATCAGCGTGTCGCCGTAATGCGAGGCGGTGATGTGGGTGATGTGGACTTGTCCGTCATACAGGCGTTCGCCTTCGATGCTGCGCGTGCCGGCCTGGGTGAAATCGGCGAAGGAGATCGCCGCCACGCCCGTCACGTTGGCGTACAGATTGAAATTGTCGGCGTTCACGCCCATCAGGTTGACGGCGCGCTGGCCATCCGCCGCCAGCAATTGCACACCGCCGGCAATGTTTCTGACGCTGACACTGTTCCCCAGCCCGAGGAATTGCAGTTGATCGCCGCCCGTTCCCGTCTGGAAGCCTTGCAGCGTGACGCTGCCCGTGGCGGGATTGAGCAGCACATGGTCGACGCTGTTGCCCAGCGCGAAACTTTGCGCGCCCGCGCCGGCCAGCAGCAAGTTAAAGCCGTTGCCCGCCGTCACAGTCGTGTTGGCTTGCCCAACATAGGCTTGCGTATAGCCGGCGGACTGGGCCATGGCGCCGAGGATGTTGTCGAGCGCTATTTTCATATTGCTGAGACGCTGCACGGCGCCGGCATAGCCCTCGAAAGCCTCGCCCGCGAAGCTGGCGTCGCCCGGCGAGAAATAGGTGTAGCCGCCGGATAATTGCGAGAAGTAGGAATTGTTAAGCGGCACCAGGGTATTCAGCTCCAAGCGCAGGCTTTCCATGCGCGCATTCAATTGCGCCGACGTCGCGCCCGCGTTCAGGTAGGCGGAGGCCACATTGCCCCACGCGGCGGCGGCGCTGGCCGCCGAACTGTCCGCCTGGCTGCGCGCGCCCGCCGTGCCGCTGGCGTTCGCCACCTGGGCGGCCGTTTGCGCCTGCACGATGGCGTCGGCCCCGGCCACGAGCGCCGTCGCGGCCGCGCCTGTCGTCGCGGCGAAGGCCGTGCTCTCTTGCAGCAGGGCCAGCGTGGTCAGGCCCGCCGTGCTGCCCCGTTCCGTGTAGCGCGTATGATTTTCGCCGAGATACGTCGTGATCAGGGTCTGGTCGCGCACTTTGATGAGGGGGGTGGGCGAGCCTTGCGTGACCAGCACCCGCGTCTTCGCCATTCTGGTTTGCAGCGCGGCAATCGCGCCGGAGACATCGACCTGGTTGGCGGCCAGGGCGGCCAGGATGCCCTGCCCCTGCCCGCGGCTTTGCGCCGCATAGCCCCTGGACGCATAGTTGGCGAACTGCAGCGCGGCGGCGCCCGGCATCCATTGGGCCGGCGCCGTATTGCCCTGGGCGACCAGTCCGACGTCGGCCACGTCGCCGCGCGTGCCATTGCTTCTGGTGTAAGCCGCGGTCAGCGCGATCTCGCCGCCGCCGAGCTGGCGGCCGTCCACGCGGGATTGCAGGTCGATGGATGTGATGCCCAGCTCGGCCAGCGTGAAGAACTCGCCCGCGTCGCTGTTGCCATCCTGATTGGCGTCCACCCAGATCCGCACCAGGTCGAAATAGCTGGCGCCGCTGGCCGGGTCGCTGCCGGCCGTCTGGCGCGAAAAGCTGGTGGCGCCGGATGCCGCCAAGGTCGCCAGCGCGGCAAAACCGTTCTGGCGCGGCGGCGGCGCGCCGTTGACGGAGAAGGATTCGCCGAACCATTCCGCGGCGCTATCGATTTTCCCGTTGCCGTTCTTGTCGAACACCAAAATGCCGTTGTCCGCCCCGACCCAGCCGACCTGTTCGCGCCGGCCGTCGGCGTCCAGGTCGAAGGTGGCATTGCTTTGCCACGGCGCCAGCAGTTTCACGCCCGCGCCGCTGAGGTCGAGAACGAGGGGATGGTGCGGCTCCAGCACGCGGACGGTGAAAATCGAGGGCTGGGTTTGCCGCAACTGCCACTGTTGTTGCGCAAGATTGGCCAGCGCCTGCTGGATCGCCGCCGTCTGGCTGCCCGCCAAGGACATGCCCGCCGGGATTGTTCCGCTTAGCATGACGGGAGCCCAGCGATCGGACACGGCGCCGAGCGCCAGCCGCGCCGCCAGATAGCGCTCCGAGGCGGCGTTGCCGAGCGCCGCGGCGACCCCTTCGGCGGGCGCCGCCATCGCCCCCGACAGCGCCGCGCCCGAGCTTTGCGTCGCCGACGCGCTCAGGGCCTGCGTCGCGTGCGTCACGGTGTTGGCGATGAAGCTGCCCAAATCGCCGCCCTGGTAGTTGCTGCCGTTTTGCTGCCACTGGATGGCGTCGCCGCCGGCGCCCAGATCCACGGCGTAATTCACGGACAGCTTGCCGTCGGCGCTGGTCCAGCGCACGGCCAGATTGTTATGGCTGAGCGTGATGTTTCCGCTCAGCTCGCCGTGTTTTGTGGCCATGGACAAAACGCCGTCGCCGATCGCGATCGCGGTGCCTGCGGGCACGATAAAAAGGGGCATGCCGTTGATGCCCACAGTCGCCTTGCCGTCGCTGCCAAACATCACCGTGGGGTCGGACGCGGTCGGCGTTGCGCCGAAGGATGGGCTGAGCAGCATATTGCCGCGCTCATCGAAACCCGCGTACTTGATCAAACCGTGCCCGATCGTGATGACGATGTTGTCCGTCAGCGAGGTCACCGTCGTGCCGCCGTTGGGGGTGTACTGGATGTTGAGTTGCCTGGAGATGTTGCCGTTGACGGTCAATACCGTCCGCGCAATGCTGCCGTCGGGGCGGTAATCGTTCGAGGCGGATATCTTGTTGCCGAACGCGTCAGTGCCATTTTCCGTCGACGTCAGGGGCTGTAAGCTCGCCCCGTCCGCCGCCTGCCTGTCGCTGGTGGCGTTGACGATATTTCCTGTCCCATCCGTTTTTGTCTGCCGCAGGATATATCCGCCGTTGGCGGCGTCGATGTCACGCGCATATTTCGTGGTGCCGCCGGTCCCGTCGGTATTGGGGACGAGCATGGAATACGTCCCGGTTTTTGTATTTATGTCGATTTTTGCCCCGTTAATGAAGCTTAATGACAAGTCATTGCCGGAGCGTTGAGGGATGCGTATTGTCTGGTTGGCGGGAACCTTATTGGGGTCGCTGATCCAGGGATTGTTGGCCAGTAAGTCAGATATGCTTATTTTATTGTTTCTTGCATTTTCCAAAGCAATAATGTCACCCAGGCCGGCAAAATCTTTGCCGTTGCTCGACGCGTTTAAAAATGCGCTGTCTACGCCATTGTAGGTTACAAAGCTGCTGGATTCACGGCCGGGGCTATTTATTTGAAGGTAAGGAGGGATAATCTCTGTCGGCGAGAAAAATTTATTACCTGACAGGGCGCCGAAGCCCGCTTTTAAATGCGGGACATTCGCCTCGGCGTTGAAAAAGACGCCAGCAACGTTGACCTTCCAGTTATTTGCTTTGGATATGATGTTTTGAAATCCGCCGCCCAGCATCATTTCTAGCTCGGTCAGCCCTGCGGAGGCGATGGCGAGTCCGTAGCTAAAACTGGCCGCGGCGGTAAAGTCCGGCACGAAATCGCCCTTGCTGGTCGCGCGATAGCCGTTATAGCTGCGTTGCAAGTCGTGGGGGCTGCCTGGAAAGTCCGTGTGAAAATTGTCATACAAGGTCCGCAGGATCACCCCCATTTCAGCGGCACCCGCGAGTCTGGCGTGTTGGGCAATTTGCCTGTATTCCTTCACAATAGAGTTCGCATCATAATCGGCTGGAACGATATACGGCTTCTTGGTGCTGGGATTGATAACGTAGTTGCCGTCATTGTCCTTTAGATATTTTGCGTCAATATCTTTGTCGCCCTTCGATTTTACCGTGAAGGTGTCCGGGCCGAAGATTCCAGTCATGTTTGCGATCCCTATTGATTGTTAATTTTTGAAATTTGAATATGCCGCCATGCCCTGGCTTCGCACATGGCTGGAGTGAATGCATGTGGGCGACACAAATATGCGCGCGCAAATAATGGGTGGAGAAATGGTTGTTTTGTCTGGCCGGCTAGTTGGTATCATTTTTCTGCATGTGGGCGAAGGGAAATGTCGAGCGCCCATCCGGTTTTGAAAAATAGACGGCGCGATTGAAAGCCTGTGTATTTTTAGACCGTAAAAACAGCATAAAACTGCCGTTTGTCACGAAAATGTCATGAAGCAAGGGGAACGGGTGTTGGAATGGCCGTATCGGCGGACCCGTTTCGGCTCTGCCGTGGAGCCTGGATCGACGCTGCTGAAGAAGGGCGGGCGAGTGCGCGCCCGCGCCTGATGCAATCTATTTGCCAGGCGGGGAAAGTATGGGAAGCTGCGTCGTCAGTTTGTGCGGTGTTTTTATCGGCCTAGTCGACAAACTGGATGTGCGTGCCGCTGAGCGTGCGCATGGCGGGGTTGCCGCGCACGGTGACGCCCGAGGCGCCGTTGGCGCGCGCCACCACCGCCTGCGACACGGTCGCGCTGATGTGGCTGCCGCCATCGGCCGACAGCTCGGCCGTGGTGCATTGCAGCGCCGCCGTGTCGATGGCGCCGGCGCCGTTGGCGCGCGCTTCCAGCACGTCCACGGCGCCGCGCGCGCGCATCTTCCCGGCCCCGTTCATCGACATGCTGAGTTTGCTGCCGCGCACCTGCCCCAGGTCCACGTCGCCGGCGCCATTCATGCCTATCGTCGTCGTGCCGCTTGTCAATTGCGTCGCGTCGACGCGGCCGGACCCGTCCACGCGCACGCCCAGCCAGTTGACCTTGCCGGCCAGCTTGACGCCGAGCGTGCCCCAGTTGACGACTTCGAGGGCGCCGCCGTCCAGGCCGGCAACGTTGATCTGGCCGGCGCCGGCCGCGACGATATTGTGCAGTTGCGGCGTCGTGTAGCTCAGGTGTATCGTGCCGCCGCCCTGGATGGGCCGGTCGGTCCAGACGTGCAGCGTGTCGCCGCGGGCTTCGGTGTGTATCAGCGCCAGCAGATTGCCGTCCGCCTCGACGCGCAGCGACGGTTGCGGGCCGACCTGCACGTCGACTTGCAGCGCCACGCCCAGGTTGTTGACCTTCAAGGCGCTCAGGCTGGCAACGGCGCGCACGTCTTGCGCGCGCTGGCCGTTGCCGTGGATGGCCGGGCCGCCGGATAAGCCGGGCAGCGACGCGCAGCCGGTGGCGGCGAGCAGGACGGCGAGGCTGAGGATTAGGCGCATGGATGATCTCCGGTCGGTGCGGGGGCGGAAAAAACAGGGCGGCTGGCGCGCCGCATCCACCCGGAAAAATAATGTTCCCATTTTAATGAGCGGCCCGGCTTTATTTGCCGGATTACGATGAACTGCATGTTTCGGGGGGCAAACCGCGCGTGGGCGGCGCCAGCGGCATTTGCGCGTAAATTTATCCAATAAGCAACAAGTGACGGTAAAAAGCTTGCTAATAATAAAATGTTTTGCTTAACTGGCGGTTGCCGTTTTGCCCGTACGGGGACGGCGAGGAGCAGCATTCATTTCACTTTGAATAGAGGCATGCCGCATGAAAAATTTCCCATTTATCAGCTTCCCCCACGCCATGCTGTTGCTCAGGATCGCCATCGCGATCATGTTCATGGCCCATGCCGGCGTGCGCATCGCCAACGGCACCATCCCGCGCTTCGCCGGCTTCATGAACGACAAGGGTTTCGTCTTCGGCCTGGCCATAGTCTGGGCCATCACCGCGTTTGAGTTGCTGGGCGGCGCCTTGCTGATCATGGGGAAAGCCCGCAAATGGGTGGCCGCCGGCTTCATGGCCATCAGCGGCGGCGGCATAGTCCTGATCCACGCCGCGCAAGGCTGGTTCGTCGGCGAGCATGGCACCGGCGGCGTCGAATACAGCGTCGTGCTGTTCGTCGCCTGCGTCGTCATTGCCGCCGCGGACACGCGGCCGGCGCAGCCGGCGCTGGCGTCCTGAGGCCGCGCCGGCCTTAGTTGGGCAGGCGTCCGACCACCACTTCGCCGGTGCTGAGGGTGATGAGCTTGCCGTTGACGTCGCCGCAATCGCGGTTCGCCAGCCTGACGATATTGCCGTCGACGGTGATTTCGGCGGCGAAGGCGCCGCGCGCGCACACCCGGTAGGAGCTGGACGTGGCGCCGTAGTAAATCGACGCGCCGCGTTCCTTCAGCGTGAAACAGCCGGACCGGCAAGCCTCGACGGCATACGGCGATTCCGGCGTCGCCGGCCCGGACTGGGCGCCCGCGCTGAGCGAGAGCGCGGCGCCGGCCAGCGCGGCAATGATGCTGTTTTTTTGCATATGGTTTCCTGGTGTTGATGTTGCTTAGCGCCTATGGTAGCAGCGGCGTCCGGCAAAAAGTTATATTTCTGAGCTTGTTGGTGATATAGAATTTATGCGCGTCACGACGCTCCCATCCACGCAATTTCTGAACAGGACACGTATATATGGCAAGCAAAATCTTCGTTAATCTGCCGGTCAAGGATCTTGGCCGTTCGGTGACGTTTTTCACGGCGCTGGGCTTCACCTTCAATCCCCAGTTCACCGACGAGACGGCGACCTGCATGATCGTCAGCGACGATATTTTCGTCATGTTGTTGACCGAGGCCAAGTTCAAGACCTTCGCGCCGAAGGGCATTTGCGACACCGGCACTGGCAACGAGGTGCTGGTGTGCCTGTCGTCGGAAAGCCGGGCCGCCATCGACGCCACCGTCGCCAAGGCCGTCGCGGCCGGCGGCAGTACTTTCAAGCCGGTGCAAGACCTTGGCTTCATGTACGGCCACGGCTTCCAGGACCTGGATGGGCACGTCTGGGAATTGATCTACATGGCGTCTTGAGGGCCGTGGCGCGTTGCTACAAGACGCGCCCGCGTATGCGGTGGGCAGCGCGCCGGACGGCTTCGTCGGCCGCGACGACTATGTGCGGGCGGCCGTGTCAATCCCGGCGCCGCACCAGCGCCGTCAGTAGGTCGAGATAGCGCACGGCCGAGTTTTCATTGTCGAAGTAGGCTGGCAGCGACAAGGTGTCGCCGGCCAGGCGCGCGCGCGAACGCAGCAGCACCGCCGACTCCGGACTCAGCTGCCACGCCTGCGGGCCGTCGTCGCGCGCGGCCAGCCGGTACAGGCCGGCCAGTTCGCCGCCCCGGCAGGCCGCGTCCAGCGCGTCCAGCAGGTCCGCCTCGGCCCCGGGGGCGTTCAGGCGGAAGCGGAAATCGATCAGCGACACGCCCGTGTACGGAATCAGCACGTAGTCGACGAAGAAGCGCTGCGGCGCCAGGAAGGGCAGCAGGCGCGGCCCCATGCGCTCCAGCGTGCAGGTGCGCCGTTCCGGCTGGTGCAGCGTGGCCAGGCGCGCCGGCGCGACGTTGTGGATGACGCTGACGGAGGCGTCGCCGACGCCGTAGCGGCCGTGCAGCCAGTGCGCCAGCGGCACGAAGGCGTTGACCGTGCAGGAGCCGTAGGAAATGATTTCGGCGGCGGGGTCCGCCGTGGCCTCGTTGTAGCCGAACACCAGCGTCTGGTCGGCGTCGTCGCAGGTGGCCGACAGCAGCGCGCGGCGCGTGCGTCCGCCCAGCAGCTCGCGGCATTGCTGCGCCGTGGGGTGCGCGCCCGAACATTCCAGCCACCAGTCGGTCTGGCCGCGCCACGGCGCCTGCCGCGCCGGGCCGTGGCTGTAGGCGATGCGCCACGGCGCCTGGCCGCGTTTGTGGATTACCAGCGTGTCGCCGTCGGCGCCGATGGCGCAGTCGGCGAACGACACCTTGGCGTCGCCGGCCAGGATGCGCAGCGCCGCGTCGAGGTCGTGGTAATCGTCGTTGATCGCGGCAAGGCGCGGCGCGTCGGGCCGGTCGAGCCAGGCGCGCAGCAGGTGCAGGCCGAAGCGGCCGAATCCGTTGATTCCCGCGGTGACGTCGCTCATGCCGCTCCTTGGGGCTGTGCGGTATGCGGATGTGGTGCGGGAAAGGCTGGGGGCATTGCCGGTTGTTCCTTGGTGTAATTTGTCAGCGTCATGATAGTACCGGATGGCGGGCCGCGACGACGAAAAAAAGGCGCCGAAGCGCCTTTTTCAACGGCTGGGACAAGCTTAGAACGGCATTCTGAGCTTGACCGAGGCCGTGTGGTTGATGAAGCCCTTGTGGCCCTCGGCATCGTAGCGGGCGCTGATTTCCATCGCCTTGCTGTTGACGTGGATCAGGCCGAAACCGGCGCGCGCCAGCCAGGCCGACGGCCGCAGGCCGACGGTGCTGAACTGGGCGCCGCCGCCGACGTAGGCGGCGGTGATGGCCGCGTCCTTGGACAAGGTGTCGTAGCCGGCGCCGAGGTTGGCGGTGAGCGTCGTGTGCTCGCTCAGCGCGTGGCTCAGCTTGCCGTCGACGGACAGGATCAATTCCTTCGTCGTGTTGGCGGCCACGGCCAGGCTGAGGGCGCCGGCGCCCGTTTCCGTGTAAGCCCGGTCGCGTATCTGCGTGTAGTCGGCGCGCAGCGACGGCGTGAAGGTGGTGCCGGCGGCGACGTCGAAGCTGCGGCCCAGGCCGGCGCCGATGTGGGCGTTCCAGCTGTGGTAGTTGGCCGTGGCGACCGTGCTCAGGCCGCCGAAGCTGATGGCGCGCCGGCCCTCGTTGCTGCCGCTGCCGATGTCGGCCTGGAAGCTCAGGTCGGTGCGCGGGTCGAGGTTGTAGCTGCCGTAGGCGATGACGCGGTAGCCGTCGACCTTGGCGTGCTGCATGGCGACGGCGGAGTTGCCGTCGATTTTGCTGTGCATGTAGGAGAAGGCCAGACCGACGCGGACCTTGTCGGAGGCGACGCCGTCGGCGCCGGCGACGATGCCGTAGGTGTCGGCCTTGTAGCCGGCCACGGCGTTGTTGTCGTCCTGCTTGGCCCAGGAGCCGACCGTCTTGATCCAGCCCTGGCGGTCGCTGACGAAGCCGTCGCCGGAGGACAAGCCCTTGTTCGCTTCCTGGCGCGACTGGATCACGCGGTTGGTCGCGTGCAGGGCGGCGGAATTGATGTCGGTCATGCCGGCGGCCATCAGCGGCAGGGTTTGCTTGACGGCGTCGGAGACGGCTTGCTCGGTGCTGAGCTGGCCGAGGGCGGTGATGACGGGCTTCATCGCTTCCGGCGCGGCCTGGCCCAGGCTGATCAGGCTGTCGAAGACGCGGGCGGCGCCCAGGCCGGGATTATTTTGCGCGCTGGTGACGCTGCTGACGACGGTTGGTGCTGGCGTCGGAGTTGGCGTAGGCGTCGGAGTCGGAGTCGGAGTCGGAGTCGGCGTAGGCGTAGGCGTAGGCGTAGGCGTTGGTGTCGGCGTTGGCGTTGGCGTAGGTGTCGGCGTTGGCGTCGGCGTTGGTGTCGGCGTAGGCGTTGGAGTCGGCGTCGGGGCGGCGCAGGTGCTGGCGCCGGCGACGGCGACGCACAAATCGACGGCGTTGCCGTTCTTGGCCGCGATGAAGTCGAACAGCAGGCTGTTGTCGCTGACGGCAAAGCCGTTCGGCGCCGTCAGCGTGCCGGCGCTGATGACGCCCGGCTGCACGCTGGTGCCGGCGATCAGCACGGGAGCGCCGATTACGTTGACCTTAATATTGTTGCTAGCCGAGAAGTCCGCAATGCCGCTGACCGTCAGCTTGCCGTAGGTGTCGGCGCCGCTCAACCTGGTTTCAAAGACGCCGTTCGCGCTTTGCGTATAGTTGCCGGTAATGGCCGCCGTCGTGCCGGCCGCCACGGCCAGCGTGCCGGCGTTGCTGAAGCCGTTGACAGTGGTCACGGCGTGGCCCATGTTGAACACGCCGCCGTTGGCGATGCTGAAGCTGCCGACGTTAAAGGTGTTGGCCGAGGTGAAGCTGCCGTTGACGACGACGGCCGAGGCGGCCGCGCCGGCGACGGCGCCGCTGACGCTGCCGGCGCTGCCGTTCAGGTTCAACTGGGCTTGGTTCAGGTTGACGGCGCCGTTGATCGTGCCCGTGTTGGTGACGCCGTTGGTGACGATGCCGCCGCTGCCGATGTCGAGGGCGACGGTGCCCGACAGCGTGCCCTCGTTGAGGATGCTGCCGACGGTGCTGTTGACGAGCTTGATGCCATAGCCGGCGGCCTGGCTGCTTGGCAAGCCGAAGCTGACGCTCTGGCTGCCGCCGGTGCCGGAAATGGTGCCGGCATTGCTGATACTGCCGATCGTGCTGCCGGAGATGTTCAGGCCGCTGCCGACGCCGCCGACGCTACTTCCCATCATGCCCGTGCCGCCGTTGCCGCCCGTGCCCTGGATGGTCGCGCCGGCGGCGTTGGAAATGGTGGTGACGCTACTGTCGACGATGCCGACGCCGCTGCCGGCGCCGCCGGCGCCGGACCCCATCATCATGCCGTTGCCGCCGCTGCCGCCGCTGCCGCGTATCAGGCCGCCGCTGGCGTTGGCAATCGAGGCGATGGTGCTGGTGCCGGCAACGCTGATGCCGTTGCCGGCGCCGCCGCCACTGGCGGGGACGGCGGTGCCCATCTGGCCGGCGCCGCCTATGCCCTCGATGGTGCCGCTGTTGGCGACGTTTTGCATCTGGAAGGCCGAGAATTTGAAGCCGAAGCCGGCGCCGCCGGCGCCCGGGCCTGGCGGCATGCCCGGCGTCATCGACTGGCCGCCGGCGCCGCCCGTTCCCCTGATCGTGCCGCTGTTGGTGATGCCGGCGGACAGCTTGCCACTCGCATTCGTGATGCCGATGCCCTCGCCGCCGACGGTGCTGGCGGCGCCCGTGGCGCCGGCGCTGGTGATGCTGCCGGCGTTATTGATGTAGGTGGAGAAAGGCGCGACGCCGGCGATGACCACGCCGGGGCCGCCGGCGACGGTCAGCATGCCATCTGGCAAAGTGACGTCGAGGCTGCTGCCCGAATATAAATAGCAGGTGGTGGTTTGCGCAGTGGAAATCGTGTTGTTGCTCATGTAGATCGCCGGGCAGCTCACCGGCACGGCGAGGGCCGGCGCCGCCACCATCGCGCCCAGCGCCATCAGCACGGCGCTGGCCATTGCCTTGCGCGCCGACGGCGGCATGCTTGCCGACGCGTCCTGGTTAAACATGCTGGCGCCGCCAAGGCGCTGGGAACGGGGACGGTGGGAGCGATTCATGGTTTTCATATTATCCAAATGAAAAGTTTGACTAAAGGTCTACTATCGGTCGTATTCTTGCGGTAAATATACGTGGCAATGGTAGCATTTAGTATTCGCTATTTTGTTGTAATGAGGCAACAGCCGAGTCTGCCGGCCGCGCGCTTTCTAGCCGCCCTCCCGGCCCGGATTGCCGGCGCGGGCCAGGATGCGTTCGCGCAGCGCGCTGCTCGACACCTGCGCCGCGCGCGGCGTAAAACCGAGCCCGATGCCGCGCGCCGCCAGCGCCGGCTGCAGCCGCGCCAAACGCGCGCTGCCGCGCCAGTCGTCGCCGATGAACACGTGGTCGACGCCCAGCGCGGCGATCCAGTCGGCGGCGGCGGCGCTGTCGTCCAGGCTGCAGGGCTGCAGCAGGGCCTCGTCGACCCAGCCGAGGCCGCGCACGATCTCGATGCGCTCGTCCTGGGGCACGACGGGCGCGCGGCCCTTCTTGTCGAGCACCGTGGCGTCGCGCGTGACGGCGACGACGAGGGTGGCGCAGCGGGCGCGGATGAATTGCAGGTAGCGCAGGTGGCCGACGTGGAACAGGTCGAACACGCCGACGGCGAGGGCGCGGGCGGCTGTGGCGCCGGCTGGCGGCGCGGTGGCGGTGGCGGGCATGGCGGCTTCCCTTGGAGAGTGTGTCGGCGCCACGATGGTAAGCGATGGCGGGCCGGGGCGGCGAAAAAAAGCCGCGCCAATGTTTCATTTTCCATGGCGCGCGCGGCGGCTTACAATCGGGCACATGCACGCCCACACCGCCCTCCTCCCGCTCGCCTGCCTGCTGGCCGCCTGCGCCGCGCCGGCGCCCGACACGCGCCGCGAGCACGCCGACAGCCTGGCCGCCGCCGCCGGCTGGCAGCGGCTGACGCTGCCGGCCGACGATTTCGTCCTCGCCGCCTACGGCCCGGCCGCCGCCGCCGGCCCGACGCTGACCGTCTATATCGAGGGCGACGGCCTGGCCTGGCTGAGCCGCGCGCGCGCATCCGACGACCCGACGCCGCGCCGGCCGCTGGCGCTGGAACTGGCCTTGCGCCACGGCCAAGGGCCGGCCGCCTACCTGGCGCGGCCCTGCCAGTACGTCGACGCCGAGGCGCGCCGCGGTTGCGACGTGGCCTACTGGACAGGGCGGCGTTTCGCGCCGCAGGTGGTGGCCGCCAGTAGCCAGGCCATCGATGCGCTGAAGCGCCGCTACGGCGCCACGCAACTGGTGCTGGTCGGCTATTCGGGCGGCGGCGCCGTCGCCGCGCTGGTGGCGGCGCGGCGCAGCGACGTCGCGCGCCTGGTGACGGTGGCGGGCAATCTCGACCACGCGGCCTGGACGGCGCTGCATGGCGTGCCGCCGCTGGCCGGTTCGCTGAACGCGGCCGACGACTGGGCCGCCCTGCAGCACATCCCGCAGTGGCATTTCATCGGCGCCAGCGACGGCAACGTCGGCGCCGGCATCGCCGCCGCCTACGCGGCGCGCTTTCCCGCCGCCCGCCGCCCGCACCTGCAGGTGGTGCCGGGCTTCGACCACAGTTGCTGCTGGGCCGAGCAGTGGCCGGCGCTGTCGGCGCCCGCCTTCCGCTGAGCCGGAGCCGGCGCAGGCGGCCGCCGGCCTGATTGCAGCGCAGCATCGTTGCCGCTGGCAAAAGCCCTTCCCTTTGTGTACATTCTGTCCAACATGCAAAATGCGCAATCCGCGCCGGCCCCAGCCCGAGGACTTCCATGCCCCCTGTTTTTCGCAGCACCGTCATCGCCGCCGCCGCGGCCCTGTTGTGCGCGGCCGCCGCCGCCGCGCCCGTCGGCAATCTGAGCCGCATCGGCCCCCACGAGGGCGGCTTCGAGCTGCGCACCGACAGGGGCGTGGCCCTGCGCGTCGGCATGCCGGCGCCGGGTGTGCTGCGCATCCAGGCCGGCCCCGGCGGCAAGTTCGGCGAGGCCGGCGACAAGGCTGCGCCCATCGTGCTCCGGTCCGCCGCCGCGCCGCTGCCGCTGCGCGTGAGCGAGCTGGCCGACCACCACTTGCTGCGGGGCGAGGGGCTGGCGCTGCGCATCTATAAAAAGCCGCTGCGCTTCGCGCTCTACAAGGCCGACAACGCCACGCTGCTGTGGCAGGAAACCCAGCCGCTGGAACTGGGCGCCGACAACAGCTTCCAGACGCTGTCGGCCGGCGCCGACGAGCACTTCTTCGGCGGCGGCCAGCAGAACGGCGCCTTCGACTTCAAGGGCAAGGCGCTGGAGGTGTCGTATTCGGGCGGCTGGGAGGAAGGCGACCGGCCGAATCCGGCGCCGTTCTACATGAGCAGCAAGGGCTACGGCGTGCTGCGCAACACCTGGAGCAACGGCAGCTACGATTTCCGCTCGAACGACTACCTGAGCGCCAGCCACCGCGAGCACCGCTTCGACGCCTACTATTTTGCCGGCGACGGCATCGCCGACGTGCTGGCCGCCTATACGGCGCTGACGGGGCGCGCCGCGCTGCTGCCGCGCTGGGCCTACGAGTACGGCGACGCCGACTGCTACAACGACGGCGACAACGTCAAGAAGCCCGGCACGGTGCCGGCCGGCTGGAGCGACGGCCCCACCGGCACGACGCCGGACGTGATCGAATCGGTGGCCGCCAAGTACCGCGAGCACGACATGCCGGGCGGCTGGATTCTGCCCAACGACGGCTACGGCTGCGGCTATACGGATTTGCCGAAGGTCGTCGCCGGCCTGAAAAAGTACGGCTTCCGCACCGGCCTGTGGACCGAGAACGGCGTCGAGAAGATCAAGTGGGAGGTGGGCAGCGCCGGCACGCGCGCGCAGAAGCTCGACGTCGCCTGGACCGGCAAGGGCTACCAGTTCGCGCTCGACGCGAACAGCGACGCCGCCAACGGCATCCTGGCCAATTCCGACGCCCGCCCCTTCCTCTGGACCGTCATGGGCTGGGCCGGCATGCAGCGCTACGCCGTCACGTGGACCGGCGACCAGTCCGGCAGCTGGGATTACATCCGCTGGCACATCCCGACCCTGATCGGCTCGGGCCTGTCGGGCCAGGCCTACGCCACCGGCGACGTCGACGGCATCTTCGGCGGCAGCCCGGAAACCTACACGCGCGACCTGCAGTGGAAGGCGTTCACGCCGGTGCTGATGGGCATGTCCGGCTGGTCGAAGTCCGAGCGCAAGCATCCGTGGTGGTTCGACGAGCCCTACCGCTCGATCAACCGCGACTACCTGAAGCTGAAGATGCGCCTGACGCCGTATATGTACACCTACGCGCGCCAGGCCGAGCAGAGCGGCGCGCCGATAGTGCGCGGCCTGATGTGGGACCATCCGCGCGACCCGCACGCCAACGGCGAGGCGCACAAATACCAGTTCTTCCTCGGCCGCGACTTCCTCGTCGCGCCGGTCTACCGCAGCCAGGCGGCCAGCGGCGGCTGGCGCAAGAACGTCTACCTGCCGCAGGGCAGCTGGATCGACTACTGGGACGGCCGCGTGCTCGACGCCGGCGCCGCCGGCCGGCTGGTCGACTATCCGGTCACGCTCGACAAGCTGCCGGTGCTGGTGCGCGCCGGCGCCATCATCCCGATGTACCCGGCCGCGCTGTACGACGGCCAGGTGGCGAAGGACGTGCTGACGCTCGACATCTATCCGCACGGCGCGGCGGCCTTCACGCTGTACGAGGACGACGGCGAAACGCGCCAGTACCGGCAGGGCAGCTTCAGCACGCAGACCTTCGCCGTCGCCGCGCCCGAGGGCAAGGCCGGCGACATCGGCGTCGAGATCGGCGCCGTGGCCGGCGACTACGCCGGGCTGGAGGAGCGGCGCGTCTACCGCTTGCAGGTGCACACGCGCGCGCGCCCGTCCGCCGTCACCTTGCAGGGCCAGGCGCTGCCCGAGCTGGCCACGCTGGCCGCCTTCGAGCAGGCCGGCGCCGGCTGGTTCTACGACGCCGCCGACAGGTACGGCCTGGTCCACGTGAAGACGGCCAGCGTGGCGGTGCGCCAGGCTTACCGGATCACGCTGGCGATCGACGCCGGCGCCGCGCTGGCCGCCACGCCGGAGTTTGGCAGCGCGCCGGCGCTGGGCAACGCGGTGGCGGCCGACAGCATCGTCGTGCTGGGCCGTCCCGCCGAGGAGCCCGGCCACAAGCTGGAGAACGCCTTCGACGGCAAGCCGGGCACCTGGTTCCGCACCGTGCGCGACCAGTCGCAGAAGACCGGGCCGCACGAATTCGTGCTGGCGCTGGGCGAGCGGCGCATGGTCGCCGGCTTCGAGATCGCCCCGCGCGACGACAAGCACTGGAAGAGCGGCCAGGTGCGCGACTTCGAGCTGTATTTGGGCGAGCGCAACGGCGAATGGGGCAAGCCCGTGTTCACGGGCCGGCTGGCGCTGCGGCAGGACATGCAGAAGGTCGAGTTCCCAGCGCGCCCCGGCAGCCTGCTGCGCTTCCGCGTGCTCAGCACGCAGGAGCAGGCCGAGGATCCGACGGTGCAGGACCCGATGGTGACGGCGTCGAGCGCCGGCGCGGCCGCGCCGAAGGCGTTCAACGCCTTCGCGCCGACGCCGGTGAATCCGATCACGATTTCCGAGTTCCGCGTGCTGCAGGCGTCGGCGCCGGAGCGGCCGAAGCAGCAGCTCTACCTGTCCGGCGCGCCGGCGCGGCCGCTGCAGATGAACGGGCTGAAGTTCCGCCAGGGCCTGGCCGTGGCGGGCGGCAGCCGCATCGACTACCGCCTGAAGGGCGATTGGCAGTTGTTCCGCGCCGACGTCGGCGTCGACGACAGCTGCGGCCAGGCCGGCGCCATGCAGTTCCAGGTGTACGGCGACGGCAAGCTGCTGTTCGACAGCGGCGCGCTGCGGGCGCCGGCCGTCGTCAAGCCGGAGCTGGACGTGCGCGGCATCGCCGTGCTGAGCCTGCGCACCTCGGGCGCGCGCGGCAAGGCATGCGCGAACTGGGCCAACGCGACGCTGCTCGGCTTCGAGGGCGACAAGGCGGAGCGCTAAGGCGCCCGCGGCCGATTCGCCGCACGCCGTGTTCGCGGTGCTGCCGGGCGATTACCGGCTGGCCGGCCGCGCCGCCTGAGAAAGCTGTGTATAGTGCGGTGGAAAACGACCCCACCCACATTGGACAGCCTGTATGTTGCACACCATTGCGCCGGACCCCGAACGACTCGCCCTGGAAAACCCGGAAAAGGCGGCGCAGTTCGCCGCGCTGAACGAGCGCCTGGCCCAGGGCGCCGGCATGGACGCCGAGCAGTTGCGCGCCTGGTGCCAGGCCGGGCTGGAACTGGGCCGGGCCGCCGGCGTGCAGGGGCTGTGCCAGGATTTGCTGGCGCGGCCCGAGGTGCATCCGGCGCTGCGGCCGTACTGGTTGTTTTTCCTCGGCGGCGCGCTGTTGCAGCAGTTCCAGGTCGAGGCCGGGGTCGCCGTGCTGCGCGAGGCGCTGCAAGCCCTGTGCGTGGCGCCGCGCGTCCACAATCCGCGCGCCCGCCTGGACAAGTACGAGGATCCGCGCATCGAGCAGTTGCTGTGGCAGGCGCTGGCCCAGTTGGCGGCGGGCGGCGTGCGCGCCTTCGCCCACGCCGGCACGCTGCTGGGGCTGGAGCGGGAGCAGCGCCTGCTGCCCTTCGACAAGGATCTGGACCTGGGCTTGCTGGTCGAGGACTTGCCGCGCGCGGTGGACATTTTGCGGGCGCACGGCTGGCGCTGTCCGGCGCTGGCTTTCAACATCGATAATATGCGCAGCTTGCACCACCCGGGCGTCGACGTCGTGCTGGATTTGTGCGGCCTGATGCAGGAAAGCGGCAGCAGCAATCTGCTGGGCGGTTTCTGGATCCGGCAGTGCCAGCCGATAGGCTTGCAGCGCCTGACCCGTTTCCCCGGCCCCGTCGAACTGGAGCAGGTGGCCGGCCCGGCCGGTCCCGTGTGGCGCTTGAAGCAGCCGCAGCGCTGGCTGGAAGCCCTGTATGGCGCGCAGTGGCGCACCCCCGACCCGTCCTTCGACACCATCATCGGCGCGCACAACCTGATCGGTTTTTCCCCGCTGACGCAGTGGTACGCGTATGCGCGCATCAGCAACGCCTGGCTCAACGGCCACTGGGAAAAGGCGCTGCGGCTGGCGCAACTGGTGCTGCAGCGGCACACGCCGGACGACGCGCTGCTGCGGGCAGTGGCCGCGACGCTGCAAGGCCACCTGGCGCAACTGGGCGGCGCCGTCAACTGAATGCCGTAAAACCGGGCAATGGTGTAAGCTCGCCCGGACCCGCAGCGCCGCTGCCGGGTCTGGCGCGCCGCGCCGCCGCCCTGCGCCGGGCGGCTTCCTCATTGGGTTGCCACTTTGTCCAGACTATCGTTCCGCCAGCTGCTGTTTGCCGCCTTCATCCTGATCGCCGGCGTGCTCACGGCCACCTCCGTGCAAGCGCTGCTGACGCTGGAGCGGCTGGCCCGGCTGGGCCGCGAAAGCGCGGCCCAGGCCGTGATGCTGACCGAGCAGTCGCAGCGCCTGTCCGAGCGCACGCTGGCGATGGAGCGCAGCGCCCGCCAATTCCTCGTGCTCGACGATCCGGTGTTCCGCGAGCGCTATGTCGCCGCCTGGCAGGACGCCAACGCCGCCCTGCTGGCCCTGGGCGGCGCGCTGCCGGGCCTGCCGCCGGCCCTGCTGGCCGAGTGGCGCGCGCAGGGCGAGGCGGCGTGGGATGTGCTGAAGACGGCGCCGCGGCGCAAGCAGGCCGGCCACCCGGCGCTGCACAAGGCGTTCGAGCGCCTGCCTGCGCTCAACGACAGCCTGGCGCGCGCCAGCAAGAGCGAAATCGGCCGCCGCGGCGACGCCCTGCTCGGCGAGCTGGAACGCCAGCGCCGCCTGCTGGCGGCCCTGGTCGGCGGCGCCGTCGCGCTGGCGGCGCTGCTGGCCGCCTGTTTCGGCCTGGTGCTGTCGCGCCCCCTGCGGCGCATCGAAAGCGCCATCGGCCTGCTGGGCGCGAACCGCCTCGACCAGGCCATCAGCGTCGGCGGCCCGGCCGACACGCGCCGCCTGGGGCGCCAGCTGGACTGGCTGCGCCAGCGCCTGGCCGACCTGGACGCCGACAAGGAGCGCTTCCTGCGGCATATTTCGCACGAGTTGAAAACGCCGCTGGCTGCGCTGCGCGAGGGCGTCGCGCTGCTGGAGGACGAGGTGGCCGGGCCGCTGACGGCGGGCCAGCGGGAAATCGCCGGCATCCTGCGCCACAACGCGGCGTCGCTGCAAACGCAGATCGAGGATTTGCTGCGCTATAACACCGCCGCCTTCGACGCCCAGCATTTGCAGCGCGCCAGCGTCGACGTGCCGGCCCTGTTGCGCGCCGTCGTCGACGGCCAGCGCCTGCAGTGCCAGGCGCGCCGCCTGCGCGTCGAGGTGCGCGGCGCGCCCGTCAGCGCGCTGGCCGACGCCGACAAGCTGTCCGCCGCGCTGGCCAATGTGCTGTCGAACGCGGTGCGCTTCAGCCCCGAGGGCGGCGCCATCGTTTTCGCCGTCGAGGCCGGGCCGGAGGCGCTGCGCATCGACTGCAGCGACGAGGGGCCGGGCGTGGCGCCGCAGGACGGCGAGCGCATCTTCGAGCCTTTTTACCAGGGCGCGCGCCAGGCGGCCGGGGCCCGCAACGGCAACGGCATCGGCCTGTCCATCGTGCGCCAATACGTCGCCGCGCACCACGGCAGCGTCGCTCTTTTACCCAGCGCCACGGGCGCCCATTTTCGGATCGAACTTCCCTATGATGCTTAAACTAATCAGCTGCGCCGGCGTCCTGCTGCTGTCGGCCTGTGCCGCGCGGCCGCTGCCGCGCCCCGCCGCCACCTGCGCGCCGCCCGCCCAGGTGGCGCCGGCCGCCGCCGTCAACGAGCTGCTGGCCTACCAGGCCGGTCTGCGCCTGCTGACGCCGGCCGAGCTGGGCAAGGCGCTGGCCGAGGCCAACGCCCACGACGCCCACGACGCCCGGGCGGCGCTGCGCCGCGCCATGCTGCTGGCGGCGCAGCGCGGCGCCGGCGACCTGGGCCGCGCCCAGGCCCTGCTGGACGCCGTGGCCCAGTCGGCGGTTCCCGACGAGCAGGTGCTCAAGCCGCTGGCGCAGTTCCTCGCCGCCGGCTACGCCGACGCGCGCCGCCAGGACGAGGCCGCCGACAGGCTGGGCCAGCAGCTGCGCGAGGGCCAGCGCCGCAACGAACAGCTCAACGACAAGCTGGAGGCGCTGAAGAACATCGAGCGCACGCTGTCGGTGCGGCCGGCGCCGGCGGCGAAATGAGCGCCGCCATGCCAGGCCAGGCCCACGTGCTGCTGGTCGACGACGACCCCGATTTGCTGCGCCTGCTGACGATCCGCCTGAACGCCGGCAACTACCGGGTGACGGCCGTGGCCAGCGCCGAGGCGGCGCTGGCGCGGCTGGCGGTGGAGCTGCCCAACCTCGTCATCAGCGACGTGCGCCTGCCGGGCCGCGACGGCCTGGCGCTGTTCGACGACATCCGCCGCCAGCACGCCGCGCTGCCGGTGATTTTGCTGACGGCGCACGGCACGATACCGGACGCCGTCGAGGCCACCGCGCGCGGCGCCTTCGCCTATCTGACCAAGCCCTTCGACGGCAAGCTGCTGCTCGACAAGGTCGCCCACGCCGTCAACCTGGGCGCCAACGCGGCCGCGCCGGCGGCCAGCGACGAGCGCTGGCGCGCCGGCCTGATCAGCCGCAGCGCGCAGATGGCGGAATTGCTGGCCGAGGCGAAGCTGGTGGCCGCCTCCGACGCCAGCATCCTGATCCGCGGCGCCAGCGGCACCGGCAAGGAATTGCTGGCGCGGGCGCTGCACAACGCCAGCCCGCGCGCCAAGGCGCCCTTCATCGCCGTCAATTGCGGCGCCATCCCCGAGCAATTGCTGGAGTCCGAGCTGTTCGGCCACGTCAAGGGCGCGTTCACGGGCGCCGTCGCCAGCCGCGAGGGCCTGTTCCAGGCGGCCGACGGCGGCACGCTGTTCCTCGACGAAATCGGCGACATGCCGCTGCCGCTGCAGGTCAAGCTGTTGCGCGTGCTGCAGGAGCGCGCCGTGCGCCAGGTCGGCGCCAACGACGTCAAGCCGGTCGACGTGCGCCTGCTGTCGGCGACCCACCGCGACCTCGACGCGGCCATGCAGCAGGGCCAGTTCCGCGAAGACCTGTATTACCGCCTCAACGTCGTCACGCTGTCGCTGCCAACGCTGGCCGAGCGGCGCGAGGACATCGCGCTGCTGGCGAAGCATTTCCTGCAACTGCTGGCCGCCAAGTACCAGAAGCGCCTGAACGGCTTCGCGCCGGAGGCGCTGACGGCGCTGGTGGGCGCGCCGTGGCCGGGCAATGTGCGGCAGTTGTTCAATGTCGTCGAGCAGGTGTGCGCGCTGGCGACGGCGCCGCTGCTGCCGCTGTCGCTGGTGCAGCGGGCGCTGCGCGTGCCGTCGCTGGAGGCGCTCAGCTACAACGAGGCCAAGCAGCGCTTCGAGCGCGACTACCTGGTGCAACTGCTGCGCCTGACCGACGGCAACGTCGCCGACGCGGCGCGGCTGGCCGAACGCAACCGCACGGAGTTTTACAGGCTGCTGCAAAAATACCAGTTGACGCCCAGCCTGTTCAGGGCCGACGGCGACGCTGTCGCCGCCGAGCGACAGAAATAAGGGCTGGAAAATCAAGGACTTGGCGATATGCGGGCGGATGTTGTCGCCGCCAGGCGACAGGCGGCGGGGAAATCCGCCCGCGCGGCCCCGGCTGTTGCGGGGCTGAAAAGCCAAGTCCTTGATTACATGGCGGTTTTTAGAGCTGGCACGGCGCTTGCTGTATGTCCTCGTGTGACGCTTCAAACAGTGTTGCTTCAACCACTAAAGAGAGGATCTACCATGACCATGCAAAAATCGAAACTGCTGAACTCCCTCGTCGCCATCGCGCTGCTGTCGGGTGCATCGATGAGTGCATCTTATGCAGCGGAAGCGGCCACGCCAGCCGCCCCTGCCCAGTCGACCCAGCTCGCGGCCAACGCCGCCGTGACGGATGAAGCCATCACCAGCTCGGCCAAGGCGGCCCTGGGCGCCGACCCGCAACTGGCCGCGCTGCCGGTGAGCGTCAGCGTCAAGAAAGGCGTCGTCCTGCTGTCGGGCGAAGTGCCTAGCGCCGAGGCGGGCGACCGCGTCGTGCAACTGGTCGCCTCCGTGGCCGGCGTCAAGGAAGTCAAGAATGACTTGAAAGTCAAAGCCGCCGGCTAAGCGCCCGCAGCCCGCCCTATCCGGCCCCCGTCGCGCTGCCACGCGACGGGGGTTTTGCGTTTTGGCCCAAAAGGCAACATATAATGGCGAGGTCAGCCTTCCTCCCCACGCCAAAAGGTCCAGCATGACGCCGAACCAGTTCACACCCGCGGAAATCGCCGCCGTGTACCGCGCCATCCGCGAACGCCGCGACATGCGCCACTTCAGCGCCGAGGCGATGGCGCCGGGGCAGCTTGAGCGGCTGATCGCCGCCGCCCACATGGCGCCCAGCGTCGGCTTCATGCAGCCTTGGCGTTTCGTGCGCGTCGGCGCGCGCGCGCTGCGCGAGCGCATCCACGCCCACGTCGAGGAGGAGCGCATCGCGACGGCGGCCGCGCTGGGCCAGCGCGCCGAGGATTTCATGCGGCTCAAGGTCGAGGGCATTCTGAGCTGCGCCGAGCTGCTCGTCGTCGGCCTCGTCGACCAGCGCGAGCACTATGTGTTCGGCCGCCGTACGATGCCGGAAATGGATTTGGCGTCGGCCTCTTGCGCGATCCAGAACATGTGGTTGGCGGCGCGCGCCGAAGGCATCGGCCTCGGCTGGGTGTCGATTTTCGAGCCGGAGCGTGTGCGCGAGCTGTGCGGCATGCCCGAGGGCAGCAAGCCGATCGCCATCCTGTGCATCGGCCCGGTCGCCGAGTTCTACCCGGCGCCGATGCTGGAAACGGAGGGCTGGGACAAGCGCCGCGCCCTGAGCGAGCTGGTGTACGAAAACAGCTGGGGCCAACTGCCGCCCCAGGAGCCCGGCTGAGCCCGGGGCGGCGCGCAAATGCGGTACGCATATGCGGCAGTTTTTGACTTGGCGTGATGCCATGCGCTATATATCCGTGTATATTGCGAGATTCCTCAACATGCTATGGATCACACTATGCGCCCCACCACCCTGGTCAAACTCCTCAGCACGGTCTTGCTGGCCGCCAGCGCCGCCTCCGCCGGCGCCGGCGAACTGCTGGTGTCGGCCGCGTCCAGCCTGACCAACGCCTTCAAGGAGACGGCCCAGTTGTACGAGGCGCAGTATCCCGGCAGCAAGGTGTCGCTCAATTTCGCCGCCTCCGGGGTGCTGCTGCAGCAGATCGTCAAAGGTGCCCCCGTCGACGTGTTCGCGTCGGCCGACCAGGAAACGATGGACATGGCGCAGAAGCAGGGCCTGGTTGCGCCGGCCGAGCGCCGCGACTTCGTGCGCAACAGCCTCGTCGTGATCGTGCCCAGCGATAGCAAGTTCCACGTGAAACGTCTCGACGACCTGGGCCAGGCGGCCATCACCCGCGTGGCGATCAGCAATCCGGCCAGCGTGCCCGTCGGCCGCTACGCCCAGCACGCGCTGGAGGGCGCGAAGTTGTGGGCGCAGGTGCAGCCGAAGGCGATCACGACGCAGAACGTGCGCCAGTCGCTCGACTATGTGGCGCGCGGCGAGGTGGACGCCGGTTTCGTCTACAACACGGACGCGGCGCTGATGAAGGACAAGGTCAAGGTCGCCTTCGAGGTGCCGCTGGACGTCGCCGTCAGCTACCCCATCGCCAGCGTCAAGGCCGGCGCCAACGCGGCCGAGGCGAAGCGCTTCGTCGACTTCATGCTGTCGGCGCCGGCGCAGGCGATTTTGGGCAAGTACGGTTTCTTGAAGCCTTGAGCAGGGTATTATTGACGCATGGATATTGCCTGGACGGCGCTGACCCTGTCGCTGAAAGTGGCGGCCTGGGCCACCGCACTGAATTTGTTGCTCGGCATCGGCACCGGCTTCCTGCTGGCGCGCGGCCGCTTCCCCGGCCGCGATTTGCTCGATGCCCTGCTGACCCTGCCGATGGTCATGCCGCCCACGGTGCTCGGCTACTATCTGCTGGTGCTGCTGGGCCGGCGCGGCTGGCTCGGCGAATGGCTGCAAAGCCATTTCGGCGTTAACCTGATCTTCACGTGGCAGGGCGCCGTCATCGCCTCCACCATCGTCGCCTTTCCGCTCGTGTTCAAGCCGGCGCGGGCCGCCTTCGAGGCCGTCGACGGCCAGCTGGAACAGGCCGCGCGGGTGCTGGGCATTGGCGCCGCCGGCGTCTTTTTCCGCGTCACGCTGCCGCTGGCCTGGCGCGGCATCCTCGCCGGCGTGCTGCTGGGCTTCGTGCGCGCGCTCGGCGAGTTCGGCGCGACGCTGATGGTGGCCGGCAGCATTCCCGGCAAGACGCAGACGCTGTCGGTGGCCGTCTACGAGGCGGTGCAGGCGGGCCAGGACGAGTCGGCGAACATGCTGGTGCTGATTACCTCGGTGGTGTGCGTGGTCGTGCTGCTGGCGGCGGGACGCCTGGCGCCCGGCCGCATCGCCAGACACTAGGATGCTCAGGGCCATGCAATTAGAACTCGATATCAGTACCACTTTGCGCTCCGGCAAACGCAGCTTTGCGCTGCGGGTGCAGTGCGCCTCCGACAGCCAGCGTATCGTCATTTACGGGCCTTCCGGCGCCGGCAAGAGCCTGACCCTGAAGGCCATCGCCGGCCTGGTCACGCCGGAGCGCGGGCACATCCGCCTGAACGGCCGCACGCTGTTCGACTCGGCGGCCGGCGTCAACCTGGCGCCGCAGGCGCGCCGCGTCGCCTATCTGTTCCAGGATTACGCGCTGTTTCCGCATTTGACGGTGCGCCAGAATATCGGCTTCGGGCTGGCGCGCGGCTGGTTCAATCCGCGCCGCGGCGAGCGCCACGACAAGGTCGATTATTGGCTCGACAGCTTCGGCTTGCGCGAGCTGGCACAGCAGTTTCCCGAGGAGCTGTCCGGCGGGCAGCGCCAGCGCACGGCGCTGGCCAGGGCGCTGGTGGCGGAGCCGGCCGCGCTGCTGCTCGACGAGCCCTTCGCGGCCCTCGATCCGGCGCTGCGTGTCACAATGCGCCTTGAGCTGGACCAGTTGCAGCGCCGTCTGGGCGTGCCGATGGTCCTGATTACGCACGACCCGGACGACGCCAGGATACTCGGCGAACATGTGCTGTATCTGCGCGACGGGCAAATCGACAGTATGGAAAAGGCGGGTTAAATGGCGGCGGACGAGAAGGTGGACGAGAAGGCGATCGAACTGCAGGGTTCGGTCTGGATGACGGTCGGCGGCGAGAACCTGGGCGGCGCCGGACGCGTCGAGCTGCTCGCCGCGATCGCGCAGTGCGGTTCGATCACGCAGGCGGCGAAGGCGGTGAAGATGAGTTACAAGGCGGCCTGGGACGCGATCGACGCGATGAACAATCTGGCCGGCGTGGCGCTGGTCGAGCGCCTGGCCGGCGGCAAGGGCGGCGGCGGCACGCGCCTGACGCGGCGCGGCGCGCAGCTGGTGGAAAATTTCAAGATCATCGAGCGCGAGCATCAGCGCTATGTCGGACAGCTGGGGCGCCAGGCCGAGGGCATCGCCGACGATTTGCTGCTGATACGCCGCATGGCCTTGAAGACGACGGCGCGCAACCAGTTCATGGGGCGGGTGGCGCGCGTCAAGCAGGGCGCCGTCAACGACGAGATCGAGCTGGCGCTGCCCGGCGGGCAGAAAATCGTCGCCATCGTCACGCGCGAGAGCACCGAGGGCCTTGGTCTGGGCGTCGGCGCCGAGGCGTTTGCGCTGATTAAGGCGTCGTCGATTATTATCGTCACGGATACGGCGGGCGCGCGCTTTTCGGCGCGCAATCAGATGGCCGGCCGCGTGGCGCGGATGCAGACGGGCGCCGTGAACACCGAGATCGTGCTGGACTTGCCGGGCGGCGCCACCATCGTCGCCGTCATCACCAACGAGAGCCGCAGCGAGCTGGCGCTGCAGGTCGGCGCCGAGGCCAGCGCCATCTTCAAGGCGTCCAGCGTGATTCTCGGCGTGCCGGCCTAGCCCGGCGGCCTATTCGGGCAGGCCGTCCAGCCAGACGCGCGCGTGCGCCAGCACCAGCTCCATTTCGGCGCTGGCGTGCGCGAACAGCGCGGCGATCTCGGCGTCGCGCCGCTCGGCGATGGCGCGCTCGACGTTGAGCGAGGCGACCACCAGGCGCTTGGTGCCGAGCGTGCCGACGGCGCCGCGCATGCTGTGCAGCATGCGGCCGGCGTCGTCGTGGCGCCCCTCGCGCACGGCCGCCTCGGCGCCCTGCAGCGGCGCCATGCCGTTGCCCAGCGTTTCGCCGACCATCTTGCGCAGGATGGCGCGGCCTTTGGCGTCGCGCCCCATCACGCGCATCAGCGGCGCCATCGAGAAGACCTGCTCGTCCGGCTCCAGGCCCAGGGCCGCCGCGCGGCGCGGCGGCAGGTGGCGCTCGATCACGGCGAGCATTTCTTCGACCACCACGGGCTTGGCGATGAAGTCGCTGATGCCGGCGCTGATGCAGCGCTCGCGCTCGGACGCCAGCACGCCCGCCGTCATGGCGATCACCGGCAGCGTCAGGCGCAGCTCCGTGCGTATCATGTGGGTCGCGCTGAAGCCGTCCATCACCGGCATCTGCATGTCCATCAGCACGATGTCGTAGCGCTGCGCCTCGACGCGCAGGCGCTCGACGGCTTGCAGGCCGTCGCCGACGACGTCCAGCGTCGCGCCCATGTGTTCGAGGATGCCGCGCGCCACGGCCTGGTTCAGCAGGTTGTCCTCGACCAGCAGGAAGTGCACGCCGCTCAGGTGGCCGCTCAGGTTCGGGCCGGGGATGGCGTGCTCGTCGCCGCCCTCCTGCGCCGTCAGCGCCTGGTGCAGCGCGTCGAACAGGCTCGATCCGGTGATCGGTTTCATCAGCACGGCGTCCGCCTCCGTGGCGCTGGAAATCTCTTCCAGGCGGTCGCGCGCGAAGGCGTTGACCATGACGACGACAGGCTGCTTGCGGCCGCGGGCCGCCGCGCGGATGGCCTTCGCCGTGGCCAGGCCGTTCATGCCGGGCATGTGCCAGTCGGCCAGCACGACGTCGTAGGGCGCCTGCCCGGCCTGACGGCGCCGGTACAGCTCCAGCGCGGCCGCGCCCGAGTCGACGGCGTCGACTTCCCAGCCCCAGGCGTGGATCAGCTTGGCGATCAGTTCGCGGCTGGTGCGGTTGTCGTCGGCCACCAGCAGGCGCAACTGCCCCAGCGCCGGCCTGCGGCGCTCGTCGGGCTGCTCGCGCAGCACCTCGAACGGCAGCTCGAACCAGAAGGTGCTGCCGCCGCCCTCCTCGCTGGCGATGGCGATCTCGCCGCCCATCATGCGGATCAGGTGCTTGCTGATGGCCAGGCCCAGGCCGGTGCCGCCGAAGCGCCGCGTGATGCTTTCGTCGCCCTGCGAAAAGGCGGTGAACAGTTGCGCCTGCTGGGCCGCGCTCATGCCGATGCCGGTGTCGCGCACCTCGAAGCGCAGCAGCGCGCCGGCCTCGCTGTGGCCGGCCACGCTGACGCCGACGACGACCTCGCCGGCCGGCGTGAACTTGATGGCGTTGCCGGCCAGGTTGACGAGGATTTGCTGCAGCCGCAACGCGTCGCCGCGCAGGCGCCGCGGCACATCGGCCTCGACGCCGATGGCCAGCTCGAGCTCCTTGTCGCCGGCGTTCATCGTCATCGTCGTCGCCAGCGTGTTCATCACCTCGTCGAGATTGAATTCGACGGGTGCCAGTTGCATGCGGCGCGCCTCGATCTTCGAGTAGTCGAGCACGTCGTTGAGGATGCCCAGCAGCGACTGCCCCGACACCCGCACCATCGTCAGGTATTTGCGCTGCTCGCCGGTCAGCGTGGTGTTGCCGAGCAGGTAGACCATGCCGAGCACGGCGTTGAGCGGCGTGCGGATTTCGTGGCTCATGTTGGCGACGAAATCGCCTTTCGCCCGGTTGGCCGCCTCGGCGCGGTCGCGCTCGTCCTCCAGCTCGGCGGCGCGGGCCTGCACTTCCCTCTGCAGGCGGTGGCGCTCGGTGATGTCGGTGATGACGGAGAGCACCTTGGTGCCCTGGTCGGTGGCGACGGCGCTGACGCTGATCTCGACGGGGAACTCGCTGCCGTCGCGGCGCATGCCCCACAGCACCTGGCCGCGCCCCATCAGCCGCGGCTCGGCGCTGAGCTTGGTTTCAAAGAAGCCGTTGCGGTCGCGGGCGTGGATGCCGCGGTAGCGCGGCGGCAGCAGCATTTCCACCATATTGCCGACGACCTCGTCGTGGCGGTAGCCGAAGCAGCGCTCGGCCTGGCGGTTGAAGGTTTCCACCTGGCCGCTGGCGCCGATGACGAGCATGGCGTTCGGCGCGAATTCGATCAGGCTTTGCAGGCGCGCGTCGGCCGCCAGGCGCTCGTGCATCAGGCCGTTGAAGGCGGTCGTCAGCTCGCCGATCTCGTCGTGATGGGTCAGGGGGATCGGCGCGAAGCGGGTGGCGTCGGCGCGCAGGGCGAAGATGGCGTCGCGCAGGCGCACCAGCGGCGACAGCAGGCGCACCGTCAGCCAGCCGACCACGCAGGCCGCCAACAGCGAGGCGAAGGCGCCCCAGGCGGCCAGGCGGTACAGCACGCCGTCTATGGGTTCGAAGGCGTCGCGCAGCGGCAGCGAGGCGGCCAGCATCCAGTCGACGCTGCGCAGCGATTTGAAGCTGTTGATGGCGCGCACGCCCTGGCTGTTGACGCTGACGACGGAGCCCTCGTCGCCGTCGCGCAACATGCGCGTCGTCGTCGGGTTGGCGTGCTGCCCGCGCGGCTGCAGCAGCCGGGCCGGGTCCGGGTGCAGCACGTAGCGCGGCTCGGGGCCGCGCGTCAGCGCGAAATAGTAGCCGCTCTTGCCGACCTTGGCCGTGCGCAGCCGGCCCAGCACATTGTTCTTGTACAGGCGCAGCACGCCGACGACGATGCCGGCCACCTCGCCGCGCCCGTCGAACACGGGCGCGACGATCTGCACGATCGGTTGCCGGCTGCTCTTGCCCATCACCGGCTCGCTGATGTAGGCCTTGCGCGTGCGCATCACGGTGGCGAAGAAGTCCCGGTCCGAGGCGTTCTTGCCGACCCGCCCAGGCATGGGCGGCACGTCGACGAGGATCTGGCCGCGGGCGTCGAGCAGCAGCACGTCGTCGAACAGCGCCTGGATCGCCCGCGTCTCGTAGTAGGCGCGCAGCTTGCCGGGCGAGGCCATCAGCTCCAGCGGCTGCTGCCTGGCCGTCGTGCTGATGATGTTGAGCAGCGTTTCAAGCCGGTCGTCGAGTTCGTCGGCGGTGCGGTTCACCAGCTCCGTCTGTTGCGTCAGCAGCACGCGGGTGAAGTCGTCCTGCATGCGCTGCATCTGCGCCACCGTCACCAGCGCGATCATGACGATGGACGTGACGCTGGTGGCCAGGGCGACTTTCGCTTTAATGCCGAGAGGCTTCATGGTTTCCTTTTCGATGCCCCTGCGGCATTCATACTGCCAAGAATTGTGCTATCAATAATGATTCTTAGCAAGCGCGGCGCTCAGGACGCCGCCGCGGCGGCCGGCCGGCGCGCCGTTTCGAGGGGAGGAATGTTAAATTCCCGCCGTTACCATATAATCAAAGCGTTTTGACGCTGAGTCGTTTACTGGGGTATTGCCCCTCAGTAACGCCCGGATGCGGTAAACTCCTATGCAGCCTCCCCCACCAGGTATCCGACCATGATTCCAGAACTATCCCCCATATCCATGCCCCGCGTTCCCGTTGAAGTCTTGCGCGCGCGTTGTTCCACGTGCAGCATGCACCAACTGTGTCTGCCGATGGGCCTGGATGTGGGCGATATGGACAAGCTGGACCAGATCATCGGGCGGCGCCGCCGCGTGCTGCGCGGCGCCACGCTGTTCCGCATCGGCGACCCCTTCGTCAACCTGTACGCGATCCGCCTCGGCCATTTCAAGACTTACCAGATCAATCCGGGCGGCGAGGAGCAGATCACCGGCTTCCAGATGGCCGGCGAACTGCTGGGCATGGACGCGATCAGCGCCGACCGCCACCATTGCAACGCCGTGGCGCTGGAAGACAGCGATGTGTGCGAAATTCCGTTTTCCAGCCTGGAACAGCTGCTCGGCGAGATGCCGACCCTGCTGCGGCATTTCCACCGCATGATGAGCCAGGAAATCACCCGCGAGCAAAGCGTCATGCTCTTGCTGGGCAATATGCAGGCGACCCAGCGCTTCGCCGCCTTCATCGTCAACCTGGCCTCGCGCTACGAGGCGCGCGGCTATTCCGGGGTGAAGTTTCAGTTGCGCATGTCGCGCGAGGAGATCGGCAACTACCTGGGGCTGACCATCGAAAGCATCAGCCGCCTGTTGTCGAAGTTTAAGAAGGAAGGTTGGTTGCGGGTGAGCAACCGCGAAATTGAAATTTTGAATCCCGTCATGCTCAAGGCCATCACGGCCGGCACCGGCGACGCCTGCGCCTAGGCGCAGGCCCGTCCGTCTTTTACTCGGCCGGTTTCAGCGCCGCGTCCGCGTGCAGTTCGATGGCTTGCTGCGCCGGCCAGATCCAGGTGCCCGCCAGGCGCCAGTCGCGCTGGTCGTTTTCCACCAGCACCTGCCAGCGGGTGCGCTCGAACGCGGGCAGGGGCGCGCTGAAATTGCCCTCGGCATCCGTTTGCACCACCAGCTTGATGTCCTTTTCCGGCTGCGTCGCGTGCGCCAGGTGCAGCAGCAGCGGCACATTGTAGGCCCGCTGGTAGCTGCTGATCTTGCCCACCAGCGTGGCGTGGGCGGCGTCGTAGTGCAGCGCCGTCGCCAGCGCCAGCGCGCTGGCGGCGCGGTCGCGCCGCAAGTCCTGGTTGATCGCCTTGCCCTGCTTGTAGTAGTCGCCCACCACCAGCGCGTCCTGGCGCGTGAACGCCAGGTAGCCGGTGAAGCAGCCGGCCAGCACGATGAGGAAGGGGCCGAGCATCAGGAACCACGGCCAGCGGTGTTCGTACCAGGGGCGTTGCGCCGCTCCGGGCGGGCGCAGGGGCAAGGTGTCGGACATGGTGTTTCTCCTGTTAGCGCGGTACAAAGAAGACCGCTTTTTCGCGTACATGCAGGCTCGCGTCGTCGAGCGCCGTCAATTCTATTTCAATTTTGTTGGAACCCTTGGCGCCGGCGCCGTGGGCCACGCGCAGCCGCACCGGCAGCGCATAGGTTTCCGTGGCCGCCACGCTGACCTCGTCGGGCGTGACCAGGGCCAGCGTCGGGATGCCCGACACCTTGACCTTGTAGCGGTGCGGCCGCTCCGAGGTGTTCATGATCTGCAGGCGGTAGACGTTCTCTATCATGCCGTCCTCGACCTCGCGGCCCATCGCGCCGCGGTCGCGGATCACGTCCAGCTTGAGCGGGGTGCGCAGCACCAGCGAGCCGATCACGGTACAGCTGATCAGCGCCAGGATGGTCGTGTAGATCAGCACGCGCGGGCGCATGGCCCGCTTGCGTATCTGCTTGGTGGTGAAGTTGTTGGCCAGCGCGTGGTCGGTGCTGTAGCGTATCAAGCCGCGCGGCCTGTCGATCTTGTCCATCACGGTGTTGCAGGCGTCGATGCAGGCGGCGCAGCCTATGCATTCGTACTGCAGGCCGTTGCGGATGTCGATGCCGGTCGGGCACACTTGCACGCACAGCGTGCAGTCGATGCAGTCGCCCAGCTTGGCGGCGGCCGGGTCGACCTTCTTGCTGAGGGCGCCGCGCGGTTCGCCGCGCTTGGCGTCGTAGGTGATGATCAGGGTGTCCTGGTCGAACATCGCGCTCTGGAAGCGGGCGTAGGGGCACATGTATTTGCACACCTGCTCGCGCAGCCAGCCGGCGTTGCCGTAGGTGGCCATGCTGTAGAACAGCACCCAGAACCATTCCCAGGGGCCGAAATTGAGCGTCGTCACGGCGGCGGCCAGGACTTTGATGGGGGTGAAGTAACCGACGAAGGTGAAGCCGGTCCACAGCGCCACGGCGCCCCAGGCCGCGTGCTTGGCGGTTTTTTTCGCCGTCTTGCTCAGCGAGGGCCCCTGCTTGTCGAGCGCCATGCGGGCGCTGCGGGGGCCTTCGATCTTGCGTTCGATCCACATGAAGATTTCCGTGTAGACCGTTTGCGGACAGGAGAATCCGCACCAGACCCGCCCCGCTATCGCCGTCACGAGGAACAGCAGATAGGCGCAAATGATCAAGAGTGCAGCCAGGTAGATGAAGTCCTGCGGCCACAGCACCACGCCGAAAATATAGAACTTGCGGGTGCCGAGGTCGAACAACAGGGCCTGGCGGCCGTTCCAGTTAAGCCACGGCAAGCCGTAGAAGGCCAACTGGGTCAGCCACACGCATAGCCAACGCAGGTTGGCGTAGCGTCCTTTGGCCTCGCGGGGATAGATCTCCTCGCGGGCCGCATACATCTTGATTACTTGAGGGGCAGTCATGGTTCTACATCTTTAAGGCTGGGGATTCGACAGGCTCCACACGTACGAGGCCAGGACGTGGACTTTCGCCTCGCCGAGGAACTCGCCGAACGGCGGCATGGTGTTGCTGCGGCCCTTGCGTATCGTCTCCATCACGGTGTCGGCGCTGCCGCCGTACAACCAGGTCTTGTCGGTCAGGTTGGGCGCGCCCAGCGCCTGGTTGCCGCGGCCATCGGCGCCGTGGCAAGCCATACAGGCGGCGAACTTGCTCTTGCCGAAGACCACCTTGATCGGGTCGGCCGTCGAGGCGGACAGGCTGAGCACGTAGTGGGCGACGTTCTCGATATCCTTGTCGGTGCCCAGCGCCGCGCCCATGGCCGGCATTTGGCCGTTGCGGCCGTGCATGATCGTGGTCTTGATCACGTCCGGCGCGCCGCCGTACAACCAGTCCTTGTCGGTCAGGTTGGGGAAGCCCTTGTTACCGCGCGCATCCGAACCGTGGCATTGCGCGCAATAGGTCAGGAACAGCCGTTCGCCGATGGCGTGCGCCTTCGGATTGGCCGCCACCGTCTTGATGTCCTGCGACAGGAATTCGTTGAACAGGGGACCGTAGTCGGCGTCGGCCTTTTTCAGCTCGGCGTCGTACTGGCCCGTCGATTTCCAGCCCAGGCTGCCGGCATAGGTGCCCAGGCCAGGATACAGGAACAGGTAGGCCAGCGAAAACACGATGGTGATGTAGAACAACCACATCCACCAGCGCGGCATCGGCGTGTTCAACTCCGTCAAGTCTTCGTCCCAGACGTGGCCGGTGGTGCCGACCGGGCCGTCGTGCTGCTGGCTCGGGTCGACCTTGTGGGTCGACTGCGAGTACAGCAGGATGCCGCAGCCGATGATGCCCAGCAGCGACAGGACGACGATGTAGATGTTCCAGAAACCGTTGGTGAAGTCAGACATGGCCAGGCTCCCCCACGATGATGACGGCATCGTCGTCGGCGAACGGCATCTGCGCCGCCGTGTCGAAATCGCTGCTGCGGCGGGCGATGAAAGTCCACCACAGGATGCCGATGAAGGTGATGAAGGAAACCACCGTCATGACGCTGCTGGCGCTGTCAAAGAGGTTCTCGATTGCCATACTAATTCCTTGTCTTGATTAATGTACCCATGCCTTGCAGGTAGGCGATCAGGGCGTCTTCTTCCGTCTTGTCGACCAGGGTGGCCGGGGCCGCCTTGATCTCTTCCTCGGTGTAAGGGTCGCCCAGGCGCTTCAAGGCCCGCATCTTCGGCACGATCTCAGCCGGGTCCAGCTTGGTTTTCGCCAACCAGGGGTAGTTCGGCATATTCGATTCCGGCACGACGTCGCGCGGATTGTTCAGATGCGTGCGGTGCCATTCATCGCTGTAGCGGCCGCCGACGCGGGCCAGATCGGGGCCCGTGCGCTTCGAACCCCACTGGAACGGCCGGTCGTAGACGAACTCGCCGGCCACCGAGTAGTGGCCGTAGCGCTCGGTTTCGGCGCGGAACGGACGCACCATCTGCGAGTGGCAGTTGTAGCAACCCTCACGCACGTAGATGTCGCGTCCCGCCAGGCGCAGCGGGCTGTAAGGCTTCAGGCCGGCGACCGGTTCCGTCGTCGTTTTTTGGAAAAACAGCGGAACGATTTCCACCAGGCCGCCGACGCTGACCACGACGGTCACCAGCGCGATCAGCAGCCAGGGGTTCTTCTCAATCCATTCATGTGAAAATTTCATTGCTAACTCCAGATCAGGCGTGGGTCGCGGCCAGCGCGGGAATGCGCGCCGTCACCGTTTGGCGGCCGCGCAGGGTCATGTAGGTGTTGTAGCCCATCATCAGCATGCCGCTCAGGTACAGCAGGCCGCCGGTGAAGCGCACCACATAGTACGGATAGGTGGCCTTGACGCTTTCGACGAAGGTGTAGGTCAGGGTGCCGTCCGGATTGACCGCGCGCCACATCAGACCCTGCATCACGCCGGCGATCCACATTGCCGCGATATACAGCACGATGCCGATGGTGGCGACCCAGAAGTGCAGGTCGATCAGGCGCACGCTGTACATCTTGGTCTGGCCGGCCAGGCGCGGCAGCAGGTAGTAGATCGAACCCATGGTGATGAAGCCGACCCAGCCCAGGGCGCCGGCGTGCACGTGGGCGACGGTCCAGTCGGTGTAGTGCGACAGCGCGTTGATGGTCTTGATCGACATCATCGGGCCTTCGAAGGTGGCGATGCCGTAGAAGGACAGCGAGACGATCATGAATTTCAGCAGCGGGTCGGTGCGCAGCTTGTGCCAGGCGCCCGACAGCGTCATCATGCCGTTGATCATGCCGCCCCACGACGGTGCCAGCAAGACCAGCGAGAACACCATGCCGATCGACTGGGTCCAGTCAGGCAGGGCCGTGTAGTGCAGATGGTGCGGGCCCGCCCACATATAGGTGAAGATCAGCGCCCAGAAGTGGACGATGGACAGGCGGTAGGAGTAAACCGGACGCTCGGCCTGTTTCGGGATGAAGTAGTAGACCATGCCGAGGTAGCCGGCGGTCAGGATGAAGCCGACGGCGTTGTGGCCGTACCACCATTGGATCATCGCATCCTGCACGCCCGTGTAGGCCGAGTAGGACTTGGTGAACGAGGCCGGCATGACCAGACCGTTGACAACGTGCAAAATCGTCACGGCGATGATGTAGGCGCCGAAGAACCAGTTGGCGACGTAGATGTGGGCCACTTTGCGCTTGATCAGCGTGCCGAAGAAGACCACGGCGTAGGCGATCCAGACGACGGCGATGAGGATGGCGATGGGCCATTCCAGCTCGGCGTATTCCTTGCCGCGGGTCATGCCCAGCGGCAGCGTGACGACGGCCGACAGGATCACTGCCTGCCAACCCCAGAAGGTGAAGGCGGCCAGCTTGTCGGAGAACAGGCGCACCTGGCAGGTGCGCTGCACGACGTAATAGGAGGTGGCGAACAGGCCGCTGATGCCGAAGGCGAAAATCACCGCGTTCGTGTGCAGGGGCCGCAGGCGGCCGTATGTCAGCCAGGGTATGTCTAAGTTCAGGGCTGGCCATGCCAGCTGGGCGGCGATGATGACGCCGACCAGCATGCCAATGATGCCCCAGACTACGGTAGCGATCGCGAATTGCTTGACGATCTTGTAGTTGTAGTTCAGTGAATGGTCCACTAATGCTCTCCCGGGATTACTATGATGATGTAGTGCGTCAGAGAGTAAGGGTTTGACCATCAAAAAACTTTGATGTGGATCAAAATTCGCCAGATCAATTGCAGGTAGGACACTAATGTACCAGGGAGTATAAGCCGAACGGCGGACGCCTGCCGGCGGAGGGCGGGCGGCGCCCGCGTGTTGTCAGGGTGATATGCTGGCGGCGCGGCGCGCCGGCACCCGGGGCGCTAGCGCGGCGGCGGCTCTGCCGCGTCGGCGGCGCCGCTGTCGTCGTCCTGCAGCACGCGCAGGCCGGGACCGACCAGGTCGTCGAACTGGCCGCTGTCGGAAGCCTTGAAGAACACCCACAGCGCGATGAAGACGGTGACGATGCTGACGGGGATGAGGAGGTAGAGGGCTTCCATGGACTAGTTCCGGCGCAGGCGCAGCGCGTTGGCAATGACGACGGCCGAGCTGAGCGCCATGCCCAGTCCCGACAGCCAGGGATTCAGATAACCGAGCGCGGCGGCCGGGATCGCCAGCACATTATAGAGCGTCGCCCAGGCCAGGTTCTGGCGGATCACGCGCATCGTCTGCGTCGCCGTGCGGGCCGCCTCGACGACGGAGGACAACTGGCCCGACAGCAGCACCGTGTCGGCGTGGGCCTGGGCCAGCGCGGCGCCCGAGCCCATGGCGAAGGAGACGTCGGCCGCGCGCAGCACGGCGGCGTCGTTGATGCCGTCGCCGACCATGGCGACGACGGCCCCGGTGGCCTGCAGTTTTTGCACAAATGCCAATTTTTCGTCGGGCAGGCATTCGCCGCAGGCGATGTCGATGTGCAGCTCGGCGGCGACGGCCTGGGTCAGGGCGTCGTGGTCGCCGCTGAGCAGGACGACGCACTTGCCGGCGGCGCGGCAATGCTCGACGACGGCGGCCGCGTCGGCGCGCAGGGCGTCGCTGAGCAGCAGGCGCGCCAGCCATTTCCCCTCGGCGCCCAGGTAGACGGGCGTCATGCCGGCGCCGTCGGTCAGGCCGGCGTCGGGCGAGACGCCGGCCAGTTCGGCGACGAAGGCGGCGCTGCCGAGCCGGTAGCGGCGGCCGTGCAAGCTGCCCTCCAGGCCCTGGCCCGGCAATTCCTCGACGGCCTCGGCGCGCCAGTCGGGCGCCTGGCCGGTCGCGTCGGCGGCGGCCGCCTCGACGACGGCGCGCGCCAGCGGGTGGGCGCTGCCCGCTTCCAGGGCGGCGGCCACCTGCAGGCACCAGCCGCGCGGCATGGCGTCGAGGGCGTCGACGCGGCGCACCACCGGTTTGCCCAGGGTCAGCGTGCCGGTCTTGTCGAACACGACGTGGCTGGCGCGGTGCAGGGTTTCCAGCACGTGCGGCTGGACGATCAGCACGCCGCGGCCCAGCAGGCGGTCGGTGGCGGCGGCCAGCGCCGACGGCGTCGCCAGCGACAGCGCGCACGGGCAGGACACCACCAGCACGGCGATGGCGATGGGCCAGGCGCGCGCCGCGTCGTGCCAGTACCAGAAGGCGAAGCTGGCCAGCGCGAACAGCAGCAGGCCGGCGACGAACCAGGAGGCGGCGCGGTCGGCCCACTGGGCGATCTGCGGCTTGCCCATGCCGGCCCGCTCTATCAGTTTCAGCAAGTCCGACAGCGTGCTGTCGCGCGCCGGCCGGCTCACGCGCAGCAGCACGGCGTTGCTGGCGTTGATGGCGCCGCCCGGCACCTCTTCGCCGGCGTGGCGGCGCTGGGCCGCGCTCTCGCCCGTCAGCAGCGACATGTCGATGGCCGTGCTGCCGTCGACGATGACGGCGTCGGCGGCGATGGCCTCGCCGGGCTTGACGAGGATGATGTCGCCGGCGGCCAGGGCGGCGGCCGGCACCACGCTGACGGCGTGGCTGTCCGGATAGCCGTCCAGGCGCGCCGCCGACGCCGGCAAGGCGTGCTGCAGCCGTTCCAGCGCCGAGGCGGCCTTGCGCCGCGCCAGCAGTTCCAGGTAGCGGCTGCACAGCAGCAGGAAGATGAACATGGTCGCCGAGTCGAAATACACCTCGCCCTCGCCGGTCCAGGTGGCGACGACGCTGCCGAAGAAGGCGGCGGCGATGCCCAGCGCCACCGGCACGTCCATGCCGAGGGCGCGCGCGCGCAGGCTGGCCCAGGCGCCCTTGAAGAACGGTTGCGCCGAGTAGCAGATCGCCGGCAGCGTCAGCAGCAGGCTGGCCCAGCGCATCAGGCCGGCCATATTGTCGTCCAGCGTGCCGTCCTCGGCCAGGTAGGCCGGCACGGCGTACATCATCACCTGCATCATCGACAGGGCGGCGACGAACAACTGCCGGCCCAGCGTCTTGGCGGCGGCGCGCAACTGCTCGCCGTGGCGCACGGCGTCGTAGGGATAGGCCGCGTAGCCAACCTCGCGCACAGCTTGCAGGATGTCGCCGGGGCGGCACAGCGCCTTGCTCCAGCGCACATACAGGCGTTCGGTGGCGACGTTCAGGTTGGCCGCCTGCACGCCGGGCAGGCGCGCCAGGCGGCGCTCGATCAGCCAGACGCAGGCGGCGCAGCGGATGCCCTCGACGGCCAGCGTCGCCTCGCAACTGTCCTCGTCGAGCTGGAACAGGGCGTCGGCGTTGTCGTACAGGTGCAGCTCGGGCGGCACCAGCTCGGCGCCGCTGGCGCTGGCGGCGAACGCCGAGCGGGTCTGGTAGTAGGCGCTCTGGCCGATGTCGACGATGGTTTGCGCCACGGCTTCGCAGCCGGGGCAGCACATGGGGCGGGCGGCGCCGTCGATGGCGACGGACCAGCGGCCGCCCGGGGGGACCGGCAGGCCGCAGTGGAAGCAGTCGGCCGCCGTGGCCAGCACGGCGTTCATGGATGCCCCGTCACGCACAGGGCGTCGAGCCAGCCCAGCGACAGGCCGTTGACGGCCCGCGCTAGGCCGAGCAGGCCGAAGGCCAGCACCAGCAGGCCGCCGGCGACGCGCACGCCGCGGCGCTGCGCGGCGGCGCGCAGGCGCGCGCCGAGCAGGCCCAGCGCCAGCAGCGTCGGCAGCGTGCCCAGGCCGAAGGCCAGCATCACGGCCGCGCCCTGCAGCGCCGAGCCGCTCAGCATGGCCGTCAGCAGCACGCTGTAGACCATGCCGCAGGGCACCCAGCCCCACAGGCCGCCCATGGCCAGCGCCTTCAGCGGGCTGTCCATCGGCAGCAGCGGTTTCAGCAGCGGCTGCAGGCGGCGCCAGACGACGCCGCCGGCCGCTTCCAGCCGGGCCAGGCCGCGCCACGCGTCCATCAAATACAGGCCCAGGGCCAGCAGCATCAGGTTGGCCATCCAGTAGAAGGCCACCTGCAGCGCGGCCAGGCGCAGCAGGTTGGCCGCGCCGCCGGCCAGGCCGCCGGCCAGCGCGCCGGCCGCCATGTAACTGGCGATGCGGCCGCCGTTGTAGGCGAGCACGCGCAGCAGCTTGTCGGCGCCGGCCGGGCGCGCCACGGCGATGGCGATCACCGGGCGGGCGCGCGGCGCCGCCGCGGCCGATAGGGCGCCGACGATGCCGCCGCACATGCCGATGCAGTGGGCGCTGCCGGCCAGGCCGACCAGGAACACCGGCAGCAGGTTCAACACATTCATACTGCCACCATCAGACGGTTTTCGAGTAGCGCAGCGGCTGCGGCGCGTTTTCTTTGGCGGCGCTCAGGTGGCGGTCGAACACCATGCAGATGTTGCGGATCAGCAGGCGGCCCTTGGCCGTCACGGTCAGCCACTCGCGGTCTATGGTCAGCAAGCCGTCCGCCTCCAGTTCGGCCAGTTTGGCCAGCTCGGCCGCGAAATAGCTGTGGAAGACGATGGGGTAACCCTGCTCCAGCGAGGCGATGGACAGTTCGAAATTGCACATCAGCATCTGGATGATCAGGCGGCGCAGCAGGTCGTCGTTGTCGAGCTTGATGCCGCGGGCGATCGGCAGGCGGCCCTCGTCGAGCCGCTCGTAGTAGGCGTCCAGGGTTTTTTCGTTCTGGCTGTAGACGGCGCCCACCGAGCTGATGGCGGACACGCCGCAGGCGACCAGGTCGGCCTCGGCGCGCGTCGAATAGCCCTGGAAATTGCGGTGCAGGCGGCCCTGGCCCTGGGCGACGGCCAGGTCGTCGGTCGGCTTGGCGAAATGGTCCATGCCGATATAGACGTAGCCGGCCGCCGTCAGGCGGGCGATGCACAGGCCCAGCATGGCCAGCTTGGTGGCGCTGTCGGGCATGTCGGCGTCGAGGATGCGGCGCTGCGGCTTGAACAGGTGCGGCATGTGGGCGTAGTGGTACAGGGCGATGCGGTCCGGGCTGGCCTGTATGACTTTCGCCAGCGTCTGCTCCATCGTCGTCAGGTTTTGCTTCGGCAAGCCGTAGATCAGGTCGATGCTGACGGAGCGGAAGCCGGCCTCGCGCGCCGCCGCGATGATGGCCAGGGTTTCCGCCTCGGGCTGGATGCGGTTGACGGCCTTCTGCACGTCGGGGTCGAAATCCTGCACGCCCAGGCTGATGCGGTTGAAGCCCTGGGCGCGCAGCGCGTGCACGCGGGCGCGGCTGACGGTGCGCGGGTCGATCTCGATCGAGTACTCGCCGACGTCGTCGGGGGCGAAGTCGAAGTGGTGGCGCAGGTGGGCCATCAGCTCCTCCATCTGGCGCTCGCTCAGGTAGGTCGGCGTGCCGCCGCCGAAGTGTAGCTGCTCGATCCGGTTGATGCCGGAGAACAGCTTGCCCTGCATGGCGATTTCCTGCTTCAGATAGCTCAGGTAGGTGGCCGCCTTGCTGCGGTCCTTGGTGACGATCTTGTTGCAGGCGCAGTAGTAGCACACCGTGTCGCAGAACGGGATGTGGATGTACAGCGACATCGGCCGGCGCCCGCCGCGCAGGCGCAGCGCGGCCAGCGCCTCGAGGAAGTTGCCGTAGCCGAAATCGCTGGAAAAGCGGTCGGCCGTCGGGTAGGAGGTGTAGCGCGGACCCGATTGGCTCAGCTTGCTGATGATGGCCGCGTCGAATTCGACGACGGGGGTCAGCGCGACGGTGCTGGAAGATGTGGACATAAATTCAATTCTAAGGAAACGGGTCGGGGGGCGCGGCTCAGGCCGCCAAACGCTTGACGCTGCCCGGCGGTTTGCCCGGGGCGGCGTTGGCGGCGCGCCGCGGCGGCGCCGGCAGTTTGCCGAACTTGAACAGGCTGACGGCCTGGGTCAGGTTGCCGGCCTGCTGGGCCAGGCTGGTGGCGGCCGCGGCCGCCTCCTCGACGAGGGCGGCGTTCTGCTGCGTCACCTGGTCCATGTGGGCGATCGCCTGGTTGACCTGGTCGACGCCGATGCTTTGCTCGCGCGAGGCCAGCGAAATATCCTGCATGATGGCCGTGACCTGCTGCACCGAGCTGACCACCTGCTCCATCGTCGAGCCGGCCCGGTTCACCTGCGCCATGCCGGCGCTGACCTTGCTGACGGAAATGTCGATCAGGTTCTTGATGTCCTTGGCCGCCAGCGACGAGCGCTGGGCCAGGTTGCGCACCTCGCCGGCGACGACGGCGAAGCCGCGCCCCTGCTCGCCGGCCCTGGCCGCCTCGACGGCCGCGTTCAGGGCCAGGATGTTGGTCTGGAAGGCGATGCCCTCGATCAGGCTGATGATGTCGACGATTTTCTTCGAGGAGGCATTGATGTCGCTCATCGTCGTGATGACGTCGGCGACGATCTCGCCACCCTCGACGGCCACCTTGGAGGCGGCCACGGCCAGCATATTGGCCTCCATGGAATTCTCGGCGTTCTGTTTGACGGTCGAGGAGAACTGGTCGATGCTCGACGCCGTCTCCTCCAGGCTGGCGGCCTGCGACTCGGTGCGGCCGGACAGGTCGAGGTTGCCGGCGGCGATCTGCCGCGTCGCCACGGCCATCGTCTCGACGTTGACGCGGACGTCGCGGATGGTGGCGATCAGGTTGCTGTTCATCTGTTGCAGCGCGCGCAGCAACTGGCCGACCTCGTCGGTGCTGCCCGTGTCGAAGCTGCCCGACAGGTCGCCGGCGGCGATGGCGCGGGCGCTGCCGACGGCCCTGCCCAGCGGCGCCAGCACCGAGGTGCGCAGGGTGTACCAGAGGAAGACGTTGATCAGGAAGCCCAGCAGGGTGGCGGCGAAGATGCCGTAGTTGCTGTTTGACGAGCCGCTGGAGAACAGGGTCGCCGCGCACACGCCCAGCTGCAGCGTGTTGACGACGCTGGTGCACAGCCAGATGCGCATGGCCAGCGACATGTGGCCGAGGTTGCCCAGCACGTGCGACAGGCCGGTCTGCAACACCTGGCCGTTCTTGATGCGCAAGCCGTGCGCCTTGTTCTGCTGTATGGTCGCGTAGGCCCGCTGCGCCGCCTCGATCTCGGCCCGCTCCGGCCTGACCCGCACCGACATATAGCCGAGGGTCTTGCCGTTTTCCTTGATCGGCGTGATATTCGCCCGCACCCAGTAGAAGTCGCCGTTCTTGCAGCGGTTCTTCACCAGCCCGGTCCACGGCGTGCCGCCCTTGATCGAGGCCCACAGGTCGGCGAAAGCCTCGACCGGCATGTCGGGGTGGCGCAAGATGTTTTGCGGCGAACCCATCAGTTCTGCCTCGGAATAGCCGCTGACTTGGCAGAAGTACGGGTTCACATAGGTGATGTTGCCATTTAAATCCGTTTTGGAAACGATGGCCTGGTCGTCCATCACATGGACTTCTTGCTTGGTAACGGGTAGATTTTGACGCATGGCGGCTTCCCAAAACGGATGGATGTGGTAACTCTTGCGTTATTGCAAGAGATGACCAAGTGTACGGAGTCGGGGTCGCAATTTTATTGATATAGATCAAAAAGCCCAATATTGGGCAGAATGAGGATTGCTGCAAAGATATTGCTTTTGTGGTAAGAATGAGGATCGCATAAGGCCCGGGGGCGGCGCGCTGGCCGGCCTCAATCGCGGCCCGGCGTCAGCGGCCGCAGATTGCCCACGGCGTAGCCCTGGGCGTAGTCGACGCCGAGGGCGCGCACCACGCCCAGCGTGGCCTCGTCCTCGACGTATTCGGCCACCGTCTGCAAGCCCATCACGTGGCCGACCTCGTTGATGGCCTTGACCATCGCGCGGTTGACGGCGTTGCCGGCGATGCCGCGCACGAAGATGCCGTCGATTTTCAGGTAGTCGACGGGCAGCGCCTTCAGGTAGCCGAACGAGGAAAAGCCGCTGCCGAAGTCGTCCAGGGAAAAGCGGCAGCCCAGCTGCTTCATATGCTGCATGAACACCTGCGCCCGCGGCAGGTTGGCGATCAGCGCCGTTTCCGTGATTTCAAAGCAGATTTGCTCGGGCGCGACCTCGTACTCGACGAACTGCTCGGTGACATAGTCCTGCAGGCAGGGGTCGCCCAGCGACACGCCGGACAGGTTGACGGAAAACAGCGCCGGCGTGCGCCTGTGGCTTTCGGCGAACGCGTCCGGCGCCGCCAGGCTGTCGCGCACGCTCTTGATGTGGTGGCAGACGGCCTTGATGACCCAGCGGTCGATCGCGGCCATCAGGTCGTAGCGCTCGGCCGCCGGGATGAAGGCGCCCGGCAATATCAGCTCGCCCTGGGTGTTGAGGATGCGTATCAGGATTTCGTCGTGGCTTTCGGCGCGCGCGCTCAGGTGGACGATGGGCATCGCGTACAGGCGGAAATGCTGCAGCTCGAAGGCTTCGTTGAGCCGCGTCACCCACAGCATTTCGCCCTGGCGCCGCGCCAGCATCAGGTCCGACTCCTGGTACACGAGGATGCGGTTGCGCCCCTGCTCCTTGGCCAGGTAGCAGGCCTGGTCGGCGGCGATCAGCAGCCCCGTCATCGACTTGCTGTCCTGGTTGATCTCGACCAGGCCGATGCTCACGCCCAGCTCGAAGCTGCTGGCGTCCCAGACGAAGTGGAAGTCGTTGATGGACTGGCGGATCTGCTCGGCGATCAGGCGCGCCTGGTCGGGCGGGCAATGGGGCAGGAGCACGCCGAGCTCGTCGCCGCCCAGGCGCGCCAGGATGTCGCTGTCGCGCATCGCCTCCTGCAGCATCTTCGCCAGCAATTGCAGCAGCACGTCGCCGGCGGTGTGGCCGCAGGTGTCGTTGACGACCTTGAACTGGTCCAGGTCCATATACAGCAGCGCGTGGACGTGGCCGTCCAGCTTCGACGCGCGCAGCGCGGCGGCCACCTGGGTTTCGAATTCGCGCCGGTTGATCAAGCCGGTCAAGCTGTCGTGGGTGGCTTGCCATGACAGTTGCTGGCTCAGCTTGCGCTCGTGGCTGACGTCGCGGAACACGACGACGACGCCGAGCACGACGCCGTCGCTCGACCAGATCGGCGCGGCCGTGTCCTCGACGGCGATGCGGCGGCCGTCGCGGGTGACCAGCTGGCTGTGCGCGGACACGCCGATGGCCTGGCGCTGGTGCAGGCATTTGACGGCCGGGTGTTCCAGCGCCGCGCCGCTGGCCTCGTCGACGAGGCGCAGCGTGACGCCGATGTCGAGCCCCTGCGCCAGCGCGTTGGTCCAGCCCGTCAACTGCTCGGCGGCGCGGTTCAGGTAGACGGTCTTGCCCAGGGCGTCGGTGGTGATGACGCCGTCGCCTATCGAGCTGAGCGTCACTTCGGCCAATTCCTTGCGCTCGGCGGCGCGCAGCTTGTCCAGCACGCGCGCGCTGACGTCCCAGATCAGGCCCAGCGTGCGCTCGGGCGCGCCGCCGGCGTCGCAAAACACCCGCGCCTTGGCCGCCAGCCAGCGCTGCGTGCCGTCCGGCCAGCGCACGCGGTATTCCAGCTCGTAGTCGCCGCGGCGCTCGGCGGCGTCCTGCATGACGGCGACGACGCGGCGGCGGTCGTCCGGCACGACGCAGTCGAGGAAGGCGGCGAACGGCTGCGTCAGCTGCTGCGCTTTCAGGCCCAGCAGCGTGGCGCCGTGCGCCGACCAGCTCACCGTGCCGTCGACGATTTTGCCGTTCGGCATGCGCGAGTCCCAGATCGCCATGTGCGCCGCGTCCAGCGCCAGTTGCAAACGTCGTTGCGCATCACCCATGCCCATCCCCCAATGAAAAGAGGCGGCGTGCATGCCGCCTCCTTCGAGGGTTGGATAAGTGGCGCGGGCGGAGGTTCCCCGCCGGCCTTGCTACTGCGGGCCGGCCGCCTCGTCGTGCGCCGTTTCGCTGTTGGCGATGTCGCGCACGTTCTTTTGCACGGCGACGGCGGCGAACAGGCTGAGCACGAAGGACATCGCGTAGAAGCCTTTTTCGCTCTGCGCCAGGGTGGCGTTGAACAGGCCCACGGACAGCAGCAGCACCGACAGCAGCACGGAAACCCAGCACAGGCCGAAGTAGATGCCCGTCACCCGCTGGCCCTCCATGCGGTCGCGCACGGACTTTTGCAGCGACACGGCGGCAAACAGGCCATACATCAGGATCGTGAAATAGTAGCCTTTTTCATTGAGTTGCATGGTGGCGTTCCACAGCCCGACCATATAGGTGATCGTGCCGACCAGCAGGGCGGCCCAGGCGGCGGCGACGAAGGCGCCGGTAGGACGTTGGAATTGTGCTTTCATGCGAGTCTCCGGGAATGGGGGGGGGGCGCCGCGCGGCTGGCGGCGGCGCGGCGGTCGGAGCCGGGATCATAGCAGAAAGCTCATTCTTTACGTTTGAGCAATGCCAAGACGCGGCTGGCGCCGTTCACGCCCAGCAGGGCCAGCGCGCCGGCGGCCACGCCGGTCAGGGCGTCGAGCACGGTCGGGGCGAGCGCCTGCAGCGCCGGCCCCAGCAGGGACACCGTGCCGGCCGCGGCCGCGGCGTGCTCGATCCAGGCGTGGGCGCCGGGCAGGCCGTGGGTGACGATGCTGCCGCCGACCATGAACATGGCGGCCGTGCCGATCACCGACAGCGCCTTCATCAGTTGCGGCGCGGCGGCCAGCAGCGCGCGCCCGAGGCCGCGCACCAGGGCGCCGCCGCGCTGGCTCAGGTACAGGCCGGCGTCGTCGAGCTTGACGATGCCGGCCACCAGGCCGTAGACGCCGACGGTCATGGCGACGGCGATGCCGGTGACGACGGCGACTTGCTGGCCGAACGGCGCGGCGGCGACCGTGCCGAGGGCGATGACGATGATCTCGGCCGACAGGATGAAGTCGGTGCGGATGGCGCCCTTGATCTTGTCGCGCTCCAGCGCGACGACGTCGACGGCCGGGTCGCTGAGCGCCTGCGCCAGCGCGGCGTGGTGCTGCTCGTCCTCGTGGGCGCCGTGCAGCAGCTTGTGGGCGACCTTCTCGAAGCCCTCATAGCACAGGTAGACGCCGCCGACCATCAGCAGCGGCGTGATGGCCCACGGCGCCAGCGCGCTGATGGCCAGCGCGGCCGGCACGAGGATGGCCTTGTTCTTCATCGAGCCGACGCCTACGGCCCAGACCACCGGCAGCTCGCGGTCGGCGTGCACGCCCGACACCTGCTGGGCGTTCAGCGCCAGGTCGTCGCCCAGCACGCCGGCGGTTTTCTTCGCCGCCACCTTGCTCATCAGGGCGACGTCGTCGAGGATGCTGGCGATGTCGTCGATCAGCGCCAGCAGGCTGGTGCCGGCCATCTCAGCGGCCTCCCGGCGTGGCGGCGCAGGTGGAAACGGTCGGGCGGACGGGTTTTTTCATGGGGTGTTCTTATGCGTTGGAAAATGGAGCTGGAATCTTACCTCAGACGGCGCCGCAACGGGGGCCTGCGGCGGCGCCGCGCCGCGTGTAGAATCGTTGCTCCCGACCCACTTTTACGATGGAACGCGCATGAGCTTTGCCACCTGGATCACTTTCGTCGCCGCCGCCTGCCTGATCGCCGTGTCGCCCGGCTCGGGCGCCGTGCTGTCGATGTCGCACGGCCTGTCGTATGGCGTGAAAAAAACCAGCGCGACGATCGCCGGCCTGCAGGCGGGCCTGCTGTTGATCTTCCTCATCGCCGGCGCCGGCGTCGGTTCGCTGCTGCTGGCCTCGGAGCTGGCCTTCAACGTCGTCAAGACGGTCGGCGCCCTATACCTGATCTACCTGGGCCTGAGCCAGTGGCGCGCCCGGGTCGAGGTGGCCGGCGCCGGCGCCGGCGCGGCCGCGCAGAGCGCCCTGCCGTCGCCGCGCAAGCGCATGCTGGCGGGCTTCTTGACGAATGCGACCAACCCGAAAGGCATCATCTTCATGGTCGCCGTGCTGCCGCAGTTCATCGAGCGCGGCGCGCCCCTGCTGCCGCAACTGCTGATACTGGGCGCGACGATGTGCACGATCGACCTGGTGGTGATGCACAGCTACGCCTACCTGGCCGCGTCGATGCAGCGCTTCTTCCGCGACGCCGGCGCCGTCAAGAAGCAAAACCGCTTCTTCGGCGGCATGTTGATGGCGGTCGGCGCGGCGCTGTTCTTCGTCAAGCGCGGCGGCGCCCACGCCTGAGCGCCCCGGCTATTGCTCCGGCCCGGCGCGCAGGCGGATGCGCGCCCGCCACGCGCCCAGCGCGGCCAGCGCGCCGTGGAATTCCCGCTCGATGAGGTCGGCCTCGGCCAGCGTCACTTTGCCGTCCATCAGCGCGGTGGAGACGGCCGCGGCGACGGCGCCGACCTGGCTCATGACGAGGCAGACGGTTTGCGACAGGTCGTCGCCGTCGACCTGCTCCGGCTGCGGCACGACGAAGGCCGCCATGCCGTGCCGCACCAGCAGCGCGTGCAGGGGCAGCAGCGCGTCATTGACGCCGGCGCGCTGGCACAGTTCGATAATTGTCGAGACTTCTTCAAACGAGGGATAATGCGAGGCGATCGTCGGTGCCAGTTTATTCCGCAGTACGTTGACGGAAATGCCCATGCATTGCGCCAATGCGTCGACCCCGCCGGGGTAGCCGCGCGCCACTGTATAGAGGGCGTCATGCTGGTTCATGTCCAAATATTTTCGTGTCATGGTGAAGTTGGCCTTTTATTACCGATGCATGGCGCCATTTAGGCTGCTATGCTTGTTTTTAACCGAGTTTATAGCATATGAGACAACGATGAAGTCATATAACATTGCGCTGGTGTTGGCGCTGCTGCTGCCGCTGGGCGGCAACGCGCTGGCCTACTCGTCTAGCAGCTCCGGCAAATCGTCGGGCAAGTCCAGCGGCAGCTCGTCGTCGTTCAAGAGCGGATTCTCGTCGCAAAAGAGCGCGCCGGCCAGAAGCGGCGACGCGCGCCCTGCCTCGGGCGCCAGCAAGTCGACGTTCGGCTCGTTCGGCTCGAAGGCGCCGGCCGCCGCGCCGCGCCCGACGCCCTCGTATGCGCCCGATGCCGCGCCGGAGCGCTCGCGCAGCGGCTTCGGCACGTTCGGCGCCGCGCGCGGCGGCGAGGCGCCGGCGCCGGCCAAGTCGGGTTCGGCCCTGTCGCGGGAGCTGGAGCAGAAAAGCGCCAACGCCAACGCCTTGAAGACGCTCGATGCGCGCCGCGCCGCCGCCAACGCGCCGCCGCCCTTGCCGCCGCTGGACCCGGTGATGGCGCCGAACCGCCAGCAACAAACGTATAACCAGCAGCAACAGACGTACAACCAGCAGCAACAGCCTTACAATCAGCAGCAACGGTCTTACAACCAGCAGCAACAGCCTTACAACCAGCAGCAACAGCCATACAACCAGCAGCAACCGGCGCCCGTCGTGGTGCAACAAAGCAGCGGCCTGGGCAATGCGGCGGCCGGCTTCATGCTGGGTCGGGCGATGAGCGGCGGTTCCAGCCACGCCGCCACCAATCCGGCCAACGCGGGCGGCGTTGCCCCGGCCGCCCCAGCCCCGGCCGCCGCGGCGCCGGCCGCGCCCCCGCCCTCGTTTGGCGTTGCGCTGGCGGCCACCTTCTTCTGGGTGGCGATGCTGGGCGGCATAGCCTGGCTGATCTATTTTGGCGTCAAGCGCTACAAGCGCGGCGCGGCGCGCAGCACGGCGAACTACTCCTTTGAAAGGGAATGAGATGGGTTGGAAAGATGCATTTGAATATATGCGCGGCGTCGCCTCGAAGCACGGCGCCGGCACCCAGCCGCGCCGCGAGGACGAGGGCCTGCCGCTGGGCGCGCGCATCGGCAGCGTCGTCAACCTGCAGCAGTCGCCTTTCATCCGCGCCAACAGCAACGGTTCGCTGATCAGCCTGCCGACGCCGGCCGACACGCGCGTGCTGGCCGTCTCGCAGATCAAGCTGAACATGGCCGGCGGCTTGTACCGCTACTACCTGGCCAAGGGCGACGTCGACGCCAAGGAAAAGTTCTTGCAAGTGTTCCGCAACGGCCAGGGCGAGATCGCCGAGCTGATGTACTGCACCCAGCTGGCGCGCGTGGTGCCGGAGACGGCCGAGGACCAGGACGCCTACACGGGCGTGTCCGGCAGCGGCCTGGGCGACAAGACGTACCGGCTGTGGCGCGAGCAACTGGGCGACATCGGCCTGGACGAAGCCGACCTCGACCTGGTGTTCGGCGACGGCGACAGCATCGACTACTGGCGCGACGCCGGCAGTACCGACGCCGAGTTCGTCGCGCCGTTCAGCGGCACCGAGGTGCGCCTCGACGACGCCAGCGGCAGCCAGGGCTTGAAGCAGGAAATGTATTTCATGCCGTATGTGCGCGAACTCAAGGGTGGTGGCCACGAGTATCTGCTGATCACGACGGAAATCATCGCCAGCGTCAACGGCGATACTTCACAACGCGGTATCCATGTCGACTTCGTCATTGGCATACCGTTTGAGCAGGAACGGGTCGTCATCCAATAAGGGATGGCCCTGGTGTGGTGTTTTCAATTTCAACGAGAGGAAGAAAAATGAGCAATTCGAATGGCTGGGGATTGACGGCACGCCTGATTTCAAAACACTTTGGCGTATTGGGCGACCGCGTCTCCGAGGCGATCGCCAACTTCGACCCGGAAACGGCGACCGAAGCGGACCGCGACCGCCTGGCCGACACGCTGCGCGCGACGGCGCAAAAGCTGGCCTCGGCGCGCGCCTCCTTCGACAAGGAGCATACCGACGTCGTCAACCTGCGCAATCTGATCGCCAACGACGAAAAGGCCACGGAAACGCTGGGCGAGCGCCTGGCCGCCGGCAAGATCTCCGAAGCGACGATCAATATGTTCTGCGACGAGCTGGAGGCGAACAAAGCCCGCCTGCCGCAGGAAATCCAGGAAGAGGCGGACGCCCAGCAATACATGGACGAGCTGCAAAAGATCGTCGACGCGCTGTCGAAGCAGCTGGCCGACTTCGACTCCGCCGCCAAGAAGGCGATGCAGGCGCTGGCCACGGCCAAGGCGCAGAAGGATCTGCAGTCGCTGCGCGCCGAGCGCCAGAGCCAGCTGGCCGGCCTGTCCGGCCTGCAGGGCAATTCCAGCGCGCTGGAAGCGCTGACGCGGCGCGCCCAGACCGTCAGCAACGAGGCGGCCGGCATGCGCATCGTCGCCGACATCGGCCAGCGCCCGATCGACCAGGCCGCTGAAATCGACGCCATCCGCAAATCCGTCAGCCAGGCCGACACGGCCGGCGAATCGGCGCTGGAGCGCCTGAAGCGCCTGTCGGGAAAAAGCGCCGTCTAAGCCCGGCGCGCTACAATACCAGGCGGGCGCGGCGCGACAAGCGCGGCACCCCCTGGTTTTTTATTTTTACGCAATTCGATTGGAACAAACATGGAAACGATCCCACGCAGCGAATCTTTGATCGAGTACCCGAGCGACTTCCCGATCAAGGTGATGGGCCCGACCCATATCGACTTCGCCGCCACCATCACCGAGGTGGTGCTGGGCTTCGACCCGACCTTCCACGCCGGCAAGCTGGAAGAGCGCCCCTCGGCCAAGGGCAACTACACGGGCCTGACCGTGATGGTGCGCGCCACCAGCCGCGAGCAGCTCGACGCCCTGTACACGGCGCTGTCGGCGCACCCGATGGTGAAGATCGTCATGTAAGCCAAGGGCTGCGGCCTGTGCCGCGGCCGGCAAGGAGCGCCGCCCCTGCCTTATAATGGCGGGTCCAACCAATTGCGACCTGCCCATGTCCACACCGCGCGCCACCACGGCGCTGATCCGCCACCTCGGCCTGGCCGACTACGAACCGACGTTTGCCGCGATGCGCGCCTTCACCGACGCGCGCGGCGTCGGCACGCGCGACGAACTATGGATCGTCGAACACCCGCCCGTGTTCACGCTGGGTCTGGCGGCCGACCGCGGCCACCTGCTGAGCGGCGCCGGCGTCCCCGTGCACGGCGTTCCCGTCGTGCAGACCGACCGCGGCGGCGAAGTCACCTTCCATGGCCCCGGCCAGGTGGTGATCTACCTGCTGATGGACCTGCGCCGCAACAAGCCGGGCGGCAAGCTGTATGCGCGCCAATTCGTCCACAAAATCGAGCAAGCCATCATCAATGTGTTGGCGGCGTATAATCTGGCTGGCGAGCGCGTCGAGGGCGCGCCCGGCATTTACATTGCCGACGGGCCGCGCAAGGGCGCCAAAATCGCCGCGCTGGGCCTGAAAGTGCGCGGCAACGGCTGCACCTACCATGGCGTATCGCTGAACGTGGCGATGGACCTGGCGCCATTTAGCTGGATCAACCCGTGCGGCTACTCCGGACTGAAGACGGTGGACATGCGCAGCATGGGCGTGGACGCGGCGCTGGCCGACGTGCAGCAGGCGCTGGCCCAGGAACTGAACGTACAACTCGAAGCGGGCGGCGCCGTGCGCCCCGCAGCAGCAACCGAATAACGTAACTACTAAGCCCCCAGGGCATGCAGCCAAATGACTTCTGAGACCACCTCCAGCATCGCCCCCGCTTACAACCCGAGCGAAAAGCAAAAAGGCGCCAGCAAGACGGCGCGCATCCCGATCAAGATCATCCCTATCGAGCAGGTCGAGCGCCTGAAGAAGCCGGACTGGATACGCGTCAAGGCGGCGTCGGCGTCGACGCGCTTCTACGAAATCAAGGAAATCCTGCGCGAGAACAAGCTCGTCACCGTCTGCGAGGAGGCCAGTTGCCCGAACATCGGCGAATGCTTCGGCAAGGGCACGGCGACCTTCATGATCATGGGCGACAAATGCACGCGCCGCTGCCCGTTCTGCGACGTCGGCCACGGCCGTCCTGACCCGCTCGACGCCGACGAGCCGGCCAATCTGTCGAAAACCATCGCCAAGCTGCGCCTGAACTACGTCGTCATCACCTCGGTCGACCGCGACGACCTGCGCGACGGCGGCGCCGGCCACTTCGTCGAGTGCATCCAGCAAACCCGCGCGCTGTCGCCGAAAACCCGCATCGAAGTGCTGGTGCCGGACTTCCGCGGCCGCCTGGCCAAGGCGCTGGCGCTGTTCAAGGACGGCCTGCCGGACGTGCTGAACCACAACCTGGAAACCGTGCCGCGCCTGTACAAGGAAGCGCGTCCCGGCTCGGACTACACGCATTCGCTGGAATTGCTGCGCGACTTCAAGGCGCTGTATCCGGAGGCGGTGACCAAGTCCGGCATCATGGTGGGCCTGGGCGAAACCGACGAGGAAATCCTGCAGGTGATGCGCGACTTGCGCGCCCATAACGTCGACATGCTGACGATAGGCCAGTATCTGGCGCCGTCGGGCGATCACCTGCCGGTGCGCCGCTACGTGCATCCGGACGTGTTCAAGATGTTCGAGGCGGAAGCGTACAAGATGGGCTTCGTGCACGCGGCCGTCGGCGCGATGGTGCGCAGCTCCTACCATGCGGACGAGCAGGCGCACAACGCCGGCGTGGAAGCGGCGCTCAACACCTGATCGCCGCCGGCGCCAGGCCGCAGCCGTCCAGCCATTCGCTGGGCGGTTTTTTTTCGCCCGGAGGCTGGCGCTTGCCTATTGCCTGGTGTCGGACCAGGCTGGGCTTGGTTGTCCAGTTTTTAACATTAATTGAGGCCGTTGCTCAAGGCAAGGAGGTCATCCTTGCCAAGGCTGGCAAACCGGCGGCTACTGCTATTTCTTGAACGGCCAAATCATTTCCCCCGAAAGGCAGCAGACCAGTCGGCGATTGTCGGCATGGAAAAGGCTCGGGTCTGACGCGTCTTGGGTGCCGACGAAGAAAATCCATCCCTTGGCCAGCTTGTTTTTCTTGGCATCCTCGCGAGCCTCTTCGCGCGTTGTTTCAAATTCCGTCATCAGCGTGCCTCTGCGCGATTGGCTCCAGTCCGACCAGTTCACGCGGAGCCTGCACAGGATCTTATACGTGCCTTTTTCCTCATCCCATTCCCCTGAGTTGAGAGTCAGTTCGTAATAGTTATCCGAGACGACCGGATCGGCAGTCCAACGAATGGCCGCATAAAACAGGCGCGTCGGGGATTCGAGCGGCTCCGGTTTCTTGCGGCTGCTCAAGTGCGAAAAAATACGCGCATACGTGCTGCCGGGAACGCTTGGAATCTGAAGCGGCAGGAATTCGCGGTCTTTTGGGAAATTCATGAACGTGCGGCACATCGGGCGGATGGTCTTTACGGTGTGCCCGTGGTGCCTTCTTAATCCTTCGCCATTTTTCCCGCCACGGCTACGTGGCTTGTCTTCAGCTTGTCCTTCAGGCAACCCATTGCCGTTTGCCTGGGCGGGACGTTCGTCAGTGAGCGTCAATCTGTTCGGGAACGGGAGAGGAAACCCTTCGGGCGTGCCGACCCGCTCCTTTTTGCCCCTGCTGACGATCTTCTCCTGGCCATCTATGTCGCAGTCGATATGCTTATTGGAGGGGCCCAGCGTGAAATAGGGACGCTTCTTGTTGCGCGCCTTGTCGAACGATGCTGGGAATACCTGCGTGGCGCAGCCCCGGCAGATATAGGCTTCGCTATCAACCGTGTCCATGCCCCAAAGCTCTTCCGCTTCGACCAGTTCGTAGCTGTGCTTGTTGCGCGCAGTATCCAATTTCCCTCTAGACTTTTATGATAGTTGCAGTATTGCAATGTGCGGTATTTCTACTGGTTTGACAAGCGTTCCCGGTAATCCTTCCTCGCCTTTCTCCAAAAGCTTGATCTGGCTCAATTACAAATGATTCTCATTTGCACTAGTATGGGTTCTGCCATATCATTCATCGAGAATTTCCATGTCAGTCACACCGCGCCCGTTCACGACGGGTCTGCTTGCCAGTTGCGCCCTGCTGTCCTCCGCCCCCCTATTTGCCCAGGATGTTGCCCCCGCCGGCGCCGTGGCGCTGCCCGCGCTGACCGTCACCGCCAAGGGTTACGCCGGCGATGAGCTGGAAACGCCGCTGGCGACGAACGCCGTCAGCGGCGAGCAGATGCTGGCGAGCGGCGCCAACAATCCCGGCGAGGCGCTGCGCGGCTTGCCGGGGCTGGCCGTCGCCAGCGACGGCGCGCAGGGCCAGAACCCCGTCATCCGCGGCTTGAAGAAGGAGAGCGTGGTGCTGCTGGTCGACGGCATGCGCCTCAATTCGGCGCAGCCGGCCGGCGCCGTCGCGTCCTTCATGTCGCTGGGCTTGGCGGAGCGGATCGAAGTCGTCAAGGGGCCGGCGTCGGTGCTGTACGGCACCGGCGCGCTGGGCGGGGCGATCAATGTGCTGATGCCGCAGGCGACGTTCGCGCCCGGCGTGCATGTGCGCGCCGCCGCCAGCGTCGACAGCGCCAGCTCGGGCGTGCGCGGCACCACCGTCGTGCAGGCGGCGCGCGGCGACCACGCCGTCATGGCCGGCGCTTCGCTGGCGCGCATCGGCGACTACCGCGGCGCGTCCGGCACGGTGCCGCGCACCGCCTACGACGCCGACAGTTTCATCGGCCAGTACCGCTTCCGCATCGACGCCGCCCAGCAGTTGCGCGTCTCCTTGCAGCGCCACACGGACAAGAATGTCTGGTATCCCGGCTCGGCCAAGCCGGGCACGCCGGCCGCGCTCGGCACGGTGACGGTGCATTCGCCGACGCAGACGCGCTCGCTGGCCGAGGTCGGCTACAGCCGCAAGGGCGGCGCCGGCGCGCTGGTGGACCTGGATGTGCGCGCCTACCGGCAGCAGGTGCGCCGGGTGGTGCAAGCCTACGCCAGCGGCATCGGCCGCGAGCAAAGCGACACGGATGTCAGTTTTGTCACCGACGGCGTGGACGCCCGCGCCAGTTGGCTGGCCGGCCCCGCGCATTTTCTCTCTGTCGGCGTCAACGCCTGGCAAATGCAGGCGTCGCCGCAGCGCTATCTGAATAATAATCCGCCGCGCTTCAACAACCATGTGCGCAACGATCCCTTCACGGACGGCCGCATCGACGCGCTCGGCGTGTATCTGCAGGACGATATGCGCTTCGGCAAGCTCAATGTGTTGGCCGGCGTGCGCCACGACACGGTCAAGGGCGAGGCCGCCGCCGTCAACAACGGCGCGCAGAAGAGCGGCCTGTCGCGCCGCGACGGCGCCAGTTCCGGCAGCCTGGGCGTGATTTATGAGGTGGCGCCGCTGCTGCGCCCGTATGCGAATCTGTCGCGCGCCTTCCGCGCCGGCGAGATGCGCGAGCGTTTCGAGTCGTCGCCGCGCGGCGACGGTTATTACTACGCCGGCAATCCGCAGATCAAGCCCGAGTATGCGCGGCAGTTTGAACTGGGCGTGAAGGGGGCCGGCGCCGTTGCCGATTATGCGCTGGCCGCCTACCGCACGGAGATCAGCGACTTCATTTCCGGCCGGGTCAACGGCGCCGTGCTGGCCGGCCTGCCCGTGAAGCAGACGGAAAATATCGGCCGCGTGCGTTTGACGGGCGTCGAGGCGCAGGGGCGCTGGCAGTTCGCCGCCGGGCAGTGGGCCAGCGCCGCGTTTTCGCGCGTGCGCGGCGACAACCTGGATTTGAACGAGGCGCTGTTCCAGATGCCGGCCGACGAGTTGTCGCTGGGCTGGAAGGGCAGCGTCGCGGCCGGCTGGAGCGCCGACGCGGCCTTGCGTCTGGTGGCGCGGCAGGACCGGGTCGCCAAGCTGTATTCGCGCGGCACGGAGAATGCCAGCGCCGGCTTCGCCACGGCCGATATCGGCGCCACCTACGCCTGGCGCGGCCAGAGCGTGCGCGTGGCGCTGAAAAACCTGGCCGGCAAGGCTTACCACGAGCATCTGGCCGAGGGTTTGTCGGGACGGGAAATCGAGGCGCCCGGGCGCAGCCTGATGGCCAGCTGGCAAGGAGGCTTTTGATATGGGCGCCGTGACGCGCGCGCTGCTGGCGCTGGCCCTGGCGGCCGCGGCCGGCATGGCCCAGGCCGGCAAGCTGCCGAAGCTGGTGCTGGCCGGCCCGTATGCGGGGGTGTCTTTTCCGTTGATGCATATGGTCGATAGCGGCGCGCTGGCCGATCTGGCCGATCGGGTCGAGTTCGTGGCCTGGCGCGACCCCGACCAGCTGCGCGTGCTGGCGCTGGACGGCAAGGCCGATATCGTCGCGATGCCGAGCACCGTCGCGGCGAATCTGTACAACCGCGGCAGCAAGCTGGCTTTGCTGAACGTGGCCAGCTGGGGCACGCTGTGGATGGTGTCGCGCGACGCCGGCTTGAAGACGCTGGCCGACTTCAAGGGCAAGGAGGTGGCCATGCCCTTCCGCGCCGACATGCCGGACATCGTCTTCGGCGTGCTGGCCGAGCGCCAGGGCCTCGACGTGCGCAAGGATTTCCGCCTGCGCTATGTCGCTTCGCCGCTGGACGCCATGCAGTTGCTGCTGACGCGGCGCGTCGACCACGTGCTGCTGTCGGAGCCGGCCGTGTCGATGGCCTTGCGCAAGAGCCGCTCCTTCCCCTTGAGCGCCGTGGCGCCGGACATCCACCGCAGCGTCGATTTGCAGCAGGAGTGGGGCCGCCTGTTCAAGCGCGAGGCGCGCATTCCGCAGGCCGGCATCGCCGCGCTCGGCAAGGCCAAGGATGACGCCGCGCTGACGGCGCGCGTGCTGGCCGCGTATGCGGCGTCGGAGAAGTGGTGCGCCGGGCATGCCGACGCCTGCGGCGCGCTGGTGGCCAAGTACGCGTCCGTGCTGTCGGCCGAGGCGGTGGCGGACGCGGTCCGCTCGGCCCCCGGCACGGCCGTCACGGCCCAGAGCGCGCGCCCCGAGCTGGAGGCGTTTTACCGCGTGTTGCTGGGCAAGCAGCCGGCCCTGCTGGGCGGCAAGCTGCCGGACGCCGCATTCTACGGCGGCGCGGCGCCGCCGGCGCAGAAGTAAGATGAAGCGCTGGCGCGACGCCCCGGCCGCCATCCTCTCCTATTTATGGAGCGGCTGGGGCGCGGTCGCCAGCCTGTGCCTGTTCTTCGCGCTGTGGGAATGGGGCGGGCAAGTGTGCGGGCCGCTGGTCTTGCCCGGCCCGCGCGCCGCGTTCGCCACGCTGGCCGGCATGATTGCGACGGGCGAGGCGTGGCCGGAGCTGGCCGTGACGGCGCGCCGGGCGCTGGGCGGCCTGGCGCTGGCGGTGGCCGCCGGCAGCGTGCTCGGCGTGCTCGCCGGCATGTCGATGACGGCGGCGATGGTGGCGCGCCCCCTCGTCACGCTGCTGGTCGGCATGCCGCCCATCGCCTGGCTGGTGCTGGCGCTGCTGTGGTTCGGCGCCGGCGACGCCACGCCCGTGTTCACCGTTTTCGTCGCCTGCTTCCCGCTGGTCTTCGTCGGCGCGCTGCAGGGCGCGCGCACGCTCGACGGCCAGTTGAAGGACGTGGCCCGGGCCTACCGCCTGCCGCTGCGCATGACCTTGCTCGACGTCTACCTGCCCCACGTCGTCTCCTACCTGTTCCCCGCCTGGATCACGGCGCTCGGCATGTCGTGGAAGATCGCCGTCATGGCCGAGCTGCTGGCCAGCGCCGACGGCGTCGGCGCGGCGCTGGCCGTGTCGCGCGCGCACCTGGACACGGCCACCTCGCTGGCCTGGATAGTCGCCGTGCTGGGCCTGCTGCTGGGCGTCGAATATCTGCTGTTGGAACCCATCAAGCGCCACGTCGAGCGCTGGCGCCAGGCGAACCCATGAAAAAACTCACTGTACGCGGGCTGAGCCACCATTTCGCCCTCACCGAAGTGCTGGCCGGCGTCGACCTCGACCTGTTCCCGGGCGAGTCCGTCGCCCTGGTCGGGCCTTCCGGCTGCGGCAAGACCACGCTGCTGAACCTGGTCGCCGGCCTGCTGCCGCACGGCGCGGGCCGCATCGCCAACGGCTACACCAGCGTCGGCTGCGTGTTCCAGCAGGCGCGGCTGCTGCCGTGGAAGAATGCGCGCGACAACATCGCCCTCGGCCTGAAGGCGCGCGGCGTCGACGCGGCCGCGCGGGCGCGCCGCGCCGACGCGCTGGGGCTGCAACTGGGCCTGGACGGCGATGACCTCGACAAGTATCCGCACGCGCTGTCCGGCGGCATGCAGAGCCGGGTCGCGCTGGCCCGCGCGCTGGCGCTGGAGCCGGACTTGCTGCTGCTCGACGAGGCGTTCGCCGCGCTCGACGTCGGCCTGAAGGCGGAGCTGTACGCCCTGCTGCTGGCGCAGCTCGGGGCCGGCGGCTGCGCCGTGCTGATGATTACCCACGACCTGATGGAGGCGGTGCGGCTGGCCGACCGCATCCTGATGATGGCGCCGGCGCCGGGACGCATCGTGCGCGAGTTCCGCCTCGACCGGCCCAAGCCCGCCCGGGACGACGCCTGGGTCTACCGCACCACCGGCGAACTGATGCAGGCGCCCGAGGTGCGCGCCGGTTTCGGGCTGGCGCCGGCGGCCGGAGGGATGCGCTGTGCCTAAGTTCGCCAACCATCCGCTGCTGCTGTGCGGCTTCCGCCCCTTCTTCCTGTACACGGCCGGCTATGCCGTGCTGGCGCTGGGCGTCTGGCTGTTGCTGTTGTCCGGCCTGCTGCCGGCGCCCGACCTGGCCGGCGGCCTGCCGGCCTGGCACGCGCACGAGATGATTTACGGTTTTGCGATGGCCTCGGTGGCCGGCTTCCTGCTGACGGCCGTGCCGGAGTTCACGGGCGGGGCCGGCTTCGGCCGGAAGCGGCTGCTGGGCCTTGCCCTGCTGTGGCTGGGCGCGCGCCTGGCCTTCGGCCTGTCCGCCTGGCTGGGCGTGTGGCCGGCGGCCCTGTGCAACCTGGGGCTGAGCGCCGTGCTGCTGGCCACGCTGGCGCCGCCGATCTGGCGCGATCCGGGGCGGCCGCAGATGAGTTTCCTGTACGCGCTGGCCGCCCTCGGCCTGCTGGAGGCCGGCTTCTTCGTCGCCGGCGCGCGCGGCACGGCGGCGATGCCGTGGATGTACGCGGCCAACGGCGTGGCGATGATACTGATCGTCGCCACCGTCAGCCGCATCTCCATGCGCATCGTCAATGGCGAGGGCGCCGGCGCCGGCTATCTGGCGCGGCCGCCGCGGCGCAATCTGGCCACCTGGAGCATCGCGCTGTGCACGGCGGCCGAATTCTTCCTGCCGGGCAGCCCGGTGGCGGGCTGGCTGGCGCTGGCCGCCGCCGCCGCCATCCTGAACCTGCTCAACGACTGGCACATCGGCCGCGCGCTGCTGCAGCGCTGGGCGCTGATGCTATACCTCGTGTACTGGCTGATGGCGGCCGGGTATGCCGTGATGGGCGCCAGCCTGCTGCTCGACGGCGCGCTGGTGTCGGCCGGGCGGCATGTGCTGATGGCCGGCGCGATGAGCCTGGCCATCTTCACCGTGATGTGCATCGCCGGGCGCAACCACGCCGGCTATGCGCTGGAGCGGCGCCTGTGGGTCGTGGCGGCCGCTTGCGCCATCGTCGCGGCGGCGCTGCTGCGCGTGGCGGCGGCGCGCGCCCCCGCCCTGCTGGCGCTGGCCGGCCTCGTGTGGATGGGCGGCTTCGCGCTGTATCTGGCCCATTCCTGGCGCATCCTGTCCGGGCCGAGGCCGGACCGGGCCGACGGCTGCGACGGTCCGGTGCGCGCCGTCGCCGAGGCCAGCGATTTCGCCTGCTGAGGGCGGCGCCTTTTTTCGATCGCGCCTGCCGTTCATGGTATCTTCCGTGGCTGTCGTTTCCATGCAAAGAGCAGTGTCATGAATGTGAAGTCGGGTAAGCAGTTCGTCGCCAAGCTGCATCTGTATATCGGCCTGTGGCTGGGCGGCGTCTTCGTCGTGCTGGGCCTGACCGGCACGGCCATCGCCTGGCTGCCGGAGCTGGACGCCGCGCTCAATCCCGCATTGCTGCAGTCCGTGCCGCGTTACGCCGGCGCGCCCTTCCAGGTCACGTCGCGCACGGTGCAGGAGGTCGTCGAGCGGCTCAGCGGCGATACGGCCTATGGCCGGCCGGCCCAGCTGAACACCCCGGCCGATGGCCACGATGTCTACGTCGCCTATTACCGCGTGCCGCCGGCGGCCGGCGCCGGCCCCGCCACGCAGACGCGGCTGCGCCAGGTGATGCTCGACGCCGATACGCTGCAGGTCAAGGGCGAGCGCGAATGGGGCAGTTACGGCCTGTCGCGCCCGCTGCTGATGCCGACCTTGTTCCATTTGCACCGCTACCTGCTGTCCGGCGAGGTCGGCAAGATATTGACTGGTATCACCGGCGTGGCCTTGCTGGCGCTGGCGTTCAGCGGCCTGGTGCTGTGGTGGCCACGGCCGAACTGGCAGGCGCTGCGGCGCGCGCTGCGCATTTCCTACGGCGGCTCGTGGCCGCGCCTGCATTATTCCCTGCATAAGACGAGCGGCTTCTTCGCCGCTCCGGTGCTGGCCGTGCTGGCGTTTTCCGGCATCTACATGAATCTGCCGCAGATGGTGTTGCCGGTCGTCGGCATGCTGGCGGAGCTGTCGCCCGGCGATAAGGTGAGCAATGCCGCGCCCGGCGCCCATATCACGCCCGGCGCGGCGATGGCGGCGGCGCAGGCGCTGTATCCGAATGGCCGGGTGTCGCGCATCGCGCTGCCGGCGCAAGCGGGGCTGCCCTATGAAATCCGGGTGCGCCAGCCGGACGAGGTGGCGAAAGGCGACGGCGCCACCCGCGTGACGCTCGACGCCGTCAGCGGCAAGCTGCTGCGCGTGCGCGATCCCTTGCTGGCGCCGGGCGGCGAGCGCTTTCTCGGCTGGCAGTATCCGCTGCATAGCGGCCAGGCTTTTGGCGCGCCGGGACGGGCCTTCATCAGCGTCTTCGGGCTGCTGCCGCTGGGGTTTTTCCTGACGGGCGTGCTGATCTGGATGAAGCGCCGGCCCGCGGCCAGGAAGCGCTGACCGCTTCCCCGCCGGCGCCGGAAGGTTTGGCGAATAGTTGCTATCATCTGCGTCTGGCCAAAGCCGCGTCCGCCCGACGCGACCATTACTTGAGATGATATGACCGCAACGACCTTTACCCCCGCCTATTTCAACGAACTCAGCGTCGGCACGCTGCCGGCCCACATGGGCATCGTCATCACCGCCATCGGCGAGCGCACCCTGAGCGCGCACTTCGAGGTCGCGCCGCACCTGCTGGCGCCGAACGGCTATCTGCACGCCGGCAGCGTCGTCACGCTGGCCGACACGGCTTGCGGCTATGGCTGCATCGCCAAGCTGCCCGCCGGCGCCGCCAATTTCACGACGGTCGAGTTGAAGTCGAACCACCTGGGCACGGCCCGCGAGGGCGTCGTCGTCTGCACGGCGACGCTGGTGCATGGCGGCCGCACCACGCAGGTGTGGGATGCCGTCGTGTCGGACCAGGCCAGCGGCAAGACCATCGCGCTGTTCCGTTGCACGCAGATGATCCTGTATCCGAAGTAAGCCGGCGCGGCGGCGCGCCCGGGATCGCGCCGCCACCGGCTGAACGTGCTAGCCTTGTAGCGGGCAGCAAACGCCGGGGCGGGAGATGACTATGCGTAAACACATCAAAAAATGGGCCGGCATCGCCGTGCTGCTGGCCTCGACGCAGGCGCAGGCGCAAACGCCGTACACGGACGATGCCACCTACCGGGGCCTTGGCGCCAAAGCGGGCATCGACAGGATAGTCCACACCTTGATACCGCTGATCCAGGCTGACGCGCGCATCAGCGAAAGTTTCCAGGACAGCGATATGCTGCAACTGGCCGAGCGCCTGGCCGAGCAATTGTGCGAATTCAGCGGCGGGCCGTGCAAATACACGGGCAAATACAAGGGCAAGGATATGGAGTCGGTGCACATCGACCTCAAAATCAGCAATGCCCAGTTCAACGCGCTGGCCGAGGATTTGCAGATTGCCATGGAGCGCAACGGCATCGCCGCCGCCGTGCAAAACAAGCTGATCGCCAAGCTGGCGCCGATGCAGCGCGCCATCGTCACGCGCTAGGGCGCGCGCCTACAGCCTCACCCAGTTGCCCTTGTACAGAATCGGCCCGCTCGGCCCGTTCGGGTCCGGCGAGCCGCCCTTCGGCTCCAGGCTGACGGCCAGCAAGGCGACGTCGGGGCCCAGCGCCCGCTCGGACAGCGCCAGCCGCACGCTGCCGCGGTCGGCCAGCAAGCCCAGCGAACGGGGATTGCCGCGCGTCGGCACGGCCCACAGTTGCAGCGTCTTGTCGGCGGCCACGGGCGCGCCGCCCAGCACGCGCACGTCGAGCGCGCCGTGGCGGCGGTCGGCCGTCAGCAGCAGTACCGCGCGGGCCTGCCCGTCGCTGAGCGTGGCGACATAACTGATCTGCGGCGCATTCAGCGTCGTCGTCACCAGCGCCAGCGCCAGCAGCGCGGCGGCGGCGCTGGACGCCGCGCCCAGCCCGCGCCAGAACGCCAGCGACTGGCTGCGCCAGAATTGCCAGGCCGGCGCCGCGCGCAGGTGCAGGCGCCGCTCGATGTCGCGCCACACCTGGCGCGGTGGCGCCACCGGCGCGGTGAATTCGGCCATCGGCGCCAGGCGCCGCTGCCACTCGGCGGTGGTGTTGCGCAAATCCGCGTCCTGCAGCAACCAGCCCTCGAAGCGGCGGCGCGCGCCGCCCTTGAGCGTGCCCAGCACATATTCGGCGGCCAGTTTTTGCCGCAAGGGAGCGTTGCCGCGAATGTTCATGGCTGCTCCCGCGCCGCCAGGCAGGTGCGCAGGCGCTCCAGGCCGCGGCGTATCCAGGTCTTGACGGTGCCGACCGGCAGCGCCATCTGCTGCGCCACCTCGCTGTGCGACAAGTCGTGGAAATAGGCCAGCGCGATCACCTGCCGGTGCAGCCCTTCCAGCGCCGCCATGCAAAAGGCCAGCGCCTTCGCGTCGCCGCTCATTTGCAGCGCCTCGATCGGCGTGGCCTGGGGATCGTGTAATGCGTTCATGACTTCGCTATCAAATTGTTCGGCGTCGATTTCCACCGCGTCTGCGCTGCGCCGCAACAGGTCGAAAGCCTTGTTGCGCACGATGGTCGCCATCCACGTCAGCGGCGCGGCCAAATGGCTCTGGTAGGTGGCGGCGTGGTTCCAGACGGCGACGAAACCCTCTTGCAAGGCTTCTTCCGCGAGCTCTTGCTTATGCAATATACGCAGCGCGAAGCCGAACAGTTTCGCCGACGTGGCGTCGTAGAGCTGGCGGAAGGCGGCGGCATCGCGTTTCCCGACGGCGAGCAGCCAGGTTTTCAGTTGCTGCGGATCGGCTTGTCTGGTATCCATAAACGCGGCTTGGGCTGCGGTCGGTGAAAAGGGAGAAGCAAACTGGAGGGTATACCAAGTTCGCCGCGCCGGCTTGCCCGGTGTTGACGTTCGCCCACAAACGGGCAATTGGCCCTGGAAAGTTTCGCCCGTTTCGGTCAAGCTGTGTTGATACGCAACAAACACCACAATCTGCCCAGGCAGCGGGGGGAAGGATGCGACAAGCGGAGCGTTTGGCGGGCCTGGGCGGCGCGTTGCTGGCGGGCGCGCTGCTGTGCGCCGACGCCGCCGCGCAACCGGCGGCGCCCGACTTGGGCAAGTTGCTCGCCACGGGCGGCGTCAGCCAGTTGGAGGGCGCGGGCGGCGGCGGCATCACGCCGTGGGCGCTGATCACCGGCTACGGCAGCCGCGACAGCTACGGCGCGAACGCCCATTACACGGCTGTGCGCAGCCAGGACTACGGCCTCGATGCCTACGGCGTGGCGGTGGGCCTCGCCGACCGCGTCGAGCTGTCGCTGGCGCGCCAGCAGTTCCGTGGCAGCCTGGCGCCGCTGGCGCAACTGCGCATCCAGCAGGACATCGTCGGCGTCAAGCTCAGGCTGGCCGGCGACGCCGTCTACGACCAGGACCGCTGGCTGCCGCAGATCGCCGTCGGCGCCATGTACAAGCGCAACCGCGGCGTCGGCGGCCTGGGCGCGCTGGGCGTCGGCAATGTCCGGCAACTGGGGGCGAAGGACGACCGCGGTGTCGACTATTACGTCGCCGCGACGAAAATCCTGTTTGAATACAGTCTGTTATTGAACGGCACCCTGCGCGCCACCAAGGCCAACCAGATGGGCATACTCGGTTTCGGCGGCGACCGGGGCGACAACTACCAGGCGATGGCCGAGGTGTCGGCGGCCTATCTGATCAACCGCAAGCTGGCGGCCGGCGTCGAGTACCGGCGCAAGCCGCACAACCTGGGCGTGGACCGCGAAAAGGCTTACTACGACGTGTTCCTGGCGTATTTCCCCAACAAGCATGTGTCGGTGACGGCGGCTTACGCCGTGCTGGGCGACATCACGGTGTTCAATCCGCAGCGCCAGCACGGCTGGTACCTGTCCTTGCAGACGGGGTTTTGAGGCTGGGCTCAGCCCTGCAGGGCCTGTTCCAGCAGCTTGTGCAGCGCGGCGAACTCCGGCTCGCCGACGTAGCGCTTGATGATTTTGCCCTGTTTGTCGATGACGAAGGTGGTCGGCGTCAGCGCCACGTCGCCGTAGGCCTTGGCCGCTTCGCCGGAGACGTCGATGGCGACCTTGAACGGCAGTTGGCGCGTTTCGGCGTAGTTGACGACGTAGTTGGCGGGGTCGTATTTCATCGCCACGGCGACGAATTCCAGGCCCTGCGCCTTGTACTTATTGTACGTTTCGACCATTTTCGGCATCTCGGCGATGCAGGTGGTACACGAGGTGGCCCAGAAATTCACCATCACGACCTTGCCCTGCAGGCTTTGCGGCGTGATTTTCTCGCCCTTGATGCCGATGAAGGTCACTTCGGGGGCGCTGGTGCGCGTGTTCAGCGAAAAGTAGGCGGCGGCGCCCATCGCGGCAAGCGCGACGACGGCGATGGCCGGCTTGATCCAGGATGGCGAGGCGGTGGTGGTGGCGGACATGGGATTCTCGGGCGATATTCGACGGATGCACGGATTATAGCCCGGCCGGCTTAAGCCGGCCTTAGAGCCGGCCGGGCCGGCCCGCGGCCTTACTGGCTTTTCGCGGCCGGCGCCGGGTCCGGCTGCAGGCGCTTCAGTTCTTCTTCGCTGATGTAGTCGAACAGCTTGACCACTTTCTGCACGCCGCCGACGCCGCGCGCGACGTCGCTGCCGATGCTGCCTTCGCGCTGGGTCACGCGGCCCATCATGTAGACCGTGCCGCGCTCCGTCACCACCTTGAAGGAGTTGGCGGAGATGGTTTTCATGTCGACCAGGCTGGCCTTGACCTTGGTGGTGACCAGCGCGTCGCTGGAGCGCGAGGTGAAGCTCGACGGGCCGGCGATTTCCAGCTCGTTGGCGACGCCCTGCACGCCCTCGATGGCGCGCACTTCGCGCTCGACGGCGGCCTTCATCGCCTCGTCGCGCACCTCGCCGGTCAGCAGCACGCGGCGGTTGAAGCTGGCGACGTTGACGTGGCCGGCCTCGCCGACGATGTTCGGCACCCGCACCTCGCCCTTCAGGGTGATGGACTTGTCCTCGGTCTGCGCGCCGAAGGTGCGCCGGTCCGCCGCCGCGACGGTGCCCATGACGGCGCCGCCGATGACCATTTCGACGCAACCCGACAGCGTGGCAAGCATGGTTCCGCACAACAGCGCGGTGGCCAGGGGGCGTTGCATGCGCGACCAGCGTGGGCCTGCGGCGTAATCAGTCATTCGCGTCTCCTCCGAACAGCGCGACGTCGATGCCGTCGCAGATGCAGTGTATGGTTGTTAAATGGACTTCCTGGATGCGCGCGGTGCGCTCGGCCGGCACGCAGATGTGCACGTCGGCGTCCGTCAGCATCTTGCCGATGGCGCCGCCGCCCTTGCCGGTCAGCGCCACGACGCGCATTTCCCGCTCCAGCGCCGCCTCGATCGCCGCCATCACGTTGGCCGAATTGCCCGACGTCGAGATGGCCAGCAGGATGTCGCCGGCCTGGCCGAAGGCCTGCACCTGTTTCGAGAAGATCTCGCGGTAGCTGTAGTCGTTGCCGACGGCCGTCAGGATCGAGGTGTCGGTGGCCAGCGACAGGGCCGGCAGCGGAAAGCGCTCGCGCTCGAAGCGCCCGACCAGCTCGGCGGCGAAATGCTGGCAGTCGGCGGCGGAACCGCCGTTGCCGCAGGCCAGGATCTTGTTGCCGTTGGAGAGGGCGGAAAACATCAGGTCGACCGCCTCCATGATCGGATGCGCCAGTACGGTGGCGGACTGGATTTTGAGTTCGGCACTTTCGTGGAAGTGCGCCAGGATGCGTTGATTGTTCATAGCTGCCGATTATAGTGCAGGCGCGGGCCGCGGCGGGCAAGCACTGTTAAATATGCTTACACTTCGATGGCGTTGACCAGCCAGGACAGCGCGCCGGCGTCGATGGCGACGACGTCGAAGCGGCACGGCGGCAGGGTTGCCAGGCGCAGCAGATAGACCTGGGCGGCGACCACCAGGCGGCGGCGCTTGGCCGGCGTGATGCTGGCGGCGGCGCCGCCGTGGCTGGCGCCGCCGCGCTGGCGCACCTCGACGAACACCAGGCCGCCCCGTTCGCGCATGATCAGGTCGATTTCGCCGCCCTTGCAGCGGAAATTGCGCTCGACCAGGGTCAGGCCGTGCGCCAGCAGGTGGGCCAGCGCGGCGTCCTCGCCGGCCCGGCCCAGGCGCTGCTTGTCGCTGAGGCGGCCGGCCGGCATGGCGGCGTCAGGGCGCCGTCGCCGGCAGCGGCGCCAGCACGCCGTTCTTATACGTGGCCGTCTGCTCGACGCGCTCGAACTGGGCCGCGCCCTGGCCGAAGCTGATGGCCAGCTTGCCCGTCACGCCGTCGAGCGTGAAGCGCGAGGCCGGATGCAGGGCGATTTCGCGGGCGACCCGGAAGGCGTCGATGCCGAGCGCGTACAGGCGCTCCATGTCGGCCGTCGGCCGGCGCCCGTCGCCGCCCAGCGGCTGCGGATACACCATCACGGCCGGATGGTCGCGCTGCACCTGCCACGGCAGGTCGAGCAGGCGCACGCCGTCCATCGCCGGGCCGGCCTCGCCGCGCCCGGCGCCCGGGTTCAGCGAGGAGGTGCCGTACAGGGGCAGGTCGGCGCCTAGGGCGACGCGCAACTGGCGCGCCTGGTCGGCGTCGAGGGCGGCGAACAGCAGGCCGGGCGGGTGCGCCTGGACGCGCGCGCGCAGCTGCACCAGCTCGCTGTCGCTGAGGTAGCCGTTGAGCGCGCTCATGTCGACGTTGTCGGCGCTGCGGCCGAGGCGCTGCCACTGCGCGGCGAAGGCGGCGGCGATGCGGCGCTGCCAAGGCGCGCTGCCCGTCAGGATCAGCGCGCGGGCGCCGGGCTGCTCGGCGGCGGCCCAGGCGGCCGCCTGGCGCGCCTCGTCCTCGATCGACAGGCCCATGGCCAGCATGGCCGGCGGCAGCGCCGTCTCGGCGGCCGTGCCGCGCCCTTCCGGATAATTCAGCGCGATGGTCGGCTTGCGCACCAGCGCGCTGGCGGCGACGGCCGTGACGGCCGAGCGCGCCAGCGGGCCGACCAGGATGTCGTGCTGTTCCTGCGCCTGGGCGTAGCTGGCCAGCGCGTCCTGCGCGGCCTCGCCGCTGTCGATGACGCTGACGGCGAAACCGTCGCGGTCGCGTTCGTAGGCGGCCATGAAGCCGGCGCGCAGCGATGCGGCGGCCTGGCCCAGCGTGTCCGAGCGCAGCGGCAGCAGCAGGCCGATGCGCACCGGCGCGCCGTTGCGGGCGGCGGCCGGCGCGGTCCTGGCCGGCGGCGCCGCCAGGTCGGGGCTGTCGACGCGGAAGGTCTGGGCCGGCGCTTCCGCCGCCTCGGCCGCGGCCGCCGGGACGGCGCGCGGCGCCGGTGCGCTTGTAATTGACGAGATAGGCGCGCACAATCGGCCGGGTGCGTCGCACGGCGTGCTGCAAGCGCTTATCATTGCGATTGCCGTACCGGACAGCATTACCTTTACACTTTTAGCTAGCATTCCACCCCCAATGACCGCACAAGAATCCAGTTCCATCGCCACCCTGCCCGTGATGGCGGAGGCAGCTCTCCAAGCCTATCCTAGCGCAACATTGTACGTAGTGGCGACCCCGATCGGCAATGTCACCGATATTAGCTTGCGCGCGTTACATGTTTTGACCCTGGTCAATGCCGTCGCCTGCGAGGATACCCGCAACACGGCCCACCTGATGACGCGCTTCGGCCTGAACAAGCCGCTGATCGCGGCGCACCAGCACAACGAGCGCGAAGTGGCCGAGGTGCTGATCGCCCGTTTGCTGGCCGGCGAGCGCATCGCGCTGGTGTCCGACGCCGGCACGCCGGCCGTGTCCGACCCGGGCGCGCGCATCGTCGACGCGGTGCGCGCGGCCGGCCTGCGCGTGCTGCCGCTGCCGGGCGCGTCGGCGGCCGTGACGGCGCTCTCCGCCAGCGGCCTGGTCAACGACCAGTTCTATTTCGTCGGCTTTTTGCCGGCCAAGGCCAAGCAGCGCGACAACATGCTGCAGAGCCTGCGCACGGTCAGCGCGACCATGGTGTTTTATGAAGCGCCGCACCGCATCCTCGACTGCGCGGTGGCGCTGGAGGCCGCGTTCGGGCCGGCCCGCCAGGTGGTGTTCGCGCGCGAGCTGACCAAGATGTTCGAGGAAATCCACCGCTGCCCGCTGTCCGAGGCGGCGGCGTGGATCGGCGCCGACCCGCACCGCGAAAAAGGCGAGTTCGTCGTGCTGCTGGAAGGCGCGACGGCGGCCCAGGACGCCGAAGAGGCCGAGGCCGAGCGCATCCTGGCGATCCTGCTGGGCGAATGCAGCGTCAAGCAGGCCGCCAGCCTGGCGGCGCAGATCACCGGGCGCAAGAAGAACGCCCTGTATGAGCGGGCGCTGCAGATGAAGGACGAAGCGGCGTAAGCGTTGGGGTCTGACCCGTTTTTTGGGTCTGACCCCGGCTTTTTAGCGTAACAGCCGGGGTCAGACCCCGAAAGGCCGGGGTCAGACCCCTGGTGATCTACGCGATCAGATCGGCGGCCGACAGCGTGGCGGCCGCAATGCCCGCCTTCAGCGCGTAAACGGCGCTTTGCGCCAGGCGCAAGAAGAGCGTCCTATAAATGAAGGACGAAGCGGCGTAAGCGTTGGGGTCTGACCCGTTTTTTGGGTCTGACCCCAGCTTTTTGGCGTAACAGCCGGGGTCTGACCCCGAAAGGCCGGGGTCAGACCCCTGGCGGTCTACGCGATCAGATCGGCGGCCGACAGCGTGGCGGCCGCAATGCCCGCCTTCAGCGCGTAAACGGCGCTTTGCGCCGGCAGCTCGACGTCCGCCGTCAGCAGCGCCGCAAACACGGGCCGTTGCGGCGCCGGCCGGTAGTGTTCCAGCCGCTGGCCGGCGCCGCCGCGCAGCCGCTCCAGGAACGCCAGATTGTCCTCGCCGTCGTGACGCGCCACGGCCCGCATCGCGCCTGCGCCGCGCAGGACCACGCGTCCGCCCCTGGCGGCCGCGTGCAGCAAAGCCAGGTCATACATCGAAGTGCGCACCCCGCTGCCAAAATAGCCCATCATGGCCGGGCAGATCGTGGTGATCGCGGAATTCGAGGTGGCCACGTTGTTGAAGGCGAACTCGCCCTGCGAGTACACGTCGAGCCAATGCAGGCGGTTTTCGCGCAGGTCGAACACCATCGGCATGAAAATGCCGTTGCCGCCCTGTAGGTCGAATTTCAGTTCGACGCTGCGCGGATCGAAGTGCTCGCCGTGGACGTCGTCGCGGAACATGACGCCGGCAAAGGCGCGCTCCAGGTCTTCGAATGCCATGCCGTTGTAGTTGTTCAGCACGGCGACGGCATAGCGCACGCCCTCGCGCCGCGCCAGTTCGCAGTCGAGGTCGATAAATTCTGTGGCCCCTTCCGGGAACGGCGCGTCCTGCAGGTCGCCGGCGCTGGTGGCGATGGCCTGGCCATCCGCCGCGAGGAATTTGTGCTGGTAGTAGGAGCAGGTGCCCTGGTGCTGCCACTGCTCGTCGTAGAAGCCGACCGAGAGGTCGAGGTCGGTGCGGCTGCCGCCCTTTTCCGGTTCGCACCAGTGCAGGAACAGCCGCGCCGTCTTGCCCGCGGCGACGGCCAGCGTCGAGCCGCGCGGCAGCTGGATCGCCGAACGGCTGGCGCTGCGCTCATTGAATGGCGCGACGATGTCTTGCAGCGCCGTGTCGATGAGGAAGTCGTCAAAGGGCGGCAGCGCGGCGAAGCGTTCCAGCAGCACGGTTTCGACCGCCGCGACGGCGCGGCGTATCGCCTCGTCCGACAGGGGCGCCCGGTGGTCCGGCCGGAACACGCCTTTCGACACTTTCCCCTTGGGCCAGAAGATGCGCGTCGCCGCCGGCGCCGCGCGCGTCGGCAGCAGCGCGCGCAGGGTCAGCAGCACCGGCGTGGCAAAGCGCGGCGCGGCGCGCGCGAACGCGGCCATCAGCTCGTCGACGGCCGGGCCATCCGCATCGGCCACGCGCAGGGCATGGTCGAAGCGGCGCGCCAGCTCGCCGGGGCGCTGCCGCAGCAGGGCCGTCATCGCGCGCGGGTCCTGGCGCGCGGCCGCCAGCTCCAGTTGCGCGTAGTAGTTGCGGAAAACCGGCGCTGGCGTGCCGTCCGGCGCTTTGGTGCGGACGATGTCGAAGGCCAGCGCCACCTGCGGATAGCGCTGGCGGTATTCGCCGGGATGCAAGAATTCGCCCAGCCAGACCCAGTAGGAGCGATGCCTGAGCATGTCTTCGGTGAGGGAGTCGGGCCGCAGATTTTCCATGAAGGCCAGCAGCGCGCGGCGCAGGGGCCGGCCCAGCTTGGCCACCTTGAAGCGGAACAGGCGCACCGGCAGGTCGATGCTGCTCTGGCGCGACCAGTAGGAGTCGGCCGTGAACCAGTTCTGGTACTTGGGCAGGTGGCGGATCTCCGCCACCGCGCGTTTGCGCAGCTCGGTATGCCCTTGCAACGAGGGGTCGGCGCCCGAGTAGGCGGCGACGAGGCGCAGCACGTCGTTGGCCGTGCCCATGTGGCGCGCCGCCGCCGCCATGACGGCGGCCGGGTCGGCGTCCTGCAGCAGCGTGCCGAAGACCAGCGCGATGTTTTCGCGCACGGGTATCTCGTCAGGCAGCCAGGGCAGCGCGCGCAGGCCATAGGCGCGCAGCAGGACCAGCAAGGCGTCCCTGTCGACGGGCGACAGCGCCTGCTTGCGGGTGCACAGGGCGAGCAACAGCTCTTGCGCCGCGTCGTCGAGCGACGCGCCGAGGTCGAGCAGTTTCAGGCGCACCGTTTCCTTCGGCAGCGTCAGGCCGGGCGCCGGTTTGAAGAAGGCGTTGTTGCGGTCGACATGCCGTTCGCATACGGGGCAGGCCGAGTAATTGGCGCCGTCGTAGCAGGCGTCGCACACCACATGGCGGCAGGGATTGAGCACGTGGGTCGTGCCGGTCCTGCCGCAGTGCAGGCAGGGCTGATCCTGCGCCTGCATGAAATGGCTCAGCACCTTTCTGCACCACAGCTCGAAGGTGTCGTCGGGGATGTTGTCCGGGAATTGGCGGAACAGCGGCATGTGCACGTGGTTCGCGCCGACGTCTTCCAGCACCACCGCGCGGATGCCGGCCTGGATGGCGCTCAGATGTTGCGCCGGTAGGCTTTGCAGGCGCGCCCGCAGGCGGGTGGAGACGGCGTAGCCGATCGCGGCCAGGTTGATGTCGAATGCCTCCATCAGCGACGCGGGCAGCGTCTCCCCGCCGGCGTCGACGAACAGCGTGGCCTGGCGGCGCAAAAACAGGGTGTGCAATGGGGAGAATTCTGGAATCACGGCCGCTCCAAGCGAAAAAAAACGGAAGAAGGCTTGGCCATCATCCGTTCTTGAAAAAGGTGAGAAGGAAAGCGGTCAGACTGATTGGGAGGTAGAAGGAAGTCCGACCTGAGCCTTCTCAGCAGCCATCCTAACCGAGTGCCGGCAGATTGTCACGCCGCGCACGGCTGCCGGCTGGCCAGATGCAGCGCGCTCAGCTGGTGGCCGACGTATTGCCACTGCTCGCGGCTGGCGAAGGCCAGGTCCGGCCAGACATAGGTGTAGCCGAATTGCAGGCGGACCAGCACGAAACCGGGCAGGCGCCCCGGCGGCGGCTGGAAGACGACGGCCTCGACGGCGGACCAGGGGTGGCTGATGCGGCTGTCGCCGCGCTGCACCTGCAAGCCGTCCGCATCGAAGCGCAGCGTCAGCCGATGGGGGGCGATGAATTTCTGCTGCATCCACACGTAGAAGAACAGCCCCAGCATCACCAGCAGGGGCATGGCGGCGCCCAGCTGGATCAGCACGACCTTGCTCAGCAGCGCGTCGCTGAGGCGGGCGTTGACGAGCTTTGCCGCGCTCGTCAGCAAATCGCGGGCCGGCGGCACATCGGCCAGCGACACGAGGTCGGGATGTTGCAGCGCGGCGGAGACGGCCCCGGTGGCGATCCGGTTGGCGTGCTGCAGGCTGACCAGGTTGGCCGCCGCGAACAGCATGGCGCAGCAGGCGGCCACGGCGGCGAAGAACAGCAGCAGAAAGGGAAACGGCAGCCATTTGTAGCGGTCGAAAAAGAGCTGCGGTGCGACTTTTTTCAGCGCTTTCGCCGTCATGTCGATCTCGACCACGTTGAGGCCGGGCTGCTTCCCCGCCAAGTCGTCCTTCTGTTCCATGTAACTTGCCTTTCATGCGACATTATCCAATTGCCAAATCATAGCGCAGCCGGCGCCGGGAACGCGCCGGCTTGCCACCCCGGCTTGCCGCGTTCGCGGCGGCGGAACTTGCCGTTTTTTCAATTTAATCGATAAATTCGCGAGGGAGCCTTGACCGCATTCGATCCGGCCTGTATTATCTTGGTCTTCGGAGTGTAGCGCAGCCCGGTAGCGCACCTGGTTTGGGACCAGGGGGTCCAAGGTTCGAATCCTTGTACTCCGACCAGAATTGGCAGTAAAAGAAAAGACTCAAGAGCCTTGCGCTCCTGGGTCTTTTTTTTATTCGCCGCCCCAATAGCCGGGCGGCGCGCGCCCTACCCGGCCCGCTTGGCGGCGATGGCGTTGCCGGCCCGGCTGGCGCCCTTGCGGCCCAGGTGCTGCGAGATGAACTGGCCGGCGTCGACGACGATGTCGAGGTCGATGCCGGTGTCGATGCCCAGCCCCTGCATCAGGTACAGCACGTCCTCGGTGGCGACGTTGCCGGTGGCGCCCTTGGCATACGGGCAGCCGCCCAGCCCGGACACGGACGAGTGGAAGATGGCGATGCCCACTTCCAGGCTGGCGTAGATGTTCGCCAGCGCCTGGCCGTAGGTGTCGTGGAAGTGTCCGGACAGGCGCTTGAGGTCGAATTCCTGCGCCGCGCGCAGCATCACGGCCTGGGTCTTGCGCGGAGTCGCCACGCCGATGGTGTCGGCGATGTCGATCTCGTCGCAGCCGAGCTCGCGCATGCGGCCGACGACGTCGGCGACGGCGTGCAGCGGCACCTCGCCCTGGTAGGGGCAGCCGAAGGCGCAGCTGATGCTGCCGCGCAGGCGCAGGCCGCGTTCCCTGGCCGCCTGCGCCACGCCCTCGAAGCGGGCGATCGACTCGGCGATGGAGCAGTTGATGTTCTTTTGCGAGAACGCCTCCGAGGCCGAGCCGAAGATGACGACTTCGCCGGCGCCGGCCGCCAGCGCGGCGTCGAAGCCCTGCATGTTCGGCGTCAGCGCCGAGTAGATGACGCCGGCACGGCGCTCGATGGCGGCCATCACCTCGGCGCTGGTGGCCATTTGCGGCACCCATTTCGGCGACACGAAGGAGGCCGCCTCGATGTTGGCGAAGCCGGCCCGGCCGAGGCGGTCGATCAGTTCGACCTTGACGGCGGCGGGAATGGTTTGCTGCTCGTTTTGCAGGCCGTCGCGGGGGCCGACTTCGACGATTTTGACGTGCTGCGGCAAATTGGCTTGGGCGTCCATATCAGTATCCTTGCGTGCGGTTGACGATGCCGGCGATGGGCAGGCCGGCTTCTAGGCGGCGGATTTTCGCGGCGATCTGCTCGACGCTTTCGCGGCGCAGCGTCAGCGCCGAAATGTGCGGCGTGATGGTGATGCGCGGCTCCTGCCAGAACGGGTGCTGCACCGGCAGCGGCTCGTTGCGGAAGACGTCCAGCGTGGCGCCGGCGATGTGGCCGGATTTGATCAGCGTCAGCAGGTCCGGCTCGGCCACGTGGGCGCCGCGGGCGACGTTGATCAAATAGGCCTGGGGCGGCAGCGCCGACAGCCGGGCGCGGTCGAGCAGGTTGCCGGTGTCCGGCGTCAGCGGCAGCATGCAGACCAGCACGCGGCTGCCGCGCAGGAAGGCGTCGAGGCCGTCGGCGCCGGAGAAGCAGGCGACGCCGTCCAGCGTCTTCTGCGTGCGGCTCCAGCCGCGCAGCGGGAAGCCGAACGGCGCCAGCGCCTCCAGCACGCGGCTGCCCAGCACGCCCATGCCGAGCACGCCGACGGAGAAGTCTTCCTTGCGGTGGGCCGGCAGCGGCTGCCACTGGCCGGCGCGCGCCTGCGTCGCGTATTCGTCGAAGCGGCGGAAGTAGCGCAGCACCGCGTGGCTGACGTATTCGGCCATCTGCACGCCCATGCCGGCGTCGTCCAGGCGCACCACCGGCACGTGCTGCGGCAGCGCGTCGCCGAATTTGAGCAGGGCGTCGACGCCGGCGCCGGCGTTGAATACCGCCTTCACTTCGCTGAGCTCGCGCAGGATCGCCTGCGGCGGCGACCACACCAGCGCATAGTCGCAGGGGCGCGCTTTCTGGCCCTCGCGCCAGACGTGCACTTCGGCTTCCGGCAGCAGCTCGGCGAAGTCGGCGATCCACGGCGCCGTGTCGCCGTCGGCCCGGTGTAAGAGAATATGCATGGCCAGGGCTCCTGTTAAACGGTTTTGAATGCCAGCAGCGGGGCGCCGTCGGCCACCTGGTCGCCGACCGTGTACAGGATTTCCTCGACCAGGCCGTCGTGCGGGGCGGCGATGGTGTGCTCCATCTTCATCGCCTCCATGATGACCAGCGGCTCGCCCTTCTTGACTTCCTGGCCGGCGCCGACCAGCACCGCGACGACCTTGCCGGGCATGGGCGCGGTCAGGCGGCCGCCCTCGGCCTCGACTTCGCCGGCGTGCGCCATCGGGTCGTTGTAGTGCAGCGCGTAGTGGTTGCCGCCGGTGAAGACGTGGAACAGCTCGCCGTCGCGGCGCACCGTGCCGTGCACGGCGTTGTCGCCCAGCTTGACGCTCAGGTACAGGCCGTCGCGCGTCATCAGCGTCAGCGGTTTTTCATTCAGCAGCCAGCCGCCGCTGTGGTACTCGACTTCGCTCAGGTAGGCCTTGGCCTGGCTCGCCTGCGCGTAGTCGTCGGTGAACGAGAGGCGGCGCTTGAAGGCGCTGTTCAGGCGCCAGCCCAGCGCCTGGCCCCACGGGTCGGATGGATGGTCGCCGGACTGCGCCGCCGACTGCTCCTTCTCCGCTTCGATCAGCGCCACGGCCGCCAGCGCCAGTGCGCCCGGCGGGGCCGGCTGCGGCGCCGGGAACAGCGTGTCGTGGTTGCGTTCGATCAGGCCGGTGTCGAGGTCGGCCGTGGCAAACGCGGCGCCCTCGACCAGGCGTTTCAGGAAGGCGATGTTGCTGGCCAGGCCGACGATCTGGTATTCGGAGAGCGCCTGCGACATGCGCGCCAGCGCCTCGCGGCGGTCGGCGCCCCAGACGATCAGCTTGGCGATCATCGGATCGTAGAACGGCGAGATGGCGTCGCCTTCGCGCACGCCGGAGTCGATGCGCACGCCGGCCGGCACGCCGCTGCCCTGCACCCCGCCCAGGGCGAAGGTGACGGCGGCCGGCGTGTCCAGGTGGCGCAGCGTGCCGATCGACGGCAGGAAGCCCTTCTCGGGATTTTCGGCGTAGATGCGCGCCTCGATGGCGTGGCCGTGGATGGCCAGCTCGTGCTGCTGTTTCGGCAGCGCTTCGCCGAAGGCGACGCGCAACTGCCATTCGACCAGGTCGGTGCCGGTGATCATTTCGGTGACCGGGTGCTCGACCTGCAGGCGCGTGTTCATCTCCATGAAGTAGAACGAGCCGTCCTGGTTGGCGATGAATTCGACGGTGCCGGCGCCGACGTAGCCGACCGCCTTGGCTGCGGCGACGGCGGCCTCGCCCATCGCGGCGCGGCGCGCCGCCGGCAGGTTCGGCGCCGGCGCCTCTTCCAGCACCTTCTGGTGGCGGCGCTGCACCGAGCAGTCGCGCTCGAACAGGTAAATGCAATTGCCCAGCGTGTCGGCGAACACCTGGATTTCGATGTGCCGCGGGCGCAACAGGTATTTCTCGGCCAGCACCTTGTCGTCGCCGAAGGAGCTGATGGCCTCGCGCTTGCACGAGGCCAGCGCGGCCTTGAACTGCTCCGAGCTGTCGATCACGCGCATGCCCTTGCCGCCGCCGCCGGCGGACGCCTTCAGCAGCACCGGGTAGCCGATCTTGTCGGCCTGGGCGTGCAGGAAGTCGGCGTCCTGCACCTCGCCGTGGTAGCCGGGCACCAGCGGCACCCCGGCCTTTTCCATCAGCGATTTGGCGGCCGACTTCGAGCCCATCGCGCGCATCGCGGCGGCGGGCGGGCCGATGAAGACCAGGCCGGCGGCGGCGCAGGCGTCGGCGAAGTCGGCGTTCTCCGACAGGAAGCCGTAGCCCGGATGCACGGCCTGCGCGCCGCTGGCCAGCGCGACGGCGATGATCTTGTCGCCGCACAGATAACTTTCCTTGGCCGCTGCCGGCCCGATCAACACTGCCTCATCGCACGCCGCAACATGTTTTGCGCTGGCGTCCGCCTCCGAGTAGACGGCGACGGTTTTTATGCCCATGCGGCGCGCGGTAGCGGCCACCCGGCATGCAATCTCGCCACGGTTGGCGATCAGGATTTTTGTGAACATAGTCTCTTTCTCAAGCTGGCGGCAGTTTTAAAAACAAAGTCAACAGCTGGGGCCGGCCCCCGACGGCGCCGGGCGGGCCCCTGGCTCACGCCGCCGCTTTGCTCCGGGGCGGCGGCGCGTGGGCGATTCTCAGCAGCCGCACTTTTCCTTCGGCGCCGATTCGAGCGTCGCGGCGCGGGTTTTCAGGCCCAGTTTTTCCAGCAGCGCGCGGTCGTCCTCGGCTTCCGGGTTGCCGGTGGTGAGCAGCTTGTCGCCGTAGAAGATCGAGTTGGCGCCGGCCAGGAAGCACATCGCCTGCACCGCTTCGCCCATCTGGCGGCGTCCGGCCGACAGGCGCACGCGCGCCTTCGGCATCGTGATGCGCGCCACCGCGATGGTGCGCACGAACTCGAAGGGGTCGAGCGCGTCGATGCCGTACAGCGGCGTGCCTTCGACCTGCACCAGGTGGTTGACCGGCACCGACTCCGGGTAGGGGTTCAGGTTCGCCAGCTGGGCGATCAGGCCGGCGCGCTGCAGGCGCGTCTCGCCCATGCCGACGATGCCGCCGCAGCACACTTTCAGGCCGGCGCTGCGCACCCGGCCCAGCGTGTCCAGGCGGTCCTGGTATTCGCGCGTCGAGATGACGTTGTCGTAGAACTCGGGCGCCGTGTCGAGGTTGTGGTTGTAGTAGTCGAGGCCGGCGTTCTTCAGGCGGTCGGCCTGGCCCTCTTCCAGCATGCCCAGCGTGGCGCAGGTTTCCAGGCCCAGGGCCTTCACCTCGCGCACCATTTCCTCGACCTTGTCCATGTCGCGATCCTTCGGGCTGCGCCACGCGGCGCCCATGCAGAAGCGCGTGGCGCCGCTGGCGCGGGCCTGGCGCGCGGCGTCGAGCACGGTGTCGATGTCGAGGATTTTCTTGGCCTCGACGCCGGTGTCGTAGCGCGCCGCCTGCGGGCAGTAGCTGCAGTCTTCCTCGCAGCCGCCGGTTTTGATCGACAGCAGCGTGGCCAGTTCGACGTCGCCGTCGGGGAAGTTCAGGCGGTGGCTTTGCTGGGCCTGGAACATCAGCTCGTTGAATGGCAGTTCGAACAGCGCCAGCACGTCTTCCAGCGGCCAGGTGGCGGCCTTCGGCAGCGTGATCGCGGGGACCGGGCGGTGCAGTTCGACGGACTTTGTTGCTTGCGTCTGGGTTTCGGACATTGTGCTTCCTTCAGCGTTCATTTGTGTTGGTGGTTGCCCGGCCAGTTCGGCAGGCAGGAAAAATTCAGGTACTCGGCGGCCTTGGCGGCGCTCGGCTTTTTCAGCCGCGGCACACGGCCCAGCAGCGGCGCCGGGATGCGTTCGAGCAGCGCCTCGATGTTCTCGTCGGCGAAGTTCATCGGCATCTCCAACTCGTTTGCGACCCAGCCGGCCAGCACCAGGCCGCGCGCGACGATGGCTTCGGCCGTCAGCAGCGCATGGCTGATGCAGCCCAGGCGCAGGCCGACCACCAGCACCACCGGCAGTTCCAGCTGGCGCGCCAGGTCGGCCGTGTCGAAACCGCCCGACAGCGGCACGCGGAAGCCGCCGACGCCCTCGACGACGACGGCGTCGGAGGCGGCGGCCAGCTCCAGGTAGGCCGCCAGGATGGGCACGGATTCTATCGTCACCCCCTCCAGCGCCGCGGCGATGTGCGGCGCCGCCGCCTCCTTGAGCAAATACGGCGTCGTCAGCGAGGCTAACATACTGACGTTGCCGGCGGCGATCAGGCTGTCGGCGTCGTCATTGTGCCAGACGCCGTCGCGCAGCTCGGCGCCGGCGGCCACCGGCTTCATGCCGCAGGCGCGCACGCCGGTCTGCACCAGCGCGTGCAGCATCGCCGACGAGGTCAGCGTCTTGCCGATTTCCGTGTCGGTGCCGGTGACGAAGCAGGCGAAGCGGTGCGGCCCGCCGGCGGCGGCCGGCGCCGGCGCCGTTTGCTCCGCCAGGGCGGGCGCGAGGATGGGGGCGAGAACGGGATCGTCGAGGCTCATATCAAGTCCTTTCCAGTGCGTTGAGCGCGTCGACGAGGCGGGCCACGTCGGCGCTGCTGTGTCCGGCCGACAGCGTCACGCGCAGGCGCGCGGTGCCGGGCGGGACGGTCGGCGGGCGTATCGCGCCGACCCACAGGCCCTGTTCGTACAGGGCGGCGCCGGCGCGCATGGTTTCGTCGTTGGCGCCGATCAGCAGCGGCTGGATCGGCGTGCGCGAGGGCAGCCGGGTCCAGCGCCGCAGGCGCAGGCCGGCGTCCATCTGCGCCAGCAGTTGCTGCAGGTGGGCGCGGCGGCGCGCGCCCTCCTCGCCGCCTATCAGCTCGAGGCTGGTCAGCAGGGCGTGCGCCAGCGCCGGCGCGGCGGCCGTCGTGTAGATGTAGGGGCGGGCCCTCTGGATCAGCGTCTCGATGACGCTCCGGTGGGCCGCGACGAAGGCGCCGGCGGCGCCGGCGGCCTTGCTCAGCGTGCCCATGTAGACCAGGTGGGGCGAGCGCAGCCCGAAGTGCTCCAGCGCGCCGCGGCCGTGCGCGCCCAGCGTGCCGAAGCCGTGGGCGTCGTCGACGACCAGCCAGGCGCCGTGCCGTTCGCACAGGGCCAGCAGGGCCGGCAGCGGCGCCAGGTTGCCGTCCATGCTGAAGACGCTGTCGGTGACGACGATCTTGGTGGCCGAGCCGCTGCCGGCCAGCAGCGCGGCCAGCGCGTCCAGGTCGGCGTGCGGATAGACCTGGACGGCGACGCGCGACAGGCGCGCGCCGTCGATCAGCGAGGCGTGGTTCAGCGATTCGGAGAAGATCTCGGCGCTCTTGTCGCTGCCGCTCAAGCCCGTCAGCACGGCCAGGTTGGCCATGTAGCCGGTGCAGAAGTACAGCGCGCGGGCCGATTCCAGGTGCGCGCCGACGAATTCGGCGAGGCGCTCTTCCAGCGCCGCGTGGGCGCGGCTGTGGCCGCTGATCAGGTGCGAGCCGCCGCTGCCGACGCCGTAGCGCGCGGCGCCCTCCCGCAGCGCGGCGACCATGCGCGGGTGCCCGGCCAGGCCCAGGTAGTCGTTGCTGCAAAAGGCCAGCAGTTCGCGGCCGTCGACCGTCACGCGCGGGCCGCACGGCGTCTCGACGGTGCGGCGGCGGCGCGTCAGGCTGCGCTCGTCGAGGGCGCGCAACTGCTGTTCCAGTTTGGCGATCAGCTCCATGTCAGGCCCCGATCACATGCTCGAAGACGGCCAGCGTGCGCGCCGCCAGGCCGTCGCTTTCCGCCTCGCTGAGTATGTACGGCGGCATCATGTAGACGGTCGGGCCGATCGGCCGCATCAGCAGCTCCCGTTCGACGGCGGCGGCGAAGAAGCGCCGCGAAAAGTCCGGCGCCGCGTCGACGGCGTCGAAGGCCCAGATCATGCCGCGCTGGCGGAAATTGCGCACCCGCGCGTGCCGGGCCAGCGGCGCCAGCGCCCCGGTCAGGCGGGCGGCGCGCACGCGGTTGGCCGCCAGCACGTCGTCTTCCTGGAAGATGTCCAGCGTCGCCAGCGCGGCGCGGCAGGCCAGCGGATTGCCGGTGTAGGAGTGCGAGTGCAGGAAGCCGCGGCGCACGTCGCTGCTGTAGAAGGCCTGGTAGATCTCTTCGCGCGTCATCACCAGCGACAGCGGCAGGTAGCCGCCGCTGATGCCCTTCGACAGGCACAGGAAGTCCGGCCAGATGCCGGCCTGCTCGCAGGCGAAGAAGGTGCCGGTGCGGCCGCAGCCGACGGCGATCTCGTCGAGGATCAGGTGCACCTGGTGGCGCTCGCACAGCTCGCGCACCAGCGTCAGGTAGAGCGGGTCGTGCATCGCCATGCCGGTGGCGCACTGCACCAGCGGTTCGACGATGATGGCGGCGATGTGGCGGCCGCGCTCGGCGAACAGGCGCGCCACGTCGGCGGCGGCGCGGCGCGCCACGTCGGCGGCCGTCTCGTCCCCGGCCGCCTGGCGCGCGTCCGGCGAGGCCACCACGTGGCAGCTGCGCAGCAGCGGGCCGTAGGCGTCCTTGAACAGCGCGACGTCGGTGACGGCCAGCGCGCCGATGGTTTCGCCGTGGTAGCTGCCCTGCAGGCAGACGAATTCCTGCTTGTCGGCCTGGCCGCTGTTGCGCCAGGCGTGGAAGCTCATCTTCAGGGCGATTTCGACGGCGGAGGCGCCGTCGGAGGCGTAGAAGCTGTGGCCCAGCACGTGGCCGGTCAGCGCCGACAGGCGCTCGGACAGCTCGACCACCGGCTCGTGGGTGAAGCCGGCCAGCATCGCGTGTTCGAGCCGGTCCAGTTGGTCCTTCAGGGCGGCGTTGATGCGCGGGTTGGCGTGGCCGAACAGGTTCACCCACCACGAGCTGATCGCGTCGAGGTAGCGCCGGCCCTCGTGGTCGTACAGCCAGGCGCCGCGGCCGTGGCTGACGGGGATCAGCGGCACGTGCTTGTCACCGGGCGCGTGGTGCTGCATTTGCGTGCACGGATGCCAGACACTGCGCAGGCTGCGTTCGACCCAACTTGATTGCTTATCTAATTCCAAAACCACTCCAGACTAATTCAGCCAATTCGGCTTGCGCTTTTCGAGGAAGGACTGCACGCCTTCGCGGCCCTGCTCCGACGCGCGGATGTGGGCGATGCGCTCGGCCGTGTCGGCCAGCAGCGCCTGCGTGACAGGCTGGCCGCCGACCTCGCGCACCAGCGTCTTCGCCTGCCGCACCGCGTTCGGGCTATTCGTTACCAATGCCTTGACCAGCTCCGCCGTCCTGGCGTCGAGCGCGTCGGGGGACGCGAGCTCGTGGACGAAACCGATGCGGTGCGCCTCGCGCGCGGTAAAGCGCTCGGCGGTCAGGAAGTAGCGGCGCGCGGCGTTTTCGCCCATCGCCTTGATGACATAGGGCGAGATCGTCGCCGGTATCAAGCCCAATTTTACTTCGCTCAGGCAAAAGTTGGCTGTCTCGGCCGCGACCACGATGTCGCAGGCGGCCACCAGGCCCATGCCGCCCGCGTAGCAATCGCCCTGCACCTTGGCCAGCACGGGCTGCGGGCACAGGTAGATGGCGCGCAGCATCTCGGCCAGTTGCATGGCGTCGGCCTGGTTCTCGGCGTGCGAATAGCCGGCCATCTTCTTCATCCAGTTCAGGTCGGCGCCGGCGCAGAAGGCCGGGCCGTGCGCCGCCAGCACGACGGCGCGCACGCTGTCGTTGCGGCCCAGCCGCTCGAAGGCCAGCGTGAGGTCGGCGATGCTCTGCTCGTTGAAGGCGTTGCGCACGTCCGGGCGGTTCAGCGTGACGGTGGCGAGCTGCTCGTCGATGCTCAGTGTCAGGGTGTGGTAGGTCATCTCTCGGTTCCTATGAAGACGCCGGGGAGTCCGAAACCGCCGGCGTGCCGTGCCAATTACATGCGGAACACACCGAACTTGGTATCCGCTATCTCCGCGTTGAGCGCCGCCGACAGCCCCAGCCCCAGCACCATGCGCGTGTCGGCCGGGTCGATGACGCCGTCGTCCCACAGGCGCGCGGTGGCGTAGTAAGGGTGGCCCTGGTGCTCGTACTGCTCCTTGATCGGCTGCTTGAAGGCGGCCTCCTCGTCGCTGGACCAGGCGCCGCCCTTGCCCTCGATGCCGTCGCGCTTGACCGTGGCCAGCACGCTGGCGGCCTGGTCGCCGCCCATCACGGAGATGCGCGCGTTCGGCCACATCCACATGAAGCGCGGCGAGAACGCGCGGCCGCACATGCCGTAGTTGCCGGCGCCGAAACTGCCGCCGATGATGACGGTGAACTTCGGCACGGCGGCCGTGGCGACGGCCGTGACCATCTTGGCGCCGTTGCGGGCGATGCCCTCGTTTTCGTATTTGCGCCCGACCATGAAGCCGGTGATATTCTGCAGGAACACCAGGGGGATCTTGCGCTGGCAGCACAGCTCGATGAAATGGCTGCCCTTCAGCGCCGACTCGGAGAACAGGATGCCGTTGTTGGCGATGATGCCGACCTTGACGCCGTAGATGTGGGCGAAGCCGCAGATCAGCGTGGTGCCGTAGCGCGCCTTGAACTCGTCGAAATCGCTGGCGTCGACGATGCGGGCGATCACCTCGCGCACGTCGAAGGGCTTGCGGGTGTCGACGGGGATCACGCCGTACAGCTCCTGCGGCGGATACTTCGGCTCGCTGGACTCGCGCAGGGCCATCTGCCGCGGCTTGCTGCGGTTCAGGTTGGCGACGATGGTGCGGGCCAGCGACAGCGCGTGCAGGTCGTTGTGCGCCAGATGGTCGACGACGCCGGACAGGCGCGTGTGGACGTCGCCGCCGCCCAGGTCCTCGGCCGTGACGACCTCGCCGGTGGCCGCCTTCACCAGCGGCGGGCCGCCGAGGAAAATCGTGCCCTGCTCCTTGACGATGATGGACTCGTCGCTCATCGCCGGCACATAGGCGCCGCCGGCCGTGCACGAGCCCATGACGACGGCGATCTGCGGAATGCCCTTGGCCGACAGGTTCGCCTGGTTGTAGAAGATGCGGCCGAAATGCTCGCGGTCGGGGAAGACCTCGTCCTGGTTCGGCAGGTTGGCGCCGCCCGAGTCGACCAGGTAGATGCAGGGCAGATTGTTCTGGTCGGCGATTTCCTGGGCGCGCAGATGCTTCTTGACCGTCATCGGATAATAGGTGCCGCCCTTGACGGTGGCGTCGTTGCAGACGATCACGCACTCCTGGCCGGAGACGCGGCCGATGCCGGTGATGATGCCGGCCGCCGGCGCGGCGTCGTTGCCGTTGGCGTCCTGGTACATCTGGTAGGCGGCCATCTGCGACAATTCGAGGAAGGGCGTGCCGGGGTCGAGCAGCATCTGCACGCGCTCGCGCGGCAGCAGCTTGCCGCGGGCGACGTGCTTGGCGCTGGCGGCCGCGCCGCCGCCGGCGGCGATCCTGGCGACCTGGTCGCGCAGATCGTCAACGACGGCCTGCATGGCGGCCGCGTTGGCCTTGAAATCGTCGCTGCGCGGATTGAGTTTGCTTTCGATATGCGGCATTACTGGTCCTTTTTTCTGGTCGTCTTGTCCGGGAAACTACCGTCGAGATAAAACCAGCGCAGGCCGCCGTCCGAGGGTTCGCGCAGGAAACGGCTGACCTCATGCAGGCGGTGGGCGCGGCCGCCGGTCTTGTAGCGGGCCACGAATTCGACGCTGTCACTATTTGCTTCGGTATCGGATTCTGCTTTACGTTGACGTAAACGTAAAGCGGATTTTACCTCAAGTCCCAGCCAGCGCAAGCTTTCATCGTCGCTGACGATGGGTTCGGGCGGGCAGGTGCTGGGATGCCAGGTGGCGCGCAGATAGGCTTCCCGGCCCAGCGTATAGGCGGTATAGCGCGAGCGCATCAGCGCCTCGGCCGTCGGCGCGATGGCGGCGCCGTCCAGGTAGGGGCCGCAGCACGTGGCGAAGGAGGGGCCGCCGCAGGGGCAGGTCGCGGGAATTTTCATGGGTGAGCGTCGTCGTCGTGGAATGGCCGTGCGCAATTATCCGCCATAAACGGCGGCGCCGGGCGGCGCGCGGGCGGGCCCTGCCGGGCGGGGACTGTGGGTTTTTTGCCGCAGATGACTGGCGGTTGGGTATGATCTGTGTCATTTACTGCTGCTGGGCGCTACGCGATTCCTCCATCGCCATTACACTAGCGGATAAGGAGAAGTGTATGAACCAGACCAGCTTTGAACTCAAGGTCGACTTAAACGACAATTCGCCTTTATACATGCAAATTGCGCGCAAACTCAGCGACGACGTCAAAAGTGGCCGCTACCAGGTCGACCAGGCCCTGCCGTCCGAACGGCTGCTGTCCGAATTGCTGGACGTCTCGCGCGTGACGGCGCGCAAGGCCATCGACCAACTGGTCGACCAGGGCCTCGTCGTACGCCGCCGCGGCTCGGGCAACTACATCGCGCCGCGCATCGAACAACCGCTGTCGAACCTGTCCAGCTTCTCGGAGCAACTGCAGCAGCGCGGCTACCGCTCCGGCTCGCGCTGGCTCAAGCGCGAAGTGGTCATTGCCGGCGCCGACGAACAACTGAGCCTGGGGCTGTCGCCGAACACCAAGGTGGCGCGGCTGGAGCGGCTGCGGCTGGCGGACGACGTCGTCATGGCCTACGAAGTGAGCGTGCTGCCCTACAGCGTCGTGTCGGACCCGGAAGCGGTGGGCGCCTCGCTCTACGAATACCTCAGCAGCATCAACAAAGCGCCGGTGCGGGCGCTGCAGCACATCCGCGCGATGAACTCCTCGGCCGAGCTGGCCGAGCAACTGGGCGTGCCGGAGGGGCAGGCGGTGCTCTTCATCACCCGCGTGGCCTACCTGGCGTCGGGCGAAGCGGTCGAACTGACGCACTCCTACTGCCGCAGCGACCACTACGACTTCGTCGCCGAAATGCGCCGCGCGCCGTAAAGCTTGCCTACCCCCAATGGGGTCAGGTCTAGACATGACGGTTTTTGTATTTGCAAGCTGTTTTTTGCACGGTTTTTCCACGGGGGCGCGCGCAAAAACCGCCATGTCTAGACCTGACCCCAATGTTGTTTTGAGTAAAACCGCCATGTCTAGACCTGACCCCAATGTTGCTTGAAGGTGGATGGCCATGCTGAAGACTGAAGCGCCCAGTCCTTTGTACGCGGAGCTCGATTTGTTGCCGCTGCCGGCTCTCGTCGCCGCCTTGGTCGGCGATCAGTTCGGGGCGGTCGAGGCGGTGCGCGCGGCCGCGCCGGCCATCGCCGCCGCCGTCGCCGCCGCCCTGCCGCGTATCGCCGCCGGCGGGCGCCTCATTTATGTCGGCGCCGGGACGTCGGGCCGCCTCGGCGTGCTCGATGGCGTGGAGTTGTACCCCACTTTTTCCTGGCCGCGCGAGCGTGCCCTCGGTGTGCTGGCCGGCGGCAGGCAGGCGATGTTCGAGGCCGTCGAGGGCGCCGAGGATGACCGCGCCGAGGGCGCCGCGCAGTTGCGCGCCTGCGCCGCCGGCCCCAATGATGTCGTGGTGTTGCTGGCCGCCTCAGGAACGACGCCTTTCGTGCTGGGCGCGCTGGACGCGGCCCGCGCCCTCGCTTGTCTGGCCATCGGTATCGCCAATAATCCCGGCGCGCCCCTGGTGCGCGATGCCGACATCGGCATTACGCTCGATACGGGCCCGGAGGTGATTTCCGGCAGCACCCGCTTGAAGGCCGGCACGGCGCAAAAGATTGCCTTGAATACGTTTTCGAGCGCCTTGATGGTGCGCTTGAACAAGGTTTACGGGAACTTGATGGTAGACTTGAAGCCGACGAACGCCAAGCTGTTGCGGCGCGCCGTCGCTCTGACCATGCACGCGACCGGCGCCGACGAGGCGAGCGCGCGCGGCGCGTTGGAGCAGTGCCATTTTCATGTCAAGGTCGCCATCGTGGCCTTGTCCAGACAAGTTACGATAGACCAGGCGCAGCGATTGTTGGCCGGAGCGGCCGGCAGCGTGAGGGCGGCGCTGGCTTCCTAGCATTCTTCGTCTTGGTCGTTGACGAAGGATGTAAAAGTGCAAGATAAAAGCCCGTGGGTGTGGATTCCCTCCTTGTATTTCGGCCAGGCCATTCCCTATGTCGTCGTGATGTTGTTGTCGGTGGTGATGTACAAGAACATCGGCATTTCGAACACCGACATCGCGCTCTATACCAGTTGGCTGTATCTGCCGTGGGTGATCAAGCCGCTGTGGTCGCCCTTCGTCGAGTTGTTCCGCACCAAGCGCTTCTGGATCGTCACGCTGCAGTTGTTGATCGGCGCCGCGCTGGCGGCCGTCGCGCTGACGCTGCCGCTGCCGAATTTCTTCCAGCTCAGCCTGGCCGTGCTGTGGTTGATGGCCTTCAGTTCCGCCACGCATGACATCGCCGCCGACGGTTTTTATATGTTGGGGCTGGAGGAGCACCAGCAGGCCGCCTTCGTCGGTGTGCGCAGTACCTTCTACAAGCTGGCGATGATCGCCGGCCAGGGCGGCCTGGTGTCGCTGGCCGGCTGGCTGACGGAGTCCAGCGGCGACGTGCGCCATGCCTGGTCGGTGGTGTTTGTCCTGCTCGCGCTGGGTTTCGTCGGCCTGGCCTTGTACCACCGTTTGACGCTGCCGAGGCCGCCGGCCGACCGCCCGGCCGCGCGCGGCGGCCGTTTGCTGGCCGATGTGCTGGCCACTTTCAGCACCTTCTTCAAGAAAGACGGCATTCTCGTCATCCTCGGTTTCCTGCTGTTGTTCCGCTTCGGCGAGGCGCAGTTGCTGAAGCTGGTGGTTCCCTTCCTGCTCGATCCGCCGGCCAAGGGCGGCCTCGGCCTGAGCACCACGCAGATCGGCTTCGTCTATGGCACGCTGGGCGTGTGCATGCTGGTGCTCGGCGGCTTGCTGGGCGGGTATGCGATTTCCCGCTTCGGTTTGAAGCGTTGCCTGTGGCCGATGGTGGTGGCGGTGCATTTGCCCGATCTGGTGTTCGTCTACCTGGCGACGGCCATGCCGGACAATATTTATGTGATCGCGGCCGGCATCGCCATCGAGCAATTCGGCTACGGTTTCGGCTTCGCCTCGTATCTGCTGTACATGATGATGATCGCCGACGGCCCCCATAAAACGGCGCATTACGCGATTTGCACCGGCTTCATGGCCCTCGGCATGATGTTGCCCGGCATGGTCAGCGGCTGGATTCAGCAGCAACTCGGTTATCAGCACTTCTTCATCTGGGTGTGCATCGCCACGCTTCCCGCCTTCGCGATGACGGCCTTGGTGCGCATCGACCCGGAGTTCGGCAAGAAGTAGTCGCCCCGCGCCAGCCGCCCCGCGCGCAGTAAAATGCCGGCACTTATAGAATTCGAGGAAATAGTTTTGTTTTTTAATGTGAAAAGACGCTTGGGCGCGGTCGCCGCGCTGGCCGCGGCGGCGTTGTTGAGTAGCTGCGCCACGAATGTGCCTTTGACGCCGGGCGCCCTGCCGCCGGCGCCGGCCCCGTCCGGGGTGGCGGGCGAGGCGCCGCCGCCGGCGCCGCGCGAATTCCGCGCCGCCTGGGTGTCGACGGTGGCCAATATCGACTGGCCCAGCCGCAGCAATCTGACGGTGGAGAAGCAGCAGGCGGAGGCGCGCGCCATCCTCGACCGCGCCAGGGCGCTGAACCTGAATGCGATTGTGCTGCAGGTGCGGCCCAGCGCGGACGCGATGTATCCGTCGAAGCTGGAGCCGTGGTCGGAATTTCTGACGGGGCAACAGGGCCGCGCGCCGCAGCCCGTCTACGATCCCCTCCAGTACTGGGTCGAGCAGGCGCACGCGCGCGGCTTGGAGTTGCACGCCTGGTTCAATCCCTACCGTGCGCGCCACGCGACGGCGAAGACGGCGCTGGCGCGCGAGCATTTCGCGCTGACGAATCCCGAGGCCGTCAAGCAATACGGCCGCTACCTGTGGATGGACCCGGGCGAGGCGGCTTCGTCGCAGCGCACCCAGGAGGTGGTGTTCGACGTGGTGCGCCGCTACGACATCGACGGCGTGCATATCGACGATTATTTCTATCCGTATCCGATCGACGCGCCCGGCGGCGGCCCCGGCGCCGAAGCGGCCGCGCTGGACGGCGCGGCCTCGCCGCGCACCGAGCTGGAGTTTCCCGACCAGCCGTCGTGGCAGCGTTATCTGCTGGCCGGCGGCAAGCTGGAGCGGGCCGCCTGGCGCCGCGAGAATGTCAACCAGTTGATCGAGGCCCTGTACGCCGGCATCCACCGCGAGAAGAACTGGGTGCGCTTCGGCATCAGCCCCTTCGGCATCGGCCGCCCGGACCGGCGCCCGCCCGGCATCGCCGGCTTCAGCCAGTACGATAAATTGTATGCGGACGCGGAGCTGTGGCTGGCCAAGGGCTGGCTCGACTATCTGTCGCCGCAGTTGTACTGGCCGATCGCCCAGCCGGCGCAAGCCTTCGACGTCTTGCTCGACTATTGGCTGGCGCAGAATCCGCGCGGCCGCCACGTCTGGCCGGGGCTGTACACGAGCCGCATCGACAATTCGGCGAAAGCCTTTCCGCCCGAAGAAATCGTCAGGCAGGTGGCGCTGACGCGCACCCGGCCCGGCGCGAACGGCCAGGTGCATTTCAGCATCGCGCCGCTGATGGACAACCGCAAGGGCATCGGCGATCAATTGAAGGCCAATGCCTACCAAAGCCCGGCCCTGGTGCCGGCGACGCCGTGGCTGGGTTCGGAGGCGCCGGCCGCCCCGCTCGTGACGGCGCGGCGCGAGGGCGCCGCCCTCGGCCTGAAATTGGCGGGCGCGCCGGGCAAGGCCGTGGCGCAGTATGCGGTGTGGTCGCGCTACGGCACGCAATGGCGTTTCGCCGTCGTGCCGGGCGCGCGCACGGACTGGGCGCTGGCCGACGACGCCGTCGCCGGGCCCGTCAACGCGGTGGTGGTCAGCGCCGTCGACCGCCTGGGCAATGAAAGCGAGCGCGTGCAGGTTTTGCGGGCCGTCAAGCAGTGATGCGGGCGGACGGCGGCCTGGGCCTGGGCATCGACGCCGGCGGCACGCAGACCCGCTGGGCGCTGGCCGCGCCGTCCGGGGAGATCGTCGCCGAGGGGCAGTTGGCGGGCCTGTCGGCCCTGCAGATGGGCAGCGCGGACGGGCGCCGGGCGGTGCGCGCCGCCTTCGCCGACCTGTGCGGCGCCGTGCTGGAAGCGGGCCGGCCCGCGCGCGTGCGCGCCGGGCTGAGCGGTTTCGGCGGCGACGGCGCCCTGCTGGGGGGCTGGCTGGCCGAGTTGTTGGCGCTGCCCGGACAGGCGGTCGCGCTGTGCAACGATATTCACATTGCCTATCTGGACAGTTTCGCCCCGGGCCAGGGTTATCTGGTGTACGCTGGCACGGGCTCGATTGCCGCGTGGCTGGACACGGACGGCGCGCTGCACCGGGCCGGCGGCCGCGGCGTGACGCTCGACGACGGCGGCGGCGGCTTCTGGATCGCGCGCGAGGCGATGCGCCAGGTGTGGCGGCGCGAGGATGAATGTCCGGGCAGTTGGCGCGGCTCGGCGCTGGCGCGGGCGCTGTTCGCGCAGATAGGCGGCAGCGACTGGGCCTTGTCGCGCAACTTTATTTACGGGCAGGAGCGCGGCGCCATCGGCAAGCTGGCGCTGGCGGTCGCGGCGGCGGCCGACGCCGACCCGGCCGCGCTGGCGATTTTGCAGCAGGCTGGGCGGGAACTGGCGCGGCTGGCGCTGGCGCTGACGGCGCGCTACGGGCCGCGTCCGGTGGTGCTGGCCGGGCGGGCGTCGGCCCTGCATCCGGCGATAGCGGCGGCGATGCGCGCCGCGCTGCCGGCCGCGCTGGCGCTGGAGCAGCGGGTGGTGCGGCCGCACCACGCCGCCGCGCGCATCGCCGCGTCCGGGACTTGAATGACGGCCGATTCTTTGTCGGCAGACCTTATTGACTACACAATTCACTATGAAACCGATACTTCTGAGTCTGCTTGTCGCCCTGCTGGGCGGCTGCGCCAGCACCACCCTGCCCGGCCCGCCGCCGCATCTGGACCACAGTTACACGGCGCGCAGCCAGAGCAGCCGCGTCAAGTTCGTCGTGCTGCACTACACGGTCAGCGACACGCCCCGCTCGATCAAGATCCTGACGGAGCAGGTCGTCAGCAGCCACTATCTGCTGACGGACACGGCGCCGCCGCGCATTTACGCGCTGGTCGACGAGTCGCGCCAGGCCAACCACGCCGGCGTCAGCAACTGGAAGAATTACACGCTGCTCAACAGCAGCTCGGTCGGCATCGAAATCGTCAACCCCGGCTACACGGACACGCCGGAAGGCCGGCTCTGGCACCCCTTCCCGCAGGCGCAGATCGACGAGCTGATCGCGCTGCTCAAGCAAATCGTCGCCCGCCACAACATTCCGCCGGAAAACATCCTCGGCCATAACGAGATCGCGCCCCAGCGCAAGCAAGACCCGGGGCCGATGTTCCCGTGGCGGCAGCTGGCCGCGGCCGGCCTGGTCGCGTGGCCGGACGGCGAGCGGGTCGCCGCCCAGCGCGCGCTGTACGAGCGGCAATTGCCGGACACGGCCTGGTTCCAGCAGCGCCTGGCGCAGCACGGTTACGCGCTGGCGCAGACGGGCACGCTGGACGGCGCCACCCGCGACGCGCTGGTCGCCTTCCAGATGAAGTTCCGCCAGTCGCTGTTCGCCGGCATCCCGGACGCGGAAACGGCCGCCATCCTCGATGTGTTGACGACGCCGGCGGGCGCGCCGGCGCCGCTTGCTGTAAAGTAGGCGGCATCGCGGCGTCGCGCCGCACCCGAGGGAGGCAGCCATGCCACCGGCCACACTGGACAGCGAAGCGGTGCCGGGCAGCGCGGCATTCCGCCATCTGAGCGGCATCGCCGGCATCCTCGTCGATTTGCGCTACGCCACGCCCGGCAACTTCGTCGGGCGCGACCTGTATTCCCCGCTCGACTGCGCCTGGCTGCACCGCGACGCTGCCGTCGCGCTGGAACAGGCGGTGGCCTGGCTGGCCGCCCACCACCCCGAACACCGCCTGCTGGTGCTGGACGCCTTGCGGCCGCAGCGCGTCCAGCAGCAACTGTGGGACGCCCTGCAGGGCAGCGAGCTGCTCGGCTACATCGCCGAGCCGGGGCGCGGCTCCATCCATTCCTTCGGCATGGCGCTGGACGTGACCCTGGTCGACGCGGACGGCAGGGAGCGCGATATGGGCAGCGCCTTCGATGAGTTCAGCGAGCGCTCGCAGCCGTCGCAGGAGCCGGCATTGCTGGCTTGCGGCGCCATCAGCGGCGCGCAGGTGGCGAACCGCGCCGTGCTGCGCGCGGCCATGTTCCAGGCCGGCTGGCAGGGCATCCGCAGCGAGTGGTGGCATTTCGACTGCGGCGACCGGGCGCTGGTGCGCCAGACCTATGCGCGGGTGTGGTGATTTTCGCCTTGGCGGGCGCCTTGGCGGCCGCCGGAGCGGCCGCGCCTTGGCTCAGTGGCGGAAGAATTGCGCGATGACGGTGGCGCCGAGGAAGGTGCCGGCGTTGGCCGCGAACGAGACGACGACGATGCGCCAGCCCAGCCGGCGGAAGGCGGGGATGTCTTTCGCCAGCGACAGGCCGGCGAAGGTCAGCATGGCCGGCGTCACGGCGAGGAAGTTGATCTTGCCGGTGATGGCGATGATCTGCGCGCCCCACGGGCAGAGCGGCGAGGTCAGCGCCATGGCGATCAGCGACACCCAGCACACGGCCGGTATCTTGCGGCCGGTGACCTTGGCGAGGAAGTCGCCGACGCCGACGGCGAACAGCATGATCAGCATGCCGGGCAGCGTGTCGACCGGCTTGCTGCCGTAGAGTATCCAGTCGCTGAGGATGGTCAGCGCGGCCGCCGCCCCCCAGGCTCCCCATTTTTGCAGCAGGCTCAGGGCCGGCACGCTGGCGCCCGGGTCTTGCGCCGTCACGTCGCCGGCATGCACCGTGGCCTTGGTCGTGCGCCCGAGGATGGGTTCGAGCACCTTGTAGCCCCACACGGCCAGCGGCAGCGAGATGAACAGCGTGAAATAGGTGCCCACGGTGGTGGTGATCAGGTTGCTGGCGGCGGCGAAGGTCATGACGTCCTTGGCCATTTCCGGCGTTTGCTGGGCGGCGATGGCGCCGGCGGCGGCCGCCATCATGCTGCCCGAGCCGACGCCGGAGCCCATCGCCAGGGCCAGCGGGTCGAACAGGTTCAGGCTGGCGATGAAGCCGGCGAAGACGGCCAGGAAGACGGCGCCGAAGACGGTGCCGGTCAGGTATTCGGCCAGCACGCCGCGGCCTTCGGGCGAGTCCATGCCGTAGCGCTCGCCGATGATGGCCAGGCTGGGCTCGCGGCCGACGGAGAAGGTGGCGCCGATGGCTTCGCGCTTGATGCCCAGCAGCAGGGCCAGCGGCAGGCCGATGATGATGGTGCCGACGAAATGGCCCAGTTCCTGGAAGGCCAGCGCCCAGCCGGCCGCGGCCAGCTTGGGCAGCGAGCCGCCCACCATCAGGCCCAGTTTGGCGACGAACAGCAGCAGGGCCGGCTGCAGGATGGCGGCGGCGCGAAATTGCAGGCCCGTGTCCAGGCTCAGCGGCCCGGGCAGGCGCCGGTGCAGCAAGCCCAGCGCGGTGGCCATCAGGATGGCCCAGACCATCGGCAGCAGCACGACCTTGCCGGGCCCCACATTGAAGGTGACGGCGCCCATCAGGTCGGCGACGACCATGACGACGCCGGCCAGCAGGTACAGTTTCAGGTAGGGCCAGCGGGTGTTGGCGCCGGACGGGTAGGCGGTCGGTAGGGACTGGGCTTGCGGCATAGGGCTTCCAAGGTTGCGCCGCGCCGCGCCTGGGCGCCGTGCGGCAGGTTGGCGAAGCGTCGCCTTGCTTGCGCGACGCGGGTAGGGTGTATCAATTCATGGCGTCGGGCGGGCCGCCGCCGGCCGCCGCCCACAGGCGCCCGGCCGCCCGGCCCAGCGGGGCGGCGGCGCTGCTGGCGTCGATCAGGTGCATGGCCAGGTTCAGGTCCGACTGCAGGTGGCGGGCGTCGGTGACGCCGTCGTAGAGTTGCCGCGCGCGGTGCAGCGTCAGGCGCGGGTCCAGCCCCAGCGCCGCGGCGATGCGCGCCGCCTCGTCGGCGATCAGCAGCTCGGTGCCGACGACGAGTTGGCGGAGCAGCCGGGCGGCGTGGCCGGCGCCGGCCGGGCCGGCATGCACCCGCCGGGTGCTGATGGCGGCCAGCACGGGCGCGATGGTGTCGATGTGCGCCTGTTCGCCGCCCAGCAGCAGGTCCAGCGTGCCGGTGATGGCCGCTTGCGGACCGCCGCTGGCGGCGCCGTCGAGGTAGTGGATGCCCATCGCCTCCAGCGCGCCGGCCACCTTGCGGGCGCTGTGCGGCGCCGTCGGGGTGGTGTCGAGCACGATCAAGCCGGCCGGCCCGTTGAGCAGCAGGCCGTCGGGGCCGAAGACGAGTTGTTCGACGGCCGCCGAGTTCGGCAGCGCCAGGATCAGCAGTCCGGCCGTGCTGGCGGCGCCGGCCAGGGTGCGGGTGACGGCGACGCCCTCGTCCTGCAGCGTGTCGCGGGCCTGCGCCGAGTCGTCATGGCCGAGCACGCGGAAGCCGCCGCGCCGCAGCGACATGATGATGCCCCTCCCCATACTGCCCAAACCAATCACACCGACTCTGTTCACGGTCATTCCTAACGGTTCATGCGGCATCGGCATAGCGGACGATGCACTATTTTGCGTGGCCTTGAGTGTGGTTGTTTTGCTTGCAAGAATCAATTACAATAAATGCCCTCTTTTGTTCTAATTCAGAGAACACCCCGATGGCAGAATCAATCAATGAAAGCCGCATCGCCTATCTGTACGAGGCGGTGCGTTGCGGCACGGTGCGGGGCGCGGCCGACTGGCTGGACGTGGCGCCGTCGGCCGTCAGCCGGCAAATCACCCTGCTTGAGCAAGAGCTGGCCGTCAACCTGATGGAGCGCAACAAGCGCGGCGTCAGCCCGACCGAGGCCGGCAAGCTGCTCGTCGAGTATTTCCGCGAGCAGCGCTCGCACCAGGCCGACCTGTTGTCGAAATTGCAGGAAATCCGCGGCCTGCGGCGCGGCGCCATCTCCGTCATCATGGGCGAGGGCTTCATCGCCGACGTCGTCGGCGGCCCCATCAACCAGTTTTGCACGCGCCACCCGGACATTTCCGTGGTGCTCAACATCGCCGGCACGAACGAGGTGATACGGGCGGTGGCCATGGACGAGGCGGAAATCGGCCTGGTCTTCACGCCGCCGGCGGACCCGAAGATCGTCAGCCGGGCGTCGATGGTGCAGGCCGTGCATGCCATCGTCGGGCCGGACTTTCCCCTGCTGGGCAAGGTGGACTCGCTGACGCTGGCCGATTTGCAGCCGTATCCGCTGGCCCTGACGCACATGACCTATGGCATGCGCCAGGTGGTCGAGGCGGCGATGATGCTCGACAAGGTGCGCCTGACGCCGACCGTGACGACCAATTCCATCACCGTGCTGCGCCACTTCGTCCGTTCGGGCCTGGGGGTGACGTTGCTGCCGACCTTCGCCATACGGGGCGAGCTGGAGCGCGGCGAATTGTTCGCCATCCCCGTCGCCAATGCGGCGCTGGCCGGCGCCGAAACCCATCTGATCACCCGCGTCGGGCGCAAGCTGTCCGTGGCCGCCAACCGCCTGATGCAGCAGATCAACAGCCAGATGTGAAGCGGCCGCCGTTGCGCTAAACAGAACAAGATCGCGCAAGCGGAGTGCTGGCGGTGCCGGATGGGAGCGGTTAGATTGTCAGCCGATCAGCATCCCACCGGAGAACAAGATGACGGACGACCAGATTGTCGAAGTAATGCGCAGCTGCCGCAGAGCCCTGCACGCCCGCCCCGAGACGGCTTTCGAGGAACATGCCACGGCGCGCCTGCTGGCGGAAACGCTGCGCGCCCACGGCATCGACGTCTTCGAGGGCGTGGGCCGCACCGGCCTGGTGGCCGTGCTGCGCAACGGCGCGGGGCCGTCGATCGGCCTGCGCGCCGACATGGACGCGCTGCCGGTGCAGGAGGCCAACAGCTTCGGCCACCGCTCCGTGCACGATGGCAAGATGCACGCCTGCGGCCACGACGGCCACGCGGCGATGCTGCTGGGCGCGGCCCTGCACCTGAACGCCAACCGCGACTGGCGCGGCACCGTCCACTGCATCTTCCAGCCGGCCGAGGAGGCGCTGGGCGGCGGCAAGGTGATGGTCGAGGAGGGCCTGTTCGAGCGCTTCCCCTGCGACGCCGTGTACGGCTTGCACAACTGGCCGGGGCTGCCGGCCGGCAGCTTCGCCGTCAACCACGGGCCGATGATGGCGGCCTTCGACACCTTCGAGATCAGCGTCGACGGCAAGGGCTCGCATGCGGCCATGCCGGAAAAGGGCATCGACAGCCTGGTCATCGCCAGCGAGATCGTGCTGGCGCTGCAAACCATCGTCAGCCGCCGCCTGGCGCCGCAAGTGCCGGCCGTGGTGACGGTGACGCAGATCCACGGCGGCGACGCCTGGAACGTGATCCCGGCGCAGGCCGTGCTGCGCGGCACGGTGCGCTGTTTTTCCGAGCCGGTGCAAAGGCAGATCCACGGCCTGATCGGCGAAATCGCCGGCGCGGCGGCGGCCATGCACGGCGGCCGCGCCACGCTGACCTACCATTACGCGTATCCGCCGACCATCAACAGCGACGCGGAAACGGACCTGGCGATTGCCGCGGCGACGCAGACGGTGGGCGCCGACAAGGTGATATACGACTGCCAGCCGTCGATGGCCTCGGAAGACTTTTCCTTCATGCTCAGGGTCAAGCGCGGCGCCTACATCTGGATGGGCGTCGACGGCGACGTGCCCAGCGCCACGCTGCACAACCCGCACTACGACTTCAACGACGACACCCTGGTGGTCGGCATGCGCTACTGGCACAACCTGGTGCTGGCCTGCGGCGCCGCATAGGGGCGGCGAGGCCGTTCCGGCCGGGGCCGACATTTTTGCTATGCTTACGTCTTTACACCGGCCGGCGCCGCCGCCCTGGCCGGTGGCCCCCATTTACGGAGTAGCACGATGGTCTCGTTACAAGAGCAGTTTTTGAAAGCTGGCCTGGTCGACAAAAACAAGGTCAAACTGGCCAACCAGGACAAGAGCAAGCAGAAGAAGGTCGAACGCCGGACCGGCACGCAAAGCGTCGACGAGGCGCGCGTGGCCGCGCTGGAGACGCAGCGCAAGAACGCCGAACGGGCCCGCGAGCTCAATGCCCAGCGCGACGCGGCCGCCAACCAGAAGGCGATCGTGGCGCAAATCGCCCAGATGGTGGAGAAGAACCGCCAGAGCAAGGGCGCCGGCGACATCGCCTACAATTTCACCCACGACAATAAGATCGAGCGGCTGTATGTGTCGGCCGCCGTCCAGGCGCATTTGGTGGCCGGGCGGCTGGTGATTGTCTGCCTGGGCGGCGTCAGCGAATTGGTGCCCCGCGTCATTGCCGACAAGATCGCCGAGCGCGACCCCGCGCTGGTGGTGCGGGTCAAGCAGAGCAGCGCCGTGGTCGAGGAGGACGATCCCTATGCCGCCTTCCAGATCCCCGACGACTTGATGTGGTAGCGCGGGCCAGGCCGCCGTCTCAAGCCGGCGGCAGCCCGGACGCGGCCACCCAGTCGATCAGCGCGTCGAGCGCGGCGCGGCCGGCGCCGTTGCCGACCCGCTCGTGGTTGATGAAGGCCACCACCACGCACTGCTCGTTGTTGGCGTCCGGCACATAGCCGGCGATCGCGACGACATTCTCCAATCCCCCCGTCTTGATGCGCGCCCGCGCCGCCGCCGCGCTGTCGCGCAGGCGCCGGCGCATGGTGCCGTCGAGCGCGGCGATCGGCAGGCTGGAGAGGAATTCCGGCGCCCACACGCTCTGGCTGCCGACGCGCAGCACGGCGGCCAGCTGGGCCGGGCGGATGCGCTCCGTGCGCGACAGGCCGGAGCCGTTTTCGATCACCAGGTCGGCCTCGTCGATGCGGTGGCGCAGGAACCAGTCGCGCACCACCTGGCGGGCGCGCACGGCCGTGTCCGCGTCGCCGGCCGCCAGCGGGCGGCTGCCGAAGTAGGCGTCCGACTCCAGGCTGCCCAGGCTCAGGTAGAGCAGGCGGGCCTGGGTGTTGTCGGAGATTTTATTGATGTCGCGCAGCACCTCGGGCAGGGCGCGGGCCACGTGGTCCGCCAGCAGGCGCGTGCCGGCCGGCGTGGCCGCCTCGCGCACGGCGCCGCCGAAGCTGCCGCCCAGGCGGCGCCAGGTGGCGCGGAACAGGCGGTCGGCGTAGTCCTGCCGGTCGAGCACGTTGACATGCACGGTGTGCGCGCAATTGCGCGGGAAGCTGCCGTGCAGCAGCACCTTCAGCTTGCCGTCCTCGCCCCGCACATAGTCGGGCGTGCGCCAGCCATCCTCCCATTTCGCGCAGGGGGCGTCGACCAGCTTCATGTCGGCGCCGACGCTGACGCCTTCCAGCGGCGGCATCATCAAGAGCTTCAACTGCTGCTGCGTCGAGCTGATGTCGATCTGCAGCATGTTGGTGTTGAGCAGCAGGGCGTCCGGCACGACGTTGTAGCGGAATTCCGGCATCCGGTCGAACTGCGGCGTGACGCGGTCGGGCCGGGCCGGCCGGAACAGCTGGCGGTCCAGCAGCAGGTCGCCCTTGATCTTCTTGACGCCCTGGTTGCGCAGCTTTTGCAGCATGTGCTCCAGCACGTCGGCGTCGAAGTCGGCGTCGCCGCCGCCGCGCAGCACCAGGTCGCCCTGGAGCACGCCGCCGACCAGATCGGCGCCGCTGCGCAGCTCCGTGCGGCCGCGGAAGATCGGCCCCAGTTGCTCCAGCCCGACCAGGGTGGTCACCAGCTTCATCGTCGAGGCCGGCTGCATGCTGCGCTCGGCGCCATGGGCCAGCACGGTGGCGTTGCCGCGCAGGACGACGGCGCCGACGGCCTCGTCGGGGATATTGGCCGCGCGCAGCAGGCGGGCGACCGGCTCGGGCAGCTCGGCGTGGGCGGCGGCGCTGCAGGCCAGCAGCGCGGCGAAGGTGGCGCGTCGTAACATAGTGACCTCAGTGGAAAAAGACATAGGCGACGCCGATGGCGGCGAGCACGCCGGCCAGGTCGGCGATCAGGCCGGCGGAGATGGCGTAGCGGGTTTTGCGGATGCCGACGGAGCCGAAATACAGGGCGACGATGTAGAAGGTGGTGTCGGCCGAGCCCTGGAAGATGCAGGCGAGGCGGCCGACGAAGGAATCGACGCCGTAGGTTCGCATGGCGTCTATCATCATGGCCTTCGAGCCGCTGCCGCTGAGCGGCTTCATCAGCGCGGTCGGCAGGGCCGGCACGAAGTCCGTGTTCATGCCCAGTTGCGTGAAGGCCCAGTCCATGCCGGCGACGACGAAGCCGAACACGCCGGCGTTGCGCACGACGCCGATGGCCACCAGCATGCCGACCAGATAGGGGATCACCGTCAGCGAAGTCTGAATGCCGCCCTTGGCGCCCTCGATGAAGGCTTCGTAGACGTTGACGCGCTTGCGCAGCGCGCCGATGATGAAGCCGGCGATGACGCCGATGAGTATCAGGTTGCTGGCCACCTTGGACACCAGCTCGATCTCCTGCTTGCTCAGATACTGCGTGAAATACCAGATCAGGGCGACGATGGCCGCCGTCATGCCGCCCAGCCAGCCCAGCACGGTGGCGTTGAGCAGGTTGATGCGCTGCTTGATGGCGACGGTGATGATGCCGACGACGGTGGCGACGTAGGTGGCGATCATGCAGGGGATGAAGATGTCGGACGGGTCGGCCGCGCCGAGGATGGCGCGCTGCGCCATGATGGCCAGCGGGATCAGGGTCAGGCCGGAGGTGTGCAGCACGAGGAACATGATTTGCGCGTCGGTGGCCTCGTCCTTGTTCGGGTTCAGGGTCTGCAGGCTCTCCATCGCCTTCAGGCCGAAGGGCGTGGCGGCGTTGTCGAGGCCGAGCAAATTGGCCGAGAAATTCATCACCATATGGCCGGTGGCCGGGTGGTTTTTCGGCACGCCGGGGAAGATGCGCGAAAAGAAGGGCGAGATCAGGCGCGCCAGCAGGCCGACGGCGCCGGCCTTTTCGCCGATGTTCATGATGCCCAGCCACAGGGTCATGACGCCGGCCAGCGGCAGCGCGATATCCATCACGCCCAGGCGGGCCGACTCGAAGGTGCCGTCGATGATGCGCTTGAAGATCTCATTGTCGCCGAGGAAAATCCACTGGGCCAGCGCCGCCAGGAAACCCACCAAAAAGAAGCCGGACCAGATGTAATTAAGTGCCATGTCGTTGTGTGCCTGGAATGGATGCGCAATGTTGCAGACAGAGAGTATAGAGCGGCGCGCGCCTTCGCGGGTGGGTACAATGCACAGCCGGGGACAGACCACGATTTTTTCGGCGCGCGCGGCGCGCGCGCCGAAAAAATCGTGGTCTGTCCCCTCACGCGGCGAAAAAATCGTGGTCTGTCCCCTTCGCCCCTTGCGCCGCCGTCCGTTTGCCTACGTTTGGATCCTTCATGCTTCGTTTCTGCCGCACCGCCCTCGCCGCCGCCTTCCTGTCGCTGTCCTGCTGCGGCCAGGGCCAGGCCGCCGATGCCGCCGCGCCGCCGAAGACGCTGCATATGCTGCTGACCACGGCCGAGAGCAGCCTCGACCCGGCCGTCGCGTCCGACCTCGCCAGCCTGAACCTGCTGGAAAACCTGTTCGACCCGATGCTGCGCTACGACTATCTGGCGCGGCCGCTGAAGCTGCAGGAAAACACGCTGGCGGCCATGCCCGGCGTCGAGGACGGCGGCCGCAGTTATCTGTTCCGTATCAGGCCGGGCATCTTTTTCACGCCCGATCCGGCCTTCAAGGGCGTCAAGCGGGAGGTGACGGCGCAGGATTATGTGTACAGCCTGAAACGCCTGTACGACCCCGGCCTGAAATCGCCGTGGTTGTTCCTGTTCGAGGGCAAGATCGCCGGCGACGCCGCCTTGAAGCCGGGCCAGTTCAGCTACGACAGCGCGATCGACGGCTTGCGCGCGCTGGACCGCTACACGCTGCGCATCGGCCTGACGGCGCCCGACCCGAATTTCCTGTTCTACCTGGCGATGCCGGCCACCGGCGTCGTCGCGCGCGAGGTCATCGAGGCCTATCCCGGCCAGAGCGGCAACCATCCGGTCGGCAGCGGTCCCTTCATGGTCGGCGAGTGGCGCCACAGCGACAAGATCGTGCTGCTGGCCAATCCTGGCTTCCGCAGCACCGTGTTCCACGCCGGGCCGGACGTGGCGCCGGAAGACCGGGCGCTGGCCGCCGCGCTGGAAGGCCGGCGCCTGCCGCTGGTGGAGCGGGTCGACGTGCGCATCGTCGAGGAATACCAGTCGCGCGTGCTGGGCTTTTTGAAGGGCCAGTTCGACTACCTGGAGCAGGTGCCGGAGTCGCTGACGGACATGGTGCTGGCCGGCGGCGCGCTCAGGCCCGAGCTGGCCGCCAAGGGCATCGCCCTGTCGCGCTTCCCCGTGCTGCAAACGTATTACATGTGGATGAATATGGACGATCCCTTGCTTGGCGGCTATGGCAAGGACAAGCTGGCGCTGCGGCGCGCCATCGCCCTCAGCTACAACGGCACCGAGGATGTCGCGCTGCTGAAGAAGGGGCTGGCGCTGCCGGCCCAGTCGCCGCTGCCGCCGAACGTGCTGGGCTATGACGCGGCCTACCGCGGCCCGACGCGCTACGACCCGGCGCTGGCGCGGGCGCTGCTGGACCGCTACGGCTACCGGGCGCAGGCGGACGGCTTCCGGGCCCTGCCCGGCGGCAAGCCGCTGACGCTGGTGATGCACACGGAGGCGAGCGCGGCCGGGCGCCTGCGCGACGAGTTGTGGCGGCGCAGCCTGGCGGCGGTCGGCCTGCGCGTCGTCTTCAAGAGCGACAAGAAGGGGGAAATCATCAAGGCTTCGCGCCTGGGCCAGGTGCAGATGTTCGAGACGAACTGGATCGCCGACTTCCCCGACGGCGAGAATTTCTTCCAGCTGCTGTATGGCCCCAACAGCGGCCGCGCCAACTATGCCCGCTTCAAGCTGCCCGCCTACGACAGGCTGTACGAGCAGGCGCGCCTGCTGCCCGACTCGCCGCGCCGGCGCGCGCTGTACCACGACATGGCGCAGCTGATCCATGCCTACGCGCCCTGGGTGCTGCTGACGCATCCCGTGTCGGCCGACCTGCGCCAGCCGTGGCTGAAAAATTACAAGCGGCATCCGGTCGAATTCACGGCCTGGCGTTATCTGGATGTGGCGCCGCGCCAGCATTGAAGCGGGCAAGGGCCGGCGCCCGGCACCCTTTTGCCGGCGACGAAGCCGGCGCCGGCCTTGGCGCCAGGCTCGGTAGAATACTGGTGTGGCCGTTTGGCCAGGCAACCTTGGGGTGCGCCCATGTCGACCATCCAGCGCCGCGCCGGCGCCTATGTGCTCAGCCATCCGCTGGCGTTCTTCCTGCAGACCCTGAAGGGCTTCCGCGCCAACCAGGGCCTGCTGCTGGCGGGCGCCGTCGCCTATTACTCGCTGCTCTCCATCGTGCCGCTGCTGATGCTGGTCGTCGTCGCCCTGTCGCACGTGATCGACCAGGACGAGCTGCTGGGCACGATGGCGCGCTATCTGGAGTGGCTGGTGCCGGGGCAGTCGGCCGCCATCGTTGCCGAAGTCGCGCACTTCCTCGCCCATCGCGACGTCATCGGCTGGGTGGTGCTGGCGACGATGCTGTTCTTCAGTTCGCTCGCCTTCACCGTGCTGGAAAACGCCATGAGCGTCATCTTCGTGCACCGCGTGGCGATACGGCGGCGGCGCTTCCTCGTCTCGGCGATCCTGCCCTACTGCTATATCGTCTCGCTCGGCGCCGGCATCCTGCTGGTGACGCTGGTGGCCGGCTCGCTGCAGGTGCTGGGCGAGGAAAGCCTGCAGTTTCTCGGCCGCAGCTGGTCGCTGGGCGGCGTCTCCGGCGTGCTGCTCTACCTGCTCGGCCTGGGCGGCGAAATCCTCGTGCTCAGCTCGATCTACCTGGTGATGCCGGTCGGCCGCCTGTCGGTCTGGCACGCGCTGATAGGCGGGATCACGGCGGCCCTGCTGTGGGAGGTGGCGCGCCACGTGCTGGTCTGGTACTTCTCCACCTTGTCGCAGGTGAACGTCGTCTACGGCTCGATGACGACGGCCATCGTCGTCATGTTCAGCCTGGAAATCGGCGCCACGCTGCTGCTGTTCGGCGCCCAGGTGATCGCCGAGTACGAGCGGGTCGGGCGCGGCGAGCAAGACCAGGCGGCGCAGCGCCTGCACACGGCGCCGTGAAATGAATGCGATAATTTGTTGCGCTGCACAAAATGCTGTGCTACACTACGTTCAGTGGTGAGGTTTGTTCGCAGACAGTCCCGCTATCCAAGGCCTACGCCGCGAGCCAATATGTGTAATGTTGGGGTTGTGCATGGTTGTAAGGCTTGGATTTGTAATTCCGGATACGTTGGTCGATTTACACGTCAGGGCACCACGCAGATAGCATGGGCGCCTGGGACACGATTAAAGCATTGGTAATACATTGGAACAAAGCTCGCTTCGGCGGGCTTTTTTTTCGTCCCGACAGCGGGGGACAGACCACGATTTCCAAGAAATATTTCTCGGAAATCGTGGTCTGTCCCCCGCTTTTACAGGGCGCGGGCGATGAGGATTTTCTGGATGTCGCTGCTGCCTTCGTAGATTTGGCAGACGCGCACGTCGCGGTAGATGCGCTCGACCGGGAAGTCGCTGACGTAGCCGTAGCCACCGTGCACTTGGATGGCGTCGGAGCAGACGCGCTCGGCCATTTCGGAGGCGAATAGCTTGGCCATCGCCGCCTCTTTCAGGCAGGGCAGGCCGGCGTCTTTCATCGACGCCGCGTGGCGCACCAGCTGGCGCGCCGCCTCGATCTGCGTGGCCATGTCGGCCAGGCGGAATTGCACGGCCTGGTGCTCGAAGATGGGCTTGCCGAAGCTTTCGCGCTCGCGCGCGTAGCCCAGGGCCGCCTCGTAGGCGGCGCGCGCCATGCCGACGGCCTGCGAGGCGATGCCGATGCGCCCGCCCTCCAGCCCGGACAGGGCGATTTTGTAGCCCTGGCCTTCGGCGCCGATCAGGTTGGCGGCCGGGATGCGGCAATTCTCCAGCAGGATTTGCGCCGTGTCCGAGGAGTGCTGGCCCATCTTTTGCTCCAGGCCGGCGACGATGTAGCCGGGCGCCGAGGTCGGCACCCAGAAGGCGCTGATGCCGCGTTTGCCGGCGGCCTTGTCGGTGACGGCCATGACGATGGCGACGTCGGCGTATTTGCCGCTGGTGATGAATTGTTTGACGCCGTTGAGCACGTAGTCGTCGCCGTCGCGCACGGCCGTGGTGCGCAGCGCCGCCGCGTCGCTGCCGGTGTGCGGCTCGGTCAGGCAAAACGCGCCCAGCATGTCGCCCTGGGCGAGCGGCCGCAGCCATTGTTCCTTTTGCGCCTCGTCGGCGTACATCATGGCGATGCTGCACACGGGGCAGTTGTTGACGGAGATGATGGTCGACGTGCCGCCGTCGCCGGCGGCGATTTCTTCCAGCACCAGGGCCAGCGAGACGTAGTCGAGGCCGGCGCCGCCCAGCGCTTCCGGCACGGCCACGCCGAAGGCGCCCAGCGCCGCCAGTTCCTTCAGTTCGGCCTGGGGAAAGTAGTGTTCCTTGTCCCAGCGGGCCGCGTGCGGCGCCAGGCGCTCCTGCGCAAACGTGCGCAGGGCGTCGCGTATCATTTCGTGTTCGTCGCTCAGTATCATGGGGGGCTCGGGAAAAGGGTTTACCAGCCGATCGGCTTGCCGTCGTGGTGGAGGTAGGCGGCCTGGCTGGACGGGGCCAGCGCGGCCAGCGTGGCGCGGATGCCGGCGGCGCTTTCTTCGGCCGACAGGTCGGCGCCCTGCCCGCCCATGTCGGTGCGCACCCAGCCCGGGTGCAGGGCGACGCAGGTGGCGCCCTTGGCGCCGAAGCGCTGCGCCGTGTCGATCAGCACCGAGTTCAGCGCCGCCTTGCTGGCGCGGTACAGCGTGCCGGTCGGATTGTCGCGCTCGCTGAGGGAGCCCATGTGCGAGGACAGCGCCGCCAGTTTGCCGCGCGCCGCGCAGACCATGGGCGCGATCAGCGGCAGCAGGCGCATCGCCGCCAGCACATTGGTGTGCATGACCGCGTCGAAGTCCGATTGCAGCGGGAAGCCGTCGTGGCGCGGGCCGTAGACGCCGGCGTTGAGGATGGCCACGTCGAGGTGCTCGCCGTCGAGCTTCCAGCCCAGGGCGGCGCAGCCTTCGACGTCGGTGACGTCGAGCTGGTGGGCTTCCGCGCCCAGTTCCTTGAGGGCGGCGCAGTGGTTTTCCTGGCGCGCGGTGGCGATGACGCGCCAGCCCTGGCCCAGGTACTGGCGCACCAGTTCCTGGCCGATGCCGCGCGATGCGCCGATGATGAGTGCTGTTGGCATACTTTCCTTGAAATGTGGGGGGCGCACCCGCGGTGCGCGGGCGCCGCCGGGCAAGGCCCGCCGGCGCGCCCTTGTTTACGCCAGTTCGATGGCCATCGCCGTCGCTTCGCCGCCGCCTATGCACAGGGCCGCGACGCCGCGCTTGCCGCCGCTTTTCTTCAGCGCGCCGATCAGCGTGACGAGGATGCGCGCGCCCGAGGCGCCGATCGGGTGGCCCAGCGCGCACGCGCCGCCGTGGACGTTGATTTTGCTGTGCGGGATGTCGAGATCGTGCATGGCCGCCATCGGCACGGCGGCGAAGGCTTCATTGATTTCGTACAGGTCGACGCTGCCGCTGCTCCAGCCGGTCTTGGCGAACAGCTTGCGGATGGCGCCCACCGGCGCCGTCGTGAACAGCGCGGGCGCCTGGGCGTGGGTGGCGTGGCCGTGGATGGTCGCCAGCACCGTGCAGCCGAGCTGCTTGGCGGTCGAGGCGCGCATCAGCACGAGGGCGGCGGCGCCGTCGTTGATCGACGACGAGGAGGCCGCCGTGATGGTGCCGTCCTTTTTGAACGCCGCCTTCAGCGCGGGGATTTTTTCCAGGCGCGCCTTCAGCGGGCCCTCGTCCTGCTCGATGACGCTGTCGCCGCCGCGGCCGGAAACGGTCACGGGCGCGATTTCCCAGGCGAAGCCGCCGTCCTTGGCGGCCGCCTGGGCGCGCTGCACGGAGGCGATGGCGAAGGCGTCCTGCGCCGCGCGGGTGAACTGGTATTGGCTGGCGCATTCCTCGGCGAAGGTGCCCATCGAGCGGCCGTTGCCCTTCTCGTCCTTGGTGTAGGCGTCCTCCAGGCCGTCCAGCATCATGTGGTCGTAAATCATGCCGTGGCCGATGCGGTAGCCGCCGCGCGCCTTGGGGATCAGGTAGGGGGCGTTGCTCATCGATTCCATGCCGCCGGCGACGATCACGTCGGCGCTGCCGGCCAGCAGGGTGTCGTGGGCGAAGATGGCCGCCTGCATGGCCGAGCCGCACATTTTCGACAGCGTGACGGCGCCGGCCGAGGTCGGCAAGCCGGCCTTCAGCGCCGCCTGGCGGGCCGGCGCCTGGCCCTGGCCCGCCATCAGGCAATTGCCGAAGAAGACGTGTTCGACGGCGTCCGGCGCGACGCCGGCGCGCGCCACCGCGGCCCGGATGGCAACCGCGCCCAGGTCGCTGGCGCTGACGCCGGCGAAGTCGCCCTGGAAGGCGCCCATGGGGGTGCGGGCCGCACCGACGATAACGATAGGATCATTCATGATGGTGGTTCTCCGAAAAAAGCGGCTGTGACACGGCCGGGATGGTGTGGGTGGTTTGATTGCAAAAACGAATGTGCTGCGGGTAGGGGAACACGTCTTCGATGATGCCGTCCTGGATGCGCTGCTTGCGCGCCTGCCAGAACGCCGGCGTCAGCAGGTCGGCGTGGTGCTTCATGAAATACTTGCGGATGCGCGGATTGCCCAGCAGGAAACGGCCGAACTGCTCGGGGAAGACGTCGTGCTTGCCGATCGCGTACCACGGCTCGGCCGACATTTCCTCTTCCTCGTTGCGGGCCGGCGGAATCAGGCGGAAGTTGCAGTCGGTGATGTACTCGATTTCATCGTAGTCGTAGAAGACGACGCGCTGGTGGCGGGTGACGCCGAAGTTCTTGTAGAGCATGTCGCCGGGGAAGATGTTGGCCGCGACCAATTCCTTGATCGCGTTGCCGTATTCCAGCAGGCCATGCTCGACCTTCGCTTCGTCGGCCTCTTTTTCCGCGTTGCTCAGCCAGATGTTGAGCGGCATCATGCGCCTCTCGATGTAGAGGTGCTTGATGATGATCTTGTCGTCTTCGTACTCGACCAGGGAGGGCGCGAAATGCTCCAGCTCGGCCAGCAATTCCTCGGCGAAGCGGGCGCGCGGGAAGGCCACGTTCGAGTATTCCAGCGTGTCGGCCATGCGGCCGACGCGGTCGTGGTGCTTGACCAGCAGGTATTTTTCCTTGATCTGGGCGCGCGTGGTTTCCTTCGGCGCCGGGAAGAAGTCCTTGATGACCTTGAACACATAGGGGAAGGACGGCAGCGCGAACACCAGCATGACGAGGCCGCGGATGCCGGGCGCGCTCTCGAAGCGGTCCGAGGAGTGCTTCAAGTGCTGCAGGTAGTCGCGGTAGAACAGGGTCTTGCCCTGTTTTTGCAGGCCGAGTATCGTGTAAATCTCGCTGCGCGGCTTGCGCGGCAGCAGGCTGCGCAAGAACTGCACATAGGCGGAGGGCACTTCCATGTCGACGAGGAAGTAGGCGCGCGTGAACGAGAACAGTATCGTGATCTGCTCCTGGTCGAACAGCACGGTGTCGAGGAAGAGCTGGCCCCGGCGGTCGTGCAGGATCGGCACGATGAAGGGGTATTCGCGGTTGCCGTTGATGCCCTTGCCGACGATGTAGGCGCCCTTGTTGCGGTAGAACAGGCTCGACAGCACCTGGATCTGGTGGTTCGGCTCCAGCCGGTCGGCGCCGAAAATCTGTTTCAGGCGCGCCTCGACGAGGCCGACGTCGCGGTCCAGGTCGGCAAAAACGCAGTTCAGCTGGAAATTCGTGATGATGCGCTTGAGCGTGAAGCGCAAGCCGTCCTTGCCCGGATAGTAGACGCGGTAGGTCGGATTCAGCTCCTCCGTCTCGATGTACTCGGTGGAGACGACGGGGCGCACGAAGATGAAATCGTTATGGAAATAGGTGCGGTGCAGGATGTTGCAGCAGACGGAGTTGAAGAAGGTTTCCGCCAGCTCCGGCTGCTTGTGGTCGGACAGCATGCCGATGTAGTGCAGCTTCAGCTCGCGCCACACTTCGTCCGTCAACTCCGCCTCGTCGTACTCATCTTCGAGCATCTGCACGCATTCCTGCACGCGCTGGTCGTAAAAGCCGATGCGCTCGCGGGCCGCCTGCTGGGCCGCGGCCCAGGCGCCGTGCTCGAAATGCTGCTTGGCGTGGCGGCTGGTGCGGCGGAACAGGCGGTAGTGCTTGTCGAAGCCGTCGCGTATCGTGCGCGCGATGTCGAAGGCGATTTGCGAAGACAGCAGTTTGGGGAAAGCAATTTGTGTCATCGTCCGTCCCGATCGAAGATTAGTTCAGCTAATAAAAAACCCGTTTTCATCAGGGTAGCTAATCCGCGCGCGCCCGGCTACCTTACAGCGTTTCCGCGAACAATTCGCGGCCGATCAGCATGCGGCGGATTTCGCTGGTGCCGGCGCCGATTTCATACAGTTTCGCGTCGCGCCACAGGCGGCCGGCCGGATACTCGTTGATGTAGCCGTTGCCGCCCAGCGCCTGGATCGCCTCGCCGGCCATCCAGGTTGCCTTCTCCGCACTATACAGAATGGCGCCGGCGGCGTCCTTGCGCAACTGGCGCACCGCCTCCGGCGTCGTGGCGCGGTCGCAGGCCTGGCCGACGGCGTAGACGTAAGCCTTGCAGGCCATCATCGTCGAATACATGTCGGCGAGCTTGCCCTGCATCAGCTGGAATTCGCCGATGGGCTGGCCGAACTGCGTGCGCTCGTGCACATACGGCACCACCAGGTCCATGCAAGCCTGCATGATGCCGAGCGGGCCGCCGGACAGCACGGTGCGCTCGAAGTCCAGGCCCGACATCAGCACGTTGACGCCCTTGCCCAGGCCGCCCAGCACGTTCTCGGCCGGCACTTCGCAATCCTGGAACACCAGTTCGCCCGTGTGCGAGCCGCGCATGCCCAGCTTGTCGAGTTTTTGCGCGATCGAGAAGCCCTTGAAATGCTTTTCGATCAGGAAGGCCGTCATGCCTTTCGAGCCGGCCGCCAGATCGTTCTTCGCGTACACCACCAGCACGTCGGCGTCGGGGCCGTTGGTGATCCACATCTTGGTGCCGTTGAGCACCCAGCGGTCGCCCTTCCAGTCGGCGCGCAGCTTCATGCTGACGACGTCCGAGCCGGCGTTCGGCTCCGACATGGCCAGCGCGCCGATGTGCTCGCCCGACACCAGCTTCGGCAGGTACTGGGCTTTTTGCGCGTCCGTGCCGTTGCGCTTGATCTGGTTCACGCACAGGTTCGAGTGGGCGCCATACGACAGGCCGACCGAGGCGGAGGCGCGGGAAATCTCTTCCATCGCGATGATGTGGGCCAGGTAACCCATGCCGCTGCCGCCGTACTGCTCGTCGACGGTGATGCCGAGCAAGCCCAGCTCGCCCATCTTGCGCCACAGGTCCATGGGAAACTGGTCGCTGCGGTCGATCTCGGCGGCGCGCGGGGCGATCTCGGCGGCGGCAAATTGTTGGATCGCTTCGCGCAGCGCGGCGATGTCTTCGCCGTGGTCAAAAGTTAAGCCTGGAAGATGGAGCATGTCGTCCTCGTCGAATAGACAGTTAGCGGAAAGAGTGAAGAGCCAATGATACGCTTATGTGACGTTAACGTAAACGTAAAGTGCCTGCCGCGCCGTTGCCGGCGCGGCCCCGGCCTTAGGGCGCCGGCACATGCGCGCCGGCGGCCACGCCGGCCAGCAGGCGCTTGCATTCCTCCTCGTGGGCGGTGATCTCGGCCAGCGCCATTTCGATGTCCTCGCGCTGCTGCTCCAGGGTTTCGCGGTGCTGCGCCAGCACGCCGAGGAAGCGGTTCATCTGCGCGCTGGTGTCCTTCGGCGTTTCATACATATCGACCAGGCTCTTGATCTCGGACAAGGCCAGGCCCAGGCGCTTGCCGCGCAGCGTCAGCTTCAACCGGGTGCGGTCGCGCGGCGTGTAGACCCGGTTGCGGCCGCCCGCGCCTTCCCGTGTCGGGCTGAGCAGCCCCTGATCTTCATAAAAACGGATCGCGCGTGCGGTGACGTCGAATTCGCGCGCCAGTTCGGTGATGGTATAGGTCGGCATCTTTTTCTTGCTTACTGTTAAAGTTCTTCGGCAACGCCGCATGCGGGACAGCCCGTGCGGCGGCTTCCGTTTACGTCAACGTCAATCGCATTGTAGCGCGCCTGTCCGAAAAGTGAAGCCGAAAGATCGCCCGCGAATCGGCGCGCCGCCGCACCCGTCCGGCCGGCCGCGCCGGGGCAGATGCCGGAATGCAAGAATTAGCATCCATCGCTTGTGTCCGCCCTGGCGCCGGCCTACACTCGCATGCAGGATGGACTATTAGTCGCAATTGGTGACCAGAACTGGCGGGTCGCCACGGCGGGCGGCCGCGCGCCCCGCGCCGCGCCGGCTGGCCGGCGACGATACGGGGCAATACGGCTTGCCGCGCATGCCCAACGATGCGCCGCTGCCTGCGCCGCGGCGGCGAGGCCATCCCCGGCGCCGCCGGCCGGATGCACCGGGCCGATGCGCCGGCCGGCCTGTGCGCGGGGGCGTGCGGCGGCCGGCGTCATGTCGCCGCCGCGCCGTGCGCACCGGCTCAGTTTTACCCTGGGGGAAGCATTGACCCATCTGTATAAGGTGTGGGCCGACACAATTGTGAAACGCGAAACCGGTTTGGACGAAATCGTCCGTTTCCGCACGAAGTAGAGAAATATGGCCGGATTTTGCGGTGCCGCTGCGCCGGCCGCCGCCGTGGCGGGAAATTTCAACCCCGGACCCCGCCAGCCGCAGTATTTTATTCGGTTTCTGCCATGGCAAAAAAACACGATAAGGAGTGTGAAGTGTTAAATAACAATATTAGGCAAGTCACAATTAAGTTGTCTATTCAAGAGACTGACTTTCATGTTGCAACATGAAATAGTGCAACTATGAATTCTTCAAATGAACGCGAAAGTTTTAGCCAGCGCCTCCAGCAGGCGCTGAAAAACGCCCACTACTCCCCAGACAGTCCAACGCGACTGGCCCGGGAATTCAATATACGCTTCGATGGACGCCCGATTACCGTGCACGCAGCCCGAAAATGGCTGGTGGGCGAGGCCATCCCGACGCAGGAAAAGCTGCGCATGATCGCCCAATGGCTGGGCGTGCCGGCCGAATGGCTGCGTTTTGGCGGCCCGGAAAGTGCCGCCGCGGCCGGTGAGGCGTCGAACGGCTTGTCGCGGTTTGAGTCCGCTGATGTAAAATTAATTGCCGACTTGCAACGTTTAGACGAGCATCATCGCCAAATCGCGCGCGAATTTATTCGCATGCTGGTGCGGGTGAACTACCAAAAGTAACAAATTCCGGCATGCAGACCGGAACGGGCCTGGCCTTGGGAGGTGGCCGGCAGGCAATAAAATGAACGTTGGCGCGGCCTTGTGTTTTGTCATGGCCGTGACATGAAACTGATGCACAATGAATCGCCGGACGCCCTTGCGCGTCGACCTTTCTGATATAAAACTGATATAAAACGCAAGGAAAAATACGCGAAATCAAATAGTGGCTCATAATCACATGAGTTTTAGCCGGGGCGCCCAGCCTTGCCATTTACTACGGAGCCGAGCATTTGAGCCGTCTTATGAAAAGTAATTACAGCAATACCGCGCAGCTAAAAGATTTGATGACCGTGCCACCGATGACCGCCGCCCAGCATGCGGAAGTGATGCGCAAGCGCATAGCCCACCGCCGCATGGTGGAGGAGGCCAGGGATTTGAAGCACGCCAGCGGCACGCAGTTCGAGAAGCGCTGACGGGCAAGCTGGTAGCAAGCGTATTGTGTCTTTGCCGACGGGCTGAACCGTCGGCGGCGACAGTGTCGGCCCGCGTCCGGGGCGATACGGCGCCGTAAACCGCCCGAGGCCGTCCGGCCCGCGGCATGAATCAGCACTTGAGCCAGCCAGCCATACCGCCAGCCCGCTCGGGCCCCTTCCCCTATTCCTCCGCGGCGCGGGCCTTCAGGCCGGTCCAGCGCGGCGCCAGGCCATGCTCGATGCCAAACAAGTCGATGACACGGGCCAGCGTATGGTCGACCATGTCCGCCATGCTTTGGGGGTGGTGGTAAAAGCTCGGCAGCGGCGGGAAGATGATGCCGCCCATTTCCGTGACGGCCGTCATATTGCGCAGGTGCGCCAGGTTGAAGGGGGTTTCGCGCACCATCAGCACGAGGCGGCGGCGCTCCTTGAGCACGACGTCGGCGGCGCGGGCGATCAGATTGTCGGAAAAGCCATGCGCGACCGAGGCCAGGGTCTTCATCGAACAGGGCGCGACGACCATGCCGTCGGACTGGAAGGAGCCGCTGGCGATGGCGGCGCCGACGTCGCGCAGCTTGTGCACGACATGGGCCAGCGCCTCGACCTCCTTGCGCTGCAGGCCGGTTTCCTGGTGCAGCGTCAGCACGGCGGCGTCGGACAAAACCAGATGCGTCTCGACGCCGGGGATGGCGCCGAGCAGTTGCAGCAGACGCACGCCATACACGGCGCCGGTGGCGCCCGTGATGGCGACGATCAGCCGCTGCGGCCTATCAGGCATCCAGCAGGGTCTTCAGTTCGCCGGATTCGAACATTTCATTCATGATGTCGGAACCGCCGATGAACTCGCCCTTGATGTAAAGCTGGGGAATGGTTGGCCAGTTCGAGTATTCCTTGATGCCCTGGCGCACTTCCGGGTCGTCCAGCACGTTGACGGTGGCGATGTTTTCCACGCCGCAAGCCTTCAGGATCTGAATGGCGCGGCCGGAGAAGCCACACTGCGGGAACTGGGCGGTGCCCTTCATGAACAGGACGACAGGCGTGCCCGTCACGGTTTCTTTGATCCAGGTTTGTACGTCGCTCATGGCTACCTCGTGTGGTGAAAAAAATTAGATGCCGATATTGTAAACCAGAAGCGCGAAGCTGGGGACAAGCCGGGGACAGACCACGATTTTCGAGCAATCAAAGCCGGGGACAGACCACAATTTTTGAGAAATATTTTCTCAAAAATTGTGGTCTGTCCCCAAGGCGCCCTAGCCGCGCAGCTTGGCGAAGGCCGCCGCCATGCTGCCGCCCGGCGCCGCCGCCGGACGGCTCTGCTGGTGCTGGGCCATGCTGCGGCGGTCGTTGCGGTCGCCGCGCTGCTCCGGCTTGGCGCCGGCCTGCGGCGCGCTGTCCGTCAGGCGCATCGTCAGCGCGATGCGCTTGCGCTTTTCGTCCACTTCCAGCACTTTCACGCGCACCACCTGGCCCGCCTTGACGACCGTGTGCGGGTCCTTGACGAAGGTGTTCGACAGCGCCGAGATGTGCACCAGGCCGTCCTGGTGCACGCCGATGTCGACAAAGGCGCCGAAGGCGGCGACGTTGGTGACGACGCCTTCAAGGATCATGTCCGGACGCAGGTCGCGGATTTCCTCGACGCCTTCCTTGAAGGTGGCCGTGGTGAATTCGGGGCGCGGATCGCGGCCCGGTTTTTCCAGTTCCTTGAGGATGTCGCTGATGGTCGGCACGCCGAATTTTTCGTCGGCGTACTTGGCCGGGTTGAGCGTCTTCAGCAGCGCCGTTTCGCCGATGACGGCCTGGATGTCTTTCTTGATGTCGGCGAGGATCTTCTCCACCAGCGGATACGATTCCGGGTGCACGGCCGAGGCGTCCAGCGGATTGTCGCCGCCCATCACGCGCAGGAAGCCGGCGGCCTGCTCGAAGGTCTTCTCGCCCAGGCGCGGCACGGCTTTCAGCGCCGCGCGCGAGGTGAAGGCGCCCTTCATGTCGCGGTAATTGACGATGCTCTGCGCCACGCTGGAGGACAGGCCGGAGACGCGCGCCAGCAGCGGCGCCGAGGCCGTGTTGACGTCGACGCCGACGGCGTTCACGCAGTCCTCGACGACGGCGTCGAGCGAGCGCGCCAGCTGGGTCTGGCCGACGTCGTGCTGGTACTGGCCGACGCCGATGGATTTCGGGTCGATCTTGACCAGCTCGGCCAGCGGGTCTTGCAGGCGGCGGGCGATCGAGACGGCGCCGCGCAGCGACACGTCCATGTCGGGCAGTTCGCGCGAGGCGAATTCGGACGCCGAGTACACCGAGGCGCCCGCCTCGGAAACGACGATCTTGCTCATCTTCTGTTCCGGGTGCTGCTTGATCAGGTCCTGCGCCAGCTTGTCCGTTTCGCGCGAGGCGGTGCCGTTGCCGATCGAGATCAGCGAGACGTTGTGCTTGGCGGCCAGGCGGCCCAGCGTGTGCAGCGAACCGTCCCAGTCGTTCTTCGGCTGGTGCGGGTAGATCACGGCCGTGTCGACGACCTTGCCGGTGGCGTCGACGACGGCCACCTTGACGCCGGTGCGCAGGCCGGGGTCGAGGCCCATGGTGGCGCGCTGGCCGGCCGGCGCGGCCAGCAGCAGCGCCTTCAGGTTGGTGGCGAAGACGTTGATCGCGTCCAGCTCGGCGCGTTCGCGCAGCGCGCCCATCAGTTCGGTTTCCAGGTGCATGAAGCTCTTCACGCGCCAGGTCCAGCGGGCCGTGTCGGCCAGCCACTTGTCGGCCGGGCGGCCCTGGTTCTTGATGCCGAAACGGGCGGCGATGCGGCCTTCGCAGGGGTTGTGCGGCGCGTCCCATTTCGGCTTCTCGGCCTCCGTGTCGAGGCGCAGCGTGACGTCGAGGATCTGCTCGCGGCGGCCGCGCAGCAGGGCCAGGGCGCGGTGCGAGGGCACGGTGCCGATGGTTTCCGAGTAGTCGAAGTAGTCGGCGAATTTTTCGCCCTCGTCCTGCTTGCCCTCGACCACTTTCGATTCGACGATGCCGTGCTCCTGCACGTACTCGCGCAGCGCCTGCAGCAGCGTGGCGTCCTCGGCGAAGCGCTCCATGAGGATCTGGCGGGCGCCGTCCAGCGCCGCCTTGGTGTCGGCCACGCCGGGGTTGTTGCCGTCGGCCGAGGTGAAGGCTTCGCGCAGGAACTTGGCGGCCTCCACTTCCGGCTGCTGCCCGGGGTCGGCCAGCAGGCCCTCGGCCAGCGGCGCCAGGCCCGCCTCGATGGCGATCTGCGCCTTGGTGCGGCGCTTCTGCTTGTAGGGCAGGTACAGGTCTTCCAGGCGGGTCTTGTCTTCGGCGTGCATGACGGCGTCGAGCAGCTCCGGCGTCATCTTGTTCTGTTCGGTGATCGAGGCGACGATGGCGGCGCGGCGCTCTTCCAGCTCGCGTAGGTAGCGCAGGCGCTCTTCCAGCAGGCGCAGCTGGATGTCGTCCAGGCCGCCGGTGGCTTCCTTGCGGTAGCGGGCGATGAAGGGCACGGTGGCGCCCTCGTCGAGCAGGGCGATGGCGGCGGCGACTTGCACCGGCTTGGCGGCAAGTTCAAGGGCGAGACGTTGTTCGATAGAGGGCAGCATGGCGTTTTCCAAAGCGGTCAAGCGTGGAATGATACGCAATCGGCGCGAATGCGCCAGTCTTGACAGCGCAATAGGACTGTGGTTCCGCCGCCCGCCCGGCGGTTTACGGCCGCCGCGGCAGCACCGGCGCGGCCGGCGGCGGCGCCGGCCGCTGCGCCTGCACCGAGGTGCCGAACGTGTTGCCCATGCGGTGGCTGGTGGCCGACCAGTTGAACAGGCCCAGCTGGTTCGACGGCCGCTGCGCGATCGCCTCCGCCGCCATGCCGGCTTGCGGCGGCGCCGGCCGGGCCTTGGCCGGCGCCGGCAGCAGCTTTTCGCTCAGGCAGGACAGCGACTGCGTGCGCACGCCGTTGACTTCGACCTCGACGCAGCCGGCGCCCGGCTCGGGCGCGGGCGGCGGTTCCGGCGCGGCGGCGGCCAGATGGGCGGCGGCGGCGAGCACGGCAAACAATGGCCAGTGGCGCATGGAGGGCTCCTGTCGGTGGGGTGGCGTAACGCTTCAGTGTAGCAAATCTTTATGTCGCGAACATGACATAAAGTAAACCTTGCATGTCATACAGCCGTCATGTGGCGGCGCTACTATCCGGCCTTGCGACACCACGTCCGCATCGCAGCACGCGGCGCGTCTGGCTATTCACGTTCTCCCCCGTTGATCCCCTGGAAAATGACACGAACGACACGAACAAGGGCAAGCTGCGCCGCGGTGGCAATGTCGGCACGCCTGCTGATGGGCTCTTTGATGGCGGTGGCGCAACTGGTGTATGCCGGCCCCGCCGACGGGCCGGAAGCGGCGCCGGCGCAGCGCTTCGATCTGCCGGCGCAAGGGCTGGACGCGGCGCTGGTGGCCTTCGGCGAGTTGACCGGCTATTCCGTGCTGGTCAGCAGCACGCTGGCGGCCGGCCGCCAGTCGGCCGCCGTGCACGGCCAGTTCGCGCCGCGCGAAGCGTTGCAGCGCCTGCTGGCCGGCACCGAGCTGGACACCCGCTACGCCGGCGCGAAGGCGTTCACGCTGGCGCCCGCCGCGCCCGCGTCCGCGCCGGCCGCCGCCGGCCAGCCCCGCGCCGGCCTGGGCGCGTATGCGGCCGTGCTGCAAACGTCGATCACGCGCGCCCTGTGCCGGCTGCAGCCGGAAGCCTTCGGCCGCTACCGCGTCGCCTTCCAGCTGTGGCTGGACGAGGCCGGCCTGGTGCGCGACGCCCGCCTGCTCGAATCGAGCGGCGTGCCGCAGCGCGACGGCGCCCTGCTGCAGCGCATGCGCGCGCTGCTCATGGACGCGGCGCCGCCGCCCGGCCTGGCGCAGCCGCTGACGATCTTGCTGACGCCGCGCCCGGACCCGGGCGCCGACTGCCGGCCCTTCCTGCCGGCGACGGGCTGAGACGATGCCGGATTCGCTGAAAGCCTCGCTGCGCGCGCTGTTCCTGGAGCGCTACGCCCAGTTCCGCAGGCATTTGCAGGTGCGCCTGGGCTCGGAAGACCTGGCCAACGACGCGCTGCATGAAACCTATCTGCGCGTCGAGCGCATGAGCGCGCCGGAAAGCATCAGCTACCCGTCGGCCTACCTGTTGCGCATCGCCCTCAACATCGCCGAGGACCAGCGCCGCGACCAGGCGCGCCTGCTCAGCGTGCCCGATATCGAGGAGTTGTACGAACTGGCCGACGAGCTGGCCGACCCGGCCCGCACCGTCGCCGCCCGCGCCGAACTGGCGGCGCTCGAGCAGGCGCTGCAGGAACTGCCGCGGCGCCGCCGCGCCATCGTCGTGCTGGCCCGCGTCGACGAGATGGCGCACCGCGACATCGCCGCCCGCTTCGGCGTCTCGCTGCGCACCGTCGAGAAGGAATTGCGCGCCGGCCTGGAACACTGCTGCGCGCGGCTGGGGCGGGATTTCATCCAGCGCTTCGGTCCCGGCGCCGCAAAACCGTCTAAGCAACATGACTGAGAAATTCAAGGTGGATCCCGCTATGCGCGCAATTGAACGGCAGGCCCAGGCCTGGGTGGTGCGGCTCGACTCCGGCCAGGCGACGGAGGATGACGCGCGCGCGTTCCGGCGCTGGTGCGCGCACAGCCGCGCGCACGCGTCGGCCTTCGGCCGCGCCCGCGCCGTGTGGACGGCGATGGCGCCGGCGGCGCGCGCCGTCGCGCAGCGCGAACGCCGCGCCGAGGCGGCGGCGTCGGCCAAGCCCGGCCGCCGCGCCTTCCTCGGCGGCGCCGTCGCCGCCTCGCTGGCCTACCTGGTGGCGCGCCCGCCGCTGCAGCTGTGGCCGTCCGCGGCGGAGTGGGCGGCTGACTACCGCACCGGCACCGGCGAGCAGCGCGAGGTGGCGCTGGCCGACGGCGTGCTGGTGCAGATGAACACCCAGACGCGCCTGGACGTCGGCGCCCGCCGCGACGGTCGGGCGGCGCTGGAGCTGCTGGCCGGCGAGGCCGAGTTCCAGGCCGGCCTGCGCGGCGCCACCGGGGTGCGCGTGGCCGCCGGCGGCGGCGCCGTGACGGCCGCCAGCGCCCGCTTCAACATCCGCCACACGGGCGCCGCCGTGTGCGTCACCTGCCTGGCCGGGCGGCTGCGCGTGGCGCGGGCCGGCGACGACGCCGAGCTGGGCGCCGGCCAGCAGCTCAGCTACGGCCCGGACGGCTTCGGCATGACGCTGGCGGCCGACGCCGCCGCCGTCAGCGCCTGGCGCCAGCGCGTGCTGGTGTTCCGCCAGGCGACGCTGGCCGAGGTCGTGGCCGAGGTCAACCGCTACCGGCCCGGCAAGCTGATCTTGCGCCGCGACGCGCTGGCCGGCCACCGGGTGCAGGCCCGCGTCTCGCTCGACCGCCTCGACGACGTCATCGGCCTGATCCGCGACGCCTACGGCGCCGCCGTCACGCGCCTGCCGGGCGGCATCGTGCTGCTCGGCTGACGGGCTGGCGCCGCCCTCGCCCGCGGCAATTTTATGACATTTTGATGACCTCCTGCAGTCCCGCCCCGCCACTTCCGTCAAAGCAGCCGGAAGCCGCGCCAGGCCGCTTCGCGGTGCGCCGTTGCGGCCGCCGCGGCGCCGCGCGATATCGGTCAGCAGAACATCACAAGGAAATGTCTCCATGCAGCGAAGCAAGTCGGTCAAGATGCACCACACCTCCTCCGTCCCATGTGAACGGGATGCCGCGCCGGCGCGGACGCCGCGCCTGAAACCGCTGGCGCTGGCCGCCGCGCTGCTGCTGGCCAGCGGCGGCGGCCAGGCCCAGCAGGCGTTCAGCAGCGCCTGGTTCGCCGGCAAGGGCGTGCAACAGGGCGCCGCCGCCAGCAGCGGCCGCCTGCCGAACGGCCAGCCGGCGGCGGCGCTGAACAATCCGCAGGCGCAGCAGCAGCGCGCCAACGGCCAGTTGCAGCAGTCGCTGAACAATCTGCTGCTGGCCGCGCGCGGCATCGCCGCCGAACAGGCCGTGCAGGCGGCCGCGCGGCAGGCGGCGCCGGCCGGCGCCGGCGCGCCCGACGGCCTGGTCCAGGGCGGCTTGCGGGTCGACACGAACAGCCTGACGGCGGGCTGGCTCAACGCCAAGGCGCCGGTGCAGACCGAGGCCGGCGGCAAGACCGTCGTCAGCGTCGCGCAGACGGCCGAGAAGGCGATACTGAACTGGGAAAGCTTCAACGTCGGCAAGAACACGACGCTGCAGTTCGAGCAGAAGTCGAACTGGGCCGTGCTGAACCGCGTCAACGACCCGCTGGCCCGCCCCAGCCAGATCCAGGGCCAGATCAAGGCCGACGGCACGGTGATGATCGTCAACCGCAACGGCATCGTGTTTGCCGGCGGCAGCCAGGTCGACACGCGCAACCTGGCGGCCGCCGCGATGGGCATGAGCGACAGCCAGTTCGACGCCGGCCTGTACGGCAAGGCGCTGGGCAACGGCACCGTGCCGACCTTCGCCAACGCGCTGGCGCTGGCCGCCAAGGACTACAGCTACGGCAAGGCCGAGGCCGACGTCGTCGTCGCGGCCGGCGCCCGCATCGACACGCGCAAGCCGCAAACGGTGACGGAGGGCGGCGGCTATGTGCTGCTGGCCGGACGCGCCGTCGAGAACGCCGGCGCGATCAGCACGCCGAACGGCCAGACCACGCTGGCGGCCGGCGACGCCCTCATCGTGCGCAAGGGCATGGGCACGGAGACGAACCAGTATTCGAGCACGCGCGGCAACGAGGTGGCGCCGCTGCTGAAGGCCGGCGGCGCCGCCGGCGCCGTCGTCAACAGCGGCTTGATCCAGGCCGGCGGCGGCGACATCACCTTGAGCGGCAACGCCGTGCGCCAGGACGGCGTGCTCGTTTCGAGCAGCTCCGTGAACGGCCGCGGCAGCATCCACCTGGCCGGCGCCGGCGCCGACGCCAGCGTCACGCTGGGGCGCGGCAGCGTCAGCGCCGTGGTCCTCGACGACAACGGCGCCAGCGCCCTCGACGTCCAGCGCGAGACGCTGCTCAAGGAGTCCGCCAAGAGCGCCGAGGGGATACTGGAGCGGCGCGACCGCTCGCTGCTGCGCATCGCCTCGGCCGGCGACGTCGTCTTCGACGGCGACTCGCTGACGCTGGCCACGGGCGGCCAGGTGCTGGTCGACGCCGGCCGCCGCAGCCACGTGGCGCGCGGCGCCGTCATCGACGTCGCCGGCGCCGTCGGCGTCCGGGTGGCGATGGCGGCCAACAATGTGCTGGTCAACGTGCAGGGCAACGAGCAGCGCGACGCGCCCGGCAGCCGCGACGCCAAGTACCTGAACAACAGCGACGTCTGGGTCGACCGCCGCGAGCTGGTGCTGGTGCCGGCCGGCAGCAACGGCTATCCGACGGACCGCTGGTACACGGCCGGCGGCCTGCTCGAAGTGAGCGGCTACCTGAACACCAGCGGCCACGGCATCGGCGAATGGGCGGCCCAGGGCGGCACCGTCGCCTTCGGCGGCGCGGAACTGGTGACGCAGGCCGGTTCGCGCATCAACGTCGCCGGCGGTTCGCTGGACGTGCAGACGGGCCTGGTCAAGCAGACCTGGCTGAAGGGCGCCGACGGCCAGACCTACAAGCTGGGCACGGCGCCCGGCGACAATCTGTACACGGGCTTGTACCGGGGCTTCGAGAGCGCCCACGCGCGCTGGGGCGCGAACACGACGGAGGTCTACGCCAACCCCCTGGTGGCGCCGCGCGAACGCCTGGAGAACGGCTACACGGTGGGCCGCGACGCCGGCCGCGTCGTCGTCGCCACCGGCGCCGCCGTGCTGGAGGGCGACATCGACACGGCCGTGTTCCAGGGCGAGCGCCAGCAGCGCAAGCGCGACGCCGGCCAGGACGGCTACCGGCAGGCGCAGACGGCCGCCGCCCGCGCCGGCCAACTGCTCATCGGCAAGATCACGCCCATCTTCGACCCCAAGGCCGGCCTGCTGCGCGACAGCGTCGAAGCCGTGCTGAAGGAGGTCGAGATCGGCAAGGTGGCGGCGCTGGCGGACGGCTTGCTGCTGGCCGAGGCGCTGCCGGCGGAACGGCGCGGCGCGCTGCGGCTGGACGCGGGCTGGTTGAACGGCCTGCAGCTGGGCGCGCTCGCCGTCTACGCCTCCGAGCGCCTCGGCGTCGGCGCCGCGCTGCGCGTGGCCGACGGCGGCGCCATCGCGCTGCACGCCGGCGACGTGGCGCTGGACGCCGACCTGGTGGCGCGCGGCGGCGGCATCGCCGCCGGCAACCTGGCGCCGCGCTACAACCCGGCCGGCGCCGGCGTCTGGACCGACACGCCGGTGGCGCCGGCCGGCCCGGCCGGCGTGCGCGTGGCGCCCGGCGTGCGCCTGGACGCGCGCGGCGTGTGGAGCAACCTGGCGCTGGAGCCCGGCGCCGGCGCCGGCTTGCCGTATGTGGACGGCGGCGCCGTCAGCCTGCTCAGTTCGGGCAACATCACGCTGGCCGCCGGCAGCGTCATCGACGTCTCGTCCGGCGCCGCGCTGATGGGCAACGGCGCGCTGCAGGGCGGGCGCGGCGGCGACATCACGCTGGCCGTCGACATGCCGCGCGACAAGGCGCCGACGGGCGCCACGCTCAAGCTCGACGGCGAGCTGCGCGGCCACGGCGTCAAGGGCGGCGGCCGCCTCGTCATCGAGAACGGCAGCGCCGTCAGCGTCGGCGGCAAGCTGCTCGGCGGCGGCAACGTGCTGGCCGCCGGCGCCAGCGCCGGCGTCAATTTGCGCCTGGCCGACGAGCTGCTGATCGCCAAGGGCGAGAAAATCCCCTTCGACTTCGCGCTGACCGTCACGGTCATCAAGCCGGGCCTGACGCTGGGCGGCCCGCTGGAGGCGGACGTGACGCCGCAAAAGCCGCTGACGCTGGGCGCGCCCCTGCTGCTGCCGGCGGGCGCCTATGTATCGCTGGGCAACAACGGCTATTTCCAGGAGGGCGAGGTGGTGCCGGCCGGCAGCGTGGTGACGCAGATGGGCGGCCTGGGCGCCGGCTTCCTGGTCAGCGCCGAGGTCTTCCCGGGAGGCATTCCGGTGGCGCCGCTGACGACGCGCTACGCGGCCGGCGGCATCGCCGCCGACGATCTCCGCCTGCCGGCCGGCAGCGTGATGCCGGCCGGCGCGACGCTGCCGCGCGCCGTCGCCGTCCAGCCCCTGCTGGCGCTGGACGCCGGGCTGTTCCAGAGCGGCTTCGCCGGCTACGCCGTGACGGGCCGCGACGGCCTCGCCGTCGTCGACGGCGCCCGCATCGCCGTGGCGATGCCGCTGCTGCGCCTGAACGGCGCGGCCGGCCGCGCCCTTGCCGGCGGCGCCGAGCCGGGCGCCGCGCTGGAATTGTGGATGCCCGAGCTGTACCAGCACGACCCGCGCAAGGGCCGCCTGGCGCAGCGCGCCGGCGCCGACCTGGCGCTGACGGCCGGCAGCCCGCTGTCGCAGGCGCCGCTGGCGCTGGGCGGCGCGGCCGTCGTCGGCGTCGACCCGGGCCGCCAGATCACGCTGACGGGCACCGGCCAGATCAGCATCGACGGCCGGCTCGACGCCTGGGGCGGCAAGATCGCCGTGTTGCCCGGCACCCTGGGCGCGGGCATCGACGTCAACCTGCCGAACGGCAAGGGGCAGGCGACCTCGATCTGGATCGGCGCCGGCGCCGTGCTCGACGTGGCCGGCCGCGCCAGCGTCGCCCTGGACGCCCGCGGCGGCCGCTACGGCCGCGCCGACGGCGGCGGCAGCATCGAGATCGGCGCCCGCTACAAGGCCGACGCCGCCAGCGTCGACGCCGCCGACGCCTTTGTCGTGGTGCGCCCCGGCGCCCGCCTCGACGCCAGCGGCGCGGCGGCGACGCTGGACCTGGCCGGCCTGGGCGCCACGGCCGTCGCCGGCAACGGCGGCTTGATCGCCCTCAGCTCCTACAACGGCATCTTCGCCGACGGCAGCCTGCGCGCCGCCGCCGGCGGCGCCGGCGCGGCCGGCGGCACGCTGGCGCTGGCGCTGGACACGCCGAACTACGGCCAGGTGACGCGCTACACGATGGAGGGCGAGGCCGTCGACAACGCCGTGCGCCTGCCGCGCGAACTGCGGCTGGTCCAGGCGCAGGGCGACAGCGCCCTGCCTGCCGGCCTGCGCGCGGGCCAGGGGGACGCGGCGCTGCGCTACGGCAGCGCGCGGCTGGGCGCCGACCGGGTCCAGGCCGGCGGCTTCGACAACCTGGCCCTGCACGTCAACGGCCTGATCAGCTTCGACGGCGACCTCAGCCTGTCGCTCGGCCAGAGCCTGCGCCTGAACGCCAGCGCGCTGGCGCTGGCGCCGCGCGGCGCCGCGGCCGGCCGCGCCAGCCAGATCCATCTGGCGGCGCCGTATGTGCGCCTGGGCGGCGCCGTCCGCCACCAGAAGGAGGACTACATCGTGCCGAACCCGGTGAACGGCTCGAAGAACGCCGGCAGCGGCGGTGGCACGCTGGGCGTGCCGCTGGTGGCGGCCGGCTCGCTGCTGCAGGTCGACGCCGCCATGATCGACGTCGCCGGCGTCGTCAACACGGGCGTGCGCGGCGAGATCGTCCACAACGGCGGCAAGCCGCTGGCCGTCGAGCGCGAAGCCTTCGAGCAGCTGACGCTGCGCAGCAGCGGCGACTTGCGCCTGTCGGGCAAGGCGGCCCTGTACGCGCCCGGCAACCTGACGCTGGCGGCCGCGCAAATCTACCCGGCCGCCGGCGACAGCGGCACGGTCAGCGTCGGCAAGATCAGCAGCGTCGGCCCCGGCGGCAATGTGCGCGTCACGCTCGACCCGCTGCGCACGCTCAGCATCGAGCGCAGCGGCACGGCCACGCCGGCGCAACCGTATTCCGCGTTCGGCAGCCTGACCCTGGTGGCGCCGACCATCAACCAGGGCGGCGTGCTGCGCGCGCCGCTGGGCCAGATCACGCTCGGCAGCGAGTTCTGGGAAGCCTACACGGGCCACGTCAATCTGCTGCCCGGCAGCCTGACCTCGGTCAGCGCGCAGGGCTTGCTGATGCCCTACGGCGGCACGCTGGACGGCCTGAGCTATCTGTACAACGGCCTCGACGTCGCCTTCAAGGGCGCCGGCAGCGGCCCCGACATCGCCCTGGTGGGCGCCGCCATCGACGTGCGCCGCGGCGCCGTGCTTGACCTGTCGGGCGGCGGCGCGCTGGCCGGCGCCGCCTTCCTGGCAGGGCGCGGCGGCTCCACGGACGCGCGCCTGAACCCGCTGGTGCAATTGCAGCCGAACGGCGGTTTCACGCTGCCCGGCCTGGCCAGCAACCCCGTCTACGCCATCGTTCCCGGCGCGCAGCCGGGCGCCGCGCCGCTGCTGGCGGAAAACGGCGCCGGCGACCCCGCCGTGGGGCGCCAGATCAGCATCGGCGCCGGCGTGCCCGGGCTGGCGGCCGGCACCTACACGCTGCTGCCGTCGAGCTTCGCGCTGCTGCCGGGCGCCTTCCGGGTCGAGCTGAACGGCCTGGCCGGCGCCGTCGCGGCCGGCACCACCGTGGCCATGCGCAACGGCTCCTTCGCCACGGCGGCGCAGACCGGCGTGGCCGGCACGGCCATCCGCGACGCCGTGCCCGGCCAGGCCATCCTGACGCCGGCCGCCGTGCTGCGCAGCTATTCGCAATACAATGAAATGGATTACGCCGCGTTCGCGCTGGCCCAGGCCGGCCGCGACGGCGTGCCGCGCGCCGCGCTGGAGCGCGACGCCAAGGACTTGCGCGTGCAACTGGTCGCCCCGGCGCTGCTCAGCGTCAAGGACAACGCCATGCCGCTGCGCATGGACGGCAGCACCCTGTACGCGCCGGTCGAGGGCGGCTACGGCGGCGGGCTGCTGCTGGGCAGCGGCGGCAACGAATCGACGCAGTACCACGTGCTGGCCGACGGCGCGGCGCCGCAGCGCGACTTCGCCGGCGTGTCTGTGCACGCCTCCCAGTTGAACGCCTTCGGCGCCCAGCGCATCGGCATCGGCGGCCTGCCGCGCGTCGCCTACAACGAATACCGGACCGGCAGCAACCAGCGCGCCAACGTCGCCCAGTTTGTCGGCTCGGCCGGCAAGATCGTGCTGCGCGGCGGCGCCGTGCTGAAGGCGGCCGAGGTGTTCCTGGCGACGGGGCGGGCGAACGGCGGCATCGTCGTCGAGCAGGGCGCCGGCATCAATACCCTGGGCCGCGGCAAGGCGGCCTGGGATTCCCGCGACGGCTATGTCTACCAGCCCAGCGGCAGCGTGCTGGCCGTCTCCAACGGCTGGCTGGATATGCTGGCGGCGCTGCCGCCCGTCAGCTCGTCCGACGGCCCGGGCGTCATCGACATCGGCGCCTGCGCGGCGCCCGGCGGCTGCGCCGGCGCGACCCAGTTGTATTCCGATGGCAGCATCGCCGCCATCACGGACCGCAGTTTCACGCTGCGCGACAATGTGCGCTACGGCACCCGCAACCTGGTGCTGGCGATGAGCGCGATCAACATCGGCGGCGAGGCGGCCCTGGCGGCGGCCGCCGCCCGCGGCGCCCTGCCGGACGGCCTGGCGCTGGACCAGGGCTTGCTCGACCGCCTGCTGCACGGCGACACCGGCAGCGGCGCGCCGGCGCTGGAAAACCTGGCGCTGACGGCGCGCAACTCCTTCAACTTCTACGACTCGGCGCAGCTGTCGACGATAGACCCGGCCACCGGCAAGTCCTCGCTGGCGCGCCTGGTGCTGAACACGCCGGCCATCTACGGCTACGGCGGCGCCGACGCGCTGGCGCGCATCCACACGGATACGCTGGTGTGGCAGGGCGCCAGCAACGCGGCCGGCGCCGTCGCCCGCGACGGCGCCGGCACCGGCAGCGGCCGCCTGCAGGTCGACGCCAGGCGCATCGAGTTCGGCTTCACGCCGGACAGCCGGCCCGACACCGTCCACAGCATGGAGCGGCTGGTGCTGGGCTTCGGCCAGGTGGCCTTGAACGCCAGCGAGCGCGTCACGGCCAACAACAAGGGCGCGCTGAACGTCTACCAGGTCCAGGGGCCGTGGGATGCGGCGCTGAAGGATTTCACCTATAGCGGCGGCGAGCTGCGCATCGATACGCCGCTGCTGACGGGGGCGGCCGGTTCCGTGAACCGCATCACGGCCGGCGGCGCCATCACTGTCGGCGCGCCGGCCGGCGCCGCCGCGCCGGCGCCGGACAATGCGGCGCTGGCCGGCGCGCTGGGCGCCGAACTGCTCCTGGCCGGCCGCAGCGTGGCGCTGGACACGGCCGTGGTGCTGCCCAGCGGCAAACTGACGCTGTCGGCCGAGCGCGACGTGCTGCTCGGCGGCGCCGCCAGGCTGGACCTGGCGGGCCGCAAGATCGATTTCTACGACACCAGCAAATACAGCTGGGGCGGCGACGTGGTCCTCGCCAGCCGGGCCGGCGACGTGCGCCAGGCGGCCGGCTCGACGCTCGACCTGTCGGCCGTGAACAACCGCGCCGGCAAGCTCAGCGTCACGGCCACGGGCGCGGGCGCCGGCAACGTCGACCTGCGCGGCACGCTGGCCGGCGGCGCCAGCGGCCACTACGACGCCGGCGGCACGGCGCTGCCCTTCGCCGCCGGCGGCGCCGACATCCGCGCCCAGCGCGTCGGCGACTTCGCCGACTTGAACCAGCGCCTCAACAGCGGCAAGCTGTTCGGCAGCCGCAGCTTCCAGCTCAAGCAGGGCGACCTGCGCATCGGCGACGAAGTGAAGGCGCGCGAAGTGAGCGTCTCCGTCGACGCCGGCCATTTGACGGTGGCCGGGCGCATCGACGCCAGCGGCGAGCAGGTCGGCAGCATCCGCCTGGCCGGCCGCGACGGCGTCACCATCAAGGCCGGCGCCGTGCTGGACGCTCACGGCAGCGTGCTGCGCACCGACAGCTACGGCCAGGTGATCGAGGCGCCGAACCGCGCCGTCGTCGACCTCAGCGCCGGCAACGGCCGCCTGACGCTGGAGGGCGGCGCCCGCCTGGACTTGCGCAGCGGCGAACAGGGCGGCCGCTACGGCAGCGTCGACCTGAACGCGCGCCGCCTCGGCGGCGACGACGTCGACATCGACGCCGGCGCCGCCCTGCGCATCGACGGCGCCCGCCACGTCAACGTCAACGCCTTCCGCCAGTACCGCGACGCGCCGGCCGGCGCCGCCGTGGACGCGGCCGGCCGCGCCTACCAAAGCATCGACCAGGCCTACCTGGACGCCCGGCACGCCGACAGCACGGCCTTCATCGGCAAGGCGCTGGCCAACGCCGGCCTGATGGACGGCAAGCTGAAGGGCTTGCGCGGCGACGCCGCCGCCTTCCACCTGCGCCCCGGCGTCGAGATCGTCAGCGCGGCGCCGGACGGCGACCTGCACATCGACGGCGACGTCGACCTGTCCGGCCAGCGCTACGCCGGCGTCAACCCGCAGGCGCAGCTGGGGGCCGCGCACGGCTCCGGCGAGGCGGGCGTGCTGCTGGTGCGCGCCGGCGGCAAGCTCAGCGTCTTCGGCAGCGTCAACGACGGCTTCGACGGCGCCGCCCTGCCGGCCACGCCGGACGACGTCGGCTGGGTGCTGCACAAGGGCCGCCTGCCCTGGGGCGGCGACCTCGTCGTGCCCCAGGCCGGCATGGTGACGCTGGCGCCGGGCACTTACTTCAAGTCCGGCCGGGCCCTCAATTACGACTTGCCGATGCGGCCCATGAAGCTGCGCGGCGGCACGCTGCTGGCGGTCCGCGCGACGCTGACGGCGCCGCTGACGCTGCCGGCCGGCAGCGTGCTGGGCGGCGCCGTGCGCCGGGCCGACGGCAGCGTGCTGCACGCGGCCGGCAGCGTCGTCGGCCAGGCGCTGACGCTGGCCGCCGGCACGCAGCTCGACGCCGGCCTGCGCCTGCCCGGCGCCGCCGGCGTGGCGGCGATGCTGTGGCCGGCCGGCGTCGCGCTGCCCTTCCCCGAGGGCCAGCCGCGCGACTGGTCGGACGGCCAGAACAAGCTCAACGGCGTGTTCCTGGCGTACGCCCTGGCGCTGGACAAGGGCGCCCTGCTGCCCAGCGAAACCTCGGTCAAGCTGCCCGGCGACGCCGCGCTGGTGCGGCTGCGCCCGGCCGACGGCGCCGGCCGCCAGGGCCGCAACTGGGCGCTGGCGCCCATGCTGGCCCAGGGTTCGCAGTCCTGGTCGCTGCGCCTCGTCAGCGGCGCCGACACGGCCGCCGCCGACCCGCGGGCGCTGCGCCCGCAGGCCCGCGACGCCCACCTGCAACTGGCCGACACCCACTACGGCATGGGTTTCGAGCGCACGCTGGTGCCCGGCACGGGCTTGCCGGGCCAGTATGTGTGGAACGAGCTGGCGACGGCCGAGGGCTTTGTGCCGGGCCAGTCCGTCAATCTGGACGACATCGGCGGCGAGGCCGAGGCCGAGCAGGGCTACTACGCGCGCATGCTGGACAAGGTCGGCGCCGAGTACAGCTATGAGGCCAAGCCGGTGCGGCAACAGCTGTTCAGCGTGCTGCGCACCGGCACCGGCGACCTCGACCTGCTGGCCGGCGGCGATTTCGACATGCGCTCGCTGTACGGCGTCTACACGGCCGGCAGCCAGTCCGCCGCGCCGCCGGGTGAGGCCGCGCAACGCTTCGACCTGCCGCGCGCGCGCCCCTGGGTCGGCGCGCTGGAGGGCCTGGGCTTGAGCGTGCTGGGCGGCTATGGCGGCAATTTCGAGCACCTCGTCAGCGGCGCCCAGAGCCTGTACCGGGCCTGGTATCCCGAGCACGGCGGCAACCTGCTGCTGCGCGCCCAGGGCGCCGTCAAGGGCGACACCCTGGGCGACAAGGCCGGCGGGCGCCGCGCCGAAGCCTTCGGCTACCTGCGCGACCACCTCGACAGCAGCGCCATCGGCAGCTGGTTGTGGCGCCAGGGCTCGGGCAGCACGGGCGGCGGCGTGCCGACGGCCTGGTGGATCAACTTCGGCACCTATGTGCCTAGCACCGACAGCAACAATCTGTACAGCGGGACGCCCTTCCTGACGGGCTTCACCGGCATCGGCACCCTGGGCGGCGGCAACCTGCTGCTGCAGGCCGGCGGCGACGCCGGCATGCTGGAGTCGCGCGCCGACCCGGCCGGCAGCAACGCCCTGCGCAGCCAGGGTTTGAACGTGGCCGTCGCCAGCACCGGCCGGGTGACGCCGGACGGCACGCTGTGGCTGACGGGCGGCGGCGACCTCGACATCCGCGTCGGCGGCGCCCTCAACCCGGTGGCCGAGGTGCGCATGTTCGCCGCCGACTCCGACGCCGGCAACGCGCGTCTGCGCATGGATAGCCAGAAACTCAGCCTGAACGGCACCTTCACCAATCTGCGCGGCGCGCTGCGCCTGGAGGCCGGCGCCGTCGGCGGCGTCGAGCTGCGCTTCGACCGGGCCGACCCGAAGGAGTCGCGCCCGTATGCGACGTACACGGCGACGACGGCGATCGCCGGCGGCGGCCCCATGCTGGTGCCGGGCGACAGCGGCGTGCGCCTGGACGCCCGCGGCGACCTGGTGCTGGGCGGCGCCGCCGACGCCGGCCGCGTGCACCTGTATAACAACGGCACGCCCTTCAGCTACCGCGGCCAGGATTACGGCGGCGAGGGCTGGAGCTGGTTCTCGCTGTGGACGCCGGCCACGGCGATCGACCTGTTCAGCGCCGGCGGCCACCTGACGCCGACCTCGGCCTGGAGCGGCAATCAGCCGAGCAGCAACGCGGCGGCCTCGGACGGCCGCTTCCTGATGCCGTCCGTGCTGCGCGCCGTCGCCGCCAGCGGCAATCTGTACTATGGCAACGCCAGCCTGGGCATCTTGAACAACTCGGCCGTGGCCGTGGTCAGCAACGGCGTGACGCTGGCGCCGGCGCCGGTGGCGCCGCAATTCGTGCGCGCCGGCACCGGCCAGCTGGAAATGCTGGCGGCCGGCTCGATCTACGCGGCTGGCCTGCCGATCACCCAGTCGGGCGCCGACCCGCGGCGCCTGCCCAGCCCCTTCAATCCGGGCTTCCTCGGCGCCCTCGGCAAGACTTGGTTCGGCCCCCTGCCCCTGCACAATCTGCACCCCGACGCGCTGGCGCCGGCCGCGCTGTACAACTTCGCCTTGAACGGCGGCGGCGGCGCCATCGGCCAGACCTATCCGCTGTTCAGCATGACGCCGCCGACGGCCTCGGACTACGCGCCGGCCGGCCAGCCGCCGGCGCGCTTCTACGCGGTCGGCGGCGACATCGTCGGCCTGCGCACGGGCAGCATCGTCTACCGCGGCGACTTGCCGGGCCGCCCGGCCGCGCGCGGCCTCTGGTACGAGGGCGGCGGCGCCGTCGCCGTGCGCGCCGGCCGCGACATCGTCAACGCCGGCAGCACCCTGGGCGAGCTGGAAGACGGGCCGGCGGAGGCCGGAGGCTGGGTCAACGTCGCCCTGTTCGGCAGGCCGGACCAGCCGCCCAAGCCCGTCAAGGACAACGGCATCTCGGCCCGCGGCAACCTGATCGTCCACCGCCACGCCGACGACGTCTCCGTCGTCAGCGCCGGACGCGACATCCGCTACAGCAGCTTCTACGTGGCCGGCCCCGGCCAGCTCGACGTCAGCGCCGGGCGCGACCTGTACATGGCCGACAAGGCCGAGCTGCGCAGCCTGGGCGCCATCGTCAACGTCGGCCCGGGCGGGCGCGACAGCGGCGCCGGCATCGCCGTGGCCGCCGGCGTCGGCCGCCACGGCCCCGATTACGCGGCCTTCGCGGCCCGCTACCTGGACCCGGCCAGGCTGGCCGACCCGGGCCGGCCGCTGGCCGGGCAGGCCGGCAGCGCCGTCTACGTGTACGGCGGCGAGCTGACGCTGGCCGGCTGGCTGCGCGGCCAGTTCGGCTACGCCGGCGACGCGGCCGGCGCGCCGGCCTTCCTGCAGGGCAAGCAGGGCGAGCTGGAGCAAGCCGGCCGGCAGAGCGGCGCCGTGCGGCGCGACCTGGCGCGCGAGTACCACCAGGCCAGCCAGTTGCACCTGGTGAACTGGCTGGGCGCCCGTTTCGGCGCCGGCAACGGCCTGGGCCTGCGCTACGACGGCGCCACGGACGCCCGCGCCTTCTTCGCCGCGCTGCCGGCCGAGCAGCAGCACGTGTATCTGCGCCAGCTCTATTACGCCGAGCTGAAGGCGGCCGGGCGCGAGTACAACGACCCGGACGGCGCGCGCCGCGGCAGTTATCTGCGCGGCCGCGAAGCCATCGCCACGCTGTTCCCGGCCCAGGACAGGCAGGGCGGCAAGCTCGACTACCGGGGCGATTTGACGATGTTCAGCAGCGCCCTGTACACCACCGGCATCGGCGAAAGCGCTTACACCAAGCGGCCGCTGCCGGGCGTGCGCTACCTCAGCCCGCAGGAATGGGCCGAGGCCGGCTATCCGACCTACGAGGTGGCCCGCGCCGTCGTCAACGACGCCGGCATCCACAGCGACTTCGGCGGCGACATCGGCGCGCTGGCGCCGGGCGGGCGCCTGCTCGTCGGCGTCGACGGCGGCTATCCGCCGGGCGAGGGCTCGGGCATCCTGACCCAGGGCAGCGGCGAGGTGCAGCTGTACGCCCAGGGCAGCATCCTGCTGGGCCAGAGCCGCATCTTCACCACCTTCGGCGGCAACATCCTGGCCTGGTCGGCCGGCGGCGACATCAACGCCGGCCGCGGCGTCAAGTCCACCGTCGTCTACACGCCGCAGCGCCGCCTGTACAACGACATCGGCCTGGTCAGCCTGTCGCCCAGCGCGCCGACGACGGGGGCCGGCATCGCCACGCTGAACCCGATCCCGGAGGTGCCGCCCGGCGACATCGACCTGATCGCCCCGCTCGGCACCATCGACGCCGGCGAGGCCGGCATCCGCGTCTCGGGCAACGTCAACCTGGCGGCGCTGCGGGTGGTCAACGCGGAAAACATCCAGGTGCAGGGCAAGGCCGCCGGCATGCCCGTCGTCGCCGCCGTCAACGTGGCCGCGCTCAGCAACGCCAGCGCGGCCGCCGGCCAAGCCGCCGGCGCGGCCCAGGAGGCGCTGCAGCGCGAACGGGCGGCCACGCGCCAGGCGCAGCCCTCGGTGTTCACGGTGCGGGTGCTGGGCTTCGGCGCCGAGGCCGGCGCCGAAGCCGACGCCGCGCTGCGCGGCGGCGAGCCGCAGGCCTCGCTCTACCGGCCGAAGGGCGTGGTGCAGGTGCTGGGCGCCGGCGAGCTGGCGGCGCCGCAGCTGCAGGCCCTGACGCCGGGCGAGCGGCGCGGTTTGCAGCCGTGAGGGGGGCGGGCGCGGGAGATTTATGAAGATTTGATGACAAACGACGGTCGCGGCGCGCGCCGGCCGTCTAGTCATGTGTACGCGGCGGCCGCAGGTGCGGTTGCCGTCGCGCCCTTGGGCGCAACGCCTTGATTTCGACGTGAGTGGACGATATGCATGATTTGAAGAAGCATTCGAAGGGCCGGGCCGGCAGCGCCCCGGCAGCGGGATTGAGCGCCCTGTGCCTGGCGCTGCTGGGCCTGCACGGCGGCGCGGCCGCCCAGGAGGCCGCGGCCGCCGATGCGGCGCGCAAGGTCGACATCAGCGAATACCTGGTGCGCGGCAACACCGTGCTGGACGCGGCCACCATCGAGCAAGCCGTCACGCCCTTCCTCGGGCCGGGGCGCACGCTCAAGGACGTCGAGGGCGCCCGCGACGCGCTGCTGGCGGCCTACCAGGCCAAGGGCTACCAATCCGTGTATGTCGACCTGCCCGAGCAGCAGGTCGAGCAGGGCCTGGTCTTGCTGCAGGTCAGCGAAACCAAGGTCGGGCGGGTGCGCGTCGTCGGCGCCCAGTACCACTCGCCGCTGGACGTGCGCCGCCAGGTGCCGGCCCTGCGGGAGGGCCAGGTGCCGGACTTCGCCCAGGCCCAGGTGGAACTGGGGGCGCTGAACCGCAACCCGAAGCGCCAGGTGATGCCGCTGGTGCGCCAGGGCGCGCTGCCGGGCAGCATGGACGTCGACTTGAAGGTGGACGACAGTAGCCCGTGGCGCGCCAGCGCCGGCCTGAACAACGACTACAGCGCCGACACGAAGAAGTTGCGCGCCTCGGCCTCCGTCGGCCACGACAATCTGTGGCAGCTGGGCCACAGCGCCTCGCTGAGCTTCTTCGGCACGCCCGGCGATTTGAACCAGACCCGGGTGTTTTCCGCCTCCTACTCTGCGCCCGTCGGCAAGGGCGGCTGGAGCGTCGAGGCGAACGCCTATGTCTCGAACAGCAACGTCGCCAGCACGGGCGGCACGGCCGTCGTCGGCCGCGGCCACGCGCTGGGCCTGAAGGCCAACTACACGGTGCCGGACACGGGCAGCTGGTGGCACAGCTTCAGCGCCGGCGTCGACTTCAAGGACAACCGCGAGGCCTTGACGCTGAACGGCAGCGGCACCAAGGTGCCGCTGAAGTATGTGCCGTTCACGCTGGCCTACACGGCTTACCGGCAGGCCGAGCGCGGCAACTACGGCTTCGGCCTGTCGCTGGTGACGGGCACGCGGGCTTCCTTCGGCTACGCCAGCGGCTGGCAGGAATTCGACGACAAGCGCTACAAGGCTTCGCCCAGCTTCCTCGTGCTCAAGGGCGACGCCAACGCCAGCTACAACTTCGACAACGGCGTCCAGCTGGGCGGCCGGGCCGCCTGGCAGATGGCCGACGCGCCGCTGGTGTCGGGCGAGCAGATGGCCGCCGGCGGCAGCAACACGGTGCGCGGCTACCTGTCGGCCGAGGCCACCGGCGACTACGGCGCCAGCGCCGCGCTGGAAGTGCGCAGCAAGCCGCTCGACTACCTCGGCTCCTGGGTCGAGAACTGGCGCGTCTACGCCTTCGCCGACGGCGCCCGCCTGCGCCTGCGCGACCCGATGGTCGAGCAGCACGACTTGTTCATGCTGGCCTCGGTCGGCGTGGGCAGCCATTTCCAGCTGGCGCGCTACCTGAACGGGCGCATCGATTTCGGCTACCCGCTGAAGCAGGGGCCGCGCACCAAGCGCCACGAGCGGCGCATCAATTTCAGCCTGACGGCCACGTACTGAGCCGACCTTTTCACCTGACTCATTTTTTCTAGACGATCTTTCGGAGAACCCCTGTTATGCGACGCATTCTTTACCTGCTCACCCTTCTGGGCGCGTTTTTGCCCGGCCTGGCCCACGCGTGGTGGCAGCCCGACTGGGCCTACCGCAAGCCCGTCACCGTCGATGCCGGCCCGAAGGCCGGCGCCGTCGGCGGCGACCCGGGGCGCATCCCCGTGCTGCTGCGCCTGCATTCGGGCAATTTCAATTTTGACGGCGTCAGCGACAGCGGCGCCGACCTGCGCTTCGTCGGCGCCGACGACAAGACGGTGCTGAACCACCACATCGAGCAATTCAATCCGCTGCTGGGCATCGCCCTGATCTGGATCGACGTGCCGGCCCTGACGGCGGCCGCGCCGCAGCAGTTGTGGATGTACTACGGCAATCCGAAGGCGCCCGCGTCCGGCAACGGCCAGCGCAGCTTCGACCCCGACTACACCCTGGTCTACCATTTCGCCGAGGCGGGCGTGCCGGCGCGCGACAGCACGGCCTACGGCAACAACAGCCAGAGCGCCGTCGCCGGCGCCGACACGGCCGTCATCGGCAAGGGCGCCAAGCTGGGCGGCGCGCCGCTGATGCTGCCGGCCTCGCCGTCGCTGGCGCTGGCCGCCGGCGCGCCGTTCACGCTGTCCGTCTGGGTCAAGCCGGACGCCCTGGGCGCCCAGCAGATCGTCTACGCGCGCCGCGACGGCGCCGCTGAATTCTTGGTCGGCATGGACCAGGGCGTGCCCTTCGTCCAGGTGAACGGCCAGCGCAGCAAGCCGGGCCAGCCGGTCCAGGCCGGCCAGTGGTCGCACCTGGCCGTGAAGGCCGACAAGAGCAGCGTCACGCTGTATGTGGCCGGCCGTCCGGCCGCGTCGCTGGCGACCGGCTTGCCGGCGTTGAACACGGCGGCCGCGCTGGGCGCCGACGTCGCCGCGACGGCCGCCGCGGCCGCCGCCGCGCCGCTGGCGCCGTTCGCCGGCGCCATCGACGAGCTGCGCCTGTCGCGCAGCGCCCGTCCCGACGCCCTGCTGCTGGCCGACGCCAGCGCCCAGGGTTCCGATTCGCGCCTGGCCGTGTTCGGCGCCGACGAGCAGCAAGCCGGCAAGAGCCATTTCGGCTTCATCATCGCCGCCATGCCGCTGGACGCCTGGGTCGTGGTGGTGCTGCTGGGCCTGATGATGGCGATCTCCTGGACCATCATGATCGGCAAGAGCCGCAGCTACGGCGCCATCGCCCGCGCCAACGGCGCCTTCATGCTGGCCTTCCGCGAGGCGGCCGGCGCGCCCCTCGACCAGCTGGCCCGCAGCAACAAGGTGGCCGCCGGCGTGCGCGCCGATTCCTCGCTGTGGCGCCTGTATGACGTGGCCATCGACGAAATGCGCCGCCGCCACGAGCGCGGCTACGACTTGAACGCCGTCTCCAACGCCACCATCAACGCCATCCGCGCGGCCATGGACGGGGTCATGGTGCGCGAGAGCGAGCGCATGTCCAAGCGCATGATCTGGCTGTCGACGACCATCGAGGGCGCGCCCTACGTCGGCCTGTTCGGCACCGTGATCGGCATCATGCTGGTGTTCGTCGTCGCGGCGATGGCCGGCGCCGTCGACATCAACTCGGTGGCGCCGGGCATGGCGGCGGCGCTGCTGTGCACCGCCGCCGGCCTCGGCGTGGCGATCCCGGCGCTGTTCGGCTACAACTGGCTGAGCTCCCGTTCCGACGCGATCCTCGCCGATATGGCCGTCTTCGTCGACGAATTCGCCACCCGGCTGGCCGAAGAACAGGGTGACGGCCGGCAGTTGCGCGCCGTCGCCCAGCACGCTTGAAAGGCGGATGACCATGGCAAACGCAGCCAAGTTCGGCCCGCGCAAGCGTAGCGGCGGCATCAACATCACGCCCTTCGTCGACGTGCTGCTGGTGGTGCTGGTGATTTTCATCCTCACCAGCAACGCCAGCATCCCCGGCATCAAGGTCGACCTGCCCAAGGCCAGCTCGGCGATGGCGCTGGAAAAACCGAAGACCAAGGCGATCACCATCGACAACGCCGGCCAGGTCTTCCTGGACGCCTATCCGGTCACGCTGGCGGAGCTGGAAGAGCGCCTGCGCACGGAAAAGGCGCTGACGCCGGACTTCCCGGTGATCGTGCGCGGCGACGCGGCGGTGCAGTACGCCAAGGTCGTCGAGGTGCTCGACCTGTTGCGGCGCATCGAGCTGAACCAGGTCGGCCTGGTGACCGGCAAGCCGGCATGAGGGGGGCAGCGTGAACCTTGAGTCGACGATTTCCGCCGGCGCGCCGGACGCGCGGCAATGGTGGCGCCGCTGGGGCGGCGCGGCCACCGGCATGGTCCTGGCCGGCGCGCTCGGCGCGCTGCTGTGGTACGCGCTGTCGGACACGGCCGCCACGCGCCGCGAAGTGGCCGTGCCGCCGATGCTGATGCTGCCGCCGCCGCCACCGCCGCCGCCCGAGCCGGAAAAACTGCCCGAGCCGACGCCGGAGAAGGCCGTGCCGGAAGTGGCCGAGCCGCAGCCCAGCCCGGTCGAGCGGCCGGCCGAAGACAGCCCGCCCAGCCCGCAGCAAGAGGCGGGCGACCCGGTGACCATGGACGGCGCCGCCCAGGCCGGCTCGGACGCCTTCGGCATCCAGGCCGGGCGCGGCGGCGGCATGACGGGCGGCGGCGGCGGGGGCGGCCTGGGCGGCGCCACCTACGGCCGCTATGTCGCCAACGCGCTGCAGCAGGCGTTCGCGCGCGACCCGCGCACCCGCCAGCTGGCCTTCAACGAGCTGCGCGTCGACCTGTGGCTGGACGCCGACGGCAAGACGGCGCGGGTGCAACTGGTGCAGGGCACCGGCAACGCCCAGACCGACGAGCTGGTGCTGGCGATGGTGCGCGACTTCCGCGCCGACGAGCGGCCGCCGGCCTCGCTGCGCTTTCCGGCGCGCACCTCGATCAAGGGGCGGCGGCCGTGAGCGGCGCCACCCCGGTTTCCGAATCATTTAAATTATTGGACAAAGCGATGAACTCTTTACCCCTCCCCCCACACCGTCCGCGCCGCTTTGCCGCGCTGGCCGTTGCGTCGGCGCTGGCCCTGATGGCGGCGGGCGGCGCCGCCCATGCGCAAACGGCCGCGCCGGCCGAGAGCGCCATGGTGCAATTGATCCGCGGCCTGATCCAGAGCGGCGCCCTGGCCAAGGACGCCGGCGCGGCCCTGCTGGCGCAAGCCCAGACGGAGGCGCTGGCGGCGCAGCAGGCGCAGCGCCAGACGGCCGCCGCCGCGGCGCCGGGCGCCGTCAAGGCCCAGGCCGGCGACGTGCGCGTGCCGTATATTTCCGAGACGGTGCGCGGCCAGATCCGCGACGAGATCAAGGGCGAGGTGATGGCCCAGGCCCGCGCCGAGGGCTGGGCGGCGCCCAACGAGACGCCGGAATGGACCAAGCGCATCCGCGTCGAGGGCGACGTGCGGGCGCGCAGCGAATCGCGCTTCTATGCCGGCAACAACAGCGACATCGAGATCGACTGGCGCTCCCTGAACGCGGGCAGCGGCTACGACGTCAACCAGAATTCCAACCTGGCCCTGCCGGCCCTGCTGAACACCCGCCAGGACCGCAAGAACCTGCTGCGCGCGCGCGCCCGCCTGGGCGTGCTGGCCGACATTTCCCCGCGCACCCACGCCGGCATCCGCCTGGCCACGGGCAGCGACGACAGCGCCGTGTCGACCACGCAGACGCTGGGCGGCGGCCTGGGCAAGAAAAACATCTGGCTCGACCAGGCCTGGTTGTCCTACCAGGCGGCCGACTGGCTGAAGCTGACGGCGGGCCGTTTCGACAGCCCCTTCGTGGCCAGCGACGTGCTGTTTTCCGGCGACCTGAACTTCGACGGCGTGGCCGCCCGCGCCGAGCACAAGCTGGCGGGGCAGGACGTCAAGCTGTTCGGCACGCTGGGCTTGATCCCCCTCGAATACTCGTCCGACAGCGCGCCCAGCCGCAGCCGCAGCAAGCTGTCCAGCCAGAACAAATGGCTGCTCGGCGCGCAACTGGGCGCCCAGTGGAAGATCAACGCCGAGCACACGCTGCGCGCGGCGCTGGCCTATTACGACTTCAAGAACGTCAGCGGTGAATACTCGCTGCCGTGCGCGCTGTACGCGGGCGCCGACGGTTGCAGCACGGACTGGTCGCGCCCCGTGACCATGCAGAAGGGCAATTCGCTGATGTTGTTGCGGAATATCGCGCTGAACCCGCTCGACCCGGCGTCCACGCCGCAGCCGCAGTACACGGGGCTGGCGTCGAAGTTCCAGTTGCTCGACGTGAACCTGCGCTGGGACGGCAAGGTGGCCGGCGGCACCGACCTGCGCGTCGACGCCGACTACGTCTACAACCGCCGCTACAACAAGACCGACATGTGGGCGCGCGCGCCCGGCGGCATCATGAACAACTTTAACGGCACCGGCGGCGTCACGCAGGCCGACTTCCGCAGCGGCGGCAGGGCTTACATGGTGCAGGCGACGCTGGGCAAGGCCAGCCCGGCGCAGCGCGGCGACTGGAACGTGCTGGCCGGCTACAAGCGCATCGAACCGGACGCGCTGCCGGACGCCTACAACGATTCCACCTTCCACGGCGGCGGCACGAACGCGCGCGGCTACTACGTGGGCGGCGCCTATGCGCTCGACAAGAACACCTGGTTCGGCGGGCGCTGGATGGCGACGCGGGAAGTGTTCGGCCCGGCCCATTCGATCGACACGCTGCAGCTTGAGCTGAACACGCGCTTCTAAGGGGAACAGCATGCCGACACGATTGCTTAGCCCTATCGCCGTGGCCGCCGCCCTGCTGCTGGCGGCGCCGGCCCAGGCCCAGAAAGGCCCCAGCATGGAGGAGCGCCTGCGCGCCGAGCTGCGCAACACCATGGCCCAGTTGCAACAGGCGCAAAACCAGCTGGCCGAGCGCAAGGCGCCGGCGCCGGCCGCCGGCCCGTCGCAGGGCGAACTGGCCGGATTGAAGAAGGAACTGGCCCGCAGCCAGGCGCAACTGGCGCAGGAGCGCAAGGGCCGCGGCCAGCAGGACGAGGAGCGGCAGCGCGCCCAGGCGGCGGCCCAGGAGGCGGCCGCGCAGATCGCCCAGTACCGCGCGGCCCAGGAGGGCGCGCTGAAGCAGGCCAGGGCGGCCGAGGCCGAGCGCCAGCGCCTCGACGCCGACGCCGTGGCCCGGCGCGACGTGGTGGCGCGCTGCGAGGCGCAGAACGCGCGGCTGTACGCGGCCGGGCAGGACATCCTGCGCGCCTACGAAAGCCTGGACCTGCTCAGCGTGGCGAGGGCGCGCCAGCCCTTCGCCGCGCAAAGCCGGGTGCGCCTTGAGCAGATCGCCCAGCAGTACGGCGACCGCCTGTACGAAGGCCGTTTCGACGCCCGCGCCGGCGCGCCGGCGGCCCAGCCGGCGGCCCAGCCGGCGGCCCAGTAAGCCGGCATGCCGGCGGCGCGGCCGCCGGCAGTTTTTTTTATACGCACACAGATGAAAGAGAGCATTTCCATGACATTCCACGCGAAAACCCTGGCGCTGGCCGTGAGCGCCCTGTTCGCCTGCGCGGCGCACGCCGCGCCGGCCGCCGACCCGGTGCTGGCCAGCCTCGGGCCGGTGACGATAGGACAGGGCGAGATGGCGCAACTGCTGCAGGGCCTGTCCGACGCCGAGCGCGCCGCCATCAAGGCCGACCGCGCCGGCGTCGAAGCGTGGCTGCGCCAGCGCCTGACGGCTGAGGCGCTGCTGCGCGAAGCGCGCGCCAAGGGCTGGGGCGAGCGCCCCGAGATCAAGGCGCGCGTCGACAGCGCCACGCGCGAGCTGAGCGCCCGCCTGCTCGGCACCAGCTACCTGGAATCGGTGGCGGCGGTCGACGCCGCCTATCCGCCGGACGCCGAACTGGCCGCCGCCTATGAACAGGGCAAGGCCGACTTCGCGCTGCCGGCGCGCTACCGCGTCGCGCAAATCTTCCTGGCCGCGCCCGACGCGGGCGCGCAGGCGAAGCAGCGCGAGGCGGCGAAAAAGCTCGCCGCGCAAGCCCGCTCCGGCGATTTCGCGGCGCTGGCGCGCAGCCAGTCGCAGGAGGCGCGCAGCGCCGCCCAGGGCGGCGAAGTCGGCATGCTGCCGCTGGAGAGCCTGCTGCCGGAATTGCGCGACGGCGTGGCCAAGATGAAGGTCGGCCAGGTCGCCGAGCCGGTGCAGTCGCCGGCCGGCTTCCACATCGTCAAGCTGCTCGGCGTCGAGCCGGCGCGCACCGCGACGCTGGCGGAAATGACGCCGCGTCTGCGCGCGGCCCTGCGCCAGCAACGCCAGCAGCAACTGGCGCAAGCCTACCTGGCCAATCTGGCGCCGGCCGCCAGCCTGACGATAGACGGCGCCGCCCTCGACGCGGCCCTGCAGAAATTGAATTGACGGCGGCCGCACGCCGACGGCGCCCCTTTTTTACCCACCCCCACGACACTGAAAGATGGATATGGAACACACTACACACAGCACCGCCGCCGCCCCAGCCGACCTGTTGACGACGCTGAACGCGGACCAGGTGTCCGACGCGATCAAGGCGGCCGGCTGCGCCGTCACGCGCATCGAACAGGACGGCGTCGTGCACCTGCACAGCGCCAGCCACGGCGTCGGCTTCCAAGTACTGTGGGGCAACGTCGCGGTGCCTGGCCAGTACGCCGACCTGACGCTGAGCTGCCCGCTGCGCGTGCAGGGCGGCGAGCTGCCCGATGGCATCCTCGCCGAATGGCACCGCAGCAAGCGCTTCGCCCGCGTCGCCCAGCACGGCGACTTCCTCGTGCTGGAGATGGACGTGCTGGCGGCGGGCGGCGTCAGCCCGGCCTACCTGGACATCAGCCTGCAGCTGTGGACGCAGATGATGGGCCAGTTCTTCCTGCACCTGCGCAACTTCAGCGCCGCCGCGCCGGCCCCGGCCGCCGCCGCTGAAACGGCCGAAGCCCTGGCCGAAGCCGTTTAATTTCCTTCTGTAAGGCGGCTTGCCGGCCGCCGTCCGGCCTCCCCCCCGGCCCGGCCCGGGGGGCCGGGCCCGGCTTTTCCCCCCTTCTCCCCCCTCCAGCGGCGGCTTGCGAGCGGCCTGTGCGCCACGATCTTGCCAGAATTACATAAAAAACATCGCGCGAACGCGTTTGGATCAAACCAGGAAGTCCGTGATGGCGGATAATATTGCCTGTTGCCGATTTGGATACGACCTTTACACGATAATGCGCCCCATGGATTTGACCCGCGACGAGATCAGTGAACCCACCACCGCCCCGGCCAGCGTGCCGGCGCCGCCCCTGCCGTATGCGCTGGCCAACTGGCTGCAGCGGCTCGACGCGGCCGCGCACCCGAAAGCGCTGCTGACGGCCAGCGAGCCTGACCCCAAGCTGAGCCAGCACCGCCTGATCTATGTGCTGGCGCCGACCAGCGGCGGGCGCCATGTCGCGCTGTGCCTGTACAAGGCGCGTCTGCGGGCGAACGGCGACGTCGCCGCCGCCAGCCCCGTCAGCGAAGTGTTTTCGCTGCTGTCGGCGCCGCCCAGCTTTTTGCTGCCCGGCGACGAAGACCTGGTGCGCTTCTTCGTGGCGATGCGCAGCGGCCAGAATTCCCAGACCGGCAGCGCCACCGAGCCGAAGGGCAAGGTCGGCGCCGCCCTGCTGCAGATGCTGGCCGAGCAGGGCAAGTTGTTGTGGGCCAATTCCTGGGCGGACGTCGGCAACGGCCTCGTCTACCCGCTGCAGGGCGGGCCGCTGCGCCACGCCACGCTGGTGTGGCGCGACGAGGGCAAGCAGATGCGCCTGGGCTGGCAGGTCGAGCCGCCCGAGGGCGTCAAGCACCACGGCGCCGACCAGGTCGACTACATGCTGCCGACCGACCCGCCCTGGTATATCGACAATCTGTCCTGCGGCGTGCTGGCGCTGAACCGCGGCGGCGCCGACATCGCGCTGGCGGAGCTGCAGGCGCTGGTGGCGCAGGCGCCCTTGCTGAACGGCAACGACAAGGTGCGCGTGTCGCAATTGCTGCTGGCGCATGGCTTGCAGCACCTGATGCCGCTGCCGCAGCCGCTGCCGCAGCGCCTGCGCCAGGACGTGCCGGCGCGGCCGGTGCTGGCGCTCGACAGCGCCCTGCTGGCCGACGGCAGCCTGCAGCGCTGGCACGACTTCGCCGTGCTGTCCTACGATTACGACGGCGAGCGCGTCTCGTTCGACCCCTCGCAGCGCGTGGTGCGGCAAATCGGCAATGTCACGGAAATCATCCAGCGCAACGTCGCCGAGGAGGCGGCGGCGCTGGCGGCGCTGGCGGCGCGCGGCTTCGCCAAGCCGGCGGCCTTGCCGCTGAGCGCGCTGAAGGGGGCGCAACTGCTGGCCAGCCAGGCGGCCTGGCTGCGCTTCGCCGACGGCGGCATCGCCGCCCTGCAGGCCGAGGGCTGGCTGGTCGAGAAAAGCGCGAAGTACCGCTACGACGTCAGCGCCGTCGACGACTGGTACGCCGACATCGAGGCGCAGCCGGCCGACAGCGGCAACGCCTGGTTCGAGCTGGAGCTGGGCATCGTCGTCAACCAGAAGCGCGTGCCGCTGCTGCCCGTCCTGGTGCAATTGATACGCAACGCGCCCAACGATTTCAATCCGAAGACCCTGGAGGCGCACGGCGACGCCGACCAGATGCTGGCCACGCTGCCCGACGGCACCCGCGTCGCGCTGCCCTGGGGCCGCGTCAAGCCCATCCTGGCCACGCTGGGCGAATTGTATTTCAGCGACAAGATCAAGACCTCGGTGCGCATGTCGACGCTGGACGCGGCCCGCCTCGACGAGCTGGCGCGCGGGCTGGCGCTGCGCTGGAGCGGCGGCGAGCAGTTGCGCGAAATGGGCCGCAAGCTCAACCAGTTCGGCTCCGTGCAGAAGGTGGCGGCCCCGGCCGGCCTGCAGGCCACGCTGCGCGACTACCAGGCCGACGGCCTGGCATGGATGCAATTCCTGCGCCACTATGATCTGGCCGGCATCCTGGCCGACGACATGGGCCTGGGCAAGACGGTGCAGACGCTGGCCCACATCCTCGTCGAGAAGGAGGCCGGGCGCCTGACGAATCCGGCGCTGGTGATCGCGCCGACCAGCCTGATGGGCAACTGGCAGGACGAGGCGGCCCGCTTCGCCCCCGGCCTGCGCGTGTTGCTGCTGCAGGGCAAGGACCGTATGCAGCAGTTCGACCAGATCGCCGACTGCGACCTGGTGCTGACCACCTACGCGCTGCTGCCGCGCGACGAGGAAAAGCTGCGCGAGCACGACTTCCACCTGGTGATCCTGGACGAGTCGCACTACATCAAGAACACCCGCTCGAAGGCGGCGCAAAGCGCCGGCCTGCTGCGCGCGCGGCACCGCCTCTGCCTGTCCGGCACGCCGCTGGAAAACCACCTGGGCGAGCTGTGGTCGCAGTTCCACTTCCTGCTGCCCGGCCTGCTGGGCGACGAAAAAAGCTTCAACGGCCAGTTCCGCCACCCGATCGAGCGCCAGGACGACCCGCTGCGGCGGCAGTTGCTGAACCGCCGCATCAAGCCCTTCCTGCTGCGCCGCACCAAGGACAATGTCGCCAAGGAATTGCCGCCGAAGACGGAAATGGTGCGCAAGGTCGAACTGACGGGGCCGCAGCGCGACCTGTACGAGACGGTGCGGCTGGCGATGGACCAGAAGGTCCGCGAGGAAATCGACAAGAAGGGTGTGGCGCGCAGCCAGATCGTCATCCTGGAGGCGCTGCTGAAGCTGCGCCAGGTCTGTTGCGACCCGCGTCTGGTGAAGTCGCTGCCGTCGAAAAAGCAGACGGCCGGCTCGGCCAAGCTGATCGACCTGATGCAGATGGTCGAGGATTTGCTCGATGAAAACCGCAAGATCCTGGTCTTCTCGCAATTCACCAGCATGCTGGAATTGATAGAGGAAGAGCTGGACGCGCGCGACATCCCCTACGCCCTGCTGACCGGCGACACCAAGGACCGTTCGGCCCAGGTGGCGGCGTTCCAGCAGGGCGCCGTGCCGATCTTCCTGATCAGCCTGAAGGCGGGCGGCGTCGGCCTGAACTTGACGGCGGCCGACACCGTCATCCACTACGACCCGTGGTGGAACCCGGCGGCCGAGAACCAGGCCACCGACCGCGCCTGGCGCATCGGCCAGGACAAGCCCGTGTTCGTCTATAAGCTGATCGCCAAGGGCACGCTGGAAGAGAAGATACAGTTGCTGCAGCAAAAGAAATCGGAACTGGCGCAATCCATCCTGGTCGAGGGCGAAGCGCAGAAAATGGCCTTGACCCAGGAAGACTTGCAGCAAATTTTTGCGCCCCTGTCCGATTAACGGCTATGCTGGGGGGCGGCCGCGACAATAAGAGGCCGCCGGCGCCTCGACAAGCGGCCTGCGGAACGGGCCGGCGACTGCGGCGCCGGCCGCCGCATCCGGTTGCGGCGCGCCGTCCCTATCATGAAAGCGAATGCCCATGCCCTATTTGATCTTGTTGGCCGGTGCCGTCGCCCTGTTGCTGTGGCGCCTGGTGCAACTGCGCGCGGCGCTGCTGCGCGCGCGCGCCGGCGAGGCCCGTTTCCGCCTGCTGGCCGAGCATAGCGTCGACGCCGGCTGGATACTCGACTGCGCCAGCGCCGAGCTGCTGTACATCGGCCCGGCGGCGCAGCGCCTGCTCGGCTACGACGCCGGCGAACTGTCGGCGCTGGCGCGGCAGCTGGCCGCCGACCTGCCCGAGCGCATCCGACGCCTGGACGGCGGCGACGCCAGCCGCCGGCAATTGCTGCGCCGCCTGGAACAGGCGCACAAGGACGGCCATATGATGGCGCTGGAAGTGACGTCGACGCTGGTCGACGACGCGGCCGGCCGGCCCGCCACCCTGGTCGGCGTGATCCGCGACGCCAGCGCCGCGCGCGCCCAGGAGCAGGCCCAGCAACGCTTCGCCGCGATGCTGTCGCACGAGTTCCGCACGCCGCTGGCGACCATCGACGGCGCCATCCAGCGCCTGGAAATGAGCGCGGCCGCGGCCGACGAGCCCACCCGCAAGCGCTACCGCAAGATCCAGACGGCCGTCGAGCGCCTGCTGGCGCTGATCGACGAATACCTGTCGCCGGAGCGCATGGCCAGCATCGGCCGCCAGCGCCAGGCCGACAGCGTCGCGCCGCAGGCGCTGCTGGAGGCCGCCGCCGCCCAGTTCAACTCGGCGGCGCACCCGGTCACGCTGCGCACGGCCGGGCTGCCGGCCTTCCTGCGCTGCGACCCCGAAGGCATGCGCCTGTGCCTGAAAATTTTGCTCGACAATGCCTGCGCCTACACGCCGGCCGGTACGCCGGTCGAGCTGACGGGCCGGCCGGCGGCCGAGGGCGGCCTCGAATTCTGCGTGCTCGACAGCGGCCCCGGCGTGCCCGAGGACGAATTGGCGCGCATCTTCGACAAGGGTTTCCGCGGCAGCGGGGCCGGCGCGCGGCAAGGTTCCGGGCTGGGCCTGTATATGGCGCGGGCCGTGTTGGACGTGCATGGAGGCAATTTAACCGTACAGAACCGACCCGAAGGGGGCGCCGCTTTCCGTATTTGGCTGCCCTTCTCCAGCGATACCGGGAAAAACCTTGCGTCGGCCGATTGCAACAGTGATAATTCCTTGACGCAAACAGAGGCCGGCATCCATCAGAGCTGAGGCGGTTTGCTCACTAACCGAAAAATGGCGCAGCAATGACGAAAATATTGATCGTCGAAGACAATCTGGACTATGCCGAAGACATGGCAGAGTTTTTGACGGAGCTCGAACACGAAGTCCATATCACCAGCTCGGCCGGGGATATGTGGGCGGCCTTGAGCCAGGGCAATGTCGGTGTCGTCGTGCTCGATCTTGGCTTGCCCGACGAGGACGGCTTCAACGTGATTCCGCGCATGCGCCAACTGTATCCGCAGATCGGCGTGCTGGTGCTGACGGGCCGGGTGGCGTTCGACAGCCGCATCCTCGGCCTGCGTTTGGGCGCCGACCATTATCTGACCAAGCCGATCAAGTTCCCCGAGCTGGCCGCCCATATCGAGGCGCTGGACCGCCGCGTCGGGCCGCAAGACCCCCTGCCGATGCCGGGCAAGTGGACGCTGAAAGTGAGCGCGCGCCAGCTTGAGCTGATGGGGGCCGTCATCGCCCTGACGGAAAAAGAGTTCAACTTCCTGCACTTGCTGACGATTAATACCCGTCCCGTGCCGCGCGACGTCATCGTCGCCGGCATGGGCGGCGACGACCCGGACGCGGGGCGCCGCGTCGACATGCTGGTGTACCGGCTGCGCAAGAAGGCGCGCAGCGGGCTGGGCCAGGACTTGCCGCTGCGCAGCGCGTATGGCGAGGGCTACAGCCTGTCGACCAGCTTCAATCTGTCGTAGGCCAAAGGCGCAAGGCCGGCGGCCGGCGTCGTTTTCATGCCGCCGCCGTAAAAAGGGACAGAGTCGCGGCGTTTTTCCCCATCTGCAAATAAAATAGGGACAGAGTCGCATTTGTGCGTAAAATTGTGCCATCCACCGCTCATTTTTTACGCATATGGCCCGCCTTCCCCGCCTCATCCTGCCTGCCCAGCCGCATTACGTCGTACAACGCGGCAACAATGGCCAGTTCATCTTCTACGACGCCGCCGACTACGTCGCCTTCCTCGGCTGGCTGCGCACGGCCGCGAAAACCTTCAAGGTCGCCGTCCACGCCTATGTCTTGATGCCGGAACAGCTGCATTTGCTGGTGTCACCGGCCGACGCGGGCGGACTGGGCCAGATGATGCAGTGGCTGGGGCGCTATTACGTGCCCTACTTCAACCAGAAATACCAACGCAGCGGCACCCTGTGGCAGGGGCGCTATAAAACCTCGCTGATCGACCCGGAAAACTACCTGCTGAGCTGCAGCCGCTACCTGGAATTCACCCCCGTCGGCGCCGGCCTGGCGGCGCGCCCGCTCGATTACGCCTGGTCCAGCTACGCCCACCACGTCGGCGTGCGGCCCGACCCCATCATCACCGACCATCCCCTGTATTGGGCGCTGGGCAACACGCCGTTCGACCGCGAAGCGGCCTATCTGAGGCTGACGGAGCAGTCGCTGGGCGCCGACGCCGTGCGCACCGTGGAAAAAGCCGTGCTCAAGGGCTGGCCGCTGGGCTCCGAGCAGTTCAAGACGGCGCTGGAACAGCGCCTGAAGCGCCAGGTATTGCCGGCGAAACGGGGACGGCCATTCAAAACGGTTGAAAAAATCGCCGCGGACTGATTTTCAAGGACGCCGGACGGGCCGGATTTGTCAAAAAATCCGGTTTTTTTGAAAACCGCCTTACTCTGTCCCTATTTAATTTTTTGAGCGACGCGGCGTAAATTAATTCGACTCCGACCCTATTTATTCCGGTTGAGTTTTCTGCTGCATTGCACTAATCTAGTTTTTCGATTTCAGAACGCGGTGGAGAAACTCATGATTGCTCAAGGTTTGTACGATCCTTCCAACGAACACGATGCCTGCGGCGTCGGTTTCGTCGCCCATATCAAGGGCAACAAGACCCATTCCATCGTTGAGCAGGGCCTGCTGATCCTGAAGAACCTGGACCACCGGGGCGCCGTCGGCGCGGACGCGCTGATGGGCGACGGCGCCGGCATCCTGATCCAGATCCCCGACCAGTACTACCGCGACGAAATGGCGGCCCAGGGCGTGGAATTGCCGCCGCCCGGGGAATATGGCGTCGGCATGGTCTTCCTGCCGAAGGAAAACGCCTCGCGCATCGCCTGCGAGCAGGAAATCGAGCGCGCCGTGCGCATCGAAGGCCAGGTCGTGTTGGGCTGGCGCAACGTGCCGGTCGACTGCGACATGCCGATGTCGCCGACCGTGCGGGCGAAGGAGCCGGTGATACGCCAGATTTTCATCGGCCGCGGCCCGGACATCATGGTCACCGACGCGCTGGAGCGCAAACTGTATGTGATCCGCAAATCGTCGGGCCACGCCATCCAGGCCTTGAAACTGCTGCACGGCAAGGAATTCTTCGTGCCGTCGATGTCGGCGCGCACCATCGTGTACAAGGGCCTGCTGCTGGCCGACCAGGTCGGCGTCTATTACAAGGACTTGCAGGACGCCCGCTGCATTTCGGCGCTGGCGCTGGTGCACCAGCGCTTCTCGACCAATACCTTCCCCGAGTGGCCGCTGTCGCACCCCTACCGTTTGATCGCGCATAACGGCGAGATCAACACCGTCAAGGGCAATTTCAACTGGATGCGGGCGCGCGAGGGCGTCATGAAGTCGGCCGTGCTGGGCGACGACCTGCACAAGCTGTTCCCCTTGATCTACGAGGGCCAGTCCGACACGGCCTGCTTCGACAATGCGCTGGAACTGCTGTTGATGGCCGGCTATCCGATCGCCCAGGCGATGATGATGATGATCCCGGAGGCGTGGGAAAACCACACGACGATGGACGACAACCGCCGCGCCTTCTATGAATACCACGCGGCGATGATGGAGCCGTGGGACGGCCCGGCCGCGATGGCCTTCACGGACGGCCGCCACATCGGCGGCACGCTGGACCGCAACGGCCTGCGCCCGGCCCGCTACATCGTCACCGACGACGACCTGGTCGTGATGGCCTCGGAATCGGGCGTGCTGCCCATCCCGGAATCGAAGATCATCCAGAAATGGCGTTTGCAGCCGGGCAAGATGTTCTTGATCGACCTCGAAGCGGGCCGCATCATCGACGATAAAGAGCTCAAGGACATGTATTCGAACGCCAAGCCCTACAAGGCCTGGATCAATTCGGTGCGCATCAAGCTCAATGAAATCAAGCTCAGCGAAAGCCAGTTGGCGCACAACCGCGTCAAGTACGCCACGGCGCCCGGCGAGAAGGCCCTGCCCTCCGTGCTGGACCGCCAGCAGGCGTTCGGCTACACCCAGGAAGACTTGAAGTTCCTGATGGCGCCGATGGCCGTCGCCGGCGAGGAGGCGACCGGCTCGATGGGCAACGATTCGCCGCTGGCCGTGATGTCGAACAAGCTCAAGCCGCTGTACAACTACTTCAAGCAATTGTTCGCCCAGGTGACGAACCCGCCCATCGACCCGATCCGCGAGGCGATGGTGATGTCGCTGGTGTCCTTCATCGGGCCGAAGCCGAACCTGCTCGACACGAATAACGTGAACCCGCCGATGCGCCTGGAAGTGGCGCAGCCGGTGCTCGGTTTCGACGACATGGCGCGGCTGCGCAACATCAGCCTGCATACGGGCGGCAAGTTCAAGGCTTATGAGTTGAACATCTGCTATCCGCTGGCCTGGGGCAAGGAAGGCGTCGAAGCCTGCCTCGCCTCGCTGTGCGCCGAGGCGGTCGACGCGGTGAAGTCCGGCCACAACATCCTGATCGTCTCGGACCGCACGATCTGCGCCGATCAAGTCGCCATCCCCGCGCTTCTGGCGACATCGACCGTGCATCAGCACCTGGTCAGCAAGGGTTTGCGGGCTTCCACCGGGCTCGTCGTGGAAACCGGCTCGGCGCGCGAGACGCACCACTTCGCGCTGCTGGCCGGCTACGGCGCGGAAGCCGTCCACCCCTATCTGGCGATGGAAACGCTGATGGAGATGGCGCAGGGCTTGCCGGGCGACTTGTCGGGCGAGACGGCCGTCTACAACTACACGAAGGCCATCGGCAAGGGTTTGATGAAGGTGATGTCGAAGATGGGCATCTCGACCTATATGTCGTATTGCGGCGCGCAGATTTTCGAGGCGATCGGCTTGAACAAGTCGCTGGTCGACAAATACTTCCGCGGCACGGCCTCGAACGTCGAGGGCATCGGCGTGTTCGAGGTGGCCGAGGAGGCGCTGCGCCTGCACGCGCTGGCCTTCGGCGACGACCCCCTGCTGGCGAACCGGCTCGACGCCGGCGGCGAGTACGCCTTCCGCGTGCGCGGCGAGGAGCATATGTGGACGCCGGACGCGATCGCCAAGCTGCAGCATGCGACCCGCAGCAACAATTTCTCCAGCTATAAGGAGTACGCGCAGATCATCAACGACCAGAGCCGCCGCCACCTGACCTTGCGCGGCCTGTTCGAGTTCAAGCTCGACCCGTCCAAGGCCATCCCGCTCGACGAGGTCGAGCCGGCCAAGGAAATCGTCAAGCGTTTCGCCACCGGCGCCATGTCGCTGGGCTCGATCAGCACCGAGGCGCACGCCACGCTGGCCGTGGCGATGAACCGCATCGGCGGTAAGTCGAACACGGGCGAGGGCGGCGAAGACCCGAACCGCTATGTGATGGAATTGAAGGGCATTCCCATCAAGCAGGGCGAGACGATGGCCTCCGTCGTCGGCGCCGAGCAGATCGTCGTCGACATCCCCTTGCAGGCGGGCGACTCGCTGCGCTCGCGCATCAAGCAGGTGGCGTCCGGCCGCTTCGGCGTGACGGCGGCCTACCTGAACTCGGCCGACCAGATCCAGATCAAGATGGCGCAGGGCGCGAAACCGGGCGAAGGCGGCCAGTTGCCCGGCCATAAGGTGTCCGAATACATCGCCAGCCTGCGCTTCTCCGTGCCGGGCGTGGGGCTGATCTCGCCGCCGCCGCACCACGACATCTATTCGATCGAAGACCTGGCGCAACTGATCCATGATTTGAAGAACGCCAATCCGCGCGCCTCGATCTCCGTCAAGCTGGTGTCCGAGGTGGGCATCGGCACCGTCGCCGCCGGCGTCACCAAGGCCAAGGCCGACCACGTCGTCGTCGCCGGCCATGACGGCGGCACGGGCGCCTCGCCGCTGTCCTCGGTCAAGCACGCCGGCACGCCGTGGGAGCTGGGCCTGGCCGAAACCCAGCAGACGCTGGTGTTGAACGGCTTGCGCAGCCGCATCCGCGTGCAGGCCGACGGCCAGATGAAAACCGGCCGCGACGTCGTCATCGCCGCCCTGCTGGGCGCCGACGAGATCGGTTTTGCGACGGCGCCGCTGGTCGTCGAGGGTTGCATCATGATGCGCAAATGCCATCTGAACACCTGCCCCGTCGGCGTCGCCACGCAAGACCCCGTGCTGCGCGCCAAGTTCTCCGGCAAGCCGGAGTATGTCGTCAACTACTTCTTCTTCGTCGCCGAAGAGGCGCGCCAGTTGATGGCGCAGCTGGGCATCCGCAGTTACGACGAGCTGATCGGCCGGGTCGAGCTGCTCGACAAGTCGAAGGCCATCGCCCACTGGAAGGCCAAGGGCCTGGATTTCTCGGCCATCTTCCACAAGCCGGCCCTGGCCGCCGGGCAAGCCACGCGCCACGTCGAGCAGCAAGACCACGCGCTGGAAAAGGCCCTCGACCACAAGCTGATCGCGCAAGCCCGCGCGGCGCTGGAAAAAGGCGAGCGCGTCTCCTTCATCTCGCCGGTGCGCAACGTCAACCGCACCGTCGGCACCATGCTGTCGGGCGAGGTGGCGAAGAAGTACGGCCACGCCGGTTTGCCCGACGACACCATCCACATCCAGTTGCAAGGCACGGCCGGCCAGTCGGCCGCCGCCTTCCTGGCGCACGGCATCACGCTCGACCTGGTCGGCGAGGGCAACGACTATGTCGGCAAGGGCTTGTCGGGCGGCCGCATCATCGTGCGGCCGAACACCGAGTTCCGCGGCTGGGCGGTGGACAACATCATCGTCGGCAACACCGTGCTGTACGGCGCCATCGCCGGCGAAGCCTTCTTCAACGGCGTGGCCGGCGAGCGCTTCGCGGTGCGCAACTCGGGCGCGACGGCGGTCGTCGAGGGCCTGGGCGACCACGGCTGCGAATACATGACCGGCGGCACCGTCGTCGTGCTGGGCGCGACGGGGCGCAATTTCGCCGCCGGCATGTCGGGCGGCATCGCCTACGTCTACGACGCGCTGGGCGACTTCGCCAAGCGCTGCAACACCGCGATGGTCAGCCTGGAACCGGTGCTGAGCAGCGCCGAGCAGCAGCTCGACCGGGCCTCCTGGCACAGCCAGCACCGCGACGGCGAGCCGGAGGCGGACGAGGCGATCCTGAAACGCTTGATCGAGCGCCACTTCAAGCACACCGGCAGCACGCGCGCCCGCTTCCTGCTCGACGACTGGGGCCAGGCGCGCAGCAAATTCGTCAAGGTCTTCCCGAGCGAATACCAGCGCGCGCTGATCGAGATGGCCGAGAACGCCGGCATGGAAGTGCAGCCGATCGCCGCGTAAGCGAGCGCGACATTGACCTAGCAACAGATTAAAGGATTTATCGTGGGTAAAATCACCGGCTTTATGGAATTCAAGCGTCAGGAAGAGGGCTATCTGCCGCCTGCCGCGCGCCTCAAGAACTACCAGGAATTCGTGCTGCACCTGTCCAACGAGCAGGCGACGGCCCAGGGCGCCCGCTGCATGGATTGCGGCATCCCCTTCTGCACGACGGGCTGCCCGGTCAACAACATCATCCCGGACTGGAACGACCTGGTGTACCGCGGCAATTACCGCGAAGCCCTAGACGTGCTGCATTCGACCAATAACTTCCCCGAGTTCACGGGCCGCATCTGCCCGGCGCCCTGCGAGTCGGCCTGTACGCTGGGCATCAACGAAGACCCGGTCGGCATCAAGTCGATCGAGCACAAGATCATCGACATGGCTTGGGAGCACGGCTGGGTGGCGCCGCAGCCGGCCGGCTTCAGCACCGGCAAGAAAATCGCCGTCGTCGGCTCCGGCCCGGCCGGCCTGGCCGCGGCCCAGCAACTGGCGCGCGCCGGCCACGCCGTCACCGTGTTCGAGAAAAGCGATCGCGTCGGCGGTTTGCTGCGCTACGGCATTCCCGACTTCAAGATGGAGAAAGCGCATATCGACCTGCGCGTCAAGCAGATGGAGGCGGAGGGCGTGGTCTTCCGCACCAGCGTGCTGGTCGGCAAGGACTTCCCCGCCAACGTCAACAACTGGGCCAAGGAAACGATCTTCCCCGAGGATTTGGAAAAAGACTATGACGCCGTCATCATCGCCGGCGGCGCCGAGCAGCCGCGCGACCTGCCGGTGCCGGGGCGCGAGCTGAAGGGCGTGCATTTCGCGATGGACTTCCTGCCGCAGCAAAACAAGGTCAACGCCGGCGACAAGGTCAAGGAGCAGATCAAGGCCGGCGGCAAGCACGTCGTCGTCATCGGCGGCGGCGACACCGGCTCGGACTGCGTCGGCACGTCGAACCGCCACGGCGCCGCGTCGGTGGCCCAGTTCGAGCTGATGCCGCAACCGCCCGAGCGGGAAAACAAGCCGCTGGTGTGGCCGTACTGGCCGACCAAGCTGCGCACCTCGTCCTCGCACGAGGAGGGCTGCGAGCGCGACTGGGCCGTGGCGACCAAGCGTTTCGAGGGCAAGGGCGGCAAGGTGGAAAAGCTGATCGCCTGCCGCGTCGAATGGAAGGACGGCAAGATGAGCGAGGTGCCCGACTCGGAATTCGAGATGAAGGCCGACCTGGTCTTGCTGGCGATGGGCTTCGTGTCGCCGGTGCAACAGGTGCTGGATGCCTTCGGCGTGGAAAAAGATGCGCGCGGCAACGCCAAGGCCAGCACGGATGGCGCCGGCTGCTATCAAACCTCGGCGCCTAACGTGTTCGCGGCCGGCGACATGCGCCGCGGCCAGTCGCTGGTGGTCTGGGCCATCCGCGAGGGACGCCAGTGCGCCCGCGCCGTCGACGAGTTCCTGATGGGCGCCTCGCTGCTGCCGCGCTGATTGTTGTAAAAAAACGACGGCAACGGGGCGCGGCCGGACTTGTCCGGCCCGCCGCGCCGCCGTTGGGCTTGTCAAGGCGCCATGTTTGCCATATCCGCCTCCTTTCCGCGCTTTTTTCTTAAAAAATCGACAATTTCCCGTTTTTTCTTCCCGCGCGCGCCACTCGGCGCGCGAAATTGCGCTGTGGAAATTTAATGCCCGCATTGCGGCGCAACATTTTTTACGAAAAATATCTGACTTTTCGTTCATTAGTCCTGTATCCTGCGTCTTTCGACGGCCGGAAAAGCGGGGCCGTCAGCAGAGATTGGCGTTTCTGCACTACAATACGCCATTAAAAATAATGAGTCTCGTCGTGCCAAATCTTGTCGAAATACGCGATCTACACTTTGCCTATGGAGAGCGGGCCATCTTGTCCGGCCTCCAGATGGACTTTCCACGTGGAAAAGTTGTGGCCGTCATGGGCGGTTCCGGCAGCGGCAAGACGACGGTGTTGCGCCTGATCGGCGGCCAGTTGCGCCCCAGCTCGGGCGCCGTCAACGTCGACGGCCAGATCGTCCACGCGCTGGGCACGGCGCAGTTGTACCAGTTGCGCCGCAAGATGGGCATGCTGTTCCAGCACGGCGCCCTGTTCACCGACCTGACGGCCTTCGAGAACGTCGCCTTCCCGCTGCGCGAGCACACGGACTTGCCGGAAGAGTTGATCCGCAGCCTGGTGCTGATGAAATTGCACGCCGTCGGCCTGCGCAACGCCGCCCAGCTGAAGCCGGCCGAGATTTCCGGCGGCATGGGCCGGCGCGTCGCGCTGGCGCGCGCCATCGCCCTCGACCCGGAACTGATCATGTACGACGAGCCCTTCGCCGGCCTGGACCCGATTTCGATGGGCGTGGCGGCCAATCTGATCCGCAATCTGAACGACGCCCTCGGCTCCACGTCCATCCTGGTGTCGCACGACGTCAAGGAATGCTTCGCCATCGCCGACTATGTGTATTTCCTGTCGTCGGGGAAAATCGTCGCCCACGGCACGCCGGCCGAGATGGCCGCCTCGGACCACCCGTATGTCAAGCAATTCGTCCACGCCGAGGCCGACGGCCCCGTGCCCTTCCACTATCCGGGGCGCTCGCTGGCCGACGACCTGGGCCTGGGGAAACGCGCATGATCGTCAATTTCCTCGCCGCCATCGGCGCCTGGCTGCGCCACACCCTGGTCGAACTGGGTTTCACGACGCGCTTCTTCTTCACCCTGCTGGGCGCCTCGGGCGGCGTGCTGCGCCGGCCGCGCCTGCTGAGCGGGCAGTTGTTTTTTGTCGGTAACTATTCGCTGCTGATCATCGTTGTCTCCGGCCTGTTCGTCGGCATGGTGCTGGGCTTGCAGGGTTATTACACCTTGAATAAATACGGCTCCGAGCAGGCGCTGGGCCTGCTGGTGGCCCTGTCGCTGACGCGCGAACTGGGGCCCGTCGTCACCGGCCTGCTGTTCGCCGGCCGGGCCGGCACCTCGCTGACGACGGAAATCGGTTTGATGAAGGCCGGCGAGCAATTGTCGGCGATGGAAATGATGGCCGTGAATCCGATCCAGCGCGTGCTGGCGCCGCGTTTCTGGGCCGGCGTCATCGCCATGCCCTTGTTGCAGGGCATTTTCACGGCGGTCGGCATCTTCGGCGCCTACCTGGTCGGCGTGCAATTGATCGGCGTCGACGAGGGCTCGTTCTGGTCGCAGATGCAAAGCGGCGTGGATATCTGGAAAGATATCGCCAACGGCTTCGTCAAGAGCCTGGTGTTCGGCATCGCCATCACCTTTATCGCGCTGTACCAGGGTTACCAGGCCCAGCCGACGCCGGAAGACGTCGCCGGCGCGACCACGCGCACGGTGGTGATTTCCTCGCTGATGGTGTGGTGGCTGGATTTCGTGATGACGGCGTTGATGTTCAGCAAGTAATCGAATCGGATGGCAGCCACGCGAGGCTGTGGATGCAAAAAATCATTTAGGATAGCTTTATGCAACGTAAATCATTGGATGTGTGGGTGGGCCTGTTTGTCGTGCTCGGCGTCGTGGCGCTGATGTTCCTGGCCCTGAAGGCGGGCAATATGAGCACGCTCTCCTTCGCCAAGACCTATGCCGTGACGGCCAAGTTCGACAACATCGGCGGCCTGCGCCCCCAGGCGGCCGTCAAGGGCGCCGGCGTCGTCGTCGGCCGTGTGGCGAAGATCAGCTTCGACGACAAGCATTACCAGGCCCTCGTGACGCTGAACCTCGAAGAGGGGTATAAATTCCCCAAGGATAGCTCGGCGAAGATCTTGACGGCCGGTCTGTTGGGCGAGCAATACATCGGCATCGAGGCGGGCGGCGACGTCAACAATCTGGTCGCCGGCGACAAAATCAGCAGGACGCAATCGGCCACGGTGCTGGAAGACCTGATCAATCAGTTCATCTATAGCAAGGCGGCCGAGGGAAAGGATAGCAAATGAGCCATATCATGACAGTTTCCGGGCTGCGCAGTCTCGGCCTGGCCGTGGCCGCCGCCGCCGCGCTGAGCGGTTGCGCCACCTCGGGCAACCCGCGCGACCCCCTGGAGGGCTTCAACCGCGCCATGTTCAAGTTCAACGACACGGTCGACCAGGCTGCCCTGAAGCCGGCCGCCACCGTCTACAAGTCGGTGCTGCCGTCCTTCGTGCAAACGGGCGTGGGCAACTTCTTCGGCAACCTGGCCGACGTCTGGAGCGCCGCCAACAACCTGATGCAGGGCAAGGGCGAGGCCGGCATGTCCGATTTCACCCGTGTGATGCTCAATTCCAGTTTTGGTATACTGGGCTTGCTGGACATCGCCTCGGAAGCCGGTTTGCCCAAGCACAGCGAGGATTTCGGCCAGACCCTCGGTTACTGGGGCGTCAAATCCGGTCCCTACCTGATGTTGCCGCTGCTGGGGCCGTCGACCCTGCGCGACACGGCCGGTTTGCCGCTCGATATCATGGCCGACCCCTGGCGCTACAAGGAGCCGAATTATTTGCGCAACATCGGCATCGCCACGCGCGTCGTCGACAAGCGCGCCTATCTGTTGGACGCCTCGAACCTGATGGAAGAGGCGGCGCTGGACCGTTACGAATTTGTCCGCGACAGCTTCCTGCAACTGCGTGAAAGCAAGGTCTTCGACGGCGAAGGCAATCCGCGCACCCGCAAGAACGCCAAGCAGGCCGCGGTCGAGGCGCCCGAGCCGATTGCCGATGCGGCGGCGCCCTTGTCGTCCGAAGCGCTCCCCGAGGAGTTAACCACGGACACGCCGGCCGAGCACAACGCCGGCCTGTGAGCCGGCAGACTATTACATTTAAGGTAAATACATGAAATTACTCAAACAACTCATCAGCGCCGCCGCGATGGCCCTCGCCTTCGGCGCGCAGGCCGCCGCCCCCGCGGCCGAGGCGCCGGACGCCCTGGTCAAACGCATCAGCCAGGAAGTGATCGACACGGCCAAGTCCGACAAGGAAATCCAGGCCGGCAACCAGAAGCGCGTGATGGATCTGGTCGAATCGAAGATCCTGCCCTACGTGGATTTCCAGCGCATGACGGCGCTGGCGGCCGGCCGCTACTGGCGCGACGCCAGCCCCGAGCAGCAGAAGCAGCTGGCCGCGGAATTCCGCACCCTGCTCGTCTTCACCTACTCGGGCGCGCTGTCGCAGATCAAGAATGAAACCGTGGAATTCAAGCCCCTGCGCGCCGATCCGGGCGACACGGAAGTGGAAGTGCGTTCCCAGGTGAACGTGGCGCGCGGCGAGCCGGTCGTGCTGAACTACCGCGTCGCCAAGGCGCCGACGGGCTGGAAGATCTACGACATCAACGTGCTGGGCGCCTGGCTGGTCGAGACCTACAAAGGCAGTTTTGCCAGCGAAATCAGCAAATCCGGCATCGACGGCTTGATCAAGACCTTGTCCGAAAAGAACAAGAAACTGGCCAGCCGCCCAGCCAAAACCAACGCCAAATAATTCTTCGCCATGCCAGACTCCCTCGATACCCTGCAATCGCTGACTTCGCTTACCGTGCACAACGCCAAAGCGGCCCTGGCGCAGGGCGTCGACGCCATCCAGTCGGGGCAGACCGTGTTTGACCTGCGCAACGTCAAGCAGGTCGACTCGGCCGCCGTGTCGGTGCTGCTGGCGTGGCAGCGCGCCGCCGTCAAGGCCGGCGCGAAGCTGGACGTGCGCAACCTGCCGGACAAGCTGCAGAGCCTGACCAAACTGTATGGCGTATGCGCGCTGGTTTCCAGCGCCCAGGACGGCGCCCAGGCCAGCCCGGCCGATCTGCACCACCATTGACCCCCGCCCCACTCCCCGCTCCACGCCGGTAATTGCCGGTTCGACTCTGACGGGTCGGATTTCAAATATAATTGACTGTTGCACCGCAGGCGGCCGCGTTTAGGCTGGCCATGCCGGCTGATGCCGCGCGTACCTGGCCGGGCGACCTTGCATCACTCCACACTGAAGCCAAGCATGACTGCAATCCAAATTACGAATGTCGAAAAGAGCTATCAATCGCTGAAGGCGCTGGGCGGCGTCTCGCTGGCGATCGAGGAGGGCGAATTCTTCGGCCTGCTCGGCCCCAACGGCGCCGGCAAGACCACGCTCATTTCCATCATCGCCGGCCTGATCCGGCCCGACGCCGGCAGCGTCGCCATCCACGGCCATGACGTCGTCGGCGACTTCCGCCGCGCCCGCAAGCAACTCGGCGTGGTGCCGCAGGAGCTGGTGTTCGACCCCTTTTTCACGGTGCGCGAGACGCTGCGCCTGCAGTCGGGCTATTTCGGCTTGCCGAACAACGACCGCTGGATCGACGAGGTCATGGAAAACCTCGACCTGACCAGCAAGGCCGACACGAATATGCGCGCGTTGTCGGGCGGCATGAAGCGCCGCGTGCTGGTGGCGCAGGCGCTGGTGCACAAGCCGCCCGTGATCGTGCTCGACGAGCCGACGGCCGGCGTCGACGTGGAGCTGCGCCAGACGCTGTGGAAATTCATCTCGCGCCTGAACCGCGAGGGCCACACGGTGGTGCTGACGACCCATTACCTGGAAGAGGCGCAGGCCATGTGCCAGCGCGTCGCCATGCTGAAAAGCGGCAAGGTGGTGGCGCTGGACACGATGTCGGCCCTGATACGCCGCATCTCCGGCTCGCAACTGCTGTTGCACCTGAAGAGCGGCACGCTGCCGGCCGACCTGCGCCACCTGATCAACCACGTCGACGAGGCGCCGCGGCCGAACAAGTTCAGCCTGCGCGTGAACGAGTACGCCGAAGTCGAGAAAATCCTCGCCCGGCTGCGCGAGGCCGGCGTGGTCCTCGACGAAATGCAATTGCAACAAGCCGATCTGGAAGACATCTTCCTGCAGATCATGGATAAGGGCACATTATGATATCGACGGGCTTCCGCACCCTCGTCTACAAAGAGACGCTGCGCTTCTGGAAGGTGGCGACCCAGACCGTGGCCGCGCCGGTGCTGACGGCCATGCTGTACCTGCTGGTGTTCGGCCACGTGCTCGACGGCCGCGTCCAGGTCCACCAGGGCGTCAGCTACACGGCCTTCCTGATTCCCGGCCTGGTGATGATGAGCGTGCTGCAAAACGCCTTCGCCAACTCCTCGTCGTCGCTGATCCAGTCCAAGATCACCGGCAACCTGGTGTTCATTCTGCTCACGCCGCTGTCGCACTGGGAGATCTTCTCCGCCTACGTGCTGGCCTCGGTGGTGCGCGGCCTGGCCGTCGGCAGCGGCGTCTTCCTGATCACCGTCTGGTTCGCCGACCTGTCGTTCGCGGCGCCGCTGTGGATCGCCGTGTTCGCCTTCCTCGGCGCCGCCATGCTCGGCACGATGGGCTTGATCGCCGGCATCTGGGCGGAGAAGTTCGACCAGTTGGCGGCCTTCCAGAATTTCCTGATCATGCCGGCCACCTTCCTGTCCGGGGTGTTCTATTCGATCCACTCGCTGCCGCCGTTCTGGCAGTCGGTGTCGCACCTGAACCCCTTCTTTTACATGATAGACGGCTTCCGCTACGGCTTCTTCGGCAAGTCCGACGTAGCCCCGGCGCTGAGCCTGGCCATCGTCGGCAGCTTCCTGGTTCTGCTGGCGCTGCTGTCGATCCGCCTGCTGAAAAGCGGCTACCGGCTGCGCCATTGATTTACCATAGCAGCGGCCAGCCCATTTAACTATTCCATTACGCCACACGCACCAAGGACTTATCGTGACCACGACCCCAGAACTGATCCACGGCTACCTCGCCGCCGGCCTCGAATGCACCCACCTGGAAGTGGAGGGCGACGGCCAGCACTTCAGCGCCCTCATCGTCTCGCCCGCCTTCGCCGGCAAGCGCCTGATCCAGCGCCACCAGCTGGTCTACGCGGCCCTGGGCGAGCGCATGCGCGAGGAAATCCACGCGCTGTCGATGAAAACCCTCACCCCCGAAGAATTCCAAGGATAAGCACGCATGGATAAGCTCCTCATTCAAGGCGGCCAGCGCCTGTCCGGCGACATCGCCATCTCCGGCGCGAAAAACGCCGCCCTGCCCATCCTGTGCGCCGGCCTGCTGACCAGCGGCGACCTGGAGCTGAGCAATGTGCCGAAGCTGCACGACGTCAAGACCATCCTCAAGCTGCTCGGCCAGACCGGCTTGAAGGTCGAGCAGGACGGCGAGCGCGTCGTGCTCAACGGCGGCGCCATCGACACGCTGGAAGCGCCCTACGAGCTGGTGAAGACCATGCGCGCCTCGATCCTGGTGCTGGGCCCGCTGCTGGCCCGCTTCGGCCAGGCCAAGGTGTCGCTGCCGGGCGGCTGCGCGATCGGTTCGCGCCCCGTCGACCAGCACATCAAGGGCTTGCAGGCGCTCGGCGCCGAGATCACCGTCGAGGGCGGCTACATCTACGCCAAGTGCAAGAAGCTCAAGGGCACGCGCATCGTCACCGACATGATCACCGTCACCGGCACCGAGAACCTGCTGATGGCGGCCACGCTGGCCGAGGGCGAAACCATCCTGGAAAACGCCGCCCGCGAACCGGAAGTGACCGACCTGGCGCACCTGCTGGTGAAGATGGGCGCGAAGATCGAGGGCATCGGCAGCGACCGCCTGGTGATCCAGGGCGTCGCCGAGCTGCACGGCGCCAGCCACGCGGTGATCGCCGACCGCATCGAAACCGGCACCTTCCTGTGCGCCGTGGCGGCCACCGGCGGCGACATCACGCTGACCAACACCCGCGTCGACATCCTCGACGCCGCGCTCGACAAGCTGCGCGACATGGGCCTGGTGATGACCTTCGGCGCCGACTGGATACGCGCGCAGATGTCGCGCCGGCCGACCCCGGTGAGCTTCCGCACCACCGAATATCCGGGCTTCCCGACCGACATGCAGGCGCAGTTCATGGCGGTGAACGCCATCGCCGGCGGCGCCAGCCGCGTCACCGAGACGATCTTCGAGAACCGCTTCATGCACGTGCAGGAGATGAACCGCCTGGGCGCCGCCATCACCATCGAAGGCAAGACGGCGATCATCGCCGGCGTCGAGCGCCTGCGCGGCGCGCCCGTGATGGCCACCGACCTGCGCGCCTCGGCTTCGCTGGTGATCGCCGCCATGGCCGCCGAGGGCGAAACCGTGATCGACCGCATCTACCACCTCGACCGCGGCTACGACCGCATGGAAGTGAAGCTGTCGGCCGTCGGCGCGAATATTTCGCGCCTCAAGTAAGGATGAACATCATGAATGGATCGAACAGCGGCGCCAATTCCCAGTTGATTCTGGCGCTGTCGAAAGGCCGCATTTTCGACGACACGCTGCCGCTGCTGGAGGCGGCCGGCATCACCGTCAAGGACAATCCGGAAACCTCGCGCAAGCTGATCCTGGCGACCAACGACCCGAACGTGCGCGTCATCATCGTCCGCGCCACCGACGTGCCGACCTATGTGCAGTACGGCGCCGCCGACTTCGGCGTGGCCGGCAAGGACGTGCTGCTGGAGCACGGCGGCGAGGGCCTGTACCAGCCGATCGACCTGAACATCGCGGCCTGCCGCATGGCCGTCGCCGTGCAAGCCGGCTTCGACTACGCGACGGCCGTGCGCCAGGGCGCGCGCCTGCGCGTGGCGACCAAGTTCGTCGAGACGGCGCGCGAGCATTTCGCCGCCAAGGGCGTGCACGTCGACTTGATCAAGCTGTACGGCTCGATGGAGCTGGCGCCGCTGGTCGGCCTGTCCGACGCCATCGTCGACGTCGTCAGCACCGGCAACACGCTGCGCGCCAACAACCTCGTCGAGGTCGAGCACATCATGGAGATCTCCTCGCGCCTGGTGGTCAACCAGGCCGCGCTGAAGCTGAAACGCGAGCGTCTGCAACCGATCATCGAAGCATTCGAACGCGCCTCGAAAAACCAAGGCTAGTCCGCTGGAACCCATTATGTCGATTACGATACGCAAGCTCGATTCAACCCAAGCCGACTTCAAGCAAGCACTGGACGCGCTGCTGGCGTTCGAGGCCGGCACCGACGCGGCCATTGAGACGGCGGTGGCGGCCATCCTGGCCGACGTCAAGGCGCGCGGCGACGCCGCCGTGCTGGAATACACCAACCGCTTCGACCGCATTCCGAACGGCGGCGCGGCCAACGTGGCGGCCTTCGACATCACGCAGCAGGAGCTGCAGGCGGCGCTGGCCGCCCTGCCCGCCGCCCAGCGCGAGGCGCTGCAGACGGCGGCCGCGCGCGTGCGCGCCTTCCACGAACGGCAGAAGCGGGAGCTGCAGGGCTTCAGCTACACGGAGCCGGACGGCACCGTGCTGGGCCAGAAGATCACGCCGCTGGACCGGGTCGGCATCTACGTCCCCGGCGGCAAGGCCGCCTATCCCTCGTCGGTGCTGATGAACGCGATCCCGGCCCAGGTCGCCGGCGTCGCCGAGATCGTCATGGTGGTGCCGACCCCGGACGGCGTGAAGAACCAGATGGTGCTGGCGGCCGCGGCGATTGCCGGCGTCACCCGCGTCATCACCATAGGCGGCGCGCAAGCCGTCGGCGCGCTGGCCTACGGCACGGCGAGCATCGCCCCGGTCGACAAGATCGTCGGCCCCGGCAACGCCTATGTGGCCGCCGCCAAGCGCCGCGTCTTCGGCATCGTCGGCATCGACATGATCGCCGGCCCGTCGGAAATCCTCATCCTCTGCGACGGCACGACCGAGCCGGACTGGGTGGCGATGGACCTGTTTTCCCAGGCCGAGCACGACGAGCTGGCGCAGGCCATCCTGCTGTGCCCGGACGCCGCCTACCTCGCCCGCGTCGAGGCCAGCATCGAGCGGCTGCTGCCGACGATGCCGCGGCGCGACACCATCCGCACCTCGCTGCGGGACCGCGGCGCGCTGATCAAGGTGCGCGACATGGCCGAGGCTTGCGCCATCGCCAACGCCATCGCCGCCGAGCACCTGGAAATCTCCGCCGAGGAGCCGCAGCAGTACGCCGAGCAGATCCGCCACGCCGGCGCCATGTTCCTCGGCCGCTTCTCGTCGGAGTCGCTGGGCGACTATTGCTGCGGCCCGAACCACGTGCTGCCGACCTCGCGCACGGCGCGCTTCTCGTCGCCGCTGGGCGTGTACGACTTCCAGAAGCGCTCGTCGATCATCCACGTCAGCGAGGCCGGCGCGCAAACCCTGGGCAAGGTGGCCGCCGAACTGGCTTACGGCGAAGGCTTGCAGGCGCACGCGCGCAGCGCCGAACTGCGCCTGAAGCCGCGGCCATGAGCGACAGCCGGGCCTGGCTCGACCAGGTCTACTGCGAGGATGCGCTGGCCGGCCTGGCGCGCATCCCCGACGGCGCCGTCGACCTGATCCTGACCGACCCGCCCTACAACCTCGGCAAGGACTACGGCAACGCCTCGGACCAGCAGACGGTGGAGGAATACCTGCGCTGGACCGAGGAGTGGATCGCCGCCGCGCTGCCCAAGCTGAAGCCGAACGGCAGCCTGTACATCTTCCTGACCTGGCGTTTTTCGCCGGAGATCTTCGTCATGCTGAAGCGGCGCATGACGATGATGAACGAAATCATCTGGGACCGCCGGGTGCCGTCGATGGGCGGCAGCGTGCGCAGCTACTCGTCGGTGCACGACACGATAGGCTTTTTCGTCAAGCGCAAGGATTACTATTTCGACCTGGACGCCGTGCGCATCGCCTACGACGCGGCCACCAAGAAGGCCCGTTCGCGCTCGATTTTCGTCGGCGCCAAGTGGCTGGAAATCGGCTACAACCCGAAGGACTTGTGGAGCGTCTCGCGGCTGCACAAGGAGCATCCGGAGCGGGCCGACCACCCGACCCAGAAGCCGCTGGAAATCATCGAGCGCATGGTCAAGGCGTCCTGCCCGCCGGACGGCGTGGTGCTCGACCTGTTCATGGGCAGCGGCACCACGGCGCTGGCGGCGAAGCGCTGCGGGCGCCGCTTCGTCGGCTTCGAGCTGAACCAGGACTATTGCGACATCATCCACGCCCGCCTGGCGGCGCTGGATGCGGCGCCGGCCGGGGCCGGGGCCAAGGCCGGGGCGAAGCCGCCGGCCAAGCGCGCGCCCGCCAAGCGCGCCGGCACAGCGGCGGTCAAGAAGGCGGCAGCCAAGCCCGGGGCCAAGAAGCCAAAACCGGAAACAGTCACACTTTAGGAGCGTTCGCAGCATGTCTTTCATCGAAAACCTCATCAGCAATACGATCCGCGCCGACGTCCGTGACATCGGCGGCTACCACGTGCCCGATGCGAGCGGTTACATCAAACTGGACGCGATGGAAAACCCCTACGAGCTGCCGGAGCATCTGCGCGCCGAGCTGGGCCGGCGTCTGGCCGCGGCGATGCTGAACCGCTACCCGGTGGCGTCCTACGCGACGCTGAAGGCCAAGGTGTGCCAGCAACTGGGCGTGCCGGCCGGTTACGACGTCCTGCTCGGCAACGGCTCCGACGAACTCATTTCCATCATGGCGATGGCCTGCGCGCGCCAGGACCGCCGCGCCGTGATGATGGCGCCGGTGCCGGCCTTCGTCATGTTCGCCCGCTCGGCGCAGTTCGCCGGCATGGATTTCGTCGGCGTGCCGCTGCGGGCCGACTTCACGCTGGACCGCGCGGCGATGCTGGCGGCGATCGCCGAGCATCGGCCGGCGCTGCTGTTCCTGGCCTATCCGAACAACCCGACCGGCAATCTGTACGACGCCGACGACATGCTGGCCATCATCGCGGCGATGGGCGAGAACGGCATCGTCGTCGTCGACGAGGCGTATGGCCCGTTCGCCCAGCACAGCTTCATGGGGCGGCTGCCGGCGTGCCCGAACCTGGTGGTGATGCGCACGCTGTCCAAGCTGGGCCTGGCCGGCATCCGCCTCGGCTATATGTCGGCCGCGCCGGCGCTGCTGGAGCAGTTCGAGAAGGTGCGCCCGCCCTACAACGTCAATGTGTTGACGCAGACGGCGGCCGAGTTTGCGCTCGATCACATCGCGGTGCTCAACGAGCAGGCGGCCGTGCTGCGCGCCGCGCGCGGCGAACTGGCCGCCAGCCTGGCGGCCCTGCCCGGCGTCGAGGTGTTTCCGTCGGCCGCGAATTTCCTCTTGATCCGTGTGCCGGATTCAGACGAAGTGTGCGCAAAACTGCACGCCCGCAAGGTCTTGGTCAGAAATATGAGTAAAATGCATGGTGTGCTGACAAATTGCATACGCGTCACCGTCAGCACCCCGGAAGAGAATTCCGTATTTTTCGATGTTGTAAAAGCATCGCTCGCATAGCCAATCGCCAGAGCCTCCCCATGAACCGCACCGCAGAAATCACGCGCAGTACCAATGAGACGCACATTCGCGTCGCCATCAACCTCGACGGCACGGGCTTGCAAAAGCTCAACACCGGCGTGCCTTTCCTCGACCATATGCTCGACCAGATCGCCCGCCACGGCTTGATCGACCTCGACATCGAAGCCAACGGCGATCTGCATATCGATGCCCACCACACGGTGGAAGACGTCGGCATCACGCTGGGCATGGCCGTGGCCAAGGCCATGGGCGACAAGAAGGGCATCCGCCGCTACGGCCACGCCTACGTGCCGCTGGACGAGGCGCTGTCGCGCGTGGTGCTGGATTTCTCCGGCCGGCCCGGCCTGGAATACCATGTGCCGTTCAGCCGCTCGATGATAGGCGGCTTCGACGTCGACCTGGCGCACGAGTTTTTCCAGGGCTTCGTCAACCACGCGCTGGTGTCGCTGCACATCGACAACCTGCGCGGAGTGAACGCTCACCATCAATGCGAGACCGTGTTCAAGGCTTTCGGCCGCGCGCTGCGCATGGCCGCCGAACTCGACGCGCGCGCCGCCGGCACGATCCCGTCGACCAAGGGCAGCCTGTAAGCGCGGCGGGAGCGGGGCGGCGTCCCGGCCGCCGCCGGATTGATTTCAGATTTGATTGCTACTATGAATAAAATTGTTGTGCTTGACTACGGCATGGGCAACCTGCGCTCGGTGGCGCAGGCGCTGCGCGCCGTCGCGCCGGAGGCGGACGTGCGCATTTCCGGCGCCGTCGCCGATATCGACAGCGCCGACCGCATCGTGCTGCCCGGCCAGGGCGCGATGCCCGACTGCATGCGCAGCCTGCGCGAATCGGGCGTGCTCGAAGCGCTGCTGCGCGCCGCCGCCAGCAAGCCGCTGATGGGCGTGTGCATCGGCGAGCAGATGCTGTTCGACGGCAGCGAGGAAGGCGAGGCGGCCGGCCTCGGTCTGTTGCCGGGCAAGGTGGTGCGCTTCCAGCTCGACGGCCAGGTGCAGGAGGACGGCTCGCGCTTCAAGGTGCCGCAGATGGGCTGGAACCAAGTGCGGCAAACGGCGTCCCATGCTTTGTGGTCCGGCGTCCCCGACGACGCGTATTTTTACTTTGTGCACAGTTATTTCGCCCGGCCGGAAGTGGCCGCGCACACGGTCGGCCAGACCGTGTACGGCGCGCCGTTCAGCTGCGCCGTGGCGCGCGACAATATCTTCGCGACCCAGTTCCACCCTGAAAAAAGCGCCGCCGCGGGCTTGCAACTGTATAAGAACTTCGTTCATTGGCAGCCTTAATGCCGCCATTTGCTGACTTCTCCACCCATTCACTCATACATTACATCCGACCATGCTGCTCATTCCCGCCATCGACCTGAAAGACGGTCACTGCGTACGCCTGAAACAGGGCGATATGGAACTCGCCACCGTGTTCTCCGAAGATCCCGCCGACATGGCGCGTCATTGGCTGCAACAGGGCGCGCGGCGTTTGCATCTGGTCGACCTGAACGGCGCGTTCGCCGGCAAGCCGAAAAACGAGGGCGCCGTGAAGGCCATCCTGAAGGCGGTGCAGGACTTCGCGCTGGAAAACGACCTCGATGAAATCCCCGTGCAACTGGGCGGCGGCATCCGCGACCTCGACACGATCGAGCGCTACCTCGACGCCGGCATCAGCTACATCATCATCGGCACGGCCGCCGTCAAAAGCCCCGGCTTCCTGCACGACGCCTGCAGCGCCTTCCCCGGCCACATCATCGTCGGCCTCGACGCCAAGGACGGCAAGGTGGCCACCGACGGCTGGAGCAAGATGTCGGGCCACGAGGTGATCGACCTGGCCAAGAAATTCGAGGCCTATGGCGTCGAATCCATCATCTACACGGACATCGGCCGCGACGGCATGATGGGCGGCATCAACATCGAGGCCACCGTCAAGCTGGCGCAGGCCGTGAAGATCCCCGTCATCGCCTCCGGCGGCCTGCACAACCTGGGCGACGTCGAGGCCCTGTGCGCCGTGCAGGGCGAGGGCATCGAGGGCGTCATCTGCGGCCGCTCGATCTACGAGGGCACGATCGACCTGAACGCGGCGCAACTGCGCGCCGACGAACTGAGCGACGCCGCTTAAACGGGCCGCCCGCCGGCTTATCCGGGGCCGCGCGCCCCGGCCTTATATTGGTTCTATCATGCTTGCTAAACGAATTATCCCCTGCCTGGACGTGACCGACGGCCGCGTCGTCAAAGGCGTCAACTTCACCGAGCTGCGCGACGCCGGCGACCCGGTCGAGATCGCGCGCCGCTACGACGAGCAGGGCGCCGACGAGATCACCTTCCTCGACATCACGGCGTCGAGCGACAACCGCGGCCTGATTTTCGACATCATCGAGGCCGTCGCCGCGCAAGTGTTCATTCCGCTGACGGTGGGCGGCGGCGTGCGCGTCGTCGCGGACGTGCGCCGCCTGCTCAACGCCGGCGCCGACAAGGTCAGCATCAACACCTCGGCGGTGAACAATCCGCAACTGGTGTTCGAGGCCTCGCAGAAGCACGGCTCGCAATGCATCGTCGTGGCGATCGACGCCAAGCAGGTGGCGCCGGGCAAGTGGGAGGTGTTCACCCACGGCGGCCGCAAGGCCACCGGCCTGGACGCCATTGAGTGGGCGCAGAAGATGGAGCGCATGGGCGCCGGAGAAATCCTGCTCACCAGCATGGACCGCGACGGCACCAAGGTCGGCTTCGACCTGGGCCTGACGCGCGGCGTCTCGGACGCCGTCGGCATTCCCGTCATCGCCTCGGGCGGCGTGGGCGGCTTGCAAGACCTGGCCGACGGCATCAAGATCGGCAAGGCGGACGCGGTGCTGGCGGCCAGCATCTTCCACTATGGCCAGCACACGGTGCAGGAAGCCAAGCGCTTCATGGCGCAGCAGGGCATTCCGATGCGCCTGGCATAGGGCCGGCAGCGGCCCAGTTTGACGAGGATTGAGAATGCAAAACGGAACGACAAGCGCAAGCAATGCCAAATGGCTCAAGAAGGTGAAATGGGACGAGCACGGCCTGGTGCCGGTGATCGCCCAGGAGGCCGGCAGCAAGGACGTGCTGATGTTCGCCTGGATGAACCGCGACGCGCTGGCGCGCACGGTCGAACTGGGCGAGGCCGTCTACTGGAGCCGCTCGCGCAAGAAGCTGTGGCACAAGGGCGAGGAATCGGGCCACACCCAGAAGGTGCTGGAAATCCGCCTCGACTGCGACGAGGACGTGGTGCTGCTGACCATCGAGCAGAGCGGCGGCATCGCCTGCCACACGGGGCGCCATTCCTGCTTCTTCCAGAAATTCGACGGCGACGAGAAAACCGGCGAGTGGCAGGTCGCCGACCCCGTGCTGCAAGACCCCGCAACGATTTACCCTGAAACGGCAAAAACAAAATGAGCGACACCTTGAACCGCCTGGCCCAGATCATCGAGTCGCGCAAGCTGGCCAACGGCGGCGACCCGGAAACCTCGTATGTGGCGCGGCTGTTCGCCAAGGGCGACGACGCGATCCTGAAGAAAATCGGCGAGGAAGCCACCGAAACCGTGATGGCGGCGAAGGACGCGCGCCGCGACAAGGACAGCGCCAAGGTGCTCTACGAGTGCGCCGACCTGTGGTTCCACTCGCTGGTGATGCTGGCCCAGTTCGACCTGACGCCGCAGCAGGTGCTCGACGAGCTGGCGCGGCGCGAGGGCATCTCGGGCATTGAAGAAAAAGCGGCGCGCAAGGATGTGCTGCGCGACGCCGACGAATCGAATCGACACTGAATCTGGAGCCACTGTGGAAAATTGCATTTTCTGTAAAATCGCCGCGAAACAAATTCCCGCCAGCGTGGTCTACGAGGATGACGAGCTGCTGGCCTTCAAGGACATCAACCCGGCCGCGCCGGTGCACCTGCTGGTGATCCCGAAGCGCCACGTGGCGACCCTGTCCGACTGCGGCGCCGGCGACGCGCCGCTGCTGGGCAAGATGCTGGGCCTGGTGCCGAAACTGGCGGCCGAATTCGGCTGCGCCGTGTCCTACGGGGCCGACGGTACGCCGAATGGGGGATACAAGACCCTCATTAATAGCGGTCCCGACGGCGGCCAAGAGGTGTACCATTTGCACCTGCATCTATATGGCGGTCCGCGCCCCTGGCGCGGCCAGCGTTAGGACGAGTATGACGGGCACATGACATGCGCGCATCGCGTATACTCTGTGCCGTGCTGTTTGAAACGATTTCGGGCGCTATCCGCCCGTCAAGGAGAAGATTATGGGTTCATTGAGTATTTGGCATTGGCTGATTGTGCTGGTGGTGGTGATGCTGGTGTTCGGCACGAAGAAAATCGGTAACATCGGCGGCGACATCGGCAAGGCCGTCAAGGGCTTCAAGGATGGCGTGCGCGGCGAGGAAGAGAAGCCGGCGCAAAGCGTCGCGCAGTCCCAGCTTGGCGGCGAGAAGAGCGCGATCGACATCGACGCGAAAGAGAAAAGCAAGCTCTGATGCGCTGGCCGGGGCGGTCCGCCCCGGCCGGTTCAGACTTGCCTAAGCTATGATCGATCTCGGTCTCTCTAAACTCGCCATCATCGGCGTCGTCGCGCTGGTCGTCATCGGTCCGGAAAAGCTGCCGAAGGTGGCGCGCATGGCCGGCTCGCTGTACGGCCGCGCCCAGCGTTACCTGAACAGCGTCAAGGCCGAGGTCAGCCGCGAGATTGAACTCGACGAGCTGAAGAACCTGCAGAAGGAAGTGCAGGACGCCGCCCACACGTTCAAGGACGACGTCGAAAACAGCATCGCGCAAAACCTCGCCGACGTCGACAATGCCTGGCGCGACGACGTGCCGCTGCCGCTGGCGACGACGGACGACCTGGCGCGCAAGGCGCGCGAGTTCCGCCGCAAGAAGCTGGTGCGCAGCTCGGCCATTCCAGCCTGGTACAAACAGCGCAACGGCGGCAAGATGCACGTGCTGTCCGGCGCGGCGCGGGTCGCGAAATTCCGCCCCGGCGGCAAATCCCAGGGATCGTTTTACTAAATGACAAGCAAAACCCCGGTTGAAGAAACCTTTGTATCCCACCTGATCGAATTGCGCGACCGTTTGGTCAAGGCCTCGATCGGCATCGCGCTGGTGTGCGCGGCGCTGATGTTCTGGCCGGGGCCGTCGCACATCTACGACTTCATCGCCCAGCCGATGATCGCGGCGCTGCCGGCCGGCTCGAAAATGATCGCCACCGGCGTCATCTCGCCCTTCCTCGTGCCGATGAAGGTGACGCTGGTGGTCGCCTTCATCCTGTCGCTGCCGTGGGTGCTGTACCAGTTGTGGGCCTTCATCGCGCCCGGCCTGTACACGCATGAAAAGCGCCTGATCGCGCCGCTGGTGATTTCCTCGTCGCTGCTGTTCATGGCGGGCGTGGCGTTCTGCTATTTCTTCGTCTTTGGCCGCGTCTTCAGCTTCATCAGCGAATTTTCGCCGACCTCGATTGCCGTCACGCCGGACATCGAGAACTACCTCGACTTCGTCATGTCGATGTGCCTGGCCTTCGGCGCCACGTTCGAGGTGCCCGTCGTCGTCGTCATCCTGGTGCGCATGGGGCTGGTCAGCGTCAACAAGCTCAAGGAAGTGCGCCCCTACGTCATCGTCGGCGCCTTCGTCATCGCCGCCATCGTCACGCCGCCGGACGTGGTCAGCCAGTTCTCGCTGGCCATCCCGATGTGCCTGTTGTTCGAGCTGGGGCTGCTGGTGGCGCCCGTCTTCGTCAAGGTCACGCAGGCGCCCGAAGAGTTGTCCTGAGACGGGTGGCGCAAAGCGGCGGCCGGGGCTGGCGGCGTGCGCACCTCAAGTCTGGATCAGTTTGACAAATGTGCCTATGGATAGGACGATGAGCGTGCCCATCATCCACTGAATGAGCTGGAACTTGCTGTTGATTTTTTGTTCAAGCGCATTGAACTTTGTCTCCAGCATCTCGAACTTTGTCTCCAGCATATTGAACTTTGCCTCCAGCATATTGAACTTGCTGTCGAATTTTTGTTCAAGCGCAATGAACTTGCCGTCGAATTTTTGTTCCAGTGCAATGAACTTGCTATCGAATTTCTGTTCCAGCGCGCTGAATTTACTGTCGAATTTTTGTTCCAGCGCCTTAAATTTGATATCCCATTTCTGCTCAAGCGCCTCGAACCTGGCGTCGATGTTTATTGCAAGCGCATCAAGCTTGGCAAAAACTCTATTTTCGACCGCCTGCAGCTCGCCGTGCACGACAATGGATTTGCCGAGGACTTCGCCGAGCGCCGACGCGTGCGCCTCGGCCTGCGCCGTGGGCACCCCGGCGTTTTCCAGTTTCTTCGCGTAGTCGAGGGTGTCGAATTGGATAGGCATTTTCATCTCCGCTCCCTGCCATCAGCTTAGCAGACAAACCGGGGAATTCCAGCTTGTCCCGCGCGCAAAACGCCGCCACACAAGCATGCTACAAGACGGCCGACGGCCCCGGTTGAGGTGCGACAAGCGGAGGTAAACAAGCGCCGGGCGCGGCGGTGGCGCCCGGCGCCGCCTGTTATTGCATCAGCTCTTTGATGACGCGCACGGGCGCGCTGCCGTAGCTGAGGAATTGCTCGTGGAAGTCCTTCAGCACGAATTTACTGCCCAGCGCCTGCTTGCGCTGTTCGCGCAATTCCATGATTTCGCTGTAGCCGCTGAAGTAGCTGGTCAGTTGCACCGAGGTCAGCTGCACGCGCCGCCATTTTTCCGACGCCTCGCGCGGCGTCTGGAAGGCCTGTTTCGTCAGCAGGTCGATGGCCTCCTCCTTCTTCATGCCGAGCACGTGGACGCTATAGTCGAGGATGGTGTTGGTGACGCTGCGCAAATTCCACTTGGAATACATCAGCCACATTTCCGGCGCGTTGTCGCCATAGCCCGATTCCAGCATCATCCGCTCGCCGTACACGGCCCAGCCCTCGATCATCGCGCCGTTGCCGAAGATGGACTTGACGATGGACGGCGATTTGTTGGCGTAGACCAGTTGCGTGTAGTGGCCGGGAATCGCTTCGTGGATGTTCAGGATCTGCAAAATCCAGTGGTTGTATTCGCGCAGATTGCTTTCCGCCTGTTCCGCCGTTTCGCTGTCGAGCGGCGTCACGTTGTAGTAGGTGCGGTCCTGCGGACGGTAGGGGCCGGGCGCCTCGATGCTGGCGCCGGCGACGCCGCGCTGGTACAGCGGCGTCTCGCGCACGACCAGCGGTTTTTTCGGGTCCATCGTCAGCAGGTTGTGGCTGCTGACCCAGTCTTGCAGCAGCGGAATCTGGCGGCGGATTTCCGGGAAGAAGTCGGCGCGCGCCACGTGCTTGCTCGACAGCTTGTCGATCACCATGCCGATCTTCTGGTTGCGGTCGGACGGCTTGGCGGCCTCGCCCATGGTCTTGGCCCACAGCTCGTCGGACAGCTTGTCCATGTTCTGCAGCAGTTGCTCGCGGGCCGACAGGGCCTTCTGGTAGGTCTGCTCGGCGCTGCTGCCGGACTGGATGTCATAGCCGAATTTCTGCTCGTACAGTTCCTTGCCGATGCGGAAAGGCCGGGCGCCGCCCTGCTCCATCGACTTGTCCAGCTCGCCCAACCAGGCCGCGTAGCCGTTCACGGCCGTGCGGGCGGCGGCGATGCGCTGGGTGTAGAGCTGCTTCTCGGCCGGGGTCAGGATGGACGCCTGGGCCGCGCGGTCGAGGTCGCCCAGCACGGTCAGCACGCCAGCGCTTTGCGCCACCGCCAGTTGGGTGTGCTCGCGGGTCGGCGTGGCGATGCTCTCGCGCGCCGCCGCGTAGTATTGCGGCACGCCGGCGATGCGCTTGAGCAGGGTGCGCAGGCGCTGCGGCTGGGCCGCGTATTCCGTGTTGAGGATGAAGTCGAGCGAACCGGCGATGTTGTAGTTGGCCGGGTTCCATTCGAATTCGCGGAAGGTGGTCAGATACCAGCGGTCGGCGTTCAGCTTGTTGCTGAGCAGGGCCAGGTCGGTGCGCTGCTTGTCGGACAATTGGCGCGCGTCGATCTTGCCGAAGCGGGCCAGCCAGTCGTCGATGAAGGCCAGTTGTTTGGCGCGGCCGGCCTGGTCGGGGATGCTCAGCGTGGCAGCGTTGTCGTATTTGCCGGCGGCGATAGCGCTTTCCGGGTCGATGCGCCACAGCGCCGTCAGGAACTGGCCGCTGAGCGTGTCCATGGCCTTGTCCTGGCGCCGCTCGGACACGGCCGGCTTGGCCGCCGGCGCGGCGGCGGCCGCCACGGCCGGCCCTTGCGCGGCCTTGGGCGCCGCGGCGCCTTTTTTCTTCGCGGTCTTGCCGGCCTTGGCCGTGCTGGCCGCCTTGCCGTGTTTCTGGGTTTTCTTGGCGGCGCCGGCCGGGGCCAGCGCGAACGCCATCAACAGGGCGCCCAGAGCAATTTTTGTTTTCATCATCGTGACTAGTCTCTTGAATAAGTTGCAATAACGGGACGACGAGGTGGCCTGTCCGATCGCAGCGCCCCTTGACGAGGCCGCAAGATTATCATCAATCGGCCGCGCCGGCGCGGCTGTTACGCTAGCTGACGGTGCCCTTGCGTATCAGTTCCTGCTGGCGGGCGTTGACGGCGATGGCGACGTCCTTGCCGCGCGCCATGCTGGTGAGCGTGATTTCGCTGGCTTTCGTGAAGCGGTGGCCGATGCGTATCGTGTAGGACCGGCACATCCAGCTGAGGAAGCCCGGCTCGAACGTCGCCTCGTCCATGTCGCGCCATTTGACGCCGGCCACGCCCCTGCTCCACGGCAGGATGCCGGAGCTGAGCCAGACGCCGACGTCGTCGTAGTACAGGCGGTAGCTGCGGATCAGCAGCACGCGGTAGGCCAGCGGCAGCGCCGCCAGCGCCAGCACGCCGGCCGCCAGCGGGTGGAACTGGAACGCCAGCGGCAGCAGGCCGGCCAGCAGCAGCGCGGCGGCGGCCGTGCCGGCGTAGGCGGTCCAGGCCTTGCCGCACAGCGGCGTGGCGGATGGGCTGATGGCGGTGGCGTTGTCTTCTTCCATGGCGTTTTTCCAGTTGTGCGCAGCGCTCATGATGGCATGGATCGCCGCGCCGCTGTGTTAATCACGGTTGCAAGCCTTCCTGCAGCATGCCCAGCATGTCGGCGGCCGACATGCGCGCCGCCGCGTCGCTGCCCTCGAGCAGGCTGTCGGCCAGGTCGCGCTTGTGCTGGTGCAGTGCGACGATGCTTTCCTCTATCGTGTGGCGGGCCACGAGGCGGTAGATGGTCACCGGGCGCAGCTGGCCCATGCGGTGGGCCCGGTCCGAGGCCTGGTCTTCGACGGCCGGGTTCCACCACGGGTCCATGTGGATCACATAGTCGGCGGCCGTCAGGTTGATGCCCATGCCGCCCGCCTTCAGGCTGATCAGGAAGACCTCGCCGTCGCCGGCCTGGAAGGCGTCGACGCGCACCTTGCGCTCCTGCATGGGGGTGGCGCCGTCCAGGTACTGGTAGCGCACGCCGTGCGCGTCGAGGTGGCGGCGGATCAGGCTCAGGTGGTCGACGAACTGGCTGAAGACGAGCACCTTGTGGCGGTTTTCCAGCAGGCCCGAGAGCAGTTCGGCAAAGGCCGCCAGCTTGCTGCTGGCCAGGCCCAGCTCCGGCGCCACCAGATGCGGGTTGCAGCAGGCGCGCCGCAGTTTCATGATCTCGGCGAGGATCTGGATCGCCTTCTTCGCCGCCGGCCCCTCGACCATCGCCAGCTTTTCCAGCGCGGCGCGGCGCAGCGACTCGTACAGCGCCGTTTCCTGCGGCGACAGCTCGACCTGCATGACGATTTCCGTGCGCGGCGGCAGCTCGGCCAGCACCTGCGCCTTGGTGCGGCGCAGGATGAAGGGCTGGATCAGGCGGCGCAGGCGCAGCCGCGCGCCGGCCTCGGCGCGCTTGTCCTGGGCCCGCTCGATGGGGCCGGCGAAGCGCAGGTTGAACTGGTCGAGGGTGCCGAGCAGGCCGGGGTTGATGAAGCGGAACAGGTTCCACAGCTCGCCCAGGTGGTTTTCCAGCGGCGTGCCGGTGGCCACCATGCGGAAGTCGGCCTGCAGCGCCATCACGGCCTGCGAGCGCTTGGTGGCGCCGTTTTTGATGGCCTGCGCCTCGTCGAGCACGACGGTGTGCCATTGGACGTCGGCGAACAGCTGCGCCTCCTGCTGCAGCAGGCCGTAGCTGGCGACGACGAGGTCGAAGGCTTGCGCGCCGGCCAGCGTCTCTTTGCGGTCGCCGGCGCCGAACAGTTTCAGGTTCAGGGTCGGGGCGAAGCGGGCCGCCTCGCTGAGCCAGTTCATGCACACCGAGGTGGGCGCGATCACCAGCGTCGGGCCGTGCGGCGCGCGCGCCAGGATCAGCGCCAGCGCCTGCAGCGTCTTGCCCAGGCCCATGTCGTCGGCCAGGCAGGCGCCGACGCCCCAGTGGGCCAGCCGCGCCAGCCACTCGAAGCCGGCCAGCTGGTAGTCGCGCAGCTCGGCTTGCAGGGTGCTCGGCAGTTGCGGCACGAAGTCGCTCTGGGCGCGCAGCCGCGCCATGTGCTCTTTCCAGCGCTTGTCGGACTTGACGCCGCCGGCGTCGCTGGCCAGCTCCTCCAGCGCGAACGAGGCCAGCGGGTGCACGCGCACGCCGTCGCCGTGTTCCTGGCCGTAGGCGGCCAGCTCGGCGAGGCGCCGGTGCAGCTCGTCGCTGAGGGCGAGGAACTGGTTGTCGCCCAGCGCGATGAAGCGGCCCTGATTGTTTCGCATCAGTTCCAGCAGCGCGCGCAGGTCCAGCACCTGGTCCTCGTCGACCTGCAGCTCGCCGCTGGCGGCGAACCAGTCGCGCTCGCTCTTGATGGCCAGGCGGAATTGCTGGCTGTCGATGCGCTTGCTGACGCGGAAGGATTCGCCCTCGGGCCAGGCCAGCACGATGCTGTCGGGGTCCAGCTCTTGCAGCTCGACCAGCAATTGCAGGCAGGTGGCCGGCTGGCCCAGCAGCCATTCGCCGTGCTCCTCCCCGGCCGCCTCCAGCGCCAGGCATTTGCCGACCAGCTGGCGCTGTGCCTCGCGCTCGCCGTTCAAGTCGCGGCGCGCCTGCACCGGCTTGCCGGCGACGTCGGCGAAGACGCTTTCGGCGCCGCTGCCGGGCGCGTAGTAGGCGCCGCCCCCGCTCAGGGGGCGCACCAGGATCTGCATCTTCAAGCCTTGCTGGTAGGGCAGCAAATGCACGTGCAGGCGGGCGTCGGCGTCGATCTGCTCGGCGTGGGCGGCGCCGCCGATGTCCGATTGCACGGTGACCAGCGAGGAAATCGCGCCGATCGCCTGCAGCACCTGCTTTTCCGCGTGCAGCGGCACGGCCAGGCCGGCGCCGACGATGGCGCCGATGCGCCGGTGCTCGTCGAGGATCTGGATGACGCGCAGCCGCGTCGGGGTTTCCTTGGCGACGACGACGTTGCTGCCGTGGCCGGGAAGCGCCGGCTGCAGCGTCATCCACAACTGGCCGCCGTTGGCCTTGATCAGCAGTTCCGGCTCGCCGGCCAGCAATTCGACGCGCGTCTCGGGCGCGTCCAGCCAGAACAGCAGCGGGTGGCCGATCAGCGCGACGGCCGCCGCGTCGCGCTCGATTTCATAGCGCGGCGACGACGAGTAGTATTGCTGGAACGGCGCCACGGAGGCGGCCGCGCGCACGTCCTGCGGCGTCAGGAAGTCGATCGTGGCGGCTTCCTCGAACAAGCGCTTCATGCCCATTGCCCGGCCCTTGCTCCAGGCGCCGCGGGCGTCGCGCTTCTGCTCGCGCGGCTCCAGCTCGGTGATGCCGTAGCGGGCATCGTGGCCGACCAGCCAGACCAGCCGCGAATTCTTGCCGTCGGCGACGGCGGGGGCGGCCCCCTGCTGCAGGTTGATCAGCGCCGTCAGCTGGCGCTGCCACGCTTCCTGGCGCTCGAACCACGGCGCCAGGTCGACGAAGCCGTATTGCTTGCGCAGCGAGACGGCGTAGTCTTCCGCCGCCGCGTCGCCCATCTGGCCCAGCAGGCCGGCGGCCTGGGCCGCGATGAAGTAAAAGCCGGCGGCGCCGGCCTGGCGCACCAGTTCCTGCAACTGCGGCTTGCGCTCGGCCAGTTGCGGCAGCGCCAGCCAGTAGTACAGCAGGGCCTGGAACATCTGCGCCTGCAAGCCCGTCTCCCAGTTGCGCGAGGGGATCACGTCGGCTTGCAGGGTGCCGGCGCGGATTTGCCGCAGCATGCTCAGTTGCTGGTAGACGATACTGTCGGGGTTGTGCTGGGCCCGCAGCGCCTGGTCGAGGTAGGTTTCGGCGGCGCGCAGCAGCTTCGGGTCGTCGCTGCGCAGCAGGGCCAGCACGTACAAATGGCCGCTGATGCCGGCGAAGCACAGCTTGCGCTTGCCCGTCTCGCGGCGCAGCAGCTTCAGCGCCTCGTCGTAGCCGGCGATGGCGCCGTCCCGGTCGCCGCGCAATTGCGCGGCGGCGCTGCGGAAGCAGTGCGCCAGGCCGCCCTGGGCCGATGCCAGCAGCGCGTCGGCCTGTTCCAGCCGGCCGCTGACGATGGCGTGTTCGGCCAGCGCCATGACGAGCGTGCCGGCGACGTCGGCGCGGGCCGCGAGGCGGCGCTGCACGTGCTCGAGGCAGTATTGCTGCAGCGTGGGCGCCATGTCCGGCTCGCGCTGGGTGTTGCCCAGCAAGACGGCGAGGATGTCGTCCTGCAGTTGCGGGTGGATGCGCGCCAGCAGCTCCGGCTCGAACGGGCGGGCGCAGACTTCGATCAGGGGGGGCAACTGGGCCGCCTCGTAGCAGGCCGCGCAGGCGCTCAGGATGGGCAGCACCTGTTGCGGCGCCTGGCCGCGCAGCAGCGCGATGCGCAGGCGCGCGACGCCCTGGCGGTAGCTGCGCAGTTCGACGAAGCCGTCCCAGTTGCGCCGCACCGGGCTGATGGCTTCGATGGCCTCGCACAGGTCGTTGAAGCGGCAGGCGTCGATGGCGGCGCGCATCGCCGGCCAGCGCAGTTTCGAGCCGATGCTGAAGCCGCGCCCGACCGCCTCGCTGGCCATCGCCAGCCGCACCAGCCTTTGCAGGGCCTCCAGCACGGTGGCCAGGCGGAAGTGGCTGCCGTCCGCCTCGTTGATGTGGGCGCGCTGCAAATGCTCGTACACCGCGTGCTTGCCGAGGGGCTCGCCGACGATGGCCAGCAGGGCCATGATCATTTTTTCGTGTTCGTCGAGCGCGTCAAATTCGGCAAGCAATTGCGGGTCTGTCATGCAGTTTCCATCTGTCTCGGCGGCGCCGCGGCGGCGCCGGCCTGTGGTTCAGTTCAAATTGTCGATGCGCACCGCCGCGGCGTCGGGCGCGCACAGGCCGAACACGCGCAGGTAGAAATACAGCTCCGCCTGCAGCGTGCGGACGATGTTTTCCGCCTGGCGGAAACCGTGGCCCTCGCCCTCGATCTCGACATAGGCGACCGGCACGCCGCGCGCCTTCAGCGCCGCCGCCATCCGCGCCGACTGCGGCGGCGGCACCACCTTGTCGTCCAGGCCCTGGAAGAAAATCATCGGCCGCGACAGGCGGTCGGTGTGGTGGATCGGCGAGCGCGCCAGATACAGGGCCTCGGCCTGCGGCTGCGGCGCGATCAGGTAGGCATTGTAATGCGATTCGAACTTGTGCGAGTCCAGATCCAGCCCCTTCAGGTCGGACACGCCGTAGTAACTGGCGCCGGCCTTGAACAGATCGTGGAAGGTCAGCGCGCACAGCGTCGTCAGGCCGCCGGCGCTGCCGCCGCGTATCAGCAGGCGCTCAGGGTCGGCCAGGCCGCGCTCGACCAGGTGGCGGGCGCCGGCCACGCAGTCGTCGACGTCGACGATGCCCCACTGGCCCTGCAGCGCGTCGCGGTAGGCGCGGCCGAAACCGCTGCTGCCGCCGTAGTTGACGTCGAGTACGCCGAAGCCGCGGCTGGTCCAGAATTGCGTGGCCAGCTTCAGCGTGCTGGTCGCCATGCCGGTCGGGCCGCCGTGGCTGATGACGATCACCGGCGGCTTGGCGCCGGCCGGGCCGGCGTAGTCGGCGCTGTGCGGCGGATAGTAGAAGGCGTGGGCGCGGCGTCCGCCGCCGCTCGGGTAGTTGAGGCTCTCGGGCACGGACAGGGCGGCGTCGGGCGGCGGCTCGGCCAGCGAGCGGGCCAGCACCTCCAGCTCGCCGTTGGCGAAGTCGATGCGCGCCAGTTCCAGCGCGATGGTGGGGCTGCCGCCCAGCAGCGCGACAAAGCCGGGGCCGACGCGCAGCTCGCGGATTTCCCGGTAGGGGTTGGCGATCGGCTCCAGCCTGGCGCTGCCGGCGCGCAGCCGGCCCAGGCGGCTGACGCCGTCCTCGATATACGTGCAGATGATCTCGCTGGCCGAGCGGAAGCCGTACATGGACACGCCGAAGGTCCAGTGCGGGCCGGCGAACTCGGCGCGCATCGGGCACAGGGCTTCGGCGGCGCCGCCGCGCAGGCGGTACAGATTCCACCAGCCGCTGCTGTCGGAAACGAAATGCAGCACACCGTCGGGCGACCACTCGGGCTGGCAGACGGATTCGGCGGGGCCGCCGGCGACCCGGCGCGGCGTGGCCAGCGCGCCGTCGTCGCCGACCTCGGCCAGCCACAGCTCGGTGCCCTGCCACGGCATGCGCGGATGGTCCCAGCTCAGCCAAGCCAGCGCGCGGCCGTCCGGCGACAGGCGCGGCGCGGCGAAGAAATCGTGGCCCCCGGCCAGCACCGTCTCCGTACCGTCGGCGGCGATGGCGCACAGCGTGTTGACGGGATGGGCGTGGCCTTCGGCCGGGTGCAGCTCGCGCACGCCGATCAGGCGCCCGCGCCGCGCGTCGACGATGAAATCGGCGTGGCGCTGGGTGCCGGGCAGGCTCAGCGGCTCGGCCGCGGCGTCGCCGCGCTTGACGTAGACGCGGTTGTCGGCAAAATGCGAAAAATACACGGTGTCGCCGGCCACCGCATACGCGCCGCCGCCGTATTCGTGGACGCGGGAGCGCACATTCAGCGGCGCCGGCGTCAGCTCGGCGACGCTGGAGCAGTGCCGGCGCAGCAGGGTATTGCGGCCGGCCTCGCTGGCGCGGCCGGCCAGCCAGAACACATCGCCGCCGTCGGCCCCGCCCAGCGCCAGTTGCGACAGCGGCGCGGCGCCGGCCGCCACCAGCGCGGCGCTGATCGGCGAAGGCCACAGGCCGAAGGGGGCGGTCGTGCGGGAAGGGCTTGACGTCATGCTGACTCCGGTAAGGTGAGGAAAGCCGTGAAGAAACGCGGGACGGCGGGCGTTAATCATAATGAAAGTGTGGCAAATCATCCAGACAAACTTGCACATCGGGGCCTGGCCTGTGGCCCCGGGGCGCCGCCGGCGAAAACCGCCATGTCTAGACCTGACCCCAAAGTTGGGAATGGGAAAACCGTCATGTCTAGACCTGACCCCAAAGTTGGGTATAGGTATTCCGGGGGGATGAATCTGCGGCCATTGGGTGCGATAATAGCGCTTTCCCCAAGCTATTGATTGCCTTCCATGCCACAATTCGCTCCGCTTCAGAATGATACTTTCCTGCGCGCGCTGCTGCGCCAGCCCACCGATTACACGCCTGTGTGGTTGATGCGGCAGGCCGGGCGGTATTTGCCGGAGTACCGCGCCACGCGCGAGCGCGCCGGTTCTTTCCTCGGCCTGGCGAAGAATCCCGATTTCGCCACCGAGGTGACGCTGCAGCCGATCGACCGTTTCCCGCTCGACGCGGCGATCCTGTTTTCGGATATTTTGACGGTGCCCGATGCGATGGGCCTGGGCCTGTATTTCGTCGACGGCGAGGGGCCGAAGTTCGAGCGCCCGCTGCGCACGGAGCAGGAGGTGCTGGCGCTGCGCGCGCCCGACCTCGCTTCGCTCGATTATGTGTTCAAGGCCGTCACGCAGATCCGCACGGAGTTGAACGGCCGCGTGCCGCTGATCGGCTTTTCCGGCAGCCCGTGGACGCTGGCCTGTTATATGGTCGAGGGCGGCGGTTCGAAGGAGTTTCACACCATTAAGAAGATGCTGTACGGCCGCCCCGATTTGATGCACCACATTTTGGCGACGAACGCGACGGCCGTGGCGCAGTATTTGAACGCGCAGATCGACGCCGGCGCCCAGGCCGTGATGGTGTTCGATTCCTGGGGCGGCGCGCTGGCCGACGGCGCCTACCAGGAGTTTTCGCTGCGCTATATGCAGCAGGTCGTTGCCCAGCTGAAGCGCGACAAGGACGGCGCGAAGGTGCCCGCCATTGTCTTCACCAAGGGCGGCGGCCAGTGGGTCGAGCAGATCGCCGATATCGGCGCCGACGCCGTCGGCCTGGATTGGACCGTGAATCTGGCCCGCGCGCGCGAACTGGTCGGCCATAAGGTCGGTTTGCAGGGGAATCTGGACCCGGCCATCCTGTTCGCCAGCCCGGAGCAGATCGGCGCCGAGGTGGCCAAGGTGTTGCAGGCCTTCGGCGCGCCGGCCGCCGGCAGCGGCCATGTGTTCAATCTGGGCCACGGCATTTCCCAGTTCACGCCGCCGGAATCGGTGGCGGCGATGGTCGAGGCCGTGCATAGCCAGAGCCGGGCCATGCGCGCCGCCTGAGGCGGCGCGGCGGCGCCCGCCGGGCGCCCGTGAAAAGGGCAGGTTTCGCCGCGAAACCTGCCCTTTTTCTTTTTGCCGGCGTCAAGAAAAAACCGACTTATGCACAATTTTTTTTGCTGCGGAAATAAGAGGCAGCCTGTTTTCTCCGCCCCGGGGCATTCTCCAAGTGCTTGATTTGTAAGGGATTAAATTGCCGCCTCGATGCCGCTATTTTGATTCTCGGCAATGTTTTTCCCCATGACTAGCGGCTTGCCAGTTCATTGTCCACAAAGTTATCAACAGTTTCTGTGGATAAAAATGAAAAGTGCTGTGTTTACCGCCACTTAGCGGCGCGGCGGCGCGGCGCGCGGGGACGGCTGGACGGCGCGGGCGTCCGCGCGGCCTTTCCGGCGGCGCCGCCGCTTTCCCCCGCCGGGGCGCCATTTCGGTGCAAAAATGGTCGCTATTACCTCACTTATGCACAGAGAGCAAGAGGATTTGCGAAGTTTTCTCTGCGCTGGGAGGCTATTTTTAAGTGCTTGATTTTATGCGGATATATTTCGCCGATTTGCGCCATCTCCAGTTTTGCCCGTGTGAGAATGTGATGCTTTCTTTCTGTTAATTTCGCTTTGTCCACAAAGTTATCCACAGAGGGCGGCCGCGGGCGCGGACGGCACCGGCATGGTGCGCCGGCACTGGTATATACCGGTGGACAAGCATAAATTCTGTGCGTACACTTCTGCATTGCTCTGAGTGCAAACATGTATTTTTGAACATGAAGATTGTCTGGAGATTCGGTGAAGGATGAGAGCGCATTGTGCGCGCGGCTGGCTGGCAATACCGCGGAGGCGTCGATGGTGAGCGGGATTCGCCTGCTGCTGGCGGTGGCGGCGGTGTTGACGCTCTTCATCAATCCCCAGGGTATCGGCAAGCTCACCGGTTTCACCTGGCTGGTCTTTTTCGGCTACGCCCTCAACAGCGTCACGCTGTTCCTGCTGGCCCAGGTCCAGCACTCGCTATTGCACCAACGAAAAATCTACTGGTTCGACGTGGCCTGGTGCGGCCTCATCGTGTATTGCACGGGCGCGCAAAACAGTTATTTCTTCCTGTTCTTTTTCTTCGCCATCCTGGCCGCCTCCTTCCACTGGGGTTTCCGCGAGGGCGCCCGCATCACGCTGGCCTCGGCCGCGCTGCTGGCCCTGGTGGTCGTGCTGGCCGGCGCCGCGATGGCGCTGTCGCATCTGCTGTGGTGCGTCACCTTCCTGCTGGCGCTCGGCTATATGATCGCCTATTGGGGCGGCCTCGGCCTGCAGCAGAAGCGCCGGCTGGCGCTGCTGCGCGACGTCAGCCGCATGGCCAATCCGCGTTTCGGCGTCGACCAGTCGATCGCCTCCGTGCTGGAGAAGACGCGGCGCTTTTTCCACGCCAGCAGTTGCATCCTGATCATGCGCGACAACGAGCCGGACAGTTGGCTCTTGCGCAGCGCCGTGGCCGCCAACGCCGGCCGCGCCATCAGCGCCGGCCGCATCAGCGCCGCCGCCGCCGCGCCGCTGCTGGCGTTTTCACCCGAGCAAACCGTCATCTATGCGCGCCGGCGCGTGGCCGCGCTGGCCTGGAGCGGCGAGTCGCGCGTGCTGATGCGCGGCGGCGCCCGCTGGCGCCCGCTGGCCGACGGCGCCGGCGCCGCGCTGGCCGAGTTGATGGAGGCGCGCGCCTTCATCAGCGTGCCGCTGCGCCTGCGCAAGGGCGACGGCCGGGTGTATGTGATGGCGCCGCGCGGTTTCAACCGGGCCGACGCGCTGTTCCTCAAGCACATAGCGGCGCAAGCCTTCCCCGTCATCGAAAACATCGAGTTGCTGGACCGCCTGGCCTCCGACGCCGCCTACCGCGAGCGCCAGAAGATAGGCCGCGACTTGCACGACAGTACGATCCAGCCGTATATCGGCTTGCGCCACGGCATCAGCGCGCTGCGCCACGCGGCGGCCGCCGCCGGCAATCCCCTGGTCGGCGACCTCGACAAGCTGATCGCCATGGCCACGGCCGTGATCGGCGACATGCGCCATTTCGCGAAAAGCTTTAACAGCGGCCTGGTGCGCGACGAGCCGGAGTTGCTGGTGGCGCTGCGCCGGCAAATCGCCCAGGTCAAGGAGTTTTACGGCATCGACATCGGCTTGCGCGCCGCCGCCGACCTCGACGTCAGCGACCGCCTGGCGGCCGAGGTGTTCCAGATCGTCACCGAGGGCGTCAGCAATATCCGCAAGCATACCGGCGCGCGCCGCGGTTCCATCGAGCTCGGCTGCGCCGACGGCTGGTTCCGCATCGTCATCGAGAACGAGGCCGACGCCCGGCCGGCGCGGCAGTTCCTGCCCTCGTCGATCGCCGGGCGCGCGGCCGCGCTGGGCGGCCGGCTCCATGTTGCGCAAAAAACCGACGGCAGCACCGTCGTGCAGATTGCGATACCCGTTTAAGTGTGAGGACAAGCATGACGACATCCGAGCGTGCCATCCGTGTGATGCTGGTGGACGACCACAAGACCATGTTGTGGGGTCTGGAAAAATTGATCGACGGCGAGTATCCGCGCATGAACGTGGTCGGCACGGCCGGCGACGGCGACACGGCGCTGGCCCTGGTCGACATGCTGGTGCCCGACATCATCGTGCTCGACCTCGACCTGGGCGGCCGCTCGTCGATCGACATCTTGCCGGCGCTGCTGGCGAACGGCGTGTCGCGCATCGTCGTGCTCAGCGGCACGCGCGACCAGGACTTGCTGGGCGTGGCCGTGCGCGGCGGCGCCCGCGGCGTGCTGGGCAAGGACGCCTCGGCCGAACTGGTGCTGCATGCGATCAAGAAGGTGCATCAGGGCGAGTTGTGGCTGGACCAGGCCGTGCTGGGCACGGTGCTGGGCGAGCTGATGTGCGCGAAGGCGCCGCCGGCCGACCCGGAGTCGCTGCGCATCGCCACGCTGACGGCCAAGGAGAGGAAGATCGTCGGCATGATCGCCATGGGCAGCGGCGCGCTCAACAAGGCCATCGCCCAGCGCGCGCTGATCGCCGAAAACACCCTGCGCAACCACCTGACGTCGATTTACCAGAAGCTGGGCGTGAGCAACCGCCTGGAGTTGTACGTGTACGCCACCCGCCACGGCCTCGGCGACGGCGCCTGAGCCGCCCTCACTCGGACACGGCCACCGCGGCGCCGCTGAAGGCGGGGTTGTACACGGGGTTCTTGAAGTTCGATTCCATGCCGCCCGTGAAGGACATGGTGTCGGCGATCAGCATCAGGTAGGGCTCGCCCTTGAGGCCGCCGCTGCCGACGATGCTCAGTTTGCTCGACGGGAAGTACAGCGTGCCGGCCAGCGTCCAGGCGCTGCTGCCGACGAGGTTGTTGTCGTCCTTGGCCAGCGCGCGGTCGCCGTAGAACAGGATGCCGGCCATCGGCCCCGTCGCCGGCGCCGCCAGTTGCACGACGCCGCTGCCGCGGATGTCGACCGGCCCCTGGGTGTAGAAGGCGACGCCGGCGCCGTCCAGGTTGACGGCGCCGTTCACGCTGAAGCCGCCCTGCAGCACGTAGATGCCGGGCTGGAAGACGACGCTGGCGCTGCCGCTGATGTGGATGCCGCCGGGGTAGGTGCCCGGCGCCAGCGTGGTGTTGCCGCGGATGTTGGCGCCGTTGCGCAGCGGGCCGCCGGCGGGCGTGGCCAGCCTCGCCAGCGGGTCGGCCTCGGCCGGCTGCCCGGTCTGCGGCGCCGGCTTGAAGTTGCCGCCCTCGGCCCGGCTGGCGCTGGGGCCCTGCAGGCCGATGCGCCGGCCGCTGACGGTGATGGCGCCGGTGGCCGCCAGCGTGCCGGCCACACTGCCGTTGACGAAGACGTCGCAGTTGTTGGCGGCCACCTCGCCGGCGCCGGTCACTTCCATGGCGTTGCCGACATTGTTGCGGTTCAGCGCCAGGAAGCAGTTGCCGCCCGGCCGGGCGCCGGCCACGGCGCGCGCCGACACGGCGACGCTGGGCGTGCCGAGCAGGCCCATGAAGGGGGTCGGCACGGCCTGGGCAACCAGCACTTCCACATAGCCGCTGCGGGCCGGCGACGGGCCGGGGCCGCTGAGCAGCCTGACGCTGACGCTGCCGGCCGGGAAGCCGTTCAGGGCGGCGTCGCCGCGGGCCGCCGCGATGACGTCGGCATCGGCCGCCTGGCGGCGCAGCTCCAGCGCGGCCGAGCGGGCGCCGGCGTCGGCGGCCGTTTGCATCTGCCGGCGCGCCAGATACACCTGGCCGCTGTCGTTGGCCAGGCCGGCGCAGCCGATCAGCACCGGCAGCAGCAGCGCCACGGCGACGGGAACGCTGCCACGCTGGCGCGGCAAGGTGGGGAAGGTAAGCATGGTGGTGGCCTCGGCGGGGAGCGGCGCGCCGCTCAGTGGGAAATGGTCATGCTGGCCGTGCTGCTCAGCGGGATGGCGAGCGGGCCGATGAAGGGCATGGTCGAACTGAACTGGTAGCGCAGCGTCACGGTGACCGTGCTGCCGGGCGAGTTCTCGCCCGTGTCCCAGCTCACCGTCGCCTCGTCGAAGGGCATGCCCATCGAGAAGGCGCGGACTTTTTCGCGGATGCGCTGGCGCGCGCTGGCCGTCGTGTGGACGCCGTCGCTGTTGCCCAGCACGCTGCCATAGCGGGCGCCCTCGCGCGCCGCCTCCGACAGCGTGTTGTAGGACCACGCGGCCAGGCCGAAATTGACGATGCCGAAGACGATGACGAGCAAGAGCGTCAGCACCAGGGAGAATTCGACGAGGTAGGAGCCGCGCCGGCGGCGCTGTGCGGGAAGATGGTGGGGTTTCATTTAATTCAGGCGAAAAATGGCGGTTTGACGGAGGTTCAGCACGGCGGGAAAGCCGGGCAGCATGCCGAAGGTGTCGCTGGCGAAGGGGTAGTCGGCGCTGACCTCGACATAGGTCCACGGCGCCGGCGCGTGGCCGGGGCAGGCGCCGCCGCCGTGGGGGCTGCCGTCGGCGCAGCGGCGCACGATGCGCACGCTCGGCGCCGCCATGCGGGGCAGGTCGTGGCGGCCGTCGCGCAGCGCGGCGGCGGCGATGGCGCCGCGGTCTTCGCTGTTGGCGGTGACGGCGTACTGGGCGCCGGCGTGGGCGGCGTTGAGCAGGGCCATGTTGACGTAGTACAGGCGCAGCACGGCGCCGGTGCCGAGGAACAGCAGCAGCAGCAGCGGCAGCAGCAGGGCCAGTTCGACGGCGGCGACGCCGCGCTGGCGGTGTGGGGTGGGCGCCGCCATGCTCAGCCCGCGCCGAGCATGGCCGGCAGCAGTTGCCGGTAGATCTGGATCACCGCCGGCCCCATCAGCACCACCATCAGGGCCGGGAAGATGAAGAAAATCAGCGGGAACAGCAGTTTCAGCGAGATTTTCGCGGCCTGTTCCTCGGCCCGCTGGCGGCGCTTGGTGCGCAACTGCTCGGACTGCACGCGCAGGGCCACGCCGATGCCGGTGCCGAAGCGCTCGGCCTGGATCAGCATCGTCACGAGGGCGTTGACGTCGTCGACGCCGGTGCGCAGCGCCAGGTTGCGCAGGGCTTTTTCCTTGCCGCTGCCGGCGCGCAATTCCAGCGTCACCAGTTGCAGCTCCTCGGCCAGCACGGCGCTCTTCAAGCCGATTTCGCCGGCCACGCGGGCCAGCGCCGCGTCCATCGCCAGGCCGGCCTCGACGCAGACGGTCATCAAGTCGAGCGCGTCGGGGAGGCTGTCGAAGATGTCGCGCTGGCGCCGCCGGGCCAGGCGGCCCAGCAGCAGGTTGGGCAGGTAGTAGCCGGCGGCGGCGGCGGCGAGCGGCCAGAACAGGCGCGCCGCGCCGGCGCCGGCGCCGCCGCCGAGGAAGAAGCAGGCCGCCGGCAGCGCCGCGCTGAGCGCCGTCTTGGCGCCGTAGAACAGGGCCGGCGCGGCCGCCGTGCGCAGGCCGGCGTGCAGGAAGCGCAGGCGCAGCGAGGAGCCGTCGGCGGGGTCTTGCGGCGCCGACAGCTTGCCCAGCGGGATGGCCATGCGCAGCAGGCCGGCCAGCCAGCGCCGCCGCCGGCCGCCGGCGTCGGCGCCGTTGCCGGCGGCCGCGTGCAGGCGGTAGTGCAGCGCGCGGGGGGCGAACGGCCGCGTCAGCAGCAGCACGGCGCCGAAGACGGCGAAAAACAGCAGCGCCAGGTAGAGGTAGGTGGAAGTGTGCATGCGGCTCCTGCGGGTTGGGGGGCGCGTCTCAGACGCGGATGCGGGTGACGGCGCGTATCGTCGCTATGCCGATGAGCATCATCAGCGCGGCGACGCCGAGCATCTTGCGGCCGCCCGGGTCCGTGTACAGCAGGCCGAGGAAGTCAGGATTGCTCAGTTGCATCAGCAGCGCGGCGCCGAAGGGCAGCAGCGACAGCACCCAGGCCGACATCCTGCCCTCGGCCGAGAGCACGCGGATCTGGCCGAGCAGCTTGAGGCGGTCGCGGACGATGCCGCTGATGCTGGTCAGCAGCTCGGCCAGGTTGCCGCCCGTTTCGCGCTGGATCAGCACGGCGACGACGAAGTAGCGCAAGTCCGTGCTGGGCACGCGCGCGGCCAGGTTCAGCAGGGCGTCGGCCAGGGCGACGCCGAAATTGACTTCGTCGAAGACGCCGCGGAACTCGCCGGCCAGCGGCTCGGGCAGCTCGTCGCCGGCCATCTTCAGCGCCGTCGGGAAGGCGTGGCCGGCGCGCATGGCGCGGCCCATCAGGTCCAGCGCCTCGGGCAGTTGCAGCTCGATGCGCCGCAGGCGCCGCGCCTTGGCGCGCAACACGCCCAGCAGGGGCAGCGCGGCGGCGGCGGCGCCGGCCGGGCGCAGCGGCCACGGCAGGTTGGCGGCGCTGGCCAGCGCCAGGCCCAGCAGCAGCGCCAGCAGCGACAGGCCGGCCAGGCGGGCCACGCTCCAGCTGAGCCCCGATTGCAGCAGCAGGCGGTCGGCGGCGGCCGTGCCCGGCAGCGCTTGCAGCAGGCGCTGCAGCGGCGGGCTGCGGCTCAGCAGGCGGGTCTTGGTGATGGAGACGGGGGCCTCGGCGGCGCCGCCGCCGTGGCTGCGCAGGCGCCGGGCGATGCGGGCGGCGCCGCCGCCGCGGGCGGCGCGCCACAGCAGCCAGAGGCCGCCGCACAGCAGCGCCGTGGCGCCGAAGACCAGCGTGACGAAGGCGTGGTACATCCAGTCCATCGTCTCAGCCCTCGCGCCGCTGCGGCTCGAACAGCGCGCCGGCGACGCTGATGCCGAAGGTGTGCAGGCGCTCGACGAAGCGGGGGCGGATGCCGGTCGAGACGAAATGGCCGAGCACGGCGCCGGCGTCGCCGACGCCCGTTTGCCTGAAGCTGAAAATTTCCTGCATGGTGATCATCTCGCCCTCCATGCCGGTGATTTCCTGGATCGAGGTGACCTTGCGCTTGCCGTCCATCAGGCGGGCGACCTGGACGACGACGCCGATGGCCGAGCTGATCTGCTGGCGCATGGCCTTGCTGGGCAGGCTGGCGGCGGCCATGCTGATCATGTTTTCCAGCCGCGTCAGGGCGTCGCGCGGCGTGTTGGCGTGGATCGTCGCCATCGAGCCCTCGTGGCCCGTGTTCATCGCCTGCAGCATGTCGAGCGCCTCGCCGCCGCGCACCTCGCCGAGGATGATGCGGTCGGGGCGCATGCGCAGGGCGTTGCGCACCAGGGCCCGCTGCGTCACCTCGCCCTTGCCCTCGATGTTGGGCGGGCGCGTCTCCAGGCGCACGACGTGGGGTTGCTGCAATTGCAGCTCGGCCGCGTCCTCGACGGTGACGATGCGCTCGGTGGCGCCGATGAAGCCGGACAGCACGTTGAGCATGGTGGTCTTGCCGCTGCCGGTGCCGCCGGAGATGAGGATGTTGATCTTGGCCTTGCCCAGGCCCTGCAGGATCTCGGCCATGTCGGCCGTCAGGCTGTGGTAGGCCACCAGGTCGGCCAGGCGCAGCGGGTCGGCCGAGAAGCGGCGGATCGACATGATGGGGCCGTCGATGGCCAGCGGCGGGATGATGGCGTTGACGCGCGAGCCGTCCGGCAGGCGGGCGTCGACCATGGGGCTCGATTCGTCGATGCGCCGGCCGACGCGCGAGACGATCTTGTCGATGATCTTCATCAGGTGGGCGTCGTCGCTGAAGCTGACGTCGGTCAGCTCCAGCTTGCCGCGGCGCTCGACGTAGACGCGCTTGTGGGTGTTGACGAGGATGTCGGAGACGCTGGGGTCGGCCAGCAGCGGCTCCAGGGGGCCGAAGCCGAGCATCTCGTTCTGGATGTCGCGCGTCAGGTTGCGCCGCTCCTGCTCGTTGATGGCGACGGCCTCCTCGTCGAGCAGGCGCTCGACCAGGGCGCGCAATTCCTCGCGGACCTGCTGCTGGCTCAGGCGCTGCATGCCTTCCAGGTCGACCCGCTCCAGCAGCATCTGGTGGATGCGCTGCTGCAGCGCCTGGTAGCCGCGGTTGTCGATGGTGGCGGCGCGCGGCGCGGCGGCCGGGGCCGGGGCGGCGCTGCCCAGGCGTTCCCTGATGGATATGCTTGCTGTTGCCATGTGTTCTCTCCGTGCTGCGCTGTTGCGAAAAAAGGGCGGCCTCAGGCGGCGCGCTGGAATAGCCGCGCCATCCAGCCCTGGCCGGCCGGCGCGGCCTCGCCCGTCAAGCCCTGGGCGAAGTCCTGCAGGGCCCGCGTCAGCGGGCTGCCGGGGTCCAGCTTGAGGATGGGCACGCCCTGGTTGACGGAGGCGGCGGCCGCCTCGTAGTGGTTGGGGATGGCCTTGAAGATGGCGCTGCCGTAGGCGCCCTCCAGGTCTTGCAGGCGGATGTCGCTGCCCTTGTCGTGGCGGTTGACGACCAGCTGGATTTTCTTCTTCGGGTAGCCGAGCGCGCGGAAGGCGTCGAGCAGGCGGCGGCCGTCGCGGATGTAGGGCAGCGTCGTCTGCAGGATGGGGTAGATGGTGTCGGCCTGGTCGAGCGCGCGGATGCTGATGGCGTCGAGGCTGCGGCCGATGTCGAGGATGACGAAATCGTAGTGGCGCCGCGCCAGGTGCAGGATGGCGTCGACGTGCTCGGGCAGCACGTCGTTGGCGTGGGCCGGGTCTTCCGGCGCGGCCAGCACGCCGTAGTTGGGGGTGATGCTGAGCATGCTGGAGGCGAGGAAGGACGGGTCCAGGCGGTGGATCTGCTGGGCCACGTCGGCCAGCGTGGCCAGCGGCTTGTGCTCGGAGACGAACAGCGAGGCGTCGCCGAACTGCAGGTTGAGGTCGATCAAGGCGACGCGCTTGCTGCCGGACGCGGCCAGCGCGTAGCCGAGGTTGGTGGCGAGGAAGGTGGCGCCGCTGCCGCCCTTGCAGGAGATGAAGGCCAGCACCTGGCCGCCGGCCGGCTGGCGCTGCTCGCGCTTGTGCTCGACCCGCTCGACGGCGGCCGCCAGGCTGGCCGGCGGCGCCGGCGAGGCCAGCACTTCGCGCACGCCGGCGCGCATGGCTTGCAGCAGCAGTTGCGGCGTGTGGTTGCGGCACAGCAGGATGACGGCCAGCTGGGGCTGGCCATTGCCCAGGCGTTCGAGCTGGGCCAGCTCGGCCTCGGCGACGTCGGGCTGGTCGAGCACCAGCACGTCGGGCGGCGTGCCGCCCGGCAGTTGCGCCAGCGTGCCGGCGACGGCCGCGACGGTGTCGGACGGCTTGCGCTGGCGCAGCAGCGCGGCCATGTCGGCCAGCGCGCTGGCGTCCTTGGAGATGACGGCGATTTTCAATGTGGTTCCCGGTTGCGTGTGGGGCGGCGCGTCAGCGGCCGCCGACGCCGATGGTGAGCACGTTCGGCTGCGCCTCGGGCGTCTGGTTGGATTGCTGGTAGCGCTCGTAGGCGCCCAGCGCGGCCCTGGCGTCGAGGCCGGCGTCGCGCTGGGCGCGGGCGCCGGCGTCCGGGTGCAGCGTCTGGCGGGCCATCGCCAGCCTGACGCTGTGGCCGAACTGGCGGTCCAGGTTCGGCGTCGCCGGGGCGCAGCCGGCCAGGGCGATGGCGCACAGCAGGGCGGCGTGGGGGAGGTGGCGTGGGCGCATGGTGTGGCTCCTAGTTGGGGGTGGCGGACGGCGCGGCGGCGCCCTCCTGTTTGCCGTGCAGGAAGAACTCGGCCCGCGACGGCGCCACATAGCCGTCCGTCGGCAGCGCCGGCTTTTGCGCCAGCGGCTTGACCAGGTGGGGCGTGACGATGAAGACCAGCTCGCTGCGGTCGTTCTGGAAGTCGCTGCTGCGGAACAGTGCGCCCAGCACCGGCACCTCGCCGAGCAGCGGCAGGGCCTTGATGTTGGAGGTGACGTTGTTCTTGATCAGGCCGCCGATGGCGAAGCTCTGGCCGTCGAACAGTTGCACCGTCGTGGTCGCCCGCCGCGTCGTGAACGAGGGCAGGATGGCCGTCGCGTTCAGACCGGCGGCGGCGACGCCTATGCCCTCCTTGTTGAGCTCCGACACTTCGGGCGCCACCTTCAGGTTGATGCGTCCGCCGTCCAGCACGGTGGGGGTGAATTTGACGGCGACGCCGAATTCCTTTTCCTCCAGCGTGATCGTGGGAATGCCGTTGTTGTGGTTCTGGCTGACGGGGATGAAGACCTTGCCGCCGGCCAGGAAGCTGGCCTCCTGGCCGCTGATGGCCATGATGGTCGGCTCGGCCAGCACCTTCACCAGGCCGTCGCGCTTTTGCGCGTCTATCCTGACGTTGTTGCCGTTCGTCGTGTCGCGCGTGCCGACCATGCTGGGATTGCCGCTGAGCAGGTTCGACAGCAGCGCGTGGTTCCAGTTGCCGGCCTTGATGTTGATGCCCAGGCTGGCGCCGAGCTGGTCCACCAGGCTCTTCGACACTTCGGCGATCTGCACTTCCAGCATCACCTGTTGCGGCGCGGCGATGCCGAGCATGTTGACGACCTTCAGCGGGGCGGTCCCGGCCGGCGCCGCCGGGTTGGCCGCCGCGCCGGCGCCGGCGCGCTGCACATAGACGCCGGCCAGCGCGGCGATCTGGCTGGCCTTGACGACGTCGGACACGGTGCCGGACAGGATCAGGGTGTCGGCCGCCGCCGTGATGACGATGTCTTTTTCGCCGCCGAACAGGCGCTCCAGCTGCTGGCGCAGCCCGACCGTGTCGACGTTGACGGCGATGTCGACGATGCTGGCCTGGTTGGCCTTGTTCCACAGGATCAGGTTGGTGGCGCCGGCGCGCTTGCCGAGCAGGTAGACCTCGGTCGGGTTGAGCAGGATGACGTCGGCCACGTCGGCGTTGCCGACGGCCACGCGCGCGGCCGCATACGGCAGGTGCAGCAGTTTCGACTTGCCCTCGGCCAGCGTGATCAGCGCCGCCAGCTCGGGGGCGGCCGGCGCGGCCGCGGCCGGTTCCGGGGCGGGCCGGCGCGCCGCCCTGGCGGGGGCTTTCGGCGCCGGCCGCGGCGCCGCTTTCTGCTGGGCCGGGCTGGCCAGCGCCATGTCGCCATACGCGAAGACCGACAGCGCCACGACGCCGGCGGCCGCCAGCGTTCCGCGTAGCGCGGCGCGCAGCGCGGAACGCTGGGCGCGCTGGGCCACGGTGTAATATTTACGCATCAAATGCTTCCTTGTTCATCGACTTAAAATTGTTGCTGGCTGCGGTCCAGGCCCTTGATGACCTCGATCTGTTCGCGCCGCGGCGCGGCGCGCAGGGCCGCCACGCGGGGCGCCTGCTGCGGGGCCGCCGCCCGCTGCGGCGCCGCCTTGACGTCGAGCAGGCTGGTTTTCGTCGCGCCGTCCGTGTTGACGGGGCCGGGGTCGATCTGGTTGCGCAGCACCAGCGACAGCGTGCCGACGCTGCGCGCCAGGTCCAGCTTTTCCGTCTGTTCCGGCGTCAGTTCCAGCGTCACGGCGTTGACCACCTTCGGCTTGGTGTCGTCGCGGCTGGATTCCTGGGCGATGGCCAGCACGAGTATGCGTTCCAGCACGATCTTCGAGATGGCGGGATCCTTGTGCGCGCTCTTCTCCGCCTCGCCCTGGGTGTTGACGAGGATGTCGACGAAGTTGCCGGGCAGGGCGAAGCCGGCCACGCCGACGACGTCGTTGACGCGCACCGTCATGGCGCGCTTGCCGTCGGCGACGATGGCCGACAGGCCGCCTATCGTGCCGGCCGGCGCCAGCTTGCTGTCCATGAGCGGCTCGCCGCGCTGGATGCTGCTGCGCGTGACGCGGTTCGCCAGCAGCGCCGGGTCGCCGATGGCGCCGGGCGGCAGCGCGTTGGCGGGCCAGTCGACCAGGTGCACCATGTCGGCGCCGAGGCGCGCGCCCAGGCCGATGTCGACGCTGGCGACGGCGACCTTGCTGCTGCTGCCGGCCGCCTGGGCGCCGATCCAGCGGGCCGCCACCATGACGGCGGCAAAGGCGAGCACGCAGGCCAGCGCGATCATCGTCACTGCACGGGTATTTCTCATAGCATTTCCTCGGTGTGGCGCGGCGCCGGCGCTCGGCGCGGACCGGTTGGGGTGTGGGCGGCGCGCGCGCGGCGCGCCAATGCGCCGGCGGCTTCGGCGCGCATCAGAAGCGGCCCCCGGCGTCGGCGGCGAGCGAACCCAGCGTGCCGGCGGCGATCGCCACCGCATACGCCAGCTTGCCGGTGGGGGCGGAGGGGGCGGCGATGCGCGCGCCCTCGCCGGCGGCGCCGCGCATCAGGCTCAGCACCAGCATCTCGTGCAGATTGCCGAGCACCTTGGCCAGCTTGCCCTGCCACAGGGCGACGGCGAGGGCCAGCACGCCGCCGGCCAGCACGCTGCCCAGCGCCGCGCCGACGATGGCGTGCGGGCCGAGGAAGGCGCCGACCATCGCCAGCAGCTTGACGTCGCCGGCGCCCATGGCGCGCAGCATGTACATGGGCAGCAGCGCGGCCAGGCCCAGCGCCATGCCGGCCAGCGCCGCCAGCGGGCCGAGCCCGCCGAAGGGCGCGCCGAACAGGCCGCCGCCGGCGGGCAGCAGCGTGTGCAGCGCCAGCGCGGCCAGCGCGCCGGGAAACACCAGGCGGTTCGGAATGCGGCGGCTGCGCAGGTCGTGCCACACGGCGGCGGCCAGCAGGGCGCACAGCAGCAGCGCGGGCAGGATCATCAATAAATGGCTGGGCATGGCGGGTGCGGACGCTGTGTCGGATCGTTCATGTGGGGAGGGTGCGCGCGGGTATCGCGGCAAGGTGGCGGGCCGGGGGCCGGCCCTTGCGTGGCGCCAGCCGCGGCGCGCGGGCGCTGCCGCCGGCGCGTCATGGCCGCTGTCAGGCGGCCGGCGTGTTTATTTCGGCGCAGCTATTTTGTCGCCGATCGATTTGAATAAATCGCTGATTTTGCCGCCCAGCGCACTGGCGCCGACGGCGATGGCGACACCGATCAGCGCGGCGATCAGACCGTATTCGATCGCGGTCACGCCGTCTTCTTCGGCGATAAAGTGTTTAATCGAGTTCATGGTGTTGTCCTTGTTGAGTTGGTGGAAAGTGCCCTACTTCTGCGCCACGCGGCGTTTGCGGCGGAATCTGTTCTAAATGCCAACAATGCAGAAGCGCAAACTATAGGCGCGGCGCCAATGATATGCATCAGAGAAACGTCATTTTCTGACTGGTACAATCCGCACTTTCTTTGGGACATGAACTAGTACATATGTCTTGCTTTTCCTGGTCGGAATATGCCGCGCAAGGGGCCGATGCGGCGCCAGGCCAGGGCCGCCCCCATGCCGGCTTAGGCGTTTTGTAACAAGTCGAAGTATGATGGGCCCGGTAGACCGCCCCGCCCCGGGCGGGGATAATTCCGCCAGCCTCGGCGCGCGCGCCGCGCCGCGTTTTTTTTCAGATTGGTAGCATCGATGCCGCAGTGCATTCTTAACATCGCCCTCGACACCCCGCTGAACGCCTGTTTCGACTACCGCTGGCCGTGCGCGGACGGGGCGCGGCCGCAGGTGGGGCAGCTGGCGCTGGTGCCCTTCGGCCGGCGCGAGGTGGTCGGCCTGATCGTCGGCGTGGCCGACACCAGTACCGTGCCGGCGGACAAGCTGAAGGACGCGCTGGCCGTGCGCGGCCAGCTGGCGCCGCTGTCGCCGCAGTGGCTGGCGCTGGCCGGCTTCGCCGCCGACTACTACCAGCGCCCGCTGGGCGAGGTGGCCTTGCCTGGCCTGCCGAAGAATTTGCGCGTGCTGACGACGGTGGCGCTGGACCGCGCCATCAAGAAGCTGGCCAAGGACGCCAGCGTGCACGACGGCACGCCGCTGGACATGCCGCGCCTGAACGAGGCCCAGCAGCGCGCGGCCGACGCCATCGGCGGCGCGCGCGGCTTCGCGCCGACGCTGCTGTACGGCGTCACCGGCAGCGGCAAGACCGAGGTGTATCTGCAAGCCTGCGCCCAGGTGCTGGCGCGCGAGGCGGACGGGCAGATCCTGATCCTCGTGCCGGAGATCAATCTGACGCCCCAGTTGGAGGGCAATATCCGCGCGCGCTTTCCCGGCGTCATGCTGGCGACGCTGCACAGCAGCCTGTCCGAGGGCGAGCGCATGCTGCACTGGCTGGCCGCCCACGAGGGCAAGGCGCGCATCGTGCTGGGCACCCGGCTGGCCATCCTCGCCTCGCTGCCGCACTTGCAACTGATCGTCATCGACGAGGAGCACGACCCGTCCTACAAGCAGCAGGAAGGCTTGCGCTATTCGGCGCGCGACCTGGCCGTGTGGCGCGCCTGGCAACTGGGCATCCCCATCGTGCTGGGCTCGGCCACGCCCTCGCTGGAAAGCTGGCACCACGCCCAGTCGGGGCGCTACCGCAAGCTGGAGTTGCGCGAGCGGGCCGTCAAGAACGCCGTGCTGCCGCGCGTCAAGCTGCTCGACATGGAGCGCGACCGCCCCAAGGACGGGCTGACCTCGCACCTGGTGGCGGCGCTGAAGCTGCGCATGGAGCGCGGCGAGCAGTCGCTGCTGTTCCTGAACCGGCGCGGCTACTCGCCGGTGATTTGCTGCGAATCGTGCGGCTGGATCAGCAACTGCACGCGCTGCACCTCGTTCATGGTGCTGCACAAGCCGGAGCACCGGCTGCGCTGTCACCACTGCAGCCTGGAGCTGCGCATCCCGCGCCATTGCCCCACTTGCGGCAACGTCGACCTGCAGCCGCTGGGGCGCGGCACCCAGCGCGTCGAGGAAGGCTTGCAGCAACTGTTCCCCGAGGCGCGCATCCTGCGCATCGACGCCGATTCGACGCGCCGCAAGGGCAGCGCGCAGGCCGCGTTCGACAGCGTGCACCGGGGCGAGGTCGACATCCTGATCGGCACGCAGATGGTGGCGAAGGGCCACGATTTTAAAAAATTGACGCTGGTCGGCATCCTGAACCCGGACACGGCCCTGTTTTCCCAGGACTACCGGGCCAGCGAGCGCCTGTTCGCGCAATTGATGCAGGTGGCGGGCCGGGCCGGGCGGGCCGCGCAGAGCGAGGGCGGCAGCGTCAGCGAGGTGCTGATACAGACCCGCTACGCGCGCCATCCCCTGTACGACGCCGTCGTCAACCACGACTACGACCACTTCGCCGGCGCCTTGCTGGAAGAGCGCGCCCAGGCGGCGCTGCCGCCCTATCTGTTCCAGGCGCTGCTGCGCGCCGAGGCGCCCGAGCTGGCCACGGCGATCGCGTTTTTGCAGGCGGCGCAGGCTTGCCTGGCGCACCCGGCCATCACGATCAACGACCCGATACCGATGAGCATGACGCGGGTCCACAACGTCGACCGCGCGCAGTTGCTGGTCGAGTCGGCGTCGCGCCCGGCCCTGCAGGCGTTTTTGAAGGAATGGCTGGCGGCGCTGCGCGACATGAAAAGCCGCGTCAAATGGTCGCTGGAAGTGGACCCGCTGGATATCTGAGCCGCGTCCGCGGCGGGTTCAGGCGACGGCGTTCTGCAAGAGGTAGCGCCGGGCGCTGCTGACGATTTGTTCCGACAGCAATTTGGTGAACGGCGCGTCGAGCGTCCAGGCGTGCCAGCTGAGCGGCACGTCCAGCGTGCGCCCCGGCAGCAGGTCGACCAGGCGCTCCGCCGCCAGCGCTGCGGCGGCCTGCCGCTGCGGCATCAAACCATACGCCAGGCTGCCGAGGATGCAGTCGCCCAGGGCCGCCGACACGGGCACGGTGTGGTGCGGGAACTGCGCCTGCATGTCGAGTTCCTGGTGCAGGAAGCGCGCCAGCAGGCGGCGGTCGCTGACGGCGGCCGGCGCCAGTTGCACGGCGTCGGCGGAAAAGCCGTCGCCGAACCAGTGGCCGGCGAACACCGGCGTGGCGACGCAGACATAGCGCAGCACGCCCAGCGCCGTCACGGTGGTGCCGGCGGCGTTGTCGGCCGGCACTTCCGGCGCGCCGGCGACGCAGCCGAACACGCTGCCCTGGCGCACCAGTTGCAGGGCCGTGTCGCTGTCGGCCAGGCGCACGTCGAGCTGGCAGCGCGGCGGCGCCAGCAGCGCCGGCAGGCTGGCGTGGAACCAGGTGGCCAGGCTGTCGGCGTCGACCGCCAGCGCGATTTCCGGCATGCTGACGCTGTTGCCCAGGTCGATGTCGAGCGAAGCCTCCATCAATTTCACGTTGCGGTGGTGGGCGATCAGGCGCTGCCCCAGGCCGGTCGGCACAGCCGGCTGGCCGCGCACGATCAGCAGCCGCCCGCTGGCGTCTTCCAGCGCCTTGATGCGCTGCGACACGGCCGACTGGGTGATGCCCAGCGCCAGCGCGGCCTTCTCGAAACTGCCGTGGCTGGCAACGGCCTCCAGGACGGCGAGCGCGCGATAATCCAGGTTAGCCATAAGCTGCACTTATATGAAGTTGAAAGGGATTAGCCATACTAATGCTTTCTTGCCGGCAAGTAAAACCTAATTTACGGCAGAAGAGTAGTATTCATGAGGGGCGATACGCGGCCGCGGCCTGGCGCGGCGTTGATGCAAATCAAAAGGAGCGCAATGGAAACGCTACAAGTGGACGTCGCCATCATCGGCGCCGGTACGGCGGGCATGACGGCTTACCGGGCCGCGCGCGCCCACGGCAAGCGCGTCGTGATGATAGAGGGCGGCCCCTACGGCACCACCTGCGCGCGCGTCGGCTGCATGCCCAGCAAGCTGCTGATCGCCGCGGCCGAGGCGGCCCACGCCGTGGCCGCCGCGCCGGCCTTCGGCGTGCATGCCGGCCCCGCGCGCATCGACGGCGCGGCCGTGATGGCGCGCGTGCGCGGCGAGCGCGACCGCTTTGTCGGCTTCGTCGTCGACAGCGTCGAGGCCATGCCGGCCGGGGACAGGCTGCGCGGCCACGCCCGCTTTCTCGGCCCGCGGCGCCTGCAGGTGGACCGGCACACCGTGGTCGAGGCCGGCAGCATCGTCATCGCCACCGGCTCCAGCGCCATCGTGCCGGAGGCGTGGCGGGCGGCCGGCGAGCGCGTCATCGTCAGCGACGCCGTGTTCGACTGGACCGGCCTGCCGGCCTCGCTGGCCGTCGTCGGCAGCGGCGTCATCGGCCTGGAGCTGGGCCAGGCCCTGCACCGGCTGGGCGTGCGCGTGAGCGTGTTCGCGCGCGGCTCCAGCGTGGCCCAGCTCAGCGACCCGCTGCTGCTGCAGACGGCCGCGCGCACCCTGTCCGGCGAGCTGGACCTGCGTTTCCAGACCCGCATCGCCGGCGTCGGCCGCGACGGCGACGCGGCCGTGGTGCGCAGCGTCGACGCCGGCGGCGCGGAGCGCAGCGAGCGCTTCGACTATGTGCTGGCGGCCATGGGACGGCGCCCGAACGTCGGCCAGCTGGACCTGGAGCTGGCCGGGCTGGCGCTGGACCGGCGCGGCGTGCCGCTGTACGACCGCGCCACCATGCAATGCGGCGACAGCGCCATCTTCATCGCCGGCGACGCCGACGACGAGCGCCCCGTCTTGCCGGAGGCGGCCGACCAGGGCCGCATCGCCGGCGACAACGCGGCCCGCTACCCGGCGCCGCGGGCGGGCCTGCGGCGCACGCCGCTGGCGGTGGCCTTTTGCGAGCCGCAGATCGCCACCGTGGGGGCGCGCCACAAGGAGCTGTGCCACAGCCACGCCGGCCGCTTCGCCATTGGCTCCGTGTCGTTCGAGGACCAGGGCCGCAGCCGCGTCATGCTGCAAAACCGCGGCATGCTGCGCGTCTACGGCGAATTCGGCAGCGGCCGCTTCCTCGGCGCCGAGATGATCGGCCCCCGTGCCGAGCACATCGGCCACCTGCTGGCCTGGGCCCACCAGGCCGGGCTGAGCGTCGCCGCCATGCTCGACATGCCCTTCTACCACCCGGTCGTCGAGGAGGGCGTGCGCACGGCGCTGCGCGAGCTGGCCGTCCACCTGGCCAGGGAGGACGGGGCGCAACCGTGTCAGGATTGCACGCCGGGCGCATAAATGTAGACGCCGCCGCCATATTCGGCGATCATCTGTGGCACTGTAAATATTGTCTTGCAGTAAGTAGTATTAAAACTTGCATATGTTGCCAGACACCGTATTCTAAAAATGCAAGCAGGCTGCGGCAAATGGCGGGAGCTGGGACACAGAGATGGCATTGAAAATACGACGCATTACCGTGAGCGAGCTCGCGGTGGGGCAGGCGCTGGCCTGGGACGTGCATGGCGAAAGCGGCGGCCTGCTGGTCAAGAAAGGCCATGTGGTCGCCAGCGACAGCCAGCTCGACCTGTTGCTGGAGCGCGGCTTCATCGAGGCCGACGACGGCCATGCCACGCTGACCTTCGCCGACCCGCCGTCGGCGCTGCGCATGTTGAACCTGGCGCGCGGCCAGTTGCACCTGGTGCTGGACGACATCGTCGGCGGCGGCCGCGACGCCATCCACGCCAGGCTGGACGCCGTGGCCGGCCTGGTCGAGGAGGCCGTCGAACTGGACCGGGACGTGGCGCTGGCCTGCATACTGCTGAACCAGGAAGTGGGCCAGTACGCGACGCGCCACAGCGTCGACACGGCCGTCGTCGCGCTGCTGATGGCGCGCGCGCTGAAACTGCCGGCGGCCGAGGCGCGCAGCCTGGTGCTGGCCGCGCTGACGATGAACGTCGGCATGTTGCAGCACCACGAGCGCTTCCAGTGCACGGCCGCGCCGCTGGCCGGGCCGGACCTGGCCTATCTGCGCGCCCACCCGCAGGCCGGCGTGGATCTGCTGCGGGCGGCCGGCATCGACGACGCGGCCTGGCTCGACTGCGTGCTGCAACACCATGAAAACGACGACGGCAGCGGCTACCCGCACGGCCGGACGGCGGTGCAGATCGGCGGCGCCGCGAAGATCGTCATGCTGGCCGACCGCTACTGCGCCCGCGTGTCGGCGCGCAACTACCGCAAGACCATGCTGCCGAACGCGGCCCTGCGCGATATTCTGCTGGAGGGGAAGGAAACGGTGGACGCGCATCTGGCCTCGGTGCTGCTGCACGAGCTGGGCATCTACCCGATCGGCACCCACGTCAAGCTGCTGTGCGGCGAAGTGGGCGTGGTGACGCGCCAGGGCGTCAATTCCACCACGCCGCACGTGCTGACCCTGCTCAACCCCTGGGGCAGCAAGCTCGACGTGCCGCTGCGCCGCGACACCAAGAGCGAGCGCCACGGCATACGCGAAGTGCTGGGCGCCGAACAGGCCGCGCTGAGCTTCCGCCTCGACCAGTTGTGGGGCCGCTCCGCCAGCCTGTAGCGCGGCTAGTTCAGCAAGCCGTCCAGGCGGCCCTGGGCGGCCAGTTCGCGCAGGATGCGGATCGTGTCGATGTCGGACTCCTGGTAGGCCGAGCGGCGGAAATCGTCATACATGGCGTTGGCCGCGTCGGCCGCCGCGTCGTGGCCGTCGTCGTACTGGAAGCGCACCCACAGCGTGTCCGGCGTCGGCGTCTCTATCGTCATCACCAGGCTGGACGGGCTGATGTCCTTCTGCGCCGCCACCTCGTAGCGCACCTGCTGCTGCGGCGACAGCAGCACGCGGTCTTCGATGCGCAGCTCGCCGTAGCGCAGGCTGCGGCTGAAGCCCGTCTCGTCGCGCGCCGTGATGGCGCACTCGTCCAGATGCGGCACGAACAGCATCGGCGACTCGGCGCGCAACACCAGGCCGCGCCACAGTTGCTCGTGGCTGAGGGAGTCGATCAGCGGATTGAGGGGATCGTTAATTTCGATCAAATGTTCAAATTTCATTGGAGTGCCGTCATAGAAGTGGGAGCGCGCAGCGCCCGTCAGGGCGAATGGTAACGCACAGGCGGGCGGGTCCGGAAGTCGGGACCGGCGAGGCGCAGCCTGTCCGGCCCACGCCGATTGTATCAACGATGGCGTGGGCGCCGCTTGCGCCAGCTCTGCGGCCGCGTCCGCAGACTATTTGAAGCGCAGGGAATCGCGCATATTGGACAGATTGTGGCCGATGCCGCCGGCCACGGCGACCAGCACAAAACCGATTTTTTCAGGGGCGACCTGGAAATACAGCATGGCCAGGATCGACAGGCCGCAGGCGATAATCGGCAGCCACAAGGTGCTGACCATGGCATGCGCTTCGAATCGGGAGTCGCCTATTTTTTCTTTTCCCGATTCCCTGCCGAATACATGCTTGGAGAGTAATTGCGAGCTGACGTAGCCGAAAATCAGCGTGGCGGCCGCGGCCCCCGCCCATTTGCGCGCCATCGCATCGGATATGGCGGGGAAAAATGCCAATCCGAAGGCAAGCAAGGCCAGCACGGAAACCAGCAGGCATAGACGGTCGTGGGATTTCAGGGTCATGGGTCGGCTTGGCGAAATAGTTGAAGTGAGGGCGGTGCCGCCAGCGACACTGTACACCGCTTGCCGTGTCCTGGCGGTGTAAAGGTCGCTGCGGTCAGTCAATTCCGGGAATATGCGAGCGCGTAAAAGAAACGCGCCGGCATATATTAATTACAAGAATATAACTTTTTTCATCAATTCGTCGTTGCCGCCGATGTAGCCGCCGACGATGCCGCCGGCCGACTGGCCATATTTCCCGCCAATGGCGCCACCCCAGACCGCGCCAATGACGGCGCCGCCCGGACCAAATGCGGAACCGACAAACGCGCCGATGGTGCCGCCCAATGCCCGCCCGCCCATTTGACCAGCGACCATGCCCACGGCGGCGCCCACTGCGGCGCCTTCTGCGCTTGCGCCGGAGACAGCGTCAATTTCTTGTAAGGTCAATGTTTGCATAAAATATTCCTCTATATAGTTATTAAATATCCAAGATGGCTTATTAAATAAGCCTGGGAATATCTTATGGCAATATTCTAAAAAAGAAAACATTTATTTTTTATCAAATCCGGCGCCGCGCGAACGCGCCCCCGAACGATTTGGCGGCCGGCTATTTCCGCCCTGCGGGCGCGCCGCGCCGCCGGCCCCGGCCGGGACGCTGATACAATGCCCCGTCGTCCGCCCTCCCCGAAAACCATCCCCGATGTCCAAAGCACCCCAGTTCGGCCTGAACATACCGCAAAGCGAAGCCGTGACCTATCTGGACGGCCCCTGCCTCGTGCTGGCCGGCGCCGGCTCGGGCAAGACGCGGGTGATCACGCAGAAAATCGCCCACCTGATCGAGGACCGCGGCTACGACCCCCGCTCGATCGCCGCCCTGACCTTCACCAACAAGGCCGCGCTGGAGATGCAGGAGCGCATCGCCAAGCTGCTCAAGCAGCCGCGCCAAGCCAAGCAACTGACGGTGTCGACCTTCCACTCGCTGGGCGTGAAAATCCTGCGCCAGGAAGCCAACGGCGTCGGCCTGAAGGACCGCTTCTCGATCATGGATAGCGACGACTGTTACGCGCTGGTGCAAGACCTGGCGTTGACGACGGACAAGCAACTGGTCCGGCGCATCCAGAACGACATGTCGCTGTGGAAAAACGGCCTGGTCGACCCGGAGATGGCGCTGAACCAGGCCAAGGACGAGGACGAGGCCCAGTCCGCGCGCATCTACCGCAGTTATGTGGCGACGCTGGCGGCCTACCAGGCCGTCGATTTCGACGATCTGATCCGCCTGCCTGTGGAATTATTCCGCAACAACGAGGCGGTGCGCGACCGTTGGCAGCGGCGCCTGCGCTACCTGCTCGTCGACGAATACCAGGACACCAACACCTGCCAGTACGAGCTGGTCAAGCTGATGGTCACCGGCATCGGCAAGAAACCGATGTTCACGGCCGTGGGTGACGACGACCAGGCCATCTACGCCTGGCGCGGCGCCACCGTGGAAAACCTGAAGACGCTGGAAGTGGACTTCCCCGACCTGCGCGTCATCAAGCTGGAGCAGAACTACCGCTCGACGATGCGCATCTTGAACGCGGCCAACGCCGTCATCGGCAACAACCCCAAGCTGTTCGAGAAATCGCTGTGGTCCGAGCACGGCTTGGGCGAGCCCATCCAGGTGATGGGCATGCAGAACGACGACCAGGAGGCCGAGCAGGTGGCCATCATGATCTCGGCCGACCGCTTCGAGCGCAAGAACAAGTATTCCGACTACGCCATCCTGTACCGCGGCAACCACCAGGCCCGCGTCATCGAACAGTCGCTGCGCAAGGAGCGCATTCCCTACACGATCTCCGGCGGCCAGAGCTTCTTCGACAAGGCCGAGATCAAGGACATCATCAGCTACCTGCGCCTGCTGGCCAACGAGGACGACGACCCGGCCTTCATCCGCGCCGTGACGACGCCGCGGCGCGGCGTCGGCCAGGCCACGCTGGAAGTGCTGGGATCGTTCTCGGGCAAGTGGCAGTGCTCGCTGTTCCAGGCCGTCTTCAAGGGCGGCATCGAGGCGCTGCTGACGGACCGCCAATTGCTGCCGCTGCGGCAGTTCTGTACCTTCATCAACCAGCTGGAGGCGCGCGCCAGCCGCCCCGGCCCGTCCGGCAGCGGCGAGAACGCCGCCGAGGTGCTCGACGACATGATGAAGGAGATCAACTACGAGTCGTATTTGTACGACAGTTTCGAGGAGCGCCAGGCGCAAAGCCGCTGGCAGAACGTGCTCGACTTCACGATGTGGCTCAAGGAGCGCGGCTGCGGCGGCAAGGACAAGTCCGGGCCGGAGAAAAACCTGCTGGAACTGACGCAGATGGTGGCCCTGATGACCATGCTGGAGGGCAAGGACGAAGAGCCGGACGCCGTGCGCATGTCGACCCTGCACGCCTCGAAGGGGCTGGAGTTTCCCCACGTCTTCCTGGTCGGCGTCGAAGAAGGCATCCTGCCGCACAAGGGCGACCCGGACGCGCCGGCCGAGACCATGGGCGCGCGCATCGAGGAAGAGCGGCGCCTGATGTACGTGGGCATCACGCGGGCCCAGCGCACGCTGCGCATCACCTGGTGCAAGAAGCGCAAGCGCGCCGGCGAGCAAGTGCATTGCGACGTGTCCCGCTTCATCAAGGAAATGCAGCTCGACGTCGGCGACGCCGTGCCGACCGAAGCCGAAACCATCTCGCCGAAGGAGCGGCTGGCGCGCATGAAGGCGCTGCTGGCGGCGCCCAAGGCGTGACAGCCCAAGGCGTGACAAATATCCTACTATTAAACTGAAAATTGTCGTGCTAGCATGGGTATCAGCCAATCCGGCTTGAACTCATGGAGGTGACAGTGACTGTACATACCAGACTTCTTTGCCGGATCGCCGGCGCCGCCCTGCTGGGCGCCCTGCTGGCACCCACATTCGCGGCCGAGCTGGTCAGCAAGCCGGAGGCGGAAACGATGGTCAAGAAAACCGTCGCCTACCTGAAGGCCAACGGCAAGGACAAAACCTACACCGAAATCGGCAACAAGACGGGCCAGTTCACCGACCGCGACCTGTACATGGTCGTGTACGGCCTCGACGGCGTTGTCCACGCGCACGGCGCGAACGCGAAAATGGTCGGCAAGAACCTCATGGAAATCAAGGACGTCGACGGCAAGGCCTTCGTCAAGGAGCGCGTCGACATGGCGAAGAAAAAAGTCCCGTTCTGGCAGGAATATAAATTCACCAATCCCGTCAGCGGCAAAATCGAGCCGAAGGCCATGTACTGCCAGCCGCACGAAGACCTGATCGTCTGCGGCGGCGTCTACATCAAATAAACCGGGTGCCGGGGGCCAGCATGCGACGTCGCGGCATGCCGACACGCCCCCAGTTGCTCGCCGGCCGCCCCGGGCGGTTAAAATGCCCGTTTTACCGCCCCGGAGCACCTTGTGAGCAATGAAGAACGTTTTATCGATATCGAAATCAAACTTGCGCACCAGGAAGACCTGGTCGAGTCGCTGAACCAGATGGTCTACCAGCAAGGGCGCCGCATCGACCAGCTCGAAGCGATGCTGAACAAACTGGGCGAGCACATGCGCAACAATGCCCAGTCCGGCGCCGGCCCGGTCAACGAACCGCCCCCCCATTACTGATCGCGGCAAGCCGTCCCGGACGGCAGTTCAGCGGCACCGCATGAGCGGCATCAATATCCTGTAGGGGGCGCCACAATCTGGCATCGCCGCCCATGTTCGTCCCGTATAATAAATTGGCGGAAAGCGAGGTCCGCCCGCGACATCACTCCGGGAGCAGGTGCCAGCGCGTAAATTTGTCTCCCGTGAGCACAGTCCGGCCTCGGATGAGCGGACGAAAGGGGAACAAACATGCGCACTTTCGCACACCGTTTGGGACAACACCGCCAGTCGCACCCCGGCCCGGGATGGGAGCCCGCCCTCGGCAAGCCAGCCGCACAGCGGCTGCGGCAAAGTGACGGCGGCAATGAACAAGAACACGCCCCTGGCGCCGGCCTGTGCCGGGGCGGCCACGACTTCAGCCACATCCCCACCCACTGCGCCGCACCGGCCCGCATACAAACGAAGCTGACGGTCAGCGCGCCCGGCGACCGCGACGAACAAGAAGCGGACCGCGTCGCCGACATGGTGATGCAGGCGCCCGGGCAGGACAAGCGCGCCGGCCTGAAAGGAATCGAAGACGAAGACGAACCCATGAAGTCGATGGCCGCCGAAAAGGCGCTGGTCCAGCGCAGCACAAGCCGGGGCGCCGCCGGCCCCGCCCTCGACGCGCACACCGCCAACCGGATCGAGGCAATGCGCGGCGGCGGGCGGGCCTTGAGCGCAGCCGAACGGGGCTTCATGGAACCGCGCTTCGGCGCCGATTTCAGCGCCATAAAAATCCACACCAACCACGAGGCCGACGCCCACAGCCGCGCGCTGCGGGCGCGCGCCTTCACGCTGGGCCAGGACATCTTCTTTCGCGGCGGCGCCTACACGCCGGGCAACGCCGACAGCCGGCGGCTACTGGCGCACGAACTGACCCATACCATCCAGCAAGGCGCGGCGGGTTCGCGGCACAGCGGCGCGCGCGACACGGCCGCGCGCCAATTGCAGCGGCAAGCCGACGCCGGCGTCCCCGCTGTCGCCCCCGTTGGCCTCGCGGCGTTGAATTTCCTCCCGGTCATCATGGACCAGATTCCGGCGGGCTGGGGCGTCACGGCGGAGGACGACGCCGTCATCGACATCACCGCATTCGCCAGCGGCGCCAGCTGGAAATGCGTCATCACGACGGCGAACCAACAGGCCCGCCAGGGCGTCCGGCTGCTGCCGGGCGTCACCGAAGTCACGGCCGCGAGCGTCGCCGCCGAAGCCAGTTGCGCCACGCTGCAAACGATGATTACCAGCCTCAACACTGTGGCCAACCAGGGCGCCCATTCCGGCTTCTACATGCTGTCGGCGGTCCAGGCGCACGAAAACCTGCACATCACGCAATACCGTGGCGACATCGCGCCCCACTACGCCACGCTGAAGACGGCCGTCGAAGCCTTGAGCGTGCCGGCAGCCGGCATTGCCGACGCGGCGGCGGCCAAGGCGGCCATCAAGGCCCTGCCGGCTTTCACGGCGGCAATGGCGACCTTCCACGCGGGCGACGTGGCCGCCAACAACAAGACGGCCGCGCACACCTTGGCGGCATCCTTCAACGTGGTCGAGCACGCCGTCGTCGACCCGATGATCGCGACGATCCGGACGCGCAAGACGGCGCTGGCATGTCCGCCCTAAGCGGTGCCCTGCTCGCATGCGCGCTGACTTTCTCAAACTGCATAGCGGCCCCCCAGACCAAAGAGGCAAACATGTTTCCAGACCATGCACATTGCGTTACCGACCCGGAGAGCAATCTCGAAGCCAGCCTGAGCGTAGCGCAAGGGAGCGATGGCGGCGCTGCCGCAGTCGACGTCGAGCTGCGCAATCCGTCCGCAGACGAGGTGGTACTGAAGGTCAACGCCGAAACGTCGGCCTTCATCATGCTGACGGTAACCGACGGGCAAGGGACGGTACTGTCCAAACCTGCCAAGAAATTTAACTCGTCGGAAACCCAGCGCTATGAAACGGTGCGCATCGGGGGCGGGGGATCGCATCGCTGGCGCGTGCCGCTGGCCGCCCAGCTCGACGCGGGCGCGCTACCGGAGGCCGGGCTGAAGGGGCGGCTGGTCGTCAACGTCGCGCTGCTCTTCAATAAAGCTGGTGGCGGCCGAGGCGCCGATAACGGATATCAGAGCGCCCTGCTGACGCTGTTCGACATGGACATTTTCTTCACGCCGACGGCGCTGCGCGGCTTTTAAACTGGACAAGACCAGACCCCGTTTGGTTTTCTCTCAGTCGAGAATCGCACGAAGACGCGCGAGGGTATCTTCAACGACAAATTCAGGGGCAGTCTCGATTCGCTTTGCGCCACGGGCCTCAAGATCGAGCATGCGAATTTGGTTCACGAGCGCCACCCCTTGCGTCTTGGTTCCGGCCCCGCTCAACGAGGCGGCAAATCCGGTTCTAAACCAACCATCACAATGTCGCCCCACGCGAACTTGACGGGCCTCACCATGCTTCACGGCCTACCGGAGGCGCGTTACCCCATGCTGCCATATCCGCAGGCTCCCGTGCGCTGTTGTCGCACTGGGCAAGCAGATCATTCAAGGAAAACGCAGGGCGCTTTGCTTTCAGGAGAACACCATCTGCCCTGACATCAACGGTCAATTTATCGCCCAATGTAACTTTGAGCACACCCAGGAGTTCAGTCGGCAACCGCACCGCCGCACTGTTGCCCCACTTTTGAACTGACAATTCCATAGATCCTCCAATGTTTATTCATTGTAGATTCGCCCTGTCCGCGAAGCCAAGAAAAGAGGAAAAAAGTGCACTAAGGTCTGGTTATGCTGGACAATGTAGAAAATAAGATACTGCCAATGACGGGAAGGGGCTGAGTCAAGGTTTGCGATTTCGATATCAATCCGATATGGTTTGCGCATAGACCCAAGCAGTCAAGAGTTTGATATGTGGACCCATGTCCGCTGTGTCGTCGGAGAACACTTGTTTTACGAAAGCTTGCTATCGGCCAGGTGCGGGCTTTGTTGAGTTCGTGGAGTGGCCTACGCACCGCAATTGACAAGTCGAAGAGGTGCTGCAAATGAAATTGCTACGTCGAACTGCTGCCTTAGTCGAGCATGAGGCAATAGAGGGAGAGTTTGTTCGATTAGAGCTTTTGGATGATGCTGCATTCCAAATTGCACGGGGCCGACATTTGGCTCGACGTCCTATGCCGGCGAGGACCGACAATGCAGGCGTAACCTTTGTGCTTTCACTGTTTGGTGCCCCAACATGCCTTCTTTTTGGCCTGATTAAGGGGGACAGCGTACTTTTGAGTTTATCAATCTTCTGGCTAATCGTAGGCTTTGTCCTGTTTTTCTACTTGGCGCTAGCCGCAAGATACTGGCGTGAGCACCGCGCTATCATCTCGGAAGAGTTGCGGCGCTACGGGGCGGCTTCATTCGGATGAAGTCTAGGACTTGCTGATGGTGGGTAACAAATGGTGCCTATCCGCCATTCCAGCGAGCGGCTTATGGCAATCGCTGAATCAAATGTTGAAGTCCATCCATCGCATCACCCCAACGTCTACTTCGGAGCGTAAGCTGTCAGTCAAACAACGTTCATATACAAGGTTAACAAGGATAAAAACGATGGGTAAGGGAAGACTGGAAGCATTCAGCGATGGCGTCATCGCGATCATCATCACCATCATGGTGCTGGAACTGAAAGTACCGCATGTGGCTGACTGGGCGGCGTTGCAGCCGCTGATTCCGGTGTTCCTCAGCTATTTGCTGAGCTTCATCTACGTCGGTATTTACTGGAACAACCACCACCACATGCTGCACGCGGTCACGCGCGTGGACGGCCGCATTTTGTGGGCCAATCTGCACCTGCTGTTCTGGCTGTCGCTGATCCCCTTCGTGACCGGCTGGGTCGGCGAGAACCACGTCGCATCGGTGCCGGTGGCCCTGTACGGCGTCGTGCTGTTGATGTGCGGCCTGGCGTACAAGCTGCTGGCGCTCGCCTTGGTCGCCCACCACGGCAAGGATTCGTCGCTGGCGTTGGCGTTGGGAAAAGACCGCAAGGGTCTGGTGTCCGTCGCCGCCTACGCGCTGGCGATTCCGCTGTCGATGCTGCACGCGTGGATAGGCGTCGCCTTCTATGTCGGCGTCGCCGTGCTGTGGTTCATCCCCGACCGCCGCATCGAGAGTCGGTTGGCGCCTTGAGCCGGCCCCAGGCAGATCGCCGCAATGCCGAAGCAAGGGCCGCTCCGGCGCCGCCGACATCGCCGGCGAACCGTTTATATCGTTGCTGATGACTCAATGGTTCTCTGCTGCTATGATCTGGCGCTTAGCCCGCCATAGTCCGCCACTATCGCGACCTCTGTTGTACTACCATTGAAAGATGTTATGGCCCGTCCTCAAATGCTCGTCCTCGCCGCCAGTATTTTGCTGGCCCATGTCGCCCACGCCGCACCAGCGGCCCCAGCCGCCATGATTGCCGCCGTCAATCCCTTCTTCCAGGCCAGCCCGCTGCCGCTGCATATGCCGCAGTTCGACAAGATCCGCAACGAGCACTATGCGCCGGCGTTTGCCGAGGGCATGAAGCGCCAGTTGGCCGAGGTCGAGGCCATCGCCAACAACGCCAAGCCGGCCACCTTCGACAACACCATCGTCGCGCTGGAGCGCAGCGGCCAGTTGCTGGGCCGGGTGCGCGCCGTGTTCGAGAACATGTCGGGCGCCAACACGAACGAGGCGATGGAGGAGATCGAGCGCGACCTGTCGCCGAAGCTGGCCGCGCACAGCGACAGCGTCTTGTTGAACGACAAGCTGTACCGGCGCATCGCCACACTGTACGCGAAGCGCGACAAGCTGGGCCTGAACGCCGAGGCGAAGCGCCTGCTGGAACGCTATAACACCGATTTCGTCCGCGCCGGCGCCAAGCTGTCCGCCGCCGACAAGGAAACGCTGAAGGGCTACAACGGCGAACTGGCCGCGCTGGCGACGGCGTTCAGCCAGAACCTGTTGAAGGAAACTAATGCGCTGGGCTTGCTGGTGGACACCCGCGCCGAGCTGGACGGCATGACGGCGAACGCCATCGACACGGCCGCCGCCGCCGCCAAGGCCGCCGGCCAGGACGGCAAGTTCCTGATCGCGCTGACCAACACGACGGGCCAGGCGCCGCTGGCGGTGCTGACGAACCGCGCCGTGCGCCAGCGCCTGATGGAGGCGTCGATGACGCGCGGCAGCCGCGGCGGCGAGTTCGACAACCGCGCCGCCGTCGTCAAGCTGGCCAAGCTGCGCGCCGAACGGGCCTTGCTGCTCGGTTACCCGAATTACGCCGCCTACGCGCTGGAAGACCAGACGGCGAAGACGACGCTGGCCGTCAATACGCTGTTGTCGGACCTGGCCAAGCCGGCCGTGGCCAACGCGCGCCGCGAGGCGGCCGACCTGCAGGCCCTGGTCGACGCGGAAAAAGGCGGTTTCCAGGTCGGCGCCGCCGACTGGGCCTTCTACACGGACAAGCTGCGCGCCTCGCGCTTCAATTTCGACGAGAACCAGTTGAAACCGTATTTCGAGTTGAACAGCGTGCTGAACAATGGCGTCTTCTACGCCGCCACAAAGTTGTACGGCATCACCTTCAAGGAGCGCAAGGATTTGCCGGTCTACAACCCGGACGTGCGCGTGTATGACGTCATCGACGCCAACGGCAAGCCGCTGGCCCTGTTCATCGCCGACTTCTATGCGCGCAGCAACAAGCGCGGCGGCGCCTGGATGAACGAATATGTGTCGCAGTCGAAGTTGCTGGGCACGCATTCGGTGGTGGCGAACCACTTGAACATTCCTAAGCCGCCGGCCGGCGAGCCGACCTTGATGACCTTCGACGAGGTCACGACCCTGTTCCACGAGTTCGGCCACGCGCTGCACGGCATGTTCTCGGACGTGACCTATCCGCGCTTCTCCGGCACCAGCGTGCCGAGCGACTTCGTCGAGTATCCGTCGCAGGTCAACGAGATGTGGGCCGTGTGGCCGGAAGTGCTGCAGAACTACGGCAAGCATTACCAGACGGGCGCGCCGATGCCGAAGGAGTTGCTGGACAAGGTGATGGGCACGAAGAAGTTCAACCAGGGTTTCATGACGACGGAATACCTGGCTGCGTCGCTGGTCGACCAGCGCTGGCATCAATTGACGCCGGCGCAGGTGCCGTCCGACGTGCTGGCGTTCGAGGCGGCCGCGCTGAAGGAGGCCGGCGTCGATTTCGCGCCGGTGCCGCCGCGCTACCGCACGACGTATTTCTCGCACAGTTTCTCGGGCGGCTATTCGGCCGCCTACTATGCCTACCTGTGGAGCGAGAAGCTGGACGCGGAATCGGTTAACTGGTTCAAGGAAAACGGCGGCTTGCTGCGCAAGAACGGCGACTGGTTCCGCCAGAAGCTGCTGGCGCGCGGCGGCACCGACGACGCGCTGCAGTTGTTCCGCAACTTCCGCGGCCGCGACGCCAAGGTCGATGCGCTGCTGGAGCGCCGCGGCCTGGCCGGCAAGTAAGCCGTCCGCCAGCCGCGCCTGTGCGCCGCCCGCCGGCGGCGGTGCACAGGCGGGGCCGGACTCCGGGGGCCGGCCCCGGTCCTTGCTATCATGCCGTAGTGCGCCGCTTGGATTTTTGCCAAACTAGTGCTTCGGCAGTATGTGCGTTATCAATAAATATGAGTAAGATGTAACTATGAACGAGCAGGATTTACATGGCGTGACGCTGGAGGCGATCGTAACGCGCTTGCAGGCGCATTACGGCTGGGCCGAGTTGGCCAAGCGTATCGATATCAATTGCTTTATCAGCGAGCCCAGCGTCAAGTCTAGCCTGAAGTTTTTACGCAAGACCCCGTGGGCCAGGGCCAAGGTGGAGCAGCTCTACCTCGTGACGCAGTTTACCAATTGACGGGAAATAGCATGGACAGCAATCTGAAGGCATCGTTAAAAAACCTGCGCGCCAAATTGGCGCTCACCGGTCCTGTCGATGAGGAGTTGCAGGAATTGTTGTTGCAGCTGGACGGGGACATCAAGCAGTTGCTGGAGCGCCGCGTCGAGGATACGCAGGACAGCACCACCTACGGCCTGGCCGAGCGCACCCAGGAAATCTCTGCCAAGTTCGCGGTCCAGCACCCGCAGCTGGAGCCGGCGCTGCGCGAGCTGGGCACGATCCTGGCGAACATGGGCATCTGAACCGCTGCGGGGCCGCCGGCCCCGCTGGCCTGATCGTCAAGGGAACGCCAGCATAGGCGGTTCCTCGCCGCCGAAGCTCACTTCCGGATGGCGCCGCTCTATCATCGACTCGATTTCCTTCACGCGCCGCACCGGCACGTCGACGATCAGCAACACCTGCCCGCGCGAAATGCGCTCGGCGAAGCGCGCCAGGCGCGTGTTCGGCACGGCCGCCGCGTTCATGCCGGAGGCCCAGGCGCCGAAGATGGCGCCGCCCAGCGCGGCCACCAGGATGGCCACGGTGCGCAGCGTCAGGCCGTCGGGCGGGAACATCACCAGGAAGATGCCGGCGCCCAACCCGGCCACGCCGCCGATCAGCATGCCCAGTTGGGCGCCATGCACGAGGTCGGTTTTCTCCAGCGCGTTCAAGTCCGGCATGTCGGGCAGCAAGGTGCCTTCGCGCGCCAGGAAATGCATGTGGCGCTCCTCTATCCGGGCCAGCAACAGTTCGTCGAGCATGGCGCGTCCGCTCGCCACGCTGGGTAACATAAAGTACAGTCTGCGACGCATGGCGTTCTCCTCGTTGCGATGGTGGTCTCTTAGTTATAGTAGGCGCGATAATAAAATGCAAACGCCATTTGCGGATGGCGCCGCCATCGCCCGTTTTTCTTGGGTAAACTTCACAAGTGATTGAAAAATAAACGTTTTTTTTCATAAAATTGTGCCGTAAAGGCGCTGGCTTGAGGCCGCGCCTTGACATTTCCGGTACAATTCGTTCCATATGAGCTCCCCTACCAATTTATTTGCGACCGTTCCTAAACGGTCTGCCCGCGCTGCCGTCGCGCCTTTCCTGCCCATGTCCCGCGCCGAAATGGACGCGCTGGGCTGGGACAGTTGCGACGTCATCCTCGTCACCGGCGACGCCTACATCGACCACCCCAGCTTCGGCATGGCCCTGGTCGGCCGCCTGCTGGAGGCGCAAGGCTTCCGCGTCGGCATCATCAGCCAGCCGGACTGGCTGTCGGCGGACGCCTTCCGCGTGCTGGGCAAGCCGAAGCTGTATTTCGGCATCACCGCCGGCAATATGGATTCGATGGTCAACCGCTACACGGCCGACCGCAAGATCCGCTCCGACGACGCCTACACGGCCAACGCCGAGCCGAACAAGCGCCCCGACCGCGCCGTCACCGTGTACGCCCAGCGCGCCCGCGAGGCGTATGCGGACACGCCCATCGTCATCGGCAGCATCGAGGCCTCGCTGCGCCGCATCGCCCACTACGATTACTGGTCGGACAAGGTGCGGCGCTCCGTGCTGCCCGATTCCAAGGCCGATATTTTGCTGTTCGGTAACGCCGAGCGGGCCCTGGTCGACCTGAGCCACCGCCTCGCCGCCGGCGAGGACATCAAGGACATCCGCAACCTGCGCGGCACCGCCTTCATGGTGGCGCCGGGCTGGCTGCCGGCCGAGGACTGGTCGGTGGCCAATTCGACCCGGGTCGACGTGCCCGGCAAGGTCGACGCCCACCACAACCCCTACGCGATGGCGCAGGAGGACAAGACGGCCTGCGCCACCGACAACGCGGCCGCCGCGCCGGAAGTCGTCAAGCCGATCCGCATCATGTCGCGCGAGGAGCGCCTGGCGCAGGCCAAGGAGCAGCACGACAAGACCGTCGTGCGCCTGCCGGCCTACGACGTCGTCAAGGACGACCCGGTGATGTACGCCCACGCCTCGCGCGTGTTCCACCTGGAATCGAACCCCGGCAACGCCCGCGCCATGGTGCAGGCGCACGGCGAGCGCGACGTCTGGATCAACCCGCCGCCGCTGCCGCTGGCGATGGACGAGATGGACGGCGTCTACGACATGAACTACGCGCGCGCCCCCCACCCCAGTTACGGCAAGGCGCACATCCCGGCCTGGGAAATGATACGTTTCTCGGTCAACATCATGCGCGGCTGCTTCGGCGGCTGCACCTTCTGCTCGATCACCGAGCACGAGGGCCGCATCATCCAGAGCCGCTCGGAACCGTCCATCCTGCGCGAAATCGAGCATATCAGGGACAAGACCAAAGGCTTCACCGGCACCATTTCCGATATGGGCGGCCCGACGGCGAATATGTACCGGCTGGCCTGCAAGGACAAGTCCATCGAAGTGTCGTGCCGCCGCCTGTCCTGCGTCTACCCGTCGATCTGCGTCAACCTCGGCACCGACCACAGCAAGCTGATTTCCTTGTACCGCAAGGCGCGCGCGATTCCCGGCATCAAGAAAGTGCTGATCAGCTCGGGCCTGCGCTACGACCTGGCCGTGCGCTCGCCCGAGTACGTGAAGGAGCTGGTCACCCACCACGTAGGCGGCCTGCTGAAGATCGCCCCCGAGCACACCGAGGAAGGCACGCTGTCGAAGATGATGAAGCCGGGCATAGGCGCCTACGACGAGTTCAAGGAAATGTTCGACCGCTTCTCGCTGGAAGCCGGCAAGAAGCAATACCTGATCCCGTACTTCATCGCGGCCCACCCGGGCACGACCGACGTCGACATGCTGAACCTGGCGCTGTGGCTGAAGAAGAACAACTTCAAGCTGGACCAGGTGCAAACCTTCATGCCGACGCCGATGGCGATGGCGACGACGATGTATCACACGCGCAAGAATCCGCTGCGCAAGGTGACGGCCGAGTCGGAAGTCGTCGAAACGGCCCGCAGCGGCAAGATCCGCCGCACCCACAAGGCTTTCCTGCGTTACCAGGACCCGGCCAACTGGCCGATCCTGCGCGAGGCGCTGGTGGCCATGGGCCGCGGCGACCTGATCGGCAATGGCGACAAGCACCTGATCCCGGCCTGGACCTCGTCCGAGGCGGGCGGCCTGGCCGCCGGCGAGCGCAGCCGCCAGACCTCCGGCGCGGGCACGCCCGACAAGTTCAAGGCGGCGCCGGGCAAGAGCCGTATCGCGCTCGGCGGCACGGCCGCCGCGCCGAAGGTGACGGCCGTGGAGTCGAAGGTGCGGCCATCCATCCTGTCGACGATCAAGACCAAGGCCAAGCCGGCCGCGCTGCCGCCCGGCGGCAAGCCGGGCGCCAAGTCGGCGCGTGGCGGCGCCGGCGCCGGCGCCGGCGCCGCCCGCGGCGGCCGCAAGTAAGCGCCGCCCGCTGCCGCTTCGCCGGGGGCGGCAGCACAAGGCGCCTTGAAAAAATGGCGCGCGGCCCAATCTTTCCTCTGAGGTAGGCGCCCCGCGCCTACGCTCGCCTTTCCTCTGCGCAAGCCCCGCCCCCGGCGGTGATGTCCAGACGTATATTTCCTCCTGCAGAGGCTTCATCCACATCACTTTTTCCGAGGTGCTTTATGGGTATGCTCAGCAATATTTTCAACAAGATCTTCCACCGCGATGCGCCCGCCGAGGCCGCGCCTGCGGCCGCCGCGCCGGCCGCCGAAGCCAGCGCCGCCAGCCCGGCCGCCGCGCCGGTGGCGATGCAAGAAGTCGACGTCGAGGCCCTGCTCAACGACAAGGCGCAGCAGCACGCCGAAAAGCTCAATTGGCGCAGCTCCATCGTCGACCTGCTCAAGTTGCTTGAACTCGACAGCAGCCTGGCCGCCCGCAAGGAGCTGGCGCAGGAATTGCATTTCAGCGGGGACAGCAACGACTCGGCGTCGATGAACATCTGGCTGCACAAGCAGGTGATGAACAAGCTCGCGGCCAATGGCGGCAAGGTGCCCGCCGAGCTGAAGGACTGATCCCCCACCGCGGCCGGCCGGCGTTTCCGGCGGCCGCTCCCGAAACGGCAGGAACAGGGATAATACTGTTCTTCTTATGCACGGCGCGATAGTCAAAATGTATCAAAACTATTGCAACAATCAATTTTGCATATGAACGAAAACACCGTAAACTACGTTTCATTGATTCACCACACCACGAGGAAACTACTATGTCTCTGATCAACACCCAAGTTAAACCATTCAAAGCAACCGCCTTCCACAACGGCAAATTCGTCGACGTCAGCGAAGCATCGCTGAAGGGCAAATGGTCGGTGTTCGTGTTCTACCCAGCCGACTTCACCTTCGTTTGCCCGACCGAACTGGAAGACCTGGCCAACAACTACGCCGAATTCCAAAAACTGGGCGTGGAAATCTACGGCATTTCGACCGACACCCATTTCGCCCACAAGGCATGGCACGACACCTCGGACGCGATCAAGAAAGTGAACTACCCGCTGATCGGCGACCCGACCACCATTCTGTCGCGCAACTTTGAAGTGCTGATCGAAGAAGAAGGTCTGGCACTGCGCGGCACCTTCGTCATCAATCCGGAAGGCCAGATCAAAGTGCTGGAAGTGCATGACAACGGCATCGGCCGCGACGCTTCCGAGCTGCTGCGCAAAGTCAAGGCAGCGCAATACGTGGCCTCGCATCCGGGCGAAGTGTGCCCAGCGAAATGGACCGAAGGCGCCGCCACGCTGACCCCGTCGCTGGACCTGGTCGGCAAGATCTAAGTCGTTGTAAGCAGTCATCGATGCCGGACCGGCCGGTCCGCTCCGGCATCCGCTCTTCTGTAAAAATAAGGAAAAAATCATGTTAGACGCTACTCTCAAAACCCAGTTGAAAGCCTATTTGGACAAGGTCGTGCAGCCGATTGAGATCGTCGCGTCTCTCGATGACAGCGCCAAGTCGGTGGAATTGCGCGAACTGCTCCAGGAAATCGAACTGTTGAGCGAGCGCATCACGCTGGTGGAAAGCGGCGGCGACGCCGAGCGCAAACCCTCGTTTAGCATCAACCGTGCCGGATCCGATGTGGGCGTGCGTTTCGCCGGCATCCCGATGGGCCATGAATTCACGTCGCTGGTGCTGGCGCTGCTGCAAGTGGGCGGCCACCCGGTCAAGCTGGATGAGGCGGTGATCGAACAGATCCGCAATCTGGACGGCGACTACGCGTTTGAAACCTATATTTCCCTGAGCTGCCAGAACTGCCCGGAAGTGGTGCAGGCGCTGAATGTGATGTCGATCATCAATCCGCGCATCCGCAGCGTGACCATCGACGGCGGCGTCTTCCCGGCCGAGGTCGAGGAGCGCCAGATCATGGCCGTGCCGACGATCTACCTGAACGGCGCCGTGTTCGGCCAGGGCCGCTCCGGCGTCGAAGAGATACTCGCCAAGCTGGACAGCAATGCCGGCGCCCGCCAGGCCGAGCAACTGAGCAAGAAAGACGTCTTCGACGTGCTCATCGTCGGCGGCGGCCCGGCCGGCGCGGCGGCGGCCATCTACGCGGCGCGCAAGGGCATCCGCACCGGCGTGCTGGCCGAGCGCTTCGGCGGCCAGGTGCTCGACACCCTGGCGATCGAGAACTTCGTCTCCGTCAAGGAAACCGACGGCCCGCATTTCGCCGCCGCGCTGGAACAGCACGTCAAGTCGTATGAAGTCGACATCATGAATATGCAGCGCGCCGCCAAGCTGGTGCCGGGCAAGCTGATCGAAATCACCACGGCCGGCGGCGCCGTGCTGAAGGCGAAGTCGGTGGTGCTGGCGACGGGCGCGCGCTGGCGCGAAATCAACGTGCCGGGCGAGAAGGAATACCGCAACCACGGCGTGGCCTATTGCCCGCACTGCGACGGCCCCCTGTTCAAGGGCAAGCGCGTGGCGGTCATCGGCGGCGGCAACTCCGGCGTCGAGGCGGCGATCGACCTGGCCGGTCTGGTCAGCCACGTGACCTTGATCGAATTCGGCGCCGAACTGCGCGCCGACGCGGTGCTGCAGCGCAAATTGCACAGCCTGCGCAACGTCACCGTCATCACCTCGGCGCAAACGACGGAGATCCACGGCGACGGCAAGAAGGTCAGCGGCCTGAGCTACAAGGAGCGGAACACGGACGCGCTCAAGCAAGTCGAACTGGAAGGCGTGTTTGTGCAGATCGGCCTGGTGCCGAACAGCGAATGGCTGAAGGGCACGCTGGCCCTGTCGCGCCACGGCGAGATTGAAGTGGACGCCCGCGGCCAGACCTCGATCCCCGGCGTGTTCGCGGCCGGCGACGTGACGACGGTGCCGTACAAACAAATCGTCATCGCCGTCGGCGAGGGCGCGAAGGCCGCGCTGAGCGCCTTCGACCACCTGATCCGCTCGGACGACGAGGAGCTTGTCGCAGAGCCGGCGGAAAACCTCGCGCTGACGGCGTAAAACAGCCGGTAAAGCTGGGGACAGACCACGATTTCCGAGAAAGTATTTCTCGGAAATCGTGGTCTGTCCCCAGCTGTTTTATGTGGTCTGTCCCCAGCTTTATAGCTGGACCGTGCGCGCCAGCGGCACGCCGGGGTCGATGTGGCTGGTCAGCAGGATGCATTGGCGCGCCAGCCGCTGCGGCTGCGCCAGTTCGCCGCGCAGGTGGGCCAGCGCCGCCGCATCGAGGCCGTTGAACGGTTCGTCGATCAGCAGCAGGCGCACCGGCAGCGCCAGGCCCAGCGCCAGTTGCAATTTCTTGTGCTGCCCCAGCGATAGCGTGGTGATGCCTTGCGCCAGCGCCGGCATGAGCAACATGGCGTCGAGCTGCCGGTTCAGCAGGGCCTTGTCGAGCGCCGGGTACAGGGCCGCGTGCAGGTCGAGCACTTCGCGCACCGTCAGCCACGGCAGTTGCGGCAGGTCGCCGCCGCAGTAGAAGCTTTGCAGGCGGTAGGCCAGCGCCGCCGCCGCGCTGTCGACGCCGTCCAGGCGGATGCTGCCGGCCAGCGGCGCCAGCGCGCCCCCCGCCAGTTTCAGCAGGGTGGTTTTGCCGGCGCCATTGGCGCCGCGCAGCCAGGTGATGCCGGCCTCCAGTTGCAGCGCGAATTGCGTGAACAGGGCGCGCGTTGCGAACTGGAAGTCCAGGCCGTCGATCTGCAATACCGGTTTCAATTCCATAGTTCGCTTCCAATTGCGCTTAATACCAGGATGGAGACGGCCACCAGCGCGACGCGCGCGCGCGGGTTCAGGCCGGGCAGGCCGACGATGGCGAGGTGGGCCATGCCACCCGCGCCCAGGTAGATGGCGGCGACTTTGTGGCTGTAGCCGCCGGGCAGGCCGCGCAGGACGGCGCCGAACAGGGCTTGCACGGACAGCGCCGGCAACAGGCTGAACAGGCGGGCGCAGCATGCGACGCGGCGCGCCGCCACCGGCCAGGCGGCGGTGGCGGTGCGCAGCAGGGCGATGTGCGCGCGCACGGCCTGGTCGCCGCGGTCGGTCAGCATCAGCAGCAGCACGGTGGTGGCCAGGCCGAACACGGGCGCCGGCACGGCGGCCGGCCGCCACAGCCATAGCAGCGCGCTGGCCGCCGCGCCCAGCCACAGCAGGCTTTGCTGGATGCCGACGGCGCTGTCGCCGCGCCAGAACGGCAGCCAGTACAGGCGGTGCCACAGGAACAGGATGCGCGGGCGTTGCGGCCGCGCCGTGTAGATGCCGGCCTGGGCGGCCCGCCGGCGCTGTCGGGCCGGCGCGGCCGGGCGGGCGCGCCGCGCCAGGACCGCGCCGGCGCAGATCCAGCTCAGCAGCAGCGACAGCAGCGTCGCGGCGATGCCTTGCGGCGCCACCGGGCGCAGCCAGGCCGGCCATTGGTAGAGCCAGATGGACAGGGAAACGGCATAGGCCAGCGCCAGCGGCGCCGTCAGCAGGGCGGCGACGGCGGCGTCGGCGCGCCAGCGCAGCGCGGCCGGCAGCGGCAGCGCCGGCAGCCACGCGGCGACGTCGGGCGGCAGCAGGCGCTTGCGCAGCAGCCAGGCCGGCGCCGCCGTCAGCAGGGCTTGGGCCAGCACGACGGCGCAGGCCGCCGGCCAGGCCAGCGTGGCCGCGTACAGGCCGGGCAGGGCGATCATGGCCAGCAGCCCGAACAGGCCGATGCCGGCCAGCGGCAGGACGATTTCGAGGGTGCTGCGCAGGCTGGCGGCGCACTGGGCCAGGCCGTGGCGCGCCAGGCGCAGGCGGAAAGCGATATACGGGTGGGAGGGCGGCATTGTCGTCGAACAGATCCGGCGCTGGAGGTGCGGTTGAAAACGGACGTACCAATGGAATAAGGGCCCGACGAATCGGGCCCTTATAAATGCTGGCGGAGTGGACGGGACTCGAACCCGCGACCCCCGACGTGACAGGCCGGTATTCTAACCAACTGAACTACCACTCCAAGCTTACTATGATCTGTACTTCGATCCATAAAGCATGAACGATTTTCTGAACTGGTGGGTGCTGAGAGGCTCGAACTCCCGACCTACGCCTTGTAAGGGCGCCGCTCTACCAACTGAGCTAAGCACCCATGTCGCTTACCTCAGAAAACCATCCGACGTTTGTCACCACGTCTGAAGAGGCCGTATTATAGGACGCGGCCCGCGGCCCCCGCAAGGGCTTTTTTCAAATTATCTGCAAAAGCCCAAACGGTTTACTCCTTAATGCCCCACTGCGACAGCATCCACGCCATCTGGAAGGCTTTTTCGCCGATGGCGTTGTAGCGCCCGGACGCGCCGCCGTGGCCGGCGCCCATATTCGTTTTCAGCAGCAGCGGCTGGCTGTCCGTCTTGAAGGCGCGCAGCTTGGCGACATACTTGGCCGGTTCCCAGTACATCACCTGGCTGTCGTTCAGGCCGGTGGTGACCAGCATCGCCGGGTAGGCTTTGCGCTCGATGTTGTCATATGGCGAGTAGCTGCGCATGTAGTCGTAGGCCGCCTTCTGGTTCGGGTTGCCCCATTCCAGATATTCGCCGGTCGTCAGCGGCAGCGTCGCGTCCATCATCGTGTTCATCACGTCGACGAAGGGCACGGCCGCGTGCACGGCGCGGAACAGCTCGGGGCGCATGTTGACGACGGCGCCCATCAGCAGGCCGCCGGCGCTGCCGCCCTCGATGATCAGGCGCTCCGGGCTGGTCCATTTTTCCTTGACCAGGTAGTCGGCGCTGTCGATGAAGTCGTTGAAGGTGTTTTTCTTCTTCATCAACATGCCGTCGTCATGCCAGGCCTCGCCCAGGTCGGTGCCGCCGCGGATGTGCGCCTGGACGTAGACGACGCCCCGCTCCAGCAGGCTGATGCGGTTGAGCGCGAAGGTCGCCTCGGTCGAGATGCCGTAGGAGCCGTAGGAGTACAGCAGCAGCGGCGCCGAGCCGTCCAGCTTGACGCCCTTCTTGTAGACGGTCCACAGCGGCACCTTGACGCCGTCGCGCGCGGTGATCCACAGGCGCCGGCTCTCATAGCGGCTGGCGTCGTAGCCGCCGACCACTTCCTGCTGCTTGAGCACGGTGCGCGCGCCGCTGGCCATGTCGACGTCCATCACCATCGGCGGCGTCACCGGCGACTGGTAGGACAGGCGGTAGCGGGTCGCCGCGTAGTCCGGCGTGCCGGCGGCGCGGGCCAGGTAGACGGGGTCGTCGAACTGCACGGTTTTCCAGCTCTTCTTGGCGAAGTCGTAGATGCGCGAACGGTTCAGCGCGCTGGATTTTTCGTTGACGACGAGGTAGTCGCGGAACACGTCGATGCCGTGCAGCAGCACGTTCTTGTCGTGCGGAACCAGCTCGACCCAGTTCTTTTCCTGCGGCGCCTTGAGCGGCGCGCTGACCAGGCGGAAGTTCTTGGCGTGCTTGTTGCTGACGATGTAGAGCGTGCCGTCGCGGTGCTCGACGAGGTAGCGATGGCCCGTCTCGCGTTTGAGCACGCTGCGGAAGGCGGCCGTCGGCCGTTCGGCCGGCAGCAGCCGCACTTCGCTGGTGTCGGTGCTGCCGATGTTCAATTCAATGAACTTTTTGTCGCGCGAACTGCCTACCTGTAGAGCGAACTGTTCGACGGCCTCGTGGTAGACGGGGACGGGCTTGCCGCCCAGCGTCAGGCGCAGCAGGCGGTCCGAGCGCTTGGTCGTCGCGTCTTCCTGGACCAGGAAGACGGTCCGGTTGTCGGCGGCCCAGGCCAGCGAGGTCACGCGCGGCAGCGTGTCGCTCAGCAGCTTGCCCGTCTGCAGGTCGAGCACATGCAATTGGTACTGGCGGAAGCCGGTCGTGTCGGTCGTGTAGGCGAGCAGGCGGTCGTTCGGGCTGACGGAGAAGCCGCCGATGGAGAAGAATTTGAGCCCCTGGGCCAGCTTGTTCTGGTCCAGCAGGATTTCCTCGGCGGCCTTATCGTCGTAGGCCAGGTCGGCGCCGGCGCGGCGGCGGCAGTTGATCGGGTACTGCTGGCCCGCCTCGGTGCGGGTGTAGTAATAGTAGGCGCCGCGGCGGGTCGGCACGGACAGGTCGACGTCCTGCATGCGGCCCTTGATTTCCGCGTACAGCTTGTCGGCCAGCGGCTTGATGTCGGCCGTCATCGCCTCGGTATAGGCGTTTTCCGCGTTCAGGTAGTCGATGACTTCCGGTTTATCTTTTTTATGCAACCAGCGGTAGTCGTCGGTGACGACTTCGCCGTGGCGGGTTTCCTGCCAGGCCGTCTTGGCGGCGACGGGCGGCGCCGGGTTCAGGCCGGCCGCGGCGGCCGGGCCGGCGGCCGCGATGGCCATGGCGAGGGCCGAGATGGTGCTGGTAGAAATTTTTAACGAAGGCACGTGTACTCCTTAAATAATTTTGTATCAATATTGTATGGCGCGCATCCTGAAAAACGAAGCTGTTTCGGATGTACACTGGAATCGACAACGCACACGGGGGGAAAATCATGGGCAGCGGTGAAAATGCGATTTACGCGAAGGTCAGCCGGCGCCTCGTGCCCTTCCTCTTCCTCTGCTACGTGGTCGCCTACCTGGACCGCGTCAACGTCGGCTTCGCCAAACTGCAAATGCAGGCCGACCTGCACTTCAGCGACACCGTCTACGGCTTGGGCGCCGGCATCTTCTTCATCGGCTACTTCCTCTTCGAGGTGCCGTCGAACCTGCTGCTGACGAAGACGGGGGCGCGCATCTGGATCGCCCGCATCATGGTCACCTGGGGCCTGATTTCCTCGGCAATGCTGTTCGTCGACAATGCCGCCACCTTCTACCTGCTGCGCTTCCTGCTGGGCGTGGCCGAGGCGGGCTTCTTCCCCGGCATCATCCTATACCTGACCTACTGGTATCCGGCGCAGCGGCGCGCCCGCATCGTCGCCCTGTTCATGAGCGCCGTGGCGGTGGCCGGCATCGTCGGCGGGCCGCTGTCGGGCTGGATCATGCAAGCCTTCGCCGGCCGGGCCGGCCTGGCCGGATGGCAATGGCTGTTCCTGCTGGAAGGCTTGCCCTCCGTGCTGGTCGGCGTCTGGACCCTGTACTACCTCGACGACGGCATCCGCGCCGCCGCCTGGCTGACGGAAGAGGAAAAGAGCGTGCTGGAGCGCGGCATCGCCGCCGAGGCGCGCGGCAAGCCGGCCATGAAACTGGGCCAGGTATTCAGCAGCGCCCGCGTGTGGCTGCTGGCGCTGGTCTACTTCTGCTTCGTCATGGGCTTATACGGCGTCAGCTTCTGGCTGCCGCAACTGATCAAAAGCACCGGCGTCAAAGACGTCCTCGACGTCGGGCTGCTGACGGCGATCCCCTACACGGTGGCGGCGCTGACGATGGTGCTGGTGGCGCGCCACTCGGACCGCACGGGCGAGCGGCGCTGGCACACGGCCTGGTCCGCCGTGGCCGGCTGCGCCGGGCTGATCGTCTCGACCATCTACGCCGACGACACCGTCATCGCGATGGTGGCGCTGAGCGTCGGCACGGCCGGCATCCTGTCGACGCTGCCGCTGTTCTGGAGCCTGCCGACGGCGCTGCTGACGGGCACGGCGGCGGCGGCCGGCATCGCCATGATCAACTCGATCGGCAACCTGGCCGGCTTCGCCAGCCCCTACCTGGTGGGCGCCATCAAAGACGCCACCCACAGCACGGCGACGGGCATGTACCTGCTGGCCGCCAGCCTGCTGCTGGGCGGCATGCTCGTCGTCTGCGCAGTCAAGCGCGCCCAGCCCGACCTGGCCGTCGAACCGGCTTGAACTGCAACAATGGGGTCAGGTCTAGACATGGCGGTTTTTTCTAGCCGCAAGGAAAATGCGCGGCCGCTTGACGGCGCCGCGGCGCGGTGCTACGCTCGGGCTCCCTTTCACATCCACAGGAGATTACACCATGCGCACCAATGAGCTTGTCCTCCTGTCGGCTGCCTGATCACGCTCGAATCCCCCCGCTGCACCGCTGTACCCAGCTTCGTGTGTTGATGCGCGCCTGATCGTGCGCCGACCGCCGTTTTCTCTTGCCTGCGCGCCTGGCGCGCGGGATGTGCTCGCGCGCGCCGCGAGCGTTACGAATCCGGAAACACACAAGCACCATGATCAACTTCGATTTCGAATCGCTGAAACAAATCGGCCTGACGCACGCCATCGCCAGCCAACTCGCCACCTTTAACGACACCGAGGCTACGCTGGCGCGCGTCACCGCCGTGCACCGCGAATGGATCGCCGTGCACGACGGCGCCGCCGCCTTCGAGGCCCGCATCCACCCCAAACTCATGCAGGCGCTGCAGGAGCGCGACGTCAGCCTGGCGGTCGGCGACTGGGTGCTCGCCGAGGCCCACGCCCACGACGAATACTGGCTCAGCGAACGGCTGGAGCCGAGCAGCCACCTGAGCCGCCGCAGCGACGACGGCCGCCGCCAGTCGCTGGCCAGCAACGTCGACACGGCGCTGCTGGTCATGGGGCTGGACCGCGACTTCAAGCTGCGCCGCATGGAACGCTATATCGCCCTCGTCGAGGCGGCCGGGGTGGCCGCCGTCGCCGTGCTGACCAAGGCCGACATCGGCGACGACGTCGCGGCCCGCATGGAACAACTGCGGCAGCGCCTGCCGCCGCGCGTGCCGGCCTTCGCCGTCAACGCTCTGGACGAGGCCGTGGCGGCGTCGCTGGCGCCGTGGCTGGCAGCGGGGCAGACGCTGATACTGCTGGGCACTTCGGGCGTCGGCAAGTCGACGCTGACGAACACGCTCACGGCCAGCGCCCAGGCGACCGGCGGCGTGCGCCGCGGCGACGGCCGCGGCCGCCACACGACGACGGCGCGCTCGCTGCACCAGTGCGCGGGCGGCGCCTGCATCATCGACACGCCGGGCCTGCGCGCGTGGCGGCCGGACGCCGACGCCGACGCGCTGGCGGCCTCGTTCGACGACATCGACGCGCTGGCGCGGCAGTGCCAGTTCCGCGACTGCCGCCACGAGGCCGAGCCGGGTTGCGCGGTGCGCGGCGGCGTCGACGCCGACCGCCTGTTCAACTACAACAAACTGCTGCGCGAGCACAGGCGCGCCGAACAGACGCCGCTTGAGCGCATCGCGGCGCGCTCGAAGTGGAAGGTGCTGATGAAGGCGGTGAAGGCGCGCGACCGGCACAAGTAAAGCGGCAAAGCTGGGGACAGACCACGATTTTCGAGAAATAATTTCTCGAAAATTGTGGTCTGTCCCCGGTTGCGCCAATTTGTTTTTCGGGTAATACTGTATGTATTTACAGTATTTTCAGCCGCCCTATGCATGCACCCGAGCGCCGTATCGCCCATCTGGACATGGACGCGTTCTACGCTTCCGTCGAGCTGCTGCGCTACCCGGAGTTGCGCGGCCTGCCGCTGGTGATCGGCGGCGGCGCCCACCAGCCCGTCAGCGCGGCCGACGGCAGCCGCCGTTTCGCCCGCCTGCGCGACTACGTCGGCCGCGGCGTCATCACCACCGCCACCTACGAGGCGCGGGCGCTGGGCGCCGGTTCCGGCATGGGCTTGATGAAGGCGGCGCGGCTGGCGCCGGAGGCGATCCTGTTGCCCGTCAATTTCGACGCCTACCGGCATTGCTCGCGCCTGTTCAAGGCCGCCGTCGCCGGCGTCGCCGCGACCATCGAGGACCGCGGCATCGACGAGATCTACATCGACTTGACGGACGAGCCGGGCGAGACGCGCGCGCTGGCGACGCGGATCAAGCAGGCCGTCAAGGACGCCACGGGCCTGAGCTGCTCGATCGGCGTGACGCCCAACAAGCTGCTGTCGAAAATCTGCTCGGACCTCGACAAGCCGGACGGCTTGACCATCCTCGGCATGGACGGGCTGGCGGAGCGCATCTGGCCGCTGCCGGTCAGGAAAATCAATGGCATCGGGCCGAAGGCGACGGCCAAGCTGGCCGCGCTGGAGATCCACACGATAGGCGAGCTGGCCGGCGCCGACCCGGTGCTGCTGCAGGAGCATTTCGGCCGCACCTACGCGCTCTGGCTCAAGGACGCCGCGCACGGCGTCGACGCGCGCGCCATCGCGACCAGCTCGGAGCCGCAGTCGATCAGCCGCGAAACCACCTTCGAGCGCGACCTGCACGCCCGCGGCGACCGCGCCGCGCTGTCGGCGATCCTGATGGAGCTGTGCGCGCAACTGGCCGCCGACGTGCGCCGCAAGGGCTACGCCAGCCGCGGCATCGGCGTCAAGCTGCGCTTCGACGATTTCCAGATCGTCACGCGCAATCTGACGCTGGCCGAGCCGACCGACGACGCCGCGGCGATCCTGCGCGCGGCGCGCGAATGCCTGAAGCGCGTGCCGCTGGAACGGCGCCTGCGCCTGTTGGGCGTGCGCGCCAGCGCGCTGTCGCCGCGGCTGCCCGAGGCGGCCGGCGCGCCGCGCGGACAGGGCGAACTGTTATTGTGGGGCGAGGGCGCCTGAGGGCGCCGCGCCGTGCTATATTTCACGCGGCCGGCGGCGCCTCGCCGCCGGCTCCCGCAGACCGGAGAGCAGCCCATGAATGTACTGTTGGTGGAAGACGACCTCGCGCTCGGCGACGCGCTCGGCCAGGCCTTGCGCCAGGCCGGCCTGCGCGCCGTCTGGGTGCGGCGCCTGAAGGAGGCCCGCGCCTTCCTCGACAACGAGGCGCAGGACGTGCTGCTGCTCGACCTGAGCCTGCCGGACGGCGACGGCTTCGACCTGCTGCGCGAATTGCGCGCGCGCGGCAGCACCATGCCGATCATCGTGCTGACGGCCCGCGACGCCCTGGAAAGCCGGCTGGCCGGCCTGCGCGACGGCGCCGACGATTACCTCGTCAAGCCTTTCGCCATCCCCGAATTGCTGGCGCGGCTGCAGGTGGTGACGCGGCGCAGCAGCGGCTTCCTGTCGGCGCTGTGGCAAATCGGCCCGCTGGCGATCGACACGGAAACCCGCACCGTCACGCTGGACGGCGTGGCCGTCTCGCTGTCGCCGTCGGAGTTCGCGCTGTTGTTCGAGCTGGTGCGCAAGGGCGGCAAGGTGATCGGCCGCGAATCCCTGGTCGAGCACCTGTGCTGCGAGTCGGACAACGCGCTGGAGGTGCACGTGTCGAACCTGCGCCGCAAGCTCGGTGCCGACTGGGTGCGCACGATACGCGGCGTCGGCTATCTGCTGCCGAAACCCTGAGGGCGGCGCCGATGAGCATGCCCGCCGTGGCCAGGCGCTCGCTGTACCGCCGCCTGATGTGGGTCAGCCTGGCGTCGATCATGCTGGTCTGGTCGCTGCTGCTGGCCTGGTTTTACATCGAGGTGACGCAGGTCGGCTCCGGCTATTTCGACCGCGACCTGCGCGGCCTGGGCGACACCATCGCCGACATGTACAGCGTCGATTTTCCCGAGCCGGCGCGGGCCCGCCTGATCGAGCGGCAAATCCTCCAGTTCAGCCGCTCGTACAGCGAGTCGGCGCTGCGCGAGCGGGAAATCACCTACCGCATCAGCAACCGCGCCGGCCAGGTGCTGGGGCAGTCGCCCGGCTGGCCGATGCTGGCCATCCAGCTGCCGGGCGCGGCGCCCGTCAACGACCGGGGCTGGCGCAGCCTGGCCACGGCCAGCGAGGACGGCAATGTGTATGTGCAGCTGTGCGTGGCGCGCAGCTTCGTGCAGCGGGCCGTGGCGGAAATCCTGGTATTTTTCCTGTTGCCGCTGGTGGCGGCGATGCCGATCTTCATCGTGCTGCTGCAGCTCGGTTTCGGCCGGGCGCTGACGCCGCTGCGCCGGCTGGCCGGCGCCATCAGCGAACGCGACCCGTATTCGGACCAGCCGCTGGCCTGCAACGACGTCGCCTACCGCGAGCTGAAGCCGCTGTTCAATTCCGTCAATGATTTGCTGGCGCGCCTGGCCGTCCACCGCGAGAGCGAGCAGCGCCTGTTCGCCGACGCCGCCCACGAGCTGCGCACGCCGCTGGCGGCCCTCGGCGCCCAGGTGCATCTGCTGCAGCAGGCCGAATCGGCGCCCGAGCGGGCCGGCATCGCCGCGCTGCTGCACGAGAGTATCGCGCGCCACGCCGGCCTGGTCAGCAAGCTGCTGCTGTTGTCGCGGCTGGACGCGGAGTCGACCAAGACGCCGCCGCAGGCGCTCGACCTGGCCCGCCTGGCGCGCGCCGCCGTGGCCCGCCACGCGCCGCACGCGGTGGCGCGCGGCATCGAGCTGGCCTACGACGGCACGGCCGCCGCCGCGCCCTACCGCGGCGACCCGGCGGCGCTCGACAGCCTGCTCGACAATCTGGTCGACAACGCCATCCGCCACTGCCCGCCGGGCGCCGCGATCAGCGTCGAAGTCGTCGAGGGCCGCCATTTCGCCCGCATCTCCGTGTGCGACGACGGGCCGGGCATCGCCCCCGCGTGGCGAGAGGATGTGCTGAAGCGCTTCGTCCGCCTGCCCGACGCCACGGCCACCGGCAGCGGCCTTGGCCTGGCCATCGTGAAAAAAGTCGTCGAGCTGCACGGCGGCACGCTGCTGTTCAGCGACGGCATGTCCGGGCGCGGCCTCGGCGTCGAGATCCGCCTGCCGCACGCGCTGCAGGGCGGCGCCGTTTAAGCGGCCACCAGGCAGCGCGTGACCAGCCGCTGGCGGCCCAGCGCGAAGTCGATGGCGTAGCGGGCGCCGGCGTGGTGCCGCGGCGTCAGCGTCGTCGTCAGCCGCAGGTGCAGTACGCGGCCCTCCCGGTCCAGCGATTCGGCGGCCGCGTCGGGGAAATGGAAATACCGCCCGACGGACGGATACAGGGCCTTGAACAGGCTTTCCTTGGCGGAGAACAGCAGCGTCGTCCAAGTCTCGAACGCCAGGCCGGCGGCCGCGCCGACGGCCATCTCGGCGGCGTTGCCGATGTGCGCGCCGACCGAGCGCGCGGTGCGGTCGTCCATGCAATGTTCGAGGTCGATGCCGACGCCGCTGAGGGTGTCGCTGGCGGCCGTGATGGCGACGGCCCAGCCCTTGCTGTGGCTGATCGAACCGAGGTAGCCGGCCGGCCAGCAGGGCGCCCGCTGCGCGCCCACGCCGATGGCCGGCGGGCCGCGGTAGCCGCTGCGGCGCAGGGCGCGCGCGGCGCACCAGCGCCCGGCGGCGAATTCCACCTGGCGCTTCAGCACGGCGCCGGCCAGCGCCGGCGGCGCCGGCGCGTCCGGCTGCGCCAGCTCGCGCAGCGCCGCGGCGCTGACCGTGAACGGCCGCGCCACCATCGCCAGCGCCTGGGGCGGCGGCGCCAGCCGCGCCAGCATGGCGTCGGTGTCGTCGCCGTCCTCGTGGTGCTGCGGCATCATGGCCGGCGCGGCGCCGCCTCGGCGGCGCCGTCCCAGCCGCCGCCGAGGGCGGCGATCAGGTTGACGGCGGCCAGCAATTGCTCGTGCCGCGCCGCCACGCTGTCCTGTTCGGCCTGCAACTGCGCCAGATGCGCGCTCCACTCGGCGCTGCCGTGCACCATGCCGGCGCGGCGCGCGCGCCGCACACTGTCGAGCTGGGCCTCGGCGATGGCGTGCTGGCGCTGGCGCGCCGCGTAATTGACCTGGCTGTGCAGCACGGCGGCGCTGCTGTCCTCGACTTCGTGGACGGCGCGGGCGATGCTGCCGTGCCACTGCGCATACTGTTCCGCCGCCGCCGATTTGGCGCGCGCCAGGTCGGCCTGGCGGCGCCCGCCGTCGAACAGCGGCAGCTCCAGCTGCGGCATCAGCGACCAGCTGCTCGCGCCGCTCTTGCGCAGCGCGCCCAGGCCGCCGGCGTTGATGCCCACCGCGCCGCCCAGCGTCAGCGCCGGCCAGCGCGCCGCGTCGGCCTCGTCGATGCGCGCGCGCGCGGCGTCGTAGCGGGCCTGGGCCGCGGCCAGGTCGGGGCGGCGCTGCAGCAGTTGCGCCGGCACGGCGTTGCCCACGGCCGGCAGGCGCAGCTGCCGCAACGGCTGCGCCGGCGGCAGGGCGCAATCGGCCGGCATGCTGGCGGCCAGCAGGCACAGGCCCCGTTCGATGCGCTGCGCGGCGTCGCGCTGGCGCTGGACCAGCAGGTCGGCGCCGACGCTTTCGCTGTCTTGCTGGCGCAGCGGGTTGGCGTTGCTCAGGCCGGCGCCGAGGCGCGCCTGCTCGCCCTGGCGCCACTGCCGGCGCAGGCGCGCGCTGTCCTCGGCCAGCCCGGCGGCGGCGTGCAGCTCGGCGCGCGCCAACCACAGCTCGGCCGTCTGGCGCGCCAGGCTCAGGCGCAGCGCCGTCAGGTCGTGGCCGCTGGCGGCCCGCTCGGCCTGGCCGGCGCGCACGGCCGCGCGCACCCGCCCGCGCAGGTCCAGCTCGTAGCCGAGCGTCAGCTGGCCGGCGTAGCGGGTGGCCGGGTTGCGCGTGTCGGCGTCGCTCTCGCCCTGGTCGAATTTGGACAGCTTGCGCCGCTCCACCGATGTTTCCAGCGCGACGCGCGGCGATTGCTCGGCCGTGGCCGCGCGCAAGTCGGCGGCGGCGGCGTCGAGCCGCGCCAGGCCGGCGGCGATGTCGGTGTTGCCGGCCCAGACCCGCTCTATCCATGCCGTCAGGCCGGCGTCGCCCAGCGCCGCCCAGGCGTCGGCGCCGGGCGCGGCGCCGCCGACGGCGCTGCTGAAGTGCGCCGGCACGGCCGGCGCCGCGCGCGGCGGCGCGGTGTCGTGGGCGCAGGCGCCCAGCGCGGCGCAGATCAGGATGGCAAGCGGGCGCTTCATGGCGCCGCCGCCCCGTTCTGGCGGGCGATGCGGACGATGACGCGCTGGCCGATGCGCAATTCCGGCGCGTCGATCTGCAGCACGCATTCGATCACCCGCACATCCTGTTTCTCGTTGGGGTCGTCGCTTTCCGGGCGGTTGCCGAACACCTGGCCGAGGCGCAGCACGCGCGCCTTGTAGACCTTGCTCTCGTCGGCCTCCAGGGCCACCTCGGCCGCCTGGCCCGCCTTCACGGCGCCGACGAAGCGCTCCTCCAGGTCGGCGCGGACGATGCGCGGACCGTGCGGGGCGAACAGGAACAGCGGCGTCACGTTCAGCGTCGAGGCGCCGTCGCCGGGGCGGGCCTGGCGCCGCACGATGCGCCCGTCCAGCGGCGCGCGCACCAGGTGCTGCTCCACTTCGAACTTGGCGGCGGCCACGTGGGCGCCGCTGGTGGCCAGCGCGGCCTGCTGGCGCGCCACCTCGGCCGCGGCGATGCCGACCTGGTCGCGCGCCTGGTCGCGCTCCTGGTCGGAGACGACGTCGTCGCCGGCCAGGCCGGCCAGGCGCTTCAGTTCGCGCTGGGCGATGCCGTGGCGCAGCTGCAGCAGCGCGAGGGCCGGCCTGGCCTCGTTGTACTCTTGCTCGCGCACGCGCAGCGCCAGTTTCGCCTCGCCGTCGTCGATGCGCGCCAGAATCGTGCCGCCCTTGACCTCGGCGCCCTCCTCGGCCAGCACCTGGCGGATGATGCCGGGGCGGGTGGCGGCGATGTTGATGACGCCGCCCTCGATGCTGATGCTGCCCTTGGCGATCGCGGCCCACGGCGACGCCGCCGGCGCCGCGTTGACCGGCGTCTCGTCGCAGCCGCCGAGCAGCAGGCAGGCCAGCGACAGGCCGCAGACCGCCAGCAGGCCGGGTGGCCGGGCGCGCCGGGACGGCGCCGTCAGGGTGGGGTGAAACACAGTCATGTAGTCTCCATAAGGTGGCGGGCGCGTTGATCCATGACCACCCGGCCGTCTTCCAGCGTGACGACGCGGTCGGCGTGTTTGATCAGGCGGTGGTCGTGCGACACGCCCAGCACCGTGGTGCCCTGGGTTTGTGCCGCGTGGTGCAGGATGTCGATGACGATCTGGCCGTTCTGGCTGTCGAGCGCGCTGGTCGGCTCGTCGGCGAACAGCAGGCGCGGCCGTTTGACGAGGGCGCGGGCGATGGCGACGCGCTGCTTTTCGCCGCCTGACAGCTCGGTCGGGCGCAGGTGCATGCGGGCGCCCAGGCCGACCTCGTCGAGCGCCTCGCGGGCGCGCGCCGTGGCCGTGGCCGGGTCCACCTTGGGGCCGTACTTCAGTGCCAGCAGCACGTTTTCCAGCGCCGTCAGCGAGGCGAACAGATTGAAGCCCTGGAAGACGAAACCGCAGTTTTCCAGGCGGAACTGGTCGAGTTCCGTGCGCGACAGGCGGTTGAGTTCGATGCCGAGGGCGTGCACCGTGCCGGAGTCGGGCGTCAACAGGCCCGACAGCACCGACAGCAGCGTGCTCTTGCCGGAGCCGGACGGGCCGATGATCAGGGTCAGTTCGCCGGGCAGCACCGACAGCGACACGGCATGCAGCACGGTTTGCTCGGTCTTGCCCGTCGTGAAGGAACGGCTCAGCTGCTTGCCGACAATGGCGGGGGGCGTGGTCATAGGCTTAGCGCAACAGGGTGAAGGGTTCTGCCTGGTTCAGCGCGCGCAGGGCGCCCAGGCCGGACAGCAGGGCGATGCTGAGCACCAGGATGCCGGTGGCGATGCCGCCCCACAGGGGCAGTTCCAGCGACACGTGGGCGGCGCGGGCCAGCATCACCAGCACGGCGCCGACGAGCAGCGTGATCAGCTGGCCGGCCAGGCCGACCCAGAACGACTGCTCGAGCACGACGGCGCGCAGCGAAGCCGTCGACACGCCCAGCGCGCGCAGCGTCGCATATTCGCGCAGGGCGGCGACGATGGCGCCCATCAGCGTCTGGCTGGTGATGACGATGCCCACCAACAGGCCCAGCGCCGAGGAGAACAGGAAGCCGGCCCCGGCGCCCGACTCGAACAGCCAGTAGGCTTGCGACTGTATCGACAATTCCTCGGCCGTCCAAACCTGGAACTGTTTCAGCGTGCCGTTCGGCTGCAGCGCGTCGCGCACCGCCTCGGCCCGCTCCGGATGCTTGAGGCGCACCAGGAAATAGTCGGTGGTGTCGTGGCGCAGGTTCGCGTCCATGCGCCGCGCCGTGCTCAGCGAGGTCAGCACGTTCGCCCCGCCCATCGAGCGCATGCCGTTGACGGTGCCGGCCACGCGCACGCGCTTGCCGACCACTTCCGTATAGTCGCCGACGGCCACGCCCAGCTTGCTGAGGTCGGCCACGTCCACCAGCACATTGCCGGGCTGTGTCAGCAATTGCCGTAATTGTGGCGTAAGAAGATTGGCAAAGGTCAGGGCATCGGCATCGGGATTGATCCCGATCAATACGGCGCTTAATTTTCCGCCTTGCGGCCGCTTCCAGTCGCCGACGGTCCAGGTGAAGCGCTCGACGGCCGCCACGTCGGGATGCATGCGCAGGCTGTTGGCCACCTTGCCGGGAATCGGCCGGGCCAGGTCGACGCTTTGCGTGTCCGGATAGCCGACCCACAGGTCGGCGCTGGAGCGGTCGATGTAGACGGAGATCGAGCTGAACATGCCCAGCAGCAGGCTCAATTGCACCTGCACGAGCAGGCCGGCGAAGGCGACGGCCAGCGCCGCGGGCAGGAAGCGGCGCCATTCGTAGATCAGCGCGGAACGGGCTATCGATACCATGCTCAGCGCCGGCCCGCGCCAACGGCGGGGGGCCGCCGGGGCGGCGACGGCGGGGGCGAGCAAACAGGACGTGGCATGGCGTGCTCCAGAATTGAATGCCGCGTAGTGTGCCCGCCAATGCTGAGTTTTTCCTGAGTGCGGAGGCAGAATGGTGTTTTTTTGCAAAATTGACTTTAAGATAAAATTTCCACTTGACAAGCAATTTATCGCGCTGTAACTTAAAAAAAAGACATTCTCTATCCAATTATCTTCGGCCCTGGGGCGCGCGGATTGTTATCGGAAAAAATAATCGCCACACTGTTTTCGCTGTGGTTCTGCTGCAAGGGCCACAGCTGCCCTCGTATTCATGTTTATGGCGCCTCGCTAGCCGCATAAACTGCGGCCCGGATGTATTCCCGGACGGCCGCCATGGTTTCATTTCAGGACGCTTGAAAATTTTTTGCTTGCTTGAATCGGAACTATTGTTGCTAATTGCAAACGATTCCCATTCAATGCCGTGAACGACGACGATGGACGTGGCGCGGGCGCCGCCGCGCCCGCCGTGTCGGCATTTTCCTACTACATGTTTGTGCGTTGCAAAATATTTTGAACACATTGATTTAAAAGGTTTTTGTGTGCTTGCGGCGGATTTTCAGGCGCTTGTTTGTTGTATTTGCACATCAATTTCGCCCGCGGACCGGGCGCGGCGGCCGTGCCGCCGCCCGGCGCGGCGAAATGTCACGATATTGAAATATATATATTCAATTGCGGCGCTCTTGACATGCGATTTTTACCGCTGTAATTTAAAAAAAGACAAGGTTTTGTTATTCGGTTTTACGCATTATGAAATACCGGTTTTACTCGATTATGTGACTGTTCGTTTCTATCCCGGCGAACAGTTTGTGAAAATGCCGGCGCGCCCGACTCTTACCCGAAAACGGTAATGGGGCAGCCTTGCAGAAAACGATCTGTCGATGTGAAAAGAGGAATGGATTATGTATAAAGCGCATTTGAACGACGCAGAAACGCGGGGGGCGGATATCGCCATCGTCGGCATGGCGAGCCACTTTCCGGACGCCGCGACGCTGTACGATTTCTGGACCAACGTGGTCAACAAAAAGGACTCGATCGTCGACGTCGACTCCATGGACAGCGGCGAATACTGGCGCAAGGCGGACTTCTACGACCCCGACCCGAGCGCCGTCGACAAAACCTACGGTTACAAGGCCGGCTTCGTGCCGCCGATCGAATTCGACCCGGTCGAATTCAAGCTGCCGCCGCTGATGCTCGAATCGATCAGCACGGCGCAGATCTTCGCCTTGCACGTGGCCAAGCAGGCCATGCTCGACGCCCGTTTGACGGGCGAGAACGCGCTGCCGGTGGACCGCGACCGCGTCGGCGTCATCCTCGGCGGCGCCGGCAACGGCAACACCTCGTTCTCGCTCGGCTCGCGCCAGCAGGCGCCCTACCTGAAAAAAATCATGCTCAACGCCGGCCTGTCGGCCGCCGTCGCCGACGAGGTGATCGAGCGCGCCAACGGCCTGTACCTGGACTGGACCGAGGATAGCTTCCCCGGCTTCCTCGGCAACGTCGCCTGCGGCCGCATCGCCAGTTATTTCGACCTTGGCGGCACCTCCTACATGGTCGACGCGGCCTGCGCCAGCAGCCTGGCGGCCATCAAGGCGGCCATGGGCGAGCTGGCCGACGGCAGTTGCGACGTCGTGCTGACGGGCGGCGTGAACCTGGAAAACTCGGTGTTTTCCTTCCTCTGCTTCAGCAAGACCCCGGCCCTGTCGAAGAGCAATGTGTCGCGCCCCTTCGACGACGCGTCCGACGGCATGATGCTGGGCGACGGCGTCGGCTTCCTGGTGCTCAAGCGCCTCGCCGACGCCGAGCGCGACGGCGACCGCATCTACGCCGTGATCAAGTCGCTGCAGGCGTCCAGCGACGGCCGCGCCAAGAGCATTTTCGCGCCGCGCCTGGAGGGCCAGGTGAAGGCGATGAACCGCGCCTATGCGCGCGCCCAGGTGACGCCGGCCGACATCCAGCTGGTCGAGGCGCACGGCACCGGCACGGCGTCCGGCGACAAGACCGAGATCAAGAGCCTGCGCGCCGTCTACGAAGCCTGCAATCTGGCGCCCGGTTCGGTGGCCATCGGCAGCGTCAAGTCGCAGATCGGCCACACCCGCTGCGCCGCCGGCGCGGCCTCGATGATGAAGGTGGCGCTGGGCCTGTACCACAAGGTGCTGCCGCCGACCATCAACGTGAAAAAGCCCAGCACCGACCTGGTGGTCGAAGGCGGGCCCTTCTATGTCAACGTCGAAAGCCGCCCGTGGTTCCGTCCGGCCGGCGGCGCGCCGCGCCGCGCCGCCTTGAGCGCCTTCGGTTTCGGCGGCACCAACTACCACGCCATCCTCGAAGAGCACCGGCCCGAGGCGGCCGGCAATTTCCGCCTCAACCGCCGCCCCGAAGTGGTGTTGCTGCAGGCGTCGACGCCGGCGCAATTGCTGGCGCAGTGCCAGGAGCGCCTGGCGTCTTTCGGCTCGGCCGAGGGCGCGACCCACTTCCGCATGCACCAGCAGCAGGCCGACGCGGCCAAGGTGCCGGTCGGCGCCGCGCGCCTGGCCTTCGTCGCCGACGGCGCCGGGCAGGCCGTGGACTTGCTGAGCGAGGCCGTCAAGCAATTGGCGCTCCAGTCCGACACGGGCTGGGAGCATCCGCTGGGCATCTACTACAAGCCCCGCGGCGCGGCGCTGGACGGCGCCGTCGTCGCGCTGTTCCCCGGCCAGGGCGCGCAGTACGTCAACATGGGCCGCGACATCACCAACGACTATCCGCAGATGCGCCAGGCGATCGAGGCCATGGATGCGGCGGCCGCCGCGGCCGGCGTGGCGCCGTTGTCGGCCAGCATCTACCCGATCCCGGTGTTTTCGGAGGAGGCGGCCGAGCGCCAGATGGGCGAGCTGACCCGCAGCAGCCGGGCCCAGCCCGCCATCGGCGCGCTCAGCGCCGGCTACTACCAGATTTTGCGCGGCATGGGCTTGCGCGCCGACTTCCTGGCCGGCCACAGCTATGGCGAGGTGACGGCCCTGTGGGCCGCCGGCGCCCTCAGCGACGCCGACTTTTACCGCGTCTCGCTGGCGCGCGGCGCGGCCATCGAAACGCCGGGCGGCGGCGCCGAGCCGGGCGCGATGGTGGCGGCCTCGCTGACGCCGGAGCGGGCCAAGGAGGTGCTGGCCGCATTCCCCGACGTCGTCGTCGCCAACTACAACTCGCCGGAGCAATTGGTGTTCGGCGGACCGACGGCCTCGGTGCGCGCCGTGCAAGCCTCGCTGGCCGCGCGCCAGGTGCGCAGCCAGTTGCTGCCGGTGGCGGCCGCCTTCCACACGCCCCTGGTGGGGCATGCCTGCGCGCCGTTCCGGCGCAGCCTGGCCGGGATCGCGTTCGCGGCGCCGGCCGGCGCGGTGTTCTCGTCGGCCACCGGCGAGCGCCACGGCGCCGACCCGGCGGCGCTCGCCGAGGCCCTCGTCACGCAACTGGTCAGCCCGGTGCGTTTCACGCAAACGATACAGCGCATCTACGAGCAGGGCGGCCGCGTCTTCGTCGAAATCGGACCGAAGGGGATTCTGGGCAAGCTGGTGGCCGACATTTTGAAAGGCCAGCCGCACACGGTGGTGTCGCTCAATCCGAGCGCCAACGGCGAAGAGGCGCGGCAATTCAAGCGCGCCATCGCCAAGCTGGTGGTGGAGGGGGCCGAGCTGAACAGCCTCGATCCGCAACTGGCGCCGCTGCCGCCGGCCGCGCTGAAGAAGAAGTCCTTGACCTACACCATGCGGGGGGGGTTCTTCCTGTCCGCCAAGGCAAAACAGAAGCGCGCACACGCGCTGCGCAATGACACGGCAATTGTCGATGCGTTCGTCGGCGCGCGCCGGGCGGCGCTGCCGCCCGCCGCCGCCGCCGCGGAGGAAGTGGCGGTGCCCGCCAAGCCGGCGGTCGCCGTGGCAGTGGCCAGGGCCGCCGAAGCGGCGCCGGCGGCGGACGTGGCCAAGGTCGTGGCCAAGGTCGTCGAAGCGGCGCCGGCGGTGGACGTGGCCAGGGTCGCCGCAGTGGCGGCCGCAGAGGTACAGCTAGTCGAGGTGGCCGTCGCGGCCGCGCCGGTCGCAGCGACCGTCGCCCAGCCGCAAGGTGAGGTAGTAGTGCAAAGCTTGCTTGAAACCGAAACCAGCATGGATGGGGTAGGCCCAGACCATGCTTTAACTGGAGAGGGAATGATGCAAAACGTTAGCCCGGAAAATGAAGTGCTGAGCATTTTAGATGCCCAGATTCATGCACAGAATGTGCTGAGTCAGGTGCATCAACAGTTCCAACTGAATCAGAAAGACTATATTCAGTTCCTCAACACGCTGGTCAGCAAACAGCACTCCTTGCTGGAGAAATTCCATGACAGCAATCAACTGAAGGAGGTCGTGGGCAGCTTGAGCCAAAGCCTGCAACTGCTGGATAAAAACCAGGAGATGTACCACATCAACCACGAGCATTATTTCGACAACCAGCAGATCATGCTGGGCGGCAGCGCCCTGCGCGGCAGCCGCGTCAATGCCGGCGTGGCCCAGCGCGTGCCGGTGCAGATCGCGCCGCGTCAGCAAGCGCTGGCCGTCGAGTTGCCGCAGGTCAGCCCTACGCTGAGCGTGCCGCAGCCGGCCGCCGTCGTGGCCCAGCCTGCCCCGGCTCCCGTCGTCGCCGCGGCTCCTGTCGCTGCTGCCCCTGTCGCCCCGGCCCCCGTCGCCGCCGCGCCGGTGGCCGCCGTGCAGGCGCCCAAGCCTACATTGCAAGACCTGCCCGTCGCCGCCCCGGCGCCCGTCGCCGCCCCGGCGCCGGTCGCCGCGCCGGCCCCGGCCGCCGCTCCCGTGGTGCATGCCGCAGCGCCTGCCGCACCCGTCCTCAGCGCCGAAGACCGCGCCACGGTCGCCCGTTTCGAGGCGATCACCCAGGCCGAGCTGGTACGCCAACTGATCGCCATCGTCAGCGACCGCACCGGCTATCCGGCCGATATGATCAATGAAAACATGGACCTGGAATCGGATCTGGGCATCGACTCGATCAAGCGCCTGGAAATCCTCGGCGCCATGTTCGACGCGCTGGCCACGTCCGTGCCGCAATTCCAGAACGCCGAAGAGCACAAGGAAATGGAAACCTTCGACATCGACGCCTTCAGCAGCATTCTGAAAATGGCGATCTTCTTCGAGGAAACCATCGCCGAGTTGCTGGCCAAGCTGAAAAACGGCGGCGCCGCGCCGGCCGCCGAAGCGCCGGCCGCCGCGCCTGTTGCCGTCGCCGACAACGCCGCCGCCGCCGTGGCGATCGTCGAAACCCCGCATGCCGATGCCGCACCGCTGCGCAAACTGGGCTTCGTCGCGACTACCCGAAAACTGGAAGGCAGCGAGGAGGAGTTCGAATCAAAAAAGCTTTCAGCTGAACCACGGGAGACTGCATCTGCCCCGGTTCAGCGTGTACTTGTCAGTGATGCAGAGACAACGTCTGAGACCATTCATCGGTATCAGGCACAGAAATTCAATTTGCCCAAGCCGGACCGGACGGCCTTGCAACTGCCGCCAGGACAGATATGGTTGCTGACGGACGACGGCATGGGTTTGAGCGAGGAGTTGGCCAAATTACTGTTGGCGCAAGGCCAGGCGGTGGCGCGCCTGGTGTTGAGCTGGCAACCGGGGCCGGGCCGCCCCGCCCGCAAAGCCATCCCCGGCGTCAGCGACCACCTGCTGGAGCGCGTCGACGAGGCGGCCCTGCAGGCGCTGCTGGCGAACGTCACGGCGACGCGCGGCGCGGTCGGCGGCTTCATCCATCTGAGCCCGACGCGCAGCAACGTGAAGACGCTGGACTGCGCCTTCAGCGCCGCCGAGTACGACACGGCGTGGGCCGTGTTCACCATGGCCAAGCTGCTGCAGCCGGGCTTTGCCGACAGCGAGGGCGGGCGCCACTACTTCTTCACCGTCAGCCAGATGGACGGCGAGCTGGGCACGGCGCAGCGCCAGCCCTTCCCGGTGGTGGCCTCGGGCATGAGCGGTTTGACGAAGTCCCTGAACATCGAGTGGCCGGGCGTGTTCTGCCGCAACGTCGACATTGAGCCGAGCTGCGCCAAGGCGCACGCCGCCGAGATGCTGCTCGAAGAATTGGGCGACGCCCGCACCGACCTGGCCGAGGTGGGCCGCGGCGCGCACGGCGAACGCATCGGCATCGGCTTCCGCCAGGCCGCCGACGCCGCGCCGCAGCTGGACCCGACGATAGACGCGCGCAGCGTGTTCCTCGTCACCGGCGGCGGCCGCGGCATCACGGCCGAATGCGTGATCGCGCTGGCCAAGCGCTATCCGGCCCGCTTTGCGCTGCTGGGGCGCACGCCGATCGACGCCGAGTTGCCGGCCTGGGCCGAGGGCGGCGGCGAGCTCGGCGTGCTGAAGACGCGCGCCATCCGCCACCTGCAGGCCCAGGGCGAACAGCCGACCCCGGTCAAGGTGGAGCGCATGCTCAAGCAAGTGCTGCAGATGAGCGAGGTGAAACAGACCGTCGCGCAGATCGAGCAGGCGGGCGGCCAGGCGCTGTACCTGGCTTGCGACATCACCGACGGCGCCGACGTGGCCCGCGTCGTCGCCGAGGTCGAGCAGCGCCTGGGCCCCGTTTCCGGCCTGATCCACGGCGCCGGCAACCTGGCCGACAAGCGCATCGAAAAGAAAACCTCGGCCGACTTCAACGCCGTCTTCGACACCAAGGTCAGGGGGCTGGAAAACCTGCTGGCGGCGCTGCGGCTGGAGCGCCTGCGCCACATGGTGCTGTTCTCGTCGGTGTCGGGCTTCTTCGGCAACGCCGGCCAGACCGATTACGCGATGGCCAACGAGGTGCTGAACAAGTTCGCCCATCTGTTCCAGTCGCTCTACCCGGACCGCTTCGTGCGCAGCATTAACTGGGGACCGTGGGACACCGGCATGGTCAACGACGTGCTCAAGCGCGCCTACGCCGAGCGCAAGTTGGAGATCATCCCGACGGCCGTCGGCACGGCCTGCTTCGTCAACGCCTTCGGCCGCGACGGCGAGGTGCAGTTGATCGTCGGCGGCGGCAGTTACAAGGTGGCGCGCAAGATCAAGACGCTGCCGGCCGTCAGCCGCGCCGAGCGCCAGTTGGCGCCCGAGCACAACCGCTTCCTGCAAGACCACGTCGTGGGCGCCAATGCGGTGCTGCCGGCAACGGCGGCGCTGGGCTGGATGGTGCAGTTGTGCGAAGACCTGTTGCCCGGCTACCGCATGGAAAAGGTGGCCGACTTCCGTGTCCTCAAGGGGGTGGTGTTCGACGCCGCCGAACAGCGCCACTTCGTCGCCGAGGCGCGCGCCGTGCCCGGCAGCGAGCGCGGCGGCGAGCGGCACACGCTGGACGTGTCGATCTTCAACGAGAGCAATGGCAAAACGCTGCAGCGCTACCAGGCCCGCGTGACGATGAGCCTGGCCGGAGCGGAGCAGCCGCCGCCGCAGGCGCCGGCGCGCCGCGCCGGCGCGGCACTGGCGACGCCGGCCATTTACGGCGATATGCGCGGCGGCGCCCTGCTGTTCCACGGGCCGGCCTTCCGCGGCATCGACGCGGTGCTGCAGGCCGACCAGCGCGGACTGCTCGCCAGCGGCGTGCTGGCGGCCGGCAACGCGGCCGCGCAGGGGCAGTTTGCGGTGAATTCCTTCAACCCCTACATCGGCGACGTGTTTTTGCAGACGCCGCTGCTGTGGTTGATGCTGCAGAGCGACATGGCCGGCCTGCCGTCGCAGATCGGCCAGTGGGAACAGTTTGCCGCGCTCGGCTTCGGCCAGCCCTTCCAGTTGTCGATGACGCTGGTGTCGCACAGCCGCGCCGCCCTGGAGGTCGACGTCGTCGTCCACGACGAGGCGGGCAAGGTGTTCAGCAAGCTGTCCGGCCTGGTGTTCACCGTGTCGAAAAAGATGCGGCAACTGCTTTGCGATCCGGAGACCGCCACCACGGCCTGATCGGGCCACGACACATCACCGGGACGGGCGCGCGCGCCCAACAGTGCGGCGAGACGGGAAGCCGGCGGCATGGATGCCGCCGGCGCCCGGAGGGCGGACTGTGGCGCCTGGCGATCCTGAAACATAGGCAACTTCAAGCTTGGAATGCACATGGAAAAAATCGCTATCATCGGCTTAGGCTGCCTGTTCCCCGGCGCCGAAACGCCGGAACAATACTGGCGCAATTTGCTGGAGCGCCAGGACAGCAGCAGTGAGTTGTCCAGCGCGGAGCTGGACGCCGACCCGGCCTTGTACCACCACCCGCAGGCGGGCACCGCCGACAAGATCGGCTACAGCAAGAACGGCCACGTGCGCGGCTTCGCGTTCGACGCCGAGGGCTACCGCCTGCCGGCCGCGCAATTGCGCCAGCTCGACCCGCTGTTCCAGTGGACCCTGTACGCGGCCGAGCAGGCGCTCAAGGACAGCCGTTATGCCGACAAGGCGCCGGCGCTGGCGCGCTGCGGCCTGATCATCGGCAACATCGGCATGCCCACCCACGCCGGCAAGAAGCTGATGAACGGCTTCTACCAGCAGGCGCTGGAGCCGTACCTGCAAACCCTGACGGGCCGCCCGGACTTCCATTTCCACAGCGACTGGAAGGCCGACGGCTTGTCCGAGCTGAACCTGAAAACGGTCAGCCACAACGCCACCATCGCGGCCCAGGCGCTGGGCCTGGGCGGGCCATGTTTCGCGCTCGACGCCGCCTGCGCCTCGGCGCTGTACGCGATCCAGATGGCCAGTTACTACCTGCAAAGCGGCAAGGCCGACCTGATGCTGGCCGGCGCCGTCTGCCGCGCCGACCATATCTACATCGACCACGGCTTCAACGTGCTGCAAGCCTTCCCCAGCCACGGCGCGTCGACGCCGTTCGACCGCGATTCGCAGGGTTTGAAGGCGGGCGAGGGCAGCAGCCTGATCGCGCTGAAGCGCCATGCCGACGCGGTGCGCGACGGCGACCAGATTTACGGCGTCATCGAATCGATCGGCCTGTCCAACGACGGCGGCGCCAAGCACATCCTGGTGCCGGACGTGAACGGCCAGCTGCTGTCGCTGCAGCGCGCCTACGCCGGCATCGAGCGCGGCATCGACTACCTCGAATGCCACGCCACCGGCACGCCGGTCGGCGACCAGGTCGAACTGGCTTCCGTGGAAGCCTTCTTCGGCGGCTGCGCGCGGCGTCCCCTGATCGGCGCCAACAAGGGCAATATCGGCCACATGCTGACGGCTTCGGGCATGGCCAGCACCCTGAAGGTGCTGCTGGCCATGCGCCACGGCGTGATTCCGCCGACGCTGAACGTGCAGAACATGGTGGCCACGCCGAAGGGCGAACTGAACCTCGGCCACATCGTGCGCGAGGCCACGCCGTGGCCGCAGCAGGGCGCGCTGAAGCGCGCCGGCATCAACGCCTTCGGTTTCGGCGGCGTCAACGGCCACATGGTGCTGCGCGAGCATGTCGCCCAGGCGGCGCCGCCGCGCGCCGCGGCGCCGGCGCCGCTGGCCAGCCTGGCCATCATCGGCAGCGCCGTGCTGATGGCCGATACCGAGGCCAACGAGGGTTTCGACGACACCATCCTGCAGGGCCGCAGCGTGCTGGGCGCCTTGCCGCACACCCGCTGGCTGGGGCTGGAGGGGCGCGCCGACATCCTGCAGACGCGCGGCCTGAGCCAGGCGCCGCTGGGCGCCTACATCGAAAAATTCGAGTTCGACTGCAAGCGCTTCCGCCTGCCGCCGAAAGTCGTCGGCACCCATCTGCTGGCGCACCTGTCGCTGATGCCGACCGCCGAGCGGGCCTTCCACGACGCCGGCTATGTCATCGACGGGCACAAGCGCAACATCGCCGTCATCGTCGCCGGCGACATCGATTACAGCTGCCTGCGCTACCAGGCCCGCAATGAAATGGCCTGGCAGGTGCGCGACAGCCTGGCGCGCTGCGGCATCGAGCTGAGCCCGGAGCAGGTGGACGCGCTGGAGCGCATCGCCAAGGACAGCCTGTTCCCGGCGCCCTACCCGGAGGGCATCACCGGCGGCATCGGCAACGTCGTCGCCAGCCGCATCGCCGCCCACTTGAAGCTGGACGGCCCGGCCTTCTTCCTCGGCTCGCATGAAAACGCCGCGTTCAAGGCCATCGAACTGGCGCAGTTCATGCTGTCGAACCAGCTCGTCGAGGCCGTCATCGTGGCCGGCGGCAGCTTCGCCGGCGGCATTGAAAACGTCTTGTGGGGCGAGCGCGACGCGAACGGCGCGGCGCTGCCGGCAGGCGACGGCGCCGGCGTCATCCTGCTCAAGCGCGAGCAGGACGCGCGCGCCGCCAACGAGCGCATCTATGCCGTCATGCGCGGCCTGGCGATCGTCCACGAGTGCGGCGACGACACGCGTTACCGCCCGGCGGCCGGCGCCGTCGCGCGCGCCGCCGCCGCCGCCCTGGCGCAGGCCGGCGCCGCGGCCGGCGCGGTCGACTATATCGAGCTGGGCGGCGGCCAGGCGGCCGAGCGCGGCGTCGAGCTGGACGGCCTGGCGCAAGCCTACGCCGGCCGCAGCGCGCCGCTCGGCGTCGGCAGCGTCAGCGCCAACTACGGCAACCTGGCGGCCGCCCAGGGCATCCTCGGCATCATCAAGACGGCGCATTGCCTGTACCGGCGCGCGCTGCCGGCCGGCGCGGGCGTGGCCGGCTCGCCGGAAGGGGCGGCGCGGCCGGCCTTCCAGCCGGCCGCCGCCAGCCTGGCGTGGCCCGCGCCGGCCGCCGGCCTGCGCCTGGCCGCCGTCAACAGCCTGGGCATCGACCGCGCCTACGCGCACATGCTGCTGCAGGAGCCCGACGAGGACAACCGCCGCACGGCGCGGGCGCCGGCGGCGGCCGCCGCCGCCACCGGCAGCCTGATGACGACCGTCTACACGGGGCGCGAACAGACGATCCCGGAGATGATACTGAATCCGGCCAATTGCGCGCTGTTCGGCACCACGTATGTGCCGGCAGCCGCTCCCGCGGCCGCGGCGGCGCCTTCCGGCGTCGCCGCCCAGCTGGACGGCGAGCACCCGGTCGAGCGCGCCTGCCTGCGCAACGCCCAGACCCAGTTGCGCTATCTGCAGGCCGAGCAGCATTTCTACCAGCGCATGGCGGCCATGATGGAGGGCCAGTGGCTGGCCGTCGAGCCGCTGCGCGCGGCGGCGGCGCCGGTGCCGGCGCCGCGCCGGCTGGTGTTCGACGAAGCCCAGCTGGTCGAGCTGACCAACGGCTCGGTGGCCAAGGTGCTGGGGCCGGACTACGCCGAGGCCGACACGTATCCGATCCGCACGCGCATGCCGTCGCCGCCGTATATGTTCGCCTCGCGCGTCACCGCGATGTCGGCGCAGAAGGGCAAGCTGGAACCCTGCTTCATCGAGTGGGAATGCGACTTGCCGGTGGACGCCTGGTACGTCAACAACGGCATGGTGCCGGCCTTCGTCGCGCTGGAATCCTCGCACGCGATGATCGTCGCCTTCACCTATATCGGTTGCGACCAGCTGTTCAAGGGCCAGTTGCGCTACCGCGCGGTGGACAGCCAGACCACCGTCTACGGCGCCATGCCGAAGGCCGGCGAGGTGCTGCGCGGCCGGGTCAACATCAAGTCCTTCCTGCGCGTCGGCCGCAATGTGCTGATCGCCTACGAGTTCCTGTGCTATGTCGGCACGCGCCTGGCGTTCAAGCTGGAGGCCAATTCCGGCTTCTTCCTGCCCAAGGACATTGAGAAGTCGAAGGGCGTCAACACGGCGCCGTATCTGAAGACGGACGGCCCGGCGGCGCCGTTCACGCCGCCGCTGCGCTGCGAGCGCGGCGCCTTCGACGACGCCGCCATCGACGCGCTGCTGCGCGGCGACCTGGCGCGCTGCTTCGGCCCGGCCTACCACACGCCGCACGCGGCGCCGCTGTGCGCGCCGGCCGCGAAGATGCTGCACCGCGTGCTGTCGGTCACGGCCGACGGCGGCGCCTTCGGCCTCGGCGAGGTGCTCGGCGAGTGCGACATCGACCCGGCGCACTGGGTCTTCAAGGCCCACTTCATGAACGATCCGGTGATGCCGGGGACCTTCCTGGTCGAGGGCTGCGAGCAGATGGTCAAGTTCTACCTGTGCTACCTGGGCCTGTACACCCAGCCGCAACTGACGCCGCATGTGCTGAGCGACCACCACTACAGCGCCAAGTTCCGCGGCGAGGTCAAGTGCGAGGCCGAGACGCTGCGCTACCGCCTCACCTGCAAGGCGATCGAGCGCAGCTACGGCGCCGACGGCGCGCTGGAGCGGGTGGCGCTGGTCTTCCTCGCCGAGATCATTTACCGCGGCAATGTGATCGGCATCTGCGACAACCTCGGCGCCGGCTTCAGCACGCTGGCGCTACCCAACGGCGCGCCGCAGGCGGCGCCGCAACCCGTCACGGAGGCATCGACTTGAACCAAACAAAACTGAGCATGGCGCCGCGTTTGGCGCCACCGACTTGCAAATGGCAGGGCCGCGCCGGCCTGGCGCCGCAGACCCTGGAGCAGGCGCAGCAGTTGCTGCTGCAACTGGAGCTGCCGCTGCATGTGCTGGAGCAGCAGGGCGCCCTGCTGCTGGAGCCGGGCGGCAGCCTGGGCGGCGCCGGCCAGACGGCCTGCCTGGGCACCGTGCCGGCGTGGCCGCCGGAATCCTTCGGCGACCCGTCCTTCCTGCGCGACTACGGCGTGCGCTTCGCCTATTACGCCGGGGCGATGGCCGGCGGCATCAACTCGGAAGAGATGGTGATCGCGCTCGGCTCGCGGCGCATCCTCAGCGCCTTCGGCGCCGGCGGCCTAACGGTCGAGCGGGTGCGCAGCGCGATCCGGCGCATCAAGGACGCGCTGCCGAACGGCCCCTACGCGATCAACCTGCTGCACAACCCCGGCCAGCCGGAGTGGGAGATGGCGTGCGTCAAGCTGTTCATCGAGCAGGACGTCAAGGTGGTCGAGGCTTCCGCCTACATCAACCTGTCGCCGGCCATCGTCTACTACCGCATCACGGGCTTGAAGGCGGGCGAGAACGACAGCGTGGTGCGGCGCCACCACGTCATCGCCAAGGTGTCGCGGCGCGAGGTGGCGCAGCACTTCCTCAAGCCGGCGCCGGAAAAGATCGTCCGCCAGCTGCTCGCCGACGGCCTCATCACCGAGCAGCAGGCCAGCCTGGCCGCGCGCGTGCCGATGGCCGACGACATCACGGTCGAGGGCGATTCGGGCGGCCACACGGATAGCGGCGTGTTGAGCTGCATCTTCCGCTCGATCAGCGACCTGCGCGACGAGATCGCGGCGCAGCAGCGCCACCCCTTCCACGTGCGCATCGGCGCCGCCGGCGGCATCGGCAGCCCGCACGCCGTGGCGGCCGCGTTCGCGCTGGGCGCCGCCTATGTCGTGACGGGCTCGATCAACCAGGCCTGCGTCGAGGCCGGCACCTCGGAGTCGGTGCGGCGCCTGCTGGCCAAGGCCAGCATCCAGGACGTGGCGATGGCGCCGTCGGCCGATATGTTCGAGCTGGGCGCCAAGGTGCAGGTGCTCAAGGGCGGCAGCATGTACGCGGTGCGGGCGCAAAAGATGTACGGCTTCTACAAGCAGTATGAGCGCATCGAGGACTTGCCCGAGGCCGAGATCGCCAACCTGGAAAAGAACGTCTTCAAGAAGTCGCTGGCCGAGGTGTGGGCGGAGACGGAAGCCTTCTTCACGGGGCGCGGCAACCTGGCGCCGCTGGCGGCGGCCAGGGCCAACCCGAAGAAAAAGATGGCCCTGCTGTTCCAGTGGTATCTGGGCAATTCCTCGCGCTGGGCCATCGCCGGCACCGCCGAGCGCAGCGTCGACTTCCAGGTGTGGTGCGGCGCGGCGATGGGCGCGGCCAATGAATGGCTCAAGGGCGGCCCCTTCGAGGCCGTCGAACAGCGCCGCGTCGCCGCCATCGCGCTGGAACTCATGGCCGGCGCGGCCTATCTGGGCCGCGTCCACGCTTTACAGCAACTGGGCGTGCTGGTGCCGCAACCCTTGCAGCGCTACCAGGCCCGCGCCGCCGACGGCGCCGACCAGGATGGCGACGAGGCCGAACTGGCCGAACCGCAACTCGCTTCACCCATCGATTCACCTACCCTTCTGAAAGAGGAACGTAAAAACATGGACGCTAAAACGAAACTTTCCCTGAGCAAATCGAAAGACTTCTACAAACAGTGCTGGGACTTGCTGCCGGGCGGCACGCACTACAATTTCGGCGACCCCGAGCGTCCGCTGGTGATCCCCTTCAACCGCGGCCGCAACTCCCGCGTCTGGGACCTGGACGGCAACGAGCACCTGGACTTGTTTTGCAAATTCGGCGCGCTCTTCGTCGGCCACCACAACGAGGCGTACAACGCCGCGCTGATCAAGTACATGGAGAAGGTCACCTCGGTCGACACCTGCGACCTGGAGGTGGAGGTGTGCTCGCAGCTCATCAAGCACATCCCCTGCGCCGAAATGGTCCGTTTTTGCCTGAGCGGCACCGAGGCCGTGCAGAACGCGCTGCGCCTGGCGCGCGGCTACACGGGCAAGAACCGCTTCATCCGCTTCCACGGCCACTACCACGGCAACGCCGACAACATCATGGGCTGGCGCAAGAAGAAGGACTTGAGCTTCCCCGTGCCCGAGCAGTTCAAGGGCGATTTGCTGGACACCCTGGGCCGCTCCGGCAGCCTGCTGGAAGACCAGTCCTTCATGCTGCCATGGAACGACATCCAGGCGCTGGAAGCGACCATCGAGCGCTACCACCATGAAATCGCGGCCGTGCTGATGGAGCCGATTTGCATCAACGGCGGCGGCATCATGCCGCGCGAGGGCTACCTGGAGCGCGCCAAGGAAATTTGCGAGAAGCACAACGTCGTGCTGATCTTCGACGAAATCATCACCGGCGTGCGCCTCGGCCTGTCCGGCGCCCAGGGCATCCTCGGCGTCACGCCGCATCTGGCCACCTTCGGCAAGGCGCTGGGCGGCGGCTCGATGCCGATCGCCGCCATCGTCGGCCGCCGCGACATCATGGACCTGTATTCGCGCGGCAAGGTGATCCACGCCGGCACCTTCAACGGCTACCCGCTGGGCCTGGCCGCGATCAAGGCCACCTTCGACCTGGTCGAGCAGGACCCCGGCTGCTACGAGCGCATGGCCGGCTTCACCTCGCAGATTTCCGACATCTTCATCCGCGCCGCCCACGCCAACGGCCTGCCGCTGGTGGTGCAGGGCATGCCGACGGCCCTGGTCTATCACTCGCAGGAGACGACGGTCGACTTCTCCGAGGGCTATAGCGACAAGGTCAAGTTCTGCGACATCATCATCCGCGAAATCTCCAAGCGCTACGGCATCCAGTTCTCGCCGCTGTCGCGCATGTACTCGAACATGCTGATGAACCAGGACGACGTGCGCTTCTTCGAGGAGCGCATCTTCGACGCCATGGCCAACGCGCGCCAGGTCATCGACATCACCTTCAAGGAAGGGATCGCCGCATGACGCAGCAGGTGGCCATCGTCACGGGCGCCGGCGGCGGCTTCGGCGCCGCCATCGCCAAGTCCCTGCTGGAGGTCGGCTACGCGGTGGCGGCCACCGACGTCGACGCCGCCGCGCTGGAGCAGCTGCTGGTGCGCCTGGAGCGCCACCCGCGCCTGCGCACCTTCGACATGGACGTGACGGACCCGGCCAGCGTCGAGCAGGCCGGCCTGGCGATCGCCGACGCGATGGGCGCGCAGATCACGGTGCTGGTGAACAACGCCGGCATCATCGGCCGCGGCTACTGCATCGCCGAGAGCAGCATCGCGCTGTCGCGCCGCGTCATCGACGTCAACCTGACGGGGGCCTTCAACTGCACGGCCGTGTTCTCGCGCTATATGGCCAAGGGCAAGTACGGGCGCATCGTCAACATCGCCTCCGTGGCCGGCATCTGGGGTTCGGCCGGCGGCGCCGCCTACGCGGCCTCGAAGGCCGGCCTGATCAAGGCGTCGGAGTCGTGGGCGCGCGAGCTGGGGCCGCTGAACATCAGCGTGACGGCGCTGGCGCCCGGCATTTGCAAGACGAACATGCTCAACAAGTTCGTCGACGAGGAGGCGCAGATGTCGGCCGACGAGGCGAAGATCGTCAAGTCCATCGTGCCGGTGGGGCGCTGGGGCACGCCCGAGGATGTGGCCGAGGTGGTCACCTTCCTGGCGACGTGCAAAACCAACTACCTGAACGCGGCCGTGATCCCGATGGATGGCGGCATGCGCGTCGGTTCGTTGTAGCAGCAAGACAATTGGGAGGGGACAGCGGCGGGCCGCCCTGGCGGCGCCCGCGCTGCACCCGGTGTTCATGCAGACATTTCGCAGGGGAGGTTTCGAATGAATCAGCTGGCCGATACAACTGTAAAAAACATTTTGCTGACGGGCGCGACGGGCGTGCTCGGCGGCCGTCTGCTGCAGGAAGTCCTCAGCGCCACCGGCGCCGAGGTGCATTGCGTGGTGCGCGCGGCCGACGCGGTGGAGGCGCGGCGGCGCATCGAGGAAGTGCTGTTCTCGTATGACGAGCAGGGCGCGCTGAAGGACCAGGCCTGGCGCATCCGTCCGGTGCTGGGCGACGTCAGCCTGCCGCAGTTCGGGCTGGCCGACGCCGCCTACGCCGAGCTGGCCGGCGCCGTCGACCTGGCGCTGCACTGCGCCGCCAACGTCAGCCTGGTGGCGTCCTACGCGAAGATCGCGCCGGTCAACGTCGGCGGCGCCGCCAACGTCGTCGAGTTCTGCCTGGCGGCCGGCGCGCCGCTGCTCTACACGTCCAGCTTCAGCGTCGTCGGCGACAAGCTGTACGAGGACGGCTTCGTGCTGAAGGAAACCGACCTGGACGTCGGCCAGGGCTTCGAGGACATGGCTTACGAGCGCTCGAAGTTCGACGCCGAGCGGCTGGTGCAGGAGGCCGGCGCGCGCGGCCTGGAGTGGGTGATCGTGCGGCCGGGCAATATCTGGGGCGACAGCCGCACCGGCTGCTATCCGCTCAAGCAGACCAAGGTCAAGGGCATCTATTACGAGATGCTCAAGGCGCTGGTGGAAACGGGGCTGAGCTTCAAGTCGGACGAGGACTTCGACATTTCGCCGGTCGACTATGTGGCCAAGGCGGCCCTGTTCGCGGCGCTGAACCTGCCGGCGACGCGGCACCGCACCTACAACCTGACGAGTCCGGCGCCCATCAGTTACGACGCCATCGTCGAGCAGGTGCGCGGCTACGGCTACCGCGTCGACGCCGTCGAGACGCGCGTGTATTTCGAGGCGCTGCAGGAGGGCCGCATCAGCCGCGCCGGCAAGCCCTACCGCTCGACCTTCACCGACCTGATGTCGATTTTCTACGACGGCAGCGATTGCAAGGAGCGCGCCAAGTACGACACGCGCAAGATCGACGCCTTGCTGGCCGGCAGCGACATCGTTTGCCACGCCTCGGACGCCACGCTGATGGCGCGCTACCTCGACTACGCGATCCGCAGCGGCTTCATCGCCGCGCCGCGGGAGCAGCAGCCGCTGGCGCAGATCAGCGCGGCGGCGATCCGCGGCGGCGGCTACATGGAAAGCCTGTACGACGCCGATTTGAGCGAGGTCGGCCATGTCGCCAGCGCCGCTGCTTAAGAGCGCGCCGGCGGCGCCGGCCGCGCCGCTGCAGCTGCAGTACCAGCTGCTGAGCAACGGCGCCGTCGTCGGCAGCATCGAGGCCAGCCGCAGCCGCTTCGACGAGGACGGCGAGGCGCTGCTGGCGCTGCACTACCGGGTGCGCATCCGCAGCGGCGGCATCTGGTCCGACTACAGCCTCGACGCCGACGAGGAGATCGTCATCGGCGCCGGGGGCGTGCGGCGCTACGCCAACGCGGCCCACGAGGACGGCGACAAGAGCTCCGTGCTGGGCGGACTGGAGCACGGCGTGATGACCTTGCGCGTCGACGACGGCAAGGTGCGCCTGAGCACCTTCCGCCAGGCCGAGTACGACGCCACCTCGGAGGACGCGCCCGGCCTGTTCCTGGCCAGCGGGCGCGAGGCGGCCGTGCTGCGCGTGCTGGACCTGGAGCACGTCGACATCGACGAGGTGGCCTACCGGCGCTTGCCGGACGAGACGCTGGCGCTGCCGGGCCGGCCGCGGCTGGCGCGGGTGCTGTCGTTCGCCTCGACGCGGCGCAAGCTGGCCGGCCAGCAGTGGTATGTCGAGGACGCCAGCGGCGACGTGCTGGTGCGCGAGCACAGCGAGGAGCCGGGCGAGCGCAATGAAGTATTACTGATCAACTGGACAATGGGGAAATGAGCCTATGCACACGCAAGATTTGAATGTCACCCTGCTGCAAACGGATATCGCCTGGGAGGCGCCGGCGGAAAACCTGCACCGCCTGGAGCAGCGCCTCAACGACGTCGGCGCCACCAGCCTGATCGTGCTGCCGGAGATGTTTACCACCGGCTTCACGATGAACCCGGCCGGCGTCGCCGAACGCATGGACGGCCCGGCCGTCGCCTGGATGCGCGCCAAGGCGGCCGCCAAGGGCTGCGACATCGTCGGCAGCCTCGTCATCGAGGACGGCGGCCGCTATTTCAACCGCCTCGTCTGGGCCAAGGCGGACGGCGGCCTGCTGCACTACGACAAGAAGCACCTGTTCACCTTCGCCGGCGAGGACCGCCACTACACGGCCGGCGCGGCGCCGCTGATCGTGCCGGTCGGCGGCTGGAAGGTGGCCACCTTCATTTGCTACGACCTGCGTTTCCCCGCCTGGTCGCGCAACACCGACGGCCAGTACGACATCGCCCTGTACATCGCCAGCTGGCCGGAGCGGCGCGCCAAGCACTGGCAGGCGCTGCTGCAGGCGCGGGCCATCGAAAACCAGGCCTATGTGATCGGCGTGAACCGCGTCGGCACCGACGGCAACGGCGTCGCCTACAGCGGCGATTCGATGCTGATCGACCCGCTCGGCGAGGTGCTGTTCCACGAGCGCCACAAGGAATGCCTGCACGCGGCGGCGCTGTCGGGCGCGCGGCTCGACGAGGTGCGCAGCACCTTCCCCTTCCTCAAGGACGCCGACCGTTTCGTGCTGAGCCGCTGACGCCGCGCGCCGCCCGCTCCCCCCTCCACCATTGAAAAAAAGTGCGTCATGAACATATTGCTTGAATTCAGTCAAATCGCTGCGCGTTTCCCCGACCATCTGGCCATCGATGGCGAGGGTGGGCCGCTCAGTTATAGGCAGTTACAAGGGCAATTGGAGGGGGTGCGCAGCGCCGTCGCCGCCGTCTGCGGCGCCAGTCCGATGGTGGTGACGCTGCTGCCGCAGTCGCTGGCGCTGGTGCGCGGCGCGCTCGGCAGCATGGGCGCGGGCAAGGTCTTCGTGCCGCTCGACCCGCTGCTGCCGGCGGGCCGGCTGGCGCTGCTGCTGGCGCAGCTGGACATCGGCCTGGTCGTCACCGAGCGCCAATGGCTGCCGCTGCTGCAAACGGCGCTGCCGCGGGGCGCCGAGCCGCCGCCCGTGCTGCTGCTCGACGACGTGGCGGCGGCCGCGCCGGCCGGCGCCGCCGAGTATCCGGCGGCGCCGCACTGCTATCTGTATTTCACGTCGGGCTCGACCGGCACGCCGAAAGCCGTGCTGGGGCGCACCGACAGCCTGCTGCACTTCATCGGCTGGGAGGGCCGGGCCCTGGCGCTGACGCCGGCCGACCGCGTCAGCCTGCTGACGGCGCAAATGTTCGACCCCTTCCTGCGCGACCTGCTGCTGCCCTTGCTGCACGGCGCCACGCTGTGCATCCCGCCCAGCCGCGAGCTGGTGTATGCGCCGATGGCGCTGCTGGCCTGGTTCGCCCAGCAGCGCATCAGCATCACGCACATGATTCCATCGCTGTTCCAGATGCTGCTGGAGCAGCCGGGCGCGGCCGCCGGCCTGGCGCGGCTGCGCGTGGCGGCGCTGGCCGGCGAGATGCTCAAGGGCTCGCTGGTCGAGCGCTTCTACGCCCTGGAGCTGGGCAACACCCGGCTGTTCAACCTGTACGGCCCGACCGAGACGACGCTGGCCAAGTTCCACTACGAGGTCGGCATCGCCGACCGCAGCCGCGCCGTGATCCCCGTGGGCCGGCCGATCGACGGCGCGGCCGCCTATCTGGTCGACCAGGACGGCTGCCTGGTCGCCGACGGCGTCGTCGGCGAGGTGCTGATCGCCACGCCGCATATGTCGGCCGGCTACCTGCACGCGCCGGCCGGCGCGGCCGCGCCCTTCTTCACCGGCGCCGGCGAGCTGGCCGGGCTGGCGCTGTACCGCACCGGCGACCTGGGCCGGCGCCTCGACAACGGCGACCTGGAACTGGCCGGCCGCAAGGACTTCCAGATCAAGATCGACGGCCAGCGCATCGAGCTGGGCGAAATCGAGAGCGCGCTGGAGCGCCACGCCGGCGTGAAACAGGCGATCGTCCACTATGTCGACGGCGCCGCCGGCCAGAAAATCCTGATCGCCTACCTGAAACTGCGCGCCGGCGCGGCCGTCCCCGACGCCGCCGCGTGGCGGGCCTTTTTGGCGCCGCAGCTGATTGCCGGCGCGATCCCCTCGCACTACCAGTTGCTGGACAGTTTTCCGATGCTGGCCAACGGCAAAATCGACCGCGGCGCGCTGCGCCCGGAGCTGACGCTGCGCGCCGCCGGCGGCGCCGCCGACGCGCCGCTGACGCCCTTGCAGGCGCAGCTGGCGCAGATCTGGCGGCAGGTGCTGCGCATCGACCGCGTCGGCGTCGAGGACGGCTTTTTCGCGCTGGGCGGCAGCTCGCTGCTGGCCATCCGCATGCTGGCCCAGGTGCAGCAGATGAGCGGCGTCGGCGTGCCCTTCGGCCGCTTCTTCGCCGAGCCGACGCTGGCCGCGCTGGCGCTCTACCTGGCCAGCGACGCCGGCGGCCACGCCGCCGCGCCGCAGGCGCGCGGCGCGCAACGGGGCCTGCCCAGCGCCGACCAGCAGCGCATCGTCTTCCACCAGCACCTGGCGCCGGACAGCTGCGTCTACAACATGGCCTATACGGCGATCTGGGAGGGGCCGGTCGAGCGCGCCGCGCTGCAGGGCGCCGTCGACGCGCTGCTGGCGCGCCACGCCGCGCTGCGCACGCGCTTCGTGCTGGAGCGCGGCGAGGCGGTGGCCGAGATCGACGCCTCGGCGACGGCCGCCGTCAACTGGCTGGCGCCGGCCTCGGCGTCGGCGGCCCAGGCCTGGCTGGCGGCCGACGCGCGCCGCCCCTTCGACCTGGCGCAGCCGCCGCTGCTGCGCGTGGCCGTGCTGAGCCTGGCGCCGGCCGAGCATGTGCTGTATCTGTGCCTGCACCACAGCGTCGCCGACGCCTGGTCGCTGAACCTGATCTGGGAAGAGCTGTTCGGCGCGTACTGCCGCACGCTGGACGGCCAGACCGGCGCGGCCACGCCGGCGCCGGCGCTGACGCTGCTCGACGTGGCCGACTGGCAGGCGCGCCAGCTCGACGGCGCCGCCTTCGCCGACGCCAGCCGCTACTGGCTGGCGCGCCTGGCGGCGCTGCCGGCCGTCGCGCAACTGCCCTACGACCGGGCGCCGGCCGCCGCGCCCAGCCAGCGCGGCGCGCGCTTCCCCTTCACCCTGCCGGCGGCGCTGACGCGCGACCTCAAGGCGCTGGCCGCCGCGCACGGTGCGACGCCGTACATGGCGCTGCTGGCGGCCTTCTCCACCTTCCTGCAGCGCTACACGCAGCAGCGCGACGTGCTGGTCGGCACGCCGCTGGCGCGGCGCCAGCAGGCGGGGCTGGCCGATCTGGTCGGCTTCCTCGTCAACATCCTGGTGATCCGCAGCGACGTCGACCCGCAGGCCAGCTTCGCGGCCGTGCTGGCCCAGGTGCGCCAGGGCGTGCTGGAGGCGATCGCCCACCAGGAGATGCCCTTCGATAAACTGGTGGAATTGCTCAATCCGCCGCGCGAGCCCGGCGTATCGCCGCTGTTCCAGGTGATGTTCGCCTACCAGGACGCGCCGCCGGCGGCGCGCCGGGTCGGCCCGGCCCGCGTGTCGGCGCCGGCGCAGTTCGACAACGCCACGGCGAAATACGACTTGACGCTGGAAATGTGGGACGACGGCCAGCACTTTTCCGGCCTGCTGGAATACGCCAGCGAGCGCTTCGACGCCACCACGGTGGCGCGCATGGCGGCCAATTTCGAGTGCCTGCTGGGCGCCATCGTCGCCGCGCCGCAGGCCGAGCTGGGCCGCCTGGCGCTGCTGGCGCCGGGCGAGCGCGCCACGCTGGCGGCCTGGAACGACACGGCCGCGCCGTTCAGCGACCGGCTCTGCATCCACCAGCTGATCGAGCGCCAGGCCCGCGCCACGCCGGACGGCGTGGCCGTCGTCTTCGGCGCCGAACAACTCAGTTACGCCGAGCTGGACGCCCGCGCCAACCAGTTGGCGCAGCGCCTGGTCGGCCTGGGCGTCGGCCGCAACGCCACGGTCGGCATCAGCGTCGAGCGCTCGCCGGCGCTGGTGATCGGCTTCCTGGCCATCCTCAAGGCCGGCGGCGTCTACGTGCCGGTCGACCCCGACTATCCGCTGGAGCGGCGCCGCTTCATGATCGGCGACGCCGGCCTGCGCCTGCTGCTGACGCAGGAGAAATTCGCCGACGTCTACCGCGAAGTGGCGGTCGAGACGCTGTTCCTGGAGCGCGACGCCGCCGCCATCGCGCGCTGCCCGGCGACGCCGCCGGCCGTCCATGTGGGCGCCGAGGACAGCGCCTACATCATCTACACCTCCGGCTCGACGGGGCGGCCGAAGGGCGTGCTGGTGGGCCACCGCGGCGTGTGCAACCTGGCCGAGGCGGAAATCGCGCTGCTGGCGATGACGCCGGCCAGCCGCGTGCTGCAATTCGCCTCGTTCAGCTTTGACACCTCGATCTGGGAAATCGTCATGACGCTGTGCGCCGGCGGCGCGCTGGTGATGGCGCCGGCGCGGGCGCTGCTGCCGGGGCCGGACCTGCTGACGCTCATCGAGCGCCAGCGCGTCAGCCACGCGACGCTGCCGGCGTCGGCGCTGGCGGCGCTGCCCTTCGCCGCGCTGCCCGCGCTGGAAGTGCTGATCGTCGCCGGCGAAGCCTGCGGCCTGGACCTGCTGCGCAAATGGGCGCCGGGGCGCCGCTTCGTCAATTCCTACGGCCCCACCGAGGCCACGGTCAGCGCCAGCAATGCCGTGCTGCCGGCCGACGCCGCCCGCATCCACATCGGCAAGCCGCTGCACAACACCCAGATCCACCTGCTGGACGGGCAGATGCAGCAATTGCCGATCGGCGTGGCCGGCGAGTTGTACATAGGCGGCGTCGGCCTGGCCAGCGGCTACCACCGCCGCCCCGAGCTGAGCGCCGAGCGCTTCGTCGACAACCCCTTCGGCGCCGCCGGCAGCCGCCTGTACCGCAGCGGCGACCTGGCCCGCTGGCTGCCCGACGGTAACATCGAATACCTGGGCCGTATCGACCAGCAAGTCAAGATCCGCGGCTTCCGCGTCGAGCTGGGCGAAATCGAAACCGTGCTGCGCGGCCTGCCGGCCGTGCGCGACGCGGTGGCGATGGTGCGCGCCGACTATCTGGACGCCAGCGCCGTCGTCGCCTATGTGCTGCTCGACGCGCCGGACGGCGCCGACCTGGCGGGGTTCCAGGCGCAGCTGCGCGCCAGCCTGCCGGAGTTCATGCTGCCGGCGGCCCTGGTGCCGCTGGCGGCCTTCCCGCGCCTGCCCAACAACAAGGTCGACCGGGCCCGCTTCCCCCGGCCGGAACAGCAGGGCGGCGCCGTCGCCGCCGACGCCGCGCCGCGGGGCGACATCGAAACGGCGCTGGCCGCCGTCTGGTCGCAACTGCTGGGCCGCGGCGGCATCGGCCGCGCGCAATCGTTCTTCGAGCTGGGCGGCCATTCGCTGCTGGCGGCGAAGGCGGCGGCGCTGCTGGCCGCCGAGCATGGCATCGGCCTCGGCGTGGCCGAGGTGTTCGAGCACAAGAGCATCGCCGAGCTGGCGCTGCGGGCCCGCCGGCTGCGCGCCGACACGGCGCTCGACCCGCTGCTGCTGGACGGCGCCGGCGCCGCGCCGCTCAGCTTCGCGCAGCAGCGCATGTGGTTCGTCGAGCAGCTTGACGGCGGCTCGGCCGCCTACAACATCGGCGTCGTCAAGCATGTCGACGGCGCCGTCGACGCCGCGCTGCTATGCCGCAGCCTGGACCTGCTGCTGGCGCGCCACGGCGTGTTCGCCACGCGCCTGGGCCTGGACGGCGGCGCGGTCAGCCAGTCGGCGGCCGCGCCGCTGCCGCCATGCCGGCCGCAGGCGCTGGGCGCGCTCGACGCCGCCGCGTGGCAGGCGGCCGTGCGGGCGCAGGCCGAGGCCGACGCCGGCGCGCCGTTCGAGCTGCTGGGCCAGCCGCTGTACCGGCTGCGCGTGCTGCTCGGCGGCGCCGGCCAGTGCGCCGTCGTGCTGGTGGCCCACCACCTGCTGCTCGACGAAGCGTCGATGGCGGTGCTCGACGACGAGCTGCCGGCCATCTACGCCGCGCTGGAGCAGGGCCGCGCGGCGGACCTGGCGCCGCTGGCGCTGTCCTACCAGGGCTTTGCGCGCTGGGACCGCTCGCCGCGGCGCCAGGCCGCGTGGCAGCCGCAGCTGGCCTATTGGCAGGCGGCCTTCGCCAGCCTGCCGCCCCTGCTGGCGCTGCCGGCCGACTTCCCCCGCGACGCCGCGCGCGAGCGCGACCGCCGCGCCGGCGGCGCCCACTTCGCGCTCGACGGCGCCGCCAGCGCCGCCGTGCGCGCGCTGGCGGCCCGTTGCGGCACCACCGCCTTCAACGTGCTGCTGGCCGCCTTCCAGCTGCTGCTGCACCGCTACACCGGCGAGCGCGACATCTGCGTCGGCGTGCCGGTCGCGGTGCGTCCGCTGCCCCAGCTCGACGGCGTCGTCGGCCTGTTCCTGAACACCGTGGCGCTGCGCGCGCGGCTGGCGCCGGGGCAGTCCTTCCTGACGCTGCTGGCGGCGGCGCGCGACAACAGCGCCGCCGCGCTGGCCAGCCAGGAGGTGCCGTTCGAGCGCGTCGTCGACGCCGTCGATCCGCGCCGCGAGCGCGCCGGACAGGGCCTGTTCCAGGTCATGCTGGCCTTCACGGGGCGGCGCGCGCCGGCCGGCGCAGACCAGGCGCTGCGCGTGCGCAGCGCCAACATCGACACGCCGGCCGCGAAGTTCGACCTGACCCTGTTCATCGACGAGCACGAGGCCCACTTCAGCGGCAAGTTCGAGTACCGCAGCGCGCTGTTCCTGCCGGAGACGATGGCGCGGCTGGCGGCGCATTTCGTGCACCTGCTCGGCAGCGTCGCGGCCGAGCCGGAGCGGGCCGTGGCGGAATTGCCGATGCTGGCGCCGGACGAGCGCCAGTTGCTGCTGCACGAATGGAACGCCACCGAGGTGGCGTTGCCGAACTGGTGCGCGCACCAGCGCTTCGAGGCGCAGGTGCGGCGCGTGCCCGGCGCCACCGCCTGGTCCTGCGGCGCCGCGCGGCAGGATTACCGCACCTTGAATGAGCGGGCGAACCGGCTGGCGCGCCACCTGCGCGGCGCCGGCATCGGCCGCGACAGCGTGGTCGGCGTGTTCCTGCCGCGCTCCGAGCACCTGCTGGTGGCGCTGCTGGCCGTGCTCAAGGCCGGCGCCGCCTATCTGCCGATCGACGCCGGCCTGCCGGCGCAGCGCCTGGATTTCATCCTGCGCGACTCGGCGGCGCGGCTGCTGATCACCAGCGCCGGGCTGGCCGGCAAGCTGCCGGCCGACGCCGACGCGCTCGTGCTGGACCGCTTCGAGGCTACGCTGGCCGGCAACGACGCCAGCGACCTCGGTCTGGAGGTGGCGGCCGACGACCTCGCCTACGTGATTTACACCTCCGGCTCGACCGGCCAGCCGAAGGGCGTGATGATGCCGCACCGGGGCTTGAGCAATTACCTGGCGCACGCGCTGGAAGTCTACGACCGCGCCGACGGCATCGGCAACCCGGTGCATTCGTCGATCGCCTTCGACGCCACCATCACCAGCCTGTACCTGCCGCTGCTGACCGGCAAGCAGTTGTTCATCGTGCCGGAGGAGGACGAGATCGCCTGCCTGGGCGAGCTGTGGCAGAACCAGCCCGGCCTGACGCTGGCGAAGATCACGCCGGCCCACCTGGAATTGCTGAGCAAAATACTGCCGGCCGGGGCGGCCAGCCACACGGCCGTGCTGGTGATAGGCGGCGAAGCCCTGCACGCCAACGCGCTGCGCTTCTGGCGCGAGCATGCGCCGGCCGTGCGCGTCATCAACGAGTACGGCCCGACCGAGGCGACCGTCGGCTGCTGCATCCACGACATCGCCGCCGGCGAGTGCGGCATGCCGGGCGCCGTGCCGATCGGCCGGCCGATCCGCAACACCCGCCTGTACGTGCTGAACGAGGCCATGCAGCCGCTGCCGCTGGGCGCCGTCGGCGAGTTGTACATCGGCGGCGCCGGCCTGGCGCGCGGCTACCTGAACCGGCCCGACCTGACGGCCGAGCGCTTCGTCAGCGACCCCTTCAGCGCCGACCCGTCGGCGCGCCTGTACAAGAGCGGCGACCTGGTCAAGTACGCGCCGGACGGCGTGCTGCACTTCCTCGGCCGGCGCGACCACCAGATCAAGCTGCGCGGCTACCGCATCGAGCTGGGCGAGGTCGAGGCCAGCCTGAGTGGCCACCCCTTCGTGCTGGAGGCCGCCGCCGCCGTGCTGGAGCGCCACGGCCGCAAGCATTTGCTGGCCTATGTGGTGCTGGCCGAGGGCATCGGCGACACGGCGGCGATCCGCACCCACCTGGCCGAGCAACTGCCCAGCTACATGGTGCCGTCCGAGATCGTCGCGCTGGCGGCCCTGCCGCTGACCAGCAACGGCAAGATCGACCGCGAGGCCTTGGCGCGGCTCGACGTGAAGACGGCGGCGACGCCCCACGCGGCCGCCCGCACGCCGCTGGAGGCGACGCTGGCCGAGATCTGGCAGGGCGTGCTGGAATGCCCGGCCGTCGGCGTCAACGACAATTTCTTCGAGCTGGGCGGCGACTCCATCCTCAGCCTGCAAATCGTCTTCAAGGCGCGCCAGGCCGGGCTGCTGATCCATCCGCGCATGGTGTTCGAGTACCCGACCATCGCCGAGCTGGCCAGCGTGACGCGGGCCGGGCCGGCGGCGCCGGCGGCCGAGCAGGTGGTCGGCGGCGCGCTGGCGCTGACGCCGATCCAGCGCTGGTTCTTCCAGTACAACGCGGCCAATCCCCACCATTTCAACCAGTCCTACCTGTTCGACGTCGCGCCGGCGCTGGACCTGGCGGCGCTGGAGGCGGCCTTCGCCGCCGTGCTCGAGCACCACGACGGCCTGCGCACGCGCTACAGCAAGGTCGGCGGCCAGTGGCAGGCCAGCATAGGCGCGGCCGGGGCGACGCCGTTCCGCCTGCAGCGCTGCCGCCTGCCGGCCGACGCCGGCGAGCTGGGCCAGGCGCTGGCGCAGCACCAGCGCATGCTCAACATCGAAACGGGGCCGCTGCTGAAGGCCGTGCATTTCGACGGCGCCGGCGGCGCCCTGCTGCTGGTGGTCGTGCACCACCTGGTGGTCGACGGCGTCTCCTGGCGCATCCTGCTGGACGACCTGCTGCACGCCTACGCGGCGCTGGCGGCGGGCCGCGCGCTTGCGCTGCCGGCCAAGACGGCCTCGTTCCAGCAGTGGGCCGGCCATCTGGCGCACAGCGCCGGTACGGCCGCGATGGCGGCCCAGGCCGGCTTCTGGCGCGACTATCTGGCGCGGCCCGTGACGCCGCTGCCGCGCGACCTCGACATGGCGGCGGCGCGCAACAGCGCGGCCTCGTCGCGCAAGGTGGTGTTCGCCCTCGACGCCGACGCGACGCGGCAGTTGCTGGCCGCCGCGCCGGCGGCCTACCACGCCAAGGTCAGCGACGTGCTGCTGGCGGCGCTGGCGGCGACGCTGCGCGGCTGGGGCGGCGGGCGCGACTGGCGCATCGACATGGAGGGCCACGGCCGCGACGGTTTCGACGCGGCGCCGGACGTCAGCCGCACGGTCGGCTGGTTCACCACCATCTATCCGGTGCTGGTGGCGCTGGGGCCGGACGCGGACGATCTCGACGCGCTGCTGAAAACCGTCAAGGAGGCGGTGCGCGGCGTGCCGCAGCAGGGCGCCGGCTTCGGCCTGCTGGCGTATGGCGGCGCGGACCAGGCGCCGCCGGCCGGCGGCGAGCTGTGCTTCAACTATCTGGGCCGCTTCGACCATGGCTTCACCCGCGCGCCGCTGCTGGGCGTGTCGGCGCTGCCGACCGGCCCGCGCCAGGCGGCCGAGAACCGGCGCGCCTATCTGCTGGAAGTGGACGCCTTTGTCCACGGCGCCACGCTGACGGTGGAATGGACGTATAGCGAATGCTGCCACCGCGAGGCCACCGTGCGCGCGCTGGCCGCCGATTTCGGCGCCCGCCTCGGCGCGCTGATCCGTCATTGCGCGGCGCAGGCGGCGCCGCAGCACACGCCGTCGGACTTCCCGCTGGCCGCGCTGGACCAGGCGCAGACGGACCTGCTGTGCGCGCGCGACGCGCAGCTGCGCGACGTCTATCCGCTCACGCCGACGCAGGAGGGCATGGTGTTCCACGCGCTGAGCGCGCCGGCGGCCAGCCTGTATGTCGAACAATTGTGCTTCCGCCTGGCGCAAGCGGTGGCGCCGCAAGCCTTGCGGGCCGCCTGGCAACGGGTGGCCGAGCGCCACCCGGCGCTGCGCACCCGCTTCGACCTGGTCACGGCCGGCACGCCGCTGCAGCTCGTCAGCGAGCGCGCCGCGCCCGACTGGCGCGAGCGCGACTGCCGCGCCGGCGGGGCCGACGACGCGGCGGCGCTGGACGCCTTCCTGCTGGCCGACCGCCTGGAGGGCTTCGACCTGCGCGCGCCGCTGTACCGCATCACGCTGCTGCAACTGCCGCAAGGCGGCCAGTGCATGGTGCTGAGCCACCACCACGCGCTGCTGGACGGCTGGTCGGTGCAACTGCTGCTCGACGAGGTCGGCGAGGTGTGCCGCGGCGGCGCGCCGGCGCAGCAGCCGCGGCCTTTCCGCGACTACCTGCAGGCGCAGCGCCTGCGCCAGGACGCCGACGCGGCCCATTGGCGCCAGCGCCTGGGCGGGCTGGCCGAGGCGACGCCGCTGCCGGCGGCGCGCGCCGTGCTGGCGCCGGAGGACGGCATCGGCCGCGCCGAGTTCCGTCTGGCGCCGCAGGCGCAGCGCGCGCTGGAGGGCTTCGCCCGCGGCCAGCGCGTCACCGTCAGCACCGTCGTGCAGGCCGCCTGGGCGCTGCTGCTGCAGCGCTACACGGGCAGCGCCGACTGCCTGTTCGGCGTCACCGTGTCCGGCCGCGCCGGCGCGCTGCCCGGCATCGAGGCGATGGTCGGCCTGTTCATCTGCACCGTGCCGGCCCGCATCGGCGTCGACGGCGCGGCGCCGGTCGGCGACTGGCTGCGGCGCATCCAGCGCGAGCACCAGGAGAACGAGCAGCACACCGGCCTGTCGCTGGCCGACATCAAGCAGCAGGCCGGCATCGACTGGCAGGGCGGCCTGTTCGAGTCGATCCTGGTGTTTGAAAACTACCCGGGCAGCGCCGCGCCGCAGGAGCCGCTGTTCCGCTTCGAGCAGGCCGCCGAGCGCACCAACTTCCCGTTGACGGTGGTGCTGTCGGCGCGCGGCGGCCTGCACGGCCACATCCACTACGAGCGGCGCCATTACACGGCCGCCGCCGCCGAGGGGCTGGCGCGCCACCTGCTGCAGCTGGTCGAGGCGCTGGCCGCGCGCGCCGACGCCGCGCTGGACCAGGTGGCGATGCTGGCGCCCGAGGAAAGCGCGGCGCTGCTGGCGGCCTGGGCGCCGCCCGCGCGGCCCTTCTTCGACGGTTGCGCGCACCAGTTGTTCGAGGCGCAGGCGCGCGCCACGCCGGAGCGGGCGGCGCTGCGCTACCAGGGCGCGGACATCAGTTACGCCGAGCTGGAGCGGCGCGCCGAGCACATGGCGGCGCAGTTGCGCGCCCGCGGCGTCGGCCCGGACCGTCTGGTCGGCCTGTACCTGCGGCGCACCCCGGAACTGGTGGTGGCGATGCTGGCGACGCTGAAGGCCGGCGGCGCCTACATTCCCATCGACGCGTCCTATCCGGCCGAGCGGGTCGCCTACATGGTCGCCGACAGCCGGGCCGCGCTGCTGATCACCGAGACGGCGCTGCGGGCGGCCTTGCCGCAGCAGAGCGGCACCGTGCTGCTGGTCGACGGGCCGTGGCCGCCGGCGCCGGCCCACCCCGCCGTGGCGCAGGCGCCGACGGCCGCCAGCCTGGCCTATGTGATCTATACCTCGGGTTCGACCGGCCAGCCGAAGGGCGTGATGATCGAGCACCGCGGCCTGGTCAACTACCTGACGTATGCGCGCCGCGCCTACGGCGCCGGGGCGCACACGCGCGCCTTCCTGCACTCGTCGATCAGCTTCGACGCCACCATCACCAGCCTGTGGCTGCCGCTGATCGCCGGCGGCACCGTGCTGATCGTGCCGGACGAGCGCGACGCCACCGGCCTGGCCGCGCAACTGGCGGCCGAGGGCGGCGCGCACCTGCTGAAGATCACGCCGGTGCACCTGGAGCTGCTGGGCCAGACGCTGCCGGCCGGCGCGGCCGCCAACGTGGCGGCGATGGTGGTCGGCGGCGAAGCCTTGCCGGGCGCGGCGCTGGCGCCGTGGCGCGCCGGCGCGCCGGCGATCCGCATCTTCAACGAGTACGGCCCCACCGAAACCGTGGTCGGCTGCTGCGTCTATGAAGTGGCGGCCGGCGAGCGCCTGGCCGGCAGCGTGCCGATCGGCCAGCCCATCGACAACACCCAGTTGTACGTGCTCGACGCGCAACTGCGGCCGTTGCCGTTCGGCGCCACGGGCGAGCTGTACATCGGCGGCGCCGGCGTGGCGCGCGGCTACCTGGGGCGCGCGGAGCTGAGCCGCGAGCGCTTCGTCGCCAGCCCCTTCGCCGCGTCGCCGGGGCGCCTGTACCGCAGCGGCGACCTGGTGCGCGCCCTGCCGGACGGCAATCTGGACTATGTCGGCCGGCGCGACCAGCAGGTCAAGCTGCGCGGCTACCGCATCGAGCTGGGCGAGATCGAGGCGCAGCTGGCGGTCCACCCGGCGCTGCGCCAGGCCGCCGTGGCCCTGCACCGCGACGGCGCGGCGGCGGGCGACGCCAGCCTGGTCGCCTATGTCGTCGCCGAGCGCGGCGAGGGCCCCGGCGCGGCGGCCCTGCGCGAGTACCTGCGCGCGCGCCTGCCGGAGTACATGGTGCCCAACCATTTCGTGGTGCTCGACAGCCTGCCGCAGACGGCCAACGGCAAGCTCGATTACAAGGCGCTGCCGGCGCCGGCGGCGCGCGCCGGCGCCGGGCGGGCGCCCGCCACGCCGCTGGAACAGTCCCTGCACGCGATCTGGTGCGAGGTGCTGGGGCGCGCCGACATCGGCGTCGACGACAGCTTCTTCGACCTGGGCGGGCATTCGCTGAAGGCGCTGCGGATGATGGCGCGCATCGAGCAGCAACTGGCGGTGGCCCTGTCGGTGCGCCAGGTGTTCGACCAGCCGACGATCGCGCAGCTGGCGCTGCTGGTCGGGCAGCGCCGCGGCGCCGGCGTCGCCGCCGGCGGCGCGATTCCGCGCGCGGCCAGGGAGGGCCGGCGCGTGGCGGCCCTCGACAGCGGCAAGTAAGGAGCAGGTAAGGAGCAGGTAAGGAGCAGTGGAGCAGCACCGGGGCGGCCCGACGAGGGGGGGCCGCTCTTTCATTGACGTTATGTGGCAATTCAACAACCAACAGAAGAAAGCGCATATGCAGGCCTCATCCTATTTGTTTACGCCATCGTTTGCCCAACAGCGTTTGTGGCTGCTGGACCAATTGGAGCCCGCCACGGCCCAGTACAACATCGTCACGGCGCTGCGCCTGACGGGCCGTCTCGACGGCGCCGCGCTGGCCGCCGCGCTGAACGCCGTGGTGCAGCGGCACGAATCGCTGCGCACGGTGTTCCAGTACGAAGACCAGGTGTTGCAGCAGCGCTGCCTGGAAACGCTGACCCTGCCGGTCGAGCTGAGCGAGGCCGACGCCGCCGACGCGCACAGCGTCAGCCGCTTCCTGCTCGACGCCTACCACCAGGGCTTCGACCTGGCGCGGCCGCCGCTGCTGCGCTGCCGCCTGCTGCGCCTGGCCGACGAGCAGCACGTGCTGGCGCTAACCATGCACCACATCGTCTCGGACGGCTGGTCGGCCGAGATACTCGGGCGCGAGCTGGCGCACTGCTACCGGGCCTTCCGCGAGGGCGCCGAGCCGGCGCTGCCGGAACTGGAGATCCAGTACGCCGACTTCGCCGAATGGCAGCGCGGCGCCGCCGCCGCCGTCGAGCCGCAGCTGGACTACTGGAAGACGCAGCTGCGCGGCGTCACGCCGATCGCCCTGCCGCACGACCGGCCGCGCCCGGCGCGCCAATCCTTCAAGGGCGCCACCCATTACTTCGACCTGCCGCCGGCGCTGACGGCGCGCATGGCGGACAGCGCGCGCGCCCAGGGCCACACCCTGTTCATCGAATTGCTGACGGCGTTCTACGTGCTGCTGCACCGCTACACGGGGCAGAGCGACCTGGTGGTCGGCTCGCCGGTGTCCGGGCGCAGCCGCCTGGAGCTGGAAAACCTGATCGGCTTCTTCGTCAACACGCTGGCCTTCCGCGTCGACGTCCAGCCCGAGGCCAGCTTCGCCGAGCTGCTGCAGCAGGTGCGCCGCGTGGTGCTGGACGGCCAGTCGCACCAGGACGTCACTTTCGACCGCGTGGTGCAGGCGCTGCGCCCCGAGCGCGACCTGAGCCACGCGCCGATTTTCCAGGTGATGTTCGCCTACCAGGAGTCGTCCGGCCAGCACTGGCAGTTCGACGGCCTGGCCGTCGAGCGTCTCGACATCCCCGTCGACACCGCCAAGTTCGACCTGACGCTGTCGCTCGACAACGTCGACGGCCAGGTGCGCTGCGCGCTCGAATACAGCAGCGACCTGTTCGACGCCGCCACCATGGTTCGCCTGGGCGAGCACTACACGACGCTGCTGGCGCAGATCGGCGAGCGCGGCGCCGAGCCGATCGCCGACTACACGCTGCTGTCGGCGGCCGAGCGGGCGACGCTGCTGTCGTGCTGGCAGCAGCCGGTGGCCGAGTATCCGGTCGAGCTCTGCCTGCACCAGGCTTTCGAGCGCCAGGCGCGCCTGAGGCCGGACGCCGAGGCGCTCAGCGCGGGCCGGCAGCGCCTCAGCTACCAGGCGCTGAACGCGCGCGCCAACCAGCTGGCGCACTACATCCGCTGCTCGCTCGGCGCGGCCGGCGCGCCCGCCGACGCCGCGGCGCTGATCGGCATCTGCCTGCCGCGCCAGGAAGACCTGGTGGTGGCGATGCTGGCCGTGCTGAAGGCCGGCTACGGCTATCTGCCGATCGACCCGGCGCTGTCGGCCGAGCGCGTCGGCTTCTACGTGGCCGACTCGCAAGTGTCGCTGGTCATCAGCAACGCCGAGCACAGCGCGCTGTTCGACGGCACCGGCATCGACACGGTCGGCATCGACAGCGAGCTGCTGTTCATCCTCTCGATGTCCGACGAGAACCTCGATCTGCCCTGCCAGCCCTCGCAGCTGGCGTATGTGATCTACACCTCGGGCTCGACCGGCACGCCGAAGGGCGTGATGGTGACGCACCATAACGTGATGCGCCTGTTCAAGGCCACCGACGCCTGGTTCGGCTTCCACGGCGACGACGTCTGGACGCTGTTCCATTCCACCGCCTTCGACTTCTCCGTGTGGGAGATCTGGGGCGCGCTGCTGTACGGCGGCCGCCTGGTCGTGGTGCCGTATCTGGTGTCGCGCTCGCCGGAAGCCTTCCACCAGCTGGTGCTGGACGAGGGCGTGACGGTGCTGAACCAGACGCCGTCCGCGTTCAAGCTGTTCAGCGCGGCCGACGCCGCCGCGGCGGCGCCGGCCGGCGCGCTGAAACTGCGCTACGTGGTGTTCGGCGGCGAGGCGCTGGAGCCGTCCAGCCTGCGCTCCTGGTTCGCCCGCCACGGCGACGCCGCGCCGCGCCTGATCAATATGTACGGCATCACGGAAACCACGGTGCACGTGAGCTACCGCCCGATCACGGCGGCCGACGCGCTGCGCAGCGGCGCCAGCCCGATCGGCGTCGCCATCCCCGACCTGCGCCTGTTCATCCTTGACGCGCGCCTGCGTCCGGTGCCGATCGGCGTCACCGGCGAAATCCACGTCGCCGGCGCCGGCGTCGCCACCGGCTACCTGCGCCGCGAGGCCCTGACGGCCGAGCGCTTCATCGCCTGGCCGGCCGCGCTGGCCGGCGCCGCCGGCCACAGCGACGGCGCGCGCCTGTACAAGACCGGCGACCTGGCGCGCTTCCTGGCCGACGGCAGCGTCGAGTACCAGGGCCGCGCCGACGACCAGGTGAAGATCCGCGGTTTCCGCATCGAGCTCGGCGAGATCGAGGCGGCGCTGCGCCACTGCGCCCAGGTGCGCGAGGCCACCGTGACCACCCTGCGCGACGGCGTCGACGGCGACGCCCGCCTGGTCGCGTATGTCGTCGCCGACGACGCCGCCGTCAAGGTCGAGCAGTTGCGCGCGGCGCTGAAGACCACCCTGCCGGACTATATGGTGCCGGCCAGCTTCGTCTTCCTCGACGCGCTGCCGCTGACGCACAACGGCAAGATCGACCGCAAGGCGCTGCCGGCGCCGGCCGCCGCCCGGCCGCAACTGGCCAGCGACTACGCGGCGCCGTCGAACCAGGCGGAGCGCCAGTTGGTGGAGATCTGGTGCGCCGTGCTGGGGCTGGAGCAGATCGGCGTGCACGACAACTTCTTCGCGCTGGGCGGCGACTCGCTGCGCGGCGTGCAGGCGATCGGCCAGGCCCGCGCGCTCGGCCTGCAACTGGCGCTGGTCGACCTGTTCGCGCACCAGAACATCGCCGCGCTGGCCGCCGCGGCCGCGCGCCAGGCCCCGGCCGCGGCCCGTCCGGCCGACGCGCGCCAGCCCTTCAGCCTGATCGAGGCGGAAGACCGGGCGCGCCTGCCGGCCGGCGCCGTCGACGCCTATCCGCTCAGCCGGATGCAGGGCGCGATGTTCTATCACATGCAGCTGGCGCCGGAATCGAACGTCTACCATTGCACCGGCACCTCGCACATCGGCCTGAAAAGCCCGTTCGACGAGGCCGCCTTCCGCCAGGCCGTGCAGGACACGGTGGCGCGCCACGACGTGCTGCGCATCTCCTTCGAGCTGGCCGGCTACAGCCAGCCGCTGCAGGTGGTGCACGGCCACGCCGTGCTGCCGCTGGTGGTCGAGGACTTGCGCGGGCTCGACGACGCCGCCCAGGAGCGGCGCATCAAGGCCCTGCTGGAGACGGAGCGCAACACGCCGTTCGACTTGTCGAAGCCCAGCCTGCTGCGCTTTTTCATCCAGCTGCGCGGCGACCGCTCGCTGCAGTTCACGATGACGGAATGCCACCCGGTGTTCGACGGCTGGAGCTACCACACGATGATCGTCGAGGTGTTCAACCGCTACGCCGGCCTGAACGGCGACGGCCATTTCACCGAGCCGGCGCCGCTGGCGGTGAACTACCGCGACTTCGTCGAAATGGAACTGGCCGCCGTGGCCGACCCGGCGCACCAGAACTACTGGTCGGACAAGCTGGCCGACTGCACCATCCTGCGCCTGCCGCGCCTGCAGGGCGCGCGGGCGAAGGGCGCCGCGCCGAGCCTGAAGGCGCTGCGCCTGGACTTGCCGGAGGCCGTCTACGCCGGCCTGCAGCGGCTGATGCACGACGCCTCGGTGCCGATGAAGAGCGTGCTGCTGGCCGGCCACGTCAAGGTGATGAGCCTGGTCACCGGCGAGGCCGACATCCTGACCGGCATTCCGACCAACGGCCGTCCCGAGGAGGTCGGCGGCGACCAGTTGTACGGCCTGTTCCTGAACACGCTGCCGTTCCGCTTCAAGCTGGCGCGCGACGCGTCCTGGCGCGACACGGTGCGCGCCGTGTTCGCCAACGAGTGCGAGGGCATGCCGTTCCGCCGCTTCCCGCTGGCCGAGATCCAGCGCCGCTTCGGCCGCCAGGCCCTGCTCGACGACGTGCTGTTCAACTATATGGACTTCCACGTGTATGAGCGGCTCGACGCCGATCTCGGCTTCGAGGTCGTCGACACGCTCGACAGCGGCGAGGTCAACGAGGGCACCAACTTCGCGCTGAACGTGCATTTCCAGCACCTGACGCTGTCCTCGCGGCTGCAGCGCCGCCAGTTGTCGATCCAGATCGACTACGACGCCACCCAGCTGAGCCGGGCCCAGGCCGAGCAGTTGTCGGACTTCTACCTGGCCGTCTTCACGGCGATGGCGGAGACGCCGGCGCAGCCGCACCACGCCCAGGACTTCCTGCCGGCGGCCACGCGCGCGCAGGTCCTCGAACAGTTCAGCGGCGCCGGCGCCGCCTACCAGGGCCAGGCCACGCTGGCGGCGCTGTTCGCCGAGCAGGTCGCGCGCCGCGGCGACGCCCTGGCGCTGACGGACGGCGAGCAGGAGCTCAGCTACCGCCAGCTGAACGTGCGCGCCAACCAGCTGGCCCGCCACCTGGCCGAGCGCGGCGTCGCGCCGGGCCAGCGCGTCGGCCTGCACCTGGCCCGCTCGCCCGAACTGATCGTCGCGATGCTGGCCGTGCTCAAGGCCGAGGCGGTGTATGTGCCGATGGACGTGGAAGACCCGCGCGAGCGCATCGACACCATCCTGCACGACAGCGCCTGCTGCATCGTGCTGACGCAGGAGCGCTATCTGGCGCGCTTCAACGCGGCCACGCCGCTGGTGCTGCTCGACCGCATGGCCGGCGGGCTGGCCGCCCTGCCGGCCGGCGACCCGCCGGTCACGCTCGACGCGGCGGCGCCGGCGTATGTGATGTACACGTCCGGCTCTACCGGCACGCCGAAGGGCGCGGTGATCCGCCAGCGCGGCGTGGCGCGGCTGGTCAAGCAGGCCGGCTACGTCGATTTCGAGCGCAACGGCCGCGTGCTGCAGATGTCGAGCGCCAGCTTCGACGCGTCGACGCTGGAAATCTGGGGCGCGCTGCTGAACGGCGGCACGCTGGTGCTGTATCCGAACACCCTGCCCAGCATCCCCGTGCTGGAAACCTTGATCGCCCAGCAGCGGGTGCAGACGCTGTTCCTGACCACCTCGCTGTTCAACGCCGTCGTCGACGAGAAACCGCAGGTGCTGGCGCCGCTGCGCCAGGTGATCACCGGCGGCGAGACGATGTCGCCGGCGCACGCGCGCAAGCTGCTGGCGGCGCTGCCGGAGCTGCGCCTGACGAACGGCTACGGCCCGACGGAAAACACGACGTTCACGACGACCCACGACGTCACGCCGGCGCAGGCCGACGGCGTCGAGGCGATCCCGCTGGGCCGGCCGATCGCCCACACGCAGATCTATGTGCTGGACCAGTTCATGCAGCCGGTGCCGCCGGGCACGCCGGGCGAGCTGTATGCGGGCGGCGACGGCGTCGCGCAGGGCTATCTGAACCGCGACGAGTTGAACGCGGCCAGCTTCCGGCCCGACCCGTTCCGCGCCGCCCCCGGCGCGCTGCTGTACCGCACCGGCGACCTGGCCAGCTTCGACGCCGACGGCGTGCTGCGCTACCTCGGCCGCATCGACGGCCAGGTGAAGATCCGCGGCTTCCGCATCGAGCTCGGCGAGATCGAAAGCGCCCTGTGCCGCCACGCCAAGGTGCGCCAGGCGGCCGTGCGCGTGGTCGACGAGGCCGGCGGCAAGCGCATCAGCGCCTATGTCGTCGCCGACGCCGCGCTGGAGGGCGACGCGCTGGCGCTGAAGACCCACCTGGCGCAGTTGCTGCCGAAGTACATGCTGCCCACCTATGTGGTGTTCCTGGCGTCGCTGCCGCTGACCCGCAACGGCAAGCTCGACGCCAGGCGCCTGCCGCCGCCGGCGCCGCTGGCGGCGCCGCGCGCGGCCGACCCGGCCAGCGACCTGGAACGCGCCATCGCCGCCGTGTGGGCGCAGGTGCTGGGCGTGGCCCAGCCCGGCATCGACGACAACTTCTTCGACCTGGGCGGCCATTCGCTGCTGCTGGCGCGGGTGCACCAGCAACTGCGCGCCCGCGGCCACGCCGCGCTGTCGATCGTCGACCTGCTGAACTACCCGACCATCCGCGCGCTGGCCGGCCACCTGCAGCGCGCCGGCGCCGGCGCCGGCGGCATCGGGCTGCCGCAGATCGAGCAACAGCTCAACGACGGGCGCCGCCGCCTGGCCCAGTTGCAGCAGCAAAAACAGAGGGCATGATATGGACGGCCACACAGAGATGGACATGACTACGCAGACGGAGAACGGCCTGGAGATCGCCGTCATCGGCATGGCCGGGCGCTATCCCGGCGCCGCCGACATCGGCCAGTACTGGCGCAACATCGAGGCGGGCACGGAATCGGTGCGCCCGCTGACGCCGGAGGAACTGGCCGCCGCCGGCGTCGACCCGGCGCAGCTGGCGCAGCCGGAGTATGTCAATTCCGGCGCCTTCCTCGACGACATCGAGCACTTCGACGCCGGCCTGTTCGGCTACGCCGCCAAGGAGGCGCAGCTGATGGACCCGCAGCACCGCCTGTTCCTGGAAACGGCCTGGCAGGCGCTGGAGCACGCCGGTTGCGCGCCGGAGCAGTTCGACGGCCAGATCGGCGTGTTCGCCGGCGCCTCGGCCAGCAGCTATCTGGTGGAAACCGTGGTCAACAATCCGGCCGCGCTGCGCCACGTCTCGCTGCAGGACCTGATGTATGAAAACAACCACGACTTGCTGGCCAGCCGGGTTTCCTACAAGCTGAACCTGACCGGCCCCGCCATCGTCGTCGGCACCGCCTGCTCGACCTCGCTGGTGCTGCTGCACTACGCCTGCCAGTCGCTGCTGGCGGGCGACTGCGACGTCGCGCTGGCCGGCGGCGCCCGCGTCAGCGTGCCGCACAAGTCCGTCTACGCCTACGCCGAGGGCGGCATCCTGTCGCGCGACGGCCACTGCCGCAGCTTCGACGCCAAGGCGTGCGGCACGATTTCCAGCAACGGCGTCGGCGTCGTCGTGCTGAAGCGCCTGAGCGACGCGCTGCGCGACGGCGACACCGTGCACGCCATCGTCAAGGGCACGGCCGTCAACAACGACGGCGCGCAGAAGGTCGGCTTCACGGCGCCGTCCGTGGACGGCCAGGCCGAGGTGGTGAAGAAGGCGCTGGCCGCCGCCGGGGTGCCGGCCGAGTCGATCGGCTACGTCGAGGCGCACGGCACGGCCACCCACCTGGGCGATCCGGTCGAGGTGGCGGCGCTGAGCAAGGCTTACCGCCACTTCACCGGACGGCGCGGCTTCTGCGCGCTCGGCTCGGTGAAGGCCAACATCGGCCACGCCGACACGGCCGCCGGCGTGGCCGGCGTCATCAAGGTGGTGCACATGCTGCGCCACGCGGTGCTGCCGCCCAGCGTCAACTTCGACGCGCCGAATCCGGAAATCGACTTCGCCGACACGCCGTTCTATGTGTCGGCCGCGCGCCGGCCGTGGCAGGACGCCGTGCGGCGGGCCGGCGTCAGCGCCTTCGGCATCGGCGGCACGAACGCCCACGCGATCCTCGAATCGGCCGCCGCGGCGGCGCCGTCGGGGCCGTCGCGGCCGTGGCAGCTGCTGTGCTTCTCGGGCAAAAACAAGGCCGCGCTGCAGGCCAACATCGCCCAGTTCCGCGCCTGGCTGGCGGACGCCGGCGAGGCCGCCCTGGCCGACGCCGCCTACACGCTGCAAAGCGGGCGCACGGCGCTGGAGTACCGCGCCGCCGTGCTGTGCCGCGACAGCGCCGACGCGCTGGCCAAGCTGGGCCAGGCGCTGGCGCCCAGCCACAGCCGCCTGGCCAACCGCCCGGTGGTGTTCATGTTCAGCGGCCAGGGCACGCAGTATCCCGACATGATGCGCGGCCTGTACGAGGCCGAGCCGGCCTTCCGCCGCAGCGTCGACGCCAGCGCCGCCATCCTGCTGCCGCTGCTGGGGCGCGATATCCGCGAGCTGCTGTTCGCGCCCCCCGGCGCCAGCCAGGCGGCGCCGGGCGAGCTGCAGCGCACCCGCTACACGCAGCCGGCCCTGTTCGTCGTCGAGTACGCGCTGGCGCAGTTGCTGATGGGCTGGGGCGTGCGGCCGAAGGCATGCATCGGCCACAGCATCGGTGAATACGTGGCCGCCTGCGTCGCCGGCGTGTTCACGCCGGAGCAGGCGCTGGCGCTGGTGGCGGCGCGCGCCGCCGCGATGGACGCCATGCCGGCCGGGGCCATGCTGTCGGTGGCGCTCGGCGAGGCCGAGGTGGCGCCCTACCTGCTGCCGGGCGTGTCGCTGGCGGCCGTGAACGCGCCGCAGATGGTCGTCGTCGCCGGCCCCGGCGCGGCCATCGACGCCGTCGAGGCGGCGTTGCTGGAGGCCGACGTGGCGGTGCGGCGCCTGCGCAGCGCCCACGCCTTCCATTCGGCGATGATGGAGCCCTGCCTGGAGGTGTTCGGGCGCGCCTTCGATGGCATCGTGCCGCAGGCGCCGGCGATCCCCTTCATCTCGAACGTGACGGGCACCTGGATCACGGCGCAGCAGGCCGTCTCGCCGGCGTACTGGCTGAGCCAGCTGCGCGCGCCGGTGCGCTTCGCCGACGGCGTCGCCGGCGCGCTGGCCGACCCGGCCAGCGTGCTGCTGGAGGTGGGGCCGGGCCGCACGCTGGCCAGCCTGGCCGAGCAGCAGCTGCCGCCGGAGCGGCGCGCCCAGGTGCTCGCCTGCGTGCGCGACATCAAGCGCCACGCCGCCGACGAGGCCGTGCTGTACGGCGTGCTGGGCCAGTTGTGGAGCCTGGGCGTGCACGTCGACTGGCGCGGCTTCTACGGCGCCGAGCGGCGCCGCAAGGTGCCCTTGCCGACCTACGCCTTCCAGCGCCAGCGCTACTGGCTGGAGCAGGTGGCGGGCGCCAAGGCGGCGCCTGCCGCCGGCGCGCGCCTGCCGCTGGCGCAATGGTTCCACCAGCCGGTGTGGCGCCAGGCGGCGCTGCCGCTGCCGGCCGCCGCCGCGCCGCGCCAGCGCAACTGGCTGCTGTTCGAGGACCAGCGCGGCCTGGCCGGCGCGCTGGCGCGCGAGCTGGAGGCGGCCGGCCAGCGCGTCTGGCTGGTGCGCGCCGGCCGCCGCTTCCGCATGCTCGGGCCGCAGCGCCTGCAACTGCGGCCCGGCAGCGGCAAGGACGTCGAGCAGTTGTTCGACTGGCTGGCCGCCCAGGCGGCGCTGCCGGAGAAGATCGTCAACTGCTGGGGCGTGACGCCGCTGGCCAAGCCGGGCGCCGCCGTCGACTACGCGCAGTTTGAAACCCTGCTGCACATCGGCCGCGCGTTTTCCCAGTCGGCGGCCGGCGCCGGCTGCGAGTTGTATGTGCTGAGCAGCCATCTGCACGACGTCGGCGGCAGCGCCGTCGACCCGGCCAAGGCGCTGCTGGACGGCGTCTGTCGCGTGATGCCGAAGGAGTTCGAGCAAATCCGCTGCAAGAGCATCGACTTGCCGCTGCCGCCGAAAAAACGCCTCGGCGGGGCGCCGCGGCTGGACCTGGCGGCGCTGCTGGCGGAGCTGCACGGCGGCGCCGCCGGCAGCGTGGCGCTGCGCGGGCGCAGCCGCTTCGTGCCGGCCGTCGAGCCGGTGCCGCTGCCCGACGCCGGGCACGCGCCGGCCTTCCGCCAGCAGGGCGTGTACCTGATCACGGGCGGCTTCGGCGGCATCGGCGCGACGCTGGCGCGCCACCTGGCCAGCCGCTACCGCGCGCGCCTGATCCTGACCTCGCGCGGCGGCGTGCCGCCCGAGGCGGACTGGGCGGCCTGGCTGGCCGGCCACGACCCGTCCAACGACAAGTCGCAGCGCATCCGGCTGCTGCAGGAGCTGGGCGCGGCCGGCGCGCAGGTCCACGTGATCGGCGCCGACATCGCCGACGCCGGCGCGATGAAGGCCGGGTTGGCCCGGGCCGAGCGGCGGCTGGGCCGCGTCAACGGCGTGATCCACTCGGCCGGCATCGCCGACGGCGCGCTGATCCAGCGCCGCACGGCGGCCGACTCGGCGGCCGTGTTCGCCGCCAAGGTGGCCGGCACCCAGTTGCTGGGCCGTCTGCTGCGCCGCCACGCGCTCGACTGCTTCGTGCTGTGCTCCTCGCTGGCCGCGCACATCGCGCCGGTCGGCCAGGTCGCCTACTGCGCCGCCAACGCCTTCGAGGACGCCTTCGCCCTGGCCGGCGCGGCGCGCGGCGGCCCGACCCGCTACCTGAGCGTGGGCTGGGATTCGTGGCAGGAGGTCGGCATGGCCGTCAATAGCCTGGGCGCCGCCCAGCTTGGCTACATCAGCCACGGCATCACGCCGGCCGAGGGCGTGGCGGCGCTGGAGCGGGCGCTCGCCAGCGGCTTGAGCCATTGCTACACCTCGACCCGCGGCCTGCCGCTGCCGGAGGCGGCGCCGGCGCCGGCCGACGCCGTGGACGGCGCCGACGGCGGCGCCGACGCGGCGCCGGCCGGCTTCCATCCGCGGCCGGACCTGGCGGCCGCCTTCGTGGCGCCGCGCAACGGCGTCGAAGCCTGCATCCGCGACATCTGGCAAGACAAGATCGGCGTCGCGCCGCTGGGCGTGTTCGACGATTTCTTCGAGCTCAACGGCCATTCGCTGATGGCGGTGCAGATCATCGCCGAGATCAAGCGCAAGCTGAAGGTGGCGCTGCCGACCGGCCTCATTTACGATAACTCGACCATCGCCCAGCTGGCCGAAAACGTCGCGGCGCGCGCGCCGCAGGCAGTCGGGGAGCCGTCATGAAGCCGCTGCCGCAGACGCTGCCGGCCGCGGCGCGCGAGCCGGCCGGCGCGGCGCCGAACAATGTCGCCGATCTGGACCGCTGGCGCGTGGCGGCCGGCCCGGCCGAGGCCGGCATCGTCGCGCTGCACACGCCCGAGGGCCGCGATTTCCCGCTCGGCTATGCGCAACTGTGCTTCTGGTTCGTCTATGTGGCGCTGGGCGACACGGCCAACAGCCTGTCGCGCCTGATGATAGACGGCGCGATCGACGTGCGCACCATGGAAAAGGCGCTGAACCACATGCTGCAGCGGCACGAATCGCTGCGCGCCAGCATCTCGGACTGGAATCCGCTGCAGCGCGTGCTGCCGTTCCAGCCCTTCGACCTGGCCTACCTGGACGGCTCGGCGCTGGACGAGGCGGAGCTGGGCGCGCTGGTCGGCGCCGTCTCGCACAAGATGGTCGACACGCCGTTCGACCTGGCGCGGCCGCCGCTGCTGCGCGCCCAGCTGGTGCGCACCGGCGCGGCCAGCCACGTCATGCTGCTGTGCTTCCCGCACATCGTCGCCGACGGCGGCGCCGTGCACCTGTTCGAGCAGCAGCTGATGGACACCTACCGCCGCCTGGCGCAGGGCGACGGCCGCCTGCCGGGGCGGGCGCAGACGCTGCAGATCGCCGACTTCGTCGCCTGGGAGCGCCAGCGCAACGCCATGCACGGCGAGCGCGCCCTGCAGTTCTGGCGCGGGCAGTTGCGCGGGCATCCGTATGCGCGCTTCCCCGACGCGCTGCTCGAACGGGGGGCGCTGCGGCACCACGACTGCTACGCCGCCTTCCCCGACGACTCCTTCGAAAAACTGGGCGAGCTGGCCAGGCGCCACAAGGCGACCTTGCAGATGTGCCTGATCGCCGTCATCGGCTGCGCCGTGCACAGCGTGACGGCGCAGGCGCGCTTCACGCTCAACTCGGTGCTGGAAAGCCGCGAGGAGAACGGCACCGAGGGCTTGATGGCGGCCCTGCTGCGCGTCATGCCGGTGCCGCTGAGCTTCGGCGCCGACGCCAGCTTCGCGCAGGTGCTGGGCGAGGTCCGGCAGCGCGTGCTGGAAGCCTACGAGCACAAGGATTGCCCGTGGAGCGTGCCGGTCGGCGTGCTGGCCGAGCAGCGCTGGCGCCACAGCCCGCGCCTGTACACGGGCTTGATCCGCGCCGCCGGCTGGCTGTTTGCGCGGCTGTTCCGGCGCGCCCGCCTGTACCCGCGCTTCCTGGCCGACTTCCTGTTCATGGAGCCCTTCCCGCCCGAAGCGGGCTGGCGCGCGCGCCTGCGCGCCAGGCCGGCGCGGGCCGCGCGCGGCGGCATCGCCGACCCGGTGATCAACGTGAACATGCTGCAGAGCGTGTTCAAGCGGGATGGCGGCGCCGGCGGCGGCGTGCACGCCGAGCAATTGAAGGACCCGACGCGCTTGTTGCTGAGCGAGGCCACCAGCAGCAATTGGGAGGAGGACAGCATTAATTTTTACATCGTCGACACGGGCCGGGAACGGCCCAGCATCCGCATGGTTTGTTCGAACCTCAACGCGCACGGCATCGAGCAGTTGCTCGCCGCCGTGCAGACCGCGCTGCGCGCCGCCAGCCGGGCGCCGCACAGTGCACTCAACCACATGGATAACTAGGGTAATGGATACGACAACAAGAGAAGCAGTCATTGAATTCAAGGGCGTGACGAAACGTTTCAAGGACCTCACCGCCGTCAACGACGTGTCGCTGGACATCCACCGCGGCGAATTCATCGCCCTGCTGGGCCCCAACGGCGCCGGCAAGACGACGCTGGTGGAAATGATCGAGGGCTTGAAAAAGCCCGACAGCGGCAGCATCCGCATCCTCGGGCGCGGCTGGGCCAAGGACGAGGCTTTCCTGCGCACGCGCCTGGCCGGCGTGCTGCAGGAGCCGCTGTTCATCAACAAGCTGCGCGTCGACGAGACGGTCAACCTGTTCGGCAGCTTCTACAAACTGCCGCGCCGCCGCAGCGAGGAGGTGCTGGAGCTGGTCGAACTGCTGGGCAAGCGCAAGGCCCTGGTCGAGGAACTGTCCGGCGGCCAGCGGCAGCGGCTGGCGCTGGCGATCTCCGTGCTGAACCAGCCCGAAGTGCTGATCCTCGACGAACCGACCACCGGCCTGGACCCGCAGGTGCGGCGCGGCACCTGGGACATCTTGCGCAGGCTGAACCAGGAAACCAAGTCGACGGTGATCCTCACCACCCACTACATGGAGGAGGCCGAATACCTGTGCGACCGCATCTGCATCATGCACCAGGGCCGCATCCTGACCCAGGGCACGCTGGCGCACCTGCTGCAGGTGCACGAGCCGGGCGAGATCGTCGAATACCGGGTCCGCGACGAGGCCGCCTGCGGCGACTTGACCAGCCACGACAACGTCATCCACTACCAGTACGACCAGGCCTCGTCGAAGGCCCGCATCCTGGTCCACAACGGCACCGACTTCCTGTTCCGCCTGTCGCGCTTCGTCCAGGACCGCAAGGTCGACATCGACCAAATTGTAGTACGCAAGAAAACACTAGACGATTTATTCCTTTCCATCGCCGGCCGAGGTTTCCATGAATAATGCACTGTTTAATTTGACGGCGACCCAGTTTCGCCAATACCTGCGCGAGCCGCAAATCCTCTTCTGGTCCTTCGGCTTCCCGCTGTTGCTGGTGTGGCTGCTGGGTGTGTCCTTCGCCGAGGCCGACGTCAACGAGCGCGTCGTCGGCGTCGTGCTGCCGGCGGCCGACGTGCGCGCCCAGACGGAGCTGAAGGCCTGGGCCGGCCGCGTCGAGGCGAAAGAGCACACCCTGCCGTCGATCGCCAACAGCGGCGAGATCAAGCGCACCCACCTGGTCAAGGTCAAGTACCGCTTCAAGTACTACAACAGCCGCGACGACGTGGTGCGCGGCCTGAAGCGCGGCGACGTGCAAGTGTTCATCGAGCCCGACGCGTCCGGCAAACACCTGTACTTCCTCGACCCGCAGAACAGCGACGCCATGCTGACCTATTTCTTCCTGCGCGACGACCCCGACGGCCTCAGCAAGGCGGTCGAGAAGAATATGTCGGTGCTGGAAAGCCCCGGCCTGCGCTACATCGACTTCCTCGTGCCGGGCCTGATCGGCATGGCCATCATGGAAACCTGCCTGATCGCCGTCGGCTGGACGCTGATCGAGAAGCGCGCCACCAAGGTGACGCGGCAGATGCGCATCACGCCGATGAACAAGCACGACTTCCTCGGCGCCCACGTGCTGGCCTGCTTCGTGTTCAGCTTCGCGGAAATCCTCGCCATCTACTTCTTCGCGCAAAGCTACTTCGACGTCCACGCCCAGGGGGGGCTGGCGCCCTTCGTGCTGCTGATCGTCGCCGGCAATCTGTGCTTCGCCGGCATCGCCATCCTGGCCGCCTCGCGCGCGCTGAAGGCGCAGACGGCCAGCGGCCTGCTGGAGGTGACGATCCTGTTCATGGTGATCTTCTCCGGCATCTTCTTCAGCTACAAGCACTTCCCGGAATGGATGGTGCAGATCATCCAGTACCTGCCGCTGACCATCCTGGCCGACGCCATGCGCATGGTCTTCGTCGAAGGCGCCGGCGTGGCCGACATCGCCCGCGCCGCCATCATCCTCAGCGTCACGGGCCTGCTGACCTTCCTGACCGGCGCTAAAGTGTTCCGCTGGTACTAAGCCCCGCACCACCGCGCCGGGAGCCGCAGGCAGGGGCTCCCGGCGCCCCTGCCACGAGCGCATGCATCAACGTCCCTCCGTCCGCCTGAGCGTGTAAAATGACGTTCCCCTGGCAATAGTGAAACAACGGAAGACAAAACTATGTGGTTCAAGAATCTGCAGATTTACCGTCTGCCCGCTCCGTGGGCATATACCCCCGAACAATTGGAAGCGGCGCTCGCGTCGAACACCTTTACGCCAGCCACCAGCATGGACCTGATGCGCCAGGGTTGGGATTCGCCGCGCAACAACGGCAGCTTGGTTCACGTCGTCAATAAACAGATGTTGATCTTGCTCGGCACGGAAAAGAAACTCTTGCCGGCGACCGTCATCAACCAGGTGGCCAAGGCGCGCGCCGCCGAGATGGAAGAAGCCCAGGGCTTTGCCCCGGGCAAGAAAGCGATGAAGGAGCTCAAGGAGCGCGTCGCCGACGAGCTGTTGCCGCGCGCGTTCAGCATCCGCAGCAACGTCTGGACCTGGATAGACCCGGTCAACGGCTGGCTCGTGGTCGATGCCGCCAGCCCGGCGAAGGCCGACGAAGTGATCAAGTTGCTGCTCAAAGCCGTCGATAAGCTGCCGCTGGAAAGCCTGCGCGTGCAGCGCTCGCCGGTTGCCGTGATGACCGAGTGGCTGCAGGCCGACGACGCCCCGAGCGGCTTCACGGTCGACATGGACACGGAATTGCGCGCCACCGGCGAAAGCAAGGCGACCGTGCGCTATGTGCGCCACACGCTGGAGGCGGACGACGTGCGCCGCCACATCGCCGCGGGCAAGCAATGTACGCGCCTGGCGATGACGTGGAACGACAAAATTTCCTTCGTGCTCACCGAATCGCTGGCGATCAAGAGCATCAAGCCGCTCGACGTGATCAAGGAAACGGAATCGAGCACCAAGAACGACGACGAGCGTTTCGACGGCGATGTGATGCTGATGACGGGCGAACTGAGCAAGTTGATGGCCGACGTCGTCGAAGCGCTGGGCGGCGAAGCGACCGCTTAAACGCGCCGCGCCGCCGCCACGCAAAAAAGCCCGCGCAGCGGGCTTTTTACATGGCCGTGCCGTTTACAGCGGCTGGAACACGCCGGCGGCGCGGTTCTTTTGCACATTGTCCCAGGCGAAAATCTGCCCGTTCATGGCCACATACACGCCGGGGGCCAGGGTTTGCGCGACGCCGCAGGCAAAGCCGAGGTTGAACAGCGCGTCCGAATTCGCGATTTCATAGGGGATCATCGCGCCGGTCAGCACCAGGGTCTTGTCGAGCTTGGCCGCGCCCAGCACGGCGGCCGTTTCCGGCATGGTGTCGGTGCCGTGGATGATGACGACGGCGCGCTCGGCGGCGGCGCCGCACGAGGCGAGGATGCGTTGGCGGTCGGCGTCGACCATGTCGAGCGAGTCCAGCAGCGGCAACTGTTCCAGCGCGACGGGCACGGTGATGCGGGCGCGGGCGACGGCGACGGGCAGGTGGCTGTCGCTGAAACCGAGCACGCCATTCAATTCATTGTAGTGTTTGTCGAAGGTGCCGCCGGTCGAGAGAATGCGCAGTGTCATGATGAGGTCACGATGTCAGTGGAGAATGAGGCGCATCATAACGCGAAGCGCCGCGCCCGTGGGGCCTGCGCGGTGTCATACAGTTCGCCGCGCCCGTCTGGAAAGTTGGCCGATCTGTGGGTACACTAGCTTCTTTGCCCGATTCACCCGCCCATGCCGCCCATATGAAAGCGCTCGCCCCCGGAACCGTCATTTTCCACCGCCACCGCGGCTACGGCGTCATCACGTCCGTGAATTTGCTGACGGGCTGGATCGCCGCCCGCTTCGGCAGCGAGGCGCGCACGCTGGACTTGAATCTGTCGACCGACGAGGTGCAGTTCGCCGACGGCGAGGCGATCCTGTTCCGCCGCGCGCCGCCCGACCGCATGCCGCACGCGCGCCTGATGGCGATGGTGCGCGCGCTGCACCAGGCCGGTTACGAGCGCCTCTACCTGTACTCCTGGCCCAAGCCGTCCGGCCTGCACTGGCGCTGGCACCTGTTCACCGGACCGCGCGACTGGATGCAGCGGCCGTGGCGCGAGGGCTGGTACGGCTCGGGCGCCGACTACAACGTCAATCCGGTGATGGGCTGGGGCGACACGCCCGGCGCGACGACGGAGGAACTGATACACGCGCTGGCCAGGTTCGACCCGCAGGGCCTGGCGCGGGCGCTCGGGCGCGACGAAGACCACACGGCCTGGTTCGCCGGCGTCTGCGACGCCTTGCTGCCGGGATATATGTACAGCCTCGACATGCAGCGTCCGGCCGGCGGCTTGCCGGCGCAGGCGCCGCCCGTGCCGGTGATCGCCGTGCGCGCGACGCTGCCGGCTTACGCGGGGCCGGCGCTGTCGTGGCCGCCCGGCTGGGCCGGCCTGTGGAGCGGCGTGCACGTGGTGCCGGCGCCCGCCATCAAGGTGACGGGCGTGGCCGAGCTGCGCTGAGGCCGCCGCTGCCTATGCGACCCGCTGCTTCGCCGCGTAGTCCGGATTGAGTATCCGGCTGCAACGGCCCAGGGCGAAGTCGGCGACGTTCTGCAGCGCGTACTGGAAATACAACTCGTAACTATCTTTCTCGACATAGCCGAGGTGGGGCGTGGCCAGCACGTTCGGCATGCGCAGCAGCGGCGAGTCCGGCGTCAGCGGCTCCGTGTCGAACACATCCAGCGCCGCGCCGCCCGGCTTGCCCTGCTGCAAAGCGGCGACCAGGGCGCCGTCCGCCACCAGCTCGGCCCGGCTGGTGTTGACGAACAGCGCCGTCGGCTTCATCTGCGCCAGATCCTCGGCCGTGACGATGCCGCGGGTGGCCTCGTTCAGACGCAAATGCAGGCTGAGCACGTCGGCCTCGGCGAAAAACGCCTGGCGCGACGGCGCCGCCGTGTCGCCGGCCGCCACCGCCGCGTCGCGGCTGGCCTGGCTGCCCCACACCAGCACCCGCATGCCGAAGGCGCGGCCGTAGCCGGCGATCAACTGGCCGATCTTGCCGTAGCCCCAGATCGCCAGCGTGCGGCCCTTGAGCACGCTGCCCAGCGTGTTGACCGGCTGGTAGGTCGACACGGTCTGCCACAGCCCGTCCTTGAGATTGCTGGCGTAGGGCACGATCTTGCGCTGGGCCGCCATGATCAGCGCCCAGGTCAGCTCGGCCGGCGCCGTCGGCGAACCTATGCCCTCGGCAATTGCAATGCCCAGCTCGCTTGCGGCCGCCACGTCGATGTGGCCGGCCACCTTGCCTGTCTGCGAGATCAGCTTCAGCTTCGGCAGCTTGGCCAGCATCGCGCGGTTCAGTCTGGTGCGCTCGCGGATCAGCACCAGCGCGTCGTAGGGCGCCAGGCGTACCGCCAACTGGCCGGCGCCGCGCACCGTGTTGCTGAACACTTTGACCTCGTGCCCGTCCAATAATTTGAAGCAGTCGAGTGCGCGGATGCAATCCTGATAATCATCGAGAATGGCAATTTTCATGGGAGTTGGCCGATCTTGGTAATAATTTGGTAGGGAAATAACGGGATTGGGCGAATGCTGAATAGCCTACTACTTTACTCAACCATTTCTCCTACATTTTTGGGTAAAACGCATATTGGCAGGTGTACAATCGCCGACAATTTTTAGAATTCCTTGTATGAGTTCACGCAACACGTTCCTTCAGCCCGATCACATCATTGGGGTGTGCGTCCACCGGACGCAAGCAATCGACACGACCGCCGTACCGCAACTCCCATTCGCCCGCGAATGGCCGCAGCGCAAGCCACAGGGCTGACGACGATCCTGCCGTGCCGGAACACGAGAAGTTTTCTTTATTGGCATTGGAGGTACTATGAATCAGCCCGTCATGGGTGGCGTTGCAGCACTCAACGTCCCAGCTTACATTAAACAACAAAAACTGATCAATTGGGTTGCGGACATTGCATCGCTGACCAAGCCGGACCGCATCTACTGGTGCGACGGCTCGCAGGCCGAATACGACCGCCTGTGCGCGGAAATGGTCGCCGGCGGCACGATGACCCGGCTGAACCCGGAGAAGCGCCCGAATTCCTACCTGGCCTGCTCGGACCCGAGCGACGTGGCGCGCGTCGAAGACCGCACCTACATCTGCTCGGCCACCAAGGAAGAGGCCGGCCCGACCAACAACTGGACCGAGCCGTCGGAGATGCGCGGCACGCTCAACGGCCTGTTCGACGGCTGCATGGCCGGCCGCACGATGTACGTGGTGCCGTTCTCGATGGGTCCGCTGGGCTCGCCGATCGCCCACATCGGCGTGGAACTGTCCGATTCGCCTTACGTGGCCGTCAACATGAAGATCATGACGCGCATGGGCCGCGCCGTCTACGACGTGCTGGGCACGGACGGCGAGTTCGTGCCTTGCGTGCACAGCGTCGGCGCGCCGCTGAAGGCCGGCCAGGCGGACGTCAAATGGCCGTGCAACCCGACCAAGTACATCGTCCACTTCCCTGAAACCCGGGAAATCTGGTCCTACGGCTCCGGTTACGGCGGCAACGCCCTGCTGGGCAAGAAATGCTTCGCCCTGCGCATCGCCTCGAACATGGGCCACCAGGAAGCCCAGGCCGGCGGCACGGGCTGGCTGGCCGAACACATGCTGATCCTCGGCGTCGAATCGCCCGCCGGCAAGAAGCACTATGTCGCGGCGGCCTTCCCCTCGGCCTGCGGCAAGACCAACTTCGCCATGCTGATCCCGCCGGCCAGCTTCAATGGCTGGAAAGTGACCACCATCGGCGACGACATCGCCTGGATCAAGCCGGGCGCCGACGGCCGCTTGTACGCGATCAATCCGGAAGCCGGCTACTTCGGCGTGGCGCCGGGCACGAATGAAAAGACCAACTTCAACTGCATGGCGTCGATGCGTGAAAACACCATCTTCACCAACGTCGCGCTGACCGACGACGGCGACGTCTGGTGGGAGGGCTTGAGCAAGGAAGCGCCGGCCCACCTGATCGACTGGCAGGGCAAGGACTGGACGCCGGCCGGCGGCACCAAGGCGGCGCATCCGAACGCGCGCTTCACCGTCGCGGCGACGCAAAATCCTGTGATCGACGCGGCCTGGGACGACCCGGCCGGCGTGCCGATCTCGGCCTTCATCTTCGGCGGCCGCCGCTCGACCACCGTGCCGCTCGTCACCGAAGCGCGCAACTGGACGGAAGGGGTCTACATGGCCGCGACGATGGGCTCGGAAACGACGGCCGCGGCCGCCGGCCAGATGGGCATCGTGCGCCGCGACCCGTTCGCGATGCTGCCCTTCATCGGCTACAACATGAGCGACTACTTCCAGCACTGGCTGAACATGGGCGAGAAAATCGCCGCGCTCAAGAGTGCCGCGCTGCCGAAGATCTACTGCGTCAACTGGTTCCGCACCGACGACAGCGGCAAATTCGTCTGGCCTGGCTTCGGCGACAATATGCGCGTGCTGAAATGGATGCTGGAGCGCATAGAAGGCAGTGCCGGCGGCGTGGAAAACGTCTTCGGCACGACGCCGCAGTTTGGCGACCTGAACTGGGACGGCCTGCCGTTCACGCAAGCGCAGTTCGACACCATCACCTCGATCGACAAGGCGGCGTGGCTGGAAGAGCTGAAATTGCACACGGAACTGTTCGAGCGCCTGGAATACCACCTGCCGCAAGCGCTGGTGGCCACCAAGGCGCAGCTGGAAAAGCGCCTGGCCAACTAAGCTGGCGTGACAAATAAAAAACGGCGCGTGTTGATACGCGCCGTTTTTTTTGACCCTTGGGGACAGACCACGATTTCCGAGAAAGTATTTCTCGGAAATCGTGGTCTGTCCCCAGCTTGTTTACTTCAGCAAAGGCCCCAGGTAGCGCCCCGTCACGCTGGCGGGATTCTTCGCCACGTCTTCCGGCGTGCCGCTGGCGATGATCTGGCCGCCTCCGGCGCCGCCTTCCGGCCCCAGGTCGACCAGCCAGTCGGCCGTCTTGATGACGTCCAGGTTGTGCTCGATGATGACGAGGGTGTTGCCCTGGTCGCGCAGGCGGTGTATCACTTTCAGCAGCAGGTCGATGTCGTGGAAATGCAGGCCCGTGGTGGGCTCGTCGAGGATGTACAGGGTGCGGCCGGTGTCGCGCTTGGACAGCTCCAGCGACAGCTTGACGCGCTGCGCCTCGCCGCCCGACAGCGTGGTCGCGCTCTGGCCCAGGCGGATGTAGCCGAGGCCGACGTCGAGCAGGGTTTGCAGCTTGCGCGCGATCAGGGGCACCGGCTTGAAGAAGAGGTGCGCCTCTTCGACCGTCATGCCGAGCACCTCGGTAATGCTCTTGCCCTTGTAGTGCACTTCCAGCGTTTCGCGGTTGTAGCGCTTGCCGTGGCAGACGTCGCAAGGCACATAGACGTCCGGCAGGAAGTGCATCTCGACCTTGATGACGCCGTCGCCCTGGCAAGCCTCGCAGCGGCCGCCCTTGACGTTGAAGGAGAAGCGGCCCGCGCTGTAGCCGCGCTCCTTGGCCGTCGGCACCGAGGCGAACAGGTCGCGGATCGGCGTGAACAGGCCGGTGTAGGTGGCCGGGTTCGAGCGCGGCGTGCGGCCGATCGGCGCCTGGTCGACGGCGATGACCTTGTCGAAATGCTCCAGGCCGCTGATCGCGTCGTGCGGCGCCGGCTCCGTCTGCGAGCCGTACAGGTGGCGCGACAGGGCCGGATACAGCGTGTCGTTGACCAGCGAGGACTTGCCCGAGCCGGACACGCCGGTGACGCAGGTCAGCAGGCCGACGGGCAGGCTCAGCGAGACGTTCTTCAGGTTGTTGCCGGTGGCGCCGGTGATCGTCAGCTGCTTGGCCGGATTCGACGGGTGGCGCTGCGCCGGCACGGCGATTTTCAGCGTGCCGTTCAAGTACTTGGCCGTCAGCGAATTCTGGTTGCCCAGGATGTCTTCCAGCGTGCCCTCGGCGATGATCTCGCCGCCGTGCACGCCCGCGCCCAGGCCCATGTCGACGACGTAGTCGGCGGTGCGGATCGCGTCCTCGTCATGCTCGACGACGAGCACGCTGTTGCCGATGTCGCGCAAATGCTTGAGCGTCTCGATCAGGCGGTCATTGTCGCGCTGGTGCAGGCCGATCGACGGCTCGTCGAGCACGTACATGACGCCCGTCAAGCCGGAGCCGATCTGCGAGGCCAGGCGGATGCGCTGCGCCTCGCCGCCGGACAGGGTGTCGGCGCTGCGGTCCAGCGACAGGTAGTCGAGGCCGACGTTGTTCAAGAACTTGAGGCGGGAAATGATTTCCTTGACGACCCGGTCGGCGATTTCCTTCTTCGCCCCCGTCAGCACCAACTCCTCGAAGAAGCTCAGGGCCTGGCGCAGCGGTTTCGCCGCCAGCTCGTAGATCGCGCGCTCCTGCTTGCCGCTGCCGACCTTGACATAGCGGGCCTCAACGCGCAGGCGGGCGCCGTGGCAGGACGGGCATTGCTTCTCGTTGATGAACTTCGCCAGCTCCTCCTTGACGGCCATCGAATCCGTCTCGCGGTAGCGCCGCGACAGATTGTTGACGACGCCCTCGAAGACATGTTCCTTGATGACCGTGCGGCCCCGTTCGTTGACGTAGGAAAAGGGAATCGCCTGCTTGCCGGAGCCGTACAGCACCACTTGCTGGGCCGCCGCCGGCAACTGCTCGAACGGCAGGTCGAGGTCGAACTCGTAGAACGAGGCCAGGCTCGCCAGCATCTGGAAATAGAACTGGTTGCGGCGGTCCCAGCCCTTGACGGCGCCGGACGCCAGCGACAGGTTGGGGAAGGCGACGATGCGTTTCGGGTCGAAGAACTCGATGTGGCCCAGGCCGTCGCATTCGGGGCAGGCGCCCATCGGATTGTTGAACGAGAACAGGCGCGGCTCCAGCTCCTGCAGCGAATAGCCGCAGACATTGCAGGCGAACTTGTTCGAGAACATGGTTTCCTTGCCGCTGTCCATTTCCAGCGCCACCGCGCGGCCGTCGGCCAGGCGCAGCGCCGTCTCGAAGCTTTCGGCCAGGCGCTGCTTGATCTCCGGATTGACCTTGACGCGGTCGATCACCACGTCGATCGTGTGCTTTTCCGTCTTCTTCAGCTTCGGCAAGTCGTCAATCTCGACGATCTTCGCGTCGTGCGTGCCGCTTTGCACGCGGAAGCGCACGAAGCCGTGCGCCTGCATCTGCTCGAACAGGTCGGCGTGCTCGCCCTTGCGGTTGGCGACGACGGGCGCCAGTATCATCAGCTTGGTGTCTTCCGGCATCGCCAGCACGGCGTCGACCATTTGCGAGACGGACTGGGCGGCCAGCGCGTTTTCCGGGTGGTCCGGGCAGTAGGGCGTGCCGACGCGCGCGTACAGCAGGCGCAGATAGTCGTGGATTTCCGTGACGGTGCCGACCGTCGAACGGGGATTGTGCGAAGTGGCTTTTTGCTCGATGGAAATGGCGGGCGACAGGCCCTCGATCAGGTCGACATCCGGTTTTTCCATCAATTGCAGGAATTGGCGCGCGTAGGCAGACAAAGACTCGACATAGCGGCGCTGGCCCTCGGCGTACAGCGTATCGAACGCCAGCGAAGACTTGCCGGAACCGGACAGGCCGGTAATCACGATCAGCTTGTTGCGGGGCAGGTCGAGATTGATGTTCTTTAAGTTGTGCGTGCGAGCACCGCGGATGCGGATCTGTTCCATTATTGTTTGCCTTGCTTTCATGAGGTAATGCGAGGCCGGCGCGCGCCAAAACCAGCGATAACGGGCCAAAACGGGTCAACCTGACACTATAGCCGGGTTTTGACCGGCCCGCCTGCCGCCGGCATGGCGCAGGCCGGATGGGCGCATCGACAATCCTTGATCAATATGGCCTGTCTGGCGCTAAATACTGTATATAATACCAGTATTCATTGCCGTTGTTTCCAGCGCGACAGAAAAATGTTTGGCGACATTGCCGGCCGCCAGAGGGCGCGTTCGCGTGGCAAAAAGATCGCCTTGCATGATTGAGTGGCTTATAATCGCCGTCTAGTAAAACTAACGCGCGGGGCTCCCGCTGCAGTTCAACAGGAGTTATTCATGGCATCAGTCAACAAAGTCATCATCGTCGGCAACTTGGGCCGCGATCCGGAAATCCGTTACATGCCAAGCGGCGACGCCATCGCCAACATTGCCGTTGCGACTTCGTACCGCTCGAAAGACCGCAACACCGGCGAGCAAAAAGAAACGACGGAGTGGCACCGCATCTCCTTCTTCGGCCGCCTGGCAGAAATCGCCGGCCAATACCTGAAAAAAGGCTCGTCGGTCTACGTCGAAGGCCGCCTGCAGACCCGCAAGTACACGGACAAGGACGGCGTCGAGAAGTATGCGACCGACATCGTCGCCGAACAAATGCAAATGCTGGGCGGACGCCAGGGCATGGGCGGCGGCGACGGGATGGATGACGGTGGCGGTTCCTACGAGAACAGCCGTCCGGCATCGTCGGGTGGCGGCGGTTCGTATGAAAACAGCCGTCCGGCGCCAGCGCCGCGCCAGCAGCAGGCTCCTGCGCCGGCACCGCGCCCGGCACCGAAGCCGGCGCCGAACTTCTCGGACATGGACGACGACATTCCGTTCTAAACCAGGTCAACTTGATTCTGGAAACTATGCCCTGCAAGTCTTTGATTTGCAGGGCATTTTTCTTATTCTCGTTTTTATATTGAGCACATCGGGCTTGCCGAACTCCCGCTGGCAACTACGATGTCGCGCTTCCCTGTTCCTTAAGCCACAGTCCGAAGCCCTTCATCACGTCGACGACCGGCAGCAATCGTTGGCCATCGGAAGTCAGCGCATATTCAACTTTGACAGGCACCGTTGGGTAAATCGTTCTCGTGACGAGCCCAGCATTCTCCAAGGCCCTGAGGTCTAATGTAAGCATGCGCTGCGAGATGTTGGGAATATCGCGCCGCAGTTCGTTAAAGCGCTTAGGCCCGTCTATAAGATACGAAACCAGCAATAGTCTCCATCGCCCACCCAGTAGGCGCATTGCCTCTTCAATCGAGCATCCAGTCACGCTCTCCTTCATCATGACACCCTTAGAGTTAAGTATAAAAAATGTACCTATATGACATTATAGTGCCTTCTTCCGTTTTTATCCTTAGTGCCCAATAATAGGATGCATGGCACCTCAATTCGAAGCTGCCCCTAACGGAGTCACTATGAAGTTTTACTATATGCCTGCGAGTTGCTCGCTTTCCCCGCACATCATCCTCAACGAACTCGGCCTCGATGTTCCGCTGATTAAAGTCGAGCATAAGACTCATACGACGGAAAACGGGGCCAATTTCTATGAGGTGAATCCCTTCGGTTATGTCCCGGCCCTGGAGTTTGACGATGGGAGGGTGTTGCGCGAAGGACCGGCCATTGTCCAGTATCTGGCCGACCTGAAGCCTGAGCTGAACCTGGCCCCGCCGAACGGCACCTTCGAGCGTTACCAGTTGCAGGAATGGTTGAGCTTTTTGACGTCGGAGGTACATAAGGGCTATATCCCCCTTCTGTATGCTGTGCTTGCTGGCAAGTACGTAGACACGGCCAAGCCTAAACTGGAGAAGCGCTACGAATGGATTAATGAGCAACTTGCCAATCGCCAGTACCTCCTTGGCGATACGTTCAGCGTCGCTGATGCCTATTTGTTCGCCTTGACCGGCTGGGGACAAGCACCGTGGTTGAAATCCTATTACAAGGCCGATATCCACTTCGATAACCTCGACAATCTGCGCGCCTGGTATGAACGTGTGCGTGAACGGCCTTCCGTTCAGAAAGCGCTGCGTGAAGAAGGATTGTGCCGCGCCGTGTCCTAGCGCGATTGTCCTGGCAGGCAGAACCTTGTGGCATGATAGTATACCCCCCTATAGTAATTTGAGATTCAGGGGAGCATCATGGGGCACACATCACGAGAGAAGACCAAACTGCTGAACCGGGTGCGCCGCTTGCGCGGCCAGGTGGAGGCGATTGAGCGGGCGCTGGAGGGCGAAAGCGGCTGCGCCGAAGTCTTGCAATTGATCGCCGCCACGCGCGGCGCGATCAATGGGCTGATGGGCGAGGTCATCGAGGACCATATCCGCGAGCATGTCGCCAGTCCCGCCATCGTCAGCGACGCCGAGCGCGCCCAGGGGGCCGACGAGTTGATCGACGTTATCCGCACTTATCTGAAGTAGGGGCGTAGGATGGCATTGAAATCGCCCTGTATCGAGCTATGCTCCTTCGACGGCCCGACGGGTTTGTGCGTCGGCTGTTTCCGCACGCTCGAGGAAGCCCGAGGCTGGAAGAAGATGACCGATTTTAAGCGGCATCAAATTATCAACGACAGCGCCCGGCGCAAGAAGAAGGTCGGGCGCGCCTTGCCCGTTCGGGAGGAAATGCATGACGACTAGCCAGCCGCAGCGCGACAATCTGTCCGCCTGGCGTCACGAGCATGTGTTCGACGCCGGCAACCATGCCGCCGAGCGCGGCGCCCGCACCGTCATGTGGATTACGCTGGTGATGATGGCCGCCGAAATCGGCGCCGGTTATTGCTTCAATTCGATGGCGCTGCTGGCCGATGGCTGGCACATGAGTTCGCATGCGCTGGCGATCGGCCTGAGCGCCTTCGCCTATGCGGCCGCGCGCAAGTACGCGCGCGACCCGCGCTTCGCTTTCGGCACGTGGAAGATCGAGGTGTTGGCCGGCTTCGCCAGTGCGCTGTTCTTGATGGGGATCGCCGCGCTGATGGTGTTCGGTTCCGTCGAGCGCCTGCTGGCGCCCCAGCCCATCCATTACCGTGAGGCGATGCTGGTCGCGGCGCTGGGCCTGTTCGTGAATATCGTCTGCGCCTTCATTTTGGGCGGCGCGCACCATCACCACCACCATGACGATGACGACGGCCACCATCACGGCCACGGCGAGCATCACGACCTGAACCTGAAGTCGGCCTATGTCCACGTCATCGCCGACGCCGCCACGTCGGTACTGGCCATCGGCGCGCTGGCGGGGGGCTGGATTTATGGATGGGTCTGGCTTGATCCGGCGATAGGCATCGTCGGCGCCGCGCTGGTGGCCGTCTGGGCCAAGGGGCTGATCGTGCAAACGGGAAAGGTGCTGCTGGACCGGGAAATGGACCATCCGGTGGTCGACGAGATCCGCGAGGTGGTCGAGTCCGGCTCAACCGTGGTCGTCGACCTGCATGTGTGGCGGGTCGGCAAGCAGGCGTATGCATGCGCGCTCAGCGTCGTCACCAGCGACCGCTCGCTGACGGCCGCCGCCATCCGCGGCCAGATCGCCGAGCATGGGGAGGTGGTGCACACGACCATCGAGATTCACTACCGCGAGCCGCTCGCCCCTCAGCCGGCCGCGTGACAGGCGCAGTCGTGGCTGTCGCTGCCTTCCGACAGGCTTTGCATGATTGCGCATTGCTGGATCGATTGCGGCGCCGCGCACTGGTGGCGCAGGGCTTGCAATTGCCCTTGTAGCGTGCGCAGTGCCTCCATCTGCCCCTGTATCCGCTCGATGTGGTGGTCGAGCAAGTCGTTGACCCCTTCGCAGCCCGCCGCCGGATTGCTCTTCAAGGCCAGCAACAGGCGGATCTCGGCCAGGCCGATCTGCAGCGAGCGGCAGTGGCGGATGAATTGCAGGCGTTCCTGGTGCTCGTCCTGGTATTCCCGGTAGCCGGCCGCGTTCCTGGCCGGCTCGTCGAGCAGGCCGGATTTCTCGTAATACCTGACAGTTTCGACGTCGCAGCCCGTGCGTTTCGCCAGTTCGCCTATTTTCATTGCGTTTTCCATATTCCGCTTGACCCTGTAGCGACTACAGGGTTTCTAATACAGAATACACCAATTGAGCGAGGATGTGCGATGTCGAATACCGTTGAAACGAAGGCGAAATGTTGCTCTGGCTCGGCTTGTGCCAGCATGGCGCGGCCGGCGGCGCCAGCCCTGCTCGCCGTTGCCGCCGGGACCAGCTCGGCAAAGTACCGCATCCAGAACATGGATTGCCCGACGGAAGAGCGTCTGATCCGTAACAAGTTGGAAGGCATGCACGGCGTCGTCGCCCTGGACTTCAATTTGATGAGCCGGGTGCTGGACGTCCATCACCGGCTCGATAGCCTGGACGCGGTGGTGCACGCGCTGAAGTCGATCGGCATGGACGCCGTGGCGGTGGATGCGGATGCGGATGCCGCCGGCGCGGACGCCGTTTCGCTGTCGGTCCGGCAAAAGCTTTTGCTGGGCCTGTCCGGCGCCTGCGCCGTCGCGGCGGAGGTGGGCGCGTGGATCTCGCACACGGATGCGTCGCCGGCCATCATCGCGCTGGCGCTCGTCTCGATCGCCGCCGGCGGCTTGCCGACGCTGAAGAAGGGCTGGATCGCCCTGAAGAGCTTTACGCTGAACATTAATTTCCTGATGTGCCTGGCTGTGTTCGGCGCCGTCGCCATCGGCCAGTGGCCGGAGGCGGCCATGGTGATTTTCCTGTTCGCCGTTGCCGAGCTGATCGAAAGCCTGTCGCTGGACCGCGCGCGCAACGCCGTGCGGGGGCTGATGCAATTGGCGCCGGACAGCGCGAGTGTCCGCTCGGCCGGCGGCGAGTGGCAAACGCTGCCCGTGCTGGCGGTGAAGGTCGGCGACCTGCTGCGCGTCAAGCCGGGCGAGCGCGTGGCGTTGGACGGCGTCGTCGCGCGCGGCGAGTCCTCGGTCAACCAGGCGCCCATCACCGGTGAAAGCATGCCGGTGCCCAAGCGTGCCGGCGACGTCGTCTATGCGGGAACGATCAACGAGAACGGCGTGCTGGAGGTGACGGTGTCGGCCGACAGCGCCGGCAGCACGCTGGCGAAAATCATCCGCGTCATCGAGGAAACCCAGGGCAAGCAGGCGCCCACCCAGCGCTTTGTCGACAACTTCGCCCGCTATTACACGCCTGCCGTGGTGCTCATGGCGCTGCTCGTCGCGGTCGTGCCGCCGCTGTGGATGGGCGCGCCGTTTGCCGCCTGGCTGTATAAGGCGCTGGTGATGCTGGTTATCGCCTGCCCGTGCGCGCTGGTCATTTCCACGCCCGTCACCCTCGTCAGCGGGCTGACGGCCGCCGCGCGCCGGGGCATCCTGATCAAGGGCGGGCAATTCCTGGAGGCGGGCAGCCAATTGAAGGCGCTGGCGATCGACAAGACCGGCACGCTGACGGTGGGGCGGCCGGAAGTCACCGACGTGGAGGCGCTGGGCGACATGGAGCGCGACGCCATCCTGTTGCTGGCCGCCAGTCTGGATGCCAATTCCGAGCATCCGCTGGCCACGGCCATCGTCAAGGCCGGCCCGGCCGCGGCCGCGCACAAGGCGGTGGCGAAGTTCGAGGCGCTGCCCGGCCGCGGCGTGAAGGGCGAGATCGATGGCCAGACATACTACCTGGGCAACCAGCGCCTCATCGAGGAAATGCGGCTGATGTCGCCGGCGCTGGAGGCGCTGTTGCGGCGCATGCAGGGCGAGGCCAAGACGGCGATGGTGCTGGCGTCCGGCGACGCGGCGCTGGCCGTCATCGCCGTGGCCGATGTGCTGCGGGCCGACGCGGCGCGGGCGATCGCCCGCTTGAACGGGCTCGGCATCGCCACCGTCATGCTGACCGGCGACAATGCGCTGACCGCGCAGCGCATCGGCGCCGATGTCGGCATCTCGGCGGTGAAGGCGGACCTCTTGCCTGAGCATAAACTGGATGAAATCCGCCAGTTGCAGGCGCGCTACGGCGTGGTCGGCATGCTGGGCGACGGCGTCAACGACGCGCCGGCGCTGGCGCAGGCCGACGTCGGCTTCGCGATGGGCGCCGCCGGCAGCGACACGGCGATTGAAACGGCCGATGTCGCCCTGATGGACGACGATCTCGGAAAATTGGCGGGGTTTATCGCCTTGAGCCGGAAAACGCGGCGCATCCTGACGCAAAACATCGGCGCCGCGCTGGGCATCAAGGCGATCTTCTTCATGCTTGCGCTGAACGGCGCCGCCACCCTGTGGATGGCGGTTTTCGCCGATGTCGGCGCGAGCCTGCTGGTCGTGTTTAACGGCTTGCGGCTGTTGTCGCGGGATGCCGCGAAACCACCCTCAGCCTAACCCGGATGCCGCTGCGCCGCCGCTTATTCCGTGACGGTGATGCGCCGCCCGGTGACGGAGCGCTGCTGCGGATTGCCGCGCACCGTGATGGCGCCGGAGCCGACGTTTTGCGCCACCAGTTTTTGCGTGACCGCCGTGGCGATGCTGCCCGAGCCATAAGTGGCCAGGTCGGCCACCTCGCTGCGCAGGCCGTCGAACTGGGCGCTGCCGGAGCCGTGCAGCTGCACGTTGAGGTTGCGCACGGCGCCGCCGGCGCTGATCGAGCCCGAGCCGTGTAATTCCGCGTTCAATTTCTCGCCGCGTATCTGTCCCAGCATCAGGCGGCCGGAGCCGCGCAGGCTGGCGTTCACGGAGTTGCTTGTCAGCGCCGCCGCGTTGACGCTGCCCGAGCCGTTCAGGCGCACGTCGAATTGCTTGAGCCGGCCAGCCAGTTGGATGGGCGCCGAGCCGGCGCTCGTGACGGTCAGCGCGTCGCCGTCGAGTTCATTGACGATGACGCGGCCCGATCCGTTGACGGTCAGCTCGCTCAGCCGCGTCACGGTGTAGGTGGCGCGGACGCCGTTGCGGCTGCGGATGCCGCCTTCGACCCACAGCTTGAGCGTGTCGCCGCTCGTTTCGCTGCGGATTTTTTCGAGCAGGTTGCTGTCCGCCTCGATGTCCAGCGACGGCGCGCCGCCGACCCGCACCTCGACGCGGATCGGGCCGCTCACTTCCAGTCCGCCCAGGTTGCCCACGGGCCGCAGCTCGTGCTTGATCTGTTCATTGCCCTGCACGCCGCCGCTGTCGAACGTCGAGTAAGCCTGCGTGTCGCCGTTGGGGACGACGACGACGCAGCCGCTCAGGACCAGCAGGCCGGCAATGCTCAGAAGAGTGCGCATGGAAGTTCCTTTATAGATTTTATGGACAAAAAAACCGGGCCAGTGACCCGGTCAATGTTGTAAATAAGATAAACTCAACGGCCGCCGCCCACCATCCGAATGCGATGAGCTGCAAGAATCGGGTGACGGACGGTAAAAGGGCGGGGGCTTAGCGTTGGGCCACCAGTTTGCCCTGGACCACTTTGACGTACTGGCCGGCGTGGCGGCGGCTGGCGCCGGCCTCGACGAAGCTGCGCACGGAGCCGTTGTTCATCCTCACCTTAACCTGCGTTTTCGTCGTCGAACGTGCCTGTTTTTCGATGGCATTGCCGGCAAAGCCGCCACCCACCGCGCCGGCCACCGTGGCCAGCTTGCGGCCGTTGCCGCCGCCGATCTGGTTGCCCAGCAGGCCGCCGACGACGGCGCCGCCGACCGCGCCCACGCCGCTGCCGTGCGCGGCCGCCTGTTGGTAGGTGCGCGTCGAGATCACGGTGCCGCAGCTCTGGCAGGCGGCGGCGTGTGCGCCGCGCTGCGAAGGCGCAGCCTGGGCCGCCAGCGGCGCGGCGGCCAGCAGCGAGGCGAAGGCGGCGCACAGGGCGGCGCGCGCCAGGCCAGGGAAACGGGTGGTGGATGCTTGCTTCATGGGTGTCCTTTAGATTGCAATGTTGCCACGGTGGCATAGGTGCCTAGCATACTATCTGCGCGCGGCCCTGGGTAGGGCGGGCATCGTTTCAGACGCAAGCAGATGTAAGCGGCGCAGGTGTGAAAAACGCGCCGTTCCTGCCGGCCGCAACCCATGTCAATTAGCCAATCCCGCGCTGCGCTGTTACACTTCCGCCCCAATCGTTGATGTACGGAAATTAATCCACAATAGAGGTAGTTTAAATAGATGAAATTAGCCGCATGTTTTTTTTCGCTGTGTTTGTTCGCGGCCGGCGCCGCGCTGGCGGATGGGCCAGCGTCCCCCCCGGCGGCCAAAGATTGCCGCCTTGTCATTTCCCCGCCCGAGGCGGACGAAACCGTCAGTTGGGACGGCCCCTGCGAAGACGGTTACGCTCACGGAAACGGGGTGGTGCAGTGGTTGGCGGGGGATAAGCTCAAGGCTCAGTACAAAGGGCCGATGGAGCGCGGCCGCATGCACGGGGCCGGCGCCTACCAATATGCGAACGAGAAGCAGTATTGGGGGGAGTTCAAGAATGGCCAGCGCGACGGCCAGGGCATCGAAGTGGACAAGTATGGCAACCGCTACGAAGGCGCATGGAAGGAAAATCGCTATGACGGCGTCGGTGGCAGGGTCTTTAGCACCGGCGGGCGCTACGACGGTGAATGGAAGCAGGGGAAATTCCATGGCCATGGCGTGATTGTCTACGCGGGCAATGTCAGCCGTTACGAGGGGGAGTTCAAAGACGGTTTGCGACTTGACGAAAGTCCCGGCGCGCCCCTGCCCAAGGAACACTTCAGCATAAGGCGGTCCGGGGCAATGCTAAATTCTAACAATACTCTGGCGACAAGCACGATGGCTCCGTTCGACAAAGCCTACGCCGATCTGACGCCGGAGCAACAGCGTCGCTACAAGAGTTACTATCCTTTGCTGGCGGACGGCGATGAGCCACCGTATCCGCTGAAGGGGATAGGCACGCTGACCAGGGCGATGCACGAACTGCAGCGCAAGCTGAAGATGGAAGGTTCGGTGACCTTGTATGCCACCGTCGACAGCGAGGGCAAGGCTACCAGCGTTTCCATGATGGGCGACCTGGGGCCGGAGGCGAAAAAAATCGCCGCGATGCTGATGATGGTGGAAAAGTACAAGCCGGCCCGGTGCAGTGGCCAGGCATGCGAGATGGTCTTCCAGATGGCGTTCAATTTTAGCTATAAATGAAGGACGCGGGGCTTTAGCGGAACTCTTCGGCCACCAGATTGTATTTCTGCATCTTGTGGTACAGGGTCTGCTTCGGCAGGCCCAGCACGGCGCTGGCCTCGGCAACATTGCCGGCGTAGTTGCGCAGTTCCTGCTCGATGAGCGCGCGTTCGAAGCCGTTGACCTGTTCGGCCAGCGACACGGGCGCCGCCTCGCGCGGCCCCAGCAGGCCGGACGCGCCGCCGGCGATGCCGAGCACGAAGCGGTCGGCGATGTTGCGCAGCTCGCGCACATTGCCCGGCCAGGCGTGCGCCATCAGGCTGCGCATCTGCGCGCCCGAGACGACGGGCGCGGCGCGGTTGTAGCGCGCCGCCGCCGCCAGCGCGAAGTGCTCGAACAGCATCGGGATGTCTTCGCGCCGTTCGCGCAGCGGCGGCAGGTGCAGCACGATCAGGTTCAGGCGGTAGTACAGGTCGCTGCGGAATTTCTGCTGCTGCGACAGTTCCTCCAGGTCTAGTTTGGCGGCGGCGACGACGCGCACGTCCAGCGGCACGGCCGTGTTCGAGCCGAGCCGCTCGATGTAGCGCTCCTGCAGCACGCGCAGCAGCTTCACCTGCAGCACCAGCGGCAGGCTTTCGATTTCGTCGAGGAAGAAGGTGCCGTGGTCGGCGTGTTCGATCTTGCCGGTCTGGCGCTTGGCCGCGCCGGTGAACGCGCCCTGTTCGTGGCCGAACACCTCGCTTTCAAATATGCTCTCGGGGATGGCGCCGCAGTTGACGGCGACGAAGTTGTGCTTGCGCCTGTGGCTGTACTCGTGCAGGCAGCGCGCCACCATTTCCTTGCCGGTGCCGGTGTCGCCGTAGATCAGCACGTCGGCCGGCTCGTCGGCAACGTCGAGGATCAGGCGGCGGATGTCGCGCATCGCCGGCGCATTGCCCAGCAGGCGGGATTCGATGCCGTCGCCGTCTTCGAGGCGGCGGCGCAGGCTGTGCACTTCCAGCGTCAGGCGGCGGGTTTCCAGCGCGCGCAGGATGACGTCGACCAGTTGTTCGGAGGAATAGGGCTTTTCGATGAAGTCGTAGGCGCCGTTGCGCATCGCCTGCACGGCCATCGTGATGTCGCCGTGGCCGGTGACGAGGATCACCGGCAGATTGGCGTCGAGGGCCTTGACGGCCTGCAGCAGTTCCAGCCCGCTCATGCCGGGCAGGCGCACGTCGGTGACGATGATGCCGGGGAAGTCGGGCGCCAGCAGCTTGTAGGCCAGCTCGGCCGAGTGGAAGGCTTGCACTTCCAGGCCGGCCAGTTGCAGCGCCTGCTCGCTGCCGGCGCGCACGGTCGGGTCATCCTCGATCAACAACACTTTCAAGCCGTCAAACATGTTTTTCCTCCTGCTGAGCAATTTGCAGCTCGATGGTGAAGCGCGCGCCGCCGCCGGGCGGATTGTCGGCGCGCAAAATGCCGCCGAACTGGCGCGTGATCTGTTCCGAAATGGCCAGGCCCAGGCCCAGCCCGACGCCTTGCGGCTTGGTCGTGAAGAAGGGCTCGAACAGGCGTTCGCGCACCTCGTCCGACAGGCCGGGGCCGCTGTCGCTGACGCAGATGAGCACCTTGTCGTCCTGGCGCGTCACGTCCACCGTCAGCGCGCGCCGGCTGGCGCCGGCCATCGAGTCGAGGGCGTTGGCGAACAGGTTCACCAGCACCTGTTCCAGGCGGTTACTTTCGCACAGGGCGAAGACGTCGTCGCCGCACACGTGCATGGCGAAATGCACGTTCTCGACCTGCAGGCGGCGTTCGACGAGGAACAGGGCGTTGCTGATGGCCGTGGGGATCGAGACGGACGTCAGGCTGGTCGTCGACTTGCGCGCGAACACCTTCAACTGCCCCGTGATGGCGCCCATGCGCGCGGCGATTTGCGAGATCGTCGCCAGGTTGTTTTTGGCGTCGTCGAGGCGGCCCCGTTCGAGCAGGATGACGGCGTTGTCCGACATCGTGCGCAGGGCCGTCAGCGGCTGGTTCAGCTCGTGCGTGATGCTGGCCGACATCTGCCCGAGCACGGCCATTTTACCTGCCTGGAACAGCTCGTTTTGCGTCAGGTGCAATTTGTGCTCGGCCTGGCTGCGCACGGCGATTTCCTGGCTCAGGCTTTGCGTCATCGCGTTCAGCTCGGAGGTGCGTTCGGCCACCATCGTTTCCAGGTTGTCATAGGCGTACTGCAACTGCTCCTTGGCGCGCAATTTGTGCGCCAGGGCTTGGCGGCGCTGGCGCACGTAGAAGAACAGCAGCAGGAAAAAGCCCAGCACGACGCAGGAAAACACGGCGGCGGCCTGGGCGCTGGAGCGGGCTTGCAGCAGGTCCGACAGGTAGATGAATTGCCAGTTGCGCGGCGATTTCAGTTGCAACTGGGTCATCACGCTGGAACTGGTCTTGGCGGCCGCCCCCGGCAGCGCCTGGTCGCGCACGGTGATGACGCGCGCGCCGTTGCCCAGGCGCCGGTCGGACAGGAAGGGGATGGGTTCCAGTTTGTGCGAATAGTACTGGCGGGTCTGGGTCAGCAGCGCGCCGACCTCGGGCGCCAGCGGCGCCAGCGTCCGGTATTTCCACGCCGGCACCGAGGTCAGGAAGATGACGCCGTGCTCGTCGGCCAGCATCACCTTGTCGGCGCCCTGGACCCAGCGCTTCTCCAGGCTTTCGATGTTGACCTTGACGGTCGCCAGGCCCAGCATCTTGCCATCCTGGTAGATGCCGTGGGCGAAAAAGTAGCCGGGTTCCAGGTTCGTCGTGCCGACGCCGTAGAAGCGCCCCGGCGTGCCGCGCAGCGCGTCTTGCGCGTAGGGGCGGAAGGAGACGTTGTCGCCGATGAAGCTGTCCTTGCCGCGCCAGTTGCTGGCCGCGTGGGTGATGCCGTTCAGGTCGCTGATATAGATCGCCGTCGATTTCGCCTGGGCATTCATCTGCTCCAGGTACTGGTTGACGGCGGCCACCAGGGCCGGGTCGTCCGGCGTTTGCAGCAGGCGGATCACGTCCTTGTTCAGCTCCAGCGTCTTCGGCAGGAAGTCGTATTTCTCCAGCGCGTTTTCCAGGCTGCTGACATACACTTCGAGGCGCTGGGCGCCGCCGGCCTGCAGCTTGTCGATGGCCAGGCGCTCGGTCCAGAAATACACCAGGTAGACCACCAGCAGGAAGCCGGCCAGCACGGCGCCCCAGGCCATCGACTGCCGGCCCGACCATGGCGCGGCCCCTTGCCGCGCGCGCGGCGCGATCTTGCTCCCAGTATTCATCGTCATCGTGTGTTCAGGCAGGTTCCAGGGCATTAGTATCGCATTGAAGAAGTCGCTGCTGCTAAATGAAATGAGCCGCCGTGCATTTGCTGCACGGCGGCTCATGGCTCAATCTGGGTAAGGCGGCGCGGCATCAGCCGCGGCGCCCGGCGCTTAAGCGGCCTGGCGCGCGGCTTGCGCCTCGTTCCATTGCGGATCGGCCTGCTGCGCCGCCGCGTGCTGGCGCGCCGCCTCGTCTTCCGTGGCCAGGCCGCCCTCCCATTTGGCGACGACGGCCGTGGCGATGGCGTTGCCGACGGCGTTGGTGGCCGAGCGGCCCATGTCGAGGAATTGGTCGATGCCCATCAGCAGCAGCAAGCCCGCTTCCGGAATGTGGAAGTGGTTCAGCGTGGCGGCGATGACCACCAGCGAGGCGCGCGGCACGCCGGCCATGCCCTTCGAGGTCAGCATCAGCAACAGCAACATGGTGATCTGGGTGCCGATCGGCAGGTCGATGCCGTAAGCCTGGGCGATGAACAGCACGGCGAAGGTGCAATACATCATCGAGCCGTCCAGATTGAAGGAATAGCCCATCGGCAGCACGAAGCTGGAGATTTTGCGCTGCACGCCGAACTGGTCCAGCGCCAACAGCAGTTTCGGATAGGCCGCTTCCGAGCTGGCCGTCGAGAAGGCCAGCAGGAAGGGTTCGCGGATCAGGCCGACCAGCTTGAAGACGCGCGGACCGAGCACGCAGAAGCCGGCGCCGATCAGCAGCGCCCACAGGCAGAACAGGCCGAGGTAGAAGCCGCCCATGAATTTGGCGAAGGTGGCCAGCACGCCCAGGCCCTGGGTGGTGACGACGGACGCCATCGCGGCGAACACGGCCAGCGGGGCCATCGTCATGATCGCGCCGGTAATGCGCAGCATCACTTGCGCCAGTTGGTCGACGACATTGGTGAGCGTCTTGCCCGCTTCGCCGAGGCCGGCCAGGGCGCCGCCGAAGAAGATCGAGAACACCAGCACTTGCAGGATTTCATTGTTGGCCATCGCCTCGATCGGCGATTTCGGCACCAGGTGGGTGACGAAGTCCTTCAGCGTGAACGAGGCGGTTTTCAGGTTGGTGGCCGCGCCCACGTCGGGCAGCGGCAAGCCGAGGTTGGTGCCGAGCTGGAACATATTCGACAGCACCATGCCCAGCGCCAGCGACACCAGCGAGGCGATGACGAACCAGCACAGGGCCTTGGCGCCGATGCGGCCGGCGGTCTTGCCGTCGCCCATGTGGGCGATGCCCACCGTCAGCGTGGAAAACACCAGCAGCGAGATGATCATCTTGATCAGGCGCAGGAAGACGTCCGTGACGATCGAAATATGGGCGGAAATATCCGAGGTGATGGCTTTTTCGGGGAATGTTTCGTGGCAGGCATAGCCCACCAGAATGCCCAGTACCATCGCAATCAGGATGTATACCGTTAGTGGCCGTGTCTTTTTCATTGTGACTCCTCCGTGTAGATCGCCGCCGGGTGCGGACTTTGTGATTTTTCAGCGAGCAACGCAAGCACGCCAGGCGCTGGTGTCGCACCCTCCCGTGTTTTTGAATGCTGCAAGGTCTTGATTCGACTTCAATACATAGCAAGGGCCATGCCTGCGGCGGCCCGGCCGGGCGCGGTGGCTAAGTATCTGTTTTAGAAGTGATTTATGGTTACGCGGCGCGTGGCGCGGGGGAGGGTTGCGCGAAAAGTTGGACGCGGCGGCGCTTTGGCGTATCAGATTTCATACGGGCCGGGGACAGACCACGATTTTCAAGAAAATATTTCTTGAAAATCGTGGTCTGTCCCCAGCTGTGTAGCTGTGCAGCTATGGCTCAGATCTCGGCCCACTGGCGCAGCAGGTTGTGGTAGTGCGACGTCAGGCCGACCACTTCTTCGCAGTCGCCGATTTTGCCGCGCAGTTTCTGGATGTTTTGGTCCAGCTCGAACAGCATGGTGCGCTGCCAGTCTTCGCGCACCATGCTCTGGGTCCAGAAGAAGGAGCAGACGCGGGCGCCGCGCGTGACCGGCTCGACCTTGTGCAGGCTGGTCGAGGGGTAGACGATCAGGTCGCCCGCTGGCAGTTTCACTTCGTGGGTGCCGTAGGTGTCGACGACGACCAGTTCGCCGCCCTCGTATTCGTCGGGCTCGCACAGGAACAGCGTCGACGAGACGTCGGTGCGCAGCGGCACGCTGCTGCCGGCCACCTTGCGCACCGAGCCGTCCACGTGCAGGCCGTAGTGCTCGCCGCCGGCGTAGCTGTTGAACAGCGGCGGGATGGTGCGCAGCGGCAGCGCGGCGGCGAAGAACAGGGGATTCGCCGCCAGCGCGTCGAGGACGATCTGGCCCAGTTCCAGGCCGACGGGCGAATGTTCCGGCAGTTGCCGGTTTTGCTTGACCAGCGCGCCCTGGGCGCCGACGGTGGCGCGGCCGTCGACCCAGTCGGTCTGGTCGAGGCGGGCGCGGATCGCGGCGACTTGTTCGCGTGTTAATACATTGGGGATATGCAGCATCATGGCGCGGATTTCCTAAAAAAAAGGCCCCTCCTGGTGGGGAGGGGCCGCACGACTATACCATCGGGTTCAGGCGATTAGAACTTGAAGTTGGCGGTCAGGCTGGCCGAACGGGGCGTGCCTGGGGTGTAGCGGTAGCCGCTCTTGTTGATGGCGCCGACATAGGCTTTGTTGGCCAGGTTGTAGACGTTCAACTGCAAGTCGACGTTCTTGCTGACGCTGTAGGAAGCCATGGCGTCGAAGACCCAGTAGGATTCGGTTTTCGTCGGCGTCGGCGTCGGCTTGTCGGCCGGGCCGTCGGTGCCGCGCATCAGCGCATCGACGAAGCGCGCGCCGCCGCCCACTTTGAGGCCGAACGGCAGCGTGTACGAGGTCCAGCTGGTGAAGGCTTGCTTCGGCGTGTAGCTCAGGTTGTTGGCGCCGCTGGCGGTGACGATCTTGCCCGATTCCACGCTGGTGTCCATGCGGGTGTAGCCGGCGCTGACGAGCCAGTTGCGCATGATTTCGCCGGTGATGCCGATTTCCAGGCCCTGCACGCGCTTCTTGCCGGTCTGGTAGTAGGCGTTCAGGTCGGTGGCATCCTGTTCCACTTCATTTTTGACGTCGGTGCGGTACAGCGCCGCCGTCAGCGACAGTTTTTGCTTGAGGAAGTCGAACTTGGCGCCGATTTCCTTCGTCGTCGTCGCTTGCGGATCGAACTTCGGATTCGCCGCGCTGTTGGCCGAGGCGCTCAGCGCAAAGTTGGCGCCGCCCGGCGGCTGCTTCGACGTCGCGATCATCGCGTACACGCTGCTGTCGGGCGTTGGCTTGTACAGCGCCGCCAGCTTGCCGTTGACCAGCGTGTCGGAAGGCGAGAAGCTGGTCGGCACGAGCGTGCCAACTGGCAATTTCGGATGCGATTTCTCGGTCGACAGGGCCAGGCTGGTGTAGCTGGTGTTGAAATGGTCGACGCGCACGCCGCCGTTGAACTGCCATTGCTCGCCCACTTTCAGGGTGTCGAACAGGTACAGGCTTTGCGTGCTGGTGCTGCCTTCGCTGCCGGCGCCGCTGCGCCGCAGGTTCAGGCCGGCGACGGGCGCGTTGCTGTCCGGGCGGTACAGGCTGACGGTGGGCAGGGTGCCGGTGCCGACGTAGCCGTAGTTGGTTTGCTTTTCGTGGGTCAGTTCCAGGCCGGCCACCAGCGAGTGCTTGACGGCGCCCGTGTCGAATTGCGCCGTCACCGTGGTCTGGTTGGTCAGGATCTGGTTTTCCTGGTCCTTGACCGTCGGCAGGGTGCGCACCAGCAACCATGTCGATGGGTCGCCGGCAAGCGGCGTTTTCAGGTTCTCGGCGCTGCCCATGAAGGAGGTCAGCAGGTAGTCTTGCTTGGTCTTGCCATAGCGGCTGGTGTTTTGCAGCTTCAGCGTCGGCGCGAAGTCATGTTCGAGGCGAATGGTCAGCATGTCGGCCGTGACCTTGTTGAAGTCGGTCTGGGCGCCGTAGAAATTGCTCGGGTCGACCATGGGGGCCTTGCCGAGGAAGGGACGGGCGACCGGGTCCGGACCGCCGTAGCCGGGGAAGCCGATGGTCGGCACGCCGCCGTCCGGCACATTGTCTTGCTTCACGTGCAGGTAGCTCAGGTGCGCGCGGGTGGCGCCGTTCAGGCCGAACGAGATGGTCGGGGCGATGGCCCAGCGCTTGTTCTTCACTTCGTGGCGGCCGGCCACGCCGCTGTCCTGGTCCATCACGTTGAGGCGGAAGGCGGTGCCGGTGTTGGAGTCGATGAGCTTGTTCCAGTCGGCGCTGGCGCGTTTTTTGCTGCCGCTGCCGACCGAGACGGACGAGTAGAAGGCATCTTCCTGGTTGGCCTGCTTCGACGCCAGGTTGATCGAGCCGGTCGGCGCGCCGCGGCCGCTGTCGGTGCCGGCCGGGCCTTTGAGGACGTCGATCTGTTCGATGTTGAAGGTGTCGCGCGAGATCGAGCCGACGTCGCGCACGCCGTCGACGTAGATGCTGCCGGAGGTGTCGAAGCCGCGCATGTACACGGCGTCGCCGGTGTTGGTGTTGCCGTTTTCACCGAGGAAGAAGGTGCCCACGCCGGGCGTGTTTTGCAGCGCTTCCGTCAGCGTGACGGCGCCTTGCTGCTCGATCAGTTCGCGCTTGATGACGGTGATGCTTTGCGGCGTGTTGATCAGCGCCTCAGTGTATTTCACGGACGCGGCCTTGTCGGCCTTGAAGTCGTTGCTGGTCTTGTTGCCGACCACCGTCACTTCCTGCAGCGCCTGCGGTTTGGCGGGCGCGTCCGCTGCGTGCGCAGCCACCGGCAACAGCATCGCGGCCAGCGCGGTGCTCACATGTTGGTTGAAACGGGACTGGGTGTGCTTGCGGCTTTTAATCGGCGCCATATGCATCTCTCTGCTGAAAATAGGGGTGGTGCCCGCTGCGGCAAGCCTTCATGCTTGTCCGCAGCCGGCTGGAATAAGGGGGGAAATCGTGGAGCATTGTAACGAATTCTCACAAATTCGTAAATGAGAATTGTTATCACTTGTATTCGCGCTCAATAATATGCCGGGCAAATGGCAGGAAGATGTTGCGAAATAACGTCATTTGTTGTTATATTGTTTAGCGAAGTGCCGAAAAACATACCGCGATCCCACGCCGTCGCCCCCACCCTGGAAATGCCGCGCATGTTACACACACCCGCCTCCTTCACTCCCCTGATGGCGCCCCAGGCGCATGCCGATGCGCTGACCTTTGTCTTCCACGGCGAGCGCCTGCTGCTGCGCGAGGCCGACCTGAGCCTGCCGGCGCCGGAGCGGCTGGCCGGGCTGGGGCTGGACTTCGGCCGCGCCCATCCGCTCGGCCTGTGGGGCGGCCGCTACTGCCAGGTGCTGTGGGCCGACAGCGACACCGTGCCGGACGCGGGGCATGCGTTCCGCGGCCTGCGCTCGCTGTTCGACGCCGTCGGCGACGACATGCTGGGGCTGGCCAGCCGCGCCCGCCAAATCGCCGAATGGGCGCGCACCCACCGCTACTGCGGCGCGTGCGCGACGCCGATGGCGCTGGCCGGCGGCGAGCGCTGCTTCAAATGCCCGGGCTGCGGCATGCTGGCCTACCCGCGCATCTCGCCGGCGATGATGGTGCTGATCCGCAAGGGCGACGCGGTGCTGCTGGCGATGCACACGGCGTCGCCGTCGCAGCGTTTCAGCCCGCTGGCCGGTTTCCTTGAGGCGGGCGAATCGGTCGAAGAGGCGGTGCACCGCGAAGTGATGGAAGAGGTCGGCCTGCGCGTGCACAATTTACAATACTTCATGAGCCAGTCCTGGCCCTTCCCCCACTCGCTGATGATCGCCTTCACGGCCGATTACCTGGACGGCGAGATCCGCGTCGACCCCGATGAAATTGCCGAGGCGCGCTGGTTCGGGCCGGACGACGCCTGGCCGGAGCCGGCGTCGGCGGTGTCGATCTCGGCGCTGCTGGTGAACGCCCACCGGCCGCCCCGCTAGCCGCCGAAAGCTGGGGACAGACCACGATTTTCAAGGAATAATTCCTTGAAAATCGTGGTCTGTCCCCAGCTGCCAAGCGTGGCTGGGCCACATTCTATATACTGGCGGCAATTGTAATTTTTAGGGTGTTTGAGCATGTCCAAAGAAGAATTTTCAGAAAAAGACTGGCGTCGCCTGTTGACCAGCCTGGGCGAGGATCCGGGGCGTCCGGGCTTGGTGGAGACGCCGTCGCGGGTGGCCAAGGCGTGGAAGCACTGGACTTCCGGCTATGCGCAGGACCCGGCCGAGCTGTTGAAGGCTTTCGAGGATGGCGCCGAGCAGTACAACGAGTTGATCGTGGTGCGCGGCATTCCCGTCTATAGCCATTGCGAACACCATCTGGCGCCGTTTTTCGGCAAGGCGACCATCGGTTACGTGCCGAACGGTAAAATCGTCGGCCTGTCGAAGTTGACCCGCCTGGTCGATTGCTTCTCCAAGCGCCTGCAGGTGCAGGAGCGCATGACGATCCAGATCGCCAACGCGCTGATGGAGGCGCTGGAGCCGAAGGCCGTCGGCGTGGTGGTGCGCTGCCGCCACATGTGCATGGAAAGCCGCGGCATCCGCACGCCGGGCGAGGAAACCATCACCTCGGCGATGCTGGGCGAGTTGCAGCCGAATCTGGCGCTGCGCACGGAATTCCTGGCGCTGGCGCGCGAGAGCTGATGGCGCCGCCGGGCTCCCCGCGGGAGCCCGCTCCGCCCCTCAGTGGCGGTATTCGTGGACCACGTGGCGCGTGAAGTTGTATTTGCTGCCGCCCTGCAGCAGGTCGATCAGGCGCTTCGGCGTCGCGGCCGACAGGAAGGCGTCGGCGGCGCCGTCGCTGCTGCGGAATTTCATCCCCGGGCTGAGAATCTGGTTCGCGTGTATGGTCAAATGCTGGAAGTTTTTTGTCTTTTCATTATTCAAAATGAAATGTAGTTCCTGTTTGAACGTCAAATACGGAATTTTTAACCACCAGCCTTCGTCCGTGCCATAGGGCGCGACGTTGGCGAAGTGCGTGTTCTTGTCCGTCAGCGCCGGCGCGCCGAGGCGGTCGTTGATGCGTTTCATGGCTTCGATCTTGGTCATGGCGTTTCCTTCTGCTGCGGCGGGCGGGGGGCGTGCATTTTCTCACAGTTCGCCTCAGCCCAGTTCCAGGATGCCGCTCAGCCAGTCGACAAACACCCGCACGCGCGGCGACAGGTGTTTGTTGTGCGAGTAGACGATGGCCACCGGCAGCGGCGCCGGACGCCACTGCGGCAGCACCTCCTCCAGTTCGCCCGAGGCCAGCAGCGCCTCCATGCCCAGGCGCGGCGCCTGGATCAGGCCCAGGCCGGCGCGGCAACTGGCCACGTAGGCTTCCGCGCTGCTGACCGAGACGAGGCTGCGCATGGACAGCGTGCGCGTGGCGCCGTCCTCCTCGTACTCCCAGTCGAGGTCGCGGCCGCTCTGGCTGGAAAAGAAGTTGACGGCGTAGTGCTGCGCCAGTTCGGCCGGCGTGTGCGGCCGGCCGTGCTGGCGCAGGTAGCCGGCCGAGGCGCAGTTAATTTGCTGCATGGCGCCGATGCGCCTGGCGATCAGGCTGGAGTCGCGCAGCGCGCCGGCGCGCACGGCGCAGTCTATGCCCTCGCCGACCAGGTCGGCGTAGCGGTCGTTCGAGCCCAGGCGCAGCTGGATGTTCGGGTAGCGCCGGAAAAACTCGGGCAGGGCCGGAATCACCAGCAGGCGCGCCAGGCGCTCCGGCAAGTCGACGCGCAGGACGCCGCTGGGCAGGTGGTCCGGCCCGAGGAACAGGGCGTTGACATCCTCCAGGTCGTTGAGCAGGCGGATGCAGCGTTCCAGGTAGATGCCGCCCTCGACTGTCAGGCTGACCTTGCGTGTGGTGCGCTGCAGCAGGCGCACGCCGAGCTGCTGCTCGACGCTTTGGACGGCGTTCGTCACGGTCGGCTTGGGCAGGTCCAGCTGTTCCGCCGCCTGCGTGAAGCTCTTGCACTGGGCCACGCATTTGAAGATTTGCATCGCCTTGAACTGGTCCATCGCCACCTCCCTCATTATTCTTTTTTCTCGAATAAACTAATAAATTCTAGCGTATTTATCCCCTGATGCGCGAGCCGCATAATGCTCTCACCGGGCCATGCAGGCCCCCACCGTCCACCCCTGGGAGAGAATATGGAACTTCGCCAACTTGGCCGCACCGGCCCGCAAGTGGCCCAACTGGGCCTCGGCCTGATGGGCATGTCCGACCTGTACGGCCCGGCCGACCGGGGCGAGAGCATCGCCACCATCCAGGCCGCGCTGGAAGCCGGCGTGACGCTGCTCGACACGGGCGATTTCTACGGCATGGGCCACAACGAGATGCTGCTGCGCGAGGCGCTGGCCGGCGGGCGCCGCGACAACGCCGTCGTCAGCGTCAAGTTCGGCGCGCTGCGCGACCCGGACGGCGGCTGGAGTGTCAGCGACGGCCGCCCCGTGGCCGTGAAGAACTTCGCCGCGTATTCGCTGCAGCGGCTGGGCACCGACCACATCGACATCTACCGCCCGGCCCGGCTCGACCCGGACGTGCCGATCGAGGACACGGTGGGCGCCATCGCCGAGCTGGTCAAGGCGGGCCATGTGCGCCACATCGGCCTGTCCGAAGTCAGCGCCGAGACGCTGCGGCGGGCCCACGCCGTGCACCCGATCAGCGATTTGCAGATCGAATATTCCTTGATCTCGCGCGGCATCGAGGACAGCATCCTGCCGGTGGCGCGCGAGCTGGGCATCGGCATCACGGCCTACGGCGTGCTGTCGCGCGGCCTGATCAGCGGCCACTGGTCGAAGCGGCGCGAAGGCGAGCAAGACTTCCGCGGCCAGCTCAGCCCGCGCTTCCAGGGCGCCAACCTGGAGCGCAACCTGGACCTGGTCGAGCGCCTGCGCGGCGTCGCCACGGCGCTCGGCGCGACGGTGGCCCAGGTGGCCATCGCCTGGGTGGCGGCGCAGGGCGCCGACATCGTGCCGCTGGTGGGGGCGCGCCGCCGCGACCGCCTGCAGGAGGCGCTGGGCGCGACCGCGCTGGCGCTGTCGGCGGCCGACCTGGCGCGGCTGGCCGAGGTGGTCCCGGCCGACGCGGCGGCCGGCGGCCGTTATAACGACTACCAGACGGCCCATCTCGACAGCGAACAGGGCGCCCATTAAGCGCGCCTCGCCCGCGCCGCCGCCGGCGCCGCGAAGGCGGCCGGCGGCGGCGCAAACATCGGCCGCGACAATGAACAATTCAGCGCTTTTCCCTATTTTCAATGAATGGAATGAATCGATTTTGGAATTGATTCTCAATTAATAAAAAAAGAAACTTTACTATAAAAACATTATTATATTTTTATGGGAAACATCTATTGTTGTGTAGCTATCGCGCTATTAACATTGCCGTGCAGATATTGCTTTACGGCACTCCAATTTCGCGTATATTGACCATGTCCGAGTAGCACCGACCGGCGTCGATACGCCGGCGCCGCGTATTCTCGAATTTGAATCAATCAATACGTTGGAGACCCCATGAAGAAACTGACATTCCAGCAGAAACTGTGGATTCCCTTGTTGTGCAGCTTATTGTGCATCACCGGCATCTTTATTTATAACGCGCTGCAAACGCGGACCCTGCGTATTGAAGAGCGCAGCAACGATTTGGCGAATGTCGCCGATATGGGCATCAGCGTTTTGAAAATGTACGGCGAGCTGGCCGACGGCGGCAAGATGACGAAGGACGAGGCGCAAAAGCTGGCTTCGGCCACCATCAAGAATCTGCGCTACGGCAAGGACGGCTATCTGACCATCGTCAGCATGGACGGCGTCGCGCTGATGAATCCCTTCAAGCCGGCCAACGACGGCAAGAACATGCTCGACTTCAAGGACGCCAACGGCACCTATCTGTACCGCGACATCACGGCCATCGGCAAGGGCGACAGCGGCGCCGGCTTCGCGCGCTACGTCTGGCCGCGGCCGGGCGAAACCGTGCCGGCGCCGAAGATGAGCCGGGTCGCCTCCTATAAACCGTGGGGCTGGATCATCGTCTGCGGCGTCTATATGGATGACATCGACGCCGCCTTCCGGGAGTCGCTGATCGGCGCCGGCGTGCTGCTGCTGGCCGTGTGCGCGTTGCTGTCGGTGATCGTCACGATGATCAACCGCAGCCTGCGCCATGCGCTGGGCGGCGCGCCGGAATACGCCGCCGAGGTGGCCGAGAAGATCGCCCGCAACGACTTGAGCGGCAGCGTCTTGACGCACCAGGATGACCGCGGCAGCGTGCTGTATGCGATGAAAACCATGCAGAGCAATTTGGCCAGCACGATAGGCGAAATCCGCGCCAGCGCCGACACCATCGCCACCGCGTCGAGCGAGATCGCCAGCGGCAATATGGACCTGTCCGGGCGCACGGAATCCCAGGCCAGCGCGCTGGAGGAAACGGCCGCGTCGATGGAGCAGCTGACCTCGACCGTGACGCAAAACGTCGACAACGCCGTGCAGGCCAACCAGCTGGCGCTGTCGGCCTCGGAAGTGGCGCAGCAGGGCGGGGCCGTGGTGGCGCAAGTGATCGCCACGATGGACACCATCAACGCCTCGGCGGCGCGCATCGTCGACATCATCAGCGTCATCGACGGCATCGCCTTCCAGACGAATATTTTGGCCTTGAACGCGGCAGTCGAGGCGGCCAGGGCCGGCGAGCAGGGCCGCGGCTTCGCCGTGGTCGCCAGCGAGGTGCGCAACCTGGCCCACCGCAGCGCGGCGGCGGCGAAGGAAATCAAGCTGCTGATCGGCGACTCGGTCGACAGCATCGCGGCCGGCAGCGCGCTGGTCGGCCAGGCCGGCGCAACGATGGAAAAAGTGGTGGCCAGCGTCTCGCGGGTGACCGACATCATGTCGGAGATCTCGGCGGCGTCGCGCGAGCAGAGCACCGGCATCGGCCACGTCAACCAGGCCATCGCCGAAATGGATTCGGTCACGCAGCAGAACGCGGCGCTGGTCGAAGAGGCGGCCGCCGCGGCCGGCAGCATGCAAGACCAGGCGGCCAATCTGGCGGGCCTGGTGGCGCGCTTCAAGCTGGAAGAACACGCCGGCGCCGCCGCGCGTCCGGCGGCGGCGCCGGCGCGCGCGGCCAAGACCAGCGCCGTGCGCGCCCTGGCCCGCGCCTAAACCGGCCCGCGGCACCGGGGTCTGACCCGCCCTTCGGGTCAGACCCCCGCTTTCAGATCCTTACTGGGCCGGCGCCGCCTGCGCCGGCAGCGCCTCGAACACCAGCTTGCCGTCAACGACGACGAAGCTGCCAACCGGCTGCCCCAGGTCGGCCTTGGGATCGTTCTCCAGTTCCGTCAGGCTGTTGCAGGTGTTCGTTTCGACCTGCCACAACTGGCCGCCCAGGCGCAGATACCAGTTGCCGTCGCCGGCGGAAAACACCTCCCCCTTCAAGTCGCCGGACGCCTCCGTCGTCGTCAGGCGGTGCAGGCGTTGGCATTCCGGCAGGTGCGAGGCCACCAGCGACACGGCCGCCTCGTCCTTCCAGAAATAGCCTTGCTGGCGGCGCAGCGTCAGTGCGTGGTCGCGTCCGTCGATGTAGTAGGAGGCGGAATCGTCGACACAGCCAGCCAACAATACAGTCATCAGAACGATCAGGGTCTTGCGCATGGGTGTCGCTTTCCAGTGTGGTGCTGCGGGATAAGAGTCGGAAAAAACGCGCTGCCCCGGCGCGCCCCGCCGTCGCCGCCACGCATGGCGGGGTAGTGAGCGCTCACAAGGAAGTGCGGGGCGGGGGCCGCCAAATATTTTTCCGCTGACGTGGCATTATATCGGTGCCCGCCGGCGCCGGCATGTTCAATCTTGCCGCCGCGCAGACGGCGCCCTGGCACCGCTTGAATACCCACGAACAATGGAAAGAGCCACTATGATCGACCTGTATTACTGGACCACGCCGAACGGCCACAAAATCACGCTGTTCCTCGAAGAAAGCGGCATCCCCTACCGCATCATCCCCGTGCACATCGGCAAGGGCGAGCAATTCCAGCCGGAGTTCCTGGCGATCGCGCCGAACAACCGCATTCCCGCCATCGTCGACCACGCGCCGGCCGATGGCGGCGCGCCGATTTCGCTGTTTGAGTCCGGCGCGATCCTGCAATACCTGGCCGAGAAAAGCGGCCAGTTCCTGCCGGCCGACGTGCGCGGCCGCGCCGAGGTCAGCCAGTGGCTGTTCTGGCAGATGGGCGGGCTGGGGCCGATGGCCGGCCAGAACCACCATTTCGTGCAGTACGCGCCGGAGAAAATCCAGTACGCGATCGACCGCTACGTGAACGAGACGAACCGCCTGTACGGCGTGCTGAACCGCCGTCTTGCCGGGCGCGACTTCATCGCCGGCGACGCGTATTCGATCGCCGACATGGCCGCCTACCCGTGGATCGTGCCGCATGAAAAGCAGGGGCAGAAGCTGGCCGACTTCCCGCACCTGGCGCGCTGGTTCGCGGCCATCGAGGCGCGCCCGGCGACCCGGCGCGCCTACGCCCGCGCCGCCGAGATCAACGCGGCGCCGACCGTCGACGAAGACGCCAAGCGCGTGCTGTTCGGCCAGACTGCCGCCAAGACGGCGTAAGGCCGGCGGCTTATCCGATGCGCGCCAGAAAACTGCGCGCATCGGTCTTCGGCAAGTCCGCGTGGGCCGTCGAAAAATACGGCTGCGCGCTCCACACGGCGGCCTCGCCGACGATGTAGACGTAATGCGCGGCGCGGGTCAGCGCCACGTTCAGCAGGTTCGGCTTGGCGGCCGCCCAGGCCGCCGCGCCGGCGTTGTCGCGGTCGGCGCCCAGCACCATCACGACCATGCTCTGCTCCTTGCCCTGGAAGGTGTGGACCGTGCCTATCCTGTCGCGGCACCACTGGGCCAGGGCGGCTTTCGCCGGCGCCGCGTGGGCGCCCGTGTCGTCGTCCCAGGCGATGCCGAGCACGCGTTTCCTCACCTCTTCCTGGACCGCCTTGAACGGCGAAATGATGTACAGCGGCGGCAGCTCGCCCGCGCGCCGGTACAGCCGCAGCAGCATCTGCGCCACCAGGTCGATCTGCTGCGGCACCACTTGCTTGAAGGCGACCGCGCCGGCGACGTCGATCCAGGCGCTGGCGCCGATGCCGGGCGCGCCGGCTGGCGGCTGCCGGTCGCGCATGCCGAAGACCATCTTGCCGCCATAGGCGATGTTGTTCGACAGCGAAAACATCGGCTCGGCGCAGCGCCGGTGCACGCGCAGCGGGCTGCCTATCCACAGTCCGCCGTCGCCGCCGGCCACTTGCGTGCCGTAGGGGTTGGCGGCGTCGGCCAGGCGCTGCACCGACACCTTGTCGGGCGCGTAGGCGTCGTCGGCGGTGTGCGGCGACTGCGCCGACAGCTTCCTGATCAATTGCGCCGGCGCCGTGAAGACCGGCTCGATCTGCAGCGGGTCGCCGACGACGACGGCGCGTCTGGCGCGCCACAGGGCGCCGACGGCGGCCTGCGGCACGGCCTGGCCGGCTTCGTCGATGAAGAGCCAGCCCAGCGACTCGGCGTCCATGCCGCGGAACTGGCGCGCGAACGAGGCGAAGGTGGTGGAGACGACCGGCACCACCATGAACAGGCTTTGCCAGATCGGGGCGACGTGGGCGTCGTCGTCCGGGCGCTTGTTGTCGAGCAGCAGGGCGAGGGCGAACAGGTTGCCGCCGAAGCCGGCGCCGCCCTTTTGCGCCACTTCGGCCAGCCAGGCTTCGTGCAGCGCGAGCGCCTTGGCGAACAGCGCCGAGCGCAGTTGCGCCAGCGCGGCGTCGTGCCACAGGCCGGCGATCTGCACCTGGTCCTGCTCCAGTTGCGCCGGCTGGTCCGGCGGCGCCAGGTCGGGGTAGCGGCTGCGGTAGGCGGCCAGCCGGGCCTGGGCGGTGTCCCAGTCGCGCTGCAGGGCGGCGACGGCGGCGCGGGCCGTCGCCGCCTCGCCGGCGGCGCGCGCGTGCTGCGGCGCCAGCGCGCTGGCGATACGGGTTTTGGCGGCGGCGATGGCGCGCCCGGCGCCGCGCTGGGCGTCGGCGTTCGCCGCCACCTCGGCGCGGTGGCGGCGCGCCGCCGCCGTGCGCAGCAGGCGGGCGAAGAAGCCCGGCGCGGCGCGGTCGAGCAGGCGCTCCTCTTCCTGCAGCGCGGCCTTGTCGTCGAGCAGGGTGGCCAGCGCGCCCTCGGCGCCGGCCAGCGCCTGTTGCGCGGCCTCTTCCTGCGCCGCCGCCAGCTCCAGGCGCGTCTGGCCGGCGCGGCAAAACTGCGCGCGCGTCAGCAATCCGGCGCCGCGCCACAGGTCGGCGTAGTCGGCCAGTTCGGCCAGTGCCGCCTCGACGGCTTGCGCGGCGGCGCGGAACTCGGCCGCCGCCTGCTGGAAGCCGATGCCGCGATAGTTTTCCAGCCATAGGCGGATGTGCTGCATGGCGCCGGCTTGGGCGGCGCGCTGCTTGCCGTCGTAATAGAATTTCGCGACGAAGCGCTTGCGGTTCTGGCTCTTGCCGAGCGCGCAGGAAATCAGCCCCCACGGCAGCTCGCCGGCCGCCAGCGGTTTGACGCGGCCGTCGTCGCCCTCGGCTGCCAGGCGCTGCGCCACCGGCTGCAGATAGCTGGCGCCGGACCAGGCCGCGCCCAGTTGTTTGCGCTTGGGCAGGTCGGTGGAGATGTTTTCCACCGCCGCGTTGTTCGACGAGGCCACCACCATTTCAAATCCGCACAGTTCGGGGATCAGGCGCGCGATGGTGGCTTGCCGGGTGTCGCCGTTGAAGCCGACCCTGAGCTTGCCGCAGAAGGCGTCGGCGGCCCGCTCCAGGCGCGCCAGCACGGCGGCGCGGCGCACGATGTTTTCCGCGAACAGTTCGCGCAGCAGCGTGGTTTTGCCGGTGCCGGGCGGGCCGTTGACGGAGAACAGGCCGCGCTCGGCGACGTGGCGCAGGCCGGCGTTGACGGCGAATTGCTGCATCAGGCTCATCGAGCGGCCGGCGTCTTCCAGCCAGTGGCCGCGGTTGCCGCGCGCCGGGTGCAGCATGTCGATGATGCACTGGCGGCCGGCGTCGGTGTAGAGGTCGGTGCGCCGCGCCGGCGCCAGCGGCGTCAGGTAGGCCGCCAGCGTGGCCGGCACGGCGCCGCCGCGCACCGCGCAGATGGCCCGTTCCAGGTCTTCAATGTAGAAGCTGTTCAAGATGTCGACCGAGGCTTCCGGCGCGGCCGTGAAGTCGAGCTCGCCGTTTTCCTGCGCCGGCGGGGCGTCCGCCGCGCGCTCCTTCTGCGCGGGGATTTTCTCGGTGCCGATTTCCAGCAGCGCGACCGGCTGGGCGTGCGCCGGCGTGAAATCGGCCCACGCCGTGAACAGCTCGAACAGCGCGAGGATTTCCGCGCCGTCCAGCGGCGCTGTCGGCGCGCTGTCGGCGTCGGCCGCGACGGCGGGCCGGCGCGCGGCGTGGAAATTCCGCAGGCGGTCTTTCAAGTCTTGCTGGGCGTCGTCGAAGGCGTCGAGCCCCAGTGCGTTCAAACCCCGGCCCAGCGCCCAGGGCACGGTGGAGACGGAAACCGGATCGAAATTCGGCTCGCCCGCGGCGTTCAGCGTGATGCGGGCGAAGCAGGAGCGGCCCTGCAGGGCGCCTTTCTCGGCCTCCTCCAGCTGCTCGGACGGCGAGGCCACGGCATTGCCGGCGCGGGCGATTTCCGCCTTGTCGAATACGCCGAGGAAGAGTTTGAAGCCGCTGATGCGCAGCTCGGGCGGCACGCGCAACTGTGTCAGGAAGGTCGACGGCAGCGTGGCCAGATCGCCGCGCGTCAGCCAGCGCAATTTCCACTCGTCCGGCGTGTCGCTGACCTGCGCCAGATCGAAGGGAATGAAAAACTCGATCTTATGCCAGTACTCCAGAATGGCGAGGAGGCGCTGTTGTTCTGCCTGGGTCATGATGATGTGGGGGGACGCTGCCGCGGCGGAATGATCGAAGGCGACAGCATAGCCGTTTTTGCGCATGCCAGCGGCGAAAAACCGGCTTCAGCCGCCGGATAATCGCCGCTGTTTGGCGTGCGTCAGAACGCTTCCCAGGCCGTTTCGCGCGCGGCGATCCGCTGCGGCGGCGCGCCCGGGCGCACTGGCTTGGCCGGGGCACGCGGCGGCGCCGCCGCGGCTGTGGCGCCGGTGTTGAAGAAGCCCACCAGCCCGGCCAGGTTGGCGGCCTGTTCCTGCATGCTTTGCGAGGCGGCGGCCGCCTCCTCGACCAGCGCGGCGTTCTGCTGGGTGACGTCGTCCATCTGCGCGATGGCCATATTGATTTGCTCGATGCCGCTGGTCTGTTCCTGGCTGGCCGAGGTGATCTCGCCCATGATGTCGGTGACGCGCTGGATGCTGTCGACGATGTCGCCCATGGTCTGGCCGGCGTCGTTGACGAGCTTCGAGCCGGCGTCGACGTTGGCCACGGAGGCGGCGATCAAGTCCTTGATTTCCTTGGCGGCGGCGGCCGAGCGCTGCGCCAGGTTGCGCACCTCGGAGGCGACGACGGCGAAGCCGCGGCCCTGCTCGCCGGCGCGGGCCGCCTCGACGGCCGCGTTCAAGGCCAGGATATTGGTCTGGAAGGCGATGCCGTCGATGACGCCGATGATGTCGACGATCTTGCGCGAGGAATCGTTGATCGAGTCCATCGTGTCGACCACTTGCGCCACCAGCGCGCCGCCGCGCACCGCCACGTCCGAGGCGCTTTGCGCCAACTGGTTGGCCTGGCGCGCGTTGTCGGCGTTCTGCTTGACGGTGCCGGTCAGCTCTTGCATCGACGAGGCCGTTTCCTCCAGCGAGCCGGCCTGCTGCTCGGTGCGCGCCGACAGGTCCAGGTTGCCGGCGACGATCTGGTTCGAGGCCGTGGCGATGGTTTCGGTGCCGCTGCGCACCTGGCCGACCACCTTTAGCAGGCTGGCGTTCATCGCCTGCAGCGCGCCCAGCAGGCGGCCCGTCTCGTCCGTGGCCGTGACTTCGATGCGCGAGGTCAGGTTGCCCGAGGCCACCGTTTCGGCCAGCCGGACGGCTTCGTGGATGGGCCGGGTAATCGAGCGCGTGATGAGCCAGGCCACCAGCGCGCCGACCGCCACGGCGATGCTGCCCAGCACGCTCATCTGCACCAGCGCCGCGTCCTGCACGGCGCCGGCTTGCGCGCCGGCCTGGTTCGCCAGTTCCGTTTCATAGGCGACGATGGCGTTGATCGCCTTCAGCATCACCTGCAGGTTCGGCCCCACCTCCGTCGTGAAATAGGCGGCCGCCTCGGCCACCTGGCCGGCCGCGCGCAATTCCAGCATCTTGTTGTTCTTCACCGCGCCGCCCTTGAGCAAGTCGGCCAGCGTCGCCACCAGGGCTTTTTCCTTGTCGTCGGCGAGCAGCTTGTTCAAGGTTTGCGTGGCCGCGCCGTATTCCTTGCGGTTCGCCGCGATATCGGCCAGCTTGGCCTGCACCTCGGCGTCCGTCTGCACGACCAGGATGCTGCTGAGGGCCAGCGTGATGTCGCGCGCCCGGTCGGCCATGGTGTTGGCGGCCGTCATCTTGACGATCTTGTCGGAGACGATGTCGTCGGTGCGCGCGCCGATGCGCGACATGGAGTTCAGGCCCAGCAGCAGCAGGGCCAGCAGCAAACCGAGGACGATGGCAAAGCCGAGCCCGAGACGGGCTCCGATGTTGAGATTGGAAAGTGACATGGCTTCCTTCGAGTATGGTTGAAGTCGGGGTAACAAATGGGCGTGTGGAGGCGGGGGAGGCGATGGCATCCGGCTCGTGCATCGGTGCCGCTTTTGGCGCGGGGGCGTGCGGCTGGCGTGTGCGTTCGCGACGCACTGGCTGGCCGGGTCTCGGGATTGGGGCTCTACACTGATAGAGTGTAAATGTAACTTATTTTAACAAAGTTGTCAACGGGAAATAAAGATTGGCAATAGCTACATATTGCCGGGGTGCTGGCGCTGCACAAAAAAAAAGCCACGGACCGGGGCGCCGGTACGTGGCCATGAGGCTTGCTGCTTTAAAACTCTTCCCAAGCCTCTTCTTTTTCCGCCGCGCGCTTGGCGGGCGCGGCGGGCAGGGCGGGCCTGGCCGGCGCGCGCGGCGCCGCGGCCGGGCGCGGCGCCGCCTTGACTGGCGCCGGCCTCGGCGCGGCGGCGCCGGCGCCGGTCTTGAAGAAGTCGACGACGTCGGCCAGGCTGGCGGCCTGCTCCTGCATGCTTTGCGAGGCGGCGGCCGCCTCCTCGACCAGCGCGGCGTTCTGCTGGGTGACTTCGTCCATCTGCGCGATGGCCATATTGATCTGCTCGATGCCGCTGGTCTGCTCCTGGCTGGCCGAGGTGATCTCGCCCATGATGTCGGTGACGCGCTGGATGCTGTCGACGATGTCGCCCATGGTCTGGCCGGCGTCGTTGACGAGCTTCGAGCCGGCGTCGACGTTGGCCACGGAGGCGGCGATCAAGTCCTTGATTTCCTTGGCGGCGCCGGCCGAGCGCTGCGCCAGGTTGCGCACCTCGCTGGCGACGACGGCGAAGCCGCGGCCCTGCTCGCCGGCGCGGGCCGCCTCGACGGCCGCGTTCAGCGCCAGGATATTGGTCTGGAAGGCGATGCCGTCGATGACGCCGATGATGTCGACGATCTTGCGCGACGAGGCGTTGATGGTGCCCATCGTCTCGACCACTTCGGAGACGATGGCGCCGCCGCGGGTGGCCACTTCCGAGGCGCTTTGCGCCAGCTGGTTGGCCTGGCGCGCGTTGTCGGCGTTCTGCTTGACGGTGCTGGTCAACTCCTCCATCGACGAGGCGGTTTTTTCCAGCGAGCTGGCCTGTTCCTCGGTGCGCGCCGACAGGTCCAGGTTGCCGGCGGCGATTTCATTGGAGGCGTTGGCGATCGTGTCGGTGCCGCTGCGCACCTGGCCGACCACCTTCAGCAGGCTGTCGTTCATCGCCTTCAGCGCGCCCAACAGGCGGCCTGTTTCGTCGCTGCTGTTGACGTGGATGGTCGAGGACAGGTCGCCCGAGGCCACCGTCTCGGCCACGGCCACGGCGGCGTTAATCGGCCGCGTGATCGAGCGCGTGATGAACCACGCCACCAGCGCGCCGACGAGGATGGCGATGCTGCCCAGCGTCAGCATCAGCGTTTGCGCGTGGCTGTAGACGGCTTCCGCCTCGGTGCCGGCCAGCTTCGCCTGCTCCGCCTCGTAGCTGACGATGTCGTTGATGGCCGTGAGCAGCAATTGCAGCGACGGCGCCGCCTCCTGGGTGAACGCGGCCACGGCCTCGGGGATCTGGCCGGCCTTGCGCAATTCGATGACCTTGTTGTTCTTCACCGCGCCCGATTTGATCAGGTCGTTGACGACCGTCATCATGGCTTTTTCCTTGTCGTTCGCCAGTTTGCTGGTCAACAATTCCTTGGCGGCGCCGTATTTCTTGCGCGCGTCGGCCACCTTGGCCAGCTCCGCCTGCACCACCTCGTCGGTCGGCGCGATGACGATGCTGCTGATCGAGAAAATCACGTTGCGGACATTGTCGACCATGGTGTTCGCCGCCGCCGTTTTCACATTCTTATCGTCGATGATGTCGCGGGTGCGCTCGCCGATGCGCGACATCGAATTCAGGCCAAGCAGCAGCACGGCCAGCAGCAGGCCGAGCACGACGGCGAAGCCCAGCCCGAGCCGGGTGCCGATGTTGAAATGGGTGGTGGACATAGCTTCCTTAGAGGTGGGTGGCGCGGAGGGCGTTGTCGGTTACGCCAAGGTTGCAAATTAGAAACGATGAATGGTAGCAAAGAAAATGCTGCAGTGCAATAAGTATGGCTGCACGGCTACCACGCAAGTCAAGCAAAAGCAGGGGACAGACCACGATTTTCAAGAAATCTTTTTTTGAAAATCGTGGTCTGTCCCCTGCTGTTCTGTTTTTGCAGCCGGTGGCGATGCCTGGAACCGGGCAGAGCAGCGCACGCTTGGGGACAGACCACAATTTTCAAGAAATATTGTCTTGAAAATCGTGGTCTGTCCCCAGCTTTTGCCGCTAGGTGGCCGCGCCCATCACCAGGTCGGGCAGCCAGGTGGCGATGCCGGGGACCAGGCAGAGCAGCGCGACGGCGACGAACATCAGGCCGACGAAGGGCAGCACGCCGCGTATCACGTCCTGCAGCGGAATGTCGGGCGCGACGTTTTTGATGACGAAGATGTTCAGCCCCACCGGCGGGTGGATCAGGCCCATTTCCATGACCACCGTCATGACGACGCCGAACCAGATCAGGTCGAAGCCGGCCGCCTTCAGCGGCGGCAGGATGATGGGCGCCGTCATCAGGATCAGCGACACCGGCGGCAGGAAGAAGCCGAGCACGATCACCAGCGACAGCACGGTGCCCAGCAGCGCCCACTTCGACAATTGCTGCGCGACGATCCACTCGGCCGCCGACTGGCTGATGTGCAGGTAGCTCATCACGTAGGAGTACAGCAGCGACATGCCGATGATGAACATCAGCATGGTCGATTCCTTCAGCGCGCTGGCCAGGATCGGCGTCAGTTGCGCCGGGCGCCACATGCGGTAGACGATGGCGATCAGGCCCAGCGCCAGGACGCCGCCCAGGCCGGCCGTTTCCGACGGCGTCGCGTAGCCGCCGTACAGCGCCACCATGACGCCGATCAGCAGGACCACGAAGGGCAGCACGCGCGGCAGCATGCGCGTCTTGTCGGTCAGCGTCATGGTCTGTTCGTCGAGGCAGGCCGATTTGGCGCCGCCGGCCGCGTAGACGGCCAGCGCCTGGCGGTATTCCTTGCGGTAGCGCCAGGCGGCGTAGATGGAGAACAGGCCGACCAGCAGCAGGCCCGGGCCGATGCCGGCCAGGAACAGGCGGCCCAGCGACTGCTCGGCCGCCACCGCGAACAGGATCATCGTGATCGACGGCGGCAGCAGGATGCCGAGCGTGCCGCCGGCGGCGATGAGGCCGGCCGCGAAGCCGGGCGAGTAGCCGCGCGCGCGCATTTCCGGGATGCCGGCGCCGCCGATGGCCGAGCAGGTGGCCGGGCTGGAGCCGGCCATCGCCGCGAACAGCGCGCAGGCGAATATGTTGGCGATGCCGAGTCCGCCCGGTATCTTGTGCATCCACGCGTGGATCGCCGCGTACAGGTCGGCGCCGGCGCGCGACTTGCCGATCGCCGCGCCCTTCAGGATGAACAGCAGGATGGACAGCAGGGTGATGCTGGCCATTTCCTCGTAGACGTTGAGCGTCACGGTGTCGAGCGAGGCGCCGGGCATGAACAGGATCATGAAGGTGACGGCGATGGCGCCCAGGGCGAAGGCGATCGGCATGCCGGAGAACATCAGCAGCAGCGTGCCCAGGCCGTACAGCCCGCCTATCATGGCGGTGCTCATGCGGCCTCCGCGGCGGCTTGGAAGTGCTGCAGGGTTTGCACCAGCAGTTGCAGGGCCAGCAGCGTCACGCCGACCGCCATCGTGCTGTAGGGGATGGCCAGCGGCGGCGCCCACGCCGACGCGCTGGTCTGGCCGTCGACGACGGCTTCGTGCAGCATCTGCCACGCTTTCCACGCGAAGAAGCTGCAGAACAGGCAGGAGGCGGCGTCGCAGAAGATGCGCCGCAGCCGGTTGGCCCAGGCCGGCAGCATGCCGGCCAGCGATTCGATGCCGACGTGGCCGCGGTGCTGCTGGACGTGGGCGGCGCACAGGAAGGTGGCGCCGACCAGCAGGAAGACGGCGGCCTCGTCCTGCCAGTCGGTGGGGGCGTGCAGGTAGTAGCGCAGGAACACGCTGGTGGTGAGGATGACGGCGGCGGCCAGCATGGCCAGCATCGACAGGGCCAGGATGGCGCGGTTGACGGCGTCGAGGGCGCGCACGGCCAGGCCGAGCAGGCCGGCGGCCGGCGCCGGCGCGCGCGTCGGCGCCGCCAGGTCGAGGGCGTGGCTCATGCGACCACCTTTTCCGCCATCTGCAGCAGGCGCGCGCAGTTGGCCGACTTGGCGGCGTAGTCCTTCCAGGCGCTGTCGCGGGCGATGGCGCGCCATTTGTCGACGGCGCCGGCGTCCAGGTCGTAGGTCTTGGCGCCGGCTTTCTGGTACGCGGCCGCCAGCGCGACGTCGTCCGCCTTGACCGCCTCCAGGCCGTATTTCTGGACCTCGGCGCCGACCGTCATGATCAGCGCCTGCTGGTCCTTGGGCAGTTTTTCGAAGACGGCGCGCGACATCAGCAGCGGCACCGCCATGAACCAGAACGATTTGCCGCGGCCCGTCGTCAGGTGCTTCGACACCTCCTCCAGGCGGAAGGACAGCAGGCTGGTCGAGGAGGTGATGGCGGAGTCCACCGCGCCCGTCTGCACGGCCGCGTACAGCTCGTTCGACGGCAGCGTGACGACGGCCGATCCGGCCGCCTTCAGCATCAGGTCGACCTCGCGGCTGCCGCCGCGTATCTTCATGCCCTTGACGTCGGCGGGCAGGATCACCGGGCGGGTCCGGCTGGCGATGCTGCCGGCTTCCCACACCCAGCTGATCGGCACCGCGCCCTTGTCGAACAGCAGGTCGTTGAGGGCCTTGCCGATCGCCCCCGTGTGCCAGGCGTAACCCTGCTCGTAGGAGGTGACCAGGCCCGGCATCAGCGCGATGTTCAATTCCTGCACTTCGCCGCCGGCGTAGGAGATGGGGAAGAAGCTCAGGTCCAGCGCGCCGCGCCGCAGCGCGCTGAACTGGGCGTTGGTCTTCATCAGCGAGGAGCCCGGGTAGACGCTGAACTTGAGCGCGCCGCCGGAGCGTTTTTCCACCTCGGCCGCGAACAGGCGGCACAGGCGGTCGCGGAAATCGCCGTCGTTGCCGGTCGAACCGGGGAATTGGTGCGAGATCTTCAGCGGCGCGCCCGCCTGGGCGAACGCCGCGCCGGGCAGGCCGACCAGGGGCAGGCCGGCCAGCGCGCCGCACAGCAGGCGGCGCTTGGTGTCGATGGATGGGGTCATGCTCGTCTCCTCCAAGGGAATGGATATGAATGGCTGAAAAATGCGGATGCGGCTCAGGCCGTCTTGTCGCCGCCGTAGGTGCTGCGCAGTACGTTCTTTAACACTTTTCCCATTGCGTTGCGCGGCAGTTCGGCGACGAAGTGGACGTGCTTGGGAACCTTGTAGTTGGCCAGTTGCGTCTTGAGCGGCGCGATCACGGCGGCGCCGTCCAGGGGCGCGCCGCGGCAGACGACGACGGCCGTCACGGCTTCGCCGAAATCGCGGTCGGGCACGCCGATGACGGCCGACTCCAGCACGCCGGGCAGGGCGTCGATGGCCATCTCGATTTCCTTCGGATAGACGTTGTAGCCGCCGCTGATGACCAGGTCCTTGGCGCGCCCGACGATGTTCAGGTAGCCGTCGGCGCCCAGCGTGCCCAGGTCGCCGGTGCGGAACCAGCCGTCGGCGCTGAACTCGGCCGCCGTCAGCTCCGGCTTGCGCCAGTAGCCCTTCATCACGCCGCTGCCGCGGATCTGGATGCCGCCGACTGCGCCGGCCGGCAAGGCCATGTCGTCGGCGTCGGCGATGCGCACCTCGACGCCGTCGATGGCCAGGCCGACCGAACCGATGCGCCGCTCGCCGTGGCAGGGGTTGGAGCTGATGATGGCCGACTCCGTCATGCCGTAGCGTTCCAGCACGATCTGGCCGGTGCGCTGTGCGAAGGCGCGGTTGGTTTCCGCCAGCAGCGGCGCCGAGCCGGAGATGAACAGGCGCATATTGGCGGCGCTGGCGGCGTCGAAGGCCGGCAGGTCGAGCAGGCGGGTGTAGAAGGTCGGCACGCCGACCATCACGGTGGCTCGCGGCAGCAGGGCCGCCACCTGTTCGGCCTTGAATTTTTTCAGGAACAGCATGCGGCTGCCCGACAGCAGCGCGCAGTGGCTGGAGATGAACAGGCCGTGGGCGTGGAACAGCGGCAGCGCGTGCAGCAGCACGTCGGCGGCGCCGAAGTTCCACAGCTTGGTCAGCGCGCGGCCGTTGCTGAGCAGGTTGGCGTGGGTCAGCATGGCGCCTTTCGGGCGGCCCGTGGTGCCGGAGGTGTAGATGATGATGGCGATGTCGTCCGCCGCCAGCGTGGCGGTGGCGAAGCGGTCCCGCTCGCCCGCCGCCAGCGCGCTCAGGGAGCCGCCGCCGTCCTCGTCCAGGGTCAGCGTGTGGGCGACGCCGTGCTGGGCCGCCAGCGCGCTCTTGGCGGCGTGGCCGGCCGGCGCGCAGACGAACACGTGCGGCGTCGCGTCTTCCAGGAAGTAGGCCAGTTCGCCCAGCTGGTAGCCGGTGTTCAGCGGCAGGTAGACGGCGCCCATGCGCAGCGCGGCCAGGTACAGGCAAAAATTCTGCACGGATTTGTCGACCTGCACCGCCAGCCGGTCGCCCGGCCGCACGCCGAGGCGTTCCAGCGTATTCGCGTAGCGGGCCGTCAGGGCCAGCATCTGGGCATAGCTGAGCCCGGGGCCGGTGTCGGTGTCGAGGAAGGCGGCGTCGCCGGCGGCAAGGGCGATGCGTTCAAAGGTGGCGAAGAGGTTGGCGTTCATGGCGGCTGTCGGATCAAGGGTGGAGGGAAACCGTGTCGGCCACGCCGCATGCCGCGTAGGGGGCGGGGGCGTTGTCGGCGGGGCGGTGCAGGATTTGCTCCAGCGCCGCCTGTGGCAGGGTGCGCACGCTGCCGCCGGGGACGATGGCGACGCTGCTGGCGGCGCCGGCGCTGGCGATGTACAGGCCGCCGGAGATGGCGCCGCCAATATGCAGGTGCACCGCTTCGCCGCCATGCACGCGCAGGCGCAGGGTTTTCGCCAGGTGCACCAGGTATTGGCTGAGCAGCGCGCGCTCGTCGTCGAGGTCGATGCTGTGGCCGATGCAGTCGAGGCGCAGGTCGAGCGCGCCGTCGGCGCTGTTGGCCAGCGCCGCCAGTTGCAGCGCGTCGGCCGCGCCGACGAAGGCGTGCTGGCGGCAGGACAGGGCGCCGGCGGCGCGCTCGACGTGCAGCGCGGCGGCCGGCGTGCGCGGATGGGCGCGCAGGCGCCGCTCCAGCATCAGGCGCTCGTCGAAGAGGGCCTCGGCCGGGCTGGCGGCGCGGCGCGCGCCCAGCCATTGCCGCAGCGCGCAGGCATAGGCTGCCAGCGTGTCGTCGAGCAGTTCCTCGGCGCCGCCGAAGCGGCTGCGGGCCGTGCCGTTGATGGCGGCGATGACGGCGGCGTGGTCGTCCCCGCCCGTTTGCAGCACGCGCGGGCCGCTCATCGCCAGCAGCGTGGCCGGCGCGTAGCAGCGGTGCTCGGCCGCCAGGGCCAGCATGCTGGCGCCGCCGAAGACATTGCGGCCGAGCAGGGCGATGACGGGCAGGCCGTCCAGGCCGGCGTCGAGCAGCTCGCGCATCAGGCCGCGCAGCGCGCCCTGGATGGCGACGCCGTCGTACAGGCGGGCGCCGGCCGAGTCGAGCAGCAGCACCAGGGCGCGCCGTTCCTCGCGCGCCAGCCGGATCGCGCCGCGCAGCCCGGCGCATTCGGCGATGCCGAACACGCCTTTTTCGGCGCCGGGGTCGGTGGCGACGGCCAGCACCGGGTGGCCGTCGATGACGCCGCTCGTCAGGCGCAGCGTCGACGCCGAGTCCAGCGGCGTGGCGCTGTCGGGGGAGAACAGCGCGGCCAGCCTTTGCGCGGCGCTCGCCTGGGTGAAGGTGGTGTGAGGCAAGGTGAATCCTCCTGTGGGTGTGCTGCTGTCTCGCTTGATTGCCGCTTTTCCGTGCAGAAGCGCTTGAACAGAATATATACCGTTAACTATTTTTGGTATACCAAAATATATGTGTGGTTTTTTATTCTCATCATGCTGAGTACCAGGTTGGAACTGCTGTATGATTTCCGGATTATTTCCGGGGATTGAAAGCCATGTCAGAAAACGAGAGCGTCCCGCAGGCCGAACGGATCAGTCGTGCGATCGAAGCGGCCATTCTCAACGCCAGTTACGCGCCCGGCGAGCGCCTGGACGAGCGGGTGCTGGCCGCCAGCTTCGGCGTGTCGCGCACGCCGATCCGCGAGGCGCTGAACCGCCTGGTCGCGGACGGCCTGGCCGAGCACCGCGCGCGCCAGGGCGTGTTCGTGGCGCGCATCACGCTGGCCAATGTGTTCGAGCTGTTTGAAATGCTGGCGGTGCTGGAGTCGGCCGCCGCGCGGCTGGCGGCGCGGCGCATCAAGCCGGCCGACGCGGTGCAACTGCTGCTGGCCGCGCGCGACACGGTCGACGCCGCGCTGGACGAGGACGCCGCCGTTTACACTGCCTCGAACACCCGCTTTCACGAATTGATGTACGCCGGCAGTTGCAACCAGTTGCTGGAAGATTCGATCAAGCAGTTGCGCCGCCGCGCCGCGCCCTACCGCGGCCACATCCACCGCGTCGCCGGGCGGCGCAGCGCCACCGCGCAGGAGCACGTCGCCATCGCCGAGGCGATCCAGGCCGGCAAGGGCGAAGTCGCGGCCGAACTGATGTTCCAGCACCTCGACATCCACCGCCCGGAATTCTCCGACTACGTCTTCATCCTGTCGCGCGCGGTGGAAAACGGCATGGCCTGAGTGGCCGCGCCGGCGGGGAACACCCGCTCGCTCAGATAGTCGATGAAGACCCGCAGCTTGGGCGACAGGTGTTTGCTGGACGGCCACAGCACGCGGAAGGCGCCGGCGTGCCGCGTGGCGCCCTCCAACACGCGCTGCAGCGTGCCGGCGGCCAGGGCCTGGCGCACGGCGAAGTCGGGCAGGCAGGCGATGCCCAGGCCGGCGATGGCGAAGTGCATCAGCGCGTCGACCGTGTTGCAGCTGATGGCCGTCGGCAGGCCCGCCGCGTACAGCTTGTCCCAGTCCGCCAGCGGCCACGGCTCGCTCTTGCCGGTGCTGGGGAATTTGTACAGCAGGCAGCGGTGCGCGCGCAATTCTTCCGGATGCACGGGCGCGGCGCGCCCGGCAAGATAGGCGGGCGCCGCCACCAGTTGCAGCTCGAAGCTGCCCAGCTGGCGGCTCATCAGGCGCGAGTCGTCGCTGTCGCCGGCGCGCACGACGGCGTCGAAACCCTCCTCGATCAGCTCGACCCGGCGGTCGCTGAAGTCCAAGTCCAGCTCCACTTGCGGATACTGCCGCGCGAAACCGGCCAGCACGGGATTGAGCAGGCTGCCGACCAGCGGCAGGCTGACGCGCAGCTTGCCGCCCGGCCTGGCCTTGCTGTTCGACAGCTCCAGCTCGGCCGCCTCGATTTCGCCGAGGATGCGGCGGCAGCGCTCCAGGAACACCGTCCCCTCCGCCGTCAAGGTGATGCTGCGCGTGCTGCGGTGGAACAGGCGCACGCCCAGCCTTTCCTCCAGCCGGGCGATGCTCTTGCCGACGGCCGAGGCCGACACGCCCAGCAAGCGCCCGGCGGCCACGAAGCTGCGCGTTTCCGCCGCCTGCACGAAGGCCGTGAAGCCCGCCAGATTGTCCATGCATCCTCCCTGATTGCGGACATCGGCGTCCGCTAAGTCGGGAACTATAGCCCATTTTTCTTTCCCCGACGCGCGCCTATGCTGGAAGCCATCCCATCCACCGTTTATGAAGGAAGCTTCGCATGGCACTGCTCAATCCCCCCTCCCCCTACGCGTCCGCGCTGGCCGGCCGCATCGACGCCGTGCTGGACGCCGCCCTGGCCGAACGCCGCCTGGTCGGCGCCGTCGTGCTGGTGTCCCGCGCCGGGCGGGAAGTCTACCGCCGCGCCGCCGGCATGGCCGACCGCGAGGCCGGCCGGCCGATGCGCGAGGACGCGCTGTTCCGCCTGGCCTCCGTATCCAAGCCCATCGTCTCGGTGGCGGCGCTGGCGCTGGTGGCCCAGGGCAGGCTGAGCCTCGACGACAGCGTGGCCCGTTGGTTGCCGGCGTTCCAGCCGCGCCTGCCGGACGGCGCGCCGGCCGCGCCGACGGTGCGCCAGTTGATGACGCACACGGCCGGCCTGGGCTACCGCTTCTTCCAGGAGGAGGGCGGCAGTTACGCGCGCGCCGGCGTTTCCGACGGCATGGACAGTTCGGGTCTGACGCTGGCGGAGAACCTGCGCCGGCTGGCATCGGTGCCGCTGCTGTACGCGCCGGGCGACGCGTGGAAGTATTCGATCGCCACCGACGTGCTGGGCGCGCTGATCGAGGCGGTGACGGGCACGCCGCTGGCGCACGCCGTGCGGACGCTGGTGACGGGGCCGCTGGAGATGCGCGACACGGACTTCGTCGCCGTCGACCCGCAGCGGCTGGCGGCCGCCTACACCGGCGCCGAGGCGGCGCCGCGGCGCCTGCGCGAACCCGATCACCTGCCCTTCCTGGACGGCACGGCGGGCTTCCTGCTGGCGCCGCAGCGGGCGCTCGACGCCGCCGCCTACCCGTCCGGCGGCGCCGGCATGGTCGGCTCGGCCGGCGACTTGCTGCGCCTGCTGGAAGCGCTGCGCCTGGGCGGCGCGCCGGTGCTGCCGGCCGCGCTGGCCGGCGACATGGCGCGCAACCAGATCGGCGACCTGCCGATGGCGTTCTGGCCGGGGCGCGGTTTCGGCCTGGGCTTCACCGTGCTCAAGGACCCGCGCGCCGCCGCCACGCCGGAATCGCCCGGCACCTGGCGCATGGGCGGCACCTACGGCCATTCCTGGTTCGTCGACCCGCTGCGGGAACTCAGTGTGGTGGCGTTCACCAACACGGCGCTGGAAGGCATGTCCGGGCCCTTCGTGTCCCAGTTGTGCGAGGCCGTCTACGGCGTGCCGGCCGGAGCGCCGCAATGAGGCGGCCGCATCCGCTGATCTTCCTGGCCACCGGCCTGTTCGGCGTCTACTGCATCGAGTTCGGCGTGGTCGGCATCCTGCCCGCCATCATCGAACGCTACCGGGTGACGGCGCAGCAAGCCGGCTTGCTGGTGGGCATGTTCGCGCTGGTGGTGGCGGCCCTCGGCCCCTTCCTCGTGCTGCTGGCGTCGCGCTGGCGGCGCAAGACCGTGCTGGTGGCTTCGCTGTGGCTGTTCGCCGCCGTCAGCGCCCTGTCGGCGTATGCGGACAGCTTTGCCGCGCTGATGGGCTGGCGGCTTGTCGCGGCGCTGTGCCACCCCGTGTATTTCTCGCTGGCGATGGTGGCCGCCGCCGCGCTGTATCCGCCGGCGCAGGCGAGCAGGGCCGGCGCGCACGCGCTGGTCGGCACGAGCATGGGCATGGTGCTGGGCATCCCGATGACGACCTGGGTGGCGGCGCAGTACTCGTATCAGGCGTCCTTCCTGTTGTGCGCCGCCGCCAACGCCGTCGCCGCGCTCGGCGTGATGCTGTGGCTGCCGTCCGCGCCGGCGGGCGCGGCGCTGCCCTACGGCCGGCAACTGGCGATCCTGCGCAAGCCGGCCCTGTGGCTGAATATCGCCGCCGCCGTGATGATCTTCGCCGCCATGTTCTCGCTGTACGCGTATGCGGCCGAGTACCTGCGCCGGGAAACCGGCATGGACGGGCGCATGATCAGCGCCATGCTGGTGATCTTCGGCGTTGGCGGCGTGCTGGGCAATTTGCTGGCCGGCAGCTTGTTGGCCGGGAACGCGGCGCGCACCGTTTTGCTGCATCCGCTGGCGCTGGCCGCCGCCTATCTGCTGCTGCACTACGGCGCCGGCCAGGCGGGCACGGCGGCGATGGCGGCCATCGCGCTGTTCTGGGGCGCCGCCCACACCAGCGGCCTGATCGTCACCCAGGTGTGGCTGACGTCCGAGGCGCGCGAGGCGCCCGAGTTCGCCGTCGGCGTGTATATCTCCGCCATCAACCTGGGCGTGACGGTGGGATCGCTGGCCGGCGGCTGGGGCATCAGCCGCTTCGGTATGGCCGGCACGATCGGCAGCGGCCTGCTGTTTGCCGCGCTGGCGGCGGCGCTGGTCGGCGCCCGGCTGGCGCTGTACGGCGCGCCGCGCGGGCGTTTGCGGGCGGCCTGACACGGACGGCGTTTCCTTGCGCGGTGCACAGATCCGCCTGCGAATTGCTCAAACCGGCCGGGGATAGCATAAACTTTTCCCACCGCGCCGGGTCTATTGGCTAAAGCCGGCGCTTCCGTGCCGGTTCGCGTATCCGATCAATCCACGCACACTGGAGCAACTATGCAAACGCAAATCACCGAATGGAGCACCGCGTTGATGACGTCGCTGGCGGCGGCCATGGCCCTGTTTTTCTCGTCCATCCCGAAAATCCTGGGATTTGTCGTCATCCTCATCGTCGGCTGGATGGTCGCGGCCGTGTTCGAGAAGGCCGTCGCCGCGATCTTGCGGACCGTCAAGTTCAACGAGCTGGCGCAGCGCTCGGGCTTTTCCGACTTCGTGCAGAAGATGGGCAGCGGCACCGATTCGGCCGGCATGATAGGCGCCGTCGTCAAATGGTTCGTGCGCCTGGTTGCGCTGGTGGTGGCCTTCGACGCGCTGGGGCTGCCGGCCGTGTCGGACGTGTTGCGCCAATTGCTGATGTGGCTGCCGAACGTGGCGGTGGCGCTGGTGGTGCTGGTCATCGCCGGGCTGGCGGCGAACGCCTTGAGCAGCGTGGTGCGCGGCGCCGCGAGCGAAGGCGGCTTGAGCAATCCCGACATGCTGGCGAAGGTCGCCTCGGGCCTGATCTGGGCCTTCGGCATCGTCGTCGCCGTCAACCAGATCGGCATCGCGACGACGCTCGTCAACACCCTGTTCATGGCGGTGGTGGGCGCGCTGGCGCTGGCGCTCGGCCTGTCGTTCGGCCTGGGCGGGCGCGAGACGGCGGCGCAGATCGTGCGCAACTGGTACGACCGGGGCCGCCGCAACGCCGGCCAGCTGGAGCGCACCGCGCAGGCCGCCGCCAACCTGGCCGAAGGGGCGGCGGCCGGCTCGTTCACCGAAAGGCGCACGATGCAGCGCCGCGCCGGCTAGCCTAGGGCGCGACGTTGGGGATCAACGCCAGCAAGTCGGTGTCGCCGATGGCGACGCCGGCTTGCGACAACAGCGTCGTGGCTTGGCCGCGGTGGTGGGTCTGGTGATTGAAGAAGTGCATCAGCAAGCTGAAAAAATTCCTGCCGAACGGATCGCCGCGGGTGTTCTGGTAACGCAGCACGTGGTCGAGGTCGGCCTCCGTCAGCGTGCCGGCCCAGGCGATGATGACGCCGTCCAGCCACTGGCGGTACTGCGCCAGCGCGTCGAAGTCCGGGAACAGCATCTGGCTCAGGCCGGCGGGCGGCGCCAGCGCGCGCACCGCATCCAGCGCCGCAAAATGCGCCGGGTGCTGGGCGAAGCGCTGCAGCCAGATCGTATCGCCGGCCGCCAGATGGTTCAAGGTGCCGAACAGCGAACCGAAAAACGCCTTCCGGTCGGCGGCCAACTCGGCATCGGGCAGCGTCCGCGCCGCCGCGTACAGCCTGGCGTTCATCCACTGATTATATTCGGCCATCAAACAAACATGCTGGGTGCGGCTCACTGGACTGTCCTGGCGTGGGTTGGCGAAAGAATATTGTAACCCCGGACAGCCCAAGGCCGGCGCCGCCCAGCTGGGGACAGACCACGATTTTCAAGAAAAGATTTCTTGAAAATCGTGGTCTGTCCCCCCGGCGTACATCGTTTAAGATGGCGGGACAGCGCTTCGCCCCCACCCCAAGGATAATTTCATGATTTTGAACAAACCGCTGGCCGCCTGGTGCGCCGACTACCCCCTGATCAATGACTTGATCGCGCTCAAGGAAATCAGCTGGTTCAATCCCGCCACCGCGCCGGCCGCCGAGGCGCTGGCCGACGCCGGCCTGACGGCGGCCGACGTGGCCGACGCCAGCGCCCGGCTCGACCGTTTCGCTCCCTATATCGCGCGCGTCTTCCCCGAGACGGCGGCCAGCGGCGGCATCATCGAATCGGCCATCCAGGCGATTCCGCAGATGCGGGCGGCGCTGGCCGAGCGCTACGGCCTCGCCATCGGCGGCGCGCTATGGCTGAAAAAAGACAGCCACCTGCCGATCTCCGGCTCGATCAAGGCGCGCGGCGGCATCTACGAGGTGCTGCAACACGCGGAAACGCTGGCGCTGGCGGCCGGCCTGCTGAAGGCCGGCGACGACTACGCCACGCTCGACAGCGACGCGGCGCGGGCTTTCTTCGGCGGCTACAAAATCGCCGTCGGCTCGACGGGCAACCTCGGCATGTCGATCGGCATCATGAGCGCGCGCCTGGGCTTCCAGGCCACCGTGCACATGTCGTCCGACGCCCGCCAGTGGAAAAAGGACAAGCTGCGCGCCCACGGCGTGCGCGTGGTCGAGTACGCCTCCGACTACAGCGTCGCCGTCGCCGAGGGCCGCAAACAGGCCGACAGCGACCCGCTCTGCCACTTCGTCGACGACGAAAGCTCGACCAGCCTGTTCCTCGGCTACGCCGTCGCGGCCGAGCGCCTGAAGCGGCAACTGGCGGCGGCCGCCGTCACGGTCGACGCCGAGCATCCGCTATTCGTCTACCTGCCCTGCGGCGTCGGCGGCGGCCCCGGCGGCGTTGCCTTCGGCCTGAAACTGGCCTTCGGCGACGCCGTCCACTGCGTCTTCGCCGAGCCGACCCACTCGCCATGCATGCTGCTGGGCGTGCACACCGGCTTGCACGACGCCGTGTCGGTGCAGGACTTCGGCATCGACAACGTCACCGCCGCCGACGGCCTGGCCGTGGGGCGCGCCTCCGGCTTCGTCGGCAAGGCCATGCAGCGCCTGATCGACGGCTACTACACCGTCAGCGACGAGGAGCTGTACCGCCTGCTGGCCTTGCTGGCGCGCAGCGAGGGCGTGCGCCTGGAACCGTCGGCGCTAGCCGGCATGCCCGGTTGCGCGCGCGTGCTGGGCGAAGCGCAGGGCTACCGCGCGCGCGCCGGCCTGAGCGAGGCGCGACTGGGCCGCGCCACGCACCTCGTCTGGGCCACCGGCGGCAGCATGGTGCCGGAGGCGGAAATGGCGGCCTATCTGGCCCAGGGTGAAGCCCTGTTGGCGGACGAGCGCCGTTGAGGGACGGCGGCAGGCAATAAGGGCCAGCGGCGGGCGCCGACCCGCCGCGGGGCCTTACAGCGACTTCAGGAAGGCGCGCACGCCGGCCAGCAGCATCTCGACGGCCATCGCCGTCAGGATCAAGCCCATCAGGCGCTCGAAGGCCGTCATCACCTGCGGCCCCAGGGCCCGCTGCAGCCGCTCGGCGCTGAGGAAGACGGCCAGCCAGACGGCGGCCACGGCGGTGAGCGCCGCCACATGGACCATCACGTCGCGCATCTCGTGCGAGGAAAACAGCAGCACCGTGGCCAGCGCCGACGGCCCCGCCAGCGCCGGGATGGCCAGCGGCACGATGAAGGGCTCGCCCTCCGGCGTGCTCTCGCCATTGCCGCCCGCCTGCGGGAACACCATGCGCATGGCGATCAGGAACAGGATCACGCTGCCGCCTATGCGCAGCGCGACTTCGGACAACTGCATGGCGGCGAGGAAGTGGCGGCCGAAGAACATGAACAGCAGCAGCACGCCGAAGGCGATCAGGCACTCGCGCACGACGACGCGCCAGCGCCGCTCCAGCGGCACCTTGACCATCGAATTGACGAACAGGGGAACGTTGCCGAAGGGATCGGTCACGAGCAGCAGCAGGATGAAGGTCTGGAAAAAATTCTGGGTCATGGCGGCGGCTTGGTCCGGCTGGGCGGCGTGGAAGAAGTCGAATAATTCCCATTCGACAAGAACCCTGATGATAGCAAAGCCCCGCCGCCGGTGGTGGCCGAAACGGCGCCGGCGCAACAAAACGACGTCCGCGCCGCTGGCATTGTTTTTTGAGTAATTCTGCTATGCTGTAATGGACCGCCGCCGCGCCGGCGGCGTTGGCAAAGTCCGATTTCAAGGGAGAGCTCGATGCAGATGGCAGATATTCCGTTCGGCGTGACGGATTGGTCGCAAGTCGAAAGGACCGAACACAAGGGCGATACCGGCATGGCCTACTGGCGCACGCAGAAGTTCGGCCCGATCCGCGTGCGCATGGTCGAATACACGCCCGGCTACCTGGCCGACCACTGGTGCGTCAAAGGCCACGTGCTGCTGTGCACGGCGGGCGAATTGCACACCGAACTCGAAGACGGCCGCAGCTTCCACCTCAAGGCCGGCATGAGTTACCAGGTGGCGGACAACGCCGAGCCGCACCGCTCCTACACGGAAACGGGCGCGACGCTGTTCATCGTCGACTGAGGGTCGCCTTACTCGCCCAACAGCGCCAACGATTCCAGCCACGCGTCTTTCCACGCCCGTAAAACCGGCTGTGTCGCAAAGGCTTTCTTCAGGTGCGGCATCGGCACCCGGTGCACATCGTGCAGACCGAACGCCAGCGTCACCGGATTCCACAAGTGGCTATGCTTCCCGCTGCGGGAGTTTTTCCGGACGCGCGCGCCATCGTCGCCAAAGATGCCCAGGCCGCCCGTCAAGGCTTTGTCGAGATCCATTTTGACCAAGCCGCCAAAAGCGTGCAGCACCTCTTCCCTGCTGATGCCTTTCAGGCTATCCCTGGGCGCGGCCACCCGCTCCGGTTCGGCCTCCTTCGGGTGCAACAACTGCTCCGCCAGCTGCGCGACATCGCGCTGGAAAAAGCGCAAGGCGTCCAGCGGCATGCGTATTCCCGGCGCTTTCAATTGAATGGCCAGGCTGCCGGAGTCGCGCGTGAAGCGCAGCCAGACGTCGTCGCTGCCGGCGGCCAGCCTTTGCGTGTCCTCGATAAAGACGACAGGCGCCGGATAGCCGGTGATGCCTTCGGCAAACAGCTCGGCATGCTCATCCGAGTACTCCAGCCAGACATAGGGCGTCAGGCCGTTTTCCAGCAAGCGCGCCAGATTCCAGGGCGTGCCCGTCTGTTCAGCCAGCCATGTACAGGTTTCGTGCGTGGTCGCACGGTTTGCCAGCGGTGTTGCGGTCATGTGGTTCTCATCGTGAAAAGTGACGCGGCGGCACTGGGCGGCGCGGCAAAATAAAAAAAAGCCCAAGCGTGCTTGGGCTTTTGCTGGCGTCCGCGTGCAGTCTTTATGTAGGGAGTCACAACTAGTGAAAAATCCCGATCATTGATTTGTAAGATTTTTTTCACTTCTGTGAACAATCCTCTATTGTACCGCGAGTCGAAATTAGTAAAAAACGCCGCATTTGCGTCACAACTACTGAAAACGCTGGAGTTCGCAGTTGGTCATGTCGATGGTCACAATTCCGAGGAACGTAGCCTGCATTCTACGCCATCCAGGAACGAAGGAATGAGCGCGCGCAGGATTGTGGTAGCCGCTGTCAATGGCACGTCTTGTATGCCTGAAAGGGCTTTTGCGCCGTGAAACAAGTTGCATCGCAAAAGGTACACAATTTTTAAAACAGACTCCGTATCGCCTGATCGCGCCAACGTGATCAGTTCGTTGTCTTTTGCGGTATCAGGCTCGCCGTTTTCAAGTTCGTGAAGGTATAGCCTCCCGATCCCGAAACCGTCGCAAAGGTCTTCAATTGCGTCTTTGCATGTGACAAGACTTTCGGCGGATCTACGCCGTCCGATCACGTCGACGACAAGGGCGGTCGCGCGTTTCTGCTCAGAGGGATATTTTTTGAATCGTCTCTTCGGCGGCCCGCCGTTACGAAAGCTCCACGTTGATATAGTGGTAGCAGCGCCATCCAACACATTTGCTGCAGCGGTATAAAGCGCGTTGAAAGAAATGTAGGTGAAGACAAATCGGTCAACAAATGGGAAGTCAGTAGAGTCTGAAACGTCGCCCGCCTTGTCTAGCCAACGGTGTACGAAGTGGTTGAGCGAATCAAGGTCTGTTTCCATCGGTCTACAGTTTCAATATTTGTCCAAGCAACATCGCCAAGTCGACGCATGCGAATAGAGTGCTCACCTTAGTCGCGAAGTACAACGCAAATCTAGATCCGTTCGCGTGGGAAGCGCCAGTTCATGAAATTTTCGATTGTAGAGTCATTGCCGAGCAACTGCCGGGCTTCATTGATTAGTTCTTGCAGCCGTTTCATGTCATGCTCGTCGAGATCGGCGACTTCCCTCTCAATCTTCGCTATGAAGCGCTCAAGGCGGTCGCGTTTTTCGGAAGCCTCGATCAACGCGTCAAGCTCAGTATAGCTCTCTTTGAGTGCGTTAAGTCGCCGCTTTTCTTCCTCATCTTCCTTCCACTTTCGGCGCATAGCCTCATACCGAAATTTTTCAGCCTCGGCGTGCTCCTTGCCGAGTTTGATCGTACTCGCGGCATCTTCTTGGCAATCCTCCACCTCTCGAACAAGGCTGGTAAGTTTTTTGACGAAATCTCCCGAACGAGTTTCTTTCCATTGCCTTGACCACTTGGTGTCATAGTAAGAAGCGTAGAGCTGAAGGCACAGGCGGCCGCTGGGAATATCTTGGGTCGACGTCCAGTGGTCCACGAGCCCTCTAGTTGATTTCGGCGCAACGTAGTCCACCTCGTGAACGTACTTTCCGTTCACGTATCTCATCTTGGTAGATTCTGTGAGCTCAAGAATAGTGATTCCGATAGGTGTACCGTTCAGGTAGAGCACAGTGTTGCGCGCGGGCGACCAGAAATTGTTATAGGAATGAGTCTTGTCAGGCTTGTCGCGCGTATCGACAGGAGGCCGAGTGATTTGCTCCCCAACCGATGCAAATGTCACGCGGTGTCCACGTCGCTCCAACGCAAGGAAAAACTGGTTTGCAAACTCAAGCGCCACATCGAGCGTCGTTTTTGTAACCTGCAGGTCCGGCAGGAGGCGTTTTGCCGGCTTTAGGTAGTCGCCACGGTGGGTGAGCCTCCCAACAAGAAATAATGCCCGTGTGTTTGCCAGTAACGCGTGCTCAGTTGCTGTATGGCGAGTGGTCGCTTTTCCTTTTCGTGGAGTGTCAGATTTTTTCGCCATGTTTGAAGGAGCATGTGAAACATCTGGTATCCCGCCATTCGGCTCCCAAGATATTTCTTCCCCAGGTTGGACTTCGGGTAAGTTGGGGCGCGGTGGTGCCTTACCGACGGCTAGTTTTGCCCAGTAGCCTCTCGCCGGCCGCGGCACGTTGAGGTGCGTGCAGACGCGCGCCAGATAGCTGGACGACACATTGAACCGCTTTCCCACGGAAAGCATTGGTTCAGTCCATACAAGCTCAAATAGTTCTAACCGGGTTAGCATGGTTGGGAAATAGGGATGACCTTTGCATGAGCGCAACCACTAGCGATGAGCTCAAATCAAGCTTCCTGGCAACTCAATGCCATTTAGCCGCCGGAACAGGATTAGAGCGAACGAATCGATCATATCAGATATGTAGTCAGTACTTGCCCTGTACTAGCTACTTCAGACTCCAACGGGCATAGCTTGGTTGCGCAGTCTTTGGGAATTTTTGCGTAGTCGTTTTTCAGCTCATCGTGAAAAGAGAGAAATGAATCGCCACGAGTCTGCTAGACACCCGCGAGCCGTTCAAAATGCCTTCGCTCAAACGCTACTGGCGAAAGCCTGTCATTGAATCCGTGACGGCGCTTCGGATTGTAGAACATCTCGATGTAGTCGAAGATATCCTGTCTGGCGTCGTCCCTGGTTGCATAGATCTTGCGCTTGATGCGCTCGCGCTTTAAAAGTTGGAAGAAGCTTTCAGCGACAGCATTATCATGACAGTTTCCACGCCGGCTCATGCTTGGCTCCAACCGATGCGCCATCAAGAAATCGCGCCAGTCCTTGCTGGTGAACTGCGAGCCCTGATCCGAATGAACCATCACAGGATCCGCTGGCTTACGTCGCCAAACAGCCATCAACAGCGCATTCATCGCCAGCGCCGTATCAATCCGCGAGCTCATCGACCACCCGACGACCTGGCGAGAGAACAGGTCGAGTACAACTGCCAGATATAGCCAGCCTTCATAGGTCCGAATGTAGGTTATGTCCGTCACCCAGACCCGGTTTGGCTCAAGCACGTCAAATTGCCGCTGCAGATGATTCGGCGCCACCACTGATGGCACGCCGCCGCCTTTCCACTTGCGCTTACCGTACCCGGTCTGCGAGCATAGCCCCGCCGAGCGCATGATGCGGTGAACGCGATTGATGCCGCACCGCTCGCCCAGTTCGCGCAGATCATCGGATACTTTGCGGTAGCCGTAGACCGTGCCGCTTTCCAGCCACGCCTGCTTGATGTGGCCAAGCAGGCGCTTGTCTTCCTTGGCCCGCTTGCTTTCAGGTTGAGCGCACCAGGCATAGAAGCCGCTAGGATGACCCCCCATCATCTTGCACAAGCACCGCACTGAAAATTCGTCCTGTACTTCCTGAATGAAGGCGTACCTTACCCGGACGTCTTGGCAAAGTACACCGCGGCCTTTTTCAAGATGTCGCGCTCCTCGGTAACGCGCTTCAATTCGGCCTTCAGTCGCCACATCTCGTCAGATTGGGCGTCCTGGGCCTTGCGTTCAACTTCGGGCACGCCATACCGCTTTGTCCACGCATAGATGCTGTGGATGCTGACACCAAGCCGTTCGGCGACCTCGGCAGCTGGATGCCTGCGATCAACAATCTGCTTGACCGCAGCGACCTTAAATTCTTCCGTGTAACGCTTCCCACTCATGATTTCTCCTTTGCCTAAATTATGGCTCAGGAGTGTCTACAATAGTCGTGGTGATTCAAATCAATATGCTATATATTGATCAATCGATCCATAGGAAGTGCGAAATCTAGATATTTTGGTTCCGCGAGGTAGTAAATGGTCGGACATCTCTGATTGCCGGGTTCGAGACACTACTTGAGAGGCAGCTTATGAAATATGCGTTCCCGGAAAATCATGGCTTATCCGCCGCGACCATCGATCAGCTCGTCTTCAAAGAAGGAGCGAACCCGGCATTGAGCAATGCACAATTTGCAGCTCTTGAAGCAGGGGTTGGTCGTGGCGATAGCCTTTTAGTAGTCTCACCGACATCGACGGGGAAAACACAAATTGCTCTTTGGGCGATAGCTAAGAGTTTGGAGTCTGGTTGCAATACAGTGTACTTGGTCACTCACCGCGCGCTCGCCCGGCAAAAATTCGATGATTTTGGTAAATTTCTGCTACCAACGTATCTTTCCGGTGACAGTTCGGCTCTAGTCATTGCGACTGGAGACTATGTGGAAGATGCCGATGGCGAGGTTCCAAAGGAACCGCTTGGTGCGCCACTTTTGGTCGCCACATATGAAAAATACCTTGCAATGTTGTCTGCGTCGGGCGTCCCAACCGATATGCGACGCACCGTTATTGTTTGTGATGAGATTCAATTGCTTGGTGATGCACATCGCGGGCAAAGCGTCGAGATTCTGCTGACGCTCTTGCGCAACGCGGGATGGAAGCAATTCGTGGGATTATCCGCAGTCCTTCAAGCGAAAGACGCACAAAGCTTAGCCGATTGGTTGGAGGTTCGACTTGTCGTCGAAACGACTAGAGAAAAGCAACTGCGATACGAGTGTTGGACACCAAAGGGTATCGCTGTGTCAAGTTCGGAGCGACCCGAGCAAATCGACGATGGAGTACCGATTCCCGCCGGCGTCGAAGTTAGACCTATATCGGTCCTCATATCATTACTTAAAGAGGGCAAACCACCAGTACCCATCATAGTTTTTTGCATGAAAAAGCAAGATACATATGACTTGGCCCGGGAATTCTTGGATGCCGCTCAGCATGCAAAGAAGGGACAGCTTTCACTCGCCTTCGATGGACTGCCAGAGACTACTGCGAATGGTTTTCTCGCCGGTACCCTTGAATGCAGAGTTGCATCTCACAACGCGGACTTGACTGAAGAGGAGCGGCGAATCGTCGAGCAGCATCTTGCGGACGGAAAACTGGATGTTGTTTTTGCGACTACTACTCTGGCCGCTGGTGTGAATTTTCCGCTTGGTGCGGCAGTTTTTGCAAGTTGGAAGCGTTGGGATGGCGATCAGAAATTACATGTCCCTATCGATTCCGCCGATTTTCATAACATGGCCGGTAGGGTTGGCAGGATGGGCTTTGACCATGAACACGGTCGGGTCATATTTTTCGCAAATAGTGAGATGGAAATTCGGAAAGCGCGTGATTATCTAGACCTTGGTGAATTGCCGGTATTGGAACCGCGCGTCACGCCAGAGAAATTCCAACAGCTTGCCCTACAGTTGGTCGCCTCCGGCTTGACCTCATCCAGAACTGATTTGGAAAAGCTCGTGTGTACGACGTTTAGTGCTCTTCGTGAACAGTCCAGAAATCAAAAGGGGTTTGGATTGTGGCCTGAAAAGCTTACAAGTGCCGTGGATGGCTTACTTCTAGACGGGCTTTTGATTCTTTCGTCCTCCGAGAATTTGAGCGCCACGCCAGTAGGAAAAGCGGTCGGATATAGTGGATTGTTACCGGCGACATGCATGTTCTTACTTGCCTATCTCGTTTCAACAGGCAACACACTAGTCCAATGTCTACCTGGATCTAAATCGGGGGGAGACATGCCAAAGCTTGCATTCCTCTTGTTCCATGCATGTTTTTCAAGTCCTGAGTTTCGACCAGTTAAGGGATCGCGTCCCACTCGCTTTTTACCTTACCCGCTGGAGAAATATCAACTCTTTGACCCAAGTGAATTCTCCAGTGACATGGCGGAACCAGTTTGGCAGGCGGATATCATGCCGGTCAACGCTGCTAAACTAAGCTGCGACTGGATGGACGGTGGCGAGATCCGTAAGCTTGAGGATGCGTTACCCTACCTAAGCGCTGGCATGCTACTTGAACTCTTCCGAAATCTATGCTGGGTGATGCAGGGTCTATCTGCAATAGCGACAGCAGCGTCTGACAAGCGAGTTCCCAATGCCCTCCGGCCTAAGGTACTTCAAAATGCACACGCTAGTTTGGACTCATTGGCCAAGTTGCCCCGCGTAATGCGAAGGTTAAGCCTTCGCGTAAGTGAAGGGCTACCCGACGAAGTTCTCTGGATGATGTCTCTGAACCTGCCTGGTTCGCCGTTCCGGCTTCAACGCGGTGAAATTTTGGCCCTTCGAGCAAGCGGTTATTCTTCACCCGAAAAAGTAATGCTTAGCTCGGCTGATGCGAACTCCGTTCGTGGCGCCGTATTTGTGAAAGCGAAGCCTACCCCATTCGCGAAGGCCAATTGGCTTAGGGATACATGTCGTGACTGGAAGATGCGTCAGAGACAACGGGCTGCTGAGCGGCATCATAAGCGAGCCTCAAAGTGTCCACGTCGCGACCTACTCGAACAGTATTACGCGATGAAGGGGAGCGAGTTCGAAATAGCATTTGAGAATGTGCTTGAGTTCTTGAAAGTTGATTTTGAAAAGCTGGACGACAAAACAAAAACAGGCGCGCCAGACTATTTACTAAGACTGAAGGGATCGCCGCCGCTGGTCATTGAGCTCAAGTCCAAAGAGGGCGATAAGCTAGTTGACTACAATAAGGCAGTCGAGGTGCTCGCTGCGTCAGAGGTACACGGCCACAAAGACACATTTTGTGTGACACTCTGTCATCCTGGTGTTGATCCTAGCGTCCCATTGGTGATTGCCACGTGTGGGCGCCTTAGTGTTGTTGAAAGCCATGACCTGGGTGAGGCGCTTCTTCGTCTTTGCGAAGGAGCATTGTCGGAAGAACAGATTTGGCAATGGCTTGCTACACCTGGACAAGCACTCGCAGGTGATTTACCGTTTAGAGAATATGGCTAGATGATAGGCTTTAGAGCAGCGAATAGGCAATAGTGACACCATCGCACTCGCAAATATGGGCGTCAACACAAACTCAAAATTGAATCGCAAATCGCACACGCTAGTATGCTTGGCAACGTAATAATTTAACCACATAGGTGACGAAAAGATCATGATTGAATTTATTTCTAAGAATAACAAAAAGAATCTTGTCATTTTTGTGCACGGATTCACAGGAGGGAAAGACACTTGGAAAAATCTAACCCATGGATTTTTCTTTGATCAATTGGCAGAATTGCCATTAGTTGCCGAAAATTTCGACGTCGCTTGTTTTGAGTATTTTACAAAACTTACTAATCTTTTCCCTGCTGCAAACTCTTACATCGCAAAAATAAAGTCAATTTTAAAGATGTCTTCGGATAAGGCCGAGAAGAATATCGGAATTTCAGAGATATCAGAACTTTTTCGAAGCTATATCAGATTCCAATTAGCTGGATATGAAAATATCGTTGTAATTGCTCATAGTATGGGAGGGTTGGTTGCGAAATCTGCCATACTTAAGGACATCGAGCAAGGATATAATAATAAAATTAGCCTATTTATATCACTGGCGGTGCCACATTTGGGTGCGGATTTAGGGACTTATGGAAAGTTACTTAGTAATAATCAACAAATAAACGACCTAGCGCCGTTGAGTGAATTTTGTCCTCGGCTGAATAATAAATGGGTAAAACAGTCAAATCGCCCTCCAATAAAATATTTTTATGGGACTTATGATGACGTCGTAACAAAACAGAGTGCGATTGGTACGGATGATATTGAGCAAGACATAATAACGTGTAACGACGACCATCTGACTATCTGCAAACCGGCAGGCGCATCTTGTATTGCAATGATGGCTGTGCATCACTTCTTATCGGATTTCATAAATGGAACCTCTGATAATAATTTGGATATTATTAAGTTAGAAGATGATTCTCAATTTGACGATGAATTTTTCGTGTTGAAGTTATTGTTGGCTGATGTGCATAATTCGACAATTAAGCATTCAAAAGAGCATTTTCTCAATGCTGAATATGCTAGAAAGCTATTCAGCAGTTCGTCTGATCAGAAGAAATTGGGCCAACTATACGGGCGAATAAGGACTCTGTATCAAGATAGTTACGATAAGTTCGCAAATAATGGCCACGGAAACTCAGGCGAGCTAGTTGCCGAAATCCATCAAAAAATCATTAGTGAGGACGCCGGTTACCTCAAAACTGCATTGCCGCTTATACATGGACTTCATAAAAAAGGAATGTTGCATCAATTAGCAAATGACCTTAATGATGATGTTTGGTGGAGCGAAGAGCGTTCAGAAGAGGCTCTTCGAAAGATTAAAGCCGGGCTAGATGAGACTACTCAAAAATGAAAAGCATAGTCCCATATGTGGTGCCAGATCATGATGTAAACCTTAATTCTGCTCTTTTAGTTTTGGTGTTGCATTTTTTGGCAAAATCCGAACGAGGTAAATTATTGCTGAATAACGAGCGGTTACTGATATTTTTGTATCTTGTGAAGAACCCAGTGGCGCTCTCAAATGTTTTAACACAATTGGGACGCCAGGGTTTGGATCTTGACGAATCAGAATCGTATTCCATCAATAGTATTTCGTTGAATTTCGACCCACTCTTCGATAACGATTGGTTAAAAAGCCTATTAGTTAGGGTTTCTGCCAAGGGGCTGCTGCAATCTGAGTACCGAAAAGTAGATGGGTTTATGTATTATTTGTCGGATCAAGGTAACACGATAGCTGAAAAATTTGATGGAGAGTATTTCGGTAGGATACGCGGTTTCTTAAAAAGTCTAATTCAAATTCGAGCAGAGCCAACAAGAAATTTGAATCAATTGCTTAATAATATTTTCAAACGATAACTTTCCAATATGAAACAACATCCTAGCATCTTAATAAATAAGTTGATTTTGGTTGGTAGGCGGAAGAATTACATTGTGCCTTTTTATCCCGGTGTGAATATTATCTATGGTGACTCTGCGACCGGAAAATCAAGCATTTTGGAGATTATTAATTATTTGTTCGGAGCGTCGAAATTTGTATATGACCAGGAAATCGAATCGTCGGTAATTTATGCGTCAATGGAAGTCGAATTAAACAAGCAGGTCTATGTCATTAAGCGAGATATTTTTGACACGAATAGCAATGTTGAGGTAACTGCATCAACTTTTGACGATGTTGATAAATTGTTCCCCAAGAAATTTGCTGCCAATTATAGTGCGGCCCCTGGTCCTGATGGATACTTGTCTGATTTTTTCCTAAGCGCATTAGGGGTTCCAATTTTAAAAGTTCGCGAATCACCGAGTAAGGCTGAGTCGTCGATGGTTCGGCTAAGTTTTAGGGATTTATTTAAATTTTGTTATCTTAAACAGGATGACGTTGGTAGTAAACAATTGTTGGAGCTTGGTAACTGGGTTTTACACTCCAAAAATAAAACAACATTTAAATATATTTTCAATTTATTAGATGAAAATATCACTGCTTTAGAGGGGCAAATTTCGGTTGCAACATCAGAAAAGAATAGGCTGGAAAATAAGTACCGTTCCGTTTCGGAGTTTTTGAACGATACTCAATTTCAATCAGCAGTTGGGTTAAATGATTCCTATGAGGAGTTGGAGCGACAGGCCACATTACTTGATCAGCAATTGCAGGAAATTAATAAAACTATGGTTTCCGATAGCGACGCTTATAGTTTTCTCCGGGATGCTGTGGAGTCAAGTTCTATCAAAAGTTCACTTTTGGTTCAAGATCGATATAATTGCGAGATGGCAATAGAGAGATTTTCTCGCCTCAAAAATGACTATCAAAATGACATAACAAAGCTTAAAGCTATAAAATTGGCTAAAAATCAGATTGGCCACGACAATTTTGAAATTTTTAATTGCCCTATTTGCGACAGCAAACTTGATATTGAGAACATAAAACAAGAACACAGTATTGATGAAAGTGATAAGGCAAATCACGAGATCAACGCATTTTTGCGTCGGACAAAAGATCTCGAAATTCTATTAACTGGCGAGAGGTCGAAGCATCATGCTATCTCAATGGAACTCGCAGCATTGAATGATGAACAGATCAGGTATCGGCGTATGTTGGATGTTGAATCAGCAAATATGATAACGCCCTATCTGTCTGAGCGTGATGGCGTGGCCTCTGAATTGGCTACGCTAAGGGAAAAAATAAGACAACTTAGCCATTCACTCAAAATCCGCAATCAGCAGAGGGCTATTTTTGATGAAATAGAAAGATTGCAAAATAACATATCCGGTATGCAAGCGAACTTGGGGATATTGAAAGATGCTGCGCCTTCTTCGCTGGAGATTTTCCAGCGAATTGGCCACTTGCTAAATAAATATTTGGCGAAGGTAAACATCAAGGACAGGCGAGATGTTTCTATTGGCGAGGCGTCAATTTTACCTATACTCCGGAACAGGGAATATAAAGACATAACCTCGGGGGGGCTTCGAACTATTCTTTCTATTGGATATTTTGTTTCGTTATTCGAATTTGCTATTGAGGAAATTGTGAATTTTCCGTCGTTCTTGATGGTAGACACGGTTGGTAAGTATCTTGGGAAAACACAAAACCGTTATATTGAAACTGATTTGGTAGCCGATAGAAATGAAAATATTTCTGATCCGTCTAAATACAATAATATGTATGAATATATGATTGAAGTGGCAGAGGCCGCAGAAATGAAGCAGCAGATTTGTCAATTTATCCTAGTCGACAATGATGTCCCAATTGGGATTCAAGAAAAGTACGCAGGGTTCGTGGTCGCACACTTTAGTGCAAATGGTCATAACGGGCTTCCGCTGGGACTAATTGATGATGCCCCCCAGTTCGCCTAAATTTTATAACTTGATGTTGATTGGAAAATTGTCAGCCAGCAGGCCTTAATGCGGAAATTATGCGAACGTTTCCAGGCTAACCACAAACTCAGGATTTTTGTTGACAAATAGAAACGCCAACCTCCCGGTTGGCGTTTTTTCACTATCTCTGCCACTATTCTTTCACTAACTTGGCATAGATTTCACTTACCGTGTCACCCGACACCTTAGGCGTCGATATTACCCGCGCGCAGGGCGTTGTTTTCGATGAAGGCACGGCGCGGTTCCACGTCGTCGCCCATCAAGGTCGTGAAGATCTGGTCGGCCGCGATGGCGTCCTCGATCTGCACCTTCAGCAGGCGGCGCACGGTCGGATCCATCGTGGTTTCCCACAACTGCTCCGGATTCATCTCGCCCAGCCCTTTGTAGCGCTGTTTCGAGACGGTGCGCTCGGCTTCGTCGCGCAACCACTGCATGGCCTGGTGGAAGTCGACGACGGCCGTTTCCTTCATGCGCTCGCCTTCGCCGCGGCGCACGAAGGCGCCTTCGCCGATCAAGCCCTGGAAGGTCGCGGCCGCGTTGGCCAGCACGCTGTAGTCCGGACCCTGGGTGAAGTCGGCGTCGATCGCCGTGACCTTGACGTTGCCGTGGTGCATGCGCTCAATGCGCAGCATGTGCTTCTCCGACAGCTCGTCGGAGCGGACCAGCACCGTCACGGCCGTGTCGTTGATGGTCGCCTGCAGCGCGGCGGCCGAGGCCTGGGCGCTCTCGGCGTTGTCCAGGTTCAGCGTCACGCCCGTCATGATGGCGGTCAGCGCGGCGCGGTCGATGACGCGCGTCAAACGCGTCATGATGGCGTTGGCCAGGTTGAACTGGCGCACCAGCTCGGCCAGCGGCTCGCCGCTGATGCCGTCGGCGCCTTCGCGCGGCATCAGCACGGCGCTGTTCAGCGCCACCGTCATCATGTAGCTGGCCTCTTCCAGGTCGTCCTTCAGGTAGCGCTCGTCGCGGCCGGCCTTGACCTTGTACAGCGGCGGCTGGGCGATGTAGATGTGGCCGCGCTCGACCAGTTGCGGCATCTGGCGGTAGAACAGCGTCAGCAGCAGGGTGCGGATGTGGGCGCCGTCGACGTCCGCATCGGTCATGATGATGATGCGGTGGTAGCGCAGCTTGTCGACGTTGAATTCGTCCGGGCCGATCGAGGTGCCCAGCGTCGCGATCAGCGTGGTGATCTGCTCCGACGACAGCATTTTCTCGAAGCGCGCCTTTTCCACGTTGAGCACCTTGCCGCGCAGCGGCAGGATGGCCTGGAACTTGCGGTCGCGCCCCTGCTTGGCCGAGCCGCCCGCCGAGTCACCCTCGACGATGTACAGTTCGGACAGGGCCGGGTCTTTTTCCTGGCAGTCGGCCAGCTTGGCCGACAGGCCCAGGCCGTCCATGACGCCCTTGCGGCGGGTCAGGTCGCGGGCCTTGCGGGCCGCTTCGCGGGCGCGCGCCGCCTCGACGATCTTGCCGCAGATGATCTTGGCGTCGTTCGGCCGCTCCTGCAGGTAGTCGGCCAGCGTCTTGGCGACGATCTCTTCGACCGGGCCGCGCACTTCGGACGACACCAGCTTGTCCTTGGTCTGCGAGGAGAACTTCGGCTCCGGCACCTTCACCGACAGCACGCAGGTCAGGCCCTCGCGCATGTCGTCGCCGTTGATTTCAACCTTGGCCTTCTTGGCGAATTCGTGCTCGTCGATGTATTTGTTGACGACCCGCGTCATCGCCGCGCGCAGCCCGGTCAGGTGGGTGCCGCCGTCGCGCTGCGGGATGTTGTTGGTGAAGCACAGCACCTGCTCGTTGTAGGCGTCGTTCCACTGCATCGACACGTCGACCGTGATGTTGGTGCCCTGGTCGGAGACGCGTTCGCCGGTGGCCTGGAAAATGGTCGGGTGCAGCACCGACTTGGCCTTGTTGATGTATTCGACGAAGCCGCGCGTGCCGCCCTCGAAGGCGAAGACTTCTTCCTTGCCGGTGCGCTGGTCGCTGAGCTTGATGTTGACGCCGTTGTTGAGGAAGGACAGTTCGCGGATGCGCTTGGCCAGGATTTCGTAGTGGAATTCGACGTGGGTGAAGATTTCCTCGTCGGCCCAGAAATGCACGTCGGTGCCGCGCTTGTCCGTTTCGCCGATGACCTTGATCGGCGAGGTGGCGATGTCGCCGACCATGACGATGTCGCGGTGCTGCGGCACGCCGCGGACGAATTCCATGTAGTGCACTTTGCCGTCGCGGCGGATGGTCAGCTTCAGCAGTTTCGACAGGCCGTTGACGCAGGACACGCCAACGCCGTGCAGGCCGCCCGACACCTTGTAGGAGTTCTGGTCGAACTTGCCGCCGGCGTGCAGCTCCGTCATGACGATTTCGGCGGCGCTGCGTTTCGGGTCGTGCTTGTCGTCCATCTTCAGGCCGGTCGGCACGCCGCGGCCGTTGTCGGTGATCGAGATCGAGTTGTCGGAGTGGATGGTGACGTGGATTTCCGTGCAATGCCCGGCCAGCGATTCGTCGATCGAGTTGTCCAGCACCTCGAACACCAGGTGGTGCAGGCCGGTGCCGTCCGAGGTGTCGCCGATGTACATGCCGGGGCGCTTGCGCACCGCCTCCAGACCTTCGAGGATCTGGATGGAGGCGGCGCCGTATTCTTCCGTTTTGGGCTGGATCGGGTTCTCTTGTGGGCTCTCGGACATGGACTGCTTTCTCAAATAGCGATTACTGATTGATTCGGGAATTGCTCACGCCGGTCCCGGCGCGCGGCCGGGACCGGCGTTACGGCTTAAATCCGCATCGGCATGACAACGTACTTGAAGTCGGCGTTGTCGGGGATGGAGATCAGCGCCGACGAATTGGAGTCGCCCAGCGCGATGTTGACCTGCTCGCACTTCAAGTTGTTGAGCACGTCCAGCAGGTAGGTGACGTTGAAGCCGATGTCGACGGCGTCGCCGCCGTAGTCGATTTCCAGTTCCTCGACGGCCTCTTCCTGGTCGGCGTTGGTCGAGCTGATTTTCATGCTGCCCGGGCTGATGATGCAGCGCACGCCCTTGAACTTGTCGCTGGTCATGATGGCGGCCCGCTGCAGCGAGCGCAGCAGTTCGTCGCGGCCTATCGTGAAGTCGTTCTTGTAACCCTTGGGGATGACCCGCGTGTAGTCGGGGAACTTGCCCTCGACCAGCTTGGAGATCAGCTCGATGTCGGCGAAGGTCAGCTTGACCTGGTTCGCCGCGATGTCCAGTTGCACGGGCTCGTCGTTCTCTTCGAGCAGGCGCTGCAGTTCGATGATGGTCTTGCGCGGGATGATCACTTCCTGGCGCGCGAAGCTTTGCTCCGTCTCGACCTGGCAGAAGGCCAGGCGGTGGCCGTCGGTGGCGACGGCGATGACGTTCTGGCCGTCCAGCACCAGCAGCAGGCCGTTCAGGTAGTAGCGGATGTCCTGCTGGGCCATGGAGAAATGCACCATGTTGAACAGGTGCTTGAGGGTCTTTTGCGGCAGCGTCACGCTGGCGTTGTAGCTGTCGGCCTGCTGCACGGTGGGGAATTCCTCGGCCGCCAGCGTTTGCAGGGCGAAGCGCGACTTGCCGGTCTGCACGGTCAAACGCTTGTTGAGCAGGGTCATCGTCACGTCGCCCGCCTCCGGCAGCGCGCGCAGGATGTCGAGCAGCTTGCGCGCGGCCACGGTGGTGCCGCTGACGTCGTGGCCGGAGCCGATCTGGGCGTGCGTGGTGATCTGCACTTCGGTGTCGGTCGACAGGAAGGAGACGTTTTCGCCGTCCTTGCGGATGAGGATATTGGCCAGAATCGGCATAGTGTGCCGACGCTCGACAATACCGCTCACGATCTGCAGTGGCCGGAGAAGGGTATCTCGGGTGGTTTTGACCAATTGCATAGTAATCCTCGAATAGATGGTTTAACGGTACTTAGTGTAACAATGCCGGCGCCGCGCCGCCCGCCGGCCGGCCGCCGAACTTTGCCAAATAATAAAGGCAAACGCCGTTTCCGGCCAGCCCCGGGGCCAGCCCTAGCCCTTCAGCGTCTGCTCCAGCACGTGCAGCTCGTGGTTGCACTCGGGGTTCTTGGTGCGGTCCAGGGCGATCTTGCGCACGGCGTGCAAGACGGTGGTGTGGTCGCGCCCGCCGAACAGTTCGCCGATTTCCGGCAGGCTCTTCTGCGTCAACTCCTTGGCCAGGTACATGGCGATCTGCCGCGGCCGCGCGATGTTGGCCGGGCGCCGCTTCGAGTACATATCGGCCACCTTGATGTTGAAGAAGTCGGCCACGGTCTTCTGGATGTTTTCCACGGAAATCTGCCGGTTCTGCACCGACAGCAAGTCCTTCAGCGCTTCCTTGACGATGTCGATCGTGATGTCCTTGCCGTGGAAGCGCGAGTAGGCGAGGATCTTGCGCAGCGCCCCTTCCAGCTCGCGCACGTTGGAGCGCAGGTGCTTGGCGACGAAGAACGCCACGTCGTCGGAGAAGGTGACGCCCTCCTGCTTGGCCTTCTTGAGCAGGATGGCCACGCGCATCTCCAGCTCCGGCGGCTCGATGGCCACCGTCAGGCCGGAGTCGAAGCGCGAGATCAGGCGGTCGTCCATGCCCGTGATTTCCTTCGGGTAGGTGTCGCTGGTGATGATGATCTGTTTTTTCGCCGCGATCAGCGCCTCGAAGGCGTAGAAAAACTCTTCCTGGGTGCGGCTCTTGCCGCCGAAGAATTGGATATCGTCGATCAGCAGCATGTCCAGCGAGTGGTAGTAGTGCTTGAAGTCGTCGAAGCCCTTGCGCTGGTAGGCCGTGACGACGTCGCGCACATACTGCTCGGCGTGGATGTAGCGGATCTTCGCGCCCGGCTGGTCGGCCATCACTTGGTTGCCGATGGCGTGGATCAAGTGGGTCTTACCCAGGCCGACGCCGCCGTAGAAGAACAGCGGGTTGTACGACACGCCCGGGTTGTTGGCCACCTGGATGGCGGCGGCGCGCGCCAGCTGGTTGGCCTTACCGGTGACGAAGCTGTCGAAGGTCAGGTCGGTGTTGATGCGGCTCTGCTCGCGCCGCGGCGAATTGCCGATGTTGAACTCGGGCACGCTCTGGGCCGGGTCGGCGGCGCGGTTGGCCGGCGCGGCGCCGCCGTTCGGGTCGCTGGCCGGGCTGGCCGCCGGCGCGGCCGGCTTTTTCGGCAGCGCCAGGCGCGGGTCGAGCACGAACTGCACCTCGGTCGGGCCTTCGTAATACTGCACCGCAAGCGCACTGATGCGGTTGGCGAACTGGGTCTTGACCCAGTCCAGCTTGAAGCGATTCGGCGCCGCAATGCGCAACTTTCCCTCCTCGTAGTCGAGGGGGATAAGCGGTTTGATCCACGCGCTGAATTGTTGCGGTGTCAGCTCCAGTTCCAACTGCGCGGAACAGGTCTGCCAGAAATTGTCCATGTATGTCTATGTGAAAAGGTGTGGGGGGGCGTATCGATACTGCCCTGCGCGGCGCCTGTCGTGTTGCTGCAACACGGCGGGTTTCGCGCGAGGGCTCGCCACACGTAACGCGCTATTCTACTCTCGACCGCGAAAGTTATCCACAGGCACGATCTTTATTTTCTGCGCGGGGCCGGCCGGCGCGGCCCCGCCGGCCCCGCGCCGCACTGGGGGAAACGGGCGCGCGGCACGGGGCGGCTCCCGCCTAGGCGGCGCGCCCAGGCGGGGCCAATTTCGTCGGCGTTGCCTGTAAGCCTTGACAGCAGGGGGGGAGATGCTGAATAATTCAGGGTTCCCCGCCCGTATTCCGTGTTTATTCACTTGAACGACAATATGGAGTAAGCGTGGATTAAGCGGGCGATGAGGATTGGCCAGCTTGTGCCTTGGCATAAGTGCGCGATTGTCATTGGCACCAAAAACTGACGGGACGTCAGACCCGATTTTGCATTTTTTTTGTTTTTAGCGAGACCAACATGAAACGTACTTACCAACCTTCCGTCGTCCGCCGCAAGCGCACGCACGGCTTCCGCGCTCGTATGGCTACCCGTGGTGGTCGTGATGTGCTTAACGCACGTCGTGCAAAAGGCCGCAAACGTCTGGCCGTCTAGGCTAGTCTTTGCTAGCTGATCGCGTGACTAGCTGCACTAACACAGTCGGCAATTCAGGCGAAGGTTCACACGACTTCGCACGCGTTCGGCGCATCGTTAAAACGGATGAATTTTCATCCGTTTTTCGTTTGCGTCCGACGCAAAAAACGGCGCACTTCGTGCTCTACACTCGCCAGAACGACTTGCCGCATGCGCGGCTGGGCGTCGTGGTGGCGAAACGTTTCGCGCCGCGCGCGGCCACGCGCAACACCATCAAGCGCGTGACGCGCGAGCTGTTCCGCATATCCGCGTTGCAGCCCGTCGATTGCGTGGTGCGCCTGGCCAAGGCCGTCAACAGCAAGGCCGGTCCGGCGACGACGGCCCAGCTGAAGGCGGAGCTGCGCGCCGAGCTGACGCGGCTGTTTGCCGCGCAACGGGTGCGCAAAGCGCCATGAAAACCCTGCTGCTCCTGCTGCTGCGCGGCTACCAGTTGTTGCTCAGCCCGATGCTGGGGCAGAATTGCCGTTTCTATCCGAGTTGTTCCAGTTATGCGCTCGAAGCGATCGGCCTGCACGGCGCCGCCAAGGGCAGCTGGCTGGCGGCCAAGCGTCTGTGCCGCTGCCATCCCTGGCATGAGGGCGGTGTCGACCCCGTCCCGCCGGCCGGCGGCAGCCAATCTTCAACGACCGCTTGCGGTTGCAACCACTCCTGACAGAATACCCTAATGGATATCAATAAACGTACCATCCTGTGGATCGTGTTTTCCGTGTCACTGTTCTTCCTGTGGGATCAGTGGATGGTCTCGAACAACAAGCCCTCGTTCTTCGCGCCGCCGGTTCAGCAGGCCGCGAAGGCGCCGGCCGGCAAGGATGCCGCGTCCGCCTTACCCGCCGCCACCGCCACAGGCGCCGCGGCGCTGCCGGGCGGCGCCGCGCCGGCCACGGCCTTCAAGAGCGAGCGCATCACCGTCACGACCGACGTCGTGCGCGCCGACATCGACACCCTGGGCGGCCAATTGGTGCGCCTGGAGTTGCTGAAGTTTAAGGACGGCATCGACGAGAAGAAAAACCAGGTGCTGTTCGAAGCCAGCGCGGGCAAGACCTATCTGGCCCAGACCGGCCTGGTCGGCGCCGTTGCCGGCAGCTTCCCGACCCACCAGACCGGCTTTGTCGCCCAGCCCGGCGCGCGCATGCTCGACGGCGGCAACCAGATCCAAGTCGTGCTGGAAGCGCTCGAGGGCGGCGTCAAGCTGACCAAGACCTTCACGTTCAAGCGCGGCGATTACGTCATCGACGTGCGCCACGACGTCACCAACGTCGGCGCGGCGCCCGTCAAACCCGAGCTGTACGCGCAACTGGTACACGACGGCAACAAGCCGGCCGGCGACTCTTACTTCAACAGCAGTTACACCGGCCCGACGCTGTTCACGGCCGCCGACAAGTACAAGAAGCTGACGTTCGAGAAAATCGAAAAAGAGGCGACCGAGCAACTGGCCAAGCCCGACGTCAAAATCGTGCCGGACCACGCCATCGCCGCCGACAATGGCTGGATCGCCATTTCCCAGCACTTCTTCGTCTCCGCTTTCGTGCCGCAGGACAAAACCCAGCACGACATCTTCACGAAGAAGGTCAGCACCAACACCTACGCGATCGGCACCGTCACGCCGCTGGGCGTGCTGGCGCCGGGCGCCACCATCAGCAACCACGCCAAGCTGTATTCCGGCCCGCAGGAATCCAAGCTGCTGGAAAACGTTTCCCCCGGCCTGGACCTGGTCAAGGACTACGGTTTCCTGACCGTCATCGCCAAGCCGATGTTCTGGGTCATGGAACAGATCCACAAAGTCCTGGGCAACTGGGGCTGGACCATCATCGTCTTCACGATCCTGATCAAGCTGCTGTTCTTCCCCCTGTCGGCCGCCGGCTACCGCAGCATGGCCAAGATGAAGGTCGTCACGCCGAAGATGCAGGCGATCCGCGAGCGCTACAAGGGCGACCCGCAGAAGATGAACCAGGCCACCATGGAGCTGTACAAGACCGAGAAGATCAACCCGCTGGGCGGCTGCCTGCCCATCCTGGTGCAAATGCCGGTGTTCATCGCGCTGTACTGGGTCTTGCAGGCATCCGTTGAAATCCGCGGCGCGCCGTGGATAGGCTGGATCACCAACCTGGCCGATCCGGACCCGTGGTTCATCCTGCCGGTGCTGTACGCGATCTCGATGTTCATCACGACCAAGCTGAACCCGGCCCCGGCCGATCCGATGCAGGCGAAGATGATGTTGTTCATGCCGCTGGCGTTCTCGGTCATGTTCTTCTTCTTCCCGTCCGGACTGGTGCTGTACTGGGTCGTCAACAACGTGCTGTCGATTGGCCAGCAATGGGTGATCACGAAAAAGTACGCGCCGGCCGAGACCCCTGTCTCGCTGAGCAAATAAGACCGCTTTAACCCGGTTTTCCAGAAAGCCCGCCTAGCGCGGGCTTTTTTATGCGCGCCGCCGCCGCTTGGGGGCCGGCGCCGGCCACAATAAATTACAATCACACCATGAAACTCGACTCTTCCCCTATCGCCGCCATCGCCACCGCGCCCGGCCGCGGCGGCATCGGCGTGGTGCGCGCCTCCGGCAAAAACCTCGACGCGCTGATGGCCGCGCTGTTCGGCGCCGCCGTGTTGCGGCCGCGCCACGCCACCTATCTGCCCTTCACGGACGCCGCCGGCGCCATCATCGACCAGGGCATCGCCATCCATTTCAAGGGGCCGCACTCGTACACGGGCGAGGACGTGCTGGAATTGCAGGGCCACGGCGGTCCCATCGTGCTGCAACTGCTGCTGGCGCGCGTGCTGGAGGCCGGACAGCAGCTCGGCCTGCGCCTGGCCGAGCCGGGCGAGTTCACGCGCCGCGCCTTCCTCAACGACAAGCTCGACCTGGCCCAGGCCGAGGCCGTCGCCGACCTGATCGACGCCTCCACCGAGGCGGCGGCGAAATCGGCGTCGCAGTCGCTGTCGGGCGCCTTTTCGAACACCATCCACGCGCTGGTCGAGCAAGTCACCGGCCTGCGCATGCTGGTCGAGGCCACGCTCGACTTCCCCGAGGAGGAAATCGACTTCCTGGAGAAATCCGACGCGCGCGGCAAGCTGGCCGGCGTCATCGAGGCGCTGCGCAAGGTGTTCCAGCAGGCGGCCCAGGGGGCGCTGCTGCGCGAGGGCCTCAACGTGGTGCTGGTGGGCCAGCCGAACGTCGGCAAATCGTCGCTGCTGAACGCGCTGGCCGGTTCCGACGTCGCCATCGTCACACCGATCGCCGGCACCACCCGCGACAAGGTCAGCGAGACGATACAGATCGAGGGCATTCCGCTCAACATCATCGACACGGCCGGCATCCGCGCCGTCGACGAAGCCGTCGACCTGGTCGAGCGCATCGGCATCGAGCGCACCTGGGGCGAGGTCGGCAAGGCCGACGTCATCCTGCATCTGCTCGACGCCGACCACGGCCCGACCCGCGCCGACGAGAACATCGTCGCCGCCTTTCCCGACGGCGTGCCGGTGCTGCGCATCTGGAACAAGATCGACCTGTCGGGCCACAAGCCGGCCGTCGACCCGATGGACGACGCCACCCACGTCTACCTGTCGGCGCACGAGCACATCGGCATCGACCTGCTGCGCGCCGAGTTGCTGCGCATCGCCGGCTGGCAGCAGACGGGCGAGTCGCTGTACCTGGCGCGCGAGCGCCACCTGATCGCGCTGAAGTCGGCCGGCAAGCACCTCGACATTGCCGCCGAGCACGCGGCGCAGAGCGACCAGTCGCTCGACCTGTTCGCCGAGGAGCTGCGGCTGGCCCAGGTGCAGTTGTCGAGCATCACGGGCGCGTTCTCGTCCGACGATTTGCTGGGCGTGATTTTTAGCCGTTTCTGCATCGGTAAATAGGGTGCGTTCCGCTTAGCGCCAGAGCGGGGCGGCCTGCTGATGCCCGCCCCCGGCGTGCACGATGTGCCAAGCCCCCTTGCGCGCATATTCATGGCGCAATCCATGGCGGACGGTGTGAATTCACCGGCTGCCCATCCCTTCCCTTGGGCCGTATTCCCGGCCCGATTCAAACAGCATAAAACGGCAAAAGGCGCGGAAAACTCGGCCGCCGGCCGCCCTCCGTTCGCTTGAGCTGCCCCGCACAATATGTCGCAGAAACGCAAAGTTTCCAAATTCATTATATAATTCGCGTCATTTCTTTTGAGCAATAATGCAAATTTACCGTTTCATGCGGCAGCAATGCCTGGTGAAGCCACGCGGAACAATCATTGCCTCGTTTTTACATATTCGACTGATATTGTTTTTGCAATGACATTGGTAATAAGCACAATATCTACAGGAGCAAGCCAGTGTATTTAAAACGTCAGTCCTATATCGTCATTGCCATTGTCGCGATGCTGGCATTTTTCTCCGGCGCGGCGCGCGCGGCCGATGTGGCGATCGCCGGTTTTGCCTTTGCCGGCGAATTCTCCACGGCGAAAACCCGCTTCCCTTATGCCTTCCAGGTGTATAAGCGCTTGCAGGCCCAGGCCGGCGCCGGCAGTTTGTCGCGCCAGGTGACGGAGCGCATCCGCCAGACGCAAAACCCGGCCCTGAGCTTCATGCCGTCCGACGCGCTGCTGAATCTGCGCAAGAGCGACCAGGCTTTGATGACGGTGCTGTTGCTGACGGGCGAAACCGTGTCGACCGAGAATTTCGGCAGCTATTACAAAACCTTCGTCAATCTGCGCGGCGACGCCCTGATTTTCGATTATAAAAATCAGACGGTGGTGCGCAGCTATCCGATCAGCGTGGCGCTGTTCGACGCCACGCCGAACGAGCCGTCGGCCGAGCGCATCGATTCCTTCGTCGAGCAAATGCTGCTGCGCGAAGATGGCAAGGGCTTGCTGACGCAATTCAGCAACCGCCTGGCGACGGCCACGCTGCCGGTGCCGGGCCACCACAACATCCAGGTGCGCAAGGCGGAATTGGCGCCGGAAGCGCTGGCGATGATGCCGGAAGCGCTGCGCAGCCATCCGAAGGTATTGGAAAGCATGCTGGCCGATTCCTTCGCGTCGATTCTGTCGGCCAAGTCCGGCGTGCCGGTGCTGCCGTCCAGCGTGGGCCACGCCATGGGCACGATGGCCTTGCGCCTGGAAAATGGCGACGAATACAACCTCAAATTGGAAGAGGGCCATTATTTGTTCGATATCCGCCTGAATAAATTCGCCAAGATCAAAACGGCGGAAACCAAGGTCGGCACCTCGTATGTGTATGGCGCCTACGCGAATGTGCATTTTTACGAGCCGACGCTGAACACGGATTTCCTGAATACCGACCTGAAAAACGGTGAAGTGGCGGTGGTGCCGGCCGGTCTGCTGGCATCCGATGATTTCGCCGCTTTCCAGGATGCGGTGCGCGGTATGTTCTTGAAACTGAACGATGCGTTTGAGACGCCCGATTCGAAATGGGCGGCGACGGCGGCGTCGGCAAAAGATATTGTGAAACAACTTGAGGCGACTCGGGTAATTTTAAAGGCTAGTAAATAATGAAGAAATTAGTATTGTTCGGCGCCGGCTTGTTGCTGTCGTTCCAGTGTTTCGCGCAGATCGTCGTCGTCAAGGGTGTGGCGACGGTCAGTTATCCGAAAGAACTCAGCGTGGCGCTCAAGGAAAAAGCCTACCGCGACGCGCAGGTGGCGTCGGTGGAACGTTATTTCGCCGAAAGCGGCGAAGCGGAATCGCAGAATTTCGAGGCGATCCAGGAACATGTCCAGGCCAGCCTGGATAAATTCCTGCTCAGCACCACCGTCATCAATGAGTTGGACCAGCCCAGCCTGCACAAGTATTCCGTGTCGGTGCGCGTCGAGTTGAATGTCGCGAAGCTGAAAAACACCTTGCGCAGCGCCAGCGCCACCGGCAAGACGGCCGTCGCCGAGAAGTCGCAGATGGTGTATGTGTTCGTCGGCCGCGAAGTGGCCAGCGTGCGCGCCTATGACGACCGGGTGGTCCAGCGCGCCGAACTGAGCGCCGAGGCCTCGATGAGCCGCAACGGCAGCGTCAAGGGCAGCGAGGGCGAGTCCCTGAAGCGCAATTCCGTCTCCACCAACGCCTCCAAGCGCCAGAACGACAAGATCGAAGTCAAGCGCAGCGTGACCGTCGAAACGGGCGGCAGCACGACGCGCAAGGCGGACGACACGGCTTACCGCGTGTTCTCGATGGCCAACCAGAAAACCGCCGTCACCAGCGTGTTTTCGCAGGCTGGCTTCTCCGTGGCCGATCCGGAATTCGTGCTGGCGGACACCGATGTGCCGGCGGTGAATAACGATTTCTCGAAAGGCAATGATTTGACGCCGGCCACGCTGCGCTCCATCGTCGGCTCGCTGCGCAAGGCCAGCGTGCCGCTGCTGGTGCTGGCCACTTTCGACGTCAACGCGCCGATCGCCGACGACGCCACCGGCCTGCAGCGCGTGACGGTGTCCGTGACGGGCCGCGTGATGGACCTGCGCGGCAATCTGCCGCGCGAAGTGGCCTCGGTGCCGCCGGTGCAGTATTTCGGCCTGGGCAGCGACAACAACACGGCCACGACGAAGGCGCTGAAGGAAGCGTCGTCGGCGGCGGCGAAGGAAATCGTCAGCCGCCTCAACGCGGTCGGCGTGCACTAAGCCAGCCTTTTACCGGCGCGGGCGAGACGTCGATCGCCCGCGCGAATTGCAGTGTTCCCGGCGTATTTTTATCCATTTGAAGGTAACCTCCATGAAAAACAAACGCATCTCCGTCCTGTTGGCTTCCGTGTTGTTGGGCGCTTCCGCCGTCGCTTCGGCGCAAATGCCTAGCCTGGGCGGTATGCTCGGCGGCGGCAAGAGCTCGGGCGCCAGCGCCGAGCAGATCGTCAGCAAGTACGTCGCCGGCACGCAAAACGTGATGAAGGCCGATGCCAACATGCTGGCCGCCGTCGGCTTGAAGGATGAGGCCGACAAAGTGGCCCTGCACGCGAAAAACCTGACCGAAGGCGCGACCAAGGATGCGCTGGAAGGCGCCAGCAAGCTGCAAAGCGACAGCAGCAAGGCGCTGGAGCAGCAGATGAGCGGCAAGAAAGTCGTCATGGACGCGGCCAGCAAGAAGCAGTTCGCCGAAGGCGTGCAAGACCTGTCGAAAGGCGTCATCCAGTACGTCGGCATGAGCAAGGACGTCACCGGCTTCAAGCCTAGCGTCACCTCGATGGGCGGCGCGGCCGCACCGGCCCTGTTCGTCGTGCAAAACCTGCCGGGTTCGATCAAGAGCCTGGCCAGCACCCTGAAGCTGGCGATCGAATTCTCGAAAACCAACAACATTCCGCTGCCAAAAGAAGCCAACGACGCAACCTCGATGCTGTAAGACTGCATGCTTTGCCGGCGGGACGAACCTGGTTTGTCCCGCCTTTTTTTTATCTCTACGGATTGAATCATGAAAATCGCAATGACATCGAGCGTGCTGGCCCTGGCCCTGGCCCTGGGCGGCTGCGGGCAGAAGGAGACGCCGGCGCCGGCGCAACCGGCGGCGCCGGCCCCAGGCCCGAACCTGACGCAGACTCCCGACGTGGGCAAGATTGAACAGGTCGCCACCAGCGCCACCGGCAGCGGCGTGACCCCCGGCGCGGCCGTCAACGACGCGCTGAAGAACGCCATCATGCAGGTCAACGGCACGACCGTGCAGGCCACGTCGGTGAGCGCGAATATGTTCGCCCAGGTCAACGCCACGCTCGACGTCGAAACGGAATACGGCCGCGACAGCGCCAAGCTGGACTCGACCATGCAGGGCCAGGCTTTCGCCGAGCGCATCGTCGCCGAGTCGAAGGGCGTGGTGTCTTCCTTTAAAGTCGGCAAGATCACGCCGCCGGCGGCCAAGGGCGGCGCCTTCACCGTCACGATCGACGCGCAGATCGCCAAATTCAAGGCGCCGGCCGACAGCGGCAAGATCAAGATCGTCGTCGCGCCGCTGCGTTCGGAGCGCAGCTCCTTCAATATCGGCGGCCGCGCCGTGCCGGCCGCCGAGGTGCTGGGCGCCGTGCGCCAGCAAATCATCGACGCGCTGACGCAGACGGGCCGCTTCACCGTGCTCGACCGCCAGTTCGAAGATGAATTGCAAAACGAGTTGGACATGATCGGCTCCGGCCAGACCGTCAACACGGACTTCGCCAAGATGGGGCAGGCGCTGAGCGCCGATCTGGTCTGGGTCGGCGTCGTCAACGAGCTGGCCTATGAGCGCCACGCGCGCCAGTTGCAAACCTCGGACCGCGAACTGGTGTCGTATTCGGGCGGCTGGTCCGTGTCGCAGCGCATGATCAACCTGGCCACGCGGCAGATTTTGCAGTCGACCACCCTGCGCGGCGCGCCGCCGTCGACGGCGCCGACGACCCTGGGCAGCGGCATCAACCAGGGCGCCATCCTGAAGAACATCGAAATCGATATCGTCAAGCAAACGACGGCGGCGATCTTGGCGCGCACCTTCCCGATTTCCGTGGTCGAGCGCGACGGCAACAATGTCGTCCTGAGCCAGGGCGGCAGCGCGCTGGTGGAAAACGGCCGCTATCGCGTCTACCTGCAAGGCAAGGAAATCAAGGATCCGCAAACGGGGCAGTCGCTGGGCAATATCGAAAACGCGTGCTGCGACGTGCTGATCAACCGCGTCACGCCGAACTTGTCGTATGGCGTGCTGGAAAACGTCACGGGCAAGCTCGACGGCGTGGCCCCAGGCGCGCTGCAGGTGCGCGAAGCCGTCAGCGGCGCCCCGGCCCGCTCGGCCGCCGCGCCGGCCGACGAGCCAAAAGCGAAGGCGCCGGCGAAGGCCGCCGCCCAGCCGAAAAAGGCCGCCGTGGCCGAGGCGCCGGCGAAAAAAGACGACTGGTGATCGCCGCCGGCCGCTGAAGCGGGGGCCGGCGCCGGCCGGCCCCCGGCTTTCCCGGCGGGCGCCCGCGCGCGCTTGAGAATTGTCATACCCCTGAAATTCCGCTGAAGTAACCTTGCTAAGAGGCTCGGTGCGCTGCAAGGGAAGGGGGCAATCTTGGAAACGAAACCAACCGACGTGTCCGACGACGGCGCCACGCCCGCGGAACCGGTGCTGCCGCTGCGCGCGCGCCAGATGCTGCCGCCCAAGGGGGCTTGCTGGTACTGCGAAAAGCCGCTCGACAGCGTGCGCCGCTTTTGCGGCAAGGTGTGCGCCGACGCCTTCGACGAAGAGGCGCAATTCTGCCGCTGAGGCGGCCCGGCCGGTGTTACTGGCGGCGCCGCGTCAACGCATGCCAGGCGCCGTCGAAGTCGAATTCATGGGCCGCCGCCGCCACTTCCTGATAGGCGCCGACGCCCAGGCTGGCCGCCAGCGTGGCGGCCGAACTTTCCAGCACATCGAGGGCGGCGCCGTCGCCGTCGCGCAAGAGCGCGGCCAGCCGCGCCAGCAGGGCCAGCGTGGCCGGGTCGTCCGGGTCGGAGACGGCATCCGGCGCCGCCGCCTGTTGCGCGGACACGGCCGGCAAGACGGCGCTGATGGCGTTGAGCAATTCGGTGAGGGCCAGTTCCAGCTGCTCCAGCGGCAGTTCCAGCGTACTCGACTGCGCGCGCAGCGCCGCCTCCAGCGCGGCCGCCAGCGTGTGGACGGCGCGCGCGCCGACCATGCCGGCGGCGCCCTTGAGGGTGTGGGCCTGGAGGCGCGCCGACGCGTACTGGCCGGCCGCGAGGGCGCTGCGGACCTGGTGCGGGGTGCTGTGGTGGTCGTGCTGGAAGCGCCGCAACAGCTTGAAGTACAGGACGCGGTCGCCCATGATGCGGTCCAACCCGTCCTCGATGTCGAGGACGCGCTGGGCGGGAGGCGCCACAGCGCCGGCGTCATGGCTCGGTGGAGCTGATGGCTTCATCATGTGTGCTCTGCGGACGGGGGCCTGAAGCCGTAACGATAGCAGAGTTTGCCGGGAAATCCACGCAAAAACGTCGGCGCCCGGCCGGCGCCGCCCTGTGCGAGGCGCCCGCCTAGCGGGTGGCGAACGACCAACTGCGCGTCACGTCGACGCTGTCCACCCTGCCGCTGAACGTGACATCGTAGGTCGTGCCGGCAAGCAAGGGGGCGAGGGGAATGATGGCGGCCGACGCGGGGCCGGCCAATTTCGTCTCGGGGTCGGTGGCGGCCGTCAACAGGCGCACCGGCAACACCGCGGCGGCGCCGCGCTGGCGCACGGTGAAGCTGTTGACCTCCAGCGTGCCCGACAGGTCGGCGTGCACGCTGATCGGATAGCCGACCTCGTTCTGGTTGGGCACGGGATCGGGCTCTTCGCTGTCGCTGAAGAAATTTACCTGCACGCCGGTCTGGCCGGAAAATGGATAGAGGACGAGCTTGCCGCGGCCGATCCCGGCGCCATAGCCGTTGTTGGCGCCGAAGTTGGTGGTGAAGTAGATGTCGCCGCTGCTGCTGGCGGCCGCGCCAGAGCCGGCTTCCTTGAACAGCGGCTCGAAGATGATGAAGCGGTGGTAGATCGCCGTGATGAGCTGCTCGGCCAGATAGGTGCCGCTGGCGTTGCCGGCGCGGGCGATCACCTCGCCGAAGATATAGGGTGGCGTCGCGGTATAGCCGACATAGCTCAGGCGCTTCAGCTGGTCGACGCCGGTAAAGCCGGCCTTGCCGGACACCTCGTCGTGGGTGATGGTGGTGTTGAGGCGCTGGTAGTCGGAATGGTTTTGCGCCGCCTGGTCGATCAGCGCATTGCGGGTGAGGGCGAGGGGCAAGCCGACTTGCGCGCGGCGGAAATTGATCCAGTTGAAGCCGTCCGTCGCCGTATTGCCGGTCAGCGCGGGCGCGCCGGCTTCCGGCGGCACGGTGTTCGTCGGCCCGGACGGCACGGCCGCCGTGCTGCCGCCGCCGCCCCCGCCGCCGCAGGCGCTGAGCAAGGCCGCCAGCAACAGCGCCGGGACGGGAAGATGCCAACGTTGCAATCGCACCATGATATTGACTCCAATTGGAAAGAGAGGAATATTGCATGCACCCGGCTTGAGCAGTCAGGCCGGCAGTCACCTTGATTCTAAGCTATTTCTGCACGTAAAATCATCGGCCCGGCATTATTTAACGCGCCGCCGGCGCCGCCGCGGCGCAGGGTAAAATACCGGACCTGGCGCTGCCTGCGCTCCGCCGCGCCGCCCTCCGATTATTTGATTGCCGACAATTTGAACTCTTCCCGCCAGTCGCGCCTGCAGCGCGCCAAATATGCCCTGCCCAGCTTTGTCACCCTGCTGTCGATCGCCTGCGGCTTCGCCAGCATCGTCATTTCGGTCGACAACGCCGCCGTCGGCGACGCCGCCGACTACCGCCTGGCCGCCGCGCTGCTGGTGCTGGCCGGCGTGTTCGACGCGCTCGACGGCCTGGTCGCCCGCGCCACCGGCACCACCTCGGACTTCGGCATGCAGCTCGACTCGATCGCCGACGTGATGAACTTCGGCTGCGCGCCGGCCGTCTTATTGTATTGCTATGGATTTGTGTTGATGGGCGCGCAGGAGCCGCACCTGCTGCGCCTGGGCGGCATGGCCAGCTTTTTCTTTGTCGCCTGCGGCGCGATGCGCCTGGCGCGCTTCAACGTCAATGTCGGCCGCACCGACCCGCGCTACTTCGTCGGCATCCCCATCACGGCCGGCGCCGCCTGCGTGGCCGCCGTCGTCGTCGCCTGGCCGGCGCCGCTGACGTCGGCGCTGCAGGGCTATCTGCTGGTGGCCTTGCTGTTCGGCGTGGGCAGCCTGATGGTGTCGACGCTGCGCTTCCCCAGCTCGAAGCAAGAGAAAAGCGTGGCCGCGCTGCTGGTCCTGCTGCTCAATGTGGGCTTGCTGCTGTGGCTGACGACCAGCTTCTTCGTCCTGTTCTTCGCCGTCTACGTGGCGCTGACCGTGGCGCTGAACCTGGCCTGGTATCTGGGTTGGCGCGGCATCGCCCCGCCCGCCGTGTATTCCGACGAGGCATAGCGGCGCGGGCGCGCCGCCTCAGGCCACGTCGTGGCCGCGCGCCGCCCGCAGGATGGCGAACCAGTCGCCGCGGCTGAGCGCGAACTGGGTCGCTTCGACGGCCACGGCGACGGCCTCGATGCGGCCGGTGCCGGTCAGCGGCAGCGGCCGGCACGGCAGTTGCATGATCCAGGCGAAGACGACGCTGGCGAAGGGCCGCTGCAGGCGGTCGGCGATGTCCTTGATGACGGTGCGCAGACGCTCGCCGTGGCCGTTGCCGCCGTGGAACAGACGGCCGCCCGCCAGCGGCGACCAGATCATCGGCGCCACGCCGAGATCCTGCAAGCCGTCGAACGTCGCGTCGAACATCGGCGCCACGTGCAGCGGCGAGAACTCGACCTGGTTGGTGGCCAGCGCGATGCGCCGGTGCAGGCAGTCAAACTGGTGGTGGCTGAAATTGGAGACGCCGACATGGCGCACCTTGCCGGCCTGGCGCAACTGGCTGAACGCCTCGGCGATCTCGTCGAACTCCATCAGCGGGTCGGGGCGGTGGATCAGTAGCAGGTCGAGGTGGTCGGTGCGCAACTGGCGCAGCGAATTCTCGGCCGAGGCGATGATGTGGGCGGCGCTGGTGTCGTAGTGCGGCAGCGCGTGCTCGGGACGGTGCGGCGAGGGCAGCTTGATGCCGCACTTGCCGACCAGTTGCATGCGGCCGCGCAGCCCCGGCTGCAAGGCCAGGGCCTCGCCGAACAGGGTTTCGGCGCCGTAGTCGCCGTAAATGTCGGCGTGGTCGAAGCTGCTCACGCCCAGTTCCAGGCACTGCTCGATGAAGGCGAGCCGCTGCTGCGCCGTCATGTCCCAGTCGCCCAGCCGCCACATGCCGGCGACGACGCGCGACAGCTCGGGCCCGGTGGTGCTGGTGCGGCTGCGCGGGCTGCGCAAATCGGCGGGGAAGGTGTGCGTCATGGAAAGCTTTCAGGTGGCCGTCGGCTGATTATAGAGCGATTTGCCGGCCGGCGCCGGGCATGAAAAAGCCCGCGCGCGGCGGGCTGTGGTGGTGCTGGGCGCCGGCTTATTTCAGCCACAGGCGCATCGAGTCCCAGGCGCGGCCGAAGATGGTTGCCTGCGGCACGGCTTCCAGCGCGACGACGGGCAATTCCAGCAACGGCTTGCCGTCCACCATCATTTTCAGCGAGCCGACGCGGCTGTTCTCGGCCAGCGGCGCGACCAGCGGGTCCTTGCGCTCCAGCAGCGGCGTCATCTTGCCGGCGACGCCCTTCGGCACCGTCACCAGCACGTCGTTGGCGAAGCCGATCTTGACGCTGCCCTTCGAGCCTTTCCAGATTTCCGGCGTGGCGATGGACTGGCCCTTCGAGTACAGCTTGACCGTGTCGAAATTCTGGAAGCCCCAGTTCAGCAGCTTCTGGCTTTCCTGGGTGCGGGCCTGGTCGGACGCCGTGCCCAGCACGACGGAGATCAGGCGGCGCTCGCCGGCGCCGCCGGGACGGCGCGCCGAGGCGATCATGCAGAAGCCGGCCGCTTCCGTGTGGCCGGTTTTCATGCCGTCAACGGTGGGGTCCAGCCACAGCAGGCGGTTGCGGTTCGGCTGGGTGATCTTGTTGTAGGTGAAGCTTTTCACGGAGTCGATCTTGTAGAACTCCGGATAGTCGGCGATCACGCGCGCGGCCAGCACGGACAGGTCTTGCGCCGTCGAATAGTTTTCCGGGCTGGGCAAGCCGTGCGGGTTGCCGAAGTGGGTGGATTTCAAGCCCATGCGCGCCGCTTCGCGGTTCATCAGCGTGACGAAGGTGGCTTCGTCGCCGGCGACGGCCTCGGCCAGCGCGACGGCCGCGTCGTTGCCCGACTGCACCATCAAACCGTACAGCAAGTCGTTGATCTTCACGGGGGTGGCCGGGTCGATGAACATCTTCGAGCTGCTGGCGTCGACCTTCCACGCCTTCGTCGAGACGTTGACCATCTGGTTGATGTCGAGCTTTTTCTCCCTCAGCGCGGCGAAGGTCAGGTAGGCCGTCATGATCTTCGTCAGCGAGGCCGGCTCGATGCGGGCGTGCGGGTCTTGCGAAGCGATGATCTGGCCGCTGGTGGCGTCCAGCAAGAGCCAGGATTTCGCCGCGATGGTCGGCGCCGGCAAGCTTTGCGCTACGGCGGCGGACAGGAAGAACACACTGGAGGCCAGTGCCGCTAAGAGTTTTTTCATGGGAACTTGTGTCGTTTCAGTAATATGTGCCGAGGGCCATGCTGCTGCGGGGCAAGCCTATGCATGGCCGAGTGGAAAAACGGGCTCAATTATAGAGCGTGCTGGCTTTCCGCGCCGTCTCTTTGCCACAGTTGCAGCACGAGGCGCTTGATGTGCTGGAGTTTGCGGTGGAAAAAATGGTCGGCGCCGGGAATGACGATCACCGGGATGTCCTGCGGCCTTGTCCAGTCGAACACGTCCTTCAGGGGAATGGTGTCGTCCAGTTCGCCGTGGATCAGGATGGTGTCGGCGGGAATGGCCGGCATGGCCCATTTGCCGGCGGCGCTGCCGACCAGCACGAGGCGCTCGGCCGGGGTGCCGGCCGCGATCAGGCGCTGCTGCAGTTGCGACTGCACGAAGGTGCCGAAGGAAAAACCGGCCAGCGCCACCGGCAGGCCGGGATAGCGGGCTTGCAGGTGCGCCATCAGCAGGGCCATGTCGTCCGTTTCGCCGTGGCCGTGGTCGTGCACGCCCTCGGACGCGCCGACGCCGCGGAAGTTGATGCGCGCGGCCACGTAGCCGAGCGCGACGAAGGTGCGCGCCAGCGTCTGCGCCACCTTGTTGTCCATGCTGCCGCCGTACAGCGGGTGCGGGTGGGCGACCAGGGCGATGCCGCGCGGCGCGTCGGCCGGGTAGTCGAGCAGGCCTTCCATGCTGCCGGCGTGGCCGGCGAGGGTAAATGCTTCGGAATTCTTGTTCATAAGGCTAGGTATCAGAGTTTCAGGCGCTCGACGACTTTGCCGCCGAGCAAGTGGCTGTCGACGATCTCGTCGATGTCGCTGGTGTCGACATAGGTGTACCAGACGCCTTCCGGATAGACCACCAGCACCGGGCCGTCGTCGCAGCGGTCCAGGCAGCCGGCCTGGTTGATGCGCACCTTGCCGTGGCCGTTGATGTCAAGTTCCTTGCAGCGCTTCTTCGCGTGTTTCTGCGCCGCCGCCGCGCCGCGTTCGCCGCAGCAGGGGCGGCCGTCGTCGCGCTGGTTCATGCAAAAGAAGACGTGCCGTTCGAAATAGGGGGTGTCGCTCATGGGATGCCTTGTGCTGTTGCGGTGATGCGTAATGATACCCGGTCCGCTCAAGGCCGGTTCAGCTTGTGCGAGGGCAGGCACAGGAACCACAGCGCGAAAAACGGCCACAGCAGGGAGAGGAATTGCGCCGCGCCGTTGAAGTTGAGGAATTTCCCCTGCACCCAGCTTTGCAGCGTCGCCATGAAATAGGGGTTGAGCGGCGTCGTGTTGACGATCACCAGACTCAGCAGCAAGGTCGCGGCCGCCACGCGGCGCTGCGCGACGGCCGGCGCGAAGACCAGGCCGCCCAGCATGATCAGGGCGATCACGAAGCCGCCCTGGGCGCCCGGCGTCACCCAGACGAAGGCGTTTTCCGGCGCGAACAGCAGCGCGCTGGCCAGCGTCTTGACCAGCACGGCGGCGGCGATCAGGCCCAGCGCCAGCGCCGCCTTGGGCGCCGAGCGGCGCAGCATGCACAGCAGGGCCAGCACGGCGCCCGTCATGCCGCAGGCCGTGATGATGGTTTCCGACAGCCAGTATTGCTCCACCGTCAGCATGGTTTCCGGGCGCAAGTGGGCGGCCAGGTCGATGTCGCTGTCGAGCAGGCTGGAGAGCCACTCGGACAGGATGGGCAGCAACTGGCCCAGGCCGAACAGATAGCCCTGGGGGTAGATCTGCGCCAGCGGCCACAGGCCCAGCAAGACCAGGCCCTGGCTGCCGTGCTGGGCGAACCAGCGCTGGCGCAGGCGGTACAGGTGGCTGTGGTCGAGCAATTTGCGGGCCGACAGCGCGCCCAGCAGCGCGCCGGCGCAGCAGCCGGCCGCGTTGGTGAACAGGTCCAGGTTCGACGGCACCCGGCTCGGCAGGTAGGATTGCACGGCCTCCATCAGGCCGGACACGAGCAGGCCGCAGGCGCTGGCCAGCAGCACGGCCAGCACGCCGCGCACGCGCGGGTACAGCGAGTACACGAGCAGCGCGCCGAAGGGGATATAGCCGAGGATGTTGATGCCGACGTCGAACTTGGTCCAGTAGCGCGGCATGTCCAGGTGTTCCAGGAAGGTCAGAGGCGACAGCCCGCTGTTGTGCCAGCCGGCGAAGGGGAACCAGCTGGCGTAGACGATCAGGAACAGGTAGGCCGCCAGCGCGGCGCGGGCGGCCGGCGACGGCTGGCTGGCGGCGGGGCCGGCGGCGCTCTCGGTCATTCTTTCTGCGGCGGCAGCGCGGCCAGCCAGGCGAGCAGGTCGGCGGCGACGGCGTCGGAGGCGGCCGCCAGCGCCCGGGCGCCGCCGGCCGCGTCGGCGCTGGCGGCGCCGCTGGCGCGGCTGAAGGTTTTCTGGTCGACCAGGCGGTGGCCGCGGAACAGCGAGGCGCGCAGGTTCAGCCGCCCGCTGCTCTGGGTCTGGCTGTCGAAATTGTGCGAGAAGTCGTCGACCTCGACGCGCAGCAGCGCCACGCCGGCGGCGGCGTCGGTGGTGGCGAGCACCTTGACGCCGCTTTGCGCGATGCGCGACTTCAGGCGCTGGCTGAGCAATTGCAGCGGCGTGCTGTTCCAGCGGTTGTTGGCGTAGGGCCGCGACTGCTGGGCGTCGGCGTACAGCAGGCGGTAGTGCATGCGCTGGCTGTCCAGCCACGCCGGCCCGGTGGCGTCGGCCACCACCAGCGTCGCCAGCGCGGGCGGCGGCGCGGCGGCGGCCGGCGGCGCCGGCGGCGGGCCGAAATCGTAGAGCGTGGCGACGGCCGCCTTGCCGGCGCAGCCCCCCAGCGCGGCGCCGGCCGCCAGGGCCAGCAGGGTCAGACTGCGTTTGAGTGTCGTGTTCACGGTTGTCCTTGTTTGGTCGGTGCCACAAATCCCGCTTCGCCGGGGCCGGGCGGCGTGTCGGGCGCGCCGAACAGGATGCTTTGCGGGCGCTCGTTGAGGCCCTCCATCGTGCGTTTCAGCACGCGCATCGACGAGCGCGTCTCGTCCGTCAGTTCGATCACGTGCGGCAGCGCCTCCAGCTCGATGCCGCCGCTGACCGCCTCGACCGACAGGCCGATGCGCTCGACGGCGCCGTCGAGTTTGTCGATGCTGCCGCCGGGCGCCTGCAGGCGCTTGCCCAGCGCGTCGAAATTTTTCGCCACCCGGCTGACGTTGGCGCTGGCGTCGGCCACCGCCTCCATGTCGCGCTGCGCCTGCGCCGTCAATTGCGGCAGTTGCTCCAGCGTCGGCCCCAGTTGCTGGGGAATCGCGGCGAAGGCCTTGGCCGCCTTGCTGACGTCCTGGAAGGCGCCCAGCATCACCGCCTGGTTGGCCGGGCTGACCAGGCTGTTGACTTTCGCCGTCAGCTCCTCGGCCTGGTCGAGTATCTTCTTGCCGCGCTTTTCCAGCTGGTCCAGCAGGCCCGGGCGCAGCGGGATGCGCGCCGGCATGTCGGCGCGCGTGGCCAGCAGCTTCGAGCCGGTCCGCTCGTCGTCGAGCTGGATGTAGGCGATGCCGGTGACGCCCTGGTAGCCCAGCGTGGCGTGGGTGGTTTCGCTGACCGGCGTGTCCTTGTCGACGCTGACGTGGATCAGGATCTGCCCCGTCACCCTGGGGTCGAAGTCGATGGCGTCGACCTTGCCCACCTCCAGCCCGCGGTAGCGCACGGCCGCCTGCGGGTTCAGGCCCGGCACCGACATCGTCGTCGCCAGCAGGTAGGGCACGCGCTCGACCCGGTCGCGGTTGAACCAGACGCCGAACAGCACCGCCGCGACCAGCAGGAGGATGGTGAAGAAGCCCGTCATTAATGCATGCGATCTGTTTTCCATTACACCTCCGGTTTCTGTTCAGCGCGGCGCTCGTCGAGCACCGCCAGCGCGCGCTTGCCGCGGTCGCCGAGGAAAAATTGTTTGATAAACGGGTGCTCGACCTGGATCACGTCGCGCGTCGGGCCGATCGCGATCACGTGTTTTTCGGCCAGTACGGCGATCCGCGTCGACAGCGCGAACAGCGTGTCGAGGTCGTGCGTGACCATCACCACGGTCAGGCCCAGTTCGCGGTGCAGCGACTGGATCAGCGCGACGAAGGTTTCCGACAGGTCCGGGTCCAGCCCCGCCGTCGGCTCGTCGAGGAACAGCAGCTTCGGTTCGAGCGCCAGCGCGCGCGCCAGCGCGACCCGCTTGATCATGCCGCCGGACAGGTCGGAGGGCATTTTTCCGGCGTGCTCGGGCCCCAGCCCGACCATATTCATCTTCAGCAGGACGGCGTCGCGTATCAAGTCCTCGGGCAGGGCGCGCAGCTCGCGCATCGGCTGCGCGACGTTGTCGAACACCGTCAGCGCCGAGTACAGCGCGCCCTGCTGGAACAGCATGCCCCAGTGGTTGCGCAACTGCTGCAGGTGGGCCGAATCGCTCTTGCCGATATCCTCGCCGAACACGCGCACGCAGCCGCGCGCCGGATGCTCCAGGCCCAGCATCTGGCGCAGCAGCACGGTCTTGCCGGTGCCCGAGCCGCCGACGATGGAAAGGATTTCGCCGCGCACGATGGACAGGTTCAAGTCCTGGTGCACGACGGTGCGGCCGAACTTGGTCCACAGCTTGCTGATCTCGACCACCGGCGTGTCGCCGTTCAGCTTGAGGGCGCCGGCGCCGCCGCACTTGTCCGTGTGCTCGTCCATCAGTACCCCACGCCGTTGAAGACGATCGCGAACACGGCGTCGGCCAGGATCACGACGGTGATCGCCGTGACGACGGCGGTGGTGGTGCCGCGCCCCAGGCTTTCCGTGTTGGCCTTGATGCGCAGGCCGAAGTGGCAGGACACCAGCGCGATCAGCATGCCGAACACGGCGCCCTTGCCCAGGCCGATCAGGTAGTTCGCCAGCGGCACCGCGTCGGGCAGTTTCTGGATGAAGTAGCGCGCCGACAGGTTCAGTTCGATCTTCGCCGCGACCATGCCGCCGATCAGCGCGGCCGTGTCGGTCCAGATCACCAGCAGCGGCATCGAGATCGCCAGCGCGAGCACCTTCGGCATGATCAGGCGGAAGCCGTGCGAGATGCCCATCACCAGCATCGCGTCGAGCTCCTCGGTGACGCGCATCACGCCCAGTTGCGCGGTGATCGAGGAGCCGGAGCGGCCGGCCACGAGGATCGCCGCCAGCAGCGGCCCCAGTTCGCGGATCACGCTCATGCCGAGCAGGTTGACCAGGTAGATGTCGCCGCCGAAGGCGCGCAACTGCTGCGCCGACAGGTAGGACAGGACGACGCCGATCAGAAAGCCGACCAGGGCGGTGATGCCCAGCGCCTGGAAGCCGGCGTGGAAGATGTTGGCCGAGATTTCGCGCCACGGCCCGCGCAGCGGATGGCGGGCGAAGCGCGCCAGATCCTGGGCCACCTGGCCGATCAGGGCGGTGAAGCCGGCCATGTGCTCGAAGAAGGACAGCATCTTGAAGCCCAGTACCATCACCGAGCTCAGGCGTCCGCTGCGGGGGCGCGGTATCTCGATGTTGCCGGCCTGTTCGATGCGCTTGAAGAATTCTTCCTGGGCCGGCGCCAGTTGCAGGCGTGTGGGCCGGGTCTTGCCCCAGGTGTTCCAGAACAGCTGGGCGCCGATGTGGTCCATGCTGTCGATGCCGCTCAAGTCCCACGCCGCATTGGCGTCGTTCCGCAGCGTTTTGAGCTGGGTTTCCAGGGTGCGCATCGCCTCGCCCTGCGCCAGCGCGTGGACCTGCCAGGTGCCGCTGGCGCTGACGGCGGTTCCCGTTTTGCTGTCTGGGCTGAGAGTGAGGGTGGGCTCTTGTGAAATCGGCATGGGCTCAGTTTAAGGGAGATTTGCCCAGTCCGCCACCGCTGATGGTGGGAGGCGGCTGTTCAGGCGGCCAGATGGCGCGCCTGGCGCTGCGGAATCGACGCCTCCGGGCGGGCCGCCGGCGGCGCCGTTTTCGTCTTGGCGCCGGCGGCATCGTTGCGGCCGGCGTAGTCGCTGGCCAGCAGCCGGCCGGCCTCCTCCGCGCTCATGCCGCGCGTTTGCAGCCACTGCGAAACCAGGCTGGCCAGGCGGTCGAGCGCAATGCGGTGGGTCGCATCGGTCTTCGTGTACAGCCAGTCGGAGAAGGCCATGAAGTTCTCGAACGGCGTCTCGCCCATCAGCGTGACGACCGTGTTGGCGAAGCGGCCCGAGTTGGCGACCAGGTCCCAGTAGCGGGCGAAGCGCACCAGGCGCTGCATCGTCATGAAGTCGATCTGCTTGTTCGCCAGGATGGTGTAGGGCGGGTGCGGATCGAACACCAGGCCATAGGGCTCGGTGTGGCGGATGATGGGTGTGCCGCGCAGGCGCTTCAAAATGCCGAACTGGATCTCGTGCGGCTTCAGTTCGACCAGCTTGTTGAAGCCGCGCGCGAAACTGTCGACGTCCTCGCCCGGCAGGCCGGCGATCAGGTCGACATGCAAATGGGCGTTCGACTGCTCGCACAGCCAGCGGATGTTATCGGCGGCCTTCTGATTGTCCTGCTTGCGGCTCACCAGCGCCTGCACCTCAGGGTTGAAGCTCTGGATGCCGATCTCGAACTGCAGCGCGCCGGGCGGGAACTTGCTGATGCCTTCCTTCAGCGCGTCCGGCAGATGGTCGGGCACCAGCTCGAAGTGGGCGTACACCGGATCGTCCGGGTTGGCCTCCAGTTTGTCGAGGAAGAACTGCATGATCTTCAGGCTGGTCTTGATGTTCAGGTTGAAGGTGCGGTCGACGAACTTGAACAGGCGGGCGCCGCGCGCATGCAGCGACTCCATCTCCGCCAGGAAGGACTCCAGGCCGAACGGCCAGGCCGTCTTGTCCAGCGCCGACAGGCAGAACTCGCATTTGAACGGGCAGCCGCGCGAAGCCTCCACATACAAAGTGCGATTCTTGATATCGTCGTCGGTATATAAAGAGTAGGGCAGCTTCAGCTCCGCCATCGGCGGCTGCACCCCCGCATGAATCTTCATGATCGGCTTCGGGCCGTTCAGAATCTCGCCGCACAGCTTCGGGAACGTCACGTCGCCCCAGCCCGTGATCAGATAGTCGGCCGCCTGCACGATGGCCTGCTCGCCCGGCTCATGCGACACCTCGGGGCCGCCCAGCACGATGACGACGTCCGGCGCCACGCGCTTGAGCATGGCCACGACCTTGGTGGTTTCCTCGACGTTCCATATGTAGACGCCGAAACCGATGATGCGCGGCTTGCGCGCCAGGATGCGCTCGACGATCTCGGTGGTCTTCGCACCGATCACGAACTCCTGCAAGCGCGTGCGCTCCTGCAGCGGCCCCATGTTTGCCAATAAATAGCGCAGACCCAGCGAAGCATGGGTGTAGCGGGCATTGAGGGTGGAGAGCAGGATGGTCATGACAGGCTTCAAAATCGGAGAAAGCAGCCATTTTACGCTGCCGCGGCAGCCCCATCCCCGATGCTGCTTGCAGGCTGCCCCCGTCTCCGCTATAGTTCGCCTCCCCAATAAGGGGCCGGCCGGAAACGACGGGATAGTAAAAATAGAAGTTGACGAAACAAGCGAAACGCTTCATACTCTTTCTTCTTCGCGGCTGACAAACAAAACGCTTTGTCGCCAAGCCGCAGCAGCGCAGAACAAGTTCTTTAAAAATTAACAGTCGATAAATGTGGGCATTTGATGATGGTGCCGGCGGATTTCGGTCCGCCGCATACTTAAATTATTAAATGCTCGCGAAAAAGAAACACGGATGCTTCGCAAGAAGTGTTCGAGTCAGTATTTTGAGTGAGTAAGAAGCCAGTAATGGCTTCGACCTGTCAGAAATGACATTAAACAGAGATTAAACTGAAGAGTTTGATCCTGGCTCAGATTGAACGCTGGCGGCATGCCTTACACATGCAAGTCGAACGGCAGCACGGAGCTTG
>NZ_JAQQXR010000030.1 GCF_028595325.1 Janthinobacterium fluminis
GCCTGATGACCATAGCAAGTTGGTCCCACCCCTTCCCATCCCGAACAGGACCGTGAAACAACTTTGCGCCGATGATAGTGCTGCAACCAGTGTGAAAGTAGGTTATCGTCAGGCTAGTTATATGAAGAAACCCGTTAGTGCCTTGAGCCTGACGGGTTTTTTTTCGTCTGCCGCTTTGTCGTTGGCCTGAAACGCGAATCTCGGTCACAATCATCCTGTCAGCGTTGTCGTTTCATACAAGAACAGGAGCAGCATGAACGAGCAGATTGCGAGAGATGTGGTGCTGGTGCGCGCCATCGAGACGGCGGACCAGAAGCGCGAGGTGCTCAGCGACGACGATCGCATGTACGCCAGCCGCAGCGCGAAAGAGCTGGCCCACTGGCAGGCGGCCGACAGCAAGTCTGAGGTGACCGCCGAGCATTTCCTGCAGCAGCGCGCCGAGCAAATCCTGAAACGCATTGCCGAGCGCACGCCGGCATTCGCCGCCCTCATCAAACGCCGCAATGATTTGCGCACCCTGTCGGCGCTATTGCCGGTGCTGGCCTTATTGCTGGGCGCCGGCCTGGACCGCATCACCGACCCGCACCGCGTCGACCTGCTGTCGGCACCGCTGTTGCTGATTATCGTCTGGAACCTGCTGGTTTACCTCGGGCTGCTCATCTGGGCCTGCCTGCCGGCATCGAAGCCGGGCGGCGCCAAAGCCGTCTTGCTGCGCCGGCTCAGCGCCGGCAAGGCCGCTTTGCCGCGCAAGCTGCCGCACGCCCTGGCGGCGGGGCTGCTGAGCTTTATGGCGGAGTGGGCGCAACTGAGCGCCAAACTGACGGCGGCCCGCCTGGGCCGCACGGTCCATTTGAGCGCCGCGCTGTTCGCCGTCGGCGCCGTGCTGTCGCTGTACGCACGCGGTTTTTTGTCGCAGTATGTGGCCGGCTGGGAGAGCACCTTTCTCGATGCTGCGCAGGTCCATGCGATCTTATCCGCGCTGTTCATGCCGGCGGTGGCCCTGTTTCACCTTCAAGACTTCTCGCTGGCGGATATCGAGGCACTGCGATTCGGGCAAGTCCCTTCGGCGGCCGGCGGCGCGCGCTGGGTGCATCTGTACGCCGCGACGATCTTCCTGTTCGTCGTGTTGCCGCGCCTGACATTGACGCTGATTGCCAATTGGCGCGCCGCAAGGCTGAGCAAGCGTTTTCCCCTGGATCGGGAGCAGCCCTATTTTCATAAACTGAACGAGGCGCTGGGCGTTGCCCGCGCCGGCGGTATCTTCCGTGTGCTGCCCTATAGTTTCGTGGTGGACGAGGCGCGCGACAAGGGCCTGTCCGTGCTCGCGGCGATGCTGCTCGGCGAGCAGGCGCGACTGATGTTGCGTCCCGCAACCGGGTATGGCGAGGAGGCACAGGAGGCGCTGCGCGACACGCAGCTCGACGACGCCGCTGTCAGCGTGACGGCGGTGCTGTTCAATCTCGCCGCCACGCCGGAAAAGGAAAACCACGGCGCCTTCCTGGAATACCTGGTGCGGCATTCGGCGCGCGGCATTGCCGTTTTGATCGACGAATCCGGCTATGTCGAGCGCATCGGCGCCCAGGCGGGCGGCAAGGCGCGCATCGCCGAGCGCATCGCGCTGTGGCAGCAGTTCTGCAACTTCCACCAGACGTCGGCGAGCATCGTCAATCTGATTGATCCATCCGCCCGTCCGCTCGACAGCGGGGCCGGGCTCACTTTATCGAGCGCGCCATGAGTGACACGCCCGTCCAGATTCAGTTTGCGCTGATCTCCCACACCAATAACGGCAAGACCACGCTGGCCCGCACGCTGATCGGCGTCGACGTCGGCGAGGTGCGCGACGCGGCCCACGTGACCGTTTTTGCGGAATCGCATACCTTGCTGGCGACGCCGGCAGGCGACGCGCTGCAACTGTGGGATACGCCCGGTTTTGGCGATTCGGTGCGGCTGCTGAAGCGCTTGGGGCTGTCGGGCAATCCGATCGGCTGGTTCCTGCGCGAAGTGCTGGACCGCTATCGCGACCGACCGTTCTGGCTCAGCCAGCAGGCGCTGCGCACGGCGAGGGACGCCGCCGATGTCGTGCTGTATTTGGTCAATTCTTCCGAGCATCCGAAGGACGCCGGATACTTGCCGGCTGAAATGAAAATCCTGGAGTGGCTGGGCAAGCCGGTGGTGGTGTTGCTGAACCAGATGGGGCCGCCACGCCCGCCGCAGGAGGAGCAAGCCGAGCAGGCGCGCTGGAGCGAGCATCTGCGGCAATATCCGATTGTGCGGGAAGTGTTGGCCCTGGATGCGTTCGCTCGCTGCTGGGTCCATGAGCGTGTTTTTTATGAGGCCGTCGGCAAGCTGGTCGCCGCGCCGAAGCAGGCGGGCTATGCGCGCCTGTTTGCCGCATGGGAGGCGAACAACGCCGCCCGCTTCCGCGAGGCGATGCAGCTCACCGCGCAGCAATTGCTGAGCGCGGCGCAAGACCGCGAGCCGGTCGAGCCGGAAAGCAAGACACTGCTCAAGTCGGCCTTGAAAGCTGTCGGGCTGGGCAAGGGCGGCGAGCAGCAGCGCCAGGAGAAGGCGATGGGCGTGCTGGTGGCGCGGCTGAACCAGGGGATAGGCCAGATCACCGGCCATCTGTTGGCCTTGCACAAGCTCGATCCCAGCGAGGCGGGCAAGATCAACGCGCGGGTGCGCGAAAACTTCGTCGTGCGCGCACCGATCGATAAGGCGCAGGCCGGTTTGCTGGGCGCGCTGATCTCGGGCGCGGCGACGGGATTGTCCGCCGACCTGATGGCGGGCGGGCTGACGCTGGGCGCCGGCGCCTTGCTCGGCGGTGTGGTCGGCGCGCTGACGTTTGCAGGCGCCGCGTGGGGCTTTAATTCCAGCACCGAGCGCAATCAGCCAACCATGCAATTCTCTGACGCGTTCCTGCGCACCTTGCTCGTCGCCAGCGTATTGCGCTACCTCGCGGTGGCCCACTTCGGCCGCGGCCGGGGCAACTTCGTCGAAGGTGAGGCGCCGGCATTCTGGCAAGACGAGGTTGACCGCGCAGTCGCCGCGTCGGAGGCGGAGCTGGCGGATTTGTGGCAAGCGCTGCGGGTGGCGGCGGAGCCGCAAAAAGCGGCGGCGCTTACCGTGCTGGTCACCAGAATTGCTTCTCGCACGCTTGGCGCGCTGTACCCGGGCACGCCGATTGAATTCTCTTCAGGAAAACCTTGCTAGTACGACCAGGGCTTTGCTATAGTTCGCCTCCCCAATCAGGGGCCGGTCGGAAACGACGGGGCAGTAAAAATAGAAGTTGACGAAACAGGCGAAACGCTTCATACTCTTTCTTCTTCGCGGCTGACAAACAAAACGCTTTGTCGCCAAGCCGCAGCAGCACAGAACAAGTTCTTTAAAAATTAACAGTCGATAAATGTGGGCATTTGATGATGGTGCCGGCGG
>NZ_JAQQXR010000031.1 GCF_028595325.1 Janthinobacterium fluminis
CGCGCCCGCCTCGGCGGCAGGCGCGGCCGCGCCGTCGGCCGCCTGCGCCGCCCCCGTGCCGCGCTGTCCGGCCAGCGCCTCGTCGCCGGCGGCGCGGCGCAGCGCAGCGATGCTGCGTTGCTGCTCGCCCAAAGACTGACGCAAGGTTTCCAGCATTTGTTTTTGCTCGGCAAGCTGTTTCTTCATCGTTTCGAGCCGCTCCTCCAGGTCGGCGCGGCTGGTGCCGGCCTGCTGGGCGTGGACGGCGGCGCTCAGCAGCAGCGCCGCCGCACCCGCGGCGCCGAACCCTACCATGTGCTTGTATTGCATTATCTCTCCTTGAAAAAGGGGCGGAAGGCTGTGGATGCCGGCCGACGCCGGCGCGGACGGGATGGCGCGGCGCCGTCAGCGCGCTCCGGCGACATTGCTGAGGGCGCTGTGCAAGCTTTCCTGGAAATTGATCATCTTTAAGAGTTCCAGGCTGTTGACGCTGGCGTTGATGACGGTTTGCGTGCGCAGCACCTGGTTGTTCAGGGTGTTCTGGATCACCGTCGCGGCCGCCTGCCGGGCAGCCCCCGGCACAAAGGTGTTGCCGGAGCCGTTTTGCAGCAACGTCAGCGCCGCCTCCGCGCCGCCCAGCCGGGACAGGTCGGCGATGTGGACGGAGCTGCTGGCAACGACCGCGCCGTTCACCGTCGCCAGCCTGTCGATGCCGAGCGACATCAGCAGGCCGCCGCCCAGGTCGACGCCGCCGCGCGCGCCGTCCAGCACGGCCTCGGCCACCGGCATCCAGACCTCGGCGGCGGCGGCCGGCGCGGCCGAGGCCAAGGCCGAGGCCGCGCAACACAGCAAGCGGGCGGCCGCACCCTGTCGTTTCGTTCGCATCACGCCTCCCCTCAAAATTCGCCCGGTCCCAGCTTGGGCATCGTCAGCAAGTCCAGGCCGTTGCGGTTGACGGCCGCCGCCAGCGGCGCCGGCGGCGCCACGCGCCAGTCGGCCGCCTCGTTAAAGCGCACCGGCCCGGCGTGCCCGTGGATGACAAACAGCAGTTTGCTGCGCCACATCGCCTCGAAACTGTCGCGCGCCAGCGCCCGCGTGCCGCCGGCCGGATCGCCGATCAGCACGCGGCTCGGGCTGAGCCCCTTGACGACGACGAAATGCTGGTAACCCTGCTCCGACAGCAGCACGATGGCGGGAGAACCGGCCTCCCCCAGCTTGTGCAACGGTAATTCAAAGCCGTCCGCGACGAAGCCGTGCGCCGCAAGGAAGCGTTTGATATCGAGCAAGGAAAACCCTTCCTTGCGGATTTTCTGCTGGTCGCCGTGCAGGTACATTTGCTCAAACACAAACTGTTCGCTGACCGGGTAGTCGTAGTGGTGGCTGAGCAAGGTCGCCACCGCCGCCGAGCCGCAACTGAAATCGTATTGCTGCCGCAGCGTGGTCTGGAAACGGGCTTCCTTCAAGCTCGCCACCGGCACGTTGAAGCGGCCGCCGCCGACAACGCCGCCCAGTTCCATCGCGGCGGCGCCGCAGCACACCGCCAGCGCGGCCGCCAGCACGCCCATCCGCAGCGCGCCCATGTTCAGCGCAACTGCAAATTGACGATGGTGGCATTCTGGATCAACACGTTCGCCCCCGAATTCTGGATCACCACCGGTATCCCGGCGACGTTCGTGAACGCGGCGCCATCGATGATATTGCTGCCGGTTCTGACGTTGCTGGCGGCGTTGCCGCCGACCAGGGCGCTCAAGCGCGCCTCGTTGCTGACGGTGTCGGCGCCGCCGCGCGCGTACTCCAGCCGCGCCTGGCCGACGGCCACGCTAGCCTCCTGCGCCGGCCCGGACAGGTGCACCCGCGCCGGCGGCGCAGCCGCGAACACGGGCAGCGCCGCCACCGACGCCGGCAGCGGCACGGCGATGTCGTCCGCCACGCAGGGCGCGACGGCCGCCGCCGCAAGGTCCGCCACAGCCAGCATCAGCGCGGCCGTTCCCATATATCGTATCCATTGCATAAGACCTCCTTGTCCTGTCGCGCCGCCCGCCGGCGCCGCCCCGGCGCCGGCGGGCGGTCGCGCGCCTTAGCGTCCCAACGCCAGGTTCGCCTGCACCGTCACGCTTTGCTGGATCAACGACGACAGGCCGCTGTTCTGGCTGATGACCAGCAAGCCCGCCGCCGACTGCGCCGTGCCCGTCATCGTGTTCGACATATTGAAGGTGCCCGCATTGACGGTGTTGCTGCCGCCGGCGCCGCCCGTGCCGGCGCCGCCCGTGCCGCCGTTGCCGGCGCCGCCGGTATTGCTGCCGCCGCTGCCGCCGGCGCCGGCCGTGTTGCTGCCGCCGGCGCCGCCGGCGCCGCCGCTATTGCCGCCGCCACCGGCGCCGCCCGTGCCGCCTGTGCCGCCCGTGGCGTTGCCGTT
>NZ_JAQQXR010000032.1 GCF_028595325.1 Janthinobacterium fluminis
GACCATAGCAAGTTGGTCCCACCCCTTCCCATCCCGAACAGGACCGTGAAACAACTTTGCGCCGATGATAGTGCTGCAACCAGTGTGAAAGTAGGTTATCGTCAGGCTAGTTATATTAAAAAAGCCCAGCAGAGATGCTGGGCTTTTTTTCGTCTGGCGCTTTGGCTCCACCAGGTCAACAGCCGGGGTCAGACCCCAAAAGGCCGGGGTCAGACCCCTGGTAGTCGCCGGCGCGCTAATTGCCATGGAGTCCATTTAGGCGCGCACCTTCCCATCCAGGTCGAGGTGGGATGATGCCGATGTGGCGCAGGGGAGGATGTTTGGGGCGGCGCCGGCATGGGTGGCGCCGCGGATGAGGGGGAGGGGCGATGCGGATGTCGTGTGTTCCGCGCCGCATCAAGGGAGGTCTGACGTCAGTCTTTCTTCCCTCATTCTGCGGCGCAGCCCATCAAGGATATTAGAACAGCTTCAAGCCTTTCAGCATCACAATCAAAATCAATAATGGCGATACGTAGCGCAACAGGAAAAATACTGCGCGCGCAATGCCCTCGTTGTTCAACTGGCCGTTATTGCTCAGTGCGCGGCTAAACTTCTCGATGCCCCAATCCCAGCCGACAAACAACGCCACTGCAATGCCGCCTGCCGGTAACAGGATGTTTGAGGAGACGACGTCGAACAGGTCGAACATGGTTAAGCCGAATAGCTTGAAGTCAGCCAATGTGCTATTGCTCAAGGCGCAGCAAGATCCCATGATCGCAAGCAGTGCGATTGTCAGCAGGGTTGCTTTCGGACGGGAGAAGCCAAAGCGCTCGTGGAAAATCAACACGGGTACTTCCATCAACGACAGCATTGCGCCGGTGGCAGCGACGGCCGCCAGGATGAAGAAGACTACCATCAGCAGCTGCCCCATCGGAATTTGGGAGAAGACCGCGGGGATCGTAATGAATACCAGCGCCGGGCCTGCCGCAGGGGCGAAGCCGAAAGTGAATACCGCAGGGAAAATGGCAATTCCGGCCAGCATCGAGACGCACAGATCCGCGCTCATGACGCGAAGCGTGGTCAGTGGAATGTCCTGGTCGTCGCGGAAGTAACTGCCGTAGGTCATCATCGTGCCCATGCCGATCGACAGTTTAAAGAATGCCAGGCCCATCGCCGTCAGCACCACGGAAGCGGTAATTTTGCTGAAGTCAGGATGGAACAGGAAGGCCAGGCCATCGCCCGCTTTTTCCAGCGACAGGCTGACGGCGCACAGCAGTAACAACAACACGAACAGCAAGGGCATCAATTTTTTGGTCAGCGCTTCAATACCTTTGGTTACGCCCATCAGCAGGATGCCGCCGATAAAGATCAGTACGCCCCACTGCCACAGCAGCGATTGCAGCGGATCGCTGATCAACGCGCCGAAAGCTGCTTCCGTCACATGGCGGTCGCTACTGAGGATGGTGCCGCCAATGGCCTTCGCTACATAGGCAAACACCCAGCCCACCACTTCTGAGTAAAACGATAAGATCATAAAGGCGGCCAGCATGCCGGCCACGCCGATCAACCACCACATGCGGCCCTTGTGCGCCAGTGTCTGCAAGGCGGAAATCGGGTTGGCCTTCGCCTGGCGTCCCAGAGTGATTTCCACGATCATGACTGGCAGCCCGACCAGCAGTGTCGCCAGTAAGTAAATCAGCAGGAAGCCGGCGCCGCCGTTGGCCCCGGTCAGGTACGGGAACTTCCATATATTACCCAGTCCCACGGCCGAGCCAAGAGTTGCGGCCAGAACGCCGAAACCGGAGGTAAAACCGGCCCTTTTCATGCTGTGCTGATGTTGTTTCATTTGGTGTCTTCTGTATTGATGCGCCGCAGTGCCGCGAAAGACCGAAATTGTAACAGTTGGTCCCCGCCGAGATGGCGAATTTGCTGGCTTCTGGCCGAGTTACTACAGTTTTTGCAGCGAAACACCTTGCAGGCGCGAGCACGCTTTGCTATAGTTCGCCTCCCCAATGAGAGGCACTCGATGCCGGGTAAAACGGGCCGGTCGGAAACGACGGGGCAGTAAAAATAGAAGTTGACGAAACAGGCGAAACGCTTCATACTCTTTCTTCTTCGCGGCTGACAAACAAAACGCTTTGTCGCCAAGCCGCAGCAGCACAG
>NZ_JAQQXR010000033.1 GCF_028595325.1 Janthinobacterium fluminis
CACGGCGATCGACTCCGTCAGCGAGAACGACTCCGGCGACACGAAGCCCTGGAAGGACGCGAACATCGCCCCGGCCACGCCGCCGAACGAGGCGCCCATCGAGAACGCCAGCAGCTTGACGTTGCGCGTGTTGATGCCCATCGCCTTGGCGGCGATTTCGTCTTCGCGGATCGCCACCCAGGCGCGCCCCAGGCGCGAGTGCTGCAGCCGCGTCGTCACGAAGACGATCGCGATGCACAGGAACAGGAACAGGAAGTAATACGCGTTCACCGACGGCATCGAGAAGCCGCCCACCACCACGGTGGCCTTCGAGCCGGCCTCGCCGCCCAGCGACACGCCGAAGATGCGGATCGGGTCGATCAGGTTGATGCCCTGCGGGCCGTTGGTGAAGTTGATCGGCTCGTTCAAATTGTTCATGAAGATGCGGATGATCTCGCCGAAGCCCAGCGTCACGATGGCCAGGTAGTCGCCGCGCAGCTTCAGCGTCGGCGCGCCGAGGATGGCGCCGAACAGGCCGGCCAGCGCCGCCGCCAGCGGCACGATCAGCCACACCGACAAATGGATGCCGTTGGCGCGGATGTCCTCGCCCAGCAGCGCCACCAGCGAGTCGCCCAGCAGCGGGTACTGGTTGACGATCGATTCCAGCAGGGCCGCGAATTGCGGCGAGGCCAGCAGGCCCGTCATGTAGGCGCCCACCGCGTAGAAGGCGATGTAGCCCAAGTCCAGCAGGCCGGCGAAGCCGACCACGATGTTCAGGCCCAGCGCCAGCATGATGTAGAGCAGCGCGATGTCGATGATGCGCACCCACGAGTTGCCGAACTGCGCGGCGAAGAAGGGGAAGATGAGCAGGCCCAGCAGAATCACGCCCATGCTGGTGTAGGCCTTGCCCGGATTGTGTTTGACGTCGAAGTCGAAGAAACTAGCCATGATATTTTCCTGTCTGAATCTTAGGCGCGGTCGGCCACGCGTTCACCCATGATGCCGGACGGCCGGATCGTGAGGACGATGATGAGGACCACGAAAGCGAAGATGTCCTGGTAGTGGCTGCCGAGGAAGCCGCCGGTGACGTCGCCGATGTAGCCGGCGCCCAGGCTTTCGATAATGCCCAGCACGATGCCGCCTATCATGGCGCCGTAGATGTTGCCGATGCCGCCCAGCACCGCGGCCGAGAAGGCCTTCAGGCCCGGCACGAAGCCCATCGCGAACTGGATCGACGAATAGTTCGCCCCCCACATCACGCCGGCCACGGCGGCCAGCGCCGCGCCGATGGCGAAGGTGGCGACGATGACGCGGTTCGAGTCCACGCCCATCAGCCCGGCCACGCGGGGGTTTTCCGCCGTGGCGCGCATGGCCCGGCCCATCTTGGTTTTTTCCACCAGCAGCACCAGCGCGCCCATCGACGCGGCCGCCAGCACCAGCAGCAGCACCTGGGTTTGCGAGATCAGCGCGCCGCCCAGCATGATAGGCTCGGACGACAGCAGTTGCGGGAAGGGCAGCGGATTGCGGCCCCAGATCATCATCGCGAACGTCTGCAACAGGATCGACACGCCGATGGCGGTGATCAAGGGCGCCAATCGGGGCGCGTTGCGCAGCCGCCGGTAGGCGACCCGCTCGATGACGATATTGACCAGCATGCA
>NZ_JAQQXR010000034.1 GCF_028595325.1 Janthinobacterium fluminis
CGGTTAAGCTACCTACTTCTGGTAAAACCCGCTCCCATGGTGTGACGGGCGGTGTGTACAAGACCCGGGAACGTATTCACCGCGACATGCTGATCCGCGATTACTAGCGATTCCAACTTCATGCAGTCGAGTTGCAGACTACAATCCGGACTACGATACACTTTCTGCGATTAGCTCCCCCTCGCGGGTTGGCGGCGCTCTGTATGTACCATTGTATGACGTGTGAAGCCCTACCCATAAGGGCCATGAGGACTTGACGTCATCCCCACCTTCCTCCGGTTTGTCACCGGCAGTCTCATTAGAGTGCCCTTTCGTAGCAACTAATGACAAGGGTTGCGCTCGTTGCGGGACTTAACCCAACATCTCACGACACGAGCTGACGACAGCCATGCAGCACCTGTGTGACAGTTCTCTTTCGAGCACCCCCAGATCTCTCCGGGATTCTGTCCATGTCAAGGGTAGGTAAGGTTTTTCGCGTTGCATCGAATTAATCCACATCATCCACCGCTTGTGCGGGTCCCCGTCAATTCCTTTGAGTTTTAATCTTGCGACCGTACTCCCCAGGCGGTCTACTTCACGCGTTAGCTGCGTTACCAAGTCAATTAAGACCCGACAACTAGTAGACATCGTTTAGGGCGTGGACTACCAGGGTATCTAATCCTGTTTGCTCCCCACGCTTTCGTGCATGAGCGTCAGTCTTGACCCAGGGGGCTGCCTTCGCCATCGGTGTTCCTCCACATATCTACGCATTTCACTGCTACACGTGGAATTCTACCCCCCTCTGCCAAACTCTAGCCTTGCAGTCTCCATCGCCATTCCCAGGTTGAGCCCGGGGATTTCACGACAGACTTACAAAACCGCCTGCGCACGCTTTACGCCCAGTAATTCCGATTAACGCTTGCACCCTACGTATTACCGCGGCTGCTGGCACGTAGTTAGCCGGTGCTTATTCTTCAGGTACCGTCATTAGCAGGAGATATTAGCCCCCACCGTTTCTTCCCTGACAAAAGAGCTTTACAACCCGAAGGCCTTCTTCACTCACGCGGCATTGCTGGATCAGGCTTTCGCCCATTGTCCAAAATTCCCCACTGCTGCCTCCCGTAGGAGTCTGGACCGTGTCTCAGTTCCAGTGTGGCTGGTCGTCCTCTCAGACCAGCTACTGATCGATGCCTTGGTAGGCTTTTACCCTACCAACTAGCTAATCAGATATCGGCCGCTCCACGAGCATGAGGTCTTGCGATCCCCCACTTTCATCCTTAGATCGTATGCGGTATTAGCGTAACTTTCGCTACGTTATCCCCCACTCTAGGGTACGTTCCGATATATTACTCACCCGTTCGCCACTCGCCACCAGAGCAAGCTCCGTGCTGCCGTTCGACTTGCATGTGTAAGGCATGCCGCCAGCGTTCAATCTGAGCCAGGATCAAACTCTTCAGTTTAATCTCTGTTTAATGTCATTTCTGACAGGTCGAAGCCAT
>NZ_JAQQXR010000035.1 GCF_028595325.1 Janthinobacterium fluminis
GAGACGAGTGAACTTGTTCACGAAGCAATCGGAAGTGGTTCCAAGAAAAGCCTCTAAGCTTCAGTCATACGAGACCGTACCGCAAACCGACACAGGTGGGCGAGATGAGTATTCTAAGGCGCTTGAGAGAACTCGGGAGAAGGAACTCGGCAAATTGGTACCGTAACTTCGGGAAAAGGTACGCCCCGGTAGCTTGGTCACTTTACTGTGATAGGGCGAAAGGGTTGCAATAAACTGGTGGCTGCGACTGTTTAATAAAAACACAGCACTCTGCAAACACGAAAGTGGACGTATAGGGTGTGACGCCTGCCCGGTGCTGGAAGATTAAATGATGGGGTGCAAGCTCTTGATTGAAGTCCCAGTAAACGGCGGCCGTAACTATAACGGTCCTAAGGTAGCGAAATTCCTTGTCGGGTAAGTTCCGACCTGCACGAATGGCGTAACGATGGCCACACTGTCTCCTCCCGAGACTCAGCGAAGTTGAAATGTTTGTGATGATGCAATCTACCCGCGGCTAGACGGAAAGACCCCATGAACCTTTACTGTAGCTTTGCATTGGACTTTGAACCAATCTGTGTAGGATAGGTGGGAGGCTTTGAAGCGGGGACGCCAGTCCTCGTGGAGCCAACCTTGAAATACCACCCTGGTTTGTTTGAGGTTCTAACCTTGGTCCGTTATCCGGATCGGGGACAGTGCATGGTAGGCAGTTTGACTGGGGCGGTCTCCTCCTAAAGTGTAACGGAGGAGTTCGAAGGTACGCTAGTTACGGTCGGACATCGTGACGATAGTGCAATGGCATAAGCGTGCTTAACTGCGAGACTGACAAGTCGAGCAGGTACGAAAGTAGGACATAGTGATCCGGTGGTTCTGTATGGAAGGGCCATCGCTCAACGGATAAAAGGTACTCTGGGGATAACAGGCTGATTCCTCCCAAGAGTTCATATCGACGGGGGAGTTTGGCACCTCGATGTCGGCTCATCACATCCTGGGGCTGTAGCCGGTCCCAAGGGTATGGCTGTTCGCCATTTAAAGTGGTACGTGAGCTGGGTTTAAAACGTCGTGAGACAGTTTGGTCCCTATCTGCCGTGGGCGTTGGAAATTTGAAGGGGGCTGCTCCTAGTACGAGAGGACCGGAGTGGACGAACCTCTGGTGTACCGGTTGTCACGCCAGTGGCATTGCCGGGTAGCTAAGTTCGGAAGAGATAACCGCTGAAAGCATCTAAGCGGGAAACTTGCCTTGAGATGAGATTTCCCAGAGCCTTGAGCTCTTTGAAGGGTCGTTCGAGACCAGGACGTTGATAGGCTGGGTGTGGAAGTGCAGTAATGCATTAAGCTAACCAGTACTAATTGCCCGTACGGCTTGTCCCTATAACCTTAGCAGGTGTGGAGAT
>NZ_JAQQXR010000004.1 GCF_028595325.1 Janthinobacterium fluminis
TGGCGTCATCGACGACGATGCCGATGGCCAGCACGAGGCCGAACAGCGACAGCGTGTTGATCGAGAAGCCGAAGCCGAGCATCACCGCAAAGGTGCCGATGACCGACACCGGCACCGCCAGCAACGGAATGATGGAGGCGCGCCAGGTTTGCAGGAAGACGATCACCACCAGCACCACCAGGGCGACGGCTTCGAGCAGCGTGTGGATGACGGCGCTGATCGATTCGCTGACGAACTGGGTCGGGTCGTACACGACGCTGTAGTCCAGGCCCTGCGGGAAGTCCTTTTTCAGCTCTTCCATCTTGGCGCGCACGTTGGTCGACAATTGCAGCGCGTTGGCGTTGGGCGTCTCGAAAATACCGATGCCGATCGCGGACTTATTGTTCAGCAGCGAACGCAGCGAGTAGGAGTTCGAGCCCATCTCGATGCGCGCCACATCCTTCAGCCGCGTCAGCGCGCCGTCGACGTTGGTGCGGACGATGATGTCGCCGAATTCCTCGACCGATTGCAGGCGCCCCTGGGTGTTGACGGTCAGCTGGAACTGGCTGCCCTTGGCCGGCGACTCGCCGATCACGCCGGCGGCGACCTGCACGTTCTGCTCGCGGATGGCGCTGACGACGTCGCCGGCGGTCAGGCCGCGGCCCGCCACCTTCTGCGGATCGAGCCAGACGCGCATCGCATAGTCGCCGGAGCCGAAGATATTGGCTTCGCCCATGCCGGGAATGCGGGCCAGCTGGTCTTTCACGTTCAGCACCGCGTAGTTGCGCAGGTACAGGTCGTCGTAGCGGCCGTCCGGCGAGGTCAGATGCACCACCATCGTCAGGTTCGGCGAACTCTTGACGGTCGTCACGCCGATCTGGCGCACCTCTTCGGGAAGGCGCGGCAGGGCGCGCTGGACGCGGTTTTGCACCTGCGTTTCAGCCTGCTCGACGTTGGTGCCGATCTTGAAGGTGACGGTCAGCGCCAGCGCGCCGTCCGAGGTGTTTTGCGAGGACATGTAGAGCATGTTCTCGACGCCGTTGATCTGCTCTTCGAGCGGCGCGGCCACCGTTTCGGCGATCACTTTCGGGTTCGCGCCCGGATACTGGGCGCGCACCACCACCGACGGCGGCACCACGTCCGGATATTCCGACACGGGCAGCTTGAAGATCGAGAGCAGGCCGGCGACGAAAATGATGATCGACAAAACCGCCGCGAAGATCGGCTTGTCGACAAAGAAGCGTGAAAAATTCATAGTGATTATTCCTTGGCAGTCGTTGCTGCTTTAGCCGCGACCTTGGCGTCTTTCGCCTCGGTTTTCGCCGCCTGTTTTGTGTCGGGGGTGACGACCGGGGCGGACGGGTCGAAGTCCATCGCCACCGTCTGCGGCGTCACCGGGGCGCCGGGGCGCACGCGCTGCAGGCCGTGCACGACGATCTTCTCGCCCGCCTTCAAGCCTTCGCGCACCACGCGCAAGCCGTCCACCGTCGGGCCCAGCTTGACCGGGCGGTATTCGGCCTTGCTGTCGGCGCCGACGACGAAGACGAACTTGCGATTCTGGTCGGTGCCGACGGCGCGGTCGTTGATCAGCAGCGCGCGGGTCTGCTCCTTGCCGCCGTTGCCGGCGTTCAGCTGGACGCGGGCGAACAGGCCGGGCACCAGCACATTGTCGGCGTTGGCGAAGGTGGCGCGCATGCGCACGCTGCCGGTGCGCGGGTCGAGCTGGTTGTCGACGAACTCCAGCTTGCCCTCGTGCGGGAAGCCGGTTTCGTTGGCCAGGCCGACCTTGACGGTGACGGCCGCGCCCTTGTGCGCCAGCGCGCCGACGCGCAGATAAGTGTCTTCGTCGCCGTCGAAGCTGGCGTAGATGCGCTCGGTCGACACCACCGAGGTGAGGATAGCCGCGCCATCGATCAGGTTGCCGACGGTGATTTCAGCCTTGCCGACGCGGCCGTCGATGGGCGCATGCACCTGGGTGTAGCTGAGGTTCAGGCGGGCCGCCTCGAACGAAGCCTGGGCGGCGCGGGCGTTGGCGTCCAGCTCCTTCAAGCCGGCCGCCTTTTCGTCGAGCTCGCGCTGCGGAATGGCTTTTTCGGCCAGCAGCTTTTCGGCGCGGGCCAGTTCCAGGCGGGCCAGGTCGGCCTTGGCGCGGGCCGAGGCGGCGGCGCCCTCGGCGCGGCTCACTTCAGCCTGGAAGGGGCGCGGATCGATGACGAACAGGACCTGGCCTTTCTTGACTTCGCTGCCCGGCTTGAAGTTGACGGCCGTGATGAAGCCGCCCACGCGCGAGCGGATGTCGACGCGCTCGACCGCTTCCAGGCGGCCCGAGAATTCCTGGGTTTCCGTGATCGGTTTTTCCAGCACGGCGGCGGCCGAGATCGGCGGACCGCCGGCGGCCGGCGCTTCCTGCGTCTTGCTGTTGGCCGAATCGCAAGCCGACAGACCGAAGGCGGCCAGCCCCGCCAATGCCAGCGCAGCGGCGAGCGGCCGTGCCAGCGTGGTCAGTTGTTTAACGTTTTTCATCTTAATCCCTTTTTATATGAAAATTTATAATGGTTGAGGCGAGCAGATGCCATCCGGCTTGAAACAAGTTTTCGGAGCGAGCGCCATCACGCGCAAGAACAGCGACGGGGGTAAAAATACACTACACAGTGTAGTGCTTGCTACTTAAGAAGTAAACTAACTAGTGTAAATACGCTGAAGCGCTTATTCCCGCTCAACCTGGAGCGCCCTGCTCCAGCGCGACAATGAAGTCGCCGATCTCGCTGAGGGCGCGCGCCCGGCAGGCGCATTCATTGCGGCCGCCCGGTTCCTGCAAGGGCGCCGGCGGCATGCGCACCAGCGTGGTCTGGATGCCACAGCCGCTCAGCTTGGCGGCGTACTGCTCCGCTTCGTCGCGCAGCGGGTCGTCTTCGGCCGACATGATCAGTGCCGGCGGCAAATTCTTCAAACGGCTCGATTGCAGCGGCGAGGCGTAAGGGTGGGTGCGGTCCGAGGCGTTCGGCAGATAGCCGCGGTAACCGGCCGCGCACTCGTCGGCAACCTCCAACATGTCCGGACAGGACGGCAAGGCCCGCATCGAACAACTGCTCAGGCCGGGATCGAGCATCGGCATGATCAAAATCTGCCCGAACAGGGCCGGCCCGCCGCGGTCGCGCGACATCAGCGTACACACGGCCGCCAGATTGGCGCCGGCCTCGATGCCGGAGACGATCAGGCGTTTGCCGGTCCAGCCCAGCTTGGTCTTGTTCTTCTTCGCCCACAGCAGCACCGCGTGGGCGTCCTCCACGGCGGCGGGAAACGGCCGCACGGTCGCCAGCGTGTAATTGGTCGCCAGCACGATATGTTGCGGGTTGCCCAGCACCAGACAGCGCAGGAAATCGTCGGCGTCTTCCAGGTCGCCGCCGACGAAGCCGCCGCCGTGGAAGAACACGATCAAACTGTCGCGCTTGGCGCCGGGCGCGCCGGCCGTGTACACCCGCGCCGCCTGGGCGTCCTGCGCGCCGCGCACCTCGATGTCGCGGATGGTCAGTTGCGCGTCGGACGCCACGGCGTTCATTGGGCGATCGCCTTGCCGTCTTGCGGCGCCGGCACCTCGTTCGCGCACAGCAGCGAGGCGCCGTTCGACACTTCCGACACCAGCGCGTCATAGCCGCTGGCCTCCGCCTGCGCCGCCATCGAGTAGGCATCGGTGTGCAACATTCCGGCCAAAGCAAGCGAGCTCAAGGCAAGAGCGACAACTGCAAAGATTCCATCCCGATGACCCATGACATTCTCCCGATAACTGCTGACGACACCTGCATTTCATGCTGCAGTACAGCAACTATAGACTTGAACTACAATCTGATAAATAGTGCAATGTCGAATTGATTGTTCAGGAATCCGAACAATGGGAAAAGTAAATGAATAAACTGCAAGCGATGGAAGTTTTCGTGCAAGTCGTCGACGCCGGCGGCTTCACGCGGGCGGCGGAAAACATGCAACTGCCCAAGGCCAGCGTCTCGACGATGATCCAGGCGCTGGAGGGGGCGCTGGCCGTCAAGCTGCTGCACCGGACCACGCGCCAGGTCAGCATCACGGCCGACGGCGCCGCCTATTACGAGCGCTGCCTGCGCATCCTGGCCGACGTGCGCGAGGCCGAGGAGTCGCTGTCGCGCACCCGCCTGAGTCCGGCCGGGCGCCTGCGCGTCGAGGCCCCCACCGGCATCGCGGGCGAGGTCATCGTCCCCGCCCTGCCCGATTTTTTCGCCCGCTACCCGGACATCACCCTCGACCTCGGCTGCAGCGACCGCCCCGTCGACTTGATCGAGGAAGGCGTCGACTGCGCCGTGCGCGGCGGCCATCTGAGCGACTCGGCGCTGATCGCGCGGCGCGTCGGCATCGTCCACTTCACCACCTGCGCGGCGCCGTCCTACCTGAACAAGCACGGCCGGCCGCAGCACCCCAACGAGTTGCTGCAGCACCGCTGCGTCAACTATTTCTCGTCCAAGACGGGCAAGACCCACGAATGGGACTTCACGCGCGCCGGCGAGCGCCTGCAAATGCCGCTGCCGGGGCAGATCGCGCTCAACGACGCCAACACCTACATGGCCGCCGGCCTGGCCGGCCTCGGCATCATGCAGATGCTGAACTTCACCGTGCTGCCCTATGTCGCCGACGGCCGCCTCGAAACCCTGCTCGACGACTGGACCACGGACCCGTTTCCCGTGCATGTCGTGTATCCGCAAAACCGCCACCTGTCGGCCAAGGTACGCGTCTTCGTCGAGTGGATCGCCGAAGTATTTTCCAACCATCCGGGCTTGCGGCTCAAGAACGCGCCGCCACGCCCGACACCGCTACAGGTCGCCATCTGATGAACACACCGCACGACATCGTCTTCCTCGACCGCGACAGCGTCATCGCCACGCTGCGCCCGCCCCGCTGTCCCCACACCTGGCGCGACTATCCCGGCACGGCGGCGGCGGACGTCGTCGCCCGCCTGGCCGGCGCCAGCATCGCCATCAGCAACAAGGTGCCGCTGCGCGCGGCCGAGCTGGCGCAACTGCCGGCGCTGCGCATGATCGCCGTCGCCGCCACGGGCACCGACGCCATCGACCTGGCGGCCTGCCGCTCCCGCGGCATCGTCGTCAGCAATGTGCGCGACTACGCCGTCGCCAGCGTGCCGGAGCACTGCATGGCGCTGATGCTGGCGCTGCGCCGCAAGCTGCTCGACTACCGCGCCGACGTCGAGGCCGGACTGTGGCAGCGCTCGGCGCGCTTCTGCCTGCTGAACCACCCGATCCGCGACCTGCACGGCAGCCGCCTCGGCCTGCTCGGCTACGGCGCGCTGGGCAAGTCGGTGGCGAAGCTGGGGCGCGCCTTCGGCATGGAGGTGGTGGCGCACACGCGCTCGCCGCTGGCCGACCCGGACGTGACGGCCGTCTCGTGGGACGAGCTGCTGGCGACCTCGGACGTGCTGAGCCTGCACGCGCCCCTCAACGCGCAGACCCGCCACATCATCGGCGCGGCCGAGCTGGCGCGCATGCGGCCGTCTGCGCTGCTGATCAACACGGCGCGCGGCGGCCTCGTCGACGAGGCGGCGCTGGCCGCCGCGCTGACGAACGGCGTCATCGGCGGCGCCGGCTTCGACGTGCTGGCCCAGGAACCGCCGCCGGCCGACAATGTGCTGCTGAACCTGCGCCTGCCCAATTTCATCCTGACGCCGCACACGGCCTGGGCCAGCGGCCAGGCGATGCAGGCGCTGGCCGACCAGCTGATCGACAACGTCGAAGCCTTCGCCGCCGGCCGGCCGCGCAACGTCGTCGCCTAAAAGCGGCGCGGCGGCGCACCCATGCAAGGGGTCGACAAGCTCGGTCTGTTTGCCGGTTTCAATCCCGTGCAATGTTGTTGAAAAAAGCCTATATGTTGCGCTATACTAAATTTGCTCTTTACTTAATTGAGCAAATAGCAATTGCAGTATGTTGGAACGCGGGTTTGCCGGCGATGGCCAGTTTGGCGCGCAAGCAGCCCCGTGTCGTTTGAAGAGCATTCCCACAGAATGTATATTTTTAAACCACACTGAAAACGGATGAATTGTGAAAAATAGCAAAGACAAGAGCAGCAACAGCAACGAAACCACCCGCATCTTCAGCCGCCTGGTGGCGCATGAAATCGCCCCGGCCGACCTGAAGCAAATCTCCGGCGGCCGCTTCGCCCCGTTGACCACCAATAGCGGCGCCCAGCCTGGTGAGCTGGGTTCTGGCATGCGCGACGACAATTAATTCGATCGCCAAGTAATGCCAGTCCACACCCCGAAGATGGCAGCATTTTCGGGGTGTGGCGCCGCCCTCCCCGTCCCACGCGGACACCGCCGTAAGCCCGATCCATGCTGAAATTCCTCATCATTTCCTACCCCCACGATGCCCATCCGGAATCCGTGGCCTGGGCGCTGCGGCGCAACGGGCATGAGGTGGTACTACTTTCATTCAACGATTTTTGCGCGTATTTAAGCGCATCGATCAGCATTGACAACACCGCCTGCTCGCTGCATTTCAAGCACCAGGGCAAGCTGCACGCCGGGCTCGACCAATTCGACGTGGTCTGGCTGCACCGCATCGGCCGGGCCCAGTTGCCGGACGACCTGCACGCCGCCGACCGGGAGCTGGCGGACCGGGAATGGATCTCGTTCATCACGGCCATTCCGCATTTTATTTCCGCGAAGGCGTTCTTCGCCAACCCGATTCTTGGCAATCAGCAAAGCAAGAGCAAGGCGCTGCAACTGCAATACGCCCGGCAGATCGGCCTGAACATCCCGCGCACCCTGATATCGAACGACCCGCAGGCGGTGCAGAATTTTTTCGACGCCGAAAACGGCGCCGTCATTTTCAAGCCCTTCAATTTTTCGACCTGGATAGGGGAAGGCAAACACTATTCGACGTACACCTCGCCCGTCAGGGCGGAGCACCTGTCGGCGGAAAAATCCATCGCCGCCTGCCCCGGCATCTATCAACAGCACATACGCAAAAAATACGAGGTGCGCGCCACCATCATGGGGCACGAATGCATCGCCGCCCGCCTGATGTCGCAGGAGCATGCCTCGACGTCGACGGATTGGCGCGCCGGCGCCGCCGGCCAGACCATCGCCACCGATCCCTTCGTCCTGCCCGCGCAGATACGTGGCCAGTGCATCGCGCTCATGGAACGGCTCGGCATCGTCTTCGGCTGCTTCGATTTCATGGTCACGGAGGACGATGAATTCGTCTTCCTTGAGGTGAATGAAATGGGGCAGTTCCTGTGGATGGAGGAGGACGATCCGCAATTCCCCCTGCTCGACACCTTCGTCAAGTTTCTCGAATCGAGGAATCCGCAGTTCCAGCGCGGCGACGCCGGCGTGCGGCACCGCTACGCGGACTTCCGCGACTCGCCCGAGTACGTCTTGCATGCGCAAGGCGACAAGAACCCTTCCGGGCACAACGTCCGCCGGGCCCAGGGCGTGGTCACGGAGTAGCGCCGCGCCGCCCGCTCAGAAGGAGCCGGGCAGCAGGATGTTGTGATCGACCCGCGTCACGTCGCGCAGGCCGCAAAAGGCCATCGTCAGGTCGAGCTCGTTGCGGATGATGTCCAGGCATTTGCTCACGCCGGCCTGCCCCAGCGCGCCCAGCCCGTACAGGAAGGGCCGGCCGATGTAGACGCCGCGCGCGCCCAGCGCCAGCGCCTTGATGACGTCCTGGCCGGAGCGGATGCCGCCATCCATGTGCACCTCGATCTGGCCGCCGACGGCCGCGGCGATGGCCGGCAGCGCGCCGATCGACGATTGCGCGCCGTCGAGCTGGCGGCCGCCGTGGTTGGAGACGATCAGCGCGTCGGCGCCGCTGGCGGCGGCCAGGCGCGCGTCTTCGGCGTCCATGATGCCTTTGATGATCAGCTTGCCGCCCCAGCGCCGCTTGATCCATTCCACGTCGTGCCAGGACAGGCTCAGGTCGAACTGCTGCTGGGTCCAGGCCGACAGCGAGGACATGTCCGACACCGAGGTGGCGTGGCCGATGATGTTGCCGAAGCCGCGGCGCCGGGTGCCCAGCATGCCCAGGCACCAGCGCGGCTTGCCGGCCATGTTCAGCAGGTTGGCGGCGGTCAGCCTGGGCGGCGCCGACAAGCCGTTGCGCAAGTCCTTGTGGCGCTGGCCCAGCACCTGCAGGTCGAGCGTGAGCACCAGCGCCGAGCAGCCGGCCGCCTTGGCGCGCTCGATCAGGCGCTCGATGAAGGCGCGGTCCTTCATCACGTAGAGCTGGAACCAGAACGGCTGCGTCGTGTGCGCGGCCACGTCCTCGATCGAGCAGATGCTCATCGTCGACAGCGTGAACGGCACGCCGAACTGCTCGGCCGCGCGGGCCGCGAGGATTTCGCCGTCGGCGTGCTGCATGCCGGTCAGGCCGGTCGGCGCCAGCGCCACCGGCATCGCCACGGCCTGCCCCACCATCGTCGAGGCCAGGCTGCGGTTTTCCAGGTTGACGGCGACGCGCTGGCGGAATTTGATCGGCGCGAAATCGCCGCTGTTGGCGCGGTAGGTCGACTCCGTCCAGGAACCGGCGTCGGCGTAGTCGTAGAACATGCGCGGCACGCGCCGTTGCGCCAGCACGCGCAGGTCTTCAATGCAGGTAATAGTCGTCATGCACGCTCCTCGTTTCGATGGTGCGAGCCATGATCGGCCATTTGCGCGCAATTGCCAATAGAAAAGACGCCGCGCCGGGGCGCGCCAAATAGAAAAAGGGGACTAGATTTTGCAATCTAGTCCCCGATATTCTGGTGCGGCTGGCAGGAATTGAACCCACGACCCCTTGGTTCGTAGCCAAGTACTCTATCCAACTGAGCTACAGCCGCGAAAGACAAGATTATAGCAGGGCTTTTGCGAATGGCCAAGAGCGTCGCCACGAAATATCCGCATTTCACGCGACGGGCGGCGCCAGGCCGAGCAGGGCCGCCCGGCCGGCCTCGTCGGCCAGGCTGTGCGCCAGCGCGGCGAAGGCTTGCGCAGCCGCGCTGCGGTAGGCGCCCTTGCGCGCGAGCAGCGCCACCATGCGCGGCGCCGGCGCCGGCTCCAGGGCCACGGCCAGCAGCGCGGGGTGAACGCGGGCGATGGCGAGCGGCAGGATGGTCGCGACGCGGCCGCGCCGCGCGATCTCGACGATGGCGCCGATGGAGTTGGCTTCGATGGCGATGCGCGGCGCCACGCCGTGCTCGCGGAAATAGGCGTCGATGTGGATGCGCGTGGCGAAGTCGGCGCTCAGCAGCGCCAGCGGCTCGTCCCGCAGTTGCCACGGCGTCAAGCGGGCCGCGCCGGCCAGCGCATGGCCGGCCCCCAGCACGGCGCCCAGGCGCTCCTGGAACAGCGGCTGGCAATCGATGTCGTCGGCGGGCGCGCCGGCGAAGGCGATGCCGAGGTCGACGCGGTCGTCGGCCAGCGCCGCCTGCATGCGCTCCTGGGCCATTTCGCTGACGGCCAGCGTCAGGCCCGGATGGCTGGCGCCGAAGCGCTCCACCAGCGGCCCCACCAGATAGGACGAGAAGGTCGGCGTGAACGCCAGCCGCAGCGTGCCGCGCGACAGGTCTTGCACGTCGTGGATGGCGCGCCGCCCCGCCTCCAGGTCGCGCAGCGCCCGCCGCGCGCAGACGATGTAGGCGTCGCCGGCGGCGGTGGTGCGCACGGCGCGCCCGCTGCGGTCGAGCAGCACGGCGCCAAGCTGCTCCTCCAGCTGGCGGATTTGCTGCGACAGCGTCGGCTGCGACACGTGCAGCGCCTCGGCGGCGCGGGTGAAGTTGCCATGCTCGGCAACGGCCAGCAGGTAGTTGATGTGGCGCAGCAGCATGGGTGGCCATCTATAAGTATTAGCAATGGAAACAATTGTAAACCAGTCTTGGACGCTATAGCTGCGGCGCGGCATCATGGCCGCACCACCCACCGATGCAAGAAAGTGCGCAATGAAAACGATCATCGAAGGATGCATGAAGTTCCAGCGCGAAGCCTTTCCCGGCCGCGCCTCGCTGTTCCGGCAACTGGCCCACCGCCAGCACCCCGGCGCGCTGTTCATCGCCTGCTCCGACAGCCGCGTCGTGCCGGAGCTGCTGACCCAGCGCGAGCCGGGCGACCTGTTCGTCATCCGCAACGCCGGCAACATCGTGCCCAGTTACAGCGCCGAGCCGGGCGGCGTGTCGGCCAGCGTCGAGTACGCCGTCGCCGTGCTGGGCGTCACCGACATCGTCATCTGCGGCCACTCCGACTGCGGCGCGATGTCCGCCATTGCCAGCTGCCAGTGCCTGGCGCACTTGCCGGCCGTCGCCAGCTGGCTGCGCCACGCCGAGTCGGCCAAGGTCATCAACGCCGCCCGCCGCCACGCCTCGCCCGCCGCCCACCTGGCGGCGCTGGCGCGCGACAACGTCGTGGCGCAACTGGCCAACATCAAGACCCACCCGAGCGTGGCGCTGGCGCTGGAACAGGGCCGGCTCGACCTGCACGGCTGGCTCTACGACATCGGCAGCGGCGCCGTCGACGCCCTCGACGGCGCGACGATGCGCTTCCGCCCCCTCGGCGATTTCCCCCTGGCCCGCGCCACCCGCTCGAAAGCCGAGCTGGCGCAGGCCTGAACCACCACCCCACGCAAAGGAAACACCATGCTGCAATCCGAATTCGAACAACTGCCGCGCCACCACCTGACGGCCCGGCTGATCGCCGCGAAAGCACAAAAAAACCTGTCCTGGCAAGAGATCAGCGACACGACGCCATTCAGCGTCGCCTTCGTCACGGCCGCCCTGCTGGGCCAGCACCCGCTGCCGCCCGACGCCGCGCACGCCGTCTGCGCCTGCCTGGGCCTGGGCCAGGCCGAGGCGGCGCTGCTGCAATCGGTGCCGCTGCGGGGCAGCTTGCCGAACGGCGTGCCGAGCGATCCGACCATCTACCGCTTCTATGAAATGATCCAGGTCTACGGCACCACGCTGAAGGCGCTGGTGCACGAACAATTCGGCGACGGCATCATCAGCGCCATCAATTTCAAGCTCGACATCAAGAAAGTGCCGGACCCGGACGGCGGCGTGCGCGCCGTCGTCACCTTCGACGGCAAATATTTGCCGACCCAGCCGTTCTGACATTGACGGCGGCGCGACAGCAAGCCGCGCAATGTTTGATATAGCTCAGCTCGGCTGCGCAATGGCGCACGCGGCAGGCGCCGCGTGCGCCACACTGCCCCTACCCCCGATAAAGACGCAATTTCTTGCGCCATGACAGACAGCACGCCGCCAGATCTGCATGCCCCCCCCCACGCAATCGAAAGGAAGCGCATGCTGCAATCACAATTTTCGCCGTTGCCGCGCCAGGCGCTGGGCGCCGAGATCGTCGAACTCAAGGCGCAACGCCAGCTGAGCTGGGGGCAACTGGCGGCCGACACCGGACTGAGCACGACCTTCGTCACCGCCGCCCTGCTCGGCCAGCACCCCTTGCCGGCGGCCGCCGCCGAGATGATAGGCGCGCGCCTGGGCCTGGCGCCGGCGGCGGTGGCGCTGCTGCAAACGATACCGATGCGCGGCAGCCCGGCCGCCGGCGCGCCGGCCGATCCGACCATGTACCGTTTTTATGAAATGATCCAGGTCTACGGCGGCACGCTGAAGGCGCTGGTGCATGAACAATTCGGCGACGGCATCATCAGCGCGATCGATTTCAAGGTGGAATTGAAGAAAGTGGAGGATGCGGATGGCAGTTACCGCGCCGTCGTTGTGCTCGACGGTAAATTTTTGCCGTATAAGCCGTTTTAAGGGCGGCGTCGCAAACGAAGAAAGGGGCCAGATTTCTCAATCTGGCCCCTAAAATTCTGGTGCGGCTGGCAGGAATTGAACCCACGACCCCTTGGTTCGTAGCCAAGTACTCTATCCAACTGAGCTACAGCCGCAAAATAAAACATTACAACACTATCATTTCCATTCCGCTCCCCTGACAAACCGGGAAACAAAACCGAAACTTACTACGCTTACTACGCTTACTACTGGTAGAAAAGAGGAACCAGATAAACGGCATCTGGCTCCTGATATTCTGGTGCGGCTGGCAGGAATTGAACCCACGACCCCTTGGTTCGTAGCCAAGTACTCTATCCAACTGAGCTACAGCCGCGAAAGCAACATTATAGCGTATGCAGTGCGTTTTGAAAAGTTCGATTTTTAAATCGTCCAGCTGATTTTGCGTATGCTGCCTCGCACTATCCGCTGCTTTTCAAACCGAAAAGCCTGCGCTTTTCGCCCCTCGCAATCAGCGCTTTTCAGGGCCCTGACACTTGGAACCGGAGGGCTTGCCCCCCGAAAGAAGCAGGATTATAGGGACTAGCCCGGCGCCTGTCTAGTGTGAATGAAAAACAATTTGGCGCGGCCTCAATCGAGGCCATATTCAGCGGCGGCCTTGGCGGCCCACAAGGCCGCCTCGCGCGACGGAAACGGCGCGTCATAACTGTCGAGGGCGCCGCCCTCGCCGACGAAGTGCGTCCACCAGCCGGCGGCGTCGCCGACGATGGCGATGTCGCCGGCGCCGCAGTGGCCGGCGATGGCCTCGTCCGCTTCCAGCATGACGATTCTCACCTTGCGGTGTTTGATGATGGTGGGCATGGTTTGCAAGGATCAGTAAGGTGGTGTGGCGCATCATGGCAAATTTGCCACGCAAAGACAAGCGCGCCCGCCGCATTATTCACCATAACGATTTCTATTATCATCAAGATAAATTGGCTTTATATGCCGCAACGCAGCATGATGCACCTGTCTCCTCTATTCTCCTCCAAGAAAATAGATTCAGCCCGCCTCCTTGGCGGGCTTTTTTTTGCCCCGCGCTCCCGCCCTCCCCCGCCGGATTGCCGATGCTGTTGCATATTGAACAGTGCGCGGGGTCGCGCGGCAATGTTTCGTGTAGGATTCACCATATTTTCTTGGAAGAAACGACAGCCCTATGCAATTCAACAGTATTGACGCCGCGGCCAAGTCCGGCTTCGCGTGGTCCCACACCGCCCTGGGCGAGCCCGCAGAATGGCCGCACTGCCTGCGCGCGACGCTGGACATCATGCTCAATTCGCCGCTGGCGTCGGTGCTGATGTGGGGGCCGGAACAGGTGATGCTCTACAACCACGCCTATGTCGCCCTGCTCGGCTCGCAACACATGGCCGCGCCCGGCGCGCGCGTGCCGGCGATACTGCCGGCCGAATGGAGCTGGAGCGCCGCCGCGCTGGAGTCGGCCTGGGCCGGCGCGCCTGGCCACTACCGCGGCCAGACCCTGCAACTGTGGCGCGACGGCGTCGCCAGCGAACGGGCGCTGGACCTGTATTACACGCCGATCCGCGACGAGCTGGCGCGCGTGCGCGGCGTGCTGTGCTGCCTCGCCGCCGCGGCCGCGCCGGCCGCCCCGCCGGCCCCGCCGCGCGCGCTGCGCATCCTCGTCGTCGAGGACAACCTCGACGCCCAATTCCTCGTCTGCGAAATGCTGCAAGCCTTCGGCCACCAGGTGCAGGCCGTCGGCGGCGGCGAAGAGGCGGCCGGCATCCTCGCCGCCGGCCGCTTCGACGTCTTGTTCACCGACGTCAGCCTGCCCGGCATGTCCGGCGTCGACCTGGCGCGCGCGGCGCTGCGCGGCCAGCCCGGCCTGCAGATCATCTTCGCCTCCGGCTTCGGCGACACGCTGACCCGCCACGTCGAATTTGCCGCCACAGCCCTGCAGAAGCCGTATGACATGGAGTTGCTCAAGGGCGCGCTCGAACGCATCGGCGCGCAGCTGGCGTCCGGCGCCCCGCCGCCGTGAGTACGTCCGTGCAACGGTGCGTATCGTTTCGGCCGGATAGGACTACAATGAAATAGTTAAGCGGGCTCCGCACATCGCGCCGCCACCCTGACAAACAATGACGGCTTTGACTGACAATCATGATCCTTCCCACAAAGCCTGGCCGCACGCAGACGCGCCTATCCGCCGCGGCCATCCGCCGCCCGCGGGGCCGCTGATGGCCAAACACGATCACGACGAATCCGCGCGGCTGCGCCAGACGGCCGGCCCCGGCGCCGGTGTGTTGTTGGCGCAACAGTCGGCCAGCAACGAAGTGGCCGAAGTCCGGGAAGCCCTGCGCCAGGCCGACGAGCGGATGAGCAAGCTGCTTGAGAGCATCACCGACGGCTTCCTCGTCGTCGACCGCGACTGGCGCATCAGCTACATCAACGCGCGCGCCGAAGACATGCTGCGCCCGGCGCGCAAGAGCGGCGCCTGCCTGCCCGGCGGCAACCTGTGGCAGCAACTCCCCGAGCTGCGCGGCACCGTGCTCGAAGCCCAGTACCGCCACGCGCTCGAACGCCAGGAAAGCGTCGGCTTCGAGCTGTACTACCTGCCCCTCAAGCGCTGGCTGGAAGTGCGCGCCTATCCGTCCAGCGACGGCCTGACCAGCTACTTGCAGGACATCACCCAGCGCAAGGCCGACGAGCGGGCGCTGCGCGAGAGCGCCAACCGCCTGCAGGTGGCGCTGGCGGCCGGCAAGCTGGGCGACTGGAGCTGGGACGCCGCCACCGACCTGGTCACGCTGGGCCGGCGCGCCGCCGAGATGTTCGAGCTGCCCGGCGCCACGCCGGTGACCTGGCGCGCGCTGCGCGAGCGCATCGACGAGGACGACCGCGCCGACGCCCGCGGCGCCTTCCTGCGCGCCTTCGCCAGCCGCGCCGACTACCAGATCGAATGCCGCATCGTGCGCCGCAGCGGCGAGCGGCGCTGGCTGTCGGTGGTCGGCCACGGCAACTACGGCGACGACGACAGCCTGCAGGGCATGACCGGCATGGTGCGCGACATCACCCGCAGCAAGGCCGCCGAGGACACCCTGCGCCAGAGCGAGGAAGAGCTGCGCGCGCTGGCCAACTCGATTCCGCAACTGGCCTGGATCGCCCAGTTCGACGGCGCCGTCACCTGGTACAACGAACGCTGGTACGACTACACCGGCACCAGCGCCGGGCAGAACGCCGGCAACGGCTGGCAAGCCGTCTACGACCCGCTCTGCCTGCCGCAGATGAAGCAGCGCTGGGAGCAGTCGCTGCGCAGCGGCCAGCCCTTCGAAATGGAATTCCCGATACGCGGCGCCGACGGCCAGTTCCGCTGGTTCCTGACGCGCGCCAACCCGATCCGCGACGGCGACGGCAAGCTGCTGCGCTGGTTCGGCACCAGCACCGACGTCGACCAGGTCAAGCGCGCCCAGGAGGCGCTGCGCGACGAGAGCGCCATCCTGGAACTGCTCAACAGCACCGGCACGGCGCTGGCCAGCACGCGCGACCTGGGCGCGCTGCTGCAGGAAGTCACCGACGCCACCACCCGCCTCAGCGGCGCGCACTGCGGCGTCTTCCTGAGCCGGGACGACGGCGCCGGCGCGCCGGCCCACTGCACGCTGGCCGGCGCCGGCGCCGCGGCGTTCCGGCACTTCGCGGCGGCCCACGCCGAGGCCCTGTTCGGCCCGGCGCGGCAAGGCGGCGGCGCCCTGCGCGCCGACGACGTCGCGGCCGATCCGCGCTACGCCGACGCCGCGCCCGTGCGCAGCTACCTGGCCGTGCCCGTCGTGGCGCGCTCGGGCGACGTCATCGGCGGCCTGTTCTTCGGCCACCCGGAAGCGGCCGTCTTCACCGCCCGCACCGAGCGCATCGTCGGCGGCATCGCCGCCCAGGCCGCCGTGGCGATCGACAACGCCCGCATGTACGAGGCGGCCCAGCGCGCCGCCGAGGAGCGCAAGGTGCTGCTCGACAGCGAGCGCAGCGCCCGCACCGAGGCCGAGCGCACCAACCAGATGAAGGACGAATTCCTCGCCACCCTGTCGCACGAGCTGCGCACGCCGCTCTCGGCCATCCTCGGCTGGGCCCAGGTGCTGCGCCGCGGCACGCGCGACCAGGCCGACCAGCAGCGCGGCCTGCAAAGCATCGAACGCAACGCCCGCGCCCAGGCGCAGCTGATCGAAGACCTGCTCGACATGAGCCGCATCACCTCCGGCAAGGTGCAGCTGGACATGCAGGCGATCGCGCCGGCCACCATCATCGACGCCGCCATCGAGGCGCTGCGCCCGGCCGCCGACGCCAAGAACATCCGCCTCGACAGCCGGATCGCCGCCGGCGTCGGCGCCATCGCCGGCGACGCCAGCCGCCTGCAGCAGGTGATCTGGAACCTGCTGTCGAACGCGCTCAAGTTCACGCCGCGCGACGGCACCGTCAGCATCGACGTGCGCCAGGCCGACAGGCACGCCGAAATCACCATGCGCGACAGCGGCATCGGCATCCGCGCCGAGTTCCTGGCCCACGTGTTCGAGCGCTTCCGCCAGGCCGACGCCTCGACCACGCGCAAGCACGGCGGCCTCGGCCTGGGATTGGCGATCGTCAAGCACCTCGTCGAGCAGCACGGCGGCAGCGTCGCCGTCGCCAGCGCCGGCGAAGGCTGCGGCGCGACGTTCACGGTGCGCCTGCCGCTGGCGGCGCACGCGGCGGGGCGGCCGGCGGCGCGCCCCCACTCGGCGGCGCCGGCCGCGGCGGCCGGCGACCTGCCGCTGCCCGACCTGGCGCGCCTGAAAGTGCTGGTCGTCGACGACGAGGCCGACGCCCGCGAGCTGATCGAACGCATCCTCAGCGACTGCAACGCCGAGGTGCTGCAGGCGGCCGACGCGGCCCAGGCCCTGCAACTGCTGCTCAACGAGCGCCCCGACGTGCTGGTCAGCGATATCGGCATGCCCGACGTGGACGGCTTCGACCTGCTCGGCATGGTGCGCGCGCTCGGCGCCGAGCGCGGCGGCGCGCTGCCGGCCGTGGCGCTGACGGCCTTCGCCCGCTCGCAGGACCGGCAGCGCGCGCTGGCCCTGGGCTTCCAGGCCCACGTCGCCAAGCCTGTGGAACCGGCGCAACTGGCGGCCACCGTCGCCGGCGTCTGCGGCCGGGGACAGACCACGATTTCCAAGCAATGATTTCTTGGAAATCGTGGTCTGTCCCCGCCGGACTCGTCCTATAATGAAGCAGCGCGGAATCGGCGCGGCGGACGGTCAACGGCGCAGTCTTGTCACAAAATCAGCTTGCTCTTCCTACTCGGAGACGCGGCACTGTCCTACAAGCAACTTCGCTAAGCTTTGTTACACTACAAATACACCAGCATCATGGTTCACCCCTTACCGGCAAGATCGACGGCGGCGAACCTGAAGACGCGCTCCTCACGCCGCAGCGAGGGGCTACCATCGTTTTAAGCGCTCTCAGCCAGCGTCGACTATCCAGCATTGACGAGACCACTATGCCGAGCCAAGAAGAGATTTTGAAAGCCAAGATTCTGGTGGTTGACGACTCGCCCGACAATGTCGACCTGATGCTGGAAATCCTGCGCGACGCCGGCTACACCAGCGTCACGGCGACGCTGCGGCCGGAACAGGTGTGCCCGCTGCACCGCGAACATTGCTACGATTTGATCTTGCTCGATTTGCAAATGCCCGAGCTGAACGGCTTCCAGGTCATGAAGGGCCTCAAGGAGATCGAACAGGGCGGCTACCTGCCGGTGCTGGCGCTGACGGCCCAGCCGAGCTTCAAGATCGCCGCGCTGGAGGCCGGCGCGCGCGACTTCATCAGCAAACCCTTCGACCTGCTGGAAGTGCATAAGCGCATCCACAACATGCTGGAGGTGCGCCTGCTCTACAAGGAGCTGGCCCAGTACAGCAAGCAGCAGCAGGAACTGGCGCTGCACGACCCGCTGACGGGCCTGCCCAACCGGCGCCTGCTGGAAGACCGCATCGCCACCTCGCTGCAGCACGCCCAGCGCAACCGCGGCAAGGCCGCCGTCATGTACCTGGACCTGGACGGCTTCAAGGCCATCAACGACACCTACGGCCACGCCTACGGCGACGAAATCCTGAAAATGGTCGCCAAGCGCCTGGTCGGCTCCTCCCGCAAGGAAGACACGGTGGCGCGCATAGGCGGCGACGAGTTCGTCATCGTGCTGGGCGCCCTGTCCGGCCTGGGCGACGCCCGCGAACCGGCCTCGAAGCTGGTCGAAATCGTCTCCGAACCCTACTTCATCAACGATCTGTCGCTGACGCTGTCGACCAGCATCGGCATCAGCATCTATCCGGACGACGCCGACAACGTCGAGGCGCTGATCTCGATGGCCGACAGCGCGCTGTACGAGGCCAAGCGCGCCGGCAAGAACCGCTTTTGCTGCACGCCGCCGGGCGGCGCGCCGCTGCGCCCGGCGCATCTGGCCAGCGCCGCGCCGCACGCCGCCTGAGCCGGCTTACATCGGCTTCGTTTCGTCGCGCTGCTGGCCGGCGCGCTGGTGGTCGCCGTGGGCGTCCACCTTGTCCGGCGCCACCTCGATGCGCGTGATGCCGGAATCGACGGAAATCGGGTCGCTGGCCGGGAAGGTCATTTCGACGGCCTCGTCCAGCAACTCCTCCTGCGCCCGCTCCTCCGGCGTCGCCAGCTCCTCGTCGGCCAGCGTGACCAGCGCGCCGGCCCATTTGACGAAATGCAGATTGGCCAGATCGCGCACCGTGCACACGCCGAAAGCCTGCCGCAAGGCCTTGGCGTCGGCCGCGCTGACGCCGCGCAAAACGCTCACCGGCGCGGCGACGATGTCGCGCAAGCTCCTGCCCACATAGTGGTGATCGACGATAGTCTCGATATTCATCATGCCTCCTCCCGCTGCGTTCCAGGGCGCGCCCGCCGGAGCGCCCGCTTGCCAGCCGACTATGCCACGCCGTGGCCGCCGCGTATGTGCGCAAGCGAACGCAAACGCGTGCGCCCCGCTTGACGCAGACGCGCCGCGGCCCGCGCCGGTTTTGACTTTGAGAATGGCTATTGATATGATGAGTTGCCTTCTTTAAGGCAAGAACCATTGCGCGGGGCAAGGCGCGCGGGCGGCGAATGGCCGGGGCGGCGGCCTGCCGCACACCCTGCCGTTTGCGCCGACAGCAAGCGCGATGCGCTCCGCAGATTCTCAGAGCCGGGACAAGGTGCCTACCATCGACAAGCCCAAGATTCTCGTTGTCAACGACGATGCCAACAGCCTGTTCGCCCTCACCTCGTTGCTGGCGCAGTGGGCCGAGCAGGAGCATTACGAAGTCATGGCGGCGCGCTCGGGCGAGGAAGGCTTGCGCCAGGTGCTGCTGCACGATTTCGCCGTGATCCTGCTCGACGTCAACATGCCGGGCATGGACGGCTTTGAAACGGCCGAGGCGATCCACCAGCGGGCCCGCTCGGCGAACATTCCCATCATCTTCGTGACGGCCTTCCTGGCCGATGAAATCGACCGCCTGAAAGCCTACCAGCGCGGCGCCGTCGACTTCCTGTTCACCCCCGTCATCCCGCAAATCCTCCACGCCAAGGTGTCCGTTTTCGTCGCGCTGGCCAGCAAGAACGAGCTGTTGCGCGGCCAGGCGCACAAGCTGAGCCAGCGCAGCACCGAACTGATCGCCACCAACAAGCGGCTCACGCGCGAAATCGAGGAGCGCAAGGCGGCCGAACAGCAAAACAGCGCCAAGGACGAATTCCTGGCCATGCTGGGGCACGAATTGCGCAACCCGCTCAGCGCCATCAGCAGCGCCGCCGCCGTGATCGGCCTGCCGGGCGTCTCCGCCGAGGGCGCGGCGCGCGCCAGAAGCATCATCCTGCGCCAGAGCCGCCACCTGGGCCACATCGTCGACGACTTGCTGGACCTGAGCCGGGCCATGTCCGGCAAGATCCGGCTGAACCGCCAGCCGCTCGACCTGGCGACGCTGACGGCGAGCTGCGTCGACACCTTCCGCGCCACCGGCCGCCTGAGCCAGTACACCCTGGAGCTGGACGCGGCGCCGGGCTGGATCGACGGCGACGCCACCCGCATCGAACAAATCGTCAGCAACCTGCTCGACAACGCCCTGAAATACACGGCGCCCGGCGGCCGCATCGGCGTCGGCCTGCGCGCCGACGCCGGCGAGCTGGTGCTGACGGTGCACGACTCCGGCGTCGGCATGGCGGCCGAACTGCTGCCCCACGTGTTCGACGTCTTCGTGCAGGGCGCCAACACGCTGGACCGCGCCCAAGGCGGGCTGGGCGTCGGCCTGGCGCTGGTGCGCCGCTTGGCCGAGCTGCACGGCGGCGGCGTCGGCGCGCACAGCGAGGGCGCCGGCCGCGGCAGCACCTTCACCGTGCGCCTGCCGGCCGCGCAACAGCCGGCCGCCGCGCCGCCCCCCGTCGCCGCGCGCGCGGCGGCGCCGGGCCTGCCGCGCATCCTGCTCATCGAGGACAACGACGACGGCCGCGAAGTGATGGCGATGATGCTGGCCTGCCACGGCTATCCGGTGCGGCACGCCGCCGACGGCCTGCTGGGCCTGAAGGCGGCGGCCGACTTCCTGCCCGAGCTGGCCCTGGTCGACATCGGCCTGCCCGGCGTCGACGGCTACGAGGTGGCGCGGCGCCTGCGCGCCGACCCGCGCACCCGCGCCATCAAACTGATCGCGCTGACCGGCTACGGCCTGGCCGAAGACAAGCGCCGCGTGCTCGACGCCGGCTTCGACCTGCACCTGGTCAAACCCGTCGACATCGACCAGTTGCTGGAAACCATACAGCGCTGCGCGCGCGCCGACGCGACGCAGTAAACGCGGCCGCACCGCAGTGCGCCAGACATTTCCGAGCTCATGTATTATCCGAAGGTAAAAGCCTTTGCACATTTCAATTACACGGCGTTTCCTATGTCACAGTCAAAACCAGAGCAATTTAGCGAGTCGTCGCAAGTGGACGCCTTGCGCGCGGCCGACCTGAGCGAACTGCTCGGCCACGTCAACACCAGCTGGGACAACGAGCGGCGCAGCCTGTCGCGGCAATTGCACGACAGCCTGGGCTCGTCGCTGACGGCGCTGACCATGCACCTGTCGCTGCTGACGCAGCAAATGCCGCAGGAACGCGTCCTGCTCGACCGCGCGGCGCAAATGAAGCAACTGCTGCTGAACGTGATCGAAACGAACCGGCAGATGCAGATGAAACTGTGGAACGACAAGCTGGAATTCCTCGGCGTGAAGGTGGCGCTCGGCGAGCTGGCCGAGCAATTCAGCGAACAGCACCAGATCGCCGTGCGCTGCAGCCTGCCGGAAGACGAACTGGTGTGCCCGCGCGGCCACGGCGTGGCGCTGCTGCGCACGCTGGAAGAAGCCTTGAGCAACATCGTCGCCCACGCGCAGGCCAACGCAGTCGACATCATCGTCGACGACAACGACGAAGCGCTGATGCTGACGGTAAAGGACAATGGCATCGGCTTGCAGGACGGACCGGCCACGCAGCTGAGCAAGCATGGCTTGCGCGCCGTGCGCGAGCGCGTGCACTATCTGGGCGGCATGCTGGTGCTGACGGCCGACACCGGCGCCGGCGGCACCACGTTGACGGTCACGCTGCCGAAACCGAAGGGCTGAGCGCCCTCAGTGCAGCTTGACCAGCGGCGTGCTGCGCTTGATCAGGAAACGCGCCAGCGCCAGCACGCCGGTGCGCACCGTGCCCAGCACGGCCTGGTGATGCAGCAGATGCAGGCTGAGGTACATCATGCGCGCAAAAAACCCCTCGACGAACCAGCTCAAGCCTTTCAGGGAGCCCATCAAGGTGCCCACCGAGGTGCTTTGGCCGAACGACACCAGCGAGCCGTAATCGCGGTAGATGTAGGAGGCGCGGTGCGGCGCCTTGCCGGCGGCCTGGCGCAGGAAGGCGTCGCGCAGGTAATCGGCCTGCTGGTGCGCGGCCTGGGCGCGCGGCGGCACCAGTTTGCCGTCGGCGCCGCTGCAGGCGGCGCAATCGCCCAGCGCGTAAATGTTCGGGAAGCCGTTGACGGCCAGCGTGCCGTCCACCTCGATCTGCCCGGCGCGGTTGGTCGGCAAGCCGAGCTCGCTCAGGAAAGCGGGCGCCTTGATGCCGGCCGCCCACACGCACAAATGGGCGCGATAGCTGGCGCCGCCGGCCACGCTGACCTGCGTGGCGTCGATGGCCGTCACGCGCGTGTCGGTCACGACCGTGATGCCGCGTGCGTTGAGCAGTTTCACGGCCGCCGCCGCCACCCGCTCCGGCAGCGGCGCCAGGATGCGCGGCGCCCCTTCCAGCAAGGTGATGCGGACGTCCTTGAGGGCGTGCAGGTGCCGGAAGCCATAGCTGGCGTAGACGCTGCTGGCCTCGCGCAACTCGGCCGCCAGCTCGACGCCGGTGGCGCCGCCGCCGATGATGACGATGTCGACGCTGGCGTCGGCATCGCTTTCCTTGTGCAGCTCCGCCAGCGTCAGCAATTTCAGCAGGGTCAGGCGGAAGCGTTCCGCGTCCTCGGTCGCGTTGAGCGAAATCGTATGTTCTTGCGCGCCCGGCACGCCGAAGTAATTCGAGGTGCTGCCGATGGCCAGCACCAGCCTGGCGTAGCCGATGCGGCGCGCCGGCACCACCTCCTCGTTCGCCTCGGTGGCGATGGGGCCGACGGTGAGCGTGTTGGCGGCGGCGTCGAGCGCCGTCATGGCCCCGTACACATAGGTGAAACCGTTGTCGTGGGCCAGCATCTGGTAGGACAGGCCCTCCTGGTGGATGTCGAGGGTGCCGGCGGCCACCTCGTGCAGCGACGGCTTCCAGATATGGTAGAGCCGGCTATCGACCAGCATCACCCGGTTCGGGCCCAGCTTGCGGCCCAGTTTGCAAGCCAGTTCCAGCCCGCCCGCCCCGCCGCCGACAATCACGATTTCGCTATGCAAACAACCTCCGGTAAGAAGAACTCGGCCCGGAGCCGTGCATACGGCCCGTGCCCCGATTAATTATTGCCGCGGCCGTGGCCGTTGCCGTGACCGTTGCCATGGCCGCGACCGTGGCCGTGGCCCTTGCCGCGGTCGTTGTCGTTGTCGTTGTCGCGCCGGTCGTCCTGATAGCCGCGCTCGTCGCGGCCGTGGTCGCGGTGGTCGCGGTGCTGTTCGCGGTAGCGCGGCGCGAATTCATTGTTATACCAGCCATCTTGCACGAAGTATACACGCTGTCCGCAGGCATTGTAGGCGCGGCAATGCTTCGACCAATGCTTGGCGTGGCCTGGCGGCACGCGCAGATAAATAGGCGCCCGTTCGACGTAGCGCACCGGCCGCTCGATGATCATCGGCTGGGCATAAATCACTGGCGGCGGCGCAAATTGGCCGACGTCAAGGCGACCGTAAAACCCCGGTTGCCCGACACTAATCGACACACCGACATCGGTGGCCATCGCGCTGGATACAGTGGCAAGCAAGCTTGCGGCAAGGAGTAGGGTCTTCATGATCGTTCTCTTTCATCTATAGAAAAACGCCTCGCCGGACGTGCCGGCAAGGCTGGGTGGCTAAGGCGGATGCCTGTCACTGCCTGATCACAATTCTACTAGCTTAGACGCAAGTGCTCTGTTCGCTGGAGCACATAGACGTTGCGGATTGAACACATCACCAGAGACGGCCCAGCGGCAGCACCACGCCGCCGAACAGCGACCAGTCCGGCGTGGTCCGGCTCAGGCCATGCGCGACGCCAAAGTCGATGACCAGTTGCTTGCTGGGGCTGTAGGTAGCGGCCAGCAACAGTTGCGCCGTGTGGCCGGCGCCGCGCCGGCGCGTGCCGGACAACTCGGCGCTGGCGCCCCATTGCGGCGCCAGCGGCATCGACAGGGCCGCCGACAGGCCCGTCTGGGTGCGGCCGGCGCCGTCCGCCTCGTCGCCCAGGCGGCTCAGGTTCAGGTTGGTGTCGATATGGATGCCGCCGGCATCCTTGCTGAAGATGCCGTTCACCGTATAGTCGCGCTTGCCGCTGCCGATCGCCTGCTTCGCCGTCGGCATTTTCATGGCCAATTCCAGGCCGAAGGCGGTGGCGGCGTCGACCAGGAAGGCGCGCTTGAGCACCAGCGTCGTGTCGCCGGCCCCGCTGGCGCGCGCGGCGCCGTCGCGCGCCGACACATGGGCTTCGCCGCCCAGCAGCACGCCCCATTGCTCGTTGAATGCCAGTTTCAAGGTGTAAGGCAGGCTGGTGCGCCGCGCCGCGCCGGTCTTCGCGTTGAGCACACCCAATTCGAGCTCCAGCTGGCCGGCCAGCGGCAGTTGCGCCGGACTCGACACGGACGGACGATAAGGGCTGACGCCGCCCTCTTCCTGCGCGTGGCAGGGCGCGGCCAGCGCGGCCAGCGCCAGCAAGCCCGGCCATTTCAATGCGTTCATGGTGTTCCCCTGGTGGCGTGTTGGTGTGCCAGCCTAACACCGGCGCCGCCCCCGGCGCAACCCGGCGATGCCCCCGCTCAAGCCACTTCGCTGAACTCCGCCTTGCGTTCGGGCGCGGCCGGGTGGGCATGCCGGCGCTGCGGCGCCAGCGCCAGCACCCGGCCCGCCTCGCCGTCGAGCTTGAAGACGTCGACCAGCGCCGCCAGCGCGGCGGCCTGCTCCCGCAGCGCCCCGGCCGCCGCGGCGGCCTCTTCGACGAGGGCGGCGTTTTTCTGCGTCACATGGTCCATTTCCGTGATGGCCAGATTGACCTGTTCGATGCTGGCGCCCTGCTCCTGCCCGGCCACCGCGATGCTGGCCATGATCGTATTCATGCCCTGCACGCTGGCGACCACCTCGCCCATGGTCGCGCCGGCCTCGCCCACCAGCGTGGCGCCCAGTTCGACCTGCGCCACGGAATTGCCGATCAAGGTCTTGATTTCCTTGGCCGCCGAGGCGCTGCGGTGCGCCAGGTTGCGCACCTCGGAGGCGACCACGGCGAAGCCCCTGCCCTGCTCGCCGGCACGGGCCGCCTCGACGGCCGCGTTCAAGGCCAGGATATTCGTCTGGAAGGCGATGCCGTCGATGACGCCGATGATGTCGACGATCTTGCGCGAGGACTCATTGATCGCCTCCATCGTCTCGACCACCCGCCCGACCACCGCGCCGCCCCGGCCCGCCACGGTGGAGGCGGTGCCGGCCAGGTCCCGGGCCTGGCGCGCGTTGTCGGCGTTCTGCCGCACGGTCGAGGTCAGTTCCTCCATCGACGCCGCCGTTTCCTCCAGCGAACTGGCTTGCGCCTCGGTGCGCGAGGACAGGTCGAGGTTGCCGCTGGCGATCTGGCTGGAGGCCGTGGCGATGGTGTCGGTGCCGGCGCGCACCTGCCTGACGATGCCGGCCAAATTGTCGCGCATGGTCTTCATCGCGAACAGCATGCTCGAGCGGTCGTTCGGTTCCGTGTCGATGGCCACGGCCAACCTGCCCTCGGCGATGGCGCCGGCGATGGCGGCCGCGTAGGCCGGCTCGCCGCCCAACTGGCGCGTCAGGCTGCGGGTAATCAGCGCGCCCAGCGCCAGCCCGGCCACCACGCTGCCGGCCACCAGCGCCAGCATGAAGCTGCGCGTCGACGCGTAAATCGCCGCCGTCTGCTCGGCCGAGTGCTTGGCGCGCGCCTCTTTTTGCTCGGACAACTGCTCCAGCACCTCGTCGAGCTGGTTCGCGTGCTTGCGCGTGTCGGCCAGCAAGGCGTCGAGCTCGGCGTTGTGCTGCGTCAGCGGCTGCCGTGCCGCCACGGCCAGCGCCTGCGCCATCAGGCGCTCGTATTCGGCGGCGGTGCTGGCGAACTGGGTGAACAATTCCTTGGCCCTGGCGGTGACAAACAGGGGGCGGGCCTGCTCCAGCTGCTCCTTGCCGGTGGCCAGCGAGCGGGTGATGCTGGCCTGGTGGGTGGCGCGCTCCTCTTCGCTGGCGGCCAGCAGGAAGTTGCCGCGGGCGCGGCCGATCTTGATCAGCGCAATATTCGCGTTTTTGATGTGGGTCAGCCCGAGCAACTCGTTGCCGTACATATGCTCGGCCATGTCGTCGATCCGCCCCATGTTGACGATGCCAATGCCGGCGACGACGGCGCCCAGCAGCGCCAAGAGGAAAAAGGCCGCGATCAGGCGCGTGCCCACCTTCATTTGTGCAAACATAACCACCCCGATTCCACTGTCATGTTGACGAAATATCGAAGGAAACCGGGGCCCCGTCCAGGCTGGGAAGATGGCTACCCGGGTATGCTCATTGCGGATGCAAGCGTGCCATCACCCAAACAATATAGTCTGGAACACCGTCTTGAAATACGCGCTTTGTCACACCCGGCTGCTTATCGGGAAGAATAACGCCGCTTACTGGGCTGCATCAATTTCCGTCACCGTAAAGATGCCCTCGACCTTTTGCGCGACGAAACTGACCTTGTCGCCCGGCTTGACGCGCTCCAGCATGGCCGGCTCGGCGGCGCGGAACACCATCGTCATCGGCGGCATGCCCAGATTCTTCAATTCGCCATGCCGCAGCGTGATCTTGCCGGCCGCCTTATCGACCTTGCGCACCTCGCCCTCGCTGCGCGGCGCGGCGGCGGCGTCCGGCGCCGCCTTGCCGCCGACCTTGAGCGCGCCCTTCATGCCGGACTCCAGGTGGCCCGCCACCAGGCAGGCGAAATTGAAGTCGCCCGCGCGGGTAAATTGCCAAACGATATCCTGCGTGGCGCCCGGCTTCACATGGGCCATGTAGGGCGCGTCGTGCTCCATGCCGGGATGCTGGCGCATCATCGCGCCGTGCTCCTGCAATTGCGCCATCGTGCCGAGCACCATCTCGTGCATGACCTTGCCCTTGTTATGCACGACAAAACGCACCGTTTCCCCCTGCTTGACGGCCACATCCGATGGCGTGAAACGCATCGTGTCGCTCATCTCGACGCGGATCTCGCGCGTCACGTTGGCCGGGTCGCCCTGGCGGCCGAACAGCTGCTCCTCGGTGGATATGGCCGTGGCCGCCGTCTTGTGCGCGCCCTCGTGCGCCAGCGCGGCCGGCGCCGCCAGTGTCCAGAAAGCGGCCAGCATGGCGCTCATCATCATGGTATTTTTCATCGTTGTTTCCCCTATCAATTTAATTGTGTCCGGCATGGCCGGCAGGTTTGCGCACCGTCATCTCCACGTCGGCGCCCTTGCGCGCCGGCGCCATCGACTGGCCGCCGGCGGCGCGGCTGCGCACCGGCTCGGGCAGCGCGCCCGTCCATTCGTAGGCCACCGTGCCGGCCGGATGCTTGTACCAGCCCGGATCGCGGTAATCGCCCGGCTTCTGGTCTTTACGCACCTTGACCACGGTGAACATGCCGCCCATGCCGACGCCGCCGAACGGCCCCTTGCCGCCCATCATGGGCAGCGTGTTGTCGGGCAGCGGCATCTCCATCTCTTCCATGTCGGCCATGCCGCGCTCGCCCATCACCATATAGTCGGGCACCAGGCGGTTGATCTTCTGCGCCACGCCGCCGTGGTCCACGCCGATCATCGTCGGGACGTCGTGGCCCATGGCATTCATCGTGTGGTGCGACTTGTGGCAGTGGAAGGCCCAGTCGCCCGGGTCGGTGGCGTCGAACTCGATGGCCCGCATCTGCCCGACGGCGACGTCGACGCTCACCTCGGGCCAGCGCGACTCCGGCCGGGTCCAGCCGCCGTCCGTGCCGGTGACGACGAATTCGTGGCCATGCATATGGATCGGGTGGTTGGTCATCGTCAGGTTGCCGAAACGGATGCGCACGCGCTCGCCCTGGCGCGCCACCATCGGGTCGATGCCGGGAAAGACGCGGCTGTTGAAGGTGAACAGGTTGAAGTCCGTCATCGTGTTGACCTTGGGCGTGAAGCTGCCCGGCTCGATGTCGTAATTGCTCAACAGGAAAACGAAGTCGCGGTCCACCTTCATGAAGTTCGGATCTTTCGGATGGGTGACCCAAAAACCCATCATGCCCATCGCCATCTGCGTCATTTCATCGGCGTGCGGATGATACATGAAGGTGCCGGGGCGCTTGGCGACGAACTCGTAGACGAAGGTCTTGCCCGGCGCGATGCCCGGCTGGGTCAGCCCCGTCACGCCATCCATGCCGTTCGGCAAACGCTGGCCGTGCCAGTGCACGCTGGTGTGCTCGGGCAGGCGGTTGGTGACGAAGATGCGCACGCGGTCGCCCTCGACGACCTCGATGGTCGGCCCCGGCGACTGGCCGTTGTAGCCCCACAGATTGGCTTTCATGCCGGGCGCCAGCTCGCGCACCACCGCTTCGGCGACCAGGTGGAATTCCTTGACGTTGTTGTTCATGCGCCAGGGCAGCGACCAGCCGTTCAAGGTCACCACCGGATGGAAGGGCCGGCCGTTCGGCGGCAAGGCCGGCGCCTTGGTGGCGGCGTCGTCCATGCTGACGGCCTCCGGCAGCGAGGCGGCGCCGGCCCGGCTCACGGCCGCGGCGCCCAGTGCCAGCACGCCGGCGTTTTTGAAGAAGTCCCTGCGTGTGCTCATTGCTGCTCCTTTGCGGACGCGCCGCCATTGCCGTTGATGGCAGATTCCAAGTCGGTGTGCGCGATCCAGAAATCGCGCTGGGTGTCGATGGCCGTGTTGACGCTGCCGATCTGCTCGCGGGCGTCGGACAGCAGCTCGAACACGCTGGCCAGCATGCCGTTGTAGCGCAGCAACACCTCGTCGGAGATCTTCTTGCGCAGCGGCACCACCTCGTCGCGGTGATGGCGCGCCACATCGTAGCTGCTGCGGTAGGCCGAATACGCCTCGCGCACTTCCGAGCGGGCCCGCACAGCCGTGTCCGCCGTGCGGTGCACGGCCTGCATGTACAGCGCCTGCGCCTTGGCCGTGCGCGCGCCGCCCCAGTCGAACAAGGGCAGCTCCAGCGCAATCGCGTAGCCGTTCTCGCGCGCCTTGCCGGTGACGCTCTTGTTGGCGTAGCCGGCGTCGAGCACGTTGACGACGCCGGTGGCGCGCGTCAGCCCGAGCGCGCGGGCGCTGGCCGCCGTTTCGTGCTTGCTCATCTGCACATCCAAACGCCGCTCCATCGCCAGCGCCTCGATGTTGGCGATGGCGTCGGCCGCCTTGGGCAAGTCCGGCAAGCGCTCCGGCAAGGTGAACGCGGTCTGCCCGCCCCACAGGCCGAGCAGGCGCGTCAGGCGCTCGCGCGCGGCCGTCGCGCCATGCGTGGCGCGGGCCAGCTGCGTCATCGCGTCGGCGTAGAACACTTGCTGGCGCGCCTGGTCGAGGCGGCTCCAGTTGCCGGCCCGCTGCATGCGCGCGGCCAATTCGGCGCCGGCCTGGGCCGCGCCGGCGGCCTGCTCCATGTACACCACCGCCTGGCGCGCCGCCACCGCGTGGAAATACGCGCGGCGCGTGTCGGCGGCCAGTTGCACCGCCTGCGCCGCGGCGGCCAACTTGGCCTGCTCGAAGCGGCCGCGCTCGATGCCGCTGCGCGTCGGCAGCGTCAACAGGCCGATCAGGTCGAACGTGACGCCGCGGCCGATCTCCGTCTCGCCATTGCCGTGGCTGCGGCTGAAGGACAAGCCGGGATTGCGCATGCGCCCGGCTTGCACCAAATCGGCCTCGGAGGCGCCCAGTTCCGCCAGCGCCGCCTTCAGGCCGCGGTTATTCATCAAGGCGACGCGCACGGCGCCGTCGGCGCTTAAAGGCTCGCCGAGCAAGGCCGCCAGGTCCGGCCCGGCTTCCGCGCCGGACAGGGGCACGGCCTGGCCCGTGCGCGCCTGCGTCAGGGCCGACACGGCATCCAAACCACCATCTTTCGAAAAACTGGCACAGCCGCTGAGCAACAGCGCGGCCAGGCCGAGCGCGACCGGCGTGCGCCGGCTGCCTGGAATACGGACCATCATTGTTTCCCCTTGTGCTGGTGATGCATGGAATGGTCTGGATGCGGATCGGCGGCCTTGGGCGCGGAGCCGGCCGGCGGCATCTGGCCCATATGGCTCGTGCCAGCCTTCGCGGCAAGCGCCTTGTTGGCGGCGCGCCAGAACTGGTCGGCCGGCTCGGCCGGCTCGACGGCCGGCTGATACTGCGCCAGGACGGAAATATAGGCGCTGGACGGCACGGGCGCATGCGCATCGCTCACCTTGGCCGGCTCGGCGGCGAAGGCAGGCGACAGCAGTACCCACGCGGCCAGCGCGCAGCAATGTCGAAATTTCATGGTAAATCCTCGGAAGCGATGGATAGGGCGCGACGCGCAGGCACAGCCATGGCGTCGGCGCTACAGACAATCAGGCGGGGGCGTGACGGGGCGGACGTTCCAGCCCCTCGGGAATATGCCCGGCGAGCAAAGGCGCAGGCGTCAGCCTGACCTCCGAGGAAATAAAGGGAATCGCGGGCAACATCGGCCAGACCGGCGGCGCGCAGGCGCCGACGCAGCAGGCCGAGCAGGCGCTGCAGGAAGCGTCGTCATGGTGGTGGGCCGGGGCGGCGTCGGCATGGCTGTGCGCCGGCATATGCTGCTGAAGCTGCGCGCCGTGCAACTGAAGCGCCGGCGGCGGCGTATGGCCGCCAGACATCCTGATCGCGGCGGCAAACCCCTGCAGGGGCAGCGCGGCAAACAAACACCACAGCAGGAATCTGGCGACGATGCGGTTCATGGAGAAATACGGGCAAGTAGACACCCGCACTATAAACCTTCCTATTGGGGTAAGGTCAAGTGCTACTTCCTCAAATCGCGGCGGGCCGGCCCGTTCAGTTGCTCAAGCCCGCCGCCCGCATCAGCAAGCGCATCAAATACGCGAGCACGGCCAGCGCCGCCACGCTGGCGCACCAGATCGCCAGCAACCAGCCCAGCCGCCTCCACCAGACGCCATGTCCCATCAGTGATAAGCCTCGCCATGACTGACCTTGCCGCGGAAAACATAATATGCCCACACCGTGTACACCAGAATCACCGGAATAATCAACAGCGCGCCGACCAGCGTGAAACCCAGGCTTTGCGGCGGCGAGGCGGCTTGCCAGATCGACACCGAGGGCGGAATGATGTTCGGCCACAGGCTGATGCCCAGCCCGCTATAACCAAGAAACACCAGCGCCAGCGTGTACAGGAAAGGCCGCACCTGATGCTGCAGGCGCAGCGAACGGTGCAACATCCAGGCGCTGGCCGCCACCAGCAGCGGCACCGGCGCGAACCAGAACAGGTTCGGCAGGCTGAACCAGCGCGCGGCGATGGCGGCGTCGGCCAGCGGCGTCCAGACGCTGATCACGACGATCACGGCCAGCAACAGCCACACCAGCTTGCGCGTGATGGCATAGGCGCGGCGCTGCAAGGGGCCGTCCGTCTTCATGATCAGCCAGGTACTGCCGAGCAAGGCATAGGCGATCACCAGGCCGGCGCCGGTGAACAGCGAAAAGGCGGAAACCCAGTCCAGCGGCCCGCCCGCGTAGGCCCGGTCGATCACCGGCACACCCTGGATATACGCGCCCAGCGTGACGCCCTGGAAAAAAGTCGCGGCAATGGAACCGCCGATAAACGCCTTGTCCCAGAAATGGCGCTCATGCTCGCGCGCCTTGAAGCGGAACTCGAAGGCGACGCCGCGGAAAATCAGCCCCATCAGCATAAAAATCAGCGGCAGATAAAATGCGCTCAACACCACCGCATACGCCTGCGGAAACGCCGCCATCAAACCGGCGCCGCCCAGCACCAGCCAGGTTTCGTTGCCGTCCCACACGGGGGCGACCGTATTCATCATCACATCGCGCTCGTCCTTGTCCGGGAAAAACGGATACAGGATGCCGATGCCCAGGTCGAAACCATCCATCACCACATACATCATGATGCTGAACAAAATGATGACGGCCCAAATCAATGCCAGATCGATACCCATTTACTGTGCTCCCTGTGGTTGGCTGGGGTCGCCGATGTTCAACTCGCTCGACGCCGACAAGGGCCGCATCGGCGTGCGCTCATGGCCGGGGCCGCCCTGCTCCGTGCGGCCGCCCTCGTGCGCCTTCGGCCCGACCCGGATCAAACGGAACAGATAGCCGATACCGGTGCCGAACACGGCGAAATAAATCACCACGAACAGCACCAACGTCACGCCGAGCTGGACGGCGCCGTGCGCCGACACCGCGTCGGCCGTGCGCAACAAACCATGTATCGTCCAGGGCTGGCGGCCGATCTCCGTCGTGTACCAGCCGGCCAGCATGGCGACGATGCCCGCCGGCCCCATCAGCAAGGCAAAACGCAGGAACAGCCGCGAACGCCACAAATTGCCGCGCCAGCGCAGCCAGGCGCCCCACGCCCCCAGCGCAATCATCAACATACCCAGCCCGACCATCACGCGGAAAGACCAGAACACCACCAGCGAATTGGGCCGGTCGCGCGGCGCGAAATCCTTCAGACCGGGAACCTTGCCGTTCCAGTCGTGGGTCAGGATCAAACCGCCGAGACGGGGAATCTCAAGCTTAAAGCGGGTTTCCTCGCGCTCCATATCGGGCCAGCCGAACAGTATCAACGGCGTGCCCTCCTCGCCCTTGTTTTCCCAATGGCCCTCCATCGCCGCGATCTTCGCCGGCTGATACTTCAAGGTATTCAAACCGTGGAAATCGCCGATAACGGCCTGGATGGGCGCGACAAGCAACACCAGCCACAAACCCATCGACATCATCTTGCGGATCGCCGCATTATCCCGGCCGCGCAACAAATGCCAGGCGGCCGACGCCACCACCAGCAGCGCCGTGGCGAGGAAGGCGGCGACACTCATATGCAGCAAACGGTAAGGGAAAGATGGATTAAAGATCACCTGCAGCCAGTCGACCGGCACCACGCGGCCGTCGACGATCTCATAACCCTGCGGCGTATGCATCCAACTATTCGACGCGATAATCCACGTGGCGGAAATGAGCGTGCCCAGCGCCACCATCGCCGTCGACATCATATGCAGCGCGGGGCCGACCTTATTCCAGCCGAACAACATCACGCCGAGAAAACCCGCCTCCAGGAAAAACGCCGTCAACACCTCATACGTCAGCAAAGGGCCGGTAACGCTGCCGGCGAACTGCGAAAAAGCGCTCCAATTGGTGCCGAACTGATAGGCCATGACCAGGCCGGAGACGACACCCATGCCGAAATTGACGGCGAAAATCTTCGACCAAAAATGATACAAGTCCAGATACACCTGCTGGCGCGTGCGCAGCCACGCCGCCTCCAGCACCGTCAAATAACTGGCCAGACCAATCGTGATGGCGGGGAAAACGATGTGGAACGAAATCGTGAAACCAAACTGTATCCGTGCCAGTTCGAGCGCAGAAAGACCAAACATAATACCTACCCGGCGAATGTGTTCTTGAAGACCTACACTGTAGCGCTTGACAAAAATACATACCAGACTCAGAAACGGAAGAAAGAACCGGATCAGTTTGCGCGGCGAACTCGGCAGAAACAGGGGCAACAAAACAAGAAGCCGCTTTCCAGCGGCTTCCCATGACACAGACTACGCAACGGCTCAGAGCGGCGCCGCGTGCTTCTCGACCCAACTGACATACTGCCGCATCCAAGCCTGCAGAAAACCCAGGCTGGCCGGACCGATACCGCCGGCATCGTCGAACAAACCATCCTTCACCTGAATAAACGCCTCCGGCTGACCCAGGGTAGGCACATCCAGATAGCCGAGAATATTACGCAAATGCTGCTGCGCCAAGGCCGTGCCGGCGGCGCCGACCGACACCCCCAGCACACCGGCGGGCTTACCGGCCCAGACGCTCTGGCCATAAGGGCGCGAGGCATGATCGATCGCGTTTTTCAGCACACCGGAAATCGAACGGTTATATTCCGGCGTGACAAACAACAAGCCCTGCGCGCCGGCGATATGCGCCTTCAAACGCTGGACCTGCTCGCCGGGCTGGCCGTCGTCGTCCTGGTTATACAAAGGCAAATCGCCGATCTCCGCCTGCGTAAACACAAAATGCGGCGGCCCCAGCTTCACGATCGCGGCGGCCATCTTCCGATTAAACGAATCCTTGCGCAGACTGCCAACGACAACGGCAATATTAAATTGGCTCATACAATCCCCGATAACGGTAAAAGAAAAACCAGCGTGGCCCCCATACTGGCACAAAACCACCCCCTGCGCAGCACCTTACCGGCGCCACACAACAATGGTTTCACACAACAATGGGGTCAGGTCTAGACATGGCGGTTTTCGGCATAAAAACAACACCGGGCTCAAAAGCAACAATGGGGTCAGGTCTAGACATGGCGGTTTCTTAGGTGAAAACCGTCATGTCTAGACCTGACCCCAGGGGGTTTGCAACTTTTTAGGCGCCGGTGTATTCGCGGTAGTAGCGCCGCCCCAGGTTGCTCAGCACTTCGTAGCCGATGGTGTTGGCCAGGCTGGCCACGGCGTCGACCGGGTGTTCGGCGCAGATCAGGTCGACCAGGCTGCCCGCTTCGACGCGCTCGCTCGGGATGGCGCTGACGTCGAGGGTGATGCTGTCCATCGAGATGGCGCCGATCTGCGGCACGCGCACGCCGTCGACGATGGCGACGCCGATGTTGCTCATGCTGCGCAGCCAGCCGTCCGCGTAGCCGACCGCGACGGTCGCCACTTGCCGCGTTTCGCTGGCCGTGTAGCGGCGGCTGTAGCCGACGTGCTCGCCCGGTTCGATGGTGCGCGTTTGCAGTACTTTGCCTTGCAGGCGCACGACCGGCCGCATCGGGTTGGCCGCGCCGGCTATCGGCGCGATGCCGTACAGCGCCGCTCCCGGCCGCACCAGGTCGAAGTGGTAGTCGGCCGGCAGGAATACACCGGATGAGTTGGCGAAGCTGGCCGGACACGCCGGCAGCCGCGCGCGGATGGCCTTGAAGCGTTCGAGTTGCAGCGCGTTCATCGGGTTGTCGGGCTGCTCGGCACAGGCCAGGTGGCTCATCAGGTATTGCATGTCGATGCCGTCGAGGAAGTGCGGGTCGGCCAGCCAGGCGTCGATTTCGGCCGGCGCCATGCCCATGCGCGACATGCCGCTGTCGACCTGGATCACGGCCGCCAGCGTGCGGCCCAGCGCCCGCGCGTGGGCGCGCCAGCCGGCCACTTGCTGCGTGCTGTTGAGCACCGGCGTCAGTTGGTGGTCGGTGAAGTCGGCTTCGGTGCCGAGCGGCGGGCCGTGCAGCACGAAGATGGCGGCGTCCGCCGGCACGTGGGGGCGCAAGGCGATGCCTTCGTCGAGGTGGGCGACGAAGAAGTGCCGGCACCCTTCGGCGTACAGGGCGGCGGCGACCGGCACCGCGCCCAGGCCATAGGCGTCCGATTTCAACACGGCCGAGCAGGCCGCCGGCGCCGCCCGCGCGCGCAGCAGGCGGTAGTTGGCGCGCACCGCGTCGAGGTCGACGGTGAGGATGGCGCCGCTGCGGTTTTTATGCCCGTTCGTGCTCATCTGCTTATGCTCCGGCGTAGTTCAGGCCGTCCGTCCCCTGGGCGCCGCTGTAGCGCCCGACGGACAGGTCGTCGGCCAGGATCGCCGGTTTTTTCACCGACATCAGGTCGGCCAGCATTTGCGCCGAACCGCAGGACATGGTCCAGCCCAGCGTGCCGTGGCCGGTGTTCAGGTACAGATTGCGCAGCGGCGTGCGGCCGACTATCGGCGTGCCGTCCGGCGTCATCGGCCGCAGCCCGGTCCAGAATTCGGCCTTGGCCGTGTCGCCGGCGCCGGGGAACAGGTCGTTGACGACCATTTCCAGCGTGGCGCGGCGGCGCGGGTTCAGGCGCGTGTCGAAGCCGGCGATTTCCGCCATGCCGCCGACGCGGATGCGGTCGTCGAAGCGGGTCACGGCGATCTTGTAGGTTTCGTCGAGGATGGTCGACACCGGCGCGCGCGCCGCGTCGACGATGGGCACGGTGATCGAATAGCCCTTGAGCGGGTAGACGGGAATGTTCACCAGCGATTTGAGCAAAGTAGTCGAGTAGGCGCCCAGCGCAACGACGTAGGAGTCGGCCTTGATCACTTCGCCGCCGCAGCGCACGCCGGCGATTTCGCCGCCGGCCACGTCGAGGCCGTCGATGCCGACGTTGTAGCGGAATGTGACGCCCAGCGCCACAGCCATCGCCGCCAGGCGCGTCGTGAACAGCTGGCAATCGCCCGTTTCATCGTTCGGCAGGCGCAGGCTGCCCACCAGCTTGTGCTTGATGGCGCCCAGCGCCGGCTCGGCGCGCGCCAGTTCCTCGCGCGTCAGCAACTCGTATGGCACACCGGAATCCTTGAGCACCTGGATGTCTTTGGCCGCGTCGGCGAATTGCTTCTCGGTGCGGAACAATTGCATCGTGCCCTGCTGGCGGCCCTCGTAGGTGATGCCGGCCTCGGCGCGCAACACTTTGAAGCAGTCGCGGCTGTATTCGGCCAGGCGCACCATGCGCTCCTTATTCACGGAATAGCGCTCGGCTGTGCAATTACGCAACATCTGCCACATCCATTGCAGCTGGAACATGCTACCGTCTGGGGTGATCGACAGCGGCGCGTGGCGCTGCAACATCCATTTCACGGCCTTCAGCGGAATGCCGGGCGCGGCCCACGGCGAGGCGTAGCCGGGCGAGATTTGCCCTGCGTTGGCGAAGCTGGTTTCAAGCGCCGGCCCGGGCTGGCGGTCGATGACGGTGACGTCATGCCCCTGCTTGGCCAGATAATAGGCGGTGGTGACACCGATGACACCGCTACCCAGAATAACGACACGCATAATTTCCTCGCTTGAATTTCGACCAGATTACCAGATTACCAGATTAACCGCTATGATATTGGGAAGTGACCAGCATTTGTTCACGTATAAAATGGAATATTCAGTAATTAATCATGCGAATTCATAAAGAGTCCATGCGCAGCCTGGACAAGCTGGACCGCCATATCCTGCGTATCCTGCAACGCGAGGGGCGCATCTCGATGAAGGATCTGGGCGAGCGCGTCGGCCTGTCGATCACGCCCTGCATCGAGCGGGTCAAGCGGATGGAGCGCGACGGCGTCATTACCGGATATTACGCCAAGGTTGAGCCCGCCGCACTGGGCGCGAAACTGCTGGTGTTCGTCGAGATCACGCTGAACCAGAAATCCGCCCTCGCCTTCGAGCAATTCCGCCGCGAAGTACTGCGCATTCCCGAGGTGCAGGAATGCCATCTGGTGTCGGGCGATTTCGATTACCTGATCAAGGCGCGCATCCACGAAATGGCGGAATACCGCAAGCTGCTGGGCGACATGCTGCTGCAACTGCCCGGCGCCGCGCAGTCGAAAAGCTATGTGGTGATGGAGGAAATCAAGGAAACCCTGGAACTGTCGACCGAGGTGCTGCAGTAAGGCGCAGAAAAGTACCGTATCGCGCCACCTGACGGCGCAACTGGCGCTCCTTCCCACAATTCAGTCGTGCTTTGCGCGGAAAATGGCGACACTAGCCTTCGATGTCGCGGCCGCGCACCGATCCTTTGCCGATCCCCGCCCTGGCCAGACGATACGCCGCCCGCGCGCCATGCCGGGCGAACTGGCTGCAGCTAGCCTGCAACGAGAATGCATAAGGGGGAGTACATTTTGATGAAAATGATCGCAAAAATCGCCCTGGGCTGCCTGGCCGCGCTGGCCGTGGCCGCCAGCGCCGCGACCTGGAACACGATGAACGAAACGCAGAAGACCGATGCCCTGTATAACAGCATCACGGTCGGCAAGACCACCAAGGCCGAGCTGGACATGGCGCTCGGCCAGGCCACCGCCATCAGCCTCGACAGCGGCTACGACGTGTGGGTGTACAAGAACAAGGAAGAGGCCAGCGGCCTGGCGCGCTACCTGTCCATCGTCGGCCAGGGCTCGCTCTTCGCCACTGAGCGCAAGCGCGAGGTGGTGGTGCTGTTCCACCCCGACGGCGTGGTCAAGAAATACCGGATACACCGCTATCGGGGATAAGCCCCGGTCCAGGGGTCTGACCCGTTCTTTGGGTCGGACCCCGGCTTTTGGCTATCGTAACAGCTGGGGTCCGACCCTGAGAGCGGGTCAGACCCCGGGGGTGTTCAGCCCCCTGCCCTCATTCGCTCCAGTCGCGCGAGCGGTCCACCGCGCGCTGCCATTTGTGCAGCCGGCTCAGCCGCTCGTCGGCCGCCATCTTCGGCTCGAAGCGCCGCGCCATCTGCCATTGCCCGGCGATTTCCTCCAGCGAAGCCCAGAAGCCCACCGCCAAACCGGCCAGATAGGCCGCGCCCAGCGCCGTCGTTTCCGTCACCACCGGACGCACCACCGGCACGTCGAGGATGTCGGCCTGGAATTGCATCATCATGTCGTTGCGCGCGCCGCCGCCGTCCACCCGCAGTTCCGTCAGCGGAATGGCGGCATCCTTTTGCATCGCGCTCAGCACGTCGACGTTCTGGTAGGCCACGCCCTCCAGCGCGGCGCGGGCGATGTGGGCGCGCGTGGTGCCGCGAGTGATGCCGACCAGGGTGCCGCGGGCGTAGGGGTCCCAGTACGGCGCGCCCAGGCCGGCGAAGGCCGGCACGAAGACCATGCCGCCGGTGTCGGGCACGCTGGTGGCCAGCGCCTCGACCTCGGACGAGTCGCGGATGATGCCCAGGCCGTCGCGCATCCACTGCACGGCGGCGCCGGCGACGAAGGCGCTGCCTTCGAGCAGGTAGTCGGTCGAGGCGGCCGCGCCCTGCCCGACGCTCCAGCCTATGGTCATCAGCAGGCGGTTTTTCGAGGCGATCGGCCGCTTGCCGACGTTCATCAGCATGAAGCAGCCCGTGCCGAAGGTGTTTTTCGCCATGCCCGGCTTCAGGCAGACCTGGCCAAAGGTGGCCGCCTGCTGGTCGCCGGCGATGCCGGCGATCGGCAGCGCCGCGCCCAGCAGGTCGGCGTGGGTGTGGGCGGCCACGCCGCTGCTGGGCACGATGGCCGGCAACAGGGCGGCGGGAATATCCAGCAATTCCAGCAGCTCCGCATCCCACTGCAGCGTGTGGATGTTGAACAACATCGTGCGCGCCGCGTTGCTCGGGTCGGTGATGTGGGCGCCGCTCATTTTGTAGATCAGCCAGGTGTCGATGGTGCCGAAGGCCAGTTCACCGCGCTCGGCCCGTTCGCGCGCCCGCGGCACGTTGTCGAGCAGCCACTTCAGCTTGGTGCCGGAGAAGTAGGCGTCCAGCACCAGCCCGGTCTTGTCCTGGAACAGCGGCGCCTTGCCCTGCTCTTGCAATTGCTCGCAGAAGGCGGCGTTGCGCCGGTCTTGCCAGACGATGGCGTTGGCCACCGGCTCGCCCGTGGCGCGGTCCCACAGCACCGTCGTTTCGCGCTGGTTGGTCACGCCGATGGCGGCGATGTCGGCGACGCCCACGCCGCTCTCGCGCAGCAACTGCTGCACCACGCCGATCTGCGACGCCCAGATTTCGTTGGCGTCGTGCTCGACCCAACCCGGCTGCGGGAAGATCTGGCGGAATTCCTTCTGCGCGCTGGCGTGCGGGCGGCCCGCGTGGTCGAACAGGATGGCGCGCGAACTGGTCGTGCCCTGGTCCAGGGCGAGAATGTATTTGGTCATTTTTTGAAGGCGATACATGAAAACGGGAAGGCCCCGGCCCGCCCAGAACGGGCCGGCCCTACCTTCCCGGCAAGCGGATTACGCTGCCCGCATCCGCCCAGCATAGCGCGCGGATGCGGCACTGAACAGGCTTACTTGACGCGGCCTTCTTTCCAGGCTTGCAAGAGCTTGTCGTAGGCGATCGTCTCGCCCTTCGGCTTTTCGTTCGCCAGCTTCTTCCACGGCGCGGCCGTGTCCGACAGGTACTTGTTCGGGTCGCCTTTCGGGTTCAGCTTAGGCGCGCAGGCTTTCATGCCGGCGCGTTGCAGACGGGCCATCACCTGGTCCATTTCCTCGGCCAGGTTGTCCATGGCCAGTTGCGGCGTTTTTTCGCCCGTCACGGCCTGGGCCACGTTCTTCCACCACAGTTGCGCCAGCTTAGGATAGTCGGGCACGTTGCCGCCGGTCGGCGTCCACGCCACGCGCGCGGGGCTGCGGTAGAACTCGATCAAGCCGCCGTATTCGTTGGCGTGCTTGGTGAAGTAGTCGTGCTTGATGTCCGATTCGCGGATGAAGGTCAGGCCGACGATGGATTTCTTCAGCGACACCGTTTTCGAGGTCACGAACTGCGCGTACAACCAGGCGGCCGCCTTGCGGTCGTCCGGCGTGGACTTGAAGAAGGTCCAGGAACCGACGTCCTGGTAGCCGTTCTGCATGCCCTCTTTCCAGTACGGGCCGTGCGGCGACGGCGCCATTCGCCATTTCGGCGTGCCGTCCTTGTTCATCACCGGCAGGCCCGGCTTCATCATGCCGGCCGTGAAGGCCGTGTACCAGAAGATTTGCTGGGCGATCTCGCCCTGGGCCGGCACGGGGCCGGATTCGGAGAAGTTCATGCCGTTCGCTTGCGGCGGGGCGTATTTCTTCATCCACTCGACGTACTTGCTCAGCGCGAAGACGGCGGCCGGCGAGTTGGTCGCGCCACCGCGCGACACCGAGGCGCCAACCGGCGTGCACTTGTCGGCGGCGACGCGGATGCCCCACTCGTCGACCGGCAAGCCGTTCGGAATGCCCTTGTCGGCGGCGCCGGCCATCGACAACCAGGCGTCGGTGAAGCGCCAGCCCAGCGAGGGGTCTTTCTTGCCGTAGTCCATATGGCCGAACACCTTCTTGCCATCAATTTCCTTGATGTCGTTGGTGAAGAAGGCGGCGATGTCTTCATAGGCCGACCAGTTTTGCGGCACGCCCAGGTCGTAGCCGTATTTGGCCTTGAATTTCGCTTGCAGGTCCTTGCGCGCGAACCAGTCGGCGCGGAACCAGTAGACATTGGCGAATTGCTGGTCGGGCAACTGGTAGAGCTTGCCGTCCGGCGCCGTGGTGAAGCTGGTGCCGATGAAATCCTTCAAATCCAGGCCCGGATTGGTGTAATCCTTGCCGGCCGCCTTGATGTAATCGGACAGCGGTTCAATCGCGCCGTAACGATAATGGGTGCCGATCAGATCGGAATCCGAGACCCAGCCGTCGTAAATGCTTTTACCCGATTGCATCGAGGTTTGCAGTTTCTCGACGACGTCGCCTTCCTGGATAATGTCGTGCTTGACCTTGATGCCGGTGATTTCTTCAAACGCCTTGGCCAGGGTCTTCGATTCGTAGACGTGGGTGTCGATGGTTTCCGACACGACGCTGATTTCCTTGATGCCTTTTTTCTTCAATTTATCGGCGGCTTCAATGAACCATTTCATTTCTTCCATCTGCTGCTGCTTGCTCAGGCTGGACGGTTGGAATTCTTTGTTGACCCATGTTTCGGCCGATTTCGTGTCGGCGAAAGAGGCACCCGACACCAGCATCGCGGCAGCCGCAAGGGCCGTGAATTTCAATTTCATCTTCAATCTCCTTTTATAGTTCGAACATTCCAACAACTTAACCCCAACGCATTACCACCAACAACAAAACAAAACTCAAGGCCGCGCCTATTGACTGTTGCATTTCAGTAAAACCAGCCCAGGCGAGATTAACATAGGCGGCCGTCAGCAGGCTAATGAATAAGCGGTCGCCGCGCGTCGTCGGCATCGGCAGAAAGCCTTTGCGCTCGATGCTCGGCGATTTGATTTGCCAGACCGTCATGCCGATCAACATCAGGATGATCGCGGCGAAAAACAGCGCGACCGGCTGGGTCCATGCCATCCAGGCAAAAACGCTTTCCGTATTTTCCATCATTACACCCTCCCCATCGCGAAACCTTTGGCAATGTAATGCCGTACAAACCAGATCACCAGCGCGCCCGGCACGATGGTCAGCACGCCGGCCGCGGCCAGCACGCCCCAGTCCATGCCCGCCGCCGACACCGTGCGCGTCATCGTCGCGGCGATCGGCTTGGCGTTGACCGAGGTCAGCGTGCGCGCCAACAGCAATTCAACCCAGCTGAACATGAAGCAGAAGAAGGCCGTCACGCCGACGCCCGACTTGATCATCGGCAGGAAGATCCTGATGAAGAATTTCGGGAAGCTGTAGCCGTCGATGTAGGCCGTCTCGTCGATTTCCTTGGGAATGCCGGACATGAAGCCCTCCAGTATCCACACGGCCAGCGGCACGTTGAAGACCATGTGCGCCAGCGCCACGGCCAAATGGGTGTCCATCAGGCCGACGGACGAGTACAACTGGAAGAACGGCAGCAGGAACACGGCCGGCGGCGTCATGCGGTTGGTCAGCAGCCAGAAGAACAGGTGCTTGTCGCCGATGAAGGAGTAGCGCGAGAAGGCATATGCGGCCGGCAGCGCCACCGCCACCGAGAACAGCATGTTCATGGCGACGTAGATCATCGAGTTGAGGTAGCCGCTGTACCAGGACGCGTCCGTGAAGATGGTCTTGTAGTTGTCGAAGGTCAGGTGGACGGGCCACAGGCTGAGGGTGCCGACGATTTCCTCGTTGGTCTTCAGCGACATATTGAACATCCAATAGATCGGCAGCAGCGACAGCAGCAGGAAGGCGATCAGCAGCGGCGCCGTAATACGTTTATGCATCATTTTTGGTCTCCGGTGCCGACACGCTGCATCCAGGTGTACAGGACAAAACAGAACAGCAGGATAATCAGGAAATAGATCAGCGAGAACGCCGACGCCGGTCCCAGGTCGAACTGCCCGACCGCTTTTTGCGTCAGGTACTGCGACAGGAAGGTGGTGGCGTTACCCGGCCCACCGCCCGTCAGCACGAACGGTTCCGTGTAGATCATGAAGCTGTCCATGAAGCGCAGCAGCACGGCGATCATCAGCACATTGCGCATTTTCGGCAACTGGATGTAGCGGAACACCGCCAGGCGCGAGGCGCCGTCGATGCGCGCCGCCTGGTAGTAGGCGTCGGGAATCGCGCGCAGGCCGGCGTAGCACAGCAGCACCACCAAGGGCGTCCAGTGCCAGATGTCCATCACCATCACGGTCAGCCACGCGTCGGTGGGGTTGCCGCTGTAGTTGTAGTCCAGGCCGATGTGGTTCAGGGTGTAGCCCATCAGGCCGATGTCGCCGCGGCCGAAAATCTGCCAGATGGTGCCGACGACGTTCCATGGGATCAGCAGCGGCAGCGCGATCAAGACCAGCGACAGCGAGGCTTTCCAGCCGTCGGCCGGCATGCACAGGGCGATCAGGATGCCCAGCGGAATCTGCACGGCCAGCACCGACAGCGAGAACACCAGTTGGCGTATCAGGGCGCCGTGCAGGTCGGCGTCGAGCAGCACCATGCGGAACCACTCGGTGCCGACGAAGACTTTCTGCGTCGGGCTGAGAATGTCCTGCACCGAATAGTTGACCACCGTCATCAAGGGCAGAATCGCGGAAAAAGCCACGCAGATGATGACGGGCAAAATCAGGAACCAGGCGCGGTTGTTATATGTTTTCATTAAGCCACCCGTTTATCGTTGACGTAGTACAAAGTGCGCTCTTGCGGGAAGCGCAACCAGACCTGGTCGCCCGCCGTCGCGCCGATCACGCGCAGCTTGGCCGCCACCGTGTTCATTCCCAAGCGGAACTCCGCCAGGTAGTGGGTGCCCATATTGCGCACCGCCAGCACCGTCGCCGGCACCGCGTCGGCCTGCTGCACGGCCAGGCATTCGACGAATTCCGGGCGCACGCCCAGCGTGATCTTGCCGGCGGCGCCAGCCAGCGCCGCCTTGGCCCGCTCGGACAGCGGCAGCGCGTGGTCGGCGACGCGGATCGCGCCGTCCTGCAGCGTCGCCGGCAGCAGATTCATGCCGGGGTTGCCGATGAAGTAGCCGACGAAGGTGTGCTCCGGCTCCTCGAACAGGGCCTGGGCGCTGCCGGTCTGCACCACTTCGCCCTGGGTCATGACGACGACCTGGTCGGCGAAGGTCAGCGCCTCGACCTGGTCGTGGGTGACGTAGATCAGCGACAACTTCAATTCGTGGTGGATTTCCTTGAGCTTGCGGCGCAACAGCCATTTCAGGTGCGGGTCGATCACCGTCAGCGGCTCGTCGAACAGCACGGCGGCGACGTCGGGGCGCACCAGGCCGCGGCCCAGCGAAATCTTTTGCTTGGCGTCGACCGACAGGCCGCTGGCGCGGTGCTTCAGCTCGCCCGTCATTTCCAGCATCTGCGCCACCTGCTCGACGCGCTTGCGGGTGTCCTGCTCCTTCCAGCCGCGGTTGCGCAGCGGGAAGGCCAGATTGTCGTAGACCGTCATCGTGTCGTAGATCACGGGGAACTGGAACACCTGGGCGATATTGCGCGCCTCGGTCGGCAACTGCGTCACGTCCTTGCCGTCGAACAGCACGCGGCCGTGCGAAGGCTTGACCAGGCCGGAGATGATGTTGAGCAGCGTCGTCTTGCCGCAGCCGGACGGCCCCAGCAAGGCGTAGGCGCCGCCGTCGTCCCAGGTCTTGGTCATCGGCCGCAGCGCGTAGTCGGTCGGTGCGCTGGGATTCGGTTTATAGGCGTGCGCCAGATCGATCAATTCAATGCGGGCCATGCTTATGCTCCGGAAAATGCCAGCGAAGGCGCGAACAACAGCGCGCCGTCGGGACTGAAAACGAACAGGGCTTCCGGTTTGCAATACATATTGCAAACGGAGCCGATCTCCAGGTTCTGCACGCCGCTCAGCTGGGCCACCAGCGAGATGGTGCCGCGGCGCGCGTGCACATAGGTTTCCGAGCCGCCGATTTCGGCCAGGTCGACCTGGGTTTCGATGGCGAATTCGCTGGGCGAACGGGGCACCAGGTGCAGGCTGTGGGCGCGCAGGCCGAGGATCACCTCGCCGTGCTGAGCGGCGCTGCGGCGCTGCTCGGCGCTGAGCGGAATCGCCAGGCCCGAGCCGAGGTGGGCGACGCCGTCGGCGTCTATCTTGGCCGGCATCAGGTTGATCGGCGGGTCGCTGAAGGTGCGCGCCACCTGGATCGAGTTCGGCGCGTTGAACACGTCCAGCGTGCGGCCCTGCTGCAGCAGGCGGCCCTCGTGCAGCACGGACACGTAACCGCCCAGTTGCAGCGCCTCCAGCGGCTCGGTGGTCGCGTAAACGACCGTCGTTTTGCCGTCGGAGAACAACTCGGTCAGCTCGCGGCGCAATTCCTCGCGCAGCTTGTAGTCGAGGTTGACCAGCGGCTCGTCGAGCAGCAGCAGGTCGGCGTCCTTGATCAGCGCCCGGCCCAGCGCCGTGCGCTGTTGCTGGCCGCCCGACAATTCGCCGGGCGTGCGCTGCAGATACGGGGTGATGTGCAGGCGCTCGGCCAGATCCATCACGCGCGGGCGGATCTGCTCTTCCGGCACCTTGCGGATGCGCAGCGGCGAGGCGATGTTGTCATACACCGTGAACGCCGGATAATTGATGAATTGCTGGTACACCATCGCCAGGTTGCGCTTGCTGACCGACACGCCGGTCACATCGCGCCCGTCGACGCGCACCTTGCCGTGCGTGGGCCGGTCCAGCCCCGCCATGACACGCATCAGGCTGGTTTTGCCGGCCTTCGTCGTTCCCAGCAGCACATTGATCGCGCCGGGCACCAACGATAGCGACATCGGGTACAAATGGTCTTCAGCACCGTATTTGGTGCTGACGTTTTCCAGTACAAGTTGCACTTGGTCCTCCTCCTAGATTATTTCTCTCTTGATTCCGCCGCGTTCTCTGAGTGGATCGCGATCGCCCTACCCTACACGTCAACGTCAACTAATGCTATTAGCGGCTAACCATGCGTCGAGTTTGGCGGCGGTGTCCGCGGGCAGGTGCAGCCCCAGCTTGGAACGGCGCCACAGGATATCCTTGGCGCTGCCGGCCCATTCGTATTGGCGCAAATAGTCCACCTCGGCGGCATACAGGCCGGCGGCGATTTCCTCGCCCATGTCGGCCAGGCGCGCGCGTCCGGCCAGCAAGGCGTGGATGCGGGTGCCGTAGGCGCGCGCATAACGCGCCACCAGCTTCGGCGCCAGCCAGGCGTACTGCTGCTGCAGGCCGTGGACGAATTGTTCAAAGTCCAGCACCGAGCGGTTCTGCGGCTCCTTGCCGAACAGGTCGCCGCCGGGCAGGCAAGCCGTCTCGGTCCAGGCGCCGTGGCGGTTCTGCAGCGCCGGCGCGATCAGGTCGACCGCCTCCTCCGCCAGCTTGCGGAAGGTGGTGATCTTGCCGCCGAAGATGCTCAGCAGCGCCGGGCCGTTCTGGTCCAGCTCGAAGCGGTAATCGCGCGTGACGGCTTTCGCGTCGGCGGCCTCGTCCTCGACCAGCGGGCGCACGCCGGAATAAGTCCAGAGCACATCGGCCGGCTGGACCGGCTTGCTGAAATAATAGCTCGTCAGCTCGCACAGGTAGTCGATTTCGCCCTGGTCGATGGCGACCTGGGCGGGGTCGCCGCGATAATCGAGGTCGGTGGTGCCGATCAGCGTGAAATCCTGCTCGTAGGGAATGGCGAACACGATGCGCCCGTCCAGGTGCTGGAAGATATAGGCGTTGTCGTGATCGAACAGGCGCTTGACGACGATGTGGCTGCCCTTGATCAGGCGCAGGTTCTTGCCCTTCGCCTCGGGCGCGGCCGTTTGCAGGAAGTCCGCCGTCCACGGGCCGGTGGCGTTGACCATGCAGCGCGCACGCACCTGGATCTCCTCGCCGCCCTGGCGCACCAGCCGGGCTTGCCAGGCGTCGGCCTGGCGCTCCACCGCCGCGCAGCGCGTTTGCGTGAAGACGGTGGCGCCCTTTTCCCTGGCGTCGATCGCGTTCAGCACGACCAGGCGGGCGTCGTCGACCCAGCCGTCGGAATAGATGAAGCCGCGCGTGAACTCGGGCTTGAGCGGCTTGCCGGCCGCGTGGGAGCGCAGATTGATGCCGCTGGAGCCGGCCAGGATCTCGCGCTTGGCCAGTATGTCGTAGAGGAACAGGCCGGCGCGTATCATCAGCGCCGGGCGCTGGCCCTTGGCGTGCGGCATCACGAAGCGCAGCGGCCGCATGATGTGCGCCGCCGAGCGCATCAGCACCTCGCGCTCGATCAGCGCCTTGCGCACCAGATTGAATTCATAGTATTCCAGATAGCGCAGGCCGCCATGGACCAGCTTGGTGGACGCCGACGAGGTGTGCGCAGCCAGGTCGTCCTTCTCGCACAGCACCACCGACAAACCGCGGCCGGCCGCGTCGCGCGCGATGCCGGCGCCGTTGATGCCGCCCCCCACTATCAGGAGGTCGCAATCGATATTGTGCTGTGCTGAAGCCATCTGATTCCCGATTCAAGGAGTTTGTCTTGCGGCGCGCGTAAGGGCTATGCATGGCGCGCGACTGTGGTTAAGATACAGCCCGTAAGATACGACAAAATACGAAACTGTAGCAACATATTATTATAGATATTTGTTCGTTTGTGTTCGTTTATGGTTCTATCGAAAGAAGAGTGATAAAAATATGACACTAAATCCCCGTCAACGGAGACTACTCGAAGCGGTGCGTCAAAAGGTGACGATGTCCGTGGAGGAGTTGGCGCAGCAATTGGACGTGACGCCGCAAACGGTGCGGCGCGACGTCAAACAGATGGAAGAGGCGAAGCTGCTGGCGCGCTACCACGGCGGCGTCGGCCTGCCCTCCTCGGTGGAGAACATCGACTACAGCCAGCGCCAGACCCTGAACAGCGAGGCCAAGCGGCGCATCGCCCTGGCCGTGGCCGAGCACGTGCCGCAAGGCTGTTCGCTGCTGATCAACATCGGCACCACCACCGAAGAGGTGGCGCGCGCGCTGGCCCAGCACAAGGGCTTGCACGTGGTCACCAACAACCTGAACGTGGCGGCCATCCTGGCCGACAACGCCGACTGCGAAGTGATCGTCGCCGGCGGCGTCGTGCGCGGGCGCGACCGCGGCATCGTCGGCGAGGCGACCATCGACTTCATCCGCCAGTTCAAGGTCGACATCGGCATCATCGGCATCTCCAGCATAGACGAGGACGGCAGCCTGCGCGACTTCGACGCCCGCGAAGTGAAAGTGGCGCAGGCCATCATCGAACAATCGCGCGAAGTGTGGCTGGTGGCCGACCAGGACAAGTTCGGCCGCAAGGCGCTGGTGCGCATGGCCGACCTGGCGCAGATCGACGTGCTGTTCACCGACGCCGAACCGCCGCCGCGCATGGTGCAGGTGCTGCGCGACGCCAAGGTCAAGGTCGTCGTCGCCGGCTGAGCCGGAACGAGGCGGCCGCGCAAGGACGCGGCCCCGGCCGCCCGCCTTGCGCGGGCAGCCACCTCAGGACATCAGAACTTGACGGTCATGCCCGCATAGATCGAACGGCCCATGCCCGGCACCGCGATGCCGTAACGGATGCCCTTCTGCGACATGGTGGTGCCCTGGCCGGCGTAGGCGCCGCCCAGGGGCGAGTCGTAGAAGCGGTTCAGGGCGTTCTCCACGCCGAAGTCGAACTGCGCCTGTTTCCACGCATAGCTGCTGCGCAGGTTCAGCAAGCCGTAGCCGGCCGTTTTCAGTTCGTTGCGCACTTCCGAAATGTCTTTCTTCGCGCTCACCAGTTGCACTTCCACCGTGTTGGTCCAGGCCGCCACGGACTGCACCAGCGCCAGCTTGGCGTTCAGCGGCATGATGTTGTACAGGCGGTCGCCGGTGACGCGGTTGCTGCCGTTGACGTAGCTCAGCACGCCGCTCGCGTTGATGTTGCCGTAGCCGGCCGATTTGGCCAGCGCGACGTGGCCCGACAAGTCGAGGCCGTACAGGCGCGCATTCTGGTTGACGTAGCGCAGGAACACGAAGGCGTTCTTCGGACATTGCTTCGCCAGGCAGCGCGCGTCGACGTAGTCTTGCACATAGGTGTAGTACGGCGTGACTTTCACGCCCCATTTTTCCTGGTCGACGTCGTGCCAGTCGGCCGTGGCGCTCAGCGTGTGCGCCGTCTCGGGCTTCAAGTCCATGTCGCCGACATAGCCGTTGCCGTCGCCGACCGTGTTCACCATATTCATCGGCATGCCGCCGGTCGACCAGGTGTAGCGCTCATGCAAATTCGGCGAGCGGGTCTTGCGCGCATAGCCGAACTCATACGTGGCGTCGCGGTCCGGCGTGTAGCGCGCCAGCGCGACCAGGTCGAGGTTGTGATCCTTGCGCAGGCGGTCGCGGCCGTTGAACGCGGCCGACTCCGCCGCATAGTTCGCCATCGTCGTGTTGTAGCCCTGCACCTTGCCGGCGTTCATCGTCACGGCTTCGCCGCGCACGCCGATCTGGCTGAACCATTGCGCGTTCCAGCGCGCGTCCCACTCGGCGTAGACGGCGAAGCGGTCGCGCTGGCCGTCGTTGATGTTCCAGAAGGTGTTCGGCGCCATGCCGCCGCCGGACGGCGACCACCAGTCGCTCAGGCGGTAGCGTTGGTAATCGCCGCCGACGCGCACCAGGTCGCGCGCCGACAAATTGAGCTCGGCCTTCAGCGCGCCGCCATGGTTGGTGCCCTCGGTGTCCATCGGCATGCCCGGCACGGTTCCCTTGGCGCCGTACCAGAACTGCTTGTCGTGGCCGAAATTCATCACGTGACGGGTATGTTCGCGGTAGGCGCGCGCCTCCAGCTCGCCCCATTGGTAGCGGCCGTGGTAGCGCAGGTTGAACTGTTCGCTGTCGTTGCCCGTCATGTCCATGCGCTGGTTCGGGTAGCCCTGGTGGGGAATGTTTTGCAGCCCGACCTTCAGCTCCAGCAAGTGCTGGCCGCTGCGCAGCGCCACGCCCAGCGACTGGTTCTGCGACTCGTAGCGCGAGGAACCCACTTCGTCGGCCGGCTGCGCGTGCGGCGTGCCGGTCCACAGGCCGGCCGGCTTGAAGTCGCGGGCGGCCTTGTAATTGCCCGAGCGGATGGTCGAGCCGCTGTAGTTGACGCTGACGGTTTCATTGGCCAGCGTGGCCGAGGCGTTGGCGCCGCGCACGCTGCCATTGCTGCGGAAGAACACCCCGGCCTGGCCCTTCAGCAAAGGCCCCTGCCCCGCCGCGGCGAATTCCGGCTCCGCCGATTTGACGCGTATCGTGCCGCCTATGCTGTCGCCGCCGGCGCTGACTGGGGTGATGCCGCTGAGCACCTCGATCGAGTCGATCTGCGACGGGTCGATATAGGACAGGGCCGGATTCATATGGTTGGCGCAGGCGGAAATCAAGTCCATGCCGTTGACCTGGACGCGCAGGCGGTCGTCGGCCAGGCCGTGGATCGCCGGCAGGCTGGAGACGCCGCCGGCGCCATACATGCTGATGCCGGGAATGTCGCGCAGCAGGCCGGCGCTGTCGCCGGTGGCGACTTTCTTGTCCGCTTCAATTTTATTGGCGTCGATTTTTTTGCCGTTGACGAGGACTTCCGGCAGCGTCCGGGCGACCGGCGCTTCGGCGGCCAAGGCGAACTGGCAGGACAAGGCGGCAGCGATCGAAGCGGCCAGGACGGACATTTTGAGTGTGGAGTGCATTTTAAATCCTACTAACATGAAAAATCGGTATCGAGCCCGGGCGCAGGGACGCAACGCGACGCGCAACGCGGCTGCCGCAGGCTAGAGAAACTGCTTACGTCGATCCGGCGATGGGAAGCCGCGCGCGGCCCTTCAAGGGGGCGCCGCGCCAACAGGCCGGACGAAAGGGAAAGACTTAGATGAAGGCGGGAGGGCCGCGCGCCGGCAGCGGCGCGGCGACGATGGCAGCCAGCCGGGCGGCTGGAATGGCGCGCAAGGCATACGACAGCGCATGCGGCACGGGCGCGGCATCTTGCCACGGCAAAGAGGGGACGAGGCCGCTGGCAAGGCACAGCGCGCAATCGAGCAGATGGGTGGGGTTCTTGGCCTCGACCGGGTCAGGCTTGGCGTCGCCTTGCTGGCCGACCATTTTGAAGCCGGCGCTGGTGCAGACCAGATTCGCCGCCTTCGGTTGCACGAACGGCGCCGCCATTGCCACGCCCAGGGCCGCGACGTACAGCAGCAGGACGAAACAGACTAGTTGGCGGGAAATCCGTGACATATTCATTATGCGAGAATTATAACATTGCACCTCGGCATTAAAAGCCCCGCATGTCAAGAAAAACGCAACTGGGGACAGACCACGATTTCCAAGAAATATATTTCTTGGAAATCGTGGTCTGTCCCCAAGGGAGCAGCCGATCGTCTACTTGATGTCTTTGACGGCGTCCTGGTATTCCTTGGACTTCTTCACCTTGGCGATGGCCGTCCACAACGCCTCCACCTGGCTCTTGTGGGAGGCGTAATAGGGCTTGGAAAAGGCCACGTAGAAATCCGTCGTCATGAACTTCGCCGGCAACATCTCGACCTTATCGGCGATGTCCTTGTGGCTGGCGATCAGGGCATTCATTTCCGTCTCGAAGCCCAGCACGATCTCGCCCTGCCCGGCAACCATTTTGTACAAATTGCGCAGCGGCTCCTTGGTGTTGTCGTCGAAGGGGGTGTTCAGCGCCTTGAGCTGGTCGGATATCGTCGCGAAGCCGGCCGGCATCAGCACCGGTTTGCTGACATTGGCGAATTTGCTGCCGTCCCAGGCCGATGCGCTGCCCTTCATGCGGTAGGCCATCACCGTCATCGACGCCAGCGACTGGCCGGTGTTCGGCTTGCCGGTCGGCAGGGTCGGAAAGACGGCATACCCGGCATGGAAAGGGGTGTTGCCCGCGTTGACAATGCCATTCATGCTGCCGGCGCGCGTCGTCTCGATGCAGCGCTTCCACGGCGAAATCGTGAACGTGACGGGCAAGGCCGCCTCCTTCGCCGCCATCTTGAGCAGCACTTGCATGCTGCCGTCCTTGTTCGGGAAGGTGAACGGCGCGGCGGCCTGGTCCTCGATGCACAAGACCATCGGGTCTTCGGCAAGGGCGACCAGCGGACAGAGCAATAGACATGCGGAAACAAGTATCTTCATTGTGACCCCCGGGTAGGTTTTCATATCATCTATAGAGGGCTGCCCATCCGCGCCTGCATCCGGCGCCCTGGCCACTATCCTCGTGGAAACAGGCTATCACGTCGGCGCGCAATTTCTGTCCGCGCCGCGCAACACCGCGAAAAAAACAGCCGCGCCGGCGCACGGCGCGGGCCGCCCCGCCCGGGCGCAAGCGCGCCGCGCTCCGGCCGCCGCGAATTCGTGTATTGTTTCGTCTGGCGCAATTGTTGCGCGATCAATTTTGCATCATCTGTATGGAGTCGAATTTCGCAATGCCCCTGCACATCCCCACCCCGCTGTTCGAATCGCGCGCCCTGAGCGCCGCCGCCGGCCGTTCCGTCTGGCTCAAGCTGGAAGCCATGCAGCCGCCCGGCTCGTTCAAGATCCGCGGCATCGGCCTCGCCTGCGAGCAATACCAACGCCGCGGCGCCACCCGCTTCATCTCCTCGTCCGGCGGCAACGCCGGCATCGCCGTCGCTTATGCGGGGCGCATGCTGGGCGTGCCGGTGGTCGTGGTCGTGCCGGAAACGACGACGGAGCGGGCCAAGGCGCTGATCCGCGCCGAGGGCGCCGAACTGATCGTGCACGGCGCCGCCTGGCACGAGGCGAACGCCTTGGCGCAGTCGATGGTCACGCCGACGGACGCCTTCCTGCACCCCTTCGACGACGCGCTGCTGTGGCAAGGCCACGCCAGCATGATCGACGAGGTGGCGCAGGCCGGCTTCAAACCGGACGCGGTGCTGCTGTCGGTCGGCGGCGGCGGTCTGCTGTCGGGCGCCGTCGAGGGCTTGCAGCGCAACGGCTGGGGCGACGTGCCGGTGCTCGCCGTCGAAACGGCCGGCGCCGACTCGTTCGCCCAGTCGCTGCGGGCCGGCGCGCGCATCGAACTGGCCGGCATCGCCAGCATCGCCACCTCGCTGGGCGCGCGCCAGGTGTGCGAGCGGGCGTTTGCGCTGTCGGCGCAACACCCCATCCTCAGCGAAGTCGTCACCGACCAGGCCGCCGTGGCCGCCTGCCGGCGCTTCATCGGCGACCACCGCATCGTCGTCGAACCGGCCTGCGGCGCGGCGCTGGCGCCCGTCTACGCGAAGGCGGCGCAGCTGGAGCCGTTCGACAAAGTGCTGGTGATTGTGTGCGGCGGCGTCACGGCCACCGTCGAGCAACTGGAACAATGGTCGAAGCAGCTCGCCTGAGCCGCGCTTCGCCCCTCATAAGGAGCAGTGATGGACAATGAACGCGAATATGTCGGCTTCTGGGCCAGGGTGTGGGCCAGCATCATCGACACCGTGCTGCTGTTCGCCCTGACGACGCCGCTGCTGATGGCCATTTACGGCAAGGAGTACGCCACGGCGGAGGGCGCCTTCCTCGGCCCGGCGGACTTCATCATTTCGCTGATTCTGCCGGCCGTGGCGATTATCCTGTTCTGGCGCGCCCGGGGCAGCACGCCGGGCAAGATGGCGATCCGCGCCGAAATCGTCGACGCCGAAACGGGCGGCGCGCCCAGCCTGCCGCAATATATAGGCCGCTACCTCGCCTACTACCTGTCGGCCCTGCCCCTCTGCATGGGCTTCATCGCCGTCGCCTTCAACCCGAAGAAACAGGGCTGGCACGACCGGCTGGCGGGCACCGTCGTGGTGCGCACCAGGCGGCCGGCGGCGGTGCGCCTGGACAAGCGCTGAGCCTCCCCGCTCAAGCCGCCTGCGGCTGCGCGGCGGCCTGCTCCAGCCGTCCCCTGACCTTGGCCAGGTAGTCGGCGCGGTAACGCCGCAGGATGTAATCGCGGAAGTTGTTCTGCTCCAGCTCGCGCCAGGCGTTCTGCCGGCCGGCGTCGGAATGCGTGCGCGCCGCCGCCAGCGCGGCCTCGGTCAACTCCGCCCGCGCCGGCGTCATCAACTCATAACCGTAGCGCTGCATATCCTCGCGCGCCAGCGTTTCGATGACCTCGATCTCGCCGAGACTGAGCTGTTTCTTGAACTTGTCGACATTGGCGACGATCGGCGCGAAGCAGTTCGACGCCCACAGCGCCGACAGCTGGGCGATCCGGTGCGCCTCCGGCGAGGCCGCCACGTCGAGCATTTCCGGCAGAAAGTCGATGCCGAAAAAGGCGCACACCCGGCGCAGCGTCGCCTCCTGCTCGCCGAGGAAGTCCTCGTAGCGGATGGTCAGCACGCGCTCGGGATAGCGCTCCACCAGGGCGCGCGCGACGCGGTGCGCCTCGACCCAGACCTGGGCGTTCAAGGTCGTGTCGAAATCGTGGATGATGGCGCGGTTCATCGACGCCACCTGGGCGCGCGGGTCGCGCACGACGTTCAGGAACAGCATCTCGGGGAACAGCGCCATCAACTCCCCGGCGTAGTGCACGCTGTCGAGCGACTTGTCCATCACCACGCCGGCGCCGTGGCGCTCGCCGGCGCGCAGCAGCAGCTCCCAGACGATGCGGTGCACGCTGCGCGGCTGCTGCCTGATCGCCTCGAAAATTTCCACCGGGTCGAACACCATCTCGGCCCACTTCACCATGCTGGCCGCCTGCAGGCCGACGACGTCGACCACCAGGCGGAAGTAGGCGCGGTCGTCGGCCAGGTCGCCGTACAGCGGCAGCATCGGCATCAGGTCGACGATGTGCAGCGGATACGGCGAGTAGAACTGCGGGTTGAAGTTCAGCCGCAGCCGCAGCGCGTGGCTGCCGCAGCGCCGCAGCGGTATCATCAACACCGGCCGGGGCCGGCTGGCCGGCACGACCGTTCCGGCCGCTTGTGTGCTTGCGTTCATGCGATGCTCCTCAGGTAAAACGGTTAACGCGGATTAGAAGACCAACAGGCCGATCGCGCCGGCGGCCGGCACGACCCACACGGCCTCGACGCGGTAGCGCAGCAGCAGGCCGAAGGTCAGCGCGAACAGCGCCAGCGACAGCCAGTGCGGCGCCGCCGCCTTGCCGACGACGACGGCGGCGGCGGCCACCATGCCCAGCACGGCCGCGCGCACGCCGCGCAGCGCGGCGCGCACCGCGGCCGAGTGGCGCACCCGCTCCAGCAGGCGCGCGCAGGCCACCGTCAGCGCCGCGGCCGGCGCGAACATGCCGACGCTGGCGACGGCGGCGCCGGCCACGCCGGCCACCTTGTAGCCGATGAAGGCGGCGCTGATGGCGACCGGGCCGGGCGTCAGCTGGCCCATCGCCAGCGCGTCGACCAGCTCGCGCCGCGTCACCCAGCCGTAGCCGTCGACGACGGTGTGCTGCAGCATCGGGATGAAGACGTAGCCGCCGCCGAACATCAGCAGGCTCATGCCGGCGAAGGCGGCCAGCAGTTTCAGCAGCACGCCGGGGGCCAGGCCCAGCAGTGGCAGCGCCGCCAGCAGCAGCGCGGCGCGGCGCGGCACGGGCGCGCCGGCGCGCGGCGCCGGCGCGGTGCGGCGCCGCTCCGTGGCGGCGCCGCCGAAACAGCGCCAGCCGGCCAGCGCGGCCGCGGCCAGCATCAGGAAGGTCGTGTGCAGGCCGGGCAGCAGCAGCGCCAGCGCCAGCGCGGCCACGGCCAGCGCGCCCTCGCGCCAGTCGCCGACGCAGGCGCCCCACATGCGCCAGGCGGCGGCCAGGATGATGGCGGCCACGGCCGGCACGACGCCCATGAATACCTGGCCCAGCGCGGCCACGTGGCCCCAGCGGAAATACGCGGCGCTGAAGGCCAGCATGCACAGGAAGGACGGCGCGACGGCGGCGCCGACGCAGACGGCGGCGCCGGCCGCGCCGCGCAGGTGGTAGCCGACGTAGGCGACCAGGTTGATCGCCATCGGCCCCGGCAGCACCGACGCCAGCGTCAGGCCGTCGAGCACCTGCTGCGGCGTCATCAGCTTGCGCCGCTGCGCCACCGCGTCCTCGGTCACGCCTATCATCACCATGAAGCCGCCGAAGCTGGTGCAGCCGACCTTCAGGAAGATCGCGCACAGCGTCGCCAGCGCCACCGGCGCGGCATCGGCCGGCGCGGCGGCATCGGCCGGCGCGGCCGCGCGCTTAACCCTGGCGTGCATGCGCCGCCCCGCCGGCGCCGGCGAAGTAGTCGCTGAAGGCCCGCACGAAGTCGTCCAGTTGCGCCGCCGGCAGGCGGTTGATGCCGGCCGCCGCCCTGCGCCCGCCGCCGCCGGGAAAACGCTCGCACAGGCCGCTGGCCGCGCGCAGCACCGGCGCGCCCGAGCGCACGCTGACGACGTAACTGCCGTCGGCGTTTTCGCTGAGCACCGCATACGAGGACGCACCCGGCGCGTTCGCCGGCGCCACCAGGCGGTTGGCGAACACTCCGCAGATGCGCCGCGCCCAAGGCTGGTTGGGCAGCACGTAGATCGCCCCGCAGGCCGGCTGCCATTGCGGCCGCAGGCTGTTCATGTGGGCCTGGTCGGCGCGATAGCCGTCGGCCAGCGCGCGGTAGTACGGCGAGCGGCGCATGAATTCGAGCGGATCGGCATAGGCGTGCACGGCGCGGTACAGCGCGTCCGGCGCGATGTGCAGGTCCGCGATGTGTTCGCCGTAGGCGTTGTAGTTCAAGGCCAGCCCGAGCTGCTCCAGCTGGGCCGCCTGCACCTCGCTCAAGCCGGCCGCGGCGGCCAGCGCGTTGCCGGCGTCGGCCAGGTTGTCGCCGAAGGCCCCCACCGCCGCCCACGGCCGGTAGCGTCCGCCCATCTGGCGGTCGACCAGGATGCTGGTGCAGACGTCGATGCTCTCGTCCCAGAACAGCTCCAGGCGCGGATGGGCGAAGGCCCGGTGCGCCGAATGGTGGTCGTAATACGCGACGCGCCCGCCGGCGTCGAGGATGCGCGCCAGCGACGCCACATTGCAGTCGAACGAGATGTCGAGCACGGTGACGTCGAGCCCGGCCGCGTCGGGCAGGTGGCGCAGCAGGTCGACGTCGCGCTTGACGCCGGTGACCAGTTGCGCCTCCTTCGGACAGGCCAGGCGCAACTGGTGCAGCGCGCAGATGCCGTCGGCGTCGCCGTTGAAGACGTCGTAGGCGCCGCAGTCGCCGGCCGGGGTAAAGGATGCCGCTGTCATTTTCTCGACCGGAAGCGCAGCGCCAGGTGTTGGTAGAGCGCGCGGCTGGCGTCCTCCAGCGACATGACGCCGCTGTCGAGCACCAGCGCCGGCATCAGCGGCACCTCGTAGGGCGAGGACACGCCGGTGAAGGCGGGAATTTCGCCGGCGCGGGCCTTGGCGTACAGGCCCTTCGGATCGCGCGCCTCGCACACCTCGGTGGGCGTGCTGACATACACCTCGATGAACTCGCTCGCGCCGATGATGGCGGCGGCCATCGCCCGGTCCTCCCGGAACGGCGAGATGAAGGCGGCGATGACCATCAGGCCGGCCTCGTTCATCATCTTCGCCACCTCGGCGGTGCGGCGGATGTTCTCCTTGCGGTCGGCCGGCGAAAAACCCAGGTCGCGGTTCAGGTGGTGGCGCAGGTTGTCGCCGTCGAGCACGTAGCTGGAGCGGCCCTCGTCGTGCAGCATCTTGTCCAGTTCGTAGGCGATGGTCGACTTGCCGGCGCCGCTCAGCCCCGTCAGCCAGACCGTCGCCGGCGCGTGGCCGAAGTGGGCGCTGCGCCGCTCCGCCGTGACCTTGCCGGCGTGCCAGAAGGTGTTCAGCGGCGCCACCCTGTCGTCGCTGCGCCGCAACGGCGCCGCCCGCGGCCGCTCGCCTATCGTCTCGGCCAGTTCGTTCAATACATCGGTCGTCATACTGCCTCCTCGTCCATCCACATGGTCCGCCAGCGGCGGGTCCTAGAACTCTTCCCAGTCGCCGTCGGCCGAGGCGGCCGCGTTGACGGTCTTGCGCGCCGGCTGCGGCGCCGCCCGGGCCGCCGCCAGGCGCGCCGGCTGCGCCCGCGCCGCCGGCTTCAGCGGCAGCGGCGCGGCCTTGCGCGGCGCCGCCGCGACGGCCCGGCCCGGGGCCAGGACGTGCGCCGCGCTCAGGCGGAACACGCTGACGACCTGGGCCAGGTCAGCCGTCTGCTCCTGCAGCGCGGCGGCGGCCGCGGCGGCCTCCTCGACCAGGGCGGCGTTTTGCTGCGTCACATTGTCCATCTGGATCACGGCCTGGTTGATCTGCTCGATGCCCGAGGTCTGCTCGGCGCTGGCGCAGCTGATTTCGCTCATGATGTCGGTAACCCGCTTGACGCTGGCGACGATCTCGTCCATCGTCGCGCCGGCCTGGTCGACCAACTTGGCGCCGGAATCGACCTGCTGCACCGAATCGTCAATGAGGATCTTGATTTCCTTGGCCGCCGCCGCCGAGCGCTGCGCCAGGTTGCGCACCTCGGAGGCGACGACGGCGAAGCCGCGCCCCTGCTCGCCGGCGCGGGCCGCCTCGACGGCCGCGTTCAGCGCCAGGATATTGGTCTGGAAGGCGATGCCGTCGATGACGCCGATGATGTCGACGATCTTGATCGACGAGGAATTGATCGCGCCCATCGTGTCGACCACGCGGGCCACCACGGCGCCGCCCTTGACCGCGACGTCGGAGGCCGATTGCGCCAGGCCGTTGGCCTGGCGGGCGTTGTCGGCGTTCTGCTTGACGGTCGACGTCAGCTGCTCCAGCGAGGAGGCGGTTTCCTCCAGCGAACTGGCCTGCTGCTCGGTGCGCGAAGACAGATCGAGGTTGCCCGAGGCGATCTGGTGCGAGGCGGTGGCGATGGTCGACGTGCTCGCGTGCACCTGGCCGACGATGCCGGCCAGGCTGTCGCGCATGGCCCGCATCGCATACATCAGGCTGCCGGTATCGCCGTCGCGGGTGCGGATGGCCACCGTCAAGTCGCCGCCGGCGATCCGGCCGGCCACTTCGGCGGCGTAATCGGGCTCGCCGCCCAGTTGTTTGACGAGGCCGCGCGTGATCAGCAGCGCGGCGGCGATGCTGGCCAGCAGGGCCAGGCCGCCGAAGCCCAGCATCATCGAACGGGCGCCCGCGTAGGCGGTCTCGGCGGCGGCGGCCGCCTGTTCGCTCTGTTTTTCCTCGATCGCGCTCAGCTCGCGCAGCAATTCCCACCATTTCTTTTGCACGGGACGAAACTCGAAGCGCAGCACCTTGTACGCCTCGTCGCCCTTCTTGGCCAGCCCCAGTTCCGTGGCGCGGGCGATGAAGGGCGCGGCCAGCAAGGACTGCTGGCGGATCTTGTCGAGCAGCGCGACTTCCTCGGGCGCCGTGCCGGCCAGGCTGGCGAACATCCGCGCCAGCTTGCTTTGCGCCTCCTCATACTTCTTCGCCTGCGCCTCGATGCGTTTGACCTCGATCTGGATTTCCGCCTCTTCGCTGAGCAGTATCAAATTGCGCACGGCCAGGGCGCGCTCGGTGATCGTCAAGTCCATCGCCGCCGCCAGCTTCGTTTCGACGTTGTTGACTTTGATGATTTCGTCCATCCGGTCGCGCATGGCCGCCATGCGGTTGATGCCCAAGCCGGTCACGATGGCCAGCAAGGTCGCCACCAGGCCGAAGCCAATGCCCAGGCGCGTGGCCACCTTCATGTGTGCGATGTTCATGTACTCCCCCAGTGACAACGGATCGATCGGCTCTGTGCGTAAGGCATGCACATTCCTCGGCAATAAAAACTTGTGGCGGCATGAAGACGCGCCAGAAAATATTTATGGAGGCGAGCGGGGCACCGTCGTGCCGTTTCCGCCTGAAGCAGCTATTTTTATATGCAAGCGTAAAACCCGCCTCGGCGCTTGGCGGCGGGGAGAGGTGGCAAGCCGTATGAGGTGAAGAAATGCCTATTGCAATAAATGCATATCCACCTGTTTCTCAATCAATTTATCGCGGCATGGCAGGCGCCGGATTGATTTCTTTTGGGAATTTATTTCAGCTCCATTCTGCACTATATTTTCGGCATTAATAGTCACCAATCGTCACTGATGCCCTACGACTACATTCATAGCTTTGCGCCATCGCAAAACCCGGACGCGCGCGCAGCGGCCGCCCAAGCAGGCGGCGCCCGGGTTGCGGCATTTTTGCGACATGGAATAACATATTATCGCAATGAAACATTGTTAACTTGACATTCATTAACTTAAAAATAATGATGTGTGTGCAATTACATATTGTTTAACCATTGGAGATGAACGAAATGATTCTGCAAAAACTAAAATTAAGCGTACTGGGTGTGCTGCTGCTTTCCGGCGCGGCCTCGGCCCGGCCGATACACGACATCACCATGTACCGGCCCGTCGCCACCGGCGGCAGCTACGCCGCCCAGGTCACCTATAACGGCAACGCCTCCACCGTCGCCGTGTCGGATATGGCGAACGGCGGCGCGCCGATGGCGCAGCTGGTCGGCGGCGCGTCGAATTTTTATTGGTCGATCCGCACCAAACTGAGCGAGGGCATCGCCGCCGGCATCGCCGCCGCCGGCCAGGACGCCAGCGTCGACGGCCCCGGCGGCCTGTGGGGGGATCTCAATATGTCGGTGTCGGGGCTGCCGGACGGCTCCCTGAGAATGGCGATGAGCGGACTCAGCTTCAACATCAACATCACCGCCAGGAAATCCAACTGGCTCGGCTCGGTCACCTGCCGTTCGCAAGTCACCCTGAATTCGATTTCCTTCTCTTCCCAATACAACCCCTACAACGGGGCGGTGGCGGGAACGGTCATCGATTTCACGCCGACGCAAAGCACTTCCTGCGACAGCAGCTTCAGCTGGATTCCCTTCCTCGGCGATTTCATCGACCGCAAAGCCAGCAGCATGCTGGGCAGCGCCATGCTTAGCAAGCTCAGCTCGCTGGCCGGCCAAGTCTTGCCGGTCGCGCCGCAACAGGCATTCTTCGGCTTCAGCAACGCCATCCAGCCGAACGAGTACATGATCGGTTCCTTCGACGCCGGCATGTATGTGAAAAACAATTTGCAAAGCTTGTATGTTGGGAAAACCATCAGCCTGTTTATCGCCAATGACTACAAATACGAACCGGGTAACCGCAACCAGCCGGGACCGGCGTCGGCGGGCGGAACCAGCCTGGCGCTGAATTTCTCGGATGCCAACGGCCAGGTCGGCTTCGCCGTCAATGCCAACAAAAACTACACTTGGGTGAAGTACATCATCCCCGGCACCAACGGACCGGGCGATGGGGAAGAGGGTTTCAAAAACGCCGCCTCCCTCCCGAAGCGCTAAAGCACTAGGCCGTTTCCTCGACGCGGGTGTCCAGCAGCAGTTTCTTGATTTCCGGCACGCAAGAACCGCAGTTGCCACCCGCCTTCAGGCAAGCCGTGACCTCGGCCGCGCTGCGCAGGCCCTGGGCGCGGATGGCCTCGCAGATGGTGTTGCGGCCGACGCCGAAGCAGGAACACACGGTCGGCCCGGTGTCGGCGCCCTTCTCGACCGGCTGCCCCAGCAGCAGGCCGACGCGGTCGGCGTCGCCCAGTCCGGCGCGGCCGAACAACCCGGCCAGCCAGGCGCGCGACGGCAAGTCCGGCCGCGGCGACAGGAACAGGCATTGTTCGATGCGGCCGTCGACCAGGTGCGCGGCGCGGTAGACGCCGGCGCTGCGGTCTTCGTATTCAAGCCAGTCGGCCTCGCCGTCGACCAGCGCCAGCAGTTGCCGCGCCCACGCGCCGTAGTCGGCGATGGCATTGCGCCCGGCCAGCTCGTAACGGGCGAAGTCGCGCCCCTGGATGCGGGTCCAGTGCGCCACGCTGTCGAGGTTCAGCTCGCTGCGGCTGAGAATAAAGCCGTGCCAGGACACGCGGAACTGCTCGACGCGCACCGGCGTGTGCTTGAACTCGGGCTCGCCGGAGACGGGATCGACGGCCGGATTGACCAGCGCGCCGACACGGGCGTCGGAGGCCGTCTGGCCGCTCCAGTGGATGGGCACGAAGACAGCGCCGCGGGCGATGCCGCCGCCGTGCTGCACCCTGGCCACCATCGCACCCCACTGCGTCGACACGCGCGCCAGCTCGCCCTCGCGCACGCCGCACAGCAGCGCATCCTGCGGGTGCATATCGACAAAAGCTTCCGGCACGTGGTCGGCCAGCCTGGCCGACTTGCCGGTGCGCGTCATCGTATGCCACTGGTCGCGCACGCGCCCCGTGTTCAGCGCCAGCGGATAGTCGGCGTCGGGCAGGTGCGCCGGCGCGCGCGGCGCCGTGGCGACGCAGCGCGCGCGCCCGTCGGCGTGGGCGTAGCGGCCGTCGCCGAACAGGCGCGGCGTGCCCTCGACGGCGCCGGCCGGGTCCGCCCGCAACGGCCACTGCAGCGGCTCAAGCTGGTCGTACCGGCGCCTGTCCATGCCGGCCAGCGCGGCGATATTGAAGACGCGCGGGCTGCCTTGCGCGTCGTTGCGGTAGCCGCTCAGACGCGCGTGCTCGTCGAAGACCTCGTGCACGCCGGCGAAATCGAAGCCGGCGAAACCCATGCGCCGCGCCACCTGGCACAGCGCCAGCCAGTCGGCGCGCGCCTCGCCCGGCGCCGCCAAAAAGCCGCGCTGGCGGGCGATGCGCCGCTCCGAATTGGTGACGGTGCCGTCCTTCTCGCCCCAGCCCAGCGCCGGCAGCAGCACGTCGGCGTAGGCGTTGGTGTCGGTCTTTTCGACGATGTCGGACACCACCACCAGCTGGCATTTCTCCAGCGCGCGCTGCACCTGGTTCGCGTCCGGCATGCTGACCAGCGGATTGGTGGCGATGATCCACACGGCCTTGATCCTGCCATCCTCGATGGCCTGGAACAGCTCGACCGCCTTCAGCCCCGGCCGGTCGGCGATGCGCGGCGAGTCCCAGAAGGTTTGCACCGTGTCGCGGTGCACGGCCCGGTCCAGCTCCATGTGCGCGGCCAGCATATTCGCCAGGCCGCCCACTTCGCGCCCGCCCATCGCGTTGGGCTGGCCGGTCAGCGAGAACGGCCCCATGCCGGGCCGGCCGATGCGGCCGGTGGCGAGGTGGCAGTTGATGATGCTGTTGACCTTGTCGGTGCCGGCCGACGACTGGTTGACGCCCTGCGAAAAGGCGGTGACGACCTTGGCGGTGGCGGCGAACATCGCGTAAAAATCGAGCACATCGCGCGGATCGACGCGGCAGGCCCGGGCCACGGCGAGCGGATCGGCGCAATCGACATGGGCGGCGGCCAGCGCCTCGTCGAACCCGTTGGTGTGCGCCGCGACGAAGCCGGCATCGACGACGCCGTGCTGCGCCAGATAGCACAACAGGCCGTTGAACAGCCAGACGTCGGTGCCCAGTTTGACGGGCAGGTGCAAATCGGCCGACTCGCAGGTGGCGGTGCGGCGCGGGTCGATGACGACCAGCTTCATCTGCGGCCTGGCCTCCTTGGCGCGGACGATGCGCTGGAACAGGATGGGATGGCACCAGGCCGTGTTCGAGCCGACCAGCACGACCATGTCGGCCAGCTCCAGGTCCTCGTAACAGCCCGGCACCAGGTCCGCGCCGAACGCGCGCTTGTGGCCGGCCACGGCCGAGGACATGCACAGGCGCGAATTGGTGTCGATGTTGGCGCTGCCGATATAGCCCTTCATCAGCTTGTTGGCGATGTAGTAGTCCTCGGTCAGCAACTGGCCCGAGACGTACAGCGCCACGGCGTCCGGGCCGTGCTCGGCGATGATGTCGCGCCAGCCGCCGGCCACCTTGTCCAGCGCCTCGTCCCAGGACGCCCGCCGCAGCGCGCCGCCCTCGCGCAGCTGCGGGTGCAGCAAGCGGCCGTCCAGGCCCAGCGTCTCGCCCAGTGCCGAACCCTTGACGCAGAGCCGGCCCGCGTTGGCGCCGTGGCTGGCGTCGCCGGCGATGGCGATGCTGCCGTCCGGCAGCGGCGTCGCCTGCACGCCGCAGCCGACGCCGCAATAGGGACAGGTGGTGCGCACGGCTAGGGGGATAGCGGAGAGGTTCACGGTCAATTCCTGGTCACGCCGCCAAGCCGCAGAGCGCCTTGCCGAACAATAGATGGTTGCGCATCGCGGAGATGTCGGTGCGCTTCTGGATCAGGTCGAAGTACCAGGGGCCGTCCTGCACGTCGCCGTACAGCACGGCGCCGGCCAGTTGCCGGCCCTTCAGCACGAGGCGCTTGTAGACGCCGCGGCGCGGGTCGCGCAGCACCAGGTCTTCGCTGTCCGGGCCGCCGATGAAGTCGCCGACGGAATACAGCTCGACGCCGGTGACCTTCAGCTTGGTCGGCGTGGCCTGCTGCACGTAGCGGCGGTGGCCGGCGCCGGCCAGGTGGGCGCCGCAGACGCGCGCCTGATCCCAGATCGGCGCCACCAGCCCGAAGGTGGCGCTGCGGTGCTGCACGCACTCGCCCACCGCATAGATGCGCGGGTCGTAGGTTTGCAGCGTATCGTCGACGACGATGGCGCGCTCGCAGTGCAGGCCGGCTTGCTTGGCCAGCGCGATATTCGGCCGCACGCCGGCCGCCATGACGACCAGGTCGGCGGGAATCTCGCTGCCGTCCCGGAAGCGCACGGCCGTCACGCGCCGCGGCCCGACGATTTCGGCCGTGTGGGCGTCGAGCAGGAAATGCAGGCCCTTGCGTTCCAGCGCCCCTTTCAGCAGCAGCGCGGCGGGCTGGTCGAGCTGCTGGTTCATCAGGCTGCCGGTGACGTGCACCACCGTCACCTCCATGCCCTGGCGCCGCAGGCCGTTGGCCGCCTCCAGCCCCAGCAGGCCGCCGCCGATGACGACGGCGTGGCGGTGGCGGCGCGCCGCCGCCTGCATGGTTTCGACGTCCTGGATGTCGCGGAAGGCGATCACGCCCGGCAGTTGGTGGCCCGGCACGGGGATGATGAAGGGGGTCGAGCCGGTCGCCAGCAGCAGGCGGTCGTAATGCACTTCCAGGCCGGAGCGGGCGCGCACGATGCGGCGGCGCCGGTCGATGTGCTCGACCGGGTCGCCGGCGTGCAGCGCGATGCCGTGCTGGACATACCATTCGCGGGTGTTGAGCATGATGTCGTCGACGCTCTTTTCGCCCGCCAGCAGCGGCGACAGCAGGATGCGGTTGTAATTGCCGTGCGGCTCGGCGCCGAACACGCTGATGTCGTACAGCTCAGGGGCCAGCTTGCGCAACTCCTCGACCGTGCGCATGCCGGCCATGCCGTTGCCGACCACCACCAGCGACGGCTTCGCGGCGCGCCCGTTCATGCGCCTACCCAGACCCTGCCGCCGTCGATGCGGGCCGGCCAGGTGGCCACCGAATGCTCGGGCGACTCCAGGCATTCGCCCGTCTGCAGGTCGAAATGCTGCTTGTAGATGGGCGAGGCGACGACGATGCGCTCGCCCAGGCTGCCGACCAGGCCGCGCGACAGCACGGCGGCGCCCGAGTTCGGGTCGAAGTTGGCGATGGCGAAGACGCGCTCGCGGCCGTCGTTGACGTGGAACACGGCCACCTGCTCGCCGTTCAGCAGCGCGCACACGCCGGTGTTCGGCACGATGTCGTCGAGTGCGCAGACGGCCACCCAGTGTTCGGTTTTCAGGTCGCGGTGCATACGGTTCTCCAATAGTGAATTAGTCCATGCCATCCCGGAGGCGGAAGCCCGGCTGTCCGCCGCAAGGCTCATGCCGTCTCGGCGATGATGGGAATCGTCACGCGCCGCCGCTCGTCCGGCGTGGCCGGGCGGATCTGCCCGCGCTCCTCGACGAAGACGACGTTCTCGTCGCCGCGCTCGCTGTTGACGAAATGGCGGAAGCGCTTGCGCGTCTCCGGGTCTTCGACGGCGGTGCGCCACTCGCAGGCATAGCTGTCGACGACGCGCTGCATGTCGGCCTCCAGTTCGGCGGCGATGTTCAGCTTGTCGCCGACGACGACGTCCTTCAGGTAATCCAGGCCGCCCTCCAGGTTGTCGCGCCACACGCTGGTGCGCTGCAGGCGGTCGGCCGTGCGCACGTAGAACATCAGGAAGCGGTCGATATAGCGCACCAGCGTTTCCTTGTCCAGGTCGGCGGCCAGCAGCTCGGCGTGGCGCGGCTTCATGCCGCCGTTGCCGCACACATAAAGGTTCCAGCCCTTCTCGGTGGCGATCAGGCCGATGTCCTTGCCCTGCGCCTCGGCGCACTCGCGGGTGCAGCCGGAGACGCCGAACTTGAACTTGTGCGGCGCGCGCAAGCCCTTGTAGCGGTTCTCCAGCTCGATGGCCAGGCCGACGCTGTCGGCCACGCCGTAGCGGCACCAGGTCGAGCCGACGCAGGATTTGACGGTGCGCAGCGCCTTGCCGTAGGCGTGGCCGGACTCGAAGCCGGCCGCGATCAACTCTTCCCAGATCAGCGGCAACTGTTCGACGCGGGCGCCGAACAGGTCGATGCGCTGGCCGCCGGTGATCTTGGTGTACAGGCCGTACTTCTTCGCCACCGTGCCGACGGCGATCAAGCCGTCGGCCGTGACCTCGCCGCCGGCCATGCGCGGCACGACGGAATAGGTGCCGTCCTTCTGGATATTGCCGAGGAAGTAGTCGTTGCTGTCCTGCAGGCTGGCGTGCTCCTGCTTGAGCACGAAGTCGTTCCAGCACGAGGCCAGGATGTTCGCCGCGACCGGCTTGCAAATGTCGCAGCCGAGGCCCTTGCCGTGCTGCGCCAGCAAGGCCGCGAACGTCGTGATCTTGCCGACCCGCACCAGATGGTGCAGCTCCTGGCGCGAATAGGCGAAATGCTCGCAGACGTGGTTGTTGACGTCCAGGCCGAGCTTTTTCATCTCCGCCTTCATGATCTGCGTCACCAGGGGCACGCAGCCGCCGCAGGCCGTGCCCGCCTTGGTGCAGGTTTTCAGCGCGCCTATCGAGGTCGCGCCGGCGCCGACGGCCGCGCACAGCGCGCCCTTGCTGACGTCGTTGCACGAGCAAATCTGCGCGGCGGCCGGCAAGGCGTCCACGCCCAGCCCCGGACGGGCCTTGCCGTCGGCCTGCGGCAGGATCAGGAATTCCGGCGACGCCGGCAACTCTATGCGGTTGAGCATCATTTGCAGCAGCGTGCCGTACTCGCTGGCGTCGCCGACCATGACGCCGCCGAGCAGGAACTTGCCGCACTCGGAAACGACGATCTTCTTGTAAATCTGCTTGCGCTCGTCGGTGAACTGGTAGCTGCGGCTGCCGGCGGCGGCGCCGTGCGGGTCGCCCAGGCTGGCCACGTCCACGCCCATCAGCTTCAGCTTGGTGCTCATGTCGGCGCCCGTGAACGCGCCCTGCTCGCCCAGCAGGTGCCGGGCGGCGATGCGCGCCATCTCGTAGCCGGGCGCGACCAGGCCGAAAATCTGCCCGCCCCACAGCGCGCACTCGCCGATCGCATACACGTCCGGGTCCGACGTCAGGCAGCTGTCGTCGATGGCGATGCCGCCGCGCGGCCCCACCGTCAGGCCGCAGGCGCGGGCCAGCTCGTCGCGCGGGCGGATGCCGGCCGAAAAGACGATCATGTCCGTGTCCAGATGGCTGCCGTCGGCGAACTGCATGCGCTGCCGGCCCGCCTCGCCGTCGACGATTTCCAGCGTGTTCTTTTGCGTGTGCACCGTCACGCCCAGTTGTTCGATCTTGCGGCGCAGCACGCGCGCGCCGCCCTCGTCGACCTGCACCGCCATCAGCCGCGGCGCGAACTCGACCACGTGGGTGTCGAGTTGCATGTCGCGCAGCGCCTTCGCGCACTCCAGGCCCAGCAGGCCGCCGCCGATGACCACGCCCGTCTTCGAGCGCCGGCCGCATTCCAGCATCGCCTCCAGGTCCTCGATGGTGCGGTAGACGAAGCAATCCTTGCGCTCCTTGCCGGGCAGCGGCGGCACAAAGGGATAGGATCCCGTGGCGATCACCAGCTTGTCGTAGGGCAGCACCTCGCCGGCGCCGGTGGTGACGGTCTTGGCGGCGCGGTCGATCGCGCCGGCCTTCGCGTTCAGCTTCAGCAGCATGTTGCCGCGCTCGAAAAAGCCGGGCGGCACCAGGGACAAGTCCTCGGCCGACTTGCCGGAGAAGAATTCGGATAGATGCACGCGGTCGTAGGCGGGACGCGGCTCCTCGCACAACACCGTCACCTGCAGATGCGGCGCGCCGCTGTCGGCCAGCCGTTCGAGGAATTTGTGGCCCACCATGCCGTGGCCGATTACGATAATTTTCATGCTCATGCTCCTACGGCGGGGGCCAGGGCCGGTTCGGCGGCGTTGCTGAAGCGCGCGGCAATGGCGCACAGCGCGGAGACAATCACCAGCGCGCTGAGAATGCCCAGCGTCTGCTGGATATCGCCGGTGCCCTTCATCAGGAAACCGGCCAGCACCGCGCCGACATTGCCGCCGGCGCCGATGATGCCGGCCACGCCGCCCAGCGCCTTGCTGTCAATGAAGGGCACCAAGGCATACGTCGCGCCGCAAGCCATATGCGTGAAGAGGCCAAAGCACAGCATGGCGATGACGGCGAACGTCACCGTGTCGGCGCGGGCGAACCACAGCAGGCCGGCGCCCTCCCCTATCATCATCACGAACAGCAGCGTGACGCGGCTGTTCAAGCTGCCGCGCAGCGCCATCTTGTCCGACAGCCAGCCGCCGAGGGCGCGGGCAAACAGGGCCAGCAGGCCGAAACTGCCGGCGGCCAGGCCGGCCGACTTCAGCGACAGGCCGAAATGGTCGACGTAGTACACGGCGGCGATGTTGTGGATGAAAATCTCGATGCCGAAACAGGCGCCGTAGGTGACGAACAGCAGCCAGACGCGGTAATTCATGCTGGCGGCCTTGAAGCTGTCCCAGCCGCCCTTCTTGCCGCCGTCGATGGCGATGCCGGCGGCGCGCATGGCGCTATAGTTGCCTTCCGGGCAGTCCTGGGTGTAGCGCCAGTAGACGGCCGCCATCAGCAACATCAACACGCCGGGCACCAGCAGCGCCACGCGCCAGCCCAGCGACTCCGACACGCCCAGCATCAGCACGGCGCCCAGCAGCAGCGGCATCAGCGCCTGCGCCGCGCCGCCGCCCGTGTTGCCCCAGCCGGCGGCGGCCGCGTTGGCCGTGCCGACCACGTTCGGCGCGAACATCACCGACGTGTGGTACTGGGTGATGACGAAGCTGGCGCCGACCGCGCCTATGCCGAGGCGGAAGAACAGGAAGCTTTCATAGCTTTGCGACGCCGCCACGCCCAGCACCGGGATCGCGCCCAGCAGCAGCAAGCCCGTGTAGGTCTTGCGCGGACCGAAACGGTCGCACATCGGGCCGACGATCAGGCGCACCAGGATCGTGATGGCCACGGCGGCGATATTGATGTTGGCGATTTGCGCCAGGCTCAGGCCGAACTCGCCCTTGATGACCGGCATCAGGGGCGCGCAGGCGAACCAGGCGAAGAAACAGATGAAGAACGCCATCCAGGTCAGGTGGAAGGCGCGCATCGGCGCCGTGTGGAAGGAGAAGAGATTGATGCTGTTTGCTTTGCTGGCCATTTTTTTATCCCGTTAAAAACAAAAAAGCGTCCGCCCCACCTGGCGTAAAAACCAGGCTGGGCGGACGCCGTTGTCCTTGTCGGTCCATCGTTGGACCGGCACGTGTTGTTCAGGGGATCGCCATTGATCCGGTACTTATTCTCTAGCAAACGCCGTGCCAGATGCCGGCGCGCCGGCGCACAGAGGGAGAAGCCGGGCGGGCGGGGAGAAGTTGGCGCCTTGGACTGGCGCAGCATGGGATATTGCGGTGCGCTTGCGCCCGAAAATGGTGCAGTGCACAGTCGCAAAAATGCTATCCTGCTTGCCCTTGGCCGCCTGCCTGCCGGCGGCGGCCGTTGAACTCACCGACCCCACCATATGCCTCTTACCATCTCCAGAATACTGCACGCAGGTTATCTATTCGACTGCGACGGCACGGCGGTCGCTTTCGATCCGATTTTTGAAAACCCCTTCAGCAGGAATTGCCACGCTTTTCCCGATGTGGCGTTCGACCACCGGCAGATTGCGGATTTGAAGCTGGCCGCCGTCTTTATTTCCCATTTCCACGATGACCACTGCTCGCTGGACAGTCTGAACTTGCTCGACCGTCAGACGCCGATCTATTTGTATTGTATTTTCGACGAGTTGTTTTCCATGATCGGCGACCTGGGCTTCCAGCATGTCCACCGCCTGGGCATCGACATGCCCGTCTCGGTCGGGCCGTTCGAGGTGATCCCGCGAAAAGCCTTGGACGCGGATGTCGATTCCATGTTCCACGTCAAGGCGGCCGGGCTGAACGTCCTCAACGTCGTCGATTCCTGGATAGACCCCTTGGCGCTTCCCGCGCTGGCGCAGTGCGCGCCGTGGGACATGGTGCTGTGGCCGTTTCAAACCATGCGCGAACTCGCCGTGATCGCGCCGTCCAGGGCGGCCGCCGGCCCAGCCGAACTGCCGCCGGAATGGCTGGACCAGCTGCGCGCGCTACAGCCCAGATATATCGTCCCCAGCTCTTGCCAATTCGTTCAGGAAGCCTGGTCCTGGTACAACCACGCGATGTTCCCGATCAGCTATCGGCAGTTCCAGCAGGAAGTGGAGGCGGCGCTGCCCGAGTCGCGCGTGCTCAGGCTCAACCCGTCGGTGTCGTTTGTACTCGATCGTACCGCGCTGACGGCGGCGCCGCCGCTGCGCTGGGTGCTGCCAGTGGGGAATCAGGATGTCGACTACCAATACGATCAACATGCCGTCCCGCCTGGCACGGGCGAAATTGCCCGGCGTTTTGCGCCGCTCTCCACGGAGCAGAGCGCCATCGCATTGGATTTTTGCCGCTCCGGCTTGCTGGAAAAATACGAGGAGATGGAATTGCCCGAGGATAGTTTCTTCCAGCAGCCACGGCTGTGGCAACTGTCCACTTACGACCACGCGGGCGCCGTGGAGCATTTCCGGTATCGCATACACGGCGACCGCATAGAACGTGTCGGCCTCGGCGACGAGCCCTTATCCTGGTCCACCGAGATACCTGTTTGCAAAATCTACGCGGCGCTGGCCTTGGGCGAATCCCTGACGTCGATGTATATGCGGATCAACGACCGCGTTTTCGACGCCGGCACCGAAGCCGAGCTGGAGTCGGCCGACATTGTCGACGACCCTTTGATACGCTGCCTGTTCAACGATACCGTGGCGGCCTACCAGGCGGCGCAGCTGCGCCGGCTTCAGGCGGCGCCGTCCCGGTAATGGCGCCGTCCGGCCCGGAGTTCTAGGCTTCCGCGGCGCCGCAGCATTTCTTGTACTTCTTGCCGCTGCCGCAGTGGCAGGGGTCGTTGCGCCCCACCTTCGGCGTTTCGCGCACCACGGGCCGCTTGCCGCCTTCGTGCGCCGATGCCGGCATCGGCACGCCGCGCTGCCGCATCCAGAACGCATTGATCTTCACGACCGACGGCACCACCTCGTCCATCCAATGACCGGCGTCGTCGTGTTGCGCCGTCAGCGCCGCGCCATCGGACGTGCCAAGGCGCATGAACGGCGCGAACCAGGCCGGCTCGCTGACTTGCAGGGGCCGCCAGCCATCGCCGTCCAACTGCATGCCGAGCAGAAAACCCTCGCACCACTCGGCCGCGCCCCACTCGGCGCCGCAGGTGTAGATGGGGTCGAAGCTGTCGGGGTCCTGCGTCATCCACGTGACCATATGGTTGTAATGGCGCATGACCAACCCGGCGATACGCTCGGCGTCGCCGGCGCCGAGCCCGGACATGCCGGCGGCGCCCGCCTCCATGTCCCACACCCACGGCAGCCACTGGCTGGGCAAGACCGGGTTCGGGCCGATCGCCACCGCCGTCAGGAAGCCCTCCAGCGTCGATACGTCCATGGCACGTTCGCCCAGTTCGGGCGCGGCCAGGAGGGTATCGAGGTCGGCGTATTCGTCGTCGGACAGGGGACCGGTCATTGCTTGCTTAGACATATGATTCTCTTCGTTTCGGGGTTCTGGTGAATGCGCCCGCCCCCGCCTTCCGCGCGACGGCAAGCTGCGCCGGCGCCATTGTACCGTCGTCGCGGCTTGTTATGACAAGTCAACAGCCGTATCGGCGAGCCACTACAGCAAACCCACCAGGACTGAACAACTAGACCCAGCTAAATGCACTGACTTTGAGGAAAATCAGACAGAAAACCTTGTGCTACACTAGATGTCAAGTACACTGTAAAGTGTCACGTAACCTGTCAACCATATTGAGCTCCCCATGGGAAAGAAAATGCGAATTGCGCCGGTCTACTATACGGTGGCGCAAGTTCAGTTCAACCCCATCCTTGACCTGGATAGCTACCTTCCAAGCATTCAATCGAACATGCGGGAGAAGCGCTTTCCGGATTTCAAGCATGAGGTGCATCAGCGATTTGTATTCCCGCTCGGAACCGGGGGGACGGAGCAATCCCAGGTGCCGTCCCTTAGTCGTCAATCGCGCTTTTACTTTGGCGACATGGCGGAACGAACCAGTTTTTTACTTGAAACAAATGCAATAACATTGCAGACGACTGCGTACGAAACGTTCGAATCGTTTTTGCAAACACTGCTGGACGGACTAAAAATTCTAAATCAAGTGCTGCAACTTGATTTTGTCGAACGAATTGGTTTGCGCTATCTCGATGCCGTTCATCCAGTGAACTCAAGCGACAAGTTGGAAGATTATCTCACGCCGCAAGTGCTTGGCCTGGCAAACAAACTGCCAGGCGAACTTGCGCAGTCCGTTAGCGAAACGGTCACCTTGACCGCAGCAGGTCAACTGGTATCGAGAGTCACCATTCGTTCTGGCGGCATAGGGCTTCCTGATGACTTGGCTACGCGGCCACCGACAATTGACCCGCGCTTCACCACATGGACAGGTTTACATGCTTCAGTCGACACTGATGCCGCATTTGTAAAGCGAGAAGAGTTTGATTTAGCTGCAATAAAATCTCGCCTAACTGCCCTACACGATATTATTGAACAGTCATTTAAGGCTACAGTTACTGACCATGCTCTTGCTGCATGGGCTTAGTACATAAAAGGAGCTACATAATGCATACTGCTGCCAACTATCGCAGTAGTGCAAATTCCCGCATTGGCACTGGAGGCTCATTTGGCTATACGCGCGAGTTCAATTGGCCAACCGCCGCCGCTGTGACAGCACAGTCAACGATCGGAACTGGTAGCGAACCCCAGCCTGCCATGTTTCGACAGAATGCTAGCCAATTTCGCGTTATTAAAACCAACCTGGTTGAGGCTGTTGCGGCGCGCAATTCGGCACAAGACTTGGCCCGGATACGCCAAGTGCTGTCGCCTGCCGTTTCTGACCTCGCGAACACATTGGGTGTTACTCGACAATCCATATATAACTGGCTCAATGGGGAGGCAATTGCAGAAGAGAATGCTTTGAAACTTCGCGACCTTGCGCAAGCCGCAGACGTGCTTTCCCATGCAGGCGTGAGCGTCAATAGCACGCTACTGAAACGAAAGTTCGCAAGCGGAAAAACACTTCTCCAAGTCGCGCAGTCCGGGGCCTCTGCCTCAGACGCCGCTGCGGTATTAATTCAAGTACTCAGGCGAGAATCTGAGCAACGCGAACGATTAAGTGCTCGCTTTGAAGATCGAGAAAAAATTCCGCCAACTGTGGATTTTGACTTGCCATCCGCCGGCTAGCCACAATAGGTGAAATATGGCGGAATGGAGTCGGGACACACCGTGGCGGCAAGGACAACTCCTACAAAGCGACGTGGCGGAGAAATTGGGGCTTTGCCATGCAGATGGCAAGGAACACACATTGGTTGTTATTGCCAGCCATGACTGCGATCTCACTCAAACACCTACGATTGAACCCGCCATTGAGGTAATAGTTGGCCGCATCGTGGATGAATTAAATGGAAATTACTGTTACTCAAAAAACCCTCGAAAACTCCACATAATATTTGACGGCGCGCCGTCAATAATTGCGGAATTTGAGGCAAGCAAGAAGATACCAATTCCAAAAGAAACGCTCCAAGAAACTACTCCGCGCCAAGACTTGCAACTCAGCCCCACAAGCCTCAATACATTACAGTTTTGGCTCGCAAGCAGGTATCGCCGTTCAGCGTTTCCAGAAGAATTCGAGCGGCGTCTCGGCAGCAAAGAGGTGAAACTAGCCGAGAAGATTTACAACATCATGAAGCCAGCAGGTGAGAACGTCTCTGGCATTTTTTTTGATGTGGACGATGGCGCAGAAATAAATCGGGACGGCCCAGACGATACATACACTCTCAGCATTATGATCATTTACCCCGCAGAACCGGAACCACTAGAAGCTGAAAAGGTGGCCGCGACGGCAGCGCAAGAAATCCAAAAAGCATTTGAGGAAAAACTCTTTAAGCCGCAAGGAAAATGGCAGCATATCGAGTTATCCAGTTGTGACGCCATTTCTGAAGAGGCAATAAGCTACGGCGTATTCAAACAACTCAAGCGCTGGAGGTTCGAGCACATGAGCCTTGCAGGCCAACCGCAACAGGCCACGCTGCCGGAGTAGCGGTGAACAACTGGCTTCGCCATGCGTATCCAATCTATCTTTTATCCTTGAGCGCGTCCTGTTCCACAGGGAAATCGCCGCGCCTAGCCCTGGCCCGGCTTTGGCGCCAGATTGCGCTCTAGCCGCCACCACGTCCAACACGGCCTTCCGCATCGCCGCTGCAGGTTTTGGCGTTTTGACCACCAACGGGCGCAATATTTGCCCCGATGCCGGAAACGCGCCGCGCCCCCAAGGCCGCGGCGCCCGACGTCAAGGCTTGTCGCCGGCCAGTTGCGCGCAGCGCTGCGCCAGCGGCGGCAGCGCCACCTGCCCCGGCGCGAATTGCAGCAGGCTCTTGCTGGCCTGCTCGACGTCCTTGTTCAGCTCGGTCAAATAGCGGCTGCGCTCCTCGCTTTGCCATTCGGCGTCGGCGAAGTCCTTGACCGGATGGCTCTTGCTGACGTGCACCGGGCCGGCCAGGCGCGGCATCAGCGCGCGGTCGGGGTCGGTGTTTTCCTTCAGCAGATAGGCGTCGACGTCGCGCAGCGTCAGCGGCAGCGCCGCTTGCTGGTCGCCAATCAGCTTGCCAAACACGGTCAGCTTGATGTCGTTCGGGCCAGCCGCCAGCACCTCGTTGAAGGTGAGCAGCGCAAAGGGCTTGCCCTTGGCGTCGTCGACGCGGCCGCTGACCACGTAGCGGCCCGGCTGGCGCACCTCGGCCTTCAAATAATAGGTCAAGGAGCCGTTTTCGACGACGTCGCGCACCGGGCCGCTCCACGTGGCCGGCAATTCCGGCGTGTAGATGACGTCGAAGACGACGACGCCGGCGCGCTCGCCGACGCTGTAGTTGACCTCGGTACGTATGGTGCCGTCGAACTGGGCGAAGCCGCTCTGCGACGGCGCCAGCGTGGCCGCGTGGCTGCCGTCCTCGCGGCCGCCAAATTGCAGGGTGACGGGCGTCACCGGGCGGCTGGCGCCGAAGGTCAGGCCGCGCGCCACCGCCCGCGTGACGCTCAGCGGCAAGCTCGCGCCGGCCGCATCGACGGCCTTCAGCGTGAAGGCCACGCTCTCGCCCGGCGCCATGTAGACGCGCGTCTGCGAGGTTTGCAGTTGCACCGTGCGATCGCTGCCCTTGTCGGTGCGCATAGGGTGGCTTTCCTCCACCGGCCGGTTCGGATACACCTGGTCGGGATGCTCGGCCATCGGCCGCGAGCTGTTCGGATAGCGCGTGTTGTCGCGGTAGCTGCAATAGGCGCGGTCGGCCTGCTCCAGCTGGCTGACCAGTTCCGGCATGCCGGCCGGACCGCCTGCCGGCACGTCCGGGGCCGCGCCGATGCCGGGCCAGGCCGGCGCGGACGCGGCGGCGACGGCCGGGCGCGCCGCCGTGGCCTCGCCGGCCGCCGGCCACAGCGCGACGCCGGCGGCCAGCAGCGCCACCGCCAGGCACAGCGTCGCCGGCCAATGGCGCCGCAGCCAGCCGGCCCCGGGCGCAGCCGGGCCGGCCGGCTGCGCCTGCTTGCCCCGCTTAGCGGGCACTGTTCACCACGGCACCGCGCACGACGGAGATGATGCCCTGCCAGTTGCCGTTGGAATAATGGTCATACTGCTCCTTGGTGTCGCGGAACTCGACCGAATGGTAACTCCACTTGGTCGAACCGTTGGCGTTCGCCCCGCTGCCCATCGTCAGCTCGGGGCAGGAGTCGCCCGGATTGCACAGCGCCTGGCCGGCCGCGCCGGAGACGCCGCCCGAGCTATGGTAGGCGATGGCCTGGTCGTCCTGGCCCGGCAACACGAAGGAATAAAGCGTCCCTTTGCCGCCCGGATACATATAGAACCAGACGTTGCGCGTCTCGTTGTGGTTGAACATGGCGCGGGCCGTGGTCGTCTTCAAGTCCTTGACCAGCGGTTCGGAGGTCGTGTCGGAGCCGATGTCGGAGAGTTCCGAGCCGCCCGCCGCGCCCGAGGCCGCGCGCACCCACTTGATGTTCCAGCCGACCTGGCTGCTGCCGTCGGTGTTGCCGCAGACGCCGCCGCTGCCCGGGCTGGCGTTCTTTTTCAGGCGCGAGCTGCCGCCGTAGTTGGCCATCGTGTAGGCCATCATGAAGTCGCCGGCGCTGTGGGTGGCCACGTAGCACCAGTTCGGCCCCGTGCAAAAGCAGTCGAGGGCATCGCGGATCTTGCCGTTTTGCGAGGAAATGCTGTTGTAGCCATCCCAATTGACCGCCTTTTTATTGACGCCGGCGGCAGTCGCCGCCGGCCCCCAGTAGGTGAAGCTGGCGTAATCGCCGGCGGTGCCCTTGCCGTTGCGCCCGTTAATCCACAGGGTGTAATTGGTGGCGCTGGCAATGGTGGTAATGGAAAGCAAAAGTAGGGTCAGGGCAATGCGTATCAGTCTGGTCATTTAATTCTCCGTAGCAATGCATGGGTGAATGAAACTGCGTATGAAGGCCGCTGGAAGATGGCTGGGCGGGCGGCGGCGCGTGCGGCCTTGGTCCGTCGGATGGCTGGTGCGGCTTGCCGACAAGCATAGCTTTTTGGCAAAGTTGAAGTGGCTACACCTTGAGCCATAGACGCAACTGGCTCGCCAGGACATCAAATTGGCTCGCCAGGTCATGTCGGCGTTGCGGAAAAGCCGCAGGCGGCAGGCGGGCACGCCAGATGGCAGTACGGGAATCTATTGTTATGTAGGAAATTACTTGGCCGCCGCCGCGACGCCGGCCTCGGCCAGGCCGCGCAGCGCGCCCCAGTCGTCGGCGCAGCGCACGACGTCGCCGACGACGATGACGCTCGGGCTGCCCAGGCCGCTCGCGCGCAAGGCGCCCGGCAATTCTCCCAGCGTGGTCAGCAACTGGCGCTGCCCGGCCCGGCTGGCCGACTGCACCACGGCCACCGGCGTGGCGGGCGCCGCGCCGCCCGCCAGCAGGGCCGCCTGGATCGCCGCGCAGCGCGCCACGCCCATGTAAATGACCAGGGTCAGCCCGCTTTGCGCCAGCGCCGCCCAGTTCGGCTCCGACGCGGCGTCCTTGCCGTGGCCCGTGACGAAGACGGCGCCCTGGCTCCAGCGCCGGTGCGTCAGCGGCACGCCGAGGCTGGCCGGCGCCGCCAGGCCGCTGCTGATGCCCGGCACGACGTCGACGGCGATGCCGTGGGCGCGCAGCATGGCGCGCTCCTCGCCGCCGCGGCCGAACAGGTACGGGTCGCCGCCCTTCAGGCGCACGACGCGCATGCCGGCGCGCGCCTCGGCCAGCATCAGGCGCTCGATGAATTCCTGCGGCGTCTGCCGGCAACCGCCGCGCTTGCCGACGTGGATCACACGCGCCGCCGCCGGCGCGTAGGCGAGGATGTCGGGGTTGACCAGATCGTCCGTGAGCAGCACGTCGGCCTGCTGGATCGCCTTCAGCGCCTTGATCGTCAACAACTCCGGGTCGCCGGGGCCGGCCCCGACCAGTGTCACGCTACCTAGCTTGCTCATGCCTGCTCCCTGTCGTGTTTAGCCCACTGTATATCGAACGACGCCGCATACGCCGCCGGGTCGCTGCCATCCCACACCTTGCCGTCGATGAGCGTGGCGCTGCGCATCAGCCCGGCCGGCAGCGCCGTGCCCGTCATGACGGCCGCCTCCCGGTACAGCGCCACCTGGTTGACGGCGCCGGCCACGCCGAGATAATCCGGCTCGTCCTTCAGCAAACCCCAGCGGCGGTGCTGCGTCATGAACCACATGCCGTCCGACAGGTAGGGGAAGTTGACGGCCCCTTCGCGGTGGAATTTCAGGCTGTTGGCGTCGTCCCAGCGCTTACCCAGGCCGTTTTGATAGTGTCCCAGGATGCGCTCCTCGATCGCGCCGCGCCCCGTGTTCAGGTAGTCGGCGGCCGCGATCACCTCGACCATCCTGCGTTTGTTGGCGACTGACGCCTCGATCCACTTGCCCGCGTCGAGCACGGCGGCGATCAAGGCGCGGCAGGTGTGCGGGTTCTGCGCGGCGAACTCGCGCCTCGTGCCCAGCGCCTTGCCCGGATGGTCGGGCCAGATTTGCTGCGTGGTGGCGGCCGTGACGCCGACGCCGTCGAGGATGGCTTGATGCCCCCAGGGCTCGCCGGCGCAGAAACCGTCTATATGGCCGGCGTCCAGGTTCGCCACCATCTGCGGCGGCGGCACCGTGACGACGCGGGCGTCGCGGAACGGGGCGATGCCGTGCGCCGCCAGCCAGTAATACAGGTACATCGCGTGGGTGCCGGTGGGGAAGGTCTGGGCGAAGGTGTAGGCGCGCGGCCGGGCGCGCATCAACCCGGCCAACGAGGCGCCGTCGACCGCGCCCTGCCCCGCCAACGCGCGCGACAGCGTGATCGCCTGGCCGTTGTGGTTCAGGTTCATCAGCACCGCCATGTCGCGCTGCGGCCCGCCTATGCCCATCTGGACGCCATACACCAGACCGTACAGCGCATGCGCCGCGTCCAGCTCGCCGCTGCCCAGCTTGTCGCGCACGGCGGCCCACGACGCCTCCCGGCGCAGCTCGATCTTGATGCCGTAGCGGCGGTCGAAGCCCAGCACCGCCGCCATCACCAGCGAGGCGCAGTCCGTCAGCGGCAGGAAACCCACCCTGACCGTCTCCCGCTCCGGTTTGTCCGACCCGGCCACCCAGGCCCCCGCGCTCGCTTGTTCTGGCATACCGCTCCCTGTTATATCCAAAAATGCAAAAAGCGTCTCTCCGGCACGAATCGTTCATGCTTGAAAGACGCCTTTGTCTTAGCTGGCTCCGGCCGCCGTTGGCGGGAACCGTTTAATATGGATTGAGCAAGGAGCATGCCAAGGCAGTGCGCCAAGGCAACGCGCCAAGGCAGCGGCCGCGAAAAGCTGGCGGCGGACCCTCGATTGCGAGCTTGGGTGTATTTTCCGCTCAGCAAGACGCACCACGATTGTGCGCCGCACCATCGTGGATCGCACTCAGCCGAGCAAATCCTCGACGTCGAGGATGCGCTGGGCGACCTCGGCCAGCTTGAGTTTTTTATTCATCGCCATGCTGCGCAGCTTCTGGTAAGCCTGGTCCTCGGAGAGCTGGTGGCGCGCCATCAGCAAGCCCTTGGCCCGTTCGATCACCTTGCGCCCGGCCAGCTTGTGCCTGGTGTCGGACAGTTCGGCCAGCAGCTTCTGCTCCTGGCGGAAACGCGCCAGCGCCACGTTCAGCACCGGCTTGATGCGTTCGGCCTGCAGGCCGGAGACAATATAGGCCGATACGCCGGCTTCCATCGCCGCGTCGATGCTGGAAGTGTCGCCGTCCTCGGTGAACAGGACGATGGGGCGGCGCTCGTCGCGCGTGGCGATGACGATGTGTTCGAGCACATCGCGGGCGTCCGACTCGGCGTCGATGATGATCAGGTCCGGCTGCAGCTGGGCGATGCGCTCGGGCAGGTAAAAATCGGCCGGCAGCGAGGCGACGATATCGTAGCCCGACTCCAGCAGGCCGATGCGCAGCAGGTTGCCGCGCCGCGCCTGCGCCGCCAGCGCCGCGTCGGGCGCGTCCTCGGGGTTGATGATGGTATTGACGACGACGATGCGCAGCGTGCGCGCGGGCGGGGTCAATGGGCGTCTGGGCGTCATGTAAGCTTTTCTGTGGATGGGTGATCCACATACAAGCAAGAATCAAACCACTACCGCCCCGGCGCCCTATTGCACCAGGCGCCACGCGCCGTTTTTGATGTCGAGCAGGCGGAATGCCGACAGGCCCAAGCCCATGTGGTCACTGGCCGACATGTCGAACTGGCCGGCCGTGCCGATGTAGCCCCTGGTCGCCTCGATGGCGTCGCGCACCTTGGCCTTGTCGGTGCCGCCGGCCTTCTTGATGGCGGCGACGGCGATCATCAGCGCGTCGTAACCGTGGCCGCCGAAGGTCGAGACGTCCGCCTTGTAGCGTTCCCGGTAGGTTTTTTCATAAGCCGACACGACCGCCTTCTGTGGGTCGGCGGCCGGCAGTTGGGCGGCAATGACCAGCGCGGCGGCCGGCAGCTTGACGCCGTCCGACGCCGCCCCGGACAGTTTGATGTACTCCTCCGAGGCCACGCCGTGCGACTGGTACAGCGGCAGCGCGATCGCCAGTTGCTTGTAGTTCTTGGTGGCGACGGCCGGCCCCTGCCCCGCGCCGAACACGAAAACGGCCTGGATGCCGGCCGTCGAGCGTATCTTGGTCAGCTGCGCCGTGACGTCGGTGTCCTTCGGGCCGTAGGTTTCGTTGGCGACGATGCTGATGCCGTACTTCGGCGCGACGGCCTGGGTTTCCTTGCTGCCGGACTGGCCGAAGCCGCTGGTTTCGGACAGCAGGCCGATTTTGGTGATGCCCAGCCGCTTCATTTCGGTGAACACTTTTTCGGCCGCCATGCGGTCGGTCGGCGCGACCTTGAAGACCCATTTCTTGACCGGCTCGATGATGGGCACGCCGGCCGCCATCGAGATGAAGGGAATGCCGGCCTTTTCCACCAGCGGTATCATGGCCATGCTCGATCCGGTGGTGGTGCCGCCGATGATCAGGTCGACCTTGTCGGACTCGATCAGGCGCTTGGCGAAGCTGTTGGCCTTGTTCGCCTCGCTGCCGTCGTCGTAGTGGATCAGCTCCAGCTTGCGCCCCAGCACGCCGCCCTCGGCGTTGACGCGCTCTATGTACAACTGCAGCGTCTTCAACTCCGGGTCGCCGAGGTAGGCGGCCGCGCCTGTCGCCGAGACGACCGAACCGATGCGGATGGCGTCCGCCGCCGCGGCCGCGCCGTGCAGGCCGGCCAGCACGGCGCCGGCCATCACCATCTTGGATAAAGCGAATTGATACATGTTTTGTCTCCGGGTGTCGTAGTGGTTAACGCTTGCTGGGGTCGAAGTTGGCGCGCAGTCCCTGCCAGCATTCGAAATAGTCGGCCTGCAAGGACGCGTCGTGCATCGCGTGCGCGGTCGGGTGCAGCACGGCGCGCGTCTCGAACATGAAGGCCATCGTGTCGGCGACGTGGTGCGGCCGCGTAGTGTCGGCGGCGCTGGCCTTGTCGAAGGTGCCGGCGTCCGGCCCGTGGCCGCTCATGCAGTTGTGCAGGCTGGCGCCGCCCGGCACGAAGCCCTCGGCCTTGGCGTCGTAGGCGCCGTGGATCAGGCCCATGAATTCGCTGGCGACGTTGCGGTGGAACCAGGGCGGGCGGAAGGTGTGTTCCGCCGCCAGCCAGCGCGGCGGGAAGATGACGAAGTCGATGCTGTCGACGCCGGCCGTGTCGCTGGGCGATTGCAGCACGAGGAAAATCGACGGGTCGGGGTGGTCGTAGCTGATCGAGCCGATGGTGTTGAAGCGGCGCAGGTCGTATTTATAGGGCGCGTAGTTGCCGTGCCAGGCCACCACGTCGAGCGGCGAATGGCCGATTTTGGCAGCCCACAGATTGCCCATGAATTTGGCGCACAGCGTGAAGTCGCCGGTACGCTCTTCGTACCAGGCGTGCGGGGTCTGGAAATGGCGCGGATTGGCCAGCCCGTTGGAGCCGATCACGCCCAGGTCCGGCAGGCGCAGGAAGGCGCCGTAGTTTTCACAGATGTAGCCGTGCGCGCTGGCGTCGAGAAGCTCGACGCGGAAGCGCAGGCCGCGCGGGATGACGACGATTTCCTGCGGTTCGGCGTCGATCACGCCCAGTTCGGTGTAGAAGCGCAGCCGGCCCTGCTGCGGCACGATCAGCATTTCGCCGTCGGCGTTGTAGAAGTAACGCTCCCGCATCGAGCGGTTCGCCGCGTACAGGTGGATGCCGCAGCCGCTCTGCGCCGCCGGGCTGCCGTTGCCCGCCATCGTGGCGATGCCGTCGATGAAATCGGTCGGCTGGGTCGGCGCCGGCGCCGGGCTCCAGCGCAGTTGGTTAGGCGTCGTCGCGACGTCGCCGAAGCTGCTGACGAAACGGCCGTTGCCGATCCGCTCGAAGGGCTGGTGGGCGGCGGCCGGGCGGATGCGGTACAGCCAGGAACGCCGGTTGGCGTGGCGCGGCGCCGTGAACGCGGTACCGGACAGTTGTTCGGCGTACAGGCCGTAGGGCGCTTTTTGCGGCGAATTCTGCTGCTCGGGCAGCGCGCCCGGCAGCGCTTCGCTGGCGAATTCGTTGCCGAAGCCGGTTTGGTAACGCAGCGGGCCGGCGCCCGCCTGTGTTTGCTCGGTTTGCATACCTCTCCCTTTATTCAGGCCAGTTTTCCGTCGGCGCGGGCGATGTCCAGCGCCTCGCGCAGCACCCCGGCGTCGCCGATATGGTTCGCCAGCAGCAGGATCAGCGCGGCATTCGCCGCCTCGCTCTGCGTCTGCGTGAAGTCGCGGTGCATCTCGATCAGGCGCTCGTAGAATTCATCCGGGCAGGCCAGGTTAGGCTGGGTGTTCAATGTGCCAGGCATGGGGCGCTCGCTATGGTTGGGGTGTCGATGACGTGGCCGGTGGCGCGCAGCAGCGCCTCGCGCACGCGCGCGGCGTCGAAGGCGCGCCAGCGCGCGCACACGTGCTGGTCGGGCCGCAGCAGGTAGTAACTGCCGGGACTGGCGTCGAAGCGCCGCGCCAGCAAGCCTTCGCTGTCGCTGATGATATCGACGCCGTCCAGCGCCGGCGCGGCCACGCCGGCGCCGAGCACGAGCAGCGGCTTGATGCCGATGGCGCCGTCGCGCAGCGCCAGCAGCGCCTCCCATGGCGCCTCCGCGCCACAAAAATAGACGCCGGTGAAGGCGTTGCCGACGCAGGCGCTGAACCAGCCCGCCGCGCCGTTGACGCCGACCGGCGCGTCGTCAACCGGCGCCCCCGGCACCATCGCGCCGCCGAACTGCGCGCTGTCCGGCGTGTTCAAGGCGCTGCCGAGCAAAGTGGCCGGGCGCGACAGACGGCCGCTGTTGACCAGCCCACGGGCGAATTCGTGCCACTTCGACAGCCGCAGCGCGGCGTCGCGGAAGGTGCGGCTGACCGCGCTTTTCGGTGTGATGAAGTCGGTGGCGCGGGTCGAGTTGAGCAGGTTTTCGTCGGCCGCGTATTCGCGCTCGGCGCCGTAGCTGTCGAGCAGCGCGTCGGGGGCCTTGCCGTCCAGGACCAGCTTCAGCTTCCACGCCAGGTTTTCCGCGTCCTGCACGCCGCTGTTGGCGCCGCGCGCGCCGAACGGCGACACGCGGTGCGCGGCGTCGCCGGCGAAGAACACGCGGCCGTGGCGGAACTTGTCCATGCGCTGGCAGGAAAAGGTGTAGACGCTGACCCACTCCAGCTGGAATTCGACGTCGCTGAGCAGCGCTTTCAGGCGGGGGATGACGTTTTCCGGCAGGCGTGCGGCGACCGGATCGGCGTCCCAGCCGAGCTGGAAGTCGACGCGCCAGACGTTGTCGGGCTGGCGGTGCAGCAGCACCGACTGGTTGCGGTGGAACGGCGGGTCGAACCAGAACCAGCGCTCGGTGGGGAAATCCGCCTGCATCCTGACGTCGGCGATCAGGAAGCGGTCCTGGAAGGTGCGTCCCTTGCTCTCCAGCCCGCACAGGCGGCGCACCTCGCTGCGCGCGCCGTCGGCCGCCACCACGTAGTCGGCCTGCAGCGTGTACACGCCGCCCGGCGTTTCCACCGTCAGTTCGGCGCAGTCGGCGCGCCGGTCCATGCCGGTCACCTTGTTATACCAGCGCACCTCCAGGTTCGGCAGTTCCAGCGCGCGGTCCAGCAGATAGCCTTCGACGTAGTACTGCTGCAGGTTGACGAAGGCCGGCCGGCGGTGCCCCGATTCGGGCAGCAGGTTGAAGCTGTACACCATGTCGTCGCGATAGAACACTTTGCCGACGTTCCACGAGATGCCTTTTTGCGCGATGCGCTCGCCGCAGCCGAGCCGGTCGAAAATCTCCAGCGTGCGCTTGGCGAAGCAGATCGCCCGCGAGCCGACCGACAGGCGGCAGTCGTCGTCGAGCAACACCACGGGCACGCCTTGCTGCGCCAGGTCGATCGCCGTCGCCAGGCCGACCGGGCCGGCGCCGACGATGACGACCGGGCGGCGCACCGGCGCCGCCCGGCCCTCGTCGTCCGAACGGCGGTAGGCGTAGGCGATGTGCTGATAGTCTTTTTCCATATCCGCTCCTGGTTGGCCGGCTTAGTGTTGCAGCGAGTGCCACATCTCCTGGTCGCGCTCGGCGGTCCAGATGCGCGGGTGCTTGATGCCGCCGGCCTCGTCGACGGCGCGGGTGACATCGAAAGGCAGGCAGTGTTCGTAGATGAAGACATGGCCGAATTTCGGGTCCATCCTGCTGCGCACCAACGCCATCGCCTCCTTCAGCGTGCTGCCGGCGGCGACCGCCTGTTTGGCGCTGTCGAGCAGCGTGGTGACGAAGTCCTTGGTGTAGTCGATGCCGGCGTTGACCTGGGCGGGCGTCACCAGCGCCGGGCCGCGGCCGGGAATGAGCTGCTCGGCGCCCAGCGCGCGCAGCGCCTCCAGCGTCGCCGGCCATTCCTCCAGCTGGGCGTCGCCGGTGTAGGCGGCGGCGTCGTACTCGACCAGGTCGCCGGAGAAGCAGATTTTTTGCGCGGGAATCCAGGCGATGGTGTCGCCCTTGGTGTGGCCCATGCCGACCTGCATCAGCTTGACTTCCAGCTTGCCCATGAAGATGCTCATCTCCTTCTCAAACACCATCGTCGGCCAGGTCAGGCCGGGCACCGACTCGACGCCGGAGAACAGGCGCGGGAAGCGTTCGATTTCCGATTTCATGTCCTGTTCGCCGCGCTCGACGATCATTTCATAGGTGCCGCGCGAGGCGATGATCTGTTCGGCGCCCTCCTCGAAGTAAGCCGAGGCGCCCAGCACGCGCACGGCGTGATAGTGCGACAGCACCACGTACTTGATCGGCAGGTCGGTGACGCCGCGTATGTGGCGTATCAGCGCCCGCGCCATGATGGGCGTGGCCGTCGTGTCGATGACCATCACGCCGTCGTCGCCAATGATGACGCCGGAATTCGGGTCCCCCTCGGCCGTATAGGCGTAGGCGTTGTCGGACAGCTTGATGAAACTGGTTTTCTTCTCTTCCAGATCGGCTTGCGAGGCGAATTTTTTCTCGGACATTGCAGTTTCCCTTTATATGAGACACGATAGGTTTTCGACCAAGGGCATGTGCTACATGCCCAGATAGGCGCGCTTGACCTGCGCGTTTTCCAGCAGCTCGGCGGCCGGCCCGCTGAGCGTGATACGCCCCGTCTCGATGACGTAGCCGACATCGGCGATGGCCAGCGCGGCGCGGGCGTTCTGCTCGACCAGCAGCGTCGTCATGCCCTCGGCCTTGAGCGTCTGCACGACGCGGAAAATCTCCCGCACCAGCAGCGGCGCCAGCCCCATGCTCGGCTCGTCGAGCAGCAGCAGGCGCGGCCGGCCCATCAGCGCGCGCGCCATGGCCAGCATCTGCTGCTGCCCGCCCGACAGCGTGCCGGCCGGCAGCTTGCGCTTCTCCGCCAGCACCGGAAACAGCCGATACATCTTCTCGATATCGGCCGCCGCCTGCGCCGCCGGCTGCGCATACGCGCCCAGGCGCAAGTTGTCCTCGATCGACATCGGCCCGAACACATGGCGCCCCTCGGGAACCTGACAGATGCCGGCGGCGACGCGTTGATGCGGCTCAAGCTTGTTGATCGCGCGCTGCTGGAAGCGCACTTCGCCCGCGCCGACCGGCTGCACGCCGGAAATGGCGCGCAGCAGCGTCGTCTTGCCGGCGCCGTTGGCCCCGACCAGCGCCACCAACTGGCCCTGCTCGACATTCAGGTCGATGCCGTGCAGCGCCTGGATGCGGCCGTAAAAACTGGTCAGCCCCGCCACCTCCAGCACCCGCGGGCGGGCGCCGGCCGTGGCCGCCGTCATCGTCTCGCTATATTCCGTCTTCATTGCACCGCCTCCGCCTGCATGTCGCTTCCCAGATAAGCCTCGATCACGCGCGGATTCGCGCACACCTGCTGCGGCGCGCCCTCGGCCAGCTTCTGGCCGTGGTCCAGCACCAGGATGTGGTCGGAGATGGCCGTCACCAATTTCATGTCGTGCTCGACCAGCACCACCGTCACGCCGCCGGCGGCGATCTTCTTGATGAGCGCCTCGATTTCCGCCGTTTCCGTGTTGTTCAGGCCGGCGGCCGGCTCGTCCAGCAGCAGCAAGTCCGGCCTGGCGGCCAGCGCGCGGGCGATTTCCAGCCGTTTCAGCGCGCCGTAGGGCATCTGCGCCGCCTGCGCGTCGACGTAGCGCGCCAGGCCGACGAAGGACATCAAGTCCGCGGCCCCGGCGCGGCAGGCGCGGTCGGCGCGGCGCAGGCCCGGCAAGCGGAACATGGCCTTGAACAGGCTCTGGTCCAGCGTCAGGTGCGCGCCCACCATGACATTTTCAATCGCGCTCATATTCATGCAAATCTGCAAATTCTGGAAACTGCGGCTGATGCCGCGCCGCGCCAGTTGCTCGGGCGGCTTGCCGGCCACGTTTTCGCCCTTGAACAGGATCTGCCCCGAGGTCGGCGCGTAGACACCGCTAATCAGATTGAACAAGGTGGTCTTGCCGGCGCCGTTGGGGCCGATCACGGCGTGGATCGTGCCTTTTTGGGCCGTGAACGACACGTCCTGCACGGCTTTCACGCCGCCGAACGCAATCGACAGGTTCTTGACGGTCAGCATATCAATGCGCCCCCTTGGCAAAACGTTGCCGCAGCGACGGCACCAGGCCGCCCGGCAGGAATATCATCGTCGCCATCAGGATCGCGCCGAAGACGACGGTTTCCCAGCCCTCGAAGCTCGACAGGGCCTGCGGCAGCAAGGTCAACAGGGCCGCGCCGGCGACGGAGCCGAACACCGAGGCCATGCCGCCGACGACGACCATCGTCACCAGCTCGACCGAATGGAAGAAGCCCGCCTGCCCCGGCGTGACGAAGCCGATATAGTGCGCCGTCAGGCTGCCCATGACGCTGGCCAGCACGGCCGACAGCACGAAGACCTGGACCTTGGCGCGCACCACGTCGACGCCGGCCACGCGGGCGGCGATCTCCGAGCCGTGCAGCGCCTGCAGGGCGCGCCCGGCCGGCGCGTCGATCAGATTCAGCGCGCACCAGCACACCAGCAGCAACAGCAAGGCCATGACGATGTACCAGTGCATTTCGCCGGCCAGGGCCAGCCCGGCGACGCTGAAGGCCGGCACCGCCATGCCGTCCGGCCCGCCCGTCCACTGCGCCTCGTTGGTGATGACGATGGTGATGATGATGCCCAGGCCCAGCGTCGCCATGGCCAGATAATGGCCCTTCAGGCGCAGGATGGGGCGCGCCACCAGGAAGGCCAGCAGGCCGACGCCGGCCGCGCCGGCAAGCAAGGCGGCCAGCGGCGGGAACTGCCAATGCGTCGTCAGCACGGCGCTGGCATACGCGCCCATGCCGACGAAACCGGCGTGGCCGAGGCTGATCTGGCCGGCGTAGCCGATCAACAGGTTCAGGCCGATGGCGACGATGGCGTTGATGGCGATGCGCACCGCCAGGTCCAGATAGAAGGAATTGCTGGTCAGCAGCGGCACGGCGGCGAGAACCAGGGCCAGTGCCAGCAAGCCGGCATGCGCTCGGGAAAACCGCCGCATCAGACACGCTCCGTCACGTGGGCGCCGAACAGGCCGCGCGGCATGAAGAACAGCACGAACAGGATCAGCACGAAGGGCATCGCATCCTTATAGGAGGACGAGATGTAGCCGGCCGTCAGCGCCTCGGCCAGCCCGAGCAGGATGCCGCCCAGGATGGCGCCGCCGCTGCTGCCCAGCCCACCCAGCACGGCGGCGACGAAGCCCTTCAAACCGAACATCACGCCCAGGTCGTAGGAGGTGTAGGTAAGCGGCGCGACCATCACGCCGGCAAACGAGCCGAGCGCGGCGGCCAGCCCGAAGGCCAGCAGCAGGATGTTCTTGGTATGAATGCCGACCAGGTTCGCCGCCAGCCGGTCGTGCGAGGTGGCCAGCATGGCCTTACCGGCCAGCGTCTTGCCGAAAAACCAGCTCAAGCCGGCGACGACGCCCAGAGACAGGCCCATCACCCACAGGTTTTGCGGCAGGATGGTGGCGCCGAGGATGGCGATCGGCGTGTCGCCAGAGAACGCCTTCAAGGCGTGGCTTTCCTTGCCCAGGGCCAGTTGCACTAGGCCGCGCAGCACCAGCGAGGCGCCTATCGTGATGATGATCAGGCTGACCACCGAGGCGTTGCGGGCCCGTTCGATGGCGAACTTCTGCACCAGCAGGCCGGCCAGCACGGCCGTGCAGACGGCCAGCGCGATGGCCAGCGGCAGGGGCAAGCCCAGGCCGACGAGGAAGACGGTCGCCATGCCGCCGAGCATGATGAACTCGCCCTGGGCAAAATTGATGACCCCGCTGGAATTGTAGATGATGGAAAAACCCAGGGCCGCCAGCGCATAGGTCAAACCCATGGTGACGCCCGACAGCAGAAACTGCGCAAGCATTGTGTCTCCTCCAAGGTGGCCATGCCCGGCTGTGCCGCCGGGTCCTGGCCTGTCGCGCGCCGCTTATACCATTCGTCATTAGCGAACGCATTTGATGTAGATCAAGTTTGTTATAGTTAAACGCGTATGTCAATACCAAATCGTTTTCTTTTTACTGGGCTGGTAAAATCGCAAACGCAGGCCGTCCGCCAGCGCAGCGGCGGCAAAAAAATATCAAAACAGGAAGTCAATGAAAAAAGAACGACGCGGCATTCAATCGGTCGAAGTGGGCGGGCAATTGCTTGAGGCCCTGGTCAGCGAGGGCGCGCCGATGCTGTTGCGCGACCTGGCGCAGAAGGCCGGCATGACCTCGGCCAAGGCCCACCCCTATCTGGTCAGTTTCGGCAACATCGGCCTGATCCAGCAAGACCCGGTGTCCGGGCGCTACGAACTGGGCAGCTTCGCGCTGCAGATGGGCCTGATCAGCCTGCAACTGCTGGACCCGGTCAAGATCGCCCTGCCGGAAACGGCCGCCCTGTGCGAGCACATCGGCCACACCACCGCCCTCGCCGTGCTGGGCAACTGCGGCCCCACCATCGTGCACTTGAACGAGTCGCACCTGCCCATCCACGTCAAGATGCGCACCGGCACCGTGATGTCCATCCTGAACACGGCGACCGGGCGGGTCTTCTCGGCCTATCTGCCGGCGATGCAGGTGGAAAAACTCAGCGCGCGCGAACTGGGCGACGACAGCGTCGCCGGCCACTCCGGCCGGAAACCGGGCAAGGAGGATGTCGAGGCGATGCTGTCCGAAGTGCGGCGGCACGGCATGGCGCGCACCGTCGGCGACCCGACGGCCGGCATCAACGCGATCAGCGCGCCGGTGTTCGACCACGCCGGCAATATGGTGCTGGCGGTGACCGTCATCGGCCCGGCGGGAACGCTGGACGCCGACTGGAACGGCGCCGCCGCCACGCAACTCAAGGCGTGCGCGGCGCGCATTTCGCAGCGGCTGGGCTACACCCTGCCCTGAGCCCCCGGGCTGTTGCGCGCGCCGGCCCCGCCTTGACCACCCTTACGGCAGCAGTGTGAAGTTGACGTTGGTTTGGTTCACCACGGAAATATCCACCGACGGCTTCGACACGGCCGCGTAACCCGTCGCCGCGGCGTCCAGGCGATACTTGGCCGTGCCCGGAGTCGTCGCCGCCGCCGCAAACACCAGCGGCAAGGTGGTGCTGTAGAGCGCGAACTGCGGCGCGGCAAGCGGCAAATTGCTCAGCATGTATGCGCCCGTCGCGATATCGGCGCCCTGATACTTGACCGTCACCATCGGCCCGGCGGAAAAACTCTGCTTTGCCGACACATACGCCACTTCGGTCGCGCTGGCCGGCGTCAGGCTGACCACGCCGCCGATGAGGCCCGACAGGCTGGCCGGCAAGGTAATCGGCGTGCCCACCGTACTCAACACGGTGGTACTCGCCACCGTGGCGACCGGCACCGTGGCAACGACGGCGGTGGCGCTATTGTCGGCCGTGATCACGACGTCGTAATTGCCCGGCGCCAGACGGGCCAGGAAAAACTCGCCCGTGGCGCTTGGCGTGGTCGAGGCGATGACGACGCCATTTTGTTGCGCGCTCACCATCACATGGTTGCCCAGCAAGGCCGTGCCGACGAAGCCGGAAATGCCGTTCAGCGCGGTCGGAATCACTTTGACGACGGGTTTCAGTGCGTATTTGCCATTCCCCTTGGTCACGACCGATTTGCAGGCGTTGAAGTCGAGCACCAGATCGACGCGCTGGCCGGAGGCCACATCGAATGCATTGACCAGCTTGATGCCGCTTTGCACGGCGCTCGGCGTGTCCAGGCTCACCTCGGTCGCCGTGCCTGTCGGAATCACCGAGTTCGCCAGGCCATTGCCCGTGTTCGGGTCCAGCACCAGACGCATCTGCGTGTAATGCCCGGCCGCCAAAGGCGTCTGCCCCAGCGACTCCAGCGCGCCGTTGGTCAGACCCAGCAGGTTGATCTTGCGCGCCGGACTCAGCGTGATATCGGCCCAGCCGGCGTCCGCATCGCCGGCCGTCGCGCTTTGGTGCACGCGCACCTTGGAGACGGTGACGTTGACGGCGTCAAAGCCGCAGGCCGGCGCGTCGGTCATCGACACGCCCAGCGTACCCTGCGCCGCCGGCGGCGTGCCGCCACCACCGCCTCCGCCGCCGCAAGCGGCCAGCGTTGCCGCAGCAAAAATGGTGCTTGTAAACAAACCGATCCGGGAGTTTGGCATTGTCATTTTTGTCGCCTTTAAAGTGATGGACTGTCTTCTTGCAACGCAGCAAAGCCGCGCTGTGCAAGGAATATACCTGCGCAACAAGATTGTTTCTGTACGCTAAAGCACAAAAGACCGTGCGCGCCCCCAATCGCGGCAACTGGCGCAGTTGGCGGGAACGCGCATTCAATGATGCTGCTGCATCATTTTTTAGACAAGGGATTTTTTAGTCGCAGCGGGGGACAGACCACGATTTTCAAGGAATAGTTTTTTTGAAAATCGTGGTCTGTCCCCGGCTGGAGGCGGCGCGAGGCTAGCTGAAGTGTATTGTCACCATGCCATTTTCCAGGTAGGGCTTGGTGATGTATAACTCCAGTTCGCCCGTCTGGGCATTCGTGCCGACGTCGGCGAACACGCGTTCCCCCATCAGGCCGGCATTGAGGGAGATGGCTTTGGCGACGGCGCGCAAACATTCTTCGTCGTCGCCCGATTTGCCGGCGATCGAGGCGCTGATGTCGACGGCCAGCGTCGGTTCTTTCAGCACCACGCACACGTCGACCTTCTTGTGCCGCCCCGCCGAAAAGCCTTTCGGAAACGCGACGCGCATGACGGGCGCCGTTTCCTGGCCGCCCAGTTGCACCTGGCCACGGGCCGATTTTTCAAACGCGCCGCTATAGGTGTCGGGCGAAGCCTTGTCGAGCTTGAAGTGTATGCCCGCCGCCGCCACCGGCGCGCCATTGCGGAACACCGCCGCTTCGGACAGGTGCAGGCGGGTGTTGCCGTAGCTGATTTCCTCGGTGAATAGCTCGCCGCCCACGCCCGGCCACATCAGCAGGTCGCCCGCGGTTTCCCGCGCCACCGGGCCTATGCGTACTTTCAACTCCGTGTCGGTGGAGTGCGGTTCGGCGCGGGCGCAGGCGCCCATGCCGCCGATGACGACGCAATTGTTGCGGATGTGGCGGGCAAAGCCGGAGCCCTGCAAGGTGACGATGGTTCCTTCATGCCCTTGCAGGGGACTGACGGAACGGATGACGACAGGTGTACGGTTAAGCATCGCGGAATTCCTCCTAGGCTAAGGAACGGCGACGTTGTGCGCATGCCTGAAAACGCCCATTCCCGGTAAGTATGTTCCGTCGCGCCGCGCCCGGCGCAACGGGGACAGGCATCGGCCGAAGCGCCGATACCGCAGGAACAGCTTAGCAAGCTGTCATGGCGATTGAAGGCCGCCCCGGCCCTTGTTTGAGAGGGGTCAAGCGCGACGCTGTCCGGCAGAAAGCGCCTGGGCAAACGCCTCGCGACGGGCGAAAATCGCCGCGCAATCACAGACGCATCTCGATCCGAACAATTGCTTTATACTTTGCCATCCCGCGCCGCTGGCAAGCAGACAGCGCAGGCGCATCGACAAGGAGAAACGGCTTGAGCATCGCACAAAACGACAATTCCTCCGGACTTCGGCTGGCCGGCGTCGCCGAACGCTACGTCAAACTGGTGCTCGCCATCGGCCAGCACGATGCCGCCTACGTCGACGCCTTTTACGGCCCGGCACAGTGGCAAGACGAAGCCGTCGCCAATCGACAAGACCTCGCTTCGATCCGCCGCGACATCGACGCCGCCCGCGCGCTGCTGGCGACGCAGCACCCCGAACAGGACGAAGAAGTGCAACGCGTCGCCTGCCTCGACAAGCAATTGCGCTCGATGCAGGCCCGCGTCGACATGCTGGCCGGCGCCGTGTTCAGCTTCGACGCGGAAACCGAGCTTCTCTACGATGCCGTGTCGCCGCACCACCCGCGCGCCCACTACGAGCAACTGGTGGGCCGGATCGACCAGTTGCTGCCCGGTCCAGGCTCCGTCAGCGAGCGCGTCAACGCCTTCCGCGACCAGTTCGCCATACCGGCCGACAAGCTGCGCGCCGTGATGGAGGCGGCCATCCAGGCCGGCCGCGAGCGCACGCTGCGCTACATCCCCCTGCCGGCGGAAGAAAATTTCATCCTCGAATTTGTCAGCGACAAGCCCTGGAGCGGCTATAACTGGTACAAGGGCAATTTCCAGAGCCTTATCCAGATCAATATCGACTTGCCCATCTATATAGACCGCGCCGTCGACCTCGGTTGCCACGAGGCGTATCCCGGCCACCACGTCTACAACGTGCTGCTGGAGCAAGACCTGCTGCGCGGCAAGCAATGGCAGGAATACTGCGTCTATCCGCTGTTTTCGCCGCAGTCGCTGATCGCCGAGGGCACGGCCAACTACGGCATCGAATTGAGCTTCACGGACGAGGAGCGGCTGGCCTTCGAGCAAGAGGTGCTGTTTCCGCTGGCCGGCCTGGACACCAGCCTGGCGCCGCGCTATGCGCAACTGAACCGCCTGCTGGCGCAACTGAGCTACGCCGACAACGACGCCGCCATGCTTTACCTGAACGGCGACATGACGCGCGAAGAAACCATAGCCTGGCTGATCGACGTGCGCCTGTATCCGGCCGAAAAGGCGGCGCAGCGGCTGCAGTTCTATGAGGCCATGCGCGGCTACGTCATCAACTACAACCTGGGCCAGGACATGGCGAAGGCGTATATCGAGCGGCAGGTCACGGAACAGGAGCCGGCGCGCGCGCAGGCGCAACGCTGGGCCGCTTTCCGGCAACTGATGGCGTCGCCGCGGCCGCCGAGCGCGCTGCGCTAAGCGATACGCTCGATGGAATGGCCCGCGCGGCGGCCATTCAAGCAATTTCGCACAATCAAGCCGCCACTTCCCCGTTAACGCAAGTCACCGCATTGCCGCCGACCCGGACGGTCTGCTCGTTCAAGACCAGCCGCAGCACGCCGGCCCGCCCGACGACGGCGCCCTGGGAGGCGAGGAAGTCGCCGCCGAAGCGCTGGATTTGGCCGCTATGCCGGATGAAGGCGCCGACGCTGCCGGTGCCGCTGCCGCAAACGGGATCTTCATTCACGCCATGCGCGGGGGCGAATGCACGGATTTCGATAGTCGCCCCGGCGCCCTGCTCGTGCGCGCCGAATATCACGACGCCGGTATGCCCGTCTGCGGCGTTGCGGCCTTTCATGTGCTGAAAATCGGCCTGGACGGCCAGCACGGTTACCGCGCTCGGCAATTGCGCCACAACCCAACGCGGTCCCACATCGACAACGCAAGGGGGAAACTGCCTTTGCACGGGGCTGCCCAGCAGGCGCTCCAATTCCTCGGTTTGCGCAACGTCCAGCGCCGTCAGCTTCGGCTCGGGAAGATCGAAGGAAATCCACTGCGCCCCATCTTGCCCACGGGCGACCGCCAGCTTGACCAGCCCGGCGCGGCACTGCTGCAACAAGGCGCCATTGCGCGCCTGTATCAGGCCAGCTTCCAGCAAGGCGTGCGCCGTGCCGATGGTGGGGTGGCCGGCAAACGGCAGCTCGGCATTCGGCGTAAAGATGCGGACGTGATAATCCGCCCCCGGCTCGGTGACAGGAACAACGAAGGTCGTCTCCGACAAATTGGTCCAGTTGGCGATTTGCTGCATTTGCTCGCTTGAAAGACCGTCGGCGTCCAGCACCACGGCGACAGGATTGCCCTTGAAACGCACATTGGTGAACACGTCGACTTGCTTGAATGGGCGGTTTTTCATGTTATCTCTTTCATACTGATGGTCGGCTGCGCATCGGGCATCCTTATTCAAACATCCAGATATGTATCACTTCGGCACATGCTAATGGTTTTTCGCAAACGCTAACAGATCCAATTCCGGACAATTCTTAAGGTACAGTTTCACGGAGCCGCGGCCACACGCCTGATTCGCCACCGCCGGGACACGATCTTGAGCAACTCTTCCTTGGCGCTGCAACTGAACACTGCTCACGCAATAAATTTATGAAAATGAAATATTGTTGACAATGGATGGGATTTTTGCAATCATCAAACGACGTCATCTTCGAAAATCCAGATCACCGCACTTCAAGAAACTTGATGATTTTTTGCTGGCCAAACAAATAATGAAAAAGCGTTTAAATTGAAAAAAGAATTATTGAATTTCTCATGGATTTTTCTCATGGGCGGAATTGGAATTTATGATATTTACTATTCCACAAAATCCGGGGATATTCCCCAGGTGATAGGCGGCGCCGGCTGGCTGCTGCTGGGAATTTTCCTATCTAAAAGAGCCATCTTTTTCTCGATGAATAAATCTGGATTTTTCATTACCTCCAGAAAATCTGAAATTTTATTCAATGCACTTGTATTTTTAGGCATGACATGCCTGCTACTTAGCAGACTGATGAAATTTAATAATTACTGACTCAAGCTCGGCAATTGCCCGCCGCCCCTATTGGGCCGGCAGGCTGATCGTCGCCACCAGGCCACCGTCGGGATGGTTGACCAGCGTCAGGTGGCCGCCGTGCGCCTGCACAATGCTGCGCGCGATGCCCAGCCCCAGCCCCATGCCGTCGGCGTTCTGGTCGCGTCCGTGCGCCAGGCGCACATAGGGCTGGAACAGGCTGCCGAATGCCTCCTCCGGCACGCCCGGCCCGTAGTCGCGGATGCGGACGGCGACGTGGCCCGGCTCGCGGTGCACCGAGATGTCCGCCCGCTTCCCGTAATACAGTGCGTTGTCGAGCAGGTTGCCAATGGCGCGCTTGAGCGCCAGCGGCTTCGCCGTCACGCTCAGGCCGGCCTCGCTGAACTGCACCTGGTGGCCGCCCAGCTGGCTGCCGCGCACCATGCGCTTGAGTAGCGCGTCGAGCCGCACTTCGGTGGGGTTTTCGTGGATGTCGCTGTCCTTCACGCATTGCAGCGCGCCCTTGACCATCATGTCGAGTTCGTCGAGGTCGTCGTGGAACTCGTTGCGCAGCGCGTCGTCGTCGAGCAGTTCGCTGCGCAGTTTCAGGCGCGTGATCGGTGTGCGCAGGTCGTGCGAAATCGACACGAACAGGCGCTCGCGGTCTTCCAGGTAGCGCTGGATGCGCTCGCGCATGGCGCTGAAGGCGCGCGCCGTGTTGACGAATTCGCGGCTGCCCGTTTCCGGCAGCTCCGGCATGTTTTCGCCCTTGCCGAAGGCTTCGGCGGCGTCCGACAGCGCCGCCAGCGGCCGCGTGGTCCAGCGCACGACGAGGATGGACAGCAGCAGCACGGCCGCCAGCGACAGCCCTTGCAGCAGCACGCGGTCCAGCGCCAGCGGGTTGCCGCTGTCGAGGAAGTAGGGATTCGGCATCAGCGCGGCCAGGTACAGCCAGTTGCCCGGCTCCAGTTCGGTCTGGATGACGAGGATGGGCGCCGGGTTCGGCTTCACCAGCAGGATGTGCTGCACCCAGCTTTCCGGCAGGTCGGCGATTTTCGAGCCGCTGTCGGAGACGCTCAGCTCGCCGGGCCAGGCGAAGGCGACGCGGTAGTGGTTCAATTGCGGCAGGTCTTGCTTGAGCGTGGCGCCGACGCTGGCGACGACGGTGTCGGACAGCGCGCGCGCCTCGATCTGCTGGATCGCCAGCGGCGCGCGGTTGACGTTGACGAAGAAGCGCGTGCCGCCCATTTCGCGGAATTGCTGGATCAGGATGGGCCGGTAGTTGGCCGGCAGGCTGAGGAAGAAACGCACGGCGCTGGCGGCGCTGTGGGCGATGTGCTGGGCCGCCAGCTTCGCTTCGACTTCGGCGTCCTTGCGCAGTTGCGCACCCCAGATCAGGTTGCCGGCCAGTTGCGTCATGAGCACGCCGGCGACCATGACGACGGAAAGGCGCCCCAGCAGCGACTGCGGCAGCAGCCATGCCAGCGCGCGCGCGTAACGGCTGGCCTCAGGCATGGGCGCTGCTGACGTCGGCCGAGAAGACGTAGCCGGCGCCGCGCACGGTCTTGATGAGCAGCGGTTGCTTGCCGTCGTCGTTCAGGCGCAGCCGCAGCCGGCTGATTTGCACGTCGAGCGAGCGGTCCAGCGGCCCGGCGTCGCGGCCGCGGGTCTGTTCGCACAGCACGCCGCGGTCGAGGATGTCACCGGGATGCTCGACGAAGTATTTCAGCAGCTGGAAGTCGAGCCCCGTCAGCGCGATGGCCTCGCCGCCGGCGTCGGTGACGGTGCGCTCGACCGTGTCGAGCGTGAAGCCGACGAAGCGGTAGTAGCGCGGCGGCGCGGCGTTGTCGATGCCGGTGCGGCGGTGGATCGCCTTGATCCGCGCCAGCAGCTCGCGCGGGCTGTAGGGCTTGGCGATGTAGTCGTCGGCGCCCAGTTCCAGGCCGACGACGCGGTCGGTTTCGTCAGAGCTGGCGGTGAGCATGATGATCGGCACATTGGAGCGGCCGCGGACGATTTTGCACAGCGCGAAGCCGTCGGTGTCGGGCAGCATGACGTCGAGGATCAGCAGCGACAGTTCGTCGGCGCAGCGGTAGAACTCGGCCAGGAAGGTTTCGCCGTTGTGCGCCAGGCCGACTTCGTACTGGTTCTTTTCCAGGTAGGCCTTGAGCAGCATGCGGGTTTTCTGGTCGTCGTCAACGATGAGGATCTTGCGCGCCATAGTCTTTTCCTTTTCCTTGTTTCGAAAGCGCCTGCATCATCGCGCCGATGCGCCGCTGGCTGTCGGCGGCGCTGATCCGGTCGTCGATGAAGTAGCGCCGCACTTCGGCGATGATGGCGTCCTTGCTGGTTTCGTCGGTTGCCATGCGGTGCACGAAGCTGGGCGCCTGCACGGCCGCGCCGCGCGCGAAGGTCTGCGCCGAGGCGCGCGCGCAGCTGTCCATTTTCGCCGGGTCGGCCGTGCGCAGCACCGAGATCGAGCCTTTGATCTGGTTGTATTCGGCCTGCGCCGGCGCCGCCGTGATGAGCTGGGCCAGTTTTTCCTGGGCCGCCTGGTGGCTGTAGTCGGCGGCGAACATGGCGAAGGTGTCGATGCTGTACAGGTGGTAGTTGCCGGTTTCCGGCACGGCGGCGCAGCCGAAGCCGTCGTCGGTGGCCACGCCCCAGGCATTCAGTTCGCCCTTGACCCAGTCGCCCATGATGAACATGGCCGCGTCGCCGTCGGCGAACTGGCGCGTCACTTCGGTCCACGGCTTTTCCGCCAGGGGCTGCGGCATCCATTGTTTCAGCGCCTTCAGGCGCGTCAGCGCGCGCAGCAGGCGCGCGTCGGCGAAGGCCGCCGGATTCTTTTGCACGAACAGTTCGCGGTAGTAGCCCGGCCCGGACTCGGCCAGCACCAGCGTTTCGAACAGGGTCGCCACCTGCCACGCTTCGCTGCTTTGCGCCAGCGGCGTGATGCCGGCCTGTTTCAGTTGTTTGGCGACGCGCTCGAATTCGCCCCAGGTCTTGGGCGGCGCGATGCCCAGCCGGTTGAACACTTTGCGGTTGTAGTACAGATTGTTGACGCGGTGGATGCCGAGCGGCGCGGCCATCACATGGCCGCCGTGCTGCGCCTGCGCCCAGGCGGTCGGGTACATTTGCGCGCCCCAGTTGCCGGCGAGCGCGACGCTGTCGAGCGGCAGCAGCAGGCCCAGTTCGGCCCATTCGCCGACGCTGAAGCCGATCAGCTGCATGACTTCCGGCGAGGTGCCGGACAGGACGCGGCTCTTCAGGACCTTGACGGCGCCGACGCCGGCTCCGCCGGGGATGGCGGCGTCGCGCCAGTCGATGCCCTCGGCGGCCAGCCGCGTCACCAGCGTGTTGGCGGCCTTGCGCTCGCCGGCGGAGGTCCACCAGTGCAGCACTTGCAGCGCGTCGGCGCGGGCCGCGCCCATCAGGCTCAGGCCCAGCAAGGAGCAGCTAATTCCCCGACCGGCGCGCGCCAGCGCACGGTCAATCACGCGTGATTGAATCAATGTCTCGTCCCCTGTTCCCACCGTTATGCACGAATGCCGCCCGATGAAGAGCAACTGCGAAAAGCTGGGTTCAGCCCCGCGGCACCGCGTTGTCAGACCTCTTTTTTATGCGACAAACTATAGCTTAACTAAACACGGCTGCGTGAGTAAGTAAGCGTCCAGTTTTGTAAAGAAGCGTAAGCTTTTGTTGCGTTTCCTTGGCGCCGGCAGCCGCCGCGCCAGCGCCCATGCGCCTTGCGCCGCCCTCCCCGCAGGTAAAGTTATGTAACAGCGCCGATTTCCCACAATACCAATTTTTCCCATTAAATCAATCACATAGGATATCACCTTAATAACACTTTCGGTCCGCTGGTGTCACATTTTCTCGGGTGCTACTGTCCGTCCACTGCATCAGGACCTGCAGCCACTACCGACAAAAACCACTGGAGACAATCAATGCAATCCTTTCGTATGATGCGCGGCGCCGCGCTGTGCACCCTGTTGGCCGCCACCGGCGCGCAGGCCGCCACCCTCACCATCGAAAGCTGGCGCGTCGACGACAAGGCGCTGTGGGAGACGGTGCTGATCCCGGCCTTCCAGAAGAAGAACCCCGGCATCGAGGTCAAGTTCGCGCCGACGGCGCCGACCGAATACGATTCCAGCCTGACCGCGCGTCTGGCCGGCGGCACCGGCGGCGACCTGCTGGCCTGCCGCCCCTTCGACGTGTCGCTGTCGCTGTACAAGCGCGGCCACCTCGACAAGCTCGACGGCCGGGCCGGCATGGAGAATTTCCCCGCTTCGGCCAAGGTGGCCTGGCAGACCGACAATGGCAAGGATACCTTCTGCATGCCGGTCGCCTCGGTGATGCACGGCTTTTTGTACAACAAGAAGATCTTCCAGGAGCTGAAACTGCAGGCGCCGAAGACCGAAGACGAGTTCTTCAAGGTGCTGGAGACGGTGAAGAAAAGCGGCAAGTACGCGCCGCTGGCGCTCGGCACGGCCGACCAGTGGGAGGCCAACCAGGTGATTTTCACCAGCATCGGCGCCAATTACTGGAAGGGCGAGGAAGGCCGCCAGGCGCTCATCGCCGGCAAGGCCAAGTTCACCGATCCGCAGTTCGTCGCCGCCTGGGACTATGAGGCCAAGGTCGGCAGCTATCTGTCGAAGGGCGCCAGCGCGCAAACCTACGGCGACAGCCAGAACCAGTTCGCCCTCGGCAAGGCAGCGATCTATCCGACCGGCTCGTGGGACATCTCCTACTTCAACCAGGACCCGGCGCTGGAAATGGGCGCCTTCCCGCCGCCCGTGCGCAAGGCCGGCGACAAGTGCTACATCTCCGACCATACCGACATCGGCATGGCCGTCAACGCGAAGTCGAAGAACAAGGCGGAAGCCTACAAATTCCTGGCCTGGCTGGGCTCGCAGGAGTTCGCCGACATCTACACCAACAAGGTGACCGGCTTCTTCTCGCTGTCGAACCACGCGATCACGGTGAAAGACCCGGTCGCCAGGCAGATGATCGGCTGGCGCGCCAGCTGCGCCTCGACGATCCGCCTGAACGCGCAGGTGCTCAACCGCGGCGAGCCGAGCATGGAAAACGAGCTGTGGAACGTCAACGCGCAAGTCTTGAACGGCAAGCTGTCGGGCAAAGACGCGGCCAGGCAGATACAGGCCGGCTTCGCCAAATGGTACAAGCCGCAGCAGTAGGCCCCGTCCTCCCCCCCATGCCTGGCGCATGGTTTACGCCGGCGGCGCCGCCGCCGGGTTTTTATTCCGTTTGGAGAGTGGCCGTGAAAAGAGCTTTTCCCTGGCATATCGTGGTGTTTCTCGCGCCGGCGGTGCTGGTCTACTCGCTGTTCAGCGCCCTGCCCCTGATCGACACGCTGCGCCTCGGCTTTTACGCCACCAGCGAGGCAGGCCACTACAGCTTCGCCGGCCTGGCCAACTACGCCACCATCCTGTTCGATCCGCAGTGGTCGCAGGCGTTCTGGAACGCCATGTGGAACAACCTGAAGTTCTTCCTGATCCATATGCTGCTGCAAAACCCCATCGGCCTGGTGCTGGCCACGCTGTTCAGCCTGAAGGGTTTGCGGGGCGAGCGCACCTACCGCACGCTGATTTTCCTGCCGACGCTGCTGTCGGTCGTCATCATCGGCTTCATCTGGCAGCTGATCCTGTCGCCGCTGTGGGGCGTCGGCGAGTCGCTGCTCAGCTACGCCGGGCTGGCCGATTACTTCGCGCCGTGGCTGGGGCAGGAGTCGAGCGCCCTGTTCACCATCGCGCTGGTGTCGGTGTGGCAGTACATCGGCATCCCGATGATGCTGATCTACGCGGCGCTGCTGGCCGTGCCGGAGGAGATAGTCGAGGCGGCCCACGCCGAGGGCGCCGGCGCGCTGCGCATTTTCTGGGAGATCAAGCTGCCGCTGATCTGGCCGACGCTGGGCCTGGTGACCATCCTGACCTTTGTCGCCAACTTCAACGCTTTCGACCTGGTGTACTCGGTCAAGGGCGCGCTGGCCGGGCCGAACTACGCCACCGACATCCTCGGCACCTTCTTTTACCGCACCTTCTTCGGCTACCAGGCGCAGATCGGCAGCCCGACGATGGGCGCGGCCGTGGCGACGCTGATGTTCCTGGTGATACTGGCCGGCGTCGGCATGTACTTCTATTTGGTGCAGCGCAAGCTGACGCGCTATGAGCTGTGAACGCAAGGCCGAAAAGCCGGGGCCAGCCCCCGGACTGCCGCCTCCGATGAACCTCAACTGACTGCTCTCGCCATGAAACAGCCTTTATACCGGCCTCTGGGAACAGCGGGCGTGCATGCGATCCTGGGCGGCTACACCCTGGTCGCCCTGTTCCCGATCTTCCTGATCCTGATTAACTCGGTGAAGAGCCGCGCGGCGATCTTCGCCAACCCGCTGGCGCTGCCGACGCCGGAGACGTTTTCGCTGATCGGCTTTCACAAGGTGCTGGCCAATTCGCACTTCCTGCTCTACTTCGGCAACAGCCTGTTCGTCACGCTGGTGTCGCTGGTGTGCATCGTACTGTTCGGCGCGATGGCGGCGTGGGCACTGTCCGAATACCCCTTCCCGGCCAGCCGCTGGATGACCTTGTACCTGGCGATCGGCATCATGATCCCGATCCGCCTGGGCACCGTGTCCATCCTCGAACTGGTGGTCAAGCTCGACCTGATCAACACGCTGACGGCGCTGATCCTGGTGTACACGGCGCAGGGCCTGCCGCTGGCGGTGATGATCTTGTCCGAGTTCGTGCGCCAGGTGCCGCGCGAGCTGAAGGATGCGGCGCGCTGCGACGGCGTGGGCGAATACAAGATCTTCTTCCAGGTGATCCTGCCGCTGATCCGCCCCGCCATCGCCACCGTCGCCGTGTTCACCATGATCCCGGCCTGGAACGACCTGTGGTTCCCGCTGATCCTGGCGCCGTCCGACCAGACCAAGACCGTCACGCTGGGCGTGCAGCAGTTCATCGGCCAGTACGTGACCGACTGGAATTCGGTGCTGGCGGCGCTGTCGCTGGCGGTCATTCCCGTGCTGCTCATGTACGTCATTTTCTCTCGTCAACTGATCCGGGGCCTGACTTCCGGCGCGGTCAAATAATAGGTGCTATATGGCGAACGTAAGCCTGAAACAAATCCGCAAATCGTATGACGGCAAGCACGACGTGCTGGCCGGGATCGACCTGGAAATCCAGCACGGCGAATTCGCCGTGCTGGTCGGCCCCTCCGGCTGCGGCAAATCCACCCTGCTGCGCATGCTGTGCGGGCTGGAGGCGATCAGCGGCGGCGAGCTGGCCATCGGCGCCCAGGTCGTCAACGACCTGCCGCCGTCCGAGCGCGGCATCGCGATGGTGTTCCAGTCGTATGCGCTGTACCCGCACATGACGGTTTACCGCAACATGGCCTTCGGCCTGAAGATCGCCGGCGAGGACAAGCAGGCCATCGCGCGCCGGGTCAAGCACGCGGCCGCCATCCTGAAGATCGACCATCTGCTGGAGCGGCTGCCGCGCGAGCTGTCCGGCGGCCAGCGCCAGCGCGTCGCCATCGGCCGCGCCATCGTGCGCGAGCCGAAGCTGTTCCTGTTCGACGAGCCGCTGTCGAACCTGGACGCGGCGCTGCGGGTGCAGACCCGGCTGGAAATCGCCAAACTGCACCGCCAGCTCGGCGCCACCATCGTCTATGTGACGCACGACCAGGTCGAGGCGATGACGCTGGGCGACAAGATCGTCGTCATGAACGAGGGCCATATCCAGCAGGCCGGCACGCCGCTGGAGCTGTACCAGCAGCCGGCCAATCTGTTTGTCGCCACCTTCATCGGCTCGCCGAAGATGAATCTGTTCGGCGCCACCGTCAGCGGCGTCGACGCCGACAGTCTGCGCCTGCAACTGGCCAGCGGCCAGGAGGTGCGCGCCGACGTCGACGGCGCCTTGGCGCGCATCGGCGACGCCGTCACGGTCGGCCTGCGCGCCGAGCATATCGCGGAGGACGGCCTGGGCGGCGCCAGCTTCAGCGGCGTGGTCAACATCGTCGAGCACCTGGGCGAGGCGAACTATATCTATCTAACGCTGCAGAACGGCCAGGACCTGGTGGTGCGCGGCGACGGCAACCAGCCCGTGCGCCTGGGCGCGGCGCTGACGGTGTCAGCCGCCAGCAGCGCCTTCCACGTCTTCGACGCCAGCGGCCGGGCGCTGCGGCGCCGCAAGCCGGGGAATATGTTGTCGTCGAAGCAGGCGCTGGCGGCCTGAGCATGTTGTATACGGATTGAACCGGGGACGGTTCGAGGCACGGTGCCCAAGGGCACATTTTTTCTATAACTATAATCAAGGAGATGTATGAATCACCCCATGTTGAAATCGCTTTCGCTGGCCATCCCCCTCGTGCTTGCCGTCGGCCAGGCCCGGGCGGGCGACGCCGAGGGCGAGTACCACGGCTACTTCCGCGCCGGCGTCGGCACCTCGTCGAACAACCGCGGCCCGCAGGCTTGCTATGGCCTGGGCGGCAACACGATGCGCTACCGCCTCGGCAACGAGTGCGACACCTACGGCGAGTTCGAGTACCAGCGCGAAATGGGCAAGCCGATCAACGGCGTCAGCTTCGTCGGCCACGTCATGCTCGACGCCTACCACGCCAGCTCGAACGTCAGCGCCTCCGACATCCACGTGGCGAAGATGTATGTCGAGGCCAAGGGCATCCCCGAGCTGAACGGCGGCACGGCCTGGATAGGCAAGCGCTATTACATGCGTCCGGACATCCATTTCCTCGATCTGCAATACGTCAACATGAACGGCACCGGCGGCGGCATCGACCAGTACAAGCTGGGACCGGGCCGCATCAGCTACGGCTTCTTCAAGGACAAGGACAAGGTCGGCACCTCGGCGCTGCGCCAGAACCTCGTCTACCAGGGCATTCCCGTCAATAACAACGGCACGGTCGACGTGCTGACCTCCTACATCCGCCCCGACATCAAGGACGACACCACGCACAGCGGCTGGCAAATCACCATCCTGCACAAACAGGACAAGGTCTTCGGCGGCGCCAACACCATCGGCTTCCAGCACGGCGTCGGCCCCGGCACCGGCAAGGGCGGCCAGTGCTGCGACCGCATCGGCACCACCGGCGACATCAAGAACGGCTCGGACGTGACGCGCACGCGCTTCTTCGACTCGCTGTGGGTGCAGGCGACGCCGAACTGGAGCGCCGAGCTGGTGGCCGTGGTGCAGCGCGACAAGTCGAACGCCTCCGGCGGCACCTCGACCTGGACCTCGCTGGGCATGCGCCCCGTGTACGCGCTGTCGGACCACTTCAAGCTGCAGTTCGAGCTGGGCACGGACCGCGTCACCTCGCCCACCGGCGGCGCGGCGCAGCGCCTGACCAAATTCACCTTCGCCCCGACCTTGACGGCGGGCAAGGGATACTGGGACCGCCCGGAGCTGCGCGCCTTCATCACGCACGCGCGCTGGAACGACGCGGCCACGGCCGCCGTCAACGCGGCCAACGAGTCCGGCCCGGTTTTCGGCAAGTCCACCAGCGGCACCTCGGTCGGGCTGCAGGTCGAAACCTGGTTCTGACGGCGCCGCCTCAACGGCGCAAACAGCCGGGGCCGGCCTGAAGCGCCAGCCCCGGCCCTCCCCCTCCCTCCCTTCGGCTCCCCGCGCCGCCCCGATATTGGCTTTATTGCAACAAGCACTTGCCAGCCGGCGCCCCCCGTCCTAGAATGGATGAGACAAAAATAGAACGAGCGTTCGCTTTCCATTCCCACCGAAGCATAGACGAGAGGCAGACTATGGAGAAAATCTGGTTGAAGTCGTACCCCAAGGGCGTGCCCGCGGAGATCGACCCCGCGCAATACCCGTCGCTGGTCCATTTGATGGAAGAGTCATTCCAGAAATTTGCCGCGCGCAAGGCTTATGTCTGCATGGACAAGTTCCTCAGCTATGCGGAGCTGGACAAGTATTCCACCCACCTTGGCGCCTGGCTGCAGAGCAAGGGCATGCAAAAAGGCGCGCGCGTGGCCATCATGATGCCGAACGTGCTGCAATACCCGATCGCCGTCGCCGCCGTGCTGCGCGCCGGCTACACGGTGGTCAATGTGAACCCCCTGTACACGCCGCGCGAGCTGGAGCACCAGCTCAACGATTCCGGCGCCGAGGCCATCATCGTGCTGGAAAATTTCGCCACGACGCTGCAGCAGGTGCTGGCCCGCACGGCCGTCAAGCACGTGGTGCTGGCCAGCATGGGCGACATGCTGGGCGCCGCCAAGGGCCTGCTCGTCAATCTCGTCGTGCGCAAGGTCAAAAAGATGGTGCCGGCCTTCGCCCTGCCCCAGGCCGTCGCCTTCAAGCGGGCGCTGGCGCAAGGCGCCCGCATGCGCCTGGCGCCGGTGCAACTGGGCCAGGACGACATCGCCTTCCTGCAATACACGGGCGGCACCACCGGCGTGTCGAAGGGCGCCACGCTGTCGCACCGCAATGTGATCGCCAACGTGCTGCAAAACGACACCTGGGCCCAGCCGGCGCTGCAACAGGGCAAGCCCGTCGCGGCCCTGAGCATCGTCTGCGCGCTGCCGCTGTACCACATCATGGCCCTGACGGCCTGCATGCTGGTGGGCACGCGCTGGGGCGCGCTGAATATCCTGATCCCGAATCCGCGCGACATTCCCGGCTTCATCAAGGTGCTGGCCAAGCATCCCTTCAATATGCTGCCGGCCGTAAACACCCTGTTCAACGGCCTGCTGAACCACCCGGACTTCGCCAAGCTCGACTTTTCCGGCCTGAAGGTGTGCCTGGGCGGCGGCATGGCGGTGCAGCAAGTCGTCAGCGAGCGCTGGCAGCAAACCACCGGCTGCCTGATCGTCGAAGGCTACGGCCTGTCGGAAACGGCGCCGGCGGCGACCCTGAACCTGGCCGACGCCGAGAAGTTCACCGGCTCGATCGGCCTGCCGCTGGCCTCCACCGACATCGCCATCCTCGACGACGAGGGCACACCCGTGGCGCACGGCCAGCCCGGCGAAATCGCCATACGCGGGCCGCAGGTGATGGTCGGCTACTGGAACCGGCCCGAGGACACGGCGGCCGTGATGACGGCGGACGGCTTCTTCAAGTCGGGCGACATCGGCATCATGGACGAGCGCGGCTTCACCCGCATCGTCGACCGCAAGAAGGACATGATCCTCGTCTCCGGCTTCAACGTCTACCCGAACGAGATCGAGGGCGTCGTCGCGGCCCACCCCGGCGTGCTCGAATGCGCCTGCATCGGCGTACCGGACGGCAATTCGGGCGAAGCCGTCAAATTGTACGTCGTGCGGCGCGACCCGGCGCTGACGGCCGAGCAGCTGATGGCCTATTGCAAGGAGCAATTCACGGCCTACAAGAAGCCGAAGTACATCGAATTCCGCGACGAACTGCCGAAGACCAACGTCGGCAAAATCCTGCGCCGCGTGCTGCGCGACGAAAAACAGGCCGCCTGAACCGGCCGGGGACAGACCACCATTTCCGCGAAATCTTTCCCGGAAAATGGTGGTCTGTCCCCGGCTGTTCGCTTACGGACAGGCGCCACTGTCCGGCTCCGCACACCTCCCCGCCGCTCCCCCCGCACCGCCCTTGTTGCTGGGCTGGCACGTAGTTTGCTGTATTGCCTATATTATCCGTTTCATTATCGACAGGGGAATACCATGCTTAAACTTGTAGGCGTCAGCAAAGTCCATCTGGCCGGCGAAGTCCAGACCACCGCCCTCGACCGCGTCGACCTGGAAATCGATGCCGGCGAGTATGTCGCCATCACCGGCCCTTCCGGCTGCGGCAAGTCGACGCTGCTCAGCCTGCTCGGCCTGCTCGACGTGCCCAACAGCGGCGAGTATTGGTTCGAGGGCCAGAATGTCGCCGGCTGGAGCGAGGCCAAACTGAACCAGTTGCGCCGCGGCCGCATCGGCTTCATTTTCCAGAGCTTTAATTTGATCGAGGAATTGTCGGTGTTCGAGAACGTCGAACTGGCCCTGGAATATACGGGCACGCCGGCCAAGGAGCGGCGCGAGCGCGTCGCCGCCATGCTCGAACGCCTCGGCATCGCCCACCGCGCCAAGCACCGGCCCTCGCAGTTGTCGGGCGGCCAGCAGCAGCGCGTGGCGATCGCCCGCGCCCTCGTCGCCGGCCCCGCCATGCTGCTGGCCGACGAACCGACCGGCAACCTCGACACGGCCCACGGCGACGAGGTGATGCGCCTGCTGCGCACCATCAACGCCGAAGGCACCACCGTCGTCATGGTGACGCACTCGCCGGCCCACGCGGCGCAGGCTTCGCGCACGCTGCATTTGCTGGACGGGCGCATCGTCGTCGACGCGCTGCAGGCGGCCGCCTAGGCCCTATCTTTCGCGGCTTGGCCGCCTCAGGATGGGGCGGCGGCGAGGCTGGCGCTCACTTGTTGCAGCAGGGCCGTCAGTTGCGCGCGCTGCGCCGCGTCGAGGCCGCGCACGGCTTTGGCGTTGAGCAACTTCGCCTGCTGTTGCAGCGTTTCCTGCACGGCCGCGCCGGCCGCCGTCAGCCGCAGCCGCGTGTTGCGCCTGTCCGTTTCGTCGGCCTCCCCTTCCAGCATGCCGCGCTCGCGCAAGCCTTTGATGAGGCGCGCCAGTTGCGCCTTGTCGCGTCCGCTGTGGCGCGCCAGGTCGCTCTGCGTCGCCCCCGGACAGCGGCCGAAATAACCCATCACCTTGCTCTCCATGTGGGTCACGTCGTGCGGGCCGTCGCGCAGCACCTGGAATTGTTGCGCGCGGTACTGGTGCATCACGGCGTGGATCAAGTCCAGCACGCCGTCTTCCGGCGCGCCGCCGGAATGGTTGACATTGTCATTTTTTTCGCGCATGATAGGTGATATTGTCAACCAATTGAAAGTGTCAACGTATGAGTATAGACCTTGCCCAGGGGCGCGTCCAACGGCTGCGCCAGGAAGTCGTCCACCGCGAGCTGCAGGTGCTGCGCGTGGAGTCGCCGAGCCCGCATATGCGCGCCGTCACCTTCGCCGGCGCCGAGCTGGCCGGCTTCCACAGCCCGTCGTTCGACGACCATGTGAAGTTCATTTTTGGCGCGGACGCGGCCGGCGCGCCGCTGCGCCGCGATTACACGCCGCGCCGCCACGACGCGGCCGCCGGCGAGCTGACGCTGGAGTTCGCGCTGCACGGCGACGGCCCCGGCGCCGCCTGGGCCGCGCAGGCGGCGCCGGGCCAGAACGCCGTCGTCGCCGGCCCGCGCGGCTCCTTCGTCATTCCCCTCGATTACGACTGGCATGTGCTGGCCGGCGACGCGACGGCGCTGCCCGCCATCGCCCGCCGCCTTGAGGAGTTGCCGGCCGGCGCGCGCGTGTCGGTGCTGTTGCAGCTGGATGCGGCGGAGCGCCGCCCGCTGGCCAGCGCCGCCGCCGTCGCGCTGCAGTGGCTCGATGACGAGGCGCAGTTGCTGGCCGCCGCGCGCGCGCTGGCGCTGCCGCCCGGCGACGGTTATGTGTGGTGCGCCGGCGAGGCCGGCGCCGTGGCGGCGCTGCGCCGCATCTTCGTCGAGGAGAAGGGGCTGGACCGCAAGGCGATCCGCGCCGCCGCGTATTGGAAGCGCGGCGCCGTCGGCCATCACGAAAATCTGGACGGTTGACGCCTCAGCCGGCGCGGCGCCACTCGCAGCCGCGCTCGCCGCTCGCCTCGAGATCTTCCAGGAAGGTGGTGGTTTTGCCTTTCGCGCCGGTGTAGCTGAATGCGTAGACGCGCGCGCCCTGGGTCAGCATGGTGTAGCTGCCGCCGCCGGCCGTGGTTTCGCGCCACGTCGTTTCGAAGGACCACGGCCGGTCCGGCTCCGCGTCGATCGTGGTGCTGCTCAGGCGTTTGACGGGGATGGCGGCGCTGCCGCGCTCATAGCGCACCTGGCCCAGCAGCTTTTTGCCTTCGGGGAAGGTGAATTGCAGGCGGATCGGAGGCCTCGCGTCGCTGCTGATGAGGCAGCGGACTTCGGCGGCGTGGGCGGCGCTGCCCAGCGTTGCCGCCAGCAGCAGGCTTAGGGTGGGTTGCATCGGTGGCGCTCATTGGTGGGTGGATGCGGGGGCGCACAGCAGGGGTCCGACCCCAAACTGCCGGGGTCGGCCCCCCGGGAGGGCCGAGGGGAATGATAGCAGCCCCGCCGCCCTCCCCCGCCGTCAGGCGATGCGCGCGCCGCTGCCCGGGTCGAACAGCGCCGCCTTCGACAGGTTGAACGACAGCGTCATCGTTTGCCCCGGCTGCACGGCTTCGCGCGGGTGCGCCCGGCAGGTGACGGAGGCGCCGTTCAGTTTCGTCGTCAGCAGGGTGTCCGGTCCCGTCGGTTCGACCAGGTCGACCAGGCAGGACAGCGCCTGGCCGGCGTCGCCGTGGGCGCTGCTCAGGTCGGTGATCTGCTCGGGGCGGATGCCCAGCGTGACGTCGCGCCCCGCGTAGGGCCGCAGCGCCGCCGCGTCGAACGGCAGCTGCAGGCGCATCGTCTGGCCGGCGTTTTCGATCGGCACGAAAACCTCGCCGGCCGCGTCGATGGCCGGCCGGCAGGTGATGAAGTTCATCGACGGCGAGCCGATGAAGCCGGCCACGAACAGGTTCGCCGGGTTGTCGTAAATTTCCTGCGGCGTGCCCAGTTGCTGGACCACGCCGTCCTTCATGACGGCGATCAGGTCGCCCATCGTCATCGCTTCGATCTGGTCGTGCGTCACGTAGACGATGGTCGAATGCAGGCGCTGGTGCATCAGCTTGATTTCGGCGCGCATTTCAACGCGCAGCTTCGCGTCCAGGTTCGACAGCGGTTCGTCGAACAGGAACAGGGCCGGCTTGCGCGAGATGGCCCGGCCCATCGCCACGCGCTGGCGCTGCCCGCCCGACAACTGGGCCGGGCGACGGTCCAGCAGGTGGGTGATTTGCAGCGTCTCGGCGACGCGGGCGACGATTTCCTCCTGTTCGTGCTTGGGCACCTTCTTGACGCCCAGGCCGAAGGCGATGTTTTCGCGCACCGTCATCGACGGGTACAGGGCGTAGGACTGGAACACCATGGCGATGTCGCGGTCCTTCGGCGGCAGCGCGTTGACGACCTTGCCGTCGATGAGGATTTCGCCCGAGGTGACGCTTTCCAGGCCGGCGATCATGTTCAGCAGCGTCGACTTGCCGGAGCCGGAGCCGCCCACGAGGATCAGGAACTGGCCGTCCTTGATGTCGATGTCGATGCCCTTCAAGACTTCGACGCCGTTGCTGTAGACCTTGCGGATGTTGCGTATGGATAAACTGGACATAGTGTTCCTTAACCTTTGACTGCGCCGGCCGTCAGGCCGCGCACGAAATAGCGACCGGCGACGAGGTAGACCAGCAGCGTCGGCAGCGCCGCGATGATCGCCGCCGCCATGTTGACGTTGTGCTCCTTGACGCCCGTCGAGGTGTTGACGAGGTTGTTCAAGCCGACGGTGATCGGCTGCGACTCGCCGGCGGCGAAGACGACGCCGAACAGGAAGTCGTTCCAGATCTGCGTGAATTGCCAGATGATGCAGACGACGAAGATGGGGCCGGAGATCGGCAGCACGATCTTGCGGAAGATCAGGAAGAAGCCGGCGCCGTCGATGCGCGCGGCCTTGATCAGCTCTTCCGGCACGCCGACGTAGTAGTTGCGGAAGAACAGGGTCGTGAAGGCCGTGCCGTAGACGACGTGGACGAAGACCAGGCCCGTCGTCGTGTTGGCCAGGCCGAATTCGCCGAGCAGCCGCGCCATCGGCAGGATCACCACCTGGAAGGGGATGAAGCAACCCACCAGCAGCGCGGCGAACAGGGCCTCGCTGCCGCGGAAGCGCCAATGCGCGAACACATAGCCGTTGAAGGCGCCGACGAAAGTGGAGATCAGCACGGCCGGAATGACCATCTTCAGCGAGTTCCAGAAGAACGGCTGCATGCCGTCGCAGGTGACGCCGGTGCAGGCCGAGGACCAGGCCTTGGCCCAGGATTCCGTCTGCCACACGGCCGGCAGCGCCAGCAGGTTGCCGGTGCGGATGTCGTCGAGCGACTTGAACGAGGTCGACAGCATCACGTACAGGGGCGCGATGTAGTACAGCGCGAACAGGACCAGCAGCAGGTACAGCAGGCCGCGGCCCAGCGTCAGGGAGGGGGTGCGTGTGCTCATCTCATGGCCTTTGCGCTGCGCGCTTCCAGATACATCAGCGGCACCAGCACCGCCACGATGGTGGCCAGCATCATCATCGCCGAGGCCGAGCCGAGGCCCAGCTGCCCGCGGGTGAACGAAAACTGGTACATAAAGATGGCCGGCACGTCGGAGGCGTTGCCGGGTCCGCCCGCCGTCAGCGCGATGACCAGGTCGAAGCTCTTGATGGCGATGTGCGACAGGATCAGCAGCACGCTGAAGAACACCGGGCGCATGGCCGGGATGACGATGCGCCGGTAGATCGTCGGCAGCGTGGCGCCGTCGACCTGGGCGGCCTTGATGATTTCGTCGTCGATGCCGCGCAGGCCGGCCAAGAACAGCGCCATGACGAAGCCGGACGACTGCCAGACCCCGGCGATGACGACGGTGTAGATGGCCATGTCGGCGTTGACCAGCCAGTCGAAGGTGAAGCCGCTCCAGCCCCAGTCGTGCATCAGCTTTTCCAGGCCGAGGCTGGGGTTGAGCATCCACTTCCAGGCCGTGCCGGTGACGATGAAGGACAGCGCCATCGGGTACAGGTAGATGGCGCGCAGGAAGCCCTCGGCGCGGATTTTCTGGTCCAGCAGGATGGCCATGAACAGGCCGATGGCGATGCTGGCGCCGATGAACAGGGTGCCGAAGATGCCGAGGTTGCTCAGCGAGGTCCACCAGCGTTCGTTGTCGAACAGCTCGCGATATTGCAGCAGGCCGGCGAACTCGAAGTTCGGCATCAGCCGCGACTCCGTCAGCGACAGGTAGCCGGTCAGGAAGATGAAACCGTAGACGAACAGCAGGCTGGCGAGCAGCGTGGGGCCGAGCACCAGTTGCGGTATCCAGCGGTCGAACAGATTGCGTAGGGACATGGGACAGCCGTAGGAAAGGGGGAAAGCGGCAGGCGGCGCCGGGGAGACGGCGGCCGCCTGTGGTCCGGCGCGGTTACTTCACTTTTGCCGCCTTCGCCAGCGCCGCGGCGGCGTCCTTCGAGCTCATGTTGGAGTTCATGAACTTGGCGATGACGTCGACGACGGCGCCCTGGGTGGCCGAGGCCAGGGCCATGCCGTGGGCGAACGAGGGCACCAGGCCGCCGCCCTTGTTGGTGGCGTCCATATCGTCCATCGACTTGATGGCGCAGTCGTCGAACTTGGCGCGCGGCACGCCCGAGCGCACCGGGATCGAGCCCTTGTTGAGGTTGAAGATGGCCTGGAACTTCGGATTCATGATGGCGTTCGCCAGCGCGATCTGGCCCTTCTTGGCGGCGGCGTCCTTCTGCGCGAACATGGCGAAGGAGTCGACGTTGAAGGTGTAGGCCTTGTCGGTGCCGGGGGCGGCCGCGCACAGGTAGTCGCGGCCGGGGATCTTGCCGGCGTTGGAGAACTCGCCCTTGGCCCAGTCGCCCATGAACTGGAAGCCGGCCTTGCCGTTGATGACCATGGCCGTGGCCAGGTTCCAGTCGCGCCCGGCGGCGTCCTTGTCGATATAGCCCTTGACGCGGGCCAGCGTGTCGAAGACCTTGATCATGGTCGGGCCCGTCAACTCCTTCTGGTCCAGCTGCAGGATGGCCTTCTTGTAGAACTCGGTGCCGCCGACGCCCAGCGCGACCGATTCGAAGACGGTGGCGTCCTGCCAAGGCTGGCCGCCGTGGGCGATGGCGATGGCGCCGGATTTCTTGATCTTGTCGGCCGCCTCGAAGAAGGCGTCCCAGGTGGCCGGCACGCCGTTGACGCCGGCTTTTTTGAGCACCTCGGGATTGGCCCACACCCAGTTGACGCGGTGCACGTTGACGGGCGCGGCGACATAGTGGCCCTTGTATTTCATGATGTCGGCGACGACCTTGGGCAGGGCCGCGTCCCATTTGCCGGCCGCGGCGGCCTCGTCGATGTTGGCCAGCACGCCCTCCTTGCCCCACTCCTGGATGGACGGCCCCTTGATCTGCGCCGCCGTCGGCGGCTTGCCGGAGATGACGCGGGTCTTCAGCGCCGTCGCGGCGTTCTCGCCGGCGCCGCCGGCCACGGCGAAGTCCTTCCAGCCGAAGCCGTCCTCCTTGACGATCTGCTGCAACTGGCCGACCGACTTGGCCTCGCTGCCCGAGGTCCAGTAGTGCAGCACTTCGACGTCGGTGGCGTGGGCGTGGGCGGCGCAGGCGAGCGCCGTCAGCATGACGAGGTGTTTCAGTTTCATCTCCAGTTTCCTTATTATGGTCGAGCGGGTGGGGGAAGTGCCCCGGCGGGCGATAGACAGATATGTATCATATCGGCGCCGGTTGTGGTGCGTGAAACGGTATCTTTAGAACCAGGTTTCCACTTGGAAACCATACGAGACGCCGCTGGTATTGTTGTTGTAGACGGGGCCGGAGTTGTTGGCCGCGTTGACGGAGGCCGTCGCCGCGTCGTTCCACTTGCCGTAGGTGACGAAGGCGCGCAGCTCCGGGCGCGACCACAGGCCGGGGCCGGCCGAGATGGTCGGCGCCAGCGTCAGCTTGGTCAGGCGCTTGGTCGGGCCGGCGCTGTCGGTGACGCGGTCGGTGCCCAGTTCCAGTTGCAGCTTGACGTTCTTCGACAGCGCGTAGACGGGGCGCACGCCCAGCGTGGTCCAGGTCGAGGAGCCGCCGGCGTTGGACTTGTCCCTTTGCACCAGGGCGACCAATTCCATGCCGAAGTTTTCCGTCGGCTGCACCCAGATGTCGTCGAAGAGGCGCAGCCGCGTCACGTCCGAGCCGAGCGAGGTGTAGCCGGAGGCGCCGATGCGGCCGTTGCCCACGCCCACGCCGGTGCCGGGGCCGACGCCGTACTGCAGGCCGACCGTGTTGACGCCGCCGAAGACCTTGGCCTGCTTGTGGAACAGCGACACCTGCCAGCCATTGTGCTTCTTGCCGCCGGCGTCGTCGCCGCCCTGGGCCGTGATGAGGGACAGGGCCACGTCGACGCTGCCGTCGGCGTTGGCGGGAATGTCCTGGTAAATGAAGTTCTGCCGCACGGCCGACGGCGTGCCGACGATCTTGCCCGTGTCCTTGTCGCGGGTGTTGGTGTCGTTGTCCTTGAAGAAGGCGTAGCCGAACTTGCCGGGCCCCAGCTTGACCTGGTCGACGCCGGCGCCCGTGCCGTTGAAGTTAATGTACTGCAAGTCCAGCATGTGGATGTCGGGGCGGAAGTAGTAACGCTTGCCGATCCAGGCCGTGCCGCCGTTGAGGAAGTCCAGGCCCTTGGCCTCGACGAAGGCCTTGGCGATGCCCAGCTTGGCGTCGCCGAAGTCCGACTTCGGACTGTAGACGTCGGCCCAGATGGTGGCGACGTAGCTGACGCCGTCGGATTTGGCGATTTCCTTCGTGTAGCCGAACTCGGCGTAGGCGTCGCACTCGTTGCCGAGGCGGTATTTCATCGTGTTGCCGCCCAGGCCGTAGCAGCTTTGCGGCCCCTTCCCGCTGCCGCCGCCGGCGCCGACGCGGAAGTAGCCGTGGAAGCCCTCCTCGTCGGCCGCGGCGTTGGCGCAGCCCAGCGCCAGGATGATTGCTGCGGGCAATACTTTCAACATCGTGCGATGCATGCTGTGTCTCCTCGTTGTCGTTTTTTTGTCGTGTAAGAGTCCGGGGGTTGGCTTTTACCGTCCAGAATTATTTCCGGCACAGTGATAGTAACTATACTACGAACAAATATCAACATATGATGTTGTAATCCTACGACTTTATGGCCGACAGAATAATGCGGCGCGGCGCGGCGATCCGCATTAGAATTCCGCATGAAAATGGCGCGCCGGCCCGGCCCGCCCCCGACAACGAGAGATGGCGCGCCGCGCGCGCCACAGCGAGACGCGATGACAACAGAAGACTCCACCGCGGCGCCGCCGGCGCTGCCAGCGGCGCCGGCCGGGGCCGAGCAGGCCGGCCGCTACAGCGACGGGCCGCGCCTGCTGGCCGACATCGGCGGCACCAACGCCCGCTTCGTGCTGGAAACCCGGCCCGGCCGCTTCGAGGCCGCCGCCGTGCTGCGCTGCGACGGCTATGGCTCGCTGCTGGAGGCCATGCTGGCCTACCTGGGCGGCGCCGAGGCCAAGGCCGTCGGCGCCGCCCGCGTGCGCCACGCCGCCGTGGCCATCGCCAACGCCATCGACGACGACGACGCCATCCGGATGATGAACCACCACTGGTCGTTCTCGATCGCGGCGATGCGCGCGGCGCTGGGCCTGGACACGCTGCTGGTGGTCAACGACTTCACGGCCCTGGCGATGGCCCTGCCCCACCTGCGCGCCGAGCAGCGCGACAAGATCGGCGGCGGCACGGCCCGCGCCGACGGCGTCATCGGCCTGCTCGGCCCCGGCACGGGGCTGGGCGTGTCGGGCATGATCCCGGCCGAGGACCGCTGGATCGCCCTCGGCAGCGAGGGCGGCCACGTCAGCTTCGCGCCCTGCGACGGGCGCGAAATGGACGTGCTGGCCTACGCCTGGCGCGAGCACGAGCACGTCTCGGCCGAGCGCCTGGCCTCCGGCCGTGGTCTGGAACTGATCTACCGCGCGCTGGCCGAGCGGGCCGGCCGCGCCGACGCGGCGCCGCTGGCGGCGGCCGAGATCAGTGGCGCCGCGCTGGCCGGCAGCTGCGCCGTCTGCGTCGAGGCCGTCGACTGCTTTTGCGCCATCCTCGGCTCGGTGGCCGGCAACCTGGCGATGACGCTGGGCGCGCTGGGCGGCATCTACATCGGCGGCGGCATCGTGCCGCGGCTGGGGCCGCTGTTCGCGCGCTCGCCGTTCCGCCGCCGCTTCGAGGCCAAGGGCCGCCTCGGCGACTACCTGGCGCACATCCCCACCTACGTCATCACGGCCGAGCAGCCGACCTTCCTCGGCGTGGCCGCCATCCTGGCGCAAAAGCTCAAGCTGGCCCACGCCGGCGCGCCCGTGCTCGACAAGATCCGCCAGGCGCGCGACCGCATGAGCCCCTCGGAATGCAAGGTCGCCGACTGGGTGCTCAGGGAACCGAACGCAATGCTGACGCTGCCGATCGCCGAAATCGCCCAGCGCACCGGCGTCAGCCAACCCACCGTGATGCGCTTTTGCCGCTCCATCGGCGTGCAGGGCCTGGCCGACTTCAAGCTCAAGCTGGCCTCCGGGCTGACGGGCGGCGCCATCACCGTCTCGCACTGCCACGTCGAAATCACCGACTCGGACGCGGAACTGGCGCGCAAGGTGCTGGGCAACAACGCCTCGGCCGCGCTGGCCCTGCGCGACATGCTCGACGTCAAGGCGCTGACGGCCGCCATCGAGCTGCTGCGCACGGCCGGGCGGGTCGAGCTGCTCAGCGTCGGCAGCGCCCGCGTCGTGGCCGAGGACATGCAGCAAAAACTGCTCACGCTGGGCATCGTCAGCAACTACTTCCCCGACCCGCAGGCCCAGGAAATGAGCGCCGCCCTGCTGGCGCCGGGCGACGTGGCGCTGGTCGTGTCGCGCTCGGGCGCGCCGGCCGAGCTGCTGCGCGCGGTCAAGGTGGCGCGCGGCCGCGGCGCCAGCATCCTGGCGATCACGACCAGCGGCTCGCCGCTGGCCAAGCTGGCCGACGTGCTGCTGACGCTGAACCACCCGGAGGGCAATCTGAACTTCGTGCCGATGATCGTGCGCCTGCTGCAACTGATGCTGCTCGATATCTTGTCGGTGGGCCTGGCGCGGCGCGATCCGGCCCGCCACGGCGAGGCGCCGGCGCCGGCGCCGGACGAGGCGGCGCCGCGCGGCGCCGCCCGCGCCAACGGCAGGCTGAAGTTCGGCGGCCACCTCGAATGACGGCGCCGCCGGCGCAGGGCGGCGCCACCGTCCACGACGTGGCGCGCGCGGCGGGCGTGTCGGCGATGACGGTGTCGCGCGTCATCAACGGCCGCGCCGGCGTCAGCGCGGCCACGCGCGGCAAGGTCGACGCCGCCATCGCCGCGCTGCAGTACCAGCCGAATCTGGCCGCGCGCGCCGCCCGCACCGGGACGCTGCGCGTCGGCCTGCTGTACAGCAACCCCAGCGCCGCCTTCCTCAGCGAACTCCTGGTCGGCGCGATGGATCAATGCAGCCAGAGCGGCGGCCAGCTGATGCTGGAGCGCTGCGACGATTTGCCCAGCCAGCGCGCCGCCATCGGCAAGCTGGTCGCCGCCGGCGCCGACGGCATCCTGGTGCCGCCGCCCCTGTGCGACTCCGCAGCGGCGCTGCGGCAGTTGCATGGCATGGGCGTGCCGGCCGTGGCGGTGGCCACGGCGCGCCCGCTGGCCGGCGTCGCCGCCGTGCGCATCGACGACTACCAGGGCGCGCTGGCGCTGACGCGCCACCTGCTCGGGCTGGGCCACCGCGACATCGCTTTCATCAAGGGCGACCCGAAGCACACGCCGGCGCAACTGCGCTGGCGCGCGTTCGAGGACGGCATGCGCGCGGCCGGCCTGAAGGTGCCGGCCGGGCGCATCGCGCAAGGCTATTTCACCTACCGCTCCGGGCTGGCGGCGGCGCGCCAGCTGCTGGCCGCGCCCAGCCGCCCCAGCGCCATCTTCGCCAGCAACGACGACATGGCGGCGGCCGCGCTGGCGGTGGCGCACGGCATGCAGCTGCACGTGCCCGAGGACTTGACGGTATGCGGCTTCGACGACACGCCGGTGGCGACGACGGTGTGGCCGGAGCTGACGACGATACACCAGCCGATCGCCGCCATGGCGCGCGCCGCCGTCACGCTGCTGCTCGAAGAAATCCGCCGCCGCCGCGCCGGCGAAGCGGCGCTGGCGGCCCACCAGCTGCTGGCGTTCACGCTGGTCGAACGCGCCTCGTCGGCGCCGCCGGACCCGCGGCGCGGCCAGCGGGCCTGACCCGGCTTGCCGGGGTCAAGCCCCCCCCGCTTTACGCCGGCTAAGCCAGCGCGCAAGCGCCAAACAGGCGCTCGACCAGGGCCAGGTCCGGCGGCGCCGCGCCGGCCGCGAGGCAGGCGCCGGCGCCCGCCGCGACGGCGAAGCGCAGATGCGCGCCGCCATCCGACTGGGGCCGGCACATCAGGCTGTACAACAAACCGCCGATGCTGGCGTCGCCGGCGCCGACCGAGTCGGCCACGGCGATATGCGGCGGCGCCGCCCGCCAGACGGCGTCGCCGCAATACAGCGCCGCGCCGCGCTCCCCCTCCGTATACAAGTAACGCGCCTGCGGGTTCCAGCCGCGCAGCGTGGCGAAGGCGGCATCCACGTCGTCGCCGCGGAACAGGCCCCGCAAATCCTCGTCCGACACCTTGACGACGTCGGCCAGCGCCGTCATGCGGCGCAAGGTGGCGTCGTAGCGGCCATCCATCAGCACGCGGAAGTTCGGGTCGTAACTGATCTTCACGCCGGCCGCCTTCAGTTCGGCGGCCAGCGCCAGCAACTTGCCGGCCAGCGGCTGGCGTGCCAGGCTGATGCCGCCGAAATGCACCCATTGCGCCTGCCGCTGCCACTGCTGCGGCAGCAGGGCCGCGTCGAAATGCAGGTCGGCGCTGTCGTCGCCGACGAAGAAATACTGCGGCGGGCTGAGCTGATGCACGATGGCCAGCAGCGGCGACTTGTCGAGCTGCTGCAAAAAGCGCGGGTCGAGGCCGGCCTCGGCGCCGGCGGCCGCCAGCGCGGCGCCGAAGACGTCGCGGCTGACGGCGCCGGCGAAGGCGCTCGGCACGCCCAGCCGCGCCATCACGCGCGCCACGTTCCACGTCGAGCCGCCGACCCGCGCGCTCCAGTTGTCCGTCCCTGTGCGCAGCATGTCGGTGAGGGCCTCGCCGGCCGCGACGAAGCGCGGCATGGCGCTCACGCGGCGCCCCCGACGACGTTCAGCACCTCGTAGCAGGCGCCCATGGTGTGGTAATCGACCTTGCCGGCCGGGCTCTTCTCGGCGCCCAGCTTGGCGTTGTCGCGGCCCAGTATCCGATACCAGGCGCCGTGCTCGTGGTCGACGAAATGGCGCCAGCTGTAGTCCCAGATGCGCTCGTAGCTCTCCCAGTAGCGGGCCGCGCCGGTGCGCGCGGCCAGCACGGCCGCCGCCGCCAGGCTCTCGGCCTGCACCCAGAAGTATTTGTCGCCGTCGCAGATGGCGCCGTCCGGGCCGAAGCCGTAGCAGATGCCGCCATGCTCGCCATCCCAGGCCCGCGCCAGCGCCGTGTCGAACAAGGCGGCCGCACGCGGCGCCAGCCAATCGGCCGGGCCGGCCAGCGCGCCGGCGTGGCGTTCCAGCAGCAGCAGGAGCTTGGCCCACTCGGTGAAGTGGCCGGGCTGGTAGCCCCAGGGGCGGAAGATATTGCTCTTGTCGTGCAAATTGTAGGTCCAGTCGATGGACCAGTCCGGCTTGTAATGCTCCCAGATCAAGCCATCGGCCAGCGCCGCCTGGCGCACGGTGATGTTGTGGGCCAGCAGCTCGGCGCGGTGCAGATAGCGCGGCTCGCCGCTGGCCTCGTAGGCGGCCAGCAGCGCCTCGCAAGCGTGCATATTGGCGTTCTGGCCCCGGTATGGGTCCAGCGTGGCCCAGTCGCCGCTGGCCTGGTCGGCGTACAGGCCGTGCTCCGGCTGCCAGAAGCGCCGCTCCATCAGCGCGAAGGTTTCGTCGACATGCGCGCGCGCCTCGGCCACGCCGGCGCGCAGCGCGTGGGCGTAGGCCAGCAGCACGAAGGCCAGGCCATAGCAGTGGTTGTCGGCGTCGATGACGCGCGCCGCGCCGTCGCGCCACGCCAGTTGCCAGGCGTAGCCGCCCGTGTCCGGGTTGCGGTGGGCCCGGCGCAAAAAGTCCAGGCCGTGGCGCAGCGCCGCCAGATAGTCGGCGTCGCCGAACTGGCGGTAGGCCATCGCGTAATTGAAGATGAAGCGCGTGCTGCTGACCAGGTGCCGCGTGGTGGCGTCGTAGACGCTGCCGTCGTCGAGGAAGAAGTGGTAGAAGCCGCCGCTGGGGTCGATGCAGCGCGGGTGGTAGAACTGCAGCGTGTGGCGGATGTGGTCCAGCAGCATGGCGCGGCTGCGGAAGTCTGGGTGCATGGCGGTTCCCGGATCGGTTTGTTATCGATAACAAATATCATAGCATGGGCCGGCGGCGGCGCGCCGGCACGCTTGACCGGGATGCCGATTAAACAATACAATGCTCCGTCGCGCCTGCCGGCGCCGTCCCGCCACGATTGCCGCCGCCATGGTCAGAACGCTGTACCTCCTCACCTTCACGCTGCTGATGGCCGCCATCCACGCCGGCTTCCTGCTGGCCGGCTTCGCCCAGTTCGAGCTGCCGCTGTCGCTGGCCATCATCGCCGGTTGCGGCCTCGCCGGCCTGGCCCTGCTGGCGGCCGCGCGCGCCGCCCAGGCCGAATTTAGCGGCGCCTGATGCGCATCGCCATCGTCTCCGACATCCACGGCAATCTGGCGGCGCTGGAGGCGGTCGCCGCCGACATCGGCCGGCGCGGCGCCGACGCCGTCATCAACCTCGGCGACAGCCTGTCCGGGCCGCTGCTGCCGCTGGAAACGGCGCGCTACCTGATGGCCAGCGGCTGGACCCACCTGGCCGGCAACCACGAACGGCAAATCCTCGCCTGCCACGCCGGCTCGGCCCAGGCCGACATTTACGCCCGCGGCCAGTTGACGGCGGCCGAGCTGGCCTGGATCGCCACCCTGCGCCCCGCCCTGCAGTACGCGCCCGACGTGCTGCTATGCCACGGCAGCCCGGACAGCGACGTCACGGGCCTGCTGCAAACGGCCGAACGCAACGCCAGCGTGGCCGAGGTGGCGCAGCGCCTCGGCGCCGTGACGGCGGCCCTGGTGGCCTGCGGCCACACGCACGTGGCGCGCAGCGTGCGCACGGCGCGCGGCCAGCTGCTGGTCAACCCCGGCAGCGTCGGCCAGCCGGCCTACCGCGACGAGTATCCGCATCCCCACGTCATCGAATCGGGCGCGCCGGACGCCCGCTACGCCATGGTCGAGCGGCGCGCCGGCGTCTGGCAGGCGAGCCTGCACAGCGTGCCCTACGACCACGCGGCGATGGCGGCGCTGGCGGCCAGGAACGGCCGCGGCGACTGGGCCATCGCCCTCGCCACCGGCTATCTGTCCCCCTGAACCCGCGCAACGGACACCAGCGTGGCGGCGCCGGCCGCCGCCTGAAGGGGAACGCCTATTGCGGCAAGGCGACGCGCCTGTCGCGGCCGACCCACAGCGCCCGGTCGGCGCCACTGCCCTCCAGCCGCAGCGTCGGCCTCTTGCAACCGACGTCGAGGGCGACCAGGAATTCGGCCGTCTTGCTCTTGGTCCGGTTGTACAAAACGCCATGTACCTGGGTCTGCCCTTTGACAGGCTGCACGTTGTCCGGCGTCGCCCGCGTGGCAAAGGCGGTGTCCCCGCTCAGCGAGCGGATGCACAGCTCACTGTTGCCTTTGCGGATGTGCACCATGCCATCCCGGTCCGGCTCCATCGACTCGGCGGCATGCATATTCCACTCGTAGGTGCGGGCCAGCGCCGAGGCCAGCGTGTCGCGCACCAGCACCAGGTCCTGGTCGCGCAGATACCAGACCTGCCGCACCGCCGACGTCAGCAAGCCGTTGCTCGAATAGGCGGCGCTGGCGTCGCCGATGACGGAGTCCAGCTCGGGCGTATGCGTGAAATGGGAGGTGGCGCCGTTCCAGAGCAAGGAAAGGCGGTTGTCGTTCGTGCCCAGCCTCTGCCCGCCGCCGTCCACGCCGTCCATGACGGTGATGGCGTTGTGCGCCTTGGTCTGGCGATACCATGTCTCCGCCTGCACCGAGCCGTAAAAGTCCGACGCCCCCGCCTCGACCAGCAAGGGCTCGCCGCCGCTGTTGATGACGATGCTGTTCTGGTCGGCGTGGCTGTGGTTGAAGGAGCCGTAAGGGCTGGACTTGAAGTACACGGACGTGCGCTTCGGATCGGCGATGTCGCTGTGCATCGCCACCCAACCGACACTCGGGTACTCGGCGGCGTTGGCCGGCGCCGACAGTGGCGTCGCGGCCGCCGGCCCGGACCAGGCCGCCTGCAAGCCGGCCAGCGCGTCCTCGGTGGCATTGAGCTTGCTCGCATACCAGGCGGCCGTCGGCGAGGCGACGCGCATGGCATAGGTTTTCGCAATCCGCCTCACCGGCACGACTTCGTGCTGGTCGCCAAACAGGTGGTTCGGCGAACCCGGCGGGGTGAAATGCGCCATGAAGTTGACCAGGCCGGCGGCCCAGGGCTTGGCGTACAGGTTGACGCCCGTCGCCGCGGCGATCGGCTGCCACATCTGCCCATAGTAATCGGTGGAATACTCGGCATAAGCGGTGCCGTTGGCGAAACCGCCGTCGCCGCCGCCCCAGGGCGACAGCGAATTCGCATAGCCGCGGAAGGCATAGTCGAACCAGGTTTCGGCGACGTCCAAACGGTCTTTCGGGAAACGGTTCAGCGCCAGCGTCGCCACCGTCGCCAGCACGCCGTAATTGGTGCCGCCGTGCGAATCGAAGGGAAACTGGTCCAGGCGGCCGCTGACTCCCATGATATCGCGATAGATGACGGCGGTGCGCCGCTCGACGATGTCCAGCCATTTGGCGCGGACGGTCGCATCCAGGTCCGTGTCGAGCACATCGACCGCCTTGATCAGCGCCATGGCGATGAGGCGGCTGGCCTGGTCCTGGTTGGCGAAACTGGTCGGGCCCTCGACGTCGAGGGCAGCCAGTTGATTGCCGCGCTTGAGCGCCTCCTCCAGCGTCTTGCCGCCGTCGTCCTTTTTCAAACGCCACAACAGGGCCGCCGCTTCCAGCTGGCGCGCCAAATCATTGATCGCGTGGCGGATGGCCGTCGTTTGCACCGCATACACTGCGGGAGGCGCCGTGTTCGGGCGCAAAGGCCAATCCGCGTCCCTGGGCTCGGGCAGGTCGGTCTTCACCTTGAACTCCCGCAAGAGCAGCTCCTTGAGGGGCGCGCGGGCGCGCAACATGTCCGGGTCGGTATTTGCCAGCACTTCCGGCGGCAGCGAGCGCATGGCGCCGCGCGCGCGGATGCGCTGCTTCAACACATCCGCGGCGGGGACCAGGAAGACGCTGGAGGATGCATCGATGCTGAACGCGTGCCAGGCCGACCAGTCGGGGCCATTGTCGGGCTTGACCTGCCACTGGTAGTCGCCGGCGGCAAGCGCTTGCTCCGGCAGCAGCCAGTTGCGCTTGACGACAAACTCGTAACTGCCACTGGTGCCGTTGGTGCCGACCACTCTCACGTTGTAGCTGCTGGCAGCCACGCGCCGCGCATCGACAAAACGCGGCCAGGCAAACCCGGGCGGATTTTGCGCCTGCACCTGATTGCCGGCGGGCGCGGCGCGCACGACGGAGGGATCGGTGGAAACCGACCAGTCGGACTGAGGGGCCGCCGCCGCCGCATGGACGACGCAGGGGGAACAGGCGACGCTGGCCAGCAGCAGGACGCCGCGCAAGCGCTTTGTTTGGAACAGTAACATGCATTACCTCCGAAATAAAATTGCCACATGGCAATTGTGCATCGATTGTATTGCATTTAGCTTCACATTACCATCATGGCAATCTATCGTGCCCTATCCCCTCTATGCGGCCTGCCACGCACCAGTCGACGAAGCCGTAATTTGGCGGGGACAGACCACGATTTCCGGGAAAGTATTTCCCGGAAATCGTGGTCTGTCCCCGCTATGCTGCCATGCACCAGTCGATGAAGCCGCGCAGCACCGCCGACATGTGCCGCCGGCTCGGGTAGTACAGGTGAAAACCCGGCATCGGCGGGCACCAGTCCTCGAACAACGGGACCAGCGTCCCCATGCGGATCGCTTCGCGCGCATAGGCCGCGTAGACGTAGGCAAAGCCGACGCCGTCCACGGCGGCGGCCACCATCATCTCGTCGTCGTCGAGCACCAGCGGGCCGTCGACGGCAAGCTGCAGCGCCTCGCCGTCGCGCGCGAATTCCCAGGCGTACAGCACGCCGCTGGGGAATTTGCGGCCGATGCAGGGCAAGCCGCGCAGCGCCGCCGGCGTGGCCGGACGGGCATGCGCGGCCAGCAGCGCCGGCGCCGCCACGACGACGAATTGCTGCGCGCCGCCGAGCGGCACGGCGACCATGTCCTGCGCCAGGTTGGCGCCGAAACGCACGCCGGCGTCGAAGCCATTGGCGACGATGTCGAGCAAGCCATCGTCGGTGATCAGTTCCAGTTTGACGCCCGGATTGGCTTTCAAAAACCCGCTCAGCAGCGGCGCCAGCAGCAGCCGCGCGGCCGGGCGCGGCACGTTCAGCCGCAAGCTACCCCGCAGCGTATCGCGAAAGCCGTTGACCTCGTCGAGCGCCTGGTCCAGCTCGCTCAACAACTGGCTCACGCGCGCGTACAGGTGCGCGCCGGCCTCGGTCGGCACGACGCTGCGCGTGGTCCGGTTCAGCAGCCGTATGCCGAGGCGCGTTTCCAGCGCGCGCATGGCGTGGCTCAGCGACGAGGCGGTGACGTTGCGCTCCTCGGCCGCCTTGCGGAAACTGCGGTGGCGCGCGACGGCGGCGAAGATCTGCAGCTCGTTCAGGTCAGGCCGCATGGGAGGGGCGGCCCGCGCATTGCTGAATTGTGTTCATGGGTATAAGCGCCTGGGGGCTCTTTGTGTGGGCAAGGCCGCGACTGTATCATTTTCCCGTCAACTTTGAATGGGAAAACAAGATGCAAAAACGAACATTGGGCAAGGACGGCTTGCAGGTATCGGCGCTCGGGCTGGGTTGCATGGGCATGAGCTTCGCCTACGGCGGCGCCGACGAGCGGGAGTCGATCCGGACGCTGCACCGCGCCGTCGAGCTGGGCGTGAGTTTCATCGACACGGCCGAGGTCTACGGTCCGTTCAGCAACGAGGAGTTGCTCGGCAAGGCGCTCAAGGGCAAGCGCGGGCAGGTGCAGATCGCCACCAAATTCGGCTTCAAGATCCTGCCGCAGGGCGAGGGCCTGGAACGCATGGCCGGCGTCGACAGCCGCCCCGAGCACATCCGCGAGGCGGTGACGGGTTCGCTGCAGCGCCTGGGAATCGACAGCATCGACCTGTTGTACCAGCATCGCATCGACCCGGCCGTGCCGGTCGAGGACGTGGTCGGCGTCATGGCCGACCTGGTCCGGGAAGGCAAGGTGCGCCACCTGGGGCTGTCCGAGGTGACGGCGGCGACGCTGCGGCGCGCCCACGCGGTGCATCCGATCGCCGCCGTGCAGAGCGAATACTCGCTGTGGAGCCGCGACCCCGAGCACGGCGTGCTGCCGGCCTGCCGCGAGCTGGGCATCGGCTTCGTGCCCTACAGCCCGCTTGGACGGGGCTTCCTGACCGGCGCGCTGACCTCGCGCGACAGCCTGGCGCACGACGATTTCCGCCGCGGCCTGCCGCGCTTCGACGCCGCCGCGATGCAGCACAATCTGACGCCGCTGCGACGTTTCGGCGAGCTGGCGGCGGCGCGCGGCATGACGCCGGCGCAGCTGGCGCTGGCCTGGCTGTTGCACCAGGGCGAGCATATCGTGCCGATTCCCGGCGCGCGCAGCGTCGTCCATCTGGAGGAGAACGCCGGCGCGGCGCGGCTGACGCTGGAGCCGGCCGAGGCCGCCGCCATCGCGGCGCTGTTCGCGCCGGAGCAGGTCAGCGGCGCCCGCTACGCCGAGGGCGACTTCGCGCTTATCGACGCCTAGTGCGGGCGGCGCCCGGGGCGTCAACCCGGCGCGCCGCGCGGCGCGAAGATGCTGGAGAAGTCCAGGCCGCCGGCGCCCGCCCCGCTGTGGCGCGCATACAGGCCGTGCGCCAGCGTGCCCAGCGGCACGCTGACGTCGCCGGCCGCCGCGCTGTCGAGCGCCAGGCCGAGGTCCTTCAACATCAGGTCGACGCCGAAACCGCCCGTGTAGCCGCGCGCGGCCGGCACGTTCTCGGCCACGCCGGGACAAGGGTTGTAGGCCTCCAAGGCCCAGTTACGGCCGGAACTGTGCGCCATGATGGCCGATACCACCTTCGGGTCCAGGCCGTTGGCGATGCCCAGGCGCAGCGCCTCGCTGGTGCCGATCATCAAGATCCCGAGCAACATGTTATTACAGATTTTCACGGCCTGGCCGCTGCCTGGCCCGCCGGCGTGGAACACCGCCTTGCCCATCGCCTCCAGATACGGGCGCGCCCGCGCCAACGCGTCGGCGTCGCCGCCGACCATGAAGGTCAGCGCGGCGGCGGCGGCGCCGGCCGTGCCGCCCGAGACGGGCGCGTCGAGCATCGCCAGACCGCGCTGCGCGGCCGCCTGCGCGACCGTGCGCGCCGCCGCCGGTGCGATGGTCGAGCAATCGACCAGCAGCACATCGGGCCGCGCATGCGCCAGGATGCCATCCTCGCCCAGATAGGCGGCCAGCACATGCTCGCCGGCCGGCAACATCGTGAAGACGACGCGCGCCGCCGCGACGGCGCCGCCGCGCCCGTCCGCCGTGCTGCCGCCGGCGGCCACGAAGCGCGCCACGCTATCGCTCTGCAAGTCGAAACCGGCCACCGTGGCGCCGCTGCGCACCAGGTTCAAGGCCATCGGCATGCCCATATTGCCCAGGCCGATAAACACCACGTCGGCCGCCGCCGCGCCGGCCCTCATTGCAGCGCCATCGTCGTGTTGGGCTTGCCACCCAGCGCATCGGGCGCGAACCAGCGCGCCGTGACGGTCTTCGTCTGCGTCCAGAATTGCAGCGCCTGCCTGCCGTTCGGCCCCAGGTCGCCCAGCTTCGAGGCCCGCGAGCCCGTGAAGCTGAAATACGCGACCGGCACGGGCAGCGCGACATTGATGCCCACCTGGCCGACGTCGACCTCGTTCTGGAACTTGCGCGCGGCCCAGCCCGACGCCGTGAAGATGGCCGTGCCGTTGCCGTTCGGATTGGCGTTGATGAAGGCGATCGCCTGCTCCAGCGTGGCGGCGGCGACGACGCACAGGACGGGGCCGAAGATTTCCTCGCGGTAGACGAGCATCTCGGCCGTGACGTCGGCGAAGATGGTCGGCCCGACGAAATTGCCCTCGGCATAGCCGTCGACGCGGCAGCCGCGCCCGTCCAGCAGCAAGCTGGCGCCGCCGTCGACGCCGGCCTGTATCAACTGCTCCGTGCGCTCCTTCGCCGCCCGCGACACCATCGGCCCCAGGTCGGCGCCGCGGTCGCTGCCGGGACCGACCTTCAGGGCCCGCGCGCGGGCGACGATGTCGGGCAGCCAGTCGCGCGCCGCGCCGACCAGGATGGCCACGGAATTGGCCATGCAGCGCTGGCCGGCGGCGCCGAACGCGGCGCCGACCAGATTATTGATCGCCTGCTCGCGGTGGGCGTCCGGCAGCACGACGCAATGGTTCTTCGCCCCCATCATCGCCTGGGCCCGCTTGCCGGCCTCGCTGGCGCGGCGGTAAACGTGGGTGCCGACCCGGGTCGAGCCGATGAAGGAGACGGCCTTGACGTCAGGATGCTGGCACAGGATGTCGACGGCGTCGGCGCCGCCGTGGACAACGTTGAGCACGCCGGGCGGCAAGCCCGCCTCGTAGGCCAGCTCGACGAGCAACATGGTCGCCGACGGCGCCTGCTCGGAGGGCTTGAGCACGAAGGTATTGCCGCTGGCTATGGCGACCGGGAACATGAAGCACGGCAGCATGACGGGGAAATTGAAGGCCGTGATGCCCACGCCCACGCCCAGCGGCTGCTGGATGGCGTACACGTCGACGCCGCTGGCGGCGTTTTCGGCGATCTCGCCGAGCTGCAGCGTGGCGATCGAACAAGCGTGCTCGACCACTTCGAGGCCGCGCATCACCTCGCCCTCGGCGTCCGGCAGCGTCTTGCCGTGCTCGCGCGTGATCAGCGCGGCCAGCGCGCCGACATTCTCGCGTATCAACTGCTGATACCGCAACATGATGCGCATGCGCTGCGCCAGCGGCGTCTGGCGCCAGCCGCGGAAGGCCTCGGCGGCGACGGCGACGGCGCGCTCCACCTCGGCGGCCGTGGCGAAGGGCACGCGGGCGAGCACCTCCTGGGTGGCCGGATTGACGACATCGCGCCACGCGGCGCTGGCCGAGGGCACGCGCTGGCCGCCGATATGCAGCGCAATGGCGGGGACCTGCAACAAAGCCTGATTCATACCACTCTCCAAAAAAGAAGTGCCGCCGGCATGCGCGGCGGACGGACGCGGGGCGACCATATCGCATTCTGCATCGGCAAAAATACCTACTCAACACAAATTAATGCATAATTCCTTTGCAAAAATGCACAACAAAGGGGCGGGCATGCTGGATTGGGACAATATGCGGATCTTCCTCGAACTGACGCGCAGCCAGGGCCTCGTCGACGCCGCGAAAAAACTCGGCATAGACCACTCGACGGTATCGCGGCGCATCCGCAAATTCGAGGAACAAGTGGGCACCCAGCTGTTCGACCGCCACAACGGCGGCCACCAACTGACGCCGGAAGGCCAGCGCCTGATGGAATACGCGGAAAACATCGAAAGCACCGTCTACGCGGCGACGGCCGAACTGGGCGAGCACAACCGCCTGCTGTCGGGCCAGGTGCGGCTGGGCGCCACCGAAGGCTTCGGCGCCTACGTGCTGGCGCCGCAACTGGCCCACTTCTGCGAGCGCCACCCGCACATCGGCGTCGACCTGATCGCCGTGCCGCGCTTCGTCAGCCTGTCGAAACGCGAGGCCGACGTCGTCATCTCCATCGAACGGCCGCAATCCGGCCCCTACGTCGTCACCAAACTGGCGGACTACCGGCTCAAGCTGTACGCGACGCCAGCCTACCTGGCGAGCCACGCGCCGATCGGCGCGCTGGCCGACCTGGCCGGCCACCCGCTGATGGGCTACGTCGACGACCTCCTCTTCAGCGCCGAACTGCGCTACATCGACAAGGTGGCGCCGGGGGCGCGGCCGGCCTTCCGCAGCACCAGCATCACGGCCCAATACCAGGCGGCGCGGCGCGGACGGGGGCTGGCCATCCTGCCCTGCTTCCTGGCGCAGCAAGAGCGCGATCTGGTCGCCGTGCTCGACGCCGAAATCGACCTCGTGCGCAGCTTCTGGATGGTATCCCCGAGCGAACGGCGGCACATCGCCCGCGTCAGCGCCCTGTGGCACTACCTGCGCGAAGCGATCGACCTCAACCGCGACTACCTGCTGGGCGACAGCGACACCATGCGCTGGCTCCCCCAATAGTTGCTTCCCCCTGGGGTCAGGTCTAGACATGGCGGTTTTACTTGAGTGCGCAAGTAAAACCGCCATGTCTAGACCTGACCCCATTGTTGTTGTCCGGATATGGACAGTGGCTTTGTCCATTCGCGGACAGGCCGCCGGCGGGCACGCCCCGCCAGCTCTGGCACGGAATTTGCATAGGTTGCTTGGTCCGTAACCTTGATGTGAGTCATATGAAAGCTTTGAATCCGCAATCGGCCGTCACCGGCGCCGCGATGGATGTGATCGTGCCCAGGCGCCGCGGCAAGACGGTCGCCGCCGCCGGCGCCGCCGCCGCGCTGGCCGCGCTGGCGGTATTCGGTCTGTGGCAGTTGCTGCCGCGCGGTCTGCAGGTGCCGGCCGCCGATGTGCGCATCGCCACCGTCGAGAACGGCATTTTCCTCGATGATATTGTGGTGCGCTCGAAGGCCGAGGCCTTGCATTCGGTGATACTCGATTCGGTTGAGGCCGGCCGCGTCGAGGAGGTCTTCGTCCACGACGGCGCCGTCGTCCGGCAAGGCGATGTGCTGTTCCGCATTTCCAACCCGCAGCGCAATCTGGAGTTGTTGCAGCGCCAGTCCGAGCACACGCAGCAGATTTCGAATCTGTCGAATCTGCGCGTCGGTTTCGAGGCCGCTTATACGGACCACCAGCGGCGCCTGTCCGATCTGGCGTTCGGTGTGGCCCAGGCGCAGAAGCAGCATGCCCGCAATGTGCAGTTGGCGGCGCGGGGTTTCATTTCGCCGGTGGCGCTGGAGGAGTCGGCCGACGCGCTCGAACAGAAGCGCCATGTGCTCGGCGAGGAGAAGTTGCGCCATACGACCGAGGCCGGCGTCAAGCTCGACGCCGTGCGCAAGATGGAGAGCGCGATCAGGAATATCGAGACGGGCCTGACGTTGGTCAGGGCCACGGTCGAGGCGCTGGTGGTGCGCGCGCCGGTGGCCGGCCGCCTGACGGATTTCAAGCTGCAGATCGGCGAGACGGTGAAGACGGACCAGCATATCGGCCGCATCGACGATCCGGCCAGGTTCAAGCTCAGCGCCCAGGTCGACGAGTATTATTTGAACCGCATCGCCGTCGGACGCCGCGGCCGAGTCAAGCAGGATGGCCAGGATTATCCGATCGAGGTCAGCCGGGTCTATCCGCAAATTAAGGACGGGCGTTTTTCCGTCGAGCTGGTGTTCACCCGGGCGCAGGCGGCGACGCTGAATCCCGGCCAGAGTATCGATGCGCAGATCACGCTGGGCGAGCCGAAGCCGGCGCTGTTGCTGCCGAACGCGCCGTTCGTCACGGACAGCGGAGGCGCCTGGGTCTTCGTCGTCGCCGCCAACGGCATCGACGCGGAAAAACGGCCGCTGAAGACGGGGCGGCGCAATAATGGCCAGATCGAGGTGCTGTCGGGCCTGCGCGCCGGCGAGCAGGTGCTGGTGTCAAGCTATGCCGGCTTCGGCAACGCCGTGCGCCTGCAGTTGAAGAAATAAGCCATTTTCAGAAGGCATGGTCGGGGCGGGGCCGCGGCCATCCGCCGCCGCACGCCGCGCCGCGCCGCGCCGGCGCCGGTCAGCGCATGCGCAGCGGCACGTAGACCGTCGCCGGCCCGCGCCGCACCAGCAGGGCCACGGTCTGCCCCGCGACATTCTCCAACTGTTTTTCCAGCGCGGCGGCGCTGTGCACGGGCTGCTGGTTCAGCGCCAGGATGATGTCGCCGGTCTGTATGCCGGCGCGCAGGGCCGGCCCGGTGGCGCCGCGCACCAGCACGCCGTCCGTCGTTTTCAGGCGCGCCCGCTGCTCGGCGCTCAGGTCGCTCAACTGCAGCCCGGCCGCGTTGGACTGGACGGCCTCGGCCTCCGGCACGGATGCGCCGGCGCTGCTGCTGCCCCGCTCGGGCAGCAATTCCTCGACCTTCGCGTTGACGCTGGCGACCTGGCCCTTGCGCCAGTAGCGCAGCGCGACCGTGCTGCCCGGGCGCGATTCGGCGACCATGCGCGCCAGGTCGGACGAGGTGGGCACGGGCCGGCCGTCGAAGCTGAGGATGACGTCGCCGGGACGGATGCCGGCCTTCTCGGCCGGGCCGTTTTTCTCGACCATGCCGACGAGGGCGCCGGTGACGTCCTTCAGGCCGAAGGAGGCGGCCAGGTCGGCCGACATTTCCTGCACTTGCACGCCGATGCGCCCGCGCCGGACCTTGCCGGAGCCGCGCAGTTGCTTGACGACGTCCATCGCCACGTCGATGGGAATGGCGAAGGACAGCCCCATGAAGCCGCCGGTGCGGCTGTAGATTTGCGAGTTGACGCCGACGACCTCGCCGCGCATATTGAACAGCGGCCCGCCCGAGTTGCCGGGGTTGAGGGCGACGTCGGTCTGGATGAAGGGCACGAAGCTGCCGTCGGGCAGCGCGCGCCCCTTGGCGCTGACGATGCCGGCCGTGACGCTGTTTTCGAAGCCGAACGGCGCGCCGATGGCGGCCACCCACTCGCCCACTTCGAGCCGGGCCGGGTCGCCGATGGGCACGACCGGCAGGCCCTCGGCGCTGATCTTGATCAGCGCGACGTCGGTGCGGGTATCGGCGCCGATCACCTTGGCCTTGAATTCGCGCTTGTTGGTCAGCCTGACGGTGACTTCGTCGGTGTTGTCGACGACGTGGGCGTTCGTCAGGATGTAGCCGTCGGGGCTGATGATGAAGCCCGAGCCCAGGCTCTGCGCCTGGAATTGGCGCGGCCCGGACGGCGGCATGAAGCGGCGGAAAAATTCGTAGAAGGGGTCGTCGTCGGGCAGCGCCGGGAAGTCGCTGGTGCCGTCGCGTATCGTCTGCACGGAACTGATGTTGACCACGGCCTGCCCTTCCTGCCTGACGAGGTTGACGAAGCTGGGCAGTTCGACGCTGGGCGCGGCCGCACGCGGCGCCGCGGCCAGGGCCATGGGCGCGGCCGGTTCCTGGCCGGCAAAGTGCTCGGACTCGGAGCAGGCGGCCAGCGCCAGGAGGAGAAGGGCAAACAGGTAGCGGTTGGCAGACATGGGGCGAACCTCTCACAACGGCTTCATCTCCCCAGCATATGAGAAAGCGGCGCGCGCCGAGCCGGTTTACCTTGCCGCGTTGAGGCCACTCAAGGGCCGCCCAGAAGCGCGCCGAATGGCTGTCTGCCTGGAAAAAAACCTGCAACTTTCACGCCATGATCCGGTCGAATCGGGTGAAGCGGCGCGGCGCCCCCGGCGTTCGCCCCCGGCGTCCCGCCCGCCGCCACTGGAAAGGAGAGCCGCGCCATGACCCTGTCCCTCACTTCGCCGGCCTTCGCCGCCGGCGCCGCCATCCCGGCCCGCTACACTTGCGACGGCGCGAATATTTCGCCGCCGCTGGCGTGGTCGGGCGTGCCGCCGGCGGCGAAAAGCCTGGCGCTCATCGTCGACGATCCCGACGCGCCCGACCCGGCGGCGCCGCAACGCACCTGGGTGCACTGGGTGCTGTACAACCTGCCGGGCGGCGCCAGCGGCCTGCCCGAGGGTTTGCACGGCGAGGATTTTCCGCCGGGCAGCGGCGAAGGCATCAACGACTGGCAGCAAAGCGGCTACGGCGGCCCCTGCCCGCCTATCGGCCGGCATCGCTATGTCCACAAGCTGTATGCGCTCGACCGCATGCTGCCCACGCTGGTCAAGGCGACCAAGGCGCAGCTGGAGCAGGCGATGCAGGGCCATATCATCGAGCGGGCCGAGCTGATCGGCCTGTACGAGCGCGGCTAGCCGGGGCGCCGGCCTCAGGGCTGCAGCAGCGCGGCGACATAGAGCAGGATGCGGTCTTCCGTGCGCGCCAGGTCGAGCCCGGTCACCGCGCCGATGCGGCGCAGCCGGTAGTCGAGCGTGTTGCGGTGGATGTGCAGGGCGGCGGCGGTGGCGGCCGGATGGCCGTCGTGGGCGAACCAGGCGTCCAGCGTGCGCCGCAGTACCATGCCGTTCTTGTCGCGCGCCTGCAATTGCAGCATCGGCAGGCGCAGCTGCTGGGCCTGCCAACCGCGCCCCAGCTCCGACAGCAGCACCGGCAGCGCCAGCTCGTAGTAGCTGAGCACGCGCCGCTGCGGATCGCGCTGGCGCCCGACGCGCGCCGTCGTCGCCGCGCTCTGGTAGGAAATGGCCACGCTGTCGATGCCCGGCAGGGCGATGCCCATCGTCAGCCGGAACGCGTGCCGGCACTCTTCGCGCAGCAGCGCCGCGACGCCCTGCAGGCGGCGCTCGCGCAGCGCCTCGTCGGTCCGCTTGACGCCGCTGGCGTCGTAGGCGTCCAGGATGAGCATGTCGCGCGGCCCCAGCGTGGCCGTCAGCGCCGCCGGTTGCCGCGCCAGCACGCTAGACTGGATGCGCTGGATTTCCGCCAGCGCCAAATCCGTCGGCAGGTCGCCGTCGTCCAGTTCCAGCAGGAACACCATCTGCGTGCGTCGCAAATCCACGCCCAGCCGCAGCGCCCACGCCTCCAGGCCGGCCTGGGCGCCGCGGTCGGATTTGATCAGGTTCAGCAGCAGCGCCTCGCGGTAGCGCGTGTCGCGCTGCAGCTCATTGCTCAGGCTGGCCTGCTCCAGTATCATTTCCGCCGTCAGCCGCACCAGCTCGCCGAACTGGCGCACCCGCTCGGGCGCGCCGCTCAAACCGATCGCGCCGCACAGCTTGCCGTTGATGGTGAGCGGCAGGTTCACGCCGGGCCGGGCGCCGTGCAGGTTTTTCGCCGTCGCCGCATCGACCTCGACCGTCAATTTTTTCGCCAGGGCGAGCAAGGCGCCGGCGTGCAGTTCGCCGATCCGCGACGGGTCGCCGCTGGCCAGGATGGTGCCGTTGGCATCCATCACGTTGACGTTGAAGGGGATGATCTTCATCGTCCGGTTAACGATATCTTGCGCCAGTGCCGAATTAAGGACGTACATTTCGCCGCATCTCCTGAGGGTCGCGCAGGCGCGCGCCAGCCACTGTAGCCGATCCGCCTCTTTGTGCCAAGCGACAAAAAACCATGCTCCAGCCAACCGTGGCGCCGCCATCCATTGTGCATATGCCCAATAAACGATGGCGGCGCCGGCGCGCCCCTGGTGCATCTGAACGAAGATTTTTCGCCGCCGTTTCCAGATAATGCTCATACAACATACATAAAGGAGACAAGCATGACCCAACACGCGCAAGCGCCACGCGGCGGGGCCGCCGGCGCGCCCGGCTCCGCCGCGGCGATCCTGGACCGGGCCTATAAAAAGGCCACATGGAAGCTGATACCCTTCATCTTCGTCTGCTACCTGTTCAACTACCTGGACCGCGTCAACGTCGGCTTCGCCAAGCTGGAAATGCTCGACGCCCTGAAACTCAGCGACACCGTCTACGGCCTGGGCGCCGGCATCTTCTTCATCGGCTATGTGCTCAGCGGCGTGCCCAGCAACCTGATGCTGCACAGGATAGGCGCGCGGCGCTGGATCACGACGATGATGCTGGCCTGGGGGACGCTCTCGGCCAGCCTGATGTTCGTCACCACGCCGAGCGCCTTCTATGTGCTGCGCTTTTTCACCGGCGTCGCCGAGGCCGGCTTCTTCCCCGGTATCGTGCTGTATTTCACGCACTGGTTCCCGGCCGAGCGGCGCGGCAAGGTGATGGCGCTGTTCATGTCGGCCATCCCCGTCTCCGGCCTGGTCGGCGGCCCGCTGTCGGGCTGGATGCTGCAGCATTTCGCCGCCGGACAGGGCGGCCTGGCCGGCTGGCAGTGGTTGTACCTGCTGCAAGGCTTGCCGACCGTGGCGCTGGGCGTCATGGTGTATTTCTACCTGAACGACAGCATCGCCCAGGCCGGCTGGCTGACGGCTGACGAGAAAACCCTGATGCAGGGCGCGCTGGCCGAGGACGAGAAGAAGCGCCTGGCCGTCAGCGACAGCGGACAGAGCTTCGCCAGCGTGCTGCGCAACGGCAGCGTCTGGATGCTGGGCACCATCTACTTCTGCATACAAATGGGTGTCTACGCCATCAATTTCTGGCTGCCGTCCATCATCAAGTCGCTGGGTTTCCGCGATCCGGCCACGATAGGCTGGCTCAGCGCCCTTCCCTACCTGGCCGCAGGCGTGTTCATGGTCTGGGTCGGCCGCTCGGCCGACCGGCGCGGCGAACGGCGCTGGCATTTGTGCGTGCCGATGCTGATGGGCCTGTGCGGCCTGCTGCTGGCCGCCAAGTTTTCCAGCAATCCCCTCGTCGTCATGCTCGGCCTGACGCTGGCGACGATGGGCGCCTTGACCAGCCTGCCGATGTTCTGGCCCCTGCCCTCGGCCTTCCTCGGCAGCGCCGCGGCGGCCGCCGGCCTGGCGCTGATCAACTCGCTCGGCCAGATCGCCGGCTTCGTCAGCCCCTTCCTGGTCGGCTGGATCAAGGACGCCACCGGCAGCACCGATCTGGCACTATATATCCTGTCGAGCGTCATGCTGGTCGGCGCCGTGCTGGTGCAGCGCGTGCCGGCCAAGGTCGTCAACCGCTGATGCGGCGCCGGCCGCTTTGAACCGAGAAAGATATCCATGGAAATTCTGATTGCGCCCGACTCCTACAAGGAAAGCCTGACGGCCTTGCAGGTCGCCGCCGAAATCGAGGCGGGCTTTCGCGAAGTCTTCCCCGACGCCCGCTACGTCAAGATGCCGCTGGCCGACGGCGGCGAGGGCACCGTGCAGGCGCTGATCGACGCCATGGCCGGGCGCCGCGTCGAGCTCAGCGTTGCCGGACCGCTGGGCGAGCCGGTGGCGGCGTTTTACGGCCTGACGGGCGGCGCGGCCATCGCCGTCATCGAGATGGCCGCCGCCAGCGGGCTGGCGCTGCTGCCGCCGGCGCGCCGCAACCCGCTGCGCACCAGCAGTTATGGCACCGGCGAGCTGATCCGTGCCGCCCTCGACGCCGGCGCCCGCCGCTTCGTGCTGGGCGTGGGCGGCAGCGCCACCAACGACGGCGGCGCCGGCATCGCCCAGGCGCTGGGCGTGCGCCTGCTCGACGGCGACGGCGCCGAGCTGGGACCGGGCGGCGCCGAGCTGGCGCGGCTGCGGCGCATCGACGTCGCCGGGCTCGACCCGCGCATCGCCGCCTGCCGGATCGACGTTGCCTGCGACGTCAGCAATCCCCTGTGCGGGCCGCAGGGGGCGTCGGCCGTGTTCGGGCCGCAAAAAGGCGCCGATGCCGGCATGGTGGCGCAACTCGACGCCAATCTGCGCCATTACGCCGCCATCATCGCCCGCGATTGCGGCGTCAACATCGTCGCCGTGCCCGGCGCCGGCGCCGGCGGCGGCGCCGCCGCCGCGATGCTGGCCTTCCTCGGCGGGCGGCTGCGCCCCGGCACCGACATCGTCAACGACGCCGTCGGCCTCGACGCGGCGGTGGCGACGGCCGACCTGATCGTCACCGGCGAGGGCCGCATCGACAGCCAGACCATCCACGGCAAGACGCCGATCGGCGTGGCCCGCGCCGCGCTACGCCACGGCAAGCCCGTGATTGCCATCGCCGGCTGCCTGGCCGCCAGCGCCGCCGCCGTCCACGCCCACGGCATCGACGCCGTCTTCGGCGCCGTCAGCCGGCCCTGCAGCGTCGCCGACGCGCTGGCCGCGGCGGCCGTGAATGTGCGCAGCGCCGCGCGCAATGTGGCGGCGACGCTGAAGCTGGGGCGGAGTCTGCCGTAGCGGCAAACCGGGTGGCGCGGGGCCAGCCCGCGCCACCGGAATTGCCGCGCCGCCAGGCACGCGGCATTCCCCAAAACGTACCCGGCATTAAATCCCCATCATATTTTACGGCGAGCTGATCAATAATACCGCAGCCGCCAAAATAAAATACCCGCCATTTCACGCAATTGCAATTCTCATAATTGCTTTGTGCTTGCTCAATTCGCTACCGCGGCGCCCCATCTAATATTAACTATTCAAGCAACGACTACCGTCCGCCTTGAATATCAGTTCGCCAGGAAATATTTCCGGCATGGATACGTATTCTTCGCCGAAAATATTATCACACCATCCTTGATATGGAGTTGAATATGCGATTCTATTTACCACGCCGCCGGGCGATTCCGGCCTACGCCGCCTGCACGCTGGCCCTGATCGGCTGGATGGAACTGGCGCGCGCCGCCACCGTCGCGCCGCCGCGCCGCCCGGTGGCCAGCCAGACTATTGTGGCAAAACCCGGAGAACCGGCAGAAATGCGCGCCCGCCTCACCAAAAAGCAAAGCAACGCCATCCGGAACAAGGTCAATGGCAACAGGGACGAGAGCGCCAATGACGCGCCGACGCCAGACGACAATTGACGCCCGCCGGCACGGCTATTTGCTGAGCCCCTTACCACGTCTGCATTGGCAAGGCGAAATGAACGGGTTTTTACTCTTATGTCTTAGGAAGATATCATGCAACGTTTTTTATCGGCATTAGCATCAATCATGCTCGGCCTGCTATTCTGCCTTGGCGGAAATGCCTACGCCAGCACCACCATGAATGCCCTGATCCTGTATGACGCGCCGCCAGGCGGCGACTACGAGAAACTCGGCCTGATTTACACCATCATGCTAAAAAACCTGCTCGGGCATTTCGCCGGCACGGTGGTCGAAATGCCGGTGCAAAATTATGTGGCGGGGCAAACCGAGAATTACACCAGCATATTTTATATTGGCTCCAACTACGACAATCCCTTGCCGGCGGCCTTCCTGCAGGACGTCACGACGACCAGCAAAACCGTGGTCTGGTTCCGCTCCAACATTTGGCAACTTGCCTGGAACGGCGCCTACAACTTCACCAGCAATTTCGGCATGACGTTTACCGGCCTGCGCGGCTTGAACGCGGCGCCGACCAGCACCAATCCCGCACCGGGCTTCTTCGACACGGTGCGCTACAAGAACCGCGACTTCGTCAAGTACTACAAGTACAACAGCAGCACCGGCACGATTAACGCCGACCCGGAAGTGGGCGTGATGGAGATAGTCGACACGCTCAAGGCGAGCAGCGTCGTTCCCGTCAAAAACAGCGGCACCGGCGAACAGATCCCCTACCTGACACGCGCCAAGCACCTGTGGTACTTCGCCGACATGCCCTTCACCTACATCGGCCCGCGCGACCGCTACCTGGTGCTGGCCGACGTCTTGCACGACATTCTCGACATCGACCATCCGCAAAGCCACAAGGCGATGGTCAGGCTGGAAGACATCGACGCGCTGGTCAACCCGGCGAACGTGAAAAAACTCAGCGACTTCCTGTACCGCCGCCATATTCCCTTCTCCCTGGCGGCGATTCCCCTGTATATGGACCCGCTGGGCCGATACAACGGCGGCGTGCCCCGGACGATACCGCTGTCGCAGGCGAGCAATCTGCAAACGGCGCTCAACTATGCAATCAGCCGCAGGGGGGAGGTGGTCCAGCACGGCTACACGCACCAGTATTCGAACGTCCCCAACCCGCACTCGGCGGTCACCGGCGACGATCTGGAATTCTGGGACTTCGTCCACAACACCCCCCTGCCCGAGGATTCGCTGGCGTACGCGGCGGGGCGCATCCAGGCCGGCATGAATGACTTGCTGGCGCACGGCTACACCCCGGTGGCCTGGGAGACGCCGCATTACCAGGGTTCGGCGCTGAGCATGCGGGCGACGCCGGCCATCTACCCGAAAACCTATCACCGTGCCGTCTACTACACGGCGGACACGCCCGATTTCAACGCCGCCCAGGGCAGGGATTTTTCGGCCGGCCAATTCTTCCCCTACATCATACTCAAGGATCATTACGGGCAAAAAATCCTCCCCGAGAACCTCGGCAATATCGCCTACGACTTGAGTGCCCTCTTTCCCGACTCAAGCGACGTCTACAGCTGGCAGGACATCTACACCAACGCCCAGTACGCGCTGGCCGTCAGGGATGGTTTCGCCTCCTTCTTTTACCATCCCTTCCTGCTCGAACCCAGCTTGAACCTGCCGGCACTGCAGGATTTCAAGACGCTGATCCTGGCCATCAGCGCCCTCGGCTACACCTGGACTTCGCCCAGCGCCCTGCCCTGAACGCCCCTTGAGGGCGCCGTGGCGCCACCGGTGCGGGCGGCGCCACCCGTTGTATCTCTGCGCATCGTCAATCGTTGGTTATCCGAAAACACATATGATGTTTTTGAGACAAGCTTTTTCGCATCGCCGTTTGCCAAGACGGAAGGCCGCGAGCGCCGTGTTCGCCGCAATGCCCATTGCTTGCCGGCATACGCCCCGTTGAACGGCGTGGACGACCCAGGTAGCGCCGCACTTGCGCGGCGAGCAGCACTTACGCAGCATTGGCACGACTATCATGCACCACGCCGCAGCCCGCAGTATTCCGTACCGTTTCCTCTTCGCTGGACAGACCCGCGCCCAGGCGCGCGGGCGCCCTTTCACCCCCCGCCCCGGATGGCGGGATTTCCGGGAGAAACCCTGATGAAAATCCTTTCCATTTTCGGCACCCGCCCGGAAGCCGTGAAAATGGCGCCGCTGGCGCGCATGCTGGCCGCCTCGCCGGCCGTCGAGGCCAGCGTTTGCGTCACCGGCCAGCACCGCAGCATGCTGCGCCAGGTGCTGGAACTGTTCAATATCGAGCCCGAGCACGACCTCGACCTGATGCAGCCGAGCCAGACCTTGAACGGCCTGGGCGCGCGCCTGCTCGGCGCCCTCGACCCCGTGCTCGACGCGGTCCGGCCCGACCGCGTGCTGGTCCACGGCGACACGACGACGGCCATGGTCAGCGCCGTCGCCGCCTTCCACCGCGGCATTCCCGTCGGCCACGTCGAGGCCGGCCTGCGCACGCAGGACATGGCCCAGCCCTGGCCCGAGGAAATGAACCGCCGCGTCGCCGACGCCGTCAGCGACCTGCTGTTCGCGCCCACGGCCGGCGCCAAGGCGAATTTGCTGAAGGAAAACCTGGGCGGGCGCATCCTCGTCACCGGCAACACCGTCATCGACGCGCTCGACCTGGCCGTGCAGCACATCGCCGCCGACGCGCGCCTGCGCGACTGGCTCGACGAGCAGTTGCCGCCGCCCCAGGCGGGCCGCAAGCTGCTGGTCGTCACCGGCCACCGGCGCGAAAATTTCGGCGCCGGCTTCCAGCAAATTTGCGCGGCGCTGGCGGCGCTGGCCCGCCGCGCCGACATGCAGATCGTCTATCCCGTGCACCTGAACCCGAACGTCCAGGCGCCGGTGCTGGCGGCCCTGTCGAACCTGCCCAATGTGCAACTGATCGAGCCGCTCGACTACTTCCTGTTCGTCCGCCTGATGCAGCGCGCCCACGTCATTCTCAGCGACTCCGGCGGCGTCCAGGAAGAGGCGCCGGCGCTGGGCAAGCCGGTGCTGGTGATGCGCGACGTCACCGAGCGGCCCGAGGCCGTCGCCGCCGGCACGGTGCGCCTGGTCGGCACCGACGCCGCCCGCATCGAGGCCGAGGTGGCGCGGCTGTACGACGACGAGCGCGCCTGGGCCGCCCTGCGCGTCGCCCGCGCCGGCAATCCTTATGGCGACGGCCGGGCCTGCGAACGCATCGTCGCGGCGCTGCTGGGCCGGCCGCTGGCCGAATTCGCGCCGCAGCTGCGCTGAACCACAGGAAACGCGCCATGCATCCGCCCTCCTCCGCCGCGGCCACGCGCGCCGGCCGTTTGCGCCGCTGGCGCGCCCTGCTGGCCGCCGCCGCGCTGGCGCCGGCCGGCACGGCCCTGTGCGCCACCACGGCCGCCGACGCCGTCGCCGGCCTCGACGCCGACAGCGCCGTGCTGCGCACGGTGACGCTGGCGCAACTGGGCGTGAGCGCGCCCATCGTGTTGAAGGCGCGCGACAGCCGCCGCGAGCTGTACCTGCCGGTGCCGGCCGGCCTGGCCCTCAGCGACGCCAGCATCCGCTTCCACGCCAATTATGTGCTGACGGAGCCGGCCGCCACCCGCCTCGTGCTCGCGCTCGACGACAACGCCGTGTCGGCGCGCGCGCTGACGCAGGCGCGCGGCGACGCCGGCGCCGAGCTGGGCGTGGACGGCGCGCCCCGTCCGGGCGGCGTCGTGCGGCTCGGCGTGCAGTGGTCGTCCGTCGCGCCGGCGGCCCGCTGCGCCGAGCTGAACGCGGCCGGCAACGCGCTGCACATCGACCCGGCCACGCAGCTGAGCTACCGCTACGACAGCGCGGCGATCCGCGACCTGGCCACGGCCTGGGGCGCGCTGCCGGCGGCGCCGCGGATCCTGACGGCAGGCAAGACCCTGGCCGCGCCCAGCTACGACAGCGCCTGGCGCATCGGCGTCGCGCTGGCGCGCTCGGGGCGGCGCCCGGCCGTGCTGGCGCTGCCGCAGCCGGGCGAGCAGATCGACCTGGACGCCACCGTCGTGCCGCCCGGCCTGCGCGCCATCCCGGCCTTCGGCGCGCTGGCCGGCGGCGGCCGCCACACGCTGCAGGACGCCGCCGAAATCGGCGCGCTGCTGGCGCTGGGCGCCGCCGGCCCGCTGCAAGCCGACGTCGTCGTCGCCGACGCGGCGCTGCGCGCGCGCATGCTGGCCGCGCTGGACGCGCTGCGCGCCGAGCTGGCCGGCGTGCCGGGCGGCGCCGCCGCCTTGCGCCAGTGGCAGGAGCGCGGCGCCGCCGCGCTGCGCCCGGCCGAGGCCCACGAGGTGCGCCTGGCGCGCTTCGCCGGCCGGCCGCTGATCGTGCTCGGCGCCGCCGCCGGGGCGCGCGCCGCCGGCCTGTTCGACGACGCCTGGCGCGCCGCCGCGCTGCCGCAGCGGCCCGGCGGCGCCGGCGCGCGCGCCGCCGACAACGGCGCGGCCGTCCTGGCGCTGCCGGTGGCCCAGTTGGGCGGCTATGTCGGCAGCTTCGACGTCGCCGGCCGCGCCGAGTGGCAGATCGGCTTCGACCTGGCCGGCTTCGCGCACGGGCGCTCGGCGACGCGGGCCGTGCTCGACGTGGCGGCGGCGCCGCTGGCGAACCGCCAGACGCTGACGGCGGCCGTGCTGCTCAACGACATCCTGCTGGGCTCGCAGCGCATCAGCGCCGACGGCAAGGCCCAGCACATCGCCGTCGCCATTCCCCACTACGCGCAACTGCCGAAGAACACGCTGCGGGTGGTGTTCCAGCGGCCCGACGCCGACAGCGACTGCGCCGACGCGGCGCGCGGCGCGCCGCTCAGCGTGCTGCCGACCAGCCATATCCTGTTCCGCCGCAAGGAGCCGGCCGACGACTTCACCGGCATGATGACGCGCTTTTCCGCCCATGCCAGCCTGATCCTGCCGCGCCGCTACCTGGGCGACGCGACGGCCAGCCTGACGCGCGTCATCTACGTCGCCGAGGTGGTCGGCATCGCGCCGGCCGAGGCGACCATGCTCGTCAGCGACGAGGGCCCGGCCAGCCCCGACGGCCCCTTCCTCGCCTTCGACCTGGCGCCTGCCGGCGCCCACGGGCCGGACGGCGCCGGCCTGCTGCGGACCGCCTACGGCCAGCGCGGCCGCGCCGACGCCGCCGCCGAACGCGTCGGCGTGCTCGAAGTGACGCGCATCGGCGGCCAGCCCGGCGTGCTGTACCGCAGCATCAGCGCGCGCGCGCCGCAATTTAGCAAGCCCTTCGCGCTGACCCACGGCGACCTGGCGCTGCTGGACCAGAACGGCGTCGTCGCCGAACTGGACGTCGACGGCGCCGCCAGCGCCCGCCTGATCGCCGAAGGCTTGCCGGCCTGGTGGCGCGGCGCCGTCTGGTGGCTGGTCCCCTGCGCGCTGGTGACGCTGTTCATCGGCCTGCTGGTGCTGGCCAGCCACGTGCGCCGCCGCCACGCCCGCGCCACCGGAGCCGCATCGTGATGCCCGGCTTGAACTGGCCCTTCCTCGCCGCCGACTACTTCGCGCTGACCGAGCGGGTCGCCGTCGTCGTCGCCGTGCTGATCCTGCTCTCCAGCGTCGACGACCTGCTGATCGACCTGTGGTACTGGAGCCGGCGGCTGTACCGGCGCGGCACGGCGGCGCGGCGGCCGGCGCCGCTGACGCCGCAGCAGCTAAGCGAGCGCGCCGAGCAGCCCATCGCCATCATGGTGCCGGCCTGGCTCGAATACGACGTCATCGCCAAGATGATCGAGAACATGGTCAACGTGCTCGACTACCGCCACTACCTGGTCTTCGTCGGCACCTACGCCAACGACGCCGCCACCATCGCCGAGGTCGAGCGCATGCGCCGGCGCTACCGGCAATTGCGCCGGGTCGAGGTGCCGCACGACGGCCCCACCTGCAAGGCCGACTGCCTGAACTGGGTGGTGCAGGCGATCTTCCTGCACGAGCAGCAAAACGACATGCAGTTCGCCGGCGTCGTGCTGCACGACAGCGAGGACGTGCTGCACCCGCTGGAGCTGCGCCTGTTTAACTACCTGCTGCCGCGCAAGGACATGATCCAGCTGCCGGTGGCCTCGCTGCCGCGCCACTGGTACGAGCTGGTGGCCGGCACTTACATGGACGAATTCGCCGAATGCCACAGCAAGGACATGGTGGTGCGCGAAAGCGCGGCCGGCATGGTGCCCTCGGCCGGCGTCGGCACCTGCTTCTCGCGCCGCGCGCTGCTGGCGCTGGCCGCCGACACCGGCAACCAGCCCTTCAACACGGGCAGCCTGACGGAGGACTACGACATCGGCGCGCGCCTGGCGCGCATGGGGCTGCGCTCGATCTTCGTCTCCTTCCCCGTACCCTGCCAGGTGCGGCGCAGGCGCTGGTTCGGCCTGGGTAGCCCGCGCGAAGTGACCCTGCAACTGCCGCTGTCGGTGCAGGAATTCTTCCCCGACACCTTCCGCGCGGCCTACCGCCAGCGCGCCCGCTGGTCGCTGGGCATCGGCCTGCAGGGCTGGGAACAGATCGAATGGAAGGGTTCCTTCGCCTGCCGCTACCTGCTGCTGCACGACCGCAAATGCATCGTCACCACCCTCATCGGCGTGTTTTCCTATGTGCTGGCGCTGCAATTTCTGGCTTTCTACGTGGCGCGGCTGAACGGCTACTGGACCGTCTACTATCCGCTGCTGTACGCCGACAACGGCTGGCTGCTCTACCTGCTGTGGATCAACCTGGCCGCCTTCGGGCTGCGCCTGGCCCAGCGCGCCTATTTCGTCACCAAGCTGTACGGCTGGGAGCACGGCCTGCTGTCGGTGCCGCGCGTGGTGGTGGGAAATTTCGTCAACTTCATGGCCTCGATGCGGGCCTGGAAACTGTTCCTCTCCTACCTGTTCCTGGGCAAGCGCCTGGCCTGGGACAAGACCATGCACGACTTCCCCAGCGGCGCGCAATTGCTGCAGCAGCGCGCCCGCCTCGGCGAGCTGCTGCGCGCCTGGCAAAGCATTTCCGAGGACGAGTTGCAGCGCGCGCTGGACGAGCAAAGCCGCAACCGCCAGCCGCTCGGCCACATCCTCGTCGCCGGCGGCGGCTTCGACGAGGAAACGCTGGCCGAGGCGCTGGCCTGCCAGACGGACCTGCCGCGCGGCCAGGCCGGCGCGGCCCTCGTGCGCGCCCACGCGGCGCGCCTGCCGGCCGCGCTGTGCGCGCGCCACCGCGTGCTGTGCGTCGGCGCCGACGCCGCCGGCGCGCCGCTGGTGGCGGCCGGCGCCGCGCCGCCCGACGCCGCCGTGGCCGAGCTGCGCGACGCCTTCGGCCGCGCGCCGGCCCTGTGCATCGTGCGCGACAGCGAAATCGCCGCCGGCCTGCGCCTGCTGCGCGGCCACGAACGCGGCGGCGCCGGCGGCGCCGCGCCGCTGGGCGACTACCTGATAGAAAAAGGCTTGCTGCAGCGGGAAGTCGCCGCGGCGCTGCTGCACCCCTACCGCGCCGAGCAGCACGGCCGCATCGGCGACTACCTGGTCGGCTGCGGCGCCATTTTGCGCAGCGCGCTCGAACAGGCCGCGCATGAGCGGCGCGCCCAGGGACCGTCGGCGGGGGCGCCATGAAGGCGCGCCGCGCCCTCCCCGCCCTGGCGCTGCTGGCCGCGGCGGCCGCCGGCGCCCAGGACCGGGCGCTGGAACTGCCGCTGAGCGGTCCCGCCCACCGGCTCGCCCAGCAAGCCTACCGCGCCTACGACGGCGGCCAGTACGCCACGGCCGTGGCGCAGGCGCGCGAGGCGCTGCGCCTGCGCCCGGACGTGGCCAGCCTGCACACGCTGCTGGCCAACGCGCTGGCGGCGCAACGCGAGGCGCACAGGGCCGCCGGCGCCCGCCCCGGCGCCAAGGGCGGCGCCGCGCCGGCCGCAGTCGCGGCCGCGCCGCGCAATCCAGCCTTCCAGGCGGCCGACCTCGCTTACAAAGCCTATAACAACGGCGACTTCGACGCGGCGGCGGCCAGCGCGCGCAGCGCCGTCGCGCTGGCGCCGGCCAGCAGCGCCTACCGCCTGCTGCTGGTGAACACCCTGATGGCCGGCGCCCACTTCGAGCAGGCCGCCGCCGCCCTCGACGCGGCGCTGGCCGCCGTGCCCGACCCGGAAGGGGAGTTGGCGGCGCGGCGCGAACCGATCCGCCTGCGCCTGGCCGAGCAGCCGGTGGCCGACACCTACCGGGCGATGGAACGCCAGGACCTGACCGCGGCCGCGCTGGCGGCGCGCAAGGCGGTGGCGCTGGCGCCCGAGCTGGTGGCCTACCGCCTGCTGCTGTTGCAGGTGCTGGCCCGCGCCGAATTGTGGGACGAGGCGCAACTGGCGGCCAGCGCCGCGCTGGCGCTGGACGACAACGACAGCGCGCTGCTGGCCATGCGCGGCTATCTGCACCAGCGCGCCGGCCGCGGCGCCGAGGCGCAGGCCGACTTCGAGCGGGCGCTGAAGCAGCCGGGCTTGAACAGCGGCGCCGCGCGCAGCATCGCCTTGATTGGCGCCGACGCCGCCCTCGCCGCCGGCCAGCCGCAGCGCGCCATCGCCCTGCTGGCGCCCTACGGCGGCAAGGAGGGCGAAGCGGCGCAAAGCCGGCTGCTGGCGGCGCGCGCCGCGCTGGCGCGGCCCGACGCCGCCGCGCCAGGCCCGCTGGCCAGCATGCCGGTGCCGGAACTCGACTGCCGCACCACGCCGTACGGCCAGGTCTGCACGCTGCTGCCGGGCGGCCCGCCGCGCGACCCCGGCTACGCCTTCGCCAGCGACGCCTACATCGCCATCGCCGCGCGCCAGTACGCCGCCGCGCTGGGCCAGGCGCGCCAGGCCGTCGCCGCCTCGCCGGGACGGCGCGACTACCAGCTGGTGCTGCTGGCGGCGCTGCAGGCCGAGCGCCAGGACAGCGAGGCGGAGGCGCTGGCGGGCACGCTGCTGGGCGGCGACGACGCCGACGCGGCACTGCTGATGCAGCGCGGCCAATTGCGCAAACGCCTGGGCCGGCACGACGCCGCGCGCGCCGACTTCCAGGCCGCCGCGCGGCTGCGCACGCTGGGGCCGGCCGCCGAAATCGCCCTGCTGGTGGAGCTGGGGCAGCCGGCGCAAGCGTCGGCGCGGCTGGCCGAGGCGCTCGACAAGAACCAGCTGGCTGGCCACAGCGACGTCGAGATCGCCTACCTGGCCGCCGGCGCCGGCGACGGCGCCGGCGCGCTGCGGCACTTCGAGCGCGCCGACGCGCAAGCCCTGCTGCCCGCCGGCGCGCTGCAGGACGCCGCCTACGCGGCCATCCGCGCCGGCCGCAACGACGCCGCCATCGCCTATTTCATGCGCAGCGGCGACGCCGCCCGCGACGGCAAGCTGGAGCTGGACGCGGCGCAGCGCTTCGCCGTGCGCCGCGCCGTCGCCGAACTGTCGCGCAACTGGGGCGTGTTCGCCGCGCTCAGCTACCGCGGCGCCACCGCGCTGCGCGGCATCGCCGCCGGCGCCGCCGACACCAGCAACGACGGCGTGCAGGCCGGCGCGGAAGCCTACTGGCGGCCGTTCGGCTCGCACAACGGCCGACAGTTCGAACTGTTCGCGCGCGCCTACGCGACGCTGCGCAGCAGCGCCGGCGAGCGCAGCGGCGGCGCCACGCTACAGGGCTCGGCCGGCGCCCGCGTCAAGCCCTTCGGCGAAAGCAACCTGTTCTTTTCGCTGTCGCGCCTGATCCCGCTGGGCGCCGCCACCCGCGCCGACTGGCTGGCGCAGGCCAGTTACTTCTACGGCGCCGGCGGCGACCTGCGCGCCGACGCGTCCAGCTGGCGCACCACCCAGGTGTCGGTCGAGCTGGGCCACTACGTCGCCCAGCCGCAAAACTATGCCGCACTGTCGGCCCAGTTCGGCCGCACCTACCGTTTTTCCGCCGGCCTGCCGCACACCGTGCTGTACCCGCACCTGGTGCTGGCCTTCGACCACAACTCGGCCTACGACAGGCGCAACGCGGCCGGCATCGGCCCCGGCCTGACGCTGCGCCACTGGTTCCGCGCCGACGCCTACACGGCGCCGCGCTCCTACATCGACATCACCTTGCAGTACCGCGCCCGGCTCAGCGGCGACGCGCGCGGAAAAGGCGTTTTCCTGACAGCCGCCATGTCGTACTAAGCGAAGGGAGCCGCGATGACCATCTTGAAAACCCTGCTCTGCGCCGCGGCCTGCGGCCACGCCGCGCTGGCCGGCGCGCAGCAAACGGAGCTGGCGCGCCTGTACGCGGCGCAGCCGCCGGCCGGCGCCGCCTTCGTGCGCGCCGTCAACGCCACCGGCCAGCCGCTGCGCGTCGCCCTCGGCGCCGGCGCGGCCGAACAGGAACTGGCGCCGCGGGGACGCATCGCCAGCGCCTACCGGGTGGTCGACGCCGCCCGTCCGCTGGCGCTGACGGTCAACGGCGCGGCGGCCGGCGCGCCGCTAACGCTGGCGCCCGACACCTTCGCCAGCGTCGTCGTCCGCGCCGCCGGCACGGGGCACACGCTGCAAACCATCGCCGACACGGCCGGCAACCGCGACGGCCTGCGCGCCGAGCTGCGCTTCTACAACCTGGCGCCGGCCTGCGTGGCGCGGCTGGCACTGGCGGACGGCGCGGCCGTGTTCGAGCAGGTCGCCGAAGGCCAGAGCCGGCAACGCGCCATCAACCCGGTCGCCGCCACCGTCGTCGGCCAATGCGGCGACGGCGCCGGCCAGCGCCTGACGCTGCCGGCGCTGAAGGCCGCCGACCACTACAGCATTTTCCTGCTCGGCGGCGCCGTGCTGGCGGGCCAACTGGCGCAAACCGAGCCATATCAAGGAGCACGATGATGTCGCACACGCTCATTTCCCGCTGCGGCGCGGCCGCACTGTTGCTGGCCCTGGCCGCGCCGCAGTCGGCGCGCGCCGACGCCAGCGTCATCGTCGGCAAGGACGGCTGGCTGTTTCCAGCCTGGGAAAACCTGTCCAAGTCCGACCAGCCGGCGCTGCGCCAAAGCGTCGAGCTGATACGCGGCGTCCACGAGCGCCTGGGCGGCCAGCGCATCGGCCTGCTGGTGCTGGTAGCGCCGATGAAGGCCGGCATGTACCCGGAGCGCCTGCCGCCCGGCATGGCGCTGGGCGCCGACGTGCGCGCGCGCTACCCGCACATCCAGGCGCTGCTGAGCCAGGCCGGCATCGCCAGCGTCGACGACCTGGCCGTGCTGAAGGGCGTCGAACAGGGAAGCCAAACGGCCTTCTACCGCGCCGACTACCACTGGACGGCGTGGAGCTCGGAGGCCAGCGCGGCGGCCGCCGGCGAACTGATCGCCCGGCAGTGGCCGCTGCAGGGCAAGCCGGGCACGGCCAGCGAGCTGGGCGAATGGACCAGCGAGCGCCGCTTCGGCGACCTGGCGGCCAACTTCATGAGCGCCGAACAGCGCAAGGCCATCGGCCGCGACGTCTTCGTCGTGCGCGCGCCGGCGGCCACGCGCGCCGGCCTGCTCGACGCCGCGCCGGCGCAGGTGCACGTGGTCGGCAACAGCTTCGTGCAGCCGTATTTCGGCTTCCCGCAAAAGCTCTCGAACGTCATCGACCGTCCCGTCTCCGTGACCTGGAACGTCGGCAACGTCGGGCCCTGGCAAACCATGCTGGAGTACCTGGAGTCGCCGCAGTTCGCCGAGCACAAGCCGCAGGTGATCGTCTGGCAGCTCAACGAGGGGCAGTTGCAGTTCGGCCCGAACGCGCTCGGGCGCTGGGACGCGAAGTCGCTGATGCCGCCCGAGGTCTGGCGCGCCCGCGTCGCCAAGGCGCTGCCATGAGCACGCCAAGCGCACAGGCGCTGCGGCGCCAGCACCGGCGCTGCGCCGCCGTCCTGATCGCGCTGTCGGCCGCCGGCCTGCTGTACGAAGCCGGCGTGCTGGCGCGCACGCCGGCGGCGACGCGGGCGGCCTGGCTGGACGGCTCGGCCGGGCGCGCGCTGAACCGGGCGCTGACGCTGCCCTACCGCGACAACCTGAACACGGCCGCCGCCGCGCTGCGCTACCGCTTCGCCGGCGACCTCGGCGCGCAGGTGCAGGAAGGCTGCCCGGGCTGGCTATTCTACAGCGACGGCCTGCGCGCGCGGGCGGGCGCCCGGGCCGCGTTCCGCCGCCGCCTCGAACTGATGCACGCGGTGGTGCAGTCGCTGCGTGCCGGCGGCGTCGACGTGCTGGTGCTGACGGTGCCCGACAAGGCGCGCGTCGAGCGCTACGCGCTGTGCGGCCTGGACCAGGGCGACGACATGCAGCAGCGCTGGTGGCGCTGGCAGGCCGGCCTGGCCGCCGAGGGGGCCGGCGTGGCCGACGTGGAAGCAGCGCTGGCGGCCGTCAGCCCGGCCTTCTTCCGCACCGACGTGCATTGGAACCGGCACGGCGCGGCCGCCGCCGCCGCGCTGGTGGCCGCCGCAGCCCGTCCGCTGCTGCGCGGCGGCCCGGCGCAGCAATTCAGCCGCCAGACCGGCAGCGCCACCCAGGAGCGGATGGGCGACCTGTTGGTGCTGGCCGGGCTGGCCCAGGCGCCGCCGCATTGGCGCCCGCCGGCCGACCGCGAGGTGCCGGAAACCATCGCCGCGCTGGGCAGCGGCGGCCTGCTCGACGAGCCGGCGCCGCCCGAGGTCATGGTGCTGGGCAGCTCCTACTCGCGCCGCAGCAACTTCGCCGAGGCGCTCGGCATGGCGCTCGGGCGCGCCGTCTGGAACCGCAGCGTCGACGGCGGCCAGTTCGCCGGCGCGCTGCACACGGCCCTGCGCGAGCGCGCGCGCTGGCCCGCCAGCGTTCGCCTGGTGGTATGGGAATTGCCGGAACTGGCCCTGTCGCTGCCGCTGAGCGAGGCGGAACAAAGCCTGCTGCGCGACGGCGGCCCGAGAAGCGACAGCGTGAACGCCACGCCGCATTCCCCGTCCGGCGCCGCGCTGGCGGCGAGCGCGCCATGACGGCGCTGCACTGGTTGCCGCCGGCGCCGCCGGACTGGCTGGAGCAAGTGCGGGCCGTTGCCGCCAACCCGGCCGCATCGCTGTCGGACTGGCGCGCGCTGGCGCAACTGCGGCTGGACTTCGTGCAAACGGCCCGGCTCGACAAACTGCTGGCGCGCAGCGGTGCCGGGGCGCCGCTGCGCCTGGCCGTGCTCAGCTCGTCGAGCGCCGAGCACCTGCTGCCCGGACTGCGCGTGGGCGCGCTGCGCCACGGCATGCGGCTAGCCATCCACCTGCCCGCCTATGGCCAATATCTGCAGCAACTGCTGGAACCGGACAGCCCGCTGCGCAAGGTCGACGCCATGCTGTTCGCCTTCGACAGCGCGCACCTGATCGGCACCGACACCGACGGCCTGTCCGACGCGGCGGCCGAGGCGCTACTGGCCGAGGCCGTCAGGCGCCTGCGCCAAACGTGGCGGCTGGCGCGCGCCTGCGCGCCCTGCCAGTTGATCCAGCAAACGCTGCTGCAGGTGAGTCCCGCCGCGCTGGGCAGCAACGAGCAGCGCTGGGCGGCCTCGCCGAAGCGCCTGACCGAACGCATCAACCAGGCGCTGCGCGCGGCGGCCGACGCCGACGGCGTCGACCTGCTGGCGCTGGACGACCAGTGCGCGCTGCACGGCCTGGCCGCCTGGCACGACCCGAAACTGTGGCACCGCGCCAAACAGCAGGTGTCGCCGCAGGCGGCGCCGCTGTACGGCGAACTGGTGGCGCGCCTGCTGGCGGCGCGCCGCGGCGGCAGCGCGAAATGCCTGGTGCTCGACCTCGACAACACGCTGTGGGGCGGCGTCGTCGGCGACGACGGCGTGGCCGGCATCGCGCTCGGCCAGGGCGACGCCGTCGGCGAAGCCCACCTGGCCTTCCAGCGCTACGCGCGCGGCCTGGCGCGGCGCGGCGTGATCCTCGCCGTGTGCTCGAAAAACGCCGAGGAAAACGCGCTGGCGCCCTTCCTGCACCACCCCGAGATGGCGCTGGGGCGCGCCGACATCGCCTGCTTCGTGGCGAACTGGGACGACAAGGCCAGCAATCTGCGGCGCATCGCCGCCGAACTGAACATCGGCCTCGACGCCCTCGTCTTCGCCGACGACAACGCCTTCGAGCGCAACCAGGTGCGGTGCGCGCTGCCGATGGTGGCCGTGCCGGAGCTGCCCGACGACCCGGCGCTGTACGCGGCCTGCATCGCCGAAGCCGGCTATTTCGAATCGCTGGGCCTGACCGGCGAGGACAGCGCCCGCGGCGGCCAGTACCAGGAAAATCTGCAGCGCCAGGCGGCGCGCGCGGCACACGCCGACCTCGACGGCTACCTGGAGAGCATCGGCATGACGCTGGAATGGGCGCGCGTCGACGAGCTGAACCTGGCGCGCGTGGTCCAGCTGATCAACAAAACCAACCAGTTCAATCTGTGCACGCGGCGCTACCAGGCCGACGAAGTGCGGGCGCTGATGGCCGCCCCGGACGCGCTGCTGCTGCAACTACGCCTGCGCGACCGCTTCGGCGACAACGGCATCATCGCCGTCGTCATCGGGCTGCCCGGCGCCGGCGCCGCCGAGCTGCGCCTCGACACCTGGTTGATGAGCTGCCGCGTGCTCGGCCGCAAAGTCGAGATGGCGACGCTGAACATCGTCGCCGCCGAAGCGGCGCGGCGCGGCGTCCGGCGCCTGCTGGGCCACTACCGGCCCAGCGAGAAAAACGCCCTCGTCAGCGAGCATTACCGCAAGCTCGGCTTCGCGCTGCGCGCCACGGCGCCCGACGGCGGCAGCGAATGGCTGCTGGAGCTGGACGGCTACGCGCCCCGCGCCGCGCCGATGACCATCAAGGAGATCCCGCCATGACCACCCTGCCCGTGCTCGACACATTGACCGAACTGTTTCGCGACGTCTTCGACGACGACGCCATCGTGCTGACGGCGGCGACGACGGCCGACGACGTTCCCGCCTGGGACTCGCTCAACCACATCAGCCTGCTGGTGGCGGCCGAGATGCGCTTCGGCGTCAAGTTCCGCACCGCCGAAATGGAAAACCTGAAGAATGTCGGCGAACTGGCCGCGCTGATCGCGCGCCTGCTGGCGCAGAAAACCTGAACCGCCATGCTGTTTAACTCCTACCTGTTCCTGCTGGTGTTCCTGCCCGTCGCGCTGCTCGGCTACTACGCGCTGGGCATGGCGCACCGGCGCCTGGCCGCCTGCTGGCTGTGCCTGGCCTCGCTGGTCTTCTACGGCTGGTGGAATCCCCAATATGTCGCCCTGCTGCTGCTGTCGATCGCCTTCAACTACCTGGCCAGCCAGGCGCTGCTGGCGAGCGCGCCGTGGCCGCGCGCGCAAACGGCCTTGCTGACGGCCGCCATCGCCGCCAACCTCGGCCTGCTGTTCTACTACAAATACCTGGCCGCCCTGTTCGCCTTCCTGGCCGACGCCGGCCTGGTCGCCCACGAACTGGACGCGCTCATTCTGCCGCTGGGCATCTCCTTCTTCACCTTCACGCAAATCGGCTACCTGCTCGACTGCAAGGGCGGCGTCGTCCACGAGCGCAGCGCCCTCAATTACACGCTGTTCGTCACCTTCTTCCCGCACCTGATCGCCGGACCTGTGCTGCACCACAAGGAAATGATGCCGCAATTCGCCGACCGCGCCACCTACCGCTTCCAGGCCGAAAACCTCTCCATCGGCGGCGCGCTGTTCGCCATCGGTTTGGCGAAAAAAGTCCTGCTGGCCGACAGCGTCGCGCACTGGGCCGAGGCCGGCTTCGCCGAGCCGGACGCGCTGCGCCTGTGGAGCGCCTGGGGCGCCAGTCTGAGTTACGCGCTGCAACTGTACTTCGATTTTTCCGGCTACTCCGACATGGCGCTGGGCCTGGCGAAAATGTTCGGCGTGCGCTTCCCGCTGAACTTCAACTCGCCCTACAAGGCCGCCAGCATCATCGACTTCTGGCAGCGCTGGCACATGACGCTGACGCGCTACCTCAACGACTACCTGTACAACCCGGTGGCGATGGCCCTGTCGCGGCGGCGCGCCCGGCGCGGCCTGCCCGTCGGGCGGCGCGCCGCCGCCAGCGCCGCCGGCTTCGCCCAACTGGTGCTGCTGCCGACCGGCTTCACCATGCTGCTGGCCGGCGTCTGGCACGGCGCGGGCCTGCAATTTCTCGTCTTCGGCTTGCTGCACGCCGGCTACCTGGCGCTCAACCATGCCTGGCGCGCCTTCGCCGGCCAGCGCCAGCAAGCGCCCGCCGGCGCCTTGCGCCGCGCCGTCCGCCACGCCGGCGGCGTCGCCCTGACCCTGCTGGCGGTGCTGGTCGGCCAAGCCTTCTTCCGCGCCGACGGCGTCGCCGGCGCGCTGTCGCTACTGGCCGGCATGAGCGGCCAGCACGGCGTCGAGGCGCTGCCGGGCTGGCCCTGGTCCGGCATCGAGGGCGGCGCCGCGCTGCGCAGCGAAGACATGCTGCGCCTGCTGGTGGCGCGCTGGTCCGAAACCATCCAGATCTCCCTGCTATTCCTGATCGTCTGGTGCATGCCGAACTCGCAGCAAATCATGGGCGCCTTCTCGCCGGCGCTCAAGCCCGCGTCCGGGGCGGCGCCGCGCTGGCTGCAATGGCGCCCGTCCGCCGGCTGGCTCGCCGTCACGCTGTGCATGCTGGCGGCGGCGCTGCTGTCGATGCACAAGGAAACCAAATTCCTCTACTTCCAATTCTGATGGGAAGCACGCCCATGCCCGCGCCGCCTCGCCCTCACCTCGCCGGCGCCGCGCTGCGCACCGTGGCGACGGCAACACTGCTGGCACTGGCGGCCTGCGCCGGCCCGGCGCAGCGCCCCCTGCCGATAGACGGCATCGCCTGGCAGCCCGACAACGCCACCGCGCGCCCATATGGCAACTGGGACCGGATCGGCGCGCGCGAACTGCTGATCCAGTGGACCCTGGTGGACCAGACCGCCTTCGTCGACCTGGCGGAAGCCGGCGCCCAGGCCGCGCCGCAACTGCCGGACTGGGGCCGCATCGCCGCCGAGCCCTGGGCCCGCGACGTCATCGTCGGCCTGGCCGGCAGCTTCGACGAGAACGCCGCCCGCGCCGGCGTCGCGCGCCTGGCGGCGCTGTCGCAGCGGCTGGCGGCGCTGCCGACGCCGCTGCATGTGAGCGGCTGGTACTTCCCCGTCGAAGTCGACCCCAGCTGGGCGGACGCGCGCCGCCTTGCCGCGCTGCTGGCGCCGCTGCCGCGGCCGTTGTGGATCAGCGCCTACGACAGCGCCAACATCGGCGCCGACAATTTCGCCGCGGCGCTGGCCGCCTGGCTGCCGGACGATGTCGGCGTGCTGTTCCAGGACGGCGCCGGCGTCTACGCCCGCGAACCGCGGGTCGCGCGCGGCTACGCCGACGCGCTGGCGGCGCGCCTGGGCCGCGCGCGGGTGCGCATCATCGTCGAGGCGTTCCGCCCGCGCGTCGGCGGCGGCTTTCGCAGCGCCACCGTAGACGAACTGGCGCCGCAGTTGCGCGCCTATGCAGGCTACCGCCGCTACCTGTTCGACGGCCCGCATTATGTCAACGACGCGCTGGTCCAGGACATCTTCAAACTGCTGCAGGAAAACTAATGTCCTGAGTTGCCGGTTCGCTCGACAACGCGTGCCTGACTCGGAATACTAGCCAGCCGCGCCGGCAAAAACCAAAGGCATGCAACCGGGGTCCAACCCTGATGCTGTGCACGCGGCGCGCCGGCAACGCCAAATCCCACGCCCGCCTGCGCCCTTGCGCCTCTACCTGAGTCCGCTTTTCTGGACATTTCCCATCGAAAAAAGTTCAATTTCCCCCTGCAAATAAAAAAAATATAGTTCCGGTGTGCATATTGATTTAGATCAAAAGTTGGCGCAACTTAACGCCTCTTTTGGAGGAAAAATATGCCCAACTTCATATTCCGCGCACGACTCCTGCTTGCGCTCCCCGTCCTGCTACTGGCAGCGTGCGGCGGCTCTTCCGGCGACCAGGCCGTCGCGCCAGGCCAGACCGCCGCCGCGGTCAGCAACGCCACCGTCTACAACCGGCCGCGCCCCACGCTGCCCATCACCGCGCCGCTCACCGGCGTGACGATAGACGGCATCAGCAACTTGGCGGCCACGATAAGCTCGCTCAACAGCATCAGCAAAGTCCCGACGACGCGCATCGTCTTCGACGAATACGTCCCGGCGAATAGCTATCTGAGTGCGACCACGCAAATCCGCAACGTCAGCTACGTGATGGGAGAGCTGCTGGATTCCTTCTACGTTCGGCATTACTCGGTGCAAGCCTACCTCGACCGCACCACGGAATACCTGAACACGCTGGGCAACCAGGTCGACATCTGGGAAGTCGGCAATGAAATCAACGGCGAATGGCTGGGCAGCAACGTCGACGTCGTCGCCAAGATGAGCGGCGCCTACGACCTCGTCAAGGCACGCGGCAAGCTCACCGAGCTGACGCTGTACTACAACAAAAACTGCTGGTCCAATCCGGCCAACGAAATGTTCACCTGGGCACAGAACAACATTCCGGCGCGCATGAAACAAGGTCTGGACTACGTACTGGTCAGCTATTACGAGGACGACTGCAACGGCTTGCAGCCGGACTGGCCGACCGTGTTCAACCAGCTGCACGCGATGTTCCCGAATTCCAAAATCGGTTTCGGCGAAGTGGGCACGGCGATAGCCTCGCGCAAGGCGGAATATGTGCGGCGCTATTACAGCAAGCAGATCAACGTGCCGAACTACGTCGGCGGCTACTTCTGGTGGTACTTCAGGCAGGACATGGTGCCCAACACCAAACCGCTGCTGCAAACGCTCAACGACGCCATCAACAGCGTGGCGCCACCTCCGCCACCACCGCCACCTCCACCGCCGGCGGGCGGCATATCGCTGGCGGCCGACAATTGGATGACGGTCTACAATGGTTACGGCAGCGTCAGCTACGACGCCGCCACCGGCATCGTCATGGCGCCGAGAGCGTCGACGGCCCCGTCCGAGACGCACGCCGCGCTGACCCTGGCCAAAAACATCCAGTTGCGCAATTTCCGGCTCAGCATCACGGCGACGACGGAACAGCAGTTGCGCCTGAACTCGGCGCCGAACCCGTGGGAAGTGTTTTGGATCTTCTTCAACTACACACCCACGTCGGCGGGAAAAAACACCAACTACTTCCTGCTCAAGCCCAACGGAGTGGAACTGGGCAAGGCGTTTGACGGCATCGGCCAGACCTTCCTGTACACCGGCCCCGCCAGTGCCACCGCGCTGCGCGTGTCGAATAACTACGTCGTCGAAAAAATCGGCAACCACGTGACGGTCTACATCAATGGTGTGAGGGCCAGCGACTACACCGGGGCGCTGTATGACGTGGCCGGCTCTATCGGCCTGTACACGGAAGACGCGCGCGTGCGCATCACCAATGTCCAGGTGACGCCGCTGTAAAGCATGAGGCGGCCGCCGCCGGGCGGCCGCCTCAACTCACCCCGTCACTGGAATGGTCCGCGCCACGCTGGCGCTCTCCTTCGGCAGCGACACGGTCAGCACGCCGTTTTTGTACGATGCCTTCGCATTGTCGATGTCGACAGTGCGCGGCAGCGGAATGGCGCGCTGGAACGCACCATAGGCGCGCTCCATCAAGTGGAAGGTCGAGCCCTCGGTGTCGCTGGCATAGCGCTTTTCGCCGGACAGCAGCAAGGTATTGCCTTCCACGGTAATGCGGCAATCCTCCTTCTCCAGTCCCGGCAGCTCGACGCGCACGACGATTTGCCGCTCCATTTCCTCGACCTCGCAGGCCAGCAAGCCCCAGCGCGGGAAGGTGGCGCGCGCGGCGCCCTCCGCCGGCCTCTCGTCCTTGCCGCGGATAAAATGCGTCAGCGAATCGCCGCCGCGGCTGAGCAATTCGCGCCAGCCCTCCGACAGGCTTTCCCAGGCCCGGCCGATTTCCTGGCCGATCAGCTTCCCCGACTGCTTCAACGACTCCAACATAGCGTCCTCCCAATCCCGGCAATAGCGTCACGACATCAGCAAGTCGCCCCTGGGGACGCCGCCGTGCAGGCACTCGATCGCCTCGGCAAACAAGGCGGAGCAACTCAACACCGTCAGCTTCGCCTTCACCGCGCCCGGCTCCAGGCGGAACGCCGGCACGGAATCGCTGACGACGATGCGCTCCAGCGCGCCGTCGGCCAGCAGCGTCTGCGCGTCGCCGGCAAACAAACCGTGCGTCGCCGCCGCATACACCCGGCCCGCGCCGGCCGCGCGGCAGGCCCGGACGCTGCGCGCCAGCGTATTGCCGGTACTAATCATGTCATCGACGATGATCGCCTCCCTGCCCTTCACCTCGCCGACCAGCATCTCGCCGCTGACGACGCCGCTGACGCGGTGCTTCTCGACGATGGCGCCCGACACCGGCTTGTCCAGCACCTGCGCCAACGACAGCCTGAACTGCTCGGCGCGCTTGATGCTGCCGGCGTCGGGCGACACCACGACCACCTCGCGGCCGCGCAGCAGCGGCGCGAAATACTTGACGAACAGGCGGCTCGCCTCCAGATGCTCGGTGCAGCAGCGAAACGCGTTCTGGTAAGCCGCCAGATTGTGCACATCCAGCGCCAGCACGGCATCCGTGCCGACGGCCTCGAACAGCGCGGCGACATAACGCGTCGTCACCGGCTCGCCCGGATTGCCGCGCCTGTCATTGCGCGCGTAAGCCAGATACGGCAGCACCGCCGTGACCCGCGCGGCGCCGCCATCCTTGAGCGCGCCGATGAAAAACAGCAGGCGGCACAGCTTGTCGTTGGCGCTTTGCCGGGCGTCGCCGTACAGGGATTGCAGGACGAACACATCGTTGCCGCGCACGCTGTCGAGCGGACGCGCCCTATGTTCGCCATCCTCGAAATCGCGCTCCTCGTGGGCGCCGGGCGCCATATCGAGCCAGCGCGCCACCTGCTCGCCGAAAGCCCGGCTGCTGTTGAGCACAAATAGCTGCAATTCATTGTCAAACATGATAAGACCAATGACGCTCACATTACCTTGGTTCGATCCGTCGCAGCGGCGCGAGTTCCGCCGCCATTGCGATCGCTCAATCGCGCTGGCCCCCTTCCGCACCGGCGCCGGCGCCGCCTTCCGGCACGTAAATGATCGAGCCATCTTTCATGCGGTAGGCGGTGCCGGCCTTGGCCCCCTCGCCCTGACCGATGTTGCCGGTGCTCTTGTAGCGCTCGATCTTCTCGCCCTTCTTGACCAGCACCTCCATCGTCGGCTTGCCGGCGTCGGTGATGACGGTGACGTCCTGCTTGCTGAAGGTGTTGAGCAGCGGGTTCTTGGCGACGACGATCAGCAGCGCGGCGATGATGACGAGAAAAACGTCGATCAGGTTCACCACCGACAGGATAGGGTCTTCGGTGTCCGCTTCGTGCAGCAGCTTCATGCGGCCTCCGCGCGCGGACCGGTGCGCAGGGCTTCGATCTCCAGCAACTCCTCGGCCAGCCAGCGGCGCTGCACGTTGACGACGAGGAAGGTGGCAGAGGCCGCCAGCAGCGCCAGGATCACGGCCGAAAACGCCACCATCAGATTCTGCGACACGGCGCCCAGGTTGCCGTCCGACAGGGACTTCATCGCCGGCCCCATCGGTATCATCGTCGCCACCAGGCCCATCATCGGCGCCACGCGGGTGGCGATGCGCCCCGCCTCAAGCAGCTTGTGGGCGCGCACGTCGAGCTCGTCGGCGCCGGCGTGGCGGTGTGCGCGCCACCAGGCCAGCAGCGGCCGGCCGCCGCCACGGCGGCGCTGCCAGCCCTGCACGGCGAAACTGCCGAGGCTATAGAAACTGTACAGGAACAGCGCCGCGATCAGCGCCAGGGTCGGCAGCAGGAACAACTGGCCCAGCTGGTACATCAGGGTTTCAATCAGAATTTGCATAGCTATCTTTCAACGAAGGTTCAAACGTGAATCGGGGGGGGCGCCGGGCGCGCGCGTCTGGCGCACGGCGCCGGCCAGGATGGCGCCCAGCAGCGCCAGCACGCCAAGCGGCCAGCCCGGCCGGGGCGGCGGCGTTTGCGCCACGCTCGCCAGTTGCATGCCGCGTATCGGCGGCGGCGCAGGCGGCGCGGCAGCCGCGGCGCCGGCCGCCGCCGGCCGGCGCACCGCCTGCGCCTGCGCCGGCGACGGCCGCGCCGCGCCCGTGCCGAAGCCGGCGGCGACGAAGGCCTTGAACTGTGCGTTGTCGCTCTTGACGTCATGGCGCGCGGAAATCTCGCGCCAGCGCTGCTTGAGCTCGCGCACGGTGTCGGCGTCGGCCTTCCAGTAGCCCTTGCGCGCCGCCTCCAGCATGCGTTCGATGCTTTGCGCCAGCGCGTGCGGGTTGTCGCGCTCGAACCAGTCCTTGACGCCGAGGCGGTGCTTGTCGCGCACGTAGACGTCGACGAACTCCTGCCACTGGTCGTCGCGCACCACCTCGCGCGCCACCGCCTGCCAGCCCCAGAAGTTGTTGACCGAGTCGAGCACCTGCAAGGTGCCGGCGTAGCCCTCGGCCATCAAGCCCTTGATATAGCCGGGGTGGAAGTTGCGCGTGGCCAGTTCCTTGGCGAGGAAGCCGGCGGCGCTCTCGACCTTGCCGCCGGCCCCGCCGGCGCCGGCCTCGCGCAGGTTGGAGATGTACAGCTCGGGCGCCTTGCCGTCGAGCCGGCGCACCGCCAGCGACAGGCCGCCCAGGTACTGGAACGGGTCGTCCGTGGTCAGCATGCCGTACAGGTTCGAGCTGCGCGACAACACCGCGCCCTCGGTGCCGCGCAGCGCCTCGGCGTACAGATTGACCTTGGCGCCGGCCTGGCCCCACGTGCTCTGGTCGGGGCCGTAGGCGAACTGCATGCGGCTCAGGTACAGGTCGGCCAGCTTGCGGTCGCCGTCGTCCTTGCCCTTCCAACTGTCGCTGGCCAGCGTGGCGCCGTCCAGGCCGGTGCCGTAGCGTCCCGACTCCGACGAGAACATGCGCGTTTGCGCGGCCGCCAGGCGTTCGGCCGGCGCCATGCCGGCGCGCTCCAGCCGGGCCGCGATGTCGCGCGTGTTGGCGGCCACCGGGTTGTCGTCCTCCTGCGCCTCGGCGGCCAGCTGCGCCGCCCGCGCCAGCTGGCGCATGGCGTTGGGAAAGTGGTCGCGGTACAGGCCGGTAACCGACAACACCACGTCCACCCTCGGCCGGCCCAGCGCCGCGCGCGGCACCAGCTTGACGTCGACGACGCGGCCGCCGGCGTCCCACACCGGCTCGACGCCCAGCGCCCACAGCGCCTGCGCCTCGAGAATGCCCTGGTGGCGCATGGTTTCCACCGACCATAGCGAGAACGCCAGCTTCTTCGGCAAGCGCCCCTTGGCCTTGCGGTGGGTCGCCAGCAGCGCTTCGAGCGCCTCCTTGCCGGCCGCCCAAGCCTGCTGGGTCGGCACGCGCGACGGGTCGAAGCCGTACAGATTGCGTCCGGTCGGCAGCGCCTCGGGATTGCGGATCGGGTCGCCGCCGTAGGACGTCGGAATGTGGCGCCCCGACAGCGCCGCCAGCAGCGCCGCCATCTCGTTGCCGGCCGACAGCGCGGCGTAGTGGGCACGCCCCTGTTCGAGCATCGCGGCCAGCTCCGGCCTGGCCACCTCGGACAGCGGCGCGCCGTCCAGCGCGTAACGCTTGAGCAACTGGTAGGCCGTGGTGGCGCTCAGCTTCTGGTAGTCGCCGACGAAGCTCTCGTCGGCTTCCTCGCCGGGCGCGGCCGCCAGTTCCCAGAACCGGCGCCCGAGCATCAGCAGCACCGTGCCGAGGCGGTGCTGCTGCGCCGGCGCCGTGCCGAAGGTGTGCAGGCCGAGCGGTTGCGCCGTCTGCGCCAGCTCGTGCAGGTGATTGTGCAGCGCCTCGACGAAGGCGGGGAACGCGGCGGCGATGCGCGCCTCGTCCCAGCCCATGTCGCGCTCGACCCGCTCGGCCCGCGCCGCGCGCAGCAGGTCGGCCGCCAGCCGCTCCTTGACGGCGCCGCTGTCCTGGCCTATCCAGGCGTGCAGCAGATCGTGCATGCGCGTGAGCGCCTCGTGCAGGCCGGCCGGGGCGAACGGCGGCGTCTGGTGCGTGATCGTCACGGCGCGGCCGCGCCGCTTGGCCTGCAGCGCCTCGCCGATGTTATCGACGATGTAAGGGTAGACCACCGGCACGTCGCCCACCGCCAGCAGCGGATAGTCGGACACGGACAGGCCGCGCTCCTTGCCGGGCAGCCATTCCTGCGAGCCGTGGGTGCCGTAGTGGATCAGCGCGTCGGCGCGGTGCCCCTGGCGCGCCCACAGGTAGGCCGCCAGGTAGAAGTGCGACGGGCCGGCCTTGACACTGTGGTACAACTGCTTCTCCTTGCCCTCCCATTTTTCGCCGCGCGGCGGCTGCGGCAGCAGCACGACGTTACCGAACTTGGCGCGCGGCACGACGAAGTAGGCGACGCCGTCGCGCCGCACGACCATCGACGAGCGCTCCGGCTCGCCCCAGCGCGCCAGCATGGCCTGTTGCACGGCCGCCGGCTGGCGCCCCAGCCAGGCGCGGTAGTCGGCCACCGGCAGCAGCTCGGCCAGGCCGTCGCGCAGCAGCGGCTCCAGCTCGCCGTCGCGGTAGAACGGCGCCAGCAGGCGCTGCAGCAAAGCCGTCAGCACCGGCTCCTCGTGCGCCTGGGTGCGGTAACCGGCGCCGCGCAGCGCCTCAAGCGTGGCGGCCAGGCTTTTCGGCAGGTTCAGGTAGGACGCCGACAGGTTCTTCTCGCCCGGCGGGTAATTCCAGAAGAACACCGCCAGGCGCTTCTCGGCGTTCTCCAGCCGTTGCAGGCGCACCAGCTTGAGCGCCTTCTCGACCACCGCCTGGGCCTGCTCGGGGATGGCGACGATCTGCTCGTCGCTGGTGGCGCTGGCCACCATGGCGTCGACGATGCCGGCGTACTCGCCCTGCGCCAGGTAGAACGGCACGTCGCTCAGGTTCACGCCCTGCGGGTCGGCCGCCCACGCCGCCGCGTCGCCCTTGCGGTAGGGCGTGGCCTGCACCACGGGAATGCCGAACGCCTCGAACTCGCGCCGGCGCCCCTCCGGGTTGAGGATGATTTGCGTGTTGATGATGACGTCGGCCTGCGCCCTGCCCTGCACGCTGATCAGCGGCGCCGGCGACTCCATCGCCGGGCCGTAGAAGGGCAGCGCGACGGCGCCGGCGGCCTCGATGCGGGCGATCAGGTCGTTGATGAACGCCAGTTGCTCCGAGGCGATGTATTGCTGGTGCAGGGCGATGGCGACCGTCGGCGGCCGCTTCCGCGGGTCGACGCCCTTCCAGGCGAAATAGGATGGGGTGTCGGCGAAGACGATCTGCGGCGCCAGCGGATGGTAGATGCCCAGCTTGGGGAAGACCAGCGGCTCGGCCACGCCCGTCGCGGCGCGGCCCGCCAGCTGCGCCGCCAGCGTGCGGAAGAAGCCGTCGAAATTGGCCCGGCCGCCGTTGACGTAGTAGGCCAGCAGGCGCTTGGCCAGCGGGTCCGGCAGGCCGCTCCACGCCGGTTGCGCGTCGTACAACCACAACTGCGGCTTCTTCAGGCCGGGCAGCGCCCGCGCCAGCCGCCCGCGCACCGCGTCCTGCAGGTAGGTGTCGAAGAAGACTGCGTCATAGCCCTTGAACAGGGTGGCGTCGGCGTCGGCCGGGATCTTGTCCAGGTAGCGCACCTCCGCCTGCACGCCGTGCGTCCGGGCGATGCCCTCAAGCAGGCGGAACTTGCCGACCGGCACGTTCGGCGTGGCGATGAACAGCACCGAGGCGGCGTGGGCGGCGGCGGCCAGCAGGAACAGCGCCGCCGCCATGATCAGGCGCCTTGCCAGCATCAGAAGTCCGCCTGCACGGCGACGCTGAGCTTGCGCCCGGGCTGGGAATAGAAGTCGACGCCGGCAGGATCGGGCGCGTCGGCCTGGCGGATGTCGCTCCACAGCCAGTACTTGCGGTCCAGCAGGTTGTTGACGGCGACGTTCAGGCGCACATTGCGCCCCAGCTTCAGCCACGCCGCCAGGTCGGCCACCGCGTGGCCGGGCGTGCGGAAGAAGGTGCCGGCGCTGTCGTCGACGCTGCGCTTGCGGGCGGCGGCGCGCACGCGCGCCTCGGCGCCCCAACTGCCGGCGTCGCGCAGCAAGCCCAGGCTCAGGCGCGCCGGCTCGACGCTGTTGAGCGGCTGGCCGTCCTGCTCGTTGCTGCCGTGGACCAGCGCCAGCGCGGCGTCGCCGCGCCAGCCCGGCGCGATGTCCCAGTTGGCGCGCGCCTCGGCGCCGTAGATGCGCACCTTGGTCAGGTTGACCGCCATATTGGTGCGCCACGCCGGAGACGGGCTGTAGCACAGCGGGTCGCGCGGGCAGCTCAGCATCACGGTTTCGATGAAGTCCTTGTAGCGGTTGTCGTAAGCGGCCAGTTGCAGCCGCAGCGGGCCGGCGGCCAGGCGCAGGCCCAGCTCGACGCCGACGCTCTTCTCCGGCTTCAGGTCGGGGTTGGGCACGGTGGCGTAGAACTGCGAGGCGTTGCGGAAGGCGCCGTTGACCTCGTTGTAATTAGGTGCGCGGAAACCGCTGGCCGCCTGCGCGTAGGCCGTCACGGCGGACGAAAACTGCCACTGCGCGCCCAGCTTCGGCGACACCGCGCTGTGGGTCTGCCGCACCACGCCGCGCCCCAACTGCGTCAGCGTCTGCTGCGCCAGCGCGTCGACTTCCGGCTTGAGCCGGGTGCGGTCGAAACGCAGCGCCGGCGTCAGCGACAGGCGGCCGCCGGCCAGGCCGCCGATTTCATCCTGGACGAACAGGCCGACGGTGTCGGTGACGCCGATGGCGAAGTCGCGCAGGGGGTAGACCTCGCCGGCCAGCGAGGGCAACGTGACGCCCCGGGTTTCGTTACGGATGCGGGCGTCGCGCTTTTCCTCCACGCGCACCCGGCCCAGGTCGAGGCCGGCGCTCAGCACATGCTCCAGCGCGCCCGTCTTCAGGCCCTTCTCCAGCAGCAGGCCGGCGCCGCTGCTCTCCTGGTCGAGATAGAAATCCTGCGCGACCAGGCAATTGTTGCCGGCGCCGGCGGCGGCCGAGCACGTCGCCGAGGTGTTGCTGCGGCGCTGGGCGTTGTGGTTGGCGGTGGCCGCATCGGTGCGGAACAGCCGCGCCGTCAGGCGGTCGTACAGGCCGGCGGCTGGCTTGTGCTCCCATTCGACGCTGGCGCGCCGGCGCCGCACATTGTCGTCGCCCCGCATGAAGGTCAGCTTGGGCATCGCCGCGGCCAGGCGCAGGATCTCGCTGTCGGCCTGTTGCTTGCGCCCCTCGACGGTGGCGACCAGCTTGTGCCCGGCGGCCGGGCGCAGCACCAATTTGGCCAGCAGGCCGCGGTCCGTGGCGTCCTGCGGGTTGGCCAGGCTGCGGCTGCTCGACGCGCCGCCCTGGGCGCCCATGTTGGCGGCCTCCTTCGCCCGCATCTGCGCATACCCCAGCAAAAATTGCGCGGACCCGGCGCCGAAGGCGCCCAGCACCGTCTGGCTACGGCCCTCGTTGGCGCCGTGGTAGCCGGCCTTCAGGCGCAGGGCGCTGCCGGCGCCGTCGCGCAGCAGGTCGGCCGGGTCCAGCGTCAGGTAGCCGACCACGCCGCCGATGGCGTCGGAGCCGTACAGGCTGGACGCGGCGCCGCGCACGATCTCGACGCGCTTGAGGAAATCGGGCATGGCGCCCGGCGCGCCGCCCATTGTAAAGTTGCTCGGGCCGCCGCCGTTGTAGTAGTCCGGCAGGCGCACCCCGTCCACCATCTGCACCACGCGGTTGTCCTCGATGCCGCGGATGTTGACGCGGGTGGCGCCGAAGCGGCGCAAATCGCGCGCCATCGACACGTCCGGCTCGTCGCGGAACAGGTCGGCCTCGTCGCGCGGCTGGCGCCGGTCCAGCGCGTCGCGGTCGACGCTGGTGACGGTGGCCGACAGGCTGTCGGCCTCGGCCTCAGTGCGCGTGGCGGACACCACCAGCTCGCCCAGGCGGACGGATCGGACGTCCTCGGCGTAGGCATGCGGAGCAAGGGAAGTGGCGGCGAACGCGGCGGCCAGGGCCAGGTCGAGGCGGCGCCGCGCGAAAACCGGCGCTACGCCGGCGGACAGCAAAATCATGACAGTTCTCCATAGGGCTGGCAAATGCTAGCGGCCTGGGAAGAACTCTCCTTGAGTGGCTGGCGTTGGACATCGAGTGAGGCGGCGGACAAGCCTGCGGCCCTCCCCCCTCTCGAAATTGTTGCCAAAGTTTAACAGGCAAGCGATCTCATTGAGAATGATTCTTATTACCTATTGATCGGCGGCGCGGCATAGTTCGATGGAACTATGCCGGCGGCATACGGGCGCGGAATGTGTCCATCGCCAGAGAATTCTTGCCAAAAGCGCACTAATTTGCAATACTTAACAAAATAAAAAGTGCACGGCTTTCCCCCATGCCGAAAAACAAAAAGATTAGCCATTCCGCTTTCCGCCTCTTCATTTGAGCGTCAGCCGGCATATTTGCCGGCCTCGCTGCGCAGGCTTGCATTCAAGGACTTCACAAACAAGGACGCCGCATGTCTTATTGACGACATGCTTTTGCCGGAAAACCAACACGGCCCGCCGGCCGCAGAATGGTCACAATGCAGAATTCCACGCTCAGCGCTGCCGCCGATAACACCGATGCCGCACGACAGACCAAGCACCTATGGTGGCGGATAGGCGCATTGTTAATGCTGGTCATTACCCTGGTATTGATCCTGATATCTTTTCTGAATTACTCGAACTACCGGAAAAACTATCTGGAGCTGAATGCCACCCGTTACATGATAATGGGCAAGGATCTGCGGCAAACCATTGAAGGCGGCCTGAATATCGGCATCGCGCCGGCGGCGAATACGCATTTGCTTCCCACGATGCAAGATCTCATGCAAAGGCAAAGCGGAACGCGTTACATTGCGATTGTCGACGAATTCGGCGTCGTGGCCGTGCAGGGCAATATGCCGGCCCAGCCGGCCGCCGAATGGAAAAAACGCCTCAAGCAAACCGCCAACGACGGTATTTGGCAAGGAGGCGGCGCCGACACCTTTCAAATTGGCGTGCCATTTAGCAACAACTTCAATATCAAAATCGGCGCCGTCGTGATCGGCTACGACCGCCTCGAAATCCGCGCCGCCACCCGCGACATGTTGCGCAAGCTCGCACTCAGTCTCTTGCAAACCCTGCTCCCCTGCGCGCTGTTCATCTTCGGCGGCGCCTATCTGTTGACGCGCAAATTGACGCGCGACCTGGCGCAGGTTAGCGAGACGCTCAAACGCAGCCTGGACGAGCCTGTCCAGGCCCACGTCACAGCCGACTTGCTGGGTGCCGATGTCGCCGAACACATCAACACATTTACCAAGCTCAGCTACCACGCGGCCCGCGAACTGAAACAACTCGAACTCGATGCCGCCACCGGCACGCAGGGGGGCAAGCCATGAAACAGTTGCAGATGCGTCTGGTGCTACTCGCCACCCTGGGTTTGCTGTTATCTGCCCTGTTACTGTCCTGGCTGACATTGCGCGACTTCGAGCGCGATTTGCCGCCGGAAATGGCGCGCACGGTTGCCGCCGTCAGTTACTCCAGTTCCGAGGTGCTGGGGCTGGCATATCAATACGGGGTGCCGTTCAAGGAGATGGTTGGCGTCGATGAATTCCTCGACGCCGTCAGAAAAGACAATCCCAGCATCGCCTATATGCTCGTCACCGACCTGCAAGGGAAAGTGCTGTACCAAAGCGGCTATGCCGACTTGCCCGAAAAAAAACAATTGCAGCGCCTGTTCAATGCGGCCGGCACCAGCATGCAGACCACCACGCGCGCCGGCTACTTTAATACCGACGTCCCCCTGGTGTTTCAGCGCCAACGGCTGGGCAGCCTGCATTTGGGGCAGCGCTCGGCCCTGGTGGAGCAAAAATTACAGGAAATCTCCTACGACGTCATCACGGTGCTGGTCGTCGCCGTCCTGATCGCCCTGGAACTGATGCGTTTTGTGCTGACGTTCACGGTCGCGGCCCCGGCCGATGTGACCCGGGCATTTTTGTCGCGGGTGCGCCAGGGCGATTTCAGCCATTATCTGCCGCATGATAGGCTGGCCGGCATCGGCCAATTAAGCGCGCCGTTCAATGCCATCGTCGCGGAGCTGAACCGGCGCTTTCAAGCCCTCTGCCACCTGCCGGCCGATGCCGCGTTCAAGGCCAGGCTGCAACAGCGCCTCGCCCCCTTCCAGTTCCACGCCGCCGGCCAGCGCCCAAGCTTGCTGACGGCCGCCGTCGACTACATCCGCTGGCCGTTTTTCCTGCTGATTTTCGCCGACTCCCTGTCGCTGTCTTTTTTCCCGTTTTTTGTCGACCAGTTCTACTCGGCGGAGATGGGCATCTCCAAAAACCTGGTGATTGGACTGCCGATTTCCCTCTTCATGCTCACCTGGGCCCTGTCCATGCCATGGGCCGGCATGTGGTGCGACCGGGTCGGCCATCGCACCGCCTTTATCGTCGGCGCCGGCATCACCACGCTGGGCCTGGCGCTGACCGCCTGCGCGCAAACCCTGTACGATCTGCTGCTATGGCGCTCGCTCACGGCGCTCGGCTACGGACTGGTGTTCATTACGGCGCAAAGCTATATCAGCAACAACACGCCCCCCGCCCAGCGCACCAAGGGCATGGCGATATTCCTGTCGAGTTTTTTCGCCGGCTCGCTTTCCGGCTCGGCCATCGGCGGCATTCTGGCCGACCGCCTTGGCTATCATTGGACCATCTTGCTGTCGGCCCTGCTGAGCCTTATTTCGGCGATATTCGTGTTCCGTTTCCTGCACAAGCATCTGAGTCTGCTCGGCGCCCCCAAGAAGCGCTTGAGTTTCCATGACTTCAAGCTGCTGCTAAAAAATAAAAAGTTTTCCGCGATTACCTTTCTGGCGGCGATCCCGGCAAAAATCGCCCTCACCGGCTTCTTGTATTACGCCGTCCCCCTCTACCTGAAACTGCTGGGCAATAACCAATCGACCACGGGAAGGATCATGATGGCTTATGGCCTGGCGATCATCATCCTATCCCCGCTGGTGGCGAAACTGGCCGACAAGATAGGCCAGCTGCGCTGGTTCGTCACCATCGGCGGCTACGGGGCGGCCACGGCGATGGTGATCATCTATCTTTTCGATAACACCTTTGGTTTGCTGCTCAGCATTTCCCTATTGGGCATCGCCCATGCGATCGGCGTGTCGCCGCAACTGGCCCTGGTTAACGATTTTTGCAAAGATGTGGTGCAGGAGGTCGGCGTGGGCACGGCCACCGGCATCTTCCGTCTGATCGAACGCATAGGCAATGTCCTGGGGCCCATCGTCGCCGGCCTGTTGATTTCCCACTTCAATTTCAAAGGCGCTTTCTTGGGCATTGGCATACTGTGCTTTATTTGCGTAAGTTGCTTCACCGCCATATTTTTCTGGTATGAGCGCCCCCCCTCTCCCGCTGCTCTCCATGTGGCGTAATACAAGAAAGGTTCTGTGCAATGCGTCGTCTCATTCTGTCTAGTCTGCTGTTATGTTGCTCCGCCCCGCTGTTCGCCAGCCCAGGCAAACCATACAAGATCATGATGCTGCTCTACCGCGGCACGACCGACGCGGAAAAAGGTTTCATGGCCTATCTGCACAGGCGGAAAATTCCGGTCAAGTTCACCATCTGCGACGGGCAGGCGGACAATGGCAAGATCGCCGCTTGCGTGCAGACGGCAAAAACCTTGCAGCCTGACTTGATCTATTCCTTCGGCACGACCGTTACCGCCGAGCTCGTCGGTTTGCAAGGGCAAGTCAAGCCCGGCCTCCACGTCACCGATATTCCCGTGGTGTTCGATATTGTCGCGGACCCCATCGGGGCCAGGCTCATTAGCGATATGAAGTCCTCGGGCCGCAACCTCACCGGGGTGTCCCACCTGGTGCCGCTGGCGGCGCAGATGAAGGCCCTGCAAAGCATGCGCGGCACCCGGCATATCGGCGTGCTCTATAATCCCCAGGAAAAAAATTCCCTGCTGGCCGTTCAGGAACTGGAGCGCATCGCGCCGCAGTTCGACATGAGCGTGCAATTGAAACCGGTTGCCCTCGACCGTAACAACAACCCGAGCGCCGACGGCTTGCACAAGGCGGTGAAGGAACTGCTGGCAAACAAACCGCAGTTTGTCTACATTCCCTCGGATTCTTTCCTCATCAAAAACGCCAAGACCGTGGTGCAGGCCGCGAACCTGGCCGGCATCCCCGTCTTTGCCGCCACCGAAGCGCCCATCCGCAACGACGGCGCCCTGCTGGGCCTGGTCAGCAATTACTTCAACGTGGGCGAGTTCGCCGGCTACAAGGCGGAGCAGATCTTGGTGAAAAAGATACCGCCGTCGCAAATTCCCGTCGACGTTTTGCACCGCTTCACCTATCTGGTGAATATGACGACGGCCAAGAAATTGCGCATCTATCCGCCCGCCGCTATCCTGAAGATCGCCGAAGCCATCATGCCGCTGGACGCCATCGACGCGCGCGAATAAATCCGCTCATTTGGCACGCGGCGGGGCGCCGTCGAAAAAGACAAACTGCCCGTCCCGCACCACCACTTTCGCCAGCCGCTTGCCGACCAGCTCGCCGTTCTCATCATAGGTGTGGCGTCCCGTCACGCCCTGCCAGTTTTTAGTCTCGCGCAAGGCCGCCGCGACCTTGCCGGGCACTACGCTGCCGGCCCGGTTCATCGCCTGGGCCAGCAACAGCAAGGTGTCGTAACCCTGCGCCGCGGCGCTGTCCGGCAGCACGCCGTACTTGGCCTGGAAACGCTCGCCAAAACTGCGCACTTCCGGGCGCGGATCGTCGATGTTAAACAAGGAAAAGACCACCACGCCTTCGACCTGCGGGCCGCCCAGTTTGATCAACTGGGCGGAGTCCAGGCCCGCGCCGCCGAAAATCGGCGCGGCAATGCCGGCGGCACGCGCGTCGCGCACGATCTGCGCGCTTTCCGGCAGCGAGCCGACGAGGAAAATGGCGTCGAACTTCAGGAACGAGGCCCAATCGGCCAGTACCGAGGCGTAGTTGTCGCCGCCCATATTGTAGGAGCGCCGGTCGGCCACGAGGACGCCGACCTCGTTGGCGCGCTGCTCGAAATGGTTGGCCAGATCGATGCCGTAGTCGTTCTTCACATAGTAGAGCGCGACACTTTTATAGCCCCGCGCCACGGCGTAGTCGGCGATTTGCCGCCCCTGCTCGCGATTGCCGGGCAAGCTTCTGAAGACCAGCGGGCTGCCGCCCTGCGTCACTTTTTGGCCGCTGGCGCCGGGGGTCACCATCATGATGCCGGCCCGCTCGTAGATCAGCGACGCCGGCGCCGCTATATACGTATTCAAATGGCCGATCACGGCGACCACATCGGGATCGTTGGCGATCTCCTGCGCCACCAGGCGCCCCGCCGTCAGCGATGCCTGGTCGTCCTTCAACATCAGGTGGATTTTCCTGCCGCCCAGAATGCCGCCGCCCTGGTTCAGTTCCTGCACCGCCAGATTAATGCCGTTTACCAGGGAAGCCTTACTCAGCTGCAAGGGCCAGGCGACGGCAATGCGCACCTCGCCCGTGCTGCTCGCCAAATGATCGGCGCGCTGCTGCTGCAAAGACTTTTCTTGACAAGCGACCAGGGCGAGCATGGCCGCCAATCCCAACAGCACTTTCATATGATGCCCCATTCAAGCGATTTGACGTTTTGCCAGTTCTGAAAATAAACCCGCCTGCTGCATTAATTCCTGGTAGGTGCCCGATTGCACAACGCGGCCCTGCTCCAGTACAAAGATGCGGTCCGCGTTCATGACGGTGCTGAGGCGGTGCGCAATCACGACCCTGGTGGCGCGCAGTTTCTCCATGCTGGCGCTGACCACGGCCTGGGTTTGATTGTCGAGCGCGCTCGTCGCCTCGTCAAAATAGATGATGCCGGGCTGGCGCGCGATCGCGCGCGCGATCAGCAAGCGCTGGCGCTGGCCGCCCGACAGCGTGCCGCCGCCGTCGCCAACGAGGGTGTGCATTCCCATCGGCATAGCCTGGATATCCTCGTCGAGGCCGCAGGCGCGCGCCGCCTCCCATGCCTGGGCCAGCGACAAGGTGCTCGATCCGATAATATTGGTGAAAATATCGCCGTTCATGATGCGTCCGCCCTGCAGCACCACGCCGAGCTGGCGCCGCACCGCCCCGACATCGACGTCCTTCAGATTGTGCGCGTCGTAATAGATGGCGCCCCGGCTGGGCGTTTCAAAACCCAGCAACAGGCGCAACAAGGTCGACTTCCCGGAACCGGACGCCCCCACCAGCGCGACGAACTCCCCCGCTCTGATGCTCAGCGAAATATCGCGGAGGATGGGCGCCGCATCAGCCGCGTAGGCAAAGCTGACGTTGCTCAACTCGATCGCGCCGCTCAACTTGCCTGGATCGGCCTTGTTTTCGTCGACCTCCGGCAAGGTTTCCAGGATCGGCCTGGTGCGCTGGTAAGTGGGCGCGATGTCGACCAGCGTCAGGGCGTTTTGCACCAGGTTTAGCATCGCATTCATGAACAGGGTGAACACGGCGCTGAAGGCAATGAAATCGCCCGTCGACAAGCGCGCCCTGTCTTGCTCAAAGCCGGACCAGGCGAGGCAGGAAAAAATCGCCGCGCTGCATAACAGGGGAAACACGGCGCTAAAGACCCTGCTCATGTTCGCCAGCGTGCCGGCGCGCATCGTCAAGCGCTTTTGCATGGCAAAGCTGCCGCTCCAGTTGGCGAAGGCGCGCCCCTCCGATCCCGTCATGCGCAGTTTGGCGATGCCGCTTAGATACTCCAGCACCCGGCCGGCGGCAAGGCCGTTCAACGCGCTGGCCGCGCTGGCGACGCGGACGCGGAAATAAGCCAGCGTGACGTTGAACGCCATGGCCACCAGCACCAGGAGCAAGGCCAGCGCGCCCAGCGTCGGGCTGTAGTAAAACATCAGGAAAATATTCAAGATTGAAAAGACCCCGTTGACGAGCGACGCGATGACCGTCCCCGACAAGGCTTGGCGGATCTCGTTGATGCCGTTGATGCGCAAGGCCAGATCGCCCGCCGCGTAATCGCGAAAGAACGGCATCGGCAACTTCAACACGCGGTCCCACACGGCGGCCTGCAAATCGCTGCTGGCCTTGCCTTCGACGCGCAGCATCAGCAGCGAGCGGGTCGCCTCGAACAGCAGGTTGACGACACTCGCGACAAACAGCATCGCCACCACGTGCAGCATTTGCGCGTGCTCGGCGGCGGGAAAGACCGTGTCGAACAAATGCCCGGTCGCGATGGGAATGGCGATACCGAGCAGCGCGGCCAGGATGCCGATCAAGGCGATGCCGGCAATTTCCGCGTGGATGCCGCGCACCATGAAGCCCAGGATGTCGCCGATCGCCAGTTTTTTGCTCGGCAGCTTACGGTAGAACATATAGGCGAACCTGGACAATTGCCCGGCGAACTCGGCGTCCACCACCGTGCTGTCGCCGCCCCCCGGCGCGAGCGCCTGGTAGCGGCCGCCGGACAAAGGCAGCAGGGCCAGGGGCCGCCGCTCCGCTTCGGTGAACACCAGCAAAGGGCCATTGTCCTTGCGCCACCACTCCCCCTTCAGGGCGACGCTACGGCTGCGCACCCCCGCCGCGTCGGCCAGCGCTTTCACGGCGTCCTGCGGCTTGCCGCCATCCAGGCCGCCGGCGGGCGTGTTGAAGCTGAGGCCGAGCGACTGGCCGATCAGGCGGCAAGCGCCCAGCAAGGCGTCGCCGCCGGCGCCCGCCTCGGCGCCCGGCCGCTCGAACAGCGTGGCCAGATTGCCGAGCGCATCGGCCATCGCGCGCCGCCCCATATCGGTTTTTTGCTGCAGGCGGTTGAGCTCGTCGATTTCATTTTGCTGTGTTTGCTCCATGGCGCAGAGCAAGGCCATGCGCGTCCATGTCTCTATGCCCTCCAGCAACTCCAAGCCGGTGAACGCCGCGCACACCTGCGGCGTCGACAGACAGGCCAGCGTGCTGTCCGCGTCCAACTGCAGCCAGCCGTCGAGCGGCAGCGGCATCAGTGGCGGCAGGGCAAAGCGGCCCAGGTAGCGCCCCTGCCCTTGCGACAGGCACATCCACAAGCCGTCCGTCTGCGCGCCCACCGGCAGCGCCTGCTCCGCCGTGGCGGCGCGCCCCCCCGCTGCCAACGGCACGAGCCCGCGCGGCCGCGGCGGCGCCGGCCGCGCCAGCGTCAGCAGCAAGGGGTCGATGAGGGGCGCCAGCAACAAGGCGCCGTCCGCATCGTCCAGCAAGCCGGCGAAAGCCTGCCTGTCCATGACCCAGTAGCGCGTCTGCGGGCTGGGCGCGGCCACCAGCGCATACGGCGCATCGGCGCCGATGGCGGGAAAGACAAAGATCTGCCCGCCGTCCACCGAACAGAGATGCTCGCGTCCGCTGCCGGACACCATGAAAATGTTCAACTGGCCCTGTTCCACCAGCCAGACGCCGCCGGCCGGCGTGCCGTCGCCGTCGCCGCCCGGCCGGGCGCCGGCGCGCTGCAGGTATTGCCGGAGCATGGAGACGCGGTTTTTATTCATTGGCAATGAGCCTCGCATAATGGCCGTTCAACTGCATCAGCGCCTCGTGCGTGCCGCGCTCGATCACCTTGCCCTTTTCCAGAAAAATAATTTCGTCGCAATCCCGGATGGCGCTCAAACGGTGCGCCACGATGAGGCAACTGCAAGCGCGGCGACGCAGATTGGCGTCGACATTTTTTTCCGTCAAGGGGTCGAGCGCGCTGGTCGCCTCGTCCAGCACCAGCAGGCGCGGGTTGGCGCTCAGCGCGCGGGCGATCTCCAGGCGCTGGCGCTGGCCGCCGCTGAAATTGCCGCCCCCTTCCGCGACGACGCTGTCGTAGCCGCCCGGGCGGGCGGAAATGACGTCGTGGATGCACGCGTCCTTGGCCGCCGCCACCATCACGGCATCGGGTACGCTGGGATCCCACATCGTCAAATTGTCGCGGACGGTGCCGGCGAACAGCGCAATATCCTGGTCGACCGTGGCCACGGAGTTGAGCAGTTGCCGCCGCGGCAGCGCGCCGCGCGCCTTGCCATCGAAGGCGATTTCGCCCTCCCAGGGCTGGTATAAACCGGCGACCAGTTTGGCGATGGTCGATTTGCCGCAACCCGACGCCCCCACCAGGGCCACGCGCTTGCCCGCCTGCAGCGTCAGGCTGAAGCCGCTGAGCAGGGGCGCATCCAGCTTGCTGTAGCCGAAGGTGATATTTTTCAGTTCCAGCGCCCCGCTCAATTTGGCCGCCGCCAGCGCCACATCGGCTTGCTCGGGCAGTTCTTCGCAGGGGTAGCGCAAGACGTCGTCCAGGCGGTTCATATCCCCCTGAAAACTCTGGATTTTTCCGCCCAGGGCAACCAGGGCGTTGACCGGCCCGACGAAACTGATCACCAGCGCCTGAAACGCCACCAGCATGCCGATGCTCATGTCGCCGCTCATCACGCGCGCCCCGCCTATGCCCAGGACCAGCGTCGCATTCACGGCCGTCAGGAACTTGGGCAGCAAATCCAAGGCGATCGAGCTGCGGCTCATCTCTTGCATCGAGCTCATCAAACGCGCCTGGTAACCCGCCCAGCGGCTGAAGAAATCGGATTCCGCGCCGGATGCCTTCAAGCTTTCAATCAGCATCAAGCCATTCATCGACGTGCCCATGACTTTGCTGTGATCGATCGCCAGTTTTTGGTTCAATTCCTTGCGCCGCTGCGCCACATAGCGGAGCACGGCAAAATTGAGCCCCACCACGAAGATCGTAATCAGGCTCATCGTCACATCGTAGAACAGCATCACGGCCGCAAAAAAAACCGCCGTCAACACGCTGAGCAGCGCGCCGGCCAAGTCTTCCGACAGGATATTGGCGACCTGGTTGTTAATCCCCACCCGCGAGCTGATGTCGCCGGCCGAGCGCTGGTGGTAAAAGCCGATCGGCAGACGCAATACATGCCAGAAAAAGCGCGCGGAGGTGGCCAGCGCAATGCGGGTTTCCAGCTTCAGCAAATAATATTTTTGCAACCAGGTCAAGCCGGCCAGCACCACGCCAGTGCCGAGCATGCCGGCAACCAGGGGCCGCAGCCAGCTCTGCAGGTTGGCGACGAGGACCGTATCGATAAACACGGCCGTAAACACCGGGATCACCAGCCCGGGGATCACCAGCAGTATGCCCACCAGCACCAGATAGGCCAGGGCGGCCTTGGCCCCGACCAGGCGCCGCCGCAAGGAGGCGATCAGGCTGGGGGGGCGGCCCGTGGCGGTGAATTCCGGCCCCTTTTCAAAGGCCATCACCACGCCGGTGAACCCGAGGTCGAACTCCGCGTCGCTGACGACGCGCCGCCCCATGGCCGGGTCGTTCAAATACACCTTGCCGTCGGCAAAGCCGTCGACCACCAGGAAATGGTTGAAATTCCAGAATGCGATCAGGGGAAACGCCAGGCGCCGCGCGCCGGCCGGCTCGGCCTTGAAGCCGCGCGCGGCCAGGCCATACTGGCGCGCCGCCCTCACCAGGTTGCCGGCCTTGCTGCCGTCGCGCGAGACGCCGCAGGCGACACGCAACTCTTCCAGCGGCACGAATTTGCCGAAATGGGCCAGCACCATGGCCAGCGAGGCGGCGCCGCATTCCACGGCCTCCATCTGCAAAATGGACGGCGTGCTGACCCGGCCTGCGGAGGCGGCCGGCTTGAGACGCTGGACGATGCGCCGGAACAGAGTCATACGATGCCCATCAATCTATCCCCAGCGACTTTTTCAGCACCGGCATCACCAGTGTGATGGGGCGCTGCGCGGAGAGCGCAATGCTGGCCGAACACAGCGTCCCGCTCTGTATCGAAAAGGGCGGCCCCTTGCGGGTCGACCATTCATAGCGGCTGGCATTGTCCGGCGACGGTTTCAGCGAAGCCAGTATTTGGATGGGCGGCACAACGCCCGTCAATTGCCGCACCACTTTCTCGTTGCCGAACACCCGCATCAAGCCCTGGTCGGTCGACGGGTAGTCGGCCACCGAGGTGATCAGGGCCGGCAAAAAGCCGAACTCTTCGCGTTTTGCCGTGCTCGGGCTGATTTCCACCCGCATCCCGGATTTTATTTTCTTGCCCTCGTCGGCGGGCAGGTAGATGTACGCCTCTATTTCATTGATGTCGGCGCCGGACGATTCGACGCTGACCAAGGGGCTGCCGCGTTCGACCAACTGCCCCTCCACCGCCTTCAATTCCAGCACCCGGCCGGCGTAAGGGCTGACAATCAGCGTGGCGTTTTTCGCCTCCCGCACCAGCGAGGCGACCGTCCTGCGCATATCGTCGACCTGGTTGCGCGCCAGGACGACCTCATTGTCGATGAGTTTTTTTTCCTCCAGCGCAGTCACTTCCAACTGCTTGAGCTGCGATTTCGCCGTCGCCGCCTCCAATTGCGCCGACGCCAGTTCAAGCTGGGTGTTGATCAGGGTTTGCTTGGTGATCAAACCCTGCTCCAGCAATCCGGCCTGCGACTCGATCCGCTCGGCCAGCAATTTAGCCCGTTGCAGCGCCGCCGCCAATTGCGCGGCGCCGCCCTGCGCCTGCTGCGTCCGGCTGGCGGCGCGCGCCTTGCCGCTTTGCCCGGCCAGCGCCAGCGCCTGCTCATACTGGGATTGCACCTCTTTCAGGCGGGCCTCGCTCGCCTTGATCTTTTGCTGCAATTCATACTGCTCGACCCGGCCGATGATTTGCCCCCGCCCCACCGTGTCGCCGACCTCGACGGACAAATCGGACAGACGCCCGCTGGCCGAGGTCGTCACGATATTGACGCCGCCGCTTTTGACCAGAATGCACTGCTGGGCCAGCAATTTAGTCGGCAGCGTCCCCATCAGCGACCACAGCACCGTGGCCGCGAGCACAATGCCGATGCCGCTCAGCGCCAGCCAGGCTTTGGCAGACGTGACCTGCAGCAAGCTATCGAGCTCCTCCGGGGAAGAGAGCCGGTCCAGCGCGACCTGTCGAAAAAGCGTGTTTTGCACCATGCGCTTGTCCTAATCAATGGGATGGGAATAGTTGCCCGAATTGAGCAATGACCCCAGGCCGACGAGATTGTCGAGCTCCAGCGTCAGGTGGTCGGTGGATGTCTCGGACAGTTCCTCATGCCGAAACATGGTGCCCGTTTCAAAACGCAGGCGCGCCAGGGCGTTTGAATAGGCCAATTGCAGCCGCAGGAAATTCACCTGGGCGCTGACGAAACGGCCCTCGATATTGATCACGTCGATCAAGGTGGCGATGCCGTTTCTTTGCTTGGCAATTTCCTGGCTGACCGCTATTTTGTACAGGGCCAGGGCGTCGCCCGCTATCTGCAACTGGGCGGCGCTGCGCGATAACTGCTGCGCGGCGCTATCCACCCCGGCCGCCACCTCCTCCTGCAAATCGCGCTGCTGAATCTCCAGTTTGGCGGCCAGGGCCGACAATTCCCGGAACTCGCCCGTGGCCAGGTTATTACCTATGGGGAACTGATAATTTAAGCTGGCGAACAGCGACGGCGCCGACTGCGTGCGCCCCGCCTCCTGGATAAAGCCGAAACGCGAGCCATGCTCGGACGCCTTGCCATACGTCACGCCAACATTCAAATCGAGTTGCGCCTGGTTTTTCTTGACGGCGCCCTGCAACTGGCGCCGGCTCGCCTCCCGCTGCAGGGCCAGGGCCGCCACGTCGGGCCGCCGCGCCAGCGCCGCCGCGCCCAGGGTTTGCCGTTGCGCCGGCAAAGACGGCAGCGCGTCGGACACGGCGGGAAAGGGATCGCCCGGCTCCGGCAATTGATTACTCGCCTGCAAATCGAGCGCCAGCAAGCGGCCCAGGGTTTTCCGCGACTCGCTCAGGGCCAGCGCGGCGGCATCGAGGGCGGCGGCCTTGTCGGCCAAGTCGGCTTTCAACAACACCAGGTCGGCGCGCGGCTTTTCCGCCGCGTCCACCAGGCGCTGATAGGAAGCCAGCAAATTCTGACTCCGCTGTTCGCTCTCCTGCGCCACATTGCGCAGCGCCACCTGGGCCCGGTAATCCCAGTAAGCCAGCACCACGCGGTACACCGTCTGCGCAACCCGGCTGCGCAACTCATAGCGGCTGCGCAGCACATTCAGCTTCGCCACATCTTCCCCGGCCCGCACCGTCTCGGCGCCGCTGCCCCGCAACAAGGGCAGCGCCAAGGTCAAGTCCAGGCCCAGCACATTCTGCTGCGGGATCAGGGGTGGCAAGTCCGTTTCGGCGGCCCGCGCGTTGAGGTTGCCGCCGACCACTATCCCGTTACGCAATTGCTTGCTCAAGCCGATTTGATACCCGCTGGAAAACGCCGTCGTCTGTGCCCGCGACGACGACGGCGGCAAGGGCGTCAGCATTTTTTTATAGTTCAGCGCCGACGACAGCACCCAGTCGAATTGCCCGCCCGTTTGCTGCTGCTGGGCGCGCGCCACCTCGATTTGCTGCTCTTCCACCCGGATACCCGGATTCTGGCTCAATCCCTGGCGCACCACATCGGCCAGCGCCAAGGCGGCGGCCGACGCCGGACCCGGCGTGGCGGCCAGCGCAAGCAGCAGCAGCGGGGCGGCATGGCGCCGGCGCGAAGACAGGCAAGCCACCATATCAGCTCAGCTTGACGCCGTAGCCGCGTTCATTCATCAACTCGCCTTGAGCGTGGAACATCGCCCTGCCCGCCTCGGTCAGACCATCGACCGTCGACAGCACTTGCGCCAAACCATGCGTATGCCGCAGCATGACTTCCCGCTCCCTGACATTGCGCGGTGTCGCCGCGCCAAGGCCGACAATCACGTCATGCCAAAACAGCACCATATTCGCCGTCGCGTGGTAGGTCAGCAATATCTTGTCGAGATTGCGTTTTTTCCCCTTCAAGGTCGAGAAGTAGATTTCCTCCACTGCATCTTTTTTTGTTAAGGGCACAATTGAGCTGATCAACAAATAATGTTGATGGCTCATTTCATGCACGAACACCTCGCTGAGAAATTCCGTCGACAGGGGGAAACCGCAACTGAAGACGCCGGAATGCCAGGAAAAGCTGCCGCTCTGGCGCATATTGGGCGCGATCAAGGGGCAGGTGGCAATGCCTCGGAACAAGGGCTTGAGCCACGGCAAATAATGCGGTCCGGCTTGCGCCAGCAGATCGAGCGCGTCGGCGACCTGGGCGGCGCAGTTGCCGGCGAGTTCAGCGTCCGCGCCGGCCAGGAGCGGAATGGGCCATTGGACGATAATCTCGGGCACCGTGTCCGGGGCCGGCTCGCGCCAGGATTGCAAATAGATGTGCTCAAAATCTTTTCGGCCGAGAAATGTCGGCGCACAATATTGCCACGGCGATTCGGGCGGCAGCACCCCGCAGTAGCGCAGGCCGGCCTCGCTCCAGTGCAGGGTCAGCGGTTCGAGCGCGCTGTCCAGGCGGGCGATCGTGATGCTGTCAGGCTTGGCCTGCACCGAAATATGGCCGGCGGCGTCGAAGATGTGGCCAGCGACGCTCAGGCGCAGCGGCGCCGTCAGGACGAAGTCCCAACTGGCCGGCACGCGCAAGGCATGCAGGGCGAACAGCGCATGGATGACGGCCGCCTCCGTCGAGCCAGTGCTCGATTTGCGCAGGGTTGCGCCAAGCTCGGGCTGCCACGCGGCGGCGGTGGTCGGCATCAACGTCATGACCAGGCTGCGGCACAATGCAAATAATCCACCCAGCTTTGGCACCTGTTCCACTTGCCGCGCCAGCCGCTTCAGCACGCCCCGGTGGTAAGCGGTGGCCAATGTATCCAAATCCCCTGTCGCCTGGTAGAGGTGGGGGGCATAACTGCCAACGACCATTTGCTTCATTCGTGTCACTCCTATGAAAAACGCAGCGGAAAATACAGCATGAGGCATGTCAAGCGGAGCGGCGCGGACCAGCCTCGCCGCATGCCCCCCCTTAAGCGAAGGTTGCCGCGAGCCGCCGCTCAATGGCCTCGATGGGGACGCCGCCGCGGATCAGGTTGTCGGCGACGTAGCTAAACACCCGTTTTAATGACTTGCAATAGACCGATGGATTGTCGAAACCGCGCTCCGTGGAATATCGGTGTTGCGGACTGCCGCTGCGGCAAATATTGCGCCAGAGACAACTTTGGCATGGTTCCGGCAATATTTGCTGCGCGCGGCTGACTTCCATCCATGTGTTGCTTCGAGCCAACTCGTTCAATGTACTGCCGCCGACCCGGTAACCGGTTTCACGGAAGCGCGGCGCCAGCGTGCGAATCACATCGTCCGGGGAAATCTCGCCATTGCTCGACACGGTGATCAACTCGAAGGGATTGTTGCGGTTGCTGGGTAGCTCGCGGCACACCTCGTCATCCAGCAAGGGGCCGATAATCTCCTTCAGAAAACGCACTTCCACACCCTTTTTCCCCGCAGCAAACCAAGCCCGGCACACATCGACCATGAAGTCGCCGCAGCCATCGATGAACGCCTCGGTCGCCTCCGGCGCGCCGTGGTGAATATTCGGCCACAGGAAATTCATGTGCCTGGCCCGCAACTCGTTGACAAAATGCTCGTAGATCGCCCGGCCCGACTGCTCGGGCGCGACGACGCATAAAATGCCGGGCCTGCCGATCCGGCCGGCCTGATGCGCCTCCACGATCATGTTCCAGCCGCGGCGGGACTCGGCGTAAGTGCCGCGGCCCTTTTTGGTGACGCGCGTCCGATTGTGGATTTCTTCCGTGCCGTCGAAACTGATGCCAACGTTGACACCATGCGCCGCAAACACGTCCACCCACTCCGGGTCGATCAAGACGCCGTTCGTCTGGATCGACAATTGCAGCGCGCATACGGGGTCGAGCGCGGTGCGCAGGCGCGTGCACATTTTCCGGAACGCCGGCTTTTTCAACAGCAAAGGTTCGCCGCCGTGCAGGCCGATATGCACATGGCGGATGCCGGAGTTGCGTATGGCCTCGTGTAAAAACACAATCAGGCCGTCCACGGTATCGTCCAAAATCGTGGCGGGGTGGATTTCAAAGGTCTTATCGTCGGAAAAAAACACGTAGCAATATGGGCAAGCCAGATTGCAGCGCTCCGTGATTTTCAAAATGACATAGACCGATGCATGTTTTGTTAAAACCATACTGTTTGGCGCAATATTGAACGTATCCACAAAACTCCCTGATCAGGTAGGTGCAACGCTTACTGCAAGCGCGCGGCGGCGGATGCCAGATAATGCTGGCAAGCCAGGTCGACCGGCAAAGTCAGCGACGCAGCCTGATCCTGGCCCGGATGCACGCGCTTGTAACGGGCCAACTCATCAACGAAATGGCCAAAATGTCCGTCGTGGCGACGGCTAAAATGCAGGAAATCCGCAATTTCCTCGAGCAGCGCGGCCTGATTTGCGTCGCCGCCGCGCAAGCCGCTGACGTGCTCGATACCGCTGACAAAGTGATATTTTTGGAAGGCCAGCAAGCCATACCCGACGCGGGTGGCGAAGTCCCGCTCGGCCTCGCCTACGGCAAAGGAGGCGTCGCAGCAGCGCTGCTCCACCACCATCAACGACAGCGCCGCCACCAGCATGATGTGAAAATTTTCCGCCCATTCGCGCTGCCCTGGCACCGCGGCGACAAAGTCATTGACGGCAGTGCTATTCCTGGCCTGCCTTATCATTGCGCCGGCGGCGACGTCGCCGACGACCGTTTCGATCACCATCACCGACTCCGCCTCCAGCGCCCGCCCCTGCAACAAGGCGGCGACCACCAGTTCAAGGCCGAGATCCATGTCCTGTTCCGCGCACGCGCGGGCCGTTCCGCCCTTGAGGGAAATACCGACATCCCTGGCCGCATCGAGCGGGGGCTGCTGCAACAGAAAACGATAGAATGCGGCATGCGTCAGCGCGTAGTAGGAATTCCTCGATCCGTAAATCGGCGAGGGCACGGTGGCCAGTGCGGAGGTCTTGAACACATCGTGCGCCGACAGCATGCCTGCCACGCCCGCATAATGGCAGGCGAGCAGCAATTCCATGTGGCGAAAAGCGGAGGCGTCTATGCTCCAGGCAAACGGCCCGGAAACGATGGCGCGCACGAACGCATGCTGTGCGGGGCTCAGCATGGCGCTGCGCGCCGCGTAAGCGAGCGCATTGCCAAACATCAACAGCGTCTCGGAGCGGCGCGCGGCCAGGCTCAGATAATCGTCGTTGAACGTGTCGGCGAAAAAGGCGCGTATCGTGTCTACCTGCGCCATGTGCCGCGAGGAAAAGCGCTCCTGGAACATCAGGAAAAGTGCCAGTTCGTTAAAGCACTTGCGCCGGAACAGGATTTCGCCCGGCGCCTCGCCGAGAAACGGATTGGCATACTCAAGGGTGCCGAGCAGCCAGTCGAGCACCGTGGATTTGGCGGCGCTGATTTTTCCTATATCAATTTGCACGATACCGCTCCTGAACTGCGACAATGCCACTGCCAGCCGGGCTGGCGTTGAAAAGCGGGCGCAGGCATGTCGCGCGCCGCCACCCCGATCCCGCCTTAAGCATCCCAACCCCGTTCTTGCAGCAAGGCGCGCTGCGTGCCGAACATCGCCTCGCCGGCCTCGCTGAGGCCGCCGCTGGCGGCAATCGTCCCGCCCAGGCTTTTTGTGTGCGGCAGCAACTTGGCCAATTCTTCCGCCGCCAGCGCAGTGTGCGGCGTCGGCACCGACAGCAGGCCATGCCAGAACAAGGCCATGTTCGCGGTGGCGTGGTAGGCGAGGAATATCTTGGACAGCGGACGCTGCTTCATTTTGAACGAGGAATAATAAAGCGCGTCGTCGGCCCGTTTTTTCAGCAACGGTATGGCGGCCCCCAGCATTAAAAAATATTGGTGGCTGAGTTCATGCACCAGTATTTCAGCCAGGTAAGGAGTACTCAGCGGGAACGCCACGCTGACCACCCCGGTATGCGACGGGAAGCTGGCGCTGATGCGCATGCCGGCATCATAGCTGGGGCATGCGGCAATGCCACGAAACACCGGTGCGCACCAAGACAGGTAATGCGGCCCGATGTGCCGCAGCAGCGCGAATACGCCAGGCATCTGTGTGGCGACGTCGGCGGCCAGCGCGGCCTCGTCCGCGCCGACCGGCTGCTGGGGCCAATCGACGATCAGATCGTCGCCGCGCCGATGGCAATCCGGCAAGCGCCAGGGCTGGACATAACTGCCCTCAAAACCCTCCTCCTTGAAAAATGACGGCCTCGCGTACCGCCACCCGGCATCGGGCGCGCACTGCCCGAGGATGCGCCAGCCCCCGCCGACGGCGCCGAATTCAAGCGGAGCCAGAACGCCGTCGCGGTCGAGAATGACGAGCTTGCCGGATGCGGCTTGCACGTCGATTTTTCCGCGCACATCAAAAATATGGCCGGCCATGCTGACCCTGACGGGGCCGCTCAGCTCGACACACCAAGTCCCCGCGATGCGCAATGCATGCAGCGCAAACAATGCCTGCAATGCCGCCTCCAAGGGCTTGCCCTCGTGTATGCGTTGCAGCGTCGCACCGACCTCGGGCTGCCAGCAGGACGAGGTTGTCGGCCACGGCTGGCGCATCATCTCCCCGCAGTACCGGGCCAGCGCCTCGGCCACCGGCACGCCGGCGGCGGCGCGCGACAAGCGTTTCATCACGCCGGCGTGGAAGGCGGCTGCGACGACATCCAGATTGGCATTTGGACGATAACTCAGCGGCGCTGCACTTTCAACAATCAATCGGATCACTTTTTCTCCAAAAACGTGGCTTGCCAATTGCTTTTATCTATTTCAATTCCAGGCCAATTCGAGCCGGCGTTCGATTTCCTCAATGGGATAGCCGGCCGCCACCACCTGTTTCGTCACGTGGCCGTAAAACCGCTTTAAGGCAGAACAATATACCGATGGATTATCGAAACCGTTCTCTTCGGAATAGCGATGCTGGTATGCGCCACCTCCGCATATACTCTTCCACACGCATTCCCGGCAAGCCGATGGCAGCGAACGCCGGGCGTTCTCCAATTCTTGCCAAACGCTGCTTTCCTGCAACTCCTGGCATTGGTGGGAGGCGACGTTATAATTGAGGCCACGAAAGCGCGGTGCGATGCCGCGGATGACATCATCCGGTGAAACTTCGCCGTTCGAGGAAATGACGAACTGGCCCAGCGGTTCAAACTTTGACAGGGCCGAGCGGCGGCAAAGCTCGTCATTCATCAGCGGCCCGATCACTTCATCAATGAAGCGGACAGTGCCGAAACCTTTGCGCCCGCCGTATTCTGACCACGCCTTGAAAACATCAATCATGAAATCGCCGCAACCCTCGATATAGCGCTCGGTCGCTTCCGGCGAATCATGCGTCATATCCGGCAACAGAAAATTGACGCCGCTGGCCTTCAATTCCTGAATAAAGTGCTTATAGATAGCGGCTCCGGATTGCTGCGGTGAAATAACACACAGGATATTTGCCGAAGGTAATTCCCCATCCGCCATCGATTGATTTAACAAATTCCACCCACGCCGGGTTTCGGCATAGGTGCCGGCGCCCTTCTTGGTAATGCGGAATATATTGTGCACCGCCTCGTTGCCATCGATGCTAACGCCGACGCGAATTTTAAATCGGGAAAACAACTCGACCCATTCGCGCGTCACTAACACGCCATTAGTCTGGACAATCAGCATCAGCTCGCACAGGGGATCGAGTGCGGACCTGAATGCCTCGCACAACTCGGCAAATTTGCTTATTTTAAGAAGCAGGGGCTCGCCGCCATGCAGACCGATGCGCACTTGCCGGACGCCGCCGGCCTCAATCGCCTGGCGTATGAAACGAATGACTTCGCCCACCGTCCCCTTCGGAATGAAGGGTGGATGCTGTTTATATGTTTCATCGCCGCTGAAGAAAAAATAGCAATATGGACAGGCCAGGTTGCACCGTTCGGTTACCTTGAGCACAATACTAAGAATATCCGGCTTGATGGCGGACGATGGGGCCGTGCCGCACTTTCCCAGCAAGTTGGAATTTTTCAAAAGCGAACCTCTGATAAGCGAAGATAAAACCCGGCAGCCAAGCGTCGGGACCGCACATCAATACTGGCGAAAAACAACTGCCGTGTCGCCGTTTAGCTACCGCCTTGCTTGCGTCGCGCCATGACGACATTCCAAGATGCGTCTGCCGGCAGCATAATCCACGCAACATCACCCATTCCGGTCTGGCGCCACATGCATTCCGCCAGGCCGGAATTCACCGCATCAGATTACGCTTCCGGCTACTCTATTTCGTTGGCGATATTGCTGGCGTGCTTGGCGGCATACTGGCTATAACCGCCGCCGGCGACATTGTCCAGTTCAGCATCGACGATATCGCTGAGAATTTCCAGGTTAACCGGCGTCACTTGTTTGTTTTCATCTTTTGCTTTTTCAATTTCTTCGCTGAGTTTCGACATCGTACTCTCCGTAAAAAATGGGCAATTGCCCAGGTTAAATTCCTTCATGAAATATGAAGAAATTATTTTAGAAAAAAGCCACCGATATACTATTTTTCGCAATAAAAATTGGCTGATGAATTTTTCTGCTGGCAGATTGAAACGCTCAGGCATTCAGCCCCTACCCTCTCGCACTGGCGAGAAAGTATGACGGACAGAATAATCATCCATTCCCGCTTTGAGCGCGGACTCGCCAGTGCTGCCGCACGCATTGCGCAGACTCGCGATGAGTGAATTGTTCGTTAAGGTTCGTCGCGCCTCGCCCTCCGGAATATTGTTATTTTGTACTCAATATGATTAAGTAGACTCTATTTCTTTAAACATTGCAAGCCCCCGACATCCCTATTTCAGCGAGTGTTACAATTATTTTTTTATAAAGTTTCTTAATGGTAATTATTGAGCATTTTTCAATCAAACGCGGAACACCGCATGGATAAAAATGGTGGGGGGACGCGCGCAGCATCCATCTACGCACCGCCTTTGCCGCTCCAGGCGTACAAGTCGGGATAAAACTGGCCGATTAGCCTGACGTCGCGTTCGATACGGTATAAACGCACATTGGGATGCACGGTACTGGCGTTGTCGGGTTTGCTCTGCACGGAGCACAAGGTTTGCGCCAAACGAAACAAGCCGTTTATCACTTACGGCTCCGGTGGGGCAAACCCGGTAACGATCGCCTGCGTCCGCACAGTCGGCAGGGACTCGCTCTGATGGCGTGAAGATTGGACGACAGGAATCCAAGCCAGTGCGCCGCCATGACAAGGATTGATATTTATCATTGATTTCAATTTGCTGGCTGATATCGTGGCCTGGCCGACTGGAAATCATCATGCACCCACACAGCAAACGGCCCGAGCAAGGCCAGCCTCCCACTTGGCGCGGCAATTTCTCCAGTGCATGCGCAATCGACCTCTGCCTGGCGATACAGGCGTCGCACGGCACCTATTGCGCCGCCGCCGTGCTGCGCGCGCACGGCCTGGATGTCGGCGTGGCCATACGCGTGCTGGTCCGCCATGTCCACCGGCGCGCGCCGCCCACGGGCATCCACAGCTTGCGGACCTACTTCAGCCCGCCGCCGCTGATCTATTCCCACACGCACTACTAAGCGGGGCGGGGCGCGTCGGTCAGCATGGCGCACAACAAAAAACCCGCAGGCTCGAAAAGCGCTGCGGGTTTTTTGACAGTCCCGGCGCTACCGGAACAGTGTACTGGCGGAGATGGTGAGATTCGAACTCACGATACAGGTTTAAGCCCATATGCTTCCTTAGCAGGGAAGTGCCTTCGGCCACTCGGCCACATCTCCAAGTTGACAAGTCAACTCGCCTTCAACAGCGCAGTGCGCTGCAACAGACGAGCGCCATCATAGCTATTAGATCCCGTTTGGTCAACGGTGCGGGAGAAAATATTGCATTCCAGACTGCCCTACTCCATGCCGCCGCGGCGGCAAGGCCGCGCCCCTGGACGGCGGTTCGGGCCGGACAACAAAAAACCCGCAGTCTCTAGGAGAACTACGGGTTTTTTGACGGTCCCGGCGCTACCGGAACAGTGTACTGGCGGAGATGGTGAGATTCGAACTCACGATACAGGTTTAAGCCCATATGCTTCCTTAGCAGGGAAGTGCCTTCGGCCACTCGGCCACATCTCCAAGTTGACAAGTCAACTCGCCTTCAACAGCGCAGCGCGCTGGAGCAGACGACCGCCATAATATCCATTGGATCCAGATTGGTCAAGGAATCGGGCGCTTATTTTGCAATATCTTACGCGTTTTCCAAGTCGAACGCCTTGTGCAGGGCGCGCACGGCCAGCTCCATGTACTTTTCGTCGATCAGCACGGAGATTTTGATTTCCGAGGTGGAGATCATCATGATGTTGATGCCCTCTTCCGACAGCGTGCGGAACATCTGCGAAGCCACGCCGACGTGGCTGCGCATGCCGACGCCGACCACCGACAGCTTCGACACCTTGGCGTCGCCGATGATGCTGGTCGCGCCTATCTCGCCCTTGGTGCTGTTGAGCACGGCCATGGCATTGTGGTACTCGCCGCGCGACACGGTGAACGTGAAGTCCGTCTTGCCGTCGACGGACTGGTTCTGGATGATCATGTCCACTTCGATGTTGGCGTCGGCCACCGGCCCGAGGATGTGGTAAGCCACGCCTGGACGGTCGGGCACGCCCAGCACGGTGATTTTGGCCTCATCGCGGTTGAACGCGATGCCGGAGATGACTGCTTGTTCCATATTGGTGTCTTCCTCAAACGAGATCAGGGTGCCTGAATTGGCTTCGATGTCTATCGGCAGCAGCGGGTCCGTCAGCGACGACAGCACGCGCGTCGGCACGCGGTAGTTGCCGGCGAATTCGACCGAACGGGTCTGCAGCACCTTCGAGCCCAGCGAAGCCAGTTCCAGCATTTCCTCGAAGGTGATGGTCTTCAGGCGGCGCGCCTCCGTGACCACCCGCGGGTCGGTCGTGTAGACGCCGTCGACGTCGGTGAAAATCAGGCATTCGGACGCCTGCATCGCCGCGGCGATGGCGACGGCCGAGGTGTCCGAGCCGCCGCGGCCCAGGGTGGAAATATTGTTGTGCTCATCGACACCCTGGAAGCCGGTGATGATGACGATCTTGCCGGCGTCGAGGTCGCGCTTGACCTTGACGTCGTCGATCGATTGAATGCGCGCTTTCGTGAAGGCCGAGTCGGTCTTGATCGCGACTTGCCAGCCGGCGTAGGACACGGCTTGCTTGCCGATCGCCAGCAATGCCATCGACAGCAGGCCGACCGACACTTGTTCGCCGGTCGAGGCGATCATGTCGAGTTCTCGCGGATCGGGTTGATCCATGATTTGCTTGGCCAGGCCGATCAGACGGTTCGTCTCACCGGACATCGCGGATGGCACCACGATAATTTGGTGCCCTGCGTCATGCCATTTGGCAACACGCTGCGCAACATTCTTGATGCGGTCAGTCGAGCCCATCGACGTACCGCCGTATTTGTGGACGATTAGTGCCATAAGAGTGAAGTTTCCGCTCAAGAAGAATAAAAAAGAGCCCTTTACTCTACAGGCCGGACCGCAAAATAACAAGCCAAAACGCGCATATGCTCATACGGAATCGGCATAAGAAAATATGCTTTTGCCGCAGTGCGGCGTTGCGGCGGGGCCGGCGCAAACGCCGGCCCCGTGCGGCTTGCGCGTCAGCAACTAATCCAGCGCAGGCGGATGCGCGGCGCCGCCGCCTCGCTCAGCTGGTGGCAATCCATGCCGATGCCGGCCGCAAACAGCAGCTGCGTCGCAGTGCCGACGGTGGGCAGGCGCTCGCGCTCCCAGGCCGGCACGTCGAAGGCCTGGTAGTGGTATTTCAGCGTCTTGGTCGGCCGGTTGGCCGCCAGCTTCAGGCGCTCGCCGCCCTTGCGGAAGTCGATCACCAGGCTTTGCCCGCGCAGCCAGGCGGCGTCGACGCCCTCCTCGGCCTGATCGAAATACAACACTCCGCCGTAGGCCGGGAACGCCAGCTCGGCCTCGCCGCGCCAGACGAAGCCCTGGCCGGGACTGGCGTCGTCGTCGTCGTCGCGCGTGCCGGCCAGCTCGGCCAGCTTGGGCGTCAGGAACAGGCGCTCGCGGTGGCGCCGCACGTGGCAGTCGGGATGCGTGACGAGCAATTGCGCGTCGGGGCGGGCCTCCAGCAACTGGGCCAGCATTTCCGCCAGCCACGCCGTCGACGGCATGCGCAGGGCGCGCGTGCCGAACCAGTGGCGCAGCAGGTTGTAGCAGCGGTCCGTGCTGAGCAGGCGCAGCTTGCCGATGTCGAGGCAGTCGCCGTCCAGGCACAGCGCCAGGTCTTGCGTGGCCAGCTCCACCAGCAGGCGCTGGGCCGACTGGGCGTGCTGGGCGCTGCGGGCGAAGCGCTCCTGGAAGCCGGGGAAGGCTTGCGCCAGCGCCGGCATCACCTGGTGGCGCAGCGCGTTGCGGGCGAAGCGCGGATCAGCGTTCGACTCGTCGTCGACGTAGGCGATGGCGTGGGCGGCGACGTAGGCCGCCAACTGCTTGCGCGAGGCCGGCAGCAGCGGGCGCGCCATCAGCAGCTCCGGGTTGCCCAGCAGCTCGGGCGCGGCATTCGCCGCGTCCATGCCGGACAGGCCGGCCGTGCCGGAACCGCGCAGCAGTTGCAGCAGCACGGTTTCGGCCTGGTCGTCCTGGTGGTGGGCCGTCAGCAGCAGGCGCACGCCGTGCTCCCGGCACAACTGGCCCAGCGCGGCGTAGCGGCTGTTGCGTGCCGCCGCCTCGGTGCCCGTCTTGGCGCTGCGCTCCAGCGTCACGCGGCGCGCCTCGAAAGGCACGCCCAGCGCGGCGCAGGCGGCCTCGCAGTGGGCCAGCCAGGCGTCGGCGTGCGGGCTGATGCCGTGGTGGATATGGAAGGCGTGCAGCGCGATGCCCTGCCCGCGCGCGTAGGCGTGGGCCAGGTGCAGCAGCGCCGACGAGTCGAGGCCGCCGCTGAGGGCGATCGCCATGCCAGTGAGCGGCCCGGTGGCGCCGGCGCGCTGCCGGCAGGCCGCCAGCGCGTGCTCGAAGGTGTCGGCCAGGCTGCCGGTTTGTTGCTTTTTCAAACTAGACTCCAGAACGAAAACGGAAAACGGGGACAGGCCCCAAAATGGAAAACGGGGACAGACCCCAATTTTGCGATGCAAAATTGGGGTCTGTCCCCTGGACTGGGGCTGCGCCGGGACGAACTTACTCGCTCGGCGTGGTTTCCTTGAATTTGCCGTAACTCATCAGCTTTTCATGGCGGGCCTGCAGCAGGTCCTTGGTTTTCATGCCGTGGAACTGGCGCAGCGAATCGGCCAGCGCGCGCTTGAGCAGCGTCGCCATTTGCTTCGGATCGCGGTGGGCGCCGCCCAGCGGTTCGTTGACGATCTTGTCGATCAGGCCCACGGCCTTCAGGCGGTGCGCCGTCAAGCCCAGCGCCTCGGCCGCGTCGGAGGCGCGCTCGGCGGTCTTCCACAGGATCGAGGCGCAGCCTTCCGGCGAGATCACCGCGTAGGTCGAATACTGCAGCATCAGCACGGCGTCGCCGACGGCCAGGGCCAGCGCGCCGCCGGAGCCGCCTTCGCCGATGATGGTGGCGATCAGCGGCACTTTCAGTTCCGCCATCACGTACAGATTGTGGCCGATGGCTTCGGACTGGCCGCGCTCTTCCGCGTCGATGCCGGGCCAGGCGCCGGTGGTGTCGACGAAGGTGAAGATCGGCAGATTGAATTTCTCGGCCACTTTCATCAGGCGCATGGCCTTGCGGTAGCCTTCCGGCTTCGGCATGCCGAAGTTGCGCATCGCGCGCTCCTTCGTGTCGCGGCCCTTCTGGTGGCCGATGACCATGCAGGGCTGGCCGTTGAAGCGGGCCAGGCCGCCGACGATGGACAGGTCGTCGGCGAAGCTGCGGTCGCCGTGCAGTTCGTGGAAGTCGGTGAAGATCTCGTTCACGTAGTCCATCGTGTACGGACGCTGCGGATGGCGCGCGATCTGCGCCACCTGCCAAGGCGTCAGCTTGGCGTAGATGTCCTTGGTCAGTTGCTGGCTCTTTTTCGCCAGGCGCTCGATCTCTTCGGAGATGTCGACGGCGGAATCATCTTGCACGAAACGCAGTTCTTCGATCTTGGAATCGAGTTCCGCGATCGGTTGCTCAAAATTCAGGAACGTGGTTTTGGTCATTTTACCTCCATGTTATTGCCGGCCGCTGCGGCGGGGCCGCACGACGCATTATTCGTTATTCTACCGGAACCGGATCCAAGCTCCGCCATAAGTACCACGTGGCGACGGTGCGCCACGGCTCCCAATTGGCCGACACCTCGCGCGCATCGCTGCGTGACACAGGCTCGCCGGAAAAGTAATTGACACTGATACCCTGGATTAAACCGGGGTCGTCCAACGGTAATACATTCGGCCGCAACAGATTAAATATCAAAAACATCTCTGCTGTCCAGCGTCCGATGCCACGAATTTGCACCAGCTCGGCGATGACGGCCTCGTCATCCATCTGTTCCCACTGGTTGGCGTGGACCCGCTTGGCCTTGAAATGGTCGGCCAGGTCGAGCATATATTCGGTCTTGCGCTTGGACAGGCCGCAGGCCGCCAATTGCTCCGCGCCGGCCTTCAAGACCTGGCCGGGCGTGCATTTCGGACAAGCCAGCAGCAGCTTGTGCCAGGCGGCGTCGGCCGCCTTCGGCGTGATTTGCTGCCCCACGAGGGAGCGCGCCAAGGTGGTAAACGGGTCGCCGTGGCCGACCAGATGCAGGTCGCCGAATTGCGGGATGAGTTTCTTCATGATGCGGTCGCGCTTCATCAGCTCGATCTTCGCCTCTTCCCAATACGGCGGCACTTGCACCACCGCGGCGGCGTCCCCGCCCTCCTTGGTCGGGCTCATCATGCGCGGCGCCAGTTGGTCGATCCGTCCGGCTTGTCTTCCAGGATGATGCCGGCGGCCAGCAGGTCGGCGCGGATCTGGTCCGACAGCGCAAAGTCGCGCGCCTTCTTGGCCTCGCCGCGCGCGGCGATCGCCTGCGCGATGGCCGCCTCGCCGGCCTGGACGGCGTCGCCCACGGCCGCCTGCAGGAATTGCTGCGGCGCCCGTTCAAGCAGGCCCAGCACCCCGGCCAGGCCCTTCAACTGGCGCGCCAGCGCGGCCGACTTGCCCTTGTTGACCTCGGTGACGAGGTCGAACAGCACGGCTATCGCCACCGGCGTGTTGAAGTCGTCGTCCATCGCCTCGGCGAAGCGCACGGCGTGGGCTTCGCGCCAGTCCAGCGCGCCCGGCTCGGCGGCCACCTCGGCCAGCGCCGTGTACAGGCGCGTCAGCGCCACGCGGGCGTCGTCGAGGTGCACGTCGGAATAGTTCAACGGGCTGCGGTAGTGGGCGCGCAGGATGAAGAACCGGATCACCTCGGCGTCGAATTTTTTCAGCACTTCGCGGATCGTGAAGAAATTGCCCAGCGACTTGGACATTTTTTCATTGTCCAGGCGCACGAAGCCATTGTGCACCCAGTAATTGACCATCGTGCGGCCGAAGGCGCCCTCGGACTGGGCGATCTCGTTCTCGTGGTGGGGGAACTGCAAGTCGGCGCCGCCGCCGTGGATGTCGAACTGCTCGCCCAGCAGCGCGCACGCCATCGCCGAGCATTCGATATGCCAGCCGGGCCGGCCCTGGCCCCATTTCGAGTCCCATTTGACCTCGTCCGGCTCGGACGCCTTGGCCGACTTCCACAGCACGAAGTCGAGCGGGTCGCGCTTGCCCGTGTTGACGTCGACGCGCTCGCCGGCGCGCAGGTCGTCGAGCGACTTGCCCGACAACTTGCCGTAGTTCGGGAAATTGCGCACCGCGTAGTTGACGTCGCCGTCGTCGGCCTGGTAGGCCAGGCCGCGCGCTTCGAGCTTCTCGATCAGGTCCAGCATCTGCGGCACATAGGCGGTGGCGCGCGGCACATGGTCGGCAGGCAAGATCCCGAGCGCGCCCGTGTCCTCATCCATGTACTCGGTGAAGCGCGTCGTCAGCTGGGAAATCGTCTCGCCGTTCTCGACCGCGCGGCGGATGATCTTGTCCTCGATGTCGGTAATGTTGCGCACATAGGTGACGTCGTAACCGGAAGCCTTGAGCCAGCGGTAGATGACGTCGAAGGCCATCATCATGCGCGCATGGCCGATATGGCAATAGTCGTAGATGGTCATGCCGCACACATACATGCGTGCCTTGCCCGCTTCCATCGGAACGAATGTTTGCTTGTCGCGTGCCAGCGTGTTGTAAATCTTTAGATTGCTCATCGTACTTTTGCAGGTGCAGCGGGCTGGCAGCCAGGCAAAACGGCGGGCAGGCGCGAACACCGGGGGCGCCGCGCCAAAACCATCCATCTGCCTCAAGACTGCCAGACCCTCTGTATTGTTGTTCTTCTTTGTTAGAATGGGACGTCTGGGTCAAGTATAACATTGATAAAAACCATACTGGCCCGATATGGCTTAGGTTTTTACATGCGACAACCGAATTTTCACTTCTTTACACTTTCCACCACTCCCACGCCAAGGAAGCAATAATGCAAGAAAAGACACTCGGCAAGCTGCCATTTTTCGCCAAATTCATGGCGCTGTTTGCCGGCCTGACCCTCAGCGGGGTCGTACTGGCGGCCGGCGCCGCGCCGCAGGTGACGCTGAAAACCAATCTGGGCGTTATCGTACTCGAACTGGACCAGGAAAAAGCACCAAAAAGCGTCGAGAATTTTTTACAGTATGTCAAAAGCGGCTTCTACAAGGGCACGATCTTCCACCGCGTCATCGACGGCTTCATGGTCCAGGGTGGCGGCTTCAACAAGAACATGCTGCAAAAGCCGACCAACAAGCCCGTGCAGAACGAGGCCAAGAACGGCTTGCAGAATCTGCCGTACACGATCGCCATGGCGCGCACGGCCGACCCGCACTCGGCCACCTCGCAATTCTTCATTAACGTCGGCGAAAACACGCCGCTCGACTACCCCGGCCGCGACGGCTTCGGCTACACCGTGTTCGGCAAAGTCGTCAAGGGCATGGACGTGGTCGACAAGATCAAGTCGACCCCGGTGGCCGATTCCGGCATGTACCAAAACGTGCCGGTCACGCCCATCGTGATCGAATCGGCCACTTTAGTCGCTGAGCCGGCCCGCAAACCGGTAAAATAACGTTTTGGCCGCGCGCCCCGGCCAGCCCCTCCCCGGGCTGGCCGGGCGCCGGCCTGTTTACAACCCTGCTGATTAGGACTCATCATGACCGCTGTTATCATCACCACCAACATGGGCAAGATCACCGCCGAACTGGACGCGGAAAAAGCGCCAAAAACCGTTGCGAACTTCCTCGCCTACATGAACGCCGGCCACTACAACAACACCATCTTCCACCGCGTCATCGACGGCTTCATGATCCAGGGCGGCGGCTTCGAGCCCGGCATGAAACAGAAACCGGCCGACACGACGGTGGAGAACGAAGCCAAGAACGGCTTGAAAAACGACAACTACACGCTGGCCATGGCCCGCACGTCCGACCCGCACTCGGCGTCGGCCCAGTTCTTCATCAACGTCAAGAACAACAGCTTCCTCGACTACCCTGGCCAGGACGGCTGGGGCTACGCCGTGTTCGGCAAAGTCACCGAAGGCAAGGAAGTCGTCGACGCGATCCGCGCCGTCAAAACCTCGCGCGCCGGCATGTTCGCCGACGTGCCAGCGACCGACGTGATCATTGAAAAAGTCGAAGCGGCGTAATTGATATGTCCAGGCATTGTTTTCCGGCTTGCACCCGCTGTACGCGATGACCATGCCTGACGCGCGCCCGTTCGCGCTCTTCATTTCCGACCTGCACCTGCAGCCCTCGCACCCGCGCACCCTGGCGGCGTTTTTCGCCTTCCTGGAGCAGCGCGCGATGGCTGCGCAAGAATTGTATCTGCTCGGCGACGTGTTCGAGTACTGGGCCGGCGACGACGACCTGTCCGCCCCCTTCCACCAGCAAGTAACCGCCGCGCTGCGCCGCGTCAGCGACGCCGGCGTGCGCCTGTACTGGATCGCCGGCAACCGCGACTTCCTCGTCGGCCCCGGCTTCGCCGAGGCCAGCGGCGCGACGCTGCTGAGCGAGCCGCACGTGGCCAGCATAGGCGGCCAGCGCATCGTGCTGCTGCACGGCGACGCCGAGTGCACCGACGACGTCAAGTACATGGCGTTCCGCGCGATGGTGCGCCAGCCGGCGTGGCAGGCGCAATTCCTCGCGCTGCCGCTGGCGCAGCGCCAGAGCATCATCGCCGGCCTGCGCCAGAACAGCCGCCAGGAGCAAGGCGACAAGTCGTATGCGATCATGGATGTGACGCCGCAGGCGATCGCGCAGGTGTTCGCGCAGACGGCGACCAGCGTGATGATCCACGGCCACACCCACCGCCCCGCCCTGCACAGCGCCGGCGCCACGCGCCGCTATGTGCTGCCCGACTGGGAATGCGATACGGACGCCGCGCGCGGCGGCTGGATCGCCGTGGATGCCGGCGGCGCGATCACGCGGCACGGCCTTGACGGCGCCATCCTCGCCTGAGCACGCCCCCTCCCTTACATCTCCAGCAAAAAACCCGCGCCCGCCCCCGGGCCACAGCGCGTTTTTTCGACAAGTCGAACAATTTGCTGGATTTTTTTAAAATCAGTGTTATAGTTCACTACATCACCACATCAACAAACCACCAAGGAGGAGATATGTCCGCATTCAGATCCGCGCCATGCCTGCCGCACGGGGAGCCATGACGATGAGCATAGGCTGGAACGACAACGCCCCCATTTACCGCCAGCTCAAGGAGCGCGTCATCGGCATGATGCTCGACGGCCTGCTCAAGCCCGGCGACGCCCTGCCGTCCGTGCGCCAGGTGGCGGCGGATTACCAACTCAACCCGATCACCGTCTCGCGCGCCTACCAGGAGCTGGTCGATGACACTTTAGTGGAAAAACGAAGGGGACTAGGTATGTATGTAACTGAAGGAGCCCGCGACAAACTGCTGGCCAGCGAACGCGAACGTTTTTTGCGCGAAGAGTGGCCGGCCATGCTCGAACGCATACGCCGCCTCGGCCTCGACACCGAACAGTTGCTGCGCGCCGGCCAGCCGGGGAGCGCAGCATGAGCGCCGTGATCTCCGCCAAGGGCTTGAGCAAACGCTACGGCAAGCAAGCGGCCGTCGACAATATCAGCTTCGACATCGCGCCCGGCCGCATCGTCGGCCTGATCGGCCCGAACGGCTCCGGCAAGACGACGACGCTCAAAGCCATCCTCGGCCTGACCTCATTCGACGGCGAGCTGTCGGTGCTGGGCATGGACCCGCGCACCAGCCGCGACCAGCTGATGCAGGACGTGTGCTTCATCGCCGACGTCGCCATCCTGCCGCGCTGGCTGCGCGTCGGCGACGCCATCGACTTCGTCGCCGGCGTCCACCCCCGCTTCGACCGCAGCAAGGCCGAGCGCTACCTGGCCCGCACCAAGCTGTCGCCGCAGATGAAGGTCAAGGCCATGTCGAAGGGCATGGTGGCGCAACTGCACCTGGCGCTGGTGATGGCGATCGACGCCAAGCTGCTGGTGCTCGACGAGCCGACGCTGGGCCTGGACATCCTGTACCGCAAACAGTTCTACCAGAACCTGCTGGAAGACTACTTCGACGAGGACAAGACCATCCTCATCACCACCCACCAGATCGAGGAGGTCGAGCACATCCTGACGGACCTGATGTTCATCCGCGACGGCAAGATCACGCTGGCCGCGTCGATGGATGAAGTCGGCGAGCGCTATACCGAGGTGATGGTGGGCGCGCCCTACCAGAAGGCGGCCAACGCCTTGCAGCCGCTGAGCCAGCGCACGGTGTTCGGCAAGTCGGTGATGCTGTTCGACGGCGTCGACCGCCAGCAACTGGCCACCTTCGGCGAGATCCGCACGCCCAGCGTCGCCGATCTGTTTGTCGCAACCATGAAAGGATCTTACGAATGAAAACGATGCAATGGCTGATCAAACGGGAATTGTGGGAGCACAAGGGCATGGTGCTCTGGACGCCCGTCGTCGTCGGCGCCGTCATGACGCTGCTCGCCGCCATCATGCTGACGTTCGCCGCCTCCAACGACGCCATGCACGCGACGCTGACGATTAACGGCCAGCGGGGCTCGATCAACCAGCTCATCGTCAACGCCCTCGGCAACGCGAACCGCGGCGCCACCGCGGAAATGATGGGCGCCAGCTACGTGGCCGCCGCGGCGCCGCTCTTCCTGATGCTGGGCGCGCTGGTATTTTTCTATTGCCTGGGGACGCTCTACGACGAGCGGCGCGACCGCAGCCTGCTGTTCTGGAAATCCTTGCCGGTGTCGGATGCGCAAACCGTGCTGTCGAAAGCCGCATTGGCGCTGGCCGTGCTTCCATTGATCAGCATCGCCGTCGGCGCGCTGGCCTCGCTGCTGATGCTACTGATGCTATGCGCGCTGCTGGCCACGCACGGCGTCAACCTGTTCGGCCATTTGCTGGGTACGCCGGACCTCTACCTGACACCCTTGCGCCTGCTCGCCCTGCTGCCCGTCTACATACTGTGGGCCCTGCCGACGGTCGGCTGGCTGCTGATGGTATCGGCGTGGGCGCGCTCCAAGGCGCTGCTGTGGGCGGTGGGCACGCCGCTGCTGACGGGACTGCTGGTGACCTGGATCGAGAAGAGTTTTGCCCTGACATACATCATAGACTGGTTCATGCGGGAAGTCGTCGGCCGCGCCCTGCTGGGTGTGGTGCCGGGATTCTGGTTCATGCTTGACAAGGTCAATCAGCAAGGCGTCACGTCGCCGAAAGGGCCGGCGCTCACCTCCGCGGACCTGCTGGTGCACTCCTGGGCCACCCTCGGCAACCCTGGCGTCTGGGTCGGCGCGGCCGCCGGCGCGGCGATGATCTACGCCGCCATCAAGCTGCGCCAAACGCACGCAGAAATCTAAGCGAAAAAGCTGGGGACAGACCACGATTTTCAAGAAGTTATTTCTTGAAAATCGTGGTCTGTCCCCAGCGGTCTATTCGAACTGTTTCTTGAACGCGTCGAACTGCGCGGCCAGGCCGTCGAAATCCTGGCGCAGGCGCTGCACTTCCTCTTCCAGCTGGGCGACGCGGCTGCCCTGCGCAGGCGCCGCCACGCTGCCGGCGAAACCGGCCGCCGTTTCCTGCCGCGCCAGCGCGTCCTCGCCCGACAGCAGTTGGCCGTAGCGCGGCTCCTTGGTGCCGGGCGCGCGCTCCAGTCGCGCCACCAGCGGCGGATATTTATCGATCAAGAATTGCAGGCCCGCCTCGACGTCGGCCACGGCCTTGAATTCGTGCAGGCGGCCGCTGCGGGTGCGGATCTCGCCGGCCGTCTGCAGACCGCGCAGCATCAGGATCGTCAGGATCGCCAGCTTGTCTTGCTCCAGCGACCATTTGATGCGCATGCGGTGCTCGTATTTCGTCGTGCGCGCGCCCGCCTGCGTGATGCCGTTGACGAATTTGCGCTGCATCAGCCGCTGTACCACGTCGTAGACGGTTTCCTCGGACAGCGCCATCACCGGGTCGCGGCTCGATAGCTGGTTGCAGCCGTTGGTGATGGCGTTCAGCGACAGGGGATAGTTGTCCGGCGTCAGCGCCTCCTTTTCGGCCAGCACGGCCAGCACGCGGATTTCAAACGCGTCCAACAGGGTTGCGTCGGGACTTTTTTCAACTGCGGGCAATTCAATATTCATGCGCTTCCTTAATCGACCAGTTTGTTCAATTGCACTGAATCAAATTTATCACACTCCTGCAAATCCTGGCAGGCGATGCCGGCCGCCTTCAGCGTGGCGACGATGCGTTCGATCTGCTGCTCCTGCGTGACGGCATGGTTGATCAGGCCGTGCAGCGCCTTCGACAGCGGGTCGTCGCCGTTCGGCGTGACGCCGTAGGCGGCGAACAGGTGGGCCGTGCTGGCTTCGCGCGCGGCATCCTTCTGCACGATGTGGGCGGGATTGCCGACGGCCGTCGCGCCGGGCGGCACGGCCTTCAGCAGCACGGCGTTGGAGCCGACCTTGCCGTACTCGCCGACTGTGAAGCCGCCCAGCACCTTGGCGCCGGCGCCGACGATGACGCCGCGCTCCAGCGTCGGGTGGCGCTTGGTGCCGGTGTGCAGCGAGGTGCCGCCCAGCGTCACGCCCTGGTAGATCGTGCAGTCGTCGCCGACGACGGCCGTCTCGCCGATGACGACGCCGAAGCCGTGGTCGATGAAGACGCGCCGGCCGATGCGGGCGCCGGGGTGGATTTCGATGCCGGTGACGATGCGCGCCAGGTAGGAGATGAAGCGGCCGAACCATTTCAGGCCGCGGCCCCAGCACCAGTGCGCCCAGCCGTGCATGACGATCGCTTGCAGGCCGGGATAACAGGTCAGCACCTCCCAGGCGTTGCGGGCCGCAGGGTCACGTTCAATGATGCTGTTGATATCTTCGCGCAGGTTGTGGAACATAGGACTTGAAATCGATGTGTGAGTATTGATGGTAGCTTATTCAGCCTTGGCCTGCAGGGTGAGGCCGGTGATGCGGGGTGGCGCGGCAGCCAGGACAAAGAAGCCGGGGCTGCCACCCAGGGTCTGGATGGCAGCCCCGGGCGCCCCGGCTTGGCGGGATTACGCGGCTTCTTTGGCCAGGCGCTGGCGGCGCGCTTCGTACAGACAGACGCCGGAGGCGACTGACACGTTCAGGCTTTCGACCGAGCCGAACATCGGGATGTTGACGAGGATGTCGCAGGTGTCGCGCGTCAGGCGGCGCATGCCCTCGCCCTCGGAACCCATGACCAGCGCCGTCGGGCCGCTGAAGTCGGCTTCGTACAAGCCTTTTTCGCCGTCGTCGGAGGTGCCGATGAGCCAGATGTCGCGTTCCTTGAGTTCGCGCATGGTGCGCGCCAGGTTCGTCACCGTGATGTAGGGGACCGTCTCGGCGGCGCCGCTGGCGACCTTGGCGGCGGTGGCGTTCAGGCCGACCGCGCGGTCCTTCGGCACGATGACCGCGTGCGCGCCGACGCCGTCGGCCACGCGCAGGCAGGCGCCCAGGTTGTGCGGATCGGTGATGCCGTCGAGAATCAGCAGCAGCGGCGGGCCGTCGATGGCGTCGAGCAGCTCGTCGAGATTGCGCGCCAGCGCCAGTTCGGCCGCGAAGGCGATCACGCCCTGGTGGCGGCGCGTGCCGACGATCTTGTCGAGCCGCGAGGAATCCACCGGCATGACGCGCACGCCGGCGGCCTTGGCGGCGGCGACCATGTCTTGCATGCGCCGGTCGACCCGGCTCGCATCGACAAAGATCTCTTCCACCGACGAGGCCTCATGCCGCAAGCGCGAGGTCACGGCGTGGAAGCCGAAAATCATTTTATTCTTCATTTGTTATCGCTTCTTCTTACTGGATTTTGAAACAGTTTTTGCTGTGCGTGTTGCCGCCGGGGCGCTAGCGGCCGGCGTTGTCTTGCTGCGTTTGGCCGGCTTGGCGCCGCCGGCCCGGCCGCCGTCGACGGCCTTGATTTCGTGGCGCGACTGCGTCGTCGGGCCGGGCTTGACCATGCTCTTGGCCGCGCCCTTGCGCTTGGCCGGGGCGGCGATCTCGCCGTCGGCCGCGGCCGCGCCGCGGGCACCGTTCCTGGCGCCTTTCTTGGCGCCGGCCGGCGCCTCCTCGCCCGCCTCGGTGACAAGGCGCAGGTCGATCTTGCGTGTTTCCAGGTCGACGCGGGCCACTTGCACGGTGAGGCGGTCGGTCAGCTGGTAGCGCTTGCCGGTGCGCTCGCCGCGCAGCTCATGGCGGGCGTCGTCGTACTGGAAGTAGTCGGTGCCCAGTTCGGTGACGTGCACCAGGCCCTCGACGAACAGCGTGTCGAGCTGGACGAACACGCCGAAGGTGGTCACGCCGGTGATGATGCCGGTGAACTCCTCGCCCAGCTTGTCCTGCATGAAGTAGCACTTGAGCCAGGCTTCGACGTCGCGCGAGGCTTCGTCGGCGCGGCGCTCGTTGGCCGAGCAGTGCACGCCCAGCGCGTCCCAGATGGTCAGGTCGGCGGCGCGCTTTTGCTTGCCCTCGGCCTTGTCCTTGGCCTGCTGCTTGCGCGTGGCGTTCGACACCGTCGTGTTGAGCGCGCTGGTGTCGGCGATCTTCGGCTCGTAGCGCTTGCCCAGCAGGATGGCCTTGATGGCGCGGTGCGTCAGCAAGTCGGGGTAGCGGCGGATCGGGCTGGTGAAGTGGGCATACGCCTCGTAGGCCAGGCCGAAGTGGCCGATGTTGTCCGGGCTGTAGACGGCTTGCTGCATCGAGCGCAGCAACATCGTTTGCAGCAGCGCCGCGTCGGGGCGCTCCTTGATCTTCCGCATCAGCTCGGCGTAATCGTTGGCGACCGGCGTGTCGCCGCCCGTCAGGTTCAGGCCGACCTGCTTGAGGAAGGTGCGCACCTGGGTCAGCTTTTCTTTCGTCGGGCTGGCGTGGATGCGGTAGGTGCCGGGGTGCTTGTGGCGCAGCAGCAGGTCGGCGGCACAAACGTTGGCCGCCAGCATGCATTCCTCGATGATCTTGTGCGCCTCGTTACGCGTGCGCGGGATGATCTTTTCGATCTTGCCGGCGGGGTTGCAGACGATATAGGTTTCCGTCGTCTCGAAGTCAATCGCGCCGCGCTCGCTGCGGGCCTTCAACAAGGCCCGGTAGACGTCGTTGAGGTTTTGCAGGTGCGGCACGATGTCCTGGCGGCGCGCCGCCTCGGGACCGTTGGTGTTGCCGAGGATCTCGGCCACTTCCGTGTAGGTCAGGCGCGCGGCCGAGTGGATCACGGCCGGATAGAACTGGTAAGCCTTGATGTCGCCCTTTTCCGTGACGACGGCGTCGCACACCAGCGTCATGCGGTCGACGGCCGGGTTCAGCGAGCACAGGCCGTTCGACAGTTTTTCCGGCAGCATAGGAATGACGCGGCGCGGGAAGTAGACGGAGGTGCTGCGTTCGAGCGCGTCGACGTCGAGCGCGTCGTTCGGCTTGACGTAGTGGCTGACGTCGGCGATGGCGACGATCAGGCGATAGCATTTGCTGCGGCCGACCTTGACCGGCTCGCAATACACGGCATCGTCGAAGTCGCGCGCGTCTTCGCCGTCGATGGTGACCATCGGCACGTCGCGCAAGTCGACGCGCGGGGTTTCCGCGATGTCGCTGGCGCGCACCGCGTCCGGCAGCTTGGCGGCCTGCTTGAGCGCGGCGGCCGAGAAGATGTGCGGCACGCCGAATTTGCGCACGGCGATTTCAATTTCCATGCCGGGGTCGTCGAGGGCGCCGAGCACTTCGACGATGCGGCCGACCGGCTGCTTGAAGCGGGACGGCTGCTCGGTCAGCTTGACGCTGACGATCTGGCCGGCCTTGGCCTTGCCTGGCGAGCCTTCGACGCGGATGTCCTGGCCGATGCGCTTGTCTTCCGGCGCCACCACCCAGACGCCGTTTTCGTTGAGCAGGCGGCCGATGACGTGGCTGTTGGCGCGGCTGACGACTTCGACGATGGTGCCTTCAGGGCGGCCGCGGCGGTCGGTGCCGGTGACGCGGGCCATGACCTTGTCGCCGTGCAGCACTTTCTGCATTTCTTTTTCGGACAGGAACAGGTCGGCGCTGGCGTCGTCGGGGATGATGAAACCGAAGCCGTCGCGGTGGGCGCTGACGCGGCCGGCGACGAAGCCGCCGTGGTCGGCCAGCACGAACACGCCGCTGGCGTCGGATTTCAATTGGCCGTCGCGCTCCATCGCCTTCAGGCGGCGGACGAGCACTTCCAGAGAATCGTCATGCACTTCCAGCGACTGCGCAAGCGATTGCGGGTCAAGCGGCGCGTTGACGCTACGGAATATGCCGAGAATTTCCTCCCGGCTGGGGATGGTGTGGGTATTTTGGCTCAAAAGTATTTCTATAGTTATTATTGACAGTGATCAAACGGGTAAGGACCGAAGAAATCACCGTCAATATTGACACGGTGATAGGCCGTAGTGTACCGGAGGTCAGTGTGGTTTACCTAACGCATGCGGGTTTTTAAAAAAGATTGGATCGGCATTTGACATCTGCGGATTTTCATCTATAATCTTGGTCTCTCGCGGCAGCAAACTTGAAAAAGCGCGCTGACAAAGAGAAAGCGGTACTAGAGTGGATGTGCAGTATGGAACGAAAGTTCATCTGGCGCAAAACTCTCCAAGACCGTATAATAGCAGAAGTTGCAGTATCAGTGCCCACGTGGCGGAATTGGTAGACGCGCATGGTTCAGGTCCATGTGCCGTAAGGTGTGGGGGTTCGAGTCCCTCCGTGGGCACCATCTACCGAATACGCAGTAAAGAAAACGCCGCAAACTTTCACGAGTTTGCGGCGTTTTTCCGTTTACCTCCCTCCCCCATGCCGCGTGCCACGCGCCGGACGGCCCGCCCGGGGCAAGCCCAAAATGCCGCCATGAAAATATTTTCAATTTTTCTTCATGAAATCAGAAAAACACTATTGCCGGATCGCTCCCCAGCCATTATGATTCTGTCCGTCGCTGCAGAACACGCAGCGCGGCAGCAAGCAGTAACAGTGCCCACGTGGCGGAATTGGTAGACGCGCATGGTTCAGGTCCATGTGCCGTAAGGTGTGGGGGTTCGAGTCCCTCCGTGGGCACCATCTACCGGATACGCAGTAAAGAGAACGCCGCAAACTTTCACGAGTTTGCGGCGTTTTTCGTTTTGGCGGCGCTGCCGCCACCGCCGAACCTGTCGGAAAACCTGACACCTCGACAAGCGCCCCATGCCAAGTCCTTGATTTCACTGCTGAGCACGCTTCTTGCGTGCGCAGGAAGGCGCGCCCGCCCGCCGGCGCCGCGCAGCCCCTCCCCTCTGACAAGGAGTCGCCATGAAAAGGATACTCGCCGCCGTCGCGCTGGCCGCCACGCTGGGCGCCGCGTCGGCCACGCCGATTTTCAATCTGCACTATCTGCCCGGCACCTCGCTGCAAGCGCAGCTTGGCTTCCAGGCGGCCGCGGCGCGCTGGTCGGCGGCGCTGCGGGACAACGTCAGCATCGACTTGACCGTCGGCTTCAACTCGCTCGGCGGCAACATCCTCGGACAGGCGGGCTCGACCGACACGCTATATTCCTATGAAACATTCCGCGCCGCGCTGGCGGCCGACGCCAGCTCCGCCGTCGACCGCCTCGCCGGCGCGCATCTGCCGGCAGGCAAAACCTTCGACATGCTGATCAACCGCACGGCGGACAGCCCCTTCGGCCCCGGCAGCGCCACGCCCTATGTCGACCGCAACGGCAACGACAACAACGCCTCCGTGCGCGTCAGCAACGCCGAAGCCAAGGCCCTGGGACTGACGCCCCTCGCCCAAACGCTGCCCGGCTGCATCGGCGATTGCGACGCCTTCATCCAGTTCAACAGCGACTTCAACTTCGACTTCAATCCGGACGACGGCGTCGCCGGCAACGCCTTCGACTTCATCGGCGTGGCCAGCCACGAAATCGGCCACGCGCTGGGCTTCGTCAGCGGCGTCGACGTGCTCGACTACAACGCGCCGCCGTACCGCGGCCCCTACAACGACTATGAATTCGTCTACGTCTACGGGCTCGACATGTTTCGCTACTCCAGCCTGAGCGCGGCCAACGGCGTGATCGACTGGAGCGCCGACAACCGCAGCAAGTATTTCTCGCTCAATGGTGGCGCCACGCGCGGGCCGCAGTTCGCCACCGGCAGCATCTTCGGCGACGGCGACCAGGCCAGCCATTGGCGCGACAATCTGAACATCGGCATCATGGACCCGACGGTCGGCTATGGCGAGCGCCTGCTGATACGCCCCATGGACTTGATCGCCCTCGACGCGATAGGCTGGGACCTGCAGATCCAGCAAGTGCCGACGCCGGGCACCCTGGCGCTGCTGCTGGCCGGGCTGGCGGCGCTGGGTCCGAACAGGCGCCGCGACGCCATCACGGGACGATAGAGTCGATTTTCTTGCACGAAAGCATAAATTGCCATTGACCGATGGGCGGCCAGCCATTATGATTCTGTCCGTCGCTGCAGAACACGCAGCGCAGCAGCAAGCAGTAACAGTGCCCACGTGGCGGAATTGGTAGACGCGCATGGTTCAGGTCCATGTGCCGTAAGGTGTGGGGGTTCGAGTCCCTCCGTGGGCACCATCTACCGGATACGCAGTAAAGAGAACGCCGCAAACTTTCACGAGTTTGCGGCGTTTTTCCGTTTACGCCGCCCTGGCGTCGCCGGACGGCCGGCCAGCGCGGGCCTGGCCGGCGCCGCGCCTGTGATGACGATCATGGTATTTCCTGGTTTTATGGTGTAAAACCGTATACCGGCTTCGGCACCGACCAGGCGCAAACAGCGCGGCCAGCGGCTGAACGCCGCCCGCCCAGCGCCACATCGGCCGCCGCCGGGGCTTGCCGGCGATGGCGGTTTTGCTGGACGGCACGCACCGTTTCAGCGCCGCGCGGCAGGCGGCGCCAGCGAAAAGAGGCCGGCGCACACGCTGGAGGCGCCGGCCGGCGACGCTTTCGTGCCGCGCCCGGCTTACCCGGCAATTCCGCCCAAGGTCGAATCCAGCCCGACGCCGCCGGGGCGCGAGGCGGCGCAGGTTTACTCCGGCTATCGTTGATGTCACACTAACGTGGCCGGATTTCCTTTAAATTCGACAATTCGCCAGACGAGGTCCAACATTTACCCGGCCAACGAAGCAACTTCATGAAGCAATCCATTCCATCCCAGGCCGCGCGATCGGGCATCTTGCTGGTCACGCGCGCGCCGGAGGAAATGCACGAGCTACTGCTGGAACTGGACCGGCACGGCCTGCACGCGGTGCGCGCCCGCGACCTCGACGCCGCCGCCGCCCTGAGCGGCGACGCCATCGCCCTGGTCTTGCTCGATGCGGCGCTGGCCGGCGCCGACCTGGCCGGCGCCTGCCGGCGCCTCACCGGCGCCGCCGGCACGCCGCTGTTCCTGATGTCGGCCGCGCCCAGCGCCGCCGAGCAAAGCCGCAGCATCGGCGCCGGCGCCGCCGACTACATCAAGCTGCCCTGCAAGGCGCTGGAACTGACGGAGAAGATCCTCGTCGAGCTGGCCCTGCGCGAGGGGGCGCCGCGCCTGCCCGCCCTGCCCCCGGCCACGGCGCTGCGGCCGCAGACGCTGGAAGTCAATTACCATTCGGTGCTGGCCGGCTCGCCCGACGCGGTAGTGCTGCTCGACATCGACAACGACCGCCTGATCGACGTCAACCACCACGCCGGGCGCCTGTTCGGCCTCGGCATCGACGCCCTGCTGCAGAGCAATCTGGCGGCGCTGTGCCCGCCGCTGCAGCCGGACGGGCGGCGCTCGGCCGACATCCTGGCGGCCGGCGTCGCCCGCGCGCTGGCCGGCGAGATCCGCGTCTTCGAGATGCGCTGCCGGCACAGCGACGACAGCGAAACGGATTGCGAAATGCGCCTGGTGATGCTGTCGGTGCCGGGGCGCCACCTGGTGCACGCCCGCATCATCGACTTGAGCGCGCGCAAGCTGGCCGAGTCGCTGCGGGCCGGCCAGAACAGCCTGCTGGAAATGATCGCCCGGGGCGCGCCGCTGACCGCGACGCTGGACCAGTTGATGCTGCTGATCGAGGCACAGTCGCCCGGCGCGCTGTGCTCGGTGCTGCTGCTCGACGACGACGGCCGGCGCATGCACAGCGCCTCCGGCCCCAGCCTGCCGGCCGACTATATGGCGGCACTGGAAGGCGCGGCCATCGGCCCGACGGTGGGCTCCTGCGGCACCGCCATGTACCGCCGCGAGCCGGTGCTGGTCAGCGACATCGAGCACGATCCCCTGTGGGCGCCCTACCGCGGCCTGGCCAAGCCCTACGGCTTGCGCGCCTGCTGGTCGATTCCCATCCTCGGGCCGGACGCCGTGCTGGGCTCGTTCGCGATGTATTACCGCGAAGTGCGCAGCCCGGTGCCGGACGATATGCACCTGATCGACGTCGCCGTCCACATCGCCGGCATCGCCATCGGCCGCACCCGCCACGAGCAGGAGCTGCAGCGCCACCGCAGCGGCCTTGAGCAGTTGGTGGCCGAGCGCACCGTGGCGCTGACCCAGGCCAAGGAGCGGGCCGACCAGATCAACGCGGAACTGGCCGGCGCCCTGGCGAACCTGTCGCGCACCCAGGAGGAACTGGTGCGGCGCGACAAACTGGCGGCGCTGGGCGCGCTGGTGGCCGGCATCGCCCACGAACTGAACACGCCGATCGGCAACAGCCTGGTCGTGTGCAGCACGATGGCCGAACGCACCCGCCTGCTGCGCGAGGGCATGGCCGACGGGCTGCGCCGCTCGGCGCTGGAAACCTACCTGGGGCAGGCCGCCGAGGCCGACGACATCGTGCTGCGCAATCTGCAGCGCGCCGCCAGGCTGGTGTCGAGCTTCAAGCAGATCGCCGTCGACCGCGCCAGCTCGCAAAGGCGCCGCTTCGGTCTGCGCCAGTTCGTCGCCGAGCTGATGCTGCCGCTGTGCGCGCCCCTGCGCGACAGCGGCTTCACGGTCGAGCAGTCGATTCCGGAAGCGCTGCTGCTCGACAGTTACCCCGGCCCGCTGGGCCAGGCGCTCAGCTGCCTGTTTGAAAACTGCCTGCGCCATGCCTTCGACGGCCGCAGCCGGGGCCGCATCGCGATCCGCGCCCAGGCCGGCGACGACGGCGGCGTCGCCCTGGCCATCGCCGACGACGGCGTCGGCATCGACGCCGCCAACCTGGACCGCATCTACGACCCCTTTTTCACCACCAAACTCGGTTCCGGGGGCTCAGGGCTGGGCCTGCACATCGCCCACAACATCGTCACCGGCGTGCTGGGCGGACGCATCGAGGCCGCCAGCGACGGCGTCAACGGCACCACGTTCACGCTGCATTTGCCGGCCTCGGCGCCGGCCGCGACGCCGTGAGGCGCGGGCACGCAGACACATCCCGATTCGCCAGCGCCGAAAATTTGTTGTACGCTATGGCAAACGGGATTCCGCCCCGGCAAGGATTACGCATGACACGGAAACGCACCGCCGCCTGCCTGCTGCTCGCCATCAGCGCCGCCGCCCTGGCCGGCCCCGCGCCCTGGTATGTATGGGTCAGCAAGACCCAGCAGCATACCTATGCCTGCGCGCAAGTGATGCCCGGTCCCGGCTGGGAAAAGGCCATGGGGCCCTATCAAGATAGCCATTGCGAAAAACTGATCGTTGCTAAATAATGGCCCCATCACAACACGGAGCGGCCGCCCGCTCGCCAGGAAAACCGTCACCGTCGCAGCAGCAAATAAAATCAGCCTGATTTGTTCACCCCTAGGAGCCTATATGTTTACTAGTCCCGAGCAATTTGCATCCGCCACCAAAGCCCTGTTTGAGTTCCAGTTGATGACCTTTAACGCCCTCACCAGCAAAGCCGTGCAGGGCGTCGAGCAGGTTGTGGCCCTCAACGTCGCCACCGCCAAGTCCACGGTCGAAGACTCGCTGGCGGCCAGCAAGGAAATCAGCCAGGCCAAGAATACCCAGGCGGCCTTGGAGGCGGCCGGCGCGCAGGTGCAGCCGGGCGTGGCCGGCGTCACGGCCTACAACCAGCAGTTGAGCGAGATTATCAAGGACATCCACAACGAGTTCACCAGCGCCGCCGAGGCCCATGTGGCCGAGGCGAAAAGCAATCTGAGCGCGCTGATCTACGATGTCACGAAAAATGTGCGGCCCGGCTCGGAAAACGCCGTCGCCATCGTCAAGGCGGCCATCGACAACGCCTTCCTCGGCTACGAACAGGTGACCAAGGCCACCAAGCAAGCCGTACAGGCGGTCGAGGAACAAATCGCCAAGGCGGCCGAGCAAGTAGCCAAGAAATAACACCGGCAAGCGGCGCCCACAGCGGGGGACAGACCACGATTTTCAAGAAATAATTCCTTGAAAATCGTGGTCTGTCCCCCGCTGTGCGAATTCCCTGGGCAAGCGCGCCGCAAGGCGATACACTGTATATAAATACAGTCAATCCGCCTTCGCCATGCTCAAAGTCCTCGATAACCCCCTCTATTACCTGGATAATTTTCACCGGGTGCTGGAGTGGATAGGCGAACGTTACAGCGACTTGCTGACGGACGAGGAAGCCGCCTTCATCGCCCGCTTCCCGCTGCTGCCGCAGGCGTCGCGCTCGCTGTTCGTGCGCATGGTGATGCGCAAGGGTTGCCTGTTCCGCGCCAGTAAGCTGGTCTACACCGAAGTCGGCGATACGCACGCGGCCGCCTTACCGCTGCTGGCGCTGGGCTGGATAGACAACGATCCCCTGCTGGACCTCGAACAGTTGTTCGAGCTGCTGCAAAAGCCGGAAATCGTCGCCATTTTCCGCCTGTCGCCGCATGAGAAAGGCGCGCGCAAGGCCGAACAGCTGGAGGCGCTGCGCAGCCGGTTTCCCGGCCAGCTGCGCTTCTCCGCCTGGTACGGGCATGCCGGCGAGCACCTCTACCATATCGTCAGCAAACCCCTGTGCGACCGCCTGCGCCTGATTTTCTTCGGCAATTCCAGCCAGGATTGGAGCGAGTTCGTGCTGTCCGACCTGGGCGTCTACAAATACGAGAAGGTCGAGTTCTCGCCATGTTCACGCGGCTTCCGCAAGCGCCGCGACATCGACGACTATCTTGCCCTGCAGCGCTGCCGCGAGCGTTTCCTCGACAATGCCGCACCCGCCGACGTGCTGCGCGAGCTGGCCGGCAGCGCGCCCGACAACGACTGGCTGGCCAGCCGGCGCGAGAAGCTGCTGTTCCAGATCGCCCAGCACCTGGAAAAATGCCAGGACTGGGACGCCGCCTTCGACGCCTATGCCGGCTGCGGCTATCCGGGCGCGCGCGTGCGCGCCATCCGCGTGCTGGAAAAGAGCGGACGCGACGCGCTGGCCTTCGAATGGCTGGAGCGCGCCTGGCAGGCGCCCGAGGGCGAGGCGGAGCGCCAGCACTTGCTGCGCATCGCGCCGCGGCTGCGGCGCAAGCTGGGCCACGCCAGGCTCGCCGCCGCGCCCGCGGCGGCGGTGGCGCGGCTCGACCTGAGCCTGCCGCCGCCGGAGGCGCCCTGCCATGTCGAAGGCGTCGTGCGCGACCATCTGGCGCGCGCCGACGCGCCCGTCTATTACGTCGAGAATGCACTGATCAATTCGCTGTTCGGCCTACTTTGCTGGAACGCCGTGTTCAAGGCCATACCGGGGGCGTTCTTCCACCCCTTCCACCGCGGCCCGGCCGACCTGCACAGCGCCGATTTCCAGCGCCGCCGCGCGGCCGACTTCGCCGCCTGCCTGGACGAGCTCGACAGCGGCCAGTACCGCCGCACCATCTTCGCCAACTATGCCGGCAAGTGCGGCGTCCAGTCGCCCTTCGTCAGCTGGGAGCTGCTCGACGAGGCCTTGCTGGCGCTGGCGCTGGACTGCATCCCCGCCGCGCACCTGCGCAAATGGTTCGAGCGCATGCTGCTCGACATCAAGGCCAACCGCAGCGGCTTCCCCGACCTGATCCAGTTCTGGCCGGCCGAGCGGCGCTACCGGATGATCGAAGTGAAGGGGCCGGGCGACCGGCTGCAGGACAGCCAGAAGCGCTGGCTCGACTATTGCGCCCGGCACGATATGCCGGTCAGCGTCTGCTATCTGCAATGGCACGGGGCAGGCGCTTGAGCTACGTCGTTGCCGTGCGCGCGCTGTGCGAATTCACCGCCAAGGAAGGCGACCTGGACTTGCGCTTCACGCCCTCCCCTTCGGCCCAGGAGGGCATGGCCGGCCACGCGGCGGTGGCGGCCCGGCGCGACGCGGGCTACCAGCGCGAAGTGAGCCTGAGCGGCGCATACGGCCCGCTGCGCGTGCGCGGACGGGCCGACGGCTACGACCCGGCCCGGCGCCAGCTCGAAGAAATCAAAACCTTCCGCGGCGATCTGGCGGCAATGCCGGCCAACCACCGCCAGTTGCACTGGGCGCAGGCGCGCATCTACGGCCACCTGCTATGCCAGACGCTGGGCCTGGACGGGCTGCGCGTGGCGCTGGTGTACTTCGACATCGCCAGCCAGAAGGAAACCGTGTTCCATGAGGAGCACACGGCCGCCACGCTGCAAGCCTATTTCGAGCGGCAGTGCGGCCGCTTCCTCGCCTGGGCCGAGCGGGAACTGGCGCACCGCGCCGAACGCGACGCGCAACTGCGCGCGCTGCGCTTCCCCCACGCCGATTTCCGCCCCGGCCAGCGCCAGTTGGCCGAGGCGATCTACAAGGCCAGCAGCCGCGCCTGCTGCCTGCTGGCGCAGGCGCCCACGGGCATCGGCAAGAGCGTCGGCAGCCTGTTCCCGATGCTCAAGGCGAGCGCCGAACACGGCCTGGACAAGGTGTTTTTCCTGGCCGCCAAGACGTCCGGGCGGCAACTGGCGCTGGACGCCTGCGCCCTGATCCAGCGCCACGCCCCCGCCCTGCCGCTGCGCGTGCTGGAGCTGAGCGCCAAAACCACGGCCTGCGAGCATCCGGACAAAGCCTGCCACGGCGACGCCTGCCCGCTGGCGCGCGGCTTCTACGACAGGCTGGCGGCGGCGCGCGCGGCCGCGCTGCGGACCGGCATGCTCGACAAGGCGGGCGTGCGCGCCGTCGCGCTGGCGCACCAGGTCTGCCCCTATTATCTGGCCACCGAGCTGGCGCGCTGGGCCGACGTGATCGTCGGCGACTACAATTATTACTTTGACTTGGGCGCGATGCTGCACAGCCTGACCGTGGCCGGCGACTGGAAGGTCGGCGTGCTGGTCGACGAGGCGCACAATATGGTGGCGCGGGCGCGCAAGATGTATTCGGCGGAACTGCAGTACGCCAGCCTGAAGGCGCTGCGCAAGGGCGCGCCGGCGCCGCTGAAGAAGCCGCTGGCGCGCCTGCAGCGGCAGTGGGCTGCGCTTGACAAGGAATTCGACGGCGAGTACCGCGTCTACCCTGCCATCCCGGAGAAATTCCTCGACGCGCTGCAGGGCGCCGCCACGGCCATCGGCGACCATTTCGCCGACCACCCCGGCGCCGTCGACGCCGAATTGCAGCGCTTCTATTTCGACGCGCTGCACTTCACGCGGCTGGCCGAGTCGTTCGGCGCACATTCGCTGTTTGACGCCAGCCGGGACGCGGCCGGCACGCTGCTGTGCATCCGCAACATCGTCCCGGCGCCATTCCTGACGCCGCGCTTCGCGGCCAGCCGCAGTTGCGCGCTGTTCTCGGCCACGCTGAGCCCGTGGAATTACTATAGCGACCAGTTGGGCATGCCGGACAACACGGCCTGGGTCGACGTCGACTCGCCGTTCAGCGCCGCGCAGTTATCGGTGCGCGTCGCCGGCGGCATCTCGACGCGCTACCAACACCGCGCCGCCTCGCTGGCGCCTATCGTCGAGCTGATGGCGCGCCAGTACGCCGACGCGCCGGGCAATTATCTGGCGTTTTTCAGCAGCTTCGACTATATGGAAAGGGTGGCCGCACTGTTTGCCGAGCGCCACCCCGGGGTGCCGCTGTGGCGCCAGCAGCGGCGCATGGACGAAGCCGGGCGCGAACAATTCCTCGCCCGCTTTACCACCAGCGGCGAAGGCATCGGTTTCGCCGTGCTGGGCGGCGCTTTCGGCGAGGGCATCGACCTGCCCGGCGCGCGCCTGATCGGCGCCTTCATCGCCACGCTCGGCCTGCCGCAAATCAATCCCGTCAACGAGCAGATCCGCCAGCGCATGGATGCGCTCTTCGGCGCCGGCTACGACTACACTTATCTGTTTCCGGGGATGCAAAAAGTGGTGCAGGCGGCCGGGCGCGTGATCCGCAGCCAGTCCGACCGCGGCGTCGTGTATTTGATCGACGACCGCTTCGCGCGGCCCGAGGTGCGGCGCCTGCTGCCGGCGTGGTGGCGGCTGGAGGCGTAGGCGCCGCTGCCGCTATTGCAGCAGGCCGCGCACTTTCTGGTAGCCGCTTTTGCTGACCGGCAGGCGGGTGCCGTCGCGCAGCACGGCGGCGTGGCTGTCTTTGCTCACTTGCTCGATGCGGCTGACGCAGTCGATATTGAGCAGGTAGGAACGGTGCACGCGCACGAAGCGGTCCGGCGCGAGCTGGCTTTCCAGCTCGGCCAGCGTCTGGTTTTTCAGGTAGGACTGGCCTTCGGCGCAGATTTGCACATAGTCGTCCTGCGCTACGATGTAGTCGATTTTGTCGCAGGCGATGACGTGGACCTTGGCGCCGTCGCGGATCAGCACGCGCGCCAGCGGCTGCCGGCGCGTCGCCGCTTTGCGCGCCATGCGGCCGGCGGCGCCGTCGTCGGCGCGGCCGACGCTGGCCCTGGCGTGCGCCAGCGCCTGGTCGAAGCGCTGCTGGCTGAACGGCTTGAGCAGGTAGTCGAGCGCGTGGCAGTCGAAAGCCTTGAGCGCGTACTGGTCGTAGGCGGTGACGAAGATGAAGCGGGTCTTGCCGGCGGCCAGCTCGACCACCTCGAAGCCGTCCAGCTTGGGCATCTGGATGTCGAGGAAGGCCAGGTCGGGCGCCAGCTCGGCCAGCGCCTTGACGGCCTCGAAGCCGTTGGCGCACTCGGCGACGATGTCGACGTCCGGGTGCCGCGCCAAAAATTCGCGCAGCACCGCGCGCGCCAATTCCTCGTCGTCCACAATCATCACGCGCATCTGTCTAGTCCTCGCTGGTTTGGGCCGGCATGGCGATGTCCACGCCGAAGCTGGCGCCGCGCCGCGCCCAGTGGATGCTGGCTTCGTGCCCGTAGGCGCCGGCCAGGCGCTGGCGCACATTGTCCAGGCCGATGCCGCCGGGCCGCGCCGCAGGCAAGTCGGCGTCGACCGGGTTCAGCACGCTGATGCGCAATATGCTGCCGGCGCGCCGCGCCGCGATGCGTATCGTGCCGCCCTCGGTCATCTTGCACACGCCATGCTTGACGGCGTTTTCCACCAGCGGCTGGATCAGCATGGGCGGCACCAGGCAGGCGGCGGCGGCCTCGTCGAGCGCCTCCTCGACTTGCAGGCGGGCGCCGAAGCGCACCTGTTCGATCGCCACGAAATGCCGGATCAACTGCATTTCCTCGCCCAGCGGGACTTTTTTGTGCGCCTCCATGCCCAGGCTGCGGCGGTAGAAACTGGCCAGTTGCACGGTCATCTCGCGCGCGCCGGCCGGGTTGGCCGAGGTCAGCGCGCTGATGGAATTGAGGCTGTTGAACAGGAAGTGCGGGTCGATCTGCGTGCGCAGCATGCGCAACTGGGCCTCCTGGGCGGCCAGTTGCGATTGCATCTCGCCCTGCTCGGCCGCCGTCGCGCGCATGAACTCCAGCGCCAGGTAGTGCAGGGCCAGCGCCAGCGCATACAGCAGCACGCCCAGGCCGAACAGCAACGCCGACAAGGCCGGCGTCAGGGCGATGCCGGCCCAGCGCAGCTCCGTCAGCAGGCTCAGGCCGTTCCAGAACTGCGCCAGCGCCTGCCACAGCAGGCCGGCAACCAGCGCCGCCGCGCTCATCACGGCGGCGATGGCCAGCGGCGGGCGCCCGCTCAAGGGATAGGCGCGGCACAGGTAGAACGCGGAAAAGCCGGCCGCCACGGCGTACACCAGCGTCAGCGGCAAGGCGAACAGCAGCGCGTTGCCCCAGTGCGCGTCGGCGGCCATGACGATGACGGCCGCCAGCGCCACGCCAAGGCTCAGGCAGACGAGCGCGTACAGGGCGACACCGCGGCGGCTCGAAAACGGCCCCGGCATCGCCTAGTTGCGCACTTCGATGCCGCCCATGATGGCGCAACCGCGCACGATCAGGCGCTTCGTGCCGTCAGGCGGGGCGACGGTTTTCTCGTCGAAGCCGCCGAGGATGGGGGTGCCCTGCAACACCACGGTCCAGTCCGGCGGCACCTTGATCGAGATGCCGCCGCACAGCGCGAACACGGTCAGCACGGCCTCGCCCTGCAGCGAGGACTGGCGCAGGTCCAGCTCGCAGCCGCCCATGATCGCCGTGACCTCGCCGCCGCGCAGGGCCGGCGTGGTGATGCGCCGGGTGTAGCCGCCCAGGATGGCGGTGACGCCGATGACGGCGTCGTCCGCCGCCTCCTTGTCCAGCCGGGCCGCGGCGCCCAGCCGCGCGTGCTGCGTGCGCAGCGATTTGAACACCACCGACAGGCCGATGAAAATGATCAGCACGGGCCACAGCGTGCCCCAGTTCAGGTAGAACAGGCCCAGGCGTTTGAGCAGCAGCAACAGACCGACGACGATCAGGGCGGCGCCGACGACGTGGCCCGAGGTGTTATTGCTTTGCACGACTTTCAAGATGCCGGCGATGACCAGGATGGCCGGCCAGAAATGCATGGCGTAGCGCAATTCGATCCAGCCGAGATTGTCGAGCAGCAGCAGGCAGCCGAGTACGATGACGAGGACGCCGACGATGATGCCGCCGGGCTGATTCAGTTGCGAATTATTCTTCATTCTTGCGCTCCTTGGTGGCGACATAGTTGTTCAGCAGCGGTTCCAGCACCAGTCCGACGCCCCAGCCGATCAGCAAAAAAGGCCAGCTGTTGCGGAAGTTCAGGCCCAGCAGTTGCTCGAAGGACAGGTAGTACCAGACGGCGAAAGCAATCAGCCCCAGCCCGCCGACGATCTGCCGGGGCGAAGCCGGCGGCAGCAGTTTATTGATGCCGAAAACGACCAGCAGGGCCGGCCAGTATTGCCACAGCAGGGCAGGATCGAAGGCGATCAGGTGCAGGCGTTCGAGCAGCAACAGGGTGCCCAGGCCGATCAGCAGCAGGCCCCACAGCAGTTGTTTGCGCCAGGAATAGCGATGGTCGGTGCCCACGATGTCTCCTTGTCGGGTGGTTCAATGTGACGATACGCGGGAATGTCGCGCGGCGACAGCGCTTTTCGGCGAATGGCGGCGCCGCGCCGGTGAATGGCGCCGGGGCGCCGTCACAGCTTGCGCTGCAAAAATTCGAGGAAGCAACTGATGCGCTGCGACAGTTGGGTGTTGCGGTAGTAGACCGCGTGGATTTGCTGGCGGTAGCCGGTCGAGCAGTGCTCCAGCACGGCGACGAGGCGCCCGGCGGCCAGGTCGTCGCGGCTCATGAAATCGGCCAGGCAGGCGATGCCCTGGCCGTGCAGCGCCAGCTGGCGCAGCGTCTCGCCGCTGGTAGCGGTCAGCGCCGGCGTGATGTGCAGGGTGTTGCCGGCGGCGTGGCGCAGCGGCCAGACATTGCCCAGCTCGTACTGCGCGAAACCGAGCAGCGCATGCCCGGCCAGCGCTTCCGGCGTGGCCGGCACGCCGTGGCGCCGCAGGTAGTCGGGGCTGGCCAGCAGGTGCAGCGGGCTGGCGCTGAGGGCACGCGCGTGCAAGGTCGAGTCGCTCAGCGCGCCGATGCGGATGGCGACGTCGGTGCGGTGTTCGAGCAGGTCGGCTATGCGGTCGTTGCTGCTCAGCTCCAGGCGGATGTCCGGGTACAGGGCGCGAAACTCGGCCACGTGCGGCACCACGCAATGCAGCATGAACGGCGAGGCGGCGTCGACGCACAGGCGTCCGGCCGGACTCTGCCGGCGCATGCGGATGCTTTCCTCGGCCTCTTCCATGGCCGCCAGAATACCGCGCGCGCGCTCCAGCAACAACTGGCCCTCCTCGGTCAGCTCCATGCGCCGCGTGGTGCGCGTCAGCAGCGAGGTGGCCAGTTTTTCCTCCAGCCGCGACAGCGCGCGGCTGACGCCGGAGGTGGTCTGGCCCAGGTGCGCCGAGGCCGCGCTGAGCGTGCCGCTGTCGACCACCGCGACGAAGACCCTGAGATCGTCGGAATGAATGTCCACTATTGTCCTTGCTTGCCGTGAGCGCCGATTATAGGGCAAGGGCGGCGGCGGCATGCATGCGCCCCGCCCCTTTCGTGTATATTGATCGGCTTTTTGCCATCTTTTCCATAAAAGTAATAATATCGCCACCGTGCGCTCCTCACCTCAGCGAGTTTCGTCCTGATGCACACCGAAACACCCCACGCCCACGCCAGCAATGGCGCCACCCTCCTCCTCAGCTGCGCGCTGGTATTCCTGACGCAACTGGGCGTGACGCTCTACCTGCCGTCGCTGCCCGACATCGCCGGCGCGCTGCGGCTGGCGCCGAACCAGGCCTCGCTGTCCTTGCTGGCCTACTTTCTCGGCAGCGCCGCGCCCATCCTGTTCTGGGGCGCGGCGACGGACCGCTACGGCCGCAAAACCGTGCTGCTGCTGTCGCTGGCCCTGTTCGGCCTGGCCAGCGTGGCGGCGGCCGGCGCCACGGGCGGCCCCGCCTTCATCGGCGCGCGCCTGTTGCAGGGCGTGGGCGCGGGCGGCGCGTCCACCGTCGGGCGCATCCTGGTGCGCGACAATGCCAACGGCGCTCTGCTGGCGCGCAACCTGTCGTATCTGTCGTTTTCCTTCGTGTCGGCGCTGGGCGGCGGCCAATTCCTCGGCGGCCTGATGCAACAGTACGCGCCGTGGCAAGCCCAGTTCCTGCTGCTGGCGGCCATCAGCGCCATACTCGCCGTCGCCGTACTGCTGATGCCGATGCGCGGCGCCGCGCCCGCCGCGCCGCAGTCGCACGTGGCGGCCTACCTGGCGGTGCTGCGCCATCCGGGGTTCCGGCGTCCGATGGTCGCCGGCGCGCTCGGCTACGGCGCGCTGATCTACTTGCAGGAAATCGGCCCCTACCTGTTCCAGCAGCAGTTGGGGCTGAGCGCGCGCCAGTACGGCAACGCCGGGCTGCTGCTGGGGCTGGCGTACTTCTGCGGCTCGCTGCTGGTGAACCGTCTGGCGCTGCGGCTCGGCTATGCGCGCCTGATGCGCGCCGGCCTGCTGCTGATGCTGGCGGCCGGCGCCCTGCTGCTGGCCGGCGCCACGCTGGGCGAAGGCCGGCTGGACGGCGGCGCCCTGCTGGCCCTGGTGCTGTGCGTGTATTGCGCCGTGTCGCTGGGACAGGCGGTGCTGTTCCCCAACAGCATGGCGGCCGCGCTCGACGCCGTCAAAGGCCAGGGCAGCCATTCGACCGCGCTGTTCGGCTTCGCGCTGCAACTGATCGCCACCGGCGTCGGCAGCCTGGCCGTGGTGATTCCCCACGGCCGCCTGGGCCCGGTGGCCTTGCTGCTGCTCGCGCTGACGGCGACGGCCCTGCTCCTGTCGCCGCGCCGGCGGCCGTAAGCGGGGCGCGGGCGGCGGCGTCCGCCTACGCCACGTAGCGCAGCACGGCGACGTAGTGGCAAACGCTGCCGCCCAGAACGAACAAGTGCCAGACGCCGTGGCCGTGGCGCAGCTTGTGGTCGGTCGCGTAAAAGACGATGCCGACGGTGTAGAACAGCCCGCCGCCGGCCAGCCACTGAAAGCCGTCCCAGCCCAGCGCGGCGATCAGCGGTTGCACGCCGACCAGCGCCAGCCAGCCCATCAGCACATAAATCACCAGCGACAGCACGCGCGCGCCCTTGGCGTAGCAAATTTCCTGGGCAATGCCGATGACAGCCAGCCCCCAGACGACGCCGAACAGCGACCAGCCCCACGGCCCGCGCAGCGTGACCAGCGTGAACGGCGTGTAGGTGCCGGCGATCAACAGATAGATGGCGCAGTGGTCGAGCCGGCGCAATACGTCCTTGGCGGCGCCGCGCACGCTGTGGTACAGCGTCGACGTCAGATATAAGGTCAGCAGCATGGCAGCGTAGATGCTGAAACTGACAATCTTCCACGGGTCGCCCGAGCGCACCGCCAACACAAGCAGCAGCGCCCCGCCTGCGGCGGCCAGGGCCGCGCCGATGCTGTGGCTGATACTGTTGAAACGTTCTCCGTGATACATGGGGCGATGGCCTTGTCGTTGGCGCCGGGCGCGGGCGCGCGCGGCGCCACCAGTGTAGCCGCTTTTGCGCTAGCGCTTTCGCGTTAGCGCTTTTGCGCTAGCGCTTTCGCGCCGGCCCGGGCCGTGGCCGCCGTAGTCTCTTCGCAACAGTTCTACTTGAATAAAATTGACATATAAGCAATCAGATGCTCAGATACGTGAGGATGTATGGACAAGCCGGGGCGCAAAGTCGACGACACGGTTTCCGGGGCATCCACTCTTATGCAGTTTCACGTAGTTTTCTGGAGGAATGTTGATGAACGTCGTATTCAAAGAATTCAACAAATTGAAGAGCAAAACCATGCCGCAGGCGATACGCCTGGCCTTTTGCACGGCGGTGGCGGTGCCGCTGGCGATGCCGACTGCCCAGGCGCAACAAGAAGGTAGCGACAGCGTCATGCAGCGCGTTGAAATTACCGGCTCCAACATCCGCCGCACCGACAAGGAAACGCCCAGTCCCGTGCAAATCCTGACGGTGCAGGAGTTGAAGGCTTCCGGCTACACCACCGTTTCCGAAGTGTTGCGCAACATCACGGCGAACGGTGCCGGCACGTTGTCGCAATCGTTCAGCGGCGCCTTTTCCGGCGGCGCCAGCGGCATTTCGCTGCGCGGCCTGACGGTCGGCGCCACGCTGGTGCTGATCGACGGCCACCGGATGGCGCCCTATGCACTGTCCGACGACGGCCAGCGCAGCTTCGTCGACATCAGCCAGATTCCCTTCGAGGCGATCGAACGCATCGAAGTGCTGAAAGACGGCGCCTCGTCGATCTACGGCTCGGACGCGATGGCCGGCGTGGTCAACGTGATCCTGAAAAAACGCTACGCGGGCGCGGAAATCTCCGCCGAGGGCGGCACCAGCGGCCACAGCGACGGCAAGACGGCGCACCTGTCCGGCATCTACGGCTGGGGCGACCTGGAGAAGGATGGCCGCAACGCCTACATCGCACTGGAATACCGCAAGCAGAACAAGATCTTGCTGCGCGACCGCAAGGGCGACTTCACCCGGACCGACTGGAGCACCTACCGCTATGGTCCGGGCAATGCGTTGATGGGCAACAACCTGACGCGTGGCGTGCCGAACGACGCCAACGGCGGCCTGCCCGGCAGCAGCACCGGCTATCTGCGCGACATGATCGGCAGCAACCAGCTTACCTTCCTGCCCGGTTGCACGGGGGCGCAAATGCTCGCCAGCCAATGCACCTACCGCGACGAAGACCTGGAAATACAGCCGGAAACGAAGAACCTCAATCTGATGGCCTCGTACACGCAAAAACTGGGCGAGCACTGGGAAATGAACCTGAAGGGCTCGGTGTTCCAGTCGGACGCCAGCCAGGTCGGCTCGCACAGCGCGTCGCGCGGCCTGTCGGCGCTCGCCTTCGGCCCCAATATGCTGCCGCGCCTGCGCCCGGACAACGCGCCGGTCGCCATCACCGTGCCCGCCACCTACCCCGGCAACACCACCGGCACGCGGCAGTACCTGCATTACAATTTTCCCGAGCTGGGCGGACGCCGCTCGCAAATCGACGCGCAAACCGTGCGCCTGGTCGCCGAGCTGAACGGCAGCTGGAGCGGCTGGGACATCAACGCCTCGATCGGCCACACGGAAAACACCGTCAAGCAAACCAATGACGGCTATTTCAACATTGAAAATCTGCAGGCGGCCTTCAACGACCCCTTGCACCCCTACCGCGTGGGCGCGGCCGCCAGCGGCAACACGGCCGAACAGCGCGCCTTCATCGCGCCGACCCAGCGCGCCAAGGCCAAGGACATCCTGCAGTTCGTCAATCTGCGCGGCTCGCGCGAGCTGCTGCAACTCGACGGCGGCCCGCTGGCCATCGGCATAGGCACGGAGTTCACCCACCGCGAACTGGATGCGCGCGCGCCGGAAGGGGTGGCCAACGGCAGCCAGGTCGGCAATACCGCCTGGGCCATCGGCAAGCAGAATATTTCCGCGGCCTACCTGGAGTTGGTCGCGCCGGTGCTGAAGACGCTGGAGCTGGACGCCGCCGTGCGTTTCGACAAGGTCAGCGGCAGCAGCCGTTCCACCACGCCTAAACTCGGTTTCAAGTTCAGCCCCTTGAAGGAAGTGGCTTTGCGCGGCACCTACGCCGAAGGGTTCCGCGCGCCCAACCCCGCCGAATCGGGCAACACCGGCTCCTACTTCTTCGCCAGCGCCTCGCGCGACCCGATCTTGTGCGCCAATGACGGCCCCAAGGACAGCGATCCGGCCACCATACCCGGCAACTACCCGCAGCAGTGCGCCGTGCAGGTGGGCGGCGTGCAACTGCCCGGCAAGGACTTGAAGCCGGAAAAATCCAAATCGTACACGCTGGGCTTGATCCTTGAACCGTTCAAGAACTTCAGCGCGTCTATCGATTATTACAACATCCGCGTCAACAACCAGATCATCAGCGCGAATAGCGATCCCAACTACGATGCGGCGCCGTTTGTCGTGCGCGGCACGCCGACTTCGCAGCCATTCGTGCTGCCGGACGGCAGCATCGGCACTGCCACGCCGGCCATAGGCGACCGCATCTTCTCCCCGTATCCATATGAAAACGCGCTGTTCACAAAGACCAGCGGCATCGACCTGGACGCGCGCTGGAGCTTCTCGCTGCCGAACGCGGCCAAGGTGACGGCGGAGCTGAACCACACGCACATGCTGAGCTACAAGCAGGGCACGGCTGGCGGCGCCGCCATCGAGCTGGCCGGCACCCACGGCCCGTCCGGAACTTCCGGCGACACCGGCAATCCGCGCGACCGCGCCCAGATCAAGCTGTCCTACGAACAGGGGCCGGTGAAAGTCAGCGGCACCGTGAACTGGGTCAGCAGCTACAGCGTCGTCGACCCGTCCACCACCAGCGCGCTGACCTGCGACGCGGCGATCACCAATGGCAGCGGGGCGTTCAACACGGCGCCGGCCGAGTTCTGCTCCGTGAAACACTTCACGACGCTGGACTTGTTCGCCAAGTACCAGTACAGCAAGCAGTTGAGCTTCCACGCCGCCATCCTGAACGTGTTCGACGCGAAACCGCCGCTGGACTTCCAAACCTACGGCGGCGCCGCCTCGTCGTTCTACAACCCGGCATTGCACCAGGCCGGCGCGGTGGGCCGCTTCTTCAACGTCGGCGCGACATACAAGTTCTGATGTCCGGGACTTGAAGCGGGGCCGCGCGACGCGGCCCCTTCACCGGCTATCGCAGCGCCTTGAAATTGCGGTAGGCCAGGCTATTCAAAATTCCCTCCGGTAGGACAAGCCCAGCGCGCGCTGGCGGAACGACAGCTCTTCGCGGCCCAGCGTCAGGTCGAGGCGCACGCTGCTGGCGGCGTCGATGCGGTAGCGCACGTTGGCGTTGACGATCCAGCCGCGCCTGGCCTCGCTGCCGGGGACGTTGATGGCATCGTACAGGCCGTGTCCGGCGCTGACGCTGGCGCCGTAGCTGAAGGCGCCGCCGCGATCCCACGCGGCGCGCACGCCAACGACGCGGATGCGGTGGCCGGCCGGTTCCGTGCTGCCATAGGACAGCTTCAGCTCGAACTCGCTGTCGCCGTTGTAGACGATCGCCGCCAGGGAACCTATCCTGACGCGCGACTGCGGAAACGCGCGGTACACGGCGCTTGCCTGCAGCGCGACGTTGCCGAACAGGCGAGCCAGTTGCGGCTCGACGCTGAAGCGCGGCGCGAACGCCGGCTGGACGCCGGCGCCGATCCGGCCCGACAGCAGCCAGTCCTGGATGCGGCGGTGGCCGCCCGCGCTCAGCGTCAGATCGTCACCCTGCTCGCGGTGCTCGCTGTCGGCGGCGGCATACCAGCCCAGCCCCGGTCCGGCCCGGTAGCTCGCCTGCAGGTGCTGGTTCCACCACGTCATGTCGCGGGCGCCCGCGCTGACCCGCGACGGCTCGGTGGCGGCGTCGAAGCTCCACGCCTGCTGGGCGGCGGCGCGCTGCGACAGCGCGGCCGCTCCCAGCGCCAGCGCCAGCGCCGCGCGCGCCGCCTCGCGCAGGCGTCGCAGATCCGGGATGCGCCCCGGCATGTCCTCGAAATTGCTGTCGTAGGCGTTCGCATACGGAACGAAGGCGATCTCCGAGGCGCTGCCGGCGCGCGCCTTGACCCGCTGCGCCAGTTCGAAGAGGGACACCTTCCCATACGAGCCGACATTGAAGACGCGGCCGCAATTGCGCGGATGCAGGATCTGGCGCTTGATCGCCCACACAACGTCGCCCACATAGCTGAAGCGGCGCCGCTGGCGGAAGTAGGCCAGCGGCTCGATCGCCTTGGCGCAGGCGTAGAACCAGCGCCCCTTGCTGGTGGCGCCCGGCACGACATCGCCGTTTTCGCAAAACGGCAGTTGCGTCGACTTGCCACAGACCTCGGACGTGGAGGCGGCGAACACCACCTTGTCCGCGCCGCTGGTCAGTTGCAAATAGGTATCCATGGTGCCGCCCCGTCCCGACGATAACGCTCATGCGCTACCGGGTTCGACCGCCGTGCGGCGGCGCAATTCCACCATTGTCGCGTCTGTTTGCGCGACCTCAACAGAGCGGACCCGGCATCGATTAACGCTGATCGTCGCGTGAGGGGTCCCGCCGGCGGCGTGCAAGGCTGACCGGGCGCGCTCAGGCGAACTCGCCCGCCCACAGTTCGTCGATCTTGGCGAAGTTCCATTTTTCGCGCGGCTCGCGCCCGGCGATGCTGTCGCGCTCATGCGCCTGCGACAAGTCGATGCGCTGGACCGGGATATAGGTGTCGGACTTGGTCGAGAAGAACACCTTGACGACCGGCTTGGTCAGCGAAGCCGGGTTTTGCTCGATCACCATGGCCAGCCGGCCCGTCTTCATCCTCACCAGCGCCCCGGTCGGGTAGATGCCCAGGGTCTTGATGAAGGCGGACAGTATGCGCTGGTCGAAATGGCCCTTCCACGAAATCATCCGCGCCACCGACTCGGCCGGGTCCCAGCCCGACTTGTAGGGGCGATTCGAGGTGATCGCGTCGTAGACGTCGCAGACGGCGCCCATGCGCGCGACCAGCGAAATGTCCTCCCCCTGCAGGCGGTGCGGGTAACCGCTGCCGTCGATTTTTTCGTGATGGTGCAGGCAAACATCGAGCGCCGTGGCATTGGCCGCCGCGCCGCGCACCAGCAATTCGTGGCCGCGCAGCGGATGGCTCTTGACGGCCTCGAATTCCGCGTCCGTCAACTTGCCGGGCTTGTTCAGGATCGCCAGCGGAATGCTGGCCTTGCCGATATCGTGCAACAAGCCGGCCAGGCCGGCCTCGCGGCAACCCTCCTCGTCGAAACCGAGCGCGCGGCCCAGCGACACCATCAGCGCGCACACCGCCACCGAATGCATATACGTGTAGTCGTCGCTGCTCTTCAAGCGCGCCAGGCTGATCAGCGCGCCCGGGTTGCGCAGTATCGACTCGGCGATCTCGGTGACCAGCGGCACGCATTGCTCGGCGTCGATGGCGTTGCCAAGGCGCGCCTCGTTAAACATCGACACGGTGGCGTCGCGCGCCTTGCGGCACAAGGTCGCCGCGCGGTGCATTTCCTCGTCGAAGGAGGCGCTCACCGGCGGCACCGGCCGCGCCGCCGGCAGCACCACGCGCGGCGCGGCCGCGGCTTCCGGCTCGGGCGCGGACGCGGGCGCCTCGGCCGCGCCCCTGTCCAGGTCTATCCAGCATTCCTGCACCCCGCTGTCATGGGCGGCGCGCAAATCCGCCGGATCGCTCAACAAAAATTTCGTTTTCCAGAATGGATGCTGCAGCCACGCCCCGTCAAACTCGTGCAGGAACATGCCCAAGCGCAAATCCTGCACCTTTATTTTTTTCAATTGCTTCATACACCACTCCAGACGGCTGTCTGACATACATGACAAGCAGAATACACGAATTTCCTTAAAAAAATTGCCCAGCGACAAGGCCATCGCGCCCGCGCCCAGCGCGTCAAGATAGTATATCGTTATCACTTAAAATTCTAACAATAGATAAAAAACGAGCAAAGTTTTCATGGCACAATATTCCTTTGCATCCATTCACAGGACCTTCATGAAACTCGACACGCTCGCCGTGCACGCCGGCTACTCGCCCGACCCGACCACCAAGGCCGCGGCCGTGCCGATTTACCAGACCGTCGCCTATGCCTTCGACAACGCCCAGCACGGCGCCGATTTGTTCGACCTGAAGGTGCCTGGCAATATCTACACGCGCATCATGAACCCGACCCAGGACGTGCTGGAGAAACGCCTCGCCGCGCTCGAAGGCGGCGTCGCCGCGCTGGCCGTGGCCTCCGGCATGGCGGCGATCACCTACGCGATCCAGACCATCGCCGAGGCCGGCGACAATTTCATCTCCGCCAGCCAGTTGTACGGCGGCACCTACAACCTGTTCGCCCACACGCTACCGCAGATCGGCATCGAAGTGCGCTTCGCCGACGCCCGCCAGCCCGACACCTTTGCCGCGCTGATCGACGGGCGCACCAAGGCGATCTTCTGCGAGTCCATCGGCAATCCGCTGGGCAACGTCACCGACTTCGCCAAACTGGCTGAAATCGCCCACGCCCACGGCATTCCGCTGATCGTCGACAACACCGTGCCCAGCCCCTACCTGTGCCGGCCGATCGAGCACGGCGCCGACATCGTCGTCCACTCGCTGACCAAATACCTGGGCGGCCACGGCACCAGCGTCGGCGGCGCCATCGTCGACGCCGGCACCTTCCCCTGGGCCGAGCACAAGGAACGCTTCCGCCGCCTCAACGAGCCGGACGTGTCCTACCACGGCGTCGTCTACACGGAAGCCTTCGGCCCGGCCGCCTTCATCGGCCGCGCCCGCGTGGTGCCGCTGCGCAATATGGGCGCGGCCATCTCGCCGATGAACGCGTTTTTGATACTGCAGGGCATAGAAACCCTGGCCCTGCGCATGGAGCGCATCTGCAGCAGCGCCCAGGCGCTGGCCCAGCACCTGGCGCGCCACCCGCAGGTGGCCTGGGTCAATTACGCCGGACTGGAAGACCACCCGGACCACGCGCTGGTGCGCCAGTACATGGGCGGCAAGGCGTCCGGCATCCTGTCCTTCGGCTTGAAGACGGCCACGCGGGACGATCCACGGGCGGCCGGCGCGCGCGTGCTGGACGCGCTGCAACTGTTCACCAGGCTGGTCAACATCGGCGACGCCAAATCGCTGGCCACGCATCCGGCCTCGACCACCCACCGGCAATTGAACGCGGAAGAGCTGGCCAAGGCCGGCGTCTCGGAAGACATGCTGCGCCTGTCGGTGGGCATCGAGCACATCGACGACCTGCTGGCCGACCTGGAGCGCGCCCTGGCCGCCGCGTAAGGCCGCCGGCCCGGCGCGCTTGACCGTCTTGCGGGGGCCGTGCCCGCGCAAGACGGGCACTCAAGCTCCCGACAGACGCAAAAAAACAACAGTCGCCTTGATGGCAACAATCTGTTTTCCAGTATTGGCATTGGCTGCTTGATGGCTTCATCTTGGCCCTTGAACGCCGTGCAGCCAGCCATGTGCACGACTGAAAACCCGTCCGATCAAACCATGCGGCGGCGGGCAATCCCCAGCTGTCCCCGCGGCATCCGCCCTTGCCCGCCTGAACCGGCATTGCTGCCGATCAAGGCGCCCCTCCTTTCCCTTCCGTACAGTCGTAATCGGGCGGCCCGATGCCGGCCCGGATCGGCTCAACCTGGGAGGAGTCCGCATGAAACAGATGGCTTTGATTTTGCAGGGCGGCGGCGCATTGGGCGCGTTCGAGTATGGCGTCGTGACGGCCCTGCTTGAACGGGGTTGGCAACCGACGGCCGTCACCGGCGTATCGATCGGCGCCATCAACGCGGCGGCGATCGCCGGCGCCCCCGGCGGCGACATCGCCGCCAGCCTGCACAGGATATGGGCCGCGATCACGCTGCCGCAGGTGCCGTGGTTGCCGGCGTCGCAGCAAGCCAGCCTGTCGCTGTTCGGCAACCCCAACTTTTACCGGCCGCGCACCGACTACTATGACATGGCGCAATGGACCAGCCTGTGCAGCACCGTGCCGATGTACGCCACCTTGAACCGGCATTGCGACTTCGAGCAAATCAACGACGCCAGCCACATGCGCGTGGCCGTGACGGCGACCGACTTGCAGACGGGCGGGCCGACGACGTTTTCCAACCATCTGGCGGCCCGCACCGAGGGCATCATCGGCGACGGCCACATCGCCCGCCGCGCCCACCTCAACGCCGCCCACATCATCGCCAGCGGCAGCCTGCCGCCCGGCTTCGCCGCCACCGACATCGACGGCACCCAGTTCTGGGACGGCGGCCTGTTCAGCAACACGCCGATCGACGCCCTGCTCAATCTGCTCGAAGCGGACGAGGTGGACAGCCTGCCGATCTTCGTCGTCGACCTCTTCCCCAGCGGCGGCCTGCCCCTGCCGACCAATCTGATCGAGGTGCAAACCCGCATGACGGCCTTGCAGTACCAGAACCGTTTCTGGGCCCAGTACGGCGGCTCGGCCCGCCTGCCGGGCTTTCTCGACATGCTGGCGGCGCTCGACACCGAGCTGCCGCCGGCCAGCCCGCTGCGCCAGCGTCCCGCTTTTCATTGGCTGATGCGCCTGCGGGCGCTGAGGAATGTGCAGGTGATCCAGGCGGCGGAACCGACGCTGACCGGCGGCGCCGACTTTTCCCCCTACGGTGTCAGCAGCGCCTACCAGGCGGGGCGCACGGCCGTGGATAAACACTTTGCCGCGACGCGCGCGCTGCCCGCCGTGCCGGCCTAGTCTTGTTTCCAGCGCGCGGCCGCTTGGACCGGACTATGCGCGCCTCAGCCCCCCTATTCTGCATTTCATCGCAGAATTTGGCGGCTTATCGGTAGTGCGTGCTAGCATTCTTACTCAATTTGCAATACTTTGAGTGCTTCCACAAATTTTTAACTGCCGAGACGATGACATTTTTTACCAAGAAACGCGTGGCGCTGGCCGTCAGCCTGCTGCTGGTGGGCGCCGCCGGCGCCGCCTATCTGAGCAAGGGCGATGACGGCAATATACCGGAATCGAAATACCGCACGGCCCTCGCCGACAACGGCACCATCACCCAGACCGTCACCGCCAACGGCACCATCAATCCCGTCGCGCTAATCAACGTCGGCTCGCAAGTGTCGGGCACCGTCGTCGAGCTCAAGGCCGATTTCAACGACCACGTCAAGCGGGGCCAGGTGCTGCTCAAGCTCGACCCGACCATCTTCAACGCGCAAATCCGCCAGGGCGAGGCCAGCCTGGCGTCGGCGCAGGCGTCGATGCGCCTGGCGCAGAGCAATTTCGAGCGCAACCAGCGCCTCGTCACGCAAAACTATGTGTCGGCGCTGGCGCTGGACCAGTCGCGCCGCGAACTCGACGTGGCCAAGGCCAACATCAAGCTGGCCGAGGCCCAGCTCGAACGGGCCCAGGCCGACTTGAACAACAGCGTCATCCGCGCGCCCATCGACGGCGTCGTCATCAAGCGCACCATCGACCTGGGCCAGACCGTGGCGGCCTCGTTTACGACGCCGAACCTGTTTCAGATCGCCAAGGACTTGACCAAGATGCAGATCGACACCAACGTCTCGGAGGCGGACGTCGGCGCGCTCAAGGACGGCCAGGCGGCCCGTTTCGTCGTCGACGCCTATCCGGACCGGGAGTTCGACGCCACCATGCGCCAGTTCCGCCTGGCCGCCAACGTCGTGCAAAACGTCGTCACCTACAACGTCGTGCTCGACGTCGAGAACAAGGAGGAATTGCTCAAGCCGGGCATGACGGCGCAGGTGCGCCTGGTCGTCGGCAACCGCCAGAACGTGCTGCGCATCCCCACGGCGGCGCTGCGCTTCCGCCTCAGCGACGAGGAGCAGGAGAAGGCATTGAAGAAGCAGAAAGCCAAGGACGGCGAGCACAAGACGGCCGCCGCGCCGGCCCCGGCCGCCGACGAGGACCTGGCCTTCCGCAGCAAGAATGAGACGACGCGCTCGTTCAAGATCTACCGGCTCGACGAGCGCAACCAGGCGAAGCCGCTCGACATCAAGATCGGCCTGTCGAATTTCCGCTACACGGAAGTGCTGGCGGGCGACTTGAAAAAGGGCGACAAGGTGGTCACGCGCGCGCTGGCCGGCGGCAGCGAAAGCCCGTTCGAATGAGCGCAGCGCTGAACCAGGTGGCCGGCCAGCACCTGATCGACATACGCAAGGTCAGCAAGAGCTATTTCTCCGGCACGGTGGAAACCCAGGTGCTGTTCGGCATCGACCTGGCCGTGCCGCGCGGCGACTTCCTCGCCGTCATGGGCCAGTCCGGCTCGGGCAAGTCGACGCTGATGAATATTTTCGGCTGCCTCGACCAGGCCACCGGCGGCACTTACCTGCTCAACGGCATCGACACGCTGACCCTGTCGCGCGCCGAGCTGGCGACCATCCGCAACCGCACCATCGGCTTCGTGTTCCAGAGCTTCAACCTGATCAAGCGCATGAGCGTGGCCGAAAACGTCGCGCTGCCGCTGATCTACGCCGGCGTCGCGCGCAAGCAGGCGCACGCCAAGGCGCTGGTCGAACTGGAACGGGTCGGCCTCAAGGAACTGGCCCAGCGCACACCGAACCAGCTGTCCGGCGGCCAGCAGCAGCGCGTGGCGATCGCCCGCGCCCTCGTCGGCGACCCGCCGCTGATCCTCGCCGACGAACCCACCGGCAACCTCGACACCCAGACCAGCATCGACATCATGCGCTCCTTCCAGCAACTGAACGAAGAGCGCGGCATCACCATCCTGCTGGTCACGCACGAGCCCGACATCGCCGCCTACAGCAAGCGCCTGATGCGCCTGAAGGACGGCCGCGTGCTCTACGACGGCCCGGCCGCCGAAGGCTTGCGCCAACTGGCGCAAAGCCACGAGCAACTGGCCTCGGCCTGAGGCGCGCCCCCTCTTCACCGACACAGGACACCGCATGAATTTTCTGCAAGTAGTCGTCGAGGCTTTCCGCTCGATGAGCGCGAACCGCCTGCGCACCGTATTGACCATGCTCGGCATCATCATCGGCATCACCTCGGTGGTGCTGCTGCTGGCACTGGGCGACGCGATGAAGGCCTTCATCGGCGCCCAGCTGGAACAACTGGGCACGAATATGCTGTTCATCTCGCCCGGCGGCGACCCCGCCTCCGGGCAGCGCCTGCGCGCCGGCGCCGCGCCCTCGCTGTCGCTGGCCGACGCCGAGGCGCTGGACGCCCTGCCCAGCCTGAACGGCGCGGCGGCCGCGCTGCAAGGCGCCTTCAAGCTGACGGCCGGCAATGAAACGACGACCAGCACGGTGCGCGGCGTCACCCCGGCGATGTTCAAGATCCGCAACTGGAAAATCGAGCAGGGCAGCGCCTTCAGCGAGGCCGACGTGCGCGCGGCCGCCCGCATGGTCGTCATCGGTAGCAAGGTGGCCGACCAGTTCTTCTACAAGATCGACCCGCTGGGCAAGTTCATCCGCATTGAAAACGTCGCCTTCCAGGTCGTCGGCGTGCTGCACGGCGAGGGCAAGCAAGTCGACGGCGGCGACCTGGCCGAGCTCGTGCTGGTGCCGATCACGGCGGCGCGCGCCAACCTGATACGCAGCACCTTCCCCAACAACGTGCAATACGTCGTCGCCCAGGGCAAATCCGGCGGGAAATTGAAGGATGGCATAGAGGACATCAAGGAAACGCTGCGCGACCGCCACCACATCAAGTTCGAGGAACCGGACGATTTCCGCATCGACAACCTCGCCTCCTTCGCCGAAACGGCGAAAAACATCAGCACCGGCATCGCCGCGCTGCTGGGCCTGATCGGCGCCATCTCGCTGGTCGTCGGCGGCATCGGCATCATGAACATCATGCTCGTCTCCGTCACCGAGCGCACCCGGGAAATCGGCATACGCATGGCCATCGGCGCCAAGCCGCGCGACGTGCTGCTGCAATTTCTGACAGAGGCGGTGGTCATCTGCCTGGTCGGCGGCATCATCGGCATCCTGCTGGCCAGCGGTTTCGCCGCCGCCATCACGGCGACCGGCAAATTCGACGTCGCCATCACCTCGTCGGCGGTGCTGGTGGCCTGCGGCTTCTCCAGCCTGGTCGGCGTATTCTTCGGCTACTACCCGGCGCGGCGCGCGTCGAAACTGCTGCCGGTGGACTGCCTGCGCTACGAGTAGGTCAAGACAAACCCGGCAGCGTCGCCCGCGCTTTATTTTTTGATCTGATTGCCGATGACGCCGCCGACCACGGCGCCACCGACGGCACCGCCAGTATCGCCACCGCTCAAGACCGAACCGGCGACACCGCCGACGGCGGCGCCGATGGCCGTGTTACGCTGCCGCGGCGTCATCTCGCCGCATGCGGCCACCAGCGTCAGGCTGAGGACGGCCGCCGCCGTTTTCTTCCATCCGTTCATGATGCGCTCCTTCGCATTGCCACATCTATGAGGTTGGATTGGCGGCGCGGGAGCAAGTTCCAGGCGATCGATCTTGTGCGCCTTTGCGCCAGACGGAAACGGCATCCGGCCAACGCCGCTACACTGCTTCATGACCACGCCCCGCGACGATTACGACACGCCCTGGAAGGATGCCGTGACGCGGTATTTTCCCGCGTTCATGGCATTCTATTTTCCGCAGGCCCACGCGGAGATCGACTGGTCCCGCGGCCATGTTTTTCTTGAGCAGGAACTGGCCCAGGTGGCGCGCGACGCCGCGCTGGGCAAGCGCCTGGCCGACAAACTGGTGCGGCTGACCTTGCGCGACGGCAGTGCGCAATGGCTGTTGCTGCATCTGGAGGTGCAGGGGCGGCGCGACCCGGGCTTCGCCGAGCGCATGTTCGTCTACAACTACCGCATTTTCGACCATTACCGCCAGCCCGTCGCCAGCCTGGCGCTGCTGGCCGACGACAGCGCCGGCTGGCGGCCCGATGCCTACGCCTACCAGCGGCTCGGCTGCACGATGGGCATCACGTTTCCCGTCGTCAAACTGAGCGACTTCGCCGGCCGCCTCGAACAGTTGCCGGACGACCCCAATCCCTTCGCGCTGCTCACTGCGGCCCAGCTGTCGGCGCGCCAAACCAAAGGCGACGCGCAGCGGCGCGCCGCCGAGAAGTGGCGCTTGCTCACACTGCTCTTTCAGCGTCAATGGGACAGGCAGGCTATCATTGATTTGTTGATGGTGATCGACTGGATGATGCGCCTGCCCATGCCGCTGGAGCGGCAGCTCAGGCAGCGCATCGGGGATATGGAAAGGAGCCGCGTTATGCCTTACATCTCATCGTTTGAACGCATTGCCCGGAGCGACGGCCGCAAGCAAGGACGCCAGGAGGGCTTGCGCGAAGGACAATTTCTGCTGCTGACGCAGCTATTAAATCAGCGCTTCGGCCCCTTGCCCGCGCACTTGGCGCAGCGTCTTGCGCAAGGCACGACTGAGGACTTGTCGGCATGGTCCAAGGCTTTCGTGAACGCCACGACATTGGACCAGGTGTTCCAGAGCTAGCCATGCCCCCGGCACGCCGTTCAAGCGGCTGGGCTTAAGCGGCCAGCAGGCGGTCGGCGTGCGCATAGACGACGCAGCCGTGCTGGCGCGCGAAGCCGACCAGGCAGATGCCGGCCCGCTCGGCCATGTCGACGGCCAGCGCGGTCGGCGCCGAGATCGTCGCCAGCAGGCCGATGTCGGCGCGCGCCGCCTTTTGCACCAGCTCGTAGCTGGCGCGGCTGCTCATGATGGCGAAGCCCGGCCGGCGCGCGCCGCCCCGCGCCAGCGCGCCGATCAGCTTGTCGAGGGCGTTGTGGCGGCCGACGTCCTCGCGCACCAGCGCGATGGCGCCGTCCGGGCCGGCCCAGGCGGCCGCGTGCACGGCCCCGGTCAGCGCGTTCAGCGCCTGCAGCGGCGCCAGCGCGCCGAAGGCGGCCATCAGCGCGGCCTTGCCGACCGGCGCGCGCGCCGTCACCGGCGGCAGTTGCGTGTCGAGGGCGCCCAGGCTCTCCAAACCGCACAGGCCGCAGCCGGTGTTGCCGGCCAGGCTACGGCGCTTCTCCTTCAGGCGCATGAAGCAGGCGCCGGAGATGGTCATCCGCAATTCGATGCCGACGGTGCCCGGCGTTTGCACGCAGTCGATGTCGTAGATGTCGGCGGCGCTGTCGACGATGCGCTCGGACAGGCTGAAGCCGACGCCGAAATCGTCCAGGTCCAGCGGCGTGGCCATCATCACGGCGTGGGCCACGCCGTTGTAGACCAGCGCCACCGGCGTTTCCTCGGCCACCGCATCGCTCGTCGGCAAGCCGGCGCCGCCGGGCGCATGGCGCGTCACGGGCAGATTGCTCCAGGCCGCCAGGTTCGGCTCGCTCACTGACATGCGGCGCGCCCCTTCTCCGTCAACGCCAGCAGGGTGCGCTCGCCGTCCTGGCGCACCCGCACCAGGCCCGGACCGGGCGCGCCGCCGATGACGTCGTCGCCGAGGTAGGCCAGGCAGCGCAGCAGGCTGCTCTGGCGCACGCCGAGGCGCTTGCACAGGCGCGCCGCCGACACCGCTTCCGTGTGGGCCGCCAGTTCCGCCAGCAGGGCCAGCGCCAGCGCGTCGCCGGGCGCCGTCATGCCGCGGCCGCGTGCGCCGTCAGCACGATGGGAATGGATTTCGACGTCGGCGTGCGGGCGAAGTCGGCGAAGCTCGACAGCGGCACCAGGCCGTTGGTTTCCGGGAAGTAGGCGGCCACGCAGCCGCGCGGGATGTTGTAGCCCACCAGCAGGAAACGTTTGGCCTGGCGCCGCGCGCCGTCGTCGCACAGGCTCTCCAGGTCGACCCAGGCGCCCGCTTGCAGGCCCAGCTCGGCGATGTCGTCCGGATTGATGAATAGCACGCGGCGCTCGCCGAAGACGCCGCGGTAGCGGTCGTTCATGCCGTAGATGGTGGTGTTGTACTGGTCGTGCGAGCGCATCGTCGTCAGGTTGAAGACGGGCGAGGCGCGGCCGCTGCGCGCCAGATGGATGGGCAGGTCCGTGGGCACCGGGTGGGCGTAGAAATTCGCCTTGCCGGTCGCCGTCAACCACAGGCGCTCGGCCGCGGTGTTGCGCAGGTGGAAGCCGCCGGGCACCTTGACGCGGGCGTTGAAGTCGGCGAAGTCCTCGAACACGGCGGCGATCTTGTCGCGGATGCGGTCGTAGTCGGCCACCAGGCCCATCCAGTCGGTCTTGCTGCGCCCCTTCAGCGTCGCCACGGCCAGGCGGGCGACGATCATCGGCTCGGACAGCAGCGTCGGCGAGGACGGCGCGTTGATGCCGGACGACAGGTGCACCATGCTCATCGAATCCTCGACGCTGACGGCCTGCGGGCCGCTGGCCTGCTGGTCGATCTCGGTGCGGCCCAGGCAGGGCAGGATCAGGGCCTCGGCGCCGCAGACGAGGTGGCTGCGGTTCAACTTGGTGGCGACGTGCACCGTCAAGCCGCACTGGCGCAGCGCCCGCTCGGTCACCTGCGTGTCCGGCGTGGCGGCGGCGAAGTTGCCGCCCATGGCGAAGAAGACCTTGCCCGGCTCGGCCAGCATGGCTTCGATGGCGCCGACCGTGTCGTAGCCGTGCTCGCGCGGCGGCGTGAAGTCGAACACCTCGCCGAGGCGGTCGAGGAAGGCCGGCTTCGGTTTCTCGAAGATGCCCATGGTGCGGTCGCCCTGCACATTGCTGTGGCCGCGCACGGGGCAGGGCCCGGCGCCGGGCCGGCCTATATTGCCGCGCAACAGCAGCAGATTGGTGATCATCTGGATCGTCGCCACGGAATGGCGGTGCTGGGTGATGCCCATGCCCCAGCAGGCGATGACCTTGCCGGCGCCCATGTAGACGTCGGCGGCGCGGCGGATCTGCGCCAGCTCCAGGCCCGATTCGCGGACGATGACGTCCCAGGGCTCGGCCAGCACATCGGCCATGAAGGCGGCGAAGTTGGCCGTGTGCTCGGCGATGAAGGCGACGTCGATCAGGCGCGCCGCGCCGCTTGCCTGCGCCGCGGCATCCGCCTCCAGCACGCATTTGATCATGCCCTTGACGGCGGCCAGGTCGCCGCCTATCTTCAACTGGAAATAGTCGGACGAGATCGCCGTCGCGCCGTCGCCCAGCATTTCGCCGGCGCTTTGCGGGTTCTGGAACTTTTCCAGGCCGCGCTCGCGCAGCGGATTAAACGAGACGATGGCGGCGCCGCGCTTGGCGGCGCCGCGCAGCTCGCCCAGCATGCGCGGGTGGTTGGTGCCGGGGTTCTGGCCGAAGATGAACAGCGCGTCGGCCAGCTGGAAGTCCGACAGCAGCACCGTGCCCTTGCCGACGCCGACGGCCTCGCGCATCGCGTAGCCGGACGGCTCGTGGCACATATTCGAGCAGTCGGGGAAGTTGTTGGTGCCGAATTCGCGCACAAACAACTGGTACAGGAAGGCCGCCTCGTTGCTGGTCCGCCCGGAGGTGTAGAAAATCGCGTCGTTCGGCGACGCCAGCGCGTTCAGGCGCGCGGCGATCAGGTCGAAGGCTTCGTCCCAGCCGATTTCCCGGTAGCGGTCGCTGGCGCGGTGGTAGCGCATCGGCCGGGTCAGCCTGCCCTGCCCCTCCAGCCAGTGGTCGGACTGCTGCGCCAGCCACGCCACCGTGTGCTGGGCGATCAGTTCCGGCGTGGCGCGCCGCGCCGTCGACTCGGCGGCGATGGCCTTGGCGCCGTTTTCGCAAAACTCGAAGGTCGAGGTGTGGTCCTGGTCCGGCCAGGCGCAGCCGGGGCAGTCGAAGCCGTCCGGCTGGTTGGCCGACAGCAGCGTGCGCGCGCCCTTGGCGGGAATGCCCTGCGCGATGATCTGCTGGGCCACGCTTTTCAGCGCGCCCCAGCCGCCGGCCGGCCGGTCGTACACCTGGACTATCTTTTTGCTCATGTCTCCCCCTGTGCGTGCGGCTGACCTCGCCGCGTTCTCGTCTAGGGGGATTTTAAACGATGCGGCGGCGCCCCGCTTAGTTGGCGGGAAGCCGATACCATAGCTCTTTTCTGCCAAGGGGCGTGGCCTTGGGCAGCAAGGGGTTGTCCAGTTCCAGCACGCGGCGCCTGCCCAGGTTCAAGCCATCGGCCAGCCTGCCGTAATGGCGCTGGAACAGCGCGTTGAAGCTGCCGTCCGCCAGCGCCTTTTCCAGCCCGGCCTCGATGTCGCGCGCCAGCTTGGTCTGCTGCTTGCCGACGAAGAAGTAAAACGCCGTCGGATAACGGATGATCAGATACGGGTCCAGCGCCAGTTGCAGGCCGGCGTGGCTGGCCAGCTCGCTGCCGACCTCGATCACGGAGCGCGGGAAATAGTCGATGCGCTCGACCGCCAGTTGCTTGAACAAGCCCTCGTAGGTGGTCGAGCCGTCGAACACGTGCAAGCCGTTGTGCTGGAGGATGGCCGTGTCGGGCCAGTCGCGCATCTGCCCGGCCGCGAACTGGCCCAGCTCGCGCACGCTGTGGACGCCTTGGAACAGCTGCGCCCGCTTCGCGCTGAGCAGCGCGATGCGCCAGCCGATCAGGCCGCGGTCGATCGGTATGCGGATCGGCAACAGCTCGGCCTCGCGGGCGTGGCTCGTCATGGTCCAGACGATGTTGACGGAGCCGGTACCGTCGACGATTTCCTGGATCACCCGGCTTTGCACCATCACCTGGGCCGACTGGCGCAGCGTGTACGGCGTGCCCGACTTCGCCAGCGCCAGCCGCAGCAGCGCCAGCACATAGTCGAGCTGGGGGTCGTGCTCGGCCTGGTGGCGCGGATAAATGATGGTGTCGGCGCGGGCGCAGGCCAGCGACAGGCACAACAGCAAAACGGGCAGGCAGCGCGGCATTGCTCTTCTCCAGGGATTCTCCGGGGAACACCTTCTTATAGGGGGTGAAAACAGTATGTTCCCGCCAGCCGCGCTTGTCGACGAAAATCCGCTGCCGCCTGCCGCAGGCCGGCGGCGAGCACTTTGACGCAGATCAGTGAAACGCCCGGTCGCCCGCCTACACTGGCTCAATCAACCCGCTCCAAGGCGGGGCTCCAAGGAGGAAATCATGCGCACCCCCATTGTATTAGCACTGGCTGCCACGCTATTGGCGGCCTGCACCACGCCGGCCGAGCAGGCCGCCTCGATGCAGCGCGAAATCGACCGCAAGATCGTCGTGTACGGCCCGGCCTGCAACAAGCTCGGCTACCAGTCCGGCAGCGATCCCTGGCGCAATTGCGTGCTGCAACTGAGCACCGACGAGGAAGCCAGGCGCTACGCCGGCTATCCGGGCTATCCCGGCTACCCCTACCGCTATCCCTACCGGGGTTTCTGGTATTACTGAGCTGAGCTAAGCCGGCGCGCGGCGGCTGCGGGCGAAGTCGGCCTTCGTCAGCGCCCGCCGCGAGGCCAGCAAATCGCCGATCAGGCGCTGGGCATGGCGTAGCAGGGCCGGATGGCGGGCGTCACGCGGATGCAGGCCCAGCCGTATCAACGGCGCCGATTGCTGCAGCCACGCCAGCGGGCGCGCGCAGCAGGGCGACAGGCGGCGTCCGACGCCGTTGCGGGCGGCATACACGAGGCTGGGCGCGAACACGCTGTCGTCCGGCGCCAGGCAGTGGAAATAGCGCAGCGTCGTCGTGTATTCGAAGGGCAAGGCCCGCACGGCCGCCCAGGCGCCCTTGCTCAGCAGCCAGGCCGGGGCGACAAAGCCCCGCACCGGCCAGTTGCGCCGGCCGAACCAGGCCAGGCCCCGCTCCAGCCGCCGCCGCGCCTGCTCCATGTCGAGCGCGGCGAACTCGCCCTCGCCCTCGGTGTAGACGCGGCGCAGGAAACGTTCGCGCCAACGGCCCGGCAGCGGCGCCGTGTCGAGGTGGAAATAGCCGTGCAGCGCCAACTCGTGCCCCTGCGCCAACAGGTCGGCCAGCATGCCGTCGTAGGCCGCCGGCCAGTGCGCGCCGCGGTGGTAGTGCGGCACGACCAGCAGCGTCAGCGGAATATCCGCCACGGCCCGCACGGCCGCCAGCAGGCGCTGGCAATCCGGCCACGTGGCCGGCGCCACGTCGTGGATGGCCACGCACAGGGACTTCGGCTCAGCCGGCGCCACAGGCGGCCTCCAGCTCCAGCCGCTGGCGCGCCGCCAGCACGCCGGCATAACGCTGCAGCAACTGCGGCATGATGTCGTTCCAGTCATAGCAAGCGCAAGCCTTGCGCCGCGCGGCCGCCGCCAGCGCGGCGCGGTCGCGCCGGTACAGGGCCGCGATGCCGTCGGCCAGCGCCGCCGCGCTGTTCGGCGCCACCAGGATGCCGGTGGCCTCGTCGACCAGCTCGGCCACGCCGCCGGCGCTGGTGCCGACCACGGGCAGGCCGCAAGCCATCGCCTCCAGCACGATCAGGCCGAAGGTTTCGCTGTCGCCAGGGTGGACCAGCAGGTCGCAACTGGCCAGCAGGCCGGCCAGCACGCGCGGCTCGCGCTGGAAGGGGATGACGGTGATGCGCGCGCCGCTTGGCGGCACGGCGCCGCCGCCGACCAGCAGCAGGTGGTAGGGCCGGCCCAGGCGCCCCACGGCCTCGGCCAGCAGCGCGAGCTTTTTTTCCGGCGTGAAGCGGCCCGCGTACAGCAACAGGCGCGCGTCGGCCGCCAGCCCCAGTTGCGCGCGCAGGGCGGCGTCGCGGCGCTGCGGGCAGAACACCCCCGTGTCGATGCCCAGCGGCTGATGCAGCGCGCCGGCCACGCCCATCGCCACCAGTTGCTGCGCCATCATGCGGCTGGGCGCCAGCACCAGGTCGAAGCGGCGGTACAACTGCGCCAGGTGGCGCCGGGCCGCGTGCGCGGCCAGCGCGCCGAAACGCTTGCGCACCAGTTGCGGCAAATCGGAATGGCAAAAGGCCACGGCCGGCACCCGCAACTGCCGCGCCACCCGCAGCGCGGCCCAGGCGCAGGGGCCGGCGTCGCCCGCCTCGATCAAGTCCGGGTCCAGCGTGCGCAACACCCGCGCGGCCGCCGCCACCGAACGCGGCATGCGGTAGCCGTGCAGGCCGGGCAAGGCGAAGCCGGGAATGCCGACCACGGCGGCGGCCGCGCCGGCGCGCGCGTTCGGGCTGACGACGGTGTGGCGCAACTGGCGCCGGCCGGCCAGCCAGCACGCCTTGGCGTCCAGATAGGTGCTGACGCCGCCGCCCTCGGCGGCGTAGAACATGGTGATATCGACGACATGCATGCCCGGCTCCCCTTGCCCGCCGCAGCACCCGGCGCGTGAAAATTCGACCGGCGCGGCCGGCTTTTCGTTCCGCCCGCCCGCGCCGGCCGGGCGGCGAGGCGGACGGCGCGGGTCCGCCGGCATGATTTTCATCATGTTTACACCGGCCCCGGCAGCAAATAGGTGCAGGAAGGCACGTGCTTGCTGTAAGGTATAGCCTGCCGTCCGCTCCCACCCAAAAACGCATCGCACATGAATCAGTCCACCCTGCCAGAAACCGTCCTCTCAGCACCCCCTTCCGCCATTCTCTACGGCCCGGCCCAGGCGGGCCTGCTGCGCGACGAAGTGCTGGCCGACCTGCTCGAAGCGAGCGCGCGGCGGACGCCAGGGCACATCGCGCTGGAATGCGGCGAGCGCCGCCTCAGTTACGCCGAACTGGACCGCCAGGCCGGCCTGGTCGCCGCGCGCCTGATCGAGGCCGGCGTCGTGCCGGGCCAGATCGTCGGCCTGTGGTTGCCGCGCGGCATAGAATTGCTCGTGATGCAGGCCGGCATCGCCAAGGCCGGCGCCGCCTGGCTGCCCGTCGACGAAGACACGCCGGTCGAGCGCCTGCAAGTGTGCCTGGACGACGCCCAGGCGGTCGGTCTGCTCAGCTGCGCGCAACTGGCGCCGCGCCTGGCCGGGCTGGGGCGGCCCCTGTGGCTGGCGGAAACCCTGCTGGCGCCGGCGCCGGACGGCTATGTGCCGGCGCGCCGCGGCGCCGTGCTGCCCGGCCACCCGGCCTATGTGATCTACACCTCCGGCTCGACCGGCAAGCCGAAGGGCATCCTGATTTCCCAGCGCAGCATCTGCCACTTCCTGCGCAGCGAAAACGCCGTGCTGGGCGTGCGCGCCGACGACCGCGTCTACCAGGGCTTCTCGGTCGCCTTCGACATGTCCTTCGAGGAAATCTGGATCGCCTACCTGGTCGGCGCCACGCTGTGGCTGGGGCCGAAAGAGGCCAGCGGCGACCCGGAAACGCTGCCGCGCCTGCTGGCCGAGCAGCGCGTCAGCGTGCTGCACGCCGTGCCGACCCTGCTGGCCCTGTTCAGCGCCGACGTGCCCAGCCTGCGCCTGATCAACCTGGGCGGCGAAGCCTGCCCGGAGGCGCTGGTCGAGCGCTGGTCGCGCCCCGGCCGGCAGATGTTCAACACCTACGGCCCCACCGAGGCGACCGTCTCGGCCAGCCTGGCGCGCCTGCAGCCGGGCCAGCCGGTGAGCATCGGCACGCCGCTGCCCCACTACGGCCTGCTGGTGATCGACGCCGACGCCGCGGCCGGCGCGCCCCTGCGCCTGCTGGAGCGCGGCGCCACGGGCGAGCTGTGCATCACCGGCCCCGGCCTGGCGGAAGGCTATCTGGGCCGGCCCGACCTGACCGTGGAAAAATTCCTGCCCAACCCCTGGGCCACGGGCCGCGACGACACGCGCCTATACCGCACCGGCGACCTGGCGCGCATCGGCGCCGACGGCCAGGTGCAGTGCCTGGGCCGGGCCGACGACCAGGTGAAAATCCGCGGCTTCCGCGTCGAACTGGGCGAAATCGAGGCCCTGCTGCTGCAACAGCCCGGCGTCGGCACGGCCGCCGTGCTGCTGCGCAAGGACGACGGCATCGACCTGCTGGTGGCCTACCTGGTGGCCGACGGCGCCGTCGCCGCGGCCGCGCTGCGCCAGGCCCTGGGCGGGCAACTGCCACCGTACATGGTGCCCAGCCGCTTCGAGCAATTGGCCGAGATGCCGCGCCTGACCTCCGGCAAGATCGACCGCAAGGCGCTCAAGGCGCTGCCGCTGGCGGCCGCGCAGGCCGGCGCCGCGCCCGACTCCGACGTCGCCGCGACGCCGGCCGAGGCCGCGCTGTTCGCCGCCCTGGCCAGCCTCTTCCCCGGCCAGGCGATACGCCGCGACGCCGACTTCTTCAGCGACCTGGGCGGCCACTCCTTCTTCGCCGCCCGCCTCGCCTCGGCCCTGCGCGCCGACCCGCGCTACGCCCACGCCACCGTGCGCGACATCTACCAGCAGCGGCAGATCGGCCGCATCGCCACCGCGCTGGCCGAGGCGGGCGGCGCCGCCGAGGCCGAGGCCGACTGGACCCCGCCGCCGGCCAGCCGGCGCTGGTTGTGCGGCCTGGCCCAGGCGGCCGCCGTGCCCGGCCTGGTCACCCTGCGCATGGCGCAATGGCTGGCGCCCTTCTTTACCTACCACTTCTTCACCGGCGACAGCGGCGACTCCGTGGCGCGCGCCATCGCCGCCTCGCTGGGCGTGTTCCTGCTGGCCACGGTCATGGAATTTGCCATCGCCATCGCCGGCAAATGGTTGATCGCCGGCCGCCTGCGCGCCGGCAGCTACCCGCTGTGGGGCCTGGTCTACTACCGCTGGTGGCTGGCCGACCGCCTCGTCGAATCGGCCCCCGTCTACCTGCTGAGCGGCTCCTCGCTGTACCCGCTGTGGCTGCGCGCCCTCGGCGCCAAGGTCGGCAGCGAGGTCATCATCGGCTCGATGACCCTGCGCGCCCCGGAATTGCTGAGCATCGGCGACGGCGTCAGCATCGGCAACGCCGTCAACTTTGAAAACGCCCGCGTCGAGCGCGGCCGCCTGCTGCTGGGCCAGATCGCGCTGGGCGACGAAGCCTGCGTCAGCTCCTACGCCATCCTCGAAGGCAACACCAGCGTGGGCCAGGCCGGCCACCTGGAAGGACAGAGCGCCCTGGCCGACGGCCGCGCCGTGCCGGACGGCCGCGTCTGGGGCGGCGCGCCGGCGCGCGACTGCGGCCCCTTCGACCCGCTGCAGCAGCCGCCGCGCCCGGCCGTAACACGCTTGCGCCTGGCCGGCGAGGGCCTGTTCTTCGTCTTCGGCATCGTGCTGATCGCCACGCTGTTCTTCATGCCCGTCTTCCCCAGCTTCGTACTGATCGACTGGTTCGACGAACGCGAGCTGATGCCCTGGCTGCAGGGGCCGGCCATCGCCACCCAACTGGCGCGCTACTTCATCCTGGCCTTCCCCGCCAGCGCCGTGCTGATCGTGCTGACGGCGCTGGTGTCGGCCGGCATCCGCTGGAGCGCGCTGCCGCGCCTGCACGCCGGGCGCTGGCCCGTGCACAGCAATGTCTACTGCGCCAAATGGCTGGTCAGCCACATCCAGGAATCGAGCTTGAACGTGCTGCACGGCATCTACGCGACCGTCTACGCGCCCTACTGGTATCGCCTGCTGGGCGCCAAGGTCGGGCGCGGCGCGGAAATCTCGACGGCGCTGGGCGTCGTGCCGGACATGCTGACGCTGGGCGACGAAACCTTCATCGCCGACGCCGTCATGCTCGGCGACGAGCTGATCGACGGCGGCTGGATGCGCATGCAGCCCACCGTCATCTCGCACCGCAGCTTCGTCGGCAACGGCAGTTACATCCCGGACGGCACCGTCCTGCCCGAGCACGTGCTGATCGGCGTGCACTCGCACGCGCCCGAGAACGCCCGCATGGCCTGCGGCGACACCTGGCTGGGCTCGCCGCCCATCCACTTGCCGGCGCGCGAACAGGTGGCCGGCTATCCGGAACGCCTGACCTTCCGGCCCTCGCTGGCGCGGCGCCTCGGCCGCAGCCTGATCGAAGCCTTCCGCATCGTCGCGCCGCACGCCGTCGTCATCGCCGTCGGCTACACCGTGGTGCTCGACGTGATGCCGATCGCCGGCGCCGGCCGCTGGGGCGAGGTGGTGGCGGATCTGGCCATCGCCGGCCTCGCCTACGGCATCGGCAACTACATCGTCGTCATGGCCTTCAAATGGCTGTTGCTGGGGCGCTACCGCAAGCGCGCCGAACCGATGTGGACGCCCTTCGTCTGGCTCTCCGAAGGCGTCACCAATCTGTACGAAGGCATCGCCGTGCCGAACTTCATGCGCTACCTGCGCGGCACGCCGTGGCTGCCGCTGGCGTTCAGGCTGCTCGGCTGCAAGATCGGCCGCGGCGTCTACATGGACACCACCGACATCACCGAGTTCGACTGTGTGAACATCGGCGACTACAGCGAAATCAACGCGCTGGCCTGCCCGCAAACCCATCTGTTCGAAGACCGCGTGATGAAGATCGACCACGTCGACATCGGCCAGCGCGTCTACATGGGGCCGCGCAGCTCCGTGCTCTACAGCGCCCGCGTCGGCGACAACGCCCGTCTCGGGCCGCTGACGCTGGTCATGAAGGGCGAGCACATCCCGGCCGCCAGCAGCTGGACCGGCTGCCCGGCGGCGCCGGCGCGGGCTTGATGCCGGCCGGCGCCGCGCCGCTGGCCGTGCAGCCGTGGCCGGGGCCGCCAGCGGCGCCGCGCGACGGCGTGTTCGTCATCGGTGTCGCCGGCCCCGCCGGCGCGCCGCGCGCATGGGCGCGCGGGCAAGTGCGGCTGGCCGCGCGGCAAGCGCTGGCGCAACTGGCGGGACTGCCGCCCGAACACATCCAGATTGCCGCGCAGCCGGGCCGGGCGCCCCGCGCGCTATGGGACGGCGGCGCGGCCGGGCTGTCGTTCAGCCACGCGGACGGCCTGTCGCTGGCCGCCGTCAACCTGGGCGGCGACGTCGGCGTGGACCTGATGCGTGTAGGCGACTGGCCCGACTGGCAGGCCGTGGCACGCGACTATCTGGGGCCGGCGACGGCCGAGGCGCTGGCGCGTTGCGCGCCCGGACAACGCGCGCGCGCCTTCGCGCAGGCCTGGACGGCGCGCGAAGCAAGCTTGAAATATGCGGGATTGGCGCTGGGCGAGTGGATGCCCGGCGTGCCGGCGCGGGCCTGGCGCAGCCTTACGCTGGCCTTGCCCGCCGGACTGGCCGGGACGCTGGCGCTCCCGGCCTAGGCATTACACGACCTTTTTGACGAACTCCGTTTTCAGGCTCATGGCGCCGAAACCGTCGATCTTGCAGTCGATATCGTGGTCGTTGTCGACCAGGCGGATATTCTTGACCTTGGTGCCCACCTTGACGGTGCCGCCGCCGCCCTTCAGCTTCAAGTCCTTGATCACCGTCACCGTGTCGCCATCCTGCAGCACATTGCCGACCGCGTCGCGGTAGACCTTGGCGCCCTCTTCGGCTGCGGCGGCGGCCTGCACCGGCCACTCGTGGGCGCACTCCGGGCAAATATAGACGCTGCCGTCTTCATACGTGTATTCGGATGTGCATTGCGGGCAAGCTGGAAGAGCGCTCATATCATGGTCCTATCTGGTGAGGCAAAAGCCGTAAAAAGACAGCAGTATACTGCGCATGGCGGGAGTAGCGCGATTTTTCGCCATGCCGCCGGCCGCGGAAAGCGCCAACGGGAGCGTCCTTGGCGTCCCGTAAACGAAAAAAAGCCCCTTGCGGGGCCTTGGAGCCGTGCGGCGCGCGGTCTTATGCGGCTTTGCGGCGGCGTGCCATGAAGCCCAGCAGGCCCAGGCCGGCCAGCAACATTGCATAGCTTTCCGGTTCCGGCACGGCGGATATGGCGGCGTCCGCCGACACGTGCAGGGTGTAGGTCTGGCCTTGGGACAGCGGCTGCATGGCGCAGCAACGGCCGACGCCGATCACATAGTCGCCGGCGGTGGCGAAGGTATAGCTGATAAAGCTGTCGTAAAGGTGCGTGCTGCCGGGGTCGATCACGCTGCTGTCGTCTTTCTGCACCAGCACGTTGCCGCTGGCGCTGTACAAGGTCAGATACGTATCGCCGCTAGGCTTGCCGAAATCGATATCGAAAGTTGCCTTGGTATTGCCCGACAAGACAGTAAATTTATAGAAGTCCAGGGCGCCATGTCCAATGCCCTTGACCGTCGCATGTGGCAGCAAAGTGGAATTGTCGATGTTGGCCTGGAATTCCGTGCTGAAGAAAGGATTCAGGCTTTGCGCGGTGGCAATGCTGTTATTCTGGTTATTGGATACCGTCGTTGCGGCCTGGGCGGAAAACGCGGCGCACAGGCTGGCTGCGGCGATAACTTTAAGGAATTTTTTCATGTGATGGGGGCCGGGGATGTCAGCGCGCTAAAATTGATTGGCAAAATTGCAAGCGCAATAATCCATTAAAAATGGTTTTTTGTCAATTTAATTTCACCGCGCCTGCGCACCCCGGCAACTGCGGCGCGCTCACACCGGCAATGCCGGCGTTTTTTTGCCGGCGGCATGGCCGCTTGCGGCGCGGCCGGCCTTGCGCGCCACTCCCCGCGCGGGCGCGGACGGCGCCTGTCCGTCCAACTGGAAGACGCTCATCGCCTGCACCAGCAACTGGGCTTGCTCCTTCAAACTCTCCGACGCGGCCGCGGCCTGCTCCACCAAGGCCGAATTCTGCTGCGTCATGTGGTCCATCTGGATGATGGCCTCGTTGACCTGCTCGATGCCGACGGTTTGCTCCTGCGATGCCATCAGAATGTCGGCCATGATGCTGGTCACGCCGCTGATGCTGGCGACGATGTCACCCATGGCCTTGCCGGCCTGTCCCGCCAACTTGTTGCCGAGGTTCACCTTTTCGACGCTGGCGTCGATCAGCCCCTTGATTTCCTTGGCCGCCACGGCCGAGCGCTGCGCCAGGTTGCGCACTTCGGAGGCGACCACGGCAAAGCCCCTGCCCTGCTCGCCGGCGCGGGCCGCCTCGACCGCCGCGTTCAGCGCGAGGATATTGGTTTGGAAGGCAATCCCGTCGATGACGCCGATAATGTCGACGATCTTGCGCGAACTATCATTGATCTCGCCCATCGTCTGCACCACGCGCTCGACCACCTTGCCGCCCTGGATGGCCACCGCGGAGGCGTCGACCACCTGCTGGTTGACGCGCTGGGCGTTGTCGGCGTTTTGCTTCACGGTCGAGGTGATTTCCTCCATCGACGAGGCGGTTTCCTCCAGGCTCGACGCCTGCGACTCGGTGCGCGCCGACAAGTCGGCGTTGCCGGAGGCGATGTCTTGCGAGGCGCCGCTGATATTGTCGATATTCTTGCGCGCATCGCCGACCAGCGTCTGCAGGCTGCCGTTCATATCCTGCAAGGCCAGCAGCAACTGCCCCGTTTCATTCTCGCCGATTGCCGTGAAGCGCGACGTCAAATCGCCCTTCGCCACGCGCTGGGCCACGCCGATCGCGTTGGCCAGCGGCGCGCTGACGGAACGGGCGATCAGGTACTGGATCAGCCCGGCGACGCCGATCAATCCCAGCATGGCCGCGATCATCAGCCAGCGCATCGTGCGCAGATCGGCCACCTTCGCGGTCAGCAGCGCCTGCAATTGCTTGCTGGCCAATTCATTGGCCTTGAACTGGGCGTTGATGGCCTGCGTCGTCGCCTTCACATACTCTTCGCCGGGATAGTCCAGCGTCTCCGCCTGGACAATTTTCTCGTTGGCCAGCTGCATCGTCGCCGCGGCCTGGGTCTGCATATCCTGGACGCTGGCCGCCAGCGCCTGGCCCAGCGCCGCGTTCGCCGCGGCCGCCTTGCCGTAGGAAACCACCGTCTGGCCCAGGCGGTCCTGCACCCGCGCAATGATGCCCGACAACAGCAACCTGTCGGCCGGCGTCGCCTCCTTCTTCGCCAGCAAACCGGCGCCTTTCGCCCGCATCTTGCCGAGTTCCTCGGTCAAATACGGCAACTGATAATACATGGACTGGATCAATTGATAGCTGTCGAGGTCGGGGTCGAGGCTGAGGCCGTAATAATCGGCGATCAAGTCGTTGACCGCCAACAACTTAGGCACCAGCGCCGTGTGCGCCGCATAACTCTCGGGCACACTGATACCGCGCTTGCCGACCTGCTCGCGCAGGGCTTGCCAATCTTGCAGGGCGGGATGCCACGCATCTTCGATGGCCTTGCTGTGCAAACCCTTGACGATCTGCGCCACCGCCTCGTAACTGCCATCCGCCTCGCGCTGCTTGGCGTCGCGCTGATCCCTGGCGCTGTCGACGCCGCCCAGCATCAGCGCCGACAGGCCGCGGTGCTGCTGCGTCAACTGTATGGTTTTCAGCACGCTGGCGACCGGCCCCAGACCCGCCGTTTCCAACAGGGCGGCGTCGAGGTTCTTGTCCGCCTCGCGCATATACATCAACGTGGGAATCGCCACCAGAACCAGCGCAATGGCGCTGAGGATCACGAATTTATGCCAGAGCAGCAGGCGGTCAAGCATAGACGAGGTGTACATGCGCGCAGCTCCTTCAGGTCGCCCTGCCCGCAACACCGAATGTTGATGCAGGTCATGCTCTCGTCATATATTACTACTACGGCGAAAACATGAAAGCGCTATTTCCCCACCGTCAGATTTCCGCGACGGCGAGGGGGCTAGCCCAGCAGTTTTTGCACCATGCCCATGTCGGCGCTCGACATCAGGCGGTCGATGTCGACCAGGATCAGCATGCGCTGCTCTATCATGCCCAGGCCGATCAAGTGGTCGGTGTTGAGCGAGGACGCCATGTCGGGCGCCGGCTTGATCTGCTCGGCCGTCAGCGTGGTCACGTCGGAGACGCTGTCGACCACCATGCCCATCAAATGCCCGCCAATATTCAGGATGATGACGACGGTGAACTGGTCGTAGGTGGGCGTGCCGAGATTGAACTTGATGCGCATATCGATGATCGGCACGATGACGCCGCGCAAATTGACGACGCCCTTGATATAGGCCGGCGCGTGGGCGATCGACGTGACGGCTTCATAGCCGCGCAATTCCTGCACCTTCTGGATATCGATGCCGTACTCTTCCTTGCCCAGGGTAAACGCAAGAAACTCAAGGTGGCGCTCGGCCGCCCCGGCGGCGCGCTCGGATAGCGAAGACATACTGTTCCTTTCGTCGGCTGCAGGACATTCGGAAACGGCGGCGCGGCGCGCCCGCCCCCAACATAACCGAATTGCGGGCAAGAGTCCAGATCCGGCGATTTTCCCTGGCTGCCGAGCAATTTCTACGGTATTTCTGTAACCTTTGCCGGCCTGAGCGGTATAAGGCACAGGCCAAGGGAAAACGACGTGGATATCACCGACCTTTTAAAACGCATCAGCGCAGGAGACAGGCAAGCCTTTGCCGGCATCGTCGCGCACTACCAGCGCCCGCTGTTCGGCTTCCTCGGGCGGATGGCGCTCGGCCAGGGCCAGGCCGAGGAAGTGGCGCAGGAAACCTTCCTGCGGGCATGGCAAAAACTCGGCGAGTACCGGCCGGAGCGGGCCGGCTTTTCCACCTGGCTGTTCACCATCGCCCGCAACCTCGCGCTGCACGAGCTGGAGCGGGCCGCCCGGCGCAACGAACTGGGCGGCGCAGGCGACCTGCCGGAGCCCGCGTGCGAACGCCCGCAACCGCCCGAGGCGCTGGCGCTGGCGCGGCAACAGCGCCGGCTCCAGGGGGCGCTGCGGCGCCTGCCGCTGGCGGACCGCGGCGCGCTGGCCCTGGCCTACAACCACGAACTGGAACTGGCGGAAGTGGCGCGCATCGAGGGATGCAGCGTCGCCGCCATCAAGACCCGCCTGCACCGGGCCAAGGAAAAACTGCGCCAACTATTACTGGAGGATAGCGATGGATAAGGACCTCGACGCGCTGCTGGGCGCGCCCCTGCTGGCGCCGCCGGACGATTTCGGCGAGCGCGTCATGCGGCGCATCGGCCGCCTGCCCCCGCCGGCGCGCCGCAGCGGCGGGCTGGCGAAGCTGGGCGAACTGGCGCTGCTGGCCGGCGGCATCGCCGGCGCGGCGCAACTGGCCGCCTTCATGTTCGGCATCTGGGCCGCCGCCTCGGCCGGCTGACAAAGGAGAGATCGCATGCACACTACACACCAGGCCCGCAAACCCGCGCTGGCCGCGCTGATGTCCCTGGTCCTGCCCGGATACGGCCAGTTGTACAACGGCGAAGTCAACAAGGCGATCTGGCTCTTCCTCACGGTCGCCGGCTTCAGCCAGCCGGTGCTGGTGCTGGCGGCCCTGTACCTGCCGGGCGCGGCGATGATGCCGGCCCTGCTGCTCGCCCTGCTGCTGACGCTGGCGCTCTGGCTGTACGGCATCGCCGACGCCTGGCGCACGGCGCGCAGACTGGACAACTACACGCCGCAGGCGTGGCAACTCAGCGGCACCTATATGCTGGTGCTCGTGCTGTGCGACCTGATCGTCCTGCCGCTGCTGGTCAACTACCTGCGCAGCCACCAGGTCGCGAGCTATCGCGTGCCGTCGAACAGCATGGCCCCCGGCGTGCTGCCGGGCGACTACTTCTTCGCCGACAAACGCTACAACTGCCCGGCCTGCAAGCAACAGGTGCGCCGCGGCGACATCGCCTTGTTCGTCTACCCGAACGACCGCACGCAGATCTACATCAAGCGCATCATCGGCCTGCCCGGCGACCATGTGCAAATCCAGGGCACGCGGGTGTCGGTGAACGGCGTCGCGCTGACCACGCAAGCGCACGAAACCGACGGCGCCACGGCCACCACCGAACAATCCGGCGGCAGGCAATGGCAGGCGCACTGGAACCACGGCACGGCGGCGCTGCCGGACGCCGACACGACCGTGGCGGCCGGCCAGGTGCTGGTGCTGGGCGACAACCGCAACGTCAGCGCCGACTCGCGCCACTACGGCACGGTGCCGCTGCAGGACGTGGTCGGCAAGGCGCACCAGGTCTGGTTCTCGTCCGGCGCCGAAGGCATACGCTGGTCGCGCCTGGGCAAGTTGCTGGAATGAGTTGAAGCTCGCCGCGCCGCCCCCATTTACCGTGGGCGGCGGACCTCGGTGCCTGTGTCATGAAGCAAAGGTGGAAAAATGAAAAACTGGCTGCGCTCCAACAAAGCTTTCCTGCTGTTCCTGTGCCTGTTCGGCATCTTCCGCACCGCCGTGGCCGACTGGAACCCGATTCCATCGGCGTCGATGCACCCCAACCTGCTCGAAGGCGACGTCGTCTTCGTCAACCGGCTGGCGTTCAACCTGAAAGTGCCGCTGACAGACATCATCGTCGCCCGGCTCGGCGAACCGCGGCGCGGCGACATCGTGACATTCTCCTCGCCCAGGGACGGCACCCGGCTCATCAAACGCCTCATCGGCGTACCGGGCGACACGGTGGAAATGCGCGGCGAACAGCTGATCATCAACGGCAAGGCGGCCGGCTATACGGCGCTGGACACGGCCGCCGAGCGGTTCGAGCAGGGCGACGCACTGCTGGCGCAACGCTACAGCGAACAGCTCGGCGGCGAGCGGCACCGCATCCAGGTCCTGCCGCACCTCGCGGCGCGGCGCGACTTCGCCGCCGTCGTCGTCCCGCCCGAGCACTTCCTGATGCTCGGCGACAACCGCGACAACAGCGCCGACTCGCGCTACTTCGGCTTCGTGCCGCGGGCCCTGCTGGTGGGCCGGGCCGAGCGCGTGCTCGTGTCGGCCGACATCAAAGGCAACTGGCTGCCGCGCGGCGAACGCTTCGGCATGGCCTTGCGCTAAAGCCTGCTTTCCCCTTGATTGACCCGGCCGGGTGGGCAAGTTTGCGTTACTATCGGGGCATGATGCAGCCACTGACTTTGCGCCTGTCGCCGGGACAGGATGTGCGCGCCGCGCTGGAAGCGGTGCTGGCCGAGCACGCGCTGCAGGCCGCTTTTGTTCTGCAGGGCATCGGCAGCCTGGACGTCGCGCAATTGCGCCTTGCGGGGGCCGCCGCGCCCACCGCGTTGCGCGGCGATATGGAAATTCTGACGCTGGCCGGCTCGCTCAGCCTCGACGGCGCCCACTTGCATATGGCCGTGGCCGACGCACAGGGCCGGGTGACGGGCGGCCATGTCGCCGGCGGATGCATCGTGCGCACCACCGCCGAGATATTGCTGGCCCTGCTGCCCGGCCAGCGCTTTTCACGCCTGCCCGACGCCGGCACGGGTTACGCCGAGTTATTCGTCGCGCCGGCGCGGCCGGCATGAAAGCGCAGGCGGACAGCGTCGGCGAGCTGGCCGATCTGTTCGCGCGCTATCCGAAGGTGCTGCTGCTGACGGGCGCCGGCATCAGCACGGCCTCGGGCATTCCCGATTACCGCGACCGCGACGGCGTGCGGCGCGGCAACGCGCCGGTGCAAGGGCCGGAATTCCGCCGCAACGAGGCGGTACGGCGCCGCTATTGGGCGCGCAGCATGGTCGGCTGGCCGGCGCTGGCCCGGGCCGAGCCGAACGACGGCCACCGCGCCATCGCCGCGCTGCAGGCGCAGGGCCGGCTGACCGGACTGGTCACGCAAAATGTCGACGGCCTGCACCAGCGCGCCGGCAGCGCCGGGGTCGTCGAGTTACACGGCAGCATACACGCCGTCGTCTGCCTCGATTGCGCCGCGCAATTGACGCGCCGCCTGGTCCAGTCGCTGCTGGAGCGCGACAACGCCCATCTGGCCGGCGCCGCCGCGCTGCCGGCCCCCGATGGCGACGCCCACCTGGAGCCGGCCGGGCTGGCCGATTTCCGCGTGCCGTGCTGCCCGCGCTGCGGCGGCACGCTGAAGCCGGACGTGGTGTTTTTCGGCGACGGCGTGCCGCCCGCGTCCAGCGCGGCGGCGCAGCGGGCGACGGCGGCGGCCGACGCCCTGCTGCTGGTCGGCTCGTCGGTGATGGTGTATTCGAGCTTTCGCCTGTGCAAAATGGCAGCGACGGCCGGCAAGCCCGTCGCCGCCGTCAACCTGGGCATGACGCGCGCCGACCACTTGCTGGCGTTCAAGACGGCGGCGCCGGCGGAGCAAGTCTTGCCGACGCTGGCCCGCCTGCTCGGCGCCTAGTTATACTATCGGATTGAAGAGGAGAACCCATGCTGGAATTGCTAAGCGAGCACGCCTGTTTTGGCGGCGTGCAGCGTTTTTACCGCCACGATGCGCGCGCGATCGGCCTGCCGATGCGCTTTTCCGTGTTCATTCCGGCCGCGCCCGCCGGCGCCAGACTGCCGGCGCTGTTCTACCTGGCCGGCCTGACCTGCACCGAAGAAACCTTCATGGTCAAGGCCGGCGCGCAGCGCGGCGCCGCCAGCGCAGGGCTGATCCTGATCGCGCCCGACACCAGCCCGCGCGGCGCGGCCATCGCCGGCGAGGCCGATGCCTGGGACTTCGGCGTCGGCGCCGGCTTCTACGTCGACGCGACCGAAGCGCCGTGGAACGCGCACTACCAGATGGCCAGTTACATCCACGAATTGCGCGAACTGGTGCTGCGGGAATTGCCCGTGGATGGGGACAGGATCGGTATTTTCGGCCATTCGATGGGCGGCCACGGCGCGCTGACGCTGGCGCTGCGCAATCCTGAACTGTTCCGCTCGGTGTCGGCCTTCGCGCCGATCGCCGCGCCGACGCTGTGCCCGTGGGGCAAGAAAGCCTTCACCGGCTACCTCGGCGCGGACCAAAGCCGCTGGCAACAATACGACGCCAGCGCGCTGATGGCGAAGCTGCGCGCGCCCTTTCCCGACGGCATACTGATCGACCAGGGCCTGGGCGACAAATTCCTGGCCGAGCAGTTGTACCCGGAAGTGTTCGAGGCGGCCTGCCGCGCGGCCGGCCAGCCGCTGGAACTGCGCCGCCACGCCGGCTACGACCACGGCTATTACTTCATCGCCAGCTTCATCGACGAGCACCTGCGCTTCCACAGCCGCAATCTACGCGGCGTCTGAATGGAACGGCCGGGGACGGCTTGCTCGTCCCCGGCCCCCCATGCCATTCTCACACTTTGCCGACGAATTGCCGCGAAAACCAGCTGGTCGCCAGCGCGGCCACGGCTTGCAGCGCGCCCGGCTCCTCGAACAGGTGGCCGGCGCCGTTGATCACTTCGAGTTGCTTGTCGCTGTGCAGGGCCGAGAAGGCCATGCGGTTCAGGTCGATGACGTCGTTGTCCAGGCCGCCGACGATGAGCAGGGTCGGCGCCCTGACCTGTTCCAGCGCCGGCCGGCCGGCCATGTCAGGCCGGCCGCCGCGCGAGACGACGGCGGCGATGTCGGTGCCGCGCCAGGCCGCCAGTTGCAGCGCAGCCGCCGCGCCCGTGCTGGCGCCGAACAGGCCCAGCGGCAGGCCGCGCGTGGCGTCGTGGTGCGCCAGCCAGTCGGCCGCCTTGCCCAGTCTTTGCGTCAGCAACGTGATGTCGAAGCGGTTGTAGAAATCCTTCTCTTCCTGCGGGTTCAGCAGGTCGAGCAGCAGCGCCGCCATGCCCGCCTCGCACAGCGCGCTGGCCACCGCGTTGTTGCGCGGGCTGAGGCGCCCGCTGCCGCTGCCGTGCGCGAACAGCACGACCCCCTTGGGCTTAGCCGGCAGCATCAACACCCCGTCCAGCTGCACGCCGTCCACATCGATCTTGATCAGTTGCTCTTCCATTGCAGCCCCCGTCCGTGCTTCCCCGGGCATCTGCTCCGCCCCGGGCGCCGCAGACGCGGCCGGCGCCTCGCGCCAGCAGTCCCGCAGCATGGTTTCCACCTCCGCGTCGCTGATTTGTTCGAAGTTGCCATACCATGCGCCGACGGCCCTGAACGGCTGCGGCACGCTCAGGCAGACGCATTCATCGACCAGCGCCCCCAATTGCACCCGCGCCTCTTGCGCGCACACGGGCACGGCAATGACGAGCCGCTTCGGATGCGCCTGGCGCACCAATTGTACCGCGACGCGCATGGTCGCGCCCGTCGCCACGCCGTCGTCGACGAGGATCACTGTGCGCCCGCGCAACACGGGCGCGGGCCGGTCGCGGCGGTACTGCCGCTCGCGCCGCGCGACTTCGCGCAACTCGCGCCGCGTCGCCGCCTCGATCAGGGCGGCCGGCACGTGGAAAGCCCGCAGCACGTCCTCCTGCAACACGCGCAGGCCGCCGCTGGCCACGGCGCCCATCGCCAACTCCTCCTGCAGGGGGAAGCCGAGCTTGCGCACCACCAGCACGTCGCAGGCGAGTCCCAGCGCGGCGGCGACGGCGACGCCGACCGGCACGCCGCCGCGCGGCAGCGCCAGCACGATGGCGTCGCCATGGCGGGCATAGCGCGCCAGCCGCCTGGCCAGCAGGCGGCCGGCGTCGGCGCGGTTCTTGAAACGCTGGAATGTTGCAATGCCCATGCGGCCGCCCCCTGTCGAGATACCAGTTTAGACCCGCGCGGCGCGGCGCGGTTGCAGGCGGCGCGCCGGAAGAGCTAGCGCAGCGACGCCCCGCTCCAGTATGATATCGTTATCAACCATGTCAAAAGCACCCATGAGCAAGACTTCGAACGGGAAAAGCCGCGCCAGCGGCCGCATCACTCTGGCCGAGGTGGCCGCCCACGCCGGCGTCGCCACCATGACGGCCTCGCGCGCGATCAGCCAGCCGGAGCTGGTGTCGCCGCTGCTGCGCGGCCGCGTCGAGCGCGCCGTGGCCGAACTCGCCTACGTGCCGAACCGGGCCGCGCGCGCGCTGGCCTCGGCCCAGTCGAACGTCATCGTCGTGCTGGTGCCGTCGCTGTCGAACGCCGTGTTCACGGCCGTGCTGGCCGGCATCCAGGACGCGCTCGACGCCGACCATTACCAGATCCTCATCGGCAACACGCGCTATTCCGACGCCGAGGAAGAGAAACTGCTGGGCATCAACCTGCAGTCGAACCCGGACGGCATCCTGCTGTCGGGCCTGACGCACAGCCCGCGCGTGCGGCAGATGCTGGCGACGTCGCGGGTGCCCATCGTGTCGATGATGGACCTGGCCAGCGAGCCGACGCAACTGTCGGTCGGCTTTTCGCAGCAGCAGGCCGGCCAGGCGATGACCCGCTACCTGCTCGACAAGGGCCACCGCCGCATCGCCTTCCTCGGCGCCCAGCGCGACGAGCGCACGCTCAAGCGCGCCGACGGCTACCGCGCGGCGATGGCGGCGGCCGGCCTGGCCGACCCGCGCCTGGAGCTGATGGTCGACGCGCCGTCGACCATCGCGCTGGGCGCCGAGCTGCTGGGGCGCCTGCTGGCCGAGATGCCCGACTGCGACGCCATCTTCTGCTGCAACGACGACCTGGCCCACGGCGCCATTTACCAGTGCCAGCGGCGCGGCATCGCCGTGCCGCAGCAACTGGCGATCTGCGGCTTCAACGACTTGCCGGCGTCGGCCTGGATGAGCCCCTCGCTGACCACCATCGCCACGCCGCGCTACCGCATCGGCTTCGAGGCCGCCACCCTGCTGCGCGCCGTCATCCGCGGCGAAACGCCGCCGGCCACGCGAATCGACCTCGGTTTCACCTTGATGGCGCGGGAAAGCGCCTGAGGGCGGCCAGCCGTACCGGGCGGTTGCCGACTGTCGTTAAAAAGTGGTTAAAGAAATAAACTAATTTACTTTCTCGCCACACTTCCGTACAGTCGTGCCTATCTGCAATGCAAATGTTCTTGAGGACATGGCAAAGCGGCTGATTTCAGCCGATGAAGTCGCGCCACACCACCGTTTTTTAGATTGCCGTGCACCCCGCGCAACGTTGTCCTATGCACGCACTGATCGCTGTCACCGTGAAAGCGGCCTGGCCATGAAACTAGACCGCCCCCTCCCCGCCGATGCGGCGCGCCGCCGCCATCTGGCGTGCTGCCTGCTGCTGGCGCTGTTCGCGCTGGGCCTGGCCGGCCGCGCCGCGCACGCGCAAAGCCAGACGGCCGAGGCGAAACGGGCCGGCGAGGTGGCGCAAGTGGTCTTCGGCATCGCCAGCTACGTGCGCTGGCCGGCGCCCCACGCCGAGATCCAGCTGTGCCTGGCCGGCGACACCCGCTACGCCGACGCCCTGCTGGACGGCCAAACCCAGGGCCAGCGCATCCGCACCCAGCGGCTAGGCGCGCTCAGCGCGGCCGCGCTGGCCGAATGCCAGGTGGTCTACATCGGCGGCATCGGTGAGGCCGAACGCGAGAAACTGAACGCGCACCTCATCGGCCACCCCATCCTCGCCATCAGCGAGCCCATTGTTCCCTGCTCCGTGGCCAATATGTTTTGCCTAAAATTCCGCGACGCCCAGGTCGGCTTCGACGTCAACCTGGACGCCATCGCCCGCAGCGGCCTGCGCGTCCACCCGAACGCGCTGCGCATCGCCCGCCGCACGGCGCCGCAACCATGAGCCGGCGGCAACAGCAAGCAACACGCCCCTCCCTGGACAGCGTGTTGCGGCGGGCCCATTTGAGCGTATCGCTGATCGCCATCGTCACGGCCGGCCTGACGCTCACCATCGCCGCCCTGGTGGCCCTGCGCCTCTACTCCGACCAGAACCTGCGCCTGGTGGCCCGCTCGATGAGCTACACGGTGGAGGCGGCCGTCGTCTTCAACGACGCCCTCGCCGCGCAAGAGGCGCTGGCCCTGATCGGCGTCAACGAAGACATCGACCATGCCCAGGTCAGCGACAGCCGCGGCGTCGTGCTGGCGCAGTGGCAAAGGCCGCGGGGCGGCGCCCGCTACCAGGTCGAACACGTGCTGACGGGCTGGATCATGCCGGCCTCGCTGAGCTTCCCGATCAACCACAACGACGCCGCCATCGGCACCATACGGCTGGTGCCGCACAGCCGCGGCCTGCTGCAATTCCTCGTCAGCGGCCTGGCCGGCGTGCTCGGCTGCCTGCTGCTGAGCATCGCCGTCGCCGTGCGCCTGTCGCGGCGCATGGAAGCAGCGCTGACGGCGCCGCTGCGCAACCTGGCCGAGACGGCGCACCGGGTGCGCCGCGAGCGCGCCTTCGGCCTGCGCGTGCCGCCGGCCGGCATCGCCGAGATCAACCAGATCAACGACGACTTCAACGCCCTGCTCGACGAGCTAGAGGCCTGGCAAAGCCATCTGCAGAAGGAAAACGCCTCGCTGTCGCACCGCGCCAACCACGACAGCCTGACGGGCCTGTCGAACCGCGCCCTGCTCGACGCCGAGCTGCAGCGCGCCATCGCCGACGCCCGCCTGACGGCGGGCCGGGCCGCCATCCTCTTCCTCGACAGCGACCGCTTCAAGCACATCAACGACACCCACGGCCACGCGGCCGGCGACCAGGTGCTGGTGACGGTGGCCGCGCGCATCAAGCGCCAGTTGCGCGAGGGCGACCTGGTGGCGCGCCTGGGCGGCGACGAATTCGCCATCCTGCTGCGGCCGCTGCGCCACAGCGCCGACGCCGAGCACATCGCCGACAAGATCATCGACGAGATGCGCGCCCCCATCGAATTGCCGGGCGGCGGCGGCATCGTCACCTCGCTGTCGATCGGCGTGGCGGTGTTCCCCGACCACGCCGGCGACGCCGCCGCCCTGGTCGGCGCGGCCGACGAGGCCATGTACCGCGCCAAACAATTACAACGCGGCACGCGCCAGGTGGCGCGGCCGCTCCCCCCCTACATTGAAGGAGCAGCATGATGTCCCGCCTGAACAAGCACCTATCCCGTATCGTGGCCGCGCTGGCCATCCTGCTGCCGCTGGCCGCCTGCCAGACGGCGCCGGCCCAGCACGGCCTGAACGCGCAACAGATCGCCACGCTGCGCCAGCAGGGCTTCCAGCAGAGCGAGGCCGGTTGGGAACTGAGCTTCACCGACAAGCTGCTGTTCGACTTCGACGCCTCCAGCCTGACGGCGCCCAGCCGCGACGCCGTCAGCAAAATCAGCGACGCGCTGCGCCAGGTCGGCATCGAACACCTGCAAATCGAGGGCCACACCGACACCAGCGGCAGCGACGCCCACAACGACAAGCTGTCGCTGGCGCGCGCCAACGCCGTGGCCGAGGCGATGGGCTTGAGCGGCATCGCCCGCAACAACATCCTGGTGCGCGGCATGGGCAAGAACAAACCCGTGGCCGACAACGCGACGGCCGGCGGCCGCGCCGAAAACCGCCGCGTCACCGTCATCGTCTCGGCGCCCTGACAAGCCGGGGACAGACCACGATTTCCGAGAAATATTTCTCGAAAATCGTGGTCTGTCCCCCTCCAAGCTGCTAGACTAGGCCGCAATGTTAGCGCTACCAAGCAAGGGAACCCGCATGGATGATTCAAGCAAGAACGAGGCCGCGCCGCGCCGCCAGGTCGTCATGGGCGTCAGCGGTTGCGGCAAGAGCGCCATCGGCCAGGGCTTGGCGGCGGCCCTCGGCGTCGCCTTCCTGGAAGGCGATACCTACCATCCGCCAAGCAATATCGCCAAGATGGCGGCCGGCATACCGCTCGACGACGCCGACCGCGCCCAGTGGCTGTTGCTGCTGCAGGCGGAAATCGCCGCGGCGCGGGCGCGCGGCGACGGCCTGGTGCTGTCCTGCTCGGCGCTGAAGCGGCGCTACCGCGACGTGCTGCGCGCGGCCGACCCGGCCCTGCGCTTCATCCACCTGGCCGGCCCGCGCGCGCTGATCGCCGAGCGCATGCGCACCCGGCGCGGCCACTATATGCCGGCCGCGCTGCTCGACAGCCAGTTGCGCGACCTGCAAGCCCTGCAAGCGGACGAGGCCGGCATCGTCCTCGACATCGGCCTCGATCCCGCCGCGCTGATCGCCGCCGCCCTGCGAGCCTAGGGCCGGCGCGTCACGCGGCCGTCCCACCATTCACCCAAGGAGATTCTGATGGATACCACCAAACCCGCGATCCCGAAGCGCCGCTGGGGCATAGGCGCGCTGCTCGGCGTCGGCGTGCTGATCAATTACATCGACCGCATCGGCCTGTCCGTCGCCGCGCCGCAAATCCAGGAGATGTTCAAGCTCAGCCCGGCCGAACTGGGCCTGCTGTTCAGCGCCTTCGCCTGGTCGTACTCGGTGCTGCAAATTCCCGTCGGCATGGTGCTGGACCGCTTCGGCCCCACCCGCGTGGGCCGCTGGGGCGCCTTCCTGTGGGGCGTGGCCTCGACCATCACGGCCTTTTCCAGCGGCTTCGCCGGCATCTTTTTCGCCCGCATCCTGCTCGGCATCGCCGAGGCGCCGGCCTTCCCCGTCAGCTCGAAGGCCACCGGCTACTGGTTCCCGCGCCGGGAACGCGGCTTGGCGACGGCCATCTTCGACGCCGCCGCGAAGTTCTCCAACGTCATCGGCGTGCCGCTGATCGCCATCACCATCGTCACCTTCGGCTGGCGCTGGGGCTTCGGCATCACGGCCATCCTCAGCTTCAGCTATTTCATCGCCTTCTACGCGCTGTACCGCGACCCCAGCGCCGACCCCAAGCTGTCGAAGGCGGAATATGACTACATCCGCGACGGCGGCGCCGCGCCCGAGGGCCCGGCCAGCGGCGGCGCCGTGAACATGCTCGGCTATCTGCTGGCGCAGCGCAAGATCTGGGGCTTGACGATAGGCTTCGCCGCCTACGGCTATTCCTTCTACCTGTTCCTCACCTGGCTGCCCGGCTATCTGGTGCAGACCATGCACATGAGCATACTCAAGTCGGCCGGCTACTCGGCCATTCCCTGGGCCTTCGCGACGCTGACCGACCTGTTCGTCGGCGGCTGGCTGATCGACCACCTGATCGCCCGCGGCCGCGACGAGTCGACGGTGCGCAAGGCCGTGCTGGTCACCGGCATGCTGTTCGGCCTGGCCGTCTTCGGCGCCACCCAGACCAGCGACCCGGTCTGGGCCATCTTCTGGATCTCGATCGCCCTCGGCGGCCTGGCCGCGGCGGCGCCGGTGGGCTGGTCGCTGCCCTCGCTGATCGCGCCCAAGGGCGGCGCCGGCACCATAGGCGGCATCATGAACTTCGCCAACAACCTGATGGGCGCCGCCGCCCCCATCGTCACCGGCGTCATCGTCGGCGCCACCAACTCGTTTGCCAACGCCTTCTATGTGGCCGGCGTCATTTTATTGATCGGCATCGTCTCCTTCGTCTTCGTGCTGGGAAAAATCGAGCCGATCGCCGATCCGCAAGCGGACCCGGCGGCGACACCGCACTGAGCCGCCCTGGCGGCGCCGAGTGTTGCGCCCCCGCCGCCTGGCGAAAAAAATGATGGCATTGCCGGACCGGCCAGTGTAGTGTTGCATGCAGCCTATCCGCCACCGGCGGACCGTCCCAGGAGCCGTCAGATGAAGACATCCCTTGCCGCATCGGCCATCCTCACCCTGTACAGCGGCGCCGCGCTGGCGCAAAGCGCGCTGACCGTCTACGGCGTCCTCGACGTCGGCGTCTCCGTCGACCGCGGCGGCGTCCAGGGCAATGCGACGCGCCTGACCAGCGGCATGGCGACGCAGAGCCGCTGGGGCGTGCGCGGCAGCGAAGACCTGGGCGAGGGCTTGAGCGCCGTGTTCGGCATCGAAGGCGGCTTCAGCGCCGACAAGGGCACCTCCACCCAGGGCAACACCCTGTTCGGCCGCATCGCCATCGTCGGCTTGCGCGGCGGCTTCGGCAGCCTCACGCTGGGTTTGCAGGACACGCCCCACTTCAGCACGCTCAACGCCGTCGTCGACCCGCTGCGCAACGGCATCGCCCGCTCGAACAATCTGATGACGCCGACCGGCGTGCGCGCGCGCAACTCGATCCTCTACCGCAGCAAGCCCGTCAACGGCTTTTTCGGCGACTTCATGTATGCGGCCGGCGAGGTGGCCGGCGACAATGCGGCCGGCCGCGCGCTGGGCGGCTCGCTCGCCTACAGCGCCGGCCCGCTCAATGTGCGCCTGGCCTACCACCAGCGCAACAACGACACGGCCGTCCTGAAAAACACCGGCAACGCCAGGAATACGCTGCTGGGCGCGAACTACGACTTCGGCCCGGCCAAGGGCTATTTCGGCTACGCCGTCGACAAGGGGCCGAACAGCTCGCCGCTGAACAACCCGGCCGCCTCCTTCGGCGGCGCGGCGCCGGTGGCCTCGACCGACAGCACCAGCCTGCTGCTGGGCGTCGCGCTGCCGCTCGGCACCAGCACCCTGATCGCCACCTATGTGCGCAAGGACGACAAGACGGCCTTCAATCAGGACGCCAGCCAGATCGCGCTGGCCTATCTGTACGCGCTGTCCAAGCGCAGCGACATCTACAGCTCCTACGCGCGCATCCGCAACAAGAACGGCGCCGCCTACACGGCCGGCAACAGCGAGGAAGCGGGCACCGGCGACAAGCAATTCACTTTCGGGCTGCGCCACCGCTTCTGACGGGCCGGCATTGCGCAGGGAAAGCATGCCATTCTTACTAGCCTGCGCGCGCCCCTTGTGGCACCATGCGCACTGCACGCCGTCGCCGACGGCGCATCCCTGGATGAAGAGAACGCATGAAGCAAAACTACATCAACGGCGCCTGGGTCGACGGCGTCTCGGCCTCGGCCAACATCAACCCCTCCGACACGAGCGACATCATCGGCTACTACGCCCAGGCCGACGCGCAGCAGGCCGGCCTGGCCATCGCGGCCGCCGCGGCCGCCGCGCCCGCCTGGGCCCTGTCGAACATCCAGCTGCGCGCCGACGCGCTCGACAAGATCGGCAGCGAAATCCTCGCCCGCAAGGAAGAGCTGGGCACCCTGCTGTCGCGCGAGGAGGGCAAGACCCGGCCCGAAGGCATAGGCGAGGCCGCGCGCGCCGGCGCCATCTTCAAATTCTTCGCCCAGGAATGCCTGCGCCTGCGCGGCGACAAGCTGGCCTCGGTGCGCCCCAACCTCGACGTCGAAATCAGCCGCGAACCGGTCGGCGTGGTCGGCATCATCGCGCCGTGGAACTTCCCGATCGCCATCCCGGCGTGGAAAATCGCCCCCGCCCTGGCGTATGGCAACTGCGTGCTGTTCAAGCCGGCCGAACTGGTGCCCGGCAGCGCCTGGGCGCTGGCCGACATCATCAGCCGCGCCGGCCTGCCGCCGGGCGTGTTCAACCTCGTCATGGGGCGCGGCAGCGTCGTCGGCCAAGCCTTCCTCGGCGACCGCCGCGTCAACGCCATCAGCTTCACCGGCTCGGCCGCGACGGGCGCCAAAGTGGCCCAGGCCGCCATCGCGCGCATGGCCAAGGTGCAGATTGAAATGGGCGGCAAAAACCCGCTGGTGGTGCTCAACGACGCCGACCTGGCCGGCGCCGTCAACTGCGCCGTGCAGGGCTCGTTCTACTCGACCGGCCAGCGCTGCACGGCGTCGAGCCGGCTGATCGTCGAAACCGGCATCTACCCGGCCTTCGTCGCGGCCGTGCGGGAAAAACTGGCGGCGCTGAACATCGGCGACGCGCTGGCGGCCGGCACCGACATCGGCCCCGTGGTCGACGCCAGCCAGCTGGAGCAAGACCTCGGCTACATCCAGATCGGCCGCGACGAGGGCGCCACGCTGGCCTTCGGCGGCGAGCGCCTGCAGCGCGCCACCGACGGCTATTACCTGCGCCCCGCCCTGTTCACCGACTGCAGCAACGACATGCGCATCAGCCGCGAGGAAATCTTCGGCCCCGTCGCCTGCGTCATCCCGGCCGACAACTACGAACACGCGCTGGCGCTGGCCAACGACAGCGAATTCGGCCTGTCGAGCGGCATCTGCACCAGCTCGCTGAAACACGCCACCCACTTCAAGCGGGCCGCGCAGGCCGGCATGGTGATGGTCAACGTGCCGACGGCCGGCGTCGACTACCACGTGCCGTTCGGCGGCAGCAAGGGCTCCAGTTACGGGGCGCGCGAACAGGGCAGTTACGCGGCCGAGTTCTTCACCACCGTCAAAACCGCCTACTGCGGCGTCTGAACAAGCGCGGCGCGGCGTGTCAGGCATCGCTTGGCGCGCGCGTCGCCGGCGCTTGACCGCACAGCCGCCAGCCCTTAAGCTAGGCGCACATTCACCGCCCGAACGGCGCCAACCTTGGTGAGCACCCTGAGTAACTTCTTCTTCGAGATTTGTCCGGCGGCCCGGCCGCTGGAACGGGAATCGCAAACGCTCGCCAAACCCAAAAAAACCACTGTCCATCCATGAGCGGCCTTCCGGTGGGACTCGACTGGCACCGCGCCCGGGCCACGGACGGCGACAGCGTACTGATCGGCAGCGTGCGCTACGCGCCGGCCCTGTCGCTGTGGTTCAGCGGCATGACAGGCGCGGCCCTGATCGGCGGCGCGCTGACCTTCAGCTGGCCGGCCCTGCTCCTGTTCCTTGCCTCCACCGCCACCGTGCTGCTGCTGGGCCACTCGCTGGGCAGCCACCGCAAGCTGATACACGACAGCTTCCAGTGCCCGGGATGGCTGGAATACCTGCTGGTCTACCTGGGGGTGCTGGTCGGCCTGGCCGGCCCGCTGGGGCTGCTGCGCCAGCACGAACTGCGCGACTATGCGCAGCGCCTGCGGCACTGCCACGCCTACCTGCGCCACGGCAGCGGCTTCTGGCGCGACGCCTGGTGGCAATTGCACTGCACGCTGCGCCTGGCCGAGCCGCCGGCCATCCACATCGAAGCGGCGATCGCGCAAGACCGCTTCTACCGCTTCCTCGAACGCACCTGGATGGCCCAGCAACTGCCGTGGGCCCTGCTGTTTTTCCTGTGGGGCGGCTGGGGCTTCGTCTTCTGGGGCGTGTGCGCCCGCGTCAGCGCCGGCGTGCTGGGCCACTGGTTGATCGGCTACTTCGCGCACAACCACGGCGCCATGCACTTCCGCGTCGACGGCGCCGCCGTCCAGGGCCGGAATATCCGTTTCGCCTCGCTGATCACCATGGGCGAATGCTGGCACAACAACCACCACGCCTTTCCCGGCTCGGCGAAGCTGGGCCTGTTCCCCGGCGAATGGGACCCCGGCTGGTGGGTGCTGCTGATGCTGCGGCGCATCGGCTTGGCCAGCGCGCTGCGCCTGCCGGCGGACTTGCCGCACCGGCCGGAACTGCTGACGCTGGAAGAACGCTAGGCGGCCGCGGCCGGCGCGCCGGCCTGATAATTGTTCTTGACGCGCACATAGTGCTCGGCCGAGTACTTCAGGTAGGCGATCTCCTCCGCCGTCAATGCGCGCACCTTGACGGCCGGACGGCCGACGTACAACTGGCCGCTTTCCAACACCTTGCCCGGCGACACCAGGCTACCGGCGCCGACCATCACCTGCTTGTGGATCACGACATCGTCCATGACGATGCTGCCCATGCCGATCAGGCATTCATCGCCGATGCTGCAGCCGTGCAAGATCACCGAATGGCCGATCGTGACGTAATCGCCGATCAGCAAGGGTGAGCCGTTCGGCTTGGCCGCGCTCTTGTGCGACACATGGCCCATCGCGAAATCCTGGATATTGCTGCACACGCCGATGCGGATGTGGTTGACGTCGCCGCGCAACACCGTGTTGCACCAGACCGAGCTGTCGCGGCCGATGCGCACGTCGCCGATGACCTGGGCCGTATCGTGCAAATACACGCGCTCCGCCAGTTGCGGGGTGCTGTCAAGGTAGGGGCTGATGGGCATAGAACAATCCTGGATGCGGAAAAGGGACAAGGCGGCGCCGGACGCGCCTGAGCCGAAAGCAAATTGTAACGGCAAACCGGATTGCAGCGCACAAAAAAATCCGGCCAAATGGCCGGACGGTTAATTCAGTGGAGACTGAATTAGAAACGGTAACCCACACCCACGCCGATCAGCACAGGGTCGACTTTCACGCGGCTGATTTTCGTGCCGGTTGCGGCCATTACATCGCTGCGGATCTGTACTTTTTTCACGTCCAGATTAACCGACCAGTTTTTATCGATTTTAAAATCGACGCCGGCTTGCAATGCCAGACCCCAGCTATTGCTTTCCAGCTTGAGGCCATTTATCAGGCTGACGCCGGAAATATTGGTGTAGTTAATACCGGCACCAAGGTAAGGATTGATTTGCGCGTCAGGCATGAAGTGGTACTGTGCCGACAGCGTAGGTGGCAGGTGCTTGAACGTACCGATTTTGGTGCCGCCCAGCATAACATCGTGTTTTTGCGGGTAGGTCAAAATCAATTCGGCCGAGATATTCGGTGTAAAGAAATACGAAATATCGATTTCTGGAATGGTCTTGCTGCTGACAGTTATCAAATCGGAAGCGCCGGTACCGCCAACTGGATCGGATTTATTGGCCGGGTCGATATGCACCGCGCGTGCGCGCACCAGCCAAGGGCTTTTTTGCGCCATTGCTTGACCAGCAAATAAACCCAGTGCTGCGAAAACCATTACCGCTGCAGTTGCCTTCTTCATTCTATTTCCCTCTTCATGTCGTTAAGTAACGTCACGAAGTTTATTTGTGCAGCGCGCAAAAATCATTGATCTATATCAAAAATCACCAGATCTCGATCAGAAAGTGACTTTTTTCAACAAGAACGATCAGAATAGGTGATGGGGGGACGCGCACCGGCCAATCTCGCCGCATTCATTGCCGAAAGAACGGGCAAGCCAAGGCCGGACTAGTCGCCCTTGACCTCCTTGAAGTCGGCGTCGACCGGCCCCTCGTCCGGCTTGCCCGGCGGCGGCGTGGCGCCCTGCCCTTGCGCATACACTTTCTCGCCGAGCTTCTGCGCCGCCGCCTGCAAGGCGGCGATGCGCGCGTCGATGCCGGCCTTGTCACTGTCCCTGACGGCCGCCTCCAGCGCCGCGATGGCCGACGCTATCCCGTCCCTGTCGGCGGCGTCGAGCCGACCGCCATACTCGGCCAGCGACTTGCGCGTCGTATGCACCAGCGCGTCGGCCGCGTTGCGGCTCAGCGCCAGCTCCTTGACGCGCAGATCGTCCGCCACGTTCGCCTCCGCGTCCCGCACCATCTTCTCGATCTCCGCCTCGGTCAGGCCGGAGTTCGCCTTGATCGTGATCTTGTTCTCCTTGCCGGTCGCCTTATCCTTCGCGCTCACATGCAAAATGCCGTTGGCGTCGATGTCGAAGGCCACCTCGATCTGCGGCAAGCCGCGCGGCGCCGGCGCGATGCCGACCAGATTGAACTCACCCAGCAACTTATTGCCGGCGACAATCTCGCGCTCGCCCTGGAACACCTTCACCGTCACCGCCGGCTGCGCGTCCTCGGCCGTCGTATACACCTGGCTGTAGCGGGTCGGAATCGTCGTGTTCTTCGGGATCATCTTGGCCATCACCCCGCCCAGCGTCTCGATGCCCAGCGACAGCGGCGTGACATCCATCAACAGCAAATCGGTCCGCTCGCCCGCCAGCACCGCGCCCTGGATCGCCGCGCCAACGGCGACCGCCTCGTCCGGATTGACATCCTTGCGCGCCTCCTTGCGGAAGAACTCGCGCACATACTCCTGCACCTTCGGCATGCGCGTCATGCCGCCGACCAGGATCACATCGGCGATCGCCCCGACGTCCAGGCCGGCGTCCTTCAGCGCGACGCGGCACGGCTCTATCGTCTTCGCGATCAAATCCTCGACCAGCCCCTCCAGCCGGGCGCGCGACAGGCGCAGCGTCAAATGCGCCGGGGCGCCGCCGGCCATCGCGATATACGGCTCGTTGATATCCGTCTGCTGGGTCGACGACAACTCAATCTTGGCGCGCTCGGCTGCGCTCTTGATGCGCTGCAAAGCGATCGGATCCCTGCCCAGATCGATGCCGCTACTGCCCTTAAACTCGGCGATGACGTGGTCGATCACCCGCTGATCGAAATCCTCGCCGCCGAGAAACGTATCGCCGTTCGTGGCCAGCACCTCGAACTGCGTCTCGCCCTCGACCTCGGCAATCTCGATGATGGAAATATCGAAAGTGCCGCCGCCCAAGTCGTACACGGCGATCTTGCGCTCGCCCCTGGCAGCCTTATCCAGCCCGAATGCCAGCGCCGCCGCCGTCGGCTCGTTGATGATGCGCCGCACATCCAGGCCGGCGATGCGGCCGGCGTCCTTGGTCGCCTGGCGCTGGGCGTCGTTGAAATAGGCGGGCACCGTAATGACCGCCTCCGCCACCGCCTCGCCCAGATAATCCTCGGCCGTGCGCTTCATCTTGCGCAACACCTCGGCGGAAATCTGCGGCGGCGCCAGCTTCCTGCCGCGCACCGCGACCCAGGCGTCGCCGTTATCGGCGCGGATAATCTGGAAAGGCATCAAATGGATATCCTTCTGCACCTCCGCCTCATCGAACTTACGGCCGATCAAGCGCTTCACCGCATACAAAGTATTCTGCGGATTCGTCACCGCCTGACGCTTGGCGGGCGCGCCGACCAGCACCTCGGCCTCATCCTGATAGGCGACCACCGACGGCGTCGTGCGCGCCCCTTCCGCGTTCTCGATCACCTTCGCCTGGCCGCCCTCCATCACGACGACGCAAGAATTCGTCGTCCCGAGATCGATACCGATCAACTTCCCCATACACCCTCCCATAAATAATGGCGCTGAAGGGGCGCCGGCGTAGTCGGCGGCAGCAAGGGCTCGCGCGGCGGCAACAAAGGTTCGGAAACGGGCACCACAGGCTCCGGCGCGGGCGGCGGCGGTTCGCCCGGCACACCGTGCCCCCGCCCAACTGACAACACCGCCATGGCCCGCCCCCCAACGCGAAAAAATCCAACATACCCGCATCGCCTCAAAAAGAAAGGCGCGCACCGCCCAATCGGCGCCCAACAGCGCAAAGACAGATCTGCATCAACAAACAGCGTGACTTTCACTGCTGGGGTCAGGTCTAGACATGGCAGTTTTACTTGCGCAATCAAGTAAAACCGCCATGTCTAGACCTGACCCCATTAGTTCTTGAAAGCACTCGTTGCAAATGAGAATAATAATGATTATCATTACGAATTATGAATTGCCGCTTTGGCAGGTGACGCAGAAAGGTGAAGAATGGATATTCTGAAAGAGTTGCGTGAATCGGGCCTGAAGGTGACGATCCCCCGGCTGCGCATTTTGCAGTTGTTTCAGGAGGGTAAGGGCAAGCATTTGAGCGCCGATGATGTCTACCGTTTTCTGTTGACGGAGAAGATAGATGTCGGTCTGGCGACGATTTATCGGGTGTTGATGCAGTTCGCCGAGGCCGGCATTCTGTTTCGCCGCCATTTCGAGTCGGGCCACGCCGTCTTCGAGTTGAACGAGGGCACCCACCACGATCATTTGGTCTGCACGATTTGCGGCCAGGTCGATGAGTTCGTCGATGAGGGGATAGAGCGGCGCCAGGACGAGATCGCCGCCGAACGGGGTTTTGTGTTGCACGAGCATGCGCTGTCCTTGTATGGCACTTGCGCCGTCTGCACGCGCCAGAAGCAGTTATTGAGCAAGCTTTGACAGGCCGGCCCGCCTGGCCTTGCCCACCGTGCGCTTATATGCACGCCCCATGCGAGGAAATATGATGTATATCGGAGGCATCTCCAAACTGACGGGCGCGTCGCCGAAAGCGATACGCCATTATGAATCGCTGGGCTTGCTGGGCGAGGTCACGCGTTCCGGTTCGTATCGCGTGTATTCGGACGACGAGGTGCGCCAGATCAAGCTGATCAGGCTGGCCCAGGCGCTCGGTTTCCGCCTGTCCGAGTTGCGCCCCTTCCTGCAGCGCGCCGGCAAACCGGATTGGCCCGGCCTGGCGCGCCAGGTCGGGCGCAGACGCGCCCAGGTGAGCGAGGAGATCGCTCGCCTGCAGCAGCTCGACAGCCAGTTGGCGGAGATCGACGCCTGCCTCGGCGGCGCGGCGCGAGGCCAGGCCGCGCCGGCCCGGGCGCGGCGCGCCGCAAGCCCGACGCCGGCCGCCTAGCTGTAACGGCTTGCGTTTGAAAACAAACGGGCTCGCATTAGATGCGGTTTTCGGCTCGAATTAACTGCAAACGACGGGACCTCCATGCTCACGCTATCTGCAAATGAGCTTGCAATCGACGGGGCTTGCTTGCATTCAATGACAACGTGCTCGCGCTATTTGCAAATGAAGGTCCATGTCTGCACTTCCTGCGACCCGAATGCGCTCGGCGTTTTCGGCAGCCTGAATACCCGGCCGTTCACGCGTAATCACTGAGCGCTACTCATCCTGGTTGGTGGCACACTGCTTCAATGTTGTTGCCTTCTAAATCAATGACAAAGGCACCATAGTAGTTAGGGTGATAGTCTGGGCGGAGGCCGGGGGCACCATTGTCTTTTCCTCCAGCGGTGATCGCTGCGAGGTAAAAAGCATCCACTTGCGCACGAGCTTCTGCCCGCCATGCTAGGTGGCAGCCGGTAGTCGCTGATGGGCCCCCGTATGGTGATGGGCCATCGATGAACCATACATCGGCTTTTTTTCCGTCAGGCTCAGAGGAGTCAGGGTAAGCAAACCCCAACATGTTCACGCCGTAGTTGCCTTCGAAGCATACGCTGTAGCCCAATGGCGCAAGTGCCGCGCTGTAAAACGCTTTAGCACGACCAATATCGGTCACGCGGAAAGTCATGTGGTCAAGCATGGTGAGTTACTCCTGAGGTAGATTGTTGTGTGCGATTGACGCATATTAACTGTACATGCATACAGTATTAATAGCAAGACATTAACACTGTATATACCTCAAGCCCTGCGGTAGACATAGCCGGTCCGGCACTGTCCTGTTCGATTCCCGCCATCCGCCGGCACGTCGCATTGCTCATAGCTGTTCCGGCAGGCCGTGCGCCCGTGCCGTTAAGGTACACCCGTGCGTGGCACTGCTATCGAGACATTTTTCGCGTCTCGCATGGGTTGATGGGGTACATTTGAGACATCGTCGCCCGATTGTCTAGACCTCAACGAGACGATATTCATGACCTTCCGGTATTTGCAGTTAGCGTGAGCCAGCGACCATGGAATGCGAGCCAGCCCCGTCGATTGCAAGCTCATTTGCAGATAGCGTGAGCACGGGCCGTCCATCATTTGCAGTTAATTCGAGCCGAAACCGGCGTCACATGCGAGCATGACCGGTTTCAAACGCGAGCCGCTACACCTAGCCGGTAAACGGCGCCGTCGATTTGCGCACCACCAGCGCCGGCCGCAGCAGTTCGCGCCGCAGCGGCAGGCCGGGGTCGAGCATGCGTTCGAGCAGGATGCGCGCCGTCAGCGCGCCCATTTCCTGTTTCGGCTGGCCGATCGACGTCAGCGGCGGGTTGCTGTAGGCGGCCAGCGCGATGTCGTCGTAGCCGAGCACCGACAGTTGCGCCGGAATCGCCACGCCGGCCTCGCTGGCCGCGCAGATGCCGCCCATGGCCATCAGGTCGTTGCTGGCGAAGATGGCCGAGGGCCGCCGCGGCAGCGCCAGCAGTTGCCGGAATGCCTGGTGGCCGCCGGCGCTGGTGAAGTCGCTGTGCAGCAGCCACTCGGGGCGGAAGGCGACGCCGGCCTCGTCCAGCGCGCGCCGGTAGCCGGCCACGCGCTCGCGGCTGGTCAGCAGTTTTTCCGGCCCGGCCACGCAGGCGATCGCCCGGTGCCCCAGTTGCAGCAAATACTTGGCGCCCATGTAGCCGCCCTGCTCGTGGTCGGACTCGATGAAGTCGGCCGCGACGCCGCTGATTTCGCGGTCCACCAGCACCACCGGAATGCGGTCGCCGGCGAGGAAGCGGCTCAGCTCGGGGTCGGTGCCGGACGACACCAGGATCAGGCCGTCGATGCGCTTCTCCATCAGCACGCGGATGTAGGCCACTTGCTTGCCCGGATCGTCGTAGGAGTTGCACAGGATGATGTTATAGCCGAGCTTGAAGGCGGCGTCCTCGATGCCGCGTATCACCTCGGCGAAATAAGGGTTCGAGTTGTTCGGCACCATCATGCCGAGCGTGTGCGTGCGGTCGTTCTTCAGGCTGCGCGCGACGGCGCTGGGCACGTAGCGCAGTTGTTCGATGACGGCCTGCACGCGCGCGCGCACGTCTTCGCTGACGACGCGCGTGTTGTTGATGACGTGGGAAACCGTGGTCGTCGAGACGCCCGCCTGTTCCGCCACCTGTTTCATTGTTGCCATGCGTCGCGCCTTTCTCCGGCCGGATTATGCCACCTTCAGAACACCACGCCGGCGACCAGGATGATGTTGGCGTAGGGCGTGAACTGGCCGGTGCGCACGATGGCACGGGCCTTGGCCGTGAGCTGCTTGAACTGCTCGTGCGGCACCGGGTCGAGCGGCGTGTACGGCAGCAGCGCGGTGATGCCGGCGTCGATGGCCGGGCTGACCAGCGCCGTCTCCTGCGCGACGATGGCCTTTTCCACTTCCATTTCGGCCAGCACCACGCGCAGCGTGTCGAGGAAGCCGGGAATGTTCTTGGTCAGCGCCAGGTCGATGCACGGCACCTGCGGCGGCACCGGCAGGCCGGCGTCGCCGATGACCAGCATGTCGCCGTGGCCCATGCCGGCGATCAGCTGCGACAGCGCGCTGTTGAGCAAAGGGGTTTTCTTCATGCCGCCTCCACGGGCGCGCGCGCGGCGCGGCTGGCGATGAATTGCTCGACCTCGGCGCGCGTCGGGATCGAGGTCTGCGCGCCCAGCTTGGTGACGGTCAGCGCGGCCGCGTATTGCGCCGCCGTGGCCGCCTCGACGATGCCCAGGCCCTGGCCGATGCCGACGCTGAAGGCGCCGACGAAGGTGTCGCCGGCCGCCGTCGTGTCGACGACCTCGACCGGCACGGCCGCCAGCATGCGGCTGTTGTCGCCCTGGCCGGCGACGAACACGCCCTGCCCGCCCATGGTCAGCAGCACGCTGCCGGCGCCCATGGCCAGCAGCTTGGTGGCGGCCTGGCGCGCCGTGGCGCGGTCGACAACGGCGATCTCGCTCAGTTGCGAGGCTTCCGTTTCGTTGACGATCAGGTAGTCGACCAGCGCCAGCCAGTCGGCCCGCAGCGGCTGCATCGGCGCCGGGTTGAAGACCACCTTGACGCCGCCGCGCTTGGCGATCTCGATGGCCCGCATCACCGCGCACAGCCGCGTTTCAAGCTGGCACACCAGCAGGTCGGACGCCAGGATGGTCGGCGCCAGCGCCTCGACGTCTTCCAGCGTCAGCGCCATGTTCGCGCCGGGCGTGACGACGATGCTGTTGCTGCCGGCGTCGTCGACGAGGATGCCGGCCACGCCGCTGGCCATGCCGGCCTGCGCCAGCACCTGGCTGGCGTCGATGCCGTCGGCCAGCAGGCAGTCGCGCAATTGCCGGCCGAAGGCGTCGTCGCCGACGCGGCCCAGCATCGTCACGGCGCCGCCCAGGCGGGCGGCGGCGACGGCCTGGTTGGCGCCCTTGCCGCCGGGGATCTGGCGGAATGCGTGGCCGGAGATGGTTTCGCCGGCAAGCGGCATGCGCGGCGTGCGGAACACCAGGTCCATATTGAGGCTGCCGACGACGGTGATGCGCGGCCCGCTCATGCCGCGCTCCGGGCGATCATGCGGTTGCGGTACATGTCGACGATGACGGCGATGACGATGACGGTGCCGGTGATGATGCGTTTGGCCGGGTCGCTGGCGCCGATCTGCGCCAGGCCCGCCTCCAGCACGGAGATGATCAGCACGCCGATGAAGGTGTTGACGACGGAGCCGCGCCCGCCCATCAGGCTGGTGCCGCCGATGACGACGGCGGCGATCACCTGCAACTCCATGCCGGCGGCGGCGTTCGGGTCGGCCGCCTCCAGGCGCGACACCTGGAAGGCCGCCGCCACCGCGGCCAGCAGGCCGAGCAGCGCGAACACGGCCGCCTTGGTGGGGCGCGTGCGGATGCCGGCCAGGCGCATCGCCTCCTCGTTGGTGCCGATGCCGACCATGTGCCGGCCGAACACCGTGTACGACAGCACCAGCTGGCCGACGACGACGATCAGGATGGCCAGCAGGAAGGCCGGCGAGATGCCGCCGACGATGGGGTCGTTGATGAAGGACACGGCGCCGCCGATGTATTTGGTGCGCGAGTCGGTGGCCAGGTAGGCGGAGCCGCGCGCCACTTCCAGCATGCCGAGCGTGACGATGAAGGACGGCACCGACCACGTCACCGTGATCAGGCCGTTGACCATGCCGCACAGGAAGCCGACGGCCAGCGCCAGCGCGGCGGCCGGCATGAAGCCCAGTTCCCAGTCGACCATCGCCAGACTCAGCACGCCGCCGCACAGGGCCAGCACGGAGCCGACGGACAGGTCAATGCCGCCGATGATCATCACATAGGTCATGCCGACGGCCATCACGGTCAGCGCCGGGATCTGGTTGGCGATCGTGTTGAAGGTTTTCATGCTCAGGAAGTATTTGCTGGCGTAGCCGAAAAACACCACCATGCCGGCCAGCACCAGCACCAGTCCCAGGTATTCCTTGGCGCGCCGCAGCCACAGGGAGGAAGGCTGGCCGCCTTTGGCCGCGCCCGGCTGGGAGTGCGGCGCTGCCGCCGCGATTGTTTGAGTCGTCATTGGATTATCTTTCACTATTATTAAGGCGTCGCCGACGCCGCCGCATCCACATAGCCGCTGAACGCGGCCTCCATGATCGCGTCCTGGCTGGCCTCGTCGCGCGCGAAGGTGCGCACCATCCTGCCGGCGCTCATCACGGCGATGCGGTCGCACAGCAGCATCAGCTCGACCAGATCGCTGGACACGACGACCAGCGCCTTGCCCTGCGCCGCCAGCTCCGCCATCAGCTTGTAAATTTCAAATTTGGCGCCGACGTCGATGCCGCGGGTCGGCTCGTCGAACAGCATCACTTCGCATTCGCGGTGCAGCCAGCGGCCGATGGCGACCTTTTGCTGGTTGCCGCCGGACAGCTGGCCGACCGGCTGCTCGACCGAGCTGGCGCGCAGCGACATCAGCTTGCCGATGCGTTCGGCGATGCCGCCCTCCTTGGCCCGGCTCAGCCAGCCGCCCCTGGCCACCTGGGCGATGCCGCTCAAGGTGGTGTTGACGCGCACCGACTGCGGCAGCAGCAAGCCCTGCTCCTTGCGGTCCTCGGACACCATCGCGATGCCGTTGCGCACGGCGTCGAACGGCGAGGCGATGGCCCGCTCCGTGCCGTTGACGCTGATGCGGCCGGCGTCGCGCTTGTCGGCGCCGTAGATCAGCCGCAGCGCCTCCGTGCGGCCCGAGCCGACCAGGCCGGCGATGCCGAAAATCTCGCCGCCGCGCGCCTCGAAGCTGACGTCGCGCACCGCGGCGCCGCGGCACAGGCCAGCCACTTTCAGCGAGATGGCGCTCGGCTGCGGCGCCGGCCGGTCCAGGCGCTCGCCCACCTCGCGCCCGACCATCAGCTTGACCACCTCGGGAATGCTGATGTCGGCGGCCGCGTGGGTGCCCACGACGACGCCGTCGCGCAGCACCGAAATCGTATCGGCGATGCGTTTGGTTTCTTCCAGCCGGTGGGAAATGTAGATGATGCCGACGCCCTTCGCCTTCAAACGCTCGATCTGCACGAACAGCAGGTCGACCTCGCGGCCGGTCAGCATCGCCGTCGGCTCGTCGAGTATCAGCACCTTGCAGTCGGCGCTGATGTTGGCGGCGATTTCAATCATCTGGCGCTGGCCGATGCCCAGTTGCGACACCGGCGTGGCCGGGTCGAGCGCGCCGAGGCCGACCTGGGCCATGCACGCGGCGGCGGCGGCATTCAGCGCGGTGTAATCGACGCAGCCGAAGCGGCGCGGCAGCTTGCGCAGGAACAGGTTCTCGGCCACGGTCAGCGTGTTCACCAGGCTCAGCTCCTGCAGCACCATGCGCACGCCGCGCGCCTCGGCCTGGGCGCGCGAGGCCGGCGCGAACGGCGCGCCGTCCAGCGTCATGCTGCCGGCCAGCGGCGTCACCAGCCCGCAGATGATTTTCGATAGCGTGCTCTTGCCGGCGCCGTTTTCGCCGGCCAGCACGCGCACCTCGCCCGGATACAGGCTCAGATGCACATCCTGCAACACCGGCCCGGCATAGGACATCGACAGCCCGTTGATTTGCAACAAGGGCTCAATAGAGGAAGTCATGGGATATTCTTAACGGATAGAAAAACGGGGTCCGGCCCCGTTTTTTTGAGGGGGGCGGGCCGGCGGCCCGCCCGCAACGCTTACTTCTTGCTGCCGGCCACCAAATCGACCGGGGTTTCGACGATGCCGCCCAGCGTCTTGATCGGCGTCTTCGCCTTCAGGAACTTCAGCGCGTTTTCAATGCCGTAGATGGCCAGCTTGTCGGCGTGCTGCTCGGCGGTCGCCGTCATGCGGCCATCCTTGAGCATGGGCGCGACGGCCGAAATATTGTCGAAGCCCACCACCCGCACCTTGCCCGTCAGACCGGCCGACTTGACGGCCGCGACGGCGCCGATGGCCATGCTGTCGTTACCGCACAGCAGCGCCTTGATGTCCGGATTTTCGCTCAACATCGCCGCGGCCACCTTGTTGGCCTTGTCGATTTCCCATTCGCCAGTTTGCAGGCTGACCACTTTCGCGCCCGCCTTCTTCATCGCGTCCTGGAAGCCGGCCGTGCGCAGCTTGGCATTGTTCGCCGTCGGCAAGCCTTCGATGATGCCGACCTTGTCGCCGGCCTTGATGAACTTGGCCAGATAGTCGCCGACCTGCTCGGCGCCCTTGCGGTCCAGCGGGCCGACGAACGGCACCGTGATGCCCTTCTCTTTCAGGGCGGCGGCGTCGAACTGGTTGTCGATATTGATGACGACGATGCCGGCGTTGATGGCGCGCTTGGCGACGGCCACCAGCGCCTTCGAGTCGGCCGGCGCGATGACGATCGCGTCGACGTTGGAAATAATCATCTGCTCGACGAGCTTGATCTGGCCGGCCGTGTCGCTCTCGTCCTTGACGCCGTTGGTGATCAACTCGTACTTGTCGCTGTTCTTCTTCTGGTGCGCCTTCGCGCCGTTTTCCATCGTCAGGAAAAACTCATTGGCGAGCGACTTCATCACCAATGCGACGCGCGGCTTCTCCGCGCTGGCCTGGGCCGACGGCATCGCCATACACAAACTTGCGGCCGCCACGGCGATCGATTTGGAAAACAGGGAAATGCTGCTCATTGGGGGTATCTCCAGAATAGATGATTGTCTAAGAAATCGCGCCGTACAGACCAAAAAAACCTACGCAAACGATTGCGCAATCGTTTGCGTATTAGATCGCGGACAGCCCCGCAGTGTCAAGAGTTTCTTTCCGTGCAACTATTCCCGGGACCGGGGCGCCGCCCCGAAGTCCGCCCCGGCCGCCGGGGGCCAGGCCCCGGCTTTTCCCCTCAGCTCGCCACCAGGCGCCCCGCCAGCACCACAAACACCGCCGGCAACACATACTTGCCCATCCCCGACTTCGACTTCATCCGCCGCGTGATGCGCGCGGCCAGCAAGGCATACAGCGCGTCGAAGAACAAGCCGGTCAGCACCAGCAGCGTGCCCAGCCACAAATACTGCATCGGCACGGAGGCGCCGCCGGCGCTGACGAACTGCGGCAAGAACAAGCTGCAAAACAGCAGCGCCTTGGGGTTCAGCAAATTCGTCAGGAAACCGCGCACAAACGAGGCGCCCGCCTTCGGCGCCACGTCGGCGACCGTGTCGAGCTGCAGATTGGCCCGCAGCATCTTCACCGCCAGATACACCAGATACGCCGCCCCGCCCCAGCGCACCAGGGACAAGGCCCCCGGATGCGCCGCCATCAGCGCCGCCAAGCCCAGGCCCGACATCAACACATGCATCGCCCGCGAGGCGGCGATGCCGAGCGCCGTCACCAGCGCGATGCCGGCGCCGCGCGCCGCTCCCGTGGCGATGACCAGCGCCATATCCGGCCCCGGCAACAGGAACACACCGGCCAGGGCCGCAAGGTACATGATCGAGGTGGACGTATCCATAATGACTCCGCTGAAGGGCTATAACAATGGCTTCATTATCGAACCGGGGCGCTGAAATGTGCTTGCTATTTCTGCCCCGCGTGGCATAGTTATGAGAAGATTCCACTAAAATTACGCATATCATTAGATGAAAAACTCATATAACGAACTGGACGAAGTGGACCTGCGCATCCTGGCGCTGTTGCAGGACGAGGGGCGGCTGTCCAACGCCCGCCTGGCCGAGCGCCTCAAACTGAGCGAAACGCCGGTGTGGCGCCGCCTGCGCCGGCTCGAGGACGAGGGCTACATCAAGGCTTACCAGGCCGTCATCGACCGCAAGAAGCTGGGCATCGGCCTGGTCGCCTTCGTCCGCGTCACCTTCGCCAACCACGCGGGCGAGCAGCCGCACCAGTTCGAGGAGGCGATCCAGCGCATTCCCGAGATACTGTCTTGCCACAACGTCACCGGCGAATCGGACTACCTGCTGCAAGTGGTCGCGCGCGACATCGAAAGCTATGGCGACTTCGTCTCCACCGTGCTGCGCAGGCTGCCGGGCGTGGCCGAGATCCACTCCAGCCTGTCGATGCGCGAAATCAAATCGTCGAACCGCCTGCCCATGCCGGGAAGGCAGAATTAAGGCGCCGGCAACGCCGAAGCGCCGGCCGGAAGCCGCCGCCGGCTTCGATCTGCATCATCATTTCTCTGCATTGCCGGAATTTTCCGCCGCTCCGCCAGGTCTATACTGATGCCTGCCACGCCTGTCACGGTGGCTGCCGCATCTTCCAGCAATCCAATCAAAGGAGTATCAACATGGCCTATGTAGATGGTTTCGTTGTCCCGCTTCCCACGAAAAACCTGGATGCCTACCTCGATATGTCGCGCCGCTGCGGCGCGATCTGGCGCGAACACGGCGCGCTGGAATTCCGCGAGTGCATAGGCGACGACGTCAAGCCGGGCAAGCTGACGTCCTTCCCGCAAAGCGTCAACCTGGAAGACGGCGAGACGGTGGTGTTCTCGTGGATCGTCTACGAATCGCGGGCCAGGCGCGACGCCGTCAACGACAAGGTGATGTCGGACCCGCGCATGGCCGACATGATGAAGCCGGAGAACCTGCCCTTCGACGGCAAGCGCATGATCTACGGCGGCTTCGAGATGCGCATCGACCTGTGAGCGGGCGCAGCAGGCGCTAATCGGCCTTCGTAAACGTCAGCGTGTGCTGCGCCGGGCCGGGCAACAGCGGCGTCGGCCGCCCGGCAACCCAGTCCGCGTGGCCGGCCAGGAAATACGGCGAGAGCGGATGCCCGCTCTGGCCGCCCGGCATATTGAAGACGCCCAGCTCTTCCCGGCCCGGCGACACCGTCAGCCGCTCCGACTGGCCGAAGTTGCGGCCGGCCACGCGCGGCATGTGGTTATCGCCCGGCAGCATGTCGGCCGGCACGGCCAGCCAGCGCCGCAGCCACGGCACGGCCGCGCTGATCGGATGGGCGATGGCGGCCGTGTTGCGCTCGCCCCAGGTCGCCGCCGCCAGCGGCTTGCCGTCCTTGCCGAGGTCGGCGATGACGCGGTCGACGGCGGCCAGTTGCAGTGCCTGCCAACTGGCGTGCCCGGCCGGCAGCCAGCCGGCCGGCCGCTCGTCGAGCAGGCGCCCGATCACGACGGGCCAGCGCGAGGTCGCGCCGGCCACGCTGGCCTTGTCGTCGAGCTTGGCCAGCTCGCCGTTGGCGCCCTCGAACAGCAGGTCGTAGAGCGCGTACATGAAGCCGCGCGTGAGGCGGTAGCCGACCGAATCGACGCTGGCGTGGCCGCTCCAGCCCGTTTTCAGCAATTCCAGGAATTGCGCCCGCTGCGGCCGGTTGGCGATGGCGCCGCCATCCAGCGCGGCGATGGCGCGGTCGCGCCAGCCCGACAGGAAGATCGCGCGGTCGTCCAGCCCCACGTCGTAGACGCTGCGCACATCGGTCTTCGCGCCCAGCGCGCTCAAGCCGTCGCGCACCTGGCGGCTGCGCGCGCCCAGGTCGTAGCCGCCGTCGCCGAGCAAGTCGGCGTCGGCGCCCATCAATTGCCGGCTGTTGGCGGTCGACAACTGGCCGTCGGCGGGATTGCGCACCTGCGGGTATTCGACGGGCGCCAGCCAGCCCTGCCAGGACGCCACCGAACCGCCGGGTTCCAGCGGGAAGCTGGTGGCCAGCCCCGCCTGGGCGCGCCGCGGCAGCGGCCCGGCGATGGTCCAGCCGATATTGCCGGCGGCGTCGCCGGCAACGAAATTTTGCGCCGGCACGCCCATGCGCGCCGCCACCGTCAGCGCCTCGTCGAGCGTGTCGACCGACTCCAGTTGCTGCGGATTCAGATTGACGGCCTCGGCCGCGTGCGCCACCCAGTGGATCGCGTAACTGCGCCCCGCCACCTCGCGCAGCGGCCCCAGGGAAGTCTCGCGCACCAGCAGCTTGTCGGCCGGCGCGCCCTTGACCAGTATCGTTTCCTCATGCGCCTGCGGGCGCTCCCAGCCGGCCGGCGTGCGCACCTGGCCGGGCTTGGCGGCGTCCACGCCGAGCTCGACCAGATCGAGGTAATCGCCATAACTGTTGGTGAAGCCCCAGGCCACGTGGCCGTTGCTGCCGACAGCCAGCAGCGGCGGCGCGCCCGGCAGCATCACGCCGGCCATGCGCCGCACGCCGCCGCGCGCGTCGGGAAATTGCAGCGCCACGCGATACCAGGTGTTCGGCAACTGTATACCGAGGTGCATGTCGTCGGCGACGATGGCCGCGCCGTCCTGGCTGCGGCTGCCCGCCAGCGCCCAGTTGTTACTGCCCACGGCATCGAGAAACTCGGCGGCGGCCAGCTTGGGCGCGTCCGCCGCGCGCGGCTTGCCCCACCACGCCGGCGCCGTCGGCGGAATGGCCATGGCGGGCGCGGCGACGCGCTCCGCGTCCAGCGGCGCGTCCCACTGCGTCGCCTCCGGCAGCAGGAAGGCCCGCTGCTCGGCGCTGCTGTGCTCCTTCAACCAGCCGCGCGCCAGTTCGCGCGGCGCCTGGCCGCCCTGCAAATCGAAATACATCGCCCACACCACCAGCAGCGAATCGGCCACCGACCACGGACGCGGCTGCACGCCGATCAAGGCATATTCGAAGGGCCGCGCCGACAGCGCCGCCAGGCCGTCGTTGACGCCGCGGACATAGCGCGCAAGAAACTCGCGCTGCTCGGCCGGCATGGCCTTCACGGCCAGTTCGGCGCGGGCGCGGAAACGGTGCAGACGGCGCGCCCGGTCGAGCTCCAGCGCGCGCGGCCCGAACAACTCGGCCAGCTCGCCGGCGCCCACGCGGCGCAGCAAATCCATTTGGAAGAAGCGGTCCTGCGCCTGCACGAAACCGCTGGCGTAGGCGACGTCGAGGCGGTTGCCGCCGCTGATGAGCGGCACGCCGCGGGCGTCGCGCGCCACGCTGACGCTGCCGTGCAAGCCGGCCACGGCCTGGCTGCCGTCCAGCCGCGCCAGGCTGCCGCGCAAGAACAGGTACAGCACCAGCGCCAGCGCCGCCAGCAACACCAGCAGCGCCAGCACAACACGCCGGGACCAGACCTTCATCGCACTTTTCCGCATGGGACTCCTGTGGGTTCAACCGGGAAGAGCCGCTATGGTACATCGGAACAGCGGAAAATTGATGCCGGAGTGGCCAAGGCCGGCGGCGCCGCGATCCGCCCCCGCTGTTGGCGGGGCGGATCGCGGCTGTTACACCTCCTGCCCCCGGGCGCCGGCGCCGGCCGGCTGGGCGGAGGCGGCCTCGACGGACCAAACGCTGTCCGCCGGCCCGTGCGCGACGCGCTGCGCGGTGCGGCGCGCCCCGTACAGGAATAGCAGCGCGCACAACAAGGCCACGACGTCCACGCCGACGCTGGCGGCGCTGCCATGCGCCCACAGCCCCAGCGACGGCAGCAACACGGCGGCCAGCGAAGTCAGCGGAATGGCCAGCGCGGCCAGCGCGCACAGCAGCAGCAAATGCACGGACGCGCGCGCCGCGCCGCGCCAAAACGCCCAGGCCACGGCCGCCAGGAAGACGCTGTAGTAGACGCTCATATAGGTGCTGTTGATATTGCCCGACGACGCATAAAACCACTTGCCCGCAACGATGGTGAAACCGACGGCCGCCACCGAACCGAGGCAGATACCCACCGTGGCGGCGGCCATCAACATGGTCGCGCGCGTCTGGCTGAGCGGCGCCGGATTGCGCCCCTGGTTCTTGCGCCGCTTTTCCACCCACAACAGGTTACCGGTATAGAACAGGAAGGCGCCGCTGATGCCGAACAGGAAATACACCCAACGCATCGTATTGCCGGCGAAACTGCCGAAATGCAGGGCGAAGAACGGCGAAACCCGGCCGCTCCATGTGCCCTCCTTGCCCGGCAACATGTTGGTGTCGACGACGCCGCTATACGGATGGACCATCACATAACCGGCTTCCGCGCCGTGCGTCAGGTGGCGCGGGCTGGCCACCGCCGCGCGTATCATCGGGCGCGGGCTTTCCAGACGCATGAACAACATCTCGGTGATGACGAAATCGGGCGCGACGTCCTGCACTTTCTTGATCAGGGTCGTGGCCGGCAACATGTCGACGGCCGCGTAGGGCTTGGCGGCCGGCGGCGGCGGCGGCGCGAACATCGGCTGCTCCCGGTAGACCACCTTGGCCAGACTGTCGTAAAACTGGTCATGGAAGGCGAAGACCACCACTGTCAGGCTGATCACGATATGGAAAGGCAGGCTGGCGATGCCCAGCACATTATGGGCGTCGAGCCAGAAGCGCTTGCGGTTTTTCCCCGGACGCAAGGCAAAGAAGTCCTTGATCATGGTCGGCAGCAACAAGATGACGCCCGACACCAGCGCCAGGAAATACATGATGGCCGCCACGCCCATCAGGTAGCCACCCAGGTATTCGCCGTCCAGCGTGCCGGGGATGCCGCCCGTGCGGTGCAGCATGTCGATCAATTCCGCCAGCAGCGACGGCAACTGCTGCTGCGCCTGCAGCTTGCCGGAGGCGTCCAGCGTCGCCTGCCAGCGCTTCCCCGCCACGTCCAGCTCGCGGCCGCCGGCGCCGGCGCTCCAGCTGACCGGCGCGGCGACGTTTTCGTGCTGGCTCAGGTGCAGCGTGAATCCCTTGCGCGCGGCCGGATGCGCGACCAGCACCTCGCGCACCAAAGTATCGAGCTTGTCGGCGGCCACCGGCCGCAGCATCTGTGCCGGCGCGCTGCCCCAGCGGTCCAGCGGCTGCTTGAACATCGTCAGCGCGCCGGCGAAAAAGCCGATAAACAACAGCATGCCTGCGCCTATGCCGACCCAGGTATGCAGGGATTGATAAATACGGAGAATATCGCTGCGAATTTTCATGGCTGGCTCAACATCGGAGGAAGAAGATATAACAGGGCATACGCCAGCAGATTGGCGGCCGCCAGCCACAGCACGGCGCGCGCGCCGCTGCGGAACAGATACACAAAACTAAACACCAGCATCCAAATGGGCGCAATCATCCACATGACGAATTGCGACTTTTGCGGCGCGGCGATGCCGTCCGGGCCGAACCAGGCAAACAGGCCGGCCAGCGCCAGCGCCAGCGTCCATCCCAGCACGGCGCCGGCCAGGGTCTTGCTCCACCAGTCTTTGCTGATGGGCTGCTTACGATTCTCCACGACGGCCCCGTTGTATCAATAAGGAAAAAAATGGCAGGACGCTGAACACCAGCATCGGTATCGCCAGCCAGGCAAACACGGCGGCGATGGTGCTGAAGCTGCGCAAGCCGCAGGCCAGCGCCAGCAGCAGCAGCAGCAGGCCGACCCAGCGCCAGGGCCGGGCCGCCAGCGGCTGCGCCAGCCAGCCCTGATGCCGGTGGCTCAGGTAGAGCAGGCAACAAGCGGCGAGAATGAGGACGACAAACAAAATGGTCACAAACGCTTCCTTTATGGATTGAAACTGAATGACAGCGCCAGGTGTGCAAATGCCCGCCCCGCCGCATCGGCGCCGGGGCGGGCATTTCAGCAAGACGCCTTAGAAGGAATAGGCGGCGCTGACATAATAGTTACGCCCCAATTCCGCGCCGAGGAAACCCTTGTGCTTATCTTCCAGCACCACATTGCTCAGGTTTTTCACGCCAAAACGCAACACCACGTTGTCGATCTGACGCGAAGACAGGGCCAGATCGTAGCGCGTGTAGCCCGGCAGCTCTTGCGCCTGGTAATACTGGCTGCCGGTATAACTGGCCGACAGGGAAGCCTGCATGCGCGGATAGAACTTCCAATTCAGGCTCACGTGGCCCATGCTGCTCGGACGATTTTCCAGCTTGGTTTCGCGGCCCGTCTCGTCGATATAATCGGCCTTCAAGCGGGTCACATTGCCGCTGACGGAAACGTCGGCGCTCAGGTCGACCTCCGCCTGCAGCTCGATGCCGCGGGTTTTGGCGCTGGCGACGTTGGTCCAATTCTTCGACGGGCCAACGGGGTTGTAGACGGCCACGATCATGTCCTTGACCTTGTTGTCAAAGCCAACGGCGGTCAGGTTCCAGCCCTTCTGGTGAAACTCGATGCCGGCCTCGTAGTTCGTGCTGGTTTCCGGTTTCAAATTCGGATTGCCGGCCAATTGGCAGGCGCCGCCGCAGCTGATCGTGCTGTTCTCTATGCTTAACTGATAAGCGTCCGGCGCCTTGAATGCCTGGCTGACGCCGCCTTTGAGCGTCACGGCATTATTCAGCTGATACACCAGGTAAGCCTTCGGCGAAAAATGGCTGCCGAAGTTATTATTTTTATCCATGCGCCCGGCCAGCGTCAGCGCCAGCTCCTTGCTCAACGCGATTTCATCCTCGACGAAAATGGCCGAGTTGCGGCTGTTCATCTTGCCGGTTTTCCGATAGTTGACCGCATCCTTGATGGTCTGCTCGCGCAAATCCACACCGGCCGCCAGCGTATTGCCGCCCAGCGTGAAATTCGCATACATCTTCGCGTAGGTATTTTCTTCCGACAACCTGTTCCGCTGCGGCGCCTTGTAGCGGGTGTTGAAATCCTCGATATCCGATTTTTCATGGCTGACGTTCGCCGTGCTGCTGCCCCAATCCCACAGGGCCTTATGCGTCACGCCGAACGTCGTGCGGGTGTTTTCCGTTTCGCGGTAATCCCGGGACTCGGATTTCCGCGCCGCGTTATAGGAGTAGTAATACAAGCCCCTCGGACGCTGATCGTTGTTATAGGCCACATCCAGGTCGACGGTTTGCGTTTCCGACAGCTTCAGGCTGGCCGCCACCATCAGGTTCTTGGTTTTCTTCGCTTCCAGGCTGACCGGGCGCGTCGTATCCGCCGCCGAGCGCAGATACCAGGGCTGGCGGTCATACACCTCGCCCGTCAGCGACAGGCTCAGTCTGTCATTGATGGCGCCGGACGTGGTCGCGCCGAGGCGGTACTGCTGCCCCTCGTCGCCGGACGCGACGGTGCGGTACTCGCTCGACAGCGTGCCCTTCCACTGCGCCGTCGGGGCGTGGGTGATGATATTGACCACGCCGCCGATCGCGTCCGAGCCGTACAGGGCCGCCATCGGGCCGCGCACGATCTCCACGCGCTTGATGCTGCTCAGCGGAATCGAACTGAAATCGAAATCGCCGCCGCGCCACAGCGCGCCGGCCGAGGACATGCGCTTGCCGTTCACCAGCATCAGCGTGTACTTGCCGCTCAAGCCGCGAATCTGGATTTCATCGCGGCCGGTGCCGTCGCTCTGGTTGTTCACGCCCACCGTTTCGCGCAGCAGGTCGGCCAGGCTGTTGACCGGCGACTTGGCGATATCCTCCGCCGTGACGACGGTCGTGAAGGCGGGAGCGGCCGCGGCCGTCAGATTGCGCAGCGTCGCGGTGACCACCACCTGCTGCATCTCGGCCTGCTGGGGAGCTTCGGCGGCCAAGGCGGATTCAAAACCGATACCTGCAATTGCGACAACAATAATTTTTCTTGTAAATGACATCAACTTCACCCGTTTATTTGTTTTAAATTTATAAGAATACTAATCGCAATGATACTGATTCCTATTTGCATTTGCAAGAAATATTGAAGTAAAACAAATTTATATAGGCAACAATCAATGCCTTTGGAAAACTGGATGTATTAATACATGAACAATATCGCCTTGCTGACGGGCTTAGCGCGGCGAGCTTGCTTGCCGCATTCCGTCCGCTCAAGCTTAATCAAGCTCCGGGCAGCGCTGCTTTCCGCAGCACAAACTTACTTTTCAATGTAGCCCTATAATCGCCATGGCCGCCGACGGCTGCGCCCGCTTGCATAGCGGATTGACAAATAACCTAGTGACTCGCGATGATTCTTTCTGAAATAGCACAGCAGTTCAAATTCGATGTCATCCCTTCGGCGCAGCACGCCGACCATCTGCCGCACACCGTTGCGTCGCAATTGCTGGAGCAGGAAGTCGTGGTGTTCGCCGTCAATGACGAAGATTCCGACACCGCCCAGTTCAGCGAACGCTATGGCTTCAGTTTCGATGACTGCGCCAACACCATCGTGCTTCGCTACAAGAAAGATGGCGCGGAGCACTATGCCGCCGTCATCACGCTGGGTTCCAACCGCCTCGACGTCAACGGCGCGGTCAAGCAATGCCTGGGCGCGCAACGCTTGTCGTTCGCCAAGCGCGAAGTGGCGACGGAGATCACGGGGATGGAATTTGGCGGCATTACCGCGTTTGGCTTGCCTGGCGATATGCGCATCCTGATCGACCAGGCCGTCATGGACCGCCAATATCTCGTGATGGGCGCGGGCATCCGGAAGACCAAGATCTTCCTCGCTCCGGCGCTGTTGAAGCGGCTGCCCCAGGCCGCTGTGGCCCCGCTGACCCTCGCCTGAGGTTCCGGGCGCGGCCGCTAGCAGGGGCTACACTGGACCTCGGCCAGCACCGCGCGCAATACTTCCAGCACCCCGGCGCGTTCCGGGTTGAGGAAGAAATGGTCGCCCTGGAACCATTCGACGCGGCAGATGTTGCTCGTCTCCTTTTGCCATCCCTCGACCTGCTCCGCCGACGTGCGCGGGTCGCGCCGGCCGGCCAGCGCCGTCATCGGCAGGTCCAGCAGCGCGCCGGGCTGATACACATAGGTTTCGGCCAGCGAAAAATCGGCGCGTATGCTCGGCAACAACAGTTCCATCAATTCGCGGTGCTGGAGCAGCTCGGCCGGCGTGCCATTGTATTTGCGCAGCTCCTCGATCAAGGCCGCGTCCCCCAGCAAATGCAGATTGGCGGACGGGTTGCGCATCTGCGGCGCGTTGCAGCCGGAAACGATCAACTGTTGCGGCATGGCCCGCTGGTGGCGCTGCAAATACCGCGCCAGCTCGAACGCCAGCAAGGCGCCTAGGCTATGGCCGAAGAACGCGAACGGCAGGTCGGCATGCGCGCCGACGACGCCGGCGAGCGTCTCGACCAGCTCGCTCATCGACGTGTACGGCGCCTCGCCGAAGCGCCCGCCCCGGCCCGGCAACTGCACGGCGCACACTTCGATGTCCACGTCCAATTCGGCCTGCCACGGCATGAAGCTGGCGGCATTGCCGCCCGCGTAAGCAAAACAAAACAGGCGCATGCGCCGCTGGGGGCCGGCTTGACGCAACAGCCAGGGGGTGGTGTGCATAGATCGCTTTCGCTTAAACGGAATGGAAGACGCGCGCATCGCCGACGCATAGTGGCGATTTCAACATATATTTTACGCAAGCAATTTAACAGATTTATGACAACATATACAGAGTTGCAATAAAAAAGGGGCTTTACCGGCATGCCAATGGTTCGCCGTTTTACTTTGACTTAGCACAAGACCAACAGCGGCCCTCCGCCGAAAATGAACGCTTAGGAGTCGCCGCGGCATTCCGTGTTCCAGCGTATTGTCGCGTGCGAAATGTTCATCCCAAACCCTGATGGAGGTTAGCATGGCTCTGAAAGTTGACGATGCGAAAAAATTCTTCGGTAGTTTATATGACCGTTCACATGCGCCGGACCTCGGCCACTTCGAAGCGGCCGCCCTGCGCCTGGTCGCCACGGTGGAGAACAACGACGCGGTTCCCACCAAGGATGTGGCGGCCGGCGACAAGGCCCTCGGGCTGCTGATGCTCAATCACATCATGTCCACGCCGAACATCGAGCAGAAACAGAAAGCGGCACTGAGCGCCGCAGCCCTGCTCAATATCAAGTCCGAACTGGTCGGGCGCTTTACCGAGTTGTTTCCTGAAATGACGGTGAGCGAGCTGACCAAAGCCGCCGAAAAAGCCGGCTATCACGTCGAGGTGCTCGATTCCCGTGTCGCCGCGAACGTCCCGCGCTCGGTGGTGGGCCGATAAGGATCGCTTGCCGCCGGAGCCTAGGCATGAAAACCCAGGAATTGGATATACAAGGGCTGCGCTGGGACGCCTTGCCGTCAATGCGCAACGGGGCGGAGTCCGTCGTGGTGCCGATGCCAACGACGGACCTCGTGCATATCGTCTACCACGGCGAGCTGCCGTTCGCGCACGGGCGCTACGGCCTGCATCGCGGACTCGAAGACCACCTGACCTTTCTTGGCCCCTTGCACAAGAAGGCCAGGGGCTACTTCATCGACTGCCGCACCGGCTCGCCCACGCTGCACAAGAAGGTGGCAATCGAGTTCGCGCCCGATGCCACGCGGACGCTGGTCATTCCCTGCGGGGTCGCGCACGGCTTCGACGGCCTCGAAGAGATCTACACCATCAATGCTTTCCGCGCCTTCCTGCCGCCGCCGCAGTACCTGATGACCGACAAAAACCCCTGGGCCACGGGAACCGACATCATTAATTTTCCCTACTCGACAGCCGACGAAGCCCTGCCCGAAGTCGAGGTCAATACCTATCCGGCCAGCGAGAATTTCTACGAGCTGCTAAGCGAAATGCAGCGGGCCACCCTCGGCAAGCTCGATTACGAGTTCCCGCACACCGAGGACATGGTCGATGCGGACGGCAAGGTGCACACCCTGCTGATCAAGAAAACGCTGTCGCCCAAACAGCATGTGGCGGAATGGGAAGCCATCGCGGACATCGAGGGTCTGGGCTGGAAAAAGCACCTTCTCGTGTGGTCCAACGATGTCGCCGGTTACGCCGCGCTCACCGATAACGGCCCGATCCAGATCATCGGCCACGGCGAACGGCACTACATGACCGACGCATACGGCATACACCTCGAATGGGAAGACCGGCTCACATTCGTCGGCCCGTCCCAGCAGCGCGCCACCATCCGCTTCATCGATTGCCGCAAGGGATCGCCCAGCGAAGGCAAGGAAGTGACGCACGAATTTTCGCCCAGCGCACTGCGCATGCTCATCATCCCCCCCGGCGTGGCGCACGCCTTTGAGGGCCTAGAACGCATTTTCACCATCAACCGCCCCTACCGGCGCAGCGGCGATCCGGACCGCTTCGAACCGGGTCATGACGTGCTCGACTGGCCACTGGACAAACGCCCGGCGCCCTCCTTCGACATCGCCCCGCCCCGCGAGTTTCCGCTGTCATACTACCGGGCGCTGACGGAAGCGCAGCGCGGCTACCTGGCCTTGCAGACCGAGCAAGTCTCGACGCCCGCCGTGCTGCTCGTCCGCGACGACGACGGCAGCACAAAACGCGTCGCGCTGCGGCATATCGCTCCCGCGAGCGGTTGAGCGCGGGGGACGAATGGGCGCGTCCATGCGGGCGATCATATTGGGCGATTCCAATGACCTTCCCGACGAGGAAGGCCGTCCGGTCGGCGAGGTGCGCGCGTCCGAGCCGGTACGCAAGGCGAGGCCGACCCTCTACGCAATATGTCCCTACCGAGGCAGCCGGCAACGCTCGGTGCGCATGATGAACGTCAGCGCGCTCAGGCAACTCACCAGCGTGTGGCCGCAGCCGCTGGCCATACTCAGCCAGGTTCGCCGCATGCACGGCATACAGCCGGGTGCGCCGCCACCGCTGCTGACACTGTGCCGCATCGGCTTCACGGCGTTGTGCCTGCCGGCATACTTGGCTTACCGCTCCGCCCCGTGCGCCATCCCCGTCTCCATCGCGGCAACCCATAAGATGTGCCAGGGCTTGTTCGGGCTATGCAAGAACCTGTTGATCGACAGGGTTTCACGGGGCGAGAACTTCAGGGAAACGGTTGCCAATGTGGGTGATCTGTACCGCTTTGCGGAGCATAGCGGCATCCTGCTCAGCCGAACCGGCATCGAAGCCTGTGCGGCGCCGCCGGCAATGATCAGCGAAGCCTTGCGGCTGCTGGTACTGGGAACGCTCCATGATGAAGAGGAGCATGCGTCCGCCGGGGCATGGCACGGGGACGGCGAGCCCTTGCTGGCCTATAGCGCCGCGGTGGCAGACATGACCATCTGGACTACCGTGAGCGCGATAGCGCTGCGCTCCGCCATGGAGCGCGTGATAGCTGCCCGCGCCGAACTTGCCGGGCACACCGGCGTGGCCTGCGAAGATGCGCCCGCGCCGGCCGGCTATCTGCTGTCGGGCCTCAACGATGCGGTGATCGGTCCGGTACTCGCCATGCCCGACGACATTCGCCATCACTACGCGCTAGGCGCAATCGCCCTTTGTTCGACGCATGCGGCTGGCGCCGGCCTGCGCGCGCTGCTTGATCGCTGCGGGCCTGCCGACCTTACCCTGCCGCCGGCAGCCCAGGACAGGGCGGCATGCTTGATGGATACCGCGCTAGGTATTGAAAACGATGCGCTGCGAGTCTTCGACTATCTGCAACAGCGCGTGATGGCGGCCCTTGGGCGGCCGGCACTGCCCTTTTCATCCCTGGCCACGACGGTCAGCGAGACATTCGGCCACCTTCCCAGTCATTACACATGAATACCGATAACATCAAGCGCGGCACCGATACCGAGCAGGCAGGCGACACGGCCGAATCCTCGGCGACGCTGTCCGATGCGGAGCGCATACGCGCCCTCAGAAAACGCGGCCAGCACCAGGCGGCAAAAAAGCTCGCGGAAGAAACGGCGCGACTCAAGCCGCAAGACGCCGAACTGCAGTACGAGGCGGCATGCGTCCACGATTACCTCGGCCTTGGCGCAGCCGCGATCCCCTTCTACCAGGCGGCCCTTGCCGGCATATTGCCGGAGGCGCTGCAACGCGGCGCCTATCTCGGCCTCTGCAGCAGCTACCGCGCGCGGGGGCGCTATGACGAGGCGCTTGCGCTCATCAACGAAGCACTGAGCCGCTTCCCTGACGCCTCCGCATTGAAGGTCTTCCGCGCGATAGTCCTATACAACCTCCAGGACAACAAACAAGCCATGGCGACGCTCCTGGAAGTCCTGGTTCAAACGGCAATTGACCCGGAAATACGCGAATATGAGCGCGCCATTCTCCTGTATGCGAAGGACCTGGATCGGCAATGGTTTTAAACGGCTCCTCCGACAAGTTCGCTGGCAGCCTTGCTCGAACTGGCCTCGTCCAGAAACCCGCGCAGCGCCGCGTTGAACTGGCTGCTCTGACTAAGGAACGGCAAGTGGCCACTCCTGTCGAAAACCACGAAGCGGGAATGGCGAATGCCATCCTTCAGCAATGCGACCTGGTCGACCGGGAAGGCGATGTCGCAGCTGCCGGCGACGACCAGCGTCGGCACCTGGATTTCATGCAGGCGCTTGCGGGTGTCGAACTGGAACAGGCTATCGATGAAGCTCAGCAGCGCCTGCGGTTCGACTGCCACGTGCGTCTGCCTGATAATGGCCAGGCTGCGCGCCACTTCGGGGGCGAGGAACTTCTCGTGGTAGATATTGTTGAACTCCATCTGGTAGGTCAACAGCGGCGACACCGAATAATCCTCCAGGTCCTTCTGCGTGATGCCGCGCATGCGGGCGTCGGTCGGCGTCGTGCACACCAGCGCCAGGGACTTGAGCCGCTGCGGGTGCCGCAGCGCCAGCAGTTGCGCGATATTGCCGGCGATACACCAGCCAACCAGATGCGCCTCGCCGACGTCGAGCGCATCCATCAGCTCGACGAGATCGTCGGCCAGCTCCTCGAACGTGAAGCCCACGCCGCCATGGACGCTGCCGGCGTGCCCCGGCAAATGCGGGAAGATCAGCCGATAGTGGCCGCCGAACTCACGAATCTGATCTTCCCAGACCGACTTGCTGAAAGCCAGTGCCGTCAGGAAGATCAGCGCCGGTCCGCTGCCGCATTCGAAGTATTCGAAGACTTGCCCGCGCGCGCTGCTGAACTTGCCTCGGCCAAGCTGTGCCGCATGCTCGAACACGACCTCGGTCTGGCCGGCGTCCACCAGCCGCTGCATCGCCAGACCGGCCAGCGCATCCGGGATCGGCGGCACTGGCGGCAATACCGCGCCGGCCTGCAACTTCCCGGCCAGCAGCCGGGTCAGCGATTCGACGCTCGGCGCCGCGCCCGCCTCGGCAAAGAAGCCCGGCTCGATCACCTTGCCGAAACGCTGCCGCAGCTTCGCAAAGATCAGCGCCCACGTCATGGACGGCAGGCCGGCGTCGGCGAGGTTTTGCTGCGGATCGTTGATGCTGCCGTCGTCGACCGCGTCGGCAAAGGTCTGCTGCAGGAACTGGCGAATGTCCGCCAGCTCCGCTTCGTCCGGCCCGCCGCTCGCCTGCGCGACGCCGGCATACCCCGCCAGCGCTTCGCGGCTGAACACCGTCAGCACCGGATCGACGATCGCCTGCCGCCGGTAGCCGGCCCGGAGCAAGGTGTCGCCCAGGGCCGCCCGGTCCGGGACGCCGGGCTTGGCCAGGACCTGCGGCCACATCCCCGTCAGGTCGAGGATCAGTTGCAGCCCTTGCGACTCGATCGCTTCGCTCACGAAGACCAGGCTTTCGCGCCCGTCGGCGGCCAGCTTGTCCAGCAGCCCTGCCGCTTCCTGCGCGCAGGGGTCTTGCAGGTTGACGAGCACCACGTCGTAGCGGCTTTCGCCCAGGTGCGCGGCCAGCGCGCCCGGCACCATCGGCACAAACGAAACGAACGACACGCCCGGGTAGCGCTCCCTGCCAAGCTCCGTGATCCCCTTGGCCACTTGCGGCCAGCCGGCAACCACCCGGTACTCGATGCGCGCCCCGGGTGGCGCGGCGGCCACGATCGCCGACAGGAACTCGAAACCGCCCGCGCCGATGGCCAGCACGGCAATCGTCTCGCGGCCGGCCCAACGTCCGGCAAGACACAAGTCGGCCGTCATGCGGTTCAGGAAGGCCAGCTTGGACGGCACCGTAAACATGTCCACCAGCAGCGCACTGGCCGCCGCGAGCTGCTCGGGTCCGGGACGCTGCCCGTCCAGGATGCCGCTCAGGATGGCCACCAGCAGCTCGCAGTACGACTGGTATTCCGGCAGCGCCCGCAGATTGATCTCATACTGCAAGCGCAGCTCTTCCAACTGCTTGCGGCTGCGGATCGTGGCCGGCAGCGCCAGCCGCGCTCCGGCTTCGTCGTTGACGATGAACGGCGTCTTCGCCAGCAACTTGAGCAGATAGGCCGCCGTGAGTCCTTGCGCGCCCGGCACCAGTTTCAACAGCCGGGCAGCCGCCTTGTCGCCGCCTCCCGGCAGCCGTTCCAGCAGCCACTTGGTCGCCTGCATCGCCCGGCCGCCCAGCCGCTCCGCCAGCGTGGCGCCCCCCTTGCCGCTCGCGGCGTCGGCGCCATCGGCAGCCCCCGCCGTCAGCCGCTCCAGCAGCCGCTCGGTCGCAGCCGCATCGCCGCCCGCCGGTTGCGGATACAGGGCGATAGCGCCATCGGCGCCGCGCCGCTCCTCGAACAGCACGCCCTTATCGTTGAGCACCGCATACAGGATTGCCACTGTCGCCAGACGCAGATGCTCGGCAATGCTCTTGATCTGCTCGTCAAGGTAGGCTGCGGCATCGGCAGGCGTCGCGATCGATTGCAGCAGGCCGGCCTTGCCGCCGGCGAACTCTTCGGCAGCCACCACCGGGCCGACGACCGGCCGGGCCGGCGGCGGCAAGGCCAGCGGTGCGACGGCCGCGGGTGCGGGCGCCGTGCCGGTTTCCGGCCAGAACGAACGCAAGTCGAAGGCACAGCCGGGCAGCGCAACGCGGCGCCGGCCCGGATGGGACAGCGCCTTGCGCCAGTCAATCGACGCGCCGCCGATCCACACACGCGCCAAACCGGACCAGTCGCCGGCGGCCGCCAGCGCTTCGATGGCGGCGGGCTGGCCGGCAACCGGCGCAATGCCCTCCGCCGGCGTGGCCAGAACGGGGCTTCCGGCGGCATCGGCCAGCCAGCCATGCAGCTGCGCCAGCGCATCCTCAAGCGACTCCGCCACAAGGGCCAAGCGGTGCGGGAACTCGCGCCGCCCCACCTGCAGCGTGTAGGCGACGTCGGCCAGACCTGCCGGTTCGGCCGCCAGCCGCTGCGCCAGCGCCTCGGCCGAGCGCCGCAGCGCGGCGCGCGATCTGGCCGACAGCACCAGTAGTTGCGGCCCGTCCTCGCGCAGCGCCGACGCCGCAGGCGGACAGGACTCGACAATCAGATGCGCCGCCGTGCCGCCGGCGCCGAAGGCGTTAATTGCCACGCGCAGCGGCGCGGCCGACCAAGCCTCAAGCTCCTGCTGGATGGCCACGTTGGCGCCCGCAAAATTGAGCTGCGGGTTGATGTCCCCGCCGATCAGGGTTGGAACCAGCATCCGATGCTTGAGCTGCAGCACCACCTTGAGCAACTGCGCCATCCCGGCCGCAGCCTCCGCGTGCCCGACGTTCGGCTTCACCGATCCCAGCCGCAAGGGCTCGCCGCGACGCTGCCGGGTTTGGTAGGCGCTCTTGATCGCCTCGAATTCGGCGGCGTCGGTGGCTTCGTCGCCGACACACTGCATCTCCACATAGCCCACCTCATCGGGGCCGAGGCCGGCGCTCTCCAGCGCGCTGGCGATCACCCTACCCTGCCCGCGCGACGACGGCGAAAAATAGTTGAGCGTGCTGCCGCTGTGGCCGACCGCGCTACCCTTGATCACGGCGTGGATGGTGTCGCCGTCGCGCAAGGCCGCTTCCAGCGGCTTCAGCACCACCGCCGCCACGCCCTCGCCAGCCAGGAAACCCTTGCCGCCGGCGGCGAAGCTGCGGCTTGCGCCGTCTTCGCAAATGAGCTTGCCTTCGGCCATTGCATCCAGCCGCGACGGGTGCAGGTTCAGGTTCACGCCGCCGGCGATTGCCATGCTGCATTCCCCACGCCGCAGGCTTTCGCAAGCCAGGTGCAGCGCGACCGGCGACGACGAACACATCGTGTCCACCGCCAGGCTCGGGCCGGTCAGGCCCAGCGCATGCGACACCCGGTTGGCGATCGAGGCGAACGACAGGCCGGTGCTGCGCGGCGTCCCGGCCAGCGACTGCTCGAAGCCGATCAGGTTGTAGCTCGCCGACGTGACGCCGGCGAACACACCCACGTCCTCGCCGGCCCGGCTGCGCTCGGCCAGCCACTTGTCGTTGCCATAGCCGGCATCTTCCAGCGCATGCCAGCAGCTCATCAGGAACAAGCGCTCCTGCGGGTCGATGGTTTCCGCGTGCAGCGGCGCAATGCCGAAGAAAGCCGCGTCGAAACGGTCGACGCCGTCCAGGAACGCGCCCCAGGACTGCGGCGACGCGCCGCCGTCGGCGGCCCTTTCCGGCCAGCGACGCAGCGGCCCCCGGTTGTCGGCGCGGCTGCCGCTGCGCAGCATCTGCCAGTACGCGTCCAGCGAATCCGCGTCCGGGAAGCGGCAGGCGATGCCGACAATGGCAATGCCGGCGGCGCCGCCCTGCTGCGGGGGCGCCGCCATGGCCGGCTGCGCGGCGCATTCCTGCTGCGGCTGGACGGCCGCCAACGCCTCCGCAAGCTGCGGGGCGGCGGCGTGCGCCGGCTGCGGCAACGCGTCGGCGGCTACCCACGCCGCAAGCGCATCCCGCTGCGTCGCCAGGAAATGCGCAATCAACTCGTCGATGCTCTGGCAGTCAAAGAACAGCGCATTGTTAACGTCGGCAAATACGCCGACGAGCAGCCCGCACAGCTGATTGACCGAAATGGAATCGATGCCATATGTCGCCAGCGATTCCGTCGCATCGATCTGCTGCTCGGGCACGTGCAGCAAGCCGCCGACCAGCTTCTTGAACGCCGCCACGCCCAGTTGACGCAATTGCTCGTCGTCGAAGCGGACCGCCGCCGGGGTCGCTGGCGGCGTGCGCGCCGGCGCCGCGGCCGGCTGCGCGGCCGCCGTTTTCAGCAAGGCCAACTGGCCGAAGCGGCCGTCAAGCAGTTGCGTCAGCGCCGCCCAGCCTTCTTCCGGCTCGATCGACGCGAGGCCCAACTGCTGCATGCGGCCCTGGTAGGCCGGCGCGGCGGCAACGCCGACGCTGCCCCACCAGCCCCAGTTCATCACCTTCACCGGGCACGGCCACAACTGGCCGAGGCGCTGCGCAAAAGCGTCCTTGAACAGGCAGCCGGCCGCGTAGTTGCTCTGCCCCGCCCCTCTGGCGAAACTCTGCAGTGACGAGAAGAACAGCACGAAATCGAGCGCATCGCCTCCGCCGAACACCTGCGCCAGCCGCACGCTGACGTCGACCTTGGCCGACAGGCTGGCGCCGAAGCGCGCCTCGTCCATATTCGCCAGGCTCTGGTCGCCCAGCACCAGCGCCGAGTGGATGACGCCGTGGATGCTTCCGAAGCGCTGCAAGATCGTCTCGCGCGCCTGCCGCAGCGCCGCAAGGTTGCCGGCGTCGGCGGCGATATAGTGCGGCGCCGGACCCAGCCGGGCCAGACGATCGATGCGGCCCTGGATCGCCGCATCCAGCGGCCGCCGGCCGATCCAGATGACCTGGGCGCCATACTGGCCGATCACATGGGCGCTCCACGCCTCGCCGATACCGCCGGCGCCGCCGATCACCACATAGACGCCGCCTTGCCGGTACGCCGCGCGCCCGGACAGCGGCACTTCGGCCGGCAGCAACTGCTGCCGATACCACTGGCCGCTGCGCCAGGCCCAGCTGTTGCCCTGCGCATCGGTCGCCAAAGCCAGCGCCTGCGCCAGCGGCCAGGCCCCTCCCGCCGGGAAATCGATCAACCGCACCGTCCAGTTCGGATATTCCTTGGCCAGCGCACCGATCAGCCCGTGGATGCCGGCGTGGGCCGGCGCGATCACCTCATCGCCGCCTACCGCCTGGGTCTGGGTGGTAAACACGCTCCACTCCAGCGCTTTGCCGCCATAGCCCGTCGCCAGCAGGGCCTTCACCAGCCGGAAACCGTGCAATACGCCGTCCCGCTGCGCCGCGATCAACGCTTCGTCGGCCACATCCAGGGACAGCGCTTCGGGGACGATCCAGACCAGCTGGTCGAAGTCGTCATGGCCCGCAAGGGCATCGGCAATCTCGGCAATGCTGTTGCCGGGGGCGAAATCAGCAAGCTGCGCCACCCGGTACTGCCGGCGCAGCATATCCTGCTGCAACGCCGTGCCGCCAACGATCAGCACGCCGCCACGCGCCGGTTCACCCGTGCCGACAGGCTGTTCTGGCTGCCAGACCGGCGCGAGCAGGCTCAGGCGCCCGGCGCTGCCGGCCGCGCGCGCATCCGGCGCCGGCACGGCCACGTCGGCCGCCGCAACGGCCGGCGCGGCAGCACGGTCCAGCCAGTAACGCTCGCGGGCGAACGGATAGGTAGGCAGACTCATACGCTGCGGCTTCCCTTCGCCGTACAGCATGTTCCAGTCGAAGGCCAATCCCTTGACCCACAAATCCAGCACCTTCCCGAACTTCTTCCTTTCGCTCCACTTGGCGACGGCCTCCTGCAACTCTTCGTCGGCCGCAAACACCGCCATAGCCTCCTTGTTGCGCTTGACCTGGCCACGGTAAAGGTGCTCGATGCTGTCGTCGCCGGCCAGATAGGCCGCGAGCTTGTCATGGAGCTCGGCCGTCGAGCCCACCAGCAGCGCAAGGCGCTCGTCCATCGCTTCCCGCCCGACTTGCAGCGTATAGGCGAGCCCGGCCAATTTTTCGTCACGCCAACCCGTGGCGGCTATCGCCGCCAGCAACTGCTGGGCGCGCTCGCGCAAGCGCTCCTCATTCTTGGCCGACAGCACCACCAACACAGGCTCGTTCGCCGATACCAAACGCGGCGACGACTGTTCGACCGGCGCGACATATTCCTCGATGACCAAGTGGGCATTCGCGCCGCCGGCGCCGAACGAGGAAATCCCCGCCCGGCGCGGCTGGTCCGCCGGGCGCAGCCATTCGCCCAGCTCGCGCTGCACGCGGAACGGCGTGGCGGCGAAGTCGATGTGCGGATTCAGCACCTCGGCGTGCAGGCTCGGCGCCAACTGGCCGTGTTTCAGTTGCAGCAGCACCTTGGTGACAGCCGCTATCCCGGCCGCGCTTTCGCAGTGCCCGATATTCGACTTCACCGAGCCGATGGCACAGAACTGGCGCTCTTGCGTGGTGGCGCCGAACGCCTTGCTGAGCCCGGCGATTTCAATCGGATCGCCGAGCGGCGTGCCGGTGCCGTGCGCCTCCAGGTAGCTGATGCTGCGCGGATCGATGCCCGCCTCCGCCAGCGCGCCGGCGACCAGCGCCGCCTGCGCGTGGGGATTGGGCACGGTGTAACCGTTGGTCTTGCCGCCATGGTTGAGCGCCGACGCCTTGATCACCCCGTACACCGGGTCGCCGTCGGCAATGGCCTGGTGCAGCGGCTTGAGCACGAGCGCGCCGACGCCCTCGCCGTCGACGAAGCCGTCGGCCCCGTCGCCGAAAGAGCGGCAGCTGTCGCCGGCAGACAGCATGTTCATGGCCGACAGGGCCACGTACTGCACGGGATCGATGATGACGTTCACCCCGCCGGCGATCGCCACGTCGCAGGCGCCCGAGCGCAGGCTTTCCAGCGCCAGGTGCACAGCCGTCAGCGACGACGAGCACGCCGTATCGACGGCCAGGCTCGGCCCCTGGAAATTGAACAGGTAGGACACCCGGTTGGCAATCGACCAATAGCGGGTGCCGCTGCCGTAGTTACTGTTCATCACGCCGGCGAACACCCCGACCTTGCCGCTGGGGCTCAGGCTGGCCGGCGTGTAGCCGGCGTCTTCGATGCTCGCGTAGGCTTCCATCAGGAACAGGCGCTCCTGCGGGTCCATGTGCTCGGCTTCGCGCGGCGCGATGTTGAAGAACAGCGGATCGAAGCGGTCGACGCCGTCGATGAAACCGCCCCATTTGCTGTAGCTCTTGCCCGGCCGGCCCTTTTCGGCGTCGAAATAGCGCCGGTGGTCCCAGCGCTCGGCCGGGATTTCGCTGATGCAGTTGCGGCCCTGTTTCAGGTTTTCCCAGAACTCATCGACGTTGCCGGCCTGCGCATAACGGCCGGACATGCCGACGATGGCCACGTCACGCCCGGCCAACAGCGGCCCCGGAGCGGCCGGCTGCGCTGGTCCGCGCGCCAGCAAGCGCCGCGCCGTCCTGGCGGGCGCGGCTATCCGCGCGGCTTGCGCCTGCGGCGCGGCGCCGACGGCGCTACCCGGCGTCAGCTTCAGCACCTTGCCCAGCGCTTCCGGCTGGGTCTTGATGAAATGCCCGGCCAGTTCGTCAATGGTCCGGTATTCAAAGAACAGCGTGCTGCTGACGTTTTCAAACACGCCTTGTAAGGCCGTGGTCATTTCCACGACCAGAATCGAGTCGATGCCGTATTTTTCCAAAGGCTCGGCGCTGCTGATCTTATGGCTAGGCAACTTCAACGTCTTTGCCAGCAAGCCCGTGAAATAGGCGACAGCCCGCTCGTGCAAGGGGCTGTGCGGCAACGACGGCGTGCCCGGCCGGTCCTCGGCCGGCTTGTTCGGCTGAAGCGGCTGCCGCACCGGCGGCGGCGCCAAGCGCTGGCGCGCCACGCCGTCGCTCTCGGCGGCGATGATCTGCTGCCCCAACGCTTCCTTGTCGCCGGCCGGGTAGACCACCGCGCCGAAACCCTCGTCCCGCAGAACCTTGCGCCAGCCCTCGGCCGACAGGCCCGGACAGCCGGGAATCCGCAGTTCCGGGTCTTCGTACAACCACCAGCCCTCCAGCAAGCCGAAGGTCAGGTGCGTGAACACATGGCTGCGGCTGATCTCGTTCAACAGCAGCAGGCCGTTGGCGCGCAACGCCGCCTTGGCATTGCGCACGCTCTGCCGGATGTTCCCCGTCGCATGCAGCACATTCGTCGCCACCACCAGGTCGTAGCTGCCCGCTTGCAGATCCTGTTCCGCCAGCGACCGGCCGGCGTCGAACAACTGATAGCGCAAATACGGATTGGCCGGGCCGTACTCTTTTTCGGCATGGAACAGGAAGGCCTTCGACAGGTCCGTGTAGCAGTACTCGCCGACGTGGGCCGCATACGGCCGCAGCCGCTCGAACAGCAAGGCGCTGGTGCCGCCGGTGCCGGCGCCGATTTCCAGTATCCGCACCTGCGCCCCCGGGTCCTGCCGCAGGCGCGCCTGCACGAAAGCGAGCACCACCTCGGCCAGCACCGCGTTGAAGTAGTCGGCAACGGGATTGTGCTTGTAGACGCCCTCGACCAGACGCATCGACGAACCCGGGAACATCACCTCGGTGGCCGGCACCCGCCCGCCCAGGATATCGGGCAAGGCCCGCAGCGTCGTTTCGACCAGCGCCACCTGGGCCCGGAACGCCGGCGTCTCCAGCCAGAGCGCCTTGCGCTCCTCCCATTCGGTCCAGGCGGCCGCCATGTCGACGGGCGCCATGCCGCGCGTCGACACCTGCCCGCCGTCGAACTGCAGATAGCCCTGTTCGGCCAGCAGCCGCAGCGACTGCTCGAACCAGCGGCCGTACATCGCCGGCAGCCCCAGGGCGGCGGCGCATTCGGCCGCCGTGCCCTGCTGCCCGGCACCCAGGCCCAGCGCCTGCAATTGCCCGCAGAGCAGCCGCCCCAGCATCGCCTGCAGGGGCGCGTCGAAGGCGCGCGCCTCCGCCTGCCCGGCCGGCGCCAGCGCCTTGCCCGCGGAAGTGTCGAGCGTGCCCAGGAGGGCCGCGTACTGCGGCGCAAACACCTGGACCGCCTCGGCGAACTGCGGCCCCTGGCGGGCCGCCTGCGCGGTGGTTTTCAGCAGCGCCAGCTGGCCGGCGCCGCCGCCGAGCAGCGTGGCCAGCGCGGCCATGCCCTCGTCCGGCTCGATCGAGGCCAGCCCCATTTGCGCCATCCGCTCCCGGTAGGCGCTCGATGCCACCACGCCGACGCCGCCCCACCAGCCCCAGTTCATCACCCGCACGCGGCATGGCAAGACCCTGCCCAGCTGGTGCGCGAACGCGTCCTTGAAGGTGCAGCCGGCGGCGTAGTTGCTCTGCCCCGCCGCCTTCGTGAAGCTTTGCAGCGAAGAGAAGAACAGCACGAAGTCCAGCGCGCCGCCCAACTCCGCCTCGCCGAACACCTGCGCCAGCCGCACGCTGACGTCGACCTTGGCCGACAGGCTGGCGCCGAAGCGCGCCTCGTCCATGTTCGCCAGGCTCTGGTCGCGCAGCACGATGGCCGAATGGATCACGCCGTGGATGGCGCCGAAGCGCTCCTTGACCTGCCGGCAGGCCCGTTCCAGCGCCTGCCGGTCGGCCGCGTCGGCGGCGATGTACAGCGGCGCCGGCCCCAGCCGGGCCAGCCGGCCGATCTTCGCCTCGATGTCGGCGTCGGCCGGCCGCCGGCCTATCCAGACCACTTGCGCGGCGTGGCCGCGGATCACGTGTTCGCTCCACACTTCGCCGATGCCGCCGGCGCCGCCGATGACGAGGTACACGCCGCCCCGGCGGTAGGGCGCCGCCGCCCCGGCCGCCACCCGCGCCGGCAGCAGCTGCTGCCGATACCACTGGCCGCCGCGCCACGCCCAGCCGTTGCCCTGGGCATCCGGCGCCAGGCGCAGCGCTTCGGCCACCGGCCAGGCGCCGTCCTGCGGCATGTCGACCAGCCGCAGCTGCCAGTTCAGGTACTCCTTGGCCAGCGAACCGATCAGGCCATGCACGCCGGCGTGGGCCGGATTGACCGCCTCGTCCGCATGCACCGCCTGGGTTTGCGCGGTCAGCACGCTCCAGCGCAGCGCCCTGCTGCCGTAACCGGCTTCGAGCAGGGCCTTGACCAGCCGGAAGCACTGCAGCACGCCGTCGTGCTGGGCCGCGATCATCGCGTCCTCGGCAAGGCCGGGCGATCCGGCCTCCGGCGCCACCCAGAGCAGATGTTCGATCTCGCCCTGGGCGGCCAGCGCCGCCGCCAGCGCGGCAGGGCTGCCGGCGGCGTCCAGCTCGGCGACCTCTCCCTGGAACTGCCGCCGCAGCGTTTCCCGCAGCGCGCCGCCGCCGCCGACCAGCAGCACCCGCCCCGGCGCGGCCTGCACGGCCGGTGCCACGACGTCCCACACCGGCGCCAGCAGCGTCAGGCGCTCCGCGCCGTCGTCAGGCGCCGCGCCGGCAAACCCCTCGCCGTCGAGCGGACGGCTGGCGAAGCCCTTCAATTGCGCGCACACCACGCCCTCGTCGTCGCACAGCGTGATGTCGACCTTGCGGACGCGGTCCTCGAGCGTACTGCCCGCCTCGGGGCGCACCCAGGCCCACATCCGCTCGCCGCAGCGGCCGACGACGTCGACCTCGCGCACGGCGAACGGCAAAGCCAGTTGCGCCGCGCCGTCGTCCGGCGCCAGCCCGGCCACGGCCTGCAAGGCCGCATCGAGCAGGCTCGGATGCAGCACGTAGTCGCCGCCCGACGCCGCCAGCGAGGCCGGCAATTGCAGGCGCGCCAGCGCCTGGCCGGCGCCGACATAGATCACCTCGATGGCCTGCTGCGCCGGCCCGTATGCCAGTCCCAGCGCCGCGAAGCGGCGGTAGCACTCGGCGCCGTCCAGCACCAGGCGGTCGCACTGCGTGCGCAGCGCCGCCGGGTCGAGCCGCTCGGCGGCCCCCGCCGGCAAGGCTTCGGCCGTGCCCTGGCTGTGCACCACGTCCGCATCGCTGTAGACCGCGAAGCCGACGGAGCCGTCCGCTTCCGGATACAGCCCGATATGCACCTCCACCGGCTGGTCGGCCACCACGGGCCGCGCCCAGACGACATTTTTCAGGCGCACGCCGCCGCCGGCGTCCGCGCCGCCGGCCTGGAGCAGCGCCGCGCGCGCCATTTCCAGGTAGGCCACCGCCGGCAGGATGCGGCGGCCCTGCACGACGTGGTCGGCCAGGAAGAACTCGCCGCCGCTGAAGCGGCTGCTGAAGCGCTGCTCCGACAGATCGGAGGTGTTGCGTTGCACCAGAGGGTGCAGGAACGCCATTGCGCCCACCGCCTGATCCGCGGCCGATGCGCCGAATTGCGGGACCCAATAGCGCTCGCGGGCGAACGGATAGGTCGGCAAGCTGACGCGCCGCGGCCGGTTTGCGCCGTACAGCCCGTTCCAGTCGAACGCGAAGCCCTTGACCCACAGCTCCAGCAGCTTGTCCAACTTGCCCTTGGCTACCCAGGCGCCTATCGTGACGGCCATGTCGTCGTCGGCGGCCAAGGCCGCTAGCGATTCCCGGCTTTGCCCGGTCTGGCCACGGTACAGATTGTCGATGCCGTGCTCGCCGGCCAGATACGCGGCGAGCTTTTCCCTGAGCTCGGCCATCGAGCTCACCAGCAGCGCCAAGCGCTCCTCCATCGCCTCGCGCCCGACCTGCAAAGTGTAGGCAATATCGGCCAGTTGCGCATCGCTCCAGCCGGCAGCGCCGATCGCCTCGGCCAGATGCCGCGCGTACTCCTGCAGCCGCTCCGGATTCTTCGCCGACAGCAGCAGCGCCACGGGAAGTTCCAACGGTGCCGTGGGGCGCGCATCCGCTTCGGCGACGTATTCCTCGATGACCACGTGGGCATTCGAGCCGCCCGCGCCGAACGACGACACGCCGGCGCGGCGCGGCAGCTCCACGGCACGGCCGTCGACGTCGAGCACCGGCCGTTTCCATTCAGCCAGTTCGCGCTGGACGACGAAAGGCGTCGCCGCGAAGTCGATGTTCGGGTTCAGCGTCTGCGAATGCAGGCTCGGCGCCAACTGCCCATATTGCAACTGCAACAATACCTTGGTCACGCCGGCGACGCCGGCCACCGCCTCGCCGTGACCGATGTTCGATTTCACCGAGCCGATGGCGCAGAACTGCCGGTCCGCCGTGTGCTCGCCGAACGCCTTGCTCAGGCCGGTGATTTCGATCGGGTCGCCCAGGGCGGTGCCCGTGCCGTGCGCCTCGACGTAGCTGATCGTGCGCGGGTCGACACCCGCCTCCTTGAGCGCCTGGCCGATCACCGCCGCCTGGGCCAAAGGATTCGGCACCGTGTAGCCGTTGGTCTTGCCGCCGTGGTTGAGCGCCGTGGCCTTGATCACGCCGTAGATATGATCGCCGTCGGCGATGGCCTGTTCCAGCGGCTTCAGGATCAATGCGCCTACCCCTTCGGCCGGCACGTAGCCGTCGCCCCCCTCGCCAAAGCTTTCGCAGCGGCCCTTGCTCGATGCGAACTTTCCCTGCGCCAGAAGCAGGTATTTGTTCGGGTGGATGGTCACGTTGACCCCGCCGGCAATCGCCATCTCGCACTTGCCATGCAACAGGCTTTCGCAGGCCAGATGGATCGCCGTCAGCGAACTGGAGCACATGCTGTCCATCGACAGGCTCGGGCCGTGCAGATTAAAGTGATACGAGACGCGGTTGGCGATCGAGGCCGGACTGCCGCCCAGCGCCAGGTGGTTGCCCCTGGCCTGTTCCTGGGCGCCGTAGAGCTGGTACTCCTCGAAAAACACCCCGGCATACACGCCCACCTTGCGCTCCCGCCCGTGCCGGCCCAGCGCTTCGCGCGTGTAACCGGCGTCTTCCAGGGCGCCGTGCACACACTGCAGGAACAGCCGTTCCTGCGGGTCGACGAATTCGGCCTCGCGCGGCGACATATTGAAGAACTGCGGATCGAACTCATCGACACCGTCGATGAAGCCGCCCCATTTGCTGTAGGTAAAACCCGGCTTGTTCTTGTCGGGATCGAAATAGCGGCTATGATCCCAGCGCTCCGGCGGGACTTCTGTGACACAGTCCCTGCCCTCGCGCAGATTGTCCCAGAACGCCTTCAAGTCGCGGGCCTGCGGATAACGTCCGGCAGCCCCGATGATTGCGATGCCGCCGTGGCCGCGGGCCACCGGTGCGGCGCCGGGCGCTCCCTGCGCCGCCAAGGCGAAACGCTGGCGCCGCGTGCGCGCCGGCGGATGGGCCGGCACGCCGGGCGGCTCCACATCCGGACGTCCCGGCTGGCTGAGCTTGAGCAAGCCGGCCAGGCGTTCATGGTGGCTGGCGATGAAATAGCCGCTCAGCGCGTCGAGAGTCTGATATTCAAAGAGCAGGGTTTTCGACAGCGGGCCGAAGGTTTTCTCAAGTTCGGTGGTGAGCTGGGTCACCAGGATGGAGTCGATGCCATAACGGTCCAGCTGCGCGTCGGCGTCAATCCGGTCGGCGGGCAGCTTGAAGACCCTGGCCAGCAGACGCTTGAAGTGCTGCAGGGCCTTCTCCTTCAGTTGGCCCGCGTCCGTGGCGGCGCCGGCCGCCTTCGCCGGCAACGCTTTGGCGATCCTGGGAGGCTCGGTCGATTCGGCCAGCCAGCGCCTTACCTTGGCCGGCGCGCCCTGCAGCACCATTGCCTGCCCGACACCGGCGCCCAGCACACCGTACAGCGCCTCGAAGCCGGCCTCGCTGGCCAGCGCCGTCAAGCCGGTCAGTTGGGCGATCCGCGCTTCGCTGGCGGCGTCCATCCGCATGCCACCTTCCTTCCACAGCGGCCAGTTCAGCGACACCGTCCGGCCATGCCGCAACCCCTGCGCCGCCAAACCGTTGCGGTAATGCGCGTAACTGTCCAGGAAACCGTTCGCCGCCGCATAGTCGGCCTGTCCGGCATTGCCCAATGCCGCACTGGTCGACGAGAAGCAGATCAGCCAGTCGAGCTCGACGTCGCGGCTCGCCTCGTCCAGATGCAGCAGGCCCGCCACCTTCGGCGCCAGCACCGCCTCAACCTCTTCCGGCGTCTTCTTCAGCAGCAGGCTGTCGCGCAACACCCCGGCCGCGTGCACGATGCCGTGCAAGCCCTGGTACTCTTCCCGCACCTGCAAGACCAGCTGGCGCACGGCTTCCCGGTCGGCCACGTCGAGCGCCCGGTAGGCCACCGTCGCCCCCAGCGCTTCCAGCGCCCGCACATGCTGGCGGCCGGCGTCGTCAAGTTCCCGGCGCCCCGTCAGCACCAGCGTGACACCGCGCGCCCGGCGTGCGATTTCCGTGGCGAACAACTGCCCCAGGCCGCCCAGCCCCCCGGTGAGCAGATACACGCCGTCGGCCTTCCACGGCGGCGCCGCCGCTTCGGCCGTCATTTCCTCCCAGCCGGCCACCTCGCGCTGGCCGTCCACATGGCGGATGAGCACATCCTGCGGACAGGCCGCATTCGCGGCCAGCATGGCCGCCAGAGCGTCCGCGTCCACTCCCGAGCCGACGGCGATCAACTGGCCGACCAGCTTCGGCTGCTCCTGCCGCGCCGTCCTCAGCAAGCCGGCCAGCCCGGCCAGCGCCTGGCGCGGCCCTTCGGCCGGCACCACCACCTGCAGCAGCACCGGCCCGGCCGGCTTGCCTTGCAGGATGGCCTGCACCGCCGCGCACAGCCGCTGCACCGCAGTGCCGTAGTCGGCCGCCAGATCGTTCCCGGCCGCCAGCTCGACGCAAGCCGTGTCGCCCATCCTTTCCTGCAAGACCGGCGCGGCAACGCCCACCCCGCACAGCACCGCGTGGCGCTCCTGGTACTGCGGCGCGGCGCCCTGCGCCGGCTGCCGCCGCCATTCCGGCCGCAGCAGCAACACGCTACCGGCGCCCAACTGGCCTTCCACCACCCGGGCGGCGAAACCCAGCAGCCGCACCGCGACCACGCCCTCGTCGTCGCACAGCGTGACGTCGTATTTGCGGACCTGGGCCGTGCTGTCGCCGCTCGCCTTCACCAGCGCCCACATCTGCGGCGTGCAGCGGCCGACGATCTCGACTGTTGCCACCGCAAACGGCAAGGCCAGTTGCCCCTGTTGCTCGTCACCGGCCAGACCGGCGACCGCCTGCAAGCCGGCATCGAGCAGGCTCGGATGCAGCACATAATCGAGCACGCCGGCCGCCACGCTTGCCGGCAGTTGCAGCCGGGCCAGCGCCTGGCCGGCGCCGACGTGAATCGCCTCGATGGCTTGCTGCGCGGGGCCGTATGCGAGCCCCAGCGCGGCAAAGCGCGCATAGCAGTCGCTTCCCGCGAGCGTGGCGGCGCCGCATTGCGCGCGCAGCGCGGCCAGGTCGAGCCGCTCCGCCGCGCCCGGCTGGAAGGTTTCCATCGTACCCAGGCTGTGCACCCGCTCCTCGCCGCTGTAAATCTCGAAGCCGACCGCTCCGCCCTCTTCCGGGTACAGGCCGATATGCACCTCCACCGGCTCGGCCTCCACCACCAGCGGCCTGGCCCAGGCCACTTCCTTGAGCCGCACGCCGGCGCTCTCGGCCAGCCCGCCGGCCTGGATCAGCGCCGCCCGCGCCATTTCCAGATAAGCCACGCCGGGCAACACCCGTTTGCCCTGGACGACGTGATCGGCCAGGAAAAATTCCTCGCCCGTCAGCCGCGTGCTGAAACGCTGCTCCGACAAATCCGACGTGTTGCGCTGTACCAGAGGATGCAAGACCGGCACGCCCTGCCCCGCCGGGCGCGCCTGGTATTGCCGGATCAAACTTACTGCCTCACCCTTGTCAATTCGCTTGTTCTTGACTTCGTTTAGTATGTAGTTCAATAAGTCCATGATACCGAATGCCTATTGTCAGTAATTAAAGCAATTACCGTCTTTCGGCAATTGCGTAGCGGCACAATTTTTAATCCGATTGCGCGTCGATGTCCTGCACGGCCGATTCCACACTCACACTGCCTTCCATTACCCGGTCCAGCAAGGCCATGTAGTAAGCTTCGTCGAAACTGGCCTGGGCCTTGCGCACTGCGGGCAGATGCCCATCCGTTTCCGGCACCCAGTAACGCTCGCGGGCGAAGGGATAGCTTGGCAAGCCCATGCGTTTCGGCCGGTATTCCCCGTAGAGCGCCTTCCAGTCGAACACCAGCCCCTTCACCCACAGGTCCAGCACTTTCCCGAATTTCTTGCGCGCGACCCATTTCGCTATGGCTTCCTGCAATTCCTCGTCGGCGCTAAAGACCGCCAGCGCCTCCTTGTTGCGCTTGACCTGGCCACGGAACAGATCGGCGATGCCGCTTTGGCCCGCGACAAAGGCCGCCAGCCTCTCCTTCAGCTGCGCCATCGAATCCACCACCAGCGCCAGGCGCTCCTCCATGGCCTCGCGGCCCACCTGCAGCGTGTAGGCCAGCTCGGCCAGCCTATCGTCGCCCCAGCCATTGGCCTCGATCGCGGCCAGCAGTTGCTGCGCCTGCTCCTGCAGCCGCTCGGCGTTTTTCGCCGACAGCAGCACCAGCGCCGCACCGTCCGGCGTCGGTGGCCGCGTATCGGCCACGCCCACGTACTCTTCGATCACCACGTGCGCATTGACGCCGCCGAATCCGAACGAGCTCACCCCCGCCCGCCGCGGCAATTCGCGCCCCCGCCCGTCGCGCAGCGCCGGCCACTCGCCGCTTTGCCGCACCAGATAGAAGGGGCTGTCCCGCAAGTCGATATAGGGATTGACCTCGTCGCAATGCAGGCTGCCGACCAGCGTCTTGTGGCGCAACTGCAACAGCACCTTGATCACCCCGGCCACGCCGGCGGCGAGTTCCAGGTGGCCGATGTTGCTCTTCACCGAGCCCAGCGCGCAGTGCGGCGCGTCCGGCGCCGCCGCGCCCGCGTCTTGGTACAGGGCCTTGAACGCCATCTTCAGCCCGTTCACCTCGATCGGATCGCCAAGCGGCGTGCCGGTGCCGTGCGCCTCGATGTAACCGACGCTGCGCGGGTCCACGCCGGCGGCCTGGTAAGCCTCTTTCAGCAAGTCCGCCTGGGCCTTGGGATTCGGCGCCGTCAGCGAGGTGGCCCGGCCGCCGTGGTTTTCCGCTGTGCCGCGTATCAAGCCGTAAATGTGGTCGCCGTCGCGTTCGGCGGCGCTGAGCCGCTTCAGCACCAGCATGCCGACACCCTCGCCGCGCACATAACCGTTGGCCTGCGCCGAGAAGGTCTTGCAGCGGCCGTCTTCACACAACATGCCGGCCTTGCTGAAGCTGATATGCGCCTCCGGCGTGACCAGGGTATTGATGCCGCCGACGATCGCCAGCTCGCAGCCGCCGTTTTCAATCGCCATCACCCCCTTGCGCAAGGCCACCAGGGAACTCGAACAAGCCGTCTCCACCGGCTCGCTGGGTCCATGCAGATTGAGCAGGTAGCTCATCCGGTTCGGCCCCACCGACGGCACCACGCCGGTCGCCGAATAGCCTTCGATCGGCAACTTTGCCCGGGCCAGCAAACTGCCATAGCCGGTGGCGCCGGTCCCCACGTAGAGCGCGGTGCGGGAACCCGACAGGCTGCCGGCCGCGTAGCCGGCGTCCTCGATGGCCTTCCAGACGTGGGTCATCAGCAGGCGCTGCTGCGGATCGATCACCTCCGCTTCCTTCGGCGAAATGCCGAAGAACAGCGGGTCGAACTCGTCCACGCCGTCGATGAAACCACCCCATTTGACGTTGCTCGTGTTTTCCTCGGTGGCCGGGTCGCCGTAGATTTTCCGCCAATCCCAGCGGCTGGCCGGAATCTCGCTGATGCAATCCTTTTTAGCAAGCAAGTTGTCCCAGAATTCCCCCAGGTCATGCGCCATCGGGAAGCAGCCGCTCATGCCGATGATGGCGATCGCCTCGCGGGCCGGCGCCGGAACCGGAACCGCTGCCGCCGGCGCGGCGTGGCGCCTTCCGGGACGCGCCATCGCCATTGCCGCCGCTGCCGGCGCAGGCGCCGGCAGCGCTTGCGCCGCGCCCATCAGCCGGGCGGCGAACACCGCGCCCTGTTCCATGCGCAGGTAGGCGGCAAAGCTGTTCAGCGTCGGATGCTCGAAGAAGATCGTCGGCGTCAACGCGAGCTGGTAGTCCTGGTTCAGCCGGTTGCCGAATTCCGTCAGCGTGACGGAATCGAAGCCAAATTCGCTCAGTTCGGCGTCGCCGTCGATGTCTTCCGCCTTGACCTTTAGCAGCGCCGACACGGCGTCCTTCAGCACCCGGCTGATTCTTTCCTGCAACTGGTTGGCGTCGACATCGGCCTGCGCGGTGGCGCCTGCCGCCGCGACGCCGTCCGCGTCGGCAAGGAATGCCGGTTTCGGCTGGGCCAGCAGACGCTGCCGGAGCTTGCCGGGCGCCCCCTGCAGCACCATCGCCTGCCCGACGCCGGCTCCCAGCACGCCGTACAGCGCCTCGATGCCGGCCTCGCTGGCCAGCGCCGTCAAGCCGGTCAGCTGGGCGATCCGCGCTTCGCTGGCGGCGTCCATCCGCATGCCGCCCTCCTTCCACAGCGGCCAGTTCAGCGACACCGTCCGGCCATGCCGCAACCCCTGCGCCGCCAAACCGTTGCGGTAATGCGCGTAACTATCCAGGAAACCGTTCGCCGCCGCGTAGTCGGCCTGCCCGGCATTGCCCAATGCCGCACTGGTCGACGAGAAGCAGATCAGCCAGTCGAGCTCGACGTCGCGGCTCGCCTCGTCCAGATGCAGCAGGCCCGCCACCTTCGGCGCCAGCACCGCGTCGACCTCTTCCGGCGTCTTCTTCAACAGCAGGCTGTCGCGCAACACCCCGGCCGCGTGCACGATACCGTGCAAGCCCTGATACTCTTCCCGCACCTGCAAGACCAGCTGGCGCACGGCTTTCCCGTCGGCCACGTCGAGCGCCCGGTAGGCCACCGTCGCCCCCAGCGCTTCCAGCGCCCGCACATGCTGGCGGCCGGCGTCATCGAGTTCCCGGCGCCCCGTCAGCACCAGCGTGACACCGCGCGCCCGGCGCGCGATTTCCCTGGCGAACAACTGTCCCAGGCCGCCCAGTCCCCCGGTGAGCAGATACACGCCGTCGGCCTTCCACGGTGGCGGCGCCGCCGCTTCGGCCGTCATTTCCTCCCAGTCGGCCACCTCGCGCTGGCCGTCCACATGGCGGATGAGCACATCCTGCGGACAGGCCGCATTCGCGGCCAGCATGGCCGCCAGAGCGTCCGCGTCCACTCCCGAGCCGACGGCGATCAACTGACCGACCAGCTTCGGCTGCTCCTGCCGCGCCGTCCTCAGCAAGCCGGCCAGTCCGGCCAGCGCCTGGCGCGGCCCTTCGGCCGGCACCACCACCTGCAGCAGCACCGGCCCGGCCGGCTTGCCTTGCAGGATGGCCTGCACCGCCGCGCACAGCCGCTGCACCGCAGTGCCGTAGTCGGCCGCCAGATCGTTCCCGGCCGCCAGCTCGACGCAGGACGCGCCGTCCATCCTTTCCTGCAAGGCCGGCGCGGCAACGCCCACCCCGCACAGCACAGCATGGCGCTCCTGGTACTGCGGCGCGGCGCCCTGCGCCGCCTGCCGCCGCCATTCCGGGCGCAGCAGCAACACGCTGCCGGCGCCCAACTGGCCTTCCACCACCCGCGCGGCGAAACCCAGCAACCGCACCGCGACCACGCCCTCGTCGTCGCACAGCGTGACGTCGTATTTGCGGACCTGGGCCGTGCTGTCGCCGCTCGCCTTCACCAGCGCCCACATCCGCGGACTGCAACGCCCGACAATCTCGACGCTTTCGACGCCGAACGGCAGAACCAATTCCGCTTTTTGCTGCGGATCGGCCAGGCCGACCACCGCCTGCAGCGCCGCGTCAAGCAAACCGGGGTGCAGCACGAAACCGCTGGCGGTCGATGCAGCGCCCTCAGGCAGCTCCAGGCGCGCCAGTACCTGGCCCTGTCCGACGTGAATACGCGCGATCGCCTGGAATGCCTGACCATAGGCAAGCCCGATAGTGGCAAAGCCGGCATAACAGGCATCCCCTGCCAGCAGCGCCTGATTGCATTGCTCCTGAAGCGCGCCCAGGTCGAGCCGTTCCGGCGCGCTCCCGACAGCCTCGGCCAGGCCCTGGCTGTGCACATCGCCCTCGCCGCTGTAGACCTCATAGCCGATCCGGCCGTCCGCTTCCGCATACAGCCCGATGTGCACGTCGACCGGCGCGTCGTCGACGATCACCGGCCGGGACCAGACCACATTCCTCAGCCGCACGCCGCTTGCCGCAGTCTCGAACGCTTCCGCCTGCACCAGCGCTTCGCGCGCCATCTCCAGATAGGCCACGCCCGGCAGCACCCGCTTCCCTTGCACGACATGTTCGGCCAGGAAAAACTCATTGCCGCTCAGACGGCTGCTAAACCGCTGCTCTCCCATGCGCGAGGTGTTGCGGTGCACCAGCGGGTGCAGCAGCGCCGATGGCGCCGGCTGAGCAGCGGCCTGCGCGTCGGCCTGTCCCTCAGGCAGCGGCACCCAATGGCGCTCGCGGGCGAACGGATAGGTCGGCAGGCTGACACGCCGCCGTTTCTGCGCACCGGGCAATTTATTCCAGTCGAACGCCAGCCCCTTGACCCACAAGTCGAGCAGCTTGTGCAGCTTGCCCTTGGCGATCCACGCATCGACCGCTCCCGCCAGATCCTCGTCGGCGGTGAAGGCGGCCAGCGCTTCCTTGTTGCGTTTGACCTGGCCGCTGTACAAATCTTCGATTCCCTCGTCGCCGGCCAGATAGGCCCTCAGCTTTTCCCTGAGTCCGGCCATCGAGCACACCTGCAGCGCCAGCCGCTCGTCCATCGCCTCGCGCCCCACCTGCAGCGTGTAGGCGAGGTCCGCCAGCAGCGCATCGCCGCAGTCCTCGTCCGCGACGGCAGCGAGCAGCTGCCGCACGCGTTCCTGCAAGCGCTCGGCATTCCGGGCCGACAGCACCACCAGCGCCGGCTGGGCGCCGCCTGGCTGCACTGCCTCCGCAGGCTGGGGCGCCAGATACTCCTCGATCACCACGTGGGCGTTCGCGCCACCGGCGCCGAACGCCGACACGCCGGCGCGGCGCGGGAACTCGACGCTGCGGCCGTCGACCTCGACCACCGGCCGCCGCCACACCGCCAACTGGCGCTGCACGACGAACGGCGTGGCCGCGAAATCGATGTGAGGATTCAGGGTTTCCGCGTGCAGGCTGGGCACCAGTTCGCCATGCTTCAGTTGCAGCAGCACCTTGGTGATGCCGGCAATGCCCGCCGCCGCTTCGCAGTGGCCGATGTTCGACTTGATCGAGCCGATCGCGCAGAACTGGCGGTCCTGCGTCGAGGCGCCGAACGCCTTGCTCAGGCCGGCGATTTCGATCGGGTCGCCGAGCGAGGTGCCGGTGCCGTGCGCCTCCAGGTAGCTAACGGTGCGCGGATCGACGCCCGCCTCCCGCAGCGCGCGGGCGACCACGTCGGCCTGCGCGTGCGGGTTCGGCACCGTGTAGCCGTTGGTCTTGCCGCCGTGGTTGACCGTCACCGCCTTGATCACGGCATACACGTGGTCGCCGTCGGCAATGGCCTGTTCCAGCGGTTTCAACAGCACCGCCCCGACCCCCTCGGCCGGCACGTAGCCGTCGCCGCCCTCGCCAAAACTTTCGCAGCGGCCCTTGCTCGAAGCGAACTTGCCCTGCGCCAGCAACAGGTACTTGTTCGGATGGATATTCAGGTTCACCCCGCCGGCAATGGCCGCCGCGCAACTGCCGTTGCGCAGGCTTTCGCACGCCAGATGCAGTGCCGTCAACGACGCCGAGCACATGGTGTCGATCATCATGCTCGGGCCATGGAAATTGCAGAAGTACGAAACCCGGTTGGCGATCGAAGCCGGGCTGCCCGACACGCCGATGTGATGGCCGCGGGCCTGCAGTTCTGCGCCGAACAGTTTGTATTCCTCGATGCCCACGCCGGCGTAGACGCCAACCTTGCCGCCGGTCTGCTGGCCCAGCGTCTCGCGGGTATAGCCGGCGTCTTCCAGCACCGCATACACGCACTCCAGGAACAAGCGCTCCTGCGGGTCCATCACCTCGGCTTCGCGCGGCGAAATGCCGAAAAATTGCGCGTCGAACTCGTCGACGCCATCGATGAAGCCCCCCCACTTGGCATACGTGGAGCCGGCCCGGTTCTTGTCGGGATCGAAGTAGCGGCTATGGTCCCAGCGCTCCGGCGGGACTTCGGTGATGTGGTCCTCGCCATTGCGCAGGCTTGCCCACAGCGCCTGCAGATCGCGCGCCTGGGGATAGCGGCCGGCGACGCCGACGATGGCGATATCCTGGCGCGCCGGCGCGCTCCTGGCGTCTGCCCCGGCTGCTTGCGCCGCTGCAAAGCGGCGCCGCGCGCGGACCGGAACGGCCGGCTGCGGCGGACGCGCCGGCGGCTGCGCCGCTGCCGGCAAGACGCCGGTGGGCGCCGTCTGCTCGCCCCCCAGCAGCTCGACCAGACGGGCGCGGTGTTGCGCCAGGAAGTAGCCGGTCAATGCGGCAATCGTCTGATACTCGAAGAACAATGTCTTCGGCAACGCCCCGAAGGCCCGCTCCAGCTCCAGCGTCAGCTGCGTGACCAGGATCGAGTCGATGCCATAGCGCTCCAGCGGCGCGTCGGCTTCGAGCCGGGCCATCGGCAGCTTGAACACGGATGCCAGCAATTTCGTAAAGTAATGCACGGCCCGGTCCTGCAGGCGCGACGCGCCCGCTTCGACTACCGGCGCCAGCGCCGCCGGGGCCGGGGCCGTCGCCACGGCGGCCGGCGCTGCCGCATCCAGCCTGTCGAGGAACTGCCGGCGAATCCGCTCGGCATTGCCCTGCAGCGCCATCGCCTGCGCCAGACCGGCGCCGAGCACCCGGTACAGCGCACCGATGCCGGCTTGGGTCGCCAGGGCCTGCAGGCCGGTCCGCTGTTCGATCCAGCGTTCGCCGGCCGCGTCCAAGGGCATGCCGCCGGCCTTCCACGACGGCCAGTTGAGCGCCACCGCCCGGCCTTTGCGCAGTCCCTGCGCGGCCAGCGCATTGCGGTGGTGTACGTAGGCATCCATGAAGCCGTTGCCGGCCGCGTAATCGGCCAGGCCGGGGCTGCCCAGCACGCTGATCGACGAGAAGCAGATCAAGTAGTCCAGGTCGAACTCGCGGCTGGCCTCGTCCAGATTGACCAGCCCCGTCACCTTCGGCGCCAGCACGGCGCCAATCCTGGCAGCGCTTTTCCGCAGCAGGAAACCTTCCTCGAACACGCCGGCAGCATGGACGATGCCGTGCAGGCCGCCGTGCGCCTCCCGGACTTGCCGCAGCAACTGCGATACCGCCGCCCGGTCGGCGACGTCCACCGCGTGGTAGGCGACCTTCGCGCCGGCCGCTTCCAGCGTCCGCAACTGCTCACGGCCGGCGTTGTCGAGGGCGCGCCGCCCGGTCAGCACCAGCGTTGCGCCCGGCGCCCGCTGGGCGATCTCCCCGGCGAACACCCGACCCAGCCCGCCCAGCCCGCCGGTAATCAGGTAGACACCGTCGCGCTTCCATGGAATCAATGCGTCCGGCTCGGCGGCCAGTTCCCGCCACGCCGCGACCTGCCGCTGGCCGTCCAGATAACGGATCTGCGTCGCCTCCGGACAACTGGCGTTCTCGCGCAACTTGGCCGCCAGACTGACATCGCTCTCACCTTCACCGACCGCAATCAACTGGCCAACCAGACCGGGCTGCTCGCGCCGGGCGCACCGCAACACGCCGGCCAGCGCCGCCAGCGGCTGCCGCGGGCCATCGGCCGGCACCACGACCTGCACCAGCAGCGGCCCCGCCGGCACCGCCTGCAACAGCTCCCGCAAGGCGCCGCACAACTGCTGCACCGCCTGGCTGAAGTCCGCAGCCAGGTTCTCGCCGGCTTCGCATTCCGTGTAATCGATTGCGCCGCCGCGTTCCCGCAAGGCCGGCGCCGCGACGCCCACGCCGCATAGCATGACCACCTGCCGCTGGTAATCGGGCGCGATGGTTACGGCTGCCGCCTTGTCCTGCCACTCCGGGCGCAACAGCAGCACGCCGCCTTCGCCCGCCCGGCTCTCTGCCGCCGCCAGGGCCAGTCCCTGGAAACGCACGCAGACAACGCCACGGTCGTCGCACAATGCGACGTCGAAGCGCTGCGCCGCGTCTCCCGCATGGGCTTGCACCACCGCCCACATTTGCGGGGAACAACGGCCGCTGATCTCGACCCTGTCCGCGCCCGACGGCACAGCCGCCCCCGGCTCGCCGGCCAGCAGCGCCGCCGCCGGCCACAGCGCTTCCAGCAGGCTCGGATGCAAACCATAATCCGCTTCGCTCGCCACGGCGCTTGCCGGCAGTTGCAGCCGGGCCAGCAGCAGGCCGTCGCCGCTGTAGACGCTCTCGATCGCCTGCAACGCCGGTCCGTAAGCCAGTCCCTGCGCGGCAAGACGGGCATAACAGTCGGCGCCGGACTGGACGGACTGGCCGCAGCGCGCCCGCAGCGCGTCGAGGTCGAGCGCTTGCGCGGCCTCGGCCGCCATGGCCTCGGCCACCGCCACGCAATGCACCTCGTCCTCGCCGCTATAGATTTCGACGGCGATCCGGCCGTCGGCCTCCGGGTACAGGCCGATGTGCACCTGCGCCGGCGCCGGCAACGGTTTCTGCCAGGCGACGTCCAGCAAGCGCAGCGCGGCGCCGGCTTCGACCGCGCCGGCTTGCGCCAGCGCTTCCCTCGCCATCTCCAGGTAAGCGGCGGCGGCCAGCACCGGGCGGCCATGGAGCACGTGGCCGGCCACGCAGAATTCCACGCCGCTCAGATGGCTGCTGTAGCGCTGCTCCAGCAGGTCCGAGGTGTTGCGCTGGACCAGAGGATGCAGCGCACCCATACCTGCACCCTCGCTGCCCGGTACATCGGCCGGCGGCGCTTGCACCCAGTAGTGCTCGCGGGCGAACGGGTACGGCGCCAGACTGATACGCTGCGGCTTGTCTGCGCCATCCGCCTGGTACAGCCGATTCCAGTCAAAGGCAAGACCGTTGACCCACAGTTCCAGCAGCTTGGCCAGCTTGCCCTTGGCGATCCAGGCGTCGATCGCCTGGGCCATGTCCTCGTCGGCCGTGAACGCCGCCAGCGCATGCTTGCTGCGCTGCGTCTCTGCCAGCAGCAGGCCGTCGACGTCGCGCGCGCCGCCGAGCCAGGCGTCGAGCCTGGCGCCGAGCGCCGCCGCCGACTCGGCCAGACAGGCCAGCCGGCACTCCATGGCCTCGCGGCCGACCTGCAGCGTGTAGGCCGCATCGGCCAGACGTTCGTCGCCGAGTTCGCCCGCCGCGATCGCGTCGCGCAACTGGCCGGCCTGCTCGCGCAATGCCTCGGCCGTCTTGGCCGACAGCACGATGGCGACCGGCCGTTCGGCCGTCACCGCCACTGCGCTGCGCGCCGGCGCCTCGTATTCCTCGACAATGATGTGGGCGTTCGCGCCGCCGGCGCCGAACGATGAAATCCCGGCGATGCGCGCGCTTTCGCGCGGGCCGTCGTCGCCCGGCACAAGCGGCCGCGGCCACGGCGCGGTTGCCGTCTGCACGGCAAACGGCGTGCGGGAAAAGTCGATATTGGGGTTCAGTTGCTCGCAGTGCAGGTTTTTGACGAGGGTGCGGTGCTGCATCTGCAGCAGCACCTTGGTCAGCCCGGCGATGCCGGCCGCCGCCTCGCAGTGCCCGATGTTCGACTTGGCCGAACCGATCGCGCAGTGCGGCGCCGCGTCGCAAGGCGCGCCGAAAGCCTGCACCAGCCCGGCGATTTCGATCGGATCGCCAAGCGCCGTGCCGGTGCCGTGGGCCTCGATATAGCTGACTGCCTGCGGCGCCACGCCGGCGTTGCTCAAGGCGGTGCGGATCAGCTCGGCCTGGGCGCGCGGATCGGGCACGGTGAAGCCATTGGTGCGCCCGCCGTGATTGACGGCCGTGCCCTTGATCACGCCGTAGATATGGTCGCCGTCGGCAATGGCCTGCGCTAACGGCTTGAGCAACACCGCGCCGACGCCCTCTCCCGGCACGAAGCCGTCGCCCCCCTCGCCGAAACTGCGGCAGCGGCCGTCGCTGGCAGCCATGCCCAGCAGCGCCTGGGTGGCGTATTTGTTCGGATGCAGCGACAGGCTGACACCGCCCGCGATCGCCGCCGCGCATTCGCCGCGACGGATGCTTTCGCAGGCCAGATGGAGCGCCGTCAACGACGACGAGCACAACGTGTCGACCGCCATGCTCGGCCCGCACAGGTCCAGCACGTAGGAGACGCGATTGGCGATAGTTCCATAGGTGGCGCTGGTGGCAAGGCCGCCCGGCAGGCTCGGGTACAACTGGTATTCGCCGTACATCACGCCGACGAACACGCCGACGCGGCGGCCCAGGACGCTGCGCAGGCCCGCGCGCGTGTAGCCGGCGTCCTCGACCGCATGCCAGGCGGTCTGCAGGAACAGCCGTTCCTGCGGGTCGATCAGCGCCGCCTCGCGCGGCGTCATCCCAAAGAACATCGGATCGAACTCGCCGACGCCGTCGATGAAGCCGCCCCATTTGCTGTAGGTCTTGCCCGGCTTGCCCCGGGCACTATCGTAATAGCGGCCATGCTGCCACCGCTCCGGCGGAATCTCGCCGATGCAGTCGACGCCCTGGCTCAGGTTCGCCCAGAACGCCCGCAGCGTATTGGCCTTCGGATAACGGCCGCTCAGGCCGACGATGGCGATGCCGTCGCCGGCCTGCGGCGCAGCGGAAAGCGCGATGCCGCCGCGGCTTTGCGCCGCCGCTCGCTGCGGCGGCGCCGCCGGCGCGGCGCCGAACCGCCGGCCCGCCGCCTCGCCGTGGTACGCGTAAAAATGCTCGGCCAGCTGACGCAGCGTGCGCACTTCGAACAGCAGCGTCTTCGACAACGGGCCGAACGCCTCCTCAAGCTTGCCGTTGAGCGCCTGGATCATCAGCGACGTCAGGCCGTAGCCCTCCAGCGGCGCGTCGGCGTCGAGGCGCGCCACCGGCACCTCGGTGACGCCGGCCACCAGCCGCAGCAGATGAGCGAGTATCCGCTCGCGCAACTGTGCGCCCGACTGGGCGTCGGCGCGGCCCTGCTCCTTAGCCGGCGGCACCGCATCGGCCGTGTCCGTGGCCGCCGCCCGGCCTATCCAATGGCTGACCTGCTCGAATGGATAGGTCGGCAAGGAAATCCGTTGCGCATCGCCCCTGGGCAGCGCGTGCCAGTCGATGGCGCCGCCGCAGACGAAGTGCCGCGCCAGCGCAGCCAGGTCTGCGCCGGCCGGTGCCGCTTCCGCGCCCCGTTCGGCACGGCCGCGCCAGGTGTCCGGGCGCGCCGTGCCGCCGAGCCCGTCGGCGGCCAGACAGGCCGCCAGGGCGTCGCGCAGTCCGCCGAGGTCCGGGACGACGAAAGCGAGCCGCTCGGCCATGCCGACGCGGCCCACTTGCAGGGTAAAGGCGAGGTCCGCCAGGCTGGTGTCCGGAGCGCGCTCGACGAACTGGAGCAAGTCTTGCACCTGCTGCCTGAGCTGCGCGGCCGTGGCGGCGGAAACGGGCACGATGGCCGGCGCGCGCGGGGCCGGGCTGCGCCTGCCGCTCGGGTACTCCTCCAGCACCAGGTGGCCCTCCGAGCCGGCCGCGCCGACCACGTTGATCAGCGCGCGCAGCGGCGTGCCGGCCTCGGCCGGCGACCACGGCGTCAATTCCTCGACGATGCTCAAGCCGCTGCCGTCGAGCGCAATCAAGGGATTGCGCGGCCGGCTGTTCAGCGACGGCGCCAGCAGCCGATGCCGCAACTGGTAGAGCACCTTGGTCAACTGCGACAGCACCGACGCCGATTCCAGGTGCCCGACATTGGCCTTGACCGTGCCGACGCGGCAGGGCGCGTCCGCCCGGCGCCCCGCGAAGACCGCCTTCACGGCGCTCATTTCGACGGCATCGGCCATGCCGGCGCCGCTCGCCGCCGCTTCGACGTAATCGATGTCGTCCGGCGCCAGCCCGGCATGCGCCAGCGCCTCCCGGATGGTCCGTTCCTGCCGCTGCGCGCTGGGTGCGCCGAAACGCATGGTCCGGCCGCTGTGGCCGATCGCGCTGCCGCGCACGACGGCGTAGACATGGTCGCGCCCGCGCACGGCGGCATCGACCGGCTTGAGCAGCACCGCGCCGACGCCTTCGCCCAGGACCCAGCCGTTGGCCTGCGCCGAAAACGGCCGGCACGCCTCTTCCTTCGAGAGGAAGTCGATCGTTTCGAGCAGCCGCGCGTGGTAGGCGTGCGACACCAGGTTGACGCCGCCGACCACGGCCGCGTCGCACTCGCCGCGCCGGATGCTCTCGCAGGCCAGATGCAGCGCGGTCATGGCGGACGAGCACGAGGTATTGATCGCCACGCTGGGCCCGGAAAAATCGAACAGATAGGAGATGCGGTTGGCCAGCGACGCGTGGTGCGAAAACTCCTCGACGCGGCCCTGCCCGGCCCAGACCTCCACGCCGTGGCTCTGGTAGTCGTTCCACATCGCGCCGACGAACACCCCGACCCGCGGGCTCTCGCGCAGCAGGGACTCGGCCGTGTAGCCGGCGTCTTCCAGGCAGGCCCATACGCTTTCCAGCAACAACCGCTCCTGCGGATCGAGGGCGCGCGCCTCGACCGGCGAAATGCCGAACAGCAGGCTGTCGAAACGATCGATCTGCGCCAGATAGCCGCCAGCGCGGATAGCCGGCGCCTCATCGCGCGCCAGCAAGGCGCGCCGCGCGGCCGGCATCGGCGCGACGCTGCTGACGCCCGCTTGCAAATTATCCCAGTACGCGTCGAGTCCCTCGGCGCCCGGATAACGGCCGCTCAGCCCGACGATCGCCAGCGCCCCGGCCCGCTCCTGGCGCACCGGCGCCGTGCCGGCAGGCTCAAGCAGACGCCGCCGGCCGGCCGGTATCTCCTGGTGGAACATGCCGCCGGTGAAACTATGCAGCAACTGCGCGTCCTCGCCCAGTTGCATGCTGGCGCGCACCAGCTCGAAGCGCATGCCGCCGATCGGACACAGCCCCAGGCCGAACTCGGCCTGGGCCTCCATCAGCAACTGGCCGAGATAGCCGGCCTCCAGCAGCGGCAGGTGCAGGGCCTCGCCCTCGTCCCCGTTGCGGCCGGCGGCCGGCCGGGCCACCATGAACAGGCAGAACGCGGCGTTCTTGTAGTGCTTGCGGTTGTAGGGCGAATAGCCCTGCGCCATCGCCGCGTCGGCCAGATCGCCGCAGCGGAGCAGCGCGTGGCTGGCCTCGTCGTAGCGGTAACTGCCTTCGGCCAGCCCTTCGACGCGGCCGGCGCGGACGTAGAGATACAATTGCCAGCCGGACCGGGCCGCCGGCGAGCCGAACAGGCAGGCCCCGCCGCCATCCGGCCGCGGCCGGCACAGCGTCAGCAAGCCGCCCAGCGCCTGCAGCGGCAGCGCCGCCGATTCATAGGCGCGCTGACAGGCGCGCAGACGGTAGTCGTCCCAGGTAAACACCCCGGCGTCGAGCCGGCGGGCCACCGTCAGGCCGGACACGTCGCGCAGATGGCGCCGCTCGTCGTGCAGCAAGTCCATCGCCTCCTTGGACAGTGGCGCCTGCGCCGCCGCCTCCCGCAGGGCGCGGTGGCTGAGCATGGCGCCGCCCGTGGCCGGCGCCCAATCGCGGCCGATTTCAGCCGGCTCGCCGGCCATCCCGGCCGGCGCCGCCCCGGCCAGCAGGCAGTGGACGACGCGTTCGCTGTCGGCCAGGCCGAAGGCGGCCTGAAGCCCCGTGCAATCGACCCGCCCGACCGGCCGCGCCGCCAGGGCGTAAGCCCCCTGCCGGCTCAACAGCAACTGCCCCATGTAGCCGGCCTCGACGCTGACCAGCGTGCCGGTGTGTTCGCGGTAAACGGGCACGATGGCATCGAGCGCGGCAACGAAAAAGACCGCCAGCGCGGCGCTGTCGAATGCCGTCCGGTCGCCGGCGCCGAAAGCCGTGCGGGACAGGCCGGCCACGTCGCCGACGCGGTACAGCGCGTGCGCGACCGGGTGGAAGTAGTAGACGCCGCCGGCCAGGCCCGACACCGCCTCCGGCTTGACCGCGACGTAGGTCCGCACGGCGTTCAGGCCGCCGCCGGACGGATGCAGATAGCAAAGCCGGCCATCCTTCTCCTGCGCGGCCAGCAGCATCATCCAGGCGCCGAAGGCGGCAAAGTCGACAGGCTTCGCCGCGAAACGCTGCGGCAGCGGCGGCAGGTAGGCCGTCGCGCGGATGCCGGCCGTCGGCAAGGCAATCGTTTGCCCGGCAATCGGCGGAGGCGCCGCAGCCGCCGCGGCTTCGGCGCGGCTTGGCGGCGCTGCCTCGACGACGCCCTTGCCGATCAGGTGGCCGACAATGCCGCGCACGCTGGGCGCGTCCAGGAACACGTCCACCGGCACCTCGATGCCGTATTCCTGGCGTATCCACTCGGCCACGCGGATCAGACTGAGCGACGTCGCGCCCAGGTCGAACAGATCGGCGTCGTCGGTCAGGCCGTCGCAGAGGAGCACGGTGCCGATGAACTCGCGGATGCGGCCGGCCAGCCCGGCGGCATCGACGGCCACCGCCGGCGCTACGGCGCCGCCCTGCCGCGCAACGCCTCCGGCCCGCGCCACATAAGCGGCGATGGCCTGCACCGTGGGCGCGTCGAGGAATTGCTCGACCGGCACGTCGACGCCGTATTCCTGGCGCAGCCATTCGGCCAGGCGCACCAAGGTCAGCGAGGTGGCGCCCAGGTCGAACAGGTCGGCCTGCTCCGCCACGGCCGCGCACTTGAGCAGATCGGCGAGGAAGCCGGCGATCCGCCGTCCCACGTCGGCGGCACCGTCCTGCGCCGGCGCGGCGGCGGCCGGGCCGGCGCCCTCCCCCGCAGACTGGGCGCCGCTGGCCACCGGCCAGGGCAGCGCATCGCGGTCGAGTTTGCCGTGGGTGGTCACCGGCAGCCGCTCCAGCACCGCCACGACGCTCGGCACCATATACTCGGGCAGCTGGCGGCGGACGAAATCGCGCACCGCGCGGAAGTCCGGCGCAGCGCCGGCCGACGCCAGGTAGGCGACCAGTTTCGGGTCGCCGTCCGCTTCGCCGCGCACCAGCACAACGGCCTCGCCCACGCCGGGAAAGGCGCGCAGCGTCGCCTCGACTTCGCCCAGTTCGATGCGCAGGCCGCGCAGCTTCACCTGGAAATCCACGCGGCCGAGAAATTCGATATTGCCGTCCTCCAGCTCGCGCACGCGGTCGCCGGTCCGGTACATCCGGCTGCCGGGTTCGCCGAACGGGTTCGGCACGAAGCGTTCGGCGGTCAGCTCGGGGCGGTTCAGGTAGCCGCGGGCGAGGCCGACGCCGGCGATGTGGAGCTCGCCCTCCTGCCCGCGCGCCACAGGCCGCCGCGCCTCGTCCAGCACATGCAGCGCGATGTTGCTGATCGCCCGGCCGATCGGCACGACCTGGTCGGGGCGGATTTCACATTCCCAGTAGCTGACGTCGACCGCCGCTTCCGTCGGGCCATACAGATTGTGCAGGCGCGCCGGCAGTAATTCCTTGAAGCGGCGCACCAGTTCGAACGGCAGCGCCTCGCCGCTGGTGAACACGTGGCGCAGGCTGGTGCATTGCGGCGCTTGCGGATCGTCGAGGAAGAACCTCAGCATCGACGGCACGAAATGGCAGACCGTAACGCCTTCCTGGCGGATCAGCTTTGTCAGATAGTGGCTGTCCTTGTGCCCCTGCGGCTTGGCCAGCACCAGCGTGGCGCCGGCCAGCAGCGGCCAGAAGAACTCCCAGACCGACACGTCGAAGGTATACGGCGTCTTTTGCAGCACCAGGTCGCGGCCGTCCAGCCGGTACATATCCTGCATCCAGTCGAGCCGGTTGACGATCGCCCGGTGCGTCAACATGCACCCCTTCGGCTGGCCGGTGGAGCCGGAGGTATAGATCACATAGGCCAGATCGTCGGGCTGGTTGACGCCGTCGAGCGCCGCGCCGTCATAGCCGGCGAGCACGTCGTTGCCGAGTTCGAGGGCGAGCACGGTGCCGCCGAACTGGCCGAGCTTGCCGTCCAGGCCGGGCTCGGTGATGACGACCGGGACGCCGGCGTCATCGAGCACAAACGCCAGCCGCGCCTGCGGATAGCCCGGGTCCAGCGGCAAATAGGCGCCGCCGGCCTTCAGGATGCCCAGCAAGGCCACCATCATCTCCAGCGAACGCTCCATCAGCAGGCCGACAATCACGTCCGGCCCGACGCCAAGTTCGCGCAGATAGCGGGCGCAGCGATTGGCGTGTCGGTCCAGCTCGGCGTAAGTCAGCGCTTTACCCGCGTAACGAACGGCAACGGCGTCGGGGGTATGGGCCGCTTGTAACTCAATCTGCTGATGTAGCAACACAGTCTTTTCCCGTAAAAGTATTGATCGGTTTAATAAGCGCTGAGTGAAAACTTTGGTCCCGAAGCCGGCGACCGCGCCGAGCCGGTTTGATATATGCACCGTAATGCCTTAGCGGCAATTCGTTCTTCGTGCGGATAAGCAAACGCGTTGTTGATGTAATTCACGCCATCGATGACGATGTCGCGGTTGACGTGGCTGTGGCCATACACATGCATGTCCGGGCGGATTTCCCGAATCAGCCCTTCCAGCCGGCTGCTGCCCAACACCGGATAAATCTTGCGGTGGAGCGGAGGGATGAAGGCGGGCATCAGGTCGATGCGCGGCAGGAAATGTGAAAACGAGATGGTGACCTTGCCCTTGCCGATACGGCGCCCCTCGTTCAGGCCGATGAAATGTTGCGTGATCTCCAACTCGGACCAGCCCGCCGGCCAGCGGCAGGCGCGGCAATCCATCCAGGCGGCGCGCAATTCCGCGCCCAGCTCGCCGAACGAACCGTCATACCAGCCGAACAGGGGCACGATCGCCACGCCATCGATGAGCTCGGGCTCCATGCTGGCGCCGCAGCCCTGCACAACCGCCTTCACCTGCTCGAATTTATCGAGCGAATTCATGTGGGCCGAATCGCGCACCACCCATAAATCATGGTTGCCGGGTACGAAAAACACTTTCCGGAAGCGCCGCGCAAAGGCATCCAGGCATTCCGTGAATCGTTCGATGGAGTCCGAGATGTCGCCGGCCAGGATCAGCACGTCTTCCTGATAGTCGCTGCGCGACAATGCCGCCACCCATTGCGCATTGGGATCGAAATCGACATGCATATCGGATAGGGCGAAGACACGCATCGCGGCTAGGTTTCCATGGCCGCCGGCACGCCGGCGGCACGCACGTTCGCCACCGCCGCGGCCAGCAACTCGCCGTCGCGCCCATACGGCGTCATGGCGGCAAAACTGCGCGATGCCGACTGCTTCGGCAACAGGTACTTGAGGAATGTGGCCAGGGTGCCCGACGGCCCCAGATCGAGGTAATCGAAAGGCCCGGATTGCTCCATCTGCGCGATCGTCCGCATGAAGCCGATTTCATCCCGCGCCACCTGCCAGAAATAGTGTTCGGGAAATTCCTTGACGATGCCGGCCGATGCGCAACAGATCACCGGCGTTGCCGTCGCCCGCAGGCGCCCGGTCCCGGATGCCGCGATGACGACATCCCGGATGGGCTCGATCCAGCGCGCATGAAACGGGTATTGCACCGGCAAAAGCTGGTGGGTGACGCCGGCCCGGGCCAGGAAGCTTTCGATGGCGGGCAGGTTGTCGCCAGGCGCGGCAAGGAGGAAATGGGCGGCGAAATTGCGCCCCGCCACCTCCGCGCGCGCCTGCAGGAAGTCCGAATCCTCGTACAGCCGCGGCTCGGCCAGGACGGCGATGATGCCCCCCTTGCCGGCGTGCGCCTCGATCGCCAGCGCTTGCCGGATGACCAGTTCGAGCGCCTCTTCGGCCGGCAGGCAGCCGGCCACCGCCAGCGCGGCGAAGGTGCCCAGGCTCGCCCCCACGGTGCAATCGGGCTCGACGCCGAGTTCGATGACGCTGCGCGCCAGGGCGAATTCGAGCATGAAAATGGCCGGATGGGTCAGCCGGAGCTCAGCGAACGGTTCGGCCTTGCCCTGCGGCCCGTATAGCGCCTGGAGCACCGAGGTGCCCAGCAGCGCATGCGCCACCCGGTCCAGCCTGTCCATGCAGGAGCGGAATGTCGGGTTCTGTTCATACAGGCCGCGCCCCATCTGGTAGTACTGGGAACCCTGGCCGGAAAACAGGAAGGCGGTTTGTCTTTTCATGTCGATGAGGCCCGCAGCGCCTCGAAGCGCATGCTTTCTTCCCAGGCGAAAGGGAGGGTGCGCCGCACGGTGATGGCGGTTTCCATGCCCGGCCGGTTTTCGACGCACAGCGCGGCGATGCTGTCCGGACTAGGATGCCACTGCCAAAAGGTCCAGTTGTCCGGCGCATCGTCCAGGCAGGGATCGAAGTGGGCCTGCAATTGCCGCTCGCCGCGCAATTCGAAGCCGAATTGTTCCAGCGGCAGCGACAGCCCCTTGCCGCGCGCCTTGATGTAGCTTTCCTTCAGGGTCCAGAAATCGAGGAAGCGCCGCGCCTGCAAGGCCGGCGCCGTCGACTGCAATTGCCGCACTTCGGCGGCCGAGAAAAAGCTCTCGGCAATGTCGAGCGGCACGTTGCGCTGCAAATCTTCGACGTCGATGCCGAGCGCGCTGTCGCGCGTCACGCCGAGCACCACCACCTGGTCCGAATGCGAGATATTGAAGGTCAAGCCCTGCACGCCGGGGTGCCGGTTGACGATGAAGGGACGGCCGTGGGAGGTGGCGGCGAAGCGCCACTCGGCGGGCTGGAGCGGCACGTAGCGCGACAGCACGTACCTGACCAGCGCGCGGGTGAGGAGATAACGGCGCCGGTCTTTCTCGAACATGAACTTCGTCTGCTGGCAGCGCTCGTCGTCGTTGAGCACCCGCTTGAGCAGCGCCATCAGCTCGGCCGGCATCGCGTCGGTCAAGGCGACCCAGACGTCGACCGCGCCCGGACGCAGCGCCAACCGGCCCAGTGCGTCATGCGGCATGGCCGGCGCGCTCCCCTGCGCCGTCACGCTGCCGCGGGGGCCGGGCGGGATCAGCGCGTCGATCATGGCGCCTCAGGCCGCCGCAAGCGGAAACAGCCGGTCCAGGCTGAGGTTCAGGTACTCCGCAGTCTCGGTCAGCAGCTTCTTGCCGATTTCGTCGGCGTGGCGGTTCGACCAGGACTCCAGCGGCGTCCCCTTGACCCACTGGTTGAACGCGCCCAGCGCCGGCCCGGTGTGCACCTGGTAGTTGACCCGTTCATCCTGGCTGCCGGCCAGCGCCAGCCGCGAGGTGTAGCCGAAGTACCAGCGGAACACCAGGGCCATCTTGTGTTTCGGGTTCGCTTCGGCCTTGACGATCTCGTGCCGCATTCCCTGCCCTTCGAGGTATTTGCGCACATCGTTCCAGACTTCCTCGAAGGTTTTCTTGAAATACGTCGTCTGCAACTGCTTTTTCGTCTTCTCGGGCAGGTCGTCCAGGCTGTCGTGGTGGTGGTACAGCGAGAACAGCTTGTTGGCGCGGGTCGGGAAGAACACCCCTTTCTTGAGCACCTGAACCTGGGCGCCCGTTTCGAACATGTCGCCGGCCGGCGCGTAGTCTGTGTCCTGCACATTGATGTCCTGCAGCAGCGTCTTGACGTCGTCGCTGGTGCCCGCGTCGACCGTGCACTGGTTAATCGAGCCGGTGAGGATGAAATCGGCGCCCATCATGAAGGCTGCGGCGGCCGCCTCGGGCGTGCCTATCCCGCCGGCCAGCCCCATGCAGATCGGCTCGGCGTAAGCGAATTGCTTCTCCATGGCACGCTTCAGGGCCAGCATCGCCGGGAACAGCACGGTCGGGATGCCGCCGTCGGTGTGCCCGCCGGAGTCGGCCTCGATGCAGACGTCCTCGCTCACCGGCACGCGCTTCGCCAGTTCCGCCTGTTCGAGGGTGATCTGCCCTTCCTTCAACAGCTGCTGGACGATGTGCTCCGGCGCCGGCCGCAGGAAGACTTCGGCGACCTCGGGCCGCGACACCTTGGCCAGGATGCGGTGGTGGCCCTCGACCTGGCCGTCCTTGCCCCGTTTCAAGCCCTTGAGGCGGAACAGCACCAGCGCCGGCGTCATCTGCATGAAGGCGGCCGCTTCGATCAGCCGCACGTTATAGCGCAGGTAGAGGTCGACGGTCTGCCGCTCCAGTTCCGGATAGGCGTAATTGGCCAGCAAATTGAGGCCGTAGGCTTCGCCGTTGCGCAGCTCGCCCTGGATATACTGTATGCCTTTTTCGATGTCGGCGAACGACAGGCCGCCGGTGCCGAAGAAACCGACCAGGCCGGCCTTGCCCATACGTACCACCAGCTTGGGCGCGGCGATGCCGCGATACATCGCACCGGCGATGTAGGCATACTTGACGCCGAAGCGCTTGCGGAAGAGCGCGCTGCCCAGATTTTCCGCCAGCAGCGCCGGGCGCGCCCCGCTTGCCGCCGGCGCCGCCGGCGCGGCTGCCGGTATCGGCGCTTGCGCCACCAGCAGCGGCGTGGCGGTCTTGCGGATGTCCTCGACCAGCCGGGTCAGCACCGTGGCGCCGACCTCGACGAACTCGGTGACGCCGGCCCCCATCAGATAGCGCACCGTGTCGGTCCAGCGCACCGGGCTGCTGATCTGGCGCGCCAGCAGGTCGGCCGCCTCGCCGTCGCGGTAAGGCCGCGCGGACACATTGGCGATCACCGGCATGCCCGGCGCATCGAAACGGAACTGCCGCAGGAAGGCCGCGAACGCCTGCTTGGCCTCCTCCATATAGCGGGAGTGAAAAGCGGCACTGACGTTCAGCACGGCGCAGCGGATCTGCTGCGCCGTCAGCAGCTTCTCCGCCTGCGCGATCGCGTCTTTCGGCCCGGCGATGACGGTCTGGCTCAGGGTATTGAAATTGGCCAGGTCGATCGACGTCAACTGGTGCTGCTTCAGCAGCGCGGCCAGGCTTGCCTCGTCGATGCCGATCACGGCGGCCATGCCGCCTTCCCTGGCCGCGCCCATCAGCTCGCCGCGCCGCTGCACCAGCCGCAGGCCGGTCTTGAAGTCGAACACGTCGGCGGCGAGCAGCGCATTGTATTCGCCTAGGCTGTGGCCGGCCACGAAATCGGGCCGCGCCATGCCTTCGTCGCGCCGCTTGCGGTAGCCGAGCGCATTGACGACGTAGAGCGCCGGCTGGGTGTACTGCGTCAGGTTCAGCTTGCCGTCGGGATCTTCCGTGCACAGCTTTTCGATCGAATAACCGAGTATATCCGACGCCGTTTCCGTCATCTCCCGGTATAGCGGAAACAACTCCTTCCCCATCCCGCGGAACTGCGAACCTTGACCTGGAAACAAAATCGCCTTCATGAAATCGCCCTCATCCTCTCGTTGAATGCCGCTCATCTCAATAATCATGTTGCCAGCGCCAGGTCGGCCGCCTCGCCATAGGCTGCCGGCCGCGCCCGGATAACGTCGCCGAAATCGCTGCGCTGCCAGGCCAGCGGATCGCTGCCCAGGAGCTCCAGCAGCCGCAGGTAACCGTCGAACATTTCCCTGACCATGGCCGGCGCGTACACATCGCCGGCGAAGTCCCAGCTGCAGAGCAGGCGGCTGCCCGCTTCGCTGCTGAGGTTGTCGAGATACACTTGCGGCGTCTTGCTGAGCGCCTCGCCAAGCACGAACTGCGCGTCCCGCAGCGTCAGCGGCGTGACCTGGTTCGTGAACACCACGGGAAACCGCAACGGCCGCTGCCGGTCGCGCAGCATCACCCGCCGCAGCGCCTGCAGGCCGCTGACCGGCCGCTGCGCGAGGTCGTCGGCGTGTTGCCGCGCCACCTGTTTTAGCCGTATTGCAAATTGTATCATATTGCTTTCTCGTACAGACCAGCTTAAGGCGGTGAAATCGCCGACCACGCGCTCGATGTCGGGATGCACCGGCAGGCGCTCCCAGCCCGGCACGACCACCGCCAGCGGCCGCTGGCCGTTCCAGGCATAGAGCACCTCCAGGTAGGCGGTCAGCGCAATCAGGCCGGGCGCGACGCCGTTTGCGGCCGCGTATTGCTTCAACGCGCCCCAGGCTTGCAGCTCGCCGCTGATGCGCTGATGCGCATGCCCAGCCAGGGCCGCCGTCGCCGGCAACTGCGGCAGCGCCGGCCCGGCCGGCAGGTCGGCGAACTTGCGGTTCCAGTACGCCAGCCGTTCGGCATGGCCCTGCGTGCCCTTGAAACGCGCCACCGCCCGCTGGTAGTCGCGGAAACTCAGCCCCGGCGGCGGCAGCGCGGCTTGCGGCTGTTGGTAGAGCCGCAACAGTTCAAGCAGCAGCTGGCCGATGCTCGTGCTGTCCACCAGCATCAAGTCGAAACACAGATGCACGCTGGCCTTGTCGGCCTCCAGCAGCGACACGCTGACCGCGAAATACGGCCACTCGCCGAGCGGCACCGCCCGCCCCAGTTGCGCCTGCCGGGTCGCGGCCAGCGCCGCCTGCCGCTGTTCGCGGCTGTGCCGCCGCAGGTCATCCACCGCGATCGTGTAGCGCGGCGCCTGCGCCAGCAGCGCCTGGCTGCCGTCGGCCTGCACCACCGTGCGCAGCATCGGATGCCGCGCGATCAGCGCCGCCAGCGCCTGGTCGAGGCGCGCCACGTCCAGCCGCTCCGCCAGCAGTTCCTGGTAGAACTGGCAACTGCTGCCGCCGCCTTCCAGCCGTTTGTCGCGGCCAACCGCGTAAGCCTGCTGCTGGTCCGTCAACTGAAATGGAGCCAGCGGGTCCTCCCCCTGCGCCTCGGCCAGGAAAGCGGCCAGCTGCGCCGTCGCCGGATCGGCGTCGACTGCCGCCATTTTTTCGGCCGGCGCGAAGCTCGCCAGCGTCCACGCCAGCCGGCCGGCGGCGAGGCCCTCCAGTATCGCGGCGTAGGCCGCAAACATTGTCCGCATCAGGCCCGACTCGAAATAGCCCTCGGCCACATCCCAGCTGTATTCAAGCCCCCCGGCCGACTCGCGCAACTGATGGTCGAGGTAGACCTGCGGGGTCTGGTTGACGGAATAGACCACCTCGCCCAGAGGCGCCGCCGCCGGCTCGGGGAAGGCGCCGCCCAACATCGAGGTGAACACCACGGGCAGCGTGGCCGGCACGGCGCGGCCGCCCCGGCCGCGCAACTGCCGCAGCGCCTGGATACCGCCGACGGCGCTGTGCTCGAGGTCTTCCCACAGCCGCTGGTGATGCGCCTGCAGAATGCCCGCCAGGTCCGCGTCATGGCCCGCTTCGACCACGAACAGCAAGGAAGAGATCGCCGGTCCGATCAGTTCGCGGATCTGCGGATGCAGCGGCGGCCGGTTGAAATAGGTTAGCACCAGCGTGAAGCTCGGCTCGGCCGCCCAGGTCCGCAGCACTTCGACGAAGATGCCCAGCATCAGCGAGGTGGGCGAGACATTCAGCGCCGCCGCCTTGGCTTTCAGCACCTGCCAGTGCGGCGCGGCCAGTTGCCCGGCCAGCCGCGTGCGGCGCCGCGCCCCATCGGCGGCCTGCCCCGCGCCCGGCCGCGCCAGCAAGGGGCCGCCCGGCATGCCGCGCAGCCGCTCCAGCCAGTACGCCAGATCCTGCCGGTATCTGTCCGACGCCTCGAAGGCTTGCATCGCCAGCACGTAGTCGCGGAACAACAGCTCCATGTCCGGCAGCACCAGCGCCGGATCGGCGTACAGCTGCGCCCATTGCCGCAGCAGCAGCTCCAGCGACAGCCCGTCGACGATCAATTCGTCGATGCTGAAGTGGATGCGGTGCCGCCCCTCGTCGCCGATGGCCACCCGGATATCGAACAAGGGCCATGCGGCGCCGGCAAACACGTGATGCTCCATCGTCTCGCGCAGCCTGTCGGCCTTGCCGCGCCGCTCGGCCTCGCTCTGGCGCCTCAGGTCGAGCACCTTGAAGCGGTAGTCGCGCACCGTCGGCAGAATCCGCTGGCGGCCATCCTCGCCGACCACCGCCCGCAGCATGTCGTGGCGCGCCACCAGCCGGTTCCATGCCTGGTTGAGGCGGAAGATATTCAGTGCGCCGCCGACCTCGATTTCGAGGTAGAGGTGCGCCCCGATCCGGTCGCCGTCGAGCGTCGACTTGCGGCCGAGCAGATAGGACTGCTGCATGTCGGTCAGCGGAAACGGCTCGTGGCGCGCCTCCGCCTGCGGAATCAGCTGCGGCAGCAGGGACGACGCCGGTATCGCCGTGGCGGCGCCGGCATCGGACGCGGGCATCTCCAGCGAGCGCAGCAGCGCCTCGATCGAGCGCTGGCCGTCGGCAAGCAGCGCCAGCGCCACCGGCCGCCGCAGCGCCGCCTCCAGCCGCTGTTTCAACTCCAGCGCGGCAATCGAGTTGTACCCCAAGGTATGCAGGGGCTGGTGCATCGGCAGCTCGACGGCCGGAATGCCCAGCGCAATGGCGACGGCATCGACGATCGATGCGGCGGCGCCGTTCGCCGGCGCGGCCGGCAAGGGCTGCGCCGGCGCCAATACGGCGGCGCCAAGCGGGTAGCTGGTCGGCGCCAGCGGGTAGGTCGGCCAGGCGATCTTGCGCACGGCGCGGCCCGCATGCAGCCTCGCCCAGGGCACCACGCCGCCCTGCGCCCAGTACGCGGCGAGCCCGTCGAGATTGCCTTCGACGAGCCAGCCGTCGAGCACCCCCGCCGGCAGGCGCGGCGACGCAGCGGCGGCGCCCGCATCGACGGAACGGTGCAAGGACAGAGGGCTGCCCTGCCGCCCGTCCAGGCCCGCCCGCAACTGTCCGATCAGCTCCTGGCGCGTCGTCGCCACCACGGCCAGGCGGCAATCCATCGGCTCCCGCCCGGCCTGCAAGGTATAGGCAAGGTCGCGCAGGACGACGCTGCCGCCGCCCTCCAGCCGCAGCAAGGCTTGTCCCAGCACCGCCTGCAGCCGCTCCGCGCTCCTGGCGGAGAACACGAAGAGCTGCGCTTCCGCCGCGACGTCCCCCTCCGGCTGCGCCGGCGCCGCCACGAACTCCTCGATCACGGCGCTGACGTAGGTGCCGCCGGCGCCGAACGAATTGATCAGCGCCCGCCGCGGCAAGCCTTGCCCGCCCGGCCCTTGCAGCGGCTCCCAGGCCGCCGCAGCGTGCTGCAGGTAAAACGGCGTCTCGTCCAGCCGCAACTGCCGATTGGGCGCGCCGACGGCCACCAGCGGCGCCAGTTCCCGGTGTTGGAGCTGCAGGACCACTTTTGCCAGTTGCGCGATGCCGGACGCCATCTCCGGATGGCCCAGGCCGGATTTCACCGCCCCCATCGGGCAGCGCCAGCCTTTCCCACCGGCCGCGGCGAACACCTTGTTCAATGCGGCCACCTCGATCGCGTCGGCGAGCGCCAGCCCGGCGGCCGCCGCTTCGATGTAGCCGATGCTCGCCGGCGCCGCGCCGGCCCGGCGCAGGCTTTCCTCGATGACACGCGCCTGGGCATTCGGGTTGGCGGCCCCGTAAGCGGTCGAACGGCCGCTGTGCTGGGTCGCCGTGCCCTTGATCACGGCCAGGACGGCGTCGCCGTCGGCAATCGCCAGCCGCAGCGGCTTCAGCAATACGGCGCCGACCGTTTCCGAAGAAAGATGGCCGTCGCCGTCGGTGAAGCTGCGGCACGCCGGATGGCTGCCGACCAGTTGCACCTGGCTGAGGCTGACGAATTTCTGCGGCGACAGCGACAAATTGATGCCCCCGACCACGGCCAGCCGGCATTCGCCTTGCTGCAGATCGCGGCAGGCCAGATGAATCGCCATCATCGCCGACGAACACATGGTGTCGATGGCAATGCTCGGCCCCTCGAAATTGAAGAAGTGCGAAACCCGGTTGGCGATGCCGCTCGCCGTGGCCATTGGCGTCAGCACCGGATCGCCCGCGGGCAAGGCCGCTGCCTGCGGCATGGCGCCCACATACACGCCGACCTGGCCCTGGTACTGCTGGCGCAGGCTTTCACGGGTGTGGCCGCCGGCTTCGAGCAGGGTCCATACCGTCTGCAGGAACAGCCGGGTCTGCACATCGAGCGCCTGGGCCTCGCGCGGCGATATATTAAAGAACAGGGCGTCGAACTGCTCTATGCCATTGATGAAGCCGCCCCACCGGGTGTAGCTCTTGCCGGCAAGGCCCTTTTGCGGATCGAAATAGGCGGCGATGTCCCAGCGCTCCGGCGGCACCTCGGTGATGCAGTCGCGCCCGGCCTTGAGGTTCTGCCACAGCGCCTCGACATCGTCGGCCTGCGGGAAGCGCCCGGAAAGGCCGATGATCGCGATCGGCTCCGGCCCGGACGCCGGCGCTGCGGGAGCGGCGGCGGGCAGGCGCTGCGGCAGTGCCGGCCGTGGCGGGCTCGGCGCTGCGGCGGCCGGCATCGGCGGCGCCGGCGAAGCCGGGTCCGCGCCGAAGTTCGCCGCATGGCGGCTGCTCAGATAGCGCGCCAGGCCGCCCAGCGTCGGATGCTCGAAGAACACCGTCGGCGCCAGATCGAGCCGGTATTCCTGATTGAGCCGGTTGCCCAGCTCGGTGGCCATGATCGAGTCGAAGCCGTATTCGTGCAGCTCGGTTTCGCCGTCGAGCATCTCCACCGCCACCTTGGCCAGCGCCGCCGCCATGCCGATCAATTTGCGTTCGATCAGCGCGGCGGACGCCGCGGCGGGCGCGCCGGGCGCGGCAGCGCCCGCCACGGCGGCCGGCACAGCGTCGGCAAGCAGCCGGCGCACCCGGCCGGGGTCGCCTTCCAGCACGGCCACCTGGTCCAGTCCGCTGCCGAAAGCGCGGTAGAGCGCCGCGATCCCGGCGTCGCTGCGCATCGCCACCATGCCGGTCATTTGCCGCATCGCCCGTTCGGTGGCGGCGTCGATCCGCATGCCCCCCTCCTGCCATAGCGGCCAGTTCACCGACAGCGTCTGGCCCTGGCGCTGGCCGATCGCCACCAGGCTGTTACGGTAGGCGGCGTAGGCGTCCATGAAGCCGTTGCCCGCGGCGTAGTCCGCCTGCCCGATATTGCCGCGCACGGCGGAGATCGACGAGAAGCAAATGAAGCAATCCAGCGCCATGTCGCGGCTCGCCTCGTCCAGGTTGACCAGGCCGGCCACCTTCGGCGCCAGCACGGCTTCGAGCTCGGCCCGGGTCTTCTTCAGCAGCAGGCTGTCGCGCAGCACGCCGGCGCTGTGCAGAATGCCATTCAAGCCCGCGTGATCTTCCTGCACCTGCAGCAACAGGCGCCGCAGCGCCTCGCGGTCCGCCACATCCACGGCGCGGTATTCGACCGTGGCGCCGCAAGCCTCCAGCGCGCGCAATTGCTGCCGTCCGGCCTCGTCGAGCTCGCGCCGGCCGGTCAATACCAAGGTGGCGCCGCGAACCTGTTTGGCGATCTCCATGGCGAAGACCCGGCCCAGGCCGCCGAGGCCGCCGGTGATCAGGTATACGCCATCGGCTTGCCACGGCAACAGCGGCGGATTGTCGGCCAGATCGGCCCAGGCCAGCACTTGCCGCTCGCCTTCGCCGTAGCGGATCTGCGTGTCCTGCGGACAGCCAGCACTTTCGCGCAATTTGGCGGCAAGCTGCGCCGCGTCGTCCTCGCGGTCGACGATGACGAGCTGGCCGACCAGTTTCGCATGCTCCAGCCGCGCGCTTTTGAGCAGGCCGGCGAGCCCAGCCGCCGCCTGTTGCGGACCGAATTCCGGCACCACCACCTGCACCAGCACCTCGGTGCCCGGCTGGGCCCGCAACAGCGCCTGCAACTGCAACAACAGCCGCTCCGCCTGGCCGGCGTAGTCGTCCGGCAAATGCTCGCAGCGCGCGGCGGGCAGGCAGGCGGCCAACGCCGCCGCGTCCATCTGGCTGTCGCAAAGCAGCACCAGGTGCCCGGAATAGACCGGCGCGGCGCCTGCCGGGGCCGGCGCGGCCCGCCACTCGGGCCGCAGCAACACCGTCTCAATGGCGCCGGCGCCGGCCGCCCTGCCCGGCTCCGCCTCAAGCGCGCGCGTGCTGAAGCCCTTGAAACGCACGCAAATCCGCCCGTCGTCGTCGCACAGGTCGAGATCGAACTTCTGCACCCGGTCGCCCGGCCGGCTGCCTGGACTGAAGCTAGCCACCGCCCACATCCGTTCCTCGCAGGCGCCCAGCACCTCCAGTTGCTCAAGCGCGAACGGCAAGAACGAGGGCGCGCCGCCCGCTTCCTGCGGCCCCAGGCCGATCAGCGCCTGCAGGGCCGCGTCCAGCAGGCTCGGATGCAGGCCGAACTGCTGCCGCGTCGCCGCCAGCGGCGCCGGCAGGACCAGGCGCGCCAAGACCCGCCCCTCGCCCAGGTACAGGGTGTCGATGCCCTGGTGCGCCGCACCGTACTGCAGGCCGCCCTGCGCAAACCTCGCGTAGCAGTCGGCCGAACGCCACTCCGCCCGGCCGCACTGCGCCCGTAGCGCCGCCAGATCGATCCGCTCCGGCGCGGCAAGCGCGAACGCTTCCAGCGTTCCCCGGCTGTAGGCCGCGGCGTCGCCATCGTCGCCGTAGACGGTGAAGACGACCTGGGCGGTTTGTTCCGGATGCAGGCGGATATGCAGCGCAACGGCCTGATCGTCCACGACCAGCGGCCGCGACCACACCACGTTGCGGAAACGCAGGCCGTCGCCGGCCGCCATGCCGCCGGCCTGTTCCATGGCTGCGCGCGCCATTTCCAGATAAGCCACCCCGGGCAAGACCTTTCTGCCCTGAACCTGGTGATCGGCCAGGAAGAACTCCCTGCCGTCGAAACTGGAACTGAAGCGCTGCTCGGCAAAACTGGACGTGTTGCGCTGGACCAGCGGATGCAGCGCGGCGGCCTGCGCGGCGATAGCCGGCGGCGCCGCCGCCGGGCCAACCGGCAGCCAGTAACGCTCCCGCGCGAACGGATAGGTCGGCAGGCTGATGCGCCGCGGCTTGGGCGCATCGTCCGGCCCGTACAAGCTGTTCCAGTCGAAGTTCAAGCCCTTCGTCCACAGCTCCAGCAGCCGGCCGTGCCGGCCCTTGGCCACCCAGCCGGCAAGCATCGCCTGCATATCCTCATCGGCCGTCAGCAGCCACATCTCATCCTTGTGCCGCCTGGCGTCGCCGCGATAGACCTCGTCGACCGCCTCGTCGCCCTGCAGCACCTGGCGCAGCTTGTCGCGCAGCGTCTCCAATGAATCGACCGCCAGGGCCAGCCGCGCGTCCATCGCCGCGCGCCCGACCTGCAAGGTATAGGCGGCGTCGGCGAGGTTCGCCTGGGTCACCTCGCCGCGCTCCAGCGCTTCCAGCAATTGCCGCGCGCGTTCCAGCAGACGCTCCGGTTGCTTCGCCGACAGCACCACCAGCAGCGGCTGTCCGGCCGGCGGCGCGTAGCCCGGGGCGGCCTCGGCCGGCCATTCCTCAACGATCACGTGGGCGTTCGCGCCACCCGCCCCGAACGAGGAGATGCCGGCAATGCGCGGGTACTCCCGCCGCACGCCGTCGATGTCGAGCAGCGGCCGGCGCCATTCCGCCAATTCCTGTTGCACGACGAAGGGCGTCCGGGCGAAGTCGATATTCGGATTGGTCGTCGCCGAATGCAGGCTAGGCACCAATTGTCCGTGCCGCATCTGCAGCAGCACTTTGGTCAGCGCCGCGATCCCGGCGGCGCTCTCGCCGTGGCCGATGTTCGACTTCACCGAGCCGATGGCGCAGAACTGCCGGTCGCTGGTGTATTCGGCAAATGCCTTGCTCAGGCCGGTAATTTCAATCGGATCGCCCAGCGATGTGCCGGTGCCGTGCGCCTCGATATAACTGATCGTCCTCGGCTCGATGCCCGCCGCCTTGATCGCGCCGGCGATCACCTTCGCCTGGGCGAGCGGATTCGGCACCGTATAGCCGTTGGTCTTGCCGCCATGATTGATGCTGGTGGCCCTGATCACGCCATGAATATGGTCGCCGTCGGCAAGCGCCCGGCTGAGCGGCTTGAGTATCACCGCGCCGACGCCTTCGCCCGGCACATAGCCGTCGCCGCCGAGCCCGAAGCTTTCGCATTGCCCCTTGCTCGATGCAAAGCGGCCCTGGCCCAGCATCAGGTATTTATTGGGATGGATAGAGACGTTCACGCCGCCGGCGATCGCCATCTCGCAGCCGCCCCGCTGCAAGCTCTCGCAAGCCAGGTGCAGCGCGGTCAGCGACGATGAGCACATGGTGTCGACCGCCATGCTGGGGCCATGCAGATTCAGGAAATACGAAACGCGGTTGGCAATCGAGGCAGGATTGGCCGATACCGTCAAGGCATTGCCGCGCTGTTGCTGCTGCGCGGCATACAGCTGGTACTCCTCGTACATCACGCCGACATAGACCCCGACGTTGCCCTTCATGCCCTGCGCCTGATAGCGCTCCAACATCTCGCGCGTGTAGCCGGCATCTTCCATCGCCGCGTAGGCGCATTGCAGGAACAACCGCTCCTGCGGGTCGGCAAGCTCGGCGTCCCGTGGCAAGAGATTAAAGAACAGCGGATCGAATTCGTCGACCCCGTCGATGAAGCCGCCCCACTTGGTGTAGGTCTTGCCGGGCGCGTTCTTGTCCGGGTCGAAATACGCGGTGTGGTCCCAGCGCTCCCGGGGAATTTCGCTGATGCAATCGACGCCCTTGCGCAAATTATCCCAATAAGCGGCCAGGTCGCGCGCCTGCGGATAGCGGCCGGCAACGCCGATGATCGCGATGTCGTCCTTCGCGACAGGGGCCTGCGCCGGCTGCGGCAGCGTGCCGCCGAGGAAGCGCCGGGCCGTGGTCCGCGGCGCCGCGAACGGCGCAGCGGCGGCGTCGCTTGCCGGCGCCGCCACGGCGGCGGGCGGCGCCGCCGGTTCGTCGAGCACGGCACTGAGCTGCGCCAGGTGCTGCTCGACAAAATAGTCGGCCAGCGCCTGCAGCGTCTGGTACTCGAACAGCAGGGTCTTCGACAAGGGGCCGAATACCCGTTCCAGCGCCACCGTGATGCTCATCACCATGATCGAGTCAATGCCGTACTTCTCCAGCGGGGCGTCGATCTCGACCTGCTGCGCCGGCAGGTGCAGCGTGCCGGCCAGGAGCTTGCGCAAGTAATGGCCGGCCTTCAGGCGCAGCGCGGCCGCGTCCTGGCCGGCGGCGGCCGGCTCCGGGCTAGGCGCCGCCGGCTTGACGGGCGGCGGCGGCGGCGCGTGCGGCGCCGGCGCGCCCAGCAGCACCTGGCGCATCCGGCCGGCGTCGCCTTCGGCCACCGCCACCTGGCTGAGGCCGCTGCCCAGCGCCCGGTACAGCGCGTCGATGCCGCTTTCGCTGCGCAGCGGCAGCATGCCGGTCGCCCGCGTCATCGCCTGCACGGTCGCGGCGCCGACCTGCATGCCGCCCTGCTGCCACAGCGGCCAGTTCACCGACAACGTATGGCCGCGCCGCTGGCCCAGCGCAACAAGGCCGTTCCGGTACGTTGCGTAACTATCCATGAAGGCATTGCCGGCCGCATAATCGGCTTGCCCGACGTTGCCGTGTACTGCGGCAAGCGACGAGAAACAGATGAAGCAGTCGAGTTCGATGTCCCGGCTCGCTTCGTCCAGGTTGATCAGGCCGCTGACTTTCCCCGACAGCACCTCGCGCAGGGTTGCCCCCGTCTTCGCCGCCAGCAGACCGTCGCGGATCACGCCGGCGGCATGCACGATGCCATGCAGGCCGGCATAATCTTCACACGCCTGCAGGACCAGCCAGCGCACGGCGTCGTAGTCGGCCACGTCCACCGCGCGGTAGTCGGCCCGCGCGCCGGCCGCCTCCAATTCACGCAGCACTTGCCGGCCGGCTGAGTCGAGCGCGCGCCGGCCAGTCAACACCAGCGTGGCGCCGGGCGCCTGGCGGGCGATTTCCTGCGCGAAAATCAGGCCCAGCCCCCCCAGTCCGCCGGTGATCAGGTACACGCCGCCGGCCTTCCACGGCCGCTGCGCCGCCGTGTCCGCCAGCTCGCTCCAGCCCAGCACCTGCCTTTCGGCCTCGACGTAGCGTATCTGCACGTCCTGCGGCCGGCGGCTGTTCGCGCGCAGCTTCAGCGCCAGCGCGCCTGCATCGTTATCCTCATCGAGGGCGATCAACTGCCCGATCAGCTTGGGATGCTCCAGCCTTGCCGTCTTTAGCAAACCGGCCAGTCCGGCCGCCACCTGCTGCGGCCCGAACGCCGGCACCACCAGCTGGACCAGCAGCGGCGCCTTGCCTTTGTCCTGCAACAGCGTTTGCAGATGGGCCAGCACGCTTTCCGCCTGTTCCACATACCCGTCCGGCAAATGCAGGCACTGCGCCCGGTCCAGGCTGCCGGACAATTCGGCGGCATCGACCCGGCTGTCGCACAACAACACCAGATGCCGGGCGTAGGCCGGCGCCTCGGCCGCCGCGCCCGCGTCGGCCCGCCATTCCGGCCGCAGCAACAGCGTTGCGCCGGCGGCGGAGGCGTTCTCCAGCACCCGTGTGGTGAATCCGTTCAAACGCACACACACCGCGCCATCGTCCTTGCACAAGTCCAGATCGAATTTCTGCACCGTATCCTGCGCCTGGCTTCCCTGGCTGGGCCGCGCCACCGCCCACATCCGCTCGCCGCAGTCGCCCAGCACTTGCAGCTCCTGCAAGGCAAACGGCAGCGCCGTCCGCATGCCATCCTGCTCTTCCGGCGCAAAGCCGAGCAGCGCCTGCAAGGCCCCATCCAGCAAGCTCGGATGCAAGTGGAAGCGGCTCGCCGTCGCCGCCACTGCCGGCGGCAGTTCCAGGCGGGCCAACAGCGTGCCCTCGCCCCGGTACAAGGCGGTGAGCGCCTGATGGGCGGGGCCGTAGGCCAGGCCCTGGCGCCGGAAGCGCGCGTACAGCTGCGCCGCCGGAACTTCTTCCGTACAGACCTGCCTGAGCCGCGCCAGATCGAGCGTCAACGGCGCGCCGGCCGCGCCGGTGGCGGCACGCCCCTGGCTGTGCAACAGCCGCTCGCCGCCCGCTTCGCTGTAAATCTCGTAACTGAGTCCGCCGTTATCCTCTGGCAGCAAGGCAATGTGGACATCGGCTGGCGTGTCCTCGACGACGATCGGCCGTCCCCACACGACATGGCTCAGCGTAATGCCCGGCGCGCCTTGCCGCCCGACCGCCAGCCTGATGGCTTCGCGCGCCATTTCCAGATAAGCCACCCCTGGCAACACCCGCTTGCCCTGGACGACGTGATCGGCCAGGAAAAACTCGTTTCCCGTCAAGCGCGTGCTGAAGCGTTGCTCGCTCAGGTCGGAGGTATTGCGCTGGACCAGAGGATGCAATGCCACCAGCCCGCCATCCACTTCGGCCGGGGGCTGGGCCGCGCCCGGCGGCACCCAGTAGCGCTCGCGGGCGAACGGATAGGTGGGCAAACTCATGCGGATGGGTTTCTGCTCCCCGTACAACTTGCTCCAGTCGAAAGCGAGTCCCTTGACCCAGAGATCGACCAGCTTGTGCAACTTGCCCTTGGCGATCCAGGCTTCGATCGCCCGCGCCATGTCCTCGTCGGCGCCAAAGACCGCCAGCGCCTCCTTGTTGCGCTTGACCTGGCCACGGAACAGATCGGCGATGCCGCTTTGGCCCGCGACAAAGGCCGCCAGCCTCTCCTTCAGCTGCGCCATCGAATCCACCACCAGCGCCAGGCGCTCCTCCATGGCCTCGCGGCCCACCTGCAGCGTGTAGGCCAGCTCGGCCAATCTATCGTCGCCCCAGCCGTTGGCCTCGATCGCGGCCAGCAGTTGCTGCGCCTGCGCCTGCAGCCGCTCGGCGTTTTTCGCCGACAGCAGCACCAGCGCAGCACCGTCAGGCGCCCGCGCCGGACGCGTATTGGCCACGCCCACGTACTCTTCGATCACCACGTGCGCATTGACGCCGCCGAATCCGAACGAGCTCACCCCCGCCCGCCGCGGCAATTCGCGCCCCTGCCCGTCGTGCAGCGCCGGCCACTCGCCGCTCTGGCGCGCCAGATAGAAGGGGCTGTCCTGCAGGTCGATATAGGGATTGACCTCGTCGCAATGCAGGCTGCCGACCAGCGTCTTGTGGCGCAACTGCAGCAGCACCTTGATCACCCCGGCCACGCCGGCGGCGAGTTCCAGGTGGCCGATGTTGCTCTTCACCGAGCCCAGCGCGCAATGCGGCGCGTCCGGCGCCGCCGCGCCCGCGTCCTGGTACAGGGCCTTGAACGCCATCTTCAGCCCGTTCACCTCAATCGGGTCGCCCAGCGGCGTGCCGGTGCCATGCGCCTCGATGTAACCGACGCTGCGCGGGTCCACGCCGGCGGCCTGGTAAGCCTCTTTCAGCAAGTCCGCCTGGGCATTGGGGTTCGGCGCCGTCAGCGAGGTGGCCCGGCCGCCGTGGTTTTCCGCTGTGCCGCGTATCAAGCCGTAAATATGGTCGCCATCGCGTTCGGCGGCGCTGAGCCGCTTCAGCACCAGCATGCCGACGCCCTCGCCGCGCACATAACCGTTGGCCTGCGCCGAGAAGGTCTTGCAGCGGCCGTCTTCACACAACATGCCGGCCTTGCCCAGGCTGATGTGCGCCTCCGGCGTGACCAGGGTGTTGATGCCGCCGACGATCGCCAACTCGCAGCCGCCGTTTTCAATCGCCATCACACCCTTGCGCAAGGCCACCAGGGAACTCGAACAGGCCGTCTCCACCGGCTCGCTGGGTCCATGCAGATTGAGCAGGTAACTCATCCGGTTCGGCCCCACCGACGGCACCACGCCGGTCGCCGAATAGCCTTCGATGACCAACTGCGCCCGGTCCAGCAGGTTGCCGTAGCCCATGGCGCCGGTCCCCACGTAGAGCGCGGTGCGGGAACCCGACAGGCTGCCGGCCGCGTAGCCGGCATCCTCGATAGCCTTCCAGACGTGGGTCATCAGCAGACGCTGCTGCGGGTCCATCATTTCAGCTTCCTTCGGCGAAATACCGAAGAACAGCGGGTCGAACTCGTCCACGCCATCGATGAAACCACCCCATTTGACGTTGGTCTTGTTTTCCTCGGTGGCCGGGTCGCCGTAGCTCTTCCGCCAATCCCAGCGGCTGGCCGGAATCTCGCTGATGCAATCCTGTTCGCCGACCAGCCTGTCCCAGAATTCGTCAAGGTCGCGGGCCATCGGGAAGCAGCCGCTCATGCCGATGATGGCGATCGGCTCGGGCGCCGCCGGCCTGAGCGCTGCCGGCGCACCGGCAAGCGCCGGCGCCGGCCGGAAACGGCGCCGCAGCCGGGCGGGCGCCGGCGCCGCTGTCGTCTCCGGCGCTGTCTCGGGCGCCGCCTTGGCCGCCGGCGCCAGCAGGCGTGCCGCGAACACGGCATGGTTTTCCTGCGCCAGATAACCGGCGAAGCGGTTCAAAGTCGGGTATTCGTAGAAAATGGTCGGCGTCAACGCGATCCCGTATTCCCGATTCAACTGCTTGTTGAATTCGGTCAGCATCACCGAATCGAGGCCAAACTCGCTCAGTTCGGCCTCGCCATCGATGTCTTCGGCCGGCATCTTCAGCAACGTAGACAAGGTGTTCAGCAACAAGCGCCGGATTTTCTCTTCGAGCAATTCGGCATCGCCCGTGGCCGGCATCGGCGCGGCAGTGTCCCGCACCGCGCGTTCCGGCCGGGCCAGCAGGCGCTGGCGGATTCTCCCGGCCACTCCCGACAGCACCATCGCCTGCGCGCCGGCGCCGCCGCAGATCCGGTACAGCGCCTGCAGACCGTCGTCGGATGCCAGCGGCACCAGTCCGGCTACCTGCTCCATCACCTGCAACGTCGCCGCATCGACCTGCATGCCGCCCTCCTTCCACAGCGGCCAGTTCACCGACACCGTCCGGCCGTGCCGCAGCCCCTGCGCCGCCAAACCGTTGCGGTAATGCGCGTAACTATCCAGGAAACCGTTCGCCGCCGCGTAGTCGGCCTGCCCGGCATTGCCCAATGCCGCGCTGGTCGACGAGAAGCAGATCAGCCAGTCGAGCTCGACGTCGCGGCTCGCCTCGTCCAGATGCAGCAGGCCCGCCACCTTCGGCGCCAGCACCGCCTCGACCTCTTCCGGCGTCTTCTTCAACAGCAGGCTGTCGCGCAACACCCCGGCCGCGTGCACGATGCCGTGCAAGCCCTGGTACTCTTCCCGCACCTGCAAGACCAGCTGGCGCACGGCTTCCCGGTCGGCCACGTCGAGCGCCCGGTAGGCCACCGTCGCCCCCAGCGCTTCCAGCGCACGCACATGCTGGCGGCCGGCGTCGTCGAGTTCCCGGCGCCCCGTCAGCACCAGCGTGACGCCGCGCGCCCGGCGCGCGATTTCCGTGGCGAACAACTGCCCCAGCCCGCCCAGTCCCCCGGTGAGCAGATACACGCCGTCGGCCTTCCACGGTGGCGGCGCCGCCGCTTCGGCCGTCATTTCCTCCCAGTCGGCCACCTCGCGCTGGCCATCCACATGGCGGATGACCACGTCCTGCGGACAGGCCGCATTCGCGGCCAGCATGGCCGCCAGAGCGTCCGCGCCCACTCCCGAGCCGACGGCGATCAACTGGCCGACCAGCTTCGGCAACTCCTGCCGCGCCGTCCTCAGCAAACCGGCCAGCCCGGCCAGCGCCTGGCGCGGCCCTTCGGCCGGCACCACCACCTGCAACAGCACCGGCCCGGCCGGCTTGCCTTGCAGGATGGCCTTCACCGCCGCGCACAACCGCTGCACGGCATGGCTGTAGTCGACGGCCAGATCACTCCCGGCCGCCAGCTCGACGCAAGCCGCGCCGGTCATCCTTTCCTGCAAGGCCGGCGCGGCAACGCCCACCCCGCACAGCACCGCGTGGCGCTCCTGGTACTGCGGCGCGGCGCCCTGCGCCGGCTGCCGCCGCCATTCCGGGCGCAGCAGCAACACGCTGCCGGCGCCCGGCTGGCCTTCCACCGCCCGCGCGGCGAAACCCTGGAATCGCACAACAATCGCGCCCTCGTCGTCGCACAGCGTGACGTCGTATTTGCAAACCTGGGCCGTGCTGTCGCCGCCCGCCTTCACCAGCGCCCACATCTGCGGCGTGCAGCGGCCGACGATCTCGACTGTTTCCACCGTAAACGGCAAGGCCGGCTGGCCCCGTTGTTCATCGCCGGCCAGACAGGCGACCGCCTGCAAGCCGGCATCGAGAAGACTCAGCGTCAGCACATGATCCAGCACACCAGCCGGCAGTTGCAAGCGGGCCAGCGCCTGGCCGGCGCCGACGTGAATCGCCTCGATGGCCTGCTGCGCGGGGCCATATGCGAGTCCCAGCGCGGCAAAGCGCGCATAGCAATCGCCTCCCACCAGCGTGGCGGCGCCGCATTGCGCGCGCAGCGCGGCCAGGTCGAGCCGTTCCGCCGCGCCCGGCTGGAAGGTTTCCATCGTACCCAGGCTGTGTACCCGCTCCTCGCCGCTGTACATCTCGAAGCCGACCGCTCCGCCCTCTTCCGGGTACAGGCCGATATGCACCTCCACCGGCTCGGCCTCCACCACCAGCGGCTCGGCCCAGGCGACCTCTTTTAGCCGCAGGCCGGCGTCCCCGGCCAGTCCGCCGGCCTGGATCAGCGCCGCCCGCGCCATTTCCAGATACACCACGCCGGGCAAGACCCGTTTGCCCTGGACGAGGTGGCCGGACAGGAAAGTCTCCGCGCCCGTGAACGTGGTGCTATAGCGCTGCCCGAAGAAATCCGAGGTGTTGCGCTGGGCCAGAGGATGCAGCACGGCGGCCATCGCGCCATTGGCGGCGACCGTCGGCTCGGCCCCGGCAGGCCAGTATTGTTCGCGCGCGAACGGATAGGTCGGCAGGCTGATGCGGCGCGGCTTGCAATCGCCGTACAACTGCTTCCAGTCGTAGTTCAGCCCCTTCACCCAATGATCGGCCAATTTGTCCAGCTTGCCCCGCTGAATCCACTTCACAATAGCTTCCTGCAGCTCAAGGTCCGAGGCGAACGCTGACAACGTTTCCTTGTGGCGTTTGACCTCGCCCAGATACAGCTGGTCGATGGCTGGATCGCCCTGCAGATAAAGGTTCAGCTTCTCCCGCAATTCCTCCAGGGTGCCGACGACACAGGCCAGACGCATTTCCATGCCGTCGCGCCCCACTTGCAGCGTATAGGACAGGTCGGCCAGATCGGCCGGCGCCAGCCGCCCGCACTCGATGGCCTGCAACAACTGGCGCGCCTGATCCTGCAAGCGCTCCTCGTTCCTGGCCGACAGGACGATCAGGAACGCGGATGGCGCCGCGTCGGCGCGCGTTTCGCTTTGCGCAATATATTCCTGCAACACCACGTGGGCGTTCACGCCGCCGAAACCGAACGACGACACGCCGGCACGGCGCGGCAGCGGGTTGCCGCGCGCGTCGTTGAGGACTTTCCAGGGCTGCGTCTCACGCACGATGTAGAACGGACTGCCCTCAAGCTGGATATAGGGATTGATTTCCGCGCTGTGCAAACTCGGCACGAGGGTCTTGTGCTGCATCTGCAGCAGCACCTTGATGACGCCGGCCACGCCGGCCGCCAGTTCCAGGTGGCCGATATTGGTCTTGATCGAACCGAGCCCGCAATAAGCCGCCTGCGGCACGTCCCCGCCGCGCCGCTGCGCCAGTTCCGCAAACGCCGTCTGCAAGCCTTGCACCTCGATCGGGTCGCCCAGCGGCGTGCCCGTGCCATGCGCCTCGACATAACCGACCGTGGCCGGATCGACGCCGGCGCGATCGAACGCTTCCTTGATCAGGTCCGCCTGCGCGCGCGGGTTCGGCGCCGTCAGCGAACTGGCCTTGCCTCCGTGGTTTTCCGAGCTGCCGAGGATCAGGCCGTAGATGTGGTCGCCGTCGCGCTCGGCCGCGCTCAGCGGCTTGAGCATCAGCATCCCCGCGCCTTCGCCGCGCACGTAGCCGTTCGCGTCCTTCGAGAAGGTCTTGCAGCGGCCGTCCTCGCCCAACATCCCCGCCTTGCTGAAACTGATTTGCGCCTCGGGCCCGATCAGCGTATTGACGCCGCCGACCAGCGCCAGCTCGCACTGGCCCATCTGCAGCAGCGCCACCGCACGGTGGATGGCCACCAGGGCGCTCGAACAGGCCGTGTCAATCGGTTCGCTCGGTCCGTGCCAATCCATCCAGTAGCTGGCCCGGTTCGGTCCCATCGACGGCACCGTGCCGGCCGTGCTGTAGCCCTCGATCGCCGTGCGCGCCTGGACAACCAGGCGCGCGTAGCCGCTAGAGCCGGTGCCGACGAACAGGGCGGTCTTGCTGCCCGCCAGACTTTGCGCCGAATAACCGGCGTCTTCGACCGCCTTCCAGACGTAGGTCATCAGCAGCCGCTGCTGCGGGTCCATGGTCAGGGCTTCGCGCGGCGAAATGCGGAAGAACAGCGGATCGAATTCGGCCAGGCTGTCGATCACGCCGGCCCGGCTGTTGATACGCACGCCCGGCTCCAGTCCGAACTCAGCCGCCAGCTTGTCCCAGTCCCAGCGCGCCTGCGGCACTTCGGTAATGCAGTCGCGCCCGTTGCGCAGGTTTTCCCACAGTGCCGCCAGATCCTCGGCCAGCGGGAAGACCCCGCTCATGCCGATCACCGCCACCGGCTCCGGCGCGCCCTCCGGCGCGGCTTTCGCCGCTGCGGCGTGGACAAGCCGCTGCGGCGGCGCCACCGACCGCGCGGCCTGCGCCGCAGGGGCTGCGGGCAGCCGGTTCACCGGCGCGGCCACATGCAAGACCTGCGCCATCTGCGCCCGGTAAGCCTGCACCAGGTGGTGCGCCAGCGCATCCAGCGTCGTCGTCTCGAAGAACTGGGTCGGACTCAGCGCCAGGCCATACTTCTTGTTGAGCTGGTTGCCGAAGGTGGTTTGCGAAATCGAATCAAAGCCGAACTCGGTAAGCTGCGCGTCCAGGGCGATGTGCCTCAGCGGCAGTTTCAACAAGGTGCTGACCTCCTGCGTCAGCGCGCGCTGGACCTTTTCCAGCAGTTCGCCGTCTTCGCCTTCGCCGCCGGACTGCGCCGCCTGAGCGGCATCCTGCCCCGGCATTTCAGGCGCCGCCTGCACACCGGCCGCCGCGCTATCCAGTACGCGGCTGCTGAACCCCGACAGCCGCACACAGACCGCGCCGTTCTCGTCGCCGATCTGCACGTCCACCTTCTGCACCGCGCCATGCGCGTCAGTGCCCGGGCTCAGGCGCGCCAGCACCCGCGCCCGCGCCGGCAGCGGCGCCAGAATCTCCACCCGCTCCATCGCGAACGGCAATGCCAGGCGCTGCTCATCCCCACTCTGCACGCTCATCAACAACTCGGTCGACACCTGCAGCGCGCAATCCATCATCCCCGGATGCAGGGCAAAGCCGGTTTCCAGGCGCTGCGCCCGGGACTGGTCGAGGTCGCCCAGCGCCCACGGCTGGCCGGCGGCGTCGCTGCCCGTGCGCACCCGGTCGACCAGATCAAACTGCGGGCCGTAATGGAAACCCAGCGCCGTGTGCAACTCGTGGTGCCGCTGCGCCGAGGTTTCCTCCCGGGCATGCGCCGCCAGGGCGTCCAGATCCAAGGCCGGCGCGGCATCTTGCGCCAGCAGCATGGCGCGGCCCTGGCTGTACGGCAGCGCTTCGTCATCCCCGTGGATGCGGTACTCGAACGTGCCGCCGTCCAGCGTCGACAGGGAGATATGCACCTGCAGCGGGGCGGCCGCGCCGTCCGCTGCCGTATGCACGACGACGGGCCGCAGGAACACGACGCCTTCGAGGCAGATGCCGCAGCCCGCGCCATCGAGTTCGAGGGCGGCCGCAACCGCCGCGCGCGCCAGCTCCAGATGCGCGGCCCCGGGCAGGATGCGCTGTCCGTGGACAAGGTGGTCGGCAAAAAAGAACTCGTCGCCGCTGAACGTCGCGCTGTAGCGCTGTTGCGCCTGCGTCGAGGTATTCCGCTGCGCCAGCGGATGCAGCGGCGCCGGCGCCGAAACGGCGGCGCGCTCCTGGTACTGGCGCACGAGTTCCAACGCCTGATGATGCGAAACGCGGCGGCTTTTTACTTCCTCGAGAACGTACTGTAGAAAATTCATTATTGTTTTCTCATTACATTTTTAGATTTTCAAGCGCGCCTTGAGGAGCGCGCTTTCCACGCTCAGCAAGTCGCTGTCTACGTCCTGGAACAACTGGGCGAAGAACTCCCGGTCAAAATCCTCACTCCGGCCGGCACTCTCGGCGCTGCCCTGCTGCACCGGCCGCTGCTGCGCCTGCGGAACCCAGTAGCGCTCCCTTGCAAACGGGTAGGTCGGCAAAGAAATGCGCCGCGGGCGATTGCCCCCGTACAGGCCGTTCCAATCAAAGACCAGTCCCTTGACCCAGAGTTCGAGCAGCTTGTGGTGCTTGCCCTTCTGCATCCAGGCATCAAGCGTCGCGGCCATATCCTCGTCTGCGGCAAGAGTCGCCAGCTCGTCCTTGTTGCGTTTGAACTGGCCGCGATACAGGCGGTCGACGCTTTCATCGCCGGCAAGGACGGCACCCAGCTTGTCCGCCAGTTCCTCGACCGAGGCCACCACCATCGCCAGCCGCTCCTCCATCGCCTCGCGCCCGACCTGCAGCGTGTAGGCCGCATCGGCCAGATTCGCCTCGGTGACGGCGCCGCGCCGGATCGCTTCGAGTAGCTGCCGCGCCCGGTCCTGCAAGCGCTCGGCGTTCTTCGCCGACAGCACGATCAACGCCGGATGCGCGCCGTCGACCGGCTGGGCGGCTTGCGACGCCGCCGGCAGGTACTCTTCCAGCACCACGTGGGCATTCACCCCGCCGAAACCGAACGAAGACACGCCCGCGCGCCGCGGCAAGGGATTGCCGCGCCCGTCCAGCAGCGGCGCCCAGTCGGCTTTTTCGCGCACCACATAGAACGGACTGCCCTCCAGGTCGATATAGGGATTCAGCGTGGCGCAGTGCAGGCTCGGCACCAGCGTCCGGTGACGCATCTGCAGCAGCACCTTGATCACGCCGGCCACGCCGGCCGCCAGTTCCAGATGGCCGACATTGGTTTTCACCGAGCCGATGCCGCAATGCGCCGCCACGGCGTCGCCGCTGCCGCTGTCGGCGTAGAGATCGCGGAAGGCCATCTTCAGACCGTTAATTTCGATCGGGTCGCCCAGCGCGGTGCCGGTCCCGTGCGCCTCGATATAACCGACCGTGCGCGGATCGACGCCCGCTTCCCGCATCGCCGACTTGATCAGTTCGGCCTGGGCCTTCGGATTGGGCGCCGTCAGCGAATTGGCGCGGCCACCGTGGTTCTCCGCTGTGCCGCGGATCAGCGCGTAGATGTGGTCGGCGTCGCGCTCGGCGGCGCTCAAGCGCTTCAGGACCAGCATGCCGACGCCTTCGCCACGCACATAGCCGTTGGCCTGCTCGGAGAATGTCTTGCAACGACCGTCCTCAGCCAACATTCCGGCCTTACTGAAGCTGATCGTGCCGGTCGGCGTCAGGATGGTATTGACGCCGCCGACGATCGCCAGCTCGCAGTCGCCGCGTTCAATCGCCAGCACGGCGCGGCGCATCGCCACCAAGGCGCTGGAGCATGCCGTCTCGACCGGTTCGCTCGGCCCGTGCAGGTCGAGGAAATAGCTCATCCGGTTCGGGCCAACCGACGGCACCGCGCCGGTCGAGGAATAGCCGTCGATGGCCACGCCCGCCCGAGTGATCAGTTCACCATACCCGGTGCCGCAAGTCCCGACAAAAATCGCCGTGTTGCTGCCGGCCAGGCTGCCGGCCGCATAGCCGGCGTCCTCGATGGCTTTCCAGGCGTGCAGCATCAGTAGGCGCTGCTGCGGGTCCATCAGCTCGGCTTCCTTTGGCGAAATGCCGAAGAACTGCGGATCGAAGTCGCCCACGCCGTCGATGAAACCGCCCCATTTGGCCTTGGTCTTGTTGTCCTCGGCCGCCGGATCGCCGTAGTACGCCTGCCAATCCCAGCGCTCGGCCGGAACCTCGGTGATGCAGTCCTTCCCCTCGCTCAGGTTCTGCCAGAACGCCTCGACGTCCTCCGCCTGCGGGAAGCAGCCGCTGATACCGATGATGGCGACCGGCTCGCGCCGCTCTTTTGCGCCGCTGGCGCCGCCGCTCGCGGGCCGCAATGCGCGCGGCGCCATGCTTGCCGCGCGGCCCGAGCCGCGCGCGGCGGGGGCCGGCGCCACCGCCACGCCCTTGCCTTCCATGCCGAAGCGGGCGGCAAACAGAACCCGGTAATGCTCCAGCAGGTAGTCGGCCAAGCCTTTCAGCGTCGGGTACTCGAAGAACAGCGTCGGTGCAAGCTGGGTGCCGCAATCCCGGTTCAGGGTATTGCCGAAGTTGGTCAGGGTGATCGAATCGAAGCCGTATTCGCTGAATTCGGCGTCCGGGTCGATATCCTCGACCTTCACCTTCAAAAGCGAGGACACGGTCTGGATCAACAGACGGCGCACCTTTTCGCGCAGCAGTTCGGCGTCCACGGCGCTGCCCACCGAGGACGTAACTGCGGCTTGGGCCGGTTCGCCGGCGCCGTCATCCAGGCCCCGGACACACATCGTTTGGCGGATCTGTTCGGCGTTGCCTTCGATGACAGCAAGCTGATCCTCGCCGCTCGCCAATGCCTGGTAAAGCGCCCGGATGCCGTTTTCACTGCGCATCGGCAGCATGCCGGTCAGTTGTTCCATCGCCGTCGCCGTGGCGGCATCGACCTGCATGCCGCCGTCCTGCCACAGCGGCCAGTTCAGCGACAGCGTTTGGCCGTGCCGCTGGCCGAGCGCCACCAGACTGTTCCGATAGCGCGCGTAGCTGTCCATGAAGGCGTTGGCGGCGGCGTAATCGCCCTGCCCGACGTTGCCGCGCACGGCGGCGAGCGAGGAGAAGCAGATGAAGCAGTCCAGGTCGATATCCCGGCTGGCCTCGTCCAGATTCATCAGGCCGGCCACCTTGGGCGCCAGCACGGCATCGACCTCGGCCCCGCTCTTCTTCAGCAGCAGGCCGTCGCGCACCACTCCGGCGCTGTGGATGATGCCGTTGAGCGCCGCATGGTCTTCCTGCACCTGCAGCAGCAGTTGTCCCACCGCCGCGCGGTCGGCGATGTCGACCGCCCGGTATTCAACCCGGGCGCCCAGCGCTTCCAGCGCGCGAACCGCCTGCCGCCCGGCGTCGTCCAGCGCGCGCCGGCCGACCAGTACCAGGGTGGCGCCGCGAACCTGCCGCGCAATGTCACTGGCCAGTATCCGTCCGAGGCCGCCAAGACCGCCCGTCAACAGGTAGACGCCGCCGGCCTTCCAAGGCATAGGCGCCTGCTCAAGCGGCAGTTCGCGCCAACCCAGCACCTGGCGCTCGCCCTCGGCGTAGCGGACCTGCGCATCCCTCGGGCAGCGGCTGTTTTCACGCAGCTTCGCCGCCAGCAGATCCACGTCGTCCTCGCGGTCGACCGCGATCACCTGTGCGACCAGCTTCGTATGCTCCAGTTGCGCGCTCTTCAACAGGCCGGACAAGCCCGCGGCCACCTGCTGCGCGCCGAACTCGGGCACCAGCAACTGCAACAGCAACGGAGCGCCCGGCTTGTCCCGCAGCAGCGTCTGCAACTGCGCGAGCACGGCCTGCACCTGCGCCGCATAGCCCGGCGGCAGATGCTCGCAACGGGCGCCTGCCAGGCGCGCCGACAATGCGGCCGCATCGACCGGACTGTCGCACAACAGCACCCAATGTTCGCCATGGCCGTGCGCAGCAGCCTGGGCCGGGGCCGATTCGGCCCGCCACGCCGGCTGCAGCAGCAGCGTGGCGCTGCTGGCCGGACCCGCAAGGACCAGGCCGCCTTCCAGCACCCGCGTCGCGAAGCCCTTGATGCGCACGCAAACCCGGCCATCGTCGTCGCATAGCTGCAGGTCGAATTTGCGGACCCTGTCATCGGCACGGCTGCCGGCGCTGAAACGCGCCACCGCCCACATGCGTTCGCCGCAATCCGCCAGTACCTCCAGTTCTTCCAGCGCAAATGGCAGCGCGCAGCGCCCATCGCCGTCGCCTTCAGGCGTCAGGCCGATCAGCGACTGCAAGGCGCCATCCAGCAGGCTTGGATGCAAGCCGTACTGGCCCGCCGTTGCGGCCACCACGGCAGGCAGGGCCAGCCGGGCCAGCACCAGCCCCTCTCCCAGGTACAAGGCTTCAATCGTCTGGTGCGCGGCGCCATAGTGCAGGCCGGCGCCGGCAAACTTCGCGTAGCAGTCGGCCGCGCGCCATTCGCCGCGCCCGCATTGGCCACGCAGCGCCGCCAGATCAAGCCGTTCCGGGCTGGCAAACGGCAACGCTTCGAGCACACCCTGGCTGAATATGCTGGAGTCGCCGGCGTAGACCGCATAGGCATGCTGCCCCGACTCCGCCGGTTCCAGGTCGATGGACACGTCCACAGGCTGCTGGTCGACGACCAGCGGCTGCGACCAGACCACGTTGCGGAAGCGCAGCGCGCCGCCTCGTGCAACGCCGCCCGCCTCGCACAGCGCCACGCGGGCCATTTCGAGATAGGCCACGCCGGGCAGCACCTTCCTGCCTTGCACGACATGGTCGCCCAGGAAGAATTCCCGGCCGTCGAAGCGCGAGCTATACCGCTGCCCCTTGAAATCGGAGGTGTTGCGGTGCACCAGCGGATGCAGCAGCGCCGCGCTCGCGCCGGCGGGCGCGGCCGCAGGCACAGCTGCGGCTTCGTCCTTCCAGCAGCGCTCGCGGGCAAACGGATACGCCGGCAAATGGAGACGCCGCGGCCGCTTGTCGCCATACAGCAGGTTCCAGTCGAAGCTGAAGCCCTGGGTCCACAATTCCAGCAGCTTGTGCACCTTGCCCTTCGCAACCCAGGTGTCGATCGCCCGCGCGATGTCATCGTCAGCGGCGAAGGCCGCCACGGTTTGCTGGTTGCGCTTGACCTGCCCCTGATACAGCTCGCCGTTCGCGTCGCGTCCTGCCAGCCACGCCGTCAGCTTCGCGCGCAGCTCCGCCATCGAACTCGCCGGCAAGCCCAGCCGCTCTTCCATCGCTTCACGGCCAAGCTGCAGCGTAAACGCCAGGTCGGCGAGCCGCTCGTCCCCCCAGCCCTGAGCGTCGATTGCAGCCAACAGGCGCTGCACGCGTTCGCGCAGCCGCTCGGCGTTCTTGGCCGACAGCACCACCAACGCGGGCTGGTCGGCGCTAACGCGCCACGTGGCGCCCTGCTCCGCTGTCGCCATGTATTCCTCGATTACCACGTGGGCATTCGCGCCGCCGGCGCCGAACGAGGAAATCCCCGCCCGGCGCGGCTGGTCCGCCGGCCGCAGCCATTCGCCCAGCTCGCGCTGCACGCGGAACGGCGTGGCGGCGAAATCGATGTGCGGATTCAGCACCTCCGCGTGCAGGCTAGGCGCCAACTGGCCGTGTTTCAGTTGCAGCAGCACCTTGGTGACCGCCGCTATCCCGGCCGCGCTTTCGCAGTGCCCGATATTCGACTTCACCGAGCCGATGGCACAGAACTGGCGCTCCTGCGTGGCAGCGCCGAACGCCTTGCTGAGCCCGGCTATTTCAATCGGATCGCCGAGCGGCGTACCGGTGCCGTGCGCCTCCAGGTAACTGATGCTGCGCGGATCGATGCCCGCCTCCGCCAGCGCGCCTGCGACCAGCGCCGCCTGCGCGTGGGGATTGGGCACGGTGTAACCGTTGGTCTTGCCGCCATGGTTGAGCGCCGACGCCTTGATCACCCCGTACACCGGGTCGCCGTCGGCAATGGCCTGGTGCAGCGGCTTGAGCACGAGCGCGCCGACGCCCTCGCCGTCGACGAAGCCGTCGGCCCCGTCGCCGAAAGAGCGGCAGCTGTCGCCGGCAGACAGCATGTTCATGGCCGACAGGGCCACGTACTGCACGGGATCGATGATGACGTTCACCCCGCCGGCGATCGCCACGTCGCAAGCGCCCGAGCGCAGGCTTTCCAGCGCCAGGTGCACAGCCGTCAGCGACGACGAGCACGCCGTATCGACGGCCAGGCTCGGCCCCTGGAAATTGAACAGGTAGGACACCCGGTTGGCGATCGACCAATAGCGGGTGCCGCTGCCGTAGTTACTGTTCATCACGCCGGCGAACACCCCGACCTTGCCGTTGGGGCTCAGGCTGGCCGGCGTGTAGCCGGCGTCTTCGATGCTCGCATAGGCTTCCATCAGGAACAGGCGCTCCTGCGGGTCCATGTGCTCGGCTTCGCGCGGCGCGATGTTAAAGAACAGCGGATCGAAGCGGTCGACGCCGTCGATGAAACCGCCCCATTTGCTGTAGCTCTTGCCCGGCCGGCCCTTTTCGGCGTCGAAATAGCGCCGGTGGTCCCAGCGCTCGGCCGGGATTTCGCTGATGCAGTTGCGGCCCTGTTTCAGGTTTTCCCAGAATTCATCGACGTTGCCGGCCTGCGCATAACGGCCGGACATGCCGACGATGGCCACGTCCCGCCCGGCCAACAGCGGCCCCGGCGCGGCCGGCTGCGCTGGTCCGCGCGGCAGCAAGCGCCGCGCCATCCTGGCGGGCGCGGCTATCCGCTCGGCTTGCGCCGGCGGCGCGGTGCGGCTATCCGTGGCGCCGGCGGCGCTGTCCGGCGTCAGCTTCAGCACCTTGCCCAGCGCTTCCGGCTCGGTCTTGATGAAATGCCCGGCCAGTTCCTCAATGGTCCGGTATTCGAAGAACAGCGTGCTGCTGACATTGGCGAAAACACCCCTCAATACGGTGGTTAACTGCACGACCAGAATCGAGTCGATGCCATATTTCTCCAACGGCTCGGTGGCACTGATCTTGTGGCTTGGCAGTCTGAGCGTCTCCGCCAGCAAACCCTTGAAATAGGCGACGACCTTCTCGTGCAGCGTGGCCGCAGCACCGGCGACGCCGTCCACCGGCACTGGCGACGCCAGCTTCGCGGACAATGCCTGAGGGGCGGCGTGCGCCGGCTCCCGCACCGGCGGCGGCGCCAAGCGCTGGCGCGCCACGCCGTCGCTCTCGGCGGCGATGATCTGCTGCCCCAGCGCTTCCTTGTCGCCGGCCGGATAGACCACCGCGCCGAAGCCCTCGTCCCGCAGAACCTTGCGCCAGCCCTCGGCCGACAGGCCGGGACAGCCGGGAATCCGCAGTTCCGGGTCTTCGTACAACCACCAGCCCTCCAGCAAGCCGAAGGTCAGGTGCGTGAACACATGGCTGCGGCTGATCTCGTTCAACAGCAGCAGGCCGTTGGCGCGCAACGCCGCCTTGGCATTGCGCACGCTCTGCCGGATGTTCCCCGTCGCATGCAGCACATTCGTCGCCACCACCAGGTCGTAGCTGCCCGCTTGCAGATCCTGTTCCGCCAGCGGCCGGCCGGCGTCGAACAACTGATAGCGCAAATACGGATTGGCCGGGCCGTACTCTTTTTCGGCATGGAACAGGAAGGCCTTCGACAGGTCGGTGTAGCAGTACTCGCCGACGTGGGCCGCATACGGCCGCAGCCGCTCGAACAGCAAGGCGCTGGTGCCGCCGGTGCCGGCGCCGATTTCCAGTATCCGCACCTGCGCCCCCGGGTCCTGCCGCAGGCGCGCCTGCACGAAAGCGAGCACCACCTCGGCCAGCACCGCGTTGAAGTAGTCGGCAACGGGATTGTGCTTGTAGACGCCCTCGACCAGACGCATCGACGAGCCCGGGAACATCACCTCGGTGGCCGGCACCCGCCCGGCCAGGATATCGGGCAAGGCCCGCAGCGTCGTTTCGACCAGCGCCACCTGGGCCCGGAACGCCGGCGTCTCCAGCCAGAGCGCCTTGCGGCCCTCCCATTCGGCCCAGGCGGCCGCCATGTCGACGGGCGCCATGCCGCGCGTCGACAGCTGCCCGCCGTCGAACTGCAGATAGCCCTGTTCGGCCAGCAGCCGCAGCGACTGCTCGAACCAGCGGCCGTACAAAGCCGGCAACCCCAGGGCGGCGGCGCATTCGGCCGCCGTGCCCTGCTGCCCGGCACCCAGGCCCAGCGCCTGCAATTGCCCGCAGAGCAGCCGCCCCAGCATCGCCTGCAGGGGCGCGTCGAAGGCGCCCGCCTCCGCCTGCCCGGCCGGCGCGAGCGCCTTGCCCGCTGAAGTGTCGAGCGTGCCCAGGAGGGCCGCGTACTGCGGCGCAAACACCTGGACCGCCTCGGCGAACTGCGGCCCCTGGCGGGCCGCCTGCGCGGTGGTTTTCAGCAGCGCCAGCTGGCCAGCGCCGCCGCCGAGCAGCGTGGCCAGCGCGGCCATGCCCTCGTCCGGCTCGATCGAGGCCAGCCCCGTTTGCGCCATCCGCTCCCGGTAGGCGCTCGATGCCACCACGCCGACGCCGCCCCACCAGCCCCAGTTCATCACCCGCACGCGGCATGGCAAGACCCTGCCCAGCTGGTGCGCGAACGCGTCCTTGAAGGTGCAGCCGGCGGCGTAGTTGCTCTGCCCCGCCGCCTTCGTGAAGCTTTGCAGCGAAGAGAAGAACAGCACGAAGTCCAGCGCGCCGCCCAACTCCGCCTCGCCGAACACCTGCGCCAGCCGCACGCTGACGTCGACCTTGGCCGACAGGCTGGCGCCGAAGCGCGCCTCGTCCATGTTCGCCAGGCTCTGGTCGCGCAGCACGATGGCCGAATGGATCACGCCGTGGATGGCGCCGAAGCGCTCCTTGACCTGCCGGCAGGCCCGTTCCAGCGCCTGCCGGTCGGCCGCGTCGGCGGCGATGTACAGCGGCGCCGGTCCCAGCCGGGCCAGCCGGCCGATCTTCGCCTCGATGTCGGCGTCGGCCGGCCGCCGGCCTATCCAGACCACTTGCGCGGCGTGGCTGCGGATCACGTGTTCGCTCCACACTTCGCCGATGCCGCCGGCGCCGCCGATGACGAGGTACACGCCGCCCCGGCGGTAGGGCGCCGCCGCCCCGGCCGCCACCCGCGCCGGCAGCAGTTGCTGCCGATACCACTGGCCGCCGCGCCACGCCCAGCCGTTGCCCTGGGCATCCGGCGCCAGGCGCAGCGCTTCGGCCACGGGCCAGGCGCCGTCCTGCGGCATGTCGACCAGCCGCAGCTGCCAGTTCGGGTACTCCTTGGCCAGCGAACCGATCAGGCCATGCACGCCGGCGTGGGCCGGATTGACCGCCTCGTCCGCATGCACCGCCTGGGTTTGCGCGGTCAGCACGCTCCAGCGCAGCGCCCTGCTGCCGTAACCGGCTTCGAGCAGGGCCTTGACCAGCCGGAAGCACTGCAGCACGCCGTCGTGCTGGGCCGCGATCATCGCGTCCTCGGCAAGGCCGGGCGATCCGGCCTCCGGCGCCACCCAGAGCAGATGCTCGATCTCGCCCTGGGCGGCCAGCGCCGCCGCCAGCGCGGCAGGGTTGCCGGCGGCGTCCAGCTCGGCGACCTCTCCCTGGAACTGCCGCCGCAGCGTTTCCCGCAGCGCGCCGCCGCCGACCAACAGCACCCGGCCCGGCGCGGCCTGCACGGCCGGCGCCACGACGTCCCACACCGGCGCCAGCAGCGTCAGGCGCTCCGCGCCGTCGTCAGGCGCCGCGCCGGCAAACCCCTCGCTGTCGAGCGGACGGCTGGCGAAGCCCTTCAATTGCGCGCACACCACGCCCTCGTCGTCGCACAGCGTGATGTCGACCTTGCGGACGCGGTCCTCGAGCGTACTGCCCGCCTCGGGGCGCACCCAGGCCCACATCCGCTCGCCGCAGCGGCCGACGACGTCGACCTCGCGCACGGCGAACGGCAAAGCCAGTTGCGCCGCGCCGTCGTCCGGCGCCAGCCCGGCCACGGCCTGCAAGGCCGCATCGAGCAGGCTCGGATGCAGCACGTAGTCGCCGCCCGACGCCGCCAGCGAGGCCGGCAATTGCAGGCGCGCCAGCGCCTGGCCGGCGCCGACATAGATCACCTCGATGGCCTGCTGCGCCGGCCCGTATGCCAGTCCCAGCGCCGCGAAGCGGCGGTAGCACTCGGCGCCGTCCAGCACCAGGCGGTCGCACTGCGCGCGCAGCGCCGCCGGGTCGAGCCGCTCGGCGGCCCCCGCCGGCAAGGCTTCGGCCGTGCCCTGGCTGTGCACCACGTCCGCATCGCTGTAGACCGCGAAGCCGACGGAGCCGTCCGCTTCCGGATACAGCCCGATATGCACCTCCACCGGCTGGTCGGCCACCACGGGCCGCGCCCAGACGACATTTTTCAGGCGCACGCCGCCGCCGGCGTCCGCGCCGCCGGCCTGGAGCAGCGCCGCGCGCGCCATTTCCAGGTAGGCCACCGCCGGCAGGATGCGGCGGCCCTGCACGACGTGGTCGGCCAGGAAAAACTCGCCGCCGCTGAAGCGACTGCTGAAGCGCTGCTCCGACAGATCGGAGGTGTTGCGTTGCACCAGCGGGTGCAGCACTGCGGCGCCGGCTGCGAGCGCCGCGCCGGAAAGCACAGCCGCCGGCGCGGCGTCGCCCACCCAGTAGGTTTCCCGCGCAAACGGATAGCTGGGCAGACTGACGCGCCGAGGCTTGCTTGCGCCGTACAGCCGGTTCCAGTCGAAAGCCACGCCCTTGACCCACAGCTCAAGCAGCTTGCTGTACTTACGTTTGACCAACCAGGCGTCGAGCGCCCCGGCCAGGTCTTCATCCAAGGCAAACAGCGCAGACTCACCGCTCTGGCGCTTCACCTCGCCCCGGAAAACGTCGTCGCCCAAGGGCATGCCATCCGCCACAGCCTGCAGCTTGGCGCTGAGTTCTTCCGGCGAAGCTGCCAGCAACGCCAAACGCTCCGCCATCGCGTCGCGCCCGACCTGCAACGTATATGCGACATCGGCCAGGTTGTCGGCGCGGATCACGCCGCGACCGACCGCGTCGAGCAACTGGCGCACCTGGTCTTGCAACCGTTCCGGGTCCTTGGCCGACAGCACGATCAGCGCCGGCTTGTCTTCGTCCACCGGCAACGACGCCGCTGGCGCCCCCTTCGCGACATATTCCTCCAGCACGACATGGGTGTTGACACCGCCGAAACCGAATGACGACACGCCGGCACGGCGCGGCAGCGGATTGCCGCGCGCGTCGTTGAGGACTTTCCAGGGCTGCGTCTCGCGCACGATGTAGAACGGACTGCCCTCAAGCTGGATGTAGGGATTGATTTCCGCGCTGTGTAGACTCGGCACGAGGGTCTTGTGCTGCATCTGCAGCAGCACCTTGATGACGCCGGCCACGCCGGCCGCCAGTTCCAGGTGGCCGATATTGGTCTTGATCGAACCGAGCCCGCAATAGCCCTCCGCCTGCGGCACGTCCCCACCCTGCCGCTGCGCCAGCTCCGCAAACGCCGTCCGCAAGCCTTGCACCTCGATCGGGTCGCCCAGCGGCGTGCCGGTGCCGTGCGCCTCGATATAACCGACCGTGGCCGGATCGACACCGGCCCGATCGAACGCTTCCTTGATCAGGTCCGCCTGCGCGCGCGGGTTCGGCGCCGTCAGCGAACTGGCCTTGCCGCCGTGGTTTTCCGAGCTGCCGAGGATCAGGCCGTAGATGTGGTCGCCGTCGCGCTCGGCCGCGCTCAGCGGCTTGAGCATCAGCATCCCCGCGCCTTCGCCGCGCACGTAGCCGTTCGCGTCCTTCGAGAAGGTCTTGCAGCGGCCATCCTCGCCCAACATGCCCGCCTTGCTGAAACTGATTTGCGCGTCAGGCGCGATCAGCGTGTTGACGCCGCCGACCATCGCCAGCTCGCACTGCCCCATCTGCAGCAGCGCCACCGCCCGGTGGATGGCCACCAGGGCGCTCGAACAAGCCGTGTCGATCGGCTCGCTCGGTCCGCGCCAATCCATCCAGTAGCTGGTACGGTTCGGTCCCATCGACGGCACCGTGCCGGCCGTGCTGTAACCCTCGATCGCCGTGCGCGACCGGGCCAGCAAGCTCGTGTAGCCGCTGGCCGCCGTGCCGACGAACAGGGCCGTCTTGCTGCCCGCCAGACTTTGCGCCGAATAACCGGCGTCTTCGACCGCCTTCCAGACATAGGTCATCAGCAGCCGCTGCTGCGGGTCCATGGTCAGGGCTTCGCGCGGTGAAATCTGGAAGAACAGCGGATCGAATTCGGCCAGGCTGTCGATCACGCCGGCCCGGCTGTTGATACGCACGCCAGGCTCCAGGCCCAGCTCAGTTGCCAGCTTGTCCCAGTCCCAGCGCGCCTGCGGCACTTCGGTAATGCAGTCGCGCCCGTTGCGCAGGTTTTCCCACAATGCCGCCAGATCCTCGGCCAGCGGGAAGACCCCGCTCATGCCGATCACCGCCACCGGCTCCGCCGACGCCGGCGCCGCGCGGACCAGCCGCTGCGGCACCGCGACCGCGCGCGCCGCGCGGGCGGGCTGCGCCGCCGCGATGCTTGGCGCACTGCCGGCCTGCGCGGCCACATTCAAGGCTACGGCCATCTGCGTCCGGTAAGCCCGTAGCAGATAACGCGCCAGCGCGCCCAGCGTCGTGGTTTCAAAGAACTGGGTCGGATTGAGAGCCAGCCCGTACTTCTTGTTGAGGTGGTTACCGAACGAGGTCTGCGTGATCGAATCGAAGCCGAACTGCGTCAGTTGCGCGTCGAGGGCGATGCGCTGCGCCGGCAGTTTCAACAAGGCGCTGGCCTCGCGGATCAGCGCGCGTTCGGTCTTTGCCAGCAATTCGGCGTCATCGCCGGCCGGCGCCATCGCCACGGCGGCCGGCGCTGCCGGCGCCGGCGCATCCAGCCGTTCGCGCAACGGCTGCAGCCGGGCCGCGTCGCCATGCAGTACCACCACGTGGGCGCCATCCTGCCCCAGCGCCGCATGCAGCGCCTGCAGGCCGGCCGCCGTCGGCAGCGCCGCCAGGCCGGCGCTGCGCCACAGTCCGGCCTGCGTCGCCTCGTCGACGCGCATCCCGCCCTCCGCCCAGAGCGGCCAGCTGACCGACAGGCTGCGTCCCTGCGCCAGACCCTGTTCGACCTGCTCCTGGCGCTGCGCCATGAATTCGTCGAGGAAGGCGTTGGCGGCGCCGTAGTCGGCCTGACCGACGTTGCCGAATACGCCGCTGGTCGAGGAAAACGCGATGAAATAGTCGAGCGCCTCGCCGCGCGTGGCCAAATCCAGCGCGGCCGTGCCGCGCACCTTCGGCGCCAGTACATCCCGCAACTGCTGCGGCGTCTTGTTCGCCGCCAGGCCGTCGCGCAATATGCCGGCACTATGAATCACGCCGTCCAGCCGCCCGTGCCTTGCACGGATGCCGGCCACCAGCGCCGCCACCGCCGGCGCGTCAGCCACGTCCAGCGCGTGGTACTCCACCTGCGCCGCCGACCCCAGGCGCTCGCGCAAGTCCGCCAGCGCATCCGGATTCGCCGCGCTGCGTCCGCTCAGCACCAAAGTGATGCCGCGCGCCTGTTCGGCCATCGCCTGGGCGACGATCCGTCCGAGTCCGCCCAGGCCGCCGGTGATCAGGTACACGCCGCCATCCTTGCACAGCGCCGCCGCGGCAGCGCCGCGCGCTTCTTCCAGGCTGCGCTGCAGCAGTTGCAGGCCAGCTTCGCCGGCATCGACAAGCTGCACATCCAGCCGCGCATTCTCCAGCGCCGCGCCGCGCAGCAGGCCAGCCAGCGCGCGCATTACCCGACCCGGACCAGACGCCGGCACCACCAGACTCAGCAAGCGGTGCTCTTCAGTCTCGTCGGCCGGCATTTGCAGCAGCGCCAGCAACTGCTCGGCATAGGCGCCATAGCGCTCCGCCAGATCCGTCGCATCGGAGTGCAAGACGCGCATCTGCGCGCCGGGCCATTGCCGCTCGGCCTGGAGCCGCAACTCGGCGCCGGGCTCGCACAGCACCACGCAATGGCTGCGCGCGTCCCGCAGGCCGGCGGCGGAAACCCGCCAGCCGGCCCGCAACAACTGGGTGCTCGCCGTTCCGGCCGCAGCACTTTCCACGACGCGGCTGCTGAACCCCGACAGCCGCACGCAGACCGCGCCGCTCTCGTCGCTAATCTGCACGTCCACCTTCTGCACCACGCCGTTGGCGTCGGTGCCCGGACTCAGGCGCGCCAGCACCCGCGCCCGCGCCGGCAGCGGCGCCAGAATCTCCACCCGCTCCATCGCGAACGGCAATGCCAGGCGCTGCTCGCGCCCGCTCTGCACGCTCATCAACAACTCGGTCGACACCTGCAGCGCGCAATCCATCATGCCCGGATGCAGGGCAAAGCCGGCCTCCAGGCGCTGCGCCCGGGACTGGTCGAGCTCGCCCAACGCCCACGGCTGGCCGGCGGCGTCGCTGCCCGTGCGCACCCGATCGACCAGCTCAAACTGCGGGCCGTAATGGAAACCGAGCGCCGCGTACAGCTCGTGGTGCCGCTGCGCCGAGGTTTCCTCCCCGGCATGCGCCGCCAGGGCGTCCAAATCCAGTGACGGCGCGGCATCCCGCTCCAGCAGCATGGCCCGGCCCTGGCTGTACACCAGCGCTTCCGTATCCCCGTGTATGCGGTATTCGAGCGTGCCGTCGTCCAGCATCGACAGGGCGACGTGCACCTGCAGCGGCTCGGCGGCGCCGTCCTGCGCCACGATGGGCCGCAGGAACACGACGCCTTCGAGGCAGATGCCGCAGCCCGCGCCCTCCAGTTCGAGGGCCGCGGCAACCGCCGCGCGCGCCAGCTCCAGATGCGCCACCCCAGGCAGGATGCGCTGTCCCCGCACACGGTGTTCGGCAAAGAAGAACTCCTCGCCGCTGAACGTCGCGCTGTAGCGTTGTTGCGCCAGCGTCGAGGTATTCCGCTGCGCCAGCGGATGCAGCAGCGCCGGTGCAGCCGCCGGCGGCATGCCCAAGCGCCCCGCATACCCGCTCGCAACGGGGTCCGCCCAGTATTGTTCGCGTGCGAACGGATAGGTCGGCAGGCTGATGCGGCGCGGCTTCACCGCCCCGTACAGCAGCGTCCAGTCCACTGCCAGCCCCTTCACCCACAAATCCAGCAGCCTGTGCAGCTTGCCGCGCTGTACCCATTTGGCTATGGCTTCGCGCAACTCTTCGTCGGCCGAGAACGGCTCCAGCGCCTCCTTGTTGCGCCTGACCTCACCTTGGTACATCTGTTCGATGCCGCGTTCGCCTTGCACATAGCGGCGCAGCTTGTCCTTGAGCTCTTCCAGCGTGCCGGCCACACAGGCGAGCCGCATGCCGAGCGGCTCGCGGCCGATCTGCAAGGTGTAGGCAATGTCGGCCAGGTCTTCCTGGCCATGGCGCCCGGACTCCAGGACGGCCAGCAACTGGCGCACCTGCTCGTCGAGCCGCTGCTCGTCCTTGGCCGACAAAACGATCACTGCGGGGCCTTGCAGGGACGCCGGCGCGCGCAACGGCGCCATGTATTCCTCGATCACCACGTGGGCATTGACGCCGCCGAAACCGAAGGAGCTGACGCCCGCGCGGCGCGGCAGCGGCTCGCCCTGGGGATCGCGCATCGCTTCCCAGGCGCGGCTTTCCCGGACGACGTAGAACGGGCTGCCTTCCAGATGGATGTAGGGATTGATTTCTTCACAGTGAAGGCTGGGCACCAGCGTCCGCTTGCCCAGTTGCAGCAGCACCTTGATGACGCCGGCCACGCCGGCCGCCAGTTCCAGATGGCCGATATTGGTCTTGATCGAACCCAGGCCGCAGTAGCCGGCCGGCAGCGCCTTGCCCTGCCGCTGCGCCAGTTCCGCGAAGGCCGTCTGCAAGCCCTGCACCTCGATCGGGTCGCCCAGCGGCGTGCCCGTGCCGTGCGCCTCGATGTAGCCGACCGTCGCCGGATCGACGCCGGCATGTTCGAATGCCGCCTTGATCAGGTCCGCCTGCGCGCGCGGATTCGGCGCCGTCAGCGAACTGGCCTTGCCGCCGTGGTTCTCGGCGGTGCCGCGGATCAGGCCGTAGATGTGGTCGCCGTCGCGCTCGGCCGCGCTGAGCGGCTTGAGCACCAGCATGCCGACGCCTTCGCCGCGCACATAGCCGTTGGCGTCCTTCGAGAAGGTCTTGCAACGGCCGTCTTCGCTCAACATGCCGGCCTTGCTGAAGCTGATGTGCGCCAGTGGCGCGACCAGGGTGTTCACGCCGCCGACCACCGCCTGTTCGCACAGCCCCGCCCGCAATGCCATCACCGCCCGGTGGATCGCCACCAGCGAACTGGAGCAGGCGGTGTCGATCGGTTCGCTCGGCCCGTGCCAGTCCATCCAGTAGCTCATCCGGTTCGGCCCCATCGACGGCACCCGCGCCGCCGCGCTGAACCCCTCGACCGCCACGCCGGCGTCGACCAGCAGTTCGCCGTAGCCGCTGCTGCCCGTGCCCACATACAGCGCGGTGCGGCTACCCGCCATGCTCTGCGCAGAATAACCGGCGTCTTCCAGCGCTTTCCAGACGTGGGTCATCAAAAGCCGCTGCTGCGGGTCCATCTCCTGCGCTTCGCGCGGCGAAATATTGAAAAACAGCGGATCGAACTCGTCCACGCCATCGATCATCCCGGCGCGATTCACCAGCCGCAGCCCGAGCTGGGCGCCGAGCCGCTCGCTATCCCAGCGGCTGGACGGAATGGTGCCGATGCAGTCCGTGCCCGCGACCAGCCGCAGCCACAATTCATCGATGTCGGCGGCCTGCGGAAAGCGTCCGCTGATGCCGATGATCGCCACCGGCTCAGGCGCCGGCAGTGCCGGCTGCATGAGCTGAGCACCGAACGTCCGCCGCAAACCCGGCTTGGCCCGGCTGTCCGCCGCCTGGACGGCGACGGCCTCGCCACGCGAAGGCGGCGGCGCAACGGCCAGCGGGACGCTCAACTGGAAACTGCGCAACAGTACCGCCCGGTGCTCGCGCACCAGGTAGTGCGCCAGGCCACGCAGCGTCGGCGTCTCGAAGAACTGCGTCGGGCTCAGATCCAGGCCGTATTTGGTGTTCAGCTCATTGCCGAACTGGGTCAGCGAAATCGATTCAAAACCAAATTCCTGCAGCGGCGCATCCGGGTCGAGGTCGGCGGCCGGCACCTTCAGCAGCACGCTGACTTCCCGCGTCAAGGCGGCTTCCACCTTGTCGCGCAGCTCGCCCTGGTCGACGGCGGCGGCCGGCACGAGCGCCGGCACCGTTTCAGGCTGGGGCGCGCCGGCGAAGCTCCCTTGCCGCAGCACCTGCCGCAATTGCTCCGGCGCGCCATGCAGCACCAGCCACTGCGTGCCCTCGCCGGCAAGCAGCTGCTCGATGACGCGCAGTCCCGCGTCGCTCGGCAGCGGGGCCATGCCGGTGGCACGCCGCAAACGCTGCTGCGCGGCCGCGTCGATCTGCATGCCGCCGTCGGCCCAGATCGGCCAATTGACCGACACGGTGCGCCCGCGCGCCAGTCCCTGCCCGACCCGCTGCTCGCGCTGCCGGGCGTAGCCGTCCATGAAAGCGTTGGCTGCCGCATAGTCGGCCTGCCCGATGTTGCCGAACACGGCGGCAACCGACGAGAAAGTAAGGAAGTAATCCAGCGGCTGCCCCTGCGTCGCCTCGTCCAGCACCTGCAGCGCCCGCACTTTCGGCGCCAGCACTTCGCGCAATTGCTCCGGCGTCTTGTGCAGCACGAGGCTGTCGCGCAGCACGCCGGCGCTGTGCACGACACCGGCCAGCGCGCCGTGGCGCTGCGCCGCGTCCGCCACCAGCGCGCGCATCGCGGCGGCGTCGCTCACGTCCACCGCCCGGTAATCCACCCGCGCGCCCAGCAGTTGCAGCGCCCGCAGCCGCGGATCGTCCGCCGGCACGGCGCGCCGGCCGGTCAAGACCAGCGTGACATCCTTGGCCTGTCCGGCCATCGCCTTGGCGACCAGCAGGCCCAGCCCGCCCAATCCGCCGGTGAGCAGGTACACGCCGCCGTCGCGCGCCAAATGCTGCCCGGCCGACGCCGCGTTCAACATCTGCTCTTGTTCAAACACGAGTTCCAGCGGCTGCAGTCCGGCGCCGCCCGGCGCCAGCATCTCGACGTGCAGATGGCGGCTCTCCTGGCTTGCCGACTTCAACAGCGCCCCCAGGCCGCGCAGCACTTCGCCGTTGCCGTGCTGATCCACCACCAACTGAAGCAGCACCATGCCCGTGGCCGGAGCCCGGGCGATCTCCTGCGCCTGCAGCAGCAACTGCGCGGCATACTCGCCATAACGTTCGGCCAGGCTGGCGGCCGGGTCCGCATGCAGCACCGCCACCCGCGCCGTATCCCAACTGGCGCCGGCCTGTGCCCGCGCCGTGGCCTCGTCGACTTCGCACAACAGCACCTGATGGTGCGCAAACATGCCGCTGTCGGACGGCGCGCCGGCGCTGCGCCAGCGCGGCACGGCCAGCAAGGTGCCGGCCGCCGGGCCAGCCTCGCCGGCCAGCACGCGGCTGCTGAAACCGCTCAGCCGGGCGCATACCTGGCCGGCCTCGTCGCTCAGCGTCAAGTCGAATTTTTGCACCGCGCCGTTCTGGCCGGGCACGCGGCGGACCACCACGGCGGCCCGGGCCGGCAGCGCCGACCAGACCTCCAGCCGGTCCAGCGCAAAGGGCAGCAGCGTCGCGCCGCCGTCCAGGCCCTCGTACAATCCGGCGCACGCCTGCAAGGCCGAGTCCAGCAAGCCCGGATGCAGCAGGTATTGATCCACGCCCGGCCGGCCGGCTTCCGCCAATGCCAGGCGCGCCACCAGCAATTCCCCTTGCGGGTCGCGGCCGGCGCGCAATGACTGCAAGCCACGGAAATGCTCGCCATAACTCAAGCCCATCCGCTCGAACAGGGCATACAACGCGCCGGCATCCAAAACCCGGTCGCACTGCGCTTCCAGCATTGCCAGCTCGACCACCGGAGCAGGCTCGGCCGGCAGCGCCATTGCCCGGCCGTGGCTGTACACCACGGCCTCGCCGGTATCGTCGGGACCGTAAATCTCGTATTCCAGTTGTCCATCCTCGCGCCCCTGCAGGCCGATGTGCAGTTCCAGCCCGGACGGGCCGCCAACGGCCGGACGCAGGAAGGCCACGCCCTGCAGGACGACCCGGTCGCCGGGCTGCGCCTGGTCGAGCGCCAGCCCCACCGCCGCGCGCGCCAATTCGAGCTGCGCCGCCGCCGGCAACACGCTGCGTCCCCGCACGACGTGGTCGCGCAGCACGGCATGTTCGGCCGCCAAACGGGTGCTGAAACGCTGCTCCGCAAGCGTCGAGGTATTCCGGTGCAGCAGCGGATGCAGCACGCCGGCAGCCGCCGGCACTGCCGCCCGGGCCGGATCGGCCCAGTAACGCTCCCGCGCAAACGGATAGGTCGGCAGATGCATCATCTGCGGCGGACGGGCGCCGAACAGAAGCTCCCATTCCAACGCATAGCCCTGGCAATACAGCTCCGCCAGCGCCAGCAACTGCTCCTGGCAGGCATCGCCGCCAATGGCGCACTGCTCAAGCATGCTCTGGCCGTAACGATGCAAAGCCTTCTGCTCGGCGAAATCGTGGGCCAGCTTGCCCTTGAATACATACGGCGCGGCATCCCCTGAGCCCCATTGTGTCCAGGCATGCAGGGCCTGCGCCGCATCCTGCACGACGACTGCGGCGCGGTGGCTGAAATGCTGGCGCCCCGACAGCAGCGTCCGGCTCATCCGCCACAGCTGTGCCGCTCCCCCGTCCCCGTCCAGCACGGCGCACAGCTCGCGCACCTTCTGCTGCAGGGCCTCCTGGGTACGCGCCGACAGCGCCAGCAGGAAGGCCGGCGGCAGCTGCGCCGCGACATCGGACTGCGCGTAGCCTTGCACCACGACGTGCGCATTGGTTCCGCTCATGCCGAAGGCGCTCACCGCGCCCAGGCGCGGCGCGCCATGCGCGGGCCATGCCCGCAGGCTCTTGTTCACATAGAACGGACTGCGCTCCCAGGCGATGTAGTCGCTCTCCTGCTCGCAATGCAGGCTGGGGGGAATCGTTTCGTGGCGCAGCGCCTGGACCAGCGCCACCAGGTTCACCAGTCCCGAAGCGGCGAAGGTGTGGCCCAGGTTGGGCTTGGTGGACGTCACGGCGCAGTGGCCGTCGGCCACGCTGCCGGCCTGGCGGAACGCATCGTTGAGCGCGTTGATCTCGACCGGATCGCCGAGCCGCGTTCCGGTGCCGTGGGCGACCAGGTAATCGAGCTGGCCCGCGTCGATGCCGAAGCGGGCATAGGTTTCGCTCAACAGGCGGGTCTGGGCGGCGCCGCTGGGCGCCATGATGCCGTTGGTCTTGCCGTCGTAGTTGATGCCGCTGCCGCGGATGACCGCGTGGATCGGATCGCCGTCCGCCTGCGCCTGCGCCAGGCGCTTGAGCACCACGGCCACCACCGCCTCGCCCGGCACCAGGCCATTGGCGCGGCGGTCGAAGGCGTAGCTGCGCCCGTCGGGCGACAGCATGCCGGCCTGGCCCAGGCCGATGAAGATGTCCGGCGCCAGCAGCAGATTCACCGCCGCCGCAATGGCCGTATCGTGCTCGCCGAGCCGCAGGCCGGCGCAGGCTTGATGGACTGCCACGAGGCCGGACGAACAGGCGGTGTTGATCGCCATCACCGGGCCGCTCAGATTGAGCGTGTAGGCCAGCCGCGCGGCGAGAATCCCGTCGTGGTTCGAGGTGACGTTGCCCGCGCCGCGTTCCAGCAGTTGCTGGTAATCGCCCTGCTCGACGCCCACGTACATGCCGACGCGGCTGCGGCCCAGCCGCGCGCCGCCCAGCGCCGCATCCTCCAGCGCGCCCCAGGCTTCCTGCAGCAGCAGGCGCTGGCGCGGGTCCATCGTCTGGGCGTCGCGCGGCGACACCTCGAAGAACAAGGGGTCGAACTCGTCGACACCGGGCACCGCGCCGAGCCACTTGCCGTTGGTCTTGCCCGCTTCCCTGGCAGGATCGCCGAAGATCGTCTCCCAGTCGAAGCGATCGGCGGGAATTTCCTGCACCACGTCGCGGCCATCCTTGAGGATCTGCCACAGTTCGTCCACCGTGCGGGCGCCGGGAAAGCGTCCGCTCATGCCGATGATGGCGATCGGTTCAAGATCCTGCGCCGGCGCATGGGCCGGCGATGCGGCATTGCCGCCGGCAAGCAGGAAGTCGGCCCAGCCGTCGTCGGCCGCCGCCGGCTCGCCCCAGTGGTAACAGGCCGCCACGGCGGCGCGCTGATGCGCCGCCAGATGGGCGGCGATCCGGTTCAGGCTTTGCTGGGAGAAGAACAGGTCGGGGGTGACGCCGATGCCATACAGCTCATTGACGGCGGCGGCGAGCTGGGTCAGGCTGATCGAATCAAAACCGAACTGCGTCAAGTCTTCGTCGGCATCGACGCGCGAACGCTCCAGTTTCAACAGTTCGCCAGCCTTGGTCTTCAGATCCCAGACGATGCATGCTTCGAGGCCCAGGCCCTTGAGTTCGGTGCGCACGGCGTGCCGGCCCGGCGCCCGAACGGCGCCCCCTTGCGCGGGCATCAACAGCTGCGCGAGGCGCTCGCACGCGCCCGCCATCACAACCGGAGCGCAACAGCCCGCGCCCAGCAGCTCGGCGAACAGGGCCACGCCCTCGTCCGACGCCAGCGCGCGCTGACCGCTCGCCTCCAGATAGCGCTCGGCATGTCCGTCCGATTGCCGCATGCCGCCCTCGGCCCAGACCGGCCAGGCGATCGCCACCGAACGGCCGCGCCCCCGGCGCAGCCGCGCGTGCGCCAGCAGGAAGCGGTTGGCCACGGCGTAATCGCAGGAGCCGAAATCCCCGAGCAGCGCCGCCACCGACGAGAAATGGCAGAAGAAGTCGAGCGGCTGGTCCTCCGTGACCCGTTCGAGCACGACCGCGCCGGCCACCTTGGCGGCCAGTACGCCGGCCTGTTGTTGCGCATCGGCTTCGGCGATGCCGCCGTGATTGATCCTGCCGGCCGCGTGGATCACGCCGTGCAAGCCGCCGAAGCGCGCCTGCGCCTCGGCCACCACCGTGCGCATCGCCGCTTCATCGGCGACGTCGGCCGCCAGATAGAGCGCCTCGCCGCCCAGCGCTTGCAATTGCTCCAGCTCGGCCTGGCGGGCCGCGTCCAGCTGCCCCGTGCCGGTCAGGACCAGGCGCGCCCCATGGGTCGAAGCGAGGTAACGGCTGATCAACAGGCCGATGCGGCCGAGGCCGCCCGTGACGAGATAGGTGCCGCCGTGCCGCAGCACACCCGCGCCGGCCTGGCGGGCCAGCGGCCGCACCACGGCAAGCTGGCGCCGCCCGCCGGCATACAGAACGCTGCGCGCGCCGCCATGGCAAAGCTCCGCCCAGATTTGTTCGAGATCGGCCTGGCCCACGCCGATAACGCAACGCACCTGCAGGCCGGGCAAGGTGTGCCGGCCCAGCGTGCGCTCAAAGCCGCCCCAGGATTCCAGCAGCGCCTGCTGGTGCTCGTCCATCGCGCAGCCGGCCAGCAACAGCGTCCGGCACGTCGCGGGCAGCCGGCCCAGCAAGCGGAAAATTGGCCCGCTGTCTGCAATGAAAGCCGGCTCCCGCACCGGCCACAGATACAGCACGGCATCGGCGCCGCGCGCCGCCAGTTCGCCGATCTCGGACGGGTCCACCGTCTCGACCGGCAGTGCCTGCCCGGCCCACTGCCCAGCCGCTTGCGGATGCGTGGCGAACAGCAGTTGCGTCGCCGGCGAACGCTCGGCGGCGATGCGCGCCACGGCGACCTGCTGCCCGGGCGACGACACCAGACACAGCACCGTACGCGGCGCATCCCCCCCGCCGGCCGGCAAGGGCTGCACCTGCCAGCTTTCCTCGAATACCGAGGCCGCGTCCGCCGCAACAGGCGCGAGCGCCGGCAGCGGCGCCGTGAACTCCGTTGGCACCCAGTAGTGCTCCCTGGCGAACGGATAGGTCGGCAGGCTGATACGCCGCGGCGCTTGGCGCCGCCCGGCATACAGCGGCGTCCAGTCGACGCGGGCGCCCTGCACCCACAGCCCGGCCAGCGCGGCCAGCATTTGCGGCGCCGCCGCGCCGGCCGCCCGCAGCAGCGCGTCTGCCTCGTCGGAGCGGGCCTCGCCATCGCGCGTGGCCGCGCCGGCGAACACATGGCCGGCGCTGGCGCCGCCGGCGAAGGCCGCCAGGCCGTCGCGCAATTCATCCAGGTTCGCCGCCAGCACCGCGAGGCGGGCGCGCATCGGCTCGCGCCCCAGTTGCAGCGTATAGGCGATGCGGACCAGATCGGCCGGCATATGGCGGCCTTGCCGCAGCGCGTCCAGCAACTGCGCCGCATACACGTGCAGGCGCGCCTCGTCCCGGGCCGACAACAGCACCAACACCGGCGCCGTGGCGTCGCCCTCGTCGGGCTGCGCTGTCGCCGGCAGATACTCTTGAACGATCAGGTGGGCGTTGGAACCGCCGGCGCCGAAGGAGGAGATGCCGGCGGCACGCGGCAGCTCGCGGCACTCGCCCCCGACCGACACGCCCGGCCGCGCCCAGGCTTGCAGCGACTGCGGCACCGTGAAGGGCGTCTGCGCGAAGTCGATGCGCGGGTTCAAGCGCGCGCTGTGCAGGCTGGGCGCCAGCTGGCCCGCCTGCATCTGCAGCAGCACCTTGGTCAGACCGGCGATGCCGGCGGCGCTTTCCGCATGCCCGATATTACCTTTCACCGATCCGATCGCGCACGAGCCCGCCCCGGCGTGGTCGCTGCCGAAGGCCAGACTGAGGCCGGCAATCTCGATCGGATCGCCGAGCGAGGTGCCGGTGCCGTGCGCCTCGATGTAGCTGATGTCGCGCGCGCTCATGCCGGCCCGGCGCAGCGCGGCCTGGATCACCTCGGCATGGGCGGCGGGGTCCGGCACCGTGTAGCCGTTGGTGCGGCCGCCATGGTTGATGGCACTGCCGCGAATGACCCCGTAAATGTGGTCGCCGTCCGCCACCGCCTGGTCCAGCGGCTTGAGCAGCACCGCCCCCACCCCCTCGGCGGGAACGAAACCGTCGCCGCCGTCGCCGAAGCTGCGGCAGCGGCCGTCGCTGGACGACATATTCATCAGCGCGTGCGAGGCGTATTTGCTCGGATGCAGGGACAGATTGACCCCGCCGGCGATAGCCCAGGCGCAGTCGCCCGAACGGATCGCTTCCGCCGCCAGGTGCAGCGCCGTCAGCGAGGATGAACACATGGTGTCCACGGCCAGGCTGGGGCCTTTCAGGTCCAGGGCATACGAGACGCGGTTGGCGATGGCCGAGAACGAGCCGCTGAACGACAAGGACTCGCCCAGGCTCGGATACAGCTGGTACTCGCCGTACATCACGCCGACGAACACCCCGACCCGGCTCTGGCAGGCGCGGCGCATCGCCGCGCGGCTATAACCGGCGTCCTCCACCGCATGCCAGGCGGTCTGCAGGAACAGGCGAACCTGCGGGTCGATCAACTCCGCCTCGCGCGGGGACATATTGAAGAACAGCGGGTCGAAGGCCGCCACGTCGGACAGGAAACCGCCCCACTTGCTGCCGTTCTGTGCGGACTGATCCCAGCGCCCGGCGGGAATTTCGTCGATGCAGTCGACGCCGCCGGCCAGCTTGGCCCAGAACTCGGCAAGCGACTCGGCCTGCGGATAACGGCCGCTGAGGCCGACAATGGCGATCGGCATCTGGCTATCGCCGGCGCCGGCCGGCGCCGGCGCGGCGGCGGCACGATCGGCCGCGCCGCGCCGGCTGTGGCTGTGCGCCAGCCGCGCCGCCGCCTCGCCCAGGCTGCGGCATTCGAAGAACAGGGTTTTCGGCACCGGACCAAAGCGCTGCTCCAGCTGGACGTTCAGGGCTTCGATCATCATCGAGTTCAGGCCGAGCGCCTCCAGCGGCGCGTCGATTTCGATGCCGGACTCGGCGATTTCAGTCTCGGCCGCGACCAGGCGCAGCAGCTGCCGGCCTATGTCCTGCAGCAGCAGCGGATCGGCCGGATCGGCCGGCTTGCCCGCATGGGCGCCGCTGCGGCCGATCCAGTGCCGGACGCGCTCGAACGGATAAGTCGGCAGCGACAGGCGCCGGCGCGCGTCCGCACCGGCGGCAAGCCAGTCGACCTGCTCGCCGGCCACCCAGGCACGGGCCAACGCCGCCGCGTCCGTCGCGGCGCAACGCGTCTGCTGCGTCCCCGACACGCGAGCGCGCTGGAGCGAGAAGCCCGCTCCCTGCCGCACCGCGTCGTCGCTTAACCAGGCCGCCAAGGCGCGCCGCAGGCCGGCCGTGTCATCGGCGACGATGGCCAGCCGCTCGGCCAGGCTGGCGCGCCCCGTTTGCAGCGTGAACGCCAGGTCGGCAAGGCAGACTTCCGTGTCTCCGGCAAGATGCGCGTGCAGGCGTTGCGCCAGCTCGCGCAGCCGCGCGGGATTGGCCGCGCTGAGCGGGACCAGGCGCGGCTGCGCGGCCGCCACGGCATCGGCTTCGGCTTCGGCTTCGGCTTCGACCTCGGCCTCGGCCAGCACCAGTTGCCCGCCCGAACCGCCCGCGCCCTGCACGTTGATCAAGGCGATGCGCGGCGCGCCGTCGACGTGCCAGCCCTGCGCCGTCCGCACGATGGCCAGCCGGCCGCTGTCGAGGTCGACCAGCGGACTGGCCGGCTCGCTGTGCAGGGTCGGCAGCAGGGTGTGCCGGCGGAACTGCGCGATGACCTTGAATAGCTGCGACATCAGCGACGCCGACTCAAGATGGCCGACGTTGGCCTTGACGCTGCCGACCAGACAAGGCGACTGCCGCTGCGACGTGCCGAAGACAGCCTGCAGGGCCGCCATTTCGGCGGCATCGGCCAGGCTCGCGCCCGGCGCCGCCGCCTCGACGTAGCTGACCTGTTCCGGCCGCACGCCCGCGTGCTCCAGCGCCTGCCGCATGCCGCGCTCCTGCTGCCCGGCATGCGGGGCGCCGTAACGCTGCGTGTGGCCGCTGTGGCCGATCGCGCTGCCCAGCAGCGTGGCGTGGACGTGGTCGCCGTCGCGCCGGGCTTGCGGCAGCGGTTTCAGCAGCACCGCGCCGACGCCCTCGCCGAGCACCCAGCCGCTGGCATCGGCCGAGAACGGACGGCAAACGCCATCCTTGGCGAGATAGTCGATCTCGGACAACAATCTGGCGTGATAGGCGTGGCCGATCAGGTTGACCCCGGCCACCAGCGCCACGTCGCACTCGCCGCGCCGCAGGCTCTCGCAGGCAAGGTGCAGCGCCGTCATCGCCGACGAACACGAGGTATTGATCGCCACGCTAGGCCCGGTGAAGTCGAACATGTGCGAGATGCGATTGGCCAGCGAGGCGTGGTGCGAGGTTTCGCCCACCCCGCCATCGGCCTGCCACGCCTCGACGCCGTGGCTTTGATAGTCGTTCCACATCGCCCCGACGAAGACGCCGGCGCGGCTTCCCTGGCTGCGCAAGGTCGCGGCGCTGTAGCCGGCCTCTTCGAGCGTCTCCCAGGCCGTTTCCAGCAGCAGCCGCTCCTGCGGGTCCAGGCGCCGCGCCTCGGCCGGCGCGATATTGAAGAGCAGGCTGTCGAAGCAATCGATGTCCGCCACATAGCCGCCCGGCGGCATGCGCTCGGCCGTCAGACCCTGGCGCGTCAGCAAAGCGGCGCGGCCTTCGGGCAGCGACGTGACGGCGCTGACGCCGTCGCGCAGACGGTCCGCGTACTCGTCCAGCGAAGCGGCGCCCGGCATGCGGCCGGCCATGCCGATGATCGCGATGCCCTCCTCGCCGCTAGCCGGCGCGGCGGCACGGCCGGCGTCGCCGGCCTGCAGCAGCCGCGGGCGCAAGCCCGGGAAGGACTCGATGTGCGCGCCGCCGACCAGGCTGTGCAAGGGCTCGCAGCCCGCCGGCAGGCCGAACGCGTCGGCGATGCGATCGAACAGCAAGCCGCCAATGGGGCACAGGCCGAGGCCGAAGTCGGCCTGGTAGCGCATCATCGCCTGGCCGAAGGCGCCCGCTTCGAGCATGCCCAGGTGCGTCGCCTGCTCGTCCTCCAGGCCGGCCGGCCGGGCGGCCGGCGGCACCAGCAGGATCACGAAGGCCGCCGCCTTGAAATGCTGGCGGTTATACGGCGTGTAGGCCAGCGCCATGCGCTCGGCCGGCAGCTCGGCGCTCCAGCTCAACAGGTGCCGCACGCCGTCGTAGACGTAGACACCTTCCGCCAGGCCCTGCACGCCGCCTTCGCGCACCCACAGATACACCTGCTGCGGCGTCAATTCCAGCGGATTCGGATGCAGCGCGAGCGCGCGCCCCTGGCTGTCGCGCTGCCGGGCCAGGCTGAGCAGCCCGCCCAGCGACGCCAGCGACACCGGGCCGGCGGCGAACTGCCGCTGGCTGGCGCGCAAGCGGTGTTCGGCCCAGTCGAAGGACGGGCCTGCCAACGGCACGCGGCGGGCATCCTCCGGCATGCGCCGCAAATGCCGCTGCTCGGCGCGGATGTCGCCCGCTTCGGTCTTGCTGGCCAGCACGCTGCCCCATTCCAGGGCATGGACGCCGTGGCGGAGCCGCCGCTCGGGCCGGCCGGCGGCGTCTCGCGCCGCCGCGGGCAAGCTTGCGCCGGCGGCGAGGCGGGCCGCCAGCGGGCCGCGCGCCGGCAGCTTGCCGCCGGTAAGGGCCAGCAGGCAACTCACGAGCTGTTCGTCGTCGCCCAAACCCAGCCGGGCGTGCAGGCTGTCGGCGTCGAAACCGGCCACAGGCTCGGCCTGGATGCCGGCGGCCGAGCGGGGATCGCGCAGCAGTTGCTGCATATAGCCGGCTTCGACGCTGAGCAGCATCGCGCTGGCCGCACCGTACAAAGGCGCGATGGCCGCCATCGCGGCGACGAAGAACACGGCAACGCCGGCATGGCCGCACAGCGCCTCGTCGTAGGCGCTGAAGTTCGCCGCCGCCAGGATGGCGGACTCGGCGCCATCGGGCGCGCCCGCGTCGACCAGCGCGTGGCGCACCGGGTCGTAGTAGAAGACGCCGGCCGGCAAGTCCCGGACGGCGCCCCGCCGCAGCACCACATAGGTGCGCACGGCATTCAGGCCGCCGCTGGACGGGTAAAGGTATTTCACCGCATCGTGAGCGGCATCGCCGCCGGGCACACCGGCGCGCAGCAGGCCCAGCCAGGCGCCGACATGCCCGGCCTCCATCGTTACCGGCGCCGCCGGCCGCCCCGCGCTGGCCCAGGCTTGCAAGGAGGGTTCCGGCAACGCCAGGGTCTGCGGGCCGCGCGGCAATGGTGCGGCCGGATGCGCGCCGGCCGGCGCCGGCTTGACCTGTGAGGACAGGTGGCCGGCAATGCCATTCAGCGTGGGCGTGTTGAGCAGCGCGTCCACCGACACGCTGACGCCGTAGGAGCTACGCAGCTCCTGGGCGATCTTCACCAGCGTCAGCGAGGTCGCCCCCAGGTCGAACAGGTCGTCGTCGGGACCGATCGCTGCGCGCCGCAGCAAGCCGCCAACCAGGCGCTGCAGGTCCGCCAGCGCCGGCCCGGCCGGCGGCACGCCGGGCGAGGCCGCCGCCAGCGGCGGCGCTTCCTGAACCGCCGCCGCTGGCGCGACGGCCGCGCCGACATGGCCGAGCAGATGGCGCAGCGTGGGACCGTTCAGCAGCACGTCGACGGCCACGGTCGCCCCGCTCAGCTCGCGCACGGCGCGCACGATACGCATCAGCGTCAGCGAGGTGGCGCCGAGGTCGAACAGATCCGCGTCGTCGTCCACCCTGTCGGCGCCCAGCAAGCCTTGCACGATGCCGCGCAGTTGCTCCAGCAGGTCGGCGGGCGGCGCCACGGCTTGCGCCTGGCGCGACGGCGCTGCCGGCAGCGGCCAGGGCAAGGCGCCCCGGTCGAGCTTGCCGTGCGCGCTGACCGGCAGCGCCGGCAGGACATGGACGTGGCTGGGCACCATATATTCGGGCAGGTATTCGGCCAGGAAACGACGGATAGGCTGCGCATTGCCCGCCAGCTCGGCGCCGTCGGCGGCTTCCAGATACGCCACCAGCCGGGCGTCGCCCTCGGCCTCGCCGCGCACCGCCACCGCCGCCTCCTTCACGCCCGGATAGCGCCGCAGCGTGGCCTCGATCTCGCCCAGTTCCAGGCGCTGGCCATGCAGTTTCACCTGGAAGTCGATGCGGCCCAGGTACTCCAGATTACCGTCGGGCAGTTCGCGCACCCGGTCGCCGGTACGGTACAGGCGCGCATCCGGCCGCTCGGGATCGGCGACGAAGCTGTGTTCGGTCAGGTCCGGCCGCTTCAGGTAACCGCGCGCCAGCGCCACGCCGCCGATATAGAGTTCGCCCTCCTCGCCGGCGGCCACCGCGCGGCGCTGCGTGTCGAGCACCTTCAGCTGCACATTGGCGATGGCGCGGCCGATCGGCACTTTGTTGTCGGGACGCGCCGCGCACGTCCAATGGCTGACGTCCACCGCCGCTTCGGTGGGGCCGTACAGATTGTGCAGCCGCGCCGGCAGCACCTGGAAAAAACGCTGCATGAGCGGCAGCGTCAGCGCTTCGCCGCTGACGAAGACGTCGCGCAAATCGGCGCAGGCGGCCGCCGCCGGCTCGTCCAGGAAGAAGCGCAGCATCGACGGCACGAAGTGGCACATGGCGATGCGCTGATCGCGCAGGAGCGTCGCCAGATAGTGGCTGTCCTTATGGCCGCCCGGGGCCGCCATCACCACGGTGGCGCCGACCAGCAGCGGCCAGAACAGCTCCCACACGGAGACGTCGAAGGTGATCGGCGTCTTCTGCAGCACCCGCTCGCGGGCCAGCAGGCCGTAGCGCTCCTGCATCCAGATCAGGCGGTTGGCGATGGCGCCGTGCGGCAGCATGCAGCCCTTGGGCTTGCCGGTGGAGCCGGACGTGTACAAGACGTAGGCCAGATCGGCCGGCGACGAGCGCGGCGCGACCGGCGTCGCCGGATAGCCGTCCAGGAAGTCCGCCTCGCTGTCCAGGCACAGCACCGTGTCGACCCCGCCCTGGCCCGTCCACAATGCGGCGTGCGTCTGCTGCGTCAGCACCACCGACACTTCGGCATCCTCGGCCATGAAGGCGCGGCGCGCCTGCGGCAGCCCGGCGTCGAGCGGCAGATAGGCGCCGCCCGCCTTCAGGATCGCCAGCAAGGCCACCATCAGATGCACGCTGCGGTCGAGCGTGACGCCGACAATCACGTCCGGTCCGACGCCCATTTCGCGCAAGAAGTGCGCGCAGCGGTTGGCTCTTGCCTCCAGCTCGGCGTAACTGAGCGCCTGCCGCGCATCCCAGACGGCCTCCAGCTCGGGCGTGCGGGCGGCCTGCGCCTCGATCAACTCATGCAGGCAATGCTCCCAAGGCGCCTTACCAACAACCCATTTTCCCGCACCGGATACGTCGTTCATGTCGCGAACCTTCTATCATCTATTAGTGTGAATCGAATTGTTGCCGGCGGGCGGAAGGCGCGGCGGCCGGGCTGCTCTCGCGCCAGGCCGCCGCGTCGTCCGCCACGCTTTCAAGCATCTGCAAATAAGCCTGGAACATTGCCTCGATCAGCGGCGCCGGATACATCGCCGGCACATAATCCCAGGCGCAATGCAGGCTGCCATCCCGTTCGGCGCTGATGTTGTCGAGGTGTACGCCCGGTGTCTTGCTCTGCGCCACGGTCACCGACCAGCTTCCTTCAGCCGGCAGCACTACGCCCGGCATCTCGCTGGTAAACACCACGGGGAACTGCAGCGGCTGCGCCGGCTGCCGCAAGGCGCGCCGGCGCAGGGCCGCCAGGCCGCTGACGGGGCGCTGAGCCAGGTCGGCGCGCAACTGCGCGGCGACATCGAGCACGCGTTCCCGGAACGGCCTCGGCACGCCGTCATGGACGACCCAGGCCAGGGCGGTGAAATCGCCGACGACCTGGTTCACGTCGGCATGCACCGGCAAGCGGTCCCAGTTCGGCACGACCACCGTGAGCGGCGCCCGGTCGCTCCATGCCGACAGCGTCTCCAGATAGGCGGCCAGCAGCACCACGCTGGGCGTCACACCCAGCGCCTGCGCGCGGCCGCGCAAGGCCGGCCAGCCGGACAACAGACCTTCGACGCGGGCATGGGCCAGCGGCCCGCCATGCGGTGCGCCGGCAACGGCTGCGGACAGGCGCGGAGCGCCCGGCAATTCGGCAAATTTGGCGTTCCAGTAAGCCAGGCTGTCGCGCTGGGCCTGGCTGCCCTTGAAGTCCTGCACCGCCATCTGATAGTCGTGGAAGGTCAATGCCGGCACGCCAAGCGGACGCTGCGGATACTGGTAAGCGGCCAGCAGCTCGTTGAGCACCAGCACGATGCTGCTGCCGTCGGCGATCAGCATGTCCAAGGTGACGTGGAGACGGCAGCTTGACGCAGACAGCCGCGACACGCGGATTTCAAAGAAGGGCCAGCCGTCCAGCGGCGCATTGCGCTCGACCATCTGCCGCCGGGTGAGGTCGAGCGCGCGTTCGCGGGCCGGCGCGCCGAGGGCGCTCAAGTCGGCGCTGCGGATTGTATAGGATGGCGGCGTTTGCGGCAGGCGCTGCGTACCGTCCGCGCCGACCACCACGCGCAGCATCGGGTGCCGCTCCATCAGCGCCGCCCAGGCCCGCGACAGCCGATCGAGATCCAGGTCCGGACTTTCTATTTCCTGGTAATACTGGCAGCTCAGCCCGTCGCCGGACTGCGCCGCCCGTCCGAAAGCATAGGCATGTTGCTGGTCGCTGAGTGGAAACGGCGCGGCGCCGGCGTCGGGCCGGCTGCGCACGGTCAAGCCGCGCGCGCCGTCCTGTGCCGCTCCCGGAGCCGCCGCGCCGTCGAACGGCGCCCGGTCCCAGTTGCGCCGGCCGGCGGCCAGCTCGTCCAGGCAGCGCCCGTAGGCGTCGAACATCCGCGCCACCAGCCCTTCGGCGTAGTGGCCCTCCGCCACGTCCCAGCTGAGCTGCAGTGCGCCGTCCTGGTCCAGCACCTGGTGGTCGAGAAACACCTGCGGCGTCTGGTTCAGCGTGTAGGAAATCGGCCAGTCCTGCGCCGTCTCCTCGGCCGGCGCCGAGGCGCTGTTCAGCATCGAGGTGAACACGACCGGAAAGGTGGCGCCGGCCGGAACCAGCTTGCGCACTTTCAGTTCGCGCAGCACGCGCACGCCGCTGACCCGCATGTGGTCCAGGTCTTGCCACAGCGCTTGCTGGTAGGCCAGCGCCAGCTCGTCGAGGCTGGCGCCGGACCGGGCCTCGGCGACGAAGAAGGCGGTGGAAATCGCCGGGCCGACGATGTCGGGAATTTGCGGATGCAGCGGCAGGCGATTGGCGTAGGTCAGCACCAGCGTGAAGCGCGGGTTCGCGGTCCAGGCACGCAGCAGTTCGCTGAACAGGGTGAGCAGCAGTACGGTCAACGAGACGCCCGCGGACTGCGCCTTCTCTTCAAGCGCCGCGCGCTGCCCTTGCGACAGGCGATGCAGCAGCCGGGTGCGCCGCCCCGCTGCGGCGGCCGGTCCGGCGTGCAGGGGCAGCGCCGGACCGGCCGGCAGCCCGTCCAGGCGTTCCGTCCAATAGGCCAGGTCGGCGGCGGCGCCCGGTTTGTCTTCCTGCGCCTTGAGCGCAAAGACATAGTCGCGGAACGTCGCCTCCAGCGGCGCGGGCCGCCGCTCCGGCTCGCGGCAGGCCCGCGCCCATTCGCGCATCAGCTGGTAAGCGGATGGCCCATCGGCGATCAATTCATCGATGCCGAAGTGAAGTAACTGGCGCTGGCCGTCGTGGAGCGAGACACGGATGTCGAAGCGCGGCCAGGCGGCGACGTCGGGGGCCTGCCGCTGCATCCGCTCGCGCAACGCGGCATGGCTTTCGGCGCGTCCACGGGCGTCCATCCGGCGCCAGTCGGCCACCCGGATGCGATAGGCGGGGACATGCTCAAGGATACGCTGGCGGCCGTCCGCGTCGATGACCGCCCGCAGCATGGCGTGGCGCGCAACCAGGCGCTCCCAACTCTCCGACAGGGCGTCCAGCGCCACGCCGCTCCCGAGCTCCAGTTCGAAGTAAATATAGGCGCCGTCGAGCGGCGCGCCGAGCGCGCGGCCCACGTAGAACGCTTCCTGAACGTCGGTGAGGGGAAACGGCTGGTAGCACTCTTCTGGTCGGGACAGCAACTGCGGCGCCTCGACCGCGCCGTCCGCCTGCGGCGCGGCGCCGCCGCGCGCAAGCGGCCCCACCAGCGCCTCGACCGACGAGGCCAATTGCGCGGCCGTCTGGCGCGTGTCGGCCAGCGTGGCGACCGGAATGTCGCGGCCGAAGCTTCTGTCGAGCAGATGTTTCAGCGTGACGGCATGGATCGAGTTGAAGCCCAGCTCACGCAGGGTTTGCGACGACGCCAGCCCATCCGGCGCCAGACCCAGCACCTGGCCCAGCCTGGCCAGCACGGCTGCGCCGGCGCCGGCCGCATCCGGCGGCGCGGCCGGCGCTGCGTCCGGCGCGGCGTCGGCAACGGCCGCGCCGCCTTCCGCCAGCAGCGGTATCCAGTGACGCTGCCGGGCAAACGGATAGGTCGGCAACGCAACCCGGCGCGCGGCGACATGCGCGTCCAGCCGTTCCCAGGGTATGGCGCCGCCCTGGGTCCAATACAGCGCCAAGCCGTCGAGATCGCACCGGGCGACCAGTTGCTCCAGCACGGCGTCGGCCACGCCGCCGCTCAGCAGGCGGGCCACGGCCTCGGGCAGCGCATCCACGTCGGCGTGGTGCAGCGCCGGCGCGTCCGGCCCGGCGGGCGGGCCGCCATGCGCGACGAAGGCCCGCAGTCCCGCCAGCAGGCCATCGCGGTCGGCCGCAACCCAGGCCAGCCGCATGCGCATCGCCTGCCGCGCCGTCTGCAAGGTGCCGGCGATGTCTTCCAGCGCGAGTCCGGCATGGTCTTCGACGTGGCGGAGCAGCCGCTCCGCCTGCGCCAGCAACTGCGGCGGCGTCAGGGCCGACAGGACGACGATCTGCGGCCCGTCCGGCGGCGGGGCCGGGACCACGGCGGCCGCCGCGACATACTCCTCGACCACCATGCTGACGTAGCTTCCGCCCGCGCCGAAGGAATTGATCAGCGCGCGCCGCGGCGGCGGGCTGGCGCCTTCGCCTTCGGCGCGCGGCATTTCCCAGTCCGCCAGTTCGGTCTGCAGGCGGAATGGACTGCGCGCGAAGTCGATGTGCGGATTCGGCGGCGACGCCAGAATGGTCGGCACCAGTGTGCGATGCTGCAACTGGAACAGCACCTTGGTAAGCTGGGAGATGCCGGAAGCCGCCTCGGCGTGGCCGATGTTGGACTTGACGGAGCCGATCGGCACGCGCGCGGCCGCCTCCTCCCGGCGCTGGGCGAACACCTTTTGCAGGGCCAGCACCTCGATGGCGTCACCCATGGCCCCGCCATTGGCGGCCGCCTCGACATAGCCGATGGCGTCGGCGCCGAGGCCGGCCTGCGCCAGGGCGGCGGCCATCACCCCCGCCTGCGCCTGCAGATTCGGCTGCATGTAACCGCTGCTGTGGCCGCTGTGGCGGGTCGCCGTGCCCTTGATGACGGCCAGGATGGCGTCGCCGTCCCGCTGTGCGTCCGCCAGCGGCTTCAGCAACACCGCCCCCGCCCCCTCGGCCGGCAGGTAGCCGTCGCCGTCGCTGAAGCTGCGCGAGGCCGCGTGGCTGCCCAGCAGTTGCCATTGGCTCAAGCCGACATACTTATACGGGTGGATCGACAGATTGACGCCGCCGGCGACGGCGACCGCGCACTCGCCGCTGGCCAGGGCCTGGCAGGCCATATGAATGGCCATCGCCGACGACGAGCACATGGTGTCGAGCGCCACGCTCGGCCCCTCGAAGCCGAAGTAAGACGATACGCGGTTGGCGATCGCGCTGAAGGACGTGATCTGCATGGCCGGATTGAAGTCCGTTTCCGGGTACGACGAACGGTACTGCTGGTACATCGAGCCGACGTACAGGCCGACGCCGCCCTGATGGCGGGTCCGCAGGCTGTCGGCCGTGTAGGCGCCACGCTCCAGCAGTTCCCAGGTAAGTTCCAGGAAAATCCGGCACTGCGGGTCGAGCGCGGCGGCATCCCGCGGCGCGATGTTGAACAGCGGCGCGTCGAACTGGTCGACGGCGTCGATGAAGCCGCCCCACTTGCAGTAACTCTTGCCCGGCACGCCCTTGCGGGGATCGAAATAACTGGCGTGGTCCCAGCGCTGCGGCGGCACGTCGACGACACAATCGCGCCCCGCGCGCAAATTGGCCCAGAACGCCGACAGGTCGACCGCCTGCGGATAACGGCCGCTGACGGCGATGACCGCGATCCCGGCCGCCGCCGGCGCGCCGGCCGGAGCCGAAACCGGCGCCGGGGCCGGCATCGGCACGGCGAGGCCGGCGGACGCCGTGGCCGCCAACGCCACGGCCGGCGCCCCCGCCCCCAGCAGGCCGGCCAGCCGCCCGGCGTGGTGGGCGGCAAAGTAGCCGGCCAGCGCATCCACGGTGGCATATTCAAAAAACAGCGTCTTCGGCAAGGCCCCAAGGCTCTTCTCAAACTCGTCGACGAGTTCCGTCATCATGATCGAGTCTATGCCGTAGCGCTCGACCGGCGCGGCTGCGCTGATCCGCGCCACCGGCAGCTTCAGGCGCCGCGCCAGCACTTCGCTGACCCAATGGCGGGCGCGGTCGCGCAAGCCGTCGGCAAGCGCCGCATGCGGCAACGGCGTGGCGGCACTCGGCAAGGCCGGCGCCGACGTGAGCGAGGCCTGGCCCGGCGCGCGCAGCAGGCTGTGCGCCAGTTGCGCCGCTTCGCCGTGCAGCACCAGCCACTGCGCGCCGTCGCCGGCCAGCAAGGTGCGCAGCGCCAGCAGCGCCGGCGCGGTTGGCAGCGGCGCCATGCCGGTGCTGCGCCGCATGCGCTGCAGCGTCGCCGCGTCGACTTGCATGCCGCCGTCGGCCCACAGCGGCCAGTTCACCGACAGGGTCCGGCCGGTCGCCTGGCCCTGCCGCACCCGCGCGGCCCGCTGGCGCATATAGCCATCCATGAAGGCGTTGGCCACGGCATAGTCGGCCTGCCCGACGTTGCCGAACACGGCGGCGACCGAGGAAAAGGCGACGAAATAGTCCAGCGGCTGCGCGCGGGTCGCCTCGTCCAGCACCTGCAGGGCCCGCGCCTTGGGCAGCAGCACCTCCTGCAGTTCCTCTATACTTTTATGCAACAGAAAACCGTCGCGCAATACCCCGGCGCTATGCACGACACCCGTGAGTACGCCGTGGTGGGCGGCAAGGTGCCGCATCAGCCCCTGTACGGCGGCCGCATCGCTGACGTCGACGGCGCGGTAGTCGACGCGCGCGCCCGACTGGCGCAGGGCCAGCAGGCGCGCATCGTCGTCGGCTACCGCGCGCCGGCCGGTCAGCACCAGCGTCACGTCCTTTGCCTGTCCGGCACAGGCCCGCGCCAACAGCATGCCCAGCCCTCCCAGGCCGCCGGTAATCAGGTACACGCCGCCGTCCCGCGCCAGGCGCACCCCCGGGTTGGTCGCGGTGTCGGCCAGGATGTGCTCCGGATCGAAGCCGAGCTCCACCGCGTGCAAGCCGCCCGGCCCCGACGCCAGCACCTGCACCCGCAGCCGCGGGCTCTCCTGGCTGGCCGTCTTCAGCAACGCTTCCAGGCCGCGCAGCACCTCGCCGTCGCCGTGCTGCTGCACCACCAGTTGCAGCAGCAGCGTGCCCGCCGCCGCGCCCGAGGCGACTTCCTGCGCCAGCAGCAACAACTGCTGCGCGTAGGCGCCGTAGCGCTCCGCCAGCGCGGCTGCCGGGTCGGCCTGCAGGCACCGGACGTCCGCGCCGTCCCAGTGGCTGCCGGCCTGCGCGCGCGCCGCCGCTTCGTCGACCTCGCACAGGACCACGACATGCCCCGCATGGCCGGTTCCGTCGCCAGACGCATGGGTTTGCACCCAGCGCGGCGCCGCCAGCAAGGTGCGCGGCGCCGGGGCGGCGGGCGCTGCCGCGCCGGCACGCTCACCCGGCAATTCACGGCAACTGAGGCCCGCCAGCCGGGCACATACGCGCCCCGCCTCATCGACCAGCGTCAGGTCCAGCTTGCGCACCGGGCCATCCGGGCCGGCGCTGCGCCGGACCACCACGGCCCCCCGCTGCGTCACGGCCGACCACACTTCCAGGCGCTCCAGCGCAAACGGCAACAAGGTCGCCTGCTGGTCCGGGCCGAACGTCACCGCCAGGCCGGCCTGGATCGCCGCATCGACGAGGCTCGGGTGCAGCAGGTAGGCGGGCTGCTCCGGCAACGCCGCCGGCAGCGCCAGCCGTGCCACGGCCAATTCGCCATCGGCGTCGCGGCCGGAGCGCAATGCCGTCAGGCCGCGGAATCCCGGTCCATAGCTGAGCCCCGAGCGCTCGAACGCGGCATAACGTTCCGCCACGTCCCAGTTCCGCTCGCAGCGCGCCTCCAGCGCCGCCACGTCGATGAAGCCGGCGGCCGACGGCGGCGGCGCCAGCGCGCGGCCGCGGCAGTACACCACCGGGTCGGCGTCGTCATGGCCGCTTGCGCCGCAAATCTCGTAGGCCAGCTCGCCGTCCTCCCCCGCGCGCAGCTTGACGTGCAGATCCAGGCCGTCGTCGCCGGCGGCCGCCGGGCGCAGGAACACCACGTCGCGCAGCTCGGCCCGCGTTGTCCCCGCAGCCGTATCCTGGGCGAACGCCAGCGCCGCCCGCGCCATCTCCAGGTGCGCCGCGGCGGGCAGTACCTTGCGTCCGCGCACCACATGATCCTGCAACTCGAAGCCGCGCGCATCGAGATGCGTGCTAAAGCGCAGTCCCGCCAGCGTCGAGGTATTGCGCTGCACCAGCGGATGCATGGCCGCCGGCCCGCCCGGCGTTGCCGCCGCAGCCGGCGGCACCCAGTGGCGCTCGCGGGCGAACGGATAGGTCGGCACGGCGATACGCGACGGCGCCGCCGCGCCATGCAGCGTCTGCCAATCCACGTCCGCCCCCTGCACCCATGCCAGGCAAGCCCGGCTCAGTTCCTGCCCGGTGGCGTGCTTTCTCAGGCCCACATGCAGCGGCGAAGCGGGCTCCGGCATCCCGGCCGCTTCCACCACGCCCTCGGTCGGCGCCTGGCCGGCGGCATAGGCGTCGAGCTGCGCCAGCAGGGTTTCGACCCGTGGGGCGAGGAAGACGACGCGCAAACGCATCGGCGTGCGCCCCACTTGCATGGTGTGGCAGAGCGCCGCGATGTCCGGGCGGGCCTTGCGGATGAAGGCGGCGACGTTGGCCGCATACTGCCGCAGTTGTTCCGGCGTCGCGGCCGAGAGCGGCAACAGCGCCGCCGCCGGCCCGGACGGCCGGCGCAAGGCCGGCGGCGCCTCTTCGAGCACCACATGGGCGTTCGTGCCGCCGGAGCCGAAACTGCTGACGCCCGCCAGCAGGGGGCCAGCCTGGTCGCCGGCATGCCAGGTCTGCGCCTGCTCGACGACAAACAGGCCGCTGCCGCCGAGATCGATCTCCGGATTGAGGCTGCGGAAATGGGCATTCGGGGGCAGCATCCGGTGCCGCATGCAGAGCACGACCTTCAACATGCCGGCCATGCCGGCGGCGGCTTCAAGATGGCCCAGATTGGTCTTCACCGATCCGACGCCGCACACCTGGGAGGCGCCGGCGGCTCCCGCCATGTGCCGGAGCGCCTCCTTGATGCCTTGCAGTTCCACCGGGTCGCCCAGCGGCGTGCCTGTGCCATGGGCTTCGATGTAGCTCAGCCGCTGCGGCCCCACGGCGGCATTCGCATAAGCCTGCACCAGCAGCTCGGCCTGGCGGATCGGATGCGGCACGGTCAGGCCGCCGGCGCGCCCGCCATGGTTGACCGCGCCGCCGCGCAGCAAGGCGTAGACGTGGTCGCCGTCGCGGCGGGCCTGCGCCAGCGGCTTGAGCAGCATCGCCACGGCCCCCTCGGACCTGACGTAGCCGTCCGCGCCGGCGTCGAAGGTGCGGCACAAGCCGCTTTTCGACAACATGCCGGCCTTATAGTAGGCAAGCGTCGTCGCCGGGTCGGCCATGACGTTGATGCCGGCCACCAGGGCCTGCGTGCAGGTGCCGTCGCGCAGGGCCTGCAACGCCTGGTTGACCGCCACCAGCGAACTCGAACACGCGGTGTCGATCTGCAGACTCGGCCCCTGGAAGTCGAAGAAGTACGAGATGCGATTCGCCAGGATGGCCATCGACTTGGCCAAGCCATACTGCGCCGCGACCTCCGGCTGCTGCTGCAGCAGATGCTGGTAGTCGGAGCCGCTGGCGCCGACATACACGCCGGTGGCGCCGCCGGCCAGCTGGCTGGCCTGGTAGCCGGCATCCTCGATGCACTGCCAGGCCAGTTCCAGCAGGATGCGCTGCTGCGGGTCCATCAGCTCCGCCTCGCGCGGCGACAGGCGGAAGAACTCCGCGTCGAAATGGCCGACGTCGCGCATCACGCCGCAGCGGTCGATGCCCTGGTGCGTCGAGGCCGGATCAACCGCCCCGGGCCAGCGCCAACGATCCTGCGGCAGCGTGCCGATCGCGTCGCGTCCCTCGATCAGCAGCGACCACAGCGCGTCGAGGTCATGGATGTCGCCGGGCAGCCGCAAGGCGACGCCGACGATGGCAACCGCTTCGTGGCCGTCGCCGGGGACGGCGGCGCTCCGCGACGGCGCCGCCGGCTTGTCGTCGCGGCGCTGGCCAAGCCGCGCGGCCAGTTCCCGCACCACCTTGGCGCAGGTATTGAATTCAAAGAAAAAGGCGCTGCCGAGCTTGCATGCATAGCGGTGCGACAGTGCCTCGGTCAGTTGCAGCAGGTCGGCGGAATCGAGCCCCATCTCGATCAGCGGCCGGGAAGCGGCAAAGCTGTCCGGCTCGGGCAGCAAGGCGCCGATCAGCGCCGCGACGTCGCGTTCGATGGCCGCCGGCTCCATCCGCTCGGCGCCGCCGGCCTCCGCCTGCCCGGCGATGGCGACCTCGTTGCGGGCGCGATGGCGGATGTCGTAAGCAACCAGCACGCCGTTGCCCAGATTGATGCCGTCCTTGGGCCGGTAGCGCGGCACCAGTTGCTCGATGCGCGCGCCGTGCAGTTCGTGGAAACGCAGCACCGAATCGACCAGGCTGCCCCGCTCGTTGCGCAGCCGCAGGTAACTGGCCGCGTCGACGTCGGGATGCTGCGGATAATCCTTGCAGCGGGTGACCGCCAGCACGCTGCGCACGCCGTCCATCACCGCGCAGCGGTGCAGCATAAACTCCAGCAACTGGTCGCCGAGGCTGCGGTTTTGCAGCTCCGGCTGCACGTTGACGGCCAGCAGCTGGACGATGAGGCCGTCGGGCGCATGGCGCCGGATGGCCGTGGCCGCCGTGGCCGACACCACGTCTTCGCGGGTTCTGATGCGCTGCGAATACATGGCCCCGCCCAGCCGTCCGCCGATGTCCAATGCCATCTGCCCGCCCGGATGGCGCCGCATTCGCTCGCGCAGCGTCGCTTTGCCGGCGGCCAGCTCGCTGCCCCAGCAAAGCTGCTCCAGCGCCAGCAGCTCGGGCAGGTCGGCCGCGCGGGCGGGACGAATCCGGTAGTCGCGCGGCTCAAAACGATGCAAGCTCCAACGGGCCAAGGGCAACGTGGCCGGCCGGCTGACGCCGGCGCCGGCCACGGGAAAGAGGCCGCAGCCGGCGGCCGCCATCAGCCAATCGTCGGCGCTGCGCAATTGCTGCTGCTCGCATGCCTGCAGGATATCCAGGTAGTGGTCGAAGGCGGCCGTGGCAGCGTCATGGGGCAGCGCGACCACGTGCTGCTCGCGCCCGTGTTCCTCGATCAGCACACAGCCATGCGGCGAGGCCACGGCGGCCCATCCGGCCAGCACGCGGGCGGGGTCGATATCCGCCCCGTCGTCCAGCATGCGGCGGCCCGGCAGGTTCACCAGATGCAGCCCCTGGTCGGCCGCGCCGGCCTGCGGCGCGCGGCGCAGCGTCTGCAGCAGCGCTTCAGGATTCAGGCAGTCGCCCTCCAGGACCCGGATGGCGACGCCATGCGCGGCCAGGGGAGACTGGTCATGTTCACCGCCCTCCCGCGCCGTTTGCACGGCAAGCATGTCCAGCGGATGCGCGTCGAGCAGCCGGCCGCGCCGGGTGCGGGTGCGGATCGCCGCCGCCAGCCGCTCGATCCGTTCCTGGCCGCCCAGATGCCAGCAGGCCAGGTACTTCGGCTGCACCGACACCGGCAGTTGATCGAACACCTCCAGCACGCAGCGTTCGATCTCCGGCCACATGCTGTCGATGCGCGGATCGTCAAGCTTGGGGGCGTCGTTCAAGGAAGGCGCTTGCGCCAAGGCGGCATCCACCGCCAGGACCTGCCCCAGCCTGGCCAGCAAGGGCGCGTGGCGCAGCAGCAAGGACGCGTCCGCCGTCGCGCGCCACCCCTGCTCGCCCGCGGCTGTCGCCGCCAGGCCGGCCGCGCCGCGCTCCACCCAGCGCAGTTCGGCAAAAAACGCTTCCAGTTCCCGGGCGGGTCCGGACGGCAGCCGCTGCAGCACCTCGACCAGGCCGTCCTGCGCAACACTGGACGCGGCGTGGCGCATCCCGTGCACCAGGGGCACCAGCAGCAGGCCGTCGATCAGCCCGGCAAATGCGCCATCGCGCACGTCCCAGCGGCGCCGGCACAGGTCCAGACATTGACTGAGCAACACGGTCTGCTCCGCCTCGGCTTGCAGCAGCTCGCGGAATGCTGTCGTTGGCAGCCGCAGAGCCTGGGCTGGCAGCGCCTGGACCGAGGCCGTGGCGGCCGTCAGGCGCCAGCGGCCCGCATCGCAGGCCTCGGCCCAGCCGATCGACTCCAGCACGCGCAGGGCCTGCGCCAAGCCCTCCGGGCGCAGCCGCAGTTTCGCCGCCAGCGCGTCGCCGGCAAAACGCTTGCCCGGCTGCATGCGGGTGAATAAGCCTGCCGACCGGCAAACCTCGATCACGGGCACGGCAACGAAACCCTTGATGTGTGCCGCCAGCTCTGCGGCCATGCTCAGCCCGGCCATCGTCATGAGTGCACCGCCATGGATTTTTCGACCTCGCCCGCCAGTTTGCTGAGCACCTGCCCGGGTCCCATCTCGACGAAGTCCGACTGGCCCGCCCGGATTAGCCAGGAAAGCGATTCATTCCACAGCACCGGGCGGGCGATCTGGGCGGCCAGGAACGGCCGGATGACCTTGGACGGATCGCCGGCCGGATAGGGGCGGCCAGTCAGGTTCGCCACGACCGGCACGCGCAAGGGCTGGAAGGTGAAGTCCTCCAGGAATACGGAAAATTGCTCCGCCGCGTCGGCCATGTAGCGGGAATGGAAGGCGGCACTGACCTGCAAGGGCACATACAGCCGCGCCCCCGCGTCGGTGAAATGGCTGCCGGCCCGCTGGATATCCGCGCTTGGGCCGGAAATCACCACTTGCGTCGGGGAATTGAAATTGGCGACGTCGATGGAGGACAAGCCATGCTCGCCGAGCACGCGGGCGACCTGGCCGGCCGACAATCCGAGCACGGCCGCCATGCCGCCTTGCCGCGCCTGCGCCATCAACTCGCCGCGCCGCTTGACGAGCCGAAGGCCGTCGAGCAGCCCGAACGCCCCCGCGGCCAGCAGCGCCGTGTATTCGCCGAGGCTGTGTCCGGCCAGGTAGGCTGGACGCCGTCCGGCGGCCGTGGCCTTGAAGTAATGCAGGGCGTTGACGACATACAGGCAGGTCTGCGTGTACTGCGTCTGCTGCAAGAGATTGTCGCGGTTATGCAGGCACAGTTCCCGCAGCGAGTAGCCGAGGATGTCGTTGATGTCGTCTTCCGCGTCGACGAATTGGCTGACGCTGTCGAACAACTCCCGCCCCATACCCTGGACCTGGGAGCCTTGACCCGGAAATACAAAGACCGACATATCGAATCCTCGAATACGCACCTCTGCTCGATCAGGCGGCCATTCTTCCGCTCCTAAGTCGACAGTTGATGGGGGGCTGAGATACTTGCCACAACAAAAGATGCCAAGTTTGCATACCACTGCACAAGGAGCAGACGATCAGAAGCTATCACCGCCCCGCCGAACTATTGCTTTTCCGCAAACAATCAGCGGACGCATTATTATGTACGATACATTAAGTAATTGCTATGATGTATAAAAAAATATTTTAAATCGTGCAATTAAAAGAAATGCCGGTATGAAAGCTGCCAAGCCTTGCGCAAAGGCGACACGCCGTAATCGCTGAGCAAGCCGCCGCTATGCCCCTGCCATTGCAGGGCGACTTCATCGCGCGTCCAGCGATAGCGCAGCTCCGCCCAGGAGAGGCGGCTGCCGTCGTCGCCATTGCGGCGGACCATCGCCGTCAGGTCGAGATGGCTGACCAGCAAGTCCTGCCAGCTGGCATAGAAGAACGCCGAACGGCGGGTCGGCATGTCCTGCGCCGATTGCGCAAACTCGCGATACCTGACGTAAGCCGGCAAGGACAGCGCCGGCAAGGCATCCCACTGCGCCTTGTCCAGGCCGGCGCCGTTGTATTGGTATTCAAAGGTCAGCGACAGCTTGTGGCTGGTGGTGTAGGTGAGGCCGGCCGCGGCGCGGTTGCGGAATGGCCCGGCGCCCTCCTGCCCCAAAGCCTGGGCCAGCAGCGTGGGACTGCGCCCGCCCGACCACTCGACATAGGCCACCGTGGCGTCATTGACCAGCTTGGTCAGGTTCATGCCCAACTGCGCCGGGGCGCCCTGCTCCTTGTACAGCAACCACTGCGGATTGATATCTTCGCTGAGCCGCTTGCTGAAGATCAGCATGCCGCGGCCGCGGCGATTGGTCGCCCCCCAGTCGGGGTCGAAAGCCGAGGAGCTGGGCTGCCCGCCCAGCGCCGGGGAATACAGCGCCGTCAGCGAGGCGCCTTCCCACAACGCCTGGCCGCGCAGCATCACGCTGCCCTGGCGATCCCTCTTGATGCTGGCCGGATCGACCGACACCGGCGCGCGCACCGCCCCCTTGCGGAAGAAATCGGTCGGGTTGTAGCCGATGGCGACGCCCGAATACTGGTTCACGCGGCCGACATCGACGATGATGTCGTTGCGCGGCTGCCAACTGAGGTAGGCTTCCTTCAGCGTATTGACGTGCTTGCGCCTATCCCGGCGCGGCTGCCAGTCGACGTCGAGCCGGTCGGCCAGCACGGCGCGCAGGCCGGGCGCCAGCGTGGCGTCGACCTGCAGGTCGAGCGACAGGCGCTGGGCGGCGCGGCCCGCCTCGGCGAGCGAGGCGTCGCGCAGCACCGAATGCCCGGCCGCCGCCTCGGCGAACAGGCGCCAGGCCCGCGGGCTCTCGGCCGCCTGCGGCGCGCTGCCGGGCAGCGACAGGGCCGCCGCATCCATATCCTGTCCCCACGCCGCGCCGGCCAGCAGCGTCAACGCCAGAGTGCAAGCTGCGCGCACGGCTATTGCGGCTTGAAGCGGGGCAGATAGTCGCGCTGCAACCACACTTCCGGCACATCCCGCTCCACCCAGTTGGCGAACCGCAGCACCGTCACCCATTGCGGATCGAGCCCGTCGATGATGACGGTTTCGGTCGGCCGCTCGGCGCCCAACTGCTTTTCGTACTGGCGGTAATAGGCGGTTTTCAGCAGGCGATTGCTTTCGCTGTAGAAGCGGGCCTTGATCGGGCGATTGTTGGCCGTATCGATCCACGTCTCGATGTGGTGGTAGGTGACGTCCGGCTTGATCGCCTCAAGCGCCAGCTTGTAGCAATTGCGCTTCTGCCGGTCGCCGTCCACCACCTCCTCCTCGCCCACCAGCGTGGCGCGATAGTCCCTGGCGAGATTGAAGGTCACGACGTCGCCGTTGGCCGCCTGGCCAAGCAGGCGCTGCTGCGGTGAAATCCGGATGCTGGCCTTGTTGGCCGGATCGTAGAACCACAGATCGTTGCCCGCCTTCAGCATCAACTTGTTGGCGTCGCGCACCGGGGCGACGAAGCGGATCAGGCTGCGGAACTGGCCGCTCTCCTTGTCCGTCTTCGAGTACACGCCGAGCGTCGTGACGTCGGTCTGCTTGCCGTTGCGGTACTCGGTCAAGGTCGTCGTCAAACCGAATGGATGCTCGGGATTACGAATGGCATCGCTGGCCGCGAGAATTTCCTGCGCGCCCGGTTTGGCGAACGCCATCCCCGCGCCGAATCCCAACACCGCAAACAGGCCAGCAGTTATCAATTGCCGCTTTCTCATATCGAGTTATCCCCGTGGAAGTACTGAATCAAGGAGCGCAAGAGCGCCGACGCCACGCGGCGGCGCGATGCGAGCACCGCGCCGCCGCAGCGCTGTTTGTCTATACGTGGCGCAAGGCATCAACGATGTTGAGCTTCGCGGCGCGATTGGCCGGCCACCAGGCGGAGATGACTGCCACGATGGCCAGGCTGAAGGCCGTACCGAACATCAGCCGGTTGTCGCCCCACACCCTGACCATGAGCGGGTATTCATACGAATAGCCGGGCGGCGCCCAGGTCAAGCCGCTGTGGTTAATCACATAAGCAATCGGCAAGGCAATGACGATGCCCAGCACCGCGCCTATCAAGCCCAGCAACACCCCTTCGCAGACGAACAGGCTGCGTATGCCGCCGTGCCGCTGGCCGATGGCGCGCAGGGTGCCGATTTCGGCCGTGCGCTCGACCACCGCCATACTCATGGTATTGCCGACCGTGAACAGCACGATCACATAGATGAGGATAGACATGAAGCCGAAGATCGAATCGAAAAATTGGATGACCTGCTTGTAGATCGGCGTCAGCGTTTCATAGTCGAGGATTTCCAGCGGCACCCCCTTGAATTCGCTAGCCAGCAACTGGTCGAGACGCGCCCGCGCGGCCGGAATCTGCGCGGTATGGGCCAACTGAATCTGGATCGCCGTCACTTGCGGGGCGGCGCCGCCGAAGACCAATCGCTGCGCCTGGTCCAGATGCATGATGATCAGCGAGTCGTCGATTTCCTTGACGCCCCAGTTTTCCGCCCGCACGACGTTCAGTGCGGCGACGTTGGGCGCGCCGCGCACGCTCGCCGCCAGCAGTTCGATGCCGGTGGCGCCGGCCTGCGGCGCGCTGGCCTGCTCCAGCGCCGACAAGGCCGCCACATTGGCCGGCGCGGCGGGCGCGTTGCCGCCCGCGCCGTCGGGAGCGCCGGTCTGTTCCACCGACGGACAATCCTGGAGCTTTAACGGCGCGCACATTTGCAGCAGCCGCGCCACGCCGGTGCCGATGACCGCCGAATCGGCGGCCGTGCCGGACAGCGCAATCGGGGGGGCGTAACTGAGGCTGTCGTACTCGTCCCACTTGCGCATCTTGTTCTGGTCGTCCACCACCACGCCGGCCGCGACCACCCCTTTCGACACCCCGTTCGAGAAATTACCCGCGATGCCATTCAGCCGCAGACTAGGCGTAACCACCACCAGCATCGGCTGCAACACCGGATCTTTCTTGACGACGTCGATAATGCGCTGATAATCGGAAATGCCGTAAGCCACCGGATTGCCGCTGCCGTAGAGGAAATAACCTTTGCGCTGGATCTGCAGATGACCGTGGTATTGCACGTAACCGGTCTGGGTGGAGAGAATGGCATTGCGTGCATAGCCACCGAATATCAGCATCGATACCAGTCCGACCACCATCGCCGACAGGGTCATCAGGGAGCGGCGCCGATTGCGCAACAAATTGCGCAACGCGAGAGAGAACACCATCATACGACCCTTTCCAGCACGGTTTCGCGCCGCTCGATGCCGGTAATACGGCCGTCACGAATGAACACGCCGTCGTCGGCCTCGGCCAACACCTTGGGATCGTGGGAAGAAAAGACAAACGACACCTTGTGCTCGTGCTGCATCTTGCGCATCAGGGCAATGATGGCCGCGCCAGTCTCGCTGTCGAGGTTGGCCGTCGGCTCGTCCGCCAACACCAGTTGCGGCGCCGTGGCCAGCGCGCGGGCAATGGCCACGCGCTGGCGCTGCCCGCCGGAAAGCTGCCCCGGCAGGTTGCCGACCTTGTTCGCCAGCCCCACCGCGTCCAGCAAAGCCATCACGCGCTGCTTGCGTTCGCGCGCCGGCGTCTTGGCCAATAGCAGCGGATACTCGACGTTTTCGTAGGCCGTCAAGACCGACAGCAGATTGAAATTCTGGAAAATGAAGCCGAGATGGCGGACGCGGAAATCGGACAATTCATTGTCCGACATGGCATTGACGGAGCGCCCCGCCAGAATAACTTCGCCGGCATCGGGACGATCGATGCAGCCTATCATATTCAGTAAAGTGGTCTTGCCGCTGCCGGACGCGCCGGATATGACCGTAAAGCAATTAGGGCGGATTTCCAGATTGACGCCTACCAGGGCCGGGACGGCAACCGCACCCAGGCGGTAAGCCTTGTCCACTTGCTTCAGAATGACTGAACTCACGCTGCTCCTTTCGAATGTCGTGTGCACACCAACTAAGCTGTTTCAACTGATTGAACCGGCATGGCTAGCCATCGCCGATCGCGTGATACCCATGCGGGAAAATCGCGCCCGATGTCTGCAAACAGGAGCCTCGCGCGCCTTCGGGCACAGGGCTGGCCATCCAGGAGAACACCGCGGAATGGGCTGACATCATTTTTGCAAACTTAATGATTAGACCACAACACCATGCATGCGTCAACGCAGCATTCTGTAGTCAAGCCGCTGGAATCCGTTCTGGCGCAAAAATCGGCAGCGGCAGAATGTCCGAAATAATTATCAATAACGGCATTGCCACAGGCGGAGAAAAGAATTGATGAATCAAGAAGGTCTGAAATCTGCTTGGGAGAGGGAGTTTTGAGATACTGCTAATAGCGGACACTTTTGTCCGCGTATGCATTCAACTTCATATCAGTCCTCCCTTTGATTAGTTTATCAAACGGAGTGTCCAGAAAAAGCCGGCACACCTCAATTGACGGCCCGCTGGTGGCCAAGGCCCAGCTTAGGATAAGTAAACGCCATCATTCACCTACTGGCCGCCTTCTTTTCGTGCGCCCGAGCGGGCCAAGGGTCTTGGTCGTGACGTCTCGCCGTTCGTGATCGACCCGCAGCACGTGCAAGGTATCGCCTTCGACCATATAAAAAATCCGAAACGGGAAACGGTCGAGCGACCATGTACGCAGATCGATCCCAGGAAAGAGGTGGGCGAAACGTCGGGAGCCGACGTTGGGATGCTCCCGCACCAGGGTCAGGGCAATGGAGAGCTGCTCCAGAAAGGTGTCAGGCAATTCCGGCGCGACCTCGGCATAGTAAGCAAGCGCCTCGTTCAAGTCGGCGGTGGCCGAAGAGCGTACATTCAGCTTGAGCATTCGCCTACGTACCCAGCCTTGGGATACCGGCGCGTAGTTCTGCAACGAGGTCGGACACGCTGGCGTAAGTCTTGCCGGGGCCGCTGTCGAGCGCCTCCTTGACCAGCGCATGAACGCGCTTCTCCTCCTCGTTCCGTGGGCCGTAGCTTTCAGGGACTTCGGGGAGCGGCATCAATTCCGCCGGATCGATGGCTTTTAAGTTGAGCGATGTCATGCGGCCGATTATACGCCCGCAGGCAAAAATGCAAACCGGCCTGACGGAGAAAGCCCGTTCCAGAACGAAAAAAACCCACTCGGAAGTGGGTTTAGTTCTTGATTTTGCAATCGAATTTGGAGGCGAGGATCGGAATCGAACCGACCTAGACGGCTTTGCAGGCCGCTGCATAACCTCTTTGCTACCTCGCCAGAGGGACTACTTAACACATCAAAAAGGGAAGCCTTCAAGCTTCCCTCAGAATTCTGGAGCGGGAGAAGAGTCTCGAACTCTCGACCTCAACCTTGGCAAGGTTGCGCTCTACCAACTGAGCTACTCCCGCATTGGAGCTTCTAATTTTCGCTTTTACTACAACAGCCAGCTTGCACTGGAGCGGGAGAAGAGTCTCGAACTCTCGACCTCAACCTTGGCAAGGTTGCGCTCTACCAACTGAGCTACTCCCGCATTGGAGCTTGCATACTGCATTTACGACACCAACCAGCTAGTGCTGGAGCGGGAGAAGAGTCTCGAACTCTCGACCTCAACCTTGGCAAGGTTGCGCTCTACCAACTGAGCTACTCCCGCATTGGGTACTGCTTTTACTGCCTGCCATACTGCTCCAGCAGAACTGGAGCGGGAGAAGAGTCTCGAACTCTCGACCTCAACCTTGGCAAGGTTGCGCTCTACCAACTGAGCTACTCCCGCGTTAGGAACAAGATTCTAACAGAAACTTAACTACCTATCTAGTACTACTTTCTCGCTGCCGACAGACCCCAGAAAAACTGGAGCGGGAGAAGAGTCTCGAACTCTCGACCTCAACCTTGGCAAGGTTGCGCTCTACCAACTGAGCTACTCCCGCGTCATCAACAACAGGCCAGCATTATAGATCATCCGCAGCGTCTGTCAATGATCGAAACCATACTATTTACTGGATTAACGCCGATCTTCATTTACCGGCCTGAGCGAAGCCGCAGTTCGCCTGCCGGTCGCCGCCTGCCGCAGGCGTCGGGCGGAGCCGCCCTTACTACAGGGTGCCGGCCTTTTCCTTAATCAGCGGCCAGGCCAGGCGCAGGTAGTAGAACATCGACCAGACCGTCAGCACGCTGGCGATCCACAACAGGCGCTCGCCCCAGATGTGGGTGTCGACGGCGCCGAACAGGATGTCGTGGAACAGCAGCAGCGGAATCGCCGTCATCTGCGCGGCCGTCTTGATTTTTCCGATGGAGCTGACCGCCACCGATTTCGAGGCGCCGATCTGCGCCATCCATTCGCGCAGCGCGGAGATGGCGATTTCGCGGCCGATGATGATGAAGGCCAGCACCGCGTTGACGCGGTCCAGCTGCACCAGCACCAGCAGCGCGCCGGCCACCATCAGCTTGTCGGCGACCGGGTCGAGGAAGGCGCCGAAGGCCGAGGTCTGGTTCCAGCGGCGGGCCAGGAAGCCGTCGAACCAGTCGGTGACGGCGGCGACAATGAACACCAGTGTGGCCACCAGGTTCTGGTCGGCCTTGGGCAGCCAGAGCAGCGGCAGGTAAAACACGCCGACGACCAGCGGAATCAGCGCGACGCGCAACCAGGTCAGCAAAATCGGGATATTGAAAGGCATAGAATAAAAAATCGACCGGCGGATGAATCGGGGGTTGCCACGCTAGTCTACATGGCTGGCGGGTATTCGCCTAGTGCAGCTGCTTGTAAATCTCCTCGGCCAACTGATTCGAGATGCCCTCGACCGACATCAGGTCCTCGACGCTGGCGTCGACCACGCCGCGCAGGCCGCCGAAGCGCGCCAGCAGCTTCTGGCGCCGCTTCGCGCCTATGCCCTCGATCTCCTCCAGCCGCGAGGTCTGGCGCGTCTTGGCGCGCTTGGCGCGCATGCCGGTGATGGCGAAGCGGTGCGCCTCGTCGCGGATCTGCGCCACCAGCATCAGCGCCGCCGATTCCTTGCCCAGCTCCTGGGCGGCGCGGCCGTCGACGAACAGCAGCGTCTCCAGGCCGACCCTGCGGCCCTCGCCCTTCGCCACGCCGACGATCAGGCTGATATCGAGCCCCAGTTCGGCGAACACCTGGCGCGCCATCTCGATCTGCCCCTTGCCGCCGTCGATCAGCACGACGTCGGGCATGACGCCGTCGCCGTTCGCCACCTTCTCGTAGCGCCGCATCAGCACCTGGCGCATCGCCGCGTAGTCGTCGCCGGGCGTGATGTCGTTGATGTTGTAGCGCCGGTATTCGCCGTTCTGCATCGCGTGGTGGTGGAACACCACGCAGGACGCCTGCGTCGCCTCGCCCTGGGTGTGGCTGATGTCGAAGCATTCCACGCGCAGCGTGTCGATGTCGTCCGTCTCCAGGCTCAGCGCCTCGACCAGCGCGCGCGTGCGCGACTGCTGCGAGCCCTGCTCCGACAGCAGGCGCGCCAGCGATATTTCGGCGCCCTTCTGCGCCAGCTCTAGCCAGCGCTGGCGCTGCCCCTGCGGCTGGAAGATCAGGTGGATGCGGTGGCCGCACTGCTCCATCAAGGCCAGCATCAGGGCCGGCTGGTCGAATTCGATGTTCAGGATCAGCGTGGCGGGGATGAATTTCTCGGTGTAGTGCTGCACCAGGAAGGCCGTCAGCACCTCGACCTCGATGGGCGCCTCGGCGATCGCGGCGGCGTCGCTCAACTGGCTGGGGAAGTAGGCGCGGTCGCCCAGGTGGCGGCCGCCGCGCACCATCGCCAGGTTGACGCAGGCGCGCCCGCCCTGGACGATGACGGCGATGATGTCGACGTCGGCGTCGCCGGTCGTCTCCATGCTCTGCTGGTGCAGCACGCGCGACAGCGAGGCGATCTGGTTGCGCACGACGACGGCCTGCTCGAACTTGAGTTCGGCGGCGTAGCCGTGCATCTTCGCCTCCAGCCCGGCCATCACCTCGCTCTGGCGCCCACGCAGGAATTTCGCCGCGTTCTCGACGTCGAGCTGGTAATCCTCGCGGCTGATGGCGTTCACGCACGGCGCGCTGCAGCGGTGGATCTGGTGCAGCAGGCAGGGCCGCGTGCGGTTGGCGTAGACGCTGTCCTCGCAGGAGCGCAGCATGAACACCTTCTGCAGGATCTGCATCGACTCCTTGACGGCCCAGGCGCTGGGGAAAGGGCCGAAATACTGGCTCTTCTTGTCGACGGCGCCGCGGTAATACACCATGCGCGGCGCGTCGCCGCCGGTGATCTTCAGGTAGGGATAGGATTTATCGTCGCGGAACAGGATGTTGAAGCGCGGGTGCAGCGTCTTGATCAGGTTGTTTTCCAGGATCAGCGCCTCGGCCTCGCTGTGCGTGACCGTGGTTTCCAGGCGGGCGATGCGCTCGACCATCATGGCGATGCGCGGACTGGCCAGGTTCTTCTGGAAATAGCTCGACACGCGCTTCTTCAAGTCGCGCGCCTTGCCGACGTACAGCACGGCGTCGGCGGCGTCGAAATAGCGGTACACGCCGGGCAGATTCGGCAGCTTGGCGACGGTGGCCAGCACCTGGGCGCGGGCGTCGTTGGCGCCGGCTTCTACGATTGCTTCAGTCATTGCTTGCTCATAAAAAATTCAACCCCACAAGCTGGGGACAGACCACGATTTCCGGGAAAGATTTCCCCGGAAATCGTGGTCTGTCCCCGGCTGTCACGCCGCCTGTTCGACGATGACGAAGGCGACCGCGTATTCCGCTTCGTCGCTGATGCTCACTTGCGCCGTGAGCCGGTTCGCCCGCATGAATTCGTCGAGCACGCCGCTGCAGACGATCAGCGGTTTGCCGCCGGGCGCGTTGAGCATCTGCGCGGCCGGCCAAGTCATCGGCATGCGCAGGCCCAGGCCGATGGCCTTCGAGAACGCCTCCTTGGCGGCGAAGCGGGTGGCCAAAAAGCGCAGGCCGCGCACGGCGTTTTTGGCGCCGCGGGCGTGGTATTTCTCCAGTTCCTGCGGCCCCAGGATCTTCCTGGCGAAGCGCTCGCCGTGGCGCGCCAGCGCCGCCTCGATGCGCGGGATCTGGCAGATGTCGGTGCCTATGCCGTAGATCATTTTACGCCCAGCCGCGCCGCGACCATGATGGCCTTCATCTCGCGCACGGCGTTTTCCCAGCCGGCGAAGACGGCGTGGGCGACGATGGCGTGGCCGATGTTGAGTTCGGCGATGTCGCGGATCGCCGCGATCGCCTGGACGTTGCTGTAGTGTAGGCCGTGGCCCGCGTTGACCTTCAGGCCGCGGCGCACGCCGGCCAGCACGCCCGCCTCGATGCGCGCCAGTTCGGCCCCTTGCGCCGCGCCTTCGGCGTCGGCGTAGCGGCCGGTGTGCAGTTCGACGACGGGCGCGCCGACCTCGGCGGCGGCGGCGATCTGCGCCTCGTCGGCGTCGATGAACAGGCTGACGCGGATGCCCTCCCCTTGCAGCTGCTTGACGGCGGCCTGCACTTCCTTGAAGTAGCGCACCACGTCGAGGCCGCCCTCGGTGGTCACCTCATGGCGTTTTTCCGGCACCAGGCAGACGTCGGAGGGGCGGATGCGGCAGGCGAAGTCGAGCATCTCGGCCGTCACGGCCGCCTCCAGGTTCATGCGCGTCAGCAGTTGCGGCGCGATGGCGATGACGTCGGCGTCGCGGATGTGGCGGCGGTCTTCGCGCAGGTGCAGGGTGATGGCGTCGGCGCCGGCCTGTTCGGCCAGCAGCGCCGCGCGCAGCGGATCGGGGTAGACGGTGCCGCGGGCGTTGCGCAGCGTGGCGACGTGGTCGATGTTGACGCCCAGGTCGATGACCGGGCCGGACGGTTGCAGGAAGCTCATGGTGTGGTGTCGTTTATAACTGCATCAAGTCGATCAGGATCTGGCGCGTGTTCAGCGGCGCGCCACCCAGGTGGTGGGCCAGCAGGAAGCGCATCAGCAGCTTGCTCTGGCTTTGCGTGAGCGGGTCGGCGTAGTCTTCCCGCTCCATGTCGAGCAGGGTCTTGCCGCTGACCCGGGGCCAGGCGTCGGCGGCCCGCTCCAGGCGCGCGCCGCGCTCCGGGTCGACGACGTAGACGGCGCCGGCCTCGACCGGCTGGCGCGTGCTGGTGCAGCGCGTCAGGTCGGCGGCCACGCCCGTCTCTTTGAGCAGGGCCAGCTCGAATTTGCGCAGCACGATGGGCGGCGGCTCGTTGTGCGCCAGCTGGTTGAGCGTGGCGACGTAGTGGTCGAACAGGGCCGGATGGGGGTCGTCGCGGGCCAGCAGCTTGACCAGCAGTTCGTTCAGGTAGAAGCCGCACAGCAGCGCGGTCCGTTCCAGCGGCAGCATGCCGCCCACCCATTCGGCGCCGGTGAGGATGCGCAGCTCGGATTTGCCGGTCCAGCCGGTCGACAGCGGCTGGAAGGTTTGCAGCACGCCGCGCAGCTGCGAGTGGGGCCGCTTGGCGCCCTTGGCGACCAGGGCGACGCGGCCGTGCTCGCGCGTGAACAGGTCGACGATCAGGCTGGTTTCTTTGTGGGGATAGCTGTGCAGCACGAAGCCGGGCTGGCCGCCGACGCGGCCGTCGCGCTGCGGCGGGCGGGCGCGCCGCGGCGCCGGCGCGGCGGCCGGCGCGGCGGCTGGGGCGTCGAGCGTCTGGGTGGTCATGCGCGTCGCACCGTCCCTCGCGCCTTACTCGTAGCCGTAGGCGCGCAAACCGGCTTCGTTGTCGGCCCAGCCGGATTTGACCTTGACCCAGATTTCCAGGTAGACGGGGCCGCCGAAGAGCTTTTCCATGTCCAGGCGGGCCTGGGTCGAGACTTCCTTCAGGCGCGCGCCCTTGTTACCGATGATCATGGACTTGTGCGTGTCGCGCTCGACCAGGATGGCGGCGAAGACGCGGCGCAGATCGCCCTCCTGCTCGAATTTTTCGATCAGCACGGTGCTGGTGTAGGGCAGTTCGTCGCCGACGAAGCGGAAGAGTTTTTCGCGGACGATTTCCGAGGCGAGGAATTTCTCGCTGCGGTCGGTGATGTCGTCCGGCCCGAAGATGGGGGCGTTTTCCGGCATGAAGCGCTTGATCTCGTTTTGCAGGCCGTCCAGCTGGAAGTGCAGCTTGGCCGACACCGGCACGATGGCCGAGAAGTCGCGCATGGCGGCGATCTTTTGCGCGAACGGCAGCAGCACGGCCTTGTCCTTGACGCGGTCGGACTTGTTGATGACGAGGATGCAGGGCACCTCTTTCGGCAGCAAATCCATCACCTGCTGGTCGGCCGGGCCGAAGGTGCCCGCCTCGATGACGTACAGGATCACGTCCGACGAGATGAGGGTGTTGGTGACGGTCTTGTTGAGCGTCTTGTTGAGCGCGTTCGAGTGGCGCGTCTGGAAACCGGGCGTGTCGACGTAGATGAACTGGGCGTCCTCGACGGTCTGGATGCCGGTGATGCGGTGGCGCGTCGTCTGCGCCTTGCGCGAGGTGATGCTGACCTTGGCGCCGATCAGGGTGTTCATCAGCGTCGATTTGCCGACGTTCGGGCGGCCGACGATGGCGATATAGCCGCAGCGGAAGTTGGCGGGCGTGGGGGTGGCTGTCATGCTAGTGTCGATTCTGTTTAGTGTGAAGGGCAATGGTGGCCGGCTTGGCGTCGGCGGCCTTGGCGGGCGCCGGCTGGGCCGCGCCCTCGCCGTCGCCCTGTGCGGTGGCGATGCCGGCCAGTTTCAATTGGGTGGCGCGGGGTTTGGCTTTGCGCGCGGCGGCCGGGGTTTTCAGCAGCGCCTGCTCGGCCACGTCCAGCGCCAGCCGGGCGGCGGCTTGCTCGCCGGCGCGGCGGCTGCCGCCGCGGCCGTAGACCTGGATGCCCAATTTCGGCACCAGGCACTCGATTTCAAATTCCTGGCTGTGCGCGGCGCCGTGGGTGGCCACGACGTTGTATTGCGGCAGGGAGATTTTTTTGCTCTGCAAAAATTCCTGCAGCAGCGTCTTGGCATCCTTGCCCAGCGTTTGCGGGTCGACCGAGTCGAGGATGGGGATGTAGAAGGCGCGGATGACGGCGCGCGCCGGGTCGAAGCCGGCATCCAAAAAAATGGCGCCTAGCAGCGCCTCAAGCGTGTCGGCCAGGATGGAGGGGCGCCGGAAGCCGCCCGACTTGAGCTCGCCCTCGCCCAGGCGGAGGAACTGCGAGAGCTCCAGCTTTTGGGCGATTTCGTAGAGCGACTGTTGCTTGACGAGGTTGGCGCGCAGCCGCGACAGGTCGCCCTCGTCGATCGCCGCGAAGCGCTCGTAGAGGATGGAGGCGACGACGCAGTTCAGGATCGAGTCGCCCAGAAATTCCAGCCGCTCGTTATGCAAACTGCTATGGCTACGGTGCGTCAAGGCTTGCTGCAACAGGCCAGCATCCTGGAACGTATAGCCTAAACGGTTTTGCAATAACTGAAGATTCATTGTCGGTTCTGTCTTGGGTTGTGCCGGCGCTTTATTCGCGCGGCTTGGGGCCGGCCGAGCCGGGCTGGGCCGTGCTGCCGCTGTAGTCGATCAGCAGGCTGGCCGGCCCCACCAGGGGGATTTTCTTTTCATAGGCGAAGCTCACCTGGATCTCGCCATTTTCGGCGCCGATCACCAGATCCTTGCCGGTGATCGTCTCGATATAGGTGGCGCTGGCGTTCTTGTCGAAGGCCGCCTGGATTTCGCGCACGGTGTTGCCGCCGGCCTTGGCCAGTTTGATGCCGTTGGAAATGGCCCGGTACTCGACATAGGTCGGCACGATCTTCAGGCCGAGCACGCCGACGAAGCCGACGATGGCCAGCACGACAATGAGTCCGACCAGGGAAATGCCCCCTTGCCTGCCACGGTGTAGTTCGGTCCGGCCCATGCGCTTCCCCTTTTGGCTTATTGAATGCCGCCGATGCGTTTCAGGTTACCCAGGTTCATCCATACCAGGAAAGCCTTGCCGACGATGTTCTTGTTCGGCACAAAACCCCAATAACGGCTGTCGGCACTGTTGTCGCGGTTGTCGCCCATCATAAAGTAATTACCTTCCGGCACGACGCAGCTGAAGCCATCCTCGTTGTAGTCGCACGCTTCCTTGTTAGGGAAATCATAAACCTGGTGCAGATTGAGCGTCGGCGCCGGCTCGTCGTTGAGGATGCGGTGCGGCACGCCGGCCAGGTTTTCCTGCAACTGCTTATGGTAGACCGGCTGCTCGTCGTCCAGGTAATCGTCCAGCGGCGTGTAGCCGACGGCCTTGCCGTTGACCGTCAAGCGCTTGTTTTCATATGCGATTTTATCACCGGGCACGCCGATGACGCGCTTAATATAGTCTTGCGACATATCGCGCGGGTATTTAAAGACCATCACGTCGCCGCGCTGCGGGTCGTTGACGTCGATCACTTTCTTGTTCAGCACGGGCAAACGGATGCCGTAGGTGAACTTGTTGACCAGGATCAGGTCGCCGATGACGAGGGTAGGCACCATCGAGCCGGATGGGATTTTGAAGGGCTCGTAGAGGAAGGAGCGCAGGAAGAACACGGCCGCGATGACGGGGAAGAAGCTGCCCGAGTACTCGATCCACGTCGGCTGGCGCAGCAGCGCCGCCTCGATGGTGGCGCGGCTGCCGCCGTGCTCGGCCTTGACGCCCTCGGCGCTCAGCCTGGCGTTGCGGGCGTCGTAGTCGGCCAGCGCCCGGTCGGCGGCGGCGCGGCGCTGCTTGGCCAGGTAGAACACGTCGAGGCACCAGATCACGCCCGTCAACACCATCAGCACGAACAGGATTAAAGCGAAATTCCCTAAGATGACTTGCAGGCTCATTTCTCGTCCACTTGTAAAATTGCTAAGAACGCTTCCTGTGGAATCTCGACCGAGCCCACTTGCTTCATGCGCTTTTTACCCGCCTTTTGCTTTTCAAGCAATTTTTTCTTCCGGCTGATGTCGCCGCCATAGCATTTCGCCAACACGTTCTTGCGCAGCGCCTTGACGTTTTCGCGCGAAATGATGTTGGCGCCGATGGTCGCCTGGATCGCCACGTCGAACATCTGGCGCGGGATCAGCTCGCGCATCTTGGCGGCCACGGCGCGGCCGCGGTACTGGCTGTTGGAGCGGTGCACGATGATGGCCAGCGCGTCGACGCGCTCGCTGTTGATCAGCATGTCGACCTTGACGACGTCGGCGGCGCGGTATTCCTTGAACTCGTAGTCCATCGAGGCGTAGCCGCGCGAGGTCGACTTCAGTTTGTCGAAGAAGTCGAGCACGATCTCGGCCATCGGCATTTCATAGATCAGCTTGACCTGGCGGCCGTGGTAGCTCATGTCGAGCTGGATGCCGCGCTTGGCGATGCACAGCGTGATGACGGAGCCCACATATTCCTGCGGCATGTAGAGATTGACGATGACGATGGGCTCGCGCACCTCCTCGATCTTGGACGGGTCCGGCATCTTGGACGGGTTGTCGACCTTGATCATGCTACCGTCGCGCAACACCACCTCGTACACGACGGTCGGCGCCGTCGTGATCAAGTCCATATCGAATTCGCGCTCCAGGCGCTCCTGCACGATTTCCATGTGCAGCAGGCCGAGGAAGCCGCAGCGGAAGCCGAAGCCCAGCGCCTGCGACACCTCCGGCTCGTACATCAGCGCGGCGTCGTTCAGCTTGAGCTTTTCCAGCGAGTCGCGCAGCGCGTCGTACTGGTTGGCCTCGACCGGGAACAGGCCGGCGAAGACCTGCGGCTGCACTTCCTTGAAGCCCGGCAGCGGCTCCTTGGCGGGGCGGCTGGCCAGCGTGACGGTGTCGCCCACCTTGGCGGCCTTCAATTCCTTGATGCCGGCGATGATGAAGCCCACCTGCCCGGCCGACAGGGTCGGCAGCGACACGGAGCGGGGCGAGAACACGCCGATGCTTTCGACCAGGTTCACGGAACCGCTGGCCATCAGCAAAATCTTCTCTTTCGGCTTCAGCGTGCCGTTGACCACGCGCACCAGCATGACGACGCCGACGTAGTTGTCGAACCAGGAGTCGACGATCAGGGCCTGCAGCGGCGCGTCCGGGTCGCCCTTGGGCGGCGGCACCTTCAGGATCAGCGATTCGAGCACGTCGGCCACGCCCAGGCCCGTCTTGGCCGAGCAATGCACGGCGTCGGCCGCGTCGATACCGATGACGTCCTCGATTTCCGCGATCGCGCTCGGCGGGTCGGCGTTCGGCAAGTCGATCTTGTTGAGCACCGGCACCACCTCGACGCCCAGGTCCAGCGCCGTGTAGCAGTTCGCCACCGTCTGCGCCTCCACCCCCTGCGAGGCGTCGACGACCAGCAGCGCGCCCTCGCAGGCCGACAGCGAGCGGCTCACCTCATAGCTGAAGTCGACGTGGCCTGGCGTGTCGATCAAGTTCAAATTATAGATCTCGCCGTTGCGCGCCTTGTACTGCAGCGCCGCCGTCTGCGCCTTGATGGTAATGCCGCGTTCGCGCTCCAGATCCATCGAATCGAGCACTTGGGCTTCCATCTCGCGGTCGGACAAGCCGCCGCACAATTGAATGATGCGGTCGGCCAGCGTCGACTTACCGTGATCGATGTGGGCGATGATGGAGAAATTGCGTATGTTGTTCATTAACAAATATAAATGCGAAGTATGAAAGACGACACTGCTGACCGGGGGCCACCGCCGGAGCGAACTCCCTGCAATGATAAAAAAAGCGCTCCGAGCGGGGCGTTGAGCCCCAGGCGAGCGCCTTTGAAGCGACAGAAGCGACTGCAGCAGACAGAAGCTTTTTCGATTCTCCCATTTTACCGGATTTCAGAGTAGAAAGCCCGTGTTATGACGCCGGCCCGGCCGGCGCCCTGCATTTTCACGCGCGGCGGGCCGGAAAACGGGGCTGCAAAGACGGAAATGTTGCAATAACTATATTTATACGGCGGCGCGGCGCCGCGCCAGCCAGGCGCCGACCCTGTCCGCGTCGAGGAAGTAATGGCAGAGCTCGGGCTCGTCGAGCGCGCCGAACAGCACCGGCACCAGCTCGTCGTAGCGGGCCACCAGGGCCGGGTCGGCGTCGACGTCGATGACGTCGACGCTGAAGGGCCGGGCCGGATCGTTGAGCGCCTGCAGGGCGTCCAGCATGTCCTGGCATAAATGGCAATAACTGCGCGAGTACAAGGTAAATTTCATCACGATCTTCAATCTAAACAGGCCGGGGGCGCACCGCCACTGCCCCCGGCCGGGAGGACTGCCGCGCCGGCCTTACTTGGCCGACGGCCGCAGCGACACGAATTGCGACACCTCGCCGCGCCGCACCAGCAGCACCGAGGCTTTCTTCGGATCGAGCTTGGCGACGACGGCGTTGAATTGCTTGGCGTCGCGCACTTCGACATTGTTCAACTGCAGAATGACGTCGCCCGGCTGCAGGCCGGCGCGCGCGGCGACGCCGTCGGCCGCCTCGACCTGCACGCCGGCGTCGAGCGCCAGTTCGCGCTTCTTGGCCACGCTCAGGTCGCTCACGGCCAGGCCCAGGGCATTCGCCGCCGGCGCCGCCTCCGCGCCCTTGCCGCCGCCCTTCCTGGCGACCTTGTCCGCCTCCAGTTCGACGATGGTGACGGCGACGTCCTGCAGCGCGCCCTTGCGCCACAGCGTGACGGTGGCGCGGCTGTTGAGGGCGCTGCCGCCAACCAGGCGCGGCAGGTCCGACGAGCGCTCCACGGCCGTGCCGTTGAATTTCAGGATGATGTCGCCGGCCTTGATGCCGGCCTTGTCGGCGGGACCGCCCGGCTCGACCATGGACACTTGCGCGCCCTGGGCGTTCTTCAAGCCGAGCGACTCGGCCACGTCCTTGCCCAGCTCGCCGATCTGGACGCCGATGCGCCCGCGCGTGACCTTGCCGGATTTTTTCAGTTGTTCGCCGACCCGCATCGCCTCGTCGATCGGCACGGCGAAGGAGATGCCGTTGTAGCCGCCGGACAGGGTGGCGATCTGCGAGTTGATGCCGATGACTTCGCCGCGCATATTGATCAGCGGCCCGCCCGAGTTGCCGGGATTGACGGCCACGTCGCTCTGGATCAGTTGCAGGTAGTCGCCCGTGTCGCGCGACTTGGCCGAGATGATGCCGGCCGTGACGGTGTTTTCCAGGTTGAACGGCGAGCCGATGGCGATGACCCATTCGCCGACGCGGATCTTGCCGGAGTCGCCCATGGCCAGCCGCGGCAGGTTGCCGCCGTCGATTTTCAGCAGCGCCACGTCGGTGCGGGCGTCGGCGCCCAGCACCTTGGCCTTGAATTCGCGCTTGTCCGTCAGCGTCACGTAGACCTCGTCGGCGCCGTCGACGACGTGGGCATTGGTCAGCACATAGCCGTCTGCCGAGATGATGAAGCCGGAGCCGACGCCGCGCTGCACCTGCTCGTCCTGCGGCGCGCCGCGGCGTCCGCGCGGCGCCTGCTGGCGCGGCGACGGCGCCGGCGCGGCGCCGCCGAAGAAGCGCCGCAGGAAGTCCTGCATCTCTTCGTCGGCCGGGCCGCCCTGCCCGCCGCGGGCCATTTTCAGGCGCTCGGTGGTGCGGATGTTGACGACGGCCGGGCCGACCTTGTCGATCAGGTCGGTGAAATCGGGCAAACCGGCCACGGCCGCGGCGGCCTGGGCCGCCGGCGCCAGGCCGAGCGCTGCGGGGGCGAACAACACGCCGGCGCCGATGAGCAGCGCGGAAAGCGTTTTACTGGCAACAGAGATTGTATTGGTCATAGAAAGTATCGGTTGAGTATCATCGGATAGTACGCGGCCGCCCCGTCGCCGCGCGGCGCAAGCCAGGCGGGAGAAAGCTACAGACATGTTAAGCGAAATCAGAACTTGCCGCACGCACAAGATGTTGTGCGGCGGCGCAGGTTTTTCAAGGGGAAGGTAGTGAGGCGCCGGGCCGGCGCTCAGGGCAGGCTGGCGGCCCGGTCGGCCGCCGGCGCGGCGGCGTCGGCGCCGGCGTCGAGGGGGGCGGCCACGGGCGGGCCGAGCGGCGCCTCGGCGGCCAGCCGGGCCGCCATGCGCGCCGCGAAACCCTCGCTCAATTCGGCGCCGCAATCGTCCGAGCGCAGCGTATGGCCGATCTGGTGGTACGCGCTCCAGGCCGCCCTGCCCTCGGGCGTGTCGAGCGCCGCGAAGGCCAGTTCGACTTCGTCGGCCGACAGTTCGCCGTCGGCCAGCGCCGAGATCGTTTCGTGCAGTTGTTTTTGCGTATCCATCACATATCCTGCCATCTGAAGAGCGTTACGCGCGGATGAGGGCCGGCACCGGCAAACATTGAAAAAATAACAGCTTTATTGCTAATAATCACAGCCTTATTGCCAATAATCACTGTCTTACCAACGCTTGTCAATCGGCATATCCAATAAAGGCTTCAATTTTTCCGCAATCACCTCGCGGGCGCGAAAAATGCGGCTGCGCACGGTGCCGATGGGGCAAGCCATGATGGCGGAGATTTCCTCGTAACTGAGCCCTTCGATCTCGCGCAGCACGATGGCGGTGCGCAATTCGAGCGGCAGCAAGTCCATCGCCGCATTGACGGTTTCGGCGATCTGCTTGCTGGCCAGCATGGACTCGGGCGTGTTGATGTCGCGCAAATTCTCGCCGTCGTCGAAGGCTTCGGCCTGTTCGGCGTCCGTGTCGGTGGATGTCGGCGTGCGCCGCCCCTGGGTGACGAGGAAGTTCTTCGCGGTGTTGATGCCGATCCGGTACAACCACGTGTAAAACGCGGAGTCGCCGCGGAAATGCCGCAAGGCCCGGTACGCTTTGATAAATGTCTCTTGAACCACATCTTCGGCCTCCGCCGGGTCGTGCACGAGGCGCGACACCAACCGCATCAGCCTGCGCTGATACTTTGACACCAGGACGTCAAATGCCCGCTTGTCGCCTGACTGGACACGCTCGACCAGTAGCTGATCACACTCACGTTCTGTCCTCACTCCCAATATCCTTGGTAGCATGCAGCGTGGGCGCTGTTATTGGTATAGAGTTGGCCCGCTGCAAGAAGTTCAGTAATTTCGGATTTTTTTATTCCATTTCGCCGCCGCGCACGGCGATCAGGCGGCAGGCGACGGCCAGCGGCCGGAAGGCCGCGCCGCCGACCGTGCCGGGCCACAGCGGCAGCGACCGGGTGGCGCCGTCCTCGCAGCGCAGGCGCAGCAGCAGGAGGCCGGGCCACAGCGTCGAGCCCGGCAAGAGCGTGGCGGCGCCCGTCCTGCCTTGGTATACCGTCAGGCGAATTTGTCCGACACCGGAAATATCAAGGCGCTGCGGCTTTGTGGCGCGCGCCGCGCGGGCCTGGGCGAGCAAGCCCAGCAGCCCCGCCAGCGCGCTGGCGGCGCCGCCCGGCAGCGCCCACAGGAAGCCGCCGCGGGCCAGCGCCAGGCCGGCGCCGAGCGCGCACAGGGCGACGCCGGCCGACAACAGGCGCAGGGAAACGGACGGACGCAGCAAGGCAGACACCGCTATCGACATGGCACAGCTTTAAAAGGGAATAACACAGGCGCGCCGGCGACATGCCGGGCAAATTCAGGTGCTGGCGAGCGCCAGCACCGAATCAGCGCTCATCCGGTTGGACCGGAGTGAGCGCTAAAAAGTTCAAACCTTACCGAAAACCAGCGTACCGTTGGTGCCGCCGAAGCCGAACGAGTTTTTCACCGCGATGTCGATCTTCATCGAGCGCGCCGTGTTGGCGCAGAAATCGAGATCGCAAACGGGATCCTGATTGAAGATGTTGATCGTCGGCGGCGACACCTGGTGGTGCATCGCCAACACGGTGAACACCGCCTCCAGGCCGCCCGCGCCGCCCAGCAAGTGGCCGGTCATCGACTTCGTCGAGTTCACCACCAGCTTGCCGGCGTGGTCGCCGAAGGTGCGCTTGATGCCCATCACCTCGGCCGCGTCGCCCAGCGGGGTCGACGTGCCGTGCGCGTTGACATAGTCGACGCGGTCGTGATTGACACCGGCGTTCGCCAGCGCGTTGATCATCGACTTGCTGCCGCCGCTGCCATCTTCCAGCGGCGAGGTCATGTGATAAGCGTCAGCGCTCATCCCGAAACCCAGCAATTCGGCGTAGATCTTCGCGCCGCGGGCCACCGCGTGCTCGTACTCTTCCAGCACCATGACGCCGGCGCCCTCGCCCAGCACGAAGCCGTCGCGGTCGCGGTCCCACGGACGCGACGCCGTCGCCGGGTCGTCGTTGCGGGTCGACAGCGCGCGGGCCGAGGCGAAACCGCCCAGACCCAGCGGCGACACGGTCGATTCCGCGCCGCCGGCGATCATGACGTCGGCGTCGCCGTACTCAATCATGCGCCCGGCCGCGCCGATGCTGTGCAAACCGGTCGTGCACGCGGTCACGATCGCCAGGTTCGGGCCCTTCAGACCATATTTGATCGACAGGTTGCCGGAGATCATATTGATGATCGAGGCGGGCACGAAAAATGGCGAGATGCGGCGCGGGCCACGCTTCTCATAGTCGGACTTGGTCTCCTCGATCAGCGGCAAGCCGCCGATGCCGGAACCGATGATGACGCCGATGCGCTCGGCGTTTTCCTCGGTGACCACCAGTCCGCAATCCTGCATCGCCTGGATGCCGGCGGCCATGCCGTAATGGATGAAGGTATCCATATGGCGGGCGTCCTTACCGGGGATGTAATCCTCGATATTGAAGCCTTTGACTTCGCCGGCAAAGTGGGTCGTAAAGGGCTGCGCATCGAACTTGGTGATGTTGGCAATGCCCGATTTCCCCTCGATGATGGCGCTCCACGCCTCGGCAATGGTATTGCCGACAGGTGAAACGCAGCCCAGTCCGGTGATCACTACACGACGGTTTTTAGAACGGCTCAAGCGATTCTCCTGAAGTCGGTCAAACAGCCTTAGGCCTTAACGTGTGCAGTGGCGTAGTCGATAGCCTGTTGCACGGTGGTGATCTTTTCAGCTTGCTCGTCCGGGATTTCCATTTCGAATTCGTCTTCCAGTGCCATGACCAGCTCGACGGTATCGAGCGAATCGGCGCCGAGGTCGTCGACGAACGAGGATTCGATCTTGATGTCTGCTTCTGCAACGCCCAGTTGCTCAGCGACGATTTTCTTAACGCGTTGTTCGATATCCGACATGTTATGGCTCCATTGTGTGTGTTACGGAAAGTGCGCGCATTTTATCAGGTTTGCGCCTTCGAATACTAATTTCGGTGTTTGCTGCTAACTCTACCGAACCTGCTGCTAAAAGATGTGAATGCCCGGAAAAGCGCCCCGCCCCACGCGCGCGGGACGGGCCGCGGCCGGGCCGCCGCATCAATTCATGTACATGCCGCCGTTCACGTGCAGCGTCGTGCCGGTGATATACGCCGCCTGCGGCGAGGCCAGGAAGGCGCAGGCCGCAGCGATATCGGCCGGCGTGCCCAGGCGCGCCAGCGGAATTTGCGTCAGCAGGGCCGCGTGCTGCTCGGCGCCCAGGCCCTTGGTCATGTCCGTGTCGATGAAGCCCGGCGCGATGCAATTGACGGTGATGTTGCGGCTGCCGATTTCGCGCGCCAGCGCCCGGCTCATGCCCTCGACGCCGGCCTTGGCCGCCGCGTAATTCATCTGTCCCGGATTGCCCGACGAGGCCACCACCGAAGTGATGCTGATGATGCGCCCGGCCTTGGCCTTCATCATGCCGCGCAGCACAGCGCGCGACAGGCGACCGACGGCCGACAGATTGGTGGCGATGACACTGTCCCACTCCTCGTCCTTCATGCGCATGGCCAACTGGTCTTGCGTGATGCCGGCGTTGTTGACCAGCACCGACAGGCTGCCATAGGTCTTTTGCACTTCCTCGACGACGGCGCCGCAGCGCGCCGCGTCCGTCACGTCCAGCACGACGCCCCGGCCGCAGTCGGCGCCGATGGCGGCCAGGTAGGCGGAAATGGCGGCCGCGCCCGCCTCGGTGGTGGCCGTGCCGACCACCTTGGCGCCCTGGCGGGCCAGCTCTTCGGCGATGGCGCGGCCGATGCCGCGCGAGGCGCCCGTGACCAGCGCAACTTGATTAACTAAATTCATGAATGTCCTTCGCTAAGTGTGGATACTGCATCAAGCGGGCAAAACTCAGTTGAGCGATGTCAGCAAGCGCTCCAAAGACGCCTGGTCGACGATGGCGTCGCCGACCAGGGCCGGGTCGATGCGTTTCGTCAAGCCCATCAAGACCTTGCCGGGGCCGCACTCGACCACCTGGGTGATGCCTTCGGCGGCGACCTTCTGCATCGTCTCGACCCAGCGCACGGGGCTGGCGGCCTGGCGCACCAGCGCATCCTTGATGCCGGCCGGGTCGCTGACGACGGCCACGTCGACGTTGTTGATCAGCGCGATCGTCGGCGCGGCGAAATGCAGGTCGGCCATATAGGCTTGCAGGCGGTCCGAGGCCGGTTTCAGCAGCGAGGAATGGAAAGGCGCCGACACCGGCAGCTTCATGGCCCGCTTGGCGCCGGCGGCCTTGGCCAGTTCGCAGGCGCGCTCGACGGCGGCCGTGTGGCCGGCGATGACCACTTGCGCGGGGGCGTTGAAATTGACCGGCTCGACCACGGCGGCCGGGTCGGCGCCGCGCGCCGCCAGGCAGACGGCGCGCACGGCGTCGTCCGACAGGCCGAGCACGACGGCCATCGTGCCCTGGCCGACGGGCACGGCTTCCTGCATCGCCTGGGCGCGGAAGCGCACCAGCGGCACGGCATCCTTGAAGGCGATGACGCCGGCGGCCACCAGGGCCGAGTACTCGCCCAGGCTGTGGCCGGCGACCAGCGCCGGCAAGGCGCCGCCGGCGACCAGCCAGGCGCGGTAGAAGGCGACGGCGGCCGTCAGCATCACCGGCTGGGTGTTGGTGGTCAGGTCCAGTTCCTCTTTCGGACCTGCGGCGATCAACTTGCCCAAGTCAAACTGCAAGGCTTCGGACGCCTCGGCGACGGTTTGCGCAACCACCGGGTTGCCGGCGAAACCGTCGAGCATCGCAAGCGCTTGCGAACCTTGACCGGGAAAAACAAATGCAAATTTAGTCATGCTGGGCCTCTCTCTTCCAGTGTGATAGTGCGGGGACGGGCGCCGCTTTCCCGGCCATCCGGCCCGGAAATCGGCGTCCGCCCCCGGCTGGTTTTCTTTTACATTCTCGCCAGCACGGCGCCCCAGGTGAAGCCGCCACCGACGCCTTCCATCATGACGTTGTCGCCCTTCTTGACGCGGCCGTCGCGCACGGCGATGTCGAGCGCCAGCGGAATCGAGGCGGCCGAGGTGTTGCCGTGCTGGTCGACGGTGACGACCATCTTTTCCAGCGGCAGGCCGAGCTTCCTGGCCGTGCTGTTCATGATGCGGATATTCGCCTGGTGCGGAATCAGCCAGTCGATCTGCGCGGCCGACATCTGCGCCTGCTCCAGCACTTCGACGGCGACTTTTTCCAGCACGGACACGGCCAGCTTGAACACGGCCGGGCCATCCATGTGCAGGAAGGCGCTGCCGGCCAGCGCGCCGCCGGCGACGCTGCCGGGCACGCTGAGGATGTTCGCGTGGCTGCCGTCCGCGTGCAGCTTGGCGGCCAGGATGCCCGGCTCCGTCGAGGCCGTCAACACGATGGCGCCGGCGCCGTCGCCGAACAGCACGCAGGTGCCGCGGTCGTCGAAATTGAGGATGCGCGAAAACACTTCGGCGCCGATCACCAGCACGTTCTTGTGCATGCCCGATTTGATGAAGCTGTCGGCGGCGGCGACGGCGTAGACGAAGCCGCTGCACACAGCCTGGACGTCGACGGCCGCGCAGTGGTTGGTGATGCCGAGTTTGTTTTGGATGATGCAGGCGGTGCTGGGGAAGCTGCCGAAGAAGTCGGGGGTCGAGCTGGCGACGATGATCAAGTCCAGCGCATCCGCTTGCAGGCCGGCCATCTGCAGGGCGTTGCGCGCCGCCGCCACGCCCAGGTCGGAGGCGTTTTGCTCGGGCGCCGCGTAATGGCGCGCCCGAATGCCGCTGCGCGAGACGATCCACTCGTCCGAGGTTTCGATGCCCTTGGCCGCCAACTGCTCGGTCAAGTCCTGGTTGGTGACGCGCCGCTGCGGCAGGTAGCTGCCGGTGCCGATAATTTTGCTGTACAGAGTCATGCGATTACCCGTCCACTAAATTGTTGAGCTTGGTTCTTCCTGCGCCGGCACGCGCGGCATCAGTTCGGCGATCATCGTCGACAGGTGTGCCTGCACATCGTTTTTCGCCGCCTCGAACGCGCGCCGGATGGCCCACTCGTAGGAATAGGCGTCGGCGCCGCCATGACTCTTGATGACCAGGCCGCGCAAACCCAGCAGGCTGGCGCCGTTGTAGCGCGAGGGATTGAGGCGCTTGGCGATGGCGCGCAGCGCGCCGCGGCCGATCAGCGCGCCCAGCATCGTCAGCGGGTTGCGCTTGAATTCGCTGAAGACGACGCCCTTGAAGAAGCGCGCCATGCCCTCGATGGCCTTGAGGGTGACGTTGCCGACGAAACCGTCGCAGACGACGATGTCGGTGGTGCCCTTGAAGATATCGTTGCCCTCGACGTTGCCGAAGAAGTTCAGGGCGCCGCGCTCATGGTCGGCCTGCAACAGCTTGGCCGTCTGCTTGACGACGTCGTTACCCTTGATGTCCTCGGTGCCCACGTTCAGCAGGCCGATGGTCGGGCGGGCGATGCCCTCCATGGCCGCCACCAGCACGGAACCCATGATGGCGAACTGGTGCAGATGGTGGGGCTCGCAGTCGACGTTCGCGCCCAGGTCCAGCATATAGGTCGGGCCGTCCTTCTGGTTCGGCAGGATGCTGCAGATGGCGGGCCGGTCGACGCCGGCCATGGTTTTGAGCACGTAGCGCGAGACGGCCATCAGGGCCGCCGTGTTGCCGGCCGAGACGGAGGCCTGGGCCTTGGCGTCCTTGACCAGCTCGATCGCCACGCGCATCGACGAATCCTTCTTGCGGCGCAAGGCCACTTCGAGGGTATCGTCCATGGTAATTTGTTCGGAAGCATGCACAATCGACAGGCGCGGATGCGCGTCGGCCTTGTGCTTCTTTAATTCAGCGCGGATGACGTCTTCCATGCCGACGAGGATCAACTCGGCGCCGGGCTCGCTGTTTACAAAGGAAATTGCTGCAGGAATTGTGACGGAAGGACCGTGGTCGCCGCCCATGCAGTCGATAGAGATTTTGATTGTCATTGTTTTGATTCAGTACCGCTGGGGAAATGCTGCGGCAAGATGTGAATCGGACTTGGGCGTATGCAGGCGCATGAGCCGGCCAGAGTCAGCGTGATTCAAAATGACGGTGTGCAAAAGAGGATTGCAGCCGATGAAAAAGAAGAAGCGGCGCCACGCCGAAAAACCACGCAACACCGCTTCCATCTTACCCAACAAAAACGTCGATTACTCGTCGTTTTTGGTTTTGAGCACTTTGCGACCACGATAGAAGCCGTTAGGGCTGATATGGTGACGCATGTGCGTTTCGCCAGTGACTGGCTCGACGCTCAATTGCGGCGCGACCAAAAAGTCGTGCGAACGGTGCATGCCGCGCTTGGAAGGGGTTTTCTTGTTCTGTTGAACTGCCATGGTGATGACTCCTAATACATAAGTTCTAAAATTTTAGCACATTCGACTAGCAAATACATGCGAATCGAGTATCCCAGCGGCAAAGCAGTTACCTTACCGACATCGTTTAACACCTACTACATTGCACTACACACTGCCATACTCGATTACCACACGCGTTTGACACGTTCTTTACTGCTACTTATTCTGTCTTCAAGTCTTTCAGGCCGGCGAAAGGCGACTTCTTCTCCGTCTTCGCCGCGTCCAGCAGGGCCGTATCCGGGCAGACCTCGTGCTTGGGCACTTGCGGCAAGGCCAGCAAGGCTTCATCCTCGATCAGGTCGGCGACATTCATCGCGCGGCTGCCGACGATGACGTCGATACTTTCATCGTTGATAGTTTCTTCGATCTCATCGGCGTGCTCGTCATCCTTTCCAAGCATCAGGATGGTCGAGGCGTCGATGGGGTAAGCATACGGGCTCAGGCAACGCTGGCACACGAGCTGAACAGTGCCGGACACCGACAGAGTCAGTTGCGGGTAGCCCATCTGGCTGGTGCCACCCTCGATGCGCCAGGCAAGCGTGCCGGACGCGTCAGCGCAATCCTTGATCAACCGGGTCATTTCGGCGACGGGCGTGACACCCTCGCGGCTCCCGTTGATGCGACAAAATTCAAAGGCGTCGATCACAAAAGCATTCATTGGTAGAAAATTTCCCCGGAAAACCTGCGATAATAACAGGGTTTTCACCGCCGAGTCAAAGGCCGGGCAGATTATTTTACTGCCTGCCGTGCGGCCAGGCGCCAAGTTTATGGCATTTCCCCCTACGCGGCAATCTTTGTCGCCACCGAATACGCAATGATACCAACTTCACACCCTCCCCGCTTGATTCTTGCCTCCACTTCCACCTACCGCAAGGAATTACTCGCCCGCCTGCGCCTGCCCTTCGACGTCGCCGCGCCCGACGTCGACGAAAGCCCGCTGAACGGCGAAACGCCGGGCGCGACCGCGCTGCGCCTGGCCCACGCCAAGGCCGCCGCCGTGCTCGACAAACACCCCGGCAGCATCGTCATCGGCTCCGACCAGGTCGCCACGCTGGACGGCGAGCAGATCGGCAAACCGGGCAACCACGCCTGCGCCCTGCTGCAATTGCAAAAGATGCGCGGGCGCCGCACCGTCTTCCACACGGCGCTGTGCGTGCTGGACGGCCGCCACAGCGTGCCCCTGGTGCAAATACAAGACGTCCAGACCGTCGTCGCCGTGCGCGACCTGCCGGACGCCGAGCTGGACGCCTACCTGCGCATCGAACAGCCCTACGATTGCGCCGGCAGCGCCAAGAACGAGGGCCTGGGCATCGCCATCCTGGAAAAAATCGACAGCGACGACCCGACCGCGCTGACCGGCCTGCCGCTGATCGCCCTGACGGGCATGCTGCGCAACGCCGGCATCGCCTTTTTCACCGCCTGAAACGCCACGCCATTTTTTTATACACGAGCACATGACCACCACCACCAGCGGCACCCTGTACCTGATCCCCAACACCCTCGGCAGCGGCGGGCAGGCCGACGACGCCCTCGCCCACATCATTCCCGAGCACGTGCGCGCCATCACCGCGCGCCTCGACTACTTCGTCGCCGAAAACGCCAAGACGGCGCGCGCCTTCCTGAAGCTGATCGCCGTCAAGCATCCGCTCGCCAAGCCGCTGCAGGAAATCGCCATCGCCGAACTGAACGTCAACACCCCGGCGCAAGCCCTGGCCGGCCTGCTGGCGCCGCTGCTGGCCGGCCAGGACGCCGGCCTCGTCTCGGAGGCCGGCGTGCCGGCCGTGGCCGACCCCGGCGCCGACCTGGTGCGCCTGGCACACCAGCGCGGCATCACCGTCAAACCCCTGGTCGGCCCCTCGTCCCTGCTGCTGGCCGTCATGGCAAGCGGCCTGAACGGCCAAAGCTTCGCCTTCAACGGCTACCTGCCGACGGACGCCGCGCTGCGCGCCAAACGCATCAAGGAATTGGAAAACCGCTCGCGCGCGGAAAAGCAGACCCAGCTATTTATCGAGACGCCCTACCGCAACGCGGCCATGCTGGAAGCGCTGGTCGGCCATTGCCAGGCCGGCACGCTGATCTGCGTCGCCACCGACCTCAGCCTGGAAACGGAAACCATCAAGACGATGACGGGGGCGCAATGGAAAAGCCAGCTGGGCGCCGGCAAGGCCCCCGACTTCCACAAGAAACCCACCGTGTTCCTGCTGCTGGCGCAGTGATCAATGGGGCAGGCTGACGCCTTCCACATAGTCGTTGACCCATTCGAAGGCGGCGATCTGGATCGCGTTCAAATCGGCCGTCGACAAGCGTAGCGCGGCCAGGATGGCGACCAGCTCGGGGCCGCACTCGGCGTTCTCGACGCGCTCGATCAAGTTCAACATGCTGCCATAGTCGCCGTGGCGGAACAGCAAGGCGTCGCGCACCTCGTTTTGCACCTTGACGCTGGAGACGACGTCGCGCATCTGCATGGAAAACAGCGCATCCATCAGCGACATGATGCCGACCGTAAAACCGACGTCGGCGCAGGTGCGCCGGCCGGGGCGCAGCTTCTCCGTCATCAACTCCAGCAACTTGCCGCGCGTCGTGGCCAGCTGCAACAGGGGCGACGTGAATTGCTGGGCCGTGCCCGGCTTCACATACAAGAGTATTTGCAGCCAGCGCTGCAACTGCCGCCGGCCCAGCACCATCAAGGCCTGGCCCAGCGTGTCGATGCGCACGCGGGCGCCGACGGCCGGCGTGTTCACCAAACGCAGCAGGTTCAGGCTGATCAGGGCGTCGTGCTTGATGCAGCGCTCGATTTCGACGTTGTCGGCCTCGGCGTTGATGAGGTCGAGCAAATGCAGGATGGCCAGCTCGGACGGGGCGATCTTCTTGCCGCTCAAGATGACGGGGCGGGCAAAATAATAGCCCTGGAAAAACTCGAAGCCCAACTCCAGGCACTGCTTGAACTGGGCCAGCGTCTCGACCTTTTCAGCCAGGAGCTTTTGCCGCGAACCGCTGAGCAGCAGCGCCAGCGTCGCCAGCGCATCGGCCGGCATGTGCTGGATATCGACCTTGATCACATCGACCAGCGGCGCCAGCTTTTGCACATCGTCCGTGGCGGACACCACATCGTCGAGGGCAAACCGAAAACCGGCCAACTTCAACTCGCGCACGCGCGCCAGCACCTCCGGCGTCGCCTTCACGGTTTCCAGGATTTCCAGGATGACTTTGCTGTTGGGGAGAAAACGGATGAAGTCGCTCATCAAGGCGACCGTGTCGACGTTGATGTAGGCGAGTTGCTGGCCCACGACATGCTCCATGCCCAGCTCGGAGGCGTGGGCGATCACGGAGGCCGTCGCGGCCGCGTCGTCGACGATATCGGCGACCGTCGAATGGGCATCGCGGAACAACAACTCATACGCCACCAGACGCTGGTCACGGTTTAAAATTGGCTGCCGGGCCAAGAAAAAATGATTAAAGAACGGTTGCTCCACCGGCACTGTCAGCGCTGCGTCGATAGTCATCGGATACCCCGCCAACGATAGTCACGCTCGGCCGCATCAAGGTTGCGGCTTGCCCAATGGGAAGCGGACTGCGCCTCCCATTAACTGAAACTATACGCCACATTAGCGATTTAACACGCCGAATTAACTCGGCGCTTAGGGGCGGCGCGGGCCAGTGTTGCGTGGCGGCCTCGTTCCGCTGCCGGAAGGGCGGGCGCTGCCGCCGGCCGGGCGGGCGCCGCTGCCGCCCGGGCGGCCGGCGCCGGCGGCATCGCGCGGCGCGGCGCCGGGCTGGCGCAGCGAACCGCCGACCCGCGGCATGGACGACAAAGCCCGCACCGGACCGGTGCCGGTGCCGGTGCCGCGCATCGGCCCCGAACCGACTTCCAGCACGAACTTGGCGCCCTCGTCGCGGCCCAGCACCTTGACCAGATACGGCATCACTTCACGCAACATCGGCTCCAGGGTGTACGGCGGATTAATCACATACATGCCGCTGCTGTGCAAGCCGAAGCCGTCGGGCGCCGGCGTATTCACCGTCAAGGTCACATGCAACCAATTCGTCGCCGGCAACTGGCTGAGCTTGGAGGCGAACTGGCGCGACTCCATGCGCTGCAACAGCGGATACCAGACGGCGTAAGTGCCGGTCGGGAAACGTTGCAAGGCATCGGCCAAGGTATCCTTCACCTTGCGGTAATCCATCTTGTCTTCATAGGGCGGATCGATCAACACCAGCGCGCGGCGCGACGGCGGCGGCAACAAAGCCTTCAAACCGAGGAAACCGTCGGCCTTGCTAATCATCACGCGGCGGCCGCGCGCGCTCGGACGCTGGCCCTGCTCGGCGGCGTGCGCCTCCACCTTGCGGAAATTATCGGCGAGGATCTTCGCGTCGGCCGGATGCAACTCGAACAGGCGCAAACGGTCCTCCTCGCGCATCACCTTATCGGCGCAATACGGCGAGCCGGGGTAATAGCGCATCTTCCCGCTCGGATTCATCGCCTTCACCAAATTCACATACTCGGCCAAGGCTGGCGGCAAATCGCTGCGGTCCCACAGCGGCGCGATGCCCGTCTCATACTCCGCGTTCTTCGACGCATAACCGCCGTCGAGGGCATACACGCCGGCGCCCGAATGGGTATCGATATAACTATAGGCAGTATCCTTCTGATTCAAATACTGCAGCAGCTGGATCTGCACAAAATGCTTCAACACATCGGCGTGATTACCAGCGTGAAAGGCGTGGCGGTAACTCAACATAAGCTAGGAAATTCCATAAAAAGAAACGATCGGGTGGCGCTGCGGCTCCCGCCAGGCGAGGCATCGGAGAGATGAACAAGAAACAGCAAAGGACAGCGAAAACAGCGCGTAATTACCAGCATTATCCACTAGAAAGACCCGCAACACCAAAAACCCCTGGGGTCAGGTCTAGACATGACGGTTTTCCGCTCGCCAACAATGGGGTCAGGTCTAGACATGGCGGTTTAGCGCTGAAATTGTATGATTTTCCCCACAGTGGAACGGTGCATGCCTGTCGCGCGGGCAATGTCGGACTTGGAGTAGTGGAAATCCAGGTGTGCGCTGCGTATCAACTCGTCGCGGGCCGGCTTGTCGTCGGCGCCGGCCTGGCCCAGTATTGCCGCCAAGCCGGGGCGGAAGGCGAAGCGCTGTGCCGCGGAAATATCGGGCGGCACACATTTTTCCTCGATGCGCGGGCGCATGGCCGCGACGAAGGCATCGGCGCCCAGCAAGACCTGGCCCTTTAAGGCAAACCAGGGCGAGGCCTCGCCGAGCCCTTGCGCGACGAAGGCCGCATATTTGCGTGCGGCGAGTCCGGCATCGTCGTCGAACTGGCTCAGCAGCCAGCGCACGCGCAACCAGTGCGGCACGTGCGCCGCGCCGCTGGTGGCGCGGTAACTGCTCCACGGATAATCCGCCGCCGCAGGCACCATCAAGGCGCGCACCGGATTGAGCACGATGTAGCGGCACAACTCCAGCAGATAGCTGTCCCTGTCCACCAGGATAGACTTGAAGCGGCCCTGAAACACATGGCCGACGCGCTCATGCCGCCAATTGAACCACTGCGTGTAGTTGCCGTTCAAATGCCGCATGCCGGCGGACAGATTCGCGGCCGGGGTTTCCAGCATCAAATGGTAATGGTTGCCCATCAAACAGTAGGCATGGCAAATCCAGCCGAAACGGTCGACGCACTCCTCCAGCAAGCGACAAAATTGATGCCTGTCGCCATCGACCAGAAAGACCGGCGCGTGGTCGTTGCCGCGCGACGTCACATGGTAGATGGCTCCGGGATATTCAATGCGCAATGGTCGGCTCATGGCGTCAGTCTAGCGAGCGAAACCCTATGCGCAAGCGCAGTCACGGCAAGGTTTGATCTAGGCACAGTGCGCAAGGACAGTTACCGGCCGCAACTTGAGCGGAAAAAACCGCCATGTCTAGACCTGACCCCATTGTTGGTGAGGGGAAAACCGTCATGTCTAGACCTGACCCCAGGGGTGGGGGCGAGAAAAAGCCGCCCGGAACTTGCGTTCGGGCGGCTATTCGCGGGGCAGGCGCCCCGCCGCGCGATCAGGCGACTTTTTTGGCGTCGAAGAATTGTTCGTCTTCGGTCGAGCCGTGCAGGGCCGTCGTCGAGCTCTGCCCTTGCTGGATGGCTTGGGTGACGGCGTCGAAGTAGCCGGTGCCCACTTCGCGCTGGTGTTTGACGGCCGTGAAGCCTTTTTCGGCCGCGGCAAATTCGGCTTCTTGCAGTTCGACGAAGGCGCTCATCTGGTGGCGGGCGTAGCCGTGCGCCAGATTGAACATGCCGTAGTTCAGCGCGTGGAAGCCAGCCAGGGTGATGAACTGGAATTTGTAGCCCATGGCGCCCAGTTCTTTCTGGAATTTGGCGATGGTGGCGTCGTCCAGGTTCTTTTTCCAGTTGAATGAGGGCGAGCAGTTGTAGGCCAGCATTTTGCCAGGGAATTTGGCGTGCACGGCTTCGGCGAATTTTTTCGCGAAGGCCAGGTCCGGCTTGCCCGTTTCGCACCAGACGAGGTCGGCATACGGGGCGTAGGCCAGGGCGCGCGAGATCGCCTGGTCGATGCCCGGACGGGTTTTGTAGAAGCCTTCGACGGTCCGCTCGCCGGTGCAGAATGGGCGGTCGTTGTCGTCTACGTCGGAGGTCAAGAGGTCGGCCGCTTCGGCGTCGGTGCGGGCGATCACCAGCGTCGAGGTGCCCATGACGTCGGCCGCCAGCCGCGCCGCCGTCAGTTTTTCCACCGCTTCGCGCGATGGCACCAGGACTTTGCCGCCCATGTGGCCGCATTTTTTGACGGACGCCAGCTGGTCTTCGAAGTGGACGCCGGCGGCGCCCGCGTCGATCATCGATTTCATCAGTTCGTAGGCGTTGAGCACGCCGCCAAAGCCCGCTTCGGCGTCGGCAACGATGGGGGCGAAGAAGTCGATGTCGTCTTTGCCTTCGGACCATTGGATCTGGTCGGCGCGGGTGAAGGTGTTGTTGATGCGCTTGACGACGGTTGGCACGGAGTTGGCCGGGTACAGCGATTGGTCAGGGTACATTTCGCCGGCGTTGTTGGCGTCGCCGGCAACTTGCCAGCCCGACAGGTAGATCGCTTTCAAGCCGGCTTTGACTTGTTGCATGGCCTGGTTGCCCGTCAGCGCGCCCAGGGCGTTGACGAAGGGTTCGTTGTTGACCAGGTCCCACAATTTTTCGGCGCCGCGCTTGGCCAGGGTGTGCTCGATCTGCAGCGAGCCACGCAGACGCACGACGTCGTCGGCCGTGTAGTTGCGCACGATGCCTTTCCATCGCGGGTTGCTGTCCCAGTCTTTTTGCAGGGCTGCTACTTGCTGTTCACGAGTTGCCATGGTGCTCTCCTAATTGACATACAAAGTTAAAAAACGAAATCCGTTAGACAAATAATAGGCCCATTTGTGCGAAGCAGCAAGACTCTTATATAAGACATATAAGTAAAATATTTTCCTTTAATTTCAATGATTTAAAATTCATTTTTTGCGATGCGAAATGTTATTTCTTGAGATGGGAGAAAATGAGCCAGTGCCGGCAGGCCACTTTCCACATCGTGAAACGGCGCAAGCGCATCGTGAAAAAACGCCCCGCTTTGGCGGCGGCCGCGTAAAAAAAACAACACTCGGCGGACCGGCGCGCCAGCCCGGCGCCGCCCTTGGCGGCCCGTCCCGGCATGCGGCGCGGCCGATGTTGCAAGAAAGCAGCAACCAAAAAAATAGTGCTGAATAAAAACCAACATTATGTTCTTTTTGGAAAGTACGTGATACTCTTTGCAATAACACTTGATGCAGATCAATCTTTAACCGCCGCCCCCACCCCCACCCGCCCAAAAGGAAATATCATGCTGAAGAAAATTCCCGCCGCCATCGCCTCTGCGGCCATCCTCGCCAGCCTGGCCGCCGCCCCTGCGTCCGCCGCCTTGACCCTTGGCTCCGTCGCGTGCACCTCGTCGGCCGTCACGACGGCGCAGCCAGGCTATACCGGCTGCCTCGGTTCGTTCACCGGCAATATGGATAACCAGCTCAGCAGCATCTACAGCGCGATTGCGTCCGGCTTTGGCTTGAGCACCAATACCTATTTCGCCAGCCAGCAGTTCGCCACGGTGGGCAATCCCTTCTCGGCGGATGCGGGCGCGCTGGACAACGGCACCATCTCGTTCGACACGGCACAGGCCGGCGTCTTCGTCATCGGCTTGAAGCAAGCCAATGCGTTTTCGCTGTACCGCTTCGACGGCAGCCTGGTCGCCGGCGGCATTTCGAGCATTTCCTATGACAGCAATGGCGTTAAGAAAAATGGCGGCACGATTCTGTCGCACGCCGGCTTCTTCGGCTCGCCAGTGAGCGCGGTGCCGGAAGCGGATACCTATGCGATGCTGCTGGCCGGCCTGGGCATGATCGGTTTCATCGCGCGCCGCCGTAAAGCGCAGTAAGACCCGCGGCGGCTTTGCCGCGCAAAAAAATGCCCCGACATGCATTGTGCGGGGCATTTTTTTCGTCTGGCGCCCAGGGCGCCGCTTCAGCTGAGCTTCTGTTGCGCCACCAGCACGCCGTCGGCGTCGGCGTAAATCCAGTCGCCCGGATTGACCGGCACGCCGCAGATGTGGACGCGGACGTTGCGTTCCCCCGCGCCCTTCTTGGCGCTCTTTTGCGGATGGGCGGCCAGCGCCCTGACGCCGATTTCGCAGGCGTCGATTTCCTCGCTGTCGCGGATGCAGCCGTCGACGACGATGCCGCTCCAGCCGTTGTCCTGGGCCAGCAGGCCCAACTGGCCGCCGACCAGCGCCCTGCGCAGGCTGCCGCCGCCGTCGATGACGAGCACGTGGCCGTTGCCCGGCGTTTCCAGCGTGGCGCGCACCAGGGCGTTGTCCTCGAATACCTTCAGGGTCGTGACGCGGCCGAAGAAGCGGCGGTGTTTGCCGAAGTGGCGGAACAGCGGCGGCAGCACGGCCAGCCTGCCGTCTTCCAGCAAGAGGGCATGGTCATCGCACAGGTCGGTGGTGGCAAAAGTCATGGTCGGGTCCGCGAAGTGGTCAGGTGCGCACAATTCTATGCTTTTTGCAGTTGCAATGCGCGGGTTTTGCCGCCCAGGCCCACGGCCGTGACGATGGCCAGCGCCTGGAACACGGCGATGCAGATGAAGACCCAGGCCGGGCGGTTGGCGTCCATCAGCGCGCCGAACAGCAGCGGGCCGATGGCCAGGCCGCTGTCGAGGCCGGAGTAGACGACGCCGTAGACGCGCCCGGTGGCCTGCTTCGGCGCGGCCGCCTTGATCATCAGGTCGCGCGACGGTCCGGCGATGCCGGCCGCGAAGCCGATGGCGCCCATCAGCACGACTGCGCCCCAGGCCGGCACCAGGGCGCTGGCCAGCAGCAGCGCCAGCAGCGCCGCGCCGGCGAAGGCCCAGGCGATGGTGCGGTCGTGCTGGCGGCTGTTGGCGGCCAGGAAGCCGCCCAGCAGCATGCCGCCCGCCGACGCCAGCATATAGGCCGTGTAGGCGCTGGTGGCCCAGGCCAGCGACATGCCGTACAGCGCCACCAGGCTTACCGAGGCGAAGCTTTGGATGCCGCCCAGCGCGACGGCGGTGACGAGGAAGAAGGCGAAGCACATCCACACCGCTTGCAGGCGCAGGAAGGCCAGCGCGCCGCCGGTCTGGCCCGGCTGGTGGGCGGCGATGGGGTCGGGCCGCAGCGCCTCGCGGTTCAGGAATAGCAGTAGCAGCACGGCGAACGGCAGCGCGGCGGCGCACAGCAGCGCGCTGCGCCAGCCGGCGTGGCCGGCGACGAAGGTGAGGAACAGCGGCGCCGCCGCCCAGCCGAGGTTGCCGGTGATGCCGTGCACGGAAAAGCCGTGCGCCAGCCGCGCCGCCGACACGCGCTGGTTCAGCAGCGTGTAGTCGGCCGGGTGGAAGACGCCGTTGCCGACGCCGGCCAGCATGGCGCCCAGCAGCAGCAACGGGTAGCTACCGGCGCCGGCCAGCAACAGCGCCGACAGGCCCAGCAGGCCGATGCCGCCGAACAGCACGGCACGCGCGCCGACGCGGTCAACGACGAAGCCGGCCAGCGCCTGGCAGACGCCGGAGACGACGAAGAAGACCGTCATCAGCAGACCTAATTCGGAATAAGACAGGCTAAATTCCTGCTTCAGCCACGGAAACAGCGCGGCCAGGATCAGGTGGTAGAAATGGGAAACGCCGTGCGCCAGGCCCACCAGGCCGATCACACGCGCATCCTGGCGCAAGTCTGTTGTGCTCATACGGTTCCTCTTTTTCTTATCGAAGAGCCAGTTTAATGAGATTGATATCGACTGTTTCAAGATAAAGAGCCATAATTTATCGCATTAACGCCAACCTCGACCCGGACCCCATGGCCATTCCCATTCTCACCCACAGCCGCCCCTGCCCGCCCAGCAAGCAGCCGACGCCGCAACGCCCGGTGACGATGCTGGCGCGCGACTTGCCGGCCGACGAGTTCCTCAGCCCGCACCAGCACCCCTGGGGCCAAGTCACGTTCGCGCTGGAGGGCATGCTGCGCGTGACGGCCATGAACAGCAGCTGGATTGTGCCGCCGCAGCGGGCCATCTGGATCGCGCCGCATGTCGTGCACGGGGTGACGATGCTGGAAAAGACCCGCCTGCGGCCGCTGTGCATCCTGCCCGAGCGGGCCCCGTTCGCCGACGAATGCAAGGTGCTGGAAGTGTCGGCGCTGCTGCGCGAGCTGATCGTCGCGCTGGAGCAGCTCGGCCCCGGCGCGGCGCCGGCCCGCGAGGGCATGCTGGCCGAGCTGATACTCGACGAGCTGGCGAACGCGGCGAGCCGCCCCATCCGCGTGCCCATGCCGGAGGACAAGCGCCTGAAGGCCCTGTGCGCGGCCCTGATCGACCACCCGGGCGCCAATCTGACTCTGGAGCATTGGGCGCGCCAGGTCGGCGCGTCCGAGCGCACGCTGGCGCGCCTGTTCGAGCGCGAGCTGGGGCTGACGTTTGGCCAGTGGCGCCAGCAAGTGCGGCTGGCGCACGCGGCGCCGCTGATCGCCCGCGGCACGCCGCTGTCGCAGGTCGCCGAGGAGCTGGGCTACGCCAGCCAGTCGGCGTTCTCGGCCATGTTCAAGAAGACCTTCGGCAGCTCGCCGTCGGCCTTTTTCGCCGACGGCCGGGGCGGCTGAGGCGACGCCGGGGGAGCCGGAATCCGGCCCCCTGGCTTACAGGTCCGCGCGCAGTTTTCCGCCGGTGGCATGGCGCGCGGCCGGCAAGGCGTCGCGCGCGCCCGGCAAGGCCCAGACGCTGTTCGAGTCGCCGTTCAGGCCGCGCCGCAGCGTCGCCCGCGCCATGCGCCAGTACAGCCACGCGGCCAGCAGCGCCACGGCGTCGACGCCGAACACCAGCCACTGGCCGCGCCACAGCGTGCCCAGCAGATGGTCGCCGCTGGACCAGTAGTTCGCCAGCGGAATGCCGCCCGTCAGCAGCGCGCACAACAGCAGCAATTCGTGGCCGGCGCGCGCCGGCGGCCGCGCAAAGGCCCATGCCACGCAGAGGAAGAAGGCGGCGTAGTAGCTGCGCTGCTCCCACAGCGCCAGCGCACCCCAGCCCTGCGGCACCAGCTTATTCGCGATGAACATCGCGGAAATGCCGGCGATGCAGCCGAGGCAAACGCCCAGCGTCAATTGCGCCATCAAGCGGGTGTTGCGCGGCTGTTCGAGCTGGTTGCGCTTGCGGCGCGCCTCGACCCACAGCAAATTGCCGCTGTAGAACAGGAAGGCGCCCGCCAGCCCCAGCACGAAGTACAGCCATTGCATCGCGGCATGGCCGAAATTGCCGTAATGCAGAACATACAGGGCGCGCAGGAAGGCATTGCCCGGGCTCATGCTGTGCGGCTGCACCACGCGCAACACGGCGCCGTTACTGCCGTTCAAGGCCACGCCGGCCAGGTTGTTCAGCGTGCGCTCGGCATTGCTGCCGTAGACCTGCACCTGCACGCTGCTGTCGCCGACATGGTCGTAATTCATCGACTTCGCCTGCAAACCGGGCGCCGCCGCCTGCGCCCGCGCCAGCAACTCGTGGGCCGGCATCAGCGGCGCCCGCTTGCCCGTTTCGACGGGGTGGCTGACCAGACTCAGCTCGGGCTCGATGATCTTCAGCAGCTTGCCGTCGAAGACGAGGAACTGGAACGGCGCCAGCATCAGGGTGCCGATCGTCATCACCGCCCCGCTCCACGCGAAGATCACGTGGAAAGGCAGCGACAACATGCCGATGGCATTGTGGGCGTCCTGCCAGAATACCTTCAGGTTCTTGCCAGGCCGCAGCGCAAACAGGCTTTTCAGCAGCGTCGGCGCGTAGACGATGACGCCGCTGAGCAGGGCCATGCCGTACAGCACGCAGACGAAGCCGATCGCGTATATGCCCCAGGCTTTGGGCAAACCGGCCGTGTAATGCAGGCGGTAGACCAGCTCGGCCAATTCGGATTTGGCCGCATGCTCGACCAGGGCGCCGTCCGGCGCCAGGCTGAACTGGCGCAACTGCCCGGCTTGCGGCTTGCGCTCTTCATACCACTCCAGCAGCAGGCGCGGCTCGTCGGCGCTTGGCAACCTCAGGATGAAGTCGTCGGCCGCCGCCGGATGCGCGCGCAGCACCGCGTCGATCAGCGGCTGGGCCAGCGCCGTCGATTGCGCGGCCACGCCGCGCGCATCGTTGCGCTCCCACTGGTGCAACTGGTCGGTGAACACCGTGATCGCGCCGGCGTAAAAGGCGATGAACAGGGCCAGCCCGGCGACCAGGCCGACCCAGGTGTGGACCTTCAGGAAAACGCGTAAGGTCGAGGATTTCATGCGGGCAGACTCACCAGGCCAAATGCTTTAACAAGATACAGCAGCGTGAAAGACAGCAGCGTGGCGCCGCCCATCCAGGCCCAGGCGCGCAGGCCGGTGCGGAACATGAAAGCGAGGCTCATCACGCCGACCCAGATCGGGAAAAACAGCAGCAGCATCGGCAAGGTGCGCGTGCCTCCGGCGCCCGGCCCGAGCAGCACGCATAGGCCGACCAGGGCAACGGACAGGGGAAAGCCGAGCAGGACGGCGGCCAGCGATCTACTCCACATTGCGCGTCCTCCGGTAGCAATCCAGATAGGGCAAGGCGAGCAGCGCCAGCATCAGCGCGCTCAGGGCCGCGAACAGGCCGGCCCAGAAACCCAGTGCGACATGGCCCGCGCCGACGGCGGCCAGGCAGCCGGCCCAGCCGGCCAGACGCAGGCGGCGCGCGTGGCGCGGCGCGCCCAGCCATAGATGCTGGTGGGGCGAGGCCAGATAAAAACAGACGGCCGCCAGCGTGGCGATAAGCAAATACAGATGACTCAAACGGCTCTCCCTTGAAGGTGAATGGTGAACCCAGGAGGACGCCATTGTAAATGAGAATGAGAACTATTGATAATAAAATATATAAAATTGCCAACTGCACTTGAGATAATATTGCATATGCGGCAATATTTCATCTGCGACATTTTCATGCCAGCATAGCCAGCCGCTTCGCACCGCTCACCGGCCCGCGCGGCGCCGCCCGGTTCGTGCCATCATGTCGGCAGTGACCAGCCCTTCCCCCTCACAGACAGGAGAAATCATGCAACTCATCGGAATGCTCGACTCACCCTATGTCCGCCGCGTCGCCGTGTCGCTGCAACTGCTCGGCCTGGCATTCGAGCACCGCTCCATTTCCGTGTTCAGCACCTTCGAACAATTTCAATCCATCAATCCCGTCGTCAAGGCGCCCACGCTGGTGTGCGACAACGGCGTCGTGCTGATGGACTCCTCGCTCATCATCGACTACGCCGAAAGTCTGGCCGCGCCGGGCCGCGCGCTGATGCCGGCCGGGATCGAGCAACGCCAGCACGCGCTGCGCGTGATCGGTCTGGCGCTGGCGGTGTGCGAAAAGAGCGTGCAGATTATTTACGAGCGCAAGCTGCGCCCGGCCGAGAAATTGCACCAGCCTTGGGTGTATCGGGTGACGGGGCAGTTGTTGGCGGCGTGCACCGAGCTGGAGGCGGAACTGCTGCGCGCGCCGCTGGCCGTGGCCGATGGCCACATCGACCAGGCCGGCATTTCCACGGCCGTGGCCTGGCATTTCATTCAGCAGATGGTGCCGGAGTTGGTGAGTGCGCAGGACTTCCCCGCGCTGCAGCGCTTTTCCGAGCAGGCGGAGCAGTTGCCCGCCTTCGTGGCCGCGCCGCATGGCGAGGCGGAGTATCGGCAGGCGGCGGCTGGCTGAGGCCGCAGGCAAGCCCGGGGGCTGGATTCCGGGCTTAACTGCTGCGCAAAAAAGCGCTAGGCGGGGTATTTCTTAAAAAACAAAACAAACACTCGCCTAATTAAAAAAGCCGAAAGAACAATTCCCACAAAAAATATTTGAGCCAATAGAATTAAAAATGAAGGCCCATAAATAGAAGCATCATCGAAGAACTGCGGCAAACTTCCAGGCAAAGCTGCAAGACCAACAAATGGCGCCAGCATACTCAATAGAAATATAAGATAAACCATCCATGATTTTTCATTTAATATGAAAAACACTCCCTCTTGTTTTAAGCTGCTCTCTTTTGAAAAAATTATTTTATTTTTCCTTATCCACAAGAAAAGAAACAATTCCAGGAAGCAAATAATTGTTGCAACAGCAGTCAAAGAAAAAAGAATCGCCTCTTGATTGTCATTTCCTATGTAAACCTTACCAACCCCAAAAAATTCCATACAAGCAATGAGAATTATCACAAAAAAAATAATTGCAGAAATAAAAAACAAAGGTGGAATGAAATATTGAGAAGTGGAGATTTGCGACTTACTTAATTTGTAAACATACGATTTTTCATTCTTATCTGGCGCCAAATTTAGAGAGAAATACTCATCATTTCCATCGGAGAAGAAAGTCATATATTTGAAGTATCCAAGCAAATTGAAAGACACCAAAATTAAAGGAGCAATCTGGCTACGCCTCCAGACCAGAGCGTATTCAGGCATACTGATAGCGGCGATAGATACCCCTTATGCTACAGGTGCTACTTGCGCATTATATTAGGAGACTAACGCAATACTCATTACAGCAGCGCCTTGAGCGGCAAGAACTGCGCCACCTATCGTAATCGGCGTACCCAATCCAGCTACTGCCAAACCAGCACCAGCCATGGCTGCAGCAAAGCCTACCAGAAACATACCCGCTTTAACACCACCGTTAACCTCATCAATTTCATCTGCCGTAAGTTCGTACATGATCAGACTCCATTTATCGACGTTGAAAAACAAAATTGAATAATCATTAATTCACTTTAAACATTCTATTTTGACATCGATTTCAGGTCAATCATTTTCCCATCGAAACACGACAATTATCAAATGAGAACTAAAATTCGGCGTGGCAATGCGTAGGCACTCAAGCCTTTCCAGCATCCTGTTAAAGCACGCAGAATGCGGGTAGGCCGTCTTGGCGAATTAAGAGAGGGAACGCAGGACTGCAATGGCACCCGTCGGGCGGATGCGGTGCTCCTGATGAATTTCTCAGGCGAGTCTGTCGAAGCGGCGAGGATTGCGGCGAACCTTGTTCACGCCCCGGACGAAGAGGCACAACAATTCCCTTCGAGCCGTTAGCGTTTTTGAATTTGCAGGAAAAGACAGCCACCAAGCGATCCAGACCCGCATCGGCTTGAAATTAAACTAAATTCATCTTTGCCTCATCCGCCCGTTGGCATCCGGGCAGTTCGGCAAAGATGAAGACCGGCATCAATCCATTTACATTTTTTTGATGTCCACCGCCGGCGTGTCGCCGAACACCAGCGCGCCGCTCTGCGCGTCGACGCGGATGACGTCTTTCGGGCCGAATTTGCCCTGCAAAATCAACTTCGACAGCGGATTCTCGATCTGCTGCTGGATCGCCCGCTTCAGCGGCCGCGCGCCGTACACGGGGTCGTAGCCGGCTTCCGCGATCTTCTGCAGGGCCGCTTCCGAGACGTCGAGCTGCATTTCCATCTTGGCCAGGCGCTGCTCCAGGATGCTCAGCTGTATCTTGGCGATGGCGCCGATGTTCTTCTCGTCGAGGCCGTGGAAGACGACGATCTCGTCGATGCGGTTGATGAACTCGGGCCGGAAATGCGCGCGCACCTCGGCCATCACGGCCAGCTTGACCACGCCCGGATCGTCGCTGTCCATCGACTGGATTTTATGCGAGCCCAGGTTCGAGGTCATGATGATGACGGTGTTCTTGAAGTCCACCGTGCGCCCCTGCCCGTCCGTCATGCGGCCGTCGTCGAGCACCTGCAGCAGCACGTTGAAGACGTCGTGGTGGGCCTTCTCGACCTCGTCGAGCAGGATCACGCTGTAGGGCTTGCGCCGCACCGCCTCGGTCAGGTAGCCGCCCTCGTCGTAGCCGACGTAGCCGGGCGGCGCGCCGATCAGCCGCGCCACCGAATGCTTCTCCATGAACTCGCTCATGTCGATGCGTATCATCGAGTCTTCCGAGTCGAACAGGAAGTGCGCCAGCGCCTTGCTCAGCTCCGTCTTGCCGACCCCGGTCGGGCCGAGGAACATGAAGGAGCCGTATGGCCGGTTCGGGTCGCTCAAGCCGGCGCGCGAGCGGCGGATGGCGTCGGCCACGGCGTTGATCGCCTCGTCCTGGCCGACCACGCGCTCGTGCAGGCGCTCCTCGATGTGCAGCAGCTTCTCGCGCTCGCCCTGCATCATGCGCGACACCGGGATGCCGGTCGCGCGCGACACCACCTCGGCGATTTCCTCGGCGCCGACGTGGGTGCGCAGCAGCTTCGGCTTGCCCGCCTCGGCCGGCTGCGCCACGCCGCAGTCGGCCTGCTTGAGCTGGGCCTCCAGTTGCGGCAAGGTGCCGTATTGCAGCTCGGAGACGTGCTGCCAGTTGCTCTCGCGCGTGGCCTGCTCCATCTGCAGCTTGACGCGCTCGATTTCCTCCTTGATGTGGGTGCTGCCCTGGACCACCGCCTTCTCGGCCTTCAGCACTTCCTCGAAGTCGTTGTACTCGCGCTGCAGCTTGACGATCTCCTCGTCGATCAGGCCGAGACGGCGCAGCGAGCCCTCGTCCTTTTCCTTCTTGACGGCTTCGCGCTCGATCTTCAACTGGATCAGGCGGCGCTCCAGCCTATCCATCACCTCCGGCTTCGAGTCGATCTCGATCTTGATCTTCGAGGCCGCCTCGTCGATCAGGTCGATCGCCTTGTCGGGCAGGAAGCGGTCGGTGATGTAGCGGTGCGACAGCTCGGCCGCGGCGATGATGGCGGCGTCGGTGATCTCGACCTTGTGGTGCAGCTCGTATTTGTCCTGCAAGCCGCGCAGGATGGCGATGGTGGCCTCGACGGACGGCTCGTCGACGAGGATTTTCTGGAAGCGCCGCTCCAGCGCCGCGTCCTTCTCGATGTATTTGCGGTACTCGTCGAGCGTGGTGGCGCCGACGCAGTGCAGCTCGCCGCGCGCCAGCGCCGGCTTCAGCATATTGCCCGCGTCCATCGCGCCCTCGGCCTTGCCGGCCCCCACCATCGTGTGCATCTCGTCGATGAAGACGATGGTCTGGCCCTCGTCCATCGCCAACTCCTTGAGCACGGATTTGAGGCGCTCCTCGAACTCGCCGCGGTACTTGGCGCCGGCCAGCAGCGCCGCCATGTCGAGCGAGAGCACGCGCTTGCCCTTGAGCGACTCCGGCACCTCATTGTTGACGATGCGCTGCGCCAGCCCCTCGACGATGGCGGTCTTGCCGACGCCCGGCTCGCCGATCAGCACCGGGTTGTTCTTGGTGCGCCGCTGCAGCACCTGGATGGCGCGGCGGATCTCGTCGTCGCGGCCGATCACCGGATCGAGCTTGCCCATGCGGGCCCGCTCGGTCAGGTCCAGCGTGTATTTTTTCAGCGCCTCGCGCTGGCCCTCGGCCTCCTGCGAATCGACCTTGTGGCCACCGCGCACGGCCTGGATCGCCGCCTCCAGCGCCTTGCGCGTCAAGCCGCTCTCGCGCGCCAGCTTGCCGGCGTCGGACTTGTCGTCGCTCATCGCCAGCAGCACCATCTCGCTGGAGACGAACTGGTCGGCGCGCTTCTGCGCCTCCTTGTCGGCCAGGTTCAACAGGCCGGCGAATTCGCGGCTGACCTGGACGTCGCCGCCCGTGCCGGACACCTTGGGCAGGCGCTCCAGCGACGATTTCAGGGCGTTGCTCAAGCCGCCGACGTTGACGCCGGCGCGCTGCAGGATGGAACGGGCGCCGCCGTCGTCCTGGTTCAGCAGGGCCGTCAGCAGATGCACCGGTTCGATATAGGGATTGTCGTTGCCGACCGCCAGGCTTTGGGCGTCGGCCAGCGCTTCTTGAAGCTTGGTGGTCAGTTTGTCTTGTCGCATGGAGCTGCTCCCGGGAGATGATTTACTTAGGAATCAAGTTGGGACAGGCAAGATGTTTTCAAGTGCGCGGGATCGCCGAAAGGAAAATACCGCAGGCAAGGCCAACAGCCGGGCTCAGGCGGCCACGGCGCGCCAACTGGCCACGCCGAGGATGCAGCAGCCGATCGAGCCGAGCAGGTGCAGCGCGCTGTGGCCGAAGGCCCAGCCGTACTCGCCGCGCTGCAGGTAGGCCATCGCCTCGCCGGAGAAGGTCGAGAACGTCGTCAGGCCGCCGAGGAAGCCGGTGATGACGAACAGCCGCCAGGCCGGCGCCAGCCCCGGATGGCTGGAGAAGAAGGCGATGGCGACGCCGATCAGGTAACTGCCGATCCAGTTGACGGCCAGCGTGGCGATGGCCAGGCGCGCGTGCATGCCGGACATCCACACCGACATGCCCCAGCGCAGCCAGGCGCCCAGCGCCGCGCCGACGCCGACCGCCAGCCAGTTCACGCCTGCGCCCACTTGGCCAGCGCCGTCTCATCCGTCACGCGCGCGTCGACCCAGCGCGCGCCCTGCGGCGTCTGCTCTTTCTTCCAGAACGGCGCCTCGGTCTTCAGGTAGTCGATGATGTATTCGCAGGCGGCGAAAGCCTCGCCGCGGTGCGCCGCCGTGGTCAGCACCAGCACGATCTGCTCCTGCGGCTTGAGCGGGCCGACGCGGTGGACCACCAGCGCGTCGAACAGCGGCCAGCGCCGCATCGCCTGCTCGACGATGGCCTCGATCGACTGCTCCGTCATGCCCGGATAGTGTTCCAGCTCCATCCCGGCCACGGCCGCGCCCTCGTTGAGGTCGCGCACGGTGCCGACAAAGCTGACCACGGCGCCCACTTTGGCATTGCCGGCGCGCAGGCGCGCCATTTCCGCGCCCAGGTCGAAGTCCCCGGTCTGGACGCGCACGCGGCTCATTTGCCCTCCTTGACGGCGCCGCCGATGCGGCGCAGCAGCACTTCGATGCGGCTGACGGTGCGCGCGTCGGCCAGCGCCGGAATCGCGCACAGCTGCAGCAGCTGCGATGCCTGCGTCAGCGGCTTCTGGCCCGACTTCAGCGACGATTGCAGCACGTCGACCTGCATCTTCAGGCGCTCGCGGGCGAACTCGGCGCCGCTGTCGACGCCGGCGACGATCTCCAGGCGCAGCACTTCGCTGAGCAGGGTGGCGCGCTGCGCTTCGAGCTGCGCGGCGTAGTCGTCGCGGGCGCCGTCGAGCGCCGTGCGGGCGGCGCCGAAGCGCCCCTGCAGGCTGCGCTCGAACTGGCCGGCCAGCGGCGCCAGGGCGCTCCAGCGCGCGTCCCAGGCGGCGCCGTCCTGGCCGTCGCTGCCGGCGACGGCGCTTTCCAGCGCCTGGCACAGGCGCAGCTTGTCGCGCAGCGCATCCGCCTGCGCGGCGCCGGCGCGCTCGGCGATGGCGTCCGCCTGCGCCTGCAGCCCCGCCACCGCCGCGTGGTAGCGCTGCTCGATCTTCTGTTCGCTGACGCGCGGCACGGGGCCGGCGCCGTGCCAGCCGTCGCGCGCCTCGCGCAGCAGCGCGGCAATGGCGGCGGCGCGCTGTTTGTCGTCGCCCGTGTCGGGCAGGACCGCCGTTTCCAGCGCGGCGCAGACGGCCTCGCGGGCGTGCAGGTGCTCGCGCCGCTCGTGGTCGGCGGCGTGGGCGCTTTCCTTGCGCTTGGCGAAGACCTCGTCGCAGGCGGCGCGGAAGCGCTGCCACAACGCCTGTTCGGTGCGCCGCTCCAGCGGCAGCGCCTTGGCCAGCTCCTGCCATTTATCCTGCAGCGCGCGCAGCATGTCGACGGTGTTGCGCTCCATCGGCTTCAGCAGGCCGACTTCGACGATCAGCTGCTCGCGCCGCGCCGCCTCGATCTGGCGCTGCTCGGCCAGCGGCGCCGCCAGCAGGTCCAGCGCCTGGCCGAATTCGCCGTCGAGGCGTTTCTTTTCCTTGCGGTCGATGGTGCCGAGGCGGCTCCAGCCCAGCCGCAGGCGCTGGCCGGCGGCGGCGATCTGCTTCCAGTCGCCGCTGCCGGCGGCGGCCAGCGCCTGCGCCTCGGCGATCAATTCCAGCGCCTTCGCGGCGTTGCCGTGGCGCTCCTCGGCCAACTGCTTGAAATGCAGCGCGGCCGGCGCGTAGGCGAGCGTGCAGGCCGCGTCGAAACGCTCCCACAGCGATTTCGGCGCGTGGCCGGACAGGCTGTCGAGCGACTTCCAGCGCTCGCGCAGGCTGCCCACCTTCTTCGCCAGCTCGGCCATCGCCAATTCCTGCGCCGGCAATTCCTCGGCCGCCTTGACCAGTTCCTCGCGCGAGACGTTGCCGCCCCAGCGCGCCCAGTCGGCCAGGCGCTTGAATTCGGCGCGCACGGCGGCCAGGCGTTCGGACTGGGCCGGCGTCAGCCGCCCCGGCTTGCTGTCGCGCAGGGTCTTGTCATGTTCGGACGCCTGCTGCAGCAAGCCTTGCTGCAGCGCCGCCTCCAGGCCGTCGAGGGCCGCCAGAAAGTGCTGGCCGGCGTCTTGCGCCGGCGCGGCGGCGCGCTCCTCGCGCACGGCCTTGCGCGGCGCCGGCGCGCTGGCCAGCAGCGCGTCGAATTGCTGTTGCAGGCCGGCCGTCAGTTCATTGGCCGGCAGGCGCGGCAGCGCTTGCCAAGCCCGTTTCAGGCTGTCCGCGTTCAGGCTGGCGGGCTCCTGCGCCTGCCACTCGGCCAGCGCGGCCTGGCGCGCGTCGAAACCGGCCTGGTGCTGCGCCAGCGCGGCCAGCGCCGCCTCGGCCTGGGCCTGGGCGGCGGCGAAGTCGTTCAGCAAGTGTTTCGGCAAGGCGGGATACTCGGCGGCCGCGGCGCGCTGCGCCTGCTCGCCGCTCAAGCGCGCCAGCGCGGCGCCCGCCCCGGCCGCGTCCAGCGCGGCGCCCGGCAGGCGGCGCAACTCGGCCAGGGCGTCGATGACGGCGCGCTGCAGCGCCACCTGCGCCTCCAGGCGCTGCGCCAGCGCGGCGCGCGCGGCCTGGAATTCGGCCGCCAGGGCCGGCGCCGCCTGTATCACCTGCCACTGGCGGTCCAGCTCGGCCACCTGGTTCGGGCTGAGCTGCCCGTCGCGCAGCAGGCGCTGCGCCGTGTCGATGCCGGCGCGGGCTTTTTGCTGCTCGGCCTGCTCGTGGCGGATCACGTCCAGGCGCGCCTGCATCAGCTTGGCGACGCGGCGGTCGGTGTTGCGCATGGCCTGGTGGACTTGTTCCAGCGCGCCCTGGCTGTGCACGTGGGCGGCCGCGATCAGGCGCGCGTCGGCGTATTCGCTGGACAGGATGAAGGCCGTGGCCGCCGCCTCGTCGCCGGCCACGGCCTGCGCCCGGGCCGCGTGCTCGGCCCGCCGCGACGCGGCCTGGGCGGTGGCCGCGTGGTCGACCGCCACAGCCTGCGGTTCGGTCGGTTTGCTGGCGGAGCGCTTAAACAGGAATTGGAACATGGCGTGCTTTGAATGGATCAAAACCGCCATCATAGCAAAGCCGCGCGCCGGGCATGGGCGGCGCCGACGCCGGGCCGCCCCGGGCCGGTCCGGGGCCGGGCTTCAGTCAGCGGCGGCGCGCCGGGGCGCGGACTCGCGGCGCGGCGGTGGCGGCAAGCCGGCCAGCGTCAGTTCGGGTGGCTCGAAGCGGACCAGGGCCTCGGCCGCGTCCGGCTGCACCCGCGCCAGTTCGATCACCGGCGCCCTGGCGCGCCGCGTTTCGACGACGCGGGCGTCGTGCAGCAGGAACTGGTTGGCGATCGAGAACCAGGCGTCGCCGCAGATGGCGCTGCGGGCAATGCTGAACAGTTCGCGCTCCTCGCGCTCCAGCCGTTTCAGCAGCGCCGCGCAAAACGCGTCCATGCTGCCGCACAACTGCGCGACCTGCTCGTCCGTGTGCACCGTCATGCTGCCGGCGCGCTGCTGCATGGCCTTGACGATGTCGAGCGCGGCGTTGTTGAGCGTGCTCAACTCGTCGAGCAGGCGGTCCGCCTGCTCGGTGGCCTGGCGCAGCGCCGGGATCAGGTAGATTTCCACCTTGCGCCAGTGGCAAGCCTGGTACAGCCGGTTCAGGCAGTCGCAGGCATATTGAAGCTGGGCAAGGCTAATGCTGTTCTGGTGGCGCAAATTGGCTTGCACATACTGTTGAAACGACTGCAGGCTCAGGCGCACGCTGGCCTGTTCCACCGACAAAGCAACCAAAGTGTATGTGGCCGTTAACATTCTTACTCCCAAGCAAACCCGTGGCCGCGCGGAGCGGCAACCATGAATGATTCGCGGCCGGCGCCCGCGTGCGGCATGCGGGTCCGGGCCTGAAATTGAAAGTATAAATAAAGCGCACTACTGTGAATTTGATATCGGACAAACCGCTGCCGCTGCCCTCAGCGATCGGCGGCTCAGGATGGCGGCGCGGCGGGCGCCTGCAGTTTCAGGCGCAGCCGCACCGTGCCCGGATCGGGCGAGGCGTGGACCGTGCCGCCGAAACTGCGCACCAGATGTTGCACGCCGGTATTCTGGGACAGCGCATCGCCGCTGAGCTGCTCCGTGCCGCGGCTGCGGAAGTACTCGATCAGCTTGCCAAACAGGATAGCGCCAAGTCCCTGCCCTTTCAAGTCCGATCGCACGATGATGGCGAAATCGGCGTCGATATTGTCGGGGTCGGCCACAGCCCGCACCACGCCCAGGGTTTCCGGGCGGCCGTCGGCGCCGCCGCGGGTGGCGATGAAGGCCATGGCGCGGTCGTAGTCGATCTGCGTCAGGCGCGCCAGCTGGGCCGGCGCCAGCTCGCGCACGGCCGTGAAAAAGCGCAGCCGCACGTCGTCCGGGTCGAGCGCGTTGAAGAACGCCAGGTGGGCCGGCGCGTCCTCGGGGCGGATCGGGCGCAGCGTCAGCGTCCCGCCCTGCCACTGGCGCTGCTGCTCCAGCTCCTGCGGATAGGGGCGGATCGCCAGGCGGTCGGTGCGCGCGCCCGGCTGCAGGCGGATGCGCGCGTCCAGCGCGATGACGCCGCCGGCGTCGGCCAGCAGCGGGTTGATGTCCAGCTCGGCCAGCTCGGCGACGTCGGCGGCCAGCTCGGCCACCTGGATCAGCGTGTGGCAGATGGCGTCCAGGTCGGCCGCCGGCAAATTGCGGTAGCCGGCCAGCAGCTTGGCCACGCGGGTGCGCCCCAGCATGTCGCGCGCCAGCGCCATGTTCAGCGGCGGCAGGCCGATGGCGCGGTCGGCCGTGACCTCGACGGCGACGCCGCCCTGGCCGACCAGCACCACCGGGCCGAACACCGGGTCGCTGGAGACGCCGACGATCAGCTCCTGCGCCTGCGGCCGGCGCGCCATGCGCTGCACGGCGAAACCCTGCAGCGCCGCGTCCGGGCGCAGCCGGCGCACCCGCTTGAGCATCGCCGCGGCCGCCGCGCGCAGCGCCTCCGGCGTCTCCAGGTCGAGGGCGACGCCGCCGACGTCGGACTTGTGCGGCAGCGCCGGCGCGTGGATCTTCAGCGCCACCGGATAGCCGATCTCGCCGGCCAGCGCCAGCGCGTGCTCGACGTCGCGCGCCATGCGCGTGTCGGCCACCGGGATGCCGTAGGCGGCCAGCACCTGCTGCGACTCGCACTGGCCCAGCTCGTCCTGCCCGGCCGCCAGCGCCGCCGCGACGATGGCGCGCACGCGCGCCCGCTGCGGCGCGGCGGCGGCCGGCAGCTGCGCCGGCACCTCCATCAGCAAATCCTGGTTGCGGCGGTACTGGACGATCTGCATGAAGGCCAGCACGGCCCGCTCCGGCGTGGCGTAGCTGGGCAGGCCGGCGCGCGAGAGGATCTGCCGCGCCGGCGCCACCTCGGCGCCGCCCAGCCAGCACGACAGCACATTGCGCGGCGCCGCCCGCGCCAGCGGCGCCAGCGCCTCGGCCAGCTCGGCGCTGGACACCATCGCCGACGGCGCGTGCAGGAACAGCAGCGCGTCCGCCTCCGGCGCCTCCAGCAGCGGCGGCAGCGCCGCCAGATAGCGCTGCAGCGGCGCGTCGCCGCCGATGTCGACGGGGTTGGCCTGCGGCCAGGCCGGCGGCAGCACCCGCCCGAGCTGCTGCCGCGTCGCCTCCGACAGCTCGGCCAGGCGGCCGCCGGCGCCGACCAGCGCGTCGGTCGCCATCACGCCCAGGCCGCCGCCGTTGGTGACGATGGCCAGGCGCCCGCCGCGCTGCGGCTTGGCGTGCGCCAGCGTCTCGGCGGCGTTGAACAACTCCTCCGAGGAATCCACCCGCAGCATGCCGGCGCGGCGGATCGCCGCGTCGTAGACGCCGTCCGAGCCGGCCAGCGCGCCCGAGTGCGAGGCGGCCGCCGCCGCGCCCTCGGCCTCGCGGCCCGCCTTCAGCACGATCACCGGCTTGCTGCGCGCCGCCACCCGCGCCGCCGACATGAACTTGCGCGCGGCGCGCAAATCCTGCATGTACAGCAGGATCGCGCCGGTGTCGGCGTCGCCGGCCAGGTAGTCGAGCAGGTCGCCGAAATCGACGTCGCCGGCGCCACCCAGCGAGACAAACTTGGAAAAGCCGATGCCGTTCGCCTTGGCCCAGTCGAGCACGCCGGTGACGAGGGCGCCGGACTGCGACACGAAGGCGATCTTGCCGGGCTGCGCGCCGGTGTGGGCGAAGCTGGCGTTCAAGCCCAGCGCCGGCACCAGCAAGCCGACGCTGTTCGGCCCGAGGATGCGCAGCAGGTGCGGCCGGGCCGCGTCGAGCATGGCCTGGTGGACGGTCTTGCCGCCGCCCGCCTTGAGCACGTCCAGCCCGGCCGTCATGACGATGGCCGCCTTGGTGCCGCGCGCGCCCAGCTCGCGGATCAGCGCCGGGATGGTCGCCGGCGGCGTGCAGATGACGGCCAGCTCGGGCGCCTCCGGCAGCGCGGCGACGCGGCCATAGCATGGCAGGCCGGCCAACTCCTCGTACTTCGGGTTGACCGGCCAGATGGCGCCGGCGTAGCCGCCCTGCCGCATATTGTTCAGCAGCGTCGCGCCGATGCTGCGCTCCTTGCGGGAAGCGCCGATCAGCGCCACCGATTGCGGCTTGAACAGGCTGTCGAAATTCCGGATACTCATGGCGCCGCCTTGTCAAATAAATCGTGGTCTGTCCCCCGCCGCCCGGCCCCTACCAGCGCGAGCGGTGGTCCTCCGTCACGCCGGCCAGTTGCGCGACGATGCGCTTGGGCGCGTCGGCGCTGGCCCGCACCCAGCCGCTGAAGGTGCCGATCGGCTGCACGTAGCGGCTGGCCGCCACCAGCAGGTTCTTGTCCTTGGCGCGCGCGCCCTCCGGCTTGAAGTGCAGGTCGAGCAGGCCGTCGTCCGTATGGATGTGCCAGGGCGCCAGCGGCGCGGCCGGCTGGAAGTCGAAATGCGCCGCGCCCAGCCCGTACAGCTGGCCGTCCAGCCACAGCGCGTTTTCCTGCGCGCCGAAGTAGCCGGCCTGCAGGTTGAAGCCCAGGTCCAGGCTGTGCGCCGAGGCCCAGCGCCACGCCGTCTCGCGCGCCAGCAGGCCGTTCGAGTAGTCGAAGCTGGCGACGCCGCCGTCCAGGCTGTGGCGCACGGCGCCGTAGGCCGCCTCGCCCCACAGCGGCAGGCCCGTCGATTTCTGCGTCGCGTGCGCCGAGCCGCCGGCGGCCGGCCCGCAGGCCAGCAGCAGCGGCATCAGGTCGGGGCCGAATTCGGCGGCGATCCGCAGGCCCGGGCCCTCCACCTTGAGCCGGTACAGGCGCTGGCCGACGCATTCGATGCCGATGCGCCTGGAGAGGAAGCGGAAGCGGCTGGCGCCGCCGGCGTTGCCGGCCAGGCTGGCCGTCAGGCCCGGCACGCCGTCCTGCGAGAACTCGGCGACGATGCGCCGCTCGCGGCGGTCGAAGATGTAGGCGAAGGCCGTGTTGGTCCAGCCGACGTCGACGATGGCCACGCCGCAGAACAGCTCCGGCGTGGCCAGCGCCACGTAGTGCCAACGCTTGTGGTGGAAGCGCCGCCACCAGGCGCCGCGGGCGTGCGGCGGCGCCAGTTCGTGCCAGTCGAAGGCGTCGACCTGGCCGGCGTAGCGGCCAAACCTGGGCCGGCCCTCGGCCGTCAGCAGGTTTTCCGGCGCGGCGGGCAGCATCATGCGTCCGCCGGCGCGGCGGCGCCGGCGGCGTCGAGGCAGGCGCGCAGCAGCGCCGCGAACGCCTGCGGCTCGGCCTGGGTGAGGCGCACGCGCGGGCAGCCGTGCCAGTTGGCCAGGCGCCGCAGCGCGCCGGCCACGTCGGCGCCGAAGCGCGCGCTCAGGCGCACGCCCGGCTCCAGCGTCAGCGCCTTCAGCTCGAAGACGCCGTCGCCGCGGTGCGCCTTGGCGTCGACCCGCCCGACCAGCGCGCCGCGGCGCAGGATCGGCAGCGTGAAGTAGCCGTAGCGGCGCTTCTCGGCCGGCGTGTAGCATTCCAGCCGGTAGTCGAAGCCGAACAGCTCCAGCGCGCGGCGGCGGTCCCACACCACCGGGTCGAACGGCGACAGCAGCGTGGTCACCGTCGAGGCCAGCGCGCCGGCCGCGGCGCGCTGCGCCAGCGCGGCGTGGTCGGGGTGGATGTAGACGGGCTCGTCCCAGCCCTCGACGCGGGCGCGCAGCAGCGCCCCCTCGGCCGCCAGCGCCGCCGGGTCGGGGCGCTCGCCCTTGGTGCGGAAATAGTCGGCGATCCAGGACGCCTTCGCCAGCCCCAGCGCCTTGACGCTTTGCAGCAGCAGCGCCCGCCCCGTCTCGGCCGGCGCCGCCAGCAGGCCGTCGTGCCAGTGCGGCAGCACGCGCTCGGCCAGGTCGTAGTAGCGCTGGAAGTTGTGGCGCCGGGCGATCATCAGCACGCCGGCCGTGAACAGCGCCTCCAGCGAGCGCTTCTCCGGCTTCCAGCCCCACCAGCCGCCGCCCTGGCCGTCGCTGCGCTGGAAATCGGCGGAGCGGGTCGGGCCGTTGGCGCGGATGTGCTCCAGCACGGCCTCGACGTCGGCGCGGCGCTCGCTCATCCACTGCGCCGAATACTTCCAGCCCATCGCGGCCGGGTCGAGCATGCGCCGGCGGTACAGGCCGTAATCCTCGACCGGCACGAAACAGGCTTCGTGGGCCCAGTACTCGAACAGCGCGCCCTCGCCCAGCAACTGCTCCAGCCAGGCCTGCGGGTAGTCGCCCAGCCGGCTCCACAGCACCAGATACGGGCTGCGCGCGACGACGTGGATGGTGTCGATCTGCAGCACGCCCATCTGGCGTATCGCCGCCAGCAGGTCGGCCTTGACGGCCTTGCCGCGGCGCGGCTGCGCCAGTCCCTGCGCCGCCAGGTGCAGCGCGCGCGCCGCCGGCAGCGACAGCGTCAGCCCGTCCAAGGGCTAGTCCTTCTTCTTGATCAGGCCGGCCAGCGCGGCGAAGGGGTTGTGCGTGGCCGGCTGCACCGTCGCCGACTGCAGCCCGGCGCCGCGGTCGGCCTCCAGGTAGCGCGAGTGCTCGTTGTCGTGGCAGTACAGGCACAACAGCTCCCAATTGCTGCCGTCGGGCGGATTATTGTCGTGGTTGTGGTCGCGGTGGTGCACCGTCAGCTGCTGCACGTTGGCGCGCGTGAACTCGCGCATGCAGCGGCCGCAGATCCACGGATACATCTTCAGCGAACGCTCGCGGTAGCCGCTCTCGCGCAGATCGGCGGCGCGGCGCGCGTCGGCGACGATACGGTCCAGTTTCGCCGCATCCGGCTTTTTGCTTTGCATGACAACCCCCGCCTGAACCTACATAAAAACACATTGTTGCACATTGTGTATCGGCGCCACAAGCCGGGGCGCCGGACGTGTCATTTTGCGACACCGGCGCGCCGCCAACAAGCGGGCGCGGCCCTATTTTTGGCGTGCGCGGCCCCAAGCCCGGCAATTTGGCGCAGAATAGGGGCGCTGCCAGCTGCGCCGCTTTCGGCTATTATGCGCGGCATCCCTACCGTTCAACGATTCTGCCTCGCAAGCGCCCAATTGATCTCTCCGATTCGCACCGTCCGACGTTTGCTGAGCCGTCTGTATCTGCTGATACTGCTGCCGGCCTTCGCGCTGGCCCTGTTGCTGGCCCTGTGGAGCGCCGCCTTCTACCAGGTGAGCCAGGAGCGCGCCGCCGCGCTGCGCGAGGCCGTCGCCGCCAGCCAGTCGCTGGCGCGCACGCTGGCCGACCACACCAGTTTCATCCTGCGCCAGACCGACCACGCCACCCAGTTGTTCAAACTGAAATTCGAGGAGAGCGAGGGCACGCTGCGCCTCAACGAGTTCACCCGCCCCGGCGGCCTGCTCGACAGCGTGCTGCCGTCCAAGCTCGACCCGCCCATCGCCCTGATCGGCGCCGACGGCGCCGTCATCGACAGCGTCAACGCCTTCATGCCCGACGACATGACCGATTCCGCCTTTTTCAAGGCCCACATGGCCAGCCCATCCGAGACGCCGCTGTTCGGCACGCCGGTGCTGGAGCCGCGCACGCAAAAGTGGCTGATCCGCACCTCGCGCCGCCTCAACGACTACCGCGGCCGCTTCGCCGGCGTCATCGTCATCATGCTCGAACCGAGCTATTTCGTCGACGACTACGACCGCCTCAACGTCGACGACGCCGGCGCGCTGATGCTGCTCACGCGCGACACCGGCCTGACCGTGGGCCGCGTCGGCGAGCGCCTGATCATCAGCGACAAGCTCGACTTCGGCGCGCCGGCCGGCGCCCAGCACCCGCCCGAGCAGCTGGCCATCAGCGAGCCCTTCGACCAGGTCGCGCGCATCTACAGCTACCGCGAGACGCCGCGCTACCCGCTGCTGGCCGTGGTCGGCATCGCCGAGCGCGTGGCGATGGCCAACTTCGAGCAGCGCCGGCGCCTGTATTTCGGCGCCGTCGCCGCCGCCACGCTGCTGATCGCCGCCTTCACGGGGCTGCTGATGCGCCAGCAGCGGCGCCTGCGCCACAGCACGCGCGCGGCCAGCGAGGCGCAGTCGATGCTGCGCGCGGCCGCCCACGGCAGCCTCGACGCCGTGTTCCTGCTGAAGGCCTGGCGCCCCGCCGGGCCGGGCCGGGCGGTCGAGGACTTCCTCATCGCCGACACCAACGAGCGCGGCGCCGACATGCTCGGCAAGCCGCGCGCCGACGTGCTCGGCCAGAAGGCTTGCCAGTTGCTGCCAATGCTGCGCCAGCCGAGCTTTTTCGGCGAGTACCTGGCCGTGCTGGAGAGCGGCCAGCCGCGCGAGGGCGAGTTCGAGGTGCGCCTGGCCTCCGGCGCGAAACGCTGGCTGCAACACCAGATCGTCGCTATCGACGACGGCGTCGCCGTCACCACGCGCGACATCAGCGCGCGCAAGCAGGACGAGCTGGAAACGCGCAACAACCGCGCCTTCCTGCAGTCGCTGATCGAGCACCTGCCGGTGCTGGTCTACGTCAAGAGCGCGCGCCCGGAAACCTTCGGCCAGATGGTGGTGTGGAACCAGGCCGCCGAAAGCGTCACCGGCTACGCCGCCGCCGCCGTCGTCGGCAAGAGCGACAGCGCCGCCTTCGCGCCCGACTCCGGCCTGCGCGACGACGGCGCCGACCAGCGCCTGCTGGCCCAGCGCAGCGTCGTCGAAGTGCCCGACAAGCCGCTGCGCCGCCCCGACGGCGCGCTGCGCCACCTGCACACGGTGTCGGTGCCGCTGTTCGACCAGCAGGGCCAGACCGAATACATCCTGTGCATCGGCGAGGACGTGTCGCTGCGGCTGCGCCACGAGCAGACGCTGCGCGAAAACCAGGCCGAGCTGGCGGCCGTCACGGACGCCTCGCCGCTGGGCCTGGTGCGCCTGGGCGCGTCGCGCCAGTGCAGCTACGTCAACCGCACCTTCGAATCCATCACCGGGCTGGCGCGCGAGGCCGCGCTGGGCGCCGGCTGGCTGGCCGCCGTGCATCCGGACGACCAGGCCCGGATGGCGGCGGCGCTGGAGCGCCTGGAACGCCAGCACCTGCCGTTCCAGCTGACGCTGCGCGGCCTGCACCGCGACGGCCGGGTGGTCTGGCTGGCCGTGAAATTCGCCGCCATCCTGGTCGGCGAGGCCGTCGCCGGCTACGTCGGCAGCTTCGACGACATCACCGTCGTGCGCGAAGCCGAGGTCGCGCTGCTGGAGAGCGAGGCGCGCCTGCGCACCATCGCCGACACGCTGCCGGCGATGATCGCCTACGTCGACGCCGAGCAGGTCTACCGCTTCCACAACATCGCCTACGAGCGCGAATTCAGCCGGACCGGCCAGCACGTGCTGGGCCAGAGCGTGCGCGACACGGTCGGCGAGGCGCACTACCGCACGCTGCAGCCCTACATCGCCCGCGTGCTGCGCGGCGAAACGCTGAGCTTCGAGGAGGACGACGAAAGCGATGGCGCCGAGCGCTGCACCGAGGTCAACTACATTCCCCAGTACGGCGAAAACAGCGACATCGTGGTCGGCTTCCATGTCATGCGCCAGGACATCACGATCCAGAAACGGGAGAAGCAGCGCCTGCTGAAACTGACCCAGGTGGATGCGCTGACGGGGCTGACCAACCGCGCCGGCTTCCTGCAAAAGCTCAGCGACGCCATGCAGCACTGCCAGGAAAGCCACAGCCTGATGGCCGTGATGTACATGGACATCGACCGCTTCAAGCCGGTCAACGACACCTACGGCCACAGCGTCGGCGACGCCCTGCTGCGGGCCTTTTCGGCGCGCCTGACGCACACCATGCGCGCCAGCGACACCATCGCCCGCCTGGGCGGCGACGAATTCACCATCATCATGGAGAAGATCGCCCGGCCCGAGGACGCCTCCGTGCTGGCGGCGAAGATCGTCACGGCGATGCAGGCGCCGTTCGACCTGGACGGCATCGACGTCGGCATCTCGGCCAGCATCGGCCTGGCCTACTACCGCAACGAGGACTTGACCCCGGCGGCGCTGCTGAAGCAGGCCGACATGCTGCTGTACCAGGCCAAGCAGGGCGGCCGCAACACCTACCGCGCCGGCGCGCTGGTGGCGTAGGCGCGCCCGCCGCCCTTGGTTTTCGGCAGTTTACCGTCGCGGACCCGGGTATATTGCGCTATATTGGGCGCCTGTTCCCCGCACCAACACACTATGCGCCTGCTGCACACCTCCGACTGGCACCTCGGCCAGACCCTGCACAACTTCGAGCGCCACCACGAGCACCAGTGCTTCCTCGACTGGCTGCTCGACACCATCGTCGCCGAGCAGGCCGACGCGCTGCTGATCGCCGGCGACATCTTCGACAACGCCAACCCCTCGTCGGCCTCGCAAAAGCAGCTCTACACCTTCCTGCAGCAGGCCAGGCAGCGCGCGCCAAACCTGACGCTGATCGCCGTCGCCGGCAACCACGACTCGCCCGGCCGGCTGGAGGCGCCGGCGCCGCTGCTGCAGGCGCACGACACCCACGTCATCGGCCACGTGCTGCGCGACGCCGACGGCAACATCGACGTGGCCCGCATGGTGCTGCCGCTGTCCGACAAGCACGGCGCCGTGCGCGCCTGGTGCCTGGCGCTGCCCTTCCTGCGCCCCGGCGACGTACCGCGCGCGGAAAGCGCCGCGCCGCCAGGCGGCGAGGCGCCCGATCCCTACCTGGCCGGCATCGCCCTGCTGTACCGCCAGGCGCTGGACGTGGCGCTGGCGCGGCGCCAGCCGGGCCAGGCCATCGTCGCGATGGGCCACTGCCACATGGTCGGCGGCGAAATGTCCAACGACTCCGAGCGCCGCATCGTCATCGGCGGCACCGAGATGCTGCCCTCCGGCGTGTTCGGCGCGGACATCGCCTACGCTGCGCTGGGCCATCTGCACCTGGCGCAGCAGGTCGGCAAGCAGGCGCAGCTGCGCTACTGCGGCAGCCCGATCCCGCTGTCCTTCGCCGAAGTCGGCTACCGCCACCAGATCCTGCGCATCGACCTCGACGGCGCGGCCGTGCGCGAGATCACGCCGCTGCCGGTGCCGCGCGCCGTCGAACTGCTGCGCGTGCCGCTCAAGCCGGCGCCGCTGGAGCAGGTGCTGGCCGAACTGGCCGCCCTGGAAGCGCCCGAGGCGGCGCCCGAGGCCTGGCCCTTCCTTGAAGTGCGGGTGCGGCTGGACGCGCCCGAACCGGGCCTGCGCAGCCGCGTCGAGGCGGCGCTGGAGGGCAAGGCGGTGCGCCTGGCGAAAATTGAAACGTCGAGCGCGGCGCGCAGCGCCGGCGCCGCGCCGCTGACGCTGGACCAGCTCGACCAGCTGCAGCCGGACGACATCTTCCGCCGCCTGTACCTGCAAAAATTCTCCAGCGAGGCGCCGGCGGAGCAGTTGAGCGCCTTCGCGGAACTGCTGCTGGAAGATAAAACCGCATGAAAATCCTCAAAATCGGCGGCAAAAACCTGGCCTCGCTGGCCGGCGAATTCAGCGTCGACTTCGGCCAGGAGCCGTTGGCGTCGAGCGGCCTGTTCGCCATCAGCGGCCCGACCGGGGCCGGCAAGAGCACCCTGCTCGACGCACTCTGCCTGGCCCTGTACGACGCCACCCCGCGCCTGCTCAAGGTGGCCGGGCGCAACGCCCTGCCCGACGTCGGCAAGGACACCGTGTCGGCCCAGGACACCCGCACGCTGCTGCGCCGCGGCAGCGCCGAGGGCTACGCCGAGGTCGATTTCGTCGGCAACGACGGCATCGCCTACCGGGCGCGCTGGAGCGTGCGGCGTTCGCGCACCAAGGCCGAGGGCGCGCTGCAGCCGACCGCCATGAGCTTGCACCAGTTGCCGGCGCTGCAGCCGATCGGCGCCACCAAGACCGAGGTGAAGGCCGACATCGAGCGGCGCATCGGCCTGTCGTTCGAGCAGTTCACGCGCGCCGTGCTGCTGGCGCAGAACGAGTTCGCCACCTTCCTCAAGACCGAGGACAACGAGCGCGGCGAGCTGCTGGAAACCCTCACCGGCAGCACCGTCTACAGCGCCATCTCGATGCGCGCCTACGAGCGCGCGCGCCGCGAACAGGCGGCGCTGCTGCGCCTGACTGAGCGGCTGGCCGACCAGAAACCGCTAGGCGCCGAGGAGCGCATCGCGCTCGACGGCGCCAGCGCCGCGTCCGAGGCCGCGCTGGCGCTGCTCGACCAACACCAGGCGGTGCTGGAGCAGCGCGCGCGCTGGCACGAGGAAGCGGAAAAGCTGCTGCACAACGAACAACTGGCGCAACAGGCGCTGCAGGCCAGCGAGGCCGAAGTCGCCGGCTTCGCCGCGCGCCGCGCCGCGCTGGCGCAGAACGACGCGGTGCAGGCGGCGCGCCCGCTGGCCGACGACATCGCGCGCCTCGACGCCGAGCTGGCGCAGACGCGGGCCGTGCTGGCCGCCAGCCAACGCGACGCCGCCCAGGCCGCGCTGGCGCAGGACGGGCTGACGGCGGCGCTGCGCCACAGCGCCGCCGCGCTGCAGGAAGCGGAGCTGGCGCAACGCAATGCCGCCCCGCAGCTCGACCAGGCCAAGGCGCTCGACGCCCGTCTGGACGGGCTGCGCCCGGCGCACCGGGAAGCCGCGCAGGCCGGACGCGAAGCCGAAAGCGCGCACGAGGCGGCCCGCGCCGCCGCGCAGGAAACCCAGGATAGGCACGAGCAGTTGCGCGCCGCGCGCGCGGCCAGCGCCGCCTGGCTGGAACAACACCAGCAATGGGCGGCGCTGGCGCAAGGCTGGCAGCGCTGGGACCTGCTGTTCGTCCAGGCCGGACAGGCCGCCGCGCAGGCCGACACGGTGGCGCAGGCGCTGGCGGCCGCGCAGCGGGCCGCCAAGGCCGGCACCGACGACGAGGCGGCCAGCGCCGCCAACCTGCGGGCGGCGGCGCTGAACGCGGCGGAACTGGAAACGCAGCGGCAACGGGCCGGCGCCGCGCTGGCCGCCATCGACGGCGACGCGCTGCAAGCGCAGCGCCGCCACATCGAGCAGCGCCGCGCCGCGCTGGCGGGCGCGGAAAAAATCTGGACCGAACTGGCCGGCAAGCAGGCGCGCGACGCGCTGCTGCGGGAACAGGCCGGGCAACTGCAATTGGCGAAAGCGGCGGCCGAAACGGCGCTGGCGCGGGAACAGGCCAGGGCCGAGGCGCTGATGGCGGCGTTCAGCCAGGCCGAGCGTTCGCTGAAGGGCGCGGAAGCGGCCTGCGCGGCCAGCGTCAAAACGCTGCGCGCCACCCTGGAGGACGACGCGCCCTGCCCCGTCTGCGGCGCGCTGGAACACCCCTACCGGGGCGACGACGACGCGCTGCACGCCATGCTCGCCAGCCTGCAGGCCGAGGTGGCGCGCTGCCGCCGCGACGCCGAGGAAAACATCGCCCACCAGGCCAGCCAGCGCACCGTCAAGGCCGGCTGCATCGAACAACTGGGCGCACTCAAGGACGAGCGGCGCGCGCTGGCCGAAACGCTGGGCGCCATCGCCCCGGCCTGGGCGGCCCAGGCCGATACGCTGCAACTGCCCGCCGACGCCGAACCGGCAGGCTGGCTCGGCGCGCAGGCGCAAGCCGCGCAGGCCGAACTGCAGGCGCTGGAGCGGCAAGAGCAGACGCTGCGCCACGCCCTCGCCGCGCGCGACCAGGCCCAGCGCGCCTGCGACCAGGCGGCCGGCGAACAAGCGCGCCTGACGGCGGCCGCGGCGGCGGCGCAAAGCCGGCTGGCGCAGCAGCGGGCGGACGTCGCCGCACAGGACGACAAGCGCCTCGCGCTGGCCCTGCAACTGGGCGCCCTGCTCGACGAACTGGACGGTGCCTTCAACCACGCCGACAGCGTCAACGAAGACTGGAAGGACAGTTGGCACGCGGCGCCGTCCGGCTTCCACGCGGCGCGCGGCGCCGAGAGCCGGCAATGGCTGGCGCAGCAGCGCGGCCACGAGGAACGCGGCGCGGCGCTGGCCACCCTCGACGCCGAATTGAAGGCGGCAGTCGCGCTGGCGGCCAAGGCGGCGCTGGACGCCGGCGCCACCCAGCGCGCCTACGCCGCGCTGGACGCCACGGCCAGGAGCATGCGGGCCGAGCGCGCGGCACTGTGGCAGGGCCGCGCCGTCGGCGACGTCGAGGCCGCGCTGAGCGCCGCCGTCGAACAGGCCAAAGTCCGCCTGGCCGCGCAGCAGGAGGCGCAGCGCCAGGCCGAACAGCAGCGCGCCCGCCTCGACGAGGCGCAGGCACAGGCGCAGCGCCGGCTGGCCGACCTGGACGCGGCGGCAGCGGCCGCCGCCGCCAAACTGGCCGCCTGGCTGCGGCACTTCCTGGCGCAGCAGCCCGAAGCCGCGGCGCAGGACTTGGAGCAGTTGCGCGCGCTGCTGGCGGTGCCGGCCGAGGCCATCGCCGCCGAACGCGGCGCGCTGCGCGAGCTCGACGCCAGGGCGGCCAGCGCGGCCACCGTGCTGGCCGAACGGCGCGCCCAGCGCGAACAGCACCAGCGCCAGCCGCAGGCCGTCGCACAGGACGCCGCCGGCGTGGCGGCCGACCTGGCCGCGCTGACGCTGGAGCGCAAAGGCGCGCACGACGCCGCCACGGCGCTGCGCCTGGCCATCGCCCAGGACGAGGCGCGCCGCCACAGCGCGCAGGGAATGCTGGCCGAAATCGGCCAGCAGGAGGAAATCGAGCGCCGCTGGGCGCGCATGAACGAATTGATCGGCTCGGCCGACGGCAAGAAATTCCGCAACTACGCGCAGCAGTTCACGCTCGACGTGCTGCTCGGCTACGCCAACGCTCACCTGAACCAGCTGGCGCGGCGCTACCAGCTGGAGCGCATCGACAACCCGGCCAACCCCTCGCTGGGGCTGATGGTGCGCGACCAGGACATGGGCGGCGAGCTGCGCTCGGTGCACTCGCTGTCGGGCGGCGAATCCTTCCTCGTCTCGCTGGCCCTGGCGCTGGGTCTGGCCTCGCTGTCGTCGAACCGGGTGCGCGTCGAATCGCTGTTCATCGACGAGGGCTTCGGCAGCCTCGACTCGGAAACGCTGCGCGTGGCGATGGACGCGCTTGACGGCTTACAGTCGATGGGACGCAAGGTCGGCGTCATTTCGCACGTGCAGGAAATGACGGAACGCATCGCCACCAAAATCATGGTCCAGCCGCTGGCCGGCGGACGCAGCGCCGTGTCGGTGCAGTAAGGCGCCGGGACGGCTGGACCGGCATTAACGCTTGCAGGGGTCGCGCTCCATCCGCACCAAATCCCAACCAAGCTCGCGGCGTATCTGCTTCGGGTCGGGCGGCGGGCGGCGCTGCTCCAGCTCGGCGCGCAACCAGCGGCGGACGACTTCCTTGCTGGGTAATTTAGGCTGTTCCATTTTGTAACCCCTCAGAAACATAGATGGTATTTGTGCCAATAACGTTAGGATACCGCTTGCGTTGACAGTTGTTACAATTGGTGATGATCTTCTGCTGATATAGCGCAGACTACGCCGAAGTTTGCTATCATCCAGACAATAAGTTCCGGTTTTGACAGGTGAGCATCCCCATGGCCATCGGCGGCATCGGCTCCGGCAACACGTCCTACGCCACGGCGCAGGCGGCGCCGCGCACCCAGGCCCCGCAGCTCAGCCCGGAAGCCCTTGCCCAAATACAAAAGCTCAAGGCGCGCGACACGGAGGTGCGCCAGCACGAGCAGGCCCATCTGGCGGCGGCGGGCGCGCTGGCCCTGTCCGGCGCCAGCTACACCTACCAGCGCGGCCCGGACGGCGTCAACTACGCCATCGGCGGCGAAGTGCAAATCGACACCTCGCCCGGCGCCACCCCCGCAGAAACACTGGCCCGCGCGCGCGCCATCAGCGCCGCCGCGCTGGCGCCGGCCGACCCGTCCGGCGCCGACCGGGGCGTCGCCGCCCAGGCCCAGCAGATGGCGGCGACGGCGCGCGCCGAGCTGGCCGCGCAAGCCGGCGACGGCGGCCGGGACACGGCGCAGCAGCGCGCGCTGCAACGGGCTTACGGCGGCGCGCCGGCGGCCGCGCCCGCGCTCGACGTCTACGCCTGAGGCGTGGCGGCGGCGGCAATGATAAAATCGCCGCCTCGCGCCACGGCGCCGCACCGCCAACCCAATAAGGACACCATGAAAGCAGCCCGCACCCTCACCTTCAAATGCGCCAAATGCGCCAAATCGGTCCAGGTCTACCTGCAAAAGGTTTCCGCCTGCTCGCACATCCAGCCCTACCAGGGCCTGTGCCAATGCGGCGAACTCAAACGCCACGCCACAGGGTCGGCCGACGCCGTCAAGTCCTACCTGGAATCGGCCGACGGCAGCTGGTCGCACCACCACTAAGCGTCGCCCGCCGCGCTCAAGGAATCCCGCGCGCTGCCGTTATCCAAGAGGTCACCACCTTTTTCGCCGAGGCAGCCATGTCCCACGTTTCCGCCCTCAGCCCGCGCCAGCAGCATGGCGCCGCCCCTGCCGCCCAGGGCGACGCCCGCAGCGCCGGCAAGAGCGCCACCGCGCCGGCTGCGCCGCTGCGCCCGCCCGCAGGCGGCGTATCGCTGTCGCAAGGCGGCGTCGACCTGGCGCAAAGCATCAGCGACCGCGTCGACGCCCTCGGCCACGCCACCATCGACGCCGCCCAGGGCTTCCTCACCAGCTTCACGCAGCGCCTGCTGGGCGAGGCCGCCGATGGCGCGACGATCGCCTTCGACTCCGTCAGCCTGTCGGCCCAGGCCGGCTTCGCCGCCTCCGTGCGCCACAGCCAAAAAGGGCAGATCGGCATCGACTCGGCCGCGCTGAACCTCAGCGAAAGCTCGCACTTCATCGGCAAGGGCAAGATCACGACGGCGGACGGCCAAAGCTTCGAGTTCGAAATCGAGGTCAAGTACGAGGCGCGCATGGACATGGCGTCGCGCCAGCTGTCCGCCCCGGACGCGGAAGGCGCCGGCGGCGACGCCGCGGCGGACAAAGCCGACAAGGCCGACAAGCCGGCCCGCGCCGCGCTGCCGACGCGGCAACTGCCGGACATGGACTTCCCCGGCAGCCTGGGCGACCTGTTCAAACTGCTCGGCCAGGAACTGCGCGGCGAACTCCAGCCGAAAGCGCCGGCCGCCGGCGCCGAAGGCAAGCCCGGCTCGCTGTCGCTGCGCATCCTCAACCTGGTCAACAGCGTCAACGCGCTCGAAGCGAGCACCCAGCAAGTGCAGGACGACGCCAAGGCGCGCGCCAAGAAACTGGCCGACGCCTATGGCACGCCGCCCGCCGCCGCGACGCCGGCGCCGGCTTCCACGGCCGCCCCGGCCGACGCGCCGGCGGCGACGCCGTCCGCGCCGGCGAGCTGAGGTCGGCGCGGCGGCGCGCCCCACGTATAATAGGAAGACCAACCACGGGCAGCCGCACGCGACATCGCCGCGCGCGCCCTCTTCCTTTTCGATTGAGCTACATGTCACAGACTTTCCGCACCGCCGCGCCGCGCACCGCCGCGCGCCACTTCGCCATCCCCTGCCCGCAGGTGGCCGCATGAGCGCCGCCGCGCCGCAGCCGCTGATCTACTGGATCGAAGACGGGCAGGAACGCTCGGCACACTGGCGCTCCGAGAGCGGCATGCCGGCGCCGAAGAAAGTCATCATCGCCGACGACCGCACCAACGCCGACGTCGCCTACCGCCTGGCCTGCGAAGGCACCGCGCTGCTGTGGCGCGGCGACTTCCAGAACGCCCGCCAACTGCTGCAGGCGCTGGCGCGGCGCGCCGACCACAAACACGAGCGCTCCGGCAAGCGCGCCAAGGCCGCCAAGGAAGCCCGCGCCGCCAAGCCGGCCGCCTCGCCGACCGAAGCGTTCCACCTGCACCGCCAGGCCCAGTCGCAGCGCGCCCGCACGCTGGCCATGCTGCTGCTGCCCTTCGAGGCCGACTACAGCATCCCGCTGCGCCGCGCGCCCGACGTCAAGCTGGCGTGCAACGAAGCCTACGGCCGCGGCGACGCGCCCTTCGTCGCCTCGCTGCGCGAACTGCTCGGCCTGATCGGCGCGCACGAATGGCGCCGCACCGGCGTCGAACTGGCGCCGCTGGGCCAGCGCATCCACCCGCACTACGGCGTGTTCGCGCCCATCCGCAGCGAGTACGTCGGCCTCGTGGCGGACGCGCCGCTGCCCGCCGGCGCCGGCCTCGCCTTCGACATCGGCACCGGCACCGGCGTGCTGGCGGCGGTGCTGGCGCGGCGCGGCATCGGGCGCATCGTCGCCACCGACATGGACCCGCGCGCGCTCAGCTGCGCGCGCGACAACCTGGCGCGCCTGGACCTGGCCGGCCAAGTCCAGGTGGTGCAGGCCGACCTGTTCCCGGACGGCCGCGCGCCGCTGATCGTCTGCAACCCGCCGTGGCTGCCGGCGCGCCCCAGCTCGCCGATCGAATACGCCGTCTACGACCCCGACAGCCGCATGCTGCGCGGCTTCCTCGGCGGCCTGGCGGCCCACCTGGAGCCGGGCGGCGAAGGCTGGCTGATCCTGTCGGACCTGGCCGAGCACCTGGGCCTGCGCCCGCGCGCCGAGCTGCTGGGCTGGATCGAGGCGGCCGGCCTGAAGGTGCTGGGGCGGCTCGACGTCAAGCCGAACCATCCGCGCGCCAGCGACGCGGAGGACGCCCTGCACGCCGCCCGCGCCGCCGAAGTGAGCTCGCTGTGGCGCCTGGCCGCCGCCTAAGCCGCGTCGGCGCCGCCCCGTCGCGGCCGGCGCGGGCGCATTAGCGCCGCTTCTGCGCCCGCCAAACGTATTAGCCGAACTTATCCACCTCAGCCATTGCGCATTGCAGCAATGCTCTATATAATGCGTTCCGCGGGGTGGAGCAGTCTGGCAGCTCGTCGGGCTCATAACCCGAAGGTCACAGGTTCAAATCCTGTCCCCGCAACCAGAACACAGCAAGCCGTTGATTCTCTTACAGGAATCAGCGGCTTTCGCTTTTTCGGGGGCGCCACTCTTTGATTTATGAGACGCACCGGAGAAGCCCGGCAGGGGGAAATGAATCACAATGTTGCTTCCCAACACCGCGAGACGCACATGGATGCCAACGACGCGCACATCATGAGACATGCCGCATTCGACTATCTGAGCCATTGACCGACCGAATTCTCGGCCCCGAAGTATCCGGAATCCAAGCGGATCAGCGAAAGCATTTTGAACGGATCGCGAGTGTCTAGCAGACTCGTGGCGATTCACACCGATAGTCTGCTGCTGGCAGGTTTCAGTCTATCTGGCCACGATAAACATCACCCGAGCCGTTCCAGTCAGTCTTACTCCAGCCCTTTGAAGGCACAAATACTTCTAAGCCACCGCCAGCGAGGACGGCCGCCAAAATTGGAACATCTGTCGGTATGCTCATCAGCCCAGCCCGATGGACTACGCTCTGCCCCAAAATTACCCAATATGGATGCGGTAAGCGGTCATCGTCAGAGCGGCAGACTTTGAGTGAAGCATTTGCTGCGTAGCCAATGAAATAACGATTCTCAGGTGGATAGTTAGAACTCTCTCGCTCTTCAAAAACATCGAGTCCCAAAGCTTCAAAAATTGCAAACGCAGCTTCCTGAAGCTCAGGCAGCGGACTATGAACAAACATTACATCGTGCATTGCTGTTTCCATTAATGTTGCCTGATATCGAACGTCAGCATCTGGCCGGTAGCGGCCTATCAGAACTTTAACTCACCTGACAGCTAGTGTCAGGTGAAGTCTGAGCTAATACATCTAACCTCTTGTTCTAGCGGACGTCTACCGGCGCCACCGAACAGCCACGTTTGGAGGCGGATGCGTGAATTTGACTGAATCCCGGTACTTTCGACTCTCCGAGGGGCAGCATGGTCCGGCATCCCCTCCTCGCCAAGTGTTTACTGCTGATTCTTCCCACGGACCTCCCTTGCTTCACCGAGCCATGTGATTTAGCGCTTCTGCTTGACCACGTCGAAATAGAAGCCGCGCCAGTGGAGGACGATACGGTCCCTGCCCTTCAAGAACAAGTCCGTGCAGCCGGCGTCAATCACCGTCACTTGCTCGGACAAACCCATGTTCGCCGAGCTGACGCGCCCCTTCTCCCGCATGGTCCTCGCCGTGTCCTCGACGGTCCGCTCGTAGCTCGGCGCCTCGCAAGTCTCGCCATCGAACACCAGCTTGTCCTTGGCGACCAGCAGCGTCTTCCCGATCAGTTTTTTAGCCTCCCGCTCGGAGATCGCCGTGATGTCGGCGAAGTCGAGCACCTTCGCAATTTTCCACCGCCCGCAGATGTCCGCGTTGACCTCGCCTCCGGCCGACGCGCCCCCACCGTCCGACGCCAGCGCCGTCCCCGCGCAAAAAAACGCGAACGCAGCCAGCGCGGCGCACGCCGGCCGCAGGGCCTTTCCAAGCAATGTCGTGGCCGCTCGCTTCTCGATTTTCTCCATCATTTGTCCTTGGACCGAAATGGCGCGTCCCCCTCCGCGCAGCACAGTACCACCCCATGAGCGAGCACCAAGCCAAAACCTACGCCCGGCTCGCAACCGCCACGATGATCTTGCTCAATTTTTTCAGCGGCGCGGCGGGCAACACCACAGGCGGCTGGGACCTCTCGGCAAACAAGATCGCCTAGCACACCACCGCTATTTTTCAAACACCTCGCGCCGCTTCAGCGCACCTTCGACGGCGGAGCGCACCAGCAGGGCGTCGCGCATGGCCTTGCGCGACGCCAGTTCCAGCTGGCTGCCGAAGGCGGCGTTGGCCGGGTCGCTGGAGTTGCCATAGGTGTTGATGACCTTGGCGCGCACGGTCGGACCAAATTCGACCAGCGCGACGAAGGTGTCGCCGAAGATGGCTTTCTGCGCGCCGTCCTTGTCGGCCAGGTAGTCGATGCTGCGGAAGCCGCCCAGCTCGTCGCCGCTGCCATTGGCCGGGAAGTCCACGCGCGTCGCGCCGCTGCCCCGGCGGAAGCGGTAGACGTCGCCATACGCCGTGTCCAAGGGCACGCCGATCCTGTCCAGCTCGGTCACGAGCCCGGCCAGCGCCGTGACGGCCGCGACCGGATCGAGCAAGCCCCGCGGCGATGTGTAGGGCTCGGCGTAATTGCCGCCCGAGACATACGGCAGCGCGTGCGAGCCGCCCATGGCGCTCACCCAGTTGCGAAACAGCAGAGCGCCGCGCGAAGCGGACTCGGTCCTGCGGTCCCACTGCTCCAGCACGCGCCCGGCCCGCACGGCCTCCGCGTTCCCGGAGGCGCCGGCGGCCGCCAGCAGGTCCGGCAGCACGCGGTCGGCCAGCAGGGCGCGCGTGTCGTGCTTGGCGGCGACCAGGTCGTCCAGCGTGAAGCGGGCGGTTTGCTCGATCAGCTCGATGCCGCGCTGCTCGCGCATCAGCGGCGCCACGCGCGGCGACACATAGGATGGATACGCGGCCGGGTCGAGCGCCGGCTTGCTCATGAACCAGGGCACGCTGTTCGAGTTTTGCACCCAGCCGGACGCCGGGTTGCTGACCTGCGGCATCTCGCTGATCGCGTGGGCGCGCCGCCAGATCAGGCCGGAGTTGCTGCCGTCGACAGGCTCCGCCCAGAAGGCGGCGTCGCCCAGCGGACGCACCGGCGTCATGCCGCCAAACACGCTCCAGATATTCCCGCCGGCGTCCGCGTAGATGATGTTGTGGAAAGGGTTTTGCTGCCGCTGCACAACCCTCTGGAAGGCACCGAAGTCGGCCGCCTGGGCCATGTCCCACCACTGCTCCAGCACGCCCGGCGTTTGCAGCTGGTCGACGCCGACGACGCGCAGCGCATAGGTCTTGCCATTCTTCTCGAACACCGCGCCGTGCACGCTGCGGCGCAGCTTGAGGGGGCGCGGCTCCAGCGCGCCGCCGGGCAGCTTGACCAGCACCGACTCGTCGCTCTGCTCGAAAGCCGTCCACTGGCCGTCCAGCTGGTAGCGTTCGCCGTCGCGCTTCAGCTCATACAGGTCGCAGCCATCCTGCGTATTGACCGTGTGCACCCAGCCGTGGCGGTCGTTGAAGCCGATGCGTATCACCGGCAGGCCGACCAGCGTGGCGCCGTAGATGGCGTATTGCGGGCTGCTGAACTGCGCCTCGAACCAGGTATGGTTGCCGCCCCACAGCAAATGCGGGTTGGCCAGCAGCATGGCCTTGCCATTGGCCGTCTTGCTCGGGCCGAGCGCCCAGCCGTTCGAGCCGCCGATCAGGTTCAAGCCCGTCATCTCGTCGCTCGGATAGATCATCGAGCAGTTCGCCGCGCCGGTCGCCGTGCCGCCCGTCAGGTAGGCGAAGAAGGTGCGCAGCGTGTGGCCCATGACGTCCTCGACGCGCAGCGGCAGCACGCTCCTGGCCTCGGGCGAGAGGTCCTGCGCGGCGGCCTGCTCGTTCAGGCCGGCCACGAAGGCGTCCAGGTAGGCGCGCATGCGCGGCGACTGCGCCGCCGTCCATTCCTGGGCCAGGCGCGGAAACGCCATCGTGCGCACCAGCCTGTCCACTTCCAGCATGTCGACGGGGAACAGCTCGCCGCCCTTGAACTCCTCGCCATAATATTCCGCGCCGCGGCCGCGGGCCTGCGCGTACATGCGTATCAGCAGCTCGGCGTGCATCTGCATCTGCGCCCGGCCGAAGGCGTAGCCGACGCTGTCGGCGCCGGCGGCGTAGATGTGCGGCACGCCATCGTGGTCCCACAACACTTCGCTGCCGCGCGCCACGGGCGGGGGCGTGCCGGCGTCGCTGCCGCAGCCCTGCACCAGCATGCCAGCCGCAAGCCATGCAACGATGATGATTTTCCTCATGCCTGTCCTCTTCGTTAACGAATAAAAAAGGCGCGCATGCGTCGGCGGCGACCGCCATCATCGTTCAGCATGCCCTCGCCATCACTGATGTGCTTGCGAATATAGCATGTAAAAACATTATTATTGTAAATAGCATAAAACGCGGCATGGCTGCGCCGCCTCAAGCTGCGTATTTCGCAATCTTGCCAGAGCGGTGATACAATTTTCCCCCAATGCGGCCCCAGCCGGTCCGGCGGCGTGCGGCACCCGCCTTGCACGCGCCGGCCGCCTCGCCCCGCCCGTCAATCCGACGACCAGAACAACCCCAAGGAGAAGTGTGTGACGGACCCCATCAACGAGCAACAAAACCCAGCCGCCGACCTGCCCAGCAACCCGGCGCGCCGCCGCATCTTCCAGGCCGCCACCGCCGTCGGCCTGGCCGGCGCGCTGCCGGCCGTCGCCGACGCCAGGCCGGCCAGGATCGCCAAGGGCTCGCTCGACGCCAAGCTGAAGGCCCACGTCAAGAACGTCGTTGTGATCTACCTGGAAAACCGCAGTTTCAACAATCTGTTCGCCGACTTCCCCGGCACCGCCGCGCCGCTGTCGGCCGTGCCGGCCGCGCTGGCGGCGCAGAAGGACCGCGACGGCTCGACGCTGGCGTCGCTGCCCAAGATCTGGGGCGGCATGGTGCCGACGCCGCAAAACATCGGCGGCAAGCAGTACGAAATCAAGGAAGACCAGATCAAGGACTTGCCGAACGGCCCGTTCAAGCTGAGCAACACCGACGGCCAGCCCCTGCCCGAGTCCGTCATCACGCGCGACCTGTGGCACCTGTTCTACCAGAACCAGATGCAGATCAACGGCGGCAGCAACGACGGCTTCGTCGCCTGGGCCAACACCGGCGGCATGGTCATGGGCTACTACGGCGAAACCAGGACTAATCTGGACCTGTGGAAGATCGCCCAGCAATACACGCTGTGCGACAACTTCTTCATGGCGGCCTTCGGCGGCTCCTACCTGAACCACCAGTTCCTGATCTCCGGCCGCACGCCGGAATACTTCAACGCGGCCGCGACGCCGGCGAAGAAAAAGATCGCGGTGACGGCCGACGGCCCCACCGGCGCGCGCCTGGCCGTGGCCGCCGACGGCCCCGCCTCGGCAATGGACGGCAAGCCGAAATTCGTCAACGACGGCGCCATCACGCCGGACGGCTACGCCGTCAACACCATGGCCCCGCCGTTCCAGCCCAGCTATGTGCGCCCGGCCGCCGGCGGCGACAAGGCCCTGGCCGACCCGCTCGACCCGAGCACGCTGCCGCCGCAGACCTATCAAACCATCGGCGACCTGCTGTCCGAGAAGTCGGTCAGCTGGGCCTGGTACGGCGGCGCCTGGCAGGCGGCGCTGGACGCCAAGGGCGGCGGCGAGAAGCCGAACTTCCAGTTCCACCACCAGCCGCTGAACTACTTCCAGCAGTTCGCGCCGGGCACGCGCGCGCGCGCCGAGCACCTGCGCGACGGCGGCCTGGGCGACAGCCCGATCTCCAACAAATTCCTCGCCGACGTCGTCGCCGGCAAGCTGCCGGCCGTCAGCTTCTACAAGCCGCAGGGCAACCTGAACCTGCACGCCGGCTATTCCGACGTCGAGTCCGGCGACCAGCACGTCGCCAACGTCATCGAGCACTTGAAGAAGTCGCCGCAGTGGAAAGACATGGTGGTCGTCATCACCTTCGACGAAAACGGCGGCTGGTGGGACCACGTCGCGCCGCCCAAGGGCGACCGCTGGGGTCCGGGCTCGCGCATTCCCGCCATCGTCGTCTCGCCATACGCGAAAAAGGGCGTGGTCGACCACAGCTTCTACGACACCACCTCGATCCTGCGCCTGATCACCCGCCTGCACGACCTGCCGCTGCTGGAAGGGCTGGCCACGCGCAACGCCGCCTTCGCCGCGCGCGGCGCGCTGCCGCCGGGCGACCTGACCGGCGCGCTGAGCTTCCGCTAAGCGGCCCGCGCCGTGGGGGCCGCGCCGGCTTCGGGCCGGCGCGCCAATCCAGCCCCCACGGTGAAAAAGGAGTGTGATACACTGCGTGCCGAACTTACACTCGGCGGGCGCTGTCGCTGTCCCGCCCGGAGCAGCGGTCTGAATGGGTTACGGCGAGCGCACACGGACTCGCCGCCCCAGGCGCCGATCACCCATTGAGCCCGACTCCTGCAGCCGGGCTTTTGTTTTCTGCGGCGCGTTTACGCGGCCGTAATTGAAGCGTCCAGACGTCATGGCCGCTCCATCGCAGCGCCGCCGTTGGGGCGGCGCGCGGTGGCATGAGGTTTCCGAAATGAGAGATAAAAAAGACAACGCGACCTTCGACCTGCCCGGCTTCGGCCCGGCCCCGGCCGAGCTGTTGACGCCGGCCGAGCCCGTGCCGTGGCGCGCGCCGCGCATCAAGAAGCCCAGCGTCAAGCAGGTGCAACTGGAATTGCTCGACCCGACCGACGCCACCGGCCTGCCGGTCTGGCGCCGCGACGAGAACACCGACCTGACCGGCCTGCCCAACTGGGCGCCGGCCTGACGCCCGCTGCGGCGGCGCGCCCGCCGCGGGCGCCCCGCTATCCGCACAGCCGCAGCCGACGCTGGTAGACTGTGCCCACCCTCCCCCGCTTTCCCTGACTGGCCCCGATATGAATCCGAACTCCTTTTCCAGCCTGCCGCTGACGCCCGCCTTCCTGGCCAACCTCGACCAGCTCGGCTACCATGAAATGACGGCGATCCAGGCGCAAAGCCTGCCGACGGTGCTGGACGGGCGCGACCTGATCGCCCAGGCGAAGACGGGCAGCGGCAAGACGGCCGCCTTCGGCATCGGCATCCTGCACAAGCTGAACCCGGCCTGGTTCGCCGTGCAAGGCCTGGTGCTGTGCCCGACCCGCGAACTGGCCGACCAGGTCGCCAACGAGCTGCGCCGCCTGGCCCGCAGCGCCGGCAACATCAAGATCCTGACGCTGACGGGCGGCACCTCGATGCGCCCGCAGATGGCCTCGCTGGAGCACGGCGCCCACATCGTCGTCGGCACGCCGGGCCGGCTGCGCGACCACCTGGGGCGCGGCACCCTGAACCTGGGCCACGTGCAGACGCTGGTGCTGGACGAGGCCGACCGCATGACCGACATGGGCTTCTATGACGAGATCGCCGGCATCGTCAGCGCCTGCCCGGCGCGCCGCCAGACGCTGCTGTTCTCGGCCACCTACCCGGACGACATCCGCCGCGCCACCGCCGCCTTCCTCGACAACCCGGCCGAGGTCACCGTGCAGGCGCAGCACGACAACGACAAGATCGAGCAGCGCTTCTACGAAGTGGGCTTCGACGGGCGCGACGCCGCCGTCGGCACCCTGCTCAAGCACTTCCGCCCCGTCTCGACGCTGGCCTTCTGCAACACCAAGGTGCACTGCCGCGAACTGGCCGACGAGCTGCGCCAGCAGGGCTTTTCCGCGCTGGCCCTGTACGGCGAGCTGGAACAGCGCGAGCGCGACGAAATCCTCGTGCTGTTCGCCAACCGCAGCTGCTCCGTGCTGGTGGCCACCGACGTGGCCGCGCGCGGCCTCGACATCCAGAGCCTGGGCGCGGTGATCAACGTCGACGTCTCGAAGGACACGGAGGTGCACATCCACCGCATCGGCCGCACCGGCCGCGGCGGCGAAAGCGGCCTGGCGCTGTCGCTGTGCGCGCCGAACGAAAAGAAATGGGTCAAGCTGATCGAGCAGTATCAGGACAAGCCGGCGCAGTGGCACGACCTGGGCGAGCTGGAAGGCGACGAGGCGGAGGCGGCGCTGGCCGCGCCCATGGTCACGCTGTGCATCATGGGGGGCAAGAAGGACAAGCTGCGTCCAGGCGACCTGCTGGGCGCGCTGACGGGCGACGCCGGCCTGAGCAAGGAGCAGGTCGGCAAGATCAACGTGTTTGAATTCATGACCTACGTGGCGCTGGAGCGCGGCGTGGCCGAGGCGGCCTTCCAGCGCCTGAACGGCGGCAATCCGCTGGGCCGCGACTTCGGCAACATCAAGGGCCGCAGCTTCAAGATGCGCTTCATCGACGCCTGAGGCGCCGCGCCGGGGTTGGACCCCGGCGCCGTCCAGATTACTTCTCTTCGCTGGCGATGAAGCGGTAGGCCAATGCGCCCAGCAGCGCGCCGACGATAGGCGCAACCCAGAACAACCACAACTGGCCGACGGCCCAGTCGCCGGCGAACAGGGCGACGCCGGTGCTGCGCGCCGGATTCACCGAGGTGTTCGTCACGGGGATGCTGATCAGGTGGATCAGCGTCAGCGCCAGGCCGATCGGCAGCGGCGCGAAGCCGGCCGGCGCCCGCTTGTCGGTGGCGCCGAGGATGACGATCAGGAAGAACATCGTCATGACCACTTCCGTGATCAGGGCCGCCTGCATCGAGTAGCCGCCCGGCGAGTGCTCGCCGTAGCCGTTCGAGGCGAAGCCGCCGCTCAGGCTGAAGCCCGGCGCGCCGCTGGCGATCAGGTACAGCACGCCGGCGGCGGCGATGGCGCCAGCCACCTGCGCGCCGATGTAGGGCGCCAGCTTGGCGGCCGGGAAGCGTCCGCCCGCCCACAGGCCGATCGACACGGCCGGATTCAGGTGGCAACCGGAGATGTGGCCGATCGCGTAGGCCATCGTCAGCACGGTCAGGCCGAAGGCCAGCGAGACGCCGTGCAAACCGATGCCGACGTGGGGAAAGGCGGCCGCCAGCACGGCGCTGCCGCAGCCGCCGAGAACCAGCCAAAATGTACCAAGAAACTCCGCGCTGTATTGCTTCATATGCGCATCCTTATAAAAATGGGGAGGGGAGAAAAAGACCTGCTCGATTCGACGGCCCGTGCCGCGGCCGCCGCTGCCCGCATGTTGGCATGAAAGCATTGATCAGACAATATCAAAGTTGCAGGAATTGCCAAGTTTTTCCACCCTGGCCCCCAGCGCAACAGGTATTTTTTGCTCAAATGAAATACTATTTCTGATAAGCAGCACCTGGGATACAATCATTTGCAATGGATCAGCATTGCTTCGCGTTACAGCGCCAGCGCTGTAAGCCCGCCTCCCCCGCCGCCCGCCGTCGCCACGGCCGCGCACCGGCACGCCCGCCGGCAAGACAGGGACAGCGATGAAGATCAGCACCCTGGGCAAATGCGTCGCCGTCGCCACCATCGCCATGCTCGTGGCGATGGGCCTGGTGATTTTCCGCGTGCTGCAAATCGAGCAGCGCGTCGTGCTCGGCGCCGAACACCGGCGGCACTCGCTGATGCTGGCCGACGAGCTGTTCCAAAGCTCGGAAGACTTGAGCCGCATGGCGCGCAGCTACGTCAGCACCGGCGACCTGGCCTACGAACGGCACTACGACGCCATCCTCGGCATCCGCAACGGCACGCTGCCGCGGCCGCTGCGCTACTCGCCCACCTACTGGAACCTGGCCGGCGTGGACCGCGGCCCCGCCGTCGCCGCCGGCACCGCCGTGGCGCTGCGCGAACTGATGCGGCGCGAGGGCGTCGCCGACGACGAATTCGCGCTGCTGCACACCGCCCTGGCCTATTCCGACGCCCTCGTCACGCTGGAGCGGCACGCCTTCGCCGCCGTCGGCGAGCGCCATGCCTTCGAGCGCCAGGCCGCCGTCGGCCTGCTGTACGGCCCCCGCTACCTGGACGCCAAGGCCAGCATCATGGCGCCGATCAGCCGCTTCGTCGACGCCATCGACGCCCGCACCAAGGGCGAGCTGCAGGCGCTGCAGCGGCAGTTGCAGCGCCTGGTGCTGCTGCTGATGACACTGGTGGTGCTGGCCCTGGTCGGCGTCAGCGGCATCATCGTCTACACGCGGCGCGCCGTGCTGCGGCCGCTGGGCCTGCTGGGCCGCCACGCCGAGCAGGTGGCGCGCGGCGACTACGCGGCCCGCTGCGCCGTCCCGCCCGGCAACGAGCTGAGCAAGCTGGGCCGCCACTTCAACGACATGCTGGCGGCGATCGAGCGCGACATCGGCCAGCGCGAACGGGCCGAGCAGGCCCTCGAACGGGCCAACGGCGAGCTGGCCGGCCGCCAGGCGCTGCTGCAGCAAATCCTCGACACCTCCAGCGTCGCCATCTTCCTCGTCGACCTGGAGGGCCGCCTCACCCACGCCAACGAGCGCATGGCCGACATGTTCGGCTGGCCGCTGCGCGCCTTGATCGGCAAATCCTACGTCGAGCTGGTGCACCCCTCGGAACGGGCCAGCGGCCAGCAAAAAATGCTCGCCCTGCTGGGCAGCCAGATCGTCTCCGTCGACCTGGAGCGCCACTACTGGCGCGCCGACGACACCGCCTTCCTCGGCCACCTGACCGGCAAGCGCTTCTACGACGGCGCCGGCGTCGAGCGCGGCCTGGTCGGCGTCATCGCCGACGTCACGGCGCGCCGCCTGGCCGAGCAGCGCACCCAGCACCACAACCAGGTGCTGGCCATGCTGGCGGCCAAGGCGGCCCTGCCCGACGTGCTCGACGCCATCGCCGCCGACGTCGAGGCGATCTACCCCGCCATGCTCAGCTGCATCCTGCTGCTCGACGAGGACGGCCGGCGCCTGCGCGTCGGCGCCGCGCCCAGCCTGCCGGACGACTACCGCGCCGGCGTCGACGGCATCGCCGTCGACGCCGGCGGCGCCCCCTTCAGCACGGCCGCCTTCGCCGAGCGCCGCGTCATCGTCGCCGACATCGCCGGCGCCGCCGCCGGCCCGCCGCTGCTGGAGCTGGCCTTCCAGGCCGGCCTGGGCGCCTGCTGGTCGCAGCCGATCCGCAGCTCGCAGGGCAAGGTGCTGGGCATCTTCGCCATCTTCCACCGCCACGCGCGCGCGCCGGCGCCGGGCGAGCTGCAGTTTCTCGAAGACGAGGCGCGCCTGGCCGCGCTGGCGATCGACCAGACCGGCGCAGAGGCGCGCCTGCAGCTGGCCGCCAGCGTCTTCACCCACGCCCGCGAGGGCATCATGATCACCGACGCCGACGGCATCATCATCGAAGTCAACGACACCTTCACCCGCATCACCGGCTACAGCCACCAGGAAGCGCTGGGCCAAACCCCGCGCATCCTCAACTCCGGCCGCCAGCCGCCCGACTACTACGCCGCCATGTGGCGCGCCCTGATCGACACCGGCCACTGGGACGGCGAAGCCTGGAACCGCCGCAAGAACGGCGAGGTGCACGCCGAAATGATCACCATCAGCGCCGTGCGCGACGCCGCCGGCAAGACCCAGAACTACGTCGCCCTGTTCACCGACATCACGCCGTTCAAGGAACACCAGCGCCAACTCGAATACATCGCCCACTACGACGCCCTGACCGGCCTGCCCAACCGCGTGCTGCTGGCCGACCGCCTGCAGCACGCGCTGGCGCAAAGCCAGCGCCGCAGCCAGTCGCTGGCCCTGGTTTACCTCGACCTGGACGGCTTCAAGGCCGTCAACGACCACCACGGCCACCAGATCGGCGACGCCCTGCTGGTCACGCTGTCGCAGCGCATGCAGGCGGCGTTGCGCGAGGGCGACACCATCGCCCGCATCGGCGGCGACGAATTCGTCGCCGTGCTGGTCGACCTGGACCGGCCGCAGGACTGCGAGCCGGTGCTGGAACGGCTGCTGCGGGCGGCCGCCGACCCGGTCCAGGTCGAACAGCAGGCGCTGCGCGTCTCGGCCAGCATCGGCGTCACGCTGTACCCGCGCGACGGCGCCGACGCCGACCTGCTGATGCGCCACGCCGACCAGGCCATGTACCTGGCCAAGCAGGCCGGCAAAAACCGCTACCACCTGTTCGACGTCGAACAGGACCAGGCCGAGAAAATCTACCGCGAAAGCATCGCCCGCATCAGCCTCGGCCTGGAACAGGGAGAATTCGTGCTGCACTACCAGCCGCGCGTGAACATGCGCAGCGGCGCCGTCATCGGCGCCGAGGCGCTGGTGCGCTGGCAGCATCCGCAGCGCGGCCTGCTGCCGCCGGCCGCCTTCCTGCCGGTCATCGACGAGCACCAGGTCAGCGTCGAGCTGGGCGAATGGGTGATCGGCAGCGCGCTGGCGCAGATCAGCGCCTGGCGCGCGGCCGGGCTGGAACTGCCCGTCAGCGTCAACGTCGGCGCGCGCCAGCTGCAGCAGAACGACTTCGGCGCGCGCCTGGCGGCGCTGCTGGCGGCGCAGCCCGACGTGCCGGCCGGCTACCTGGAACTGGAAATACTCGAAACGAGCGCGCTGGAAGACATGGCGCAAGTGTCGGAAGTGATGCACGCCTGCCGCGCCATCGGCGTAAACTTCGCCCTCGACGACTTCGGCACCGGCTACTCCTCGCTGACCTACCTGAAGCGCCTGCCGGTCGAATGGCTGAAGATCGACCAAAGCTTCGTGCGCGACATGCTGGAAGACCCCGAAGACCTGGCCATCATCGAAGGCGTGGCCGGACTGGCGGCGGCCTTCCGCCGCCAACTCATCGCCGAAGGCGTGGAAACGACGGCGCACGGCGAACTGTTGCTGCTGCTGGGATGCACGCTGGCGCAAGGCTTCGGCATCGCCGAGGCGATGCCGGCCGCCGAACTGCCCGGCTGGGTCGCCGGCTGGCGCCCGGACCCGGCCTGGAGCGCCTGGCGCGACCGCGCGCCGACGCCAAGCGACCGCATGACGGTATTCGCCGAAGTCGAACTGCGCCACTGGCTGCGCGGCATCGACGGCTACCTCGACGGCGGGCGCGAAGAACCGGCGCCGCTGGACGCCCACGCCGGCCACTTCGGCCGCTGGCTGGAACACGAAGGCCGCGCGCTATACGGACAAGGGCCGGCGTTCGCGGCGCTGCCGGCGCTGCACGCGCAAGTGCACGCGCTGGGGCGCGAACTCGTGGAATTGCGGCGCGCCGGACGCGGCGCCGACGCCACCGCGCAACTGGGCCGGCTGCACGCGCTGCGCGACGAACTGATCGGCCGCCTGCGCCGTCTGGTGCGCTCCGCCTAGGCGGTGCAGCGACAAAGCGAAGCCAGCGGCCCAATGGGGTCTGACCCCGGCCCTTTGGGGTCTGACCCCTGCTTTTGCCGGCCACATCCAGCCTGAAGCCGTTTCAATCTAAACCCGGCAAATCCGCCCGCTAGTTACGCTCATCCTTCTTCAGCACATCCTGCTCGGCCTGACTCGGATTACCGAAAAAAGTCTTGCTGATCTTACCGTCGGCATCGCTGATATACAGGCCCGCCATACTCTTGCTATCAACGCGATACAACAGCATCAAGCGATGGTCGCCGCAATTATGCGGCTCGCAGACATTGGTGAACAACATCTTCGCGCCACCGACGACAACCGGCTCGACCGGGCCGGAAACGCCGTCCGGCACCCAGCGCGGCCGCTTGATGCCGGCCTGCTTCAGCGCGTCCTTGAACGCATCGCGGAAATCGCGGTCGCGCTTATACGCCTCGGGAAAATACGGGCACGCAGTCGACTTCGTGCAGCGCAGCGCCTGCTCGACCGGCGACTCCTTCGCCTGCAACGGCAGCGCCGGCAACGACAAAGCAAACAACAGCAACAACCTGGCGTGACGGTTCATCTCTATCCTTATGCGTTACTTCACCGCCAACGACACGCTGGCGGGAAACTGCGGCGCGCGCCGGTGCAGCGTCGCCTGCTCGAAAGCATACGCCATTCCGATCAAAGCCGCCTCACTATAAGCGGCGCCGACGAAGGACAAGCCGACCGGCAAACCGTGTACGAAGCCGGCCGGCACCGTGATATGCGGATAGCCGGCGACGGCGGCCGGCGTCGAAAAACTGCCGCCATAATGATCGCCGTTGATGAAATCGGTCAGCCAGGCCGGCCCGCCCGTGGGCGCCACCAGCGCGTCGAGACGGTGCTCGCGCAGCACCTGGTCGATGCCCTCCTCGCGCGCATAGCGGCGGTTATTGGCCAGCGCATCCAGATACTCCTGACTATCCAGGCCGCCCTTGGCCTCGGCCCGCAGCAAATACTCCTGGCCGAAATAGCGCAGCTCGGTGGCGGCGTGCTTCTCGTTAAAGGCGATCAAGGCCGCCATGTCCGCCACCGGCGCGTCCGGCGCATAATCCTTCAAATAGGCCGCCAGATTGGCCTTGAACTCATACAGCAGCACCTCGGTTTCGCTGTCGCCGTACTTGGCCACGTTCGGCACCTGCACCGGATCGACCAGCACGGCGCCCTGCGCCGCCAAGGCCTTGAGCGCCCGTTCGATGACGGCGTCCAGCTCGTCGTTACTGCCGAAGAAATCGCGCGCGACGCCGATGCGCATGCCGCGCAAGCCGCCCTTGTCGAGCGCCTTGGCGTAATCGCCAGCCTTGCCGGCGCCGTCCAGCGTGGCGGCGTCGGCCGGATCGACGCCGACCATCGCCGCCAGCATCAGCGCCGCGTCGGTGACGCTGCGCGCCATCGGCCCGGCCGTGTCCTGCGAATGGGCGATCGGAATGATGCCGCCGCGGCTGACCAGCCCCAGCGTCGGCTTGATGCCGACCAGGCCGCAAATCGAGGCCGGCGAAACGATAGAACCGTCCGTCTCGCTGCCCACGGCCAGCGTCGCCAGGCTGGCGGCGATGGCCGCGCCCGAACCGGAACTGGAACCGCTGCAATTGCGGTCCAGCGCATACGGGTTGCGCGTCAGGCCGCCGCGTCCGCTCCAGCCGCTGACCGAATGGGTAGAACGCATATTCGCCCACTCGCTCAGATTGGTCTTGCCGAGGATGACGGCGCCGGCCGCGCGCAACTGCGCCACCACGTGGGCGTCGCGGGCGGCGCGCACGCCCACCAGCGCCAGCGAACCGGCGCTGGTGCTCATGCGGTCGGCCGTGGCGATATTATCCTTGAGCAGCACGGGAATGCCGTGCAGGGGGCCGCGCAATTTTTTGGCGGCGCGCTCGCGGTCCATCTCGCGGGCGATCTTCAGGGCCTCGGGATTGAGTTCGATGATGGAATTGATGCGCGGGCCGGACTTGTCGATCGAATTGATGCGGGCCAGATACTGCGACGTCAAGGCGTGCGAGCTGAGCTTGCCCGCCGCCATCAGCTCCTGCTGCTGCAACACGCCGGCGTCGAGGGCGCCGCCGGGCTTGAAGGCTGCATTGGCCGGCGCGCTGCGTGCCGGCGCGACACTGGCGACGGCGCCAACGGCCAAGCCCATACCCACGAAATCCCTACGATCCATGCCAACCCCATCCTCAATGAAATGCGCCACATGCCCGCGAATGCGAACCAATAGCATAGCAGCAACAGGCATGAGAAAACGACACTATTAATCAATTATTTTATACGCACAGAAACATTTAATGCTTTACAGCTGGGGACAGACCACGATTTCCAAGAAACATTCCTCGGAAATCGTGGTCTGTCCCCACCAAGTACGGTTAAGCGAGCAACTAAGCAATTTACCAAAATAAACCAACTAGGTTAAATTACATTGATGGAGAAGCACATCCCACATTGCAGGCTGGCCGTGGCCAAAGCTTTAGTCAATGCCGGCAAGGTACGCACCACGCACGCGGCGCGAGTTGGCGCAAACGAGCTGGGGTTTACGCTCTCCGAGATGCTGGATGTGGTGATGGCGCTCACGCCGGCGGACTTCTACAAAAGCATGACCAGCCATGCCGATCACACGATATGGCAGGACGTCTACCGTCCACGCACGCAGGCGGGCGACGTGTGCCTGAAACTGACGGTCGTTGATGACGTACTGATTGTGTCCTTCAAGGAGCTATGAACATGAAATGCCCAGTTTGCGGCGCGGCTGAACTGATTCACGACACCCGCGACCTCCCCTACACCTACAAGGGGGAAAGCACCATCATCGCGGCAGTGACGGGCGACTTCTGCCCGGCCTGTGCCGAATCCATTCTGGACGCGGCCGAGTCGAATCGCGTCATGCGAGAAATGCAGGCATTCTCCAAGCAAGTGAATGCGGCCATCGTTGACCCAAGCTTCATTACCAAGGTGCGCAAGAAGCTCGATCTTGACCAGCGCGAGGCCGCCGAAATCTTCGGCGGCGGCATCAATGCCTTCTCGCGCTACGAGAACGGCAAGACAAAGCCGCCGCTGGCCTTGGTCAAGCTGCTCAAGCTGCTGGATCGTCATCCCGATCTGCTCAATGAGGTCAGAACCGCCTGACCTTGGGGGCGTCGCCTTGCACAGCTGGGGACAGACCACGATTTCCAAGAAACATTCCTCGAAAATCGTGGTCTGTCCCCAGCTGTGCGGACGAAAAAAAACGCTGCAGCGGCAGCGTTTTTCGGAGGGCGGGTGGCTTAGTTGCGGACCACACGTTTGTACTCATTGGTACGGGTGTCGATTTCGATCACGTCGTCCTGGCTGACGAACAGCGGCACTTGCACGATGTGGCGGTGCGCGTCGATGGCGTTTTCGATCTTGGCTTCTTTCAAGACGTTGCCGGAGGTGTTGCCCTTGACTGCAGGCTCCGAGTAGACGATCTGACGCGCGATGGTCGTCGGCAATTCAACGGAAATCGCCTTGCCGTCGTAGAACACGGCTTCGCATTCCATGCCGTCTTTCAGGTAATGCAGCGCATCGCCCAGGTTTTCTTCTTCGATTTCGTACTGGTTGTATTCCGTGTCCATGAACACGAACAGCGGGTCGGCGAAGTACGAGTAGGTCACTGGCTTCTTGTCCAAAACAACGACGTCGAACTTGTCGTCGCCGCGGAAGACGTTTTCCTGCGGGCTGTTCGTCAGAAGATTTTTCATCTTCCATTTGTATGTGAAGCCCGTGCGGCTCGAACCATTGACGTCGGAACGCAGCACGATCATTGGCTTGCTGTCAACCATGATGATGTTGCCAACACGAATTTCTTTTGCAGGTTTCATAGGAATTATACGTAAAAAGGAGGTTGCATAAAAATCATCTGTCGCCTGGCTAACCGCGCCGTAAGCTCACGTTTGATCGAAAAAATACCTTAAAAATTAACCGAAAATTATACCTTACTTTTCGCGCGGCGGGCTACCGAAGCGAGCGGGCGAACGCCAGCATATTACTGGCGAGATCGCCGTTCGCCAACATTTCCCGCTGCCAGTCGGCGGCGCGGCGCGTCATGGCCGGCATGTCCGCCTGAAACGCCGCCCACAATGCCGCCCAGCCGGCCTCGGCCAACGCGCCGTTCCAGTGCAAGGCGAGCGCGTCCAGGCTGTCGATGCCGTCCGAATAACGCCGCAGGAAGGCGCGCAATTTGACATGGTGCAGGTTTTCGTCCTGCGGATAGATATGCCAGACGAATGGCCGCCCCGCCCACTGCGCGCGCACGATGGAATCCTCGCCGCGCACGAAATTGAGGTCGCAGGCCCACAACAGCTTGTCGTAGTCCGGCTGCGCGACAAACGGCACGATGCGCACGGTCAGCGCGCCGCGGCTGCGCACCGCCCCAGCCTTGGCGTCCGCGCCGAGAAAGGCTTGCATCGCCGCGACGGCAACGCCTTCCGGCGCCAGGCAGGTGATGGCCGTTGCGCCGCCCTGCCAGGCGTCGAACAGGGCCTGGACCGGCGCGTCCGGATAACAGAACAGCGACACCTTCAGCGCGGCCATCTCGGCCGGCGCCAAGCCCAGCCGGGCCAGGAACGCCGTCATCGCCGCCGGGTCCGCCTGGAATTGCCGCCGCTCTTGCTCCAAGGCGGCCTCGCGCAGCAAACCGCCCGTTTTACTGGTAAAACCGGGGAAGAAAAAATGTTTCATCAAAGGCAGGCGCGGGTGCGGCGACTGCAGGGTGTGGCAACCCTCGACCCACTCCTCGGCGCTCAAGCCTTCCAGATTGAACCACACCGGACGCGGATCGCACTGCGCCATGGCGGCAATGTAGCCGGGCGGGATATCGCAGGCGAAAAATTCGATGACGATATCGGCCACATCGGCGGCCGCGAACACGCCGTCCTGATCGCGCCAGTGGCGCACCGTCACGCCGGCCATCTGCTGCACCTCGGCGTCCGCCGCAAGCTCCGGGCAAATCCGCTGAAAACTGCGAAGATCGTCGACCCACAAGGTGACGGCAACGCCATGCTCCCCTTGCAACTGCCGCGCCAGACGCCAGCAAATGCCGATGTCGCCATAGTTATCGACGACTTTGCAGAAGATGGCTAGCGAGCTGAGGGGATCTTTATCAAGGGACATTTTTTGATGGCTTAGGCAGCAAAGGGCGGGCGGCGCGGCAGAGCGAATGCACGGCGCAAAAGAAAATGCCGGCTGCGACACCAAATAGTATCGCGCCGGCCATGTTCTGGCGTCCCCAAGGGGATTCGAACCCCTGTACTCACCGTGAAAGGGTGATGTCCTAGGCCTCTAGACGATGGGGACAGAAATCTGTCCTGAATGCCGAACCGCGCATTCTGACCTGGTAAAACTGAAGCCAAAAACTTGGCGTCCCCAAGGGGATTCGAACCCCTGTACTCACCGTGAAAGGGTGATGTCCTAGGCCTCTAGACGATGGGGACCTGTGCTGAAAAATACCGCTCAGCGGACTCTGATCCGAGAGATTTTTTACCCCTCAAAAAAGCGTGCGCGAAGTTTAACACGAAGCGGCGCGCCAAATCAATAGACGGGCTCGCGTCGCCGCACATCTATCCAGCCCGGGCTCAGCTCTTGTCTTTGCCCTTCCCCGCCGGCGCGGCGCCGAATTTTTTGTCCACCTCGACCTTCAGCCCCGTCGGCAAAGCAAAGAATTTCACCAGATCGGGCCGGTCGAGCGCCAGCTGATAGAGAGAAATATACGAGGCGTTCAGCTGATCCGGCCCGTCCCGCTTACCGTGCGCATCCATGACGAACCAGCCGGACGTCACCTCGCTGGCAATGCGGTACATCACCACACTCTCGGCGCTCTTGTAATTCGCGTCCACCAACACACTTTGCCGCATGGATGGAAACGCCGGCGCCTCGGGCGGCCGCAGGTTTTCCAGCATCTCTTTTTGCGCGCGCATGGTCTTCAAGGTATTGTCGATCGACTCAATATACGCAATCGGCATGCTCTTCATATCGGGCTCGGCAACCCTGAGCACCCCATCCGCGCCGCCGTCCAGCCGCAACAGCATCCAGCCGACCTGCATGAACTCGCCGGCCGCGAAGCGCTCCCCGCTGGCAACGCGCTGCTCCAGATGATCGAGAAGCCACTGGATATCGGCGCCTGGCATGGCCTCGTCCAACACCCGGACCTGAAATTCAGGATGCTGGAACTGGCTGCACCGCGCAGTCAGGAACGTGCCCGCGAGCGCATTCCCCGCGACACAAAGACACAATAACAAAGCACACTGCAGTCTAAGCAACACAACAACCTTTCTGCGCACAAGGCAAACGGCCAGACCCGGCCCGAATTTTATGGCGAGCGCGGGAATTGCCGCCTGGCATAGGCGAGCAATTCCCGCGGATACGCCCAATGCTGAATGCCGGCGTCGTCGATATCCAGCAAATAGGCCAGCGCCGCAGCCTCGAAAGCCCACAGTCCGGAATAACCGCCCAGGCCGTTCGACCGCAAATGCCCGTTATACCAGGTGTAGGAAACGAGCTCCGGATGCCACGCCTGCAGGAATTGCTTGATACAGTCCGCCCGCCCGGGCGCCTCCTCGTCAAGGCAATCGACCAGGTGCGTGTACGGAATGTCGTGATACCACTCGTCGATGTCGTCGTCGCGATCGGGCAGGCTGAATTTCAGCAGCGCCTCGAATAAGGCGTCTTCGCCGCGATACTCATGGTCCTGCATTGCGGCGATGCGCGCAACCAGATCGCCGCGCCCCAGCAGATAACTGGCGCCGAGTAATTGCATGCAGCGGGCGTATTCCTGCACATCCTCGAAATTCAAGGCCGACAGTTCGTGTTCGCCGTAATCGCGCGTCAGCGCCACGCGCGCCTTTTCATGCGCAGCAACCGCCAGCTCCAGCACCCGCCCCAGGTCTTCGAATGGCAAGCCGGCCGTGTATTTCAAGGAGAATTCACGGAAGCGCGCGTCGCTGGCCGCATAAACCCAATACGGGTCGTCGGTGTTGAATCGATATCCTTTGTCGCGCCGCAGCTCATACGCCCGCGCCAGCGCTTCGATATAGGCGACTTCACGCGGGTAGCTGGGCAAATCGACGATGCTCTGCCGCGGCGCGTGCGGCCAGGCGGCGCAACGCTCGGACATCAATTGCGCGGCGCATTCCTTCCGCACCGCCCAATCGGCGGCCGTCGCGGTGAATTGCCGGCGCATCTCCGCGCTCTCGGGCTGGGAGCCGAAACCGGGATAGGTCGTGCCCAGCAGGGTAAAGCCGGCGAAGGCACTGCTCTCGTAGGCGATGGTCGTTCTCGTCTCGATTATTCCGCTTCCGCTCAGATCGCTCACGCGGAAATAAACGTCATCATGGTGGCGCGGCAATCCGCCCGCCGGCGCAATGGGCGACAGATCGCCCTCATCCAGCCTGGACAACCCGCCGCCGGCATCCACCTCATACGCCTCCAGCAAGGAATCCAGGCCGCTCGGCCTGTCTATTTTATTATCGGCGTCGTATTGCAGATCCAGCCCCTGCGCAAACAATGCCGCATGGCGCCCCGCAAATACAAAATATACGCCGATGATGCTGCCCACCATCAGGTCGGTGCTCTGGCCACAGATACTCACCGGCTCAGGCAGGCGGAACCATTCATGGCCGCCAATCCCCGCCATCGGGGCATCCTCATCGGCCGCCGGATTGTCGATACGGCGCGCCTGGCGCCATGCATGCATGGCCCGCTGCTCGCCTTCGGCGGGACGCGCGCGCCCCGTCAGATCAAGAACATGTAATTCCAAAAAATTCATCGTGCGCCTTCTAATTCCAATCGGGAGTGACTATTCGCATGCTATTGGCTTGGCCCTGGATAAGGCCGACACCGCCTTCAGCTTGGCCGTGTCGTGGTAATCGCCCTGCTCGCGATAAATCACATAGCCATAAATTTCGATACTCGCCCTGGCCTGGAAACCGCAGCCGATTGCCGCCTCCTTGCCCGGCACATGCAGCAGCGCCCTCGCCTCGGCATCGTTGGCGAAGCAAAACCACACGGGCAGGCCATTTTTCGGCCGCGGCACGCGTCCCCATTGTTTTTTATCGGGATGAAAACAGACGGCGTCGCCAATGATGTCGAGATCGTCCGCGCCGGTGCGGTACATATAGACGCCATCCAGCTGGATCGGATTGGACGGACTTTGCGCATGCGCGGCGGGCGCCAGCAGGAAGGCCAGCATGATCGCATAGAGTGATTTCATTAGACTCCCCGGCAATGTCGAATATAGGGGGCTATATTAGCCGGTCCGGCATGATTGCGTCGCAAAAGGGAGTTGAATCGAAAATGCGGAGGGGAAAAACAAAAAAGCCGCACTGGGCGGCTTGATCTGCGACTGCGTTTGACTTGCTTGCCGGCGATTGCCCCGCAAACTGTCGAATCTGGCGTCCCCAAGGGGATTCGAACCCCTGTACTCACCGTGAAAGGGTGATGTCCTAGGCCTCTAGACGATGGGGACCATGAACTGCATCATTTTCTGTGCTTTGGTGGAGGTAAGCGGGATCGAACCGCTGACCTCTTGCATGCCATGCAAGCGCTCTCCCAGCTGAGCTATACCCCCCTGGCACAGAACAAAACAAACCGCGTGAGCGATTTTTACTACCACTACGAAACCTGGCGTCCCCAAGGGGATTCGAACCCCTGTACTCACCGTGAAAGGGTGATGTCCTAGGCCTCTAGACGATGGGGACCATGAACTACATTTTCTACAACTTTCTGCGCAGTGGTGGAGGTAAGCGGGATCGAACCGCTGACCTCTTGCATGCCATGCAAGCGCTCTCCCAGCTGAGCTATACCCCCCGGGCGCAGAAATAATAAAAGCCGCACTTGGCGACTTTGTCTTACTAACTGTTTAAGGCTACTGCCAACAACAAATAGTACAACAACCGCTAAACTACTTTGGCGTCCCCAAGGGGATTCGAACCCCTGTACTCACCGTGAAAGGGTGATGTCCTAGGCCTCTAGACGATGGGGACCCTGAACTGCCAACTACTACATCTGCGCTAACTTCTTTCAACCTAAAACAGAAAATTGCTTTTCTGTTTGCTGGTGGAGGTAAGCGGGATCGAACCGCTGACCTCTTGCATGCCATGCAAGCGCTCTCCCAGCTGAGCTATACCCCCGTTGGCGCAGAAACAAGAGTATAGCAAAGATACAGGAGGATGCAAATACCCTTTTGCAACTATCAGAGATATTTAGCCAAACGGGCCAAAATAGTCTCGCGGCCGAACACTTGCAGCACGGCGTCGATGGCCGGGGTTTGCAACTGGCCCGTGACGATCAGGCGCAGCGGCATCGCCAGCAGCGGCATCTTCAAGGCGTGCGCGGCCAGCACTTCCTTGATCATCGCGGCCAGCGCCTCCTTGCTCCACTCGACGCTTTGGCAGCGCTCGGCGAACTGCGCCAGCGCCGGCTTGACCGCGTCGTTCAGGTGCTGCGCCAGCAGCGCCGCGTCGGGCTGCGGCGCGCGGTAGAACAGCATCGCCGCCGCCGCCAATTCGTTGACGGTGTTGACGCGCTCCTTGAGCATGCCCAGCACCAGCGCCAGATCCGGCGCGCCGTCGAACTGCGCGCCTTCGGCCAGCATCAGCGGACGGGCCAGCTCGGCCAGGCGGGCGTTGTCGGCCTGCTTAATATAGTGGTTGTTCAGCCAGGCCAGTTTTTCGTGGTTGAACTGGGCCGCCGACTTGGTCAGGTGGTTCAGGTTGAACCACTCGCAGAACTGCGCCATCGAGAACACTTCGTCGTCGCCGTGGCTCCAGCCCAGGCGCGCCAGATAGTTCAGCATCGCTTCCGGCAGATAGCCCTGGGCCGGGTAGTCCATCACGCTGACGGCGCCGTGGCGCTTCGACAGCTTCTCGCCGTCGGCGCCGAGTATCATCGGCAGGTGGCCGTACAGCGGCAGCGGCGCGCCGATCGCGCGCAGGATGTTGATCTGGCGCGGCGTGTTGTTAACGTGGTCGTCGCCGCGCAGCACGTGGGTGATGCCCATGTCCCAGTCGTCGACGGCGACGCAGAAGTTGTAGGTCGGCGTGCCGTCCGGGCGCGCGATGACCAGGTCGTCCAGTTCGCGGTTCGAGATCGTGATCGTGCCTTTGACGACGTCGTCCCAGCTGACGTCGCCATCGAGCGGGTTCTTGAAGCGCACCACCGGCTTGCGGTCGGCCGGCACGGCCGGCAGGGTCTTGCCCTCCTGCGGACGCCAGGTGCCATCGTAGCGCGGCTTTTCGCCGGCGGCGCGCATCCTTTCGCGCATCGCCTCGACTTCCTCGGGCGAGGAGTAGCACAGGTAGGCGCTGCCCTCCTTCAGCATGGCGGCGACGACTTCGCGGTAACGCTCCATCCGCTGCATCTGGTAGAACGGGCCTTCGTCGTGCTCCAGACCGAGCCACTTCATGCCGTCGATGATCGCCTGCACGGCTTCCGGGGTCGAACGCTCCAGGTCGGTGTCTTCGATGCGCAGGATGAAGGTGCCGCCGAAGTGGCGCGCGAACGCCCAGGAGTACAGCGCGGTGCGGGCGCCGCCCAGATGAAGGTAGCCGGTCGGGCTGGGAGCGAAACGGGTGCGGACGGGCTTGGCGGATGCAGTGGTCATCGAGGTAGTCAGGCTAAAAAGAGAAAGACGCCATTTTACCGCGTTGCCGCCGCCGCGCCACCATGCGCCGGCAAGCTTCTACAGCCGGCCGATCTGCGCTTCGATGCTGTCGGCCTGCTGCCGCAGCGCCTGCTCGAACACCGCCACCAGCTCCGAGAGCGGCCGGTGCAGCGGCTTGACGATGTTGACGGTGAACGGCAGCGACACGCTGAAGCGGCGGATCTGCAGCCCCTGCCCGGCGAAGTCGAGCGCCGTCAGGGGGTTGACGATGGCCAGGCCGACGCCCTCGCGCGCCATCGCGCACACCGAGGCGGCGCTGGGCGTGTCGAGCACCATGCGCCGCTCGACGCCGGCGCGGCGGAAAATTTCGTCGATCTGCTGGCGGTAGGGGTCGACCGCCGACAGGCTGATGAAGGGCTGGCCGGCGAAATCGGCCGGCGCCAGCGCCGCCTTCGCCGCCAGCGGATGGCCATCGGGCAGCACGCAGACCTCGTCGACCGACATCAGGCGGCTCAGCACCGTGCCCGGCGGCGCGCTATCGACCTCGGTCAGGCCCAGGTCGTGGCGCTGGGCCGACAACCACTCCTCCAGCAAAGGCGACTCCTGCGGCGTGATGCTGACGCTCACCTTGGGAAACTGCGCGAGAAAGGGCCGGCAGGCCCGCGGCAGCAGGGCCTGGGCGAACACCGGCAGGCAGGCGATCGACAACTGGCCCTGCTCGAACTGGCGCAGCGAGGCCGCCGCGCTGACGATGCGCTCCAAGCCGAAATAGGCGCGCTGCACCTCCTCGAACAGTTGCAGCGCCTGCGCGCTCGGGCGCAGGCGGCCGCGCACGCGCTCGAACAGCGTCAGCTGCGTCAGGTATTCCAGGCGCGCCAGCTCGCGGCTGACGGTCGGTTGCGAGGTGTGCAGCATCTGCGCGGCGCCGGTCACGCTGCCGCAGGTCATGATGGCGCGGAATACCTCGATATGGCGAAGGGTAATGGACATGGCGGCAGGTTGGCGGGATCAGGCTATATCATAAATGAATAAGGCAAGGCCAAATGGATATTTTATGTTTGAGGCGAAGCCGCCCATAATGGACCAATATACCGACACGGGCGCACGCCGCCCCCAGACAAAGAAAGCACACGATGACGCGCATCTCAGAACAGACCCTGGCCCAGCTGGCGCAACAACACGGCACCCCCCTGTGGGTCTACGACGCCGCCCTGATACGCGAGCGCATCGCCCAGCTGTCCTCGTTCGACACCGTGCGCTTCGCCCAGAAAGCCTGCTCCAACATCCACCTGCTGGCGCTGATGCGCGAAGCGGGCGCCCACGTCGACGCCGTCTCGCTGGGCGAGATCGAGCGCGCGCTGCAGGCCGGCTTCACGACGGACGGCAGCGGCGGCGCCGCCGGCCTGGTCTTCACCTGCGACCTGTTCGACCGCGCCACGCTGCGGCGCGTCGTCGAGGCGAAGGTGGAAGTGAACGCCGGCTCGATCGACATGCTGCACCAGCTGGGCGCGGTGTCGCCCGGCCACCGCGTCTGGCTGCGCATCAATCCCGGCTTCGGCCACGGCCACAGCAACAAGACCAACACGGGCGGCGAAAACAGCAAACACGGCATCTGGCACAGCGAACTGAAGGACGCGCTGGCGCTGATCCGCCAGTACGGCCTGCATCTGGTCGGCCTGCACATGCACATCGGCTCCGGCGTCGACTACAGCCACTTGCAGCAGGTCTGCGGCACGATGGTCGACCTGGTCACGGGCATGGGCCACGACGTCGAGGCCATTTCGACGGGCGGCGGCCTGTCGGTGCCCTACCGCGAAGGCGAGCAGCCGGTCGACACGGCCCACTACTTCGCGCTGTGGGACGCCGCCCGGAAGCAGATCGAAACCCACCTCGGCCATCCGGTGCGCATGGAAATCGAACCGGGGCGTTTCCTGGTGGCGGAGGCCGGCCTGCTGGTGACGGAGGTGCGCGCCACCAAGCAAATGGGCGGCAATCACTTCACCCTGCTCGACACCGGCTTCAGCGAATTGATGCGCCCCGCCATGTACGGCAGCTATCACGAGATGACGGTGCTGGCGCGCGATGGCCGCGACCTGCGGGCGCAGGATGCGCGCGCGACCGTCGTCGGCGGCCCCTTGTGCGAGTCGGGCGACGTGTTCACCCAGTTGGAGGGCGGTGTGGTGGAGACGCGCCTGCTGCCGCGCGCACAGGTCGGCGATTACGTCGTCATGCACGGCGCCGGCGCGTATGGCGCCTCGATGTCATCGAACTACAACAGCCGGCCGCACGCGGCGGAATACCTGGTCGACGGCGCGCAGTCGCGCCTGATCCGGCGCCGCCAGACGGTCGAGGAACTGATCGCGCTGGAACGGCTGGACTAAACTGCGCCGGGGCCGGGTCCGGCAAACGGACCCTCCCCCGGGCAAGGACTTACTTCACCGTCACCTTGATGGTGTTGCTCAAGCCCGCACCATACGACTGGTGCGCGCCGTTGGCGAACTGCAGCGTCAGCGTGTAGACGCCCGGCGCCAGCTTGACTTCCGTTTCCGTCTGGCCCTTGCCGAAATGCAGATGGGTGTCGTTGAACGGCACCGACTCGCCCTCCTTGATCGCCTCGGCGTTGATCAGCAGATGGTGGTGGCCGGTGTTGGCCGCCATCTCGCCGGCCGGCTTGACCTCCATGCCGTTCACGGCGAACTTCACCTTGAACGGACTGCTGACGGTGGCGCCGTTGACCGGCTCGACAAAGGCCACCGATTGCGCGAACGCGCTTGCCGCCACACAGCCGCTCACGGCGGCGCTCACCGCCAGGCGGCGCAGAAACAGAATCGTCTTACCCATTAGTACAATCTCCTCGTTGATTACTCGTTTTTAATCGTTTTTGATGACGATGCTAGGGAACTTACTGGTTAAATCCTTGGCCTTTTCAGCCACTTTCACCGCGATCTTGCGCGCGATCTCTTTATACACGGCCGCCACCGGGCCGTCCGGCTCGGCGACGACCGTCGGGTTGCCGGAATCGGCCTGCTGGCGTATCGCCATCGTCAGCGGCAAGGCGCCGAGGAAGTCGACGCCGTATTCGCCGCACATCTTCTGCCCGCCGCCGGCGCCGAAAATCTCTTCCGCGTGGCCGCAGTTGGTGCAGATGTGGGTGCTCATGTTCTCCACGATGCCGAGGATGGGGATGCCGACCTTCTCGAACATCTTCAAGCCCTTGCGCGCGTCCAGCAGCGCGATGTCCTGCGGCGTCGTGACGATGACGGCGCCCGTCACCGGCACTTTTTGCGACAGCGTCAACTGGATGTCGCCCGTGCCCGGCGGCATGTCGACGATCAGGTAGTCGAGGTCGCGCCAGTTGGTCTGCTCCAGCAACTGCTGCAGCGCCTGCGTGACCATCGGGCCGCGCCACACCATCGGCTCGCCCGGGTCGATCATGAAACCGATCGACGACACTTGCAGGCCGTGGTTCTCCAGCGGCTCCATGGTCTTGCCGTCGGTGGTTTTCGGCTGCCCGCTGATGCCCAGCATCATCGGCTGCGAGGGGCCGTAGATGTCGGCGTCGAGCATGCCGACCGAGGCGCCCTCGGCCGCCAGCGCCAGCGCCAGGTTGACGGCCGTCGTCGACTTGCCGACGCCGCCCTTGCCGGAGGCGACGGCGATGATGTTCTTCACGTTCGGCATCAACTTCAGGCCGCGCTGCACGGTGTGCGAAATAATCTTGGAATACACGTTGATGCTGACCTTGCCGGCGCCGGCCAGCGCCTGCAGCGGCGCCGCCACGCTGGCACGGATCGCCTCGAACTGGCTCTTGGCTGGATAGCCGAGCTCGATGTCGAGCGCAATCCCGGCGCCGTCCACCTTCAGGTTCTTGACGGACTTGGAAGACAGGAAGTCCTTGCCGGTGTTCGGATCGATAACGAGAGAGAGTGCTGCCTTGACGTCTTCTACTGTGATGCTCATGAAAATCTCCGTGTGTGATCCCGCAGTCTAGCGCAAAATTGACGAAAAATCAGGGCGGCCCGGCCCTCGCCGGATGTCCAGTCGGCCTTTCCGCTGGTAAAATGCATTTTTTACCCAAGCCAAAGTGCATCAATCATGACTCGCAAGCTGTTCGTCACCACTGCCCTGCCATACGCAAACGCCGCCTTCCACATTGGCCATATGATGGAATACATCCAGGCCGATATCTGGGTACGGTTCCAGCGAATGCAACGCGACGGTGCCGCGAAACGCGAGGTGCACTTTGTCGGCGCCGACGACACCCACGGCACGCCGATCATGATCGCCGCCGAAAAAGAGGGCTTGACGCCGCAGGAATTCGTCGCCCGCATCGCCGCCGGCCGCGCCCAGTACCTCGACGGCTTCCACATCGCCTTCGACAACTGGTACTCGACCGACTCGCCGGAAAACGTCGCCCTGTCCCAGGGCATCTACCGCAAGCTGCGCGACACCGGCCTGATCGTCACCAAGACCGTCGACCGCTTCTACGACCCCGTCAAGGGCATGTTCCTGGCCGACCGCAACATCAAGGGCGAATGCCCGAAATGCGGCGCCAAGGACCAGTACGGCGACAACTGCGAAGTGTGCGGCGCCGCCTACCAGCCGACGGAACTGGTGCGGCCCTTCTCCGTCTTCACCGGCTCGACGCCGATCATGAAGCCGTCCGAGCAATATTTCTTCAAGCTGTCAGACCCGCGCTGCTTCGAATTCCTCAAGGATTGGCTGAACACGCCCGGCCGCCTGCAGCCGGAAATGGTCAACAAGGTCAGCGAATGGCTGGGCGAGGCCGGCGAAAAACTGGCCGACTGGGACATTTCCCGCGACGCGCCCTACTTCGGCATCCCTATCCCCGACGCGCCGGGCAAGTTCTTCTACGTCTGGCTGGACGCGCCCGTCGGCTACCTGGCCAGCCTGAAGAACTACTGCGACAAGCAAGGCATCGACTTCGACGCGCTGCTGAACGACCCGGCCACCGAACAGATCCACTTCATCGGCAAGGACATCGTCTCCTTCCACCTGCTGTTCTGGCCGGCGATGCTGAAATTCGCCGGCCACCCGGTGATCGACAAGCTGACCGTCAACGTGCACGGCCACCTGACCGTCAACAACGAGAAGATGTCGAAGTCGCGCGGCACCGGCATCTCGCCGCTGCGCTACCTGAACCTGGGCATGAACCCGGAATGGCTGCGCTACTACATCGCCTTCAAACTCAACGCCAAAGTCGAAGACCTCGACTTCACCGGCGAAGACTTCGTGGCCCGCGTCAACAGCGACTTGATCGGCAAATACGTCAACATCGCCAGCCGCTGCGCCGGCTTCATCGCCAAGAAATTCGACGGCAAACTGGCCGCCGGCCTGTCCGACGGCGCCCAGGCCTGGATCAAGCGCGCCCTGACCGTCAGCGTTGACGGCGGCGTCGGCGAACGCCAGGCCAGCATCGCCAAGCACTTCGAGCACCGCGAATTCGGCAAGGCCCTGCGCGAAATCATGGAAATCGCCGACATCACCAACCAGTACGTCGACGAAAACAAGCCGTGGATACTGGCCAAGGACGACGCCAAGCTCGCCGAGCTGCACGAGGTCTGCTCCACCGCGCTGATCCTGTTCCGCCAGCTGACGATCCTGCTGTCGCCGGTGCTGCCGGCCGTGGCCGCCAACGTCGCCGGCTTCCTCAACGACAGCGAACTGAGCTGGAGCGACACGGAAGTGGCCAGCGGCGCCGTCTACCAGAGCATGCTGGGCCGCGAGATCGGCGCCTACAACCACCTGATGACGCGGGTCGACGCGAAGATGGTCGAGGCGCTGTTCGACGCGCCGGCCCCGGTGGCCGCCCCGGCCGCGGACGCCGCGCCGGCCCTGCAGGCGTCGACGCCGGCTGGCGCCATCGAAGCGCTGGCGCCGGAAATCAAGATCGACGACTTCGCCAAGGTCGACCTGCGCATCGCCAAAATCGTCAAATGCGAACACGTCGAGGGCTCCGACAAGCTGCTGCGCCTGACCCTGGACGCCGGCGAAGGCCGCCTGCGCAACGTCTTCTCCGGCATCAAGGCCGCCTACACGCCCGAAGAGCTGACCGGCAAGCTGACCGTGCTGGTGGCCAACCTGGCGCCGCGCAAGATGAAATTCGGCATCTCCGAAGGCATGGTGCTGGCCGCCTCGGCCGCCGACGAACAGGCCAAGCCGGGCATCTACATCCTGAACCCGTGGCCGGGCGCAGAACCCGGCATGCGGATAGGCTAAGGCGGACGGCATGCACATCGTGGTGCGCGAAGCGACGGACGAAGATGCCCAACTGATCGCCGACCTGACGCGCGCGGCCTGGGCCGGCAAAGTCAGCGTCACCTCCAGCGGGCACCGCGAAACGGCGGTCCAGGTCGCCGAACACCTGCGCGCCGGCGGCGGCTTCATTCTGCTGGTCGACGAGACGCCGGTCGGCTCGGTGCGCTGGCTGCCGCTCGACAGCGACGCCGACGTCTGGGAAATCATGCGCATGGGCGTGCTGCCGACCCAGCGCGGCAGCAACCTCTCGCAACACCTGCTGGAGGCGGTGATACACCACGGCCTCGCCTCCGGCGTCGAGGAACTGCGGCTGGCCGTGCGCCTCGACCAGCCGAAACTGCGCGACTTCTACACCGCCTACGCCTTCGAACTGGCCGAAGAGCTCGAATACTCCCACGCCAATCCGCTGGAACCGGCGCCGCTGGTCATGCGCCGCGCGCTGCGCTGCTAACTAGCGCCGCGACGACACCACAATCCCCCCGACGATCAGCAAAAACGCCAAGGCGTGGTAGAGGCGCGGCGGCTCGCCGAGGAAGGCGGCCGACATCAAGGCGGCGAACAGCGGCGTCAAATTACTGAAAAAAGCCGCCACGCTGGGGCCGGCGCGCTGCACCCCGGCGCCCCAGCAGCGGAAGGCAATCACGGCCGGCCCCAGCGCCACATACGCCAGCGCGGCGGCCAAAGACCAGCTCCAGTGAATCTGCGCGGCGGTGAAGGCCCACTCCCCGGCCGCGAACGCGCCCGACCACAGCAGCCCGAACGCCACCTGCGCCAGCAAGAAACTGGCCCAATGCCCGCGCACATCGTCCGGCGCATTCACCCGCGTCAACAACCAGCTATACAAGGACCAGGCGATGGTCGCCAACACCATCAACGCATCGCCTAGGACGAGGCGCAACTCGAGCACATGGCGCAACTCGCCGCGCGCCAGCACCAGCACCACCCCGGCGATCGACAACACGGCGCCGGCCACCTGCCTGCGCGCCACCGGCATGCCGAAAAACAGCCAGCCGGTGAGCAACATCCAGACCGGCATCCCGGCCGCGACCAGCGTGACATTAATCGGCGTCGAACTCCGCAGCGCCAGATACTGCAGCGCGTTATACAGCCCGATGCCCAGCAAACCGAGCACGGCGAAACGGCGCCAACGCAACCACAAACCGCTGCCGCGGCGGAAAATCGGCCCCGCCAGCGGCAGCAAAATGCACAAAGCAATCGACCAGCGCAGAAAATTCAACGTCATAGGCGGCACCGCCTCATGCACGAGGCGCCCGACAATCGCATTACCCGCCCACAACAAAGGGGCGAGCACCAGCAAGCAAACCGTGGAAAGCGTCAAACGTTGCGTCATAAGCAAAGAAAAAGTTGCAAAACCCCGTGGGGTCAGGTCTAGACATGGCGGTTTTCCGGCCGGGCGGCGCAAAAACCGCCATGTCTAGACCTGACCCCAACCTTAATTTACGGCATGTTGAGGATAAACCATTTCGCCATGATTGCGAAAAATACCACAGTTTGCGCGCCGCGCCGGCCGTTTCAGCCGTTTCCTACGCCGCGGCCTGCGATAGAATTACCGCCGCGGCGCCCGGCGCGGTAAAATATCGATTGCTTCCCACCAATAAGATTATATGAAACTCAGCAAACAGTTCCAGTTGTATGAATCCGATCACACTTTGTTCATCAAGGCGTTGAAAGAGAAGAACCCGGGCATGGAAGAGGGCCAGCGCGCCGGCCGCGCCTTGTTGTGGGATAAGCCGCCAGTCAGCTTGAGCGAGCAGGAGCGCCAGATGGAATCGGCCGTCAAGCAGCAAGCTTACGTTTACCAGAACAAGATTTAAGCGCTCGGGGCGACCAGGATGTTGCCAGATGATGCGGCGACAGTGACGAGCGCCGATCCGGCCCCCGCCCCGGCAGTCGATCCGGTCGGCTACGCGCGCCTGTATGGCGAGCCGCTGATGCGCATGCCGACGGATTTGTATATTCCGCCGGACGCGCTGGAAATTTTCCTCGAAGCGTTCGAGGGGCCGCTGGATTTGCTGCTGTATCTGATCCGCAAGCAAAACTTCAACATCCTCGACATCCCGATGGCGCAGGTCACGCTGCAGTATCTGAAGTATGTCGACCAGATCCGCGTGCACAATCTGGAGCTGGCCGCCGAGTATCTGTTGATGGCGGCGATGCTGATCGAGATCAAGTCGCGCATGCTGCTGCCCTCGCGCAAGAGCGACGTCGAGGACGACGCCGGCGACCCCCGCGCCGAGCTGGTGCGCCGCCTGCTCGAATACGAGCAGATCAAGCTGGCCGCCTACGACTTGAACACCATCCCCCAGCTGGAGCGCGACTTCATCCGGCCCGCCATCTTCATCGAGCAAAGCCTGACGGCGAGCTGGCCCGACGTCGAGCCGGCCGACCTGCAGGCGGCCTGGCTGGACGTGCTGAAACGCGCCAAGCTGACCCAGCACCACAAGATCAGCCGCCAGGAACTGTCCGTGCGCGAGCACATGTCGAGCATCCTGCGCCAGTTGCAATCGGCCCGCTTCGTCGAATTCGCCGACCTGTTCGACGTCGCCGGCGGCGTGCCCATCGTCGTCGTCAACTTCGTCGCCCTGCTGGAACTGGCCAAAGAAACCCTGATCGAAATTACGCAAGCCGAACCGTTTGCGCCGATTTACGTGCGGCTCGCGTACTCGCCGGCCTGAGGCCGCCGCGCCGCTCCCTTCCCATTAGCGCATTAGCGAAAGCAATCCATGAAAATCATCTCCTCCATTGAAGAATTGCGCGACCAGTTAAGCGGGCAATTGCGCACGGCCTTCGTGCCGACGATGGGCAATCTGCACGAGGGCCACCTGTCCCTGATGCGCCTGGCGCGCAAGCACGGCGACCCGGTGGTCGCGTCGATCTTCGTCAACCGCCTGCAATTCGGGCCGAACGAAGACTTCGAGAAATACCCGCGCACCTTCCAGGCCGACGTCGAGAAACTGGAAAAGGAAGGCGTCTACGTGCTGTTCGCGCCGACCGAGAAAGACCTGTACCCGGAACCACAGGAATTCCGCGTGCGCCCGCCCGACGACCTGGGCAACACCCTGGAAGGCGAATTCCGCCCGGGCTTCTTCACCGGCGTCACCACCGTCGTGCTGAAGCTGTTCTCCTGCGTGCAACCGCGTGTGGCCGTATTCGGCAAGAAGGATTACCAGCAACTGATGATCATCCGCAACATGAGCCGCCAATTCGCGCTGCCGACGCAAATCATCGCCGCCGAAACCTACCGCGCCGACGACGGCCTGGCGCTCTCCTCGCGCAATATGTATCTGTCGGCGGCCGAGCGCGCCGAAGCGCCGTCGCTGTACCAGAGCCTCAACTTTGTCGCCGATGAAATGCGCGCGGGCCACCTCGACATCTTCGAACTGGAACACGCGGCGATGGCGCAACTGGCGAAAAAAGGCTGGCACCCCGACTACATCTCTATCCGCAAACGCAACGACCTGCAGCCGCCGTCGGCCGGCGACCTAGCGCAAGGCACGCCGCTGGTGGTACTGGCCGCCGCCAAACTGGGTCAGACCCGCCTGATCGACAACCTGGAAATCTAAGCGCCCGGCTTACCGGCCACCAACAATGGGGTCAGGTCTAGACATGGCGGTTTTTCGTGATGAAAACCGCCATGTCTAGACCTGACCCCATTGTTGTTTTTGGAAAAACCGCCATGTCTAGACCTGACCCCATTGTTGCTTGTTAGGTGGCGATGCTTTGCGCCCAGGCCAGCGCCGAGAGGTGGGCTTTGTTGACGTCGAGGGGGCTGAGTTTGAGTCCCGCCGCCAGCGAGGCGACGAGGTTGGTGTTGAGTTCGCACGCTTCGGCCAGCGCCAGGTAGGGGCCGTATTTGCCGCCCCGCGTGAGCAGGGCGTCGACGACGTCGGCCGGCAGGACGATGCTGTCGAGGACTTCTTTCATCGGCAGGCCCAGCAGCCGGTCCAGCAGCGAGAACATGCCCGCCACGAAGAGGTTTTCCGCTTCGACTTTGCCCAGCGCCGCCATGCCCAGCAGTTCGGCCAGGCGGCCGCGCACCACCGCCGTTTCCATCAGCACGGGCGAGTAGCCGCTGGCGCTGGCCGTCGCCAGCAGCAGCGTCAGCCAGCGGTATAGCGGCGCGTAGCCCAGCAGGGCCAGCGCCTGGCGCAGCGATTGCACTTCGGCGCCCAGGGCGAAGCTGGCCGAGTTGATGAAGCGCAGCAGTTTGTAGGACAGCGCCGCGTCGCGCTTGAGGGCGTTTTCCAGGTGTTTGATGTCGGCGTTCTGGTTCACCATCTGCATCAGTTGCAGGATGATGGTCTGGGCCGGGTTCATGCCTTTGACGGGCGGGCCGGGCCGCGGCGTCAGGTGCAGTTTGCCGACGAAGGCGTCCAGGCCCAGCGCGGCGCAGGCGTCGAAGTCGGCCCAGCTGGCCACGGGACGGCCCACCATGCGCACGGCCGATTGCTTCAGCGTCGAGAAGACGCGCGCCTGCGCGGCCACGTCGGCGCCCGTGAAGCGCACTTCGACCCAGGAGGCGATGCCGGCCAGGTTTTTCGTCAGCAGCGAGGCCGACGCTTCGCGCAGGGCGATGCCGACGCCGCCGGCGCGCAGGCCGCGCACGGCCGCCAGCGTGTCGCGGTTGTGCAGTTCGGCGCTGCGGATGCTCAGTACGGTGAATTCGGGCGGCATGGCGAACAGCGCGTCCGTCGACAGCATGGCCGGCACGGCGTCGAGGAAGAGCAGTTTGTCGCGCAGCAGCCAGCCGCGCTCGTCGTCGATGAGCTGGCCGGCGACGAAGCCGATCAGCTCTTCCAGCTCGGCGTCGCTGGAGGCGGCCGCGCCGTGCTGTTGCCACGACAGTTCGTAGCCTATTACCCGCTGCTTGGGGTCGAGCAGCGGTTCGCGGACGATGTAGTTGGTTTGGTGCATGGCGTGGGCGGGTGTGGGCTAGCTGACCGGATGGTCCGGCTGCCGGCCGCGCCGGCAGCCAGGCTTAGAAGCCGAGGCTGTCGAGCGGCGCGCGCGCCATGCGGCCCGGGCGCGCGCCGGCCGCCGCGCCGCCGCTTTCTTGCGGCAGCATATTAGGCCCCGGCCTTTTCCAGCTTCTCGAAAATCTTGTTGAGCTTTTCGTCCAGCGTCGCCGCCGTAAACGGTTTCACCACGTAGCCGCTGGCGCCCGCTTGCGCGGCGGCGATGATGTTTTCCTTTTTCGCTTCGGCCGTCACCATCAGCACCGGCAGTTTCGCCAGCGCCGGGTCGGCGCGTATGTGCTGCAGCATGGTCAGGCCGTCCATATTCGGCATGTTCCAATCCGACACGACGAAGTCGAAGGACTCCGAGCGCAGCTTGGCCAGCCCCATGACGCCGTCTTCCGCCTCGTCGACATTGGCGTAACCCAGTTCTTTTAACAGATTCCGGACGATGCGGCGCATCGTCGAAAAATCGTCAACCACTAAAAATTTCATCTTTGGATCAGCCATGAATTACTCCGTTGTTTCTCTAGCGGTTTATTGATATTGGCGACATGTATGCCGACACCCAGGTCGGCACACCGGCAGCAGTTTATAGGATAGCATTTTCGTTGCTTTAAGGCGAACAATGTCGCGTAAAAACGCCGGAAAGCTGATTTACACGCGCAAAGCGCGCATGCCGTACTTGGCCAGGTAACCGAGCACCATGCCCGGCAGCGCCGTCAGCGCGCCCACCTCGTGGGCGCCGCCCATGGCGATCGCTTCGCGCGGCATGCCGAACACGACGCAACTGGCCTCGTCCTGGGCGAAATTATACGCCCCCGCCTCTTTCATCTCCAGCATGCCGGCCGCGCCGTCCTTGCCCATGCCCGTCAGGATGACGCCGACGGCGTTCTTGCCGGCCGCCTGGGCCGCCGAGCGGAACAGCACGTCGACGGAGGGGCGGTGGCGGTTCACCGGCTCGCCCTGGTCGATCTTGGTCATGTAGTTGGCGCCGCTGCGCGTCAGTGTCAGGTGCGAGTGGCCAGGCGCGATGTAGGCGTGGCCCGGCAGCACGCGTTCGCCGCCGGCCGCCTCTTGCACGGAAATCTTGCACAGCGAGTCGAGGCGCCGCGCGAACGAGCGCGTGAAGCCCTCCGGCATGTGCTGGGTGATCAGGATGCCGGGGCAGTCGGACGGCATTTGCATGAGGAATTCGCGGATCGCCTCGGTGCCGCCCGTGGAGGCGCCGACGATGATCAGTTTTTCGCTCGACGTCAGCGGGTTGCGCAGGGCCGGCAGCGGCGCCGCGGCGGCCTCGCCGGCCACCGGCAGCGTGCGGGCGCGGATGCGCGCCTTCGAGGCGGCGCGGATCTTGTCGGCGATCATGTCGGTGTAGTCGCGCATGCCCGTCTGGATGGAAATCTTCGGCTTCGTCACGAAGTCGACGGCGCCCAGCTCCAGCGCGCGCATGGTGATTTCCGAGCCGCGCTCGGTCAGCGAGGACACCATCAGCACCGGCATCGGCCGCAGCCGCATCAGCTTTTCGAGGAAGTCCAGGCCGTCCATCTTCGGCATCTCGACGTCCAGGGTCAGCACGTCCGGGTTGGTCTGCTTGATCAGCTCGCGCGCGACCAGGGGATCGGGGGCCACGCCGACCACTTCCATGTCGGGCTGGCTATTGACGATTTCGCTCATCACGCTGCGTATCAGCGCCGAGTCATCCACAATCAAGACTTTGATCTTCATACTTGCTTTCCGGGCCAGGCCCTCTTCAATAATATCGGTTCGGCGCGCCGCCGCGGCGGCGCGCCCGTGCTACGGCGCCGGCGACGGCGCCTAAAACAGTTCCACCTCGCCGCCGACGGGCTGCACCTTGAGGCGGCTGGCGTAGTCCTGCTCGCGCCTGGCCAGCGTGTCGTTGTGCGACTGCATCAGCTTCTTGACCAGCACCTTGCCCGTGCGCGGGAAGAAATACACCTTGCGCGGGTGGATGTCGTTCAAGTCCTCAGCCACCACGCGCATCTTCTCGGCGCGCAGGTAGTTCAGCACGAAGGCGGCGTTGCGCTCGCCGACGTTGATCGCCGTGAAGCCGCGCAGCACGGCGCCGCCGCCGAAGACCTTGGCCTCCATGTTTTCGCGCCGCGCGCCCGCCTTCAGCAAATCGTTGATCAGGATTTCCATCGCATAGGTGCCGTAGCGCGCCGACGCCGACACGGGGCTGCTGGTGTCGCCGCCGCCGTCGGGCAGCATGAAGTGGTTCATGCCGCCCAGGCCGGTGACGCGGTCGCGGATGCAGGCCGACACGCAGGAGCCGAGCACCGTGACGATCAGCATGTCCTTATTGGTGAAATAATACTCGCCCGGCAGTATCTTCGCGGCGTCGCAGTCGAAGGTCCTATCGTAATAGACGTTCGTGGCAAAGTGTTCTTTGGGTTCTAGGCTCATATAATATTCTCATGTTCGGTGCGGGGACGTTTTTGGGGCGCCACCGCGCTCGTCCAATTCGTACACCGTCTTACCACGCAGCTTCAATGACTCCGACACATACAGGAAATTCTCCGAATGGCCGGCGAACAGCAGCGCGTCCGGCTTCATCAAGGGCACAAAGCGGGACAGTATTTTACGCTGTGTTGCCTTATCGAAATAGATCATCACGTTGCGGCAAAAAATGACGTCGAACTGGCCCTGCAGCGGCCAGCCGTCGGCCAGCAGGTTCAACTGCTTGAAGGTGATCATCTGGCGCAGCTCGGGGCGCACGCGCACCATGCCTTCGCGCTCGCCCTTGCCGCGCAGGAAGAAGCGCTTGGCGCGCTCCGGCGCCATCTTGTCGAGGCGGTCCAGCGTGTAGACGCCGTTGGCGGCCGTGGCCAGCACATTCGTGTCGATGTCGGTGGCGATGACGGTCACCGGCGGGCTCAAGGTGTTGAAGGCCTCGCAGGCCGTCATGGCGATCGAGTACGGCTCCTCGCCGGTCGAGCTGGCCGAACACCAGATGGTGGCCGGCCCGCCGATTTTCTTCAGGTGCTCGGCCAGCAGCGGGAAGTGGTGCGACTCGCGGAAAAACGAGGTCAGATTGGTCGTCAGCGCGTTGGTGAACGCCTCCCACTCTTCGCCCAGGCGGCCGGCCTCCAGGTCGTCCAGGTATTTGCCGAACGAGGCGATGCCGGTGGCGCGCAAGCGCCGCGCCAGCCGGCTGTAGACCATTTCCTGCTTGCTGTCGGCCAGCGCGATACCGGCGCGCTTGTAAATCATTCCCCGGACCCGTTCGAAATCCTTGGCCGTGAACTCAAACTCTTTGACGGTATCCGTTTTATTTTGCGGCATCTGTGTTACCTTTTTTCTTAATTAAAACAATGCCTTACAGCGGTTGCCGCCCTAATCCAACGATCAGAATTCCTCCCACTCGTCGCCGGCGGCAGCCGCGCTGATCTTCTGCGGCGCGGCGGCCGGCGCGGACGCCGGACGGGCCACGGCCGCGCGGACCGCGGCCGCACGCGGCATGGCAGGCCGCGGCGCCGCCTTCACAGCCGCGCGCGGCGCCGCCGCGTGGACGGCCGGGCGCTGCTGCTGGTCGCCGTCGAGCTTGAAGATGCTGACCGCCTCGGCCAGCTTCTGCGACTGCTCCTGCATGCTTTCGGCGGCCGCCGCGGCCTGCTCCACCAAGGCGGCGTTCTGCTGCGTCATCTCGTCCATCTGCGTGATGGCCAGGTTGACTTCCTCGATGCCGTTGCTCTGCTCCTGGGTCGCGGCCGTGATCTCGCCCATGATGTCGGCCACCTGCTTGATCGACGTGACGATCAAGTCCATGGTCTGGCCGGCCTCGTCGACCAGCTTGCTGCCGGCGTCGACCTTGTCGACCGAATCGCCGATCAACTCCTTGATTTCCTTGGCCGCGCCGGCGCTGCGCTGGGCCAGGTTGCGCACCTCGCTGGCGACGACGGCGAAGCCGCGGCCCTGCTCGCCGGCCCGGGCCGCCTCGACGGCCGCGTTCAAGGCCAAAATATTGGTCTGGAAGGCGATGCCGTCGATGACGCCGATGATGTCGACGATCTTGCGCGAGCTATCCTTGATCGAGCCCATGGTGTTGACCACCTGGGAGACGACGCTGCCGCCCTTGACGGCCACCGACGAGGCCGACACGGCCAGTTGGTTGGCCTGGCGGGCGTTGTCGGCGTTCTGCTTGACCGTCGAGGTCAGCTCCTCCATCGAGCTGGCTGTTTCCTCCAGCGAGCTGGCCTGCGACTCCGTGCGCGAGGACAGGTCGGCGTTGCCGGTGGCGATTTCGCGCGAGGCGACGGTGATCGTCTCGGTGCCGCTGCGCACGTCGCTGACGGTCTTCACCAGGCTCTCGTTCATGTCCCTGAGCGCCTGCAGCAGCGCGCTCGTCTCGTCCTTGCCGCTGACCTCGACCCGCGACGTCAGCTCGCCGGCGGCGACCTTCTGCGCCACCTCGACGGCGCCCGAGAGCGGGCCGGTGATGCTGCGCGTGATCGCCATCGCGCAGACGACGCCGATGGCCACGGCGACGCCGCCGAGCACGAACAGCGTCAGCATCAGCCGCGTGTCGCCGGCCACCGAGCCGTCCATGAAGCTGCGCGAGGCGGCCTGCTGCAAGTCCAGCAGCTTGTTGATCGCCACCAGGGTCTGCTGGCTGAGCGGGTCGATGCGGCTGGCAATCACCTTGGCCGCGCCCTCGCTGTTAAACGCCAGCACCTGGCCGATCGCCTCCTTGAAGGCGTTGTCGACTTCCTTGTCGAAGGCGGCGATATCGCCGAGCACCTTCTTCTCATTCTCGTTCAAGCCCAGCGACTGCAGCTTGTCGCGCGCCGCGTCGTAGCGCTTGCGCTGCTCCTTGACCTTGGCCTCTTCCTTTTGCATCAGGCTGACGTCGGACTGCAAGCCGATGTTGCGCATGGCGATGCCGGTTTCCAGCATGGCGCTCTTCATCGCCGCCGCCTGGGTGTTTTTTGCGCCGGCCAGTTCCACGCCGCTCACCAGCTCGGCCTTGTTGCGGTAGTTCAAAAAATTGGCCGTCAACACCATCGCGACAAGAATTGTCAGGATAATCCCAAAGCCGATACCCAGACGTGTGCCTATTTTGAAGTCGCGTAAATTCATTTATGTCTCCGTAGAATACCACCCGCTCATCTCATGCCGGCGCGCGCCTGGCGCGCCGGGCAATACCTGTTTGGCCTGGCCTCTGCGGACCTTGGGCCGGCTACCGCCCCGTTGGGCGCGGAGGTAGCCGTAGAGCAATACCACTACATTACACCACTCCGCCACACTGTAGTGCGGCGTTCTGCAACAACAAGGCGCCGGCGTGGTTTATGCGGCCAGCTTGTCGATCAGACCCATTTCACCACTTGACATCAGCTTGTCGATGTCGACCAAAATCAGCATGCGCGCGTCGATCGTGCCCAGGCCGATCATGTAGTCGGTGCTGAAGGCGTTGCCCATCTCGGGGGCCGGCTTGACCTGGTCCGGCGTCAGCGTGGTGACGTCGGAAACGCTGTCGACGACCATGCCGACGATGCGCCCGCCGATGTTGAGGATGATGACGACGGTGAACTGGTCGTAGACGGGCGTGCCGAGATTGAACTTGATGCGCATGTCGACGACGGGGATGATGATGCCGCGCAGGTTGATGACGCCCTTGATGAACTCGGGCGCGTTGGCGATGCGCGTGACCGCCTCGTAGCCGCGGATTTCCTGCACCTTCAGGATGTCGATGCCGTATTCCTCGGAGCCGAGCGTGAAGGCGAGAAATTCATGGCCGGCGATGTCCTTGCCGTCGGCCAGTTTGAGTCCGGAAGTTTGCTGTTCTGACATGATGGGGTTCCTATCTGAATTCACGAGAAAATGGATTCGTCGGCGAGCTGCCGGGACGAACGGATGAGCGCGGTGACGTCGAGGATCAGCGACACGCCGCCGTCGCCCAGGATAGTCGCGCCGGAAATACCAACCACCTTACGATAATTCGACTCCAGATTCTTGACGACCACCTGCTGCTGGCCGACCAGGTCGTCGACGAACAGCGCCGCCTTGCGCCCCTCCGTTTCGAGGATCACGCAGATGCCCTGGGACGGGTCGGTGAAGCGCGGCGCGATGTCGAACATCTGGTACAGCGGGATCAGGGGCAGGTATTCGCCGCGCACCTTGACGACCCGGCCCTTGCCGCTGATTTCCTTGACGTCCTCGGGCGCCGGCTGCAGCGACTCGATGACATAGCCGAGCGGCAGGATGTAGACTTCCTCGCCGACGCGGATCGACATGCCGTCGAGGATAGCCAGCGTCAGCGGCAGCGAGATCGAGATGGTGGTGCCGAAGCCCTTGGCCGAGCGGATGTCGACGCTGCCGCCCATGGCGCCGATGTTGCGCTTGACGACGTCCATGCCGACGCCGCGGCCGGACACGTCGGTGACCGCCTCGGCCGTCGAGAAGCCCGGCGCGAAGATCAGTTGCCAGACCTCGGCGTCGCTCATGCTGTCGGCGACGGCCATGCCCTGCTGCTGCGCCTTGGCGAGGATGCGCTCGCGGTTCAAGCCGCCGCCGTCGTCGGAGACTTCGATGATGATGTTGCCGCCCTGGTGACTGGCCGACAGGAACAGCCGCCCCGCCTCGCTCTTGCCGGCGGCCGCGCGGGCGGCCGGCATTTCGATGCCGTGGTCGATGCTGTTGCGCACCAGGTGGGTCAGGGGGTCGACGATGCGCTCGATCAAGCCCTTGTCGAGCTCGGTGGCGGCGCCGTTGGTGATGAAGTCGATCTTCTTGCCCAGCTTGGCGGCGAGGTCGCGCACCATGCGCGGGAAGCGCGAGAAGACGAAGTCCATCGGCATCATGCGGATCGACATCACCGCTTCCTGCAGGTCGCGGGTGTTGCGGGTCAGCTGGCCGATGCTGTTGAGCAGGCGCTCGTGCACCATCGGGTCCAGGGTGTCGGCGCGCTGCTCTATCATGGCCTGGGTGATGACCAGCTCGCCGATCAGGTTGATCAACTGGTCGACCTTCTCGATCGAGACGCGGATCGACGACGATTCGGCGCCCGGCGCGGCCTTGTCGCCGTCCTTCTTGGCGGGCTTCTTGTCGGCCTCGGCCTCGGCCGGAGCCTCGCTGCGGGCGGCCGGCGCGGCCGCCTCGCGCGGCGCGGCGACGATGCCGGCGCTGGCGCGGATTTCCTCGATCGGCTGGAAGAAGCCGTAGCCGCGCTCGGCGTCGCTGGGCTCGGCCGACAGCGCGCGTATCTGTTCGATGGGTTGGAAGAAGCCGTAACCCTGCTCGGCGTCGCCTTTCGCGGCCTGGGCCGGCGAGAACGGCTCGATCGGGTCGAAGAAGCCGTAGCCGAGGGCGTTTTCGACCTCGTTGCGGGCGGCCTGCTCCAGCGCGCGCTGCTGCGGCGTCAGCGGCGGCGCCACCGACACCTGCATGTCGTCCGGGTTCAGCACGAAGGAGCAGATGGCGACGATGTCGTCCAGGCTTTCATGGGTGGTGACGACGATGACGTGGCGCTCGCCGTCCAGCGGCGCCACCGACACCTGGCCCAACAGGCCCAGTTCGGCGCTCAGCGCGTTGACCTCGCGCAGCTCCATCTTCGGCAATTCCAGGCGGTAGCGCTGGCCGCCCTCGTGGTCGACGGCCTTGGCCTCGGGCGCGTGGAAGGACGGCGCGGCCGGCGCCATGGCCTGCACCGGCGCGTCCTGCGACAGCGACTGCAGCATCATGCGCACGTCGGCGACGGCGTCGGAGTCGACCGGCGTGCCGAGGCGGTGGCCGTCGAGCTGCATCTTGAGGATGTCCTTGGCGGCCAGGAAGGCGTCGACGTGCTCCGACGTCAGCGCCATCTCGCCCTTGCGGATGCGGTCCAGCAGCGACTCCAGGATATGGGTCACCTCCGACATATCGTTCAAGCCGAACGTCGAGGCGCCGCCCTTGATCGAGTGGGCGGTGCGGAAAATCGCGTTCAGGTCTTCGGCGTCGGGCGCCGCAATGTCGACGGCCAGCAACAGCCGCTCTTTTTCAGCCAGCAATTCCTCGGCTTCATCGAAAAAGACCTGGAAAAACTGGCTTATATCGATGGTCATGTTGAGACTCCGTCAAATTCGCTTTGCATCTGTGCACTCCGCGGCGAACATCAGCCGATCACCTTTTTGACCACCTCGATCAGGCGCTGCGGATCGAAGGGCTTGACCAGCCAGCCGTTGGCGCCGGCCGCGCGGCCCTTGGCCTTCATTTCGTCGGAGGACTCGGTGGTCAGCATCAGGATGGGCACCTTCTGGTAGGCGGCCTGCTCGCGCAGCAGCTTGATCAATTGCAAGCCGTCCATGCGCGGCATGTTCTGGTCCGTCAGCACCAGGTCCACCGTCTGCAGCTTGGCCTTTTCCAGGCCGTCCTGGCCGTCCACCGCCTCGACCACCAGGTAACCGGCGGCCTTCAGGCTGAATGCCACCATCTGGCGCAGCGAGCTTGAATCGTCCACTGCAAGTATCGTTTTAGCCATCTTTGCTCCCACTATTGTAATTCCGGGCACCGCGCCCGCTGTTGTGATCCCTGCACAGGCGAACCGGGCTAGAACAGCTCGATGTCGCCACTCTCCAAATGCTGTTGGCTGACGGCCTTGCGCAACACGCTGCGCAATTCCAGACTCTGTATCGCCAGCGCCATGCTGACCTTGCCGAGCAGGGCGACGATTTCCTCGTTGTCGCTTTCCGGCAACATCTCGGCGCCGTGCGAACTCAGCGTGCCGAGGAATTCGCGCAAGCCGGTGACGCGCTTCAAGGTGCGGTCGATCAGCTGGCTGGTCATGTCCTGGAATTGCATGCTGGTGATGGCCGCGTTGACGTAGCCGCCCACCTCGCCCTGCATGGCCGTCAGGCTGGCGGCCTGCTGCGGCGTGACCGCGGCGCCGGCCAGCAGCGCGTCGATGGTGGCTTGCTGCGCGCTGACGGCGGCGTGGATGGCCATGAAGTTGCTCGACAGCTTCTCGATCGCCTCTTCCAGCAGGAAGCCGGTTTGCACCAGGTCCGTTTCCACTTCCGTCAAATGCTTGCGCCCGTGGTCCGACACGCCGGACAGCAGGCGCTTCACATGTGAGCCCAGTATTTTTTTTCTCGTCATAAAAGCTCTCGTTGTTACCAATCTCCACGCGCCGCCTGGGCGCGCGCCCTGCTATTTCTTCAGCGGCCGGGGCTGCGGCTGGGCCGCCGCGGCCGGCACCTCCATGGCGGCGCCGTCGCGCAGCACGTTTTCCTCGGTGCGCTTGTTCATGACGATGATGCTGATGCGCCGGTTGATCGGATTGAACGGGTCTTGCCGGTCCAGGTGGGCCGCCGACGCCAGGCCGACGACGCGCAAGATCTTGTTCTCGCCCATGCCGCCCAGCACCAGCTCGCGCCGCGAGGCGTTGGCGCGGTCGGCCGACAATTCCCAGTTGCTGTAGCCGACGTCGCTCATATACGGCGTCGAATCCGTGTGGCCGGACAGGCCGATGCGGTTGGGCACCTCGTTGAGCACATAGCCGATCGCCTGCAGGATTTCGCGCGTGTACGGTTGCAGCTCGGCCTTGGCCAGGGCGAACATCGGCCGGTTCTGCTCGTCGACGATCTGGATGCGCAAGCCTTCGCTGGTGATGTCGAGCAAGAGCTGGTTCTTGTATTTGCGCAGCGCCGGATTGGCTTCGATGGTCGCCTCGATCTTCGCCTTCAGCGCCTGCAGGCGCACGGCCTCGTCGCGCTCCAGGGCCGCCTTGGCGCCCTTCAGGTCGAAGGTCTTCTTCGCCGGCGGGTCTTCGCCCTTCTTCACCTGGCCCTGCTGCCGGCTGAGGTCTTCGCCGCCGCCCTGGATCACCGAGGAGCTGTCGCCGCTGCCGGAGCCGCCCGACATGGCCACCTTCAGCGGCGTCTTGAAGAATTCGGAAATGCCGTTCAGGTCGCCTTTGGTGGTCGAGCCGAGCAGCCACATCAGCAGGAAGAAGGCCATCATCGCCGTCACGAAGTCGGCATAGGCGATCTTCCAGGCGCCGCCGTGGTGGCCGCCGGCCGTTTTCTTGATGCGTTTGACAATGATCGGACGCAGGCCATCATCTGCCATGTCGTGCCCCCAGTGTGTGCTGCAATTGACTCATGGTACGCCTGCGCCCTATTTCGATTTGGATTTCTTGATATGCTCTTCCAACTCGCCGAAGGTCGGACGCTCGGTCGAATACAGCACTTTGCGGCCGAATTCGACGGCCAGCGCGGGCGCATAACCGTTCAAACTGGCCAGCAGGGTCACTTTCACGCACTGGAACATCTTGGTCGACTCTTCCAGTTTTTGTTCCAGCAGGCTGGCCAGCGGGCCGACGAAGCCATAGGCCAGCAAGATGCCGAGGAAGGTGCCGACCAGCGCGTGGGCGATCAGCATGCCCAGCTCGGCCGGCGGAATGCCCACCGATTCCATCGTGTGCACCACGCCCATCACGGCCGCGACGATGCCGAACGCCGGCAGGCCGTCGCCCAGCTTGGCGATGCAGTGGGCCGGCACGGCGCCCTCGTGGTGGTGGGTTTCGATTTCATTGTCCATCAGATTTTCGATCTGAAACGCGTCCATATTCCCCGACACCATCAAGCGCAGGTAATCGGTCATGAATTCAACAATGTGATGATCCTCCAGAACGGTAGGATATTTGCTAAACAAGGGACTATCTTGCGGGCTGTCAATATCGCCCTCGATCGACATCAGCCCCTCCTTGCGGACCTTGCTGAGCACGTCGAACAGCAGCGACATCATTTCCATGTACAGCTCGCGGGTGTAGCGCGAGCCCTTGAACAGCGTCGGCACGGCGGCCATCGTGGCCTTGATGGCCTTGCCGTTGTTGCCGACCAGGAAAGCGCCCGCGGCGGCGCCGCCGATCATCAGCAATTCCAGCGGCTGGAACAGCGCGGCCAAGTGGCCGCCGGCCATGGCGAAGCCGCCAAAGACCGAACCGCAAACTATCACGTAACCAATAATAACTAACAAGTGCACTGACTCCCAAAATAAGGCCGCGCTTCGAGGCTCGGGGTTCTTAGTCTATCCATACTCAGCCACAGCAAACACCAGGGAGCAGAATGCATACTGAAACCTGCCCAGTTTCAATAAAATAATATGTGGAACTACAATAACGTGAGAATGGCCACCGAGCAAGTAAATAACGCAGACTAGTGCTTAAAAGTACCAGACATATAACGCCGGCCCCGAGGGCGTGGCGGCGATAATCCGCTGCGCTTCTTGTCCTGCAATACAGAACTCATAACTAAGTAACATCGTTCCCGGACGCATTTCGCGGGCGGCCTTTTGCCACAGCGCCGGCATCGCCGCCGGCGACAGATAGGCGAACACGGCGTCGAATTGAGCGAAGTCAAGTTTTTCATAATCGCCGCGCAGGAAACGCGCCGCGCTGCCCGCCAGGCGCGCCCGCAGCACGCTGCACAACCACGGCAGCGGCGCCAGCTCGATGCCGCTGAAGCTGCAGTCGGGGCGGCGGCGCGCCAGCGCCAGCACCAGGCCGCCCAGGCCGCTGCCGATGTCGACCAGGCGCGCCGGCCGCTGCGCCGGCAGCAGCTGCGCCACGGCGTCCCAGACGGCCGGGCCGGACGGATAAAACGGCACCTGGGTGCGGAAGGTCGACCAGTACAGGCCGAGCAGGAAGATGAAGGCCAGCAGGAACAGCAGCGGCGGCAGGTGCAGCGCGCTCGCGGCCAGCAGCGCCGGCGCGAACAATAACTGGATCGCGCGCCACCACGGCGCCAGGCCGCAGCGCCAGCTCAGCGCGGCCGCCAGCGCGCCCTGCAGCAGGGCGACGGCAAACAGCGGCAGCGCAAGGCCGGCCCGCGCCAGCAGATACACCAGCGCCAGCATCAGGGGAAAGGCGAGCGCCTGCAACAGCGCCGCGCGCACGGCCGGGGCGCGCCAGATCTGGCGCGGCAGGCTCACGCCCCGCCCCGCCCTGGCGCCGCCGCGGGCGAGGCGATCACGCCCCCTGCGACAGCGGCGCGGCCGCTTCTTTGGCTTTTTTGGTTTTGCCGGCGCGCGAAGGCATGTGGCACAGGCCGCAGACGTAGTCGGCGTTCAGGTCGAAGGTGTTGACGACGAATTTGCCGGTGCATTTTTTGCATGGCGCCATCGCCAGCATCTTGCTGCTGAAAAAGCGCACCAGGGTCCAGGCCCGCGTCAGCGACAGCAGGGGCTCCTCGCCCGGCTCGGGCGGCATTTGTTCGAGATACAGCTTGTAGGCCTTCATGACGGCTTCGATGCCGGAGGCCCCGGCGTGCTCGACCAGGAATGTGTGGATGTTGATGAACAGCGAGGAATGAATGTTCGGCTGCCAGGTGATGAACCAGTCCGTCGAAAACGGCAGCATGCCCTTGGGTGGCGAAACGCCCTTCAATTCCTTGTACAGATTGAGCAGCCGCTCGCGCGACAGCGACACTTCCGTTTCCAGCAACTGCAAACGGGCGCCAAGTTGTATCAGTTCGATCGCAAGCCGGATCTCCTGCGCTTCTGAAACGACGCTTTTCTTGGCCATGATTATCTACTCCGGATGCTACGGTGAATGCAGAACTGGGACAGCTTAGGCGATTTCTTCAACCGCCTGGCCAGCCATCAGGATGGCGGCGTGCGACTGGGCCAGCGAACGGTCTTTATTATAGTTCGTCAGCATCGACAGGATGGCGCCGTCGTCGAAGCGGAAGCGGGCCAGCATCATATTGCCGCCGGCGAGCTTGAGGATTTGCGCATTGCTCATGCCTTCGATCAGTTCGGCGATCTCGGCGGCTATGCCCAAACGGAAGATTGCCGTCACCTTATCCGCGCGTATCATCTGCTGCGCCAACATCAGGTAGCTCAGGTTAGCGTCGCGAATTTCAGCCATCATATCGTTTGGTGTCATTTCCATCTCCTCAATGCGTTGAACTCGTCTGGCACTCGGTGTGTATTGCCAGTGAGATACATTCTGAAGGAGCAACAACTTTAACAGTAGAGGTGACACACTGTATTTTTCGTCCGGAAATAGACGGTGCGACCCGTAGGTGTTTGTCCGACAAACACTAGCAGGTCATGCTGTGACGCCCGTGGAGGGCGCTGAATGATGGGGCTGAAAGGTTCAAATTCCGACTTCCCGCCTGAGGTGAAAACGCTGTTTTCTACAACTCTTTTGTGCTGCAACAAGCCCTTCTACTACCTGTAACGGCACGGCCGTCGAGAACTTTAGGCTTGTTTTGAAAAATATTTGAAAAAACTTCAAATCCCTCTCATGAAGTCTGTAACGGCGCCGCCGGCGGGAACTTTAGGGTTTTTTTCAAATATTTTGAAAAAAGATGAAAAAAGCCGCCGCAGCCAGTGGCGCGACCCAAAACAGATGCCGACATTGCAAGGCTTTACGCCCGGCAGGGGGCAAAAACTCGACTGTGCGCCGGAAAATAGATTAAGCTTCAAATACTTTTCCCACCCTCCCCCTCCACGAAAGCCAGCCCATGACCACACGCAAGGACTGCCTCACCCGCGACAGCCAGGACGCCCTGGCCCCGCTGCGCGCCCAATTCGACCTGCCGCCCGAGCTGATCTACCTCGACGGCAACTCGCTGGGCGCCCGTCCGCGCGCGGCGCTGGCGCGCGCCCAGGACGTCATCGCCCGCGAATGGGGCCAGGACTTGATACGCAGCTGGAACACGGCCGGCTGGTTCGACCTGCCGAAACGCCTGGGCGACCGCCTCGCGCCGCTGATCGGCGCCGGCGCCGGCGAAGTCGTCGTCACCGACAGCACCTCGGTCAACCTGTTCAAGGCCCTGGCGGCCGCGCTGCACATGCAGGCGGCCGACCCGGCGCGCGGCGAACGGCGCGTGCTGGTCACCGAGCGCAGCAACTTCCCCACCGATATCTATATGGCGCAGGGCCTGTCCGGCTGGCTGCAGCGCGGCTACCGCGTCAGGCTGGTCGACTCGCCGGCCGAACTGGAGGCGGCGATCGACGCCGACAGCGCCGTCGTCATGCTCACCCACGTCAACTACCGCACCGGCTACCAGCACGACATGGCGGCGCTGAGCGCCCACGCCCACGCCCAGGGCGCGCTGATCGTCTGGGATCTGGCGCACTCGGCCGGCGCCGTGCCGCTCGACCTGCACCGCGACGGCGCCGACCTGGCCGTCGGCTGCACCTATAAATACCTGAACGGCGGCCCCGGCGCGCCGGCCTTCATCTGGGTGCCGCGGCGCCATCAGGCGGCGTTCCGCCAGCCGCTGTCGGGCTGGTGGGGCCACGCCGCGCCGTTCGCGATGGCGCCCGACTTCGCGCCCGCCGACGGCATCGGCCGCGCCCTGTGCGGCACCCAGCCGATCGCCTCGCTGGCGATGGTCGAATGCGGCCTGGACATCTTCGCCCAGACCGACATGGCGGCGATCCGCGCCAAATCGCTGGCGCTGACGGACCTGTTCATCGAACTGGTCGAGGCGCGCTGCGGCGCCCACCCGCTGGAACTGGTGACGCCGCGCCAGCACGCCCGGCGCGGCAGCCAGGTCAGCTTCACCCATCCGCACGGCTACGCGGTGATGCAGGCGCTGATCGCCCGCGGCGTCGTCGGCGACTACCGCGAGCCGGCCATCATGCGCTTCGGCTTCACGCCGCTGTACACCCGCTACGCCGACGTCTGGGACGCGGTGGACATCCTCCGCGACATCCTCGACGGACAAGCCTACGACATCGACGCCGCGCGCGACGCGGTGACCTGACACCACCTATATAAAGAGAGACTTTTCATGAGCACGGAAAAAAAAGGCGCATGCACCTGGCACGGCGCCCAGATGGACTTCAGCAAAACGATGAGCTACGGCGACTATCTGGCGCTCGACCAAATCCTCAACGCCCAGCACCCGCTGTCGCCGAACCACAATGAAATGCTGTTCATCGTCCAGCACCAGACCAGCGAACTGTGGATGAAACTGATGCTGCACGAAATGCACGCCGTGCGCGCCAATCTGCAAAGCGACCAACTGGCGCCGGCCTTCAAGATGCTGGCGCGGGTGGCGCGCATCATGGACCAACTGGTGCACGCCTGGGACGTGCTGGCGACGATGACGCCGCCGGAATACACGGCGATCCGGCCCTACCTGGGCGCCTCGTCCGGCTTCCAGTCCTACCAGTACCGCGAAATCGAATTCATCCTTGGCAACAAGAACGCCACCCTGCTCGACGTCCACAGCACGGCGCCGGACGCCTACGCCCTGCTCGACGCGGCGCTGAAAACGCCCTCCGTCTACGACGAATCGATCCGGCTGCTGGCGCGCAACGGCTTCGCCATCGCGCCTGAACGCCTGAACGCCGACTGGACCCAGCCGACCAGCGCCGACGACTCCGTGAAAGCGGCCTGGCTGGCCGTCTACCAAGACCCGGACAAGCACTGGGCCCTGTACGAACTGGCGGAAAAGCTGGTCGACATGGAAACGGCGTTCCGCTTCTGGCGCTTCCGCCACGTCACCACGGTCGAGCGCATCATCGGCTTCAAGACCGGCACCGGCGGCACGGCCGGCGTCAGCTACCTGCGCAAAATGCTCGACGTCGTGCTATTCCCGGAACTGTTCGCGCTGCGCACGGCGCTCTAGCAAAGCCGGGGACAGACCACGCACGGCGTCGGGGACAGACCACGATTTCCAAGAAATATTTTTAAGAAATATTTCTTGGAAATCGTGGTCTGTCCCCTTATCCATAGGCGCAGCGCAAACCGGCGCCATATATATCGGCAAGCGTGTCGCAGAGCGGCCGTTATTTTGTTATATTGCCGATCTTGCAATCGCATTACACTCGGAAACATGATAGAAAAACATCTGGTAGAACCGGCCAAGGCCGTCATCGACAATCTCAGCGGCGCGGTCAGCGAAACCACCGACCTGCTCAACCAAAGCGGCCCGCTGAAACCCGGCCAGGGCCTGGCCAGCGGCGTGCTGGCGCTGACGCTGGCGATCCTGTGCCTGCTCGGCGTGGCCGCCTTCCACTACCCCCAATATTTGACGACGCCGGAATTGCGGCGCGAGTATTCGCCCGACGTGATCCGCCACATCATGTTCGCCGCCATGGTGCTGGCCGGCTCGATCAGCCTGCTCAATGTCGTGCTGAACCGCAAACGCGGCCTGAACGGCGTGGCCGGCACCATGATCCTGCTGTGCGTCGCGCTGGGCGGTTCGCACGTGCCGATCAAGGATTTCCCCGACCACACGCCCTACATCGGGCTGGACTGGTTCATCCTCGATTTGCTGGGCTCGACCGTGATCTTCGCCGCCATCGAGAAACTGTTCCCGCTGTATAAAGGGCAACTGCTGTTCCGCCGCGAGTGGCAAACCGATATGGTGCATTTCGCCGTCAACCACTTCATCGTCGGCCTGGCCTTGCTGACGGTGAACTTCGCCATCCACCGCCTGTTCGGCTGGATGGCCAATGAAACCCTGCACGATCTGGTGCAATCGATCCACTTCGTGCCGCAACTGCTGCTGTGCATCCTGGCCGCCGATTTCGTCCAGTACTGGACCCACCGCGCCTACCACGAGATCCCCTTCCTGTGGCGCTTCCACGCCGTGCATCACTCGGCCAAGACGATGGACTGGCTGGCCGGCTCGCGCCAGCACATCCTGGAATTGATCGTCACCCGCGTCGGCGTGCTGGGCGCGCTGTATGTGCTCGGTTTCGACAAGGAAGTGATGGACGTCTACATCATCGTCGTCGGCTTCCAGGCCGTGTTCAACCACGCCAATGTGCACCTGCCCTGGGGGCCGCTGAAGTACATCATCGTCACGCCCGACTTCCACCACTGGCACCACTCCTCGGACGCGGTCGCCATCGACAAAAACTACGCCGCCCACTACGCCTTCCTCGACCACCTGTTCGGCACCCAGATCAAGGGGCAGACCGGCTTCCCGGAAAAATACGGCGTGCAGGGCGACTATATGCCGGACGGCTTCACCAAGCAGCTGATGTTCCCCTTCCGCTCCCAGAAGTAAGCCCGCGCCTCGCCGGGGGCGCAGCATCCTTGCCTCCCCAAAGCGCCGACCTGTCGGCGCTTTTTACATGCACCCGTCCGCCTTTCCTGCAACTGATCCCAAGCATTTGATTCCATGCAGAATACGCCGGCTAGCACGGTTCTTGCACAGCCATTGACGACTGCGCATATTGGCAGGAACAACGAGGAAAGGTGCATGATATGAACACTCAGATCCGACATACCCTGGCGCTGCTGGCACTGCTGTTGCCGGCGACGCTGTGCCAGGCCGCGTCATTTAGCGCCAATTTATCCGGCGCAAACGAAGCGCCGCCGAACGCCTCGCCCGGCAGCGGCATGGTGCAACTGAGCTTCGACCCGATGGCGCACATGCTGGGCATCGACGTCACCTTCGGCGGCTTGCTGGCGCCAAGCACCGCCGCCCACATCCATTGCTGCACCGCGCTGCCGGGCACGGGCACGGCCGGCGTGGCGACGCAAACGCCGAGCTTCAACGGCTTCCCGCTCGGCGTCACGGCAGGCACCTACAACGTCGCCTTCAACACCGCGCTGGACAGCACCTGGAGTTCGGCCTTCCTGGCGGCCCACGGCGGCGCGGCCGGCGCCGAGGCGGCGTTCGGCGCCGGCCTGCTGGATGGACGGGCGTACTTCAACATCCACAGCATGGCGTATCCCGGCGGCGAGATCCGCGGCTTCCTGGCGCCGGTTCCCGAGCCGAGTCCCATGGCCATGCTCGGCGCTGGCCTGCTGGGCCTGTTGGGCTGGCGCCTGCGCCGCACGGCGCGCTAAAAAAACGGCCCCCGCTCGCATCGCAAGCGGGGGCCGTTCTGTTATCGCTCAGGCGGGCTTACTTGGCCGGGGCGTTCAACAACATGTCGTTCAGGCGTTTGACGAAAGCCGTCGGATCGGCCAGCGAGCCGCCTTCGGCCAGCATCGCCTGATCGAACAGGATGTGCGACCAATCGGCGAACTGCGTGCCTTTTTCCGCGTCTTCGTACTTCAGGCGCGTCACCAGCGGATGGTTCGGGTTGATCTCCAGGATAGGCTTCGATTCCGGCGCGCTTTGACCGGCCGCCTTCAGCATGCGCAGCAGGTTGCCCGACAGCTCATTCTCGTCGGCGACCAGGCAGGCCGGCGAATCGGTCAGACGGAACGTGACGCGCACGTCCTTGGCCTTGTCGGCCAGCGCGGTCTTCATCTTGCCGACCAGATCGGCATACGAGGTTTCGGTTTCTTCGTGCTCTTTCTTCTCGGCGTCGTCTTCCAGCTTGCCCAGGTCCAGGCCGCCCTTGGCCACGGACACCAGTTCCTTGCCTTCGAAGTCCTGGATGAAGGACAGCATCCACTCGTCGACGCGGTCCGTCAGCAGCAGCACTTCGACGCCCTTCTTGCGGAAGATTTCCAGGTGCGGGCTGTTCTTCGCGGCGCGGTAGTTGTCGGCCGTGACGTAGAAGATCTTGTCCTGGCCTTCCTTCATGCGCGCCACGTAGTCGGCCAACGAGGCGGTTTGCTCGTCGCTGTCGTTGTGGGTGGTGGCGAAGCGCAGCAGCTTGGCCAGACGCTCTTTGTTGACCGTGTCTTCGCCGATGCCTTCTTTCAGCACCTGGCCGAACTCTTTCCAGAAGGTCGTGTACTTGTCTTTTTTCTCCTGCTCGTCGGCGTTCGCCAACTCTTCCAGCATGCCCAGCACGCGCTTGGTCGAGCCTTCGCGGATCACTTTGACGTCGCGCGACTCTTGCAGGATTTCGCGCGAGACGTTCAGCGGCAGGTCGTTCGAGTCGATCACGCCCTTGACGAAGCGCAGGTAGGCCGGCATCAGTTGTTCGGCGTCGTCCATGATGAAGACGCGCTTGACATACAGCTTGATGCCGCCGCGCTTGTTGCGGTCCCACATGTCGAACGGCGCCTTGCTCGGGATATACAGCAGCTGCGTGTATTCGCTGCGGCCTTCGACGCGGTTGTGGGTGTGCGTCAGCGGCGCCTGGAAGTCGTGCGAGACGTGTTTGTAGAATTCGTCGTACTGTTCCGCCGTGATGTCGGACTTGTTGCGGGCCCACAGCGCGCTGGCCTGGTTGATCGTCTCAAATTCGTCCTTGACGACGGTTTCCTTCTTCTCTTCGTCCCATTCCTCTTTCTGCATGACGATAGGCAGCGAGATGTGGTCGGAGTATTTGCGGATGATCGATTTGATCTTCCAGCTCGACAGCAGCTCGTCCTCGCCTTCGCGCAGGTGCAGGATGATGTCGGTGCCGCGCGCGGTCTTGTCGATCGCCTCGACGCTGTAGTCGCCCTCGCCGGCCGATTCCCAGCGCACGCCTTCGGACGCGGCCGCGCCGGCGCGGCGGGTTTCGACGGTGATCTTGTCGGCGACGATGAAGCCGGAGTAGAAGCCCACGCCGAACTGGCCGATCAGGGCCGCGTCCTGCTGCTGGTCGCCCGACAGCTTGCCGAAGAATTCCTTGGTGCCCGATTTGGCGATGGTGCCCAGGTGCGAGATCGCCTCGTCGCGGCTCATGCCGATGCCGTTGTCGGAGATCGTGACGGTGCGCGCCTCTTTGTCGAAGCTGACTTTGATCTTCAGTTCATGGTCGTTGCCGTACAGGGTGTCGTTATTGATCGCCTCGAAGCGCAGCTTGTCGGACGCGTCGGAGGCGTTCGAGATCAGTTCGCGCAGGAAGATTTCCTTGTTCGAGTACAGCGAGTGGATCATCAGTTGCAGCAGCTGCTTTACTTCAGCTTGAAAGCCAAGGGTTTCTTTTTCGGCGACAGCCATGTTATACCTCGTATAAGACTAGTTGAACGGATGGAAGCAAGGTGGGGATTATAAAGGCTGTTTTCAAGGGCACAGACGAATCCGCCCCGCCACCCCGCCAAGCGGCGGCCATTAACGCCCCAGCTCGCGCTCGAAAAAGCGCCACACGGCCGGGTCCTGCATCGCCGCCACGTTCAGGCGCATGCGCGTCGACGGCAGCTGCTTCGGCGAGAACAGGCTGGCCGGCGCCAGCAGCAGGCCCTGCGCCATCGCCTTCTGCGTCAGCACATTGGTGTCGCAGAGCGCGTCGACCCAGACGAACATGCCGGCCGGCGCGGCCACCTCGATGCGCAGCCCGGCGCGCTCGATCTGCCGCATGACCTTGCCGCGCGCCTGGTCGAGCCGGGCGCGCACGCGTTCCGCGTGCTTGCGGTAGAGCCCTTCGGCGAGGATTTTATATACGACGCGTTCGCTGATTTCGCCGCTGGTCAGCGTCGTCAGGATCTTGCGGTCGGTCAGGCGCACGGCCCACTCGGGCGCGGCGGCGATGAAGCCGACCCGCAGCGTGGCCGACAGGGTCTTGGAGAAGCCGCCCAGGTAGATCACCCGGCGCAGCTGGTCGAGCGCGGCCAGGCGCGTGGCCGGCTGCACCGCGCTGCCCGGATGCAGATCGCAATAGATGTCGTCTTCGACGAGGATGAAGTCGTGCTGCTCGGCCAGGCGCAGCACCTGGAAAGCCTTGGCCGCCGACAGCGAGGTCGAGGTCGGGTTGTGCAGCACCGAGTTGATGATGTAGAGCTTGGGCTTGTGCAGCGCCGCCATCTCCTCCAGCAGCGCGATGTCGGGGCCGTCGGCCAGGCGCGGGATGCCGACCACCTTCATGCCCAGTGCGGCGAAGGAGCCGAACATCAGGAACCAGGCCGGATCGTCGACGAAGATGGTGTCGCCGGGGCGGGCGAATTCGCGCGCGACCAGGTCCAGCGCCTGCGTCACGCCCAAGGTCAGGACTATCTGCTCGGGCGCGGCGGCGATTTCCAGCTCGGCCAGTTTGCGCTGCAAGCCCTGGCGCAGCGGCAAAAAGCCCTGCGGCGCGCCATAGCCGAGCAGCGCGGCGCCGCCCTGGCGGCTGACGGTGCGCAGCGCGTTGGCCACCAGTTCGCTGTCGAGCCAGTCGGCCGGTAGCGTGCCGGTGCCGGGGGCCTGGCCCAGCGGCGCCTGGCGGAACATATTGCGCACCAGCCAGGTGACGTCCAGCGACTGCGGCGCCGCGGCGCCGTTTTCCGGCGCGGGCGCGCTCAGCGGCGCGCGCCCGCGCACGAAGAAGCCGGCGCCGCGGCGCGATTCCAGGTAACCGGCGCCGACCAGCTTGTCGTAGGCGGCGACGACGGTGAAGGCCGACACGCCCTGCGTCGCCGCGAACTGGCGGATCGAGGGCATGCGCGCGCCGCCGCGCAGCAGCCGGTCGTCGATGCGGGCGATCACCGAACGGACGATCTGGTCGATCAGCGTTTCGCCGGAATCGCGCGACAGCAGCGCCAGCAGGGGCGCCGGGGCGCTACGGGCGGCGGCGGGGCGTGTATTGGTCATTTTACCGTCACAGTATATGAAATTATATGGAATAGTGTATTGGCACTGTATTGGTTTTGTAGTCTAGGATACCTGTATCGGACGCACAAATCCACCCGCCGGAAAGTCTGTTCGCAGCCGGGGGCGGACCCCGCTGGCGCCCCCGACCCCTTTTACACGACCCTGGAATCAAGCATGAACAATAGCCTCCCCCTGTCCCAACCCGCTGCCGCCACGACGCGCCTGTCCGACGAAAGCAAGGGCATGCTGCTGGGTCTGATCGGCGTGGCCATTTTCAGCCTGACGCTGCCGTTCACGCGGCTGGCCGTGGCCGCCCTCGACGCCAGCTTCGTCGCGCTGGGCCGGGCGCTGGTGGCGGCCGCGCTGGCCGGCATCTGGCTGTGGTGGCGGCGCGCGCCGCCGCCGCCGCGCGCCGCGCTGCCGGCGCTGTCGATGGTGGCGCTCGGCTGCGTCATCGGCTTCCCCTGGCTGACGTCGATCGCCATGCGCTCGCTGCCGGCCTCGCATGGCGCCGTGCTGGTCGGTATTTTGCCGCTGGCCACGGCGCTGTTTTCTGCGCTGCGCGGCAATGAAAAGCCCTCGGCCGGCTTCTGGGTCATGGCCGCCACCGGCTCGGCGCTGGTGATCGGCTTCGCGCTGCGCCAGAGCGGCGGCAGCTTCCACCTGGCCGACCTGGCCATGTTCGCCGCCGTCGTGCTGGCCGCGCTGGGCTACGCCGAGGGCGGCCGGCTGGCGCAAAGCATGGGCGGCCAGCAGGTCATCAGCTGGGCGCTGGTGCTGTCGGCGCCCCTGCTGCTGCCGCTGGTGCTGTGGCTGAGCTGGTCGCAGGGCGCCGTCTTCGCCAGCGCCGGCGCCGGCGCCTGGCTGGGCTTCGCCTACATCTCCGTGTGCTCGATGTTCATCGGCTTTTTCTTCTGGTATCGCGGCATGGCGCTGGGCGGCGTGGCCCGGGTCGGCCAGACCCAGTTGCTGCAACCCTTCCTGTCGCTGCTCGGCGCCACGCTGATACTGGGCGAGCCGCTGGAATGGGCCACCGTGCTGTTCGCGCTGGCCGTCATCGGCGTCGTCGCGGCGGGCCGCAAGATGCAGATCAGGCGCTGAGGCATGGCAGTTTCTGTTATTTCCGTGTCGGCGCGCCGCCCGCCGCACCAAAATATAGCTCGCCCCGGCCGTTTTACCTGATTAAGTTCCGTTTTTTTGCTTTAGTGTGCAGCGCCGGCTGCAAGACGTACAATATCGTTTCCAGTACAAAAACAAACATAGCTGGCCGCCCCGAACCCGCCAAACGAACGGCACCTATATGGATACTACATGTCAGTTTACGCAAAACTCGAAGCGCTGAATATCACGCTGACCAAGCCGGCCACGCCGGCCGCCGCCTATGTCATGCATGTGCAGACGGGCAATCTGGTATTCATCTCCGGCCACATCGCGAAAAAAGCCGACGGCAGCGTCTGGGTCGGGCAACTGGGCAAGAACATCACGACCGAAGAGGGACAGGCGGCGGCGCGCGCCATCGCCGTCGACCTGATCGGCACGCTGCAGGATGCCTGCGGCGGCGACCTGACGCGCGTCCGGCGCATCGTCAAGTTGATGAGCCTGGTCAATTCGACGCCCGACTACACCGAACAGCATCTGGTCACGAACGGCGCCTCGACGCTGCTGGCCGAGGTGTTCGGCGCGCAGGGCGCGCACGCCCGCTCCGCCTTCGGCGTCGCGCAAATCCCGCTGGGGGCGTGCGTGGAAATCGAGATGATCGTCGAAATCGCCTGATCGCGGCGCCGGCGCCGCCTGTGAAACATGTGCGGGCGGCGCTGATCCGGCGCCGCTCTTTTATATAGCCGCCACGAGCGCGCTTATTACCCCGGCCGGGCGCTGCACGGCCCTTCCCTCAGTGAGACTCGTATGAAAATTGAAAATCCCAATCCGATCCAGTGGCGTTTTGCCGAGCGTGCCGACCAGCTGCAAAGCTCCTTCATCCGCGAAATCCTGAAGATCACGCAGCAACCGGAAATCATTTCCTTCGCCGGCGGCCTGCCGTCGCCGGCCACCTTCCCGGTCGCCGAAATGAAGACCGCCTTCGACAAGGTCTTGTCGGACAATGGCAAGGTCGCGCTGCAGTACGGCCCGACCGACGGCTATCTGCCGCTGCGCCAGTGGATCGCCGATTCGCTGTCGACGAACGGCGCGAAGATCGTTCCCGAGCAGGTCTTGATGACCTCCGGTTCGCAGCAAGCCCTCGATTTGCTGGGCAAGGTGCTGATCGACGAAGGCAGCCGCGTGCTGGTGGAAACCCCCAGCTACCTGGGCGCGCTGCAGGCGTTTTCCGTGTACCGTCCGGAGTTCGTCTCCGTCGCCACCGACGAGCACGGCCTGGTGCCGCAATCGGTGACCGGCGTCGCCGACGGCGCGCGCCTGCTGTACGCGCTGCCGAACTTCCAGAACCCGACCGGCCGCAGCCTGTCCGTCGAGCGCCGCCTGGAACTGGTGGAAACCTGCGCCCGCCACGGCCTGCCGCTGATCGAGGACGATCCCTACGGCGCGCTGAGCTACGCCGGCGAGCCGTTCCCGAAAATGCTGGCGATGAACCCGGACGGCGTCATCTACATGGGCTCGTTCTCGAAGGTGCTGACGCCGGGCATCCGCCTCGGCTACGTGGTCGCGCCGCTGCCGCTGGTGCGCCGCCTGGAGCTGGCCAAGCAGGCGGCCGACCTGCACACCTCGCAACTGACGCAGATGGTCGTGCATGAGGTCATCAAGGACGGCTTCCTGGACCGCCACATCCCCAGCATCCGCACGCTGTACGGCGACCAGTGCCAGGCCATGCTGTCGGCCATGCAACAGCACTTCCCGGCCGGCGTGCAATGGACCAAACCGGAAGGCGGCATGTTCATCTGGGTCACGCTGCCGGCCCACATCGACGCCATGAAGCTGCTCGACGAGGCGATTGCCAACAAAGTCGCCTTCGTGCCGGGTTCGCCGTTCTACGCGAACGCGCCGGAAACGAACACGCTGCGCCTGTCCTTCGTCACCGTGCCGCCGGAGCGCATCCGCGAAGGCATCGCCATCCTCGGCAAGCTGATCGCCGCCAAGATCTAAGGCGCCCGCCGCCCCCGGCGTGGCTGCCCGCCAGCCACGCCGCCGCCCCGCCCTCCCCGGCGGGGACTCCCCTCCCGCACCGCGCCGCCGAGCGCGAACAACTACGTGGCAGCATCCGAAAACTACCGGAAGTTCACCCAACGGCGCGCAAATTCATGGCATCCTGTATGAAAACTCCACATCGGCGTGTATTCTTCAGTACACAATCCAAGGATTTTTTCACCAAATAAATTAACAAAGCGGTATGATTTGCAAGACTATTCATTTTTGAAACCAGGCCAGCCTTTGTCAGTACGCGCAGAACTTTCCAGCGCCCGCAGCGCCAGCACTGCGGGCCAGACGGCGTCAGTCCGGCATCCCGCCAAGCGGGCGGGAGCGGTGCGCCCCCGCGCCCCGCGCGGCGGCGCGGCAACGGGCCAGGCCCGATGAACCTAGTCGGCGGGGGACTCCCGCAGCGGCGCGACGCCACCATCCTGATCGTCGACGACGCGCCGGCCAACCTGGCGATGCTGCGCCACCTGATGGACCAACAGGGTTACCAGACCTTTGTCGCCACGTCCGGCGAGCGGGCGCTGATGATCGCCCAGCGCGTCCACCCCGACCTGATTTTGCTCGACGTCGTCATGTCCGGCATGGACGGCTTCGAGACTTGCCGCCAGCTCAAGCTGAACGCGCTGACCCAGCGCATTCCGGTGATCTTCATGAGCGCCAAGACGGAAACCGAGGACGTCGTCGCCGGCTTCGACATCGGCGCCGCCGACTACATCAGCAAGCCCCTGCGCATGGCCGAAGTGTGCGCCCGCGTGCGCGCCCAGCTGCAGATGCGCAGCAACAGCGAAACCCAGCAGGAGCAGGCCGAGCGGCTGCGCACGATCGTCAACAACATGGCCGAGGGTTTGCTGGTGATCGAGGCCGACGGCCGCATCCAGTTCACCAACCCGGCCTGCGACCAGTACCTCGGCTACCAGGAGAACGAGCTGGCCGGGCGCAGCATCAAGGAACTGCTGATGCCGCTGGTGGCCAGCGAGTACCTCGACTATTTCGCCATGTACGCGGCCAACCCGGCGACCGCGCACAAGCACGGCACGCGCGAGGTGGCGATCCGCCGCCGCGACGGCGGCACGCTGAGCATGGACCTGACGCTGACGCCGATGTTCCTGCGCCAGCCGCTCTACATCGGCCTGCTGCACGACATCACCCACCACAAGCAGTCGGAGGACGCGCTGCAGCGCGCCGCCCACATCGACCCCTTGACGAAGATCGCCAACCGGCGCCATTTCGACAGCTTCCTGGAAAAAGAGTGGCAGCGCTCGGTGCGCAGCGGCACGCCGCTGTCGCTGGTGGTGCTCGACGTCGACCACTTCAAGCTGTACAACGACAGCCTGGGGCACCCGGCCGGCGACCTGTGCCTGCAGCAGGTGGCGCAGGCCATCGCCGCGCACGCCTGCCGGCCCACCGACCTGGCGGCGCGCTACGGCGGCGAGGAATTCGTGCTGCTGTTCGCCGAAACGGACGCGGCGGCGGCGCTGCCGATGGCCGAGGCGATCCGCCAGCACATCGAGCTGCTGCGCCTGCCGCATCCGCGCTCGCCGACGTCGCAGTGGATCACCGCCAGCATCGGCGTGGCGACCATCTTCCCCCACCTGCTCGACGACAAGGAGGCGCTGTTCGTCGCCGCCGACCGCGCCATGTACGCGGCCAAGGAAGGCGGCCGCAACCTGGTGCGCGCCACCCAGCCCGGCAGCGCCGCGTGGGACGCCGTCAAGGCCCTGGTGATGCGCTGACTAGAAGGACTTCGACACGCTCAGCTTGAAGTTGCGGCCGACGCCGGTGACGCCCTCGCTCAGATAGGGGCGGTAGTCGCGGTTGAGGAGATTGTCGACGGTCAGGCGGGCGCTGACGTCGCGCCACATGCCGCCCCTGCCTTGCCAGGACGCGAACAGGCTGTGCAAGCCGTAAGCTTTCGACGGCGCCAGATAATAGACGCTGTCGCTCGGCAGCACCTTCTCCTGCGCCCCGAGGAACTTGCCCTGCCAGCCCGCGCTCATGCCTTGTTCGGGGAAGTGCCAACCGGCGCCGAGGACCAGCTTGTCGGGGGCAATGCTGGACACCGGCTCGTCAAGACCCCAGGGATTGCGCTGGCTGCCGCGGCGCGCGCCGTACTGCAGCGCCAGCGAGGCGTGGGCGAAGAAGCGCGGCGCGTTGTAAAACGATTCCAGCTCCAGCCCCTCCGTCCGCATGCCGGGCAAATTGCGGTAGTTCGACAAGACTCCCGTCGGCTTCGTGCCGGGAGGCACCAACTCGCCAAGACGGCGGCTGATACTGTCGTGCACCCGGTTCTGGAACAGGGTCACGCGCAGTTGCGCGTTGTCGTTAGGCGCAAACCAGCCCTTGCCGCTCAGCATGGCGCCGACGCGCGCGGCCGTGATGCGCTCGACCTCCAGCGCCCGGCTGGTGCCGGGCTTGGACGATGATGCCTTGGCGTCCTTGTAGTACTCCACCGAATACAATTCGTCGATGGTGGGGGCGCGCCAGGTGTTGCTGAGGTCGGCAAACAGGGCCATATTGCTGCTCGTCTGCCAGAACACTCCCAGCCGCGGCGACCAGCCCTGGTGCGTCACGGCCCGGTAGTCGTGGCCGGCCTCTGGCAACGGGCTGTTGTAGCGCGGCGCCAGGTTCGGCACGCCCTGCGAGGCGACGTGGTCGTAGCGCAGCGCCGCCGTCAGCGTCAGGGCGCCGCGGGTGACGGCGTCCTGCAGGTACAGGCCGGTGGTCTTTTGCTCGCCGGCCGGCATGTAATAGGGCTGGAAATAGCCGTAGTTATACGCCGGGTCCTTCAGGGCCTTGGCCTCCGGGTAGTACATCAGCGTGTCGCGCTGGTTGCCGTGCCACTGGAGGCCGACGCTCAGCACATGCTCCAGCGCGCCGCTGCTGAACAGGCTTTCGTTGCGCAGCTCGGCGAGGCGGTCCTTGTACGAGGCCCAGCTGGCGTTGCCCAGCGAGCCGAGGAAGGACGAGGGCGTCGCCGTCGCCGAGCGCTGGTCGTACTGCCGGGTTTTCGAATGGCCGAAGCTGGCCGTCACGTTGAGCAGCGGATTGTCGCGCGGCGTGAAGCGCCATTTGGCGGCGTAGGTGTCGTCCTGCTGGTCGCGGTAGATGGCCTTGCGCCGCCACGCCTCGTCCGAGCCGTATTTTTTGATGTCGCCGGCGCTGGGCGCGGGCGTGTCCTCGCCGAAGGCGGCAAACGGCCCCCAGCCGGTGCTGCGGCTGCGCATCGCCGACACAGTCAGCAACTGCTCGGGCGTCAGGCGGATGTTCAGCTTGGCCAGGCCGGACGGCGCATCGAGGGCGGAAAAACGGAACAGCGCGCCGTCCGGCTTGCGCAAGTCGTCCGATTTGCGCTGGGTCACAAAGGCCAGCCCGTCGAAGCGGCCGTCGGCGCTGCGCGCATACACGGACGCCGTCGTGTCGTTCTCGTGGTTGTTGCTGTGCCGCGCGTACTTGAGGAAGGCGCCCACGTTGGCGCCGGCGCGCAGCATGTCTTTCGCGTCCTTCGTCTCGACCGTGACGACGCCGCCGAAGCCGCCGTTACCATACAGCGAGGTGTGCGGCCCCTTGTTCACCTCCAACTGCTTGATGAGCTCCGGCTCGATGAAAACCGAGCCCTGGCGGTATTTTTCAAAGCCCTTCGGCACGCCGTCGACGATCACCTTCACATCCTGCACCTTGTTGAAGCCCCAGATGTTGAGGGACTGCCCGCCCGGGCGCGAGGTGCCGGTCAGGTCGACGCCCGGCAGCGTGTCGAGCAGGGCCGCCATATTGTCGGCTTGCTGGCGCTCGACGTCCTCGCTCTTCAGATAGGAGCGGCCGACGTTGGCGGCGCTGATGCTTTCGCCGAACACGGTAACGGCGGGCAAGGCCGCCACGACCACGGGGGCTTGTTGCGCCGCGAAAACAGGCGCGCCAAACGCCAAAGCCAGCGCCACCGCCATAGGCCGCACCGCACAGGTGCCCCTGCTGTTCATATTCATTGTTATCCGTAGCAAAAGAGATGTTAAAGGCGCGCCTTTGCGGGCGCAGGGGTGCCATGCGGCATTTGCATTGTTGCCGCATTGAAATGCGGGGGCATAATATACCAAATGCGAATGATTCGCAATACCAATTAGGAACTAGATCGGCTTAGCCCGGATAGCCGGTGATGGCGGCGATGTCGCGGTACAGCGGTTGCAGGCGGGCGTACATTTTCCTGTAGACGCGCCGGTACAACTGTTCGTAGACCTTGCTGTGCTGGGGGTCCGGCTGGAACACCCGGCCGGGGCGCGTCATGCCCTTGACGGCCGCCGCGAAGTCCGGATACAGGCCGAGGCCGACGGCGGCGTCGATGGCGGCCCCCAGCGCCGAACTTTCGTAGACGTGGGCGCGCGCCGCCGGCAAGCCGAAGATGTCGGCCGTCAACTGCATCGCCGCGTCGCTCTGCGAGCCGCCGCCGGCGATGCGCAGCTCCGTGATGGGAATGCCGCTGCGCCTTTCGATGCGCTCCTTGCCCTCGCGCAGCGCATACGCCAGCCCCTCCAGGATGGCGCGGTACATGTGCGCGCGCGTGTGCACGTCGCCGAAGCCGATGATGGCGCCCTTCGCCTCCGGCCCCGGCACCTTGATGCCGGGGCTCCAGTAGGGCTGCAGCATCAGGCCCATCGAGCCGGGCGGCACCGCCTCGACGAGACGGTCGAACAGCGCCTCCGGGGCCATGCCGTCCAGCGAGGCGGCGGCGCGCTCGCGGTCGCCGAACTGCTCCTTGAACCAGTTCACCATCCAGTAGCCGCGGAAGATCTGCACCTCGGTGCTGTAGTAGCCGGGGATGGCCGCCGCATACGGCGGAATGGACGGCGTCACCTCGATGTATTTCTTGTTGGTGGTGTTGATCGTCGCCGTGGTGCCGTAACTGAGGCAGGCGATGTGCGGCTCCAGGCAGCCGGCGCCGATGACCTCGCAAGCCTTGTCGGCGGCGGCCGCCAGCAGCGGCGTGCCCTCCGCGATGCCGGTGGCCGCGGCGGCGGCGGCGTCGATGGCGCCCAGCACCGTGCCCGGCGCCACCAGTTCCGGCAGCATGTCGCGGCGCACGGCCAGCGCGCGCCACTTCCAGTCGCGCGGCCCGGCCCAGGCGTGGCGCTTGTAGTCGAAGGGGATGTAGGCCACCTGCGAGCCGGTCGAGTCGGCGAAGCGGCCGCACAAACGGTAATTCAGATAGCCGGACAAGAGCAGGAACTTGTCGGTGCGCTCCCAGATCATCGGCTGGTGCGCGGCGATCCAGTTGATTTCCGCCTCGCGCCGGAAGTAATCGATGGTGCCCTCGACCCGCGCCAGCTTGAAGGCGGCGCGCCACCAGCGGCCCAGCTCCGGCACCTGCTCGGTGCTGCGCTGGTCCAGCCAGGTGATGGCCGGGCGCAGCGGCCGGCCGTCCTTGTCGAGGTTGATCACGGTGCCGCGCTGGGTCGTCACGGCGACGCCCTTCACGGCCGCGCGGGGAATGGCCGTGCCGGCCCACAGCTGCTGGCAGGCGGCGCACACGGCCTGCCAGTAGCCTTCCGCGTCGTGCTCGGCCCAGCCGGGGTGCTCGGAAAAATACGGTTCGAGGAAAATCTGCGCCTTCGCCGCGATATTGCCCTGCAAGTCGAACAGCAGCGCGCGCACGCTCTGGGTGCCATTGTCGATGGCGAGGATGTATTGCTCGGTCATGCTGTCACGCTTCCGCAAGTGGGGTGGGCGCCGGCAGGCTGTAGTGGCGGCGCCATAGCGCCAGGTAGGCCGCCTGTTCGGCGTCCCAGCGGACGTCGCCCCAGTCCAGCTCCGGCTGGCAAATGGCGCGGATGCGCGGCATGATATCGATTCCGCCGCCGCGCAGCTGCAAGCCGATGCGGGTGCGCCGCAGCAGCAGGTCTTCCAGCCGCTGCACCGCCTCGCCGCGCGCGGCCCAGCGCAGTTGCGCCCACAGCGTTTCGGTGCCGGCGATGGTGTCGTGCTCGCCGCGCCCGGCCGCGTTCAGCAGGGGCTGGGCGTGGCGGCCGTGGCGCCCAAGCAGGCGGATTTTCTGCTGGGACGACAGGCGCGTCCCCGACAGCGCCGGCGGCGCCTCGAAAATCGGCCGCGGCCGCAGGTCGGCGCGCCAGCCGGGCAGCAGCGGCGCGACCCGCTTCAGCGCGTCGAGCGCGCTCACGCGGAAGGTCGTCAGCTTGCCGCCGGCGACGGTCAGCAAGCCATCCTCCAGCCACAGCGCATGCTCGCGCCCCTCCTTCGACGGATCGGCCTGGCCGCTGTCGATGACGGGGCGCACGCCGGCGTAGGTGGCGATGACGTCGGCCTCGACCAGCCCCAGTTGCGGAAACTGCCGGTGCAGCGCCGCCATCAGGTAGTCCAGCTCGGCGCGCGTGATGGCCGCCTCCAGCGCCAGGTCGGCGCCGTGGTCGACGTCGGTGGTGCCGACCAGCGTCACGCCCTCCCACGGGAAGGCGAAGACGGGGCGGCCGTCGTGCGGGTGCATCAGGCTGACGGCCTGGGCCAGCGGCAGGCGCCAGGCCGGCAGCACCAGATGGCTGCCGCGCAGCGGCCGCAGCCTGGGCGCGGCGCCGAGCTGGCCGCGCAAGCCGTCGGCCCAGGCCCCGGTGGCGCTGATCACCACGCGGGCGCGCACGGTGTGGCCGGCGCCGCTGACGGCGTCCAGCAACTGCGCACCGCACACCTTGCCGCCGGCGCGCAGCAGCGACTGCACCGCCATATAGTTGACGGCGACGCCGCCGTGGCGCTGCGCCTCCTGCAGCACGCGCAGCACCAGGCGCGCGTCGTCGGTCTTGGCGTCGTTGTAGCACATGCCGCCGCTGAGCCCCTCGCGCGCGACGTTCGGCGCCAGCATCGTGAAGTCCTCGCCCTTGTAGTAGTGGCGCGCGCGCTGCCCGGCCATCAGGTCGTAGATCGCCAGGCCGAGCAGGAACAGGCGCCGGCCCGGCTTGCGCCCGGCGTAGTCGCCGAAGGCAAAGCCTTGCGGCTCGACCAGGCCGGCGGCGTCGCGCAGCAGGTGCTGGCGCTCGCGCACGGACTCGCGCGTCATGCCGAAGCGGCCCTCCTTCAGATAGCGCAGGCCGCCGTGCACCAGCTTCGAGGAGCGGCTCGACGTGCCCCAGGCGAAGTCGCGCTGTTCGACCAGCAGCGCCTTCAGGCCGCGCCGCGACGCCTCCAGCAGGATGCCGGCGCCGGTGATGCCGCCGCCGACGACGACGATGTCCCAGTCGCGCGCGAACAACTCGGGCAGCCCGTCGCGCCAGCCGGCCGGCCAGTGGCCGCTCACCGCAGCCCTCCCGCCTCGGCCAGCAATTTACCGGGGTTCATGATCGCCTGCGGGTCGAAGTGGCCGAACAGCGCGTGCATGGCGCCGATGCCGAGCGCGCCTTTTTCCGCCGCCAGATAGGGCGCGTGGTCGACGCCGACGCCGTGCTGGTGGCTGATGGTGCCGCCGTGCTCGACGATGGCCTCGCTGACGGCGCCCTTGAGCAGGCGCCAGCGCGCCATGTCCTCGTCGAAATCGCCGGCCAGGCGGTAGACGAAGGTGGTGTAGACGCTGGCACCCTGCGCGTACAAATGCGACAGGTGCGTGTAAGCGTGCACCCGCTCGCCCTGGCCGCCGAGGGCATCGCGGGCGGCCTGTTCGACCGCCAGCATCATGATCTCCACGCGCGGCCAGTCGACCGCTGTTTCCACCGTGTCGATCACATAGCCGTGCTCCCAGGCGGCGTTGCGCAGGTAGACGTTGCGGTAGCGGTTCTGCTTCCACTTGGCGCCCATGCTTTTGCCGACGTGGACGCCCTGGTGGCCGCGGGTGACGGCCAGCGCGCTTTTCAGCGCGGCGACGGCGCCGGCCTTCTCGCCGCTGACGCCTATCATCAGCATGCATGTGTCGGCGCCGCAGCCGCGCCACGACAGGTAGCGCCGCAGCGCGCCGATCAGGCGCTTGTGGCCGGCCAGGGTCAGCATCGTCAGCGTTTCCAGCTGGTTCGACAGGCGCAGCATCGACAGCGGCAGCTTGGCCTGCGCCAGCTCGCGCACCGCCGTTTCCGCCGCCGCCCAGTTCGGGAAGAACACGGCGTGGAAGGCTTCGTATTCCGGCAGTTTGCTGATCCGCACCGTGGCCTCGGTCAGCACGCCGAGCCGGCCTTCGGAGCCCAGCACCATCTCGCGCAGGTCGGTGCCGGCGGCCGAGGCGGGAAAGGTCGGGATGCTCAGCGTGCCGGCCGGCGTTTCCACCGTGCCGCCGGCGAACACCTGCTCGATGCGGCCGTAGCGCAGCGACTGCTGGCCGGACGAGCGCGTGACGATCCAGCCGCCCAGCGTCGAGTACTCGAACGATTGCGGGAAGTGCCCCAGCGTGTAGCCGTGGGCGCGCAACTGCGCCTCCAGGTCGGGGCCGAAGACGCCGGCGCCGAAGGTGGCCAGTTGCGCCTGCTTGTCCAGCGCCCGCATGCGGCACAGCCGCGTCAGGTTGATCGACAGCGCCGGCCGCATGCCGGCGGCGACGGTCAGGTGGCCGGCCACGCTGGTGCCGCCGCCGTGCGGGATCACGGCGACGTCGAAGCGCTCGGCGTAGTGCAGCAGCTCGCGCACCTGCTCGGCGCTCTCGGGGAAGGCGACGCCGTCCGGCACCGCGCCGACCTTGCCGTACCTCAGCTTGAACCAGTCCGGCAGGCTTTGGCCCAGGCCATTTTGCAGGCGCAGCGCCGGCGTCGTGTCGATCAGCCGGTGCGGCGCCAGCCGCGACGGGCCGATCGCCGCGCACGCCTGCGCCAGCGTGGCGTCGCCGATGGCGGCGCCGGGGCCGACGCGCGCGCGCAGAAATGCCAGCGCGTCCTCGTTGAGCGCAAATTCGATGGCGTCGTCGCCCCAGCCGTTCCAGCGTCTCATGCGGTGTCTCTCCATTGTGCGGTGGCGCGCCTTGCTATACTGGGGCGCGTCTTACCTGAATACCAAGAGAGTACGCTACCTGCCCCTTCCAGTATTGTGTATTTATGACAATCGCATTGTTCTATTATGCCAAGCGCGCCCGCTAAGGCGCCACGCGGGCGCGTCGCCGGCTCCTATCTGCTGCCCCTGCTGGAGGCGGCGGCCGCGCGCGGCGTCGACGCCGCCGCGCTGGCGCGCGCCGCCGGCCTGCCCGAACGGGCCCTGTGCCCGCTGCCGGAAGCGCTGGCGGCGGACGACTACGTGCGCCTGCTCGACATCGGCGCCGAACTGGCCGGCGATCCGCACTTCGGCCTGCACGTGGGCGAACGCGTCAAGCTGGGCACCTACAGCGTCTACGGCCTGATCCTACTGAGCTGCCGCGACTTCGGCCATGCCCTGGAGCAGACGCTGCGCTACGAACAACTGGCGCACGACCTGGGGCGCTCGGCGCTGCGCGTCGAGGCCGGCCTGGCCCAGTACGCCTGGCACAGCCACTACCCGCGCGGCCAGCGCCATTTGATCGACAGCGTCTTCGCCGGCATCCGCGTGTTCGGCAACTGGCTGGCCGGCAGCACGCTGCCGCCGGTCGACCTGGCCGTGACGCACGCCGGCGGCGCCGGGCTGGAGGACGAATACCTGCGCGTGCTGGGCGCGCTGCCGCGCTTCGGCGCGGCCGCCAACGTCGCCAGCTTCGACGCGCAAATGCTCAGCTGGCCGGTGCCGAACGCCGACGTCAGCCTGTATCCGGTGCTGCAGCAGCACGCCGAGCAGTTGCTGAAGCGCCGCGCCCAGGCCGGCGCCGACATCCAGGCGCAGGTGCACGCCGCCATCCTGCGCGGGCTGACGCAGGGCCAGGTGCGCCTGCCCGCCATCGCCGGGGAATTGAAGCTGTCGCCGCGCACGCTGCAGCGCAAGCTCAGCGAGGTCGGCGCCAGTTTCCAGCAGGTGCTGGACCAGGCCCGCTTCGCGCTGGCCAAGGACTGCCTGCGCCAGCCTGGACTGAGCCTGGTCGATATCGCCTTCCTGCTCGGCTATCAGGAACAAAGCGCTTTCCACCACGCGTTCAAGGAATGGGCCGGCGTCAATCCGGGCGCCTATCGCGAGCAATGGCGCCAACCCGCCTGATTAATGGCGGCGCAGCGGATTGGAATGCGGCGCCGATTATAATCAGCCGCAATGCGCAAAGCCGATGTATTTCAATTTAATAAAAAATGTTATAAAGTCAGAATAGACAAATTAATATTCAGGCCGTGCACCGGAATTGAATTGACGCATAAAACCGCCGGCGCATTCCTGATTGGCGCATTGAGCGCGGCCACTTTCCAAGCCGGCGCACGCCAGGCGGAAATGTAAAAACTTGTAAGCCGGAAGGCCGAAGCTGTCTTTTTTGCCATAAATGCTTACACTTTCGAGCGCCGTGGCCGGCGTTCTCCGTGTAGCATGTTGAAAACACCTCTGCAAAGGAAAGAACATGAAACCGTCCCGCTCCCGCGTTGTCAGCGTCTCGCTGCTGGTTGCCCTGATCGCCCTCGCCGCCCTGACCGGCTGCGCCAGCAACTACCAGCAGCCGTATGCCAACCAGTCGAACCAATATTACGAGCCGCCGGTCCAGCAGAACCAGGCCCGTTACGGTGCGATCGACTCGATCCAGGTGGTCCGCCCCAATAGCGGCAACAGCGGCGCCGGCGCCGTCGTCGGCGGCGTGGCCGGCGCCGTGCTGGGCAACCAGGTCGGCGGCGGTAGCGGCCGCAAGGTCGCCACCATCCTCGGCGCCATCGGCGGCGCGATGGTTGGCCACAACGTCGAACAGAACCAAAACGCGCAGGTGCCGAACAGCTATCAAATCCATGTGCGCCTCGACAACGGCGACGGCGTCACCGTCGTCCAGGACAGCCTCGATGGCTTGCGCATGGGCAACCGCGTGCAAGTCGTCAACGGCCGCGCCTACCGCTATTAAGCCAGGCCGGCGCGCGCCACCCCGGCGCGCGTCGCTCCTTGACGCGCAAGACACAACAAACGCTGCCATACCGTTTGTTACGCATTTCCCTCCCCTTCCCGCCCGCATATATTAATGCCCGATATTGGCATTACCAAAATACCAGCATTGCAATTCAAGTAAACCGCGCTTAATTCCGAGTGTGCGAATAAGCCGCACTATTCCGCAGAAACATCGGAATTTAATGGTTTATTGATTGAACTCAACTATAATTATTTCACGCAACATTTATCTGCGGCACACATCACTGCACTGCGGTGCGATGGTGTTTTTTCTCGCCGGTATGGTATTCACTGCACTGGATTTTCTCGCCCCCCCAACACGCCTTGTTGAAAGGAAACCGAGAGCATGTTCTCTTCACTTCGTACCCGGCTTATCGCCATCTGCATCTCCATCGTCGTCTTCGCCATGTTGGCCATGACGGTGACGAACTTCTTCACCACGCGCGGGCGTACCATCGAGTCGCTCGACGCGCAGATGCAGCAATTGTCGCAGGTGCATTCCAGCGGCATCGCGGAATGGGTGCGCAGCAAGAGCATGATCGTGGCATCGCTGAAACTGGCCGTCGCGCTGCCGGACCCGCTGCCCTTCATCGCCTCGGCCAAGCTGGCCGGCGCCTTCGACGACGCCTACATCGGCTATCCGGACAAGAAAATGCTGGCGCTGCATGAGATGCCGCCGAATTACGACCCGACCCAGCGGCCGTGGTACACCAAGGCCAACCAGGTCGGCGGCCCGATTCTGACGGCGCCGTATGTCGACGCCACCACCGGCAAGCTGGTCGTCACCTTCGCCGAGCCGTTCGGCCCGAAAGGCAGCGCCACCGCCGTCGGCGGCGTGGACGTGATGATCGACACCGTCGTGCGCAACGTCGTGGCGATCAAGCCGACCCCGAGCAGCTTCTCCTTCCTGGTCGACAGCAGCGGCACCATCATCGCCCACCCGGAGCAGAAACTGACGCTCAAGCCGGTCACCGATTTCGACGCCTCGCTGAGCATCGCCAAGCTGACCCAGATCGAAGCGGACAAGGCCGCTACCGCCGTCACCCTGCAGGGCCGCGACGGCTTGCTGCACGTGGCCAAGGTGGCCGGCACCGACTGGCTGCTGGTGATCGTGCTCGACAAGGCCGAGGCGACCCAGGCGCTGAGCGCGATGCTGTGGAACTCGGCGCTGATGGCCCTGCTGCTGACGCTGGGCGCCGGCTTCCTGCTGACGCTGCTCGTGGCGAAAGCGCTGCAGCGCCTGGCGCTGATCCGCGACGCGCTGGAAGACATCGCCTCCGGCGAGGGCGACATGACCAAGCGCCTGGACGCCGCCGGCAGCGACGAACTGGCGCAGATCGCCAGCGCCTTCAACCGCTTCGTCGACAAGATCGCCCACGTGCTGCTCGACATCCGCGGCACCAGCGACGCCGTCAAGATCTCGTCGGCGGAAATCGCCGCCGGCAACGCCGACCTGTCGGCGCGCACCGAATCGCAGGCCAGCTCGCTGGAGGAAACCTCCAGCTCGATGGAAGAACTGACGTCGACCGTGCGCCAGAACGCCGACAACGCCAAGCAGGCCAACCAGTTGGCGCTGTCGGCGTCGAACGTGGCCAGCAAGGGCGGCTCGGTGGTGTCGCAGGTGGTCGAGACGATGGGTTCGATCAAGGAAAGCTCGAACCGCATCGCCGACATCATCGGCGTCATCGACGGCATCGCCTTCCAGACCAATATCCTGGCCTTGAACGCCGCCGTCGAGGCGGCCCGCGCCGGCGAACAGGGGCGCGGCTTTGCCGTCGTCGCCTCGGAGGTGCGCAACCTGGCGCAGCGCTCCGCCGCCGCCGCCAAGGAAATCAAGTCGCTGATCGTCGACTCCGGCGAGAAGGTCGACGCCGGCGGCAAGCTGGTCGACGAGGCCGGCCACACGATGGGCGAGATCGTCCAGTCGATCCAGCGCGTCGCCGACATCATGAGCGACATCACCGCCGCCACGCAGGAGCAGAGCAGCGGCATCGAGGAAATCAACCGCGCCATCACCCACATGGACGAGATGACGCAGCAGAACTCGGCGCTGGTCGAAGAATCGGCGGCCGCCGCCGAAAGCCTGAAGGACATGGCCGTGAGCCTGACCCAGGCCGTGGGCGGCTTCAAACTGGCCGAACGCGGCCACACGCCGGCGCCGGCCGCGCGCAGCGCCCCGCTTGCCGTTGCCGCGCCGCGTCCCGCCCCGGCCCCGGCCGCCCCCGCCGCGCGCAAGAGCGCGCCGGCAGCGGCGCCGCGCAAGGCGCCGGCCGCCTCCCCCGCCGGCGACGACTGGGAAGAGTTCTAAGCCGCGCCGCGACGCCGGCAAACGCCTGCCTCGGCAGGCCGGACCCCAAAAGCTGGATGCCGGCTTTTGGGGTTTTTCACATCAACGGCGGCAAGCCGCGCCGCCATTCAGCACCGCCGCGCCCCTCAGGGCGCGTCCGGCCCGACATCGGCGGGCGTCAGCGGGCGCCTCAGCACCGGCCCGTCCGAATACTCATCGGCACCGCTGTCCCGCGCCGAACGCGGCTGTCCATCCATATCCTCCGTGACCATCGCGTAACTGCCCACCGCCGCGCCGCGCGCCGGGCTGGCCGAAGACAGTTTTTGCAGACCGCCGATGCCGTGCAGCTTGGGGTCCACCACGGCAATGGCGGCGGCGTCGCGGGGGCCGCCGACGGTGGAGCCATAGCCGATATTGCCCTCGAAAACGGTATTGGTTTTCTCTCTTTCATCGTACAGCGTGCCGCGGCGGTTCACTACGATGTTGTTGGCCACACGGCTGTCGCGCGGCTGGAACTCGCGCCCGCCGATCACGATGCCCGCATTGCTGTTGACGATGGTGTTGAACATGACCTGGGCGCGGTAGACGCGCCAGTGGCTGGCCAGTTCGTCTTTCGGCGGATTGGTCTGATTGGGGCCGCCGTCATAATCGCCGCCGTCCAGATAGATGGGACGGTCGGTCAAGCCCTCCATGTAGTTGTTGTAGATGCGATGATCGTTGCCGTAGATGCGCAGGCCGCCCACCTTGGGCTTGCTGCCGTTGCCAAGGAAAAAGTTGCCGTAGAAATTATTCGCGTGCCCGTGCCGCGCGCTCACCTGTCCGGCGTTGTTGATGAAGGTGTTGTAGCGCACAAAATTGCTCTTACTTTTGACCGACACGACCTCGGCGTCGCTGTCGCAATTAACGAACAGATTGCGTTGCACGATGGTGTGCCCCTCGGACATCGACATCTGCGACAGGCCGATACGCACCGTTTCGCCGCCGTTGCTCGCTTGCGCCTCGGCGTCGTGGAAATAGTTGTCTTCGACCGTGGTGTGCTGGGCCACCTTGTCGCCGGCGCCGTCGATGGAAATCATCTGTCCCAAGTCATGGCGCGGCCCGAACTCGTTGTGGTCGATCTGGTTGTAATGGCTGCCCGCGCCGGTCAAGACTATCCATTTGCTCGGCGTGCCGTTGCTGGCAAGCGCGAAGCGGTTGCGCGTGATCCGCACGTGATGCGACGCCGACAGCGACAGCGCGCTGGCGGTGTTACTGAATTTCAAGCCCTGGATCGTCAGATAGGAGGAACGGGTCAGCGCCAGGCCGCCGCTGCCGACGATGCTGGCGCGGCCGGGGTGTTCCGCCCTGATCGTGATCGGCGCGTCGGCTTTGCCGTTCTTGTCGACCACCGCGAACGGGCCGGCGTAACTGCCGTCGGCCAACACGATCTGCAGCCCGGGAACGGCGCCGTTGATGGCCGTCTGGAGTTGCTGAGCGCTCGTCACACGCACCACGTCGGCGGCCAGCGCCGCCACGGTGACGCTGGCCAGCGCCGCGTTCGGCGCCGCCGGCGCCGCCGATTCGCCCCCGCCGCAGGCGGAAAGCAGTAAGAGACTGGCGAAAGAGCCGATCAGGGGTGATTTCATAGGGGGATTTACCTCGAATAAGTAGTTCGGTCAACGCCGTCAACCACGCCGGACCGGCACGGATCTAGATGCCGCTCAAGAATGCCACAGTTAGCCGGACGCCCTCATCCAATATTGTTGATTTGCATCAACACAATGCCATCGTCTCGATGCTCGCGGCAATAGAGCGCCGCCGAGGCGTAGCCGGCGCCGGGCGCCGGACCACGCTTGCCCCGGCGCCCCCCTCCGCGATTAGTAGCTGCTCAGCGCCTTGGCGAACTTGATCAGCCACAGGCGGCTCGGACGCTCGCGGTCGTCGCCGCGCGCGACGCGGATCGAGTTGGCGGCGTCGCAGCCGAGCGCCGCGCTGGTGACGATGACGCCGGCCGCGTCCACCGTGCATTTGGTGACGTCGGCGCCGACCACTTCGGCGCCGGCGGCGTTGAACACCTTGGTTTTCATGCCGAAGTCGTTGTCGTTCGACAGCGCCAGCGTGGCACCGTCGACCAGCGTCAGGCCCTCGGCCTTCTCGGCCGCCCAGCCGATCGCATTCAAGTCCAGCAGCACGGTTTTCTTCAGCGTCTTCACGGCGGCCCAGTCGGCGCCGTTGACGGCCGCGCCGCTCATGCTGCTTTTCTCCAGGTCCGACGTGGCCGCGTTGAAGGCGGCGCCGGCGATGTCGGTCGCCTCGCCCACCTCAACCAGCATCAGCTTGTTGAACACCTTGCCGGACGGCGCCGCGCCCTGCTCGATGACGATGAACTTGCCGCCGCCGAGAGCCACCATGTCGCCCAGTTTGGCGTTGCCGGTGCGGCCGTCCAGATAGTCGGCGGCATCGAGCGGATAGGCGTACATCTTGGTGGTGGTGGCGCTGACGGGGTCGAATTCTATCCAGCGCGTGAAGCGGGCGAAGCGTTCGATCTGCTCGCTCGACTTGGTCACCGAATATGCTGCCTTGCCGTCGCTCAGCGGGCTTTGCAGGAAGGCGTGCAATTTGTCGCTGCCGGCGTCGAGCGCCATGCCCTCGATGCCGCGGTTGGCGCGGCGCTTGGCGAAGATCGCCGGCAAGCCCTTGCCCGGCGCGTATTTGGCCTGGATCACGCCGGTGGCCGGGTCGAGCTTGACGATGAAGGGGCCGTATTCGTCGGACAGCCACAGCAGATTGCGCTTCTTGTCGAGCGCGATGGCTTCCGAGTCGATGCCGCCGGTGTTATAGATGGCCTTGCCGGCCGCGTCGAACTGCATTTTGTCGAAGACGGGGACTTCGGCGGAGTTGCCGACGGCGCCGACGGGCACCGGCAGGCCGGACGCCTTGAGATCGGCCGTGACCTTGATCGGCAGGCTGGCGCTGAGCACCGCGCCTTTTTTGCCGACCGTGATGACGCCAAACGAAGGCGCAAAGCTCGGCGACGGGAAGATCTTGCTGCCGCTGACGCCCTTGCCGCTCGGGTCGGGCACGTTCGGGCCGTCGCCGTTCGGGCCGCGGTCGGTCAGGCCGTAGAACTCCAGGTCGCCGTTCGCGGCCACACCCTTGAACGCCAGGCCGGAACCGTAGGACGGCAGGAAGCCGAGCGGGAATTCCTCCTTGATTTTGGCGTTGCCGCCTTCGTATGGCACGTGGAAGCTGCTGGCCGCCTGCACCTGGTAGCGCGTCACCGTGACGCTGACGGCGCCCTGGCTGGCCTTGTCCGCCAGCGGCGCGCCCAGTTTCGAGGCCAGCGTGTCTTCGAAGTGTTCGCGCACCAGGGCGCGGCGCTCCTCGTCGATGCCGCGGCCGGCGTATTTGCCGCCCAGCGCGGCCAGGTGCGCACCCAAGGCCGCGTTGAAGGCGGCCGGCGCGGCGCCGAAATCGATGTTCTTGCCAGCCAGCGCGGCTTTGACGTCGGCGTTGATGCGAATGCCGTTGGACGGGTCGTTGTCGTCATCGAGCAGTTGCAGCGCCAGCAGGCGGTTGACCACTTTGTCGTCCTTCAGATCGGTGCTGCCGGCCAGTTCCAGCGGCGTGGCGGTGGGACCGCAAGGCGCGCTGCCGAGGGCCAGACCGGCGACGCTGAAGGCCACCTTGTCGCCGGAGTTGCAGACGAATTCGCCCTTGGCGTTGGTGCTGGCGCGGGTGCTCGTGCCGGCGACGTAGTCCAGGCCCTCGACGGCGCTGTCGAGGAATACGCCGGTGATGGCCGGCGCCACCGGCGGCTGGGCCGGGGTGGAATCGCTGCCGCCGCAGGCGCTCAGCGCCAGGCTGACGGCGATCGTGGTCAGGGTCAATCTCGGGTGCGACTTCATACGGGCGTCCTCGCTTTTGCGTCGATGATGGAAAGCGGCGAAGATACAGGGCGCGCATGACAAGCGTGTGACAAGCTCACGCCGCGGGGCCGGCCGGCTTTCCCTCACGGCGCCGGGTCGGCGCGCTCGATGATGGCCGCCACTTCGGCCAGGAAGTCGATGTAGTTGATGGGCTTTTCGATGTAGCCGTCGCAGCCGGCCTGCAGCAGGCGCTCGCGGTCGCCCTTCATCGCGAACGCCGTCAGCGCCACCACCGGCACGCCGCTGGTGCGCGGGTCCGCCTTCAGGATGCGGGTGGCTTCGATGCCGTCCATGCCGGGCAGCTGGATGTCCATCAGGATCAGGTCGAGCTGCTCGCGCCGGGCGATGTCGAGCGCCTGCGGCGCGCGCTCGGCCTGGAACAGGGTGTGGCCGCAGCTCTCCAGCAGCGTTTCCACCAGCATCATGTTGGCCGGCGAGTCTTCGACGATGAGTATGCGCGCCATGCCGCCCTCCTCAGTTGCTGTCCGGCGCGTCGTGCTGGCGCAGCGCGCGCGCCACTTCGCGCAGTAGTTGTTCACGGTTGAAGCTGCCCTTTTCCATGACGCGCACGACCTGCCCGGCCAGCCGCTCGCGCTCGGCATGGCCGACTGCGCCGGCGCTCAGCACCAGCGTCGGCGTGTGCGCCGTGTGCGGCAATTGCTTGAGCGCGTCGATCAGCTCGAAGCCGCTGATGTCGGGCAGCAGCAGGTCGACGATGATCAGGTCGGGCGGCTCGCTGCGCGCCAGCGCCAGCGCCGCCTGGCCGTCGGCCGCGCACAGCACCCGGTAGTTGAGTCCGGCCAACTGCGCCGTCACCGCGTCGCGCGCGGCGGCGTCCTCGTCGACCAGCAGCACGGTCGGCGCCGCCTGGCCGGCGCCGGCCAAGCCGAGGGCGGCCACGGCCTCGATCAGCGCGCCGTGCCGGATCGGCTTTTGCAGCAGTTGCGCCGCGCCCAGCGCGCAAGCCTTGAGTTCCTCGGCGATCAGCGAGACGATCAGCACCGGCGTCGGCGCCAGCAGCGGGTTCGCCTTGATCTGCTCCAGCACGTCCCAGCCGCTGGCGCCGGGCAGCACCAGGTCGAGCGTGATCAGGTCGGGCGCGCCCTGCTCGGCCAGCGCCAGCGCGGCGGCGGCGTCGCCGGCGACGGCGACCTCAAAGCCGATGCTCTCGAAGTGCAGGCGCAGCAGCTCGACCGCCTGGGCGTCGTCCTCGATGACCAGCACGCGCCGCCCCGCCGCCGGCGTCTGCGCGCCGTCGCCGGCCAGTTCGCGCCACGGCAGCCACAGCGAGAACTGGCTGCCCAGGCCGGGGCCGCTGGCGACGCCGACGGTGCCGCCGTGCAGCGCCGCCATGCGGCTCACCAGCGCCAGGCCCAGGCCGCTGCCCTCGTGCTGGCGCGCCATCGAGGAGTCGAGCTGGCGGAAGGTCTGGAACAGGTGGCCCAGGTCGGCCGCCTTGACGCCAATGCCGTGGTCGCGCACGCGCACCTCCAGCCATTGCTGGAACTGGCTGCGCGGCAGCGGCAGCACGCGCGCCGTCATGCCGGCCGGCGCGTCGCGGCCGATGTCGGCGCGGCCGACGCAGTGCGCCGACAGCGTCACCTGGCCGCCGTCGACGCTGAACTTGACGGCGTTCGACAGCAGGTTGTAGGCCATCTGCTTGAGCTTGCGCAGGTCGAACATGGCCGGCCGCCCCGCCCCGCAGGGCTCGAAATGCAGCGCGATGTTGCGCTTCATGGCGCTGTCGACGACGATGTTCAGGCAGCCCTGCAGCAGCGCGTCCGGCTCGACCGGCTCCAGGTCCAGCGTCATCTTGCCCGCCTCGACCTTGGACAGGTCGAGGATGTCGTTGATCAGTTCGAGCAAGTGCTTGCCGCTGGTGACGACGTGCCCGATGCACACCTGCTGCTTCTGGCTCAGCGGGCCGACGACGCCGCCGCGCAGCAGCTCGGAAAAGCCGATGATGGCGTTCAGCGGCGTGCGCAATTCGTGCGACATATTCGACAGGAACTCCGATTTCAGCCGGCTGGCCTCCTCCAGCTGGCGGTTCTTCTCGGCGATCTCGCCCTGGCGCTCCTGCAGCGCGCGCACCGCCTCCTCCAGGTCGCGGTTCTTCTGTTCGAGGATGGAGAGCAGCTCGGAGCGGCTCTCGGCCAGCTCGCGCGCGGCGCGCATCTCGGCCGCCTCCAGCTCCTTGGTCATCAGCTCGGCGCGGATGCGCCGGCTTTCGTCCTCGAACTGCTTGCGGCGCAGCTGCGCGCGCACGCGCGCCTTGAGCACGTCGAACTCGCTCGACTTGAGCACGTAGTCGTCGGCGCCGGTGCCCAGGCCCTCGATCATCGCCTCGCGGTCCTCCATCGCCGTCAGCATGATCAGCGGGATGTCGCGGGTGGCCGGGTCGGCCTTCAGGCGGCGGCAGGTTTCGGTGCCGCCCAGGCCGGGCATGATGCGGTCGAGCAGGATGCAGTCGACCGCCTGCGCCCGCACCATCTGCAGCGCCTCCTCGCCGGAGCGCGCCAGGATCACGTCGTAGCCCTCGCCGAGCAGCACCTCGGCCTGCGCGTGCAGGTAGCTGGGGCTGTCGTCGACGGCCAGGATGCGCGTCGCGCTGAGCGGGCTGACGGCCGGGTCGCGGGCGCCGCCGCCGGCCTTGCGCAGCACCGCCTCGACGCGCGCCAGGACCAGTTCCAGATCCTCGTCCTTGCGGGCGAAGGCGTCGGCGCCGGCGTCCAGGGCGCGCAGCTCGGCGCCCTCGTCCTCGGCCGCCGTCAGCAGGATGCAGGGAATGTGGCGCAGCGCCGCGTCCAGGCGCAGCTTGCGCACCACGCTGTGGCCGTCGATGCCGGGCAGCACGCCGTCGACCACCACGGCGGCCGGCCGGTTCAGCGCGACGCTGCGCAAGCCCTCCTCGCCGCTGGCGGCGGTGACCACCAGGTAGCCCTGCGCGCGCAGCGCCTCGCCCAGCTGCTCGCGGAAGGTGGCGCTGTCGTCGATGACGAGGATCGCCGCCGCCTGCGGCGGCGCCGGCGGCGCCGGCGCGGCGGCGGCCAGCAGCGCGCGCGCCCGCGCCACCACGTAGTCGCGGTCGTAGGGTTTGCCGACGTAGTCGTTCGAGCCCATTTCCAGGCCGCGGATGCGGTCGCGCACCTGCGCCTCGGACGACAGCATCAGCACCGGCAGCCCGGCGCAGCCGGGCCGGCCGCGGATCTCGCGCAGCAGCTCGACGCCGTCGCCGTCCGGCAGCATGACGTCGAGCACCACCAGGCCGGCGCCGTGCGTGGCCAGGGCCTGGCGCGCCGCCGCCAGCGTGGCGCAGCAGACGCTCGGCAGCGCCGCCTCGGCGAAGGCCTCCTCCAGGTCGGCGCGCACCGTCAGGCTGTCGTCGACGATGAGGATGGGCGGCCGGGCGGGCGCGTTCATGGCGTCTGCGCCAGCGCCACCAGCGCCGCCCCGATGTCGGCCAGCGGCAGCACCTGCTGCGCCGCGTTCAGCAGCGCCGCCTCGCGCGGCATGCCGTAGACCACGCAGCTGGCCTCGTCCTGCGCCAGCGTGGCGCCGCCGGCGGCGCGCACCGCCAGCAGGCCGCGCGCGCCGTCCTGGCCCATGCCGGTCAGCAGCGCGGCGATGGCGCCGCCGCCGCACTCGCGCGCCACCGACTCGAACAGCACGTCGACCGAGGGGCGGCAGGAAAAGCGCTCGGGGCCGTCGTCGAGGTAGAGGCGCTGGCCGCGCAGCAGCAGGTGGCGGCCGGGCGGCGCCAGCAGCACGCCGGCGCCCAGCGCCATGCCGTCCTCGGCCATGCGCACGCGCTGCCGGCTCTGGCCGTCGAGCCATTCGGCGAAGGCGGCGCCGAACGGTTCGCCGATGTGGATGACGATGAGCACCGGCAGCGCGAAGCCGGCCGGCAGGCTGCGCAGGATCTCCACCAGGGCCTGCGGCCCGCCGGTGGAGGCACCCAGCGCCACCAGGCGCGGCGCCGGCGCGTCCGCGCCGCGCGCCGGCAGGGCCGCCGGCAGGCGCGGCTGGCGGCGCCCGCGCATGTGGGTGACGACGCGCACCCGCGCCACCAGCTTGAGCAGCGCGACGAAGCGGGCTTCCCAGTCGGCGTCGCCGGCCGCGCCGGGCTTGTCCATCACCTCGACGGCGCCGGCGGCCAGCGCCTCGTAGGTCTTGAACAGCTCGCCGCGGTTGACCGAGGCCGAGACGACCAGGATGGGGGTCGGGCAATAGGCCATGATGAACTCGGTGGCGGCCAGCCCGCTCATCACCGGCAGCATCATGTCGAGCGTGATCGCGTCCGGCCGCAGCGCCTGGCACAGCTCGATGGCGCGCTTGCCGTCGGCCGCCTCGCCGACCACCTCCAGCGCCGGGTCGCGCGCCAGCACCTCGCACAAGTGCCGGCGCACCGTCAGCGAGTCCTCGACGACGAGGATGCGCAGGCGCTTCACCGCGCCACCAGCGCGCCGACGCGGCGCAGGAAATCGACCTGGTCGAACTCGCCCTTGACGATGTAGGCGGCCGCGCCCGCCTCGGCGCCGCGGCGGCGGTGCTCCGGCGTCTCGCACGAGGTCACCAGGATGCCGGGAATGTGCGCCAGGCGGGCGTCGGCGCGGGCCGCCTCCAGGAAGCCGAAGCCGTCCATGCCGGGCATTTCCACGTCGACCAGGAACAGCGCGTAGGGCGCGCGGCGCGCCATCGCCAGCCCCTCCTCGGCGCTGGCGGCCAGCGCCACCTGGAAACCGGCCGACTCCAGGATCGAGCTTTCCAGCATGCGCGTGGTCAGCGAATCGTCGACGATCAGGATGGTGCCGGGCGGCGCCGCCGCCGCGGCGGCGCCGCCGTCCGCACGCCGCGGCGCGCCGGCCAGCGCGTCCGGGTCCAGCACCAGGCGCGGGTTGCCCTCGCCGTCCAGGTGCAGCCCCAGCACCGTGGCGTCGGCCGGCGCCAGCGCCGGCAGCGCGCGCAGCACCACGCTGTCGATGCCGCGCAGGCGCGTCACGGCCAGCGCCGTCAGCGCCGCGCCGGACTGGACGATGACGGCCGTCAGCGCGCGCGGCGACCAGCGGTGCGCGCCCTTCTCGCGCAGCCCCAGGCTGAGCGGACGCAGCGGCAGGGTCCGGCCCTGGTGGACGATGGCGTCGCCGTCGGCGCCGCGCACGATCTGCTCGCGCGCCACCCGCAGCGTGCCCTTGACGGCGTCCAGCGGCAGCGCCAGCACCTGGCCGTCGGCCTCGACCATCAAGACGTCGAGGGCCGCCAGCGACAGCGGCACGCGCAGCTCGACCAGGCAGCCGCGCCCGGCCTCGCTGCTGGCGCGCACCTCGCCGCCCAGCTCCTGCATGGCGGCGCGCACCACGTCCAGGCCGATGCCGCGCCCGGCCAGCTCGGTGACGACGCGGCTGGTGGTGATGCCGCCGCCGAGCAGCCGCGCCAGCAGGCCGGCGGCGTCGTAGCCGGCGATCTCGGCGCCGCTCGCGCCGCGCTCGGCCAGCACGCGGCGCACGGCGTCGAGGTCGATGCCGGCGCCGTCGTCCCGGCACTGGAACCAGACCCGGTAGCCGCGCCGCCGCACCTCCAGCGTGATGCGGCCCGGCCCCGGCTTGCCGGCGGCGGCGCGGCGCGCCGGCGCCTCGATGCCGTGCGCCACCGCATTGCGCACCAGTTGCATGAGGGCGCCCTGCACGGCGTCGAGCACGGCGCCGTCGATGCGCAGCTCGCCGCCGCTGGCCTCGAACAGCACCTGCTTGCCCTGGCTGTGGGCGGCGTCGCGGGCGCAGCGCTCCAGCGCGTGGAACACCCCGCCGACCGGCACCAGGCGCAGCCGCTCGGCGGCGTCGCGGCTCTGGCGCAGCTCGCGGTCGATGCGCTCGGCGCCGCCCGCCAGCGCCCGCTCCAGCCCCGCCGCCAGCGCCTGCAATTGCTCCGCCAGCGCGGCCGCGCGGGCCGGCGCCGCCAGGTTCTGCCGCAGCGCCTGCGCCAGTTCGGCGACGTCGTCGAGGCGGCCGACGTGGCGCCGCAGCGCGGCCAGCTCGCCGCCGATCTCGCCCAGCCCCTCCAGCAGCGCGTCCAGTTCCAGCGTGTCGGCGCGCGCGGCGCGCTGGCCGGGCTCCGGCGCCGCCACGGGCGGCGCGGCGGCGGACGGCGCGGCCGCCTCGGGCTGCGGCAGTTGCGCCAGCAGCGCGGCGATGGCGTCGAAGGCGGCCAGCAGGCTGTCGGCGCGCTCGCGCGGCAGCGCCGCCGCGTCGCGGTAGGGCGCCAACTGGTCCTCGACGCCGTGGATCAGGTCGGCGATGCCGGCCTGGCGCACCACCCGCGCCGCGCCCTTCAGCGTGTGCGCCAGGCGCAGCAGGCGCGCCACCTGGCCGGCGCCGCCTACGCCTTTTTCCAGTTCGAGCACGCCCTGCCCCAGCTGCTCGACCAGCTCGTGCGCCTCGACGCGGAAATAGCGGTAGGGGTCTTTTGCCATGGCGGCCCGGCTGCCCTTAAGCGGCCTGCGGCTGGATCAGCCGGCGCAGGTCGAGCGACAGGCCGGCCAGCTGCGAGGCCGTCAGCAGGGTCTGGCTGGAACTGGTTTCCGTCTCCTGGGTCGCCTGCGCCACGTCGGTCACGGCCACGCGCACCTGCTCGGCGGCGCTGGCCTGCTGCTTGGTCGACAGCTCGATTTCGCGCGCCGCCTCGGTGGTGGTGGCGACCAGGCCGGCGATCTGCTTGAACGCCAGCGCCACCTCGGCGAACTGGCGCGCGCCGGCGTCGACCGCCTTGGCGCCGCCCTCGGTCGCCATGACGGTGGTGTTGACGGCGCCGCGCACGTCGTCGATCTGCGTGCGGATGCCCTTGGTCGAGGCGGCCACGCGGTCGGCCAGCTTGCGGATCTCCTCGGCGACGACGGCGAAGCGCTTGCCCGCCTCGCCGGCGCCGCTGGCCTCGATGGTGGCGTTGATGGCGAGGATGTTGGTCTGCTCGGCCAGCTCGGCGACGATGTCGAGCACGGCGCCGATTTCCTGCGACTTGCGGCCCAGCTCAAGCATATGGCTGACCACCAGGTCGATCTGGCGGCGGATCGCGGCGATCGCCTCCTGGCCCTTGTCGACGGTGCCGCCGCCGGTGCCCGCCGCGCCCGCCGTCTGCTCGGCGATCTGCGCCACGCGCTGGGCGCTGTCGGCGATCTGCCGCGACGTCGCCACCAGCTCGCTGATGGTGGTGGTGATTTCGGTCATCGCGCTGGCCTGCTCCTTGGCGCCCGAGGCTTGCTGGCTGGCGGCCGCCTGCAGCTCGGCCGACGAGCTTTGCACGTGGCCGACGGCGGCGCCGATCTGCCGGTTCAGCGCGCGCGCCATCAACACCGCCACCAGCAGCGCGAAGCCGACCATCACCGCCGCCAGCAGCGACATGGCCAGGATCGCGTTGTCCGAGGTGGCGCCGGCCTGCTGCCGGGCCTCCGCCAGCAGGCGCTCCTCGCGGGCGATGAAGGCGCGCATATTCTTGTCGAGGCTGTCGCGCAGGGGCAGCATCTTCTGGTCGAACGCGCGGGCAATCAGCTCCGGCTTGGCGCGCGCCGCCGCCAGCGCCATGATCTCGTCGGCGTTGCGCATGTACTCGACGTGGTCGGCGTCGATCGCCTCCAGCAGGCGGCGCCCCTCGCCCGTGTAGACGGTGGCGCGCAGCCGCGCCATGGTCTGGGTGAATTCGGCGCGCGCCACGCGCAGCTGGGCGGTCAGGTCCGGATCGGGCGCGATGACGTAGCCGCGCACCGTGGCGACGATGCGCTCGGAGCTGGTGTGCACGCGCTCGGTGTCGAGCAACAGCTGGGCGTTGACGTTGATGACGCGCTCCTGGCTGCTGACGGCGCTGCGCAGCGCATACACGGCGACGCCGCTGATCAGCAGCACGAAGGCCACCATGACGGCGTAGCCGGCCACGAGTTTCTGGCTGAAGGTCCAAGTTCTGGTCATGCTCAGGCGCTCCTTTGTCGCGACGCCAGATCGGCCTGGCGTCGTATGTCATCGAACAGGGCAGGCAACTCGATCAGGGGGCGCGCGCCGAGCTCGCCCTCGACCGTGGCCCACGGCCGCGCCGCGCCGGCCGGCATGATCTGCTCCGCTGCGGCCGTGAAGTGGTTTTCGAAGGCGTCGAAGGCCAGCGCCAGCGGCTGCGGGCCGCGCACCAGCACCAGCCAGCGCGGCGCCGCCGCGCGCTCGTGGCCGAGCAGCGCGGCCAGGTCGTAGACGGGCGCGACCTGGCCGCGGAAACCGCTCACGCCCAGCAGCGCCGGCAGCGCGCCCGGCAGCGCCGTGATGTGGCGGTCGGCGTGCAGGCCGGCGATCTGCGCCAGGCGCAGCGCGTAGGCGCAGTCGCCGGCGCGGATCGCCAGCAGCGCCAGCGGCGCCGCCGCGAGCGCCGCCGGCGCCTGCGCGAAGCCGTCGTCGAACTGCCGGCGCAGCGCGTCCAGCGCCTGCCCCGCCGCCGCGCCCGGCCTCACGCGCCCTCCCCGAAGGCGGCCAGCTCGGCGCGGCACAGCGCGATCAGCGCCTCGCGCTTGAAGCCGCCGCCGAACAGCAGCAGCCGCGCCGGGTCTTCTTTTTGCAGCAGCAGCAGGGCCTGGGCCAGGTCGCGCCGCGCCGCCTCGCGCTCGCCCTGGCGCCGCGCCAGCAGGCCGATGTGCAGGCGCGGCATGGCGAATTCCGGGTCCAGGTAGGCGGCGCTCTGGTTGTGGCCGAGGGCGCCGGCGACGTCGCCGGCGCCCTCGCGGCACAGCGCCAGCACGTAATGGGCGCCGGCGTTGAGCTCGTCCTGCGCCAGCAGGCGCCGGCACACCGCCTCGGCCTCGGCCAGCGCGCCGCTGTGGCTCAGCGACACCGCCTTCAGCAGCAGCACGTCGGGGTCGTCGGCGTGCTCCAGCGGCAGGCCGCCGAGCTGCTCCAGGGTCTGCGCGTAACGCTCGTGGTGCAGATGCTCGCGGGCGCGCCGCAGGTCCGGGCCGGCCGCGGCGGCGGGCGCGGCCGGCCCGGCGGCGGCGCCGCCGCTGGCCAGCACGTCGATGCGGCGGGCGGCGCGGTCGATGGCGTCGACCCAGCCGGCGCCG
>NZ_JAQQXR010000005.1 GCF_028595325.1 Janthinobacterium fluminis
CCCAGGCGCCGGGGGCGGCGTCGGCGGCCGCCTCGGCCTGGGCGGAGGCGGCCAGCAGGCCCGCCTCGGCCGCGGCCAGGCGGCGCCCCAGGCGGCGCGCCCGCCACAGCGCGGCGCCGGCCAGCAGCAACGCCGCCAGCGCCGCCGCGTAGCCCGGCAGGGCCGGGTCGCGCGGCGGCTGGTAGAGGAAGCCGTCGAGGGAGAAATCGGCCGGCAGCATGCCCAGCGTCGTGTAGGCGGCGGCGATGGCGCGCCAGCGCTGCGGGTCGCTGTGGCCCAGCTCCGTCACGTTCTGCGCCAGCAGGGCCGTCATGTGCTGGGCTTCGTAGAGCAATTGCTCGCGGCTGTGGCTGTCCGGATAGCGCGCCCGTATCAGGTCGGCGATCTCGTCCTGGTGGGCCATCGCGTAGGCCCAGCCGCGCAGCGTCGCCGCGCGCAGCGCCTGGACGCGCCGCGGATGCTCGCGCAACTCGCTTTCGGTGGTGTACAGATTGTCGCCGTAAAAGTCGATGCCGGCCTGGCGCGGCGCGATCAAGTCGTAGCCGATGTGGCTGCGGTCGAGCACATACGGCGCCTCGTTCAGGTAGACGGTCATGGCGTCGACCTTGCCGCCGATCAAATCGTCGAAATTGTAGCTGTGCGTGACTTGGCGCACCTCGCCCAGATTGATGCCGCGGGCGCGGAAATAGGCGCGGATCTCATCGTCGCCGCTGGCGATCATCATGCGGCTGCCGGCCCACTGGCGGCGCGGGCTGCCGTCGTCGAGGCGGCGCACGGCCAGCGCCGTGGCCGAATGCTGGAAGATGGGCGCCAGCACGACGAGGGGCTGGCCGGCGCCGCGCTTGAGCAGCAAGTCACTGCCGCCGACGCCGTACTGGGCGGCGCCGTCGAGCACGCTGTGCACGGGGTCGCTGCCGGGCACGGCCTCGCGCAGCGTCACGTCGAGGCCGGCGGCGCGGTAATAGCCCTGCTCCTGGGCCGCGTAATAGCCGGCGAACTGGAACTGGTGGCGCCATTTCAGCTGCAGCGTGACCTTTTCCGCCGCTTGCGCGCCGCCGCCGGCCAGCAGCGCGCAGGCGAGCGCCCACAGCGGCAGGCGCCGGCGGCGGGACGCGCGGAGAGGCGGAGGGCGGCGTGGCGGCAAGAGCATCCCTTTCAAGGGCGGGGTACGGTTCAGGGGCTTTTTCCCGAGCAACTATAGCATCGAATATTTAGCCGCAGGGTTTACTTTTGCAAGCTTTCGCCACTCCGGAGCGATGGCCGACGTTTGGCGGCTTTGGGGGCGGTTTGGCCGGCGTAGCGTGACATTTCGTGAGAATTGCCGGGCCCGGCTCAAGCGAAGCTGCCGGCGAACTGGTAGCGGTGGCCCGGGTGCCACATGGTCGCGATCGACGCCACCTGGCCGCCGGAGCGGGTCTGGCGGCGCAGCACCAGGCAAGCCTGGCGCGTGTCCACGGCCAGCATCTCGGCGATGTCGCGCGGCGGCGACAGGGCCTCGATGCTGTAGGTGGCGCCCTGCAGCGGCGCGGCCGACATCAGGTACTCGTTCGGCGTGACCGTGGCGAAATCCTGCTGCATGTACTCGGGCGCGCACAGCGGGTTGACCCAGCGGTCCTCGACCTGGATCGGCACGCCGTTCTCGTAATGGACGATGAGCGAGTGGAACAGCGCCAGCTCGGGCGCCAGGTCGAACTGCCGGGCCAGCAGGTCGGAGGCCCGGGCCCGCTCCAGCAACTGCAAGCTGCTGCGGTGCACGTGGCCGCGGGCGCGGATCTCGTCGGCGATGCTCTTGATCTCAAGCAAAGTGGCCTGGTATTTCTGCTGGGCCACATAGGTGCCCGAACCCTGGCGGCGCGTCAGCACCTGCTCCGTGGTCAACTCGCGCACGGCGCGGTTGACCGTCATGCGCGAGACGCCGAACTGCTTGACCAGCGCCTGCTCGGACGGAATCACATCGCCCTCCTTCCAGCGCCCGGCGGCGATCTCGGCCAACAAATAGTCCTTGATGCGCTGAAAAATGGGGGTGTTTTCCTGCGAAACTTGATCGTCCAATATACTCTCCGAATGCCGCCTGCGGGCGGTGCCGGTAGCGATTCTAGCACCGCGGGGCGGCGCCGCGATTCAAAAGCAAGCGGCGGGATGAAACGGCGCGGCCGCTCCGCTATCATCCGGAGCTAGCCCACCAACCTCCGGGAGCAAGCCATGAGCAGCACCGCCTACGCCAGCGACGCGCAACGCTGGGCCGCCGTACAGCAGCGCGACAGCGGCGCCGACGGCGTCTTCTACTACTCCGTGCGCAGCACCGGCGTCTACTGCCGGCCCTCGTGCGCGGCGCGGCCGGCGCTGCGCCGCAACGTCGCCTTCCACGCCAGCCGCGAAGAGGCCGAGCAGGCCGGCTTCCGGCCCTGCCTGCGCTGCAAGCCGGACCAGCCGCCGCTGGCCGAGCGGCGCGCCGCCGCCGTCGCGCAAGCCTGCCGCCTGATCGACGCGGCCGAGCAGGCGCCGGACCTGGACGCGCTGGCGGCGGCGGTCGGCATGAGCCGCTTCCACTTCCACCGCATCTTCAAGGCGCAGACCGGCATCACGCCGAAAGCCTACGCGGCGGCGCGGCGCGGCGCGCGCGTGCGGGCCGAGCTGGCGCAGGGCGGCAGCGTCACCGACGCCGTCTACGCGGCCGGCTACAACTCCAGCGGGCGCTTCTACGCCGGCGCGGCGGGGCTGCTGGGCATGAGCCCGCGCGCCTTCCGCGCCGGCGGCAGCGGCGCGGCCATCCGCTTCGCCATCGGCGCCTGCGACCTGGGCGCCATCCTCGTCGCGGCCACCGAGCGGGGCATCTGCGCCATCCTGCTGGGCGACGACCCGGACGCGCTGGCGCGCGACCTGCAAGACCGCTTCCCGCGCGCCGAACTGCTGGGCGCCGAAGCGGACTTCGAACAGACGGTGGCGCGCGTCGTCGCCCTCGTCGAAGCGCCGGAAATCGGCCTCGACCTGCCGCTCGACGTGCGCGGCACGGCCTTCCAGCAGCGCGTCTGGCAAGCGCTGCGCGAGATCCCGGCGGGGCGCACCGTCAGCTACGCCGAACTGGCGGCGCTGGTGGGCGCGCCGAAGGGCGCGCGGGCCGTCGCCGGCGCCTGCGCGGCGAACGCCCTGGCCGTCGCCATCCCCTGCCACCGCGTCGTGCGCAACGACGGCAGCCTGTCCGGCTACCGCTGGGGCGTGGAGCGCAAACAAGCCCTGCTGGCCCGCGAGGCCGGCAAATAAACAACATTGGGGTCAGGTCTAGACATGGCGGTTTTTGTGTAAGCAACATTGGGGTCAGGTCTAGACATGGCGGTTTTTGGGCGGCGGAGGGCCCTTATTTCCGGAAAAAGTTTTTGGAAAATCGTGCTCTGTCCCCGAAAAAAGCGGTTGACTTAGTTGTATAGACAACCTATCCTGCAAGGACGCGAGGGGCGTTTCCGCCCACTCTCACCGCCCACCCGAGGAGACGATATGAGCAAAGAGATGCATAGCCTGGAGCAAGATCCCCGTTACGACGCCAGCCGCGAGGTGCGCGCCCCCCGCGGCACCGAGCGCGTCTGCAAGAGTTGGCAGGCCGAGGCCGCCTATCGCATGTTGCAAAACAATCTGGACCCCGAGGTGGCGGAGAATCCCAAGCATCTGGTGGTGTATGGCGGCATCGGCCGCGCCGCCCGCAACTGGGCCTGCTTCGACCAGATCCTCGCCTCGCTGCGCGAGCTGGAGGACGACCAGACGCTGCTGATCCAGTCGGGCAAGCCGGTCGGCGTCTTCCAGACCCACGAGAACGCGCCGCGCGTGCTGATCGCCAATTCCAACCTGGTGCCGAAGTGGGCCAACTGGGAGCATTTCAACGAGCTGGACCGCCAGGGCCTGTTCATGTACGGCCAGATGACGGCCGGCAGCTGGATTTACATCGGCACCCAGGGCATCGTCCAGGGCACCTATGAAACCTTCGCCGAGGCCGGGCGCCAGCATTTCGGCGGCGACTGGGGCGGCCGCTGGATCCTCACCGCCGGCCTGGGCGGCATGGGCGGCGCGCAGCCGCTGGCCGCGACGATGGCCGGCGCCGTCTCGCTGAATATCGAGTGCCAGCAGAGCAGCATCGACTTCCGCCTGCGCACCCGCTACCTGGACAAGCAGGCCGCCAGCATCGACGAGGCGCTGGAGCTGGTCAAGTACCACACCGAGCGCAAGGAGGCCATTTCCATCGGCTTGCTGGGCAACGCCGCCGAGGTGCTGCCGGAGCTGGTCAAGCGCGCCAAGGCCGGCGGCATCGTGCCGGACCTGGTCACCGACCAGACCTCGGCCCACGATTTGATCAACGGCTACCTGCCGCGCGGCTGGAGCGTGGCGGACTGGAAGGCGGCCCAGCAGGACCCGCAGCGCCACGCCCGCCTGACGGCCGCCGCCGCCGACTCCTGCGCCGCCCACGTGCAGGCGATGCTGGACTTCCACGCGATGGGCGTGCCCACCGTCGACTACGGCAACAACATCCGCCAGGTCGCCTTCGACCACGGCCTGGCCAACGCCTTCGATTTCCCCGGCTTCGTGCCGGCGTATATCCGGCCGCAGTTCTGCGAGGGCCGCGGCCCGTTCCGCTGGGTGGCGCTGTCGGGCGATCCTGAGGATATCTACAAGACCGACGCCAAGATCAAGGAGCTGTTCCCCGAGCAGACCCAGGTGCACCACTGGCTCGACATGGCGCGCGAGCGCATCGCCTTCCAGGGCCTGCCGGCGCGCATCTGCTGGCTGGGACTGGGCGAGCGCCACCTGGCCGGCCTGGCCTTCAACGAGATGGTGCGCAGCGGCGAGCTGAAGGCGCCCATCGTCATCGGCCGCGACCACCTCGACACCGGCTCGGTGGCCAGTCCGAACCGCGAGACGGAGAGCATGAAGGACGGCACCGACGCCGTGTCCGACTGGCCGCTGCTGAACGCGATGCTGAACACGGCCGGCGGCGCCACCTGGGTGTCGCTGCACCACGGCGGCGGCGTCGGCATGGGATACTCGCAGCATTCCGGCATGGTCATCGTCGCCGACGGCAGCGACGCGGCGGCCAAGCGCCTGGCGCGCGTGCTGGTCAACGACAGCGGCTCGGGCGTGATGCGCCACGCCGACGCCGGCTACGAGACGGCGGCCGCCTGCGCCAAGCGCAACGGCCTGAACCTGCCGATGATCAAGTAAGCGCCGCACACCTTATATATACCCATATCTAGAGAGAGACCATGAACAACACCACCACAAGCTGGACCCTGAAACCGGGCGCGATGACGCTGGCCGACCTGCGCGCCGTCTGGGCCGCGCCGGCCAGGCTGGTGCTGGCCGAGCAAGCCTATCCGGTGATCGAGGCATCGGCCGCCGCCGTGCGCGCCATCGTCGCCAAGGGCGACGCCGCCTACGGCATCAACACCGGTTTCGGCCTGCTGGCGAAGACCCGCATCCCCGACGACAAGCTGGAACAACTGCAGCGCAACCTGATCCTGTCGCACTCGGTGGGCACCGGCGAGCTGCTGTCGGACGCCGTGGTGCGCCTGATCATGCTGATGAAGATCGGCAGCCTGGCGCGCGGCTTCTCCGGCGTGCGCCCGCTGATCGTCGACACCCTGATCGCGCTGTACAACGCCGGCGTCATGCCGGCCATTCCGGCCAAGGGCTCGGTCGGCGCCTCCGGCGACCTGGCGCCGCTGTCGCACATGACGCTGGCCATGCTGGGCGTGGGCGAGGTGCGCGTCAACGGCGAGATCATGCAGGCCGCCGACGCGCTCAAGGCGGCCGGCATCGCGCCGGTCGTGCTGGCGGCGAAAGAGGGCCTGGCGCTGATCAACGGCACCCAGGTGTCGACCGGCCTGGCGCTGCACGGCCTGTTCATGGCCGAGCGCCTGCTCGAGGCGGGCATGGTCACCGGCGCGCTGTCGCTCGACGCCGCCAAGGGCAGCGACGCGCCGTTCGACGCCCGCGTCCACGCGGTGCGCGGCCAGCCCGGCCAGATCGCCGCCGCGGCGATGTACCGGCAGCTGGTGGCGAACAGCGCGATCCGCGCCTCGCACCTGGTCGGCGACGAGCGCGTGCAAGACCCGTACAGCCTGCGCTGCCAGCCGCAGGTGATGGGCGCCTGCCTGGACCTGATCGTCAACGCCGGCCGCACGCTGCTGATCGAAGCGAACGCCGTCACCGACAACCCGCTGATCTTCCAGGAAGCCGGCGACGGCCTGGCGAAGATCGTCTCGGGCGGTAATTTCCACGCCGAGCCGGTGGCCTTCGCGGCCGACACGCTGGCGCTGGCGATCGCCGAAATCGGCGCGCTGTCGGAGCGCCGCATCGCCCTGCTGATCGACGCCACCCTGTCGGGCCTGCCGCCGTTCCTGGTGCGCGACCCCGGCGTCAATTCCGGCTTCATGATCGCCCACGTGACGGCCGCCGCGCTGGCCTCGGAGAACAAGTCGATGGCGCATCCGGCCAGCGTCGACAGCCTGCCGACCTCGGCCAACCAGGAAGACCATGTCAGCATGGCCACCTACGCCGGGCGCCGCCTGGACGACATGGCGCACAACACCGCCGTCATCGTCGGCATCGAACTGCTGGCGGCCGCCCAGGGCATCGACTTCCACCGTCCGCTGAAGACCTCGCCGCACCTGGAGCATGTGCACCAGCAGTTGCGCCAGAAGGTCGCCTTCTTCGACGCCGACCGCTTCTTCGCGCCGGACATCGAGGCGGCCAAGCAGATGGTGGTGCGCGGCGAGTTGAGCGCCTCCTGCCACAGCCTGTTCGCCCCGCTGTACGCCTAAAACCCAAGCAGACCAGCCCGGGCCGCGGCGCTCCGGGCGCAAGGAGACTTTAGATGGACTTCCGATTTAACGCAGGCAGCATTCCCCTGCTGGTGTCGATGCCGCACGTCGGCACCGACATCCCGGACGAGGTCGCGGCCCGCCTCACGCCCGCCGCGCTGGACAAGGCCGACACCGACTGGCACCTGGTCGAGCTGTACGGCTTTCTGCGCGAGATGGGCGCCTCGACGCTGGCGGCGCGCTGGTCGCGCTACGCGATCGACCTGAACCGCCCGCAGGAAAACACCAATTTGTATCCGGGCCAGGACAGCACCGGCCTGTGCCCGCTCGACACCTTCCACAGCGAGCCGCTGTACCTGCCGGGGCAGGCGCCGGACGAGGCCGAGGTGCAAAGGCGCCTGCGGCGCTACTGGCAGCCCTACCACGATCAGTTGCGCGCGGAGCTCGAGCGCATGCTGGCCATCCACGGCACCGTGGTGCTGTGGGACGCCCATTCGATCGCCTCGGTGGTGCCGCGCTTTTTCGACGGCAAGCTGCCCGACCTGAACTTCGGCACGGCCGACGGCGCCAGTTGCGCGCCCGGCTTGAGCGCCGCCGTGACGGCGCCGGCGCTGGCGCAGCAGCGCTTCACGACGGCCGTGAACGGCCGCTTCAAGGGCGGCCACATCACGCGCCACTACGGCCGGCCCGGCGCCAACGTGCACGCCATCCAGCTGGAGATGTGCCAGTGCCTGTACATGGACGAGGCGGCGCCGTTCGGCTACCGCGCCGACCTGGCGGCGCAGGTGCAGGACCTGCTGCGCCAGATGACGACGGCCGCCGCCGATTGGGCGCGCCGGTGAGCGCGCTGTTCGCGCGCCACGCGCTGCTGCCGGACGGCTGGCAACGGGACGTGCTGCTGGAGTGGCATGAAAACGGCGACTTGCTCCAGGTGCGGGCCGGCGCGGCCCAGCCCGCCGGCGTCGAGGCGGCCGCCTACGTGCTGCCCGGCATGGTCAACCTGCATTCGCATTCCTTCCAGCGCGCGCTGGGCGGCCTGACGGAGAAGGCCGGCGACGGCCCGGACAGCTTCTGGACCTGGCGCGACCTGATGTACCGCTTCGCGCGCAATATCACGCCCGAGCATATCGAGGCCATCGCGGCCCAGTTGTTTACCGAATGCCTGCGCCACGGCTACACAGCCGTGTGCGAATTCCACTACGTGCAGCGCGATCCGGGCGGCGCCATGTACGCGCGCCCGGCCGAGACGGCCGAGCGGGTCATCGCCGCGTCGCGCCACAGCGGCATCGGCATCACCATGCTGCCGGTGCTGTACAGCTATTCCGGCTTCGGCGAAGTGGCCTTGAAGCCGGAGCAGAACCGCTTCAAGACCGGCCCCGACGACGTCCTGAACATCGTCGCCGCGCTGGAGCCGCTGCGCGACGGCCAGACCGAAGTCGGCTTCGCGCCGCATTCGCTGCGCGCCGCCACGGTGGCGCAGATCAACGAGGTGCTGGTGGCGCTGCCGCCGCAGCGGCCGGTGCACATCCACATCGCCGAGCAGCAGCAGGAAGTGGCGCAGTCGGTGGCCTGGTGCGGACGCCGTCCGGTGCAGTGGCTGCTCGACCAGGTCGCCGTCGACCGGCGCTGGTGCCTGGTGCACGCCACCCATCTGATGCGCGACGAGGTCGACAATCTGGCCGCCAGCGAGGCCGTCGCCGGCCTGTGCCCGACCACCGAGGCGAACCTCGGCGACGGCCTGTTCCCGCTGCCCGAGTTCATCGCCGCCGGCGGGCGTTTCGGCATCGGCAGCGACAGCCATATATCGCAGGGCGCGGTGGAAGAGCTGCGCTGGCTGGAATACGGCCAGCGCCTGCAGCACCGCAGCCGCAACGTCGCGCACACGGACGGCCAGCGCCACGTCGGCGACTTCCTCTGGCAGGGCGCCCTGCAGGGCGGGGCGCAGGCATCCGGCCGCCGCCTCGGCGCGCTGGCGCCGGGCAAGCGCGCCGACCTGATCGTGCTCGACGACGACCATCCCAACCTGTGCGGCGTCGCGCTGCAGGACGTGCTGGGCAGCTTCATCTTCTGCGGCAACGACAACCTGGTGCGCGACGTGCTCGCCGGCGGCCGCTGGGTGGTGCGCCAGCAGCGCCACGTGGCGCAGGACGCCATCACCGCGCGCTACAAGCGCACGCTGGCCGAACTGCGGCGGTTCTGAGCATGGCCCAGTTCATCGCCCATGCAAACCTGCTGGCCACGGCGTGGAAAAACGGCGCCGGCAGCACCACGGAAATCGCCGTCTTCCCGCGCGGCGCCGGCTTCGACGACTTCGACTGGCGCATCAGCCTGGCGAGCATCGCCCGCAGCGGCGCGTTTTCCGTCTTTCCCGGCATCGACCGCAGCCTGTGCCTGGTGAGCGGCGAGGGCGTCACGTTGACGCTGGACGGCGCGCGCCGCGTCGCCCTCAACGCCGCCAGTCCGCTGATCCGCTTTCCCGGCGAGGCGGCGGTGCACGCCGACGTCGCCGCGCTGACCACCGACTTCAACGTGATGACGCGGCGCAGCCGCTGCAGCCACCAGTTCGAGCGCCTCGCCGCGCCGGCCGAACTGGCGCGGCGCGGCCAGACCACGCTGCTGTTCGTCGCCGACGGCGCCGGCGTCGTCGCGCGCGGCGGCGGGCAGCAATTCAAGCTTGGCCGTTTCGACGCGCTGCTGCTCGACGCCGGCGACGCCACGCACTGGTCGCTGGACGCGGACGGCGGCGCGAGCGTGTTCGTGACCGACCTCATCACCTGACCAAAGAAGGCCGCAATCATGCAGAATTGGGACGTGCTCTACACGAATGTTCACCTGGCGACGATGGCCGACGGCTACTGCGAAATCCTTGACGGCGCCATCGCCGTCAAGGACGGCAGGATCGCCTGGCTGGGGCCGCGCGCCGAGCTGCCGGCCAGCGCCTGCCGCGTCGTCGACGGCGCGGGCTGCTGGCTCACGCCCGGCCTGATCGACTGCCACAGCCACATCGTCCACGCCGGCAACCGCAGCGACGAATTCGAGGCGCGCCTGAACGGCGCCACCTACGAGGACATCAGCAAGGCCGGCGGCGGCATCATGTCGACGGTGCGCGCCACCCGCGCCGCCAGCGACGCGGAGCTGCTGCGGCAAAGCCTGCCGCGCGTGGCCAGCCTGCTGGCCGAGGGCGTGACGACGCTGGAAATCAAATCCGGCTACGGCCTGTCGCTGGAGTCGGAAGAGAAAATGCTGCGCGTGGCGCGCCGCGTCGGCCAGGTGCTGCCGGTGACGGTGGCCACCACCTTCCTCGGCGCGCACGCGCTGCCGCCGGAGTACGCCGGCCGCGCCGACGACTACATCGACGCCGTGTGCGAACAGATGCTGCCGGCGCTGGCCGGCGCCGGCCTGGTCGACGCCGTCGACGCCTTCTGCGAGCGCATCGGATTTTCCGCCGCGCAGACCGAGCGCGTGTTCCGCGCCGCGCGCGCGCACGGCCTGCCGGTCAAGCTGCACGCCGAGCAGCTGTCGGACCAGGGCGGCAGCGAACTGGTGGCGCGCTACGACGGGCTGTCGGCCGACCACCTGGAGTACCTGACGCCGGCCGGCATCGCCGCGATGGCGCGGCACGGCAGCGTCGCCGTGCTGCTGCCGGGCGCCTACTACTTTTTGCGCGACACGCAGCCGCCGCCGGTGGCCGCGCTGCGCGCCGCCGGCGTGCCCATGGCCGTGGCCACCGACTGCAACCCGGGCACCTCGCCGATGACTTCGCTGCTGTTGGCGATGAACATGGTTTGCACGCTGTGGCGCCTGACGCCGCAGGAGGCGCTGGCCGGCTGTACCCTGCACGCCGCCCGCGCGCTGGGGCTGCAGGAGCAGGTGGGCAGCCTGGCCGTCGGCAAACGCGCCGACTTCGCGCTGTGGCGGATCGCCCGTCCGGCCGACCTGTCGTATGCGATCGGCTTTAATCCCTGCTGCGGCGTCGTCAATGGCGGCGTCTGGCGCGCGCCGGTGGTAAGCTTGCCGCTCTGACCAAAGCCCTTGCGTCGTCCGCCCGCCTGGCGCCGGCGGCGCCGCGACGCAGCGGCCGGTCGATACCTGCGGAGTACGCGTGCGCGCCAAACCTGTATTCGCCTGTTTCCTCGCCCTGATGCTGTGCGTCGGCGGCGCGGCGGCCGACACCCTCAAAATCGGCTCGAAGCGCTTCACCGAGTCCTACATCCTCGGCGAAATCCTGACGCAGACGGTGGCGCCGCTGGCGCCGGCCGAGCACCGCCAGGGCCTGGGCAACACGGCCATCGTGCTGGCCGCGCTGCGCGCCGGCGACATCGACGTCTACCCCGAATACATCGGCACCATCGCCGGCGAAATCCTCAAGCACGCCACGGCGGTTCCGCTGGCGCAGATCGAACGCGAACTGGCCCCGCTCGGCCTGGGCGTGGCGGTGCCGCTCGGCTTCAACAACAGTTATGCGCTGGCGCTGCGCGCCGACGCGCCCGCCATCACCCGCCTGAGCGAGCTGACCGGCCACCCCGGGCTGAAATTTGGCCTGTCGCATGAATTCATCGGCCGCGCCGACGGCTGGCCCGGCCTGGCGGCGCGCTACGGCCTGGCGCAGCGTCCGCGCGGCCTCGACCACGGCATCGCCTACACGGCGCTGGCGCAGCGCCAGGTCGACGTCATCGACATCTATTCGACCGACGCCAAGATCAGCCAGTACGGCTTGCGCGTGCTGGCCGACGACCTCGGCTACTTTCCCCGCTACGACGCCGTGCTGCTGTACCGGCTCGACGCGGTGCGCCGCCTGCCCGCCGCGTGGCGGGCGCTGCAGGGGCTGCAAGGGCGCATCAAGGAAGCGGACATGATCGCCATGAACGCGGCCGTCGAAATCGGCGGCAAGAGCTTCGCCGCCGTGGCGGCGGACTGGCTGGCGTCCGGCAAGGCGGCCGCGCCGCGGCAGGGCGGCGCGGCGGGGCCGGGGCTGCTGGCGAAAATCGTCGACGGCAATCTGTGGACGCTGACGCGCCAGCACGTCACCTTGGTGCTGCTGTCGGTCGTGCTGGCCTGCGCGGCCGGCATTCCGCTCGGCGTGCTGGCGGCGTACTCGCCGCGCCTGCGGCAAAGCGTGCTGGCGCTGGTCGGCGTGCTGCAAACCGTGCCCTCGCTGGCGCTGCTGGCGATGCTCATTCCGCTGCTGGGCCGGATCGGCACGGCGCCGGCGCTGGTCGCGCTGTTCGTCTATGCGCTGCTGCCCGTCGTGCGCAACACCTGCACCGGCATGCTGCAGGTGCCGCAGGGCCTGCGGCTGGCGGCGCTGGCGCTGGGCTTGCGCCGGCGCCAGCGCCTGCTGCATGTGGACTTGCCGCTGGCCCTGCCGGTGATTTTGGCCGGCGTCAAGACGGCCGCGGTGATGAGCGTGGGGACGGCGACGATTGCCGCCTTCATCGGCGCCGGCGGCTACGGCGAGCGCATCACCATCGGCCTGGCGCTGAACGATAACGATATGCTGCTGGCCGGCGCCATTCCGGCCGCCCTGCTGGCGCTGCTCACCCAGGGCTTGTTCGAGCTGCTGGAGCGCTATGCCGGCGCGCGCGGCTAGCGCCTACAGCGAGTGCAGCTTGGAACGCACGGCGACGACTTCCCGGTGCAAAATCTTTTCCGCATAAAAATCGTTCTCGCGTTGCGCCGCGATCGCCTGCAAGTCGCGCGTGTAGCGCGCCAGCCGCGAGCGCAGATAGGCCCGGTAGACGAGCGTGGCGATTGGATGGTCCGATATTTTCATGGTGCGGGCTCCCTGTCGGTAACGGAAGTTTTATTTTGTGGGAGGGTGGAGACGCGATCTTTGCGCTGCATCAATGACATCGGTGAAACAAAGGAGCAGGCGGACGCAACACAGTTTGAGGCCACGCAATGCACGCCGCCTCCGAACTGCCAGAATGGTCGTTCGTCCAGGGCCACCGTCCTGCCCTTATCCGCGTCACCCGAGGAGATCCGCATGCTTGTAACCGCAACATTTCTGCTGTGCGTAGCCTGCGTCAAGGCATATCAAATATGGCTGAGGTCGAAACAGGAGGCCGGCGCCAGCGTGGCCGCCCACCCCAGCGTCGGCATGCACGGTGCGCTCGTCGAACCGAGACGGTAAGCCGGCGGCGCGGCGCCCGTGCGCCATTCGGTAACTTTCTGTAACCTCGGCCCTTAGCCGGTAAGTAATTGTAAAGAGGCGCGTTTGCGCCATCGACGCGGGTTATATTGAACCCGTTGATTCAACCCCTCCCACCCAACTGACATTGGGTTTCTCCCACGGCGCGCTAGCACGTGGGTTTTTTTTTGCCGCAAGGTTCATGGCGCCTGCGGTGCCCCTTCCGGGGCGGGCGCCGGCGACAGCAGGGCCCAGGCCACGCTGGACAGGCACAGCAGCATGCCCAGCCATTCGCCGGGCCCCGGACGGTAGTGTTCCAGCTGGACCGACAGCAACACGGACAGGACGGGCGTGACGACGCCGATATACACGGCTTTTTGCGAGCCGATGCGGTCGATCAGCGTGAAATAGGCGCCGAAGGCGACCACCGAGCCGAACAGCGCCAGATACAGCAGGCCGATCCAGTAGCGCGGCGTCGCCGGCAGGCGCAGCGGCTGGCCGCTGAGGGCCACCCAGACGGCCACCATCGCGCTGCCCCACAGCATGGCCCACGCCATCGTCAACAACACATTCGACGACTGCTCGCGCACCTTGACGACGATCACATTGCCGATCGAACTGGCAATGGTCGCCGCCAGCGCCAGCGCGAAGCCCAGCATGAAGCGGCCGCTGCCGCCGTTCAGCATGTCTTGCCACGACGCCTCGATCGACGGATAGAACAGCAAGGTCACGCCGCACATCGCCACGGCCGCCGCGCACCAGGTGCGCCAGCTCAGCGCGGTGCCGAAGGCGACGCGGTTGCACAGGGGATTCCAGAACACCATCAGGGCGAACAGCACGCTGACCAGTCCCGACACCAGATATTGCTCCGAGCTGTAAGTGCAGACATAGCTGAAGCCGAACGTGGCGAAGCCTTGCAGCAGCAACCAGCGCTGGGTGCGCCAGGGCAGGCGCAGGCGGTCGCCGCGCGCCCGGCACCAGGCGAACAGGACGGCGGCCGCCAGGCCGAAGCGGTACATCACGGAGACGGCCGGCGCCACCTCGCCCAGTTGCAGCGTGATGGCCCAGAAGGTGGAACCCCAGATCAGGGTGGCGATGAGGAAGAGGAGGGGGGAGGACATCGGGGCAGTATACGGTTTGTCGCAACACTTTGCCCGGCGTCTAGCTTGGCGGCGATTCTGGCCGGTCCAGCAACAGTGGCTTGAGCGAGCGCAGTTGCGCGGCAGTCTGGCGCAAACGGCGGCATGCCTCAATTACCATTGTTAAAACGGCTATAAATTAATCCCCAGTGCAAGTAATGAAAGGTCGGTCATGCGCACCTCGCTCCCCTTCAAAGTGGCGACACTGCTCGGTTACGTTCTGGGCAGCACCGCACTTGTCGTCTTGCTGGCCGAGGGACGGGCGCCGGCGCTGCTCGCCGCCGGGCCGTTTGGCTAATTTCCGCGCTTGCCAGTTGGTTCAATGCGTGACGCGGGTCTTTCTGCCGTCCGACAACAGGCGCACCCGTTCGCCGGGACGGAACAGCTCGTCGGCATCCTGGGTGATCGCGCGCAGCTCGCCGCTGTCCAGGCGCACCGTGATTTCGACGCCGGCATGGCGCTTCATATTCGCCTCGACGTTGTCGCCGGCCAGGCCGCCGGCGACGGCGCCCAGAATGCCGGCCGCCACCGAGCCGTTGCCGCCGCCGACGGTCGAGCCGGCCAAGCCGCCCAGCGCCGCGCCCGTCAGCGCGCCGGTGCCGCTGTTGCCCTTGTCGATGCGCACTTCGCGCACGGATTCGACGGTGGCGATGCGCACCGTCTGTTCGTTCTGTGCTTGCCGGCTGGTATAGATGCTGCCGGAATTGGGCGCCACCACGCAGCCGGCCAAGCCCGCGGCCATGGTGGAAACGAGGGCCAGCGTCATCAGTGCTTTCATGCTTCACTCCATTCGACAAAATTTGTTATTTTTGGGCCGCGACGCAGTGCCCGGCGGCCGGATTACAGCATGCTTAGCTTAACGATAATCCGTTTTGCTAACTAGTTCTAAGAAGTAATAAACTGTTACCGCCGCGCTCTGTCCTGGGCTCAGTAGGCCAGTTTCAGGCGGCGGTACAGGAAACTCAGTACGAAGAGCGGGCCGATCAGCAGGAAGCGCAAGTCTTCCAGGAACGAGGGCTTCTTGCCCTCGATCTGATGGCCGATGAACTGGCCGATCCAGGCCAGCACGAAGATGGACAGCGACAGCGGCAGCACGGTGACCGGCGGCAGCGCCAGCAGCAATGCCAGCATGGCGGCCGTCATCAGCAGCATGCCGACGGCAAACGGCTTCGACAGCTGGACGTAGTAGTACAGCGAGGCCAGGCTGGCGGCGACGGCCAGCAGCGGGTGCAGCGTCCACAGCAGGCCGAGCAGGGTGAAGACGATCACCGGCACGCAGATGCAGTGGATCACTTCGTTGACGGGGTTCAAATGGCTTTCGCGGTAGCGGGCCAGCAGGATGTCGATGCTTCTTGGCTCGGGCATGGGGCGTCTCCGGTTGTGTCGGCTTGTTGCCGTGCTTGCAAATTCTACACCGGAACTGTGCCGCCTCCTCCGGCGGCAATATGACGCCCGCCCGCCGACGCAAACATCGCCGCACTGGGTAGAATGTCAAGATATGAACACCCTATCCAATATTGATGCGGAAGATCAACTGCCGCGAAAGCGCTGTTTCGCGCCCGTTGTCGATGCGCGCACCCGCCTGCTGGTGTTGGGAAGCTTGCCGGGCGAGAAGTCGCTGGCCCTGCAGGAATACTATGGAAATCGGCAAAATCGCTTCTGGTTCCTGATGTCGGAAGTGACCGGAGTGGAACTGGTGCCGCTCGACTACCCGGCGCGCCTGCAAACGCTGCTGGAGCATGGCGTCGGGCTGTGGGACGTGGTGGCCGAGGCGCATCGTCCGGGCAGCCTGGACAGCCGCATCCGCGACCGTGACGATAACGACTTGCTCGCGCTGCTAGCCCGCTTTCCCAATGTAATGGCGATTGCCTTCAATGGCGGCACGGCGGCACGATTGGGCTTGAAAGTGCTGGGCGAGCATGCCTCAAACTACCAAATCGTGCCGTTGCCATCCAGCAGCCCGGCCTATACCTTGTCCCCCGCCGAAAAATTGCTGCAATGGCGGGTGTTGGCGCGCATCCTCGATCCCGTGCCCGGCTGAGCGCGGGCGCGTCCGCGCCGCCGGCCCGCCCGTCACACGCCGGCAGCCGGCAAGGTCTTGCTGAACTGCGACACGCCGTTCAAGTCCAGCAGTTCCACCGTCATCGCCTTCGTTTGCGGGTCGATGTTGACCTCGCCGAAGAACTGGAAGCCGGCGAACGGCGAGGAGTTCTGCACCACGGGCCACTTGGAAAACACCTCGGTCGGGCCGAAGGTCTTGTCCAGCTTGCCCGGGCCGAAGGAGCCGGCGTTCATCGGCCCGGCGACGAATTCCCAGAACGGCGCGAAGTCGGTGAAGTGCGCCTTGGCCGGGTCGTAGTAGTGGGCCGCGCAGTAGTGCACGTCGGTGGTGATCCAGACCACGTTCCGGATCGCCTTGATGCTTTTGAGCAGGCGCGCCATTTCCAGTTCGCGCCCCGAGGCCGGGCCGTCGTTGCCGTTGGCGATGGCCTCCCACATGGCCACGCCCAGCGCGTCCTTGCCGTCGCCCACCTGCAGGCCGATCGGCATGTCGGCCGCGATCACCTTCCACGTCGCGGTCGAGGCCGCCAATTCGGCGATCAGCCAGTCCACCTGGGCCGTGCCGAGGAAGGCCGAGCTGGCGTCTTCGACGGTTTGCAGATTGGTGCTGTTCGGGCCGCGGTAGCTGCGCATGTCGAGCACGAACACGTCCAGCAGCGGGCCGTAGGACAGGCTGCGGTAGATGCGTTGCGGCTCGGACTGCTTGTAGTAGCGCATGGGCGCGTATTCGAGGAAGGCGCGGCGGCCGCGCGCGGCCAGCGTGGCCACGTTCTTCTCCGTGTAGCGGGCGTCGGCCGCCAGGTTCTTCGCGCCGCTGTAGTTGTTGGTCACCTCATGGTCGTCCCACTGCCAGATCTGCGGCACCTGGGCGGCGAACTTGCGGAAGTTCAGGTCCAGCGTGTTGTAGGCGTGGCGGCCGCGGTATTCCTTCAGCGTTTCGGCCACTTTGCTCACTTCCTCGGTGACGAGGCTTTTCCAGAGCTGGCCGTTTTCCGCCTTCACTTCGGCCAGGATGGGGCCGTCCGCGTAGACGGTGTCGCCGTTGTGGATGAAAAAATCCGGGTCGCGCTTGCGCATCGCCTCGTAGATCTTGACGCCGCCGAATTCCGTGTTGATGCCCCAGCCCTGGCCGGCGTTGTCGCCGCTCCAGTGGAAGCGCACCGGCCGCTTGCCGTCGGCCGCCGGCATGGTGCGGAACTGGCCGGCCAGGGTTTCGCTTTCGATGCGGCCGTTGTCCGGGTCGACGTAGCGCACGCGCACGAACACGGTTTGCCCCGCCGGCAGGCCCGTCAGGTCGACCCGCGTGGTGAAGTCGGTGGCCTCGCCGGCGTAGGGGCCGACGATGCGGCTGGCGTTGGCGAAGCGCTCGCTGGTGTCGTATTCGACGATCATTTGCGCTGTGCGGTCGCTGCGGCTCCAGATGACGGCCTTGTCGGCCGTGACGTCGCCGAACTGTATGCCCGAGAGCAGTTTCGGCCGCTCGGCCTCGTTGACGATGACGGCCGGCGCCGCGCTGCCGCCGCAGCCGCCCAGCAGCAGCGAACCGTTCAATGCCGCGCCGCCGGCCAGGATGCCGCTTTGCGAGAGAAAGCGGCGGCGTGAGAGGATGGATGTCATGCGGGGCTCCAGAGTGGCGTTGCCCCCGAGTGTAGGTGGTGCTTATGACATGTTGATGAATTGTCAGCGCTGCGCTTTGCAGGCTACGGCGAAGTCGACGTGGTAGTGCTCGTCGTGGCGCACCCACGGCCGGCGCTTCATGAACGTCAGATGCCGTTTCAGGTAGGGGCCGCGCGGCGTCGCCAGCAGCGCCGGCAGGTAGGCCGTGTCGAAGATCACCTGGGTGATGCCGGCGCCGCGCGCCTTGGCGGCTGCGTGCAACTGGTACAGATGCTCGGCGATGGCGGAGAAGTCGATGCGGTAGTCCTGGTAGCGGGCCTGGGCGTCGAACTCGATGTCATAGCCGAAGCGGTTTAGCGGGCTGGTCGGCAATGCCGCGGAGCGTCCCTCGCCGTTGCGCACGGGCACGAAGAAATCGACGGACAGCCCGTTCTGGTGGGTTTTATGCGGGCGGAAGCGGCCGCCGTCCGGCCCGCCCGTTTCACCGTAGACATAGGTCGTCGACGGGCTGGCCGCCGCCAGGGCCGCGTAGGCCGTCGTCAGGATGGCCGCCACCTCGGAGTGCACATAAGTGCGGCCGGCCGCCGCGGCCAGCGCGCTGTAGGCGCTGAAGTTGGCACCGCCGGCGGGCAGCTTGACGCCGCCTTCGAGGCGGCCATTGCTGACGCTGCCGTAGCATTGGCTGGCGGCGCCGGCCTGCGCCGGCAGGGCGCCGAGGGCGAGGGTGAGAAAGAGGGCGAGATGGCGCATGTCTGTTGCTGGCTGATCTGGTGGCGGGCCCGTATTGGCGCCGACGATTATAGCGAGCCCGGGCCGGGCTTGCCGTTCTCCCCGCCCGCTTAAATCCGCTCGCTCTCCTTGCGCACCACACGCCCGACGATCAGGCACTCGTTGCCGCGGCACATTTTGCGGTGGTATTTGCGCTGGTCGGGATTGTCCGAGGTTAACCACCACTGGCCGATGTCGCGCGACAGGCGCTTGACCACCGGCTCTCCCTCGTAGTTGACGGCGAACACGACACCGTCGGCCGGCTGCGTGTCGGCCGTGTTGACGATGACCACGTCGTCCTGGAACAGGGCCGGCTCCATGCTTTCGCCCTTGACCTTGATCGCCACCAGCCGCTCCGGCTGGAAGCCGTTGCGCTCGACCCAGGTGCGCGGCACGCTGATGATGCCGCCGTCATAGTTCTCCGGTTCGATGCTGAAGCCGGTGATGCCCGCCGACAGGCGCAGCCTGACCTTGCGGATTTGGCAGAAGCGCTCGTCGTCGCTTTCCGCCACCACCACGCTGCGCAGCCCCGCCAGTCCGGCCGCTTCGTCCGCCGGCGCGGCGCCCTGGTCGAAGTACATCGCGCCTATGCCCAAGTCGCTTTCCAGCTTGCGGGCGATTTTTTCGCTGAAGGCGCGGCCTTCGCGGTAGGTCGGCGACAGGATCTGTGAAATCCGCGCCTCGCTCCAACTACTCGCATCGGCAATATTTTTGCGCAAATTGCCGTATTTGTCCCGTAACAGGGCCAGCAGGCGGTCGCGTCTGTATTGATACATATCCATGTCCCTATTAGACCTTAAATTTATCGTTTGATAAATTACCAAATGCTTGACTTTAACATTACCAAACGCTAAAGTCGAGTCTTGAAGCGATGCCAGCCGCATTCAGGCGGGCTCAACAACAACAGGAGCACACGATGTACGAAGTAAGGCCAATCACGCGTCCGATTGACGCGCCCGGGGCGCCGGCGAAGGCGGCGGCACAGCACGAGACAAAGCCGGAGGGCTTGGCGGCCGCAGCCGCCCCGGACCGGGCGCGGTCCGCTTGAGCGGCGCGGCGCGGGGGACTGAGCACATGGACAGATACGGCCGCAGCAGGCGTTCGCGCGACCTCATCGTCGGCATCGCCCGCTTTATCGAGGAGCGGGGCGAGGCCAGCGCCGCCGAGGTGTTGGCGCACACGGGCACGAGCGCCGGCACCGTCAGCCGCTACCTGCGGCATATGTGTGAGGTCGGCATGCTCCATCTGGCGGCCCGGCACTGCACGCTGGCGGGCAGCCAGCGCGCCGCCGTGTATGCCTGCGGCCCGGCGGAGGAGGCCGGCGACTGCCTGGGCGCGCAGCGCGGCGTCACGCTGCGCGCCCAGTGGCCGCAGGGCAGGGCGGTGCGCGACCCGCTGGTGGCGGCCCTGTTCGGGCCGGCCGGCGCGGCGCTGTCCAAGGCGGCGTGAGGCCGGCCCGGCAGGCCATGCCAACGCGGCAAACAGAATTCAGCGCGCCACCGGCGGCGTGCCTAACAGGGAGAAACAATATGGGATTTGCGGAAAAATTTATTGCATCGTTGGGTTCGCGTGATCTGCGCGACGATGCCTTCCACCACGACCTGGACGTCATCGCCGCGGCCGCGCTGGCGGGCGACATCGGCGCGCTGCTGTGCCGCGTCAAATATGCCGACGGCACGGTGAATCGCCTGTTTGAGGGCAATGCGGGCAATCTGGCGCAACTGCTGCGTATCTGGACTTGCAAGGTCGGCGAGAAGGGCCGGGCGCGGCGCTGGGTCAAGACGAACACGGCCTGGGACGCGCAGGCGGCCAACACCCTGTACCGCCGGGTGGCGGAGGCATCGCTGGCGCACTGGCTGGACGGCAAATGCAAACCATGCGGCGGCACGGGCGTGGCGGCGCGGCATGCCGCCTGTCCGGCCTGCGCCGGCAGCGGCAACGCCGCCGTCACCTGCTCCGGCGGCTTCGAACGGGAAAAAATCAAGGACATGGTCAGCGAACTGGAGAACCTGATGCAGTCGCACCATGCGCGCGCGGCACGGCTGCTGGGGCGCCGTTGACGATGGGCGGCGGCCACGGCGGCGCCGCCAAATAAGCTTGAAAAAAGATTTGTGAAATATGTGTCGGCAAGAAAACGCAGGCCCTACAATGCAGACTGCTTCACGAAATTGTTTGTGCAGCCAAGGAGAGTACGATTTGAATTAAACCACCCGATTACCGACTTTCCCCACTCGTAATAGACGCGACAGCATCCGCGACACCGATAGGGGAAATTTGCGCCAATACCAGCCGCCCCACGCGGCTCGATTTGCGCACACATTTTGTTCCGGCTCACCGCGCACTATAGCCGCGGGAGCCAACACCGGGCCCGGCGCGTCACTGCGAGCGGGCCTTTTCATTTTCCACAGCAGTTCCCCAGATCGCCGCGGCGGTCTTTTTTTTAACCTTCAAGGGTAATACACATGGCATCGACAGCAAACGGCATTGACAGCGTCATCGTTATCAGCAAACAGTCCGCCGAAGGCAGCAAGGCATTGAGCGGCGGCGGCCAGGTCTATCCGCGGGTGACGGCGACCTTCGACACGGACGCCGACAAATATTCCAGCAACGAGATCGACCCCAGCCAGCAACAGGTCGACACCCGCCTGGGCAACTTCCGCACCTCCGGCGCCATCAAGGCCGAGGCCGCGTGCGGCACCTATGCGCCGCTGATGGCGGCGCTGCTGCGCCGCGACTTCAGCGCCGGCGGCGCGACGGCGGCGCAGACGACCATCGCCGCCGCCGCCGGCGGCCTGACCCGCTCGGCGGGTTCCTGGCTGGCCGACGGCTTCGACGCCGGCAACATCGTGCGCATCAGCGGCATGGCGGCGCCGGCCGCCGGCAACAACGCGAAGAACTTCTTCGTCACCTCCGTCACCGCGACCAATCTGAACGGCCAGTTCATGGACGGCTCGGCGATGGTCGCCAAGGCCGCCGGCGACACCGTCAGCGTCGCCGCCGCCGGCAAGCGTAGCTTCACCCCGCTCACCGGCCACACCACCGACTGGTTCACCGCCGAAGTGCAGGAAACGAAAATCGGCGTGAACCGCAGCTTCGTCGACCAGCTCGTCAGCAAGATGGACATCGCGGTGCAGCCGAACGGCATCGCGACGCTGGACTTCACGCTGATGGGTAAGGCGGAAGGCCCGTCCACGCCGGCGCCCTACTTCACGGCCCCGGCCGCCGCGCCCGTGACGGGCAAGTTCTCCGGCGCCACCGCGCTGCTGTCGGTGAACGGCATTCCCTCGCAGATCTGTACCGGCCTGTCGCTGTCGCTGGACGGCCAGGTCAAGGTCGACCCGGTGATCGGCTCGAAGTACGCGACGGCCGCCTCGCGCGGCAAGGTGCTCGGCTCCGGCCAGTTCACCGTGCTGCTGCAGGACGCCGCCTACCTCGACTACTTCAAGTCCGAGGCGGAAATCCCGCTGGCCTATGCGATGGCCTCGGGCACGGCGCCGCTGGCCGACGTGCTGGGCCTGGCGATGGGCCGCATCAAGATCACCTCGGCCAAGGTCGACGACGGCGAGAAGAACAAGATCGTCACCTGCGCCTTCGACGTGCTGCGCTACAAGGGCGCCGATGCCCAGCATGAGGCGACCACCGTGACGATCCAGGACAGCACGCTGTAAGCAAGGCGGGCGACGTTTCGCCCGCGCCGGGGCCGCCGCGACGGCGGCCCTTTTTCCATCCATTTTTTACATTGAAAGCAATCACCATGAACAACGCACAAAAAATCCAGGCCGGCTTCGACATCACCAATCTCTCCGGCAACGCCAAAGCGGTGACCTTCGACGTGCCCGTCATCGTCGACGCCGACGGCGAACCGGTGGCCGGCCTGACCATCGTCGGCAAAAACAGCGAGGAATACCGCGTCGCCAACAACGCCGTGCGCGCCGAGGGCTACAAGAAATCGGCGCGCCGCAAGACCGCGATCGACGCCTCGACCGACGAGGGCGCCGAGCAACTGGTGCAAGCCATCGACGGCAACCAGAAACGCCTGGCGCTGGCCGTCGTGACCGGCTGGTACGGCTTCACCCACGACGGCGCGCCGGCGCCGATGGACAAGGCGCTGCTCGAAGCGGCCTTCGACAAATACCCGACGTGGCAGGAAAAGGTCACGCTGGCGCTGGAAAATGACGCCAATTTTTTGAAGGTCTAATCGCCGCCCTGCTGCTCTACGCCGAGCATCATTTCGAGCGCTCGGCCAGGGCGGCGGACGGCAACGCCAAGGGCGCGCATCTGGACGCGGCCAAGCGGCATCCGCTGTACCGGGCGGCGGCGGAGCAGGCCGCGCCGCCGCTGCCGTACGAGCTCGCCCACATCTGGGAGTGGTTCGTCCAGCTCAACCGCAAGCGCCAGAACGGCATGGCGCTGAATCCGCTGTCCAGCGCCGAGATTCTCGCCTGGCAGCGGCGCCACCGCCTCGACATCGAACCGTTCGAGCACGCGGCGCTGGACCGCCTGGACGCGCTGTACCTGTCGCACCAGAGCGTCAAGGAATAGCGGCGCATGGGGAGCGCAAAAGACTGGGCGCAGGGCGCCGCAGCTGCTTGCAAGCGTGTCGGCGCCGGCCTTTGCGCTTTTTTTTGACCAACCCGCCCGCGCGGGTTTTTTTATGGGCCAAGCTATGCCAGATATTTCTGAACTTCGAGTAGTGATTAACACGCCGCAGGTGATCGAGGGCGCGCAGGCGCTGGAGGCCCTGGGCGACGCCAGTGTCCGCACGGCGGAACAGATCAGCAGCGGCAATGCGCAGTCGAATCGGGCCGCCAACGTCATGCGCGCGCAGGCCGAGGCGGCGCGCGATGCCGCCGCCGCCGCCGCCGCGCTGGGCGAGGACAGCCGCGCGGCCGCCACTTCCATGTACAACTCCGTCAAGGCGGCCAAGGGCCTGGCGGACGCCACCGCGAAACTCGGCGCCAGCCTGATGGAGGGCGACGTGAGCAAGGTGAAAGGCAGTTTGACCGAGTTTGCCCAAGAGTCGGGGCTGGCCGAGTTTGCGGTCCAGCGCCTCGGCAAAGGCGCCACCCTGGGGCTGAGCCTGGTCGCCGAGGCGGTAATGTATGTCGGCGAAGCCTATCTGAAGGGACGGGAGCAATCCGAGAAGTTCGCCAAATCGCTGCAACTGACGGGAAATTTCGCCGGTATCACCGAGGGGCAGTTCAATACCATGGCGCGTGCCATCGCCGACCTGGACAATGCCGGCATCAACAAGGCGCGCGCCGCGCTGCAAACGCTGGTGTCGACCGGCCAGTTCACCGGCGAAGCCATGCAATCGGTGGGCGCTGCCGCCGTCACGATGGCGGAGCTGACGGGGCAGCCGGCCGAGACGGTGGCCGCCGACTTCGCCAAGATGGCCGACGGCGTCGTCAAATGGGTCGACACGCACGACAGCCAATACAATATTTTGACCACGGCGCAGTATGAGCACATCCGCGCCCTGGAAGAAGAGGGGAAAACCCAGGAGGCTATGGCCCTGACCGGCCAGTTGTATAACGATGGTTTGCGGAAGCGGGCCGTCCAGCTGGATGGGCTTGGCAGTTTGCTCAAATCGGGAGCAAACCTGTGGGCCGAGTTCAACGACGCCATGTTCAGTAACGGACGTAAGAGAACCCCGGAGGACGATATCGCGCGGATTCAAGAGCGCGTTGTGGCAATGCGCAAAACCCGCATCGACTTCAATGGCGCCAATCCCAACAGGCGCATGAACGACGCCGAGTTGGAAAGCGCCATCCAGGTGCAAAGCGATTTGATCGTCGCCGCCCTGGGCAGGAAATCGGCCGCGGAAGCCAAGGCCAGTGCCGCCGGCGAGGAGGCGCGCCGCAATGCCGATGGCAAGCAGGCCAGCAAGGAAATCGAGGCGATGCGGCTGCGCCATCCCGCTAAGGGCAAGCAAGAACAGAGGGAGCTGAAAAAATACAATGACAGTCTGCTCGCCAAACAGGCGGCCGGCGTCAAGATGACACCCGAGGAACAGGCGAGCGATCGAGCCGCGATTCGCGCAAAGTACGCGGACAAGGCGCCGGGAGGTGGCGACGACGGGCAGGCAGCGCTGAACCGGCAGTTGAAGTCGATCCAGGCGTCGCTGGGGTTGGAGAAGGAGCGCCTGGCCCAAATGGCCGCATTGGCGGATGCGCAGCACCAGGGCAGCTTTGCCGCCGATGAGAGCTATTACGCCAGCAAGCGGCTGGGTTTGGAAGCAGCCGGGAAAGCCGAACTGGACGCGTATGACGCGCAATTGAAGGCGCTGCGTGCATTCCACGGCGCCAGCCAGAGCGCGCGCGAAGACAATCTGGGGAAAATCGAGGAAGCCGAGGCGGCCCGCACCCGACAGACCCTGAAAAGCAAGGGCGAGATCGCGCTGCTTGACGAAAACGAGCGGCAGCGCAAGGCGGCCATCGTGGCGCAGTCCGATGAAGCGGTCAACAACTTCATTGCGGGACTGGTCGCGGAGGCGGACCAGATGGAAGCGGCCAATACCGCGCATGAGAAGGCGCGCTCCGTCATCGAACTGGAGGCCATCGCTGTCAACAAACTGGCCATTGCCGAGACCGCGCGCAGCATCGCCGCCGCCGTGGCCAACGGCGAAAGCGAGAAGACCATCGAGGGCTACCAGGACCGGATCAACGCGCTGGAGCGCGAAAACAAGGCGCGCGAACGCATCGCTGCATCTTCGTCCAAGGTGGAGACGCAGAAGCAGGAGGACAGCATGTGGGCTGACACGGCCGGCTCCGCCAAGGAGTTGGCGCAATCGCTGGAGCAGTCCTTCGGCGGCGTCGGCGGCGCCATCGGCAAGATGACGATGGCATTGGTGGATTATCAGAAGGCGCAGCGCGACATCCAGCTTGAACTCGATGGCGTCAAGTCCAATACCAGCGATCCTGAAAAAATTAAAGAGGCCGAAACGAAAGCGGGCCGGGAATCGGCCAAGGTACAAGTCAAGCAGTACGCCGAGATGGCGCAAGCGGCATCCGCATTCTTTGACAAGAATTCTGCTGGCTACAAGGTCATGCAAAAAGCGGAACAGGCCTACCACGCCTATCAAATGGCGATGACGATCACGTCGACGGCGCAGAAGCTGCTGGCGGCGACAACCACGACCACTGCCGTGGTCGCGGGGAAAGGCGTTGAAGCGACGGCCATGGCCGCAGCGGCGGCCGTGGACACCAGCACTACCGGCGTTTCGGTGGCAAACTCGGCGACCAAAACGACGGCTTCGACTATGGCCGGCGCCGCCAAGGCATTTGAGCAGTTGGGGGTCCTCGGTTTCGTCGGTGCGGCAGCCATCATCGCCTTCATGGTGGCGATGGGATCGTCCAGCATGAGTGGCGGTGGCGGCGCCGTGCCGACGACCTTTGCGGAGCGGCAAAAAACCCAGGGCACGGGAACTGTGCTGGGCGACTCGTCGGCCAAGTCGGCATCGCTGTCCAAGTCGCTGGCGATTATCGAAGGTAATTCCTCGCTGGAGCTGGGCTATCAGAATGCCATGCTGGTGGCGCTGAAGAATATTGAGTCCGCGCTTAACGGCGCCGCCAAAGGCATCTTCCAGACTACCGGGCTGACGGGCGGCAGTGCGTTTGGCACGGTCAACGAGTCGACCAAATCGTTTTGGGGCTCCGACACCAGCACCACGATCACCGACACCGGCGTGCGCTTCAGCGGCTTGCTGGGTGACTTACGCAAGGGACGTGGCAAGGGCGTCCAATATGAGGACGTGACTCACACCAGCGACGGCGGCTGGTTCAGCGGCAATTCCAGCGACAGTTTCACGAACATCAAGGCGCTGAATGCTGTGGCATTGAAACCGTTCACTCTGATTTTCGATAACATCGGCGAGGTGCTGGTCAAGGCTGGCGTGCAGTTGGGATTGGATGGCGCCGGTTTGGCGGATGCGCTGAACAAGGTAGGTATTGATTTCTCGGTCAGTACGCGCGAGCTGAAGGGGCAGGACTTGATCGACGCCTTGTCGGCCGGCGTCAGCGTCGCGTTCGACAAGGTCACCGCGGCGCTGTTTCCGATCATCGAGGATTTTCAGAAGGTCGGCGAGGGCATGGGCGAAACCATGATACGGGTGGCGTCGAATTACTCCAGCCTTGATGCGATCTTGAGAAGCTTGGGCGGGACGTTCGGCCAGACCGGCATGGGGAGCTTGAAGGCCCGTGAAGGCTTCATCAATTTGTCAGGGGGCATCGACAAGCTGGCCAGTCAGACGGAGGCATTTTCGAGCGCCTTTCTATCCGAATCGGAACGCCTGGCCCCTGTCAGCAAGTATTTGGGCGAGCAGATGGCCTTGCTTGGCCTGGCTGGCATCAAGTCGAAAGACCAGTTCAAGGATGCCGTGCTCGGCCTGGCCCAATCCGGCCAATTGGCGACGGACAGCGGCGCCAAAAACTACGCTGCCTTGATGGCCCTGGTGCCCTTGTTCGCCCAGGTTTTCGACAGTTACCAGGAAACGATAGACAAGGCGCGCAGCGCCGTCGCAGAAGCATACAACGCCGAGTCCGACGCGTTGAAATCGACCGTCGACCGCTTGCAGGCGTTCAAGGCCGGCATCCTGTCGTTCCGCGATTCGCTGATGATGGGGAGCATGTCGACGCTGACGCCGGTGCAGAAACTGGCCGAGGCCCAGCGCCAGTACGAGTTGACGCTGGCGAAGGCGAAAACGGGCGACACCGCCGCGCAGGCGGCGCTCCAGGGGGCGGCCTCGGCCTACCTTTCGGCCGACCAGGTCATCAAGGCGTCCAGCGACTCGTATGCGGCCGATGCGGCCAAGGTGCGCGACGACCTTGCCGCGCTGGCGCTGCTGGCCGGTAGCCAGGCGTCGGATGCGGAGCGGCAGTTGGCGGCGCTGGACAAACAGGTGGCGGGCCTGATCGACGTCAACAAGTCCGTGCTCAGCACCCGCGAAGCCATCCTTGACCTGGGCGCCGCGCTGCGCGCCGCCGGCCAGGTCGACATCACCGCGGGACGGGTCAAGCCCGTGATGATGCCGCTGCAGCAGGCCGACGGCGATGTGCCCCTGTTCGAGGCGAAACGCTATGGCGCTCAGGCGAACCTGGGCGCCGACGCCCTCGTCGCCGAGATCCGCGGGCTGCGCGACGACAACCGCATGCTGCACGAGGAAATCAAGGGTCTGCGCGCCGATAAGGCGCAGCAGACCGGCGACACCATCGCCAGCATCGAGGGCGCCGCCGAACGCAACGCGGAAATGGTGAGCTGCGGCGCGAAAGAGGCGGCCAAGGTATCCATCTACGCACAACAAATGAAGGCGGAACTGGCATGAACGACGAACACTTCCTGGCCTGGCTGAAAAGCCCGGCCGCCATCCCCATCGTCCTGATCGAGGTCGAGGCCCGCGTGGCCGGCGCCGAGACGACGCGCTACCTGTCCACCGGCAGCTACGTCACGGCGCCGACGGACACGCCGGCCAACACCTGCTACGAGGCGATCGTCTCGACCGGCCTGGAGTTCTCCGAGCAGTTGTCGCTGAGCGGCGAGGCGGGGCTGTCGGCCGGCGACATCGAGATCCACAACCCGGCCGGCGTGCGCGACGGCTGGGCCAACGACGTCTGGGCCAACCGGCCCATCCGCGCCTGGGTCGGCGACCCTGGCTGGCCGCGCGCCGACTTCCGCATGATCTTCAACGGCATCGTCGCCGACATCGCGCCGAAGGGGGCCGACAAGCTGGCGCTGAAGCTGCGCGACAAGCTGCAGCGCCTGAACACGCCCGTCAGCGAGGCCAAGCTGGGCGGCGCCACGCCGAACGCCGACGCCCTGCTGCCGCTGTGCTGGGGCGAGACGCACAACGTCACGCCGCTGCTGAGCGATCCGGGCACGCTGGAATTCCAGGTGCACGGCGGCGCCGTCGAGCGCATCGACGAGGTGCGCGCCAACGGCGTGCCGGTCAGCGCCACGCTCGACAACGGCCGCGGCAAGTTCACGCTCAAGGTCGCCAACGCCTCGGCCGCCGTCACCGTCTCGCTCAAGGGCGAGACGGCGGGCGGCTACCGCAACACCGTGGCGGCGCTGGTGCAGCGCATCGTCACCGGCTACGGCAAGGCGGCCGACCGCTTCACGGCCGCCGACCTCGACAGCGCGAACCTGGCCGCCTTCGAGGCGGCGCATCCGCAGCCGGTGGGCCTGTACTTATCCGGCCGCACCAACGTGCTGAATGCCTGCCAGATGCTGGCCAACAGCCTGGGCGCGCAGATCGCCATGTCGCGCCTGGGCCGGCTGCGCCTGATCCAGCTGGCGCTGCCGGGCGCCGGCATGCCGACTGCCATCCACCCCTGGCACATGGTCGACGGCACGCTGGCGCCGACCAGCCGCACGGCCGTGGCGGCCGCCGTCAAGCTCGGCTTTTGCAAGAACTGGACGGTGCAGGACAAGCTCGACACCGGCATCCCCGTGCAGCACAAAGACTTGTACAAGAGCGAGTGGTTGACGACGACGCGGGCCGACGCCGCCGTGCAGGCGCTGTACCGGCTCGACGCCGAGCCCGTGCAGCAGGACACGCTGCTGCTGCGCAAGGTCGAGGCCGACGCGGAGGCGGAGCGCCGCCTCGCGCTGTGGCGGGTGCCGCGGACGATCTATGAATTTGAAGGAACGCCGGAAATGATGGCGCTGGAACTGGGGCAGGCCGTCACGCTGCATCACCGGCGTTACGGCATGGCCGGCGGCGCGCCCGGCGTGGTCGTTTCGCTGGCGCCGAACTGGCTTAACGCACACGTGAAAGTGGGGGTACTCGTATGACGACACAAATGCTCAACGACCGCGACGCGCTGATCCAGGCGACCTATCCGCGCTTCGAGGACCAGGGCTCGGGCAAGCTGGTGCTGCTGGTCGCCAGCGCGCAGCTGTTCAAGATGCCGGCCGCCGGCGGCGCCGACCCGGCGCCGATCACGCTGACGGCGCTGCCGCTGAACCTGCCGTCCGACGACATCGTGTTCGGCATCGTCGGCGGCACGCTGACGGGCACTGGCAACGCGCGCACGCTTACCTATGCCGCGATGACGGCGCCGACGGCGGCCATTACGGCCACCGTGACTCATCAGGGCGTGGCTTACACGGCCACGCAAGCCATCGTCAAGGTGGCCGACGGCGGTGCCGGCCCGCGCGGTTCGCAGACGTTGTACCTCTTTGGCGGGGCATGGTCGGACGCGGCGGCCGATGAGGCCACGACAGGGCCGAACCAGCTTGGCGACACCGTCACGATCTCGAACAACGGCACGTTCGCGCTGACGAAAACGTGGAATGGCACGGCCTGGGTGGCGCCGGGCGTGGTGATCGACGGAAAAATGCTGGTTACCGGCTCGGTGAGCGCGGCGGCGATCAATACCAATAACTTGACGCTCCGCGCTGCAGACGGAACATTGATCTTGGGGGCTGGGACGGCACTCGGTGGCACATATATTGCCAATGCAGCCATTACAACATCAAAAATTGGCGATGCGCAAATTACCAGCGCAAAGATCGCTGATGCGCAGATTACCAGCGCAAAGATCGCTGACGCTCAGATTACTGGCGCAAAAATCGCTGATGCTCAGATCACAGCGGCAAAGATTGGCGATGCAGAGATTACAAGCGCAAAAATTGCCAATGCCTCCATCACGAATGCCAAGATCGTAAATGCGGCTGTTGATACGCTACAACTGGCGGGGCAAGCGGTGACAATACCGCTGAGTGCAGCTTCTAAGTCATTGCCATGTAACGTGCCATTAACACTCACTATTACATCTACTGGTGCGCCAATTTTAATTTTAGGGTACTCCATGGGTATTGTGGCTGGAGTTTACCGTACTGTACTTGAAGAACAGGTAACCTTGTATCGGGACGGAAATATCATATTTACGACAATTGAAGATAAGTTCACGAGTTCGAAGAATGAAAATACGAGAAATTTTATATTCTTGGATCGCCCTGGAATTGGAGCATTTACCTATTCCATGGTTAGGTCTGGCGTATTTTTTTCTGATGGGGGTCATGTGGATCAATATGAAAGATTTCCAAGTAATGCGTTAGCGACGTTATTTTTGTTAGAAACAAAACGATGAAAAATTTCATTATTTATTCTGAGCTTGGTCAGATTTTACAATTTGGCAGTTGCCCAGATTCGATGCTGGCAATGCAGACATCCACAGGCCGAAAAGTTCTTCAATGTGAGGCCAATCCGTTGACTCAATGGGTGTCCGACGGGGTGTTGGTCGATAGGCCCGTATTTCATGTATCGACCTCGACTGAGAAAATTGTTGCTGATGGAACCAGCGAGGTTGTTATTGCGGGTTTGCCGGCGGGGACTGATGTTCGCGTGCTTGGCCCAGTGTCTAGCTCTATCACTGCCGATGGGAGCGATATCGTGATGACTTTTCTTTCGCCCGGCGATTACACGATCAGGGCAGTTCTCTTTCCATTCCAAGACTATGAGGTGATTATTCATGCGACTTGACGTTTCCCCATTTCCAACGGCTGATCTTGCCCGGGCGTGGGCGCGTAACGAAATTGATGTCGCCGCCGGCGTCGCGCGCTCGCGGCATATCACGATTGCACCTGCTCAGGACGCCGTTTATGCGGCGAAATACGCCGATGCGCTGGCGTTTGCCCGGGCTGGTTATCCAGCCGCCAAGATCGATGATTATCCCTGGATCAAGGTCGAAGCGGAATCGACCGGGAAAATGTTCGCCGCTGCTGCCGATGGAATTAGGGCGGGCGCTGACCCATGGCATATGCATGTCGGCCCCACTCTGGAGGGCCTGCGCATCGGCGGCAAGGCTGCTTTGGCGACCATCACCTCGACGGCGGCCATCGTCGCGCACGCGCGCGCCGTGGTGCTACAGCTCAGCAAAATTTAGGAATCCAATGACTAATCTTCAAATAATTTCAGACAACGCCGCCGACCGCGCCACGCTGAGCGTGTCGAGCCAGGCCGGCGGGCTGGGCGCGGCCAATCTGCTGACCGACATCAAGGGCCAGGTGTGGCGCGCGGCCGGCACGTCGGCCACGCTCACCGCCGTCTGGCCGGCCGGCGAGCGCATCGGCGGCGTGCATCTGCCGTTCTGCAACCTCAGTAGCGGTGCGACGGTGCGCGTGCGCGGCTACACCTGGGCGACGGACGCCGCGCCCGTCTTCGACACGGGGGCGGTGTTCGCCTGCCCGGCGCTGCCGCTGGGCGTGTGGGAGTGGGGCGCGCCGCTGGGCGTGAACGCGTTCGCCTACGGCGGCGGGGCGCACGGCCGCGTCTGGATCGAGCCCTCGCATGTCGTGCAGAAGCTCGTCATCGACATCGTCGACGCCGGCAATACCGCCGGCTACATCGAGGCCGCCCGCCTGGTCTGCGGCCGTAGTTGGTCGCCCGAGCACAACGCCGACTACGGCGCGCCGCTGACGGTGCTCGACCGCAGTACGCAGTACCGCAACGGCGCCGGCGACCAGATGGTCGACCGTGGCACCCAGCACAGAAAGTTGTCGCTGAGCCTGTCGTCGATGACGCCGCAAGACCGCGAGGCGCTGTATGCGATCGCCCGCGGCAATGGCATGGCCAGGCCGCTGCTGCTGAGCCTCTACCCGGGCGACGCCGACCCGCTGCTGGAGCAGGCGCACCAGGTCTATGGCCGCCTGGTCGCGGCGCCCGCGATGAGCACGCCGAACTTCTTGCGTTACGCCACCCAACTCGACTTTGAGGAAATCTAATGGAACGTTTTTATGATGGACAGCAGGACTATGTGGCGCAGCTGAACCGGATGGATGCGCAGTTTGACGCGGCGCTGGGCGCCGTGCCGGCGCCGGCGGCCAGCGCGGCCGCCGCTGCCATGTCGGCCGCCGCCGCGCTCACCTCCGAAAACCATGCGCGCGCCTCCGAGCTCGGCGCGGCCGGCAGCGAAGCCGACGCCTCGGCGAGCAAGCTGGCCGCCGCCGCCGCGCTGAAATCGTTCGGCAACCGCTACCTGGGCACCAAGCCGGCCGCGCCGACGCTGGACAACGACGGCGGCGCCCTGCTGGCCGGCGCCGCGTACTGGGACCTCGCTCTCAACGGCGGCTGCCTGCGTGTCTGGGCGGGCGGGAAGTGGAATACGGTGCCGGCCAATGTCGCCTCGGCCGTCGCGTTCACGCCGTCCGGTGGCATTGCGGCGACCGACGTGCAGGCTGCCTTGGCCGAGCTGGATGTGGAAAAAGTTGCGGTAGCGGTTTTGGCTGCTGGCGGCGGTGCTGCTTCTGTTGGCCTTACGCCTTCCGGCGGTATTGCGGCGGGCAATGTGCAGGCGGCCCTGGCCGAGCTCGACGCCGAGAAGGAGCCCGTGATAGCGCCCGGCACGGCGGTGCAATACTGGCGTGGCGATAAGTCCTGGCGCGACTTGGCTACCGACGTGCGCGGCGCCGTGCTGAGCGGCCTGTCGCTGGCGTCAGGCGCCGCTGTGGCCGCCGCCGACACCATCCTGGTGGCGATGGGTAAACTGCAGAAACAGCTCGCCGACCTGGCCGCGAGCAAGGTCAACATCGCCAATCCCGCAACGATGGGGGCGCTGGCCCATACGGGAGACGTGGCCATCAGCGGCAGCCTTGCGGCAGCAGGCGCCATTACGTCTTACGGTACGATCCATGCCGGCAGAATGGGGATGGGCGATCAGGGGTACTTTGTGGCGCTTAGTCCCAGCAACGACGCCTACCTTCGCCTCTGGAACAATGGCGGAGTCAGCTACCTGCACTCCACCTACTCGGCGACTGCCGGCGCCAAGCCCTTTGTTATTTCGGTAGGCAGTAACATTACTCCTGTCGCAACGTTCCGAGGCGGCGAAATGTTGCTCGACGCCTCATTGATTATTCGCAGCAAATCGAGCGGATGGAGCCACTTTTCTGCTGACATTGTAGCCCAGTCCTACATGACGTTTGCGTGTGCCGGGGCAAGTGGTAGCGGGCCGGCGGCAGGTTTTATCGGCACCGACGGCGGCGCTGCGTTTGGCGTGGGAACGGGGGCAAACTTTGGCATTCGGGCTACCAAGGACCTCATTCTGGAATCAGACACCGGGATTATTCGGCCCGCGACCGACGGGCATAGCAACCTGGGCATTGGGGCCTGTCGCTGGGGCGTGATTTATTCGACCACCGGCGCGATCAACACGTCGGACGCCCGCGAAAAAACGCCGGTGCGCGGCCTGACGGCGCAGGAGATTGCCGCCGCCAAGGCGCTGGCCAGCGAGATCGGCGCCTACCGCTGGCTGTCCGCAGTGGCCGACAAGGCTGGCACCGCCCGCGACCATATCGGCATGACGGTCCAGCGCGCCATCGAGGTGATGACGCAGCACGGCCTGGACCCGTTCCGCTACGGCTTCATCTGTTTTGACGAGTGGGCCGAGGCGGAGAACGTTGACACGGGCGTGCCAACGCCGGCGGGCAGCCGCTACGCGTTTCGCTATGACGAACTGAATATGTTCCTCGCGCGCGGCTTCGAGGCGCGCCTGGCGGCCCTGGAGGCGGCCTGAGCACTATCCGCCACTGCTGCAAGCGCGCCACCTCCGGGTGGCTTTTTTATTTCGACGACCTGGGAGGTATTTATGGCTGAGCTAGCAAGCTCCACCGTCGGCATCGCCATCGCCGCCGGCACCATCACGTTGACGGGCTCTATCCTCGGGGTGCAGTACGACGCGTTGCTGGCCGGCTTCTTCGGCGGCCTCGTGTCGCTGTCCTACCTGCCGGCGATGAGCCTGCCGCGCATCGCCGGCAGCGTCGTCGGTTCCTCGCTGATCGCCGGCTGGTTTGCGCCCGTGCTCAGCGTGGCGGCGGCCAACTATCTGCCCTTCGTCGCCGGCGCCGGCGAGTCGGCCATCCGCATCGCGGCCGCGGCGGCCCTGGGCCTGTGCGCCCAGGTCCTCATTCCGGCCGCGTTCGCGTGGCTGCGCCGCCGCGGAGAGCCGCAATGACGGGCGCCGGCATGGTCGTGGCCGCCATCGTGCTGCTGCGCGGCTTGTACGCGGCCAACCACATGTGCCGAAAAACCGCCTTGCCCGTCCGCGCCGCCTGGGTGTTGCTGACGGTCGGCGCCGCCGCCGTGCTGCTGCAGGGCGGCGCGCCTGTCTAGGAGATACAACGATGACTCTTGAGCAGCTTTTGGCCATCATGCCGCTGGCCCGGCAGCGCGCCGGCCTGTTTTTCCCCGCGCTGAACTCGGCGATGGCGGAGTTCGGCATCAACACGCCGGCGCGCCAGGCGTCCTTCCTGGCGCAGCTGGGCCACGAGTCGGGCCAGTTGCGCTACGTGCGCGAGTTGGCCAGCGGCGCCGCTTACGAGGGCCGCGCCGACCTGGGCAACACGGTGGCCGGCGACGGCGTGCGCTACAAGGGCCGCGGCCTGTTGCAGATCACGGGCCGCGCCAACTATGCCGCCTGCGGCCGGGCGCTCGCCCTGGCTTTGGTCGAGCGCCCGGAATTGCTGGAGCTGGTGCCGCACGCTTGCCGCTCGGCCGCCTGGTTCTGGCAGTCGCGCGGCTTGAACGAACTGGCCGACGCCGGCGACCAGTTGCGCATCACGCGCCGCATCAACGGCGGCAGCACGGGGCTGGCGGAGCGCCTGGCGCTGTTCGCGCGGGCCAGGGCGGTGCTCGCGTGAGGCCGTATGCTTTGCTGGCGGCGCTGGTGCTGGCGCTGGCTGGCGCCGCCCTGGGCGGCGCGTACTGGTACGGGCGCCTGGAGGGGCGGGCCGAGGGCGTGGCCGAGATCGCCGCGCTGCGCCTGCGCGTGGCCGGCAAGGATGCGGAGATCGCGGCGCACAACGCCGCGCTGGCGGCGCTGGAGGCGGCTGCCGGCCGCCGCGCCCGGGTCGCCGCCGCCGCGCTGACGCTGGCGCAAGAGCGGGCCGCCGCCGGCCGCCGGAACGCGGCGCGCCTGCTGGCGCTGGCGCCGAGCGGGGATGCCTGCGCCGACGCCGAGGCCTTGATTGCCCGGGAGATGAAATGAGGCCCCTGTTGTTGCTCGTCCCCGTCCTTGCGCTGGCCGCCTGCGCGGGACCGGCGCCGCTGCGGGTGCCGCTTGCCGTGCCCTGCATCGGCGCCGTGCCGCCGGCGCCGCTCTTGCCGGTCGTGCCGCAACAGGGCATCTTCGAGCAGGCCAAGGCCCTGCTGGCGCGCGAGCGCCTGCGCGACGCTTACGAGGACGAGCTGCGGGCCTTGCTGGGCGCCTGCGCGGACCACGGCGACGCGGCCGGGCCTTGACGGCGGATGCCGGCGACGCCGTGCCGGCTGGGGGCGGCTGTCCTCAGGCGTGGCCGACGCCCGGCGCCCGGTGCAGCAGGGCGCCCCAGCGCCGCTCGTAGAACGGCGCCACGCTGTCGAGGAAGTAGTCGCTCAGATTGTCCTCGCCGGCCTCCACCAGCGTCAGGTCGACCGGCTCGCCGGCCGGCGCGCTGCGGCCGGCGACGTTGCCGGCCTCACGCATCAGGCCTTCGGTGTCGCCGTCGGCATCGATGCCCACCAGCAGGTGCGGGCGACTGTCGAGCGAGGGCGCCAGCATCAGCACCAGGTAGGCGGCCTTGACGTTGCCGTGGCCGGCCAGCAGGGTCGTCAGCGCGTCGACCAGTTTGCCGGGGTAGCGCTGCGGCTGGCCGAGGAACACCTGGGTGGCCTCGGCAATGCGGTGCGGCACGAGCGCGGCGCCGTCGCGCAGCATCGCGTCGACTTCCTCGGGCAGGAACTCCTTGCCGTACAGCGATTTCGGGTTCAGCACCAGCGCCGCGCCCTTGGTGATCTCGAACAGGGCGCGGGCCGACAGTTGCAGGTAATTGCAGTCGGCGTCGACGGCGTGCTGCAGCGCCGCCACGGAGCTGAAAAAGGGAATGATGGTGCTGCCGTCGCTGCGGGTCCAGTTTTGGATCGCGATGCATGCGCCGGCGTCGGCCTTGTCGCGCGGTCCCGCCTCGGCTTCGCCGACGACGTAGACGTCGGCGTCGAGCAGCGCCCGGTAGAAGGCCGCGCGCTGGGCCGGATCGTCCGCCGCCAGGCGCAGCGAGCGTTCCAGATGGCTTTCGGCACTGTGCATGCGACCTCCGTTGACGGCGATGAAGAGCGGCGGAAGCGCGCGGCGCCCCCATGATGAGGGCAAGTCTAGCGCCGATGGGCGGGCGCGGATTTGTCGTCGATCAGAGCTTGCCGCCGGCGTCAGGGCTGCGGCTGGTAGGGCGTTTCTTCCAGCGCCAGGCCGGCCTCGTCGAAGCGCCGCGCCACCGCCACCGCGCGCACGCCCAGCGTGCCGAGGGCGTCGCCGACGTCGTCCACTTCCATTGCCAGGTCGGCGGCCAGGTCCAGCGGTTTTTCCGACGAGGCCAGCAGCGCGCCGGCCGCGTCGTAGAGGTTGACGCGCAACACCATGTCGCCGTGCACGTCGGCCGGGCCGACGACGGCGCGCACGCGCTCGGGCGCCACGCCGTGCCGCTGCAGCGCCGCGTTCACTTCCGCCATCATTTGCAGCATGAAGTATTCGGCCATGCCCTGTTCCTTGCCGCCGTGGAAAAGGTCCTGGTACAGGAAGTTGATTTCCAGCGCGGCGCCGGGGCCGGCCAGGCAGCGCCGCAGCAGCGGCTCGACCTGCAGCGTCCACGCCTGGTAGCGCTGCATGCGCGCGGCGAAATACGCGTCGGCCGCCGCCTCTTCCTCGGGCGCCTGGTAGAACGGGTCGTCGGCGCGCTTGAGCGCGAAGCCGAGCAGGAAGCGCAGCTCGACGGCGGCGTCCTGCGGGCCGAAGGCGGCGCCGCTCCAGCCGGCGATGCTGCGTTCCAGCGCCGGCGTCGCCGTCACCTTCTTGTCCGTCATCGAGGCCCAGGCGTCGCGCACCATCTCGTTCAGGTGGCTGTAGCTGATGCTGTCGATTTCCGCGAGGTCGTAGGCGTGGTTCATCAGCACCACCTTGGCCTTCGGGCTTTCCAGGCCGGCCTGCTGGAAGCTGCGCACCAGTTGCTCGAACGCGTCCTGGTCCTGGAAGCCCTGTTCCTCCTTCAGGCCGCCGCCGCTGTGGACGAACAGCGGCACGACGAAGGCGTTGATTTCCATCGTGGGCGCGCCCTCGCGGCGCACCAGCACGGTCGAGGCCGCCTCCTCGATGTGGCCGCGCAGGTATTGGTAGGCGCCGACGTCGGCGAACTTGGCGCGCTCGATGGCCTCGTACAGCACCTCGTCCTTCTTCTGGTTCAGGTTCTTGCGGATCAGGCGCTGCAATTCCACGTCCTTCTGCTGCAGCAGCGCGCTCTGGCTGTCGCTGTCCTCCTGCTCGGCCAGGTCGAGGGCCAGGTCGCACAGCGATTGCGTCACCGCCTCGTCTTTGTCTTCGGCGGTGTCGCTCGATTTGCGGGGCACGGGGCGCTTGTTTTTTGGCATGGTGGTCATCGTATCGGGAAAAAGGGAGGGCTGTTGCGTGGCGCCGGCGGCGCCGGACTTCAGTGGTCGGTGCCGAACATGTCGTGCAGTTCGTCGAGCAGCTCGTCGGTTTCTTCCTGGGTCAGGCCGAGGTGCCGGCAGGCCAGCGCGCCGCCCTTGTCCCACTCCAGCGAGGTGCTGTTGCCGTGGTAGCGCTGGATGCCTTTTTCGGCCAGCAGCGAGGCCGCCACCAGCGAGCGGATGGCGTCGTCGGTGGCCGGGTCGTCCAGCACGCGGTAGTCGTGGTGCAGCAGGATGGCCCAGGAGACGTCGGCCGACAGGCCCCAGTTGCGCGCCAGCAGGCAGCCGATGGCCGCGTGGTTGGTCTGGTGGCGGGCGTCCTCGACGACGGTGAAGCAGTTCTCGGCGTCGTTGCTGGCGGCCGCGTAGGTGTCGATGTAGTCGGGGAAGCGGTTCATCAGCAGCGGCACGCCGATGTCGCAGAACAGGCCGAAGGTGTGGGCGATGTCGGGCGGGGCGATGCGCAGTTTGCGCGAGGTGAACACGAGGGCGCGCGCGCGCTTGGCCGAGACGTCCCAGAATTCGTTGAGCGGGACGCCCTCGGCCTCGACGGCCTGGCGCGCCAGCATGCCGGTGATCAGCGCGCTGCACTGGTTCACGCCGAGGAAGTTGATGCCCTGTTCGACCGACTTGGCCTTGCGCGCGGCGCCGTAGAACGGCGAGTTGGCCAGCTTCAGCAGGGCGCCGGAGATGCCGACGTCGTTGGCGATGATCTTGGCGATGCGCCGCGGCGACGGGTCGCGCTCGCCCAGCTCGCGCTGCAGGTCAATGAGCAGGCTGGGGCGCGGCGGGATGCGGACCGAGCGCATCAGGGCTTCGACCGGATCGTCTGCGGCGGCTAGCGCCTGGGCTGCAACTTTCGTCATCGTCTTCTTCGGGATCAACTGTGTGGGGGGCGGGCGCCGCGGCCGGGCGGGCCGCCGCTGCCGGCTGTGGCCGAACCGCGCCAGACTCGATTATCGCCGTTTACTGGCGGCAAATGCTCCAATTCCGCCGCGCCGGGTCGAAAAAAGCCATATTTTTGCTTGGTAGTAATATCAATTCGATAATCCTGCGCCCCTTCGGGCAAGAAACGGGCGGGCGAGGCGGGCCAAACCGCGCCGCGAAGCCGCCCCCCGGCCGCGCCGCCGCCGCTCCGGACGGGCCGTTTCAGGCGCCGTGCCGGCGCTGCGGCCACGCCGGGGCGCTGCGCCGGTCGGCGTTGGCGCCGCCGCGCAGCGGGCCGCCGGCCGCGCGCCGCTCCAGGTCGGCCTTGGCCTGCGCCCGCGCCACCACCACGGCGGCGGCGCCCGGCTTGTCGATGGTGAACACCCGCGCCGCCTGCGCCAGCCGCGCCGTCTGGTCTTGCAGGCTGGCGGCCGCCGCCGCGGCCTGCTCGACGAGGGCGGCGTTCTGCTGCGTCACGTCGTCCATCTGGCCGACCGCCTGGTTGACTTCGACGATGCCCTCGGCCTGCTCGGCGCTGGCGCCGCTGATGCGGGCGATGACGTCGTTCACCTGCTGCACCGAGGCGACGATGTCGGCCATGCTGGCGCCGGCCTGCTGCACCAGCACGCTGCCGTCGTCGATGGTGCCCACCGACGTGGCGATCAGGGTCTTGATTTCCTTGGCGGCGGCGGCCGAGCGCTGCGCCAGGTTGCGCACCTCGGCGGCGACGACGGCGAAGCCGCGGCCCTGCTCGCCGGCCCGGGCCGCCTCGACGGCCGCGTTCAGGGCCAGGATGTTGGTCTGGAAGGAGATGCTGTCGATCACCGAGGTGATGTCGACGATCTGCCGCGAGTGCGCGCGTATCGTCTCCATCGTCGTCATGGCCTGGCCCATGGCCGCGCCGCCGCGCTGCGCCAGCGCCGACGCGCCGGCCGCCAGCTCGCAGGCGCGGCCGGCGTTGGCGGCGTTCTCGGTGACGGCCAGCGTCAGGCTGGCCATCGCGCTGGCCGTCTGTTGCAGGGCGCCGGCCTGCACCTCGGTGCGGTTGGACAGGTCCATATTGCCCTCGGCGATTTCCTGCGAGGCTTGGTCGATCGAGTCCACGGCCGCGACGATGGTGCGCAGGGTCTGGTTCAAATTGGCGATGCTCTGGTCCAGCACGCGCGAGGTCTGGGCGATTTCGTCGCGGCCGTCGTTGCGCACGCCGCCGATCAGGCTGCCCGAGGCCAGTTCGCGCACGACGTCGGAAATCAGGGCGATGTCGCGCTGCATGGCCTGGCGCACCCAGATCGTCACCATCAGCGACAGCGCCGTCGACAGCAGCACCAGCACGGCCATGCCCAGGCCGAGGGCGTGGAACTCGGCCTTGGCGTGCTGGTGGGCGCGGGCGCTCAAGCTCTGCTCCAGCGCCGCCAGCTGTTCGAGCTGCTCGTTGAGCGCGACAAACTGTTTTTCCGCCTTGGCCATCGAGTTCGCGGCGATCGACAGGTCCATCTGCGCCAGCTCGATGGTTTCGACGACGGCCTTGTGGTAGCCGCCCAGCGCCGCCCGCGAGGCGCCCAGCGGCGCGGCCTCGTCGGCCGAGGCGTCCTTGGCCAGGCGCGCCAGTTTGGCGTCGATGGCGGCGTGGCCGGCCTTGATCTGCGCCACCAGGGCGTCGAGCCGGGTCTGCGCGAAGCTGCCGCTGATCCACGACAGCAACTGGTAGGTTTGCGCGTGGACGTATTTGGCGTCGCCGGCCACGTCGGCCGCCGCTTTCAGGCGGGTGATGTGCACCTGGGCCATGTTTTCCATCGAGCGGTTCTGCCGCACCATGCCGTAGAAGGCGCTGCCGGCCGTGATGACCAGCAGCAGCAGCACCAGGCAGGGCGCCAGCAGCAGCTTCGGACCGATACTCAGATTTTTTAACATCGTCTGCTCCCGCCAGTGACCACCGGAGGCTGCCGCGTGGCGGTAGCCGCGTTCATTTTTTATAGATGCCCGCCTCCAGCACGACGTCGCCGACGCGCAGGATGTAGGTGGTCTTCGGCTCGATCTTGCCGGTGGTCGGGTTCTTGTACTGGTAGTCGACCCAGCCCTTGCCCTTCTTCTGCGCCAGCTCGATGATTTCGCGGCGGTAGCGCTTGCCGTTGGCGTCGGGCACGTCGGTCAAGTCCTTGCCGACGATGGAGGGATTGACCGGGTGGGCCAGCACGATGCCGGTGTTGATGTCGCGCATGTCGACATACAGCGCGCCCTGGATGAAGTCCGGGTCCTTGGCGCTGATTTTCTTGATCATCTCGTCCTTGCCGTGCGCCTTCATGAAGGCGGCGCCCCGTTCGGCCATCGCGATGGCGTCCTTTTCCGTCGGGTCGGCGCTGGCCAGCGCGGCGGACATGGCCAGGCACAGCAGCGTGCCGGTGACTAAGCGTTGCATGATTTCTCCTAGGCGTCGTGGGGGGAGGCGCACGCGGGCGCAAAGTTGCCCACGTGCATGTTGTAATGTACCCCGGCCGGCGGCCGGCCGGATTGCGCTAGCACAACCGGGCGCGTCGGGCGCCGGTGTTTGATTTCCGCATGGAAAACAATTGATGTGCGACAACACCACGGAGGCGCGCCGCCCCTACCATCGTTTCATGGCCGGCGCTGTGCGGCGCGGCCCTTCCCCCGACCCCTGATAGGAGCACACCATGTCCACCCTGCCCGTTGCCGCGAAATTCAAACCCTACACCCGCCAGACCATCGACCAGTCGCGTCAATGGGGCTGGCTCGACGCGTCCCAGCAGGAGGCCGTGCAAGTGCTGTCGCATGTGCTGCCGTTTCGCACCAACGAGTATGTGATGGACCAGCTGATCGACTGGAACAACATCCCCGACGACCCGATCTACCGCCTGACCTTCCCGCACCGCGACATGCTGCCGGCGGCCGAGTACGAGCAGCTGCGCGAGCTGGTGCTGCTGCGGCGCGACCCGCAAGCCATCGCCCGCTATGTGCACGCGCTGCGCCTGCGCATGAACCCGCACCCGGCCGGGCAGATGACGCACAATGTGCCGCGCGTGAACGACGCGCCGCTGCACGGCCTGCAGCACAAGTACGACCAGACCGTGCTGTTTTTCCCCAGCGCCGGGCAGACCTGCCACGCCTACTGCACCTTCTGCTTCCGCTGGCCGCAGTTCGTCGGCATGGAAGACATGAAGTTCAACGCCAGCCAGTCCGACGAGTTGGTGTCCTACCTGAAGATGCACCCGGAAGTGACCGACGTGCTGATCACCGGCGGCGACCCGATGATCATGAACACGCGCTCGCTGGCGTCCTACATCGAGCCGCTGCTGGCGCCGGAGCTGGCGCACATCCAGAACATCCGCATCGGCACCAAGTCGGTCGCCTATTGGCCGCAGCGCTTCGTCTCGGACCGCGACGCCGACGAGCTGCTGCGCCTGTTCGAGCGGGTCGTCAAGGCCGGCAAGAACCTGGCCGTGATGGCGCACTACAGCCACGCCGTCGAGCTGCGCCAGGACATCGCCCAGCAGGCCGTCAAGCGCATCGTCGGCACCGGCGCGACGGTGCGCATGCAGGGGCCGCTGATCCGCCACATCAACGAAGACCCGCGCGGCTGGGCCGAGCTGTGGCAGACCGGCGTGCGCCTGGGCGCCATCCCCTACTACATGTTCGTCGAGCGCGACACGGGGCCGCGCGCCTACTTCCAGCTGCCGCTGGCGAAGGCCCACGAAATCTTCCAGGCCGCCTACCAGATGGTGTCGGGCCTGTCGCGCACGGTGCGCGGGCCGTCGATGAGCGCCTTTCCCGGCAAGGTCGTCATCGACGGCATCGTCACGCTGGGCGGCGAGAAGGTGTTCGCGCTGCAGTTCCTGCAGGCGCGCAACCCGGACTGGGTGCGCAAGCCCTTCTACGCCAAGTTCGACCCGAGCGCGACCTGGATGGACGACTTGAAGCCGGCCTTCGGCGAGACGAAATTCTTCTTCGAGGCGGACGCCGCCGCCGAGCGCAAGGTCATCCCGCTGCTGCCCGCCGGCCGCGCCCACGCCGACAGCCGCTGCGCCGACAGCCTGCAGGCCTGAGGCTTCGATCCGCCCGCGCCGCGCCGTGCCGCGGCCGGGCGGCACTTACCAAGGAGAGCGTCACCATGGCCACACTCAAGCAGGAATGGCCGGCCGGGCAGTTGCCCGCCGCCGCCGTGTTCTTCCAGGTGTTTCTGCCGTTCGCGCTGGGGCACTACCTGTCCTGCCTGCTGCGCACGGCGAACGCCGTGCTGACGCCGCAACTGGTGGCGGCGCTGGGCCTGAGTTCGCTGCAACTGGGGGTGCTGAGCAGCGTTTTCTTCTTCGCCTTCGCGCTGGCGCAACTGCCCATCGGCATCGCGCTGGACCGCTACGGCCCGCGCCGCGTGCAGTCGACGCTGCTGGTGGTGGCGGCGCTGGGCGTGCTGCTGTTCAGCCGCGGCGAGAGCTTCGCCGCGCTGCTGTGCGCCCGCGCCATCATGGGCCTGGGCCTGGGCGGCAGCTTCATGGCCGCCGTCAAGGCGATCTCGACCTGGGTGCCGGCGGCCCAGCTGACGGCCGTGCACGGCTACCTGATCGCCATCGGCGGCCTCGGCGCGGCCTCGGCCACGCGCCCGCTGCAACTGGCGCTGCAGGCGTCCGACTGGCGCGGCGTGCTGGCCTGCCTGGCCGTCGCCACGCTGCTGGTCAGCCTGCTGGTGCGGCGCTGGGCGCCGGCCGCGCCGCCCTCGCCGCACCGGCCCGTCACGCTGGCGTCGCTGCGCGACGTCTACCGCAACCCCGCCTTCCGCGAAACCGTGTCGCTGATGCTGCTTCCGCACACGGTGTTTTTCGGCATACAGGGCCTGTGGATAGGCAAGTGGCTGGCCGACGTCGTGCGCCTGCCCGACGGCGCGCTGGCGACGCTGCTGATGCTGGGCATGGGCGCCGTCATCGTCGGCGCCGTCGGCGTCGGCAAACTGGCCGAGCGGGCGGCGCGGCGCGGCATGCGCACGCTCGACGTGGCCGCCGGCGGCATCGTCGTCTTCGTCGCCATCCAGTGCGCCTTCGTGCTGAACTTCGCCCCCAGCCTGCTGCTGCTGTCGGTCGGCTTCACGCTGGTGGGCACCTTCACCGGCCTGGAATACGCGATCGTCTCGCAGAGCGTGCCGGCGGCGCTGGCCGGGCGCGCCGCAACCTGTTTGAACCTGCTGATCTTCATCGGCGCCTTCGCGGTGCAGGCCGGCTTCGGCGTGATCCTCTCCTTCTGGACGCCGAACGCGGCGCAGCAGTACCCGGTGCAGGCCTATCAGGCCGCCTTCGGCGTGTTGGTGGCCCTGCAGTTGCCAGGTCTGGTCCGCTTCTTCCTGCGCCGCTACCGCGCCGCCGCGGCGGCATCCGGTAAAATGGCACGCTGCACGGCAATCACCTCACTCGAAGGAAGCATATGAAACTGGTCCGTTACGGCCGCCCCGGCAAGGAAAAACCCGGACTGATCGATGAAGAAGGCAAGCTGCGCGACCTGTCCGGCGTCATCGCCGACATCGACGCCACCCAGTTGTCGGACAAGGCGCTGCGCAAACTGGGCAAGATCGAGGAGAGCACGCTGCCGCTGGTGCGCGGCAATCCGCGCTTCGGCGTGCCGCTGGCGCGCGTCGGCAAATTCATCGGCATCGGCCTGAACTACGCCGACCACGCGGCCGAAGCGGGCTTGCCGGCGCCGGCCGAACCGATCGTCTTCATGAAGGCGGTCAGTTGCCTGAACGGCCCGGACGACGCCGTGATGCTGCCGAAAGGCTCGAAAAAAACCGACTGGGAAGTCGAACTCGGGGTGGTCATCGGCAGCCGCGCGCGCTACGTCAGCGAGGCGGACGCGCTCAGCTTCGTGGCCGGCTATTGCGTCGTCAACGACCTGTCCGAGCGCTCCTTCCAGCTTGAGCGCGGCCCGCAGTGGGACAAGGGCAAGGGCTGCGACACCTTCGGCCCGGTGGGGCCGTGGCTGGTCACGCGCGACGAAGTCTATGACGTGCAGCGCCTGGACCTGTATCTGGAGCTGAACGGCAAGCGCATGCAGACCGGCAGCACCGAAACGATGATTTTCAGCGTCGCGCAGATCGTCAGCTATGTCTCGCAATTCATGACGCTGGAGCCGGGCGACATCATCGCCACCGGCACGCCGCCGGGCGTGGGCGCCGGGCGCAAGCCGCAGCGCTTCCTGAAAAAGGGCGACAGCCTGCGCCTGGGGATCGCCGGCCTGGGCGAGCAGCAGCAGGACGTCATCGCCTATCAGGCGGTGTAACAAGCGCGGCGCCGGTTGCGCTCAGCGGCCGGCGTAGCCGGCGCCGGCCAGCGCGTTGGCCAGCGCGTCCTCCAGCCGCGAGACGATCTCCGACAGGTCGGCCTCGCTGGCGATGAAGGGCGGCGCCAGCAGGATGTGGTCGCCGCGGCGGCCGTCGACGGTGCCGCCCATCGGATACACCATCAGGCCGCGCGCCAGCGCGCATTCCTTGACGGCCGCGTGCAGTTTCAGCTCCGGCTCGAAGGGCTGCTTGCCGTCGCGCTCGCGCACCAGCTCGATTCCCAGCAGCAGGCCGCGGCCGCGGATGTCGCCCACGTGCGGGTGCGCGCCGAAGGCCGCGCGCAGGCGCGCCATCAGCGAGGCGCCGCGCTGCGCCGCCGCCTCGACCAGGCGCTCGCCGGCCAGCACTTCCTGCACCGCCAGCGCGGCCGCCGCCGCCACCGGGTGGGCCGTGTAGGTGTGGCCGTGCTGGAAGGCGCCGCTGCCCTCGCGCAGGCGCGCCACGATGTGGCGCCGCGCCAGCACGGCGCCGACCGGCTGGTAGCCGGCGCCCAGCCCCTTGCCCAGCGCGACCAGGTCCGGCAGCACGCCCTCCTGCTCGATCGCGTACAGGCTGCCGCAGCGCCCCATGCCGCACATGACCTCGTCTATCATCAGCAGCAGGCCGTATTTGTCGCACAGCGCGCGCACGCCCTTGAAGTAGCCGGGCGTCGGCGGCACGGCGCCGGCCGTGGCGCCGACCACGGTTTCGGCGCAAAAGCCCAGCACCCGGTGCGGGCCGGCGGCGACGATGGCCGCCTCCAGTTCGGCCAGCAGGGCGGCCGTGTAGTCGTCCTGGCTCTGGCCGGGCGCGCGGCCGCGGTATTCGTAGCAGGGCGCCACGTGCGGCACGTCGATCAGCAGCGGCGCGAACGGCTGGCGGCGCCAGGCGTTGCCGCCCAGCGCCAGCGCGCCCAGCGTGTTGCCGTGGTAGCTCTGGCGCCGCGCGATGAAGACGCCGCGCTCGCCCTGGCCGGATTCGACGGCGTACTGGCGCGCCAGCTTCATCGCCGTCTCGACCGCCTCCGAGCCGCCCGACACCAGGTACACGGCGTCGAGGTCGCCGGGCGCGTCGGCCGCCAGCCGCTCGGCCAGCGCCTCGGCGGGCGCGCTGCTGAAAAAGCCGTTGTGGGCGTAGGCGAGCTGGGCGATCTGGCGCTGCATCGCCGCCAGCACGTGCGGGTGGGCGTGGCCCAGCGACGACACGGCGGCGCCGCCGCTGGCGTCGAGGTAGGCTTTGCCGTCGCTGTCGAACACGTGCATGCCGCGGGCGCCGACGGCCAGCGCCGGGGTGTGGCGCAGGCTGCGGTGGATGATGTGGCTCATGGCGTCCTCCTGACGGTAGGGGCGTCGCGGCGGGTGTTGCGTGCGGCGCCGACTTGATGACAATAAACGCGATCGGCGCCGATTTCTTTGATTTTTTCCGGTACATGTGCGAATATTTTCGAACGGCAAGTGCGACGCCACCCTTTCCCTCCCACCCGCCCACTCCCCATGACGGATCGCCTCGGCCCCATTCCCTTCGAGCAGCTCAGCGACGCGCAGCGGGCGGCGGCGCAGGCGGTCATCGACGGCCCGCGCGGCGCGCTGTACGGCCCCTTCGTGCCGCTGCTGCGCAGCCCGGAACTGATGGCGGCGGCGCAGCGCATGGGCGAATACCTGCGCTACCGCAGCGCGATCGGCGTGCGCCTGTCGGAGCTGGCGATCCTGGTCACGGCGCGGCAGTGGACCCAGCAGGTCGAATGGGCCATCCACGCGCCGCTGGCGCTGGCGAACGGCATCAAGCAGGACACCATCGACGCCATCGCCGCGCGCCGCCGCCCGGCCGCGATGGCGGCCGACGAGACGCTGGTGCACGATTTCTGCCTGGAGCTGCACCAGCGCCGCCAGGTGGCCGAGCCGACCTACGCGGCCGCGCTGGCGCTGTTCGGCGAGCAGGGCGTCGTCGACCTGATCGGCATCAACGGCTACTACACGTTTTTGTCGATGGTGATGAACAGCGCCCAGACGGCCGTGCCGGCGTCGCCGGCCGCGCCGCTGCCGGAGTAGCGGCCGGCGGGCGCGGCGAAAAATTGGTGAAAATGAGCTTGTTGCGCAATATATAATTGCCTTCCATTCATTTCGAAGACCATCAATGCGCACACGTCCTTCACCTTTTCTCGGCAGCCTCTTGCTGGCGCTGAGCCTGTCCCTGCCCGGCGCCGCCGTCCACGCCGGCGGCGCGCCCCAGGAAAGCGCCGCCGCCGCGCCCGGGCTGGAAAACTCGGTCGTCAAAGTGTTCTCCACGCTGCGCCGCCCGGACCCGTACAAGCCCTGGACCAAGGCCGCGCCGCAGGACGTCACCGGCTCCGGCGTGGTGATCGAGGGCCGCCGCATCCTCACCAACGCCCATGTGGTCGGCTACGCCAGCCAGGTGCAGGTGCAGGCCAACCAGGCCGGCGACAAGGTGTCGGCCAGCGTCGTCGCCATCTCGCGCGGCATGGACCTGGCCGTGCTCAAGCTGGACGACGAATCCTTCTTCAACGGCCGCCCGGCGCTGCCGCGCGCCAACGTGCTGCCGGAGGTGCGCGACGCCGTCTTCGCCTACGGCTACCCGACCGGCGGCACCTCGCTGTCGATCACCAAGGGCATCGTCTCGCGCATCGAATTCGTCCCCATCCACTACCCGGTGTCGGGCCTGCGCGTGCAGATCGACGCCGCCGTCAACCCCGGCAACAGCGGCGGCCCGGTGATCGCCGGCGACAAGATGGTCGGCCTGGCCTTCGCCGGCGCCAGCAACGCGCAGAACATCGGCTACATCATCCCGAACGAGGAGATCGAGCTGTTCCTGCGCGACGTCGCCGCCGGCCGCCAGGACGCCAAGCCGGCCATGTTCGACACCATGCAGACGCTGGAAAACCCGGCCATGCGCCGCTTCCTCAAGCTCGACAAGTCGGTCGAGGGCGCGGTGGTGGTGCAGCATGCCGGCCGCGGCGACGCCGCCTATCCGCTCAAGGAGTGGGACGTGGTCACCCGCATCGGCGACTACCCGGTCGACAACCAGGGCATGGTCAAGCTGGGCGCCAACGCGCGCGTGCGCTTCCAGTACCGGGTCCAGCAACTGGCGAAGAACGGCTTCGTGCCGCTGACCGTCGTGCGCAACGGCAAGCCGCTGACTGTGCAGCTGCCGGTGGCGCCGGCGCGGCCCCAGCTGATACCCAGCCTGCAGGGCGCCTACCCGTCGTTCTTCATTTATGGGCCGATCGTGTTTTCGCGCGCCACGGCGGAGTTCATGGCCGGGCCGGCCAGCAATCCCGGCACGCTGCAGGCGATGAGCTTCGTCGCCAATCCCCTGGTGACGCGGCGCGGCGACGAGCCCGACGCGGAGCACGAGGAACTGGTCGTCGTCAGCTCGCCGTTTTTCCCGCACAAGCTGGTGGCCGGCTATAACAACCGCTCCGGTTCGGTGCTGCAGTCGCTCAACGGCGTGCCGGTGCGCAGCCTGGGCCATCTGGTGGCGCTGCTGCGCGACAGCCAGGACGAGCTGCTGACGCTGCGCTTCGACCAGCGCGGCGTCGAAACCATCGTCCTGCCGCGCCAGGAGGTCATGGCGGCGACCGAGGCCATCCTCAGCGACAACGGCATCCGCGCCCAGGGCTCGGCCGACATGCTGGAGGTGTGGCAGCAGAAAAAAACCGCCGCCCAATAAGCAAAGGCCCGCGCGATGCGGGCCTTTTTTTGGCTGCCGGCGCGGCCTCAGGCCAGCACGCGGCGCAGCCAGGCGCCGATGTCGTCGACCTCGTCCTGGCACAGCGAATGCTGCATCGGGTAGTCGTGCCACTCGACCTGGTAGCCGAGCGCCTGCAGCGCCTCGCGCGACTGGCTGGCGCGCAGCAGCGGCACGACCGGGTCGGCGGTGCCGTGCGCCAGGAAGATCGGCGCGTGCTGGCCGGCCGGATGGCGCTCGGCGGCCGTCTTGTCGGCCAGCGGCAGGTAGCCGGACAGGCACAGCAGGCCGGCCAGCGGCTCGGGGTGGCGCAAGCCCGTTTGCAGGGCCATCGCACAACCCTGCGAGAAGCCGGCCAGGACGATGCGTTGGGCCGGGATGCCGCGCGCCTTCTCGCGCGCGATCAGCGCCTCGATCTGCGCCTGCGAGGCGCGCAGGCCGGCCTCGTCCTCGCGCCGGGTCAGGTCGGTGGCGACGATGTCGTACCAGGCCCGCATCACATAGCCGCCGTTGATCGTCACCGGCATGGTTGCCGCGTGCGGAAAGACGAAGCGGATGCCGGGCAGGCCAGACAGGTCCAGCTCGCGCACCAGCGGCACGAAGTCGTTGCCGTCGGCGCCCAGGCCGTGCATCCAGATGACGGCGGCGGCGGGGTTCGGCGCCGTCTCGATTTCGATGTGTTCCAACAGATTGCTCATCACTTTTCCTCGGGGGTGGTGGGCGCCGCGCGCAGCGCATTTTTCGGGCGGAAGGCTTTGCAGACGGCCGCGTCGGTTTCCATATAGGGGCCGCCGATCAGGTCGACGCAGTAGGGCACGGCGGCGAAGATGCCGCCGACGAGCTGGACGCCGGCGGCGTCCTTCAAGCCCTCCAGGGTTTCCTTGATGGCCTTCGGCTGGCCCGGCAAATTCATGATCAGGGCGGCGTGGTCCGGCGTTTCGCGTATCACCGCCAGCTGGCGCGACAGGATCGCCGTCGGCACGAAGCGCAGGCTGATCTGCCGCATCTGCTCGCCGAAGCCGGGCATTTCCTTGCTGCCGACGGCCAGCGTCGCCTCGGGCGTGACGTCGCGCCGGGCCGGGCCGGTGCCGCCGGTGGTCAGGACCAGGTGGCAGCGGGCCGTGTCGACCAGCTCGACCAGCGTCGCCTCGATTTGCGCGCGCTCGTCCGGGATCAGCCGCGTTTCGAGGCGGAAGGGCGTCGTCAGCGCCGTGCCGAGCCAGTCGCGCAGGGCCGGAATGCCCAGGTCCTGGTAGACGCCGCCGCTGGCGCGGTCGGAGATCGACACCAGGCCGATCACCAGTTCATCTTGATTGCTTGTCATGGTTTACCCGTCGTAAAAACCACAAAACCGGGCTGGTCCCGGTTTTGTCGCATGGTCCAGGCGGCCGCGCCAGCCGGGGACGGAGCCCGCGCGGGGCCGTCCTCGCTGGCCGCCGCGCTTATTCCTCGTCCTGCTCCTGCTCCTGCGCCTCGTCGTCCGCGTCCGCGTCGTCCTTGCCGGCCGCCGATTTCTTGGCGATCTGCTTGAGGATCTGGAAAATCTCGCGGTAAGCCTTGGGCGGCTTGTTCTCGGCCTGCTCCTTGCGGGCGTTGCGGATCAGCGTGCGCAGGTGCTGGGCGTCCAGCTCGGGATTCTCCGACAGCAGCGTGGTCAGCGCCTTGTCGTCCGTCAACAGCTTCTCGCGGCGGCGCTCCATCGCGTGCATGATGGCCGTGTCGGACTTCGACAAGCCCTTCCAGCTGTCGATGGTGCGCTGGATCGCCGCCACTTCGGCCTCGTCCAGGGTGCGCATCTTCTTGCCGACGTATTGCAACTGGCGGCGGCGGCCTTCGTGGTCCTTGATCAGCTGGCATTCGAGGATGGCGTCGCGCACGTCCTCGGGCATCGGCACGCGCTTGACGCGGTCGCGCGCTTCGTTGACCAGCTCTTCGCCCAGCTTTTGCAGGACGGTCATTTGGCGTTTGAGCTCCGATTTCGACGGACGCTCGTATTCCTGCTCGAATTCGGAGGATTGGAAGCCGCAAGCTCCCCGGTTTGGATTTGGCATGATAAGTCGATTTGGCGTGCTGCCATATCTGTAAACTGTAAACGACTGCTATGATAACTGTTTTAACGGTCTTCCGAAGAAAACAGCTCATGAACGACTCCGTATTTACCCACAGCCAGGACCAATTGAAGCAACTTGCGCGCGATGTGTTGTCTTTTGCGCGAGAGAAGGGCGGCACCGACGCCGCCGTCGAAATTAGTGAAGGCGGTGGCTTGTCGGTTTCCGTTCGCAAGGGCAAGGTCGAGACGATCGAGCAGAACAAGGACAAGGGCATGGGCGTGACGGTCTTCGTCGGCCAGAAGCGCGGCAACGCCAGCACCTCGGACTTTTCGCCGGCGGCCCTGCGCGCCACGGTCGACGCCGCCTACAACATCGCCCGCTTCACGGCTGACGACGACTGCGCCGGCCTGGCCGACGCCGACATGCTGGAAATGGCGCCCCGCGACCTGCAGCTGTTCCACCCCTGGCTGATCTCGGCCGAGGAGGCCGTGGCGCTGGCCCAGCGCGCCGAGGCGGCCGCCTTCGCCGTCGACCCGCGCATCACCAACAGCGAGGGCGCCGGCGTGCACGTGCAGCAGTCGCACTTCGTGTCGGCCAACTCGCGCGGCTTCATCGGCGGCTATCCGTTCTCGCGCCACACGCTGTCGGTGGCGCCCATCGCCGGCAAGGGCGCCAAGATGCAGCGCGACGACTGGTACTCGTCGGTGCGCGACGCCAGCAAGATGGCGGCGCCCGAGGCGATCGGCCGCTACGCCGCCGAGCGCGCGCTGGCGCGCCTGAACGCCCGCAAGCTCGACACGCGCAACTGCCCCGTGCTGTTCGAGGCGCCGCTGGCCGTCGGCCTGCTGGGCGCCTTCGTCCAGGCCACCTCGGGCGGCGCGCTGTACCGCAAATCGACCTTCCTGCTCGACTCGCTGGGCAAGCAGGTGCTGCCGGCGCACATCCAGATCGTTGAAGATCCGCACATCATCGGCGGCGTCGGCTCGGCCCCGTTTGACGAGGAGGGCGTCAGGACGCAGCGCCGCGACGTCGTCAAGAACGGCGTCGTGCAGGGCTACTTCCTGTCGACCTACTCGGCGCGCAAGCTCGGCATGCAAACGACGGGCAACGCGGGCGGCTCGCACAACCTGTCGCTGACGTCGACGAAAACCCGGCGCGGCGACGACTTCGTCGCGATGCTGAAGAAAATGGGCACGGGCCTGCTGGTGACCGAGCTGATGGGCCAGGGCACCAACTACGTGACGGGCGACTATTCGCGCGGGGCCTCCGGCTTCTGGGTGGAAAACGGCGTGATCCAATACCCCGTCGAGGAAATCACCATCGCCGGCAACATGCGCGACATGCTGAGCCAGATCGTCGCCGTCGGCACCGACGTGCTGCTGCGCGGCACCAAGCAGACCGGCTCCATCCTGATCGAAAACATGGTCGTCGCCGGCAGTTAAACCCCCTGGGTAGGGGACAGACCACGATTTTCGAAACCCCTGAGCCGGGGACAGACCACGATTTCCGGGAAAGCTTTCTCGAAAGCTTTCCCGGAAATCGTGGTCTGTCCCCATGTGTCTCTGCGCCGCCGCAGAATATTTCCGTTGCACGCCACGTCTCCCACCTCTACACTAGCCCCGGCATATCGCATGCTGCAGCGTTTTCTTCGTGACGTAAAACTTCGGGAGACACACAATATGGAACGTCGTTCCTTTCTAAAAAAAGCGGCAGTGGGCGCATCGGCAGGCGCCATCGCGGCACCGGCCCTGGCCCAAGCGCTACCTACCATCAACTGGCGCCTGGCGTCGAGCTTCCCCAAGTCCCTGGACACCATTTTCGGCGCCTCCGACACCTTCACCAAGCGCATCGCGCAACTGACCGGCGGCAAGTTCAACATCCGCTCCTACGCGGCCGGCGACATCGTCCCCGGCCTGCAGGTGATGGACGCCGTCCAGGCCGGTACGGTCGAATGCGGCCACAGCGCCTCCTACTATTACTTCGGCAAGGACGCCGCCTTCGCCTTCGACTGCGCGGTGCCCTTCGGCCTGACCTCGCGCCAGCACACGGCCTGGTTCGACCAGGGCGGCGGGCGCGAGCTGACGCGCGAATTTTTCAAGGGCTACGGCATCATCAACTTCCTGGGCGGTAATTCCGGCACCCAGATGGGCGGCTGGTTCCGCAAGGAAGTCAAATCCGTGGCCGACTTGAAGGGCACGAAGATGCGCGTCGGCGGCTTCGCCGGCCGCGTGCTGGAGCGCCTCGGCCTGGTGCCGCAGCAACTGGCCGGCGGCGACATCTACCCGGCCCTGGAAAAGGGCACGATCGACGCGGCCGAGTGGGTCGGCCCCTACGATGATGAAAAGCTGGGCTTCTACAAGGTCGCGCCGTATTACTACGCGCCGGGCTGGTGGGAGGCGGGCGCCTCGTTCTCGTTCTACGTCAACATCAAGGAATGGGAAAAGCTGCCGAAGGAGTACCAGGCGGCGATCGAGGCGGCCTCGTATGAGGCCCACGTCGTCATGCAGGCCGAATACGACGCGCGCAATCCGGCGGCGCTGGCGCGTTTGCTGAAGAACGGCGTGAAGCTGCGCAACTTCCCGAAAGACACGATGGACGCCTGCTACAAGGCGGCCAACGAGGTGATGGAGGAGGAGGCGGCAAAGAACGCCAAGTTCAAGAAGATCTATGAGCCATGGAAGCGTTTCCGCCAGGACCAGAACCAGTGGGCTTCGGTGGCCGAGGCGACCATGCAAAACTACCTGATCAGCGCCGGCCGCAAATAAAGCCGCCGCCGTTCCCGCCCAACCCGCAGCCATTGCGGGTTTTTTTATGCGCCTGTTTGTTTCATTTGGGCATAAATATTGATCTAAGTAGGTGTTCGGCGATAACTAAAATGTTAATATAAATGCTTATGTATTTGTATTTACTTTGTTGAAAGGATAGTCCGAACATGAAGCAAAATTTTTCCCTGCGCAGTCTCGCCGCCGCGTCGCTGCTGGTTTGCGCCGCCGCCGCGCCGGCGTATGCCGCCGTTATTGATTTTGACGACATCGTGGTCCCGCCGACCTCGAATCACATGGATACCACCGTCCTCGACTATGCTTACCAGGGCTTTACCTGGTCTGGCGGGGCGGGGGGCTACAGCTGGCTGGTTTCGCCGGCGGCTGCCGCACCCTATTTAAGTTTTCCGGGCGTGGCGACGCATTCCGGGCCTAATTTTGCGTGGACAAATGGCTCTAGCGATGTGTCCCTGTCGGCCTCCCACACCTTCAATGTCGACAGCTTCTGGGCGCGCGATCTGAGCGGCACGGACCAGGCCGTCGCGCACGGCTATCTGAACGGCGTGGAAATCTTCACCCGGACGCTGCGGATGGCCGATACGTATCAGCAGTTCAATCTGCATTTCAATGGCATCGACACGCTGACCCTGACCAACCATGGCAATTTGTTGATCGACGATATCAGCATCTCGGCCGTGCCTGAGCCGACCAGCTACGCGATGCTGCTGGGCGGCCTGGCGCTGTTGGGCGGGATCGCGCGCCGCCGCAAGGGCGCCGCCGCGCAATAAGGTGCGCCGGGCAGCAGTCAGCCCGTCAAGCGCCACCAGCCCCGCCGAGCGTCGCGGGGCTTTTTATTAATTGTCTACATTGATTGACTTGCAATATTTGAGATGTTAGCATTTTTTCTTCCTCAATTTGAAAGTCCATCATGCCGCGCCTGCCCGCCCTCATCCTTTCCCTCAATTTGCTGTTGTTGGCCGGCGTGACGCAGGCGGCCCCCAATCTGTTGAGCAACGGCTCGTTCGAGCAGCCCGGCATCCATAGCCAGTACGCCCTGTACAGCAGCGGCTCCAAGGCCATCGCCGGCTGGACCGTCGTGGGCGCCGACGTCCAGCTCACGCGCACCGAGTTTGTCCCCGCCGCCGACGGCAAGAACTGGGTCGACCTGACCGGCGTCTACGGCTACGACAAGGGCTTGCGTTCGGATGCCGTGCGCACCACGGCCGGCCAGCATTACCGGCTGTCGTTCGACCTGGGCGACTACTATTTGGCGGGCTTCCAGACGGCGACGCTGGCGGTCAGCATCAACGGCGCCCCGCAGACGCTGTTCACCAACGTTTACCAGGGCGGGGTGATGGACTGGGAGCGCATGTCCTTCGACTGGGTGGCCAACAGCGGCAGCGCGCAGATTACCTTCCTCGGCGTGGCGAACGGCAAGCTCAGCAACAATGCCGTCATCGGCCTGGACAACGTCGTCTTCGAGCAGCTCTCCGCCGTGCCGGAACCGTCCACCTATGCCATGCTGCTGGCGGGGCTGGCGCTGGTCGGCGCGGCGATGCGGCGCAAGGCCGGCTGATTTCTTCCCCGCGAAGCTAGTGCCGGCGCCTGCCCAGCACGATGTGCAGCACGCTCAGCGCCGCCAGCGCCAGTCCGGCCACCCAGTGCACGCCAGACCACAGCGGCCGGTCGCTTTCGCCGGCCAGATAGTAGAGCCCGAAGCCGGTGGCGATCAGCAGCGCGAACGTGGCGATCATGGCCCAGCCCGACACCAGGTTACGGCCCGCCTTCAGCGCGCGGCGGATGTGGGCGTTCATCAGGCTGCCGAGAAAGAACAGCGCGGCCATCGCGCTGGCGCCGTGCAGTTTCATGGCCCATGGTTCGAGCGGGTGGATGGCCTCGCCGAATTCGCCGGGCGTGCGCAGGAAGTAATGCGCCAGCAGCCAGGCGGCCCCGCTGAGCAGCAGAGCGGCGCCGCTGGCGTAGAGGCAATGGCGGTGCCAGCGCTCCAGGCGCAGGTTGATGTGGTGGCGCGCGTGCGCGTGCGGGGTGGCGGGTTTGTGGGAGTGCATTGTCTAGATTATAAGGGCTGAGGCGCCGAAGGCCGCCAGCGCCGGGTGTTGTGCGTCGCCGCTGGCCAGCACGACCTTGGTCAGGGCGTCCGCCGCGGCGCAGGCGGGCGCCAGCACCGTGACGCTGGCGGCGCCGCCGGCCGGCTTGCCGTCGCGGCCGTCGACGAAGGCGCCGACCGGGACGCCGTCCTGGACCCTGGCGGAGAAGTAGTTGGCCGAGGTGGCCAGCGCGCCATCGCGCAGCGGCAGTTCGGCGGCGGCGCTTTGGGGCCGCCATGGCGCGCGTATCGCCACCGGAAATGTGGCCGCGCCGAGTACGCGCAGGTCGCCGCCGGCGTTGACGCAGGCGCTGCGCACGCCGGCCCGCGCCAGCGCGGCGACGGCCAGGTCGACCGCGTAACCCTTGGCGATGCCGCCCAGGTCGATCCAACCGGGTGCGTGCTTGCGCACGGCGCCGTCGCGCTCGCAGCCCAGCACGTCCAGGCCGGGCCGGTAGCGCGGCGCCGCGGCGCGCGGCGCCGGCAGGTAGTTCCAGGCCACCAGTTGCGGCGCGCAAGCGATGTTGAAGATGCCGTCCGAGGCGGCCGCGACGCGCTGCGCCAGTTGCAGCACGCGCCAGGTGTGCTCGTGCACGCTCGTCAGCGTGCCGGGCGCGGCCAGATTCAGGCGCGCGACGTCGCTGGCGCCGTCGTGGAAGCTCATCAAGCGGTGCACCAGCGCGATGTCGGCGAAGGCCAGCGCCGCCGCGCGGTGGGCCTCGGCGTCCGGCAGCGGATCGGCGATGTGGATGTCGACCAGCGTGCCCAACCAGGGCTGGGCACGGCGTATCATTTTTTCAGCACCACCTGGGCGATGGCGGCGATGCGCCGCACGCCGTCGGTGACGTGGGTGGCGGACAAGGTCGCGCCGCTGATGTTGGCGATGCCTTCGCCCACGCTCAAACCGGCCGGCGCCGTCTTGCCGACGAATTGTTTGCGCCATGCCGGGTTGCGGATTTCGCCGCCGTGGCTTTCGCGGTAGCTCAGGATTTCCACCTGGCGCACGCTGGCGTCGAGGTTGACGCCGACGGCGTAGGAGATCAGCTCGAACTTGCCGATGACGTCGTCGAGGATCAGATAGCCGATCGCCGCGTCGGCCTTGTAGGCGGCGAACACGCGCCAGTGGACCGAGCGCGCCGGCAGGCCGGCCAGTTTTTCGACCTGCTGCATCTGCGCCGTGTTCAAGGCCACATTCTGTTCCCGGAAGCTGTTCGCCTCCGGGAACATCAGGCGCTGCGCCTGCTCCACGTTCAGGTACTGGGTGGCAAAGGCGGGCGCGCTGGCCGCGCTGGCCGCCAGCGCGGCCAGGTGCAGGTTTTTCATCATGCGCCGATGTTAGTATGAAAAGCCGACGCCCAGGTTCAGGCGGTCGCGCGTTTTGTCTTCGCGGAATTTCTGGTAGTCGGCCTTCAGCACCACGCCTTCGCCCACTTTCAGGTTGGCGCCGACGGTGACGACTTTTTCATCGACGGCCGGCGTCACGCCCACGCCCTGCGGCACGCCCTTGAAGCTTTTCGCCGTGTTGTACTGTTCGTAGCGCAGGAAGGGGCTCAGCGTGTAGTCGCCCGCCTTCAGCAGTTGGTAGGCGGCCTGCAGATACCAGCCGGCGAAGGCGCTCGGTATCGGGTTCGGCTGGCCGATGTTGAGCTGGTTGACGGCCTCGGTGTTGCTGATCTGGCCGCGCGCGTACAGCGCCGACAAGTCCCACTGGCCCGGCGTGTAGCGGCCGTGCAGGTCGAGCACCGTGATGCGCGCGTCGTTGGCGGCGAAATCGGCCGTCTTGTGGCCGGCCTTGCCGGTGAAGACGGAGCCGCCCAGCAGCAGGCCGGGCACGCCGCGCCAGTTCAGCGCGCCGTGCACGCTCAGGTCGCGCGACTTGGCCAGCTGGCCTTCCTGGTGGATGTTGCCCAGCGGCGATTCGCGGCCTTCGCCGTCGGCGTTGAAGACCCATTTGCTCAGGTCGAAACCGGTGGTGACGCCGACGTCCCAGCTCAGGCCGTTGGCGAATTCGCCCGACAGGCCGAGGCCGGCTTCGCGCCAGGTCGAGGGGATGATCGCCGTCTCGACGAAATTGCGCTCGACGCCGTAGTAGGCGGTCGGCTCATGGTTGGTGTTGAGCAGGCCGACCGGCATCAGGAACAGGCCGGCCTTGGCGCGCAAGCCGTTGCCGAATTCGCGTTCGACGTACAACTGCTCGACTTCAAATTCGCCCTTGTCGTCGGCCGAGACGACGGCGTGTTCCAACTCGAACTCGCCGACCACCTTGGTCTTCTCGTCGAAGCGGTGCTGGATGCCGATGACGGCGCGCCGCAAGTCGCTCTGGGCCGCGCTGGCATTCTTGGTCGGGCGGTTGTAATTGATTTCGCCGTAGCCGCTCAGCACGGTGGCCGGCGCGGCGCCGGAGGCGCTTGCGACCCCGCTTGCGGCCCCGCTCGCGGCCGGCGCGGCGGCGACCTGCGCCGTCAATGCCTGCTGGCGCTGCTCGACGACTTCGGTCTTCTTGACGCTGGCCCGCAACTCGCTTTTCAGCTGTTCCAGCTCGGCGGCCATCTTTTCTATGCGTTGCAGCAATTCGGCTTCGCCGGCGCTGGCGGCCAGCGGCGCGCCCAGGAATGCGGCCGCGACGGCGGCGGCGATCATATGTTTGCTCATCATGGTGGAGTCTCTTTCAATAATGGGATTAGTGTGCGGTGTAGCCGTCCGTGAGCGTGCCGAGGAATTTCACGACATCGCCGATTTCGCTTTCCGACATTGCCGGCGCCATGCCGGGCTGGCGGTTGTAGGGCACTTCGGCGACGTTGACGTAGCGGCGGTACTGCGGCGGCAAGTCGTTGAACTTGTCGACCTGGCCGTCGGCGCCCAGCGGATACCACTCCTCCGGATGGGTATCGCGGCGCACATAGAAGCGCGTCACCTCGGTCAGGTCGGTGAAGGCGCCGTTGTGGAAGAACACCTTGCGGGTGGCGACGTTGCGCAGCGTCGGCACCTTGAAGGCGCCGCACAGGTCGGCGCGGTCGGCCAGGTCGGTGCGGTCCGGGCCGCACAGGCCCAGGTCGAAGTAGGCCGGGTCGAGCGTGGCGGCGATGCGCGGGTTGCGCGGCACGCCGAGGTTGTCGAAGCTGAAGTCGGTGAACAGCGGCGGCGCGCCGTCGGCGCCGCGGGTGCTGGTGTGGCAGGCCGCGCAATTGCCCTTGGTGGGGTTGTTGAACAGGGCCAGGCCGCGCAATTCGGCCTCGTCCAGCTTGGCTTTGCCGGCCAGGAACAGGTCGTATTTCGAGTCGTAGGGGTGGAAGGCCGGGTCTTCCTTCTGGTATTGCTGCAGCGCGAAGGTGATGCGTCCGAACGCCTGCTCCGGGTTGTCGAAGATGGCGGCGCCGAAGACGGCGCGGAACTGCCCGGCGTAGGCCGTGCTCTTCACGCGGGCGACCACGTCCGCCTTGCTGGCGTTGGCCATCTCGTGCGGCGCCAGGAAGGGGCGCGCGGCCTGCTCGGCCAGCGAGGCGGCGCGGCCGTCACGGTTGATGCCGCCGGTTGGCGTGCCGTCCTTGGCGAAGAAAAAGGCCGGGTTCAGGTCCAGGTAGCGCAGCGACGGCGAGGCGCGGAAGCCCTGCACGTCGCCGTTCGGACCGCCCAGCTGGACGGCCAGGCTGTCGCTCTGGGCATGGGCGTTGGCGGGGTTATGGCAACTGGCGCAGGATTGCTTGCCGGACGCCGACAGCGACGCGTCGCTGAAGATTTTCTCGCCCAGCGTGGCGGCCTGGCTCAGTTTGCTGACGGGATCGACGGGCGTGGTCGCGCCCGGCGTGCCGGCGCCGCTCCCGCCGCAGGCGGCCAGGGCCAGCGCCAGCGTGGCGGCGGCGAGACGGGAAAGCGCGGGCAGGGGCGCGGACGGCCGTGTTGTTATATTGTTTTCCATCGCTTGGTGGTGAATGTAAAAGAAGGGGGCGCTAGGCCGCAAATGAGAATGATTGTAATTTACGCTTGTTGATGTTGCAATTAGGCAGCAAGAACTAGTGCGTGGGCGGGGCGCGGCGATATCGGGGGGACGGAGGCGGAAACGCCGGCTGGCAGAGGCGGCGCGGGGTTTGTCCCCATGCAAGACGGCGGCAAGGCGCTGTTGTTTTTTTGCACGGCCTGGACTGGCCGGGGCGGGGCGGCGGCCGGCCGCGTCAATCCGCAGCCGGCCTTGGTGGTGGGCGCTTACTTCGCGCGCAGCGTCTGCAGGATGGGTTGCAGGACGGCCTGGCCCAGGCGCACGCTGCGCGGACCGCTCCAGCCCGCCTGCGGGTCAGGATCGTTGGCATTGTCCTTGAACGGCATTTCCAGCGTCAGCGCCAGGCAGCCGAAGGCGTGCGTGATGTGCGGCGAGCCCATCGTCAGCACTTCCGGCGTGAACGGGCCTTCCGGATAGCCGACGGCGTTCTGGAAGTCCGGGCTGGCGACCTTGAAGTCGGCGATGAAGCGTTCCTGCTCGGCCTTTTGCGCCGGCGTGAACGTTTCCAGCGCGTCGCTGCCGGCCATGAACACATACGGCAAGCCTTCGTCGCCGTGGATGTCGAGGAACAGGTCGCAACCGACTTCGTGCATCTTGTTTTTCACGCACAGCACTTCCGGGCTGCGCTCCAGCGTCGGCGTCATCCATTCGCGGTTCAGGTTGGCGCCGGCCGCGTTGGTGCGCAGGTTGCCGCGCACCGAGCCGTCCGGGTTCATGTTCGGCACCACGTAGAACACTGCGTCCTTGAGCAACTGGCGGGCGAAGGGGTTGGCGCCGTCGAGCAGGGCGTCGAGCATGCCCTCGACAAACCATTCGGCCATCGTCTCGCCCGGATGCTGGCGCGCGATCACCCACACTTTATGGGCGGCGTCGGGGTTGCCGACGACCAGCAGGTTCATGTCGCGGCCCTCGACGCTGCTGCCCAGGTCGAGCATGTGCACCAGCGGCGAGGCCTGGGCGTTGTCGAGCAGGGCCAGGTGGCGGTCCCACGGGTAGGGCTCGAAGTAGGCGTAGTAGACGCTGTCCTCTTCCGGCGTGTGCTCGATCGTCATGACCTTGCCGTCGTAGCTGGTGGGCACGCGGAACCAGGTTTCGCGGTCGTAGCTGGCGACGGCCTGGTAGTCGACCCAGCCGTCCGGGTAGGCTGCCGCGCTGGCGTTGAGGAAGCGCATCGTGCACGCTTCGGCCTGGGCGCCCTGCAGGCGGAAGTAGAACCATTGGATGATGTCGGAGTGCGAGTCTTTGCGGATGTTCAGTTCGATCGCGTGCGGCGCGTCGGCGCGCAGGACGTCGATGGCGCCGGCGTCGAACTGGTGGCTGATTTTGATAGACATGGGATGGCTTCCTAGTGAATTCGAGACGGTGTGTTTTTGCATCTGTGTGCAAGTCGTTCATGATACTAGTTTTGCCAGTGTTGCATAAAGTTGCGCATCGGAATCTGCCTATTGCCAGCGCGCGGAGACGCCCCTACACTAGAGCGGCGCATGACAAACTTGTCATTTATGCATACGAGAATAAAAACTTCCGGAGACTTGTTATGGAACGTCGTTCCTTTTTGAAAAAAGCCGCCGTGGGCGCCACGGCCGGCGCGGCCATCGCGGCGCCGGCGCTGGCGCAGACCCTGCCGACGGTCAGCTGGCGCATGGCGTCGAGCTTCCCGAAAACCCTGGACACGATTTTCGGCGCCGCCGACCTGTTCGTGAAACGGGTCGCCATGCTCACCGGCGGCAAATTCCAGATCCGCCAGTTCGCCGCCGGCGACATCGTGCCGGGCCTGCAGGTGATGGACGCGGTCCAGGCCGGCACGGTGGAAATGGGCCACACGCCGTCTTACTATTACTTCGGCAAGGATCCGACGTTCGCCTTCGACTGCGCCGTGCCCTTCGGCCTGACGTCGCGCCAGCAGACGGCGTGGATGGACCAGGGCGGCGGCCGGGCGCTGATGCGCGAATTCTTCAAGGGCTATGGCATCGTCAATTTCTTCGCGGGCAACACCGGCACCCAGATGGGCGGCTGGTATCGCAAGGAAATCAAGACGATGGCCGACATCAAGGGCTTGAAAATCCGTATCGCCGGTTTCGCCGGCCGCGTCATGGAGCGCCTGGGCGCCGTGCCGCAGCAGATTCCCGCCGGCGACGTCTACGCGGCCCTGGAAAAGGGCACGATCGACGCGGCCGAATGGGTCGGCCCCTACGACGACGAGAAGCTGGGCCTGGTCAAGGTGGCGCCGCATTACTATTCGCCGGGCTGGTGGGAGGCCGGGCCGCAACTGTCCTTCTACATCAACATCAAGGAGTGGGAGAAGCTGCCGAAGGAATACCAGGCGGCGATCGAGGTGGCCAGCTACGAGTGCCACGTCGTCATGCAGGCCGAGTACGACGCGAAGAATCCGGCGGCGCTGGCGCGGCTGATGAAGAACGGCGCCAAGCTGCATAATTTCTCCAAGGAAATCATGGACGCCGCCTTCAAGGAGTCGACCGCCGTGATGGAGGAGGAGGCGGCCCGCAACGCCAAGTTCCGCAAGGTCTACGAGCCGTGGAAGCGTTTCCGCCATGACCAGAACCAGTGGGCCTCGGTGGCCGAGGCGACGATGCAGAACTATCTGATCGGCGCCGGCCGCAAGTAAGCCGCGCCGCCGCCGGCGCGGCGAGAATTTTCTCGCCCGGCCCGGCAAACCGGATTACACTCGTGCATCACTTTAACGGGGGGCGGGGATGCTCTGGTCGCGCTTGTGCCTGTGTGCTGTGTTGCTGCTGCCCGCCTGGGCGCAGGCCGTCAAGCTGCGCCTGTGCGTCGACGCCCGCCCGCATCCGCCCTTCCTGACGCCCGACGGCGGCGGCAGCGTCGGCCTGCTGATGCGGCTGGCGGCGGCCGAGGTCGGCGTCGAACTGGAGCTCTACCACGCGCCGGTGACGCGCTGCCGCGAGGAAATCCGCGCCAACCTGGCCGACGGCTATCCGAGCGCCTCGCACACGCCGTCCTGGCTGCCGCTGCTCGACTATCCGATGAAGAAGGGGCGCCCGGACCCGGCCCGCTCGGTGCTGTTCGTGCGCGTGCTGGCCTTCCAGCGCAAGGGCGGCGGCGTCGACTGGGACGGCCGGCGCTTCGCCCGGCTGGCCACGCCGGTGCTGGTGGCCTACGGCAGCGTCTTGATCGGCGACCGCCTGGCGGCGCTGCGGCAGCCCAGCGATACCACCGGCAAGAACCTGGACGTGGTGTTCGCCAAGCTGCTGGCCGGCCGCGGCGACGTCGCGCTCGGCTGGGAGCAGGACGGCCTGAACTTGATGGGCAAGCCCGAGTTCGCCGGCAAGGTCGAGGCGCTGTCCCTGCCCTTCGCCGAGGAGTGGTTTTACCTGGGCCTGTCGAAACGCTTTTACCAGCAGTACCCGGGCGTCGCCGAGCAGTTGTGGGCCGCCATCGGGCGCCTGCGCAATTCGCCGCTGTACCTGGACGCGCTGCGCGAGCCCCTAGCGCAAACCGCCAAAGCGCTCAAAGAATGAGTCTTGCGCCGGCGGCGCGTTGGCGTCTTCGCGCCGCAGCGTCGCCATGATGTGCTCCTCGGCGCCGGCGTAGAGCAGGCGGTACAGCGCGCGCGTCAGGTCGTAGGCGGCGCTGCCCGGCCACGGTTCCGGCAGCAGTTCGACGGGCAGTTGCGGGTCGTGCAGCTGGACGCGGCGGTAGGCGTGGATCAGCAGCGAGCGGATCACGAAGGCTTGCTCGGGCGCCACCGGCTGCGCCTGCAGCACGGCCAGCAGCGGCGCGAACTGGGCGATGAATTGGGCATACGCCTGGACCACCACGGACAGGTCCCAGCCCTCGTCGATCATGGCGCGCAGCGGCCGCTGCGTCACGCCCGGCAGCTCGGTGGCGCGGCAGACGTAGAGCTTGCCCTGCACGCCGTGGCGGCCGAGGATGTCGTCGAGCACCCCGGCGTCGGCGCCCGGGTGGCCGAAGACGCCCGGCGCGATCACGCTATAGCCTTCCCACAGCAATTCCTTGCGCAGCGCGCCGCGCTCGGCCGCGCCGACGCTGCCGTTCGAGCCGATCAGGATGGTCCAACTGCCGTCCCAGTGGGTGCGCAGCGGCGCGTAGATGCGCCGGTAGGCGCGGCCGAAGCGGGCCAGCGCGTCCGGCACGATGGTGTAGGCGCTGCGCCGGCCGTCGCGCTGCGCCCCCAGCCAGCCCTCCTGCGCCAGGCGGAACACGCTGGTGCGCAGCAGGCGGTCGTTGACGCCGAACGGCGCCAGCAGCTCGATCAGGCTGCCCAGCCAGATCATGCCGCCGTGCGGCACGATGGCGTCGCCGAAGATCGTCATCACCAGCGACTTCGAACGCGGCGGGTCGCTGGCCAGGAAGTGGCTGATCCATTCGGTGCTGCTGGTCTTCGTCATCGGGGCCTCGGGGCGTTTGTTCGGTGAAATCGTCGCAGGCAGCAGTTTACTTTGCGTGGCGATGGGCGCAGCATTATTTTTGCACGCGACGCCGGCAAAGTGCACATAAGATACGGAATTTGTAAATGATTCAAATCAAGTGTATTCAAATCTAATTTTGTATCGTATTATTCTTCCATCGTACCGCAGCGCCGCGCCACCACACGACTTGGAGAGTGATCATGTACGCACAAATGGTTGAAACCGGCCTCAAGAACGTCCGCTCCGCCGCCGACATGGGCGCCGAGGAGCTGGCCTTCCAGGCCCGCATCGACGCCGGCATCAAGATCGAGGCCAAGGATTGGATGCCGGACGCCTACCGCAAGACGCTGGTGCGGCAAATCTCCCAGCACGCCCACTCGGAAATCGTCGGCCAGCTGCCCGAGGGCAACTGGGTGACCCGCGCGCCTACGCTCAAGCGCAAGTCCATCCTGCTGGCGAAGATCCAGGACGAGGCCGGCCACGGCCTGTATCTGTACAGCGCCGCCGAAACGCTGGGCGTGTCGCGCGACGAGCTGCTCGCCGCGCTGCACTCCGGCAAGGCCAAGTATTCCAGCATTTTCAATTACCCGACCCTGAGCTGGGCCGACATGGGCGCCATCGGCTGGCTCGTCGACGGCTCCGCCATCATCAACCAGATTCCCCTGTGCCGCTGCTCCTACGGCCCGTATGCCCGCGCCATGATCCGCGTCTGCAAGGAGGAATCCTTCCACGCCCGCCAGGGCTACGACATCATGATGAGCCTGTGCCAGGGCTCGGCCGCGCAAAAGGCCATGGCCCAGGACGCACTGAACCGCTGGTGGTGGCCGTCGCTGATGATGTTCGGCCCGTCCGACGCCGAATCCGTCAACAGCGCCCAGTCGGCGCAGTGGCGCATCAAGCTGTTCTCGAACGACGAGCTGCGCCAGCGCATGGTCGACCAGACCGTGCCGCAGATCGAGTACCTGGGCTTGAGCGTGCCCGACCCGGACCTGAAGTTCAACGCCGAGACGGGCCACTACGAGTTCGGCGCCATCGACTGGGCCGAGTTCCACAACGTCTTGAAGGGCAACGGCCCGTGCAACCGCGAGCGCCTGCAAACCCGCGTCAAGGCTTACGAGGACGGCGCCTGGTTCCGCGATGCGCTGCTGGCTTACGCCGACAAACACGCAGATGTCAAAGCTGCGGCTTAACTGAGGAGAGATGCATGAGCAAAGAATGGCCATTGTGGGAAGTCTTCATCCGCAGCCAGCACGGCCTGGCGCACAAGCACGTCGGCAGCCTGCACGCGTCCGACGCGGAAATGGCGGTCAACAACGCGCGCGACGTCTACACGCGGCGCAATGAGGGCGTCAGCATCTGGGTGGTGCGCGCCGCCGACATCGTCGCCAGCAGCCCGGCCGACAAGGGCGCCTTGTTCGAGCCGTCCAACAGCAAGGTGTACCGCCATCCGACCTTCTTCCCGATGCCGGAAGAAGTCAAAAACCTGTGACGCGCGGAGACTGCGATCGTGGATGACAAAGTCAATTACCTGCTGCGCCTGGGCGACAACGCGCTGATCCTGAGCCAGCAACTGTCGCAGTTGTGCGGCAAGGGGCCGGCGATGGAAGAGGACATGGCGCTGACCAACGTCGCGCTGGACCTGCTGGGCCAGACCCGCTTGTGGCTGGACTACGCCGGCGAGCTGGAGGGCGCCGGCCGCGGCGAGGACCAGCTGGCCTTCCTGCGCGACGCGCACGACTTCAAGAACTGCCTGCTGCTGGAGCAGCCGAACGGCAATTACGCCGACACGGTGGTGCGCCAGTTCTACTTCGACACCTGGCACTACTTCCTGCTGCGCGGCCTGTGCCAATCGGGCGACGCCCGCATCGCCGAGGTGGCCGAGAAGTCGCTCAAGGAAGTCACCTACCACCTGCGCCGCAGCGGCGACCTGGTGGTGCGCCTGGGCGACGGCACGGCCGACAGCCACGCCAAGACCCAGGCCGCCGCCAGCCGCCTGTGGTCCTACACGGGCGAGATGTTCCGCTACGACGCCGTCGACGAGGCGATGGTCGCGGCCGGCGTCGCGCCCGCCGCGCCGGCGCTGCACGCGCAATGGCTGGAGCACGTCGGCGAAATTTTCGCCGAGGCGACCCTGGCGGCGCCGCCGGCCGACGCCTGGATGCAGCACGGCGGCAAGCAGGGCCGGCACACCGAGCACCTCGGCTTCATCCTGGCGGAGATGCAGTTCCTGCAGCGCGCCTATCCCGGCTCGGAGTGGTAAGTGGGCGCCGCGACGCCCAGCGCTGAACAAGTCTGGACCTGGCTGGGCGAGGTGCCCGACCCGGAGATCCCGGTGATTTCCGTGGTCGACCTGGGCATCGTGCGCGCCGTCGAGCTGCGCGGCGCCGAATGCGTGGTGACCATCACGCCGACCTATTCCGGCTGCCCGGCGATGGCCGTGATCGCGGCGGCCGTGACGGAGGCGCTGCAGCGGCACGGCCTTGCGCAGGTGCGGCTGGTGAATCAGCTGTCGCCGGCCTGGACCACCGACTGGATGAGCGAGAGCGGCAAGCGCAAGCTGAAAGGCTACGGTATCGCGCCGCCGGCGCAGCAGGCCATCGACATCAGCGGCCTGGCCGCCGGCGTCAAGCGCCGCCCGGCGGCCAGGCTGCTGGTGGTCTGCCCGAACTGCGGCTCCAGCCACACCGGATTGACCAGCCAGTTCGGCTCGACGCCGTGCAAGGCGCTCTACAAATGCCTGGACTGCAGCGAACCCTTCGACTACTTCAAGTGTCACTAGCGGCGGCCCGGCCGCCCGCAATGGAGAACCAGTACATGAGCAAATTTTATCCGCTGTCGGTATCGAACGTGCGCCATGAAACGCGCGACGCCATCGCCGTCACCTTCGCCGTGCCGCCGGAGCTGCGCGAGAGCTTCCGCTTCCAGCAGGGCCAGCACCTGACGCTGCGCGCCCACATCAACGCCGAGGACATCCGCCGCTCGTACTCGATCTGCTCGTCGGTGCAGGAGGGCGCGCTGCGCGTGGCGATCAAGCGCACGCCGGGCGGCGCCTTCTCGACCTGGGCCAACGACACGCTGAAGGCCGGCGCCACGCTCGACGTGATGCCGCCGATGGGCCACTTCAACGTGCCGCTGGCGGCCGACAACCGCAAGCACTACCTGGCCTTCGCCGCCGGCAGCGGCATCACGCCCATCCTGTCCATCATCAAGACCACGCTGCAGAGCGAACCGCACAGCCGCTTCACCCTGTTCTACGGCAACCGCGCCTCCTCGTCCGTCATCTTCAAGGAAGAATTGAGCGACCTGAAGGACAACTACCTGGAGCGCCTGAACCTGGCCTACGTGATGAGCCGCGAGCAGCAGGACATCGAGCTGTTCAACGGCCGCATCACGCAGGAAAAGTGCGAACAGTTCCTGCGGCACTGGATACGCATCGAGGACTTCGACCACGCCTTCATCTGCGGCCCGGAAGACATGATGCTGGGCGTCTCGGCGGCGCTGCAGGCGGCCGGCATGCCGAAGCAAAACATCAAGATCGAACTGTTCGCGGCCAGCATACCGAAGCACCAGCACCAGCCGCGCGCCCGCTCCGACGCCCAGGCGCAGCTGGCAACCCAGGTCACCGTCATCATGGACGGCAACCACACCACCTTCACGATGGAGCGCGACAAGGAATCCATCCTCGACGCCGGCCTGCGCCAGGGCATAGACATGCGCTATTCGTGCAAAGGTGGGGTATGCTCGACCTGCCGCTGCAAGCTGGTCGACGGCAAGGTCGACATGGACGTCAACTACGCGCTGGAAGACTACGAGATCGCCCGCGGCTTCGTCCTCAGCTGCCAGAGTTTTCCGGTGACCGACAGCGTCGTGGTCGACTTCGACCAGGCCGAATGAACCTTGGTTTTCCGCTCCCACGTAACCTTACCGAGACGCCCATGAACTACGCAAACATCCTCTTCGAGATCGGCGACGGCATCGCCAAGCTGACGCTGAACCGCCCCGACAAATTGAACAGCTTCACGAATGCGATGCACGAGGAGGTGCGCCACGCGATGGCGCGCATCCACGCCGACGCCAGCGTGCGCGTGATGGTGCTGACCGGTGCCGGGCGCGGCTTCTGCGCCGGCCAGGACCTGTCCGACCGCGCCGTCGAGCCGGGCAGCAAGGGCGTCGACCTGGGCGACTCCGTGGAAAAGAACTACGCGCCGCTGGTGCTGGCGCTGCGCGCCTTGCCGATGCCGGTGATCTGCGCCGTCAACGGCGTGGCCGCCGGCGCCGGCGCCAACCTGGCGCTGGCCTGCGACATCGTGCTGGCCGCCAAATCGGCCAGCTTCGTCGAAGCCTTCTGCCGCCTCGGCCTGATCCCCGACACGGGCGGCACCTACTTCCTGCCGCGCCTGGTCGGCACGGCGCGGGCGATGGGCCTGGCCATGCTGGGCGAAAAGCTGACGGCCGAAAAAGCCGAAAGCTGGGGCCTGATCTGGAAATGCATCCCCGACGAGTGCCTGGCCGGCGAAACGCTGGCCATGGCGCAGCATTTCGCCAGCGCGCCGACCAAGGGCCTGGCCTTCACCAAGCAGGCGCTGTACGCCAGCCCCGCCAACACGCTGCAGCAGCAACTGACGCTGGAATGCAACATGATGAGCGAACTGGGCAACAGCAACGACTACCGCGAGGGCGTCGCCGCCTTCATGGCCAAGCGCGTGCCTGAATTCAAGGGGAACTGAGCGATGCCAGCACTGACAACGGGCAGCGTCGTCGCCGTCATCGGCAGCGGCGCGATGGGCGCCGGCATCGCCCAGGTCGCGGCGGCCTGCGGCTACCGCGTGAAACTCTATGACAGCCGCGCCGAGGCGGTCGGCAAGGCGCTGGCCGAGATCGGCCAGATGTACCACAAGCTGGCCGGGAAGGGCCGCATGACAGCCGACGAGGCCGCCGCCGCGACGGCGCGCCTGCAGGGCGCCGCGACGCTGGCCGAGGTGGCCGACGCCGCCCTGGTGGTCGAGGCCATCGTCGAGAACCTCGACGCCAAGCGCGCCCTGTTCGCCGAGCTGGAAGGCATCGTCGGCGACGCCTGCATCCTGGCCACCAACACCTCGTCGATCTCGGTCACGGCCATCGCCGCCCAACTGCGCCTGCCGCAGCGCCTGGCCGGCATGCACTTCTTCAACCCGGTGCCGCTGATGGCGCTGGTCGAGGTGGTCAGCGGCCTGGCCACCGACGCGGCCGTCGCCGACACCGTCTTCGCCACCGCCGCCGCCTGGGGCAAGAGCCCGGTGCACGCGAAATCGACGCCGGGCTTCATCGTCAACCGCGTCGCCCGGCCTTTCTACGCCGAGGCCCTGCGCCTGCTGACCGAGCAGGCCGGCAGCGCCGCCAGCATCGACGCGGTGCTGCGCGAGGCGGGCGGTTTCCGCATGGGGCCGTTCGAGCTGATGGACCTGATCGGCCACGACGTCAACTTCTCGGTGACGCAGTCGGTCTTCCACGCCTATTTCAACGACCCGCGCTTCACGCCCTCGGTGCTGCAGCAGGAAATGGTCAACGCCGGCTTCCTCGGCCGCAAATCCGGGCGCGGCTTCTACCGCTACGGCGACGCCGCGGCGGCGCCGCAGCCGGACACCGAGGCGCCGCAGCCGCGCCCCGAATTCGTCAGCTACAGCGTGGCGGCGGGCAGCGGCAACGGCGGCGTCAGCGACGCGCTGGCGCGCCGCCTGCGGACGGCCGGCTTCAACATCGTCGAGCGCGACGCGGGCGCCAGCGAACATGGCGACGCGGCACCGGCCTTCCATTGCAACGGCGCCGCCATCTACCTGAGCGACGGCCGCAGCGCCACCGGGCGGGCGCGCGCCAACCAGCATCCCGACACGGTGCTGTTCGATCTGGCGCTGGACTACGCCGGCGCCACGCGCATCGCGCTGAGCCGCGCCGACCAGTGCAGCGCGTCCGCCTGGCAGGCCGCCGTCGGCCTGTTCCAGGCGGCCGGCTTCGCCGTCACGCGCCTCGACGACGTGCCCGGCCTGGCCGTGATGCGCACCGTCGCCATGCTGGCCAACGAGGCCGCCGACGCCGTCAACCAGGGCGTCTGCAGCGCCGCCGCCGTCGACATCGCCATGCAGAAGGGCGTCAACTACCCGCGCGGGCCGCTGGCCTGGGCCGACGCCGTCGGCCTTGCCCACATCGCCGCGGTGCTGCACAACCTCGCCGACAACTACGGCGAGGACCGCTACCGGGTGGCGCCGCTGCTGCGCCGCAAACTCGCCGCCGCGGGCACTTTCCATGCATAAGGACAACGACCCCGCCGCCGCGCTGGCGCTGGCCCGGGCCGCCGGCGCCGCCATGTTCGCGCGCGACCGCGCCAGCCAGGCGATGGGCATGCGGCTGGGCGAGATCCGCCCCGGCTATGCGCGCATGACGATGCCGGTGCGCGGCGACATGCTGAACGGGCACCAGAGCTGCCACGGCGGCTATATATTTGCCTTGGCCGACAGCGCCTTCGCATTCGCGTGCAACAGCCACAACCAAAACACGGTGGGCGCCGGCTGCACCATCGACTACCTGGCGCCCGGCCGCCAGGACGACGTGCTGACGGCCGAAGCGGTGGAACAATCGCTGGCCGGGAAAAGCGGCATCTACGACGTCAAGGTCAGCAACCAGGACGGCCGCCTGATCGCCCTGTTCCGCGGCAAATCCATCCGCGTCGCCGGCGAGGTCGTTCCCACGCCCATTTGAGAAGATTGAGGAGACAGCAATGGTCCAACGTACCCCCGCGCCCGGCGACCTGGAGGCTATCGAGCGCGCCAGCAGGGACGAACTGCAGGCGCTGCAACTGCAGCGCATGAAATGGTCGCTGCGGCACGCCTATGACAACGTGCCGCACTACCGCGCCGCCTTCGACGCCGCCGGCGTCCACCCGGACGACCTGAAGACGCTGGCCGACCTGGCCAAGTTCCCCTTCAGCGACAAGAAAACCCTGCGCGACAACTACCCGTTCGGCCTGTTCGCCGTGCCGCGCGAGCAGGTGGTGCGCATCCACGGCTCCAGCGGCACCACCGGCAAGGCCACCGTGGTCGGCTACACGCAGAACGACATCAACACCTGGGCCGAGGTGGTGGCGCGCTCGATTCGCGCCGCCGGCGGGCGCGCCGGCGACATGGTGCACATCTCCTACGGCTACGGCCTGTTCACCGGCGGCCTGGGCGCGCACTACGGCGCCGAGCGCCTCGGCTGCACGGTGATCCCGATGTCGGGCGGCCAGACCGAGAAACAGGTCCAGCTGATCTGCGACTTCAAGCCGGACATCATCATGGTGACGCCCTCGTACATGCTCAACATCATCGAGGAGTTTTCGCGCCAGGGCATGGACCCGGCCGAATCGTCGCTGAAGGTCGGCATCTTCGGCGCCGAGCCGTGGACCGACGCCATGCGCGCCGAAATCGAAACGCGGGCCGGCATCGACGCCCTCGACATCTACGGCCTGTCCGAGGTGATGGGGCCGGGCGTGGCCAGCGAATGCATCGAGAGCAAGGACGGCCCGGTCATCTGGGAAGACCATTTCTACCCGGAGATCATCGACCCCGACACCGGCGAAGTGCTGCCGGACGGCGCGGAGGGCGAATTGGTGTTCACCTCGCTGACGAAGGAGGCGCTGCCGGTGATACGCTACCGCACGCGCGACCTGACGCGGCTGCTGCCGCCGACTGCGCGGGCGATGCGCCGCATCGGCAAGATCACCGGCCGCTCCGACGACATGCTGATCATCCGCGGCGTCAACGTGTTCCCGTCGCAGATCGAGGAGCTGATCCTGAAGATGCCGAAGCTGGCGCCGCATTACCAGCTGGTGGTGTCGCGCGAGGGCCACCTCGACAAGCTCGACGTCATCGGCGAACTGCGCGCCGAAGTCTCCGGCAAGATGACGGAGTTCGACACCGAGGCGCTGGCGCGCGAGCTGGGCCACCAGATCAAGACCTATGTCGGCGTGACGACGCGGGTGCGCCTGCTGGCGGCCGGCAGCATCGAACGCACGCTGACGGGCAAGGCCAGGCGCGTCGTCGACAAGCGCCCGAAAAACCCCGGCTGAGCCGCAAACAGTGCGCGAAGCCGCGGCGCCGCCCGGGTTCGCCAGCAACCACGCATGGAGAAAATAACGTGAACGAAGCCTTTATCTGCGACGCAGTGCGCACCCCGTTCGGCCGCTACGGCGGCGCCCTGGCCGGCGTGCGCGCCGACGACCTCGGCGCGCTGCCGATCGCCGCGCTGATGGCGCGCCATCCCGGCGTCGACTGGGCCGCCGTCGACGACGTCTTCTACGGCTGCGCCAACCAGGCCGGCGAAGACAACCGCAACGTCGGCCGCATGGCCGCGCTGCTGGCCGGCCTGCCGGTCGAGGTCCCGGCCAACACCATTAACCGCCTGTGCGGCTCCAGCATGGATGCCGTCGGCATGGCCGCGCGCGCCATCAAGGCCGGCGAAGCGGGCCTGATCATCGCCGGCGGCGTCGAAAGCATGACGCGCGCGCCCTTCGTCATGGGCAAGGCCGACAGCGCCTTTTCGCGCGCGGCGAAGATCGAGGACAGCACGCTGGGCTGGCGTTTCGTCAACGCCGCGATGAAGGCGCAGTACGGCATCGACACGATGCCGGAAACGGCCGAGAACGTGGCCGCGCAGTTCGGCATCAGCCGCGCCGACCAGGACGCGCTGGCGCTGCGCAGCCAGCAGCGCTGGGCCGCCGCCAACGCGGCCGGCGTGTTCGCCGGGGAAATCGTGCCGGTGTCGCTGGCGCAGAAGAAGGGCGAGCCGAAAATCGTCGGCGCCGACGAGCATCCGCGCCCCGACACCTCGCTGGAGATGCTGGCCAGGCTGAAGGGCGTGGTGCGCCCGGACGGCACGGTCACGGCCGGCAACGCCTCGGGCCTGAACGACGGCGCCTGCGCGATCCTGCTGGCCTCCGGCGCCGCCGCCGAAAAATACCAGCTGAGGCCGCGCGCCCGCGTGCTGGGCATGGCGACGGCCGGGCTGGCGCCGCGCATCATGGGCTTCGGCCCGTCGCCGGCGACGCGCAAGGTGCTGGCGCAGACCGGCCTGAGCATCGCCCAGATGGACGTCATCGAACTCAACGAAGCCTTCGCGGCGCAGGCGCTGGCCGTCACGCGCGACCTCGGCCTGGCCGACGACGCCGCCCACGTCAACCCGAACGGCGGCGCCATCGCCATCGGCCATCCGCTGGGCGCGTCCGGCGCGCGCCTGGTGATGGCGGCGCTGAACCAGCTGGAGCGTAGCGGCGGGCGCTACGCGCTGTGCACGATGTGCATCGGCGTCGGCCAGGGCATCGCGCTGGTCATCGAACGTATCTAAAAAAAAGCCGCAGCCATAGCGGCCCCGCATCCTATTGTTGTGCAACCGGGGAGACAAGCTTGTTATCGATTATCCTGAAGAAGACCGTCATTGCCGCCGCGCTGTGCTGCGCCGGCGCCGCCTGCGCCGCCGAGAACATCAAGATCGGCTCGGTGCTGTCCGTTTCCGGCCCGGCCGCCTTCCTCGGCGACCCGGAGCTGAAGACGCTGCAGATGTACATCGAGAAGATCAACGCCGAGGGTGGCGTGCTGGGCCGCAAGCTGGAGCTGGTGCATTACGACGACGGCAGCGACGCGGCCAAGGCGAACGGCTTCGCCAAGCGCCTGATCGAGTCCGACAAGGTCGACGTGCTGATCGGCGGCACCACCACCGGCGCGACGATGGCGATGGCGCCGCTGGTCGACAAGGCCAGCCTGCCGTTCATCTCGCTGGCGGGCGCGGTGGTCATCGTCGACCCGGTCAAGAAATGGGTCTTCAAGACGCCGCACACCGACCGCATGGCGGCCGAGAAGGTGTTCGAGGATATGAAGAAGCGCGGCATCAGCAAGGTCGGCCTGCTGTCCGAGACGAGCGGCTTCGGCGCCTCGGGGCGCAAGGAGTCGCAGGCGGTCGCCGCCAAGTACGGCATCACCTTCGTCGCCGACGAAACCTACGGCCCGAAAGACACCGACATCACCGCCCAGCTGACGCGCATCAAGGGCACGGCCGGCGTGCAGGCCGTGTTCGTCTTCGGTTTGGGGCAGGGGCCGGCCGTCGCCACCAAGAACTACGGCCAGCTGGGCATGGGCGCGCTGCCGCTGTACCAGTCGCACGGCGTGGCGTCGGACGAGTACATCAAGCTGTCGGGGAAATCGGCCGAAGGCGTGCGCCTGCCGACGCCGGCGCTGCTGATCGGCGCGATGCTGCCGGCGGCCGACGCGCAAAAGGCCATCGTCACCGGCTACGACAAGCAGTACAAGGAACGCTACAAGATCGACCCGTCGACCTTCGGCGGCTATGCGCTGGACGCGCTGAACCTGTCGGTGGACGCCATCAGGCGCGCCGGCTCCACCGACAAGGAAAAAGTGCGCGGCGCGCTGGAGCAGACCAGGGGCTTTGTCGGCACCACCGGCGTGTTCAACATGACGCCGGCGAACCACATGGGCCTGGACCTGTCGGCCTTCCGCATGGTCGAGGTGAAAAACGGCGAATGGGCGCTGCTGAAGTAGAGGCGGCGCGCAAACAAGGGCCGGAGGCGGCCGTGCCTGGCCAATTTTTGTCGTTCCCGCACTCGGGAATGCGCGCCGGTCCGGCCTGCGCGCAGGGAAGCGTCGCCGGACCTGAATTGTCGAATCAGGCCCGGGTGCGGAGCGCCCATCCGGGCGCCGAATTGGAGAAGAAATATGGTTAAAGTGTACGAAATCAACGGCGTCACGCCGGTGGTCCACCCCAGCGCCTACGTGCACCCGAGCGCGGTGCTGATCGGCGACGTCATCATCGGGCCGCGCTGCTACGTCGGCCCGCTGGCCTCGATCCGCGGCGACTTCGGCCGCCTGATCCTGGAGGAGGGCGCCAACCTGCAGGACACCTGCGTGATGCACGGCTTCCCCGGTTGCGACACGGTGGTCGAAGTCGACGGCCACATCGGCCACGGCGCCGTGCTGCACGGCTGCCGCATCGGCCGCAACGCGCTGGTCGGCATGAACGCGGTGGTGATGGACAACGCCGTCATCGGCGCGGAGTGCGTGGTCGCCGCGATGAGCTTCGTCAAGGCCGGCATGCTCGTGCCGCCGCGCAGCATGGTGGTCGGCGCGCCGGCGCGGGTGACGCGCGCGCTGAGCGACGAAGAAATCAAATGGAAAAGCGGCGGCACCGCCCAGTACCACGAACTGGCGGTGCGCTCGATGCGCAGCATGCGCGAGGTCGAGGCGCTCAGCGAGGTCGAGGCCGGCCGCAAGCGCATCGACTGGGAATCGTCGCTGCCGCTGCACCTGCATAAAAACGCCTCGGCTTAAAGCCTTCCGGAAGCAACTGCCGACTACTCACCTTACCTCTATCCTGGAGATTTTTGATGGCCCAAGTATCCACCCTGCAAAGCTTGATCGGCGGCCGCTGGCTCGGCGCCGCCGCCGCCGTGCCGCTGCACAGCGCGCTCAACAACAGCCTGATCTACCATACCCACGCCGAGTCCATCGACTTCGACGAGGCCGTCACCTACGCCCGCAAGACCGGCGTGCCGGGCCTGATGGCGCTCGACTTCCAGCAGCGCGCCGCGCGCCTGAAGGCGCTGGCGCTGTACCTGGTCGAACGCAAGGAAGAGCTGTACGCGATCTCGCACCTGAGCGGCGCCACGCGCGCCGACAGCTGGGTCGACATCGAGGGCGGCACCGGCACGCTGTTCGCCTACGCCAGCATGGGCAGCAACGAGCTGCCCTCGTCGAACGTGCTGCACGAAGGCCCGGCCATCGCGCTGGGCAAGAAGGGCGGCTTCGCCGGCACCCACATCCTGGTGCCGCGCGGCGGCCTGGCGGTGCACATCAACGCCTTCAACTTCCCCATCTGGGGCCTGCTGGAAAAATTCGCGCCGAGCTTCCTGGCCGCCATGCCCTGCATCGCCAAGCCGGCCACCGCGACGTCCTACCTGACCGAAGCCGTGGTGCGCATGATGCACGGCTCCGGCCTGCTGCCGGAGGGCAGCCTGCAACTGGTGATCGGCGGCACCGGCGACCTGCTCGACCGCCTCAACGGCCAGGACGTCGTCACCTTCACGGGCTCGGCCGCCACCGCCGCCAAGCTGCGCAGCAACCGCAACCTGGTCGAGCACGCGATCCCCTTCAACGGCGAGGCCGATTCGCTCAATTGCGCGATCCTGGCGCCGGACGTCAAGCCGGACGACGCCGAGTTCGAGCTGTTCATCAAGGAAGTGGCGCGCGAGATGACCGGCAAGTCCGGGCAGAAGTGCACGGCGATCCGCCGCATCATCGTGCCGCAGAATATGCTCGACGCCGTCGGCGCGCGCCTGCGCGAGCGCCTGGCGAAAGTCACCGTCGGTGACCCGTCCATCGAGGGCGTGCGCATGGGCGCGCTGGCCTCCAAGGAGCAGCAGCGCGACGTCGCCGAGCGCGTCGCCATGCTGGCGCGCGGCAACGAGGTGCTGTACGGCGCCGCCGACGGCTTCGCGCCGCTGGGCGAGGGCGCCGCCGACGGCTGCTTCTTCAGCCCGACGCTGCTGATGTGCCGCGACGCGCTGAGGAACGACGCGGTGCACGACGTCGAAGCCTTCGGCCCCGTCAGCACGCTGATGCCCTACGGCGACATCGACGAGGCGCTGGCGCTGGCGGCGCGCGGCAAGGGCAGCCTGGTCAGCACGCTGGTGACGCGCGATCCGAAGATCGCCGCCCACGCGGTGCCGGTGGCGGCCGCGCTGCACGGCCGCGTCCACATCCTCGACCGCGAGGCGGCCGTCGACTCGACCGGCCACGGCTCGCCGCTGCCGCAGCTCAAGCACGGCGGGCCGGGCCGCGCCGGCGGCGGCGAGGAGCTGGGCGGCGTGCGCGCCGTGCGCCACTACCTGCAGCGCGCCGCCATCCAGGGCTCGCCGACGATGCTGGCGGCCGTCACCGGCGAATACGTGCGCGGCGCCGCCGTCAAGGAAAGCCCGCTGCACCCCTTCCGCAAACACTTCGAGGACCTGGAAACGGGCGACTCGCTGCTGACGCACCGGCGCACCGTCAGCGAGGCCGACATCACGGCCTTCGGCGGCATCTCGGGCGACTTCTTCTATATGCACTTCGACGAAATCGCGGCGCGGCAATCGCAGTTCGGCAAGCGCATCGCGCACGGCTACTTCGTGCTGTCGGCGGCGGCCGGCCTGTTCGTCTCGCCCGGCGTCGGCCCGGTGCTGGCCAACTACGGCCTGGACAACCTGCGCTTCGTCAAGCCGGTCGGCATCGGCGACACCATCCGCGCGCGCCTGACCTGCAAGCGCAAGGTCGACCGCAACCGCAAGGACGTGTTCGGCGTCGGCCAGGGCGTGGTGGCCTGGGACGTGCAGGTCACCAACCAGGACGAGGAGCTGGTGGCCAGTTACGACATCCTGACGCTGGTGTCGAAGCGCGAATGAAGCATGGCCGTGTCGGCTGTTCCCGGCCCTTGCCGGGCGGCCGACACGACACGCTGACAGTAACAACAAGTTTGATTGTATTGCTATTCTTATTAGAAATTTCCCTCTAAAAACGGCTATTTTCTGCCCCAAAAACAACGAAACACCTGTTTTTAGCCCTAATATTTTCCAGCGGCAATATTTTTACCTGTAGCATTCCAGGCTCCGAGGTAGCGCACATCCTGCGCAAACACAGTGGCCGGCCCAAACCGGCGCCGGCGCCCACCAGTGACCTCGAACCGATATCCCACATTGAGTCACACACGCTACGGGTAGAACTATGAAAAAACGCTTTTTAGTCACTTTGCTCACCATGCCGCTGGCGCTCGCCAACGCCTTCGCCGACGAGGGCGGGCCGACCGTCAAGTTCAGCGGCTACGGCACGGCCGCGCTGACGCGGAGCAACACCGACGAGGCCCAATTCGCCCGTCCGAACCAGTCCACCGGCGCCGCCAAGAGCGCGCGCTTCGGCATCGACTCGAACCTCGGCCTGCAGGCCAGCGTGACCGCCAACGACACCTTCTCCTTCACCGCCCAGACGCTGGTGCGCAAGGACGGCGTCGACGACTTCCGCCCCGAGCTGGCATGGGCCTTCGCCAAGGCCAAGCTGTCGGACGAGTTCAGCGTGCGCGTCGGCCGCATGGGCCTGCCCGTCTTCATGATCTCCGACTACCGCAACGTCGGCTACGCCAACACCATGCTGCGTCCGCCTGGCGAGGTGTACTCGCAAGTGCCGATGAACGGCATCGACGGCATCGACGCCACCTACCAGCGCAGCTTCGGCGACACCAACGTCACGGCGCAACTGGCGCTGGGCCGCACCCGCGCCACGCTGGCCACCGGCCCGGACACGCGCGTGCACATGGAAGCGAAAAACATCTCGGCCCTGAACTTGGTGGCCGAACACGGCCCGCTGACCTTGCGCTTCGGCCGCGCCGACACCAAGATCACGGTGGCCGACTCCGTGTCGCTGAACGGCCTCGACGCGGCTCTGCGCGCCACCGGCGCCGGCTACGGCTTCCCGCAACTGGCCACGCTGGCCGACAACTTGGCGGTGAAGAATAAAAAAGCCTCGTTCACCTCGCTGGGCCTGGCGCTGGACTGGAACAATATCCTGGTGCAGTCCGAGTACGCCAAGCGCAAGACCGACAGCTACATCAACGACACCACGTCCTGGTATCTGATGGCCGGCTACCGCATCGGCAAATTCCTGCCCTACTACAGCCACGCCAACCTGAAGGTCGACAGCATCGTCGCCAACACCGTGCCGGCGTCCTGCCCGGCCGGCTACCCGGCCGCCTGCACGCCGACCCTGCGCGTTCTGTCCGGCGCCGTGAACAGCGTGTCGAGCACCGGCACCCAGGGCGAGCAGTCGACCGACAGCATCGGCCTGCGCTGGGACTTCCACCGCTCGGCGGCGCTGAAGCTGCAGATCGACCGCATCAAGCCGAAGAACGGCCAGGGCCTGCTGCTGCAGCCGGCCGCCGGCTTCAAAGGCCCGGTGACGGTTGGCGCGATTGCCATCGATTTCGTATTCTAAGGACGAGCACATGAAGACAACTATGAAAGCGCTCGTTCTGGCGGGCGCGGTATTTGCTGTGGCGGCGCCGGCGCTGGCCGAGGTGGTGGTGGTGGTGAATCCGAAGAGCGCCAGCGGCGCGATGACGAACGAGCAGGTGTCGCAGTTCTTCCTCGGCAAATCGACGGCGATGACGCCGATCGACCAGCCGGAAAGCGCGCCCATCCGCGCCGAGTTCTACAAAAAGGTGACGGACAAGGAGCCGTCGCAGGCGAAGGCCCTGTGGTCGAAGCTGGTCTTTACCGGCAAGGCGACCCAGCCGAAGGAAGTGGCCAACAGCGCCGACGTGAAAAAGGCCGTCGCGGCCGATCCGAAAGCCATCGGCTACATGGAAAAAAGCGCCGTCGACGCCACCGTGAAGGTTGTGTTGACCGCGCCGTAAGGCTACATTGAATGATGTGCCCGAGGCCCGTATCGCCAGACCCCGGTCTGGCGCTGCGGGCCTTGTGACATGGCGAAAAGAAGAATCCCGATACAGGAGACGGCAATGAGCATCAAACGCAAGATATGGGCACTACCGGTCATCTCGACCATCATCTTCGGCCTGGGTCTTGCGGGCAGCGCTTATCTGGCCACTTCCGCGCTGGACTCGATCCGCACCACGGAAAGCGTCGACTACCCGGTGCTGGACACGGCCAAGTCGCTGACGCTGGACATCGGCGCGGTCGGCGACGGCCTGCGCGACGCCGTCAGCGAGGGCGACAAGAACCGCGTCGGCCAGGTCGGCGAGCAGGCCAACAAGCTGCGCGCCAAGCTGGCCAAGTTCGGCGAGATCCCCGGCCAGCGCGAGGCGGGCGCGCGCCTGGGCAAGGAATTCGACGCCTACTACGCGCCGGCGCTGAGCGCGGCGCGCATCATGCTGGAACTGGAGCAGGGCGACCCGCAGGCGACGGTGGCGCGCATGCAGGCGGCGCTGACGGTGCTCAACGCCGACCTGGCAAAAACCAACGAGGCGGCGCAGCAGCAGTTCAAGGCCGGCATCGCCCGCAGCGAGGCCAGCGTGCGCAACGTGCTCACCACCAGCATCCTGGTGGCGCTGGTGGTCATCGTCAGCCTGGCGCTGGTGTCCTATTTCGTCGTCCAGGCCATCTGGCAGCAGCTCGGCGGCGAGCCGGAGTACGCGCGCGAAATCGCCCGCGCCGTCGCCGACGGCGACCTGTCGATGGACATCGCGACCGATCCGAAGGACCGCGGCAGCCTGCTGGTGGCGCTGAAGGACATGCGCGACAAGCTGGGCAATATGGTTGCCGAGATCAAGGTGTCGGCCGAAACGATCAAACTGGCCAGCTCGGAAATCGCCAGCGGCAACGCCGACCTGGCCTCGCGCACGGAATCCCAGGCGGGCAGTCTGGACCAGACGGCGCGCTCGATGGAAAGCCTGACCAACACCGTGCGCGAGAACGCCCACAACGCCACCGAGGCGAACGAGCTGGTGGTGACGGCGTCCAACGTCGCCATCAAGGGCGGCAAGGTGGTCAATCAGGTCGTCACGACGATGGGCGAGATCAACGACTCGGCCAAGAAAATCGTCGACATCATCGGCGTCATCGACAGCATCGCCTTCCAGACCAATATCCTGGCGCTGAACGCGGCCGTGGAAGCGGCGCGCGCCGGCGAGCAGGGGTGCGGTTTCGCCGTGGTCGCCTCCGAGGTGCGCAACCTGGCGCAGCGCAGCGCCGGCGCCGCCAAGGAAATCAAGGAACTGATCGGCGACTCGGTGGCCAAGGTCAACGTCGGCTCGCGCCTGGTCGACGAGGCCGGCATGACGATGGGGCAGATCGTCGACTCGGTGAAGAAGGTGGCTGACATCATGGCCGAGATCAGCGCCGCCAGCCAGGCGCAGAACACCGGCATCGCCAACATCGGCGACGCCATCGGCAGCATGGACGAGATGACGCAGCAGAATTCGGCGCTGGTCGAACAGGCGTCGGCGGCGGCCGAATCGCTGCGCGAGCAGGCCGACCAGCTCAGCGGCGCGCTGGCCGTCTTCAAGCTGGAGCGGGGCGCGGCGCGCGCGCCAGGGACGCTGGCGCTGGGCGGCTAAGGCCCGCCCAGCCGGCGCAAACAAAAACGGCGGCGCGCAGACAGCGGCTGCCGTTTTTGTTTATCGCCTTGCCGGCCGCCGCCTATTTCTGCAGCCCGAACGGGTCGTCGATGCTGTGGGCCGGCTCGGTGAACCACTTCGGCCCCTGCTCCGTCATGTAGAAATGGTCCTCGTGGCGTATGCCGAATTCGCCCGGCACGCAGATCATCGGCTCGTTCGAGAAGCACATGCCGACGTCCAGCGGCGTGCTGTCGCCGCCGACCAGGTAGGGCCATTCGTGGATGTCGAGGCCGATGCCGTGGCCGGTGCGGTGCGGCAGTCCGGGCAGCGCGTAGCCGGGGCCGTAGCCGTCCGCCTCCAGCGAGGCCCGCGCCGCGCGGTCGACGTCCTGGCACGGCACGCCCAGTTGCGCGGCGCGGAAGGCGGCCAGTTGCGCCGCCTTTTCGCTGTTCCACACGGCGCGCTGGCGGGCGCTGGGCTCGCCGAACACATAGGTGCGGGTGATGTCGGAAATGTAGTTCATCAGCTGGCAGCCGGTGTCGATCAGCACCACGTCGCCGCGCTTGAGCGTCTGCACATAGCTGACGCCGTGCGGGTAGGCGCTGGCCTCGCCGAACAGCACGATGCAGAAATAGGAGCGCGGCGCGCCGACCTTGCGGTGCGCGCGCTGGATGAACTCCTCCACCTCGACGCTGCTGACGCCCTCGTACAGCATGCTGGCGGTGGCGACGTGCACGGCCAGCGTCATGTCCTTGACCCTTTGCATCAGCGCGATTTCGGCGGCGGACTTCCTGCTGCGGCAGTGGGCGGTGACGCCGCGGGCGTTTTCCAGCGCGTAGCCGGCCGCCAGCGGGCGGATGCCGTCGTAGATGAAGAAGGCGGCGCTTTCGCAGATGCCGATGCGCGGCGGCCGCGCCGCGTCGGGCGCGATGCCCATGCGCGCCAGCGTGGCGACGAACAGCTGGTAGGGGCTCTCGTGCTCCTGCCAGCAATTGACGCGGCCTTCGACCAGCATGAAGTCGCGCAGCGTGCTCTCCTCGAACGCCGGGGCGAGGTATTCGAGGGCGCCGCTGGCGGGCAGGATCGCGCCGACCATGCGCTCGCTGGCATACCATTTGGTGCCGGTGAAATAGGTCAGGTTGGCGCCCGCGTTCAGGTAAATCGCGGCGATGCCCTGTTCGCGCATATAGGCTTGCGCCTTGCCGATGCGTTGAAGGTGTTCGGCCTTGCCGATGGCGACCATGCCGGCCGTCATGTCCGATAGCGAGGCCAGCGCCTCGTCGATTGATTTTCCGCCTATGCCCATGCCGCCTCCTGTGAATGTGGGCGCGATGATAGCAGCTCGCGGCGGCGCCGGCTTGTGGTTTCGGCGGCCCGCGCGCGCCGATTTCTCCATAGGGGACAGACCACGATTTCCGGGAAATATTTCCCGGAAATCGTGGTCTGTCCCCGGCTGTTCACGGCGCGCCGCCCGGCTGCGCCGTGAACAGCTCGGGCGGGTAGGTGAAGAGCCAGTCGGCGTAGCGTTTTTTGTGGCGCAGGCCGTCGTCGTCGTCGTCGAAGTTGTCCTGTTTGATCGGCGTGCGCCCCGACAGCGAGCGCACGCCGACGATGCGCCCTTGCTGCATCACCAGCCCCCATTCGGCCTGGCCGGTGGTCGGGTCGGTGTAGAGCCGGCGCAGGTGGCGCTTCGGGTTCGGGAAGCGCGGGTCTTTCAGCAGTTCCTCCAGCGTCTGCGGGTATTGGTGCTGGCCGTTGGCGCCGTTGATTTCGAAGTAGCGGCCGATGGCGCGGCGGAATTCGTGGCCGATGAAGATCAGTTCGCGTTCCTGGTCGCGCCGCGCGGCGGTGGCGTACAGGTCGGCGCCGATGGCCAGGCCGGCGCCCATCAGGGCCACCAGGGCCAGCGTCCACAGGTAGGCGAAGCCGCCCGCGCGCCGCCGCGCCATCTCAGAGTTGCCCGTATGGGGTGCCGTCGCGCGCCTTGCCCTTGGCGCCGCTGCGGATGTCGGCCACGCCCGGTTTGTCGCTGTCGGGCGAGGCCAGCAGTTGCCAGGTGTTGGCCGACTCCGTCACCGGGTCCACCGGCACGGCGCGGAAGTAGCGCTGCGTGACCAGGTCGGCCAGCGCCGGCGGGTATTCGCCCTTGTCGGCGTAGAATTTGTCGATGCCGCCGCGCAGTAGCCTGAGGTTTTCCTTGAGCGCGATTTCCTTGGATTTTTCCACCGAGCCGAAGTAGCGCGGCAGGGCGATCGTCAGCAGCAGGGCGATGATGGCCAGCACGACCAGCAGTTCGACCAGGGTGAAGCCGCCGCGCGGTTTGTGTCGCATCGGTTTCACCATTGTTTCAGCGGCACGCCGTTCAGGCCCACCAGCTGCGAGCGCGAGGCGACGTCGAACACGTCCTCTCCTTCGCTGGGGTTGTCGGGCGGCGAGGCGTAGGCGCGCCTGGCCCAGGTTTCGGCCGCGCTGCCCTCGTTCGGCTGGAAGGGGTCGCGTGGCAGCTTGCGCAGGAAGTAGATGTTTTGCTTTTTCGCGCTGCGCTGGTCCGGCACGCCCTCCACCAGTTCGTCGAGTTTTTTCGGGTAGCCGGAGGCGCCTATGCCCAGCTTGATGCGGCCATTGTCGGCGGCGCGCTTGTAGGCGTCGAGCGCCTCGCGGATCTGTATCAGCGCGTTGCGCAGCTCGCGCTCGCGCTCGCGCTGCAGCGCCACCTGGGCCAGCGGCGCCGCCACCAGCGCCAGCGTGGCCATGATCGCCAGCGTGATCATCAGTTCGATGAAGGTGAAGCCGCGCCGGCGTTTCACTGGCCGCCCTTCTTGGTCGCTCCCGGCGACGCTCCGGGCGCTGCGGTTTTTTCGGCCGGCGCCTGCGCCTGCGCCGGGGCGGGGGTGTCGTCGCCGCCCGTCATCGGCGAGTTGAGGCGCGCCGGCGCCACTTCCGGCGGCGCGCCGCCGCCGATGCCGGCCAGCGGCGCGCGCGCGCCCGCCGTGGTTTCCGTGCCGGAGTTGAATTCGGCTGTCAGCAGGTCGGGGCGGCGGATGCTGCGCACGATGCGCGGCGTGATCGACAGCACGATTTCGCTGCGCGAGGCGTCGTCCTTGCGGCTGCCGAACAGGCGGCCCAGCAGCGGCAGCTCGCCGACGCCGGGCAGCTTGTAGGCGTTGCTGCGGTCCTCGTCGTTGATCAGGCCGGCCAGCACCTGGTTTTCGCCGTCGCGCAGGCGCAGCACGGTGTTGGCCGTGCGCGTGCCGATCTGGTAGGCCAGCGTGCCCGATTTGCTGGTGACGTCCTTGACCACGTTGCTCACTTCAAGGTTGATCTTGATGGCCACCTCGTTGTCGAGGTAGATGTTGGGTTCGACTTCGAGCTTGATGCCGACGTCGACGTAGTTGACGCTGTCCGAGCTGACGCCGTTGTTGGTGGTGACGGTGATGACGGGCACGCGGTCGCCGATCAGTATCTTGGCTTTTTCCTTGTTGCGCACGCGGATGCGCGGGTTCGCCAGGAGGTTGCTGTCGGTGTCGGTCTTGTTGGCGTGGAGGGTGACGTCGCTGATGCCGAGGTTGATGTTTGCGCCGTTGATGCGGCGCAGGTCGGCCACCTTCAGCCCCGTCACGCCGTTCAGGCCGGCGCCGCTGCCGGCCAGGCTCAGCGCGGCCTTCTCGGGCCAGCGCACGCCCAGTTCCAGCAGGCGCGAGCGCTTCACTTCCAGCACCTCGACTTCCAGCATCACCTCGGGGTCGGCCAGGTCCTGCACGGCGATCAGGCGCTCGGCCATGCGCAGCATTTCCGGCGTGTCGCGCATCATGATGATGCCGAGGCGCTCGTCGGTGACCACGTCCTTGGCCTTGAGCAGGGTCTTGATCGTGAACGAGACGTTTTTCACGTCGGCATTGGCGAGGAAGAAGGAGCGCACCATCAACTGCTGGTAGTCCTTCACCTTTTGCGGCGTGTTCGGATAGATCGTCACCGACTTCTCGTTGGCCACGCTCTGTTCCAGCTGGTTCGCGCTCAGCAGCAGGCCGATGGCTTCCTCGATGCTGGTGTCGCGCACGGAGATGGTGGCGCGGATGTTCGGGTCGACCTCCTTGTCGAAGACGAAGTTCAGGCCCGACACCTTGCTGATGAAGTCGAACACGGAGCGCAGCGGCGCGTCGCGGAATTCCAGCGTGACGGGTTTGCGGTAGGCGGCCGCCAGCTTGCCGGCGGCGGGGCGTTGTTTCGCCTGCTCGTCGCCGATGCGGCTTTTCAGGTTCAGGGCCTCGCGCTGGGCCGGCTGCTCCAGCAGCACCAGCCGCAGCATTTCCTGGGCCTGCGCCAGGCTGGCGTCGCCGCCGCGCTGGTAGGCGGCCTCCGCCTCGGCCACCATCTGCAGGTGGCGGCGCTCCAGCGCCAGCGCCGCCAGGCCTTGCCGGGCGACGCTGTTGCCCGGATCGATCGCCAGCGCCTGCTGGTAAGCCTGCTCGGCCTCGGCAAGATTGCCCTGCTGGCGCATGGCGTCGGCGCGGCCGTTGGCGGCGTTCACCAGGCGCATCCTGCGGTTCGTCAGCGTGATGCGGAATTGCGCGTTGCCAGGTTCCGCCTGCACGGCCTGTTCCAGTTTGGCCAAGCCCTGCTCAAGCTTGCCCTCGTCGAGCAGGGCGTTGCCTTCCATGAAGGTCCGATTGCCGGCGCAGGCGCCCAGCAGCGCGCTCAGGGCCAGCAGGCTCAGGCGGGCGATTGCGGTTCGATTCAATTCATGTCCCCTACGACTAAGGCTTGCTGTTGATTGAGCGGCAGATAGGTGAAGTGCAGCGCGTCGCCGCTGACGCTGTCGAGGATGTAGTGCTCGTCGACTTTCTCGCCGACGCGGGCCACCACATTGCGTCCCTGCGCCTGCAGGAAGTAGGCGGCCCGGCCCTCGTCGACGAAGCGGCCGAGGAACTGGAAGGGCAGCGGCGGCGCGCCCGGCGCGGCGCCGGCGCCTTTCGCGGCCGGCTGGGCGGCGGCCTGGGCCAGCATGATTTTCTTCGGCGTCTCGGGCTGCCAGCTTTGCTTGGCGAAGACGTTGCCCAGGTCGCTGTCGTCGTGGCGCGGCTCGATGCGCAGGTCGGCGCCGGCCGGCGCGGCGGCGGCCGGCAAAACCGGCGCCGGCGCGGCCGCCCGCTCGCGCGTGGTGGCGGCGGCCGGCCCGACCACGCCGCCCTCCTCGTCGGGGGCGAAGTAGACGGCCAGCAGGGTGGCCGCGGCGGCCGCGCCAAGGACGATTTTCCTCATCGCCGCGGCTCCGGCTGTTTGACCAGCAGGACGAACTGGATGCGCGCCTCGACCTCGCCCGCCTCGATCTGCTCGCGCTTGAACAGCACCGATTCCAGCGTCAGCGTCGGCAGGGTTTGCAGCGCGCCGACGATGAAGCTCTGCACGCCGGCATATTCGGCCTTGACGGGCAGCGTGATCTGGTAGCGCAGGAAGCCGGCGTCCTGCTCGCTCTGCGCCTTGTATTCAGCCTTGGCCAGCGTGACGCCGTTTTTCTGCGCGACGCCGACCAGTTCCTTCAACTGCTCGGGGATGGCGTCGTGCGCAGGCAGGAAGGCGTAGAACGCGGCCACGCCGCCGGCCGCGCCGGCCGCGCCGGCCAGCGGCGCCGGCGCGGCGGCGGCCTTGCCGGCGGCCGCCAGTTGCGCGCCCAGCGCCCGCTGGCGCGCCTCCAGTTGCGGCGTCTGCTGCAGCGCCAGCGCGGCCAGCGCCAGGCCGGCGGCGCCGGCGGCGCCGGCCCAGCCGCTGCGGCGCCACAGCCGGCGCGCCTCCCAGGCCAGGCGCGGCCCCAGTTTGCCGGCGGCGCGCGCGGCCGGCATGGCGGCCGCGGTTTTTATTGCTGCCATTGGGCCTCCAGTTGAAAACGATAGGGGTGCTCGGGCGCGCCCGTGTGCATCTCATGCTTGAGCAGATACACCGACTTGAACAGCGTTTGCTGGTTCAGGAAGGCCAGGTAGTTGAGCATGTCCTGCGCCGTTTCCGCCTCGGCGGCGATCTTCAGGGCGCCGGACGGGCGGCCGCCCTCGTCGTTGTCGCCGTTCAGGTCCAGCCCCAGCAGCGCGACGCGGACGTCGCGCGGCGCCTGCACCGTCCTGATCAGCCGCGTCACCGGCAGGTTCAGGCGGCGCACGGCGTCGGCCACCCGTTTCAGCTGCGCGTCCTGTTCGCGCTGCAGCGCCGGCGCCAGCGGCGCCGCCGCCACCTGGCGCGGCTGCGCCTGCGCCAGTTGCGCCTCCAGGCGGCGCACGGTCTGGGCCTGCGCCAGCCAGTGGCCGGCGGCCGGCAGCAGCGCCAGCGCGCCGGCCGCCAGCAGCGCCAGGCGCCAGCCGTCGCAGCGGGCCGGGCGGCGGATGAAGTTCAGCTCGCTCAAGCCCATGCGGATTGCTCCAGCAGGCCGGCGGCGACGGGGGCGAAGGGCGCCGCCAGTTCGCCGGCGGGCGCGCCGCTCAGGTCGATGACGGCGACCCGCTCGACGGCGCCCAGCTCGGGCGCGCGCAGGCGCCAGCGCAGCCAGGCCCGCGCCAGTTCGGCGCGCCAGTCGGCGCCGCTGGCCTGGGCCTGCAGCGCGACGATGCGCCCGCCGCTGACGGCCGCCAGCACCAGGCGGCCCGCCTCGGCCACGGCGAAGGCTTGCGGGCGCGTCGCGGCGATGGCGCGCCAGGCCAGCGTCAGCACCGGTTCGATGGCGTCGCAGCGGTGGCCGTGCCCGGCGGCCAGCTGCCGCAGCGCCTGCGGCAGCGCGGCGTCGACGCCGCACACCAGGCGCGGCTGGCCGTAGGGCGCGTCGTCGCTGCCGATGTCCCAGGCGCGCGCGCCCTCGCCGTACAGGGCCGCCAACTGGCTGCGCAGATAGTGGCCGGCGCCCGGCTCCGCCAGCAGCGCCTCGCTCCAGGGCGCCAGCGCCATCTGGCACCAGCGGCTGGCCAGGCTGATTTCCAGGGGCTGGCCGGCGCCGGGCCGGTCCGGCCGGTGCAGCCAGGCGTCCAGGGCCTCCAGCGTCACCTGCCAGTGGCCGTCCGGATTGTCGACGGCGAGCCGCGCCGCGCTGCCGGGCACGGCGCGGCCGCCGCGCCGCAGCGCCCAGCCGAGCCGCTGCGGCGCCAGGTGCAGGCACAGCACCGGCGGGACGAGGCGCTCAATAAGTGACACGGTTCAGCTCCGTCAAGGTGGTTTCGCCCAGCCGCACCAGGTCCAGCGCGGCCTCGCGCGCCAGCCGGAAGCCCTGCGCCGCGGCCGCCTCCTTCATGCGGCTGACGGGGGCGCGCGTGCAGATCATTTCGCGCAGGGCGTCGTCCAGCATCAGCACCTCGGCGACGGCCTTGCGGCCCTTGTAGCCGGTGCCGCGGCAGTGGCCGCAGCCCTTGCCGGCCATGAAGCGCCAGCCGCCCACCCGGCCGGCGTCCAGGCCGCTGTCCTGCAGTTGCCGGGGCTCGGGCGCGACGTCGACGGCGCAGTGTTCGCAGTTGAGGCGCAGCAGGCGCTGGGCGACGATGCCGTTGAGCGCGGCGGCGAAGCTGTAGGGGTCCACGCCCATGTGCAGGAAGCGCCCGACGACGTCGAACACATTGTTGGCGTGCACGGTGGTGAAGACCAGGTGGCCCGTCAGCGAGGCTTGCACGGCGATCTGCGCCGTTTCGTCGTCGCGGATTTCGCCGATCATGATTTTGTCGGGGTCGTGGCGCAGGATGGAGCGCAAGCCGCGCGCGAAGGTCAGGCCCTTCTTTTCGTTGACGGGGATTTGCAGCACGCGCGGCAGCCGGTATTCGACCGGGTCTTCGATGGTGACGATCTTGTCGCGCCCCGTGTTGATCTCGGTGATGGCGGCGTACAGCGTGGTGGTCTTGCCGGAGCCGGTGGGCCCCGTCACCAGCAGCATGCCGTGCGGCTTGGCGGCGAGGCGGCGGATCTGCTCGATGGCGTCGCCGTTCAGGCCCAGGCTTTCCAGCCGCAGCGCCTGCGCCGCCTCGGTCAGCGCGCGCCGGTCGAGCAGGCGCAGCACGGCGTCCTCGCCGAAGATGTTCGGCATGATGGAGACGCGGAAGTCGATTTCGCTGCCCTTGACGCGCACCTTGAAGCGGCCGTCCTGGGGCACGCGGCGCTCGGCGATGTCGAGGTCGGCCATGACCTTGATGCGCGAGATGATCTGCTCGGCCATCGCCAGGCCCTGCACCTGGCCGGCCTGCACCAGCACGCCGTCGACGCGGTATTTGATGAGCAGGCTGGCGGCGTCGCATTCGAGGTGGATGTCGCTGGCCTGGAACTTGAGCGCGTCGTAGATCGTCGAATTGACCAGCTTGACCACCGGGCTGCTGTCTTCGCTGATGCGTATCAGCGAGATGTCCTCGATGCTCAGGTCCGGGTCGGGCAGGTCGGCGCCGTCCTGCGCCATCGCCTGCATGGCCTGCTGCACGCTTTCCTGCTGCGCCAGGTAGGCGGCCAGGTCGTCCGGGTGCGCCAGCGCCACCGTGAACGGCGCCTTGACGGCGAAGTCGGCCCACTGCAGCACGTCGTCGGCGAAGGGGTTGCCGATGACCAGCACCGGCGCCGCGCCGGCCGCCTCCATCAGCACGCAGTCGCGCTGGGCGCAGTCGGTGTAGGGCAGCAGCGCGAAGGCCGGGGCGGCGGCCTGCAGCTCGGCCATGCTCCAGGCCGGGTAGTGGAACAGCGCCGCCAGCTCGCGCGTGAACTGCTGCGGCGTCAGCCCGGCCGCCTCCTGCAGGGCCGCCAGCGCCGGCCGGCCCTGCGCCAGCGCTTCGGCGCGGGCGTGCTGCAGCGCGGCCGCCGTCAGCGGCTCCCTGGCGTGTTCGCGCGCGTTCACGACAGGCTCCCGGCCAGCTCGAAGATAGGCATATACATCAGCACGACGACGCCGCCGATGACGACGCCGATCAGCATCATCAGCAGCGGCTCCAGCAGGCGCGAGGCCCAGTCCACCCAGCGGGCGAATTCCTCGTCGTGGAACTTGGCCGAGCGCTCCAGCATGTCGCCGAGGCGGCCGGTGTTTTCGCCGACCCTCAGCAGCGACTGCGCCACCGGCGTGGCCAGCCCGTTCTGCTCCAGCGCGGCGGAAAAGGGCTGGCCCTCCTGCACGGCGCGGCGCGCCCGCGCCAGTTGCGCCTGCTGGGCCGGCAGCAGCATCGTCGCCACCATCGCCAGCGCCTTCGACAGCGCGATGCCGGCGTGCAGCAGCAGGCTGAGGGCGCGGTAAAAGCGCGCCAGGCGGAACTCGGCCGCCTTGGCCGACAGCACGGGCAGGCGCAGCACGGCCAGGATCAGGCGCCGGCGCGGCGCCGGCCTGGCAAGGATGAGGGCGGGCGCGGCGACGCCGGCGAGCAGGGCCGCCAGGCACAGCAGCGGATGCGCGGCCAGCGACTGGCCGAAGCCCAGCAGCATCTGCGACATCCACGGTATGTCGCGCCCCGAACTGGCGTAGACGACGCTGAACTTGGGCACGACGTAGCCGAGCAGGAACAGCGTGACGAGGGCGCCGACCAGCAGCAGCATGCTCGGGTAGATGGCCGCCGCCACCAGCTTTTTGCGGATGGCGTCGAATTGCAGTTGGTAGCCGACGTAGCGGGCCAGCGCCTCCGGCAGGTTGCCGGAGCGCTCGGCCGCGTGCACGGTGGCGACGTAGATGTCGGGGAAGATCGCCGGGAAGCCCGCCAGCGTGTCGGAAAAGCTCTTGCCCTGCTGTAGGGTCTGGACGATGGCGGCCAGCGTGGCGCGGGCGCCGCCGCGCTGCTCCTTGTTGTGCAGGGTCGCCAGCGCCTCGCTCAGGTTCAGGCCCGCCTCCAGCAGGGCCAGCAACTCCTGGCTGAACTGCAGCAGCGGCAGGGCCTGCTGGCGCGCGGCCCGGGCCGGCGCCGCCGCCGCGCCGGCGATGGCCAGCACGCGCCAGCCGTCGCGCGCGGCCGCGCGGATCGCCTCGGCCTCGCTGGCGGCGTCGACGGCGAGGGCGCGGCGCCCCGCCGTCCCCTGTACCTGGAGGTGGAACTGCATCGCCGCGTCAGGCGGGCACGCCCGCGGCGGTCGGGGCAAGGGGGCGGGCGGGGCGTGACGGCAGTGTAGGCATCGGAAATAGCAATCGGAAAAGTGTTCTCGACAGCCGGAACGGCCGCCCAGTTGAAACCAAACCAAGCACAGGCCCGCGCGGACAGGGTCCGCCCGCTTGCCTGCGGCGTTGACAACATTAACCAGGTGCACAGCCTTACCTTAGACCGCGCTTGTGAAAAAATCAATCTTGTTTTTGTTGTTTGTTGTAAAAACCGCCCCGCGGCATGCGCGGGGCGGGCCCGGGCGCTTACTGGGCGATCAGGCTGACCTTGTCGACCACGAAGGAGGTCTGCAGCGAGGCATCCTCGGTGGCGGCGAAGGAGATCTGCACCGTCTGCCCCTTGTAGGCGAGCAGGTTGAAGGTGCGGATCTGGTAGCCGCTGGCCGGGTTCACGTTGCTGTAGGTGGCCAGCGTGCCGAGCACGGTGCCGGCCGCGTTCTTCACGGTGACGCGCAGGCGGTCATAGACGGTCGTGCCGGTTTCGGCCGTGTCGATGTGCAGCGCGAAGCTCAGCGTGGCCGAAGTGGCCGAGGCCGGGATCGTCACGCTTTGCGACAGCGTTTCCGTGCTGGTCTTGCCGTTGCCGCCCAGCCAGGCGAACTTGCTGCCCTCGTAGGGGCTCTGGCCGGCCTGGTCGCCGATCGCGCCGGTGTTGCCGCTCCAGCCCGTGGCGCCGTCCTCGAAGCCGCCGTTGGTGATCAGCTCGCTGGAACTGTTGTTCGACACCGTCAGCGTGGCGTTGGCCGAGCTCACCGTCACGGCCGGCGACGAGGCGTCCGTCACGCTGGCCTTGAAGACGGCGCCGTTGTCGGCGGCCTGGGCCGTGAAGGCGTAGCCCGAGGCCGTCGCGCCGGCGATGGCCGCGCCGTTGCGGTACCACTGGTAGCTGTAGGGCGCGGTGCCGCCGCCGGCGCCGACGGCGAACGAGGCGTTGCCGCCCGGCGCCACCGTGATGCTGGCCGGCTGGCTGGTGATGGTGACGGCGCCGCCGGTGCTGGTTTCATCGACGTCGGCGCCGACGTTGATGGCGGCGTAGGCGCGCTTGACGGCCGTCGCCTCGGCGCTGCCGACGCCGTACAGCTCCTCGGCCGCCAGCAGCACCTTGTTGCGGGCGTCCGCGTAGTTGGTCGACGAGGTGAATTTCGTCGTCAGCGCCTTGAACCAGATGCGGAAGGCCTTGTCGGTGCCGATGCCCGTCATCGCCAGCGGGCTCTTGTTCAGGTAGGAGCTGTAGTAGTCGCTGCCGGAGCTGGCGTTCGAGCCCTGCGACAGGAAGTAGAACATGCGGTTGTTCGGGCCGCTGCTGTAGTGCACGTCGAGGTTCTTGATCGTGCTGCTCCAGGCGTTCGGGCTCTTACCGTCCTTGCTGGGCTTGAACAACCAGCGCAGCGGCTGGCCCGTCTTGCTGATCTCCTTGCCCGTCATCCAGTCGTTGCCCGTGTTCGGCAGCGTGTTGCCGGTGCCGCCGGCGCGCGCGTAAGCCTCGACGGCCTCGCCGCCGATGTCCGAGTGCGACTCGTTCAAGCCGCCCGACTCGCCCGAGTAGACCAGGTCGGAGGTGGCGGCCGTGACGCCGTGCGACATTTCGTGGCCGATCACGTCGATCGCGCCCAGGCTGTTGAAGTTGCTGCCGTCGCCGATGAACATGCATTTGCAGTTGTCGTCGTAGTAGGCGTTGTCATAGGCCGTGTTGACGTGGGCGGCGATGTAGGTGGAGGTGTTGTTGCCGTCCAGGCTGTTCCAGCCCAGCACGTTCTTCAGCATGTCGTAGGTGTTCATCAAGCCCCACAGCGCGTTCACGGCCGCCGTCTGGCCGTTGGCGTCGGTGGTGCTGCCGCCGTTGTACTGCTGGCCGTCGCCCCAGGTGTTGGTGGGGTTGGTGTAGACGCTGCCGGCGCTGGTGCCGTGGTTGGCGTTGGTGATGGCCATCGCGCCATACGTGCCGCCGGTGCCGCGCACCGGGTCCTTCATCGAATACACGCCGTTGCTGAAGGTGGTGCTGACCGGCACGGTGCCGTTGTACTGGCTGTTGCCGACGCCGATGACGGTTTTCAGCGCCTTCCACTGGGCCAGCACGCTGCCGTCCTTGGCGCTGACGACGCTGTCGAAGTAGATCGGCTTGTTGCCGCTGACCATGCGCGTCTGCACCAGATAGGCCAGTTCGTAGCGGTCGACGACCTCTTCCAGGTCGAGGGCGTTTAGGGCCGCCTCGGACTTGTCGGCGGCGCCGGACACGCGCACCGATTTCATCACCGGATACACGAGCAGCTCGGCGGTCGGCGCGACGAAGTGGGTGGCCCGCGGCGCGACGGCCTTGACGACGAGGTCGATGGCGGCGATGCCGCTGATGGCCGGGGTCGTCTCGAAGCGGGCGTTGGCGGCGCCGTCGGCGGACTTGGCGGCGTTGTTGCCCAGGCCGGCGCGGCGGTCGGCCACGGATTCGCTGACGATGTCGCCGGCGGCGTTGCTGACGACCACGGTTTCCGAGCCGAACACGCGCAAGCCCTGGAAGGTGTGCTGGGCGCGGCTGATCTTGGTGCCGGCGACGCCGGGGTGCTGGCTGGAAATCGCGTAGCCGTGGCCGGCGTCCAGGCCCAGCTTGCTGCTGCGGGCGGCCAGCTTGGCGACCAGCGCGGCGCTCTCTTGTGGAGACAGTTGCTGGACGGGTGCCGCCATCAAGGGGGTGGCGGCGTGGGCCGGAACAGTCGCCATCACGGGTAGGGCGGCGATGGATGCGGCGAGTAATGTCTTACGTAAATTCATCTCTTCTCCATGAGTGATTGGTGGTGCACGTGGTGGGATGGACTTGGCCGCTGCTATCGAGGTGGCCGCCCCGGCTATTTCTGGTGGAAACGCCGAGTAGCGACGACACTATTCTTATCGATGGGAGGAAGTCAAAAATCTTCGCAAATTCGTCGGAAGCGGGGGCGGTGTTAAAAAATGGACATTCTTTTAAGACATGAAACATTCCGCAGGGCAGGGCCGCCGCGCCGGGCGGCGGCGCGCAGGGCGCATGGCAGGCCGGGCTGGCGGCAAGGGGGCGGCGGTGGAGTCAATATTCCAATTTTGTGAGATACGCAACACTATGCCCATTTTTTCAGCAAAGTCAGTTGCATTCGTTTAATGTTGCGAACTACACTAGACGAAACCCCGCCGCCGCCGGCATGGCCGGGCGGGAAGAAAAAGCGCACGCGGCACGACCGCGCAAAAGCAAGGCGCCTCGGGAACCTCAGGGAGAAAGAAATGACTTCACGTACAGGTCTGGCCGCACCCTCCACCGTCATGCGCTGCGCGTCGCCGGCGCCCATGGGCCCGCTGACTTAGCGCCGCCGCGCAGGGGCCGGGCGCATGGCGCCCGGCCGGCCAGCCGCCCCCGCCGGCCGGCCCGAGACAGCAGATGCCGCTCCCGCCGGCCAGCCGGCCGCGCGGGCGCGTCCCCCGACCTCATTGCCGGAGTCTTCGCCCGCCGCCGCCGGACGGGCGATAGTTAACCATGCAATCCATTTCCACCAAAGTTGAGCAGATCGTCACCGAGTCGGCCTTTTTGACCGAGGGCCTGGGGCGGGGTTTGATCAATCTGTCCGAGCTGGCGCGGCAGTTGCAGCCGCAAATCGAGACGGACCTGTGGAAGCCGGTCGGCCAGGCGGCCGTCGTGATGGCGCTGCGGCGCCTGTCGGAGCGCCTGCCGGCGCCGCAGCGCGGCGACATCGTGCTGGGCCAGCGCAGCGGCGAGCTGACCACGCGCACCGACCTGACGGTGTTCACCTACCGCTATTCGGAGCGCAGCCAGGACTGCCAGCGCCAGTTGCTGGCGCTGGCCGCGCCGCAGCGCGGCGCCTTCGTCACCGTCACGCGCGGCGTCAACGAGGTGATGGTCATTTGCAGCCGCTCGCTGACGGGCGTCGTCGACGAGGTCTTCAGCGACGAGCGCCAACTGGCGCGGCTGGAGCGGCTGACGGCCGTGACGCTGCAGCTGGACCCGGCCAAAGCCGGCACGCCCGGCATCTACCACGCGATCTTAAAGAAGCTGGCCTGGGACAAGATCAACCTGGTCAACATGATCTGTACCTACACCGAGCTGACCATCCTGCTCGAACAGTCGCAGACGGGCGCCGCGTTCTCGGTGCTGTCGCAACTGGTCGAGCACTAGGGAAGCGCTGATTTATTCATGAGGGCGGACTTGACCGCGAAAATAGGTGTCCTGCGGCGTTGCAAAATCTTGCAATAGCTCGCTATTGCTGCGATTTCGCGCCTTGCAGGCCACCTTTTTCGCTGGCCAATCCCAACCCTCAGAATAAATCAGCGCTTCCCTAGCCCGGACGCGGGCGCTACTTCTTGTCCGTGTCGCTGGAGAAGTTCAGCGCCGGCGCCTCGTCGTCGCCCTTCTTCGCGTCGGCCGGGGCCGGCGTGTCGTAGTTGGCCGGGGCCTCGATGCGCAACTCGATCTGCTCCTTCATGTCGACCTTTTTCTCCACCGAGACGAGGCCGGGGAAGGCGATGATCAAGCCGACCATGATGACCTGGATGCAGACGAAGGGGATCGCGCCCCAGTAGATGTCGGAGGTTTTGACTTCCTTCGGCGCCACCGAGCGCAGGTAGAACAGGGCGAAGCCGAACGGCGGGTGCATGAAGGAGGTCTGCATGTTCACGCCCAGCAGCACGCCGAACCAGATCAGGTCGATGCCGAGCTTGTTCGCCACCGGCCCCACCAGCGGCACGAGGATGAAGGCCAGCTCGAAGAAGTCGAGGAAGAAGGCCAGGGTGAAGAACATGATGTTGACGAAGATGAGGAAGCCGGTGACGCCGCCCGGCAGGCTGGACAGCAGGTGCTCGACCCACAGGTCGAGGTTCATGCCGCGGAACATCAGCGTGAACACGGTCGAGCCGATCAGGATGAAGATGACGAAGCAGGACAGGCGGGTGGTCGAGTGCATGGCCTGTTGCATCAGGCGCCAAGACAGCCGGCCGTTGCCCATCGCCAGCAGCAGCGCGCCCATCGCGCCCATGCCGCCGCCCTCGGTCGGCGTGGCCATGCCGATGAAGATGGTGCCCAGCACGAGGAAGATCAGGGCCAGCGGCGGGATCATGACGAAGACCACTCTTTCGGCCATGCGCGAGAGCAGGCCCAGTTTCAGGTGGCGGTTGGCCAGCGCGAAGACGAAGGCGCCGACGATGCCGAAGGCGCCCGAGAAGATGCCCAGTTCGTCCGCCGCCAGCGCCGGGTGGCTGGCGCCGTACAGGTGGGCGAAGCCGAACGAGGCGGCCACGGCGGCCAGCAGCAGCACCAGCAGCGAGACGGCGCCGCTGTCGCCGTTCGGCTGGCGCAGGTTGCGCGCCTCCGGCGGCAGCGCCGGCACGTGGTGCGGCTTGAAGATCGACAGCGCCAGCACGTAGCCGGCGTACAGCGCCGTGAGCATCAGGCCGGGCAGGAAGGCGGCCTTGTACATGTCGCCGACCGAGCGGCCGAGCTGGTCGGCCATGACGATCAGCACCAGCGAGGGCGGGATGATCTGCGCCAGCGTGCCGGAGGCGGCGATGACGCCGGAGGCCAGCCTCTTGTCGTAGCCGTAGCGCAGCATCACGGGCAGCGAGATCAGGCCCATCGAAATCACCGAGGCGGCCACCACGCCGGTGGTGGCGGCCAGCAGCGCGCCGACGAAGATGACGGCGTAGGCGACGCCGCCGCGGATCGGCCCGAACAACTGGCCTATCGTGTCGAGCAGGTCCTCGGCCATGCCGGAGCGCTCCAGGATCAGGCCCATGAAGGTGAAGAAGGGGATAGCCAGCAGCGTGTCGTTGGCCATGATGCCGAAGATGCGGTTCGGCAGCGCCTGCAGCAGCTCCGGTTTCAGCAGGCCCAGCTCGATGCCGACGAAGCCGAAGAACAGGCCGTTGGCGGCCAGGGAAAACGCCACCGGGAAGCCCGACAGCAGGAAGATGACCAGGGTCCCGAACATGATCGGGGCCAGATTTGCCGTGATAAATAATTCCATGTCTCTGCGCCGCTTTTTCTAAGAGTTGTCAGTGAAGGTGGCCGTGCGGGCTTAGTCGAGTTTGTTGGCGGCCTTGATGGCCTCGATCTCTTCTTCCGGCGTGGTGACGTGCTTGGCGAACGCGCTGGCGTCGAGTTTTCCGGCCAGGAAGGCGATGCGCTTGATGACCTCGGAGACGCCCTGCAGCACCAGCAGCAGGAAGCCGAGCGGCACCAGCACCTTGGCGGGCCAGACGATCAGGCCGCCGGCGTTGCTCGACATTTCCGCGCTCTGCACCGACAGCAGCGCGAACGGCAGGCCGTAGTACAGGATCACCAGCGAGATAGGCAGCAGGAACAGCAGGAAGCCGAGCAGGTCGATCCACACCTGGGTGCGTTTCGAGAAGCGCCCGGCGACGACGTCGATGCGCACGTGCTCGTCGCGCTTGAGCGTGTGCGCGCTGGCCAGCATGAAGACGGCGCCGAACAAGTACCACTGGATTTCCAGCCAGGCGTTCGAGCTGGCATTGAAGATGTAGCGTATCAGCGCGTTGGCGCTGCAGATGACGACGGCCGCGAGCAGCGCCCAACTGACGGCGCCGGCGATTTTTTCGTTCATCGTGTCGATGAAGCGCGAGAGTGGCATAAACATAGGGTGTCTCCTCTATCCTCTTGGGACGCTACTTTGGCGTCCGTGTTGGGGGGGCAATGCCGGGCGGGCGCGAGCCGCCCCGGTGGGCGCGCCTAGCCGGCCAATTGCGCCCTGACGCGGGCGATCGCGGCGCGCACCTGGCGCGGCGCGGTGCCGCCGACGTGGTCGCGCGCGGCCACCGAGCCCTCCAGCGTCAGCACGGCGAAGACGTCCTCGCCGATCAGATCGGAGAAGGCGCGCAACTGCTGCAGCGACAGGTCGGCCAGGTCGCAGCCGGCGTCGACGCAGGCGCGCACGGCGCGCGCCACCGCCTCGTGGGCGTCGCGGAAGGGCAGGCCCTTCTTGACCAGGTAGTCGGCCAGGTCGGTCGCCGTGGCGTAGCCCTGCAGCGCGGCGGCGCGCATCGCCTCCGGCTTGACGCTGATGCCGCCGGCCATGTCGGCGAAGATGCGCAGCGTGTCGACGACCGTGTCGACGGTGTCGAACAGCGGCTCCTTGTCCTCCTGGTTGTCCTTGTTGTAGGCCAGCGGCTGGCCCTTCATCAAGGTCAGCAGGCCGATCAGGTGGCCGTAGACGCGGCCGGTCTTGCCGCGCGCCAGCTCCGGCACGTCGGGGTTCTTCTTTTGCGGCATGATCGACGAGCCCGTGCAGAAGCGGTCGGCGATGTCGATGAAGCCGACGCGCGGGCTCATCCAGATGACCAGCTCCTCGGCCATGCGCGAGACGTGCATCATCAGCAGCGCGCCGGCGGCGCAGAACTCGATGGCGAAGTCGCGGTCCGAGACGGCGTCCAGCGAATTGTGGCAGACGTCGTCGAAGCCCAGCGTCTTGGCGACGCGCGCGCGGTCGATCGGGAAGGTGGTGCCGGCCAGCGCGGCGGCGCCCAGCGGCAGGCGGTTGACGCGCTTGCGGCAGTCGGCCATGCGCTCGGCGTCGCGGCCGAACATCTCGACATAGGCCAGCATATGGTGGCCGAAGGTGATCGGCTGGGCCACCTGCATGTGGGTGAAGCCGGGCATGATGGTGTCGGCGTGCTGTTCGGCCAGATCGGTCAGGGCGGCGCGCAGCGTGCCGAGCAGGGCGCCGATGTCGTCGATGGCGGCGCGCACGTACAGGCGGATATCGGTGGCGACCTGGTCGTTGCGCGAGCGGCCCGTGTGCAGGCGCTTGCCGGCGTCGCCGACCAGTTCGGTGAGGCGCTTCTCGATATTCAGGTGGACATCCTCCAGGTCGAGCAGCCACTCGAACTGGCCGGCGCCGATCTCCTGGGCGATCTGCGCCATGCCGCGCTCGATCTCGGCGTAATCGGCGGCGCTGAGGATGCCCTGCGCGTGCAGCATTTCGGCGTGGGCCAGCGAACCCTGGATATCGAACAGCGCCAGGCGCTTATCGAAAAAGACCGATGCGGTATAACGTTTCACGAGATCCGAGACGGGTTCGGAGAATCGCGCCGACCAGGCTTCGCTTTTTTTAGAGAGTTGTGCAGTCATAGAATGGGGTCCGGTTGTTTTAAACAATTATAAACAAGGAAAGGGCGCGGTAGGGCGTTTCAGGCATTTTAGCGGGCGGCCGTGTGCACACCTTGCAAACGTTTCCAATCCAACACCATGGGGTCAGGTCTAGACATGGCGGTTTTCGCGCACACAACATTGGGGTCAGGTCTAGACATGACGGTTTTTGGGGCCGTTTTGGGGCCGTAAACCGCCATGTCTAGACCTGACCCCAAAGTTGTGAAGGGGGAATTGGGTTCGGTATGGGCTTTTGGTATTCTGTCCCGCGTTTTGCCCGCTTCGTCGCATGCGGGTGGTGCGGCGCGGGGTGTTTGGCTAAAGTTCAAGCATCGAAACGCCACCCACTGAAAGGATGTCATCATGAATATCGCTAAAAATATGGAAGCTCTTTTTGTCGCCGCTGTTGTGTTGGCCGGCGCCGCCAGTTTCGCCACCGCCGCCGCGCCAAAGTGGCACGCCGCGCCTGCCGCGCCGCAGTTCGCCGCCGACGCGCCTATGCAGACTGTGGTTGTGGTCGGCAAGCGTTTGAGCGCCGCCGAAAAGGCCGCGATGTAATGTATTGCGCTTCGTTTGCTGCGCCTCTCCGGAGAGGTTGTGGGCAGGCGCCAGCCGCTTCTTTTTCCTTTCTTTTGATGACAGCCGCGTAGAAATCGTCGATTATTGTTTTTTCATGAACTTTGATTCGATACCACGCTATGTCCGACTTCTGTATCAGCAGCGATCCGGCGGAACTTGACGTTTCGGCCATCCACCATTTTCTCAGCACGCAGTCTTCATGGGCGATCGGTATTCCGATGGCGACCCTGCGGCGCGCGCTCGACCATTCTTTGTGCTTCGGCGGTTTCGCCGACGGCCGCCAGGTGGCGTTCGCGCGCGTCATCACCGATTACGCCACGTTCGCCAATCTGGTCGATGTGTATGTGTTGCCGGAGTGCCGCGGCCGCGGTTTCAGCAAGCGCTTGTTGGAGGCCGTGTTCGCGCATCCGGACTTGCAGGGTTTGCGCCGTTTTACGCTGGCCACCGGCGATGCCCACGGTCTGTACGCGCAGTACGGCTTCACGGCGCCGCTGCGGCCGCAGTCGCTGATGGAGCGCTATTTCCCGGCCCTGTATACGGACGCCGCGGCCGCCGCCTGAGCGTCCACGCCGTCCGCGCCCGGCCCGGGCGGCGTCGCTGCGCTCATTGCCAGTGCAGCAGGGCGGGCGGCACGAGCAGCAGCAGGGCCAGCGCCAGGTAGATCAGTTGCAGCGGCACCATCCATTTGGCCCAGGTGATCCAGGGGATGCGCGCCAGCGCCAGCACGCCGACGGTGATGCCGGAGGTGGGAATCATCGGTGTCGTGAATTCGCCGAACTGGTAGGCCAGGATCGCCGTCTGGCGCGTCACGCCGACCAGGTCCGCCAGCGGCGCCATGATCGGCATCGTCAGCGCCGCCTGGCCGGTGCCGGAGTGGATGAAGAAGTTGATCACGGACTGGATGAGGAACATTTTGTGCGCGGCGAAGACCGGGCTCGATGAGGCCACCAGCGGGGTCAGGCCGTGCAGTATGGTGTCGATGATGTTGGCGTCGCGCGCCAGGATCATGGTGCCGCGCGCCAGCGCGATGACCAGCGCGGTGGTGACGAGGTCGCGCGCGCCCTGCTGGAAGGCGGCCACCAGTTCGTCCATGTCGAGCCGGCCGATCAGGCCGACCGCCAGCGCCATCGTCAGGAACAGGGCGGCGATTTCGTTGATGTACCAGTCGAAGCCGATCACGCCGAGGACCATTCCGCCCAGCGCCGCCATGAAGATCCACAGCACCAGCGTATGGGTGTGCGTCATGCCGGCGAAGTCGTCGAGATTGAGGGTGTGTTCGGCGCGCTTTTCCAGGTCCAGCGCGTAGGTCGGGCTTTTTTCCGGCGCGCGCTTGACCTTCGCCGCGTACCACATCAGGAAGGCGATGGTCAGGGCGGTGGCGACGGCCCACACCAGCACGCGGTAGCCCATGCCGGAGAACAGCGGCAGGCCGGCGATGCCCTGGGCGACGCCGACGTTGAAGGGGTTGAGGAAGGCGGCGGCGAAGCCGACCTGCGAGCCGATGAAGGGGATGGCGACGCCGACGATGGAGTCGTAGCCGAGCGCCAGCGCCAGCGGCACGAAGATGAGGATGAAGGGGATGGCCTCCTCGTTCATGCCGAAGGTGGCGCCGCCCAGCGAGAACAGCGTGAGGAAGACGGGGATGACGCCGGCGCGCACCAGGCGCGAGTGGGCGTGCGCCTTGGCGATGGTTTTGATCAGCGCGTCGATGGCCTCGGTCTTTTGCAGCACGGCGAAGGCGCCGCCGACGATGAGCACGAAGCCGATGATCTGGGCCGCCTCGACGAAGCCCTTGATCGGCGCCATCATCAGCGCCGCGAAGCCCTGCGGCTTGCTGGCGACGTGGTGGAAGGAGGCCGGGTCGATCAGCGTCTTGCCGTCGACGATGTGGGTGTCGTATTTCCCGCCCGGCACCAGCCACGTCGACAGCGCGATCAGCGCCAGGATGGCGAACAGCAGGACGAAGGTGTTGGGCAGCTTCAGGCGTCTCATGCGGACCTTGTTGTATGGGGGAGGGGCGGCGCGCCGTTACTGGCTGAGCAGGTCGCCGCTGCGGAAGGCGGTGGCGCCGGCGATCTTGCCGACGTTCATGCCGCGCAGCACGTGGCGATGCGCGCTGCGGGCGAAGAACACGCCGTCCACGCTGCAGCGCAGCGGCGTGCAGGCGCCGCTGACCGGGTCCGTCACCTCGGCCACGACGGCGCCCGCTTCGAGCCGCTGGCCCAGTTCGCGCAGGTAGACCAGCACGCCGGCGTGCGGCGCGATGATCGGTTCGACGCCTTCCAGCGGCGTCGGCTGGCACAGCGGCGCCGGCAGCGCCGGCGCCGCCGCGTCGATGACGCCGGCGTGCGCGAGGAAGCCGAGCAGGCCGGCGGCGTCGCGCTGCGCCAGGTCGTAGCCGACGTCCATTTCGCCGCGCAGCTCCACCGTCGTCGACAGGCAGGACAGCGGAATCGGCAGGGCCTCGCCGAAGTGTTCTGCCAGCTCCCACCACAGGCGGCTGCAGGCTTCGTCGAACGGTTCGCCGCCGGCCTCGCGCGCCAGCAGCACGGCTTGCGCGCCGAGGATGGCCGAGAGCGGCGCGATGGCCTCGGCCAGCGGCGTGCCGGTGTAGATGTGCAGCACCGCCTCGTTGTCGCAATGCAGGTCGAGGACGATGTCGGCGTCGATCGCCAGCCCCAGCAGGATTTTTTTCAGCGCGTCGGCGTCGCTCGACGGCTGCCAGCCGGCGACGCTGGCGCGGGCCTGGCGCCGCACGGCCGCGACGTTGGCGGCGGCGTCGGCGCCCAACTGGCCCGCCAGCGTTTCCTTGAGTTCCCGCGCCACGTGCTTGTAGGCGCGGTTGAAGTTGATGCCGGTGCTCAGGTCGAAGCGGCCGAACGGCGCGCCGTGGATGGCCTGCGCCAGGCCGATCGGATTGGCGGCCGGCACCAGCACGATTTCGCCGCGCAGTTTGCCGGCCGCCTCCAGCGCCAGCAGTTCGCGGCGCAGGTATTGCGCCACCAGCATGCCGGGCACCTCGTCGGCGTGCAGCGCGGCCTGGATGTAGACCTTCTTGCCCTGTCCCTTGACGCCGAAATGGAAGCTGTTCAGGGTGTAGGCGGTGCTGCTGTGCGGCGTCGAGATGGGGTGGCTTGCTGCGTGCATAAGGGGGCGGGGCGCTGCGTGGCGGCGCGCGGTGGTGGGCTTGCGGCCCATTATGTGGCATTTTTTTCTTAGTGTAAATGTATGCAAGTTTTCTTGCATAAACTGATTGAGTTTTCTTTTTGGCATTGTTATATTCATGTTATCGCGTCGCCGCCTGCCTGCCGCGCCAGCGGGTGCGGGGGGCGATGCCGGGCGGCGGCCAGCGCCTACCGTTTCGCGCGCCGAGCCGCGGCAGGCAGGCAAGGCGCCATTCATGAACGGGGGAGTCGCATATGAGTCCGCAGCAAAATTGCACCGCCCTGCGCCTGGCGCTGGGCCTGACGGCGGCGCTCGGCGCCGCCACGCCGGCCGCCCGCGCCCAGCAGGCGGACGCCTCGCCGATGCTGCGCGTGGAAATCACCGGCTCCTCGATCAAGCGTATCGACGGCGAGACGGCGCTGCCGGTGCAGATCATCACGCGCGAGGACATCGACAGGAGCGGCGCCACCACGGCGTCCGAGCTGCTGAAGAAGGTCAGCGCCAACACGGCGCCGCTGTCGGACGGCGTCAGCATCACCGACGGCACCTCGGGCCAGCGCGGCTTCAACGGCGCCAACCTGCGCGGCCTGGGCGTGTCGTCGACGCTGATCCTGCTCAACGGCCGGCGCCTGGCCAACTTCGCCTCGCCCGGAGACAACGCCGGCGTCGACCTGAACAACATCCCCTCCGGCGCCATCCAGCGCGTCGAGATCCTCAAGGACGGCGCCTCGGCCATCTACGGCACCGACGCCATCGGCGGCGTGATCAACTTCATCACGCGGCGCGACTACCGCGGCGTCGACGTGAACGCGTCGGCGCTGGCGACCCAGCACGGCGGCGCCGGCAAGCGCACCGCCAGCGTCAGCGCCGGCCACGGCGACTTCGCCAAGGACGGCTTCAATGTGTTCGGCGTGCTCGACGTGCAAAAGCTCGACGCCATGCGCTCCGGCCAGCGCGCCTTCATCCGCGACCGGCCGCTGGCGACGACGCTGCCGGCGCAGATGTCGGGCAACGCCTTCCCGGCGAATATGGACATCTCCTCGGCGCAGCGCGAGGCGCTGATCGCCGCCGGCCTGCTGCCGGCCGGCACGACGACGAACCGCATCAACCCCAGCGCGCCGGCCTGCAATCCGCCGGCCACCGTGTACGCGCCGCAGAGCCCGGGCGGCGTGGCCGCCTGCGGCTACGACTACATGCGCGACACGGAGATCTACCCGGAGGACAGCAAGGTCGGCTTCATCGGCCGCGCCACCTTCCAGCTCAGTCCCGCGCACCAGGTGTTCGCCGAGGTGATGCATTCGGTGGCGAAGAGCCGTTACGTGATGAGCCCGAACCCGCAGCGCCTGCGCAACCTGCCGATCGCGCTGCTGCCGGAGCCCTACCGCAAGGCGCTGACGTCGCCGGACCTGCCCGACACCTTCAGCGGCGTGCGCTACCGCATGAGCGAGGCCGGCAACCGCACCAGCGAGGTCAACAGCACCGGCCAGCGCCTGCTGCTGGGCGCCTCCGGCACGCTGGCCGGCTGGGACTACGACGTCGCCGCCAGCCGCGCCGAGAACCGCGCCGTCGACAAATACGTCGACGGCTACGTGCTGTTCGACCAGTTCTATGAAGCCGTGCGGGCCGGCCTCGTCAACCCGCTGGGGCCGTCGGGCCAGGCCGGCCTCGACCTGCTCAAGCGGATCAAGGTCAACGACGAGGCGCGCAAGTCGAAGGGCGTGTCGAACGCCGTCGACGCCAAGCTGTCGAAGGGGCTGCTGGCGCTGGGCGGCGGCGACCTGGCGCTGGCCGTCGGCGCCGAGTTGCGCTGGGAGCGCACGACGTTCACGCCGTCGGCGCTGCTGCTGTCGAATAACATCGGCGGCGACCGCGACTCGACCGGCGCGCCGGACCTGGGCCCCAGCGACGACAAGCGCACGGTGCGCTCGGTTTTCGCCGAGATCAACGCGCCGTTCAGCAAGGACGTCGAGATGCAACTGGCCGCGCGCCACGACCGCTACAGCGAAGTGGGCGCCACGACGAATCCGAAAATCGGCCTGCGCTGGCAGCCGGCGGCCAGCCTGCTGCTGCGCGGCTCGGCCGGCACCGGCTTCCGCGCGCCCTCGCTGACGGACTTGAAGCGGCCGGTGATCTACGGCAGCGCGTCCGGCTACCTGACCGACCCGCAATGCGTCAGCAGCGGCCTGGACACGATCGAGGGCTGCACCGACCAGTACGCGGTCGAGCGCCGCTCGAATCCCCGGCTGAAGCCGGAGAAATCGCGCCAGTTCACGCTGGGCGCCGTGCTGGACGTGAGCAAGCAACTGAGCCTGAGCGTCGACTACTGGAACATCAAGAAGGAGGATGTGATCAGCACGCTGGGCGAGCAAATCATCGTCGACAGCCCGGACAAGTACAACGACCGCTACATCAAGCGCGACGAGGACGGCTACATCAGCAGCATCCTGCTGCAAAAGGAAAACCAGGGGGTGCAGAAAACCTCGGGCCTGGACCTGGGCCTGAACTACCGCGGCGCGGCCGGCCGCTTCGGCAGCTTCAGCGCCGACTTGAGCGGCACGCTGATCCTCAAGTACGAACGCCAGTTCGGCGCGCTGGAGAACTTCCGCAGCAACCTGGGCCTGTTCCTGAACGACCAGGCGATCCAGAAATGGCGCCACCACCTGAGCTTCGGCTGGGATATGGCGCCGTTCAACCTGACGCTGTCGAACGACTACTCGTCCGGCTACACCGACCAGAACACGACCTACGACCCGGCCAGCAACAAGCTGTTGCCGGCGCGCCGCGTCAAAGCCTACTCGCTGTGGGATCTGACGGGCAGCTGGGACTGGAACAAAAATCTGAAACTGCGCGCCGGTGTGTTAAATTTGGCCGACACCGACCCGCCGTTTTCGAACCAGGGCGCGTTTTTCCTGGTCGGCTTCGACCCGACCTATACCGACCCGCGCGGACGCAGCTTCTTCGTCAGCGCGAACTACGCGTTTAAATAGCGCCATTATTGGGCATGGGGTGAACATCGTGACGTCATTCAGAACGACCTTCCGGCGGCTGTGCTGCGCCTTGCTGATCGGCGCGGCCGGCCTGGGCGCGCAGGCCACCGAGATGGGCACGCCGACCGGTTCGCTGGTCATCATCGGCGGCGGCCTGCGCGCCGACAACGCCGAAGTGTGGCAGCGCATCGTGGAACTGGCCGGCGGCAAGGGCGCGCGCATCGCCGTCTTCCCCTCGGCTTCCGGCAAGCCCGAGAAATACGGCCAGAGCACGATCGCCAAACTCAACCAGTACGGCGCCGACGCCTTCCTCGTGCCGGTCGCCGTCAAGCTGGCCGGCAGCGACTACCGCGAGGCGGCCGACGACCCGCTGCTGGCCGCCAGAGTGCGCGCCGCCGCCGGCGTCTACTTCGTCGGCGGCGACCAGGGGCGCATTACGCAGGCGCTGCTGCGCGCCGACGGCAGCCGCACCAAGGTGCTGGACGCCGTGTGGGCGGTGTACCGGGGCGGCGGCGTGATCGCCGGCTCCAGCGCCGGCGCCGCCATCATGAGCAGCACCATGTTCTACGACGCCAAGCCGGTGCTGGAGATGCTCAAGATGGGCGTCACCGACGGCCGCGAAATCGCCCCCGGCCTGGGCTTCATCGGCAACGACATCTTCATCGACCAGCACCTGCTGGTGCGCGGCCGCTTCGCGCGCATGATCCCGGTGATGCTGAAGAAGGGCTACAAACTGGGCATGGGCATCGACGAGAACACGGCGATGGTGGTCACCGGCAAGCGCGACGTCGAAATCATCGGCTACAGCGGGGCGCTGCTGATCGACCTGTCGCGCGCCTCCAGCGACCCGGGCAACAAGAACTTCAACGTCAGCAACGCCTTCATCAGCTATCTGGACCGCGGCGACAAATTCAACCTGATCACGCGGGCGTTCACGCCGTCGGCGGACAAGGCCGACGGCAAGCTCGACCCGACCCAGCCCGACATGCGCGAGCCCGTCTTCACCAACGACATTTTAGGCAACAGCGCCGTGCTCGACCTGATGGGCAACCTGATCGACAACTCGCAGCAGGAGGCCATCGGCATCGCCTTCGGCAATCCGCGCGACTCGCTGGCGGAGCTGGGTTTCGAGTTCAGGTTCAGCAAGACCGTCAACAGCGTCGGCTACAGCTCCAGCGAGGCGGAGGCGTATTCGGTGCTCAAGCTGCGCCTGGACATCCGCCCGATCCAGCTGCAGCAGCCTTTCTACCGCTATAAATAGGCGCTGCGGACCGCCGCCTAGCCCGGCCAGCGTCCATAATGCATGGCGTTTTCCATTTGACTCAAACCCGTCCGCAAGGAGCTTTATGATTTTGTTTTGCCCCCGTTTTATCCGGCCGCTGCTGGCCGCCCTCGCGCTGGCCGCCGGCATGGCGCCGGCCGCCGCGGCGGCGCCGGCCACCGTGCGCCTCGATTACCAGCATAGCGGCAACGCGCTGGCCGAGCAGTACGCCATCGAGCGCGTCGTCATCGAGCCGCTGCCCTGGGCCGGCAATCCGGCGCGCAATCTCGACGATAGCGACCGTGGCGTGAACCGGGTCGAGGTGGTCGACGTGAAGAACGGCGACCTGCTGTATTCGCGCGGCTTCAGCACCATCTTCGGCGAGTGGCGCAGCACCGACGAGGCGAAATCCGTGACCCGCGCCTTCCAGGAGTCGGTGCGCTTCCCGAAATTCGACAAGCCGGTGCGCGTGCGCATCCTCAAGCGCGACGAGCGCAACGCGTTTTCGGTGGTGTGGAGCGTCGATGTCGACGCCGACGCGCCGGACGTGGTGCGCAAGCTGCCGCCGGCGCCGGCCAAGCCGATTCCGATCCGCGTCAGCGGCGCCTCGGCCGACAAGGTCGATCTGCTGATCCTCGGCGACGGCTACACCCAGGCGGAGATGGCCAAGTTCGAGGCCAGCGCGCGCAGCCTGGCGGAGCACCTGTTCACGGTGTCGCCGTTCCGCGAGCGCGCCAGGGACTTCAACGTCTGGGCGCTGGCGCTGCCGACGCAGGAGTCGGGCGTGTCGCGGCCGTCGACGGGCGTGCACCATGCCTCGCCGCTGGGCACGCGCTACGATATCTTCGGCAGCGAGCGCTATGTGCTGACGGTCGACAACCGCGCGCTGCGCGAGCTGGCGCAGTACGCGCCGTATGAGTTCATCGAGATTTTGGTCAACAACGACACCTACGGCGGCGGCGGCATTTTCGGCCAGTTCAGCACGGCGGCGGCGAACAGCGACTGGGCCAATTATCTGTTCGTGCACGAATTCGGCCACCATTTCGCCGGCCTGGCCGACGAGTACTACACCTCGCCGGTGGCCTACCAGTCGAACGGCGAGCGCCAGGAGCCGTGGGAGCCGAACGCCACCGCGCTGCGCGATCCGGCCAGGCTGAAGTGGCAGAAGCACGTCAAGGCCGGCACCGCGCTGCCGACGCCGTGGCCGAAGCAGGCTTACGACGACTACGCGCGCGCCTACCAGAAGCGGCGCGCCGAGCTGCGCGCGGCGAACCGCCCCGAGGCGGAGATGAGCGCCTTGTTCAAGGCCGACCTGGCGCACACCCGGGCGCTGTTTGCGCAGGCGCCGCACCAGCACGAGGCGGGCGCTTTCGAGGGCGCCAATTACGAGTCCAATGGTTACTACCGTCCCGAGATGCAGTGCATCATGTTCGACCGCAGCGAGCAGTTCTGCTCCGTGTGCCGGGAGGCGATCGGCACCATCATCGACCTGTACTCGCGTCCCGCAGCGCAGCAGTAAACCTCTGCGCCGCGGCGCCGGCCGGGCGCGCCGGCGCGGCGCGGCGCACCCGCTTGCCGGCCCGGCGCCCGTCCCATCCCTGGCCGCTGCTCACCGAATCAGATCGGCGAATCAGAATATGAATTCTAAAATCATGTTGCGAAATTTGATATAGATCAATGTTGCGGTGCCGCAATTACTCGTATAGTTGAAGCGCCTCAAGCTTCGCGGGGCGCCGGACCGGCCTATGCCGGCACGGAATTCTGAATAGGAAACCGGCTCCATGAAAATGATGTCACTTCCGCCGCCCAGCGCCGCCAGCAGCATCGATCCCATTGTCCACGCGGCATGGGCGCGCGTCGTTGCGTCGCTGGCGCCCGAATCCATCATGCAAGCCTGGCTGGATTGGGGCGCGCACCTGGCCAGTTCGCCGGGCAAGCGCATCGACCTGGCGCAACTGGCCTTGAGCCAGGCCGGGCAGATGGGCGCATACCTGCGCGACTGCCTGGTCGCCGGGCCGGGCGCGGCGCGCGCCTGCGTCGAGCCGCCGGCGCGCGACCATCGTTTCGCCGCGCCGGAGTGGCGCCAGTGGCCGTTCAACCTGCTGCACCAGAGTTTTTTGCTGCAGGAGCAGTGGTGGGACGCGGCCGCCCACGGCGTCTGGGGCGTCGACAAGCACCACGAGGACGTGGTGGCGTTCATGATGCGCCAGTGGCTGGACATGTTCTCGCCGGGGAACCTGCTGGCGACCAACCCGCTGGTGCTCAAGCGCACCGTGGCCGAGGGCGGCGGCAATCTGCTGCGCGGCGCCGGCGTGCTGGCGGCCAAGCTGCAGCAGATGGCGACGGAGGCGCCGCCGCGCGGCACCGAGGACTTCGTCGTCGGCCGCGATGTCGCCATCACGCCGGGCAAGGTGGTGCTGAAGAACCGCCTGATCGAGTTGATCCAGTACAGCCCGGCGACGCCGCAGGTGCATCCCGAGCCTATCCTGATCGTGCCGGCCTGGATCATGAAGTATTACATTCTCGACCTGTCGCCGCAGAATTCGCTGATACGCTATCTGGTCGGGCAGGGCCATACGGTGTTTTGCATCTCGTGGAAAAACCCCACGGGCGAGGACCGCGACCTGGGCATGGACGACTATCTGGAGCTGGGCTTCCACGCCGCGCTGGGCGCCGTCAACGCCATCGTCCCGCAACGCAAGGTGCACGCCACCGGCTACTGCCTGGGCGGCACGCTGGTGTCGATCGCGGCGGCGGCGATGGCGCGCGACGGCGACGCGCGGCTCGCCTCGCTGAGCCTGTTTGCGACGCAGACGGATTTCAGCGAGCCGGGCGAACTGGGCCTGTTCATCGACGAGGGGCAGATCAGCCTGCTGGAGGCGCAGATGGCGCAGACCGGCTATCTGACCGGCGCGCAGATGGGCGGCGCCTTCCAGATGCTGCGCTCCTACGATTTGCTGTGGTCGCGCCTCGTCAACGACTACCTGCTCGGCACGCCGGCGCAGATGAACGACCTGATGGCCTGGAACGCCGACACGACGCGCATGCCGGCGAAGATGCATTCGCAGTACCTGCGCCGGCTGTTCCTCAACGACGACCTCAGCGAGGGCCGCTATCCGGTCGGCGGCAAGCCGGTGGCGCTGAACGACATCGCGCTGCCGCTGTTTTGCGTCGGCACGGCGGCCGACCATGTGGCGCCGTGGCGCTCCGTCTACAAGCTGCACCACGAGGCCGTCACCGAAATCACCTTCGTGCTGACCAGCGGCGGCCACAACGCCGGCATCGTCAGCGAGCCGGAGCATCCGCACCGCCACTATCAGATGCAGACGCGCCCCTTCGGCGCGGCGTATGTGGCGCCCGACGCCTGGGCCGCCGCCGCGCCGCAGTTCGAGGGCTCGTGGTGGCCGGCGTGGACGGCCTGGCTGCGCGCCCGTTCGGAGGCGCCGCAACAAGCGCCGCGCATGGGCGCGGCGGCCCTTGGATATCCGCTGCTGGGCGACGCGCCCGGCGCCTACGTCATGGAGAAATAGCATGCTCAACACTGGATTGCAGGGCAAAAAGGGGCTGGTGGTCGGCATCGCCAACGAGCACAGCATCGCCTGGGGCTGCGCGCGCGCCCTGCGCGCGGCCGGCGCCGAGCTGGCCGTCACCTGGCTCAACGACAAGGCGCGTCCGCACGTGGAACCGCTGGCGCGGCAGGTGCAGGCGGCCATCGCGCTGCCGCTCGACGTCGGCTCGGACGAGCAGATGCGCGCGCTGTTCGACGCCATCGGCGCGCAGTGGGGGCAGCTCGACTTCCTGGTCCATTCGATCGCCTTCGCGCCGAAGCAGGACTTGCAGGGCCGCGTCGCCGACAGCTCCGCCGCCGGCTTCGCCCAGGCCATGGATATCTCCTGCCACTCCTTCCTGCGCATGGCGAAGCTGGCCGAGCCTTTGATGCAGCAGGGCGGCAGCCTGATGACGATGAGCTACCTGGGCGCCGAGGAAGTCATCGGCGACTACGGTTTGATGGGGCCGGTGAAGGCGGCGCTGGAGTCGTCGGTGCGCTACCTGGCGGCCGAGCTGGGGCCGGCCGGCATCCGCGTCAACGCGATTTCGCCGGGGCCGCTGGCGACGCGCGCCGCGTCCGGCATCGCCCACTTCGACCGCCTGCTGGCCGACGCCGCCCAGCGCGCGCCGCTGCGGCGCTTGGTCGACATCGACGACGTCGGCGCGCTGTGCGCCTTCCTGGCCGGCGACGCCGCCCGCGCGATCACCGGCGGCACGCTGTACGTCGACGCCGGCTACCACATCCTCAATTGATGGCTGCAAACATGAAGACAGCATTTCCCTGCATGGCCGCGCTGACGCTGGCGCTGGCCGGCTGCGCCTCGCTGGCGCCGCCGTACCAGGCGCCGGCGCTGCCGGTGCCGGCCGCCTATCCAGACGGCGGCGCCGACGGCGCCGGCGCCGCCGCGCAACTGGCCTGGCGCACGTATTTTTCCGATCCGCGCATGCAGCGCCTGATCGCCCAGGCGCTGGAGAACAACCGCGACCTGCGCGTGGCCGCGCTGCGCGTCGAGGAGGCGCGCGCCGCCTACGGCATCCAGCGCGCCGAGCAGTTTCCCAGCGTCGGCCTGGGCGTCGAGGGCAGCCGCGCGCGCGTGCCGGGCGACCTGAACCCGACGCGCAAGCCGCTGTTGTCGGACCAGTACCAGGTCGGCCTGAGCGTCGGCGCCTGGGAGCTGGATTTCTGGGGCCGCGTGCGCAGCCTGAAGGACGCGGCGCTGCACAGGCTGCTGGCCGGCGACGCGGCGCGCCGCGCCGTCACGCTGGCGCTGGTGGCGCAGGTGGCCGACGCCTACCTGGCGCTGCGCGAGCTGGACGAGCGCATCGGGCTGGCCGAACGCACGGTGGCCAGCCGCAGCGAGTCGCTGCGCATCTTCAAGCGCCGCTTCGAGGTCGGCGCGACGTCGAAACTCGACCTGACCCAGGTGGAGACGCTGCTGACGCAGGCGCAGACGCTGGAGGCGCAGCTGCGGCAGGCGCGCGAGCTGCGCGCCCACGCGCTGACGCAACTGGTCGGCGCGGCGCCGGACCTGGCGCCGCAGCAGGGCTTCGACGACGCCGCCGTGCTGCCCGGGCTGCGCGCCGGCCTGCCGTCGGACTTGCTGGCGGCCCGGCCCGACATCGCCGCCGCCGAGCAGCAGCTGCGCGCGGCGCAGGCCAACATCGGCGCGGCGCGCGCCGCCTTCTTCCCGCGCGTCACGCTGACGACGGCCCTGGGCACCGCCAGCGCCGAGCTGGACGGCCTGTTCGACGCGGGCAGCCGGGCCTGGACGCTGGCGCCGCGCCTGACCCTGCCGATCTTCGACGCCGGCCGCAACCAGGCCGGGCTGGACCTGGCGACGCTGCGGCGCGACGTCGCCGTGGCCAATTATGAGCAGAGCGTGCAGAACGCCTTCCGCGAAGTGGCCGACGCGCTGTCGGGGCGGCGCTGGCTGGCCGAGCAGGTGCGCATCCAGCGCACGGCGCTGGCGGCGCAGAGCGAGCGCGCGCGGCTCGCCAAGCTGCGCTACGACAACGGCGCGGCGCCCTATCTGGAGGTGCTCGACGCCCAGCGCGACCTGCTGTCGGTCGAGCAGCAACTGGTGCAGACGCGGCGCGCGCTGCTGTCCAGCCAGGTCAGCCTGTACGCGGCCCTGGGCGGCGACGCCAGCTTATGACGCCGCCGGCCCGGCCCGGCGTCACCCCACTCAACAAGAAGACCGAACATATGAACGCTCAACTGAAGAAAAAACTGCTCCCCGCCGCGCTCGCGCTGGCCGTCGCCGCGCTGGCCTATTCCGGCTGGCACATGCTGCAGCCGTCCGGCCCCGGCCCCGGTTTCGCCAGCGGCAACGGCCGCGTCGAAGCCACCGAGATCGACGTCGCCACCAAGTTCGCCGGCCGCGTCGACAGCATCCTCATCGGCGAGGGCGACTTCGTCAAGGCCGGCCAGCCGCTGGCGAAGATGCAGGTGCAGTCGCTGGCGGCGCAGCGCGACGAGGCGCGCGCCCGCCACCAGCAGGCGCAGGACGCGGTGGTCGGCGCGCAGGCCCTGGTGGCCGTGCGCGAGAGCGACAAGGTGGCGGCGCAGGCCGTGGTGGCGCAGCGCGAGAGCGAGCTGGACGCGGCGCAGCGCCGCCTGGCCCGTTCCGAGACGCTGTCGCGCGAGGGCGCCTCCTCGGTGCAGGAGCTGGACGACGACCGCGCCCGCGTGCGCAGCGTCGGCGCCGCGCTGAACGCGGCCCGCGCCCAGGTCAACACGGCGCAGGCGGCCATCGAGGCGGCCAGGGCGCAGGTGGTCGGCAGCCGCTCGGCCGTCGGCGCCGCCGAGGCGACGACGGCGCGCATCGACGTCGACCTGGCCGACAGCCAGCTGGTGGCGCCGCGCGACGGCCGCGTCCAGTACCTGGTGGCGCAGCCGGGCGAGGTGCTGGGCGGCGGCGGCAAGGTGTTGAACCTGGTCGACCTGGGCGACGTCTACATGACCTTCTTCCTGCCCGAAACGGTGGCCGGCAAGCTGGCGCTGGGCGGCGAGGTGCGCCTGGTGCTCGACGCCGCGCCGGACTATGTGATTCCGGCGACGATCTCCTTCGTCGCCGCCAGCGCGCAGTTCACGCCGAAGACGGTGGAAACGAGCAGCGAGCGGCAGAAGCTGATGTTCCGCGTCAAGGCACAGATCCAGCGCGAGCTGCTGCAGCGCCACCTGAAGCACGTCAAGGTCGGCCTGCCGGGCGTGGCCTGGGTCAAGGTCGACGCGCAGGCGGCGTGGCCGGCTAATCTGGCCGTCAAGGTTCCCCAGTGAAGATGCACGATTCCGCGTTGGCGCCGGTGGTGCGCCTGGCCGGCGTCAGCCAGCGCTACGCCAAGACGCTGGCGCTGGACTGCATCGACCTGGCGATTCCGGCCGGGCGCATGGTCGGCTTGATCGGCCCCGACGGCGTCGGCAAGTCCAGCCTGATGGCGCTGGTGGCCGGCGCCCGCGCCGTGCAGGAGGGCCGCGTCGAGGCCCTCGGCGGCGACATGGGCGCGGCCGCGCACCGCTCGGCCGTGTGTCCGCGCATCGCCTACATGCCCCAGGGCCTGGGCAAGAACCTCTATCCCACCCTGTCGGTCGAGGAAAACCTGCAGTTCTTCGCGCGCCTGTTCGGCCACGACGCCGCCGAGCGGCGCCGCCGCATCGACGAGCTGACCCGCAGCACGGGGCTGCAGGCCTTCCTGGCGCGCCCGGCCGGCAAGTTGTCGGGCGGCATGAAGCAGAAGCTGGGCCTGTGCTGCGCGCTGATCCACGACCCCGACCTGCTGATCCTCGACGAGCCCACCACCGGCGTCGACCCGCTGGCGCGGGCGCAGTTCTGGGACTTGATCGCGCGCATACGCGCCGAGCGCGGCGGCATGAGCGTGATCGTCGCCACCGCCTATATGGACGAGGCGCAGCGCTTCGACTGGCTGGTGGCGATGGACGAGGGCAAGGTGCTGGCCACCGGCAGCCCGGACGAGCTGCTGGCGCGCACCGGCAGCGCCACGCTGGAGGCGGCCTTCATCGCGCTGCTGCCGGAGGCGAAGCGGCGCGGCCACCAGGCCGTGGCGATCGCGCCGCTGGCGCCCGGCGCCGCCGCCGACGTCGCCATCGAGGCGAAGCAGCTGACGATGCGCTTCGGCGACTTCACGGCCGTCGACCATGTCAATTTCCGCATCGGCCGCGGCGAGATCTTCGGCTTCCTCGGCTCCAACGGCTGCGGCAAGTCGACGACGATGAAGATGCTGACCGGCCTGCTGCCTGCCAGCGAGGGCGAAGCCTGGCTGTTCGGCCGCCAGGTCGATTCCAGCGACATCGACACGCGCCGCCGCGTCGGCTACATGTCGCAGGCATTCTCGCTGTACAGCGAACTGAGCGTGCGGCAGAACCTGGTGCTGCACGCGCGCCTGTTCCACGTGCCGGAGGACGGCATCGCCGCCCGCGTCGACGAGATGGTGGCCCGCTTCGACCTGGCCGAGTCCCTCGACGCGCTGCCCGACAGCCTGCCGCTGGGCATCCGCCAGCGCCTGTCGCTGGCGGTGGCGATGGTGCACAAGCCGGAGCTGCTGATCCTCGACGAGCCGACCTCCGGCGTCGACCCTATCGCGCGCGACAATTTCTGGCGCCTGATGATCGAACTGGCGCGGCGCGACAAGGTGACGATTTTCATTTCGACGCACTTCATGAACGAGGCCGAGCGCTGCGACCGCATCTCGCTGATGCACGCCGGCCGGGTGCTGGTCAGCGACGCGCCGGCCGAGCTGGTGCGCAAGCGCGGCACGGCCACGCTGGAGCAAGCCTTCATCGCCTACCTGGAAGAGGCGGGCGGCGCCGCCGAGGCGGCGCCGCAAACGGCGCCGGCCGGCGCCGCGCCGGCGGCCGCCGCGCCGCGCCGCCGCGCCTTCAGCCTGAACCGCATGCTCAGCTACCTGTGGCGCGAAACGCTGGAACTGCGGCGCGATCCGGTGCGCGCCACGCTGGCGCTGGGCGGCTCGCTGATCCTGATGTGCGTGATCGGCTTCGGCATCAGCCTCGACGTCGAGAACCTGCGCTACGCCGTGCTCGACCACGACCAGACGGCGCTGAGCCGCGACTACACGCTGAACCTGGCCGGCTCGCGCTACTTCATCGAGCGCGCGCCGCTGGCCGACTACGCCGACCTGGACCGGCGCATGCGCAGCGGCGAGCTGGCGCTGGCCATCGAAATCCCGCCCGGCTTCGGCCGCGCCGTCGAGCGCGGCGCGCCGGCGCAGATCGGCGCCTGGGTCGACGGCGCCATGCCGATGCGGGCCGAGACGGCGCAGGGCTATGTGCAGGGCATGCACCAGGGCTGGCTGGCGACGCAGGCCGTGCACCGCCTCGGCATCAAGCTGCCTAACCCGGTCGGCATCGAAACGCGCTACCGCTACAACCCCGACGTGAAAAGCCTGCCGGCCATGGTGCCGGCCGTGATTCCGCTGCTGCTGCTGATGCTGCCGGCGATGCTGGCGGCGCTGTCGGTGGTGCGCGAGAAGGAGCTGGGCTCGATCCTGAACCTGTACGTGACGCCCGTCACGCGCACCGAGTTCTTGCTCGGCAAACAGGCGCCCTACCTGGCGCTGGCGATGCTGAACTTCCTGCTGATGACGCTGCTGGCCGTGACGCTGTTCGGCGTGCCCGTCAAGGGCAACTTCCTGACGCTGACGGCCGCCGCCTTCCTGTACAACATCAGCGCCACCGGCATCGGCTTGCTGGCCTCGACCTTCACGCGCAGCCAGATCTCGGCCATGTTCGTGACGATGATCAGCACGATGATCCCGGCGATCCAGTTCGCCGGCCTGCTCAACCCCGTCAACTCGATGGAGGGCGGCGGCCGCCTGATCGGCGAAATCTACCCGGCCACGCACATGCTGACGATCAGCCGCGGCGTCTTCAACAAGGCGCTCGGCTTCGCCGACCTGCAGGCGTCCTTCCTGCCGCTGCTGCTGGCCGCGCCGCTGATCCTGGGGCTGACCATCGCCCTGCTCAAGAAACAGGAGCGCTGAGATGCGCCAGATCGCCAATATCTACCGCCTCGGCGTCAAGGAGCTGTGGAGCCTGCTGCGCGACCCCATGCTGCTGGCGCTGATCGTCTACACCTTCAGCGCGGCCATCTACGTGGCCGCCACGGCCAAGCCGGAGACGCTGCACATGGCCGCCATCGCCATCGTCGACGAGGACGCCTCGCCGCTGTCGGCGCGCATCGCCGGCGCCTTCTTCCCGCCCCAGTTCACGGTGCCGACGATGGTGGCGCAGGGCGACGTCGACGCCGGCCTGAACACCGGCGCCTACACCTTCGCGCTGAACATCCCGCCGAACTTCCAGCGCGACGTGCTGGCCGGCCGCCACACCGAGCTGCAGCTGAACGTCGACGCGACGCGCATGAGCCAGGCGTTCAGCGGCAACGCCTACATCCAGCAGATCGCCGCCGCCGAAATCCGCGAATTCGTCCAGCGCCACCGCGGCGCCGCGGCGGCCCCGGTCGAGCTGGTGCTGCGGGCGCGCTTCAACCCGACGCTGAAGTCGGCCTGGTTCGGCGCGCTGATGGAAATCATCAACAACGTGACGATGCTCTCGATCATCCTCACCGGCGCCGCGCTGATCCGCGAGCGCGAGCACGGCACCATCGAGCATTTGCTGGTGATGCCGGTGACGCCGGCCGAGATCATGCTGGCCAAGGTCTGGGCGATGGGCCTGGTGGTGCTGACGGCGGCCGCGCTGTCGCTGACCTTCGTCGTGCGCGGCGCCCTGGGGGTGCCGATCGAAGGCTCGGTCGCGCTGTTCCTGGCCGGCGCCGCGCTGCACCTGTTCGCCACGACGTCGATGGGCATCTTCATGGCCACCGTGGCGCGCAGCATGCCGCAGTTCGGCATGCTGCTGATCCTCGTGCTGCTGCCGCTGCAGATGCTGTCGGGCGCCGTGACGCCGCGCGAGAGCATGCCGGCGCTGGTGCAGGGCATCATGCAGTTCGCGCCGACCACGCATTTTGTCGAGCTCAGCCAGGCGATCCTGTATCGCGGCGCCGGCATCGGCGTAGTATGGAAACCCTTCCTGGCGCTGCTGGCAATCGGGGCCGCGCTGTTTACCGTGTCACTGTCCCGTTTTCGCAAGACGATCAGCCAGATGGCTTGACGCCGGCGCCGAGCGGATTTCTCCCCCACCGAAAGGACACACCATGAGCACCAACACCGAACTGCCGATGCACCTCTACAAAGCCAACCTGGAGCTGCTGCAAACGACGGGCAAGCTGATCCAGGAGAGCGGCCAGCAATTCCTCAGCCAGGCGGCGCCGGGCGACCTGCAGGCCTTCGTCAGCAACGTCGGCAACAGCCAGGCCGCCTTCGTCGCCGGCCTGGGCGCCGCCGTCCAGACCTGGCAAAAGGAGACGACCGAGGCGCTGGGCGGCCTGGCCGGCGCCGCGCCGTTCGGCAACGCGATGGGCGACTTCCTGAAACAGTTCGGCAAGTAAGCCGGGGGCGGCCCCAAATAAGGGGGCTGACCCCGTATTTGGGGTCTGACCCCGGCTTTTCCGGTTTTTCGCCGCGCAGCCAAACAGAACCGGCGGCCGCCCGCGGCCCCATCGAATGAAATGGACCGACATGAGCAACCAGACATCCGGCTTTTTCTCCCCCGGCGGCATGCCGCTGCTTGACGCCGTCTCCAGCTACGCGCTCGACGCCTGGCAGCGCGGCGTGCTGTACGCCGACGTGATGCGCCGCCGCGGCAACCAGTACCAGGCCCACCTGGCCGAAAAAACCCCGCACGTGCTCGACTTCGAGGCCGACATCGTGCTGTCCGGCCTGGAACTGGCGCGCCCGGTGAACTACGGCCTGGTGCGCATCGCGCCGGCCGACGGCGTCGCCACCGACCCGGCCATGCGCCCCTTCGTGGTGGTCGACCCGCGCGCCGGGCACGGCCCCGGCATCGGCGGCTTCAAGGCCGAAAGCGAGATCGGCGTCGCCATCCGCGCCGGCCACCCGTGCTACTTCGTCGGTTTCCTGCCCGAGCCGGTGCCGGGCCAGACGGTCGAGGACGTGATGCACGCCGAGGCCGCCTTCCTCGAAAAAGTCATCGCCCTGCACCCGCACAGCGAAGGCAAGCCGGCCGTGATCGCCAACTGCCAGGCCGGCTGGCAGATCCTGATGACGGCGGCCATGCGCCCGGAGCTGTTCGGCCCCATCGTCGTGGCCGGCGCGCCCCTGTCCTACTGGGCCGGCTGGCCGGGGCGCAACCCGATGCGCTACTCCGGCGGCCTGCTGGGCGGCAGCTGGGGCACGGCGCTGGCCGGCGACCTGGGCAACGGCCGCTTCGACGGCGCCTCGCTGGTGCAAAACTTCGAGAACCTGAACCCGGCCAACACGCTGTGGGGAAAAAAATACAGCCTGTACGCCAACATCGACACGGAGGCCGAACGCTACCTGGGCTTTGAAAAATACTGGGGCGGCCACGTCTTCCTGAACCAGGTCGAGATGCAATACATCGTCGACAACCTGTTCGTCGGCAACCGCCTGGCGACGGCCGAGCTGCTCACCTCGGACGGCGTGCGCCTGGACTTGCGCAACATCCGCTCGCCCATCGTCGTGTTCTGCTCGAACGGCGACAACATCACGCCGCCGCCGCAGGCGCTGGGCTGGATCACCGACCTGTACCGCGACGACACCGACGTGCTGACGCACGACCAGACCATCGTCTACGCCGTGCACGACAGCGTCGGCCACCTCGGCATCTTCGTCTCCGCCAGCGTCGGCCGCAAGGAGCACCAGAAATTCGCCAGCAACATCGACCTGATCGACCTGCTGCCGGCCGGGATCTACCAGGCCGAGATCGCCGACAAGACGGCCGCCACGCCGAACGCCGAACTGGCCGGCGGCGACTACGTGCTGTCGCTCAAGCGGCGCGGCATCGCCGAGGTGCGCGCCATCGTCCAGCCCGACCCGGCCAGCGACCGCAAGTTCGCCGCCGCCGCGCGCGTCTCGGAAATCAACCTCGGCCTGTACCGCCACTTCATGCAGCCGCTGGTGCGCGCGCTGGTCACGCCGCAGTCGGCGCGCTGGCTGCAAAGCGTGCATCCGCTGCGCATCTCCTACGAATGCTGGTCCGACCGCAACGCGCTGGCGCCGCTGGTGGCGCGGCAGGCGCAGGCCATCCGCGCCGACCGCCGGCCGGCGCCGCCCGACAATCCCCTGCTGCAGATGCAGCAGGCGTTTTCCGCCGCGGTGGTGCGCGCGCTCGACGGCTGGCGCGACCTGCGCGACGCCGCCGCCGAGCAAACCTTCAACCAGATCTACGGCTCGCCCTGGGTGCAGGCGCTGGCCGGCCAGCACGCCGGCGACGGCCAGGCGCCGCGCCCGCACCCCGGCGTGTCGCCGGAGCACCGCGCCTTCGTCGCCGGCGCAATCGACAGGCTGCGCGCCGGCATCGGCGAGGGCGGCCTGGTCGAAGCGGGCGTGCGCGCGCTGTGCTATGTGCACCGCTTCAACGGCGAGGCCGACGAGCGGCGCTTCAATCTGGCGCTGCAGCTGGACGAGCCGGACGACACCAAGGACATGGACGTTGAAACCTTCCGCCAGGTGGTGCGCCAGCAGTCGCGCCTGATGCTGCTCGACGAGGACGGCGCCATCGAGGCGCTGCCGCAGTTGCTGGCGCGCGCCGCGCCGGACGCCATCCGCATGTACGCCAGCGGCCTGCGGCAGATGCTGAGCATGCCGCTGCCGTCCAGCGCCCAGGAGCAGGCCGACCTGGCGAAGATACTGACGATTTTCGAGGCGGCGGCGCTGCGCCAGGAACCGGCGGCGCGCAGCCAGCCAAAGGAGCATCCCGCGCGCACCGCGTAAACGCTTTTTCGACGGCGCCGCCTGCCAAGGCGCGCCTTTTTTTGACCACTTGATACGCCTATGACGACTATTACCGACATGCTTCCAGACGACGACCTGAAGGTCATCCGCAACCGCACCTTCGACCAGATCGCCATCGGCGACACCGCCGCCATCGAGCGCACCCTGAGCACCGAGGACATCCAGCTGTTCGCCGTCATGTCCGGCGACGACAACCCGCAGCACCTCGACCCGGAGTTCGCCGCCTCGACGCGCTTCCACGGCGTCATCGCCCATGGCATGTGGGGCGCGGCGCTGATTTCGGCCGTGCTCGGCACGCGCCTGCCCGGCCCCGGCACCATCTATCGCGGCCAGACGCTGCACTTCCTGCTGCCGGTGCGGGTCGGCGACACGCTGACCATCCGCGTCACCGTCAGCGCCATCGTGGCGGAGAAAAAACTGCTGAAGCTGGCCTGCACCTGCATCAACCAGGACGGCAAAACCGTCATCGAGGGCGAGGCCGAGGTGATCGCGCCGACCGAGGCGATCGAACGGCCGCGCACCACGCTGCCCGAAGTGCGCCTGCGCACCGGCAGCGGCGTGCAGCGCCTGCTCGACCACGTGCGTCCGCTGGCCGCCGTGCGCGTCGCCGTGGTCCACCCCTGCGACGAACTGAGCCTGTCGGCCGCCCTCGACGCCCGCGGCCTCGGCCTGATCGTGCCGGTGCTGGTGGCGCCGCGCGCCAAGCTGGCGGCGGTGGCCGCCGCCGCCGGGCTGGACCTGTCCGGCATCGAGATCGTCGACGTTGAGCACAGCCACGCGGCCGCGCTGCGCGGCGCCGAGATGGCGCGCAAGGGCGAAGTCGAGGCGCTGATGAAGGGCAGCCTGCACACCGACGAATTGATGGGCGCCGTGCTGGCCTCGGCGGCCGGGCTGCGCACCAAGCGCCGCGTCAGCCACTGCTTCCTGATGCAGACGCCGGCCTACCCGCGTCCCTTCATCATCACCGACGCCGCCATCAACATCTCGCCGACGCTGGAGGACAAGGCCGACATCGTGCGCAACGCCATCGACCTGGCGCACGCCATCGGCGTCAAGCAGCCGCGCGTGGCCATCCTGGCGGCGGTGGAAACGGTGAATCCGAGCATGCCGGCCACGCTGGACGCCGCGGCCCTGTGCAAAATGGCCGACCGCGGCCAGATCGGCGGCGCGCTGCTGGACGGCCCGCTGGCCTTCGACAACGCCGTCTCGGCCGCCGCCGCCCGCGTCAAGGGCATCGTCTCGGAAGTGGCGGGGCGCGCCGACGTGCTGGTGGTGCCGGACCTGGAGAGCGGCAACATGCTGGCCAAACAGCTCGAATACATGGGCGACGCGGCCAGCGCCGGCATCGTGCTGGGCGCCAAAATACCGATCGTGCTGACCAGCCGCGCCGATTCGCGCGAAAGCCGCATCGCCTCCTGCGCCATCGCCCTGATGCTGGCCCACCACTACCGCGCGAGCCCACCATGAAGCATAGTCCCGAACTGATCCTGGTGCTGAACTGCGGCTCGTCGAGCATCAAATTCGCGCTGTTCGACGCCGGCGTCGAGCCGCTGCCGCGCCAGGCCGAATGGAGCGGCAAAGTGACCGGCATCGGCGGCCCGCATCCGGCCTACCGCGACAGCGCCGGCGCCGGCGAAGACCTGGCGCTGGACCGGCAGCAGCCCTACCACGCGGCGCTGGAGCGCATCCGCGAACACGTCGTCAGGCGCCTGGAGGGGCGCGGCCTGCGCGCCGTGGCCCACCGCGTCGTCCACGGCGGCAGCAAATATTCGGCGCCGACCCGCGTCGACGCCGCCGTGCTGGCCGACCTGAAAAGCTTCATTCCGCTGGCGCCCCTGCACCAGCCGTTCGCGCTGGAGGCGATCGAAGTGCTGCTGACGGAACTGCCGGAGCTGCCGCAGGTGGCTTGCTTCGACACCGCCTTCCACCACACGGTGCCGCAGGTCGAGCAGATGCTGGCGCTGCCCTACGCGGCGTGGCAGCGCGGCCTGCGCCGCTACGGCTTCCACGGCCTGTCGTATGAATACATGGCGACGGTGCTGGAGGAGCGCTTCGGCGCGGCCGCGCGCGGCCGGGTGATCGTCGCCCACCTGGGCAGCGGCGCCAGCCTGTGCGCGCTGCAGGACTTGCGCAGCGTCGCCACGACGATGGGCTTCTCGGCGCTGGACGGGCTGATGATGGGCACGCGCTGCGGCGCGCTCGACCCCGGCGCCGTGCTGTACATGATGGAAATCGAAAAGCTGACGCTGCAGCAGGTCGGCCACGTGCTGTACCACGAATCGGGCCTGCTGGGCGTCTCCGGCGTGTCGGCCGACCCGCCGGTGCTGCTGGCGCAGGAGGACCGCGACGACGCCACCGGCGAGCGCGTGCGCGCGGCGCTGGCGCTGTACGTGCGCCGCATCGTGCGCGAGATCGGCGCGCTGACGGCGGTGCTGGGCGGCCTCGACCTGCTGGTGTTCACGGCCGGCGTGGGCGAGCACAGCGCCGAGCTGCGGCGGCGCATCTGCGCCGGCCTCGGCTTCCTCGGGCCGGTGCTGGACGAGGCGGCCAATGCGCGCCACGGTCCGCTGATTTCGGCGCCGGAGAGCCGTATCCAGGTCGGCGTCGAAGCGACCAACGAGGAGTGGGTGGCGGCGCGCCTGGCGGCTGCCGCGGTGCCGCCGGCCTGAGCCGGCGCCGAGTAAGCCAGACGGGCCGGCCGACAGTGCCGCCCAGCGAGTAAAACCATCGGCGATAGCCGGAGCCGGGCCAGGCTCCAGCATTGCGCCGCTGTTTTTTTCGCCGGGCGGCATTTTTTATTGCGTCGCATAAAAATTAACAAATAATTACAAATTAAATTAAAAAATAACGATTTAAATTATTTGACGGACGATTAAATCTGCGATATATTTTTGAGTGTTGATTTTTTGGTCATTGTTCCGGAGCTGCTCCGGTTTTGCCAACTCGATGTCAATACGATTTGATCTGATATGGGTAAAGTAATTTTAGAGAAATTATTTCTATCCGTATTCTTATTTTTCTCCATTACCTTTCTATTATTCTCGCTGGCCCCGGTTTTCCCGGAGGAATTGGCGTTACTGGATAATTTCGCCTCGGTGGGAATCGCGATATTTTATAATGCGCTGATATTGCTCGCCGCCGTTTTGCTATGGGGGCGGAAATACGAGAATTTGCGGGAATTGAGAAATTCCGTATTTAAAATCTGCGCCGTGCTATTGTTTTTCTCCGGGGTGCTGACTTTATTTTTCGTGCCCGAGGATCATGCGCTTGCGGTGCTGATTATTGCTTTTGGGGCGGTGCTATTGGTGCGCTCCAATGCAAGCGGCAATGCCGACGTCAAGCGCTGATGCGTGCATGCCTATGGCGCGGCACGGTTGTATTTGGTGGCCAGGCGCATGCGCGGCTTTTCCTTGGCCGCGGCCCGGGCGAAGGCTTCGCGCGCCCGCCCGTAGCCATACTGCCACTGCGCCTCCACATGCGCGACGAAGCGCTGGTAATCGGCCGGCATGACAAGGCGGATGCGGTTTTCGCGCCAGCACAGCTTTTGCTGCATGCCGCTGGTGCGCAGCACCTGCTCGACGTCCGACGAGTCGATCCACACGTCGGCGCGCTGGCCGTGGATGTGGCGCAGGCGCTGGTTGCCGTCGATGCCCAGCACGGCCCGCAGCGCCGGAATGGCCGCGTTCTGGCTGAACGGCGCCTTCATCTCGATCACCACCTCGCGCGCCATGCGCTGCGCCAGTTCAATGGGGAACAGGTCGATCACGCCGCCCATATAGTGTTCGCCGTCGCGCGAGTGGCAGCGGAAGTAATACATGTCCGAAATGGAAATGCGCACCGCGTCGCCGATCGGCATGGTGGTGTCGGTGAGCAGGCGCGGCGCGATGGCGTTGTCGCCCCATTCCGGCGTGCTCAGCGGCGAGTGCATGCCGGCGAGCAGGGCGGCGCTGCGGGCGTCGCCGAAGACGGTTTCGGCAAACAGCTTGCGCCCGGCGCGGAGCTGGCCGACATCCTCCGGCTCGAAGAGGATTTTGCCGCCGACGATGGCGACGGCGACACCGCCGTCGCCCCGGCGCGGCGGCAGCGGCAGTTGCGCCGGGATGTCGAAGAAGTAGTCGCCGAACAGGTCGGGGATCAGCTCGGTGCGGCCTTTTTTGAGGCGGCGCTTCAGGGCTTCGACGAAGGAGCGGCCGATGGCCGCCTTCGGCGTCGATTGCAGGCCGCGGAGAAAGTCGTACATCGCCGGCGAGCTGACCCAGGCTTTGCGCTGGGCGTCGTCGGGCAGGGCCTGGATGACGGCGGCGGCGATCGAGCCGCCGCAGCTGGCCAGCAGCAGGTCCGGTGGATTGCCGCTGTCGACGGCGGCGGCGTACATGCCTAGGTAATAGGGGAAGCGGAAACCGCCGCCGGCCATCACCATGCAGCGCTGGTATGGGTGAAATTCTTTCATGGCCTGACATAATGCACCAATCGCCCGCGCAACGCCAAGGGCGGCGTGCCCCGGCGTCGCCACGCCGGGGGCGGCGTCGGCCGTCAGAAGTTGCTGTGCGCCGTCAGTTGCACGCTGCGCGGCGCGCCCAGCAGCCAGCGCACGCCGCCGCTGCCCGATACCGCATAGTCGCGGTCGGCCAGGTTTTTCACGGCCAGCGTCAGCGCCAGCGCCGGCGAGGGGGTGTAGGCCAGCGACGCGTCCAGCACGGCGTAGCCGGGCAGGCTGGCCGTGTTGGCCGTGTTGCTTTGCCGCTTGCCGGTGTAGCGGGCGCCGAGGGCCGCCTGCCACTGCGGCAGGAAACGGTAGGCCGTCCACAGATTGGCGACGCGCTCCGGCACGCCGGTCGGCGTGTTGCCGCTGCGCGAAACCGGCTTGCCGGCGATGATTTCGTTGAAGCTGTCGTAGCGCGCGCGCAATAGGGCGACGTTGGCGTCGACGCTCCAGCCGCGCACCGGCTCGGCGGCGAACGCCAGTTCGAGGCCGGTCGAGGACTGTTGGCCGATCTGCAGCGTGACGTTGGCGTTGTCCGGGTCGCGCGACAGCAGATTGCGCTTCTCGATCTTGTACAGCGCCACCGTCCATTCGCCCTTCAGCGCCGGCAGGCCGCCCTTGGCGCCCACTTCCAGCTGGCGGCCCCTGGTCAGATCGTTGTTGGTGCTGCCGTTCGGCAGCGACAGCGCGCCGCTGAGCGGGTCCGTGCCCGTGCCGTACTGGCTGTACAGCGACAGCGCCGGGTCCGGCGCCCAGATGGCGCCGACGCGGCCCGTCACGGGCGCATATTGTTTCGCCAGGCTGACGCGGCTGCGCAGGTCGTGGTTGTCGAAGCTCATCTGGTCGCGGCGCAGGCCGGCCACCAGTTTCCACTGCGGCGCGATGTCGAGCACGTTCTCGGCAAACAGCGCCGCCGTTGTCAGCTCCGAGCGGCGGCCGGGCAGCGTCGCGACGGGGCTGATGAAGTTGCCGGGGACGATGTGCTCGGGGTTGACGACGCTGGCGCCGCCGTAGGGGGCGTTATTGCTGTGCAGTAGCTTGGTGCGATACCAGTCGAAGCCGGCGACGAAGCGGTTCTTGCGGCCGGCGATCTGGCCGTCGACGCTGGCGTCGAAGCGGTTGCCGCGCTGTTGCTGGTCGTGCAGGATTTCCAGATAGTCGCTGCGGTTCACCTGCGTGCCGGCCGCGTTGAAGGTGTAGGTTTCGGCGTTGCGCCAATGGCGGTCGCTGTTCAGGTAATAGGTTTCGTTGCGCAGGCGCAGGTTCGGCGCGGCCTGGTACTCGACCTTGACGCGCCAGACGCGGTCGCGGTAGGCGGCGCGCGCGTCGGCGACGTTGAAGCTGCTGCGGCGCAGGCGCGCGTCGAGTTGGCCGTTGCGCAGCGGCGTGCCGTAGTAGTGGGCGTCGTCGTTGTGGCCGGCGTCGAGCGACAGCGTGACGTTCAGGGCGCGGTCCGGACGCAGCGTCAGCGCCGCCGACAGGTTTTGCCGGGCCGCCGCCATATCGCGCCGATAGCCGCGGTTCTTTTCGGCGTCGGCATAGACCGAGTAGGCCAGCATGTCGTTGAGCGGCCCGCTCAGGCCGACGCCGCCGCGCTTGCCGCCGTAGGATGCGGCGCCGAGGAAAGCCTCGCCCTTGCTGCGGTCGAAGCGGGGGCGCCGGGTCACGTAGTTGACGGCCGCGCCGATGGCGCCGTCGCCGTACAGCACCGAGGCGGGGCCGCGCAGCACCTCGACGGACTCCAGCGGCCAGCTGGAAAACGGGTAGGTGATGGTGCCGGAGGCCACCACCAGGCGCGTGCCGTCGACCATTTGCGCCACCGAGTTGTGGCCGGCGAAGCCGCGCGCCACCAGGCTGGTGCCGCCGTTGCCGGGCGCCGGCGCCTCCGTCACGCCGGGCAGGCGGATGGCGACGTCCTGGGCGCGGGTGAGGCCGCGCTCGGCGATGTCGGCGCTGCCCAGGCTGCTGACGCTGGCGGGCGTCTCGCGCGCCGTCAGGTCCAGGCGCGAGCCGGTGCCGTTGTGCTGGTCCAGGCCGAGGCTGCCGCCGGCGGCGGCGCGGGTTTCCGTGACGTAGACGGTCGGTAAGGTGCTTTCCGCGCCGTTGGCGGCGCAGGCGGACAGGCTGGCAGCGGCCAGGGCCGTCGCTTGAAATGCTAACTTCTTCATACGCTGATGGGGTTTTTCTGAACTGGATGGGTGGATCGGGCAATGCAGCGGCCACCCCCCTGTTGGCGGGTGCTCTGGCGATGGCTGGAGAGGGTGACGCGGGATGGCGCTGCTTGATATGGCAATCTTACTGCAATATCAACATGCAGTCATTTGAAAGATATTCATGGTCGCATGAATGAAATTCATATTGCCCGGCACGGCCTGCCGCCGTGCCGGGCGCTTCAGAGCGCCTCGAATTCCGGGCGCAGCAGCGAATACACGACGACGTCCATCGGCGTGCCGTTCTCGGTGGAGGCGCCGCGCGCCACGCCTTCCTTGGTGAAGCCGCATTTCTGTGCGACTTTTTCCGACGCCCCGTGCCCCGCGATGAAGGTGATTTGCAGGCGGTGGAAATAGCGCGTCATGAACAGGTAGCGCACCATGCTTTTCAAGGCGTCGCTGGCATAGCCCTGGCCGCGGTCTTCCACCTTGTAGATTTTATAGCCGATCTCGAAGCCGTCGTACAGCGCGTTCGAGGGGAAGTAACCGATGTCGCCGACCATGCGCCCCTGCTTGTCTTCGATCAGCAGGCGGCCGTTGTGTTCGCCCAGCAGCGCCGTTTCCTGGAACTCGCGCTTGAGGGCCGGGCCAGATTTGAAGCGGATCGAGGAGTATTCGCTCAGCGTGCCGACGTCGTTGAGCGCCTCGATAAACGGATCGAGGTCGGCTTCCTTGAATGGTCTGAGATTGCAGCGTGTTCCTTTTAACATCCTGTATTACCCCCGAAATTAGGTGATCAGCAAACGGATACGTGAATGGATGTTCAATGTTATCAAATATTGCATGCATTGTGTTCGGGCGAAAAAAAAGACAGCGGCGCTGTCTTTTTTCATGGCGGCGATGGCCGCCCGCCTCAGCCCAGGGCCGTCAGCGTCAGCGGTTTCAGCTTCGTCTCCAGCGCCTTGCCCTTGCGCGCGCGCTTGCCGAAGTGGATCGCCAGGCCGGACGCCGACAGGCGCGCTTCCTGCGGCTTGGCGGCCCGGCCTATGCCCGACACCAGCACGCCCTTCTGGCTGATCGGCTGCACGGCCAGCAGTTTTTCCTTGGCGTCCAGCTCCATCAGCGTGACGCCGCGGCCGCCGTTGCTCAGGGTTTTCATCTCGTCGAGGCCGAACACCAGCAGGCGCGCGTTCTCCGACACGCAGGCGATGGCGCTGGCGCTCTCGCCAACCACTTTCGGCGCCAGCGGCAGGTCGCCCTCGTCGAGGGTGATGAAGGCCTTGCCGCCCTTGATGCGGCTGACCATGTCGCCGGCCTTGGCGATGAAGCCGTAGCCGGCGCTGGACGCCAGCATCAGCAAGGTGGCAGCGTTGCCGGCGAAGTAATGCAGGATGCGCGCGCCGCCGGACAGGTCGACCAGCGTGGTGATCGGCACGCCGTCGCCGCGGGCGTTCGGCAGGGCCGCCACCGGCACCGAGTAGACCTTGCCGTTCGAGCCGAAGCCGAGCAGGGTGTCGACGGTGCGGCACTCGAAGGCGCCGTGCAGCGAGTCGCCCGCCTTGAAGGTGAATTGCGCCGGGTCGTGGCCGATGCCGGTGCGCGCCCGTATCCAGCCCTTGTCGGAGACGATCACGGTGACCGGCTCGTCGACCACCTTCTGTTCGGCGACGGCCTTCTGGGCCTCCTCGATCAGCGTGCGGCGGGCGTCGCCGAACTGCTTGGCGTCCGCCTCGATTTCCTTGATGATGCAGCGCTTCATCGACGCCGGATTGTCGAGCAGGTCTTGCAGCGACTGGCGCTCCTTGCGCAGCTCGGCCAGCTCCTGCTGGATCTTGATGGTTTCCAGCCGCGCCAGCTGGCGCAGGCGGATTTCCAGGATGTCCTCGGCCTGGCGCTCCGACAGATTGAAGGCTTCGATCAGCGCCGGCTTCGGCTCGTCCGCATTGCGGATGATCTGGATCACCTTGTCGATGTTGAGCAGGATCGCCTCGCGCCCCTCAAGGATGTGGATGCGGTCGTCGACCTTGCCCAGCTTGAAGGTGCTGCGCCGGGTCACCGTCTCGAAGCGGAACTCGATCCACTCGCGCAGGATGTCGCCCAGGCCCTTCTGGCGCGGCCGGCCGTCGCCGCCTATCATCACCAGATTGATCGAGGTCGACGATTCCAGCGAGGTGTGCGCCAGCAGCATCAGCATGAATTCGGTCTGGTCCTGGTTCTTCGACTTCGGCTCGAACACCAGGCGCACCGGCGCGGCGCGGCCGGATTCGTCGCGTATCGTGTCGAGCGAGTTGAGGATCAGCGCCTTCAGCGTGATCTGCTCCGGCGACAGGGTCTTCTTGCCCAGCTTGATCTTCGGATTGGTCAGCTCCTCGATCTCCTCCAGCACCTTCTGCGACGAGGTGCCGGGCGGCAGTTCGGTGACGACGGCCTGCCACTGGCCGCGCGCCAGTTCCTCGATCTTCCAGCGGGCCCGTACCTTCATGCTGCCGCGGCCGCCGGCGTACATGTCCTGGATCTGTGCCGGCGGCGTGATGATCTGGCCGCCGCCGGGGAAGTCCGGGCCGGGGATGATGGCCATCAGCTCGGCGTGCGTCAGCTTCGGGTTGCGGATCAGCGCGACGGCGGCCTGCGCCACCTCGCTCAGGTTGTGCGAGGGGATCTCGGTGGCCAGGCCGACGGCGATGCCGGAGGCGCCGTTCAGCAGCACCACCGGCAGGCGCGCCGGCAGCAGGCGCGGCTCCTCGGTGGAGCCGTCGTAGTTCGGCTGGAAGTCGACCGTGCCCATGTTGATCTCGTCCATCAGCAGGCGGGCGATCGGCGTCAGGCGCGCCTCGGTGTAGCGCATCGCCGCGGCGCCGTCGCCGTCGCGCGAGCCGAAGTTGCCCTGGCCGTCGATCAGCGGATAGCGCAGCGAGAAGTCCTGGGCCATGCGCACCAGCGCGTCGTAGACCGACTGGTCGCCGTGCGGGTGCAGCTTGCCGAGCACGTCGCCGACCACGGCCGCCGACTTGCGCGGCTTGGCCGTGGAATTGAGGCCCAGCTCGTTCATCGCGTACAGGATGCGGCGCTGCACCGGCTTCTGGCCGTCGCAGACGTCGGGCAGGGCGCGGCCCTTGACGACGGAAATCGCGTAGTCGAGGTAGGCCCGCTCGGCGAAGGTGGATAGGGTCAGCGTTTCGCCGTCGGCCAGGACCACCGGCTCGGGTTGTGGATCGTCGAATAAGTTGGATTGTGTGGACATGGTGCCTGTTTCAAATTGGGTGCGCCGCAAGGCGCGAGACAAAAATGGTTAGGAAAAATGTAGCTCTTTACTGTCGCCGTGATACATATTGATCAGCATGAAAAATGCGACCGTTAGCAGGGCCGGAATCAGCAGCGGCAAATGCGGATCGCGCAACTGGTTCAGTTTCTCTCCGCTGAGGTCGGTAAAGATGGACAAGGCGACCATGCCGGGCCAGATGACGATGGCGGAAAAGACAAAGCGCGACAGGAGCAGGCCGGCGAAGCACCACAGCCAGAGCAGCGGCGCCAGCGCCGCGCCCGGCACGACGTCGCCCTGCCGGCAGAGGTACAGCAGCACGCCGCCGGCCAGCCAGCCGCCGCGCAGCTTCGTCAGCATGGCGGGCGGCAGCGCCAGCGTCGCGCACAACTGTTCTCCGCCGCGCACCGCCAGCATGGCGATGCAGACGCTGGCGGGCAGGCTGGCGCTCAGGCCGAATGCGCCGAAGCCGCTGGCGGGCATGGCGTAGCCGAGCAGCAGCGCGAAGAGGGTGACGATAAACCAGTGCCACCGCCCCAGCATGACGGTGCCGGCGAACAGCGCCGCCAGCATGCAGCCGATCAGGCCCAGCGACACGGCGGCGCGCGTCAACGGTCCCGGTTCGGCGATGAACATCAGCAGCGACAACAGCAAAAATGGCGCCAGCCAGCCATGCTGCCAGGCCGGCTCGAAGCGGCGCACCTGCAGCAGCATGTCGAGGCGCGACTCCTTGAAGCGCCGCAGCGCCGCAAACAGGCGGGTTGGCGGCTTGAAGCTGTACAGCGCGCCCAGCCCGAAGGACAGGGCCTGGGTGAGGCCGAAGTCGCGCCATCCCGTGTCATCCGCGCAGAGGCGGATCAGGAACTGCAGCAGCAGGCCGGCCAGCAGGGAGAACACGGCGGACTGGATGAAATAGCGCTTCGCCTGCACCTTCTCTTCCCACAAGTCCAGCACCTCGGCGTCGACTTCGTATTGCAGCACTTCGGGGTGCTGCCAGCGGATCGCCGGGATGAGGCGCCGCATGGTGTTCGTGAAAGTGGCGTCCGGCGTATAGCGGCCGAGCTTCGGCCGTATTCCCGAGGCCAGCACATGCATGGCCTCGCTGCGCCCGGCCTGCTGCTGCAGATACTGCAGCGATTGCTTGGCGCGGTGGCGGTCGATGGCGCTGCGGGCCGCCTGCGGGTCAAGCTTGAGCAGGTGTGCGAAATTGTTCTGCCAGCCGAAATGCAGGACGAAGGCTTCGCGCAGCGTCTCTGGGCACGCGGCGGTGGCGCAGTATTGCAGGGCCTGGCGCTCGAACGCTTCACGCACCATGAAGTTGAGCATGGCGTCGCTGCTGTCGATGGCATGTAGTTTCAGGCGCGGACTGACATGGGCGGTCCCGATGAACGATTGCCAGATGGCTTGCGCCTCGCCGGCCGCGTCGGGCAGTTGCAGGTCGATCGCCGCCGCCTCCGCTTGCTGGCGGCGCGCCTGCGGCCGCGGCGCCGGCCCGGCGGCCGGCGCTTTTGTCAGCGACAGCGGGGGCGCGCCGGCGGGCGCGGTTTCGGCTTCGGCCTTGGCCTCGATTTCGGCCTCGGCCTCGGCCTGCGGCGGCGCCGCATCCGCATCCTCTTCCACGGCGCGCCACTGCGCCGCCATGCGCAGGGCATGTTCGTAGGCGTCGCGCAGTTGCTGGAAGGCGGCCGCGTCGTCGTCCGGCCGGTTCGATTTCAGCAGCGCCGCGTAGGCGCGCTTGATGCTGCGCTCGTCGCCGGTCGCGGCGATGCCCAGGATGTCCCAGACGCTGACGGCGCTAGGCATCACAGGAAGCTTTCATTTTCAACCTGCTCAAGCGCCTGCGCCAGCGTGCCGCGGGCTTCGCGCACCGTGGCCGCGTCCTGGGTTTCCAGCGCCGCCTGGAAGCGCGCCGTGTGGTGCGCCAGGAACTGGCGCACGTCGCCCAGCGACTGCTCGTAAAGACGGTCGGCGCGGGCGATCAGCGTGCGGTTTTCCATCTTGTCGCGCGGGTGTATCTTCAGCTCGGCCAGTTCGGCGAAGCGTTTTTCGATGTCCTCCGGCGCCATCACGCCGGCGTTCTCGGTGATGACGACCTTGTGGCGCTCCTGGGTTTCCCGCACCGTGGCCTCGGCCTCCAGCACGCCGCTGATGTCGTAGGTGAAGCGGATGTCGACGGCGACTTCGCCGGCCTTTTTCGGCGGCACCGGGAAATGGATCTTGCCAAGGAAGACGTTGTCGGCCACCAGGCGCGATTCGCCCTGATAGATCGCCACCACCAGTTCCTTCTGGAAGTCGGATATCGTCACGATGGATTCGCTGCGCGACACCGGCACCGTCGAGTTGCGCTCGATGATGGGCAGGTAGTGGCCGGCGTCGAACTGCTTCGGCCCGATCTGCCGCGAGATGGCGATGCCGAGCGAGTAGGGCGCGACGTCGGTCATCACCACCTCGTCGAGCGCGGCATCGCGCATCTTCAGGCCGGCCTGCACGGCCGCGCCAAGCGCGATGGCCTCGTCCGGGTCGAGGTGGATGTCCGGGAAGCGGCCGAACATGCGCGAAACCAGCTTGCGCACGATGGGCATGCGGGTGGCGCCGCCGGCCAGCACCACGTTGTTCAGCTCGGAGGCGCGGATGGTGGCGTCGCGCAGCGCGCTCTCGACCGGCGCGCGCAGGCGCGCCATGAGCGTTTCGCACAGTTTCGCCAGCGTGTCCTCGTCGACCTCCCAGCTGTAGTCCTGCTCCTGGTAGCGCATCGTCATGCGCGCCGTCGGCTGCTCCGACAGCGCCCGCTTGGCGCGCTCGGCCTCGTCGCGCAGGCGTTGCTGCTGGCGCGCGTCGAGCGCGTCGCCGCCGATGGCCTTTTTCAGGCCGCTGCGTTCGAGGAAGGCGTCGTGCAGCGCCGTGACGAAGTCTTCGCCGCCGAGGAAGTTGTCGCCGGCCGAGGCGCGCACCTCCATCACGCCCTCGAACAGTTCGAGGATGGAGACGTCGAAGGTGCCGCCGCCCAGGTCGAAGACGAGGAATTTGGATTCCTGGCCGGCGTCCTGGATGCCGTAGGCCAGCGCCGCCGCCGTCGGCTCGTTGAGCAGGCGCTCGACCTTCAGGCCGGCCAGCTGGCCGGCGATGCGGGTGGCCTTGCGCTGGGCGTCGCTGAAGTAGGCCGGCACGGTGATGATGGCCTCGTCGACGGGCTCGCCGAGCCAGGCTTCGGCGTCCTCCTTCAGCGCCCGCAGCAGCATCGACGACAGCTCCTCGGGGCGGAACTGCCTGCCGCCGAGGCTGACGCTCTTGGCGCTGCCCATATAGCGCTTGAAGACGGCCGCCGTCAACTGCGGGTGGGTCTGCAGGCGCTCGCGCGCGGCCCTGCCGACCAGCACGCTGCCGTCGTCGTCGAGGCCGACGCAGGACGGCGTCAGGCGCTCGCCGAGCGCGTTCGGGATGATCTGCGCGCGGCCGTCGCGCCAGAACGCGGCCAGGCTGTTGGTGGTGCCGAGGTCGATGCCGATGATCATATTAGATATCCGCCTCCGCCTCGTTGCCGTGCTCCTCGATCCAGGCGCGGCGGCCGGCCGCCTCGCCCTTGCCCATCAACATATTGAAGCGCGCGGCCGAGGCCGGGTGGTCGACCTCGCCCAGCGCCACCGGCAGCAGGCGGCGCGTGTCCGGGTTCATGGTGGTTTCCCACAACTGCTCGGCGTTCATCTCGCCCAGGCCCTTGAAGCGGGAAATCGCCCAGGCGCCCTGCTTGACGCCGTCCTTGCGCAGCTTGTCCTCGATGGCGACCAGCTCGCCGTCGTCGAGCGCGTAAATCTTCTGGATCGGCTTCTTGCCGCGCGCCGGCGCGTCGACGCGGTACAAGGGCGGGCGGGCGATGCAGATGTGGCCCTTGGCGATCAACTGCGGGAAATGCTTGAAGAACAGCGTCAGCAGCAGCACCTGGATGTGCGAGCCGTCCACGTCCGCGTCGGAGAGGATGCAGATTTTGCCGTAGCGCAGGCCGGACAGGTCGGGCGTATCGCCGTGGCTGTGCGGGTCGACGCCGATGGCCACGGCGATGTCGTGGATCTCATTGTTGGCGAACAGGCGGTCGCGGTCCGTCTCCCAGGAGTTCAGCACCTTGCCGCGCAGCGGCAGGATGGCCTGGAACTCCTTGTCGCGGCCCATCTTGGCGGAACCGCCGGCCGAGTCGCCCTCGACCAGGAACAGCTCGTTGCGGCCGATGTCCGAGGACTCGCAGTCGGTCAGCTTGCCCGGCAGGACGGCGACGCCGGAGGATTTTTTCTTCTCCACCTTTTGCAGCGAGCGCTGGCGCGACTGCGCCTGCTTGATGACCAGCTCGGCCAGCTTCTTGCCGTACTCGACGTGCTGGTTCAGCCACAGCTCCAGCGGCGGCTTGGCGAAGGTCGACACCAGGCGCACCGCGTCGCGCGAATTCAGGCGCTCCTTGATCTGGCCCTGGAACTGCGGGTCCAGCACCTTCGCCGACAGCACGAAGGAGGCGCGCGCGAAGACATCCTCGGGCAGCAGCTTGACGCCCTTCGGCAGCAGCGAGTGCATCTCGACGAAATTCTTCACGGCGCCGAACAGGCCCTCGCGCAGGCCGGACTCGTGGGTGCCGCCGTTCGAGGTGGGAATCAGGTTGACGTAAGACTCGCGCACGATGGCGCCTTCCTCGGTCCAGGCCACCACCCAGGCCGCGCCCTCGCCCTCGGCGAAGCCCTCGGCGTCGGGGCCGGCGTACTGGGCGCCCTCGAACAGGGGAATCAGCGTCTCGCCGTTGCTGCTTTGCGCCAGCGCCTCGGTCAGATAGCCGCGCAAGCCCTCGGCGTACAACCAGGTCTGCGTGTCGCCCGTCTTGGCGTTGCTCAGCGTCACCGTCACGCCGGGCAGCAGCACGGCCTTCGAGCGCAGCAGGCGCTGCAGCTCGGTCTGGGAAATCTGCGGCGAGTCGAAATACTTCGGATTCGGCCAGGCCGTCACGCGCGTGCCGGACTTCTTGCCGTCGCGGGGGGCGGGGCGCGAGTTCAGGGGCTCGATCACCTCGCCGTCGGCGAAGACCATATGGTGCAAGCCGTTGCCGTTGTCCTCCTTGCGCCAGACGGTGATCTCCAGGCGCGACGACAGCGCGTTGGTGACGGAGACGCCGACGCCGTGCAGGCCGCCGGAAAAGGCGTAGGCGCCGCCGGAGCCCTTATCGAACTTGCCGCCGGCGTGCAGGCGGGTGAAGACGATCTCCACCGTCGGCACGTTTTCCTCGGGGTGCAGGCCGACCGGGATGCCGCGGCCGTTATCCTCGACGGTGATACTGCCGTCGACGTTCTGCGTCACGGCGATATGCGAACAATGGCCGCCGAGCGCCTCGTCGGAGGCATTGTCGATCACCTCCTGAATGATATGCAGCGGATTCTCGGTGCGGGTATACATCCCCGGGCGCTGCTTGACGGGTTCCAGGCCCTTGAGGACGCGGATGGATGATTCGCTGTAGTCGGATGCAGGTTTTTTAGTGGCCATACGTGTTCAAGCTAATAAAGGCGGTTCTGGGTTTATGCGGACGCCTGCGCATTCTATCCTCAACGGGCGGAAATGGCGGAAAACGCCGTTGCAACATTGGGGTCAGGTCTAGACATGGCGGTTTTTCGTCGCAAAACCGCCATGTCTAGACCTGACCCCAATGTTGCTTATGAGAATTATGCCTGCGGGGCCGGTATTTTTGTCATTTTTACGTTTTGTTTACACCCCCGTCCCTAGTCTTTACGACATTTTTAGACGCTTCCCGATAACCTTCCGGCTATCAAAACAAACCTGACTGGGGATGGTGATGGATATCGTGTATCTCGGCTTGCTTGCCGTGTTTTTCCTTGTCGTGTGCGGCTTCGCCGTCGCCTGCGACACATTGGGAGGTCCGCAATGAACGGGTTTTATGTGCTCGGCGCCGTCGTGGCGGCCGGCTTGTTGGTGTATTTGCTGGTGGCGCTGTTGAAGGCGGAGGAGCTGTGATGACGACGCAATCGGTTTTGTTGTTGCTGGCTTTCCTGGCGGTGTTGCTGGCGCTGGCTTATCCGCTCGGCCTGTTTATGGCGAAGGTCGCCGGCGAGGCCCCCGTCCGCGGCCTGGGCTGGCTGCAAAAGTGCGAGGACGCGCTGTACCGCCTGGCCGGCATTGCCGCCGATAAGGCGATGGGCTGGAAGACGTATGCGATCGCGCTGATCGTCTTTAATGCGCTCGGCGCTGTCTTTGTTTATGGCCTGCAGCGCCTGCAGGGCGTGCTGCCGCTGAATCCGCAGGGCCTGGGCGCCGTCAGCCCCGATTCCTCGTTCAATACGGCGGTCAGTTTTGTCGCCAATACGAATTGGCAGGGCTACGGCGGCGAGCAGACGATGAGTTATCTGACGCAGATGCTGGGCATGGCTTGCCAGAATTTTTTCTCGGCCGCGACCGGCATCGCCGTCATTTTCGCGCTGGTGCGGGGCTTTTCCGCGCGTTCGAGCAAGTCGATCGGCAATTTCTGGGTCGATGTGACGCGCTCGACCTTGTATGTGCTGCTGCCGCTGTCGCTGGTGTTCGCCGTGGCCTTCAACAGCGAGGGCATGATCCAGAATTTCTCGGCCTATAAGGAGGTGGCCCTGTTGGACCAGGTCGCGTATTCGGCGCCGAAGGCCGGCGCCGACGGCCAGCCCGTGCTCGACGCGGCCGGCCAGCCGGTGATGGAGGCCCTGGTGGCGAAGACGCAGACCATCGCCATGGGGCCGGTGGCGTCGCAGGAGGCGATCAAGCTGCTCGGCACGAACGGCGGCGGCTTCTTCAATGCGAACTCCGCGCATCCGTTCGAGAGTCCCAGCGCGCTGTCGAATTTCCTGCAGGTGCTGGCGATCTTCCTGATTCCGGCCGGGCTGTGCTTCACCTTCGGCCGCATGGTCGGCGATATGCGCCAGGGCTGGGCCGTGATCGCGGCGATGACCCTGCTGTTCGCCGCGCTGACGGTGGCGGTGATGGGCGCCGAGCAGGCCGCGCATCCGGCCTTGCAGGCGCTCGGCGTCGACCAGGGCGCCAGCGCGCTGCAGGCCGGCGGCAATATGGAGGGCAAGGAGACGCGCTTCGGCATCAGCGGCTCGACCCTGTTCGCGGCCGTCACGACGGCGGCTTCCTGCGGCGCCGTGAATTCGATGCACGATTCGTATATGCCCCTGGGCGGCATGGTGCCGCTGCTGCTGATGCAGTTCGGCGAGGTGATTTTCGGCGGCGTCGGCACCGGCTTGTACGGCATGCTGATGTTCGCGATCCTGGCGGTGTTCATCGCCGGCCTGATGATAGGCCGCACTCCCGAGTACCTGGGCAAGAAGATCCAGGCCTATGAGATGAAGATGACCTCGCTGGCCATCCTGGTGACGCCGGCCCTGGTGCTGACCGGCACCGCCATCGCCGTCATGGTCGATCCCGGCAAGGCCGGCGTCCTCAACCCCGGCGCGCACGGCTTCTCGGAGGTGCTGTATGCCTTCACCTCGGCCGCCAACAACAACGGCAGCGCCTTCGCCGGCCTGTCCGCCAACACGCCTTTCTACAACGTGATGCTGGCCATCGCGATGTGGTTCGGCCGCTTCGGCGTGATCGTGCCGGTGCTGGCCGTGGCCGGTTCGCTGGCCGCCAAGCAGCGCCTGCAGGCGAACGCCGGCACCATGCCGACCCACGGCCCGATGTTCATCGCGCTGCTGGTCGGGATCGTGGTCCTGGTCGGCGTGCTGAACTACGTGCCGGCGCTGGCGCTCGGCCCGCTCATCGAACACCTGCAACTTTTCACACAATAAGAGGCTAGACATGTCACGCACCAGCCTGACGCTTTTCGATTCCGCCCTGATCGGCCCCGCCGTTCTGGACGCGTTCAAGAAACTCCATCCGCGCACGCAGTGGCGCAGCCCCGTGATGTTCGTCGTCTATGTGGGCAGCATCATCACGACGCTGTTGTATATCCAGGCGCTGAACGGCGCCGCCGAGGCCCCGCCGGGCTTCATCCTGGCGACCACGGTGTGGTTGTGGTTCACGGTGCTGTTCGCCAATTTCGCCGAGGCGCTGGCCGAGGGCCGCAGCAAGGCGCAGGCGGCTTCGCTGCGGGCGCTGAAGAAGACCGTGATGGCGAAGAAGATGACGACGCCGAAGTACGGCACCACCTGGCTGCCGACGCCGGCCACCGATCTGCGCAAGGGCATGACGGTGCTGGTCGAGGCGGGCGACGTGATCCCCGCCGACGGCGAGGTGGTCGGCGGCGTCGCCTCGGTCGACGAGAGCGCCATCACCGGCGAGTCGGCGCCCGTGATCCGCGAGTCCGGCGGCGATTTCTCGGCCGTCACCGGCGGCACCCGCGTGCTGTCGGATTGGCTGATGGTGCGCGTCTCGGTGAATCCCGGCGAGGCTTTCATCGACCGCATGATCGCGATGGTCGAGGGCGCCAAGCGGCAGAAGACGCCGAACGAGATCGCCCTGACGATCCTGCTGGTGGCGCTGACGATCGTGTTCCTGGTCGTCACCGTGACGCTGCTGCCGTATTCGCTGTTCGCCGTCGAGGCGGCCAAGTCCGGCACGCCGGTCACCATCACGGTGCTGATCGCGCTGCTGGTGTGCCTGATTCCGACCACCATAGGCGGCCTGCTGTCGGCCATCGGCGTGGCCGGCATGAGCCGCATGATGCAGGCGAACGTGATCGCCACCTCGGGCCGCGCCGTCGAGGCGGCCGGCGACGTCGACGTGCTGATGCTCGACAAGACCGGCACGATCACGCTGGGCAACCGCCAGGCGTCGGCCTTCGTCGCCGCGCCCGGCGTCACCGAGCAGCAGCTGGCCGACGCCGCGCAACTGGCTTCGCTGGCCGACGAGACGCCGGAGGGCCGCAGCATCGTCGTGCTGGCCAAGCAGCGCTTCAACATCCGCGAACGCGAGATGGCGACCTTGAACGCGACCTTCGTGCCGTTCACGGCGCAGACGCGGATGAGCGGCGTGGACGTCGCCGGCCGCGAGGTGCGCAAGGGCGCCGCCGATTCGGTGCGCAAATATGTCGAGGCGCTGGGCCGGCCTTACCCCGACGAGGTGGCGCGCGCCGTCGACGACATCGCCCGCTGCGGCAGCACGCCGCTGGTGGTGGTCGACGACGGCCGCGTGATGGGCGCGGTCGAGCTGAAGGACATCGTCAAGGGCGGCATCAAGGAGCGTTTCGCCGAGCTGCGCCGGATGGGCATCAAGACGGTGATGATCACCGGCGACAACAAGCTGACGGCCGCCGCCATCGCCGCCGAGGCCGGCGTCGACGATTTCCTGGCCGAGGCGACGCCGGAGGACAAGTTGAAGCTGATCCGCAGCTACCAGTCGGAAGGCCGGCTGGTGGCGATGACGGGCGACGGCACCAACGACGCGCCGGCGCTGGCCCAGGCCGACGTCGCCGTGGCGATGAATTCCGGCACCCAGGCGGCGAAGGAGGCCGGCAATATGGTCGACCTCGACTCCAACCCGACCAAGCTGCTGGAGATCGTCGAGATCGGCAAGCAGATGCTGATGACGCGCGGCTCGCTGACGACGTTCTCGATCGCCAACGACATCGCCAAGTACTTCGCGATCATTCCGGCCGCCTTCGTCGGCACCTATCCGCAGTTGAAGGCGCTCGACGTGATGCATCTGGCCAGCCCGGCGTCGGCCATCATGTCGGCGGTGATCTTCAACGCGCTGATCATCGTCGTGCTGATCCCGCTGGCGCTGAAGGGCGTGCAGTACCGGGCCATCGGCGCGGCCATGCTGTTGCGCCGCAACCTGCTGATCTACGGCGTCGGCGGCATCGTCCTGCCGTTCATCGGCATCAAGCTGATCGACATGGTTTTATCCGCTTTCAATTTAGTCTAAAGGACACCTCATGAGTTCCATCCTTCGCCCCGCCCTGGTGCTGTTCGCCTCGCTGACCCTGGTGTGCGGCATCGTCTATCCCTACGCCGTGGCCGGCGTCGGCCAGCTCGCCTTCCCCGACGAATCGGCCGGCAGCATCGTCCAGGCCGGCGGCCGGGCCGTCGGCTCCAGCCTGATCGGCCAGTCCTTCACCTCGCCGCGGTACTTCTGGGGCCGGCCGTCGGCCACCGCGCCGATGGCCAACAACGGCGCCGGCTCGGGCGGCTCGAACCTGGGGCCGAGCAATCCGGCCCAGCTCGACGCCGTCAAGGGCCGCCTCGCGGCGCTGCGGGCGGCCGACCCCGGCAACATGGCGGCCGTGCCGGTCGACCTGGTGACGGCCTCGGGCAGCGGCCTGGACCCGGAGATCAGCGTGGCGGCGGCGCGCTACCAGGCCGGCCGCGTGGCGCGGGCGCGCGCGATGGCGCCCGCGCAGGTGGACGCGCTGCTGGCGCGCCACGTGCAGACGCCGTATTTCGGCATTTTCGGCGAGCCGCGCGTCAACGTGCTGGCGCTGAACATGGCGCTCGACGCCGCGCGCAAGTAAGATGTCAGCCAGTGGCGTAGCGGCGCGGCCAGCCGCGCCGCCACGCCCGCTTTCAACGCACCCGGACAACAAGGCAAGCATGCCCCCGAACGACAAGCAACGCCCCGACCCCGACGCCCTGCTGGCGCAAGTGCAGGCGCAGGAAAAAAAAGCGTCGCGCGGCAAGCTGCGCATCTATTTCGGCGCCTCCGCAGGCGTGGGCAAGACCTACGCGATGCTGGCGGCCGCCCGCAAATTGCAGGCGGACGGCCAGGCGCTGCTGGTCGGCGTGGTGGAAACCCACGGCCGCGCCGACACGCTGGCGCTGGCCGAGGGCTTGCCGCTGCTGGCGCGCAAGGCCATCGCCCACCGCGGCAAGACGCTGAGCGAGTTCGACCTCGACGAGGCGCTGCTGCGCCGTCCGCCGCTGATCCTGATGGACGAGCTGGCGCACTCCAACGCGCCCGGCTCGCGCCACCCGAAACGCTGGCAGGACGTCGAGGAGCTGCTGGAGGCGGGCATCGACGTGTTCACGACGGTCAATGTGCAGCACCTGGAGAGCCTCAACGACGTCGTCGGCGGCATCACCGGCGTGCGCGTGGCCGAAACCCTGCCCGACACCGTGTTCGACCGCGCCGACGAGGTGGTGCTGGTCGACATTCCCGCCGACGAGCTGCTCAAGCGCCTGAAGCTGGGCAAGGTCTACCAGCCGCAGCAGGCCGAGCGGGCGTCGCAGAATTTTTTCCGCAAGGGCAACCTGATCGCCCTGCGCGAGCTGGCGCTGCGCCGCACGGCCGACCGCGTGCAGGACGACGTGCAAGCCTACCGCGTGGAAAAATCCATCAACCCGATCTGGAAGACGGGCGCGGCGCTGCTGGCCTGCGTCGGCCCGCGCCCCGGCAGCGAGCATGTGGTGCGCAGCACGGCGCGCCTGGCCAGCCAGCTCAACGCCGAGTGGCACGCCGTCTACATCGAAACGCCGCAACTGCAGCACCTGCCGGCGGCGCAGCGCGAGCGCATCCTGAAGACCCTGAAGCTGGCCCAGGACCTGGGCGCGCGCACGGCCGTTTTGTCGGGCAATGACATCGCCGCCGCTATCGTCGACTACGCCCGCGCCAACAACATCTCGAAACTGATCCTCGGGCGCGCCCACCGGAGCTGGCCGTGGCGCGCCGCGCCCGCCAGGCGCATCGCGCAACTGGCGCCCGACGCCGACCTGATCCAGATCGGCCTGGCCGGCGGCCGCGCGGCGCCGGCGCCGCGCGGCGCCGAGCCGGACGGCGCCGACACCGAGCGCCGCCCGGCGCGCCACTGGCGCTACGCGCTGGCGGCCGGCGCCAGCCTGCTGACGGCGGCCGCCAGCCTGCCTCTGCTGGCCTACCTGGACCTGGCCAACATCGCCATGCTGTTCCTGCTGACGGTGGTGCTGGTGGCCGTGCGCCTCGGGCGCGGCCCGGCGGCGCTGGCCAGCCTGGTCGGCGTGGCCGCCTTCGACTTCGGCTTCGTGCCGCCGCGCTTTTCCTTCGCCGTCGGCGACATCCAGTACCTGGTCACCTTCGGCGTGATGCTGGCCGTCGGCCTGATCACCGGCCACCTGACGGCCGACCTGCGCTTCCAGGCGCGGGTGGCCTCGCACCGCGAGGCGCGCGCCCGCGCGCTGTACGAATTCGCCCGCGACCTGTCCGGCGTGCTGCAGACCGAGCAGATCGTCGAGATCACCCGCAACTACATCCAGCGCGCCTTCCAGGCCCGCGCCACGCTGCTGGTGCCGGACGACGCCGGCCATCTGCACCTGGCGCAGCCGGGCGCCGACGCCGCCGGCGGCGCGCCGGAGATCGACGCCGGCATCGCCCAGTGGGCCTTCGACCACGCCGAGGCGGCCGGCAGCGGCACCGACACGCTGCCGGCGTCGAACGTGTTCTACCTGCCGCTGATCGCGCCGATGCGCACGCGCGGCCTGCTGGCGCTGCTGCCCGAGAACCGCCGCTGGCTGCTGGTGCCGGAGCAGCGCCAGCACCTCGACACCTTCGCCGCGCTGGCCGCCATCGCGCTCGAGCGCGTGCATTACATCGACGTCGCCCAGGGCGCGCTGGTGCAGATGGAGTCGGAGCGGCTGCGCAACTCGCTGCTGGCGGCGCTGTCGCACGACCTGCGCACGCCGCTGACCTCGCTGGTGGGCCTGGCCGAGTCGCTGGCCATGTCGAAGCCGCCGCTGTCGGCGCCGCAGCTCGACATGGCCCGTTCGCTGCAGGGCGAGACGCTGCGCATGAGCGCCCTGGTCGCCAACCTGCTCGACATGGCGCGCATCGAAAGCGGCCAGGTGCGCCTGAACCTGCAATGGCAGGCGCTGGAAGAGGTGGTCGGCAGCGCGCTGCGCGCCAGCCGCCCGCAGCTGCTGGCCCACACCGTGCGCACGCGCCTGGCGGCCGGGCTGCCGCTGGTGCGCTTCGACGCCGTGCTGATCGAGCGCGTGCTGTGCAACCTGCTGGAGAACGCCGCCAAGTACACGCCGGCCGGCAGCACCATCACGGCGGCGGCGGAGCTCAGCGGCCAGTACCTGCAAGTGACCGTGTACGACAACGGCCCCGGCCTGCCGCCCGGCCGCGAGGAAGCCGTGTTTGAAAAATTCACCCGCGGCGAACGCGAGTCGGCCAAGCCGGGCGTCGGCCTGGGGCTGGCGATCTGCCGCGCCATCGTCGAGGCGCACGGCGGCAAGATCCGCGCCGGCCAGTCGCCGCAGCACGGCGCCGCCATCGTCTTCACGCTGCCGCTGGGCACGCCGCCGGCGATGCCCGAACTCGACGACATCGAAGCACCCTTGAACGGACAAGCAATATGAACGACACCCCCGCAACGGCCCTGCTGGTCGAAGACGAGCCGCAAATCCGCCGCTTCGTGCGCGCCGCGCTGGAAGAGGAGGGCTGGCAGATATTCGAGTCGGCCACCATGCAGCGCGGCCTGATCGACGCCGGCACCCGCCGCCCCGACCTGATCGTGCTCGACCTCGGCCTGCCCGACGGCGACGGCATCGACTTCATCGCCGACATCCGCAAATGGTCGAACGTGCCGATCATCGTGCTGTCGGCGCGCGTCGACGAGCAGGACAAGATCCGCGCCCTCGACGCCGGCGCCGACGACTACCTGAGCAAGCCCTTCGGCGTCGGCGAACTGCTGGCGCGGGTGCGCGCCACCCTGCGGCGCCAGCGCCAGCCGGGCGCCGGCGCCGACGGCGCCGTGCAGTTCGGCGACGTCAAGGTCGACCTGCGGGCGCGCCTGGTCACCCGCGGCGGCCAGCTGGTGCACCTGACGCCGACGGAATTTCGCCTGCTGGCGGTGCTGGTGACGAACGCCGGGCGCGTCGTCACCAATCCGCAACTGCTGCGCGAAGTGTGGGGGCCGTCGCATTCCGAGAGCGGCCACTACCTGCGCATCTACATGGGGCACCTGCGCCAGAAGCTGGAGAACGACCCGACCCAGCCGGTCCACCTGCTGACCGAAACGGCGGTCGGCTACCGCCTGCTGCTGCCGCTATGAACTAGCGCCATCCCGGCCTGAGCTTCCCTCGATATGCAAAGGCGCGTGCGCGCGCCGGGGGAGGGGCTTGCCCAAATATTTGCAGCGACGGGCCAGCTGCGCCATTCCGGCAAAGGCCCATTCCACTCACTACACAGAAGAACACCATGAAAAAATTGATCCTTGCAAGCGCCATTGCGGCAGCCCTCGCCGGCGGCCTGGTCCACGCGGAAGACAAAAAGCCCGACAACGAAGTGACGTTCAACGTCGCCGGCGTGTCCGACTACCGCTTCCGCGGCATCTCGCAAACCCGCCTGAAGCCGGCGCTGCAGGGCGGCGTCGACTACGTCAACAACCCCAGCGGTTTCTACGCCGGCGCCTGGGCGTCGACGATCAAATGGACCAAGGACGCGGGCGGCAGCGGCGACGTCGAAGTCGACCTGTACGGCGGCAAGCGCGGCGAGCTCGCCAAGGACCTTGCGTATGACCTTGGCGTGCTGGCCTATGTCTACGCCGGCAACGACCTCGATAAAGTCGGCCTGAAAAACGCCAACACCTTCGAACTTTACGGCCAGCTCGGCTACGGCCCCGCCTACATCAAGTATTCGCACGCGGTGACGAACCTGTTCGGCGCCGTCGACAGCAAAAACAGCGGCTACCTCGACATCGGCGCCAACATCGACCTGACGAACGGCTGGACTGGCAACCTGCACGTCGGCCACCAGAATGTCAGGCACGCTTCGGTGTCCAGCTACACCGACTGGAAGCTTGGCGTGACCAAGGACTTCGGCGTGCTCACGGGCGCGCTGGCCGTGGTCGGCAGCAACGCCGACAAGAAGGCCTACGCCTCGCCGGTGAACGGCAAGTTCACGGGCAAGACGGCGCTGCTGCTGACGCTCAGCAAAACCTTCTAAGGGACTGGAAATGGAGCGGGGCGGGCGCCATGCGGCGCCCGCCCCGTTTCGACGTGCCGGCGGGCGGCGCCCCTACTGGAACACCGCGCCGTACAGCCCTTCTATATCGGTCACCGAGGCGGCCGGAATCTGCGCCGCGAAAACGTCGGCGCGCGCGCGCTCGGCCGGCTCGCAGACCAGCAGCACGCGCAGGCCGGGATTGAACATGCGCGCCTTGCCGATGCGCCGCACCAGCAGCTCCCGCGCGGCGGCGTCGCCGTGCTGCGCGTCGAAGGGCACGATGACGACGCGCGCAGCGATCAGGGCCGCGCGGCTGCCCATCGAATCGCGGCCCTCGCTGTCGATGACGATGTCGTGGTAGCAGTTGACCAGGTGCTCCAACTCCGGCTGCAGCCCCTTCGCGCTGATGGCGCGCGCCACCAGCCTGGGCCGGGCGGCGCAGCACGCCAGCGCGCCGCGGCGCGGATCGGCGTCGAGCAGCAGCACCTTGCGCCCGGCCAGCGCGCGCGCCGCCGCCAGCCGGCCGGCCAGGACGGACTTGCCGGCGCCGCCGCTGGCGTCAGTTACGGTGATGATCATCGTGGCGTCCCGCCGGGATGACGGAGGATGACGACACCAGCTGCATCAGCCAGCCCTGGCGGCCGGCGCGGGCCGTGGGGCAGGCGCCGGCCGCCGGCCACTGCGGCAGCGCCATCAACTGCTCCAGCGCGGCGGACAGCCGGGCCTTGCCGGCGGCGGACATCGGCGTCATCGGCAGGCGCAGCTCGTCGCGTATCCTGCCCTGCATGGCCAGCGCGGCCTTGATCGGGCCGGGGTTGGGCTCGGCGAACAGCAGCCGTATCATCGGCAGCAGCGCCTTGAACAACTGCTGCGCGGCGTGCAACTGGCCGCTCTTGACCAGGTCGAACAACTGCACATACAGGTCGGGGCGGATCTGCGCGGCGGCCGAGATGGCGCCGTGGCCGCCCGCGCACAGCGTGGCCAGCAATAGCGCGTCGTCGCCGCCGAGCACATCGAGGCGCGTCGTCAGCAGCAGCTCGGTGAGCTGCTGCATATCGCCGCCGGCCTCCTTGATGGCGACGAAGCGCGTGTCCTGGCTCAGCTCCGCCACGGTGGCGGGCGCGATGTTGATGCCGGTGCGGGCCGGCACGTTGTAGAGGATGATCGAATGGTCGGTCGCTGCCGACATGGCCTGGAAATGGCGCAGGATGCCCAGTTGCGAGGGGCGCACATAGGCGGGCGCGGAAATGAGCAGGCCCGCCAGCGGATGGTCGTTGAAGCGCTGCGCGCGCGCGGCGACGGCGCGCGTGTCGCTGCCGCCGACGCCCATGACGACGGGGAAGTGCGGGCCGACGGCGTCGAGCACCTCGGCCAGCAGCATCGTCTGTTCGGCTTCGCTCAGCATGGCCGCCTCGCCGGTGGTGCCGCAGACGACGAGGCCGTGGATGCCGCTGGCGGCCAGCGCCGTCGCCAGCGCGCGGGCGGCGGCGTAATCGACCTCGCCGTCGCGGAAGGGCGTGACCATCGGCACCCAGATACCCTGGAAATGGGCGGTGATGCGGCTCGACGACATGGCGTTGTCGCAGGGGACGGGCGCGGCGGAGGCGTTGTGGCTGGCGTTGCTCATGATTGCTGCGCCTTGCGGATACGGCCGAACTCCGCGGCCGGCAGCAGGCGCATCACCGCATCCATCGTCAAGCGGAGCGCCGGCTCGGCCACGCACAGCCACACCTTCATCCGCTCGGCATGGTCGACCGGCTCGATGCGCATGAAAGAGAGCATGCCGCCGCAGGTTTTCGCGACCAGTTGGCGCAGCTCGGTGAGGCGGCCGGTATCGACCGTGATATGCATCAGGAAAGTCGGACTGCGTGAATAGGTTTCCATAAGGGCTGTGAAGCGGTTGTTGAGGTGCTGTAAAGGTTAGCAGTCCCCATATAAAGATTCTCTAAAAAGGCGGGGCCGGCGCGTAAACAGGCTGTATAAAAGCTGGGGACAGACCACGATTTCCGGGAAAGATTTCCCGGAAATCGTGGTCTGTCCCCAGCTTTTGTTACAAAATCGAAGCGTGTGCGCGGCGCACTAGGTTTATATTGAAACTGTCTGCGTTTTCCGCCCGCTTCCAGCCATGTCCGATATCGATCCGCCCACGCCGCCGCACCCCGAGCGTATTCCCGACCGCCGCGCCGGCGAGGCCGCGCCCCGCTATCTGAAGGAGAACGACACGCCGCTGGCGCTGGCCTGGCGCGTCGTGGTGGCGCGCTACCGGGCCATGCGCGACAAGGCCGGCCGCGATTTCATGCGCCGCACTTTGCGCATCGGTATTTCGGCGCGCATTTTTCACCCGGAAGCCGGTTCCACGGGTTTGCGCAGCAAGAATCTGCAGTATCTCGAGGAGTCGATCGCCCAGTGGGTGATGTCGCGCGATGTGCTGGTGTTTATGATTCCGACGGTGAATACGGGCGGCTTGCTGCATCCCAGTAATATCACCCTGCGCCATTACGCCCGCCACCTGGACGGCCTGGTGCTGCAGGGCGGCGCCGACGTGTCGCCGCAGACGTATTCCGAGGCGGCCACCCGGCCCGAGTGGAGCGGCGACCGCGCCCGCGACATTTACGAGCTGGAGCTGTTGCATGAGTTCGTCGAGGCGGGCAAGCCGGTGCTGGGCATCTGCCGCGGCTGCCAGTTGATCAACGTCGCCTTCGGCGGCACGCTGTACCAGGACATCGCCGCCGACGTGCCCGACGCCGCCGAGCATGTCAACAATCTGTACGACAGCCACCGCCACAGCATCGTCTTTCCCAAGGGCTCCTCGCTGGCGCCGCTGTTTCCGCAGCGCGGCGAGGCGCTCGTCAATTCGATCCACCACCAGGCCGTGAAGGACCTGGGGCGCGATATCACCGTCGAGGCCATGTCGCAGCCGGACAACATCGTCGAGGCGATACGCTACCAGCGCGCGCATTTCGTCGTCGGCCTGCAGTGGCATCCGGAGTTCCATTCGGCGGGCGGCGTCGATTTGCTCGATTGCACGCCCATCCTCGACCATTTCCTGCGCGCGGCCCGCGAAACCCGCTTTTGAGTCCGCTTATTTAGCACTTGAGGCCGTTCGAGCTTTGACGAAGCTCAAGCCCGGTGTGCGTTTCATTGTGGATTTTTCGTTCTATCCCTAACAATACACCGGCGTAGTTGAACTACGTATAGGTCTTTGTTGAGATCCGCATGACATGACGCGATGCTCGTCGGCGATTGATTGTTCCATCCGACAGCACCTTTCCCCACACCAGCAAGACCGCTGAAAATGCCCCGCGACGTGGCAGGGTGGCGTGTTACTTTTTTTTCAGCGCCAAGGAAAACCGGTGGTCTTGTGTATTTGCGAGGACGATATGAAATATACCGCAATATATTCCGCTTGCACGCTGTTCGTGCTGGCCACTTCCACGGCCTACGCCCAGCATGGCCCCGTCAGCAAAGTCAATGCCGAGGTGGCGACGAACGGTAGCGCGCCCTACTGGACGGCCGAGCGCCTCAAGGCCGCCAAACCGCTGCCTTTGCCGCAGGCGCGGGCCGGCGCCCATGTGCCGGACCCCGCGGCGGCGCTGGCGCAACCGGCCAGCCAGGCCGGCGCCGATGGCCAGCCGCCGTCGCTGCAGGGCGCGCCCGCGCCGCAGCAATTGTTTTTCCCCAGCCCCGAGCAGAAAATCCTGCCGGACAGCGAGGGCGTCAGCCCCAGCGCGGCCGGCACCTTCGGCGCGCACTACACCAGCACCCGGGTGTTTCCGCTGTTTAGCGGAGCGAACGCCGGTTTTTCCGCCGACCGCGCCTATCCTTACACGACGGTCGGCAAGCTGTTCTTCTCGATCAGCGGCGTGCCCTATGTCTGTTCGGCCTCGGTGATACAGCGGCGCATCGTGGCGACGGCCGGGCATTGCGTGCACAGCGGCACGGCGGCCGGTTTTCACAGTAATTTCATGTTCGCGCCCGCCTACCGCGACGGCGTGGCGCCCCTCAAGACGTGGAACTGGCGCCTGGTGACGACGACCGCCACCTGGGCCGGCGGCGGCGGCGGCGTGCCGAATGCCGCCGATTACGCGATGATCGAGTTCGTCGACCAGGCGCTGACCCCCGGCGGCCCCGTCTACAAACTGGGCAATCTGACGGGCTGGCTGGGCTGGCAAACCGTCAGCCTGGCGCTGAACCACACCTCGAAACTCGGCTATCCCTGCAATCTCGACAGCTGCCAGAAAATGCAAAATGTCGCGAGCAATAACTTCCGCACGACGTTCCCGAACAATGTCGAATACGGCTCCGACGCCAGGGGCGGTTCCAGCGGCGGGCCGTGGGTGCAGAATTTTGAAACGGTGCCCGTGGGCGGCGCCACCGGCCTGAACACGGGCGTCAACCGCGTCGTCGGCGTGACTTCCTACGGCTATATCAGCACCGACCCGAAGGTGCAGGGCGCTTCCATCCTCGACAGCCGCTGGGTGCAGCTGTGGAACCTGGTGTGCTCGATCGCCGGTAACTGCTCGTAGGCGCCGGCGGGGCGGCGGCGCGGCCCTCAGAATTCCATTGCTTCGCCGCGGAAGCAGCGGATGGCCGCGTCGACCATGCCCTCGGCGCTGCCCTGGCGGTCGTGCTGGGTGCGCAGGTAGTGGGCGTCGCTCCACAGTTTGGTGACGTCGCCCAGGTGTTTCAGGGCGGCCGTGCTGTCCAGCGCCTCGCCGTGCGGCTCCATCTTGCGCAGCGTCGTCATGATGTCTTCCCGCAGCGACATCGTTTCATAGGTCTTCGGGTGCGTGATGGCGCCGTCCAGGCCGAAGCGGCAAGCCTGGAAGCGGTTGTAGTTGTAGACCAGGTAGTCGTCTTCGGCCGGCGCCGCCTCGCGCCGCTCCAGCAGGTGGCGGCACAGCGCCTGCAGGTAGGCGGCCAGCGCGGCCGCCCGCTCCACCGTCAGCGGCGTGTCGCAGACGCGCAGCTCGATGGTGCCGAATTCCGGCTTCGGCCGGATGTCCCAGTAGAAATCCTTCATGCTCTTGATGATGCCGGTCTTTTCCATCTTGGCGAAGTACTGCTTGGAAAATTCGTCCCAGCTGAGCGTGAACGGCGCCCGCCCGCTCATCGGGAAGGCGAACACGGAGTTCAGGCGGGCCGAGTCGAACAGCGTGTCGCGCCCCTGCACATACGGCGAGGAGGCCGACAGCGCGATGAAGTGGGGGATGTAGCGGTTCAGGGCGTGCAGCAGGAACATCGCGTCGTCGCCCGAGGCGCAGCCGATGTGCACGTGCTGGCCGAAGATGGTGAATTGCTTGGCGAGGTAGCCGTATAGCTCGGAAATTTCTTTGAAGCGGGGCTTGGCGAAGATTTTTTGCGCGGACCACTGCTGGAAGGGGTGGGTGCCGCCGCCGCCGATGCCGATGTTGAGCTTGTCGCCGGCGGCCACCAGCGTGTCGCGGATTTCCTGCAACTGCGCCAGCAGCGGCGCGTGGCGGGTGTGCACGGTCGAATTGATCTCGATCATCGCCTCGGTGATTTCCGGCGTGACGTTGCCGGGGAAGGGGTTCTTGCCCAGCAGGTGCAGCAAGTCCGGGCTGGCGGCCGTCAGGTCGAAGTCCGACAGGTTCACCAGTTGCAATTCGAGTTCGACGCCGAAGGTCAGCGCGGCGGATTGGCTAAACGCTTCCAGCGGCATCTCAGTGCTCCTGTTCGTTGTGGGTTTCCTTGGCCCAGATCAGGGCGCGCTGGATGATGACGGGGCCGAGCAGTTCCAGGATCAGGATGAAGGCGGCCAGCGCGCTGAGTTCGTCGGCGAAGCTGACGCCGCGGTGGCGCGCGTGCTCCAGCAGCAGCACGACGGAGACGGAGACGGGCGTCAGCGCCACGCCGGTCAGCACGCCCTTGCGCCAGGAGATGCCGCTGACGTGGGAAAACGCGCCGACGCCGATGATTTTCGTCACGAAGCGTCCGGCGATCATGGCCAGCGCCAGGCCGGCGCCGGCGACCACTTGCGGCCAGGCCAGCGTCGCGGCGACGAAAACGAACAGCAGCACGGTGAGCAATTCGCCGAGGGCGCCGAAATTGCGCTGGGCCTGGCTGAAGGCGACGCGGCGGTGGCGCGCGACGAGGCCGAAGACCAGTGTGGCCAGCAGCGGCGAGAGCCGCGTCGTGTAGGTGATGGCGACCAGCAGGATTACCGCCAGCGCGAAGGCGACCGTGGCGTCCTGGGCCATGTTGCCGAGGCGGCGCAGCATGGCCGGCACGACGACGCCGAAGACGGCGCCGGCGCCGGCCGAGGCCAGCAGCATCGTGAAGCTGCTCATGCCGGCGTCGAGCAGGTCGCCGGAGCTGTGGAAGGTGCGGTAGGCGACGATGACGTTGAAGATGAACACGGCCAGCACGCAGTTCAGCGCCGACATGTGCATGACGCGCTCGCTGACCTGGCCGGAGCTGCGCTCCTCGTTGATGACGCGCATCACCGTGGCCGGCGACGTCGACATCGACAGGGCCGCCAGCAGCAGGGCCGTGCCGGGGACGACGGCGAACTCGATGGCGATGCAGTAGACGACGGCGAAGGTGCCGATCGCCTCGACCAGGCCGGCGACGGCGATCCACGGGTTGTTCGACAGCCAGCGCAGGTTGATGCGGTAGCCCAGCTCGAACAGGATCAGGCCGAAGGCGACGTCGGCCAGGACCAGCATCGGGCCGTTGCCGACGTGGGGCAGCACGCCGACCTGGGTTTGCGCCAGCAGGAAGCCGACGGCGCCGTAGAAGCTGATGCGCGGCAGGCCGGTCCAGCGGTGGCCGAACTCGCCGGCGACCCAGGCCAGGGCGATGGCGAAGGGCCAGGACAGATCGGATGCAATCGACAGGATGCTTTGCATAGACTCCTCAATGAAAATCGGCGGCTGGCGGCGCCCGCGCGCGGGGCCGCCGCGCGGCGCGTGTTGCCGTGAGTGCGTTGCCGATTCTACTTGATGCGCGGCGGCGCACGATACGATTGCTGTGTCGGCTATCGCTTATCGGCGGCGGCGCGGGGGCGCGGCCCGGCCCGTCACTTGCTGAGCAGGCGCATGCCGCGTTCCAGTCCCGCTATCGACAGGGGAAACATGCGGTGGTTCATCAATTGGCGGACGATGCCGATCGACTGGCGGTATTGCCACAAGCCTTCCGGCTCGGGATTGAGCCAGATGAATTTCGGAAAGGCGCTGGTGAAGCGCGCCAGCCAGCTCGATCCGGCCTCCTCGTTGTTGTACTCGACGGAGCCGCCCGGCTGCAAGATTTCATACGGGCTCATCGTCGCGTCGCCAACAAAGATCAGCTTGGTGTCGGGCGGGTATTTGCGCAGCACATCCCAGGTGGGGAAGCGCTCGGCGTTGCGGCGCCGGTTGTTTTTCCACAGGTAATCGTAAACGCAGTTGTGGAAGTAAAAGAATTCCATGTTCTTGAATTCCGTCTTCGCCGCCGAAAACAATTCCTCGGTGCGCTCGATGTGCTCGTCCATCGTGCCGCCCACGTCGAGCAGCATCAGCACCTTGATGCGGTTCTTGCGTTCGGGCCGCATCTTGATGTCGAGGTAGCCGGCGTTGCTGGCCGTGGCGTGGATGGTCGCCTCCAGCGCCAGCTCGTCCTCCGCGCCCTCGCGGGCGAACTTGCGCAGGCGCCGCAGCGCCACCTTGATGTTGCGCGTGCCCAGCTCGCGCTCGCCGTCGTAATCCTTGTAGGCGCGCGCCTCCCACACCTTGACGGCCGTGCGGTTGCCGCCCCGGCCGCCGATGCGGATGCCCTCGGGATTGTTGCCGCCGTTGCCGAAGGGCGAGGTGCCGCCGCTGCCTATCCACTTGCTGCCGCCCTCGTGGCGCTCCTTCTGTTCCTTCAGCAACTCCTGGAGGCGCTCCATCAGCTTGTCGTAGCCGAATTTTTCCAGTTGCGCCTTTTGCTCGGCGGACAGTTCGCGCTCCATGCGCTTGACCAGCCAGTCGAGGGGAATCGCGGCGTTCGTCTCGAAAGCCGCGTTGATGCCCTTGAAGTATTGGGCGAAGGCGCGGTCGAACTTGTCGAAATGGGCCTCGTCCTTGACCAGCGTCAGCCGCGCCAGATAATAGAAGTCGTCCATCGACGCCGCGATGACGTTCTGTTGCAGCGCTTCGAGCAGGGTCAGGAACTCCTTGATCGAGACGGGGATCTTGGCGTCTTTCAAGGTGAAGAAGAAGTCGATCAGCATGTCAGTCCCGCTTCAGCTTGTATTCCAGGTGGGCCTTGATTTCCGGCCACTCGCCGCGCGCGATGCTATACATATGCGTGTCGCGCACGGTGTTGTCGCGGCGCAGAGCGTGGTGGCGCAGCACGCCGTCCAGCTTGGCGCCGAGGCGGGTGATGGCGGCTTGAGAGGCGAAGTTGAAATTATCGGTGCGAAAGCCGACCAGGGCGCAGCCCAGCGTCTCGAAGGCGTGCGTCAGCAGCATCAGCTTGCAACTGGTGTTGACGTGGGTGCGCTGCCAGCTTTGCGCGTACCAGGTGTAGCCGATTTCGACGCGCTCCAGCTCCGTCACGATGTCGTGGTAGCTGGTGCTGCCGATGACGGCGCTGCTGGCCGCGTCGACGACGGCGAAGGCCAGGCGGCTGGCGCGCATTTCGGCGGCCTTGAAGATGTACTGGTCGACGTGGTCGGGTTCCGGCACCGAGGTGATGCGCAGCTTCCACAGCTCGCCGTCCGCGGCGGCCGCGCGCAAGCCGTCGGCGTGGTGCGGCGCCAGCGGCTCCAGGCGCACCCCGTTGTGTGCCAGCGTCAGCGCGGTGGGGGCCCGCATCAGCGGTTCGTCCGCGACATGAACACGAGGCGCTCGAACAGGTGCACGTCCTGCTCGTTTTTCAGCAGGGCGCCGTGCAGCGGCGGCACGACGGCCTTGGCGTCCTTGCTGCGCAGCGCCTCGGCCGGGATGTCCTCGGCCAGCAGCAGCTTGAGCCAGTCGAGAAATTCCGAGGTCGACGGCTTCTTCTTCAGGCCGGCCACCTCGCGCACCTCGTAGAAGGTGTGCAAGGCTTGCGCCAGCAATTCCTTCTTCAGGTTCGGGTAGTGGACGGCGACGATCTGCTCCATCGTGTCCTTGTCTGGGAACTTGATGTAGTGGAAGAAGCAGCGCCGCAGGAAGGCGTCCGGCAACTCCTTTTCATTGTTGGAGGTGATGATCACCAGCGGGCGGTGCTTGGCCACGACCATTTCGCGCGTCTCGTAGACGTAGAATTCCATGCGGTCCAGCTCGCGCAGCAAGTCGTTGGGGAACTCGATGTCGGCCTTGTCGATTTCGTCGATCAGCAGCACGACGGGCTCGGGCGCCGTGAACGCCTGCCACAGCACGCCCTTGACGATGTAGTTGTGGATGTCGCGCACGCGCTCGTCGCCCAGTTGCGAGTCGCGCAGGCGCGAGACGGCGTCGTATTCGTACAGGCCCTGCTGGGCCTTGGTGGTCGACTTGATGTGCCACTGCATCAGCGGCATGTTCAGCGCCGCCGCCACCTCTTCGGCCAGCATGGTCTTGCCGGTGCCGGGCTCGCCCTTGATCAGCAGCGGGCGCTGCAAGGTCAGCGCGGCATTGACTGCCAGTTTCAAGTCGGCGGTTGCGACATAGTTGTCGGAACCCTGGAAGCGGTGGCCTTGGCCTGGATGTGCGTGCATGGGCGGGGAGCTCGAAGTGGTGAGTGGAAATAATAAAAACCGAGTATAAGACAGAACGGCGCCGCGTTGCCATGGAAGGCGTCGGCGCCGCGCCGCGCGGGGGCCGAGGTTCTGCTTCCACACGGAAAACATTGCATGTGGACTTGCGGGAAGGTCTTGAGTTAAAATCGCAGGTTGATAGTGCAAAACTCAACTTTTGCACCCGCTGTATCCCCGATTACCACTGATTACCTTGCCACCATGAAAAAAATCTTTGCACTTCTCGTGCTCGCCGGCATTGCCAATGTCGCCGCAGCGGCGGACATCGTTGGAAACGCCAAGGCCGCCCCCGCCAAGGTGGAAATGTGTATCGGTTGCCACGGCATCCCAGGATACAAAGCGACCTTCCCGGAAGTGTTCCAGGTGCCGATGATCGGTGGCCAGTCGGCGAAATACATCGAAAACGCATTGAAGGCCTACCAAAAGGGCGACCGCAAGCACCCGACGATGAAGGGTATCGCCGCCAGCCTGTCGGACCAGGATATTGCTGACGTTGCCGCTTACTACGCGCAACAAACTGCCCAGCCGAAATGAGGAATAACAATATGAAAAACATTCTCGCCGCCCTGTTCTGCTCCACCATCTCGTTCAGCGCCGTTGCCGGTGGCAACATTGACGCCGGTAAAGCCCTGGCCGAAAAATACAATTGCGCATCCTGCCACGGCAAGGACCTGAATTCGCCGATCGACCCCTCGTACCCGAAACTGGCCGGCCAGCATAAGGATTACCTGGAACACGCGCTGACGACGTACAAACGCGGCGACGGCGCCAACGGCCGCAACAACGCCATCATGACGGGCCAGGTCAAGCCTTTGACCAACCAGGACATCAAGGATCTGGCCGCGTATCTGCACAGCCTGCCTAAGACGCTGGTGATCCATCGTTAAGATGTGAGGCCCCGTCAGGAATAGAAAAAACCACGTTCGCGTGGTTTTTTTTCGCGGGTGCGCGGCGTAGACAGGCCTCGCCGGTGAGCCCTGTCCCCGGTGCTCGCGCGATAAACTGCCCAACTTTTATTGGGACGGTTAATTATCGTGGCTTTTTGCGCTGCTTCACGTGGTGGGAAAGTACCCAATAGGAGGCGCATACAAGAGTGGCGTAGACTTTCTTGAAGATGGTCTTGCCGCTGCAACGGCTCGCGCTACGGTTGTGGCCTGGATCAAGCGTTTGGGGCGCGGACTAATGGGTGCTCGGTGAAGGCGTTAGCGAACTGCGCATATACATTGGTTCCGGCTGGCGAGTATATTTCATGCAGCGCGGCGGCCAGTTGATCGGGGTGCTGGCTGGCGGTGCGAAGCGTACCCAGAACAGCGACACTAAGATATATATGGAAAAACGAATTAACGCGGCTGATTTACCCGATTTCGACGCGGCGCCCTATCTTGATAGCAAGGTTGCCGTTGCCGCTTACTTGACCGATATTCTGGGGGCGAATGACGCTTCTTTATTGGCGGCCGCTTTGGGCGACATTGCCCGCGCTCACGGTATGACGGAAATCGCCAAGTCCGCCGGGATCACCCGCGAGGCTTTGTACAAGGCACTGCGGCCGGGCAGCGCTCCGCGTTTCGATACGGTTAACCGGGTCTGCGCTGCGCTGGGAGTGCGGCTGGTTGTGCAGCCGCTTGATGCCTGATGGCTGGGATCACCCGGAGGGGCCGACCTCGCGGCGCTTTCCGGCTGCGGGCGGGGCCGGGCTTAGCGGCGGCGCACGCACTCCAGGTAGGCGGCGCCGTCCGGCGGCAAGCCGGCGCGCTGCGAGTTCCAGATCATCTGTCCCAGGCATTCCATGATCTGGTGGTGGGCCGCGTGCTCCGAGTCGAGCCGCTGCGTCAGCCCCTGGCTGGCCGCGCGGATGCCGGTCGGGCGGTCCACGGCGATCTGCTCGGCGATGGTCAGGTGCATGGACAGGTGCAAAAAGGGGTTGGCCTGGCCGCCGTCGACCGAGTAGTCGCGCGCCAGGGCCGCGTCGACGTCGCCCAGGTCGCTTTCGTATTCGGGGTGCTGGACGATCCAGTCGAGCGCGATCGCTTCGAGCGGGCTGAGGATTTCTTTGGCGTGGTGCTTGCGGTAGATGTCGCAGAAGAAGCGCCGCACATCGTCGGAGGAGGGAGTAAACATCGTGATATCACTGGGGGTAGCGGAAGCAGCCGTCATTGTACCGCGTGGCGAATATGTGTACTCTTGTGCCTTAGTCTATTCCGCATCCAACTTTTACGGAGGTTTTCCACCCATGCTCAACGATACCGCCCTGGACACCCTGTTTTACGCCGCCCGCACCCACAACGGCTGGCTGGAGCGCCCGGTGAGCGACGCCCAACTGGCGCATCTGTTCGATTTGATGAAGTGGGGGCCGACGTCGGCGAACAGTTCGCCGGCGCGCATCGTCTTCGTCAAGTCGGCGGCCGAGAAGGAGAGGCTGGCCACCTGCATGGCGCCGGGCAACGCGCCGAAGGTGCTGGCGGCGCCGGTGACGGCCATCGTCGGCATGGACATGGAATTCTACGAGAAGCTGCCGTATCTGGCGCCGCACATGGACGCCAGGTCCTGGTTCACCGGCAACCAGGCGCTGGCCGACGCAACCGCCTTCCGCAATTCCTCGCTGCAGGGCGCCTACCTGATCATGGCGGCGCGCGCCATCGGCCTCGATTGCGGCCCGATGTCGGGCTTCGACGCGGACAAGGTGAACGCCGCCTTCTTCGCCGGCAGCACCGTCAAGGCCAACTTCGTCTGCAGCCTCGGCTATGGCGACGCCACCAAGGTGCATCCGCGCGCCCCGCGCCTGTCTTTCGACGAGGTGTGCAAGATCGTCTAGCATTCGCGGCGCCTGGCCGGACCCGCCGCGACGCTCCGTTCGACGGGCGCCGGCGTAAAAAAAACGGGCATCCGAGGATGCCCGTTTTGGCGCGCGGCGCTAGTCCTTGTGCGCCGGCGTCAGCAGCGCCGGCTCCGGGTCGGCGAGCGGCGCGGCCGCCGCCGCGCCCTGCGGCGCCTCCTGCGCGCGCGGCGCGTGCGGCTGGCGCAGGTAGCGCGAGGTGTGCCGGTGCGGCGCCGGACTGCCGTTCACCGGCCACGTCAGGAAGCGCGACAGTTCCTGCAGCGCGCGCTGGTAGACGTCGCGCTTGAACTCGATGACGACGTCCAGCGGCACCCAGTAATCGTGCCAGCGCCAGGCGTCGAACTCCGGATGGTCGGTCAGGCGCAGGTTGACGTCATTGTCGCGGGCGCACATGCGCAGCAGGAACCAAATCTGCTTTTGCCCCCGGTAATGGCCGCGAATCTCGCGCTTGATGAAATGGTCCGGCACCTCGTAGCGCAACCAGTCGCGCGTGCGGCCGACGATCTTGACGTGCTCCTGCCTTAATCCTATCTCCTCTTCCAGTTCGCGAAACATGGCTTGTTCGGGGGTTTCCCCGTACTTGATGCCGCCTTGCGGAAACTGCCACGAGTGCTCGCGCACCCGTTTTCCCCACCACACCTCATTTTGGGCGTTTAGCAGGATGATGCCGACGTTGGGCCGGAACCCTTCACGATCGAGCATAATGCACCTCAAACTTTCTGCGACCGAGCGCCTTTCTTATATTTTTGCCCACATCTCCGCATGCCGGCCGCATTTTCGGGGTACGAAAACGGCAGGCATGTCATCAATTGCACGCATTTGTATAAAGTATGGACGCATCCGCCAGCTAATCCTTTAAAATTAGGTTGATTATAACCCTCTCTTTTTAAAAAGAATTCAACGTTATGCGCGCCTCCCGATTTTTTATTTCTACGCTCAAAGAAGCCCCATCTGACGCGGAAATCGTCAGCCACCAATTGATGATGCGCGCCGGTATGATCAAACGCATCGGTTCGGGCATCTACACCTACATGCCGATGGGCCTGCGCGTGATCCGCAAGGTCGAGGCCATCATCCGCGAGGAGATGAACGCGGCCGCCGGCATCGAGCTGCTGATGCCGCTGGTGCAGCCGGCCGAGCTGTGGCAGGAAACCGGGCGCTGGGACAAGATGGGCGCCGAGTTGCTGCGCGTCAAGGACCGCCACGGCCGCGACTATGCGATCCAGCCGACGTCGGAAGAGGTCATCACCGACGTGGTGCGCTCGGAAATCAAGTCCTACCGCCAGCTGCCGTTGAACTTCTACCATATCCAGACCAAGTTCCGCGACGAGCGCCGGCCCCGCTTCGGCCTGATGCGCGGCCGCGAATTCACGATGAAGGACGCCTATTCCTTCGACCGCGACCTGGCCGGCCTGCAGGCGTCCTACCAGATCATGTTCGACGCCTACGTGAAGATCTTCACCCGCTTCGGCCTGAAGTTCCGCGCCGTGGCGGCCGACAACGGCGCCATCGGCGGCTCCGGTTCGCACGAGTTCCACGTCATCGCCAGCACCGGCGAGGACGCGCTGGTGTACTGCCCGAGTTCCGACTACGCCGCGAACATGGAGGCGGCCGAGGCGCTGCCGGTGGCGGCGGCGCGCGGCGCGGCCGGCCAGGCGCTGGCGAAAACGGCGACGCCGGACACGGTCAAGTGCGAAACCGTGGCGGCGCTGCTGGGCCTGCTGCCGCTGGCGCAGACCGTCAAAACCATCGCGCTGACGGTGGAAACGGAGAGCGAGGGCAAGCTCGCCAAGCGCTACTTCATGCTGCTGCTGCGCGGCGACCATGAGTTGAACGAAGTCAAGGTCGGCAAGGTCGCCGGCCTGGCCGGCCACCGCTTCTCGACCGAGGCCGAGATACTCGAAGTCTACGGCACCGTGCCCGGCTACCTGGGGCCGATCGGCACCAAGGTCCCAGTCACCGTCGTGGCCGACCGCACCGTCGCCAACATGCACGACTTCGTCTGCGGCGCCAACGACGCCGGCTACCACTACACGGGCGCGAACTGGGGCCGCGACGCGGCCGAGCCGGCCATCGTCGCCGACCTGCGCAACGTCGTCGAAGGCGACGCCTCGCCGGACGGCAAGGGCGTGCTGGCGATCGAGCGCGGCATCGAAGTGGGCCACGTGTTCCAGCTCGGCACCTCCTACTCGGAAAGCATGAAGGCCACCTTCCTCGACGAAAACGGCAAGCCGGCCCCGCTGCAGATGGGTTGCTACGGCATCGGCGTGACGCGCATCCTGGGCGCGGCCATCGAACAGAACTTCGACGACAAGGGCATCATCTGGCCGACGGCGATCGCGCCGTTCGAGCTGGTGCTGTGCCCGATGAGCTACGACCGCAGCGAACTGGTCAAGGAAGCGACGGACACCCTGTACGCGGCCATGCAGGCGGCCGGCGTCGACGTCATCGTCGACGACCGCGGCCTGCGCCCGGGCGCCATGTTCGCCGACTGGGAACTGATCGGCGTGCCGCACCGCATCGTCATCGGCGAGCGCGGCCTGAAGGAAGGCAATCTGGAATACCTGGGCCGCCGCGACACCGAGGCGAGCGCCGTGCCGCTGGCCGACATCGTCAGTTTCATCCAGGGCAAAATGCAGCCGTGAGGCTGACGCTGCCCGGCCGGGCCGGCGCGCTGCTGCTACTGGCCGCCGGCCTGCTGAGCGGCGCCGGCGCCCGCGCCGGCAACCAGAAGGAAGAGGCGCTGGCCGACTCCGTGCGGCTGGCGCTGTCCCACGCGATCAAGGACGAGCGGCCGCCGCGGCAAATCTTCCGCGACGAGCGGGAGCGCCAGCGCTACGCGCACTGGCTCGAGCAGATGTCGGCGCGGCTGGCGCGCAAGCTGCCGGACGTCCAGGTGCGCACGGAATTTCTCGAAGCGGCATGGTACGAGGCGCGCCGCGCCGGCCTCGACCCGGGGCTGGTGCTGGGCCTGATCCAGGTCGAATCGGCCTACCGCAAATACGCGGTGTCGATGGCGGGCGCGCGCGGCTACATGCAAGTGATGCCGTTCTGGACCGGCGTCATCGGCGACAGCGACAGGCGCAAGCTGTTCCACATGCAAACGAATCTGCGCTACGGCTGCGCGATCCTGCGCATGTACCTCGACATGGAGGGCGGCAATCTGTACCTGGCGCTGGGGCGCTACAACGGCAGCCGCGGCCGGCCCGAATATCCGGGCGCCGTGCTGGCGGCGTGGCGGCGCTGGCAGTTGTAAAGCCGGGGACAGACCACGATTTCCGCGCTATTCAGTTGTAAGGGGACAGACCACGATTTTCGTAAAGCTGGGGACAGACCACGATTTCCGCGCTGAATAGCGCGGAAATCGTGGTCTGTCCCCGGCTGTGCGGCTGTGCAAAAAAAATGCCCCGTTCGCGTTGGCGACGGGGCACGCCGGCCGGCTTCCGGAGCCGACCGCGACGGATTCGATTATTTCAAATGATCGGAGATGAGTTTGGTCATTTCAAACATGGACACTTGGGCTTTGCCGCCAAACACAGCTTTGAGCTTGTCGTCGGCATTGATCATGCGGCGGTTGGCCGGATCTTGCAGGTCCAGCTTTTTGATGTAATCCCACACCTTTTTGGTCACTTCGGTACGCGGCAGTGGTGCTGCGCCTACGACGGCGGCCAATACCGTGGACGGTGTCATCGCTTTCATGAATGCTGCGTTCGGCTTGCGTGGAACTGCCGGTGCTGCCGCTTTTTTCACTGCTGGCTTGGCTGCTGCTTTGGCGGGTGCTGCTTTTTTCACTGCTGCAGGTTTGGCTGCCGCAGCCGATTTAGCTGGCGCTGCTACTGGGGTTTTTTTGGCTGTTGCCATCTTCGAGCCTCCTTAACAAACACATGGGAAATTGCGCAATTGATCGCACGGCTAATATTGGTGGGGATTTACCCAGTATGCAAGTGTTTTTCACGTTTTTCCTCGGAAAACATGCCTAAAATGCTTCGCCGATGCGCCGCCGCAGCGCTTCCGGGCGCGGCGCCCTGTTTTTGCCCCTAAAGCGGGGCTGGGCCAGGGCTGCGGGGCGGCGCCGCCGGCGCGTTCTTAGCGCATGCCCGGCATCATGCCTTTCATGCTGCGCATCATTTTCATCATGCCGCCGCCCGAGAGTTTTTTCATCATCGTCTGCATTTGCTCGAACTGGGTCAGCATGCGGTTCACTTCCTGCACCTGGACGCCGGCGCCGGCGGCGATGCGGCGCTTGCGCGTGGCCTTGATCAGTTCCGGCTTGGCCCTTTCCTGCGGCGTCATCGAGTCGATGATGCCGACCATGCGCCGCACCTGCTTGTCGGCCTGGTCCATGTTCTTGCCGCCGGCCGCCTGCTGGAACTGGGCCGGCAGTTTGTCGACGAGGCTGGCCATGCCGCCCATTTTCTTCATCTGCCCCAGTTGCGACTTGAAGTCGTTCATGTCGAACTTGCCGCCGACCTTGATCTTTTGCGCCAGGTCCGCCGCCGCCTTGACGTCGACGCCTTTGCGCGCCTCTTCGACCAGGGCCAGGATGTCGCCCATGCCGAGGATGCGGTTGGCCATGCGGGTCGGGTCGAACGCTTCGAGGCCGTCGAGTTTTTCCGACACGCCGGCGAACTTGATCGGCTTGCCGGTGATATGGCGCACCGACAGGGCGGCGCCGCCGCGGGCGTCGCCGTCCAGCTTGGTGAGCACGATGCCCGTCAGCGGCAGCGCGTCGTTGAAGGCCTTGGCCGTGTTGATGGCGTCCTGGCCCAGCATGGCGTCGACGACGAACAGGGTTTCGATCGGCGTCACGGCCGCGTGCACGGCGGCGATTTCGCGCATCATCTCGGCGTCGATGCCGAGGCGGCCGGCCGTGTCGATGATCAATACGTCGTGGTAGTGCTTCTTGGCCCAGTCCAACGCCGCCAGCGCGATGTCGACCGGCTTGTCCGCGCTGGTCGAGGGGAAGAAGTCGGCGCCCACTTGCGCCGTCACCGACTGCAGCTGGGCGATCGCGGCCGGGCGGTAGACGTCGGCCGAGACGGTCAGCACTTTTTTCTTTTTCTCTTCGCGCAGGTATTTCGCCAGCTTGCCGACGGTGGTGGTCTTGCCGACGCCCTGCAGGCCGGCCATCAAGATGATCGCCGGCGGCTGGCAGGCGAAGCTCAGCTGCGCCGCGTCCGGACCCAGGTCGGCGCCCATGATGGCGGCCAGCTCGCGCTGCACCACGCCGACCAGGGCCTGGCCCGGCGTCAGCGAGGCAATGACGTCCTCGCCCAGCGATTTTTCCTTGACCTTGGCGATGAATTCGCGCACGGCGGGCAGGGCGACGTCGGCTTCGAGCAGCGCCAGGCGCACTTCGCGCAGCATCTCGGCGGTGTTGGCTTCGGTCAGGCGCGCCTCGCCGCGCATGGTCTTGACGACTTTGGCGAGCCGCTGGGTAAGATTATCTAGCATGATGAACCTGCATATATGGCTTGGAAGGGGACGGCACGGGGCCGGACGTTGGGCGCCATTTTACCCCATCGGGGGCGGCCATCGCGGGATTGCGCCCAGGCATTGTTAACGGCTATAATGAGAATAATTCTTATTTACATCAAGGTGCCAGGCGCCTGAATCGAAAGGGGTGGCATGGCGCTCGCCGAGTTGGTCCAGCACAGCGAAGTGCACGCGCTCTACAGCAGCCACCACGCCTGGTTGCAGGGCTGGTTGCGCCACAAGCTGGGCAACGCCTGGGAGGCGGCCGACCTGGCGCAGGACACCTTCATCAGCGTGCTCAGCGGCGGCGCCGCCGCGCCCATCCGCGAGCCGCGCCCCTTCCTGGCCACCGTCGCGCGGCGCCTGGTGGCCCACCGCCACCGCCGCCAAGTGCTGGAGGAGGCCTATCTGGCGGCCTTGGCCGCCTTACCGCAAAGCCTGGCGCCGTCGCCGGAGGAGCGCCTGCTGGCCCTGGAGGCCCTGCAGCAAATCGACGCCGCCCTCGACGGCCTGGTGCCGCCCGTGCGCGAAGCCTTCCTGCTGGCCCAGCTCGAAGGGCTCAGCTACGCCGAGATCGCCGCGCGGCTGAACGTTTCCGCCAGCTCCGTCAAACAATACCTGACGCGCGCCAACCGCCACTGTTTTTTCGCGTTGCCGGCATGAGGCCGCCCGTCCGCGCGCCGCTGGCCGGCGGCCTGCCGATCAGCGCGGCGACGGCCGATGCGGCCGCCGAGTGGCTGACGCTGCTGATGTCGGACGAGGCCGACGACGACGCGCGGCGCCGCTGGCGCGCCTGGCGCGACGCCGACCCGGAGCACGAGCGCGCCTGGCGGCATATAGAGGCCGTCGCCGCCCGCTTCAAGGGCTTGCACGGCGGCGCCGCCTACCAGACCCTGTCGCCGCAGGCCGAGGCCGAGGCCGAAGCCGGCGCGCCGGCGCGGCGCAAGGGCCTCAGAACCCTGCTCTGGCTGGGCGTGGCGGTGGGCGCCGGCCTGTTCGGGGCGCGCGCCCCCGCCGTGCGCTACGCGCTGGCCGAGCATCGCAGCGGCGTCGGCGAGCGGCGCGAGCTGGTGCTGGCCGACGGCAGCCGCGTCACGCTCAACACCAACAGCGCCGTCAACGTCGATTTCGACGGCCGGCGCCGGTTGCTGCGCCTGGTCGAGGGCGAGGTGATGATCGTCACCGGCCACGCCGGCGCGGCCGCCGCGGCGCCCTTCATCGTCGAGACGGCCGAGGGCACGGTGCGCGCGCTGGGCACCCGCTTCAGCGTGCGCCAGCGCGACGGCAGCACCGAGGTCGCCGTCTTCGACAGCGCCGTGGCCGTGGCGCCGTCGGCGCGCGCCGGCGCCGCGCTGCGGCTGTCGGCCGGCCAGCGCATCGCCTTCAGCCGCGCCGAACTGGGCGCGCAAAGCGCCACCGACGAACACAGCGCCGCGTGGCTGCGCGGCCAGGTCCTTGCCGACAATGTGCGCCTCGACGACTTCCTCGCCGACATCGCCCGCTACCGCCGTGGCGTGCTGCGCTGCGAGCCGGACGTCGCCGGCCTGCGCATTTCCGGCGTGTTCCCCCTGTCCGACACGGACCGCGTGCTGGACATGCTGGCCAGTTCGCTGCCGGTGCGGGTGCGCAGCCGCACAGCCTATTGGGTGACGGTCGAAGCGGCGCCGTAAGCGGCCACTATCTAATAGGTGAAAAAAAAATCGCACCCGGCCTGCCCGATTTGCTTTTTCGCGGCACCTACAGTTAAGAGCTTCATTTTTTTTCCCTTCTTATCGAGGAATAGTATGCCGCAGCAAGCAAACCAGAGCGCCGTCCGAGGCGCCGCCCCATCATCGTTCACCTTGCGTCCGCTCAGCGGCGCCGTCGCGCTGGCCCTCGCCGGCCTGTGCGCGCTGGCCCCGGCCCAGGCGCAAACGGCCGCGCCGGCCGTCCAGCAAGCGGCCGCGCGGCAGGGCTACAACATTCCAGCCGGCCCGCTGGCGGCGACGCTGCGCAATATCGCCAGCAGCGCCGGCGTGCCGCTGGCGTTCACGGCCGACCTGACCGATGGCAAGACCAGCGCCGTCCTGCGCGGGCAGTTTACGACGCAGGAAGCGTTCGCCGCCGCGCTGGCCGGCAGCGGCTTGCAAAGCGTCTTGCTGAGCAATGGCGCCTATGTGCTGCGCAAGCAGGCCGCGGCGGCGCCCGGCGCCTCGGCAGCCGGCGTCGCCTCGCAGACGATGGCGGCCGTCACGGTGACGGCCACGGCCACCGCCCGCACGGAAGGCAGCGATTCCTATACGACGGGCGTGGCCAATACGGCAACCAAGCTGAACCTGGCGCTGCGCGACACGCCGCAATCGGTCAGCGTGTTGACGCGCCGGCAAATCGACGACCTCGGCATCAAGACGCTGGACGATGCCGTGCAAAGCATCACCGGCCTGGTGACGCAGAAGGGCAATTACGCGGGCGATTCCGGCAGTTTCGGCGCGCGCGGCTTCGCCATCGACAATATGCTGTTCGACGGCGTGCCGACCAGCCTGGGCACCAATGCCAGTTTCAACGCCGACAACGACGACCTGGCCATCTACGACCGCATCGAGGTCGTGCGCGGCGCGGCCGGCCTGACCACCGGCGCCGGCACGCCCAGCGCGGCCATCAATATGGTGCGCAAGCGCCCGACCCTGGCGCCGCAGGTGCTGCTGAGCGCCAGCGCCGGCAGTTGGAACAATTATCGCGGCGAGCTGGACGCCGCCGGCCCGCTCAACGAGGCGAAAACCCTGCGCGGGCGCGTCGTCATCACGGCCCAGGACAAGAAGAATTTCTACGACGTCGTGCACGACCGCCAGCACCAGGTCTACGGGATACTGGAGGCTGCCCTGGCGGCGCGCACGACGCTGACGTTGGGCTTGCACTATCGCAAGAGCGACAGCGATGGCCTGTCGATCGGCGTGCCGACTGCGCCCGATGGCAAGTTCCTGGCGCTGCCGCGCTCGATCTATCTGGGCAATGACTTCGATTACTGGCGCCAGACCGACAAGACCGCGTTCGCCGAGCTGGAGCAGCGCTTCGACAACGACTGGCGCGTCCGCCTGGCGCTGACGCACAAGACGCCGGAGATCGCGACGATGATGTCCGGCCTGAGCCGCAAGGACGGCAAGCTGTACCAGAACTCGCAAAGCTACAAGGCGGAAAACGCGCAAACCAGTTACGACGCCTACGCGACGGGGCCGTTCACATTGTTCGGGCGCCAGCATGAGCTGACACTGGGCCTGAGCCACCGCAAGGCGCTGAAAAACAGTTATGGCGGCTGGTCCAAGGACGCCTGGACCGACCAGGCACAGCTGGTCGACCCCTTCCATTGGAATAGCGGCACCGTCACGGCGCCGGACATCAACTACAGCCAGTGGGGCACCAAGTCCTCGATCAAGCAGAGCGCCGTGTACGGCGCCACCCGCCTGCGCCTGGCCGATCCGCTGTCGCTGATCGTCGGCGCGCGGGTGAGCTGGTACAAGGACGAGAAGAATTTCAGCGTGGCGCGTGAAGTCACGCCGTATGCCGGCGTCGTCTATGACCTGGACGCCCGGCATTCCGTGTACGCCAGCTGGACCGAGGTGTTCCAGCCGCAGGGCATCAACGACAAGAACAAGCAGCCGCTGAAGCCTATCAGCGGCAGCAATTACGAGGCCGGCGTCAAGGGCGAGTATTTCGACGGTGCCCTCAACGCCAGCGCCGCCGTGTTCCAGATCCGCCAGCAAAACCGCGCCGTCGACGACCTGAGCGGGCCGTCAGTCTGCCCCGGCAGCAACTGGGGCTATTGCAAGCGCGCTTCGGGCGAAGTGCGCAGCGAGGGCGTCGAGCTGGAGGCCAGCGGCGCGCTGACGCCGAACTGGCAGCTGTCGGGCGGCTACACCTATGTGTCGGCGAAGTACACGAAAGACAGCGACGTGGCCAATATCGGCAAGGTCTTCGACAGCAAGTACCCGGCGCACCAGTTGAAGCTGGCGACCAGTTACCGCCTGCCGGGCGCGTGGCAGCAGTGGCGCGTCGGCGCCTCGCTGTACGGCCAGAGCGCCGTCTACGGCGCCGGCGACGGCGCCCGCGTCGACCAGGGCCGCTACGCGGTGGCCGGGCTGAATGCCGGCTATCAAATCGACAGCAAGGCGGAACTGCGCGTGAACGTCAACAACCTGTTCGACAAGCATTACTACCAGGGCGTGTATTCGGACGTGTTCGGCAATCTGTTCGGCACGCCGCGCAGCGTCATGCTGACGCTTAACTACAAACTGTAATCGGAGGAGGCATCATGGGCAAATCGGGCAATCGGGAGCGGGGACGATGAGCGCCGCGCAGTGGACGCTGTGCGCGCGCGTGGGCGCCGCCGTCGTCGGCGGCTACGCGCTGACGTCGGCTGTGGCCGTGCTGCTGGCGGCGCTGTTGCCGCTGCCGAAGGCGGAGGCCGTGCTGGCCGCCGGCATGTCCAGCTTCGTCGTCTATACCGGCGCCGTCATCTGGGTCTTCGCCGTGGCCGGGGCGCGCCGCGCCTGGCTGGGCCTGATGGTGCCGGCCCTGCTGCTCGGCGCTTTGGGGTGGTTGTTGTCGCGGGGGGGCGCATGAGCGGCGCGGCGGCGAAGCAGGCGAAGCCGCCCGGCGGCTTGCGCCAGTCCATGGCCTGGTTGCACACCTGGAGCGGCTTGTGGCTGTCCTGGCTGCTGTTCGCCATTTTCCTGACCGGCACGCTGGCCGTCTTCGACGACCCGATCGGCCACTGGATGACGCCCGAGCACGCCATCGCCGAAAGCGCCCATCAGGCCGCGCCGGCCAAGGTGAGCGACCGCGGCCGCCGCATCGAGCTGGGTCTGGCCTATATGGCCAGGCACCACGGCGACGCCGGCATGTGGGAACTGTGGCCGGTGCAGCGCCCCGGCAACGGCCTGTCCGCCTACTGGTTCCAGCCGAACGGGCAGTACGGTTCGGCCGACCTCGACCCGGCCACCGGCGCGGAGCTGCGCCACGACGCCGCCGCCACCGTGCGCGCGACGGAGGGCGGCCACCATTTCGTCGATTTCCATTACGAGCTGCACGCCGGCAAGATCGGCCTGTGGGTCGTGGCGATCACGACGATGGTGATGCTGGTGGCGCTGGTCAGCGGCGTCATCACGCACAAGCGCATCTTCAAGGACTTCTTCACCTTCCGTCCGGCCAAGGGGCAGCGCTCCTGGCTGGACGCGCACAACGCCGTGGCCGTGCTGACGCTGCCGTTCCAGTTCATGATCGCCTACACCGGCATCGCCTTCTACAGCACCCAGTATGTGCCGGCGCCCGTGCTGGCGCAGTACGGCGCCGGCCCGGCGGCGGTGAAGCGCTACAACGCCCAGCTGATGGAGCCGGGCAAGCCGGCGCGCAGCGGCACGGCGCTGGCGGTGCCGGACCTGGAACCGTATGCGCGCCGCGCCGAGCAGTCGATAGGCCAGGAAATCCGCGCCATCGTGCTCGACAATCCCGGCGACGCGTCCATGCGCGTGTGCATGTATGGCTGGAACGAGGAAGCCGAACTGCGCACCCGCCTGAGCGCCAGCAGCGGCATGGCTTGCTACGCCGTGGCCAGCGGCGCCGAGCTGGCGGTGCGCCAGCCGGGCGCCGTCGACGGCGGCGCGGCCGTGCTGACGCAGCATGTGATGGGCGGACTGCACATGGCCGGCTTCGGCGGCGTGGGCGTGCGCTGGTTGTACTTCTTCTGCGGCCTGGCCGGCGCGGCGATGATGGGCACGGGCGCCGTGCTGTTCATGGTCAAGCGGCGCCAGCGCCACGGCGGCGAATTCGGCGCCGCCACCGAGCGCGTCTACCGCCTCATCGAGGGCATGAACGTGGCCGCCATCGCCGGCCTGGGCGTGGCCTGCATCGCCTTCCTGTGGGCCAACCGCCTGATCCCGCTGGGCGTGGAGCAGCGCGCCGGCTGGGAAGTGCGGGCCTTCTTCGCCGTCTGGGTGTTGATGCTGATGCACGCCTTGGTGCGGCCGGCGGCGCGCGCCTGGGTCGAGCAACTGGGCCTGCTGGCCGCGCTGTGCCTGCTGCTGCCCTTGCTGAACATCGTCAGCACCGGCGACAGCATGGCGGCGCAGATCGCCCGCGGCGACTGGGAAAGCGCCGGCGTCGAGCTGTGCAGCCTGGCCTTCGCCGCGCTGGCCGGCTGGGGCGCGTTCAAGCTGCACACCCGCAAACACCAAGCGGCCGCCGCCAAGCCGGCGCCGCGGCAACCGGCGGCGCAGGCCGCGCACACCGAGGGGTATCGAGGATGATCATAGTCTGGAGCGCGCTGGCGCTGAGTTATGCCGGCATGGCCGGCCTGTGCCTGGCGATGGACCGCCACCACGGCCAGGTGTGGGGCCGCGACGCGGCGCCGCCGCGGCGGCGCGGCTTGCGCGCCGGCGGCGCGCTGCTGCTGGCGCTGTCGCTGTGGGCCTGTGTGACGGCGTGGAGCGGCAGCGTCGGCTTCGTCGCCTGGCTCGGCGTGCTGGCGGCCGGCGCGCTGCTGGTGGTCGGCCAGTTGCCGTATGCGCCGCGCCTGCTGCCGCGCAGCGCGGCGCTGGCCGGCGCCGCCGCGCTGGCCGCGCTGGCCTGGCGGGTGGCCGCGTGATCGCCGTGAAACGGCCGCGCCGGCCGCTGCGCGCGCGCACCTGGGGCCTGCTGTTGCTGCTGGGCGCGGCCGGCGCCGGCGCCTGGGGCTTGAGCCGCGCGCCGGCCGCCGTGTTCGACACGGTGCCCGTCAAGCGCGGCAACATCGAGGCCAGCGTCACGGCCATGGGCACGCTGCAACCGCAGCGCTACGTCGACGTCGGCGCCCAGGTGTCGGGCCAGATCACGCGCCTGCACGTGCAGCCGGGCAGCGCGGTGGAGAAGGGCCAGTTGCTGGCCGAGATAGATCCGAGCGTGCAGCGCGCCACCGTCGACGCCGGCCGCGCCGCGCTGGCCGGCCTGCGCGCCCAGCTGGCCGACCAGCAGGCCCAGCACCGTCTGGCCGGCCAGCAGCACGGCCGCCAGAAGCAGATGGCCGCGCACGACGCCGCGCCGCTGGCCGACGTGCAAAGCGCCGAGGCGGCGCTGGCCTCGGCCGCCGCCAAGATCGACCACCTGAAGGCGCAGATCGACCAGACCCAGGCCAGCCTGAAGGCCGACGAGGCGCGCCTCGGCTACACGCGCATCTACGCGCCGATGGCCGGCAGCGTGGTCGGGCTGGAGGCGAAGGAGGGGCAGACCCTGAACGCCACCTACCAGACGCCGAATATCCTGCGCATCGCCGACCTGTCGGCGATGACGGTGTGGACCGAGGTTTCCGAGGCCGACGTGCGCCGCGTCCGGCCCGGCATGGCCGTGTATTTCACGACGCTGGGCGGCGACCAGCGGCGCTGGAGCGGCAAGGTGCGCCAGGTGCTGCCGGCGCCGCCGGCGGCCGGCGGCGGCGCCAGCGGCACGGCACTGGCGCCGGCCAGCGGCAAGGTGATCCTGTACACGGTGCTGTTCGAGGTCGACAACGCCGACGGCGAGCTGATGCCGCAGATGACGGCGCAGGTGGTGTTCGTCACGGCCGCCGCCGAGAACGTGCTGGCGGTGCCGCTGCCGGCCCTCAGCGCCAGGCCGCGCGAGGGCGCCGCCGCCGAGCGCTACACGGCGCGCGTGCTGGGCGCCGACGGCAAGGTCGACACGCGCGAGGTCACGGTGGGCGTGCGCAACCGCCTCAGCGCCGAGGTGCTGGACGGCCTGCGCGAGGGCGACCTGCTGGTCACCGGCGAGCGGGCGGACGGCGCCTCCTCCAGCCGGTTCCAGCTGTGAGCGGCGCCGCCACGGCGCCGCTGATCGCGCTGCGCGGCATCCGCAAGCGCTACGGCGGCCAGGACGGCGCCCCGGCCGTCGAGGTGCTGCGCGGCGTCTCGCTGGAGATCGGCGCCGGCGAATTCGTCGCCATCGTCGGCGCCTCCGGCTCCGGCAAGTCGACGCTGATGCACCTGCTCGGCTGCCTGGACCGGCCCAGCGGCGGCAGCTACCATTTCGCCGGCCAGGACGTGGCCACGCTGGACGCCGACGCGCTGGCCTGGCTGCGCCGCGAGGCCTTCGGCTTCGTGTTCCAGGGCTACCACCTGATCGCCACCGAGTCGGCGCGCGAGAACGTCGAGGTGCCGGCCCTGTACGCCGGCATGCCGGCGGCGGCGCGCCAGGCCCGCGCCGAGGCGCTGCTGCGCCGCCTCGGGCTGGGCGAGCGCCTCGACAACCGCCCCAGCCAGCTGTCCGGCGGGCAGCAGCAGCGCGTCTCGATCGCCCGCGCGCTGATGAACGGCGGGCGCATCATCCTCGCCGACGAGCCCACCGGCGCCCTCGACAGCGCCAGCGGCGCCGAGGTGATGGCGCTGCTCGGCGAGCTGGCCGACGCCGGCCACACGATCATCCTGATCACCCACGACCGCAAGGTGGCGGCGCAGGCGCGCCGCGTCATCGAAATCCGCGACGGCGCCATCGTCGGCGACTCCGGCGCGGCGGGCGGCGCGGCGGCGGCCGCGCTGGCGCCGCTGGACCTGGCCGGCGCCGCCCGCGACAGCGGCGCCGCCCTGGGCGCCGAACTGCGCGACGCCGCCCGCGCCGCCTGGCGGGTGATGTGGATCAACCGCTTCCGCACCGGCCTGACGCTGCTCGGCATCGTCATCGGCGTCGCCTCCGTCATCGTCATGCTGGCCATCGGCCTGGGCACGCGCCAGCAGGTGGTGGCGCAACTGGGCGCCTTCGGCTCGAACCTGCTGTACATGTCCTCGGTCGGCGAGAGTTCGCGCATGCCGGGGCGCAGCATCACGCTGGCCGACCTGGACGCCCTGGCGCAACTGCCCGGCATCGCGCACGTGCTGCCCAACGTCACCGGCAACAAGGTGGTGCGGCACGGCAAGCTCGACGTCCAGACCTATGTGCGCGGCACCGGCGCGGCGCTGCCGCAAATCCAGACCTGGCCGCTGGCCCACGGCGGCTTCTTCAGCGAGCGCGACGAGCGCGAAATGGCCACCGTCGCCGTGCTCGGCTGGCGCCTGGCGCGCAAGCTCATGCCCGATATCGCCAACCCCGTCGGCCAGCACATCCTGATCGAAAACGTGCCCTTCCAGGTGATCGGCGTGATGAGCGAGAAGGGCGCGCTGACGGGCGACAAGGACGAGGACGACTTGCTGCTGCTGCCGTTCTCGACGGCCGGCGTGCGCGTGTTCGGCCAGCGCGAGCCGACCTACACGGTGCTGGCCGTCGACGACGTGGCGCGCATCGGCGCCGCCGAGCGGGCCGTCGACGCGCTGATGTTCGAGCGCCACCGGCTGCGCGACTACCGCATCAGCAACGCCGCCGCCTCGATCGCCGCCCAGGCCAAGACGCAGGACACGATGACGGTGATGCTCAGCCTGATCGCCGCCGTCTCGCTGGTGGTCGGCGGCATCGGCGTCATGAACGTGATGCTGATGACGGTGCGCGAGCGCACCCGCGAAATCGGCATACGCATGGCCACCGGCGCGCGCCGGCGCGACATCCTGCGCCAGTTCCTCACCGAGGCGGTGCTGGTGTCGGTGGTCGGCGGCGTCGCCGGCATCGGCGTCGGCGTCGCCTTCGGCGCCCTGTTGCTGCTGTGGCAGGTGCCGGTGATCTTCTCGCTGAGCGCCATCGGCGGCGCCTTCGGCTGCGCCGTCGCCACCGGCCTGCTGTTCGGCTTCATGCCGGCGCGCAAGGCCGCCGCCCTCGACCCGGTGGTGGCGCTGGCCGGCCACTGAGGCGGCGTCGGCATTTTTGCAACAGCGGCGGCGCGCCGGCCCGACTCCTGCTACCATATTCACCACGCGCCGGCGCGCCGCCGGCGTCTTCCCTTTCCCGACCCAGGAGGCGCATGAACGTGCCGATGCTTGCCCTGTTGCTGATGCCGGCGCTGGCCGGCGGCGCCGGCGCCGCCAGCGTCAGCATGGCCTTCGGCGACAATCTGCCGCCCTATATCATGGCGCAGAACCATTCCGGCATCGAGCTCGACGTGGTGCGCGAGGCGCTGGCCTACCGCGGCCACCTGCTGCAGCCGAAGTACATGCCGATGGGCCGCATCGTGACCAGCTTCGTCGCCGGCAGCGTCGACGCCATCATGATGGACGTGGGCGAGGACCTGGAGGCGCGCGGCGGGCACTATGGCGCGCCGCCCGTGCTGTACGATAATTTCCTGATCACCTTGAAGCGCCGCCACCTGCAACTGCGCAAGCCGGCGGACTTGAAGGGGCTGACCATCATGGCCTTCGTCGGCGCGGCCAAGCGCTACCCGGACTGGCTGCGGGCCCTCAGCCGCACGCCCGACTACGTCGAGCGCAACAGCCAGTCGGCCCAGCCGCTGCTGCTGGCGATGGGGCGCTACGACGTCGTCCTCAGCGACCGCACGATCTTCCAGTACTACAGCCGCCTGCAGCAGCTGGCCGACCCGAATTTCGTCGCCCCCGACGTCGACGAGCACGCGCTGACGCCGCTCGATCCGCGCGACTACCGCCCGGTGTTCCGCGACGCCGCCATCCGCGACGACTTCAACGCCGGCCTCGAACAATTGCGCAAAAGCGGGCGCTACAAGGCCATCTACGATAAATATCTGGGCCGATAAGGGAGCCGCCGGCCCGCCGCGCCACTGTTTCCTGCGTTTGCGCAATAGCGAACCGTTTTAAATCGGCCCGCCCTTGGTATGATCTGCTGGTAAGCAATCTTGTCTGCGTCAGCACGCTTTTCCGGGGGAATGCGAATGAGCAATCATTGGACAGGCCGGGCCGTCGCCGCCGCCGCGCTGCTGGCGGCGGGCGCTGCGGCGGCGCAGGAGGTGGTGCGCCTGGGTAACCTCAAGTTCGCCCACTTCGGCGCCATCTCCTACATCAAGGAAATCGCGCCGCAGTGCGGCATCAAGGTCGACGAGCACATCTTCGCCAAGGGCCTCGACGTCATGCAGGGGATACTCGCCGGCGAACTCGACGTCGGCGCCACGGCGTCCGAGGCGGCCATCTCGGGCCGCGCCGGCGGCGCCCCCATCTACGTCGTGGCCGGCTTCGCCAAGGGCGGCGCCCGCCTGGTGGGGCGCAGCGACTTAAAGCTGAGCAAGGTCAAGGACTTGAAGGGCAGGCGCGTCGGCGTCACCCGCGGCGGCATCCAGGAAGTGCTGCTGCTGGCCGAGCTGGCCCGGCACGGCATGACGGCGTCCGAGCTGCCGGGCAAGGACGTGCGCCTGGTCTTCCTCGCCTACGCCGACCTGAACCAGGCGCTGATGGGCAAGAACATCGACGCCATGATGCAGTCCGAGCCGCAATCCTCGCAGGCCCTCAACAAGGGCTACGGCAGCGAGTTGTTGAAACCCTACGACACGCCGATCGGCGAGCCGGTGCGCACCCTGGTGATGACGGAAAAATTCTACCGGGAGCGCCGCCCCGCGGCCGAGAAATTCATGCGCTGCTTCGTCGCGGCCACCAAGACCTTCCTTGAGCAGCCCGGCGTGGCCGAGAAATACGTGCGCGAAGTCATCTTCAAGGGGCAGATCAGCAAGGACGACTTCGACGACGCCATCAGCAACTCGCCCTACACCTACGACATCACGCCCGAGCACATCCAGACCACCACCGACGTCATGCACCAGACGGGCGTGGGGCGGATGGCCAGGCCGCCGCGGGCGCAGGACTGGGTCAAGACGGACTTGCTGGAACAGGCGAAGAAAAGCCTGCACGTCAAATAAACGCTACAGCGGAGGCGGCATGGACACAGGACGGTGGCGGGAAATCGGCGTCGGCTGCATCGCCCCGGCGCTCGTCGTGGCGCTGTGGCAGGCCGTGGCGATGCTGGGCTGGATCAACGCGCAAGTGCTGCCGGCGCCGCTGGCCGTGCTGGAACGCTGGATCGCCTACCTGCTGCCGGTGGCGCCGCGGGCCGACTACGCCGGCCACTGGCTGGCCTGGGCCGTCTCGGGCGAACTGATCGTCGACGCCCTGGGCAGCCTGTACCGGGTCGCGGCCGGCTTCGCCATCGGCGCCGGCCTGGCCCTGCCGCTGGGGCTGGCGATGGGGGCGCGGCCGCGCGTCCACGCCTGGCTCAATCCGCTGCTGCAAATACTGCGGCCGATCCCGCCGATCGCCTACATCCCCCTATCCATCCTCTGGTTCGGCCTGGGCAACCCGCCGGCCGTGTTCCTGATCGCCCTGGGCGCCTTCTTCCCCGTGCTGATGAACACCATCGCCGGCGTGCGCCAGGTCGACGGCATCTACCTGCGGGCGGCGCGCAACCTGGGCGCGTCCGGCGCCACGCTGTTTCTGCGCGTGATACTGCCGGCGGCCGTGCCCTACATCCTGGCCGGCGTGCGCATCGGCATCGGCACGGCCTTCATCGTCGTCATCGTCTCCGAAATGATCGCCGTCAACAGCGGCCTGGGCTTTCGCATCCTGGAAGCGCGCGAATACTTCTGGTCCGACAAAATCATCGCCGGCATGGTCAGCATCGGCCTGATCGGCCTGGCCATCGACGTCGCCATGAACCGGCTCAACAAGCACCTGCTGCGCTGGCACCGCGGCGCGGAGCACTGACATGGACGCCCCCCACATCGTCATCGCCGGCGTCGGCAAAGTCTACCGCGCCGGCGGGCGCGAAGTGGTGGCCCTGCAGGACATCGACCTGGCCATCCCGCGCGGCCAATTCGTCTGCCTGCTGGGGCCGTCCGGCTGCGGCAAATCGACGCTGCTCAACGCCGTCGCCGGCTTCGCCGCGCCCAGCGCCGGCAGCATCCGCGCCGACGGCCGCGTCGTCGACGGGCCGGGGCCGCAGCGCGGCATGGTCTTCCAGGAATACGCGCTCTTCCCGTGGATGACGGTGGCCGAGAACATCGCCTTCGGCCTGGAAATCAAAGGCCAGCCCCGGGCGGACATCGAGGCCAGCGTGGCGCGGCTGCTGGCGACGCTGTCGCTGAGCGACTTTCGCGGGCGCTACCCGAAAGACCTGTCGGGCGGCATGCGCCAGCGCGTCGCCATCGCCCGCGTGCTGGCGCTGGACTCGCCCATCATGCTGATGGACGAACCGTTCGGCGCCCTCGACGCGCTAACCCGGCGCAACCTGCAAGACGAACTGCTGCGCATCTGGGCCGAACTGAAAAAAACCATACTCTTCGTCACCCACAGCATCGAAGAAGCGCTCTACCTGGCCGACCGCATCATCGTCATGACCTACCGGCCGGGCAGCGTCAAACGCGACCTGCTGGTCGACCTGCCGCGGCTGCGCGACCCGGCCTCGGCCGGCTTCAACGCCCTCAAGCGCGAACTGGGGCAACTCGTCATGGAAGAACAACAACGCCACCACAACGACGAACTGCGCCAGGCCGCCGCCGACTAAACCACCCCTGGGGTCAGGTCTAGACATGGCGGTTTTCCACATAGAAACAATGGGGTCAGGTCTAGACATGGCGGTTTTCCGCATAAAAACCGCCATGTCTAGACCTGACCCCACGGGTTTGCGCTGCTGCGGGGGCGGGCTATGGTGTAAACTTAAACTATGCAGACATATTTTTTTATCGCAGCCGCGTTGTCTTACGCCGTTTGCGCTTTCCTTCCGTCCCGTCAGGGTGTGTTGATCGGCGCCGCCACCGCCGTCGCGTGGTTGTTGCACGGCGTGACGCTATGGTTCGATTTGATGGCGCCCGGCAGCTTGCGCATCGGTTTCGCCGCCATGCTGTCGTCGGCGTTGTGGGTGTCCGTCGGCGCCTACTGGATCGAGAACCGCAATTTCTGCCTCGACGGTTTGCGCCGCATGGTCATGCCTTGCGCCACCGCCGCCGTGCTGCTGGCCTGGGCCTTCCCCGGCAGCGAGGTTTTGTTGCAGGGGAAGTCGGCGATGTTCGGCTGGCATATCGCCGTCGCCATCCTGGCCTATAGCACGCTGACGATCGCCGCCTTCCACGCCGTGCTGATGGCGCTGCAGGAGTCGCGCCTGCACACGCGCAGCGAACGCAGCGGTTTCCTCGCCACGGCGCTGGACCAGTTGCCGGCATTGTTGACGATGGAAAAGCTGTTGTTCCGCATGATAGGCTTCGGTTTCGCCTTGTTGAGCCTGACCGTGTTGTCGGGCATCGTGTTTTCCGAGCAGTTGTTCGGCAAGGCGCTGAACTGGGATCACAAGTCGGTGTTCACCTTGCTGTCGTGGCTGCTGTTCGCCGCGCTGCTGGCCGGACGCCGTTTCCGCGGCTGGCGCGGCAAGACGGCGCTGACTTTCACGCTGGCCGGTTTCGCCACCTTGGCGCTGGCCTATGTCGGCAGCCGTTTTGTCTTTGAAGTGGTTTTGCATCGGGGATTCGCATGACACGTCTGTTATTCTGGCTGGGGCTGGCCTTTCTGGTGCTGATGGCGATCCGCAGCAAGCTGCGCGGCCTGCAGCAGGGCGGGCAGCCGCCGCGCCGCCCGTCCGCGCCGGCGCGCGCCGCGCCGCTGCCCGATGCCGAGGTGATGCTGTGCTGCGCCCACTGCGGCGTGTATTACCCGTCTTCGGAGACGGTGCAGGCGAAGGGCCGCGATTTTTGCAGCCAGGCGCACGCCAGCTTTCCCTAGACCGTGAGGGCGCGCCTGCAGGTGCTGGCGGTGGAGCAGCGCGAGACCTTCTGGCGCTCGCTGCAGACGCTGAGCCTGACGCGCATGGTCATCGCCATCGTCCTGCTGCTGTATCTGGTCGTCGGCGGCCTGGGCTGGCAGGGCGTCGGCAATTTCGCCTACGGCGAGATTTGCTCCGGCTATTTGCTGGTGGCGGCCGTGTTCGCGCTGCTGACGGTGTACTGGCGCCAGCGCTTCCTGGCCCAGCTGCTGGTGCAACTGGCCGTCGACGTGAGCGTCATCTCGCTGCTGTACATGGACGCCGGCGGCGTGCGCAGCGGCCTGGCCATCCTGTATCTGTTCCCGCTGGCCGGCGCGGCCATCCTGGCGCCGCTGCTGCTGGCGCTGTTCGGCGCGGCGCTGGTGACGCTGTTCATGCTCTCCGAGAGCACCTACCAGATTTTCCTGATGGCCGGCGAGCGCAGCGTGCTGCAGGCCGGCCTGTACGGCGCCGCCTTCTTCGCCGTGGTGCTGCTGGTGAGCCGCCTGGCCGCGCGCCTGATCGGCCAGGAGGAGCTGGCGGCGCAGCGCGGCAACGCGCTGGCGATCCAGCAGGCCATCAACCGCCTGGTCATCGCCGACATGGGCGACGGCATCCTCGTGGCCGGCCGCGACGGCCAGGTCTTCACCGGCAATCCGGCCGCCCAGCAGATGCTGGGGCTGGCCGGCCTGGAGCTCAACTTCCGCCTGGCCGACATGGCCAGCCTGCAGCCGATCGCCGTCGCCTACGCCGACTGGCTGGCCGAGCCGGCCCGCAGCACGGCCTTCGTCACCGTCAAACCCTACACCGACGCGGCGCTGCAGGGCGTCACGGCGGCCTGGGGCGGCCGGCGCGACCTCGCCACCCACTTGAAGGTGCGCTTCGCCACCGTCGACACGGCCGGCCTGGCGGCCGAGCGCAGCGTGATTTTCCTGCAGGACGTGACGGCCATCGAAAATCAGGCGCAGCAACTGAAGCTGGCGTCGATGGGGCGGCTGACGGCCAGCATCGCCCACGAGGTGCGCAATCCGCTGTCGGCGATCGGCCACGCCACCGCGCTGCTCAGCGACGACCTGGTTGAACCGGTGCAGCGCCGCCTGCTGAAGATCGTCGCCGACAACGTGGCGCGGGTGAACCGCATGGTCGAGGACATCCTGCAGCTGTCGCGCAAGGTGCAGGTGCAGGACGCGTCGCTGGCGCTGGCGCCCTTCCTGGCCGAGCTGAGGGCGGAGTTCCAGGAGACCCACGCGCTGGCCGCCGACGTCGTCCGCCTGGCCGACTGCGGCGCGGCCCAGGTCCGCTTCGACCCGCTGCACCTGCGCGAAATCCTCCTCAACCTGCTCAGCAACGCGGCCCGCTACGCCAGCGGCGCGCCGGCCAGCATCGAGCTGTTCGTCGTCGGCGGCAAGGGCAGGCGCATGGAATTGCACGTGCAGGACGACGGCCCGGGCATTTCGCCCGAAGTGCGCGCCCACTTGTTCGAGCCGTTTTACACGACCTCCAGCAAGGGCACGGGGCTGGGACTGTATCTGGCGCGCGAACTGTGCTTGAATAACGGCGCGCTGCTCGATTATGAATTCCATTTCGGCGCAGGCGGCGAGCAGCGCGCCAGCGGCAGGTTCGTCATCACCTTCGCGGCGCCCCTATGAGCGTATCCGGCAACAGAAAGGCTGTACCATGAGCTCTCCCCGTATTCTCGTCGTCGACGACGAGGCCGACCTGCGCGAACTGCTGGAGATCACGCTGCTGAAGATGGGGCTGGACGTCGACAGCGCCGCCTCGCTGGCGCAGGCGCGCGGCTTCCTCGCGCACACCGAGTACGCGCTGGTGCTGACCGACATGCGCCTGGGCGACGGCCTGGGCCTGGAACTGGTGCGCGAGGTGGTGGCCACATATAAGAACACGCCGGTGGCCGTCGTCACGGCCTTCGGCAGCGCCGACAACGCCGTCGTCGCGCTGAAGGCGGGCGCCTTCGACTATGTCTGCAAGCCCGTCGCGCTGGACCAGCTGCGCCTGCTGGTGCAGTCGGCGCTGGGCCTGAGCGCGCCGGCGCGGCGCGCCCAGGCCAGCGCGGCCGCGCCGGCCTCGCGCCTGAAGGGCGAGTCGGCCGTCGTGCAGGCGCTGCGCGCGCAGATCGCCCGGCTGGCCCGCTCGATGGCGCCGATCGCCATCAGCGGCGAGTCCGGCAGCGGCAAGGAGCTGGCCGCGCGCGAGATCCACGCGCAAAGCGCCCGCGCCGAGCAAGCTTTCATCGCCGTCAACTGCGGCGCCATTCCCGAGGCGCTGATGGAGGCCGAGTTCTTCGGCTACCGCAAGGGCGCCTTCACCGGCGCCGCCGACGAGCGCGACGGCTTCTTCCAGGCCGCCCACGGCGGCACGCTGATGCTCGACGAGGTGGCCGACCTGCCGCTGGCGATGCAGGTCAAGCTGCTGCGCGCGATCCAGGAGCGGCGCGTGCGCAAGATCGGCGCCACCGCCGAGGAGGCCGTCGACGTGCGCATCATCAGCGCCACCCACCAGGACCTGGCCGCCTGCGTCGCCGCCGGGCGCTTCCGCCAGGACCTCTTCTACCGCCTGAACGTGATCGAGCTGCGCCTGCCGCCGCTGCGCGAGCGCCTCGACGACCTGGCCGTGCTGACCGAGGCCATCCTGGCGCGCCTGGCCGGCGCCGGCCAGCCGGCCACGCTGACGCCGGCCGTGCTGGCGGCGCTGCGCGCCTACTCCTTCCCCGGCAATGTGCGCGAGCTGGAGAACATCCTGGAACGGGCGCTGGCCTATGCCGACGACGGCGTCATCGGCGTCGGCGACCTGGCGCTGAAGGGCGCCGCGGCCGCGCCGGCGCCGGCGCCGGAAGCGCCGGAAGTGGCGGAGGCGGCGGAGGCGGCGGAGGCGGGCGATCCGGCCGCCGCCGGCGCGCCCGCCGCGGCCGATCCGGCGGCGCCGCGCTTCGCCTTCGCCGCGCCGGCCATCGCGCCGGCCGCGGCGCTGCCGAACTGCCTGCCCGACTACCTGAACCAGGTCGAGCGCGACATCATCCTGCGCGCGCTGGCGCAGACCCAGTTCAACCGCACCCAGGCGGCGCAACTGCTGGGCATCAGCTTCCGCCAGCTGCGCTACCAGATGCAGAAGCTGAATATCCAGGAGCCGGACGCGTGAGGCCCGACTGGACGGTGGCGCAGGATGGCTGGTGCGCCGCCGCGCTGCGCTACGAGACGCCGTTTTGCGACGCCCGTCCGGCCGGCACCGACATCGACCTGCTGGTGATCCACAACGTCAGTTTGCCGGCCGGGCAGTTCGGCGGCCCGCATGTGTCCGACTTGTTCACCGGCCGCTTGGACTATAATGCCGATCCCGCGTTCGCCGGCTTGCGCGGCCTGGAAGTGTCGGCGCACTTTTTCCTGCGCCGCGACGGCCGCGTCATTCAATATGTTTCTGCCAACGACAGGGCCTGGCACGCCGGCCTGTCGGCGTTTGGCGGGCGCGAGCGCTGCAACGGCTTTTCCATCGGCATCGAGCTGGAAGGCTCGGACTTCGTGGCCTTCACCGCAATGCAATACGCGGCGCTGGCGGCGTTGACGGCGGCCCTGCAGACGCGCTACCGCCTGCTCGACGTGTGCGGCCACGAGCATATCGCGGCCGGCCGCAAGACCGATCCGGGGCCCTGTTTTGACTGGAAACTTTATAAAAAAACATGGGAAGAAACCTTGCGCAAGACGCCAGGGTTAGCGCTTACTCACCGGGCATTGCGCTTCCCCTCGGGACTCTGAAAAGTCAACCGAAATTGATATGGAAATACAAAAATTTACTACCGGCGGGCGCTTGAAAAGTATTGCGCCAGCTCCAGATGGGCACTACAATTAGTGCATAACTTAAGGCTTTTCACTATATGTAGTGCCACCTCGGATGGATTCTTCGAATTATTCAAAGCGGCTGGCCGGCTGATGGATAGCCTGGAGCTGGTGCAGACTACCCTGTTTTCTGTCGATGTACCGCCGGCCAGGCAGGCATGGTCGGCTGCTGTATCTTTGTCTTTTTTAACTATATTTATCTGATGAACTCGCCTCACCGGGCGTTCTCAATTCACACACAGCGGCAGACCCTGCCCGCTGTTACCGGGAGCTTCAATGCAATCAACCTCAGACATTTCCATTCATCCAGCGGCAAGCCCTGCGGCGCCGACCTCGGCGAACCATAGCGTGGCCACTTCCGCTGGCGCCCTGGGCGACTACCGCATCATCCGTCGCAACGGTTCCGTGGTGGCGTTTGAGCCGTCGAAGATCGCCATCGCCATGACCAAGGCCTTCCTCGCCGTCAGCGGCGGCCAGGGCGCGGCCTCGGCGCGCGTGCGCGAACTGGTCGAGCAGCTCACCGACGGCGTCGTCGCCGCGCTGGTGCGCCGCCAGCCGGGCGGCGGCACCTTCCACATCGAGGATGTGCAGGACCAGGTGGAATTGTCGTTGATGCGTTCGGGTGAGCACGACGTGGCCCGCGCCTACGTGCTGTACCGCGCCAAGCACATGGAAGAGCGCCGCTTGCAAAAAGAAGCGCAGCAGGGCGGTGCCAGCGCCGCCGCCGCGCCGCAGTTGCACGTGACGGAAAACGGCGTGCGCCGCGTCCTCGACATGAACCAGGTGCGCGACCTGATCAACGCCGCCTGCGTCGGCCTGGAAAAGCACGTCGACGCCGAGGCGATCCTGGCCGAGACGGTGAAGAACCTGTACGACGGCGTGCCCGTCGAAGAGCTGCACAAGTCGGCCATCCTGGCCGCCCGCGCGCTGATGGAAAAAGACCCGGCCTACAGCCAGGTCACGGCGCGCATCTTGCTGCACACGGTGCGCAAGGAAGTGTTCGGCAAAGAGGTGCCGCAGGCGGCGGCGGCCGCCCACTACATCGACTACTTCCCGGCCTACATCGCCAAGGGCATCGCCGCCGAGCTGCTCGACCCGCGCCTGGCCGAGTACGACCTGGCCCGCCTGGCCAAGGCCCTGGTGGCCGACCGCGACCTGCAATTCGGCTACATCGGCCTGCAAACCCTGTACGACCGCTATTTCCTGCACATCAATGAAGTGCGCATCGAAATGCCGCAGGCCTTCTACATGCGCGTGGCGATGGGCCTGGCCCTGAACGAGACGGACCGCGAAGCCCGCGCCATCGAGTTCTACAGCCTGCTGTCCTCGTTCGACTTCATGAGCTCGACCCCGACGCTGTTCAACTCCGGCACGCGCCGCTCGCAACTGTCCTCGTGCTACCTGACGACCGTCTCGGACGACCTGGAAGGCATCTACGACGCCATCAAGGAAAACGCGCTGCTGGCCAAGTTCGCCGGCGGCCTGGGCAACGACTGGACCCCGGTGCGCGCGCTGGGCGCCCACATCAAGGGCACCAACGGCAAATCGCAGGGCGTCGTGCCGTTCCTGAAAGTGGTCAACGACACCGCCGTCGCGGTCAACCAGGGCGGCAAGCGCAAGGGCGCCGTCTGCGCCTACCTGGAAACCTGGCACATGGACATCGAGGAATTCCTCGACCTGCGCAAGAACACCGGCGACGACCGCCGCCGCACCCACGACATGAACACGGCCAACTGGATTCCCGACCTGTTCATGAAGCGCGTGATGGAAAAGGGCGATTGGACCCTGTTCTCGCCTAGCGAGGCGCCGGACCTGCACGACAAGGTCGGCAAGGCTTTCGAGCTGGCTTACACCGGCTACGAGGCGCGCGCCGCCGCCGGCGAGATCCGCGTGTTCAAGAAGATCGCCGCGCTGGACCTGTGGCGCAAGATGCTGTCGATGCTGTTTGAAACCGGCCACCCTTGGATCACCTTCAAGGACCCTTGCAACATCCGCAGCCCGCAGTCGCACGTCGGCGTGGTGCACAGCTCGAACCTGTGCACGGAAATCACGCTCAACACCAACGACAAGGAAATCGCCGTCTGCAACCTGGGCTCGGTGAACCTGCCGGCCCACATGAAAGAGGGCAAGCTGGACCATGTCAAGCTGCAAAAGACCGTGCGCACCGCCATGCGCATGCTCGACAACGTCATCGATATCAACTACTACGCCGTCGAGAAGGCGCGCGCCTCGAACATGGCGCACCGCCCGGTCGGCATGGGCATCATGGGCTTCCAGGACTGCCTGCACATGATGCGCGTGCCGTTTGCCTCGGACGCCGCCGTCAGCTTCGCCGACACCTCGATGGAAGCGGTCTGCTACTACGCCTACCTGGCCTCGACCGACCTGGCCGAGGAACGCGGCCACTACAGCTCCTACAAGGGCTCGCTGTGGGACCGCGGCATCCTGCCGCAGGACTCGCTCAAGCTGCTGGCCGAAGAGCGCGGCGGTTACCTGGAAGTGGACGGCTCGTCGGCCATGGACTGGTCGCTGGTGCGTTCGCGCATCAAGCAGTTCGGCATGCGCAACTCGAACTGCGTGGCGATCGCTCCGACCGCCACCATTTCCAACATCATCGGCGTGTCGGCCTGCATCGAGCCGACCTACCAGAACCTGTACGTGAAGTCGAACCTGTCGGGCGAATTCACCGAGATCAACGCCTACCTGGTGCGCGACCTGAAGGCGCGCAACCTGTGGGACGAGGTGATGATCTCCGACCTGAAATACTTCGACGGCAGCCTGACCAAGATCGACCGCATCCCGCAAGACCTGCGCGAACTCTACGCCACCGCCTTCGAAGTGTCGCCAAGCTGGCTGGTGGAAGCGGCGTCGCGCCGCCAGAAGTGGATCGACCAGGCCCAGTCGCTGAACATCTACATGGCCGGCGCCTCGGGCAAGAAGCTCGACGAAACCTACAAGCTGGCCTGGCTGCGCGGCCTGAAGACCACCTACTACCTGCGCACCATCGCGGCGACGCACATGGAGAAATCGACTTCCCGCACCGGCGCGCTGAACGCGGTGGCGGTCGACGGCGGCATGTCCGCCAGCGCCCAGGCCGCGCAAGCGGCCGCCGCCCCGGCCGTGGCCGCCGCGGCGGAAGCGGACGGCGCGGCGTGCTACCTGCGCCCCGGCGATGACGGTTTCGAGGAATGCGAAGCCTGCCAATAAGCTGGGCGCCGGCGCGGCCACGGCCGCGCCGGCCCGGCTAGAACGAGTTTGACCCGACCCGGCCGTGCCGGGCGGGCTTTTTGACAGATAAAGGAAATACCACCATGTTGTCTTGGGATGAGGAAGTTTCGTCGGCGCCCGCGCCACGCCAGCCGCAGCAAGCGCCTTTGGGCGACACCGGCTTGAACCAGGCCGCGGCGGCCGAGCCGCAGGCCGACGCGGAGTCGCTGGCCAAGCGCGTCAACGCCGACGACAAGCGCATCATCAACGGCAAGACCGACGTCAACCAGCTGGTGCCGTTCAAATACAAATGGGCCTGGGACAAATACCTGGCCGGCTGCGCCAACCACTGGATGCCGCAGGAAGTGAACATGCAGCGCGACATCGAGCTGTGGAAGAACCCGAACGGCCTGACCGACGACGAGCGCCGCCTCGTCAAGCGCAACCTGGGCTTCTTCGTCACGGCCGACTCGCTGGCCGCCAACAACATCGTGCTGGGCACCTACCGCCACATCACGGCGCCGGAATGCCGCCAGTACCTGCTGCGCCAGGCTTTCGAGGAAGCCATCCACACCCACGCCTACCAGTACATCGTCGAGTCGCTCGGCCTGGACGAGGGCGAGATCTTCAACGCCTACAACGAAGTCAAGTCGATCCGCGACAAGGACGAGTTCCTGATCCCCTTCATCAACACGCTGACCGACCCGGCCTTCACCACCGGCACCGTGGAAAACGACCAGAAGCTGCTGAAGTCCCTGATCGTCTTCGCCTGCCTGATGGAAGGTCTGTTCTTCTACGTCGGCTTCACGCAGATCCTGGCGCTGGGCCGCCAGAACAAGATGATGGGCGCCGCCGAGCAGTACCAGTACATCCTGCGCGACGAATCGATGCACTGCAACTTCGGCATCGACTTGATCAACACGATCAAGATGGAAAATCCGCAGCTGTGGACGGCCGCTTTCCGCGAGGAGATCAAGGCGCTGTTCCTGAAAGCCGTCGACCTGGAATACGCCTACGCCGAAGACACGATGCCGCGTGGCGTCCTGGGTCTGAACGCGCCGATGTTCAAGGGTTATTTGCGCTTCATCGCGAACCGCCGCGCGCAGCAAATCGGCCTCGAACAATTGTTCGCGCAAGAAGAAAATCCTTTCCCTTGGATGAGCGAAATGATCGACTTGAAGAAGGAGCGTAACTTCTTCGAGACCCGCGTCATCGAGTACCAAACTGGTGGTGCGCTGAACTGGGAATAAGCCGATTTGCTGCGCTACCGTGAAATAGCGTACGTATCCTGCAAAAAAGCATACGAAATCGCGTCGTGCCGGTTGCGCATTGACAAGGTTTTCGTGTACTTTATGAGATTGAAAATGCGAGCAATAAAACGCGCGGTTTTTTGAGCCGCGCGGCGACGCAAAAAATCGCAAAATCGGGATACAGATTCACACGGATATGCACAAACCCACACCGTTTTTTTCTGCCGCCATGCCTGAATTTTTTCAGGCATGGCGGTTTTTGTTTTGAAGAATGGGGTGCGGCTGCGGACACGTTGAAGGACGTCGAGAAGTCGTCCGGACGCGGGGTCGCAACACACCAGACTTTGCCACCAGCTGCGAGATAGGGCAGGGTGGCACCGACGATGGCTGAAGTGCTGCAAACGTGAGGAGTTGCAGCAGTTCAGCTGGTGCCGAATTCATTAGCGCAAACCAGTCGTTTGTGCCGATGAATAATTCGCCTGACCCAATATGATGGGTTGGACGGGTTTTAATCTTGTAGCGTAAATTTCTCATCTCAGATGAAGGAGAGACAAATGGCAACAGCCGCTAAGAAACCAGCAACAAAGAAACCAGCCGCCAAGGCTGCGCCCGCCGCTAAGAAACCGGTGGCCGCAGTGAAGGCAGTGGCCGCTAAACCAGTCGCGAAAGCCGCAGCGAAGCCAGTAGTCAAGGCCGCCGCTAAGCCAGCCGCGAAAGCAGCCGCCAAACCGGCAGCAAAACCAGCAGTGAAAGCGGCAGCGAAGCCGGCAGCAAAAGTGGCGGCGAAGCCAGCGGCGAAAGCAGCGGCCAAGCCAGCGGCAAAAGCAGCAGCCAAGCCAGCAGCAAAAGTAGCGGCGAAGCCAGCAGCGAAAGCGGCAGCCAAGCCAGCGGCGAAAGCGGCAGCCAAACCAGCGGCAAAAGCGGCAGCGAAGCCAGCGGCAAAAGCCAAACCAGTAGCAAAAGCAGCGGCCAAGCCAGCGGCAAAAGCAAAAGCGGCGGCCAAGCCAGCGGCAAAAGCGAAAGCAGCAGCCAAGCCAGCGGCAAAAGCAGCAGCCAAGCCAGTAGCAAAAGCCAAAGCAGCGGCCAAGCCAGCGGCAAAAGCGGCAGCGAAGCCAGCGGCGAAAGCAGCAGCCAAGCCAGCGGCTAAAGCGAAAGCGGCAGCCAAGCCAGCGGCAAAAGCAAAAGCAGCAGCCAAGCCAGTAGCAAAAGCCAAAGCAGCGGCCAAGCCAGCAGCAAAAGCAGCAGCGAAGCCAGCGGCAAAAGCAGCAGCGAAGCCAGCAGCTAAAGCAGCAGCCAAGCCAGCGGCTAAGGCAGCAGCCAAGCCAGTAGCAAAAGCTGCAGCGAAGCCAGCGGCAAAAGCGGCAGCGAAGCCAGCGGCGAAAGCAGCAGCCAAGCCAGCAGCGAAAGCGGCAGCCAAGCCAGCGGCTAAGGCAGCAGCCAAGCCAGTAGCGAAAGCAGCGGCGAAGCCAGCGGCCAAAGCAGCAGCGAAGCCGGCAGCTAAAGTTGTAGCGAAGCCAGCTGCTAAAGCAGTAGCGGCTAAGCCAGCGGCTAAAGCGGCAGCCAAGCCAGCTGTAAAAGCGGCAGCCAAGCCGGCAGCTCCGGCTCCAGTCGCAGCGCCAGTGGTAGCGGCTCCGGCAGCGGCCGCAGCGCCAGCCGCAGCGAAGCCAGTCGCGAAAAAAGCGGCAGCCAAGCCTAAGAAGGCAGCGCCTAAGAAGGCAGTTGTGGCCAAGCCGGCTGCGGCCGTCGCCCCAGCAGCAAAAACAGTGTTGGCGCCGGCAGCAGCCTGGCCGTTCCCGACCAGCACTCGCCCATCGTAACCAAGTTCGCTTGGGTGCCTGGATGAGGCAATGCCGCTGTGTGAATTAATCACACAGCGGTTTTTTTTGGAGAATTGTCGTGCTGAGTATTCTTACGTTAATCGTTGACACCATTGCCAGCGTGTTGGGTGGCGTCTTGTTGTTGCGGTTCTGGATGCAGGCAGTCCGGGTGCGGCCACCGTCGTCGGTCGCCCAATTCACGTTTCAACTATCCGACTGGCTGGTGCGGCCCCTGCGCCGTATCGTTCCCGGCGTCGGCGGATATGACTGGGCCAGCCTGATTGGCGCCTTCCTCGTTGTTCTGCTGGCATCGTCAGTCTTCTTGATCGCCGGCGTGCCGTTCCAAATTATTCTGGTGCATGCGCTGAAGCGCTTCATGCAGTGGATCATTTACGGTTTCATGGCCTTGCTCATTATCGAGGCAATTTTCAGCTGGATTAATCCGCACGCGCCGCTGGCGCCGTTTGTGCGCGCCCTGAACGAACCATTGCTGCGTCCCCTGCGCAAGGTCGTTCCGCTGGTCGGCAATCTGGACTTGTCGTTGTTGGTCGCACTGATTTTGCTGCAGGTGGCGCAATTATTGGTGAATATGCTGTTTGCGGGCGCATGAGTAAAGCTTGGTGTTCGGCGCTGCCGGGCGGAGTCCGCCTGGCCGTGCAAATTACGGCCAACGCCAAGAAAACCGAAGTCATCGGCGTGCTCGATGACGCCTTGAAGTTGAAGTTGCACGCGCAACCCATCGAAGGCAAGGCGAACGAGGCCCTGATACGCTATCTGGCCGATACGCTGGACGTGCCCAGAAGCGCCATTACGCTTACCCACGGGCAGACCAACAAGCGCAAGCTGCTGGAAATCGTCTCGGCCCGGCTGACGCCGGAAGACGTGGCGCGCCGGCTCGGCCTGGGCGGCGCCAACTGAAGCCGCGCGCGGCGCCGGCGCCCATTTCCCCTTATTCCAAAAATATTAATTTTATTGTAAATATAAGCACGTCGTAGTACATTGATGTGTTCGTTTCTGCTGTTGATATCGCTTCTGCTATCGCTTCCGCACGCCCGTTGTTCCTTGTTTTAGTTTGCATCCATGACACCTTTGGTCACTCTGGTCGTATTCATAAGGAGACACAACTATGGCAACAAATAGTATCTACCGCATCCACCCGTCGATAGGCGTCGCCCGGGTCGGCAACAGCCCCGATGAGTTTTATCTCGCTCCCGATTCGATAGGCGGTTTGCCGATCGAGGTGGACGCGTCGAACAATCCGCTGCGCGATGCCGGCGGCGCCAGCGTCAAGGTGACGCAGTTCAAGGACAACCAGGGCCGCGTCAAGCGCCAGGCCGCCACCTTCGCCATTTATCGCAGCGACCCGGCCAACCCCGGCGTCGAAGTGCCGGTCGATCTGAGCGACCCGGAGATTGCCTCCATCGAGTGGACGGTGCACCTGGCCAACAAGAAAGCGGCCTGGTGGGACTTCGTGCCGCTGCTGGGCGACTTGATGTTCGGCCCCGACAATAGCTACGAGACGTGGCAGAACCCGCCGCCGGCGTGGAACGTCGGCGATAGCGCCTGGACCAATTTCCGCAACAGCGACACCAGCGGCGCGCAGCGCCAGAGCCTGATCATCGATCCGGGGCCGCGCACCGTCAGCCTGCCGGGCCAGCGCGCCGAATTCATCAAGGAAAGCGTGCCGCCCGAGTACACCTTTGCCTCCTTCCCCGATCCGGCCAAGGTGACCCAGGGCTTGCCCGTCAGGTCGCTGGGTGAAATCCGTTCCGATTCGCGGGGTAACCTGCTCGTCATGGGCGGCTTCGGCAACGCCGGCGGCAGCGAAAGCATCACCGGCTTCGGCGGCGGCGACACCTGGCACGACGACATTGCCGACGGCCCCGTCACGGCCCGCGTGACGCTGAACGGCGGTGCGGTGCTGGAATTGCAGGCGTGGGCCGTTATCGGCTCGCCCAAGTTCGCCCCCGAGCTGGTGAATATTTCGACCTGGGACGATGTCGCCACCGACTGCGCGCTGAAGTACCTGGGCGCCCGCCCGGACATCTACAACGCCGACCGGCCGGAATGGGCCGACAACGAGGGCTGGAACCCGAACTACATCGTCAATTACTGGCAGGACATCAAGCCCTTCCTGAACCGCATCGCCGACTACCAGTGGGTCGCCACCGTGCCGTCGATGACGGCCTTCATCAACCCGCCGTTCGACCCGCTGGACGCGTCCGAGGCGACGAAGGCACAGCGCGAAGCCTTCCTCGGCTATTTCCGCAAGCCGTCGCAGCGGCGCATGGCGACGCAGGAAGCGCCGGCCGGCTTCACGGACGGGCAGAACCAGCAATTGTTCAGCGCCGCCACCGATCCGGACCCGGCCGCCGGCATCCCGCTGATGCCGCTCAATTCGGGGACGAACTCGGTGCGCAACAACGTCATCGACAAGTTTTCCGTGCTCACCGACACCCAGTACTACCTGCTGCAGCAGTGGGCGCGCGGCTGCTTCTCGTCCCAGGCGCCGGCCTTGAGCATTCCCGGCGTGCATCCGCTCGACCAGGTTGGCGTCGGCAACTGCGTCGGCGAACCGATGTGCCCCGGCATCGAGGTGACCTGGAGCGTGCGCAACCCGACCGTGTACGCGGCGCCCTTCGTCATCCGCCACCGCCACGCCCAGGAATATTATTACCAGAACGGCTTGTCCTGGCAGGAAGACGAGACGGCGCCCGCCGATTGGAACGCCCCCACCATCGGCCTCGGTTGCGAGCCGGGCGACCTGACCAAGCGCATGGCGATCCCGTGGCAGGCGGACTTCTTCGATTGCTCGGTGCAGTTCATTAACTTCGACAATCCGAACATCGTCAAAGACCCGATCAGCATGATTCCCGTGCCGCCGACCTACTATGCTTACTGGTGGCCGCCGCAAAGCCCGTGGAACGTCCTCAGCGGCGCCAGCACCGTCGAAGAGCAGAAGGTGTCCGGCATCCCGGCCGGCTTGCAGGTGCTGTACAGCCGCGGCATCAACAGTTTCACGCAGATGATCACGGCGTGGAAGTACCTCGGTTTCGTGCTGAACCAGAACACCGACCCGCTGCACGGCCGCCAGTACCCGTATTTTGTCGAAAAGGAGCGCAATCACGATCGCTACCACGTCGCCAGCGTCGCCGTCGGCAACGTCAGCAGCTTCGTTACCGGGGACGATTCCAACTTCTACCCGGCCTGGTTCCTCAAGGACGAAGACCCGCAAACGCACAACGGCGACACGCCGCGCAAGCTCCTGGTGGCGCGACGTGGCCGTACCAGCCGCTGACGCGGGCGGGGTGGCCGCCGCCGATTATGACGTCGTCATCATCGGCGGCGGCCCGGCGGGCGCCGCCGCCGCCATCACGCTGCGCCGCTACGGCGGCTTGCGGGTGGCGCTTGTCGAGCGCCGCCCTTTCGACCCCTACCGTCCGGGCGAGACGGTGTCGCCGGCCCTGTTTCCGCTGCTGGAATACCTGGGCATCGCGCGCGAGGGCTTCGAGCGCCAGCACCTGCGCTCGTATGCACACGCGGCCGCCTGGGGCAGCGCCGACCTGGTGGTGCGCGATTTCCTGTTCACGGGGCAGGGCAGCGGTCTGCACCTGGACCGCATGGCCTTCGACGCGATGCTGCTGGACGAGGCGGCGCGGCTGGGCGCCGTCGTGCTGCAGCCGGCCGAGTTGCTGCGCATCACGCCGGGGCCGCGCTGGCGCCTGGCGTTGCGCCAGCGCGGCTGCGCGCTGAGCCTGAGCGCGGCCTATGTGATCGATTGCAGCGGCCGCAGCAGCGTGCTGGTGCGCCAACAGGGTTGCCCGGTGCTGCAGACGGACCGCATGGTCGGCGTGTACGCGTATTATCCGGCGGGGATGGCGCGCGAGCGCCTGCAGCAAACCCTGGTGGAGACGACCGAACAGGGCTGGTTCTACCTGGCGCCCTTGCCGCAGCAGCGCACGGCCGTGGCCTTCATGACGGATGCGGAAACGCTGCGCGGGCTCGATTTACTGGACCCTGCCTGCTGGCGCAGGCATGGGCTGGCCACCGAGCACATCGCGGGCCTGTTGCGGGACTTGCCGGAGCCGCAGGCGTTTCGCCAGTATCCGATACACAGCCGGGTTGCGCGCCTGCCGGCGCAGGCGGCGTGGACGGCGGCGGGCGACGCCGCCGCCTGCTTCGACCCGATCTCGTCGCTGGGGATAGGGCACGCGCTCAGCTCCGGCATCCACGCGGCAAGGGTGGCGCACGCGCATGTCGGGCAACTGGAGGGGCTGGGGGAGTCGTACCGGGAGTCGCTGCTGGCGCACTTCAAGACCTATGTGCAGACCCGGCGCGGCTTCTACTCCAGCGAGCGGCGCTGGCCGCAGGCCGGATTCTGGCGGCGGCGCGTCAACGCCGTCGACGAAGCAGTAAAAGAACCGGGCTGAGAAAACGCCCGGGCAGTACGCGAAAAACCAGTGGCGCCGATCAGTAGCGGTAGCCGAACGCCGCCTCGAAGCGGTCGGCGATGTCGGCCGCCGTCAGCTTGTGGTTTTGCGCGCCCTGGTGGGCGATCTTGATCGCGCCCATCAGGCTGGCCAGGCGGCCCGTGGTTTCCCAGTTTAAATTGTTGGTGATGCCGAACAGCAGGCCGGCGCGGTAAGCGTCGCCGCAGCCGGTCGGGTCCAGCACGGCGTCCGCCTTGACGGCTGGAATGTCGATGCGCTTGCCGCCCGTGTAGATTTCCGAGCCGTTCTCGCCGCGCGTGACGATCAGCGCTTCCAGGCGGCTGGCCATGTCGGGCAGGGTCAGGCCGGTGCGTTCCATCAGCATTTCGATTTCGTAGTCGTTGGCGGTGACGTAGGTGGCCTTGTCGATGAAGTCGATCAATTGCTCGCCGTTGAACATCGGCATTTGCTGGCCCGGATCGAACATGATGGGAATGCCCAGGTCGGCCAGGTCCTTGGCGTGCTTGAGCATGCCCTCGTGGCCGTCCGGCGAGATGATCGCGACGCGGGCCGGGCCGGCCTTGGCGATATCGTTTTCATGGGCGAAAGACATCGCGCCAGGATGGAAGGCGTTGATCTGGTTGTTGTCGACGTCGGCCGTGACGAAGCACTGGGCGTTGTAGCTGTCGGCCTTGATCAAGATGTTTTCGGTGGAAATGCCGAGCTTTTGCAGGCGTTCCAGGTACAGGCCGCAGTCCTGGCCCATCACGCCGACGATGCGCGGCTCGCCGCCCAGCATTTTCAGGCTGTAGGCGATGTTGCCGGAGCAACCGCCGAACTCCGTGCGCAGCGTCGGCACCAGGAAGGAAACGTTAACCTTGTGCAATTGATCGGCCAGCAGGGACTCGCCGAAGCGGCCGTTGAATTGCATGATGGTGTCGATGGCGAGCGATCCGCAGATCAGGGAAGTCTTGGTCATGGTTTTTATGGGTAGAAGATAGCAATATGATAGCCAGCCGCTTTTAGCTGGGCCAGTTCAAAATACAGTTTAACGGCTTGTTCGGATCGTGGGGGGAAACCTTTGCTCACGTCAAGCGTGGCCGGCAGGTAATCGCGCGGCGCGACGACACGGCGCAGCACGGCCTTGTCGTTGCCGTCATTTAAGATCAGTTCGAGGTGCGGCCAGGCTTGCGTGCTGTTGCCGGCGTTGCGCAACACGGTGGCGTAGGAGAAGGTTTGCTCGGCCAGCGTCTGCAGCTCGCCCTGCTCGATGGACAACTGCTCGATCTGGGCCGGCAGTTCCACCCGGCAGCCGAGCACGGCGCAGATCTGCACCAGCGCCGGCTTCAGTTGCGGCACCTGGGACGCCAATTGGTTGCGGAAAGTGCCCACGCCCTGCACCAGCAGCGCGGCGAGCAGGGGCAGCAAGCCGATCGCCATCAGCACGCGCAGCGCCTTGCCGGTGCGCTGGCGGCGCCGGCCCTGTTTGACGAAGCCTGGTTCGTCGCCGGCGTCCCCGGTATCCTCGACATCCTCGGCTTCGATGGTTTCGGCGGCCGATTCCGTGGCCGCGCTTGCCGCCGGTTCCACTGTGGCGGCCGCTTCGGCGCCCGGCGCGGCGCTGGCGACGGGCGGCGCCGCAATCTCTTCAGGCGCAGTGTGGATCGGTGCCTTGCGCCAGACGTCATGTGTGGTTTGCGCCGGCGCGGGGGCAATGGCCGCCACCGGGCTTGCCGGCATTGCCGGTTCGGCCAGCGGGGCGGGCGCCGCCGCCACGGGCTGCGGCTGCGGCGTCACCGGCGCGGCGGGCGCAGGCGCGCTTTTGCGCTGGGCGTAGTCGGGCAGCGTCCCATAGGGATCGTAGGAAATGTCGAAGTCGAGCGCGTAGTCCGACGCATCGTCCGCGGCGGACGGGGCAATCATGGCTGGGGCGGGCGGAATGGCCGTCACCGGCTGCGCGGGCGCGGCCGGATCGAGCAGGGCGGCGTTGCCGTCGAATACTTCCTGGCAAGCGCCGCAGCGTACTATGCCCCCACGCAACTTCAACTGGTCAGCGGCGACCCGAAAGATGGTGTTGCAGTGCGGGCATTTGGTGGCGAGCGCCATTGCGGTGTTTATGCGCCTTCTTGAACGCGGGCCGGCGGCACGGTGTCGCTGCCGAGGCGGCCATGCAAGGCCACCCAGCCGTCTTGCCCGGCCCAAACGGCCAATTTGATGAAGGGTGCATAGGCTTCGGCCACTTCCTCGGCCTGGCGTGCCAGCACGCCCGACAGGATCAACGCGCCGCCGTCGGCGACGCGGCCCGACAGCATGGGCGCCATCAGTTTCAATGGGCTGGACAGAATATTCGCGACGACGGTGTCGAAACGCCGCTCGGCGTGGCCGGACTTGGCAAAGCTGTCCGGCAGGAAGTATTCGATGTCGCAATGGTTGCGCAGCGCATTGTCACGCGCCGATTCGATGGCCTGCGGGTCGATGTCGACGCCGGTGACGACGTCGGAGCCGAGCTTCTTGGCCACCATGGCCAGGATGCCGGAGCCGCAGCCGTAGTCGAGCACGGTTTTGCCGGGCGTGGGATGGGCTTCCAGCCATTCCATGCACAGGCGCGTGGTCGGATGGCTGCCGGTGCCGAAGGCCAGGCCCGGGTCCAGCTCCAGAATCAAGCCTTCGGGGTCCGGCGCCTCATGCCAGCTCGGCACGACCCAGATGTTCTTGCCGATGTGGATGGGCGCGAACTGCGATTGCGTCAGGCGCACCCAGTCCTGCTCTTCCACCGGGCGCAGCGTGAACGGCGGCGGCGCCGCCAGGCGGATGGCGGCGGCCGCGGCCGCCACAATGCCGGCCTGGTCGGCGTCAAGCTCGGTCAGGGCGACGACGCGGCTGTGTTCCCAGGCCGCCTCTTCCGGCTCCATGCCCGGCTCGCCGAACAGGGGTTGCTCGGCATCCGTGCCTTCGTCGGCGTCTTCCACCGACACCGACAGCGCACCCGCCTCCATCAAGGCGTCCGACAGGGCCTCGGCGTGGTCGCGCGCGATTTCGATGACGATTTCAGTCCAACTCATGCCTGTACCTTCAGTTCCGACTTGCTGGCGATGCTGGGGCCCATTTTACTCAGGCTCTTCGACAAATCCGGCATGTCCGCCAGTTTTTGTTCCAGATAGTGAATATTGGTGCCGCCTTCGATGAAGCGGGCGTCGATCATCAGCTCGCGGTGCAGGGCGATATTCGTCGAAATGCCTTCGACCACCATTTCCGACAGCGCGATCTGCATGCGGCGGATCGCCTGTTCGCGCGTGGCGCCGTAGGCGATGACCTTGCCGATCATCGAATCGTAGTGCGGCGGGACATAGTAGCCGGCGTAGGCGTGCGAGTCGACGCGGATGCCGGGGCCGCCCGGCGTGTGCCAGGAGACGATTTTGCCCGGCGATGGCGTGAACTTGAACGGGTCTTCGGCGTTGATGCGGCACTCGATGGCATGGCCGGAGAGCATCACGTCGCGCTGGCGGAAGCGCAGCTTCTCGCCGGCGGCGATGCGGATCTGCTCTTGCACGATGTCGATGCCGGTGATCATTTCGGTGACCGGATGCTCGACCTGCACGCGGGTGTTCATTTCGATGAAATAGAACTCGCCGTTTTCATACAGGAACTCGAACGTGCCGGCGCCGCGGTAGCCGATCTTGCGGCAGGCTTCGGCGCAGCGGTCGCCGATCTTCTCGATCAGCTTGCGCGGGATGCCCGGCGCCGGCGCTTCCTCGATGACCTTCTGGTGGCGGCGCTGCATCGAGCAGTCGCGTTCGCCCAGCCAGACGGCGTTCTTGAATTCGTCGGCGAGGATCTGGATTTCCACGTGGCGCGGATTTTCCAGGTACTTCTCCATATACACTTCGGGATTGCCGAAGGCCGTGCCGGCCTCGGTCTTGGTCATCGCGACGGCGTTCAGCAGGGCCGCCTCGGTGTGGACGACGCGCATGCCGCGCCCGCCGCCGCCGCCGGCCGCCTTGATGATGACCGGATAACCGATCTTGCGTGCCGTTTGGATGATGATCTTGGGATCGTCGGGCAGCGCGCCTTCCGAGCCGGGCACGCAGGGCACGCCGGCCTTGATCATGGTTTGCTTGGCCGAAACCTTGTCGCCCATCAAACGGATCGATTCCGAGCGGGGGCCGATGAAGACGAAGCCCGATTTCTCGACGCGTTCGGCAAAATCGGCGTTTTCCGACAGGAAACCATAACCGGGATGGATGGCCTCGGCATCCGTCACTTCCGCCGCGCTGATGATGGCCGGCATGTTCAGGTAGCTCAGGGTCGAGGGGGCGGGTCCGATGCAGACGGACTCGTCGGCCAGCTTGACGTATTTCGCGTCTTTGTCGGCTTCGGAGTGAACTACAACCGTTTTGATGCCCATTTCGCGACAAGCACGTTGAATGCGGAGGGCAATTTCACCACGGTTGGCAATGAGGATTTTTTCAAACATGGTAGGTTCGCTATGTTCTGTGAGCGCCGGAAGCCGGCGGAACCATCAGTGAAAGGCGCTGCGGGCGGCCGTTTCCGGCCGCCGGGCTGGCTGTTAGCCGATCACAAACAGGGGTTGGCCGAATTCGACCGGTTGACCGTTTTCGACCAGGATCTGGGTCACGACACCAGCTTTGTCCGAGTCGATTTCATTCAAGAGCTTCATCGCCTCGATGATGCAGAGGGTGTCGCCTTCCTTGACGGTGGCGCCGACCTCGACGAAGGCCGGGGAGCCCGGGGCCGACGAACGGTAGAAGGTGCCGACCATCGGCGACTTGACGACGTAGCCGGATGGTTCGACGGCGACGATGGGGGCGGCGGCCGGCGCGGCGCCCATGGGGGCGGCGGCTGGCTGGTAATGCTGTTGCATGCCCTGGGGCTGCATCATGACAACTTGGTTTTGCGGCATGGCGGACGACTTGACGATGCGAACCTTGCTCTCGCCCTCGGTCACTTCCAGCTCGGCGATATCCGATTCGGCGACCAGGTCGATCAAGGTCTTGAGTTTTCGTAAATCCATGTAAAACCCCTAGGAATTATATTGTTATATGAATAATGCGGCAATGTTGCTCACTAGTATCGCCGCGCTAATTGCATGCAGATCGCGTAGATTAACGTGTTTTAAGCACAAAGTCGATGGCAAAGCGATATCCATCGATGCCCAGGCCGCAGATCGTGCCTTGCGCGATCGCGCTCAGAAAAGAATGATGGCGAAACGCTTCGCGCTGATAAATATTTGAAATATGTACTTCAACGAAAGGGATGGCGACCCCTGCCAGCGCGTCGCGCAAGGCCACGCTGGTGTGGGTCAAACCGCCCGGATTGATCACGATGGCGTCCACGCCTTCTATTCTCGCGGCGTGGATGCGGTCGATCAATACGCCTTCATGGTTGCTTTGAAAGCAAGAAAGTTCAGCGCCGGCCGCGGCGGCTTGCGCCTGTGCCGCCAGCTCGACATCGCTCAAGGTGCTCGCCCCGTACACCGCGGGCTCGCGCGTCCCCAGCAAATTCAAATTGGGTCCATTCAGCAGAAGAATTTTTTTTGCCATGTAAGGAAAACCATTTTTCGCGAAAGTTCCGCATTTTGCCGCCAATATAAGGCAATGGCAAGAGAAAAAAACTTATCGAAAAGATTATAGTGTTGATAAGTCTGCACGCAGCTCGGCAAACTTCAAGCGTCCCAGATAGGTCTTTTTGACTTGGCCGTCGGCGCCGATCAGCACCGTGTAGGGCAGGCCGCCGGCCGTATTGCCGAACAGGCGGGACAGATTGGTGCCCTCCAGGCCGGCCACGTAAACGGGATAGTCGATCTTGAATTTTCCGGCGAATTGCGCGATGTTGGCGGGGGAATCAATCCCGATGCCAATAATTTGCAGGTTTTTGCCGGCCATTTCCCTTTGCAGCGCCGACAATTCCGGCATTTCATCAACGCAAGGCGCGCACCACGGCGCCCAGAAATTCACGATCATGGCCTTGCCCCGCCACTGCCCGAGCGCCTGGGTCTTGCCGGCGGCGTCCGCCATCGACTGGGCAAACAGGGCTTGCACGGGGCCGGTCACGCCGGGGGCGGCGCTGGTCGTCTGCGGCCCCGCCTTGTTCTTGCTCAGGCCGACATAAGCTCCCATGCCGCCGAACATGAGCGCGATGAATGCATAGGCCAGTAAATTCTTCTTTTTCATATCGTTTTGTCAAGAATGGGATTTGAACAGTACACACTGTACATGAAATGCGCGGCCGCGCCAGTAATCCGGACGCATACCCCGCGTCCGTCCAAGCGGGCTAGGCCGGGCGGGCTAGGCTAGGCCGGCGCGTGGCTGCTGGCCAGCAGCAGGGCGCGCACGCCGGCCGCGTCGGCGCGCACGGCCTTGCCGTCGGCCTTGGGCTTGCGCGCGCCGCGCAGATCGTCGCGATCATACAGGGCCGCGTGCACGCCCTCCTTATTCCACAGGAAGCTGACGGTTTCCACCGGGTCGAAGCGCGGCCCCTTGAAGTGCGCCGATGTCGAGATGGCGATATCGACGTTCTTATCTAGTAAGAAGATCTGCACCTCCTTGGCGCTGTCGGCGAACAATTGCAGATGGATGTCGGCGTGCGGCCCGGCCGTGCCGTTGAACACGGCGCCCGTCAAATACGGCTGGAAGGACGCCAGCGCCTCCATCACCTGCAGCGCGACGCTGCGCAACTGGAACAGGCGGGCCGGTTGCGTGTCGGCGAGGAACAGCGCGTTATACAGGCGCACCTCGGCCTCGATCTGCGCGTTATCGGGCAGCAAATGGGCGCCGGCCTGGGAGTCGCCGAGCACCTGCCGGGCCGCCTTGCGCTTGGCCGTGCTGTAGTCGGCGCCGTCCTGGGCGATCAGGCGCGCGGCGGCGGCGGCTATCTCGCTGCGCAACTGCGCATCCTCATAAACATTCGTCATCATGCCGCGATCATAGCAAAATCCAGCCGCAAACCGGCATCCGCTCGCCGGATTGCCAGGCTTGCCCGCCTTCTCGGTTAAAATCGCATACTTACACTTTCGCCTGCACTCTCTTCTTAACATGCATATTCATATTCTCGGCATCTGCGGCACCTTCATGGGCGGCCTCGCGGTGCTGGCCAAGGAAGCCGGCCATCGCGTCACCGGCTGCGACGCCAACGTTTATCCGCCGATGAGCACCCAGTTGGAGGCCCAGGGCATTGAACTGATCCAGGGTTACGACCCCGGGCAGACGCAGCTTGCGCCTGATTTATATGTGATCGGCAATGTGGTGTCGCGCGGCAATCCGCTCGTCGAAGAGATTTTGAACCGCAGCCTGCCCTATGTGTCGGGGCCGCAGTGGATGGGCGAACATATATTACGCAATAAATGGGTGCTGGCCGTGGCCGGCACCCACGGCAAGACGACGACGTCGGCGATGTTGACGTGGATACTCGAGGACGCCGGCTACGCGCCCGGCTTCCTGATCGGCGGCGTGCCGATGAATTTCGGTATCTCCGCCCGTTTGTCCGGCAAGGGCGTCGATTCCGACTTCTTCGTCATTGAGGCGGATGAGTACGACACGGCCTTTTTCGACAAGCGCAGCAAGTTCGTCCACTACCACGCGAAAACCGCCGTGATGAATAACCTGGAATACGACCACGCCGACATCTTCCCCGATCTGGCCGCCATCGAGACGCAATTCCACCATCTGGCGCGCACGGTGCCGGGCATAGGCCGCATCGTCTTCAATGCCGACGAGGCGGCGCTGGGCCGCGTGCTGCAGCGCGGTTGCTGGAGCGACAAGGAAAGCTTCGGCCGCGGCGCCGGCCATGACTGGGGAATGACCGAGCACGCCGACGGCAGTTTCGACGTGCTGTTCCAGGGCAAGGCCGAGGGCCGGGTCGAGTGGGCCCTGACGGGCGGGCACAACCGCTGCAACGCGCTGGCCGCCATCGCCGCCGCCCGCCACGTCGGCGTGCCGGTCGCCCAGGCCGCGCAGTCGCTGGCCCGCTTCGAGAATGTCAAGCGGCGCATGGAAGTGCGCGGCGTAGTCAACAATATCACGGTGTTCGACGATTTCGCCCACCATCCGACGGCCATCGCGACGACGGTCGGCGGCCTGCGCCAGAAGCTGGGCGCGGGCGGGCGCATCCTGGCCGTGCTGGAGCCGCGCTCGAACACCATGAAGCTGGGGGCGATGAAGGATGCCTTGCCGGGCAGCTTGGCCGAGGCCGACCTGGTGTTCGGTTTCGGCAGCCGCGAGGCGCTGGGCTGGAGCCTGGGCGACGCGCTGGCGCCGCTGGGCGCGCGCGCCAGCAGTTTCGAGCAGATCGACGCGCTGGTGGCGGCCGTGGCCGCGGCCGCGCTGCCGGGCGACCAGATTATTGTCATGAGCAACGGCGGCTTCGGCGGCGTGCACCAGAAACTGCTGGAGGCCCTGGCCCGATGATCTTGTATCTGCACGGTTTCCGCTCCTCGCCGCTGTCGATGAAGGCGCGCCTGATGGCCGGCCGCATGCACGCGCTGGGGCGCGACGCCGAGTGGCTGTGCCCGCAGCTGCCGGCCTCGCCGAAGGCGGCCATCGCGCTGGCGCTGGCGCTGGTCGAGTCGGTGCCGGCCGGCCAGTTGAGCATCGTCGGCTCCTCGCTGGGCGGTTATTACGCGACTTGGCTGGCCGAGCGCCTCGCCTGCCGCGCCGTCTTGCTGAACCCGGCCATCGTGCCGCTGCAAGACCTCGACAAGCATGTCGGCGTCACCACCGAGTTCCACTCGGACAAGCCGTTCGAGTTCAAGCGCGAGTATATCGATGAGCTGCGGGCACTGAGCGTCGCCCGGATTACCGCGCCGCAGCGCTATTTCCTGATCGCGGCGACCGGCGACGAGGTGCTCGATTACCGCGACATGGTGGCGCACTACGCGGGCGCGCGCCAGCAACTGATTCAGGGCAGCGACCATGGCATTGCCGAGTTCGCCGATTATCTGGCGCCCGTGCTGGCCTTTTGCGGCATCGAGGACGGCGCGCGGTGAGGGGCGGCTCGCTGCGGCAGACCCAATGGCACCGCCACCTGAACGCCGTCAACGCGCCGCCGGCCCTGCGCCATTGGCTGAGCGGCGACGGTTCGCTGACGGCCAAGTTGCGCGCCCACAGCGGCAGCTTCCGCGTCCAGTGCCTGCACCAGCGGACGGCGCGCTGCCTGTCCGACGAGGCGGCGGCCATCGGTTTGCACCGGCCCGGCCGCGTGTGGGAACGGGAAGTGCTGCTCAGGTGTGATAATAGGCCGGTGGTGTTCGGCCACACCGTGGTGCCGATGACGGCGACGGCCTCGGACTGGCCGCTGTTCAGCGCGCTGGGCGAGCGTTCGCTGGGCAGCACGTTGTTCGGCGACCGCCAGGTGCGCCGCGGGGCGCTCGAATATGCGCGTTTGCGCGCCGGCCATCCGCTGGTGCAGCGGGTGCTGGCGGCGCTGGGCGGGGACGCCGGGGCGGAACAGATTGCGTATGCGCGGCGTTGCTTGTATCAGCGCCACCAGGGATTGCTGCTGGTGACGGAGGTTTTTCTGCCGACGCTGCTGGAATTGGTGCGCTACGACAGAAACATTAATAAACAGACGATAAGAACAGAGCAATGAACCTATTTTTCGAAGAATCCGGCGATTTCAAGGTCGGTACGATGATGTCGCAGGCGGGCGAGGCTTACCAGGTCGAGATGCCCAGCGGCAAGCGCACCAAGGTCAAGATCAAGGACGTGCTGCTGCAGTTCGCCGCGCCGGCCCCGGCCGAGTTGCAGGAGCAGGCCAAGGCCGTCGCCGCCGACATCGACCTCGATTTCCTGTGGGAAGTGGCGGGCCAGGAGGAGTTCGGCTTCGCCGAGCTGGGCGCCGAGTATTTCGGCCACGCGCCGCTGGCCCACGAGGCGGCCGGCCTGATCCTGAGCTTGCACTCGGCCCCCGTCTACTTCTATAAGAAGGGCCGCGGCCGCTACAAGGCGGCGCCGGAGGCCGCGCTGAAGGCGGCGCTGGCCGGCATCGAAAAGAAAAAGCAGCAATTGCTGGTGCAGGCCGGCTATGTCGAGGAGCTGAAGGCGAATAGCTTGCCCGCCTCGATGCAAAACATCGTGCTGCAACTGTTGTTCAAGCCGGACAAGAACACCATGGAATACAAGGCGCTGGAGGCGGCGTGCATGGAATTGCACACCAGCGCGGCGCGGCTGATGTTGGCCACCGGCGGCATCGCCTCGCCGAAGGAGTTGCACCTGTCCAAGTTCCTGTTCGAGAACTTCCCCAAGGGCGCCGGCTTCCCCGACGTGCCGGTGCCGGCCGTGACGGCCAAGCTGCCGCTGGCCGACGTGGCCGCCTTCTCCATCGACGACGTGACGACGACCGAGATCGACGACGCCTTTTCCGTCGTCACGCTGGAGGACGGCACGCTGCGCGTCGGCATCCACATCGCCGCGCCGGCGCTGGGCATCCGCCCGGACGACGCCATCGACAAGATGGCGCGCCAGCGCATGTCGACCGTGTACATGCCGGGCGACAAGATCACCATGTTGCCGGACGAGATAGTCGACGCCTTCACGCTGGCCGAGGGCAAGACCTGCCCGGCCCTGTCGCTGTACGCGACGCTGAATCCGGCCGACTGGAGCGTGCTGCAGACCGTCACCCGCGCCGAGCTGGTGCCGATCGCCAGCAATCTGCGCCACAACGACCTGGACGACCTGGTCAACGAGGAAACCCTGGCCAGCGGCGCCGGCGACTACGCCCACAAGGCCGACCTGGGCCTGCTGTGGCAGTGGGCCCAGCAGCTGGAGCAGGGGCGCATGAAGAAGCGCGAGGGCTTCGGCCTGAAGCCGGAGCAGAACAACCGCATCGACTTCAACTTCTACGTCGAGAACGACGTCGTCACCGTGGCGCGCCGCAAGCGCGGCGCGCCGCTGGACAAGATCGTCGCCGAGCTGATGATTTTCGCCAACAGCACCTGGGGCAAGCTGATGCACGACCACGGCGTGCCCGGCATCTACCGCAGCCAGGGCGGCGGCAGTGGCAACGGCTGGGCCGCGAAGATGCAGGTGCGCATGGTCACGCACGCGGCGCCCCACCAGGGCCTGGGCGTCGACCAGTACGCCTGGAGCACCTCGCCGCTGCGCCGCTACACGGACCTGGTCAACCAGTGGCAAATCATCGCCTGCGCCGAGCACGGCGTGACGGCGCCGCTGGTGGCGCCGTTCAAGCCGCGCGACGCGAATCTGTTTGCCATCGTCTCGGCCTTCGACGCGGCCTACGCGGCCTATGGCGATTTCCAGTCGAACATGGAGCGCTACTGGTGCCTGCGCTGGCTGGGCCAGGAAAACGCCCGCCAGGTCGACGCCGTCGTGCTCAAGGATGAAATCCTGCGCCTCGTCGACATTCCGCTGGTGATCAAGCTGCCGGGCATGCCGCAGGTGGCGCGCGGCGCCCAGGTCAAGCTCGACATCCTGCGCTGGGACGAGGTCGACCTGTCGATCGAGGCGCGGCTGCTGGAAATCGCCGCGGCGCCGGAGGCGGCCGACGCCGGGCTGGACTATGAGGACGAGGCCGGCGAGGCCGACGCCGGCATGGCGCCGGAGCAGGCCGACGCGGCCGCCGACGCCGGCGCCGGAGCGGCCGAGCTGGCCGGCGCCGGGCCGGCCGCCGACTAAGCGTGGCGGCGCCGCGAAAAACCTGCGGGTAAGCGGCGCCGATCACGTAGAATCCGTAGAACCGAGCCATTCTTTCGGCCTAACGTAACCTATGCCTGCCCGCGCGTGAAGTCCCTCCAAGAAAACCGTTTCCTGTTCGTCGCCGTCGCCGTGTCGCTGCTGGCGCACGGCGCCCTGCTGGCCGTGAACTTTGTCGCGCCCGCGCCGGCGCCGCTGGCGCCGGCCGACCCCGGCCTGGAAGTGATTTTGGTCAACGCCAAGCACGCGAAAAAGCCGCTGAAGGCGGACGCGCTGGCCCAGGCCAACCTGGACGGCGGCGGCCAGGCCGACGCCGGCCGCGCCAAGTCGCCGCTGCCGGACATGCGCAAGATGGAGACGGGCGACAGCGTCAAGGCCAGCAAGCGCAGCATCGCCGAGCTGGAGCGGCAGCAGCGCGAGCTGATGACCCAGCTCAGCCAGCCGACGCCCTTGCGCGCCGCGCCCGTCACCGAGAAAAGCACGCCGGACCCCGTGCCCAGGGGCGCCGACCTGATCGAGACGAGCAAGGCGATCGCCCGCATGAGCGCGGAAATCAGCCAGACCATCGACGACCAGAACAAGCGCCCGCGCAAGACCTTCATCACGCCCAGCACGCAGGAGGTCGGCTATGCGATGTATTACAAGACCCTGCAAAAGCGCATCGAGGAAATCGGCACGCTCAACTTCCCCCAGCAAAACGGCCGCAAACTCTATGGCGAGCTGGTCGTCTACATCCCGGTTTTCCAGGACGGCACGATCTACCAGAAGGATGGCGGCGCCCGCGTCGAGAAAAGCTCGGGCAACCCTGCCCTCGACGCGGCCGCGCTGGCCATCGTCCGGCGGGCCGCGCCGTTCGGGCGTTTCCCGCCGAATATGCTCTCTAGCGACAAGGACGATCTGTGGGTTATCATCACGCGGTTTAAATTCACCCGTGAAGAGAGAATGGAAGCGAACCTGACTGGCGGTGCGAATTGAGCGGCGCCGCGCGCTATTGCGTATTCGGCAACCCGATCGCCCATAGCAAATCACCGGACATCCACGCCGCCTTCGCGGCCCAGACGGGCCAGGACCTGGTCTACGAGCGCCGCCTGGCGGCGCTGGACGGCTTTGCCGCCGCCGCGCGCCAGTTCGCCGCCGCCGGCGGCCGCGGCGCCAATGTGACGCTGCCCTTCAAGCTGGAGGCTTGCGCGCTGGCGACGGCGCTGACCATGCGCGCCCAGGCGGCCGGCGCCGTCAACACCCTCAGCTTCAGCGACGGCGAGATCCACGGCGACAACACGGACGGCGACGGCCTCGTCGCCGACATCGTCCGCAACGCCGGCGTCGCCATCGCCGGCAAGCGCGTGCTGCTGCTGGGCGCCGGCGGCGCGGCGCGCGGCGCCATGCTGCCCTTGCTGGAGCAGCGCCCCGCCGAGTTGAGCGTCGCCAACCGCACGCAGGCCAAGGCTGACGCGCTGGTGCGGCAGTTCGCGCCGCTGGCCGGCGCCGGCCGCCTGCAAGCCTGCGCCTTCGACGCGGCCGGCGGCGTCTACGACATCGTCATCAACGCCACCTCGGCCAGCCTGGGCGGCGCGCTGCCGCCGCTGGCGCCCGGCGTCTTCGGCCGCGACACGCTGGCGCTGGACATGATGTACGGCGCCCGGCCGACGGTGTTCATGGACTTCGCCGCCGGCCACGGCGCCCAGGTGCGCGACGGCCTCGGCATGCTCGTCGAGCAGGCCGCCGAAGCCTTCCTGGTGTGGCGCGGCGTGCGCCCCGACACGGGAGCCGTGCTGGCCAGCCTGCGCGCGGCCCTATGAAGAAACAGCGCAAAGCGCCGGCGCGCGCCGGCCGCCCTTGGATCAAATGGATTTTCCTGCTGCCGCTCATCGCCTTCCTGGCGATCCAGTTGTATTTCCTGTTGCAAATTTGCTGGTGGGTCAAGCACGATCCGGACAGCACGGCCTTCATGCGCGAGCAACTTTCGGTGCTGCGGCAGAAAAACCCGAATGCCGAACTGCAGCACAGCTGGGTGCCCTACAACCGCATCTCGAACCACCTCAAGCGCGCCGTCATCGCCTCGGAAGACGCCAACTTCTCCGAGCACGAGGGGGTAGACTGGGAAGCCATGCAAAAGGCTTACGAGAAAAACACCCGCAAGCACAAGGTGGTGTCGGGCGGCTCGACCATCACCCAGCAGTTGGCGAAGAATTTGTTCCTGTCCGGCTCGCGCAGCTACATCCGCAAGGGCGAGGAGCTGATCATCACGTATATGCTGGAAACCTTGATGGACAAGGAGCGCATCTTTGAAATCTACCTCAACGTGGTCGAGTTCGGCAGCGGCATCTTCGGCGCGGAGGCGGCGGCGCGGCATTACTACGGCGTCGGCGCTGCCGGCCTGAACAGCGGCCAAGCGGCCAAACTGGCCGTGATGCTGCCGAATCCGCGCTTTTTCGACAAGCACCGCGATTCCGGCTATTTGGCGCGGCGCACCGGCGTCATCCTGCGGCGCATGGGCTCGGCGGACCTGCCGTAAGCGGCCCCGGCCGGGGCCGGCGCCACGGCCGGCGCCAAAATGCGTAAAAATGCCGCCCGGCGCGGCAAAAATAGCGTTGCGCACTGGCAGGCAAAAGGGCTTTGCGGGTACACTTGCGCTGTTTCGATTTTGGCGCCGCGCTTCCTGCGGGCGCCGGCATAACTATACGACAACCCCCCAACGTCCGGCTGAGAGCGCGCATGATCAATGTCTTTGTTTTACAGAATGGCCGGCTCAACCAGGTGCCGATCGACAGCCGCACGGATCTGGAAAGCGTCGACCCGGTCTGGGTCGACCTGACCGACCCGAACGACGACGAGCGCGCCTGGGTCAAGGCCATCTACGGCGTGACGCTGCCGGGCGAAGACGAAGTCAAGGACATCGAGGCCTCGGCCCGCTACTACGAGGCGGAGAACGGCGACCTGCACCTGCGCACCGACTTCCTGCTGGAAGAGGACGACGGCCCGTCGCGCGTGGTCACCGTGGCCTTCATCCTGGCCAAGAAAATGCTGTTCTCGGTGCACACCGACGACTTGCCCGTGTTCCGCCTGGTGCGCATGCGCGCGCGCTCGCGCCCCGGCTCGATCGCCGACTACATGGACGTGCTGCTGGACCTGTACGCGACCGACGCCGAATATTCGGCCGACGCGCTGGAAGGCATTTACCAGAACCTGGAAGAGGTCAGCGGCCGCGTGCTGCAGGAAGAGTTCACCGACCAGGACGCGGCCTCCGCACTGAATTCCATCGCCCACGAGGAAGACTTGAACGGCCGCATACGCCGCAACATGATGGACACGCGGCGCGCCGTCAGCTTCCTGATGCGCGGCCGCCTGCTCAATTCCGAGCAATTCGAGGAGGCGCGGCAGATTCTGCGCGATATCGAATCGCTGGACGGCCACACCTCTTTCCTGTTCGACAAGATTAACTTCCTGATGGACGCCACCGTCGGCTTCATCAACATCAACCAGAACAAGATCATCAAAATCTTCTCGGTGGCCAGCGTGGCCTTCCTGCCGCCGACGCTGATCGCCAGCATCTATGGCATGAACTTCAAGGGCTGGTTCCCGGAACTGGAGTGGTCCTTCGGCTACCCCTTCGCGCTGCTGCTGATGGTCATCAGCGCGATCGCGCCGTTCTGGTACTTCCGCCGCCGCGGCTGGCTGAAATAAGGCCGCGCGCCGGCTCCGCCTATCCCGCACTATTTACTTGCGTCACGCTTGATTTGCATCAGTGTGATTATTGAAGAGTATGTGCCGAAAAATATGGCGCAAACTGGTCTTTATCACATCGATGCCGGCCAGCTACCGGCGCCGGGCTTGAAGCATGTGTCCATGCGTTGCGGGCACGCGGCCCCGGCAGTGCGAAAGCGACGCCAGCCATTTTGATGGGAGTCCACATGTCCCGCTTCGTTCCACCTGGCAGTTACCAGAAAACCGCCACGCAGATCAATACCAATCTGTATGGCAAAGCCCAGCGCCGCGACCAGACCTGGGTGGCCAGCGGCGCCAACATCACCAACCTGTCCGGCGGCCTGGTCAACCTGGACGGCTCGCTGCAGGCGGAAAACGACGCCGCGCCCAGCGCCGGCTTCGTGCCCAACGGCAGTTACAAACTCAGCACCGAAAACATTTCCGTCGTCCTGTCGGCGTATTGCCAGAAGCGCGACGGCAGCTGGCAATGGGCGACGCTCGACATCAGCCGCTACATCACGGGGCATGGCGACATCGCCAATATCGACGGGGAATTGAAGATTCAGTAAGGCAGCACGCCCAAGTTTTACGCGGCTGAGTTGGCCCGGCGACCCTCCGCCCGGCCAGGCGCATACCTCCTGTGCGCAGCGGCGTTCTACGGCCAGGGTTTGAACCGCTTGCGACGGTTTGCTAAAGGGTCTCTGGCTGCTCCGACGCGGTCATCGCCGTATCCCGGCGATGGCCGTTTTTTTGTGTGCCGGCGCCGCTCAGCTGCGGCGCAGATTGACCAGCACGATGCCGGCCAGCACCAGCGCGGCGCCGGCGCCGAAGCGCAGGCTCAGTTGCTCGCCGAGCAGCGCCACGCCGAAGCCGACGCCGAACAGCGGCGTCAGGAAGGAAAACGTGGCAATGCGCGACGCCAGGTAGCGCCGCAGCATCCAGAACCAGGCCAGGTAGCTGGCGAAGGCGATGACGACGACCTGGAAGAACAGGCTCAGCCACGCCATGCCCGTCATCTTCACGGCCGCCACGTCGCCGCCGACGATGGCCAGGGCCAGCAAAATCAGCGCCGCCACCGCCAGCTGGTACAGCAGCGTCGTCGTGGGCGCCGCCTCCGACAGCGCCGAGCGGCGCACGACGATGGTGGTGGCGGCCCAGAACAGGCTGCCCAGCAGCGCCAGGGCGTCGCCGATCAGCGTCCGGCCCCAGCCGCCGCCGGCCTCGCCCAGGCCGTTGGAGAAGGCCAGCGCGATGCCGGCGAAGGCGGCGCAGATGCCCAGCCATTGCCGGTGGCCGAGGCGCTCGCCGGCCACGCCCCAGTGCAGGCCGAGCACCGTGAAAATCGGTGCTGCGTACAGGAAGACGACGATGTGCGAGGCCGAGGTGTAGTTCAGTCCCAGCGCCACGCAGAGGAATTCGGCGGCGAACAGCACGCCGGCGGCGATGCCGGGCCAGAGCGTGCCGTCGCCGATGGCGAAGCGCTGGCCGCGCCAGCGCATCAGCGCCCACACGAGCAGCGCGGCGCCGCCGCAGCGCAGCCCGGTCTGCAGCATCGGGCTCATGCTGGGCGCCGTCGCCTTGACGGCCACCTGCTGCAAGCCCCAGCACAGGCACAGCACCAGCATCAGGCCGGCGGCGAAGCCGTCGAGCGGTTTGCGCGTGGCGCTCATAGGCGCGGCCCGCTGCGGCGCGCCTGGCTGGCGGATGCTTGTCGTGGTGTGGGCATGGTGGGGAGGTTTTGCGGGCGTGGGAGGGGCGGGCAAGCCCGGGGGGAACAAGCCCGGGGGCTGCCCCCCGGGCCTGCGGCTGCTGCTCTGGCGGCGTCGACTCAGGCCAGTTTGGCGAAGACGCGGCGCGCCGCCTCGATGGTGGCGTCGATGACGGCGTCGTCGTGCTGCGCCGAGACGAAGCCGGCCTCGAAGGCGGCCGGCGCGAAGTACACGCCCTCGTCCAGCATGGCGTGGAAGAAGGTGTTGAACTTGCTGCGGTCGCCGGCCATCATTTCGGCGTAGCTGGTCGGCACCGTCGCGCTGAAGTAGATGCCGAACATGCCGCCGATCGAGTCGGCGCAGAATGCCACGCCGGCTTCCTTGGCCGCCGCCGTCAAGCCCTGCGCCAGCCTGGCCGCCGTCGCGCCCAGCGCCTCGTAGAAGCCGGGCGCCTGGATCAGTTTCAGCGTCGTCATGCCGGCCGCCACCGCCACCGGGTTGCCCGACAGCGTGCCGGCCTGGTAGACGCCGCCCAGCGGCGCCATATTGTGCATCAGCGCCGCGCTGCCGCCGAAGGCCGCCACCGGCAGGCCGCCGCCGATGACCTTGCCCAGCGCCGTCAGGTCCGGCTGGATGCCGTACAGCGCCTGGGCGCCGCCCAGCGCGACGCGGAAGCCGCACATCACCTCGTCGAAGATCAGGATGGCGCCGTGCTGGGTGCACAGCGCGCGCATCGCCTGCAGGAACTCCGGCTTGGCCTTGATCAGGTTCATATTCCCGGCCACCGGCTCGACGATGACGCAGGCGATTTCCGCGCCGAAGCTGTCGAAGGCGTCCTGCAGTTGTTCGACGTTGTTATAGTCGAGCACCAGCGTGTGCTTGACGAAGTCCTCGGGCACGCCGGCCGAGGTCGGGTTGCCGAAGGTCAGCAGGCCGCTGCCGGCCTTGACCAGCAGCGAGTCGGCGTGGCCGTGGTAGCAGCCCTCGAACTTGATGATCTTGTCGCGCCCGGTGGCGCCGCGCGCCAGCCGCAGCGCGCTCATGGTCGCCTCGGTGCCCGAGGACACCAGGCGCACCTGCTCGATCGACGGCACCAGGCGGTGGATTTCCTCGGCCATCTCGATCTCGCCCTCGGTCGGGGCGCCGAAGGACAGGCCGCGCGCGGCCGCCTGCTGCACCGCCGCCACCACTTCCGGGTGGGCGTGGCCGACGATGGCCGGGCCCCAGGAGCCGATGTAGTCGATGTAGCGCTTGCCGTCGGCGTCCCAGAAGTACGGCCCTTCGGCGCGCGTGATGAAGCGCGGCGTGCCGCCGACCGAACGGAAGGCGCGCACCGGCGAGTTGACGCCGCCCGGCGTGGTTTTCTGGGCGCGGGCGAACAGGGTGTCGTTTTTCGAGTTGCTTGTCATGATCGTGTCTTCAGGTAGTGAGTCATTGAGCTGGATTGAGTCGCTGGAAAAACCGGTTCGGCACCAGCTTGCCCATGCCGAAACGCTGCGCGTGCGCCAGCGCGCCGGCCGTGTAGTCCTGCGCCGCCTGCACCGCCAGCGCGGCGTCGCCGCCGTCGCCGCCGTGCGCCATCAGCGCCGTCAGCGCCGCCGACAGCGTGCTGCCGGCGCCGCTGAAGCTGCCGGCCAGGTGCTGCCAGGCGTCGTGGCGCACCACGCCGTCGTGGCCGAACAGGGTGTTGGCGCGCAGCGCGTTGTCGCCGTGGCCGGCGTTCGGCGTGCCGGTGACGAGGACGAATTCGCAGCCCAGCGCCAGCAGGTAGTCGACGTCGGCGCGCAGGGTGTCGCTCGGGTCGGCGTCGCGCCAGGTTTCGGCCAGGCGCTCCAGCTCGACCTGCGACAGCAGCAGCACCGTGGTCTGCGGGATCAGCAGCTGGCGCAGCGCCGTCAGCGCGTCCTCGCCGTCGGCGCCCGGGTCGGGCAGGGCCGAGACGAAGGGGTCGAGGATCAGCGGCACGTCCGGGTAGTCGGAGACGATTTCGGCGATCGCCGTGATGTGCTCGATGCCGCCCGGCGCGCCGATCTTGATGGCCGCCACGGCCATGTCTTCGAGCAGCACGCGGGCCTGGTCGGAGACCCAGTCGGGGTCGATTTCCTGGACGTCCTCGACGCGCGCGGTGTCGCCGATCAGCAACGCGGTGCTGACGGTCAGGCCGTGGCAGCCGAACGCGGAAAATACCGCCAGGTCGGCCTGGATGCCGATCGCGCCGACCGGATCGGAGACGCCGAAGCTTAATATGAGGGGAGAAGTTTGGTTTTGCACGGCGGGTAGATTAAGATACCTAATTCAGCATTTTACTTGATTGAAGGGTGGCGGAACGTGAGTAGTAACGAAACAACGCAGCAATTCCAGACCTGGATGTGCCTTATTTGCGGCTGGGTGTACGACGAGGCGGCCGGTCTGCCCGACGAGGGCATCGCCGCCGGCACGCGCTGGGCCGAGGTGCCGATGAACTGGACCTGCCCTGAATGCGGCGCGCGCAAGGACGATTTCGAGATGGTGGTGATTTAATTAATGTTGCGCCGGGCGGGGAAAGGCGGCCTGTTGCGCCCCTCCCTATGCTATCGTGCTGGTTCATGCCCCCAGTGAGCAAATATGACGACAACGCCGCAGTCCACGGCCGCGCCCCAGGCCGGCCTGAAAATCATGGTGATCGACGATAGCAGCACGATACGCCGCTCGGCCGAGATTTTTCTCAGCCAGGCCGGCTATCAGGTGGTGCTGGCCGAGGACGGCTTCGACGCGCTGGCGAAGATCAACGACCACCGTCCGGCGCTGATCTTCTGCGACATCCTGATGCCGCGCCTGGACGGCTACCAGACCTGCGCGCTGATCAAGAAGAGCGCCATCTTCCACGCCACGCCGGTGCTGATGCTGTCCTCGAAGGACGGCCTGTTCGACCGCGCGCGCGGCGCGATGGTCGGCTCGGCGGCCTACCTGAGCAAACCATTCACCAAGGACAGCCTGTTGGCGGCCGTGCGCGAGCACACCGCCGCGGCCTAGTCCGACACTTACACCGCAGGGGGCGCATATGGCCATACATAAAATTCTCATCGTCGACGACTCGCCCACCGAGCGCTACTACCTGAGCGACATCCTGGTGCGCCACGGCTTCGCCGTCAGCACCGCCGAGAACGGCGAGGAGGCGCTGGCGAAGATCAAGCTCGACAAGCCGGAGCTGATCTTGATGGACGTCGTCATGCCGGGCGCCAACGGCTTCCAGGTGACCCGCTCGATCGTCCGCGATCCGGCGCTGGCCGACGTGCCGGTGATCATCTGTTCGAGCAAGAACCAGGAAACCGACCGCATCTGGGGCATGCGCCAGGGCGCGCGCGCCTACCTGGTCAAGCCGGTCGACCCGGCCGAGCTGCTGGCCCACATCGCCGCGCTCGGCTGACGATGGCGGCGGGCGGCCACGAGCACCAGCGGGCGGCGCCGGACGGCGCCGAGCGGCGCAGCCGGCTGCGCCAGTACCAGGTGCAGCTGCTGGAGCGCATGCAGGCCGCCAGGAGCGGCGCCGTCGACCGCAGCAAGCGGCTCGGCGTCATGCTGGGCGGCAGCCGCTGCCTGCTCGACCTGAGCCAGGTCGGCGAGATCGCGCCGCTGGCCGGCGTCGTCGCCGTGCCGCTGGCGCGCGACTGGTATCTGGGCCTGTCCAACATCCGCGGCAACCTGTGCGGCATCGTCGACCTGGCCCGCTACCGCGGCGAGGCGGCCGCCGTGGCGGGGCCGGACAGCCGCGTCATCACGTTTGCGCCGGCGCTTGGCTTCAACTGCGCGCTGCTGGCCGCGGCCGTGCTGGGCCTGCGCCAGCCGGAGCAGATGCAGGCGCAGGCGCGCGCCGCCGACGCGCCGGCGTGGGCGGCGCAGCGCTTCGTCGACGCCGACGCGCACAGCTGGACCGGCATCGACCTGGCCCTGCTGGTGCGCGAGGCGCGCTTTTTGCACATCGGTTTTTAAGCCTTAGGCACGGGAGATGGAATGGGATTGATATCAGCGTGGTGGTCCAGGGAGCGGCAGGCGCCGGACGACGCGGCGCCGAACTCGGAGTTCGCCGCCGCCGCGCCGGCGCCGGCCGCCGACGCCGGCGCCGACGCGCCGCTGCGCCTGCGCGACGCGCTCGGCAGCAAGCGAAGCCGCGCGCCGGCGCGCGAGAGCGACTTCCGCCTGCCTCTGATCGGCCACCTGGCGCTGCAAAAGCAGCTCAGCATCCTCTCGACGGTGCTGGCGCTGAGCCTGGCCGCCAGCCTGCTGTTCGTCGGCCTGAACATCCGCCACAGCGCCGTGCTGTCGACGCAGACGCAGATCGCCAGCGACGCGCTGATGCACTCGCAGCGGGTCGGCAAGGCGGCGCCGAACGCCGTGCAGGGCAACGCCGAGGCATTCCGCCAGCTCGACGAGAGCCGCAATGAATTGAACCGCGACCTGGCGCTGATGGCCCGCGGCGGCGACTACCAGGGCCGCCACGTCGGCGAGCCGGACGCCGCGCTGGCGCCGGTGGTGGCCGAGGCGCGCAAAAAATGGGCCAGCAGCGACAAGGCGGCCCACACGATCTTGCGCATGAAGGCCGAGCTCAGCGAGTTCGACCTGACGCTGCGGCAGTTGAACGCGCTCTCGCCGGTGCTGCTGGCGCAGAGCGAGGAAATCGCCGCGCTGAAGGTGCAGCGCGGCGCCGGCGCGCGCGAGATGGCGGTGCTGGGCCGGCTGACCATGCTGACCCAGCGCATGAGCCGCAGCGCCAGCGAATTCCTCGGCTCCGGCGGCATCAGCCCGGACACGGCCTTCCAGCTGGGCGGCGACACGACCTATTTCCGCGCCGCCATCGACGCCTTCCTGAACGGCAGCGACACGCTGCAGATCGCCGCCAGCCGCGACGCCGAGCTGCGCGACAAGCTGGGTGCGCTGAAAAGCCGCTTCGACCAGTACCAGAAGCTGGTCTCGGCCATCCTCGACAAGCTCGACAAGTTCACGGCCGCGAAGGCGGCCGAGCAGCTGATCTTCAACGAGAACGAGGGCGTGCGCCAGCGCCTGGCGCTGCTGCAGCAGCGCTACCACAGCGACCAGGACACGCCGGGCCGGGAATTCTGGGCCATGGTCGGGGCGGCGCTGCTGACGCTGATCGCGGCGGCCGGCATCGGCCGCGTGCTGCTGCAGGATTCCAGCAACCGCACCCGCGGCGCCGACCGGCGCCGCCAGGACGCCGAGGCGCAGCGCCTGCTGTCGCAGCGCAAGGAGGAGGAGGCCAAGGCCACCAACGACCAGAACCAGGCCGCCATTTTGCGCCTGATGAACGAGTTGCAGGAGGTGGCCGACGGCGACCTGACGGTGCAGGCCACGGTGTCGGAGGACATCACCGGCGCCATCGCCGACTCGGTCAACTACACGGTCGAGGAATTGCGCGGCCTGGTCGGGCGCGTCACCGCCACCGCCGAGCAGGTCACGCGCGCCTCCAGCCACGCCCACAGCATCTCGCGCGACCTGCTGAGCGCCTCGCAGCAGCAGTCGCGCGAGATCCAGGACGCCAGCGCCACCGTCGTCAAGATGGCCAACGAGATCACCGACGTGTCGAAGTCGGCCAGCGAGTCGGCCGACGTGGCGCGCCAGTCGCTGGCGGCGGCGCGCCAGGGCTCGACGGCCGTGGAAAACGCCATCAAGGGCATGCACGAGATCCGCGAGCAGATCCAGGAGACGTCGAAGCGCATCAAGCGCCTGGGCGAGTCCTCGCAGGAGATCGGCGAAATCACCGAACTCATTTCCGACATCACCGAGCAGACCAACGTGCTGGCCCTGAACGCGGCGATCCAGGCCGCCTCGGCCGGCGAGGCGGGGCGCGGCTTCTCCGTCGTCGCCGAAGAGGTGCAGCGCCTGGCCGAGCGCTCGGCCGGCGCCGCCAAGCAGATCGGCGCGCTGGTGCGCACCATCCAGACCGACACCCACGACGCCGTCGCGGCGATGGAAAAATCGACCCAGGGCGTGGTCGAGGGCGCGCGCCTGTCCGACGCGGCCGGCGCGGCGCTGTCGGACATCAGCCAGGTGTCGCACCGCCTGGCCGAGCTGATCCAGGGCATTTCCTTCGCCACCGGCCTGCAGGCCACGTCGGCCAACGGCGTCGCCCTGAACATCCAGCACATCCTGTCGGTGACCGAGCAGACCCAGGACGGCACCCAGCAGACCGCGCAGTCGATCCACAAACTGGCGGTGCTGGCGCAGGAGCTGAAAAACTCGGTGTCGCGCTTCCGCGTCGTCGCCTGAACATGACGAGCGCACCCCCCACGAATTGCCGAGGCCAGCATGAGCACAACTGATGTAACGTCCGCGCCGCCGGCGCCGCAGCTGACGGGCTTCGACAGCGGGCCGCTGTCCTGGGTCATGGCGGAAATCCGCGAAGCGCTGGGGCGCTCGCGCACGGCCCTGTTCGAGGCCGGCGGGCGCCAGCTGGAGGAGCGCGCCACCGCGCTGCGGCACGCCAAGTCGCACCTGCACCAGGCCCACGGCGCGCTGCTGATGGTCGACGTCGACGGCGTCTGCATGCTGACGCTGGCGGCCGAGCAGGTGCTGGAGGGCTTCAAGCAGGGCACGCTGGAATACAACGTCGACAACGCCGAGGCCGTCGCCGAGTTGTACCTGGCGCTAGGCGAATACCTGGACGAGCTGCTGGCCGGCGCGCCGCCGCAGCCGGCCCGCCTGTTCCCCTATTACCGCGCGCTGCAGACGCTGCTGGGCGTCGAGCGCATCCACCCGTCCGAGCTGTTCTTCCCGCCGCCGCCGGCGCAGGTTAGCATCCGTGCCGCCGCGCAGCCGGCGCCGCCGGATTACCCGGCCTACCGCCAGCGCTTCGAGAAGGCGCTGCTGCCGTTCTTGAAAAGCGCCGCCGGCGCCGAGCAGGATGGCTACGCCGGCGCGCTGCGCGAGGCCGTCAAGCTGGTCGCCGAGGCGCAGCTGGAGGCGCCGGCGCGCACCTTCTGGTGCGTGATGCAAAGCTTCGCCGAGCTGGTCGCCGCCGGCGAGCTGGCCTGCGACCTGTACGTGAAGCAGTTGTTCGGCCTGATCAACCTGCAGATGCGCCGCCTGGCCTCGGGCGGCGCGACGCTGCCCGAGGCCATGTTGCGCGACGCGCTGTTCTTCATCGCCGCCGCCGCGCGGCCGACGCCGGGCGCGCAGCAGATGCGCAAGGCTTACCGCCTGGACGGCCTGGCGCCGTCCGACTACGCGCTGAAGCGCTACGGCCGCATCGACCCGGAGGCGCTGGAGCGGGCGCGCGCGGCGCTGGCGCGGGCCAAGGCGGCCTGGGGCCGGCTGGCCGAGGCCGAGCCGGACACGGCGCTGGACGCCGCCTTCGCGCAAGCGCTGGAAGAGGTGGCGCGCGAGGCCGAGCGGCTGAAGGTGGCGGCGCTGGCGGCGCTGATGCGCCAGCTGGGCGTCGTCGCGGCGGCGGCCGCGCGCACCGGGCGCAGCGCCGGCCTGGAGCTGGAAATGGCGACGGCGCTGCTGTTCGCCGAGCACGGCCTGGAGCAGATCCGCCGCCTGCCCGACGACTTCGCCGGCAACGCCGCCGGCATCGGCGCGCGGCTGGAGGCGCTGCTGGCCGGCGACACGCCGCCGGCGCCGTCGCAGTGGCAGGGCGACATGGCGCGCCAGATCGAGCAGGAGCAGACCGTCGCGGCGTTGGCCGGCGAAATGAAAACCGGCCTGCGCCAGGTCGAGAAGGTGCTCGACGAATACTACGCCGATCCGGCCACGCGGCCGGCGCTGGCCGGCATCGACGCCGTGCTGCACCAGTTGCAGGGCGCGCTGGCGATGCTCGACCAGGAGCACGCGATGCGCGCGGCGCGGCACGTGAAGGCGGCCGTGCGGCAGTTGGCGGACGGCGCCGGGGCGCCGGGCGCGCTCGACGCTATCGCGCAAAATGTCGGCGCGCTGGGCTTCTTCGTCGACATGCTGGGCCGCAACGCCGACGCGGCCAAGGGCCGCTTCCACTTCGACGCGGCGGCGGGCACCTTCCGCGCCATCCCGTTCGAGAAAATCGCCGCCGCCGATCCCGTGCCGCTGCTTGACGACGCGCTGGAGGCGCAGCCGGCCGCGCCGGCCGCCGCGGACGCGGAAGCCGGCGACGCCGCCGTCGAGGCCGAGCTACTCGACATCTTCATCGCCGAGGCGCGCGAGGTGCTCGGCTTCGTCGAGGCGACGCTGGCCCGGCCGCGCGCCCACAGCGGCGCCCCGGACAGCCTGGCCATGCTGCGGCGCTCCTTCCACACGCTCAAGGGCAGCGGGCGCATGGTCGGCCTGAACCAGTTCGCCGACGCCGCCGCCGCCGTCGAGCGCGTGATGAACGTCTGGCTGGCCGAGGAACGCGCCGCCAGCGACGAACTGTTTGGCCTGCTGGCGCACTGCTGGAGCGAGTTGAGCGACTGGGTCGCCGAACTGGCCGGCGGCGCCGGCGCCGGCCGCGATGCCGCCGCCATGGTCGCGGCGGCCGCGCGCGTGCAGCAGGGCGGGGCCTTCGAGGCTGGCGACATGCCGGCGTCCATCGCCGGCGCCGGCCCGGACGACGGCGCCGCCACGGCGCCGGCCGCGCCCGCGTCCGGCAAGGTCATCGGCTTCCAGTCGGCGACGGCGCCCAGCGAGCAGCGCGACGACAACCGCAAGCTGGTTGGCGAACTCGATATCGCCCTGCCGCTGTACAACATCTATCTGGCCGAGACGGACGAGCTGCTGCGCCTGCTGGGCGTCGACTTCAGCGAATGGCGCCACGAGCCGCAACGCGCCGTCAGCGCCGAGGCGCTGCACGCGGCGCACACGCTGGCCGGCACCTCCGGCACGGTCGGCTTCAAGGCGCTGCGCGACCTGGCGCACGCGCTGGAACTGGCCATCGAGGCGGCGGTGCCGCCCGCCGCCGCGCTCAACGAAGCGCAGCACGGGCTGCTCGATCAAGTGCGCGAGCGCATCGGCCAGATGCTGCAGGATTTTGCGCTGGGCGAGCTGGCGCCTGCGCAGCCGGAACTGGTCGCGGCGCTGCAGCAACTGCGCGAGCAATTGCTGGCGCGGCCCAGCAAGGAGGCGAGCCACCTCGACGCGCTGGAAGTGCGCCTGAACACGCTGTTCGCCGCCACCTACGACAGCATCGTCGCCGCCACGCCGGCGGATGCCGAGGCGGCGGCGGCGCCGCCCGCCGTAGCGCCGCCGCAACCCGCGCCCGCCAGCGCCGCGCCCGCAGTGGCCGGCGACGATCCGGCGGCGCGGCTCGACGCGCTGTTTGAGGCGACTTACCACAGCATCGTCGGCAATCCGCCGCAGTCGGGTGCGGCCTCCGCCGTCGCCGACAGCGCGCCGCCGGCCAAGCCGGCACTGCCGCCGGCGCCCGACACCAGCGGCGTCGACGAGCTGTTCGACGCCATCTTTGACGAAGCGGCCGTGGCGCCGGCCGTGGCCGCAGCCGCGCCGGAAAGCGTCGTCGCGGCCGCGCCCGACAGCGTCGCCGCCGCGCCGGCCGAGGAGGTGCTGGTCGCGGCCGGGCCGCGCGACGAGCTGGACCCGGACCTGCTGCCGGTGTTCCTGGAAGAGGGCGCCGACCTGCTGCCGCAGATCGGCCAGGCGCTGCGCAGCTGGCAGCGCAGCCCCGACGGCAACGGCCAGGCGCAGATGCTGCTGCGCACCCTGCACACCGTCAAGGGCAGCGCGCGCATGGCCGGCGCGATGCGCCTGGGCCAGCATGCGCACGACATCGAAACCCACATCGAAAACATGCTGCACGCGGGCACCGCCACGCCGCACGCCTTCGAGGAACTGCTGGCCCACTACGACCACGCGCTGCTGCTGTTCGAACAATTGCAGCAGCCGGCGCCGGCGGCGCCCGCGGCCGAGGCCGGGCGGGTTCCCGAGGCCGGCCCCGCCGCCGACGCCAAGGTGGCGCTGGTGCGTGTGCGCGCCGACATCCTCGACCGGCTGGTGAACCAGGCCGGCGAAGTGTCGATCACCCGCTCGAAACTGGAAACCGAAGTCGGCGCGCTGCGCGCCTCGCTGCTGGAATTCGCCGACAACCTGGCGCGGCTGCGGCGCCAGTTGCGCGAGGTCGAAATGCAGGCCGAGTCGCAGATCGCCTCGCGCATGGCCATCTCCAGCGAGCGCGAATTCGACCCGCTGGAATTCGACCGTTTTACGCGCCTGCAGGAACTGACGCGCATGATGGCCGAAAGCGTCAGCGACGTCGCCTCCTTCCATGAAAATCTGACGCGCAACGTCGACAGCGCCGCCGACGACCTGGTGCTGCAGGGGCGCCTGACGCGCGAACTGCAGCGCGACCTGATGCGGGTGCGCATGGTGCCGTTCGCCAGCATCTCCGAGCGCCTGTTCCGCGTCGCCCGCCAGAGCGCGAAAGAGGTCGACAAACGCGTCAACCTCGACCTGCGCGGCGGCGCCGTGGAAATCGACCGCGGCGTGCTCGAACGCATGGCCGCGCCGTTCGAGCACCTGCTGCGCAACGCCATCGCCCACGGCATCGAAACGCGCGCCGGCCGCGCCGCCGCCGGCAAGAACGAAACCGGCGAGCTGCTGGTGCAGGTGAGCCAGCAGGGCAACGAAGTCGTCATCGAATTCAGCGACGACGGCGCCGGCCTGGATCTGGCGCGCATCCGCGCCAAGGCGCGCAGCGCCGGTTTGCTGGGGCCGGACGAGGAGGTCGACGACGCCCAGGCGGCCGCGCTGATCTTCCAGCCCGGCTTCTCCACCGCCGACAGCCTGACCGAGCTGGCCGGGCGGGGCGTCGGCATGGACATCGTGCGCGCCGAGGCGCACGCGCTGGGCGGCCGGGTCGACACCGAGTCCGAGCCGGGGCAGGGCGCGCGCTTCACCATCCACCTGCCGCTGACCTTGGCGGTGACCCAGGTGGTGCTGTTGTCGTGCGGCGGAAAAACCTATGCGCTGCCGTCCATCCTGGTCGAGCAGGTGCTGCAGCTGAAGGAGGCGGCGCTGGCCGAGGCGCACGCCGCCGGCGGCGTCGGCGCCCAGGGCCAGCAGGTGGCGCTGCATTACCTGTCCGAGCTGCTCGGCGAAGCGGCCGCGCGGCCGCAGGGCCAGCGTTCCAGCCCGGTTCTGCTGCTGCGCAACGGCCACGACCGGCTGGCGCTGCAAGTCGATGAGGTGCTGGGCAACCGCGAAGTCGTCATCAAGAACGTCGGGCCGCAGCTGGCGCGCATGGCGGGCATCGCCGGCGCCACCGTGCTGGGCTCCGGCGAAATCGTGCTGATCCTGAATCCGGTGGCGCTGGCGCAGCACCTCGCACAGCATCCCGAGCTGCGCGCCCACTACGCCGCCGCCGCGGCCGGCGCCGATGCGGGCGCCGCCGCGCGCCTGCGCGACAAAGTCATCATGGTGGTCGACGATTCGCTGACCGTGCGCCGCGTCACCCAGCGTTTGCTGGAGCGCGAGGGCTATCAGGTGGTGCTGGCCAAGGATGGCGTCGACGCGCTGGAGCAACTGCAGGGCGTGACGCCGGCCATGATGCTGGTCGACATAGAAATGCCGCGCATGGACGGCTTCGACCTGACCCGCAATGTGCGCGGCGACGCCCGCACGCAGGCGATACCGATCATCATGATCACCTCGCGCAGCGCCGACAAGCACCGCAACTACGCGCTGGAACTGGGTGTGGACGCCTACTTCGGCAAGCCCTTCCAGGAAGAGGTGCTGCTGGCGGCCATCAGCGGCCTGCTGGCAAAGTAGGCGCAGCCGGGGCGTGTGGTCCCTTCACCACGGCGTAGCGCGCCAGCGTCCGCTGGCGCGCCGCGTCGTGCTGCACGATGGGCTCCGGATAGTCGCGCCCCAGGCGAATGCCTTTCTGCTCCAGCAGCATCCGCGGCACCAGCCACGGCGCATGGATTTCACTGTCGTCCAGCGCCTTCAGTTGCGGCAGGTAGCGGCGGATGAAGCGGCCGCTGGCGTCGAATTTCTCCGACTGCGTGACCGGGTTGAAGATGCGGAAGTAGGGCTGGGCGTCGCAGCCCGACGATGCCGCCCACTGCCAGCCGCCGTTGTTCGAGGCCAGGTCGAAGTCGTTCAGGTGCAGCGCGAAGTACGCTTCGCCACGGCGCCAGTCTATGCCCAGGTCCTTGATCAGGAAGCAGGCCGTGACCATGCGCAGGCGGTTGTGCATATAGCCGCTCTGGTTCAGCTGCGCCATCGCCGCGTCCACCAGCGGATAGCCGGTGCGGCCTTCGCACCAGGCGGCGAAATCGGCGTCCGCCCGCGGCCCGCTTTCCCATTCTATGGCGTCGTAGGCCGGCTTGAACGCGGCGCCGACGACGTGCGGATGGTGGAACAGGATCATCGCGTAGAACTCGCGCCAGATCAGCTCGGCCAGCCAGACGGGCGCGCCCTCGCCGCCGACGCCGCGGTCGATCAGCTCGACGACGCTGCGCACCAGATGGCGCACCGACAGCGTGCCGAAGCGCAGGTGCAGCGACAGGTAGGACGGCCCCTTCAGCGCCGGGAAGTCGCGCGCGCTGGCGTAGTTGGCAAGGCGCGCCAGGAAGTCCTCGAACAGCTTGGCCGCACCGGACATGCCGGTCGGGATCGCCAGGCTGGCCAGCGCGTCCGGCTCGAAACCCAGTTCGGCCAGCGTCGGCAAGGCCGCCGGGCCGGCCGGCGCGGCGAAGCGGGCCGCCAGCGGCGCGACCGGCAGCGGCGCCGTGCACGCGGGCTGGGCGCGCAGCTTTTTCAGCCAGGCATGTTTGTACGGCGTGTACACGGAGAACGGTTTGTCGGACAGCGACAACACTTCGCTCTTGTCGAACACGAGCTGGTCCTTGAAGCTGAACCACAGGCAGGGCTGCGCCGCCAGCGCCCGCGCCACCCGCGCGTCGCGGGCGATCGCCTGCGGCTCGTAGTCGTCGTTGGCGAAGACGGCGTCGACGCCCAGCTCGGCCGCCAGTTGCGGGATGGCGACGGCGGCGTCGGCGTGGCGCACGATCAGCCCGCCGCCGAGCTGGCGCAGCTCCGCGTCCAGCTCGGCCACGCAGGCGTGGATGAAGCCGACGCGCCGGTCCTGGCGCGGCAGGCTGTCGAGGATGGCGCGGTCGTAGATGAAAACACAATATACTGTTTTACTTTGCTGCAATGCATGATGCAGGGCGGCATGGTCGAAGGCGCGCAGGTCGCGGCGCAACCAGACCAGTGATTTATTCAGAGCCATTTGCGTGTTCGGGGTCAAGGTAGAAGGTGGTTTTCATGCCTACCATCAGAATATGGCAGCGCGGCAAGCGGCGCAGGCGCCGCCGCCGCCGCAATTCAGTGTAAACTGTCGTTAGTTTCACGGCATGTCGCCGGCGACGACGATCTTACCAGCAAAGCAGGATAAGCAAGCCAGCAGAGAGAGCAACGCGTATGAAAAAGAGCAAAACCGGCAAATCTCTATCTGGACACGGATCGTTACAGGATCCCACCGACCGCGTGGCGCCGTCCGGCGCCATGGGCGCGGCCGCGCTGAATTTGGCGAATCATTTCCTGATCGCCATGCCGTCCATGCAAGACCCTATCTTCGGCGGCACCGTCGTGTATGTCTGCGAGCACAATGAAAACGGCGTGCTCGGCGTGGTCATCAACAAGCCCACCGACATGACGATGCAGGTCTTGTTCGAGCGCATAGACTTGAAGCTGAGCGCCGGCCTCGACACGCCCATGGTCAACGAACCTATCATGTTCGGCGGCCCCGTGCAGGACGACCGCGGCTTCGTGCTGCACACGCCGGGCGGGCGCTACTCGTCGTCGCTGACGGTGACCGACGAGGTGGCCTTCACGACGTCGATCGACGTGCTCGAAGCCGTCGCCAGCGGCGCCGGCCCGCAGCGCCTGCTGGTGTCGATCGGCTACGCCGGCTGGAGCCCCGGCCAGCTGGAGGACGAGATCGGCCGCAACGGCTGGCTCACCGTCGGCGCCGACGCCGACATCCTGTTCGATCTGCCCATCGAGGAGCGCTACGTGGCGGCCATCAAGCTGCTCGGCATCGACCCGCTGATGCTGGCCTCCGAGGCCGGCCATGCGTGACGCGGGCCGCACCCTGTGAGCGCGGCCGTCGACACCGTGCTGGGCTTCGATTTCGGCGTCAAACGCATCGGCGTGGCGATCGGCAACACCATGCTGCGCCAGGCCCGGCCGCTGAGCGTCATCGCGGCCGTCGCCAACGAGCCGCGCTTCGCCGCCATCGCCGCCCTGATCGCCGAGTGGGGCGCGACGCGCGTCGTCGTCGGCCTGCCCAGCCACCCGGACGGCACCGAGCACGAGATGAGCGCGCGCTGCCGCCGCTTCGCCAACCAGATGCACGGGCGCTTCGGGCTGCCCGTCGTGCTCGTCGACGAGCGCTATTCCTCGGCCGTCATTGCGGCCAAACGGGGCGAGGTCATCGACGACCGCGCCGCCTCCATTATTTTGCAACAATATTTTGACGACCATGCCCAATCCAACTAACCCTTCCCAACTCGATGCCGAGGCCCTGTACGGGGTCTTGCTGCAACAGCTGCAGAGCGGCCTGTCCGGCGCCAGCGACGTCGCCATCGTCGGCATCCACTCCGGCGGCGCCTGGCTGGCCGAACGCCTCGCGGCCGACCTCGGCCTGGGCGCGCGCCTGGGCTTCATCGACGTCTCGTTCTACCGCGACGACTTCGCCCAGAAGGGCTTGCACGCGGACGTCAAGCCGACGCAGATCGGCTTCGACGTCAACGGCGCCAGCATCGTCCTCGTCGACGACGTGCTCTACACCGGGCGCACCACGCGCGCCGCCATCAACGAGCTGTTCGACTACGGCCGCCCGGCGCGCATCATGCTGGCCGCGCTGGTCGACCGGGGCGGCCGGCAACTGCCCGTCGCCGCCGACTTCGTCGCCGCCAGCGTCACGCTGGACACGGCGCAGGCCCTGGTGCTGCAGCGCGCAGACGCGGGACGATTCACGCTCACCATAGAATAAACACCATGCTTAATCCGCAACTGAACAAACACGGCGAGCTGCAGCATCTGCTGACCATCGAGGGGCTGCCGAAGTCCATCGTCAACCACATCCTCGACACCGCCTCGTCCTTCGTCGGCATCTCCGACCGCGACGTCAAGAAAGTGCCGCTGATGCGCGGCAAAAGCGTCTTCAACCTGTTTTTTGAAAACTCGACGCGCACCCGCACCACCTTCGAGATCGCCTCGAAACGCCTGTCGGCCGACGTCATCAACCTGAACATCCAGGCCTCCTCGGCCAGCAAGGGCGAGTCCCTGCTCGACACCATCGACAACCTGTCGGCCATGCACGCCGACATGTTCGTGGTGCGCCACGCGCAGTCGGGCGCGCCCTACCTGATCGCCAAGCATTTGCACGACACGCGGCAGAACCACGTCCACGTCGTCAACGCCGGCGACGGCCGCCACGCGCACCCGACCCAGGGCCTGCTCGACATGTACACGATCCGCCACTACAAGCAGGACTTCAGCAAGCTGACGGTGGCCATCGTCGGCGACATCCTGCACAGCCGCGTGGCGCGCTCGGACATCCACGCGCTGACCACGCTGGGCGTGCCGGAAGTGCGCGCCATCGGCCCGCACACGCTGCTGCCGGGCGGCCTGGAGCAGATGGGCGTGCGCACCTTCACCGACATGAACGCCGGCTTGAAGGACGTCGACGTGATCATCATGCTGCGCCTGCAGAACGAGCGCATGAACGGCGCCCTGCTGCCGTCGGCGCAGGAATACTTCAAGAGCTACGGCCTGACGCCGGAGCGGCTGGCGCTGGCCAAGCCGGATGCGATCGTCATGCATCCGGGGCCGATGAACCGCGGCGTCGAAATCGACTCGGCGGTGGCGGACGGCGCGCAAGCGGTGATTTTGCCGCAGGTGACATTCGGGATCGCGGTACGGATGGCAGTGATGAGCATTTTGGCGGGAAATCAAGGATGAAATTACATATCAAGAACGGCCACCTGATCGACCCGGCCAACGGCGTCGACAGCCTGCAAGACCTCTTCATCGCCGACGGCGCCGTGCTGGCCGTGGGCCGGGCGCCGGCCGGCTTCGTCGCCGAGCGCACCATCGACGCCAGCGGCCTGGTCGTCGCGCCCGGCCTGGTCGATCTGTCGGCGCGCCTGCGCGAGCCCGGCTACGAATACAAGGCCACGCTGGAGTCCGAGCTGCAGGCGGCCATGCAGGGCGGCGTCACGCGCCTGGTCTGCCCGCCCGACACCGACCCCGTGCTCGACGAGCCGGGTCTGGTGGAAATGCTCAAGCACCGCGCCAAGACCATCAACCAGGCCCACGTGCACCCGCTGGGCGCGCTGACGGTCGGCCTGAAGGGGCGGGCGCTGACGGAAATGGCGGAACTGACGGAGGCGGGCTGCATCGGCTTCGCCCAGGCCGAGGAAGCCATCGAAGACACCACCGTGCTGCTGCGCGCCCTGCAATACGCCAACACCTTCGGCTACACCGTCTGGCTGCGGCCGCAGGACGCCCACATCGGCCGGGGCGGCATCGCCCACAGCGGGCCGCTGGCCTCGCGCCTGGGCCTGTCCGGCGTGCCCGTCATGTCGGAAACCATCGCCCTGCACACCATCTTCGAACTGATGCGCGCCACCGGCGCCCGCGTCCACCTGTGCCGCATCTCCTCGGCGGCCGGGCTGGAGCTGATCCGCGCGGCCAAGCGCGAAGGCTTGCCGGTCAGCTGCGACGTCGGCGTCCACCACGTCCACCTGACCGACGCCGACATCGGCTTCTTCGACCCGAACGCCCGCGTCACGCCGCCGTTCCGCAGCCAGCGCGACCGCGACGCGATCCGCGCCGGCCTGCTCGACGGCACCATCGACGCCATGTGCTCGGACCACACGCCGGTCGACGACGACGAAAAACTGCTGCCCTTCGGCGAAGCGTCGCCCGGCGCCACGGGGCTGGAACTGCTGCTGTCGCTGGCCCTCAAATGGGCCGACGACTACGCCGCCGGGCAGCCCGGCGGGGCGCGGCCGATCGCCCGGGCGCTGGCCAAAGTGACGGCCGACGCGGCCCGCGTCGCCGGCATACCGGGCGGCAACCTGGCGCCCGGCAGCGTCGCCGACGTCTGCCTGTTCGATCCGAAGGCGCGCTGGACCGTGGCGGCGCCGGCCCTGGCCAGCCAGGGCAAGCACACCCCCTTCCTCGGCTACGAACTGAGCGGCGTCGTCCAGGCGACCATCGTCGCCGGCCACGTCGCCTTCCAGCGCTAATTCCCAAACCCAACTTTGGGGTCAGGTCTAGACATGGCGGTTTTTGACGCGCAAGCGCACGCGAAAACCGCCATGTCTAGACCTGACCCCATTGTTGGTTGGTGGAAAACCGTCATGTCTAGACCTGACCCCTTTTTTGTTTTTGGTGTGATTTGAAACTATTGCTTATTTACCGCCTCGGGCGGGTGGCCGCGCATGTGTCCCTCGGGATGGCGACGTGCGCCGTGGTCTTTCCCTGGCTGGGCACGCCGGCGCGCAACCGCCGCATCCGTGTTTGGTCGTGTCAGTTGATGGCGATCTGCGGCGTGCGCGTCGAGCGGGGCGCCGGTTGGGAGCAGGTGTTGCCGCGGGCGATGGTGGTCGCCAACCATGTGTCGTGGCTGGATATTTTTGTGATGAACGCCGTGCATCCCTGCCGTTTCGTGGCGAAGGCGGAGATCCGCGCCTGGCCGGTGCTGGGCTGGCTCAGCGCCAAGGCCGGCACGGTGTTCATCGCGCGCGGCAAGCGCCGCGATTTGCGGCATATTTTCAAGGGGCTGGTGGATAAGCTGGTCGAGGGCGAGCGCATCGCCTTTTTCCCCGAGGGGACGACGGCGGCGCAGGGGCAGTTGCTGCCGTTTCACGCGAATCTGTTCGAGGCGGCCATCGACGCCAAGGTGCCGGTGCAGCCGTTCGCGCTGGCCTATGTGGACGCCGCCGGCGCTTCGCATCCGGCCGTCGATTTCATCGGCGAGATGAGTTTCGCGCAAAGCTTGGTGATGATTTTGAGCGGCCCGCCCGTGACGGCCCGCCTGGTCTGTTTGCCGCCCATCGATAGCGTCGGCGCCCACCGCCGCGAGCTGGCGCTGGCCGCCGAGCGCTCGGTGGCGGGCGCGCTCGGCATCGCGGCGCCGGACGCCGGCGCGGCCGCCCCCGTTTAATCGGCGCCGCCGCCTAGTTGCTGACGTGCAGCCAGCGCGCGTGCGCGGCCCGCGCCAGGTAGTCGAGCAGGAAGCCGAGTCCGCCGATGAGGATGATGGCGGCCATCAGTTCCGAGTAGGCCAGGCGGTCGCGGGTGTCGAGGATGAAGTAGCCGATGCCGGCCGAGACGCCGAGCATTTCCGCCGGCACCAGGACGATCCAGATGATGCCGATGGCTAGCCGCACGCCCGTCAGGATGTCGGCCGTGATGCCCGGCAGGATGACGCGCAGCACGGTTTCGCTGCGCGTCGCCGACAGGCTGCGCGCCAGCAGCAGCCAGTTCGGGTCGAGCCGGCCGACGCCGGCCGCCGTGTTGAGCAGGATGGGCCAGACGGCGGCGAAGGCCAGCAGGAAGTAGACGGGCGCGTCGCCGACGCCCAGCACCATCACGGCCAGCGGCATCCACGACAGCGGCGAGACCATGCGCAGCAGCTGGAACAGCGGCATGGCGCCGCCGGCGAAGTTTTTCGACGTCGCCACCAGCACCCCCAGCGGCACGCCGAGGACGGCCGCCAGCCCCAGCCCCACCGCCACTCTTTGCAGGCTGAGCCAGATGTGCAGCCAGATGTCGCGCCCCTGCACCAGTTCGGCCAGCGCCAGCGCGGCCCTGGCCGGCGCGAAGGCGGCCGCGATCGGCGTGCTCCGTTCCAGCGCGGCCACGCCGGCGCCCCACAGCAGCAGCGCCAGGCCGAGGCCGGCCAGCGGCAGCAATATCCGTTTCAGCATCTCAGACCGCCACGGTTTCGCTGCGCAGCAGGTTGGCCGGCAGGCCGAACGCGGCCGGGCCGCCGACGGCCGCCAGGGCCTTGCGCACGAAGCGCTCGTCGACCAGGTCGCGGGCGACGAATTTCGGATCGAGTCCGCTCAGGAAGCGGGTGTCGCCCTCGACCTTGGTGCGGGCGATGGCGCGCACCATCTCCTCGGTGTAGGAGGCGAACGGGTAGGGCTGGAAGTCGATGCGGCGCTGCTGCCAGTTCTTGTGGGCGATCAGGCCGCGGCTTTCGTAGGCGCTGTAGTCGGTCGTCACCAGCACTTTCGACAGCACCTGCAGCGGGTGCGGCGTGTAGCGGTTGTCGCCGCTGGCGGCCAGCAGCTTGGCCGTGTCGAGCTGGTTCGAGCGGGTCCACAGCTGCGCCTTGACGATGGCCGTGGTGACGCGCTGCGCCCATTCCGGCCGTTCGCTGATGTCGCGCTCGGACAGGAAGGTGACGCAGCAGGCGTGGTTTTTCCAGACGTCGCCGGAGAAGCGCAGCACCTTGCCGATGCCGGCCGTTTCGGCGGCGGCGTTGAACGGTTCGGCGACGATGAAGCCGGCGATCGACTTGCCGGCCAGCGCGGAGACCATTTCGGCCGGCGCCATGACGACCAGGTTGACTTCGTTCGGCTTGATGCCGGCGTTGCGCGCGCGCGTCACCGGGGTCAGGCCGGCGGCCGTGAGGATCTGCTGCAGCAGGATGTTGTGGATCGAGTACCAGAACGGCACGGCGACGGTGCGCCCGCCCAGGTCGGCGACCTTGTCGATGTCGTTGGACACCGTCAGCGCGGAGCCGTTGACGTGGTTCCAGGCCACCACCTTGGCGGGGAATTTGGCGCCGTAGCGCACCCACAGCGTGGCCGGCGAGAGCATGTGGATGACGTTGACCTGGCCGGAGACGAAGGCTTCGGTGATCTGCGCCCAGCTGCGGAACAGCCGCGGCGTTTCCGTCTTCAGGCCCTCGGCCTCGAACAGCTTGCGGGCGTGCGCCACCAGCAGCGGGGTGGCGTCGGTGATCGGCAGGTAGCCGATTTTGACGGCCTGGTCGTCGCCCTTGGCGCCCTGGCGCGCCATGGCGTCGCCGGCGAACAGCAGGGGCGCGGCGGCGCCGGCGCCGGCCAGCGCCGAGAGGCGCAGGAAGTCGCGCCGCGTCAGGCCGCAGTCGCAGTCGGAGGAGGCGCAGATGTGCAGCGGGTTCGATGTGTCGGTCATGGATGTGTTCCTGGTCGGGTGGCGGAGGGGGATGGCTCGCGCAGCGCCAGCAGGGCGGCGAGGATGTCCATTTTGAGTTCGGTGACGGCGCCGCCGTGGCTTTCGCGCGGCGCGGCGATGTCGACGCGCCATTCGCGCACGATGCGGCCGGGCCGTCCACCCATCAGCAGGATGCGGTCGGCCACCAGGATGGCTTCGTCGATGTCGTGGGTGACCAGCAGCACGGCGCTGTGCCAGCGGTGCACGACGTCGACCAGCAGCGTCTGCATCTCGGCGCGGGTGATGGCGTCGAGCGCGGAGAACGGCTCGTCGGCGAACAGCAGCTCCGGTTCGCGCGCCAGCGCGCGCGCCAGCGCGACGCGCTGCGCCATGCCGCCCGACAGCGCGGCCGGGTACAGGTGGGCGCGGCCGGCCAGGCCGACCGCCTCGATGGCCTGGGCGACGCGGGCGTGGTGGCGCTCGGCGCCGAGCTCGGGCTGGCGCGCGAAGTCGAGGCCGAAGCCGACGTTGCCGGCCACGTCCAGCCAGGGCAGCAGGCTGGCCTGCTGGAACACCAGCGCGCTGCGCGGGTCCGGCTGCAGCAGCGGCGCGTCGAGGAAGCGGATGCTGCCGCCGGCCGGCGCCTGCAGGCCGGCCAGCACGCGCAGCAGGCTGGATTTGCCGCAGCCGCTGCCGCCCAGCAGGCAGACGATTTCGCGCGGGCGCACGGCCAGCGAGACGGCCTCGAACAGCGGCGCCGCGCCGGGGTAGCCGAAGCTCAGTTCCTGCGCCTGCAGCGCCCAGTCGCCCGTCACGCGGCGCCTTCGAGCTGTTGCAGCGCGGCCTGCAGTTGCGTCAGGCTGGGCGTGACGACGGGGATGAAGGCCGCCTCGCGCCAGCGCCGGGCGAAGCCGTTCTGCTCCTGCTGCAGGTAGGCGCGCCCGCCCATGGCCTGCAGTTCCAGCGTCAGCGCCTGCTGCACGACGTCGGCCAGCGCGATGCGCAGGCGGAACATGGCCGGCGCCTTGCTCCGGAAGCGGCCGTCGTGGACGCCGGCCATCAGCGTTGCCGTGTGCTCTTCCAGCGTTTGGCGCAGCGCCTCGATGCGCGGCGTCAGCTGGTTGCGGCTGCCGGCCGAGATGGCGGCCGCCTGGGCCAGGCTGGCGCGCGCCAGGCCGATCGACATGCCGCATTGCATGCCGAGGAAGGACGGGCGCACGGCCGGCAGCCAGGTGGTGGCGTCGGCGGCGATGAGGTCGGCCGCGCCGATGGCGACGGCGCTCAGCTTGACGGAGGCGGTGTTGCTGCCGCGCAGGGCGATCAGGTCCAGGTCGGCGCCGCGGACCACGCCGGCGCAGTCGCTGTCGAAGGCGATGATGGCCGGCGGCGCGCCGTCGCTGGGCGCCACGGCGGCGGCGGCGGTGAAGCCGGCCTTGCGCAGATTGGTCAGCCACTGCAGCGCGCCGTCCAGGCGCCAGCCCTGCGCCTGCGGGGTCGCGCAAATTTGCAGTTGCTCTATGCCGGAGAGGAATTTCATCGCGTTCGACAGGCCGGTGGCGCCGGCCAGCCGGCCCTCCAGCAGGGCCGGCAGGCGCCGCTCGGCCAGTGCGCCGTTCGGGCTTTGCAGCAGGTATTCGATGAAGGTGCGCTGGCCCCAGAAGACGAAGGCGGCCGTCAGCGAGTGCTGGGCCACGGCGGCGATGGCGGCGATGGCGTCGCGCACGTCGCCGCCGCCGCCGCCCTGGGCGGCCGGCACGCCGATGCGCAGCAGCTGGGCGCCGGCCAGCATCGGCAGCACGTCCTCGGCCAGGCCGGCGTCGCTGTCAAGTTGCTCGGCGTTGGCGTGCAGCCAGTAGGTGAGGGCGTCCATGCTCAGACCGCGCCGGGCAGGTAGGGCTGCAATTGCGGGTTGACCGGCGTGCCGGCCAGGCTGTTGGCGAAATTGCACAGCGTCGCCAGGCTCACGCCCAGCACCACTTCGAGGGCTTGCTGCTCCTGGTAGCCGGCCGCCAGGAAGGCTTGGTAGTCGGCGTCGTCGACGTTGCCGCGGCGGGCGATGACGGCGCCGGTGAAGGCGGCGACGGCGTCCAGGCGGGCCTCGCCCGTGGCGGCGCCGTGCTGCAGCGCGCGCACCGTGTCGGCGCCCTGGCCGGCCTTCTTCAGCGCGATGGCGCTGTGGCCGGCGATGCAGAAGTCGCAGCCGTGGATGCGCGCGGCCGTGATCTGCACCACTTCGCGCTCGGCCAGCGTCAGGCTGGCGCGGGCGTTGATGCCGGCCACCGTCATATAGGTTTCCAGCGCCACGGGCGCGTTCGCCAGCACGCCGATCAGGTTCGGCAGGAAGCCGTTGTTGACGAGCGCCTTGTCGACGAAGTGGCGGCTGTCGGCCGGAGCCGTGTCGAGGGTGTGCAGGGTGAGACGTGCCATGGTGCGCCTTCTGTTAGTAAGGATGAGGCCGCATTATCCTTCAGGCGGGCGCGGCGGGGAAGGCGCCGGCGTCGCCATTTTTTGCCCGTTCGTCTAGGCGCGGCGCCAGTTGGCGCAGGCGCCGGGCGCGCCGGTAGGCGCCCGGCTGTTCGCCGATGATGCGCTTGAAGGCGCGCGAGAACGCCGCGGGCGAGTGGTAGCCGACCTGTTCGGCGGCCCGTTCCACGGCGACGCCGGCGCGCAGCTGCTGGGCGGCGATCTGCATGCGCAGCCTTTGCAGGAACTGGGCCGGCGGCTGGCCGCAGGCGGCCGCGAAGTGCTTGCAGAAGCTGGCGCGCGACATGTGCGCGATCCCGGCCATGCGTTCGATGCTCCAGGCCGCGCCCGGTTCCCGCAGCAGGCGCTCGAGCAGGGGGGCGAATGCGCCGTGCCGGGCCAGCGCCAGCAGGCCGGCGCCGTCGTGCTCTTGCAGGGCGGCGTGGCGGACCAGGTAGAAGAACAGCAGTTCGACCAGGCGCGCCACCAGCGGCGACGGCCGCAGCGGGTCGCCGCCGCGCTCGGCCAGGATCAGCGCGAACAGGGCGGCGGCCGCGTCCGGCGCGGCGGCGCCGGCGCGCAGGACCAGGTAGTCGGGGAAGGCGTCGGCGATCAGCGCGCTGAGCGCGCCGCGCAGCTGGAAGAAGCCGCAGGCCAGGCCGGCGCCGCCGGCCGCGCCCAGCGGCGCCATCGGCTGCGGCGCGACGGCGGCGGCCGCGTCGGCCAGGGGGCTGAGGAAGTGCTCGATGTCGCGCAGCAGGAACACGCCGTCGCCCGGCCCCAGCGGCAGCGGCGCCGCGTCCGGCAGGTGCAGGAAGCACGCGCCCTGCAGCACCAGGTGGAAGCTGCCCAGCGCGCGCCCGGCCGTGGAGGCGCGCCAGCGTCCGCAGTAATGGCCGACGTGCAGCGCGGCGGCGTCGAGTTCGACGCTGCCGAGCAGCCAGTGGGCCAGGTTGTCGCTGTCAGGGGCCATGGCCGCAGTCTCGAAAAGGCTCCATGATACGGCGGGCGCGCCGCCGCGCCGACGAAAAAAAACGCATAAGCATATGCGCCTCAGGGCGCCGCGGCGCCGGGCCGGCGGTAGCCGGGGCAGGCCACTTGCAGCAGGCTGCCGTCGTCGAGGCAGACGGCGGACAGGCTGCCGCCCCAGACGCAGCCGCTGTCGAGGCCGATCAGCGCGGGCCGCCGCAGCAGGCCCAGCGCCGACCAGTGGCCGAACACCACCTTGTCGCCGGCGCTGCGCCGGCCCGGCACGTCGAACCACGGCAGCAGGCCGGAGCCGGGCGGGGCGCTGCCGCTTTCCTTCATCTTGAAGTCCATCACGCCGTCGGCCGTGCAAAAGCGCAGCCGCGTCAGCGCGTTGACGATGCAGCGCAGGCGCGCGGCGCCGCGCAAGCCCTCGTCCCAGGCGGCCGGCGCGTTGCCGTACATGTCGAGCAAGAAATCCTTCCAGGCGGGGCCGCGCAGCGCGCTTTCGACCTCGCCGGCCAGCGCCACGGCCTGTTGCGCGCTCCACTGCGGCAGCAGGCCGGCGTGCACCAGCAGGTGGCCGTCGCGCAGCAGGGCCAGCGGGCGCCGCCGCAGCCAGTCGAGCAGGGCGTCGCGGTCGGGCGCCGCCAGGATCTCGTCCAGCGTGTCGGCCGCGTGCGGCGGGCGGATGCCGGCCGCCACGGCCAGCAAATGCAGGTCGTGGTTGCCCAGCACGCTGTCGGCCTGGCCGCGCCGGGCCAGCCCGTGCACCAGGCGCAGCGTCGCCAGCGACTGCGGGCCGCGGTTGACGAGGTCGCCGGCGAACAGCAGGGTGTGCGGGCCGGCGCAGCTCTGGCCTATGCGCTCGAGCAATTCCACGGTTTGCGCGTGGCAGCCCTGCAAGTCGCCGATGACATAGGTTTTCATGGTGTTTGAGCCTGTCTGCTGTGCTGGCGCCCCGTGCAAGCGCACTCAGCAATTATTTTTTGTCGGTGCGCGGCCGCCGTTTCACTTAGAATCATGCGTATCGCTACTTTATGCTTTCGGCAGGATACTAAATGATTTTCGTCACGGGCGGTGCAGGCTTTATCGGATCGAACTTCGTCCTGGACTGGCTGGGCCAGTCCGACGAGCCGCTGGTCAACTTCGACAAGCTCACTTACGCGGGCAATCTGCACAATCTGGCGGCGCTGGCCGGCGACCCGCGCCACCAGTTCGTGCGCGGCGACATCGGCGACGGCGCCCACGTGCTGGCCCTGCTGCGCCAGCACCGGCCGCGGGCGATCCTCCATTTTGCCGCGGAAAGCCATGTCGACCGCTCCATCCACGGGCCGGACGCCTTCATCACCACCAACATCAACGGCACCTTCAGCCTGCTTGAGGCGGCGCGCGCCCACTGGGCCGAGCTGGACGGGGCCGGGCGGGCCGCCTTCCGCTTCCTGCACGTCTCCACCGACGAGGTGTACGGCACGCTGGGACCGGACGCGGCGCCGTTTTGCGAAAGCACGGCCTACGCGCCGAACAGCCCGTATTCGGCGTCGAAGGCGGCCTCCGACCACCTGGTGCGTTCCTACCACCACACCTACGGCTTGCCGACGCTGACGACGAATTGCTCGAACAATTACGGCCCCTTCCATTTCCCGGAAAAACTGATTCCCCTGGTGATCGCCAACGCCCTCGCCGGCAAGCCGCTGCCCATCTACGGCGACGGCCGGCAGGTGCGCGACTGGCTGTATGTGAGCGACCACTGCGCCGCCATCCGCCGGGTGCTGGCGGCCGGCCGCCCCGGCGAGGTGTATAACGTGGGCGGCTGGAATGAAATGGCCAATGTCGACGTCGTCCGGGCGCTGTGCGCGATCCTCGACCGCCTGGCGCCGAAGGCCGGCGCCAGCTACCTGGCGCAGCTGACGTATGTGGCGGACCGCCCCGGCCACGACCGCCGCTACGCCATCGACGCCGGCAAGATCGAGCGCGAGCTGGGCTGGCGGCCGGCGGAAACCTTCGACAGCGGCATCCTGAAGACGGTGCAATGGTATCTGGACAACCAGGCCTGGGTCGCCGACGTGCAGTCTGGCGCCTACAGCAACTGGGTCGAACAGAACTACGCCGGGCGCGGGGTGGCGGCATGAGGCACAATCCGCAACGCCGCAAGGGCATCATCCTGGCCGGCGGCTCGGGCACGCGCCTGTATCCCGTGACGATGTCGGTGTCGAAGCAGTTGCTGCCGATTTATGACAAGCCCATGATTTATTACCCGCTCAGCACGCTGATGGTGGCCGGCATCCGCGACATCCTGGTCATTTCGACGCCGCAGGACACGCCGCGCTTCCGCGAACTGCTCGGCGACGGCAGCCAGTGGGGCATGAGCCTCAGCTACGCCGTGCAGGCGGCGCCGGAAGGGCTGGCGCAAGCCTTCATCATCGGCCGCGAGTTTATCGGCAACGCGCCATCCGCCCTCATCCTCGGCGACAATATTTACTACGGCAACGAACTGCACTCGATGCTGGGCCAGTCGAACCGGCGCGCCGGCGGCGCCACCGTGTTCGCCTACCACGTGCAAGACCCGCAGCGCTACGGCGTCGTCGAATTCGACGCGCAGCGGCGCGCCGTCAGCATCGAGGAAAAGCCGGCGCAGCCGAAATCGAACTACGCCGTCACGGGCCTGTATTTCTATGACCAGCAGGTGTGCGACATCGCCGCCGGCATCGCGCCGTCGGCGCGCGGCGAACTGGAAATCACCGACGTCAACCGGGTGTATCTGGAGGCCCAGCAATTGAACGTCGAACTGATGGGGCGCGGCATGGCCTGGCTCGACACCGGCACCCACGACTCGCTGCTGGAGGCGTCGCAATTCATCGCCACCATCGAAAAACGCCAGGGCTTGAAGGTGGCGTGCCTGGAGGAGATCGCCTTCCGCAAGGGTTATATCGACGCCGCCCAGCTGGAGCGCCTGGCGGCGCCGCTGCGCAAAAATGGCTACGGCGAATATCTGATGCAGATTCTTGACGATAAGGTGATCCGATAATGAACGCGCTCCCCACTGCTATCGCCGATGTGCTGGTTTTGGAGCCGACGGTGTTCGGCGACGCGCGGGGGTTTTTGTATGAAAGTTTCAACGCCCGGCGTTTCCGCCAGCTGAGCGGGACCAGCGTGGAATTTGTCCAGGATAACCACTCGCGCTCCGCCAGGAATGTGCTGCGCGGCCTGCATTACCAGATCGTCCAGCCGCAGGGCAAGCTGGTGCGCGTGACGGCCGGCGCCGTCTTCGACGTCGCCGTCGATCTGCGCGCCAGTTCGGCCACCTTCGGCCGCTGGGTCGGGTTTGAGCTGTCGGCCGAGAACCGCCGCCAGATGTGGATACCGCCGGGCTTCGCCCATGGCTTCCTGGTCACCAGCGACAGCGCCGAAGTGCTGTACAAGACCACCGATTACTGGGCCCCCGAGCATGAGCGGGCGATCCAGTGGGACGACGCGGCGCTGGGCATTGCCTGGCCGCTGGCCGGCGCGCCCGCGCTGTCGGACAAGGACAGGCGGGCCGGGTCGCTGGCCGACGCCGAGCTGTTCGCGTGAAAATCCTGCTGACCGGCGCCAGCGGCCAGGTCGGCTACGAGCTGGCGCGCAGCCTGCAGGGCCTGGGCCAGGTCGTCGCGCCGGGCCGCGGCCAGATGGACCTGGCCGATCTGGACCAGGTGCGCGACGTGGTCCGCGCCGTACAACCGCAACTGATCGTCAATCCGGCCGCCTACACGGCCGTCGACCAGGCCGAGCGCGAGCCGGCGCTGGCGCAGCGCATCAACGCCGAGGCGCCGGGGCTGATGGCACAGGAGGCGGCCCGGCTGGGCGCGGCGATGGTGCATTATTCGACCGACTATGTGTTCGACGGCGCCAAGGCCGGCGCGTATGCGGAGGACGACGCCACCGGCCCGCTGAACGTGTACGGGCGCAGCAAGCTGGCCGGCGAGCGGGCCGTCGCGGCGGCCGGCATTCCCCACCTGATCCTGCGCACCAGCTGGGTGTACGGCATGCGCGGCAAAAATTTCCTGCTGACGATGCTGCGCCTGGCGCGCGAACGCGCCGAGCTGCGCATCGTCGACGACCAGTGCGGCGCGCCGACATGGAGCCGCACCGTCGCCGACAGCACCGCGCTGATCCTGGCGCAGGCGCGCGCCGGCCAGGCCGACTGGTGGCGCGAGAATAGCGGCCTCTACCATTTGAGCAGCCAGGGCCAGACCACCTGGTTCGGTTTCACCGAGGCGATCCTGGCGGCGGCCCGCATCGATTGCCGCCTCATTCCCATTCCCGGCAGGGAATATCCGCTGGCGGCGCAGCGGCCCGCCAATTCGCTGCTGTGTTCGGATCGTCTCATGGCGCGGTTTTGTCATTTGCCGCATTGGCAAGAGTCGCTCGCTTTGTGCATGCAGCAATAATCCCTCGCATGGCGCTACTCAAACGATAGGCTTGGCCGTTTCATTCCCGCGCGAATATCCGCCCCCTATCCCTTTCTCCCTTGATTCCTGTCGAATATGCCTGTTGCCATTGCGGAAGGCGGCTTCGGGTATATCCGTATCCATGTGTTAATAAGGCGGCTTTAATTGGCGGAGCGGCTCTTGCTGAATAGGTAAGAGAATATGTGAGTGGAATCGGAATAATCCGATTGCGGCCGGCCGGCGTAAAATTTGATGAGTGGGCGGGAAATGCGCCGAGAATGTAGTATATTGCAGTTACAAGCAAAAGTTTTTATAAATATAACTCACTCTAAAGGAATAATGATGGATCTAGCGAATATGTCGGCGGTAGAGTTGCGCAATCTGCAGGATAAAATCAAACAGGAAATGAAGCGTCGCGAAAACCAGGATATTGCCAAGGCGCGCGAGCAAATCCTGGCGATCGCGCAAAGCGTCGGCATGCCGCTGAAAGAGCTGGTGAGCAGCGGTCCGCGCGGCAAGACGGGCAGCGTGGCGGTGCGTTACCGCAACCCTAGCGACGCCTCGCAGCAATGGACCGGCCGCGGCCGCCAGCCGAAGTGGGTCAAGGCATGGGTCGATTCCGGCCAATCGATCGATCTGCTGCGCGTATAATTCGGTATACTTCCGCGGGCGCCTGCCGAAGACCGCCGCGCGGTGCGGCGGCCGCCCACGGCGTCACTGCCATGTGACGATACCGCGGCGCCGGCCGATCCGGCGGCGCGCGGTGTTCCGCATTCTGAATACAACTATGCCTGCCCTGTCAAACACCATCTTCAAAGCTTACGATATCCGCGGCGTCATCGGAACAACCCTCGATGCCGACGTGGCGCGGCGGATCGGCCGCGCCTTCGGCCGCGCCGCGCTGGCCAAGGGGCAGGCGCGCGTGCTGATCGGCCGCGACGGCCGCCTGTCCGGGCCGCAACTGAGCGGCGCGCTGGCGCAGGGCTTGCAGTCGGTGGGCGTCGATGTGATCGACCTGGGCATGGTGGCCACGCCGATGCTGTATTTCGGCACGCACGCGCTCGACACCCAGTCCGGCGTGATGGTCACCGGCAGCCACAATCCGCCCGACTACAACGGCTTCAAGATGGTGCTGGCGGGCGAGGCGATCCACGGCGAGACGATCCAGGCGCTGTACCACGCCATCGTCGCCGACGACGGCGCCGCCGCCGGCCGGACCGGCGGCTATGCGACGCACGACATCCGCGCCGCCTACCTGGAACGCATCCTCGGCGACGTCAAGCTGGCGCGGCCGCTCAAGATCGCCGTCGATTGCGGCAACGGCGTGGCCGGCGCCTTCGCCGGCGCGCTGTTCCGCGGCCTGGGTTGCCAGGTGAGCGAGCTGTTCTGCGACGTCGACGGCAGCTTCCCCAACCACCACCCGGACCCGGCCCATCCGGACAACCTGCAAGACCTGATACGCCACCTGCGCGACTCGGACGCCGAGATCGGCATCGCCTTCGACGGCGACGGCGACCGCCTCGGCGTCGTCACCAAGGACGGCCAGATCATTTATCCGGACCGGCAGATGATGCTGTTCGCCGCCGACGTGCTGACGCGCCACCCCGACGGGCAGATCCTGTATGACGTCAAATGCACGCGCCACCTGGCGCCGTGGATCGCCGGCCACGGCGGCCGGCCGCTGATGTGCCAGACCGGCCACTCGCTGGTCAAGGCCAGGCTGCGCGAAACCGGCGCCCCGCTGGGCGGCGAGATGAGCGGCCACATCTTCTTCAAGGACCGCTGGTACGGCTTCGACGACGGCCTGTACGCCGGCGCGCGCCTGCTGGAAATCCTCAGCTGCGCCGCCGACCCGTCGGCCGTGCTGAATGCGCTGCCGCAGTGGGACAGCACACCGGAGCTGCACCTGCAACTGCGCGAGGGCGAGAACGTCGCGCTGATGGCGCGCTTGCGCGAGCATGCCGTGTTCCCCGGCCACGAACGCATCATCACCATCGACGGCCTGCGCGTCGAGTACGCCGACGGCTTCGGCCTGGCGCGCGCCTCGAACACCACGCCGGTCATCGTCATGCGTTTCGAGGCGCAGACGCCGGCCGCGCTGGCGCGCATCCAGGAGCAGTTCAGGGACGTGCTGCTGGCCGCCAAGCCCGACGCGGTACTGCCATTTTGAGTGCCCCGACCAAGCCGGCCGGCACGGCCGCGGCGCTGAAGATTTTGCTGGTGCGCGTCTCCTCGATGGGCGACGTGCTGCACAATCTGCCGATGGTCGCCGACATCGCGCGCCACCACCCCGACGCCAGCATCGACTGGGTGGTGGAGGAGGGCTACACCAGCCTGGTGCGCCTCAACGGCCGGGTCGGCGCCATCATTCCCTTCGCGCTGCGGCGCTGGCGCAAAAGCCTGGGCAAACGCGAGACGCGGGCGGAAATCGCCGCCTTCTTCAAGACCCTGCGCGAGCGGCGCTACGACTATGTGTTCGACACCCAGGGCTTGCTGAAGACCGGCATCATCATGGGCGCGGCGCGGCTGGCGCCGGGCGGGCAGAAGGTCGGCCTGGCCAACGGCAGCGAGGGCTCCGGCTACGAGGGCGTCTCGCGCCTGTTCCACAGCAAAAGCATACCGCTCGACCCGCGCACCCACGCGGTGGCGCGCGGGCGCCTGGTGGCCGGCGCCGCGCTCGGCTACGCGGTCGACACGCCGGCCGACTTCGGCCTGCCCGACGCGCCCCGGCCCGTGCCGCCGCCCGACTGGATGCCGGCCGAGCCCTACGCCGTCTACTTCCACGGCACCGCGCGCGACGCCAAGAAATGGCCGGCGCAGAACTGGATCGCGCTGGGCGCGCAACTGGCGCCCATGCCCATCCTGCTGCCCTGGGGCTCGGCGGCCGAGAAGGCCGAGGCCGAGCTGCTGGCGGCGGCGCTGCCGAACGCCCGCGTGCTGCCGAAGCTGGCGATGGCCGACGCCGTCACGCTGGCGCGCCACGCCGCGCTGGCGGTCGGCGTCGACACCGGCCTGACCCACATCGCCGCCGCGTTCGCGCGCCCGACGGTGGAACTGTACTGTGACTCGCCGCGCTGGAAAACCGAGGGCAACTGGTCGCCGAAGATCATTAACCTGGGCGACCGCGGCGCGCCGCCCGATGTGGCCGCGGTGCTCGCCGCGGCAAAGAGTTTGCTGGGCCAATAATGCGTTTCCTCTATTCCCTGATGTGGTGGCTGGCTTTGCCGCTGGTATTGGCGCGGCTGTGGCTGCGCGGACGGCAGGAGCCCGGCTACCGCCGGCACTGGGCCGAGCGGCTCGGCTGGTACGGCCGCAAGCCGGCCGGCGCGGCGCCGCCGACGGTCTGGCTGCACGCCGTCTCCGTCGGCGAGACGCGCGCCGCCGAGCCGCTGGTGGATGCCCTGCTGGCGGCCTGGCCGGAATGCCGCATCGTCCTGACCCATATGACGCCGACCGGGCGCGCCGCCGGCAGCGCGCTGTTCGGCAAGCACGGCGCGCGTTTGCTGCAATCCTACCTGCCCTACGACACCGGCACGATGGTGGGCAGCTTCATCGCCCGCTTCGAGCCGCGCATCTGCCTGTTGATGGAGACGGAAGTGTGGCCGAACCTGATCGCCGTCTGCGGCCGGCGCGGCGTGCCGGTGGCGCTGCTCAACGCCCGGCTGTCGCAGCGTTCGCTGGGCAAGGCGCGGCGCTTCGGCCGCCTGCTGCTGGACGCGGCGCGCGGCATCACGCTGGTGGCGGCGCAGACCGAGGCCGACGCGGCGCGCGTGCGCGCCCTGGGCGCGGCGCGGGTCGTCGTCACCGGCAGCATCAAATTCGACGTCGCCGTGCCGGCCGCCGCGCTGGCCGCCGGCGCGCGCCTGCGCGCCCAGTTCGGCGCCCGCCCGGTGCTGCTGTGCGCCAGCACGCGCGACGGCGAGGAGGCATTGATCCTCGACGCCTACCAGGGCGCCGCCGGGCTGCCCGCCGGCCTGTTGCTGGTGCTGGTGCCGCGCCACCCGCAGCGTTTCGACGGCGTCGCCGCGCTGCTGGCCGCGCGCGGCCTGAGCGCGCGGCGCCGCTCGCAACTGGCGCTGGACGAGGCGGCGCTGCCGGCCGGCGTGCAGGTGCTGCTGGGCGACTCGATGGGCGAAATGTTCGCCTATTACGCGGCCTGCGACTGCGCCTTCATCGGCGGCAGCCTGCTGCCGCTGGGCGGGCAGAACCTGATCGAGGCGAGCGCGCTGGGCAAGCCGGTGCTGACCGGGCCGCACACCTTCAATTTCGCCCTCGTCACGCAGGACGCGCTGGCGGCCGGCGCCGCCGAGCTGGCGCCCGACGCCGACGCGCTGATGCGGCAGGCCAGCGCGCTGCTGCAGGACGGCGCCCGGCTGGCGGCGATGGGCGAGCGGGCGCTGGCGTTCGCCAGCCAGCACCGCGGCGCCACCGCGCGCACGCTGGCCCTGCTGGCGCCGCTGTTGCGGATGGACCCGCCGGCCTGACGGGCGGCGCCCCTGCCCTTGAAAGCCGCAAGCGCGCCGGCTTACGCGAACAGCGCCGGCAATTCTTGCGCGCGCTTGCGCAGCGCCTGCTTGGCGCCGTCGCAGTCCGGGTAGATCGATTCGAGCGTGGCCCAGAAGCGCGGGCTGTGGTTCATTTCCAGCAGGTGCGCCAGTTCGTGCGCGACGACGTAGTCGACCAGCGGCAGCGCGAAATGGATCAGGCGCCAGTTCAGGCGGATCTTGCGCTGCACCGTGCACGAGCCCCAGCGCGTGCCGGCCGACGACAGCGCGAACGAGTGGTAGCTCACGCCCAGCCTGGCGGCGTACAGGTCGAGCCGCTCGGCGAACAATTGCTTCGCCTCGGCCTGCAGGCAGGCCCGCACCTTGTCCTTCAATTGCTGTTCGGTGCCGCTCGGCGTGACCCAGACGTGCAGCTCGGCGCTGTCGCGGTTGAGGCTGGCGCGGTGGCGCGCCGCCTGGTGCAGGCGCAGCGTGACGCTGCCGCCCAGGTAGGGCAGCGCGGCGCCGTCGCGCCACACCATGGGCGGGCGCTGCAGGCGCTGGACGCGCCGTTCGCGCCGCTCGTGCAGCTTGGACAGGATCCAGCCCTGCTTGGCGCGGATGGCGTTGTCGATTTCGGCGAGGGTGATGCGTTTCGGCGCCGTCACGCGCAGGCCGTCGTCGTCGATCATGAAGCCGATCGAGCGGCGCGTCGAGCGGCGCAGTTCATATTCGAGGCTGTGCTGGCCCAGTTGCAGCTGGCGCAGCGGTGGCGCGTCGGGCGCGCGCGGCGGCGCGGGCAGGGGCGGCGGGGGCGGCGGCGCGCTCCACAGCAGCGAGGGCGGCGCCGACGGCGCGGCCTGCGGCGGCGTTGCCGCCGTCGCTGGGACATCTTGCGCAAACAGATCCAGTTGCTGGCCGTCGACCTTCAGCGACTTCATTTGCTGTCGCAGCGTCGGCTCCTGGATCGATGCGCCTATGCCATCTAGCCAGCGCTGTAGGCGTGAGGCGAAATGACGCGCATTTCTGATTCTATCCAATTTTCCACCTGTTGCATCATGCTGTCCGGTGTGTGGCCTTCCGGCGCAATCGGTTTGCCTATCGAGACCGTGATCAAGCCCGGCCGTTTCAAAAATGACTGCTTGGGCCAGCATTCGCCGGAATTGTGGGCGATCGGCACGACGACGGCGCCGGTTTCCACGGCCAGGCGCGTGCCGCCGCTCTTGTACTTGCCTTTCTGGCCGACGGGAATCCGGGTGCCCTCGGGGAACATGATAATCCATTGGCCGTCCGCCAGGCGCCGTTTGCCGTGGTTGACGACGTGTTTGAAGGCGTTTTTTCCCTGCTTGCGGTCGATCGGGATCATGCGCAGCAGCGCCATGCCCCAGCCGAAGAAGGGGATGTAGAGGATTTCCTTCTTGAAGACGTAGACCAGCGGGCGCGGCAGGCTGGGCAGCAGGAAGATGGTTTCCCAGGCCGACTGGTGCTTCGACAGCACGATGGCCGGCGCGTCGGGGAAGTTTTCGGCGCCCTTGATTTCGTAGCGGATGCCGCAGATGACTTTGGCGCACCAGATGATGAAGACGTTCCAGCGCGACGTGACGAAGAAGCGCTTGTTGTAGGACAGCGGCGCGGCCAGGAAGCAGACGCAGGCCCAGACGATGGTGGCGACGATCATGACCAGCATGAACAGCAGGGAACGCAGAAACAGGGAAATATTACGCAATCCGGACTCCAGAATTAAACACTAAAGGCGACGTTCGGCGAGGCCGGCGTCGCCGCTTTCAGCAGGTGGCCCACGGTCGCGGCCAGGTCGGGGAACACCAGCGTGCCGGGCGGCAGGCCGCCGGTGGCCTGGGTCTTGTCGCCCTTGCCGGTCAACACCAGGTAGGGCGCGCAACCGCTGATGTAGCCGGCCTGCAGGTCGCGCAGCGAGTCGCCCACCGTCGGCACGCCTTTCAGGCTGGTCTTGTAGCGCTGCGAGATCTCCTTGAACATGCCCGGCTTCGGCTTGCGGCAGTCGCAGTTGTCGGCCGCCGCGTGCGGGCAGAAGAAGACGGCGTCGATGCTGGCGCCGACCTGCTGCGCCAGCGCGTGCATCTTCTGGTGGATCGCGTTGAGTATCGTCATGTCGAAGAACTCGCGCGCGATGCCGGACTGGTTCGAGGCCACGACGACGCGGTAGCCGGCCTGGTTCAGCCGCGCGATCGCCTCCAGCGAGCCGGGAATGGGCAGCCATTCCTGCGGCGATTTGATGAAGTCCGGCGAGTCGTGGTTGATGACGCCGTCGCGGTCGAGGATGATCAGTTTCATCGCCGGAGCCCCCATTACGCCGCCAGTTTCGAGATGTCGGCGACGCGGTTCATCATGCCGTGCAGCGAGGACAGCAGCGCCAGGCGGTTGTTGCGCAGCGCCAGATCCTCGGCCATCACCATGACGTCGTTGAAGAAGGCGTCGACGTCGTCGCGCAGCTGGGCCAGCGTCTTCAGCGTGCCGGCGAAGTCGCCGCCGGCGAACGCCGCCTCGACCTGGGGTTGCACGCGCAGCACGGCCGCCGCCAGGTTTTTCTCGGCGGCGTCCTGCAGCAGCGCGGCGTTGACGCCGGCCGCGGCCACCTGGGCAAGCGCGGCCTCGTTCTTTTTCAGGATGTTGGTGATGCGCTTGTTGGCGGCCGCCAGCGAGGCGCTCTCCGGCAGCGCGGCGAAGGCTTGCACCGCTTCCAGGCGCTGGACGATGTCGTCCAGGCGCTCCGGGTTCTGCGCCACCACGGCCTCGATCTCGTTCGGCGAGAAGCCGCGCTCGCGCAGGATGCCGCGCAGGCGGTCGAGCATGAACGCCTTGACGTCGGCGCTCGGGTCGACGAAGCCGGGGCGGCCGGCGAAGGTCGCGGCGGTGTCGGCCAGCAGTTGGGACAGCGCCAGCGGCAGGCGCTTTTCCAGCAGCATGCGCAGCACGCCGAGGGCGTGGCGGCGCAGCGCGAACGGGTCCTTGTCGCCGGTCGGCTGCAGGCCGATGCTCCAGATGCCGACCAGGGTTTCCAGCTTGTCGGCCAGCGCCACCACGGTGCCGGTGCCGGTGGCCGGCAGGGCGTCGCCGGCGAAGCGCGGCTGGTAGTGTTCCGAGGCGGCCAGCGCCACTTCCTCGTGCTCGCCGTCGTGGCGGGCGTAATAGGTGCCCATGATGCCCTGCAGCTCGGGGAACTCGCCGACCATGTCGGTCAGCAGGTCGGCCTTGGCCAGCAGCGCGCCGCGCCGCGCCAGCGCGGCGTCGACGCCGAGCTGCGCGGCGATGGCGCCGGCCAGCACCGCGATGCGCTCGGTGCGCTCGGCCTGGGTGCCCAGCTTGTTATGGTAGACCACGTTTTTGAGCAGCGGCAGGCGCGCCTCCAGCGTCTTCTTCTTGTCCTGCTCGAAGAAGAACTTGGCGTCCGACAGGCGCGGGCGCACGACGCGCTCGTTGCCGCCGACGATGTGTTCGGGCGTGGCCGTCTCGATGTTGGAGACGATCAGGAAGCGCGAGCGCAGCTTGCCGCCGGCGTCCGTCAGCGCGAAGTATTTCTGGTTGGTCTGCATCGTCAGGATCAGGCATTCCTGCGGCACGGCCAGGAATTCTTCCTCGAAGCGGCACTCGTAGACGACCGGCCATTCGACCAGGGCCGTCACCTCGTCGAGCAGGGCTTCAGGCATCAAGACCAGGTCGGCGCCGGCTTTTTCCAGCAGCTGGGCGCGGATGCTTTCCTTGCGCGCCTCATTGCCGGGAATGACCTTGCCCTCGGCGGCCAGCACCTCGGCGTAGTTGTCGGCGTGGGCGACGCTGACGGCGTGGGCGCGGTCGGCGCACAGGAAGCGGTGGCCCAGCGTGCTGCGGCCGGCCGCCAGTCCGAGCAGCGTCAGCGGCACGACGTCGGCGCCGTGCAGGGCGAGCAGGCTGTGGGCTGGGCGGACGAATTGCACGGTGCTGCCGTCGGGGCGCTGGTAGCTCATCAGTTTAGGGATGGGCAGCTTCGCCGCCGACTCTTCCAGCGCGGCCTGCAAGCCCGTCGCCAACTGGCTGCCGGGCGCCGTGTAGGTGTAGAAGAAGCTTTCGGCCTTGCCGTCGGCGGCCCGTTCCAGCTCGGCCACGCCGACCTCGGGGAAGCCCAGCGCGGCCAGCTTCTTCGCCAGTGGCGCCGTGCCGGCGCCGTTGGCGTCGAGGGCGACGGAAACGGGCAGGACTTTTTCGCGGATCGCCTTGTCGGGCGAGACTGCGCGCACCTTGGTGATGGAGACGGCCAGGCGCCGCGGCGTCGAGTAGGTGGTGGCGACGCTGTCGGTTTCGAGGAAGTCGCGCGCCTTCAGGCCGTTGACGATGCCGGCGGCGAAGGCGGCGCCCAGTTTGGCCAGCGCTTTCGGCGGCAGTTCTTCGGTCAGCAGTTCGATGAGCAGTGTGTGGTTCATGGTTTCTTGTTCTTGTCTCTTACGCGGTGGGGCGGGCGGCGCCGTCGAGCATGGGGAAGCCGAGGCGCTCGCGCGAATCGTAGTAGGCTTGCGCGACCAGGCGCGACAGCGTGCGCACGCGGCCGATGTAGGCGGCGCGCTCGGTCACGGAGATGGCGCCGCGGGCGTCGAGCATGTTGAAGCTGTGCGAAGCCTTCATGATTTTTTCGTAGGCCGGCAGCGTCAGTTGCAGCTCGATCAGGCGCTTCGCCTCGGCTTCGTAGTTGGCGAACTGGGCGAACAGCAGCTCCGTGTTGGCGTGTTCGAAGTTATAGGTCGACTGCTCGACCTCGTTCTGGTGGAAGACGTCGCCGTAGCTGAGCTTTTTCGTCACGCCGTTCTCTTCCCATTCCGTCCACACCAGGTCGTAGACGTTTTCCACGCCCTGCAGGTACATGGCCAGGCGTTCGATGCCGTAGGTGATTTCGCCGAGCACGGGTTTGCAGTCGAGGCCGCCCACTTGCTGGAAGTAGGTGAATTGCGTCACCTCCATGCCGTTCAGCCAGACTTCCCAGCCCAGGCCCCAGGCGCCCAGCGTCGGGCTTTCCCAGTCGTCCTCGACGAAGCGCACATCGTTCTGCTGCAAGTCCAGGCCGAGCGCGGCCAGCGAGCCGAGGTAGAGGTCGAGGATGTTTTCCGGCGCCGGCTTGAGCACCACCTGGTACTGGTAGTAGTGCTGCATGCGGTTCGGGTTTTCGCCGTAGCGGCCGTCTTTCGGGCGGCGCGAGGGCTGCACGTAGGCGGCGCGCCAAGGCTCCGGCCCGATGGCGCGCAGGAAGGTGCCGGTGTGGAAGGTGCCGGCGCCCACTTCCATGTCGTAGGGTTGCAGCAGGGCGCAACCCTGCTTGTCCCAGTAGGTTTGCAGCGTCAGGATAATTTGTTGAAATGTGAGCATCGTGGTTTGTCTCTACGCGAATGACGGCGCGCGCTTGGGGTAGCGACGCTAAAGCGCTTAATTTTAGCGGGTTTTGCCGGCAGGCTGTGACTCTTCCAGCAAGTATCTGCCCACTATCGGCAAATTCCCCCGTTCAGACGGGGTTTTTGCGGCTGCGGCGCGCCAGCAGGCCGGCGCCGGCCAGCGCCAGCGCGGCGATGCCAAGGATCAGCGCATTGCCGCAGACGATGTAGGGCGTCATGCCGGCCATGCCCTGCACGCTGGCCGCCAGCGTGCCGCGGGTGTAGGGCGCCAGGCGGCTGACGACGACGCCGCGGCCGTCGATGACGGCGCTGCCGCCGCTGTTGCCGGCGCGTAGCATCGGCCGGCCCGTCTCCAGGCTGCGCATCTGCGAAATCTGCAGGTGCTGCGGGATCGCCGTCGATTCGCCGAACCAGGCCAGGTTCGACATATTGATGAGGATGGTCGCCGGCCGTTCGCCGGCGCGGTGCGGCGCCGCCAGCTGGCCGGCGATTTCCTCGCCGAACAAGTCTTCGTAGCAGATGTTGGGCAGTACCAGTTGCCCGCGCACGGGGAAGGGCGCCTGCACGGCCGCGCCGCGCCGCATGTCGCCCAGCGGGATCGCCATCGAGCTGACCAGCCAGTGCAAGCCGTCCGGGGTCGATTCGCCGAAGGGCACCAGGTGGTGCTTGTCGTAGCGGTAGGCCGGCGCGCCGGGGGCGTTGCCGGGGGCGATGCCAATGGCGCTGTTGCTCACTTGCTGGCCGTCCAGCAGCGGCAGGCCGAGCAGCAGATGGCTGCCGCTGCTGCGGGCGAAGTGCCGCAGGCTGTCCAGATAGTCGGGCGGCAACTGGTGCTCGAAGACGGTCACCGCCGTCTCCGGCGTGGCGATCAGGTCGGCCGCCCCGGCGGTGGCGGCGGCGTGGTACATACGCAGCGCGTCGCGCACGTGGGCCGGGTTGAATTTTTCATCCTGCGGCACATTGCCCTGCAGCAGGCGGACGGTCAGCGGCTTGCCGACCGGCTCGGTCCAGCGCACCCAGCCGAGGGTGTGGCCGGCGGCGAAGATGGCGAGCACGAGGCCGGCGGCGGCCAGGCGGGTGCGGTGCGCCAGCAGCAGCAGGGCGCCGGCGCTGAGGGCGGCCAGCCAGCCCAGGCCGTAGACGCCGAGCACGGGCGCGTAGCCGGCCAGCGGGCTGGCCGTGTGGGCGTAGCCGCTGGCGACCCAGGGCAGGCCGGTGAAGAACCAGCCGCGGCACCATTCCTGCAGCAGCCACAGGGCCGGCAGCAGCAACAGGGCGCTCAGCGGCAGGGACAGGGTCCAGCGCCGCCGCAGCCAGGCGGCGCCGGCCATCGCCAGGCCGGCGTAGAGGCCCATCAGCGCGGCCAGCAGCGCCACGGCCAGCGCCGCCAGCGGCGCCGCCATGTCGCCGTAGCGGTGCATCGAGATGAACAGCCAGTACATGCCGGCGGCGAACCAGGCGGAGCCGTAGGCCCAGCCGATCAGGAAGCCGCTTTTCGGCGTGCCGGCGCGCAGCACCTGGTAGAACAGCAGGGCCAGGCTGATTATTTGCAGCGGCCAGTAGCCGAACGGGGCGAAGGCCAGCACGGCGCCGGCGCCGGCGCCGGCGCCGATCAGCATGCGGCTGCGCATGCTGCGCGGCGCGACCGGCGGGTCGGCCGGGTGGGCCCGTCGGAAACGCATCAGGCGGCGGACTCGGCGGCGTCGGGCAGTTTTTCGACCAGCAGCACGTGCACCTGGCGGGCGTCGGCGCGCAGCACCTCGAAGCGCAGATTGTCGAGGTCGAACACGTCGCCCTTGTGCGGCATGCGCCCCAGGTGGTTCGACACCAGGCCGCCGATGGTGTCGACGTCCTCGTCGGCCAGGCCGGCGCCGAGGGCGTCGTTGAACTGGCCGATCTCGGTCAGCGCCTTGATGCGCCAGCGCGGGCCGTGCTGGCCCTCCTTGATCGACAGGATGTTGTCCTCTTCCTCGTCGAAGTCGTACTCGTCCTCGATGTCGCCGACGATTTGTTCGAGCACGTCCTCGATGGTGATCAGGCCGGCCACGCCGCTGTACTCGTCGACGACGATGGCCATGTGGTTGTGGTTGGCGCGGAAGTCGCGCAGCAGCACGTTCAGGCGCTTCGATTCGGGGATGAAGATGGCCGGGCGCAGCATGTCGCGCACGTCGAAGGATTCCTCGGCGTAGTAGCGCAGCAAGTCTTTCGCCAGCAGGATGCCGATTACCTTGTCGCGCTCGCCTTCGATGGCGGGGAAGCGCGAGTGGGCCGTCGACAGCACGGCCGGCATCCATTCCTCGATGGGTTTGCTGATGTCGATCATGTCCATCTGCGAGCGCGGCACCATGATGTCGCGGGCGGACAGATCGGATACCTGGAACACGCCTTCGATCATCGACAGCGCGTCGGCGTCGATGAGATTGCGCTCGTGCGCGTCGTGCAGGACTTCTAGCAGTTCCGCGCGGTTCTCTGGCTCAGGGGAAATCAGTGCGGTCAGGCGTTCAAACAGTGACCGGTGGGGCTTGGCGTCAGTTTTGACGCCACTAGGGTGCTCTTGCATAGGAGGCGTGAGCCGTTGTTGCGAAGGGGTATAGCATACACCAAAAGGCCGGCGCCGCACGATTTTGCCAAAAAAACATCGTTTCGCGGGGCGCCGCCGGCCGCCTCAGGCCACCCTCACGCGCGCCTTCAGGGCCAGCACGGCGGCGCGCCATTCCTCGTAGTGCGCGCTGTCGCGCCACAGCCGGCACAGCTCGGACTGCTCGCCGAGGATGCGCTCGACGGCCCGCAGCGCCTTGCCGGCCAGCGCGGGCGACACCTGTTGCTTGCGTTGGGCGACCCAGCGCTCGATGTCTTGCATGTGCGCGCCCGTTGCGCCGTCCGCGTTGCCCTGCAGGCGGGCCAGCACGTCGACGGCGGCCAGCGCCTCGGCGCCCAGCGGCGCCTCCAGCTCGCCGTCGCCGAGGGCGTAGTCGAGGGTGCTCTCGATCGGCTCCAGGTTGCTGGTTTCCTGCAGATCCTGCGCCCAGTCCAGCGCGTAGTCGTTGCCGTAGGTGTCGACTGACCAGGTGCCCATGTCATGCTCCCGGCAGGTGCGCGCCGGCGGCGTAGGGGTCGGCCACGCCCAGCCTGGCCAGGATGGCCGTTTCCAGCCCCTCCATCTCGGCCGCCTCCTCGTCGTCCATGTGGTCGTAGCCCTGGGCGTGCAGCACGCCGTGGACGATCAGGTGCGCGGCGTGCGCCTCGACCGTCTTGTTCTGCTCGGCCGCCTCGCGCTCCAGCACGTCGGTGCACAGGATGATGTCGGCCTGGGTAGGCGCGTCGTCGGCCAGCTCCTCGCCCTCGTTGTAGGCGAAAGTCAGCACATTGGTCGCGTAGTCCTTGCCGCGGTAGTCGCGGTTCAGCGCGCGGCCCTCGTCGGCGTCGACGAAGCGGATGGTCAGCTCGGCCGGCGCGAACAGCGCGGCCTGGACCCAGCGCCGCACTTGCGGCCGGGTGATCGTCGTTTGCAGGCGGGCGTCGGGGTATTGCACCGACAGGGACAGCTTATTTTTTTCGCTCATGTTTATTCGTCGTCGATTTCAGGAGGGGGGCCAGTTCGTGCGCCACCGATTGCGCGTTTTCATAGGCGTCGACGATGCGCGCCACGAGCGGGTGGCGCACCACGTCGGCGCTGGTGAAGTGGGTGAAGGCGATGCCGCGCACGTCGCGCAGCACGGAGATGGCGTCGACCAGGCCGCTCTTCTGGCTTTTCGCCAGGTCGACCTGGGTGACGTCGCCGGTGACCACGGCCTTGCTGCCGAAGCCGATGCGGGTCAGGAACATCTTCATCTGCTCGACCGTCGTGTTCTGCGCCTCGTCGAGGATGACGAAGGCGTGGTTCAGCGTGCGCCCGCGCATGTAGGCGAGCGGGGCGATTTCGATGACCTGTTTCTCGAACAGCTTCTGGGTGCGGTCGAAGCCCAGCAGGTCGTACAGCGCGTCGTACAGGGGGCGCAGGTAGGGGTCGACTTTCTGCGCCAGGTCGCCCGGCAGGAAGCCCAGGCGCTCGCCGGCCTCGACGGCCGGGCGGGTCAGGATGATGCGCTTGACGGCGTCGCGTTCGAGCGCGTCGACGGCGCAGGCCACCGCCAGGTAGGTCTTGCCGGTGCCGGCCGGGCCGACGCCGAAGCTGATGTCGTGTTCGAGGATGTGGCGCAGGTAGGCGATCTGGTGCGGGGTGCGGCCGCGCAGGTCGCTGCGGCGCGTCTTCAGCACGGGGCTCTGGATGTCCGGCTCGACGAAGGGCGTGGCCGGGTTGTGCTCGGAGGCGGCCGACAGGCCGGCGCGCTGCTCGACGAGGGCCAGTTGCACCTCCTCCAGCGGCACCACCTTGTTGGCGACGGCGTAGAACTGTTCGAGGATGGCGACGGCGCGCTCGGCGTTGCTGCCGCCGACGATGAATTTCTCGCCGCGGCGGAAGATCGTCACGTCGAGCGCGGCGGAGATCTGCCGCAGGTTTTCGTCGAGCGGGCCGCACAGGTGGGCCAGGCGGCCATTGTCGAGCGGTTCGGGGATGAAGTAGTGCGGCTGGATCGGGGTCTTGGTTTTCAACTGGCTCTTTTCGTTTCGGAGGTGGCGGCGACGAGTTCGCCGCGCAGGGTGTAGGAGTGGCTGGCCGTGATGCGCACGTCGACCAGCTGGCCGACCAGGCGCGGCGCGTCGGCGCCGCCGGCGAAGTTGACGACGCGGTTGTTTTCGCTGCGGCCCTGCAGGTCGCCGGGGTCTTTTTTCGCCGGCCCCTCGACGAGGACGCGCTGCACGCTGCCGACCATCGCCAGGCTATGGCGTCGGGTGTTGGCGGCGCCGCCGCGCCGCGCCGCGCTCATCTGCGGCAGGCGGTGCAGCGTCTGCGGGCCGAACACCATGTCGACGTAGGGGGCGCGCCGGACGATGGCGGCGCCCTCCTGCGAGGCGACGCAGCCGCCGACGCCGATCAGCAGCTCGGGCTTGGCCAGCTTCAACTGGTGCAAGCGGCCCAGGTCGGAGAAGACTTTTTCCTGGGCCTTTTCGCGCACCGAGCAGGTATTCAAGAGGATCACGTCGGCGTCCTCGGCCGTGTCGGTGCGGACCATGCCGTCGGCGCCGCCAAGCACGTCGGCCATCTTGTCCGAATCGTACTCGTTCATTTGGCAACCGAAAGTTTTGATGAATACTTTTTTCTGCATGAAATGAGGCGCTAAAGGTTGTGCCGGGGCGGTGGCCAAGGCGGGTCGCCAAGGCGGAGGCCCGGGCGGCATGCCAAGGCGCTAGTTTAACGCAGTTCCCCCGCCCGGAGCGGGGCGGGTGTGCGGCGGCGCGCCGGCCGGCGCCCGCGAAACGCCGCTAAGCTGCTGATTTGTAACAATTTCTTACGCTTCCTTGCGTGCGACGTCAGCCATCCCTATGTGTTGAAATGACAGCGTTGCTTGAGTTTCCTGCAGCTTGATTGATGTTGAACAACGTTCGTTTCCGGGCCCCGTGCGGAACGGCTGGCTTTTGGAATAGAATATTGTTTTAAATGCAATTCCATTAAAGGAATTGCAAATTTACATTGCTCACGGTGGAGCTGGCCTGGATTTTTGCTTAATGGAAATGAGTTTCGTGAGCCCGTTGTTCAACCAAGGTATGACCCGGATGTATATGGAACTTATTTGGCGAAACTAAGTCTTCCTTAAGTTCGAATCGGCATTATTTTTCACACTTACTAGACGAGGAAAATCATGGCACACCATTCTCTTGCTTCTCAAGAAAGCTACAACCCGAACCACCTGCTCGACATCCTGCTTGGCAAGATGCAGCTGAAAAACGACGCGGCCTTGTCGCGCCTGCTGGAAGTGGCGCCGCCCGTCATCAGCAAGATCCGCCACCACCGTTTGCCGGTCGGCGCCTCGCTGCTGATACGCATGCACGAAGTGACGGGCATGAGCATCCGCGACCTGCGCGACTTGATGGGCGACCGGCGCACCAAGTATCGTCTGTCGGACGCCCAGGGCCGGCCCAAGGCCGAGGACCGTCCGGAGCCGCAGGAATCGAGCTATGCCCACTGAGGCGGGGGCAAGCGGCGGCGGGCCGCGCCGCTTGCCTTGGCCCGGCCGTTGCCGGTTCAGGCCAGCAGGGCCGTGGTGATCTCTTCGTAGTGCAATTCGGTTTCGCGGAACAGGTGCAGATAGGCCGCCTCGTCCAGTCCGAGCGCGCCCCAGGCGACGGTGGAGACCGCCGGCACCAGGTCGTCGGCCCCCTGCGCCAGGTCGAGCGCGTAGACGACGGCGTCGGCGACGTGAATGATGGCGGCGAGAAAGCCGGCGCCCGGCGCCTCCGGATCGTGGTGGCCGCCTATGGCCAGGCGCATCGTGTCGGAAAAATTCCAGTGCTCGGCCAGCGCCAGGCCGGCGTCGACGTGGTCGACGCCGAGCACGGCGCGCTCGGCCTCGCGCAGCGTGCAGTCGTGGGCGGCGCGGTGGACCAGGGCGGCGGCGAAGCGCTCGGGGAAGCTGCTGACCAGCACCAGGCGGCCGATGTCGTGCAGCAGCCCGGCCGTGAACGCGTAGTCCTGGTTGAAGCGGATTTGCCGCGCCAGCACCTTGGCGCAGGCGGCCGTGGCGATCGAGTGGCGCCAGAAGGCCTTGTCGTCGAAGCCGGCGCAGCGGCCCTCGGGGAAGCAGCCGGTGACGGCGGCGGCCGTGATCAGGTTGCGCGTCGTCTGGAAGCCCAGGTAGGTGATGGCTTGCTGGATCGTCGTCACCTTCACTTGCAGGCCGTACAGCGAGGAATTGGCCAGGCGCAGCGTCTTGGCCGTCAGCGCCTGGTCGTGCGCGACTTTTTTCGCCAGCACGGAGATGTCGACGTCGTCCTGGTCTATGCTGTTGAGCAACTCCATGACGACGGCCGGCAGCGAGGGCAGGTCGTCCAGGCTGTTGACGATGTCGTCCTGGGTCAGCGGCGCGGCGCTCATTGCGGCGCTTCCTTGCCCAGGCGGTAGTCTTCGACGAAGCGGCGCAGCAGGCCGGTGGCCCAGTCGCCCTCGTTGTCGGGCGCGTGCTGGCGGAACAGGCGCGCCAGGCGCTGCTGGAAGTGGGCGCGGGCGGCCGCCGCGTCGGCCTCGGACAGGCCGCAGCCGGCGATGGGCAGCATCTCGATGCCGTGGCGCGGCATCAGCGCCAGCATCGCCGCGCTCAGCACGGTGCCCTGGGGCAGCAGCACATGGCCCTGCATGTCGAGCAATTCGTCGGATAGAACCATGCCCTCCTGCACTTGCGCCAGCGCAAGGTGTTGGTAGCTTGCCGTCATCGCATCCCCCTCTTGAATAGCTGCGATCTTACCATTGCGGAGGCGCAATGTCGCGGGGGTGTGTCAAGGCCGCCGCGGTGGCGCCCGAACTGTTCGTCTTGCCAAGATTCTAGCCATACCGTACATTGGGGCGTTGCTGTCAAATCACTAGGGGGAGCGCGCCGATGGTTCGCATTCAAGTCCGGCTGACACTGCTTTTCGTCGTCATCGTCACGCTGGTGCTCGCCATTTCCGGCAGCTATACGCAATACAGCCTGAGCCAGGAGCTGGAGTTGCGCAGCCAGCGCCTGCGCGAGGGCGTGCTGACGCGGCTGCAGACCAGCCTGCCCTCGGCCCTGTGGGACCTCGACAAGTCCAAGGTCGACAGCATCGTCGCCGCCGAAATGTTGCCGCCCGAGCTGGTGGCGATCCGCGTCTACGACTCCTCCGTCGGCTTGTTCTCGGGCAAGGCGCGCGACGCCGACGGGCACATCCAGGCGATCGCCTCGGAGGCGCCCGTGGCCGGCGCCCCCGTCGAGGCGAATCTGGTGTTCCGCGACTCGGTGGCCGTGTCGGCGTCGAGCAAGCCGGTGACGGTGGGCAAGGTGGTGGTCAATTTCAGCCGCGCCCAGATCGACGCGGCCCTGGTGGCCGAGGTGCGCCGCAAGGTCATCGAGGTCTTGCTGCTGGACTTGATCCTGGTGGCGGCGCTGGTGCTGAGCCTGCGCATCATCTTCGACCCGCTGAAGCGGCTGCGCGACGGCCTGGACGACCTGGCCACGCGCGGCAGCGACGAGGTCGAGGAATTGCCGGACAACCGGCGCGACGAGCTGGGCGACGTGATCCGCGGCTTCAACGCCGTGCAGCGCAAGCTCAAATCCATCATCGAGCGCATCCGCGACGCCGAGGACGCGTCGCGCCGCTCGCAGCAGGAGACGGCGCGGGCGATGGACAATCTGCGCCAGGCGCAGGAATCGCTGCTGCAGTCGGAGCGGCTGGCCTCGCTGGGCGCGCTGGTGGCCGGCGTCGCCCACGAAATCAACACGCCGGTCGGCATCGCCCTGACCAGCGCCTCGGTGCTGAAGGAGGCCACCGACGTCGTGTTCGCCAATGTCAGCGCCGGCAACGTCAAGAAGTCCGACATCCTGCGCTACCTGGAGACGGCCAACGAGAGCGCGCGCCTGATCATGAACAATGCCTACCGGGCCGCCCACCTGATCCACAGCTTCAAGCAGATCGCCGTCGACCAGGTCAGCGAGGCGCGCCGCCACTTCGAGTTGCGCGAATACATAGGCGAGGTGGTGTCGAGCCTGCAGCCGACGCTGAAGAAGACCCGCATCGCCATCGCCATCGACTGCCCCGACGACATCGTGCTCGACAGCTATCCGGGCGCGCTGGCCCAGGTGCTGACCAATCTGACGCTCAATTGCGTCGAGCACGCCTTCGACGCCGACAGCGAGGGCCGCATCGCCATCGGCGTGCGGCGCGACGGCGGCTGGATCGAGATGCAGGTCAGCGACAACGGCAAGGGCATCGCCGCCGACATGCTCGACAAGGTGTTCGACCCCTTCGTGACGACGCGGCGTGGCCAGGGCGGCACGGGCCTGGGGCTGAACATCGTGTTTAACTTGATCGTCAAGCAGTTTGGCGGCACCATTTCAGTGAATAGCACGCCGGGGCGGGGGGCCTGCTTCACGCTGCGCATCCCGCGCGAGCCGCCGGCCCCGGCCCGGCCGGGTGCCGCGCCGGCCGCCGCGGCCTTGCTGCCCTGACGACGCGGAGGATGAGCAATGGGGAGACGGTTATGAATGCAGAGCGGCAGGTGGCGTTGTTGCGCGGTATTAATGTCGGACGGGCCAAGCGGGTGGCGATGGCCGATTTACGCAAACTGCTGGGCGACCTGGGGTATGCGGACGTGCGCACGCTGCTCAACAGCGGCAATGTCGTGTTCGGCGCCGCCGGCGACACGCCGGCCCAGTCGGCCGCGCGCATCGAGGAGGCGCTGGTGCTCAAGCTGGGCGTGGCGGCGCGCGCGACGGTGCTCGACGCGGCCCGCTTCGGCGAGCTCATGGCCGACAACAGCCTGGTGGCGCTGGCCGACGACCCGAGCCGGCTGATGGTGTCGGTGCTGAACGATCCGGCCGACATGGCGCGCCTGGCGCCGCTGCTGGGCCAGGATTGGACGCCGGAGGCGCTGGCGGGCGGGCGCTGGGCCGCCTACCTGTGGTGCCCCGACGGCGTGCTGGCCAGCCGCGCCGCCGCGGCGCTGGGCGCGCTGCTGGGCGACGCCGTGACGTCGCGCAACTGGGCGACGATGGGCAAGTTGCACGCGCTGTTGCAGGAAACGGGCGTTGCCGGGTGATGGGGGCGCCAGCGCGGCCTGCTAGAATGCCGCTCCATGAATAAAGACATCCTCAAAGGCATGCTGATCCTGCTGCTGGCCGTCAGCGCCGTGCTCACCCTGTTCGTCCTCATGGCCGATTCCGGCCCGGACAAGGCCGGTTGCATCGCCAGGGCGCTGAAGGGCGGCATCCCGGTGGGCAATATCGAGCGCGTCTGCAACCTGACGTCGCGGCGCTGAGCGCCGGTCCCATCCCCTCAAGCATCCCGCGCCAGGCGGGATTTTTTTCGCCCGCGCGGCTAGGAGGGCGCCGGCGCGAATTTTTCCGTCACCTCGGCGCGCGTCGTAAACACCAGCAGGCACAGGCCGATCAGCAGCATGGTGATGAAGCTCGGCTCCGGCACCGGCTGGGCCGCGCTGTAGTCGCTGGCGGCCACTCTGGGACCGTCAAGGCGGCGTGCCGCGCCGTTGGCGGGCGGCCTGTGGCGCGCCGCGGGCGGACTGGCCCAGGGGGCGGCGACGCCGTCGAGCGAGGCCAGATAGGTGTCGGCCGAGGGCGGCGTGTACATGCCGGGGGATAAAAAGTCGGGCAGCGGGGCGATATAGTCAGGCGCGGCGCCGTCGGCCTGGACGGACAGGGTGTCGCCCTGGTGCGTGAGCGCAGGCGGGGGCGTTACTGGCGCGCCGCTGGCGAGTGGACAAGCCAGCAGTGCCGCCACGGTGAATGCGAAAAGCTTCATTCCGGGCTCCTGGTTCAGCGGACGGGAGGGGCTGCAGTCCAGCGCGTTCCCGGCCGAAGCGTCTGCCTGTGCGGGGGCAGACTGACGAGGTCGTAATCCAGTTTTCATTAAAGCACATGCGCGGTGTTTTCGATATGTGTATTTGCTTAAAGTCATTGAACTTGCTTCAAGGGAAATATTTTTTGCGACAGTGACTGCCCGCCACGGGACACGGTATATTATATGAAATGATATAATGATTGCTGACTTGAGGGATGGGAACAGCGATGCAGATGGACGGGGACAACTTTGATATGGACGGCATGCGCGCCGCCGCGCAGCGCGCCAGCGCCTTGCTGAGGGCGATGGCGAATCCGGACCGTTTGCTGCTGCTGTGCCAGCTGTCGCAGGGCGAGCGCAGCGTCGGCGCACTCGAACAGCTGCTGGGCATCCAGCAACCCACGCTGTCGCAGCAACTGGGCGTGCTGCGCGAAGAGGCACTGGTGGCGACGCGGCGCGACGGCAAGCAAGTGTTTTACCGCGTGGCCAGCGTCCAGGCCCTGGCGGTATTGCAAGTGTTGTACAGCCAATTTTGCGCCGAGCGAACGGCATGCGGCGATATACAATCGTCGCCATCGCAATGATATGGAAGGACGCCCGACGATGACAAGCCCGACTGAACGACGCGGCCGCGTGCCCGCCCGCCTGCTCTTGCTGGCGGCGACGCTGGCGCTGGGCGCCTGCGCCGGCAAGGCCAGGCTGGCCCAGCCGGAGGCCGCCGCGCCGCTGGCCAACCCCCAGGTGCTGCTGCTGGGCGAGGTGCACGACAACGCGGCCGGCCACCGCGCCCGCTTCGCCGACTTGCAGCGGCGCGTGGAGGCGGGCTGGCGCCCGGCCATCGCCATGGAGCAGTTCGACCGCGAGAACCAGGCCCTGCTGAGCAAGGCGCAGCGCGACTGCGCCGACGCCGAGTGCCTGATCCGCGTGATGGCGGCGCCGCGCTGGGACTGGCAATTGTACCGGCCGGTGATCGCGTTGGCGCTGCAGCACCAATTGCCGCTGCTGGCGGCCAATCTGTCGCGCGCGGACGCCTCGCGCACCGTGCGCGACGGCGTCGCGGCGACCTTCGACGCGGCCGCGGTGGCCGACTACGGCCTGGCGGCGCCGTTGCCGGCCGACATACGCGCCGGCCAGCAGCGCGACATCGTCGCCGGGCACTGCAATATGCTGCCCGATGGCATGATCGGCGGCATGGTCGATGCGCAGATCGCACGCGACATCTGGATGGCGAAGATTATCCGCGCGCAGGCGCCGCGCGACGTGGTGCTACTGGCCGGCAACGGCCACGTGCGCAAGGACATCGGTGTGGCGCGCTGGCTGACGCGGGCGACGCCGGCGCTGGTCGTGCGCAGCGAGGGGTATGTCGAGCCGGGCGGCGCGGCGGCCGGCGCCTTCGACGTTGCGCACACGGTGGCGGCGCAGGCGCGGCCCGACCCCTGCGCCAGTTTGCAGAAGAAATAATCGCCCCGCCTTGGCGCTTAGGCGAGCCGCCCCGCCTTGGCGCCTAGGCGCCTGGGCGCCATCCCCCGATATCCCACCGCAGGAGTTGACATGCCCTATGTTTTCCCCCCGCCGGCCCAGGCCGCCGTCCCCGTCGCCGGCAGCGACGCGGTTTTTCCCGTCCACCGCATCTACTGCGTCGGGCGCAACTACGCCGAGCACGCCGAGGAAATGGGCCACAGCGGCCGCGAGGCGCCGTTCTTCTTCATGAAGCCGGCCGACGCCGTGCTGCCGGTGGCGGCCGGGACGCTGGGGCGCATGGCGTATCCGGGCATGACGGCCGAGCTGCACCATGAAATCGAGCTGGTGGTGGCGATCGGCAAGGGCGGCGCCGACATTGCCGCCGCCGCCGCGCTGGCGCATGTGTGGGGGTATGCGGTCGGCCTGGACATGACGCGCCGCGATTTGCAGGCCGAGGCGAAAAAACTCGGGCGGCCCTGGTGCACCGGCAAGAGCTTCGAGCGGGCGGCGCCGATCGGGCCGATCACGCCGCTGGCGGCGGCCGGCGCCATCGGCAGCGCAGCCATCGCGCTGACGGTGAATGGCGTGGTGCGCCAGCGCAGCAGCATCGACAAGCTGATCTGGAACGTCGCCGAAACCATCGAACACCTGTCGCGTTACTATGTGCTGCAGCCGGGCGACCTGATTTTCACCGGCACGCCGGCGGGGGTGGCGGCGGTGGCGCCGGGCGATGTGCTGGAGGGCGCCATCGACGGCCTCGACAGCCTGCGCCTGCTCATCGTCGAGGGCGCAGGCGGCTGATTACGCGCCGGGCTGACCCGGCTGGGCGGGCGGGCCGTCGCGCAGGTCTTGTATGTCCTGGGCGCTCATCGTGCGGACGTTGCCGCTGCCTTCGGACTTGCCGCGCGGAATACGGCTGCCGGTGAGGTATTCCTTTTTTTCTTGCTCGGCCTGGGGAGCCGTGGTGCCGCTGTCGGTGCTGGCGCAGGCGGCCAGCGAGGACAGGATGGCGAGGCTCAAGACAATTTTTTTCATGTGCGATCGTTTCACTATGTTGAAGAAAGCGCCCGATGCGGGGAGAAGCTTGCTCGATGAGCAAGTCCCGCGCCCGTCCGGCGTTGCCCAATAGTAAACGTCTTGTTTAATTGCCTCAATATAATTATTGATTTTTGTGAATTATTGATCGCCGGAGGCGGTGCTTGCTGTGGCGCCGGCGGCAGCGTATTATGTGGATTGGTAGCAAGATTGATAGCTTCATCACACGAAGCAGGCGTCACCACCGCAAGCCCGCTGACCCCAGCCGGCCCCACGCAACCGGACGAATTACCCATGCGTCCATGCCGCGCGATCCGCCTGCCGACCCGCCGCCGCGCCGCCATCCCCTGCGCGCCACCTTGCCTGAACGGGCCGGCCTGTCCATCTTCCGCCATCGCATCCCGGCGCCGCAGTGCGCCCGTCCCCATCCCTCCCACAGGAGAGCAGTAATGAGTCAGCATCACGCCGGCGCCGTCAAGGCGAATTCCCCCGGCACCGTTTTATTTGCCAGCCTGATCGGCACCACCATCGAATTTTTCGACTTCTACATCTACGCGACCGCCGCCGTGCTGGTCTTCCCCAAGCTATTCTTCCCCGCCGGCGACGCCGCCGCGGCGACGCTGCAATCGCTGGCCACCTTCGCCATCGCCTTCTTCGCGCGGCCGGTCGGCTCGGCCGTCTTCGGCCACTTCGGCGACCGCGTCGGCCGCAAGGCCACGCTGGTGGCGGCGCTGCTGACGATGGGCCTGTCGACGGTGATCATCGGCCTGCTGCCGACCTACGCCACGATAGGCACGGCGGCGCCGCTGCTGCTGGCGCTGTGCCGCTTCGGCCAAGGCCTGGGTCTGGGCGGCGAGTGGGGCGGCGCGGTGCTGCTGGCGACGGAAAACGCGCCGCCGGGCAAGCGCGCCTGGTATGGCATGTTCCCGCAACTGGGCGCGCCTATCGGCTTCTTCCTGTCCGGCGGCATTTTCCTGTTGCTCACGCAAACCCTCAGCGACGCGCAGTTCTTCAGCTACGGCTGGCGCATCCCCTTCCTCGCCAGCGCCGTGCTGGTTGTCGTCGGCCTGTATGTGCGCCTGAAAATCACGGAAACGCCGGCCTTCCAGCAGGTGCTCGACAAGAACGAGCGTGTCAAGCTGCCCGTCGTCGCCGTGTTCCGCGAGCACGCCCGCGTGCTGGTGCTGGGCACGCTGGTGGCGCTGGCCACCTTCGTGCTGTTCTACCTGATGACGGTGTTCGCGCTGAGCTGGGGCACGACGGCGCTGGGTTTCTCGCGGCGCGACTTCCTCATCCTGCAACTGTTCGCCGTGGTCTTCTTCGGCCTGACGATTCCGCTGGCGGCCCTGCTGGCCGACGTCCACGGCCGGCGCCTGACGCTGATCGTCGTCTCGGCCGCGATCGCCCTGTTCGGCCTGCTGCTGGCGCCGCTGTTCGGCTCCGGCAGCGTGTGGGAAGTGACGCTGTTCATGTCGCTCGGCCTGGGCTTGATGGGCATGACCTACGGCCCGCTCGGCACCATGCTGTCGGAATTGTTCCCGGCCGAGGTGCGCTACACGGGCGCCTCGCTGACGTTCAACCTGGCCGGCATCCTGGGCGCCTCGCTGGCGCCGTACATCGCCACCTGGCTGGCCACCCATTATGGCTTGCAGTACGTCGGCTACTACCTGTCGGCCGCCGCCGCGGTGAGCCTGCTCGCGCTGGTGCTGGTCGGCAAGCAGAAGCAGGGTGCGCGCGGCTGGTCCGAGTGAGCCCGGTGAACCCTTGAAGGCAAGGCCGCCGGCAGCGATGCCGGCGGCCTTTTTTCATGCGCGCACGCTTGAGGCAGCGCAAACGCGTGGCCGCGCCGCGCGCTTAGTCTGGACCTGGACTCACCATTGCGCCGCGGCGTTGAAGGCAGCACATATGAAGGCGGACCAGGACAAGGCGACACTGTGGCGCATACCAATGTGGTTCTGGCTGGTGCTGCCCGCGCTATTGCTGTTGGTGCAGGCGCTGCTGGGGCCGCAAAGCAGCGAGCCGCTGCCGTACAGCGACTTCAAGCAATTGCTGCGGGCCGGCAAGGTCAACGACCTGTTGCTGAACAATGAAACGATCAAGGGCACGCTCAACACCGACGGCCTGGAGCAGATACTGCCGAAGCAGCGCGCCGCCGCCATCAGCGGCGGCAGCACGGCGCGGCGCGACTTCGTCACCGTCCGCGTCGGCGACCCGGCGCTGACGGACGAGCTGGAGGCGGCCGGCGTCCATTACGCCGGCCAGGTGCGCAGCGAGTGGCTGGGGGCGCTGCTGTCTTGGCTGCTGCCGCTGGCGCTGATCTTATGGCTGTCCTCCTATCTGACGCGGCGCGCCGGCTTCGGCGCGGGTTGGGCCCTCGACATCGGCAAAAGCAGGGCGCGCGCCTACGTCGAAAGTCAGACCGGCGTCAGCTTCGACGACGTCGCCGGCATCGACGAGGCGAAGGAGGAGTTGCGCGAAATCGTCGACTTCCTGAAAAACCCGCAGCGCTACCGCCGGCTGGGCGGCAAGATTCCCAAGGGCGTGCTGATCGTCGGCGCGCCCGGCACCGGCAAGACCTTGCTGGCGAGAGCCGTGGCCGGCGAGGCCGGCGTGCCCTTCTTTTCCATCAGCGGCTCGGAATTCGTCGAGATGTTCGTCGGCGTCGGCGCCGCCCGCGTGCGCGACCTGTTTGCCCAGGCCGAGCAGAAGGCGCCGTGCATCGTCTTCATCGACGAGCTGGACGCGCTGGGCAAGGCGCGCGGCATGGGCACGCTGCTGGGCGGGCACAGCGAGCAGGAGCAGACGCTGAACCAGTTGCTCGTCGAAATGGACGGCTTCGACGCGAACAAGGGCGTCATCATCCTGGCGGCGACGAACCGGCCGGAAATCCTCGACCCGGCGCTGCTGCGGCCGGGCCGCTTCGACCGCCACGTCGGCGTCGACCGGCCCGACTTGCGGGGCCGGGAAAAAATCCTCCAGGTGCACGCCCGCCAAGTCAAGCTGGCGCCCCAGGTCGAGCTGGGCGCGGTGGCCGCGCGCACGGCCGGCTTTGCCGGCGCCGACCTGGCCAACCTCGTCAACGAGGCCACGCTGCTGGCGGCGCGGCGCGGCAAGGACCAGGTCGGCATGGCCGAGTTCGACGAAGCCATCGACCGCGTCGTCGCCGGCCTGGAAAAGCGCACGCGCGTGATGAACCCGCAGGAAAAGGAGACGGTCGCCTTCCACGAGGCGGGCCACGCGCTGATCGCCGAGTTCCGCCGCCACGCCGACCGCGTGGCGAAGATCTCCATCATCCCCCGCGGCGTCGCCGCGCTCGGCTACACCCAGCAACTGCCCACCGAGGACCGCTACCTGCTCAAGCGCAGCGAGTTGTACGACCGGCTCGACGTGCTGCTGGGCGGGCGCGTGGCCGAGGAGCTGGTGTTCGGCGACATTTCGACGGGCGCGCAGAACGACTTGCAGACGGCGACGGACATGGCGCGCCACATGGTGACCCAGTACGGCATGAGCGAGCGGCTGGGGCTGGCCACCTTCGAGGAGGTGCGCGGGCCGCTGCTGAACCCGGCGGCGCCGGCGGAAAAGAAATCCTACAGCGAGCACACGGCCGAAACGATAGACGCGGAAATTTCCAAGCTGCTCGACGAAGCCCACGCGCGCGTGCTGGCCACGCTGCGCGAGCGCCGCGGCCTGCTCGACAAGCTGGCGCGCCTGCTGCTGGAAAACGAGACGGTGGACCGGGCCGCGCTGGACGCGCTGGGCAAGGAGGCGGCGCCGCCCGCCTGTGCCATAGGCTAGTGTCCTGGATCACAGATTCGTTGAATAAATATGACGAGAATCACCCTGATACGGCGTCGCAAATGCGCGCAAGGCCCCGGCCTCGCTGTGCTTTGCTCCTGGTCTCAGGCCGATTTCGTCACATTTATGATTCAAGGAACTTGTGATTCAGGACACTAGCGCCCCGCCTTGGCGCGCAGCGCCTCCAGGGTCTTCGGCAGGCTGTCCTTGCTCAGGCTGTCGACGATCCAGCCCATGCCCATCGGCACCGGCCCCGGGTCCGTGTAGACGAAGTAGCGGACGACGGTTTTCAGTTTGTCCGCCGGGGCCGGCGTCAATTGCCAGTAACCGCTGGTGTCGGCGATCGTCTCCTCCTGCTTCAGGCCCGCCGACGGCACCATCTTCCACGCCAGCTGGCACAGTTGCGCGCCGCTCTTCGCCTCCATCTTCAAACGGTATTTCTTGACCTTGCCCAGCGGCAGTTGCAGCGTCATGTCGACCAGGACGGCCGCGTCGGCGCCGCGCGTTACCGCCGTCTTCGCCACGCTGGGCATGAAGCTGGGATAATCGGCAAAATTCTGGATGATCGCGCACAGCGACGGCAGCGGCGCGTCGATGATGGTGGCGGCGAGGAAGGACTTGCCGGCGGCGCCGGCCTTGCCGACCTCTTGCAGCGTCACTTTCGACTCCGACAGCGTGGCCGCGTCGATGGCGGGCTCGGCCCGGGAGGCGCCGCAGCACAGGCAGGCGGGCAGCAACAGTGTGTGAAGCATGTTCATGCGGATAGCTGTCATGGTGGATTCAGGGTTGTGCGACGCGGCGGCGGATCGCCTCGACGTCGACCTTGCGCAAATAGCTGTCGATATTCTTCCAAATCGCATGGTAGCCGTAGCCGCCATGCTTGAGCTCATCGACGGCCTGCTCCTTGCTGCGCTGCTGGTAAATGATGCGGTACATGGCCGTCACCAGGCCGGTGCGGTCGGCGCCGTGCAGGCAGTGCAACAGCACGGCGCCGTCCCGCTCGGCGCTGCGGATCGCCCGCAGCGCCTGCACCACCTGCTCGTCGCGGATCTTCCAGGTGTAGATGGGAATCTGCACCGTCTTGATGCCGCTGTCGGCCAGCAAGACCTCGTCGGAATGGAAGGCGCGCAGGCTGACCACGGTCTTCACGCCCAACGCCTGCAGGCGGGCGACGTCGGCCGGTTCCAGCTTGGCGCTGCGGTAGAAAGTCGGCGTCACGCTGTACAGATTGGACGCCTTGTCGAGTTGGGGGGCCCATAGCGGATCGCGCGCATCCTGCGCCGCGGCCGCCGGCCACGTGGCCAGCGCGAGGGCGCCGGCCAGGACCAGCGGGGAAGGGGAAAAACGTATCATCTTGTTTGCCTGTCAGAGAAAAAAGTCGCCGGCCCGGCCTTACGCCGGGGTGTCGCCTAGCACCCGCTGCAACACCTGGCGCGCCGCGCCGGGGCGGCCCAGCGCCCTGGCTTTGGCGGCCATGTCGGCCAGTTTGGCCGGCTGGTCGAGCAGGTGGCGGATGCGGTATTCCAGCGTCACGGCGTCGAAAGCCTTCAGCGCCACACCCTGTTCGAGCAGGAAATCGGCGTTGCGTTCCTCCTGGCCGGGAATCGGCGAGTTGACGATCATCGGCAAGCCCATGGCCAGGCACTCCGACGTCGTCAGGCCGCCCGGTTTGGTGACGACCAGGTCGGCGCAGGCCATCAGGCGCTCGACCTGATCGGTGAAGCCCTGGGCCAGCAAGCGGCCCGGATGGCGTGCCGCGAGCGCCTGCAGCGCGGCCAGCGCCTGGGCGTTCTTTCCGGCCAGCACGACCAGCTGGAAAGTGCCATCCAGGGCCAGCAGGCGCGCGGCGATCATCTCCAAACTGCCCAAGCCGGCCCCGCCTCCCATCAGTAAAATCGTCGTGCGCTGCGGGTCGAGGCCGAAGGCGCGCGCGCATGCGGCGCGCTCATGCGCCTGGCCGAACGCCGGCATGATGGGGATGCCCGTCACATGGATCTGCCCGGCGCCGATGCCGCAGGCGCGCATGCGGAACGCCACCTCCTCGTTGGCGGCGAAATAGCCGCTCATGTGCTCATGCACCCACATCCGGTGCAAGTCGAAATCCGTGACCTGCACCCAGACCGGGCAGTGCAACTCTTGCTTGCGCAGGGACCGCGACAGGATTTCCGCCGGCAGGAAATGCGTGCAAACGATCGCATCCGGCTTGAACGCGGTAATTTCCTTCAGCAGCGCCCGCGTGTTGAGGCGCTCGACGCCGCGCCGCAGCCGCTGCATCGAACTGTCGGGCGGGGCGTCGTTGCTGGCCTGGTACAGATAACCCCACAGCGTCGGTGCCTTGTTCACCAGTGCAATGTAGAAATCCGTGTAGAGCTTACGGAAGCCGGCCGTGACGAAGTTCATCACGTCGAGGTGGATGGCGAGGACGTCGGCGCCGGCGTGGGCTCGGATCGCCTCGGCCGCGCGCATGTGGCCGGCGCCGGCGGAAACGCTCAACAAGAGGATTTTTTTCTGTGTCATGGACGGCAATCGGCGCAAATCCCGTGTTGGCGGGACGTGGTAGTTGTAAAGACGATATTGTCGCTGCTATTTACCATGGCTGACAACACTCTTCAGTTTCTCCTTGGAGGGCTTCACTGTTGACGTGGAGTGGCTTTAAAGCAGGAAAATTCTCTCGCTAAAAGTATGCGTACCGGCGCGATGGCAGTCGCTATTCGCACCGTAATGTCGATGCGGGCGATCCTTGGGGGCGGAAGGCGCTACGGCACACTATCGGGTTCTTCCAGCGCGGATAGCTTGCTTCGACGCGGCTTGCTTGAAAAAGCTTTTTCATGAAATGCGCCAGCAAGCTGGGATGGCTGAACGCTGGAGCCAGGCGAGATCGCTTAAAAATGGGCGTGTGCCGCATTTTATTTCAATGCAACGCAAAAAGCGGAGCACATTGCTCCGCCAGATTATTATTTACTCATCGGCCTGTTTTTGTGATGGTTGCTCTGAATAGGTGCCGCACGTTAGCAGCAGGCCGCAGCTTCGTCCGCCGGCGACGTCATCCAAATCGCCGTCGCTAACTTCCACGTTCTCTTCCGGCGTGGCATCGGTTTCCATTTTTTTGATGAGTTCTGCTTTCAGTGCGCCTTTCAATTTTTCATTGCTCATGTTTCCGCCTTTTTATTTTGAAATATTCTTTTTAGTTTTAAGACATTAAGAAGTGTTCGGTCTTTTTTTTACATTGCTAACCATGCCCTTGTTTTACATGCCGCCAACGCTCTGCACGCTCGTGCCTTGCTCAGTAAGTTCATTGAATGTCTAATCAATTTCCGATTTTATTATTGCGGATATGCTGAGTACATATCGCAGATGAACAACAGGCCGCAGCCGCCAGCAACGTCATCCAAATCGCTCTCGGGAATTTCCACGTTATCTGCCGGGGTAATTTTTGTTTGAATTTTTTTGATAATTTAAGATTTCAATGCATCTTTCAGTTTTTCATTGCTCATTTTTTCATAATTTTTTAGAAAATTTTTTTGGCTTTAAGACATTGATAAATTATTGGTATTTTTTTTGCAGTTATATCTTGGCCGTTTTTCTATCGGAAAAATTTCCTGTCCGAATTTTTCTTGATCTATGCCAGGATGCTGGCATTCAATTGGAAGGATTGTTTTCTAGAAAATCCTGTAAATTTCCATCTTTTTTCATCAAATGGTGCATTAAAAGTTTGTCTTTTATATTGATTTTATAGGAAGGGCATGCGACATCTTTTTCGTACCATTGCTTGGGACAGCCGCCGCCGCATACGGGGAAAAGATTGCATGTTTTGCAGGGGGCGATATCTGTTTTTATATCTCTGTACCAATCCCTGGTGATGGCGTGCTCATTGCGCTCCACGTCAATGGTGTCGACGTTTCCTATTTTATATTCAGCTTCTGCAAATTTAGGCGTATAAGGATATTCGTAGCAGGGGTAAATATTTCCGTTTGCATCATAAACTTCGGCATCTTTCTGTACCGTCATGCAAGGTTGAACCGTTCGGCGCGGAAGAACATTGCGGAACTTGAAGCCTTTTTGTATTCCATACAGTATCCAGTCGATTTCGGCGACGGCAAATTCTTCCCTGCTCAAGCTGCTTTTTTGCGCATTGTTACCGCCCCAGTCACTCACCGGCGCGAAATGCAAACTGACGCCCCGTTGCAAATTGTAGTAAGCGAGACGGTCGATTAATTTATGGATGCTCTTGGCGCTTGCTCTGGTGACGTTAACTCTGACCGTAATGTTGCAATGATTGTCTGCGAACTCGGGTAAATTGATGACATTGACGATATTGCCAAATATGATTTCGAATGTTTTCTTTCCCTCTTTGGTAATCCGAAATAAGTCGTGAGTTTCGCCCAGGCCGTCCAGCGTAATTTGATAGTGCGTGATCTTTTTTTCGAGTAATTTTAAGAATATATTCGGTTTGAAATTCACGCCATTTGTAATCATGTGGGCGCTGTAGCGAATGCCGTTGGCTTTACAGTAGTCGATCATGCGCTCGCTCATCGCCAAAATTTCTTTTTGCGCCATTAATGGCTCTCCCCCGTACCATTGCACCATGATGCTTTCGAAGGAATTTTTTTTCAAGTTGTGAATGATTCGGTCGGTAATTTTTATGCTGGTTTCTTCGTCGACATTTTTCTTTGAGTGTACCTGTCCGCAATAATTGCAGCCGAGTTGGCAATTCGCCGTCGGTTGGATGGTCACGTTGACACTTTTTGCGCTATCTAAAACAGAAACATTTCTTCCCAAAACTTCATCGAATTCATCTTGGAGCTCCGGGACAAGAATTTCCAGGTCTTTTAATGTAGTTAAATGTCTGTCTTCGACATCCGTAAAAATTCCGTTTTGCAATGCGACATACACTTTCTCCTTCACCATGACGGTTTTTCCGCTACGTGTTGAATACAGTAATCGCGAGGGATCGTCAGTGTGCTCCTCATCTAACAGGTCGGTTGCCACAATATACGTCGACAGTCGGTATTTTATTGTCATAATTTATCACCAATAAGGCAAGCGGTTGTAATGCGGGCGGCATCGGGTGTGGGTTCGGCGTGGTGTCCTTAAAGCGGCAGGCAGCGCGGCCCGCGGTGCTTGAAGGCGCACCACGCTGCTTTATTTCAAGGCGTAAAAAAATAGGCGGCGCCGCCTATTTCGGCAATTCATTATATGTCTGGGGGAACGTTCATGCCGCTGAAATTGAAGCAGACGTTGAGTAGCGCGCAGCCGCCGCCGGAAAGGCCATCCAAGTCGCCGTCGGTAATTTCTACGCTATCCGCCGGAACGACATCGCTCTCATTTTTTTTGATGATCTCGGATTTCAATGCGCCTTTTAATTTTTCATTGCTCATTTCATCTCCAATTTAGTTAAAGAATTTTTATATTAAAAAGTCCTAACTCTTTGCTGCACAGCTGCCTGTATCGCTGTTTTCCGCGCCCAAGCGCAGGCGAAATAAGTGGTGGAAAAGCTATTGATTTTTTAATGTGAATAACTTGCCAACGCACGGTCCCGACGGTTGAGCGCTTGGGTGAGACAAGCTTGGCCTTGAATCGAGCCATGCCGCTCAAAAAATAGGCGGCGCGTCCCGCTCCGCCTATTGGTTTTTAATTTTCTACGGGTGGGGTGGTTGTGCTGTAATTGCCGCACGTCAGCAGAAGGCCGCAGCCGCCGGCGACGCCATCCAAATCGGTCTCGGTGATTTCTACGCTATCTGCCGGCGGGGAATCGGTTCCATTTTCTTTGGTGATTTCGGATTTCAAAGCGTCTTTCAATTTTTCATTGCTCATTTTTCCATCCTTTTTTGAGAGATTCTTTTTAGTTTTAAGACATTAAGAAATTGTCGGTCTTTTCTTGAATTTCTATCTTTGCCGTATTTCCGCACTCTCTTGTGGCCGTTTTTTTGAAATGATATTCCGCTCGATATTGGCGCTATTTTTAACGGTATGGGCGAGTATGGACGTTTTATAAAACTCCATAGGTTTGTAGCGAAAGTTAAATGTGGAAACATACGGGCGTCATTCCGCAGACGATCGCCGGCAAGCGCCGCTCGATGTTTCCATAATAGATAAAACATTGCCCGCCCAGTTTCAGGCGCAGCCAAAAAATTAATTATTTAATAATTCAATGCTTGCCAAATCCTACATCATAAAAAAAAGGCATGTCAAGTTGTGAATAAATAAACAATCGAAACGAATAAGTTCAGTTGTTTTTCCTATGGCCAAGCCTCGCACCATGCTTGTGAGGGGGATGTTGTGGCGCCGGCGGCGTCGCTGCCGCCCGTGGCGCGCGCGGCAGGTGCCGTGCCAGAAAGGGGGGGGGGGGCTGTCATGGTGGCAGCCAATCGATGTCGCGCAGGAAGAAGGCGGCCGGGCGCCAACCGGCCGCGCGACGGGCAACAAAAAACCCGCGTACTCGCAAGGAGCGACGCGGGTTTTTCATGTGCTGCGTATTCGTGGTGGTGATAGGTGGACTTGAACCACCGACCCCAGCATTATGAATGCTGTGCTCTAACCAACTGAGCTATATCACCAAACAGCCCGGCGTGAGCCGGTGGCTGGTATAAACAGAAATGGTTCAGTCCGAAACCGGTCTGAACCATTTCTGATGATTCGTGGTGGTGATAGGTGGACTTGAACCACCGACCCCAGCATTATGAATGCTGTGCTCTAACCAACTGAGCTATATCACCCAACAGCCGAGCATTATCCCGGCTTCGCTTTTCTTTGTCAAGGCGGGGGCGGAAAAATCCGCACATTTCTCCCTCCAGCCCCGATTCATGGTCATTTCTTCAACGCCGCCAGGTGCGCCAGCATGCGCGCGGCCGGGTCGGCGTCGAGGCAGTCGACGACGATGCGTTCCGGCATGGAGCGCAGCCAGGTCATCTGCCGCTTGGCCAACTGGCGCGTGGCGATGATGCCCGTCTCGCGCAGCGCGGCGTAGCCGATGCGCCCGTCCAGGTAGTCCCAGGCCTGGCGGTAGCCGACGCAGCGCATCGACGGCAGGCCCGGGTGCAGGTCGCCGCGCCGGCGCAATTGCTCCACTTCGCCGATCAGGCCGCCGTTGCCGCCATCCTCGGCCAGCATCGCGTCGAAGCGCGCGGCGATGCGCGCGTGCAGCACGGCGCGGTCGGACGGCTCCAGCGCGAACGACAGCAGCTCGAAGGGCAGCACGGGCTTTTCGCGCAGCGCCAGCAGCTCGGACATCGGCTTGCCGCACAGTGCGATGATTTCCAGCGCGCGCTGGATGCGCTGGGCGTCGTTCGGCGCCAGCCGCGCGGCCGTGGCCGGGTCCTGCGTCTGCAGGCGCGCGTGCATTGCCGGCCAGCCGATGGCGGCGGCGTCCGCCTCCAGCGCGGCGCGGATGGCCGGGTCGGCGCCGGGCAGCTCGTCCAGCCCGTCGGCCAGGCCCTTGAAGTACAACATCGTGCCGCCGACCAGCAGCGGCAGCTTGCCGCGCGCCGTGATGTCGGCCACCAGGGCCAGCGTGTCGGTGCGGAACTGCGCCACCGAATAGGCGTCGAGCGGGTCGATGATGTCGATCAGGTGGTGCGGCGCGCTGGCGCGTTCGGCGGCGCTGGGCTTGGCCGTGCCGATGTCCATGCCGCGGTACACCAGGGCCGAGTCGACGGAGATGATTTCGGATGGGATCTGGCGCGCGATGGCCAGCGCCGCGGCCGTCTTACCGGATGCCGTCGGCCCCATGATGGCGAGCGCGAGCGGCAGTTTTGCTGTGTTTGTCATGATGCGATTCTAAAAAACGTGGTGGTGCGAAACAGCTGGCGGGGCTGTGCGGCCCTGGATATTTACTGCCCGCGCAGGAACAGCTTGTCGAGCGCGCCGATGTCCACCTGCACCCAGGTGGGCCGGCCGTGGTTGCACTGGTCGGCCCGCTCGGTGTGCTCCATCTGCCGCAGCAGCGCGTTCATCTCCTGCACCGACAGAATGCGGTTGGCGCGCACGGCCGTGTGGCAGGCGAGGGTGCCGAGCAGCTCGTTCTGCCGCTCGATCAGCACGCGCGAGCCGCCGTATTCGCGCACGTCGCGCAGCACGTCGCGCGCCAGCGTCTGCGCGTCGGCGTTCTTCAGCAGCGTCGGCACGGAGCGCACCGCCAGCGTCGTCGGCGACAGCGCGGCGATGTCGAAGCCGAGCGTCTTCAGCGTGTCCTGGTTTTCATTCGCCGTGCTCACCTCGATGGCGTCGGCGTAGAAGGTGATCGGGATCAGCAGCGCCTGCACCTGCATGTCCTGGCCGGACACCTGGGCTTGCAGCGCCGTCTTCAGCTGTTCGTACAGGATGCGCTCGTGCGCCGCGTGCATGTCGACCAGCACCAGGCCCTTGGCGTTCTGCGCCAGGATGTAGATGCCGTGCAGCTGCGCCAGGGCGAAGCCGAGTGGATGCTCCTCCTGCGCCATGGCGGCCGCCGACGCGATATACGGCTCGGCCGGCTGGAGCGCGTCCGGGCGGTCGGTTGCGAACAGCGCGCCATAGTTGCTGCTGCTTTGCGCCACGCCGCCGGCCTCGTTGTTTTGCAGCGAACGCGCCGACGGCCCGAACGGCGACGGCGAGTAGGTCGCCGAGAACTGCGGCCCGAACGAGGTCTGGGTTTGCTCGCGGCGCCACACGCCGGGTCCGCCGGCCAGCTCGGCCGGCTGCGCGCCGAAGCCGTTGCCGGCCGCCGGCTGCGGCGCCTGCACGTTGCCGAAGGCCGTGGCCGAGGTCTGCGCCAGCACCCGCTGTACGGCGTGGAAGACGAACTGGTGCACCGCGCGGCTGTCGCGGAAGCGCACCTCGATCTTCGACGGGTGCACATTGACGTCGACCAGCGCCGGGTCGAGGTCGAGCGCCAGCACGTAGGACGGGAAGCGGTCGCCGTGCAGCACGTCCTGATAGGCGGCGCGCACCGCGTGCACCAGCAGCTTGTCGCGCACGAAACGCCCGTTGACGTAGAAGAACTGGCCGTCGGCGCGCGCCTTCGACGCCGTCGGCAGGCCGGCGAAGCCGTGCAGGCGCAGCGGCCCGGCCGTCTCGTCGAGCGCCAGCCTGGCCTGGGCGAAGCCGTCGCCGAGGATGTGGGCGCTGCGCCTGGCCATCTCGCTGACGTTCCAGTGGTCGATGGTGCGGCCGTTGTGCGTCAGCGAGAACGACACGTCCGGGCGCGCCAGCGCGATGCGCCGCACGACCTCGGCGCAGTGGCCGAATTCGGTCTGCTCGGACTTGAGGAATTTGCGCCGCGCCGGCGTGTTGAAGTACAGGTCCAGCACGTCCACCGTGGTGCCGTGCGCGCCCGACGACGGCGCCACGCCGCCCGTGTGCGAGCCGACGATCTCCCAGGCGTGGGCGGCGTCGGCCGTGCGCGAGGTGAGGGTGACGGCGGCCACCGAGGCGATCGAGGCCAGCGCCTCGCCGCGGAAGCCCAGCGTGCCGACGTTTTCCAGGTCGCTCAGCGAGGCGATCTTCGAGGTCGCGTGGCGCGCCAGCGCCAGCGGCAACTGCTCGGGCGCGATGCCGCGGCCGTTGTCGGTGATGGCGATGCGCTTGACGCCGCCCTCTTCGAGGCGCACGGTGATCTGGGTGGCGCCGGAGTCGAGGGCGTTCTCCAGCAATTCCTTGACGACGGCGGATGGCCGCTCGACCACCTCGCCGGCGGCGATTTGCGAAATCAGTTGGTCGGGCAGGGCCTGGATCGGGCGGTGGGGCGTGATGGGAGCGTTCATGCCCCGATTATAGCGTTTCGTTGTACCGGCTAGCCGCCCCGGCTAGCCGAGGCGGCTTTGCTCAGTCCCGCGCCCGCTCGCGCACGGGCAGCGGCGCGTTGCACAGCTCGATATGGCCGGCCGCCACCTTGTTCCACGGCCCGCCGCGGTTGCGCTGGGCTTCGACGGCGGCCTGGTAGGTGGCCGTGTCGGTGCGCATCAGCTCCAGATTGCTGCGCTCGGCCGGCGCCACGTCGGCCGCCAGGCGGACCGAGGCGATCGGCACGTTTTGCTCCGGCTTGGCATAAAAACCCATCGGCGCCGTGCCGCGCGGCAGCGTCGCCAGCAGCGGCATGCCGGCCACGACGCGTCCGACGACGGTGATGTTGCGGTCCAGGTGGCGCGGCGCGTGGCCGATCACCGCATACAGCTCGGCGCCGCCGCCGCTGTCGCTGGCGTTGTCGCGCCCGACCCCGACCGTTCCATAGCAGTGGGTCAGCCAGGCCGCGCCGGTTTTCGGGTCGCGCGCCGACGCAAAGCCGTTCGAGTGGCCCACCTGCGGCGCGTAGCCGTCGCGGTCCGGCAGCCGGGTGAACTTGCCGGCGCCCTTCAGCGGCACGGTGAATTCGCCCGGCAGCGTGCGCTGCGCCGTCGTCATCGGCTTCGGATTTTTCTCGTCCGGGTCGCCCCATTGCACCACCCAGTTGTCCTGCGCGCGCAGGATGGCCAAGCCGTCGAAATAGTGTTCCCGCACCAGCGCCTTGATGTTGGCGACGTGGCGGGGCGCGAACGCCGGCGCCATCTCGATGACGACGCGGCCGGCTGGAATCTCCAGGTACAAGGTGTTGTCCGGGTCGAGCGGGCGCCAGTCGGACGGCTGCGAGCCCTTGATGACGTCGGCCAGCGTCGGCTTGGCGGCCGGCGCGGCGGCGGCGCCCGGCGCCAGCGTGGCCAGCGCCAGGATCAGGGCCGCGCGGGCGGCGGGGCGGTTTGCTGCTGCGGTGAAAACGGGCATCCTGTCTCTCCTGGCTGGGGCGCCGCGAACGCGCGGCTGGGCAGGAATTGTAAACTGAAATATAGTCAATTAGAAAACTTCCTGTGCCCGCCGGAGGGCGCGGACAGGCAATCGGTCGCCGGCGCGCCGCCGCTTTCCCGCCCTTGAAAAATAATCACACAATAATCGCCGCGAGGATGGCCGCCCGGCCCGCGCGGTGGTGTATGATTCCGCCGCGACCTTTAGGGAATAATTTATGGATTTTGTGCAATTACTTGACATGCTCGTCCATGTCGACAAGACGCTCGGCACCCTCATTGCCCAATACGGCACGCTGGTGTACGCCGTGCTGTTCGCGATCATTTTTTGCGAAACCGGGGTGGTGTTCCTGTTTTTCTTCCCCGGCGACACGCTATTGTTCATCGCCGGCGCGTTCTGCGCGACCGGACATATGCATCCCTTGCTGCTGATGCTGCTACTGGTGACGGCCGCCGTCAGCGGCAGCACGCTGAACTACTGGATAGGCGAGGCCATCGGCCACCGCGTCTTCACGCACGACTACCGCTGGATCAACAAGGACGCGCTGCGCCGCACCCACGAATTCTTCGAGAAGCACGGCGGCAAGACCATCATCCTGGCCCGCTTCGTGCCCGTCGTGCGCACCTTCGCGCCCTTCGTCGCCGGCGTGTCCGACATGACGCATGCGCGCTACCAGTTGTATAACGTCACCGGCGCGCTGATCTGGGTCGTCGGTCTGGTGACGGCCGGCTACTTCTTCGGCAACATCCCGCAGGTGCGCGACCACCTGACCTTGATCGTGCTGATCGGCGTCGGCGTGGCCGTCGTGCCGGTGCTGCTGGGCGGCCTGTGGAAACTGGGCCGCCGGATGCTGGGCCGCTAGGACGCGGCGAAGGCTGCGGCGCCCGCCGCAGCCGGCCCCCGGTAATTATTTCTCCTGTGCATGGCCGGCACGTCTCAAGTTTCCCCCTGTTGTTGCCGTATACCAGAGTGTATTTTTTACTTTCTGGAGTCCCATGCGCCACCTCATCGCCCTGTTAGCCTGCAGTTTCGTCACGACGGCGGCAAGCGCGAACGACGCGCCGGCGTCGGAAGCGGCCAAGGCCGCGGCCGTCAAAACCATTACCGACTCCGTCAAGCCGAAACCCGTGTCCTCGCCGATCGCCGGCAAGCAAATGCTGGCGCCGTCGGCGCCGGCCGGCGCGGCGCCCGCCACCCGCTCGAAGGAGGAGCAGGCCGAGGTGGACCTGTCGGCCAAGATCGCCGCGCGCCTGGCCGAGATGCGCGCCAACCAGGCCGCCCGCGTGGCGGCCGCCGCCAAGGCCAGGCGGGCCGCCGCCGCGGCCGCCGCCGCGCGCGCCGAGGCTCCGCCGGCCACGTTCAAGGCGCACGGCAACCACTGGTCTTACGAGGGCGAGACGGGGCCGGCCAACTGGGGCAAGATCAATGCCGACTGGACCCGCTGCGGCACCGGCTCGCGCCAGTCGCCGATCGACATACGCGACGGCATGAAGGTGGACCTGGAACAGATCAGCTTCGATTACAAGCCTTCCTCGTTCAACGTCGTCGACAACGGCCACACCGTGCAGGTGACCGTCAGCGGCGGCAACTACCTGACCGTGCAGGGCCGCATGTACGAGCTGATGCAGTTCCACTTCCACCGTCCGTCGGAGGAGCGCATCAACGGCAAGGGCTTTGAAATGGTGGTGCACCTGGTGCACAAGGACGCCGAGGGCAAGCTGGCCGTGCTGGCGATCCTGCTGGAGCGGGGCAAGCCGCAAAACACCATACAGACCGTGTGGAACAACCTGCCGCTGGAAAAACACGAGGTGATGGCGCCGTCCATCGTCCTCGACCCGCTGGAGCTGCTGCCGCAGCGGCGCGACTACTACACCTACATGGGTTCGCTGACGACGCCGCCGTGCAGCGAGGGCGTGCTGTGGCTGGTGATGAAGGAGCCGCAGCAGGCGTCGGCGGCGCAGATGGCCCTGTTCAGCCGCCTGTATCCGCTCAACGCCCGGCCCATCCAGGGCAGCTCGGGGCGCATGATCAAGGAATCGAACTAGGGCGCCGCGGGCGGAAAAAGCGCCCTCAGCGCGCGACGATGCGCTGCACGCCGCGCCACTCGGCGCCGGCGGCCAGCACGTCCGGCTCGATCAGCGCCGCCTCGACGCAGACGAAGCGGCGGTATTCCTCATCCTCCATGTCGGCCAGCGCGGCCGCGTCGGCCGCGCCGGGGTTCCACACGACGGCGTCGGTGAAGCCCTCTTGCTCCAGGCGCAGCGCGGCGTCGCCGGCGCGCAGGCTCAGCGGTGCCGGCAATTGGTAGTAGATACGGTCGAGCTTGTCGCTGAAGTGCAGCGCCGCCGTCTCCTGCAAGGCCATCGCGCCGCTCTCGTCGGCGAAGCGCACATGCTGCAAGCCGCCCAGCTCGCAGCGCTCCAGCTGCTCGACCAGGAAATAGCTGTGCAGCGCGGCCGAGAAGGGGAAGGCCGCCGTGCCCGTGTTGCGCACGCTGAAAGACAGGGCCAGGGCGTCGCCGTGCAGCGCGACGCGGAACGTCAGCTCGAAGGCGAACGGCCAGGCGGCCGCCAGCTCGACCGGCACATCGCCGGCCGCCAGGCTGAACTCGGCAAAACCGTCGGCGCCGTCGCGGCCGCCGCCGGCCAGGCGCCAGTTGCTGACGCGCGCGAAGCCGTGGCGCAGGCCGTCGCCGCGCGCGCCGAATTGCGGGAAGATCAGCGGCACGCCGCCGCGGATGGCGCGGCTGCCGTCGAGCGCCGAGCGGGCGCTGCAAAACAGCCGTTCGCGCCCGTCGGCGCTGCGCCAGGACACCAGGTGGCCGCCGTACAGCGTGACGATGGCCTGGGCGCCGTCGGCGGCGCGGATGCATACCGCCGGCAGTTTGCCAAATTCAGTCAGTTGCATCGCGTCTCCCTTGCGGTTCAGGTCTGCCGGCTTTTCGCCAGCGGCGGGTTCTTGGCGAAGTAGCGCCGGATGCCGGTGACGATGGCCTCGGCCAGCTTGTCCTGGTAGGCGTTGTCGGTCAGCTTGGCCTCCTCCTCCGGGTTCGAGATGAAGGCCGTCTCGATCAGGATGGAGGGAATGTCGGGCGCCTTCAGCACGGCGAAGCCGGCCTGCTCGACCGAGCCCTTGTGCAGCCGGTTGATGCCGCCGATTTCGCTCAGCACGGCCTTGCCCAGCTTCAGGCTGTCGTTGATCTGCGCCGTCGTCGACAGGTCGAACAGCACGCTGGCCAGTTGCCGGTCGTGGCCCTTGCTGAGGTTGACGCCGCCTATCGAGTCGGCCAGGTTTTCCTTGTTCGCCAGCCAGCGCGCCGCCGTCGAGCTGGCGCCCTTTTCGGACAGCACGAAGACCGACGAGCCGCGCGCCGTCGGTTCGACGAAGGCGTCGGCGTGGATGGAGACGAACAGGTCGGCCTGCACCTTGCGGGCCTTTTCGACGCGCATCCCCAGCGGCACGAAGAAGTCGGCGTCGCGCGTCAGCATCACGCGCATATTCGGCTGCTCCTCCAGCTTGGCCTTGAGGCGCTTGGCGATGGCCAGCACGACATCCTTCTCGCGGCTGCCGCCCCTGCCGCTGGCGCCCGGGTCCTCGCCGCCGTGGCCGGGGTCGAGGGCGATGGTGATCATGCGCAGCACTTTTTGCGGCGCGCCCGGCTTGGCCTCGGCTTTGTGCTCGGGCTTGTGTTCGGGCTTGGGCGCGGCGGCGGCAAGGTCCGGCTTGGGCGCCTCCGCCGCCGGTGTCGGCGCTTCCGCCGGCTCCGGCTTGGCGGCAAGGGGCGGCGGCTTGGCCGCGCCGTCGCTGGACCATTCGCGTTTTTCGATCATCGCCGCGATCAGGTCAGGCTGGCGCACCGGATACAGGTCGAAAATCAGGCGGTGCTGGTAGGCGCCCACCGGCGCCAGCGTGAACACCTGCGGCGTCACCTCTTCCTTCAGGTCGAACACCAGGCGCACGACGTTGGGGCGGTTCTGCCCGACCCGCACCTGCTTGATATACGGGTCGCCCGACTGGATCTTCGCGACCAGGCCCTTCAGCGTCGGGTTCAGTTCCAGGCCCTCGATGTCGACGACCATGCGTTCCGGGTCCTTGACGATGAAGTGGGTGACCTTCAGCACGCTGTCGTTTTCCAGCGTGACGCGGGTGTAGTCCTCGGCCGGCCAGACGCGCACGGCGAGGATCTGCGCGGCGTTGGCGGACAGCGGCGCCAGCACCGACAGCAGCAGCGTGCCGCCGGCCTTGAGCGCGGTGCGCCGGGTGATCGGCTTGGCGCTCACAGATTGGGGGCGAATTTGAGACGGTTGAGGCATGACAGACCCAGTTCAGACGACGCTTGCAATTTTACATCACGACCCTGGCCGGCGACCTCCAGGAAAATATTCAGGTCGGCCGGCGGCAACACCGGCGCGGCCTTTTCCGGCCATTCGACGATGCAGATGTTGGCGCCGTCGAAGTCCTCGCGGAAACCGGCGTCGAGGAACTCCTCGGGGCTGCCCATGCGGTACAGGTCGAAATGGATGACGTTGACGGCGCGCCCGTCGAGCTGCACGCGGTACGGCTCGGACAGGGTGTAGGTGGGGCTTTTGACGTTGCCGGCGTGGCCGGCCGCGTGCAGCAGCGCGCGCGTCAGCGCCGTTTTGCCGGCGCCGAGGTCGCCGTGCAGGTAGATCGCCAGGCCGGGGGCGAGGGCGCGCGCCAGCGCGGCGCCCAGCGCGGCGGTGCCGGCTTCGTCGTGGAGGTGGGCTGTAAAATGCTGCATCGAATAGAATGTCGTCTGATTGTCTGAGGGGTTCGCGGTTGCGGACCCGCCCATTGTAACCGCGAGCGTAAGCGAAGTCCGAGCATGTCCCCCACCGAATCCGAACTGGCCGAACTGGCGCGCACCATTAAAAGCTGGGGCGAGCAGCTCGGTTTTGCCGAAGTGCGCATCGCCGACGTCGACCTGACGCACTGCGAGGCGGGTCTGCAAGCCTGGCTGGACGCCGGCTACCATGGCGATATGGACTATATGGCCAGCCACGGCATGAAGCGGGCGCGTCCGGCCGAGCTGGTGCCCGGCACGCTGCGGGCCATCTGCGCGCGCATGAACTACCTGCCGGCGACGCTGGACACGCACTGGCGCGAGCGCGAGGCGGCGCGGCTCGACGAGCCGGGCGCCGCCGTGATTTCCGTGTACGCCCGCGGCCGCGACTACCACAAGGTGATGCGCGCCCGCCTGCAGCAGCTGGCCGAGCGCATCCGCGGCGCCGCCGGCGCCCTCGGCTTTCGCGTCTTCACCGACTCGGCGCCGGTGATGGAGGTGTCGCTGGCGGAAAAGTCCGGGCTGGGCTGGCGCGGCAAGCACACGCTGCTGATCAACCGCCAGGGCGGTTCCTTCTTCTTCCTCGGCGAGATACTGGTCGACCTGCCGCTGCCGGTGGACGAGGCGGAGACGCCGCACTGCGGCCAGTGCCAGGCCTGCATCAGCGTCTGCCCGACCCAGGCCATCCTCGGGCCGCACAAGATGGATGCGCGGCGCTGCATTTCCTACCTGACGATCGAACTCAAGGACAGCATTCCGGAGGCGATGCGGCCGCTGATCGGCAACCGCGTCTACGGCTGCGACGACTGCCAGACGGTGTGCCCGTGGAACAAGTTCGCGCAGCGGGCCGTCGTGCCCGACTTCGACGAGCGCCACGGCCTGGGCCAGGCGTCGATGGTCGACTTGTTCGCCTGGACCGAGGACGAGTTCAACCGCCGGATGGAGGGCAGCCCGATCCGCCGCATCGGCCACGTGCGCTGGTTGCGCAACCTGGCGGTCGGCCTGGGCAACGCGGCGCGGCAGGCGAAGGGCGCGCCGGACATCGTCGCGGCGCTGCAGGCGCGCCGGGACGACCCGTCGGCGCTGGTGCGCGAGCACGTCGAATGGGCGCTGGCGCAGCACCGCTGAGCGCCGCTACCTCACTTCAGCAAGCCGGCCAGCTCGACTGCCGTCTTCACCTGCATCTTGTCGAAGATGTGGGCGCGGTGCACCTCGACGGTGCGCATGCTGATGCCCAGCTTGTCGGCGACGACCTTGTTCATCTTGCCGGCCAGGATCAGGTCGAGCACCTCGCGCTCGCGCGTCGACAGCGTCGCCAGGCGCGCGTGCACGGCCGCCAGCTCGCCGGCCTGGCGCGACGTCGCCAGGCCCTGTTCGACGCGGTCCATCAGGGCGTTGTCGTTGAAGGGCTTCTCGAAGAAGTCGAAGGCGCCGCGCTTCAGGCTGTCGACGGCCATCGGCACGTCGCCGTGGCCGGTCAGGAAGATCACCGGCAGGCGCTGCGCCAGCTCGCGCCGCACCAGTTGCTCGAACAGGGCGACGCCGTTCATGTCGGGCATGCGCACGTCCAGCAGCACGCAGTCGCCCAGCGGGTCGAACTGCAGGCCGGCGCCGGCCAGGAAGGCCTGCGCGCTGGCGTAGCTGCGGGCGGCGATGCCGCGCGAGGCGGCCAGCCAGGACAGCGAGGCGCGCACCACCTCCTCATCGTCGACGATATGCAGCATGCGGTTCTCCTATTTGAGGTGCGCGACCGGCAGCGCGAAAGTGAAAATGGTGCCGCCCTGCGGGTTGGCGCGGTGGCTCAGCGTGCCGCCATGGAATTCGATGGCGGTGCGGCAGATGTTCAGGCCCATGCCCATGCCCTCGGCCTTGGTCGAGAAGAAAGGCGAGAACAGGCGCTCGGCGACGTCGTCGGCGATGCCGTGGCCCTGGTCGACGACGGCCAGCGTGACCTGCTGTTGGGCCGCGTCGCAGCGCGCCACCAGGCACATGACGCGGCGCTCGGCGGCGATGTCCTGCATCGCCTCGATGGCGTTGCGGGTCAGGTTCAGCAGCACCTGTTCGATCATCACGCGGTCGGCCCGCACCGGCGGCAGCCCGGCCGGGATGTCGGTTTGCACGACCACATAGAACTGCCGCGCCTGCAGCTCGATCAGCGCGCCGATGCCGTCGACCAGCGACTGCACCGACAGCGGCTGGCGCTCGGCGTCGCGCTTCTTGACGAATTCATGGACGCTGCGGATGATCTGGCCGGCCCTTTGCGCCTGCGCGCTGGCCTGTTGCAGGGCCGGTTGCAGCAGCGCGCTGTCGACCGGCTGGCCGCTGTCGGCGGCGCGGCCGAGCAGGTTCAGCGCCCCCGTCGTGTAGCTGGAAATGGCCGCCAGCGGCTGGTTCAGCTCGTGCGCCAGCATCGACGCGATCTCGCCCATCGTCGCCAGGCGCGCGCTGGCCTGCAGCTTTTCCTGCTGCTGCCGGTTGAGTTCCTCGACGCGCTTGCGGTCGGAGATGTCGAGTATCGATCCCATCCAGCCGGTTTGCCTGCCGTCCTTGTCGACCAGCGGCGCCTCGAAGATCAGCACCGGCACGCGCACGCCGTCGCAGCGCTGGAAGATGGTTTCGAACTGCGGCGTGATGGTGCCGGCCAGCACGCCGGCGAAGCGCTGCTGGTATTCGGCCATCACGTCCGGCGCCCAGTAGGGCATGGGCGGCAGCTTGCCCAGCAGCTCCTCGGGCGGGTAGCCGACGATCTGGCAGAAGGCCGGGTTGACGTAGGTGACGCGGCCCTCCAGGTCGCGGGCGCGCAAGCCCGTCACCAGCGAGTTCTCCATGGCCGTGCGAAACGACATCTGCTGGCGCAGCGCGCCCTCGGCGGCGAGGCGGCGCGAAATGTGCCGCCACAGCGCCAGCAGGCTCCACAGCAGCCCCAGCGACAGCGCGACGACGGAGCCCACCAGCAGGTTGGGCAGCAGGCGCGGGGCGCTCTTGACGCTGTCGGTAAACAGCGTGATGGCGGCGCCCGGCAGGTCGAGCGCGCGCTTGTGCGTGTAGACGCCGTGGCCGGGGCCGGCGGCGGCGCGCCGCGCCAGCACCTTGTCGTCGCGGTCGAGCAGCGTGATCTGGTTGTCCTGGGCGAACCACCACGGCACCATTTCGTCGAGCAGGCTGCTGACCTGGTAGGTGGCGACCAGGCTGCCGAGGTAGCGTTCGCCGCGGAACAGCGGCAGGTGGTAATCCATCAGCAGCGCCGCCGGCGCCGCGTGCGGATTGCCGCTCTGCGGCGCCGGCTGACTGTATTGCGCATTTCGCGTTTTACGTGCATGATCTGCCGCCGTGGCCGAGGCGGCGCCGAATTCGGCGGCGGCCGCCGCGCCGGCGTCGCTGGAGGCGGCCACGCGGCCCCGCTCGTCGACCCACAGCACGCGCCGCAGTTCGCGGCCGTTGCGCAGCAACTGGCGCAGGCGCGCCTGCAGCGCGGCGTCGCCGAGGTGGCCGGCGCCGATGTCGGCGCCCAGCGTGCGCAGGCTTTCCTCGTGGCGCGCCAGTTGGAAACGGATGGTTTGTTCGACCCACAGCGTGTCGGCGATCAACTGCTCCTGGCGCTCGTTGCTTTCCATCTGGCGCGCCTGCCACGGCAGCCAGAACAGGATCGCCAGGAAGAACAGCAGCAGCACGACCGGCAGCAGCCAACGCAGCGGGCTGGTAAATTGCGGACGGCGCGCGGGCGGGAACGGATTTGTCATCGCTAGCAGGATAAGGCTTTGATCGTCACGGGCTATTGTGGTTTTCCACAATAGCGGCGCGGCCCATAGTCGGACAGTATCGGCGATATTCAAATAATAATAGATTTTTTACCATAGGGAGACTGTATGAAACTGAAAACCATCCTGGTCGCGCTGAGCGCGGCCGTCAGCATCAACGCCTACGCGCAAGCGCCCATCGTCATCAAATTCAGCCACGTCGTCGCCACCGACACGCCGAAGGGCCAGGCCGCGGAACGCTTCAAGCAGTTGGCGGAGAAGGCCACCAACGGCCGCGTCAAGATCGAACTGTACCCGAACAGCCAGCTGTACAAGGACAAGGAAGAGCTGGAGGCGCTGCAACTGGGCGCCGTGCAGATGCTGGCGCCGTCGCTGGCCAAATTCGGCCCCTTGGGCGTGAAGGAGTTCGAAGCCTTCGACCTGCCCTATATTTTCCCCACCAAGACGGCCCTGTACAACGTCACCGAGGGCGAAATCGGCAAGAGCCTGCTGAAGAAGCTGGAACCGAAAGGCATCACCGGCCTGGCCTACTGGGACAACGGCTTCAAGGTGATGTCGGCGAACAAGCCGCTGCGCCTGCCGGCTGACTTCAAGGGCATGAAAATGCGCATCCAGTCGTCCAAGGTGCTCGACGCGCAGATGCGCACGCTGGGCGCGAACCCGCAGGTGCTGGCCTTCTCCGAAGTCTACCAGGCCCTGCAGACGGGCGTCGTCGACGGCACCGAGAACCCGCCGTCGAATATGTACACGCAGAAGATGCACGAGGTGCAAAAGCATGTGACCGTGTCGAACCACGGCTACCTCGGCTATGCCGTCATCGTCAACAAGAAGTTCTGGGACGGCTTGCCGGCCGACGTGCGCGGCCAGCTGGAAAAGGCCATGAAGGAGGCGACCACGTTCGAGAAGGCCATCGCCCAGCGCGACAACGACCTGGCGATGGAAGCGATCAAGAAGGCCGGCAAGACCACCATCTACACGCTCAGCGTCAAGGAGCAGGCCGAATGGCGCCGCGTGCTGGCGCCGGTGCAGAAGGACATGGAAGGGCGCATCGGCAAGGAGCTGATTGCCGCCATCAACAAGGAAAGCGCGAAGTAATGCCGTCCCGGCGCGCCGCAGCTCGCCGGCGCGCCCCCTTCCTTTCTGAAAGTCATCCACCATGAAACTTCTCGATCATCTGGAGGAGTGGCTGATCGCGTCCCTGATGGGCGCCGCCACCCTCATCATCTTCGTCGCGGTCGTGCACCGCTACCTGGCCGGCCTGCCGATTCCCGGCCTGCAGGACTACCTGATTCAAATTAACACCAGCTGGGCCCAGGAACTGTGCATCTACATGTTCGTCTGGATGGCCAAGTTCGGCGCCGCCTACGGCGTGCGCACCGGCATCCACGTCGGCGTCGATGTGCTGATCAACCGCATGAACCCGCAGTGGCGCGACAAATTCGTCGTCTTCGGCCTGCTCTCGGGCGCGCTGTTTACCGGCATCGTCGGCACGCTGGGCGCCAGCTTCGTCTGGGAGATCGGCCACACCGACCAGACCTCGGCCGACATGGAAGTGCCAATGTGGATAGTCTACCTGGCCGTGCCGCTCGGTTCCTACCTGATGTGCTTCCGCTTCCTGCAGGTGACCGTGCAGTTCCTGAAAACCGGCAACCTGCCGAAACACGACCATTCCTTCGTCGAGGGCCTGGACAAAGAGCTGGCCGCCGAAGCCAAAGGAGGCAAAGCATGAACGCGCTGATTATTTTCGTCCTGCTGATGGCGCTGATGCTGACCGGGATGCCGATCTCGATCTCGCTGGGCCTGACGGTGCTGACCTTCCTGTTCACGATGACCAGCGTGCCGATCGAATCGGTGGCGCTGAAGATCTTCACCGGCATCGAGAAGTTCGAGATCATGGCGATCCCCTTCTTCATCCTGGCGGGGAACTTCCTGACCCACGGCGGCGTCGCCCGGCGCATGATCGACTTCGCCAGCTCGATGGTCGGCCACTGGCACGGCGGCCTGGCGCTGGCCGGCGTGATGGCCTGCGCGCTGTTCGCCGCCGTCTCCGGCTCCAGCCCGGCGACGGTGGTGGCGATCGGCTCCATCATCCTGCCGGCGATGGTCAAGCAGGGCTACCCGCGCGGCTTCGGCGCCGGCGTCATCACCACCTCGGGCGCGCTGGGCATCCTGATCCCGCCCTCCATCGTCATGGTGATGTACTCGGTGACCACCAACACCTCGGTGGGCAAGCTGTTCATGGCCGGCGTGATCCCCGGCCTGATGCTGGCCTTCCTGCTCGGCCTGACCACCTGGTTCCTGGCGCGCAAGCACAACTACCCGCGCCTGAGGAAGGCCAGCTGGGGCGAGCGCTTCGCCACGTTCAAGAAAAGCGCCTGGGGCTTGCTGTTGATCGTCATCGTCATGGGCGGCATCTATTCGGGCGTGTTCACGCCGACCGAGGCGGCGGCGATGGCGGCCGTGTACGCCTTCATCATCGCCGTCTTCGTCTACAAGGACTTGCGCCTGAAACAGGTCGGCAAGGTCTTGCTGGACTCGGCGGCCATGTCGGCGATGCTGCTCTACATCATCACGAACGCCGTGCTGTTCTCGTTCCTGATGACCAGCGAAAACATCCCGCAGGCGATGGCCGAGTGGATCACCGGCCAGGGCCTGGGCGTGATCACTTTCCTGTTGGTCGTCAATGTCTTGCTGCTGCTGGCGGGTAACGTCATGGAACCCTCGTCGATCGTGCTGATCATGGCGCCCATCCTGTTCCCGGTGGCGATGAAGCTGGGCATAGACCCCGTCCATTTCGGCATCTTGATCGTCGTCAACATGGAGGTGGGCATGTGCCATCCGCCCGTCGGCCTGAACCTGTACGTGGCCTCGGGCATCACCAAGATGGGCATTTCCGAGCTGACGGTGGCCGTGATGCCGTGGTTGCTGACGATGCTAGGCTTTTTGTTACTTGTGACTTATGTACCACAAATCTCGCTGTGGCTGCCAAATTTAATTTACAGTTAACGCGATTCAAGGGTCCTTGCCGCAAAAAAACTGGGAATCTGCTTATTAAGTACGCTATGATGGGCAACTTTCCGGGAAGCGCGGCATATGCTTATGCGCCCCGGTAGCAAGGACAGGTATGACGGTTGGTGGGGAGTGTCTATAAGAACGGTATCGATACCGAGGATATATTGAGGGAGACACACGTTTCACAGAATGCTGTTGGAGTCATCGCTGCAAGCTGCCACAAGCATGCTACGGCGGGTCCCAAACAGTCGGGAACGTGGGCTGGATTTGAAACGCACCGCAAGGTGCGTTTTTTTTCGTCCGCCGTTTTGGCGCGTCCGTTGCGCGCGCGCGACGCCGCGGTTTTGTGATAAAGGAGTAAACTGGCGTGATGAAAAAACAACAGGGCAGCGAATTCTTTACGGCCATCGTCGCCGTGCCGTTCGGCGCCGTCGGCATCCGCAGCGAGGCCGGGCTGCTGCGCGAGCTGGTCTATCTGCCGCCGCACTTCGCCGAGAAGGACGCGGCCGACGCGGTGGCCGCGCTGGCGGCCGAGCAGATCGTCCGCTACTGCCGCGATGCGGACTTCCGCTTCGACCTGCCGCTGGCGCCGGCCGGCAGCGCCTTCCAGCAGCGCGTCTGGGACGCGATCGCGGCGATCCCGCGCGGCCAGGTGCGCACCTACGGCCAGGTCGCCAGGCACATCGGCTCGGCCGCGCGCGCCGTCGGCCAGGCCTGCGGCGCCAACTGGTATCCCCTGGTCGTACCCTGCCACCGGGTGACGGCGGCGGGCGGACTGGGCGGCTTCGCCAACCACGCCGACGCGGCCGGCTTCCACCTCGGCGTCAAACGCTGGCTGCTGGACCACGAAGGCGTGGCGGCCTACTGATGGCGCAGCACAACGGCGCGCTGATCGACGCCTTCTGCGACAGCCTGTGGCTGGAGGACGGCCTGTCGAAGAACTCGCTGGACGCCTACCGCCGCGACCTGCGCCTGTTCGCCCGCTGGCTCGACGTGGCGCGGCCGGCCGTGGCCGGCCTGCTCGGCGTCGGCGGCGCCGACATCGCCGACTATTTCGCCGCGCGCCAGGACGACACCAAGGCCAGCTCGTCGAACCGGCGCCTGTCGGTGCTCAAGCGCTTTTACCAGCTGGCGCTGCGGCAAAAGCAGATCGACGCCGACCCCTGCCTGAACCTGGCGTCGGCGCGCCAGCCGACCCGCTTCGTCCACACGCTCAGCGAGGCCCAGGTGGAGGCGCTGCTGGCCGCGCCCGACGTCGCCACGCCGCTCGGCCTGCGCGAGCGCACGATGCTCGAATTGCTGTACGCCAGCGGCCTGCGCGTGTCCGAGCTGGTGGCGCTGAAATCGGTCGAGATGAGCTTGAACGACGGCGTGCTGCGCATCACCGGCAAGGGCGGCAAGACGCGCCTGGTGCCCTTCGGCGCGCAGGCGCGGCAGTGGATCGAGCGCTATCTGCGCGAGGCCCGCGGCGTCATCCTCGACGGCCAGGTCGACGACGCCCTGTTCGTCACGGCGCGCGGCGGGGCGATGACGCGGCAGATGTTCTGGGTCTTGATCAAGAAGCACGCGCTGAAGGCCGGCATCACGGCGCCGCTGTCGCCGCACACGCTGCGCCACGCCTTCGCCACCCACCTGCTGAACCACGGCGCCGACCTGCGCGTCGTGCAACTGCTGCTGGGGCACTCGGACATTTCGACGACGCAAATCTACACCCACGTGGCGCGCGAACGGCTGAAACAGCTGCATGCGCAACATCATCCCCGCGGCTGAAAAAATTTGCATTTGTCATATCTGCGTCATAATGTGCGCTATGCACACGCTTGCATCATCCAAATTTAATAGAGGTAGTAAATGGCAAAGACAAATTTCCAATATGAAAAACGGCAAAAAGAGTTAGAAAAGAAGAAGAAAGCCGAGGAAAAAGCCAGGCGCAAGCTGGAAGCGAAGAACAATCCGAAGCCGGCCGACGAGGCGGCGGGCGAGGCTGAAGGCGAGGCGGGCGAGGCGGACGAGACGCCGGCCCAGCCCGAGTAAACCGGCGGGGGGCCATCCCCCGCCGTCACATCGCTCAGGCCACGTCGGCGGCCTGTTGCTCTTCCGGCGCGTGCCCGTCCTTGCCGCCGAAGAAGCGCGCGGCGCGCTTGCCCAGGTTGTCCAGATAGGTGTAGGCGACCGGCACCACCACCAGCGTCAGCAGCGTCGAGGTGATGACGCCGCCGATCACGGCCCGTCCCATGGGCGCCTGCATCTGGCCGCCGTCGCCGGCGCCGATGGCCATCGGCAGCATGCCGAAGATCATCGCCAGCGTCGTCATCAGGATGGGCCGCAGCCGCACCTGGCCCGCCTCCAGGATGGCGTCGTGCTGGCTGCGCCCGTCGCGCTGGGCGTGGTTGGTGAAGTCGACCAGCAAAATCGCATTCTTCGTCACCAGGCCCATCAGCATGATGATGCCGATCACCGAGAAAATGTTCAGCGTGCTGCCCGTCGCCAGCAGCGCCGCCAGCACGCCTATCATCGACAGCGGCAGCGACACCATGATGGCGATCGGCTGCAGGAAGCTGCCGAACTGCGAGGCCAGCACCAGGTAGATGAAGATGACGGCGATGCCCAGCGCGGTGGCGGCGCCGGACAGGGTTTCCTGCATCTCCTTGGCCTGGCCGCCGACGTCGAAGCGCACGCCGTCCGGCAGTTCGATGGCGTCCATGACTTTCTTGACGTCGCCGTCGACGTCGCCGATGGGCCGGCCCTGCACCCCGGCGTAGATCGCCACGCGGCGCTGCAGCGCCTGGCGCTTCAGCACCTGCGGGCTGGACGAGGGGACGAATTCGACCACCTGGCGCAGCGGCACCATCAGGGGCGTGCCGTCCGGCCCGGTCTTGCTGGACGCCAGCGACAGCTCGCCCAGGTCGGCGACCTTTTGCCGGCCCGCCTTGGGCAGTTGCACGTTGACGTCGTAGTTCTGGCCGTCGCCGGCCAGCCAGTGGCTGACCGTGTCGCCGGCGACGAAGGGCCGCAGCGCGTTGCCGATCTGCGCCACCGACAGGCCCAGGTCGCTGGCCAGTTCGTTGTTGATCTTCAGCATGGTCGACGGGTTGGCGCCTTCCTGGCTGTATTCGAGGTCGGTCAAGCCCTTGATCGGCCGCATCTTGTCCATCAGCCGGTGCGCCACCTGGTCCAGCTTGCCCTCGTCGGTGCCGAGGATGGCGATGAAGATAGGCTTGTCGCCGCCGCCTATGGACAGGGTGATGCCGGCGATCGGCAGCAGGCGCTCGCGTATCAGTTTTTCCAGCTCCTTTTGCGGCCGCCTGTGCGTCTTGTGGACGTCGCTCAGCTTCAGGTCGACGCGCGCCGTGTTGCGCCCGTCGTAGGTGCCGACGTTGGCGATCACGCTGTCGATCTCGGGGAAGGCGCGCAGCGCCTCCTCGACCTGGCGCACCTTGCTGTCGGTGTAGTCGAGGCTGGAGCCGACGGCCGTCTTGAAGTGCAGGCTGACCCAGCCCTCGTCCGTCTCGGGCATCATTTCGCCGCCCACCATCGGCAGCAGCATCAGGCTGGCGGCGAACAGCGCGAGGGCCGAGGCCAGCGTCGCCTTGCGCCAGCGCAGCGCCAGTTCCAGCACCCGGCCGTAGCCGCCGTGCAGGGCGTCGATGCCGCGCTCGATCTTTTCCATCAGCCGGCCCAGCCACGGCACATACTTGAAGCGGTCCTTGACGGGGTCGCGCCACACGGACGAGAGCATCGGGTCGAGCGTGAAGCTGACAAACAGCGACACCAGCACGGCGACGGCGACGGTGATGCCGAACTGCAGGAAGAAGCGGCCTATCATGCCCTTCATGAAGGCCACCGGCACGAACACGGCGACGATGGCGAAGGTCGTCGCCATCACGGCCAGGCCGATTTCATTGGTGCCGTCGCTGGCCGCCTTGTGGTGGTTCTTGCCCATGCCGAGGTGGCGCACGATGTTTTCGCGCACCACGATGGCGTCGTCGATCAGCAGGCCGATGCACAGCGACAGCGCCATCAGGGTCAGGAAGTTCAGCGTGAAGCCGAAGGCCTTCATGGCGATGAAGCTGGCCAGCACGGAGATCGGCAGCGTCAGGCCGGTGATGATGGTGCTGCGCCACGAGTGCAGGAACAGGAAGACGATCAGCATCGTCAGCAGCGCGCCCTCGACGATGGTTTTCTTGACGTTGTCGAGCTGGCTTTGCACGCGCTTCGACTCGTCGTCGACGATGCGCATGCGGATGTCGGCCGGCAGCGTCTTCTGCAGCTCGGCGAGGACGCGGGCGATGCCGTTGCCCACTTCGACGACGTTGGCGTCCTGCACCTTGGTGATGTCGAGCGTGATGCCGCTGTGGCCGTTGATGCGCGAGATCGAGGTCTGCTCGCGCTCGCCGTCGACGACGTCGGCGACCTGCTCCAGGTAGACGACGCCGTTGGCGCGGCGCGCGACGATGATGCGGCCGAAGCCGCGGGCATCCTTGATCTTGCCTTCGACGCGCACCAGTTGCTCGCGGTCGGCGAAGCTGATGTTGCCGGCCGGCAGGTTCTGGTTGGTGCTCTGGATCGCCCGCACCACCTCGTCGACGCCGATGCCCTGGGCGTTCATGTCGGTGGGGCGCAGGCTGATCAGCACCTGCCGCGTCGACGTGCCGCTGGCCTTGACCTGGCCGACCCCGGCCACGCCCTGGAAGCGTTTGGTGATGACTTGCTCGCTGAGCGTGGACAGCTCGCGCAGGCTGCGGCGCTCCGAGGTCAGCACCAGCTCGACGATGGGGCGCTCATTGTCGCCCTCGGCGCGGGCGATGAAGGGGTCCTTGGCCTCCTTGGGAAACTGCGGCCGCACCAGCGCGACCTTGTCGCGCAATTCCTGCATGGCCTTGTCCATCGGCGTGGACAGCTCGAATTCCACGGAGAGGCCGGCCCGGCCCTCCCAGGAGTTGGCCTTCAGCGTCTTGACGCCGCTGACGGTGTTGATGATGTTCTCGATGGGCCGGGTGATGTCGTTCTCGACGGCCTCGGGCGAGGCGCCCGGATAGTTGACCTCGATCCAGGCGTAGGGCAGTTGCACGTTGGGCATGCTTTCGACGCCCAGGCCCCGGTAGGAGAAAATGCCGAGCACGACCAGGGCGGTCATGACCATCGTCGCGAAGACGGGGTGGCGGATGCTGGTGTTGGTGATCCACATGGCTCAGTCCTTGCGCGCCAGCGCGGCCGGCGCGGCGCCGCCGACCTTGACGCGGTGGCCGGGTTTGACGCCGTCGAGGCGGGCGACGATGACGCTGGCGCCGCTGGCCAGGCCGGCGCTGACCTCGGCGTAACCCTCGTCCTCGTTGCGCAAGCCCAGCGTGACCGGCCGGGCCACCACCTTGCCGTGCTCTATCGTGTAGACCAGCGGCGCGCGGGCGTCGCCGCGCAGCGCCGCCAGCGGCACCAGCGGCGCCACGGCCGAGCGCTGCGTCGTCAGGCTGCCCTTGGCGAACATGCCGGCGCGCAGGGCGCCGTCGGCGTTGTCGACGGCCACATAGACGAGCATGGCGCGCGAGCCGGCCTCGGCGCTGGGGTTGATGCGCGCCACCTTGCCGGCGAAGTCGCGGCCGGGGAAGCCGTCGACCTTGAAGCGCACGTCCTGGCCCACCATGACGCGGGGGATTTCGGCGGCCGGCACCTGCGCCTCCAGCGTCATGCGCGACAGGTCGACGATGGTGTAGACGGGCATGTCGGGGGCCAGTTTTTCGCCGGCCTGGACGTGGCGCTTGCTGACCACGCCGGCCAGCGGCGCGCGCACGACGCTGTCGGCCAGCGCGATGCGCGCCAGCTCGACCTGGGCGGCGGCCGCCTTGACGCTGGCGCGCGCCAGCTCGACCGAGTTCTGCGTCGTGTCGTAGGCTGTCTGCGAAATGTATTTCTGTTTCAGCAGGGCCAGGTTGTTGGCCTCGTTCTTGCCGGCCATCGCCAGGCGGGCCTGGGCCTCGTCGAGGGCGGCCTGCTGCTGGGTCAGGCGCGCGCGCGGCTCGGCCGCGTCGAGGCGGGCCAGCACCTGGCCGGCGGCCACGGCCGTGCCCTCCTGCGGCGCCGCCTCCTGCACCTGGCCGGAAGCCTTGGCCTTGACGGTGGCTTGGCGCAGCGGCGCCAGCGCGCCCGACAGCGGCAGGGTCAGGCTCAGCGCGCGCGCGCCGATGGCGGCGACGTCGCCGCGCGCCAGCTCGTAGACGTCGACCTTGGGCGGTCCCTGGTGTTCCTCGGCGGCCGGCTTGGCGGCGGGGCGCAGCAGGGCCCAGCCGCCGCCGGCCAGGGCCAGCGCCGCCAGGCCGAGCACGGGGGCGCGCCAGCGTTTTCCGGACGCGGCCGGCTGGGCGGGGGAGGGGGGCGGGTTGTAGGCTGTCATGGTGGACTTCTTCCGGCATGGGGTTGGCGCGGCGGCGGCGTTGCGCGATGTTCGCACTGTACGGATGGGCCGGCGCGCCGGCCAGCGGAATGCGACAAACTGCCGTTAGACGCGCTTGAAATGCATAAACGGCGTCGCGGTCCGGCACCGCCGGGCGGCGCCGGCGCCGTGTTCGTTGCAGGATGGCAGGAAATGAGGCGGGAAAGGGGCTGTTGCAGACATCGTTGACGGCGCTCAAGGGGTGGTTTGGCGGCCGGGCAAGAATGGCTGGACACGCTGCGCGGCCGGCTTTTCCGGCCGCGGCGGCCGCTAGGGGCGGGGGTGTCTGGTGTCTGAATTGATCTCTGGGCCGGCCGCGCCGCCCGCCGCCGCCGGGCCGGCGCAGGACGCGCTGGCCTTGCTGAGCGAATTGGTCACGGCGCTCGAACGCAGCCCGCTGCTGGCCGTGCGCAGCGTCGACCGCAGCGGCATCGTGCGCTTCTGGAGCGACGGCGGCGCCGCCCGGTACGCCGGCGCGGCCGCGCTGGCCGCGCCCGGCGCGCAGGAGGCCGAGTTCGCCGCCGCCGTCGAGCAGGTCTGGCGCAGCGGCCAGGCGCAGCCGGCGCGCGACTGGCAGGTGCGCGGCGCCGACGGGCGCGTGCGCTGGATCTACGCCAGCCTGTTTCCCGTGTTCCGCGCCGGCCATTTGCAGCAAGTGTTTTGCATGGAAATCGACGTCACGGCGCGCAAGCTGGCGGAGGACGCGCTGCGCGCGGCCGGCGGCAATTTCCGCCAGTTGTTCGAGAAGTCGTCCGACGCCATCGTGCTGCTGCGCGAGCAGCGCATCGTCGACGTCAACCCGGCCGCCGTCGCCCTGTTCCGCTGCGGCGACGGGGCGCGCATGACGGGGCGGGCGCTGGACGATTTTTCGCCGCCGCGCCAGCCCGACGGGAGCGCCTCGGCGCCGCAGAACGCCCGCTTCGCCGAGCGCGCCCACGCGGCCGGCAACTGCCGCTACGACTGGTCCTACCTGGGCTGCGACGGCGCGCCGTTCTGGGCCGAGGTGCTGCTGACCTCGATCACCTTCGACCACGAGTACCTGTTCTACGCGGTGATCCGCGACATCTCGGCGCGCAAGGCGGCCGAGCGCTCGCTGCATCTGGCGGCCCAGGTGTTCGAGAACGCCCGCGAAGCCATCCTCGTCATGGACGCCGGGCGGCGCGTGGTGGCCGTCAACCGCGCCTACGCCGACATCACCGGCTACGCCCCGTCCGACATGGTGGGGCGGCCGTTCAGCGTGCAGCGCGGCGGCGCCGACGCCCTGTCCGAGCAGGTCTGGGCCGCCCTGGCGGCGGCCGGCCACTGGCAGGGGGAAACCGAGGGCCAGCGCAAGAGCGGCGCGCTGTACCCGGCCTGGCTGTCGCTGACGGCGATCCGCGACAGCGAGGGCGCCGTCAGCAACTACATGGGCATCCTGTCCGACATCAGCGAGCGCAAGAAGGCCGAGGCGCACACGCGCCACCTGGCCGAGCACGATTTTCTGACGGACCTGCCGAACCGCGTGCTGCTGCTCGACCGCCTCAGCCTGGCGCTGGTGGCGGCGCGGCGCAAGCGCAGCATGCTGGCCATCCTGTTCCTCGACCTCGACCACTTCAAGAACATCAACGACACGCTGGGCCACCCGGCCGGCGACCTGCTGCTCAAGGAGGTGGCGCGGCGCCTGATCAAGTGCGTGCGCGGCGTCGACACCGTCAGCCGCCAGGGCGGCGACGAATTCGTCATCATCCTGGCCGACATCGGCGGCATCGACCAGGCCGCGCACGTCGCCGCCAGCGTGCTGCAGGCCGTGACCCAGCCCTACCAGATCGGCGGCCATGAGGTGTGCGTCTCGACGTCGATCGGCATCAGCGTCTTTCCCAGCGACGGCGCCGACATCGACACGCTGGTGAAGAACGCCGACATCGCCATGTACCACGCCAAGGAGGGCGGGCGCAACAGCTTCCAGTTCTTCAACGCCGAGATGAACGCCCAGATCGTCGAGCGCGTCGGCTTCGAGAACGGCCTGCGCCAGGCGCTCGGGCGCGGCGAATTCATCCTCGAATACCAGCCCGAGATCGACGTCGCCAGCGGCGCCATGGTCGGCGCCGAGGCGCTGATACGCTGGCAGCATCCGCAACTGGGCCTGCTGCGGCCGGAGCGCTTCATCGGCGTGGCCGAGGAGTGCGGGCTGATGCTGCCGATCGGCGACTGGGTGCTGCGGCGCGCCTGCGCCCAGGCGCGCCTGTGGCACGACGCCGGCCACCCGCTGGTGGTGGCGGTGAACCTGTCGGCCGCCCAGTTCATGCAGAAAAGCCTGCCGGCCAGCGTCGCCGACGCGCTGCGCCAGAGCGGGCTGGCGGCGCCGCTGCTGGAGCTGGAAATCACCGAGGCGGTGCTGATGAGGGGCGGCGCCAACGTCGCCGACATGCTGGCGGCGCTGCGCCGGCTCGGCGTCAAGCTGACCATAGACGACTTCGGCACCGGCTATTCGCGCCTGGGCCAGCTGCGCAACTACCCGATCGACAAGCTGAAGATCGACCAGTCCTTCCTCGGCGCGATGCGCGCCGACCCGGGCGAGGCGGCCGTCGTCACGACCATCATCGCCATGGCCAAGGGCTTGCAGCTGCTGGTGATCGCGGAAGGGGTGGAGACGGCCGAGCAACTGGCCTTCCTGCGCGCCCAGGGCTGCGACCAGTACCAGGGCTTCTACGCCAGCGCGGCGGTGCTGGCGACCGAGCTGGGCAAGCTGCTGCCCTAGTGCCCTATGCCGTGGCGGCGTCGCGCGCGCCGTACAGGCGGATGCGCGCCAGCACCTGGCCGTGGTCGGAGGCTTGCGGCAGCGCCTGCAGCAGGTGGTCGTTCAGATAGGTGACGTCGAGCACCTCGCCGATGGCGTAGCGCGAGGCCGGGTTGAACTCCTCCGACACGAGGATGTGGTCGATCGTCATGTAGTGGCCGTCGTGGATGTTGGTGTAGCCGACGTGGCGCAGGTAGTCCTGGCGCGACTGGATCTGGTTGCTGTCGAACATGCGCCCGGCCGGCTCGCGGCAGGGCGCGCAGCCATTGCCGGCGCCCAGCACGATGCTGGTCGTGACGGCGTCGGCGACGTCGTTGAAGTCGCCCAGCACGACGCGCGGGCGGCCGCCGTCGCGCGCCAGGCCGGCCAGCAGCACGCGCAGCGCGACGGCCTCGGTGCCGCGGCGTATCAGCGAGCGCAGATTTGCCATGCCGACGGCCAGCGGGTCGTCGCCGCAATCGCCGTTGCGGTAGTCGGGCCGGCGCGATTTCAAATGGACCACGACGACGTCGAGGGCGCGGCCGTCGGCCAGGGCGATTTGCGCGTGCAGCGGCGGCCGGGCGAAGCGGTCGGCGTCGCGGCTGCCGGCCGGCATCGTCACGCCGGCGGGGAAGGCGGCGTGGAAGGCGGCCGGCGCCGCCAGCGGCAGGCGCGACACCAGGGCCACGCCCGGCGTCAGGCGCTCGGCCGCCGGCTCGGCCGGGGCGCAGGCGTGGGCGGCGTCGCGGTAGCGGCGGCTGCGGGCGAGCACGTCGCGCAGCGTCGCCGGGGCGAAGATTTCCTGCAGGCCGACGACGTCGGCGTCGAGCTGGTCGAGCTGGCGCGCCGTCCAGTCGACCTTGGCCGCGTACTGCTCCGCCGTGAGCGGCTCCAGGTTGTCGTACAATTTCGCGCCGGGCGGCGCCAGGTTGCAGACATTGAAGGTGGCAAAGCGGATTTCTTGCTGCATAATTCGATACTCCCATTGAACGATTAGCGTATCACGCATGGCCAAAAAAGAGCATATCTCCGAGACGCAGGCGACGCAGATGCTGCGCAAACACGGCGTCGTCTTTTCCGAGCACCCCTACGCCTACGAGGAGCACGGCGGCACCGCCGTGTCGGCGCGCGAGCTGGGCGTGCCCGAATACGCGGTCGTCAAGACCCTCGTCATGCAGGACGAGGCGGCCAAGCCGCTGATCGTCCTGATGCACGGCAATTGCAAGGTGTCGACGAAGAACCTGGCGCGCGCCATCGGCTGCAAGTCGATCGAACCGTGCAAGCCGGAGGTGGCGCAGCGCCATTCCGGCTACCAGGTCGGCGGCACCTCGCCGTTCGGCACGAAGAAGGCGCTGCCCGTGTACGTCGAGGATAGCATTTTGCGGCTGGAAAAGATTTATATCAATGGCGGGCGGCGCGGCTACCTGGTCGGGCTGGCGCCGCAGGTGCTGGGCGATCTGCTGGGGGCGCGGCCCGTGCAGTGCGCGCTGGCCGACTGAAAAGTCGCGCCGGCGCCGACGCCATGGTGTATATTCAGCAGCCCCGGCCGATAGGGCCGGATTAAAAAAACAAGAGGGATCAGATGAATACAGTATTGATGACGCTGGCCGCGTATTTGCTCGGCTCGGTTTCCTTTGCCGTCGTGACGAGCAAATTGTTCGGCCTGGCCGACCCGCGCACCTATGGCTCGAAAAACCCCGGCGCGACCAATGTCCTGCGCAGCGGCAACAAGGCGGCCGCCGTGCTGACCCTGCTGGGCGACGGCGCCAAGGGCTGGTTGGCCGTGTTCCTGGCGATCCACTTCCAGCAGCAGTTGCAGGTGGGCGACCTGGCCATCGCGCTGGTGACCATCGCCGTCTTCCTCGGCCACCTGTGGCCGCTGTACTCGCGCTTCGTCGGCGGCAAGGGCGTGGCGACGGAGCTCGGCGTGCTGCTCGGCATCAATCCCTGGCTGGGCCTGGCTACGCTGGTCACCTGGCTGGTAATCGCCTACGCCTTCCGCTACTCGTCGCTGGCGGCGCTGGTGGCGGCGCTGTTCGCGCCGTTCTACTACGGCCTGCTGTTCGGCGCCGACGAGATATTGTTCGCCATCACCGCGATGAGCGCGTTGCTGGCCTATCGCCATAGCGCGAACATCGGCAAGCTATTGGCCGGCAAGGAAAGCCGCATCGGCGCCAAGAAGGACGAGGCCGGCAAGGCGGCGAAAAAATAGTCCGCGCGCGTATGCCGTTCAGGGCGATCAGTGGCAATCCGGCAGATTGTCGTCGCCGGTAATGAGTGCCGAAAATTTTGCAGCGTAAGAATAGCCATCCGAGCCAATGCCGGGAGGTCGCCCGAAATCCTCGACATTATCGATTCCATAGCATGATGTTAGTCGTTTTGTGCTTGGCCACCAAAATAACGATGCATCTTTATTGTTGAACTTGGCAATTATCGATTGCGATTTTTCAACGACGGTCTTAAAGTCGCTGTAATATGCTGCCGCTATTTTTAGATCCGTAGAGAATTGACGTTCAAGCCTGGCTTGTTTGGCAAGAGCCAGGCGTAAATCTTCCACTTCCGTTTCAATTCCGGAAGATGGTAAGCCTGCATCGAGCAGCATTTCCCGCATTCTTTTGTCGTCGGCAAGAGAGGTCGTGTAAGCTGTGCCATGAAGCGCGAGAATCGCCCCGGCTGGTATGATTTTTCTTCTTGCCGCGGGAAATAGGTAATTGGCACAGCTGGAAGCACAAATCTCATCCACCTGGATGTCTAGATTTTTCTCTCTTATAAACCTTCCGAGTAACATGCCCGCTTCCGTATTGCCACCGCCGCTTTTTACTCGGATCAAAGTGGTTGCTGGAGAGTAGATTTTTCTATTTTTTGCAAATCCCCGTCGCTGATCGCGCCGGCCATATGTATGGTGGATGGGCTTTCTCTTGTAAACTCAGCGGCCTTGGAGCTTGTGTTTAAAAAAGTAAATAAAATTAAACATGATGCAGTAATGCGCATTTCAATTCCTTTAGGGTGTGGATAAATAATACTTAACACCAAATCCACGGTCAATAAGTTATTCAGTTTATTAGTTTAATTTTTTGCTCTCTTTGTTCTCGTGGCTGTTCAGCCACTATGCGGCGAGCCGAGTGTGGATCACCATCGACGGCGCGCGTCGGTAAAGTGTGCGGGAGGCGGAGGCATCAATCGGCACTGAACGCGAGCTGTTTTTGCCGGGCAGCCAGACCTACTTTGTTGGCGTTCAGCAGCAAGGTCATCATCGATTGCCGCCATGTCTGCCCGCTGATTTCCTCGATGTACAGCACCACCCTATTGATTTTCATCAAAGCGGGCCTATCTGGGTGTCTGCGTGGCCGCACCGTGCGGCCGCCTTTCCAAGCAAGGTCAGCCGATGAGTACCGCGATGAAAATCGATTTCGTTTCCGACGTGTCATGTCCATGGTGCGTCATCGGCCTGAGGTCGCTGGAGCAGGCGCTGCAACACCTTGACGGCGAGGTCAGCGCCGCCATCCATTTCCAACCGTTCGAGCTGAATCCGGGCATGCCCGCCGAGGGCCAGGACGTCGGCGAGCACTTGGCCGAAAAGTATGGATCGACGCCCGAACAGATGGCGCAGTCGCGCGAGGCGATCCGCGCCCGCGGCGCCGAGCTGGGCTTCGCATTCGAGATGGACCAGCGCAAGCGCATCTACAACACCTTCGACGCCCACCGCCTGCTGCACTGGGCCGGGCTGGAAGGGCGCCAGCGTGAACTCAAGCACGCGCTGTTCGAAGCTTATTTCAGCCACGGCGACAACCCCGGCGCGCACGCCGTGCTGCTGCGGCTGGCGCAACAGGTCGGCCTGGACGGCGCCACCGCCGCCCAGGTGCTGGCCACGGACGCCTATGCCGACGAGGTGCGCGCGCACCAGCGCTATTACCGGGAGCAGGGCATCAACTCGGTGCCGGCGATTATCATCAACGATCGCCACCTGATCTCGGGCGGGCAAAGCGTCGACGTGTTCGAGCAGGCGCTGCGCCAGATCGCCGCCGGCGCCTGAGCGGCGGCCCCGCCGCGGGCCGCTTTCTTGTAATATTTGCCGATGGATAATATTTCTCACTCAGTCATCGGCCTGGGCGTGGGCGAATTGCTGCAGCGTAGCCTGCCGCAGGAAGTCGACGCCGCCCGGCAAACCACCCGCCGCCGCCTGCTGCTGTTCTCGTGCTGGTTCGCCAGCAATATGCCGGACCTCGACCTGTTTTTGACGCGCCTGCTGCCCCGGCCGCTGGGTTATCTGCTGCACCACCGCGGCCACACCCACACGCTGCTGTTCGCGTTGCCGCAGGCGCTCCTGCTGCTGGCGCTGGTCTGGCTGCTGTGGCCGGCCGCGCGCCGGCTGCTCAAGACGAGCGCCAGCGCCCGCGCCGGCCTGGGCGCGGCGCTGGTGCTGGGCCTGCTGCTGCACCTGCTGATGGACTCCTTGAATTCCTATGGCATCCACCCCTTCTATCCGCTCGACGCGCGCTGGTTCTACGGCGACATGGTGTTCATCGTCGAACCGCTGTTCTGGACCGCGTTCGGCGTGCCGCTGGCGCTGGCGATCGCGCGCCCGGCGCTGCGCGCCCTGGTGTTGCTGGCGCTGTGCGGCGCGCTGGGCTTCTTCGCGGTGCGCGGCTTCCTCGCATGGGGCGCGGTCGCCGCCCTGCTCGCCATCGGCGCCGGCGTAGGCGCGCTGGCGCTGCGTGCCGGTGCCCACAGCCGCGCCGCGCTGGCGCTGGCCGCCGTCTTGTGCCTGGGCTTCATCGGCTTGCAGGGCGCCGCCTCGGCGCTGGGCAAGCGCGACGTCCGCGCCGCACTGCGGCAGGCCGATCCGGCCAGCGAGGTGCTCGACGTGTCGATGACGGCTTACCCCTCGCATCCGCTGTGCTGGAGCTTCGTCGCCGTCGAACGTAATGAGGGCGCCGACCGCTACCGTCTGCGCAAGGGCGTGCTGAGCCTGGTTCCAGGCTGGCTGAAGCCGGACGCGTGTCCTGCGGGCATGGCGCAGCCGCTGCCGCGCCGCGCGCTGACGGCGGGCATCGCCATCGAGCTGGAGTACAGCGGCGGCTTGGCGGCGCTGCGTCGGCTGCGCCAGGACAATTGCCATGTCGAGGCGTGGTTGCGCTTCGCCCGCGCCCCGGCGGTCGATGGCGCAGCCGCGTCCGACCTGCGTTTCGGCGCCGGCTTGACGGGCAATTTCAGCACCCTGGACCTGGAACAGGCGGCGCACCGCGATTGTCCGCAGCAGGTGCCCGGCTGGGCGTTTCCGCGCGCGGACCTGCTGACGCCGCCATGAGAAGCGCCATATCCAAGGTGAACGAAAGGTAAGCGGGCCGTATTGCCGGCGCGTTTGCGCCAGACGGCATCGGCCCAGGCGGCCTGCCGCTACACTGGCGCATGGCCACGCCACCCGACGACTACGACACGCCCTGGAAGAATGCCGTCACGCGGTATTTTTCCACGTTCATGGCATTCTATTTCCCGGCGGCCCATGCGCAAATCGACTGGTCGCAGGCGCCCGTGTTCCTTGAGCAGGAAATGGCGCAATTGGCGCGCGGCGCGGCCCTGGGCAAGCGCGTGCTCGACAAACTGGTGCAGGTGGTTTTGCGCGACGGTGCGCAGCAATGGGTCTTGTTGCATCTGGAGTTGCAGGGCAGACGGGAGAGCGGCTTCGCCGAACGCATGTTCACCTACAACTACCGCATCTGGGACCGCTACCGCCGGCCTGTCGCCAGCCTGGCCTTGCTGGCCGATGCCAGCCCCGGCTGGAAGCCCGGCGCTTTCGGATACAGCCTGCTGGGCAGCCGGATGCAACTGGACTTCCCGGTGGCCAAGCTGAGCGACTATGCGCAGCGCTTCGACGCCCTGCTGCAAGACGACAATCCTTTTGCCACGCTGACCGCCGCGCATTTGTTGACGCGCAAAACCAAGGGAAATCATAGCCGGCGCGGCGCGGAAAAGCGGCGCCTCGCGATGCTGCTGTTGCAGCGGAATTGGGACGAACAACGTATCATGGACTTCATCGATGTCATAGACTGGATGATGCGTTTGCCGGCCGAGTTGGATTGCGGGCTGTGGAGCGACATCCGGGCAATGAAAAGGAGTAATGCGATGCCTTACATGAGTATGCTGAAACGTATGTTGCTGGACGAGTGCAAGCAGGAAGCTCGCCAGGAAGTTCGCCAGGAAATGCAGCAGGAAATTCGCCAGGAAATTCGGCAAGAAATGCGGCAGGAAATTCGGCAAGAAATGCGCCAGGAAATTCGGCAAGAAATGCGGCAGGAGATTCCCCAGGAAGTTCGGCAGGAAGCCCGCCAGGAAGGCCGCCAAAGCATTCTTGCCATACAGATGGAGGAGCGCTTCGGGCCTTTGCCGGACGAGGTGCGTGAACGCCTTGCCATGGCCAGCGACGAACAGATGGGCCGTTGGGCCAAGTCCTTGCTGCATGCGCCCACCCTGGACGAGGTCTTCCGCCGCCATTAAACGGCGGCCAAAGGCGATCGCTCCCGCGCGCCGGCGCGGGCAGGGGCGGTGCGTGTGCGACAATCGCGGCCACGACATTGTGCATGAACGGAACCAGAGTGGAAGAACAACACGCATTACCTTATCTGCGCGAGACGCTGCTGTTTCTCGCGCTGGCCGGCATTTTCATTCCCTTGCTGCAGCGGCTGCGCGTCAACCAGGTGCTGGGCTTCCTCGCCGTGGGCGCGCTGTTCGGCCCCTTCGGCTTCGGTCTATGGGCGCCCAGCCAGCCGTGGTTGGGCCATTTCACCTTCATGCGCGTGGAGCAGGTGTCCGGCCTGGCCGAGCTGGGCGTGATGTTCCTGATGTTCATGATCGGCCTGGAACTGTCGACCGAGCGCCTGTGGTCGCTGCGGCGCTGGGTCTTCGGCGCCGGCGTTGCCCAGGTCGGCATCTGCGCCACGCTGCTGGGCGGCCTCGGCTATCTGTTCGGCCTGAGCCTGGAGGCCGCCATCGTGCTCGGCTGCGTGCTGTCGCTGTCGTCGACGGCCGTCGTCATGCAATTGCTCAACGAGCGGCGCGCCCTGCACACGCCGGCCGGCCAAGCCGCCTTCTCCATCCTGATGCTGCAGGATCTGGCCGTGGTGCCGCTGTTCATCCTGATCGGCGTGCTGGCCGGCGGCGACAGCGCGGGCCTGGGCTACCTGCTGGGCTTTACGCTGCTCAAGTCGGCCGGCGCCATCGTCCTGATCTACCTGCTGGGGCGGCGCGTGATCCGGCCCCTGTTCCAGTTCTTCGTCAAACAGCGCCAGCCGGACGTGTTCATGGCGCTCACGCTGCTGAGTACGCTTGGCATCGCCGGCTTGACGGCCGCCGCCGGCCTGTCGATGGCGCTGGGCGCGCTGCTGGCCGGCCTGCTGCTGGCCGAAACGGAATTCCGCCACGAAGTCGAGGTGACCATCGAACCGTTCAAGGGCTTGCTGATGGGCCTGTTCTTCATGTCGGTGGGCATGCAGATCGACGTGCGCGACATCGTCCGCCAGCCGCTGCTGATTCCACTGGCCGTGCTGACGCTGTTCGCCATCAAGACGGCCGTCATCGGCACCATCTTCCGCATCGGCGGCTTCCACTGGGGCCGCGCGCTGGAGTCGGGCGTGCTGCTGGGGCAGGGCGGCGAATTCGCCTTCATCGTCGTCGCCTACGCGCTGAGCACCAAGCTGATCGCCGCGCCGGTGGCGCAGTTCCTCATGCTGGTGGTGGGGCTGAGCCTGTTTGCGACGCCGGCGCTGGCCAAGGCCGGCATCGCCTTCGGCAACTGGTGGGAGCGGCGCCACCGCCAGCAGGTGGGCGACCTCGACGGCGATGCGGCGGCGCCGGCTGGCAGCCGCATCATCATCGCCGGCTTCGGCCGCATCGGCCAGATGGTGGCGAAGATATTGCAGGAGCAGGGCGTGCCGTATGTGGCGGTGGAGAACGACGCGCGCCTCGTCACGCGGCTGCACCCGCGCGGCTTCCCCGTGTACTTCGGCGACGCCTCGCGCGCCGAGCTGCTGCACAAGGTCCACGCCGACCAGGCCGCGGCCGTGGTGCTGACGATGGACCACCCGGCCTCGGTGCTGCACGCCGTCAAGTCGATCCGCCGCGAGTGTCCGCACCTGCCGGTGTACGCGCGGGCGCGCGATGAAAAACATGCGGCCGCGCTGATGCACGCCGGCGCCACGCTGGTCGTGCCGGAGGCCCTCGAATCGGGCCTGCAACTGTCGGCGACGGTGCTGCAGCGGCTCGGCTTCGACGAGGCGCGCGCTTTCGAGCTGGTCAACGACGAGCGCGAACTGCGCAACGCCGGCCTGCGCGGCGAAGCGCAGCTCTAGTATCCGTGCTGCCTATACAATGGCGGCATGACTGCTTCCTCTTCCCTGCCGCCGGCCGACGCCCGGCGCCGTCCGCCGGCCGCCGCCGCGCTGCCATTCGGCAAGCCGGAGCGCGGCCCGCGCGAGCGCCTCTACACCATCATTTTCGAGGCCGACACGCGCGCCGGCCGGCTGTTCGATCTGAGCCTGATTGCCGCCATCGTGCTCAGCGTGACGGTCGTCGTGCTGACCAGCGTGGCGCCGGTCGCCGCCCGCTGGGGCAGGGAACTGGTGGCCCTCGAATGGTTCTTCACCGGCCTGTTCAGCGTCGAATATGCGGCGCGGCTGTACTGCGTCAAGCGGCCGCTGCGTTACGCGCGCAGCTTCTTTGGCGTCATTGACCTGCTGGCCATCGTGCCCACCTACATCGGCCTGGTCTTCCCCGGCGCCCACGTGCTGATCGACGTGCGCATCCTGCGCCTGCTGCGCATGTTCCGCATCCTCAAGCTGACCTCGTATGTGCACGAATACGGCATGCTGGGCCGCGCCCTCGTCGCCAGCCGGCGCAAGATCCTGATCTTCCTGTCCGTCGTCATGATGGTGGTGTTCCTGCTGGGCACTGTCATGTACGCCGTCGAAGGCCCCGAGCATGGCTTCACCAGCATCCCGACGGCCGTCTACTGGGCCATCAGCACGGTGACGACGGTCGGCTTTGGCGACCTGACGCCGAAAACCGACCTGGGGCGCGCCGTCGCCTCGCTGATGATGCTGCTGGGCTGGGGCATTTTGGCCGTGCCGACCGGCATCATCAGCGCGGAAATGACGGCCCAGCGCGGCCTCGGCATGCCGACCACGCGCACCTGCTCCGAATGCCTGAGCGAGGGCCACGAGGCCGGCGCCGACTATTGCAAACACTGCGGCGCCGCGCTGCCGCCGTATATCTACGACTAGCGGCGGCGAAAACGCTTGATGGGCGGGCGGCGCAAGCGTCGAGAGCGTCAGCGCGCCGGCGGCAGTTTGATGACCGCGCCGCGGAAGGTTTGCCGCGCTTCCGGTAAATCCTTGCATGCCTCGCCGCCGTCGTCGCTGAGAATCTGCACTGTGTCGCTGCCGGGAATGGCGAACAGGGCTTCCGGGCGCAGCGTCTTGAAGTCATGCGCGAGGCGCACGGCGGCGTCGTTGCGCTGCCCCGACCAGCGATACAGCGCGAAGCTGCCGCTGTCCCCGGTGGGGCCGGCGACAATCAGATACGCCGTCCCCACCAGCTCGATGCTGCGCACGCCGCGTCCGCCCAGGTCGAGTTCGATGGGGCTGCCGAACTTGGCCCGTTTGCCGCCGTTTTCGACCAGCTCGGCCGGATTCTGCAGCGGCAGCAACAGGGCCTTGCCGTGCAGCAGGGGGCTGCGCAGGCCAATCAGCAACTGCCCCTGCGGCGCGGCGGCCAGCCCCTCGATGTTCAATCCGCCGGGTTGCGTCGGCGTCTCCGGCGCTTCCGGCGCCCGCTCTGCCGCGGCCGCCAGCCTGAGACGGGCGAAACCGGCCTCCGACTTCATGTCCGCCAATAAGTTCGTGTAGGCCGTTCCCAGCAGCTCGGGGGGCGCCAATCCGTCGCCCAGATCGCTGGCGAAGAAGCGCCAGCGGCGCTCCTGCACCTCGCCCGAGGCATTGCGCCCGTGCGAAGAAATCCAGTAAATGCGCTGGCCGAGGATGGCGGCGCCTTCCAGGTCGGACTCCTTTTTCTCCTTGGTGCCGAGAAATTTCCAGGCATCGACCTTGTCTTGGGCCTCGGCCACGTCGCGCCGGTAAATCTTCAGCGTATTGCGCTCGTCGTTGGCGACGATGAAGCGGTCCGGCCCCAGCGCGACGGCGGCCGAGGCGTCGCATAGACCGTGGTAAACGAAGGGCTGTTGCGCGTGCAACTGCGGCGCGGCGGCGAGCACGGCGGCCGAGGCCAGGACGCGCAGGGTAGACGATAGCGGGAAAGTCATGTGCATAGTAGGACTCCAGTGGCGCCAGCGCCCGGCCGATCCCGGCGGCGGCTAAGACACGATAGTGCGAAACGGGGCTGGCGTCGACCGCTTTCTTGCGCCGGTCCGCCGCGCCCTCCTGGTGCGACGCACAAATTCAGTGCCGAAAAAATAGTCAGACCACCAGAAACGCCCTAAAACCTGCCGCTGCCGCCCCGCCGGGCTGGCACAACAATTGCTGCAGAAGCGGTAGTTGGAGAGGCTAAAAATCCGCGGGCCTACGCCGCTTCGATCAAGATCACAGCCTGATAAAGGGAGGGCGCGATGAGTGCAGTCATGGATAATCTGAAGGGAGCGCTGCCGCTGGCCGACCCGGCATTAAAAGGCATGGACAAGCCGCTGCGCAGCGAGCGGCTGGCGGCGCGCGGCTACGTGTTGAGCACGGGGCAATCGCGGCTGCGTCCCTATGTCCTCACTTACCTGCCACCGCTGCTGGGGCTGGCCCTGCTGCTGCTCGTGTGGCACGTCGTCGCCGCGAAAAATAGCAACTTCCCCGGCCCCTGGCTGACCTGGCAGGAGGCCGTCAAACTGTTCGCCGACCCCTTCCACCGCCAGGGGCCGAACGAGCAGGGCATAGGCTGGAACATCCTCGCCTCGCTGCAGCGGGTCGGGCTCGGCTTCGGCCTGGCGGCGGCCGTCGGCATCCCGCTGGGCTTCCTGACCGGCCGCTTCCGCTTCCTGGCCGGCATGTTCAATCCTATCGTCGCCCTGCTGAAGCCCGTCTCGCCGCTGGCCTGGCTGCCGATCGGCCTGCTGCTCTTCAAGGCCGCCGACCCGGCCGCGATCTGCTCCATCTTCATCTGTTCGATCTGGCCGATACTCGTCAACACGGCCGCCGGCGTGCAGCGCGTGCCGCAGGACTACCTGAACGTGGCGCGCGTGCTGAACCTGTCGGAATGGCAGAGCACGACGAAGATACTGCTGCCCGCCGCGCTGCCGCATATGCTGACGGGCGTGCGCCAGGCTATCGGCACGGCCTGGCTGGTCATCGTAGCGGCCGAAATGCTGAGCGGCGACGTCGGAATCGGCATCGGCTTCTGGCTGTGGAACGAATGGAACAACTTGAACGTGCCGCACATCGTCATCGCTGTCGTCGTCATCGGCGCCGTCGGGCTGCTGCTGGAACTGGCGCTGGCGGCGCTGGCGAAGGCATGGACATACGAGGAAGCGGGAGGCTGACATGCGCGCCAATAAATTCATCGACATCCAGCACACCGACATGGCGTTCCCCACCAAACAGGGGCCCTACCAGGCGCTGCGCGACATCAACCTGACCGTCTCCAAGGGCGAATTCGTCACGCTGATCGGCCACTCCGGCTGCGGCAAATCGACCCTGCTGAACCTGATCGCCGGCCTGAGCACGGCCACCGGGGGCGCGCTGATCTGCGGCGGGCGGGAAATCGCCGGGCCGTCGCCGCAGCGCGCCGTGGTCTTCCAGAACCACTCGCTGCTGCCGTGGCTGAGCTGCCACGACAACGTCCACCTGGGCGTCGAGCGCATCTTCGGCGCCACCGAAAACGCCGCGCAACTCAAGGCGCGGGCGATGGCGGCGCTGGCGCTGGTCGGCCTGACGGCGTCGGCGCGCAAGCGGCCCCACGAAATCTCGGACGGCATGAAACAGCGCGTCGGCATAGCGCGGGCCTTGGCGATGGAAGCGAAAGTGCTGCTGATGGACGAACCCTTCGGCAAGCTCGACGCGCTGACGCGGGTCCACCTGCAAGAGGCGCTGCTGCGCGTCGTCGCCGCGACCGGCTCGACGGTGGTGATGGCGACGCACGACGTCGACGAAGCCGTGCTGCTGTCGGACCGCATCGTCATGCTCGGCAACGGGCCGGCGGCGCGCATCGCCGAGATCCTGCAAGTGCGGCTGGCGCGCCCGCGCGAACGGCTGGCGCTGGCGCAAGACCCGCTGTACGCGGGCTACCGCAGCAGCGTGCTCGACTTCCTGTACCGGCGCCAGGGGCGGCCGGAACCGGACGCCGCCTGAGCCTTAAATTTCCCTGATTTCGTCGAGCGGCCAGCGCGGCCGCACATTGAAAGAATAGTCGCGCTTGGCCGCCTGAGGATTGATCTGCAGGCGCATCGCGCCGGCGAAGGCGATCATCGCGCCATTGTCGGTGCAAAACTCCAGCTCCGGATAAAACACCTTGAAGCGCTTCTTGGCGGCCGCCGCGTTCAGCGCGGCGCGCAACTGCGCGTTGGCGCCGACGCCGCCGGCAATGACCAGGCGCTTCAAACCCGTATGCTTGAGCGCGCTGACGCACTTGGCCGTCAGCACATCGACGATGGCGTCGACGAAGCCGCGCGCGATATCGGCCTTGTCCTGCTCGCAGATATTGGCGATGACCTTTTCCTCGTGGTTCTTCACCACCGTCAGCACGGCCGTCTTCAAGCCGGAAAAACTGAAATTCAAATCCTTCGAATGCAGCATCGGGCGCGGCAGCTTATACACGCTGGGGTCGCCGAACTCGGCCAGGCGCGAAATGGCCGGCCCGCCCGGATAACCGAGGCCGAGCAGCTTGGCCGATTTATCGAAGGCCTCGCCGGCGGCGTCGTCGAGCGTCTCGCCCAGCAGCGCGTACTGGCCGACGCCGTCGACACGCATCAACTGCGTGTGGCCGCCCGACACCAGCAGGGCGACAAAGGGGAATTCGGGCGGCTCGGAGGCCAGCAGCGGCGACAGCAAATGGCCCTCCAGATGGTGGATGCCGAGCACCGGCTTGTCGGCGGCCAGTCCCAGGCTGCAAGCCACCGAGGAACCGACCAGCAGCGCGCCGGCCAGGCCCGGACCCTGGGTATAGGCGATGGCGTCGATGTCGGCCAGCGCCACGCCGGCCTTGGCCAGCGTCTCCTGCAGCAGCGGGATGGCGCGGCGGATATGGTCGCGCGAGGCCAGCTCCGGCACCACGCCGCCGTACTGCTCGTGCATCGCCACCTGGGAATAGAGGGCGTGGGACAGCAGGCCGCGCTGGGTGTCGTACAGGGCCAGGCCGGTTTCGTCACAGGAGGATTCGACGCCGAGAACAATCATGAAGGAGTACAAAGAGGAAGGGGAATCCACCATTGTACAACGTTGGGGTCAGGTCTAGACATGGCGGTTTTCCCCGGCACAACTTTGGGGTCAGGTCTAGACATGGCGGTTTTTTCCCCCGAATAAGGCTGCGGGCAGGCTATTTGGCAAGAAAACCGCCATGTCTAGACCTGACCCCAGGGTTTTGCAATGTTGTTGCGCCGCCGCGCCGGCGTCAGGCTTGCGGGCGCAGGCGCAGTTGCGCCGCCGCGTCGCGCAGCATCGCCTCGGTCGTGTCCCAGTCGATGCAGCCGTCCGTCACCGAGCAGCCGTATTTGAGCTGCGACAGGTCTTGCGGGATCTTCTGGTTGCCGGCGACGAGGTTCGATTCGATCATCACGCCCACCAGCGACTGGTTGCCGTGGCGGATCTGGTTGATCACGTCGGCCATTACCAGGGGCTGCAGCTCCGGCTTCTTGTAGCTGTTCGCGTGCGAGCAGTCGACCACCAGGTTGGCCGGCAGTTTGGCCTTGGCCAGCGCCTGTTCGGCGATGGCGATCGACACCGAATCGTAGTTCGGCCGGCCGTCGCCGCCGCGCAGCACGACGTGGCCGTAGGCGTTGCCGCGGGTGCGCACGATGGCGACGTTGCCCTGGCTGTTGATGCCGAGGAAGGAGTGCGGGTGCGCCGACGACAGGATGGCGTTGATGGCGATGCTGATGTCGCCGTCGGTGCCGTTCTTGAAGCCGACCGGGGTCGACAGGCCGGACGACATTTCACGGTGCGTCTGCGATTCCGTGGTGCGCGCGCCGATCGCCGTCCAGGCGATCAGGTCGCCCAGGTACTGCGGCGAGATCGGGTCGAGCGCCTCGGTCGCCGTCGGCAGGCCCAGTTCGCACACGTCGAGCAGGAACTGGCGCGCCTTTTCCATGCCGGCGTCGACGCGGAAGGAGTCGTCCATGTCCGGGTCGTTGATGTAACCCTTCCAGCCCGTCGTCGTGCGCGGCTTTTCGAAATACACGCGCATCACCAGCAGCATCGTGTCGGCCACCTCGGCCTGCAGCGCCTTCAGGCGGCGCGCATAGTCGAGGCCGGCGACCGGGTCGTGGATCGAGCAGGGGCCGACGACGACGAAGAGGCGGCGGTCCTTGCGGTCGATGATGTCGCGCAGCGCCTCGCGGCCCTTGCTGACGCTGTCGAAGGCGCTGGCCGACAGCGGCAGCTTGGCGTGCAGGGCTTCCGGCGAGGGCATCGGCGCGAAAGAGGTGACGTTGATGTTTTCGATATCTGGTGTGTTCATGATTCTGGCTTCGGCTTTCGGTAACGCTGATTCGGGAAACCAATAGTGTAGCGGAAATGAGCGCCTGCCACGCCGGCGACGCCGGGGCGGCCGCCGCCGCGCCCTAGTGCGGCAGGCCGGCGCCGTCCGCGCCGGCGGGCGCGCGCCTGGCCAGTTCGATGTTGCGCGCCAGCGCGGGGTGGCGGTGCAGATGGGTGTCGATGTCCTTTTCCAGCAGGCGCAGCTGGGCGTCCAGGCAGGCGATGCTGTCCCGGACGTGCTGCGCCAGCGCCTGCTGGCCGGCCTGTTCGTGGCCGAACTGGCGCTGCGCCTCGCGCAGGCGCACGGCGCGCAGCGCGTGCAGTTGCGCCAGCCAGGCCCGCAGCGTGCGGAAGGCGGCCGGCGGCGGCACCCACGGCGCCGGGTGGGTGGCGGCGCAAAAGCGCGCCAGCAGCACGGCGTCGAGGCGCGCCGCGCAATCGGCGGCCGGTGCGGCGCCGGCGAAGGCCTGGACGCTGGCCGGGTCGACGTCGCTGACGACCATGCCCATCGCCGTCAGGGCCAGCGCCGCCGCCTCGCTGTAGGGCCCGGTCGCCTGCATGCACACGGGCAGGCCGGCGACGCTGACCTCGCGCCGGGTCAGCCAGGTGCGCAGCCAGCGGAAGCCGGCCAAGTCGTTTTCCACCACTTTGTTCTGGATTTCGCCGTGCGCCAGCAGCGCCACGTCCAGTTTCAGTTTGCTGACATGGATACCGACGGTTACTTGGGTGTTGTTCATGATTCGTTCATTTTCATAGGTGCTGGCACGGATAGTATTGCAAAGTGCGGGAAAGGGGGCGCCCGATTAGAGCGGCAGCAGTTTCAGATCGAGCGCGCGCTCGACCAGCCAGACCGTGGCCAGCAGCGCGATCAGCGTCGAGCCGGCGCCCAGCAACTGGCGGTAGAACCAGGTGTGGCGCAGCAGATAGGCCAGCGGCAGGAAGGCGGCGACGATGGCCAGCTGGCCCAGCTCCACGCCGAGGTTGAAGCCGAGCAGGCTGGCCAGCAGCGACGCCTGCCCCAGCCCCAGGTCGGCCAGCACGCCGGCGAAGCCGAAGCCGTGCACCAGGCCGAAGGCGAAGGCGACCAGCGGGCGGCGCCCGCGGAACAGCGGCAGCAGATTGTTCAGCGCCGCCAGCACGACCGAGGCGGCGATGGCCGTCTCGACCCAGCGCGAGGGCGGCGTCAGCAGCGACAGGCTGGCCAGGCTCAGCGTCAGCGAATGGGCTAGCGTGAACGCCGTGACGACCTTGCACACGTCGACCAGGCTGTCGCGGAAGCTGTCGGACGGGCGCGCCGTGGCCGGCGCCAGCACGGCCGGCAGCAGCAGCGACAGCAGGAACAGGATGTGGTCGTAGCCGATCCAGATATGCCAGGCGCCGTGGCGCACATAGGCGGCGAACTGGCCGAGCCGGTCCGGCGCCGCCAGCGCCAGGCTCTGGCGCGGCCGCTCCGGGCTGAAGATGGCCGTCGACGTGGCGCCGCCGTGGCGCAGTTGCAACAGGCCCTTGTGCTGCGGGTCGATGTCGGCGAACAGGCGGTAGGCGATATCGACGGCGTCGAGCGGCGCCGCGCAGTCGGCGTCGAAGCGCAGCACGCTGTAGGCGCCGTCCGTATGGCGCTCGATCAGTTGCTCGCGCAGGCGCACCGGACAGCCCGCCTGCGCGCTCGACAGCGCCAGCCGGCCCAGCGCGTAGGCGGCGATGGCCGGGTGGCGCGCGCGCACCTCGTCCCACGTCAACCGGCCGTCGGCGTCGGCGTCGAGGCCGATGGCGAAGTCGAGGTCGCGCAGCGCGATGTCCCACTGGCCCGTGATATGGCTGCCGCGGACGTCCAGCGTCAGGTAGCTGTCGCTGGGCTTGTGCGCCCGCGCCGGCGCCGCCAGCCCGCACAGCAGCGCCAGCAGGGCGGCCCAGGGCGTCCACCGCGCGCGGCGGCCCATCACGCCCCCGCCCGCAACTGGCGCGCCAGGCGCGCGATGGCGACGTCCTCTATCCCTTTCGCCGCGATCCATTGCAGCACGGGCGCGGCGGCGCCGGGGTCGCGCGCCTGCAGCGCCGCTTCGAGGAAGATACGGATGTCCGCCGGCTCCTTCTGCACCGCCCAATTCAAGCGCGCCAGCGCCAGCGCGGCCGGTGCGTTGCGGCGCAGATGCAGCTCGAAACGGGCCTCCTCGCGCTGGTGCACGCTGTCGCCGCGCAGCGCGGCGGCGCGAAAGCGCGCCAGCAGTTCGGCCTCGGCCGCCGCCAGCGCCTGCTGCGTGCCGGCGCCCTGGCGCAGCGCCAGCGCCTGGCGCAGCAGCAGGGCGTCGATGCGGCCCTGCTCGCGCAACAGGTTGAGTACCTCGGCCGGGCGGCGCTGGTCCAGCAGGAAATCGGCGTAGGCGCCCAGCAGATAACTGTCGCGCGCATCGAGCGCCAACGCGCGGCGAAAGCGCGCCTCGGCCGCCGCCGCGTCGCCGCGGCGCGTCGCCATTTCCGCCAGCAGCGTCAACACCCAGACCTGCACCTCCGGCGCGGCGCCGGCGCTGCGGCCCAGCGTCAGCGCCAGCAACTGCTCGGCGCCGGCCGCGCGCCCCGTCAAGCCGGCGATGCCGGACAGGCAGGTGGCGCTGACCAGATCCCCGGCCAGCGCCGACAGGCGCGCGCAACTGGCGGTGGCCGCCGCGTACTCGCCCTGCACGGTCAGCACCGTGGCGCGCGTCAGCCAGGCCTGGGCGTTGGCCGGCTCGGCGGCGACGACGGCGTCCAGATCGGCCAGCGCGGCGGCGAAATGGTGGGTGCTCTGCAGCAGGGTGGCGCGCAACAGACGCACGGCCGGCGGCGGCGCCGTCGACTGCCACCACGGCGCCAGCGCGGCCTGGGCGTAGCCGAGATAGCGCGGATCGGTTTCGCTGCGCGCGGCGGCCAGATAGCGCCGCGCCAGCCGGCTGGCCAGGCCGACGTCGCGCGGGCTGGCGGCCAGCTCGGCGCGCAGGCGGCGCAGCTCCTGCTGCAGCGGGTCGGCGCGGCGCGGCAGCACCTCGACAACGACGGCGCCGCTGGCGGGCGTGTAGGGCGTCGCCTGCGCGGCGGCGCCGGCCAGCGCCGCCGCGCAAACGGCCAGTGCGCGCCGGCGCAGGGAAAAGGCGTTATTCATGGCTGAACTCCACTGGAAAATGGGGGCGGCGAGGCGGTGGGCCGTGGCGCGGCCGCCGGACACCGCGACCGCGCCGCCGGCTCCAGGGCGCTACAAGATCAGCGGATCGGTATCGTCGGGCGCCGTCACCGCGACGCTATCTGGATCGAGCGGATCGGCGTCGTCGTCGCTGGCGGCGGCCAGCGCCTGGATCTGCGCGACATAGGCGCTCGGCGCCGGCGGCGCAGGCGTGACGACGACATCGCCGCCGCCGGCGGGACCGCTGCCGCCGCCACCGCCGCCGCAGGCGCTCAGAAAGACGGCAAACACCAGACATAGCTTGTTCATTTTGCTCTCCTGTCTCATTGGTATGGTGGCGCTGACTACTGCGGCGAACCGGCCAACGGCGTCGTCAGATACGGGAAGGCGGCCGTGAAAGCGCTATCGTCGAGGTAGGCGCCGTCCGTGAAGCGGATCGCCCCGGCCGGCGCGTCGGCGGGCGCGCAGCCGATATTCAGCGTGCACAACTTGCCCATCACCACGCGCAGCGCCACGTCGACGACATCGTCGCCCGGGCGGCGGCCGTTCGGGAAGCCGGCGCTGTCGCCGTCGATCACGCCGAGGCGTTTTTGCGCGCCCATCGGTAGCGGCGCCACCGCGGTGTTCAGGCGCAGCATCTCGGCCGCCTTGACCGTGGCGGGTTGGTTCACGCCCTTGATGCCGGTCAGGAAGGCGGCGACCAGGTCATTGCGGGGGAAATTCGTCGGCGCCTTCGCGCCGGCGCTGCCGAACAAGACCTCCACCAGCGCCGGCAGGGTCGGATTCGTCACATAATCGGCAAACTGGCCGTCGGCGGCCGGTGCGCTGTGGTTGAAGCGGTCCTTATCCTTCAGTCCGATGACCACCTCGTTCACCAGCGGCATGCCCAGGCGCGACACCTGCACCCAGGCACCGCCCTCCTTCGACGCGCCGGCGCCGCTCCTCGGCGCCGGATTCAGCAGGCGGCCCTGGCGCAGACTGGCCGTGGTCCAGCCGCCGATCACCGGATCGCCGCCGCCGGCCGTCAGGCAGGACGTGGCCACCTCCAGCGCGATCGAGGTGACGTTCTTGTCGGCCAGATCGTCCCTGGCGTCCCTTTCGGCGCTGGGGCTGAACTCGACGGCCGGCGCCTTGATATTGATCAGGTCGAACGTTTCGCCCAGATTGACGACGAAGGAATCCTTGCGCTGGCCGACGAACATCCGCCCCGGCGTGGCGCAGCCGGGAATGTGCACATTGTAGACATGCTTGGCGGCATACTTCGCGTATTCCGGAATGGACTTGGCGCCGATATTGTCGATCGGCTTGTCGAACACGGCCGCGCCGCCGTCGGCATTGGTGACGGCGGCGCGGCTGCCGTGGCGGCGGTCGCCGCGCACGACGGTCACGCCATAAGTCTCGCGCACATTGATGCCGGGCGGATTGACGCCATCGATCGCGCCGCCGTTGATTACCAGCGGAATCGACACCTTCTTGCCGCCGACGGTGAACTGGGCATCCTTGATGCTGTTGGCGAAGCGGAACTGGAACGTCAGATCCTCCCTGGCGTCGCCGTTGTTGTCGATATGAATTTCATACAAGGCGTCCGGATCCAGCGCGAAATAATTCGGGCCGCCGTAGGGATCCTGCAGCGGCACATAATTGGCCACCAGCGTGACGAACTTATCGCGGCCCGGCTCGTAGCTGCGGAACATATAAAAATCGGTCGCGTCGACCTTCGGCGCGCGCGTGATGAACGGCGCCTCGCGGTGGCTGGACGCGCACGCGGGCGGACTCCAGGCGCAGGCCAGGACCGTGTTGAATATCGCCGTTCCAAGGGCGACCCTGGATGAAAGAACTGACATATCAACCTCCGAATAGGGTAAGGAAACGGGTGAGAAAAAGGCGCTGCAAGCTCATATACGGGGCGGCGGGGCGGACGGATTCAAAGCGGGCCAGATATTTTCAGCGGGGCGCGCCGGGCGGCGCGGCAAATCCGCTAAACTGACAGGCATGACACCTACCGCCTCCCCCCATTTACCAGAACCCTACCCGGCCGCGCGCTTCATCAAAGAAATCGGCCGCGGCAAAGACGGCGCGCGCAGCATGACGCGCGGCGACGCCCGAGAACTGTACGGCGCCATGCTGGAAGGCCGCGTCAGCGACCTCGAGCTGGGCGGCATCCTGCTGGCGATGCGCATCAAAGGCGAATCCGTCGACGAAATCGCCGGCTTCCTCGACGCGGCCGAGGCCTCCTTCGCGCCGCTGGCGGCGCCGGCCGGCCCCTACGCTCCCATCGTCCTGCCCAGCTACAACGGCGCGCGCAAAATGGCCAACCTGACGGCCCTGCTGGCGCTGCTGCTGGCGCGCGAAGGCGTGCCCGTGCTCGTACACGGCGTCAACAGCGACCCGGGCCGCGTGACGACGGCCGAAGTCTTCCAGGCGCTGGGCCTGGCGGCGGCGGGCAGCCACGCCGAAGCGGAAGCGGCGCTGGCGGCCGGCCGGCCCGCCTTCATCGGCATCGACGCCCTGGCGCCGGCGCTGGCGCGGCTGCTGGCGCTGCGGCGCGTGCTGGGCGTGCGCAACTCCACCCACACCCTCGTCAAAATCATGCAACCGTTTGCCGGGCCGGCGCTGCGGCTGGTGTCCTACACCCACCCCGAATACCTCGCCATGCTGGGCGCCTACTTCACGACGGCGGCGCCGCGCGAACGGGGCGACGCCTTCCTGATGCGCGGCACCGAAGGCGAAACGGTGGCCAACGCCAACAAAGCGCAACAAATCGACTGGTTCCACGCGGGCGAGCGCAGCATCCTCGTCGAAAAACAAAATCTGGTGCAAACCCTGCCGGACCTGCCGGCCGAGCGCGACGCGGCGACGACGGCGGCATGGATAGCGGCCGTCCTGGCGGGCACGATCCCGGTGCCGGCGCCGATCGTCGAACAAATGGCGCAATGCCTGCGCGTTTGCGCCGCCCTGCGCCATTCCTAAACCCAACAATGGGGTCAGGTCTAGACATGGCGGTTTTTTCAAAAAAACAACACTGGAATCCGGTTCTGGCGTGACAGCTTGTTTGCCGGTTTATTAGTTTTTCTGGCGGGCCATCAAAAAAACCGCCATGTCTAGACCTGACCCCATTGTTGCTTTTGCGAAAACCGCCATGTCTAGACCTGACCCCAAGCGGGCTGGAGGGCGGCTGGGTTTACAATGGCGCTTTGTGTTCAGGCGGGTGTGGATTTTTTTATGGCAAAACAATTTGATGTGGCGGTGATCGGCGCCGGCGCGGCCGGTATGATGTGTGCGGCCGTCGCCGCCCAGGGCGGTAAGCGGGTGGTGTTGCTCGACCATGCGGAGAAGCTGGCTGAGAAGATCCGCATTTCCGGCGGCGGGCGTTGTAATTTTACGAATGTGAATGCGGGGCCGCTGAATTTTTTGTCGGAGAATCCGCATTTCTGTAAGAGCGCTTTGTCGCGGTATACGCCGCAGGATTTCCTCGCGCTGGTGAAGAAGCACCGTATCGCTTATCACGAGAAGCATAAGGGCCAGTTGTTTTGCGATGAGTCGGCCGAGCAGATCATTCAGATGTTGAAGGATGAGTGTGCCGCCGCCGACGTCCATTGGCGCATGCCATGCAAGGTCGAGGCCATCGCCCAGGCACCCGATGGCGCCTTCTTGCTGTCCACCGACAGCGGCGATGTCGAGGCGGCCAGTGTCGTCGTCGCCAGCGGCGGTTTGTCGATTCCGAAGATAGGCGCCAGCGATTTCGCCTACCGCCTCGCCAAGCAGTTCGATTTGCGCCTGGTCGAGCCGCGCCCGGCGCTGGTGCCGCTGACCTTCGACGACGCCGGCTGGGCGCCGTTCGCGCCCCTGTCCGGCATCGCCCTGGAGGTCGAGGTGACGACGGGCACGCTGAAGGGCCGGAACCCCGGCGGCGCGCGTTTCCGCGAGGATTTGCTGTTCACCCACCGCGGCCTGTCCGGCCCGGCGATCCTGCAAATTTCCAGTTTCTGGCAGCCGGGCACGCCGATCGTCGTCAATTTGTTGCCGGAGATGGATGTCGCCCAGACTTTGATCGAGGGCAAGGGCAGCATCAAGAAGCAACTGGGCAATGTGTTGTCGCAGTGGTTGCCGGTGCGCCTGGCCGAGGGCTTGCTGGCGGCCACGGGCCTGGCCGCCGACGCCCGCCTGGCCGATTTGCCGGATGCGGCCTTGCGCAAGCTGGGCCTGGCGATCAATCAGTGGTCGCTGGTGCCCAGCGGCTCCGAGGGTTACCGCAAGGCCGAGGTGACGCGCGGCGGCATCGATACGCGTGAGTTGTCGCAGCAGACGATGATGGCGAACAAGGTGCCCGGCCTGTATTTCATCGGCGAGGCCGTCGATGTGACGGGTTGGCTGGGCGGCTATAATTTCCAGTGGGCATGGGCGTCCGGCGTGGCCGCGGGGCTGGCGCTGCGCTGAGCCGTGCCGCGCCGTGGCGCGTCCCCGGCGCGGTGCGCCGCCGTGGCGGGGTTTTTGCAACGGCGGGCGGGGGCGGGCACATCGGCGCTTCCATTTTTCGGGGAAAGGTGGTACGATCTACCTCTTCCATAAATCAACGGTTTGAATTTTTACATGACCACTATTCGCCTTAAAGAAAACGAGCCGTTCGAAGTCGCAATGCGTCGCTTCAAGCGCACTATTGAAAAAACTGGTCTGCTGACCGAATTGCGCGCACGCGAATTCTACGAAAAGCCAACAGCTGAGCGCAAGCGCAAGCTGGCAGCTGCTGTTAAGCGCCACTACAAGCGCATTCGCAGCCAGCAATTGCCGAAAAAATTATTCTAAGACTGTACATTCAAAACTCGCCCGGCTTGTAGGCGCCTTGGTCGCCGGGGGTGATGTTTTGTTTCATCTGGATGTCAATTCAGATGGGTCGCATGCCCGCTCCGGTTCGCCGCAGCGGGTTTTCGCATTTATACCTCATATTTGGAGCACGTCATGGGTTTGAGAGAGCAGATTACGGAAGACATGAAGGCGGCGATGCGCGCCAAGGAAGCGGGCAAGCTGGGCACGATCCGCCTGTTGCTGGCGGAAATCAAGCGCAAGGAAGTCGACGAGCGCATCGAGGTGACGGACGAGCAGACCGTGGCCATCGTCGAAAAGATGATCAAGCAGCGCAAGGATTCGATCACCCAGTTCGAGGCCGGCGGCCGCGCCGACCTGGCCGAGATTGAAAAGGCCGAGCTGGCCTTCCTGGTCGGCTACATGCCGGCCGGCCTGTCGGACGCCGAGGTGGCCGCCGAAGTGGCCGCCGCCGTGGCCGCGTCCGGCGCCGCCGGCCCGCAAGACATGGGCAAGGTGATGGCCATCGTCAAGCCGAAGCTGGCCGGGCGCGCCGACATGACCGTCGTCTCCGCGCTGGTCAAGCAGGCGCTGGCTCCGGCCTAAGCCACACCGCGCCGCGCGTTGAGCCGGATCAAGGTCCGGCCGGCGCGGCGGTATAGTCTGATCAATAACAAGGCCCGTCCAGCCGTGATTCCACAATCCTTCATTGCCGATCTGCTCAACCGCGTCGATATCGTCGACGTCGTCGGGCGTTATGTCCAGCTGAAAAAGGGGGGCGCCAATTTCATGGGCCTGTGCCCCTTCCACAGTGAAAAATCGCCGAGTTTCACGGTCAGCCCGACCAAGCAGTTTTACCACTGCTTCGGTTGCGGCGCCCACGGCACCTCGATCGGCTTCCTGATCGAATATTCGGGCATGGGATTCGTCGACGCCGTCAAGGACCTGGCGCAAAACGTCGGCATGGTCGTGCCCGAGGCCGACGACCGCATCCCGCCGGCCCAGCGCGCGCAGATGCAGGCGCAGAGCATGGCGCTGTCGGAGGCGATGACGCGCGCCTGCGACTTTTACCGCGGCCAGTTGCGCGGCGCCACCGAGGCCATCGCCTATCTGAAGAACCGCGGCTTGACGGGCGAGATCGCGGCCCGCTTCGGCATGGGCTTCGCGCCCCATGGCTGGGACAATCTGCGCGCCGTCTTCCCCGACTACGAGGCCGTCGTGCTGGCCGAGGCCGGCCTGGTCATCGACAAGGTCGACGAGGACGGCGGCAACCGCAAGCGCTACGACCGCTTCCGCGAGCGCATCATGTTCCCGATCCGTAACACGAAAGGCCAGGTGATCGCCTTCGGCGGGCGGGTGCTCGACCACGGCGAGCCGAAATACCTGAACTCGCCGGAAACCCCGCTGTTCTCCAAGGGCTTCGAGCTGTACGGCCTGTTCGAGGCGCGCCAGGCGATCCGCGACGCCGGCTACGTCCTCGTCACGGAGGGCTATATGGACGTCGTCGCGCTGGCGCAGATGGGCTTCCCGCAAGCCGTCGCCACGCTGGGCACGGCCTGCACGACGACCCATGTGCAAAAGCTGCTGCGCCAGACCGACAACGTCATCTTCAGCTTCGACGGCGACAAGGCCGGCCGGCGCGCCGCCCGTCGCGCGCTGGAGGCCAGCCTGCCGCACGTGTCCGACAACAAGACCATCAAATTCCTCTTCCTGCCCACCGAGCACGACCCGGACAGCTATATCCGCGCCTATGGCGCCGAGGCGTTCGAGCAGCAGGTGCACGAAGCCATGCCGCTGTCGCAATTCCTGCTGCGCGAAGCGTCGGGCGAGCACGACCTGTCCGAGCCGGAGGGGCGGGCCCGCGTGCAGTTCGACGCCAAGCCGCTGCTGCAGGCGATGGCGCCGTCGGCGCTGCGCCTGCAGATCGTGCGCGGCCTGGCCTCGCTGACGCAGACGACGCCGGCCGAGATCGAGGGCCTGTTCGAGCTGGCCAAGCCGGTCGCCGTGGCGCAGCGGGCGCCGCCGAAGTCGGGCCGGGCGATGCCGGTCGGGCTGGAGCTGCAAATCATCCGCATCCTCGTCGCGCATCCGCCGCTGAGCCTGGAAATCGACGCCGCCGGCCTGGCCGCCTTCGGCCATTTCGGCGCCGGCGGCGCCGAGCGGCTGGCGCAGCTGGTGGCGGCCGGACAGGAGCTGGGCGCCCAGGGCAGCTTCGCCGCGCTGGCCCAGCACCTGAAGGCCCAGGGCGGCGACTACGACGCCATCATTGGCGAGATCGCCGCCAGCCCGGAGTCCGACGTCGACAGCGACCGCGCCTGGATGGTCGGGGCGATCCGCCAGTTGAAGCTGGACGCGCTGAAGCTGGAGCTGAGCCAATTGTTCGCCGCCGGTTTGTCTTCTGACGAAATTGGTGTACGCTACCGCGAAATTACATCGAAGCAAGATCAATTGCTGCGCGAAGGGGAGGCCGAGTTATCGAACCGGTAATGTGGCGCGGCAAGATGGCGGGGCATGCCTTGAAAAATCCGCCTTCTCCCCTACCTTGGGCCTGGGGCGGCCCTGGCTGGAAAAAGGTTTTTGGCGTGCTATAATTAAATGCTAAGTATTATATGCTTTGGCATGGTAGTTCAGTTTCGGAAATAGTGTTTGTTTTCAGTAAGTTAGGCTCTTGATCGGCGCATACGGACAGCGTCGGCGGCCAGGGCCAGCTCGTGGTATCGGCGGCGCAGCGAGGTCTGCGCCGGCGGCAAGCATGCCGTCAGCCGCCGCCATATTTGGCCTTCGCCCCCATACGCAGTCGGATGCAGTAGAATTTCGCCGAGGACGGCCGGGTGAGGCCGTGGCGGAGGCTCCTGCAGGATACGCAGATCGTGGCCGACGAGGTGTAAGTAATAGGCAGTGCCGTCCCGTGCCGTCGGCGGGGCGGAGATGGTGGCCCCGGCGGGGCCGGCAGCAAACTTTATCCTAATCCACCGTAAAGCAAGTCGTTGTGTAATCGAAAGCGCCTGTGCCAATCAAGAAACCCGAACCCAAAGCGGCTGCGAAGCCAAGCAAAGTGAGCGCGAAAGCCGAAAAGGCCAGCGACAAGCCGGAAACGCGCGTGACCAGCGCGCCGGCGGTGAGCCAGACCACCGACGCGGCCGCGCTGGCCGCCATCGACACCTCGGGGTATGTGCTGCCGTCGGTCAAAGTGCCGGGGCGGCGCGGCCGCAAGCCGAAGGAATTCCAGCCCGAGAACGACGAAGTGGCGGCCCTCAACGCCGTCGAGCGCGCCGAGTTGAAGGCCGTCGACAAGGCCAAGGCGAAGGACCGCAAGGCCAAGGAGCGGGCGCTGCTGAAGGACGCGTTCTCGTCCGACACCGAGGCCAGCGAGGAGGAGTTGGAGCGGCGCCGGCAAAAGCTGAAGACCTTGATCAAGTTCGGCAAGGAGCGCGGCTTCCTCACCTACGCCGAGATCAACGACCACTTGCCGGAAAACATAGTCGATCCGGAAGCGATCGAAGGCATCATCGGCACCTTCAACGACATGGGCATCGCCGTCTACGAGCACGCGCCGGACGCCGAGACGCTGCTGCTGTCGGACAATGTCGCCACCGTCACCAGCGACGACGAGGCCGAGGCCGCCGCCGAGGCGGCCCTGTCGACGGTCGATTCCGACTTCGGCCGCACCACCGACCCGGTGCGCATGTATATGCGCGAAATGGGCTCGGTCGAGCTGCTCACGCGCGAGGGCGAGATTGAAATCGCCAAGCGCATCGAGGACGGCCTGAAGGACATGATACAGGCCATTTCCGCCTGCCCCGTGACGATCGCCGAAATCATCGCCGCCGCCGACCGCATCGCCAACGACGAGAGCAAGATCGACGAAATCGTCGACGGCCTGGTCGACCAGAACGAGGAGGAGGCGGCCCCCGTCGTCGTCGCCGCCGCCGAGGACGAGGAAGAAGAGGGCGAGGAAGAGGAGGAGGAAGAGGAGGGGGAAGAGGAGAGCAGCGCCTCGGGCGCGGCCGGCTTCTCCGCGGAGCAGCTGGAAACGCTGAAACGCAGCGCGCTGGAAAAATTCGCCCTCATCTCCCAGCAGTTCGACAAGATGCGCAAAGCCTTCGAAAAGGATGGCTACAACTCGAAAGCCTACGTCAAGGCGCAGGAAGCGATCTCGCAGGAACTGCTGGGCATCCGCTTCACGGCCAAGGTCGTCGAAAAGCTGTGCGACACGCTGCGCGGCCAGGTCGACGAAGTGCGCCACATCGAAAAGCAAATCCTCGACGTCGCCGTCAACAAATGCGGCATGCCGCGGGCCCACTTCATCAAAGTCTTCCCCGGCAATGAAACGAATCTGAACTGGGTCGACGGCGAAGTCAATGCCGGCCACGCCTACAGCTCCATCCTGGGCCGCAACATCCCGACCGTCAAAGAGTTGCAGCAGCGCCTCATCGACCTGCAGGCGCGCGTCGTGCTGCCGCTGCCGGACCTGCGCAACATCAACCGGCAGATGGCGGCCGGCGAAATGAAGGCGCGCAAGGCCAAGCGCGAAATGACCGAGGCCAACCTGCGCCTGGTGATCTCGATCGCCAAGAAATACACCAACCGCGGCCTGCAATTCCTCGACCTTATCCAGGAAGGCAACATCGGCTTGATGAAGGCCGTCGACAAGTTCGAATACCGCCGCGGCTACAAATTCTCGACCTACGCGACGTGGTGGATACGCCAGGCCATCACCCGCTCGATCGCCGACCAGGCGCGCACGATCCGCATTCCCGTGCACATGATCGAGACGATCAACAAGATGAACCGCATCTCGCGCCAGATCCTGCAGGAAACCGGCGCCGAGCCCGATCCGGCCACCCTGGCCATCAAGATGGAGATGCCCGAGGACAAGATCCGCAAGATCATGAAGATCGCCAAGGAACCAATCTCGATGGAAACGCCGATCGGCGACGACGACGATTCCCACCTGGGCGACTTCATCGAGGACAACAACACGCTGGCGCCGGCCGACGCGGCGCTGCACGCGTCGATGCGCGGCGTCGTCAAGGACGTGCTGGACTCCCTGACGCCGCGCGAGGCGAAGGTGCTGCGCATGCGCTTCGGCATCGAAATGTCGACCGACCACACCCTGGAGGAGGTCGGCAAGCAATTCGACGTCACGCGCGAGCGCATCCGCCAGATCGAGGCGAAGGCGCTGCGCAAGCTGCGCCACCCTTCGCGTTCCGACAAGCTGAAAAGCTTCTTGGAAGGTAACTAAGACTTGACTAGCGTCGGCGTAAGCCCTATCCTCGCCACTTCGTTTCTGCACGAGCTGGGCGCGGGCGGCTTGCGCCGGCCCCGGTACCAGGGCAGCAGACTGGGCCTCTAGCTCATGCTTGGTTAGAGCAGCGGACTCATAATCCGTTGGTGCCGTGTTCGACTCACGGGAGGCCCACCAGACATTAGTAATATCAAGGGGGTTACGATATATCGTAACCCCTTTTTGTTATGCGGGTGTTTGAAGGAAGCACTTCTAACATCCTCGATCTCTTGCCATTGCCACGATGATGGATTGTTGCGGCAGTTATTTAAGTGCGCTGATGTATATGGTTTGATGGATAGACATGTCTGATAATTCGAAATTCCCCTACCGCGCCGACGTCGATGGGCTGCGCGCGATCGCCGTACTGTCGGTTGTTGTGTTTCACGTGTTCCCCGATATTCTGCCCGGTGGATTCATCGGGGTAGATATATTTTTCGTTATTTCCGGATATTTAATTTCTGGAATAATCTTCAGGGAAATCGCTCAGGGAAATTTCAGCGTCGCGGATTTTTATTCTCGAAGAATCCGGCGCATATTTCCAGCCTTGTTATTGGTTCTTTTTTCATGTTATGTCTTCGGGTGGATCTTGCTTTTGCCCGGCGAATACACTCAACTCGGCAAGCATATTGCCTCGGGCGCCGGTTTCGTCTCGAATATCGTGCTGCGCCAGGAAGCGGGATACTTTGACAGCATAGCTCCGCTGAAGCCGCTCTTGCATTTGTGGTCCCTCGGCGTCGAGGAACAATTTTACCTCGCCTGGCCCCTGATGTTGATGTTGATACTGGGCTGGCGGCGCGTTCGCCCCCTGCCTGTCATTATACTGATCTTTCTTGCATCTTTTTGCTACAGCATCGCCAGCCTTCGGGGCGACGCGGTCGCAGCTTTTTATTCGCCGGCAAGCCGTTTTTGGGAATTGCTCGCGGGCGCTATCTTTGCCCATGTGCAGTTGGCCAATACCGGAGGCGCCCTCCTTTTTCTGCAACGCTATCGAAACCCGATCTCTGCGTGCGGTCTGGGCTTGATTGTTTTGGCACTGTTCAGTGTCACTGAAAAATCCGCTTTTCCGGGGGGCTGGGCGCTATTGCCTGTGCTGGGGGCAGTGCTGCTTATCGCCGCCGGACCCGACGCGTATTTCAGCCGCCAGGTGTTGTCGAACCGTACGATGGTCTGGTTTGGTTTGATCAGTTATCCTTTGTACTTGTGGCACTGGCCGATATTGTCGTTTTTGCGAATTATCGAATCGAAAATTCCATCCATTGAAATCCGCATCGGCGCGATTGTTCTGAGCGTGATGCTGGCCTGGATCACGGTGAAATGTGTCGAACGTCCGCTACGATTCGCCTCCCCGTATCGCGGCCGCGTCAGCGCTCTTTGTGTCTTGATGCTGGTGATTGGCTCTCTGGGCTATTACACATACGAAAACAAGGGCTTTGAGTCAAGGGAGAATATTCAGGCGTTGCCAAAATTTCAAAATCCCTTGGGGTGGTCCAATGACGGACGAAATTTTGATGCCCAATGTAAAGAAAAATTCGCATATGGCGGCCACTACTGCTTGGTCGGCGATATCGAAAAACCGCCGACTGTCATTCTGATCGGCGACAGCCACGCGAATCAATTTTTCTGGGGCTTGGCCGCGCAATATAAGGCGGCGGGAGAGAATCTTCTCATGCTGGGCTCGGCAGGGTGCGTGCCGTTTTTCGATGTCGAAAGCCAGGAGAAGGGCATGGCGGATACATGCTTGCGTTTCATGAACGCTGCCCTGGAGTATGCGATTCGGCAGGAAGGCATAAAAACCGTCATGCTCGCCAGCCGCGGGCCGCTATACATCGACGGCAGGGGGTTTGGCGAAGCGGAAGCGGGAAAATATAACCGCTATTTGAAGTCATTGCGCAACCCGGGCTTGAACGGAAATGCCGGAGTTTTTCAAGCGGAACTGAATGCGACTGTGGCGAGTTTGCGCAAAGCCGGCAAGGAAGTGATATTGCTCGTCGATATCCCAGAGCTGGGTTTCAGTCCCGAGTCATGCGTGCGCACCCGGCCAGTTACCATCACGCAGGCTGTGCGCTCACCCTGTGCCGTTTCTGCCGAGCTGGCGCTACAGAGGAATGCCGAGTATCGCGCCATTCTTCAATCTTCGCTCAAGGAAAATCCTGGCGTGAAGATTTTTGATCCCGCCAAGACTTTATGCGATGATAAATACTGCTGGGCAATGCGAGGAAATACGGTTTTGTATCGTGATGACAATCATTTGTCATATTTCGGCAGCATGTATATTGGCCGCCTGTTCGATCCAACGTTGTTTTTGCCGACCGTGAAGCAGTGAGTGCGAGGTGCCTGAAATAGCTCGGCGCGGTCAGCATATTTCACGACTCGCCATCGGCAGCAAGACTCCAGTGAACTGAAAAGCAACAGCCGCCGTAACAAAAAAGGCACGCATCAGCGTGCCTTTTTTGTTGTGATGGCGGCTAATGCAGCCGGCCTGTGCTGCGCATGCGTTTAGGGGCAGTGGCGGGCCAGCAATTCGCAGGCCCTTGGGTTGCCTTGCTGGCATTTTATTTCCAGGTTGTCGCAGGTTTGCTGGCTGGGCCGGGCAACGGCGAAACCGGCGATGGCGCCGGACAGGCCGACTGCGGCGCAAAAGATGAACAGGGCTTTTTTGATAGAAATCATTATGTCTCCACTTTATAAGTTAAAGAATGATCTTCAAGAAACGTGCACGACATGCCCAGGCAAGCCAGTTGCAGAATTGCCATTCGGCATGGTGATGAAATATAGCACTAAGCAAGTGTGAAAGTGCTAAATATTTAATATTGAAATATAACCAAATGTCACGGCGCGGCTCTGCCGGATTCCCGCGCTCCTGCTCAGGCTGGGCCAATTGCTTGGCGCATGCGCGCCAGCGGCACGATGATGCCGCCCGGGAGATGCAGTTCGATGCTGTCGACGACCTCGAAACCGGCCGCCAGATAGAGGGGCACGCCGGGCATCGTCGCGGCCAGTTCCAGCGTCCGGAAGCCGGCCAGTAGCGCTTGTTCCTTGCAGTGCTGCAGCAGTTGCCGCCCCAGTCCGCGGCGCGCCATTTCCGGCGCGACGAAGAAGGCGCGGATGCGCGCCGCCTCTGACGCCGGATCGAGCAGCGGGTCGGGGCCGGACTTGGCGCGGTCGCCGCCGAACAGGGTGCGGCGCCGGCTCCAGCCGCCGCAGGCGAGCAGGACACCGTCCTGTTCGATCAGGAAATAGCTGCGGTCGGCGATCAGTTGCGAGTCGACGCCGAAGACGTGGCTGGTGACGGCCTCGGCCTGTTGCGGCGTGTAGAAGCCGGCGCTCAGCGCGATGCCGGAGTGGGCGATCAGCGCTTCCAGGCGCGCCACGTCGACCGTTTCGGCCAGGCGCAGTGTCGGCGCGGCGCTCACCGGGCGGCGTCCGCCGCCGGCGCGGTCATGAACCAGGCCCTGGCGATGCGGCCGGCGCGCACTTCATAGATGGCGACCATGTCGACGCTGGCCGGGCCGTCGGGCGTGGTGCTGTGTACGGTTTCGTGGTCGATCACGGTGTCGCCGCAGACGATGCGCTGCAGCAGCACTGCGTGCGGTTTGGCGCTGGCAAACCTGGCCGTGAAGCGGCTGCGGATGGCCTCGGTGCCGCTGGCGAGCAGCGTCGACGGATGTTGGTAATGTTCGACGTCGTCGGCATAGACGGCGACCAGGGCGGCGACGTCGTGGGCGTTGTAGGCGTCCAGCTGGGCCTGCACGACGGCTGCGGGGCCGCCTTGTTCTTGTCGCATGGGAGTGTTCCGTTTGGCTGGGTGGGGACGTGTTAACGTAACGTAAATCTTGCGCGCCGTCCACCGGGCCGCCGCCCCTCAGTTGCCGGCCGCTGCGCGCCGCCGCAGTTGCTCCAGGCCGACGCAGGCGGCCCGGTAGCAGGCGCCGGCGGCCCGCTCCAGTCCGTTCCGGTCGAGCACGACGACGGTGCCGCGGCGGTAGCGGATCAGGCCGGCGTCCTGCAGCTTGCGGGCCGCGACGGTGACGCTTTCGCGGCGCACGCCGAGCATGCTGGCCATCGTGTCCTGGGTGAGCTTCAGTTCGTTGCTCGGCGAGCGGTCGAGGCGCTCCAGCAGCCAGCGGCACAGTTTTTGTTCGATCGAGCAATGGCGTCCGCCGACGACGTTTTGCGCCATCTGGCTGAAAAGGGCGCCGTTGTGGCGCATCAGTAATTGCGCCAATGTGCCCCCTTCGTGGAACAGCGCGCGCATGCAGGCCGTTTTCAGGCGGTAGCCGTAGCCGGCGCTTTGCACGACGGCGCTGCAGCTGGCCCGTTCGGCCTCGTACAGCGCGACGCCGACGGCGCCCTCGCTGCCGATGACGGCCAGTTCCGTGGTGGCGCCGTCGGCCATCACATACAGCAGCGCGACGATGGCATTGGTGGGGAAGTAACAGTGGGCGATTTTGTCGCCAAAGTCGAACAGGTGCTTGCCCGCAGGCAGGCTGACCAGCTCAAGGTGGGCGAACAGGCGTTCCAGCTCGTCCCGGCCCAGGGCCCGCAGCAATTCGTTTTGTTGCGCGCCGGCGATGCTGATGACGGTGGCGCCGGCGGCCTTGCATTCGGCGGCGCGGACGGGCGGGGTGGCGGCAGTGCTTGGAGGCGAATACATGGTGTCCTCGTCGTCTGATTGATGCTTCGGAAGATGCCGTGTCGGTCGGGCCGGCGCCGGGCGCCTTGTTCTCACTGTAGCGGCTGGCGGCGGGGCCGGGCATCGGATCAGCCGACGCGCCGATGTAGGCTGGGAACATTGCCTCTTGTCATCCGGCTCCTACGCGGCCCCGCCCGCCGCCCGTCCGCGCCACGGTTTGGAGAACGACACGCGGGCGTATTTAGTTCCTTACCATCGGTTACTCGGTGCTAGAATATTTACTCAAGGAAATGAGTAACGGCGTGCCCCTTGCCGTCTATGCCGGCCTGCCGCTTGTGCCCCCCGCTCCGTTCCGGCGAGCGCCATCCACTGTGTTGACAGCACCCTTAACCACATCTGCGCAATTTAAGGAAAACACCATGAAATGGTTCTATGATTTGAAAATCGCCACCAAGTTGATCTGTTCCTTCAGCGCGGTGCTGGTGCTGACGGTGATCCTTGGGGTATCGGGCATTTTTTCCATGTCCCGCATCAATGCCGCGTCGACCGAGCTGTCCGAGGACTGGATGCCCAGCGTCCAGGCCGTGATGACGATCAGAACCGACCTGGGCGACTTGCGCCGCTGGGAGTTGTCGCACATTTTGTACCCGGACGAGGCCGGCATGGCCTTGCCGGAAAAGAAAATGACGGAAATCCTGGCCCAGTTGAAGACGGACGCGGACCGATACGTCAAGCTGATCAACAGTCCGGAGGAGCGGACGCTGTTCGACGAGTTCGTCCGTGTCAACGACGCCTATCTGCCCGAGCACAATAAAATGATCGAGCTGTCGCGCCAGATGAAGAAGGATGAGGCGCGCGCCTTGCTGTCGGGGCCGACGTCGAAGATGCAGGCGCAGATGACGGAGGTGATCGGCAAGCTGGTGGCCCTGAACATCGACGGCGGCGCCGCCGCCAGCAAGGCGGCCGACCAGGCTTATGCCAGCGCCCGCATGACGGGCATCGGCTTGTTGCTGGGCAGCGTGCTGATCGGCTTCGTGCTGGCGCTGTGGGTCGCGCGCATCGTCTCGCAACCCTTGAACGCGGCCGTCAGCGTCGCCAAGCGCGTCGCCGGCGGCGATTTGACGGCCAGCATCGTCGTGACCTCCAGCGACGAGACGGGCGAGTTGATGCAAGCCTTGAAGGACATGAACGGCAGCCTGCAAGACCTGGTGGGCCGGGTGCGCAGCGGCACCGACACGATCGCCACGGCGTCCAGCGAAATTGCCGCCGGCAACCAGGACCTGTCCTCGCGCACCGAGGAGCAGGCCAGCTCGCTGGAGGAAACCGCCTCGTCGATGGAAGAGCTGACCTCGACCGTCAAGCAGAACGCCGACAATGCGCGCCAAGCCAACACGCTGGCCGCGTCCGCGTCCGGCATCGCGCTCAAGGGCGGCAACGTGGTCGGTCAGGTGGTCGGCACGATGGCCTCGATCAATGAGTCCTCGAAGAAGATCGTCGACATCATCGCCGTCATCGACGGCATCGCCTTCCAGACCAACATCCTGGCTTTGAACGCGGCCGTCGAGGCGGCCAGGGCCGGCGAGCAGGGGCGCGGCTTCGCCGTCGTCGCCACCGAGGTGCGCAATCTGGCGCAGCGCTCGGCCGCCGCCGCCAAGGACATCAAGACCTTGATCGGCGACTCCGTCGAGAAGGTCGCGGCCGGCTCGCGCCTCGTCAACGAGGCCGGCAGCACGATGGATGAAATCGTCGCCAGCATCACCCGCGTCACCGACATCATGAGCGAGATCACGGCCGCCAGCCAGGAGCAGAGCGCCGGCATCGAGCAGGTCAACCAGGCCATCGCGCAGATGGACCAGGTGACCCAGCAGAACGCCGCCCTGGTCGAGGAGGCGGCCGCGGCCGCCGAGTCCATGCAAGACCAGGCGCAGACGCTGAGCGAGGTGGTCAGCGTGTTCAAGCTGGACCAGGCGCAGGCCCAGGCGGCGCCGCGCGCCGCCGCCAAGCCGGCCGCGCGCCCCCGTCCGCCCATGGCCGCCGCGAAGGCGGCGCCGGCGCGCGTGGCCGCGGCGCCGGCCGGCGCCGACAAGGACGAGTGGGAAACGTTTTAATCTCGGGGCGGTAATCCGGCGCCGCGCCGCCGCGGCGCGGCCGTCTGGCGCGCCCGCCAGGCGGCCAGCGCGCACCGGTATTGTTCGAGCTCGTCCTGGTACAGTTCGAGCACGCAATAGGCGCAGCCGCCGCGGCAGCAGGCGTCCGGCCCGGGCGGCGGCGGCGCTTGCGGCGGCGGGTCGGGCGGGGCGGGGGAGGGGCTCATCGTCGGTCTCGAAAAAACGCCATAATTATTGCTCTGAAACAATGATTTTTGCCGGAAAAATGCGGTTTCCGTGTACAGTTGCGCTAATATAGGGTATCGTTTAGGGAACTGATATTGTATCCTCGTCTGCGCGCGCCATGCCACGCCTGCACTATATGGCGCTTGCTCCGCCTGGTCGTCGCCCCGCACCCGTCCACCGCTCCCTGCACGCGCAACATAGATGGCCTCGGAGCAAAGAGGTGCCGAAGGGGGTATGATCTTTGGCGAGCGAAGCCATGCGAAACGCCGCCCGCGCCCAGAAAATGTTGTTATTGAAGAAAGCACGGCTTCCCGTAGCCCGGGGGCACACCACACTACTTATGTCCGACACCGAGTTCACTTCCCAGCCCATTACCTTGCCCGCCGCCGCGCCGGCCATCGAAGCGACCGCCGAGGCGCCTGTGCGTTTTGCCGACTTCGGCCTGTCCCCGGACATCCTGCGCGCCCTCAGCGACCAGGGTTACGTCCACCCGACGCCTATCCAGGCGCAGGCGATCCCCATCGTGCTGCAGGGGCGCGACGTGATGGGCGCCGCGCAGACGGGCACCGGCAAGACGGCCGGCTTCTCGCTGCCCATCATCCAGCTGCTGCTGGCGCACGCCAGCAGCAGCATGTCGCCGGCGCGCCACCCGGTGCGCGCGCTGGTGCTGACGCCGACGCGCGAGCTGGCCGTGCAGGTGGCCGAGAACGTCAAGGCTTACGCCCGCCACACGCCGCTGCGCTCGACCGTCGTGTTCGGCGGCATGGACATGGCGCCGCAGACGGCGGCGCTGCGCGCCGGCGTCGAAATCGTCATCGCCACGCCGGGCCGCCTGCTCGACCACGTGCAGCAAAAGACGCTGAACCTGTCGCAGGTGCAAATCCTCGTCATGGACGAGGCCGACCGCATGCTCGACATGGGCTTCTTGCCGGACTTGCAGCGCATCATCAACATGTTGCCGAAGCAGCGGCAAAACCTGATGTTCTCGGCCACCTTCTCGCCGGAGATCAAGAAACTGGCCGCCAGCTTCCTCAACGACCCGCAATTGATCGAAGTGGCGCGCAGCAACCAGACGGCCGACAAGGTCACCCAGGTCGTCTACAAGGTCGCCGACGAGCACAAGCGCGACCTGGTCGCCCACCTGATACGCGGCCGCGACCTGAAGCAGATCCTGATCTTCTCGAACACCAAGATCGGCGCCTCGCGCCTGGCGCGCAGCCTCGAACAGGACGGCGTCAAGGCCACGGCTATCCACGGCGACAAGACCCAGCAGGAGCGCATGGCGGCGCTGGACGCGTTCAAGAAGGGCGACATCGACGTCCTCGTCGCCACCGACGTGGCGGCGCGCGGCCTGGACATCTCCGACCTGCCCTGCGTCATCAATTTCGACTTGCCGTACAACGCGGAAGACTATGTGCACCGGATCGGCCGCACGGGCCGCGCCGGTGCCTCCGGCGACGCCATCTCGATCTTTTCCGACAAGGACGAGCGCCTGCTGGTCGATATTGAAAAACTGATCAAGCAAACCATCCGGCGCGGCGAACTGGCCGGCTTCACGCCGGCGGCCGGCCGCGCCAGCGTCGAGCGCGAGCGCCGGCCCCGTCCCGATGGCGAGGCGCGCGCGCCGCGCCACGGCGGCGACGAGTCCCATTCGGCCATCCGTCCGCCGGAGCGCGAGCGCGGTAGCCGTTCCTCCGCCTTGCCGCGCCGCGAGAAGGCCGACCCGTGGTTCTCGAAACCCTATGAGCCGGCCCAGATTGCGCCTGCGGCCGTCAGCAACGCCATGCCGGCGGGGAAACCGAAACAGAAAGTGGCCGCCTTGCTTGGCGGCTTGCTGAAACGCTAGTGTCCTGAATCACAAGTTCGTTGAATCATAAATGTGACGAAATCGGCCTGAGACAGGGAGTAAAGCACAGCAAGGCTGAGGCCTTGCGCGCATTTGCGGCGCAGTATCAGGGTGATTCTCTTCATGCTTATTCAACGAATCTGTGATGCAGGGCACTAGGGACACACCGCTGTCCCGCCGGGCGGGGCCGGCGCCTCCCGCCGCCCCGTCTCCTCCCTACAGGCCCACTTAGAGGCCCAGTTTCTCGCGGTTTTGCAACCACCACGCGTGCCCGAGCACGACCAGCGTCGAGCCGAATAAGCCCAGTACAAAGCCTAGCAGCAGGCCCGTCGACAGGCGTGTCGAGCGGTTTTCCGGCAGGCTTGGGCCGGCGATGAAGCGGCTTTTTTCCAGGTACAAGCTGGTTGCCAATTGATTCTCGATGCTGATCTTGTTGAAGATTTCCTGGACCAGCTCATCCCTCAAATCCTTGTCTTTGAATACATTCTGTTTGAGCGCATCGATACCGCGCACGACGGCTTCGCCGGACTTACTGCCATCGAGCAGGATTTTGGCTTGGTCGTAGTATTCGCGCAACAGCAGGTTTTGCTTCTGTTCCCGTTTCGCCTGGCGAATCGCCTCGGTGGCGTCCGCCGCGTCGACCTCGGACGTCATCAGTTGTGTGAGGGGCGACAGATAGCGCGCGCTGTCCTCGTTGATCGAAATGACTTGGCGCGCGGCCTGGTTGGCCGAGTCGGGATAGCGGGCGATGATTTGTTTCAGGTTCGCGCCTTTGCGCTGGAACAGCTCAAGCTTTTCCTTGTTCTCGATAATGTCATTATCGAGTTTGCTGATGCGTGCCGTAATTTCCGAATGCTTGAAGCGCAGCGCATCCGAGTAAATCAGGTAGATGATGCTGTCCATCGTATACCGGCCCAGCAGGCTGACCATGCGCCGGGCGGTTTCGGCGTTCTCCGCCTGGTAGACGATGCGCAGGCCGATGACGTTGTTGCTGGCATCCTTTGGTTGCTCCATTAACTCTTTGGCGTCGAGTTTGGTGAAGGGGAAAACCGGCTGCACCAGTTTGGACAGGCTGTCTGGCGAGGAAAAGATGCGCTGCAGGCCCGCCACGCTGGGGTTGGCCTCCAGTTTGTTTTGCTGGACGAATTCGCGGAAGCGTTCGCCGCTGTTGAACGCCGCGGAGTAGCGTTTGTAATTGGGCAGCGTGATGCCGCTGCTGGCCTCCTTTTCCTTCGGACTGCTGTCCTTTAGCAGCGGAATGGGGCCGCCGAACTGGAAGAAACCCTCGCTCAGGTACTGCGCCGAATAGATGGCCGTCGACAGGCCGATGGCGGCGGCGACGGCCGTGCTGCCGGCGATCAGCCAGCGTCCCCGCCACAGGGCGGGAAGGATGGCGGTCAGCGACAAGCCCGCTTGCTCATGCTCGGCGTATTGCTCACTATATTCGTCATACTTGTCCATAATTGCACTTTTAAAGATTGATCGGTTGGTTTCTTGGAACAGCTGTGCCCGCCGCCGCGGGCCGCGGCGGGCGCCTCCGCTTCGGCACAGCGGGTCTGCTATCAATGCAGGTTTTGCAAGGCGGCGGGCAGCGTCGTGGTGACTTGGCCGGAGAGGGGCGCGCGGCGCTCGGCGCACCAGATCAAGTCTTCGATGCCGCATTGCGGCGTGTATTCGCGCACGGCGCGTAACAGCAGCGCCCGGATGGTTTCAACCTCAAAATTGCTGCACGCCGCTTCCAGCGCCGCCAGTAGCGCGCGCAATTCCGCCCAGGGAATGGCGGCCTCCTGGGCGCGCATGATCAGCGGGTGTTCGGTGCCTTCGACATTGTCGCCGATGAGTAATTCCTCGTACAGTTTCTCGCCCGGGCGCAAGCCGACATGGACGATTTCGATGCCGTTCGGCGCGCTCTTGCTTCTGACTTCGAGCCCGCTCAAGTGTACCATTCTCGCCGCCAGGTCCATGATTTTGACCGGTTCGCCCATATCGAGCACGAACACGTCGCCGCCCGATCCCATGGCGCCGGCCTGCAGCACCAGTTGCGCCGCCTCCGGAATGGTCATGAAATAACGGGTGATCTCCGGGTGGGTCAGCGTAATCGGGCCACCTTCCATGATTTGCTGGCGGAACAAGGGAACCACCGAGCCTGACGATCCCAGCACGTTGCCAAATCGCACCATGCAAAAGCGCGTGCGCGCGCCTTCCCCCGCCAAGGCTTGCAAAATCAGTTCCGCGAGGCGCTTGGTGGCGCCCATCACATTCGTCGGGCGCACCGCCTTGTCCGTCGAAATCAGGACGAAACACGTGACGCCGGCCTCGACCGCCGCCTGGGCGATGCTCAGGGTGCCGAAGACGTTGTTGCGTACGCCCTCGATGGGGTTGTACTCGACGAGCGGCACGTGCTTGTAGGCGGCCGCATGGTAGACCGTCTCGACGGCGAAAGTGCGCATGATGCGCTTGCATTTTTCGGTCTCCAGCACCGAGCCGAGAAAGGGCATCAGTTCCAGCTCGCCGCCGAGGCTGATGTGCAAGCCCTTCAATTCCTGCTTGATGGAGTACAGCGCGAACTCCGACATTTCCAGCAAAATCAGGCGGCTCGGGCGCAGGCGGATAATCTGCCGGCACAGCTCCGAGCCGATCGAGCCGCCGGCGCCCGTCACCATGACGCACTTGCCGGTGATGCAGGTGGCAATGAGGCCGAGGTCGGGCGCGACCTGGTCGCGCCCCAGCAAGTCCTCGATTTCGATGTCGCGTACGTCTTGCAGGCCCAGTTCGCCGCTGACCAGGCTTTCCACCGGCGGGGTGACCTTGACCTTGACCTTCAAGGCTTCCAGCTGGTTCAGGATATGCCGCTGGTGCTTTTTGGACAGCGAAGGCATGGCCAGCAAGACTTCGCTGATTTTCGCCTTGCCGATCAGGTCAGGCAGATAGGTGGCGGCGTAGACCTTGATGCCGCCGATGGTCGCGCCGTGCAGTTCGGCCGTGTCGTCGATGAAGGCGACCGGCAGGTAGTCCTGGCCGGCGCGCAAGGCGCTGGCCAGTTGTGAACCGGACTTGCCGGCGCCGTAGATGGCCACGCGCACGGTTTCCTGGCCGCCGTTCGGATGCAGCAGGAAGCCGCGGGCCAGGAAGCGGCTCGCGACGACATAGGTGATCGCGCTGATCCAGTAGATGCCGAACACGCCGCGCGAGAGGCCCTCCATATGCGTCAGCAGGCCGGCGATGGCCAGCAGCCCCACCACCGAGATGGTGACGCCCAGCACGACGACGTAGACGATTTTCTGGTCGATGAAGCGGATCACGGCGCGGTACAGGCCAAGCCGGATGAAAATCGGAATCGACACCAGCGGGACGGTAAAAATGAGCCACAGGTAATGCGTGAACTGGGCCGGGCTTGATATATCGTAGCGCAACAGAATGGCGAAACAAAACGTCAGCGGCAGAAACAATAAATCGGCTGCCGCCGCAATTAACTGCTTGTGAATGCGCGATAAATCAAGGAATGATTTCATTTTACTGTTCAAACGTAATGGTCGGTACTGCTGAAAACAGGGCGCCGGCGGCGATGTGCGCGGCGACCCAGCATAGCACAGATGATGTAAAAATATACACGCCGCTAATGGGCGACGCCATCCCGGCGCACGACCTTCAGGAAGGTCAGCAGAATGATTTTCACATCCAGCGCGAACGACTGGCGCTGCAGGTATTCGAGGTCCAGCTTGACCTTGTCCGGAATCGGCAATTCATCGCGGCCGTTGACCTGGGCCCAGCCCGTCAAACCAGGCAAGAGCTGGTCGACGCCGTGCTCGGTGCGCAGGGCGATCAGGTCTTGCTGGTTGAACAGGGCCGGGCGCGGGCCGACAAAACTCATATTGCCGCACAAGATGCTCCACAACTGCGGCAGTTCGTCCAGGCTGGATTTGCGCAAGAAGGAGCCGCCCGGCGTGAGGAACTGCTGCGGGTCGGACAGCAAATGGGTGGCCACGGCCGGCGTGTCGGTGCGCATCGTGCGGAATTTCGGCATGCGGAAGATGCGGTTGTGCCGCCCCACCCGGTCCGACCAGTACAGGGCTGGCCCGACGGAGCGCCATTTGACGAACAGCGCCACCGCCGCGATGGCCGGCAGGAGAAGCAGCAAGGCCAGCATGGCCAGCAGCAGGTCGAAGGTTCTTTTCATGTGGACGGCGCTCCCCGGCGCGACAAAAAACTGGCCACCGTTTTGTTGAGCGACTCCTGCATGCCGACGGCGGGGCGCCAGCCCAGCGTTTGCCGGGTGTGGCTGATGTCGACCTGCAGGGAGCCGAGCAGGCGCTGCGCCTCGGCGGACTTGCCGAGCACGGCGGCGGCGGCGCCGAGCAGCGCGGCCGGCACCGGCACCAGCCGCGCGCGCTTGCCCATCGCCGTCGCCAACATGCGCAGCAATTCCGCGATGCTGACGTCCTGGCCGTCCGACACCATGAACACCTGTCCGGGCGCGGCTGGATGGACGCTGCATAAAAGTAATAAATCGACGAGGTTATCCAGCGATACCATGCTGCGGCGGTTGTGCACGGCGCCGAAGGGCAGCGGCCAGCCGCCGTGGGCCAGTCCCATCAGGCGCTGGAAATTGGCGCGCACGCCCGGCCCGTAGACCAGCGGCGGACGCACGATCACCAGTTCCATGCCGCTCTCCCTGGCGAACGCTTGCAGGGCCTGCTCGGCCTCCAGCTTGGACTGGCCGTAGGGGTCGAGCGGCGCCGGCACGTCGGCGCCGGTGAACGGCCGCCGCGGCGTCGCCTCGCCGTTCACCTTGACGCTGCTGACGAAGACGAAGCGCCGCACGCCCGCCGCCCGGGCCTGCCTGGCCAGATTCAGCGTGGCCTCGACATTCACGGCGCGGTAGGCGCGCAAGGCGTCGCCGGCCGTTTCCTGCATGACGTGCACGCGGGCGGCCAAGTGGATCACGCCGGTGCAGCCGTCCAGTGCGCCGCTCCAGTCGGTGGTCGCGTCCAGTTCGCCGACCGCGTAGTGCTGCGCCGTGGCGGCTGCGCGCACCGCCGCGACGAAGGGAAGCTGGCGCTGCGCCAAGGCTTGGCACAGCGCCGTGCCGACGAAGCCATTGGCCCCGCTCACGAGTATTTTATGCATGGTCATTCACGGCTTTCTTGCTTGACAGACGATTAAAATGCCGCTCCAGGGTGTCGATCAGCATGTTCTTTTCAAATTGCGCCGCATAGTAGGCACGGCCCGCCGCGCCCATCGCGGCGCGCTGCGCCGCGCTCAATGCCGCCATCGCGGCCACGGCGGCCGCCAGTCCGTCGGCGTCGCCGGCCGGGCAGGCGTGGCCGGCGCCCGCTTCGCGGATGATCGCGCCGCCTTCGCCGTCAAGGGCGGCGACGATGGGCAAGCCCGACGACAGATAGGTCTGCACCTTGCCGGGAATGGTCATGGCGAAGACCTCGTTCGGCTTGAGCGTGACCAGCAGCGCGTCGGCATGGGCGAAGAACGCCGGCATGCGCTCCAGCGGGAAGCGGCCGGCCATCTGCACCTGTGCGTGCAAGCCCCTTTGCGCAATCTCTTGCTTGACCCAGGCCGTCATGCGTCCGTCGCCGACGATGATCCAGCGGATGTCGGCGCGCGCGCGCAAGCGCTCGGCCGCGGCCAGTATCGTCGGGAAATCCTGGGCATCGCCGATGTTGCCCGCAAACAGAATCGTGAACACGCCGTCGGCGCGCGGGATTTCCGGCGCCGGCGCCGGCGCCGCGCCGCTGAACAGATCCTCGGACCAACTGGGGAAGTACTGGATTTTTTCCCGCTGCGGGCAGTATTTTTCGATGCCGCCGATGAAGGAGCGCGATTGCGCGAGAATCAAATCGCAGCGCCGGTAGATGAACGACACCATCCGGCCGACGCCGGCCAGGATGCCGGCCGAGCGCACGGCGCCGACGGCGCTCAGCGATTCGGGCCACAGGTCGAGCACCCAGAACACGACGGGCGCGCCCTTCAGGCGCTTCAGCAACAGCGCCGGCAAGCCCACCGTGACGGGCGAGGGCTCATAGACGAAAATCACGTCGTAGGGCCGGCCGCGCAGCTTGAAGGCGCCGATGACGCTGGCCGACAGGGCAAAGCTCAGATAGTTCAGCATCAAGCGCATGGCGCCGCGGCCGCGGGCCAGCAGCGGCACCCGGATGACGGCGACGCCTTCGAAGTCGCGGTAGTTTTCCGGGCATCGCGCGAAATCGGCATCGATGCTGCCCTCCGGATAATTTGGCCAGCCGGTCAGCACGCTGACCTCGTGGCCGCGCTGCTGCAAGGCGGCGGCCAAGTCATTGATGCGGAAATTCTCCGGCCAAAAATATTGGCTAACGATTAATATCTTCACTGTTTGACTTAGTCGGCCTTGTGCCACACCTTGCGGTTCACATAATCGGTATAGCTGTGCAGGATGCGCACCACCTTGTCGGAGACGTTGGGCACGCTGTAATCGGCCACCAGCGCCAGGTCGCGGGCCGCGCCCCGTCCCTGGGTGTCGAGGATGGCCAAGCCCTGCAGCACGCGCTCGATGTCCAGTCCGGTCATCATCACCGCCGCCTCCTCCATGCCTTCCGGACGCTCGTGGGCTTCGCGGATGTTGAGGGCGGGGAAATTCAAAATCGACGACTCTTCCGTGATCGTGCCGCTGTCGGACAGCACGGCCTTGGCGCTGGCCTGCAGTTTGACATAGTCCTTGAAGCCGAGCGGCTTGAGCAGGCGCACCAGCGGGTGGAAGGTGGCGCCGCGGGCGTCGACCTTCTTTTGCGTGCGCGGGTGGGTCGAGACGATCACCGGCAACTGGTAGTGCGCGGCGACGGCGTTGAGCATGCCGACCATCTTGTCGAAGTTGCGCTCGGAATCGATGTTTTCCTCGCGGTGCGCGCTGACGACGAAGTAGCCGCCCGGCGCCAGGCCCAGGCGCGTCAGCGCGTCGGACGCCTCGATGCCGTCCCGGTAATACTGCAGCACCTCGTACATCGGGCTGCCGGTCTTGATCACGCGGTCCGGCGGCAAGCCTTCGCGCAACAGGTATTCGCGGGCGATGGCGCTGTAGGTGAGGTTGACGTCGGCCGTGTGGTCGACGATCTTGCGGTTGGTTTCTTCCGGCACGCGCTGGTCGAAGCAGCGGTTGCCGGCCTCCATGTGGAAGATGGGGATTTTCCGACGCTTGGCGGGAATCGCCGCCAGGCAGCTGTTGGTGTCGCCGAGTATCAGCAGCGCATCCGGCTGGGTCCGCTCCAGCACGGCGTCGACGGCGATGATGATCTTGCCGATGGTCTCGGCGGCAGTCGCGCCGGCCGCGCCGAGGAAGTGGTCGGGCTTGCGCACGGCCAGGTCGTGGAAGAATATTTCATTGAGCTCGTAGTCGTAGTTCTGGCCCGTGTGCACGATCAGGTGCTCGCAGAACTGGTCCAGTTTGGCCAGCACGCGCGACAGGCGGATGATTTCCGGACGCGTGCCGACGACCGTCATGACTTTTAATTTTTGCATGGTTTAAACCTCGTGGCTGACCGTGTCGGGGTGCTGGCGGTCAAATATTTCGTTGGCCCACAGCATGACGATCATTTCCCCCTCGCCGATGTTGGTGATGTCGTGCGACCAGCCGGGGATGGTTTCCACCACCTCGGGCAGGGCGGCACTGGTGCGGCGCTGGTAGGTGGCGCCGCTGTCGATGTGGCGGAAGCCGAACCGGGCTTCGCCCTTGACGACCAAAAACTTTTCGTTTTTGGTGTGGTGGTAGTGGCCGCCGCGGGTCACGCCGGGATGGGCGGTGAAGTAAGAGAATTGGCCGGCGTCGCGCGTCTTTAACATTTCCACGAAGACGCCGCGCGGGTCCTCGTGCTTGTTCAGGGGATAGGTGAACTGCTCCGGCTGAAGATAGCTGAGGTAGCTCGCGTACAGGGCCCGCGTCAGGCCCGTGCCGACGGCCTCGGTCAGCAGGCTCGCGCGGCTGTCCTTGAACGCTTGCAACTGCTGGGCCAGCGCGCCGACGCTGATGCGGTACACCGGCCCCACCGGCTGGTATGGGCTTGGCGCGGGCGCCTGCCCGAGCGCGCCCAGGAAGGCGGCCACGACATCGTCGATGTAGACCAGGTCGATCTCGGCGGCCGCGTCGTGTATCTGCAGCGGCAAGCCTTGCGCGATATTGTGGCAGAAGGTCGCCACCGCCGAATTGTAGTTCGGCCGGCACCACTTGCCGAACACATTCGGCAGGCGGTACAGATAGACGGGGGCGCCGCTGGCGGCGCTGTAGGCGCGCAGCGCCGCCTCGGCGCCGCGCTTGCTGCTGCCGTAGGCGTTCTCGCGCTCGGCCTGGGTCGACGAGGTGTACAGGATGGGCACGGCGCGGCCGGCGGCGCGCACGGCGTCGCAGACGGCGCGGGTCAGGTCGGTATTGCCTTGCGCAAATTCGTCCTCCGTTTGCGGCCGGTTGACGCCGGCCAGGTGGAAGATGAAATCGGCTTGGGCGGCCTTCTCGGCCAGCGCCTGCGGCGTCTCGCCCTTGAGCAGGGTCAGCACCTCGACGCCGCCCCGCTCGCGCAGGTGGACCAGCAGATTCTTGCCGATGAAGCCATGGGCTCCGGTCACGAGTACTTTCATGCGCCTAGCCCTCCGCGACGGCTGCTTCGCCGCGGGCGATGGCCTGGATGAAATCTAGCTTCATCAGCAAGGCGCGCATGCCGGCCTGGTCCAGGCGCTCCGTGTTGTGCGAATTGTAGTCGTCGCAGTTGGAAATCTTTTGCTCGCCCTCTTCGACGAACTTTCCGTAGTTCAAGTCGCGCAAGTCGGGCGGCACGCGGAAATACTCGCCGAGGTCGGCGGCGGCGGCCATCTCCTCGCGGCTGAGCAGGGTTTCATACAGTTTTTCGCCGTGCCGGGTGCCGATGATGTCGACCGGATGGTCGGGCTTGCCGAGGATGGCCAGCAGCGCGCGCACCAGCACCTCGACGGTGGCGGCGGGGGCCTTTTGCACGAACATGTCGCCGTTGGCGCCGTGCTCGAAGGCGTACAGCACCAGGTCGACGGCGTCCTCCAGCGTCATCATGAAGCGCGTCATGGCCGGGTCGGTGATGGTAATCGGCAGGCCGCCGCGGACCTGTTCGACGAACAGCGGGATCACCGAGCCGCGCGAGGCCATCACGTTGCCGTAGCGGGTGCCGCAGATGATGGTTTTGGCGTCGTCCAGGTTGCGCGATTTGGCGACCATGACCTTTTCCATCATGGCCTTGGAAATGCCCATCGCATTGATCGGATAGGCGGCCTTGTCGGTGCTCAGGCAGACCACGCGCCGCACGCCGTTCTGGATGGCCGCTTCGAGCAGGTTGTCGGTGCCGAGGATATTGGTTTTCACCGCTTCCATCGGATGGAACTCGCAAGACGGCACCTGCTTCAGGGCGGCCGCGTGGAAAATATAGTCGACGCCGCGCGTGGCGTTGAGCACGCTGTCGAAATCGCGCACGTCGCCGATGTAGAACTTCAGCTTGGCGCTGAGGTACTGCTTGCGCATATCGTCCTGTTTTTTTTCGTCGCGGCTGAAAATGCGGATCTCGCCGATGCCCGTGTCGAGAAAACGTTTCAAGACGGCGTTGCCGAAGGAACCCGTACCGCCCGTAATCAAAAGAACCTTGCCTTCAAACATAATGTCTCTTTCCAATGAAATCGTATGGTGGGCCGCTTAGGCCCAGCCCAGCGCCCGCCCCACCAGCGCGTCGCGCTGGGCTACCGTGGGATAGTTGATCAGCACGGCCTTGTAGGCGCCCTTGAAGACGAACAGGCTGCCGGCCGAGGCGCCGACCACGCCGCAACTGCGTATCAGGTCGGCCACGTCGTCGAGCGAACCGGCGCCGCCGAGCAGCGTGATGGGCACGCCCACGGCGGCGCGGACCTTTTGCGCCAGCGCCAGGTCGTAGCCCTTCATCTGGCCGTCGTGCTCGATCGAATTGATGACGATTTCGCCGGCCCCCAGCGCGGCGGCGCGCTGGGCCACCTCGATCGCGTTCAGCTTGGTGTTCTTGCGGCCGTTGTGCAGGAAGACGTCGTATTCCTTGCTGAGCATGCGCTTTTTGACGTCCAGCACCACGACCACGCTCTGGCTGCCGATCTCCTCGGCGATCCGGGCGATCAGTTCCGGGTCCTCGATCGCCGCCGCGCTGAGGGCGATCTTCTCGACCCCGAGGCTGATGATGCGCTTGGCCTGGGCGACGCTGCGGATGCCGCCGCCGTAGCACAGCGGCATGCGGCATTCGGCCGCCAGGTCGGCGATCAATTTATAGTCGGGCTCGTTGCCGTGGACGGTGGCGTCGATGTCGAGGACGATCAGCTCGTCGCTTTCCTTTTCATTGAAAATCTTCACGGCGTTGATCGGGTCGCCGACATATTTCGGATTCTTGAAGGAGACGGTCTTCACCAGGCCGCCCTCGTGCACCAGCAGGCAGGGGATAATTCTGGGTCTCAGCATATTACAACTCCGCAAAGTTTTTCAGCAACCGGGCGCCGTGGTGGTGGCTCTTCTCGGGGTGGAACTGGACGCCGTAGACGTTGTCGCGGTGAACCGCGCAAGCGAAATCCACGCCGTAGGTCGACGTCGCCATCACGCCGCCGGCCTGCGCGCAGGCGAAAAAATACGAGTGCAGGAAATAAAAGCGCGCCTCCGTCTCCAGCCCGGCGAACAGCGCGTGCGGCGCGGCCGGCGCGACGTCGTTCCAGCCCATGTGCGGGGTAGGCAGTTGGGCCGCCGCCGGCGCGTCCTTGAAGGCGCGCACCCGGCCGGGCACCCAGCCCAGGCCCGGCCGCTTGCCCTCGTCGCTGCCGTCGGCCAGTATTTGCATGCCGACGCAGATGCCCAGCACCGGCACGCGCGCGTCGCACACCAGCGCCTCCAGCGTCGCGCGCATGCCGGAAGCGTCGAGCAAGTCCATCGCATGGTCGAAGGCGCCGACGCCGGGCAGGATGATCTTGCTGGCGCCGTCCAGTTCGGCCGCCGTTTTCGCGGCCGCCGCGGGGATATTCATGCGCTTGTACATATTCGAGAACGCGCTGATGTTGCCGAGGCCGTAGTCGACAATTTTGATCATCGGATGATCGCCTTCTGCCAGCCGACCAGGCGCAAGAGCTTGGTGATGGCGTCGAGCAGCGGCATGCTCGACTTGTAGTCGCGATAGCTCTTGTTGTCGCCGGCCATCACGGCCTTGAGCTCGTCCACGCTCAGGCCCAGCTTGGTGGCGATGTACTCGAAATCCTGGGCCACGGTGGCCTCGTCGTAAGCCTTGACGCTGATCTTGTCGAGCGCCTCGGCGCGCGTCAGCTGCCCCGTCAGCACGAGGCTGGAGAAGTGGGCGCGGCGCTTGTCGAAACCGAACTTGGTCGGCAGCCAATAGCCTTCGTAAAAGCGGGTGAAGCGCGACTCGTAGTGCTTGTGCGCGTATTTTTGCCAGCCGTAGGTGTCGACCAGCAATTGCATGGCTTCTTCCTTGATGAAGGGCACGCAATTTAGCGGTTTCACGACTTTGACGCCCTTGACGAAGCGGTAATAGAGCTTGTATTTGAAGATGTCGCACAGCGGGAAGGTCTTCAGCTTGCGCTTGCCGAAGCGGCGGTGGATGTCTTTCAGCTGCGTCAGGTCGGACGCGTGGTAATGCCATTCCAGCGGTTCGCGCACGCATTCCGTCGAGTAATTGGCGCCCGTCAAAATATACTGGACGCCGTTCTTGGCGGCGAAATTGTACAGCGAGGCGAAAAAGGCGTGGTCTTGCGGCGTGTCGATGTGCGGCACCTGGGCCTTGAAGAAGGCCAGTTGCAAATCCTGCATTTCCTGCCAATTCACCACTTCCGTGTGCAAGTCGAAGCCCAGTCCGTCGACCATTTTTTCAATGTTGTTGACGGCTTGCTGGGAATTCCAGCCGGCGTCCACGTGGAACAGCAGCGGCCGCAAGCCGTACTGCTTGGCCAGGTAGGCGACGTAGGAACTGTCGACGCCGCCGCTCAAACCGATGATGCAATCGTGGGCCTTGCCGGCGCCGTCGCGCTTGATGCGCGCGACGATGGCCTCCAGCTCGCGCTGGCCGCGCGCGTCCGGATGCCAGTTCGGCACGATATTCGCGTGATAATTGTTGCAGTAGTCACACCAGCCTTTGTCGTCGAAGCTGATGTTGGAATCCGAGGTATCCATGATGCAATTGCTACAGATAGCATAGTCACGCTTGGCTTGCATTGATTGGTCCATATTCTAGTATTTATCAAAAAATAGTAAATGACGGGGCGGCCCTGCCCCGCATCGCCGCGCCGCCGGCGCACGCGGTGCGTCTGGGCTGCATTGTAAAGCAATGCCGGGGGCGGACGCGAGCCGCTTAGCCCGGTCCGAGCACGCGTTGGTAGACCCCGAGCAGGCGCCTGGCGTTCGCCGCCGGGTCGAAATTGTCTTGCGCCAGGCGCCGGGCGTTCTCGCCCATGCGCTTGACCTCGTCGCGGTGCTCGGCGTAATGGGCGATCGCCTGCGCCAGCCTGGCCGGCTGCCTGGCCGGAATGGCCAGGCCGGTCTCGCCGTCGACCAGGGTGTCGGCCAGCGGCCGGTCGACGGCGACGATCGAGGGCACGCCGGAGAACGCCGCCTCGAACACCGGCCGCCCCGGCGCGTCATAGTGGGAGGCGAAGCACAGCACGTCGATGCGTTCGTAGACGCAACTGATGTCCAGCGTGGCGCCCATCAGGTGGAAGCTCGCATCCAGGCCTTCCGCGGCGATCCGCCCGGCCAGTTCCGCCGCGACGTTCTGCGCCAGGCCGGCCCTGGCCAGCAACCAGGCCTTGGGCCCCTTGTCGGCCACCGTCACGCCGCCGACGATGACGAATTCGACGTCGTGGCCGGCGCGCTTGAGCAGCACGGCCGCGTCCAGCATGTCGAACAAGCCCTTGGAGTGGTGCAGATTGCCGACGAAACCCACTTTCAGCGAGCCCTTGCGCAAACCGTCCAGCTTCGCCGCCATGGCGGTGTCGGGCTCGGGCGCGCGCTTGGCGGTGAAGGAGTTTTGGATCACGTCGACCGGCAGGGCGGCCGGCAGCGTGGCGCGGGTGTTTTCATTGATGGAAATGACGGCCGCCGCGTGCCTGGCCAGGCTGCGGTTAAACCAGGCGCAGCGCAGGCTGTTTTCCTTGGCCCACATCAGGGCGCGCACGTGCACCACCAGCGGGGCGCGGAAGATCGCCTTGGCCAGCAGCGCCGTCACCAGGTAGACGCCCTCGTTGACGTGGATCAGGTCGACCTGCTGCCAGCGCCGCTTCGCCTTCAGCAGGGCGATCACGGCGAAGGGCAGGTGGAACAGCTCGCGCAGCAAGATCAGCCAGCGCACGCCGCGGTAGTGGCTGTAGCGGGTGTTGTCGAATTTCGGCATGCCGCGCGCGGTCACGAGGCCGCTCGCCACCTGGCGGTAAAAGTCCAGGGCCGTGCCTTCGCTGGCGACGAACAGGGGCGCCACCGCGCCCGCCGGCAGCGCGCGCACGGCTTCGAACAGGCTGCGCGAGGCGCCGCCGAAGGGGCCGTCGCCGTCGATGTAGAGAATTTTGATTGTCATATTATGTGTCCGCTGCCTGTGCCGCGGCGCCGGGGCGCCGGGCGTGATTATTGTGTCGGTGCCGCCGCTGTCGCCGCGCCGGCCGCCATACTGTTGCCGTCCATGTTAGCAGAGCCTCCGGCGTCGGTGGCCGCCCGGCGCGGCGGCGCCGCCGCGGCGCGTCGCCGCGCCCGCCGGCGCGCCGGCGCGAACGCGGCCGAGCCGTGCAACAGCATCAGCAGGAACAGCGAGCCGTTGGCGTCCGTCGGATGGTAGATATTCCCCCACTGCATCATCAACAGTATGATGGGCGGAAAGCATGCGCAAGCCCACAGGTCGCGCGACTTGGCCGCGCGGTGCAGGCGGGCGCCGAGGAAGTACAGGAAAAACAGGCTGGGCAAGCCGTAGGTCGCCAGCAGGCGGGTCAGCAGGGCTTCGTTGCCGGCCGGCGTGGTGCCGACGTTTAATTCTTCGAGCTGCATGTCGACGAAATCGAAGGCCCCCCAGCCCATCAGGGAGGGGCTGGTGCTGAACAGGTTCCAGTGCTGCCACCACAGCCAGGGCCGGTACAGTTGCTGGAAGATTTCGTCCACGCTCAGGCCCGATTCGCCGCGCAGGAATAGGCGCGAGATGAGCGGGAATTGTTGCAGGTATTCGATCGCGTACGCCGACGTGGCCAGCGCGGCGTTGACGCCGACGGCCAGCAGCAGGGCGGCGGCGCACATGCCGGCCGCGCTGCGGCGGCGCCGGCCCAGCCACCAGCGCATCGCCGCGTACAGGGCCAGGGCGATCAGGGCCGTGCGCACGAAGGAAAAAATCACGAAATACAGGGCGATGCAGAGCACGACCGGATGGGCCCGCGCCAGCGCCGCGTTGCGCGTGAGCAGTAGCACCATGGCCAGCGAGAGAATCGCCGTGTTGGCGATGTTGGGAAAAAACGACACCCGCCAGATGCCGTACTCCTCGGCCGTGGTGGCGGGCAGGATGCCCCAGCGGTTCAAGTCCGTCGTCAGCCACATGGCCACGCCTATGGCCAGCAGCACGACATACAGGCGCACCAGGTCCTCGGTGCTGACGTGGACGCGCTCGCAGCACAACCAGGCCAGCACCCACACCATCAAGCCCAGTTGCAGCACGGCGCGCATGTCGCCGGCGGCCAGGTGCCAGGCGCCGCCGAGCAGGCCGAACAGCAGGAGCGGCCGGGCGTGCCCGAGCAGCGCCCGCAGCACGGACGCCGCGTTGGCGAAGGGCAGCAGGCCGGCCGCGCCGACCAGCAGCCAATAGGATAGCGAGCCGAGCTCGGGCGTTTCCTCCTGGCTGATCGTCATCGATATCAGCAGCGATATGATGAGGTACAGCAGCAGGGCGACATTGCGCCGCCGGGGCGGCCCCGCCCGCCCGCCGCCGGGCGGGGGGGTGCCGCGCGCCGTTGCCGTGGCCACGCTCATGCGGACAGGGTTTGCGCGGTGGCCGTCACGGCGCTGGCCGTCATGCGTTCGAAGCGGCCGCCCGGCGTGTAGTGGAGGATGTCGCGCGGGCCGGGCTGGCGCCGCAGCTCGCTGCCGCACAGGTGGTAGGCGTCGCCCGTGTGCGGGCAGTGCCACTCGCCCTCGCCGCTCAGCGGCAGGGGGATCTTCTCGCCGTAGGCGCTGACCCAGCCGAGCTGGCGCGCCGGCGCGCCGACCATCAGCGCCCAGTCCTTGCTATCCCTGGTCAGGGTCGAGCCGGCCGCCAGGAAGGTGCCGGTGCCGATCGTGATGCCCGGCACCACCGTCGCGTTCGCGCCCAGCGACACGCCATCCTTGACGATGGTCTTCTCGAAGTTGGCGCGCCGGCTGACGCAGGCGCGCGGGAAGGCGATATGGGTAAACACCATGAATGGCGCGCAAAAGACGAAGTTGCCCAGCTCGACGTGCGAGAACACGGCGACGGAATTGCCCAGGCGGCAGCCGTGGCCGATCACGGTCTGGTTGCCGACGTAGACATTCTGGCCGAGATTGCAATGTTCGCCGATCACGGCGCCCGCCTCGACATGGGCGTAATGCCAAACGGCGGTGTGGGCGCCGATCTTGGCGCCTGCGTCAACGGTGGCGGTGGGATGGATCTGGTTCATCTGAAGGTCCGGTAAAGATGGTGGGAGGTCAAAGTGGGGAAATGGTTCGCCGGGCTCAGCCCAGCAGGCGCTGTAGATTGCCGATGAAGCCAGGCGTCGCGTAGTGGTGCGCGCGCGCGGCCGGCGCGGCCGGCGCGGCCGCCAGCGCCCACACGTCGCCCGGCTGGCGCGCCAGCGCGATCTGGGTGCCGTCGACGGCGCCCAGCATGGCTTCGTGGCCGGCCAGCGGAATGACGACGCTGGCCACGCCGAGGGCGGCGGCGTCGAAATGGCAGGCCGAGGCGATGCTCAGGTGCAGATCGGCCTGGGCCAGCAGTTCGAACACGTGCGGCTGCTCGGCGCCGCCGATGACGCGCACGCGGGCCCGCCCGCGCAGGCCGTCGAAGGCGCGCGTGCCGGCGTCGTAGACGGGGTGCAATTTGATCGCCAGCTCCCAGTCCAGGCCGGCGGGGGCGGCCGCCAGCATCGCTTCCAGCCACTGGGCCAGGCGTTCGCTGTCGAGGCCCTGGGTGCTCAGCACCAGGCGCAGGCGGCCGTCGGCGCGGCGGCCGTGCCGGCTGGCGCGCGCCAGGTCGATCAATTCATTGCCGACCGCCACCGCGTGGTCGCGGCCCTGCCGGGTGCCGGCCAGTTGCTCGATCCAGTAAGCGCCGCGGCAGGCCAGCACGTCGGGCAGCAGCAGCTCGGCCGCCGCGCCCTCGACCCAGGCGGGAATGGCGTCCGGGTGCTGGGCGTCGAAGACGCCGTGCTGGAGCTCGATGAAGCGCACGCCGCAGCGCTGGCAGGCGATGCGCAGCGCATATTCGCCGGTGTCGGAGACCAGCACGGCGGCGGGGCGCACGCGCCGCAGCAGCAGGGTGTACAGGCGCGCCTGCCAGTACACGGTCGACAGGCGCGCCCGCAGCCAGCGCGCCGGCACGGCCAGGCCGACCTCGCGCTCGAGCAGCGCGGCGACGTCGGCGCAGAAGGGGCCGGCCTTGAGCGGCAGCAGCAGGCCAAGCACGCGACCCCAGAACGTGAAGACGACGGGGTCGAGGTCGGCCGGATGGCAGGCGGCCGCCGCCTGGCGGTCGAAGTCGGGGCTGTTGATTTCCTCCAGCTTCAAGGCCCCGTGGCCGGCCCCGAGCAGGCCGTCGAAATACACGTCGCGGTAGCCCTCGCCCTGCGGCAGGCGCAGGCCGGAGCGGCAGGTCTTCAGCAGCAGTTCGCGGCGGGCGCCGCCGGCGAGCAGGCGCAGCAGCCGGAACGTGGCCAGCAGCGCCTGCGCGCTGCGCCGGCCGTTCGAGCGCGCCGGCTGGGCCAGCGGCAAGCCTTCGGCCATCCGGTGCAGCGGGTTGCGCACGACGCGCCAGGCCGACCAGCCGTCGACCCGGAAGGCGAACAGGGCGTGGCGCCGCTCCAGCTGCGCGAGCGCGCGCAGCTTGCCGGCCGAATCCAGGTCAGGCCGCAAGGGCGGGCCTCAGACCGTAGATGTCGGCGCACAGCGCCATCGAGCGGGTGGCTTCGTCGAGCGTGGCCAGCATGCTGGGCCGGCCGGCCAGCAGGTGCACGACCTGCTCGGCCTGGTGGCGCAGGCCCGGCTTGAATTCGCTGTCGATGGCCTCGGGGGCGACGTCGAGCAGGCGCCGCTCGCCGCGCAATTGCACGGCGAGTTTCTCCAGCGGGCGCAGTTCCAGCCTGGCCTGGGCGTTGCTGACCGTCACCGACCACGGGCCGGGGCCGTTCCAGACCGCCTGGTAGAGGCCCTTGTCGCCGCTGGCGTAGTGCACGGTCGCCGCGACGAAGCCCGGTTGCTCGGGGTTCCAGCGCAGCGTCGGCTCGACGCCGACGATGGCGCCGCGGCCGAACAGGTTCAGGTAGTCGATCAGGTGGATAGAGTTGGCGTACATATAGTTGCGCACCACCTCTTCAGGCTGGCCGCCTTCGCGGGCCGACACCATGTCTTGCTGGTCGAGCACGGAGATGAGGCGCGCGCTGTCGTCGCCCTCCAGCCTGGCCAGCGCCTGCCGCGTCGAGGCGTAGGAGCGCCGGTTCAGGGCCACGTAGGCGCGGGCGGCGGCGCGCCGGGCGCCGTCCTGGATGGCCAGCGCCTGGGGCAGGTCGACGCCGACGGGTTTTTCCAGCAGGCACAGCCATGGATGGGCGAAGCAGGCCGCGCTCACTTCCTGCATCGACAGCTCGTTGACGGCAACGACGACGGCGTCGGCCGCCGTGGCGCGGTACAGCGCGTCGATGCTGTCAAAGGCCGGCACGGCGTAGGTGGCGGCCAGCGCCTCGGCGCGGGCGCGGCCGCGGCCGCAGACGCCGACGATCTCGACCTCGGCCAGCGAGGCGAAGGCCCTGGCGTGCTCCTGTGCCATGTAGCCGGAGCCGACGATAGCGATTTTCCATTTTTTCATTGCGTTCTCTCCCATTAAGCCCAGTTAAATTGGCGCGCGCGCGGCAGCGCGGCATCGGCCAGCCGCACTTCGCTGCCGCCCGCCTCGTGCGAGGCGTGGGCGGCGACCAGGCAGGCCAGCGCGTGCGCGCCGTCCGCGCCGTCCGGATAGCTGCCGCCGTCGAGCAGGGCGTTCCACACCTGCATGGTCGGCGCGACGGTGTCGGCCGGTTCGATGCTGTGCTCCTGTATGTCGACGGGCATGCCGTAGCGCGTCGTCGGCAGGTCGCGGAACTCGGCCTGGCGGTAGGCGACGCGCATGGCGCCGTTCAATTCGTCGACGACGATCTGGCCGTGGCGGCAGATATACACCACTTGCAAGCCCCAGCCGGCGGTGGCGGAAAAGTCGATGAACATGCTGACGCCGTTGTCGCTGCGCGCCAGCAGGCGTCCCGAGCGGTCGTCGAATTGCGCGCCGCGGGGGTTCGCCAGCGGCGCCGCGTCGAGCCAGGCCTGGACGCCGTGCACCTGGCTGTCGCCGATGTAGCGGAACATCTCGAAATAGTGGCTGGCATTCATCGCCAGGCCGAAATTCGAGCCGGCCACGAGGATGCTCGACAGGGGCCCCAGCTCGGCGCTGCCGATCAGGGCCTTGACGCGCGTGTATTGCGGCATGAAGCGCATCTGGTGATTCACGGCGAGGCCGGCGCCGGCGTCCCGGCAGGCCGCGATCATCGCCTCGGCGTCGGCCAGCGAGGTGGCCATCGGCTTCTCGCACAGGATGTGGCGCACGCCCTGCGCGGCCGCGGCCAGCACGAAGGGCGCGTGGCTGGGCGCCGTCGTGGCGATGACCAGGGCTTGCGGCCGGACCGCCTCCAGCATGGCGTAGGCGTCGGTGAAACAGGCGGCCGGGGCCACGCCGTAGCCGTCCTGGGCCATCTGCAAGGCGGGCGCGGCGGTGTCGGCGACGCCGCACACCTGCATGCCGAGCTGCTGCGCCGCCTGCAGGTGGCGCACGCCCATGCGGCCGAGGCCGATGACGGCGACGCGCAAGCCGCTCGCGTAGGGGGAATTCGATGTGGTCATATGCTGAGCTAAAGAAAGGTTAAATGGATGGGGAATGCCCGGCCGCAAAGGCGTTGCGGCGCCAGGCGGAGAGGGCCTTGCCGGGTTCGCGCCACGGCAGGTCGAAGGAGCGGAAGGCGACGGCGCTGGTAAACAGCGCCAGCAAGCCCTGGGTCAGCGCATAGCCGGCGGCGGCGCCGGTGCTGCCCAGCGCGGTGACCAGCAACCAGGTCGACGCGGCGCCGCAGGTGGCGGCGCTGAGGGTGGTGGCGGCGAGCAGGCCGGTGCGGCCGGAAAAAAAGAACAGCACCGAGGTGCACAGGTAGACGCCGCTGAAGGCGCCGCCCAGCATGAACCATGGCAGCACGGCCGTCGCGGCCTGGTACTGCGGGCCGAGCAGGGTGCCGCTGGCCAGGTGCAGGAACAGGCCCACCGCGGCGGCGATGGCGACGAAGGCCGGCATGGCCGTGTAGATTGCGCCGACGGCGCAGTGCTGGTCGGCCGCCTTGCCGGAGGCCAGCTTGGCGTACAGCCACGGGCCGTAAGCCTTGACGAAGGCGTCGGCCAGGATCGCCATCACCATGCCCAGCTGGGCGCCGGCGCCGTACACGCCCAGCGCCTGCGGCCCCAGCTTCAGGGCGACGGTCCAGCGGTCGGCGGTGCCCAGCAGGACGCCGGCCAGCGAGTGCAGGATCAGCGGCAGGCCGAACAGCACCAGCGTCTTCAGCTGCGCCCGGTCCGGCGCCCAGCGCAGCTCGCCCGAGCGCAGGAACAGGCCGACCGACAGGGCGGCCATCAGCACGGCCGTCAGGGCGATGGCGCCATTGCGGCCGTTGTCGCCCAGGCCGAGCAAGAGCACGGCGACGAGCGAGAAGGTGACGTTGATGAGGCTGGCGAGCACCTGCAGCACGGCGTTATGCAGGGCCTTGTGCTGGCTTTGCCACAGCACCAGGCGGCACTGCAGCAGCACGCCGGCGCCGGCCGTGACGGCCGCCGCCATGCCCCAGCCGGCCGACACGCCCGAGCCCAGCGCGGGAAACAGCGCCAGGACGCCGCCCACCAGGGCCGCCACCAGCAGCGTGCTGGCGGCGGCCAGCGCCAGCGCGGTGGCGCTGAAGGCGGGCATCTGTTCGGCCGGCTGCTTGAACCAGAGGACCCCGAGCGCGGCATGGGCGTTCAAGCCGGCCACCGTCATGCACAGGGTGACGAGCAGGGAGAAACTGACGACGAGCCCGTATTCGAGCGGGCTCAGCACCCGCGTCAGCAGGGGCAGCAGGAGGAAGGGCACGGCCGCCGACGCGATGTTGGCGGCGGCGTAGATGGCCCCGGTGCGCAAAAACCTCATCGCGCCTTGCCGCCGTCGAGCCGCAGGAAGGCGGCCAGCAGGGCGAGCCCGGCCGCGCCGCTTTTTTCCGGATGGAACTGGCAGCCGATGATGTTGTCCGACTGCACCGCGGCGGCGATGGCGTGGCCGCCGTAGTAGCAGTCGGCCAGGCGCTGGTCCGGCTGGTCCGGCACGAAATGGAAGGAATGCACCAGGTACACGGAAGTGCCCTCGGGCGTGGCCTCGAACAGCGTGCCGGCCCAGCGTCCCGGCCGGGGCGGCTGCAGGTCGGCCCAGCCGATATGCGGGATTTTCTGCGCCGTGCCGTCGACGTCGCGCGCCGGAATGGCTTGCACGCGCCCGGGGATCAGGTTCAAGCCGCCGTGGGAGCCGAACTCGGCGCTGTCGCTGGCCAGCATCTGCATGCCGAGGCAGATGCCCAGCAGCGGCCGGCCCGACGCCGCGTAGCGCAGGATGGCGTCGACCAGGCCGCGCTCGTGCAAGCCCTGCATGCCGTCGGCGAAGGCGCCGACGCCGGGCAGCACGAGGCGCTCGGCGCGCTCGATCGCGGCCGCGTCCTGGGCCAGCGCGGCGCTGGCGCCGCAGTGCTCGAAGGCGCGGGCGACGCTGAGCAGGTTGCCGCTGCCGTAGTCGATGATGCTCACGGCGGCCGTCATGGCGTCCTCACTTGCAGCCCGGCGGCGCGCGCGGCGGCGCGGATCTCCACCATGCTGCTGCGGCCGTAGTGGAGGATGTCGGCCATGGCGACGGCGTCGGCGGCGCCCTCGCGCACGACGGTGGCGACGTCGTCGACGCAACCCATGCCGCCGCTGGCGATCACCGGCACCGGCACGGTCTTCGACACGGCCGCCACCAGCTCGACGTCGAAGCCTTCCCGCGTGCCTTCGCGGTCGACCGAGGTCAGCAGGATTTCCCCCGCCCCCAGTTCGACGCCGCGCTGGGCCCACTCGACGACGTCGAGGCCGGTCCGCTCCCGGCCGTTGTCGGTGTACACTTCCCAGCGCCCCGGGGCGACGCGCTTGGCCTCGATCGACAGCACCATGCACTGCGAGCCGAATTTGCGGGCCACTTCGCGGATCAGCTCGGGGCGTTTGGTGGCCGCCGTGTTGATGCCGATCTTGTCGGCGCCGGCGCGCAGGATGTTGCGCACGTCGTCGACCGAGCGGATGCCGCCGGTGACGGTGAGCGGCACGAAGACGTCGCGCGCGGCGCGCTCGATGATGTCGTGCAGGCTGTTGCGGCCGTACAGGCTGGCGACGACGTCCACGTACAGCAACTCATCGGCGCCCTGCTCGTAGTAGCGCCGGGCGAATTCCTGCGGCTCGCCCATCACCCGCAAGCCTTCCAGCTGGATGCCCTTGATGAGGTTCGGCCCCTTGATGTCAAGGCGCGCGATCAGACGGATCTTCTTCATGTCGTCAAGCCTGCTCCGGCGCCTGTTCCCAGACCGGATGCTTGAGCTCCCAGCCGTCGGCCGTCTTGCGCCACAGATGCTCGGAGCGCCAGCTGTCGACGACGGCCTGGAAGTCCTCGTCGCTGATGCCGCAGTAGTCGAGGAATTGCTGGTAATACTTTTGCGGGAATTCGCCGTCGTAGCGCTTGACCAGGGCCACGCCCTCTTCGCGAGTGATCTTGCTGTCGCGGATTTCGTGGGCGGCGTCCGAGGTCGTGCGGCCGATGCCGAACTTGATGTAGCCCAGATAGTAGTGGTAGCCGTCGATGCAGTCGTCCAGGCTGGCGTACTTCGAATACGTGCCTTCCGAGCGCTCGGTGTTGGGCTGGAAGCCGGTGTTTTCGCGGCAATAGTAAAAGTTTTCCTGGGGGTCCCAGAACTTGTAATAGCCGAGGAAGTGGATTTCCGTCTGATTGGCCAGAATCGATTCATAGCTGGGGGCCATGAAGGGTTTCAGGTCGGCCGCGCTGACGCCGTGCTCGATCCAGAACTCGGGCGGCAGGCCGGAGAAATAGTGCTTGTCGTGGTCCTTGATTTCGCGCGTGGGCTGGTGGGCGTTCTTCATGTCGCCGCCGTACTCGACCTCGCCGTTCTCGCCATACATGATCAGCGCGACATTGTGCTTGACGGCCATGTGCAGCGGATAATTGGTCTGGCCGTAGATGAAGGGCTGGAACGGGTCGCCGATATGCTGGGTGGCCAGGCGGGTCAGCTTGCGCGTGATCTTGCCGTTCGGCGTGCCGAGCACGTTGTCGAAGCCGGACTGGATGAAGGCGTCGAGGTTGCGCCGGCCGATCTCGGTCGCCTTCAGCGGCGCCCAAGTGACGGTCAGCGGATTCATGCCGTATTTGTACTTCAGCTGGTGGGCCACGTAACTGCCGTCCTTGCCGCCGCTGCAAGGGACGATGACGTCGTATTCGCCATTGTTCTTGCGGTGGCGGTCGCACAGGGCGATCAGCTCGCGCTCGCGCTCGGCCCAGTCGATCTTGTTGCGCTTGTAGAGGGCGAAATTGCAGGCCGAGCAGACGCCGTTGGCGTCGAAGCTGATGCGCGGACGCTGGTTCGAGACCGTGCACAGCGTGCAGAACTTGACCTCGGGCGGCAGGTTGTACTGTTTGATGACGTCGCGTTTTTTCATGGGTTCACCTTGTGGATGGCGCTTCAGGCCGGTCGTTGGGAAGGGGCCGCAGGGACTGCACGGCCGTTTTCAGGAGCTCGACGTCGGCGGGCGTGTCGATGTCGAGCGAGCGTTCGGCGGGCATAGGATAGCCCGCCGTCTGCGGCGAAAGAAAGCTGCGCTGGCGCAGGAACCAGCCGGTGCGGGCGGCGTAGACGGCGCCGTTCAGGCACCAGGCCGGCGGCAGGTCCTGGCGCCGCAGCGGCATGCCGGCGGGCGGTTCGGCGTAGCGCGCCAGCCTGCCGTCGGCGTCGAGCCGGTAGGTCCAGTAGGGATGCTCGTCGGCGGCGCGCAGCGAGACGCAGGACGGCGCGCCGCTCGCTTCGAGCAGTTCCAGCGTGCCGTCGATGTCGGCGGTGCTGCGCAGCGGCGAGGTGGGCTGCAGCAGCACGACGATGTCGTGGCCGGGCACGCGTTCGAGGGCGTCGACGACGACGTCGATCGACGAGGCCGCGTCGCCGGCCAGGGCGGCGCTGCGGCGGAACGGCGCCTCGCAGCCGGCGCGCAGCGCCGCGGCGATGATGGCCTCGTCGTCCGAGGAGAGGATCAGGCGGTCGATGTAGCGCGAGGCGCGGGCGGCGTCGATGGTCCACTCGATCAGCGGCCGTCCGCCGATCGGCAGGATGTTCTTGCCCGGCACGCCCTTCGAGCCGCCGCGCGCGGTCACCACGGCCAGCACGGAGCGGCCGCCGATCATCGGAACACCTCGTCGAATTCCTGGTTGGCGCGGGTATAGTCGGGCAGGCGGCCGATGTCGAGCCAATAGCCGTTGATGCGGTGGCAGCGCGTGTGCATGCCCTTGGCGACGACCGCCTCGAACAGCGAGGGCATGTCGAAGAACTGGTCGGGCGGCACCAGCGCCAGGGCGCTCGGCGACAGCACATACATGCCGGAGCTGACGGTGAAGCGCTGGATCGGCTTTTCCTCGATCGACTCGATGCGGCCGTTGCGCTCGCGCACCACGCCGAACGGCACCTGCATCTCGTATTCGCGCACGCCCATGGTCGCGTCGGCCTCGGCCTCAAGGTGCTGGTCCAGCATGGCGCCGTAGTTTTCCTTGGTCAGCAAGTCGGCATTGGTGACGAGGATGGGCTGGGTCGGCAGCTCGGGCAGCAGGCTGAGCGCGCCGGCCGTGCCCAGGCGCTGCCGTTCGCGCAGGTAGTGGATGCGGATGCCCAGTTGCGCGCCGTCGCCGAAATGTTGTTCGATCTGTTCAGCCTTGTAGTTGACGGCCAGGTAGAAGTTGCGGAAACCCTGGTCGGCGTAGCCGCGCATGATGGTTTCCAGCAGCGGGCGCGATCCGACTTGCAGCATCGGCTTCGGCGTGTCCTGGGTGAGTTCCTTGAGCCGGCTGCCCAGCCCGCCCGCCATGATGACGACGCTGTGCTCGCGCTCCTGGGGGCCGAGGAAGTCGTCGACGGTTTCCAGTCCGACCACCAGGCCGGCGCCGTCGAGCACCGGCAACTGGTGCACGCCGAGGCGGCGCATCATCGACAGCCGGGTGGCGCGGTCGTCGTCCGTGCTGGCGCAGGTCGGCGTGATGTGCATGGCGGCGCTGACCGGGTCGGCCAGGCTCAGGCCGCGCAGCAGGGCGCGGCGGGCGTCGCCGTCGCTGAGCGTGCCGAGCAGGCGGCGCTGCTGGTCGACGACGAGCACGATTTGGCTGCCGGCCCGGTTGATCGTTTCCAGCGCCGTGCGCAAGCTCATTTCCGGCCCGATCAGGGCCTCTTTCCAAATTCTCATTTTGCTTGTTCCCATGGACGTGCGGGCGTGCCCAGCAGCACGCCGCCGCCCGAAAAATTCTTGACTACCACGGCGCCCGCGCCGACCAGGGTGGCGGCGCCCAGGCGCACGTCCTGGCGCACGGTGGCGCCGGCGCCGACGTGGCAGGCGGCGCCGATCCGGACCTGGCCGCAGACGACGGCGCGCGGCGCCAGGTGGCTCCAGGCGCCGATGCAGGCGTCGTGCTCGACGATGGCGCCGGTGTTGACGATGCAGCCGGCGCCGAGTTCGGCGCCGGGCTGGACCACGCAGCCAGCCATCAGTTGCACGGCGGCGCCCAGGCGGGCGAAGGGCGAGACGATGGCGCCCGGGTGGCGCACGCCGCAAAACTGCCAGCCCTGCGCTTCGAGGCGCTCCTGCACGCGCGCGCGCAGCGGCGGCGTCTCGCCGCCCAGGCCGCCCAGGCCATTGGCCAGGCGCAGCCCGGCGCGCTCGTAGCGGGCCAGCACGGCGTCGTCGCCCAGCACCGGTAAGCCACATAATACACGACCGTGGCGGGCCGGGTCCGTATCGGTGAAGCCGAGCACGGCGGCGCCGGCGGCCAGCAAAGCGTCGGCGACGACGGCGGCGTGGCCGCCGGCGCCGACTATGATGACTGGCAAGGTCATGCTTCGATCAATTCGTCGGCGGCGTAGGCGCGCTGGGCGCGGCGCCCCAGCATGGCCCAGAATTCGAGGGGCGAGATGCCGCCGCCGGGGCGTTTGGCGGTGAGCATGTCGGCGCGGAAGATTTCGCCGGCGGCGATGGCGCGCGCCGCCACCAGGCTGCGGCGGGCGACGGCGCGGTTCGGCACTTCCAGCGGCGCCGGCTGCTTCAGCGGCGAGCCCAGCGCCTGTTCGACGTTGCGGATGGCGGCCACCAGCTGGCGCAATTCCTGCGGTTCCAGCGAGGCCGCATGGTCGGGGCCGGGCAGGGAGCGGTCCAGCGTGAAGTGTTTTTCGATCACGCAGGCGCCCCGCGCCACCGCCGCGATCGACACTTCGATGCCCAGCGTGTGGTCGGAGTAGCCGACCGGCAGGCCGAAGGCGGCCGCCATGGTGTCCATGGCGCGCAGGTTGACGGCGCCGGCCGGGGCCGGGTACTGGGTGACGCAGTGCAGCAGCGTGACGTGGGCGGCCAGCGCGGCGCGCCCGGCCGCGCTGCAATAGGCCAGGTCGAAGTCGGCGCGGCCGGACGGTTCGGCGTCGCCGAGCAGGCCGAAGGCGATGACGCCGAGCGCCTGTTCGATGTCGGCCAGCGTCGCCATGCCGCTCGAGACGATCAGCGGCTGGCGCAGGCGGGCCGCCTGCAGCAGCAGGGGGCCGCAATTGATGTCGCCGGAGGGAATCTTAATCGCCGGCATGTTCAGCGGCGCCAGCAGCGCCAGGCTGGCGGCGTCGAAGGCGGTGGACATGAAGCGGATGCCGCGCCGCTGGCAGTGGGCCAGCAAGACTTCGTGGTCGTGCGGCGACAGCTCCAGCGCGCGCAACATGGCCAGCTGGGAGCCGGCCTCGCCCGTGTTGGCGACCTGGTAGTCGGCCTTGGCGGCGCCCGCCGTGGCGAGCAGCTCGGCCTTGAAGGTCTGGAACTTGACGACGTCGGCGCCGGCGTCGGCGGCGGCGTCGACCAGTTGCAGGGCGCGCTCGATCGAGCCGTTATGGTTGACGCCGGCTTCGGCAATAAACAGCACAGGTTTATTCACGGGGCAATATCCAAGAGGTGAAAGGTTTTTTTCAGCCGGGCTGGGTCGCCCGGCAACTGGCGCAGCGCCGCCACGATGCGCGCGCTGGAGGCGCCGTCACCGTAGGGGTTGAGCACGGCGCTGCAGTCGAGAGCCAGCGCCTTGCCGAGGGCCGCCGCGATGGCGCCGCGCTCGGCCTCGCAATGCAGGACGGAGGCGGCGGCGCTGCGGCCGCGCTGGCGGTCGCCGATGTCGACGGTGGGCACCTTGAACGAGGGCGCCTCGTACAGGCCGCTCGAAGAGTTGCCCAGTACCGCGTCGGCCTGCGCCATCAGGCTCAGGTAGCGCAACTGGCCCAGCGAGGCGAACACGCGCGCATTCGGCCGCTGCGCCGCCCACAGGTCGAGGGCGGCGGCCAGCGCCCGCCCGCCCGTGTCGGCGTTGGGGCGGGTGAACCACAGCGCCGTGTCGGCCGGCAAATCGGCCAGCGCGGCCAGCAGTTCGGCCTGCTGGGCCACGCCTTGGGACGGCTCCAGCGTCACCGGGTGGAAGGTGATCAGCAGATTGCGCCGGCCCAGCGGCGCGCCGAGCGCCTCGGCCAGCGCGGCTGCTTCGAGCAGCGGGCGGCGCCGCAGGTGGTCGAGGCCGGGATTGCCGACCACGTGCACGGCTTGCGGGTCTTCGCCCAACTGGCGCACGCGGCGCGCCGACAGCTCGTTGGTCACCAGGTGCAGATGCGCCATTTTGCTGATGGCGTGGCGGATCGACTCGTCGAACGCGCCTTCCGTGGTGTCGCCGCCGGCGATGTGGGCCAGCGGGATGTTGTGCAGCATGGCGGCCTGGGCGGCGGCGAGGATTTCGAAGCGGTCGCCCAGCACCAGCACGAGGTCCGGGCGCAGTTGTTCGAAGGCATCGGCGATGCCGATCAGGCCCAGCGCCATGGATTTCGCGATGCCGCCCGGCGTGTCGCTGGAGAGCAGCATTTCGACGCGGCGGGCGATCGGGAAACCGTCGTTTTCGATCTCGCGCACGGTCAGGCCGAATTCCGGCGCCAGGTGCATGCCGGTGACGATCAGTTGCAGCTCGACGTCCGGCGCGGCGCGCAAATCGTGCAGCACCCAGTACAGCAAGCCGTACTCGGCGCGGCTGCCGGTGACGACGGCAATTTTCCGTGGCGCGCTCACACGGCGCCCATGATCAGTTGCGGACTGCTGGGCAGATTGATGATGCGCCGCGCCAAGTCCTGCGCCACCGGCGTGGCCATGCTGGCGCAGTCGCGGTACATGGGCAGGGTGCTCAGCAGTTCCCATACGGGGCGCGTCATTTGGCCGGCGCCGTTGGTGGCGGCCAGGATCGCGTCGCGCTGCTCGGCCAGCTCCGGCGCGATCAGCAGGGTTTGCAGCCAGTAGTTGGCGCGCGTGCCCGGCCTTTCGGTGAACAGGCGCACATGCGGCAGGTCGCTGAAGGCTTCCAGGTAGCGCTGCGTCAGCTCGCGCTTGGCGTCGAGGAAGCCGTCGATCTGCTCCAGTTGCGCGCAGCCGAGCGCGGCGTTCAGGTTCGGCATGCGGTAGTTGTATGCCACTTCGTCGTGGTAGAAGGCCCACGCGTGCGGCATTTTCGCCGTGGTGCTCAGGTGCTTGGCGCGCTTGGCCAGCGCGGCGTCGTCGGTGAGGATGGCGCCGCCGCCGCCGGTGGTGACGATCTTGTTGCCGTTGAAGCTGAGCATGCTGCAGCGGCCGAAGGTGCCGGTGTGCCGGCCGCCTATCGTGCTGCCGAGCGATTCGGCGGCGTCTTCGACGACCTCGATATGGTAGCGCGCCGCCAGCTCCAGCAGCGCCGGCATGTCGACCGGATGGCCGAAGGTGTGCATCGGCACGACGGCGGCGATGCGCCGCCCGGTGCGTTTGTTGCGGCACACGCCGGCGAGCACCTCGGCCACCTGCCCGAGGTGTTCCGCCAGCGCGGCGATGCCGATGCCGAGGCTGGCCTCGTCGCTGTCGACGAAGTGGGGCTGGGCGCCGCAGTGGCGCACGGCGTTTGCCGTTGCCACGAACGATAGCGCGGGAATCAGCACTTCGTCGCCCGCTTCGACGCCGACCAGTTGCAAGGCGATTTGCAAGCCGGAGGTGCCGTTGCTGACCACCACCGCGTGCTTCGCCCCCGTATAGGCGGCGAGGTCGCGTTCGAAGCGGTCGACATAACTGCCCACCGAGGACACCCAGCCCGTTTCGATACATTCCGTCACATACGCGAGTTCGCGGCCGCGGAAGCAGGGTTCGTGGAGCGCCACCTTGGCGGTGGCCGTGACGCGCCTGACGCGTTCCGTGATGATCTCAGCGAGTTGCATGCAATCTTTCAAATATTGTAGATGCCGGCCTTGTAGCGGCGCAGATTGTCTGGCTGGCTGAACCAGTCTATGGTTTCCTGCAAGCCGTTGCGCAGGCCGGCGATGCCAGGGTATTCCGGTTCCCAGCCCGTCAGCGCCTTGGCGCGGCTGTTGTCGGCCCACAGCCGCTCGACTTCGCTGCCGGCCGGGCGCATGCGCTGCTCGTCGCTGGTGAACTCGACTTGGCGGCCCATCAGCTCGGCGATCAGTGCCGCCGTGTCGCCGACGGAAATTTCGTAATTGCTGCCGATGTTGACCACCTGGCCCAAGGCGGCGTCGCACTCGGCCACCGCGATGAAGCCGCGCACGGTGTCGCGCACATAGTTGAAGTCGCGGGTAGGGTGGACCGCGCCCAGCTTGATCTGCTGGGCGCCGGAGGCAACTTGGGTGATGATGGTGGGGATCACGGCGCGGGCCGACTGGCGCGGGCCGTAGGTGTTGAACGGGCGTATGGTTGCCACCGGCGTGTTGAACGAGTGGTAGAAGCTCTGCGCGATCTGGTCGGCGCCGATCTTGCTCGCCGAATAGGGCGACTGGCCCTGCAGGGGGTGTTCCTCGGTGATGGGGACAAAGCGCGCCGTGCCGTACACCTCGCTGGTCGAGGTGTGCACCACGCGCTCCACGCCGAGTTCGCGCGCGGCCTGGACCACGTTCAGCGTGCCCTTGACGTTGGTGTCGATGTAGGTGTCGGGCGAGTGGTAGGAATAGGGGATGGCGATCAGCGCGGCCAAATGCAGGACCACGTCGCAACCCTGCATGGCGGTGCGCACGCCGTGCGGGTCGCGGATGTCGCCGGCGAAGACGTCGAGCGAGGACTTGACGTTGCTGTCGGCATCATCCAGCCAGCCCCAGGAGTTGAAACTGTTATAGCAGACGAAGGCGCGCACGTCGGCGCCGGCGCGCACCAGATGTTCGGTCAGATGCGAGCCGATGAAGCCGTCGGCGCCGGTAACGAGGATTTTTTTGTTTAAGATATTCATGATAGTTAATGAGCGAGTGCTTAGAACCTGAAGACGGTCAGGCCTTCGCTTGTCAGGGCGTGCCGGTCAAACAGACTTTTCAGGTCGGCCAGCACCGGTTTGCCGGGTTTGCACAGCGCCTTGAGTTGCGCAGGCGTCATTTGGCGATAGGCATGGTGTCCGACCGCAACCACCAGGGAGTCGACCGGTTGCGCCGGGCTGACCTGGCCCAGCGCAAGCTGGTATTCGTGCATCAGCTCGTCCGCGTCGGCGTAGGGATCGACGATGTGCACGGTGACGCCCCAGGCTTCGAGTTCGCGGACCAGGTCGACCACCTTGCTGTTGCGGATGTCGGGGCAGTTTTCCTTGAAGGTGATGCCGAGCACGCCGACGCTGCTGCGGGCGACGTCGATGCCGTTGCGCAGCATGAGGCGGATGAGGTTGCGCGCCGCGTAGCGCGCCATATTGTCGTTGATGCGCCGGCCAGCCAGGATCACCTGCGGATGGTAGCCGACTTCCTCCGCCTTGTGGGTCAGGTAGTAGGGGTCGACCCCGATACAGTGCCCGCCCACCATGCCGGGGCGGAAGGGCAGGAAATTCCATTTGCTGCCGGCCGCTTCGAGCACTTCAAGCGTGTCGATGCCGAGGCGCTCGAAAATCACCGACAATTCGTTGACCAGGGCGATGTTCAGGTCGCGCTGCGTGTTTTCAATCACCTTGGCCGCTTCCGCGACGCGCAGGCTGGTCGCCTTGTAGGTGCCGGCCGTGATGATGCTGGCGTATAGGCGGTCGACGACATCGGCCACTTCCGGCGTCGAGCCGCTGGTGATTTTCTTGATTTTTGTTAAAGTGTTGACCTTGTCGCCAGGATTGATGCGTTCCGGGCTATAGCCGCAAAAGAAATCTTTGTTGTATTTAAGCCCGGAAAATTTTTCCAGCAGGGGGACGCACACTTCCTCGGTGCAGCCGGGGTAGACGGTGGATTCGTAAATGACGATGGCCCCGGCTGTCAGCGCGCGGCCGACCGTCTCGCTGGCGCTGATCAGCGGCGCCAGGTCGGGGCGGTTGGCCTTGTCGATGGGCGTCGGCACGGTGACGATGAAAATGCCGCAAGAGGCGAGATCGGCCGCATCGCTGCTGAAGGTCAGTTGCCGGCTGGCCAGCAAGCTGGCGTCGGCCACTTCCAGCGTCCTGTCCCGGCCCGCCCGCAGCTCGGCGATCCTGGCGGCATGGATGTCGAAGCCCAGGGTCGGGCGTTGTTTGCCGAACTCCACCGCCAGGGGCAATCCGACATAGCCGAGGCCGATGATGGCGAGATGGTGATTATTCATGCGTTCCACTGCCGCTCCACGGAATGATCCTGCAAATTGGGGAAGGCCGCAGAAATTGCAATTTGAATAACAATTTTGATCCACCACAGGCCGAGGCAAAATAAAAAGGCTACGAATTATAGCTGGGCGTTTACCCGCTTGCCAGTGCTATTACGGATTGTTACGCTTTCGTGACATGCCGATTCAACTGCCTTTCTTGCCGTGGCAATGCGGGCACGACACCTCGTACACGTATTCGGGCGCCAGTTGCTGGCGCGGCGTGACGACGGCGCGGCAGACGAAGCACTGCACCGTCTCGGTCGGCTGCAGCTGCGGGTTGAGTGCCGTGCGGTAGTCGAACACGAAGCAGTCGCCCGTGTAGTGGGCGCCGCCGACCTCCTCGAAGTACTTCAGGATGCCGCCGTCGAGCTGGTAGACGCTGTCGTAGCCGATCTCCTTCATGTGGATGGCCGCCTTTTCGCAGCGGATGCCGCCGGTGCAGAAGGTCACCACGGTCTTGCCGTCGAGCTCGTCCTTGTGGGCGGCGGCCACGGCCGGGAATTCGGTGAACTTGTCGATGCGGTAGTCGAGCGTGTTGTCGAAGGTGCCCACGTCGACCTCGAAGGCGTTGCGCGTCTCCATCATCACCACCGGCTTGCCGGCGTCGTCGACGCCGCTGTCGAGCCAGCGCTTGAGCGTGCGCGCGTCGACCGAGGGCGCGCGGCCCAGCTCCGGCTTGATCAAGGGCATGCGCATCGTGATGATCTCTTGCTTCAGCTTCACCAGCATGCGCTTGTGCGACTGCTCGGCCGAATAGCTTTCCTTGACCTCGATGTCGGCGAAGCGGGCGTCGCCGCGCAGCCAGCCGAGGAACTGGTCGATGGCCGCGCGCGGGCCGGACAGGAACATATTGATGCCCTCGGGCGTGAGCAGGATGGTGCCCTTCAGGCCCAGCTCCGCGCAGATGGCCTGGAAGCGCGGGCGCGCCGCCTCGGTGTCGTCGAAGGTGACGAATTTGTAGGCGGCGATGTTGACGTGGGCCGCGGCGGCGTTGGCGGCGGCGCTGGAGTTCGGTGTGGCTGGCATGGGGACAATCGGAATAAACAGAATAGCCGGTATTATAAACTTTGTCGCCCCGCGGCCTGAAGCGGACCGCCCTTCACGGTAAAATAGCGCCACTAGTGACAGCAAGAGAATGGCAAACAGCATGGAAATGGTAATGCAAGACGCCGCCGGCGCGGCCGCGGCCGTCGGCGCGCCGCAGGGCCCTGGCTTCGTGCACCTGCGGGTGCACTCCGAATACTCGATCGTCGACGGCCTGGTGCGCATCGACGACCTGGTCGACGCGGCCGCCAAGGACAAACAGGCGGCGCTGGCCGTGACGGACCTGTCGAACCTGTTCGGCATGGTCAAGTTCTACAAGGCGGCGCGCGGCAAGGGCGTCAAGCCGGTGGTCGGCTGCGACGTCTGGATCAGCAACGACGACAACCGCGACAAGCCCTCGCGCCTGCTGCTGCTGGCGAAGAACCGCATGGGTTACCTGCAGTTGTGCGAATTGCTGTCGCGGGCCTGGCTGGAGAACCAGCACAAGGGCCGCGCCGAGGTGCGCATCGAGTGGTTGCAGGCGCTGGCGACGACGCCGTCGGCGCTGCTGCCGGGCGTGAGCCCGGCGCACGGCCTGATCGCGCTGTCGGGCGCCCATTTCGGCGACGTCGGCATGGCCTTCGACAACGGCAACGCGGCGCTGGCGGAGCGCTGCGCGCAGCGCTGGGCCGACATCTTCCCCGGCCACTTCTACGTCGAAATCCAGCGCGGCGGCCAGCCCAACCAGGAACGCCAGGTGCGCCAGTCGGTGGCGCTGGCGGCCAAGCTGGGCCTGCCCGTGGTGGCGACCCATCCGGTGCAATTCATCGACCGCAACGAATTCATCGCCCACGAGGCGCGCACCTGCATCGCCGAGGGCGAGATGCTGGCCAACGCCAAGCGCGTCAAGCGCTTCAACGACGGCCAGTGCTTCCAGTCGCAGGCCGAGATGGCGGCGCTGTTCGCCGACCTGCCGGCGGCGCTGCGGAACTCCGTCGAAATCGCCAAGCGCTGCAACCTGACGCTGGTGCTGGGCAAGCCGCAATTGCCGAACTTCCCCACGCCGCCCGGCATGACGATCGACGAATTCCTCGTCGCCGAGTCGCGCGCCGGCCTGGAGCAGCGCCTGCTCCACCTGTACCCGGACCCGGCCAAGCGCGAGGCGCAGCGGCCGCGCTACGAGGAGCGCCTGAAGTTCGAGACGGACACCATCAGCAACATGGGCTTCCCCGGCTACTTCCTGATCGTGGCCGAGTTCATCCGCTGGGCCAAGGAGAACGGCGTGCCGGTGGGGCCGGGCCGCGGCTCCGGCGCCGGCTCGCTGGTCGCCTATTCGCTGCTGATCACCGACCTCGACCCGCTCGCCTACAATCTGCTGTTCGAGCGCTTCCTGAACCCGGAACGCGTCTCGATGCCCGACTTCGATATCGACTTTTGCCAGGAGGGGCGCGACCGCGTCATCCAGCACGTCAAGGACTTGTACGGCAAGGACGCCGTGTCGCAGATCGCCACCTTCGGCACCATGGCGGCCAAGGGCGCGATCCGCGACGTCGGCCGGGTGCTCGACTTCGGCTACAACTTCTGCGACGGCATCTCCAAGCTGATCCCGTTCAAGCCGGGCAAGCCGGTGTCGATCGCCGACGCCATCAAGGAGGAGCCGCTGCTGGCCGAGCGCCTCGACAACGAGGAAGAGGTCAAGCAGTTGCTCGACCTGGCCCAGCAGGTCGAGGGCATCGCCCGCAACATCGGCATGCACGCCGGCGGCGTCCTGATCGCGCCGGGCAAGCTGACCGACTTCTGCCCCCTCTACACCCAGGGCGGCGACGGCGGCGTCGTCTCGCAGTACGACAAGGACGACGTCGAGGCCGTCGGCCTGGTCAAGTTCGACTTCTTGGGCTTGACCACGCTGACCATCCTCGACCGCGCGGTGCGCTACATCAAGCAGCTCGACCCGGCCCAGGCCGACTTCGACCTGGCGCGCCTGCCGCTCAACGACAAGGCGTCCTACGAGCTGCTGACGAAGGCGAAGACGGTGGCCGTGTTCCAGCTGGAGTCGCGCGGCATGCAGGGCATGCTGAAAGACGCCCGGCCCGACCGCTTCGAGGACATCATCGCGCTGGTGGCCTTGTACCGCCCCGGCCCGATGGACCTGATTCCCGACTTCTGCAAGCGCAAGCACGGCGAGCGCTTCGACTATCCGGACCCGCGCACCGAGTCGATCCTGTCGGAAACCTACGGCATCATGGTGTACCAGGAGCAGGTGATGCAGATGGCGCAGATCGTCGGCGGCTACTCGCTGGGCGGCGCCGACATGCTGCGCCGCGCCATGGGCAAGAAGAAGGCCGAGGAGATGGCCGAGCACCGCCAGATCTTCCGCGACGGCGCCGCCAAGGACGGTCTGACGAACGACAAGGCCGACGAGATCTTCGACTTGATGGAGAAGTTCGCCGGCTACGGCTTCAACAAGTCGCACGCGGCCGCCTACGCCTTGCTGTCCTACCACACCGCCTACCTGAAGGCGCACCACACGGCCGCCTTCATCGCCGCCAACTTGTCGCTGGCGATGGACGACACCGACAAGATCAAGATCCTGGTCGAGGACGCCATCGACGTGTGCGGCCTGACGCTGCTGCCGCCGGACATCAACCAGTCCGACTACCGCTTCACGCCGGACGGCCCGCCGCCTTCCGTGTCGGGCAAGCGCGTCACGCAGATCCGCTACGGCCTGGGCGCCGTCAAGGGCTCCGGCCAGAGCGCCATCGAGGCCATCATCGCGGCGCGCCAGAGCGGCGGCCCGTTCACCGACCTGTTCGACTTCTGCAAGCGCGTCGACAAGCGCCAGATCAACCGCCGCACCATCGATTCGCTGATACGCGGCGGCGCCTTCGATTGCTTCGGCGTCGACCGCGCCATCCTGCAGGCCTCGGTCGGCTTCGCCATGGAGTGCGCCGAGCAGGACGCCAAGGCGGCCAACCAGGTCAGCCTGTTCGGCGGCGACGACAGCGACATGGTGGCGCCGCCCGAGTACGTCAAGGTGGCGCCGTGGAGCGACAAGCAGAAGCTGACGGAGGAAAAGATCGCCCTCGGCTTCTATCTGTCGGGCCACCTGTTCGACTCCTACGCGCCCGAGGCGCGCCGCTTCGCCCGCACCAAGCTGGCCGACCTGGACCCGTCGCGCGAGCCGCGCATGATGGCCGGCGTCATCACCGGCATCCGCACGCAGATGACGCAGCGCGGCAAGATCATCATCGTCACGCTGGACGACAAGAGCGGCACCGTCGAGGTGACCGTGTACAGCGAATTGTTCGAGCAGAACCGCAAGATCTTCAAGGAGGACGAGTTCCTCGCCGTCGTCGGCAAGGTGTCCGAGGACCGCTTCTCGGGCGGCTTGCGCATCACGGCCGAGAAGGCCTTCGACATCGTCGCCGCGCGCATCCAGTACGGCCGCCAGCTGGGCCTGGCGCTGCCGGCCACGCTGGACCCCAAGCGCATCCGCGAGGTGCTGCTGCCGCACCGGCTCGACGGCGGCCTGTTGATCGCCGCCCGCATCGCCCCGCAGGGCGTGGCTTGCACCTTGCAGTTCGGCGAGGAGTGGCGGGTGGCGCCGTCGGACGATTTGCAACTGGCCTTGCAGCAACTGCTGGGCGCGCAAGAGGTGGCCGTCGAGTATTGAGGCGCGCCGGGGCTGGCGCGCGTCACGGCGCGTCAGCCCCGCGGATCGTGGCGGGTTTAGCGGGCGCGCCGCTTGCGCAGGTAGCGCAGGAACCAGCGCAGGCTCTGCAAGGGCTTGCCCTGGCGCCACAGGAAGCGCGAGTGCATGCGCATTTCCTTGGTGTTGCCCGGCTCGCCGTCCAGGCCCAGTTCGGCCCATGGCGATTGCGCCAGATGGTGGGCGAACAGCCGGCAGGCGGCGTGGCCGCTCCAATCGGCCCAGGGCTTGACGGCGCCGGCGAAATGCACCAGCGCGGCCTTGCCGACGGGGCGCAGCGCCGTCTTGTTGTCGTTCAAGTCGTGGATCAGGTCGTACAAATAGTTCCAGCGCGGCGAGATGTAGCGGGCGCGCCCGTTCAGCACGATGTTCAGCGCGTCCTGGTCGGGGAAACGCAATTCCTTGTCGCTGTGCTGCAGCGTGGCCAGCGTGGCCTCCTTGATACCCGCCTGCAACCAGCGTTCGATGTTGATGAGCATGACGCCGCTGTTGAAGTATTCGGCCTGCGGCAGGCCCAGCGCCGCCACCCGGCGCCGCGTCGTCACCGGCGCGTCCGGCACGACGACGGCGATGTCGGCGCCGATGTCGAGCGCGGCCAGCTCGTCGAGGGGGCCGACGCACAGGATGTCGGCGTCCAGGTAGAGCACGCGCTCGCTCTGGCCGCGCAACTGTTCGGGGATCAGGAGGCGGGTGAAAATCGACAGCGAATAGTGCGAGTGGCCCAGCAGGTGGGCGAACTGGTCCAGCGTGGCCGCGTCGATCAGGTGCAACTGCGTCTGCACCAGCGGGTGCATCTGTTCGAGGCGGCGCAGGCGGGCCTGGTGTGCGGCGTCGATGGCGATGCCGAGCACGTGGAACTTGAAGCGCCGCCCCGGGTTGTGGGCGATGATCGAGGCGATCGTCGCGCCCATCGCGCGGCAATAGCGGTCGTCGACGCAAAAGGCGATGTGGAACTGCGGCTCGGCGGCCGCCACCGCCGTCATGGCAGCGCCTGCATGACCTGGGCCACGCTGATGGCCTTGACCCAGTCGCGCCGCCGCAGCGCCGTGACGACGGTGCTGTGGGCGCGGTCCAGCGGCACCCATTCCGGATTCTTTTGCCGCATCAGGGCCACCACAGGCACGTGCACGGCGTTGGCCAGGTGCATCACCGCCGTCTCGACCGAGACGATCAGGTCGCACTCGGCCAGCATGGCCGGCAGCTGGAAGAAATTCTCTTCGGCGCTGAACAGTTCGGTGCGGGCCAGGCCGTAGCTGTGGATGACCTGGCGCGCGTGCTGCAGTTCCTGCGGCACGGCGTTGACGATGAAGCAGGCGTCGCGCCAGGCCTCCTGGGCGCGCATCGCGGCGATCAGCTCGGCCACCCGCTCCAGCGGCCAGCAGCGCTTGTGCGTCTTGGCGTAGGGGTTGATGAAGACCAGCTTGCCGGTGCGTGGCGCGAAGCCCCAGTCGGCCAGGCGCTGGCGCGCCGCCAGCGGCCATGACGCCGGCATGTCGACGAAGGGGAAGCGCGCGGCCGGCGCCACATCGAGCCCGCACAACTGGCGGAACCAGTCGGCGTAGACGTCGCTGATGTGGTGGTCGGCCGGGCCGGCGTAGGGCGCCAGCGCGGCGTCGAGGCGGCGGTAGGCCAGCAGGTGGTGGGGCTGGAACAGGCCGACCGGCTTTTTCATGCCCAGCACCAGGCCGTCCGGGCTGATGCTGCGCGCCAGGCCGGCGTACAGGTGCGGGCGCAGCGTCGCCAGCGAGACGACGATGGGATACTGCTCGCGCCGCGCGGCGGCGATGGCTTCCTGGTACAGGGCCGGGCTGTAGGTGCTGTTGTAGACCTTGGCGAAGCAGCCGCAGTGGCCGACCCAGTCGTACAGCGAATATTTCCTCAATCCTTCCCACTGGGCCGGGTCGGCGGTGCGGCGCACCTCGTCCACCCACAGGTGGACTTGCAGATGCGGGTGGGCGCGGGCGAAGGCCTGGAAGTAGTTTTGCAGGTAGGTGAAGTCGCCCAGCGCCAGGTGGGCGATGAAGAGGATTTTATTCGATTGCTGCAGCCGGTCGGCGGGGATCAGGGTCGGTGTCATAAGGTGTGCGGCGGGTTCGGCGCCGGTTATCGGTGGCGCCCAGGCGGTTTGTCGGTGAAAATGTCCGTGTCGCTAAGCGGCGCCGTCGGCCAGCGGCGGCATCGTTTGGCGCGCCGGCTGGCGTTGGCGGGCGCGCAGGGACGACCAGAGCATGATGATCAGGAAACTCAGCATCATGACGCCGTTGTTGTGGGTCGTGAAAGACTGCGTCAGGCTGAACAGAATGTAGCTGACGCACAGCAAGACACCGCCTATGGCGTAGGGCTGGGCCGCGATGCCGCCCCGTTTTAGCTGGCGGGCGAACAGCAGTAGCGGCGTCAGGTACAGCAGCAGCAGCGCCAGCAGGCCGGCCACGCCGCGCTTGACGAGGGCGTCCAGGTAGTCATTGTGCAGGTGGTTGTAGTCGTCGATCACCGGCGCGGCCAAGCCCTTCTGCACCAGCGCATGCTTGCGCGCGACGTAGCCGTCCTTGCCCCATCCCAGCCACAGGTGCTCGGGTGCGATGATGAGGCCGGTGCGCCACATTTCCAGCCGGGCGCCGACCGATGAGTCGGCATTGCCGGTGTTGGCGTAGGCTTGTTGCTCGCGCTCGGCACGCTCGATGCGTGCCCGCAGATTCGACTGCGGCAGCGCATAGGCGAGCGTGACCAGCCCGGTCAGCCCGGCCAGTATCAGCAGGCCGATCCGCAGGGAGCGCTTGCCATGGGCGCTGTAGTGGTGGATAGCCAGCAGACCGATGCAGAAGGGCAGCGCGATCCAGCTGCCGCGGCTGCCGGTGAGCAGGGAGCCTAGCATGCCGAGAATGGCGCCCGCCACCAGCAGCAGCAGCCAGCGCAGCTTGTGCGCTTGCGCCAGCGCCCAGGCGAGGCCGGCCAGGCACAGGATGCCCAGCAACAGGCTGATGTTACCGAACTGGATGGGGTTGGTCGTGCCGCTGGCCCGGTCCGCGCCCCCGATCACTTGCTGCCAACTGGCAAACAGGCCGGCGCTGATGGCGCCGACAGCCATGCCGGTCCACAGCGCGGACGGCGCAGGCGGATAGGCCAGCAGCAACAGCAAGGCCGGAATTGCCAGCAGGAAGCGCAGCGGCGCGTCATATTCCCGCAGCGGGGCGCCATGAAAGGCGAGCACGCCGGCATTGATGACAAAATACAGGGCCAGCGCGCCAATCAGCCAGCGATCGTTATTTTCCAACGCCAGCGCCGGCCTCTTGCGCAGCAACGCGGCGCTGCCGAAAAACAGCAAGCTTGCGCCGAACGAAAAACCGCTGGAGAGGACAAGCGCGGGCGCCAGGAACAGAAAGACAGCGAAAGAGGTGAAACAGGTCATCAAGCAAACCTTAGAGTGCTCCCACACTGGCGGGGGGACCGCAGTCCTGCCGCAGCGTTGTTTAGAGAAAGGCACCATTGTAAAGCATCGCCTGCGCCGAACCAACGGAAAGCGCCCGAGGCTTGCCCAAGCGCGCAACAATGCGCCGCCGGCGCCGCGCATGCCCGCCCGCCCGGCGCCGTTTTGCTGTATAAAGCCGGATCATAATCTCGCCGAACGTCCATGTTAAAACGCCCCCCGATCACCTTTTGGGCCACCGTCTTCGTCACCGTCGTGTGCCTGTCGCTGGTGGCCATCGACGCCTGGCGCAGCTGGAACGCGCGGGCGCTGCAGCTGCTCGAAGTCGAGCGCGCCGGCGCCAACCTGGCGCGCGCCATCGCCCAGCAGGCCGACGACACGCTACGCGCGGCCGACACCAGCCTGGCCGACATCGTCGAGCGCATCGAGACGGACGGCCGCGGCGCGGCGGCGCTGGCGCGCCTGCAGCGCCAGATGCAGGCCCACGTGGCCGAGCTGACGCAGTTGAACGGCCTGTTCGTCTTCGACGCCGAGGGCGACTGGCTGGTCCATTCGCGCCCGCCGCCGCACGCCTACAACAACGCCGACCGCGAATACTTCCGCTTCCACCGGCGCGACGCCGGCCGCCGCGCCCACATCGGCGTGCCGGTGCAGAGCCGTTCCAGCGGCAAGTGGGTGATCCCCGTGTCGCGCCGCATCAACCGTGCCGACGGCAGCTTCGGCGGGGTGGCGCTGGCGACCATCGACATCGACTATTTCAAGCGCTTCTACGAAAGTTTCGACATCGGCCGCCGCGGCGCCGTGGCGCTGACGACGCACAGCGGCACGCTGCTGCTGCGGCGCCCGTTCAACGACGCGACGATCGGCATGGACATGCGCGGCACGACGCTGTACCAGGCTTACACCGGCGCCGGCCCCAGCGGCAGCGTGCTGCTGGCGTCACCGCTGGACGGCGAGGTGCGGCTCAACAGCTACCGCGCGCTGGCGCACTATCCGCTGTTCGTCACGGCCGCCCTGTCGAAGGACGAGTTGCTGGAGAACTGGCGCCGCGACACCTTCCTGCATTCGTCCGGCGTGGTGTTGCTGGCGCTGCTGCTGGGCCTGTTCGGCAAGCGCCTGGTGCAGCAAATCGGCCTGCGCGCGGCGGCCGAGGCGCAACTGCTGGGCGCCCGCGACGCCCTCGAGGACATGAACCGCCAGTTGGAGACGCTGGCGCTGCAGGACGGGCTGACGGGGCTGGCCAACCGGCGCCAGTTCGACGCCACGTTGGAGCGGGAGTGGAGCCGGGCGCGCCGCGGCGGCGGCACGCTGGCCTTCATCATGCTCGACGTCGACTGCTTCAAGCAATACAACGACTGCTATGGCCACAGCGCCGGCGACGCCTGCCTGCGCGCGCTGAGCCAGGCCATCCGCGCGCAGTTGCCGGGCCGGCCGGGCGACCTGGCGGCCCGCTACGGCGGCGAGGAATTGTGCATCCTGCTGCCCGCCACCGCGCTGGAGGGCGCGCTGGCGGTGGCCGAGCGGGTGCGCCTGGCCGTCGAGCGGCTGCAGATCGTGCACCGCGGCAGCCCGGCCGGTTTCGTCACCGTCAGCGCCGGCGTGGCGGCGCTGGCGCCCTACCATGGCGGCGGCGCGCCGCTGCAACTGGTCGAGGCGGCCGACGCGGCCCTGTACACGGCCAAGCTGGCCGGCCGCAACGCGGTGCGCGCCGCCGCGCCGGCGGCTTAAAACTCTTCCCAATCCTCGCCCGTGGCGGCGGCCGCCTTGAGCAGCTTTTTCGGCGCCGGCGCCTGGGGCGCGGCGGCGCGGCGCGGCGCGCTTGCCGGCGGCCGCGCCGCCGCGGCCGGCGTCTCGGCCAGGGCGGGCGCGGCGGCCGCTTCGGCCAGGTCGTACAGCGCCGGCGGCTCGGGCGGCGCCAGCGCGCCGGCGTCGAGGCGGAACACGCTGACCAGTTGCGCCAGGTTGCCGGCCTGGCCCTGCAGCGACTCGGCGGCCGCGGCCGCCTCCTCGACCAGCGCGGCATTCTGCTGCGTCACGCCGTCCATCTGCGTGATGGCCTGGTTGATCTGCTCGATGCCGGACACCTGTTCCTGGCTGGCGGCCATGATCTCGCCCATGATGTCGGTGACCCGGCGCACGCTGGAGACGACTTCGTCCATGGTCGCGCCGGCCTGCTCGACGAGGCGGTTGCCGACCTCGACCTTCTCGACGGAATCGCTGATCAGGGTCTTGATTTCCTTGGCGGCGGCGGCCGAGCGCTGCGCCAGGTTGCGCACCTCGGAGGCGACGACGGCGAAGCCGCGGCCCTGCTCGCCGGCCCGCGCCGCCTCGACGGCCGCGTTCAGGGCCAGGATGTTGGTCTGGAAGGCGATGCCGTCGATGACGCCGATGATGTCGACGATTTTCTTCGCCGACGCGTTGATCGAGCCCATCGTCTGCACCACCTCGCCGACGACGGCGCCACCCTTGACGGCCACGTCCGAGGCCGACAGCGCCAGCGCGTTGGCCTGGCGCGCGCTGTCGACGTTCTGCTTGACGGTCGAGGTCAGCTCCTCCATCGACGAGGCGGTTTCCTCCAGCGAGCTGGCCTGCTCCTCGGTGCGCGAGGACAGGTCCAGGTTGCCGGAGGCGATCTGGCGCGAGGCCGCCGCGATCGTCGCCGTGCCGGCGTGCACCTGGCCGACGATATTGGCCAGGCTGTCGCGCATCGCGCGCATCGCGAAGAGCAGGCTGGACTGGTCGTGGCGGGCCGTCTCGATGTGCACGGCCAGGTCGCCGCCGGCGATGCGGCCGGCGATCTCGGCGGCGTAGTCCGGTTCGCCGCCCAGCTGGCGCAGCAGGCTGCGGCTGACCCACAGCGCGGCGATGATGCTCGTCAGCAGGGCCAGCAGGCCGAAGCCGAGCATGGCCGCGCGCGCGCCCGCGTGGGTGCGGCCGGCTTCGAGCGCCGACTCGGCGCTGGCTTTCTCCTCGATCACGCTGAGCGCGCGCAGCGACTCCCACCAGCGCTTCTGCACCGGCCGCAGTTCATCGCGCAAGACCTGGTAGGCTTGCTCGCCCTGCTGCGCCTGGCCCAGCGCGGCGGCGCGGGCGATGATGGGCGCGGCCAGCGCCGCCTGCGTCTTGATCTTGTCGAGCAGCGCCGCCTCCTCGGCGCTGGCGCTGGATTGGTCGGCGAACATCCGGCTCAGTTGCTCCTGCGCGGCCGTGTAGCGTTTCGCCTGCTCCTCGATGCGCCCCAGCTCGCCGCGGATTTCCGTATCGTCCTTGAGCAGGATAATATTGCGCAAGGCCAGCGCGCGCTCCGTCACCGTCAAATCCATCGACGCCGCCAGCCGCGCCGCGACGGCGTTGACCTCGGTGATCTCGGTGATCTGCTCGCGCATCACGCCCATGCGGTTCACGCCGAGCCAGGTGACGGTGGCCAGCAGCAGCGACACCAAGCCATAGCCGACGGCCAGCCGGGTGGCGACCTTCATCTTTGCGGTACTCATGCTGTGTTCTCCAATGAATGGGGGCAAGCGGAAAGTATTTCCTGGAAGATTTTGAGAGTCGCATCGGCGCAGGCCGCTGTCAACGGCGCCGGCGGCCGCATCAGATATGCCTCAAGCTTGCTGCAAATAGCGGCGGCGCGCTGTTGCAAACGCGGCGGAAAGCGGCGCAGGGGAGGGGAGGGACGGCCGAGGCCGCCGCCATGTCTAGACCTGACCCCAGGGGGCAGGGCTGGACATGGGGTGCTGCGGGGGGGCTTATTGCTGGTCGGGGACGGTGACCATCGGGCGCGTCGCCACGCCCGAGGCGACGGCCGCCAGCGCGACGGCCGGCGCGACGCGCTGCAGCAGGCGCGGGTCGAACGGCGACGGGATCAGTTGCAGCGGCGTCAGGGCGCTCTCGGTCTGGCCCGGCAGCGGCTCTTTCGCCAGTTGCGCGATGGCCCGCACGCAGGCCAGTTTCATTTCCTCGTTGATCGTGGTCGCGCCGACGTCGAGCGCGCCGCGGAAGATGTAGGGGAAGCACAGCACGTTGTTGATCTGGTTCGGGTAGTCCGAGCGGCCGGTGGCGACGATGGCGTCGGCGCGGGTGGCGTGGATCAGTTCCGGGGCGATTTCCGGGTTCGGGTTGGCCAGCGCGAAGATCAGCGGGTGGCCGGCCATCGATTCGACCATCGCCGCGCTGACCACGCCGCCCTTGGAGACGCCGATGAAGATGTCGGCGCCGACCATGGCGTCGGCCAGCGTGCGGTCGCCCGTGTCGTTGGCGTAGCGCGCCTTGTTCGCTTCCATGTCGGCGTCGCGGCCGGTGTAGATGACGCCCTGGCTGTCGCACACCTTGAGCAGTTGTTTGTTCAGGCCCAGCGACACCAGCAGGTCGAGGCAGGCGATGGCCGCCGCGCCCGCGCCCGAGACGGCCACGCGCACGGCGCCGATGTCTTTGCCGACCAGTTCCAGGCCGTTCAGGATGCCGGCGGCGACGATGATCGCGGTGCCGTGCTGATCGTCGTGGAAGACCGGGATGTTCATGCGCTGGCGCAGTTGCTGTTCGATGTAGAAGCAGTCCGGCGCCTTGATGTCTTCCAGGTTGATGCCGCCGAAGGTGGGCTCCATGCGCACGACGGTGTCGATGAACAGGTCGGGGTCGTTCTCGGCCAGTTCGATGTCGAAGACGTCGACGTCGGCGAATTGCTTGAACAGGCAGGCTTTGCCTTCCATGACCGGCTTGCTGGCCAGCGGGCCGATGTCGCCCAGGCCCAGCACGGCGGTGCCGTTGGTGATCACGGCCACCAGGTTGCCGCGCGACGTGTAGCGGCCGGCCGCGCGCGGGTCGTCGACGATGGCTTCGCAGGCGTAGGCCACGCCCGGCGAGTAGGCCAGCGTCAGCGCGCCGGCGTCGCCCAGCGGTTTGGTCGGCACGACCGAGATTTTGCCGGCGCGCGGCGCCGCATGGTAGGCCAGCGCGGCGTCTTTCAGGGACAGGGTCTCGGCGGCGGGGACGGCGTGCAGCTTGGTGTTGGATGTAGGCATGAGAATTCTGGTTGGCGGCGCGGAGCCGGGTTAAAATGAATGGTTTTGCAGTATTTTATGCAAGCGTTTGCACGCGATGTAATAAGGAATTTACCAGATAATCGGGGAAAGTAAATCCATTTCTTTGCGGGCGCTTACGCAAGCGCTTGCCTTGTTCCCCGGCGTTTTTTTGCCGGGTTTTTCGTTTATCGCCATTTGGGAGTGATATGACAAACAAAGCCGCCACGTTGAGCGACGTAGCCCGCGCCACCGGCGTGCACCTGTCGACCGTCTCGCGCGTGATGAATCCCGACACGCGCGGCATGGTCAGCGCCGAGGTGGCGAAACGCATCCTGGCGGAGGCGCGCCGGCTCGGCTACCGCGCCAACCGGGCCGCCTCGACGCTGGTCACGCGCAAGTCGAACATCATCGGCGTGGTGTTGCCCGACATCACCAATCCGGTGTTCCCGCCGATTCTGACGGGCATCGAGGAGGGCTTGCGCAAGCACGGCTACCAGGCCATCGTCGCCAACGTCGGCGCCGACGAGGAGGAGCAGCGCGTCGTCATCAACCTCTTGCTGGGTCAGCAGGTCGACGGCTTGATACTGGCGACGGCGCGGCGCCACGACCCGGTGGTCAAGATGTGCGTCGAGCAGCGCGTGCCGCTGGTGACGGTGAACCGGCGCGACGAGACGGGCACGGCGTCCTGCGTCATCAGCGACGACGGCCACGGCATGCGCCTGGCGGTGCAGCATTTGCTGGCATTGGGGCACCGCCACATCGGCCACATCGCCGGGCTCGATTCGCTGTCGACCGGGCATTTCCGCCGCCTGGGCTTTCTGGCGGCGGTCGAGGCCAGCGGCATCGACCCGCGCCAGGTGGCCGTGTGCGAGAGCAGCGGCCATACGCGCGAGTGCGGCAAGGCGGCGCTGCTGGAGTTGCTGCGGCGCGCGCCGCTGACGACGGCGGTGGTGACCGGCAACGACCTGGTGGCGATCGGCTGCTACGACGCGCTGGCGGAGCTGGGCCTGCGCTGCCCCGAGGACCTTTCCATCGTCGGCCACAACGACGTGCCCTTCATGGATATGGTGCGGCCGCCCCTGACGACGGTGCGCATCCGTCACCACGGCATGGGCGTCGAGGCGGCGCGGCTGATTTTGCAGACCATAGAGCGGCGCGACGCGCCCGTGCTCGACATCCGTTTGAAACCGGAACTGGTGGTCAGGGAGTCGAGCGCCGCGCCGCAACTGCGCTGATCATGGGCAGCTTGGCTAGCGTGTCGGCGCTGTCCGGCGCACGGTCGCCGGCGCGTGGCCTATGGTTAGGAGACTACATCAAAATCACGTCGTACTGTTCCTGGTGGTAGGTGTTCTCGACCTGTAGCGAGATCTTCTTGCCGACGAAGTCGCCCAGCATCGCCAGGTGCTGCGACTCCTCTTCCAGGAACAGGTCGACCACCTCCTGCGAGGCGAGGATGCGGAATTCGCGCGGGTTGAACTGTTTCGCCTCGCGCAGCAGCTCGCGCAGGATTTCATAGCAGATCGTGCGCGAGGTCTTGACCTGGCCCTTGCCGGCGCAGGCCGGGCAGGGTTCGCACAGGATGTGGGCCAGCGATTCGCGCGTGCGCTTGCGCGTCATCTCGACCAGGCCCAGCGCCGAGAAATTGCTGACCGATACCTTGGTGCGGTCGCGCGACAGCGTCTTCTTCAGCTCGGCCAGCACGGCGTTGCGGTGCTCGGCGTTGTCCATGTCGATGAAGTCGAGGATGATGATGCCGCCCAGGTTGCGCAGGCGCAGCTGGCGGGCGATGGCGTGCGCCGCCTCCAGGTTGGTCTTGAAGATGGTGTCGGCGAAGTTGCGCCCGCCGACGAAGCCGCCGGTGTTGACGTCGATCGTCGTCATCGCCTCGGTCTGGTCGACGATCAGGTAGCCGCCCGACTTCAGGTCGACGCGCCGGCCCAGCGCCCGCAAAATCTCTTCCTCGACGCCGTACAGGTCGAACAGCGGGCGCTCGCCCGTGTAGTGCTGCAGGCGCGTCAGTTCGCTCGGCGTGTAGGCCTGGGCGAATTCGCGCAGCTTGACGTAGTTTTCCCGCGAGTCGACCTGGATCGTCGCCGTCTCGTCGTGGACGAAGTCGCGCAGCACGCGCTGGGCCAGGTTCAAGTCCTGGTGCAGCAGGCTGGTGGCCGGGCGGGTCTTGGCGCCGTGGGTGATGGCGCTCCAGGTCTTGCGCAGGTAGTCGACGTCGGAGGCGAGGTCGGCGTCGGAGGCGTCCTCGGCCATCGTGCGCACGATGTAGCCGCCTTTTTCTTCGGCCGGCAGCATGCCCTGCAGGCGGCTGCGCAGCAGTTCGCGTTCCGCCTCCTTTTCGATTTTCTGCGAGATGCCGATGTGGCAGTCCTGCGGCAGGTAGACCAGCATGCGGCCAGCGATGGAAATCTGGGTCGACAGGCGGGCGCCCTTGGTGCCGATCGGGTCCTTGATGACCTGCACCGTCAGCACCTGGCCGTCGAAGAGGATTTTTTCGATCGGCGCCGGCGTGGCGTTGCCGCCGTCGTGGCTGCGCGCTTCCCAGATGTCGGCCACGTGCAGGAAGGCGGCGCGCTCCAGGCCTATGTCGATGAAGGCCGACTGCATGCCGGGCAGCACCCGCACCACTTTGCCGGAGTAGACGTTGCCGGCCAGGCCGCGCGTCAGTGTGCGCTCGATGTGCAGCTCTTGCACGGCGCCCTGGACGATCAGGGCGACCCGGGTTTCTTGCGGGGTGATGTTGATGAGGATGTCTTCGTTCATGCTTCTGGGCTGCCGACAGGTGGGAGGGAAGGGCGAACGACGATCATACGCTATTGCCGCTTGCTTAAGGGGCCGGGAACGGCAAAACCCGGGCGCGGGCGCGAGGCCGGCGCGGCGGCGCCGCTCCGGCCCCGGTTTACGGCAGGGCCAGGCCGGCCTGGCGCAGCAGTTGCGCCGTCTCGAACAGGGGCAGGCCCATGATGCCGGAGTGGCTGCCTTCGATGTGTTCGACGAACAGCGCGGCGCTGCCCTGGATGCCGTAGCCGCCGGCCTTGTCGTATGGTTCCATCGTCGCGCAGTAGGCGGCGATCGAGGCCGCCGACAGCACGCCGAAGCGCACCTGCGACACCTGGGTGACGCTTTCGGCCATGCCGGTGTGGTGGACGGCGACGGCGGTCAGCACTTCGTGGGTGCGGCCCGACAACTGCTGCAGCATGGCGGCGGCCTCGGCGCGGTCGGCCGGCTTGCCGAGGATGACGCCGTCGATGGTGACGGTGGTGTCGGCCGCCAGCACGGGGCGCGGGCGCAGGTGGCGGCGCCGCACCAGGTCCCAGGCGTAGGCGGCTTTTTCATTGGCGACGCGGGCCACGTAGTCGAGCGCGCTCTCGCCGGGATGGACGGTTTCGGTGACGTCGGCGCCGCGCGGGCCGTCGCTGCGCAGCAGCAGCAGTTCGAAGTCGACGCCGATCTGGCGCAGCAGTTCGCGCCGTCGCGGGCTTTTCGACGCCAGGTAAATTTTCGTGTCGGCCTGTTTCATCGTATTTTCTTGGGGAAGCCCATATGCGATCTCAGACGCGATGATAGGGGTGGTTTTGGGTGATCGACCAGGCGCGGTAGAGCTGTTCGGCGAGCAGCACGCGCACCATGCCGTGCGGCAGGGTCATGCTGGAGATGCGGATCAGGCCCTCGGCGCGGGCTTTCAGGTCCGGGTCGAGGCCGTCGGCGCCGCCGATCAGGAAGGCCGTGTCGCGGCCGTCCTGCTGCCACTGCATCAGCTGCTGCGACAGGCCGACGCTGGTCAGGTCCTTGCCGCGCTCGTCGAGCGCGATGATGCGCACGCCCTTCGGCAGCGCCTGCTCGATGCGCTCGCGTTCGAGCGCCATCGCGGTGGCGGCGGTCTTGCTGCCGGAGCGTTCGACCGGCTTGATTTCCTTGAGCACGACGCGGCATTCGGGCGGCATGCGCTTCGCGTATTCGGCGAAGCCCGTCTCTATCCACGCCGGCATCTTGTGGCCGACCGCAGCGATGATGAGCTGCATGCGGCCTTACTCGGCGACTTTTTTGATGCGCTTGATGACGGTTTTGGCTGGCGCCGCGTCCGCTGCCACTTTCGGCGCCTTGGCCGCTTTCGGTGCCGGCGCTTTCGGCGGCAGCGCTTTCAGGGCCTTGACGGCGGCCGCTTCGGTTTTCGTCGGCGCGACCTTGACGGTTTTGCCGACGGCTTTCGAGGCCGGCGCTTTTTTCGCCGCCGGCGCCTTGGCCTTCGCCGCGGTGGTGCCGGCGGCCGCTTTCTTGGCCGGTTTCTTCTCGATCACGGGGGCCGTCTCGACTTTGGCTTTGCTGGCCGCCAGGTGGCTGCCGGTTTTCTTCGGCGCTTCTTCGCCTTCGCTGGCGGTGCGCTTCGAGGCCAGGCGTTTCGCGGCGCCCAGTTTCACCGGCTTTTCGCCCCAGATCTCTTCCAGGCGGTAGTAGGCGCGGATAGGCGCCTGCATGATATGGACGATCATGTCGCCGAGGTCGACCAGCACCCATTCGCCGGTGTCTTCGCCTTCGACGCCGATGATGTCGCCGCCGGCTTCCTTGACCTTGTCGCGCACCGAGGCGGCCAGCGCCTTGGTCTGGCGGTTCGAGGTGCCGGAGACGATGGCGATGCGGTCGAACAGGCTGGTCAGGTGGGCCGTTTCAAATACGGCGATGTCCTGGCCTTTGACGTCTTCAAGGGCGTCGACGACGAGAGTTTGTAATTTTTTGATGTCCATTTAGCTTTTGTATAGATTATGTTGTTCAATATAGTCTAGCACTAGCGGGGAGATAAGCGAGTTTGCCGTCGCGCCCCGTTGTAATGCCGCACGTATTTGGGTGGCGGAGATATCCACCGCGAAGTCCTGTGCCAGATAAGTCAGACCGTGCGGCGTGTTGCGGATGTGTTCCAGGGTGCCCAGGCGGCGCGCGAACGCGTCCGCCACCGCCTGCGGCATCCCCGGCCCGTCCAGCGCGAAGCCCGCTCGGGCCGCCACGCAGAAGTGGGCGAAATCAAATAACTGTTGCCAGTCGCGCCAGGTGTCGAGGCGCCGCAGCTGGTCGGCGCCCATCAGGAACACCAGCGAGGCTTGCGGGCCGAACTCGGCGCGCAACTGGCGCAGCGTGTCGATCGAGTAGGTCGGCGCGGCGCGCTCGATTTCCTGGCAGTCGACGACGACCGGCACGGTCAGGCCGGCGAAGGCCAGGCGCACCATCTCGGCGCGCTGCTCCGGGCTGGCCGTGACGGCCTCCTTCTGCCACGGCGCGCCGGCCGGGATCACGCGCAACTGGTCCACCTGCAGCTGCGCGGCGAAATAGCTGCCGAGCGCGACGTGGCCCTTGTGCACCGGATCGTAGCTGCCGCCGAGCAGCGCGACGCATACCGTCACGCCTGCAGCCAGTCGCGGTGGACCAGGAAGTCCGTGTACAGGGCCGCTTCCGGGCTGCCCGCCTCGGGCTGCCAGTCGTAGCGCCATTTGACCAGCGGCGGCATGGACATCAGGATCGCCTCGGTGCGGCCGCCCGACTGCAGGCCGAACAGCGTGCCGCGGTCGAACACCAGGTTGAACTCGACGTAGCGGCCGCGCCGGTAGGCCTGGAAGTCGCGTTCGCGCTCGCCATACGGCATATCCTTGCGGCGCGCCAGGATAGGCAGGTAGGCGTCGACGAAGCTGTCGCCGACGCTGCGCGTCATGGCGAAGCTCGGTGCGAAGCCGGGGGCGTTGAAGTCGTCGAAGAAGATGCCGCCGACGCCGCGCGGCTCGCGCCGGTGCTTCAGGTAGAAGTAGTCGTCGCACCAGGTCTTGAAGCGGGCGTGCAGGTCGTCGCCGAAGGGCGCGACGGCGGCGTGGCAGCTCTGGTGGAAATGCCGCGCGTCCTCGGCGTAGCCGTAGTAGGGCGTCAGGTCCATGCCGCCGCCGAACCACCAGACCGGCTCGCCGCTGGCCTTGGTGGTGGAAAAGAAGCGCACATTCATGTGCACGGTCGGCGCGTGCGGATTGCGCGGATGCAGCACCAGCGACACGCCCATCGCCTCCCAGGCGCGGCCGCCCAGCTCGGGCCGTCCGGCCGCGGCCGACGGCGGCAGGCTGGCGCCCGTCACGTGCGAGAAGTTGACGCCGCCCCGTTCCAGCGCATGGCCTTCCTCGATCACGCGCGAGATGCCGCCGCCGCCCTCGGGGCGCTGCCAGGCGTCGCGCAGGAAGGGCTTGCCGTCCAGCGTTTCGAGCGCCTGCACGATGCGTTCCTGCAGGTCGAGCAGATAGGCCTTGACGGCGGCGGGGGAAGGGGATGACGACATTGCGCGCTGGAATAAAAAATTTGAGGCTGGATTGTACCCTGTCGCGCGTTTTTGTGATAGCAAAATGACGGGGCCGGCGGCGCCGCGCAAAGTCGAAGGGGCGAATTGAGCGGATGCAGCCATCATGCCCCCGGTAGCGTCCTGTTTGCCGCATGCGTTTCTATATTGCAACCGCAGTAAAATTGTTATTTTGGTAGTGTTGCTTTTTTACTAGTTGCGCGATAGTATTGTTTCGGTGCCGAAATTATAACTTTGCAGCCCTTGCCCGGAAAGGCAGGATGTTCACGCTTTTTTTGCCTTGCCGGGCGAGCCACGGGATTTGTCCAGCGGTTTTTGGAGGAGGATGGTTCCGGGACTGCGGGTAGGCGCACCAAGTGTTGTTAATTCAATAATTAAATTTAACTTACCAAGGAAATTGCAATGCAAGAAATGACTTTGAGCGAGATTGAACAGGTTTCCGCTGCCGGCGTCTCCGGCGTATTCATCGGCACGGTGGGCGGCTCGATTGTTGGTGCTGCCATTGGCGCGGGCATGGGTGGCGTGGCCGGCGCGATGATTGGTTATCGCTATGGCCGCATGATTGGCGGCGCGGTGGGCGGCTACATGCAGCAGCATGCATCGAATTAATCTGGTATAAGATGAAAAAGGTGCGTGCAGTGCGGCGTAAAAATGCCCGCACCTTTTTCTAAGGCTATGGGAGCTTACTATGCTTGTTTACATCAAAGAGATGGCGATCAAGGCAAAAAAATCACCGTTATTTCCGGGTATTTTGATCGTTTCCGTATTCGATGTCATCTTGCTGATATTGCTGACCGTTAAAGGGCCTGCTTAGGCCCCGGACGGCGTGCAACAGCGGCCCTGACTCAGGCGCGCCCGCGCCCGGCATCTGCGCCGAACGGCTGGCCGGGACATGCCCGATATTGCCCGTCGCGCCGCCATTCTTCCCCACACATCAACAGTAGCAAGGTCCACACCCGTTCAGGTCATTGCCGCCCGCGTCCGGCGGCGTCGTTGCGCTCCCCCGCAGAGGGGGAGCGGGCCGGGCTTAATGTTTCAGGCCGCGCCAGCCGATGTCGCGGCGGAACTGGGCGCCGTCGAAGTGGATCTTGTCGACGGTTTCGTAAGCCACTTTCTGCGCCATCCTGACGCTGTCGCCGAGGCCGACGACGCACAGCACGCGCCCGCCGTTGGTGTAGAGCTTGCCGTCGGCTTCGCGCGTGCCGGCGTGGAAGGTCACCGAATCGGCCGTCTCGGCGGGAATGCTGCCGATCTGCGCGCCCTTGAGCGGGGCGTCCGGATAGCCGGCGGCGGCCATGACGACGCCGACGGCCGTGCGGCGGTCCCATTCCAGCTCGACGGCGTCGAGCGTGCCGTTGACGGCGTGCTCCATCACCGTGACGAGGTCGGTTTTCAGGCGCGCCATGATGGGCTGGGTTTCCGGGTCGCCCATGCGGCAGTTGAATTCCAGCGTCTTCGGGTTGCCCTTGTCGTCGATCATCAGGCCGGCGTACAGGAAGCCGGTGAAGGTGATGCCGTCCTTGGCCATGCCGGCGATGGTCGGGTTGATGATTTCGCGCATCACGCGGGCGTGCATGGCCGGCGTGACGATGGGCGCCGGCGAATACGCGCCCATGCCGCCCGTGTTCGGGCCTTCGTCGTTGTCCTTCAGGCGCTTGTGGTCCTGGCTGGTGGCCAGCGGCAGCACGTTCTTGCCGTCGCACATGACGATGAAGCTGGCCTCCTCGCCGGCGAGGAATTCCTCGATGACGATGCGGGCGCCGGCGTCGCCGAACTGGTTATCGGAGAGCATCATGTCGACGGCCTGGTGGGCTTCCTCCAGGCTCATCGCCACGACCACGCCCTTGCCGGCGGCCAGGCCGTCGGCCTTGATGACGATGGGCGCGCCCTGGGCGTCGACGTAGGCGTGCGCCGGGGCCGCCTCGGAAAAGGTCTGGTACAGGGCCGTCGGGATGCCGTGGCGCTGCATGAATGCCTTGGCGAAATCCTTCGACGACTCCAGTTGCGCCGCCTCCTTGCTGGGGCCGAAGATCTTCAGGCCGCGCGAGCGGAACAGGTTGACGATGCCGGCCGCCAGCGGCACTTCCGGGCCGACCACGGTCAGGCCGATGTGCTCGGCGACGACGAAGTCGGCCAGCGCGTCGAGGTCGCCGATGTCGAGGTTGACCAGGCGCGCGTCGCGCGCCGTGCCGCCGTTGCCGGGCGCCACATACACCATCTGTATGCGCTCCGATTGCGCCAGTTTCCAGGCCAGTGCGTGTTCGCGGCCGCCAGAGCCGACTACCAAAATTTTCATAAGAACCGTTCGTTCAGTTGGGGCGCGGGCGGCGGGGCCGCCCGCGGTAGTTCGTCGATTAGTCTTCGATCAGCGCGTTCGAGAACACTTCCTGGACGTCGTCCAGGTTTTCCAGCGCGTCCAGCAATTTTTGCATCTTCATGCCTTCCTCGCCGCTGAAGACGGTTTCGGTGGCGGGCTTCATGATGATCTCGGCCACCTCGGCCTTGAAGCCGGCTTTCTCCAGCGCGTCCTTGACGTTGGCGAAGTCGTGCACGGCGCACAGCACCTCGAAGCCGCCCTCGTCGTCGGTGACGACGTCTTCGGCGCCGGCCTCCAGCGCCGCCTCCATCAGCGTGTCCTCGCTGGTGCCGGGGGCGAACAGGAACTGGCCGCAATGCTGGAACATGAAGGCGACCGAGCCCTCGTTGCCCATATTGCCGCCGAACTTGGAGAAGGCGTGGCGCACCTCGGCCACCGTGCGCACCCGGTTGTCGGTCATGCACTCGACGATGATGGCGGCGCCGCCGATGCCGTAGCCCTCGTAGCGCACCTCCTCGTAGTTGGCGCCGTCGACGCCGCCGCTGCCGCGGGTGATCGCGCGCTGCACGTTATCCTTCGGCATATTGGCGTCGGCCGCCTTGTCGACGGCCAGCCGCAGGCGCGGATTGGCGGCGATGTCGCCGCCGCCCATGCGCGCGGCGACCGTGATTTCCTTGATCAGGCGCGTCCAGATCTTGCCGCGTTTAGCATCCGTCGCGGCCTTCTTGTGTTTGATATTGGCCCATTTACTATGTCCAGCCATGGCGAATCTTCCTTAGACGGTGTGCAATTGTGGCCGATATTTTACCATATTGGCATGCCGAAAATCCCCCTTCGCCCGCCTGGGGCGCCGCGCTCGAGTGCGCGCGCGCAACGCCGCAGCCGGGGACAGACCACGATTGCAGCACAGCCGGGGACAGACCACGATTTTCGGGTAATGCATTACCCGAAAATCGTGGTCTGTCCCCGGCTGTCAGCGGTGTTTCGTTTTTGCCTTTACAATCAAGGCATGAGTACAAGTCCCGCCAGCCCGCCCCAGCATTCTCTTCCACGTTCGGCATATCTCGGCGGCTTGTCCATCGCCGTCGGCGGCGCGGTATTGTTTTCCACCAAGGCCATCGTCGCCAAGTTGTTGTACCGCTATCACATCGACGCCGTCACGCTGATCGCCTTCCGCATGTTGTTTTCGCTGCCCGTGTTCGCCGCCGTGGCGCTGTGGAAGATGCGCACCGAGGCGCCGCTGGCCGCCGGCGACCGCTGGCGCATCGCCGGCCTCGGCCTGGTCGGCTATTATCTGTCGAGCTTTCTCGATTTCCTCGGGCTGCAATACATCTCGGTCGGGCTGGAGCGCCTGATCTTGTTCCTGACGCCCACCTTCGTGCTGTTCATCACGACGGTGTTCCTGAAGCAGCACATCAGCCGCAAGCAGTGGCTGGCGCTGGCCGCCTCCTATTGCGGCATCGTGCTGGTGTTCGTGCACGATTTGCGGGGCGGCGCCAGCAATGTGGCGCTCGGTTCGCTGCTGGTGCTGGGCTCGGCCAGCGCCTATGCCGTCTACCTGCTGGGCTCGGGCGAACTGGTCAAGCGCATCGGCTCGCTGCGCCTGGTGGCGTATGCGATGTGTGTGTCGACGCTGGCCTGCCTCGCCCAGTTTTTCCTGCTGCGCCCGGCCGCGCTGCTGATCCAGCCGCTGCCGGTGTATGGCTTGTCGCTGCTGAACGGGATTTTTTGCACGGTGATGCCGGTCTTTATGACGATGACGGCGGTGGCGCGCATCGGCGCGGCCACGGCCTCGCAGGCCGGCATGATCGGCCCCGTGTCGACGCTGTTCCTCGGCGCGCTGATTCTCGGCGAGCCGATCACGAATTGGCAGTTGGCCGGCACCGCGCTGGTGCTGGCCGGTATCTACATGCTGTCGAAAAAATAAACCTATGCCTTGCACTGTTACGGATCCCCCCATGAGCCCGCGTATTGCCCTGATTGCCCACGATAAGAAAAAAGACGACATGATCGCGCTGGCCGCGGTGTACCTGGATTTTCTGCGCACCTGCACGCTGTCGGCCACCGGCACCACGGGCGCGCGCCTGATCAAGGAGCTGGGCCTGGTCGTCGAGCGCAAGCATTCGGGGCCGTTCGGCGGCGATTTGCAGATCGGCTCGATGCTGGTCGAGGGCCAGATCGATTGCGTGATCTTCCTGCGCGACCCGATGACGCCGCAGCCGCACGAGCCCGACATCAACGCGCTGGTGCGCGCCTGCGACGTGCACAACGTGGCCTGCGCCACCAATGTGGCGTCGGCCCATCTGCTGCTGTCGCAACTGGTGGCGCGCGCCGCGCCGTCCGCTTAATTTTTCATTCACCCATAAGGCAAGCTCATGGTAAAAGCAATCAGGATGTCCAGGACCGGCGGGCCGGAAGTGATGGAGTATGTCGACGTCGAGCTGGCGCCGCCCGGTCCCGGCGAGGCAAGGGTGCGGCACGAGGCGATCGGCCTGAATTTCATTGATGTGTATTTCCGCAGCGGCCTGTATCCGCAGCCCTTGCCGGGCGGCCTGGGCATGGAGGGCGCCGGCGTCGTCGAGGCCGTCGGCGCCGGCGTCACCGAGTTCGAGGTGGGCGACCGCGTCGCCTACGCCAGCCGGCCGAACGGCGCCTACGCGCAGGCGCGCAATGTGCCGGCGGCCGTGCTGCTGGCGCTGCCGCAGGCGATCGGTTTCGACACGGCGGCCGCCATGATGTTGCAGGGGATGACGGTGCAGTATTTGCTGAACCGCACGGTGCCGCTGAAGGCCGGCGACACGGTGCTGTTCCACGCGGCCGCCGGCGGCGTCGGGCTGATCGCCTGCCAGTGGGCCAGGGCGCTGGGCGTGACCCTGATCGGCACGGTCGGCTCGGACGCCAAGGCGGCGCTGGCCAAGGCCAATGGCGCCGCCCACGTCATCAACTACAACACGGAAAATTTCGTCGAGCGGGTCCGCGAGATCACCGGCGGCAAGGGCGTGCGGGCCGTCTACGATTCGATCGGCAAGGACACCTTTATCGGCTCGCTGGACTGTCTGGCGCCGCTGGGCACGATGGTCAGCTTCGGCAACGCCTCCGGGCCGGTGCCGCCGTTTTCGCTGGGCGAGCTGGCCTCGCGCGGCGCGCTGTTCATCACCCGTCCGGCGCTGTTCAGCTACACCTCCACGCGCGCCGACCTGGAGGCCACGGCGGCCTCGCTGTTCGACGTCGTCGCCAGCGGCGCCGTCAAGATCGACATCCGCCAGCGGTATAATCTGGCCGATGTGGGGCAAGCCCATATCGCGCTGGAGTCGCGCGCGACCAGCGGCTCGTCCATTTTATTACCCTAGGAAATATGAACGATACCAAAGAAGACGATGTGCCGGCGCGCGAAACCGGCGACGGCAGGCCGAAATTCGGCCGCCTCTTGATTGTGCTGGCGCTGGCGGTGATGCTGATCGGCGCGCTCACGCTGTCGGCCGAGGCCCTGTACTCCTGAGGCCCGGCGCCGCGGGCCGCCACCGGCGGCCCCGGCCTTCACTCCAGTTTCAGGTCGACGCGGTGCGGCACGCCGCTCTGGCCGGGGAAACCGGCGAAGGCGCTGGCCACCAGGGCCGGCATGACGAGCGGCGTGGCCGCCTTGCGGCTGGTGTTTTGCACGGTGACGTCAAACAGCTTCTTGCCGTCGGCCATGTTGATGCTCAGCTGCAGCTGGCGCTCGTAGTTGTGGCGTATGTTTTCGCGCAAGTCCATCGGGCCGTACAGGAAGGGGTCGTAGAAATAGGGCCGGAAGCCGTACCAGCGCGCCTGACCCCAGTAGCCGTAGCGGCTCGGCCAGTAGCCCGGCCCGCCCCAGAACGGGTCCATCGACTCGATCACGCGCACCGGCCGGTCGGTGGTCGAGAAGCGCATCGCCACCCGCAGTTTCGCCGCGTCCTGGCTGGCCGCCTCGCTGAAGCCGAGCTTGCCCAGTTCGCCGCGCACCAGGTTCAGGTAGCTGCGGTATTCCAGGGTGTCCTCTTCGGCCGGGGGCGCCTGGAAGACATAGGATTTGTCCGGCAACTGCGCCGGCCACTCGTGGAAGGCCGTGACGTCGCTGCGGATCGTGGTGGCGCAGCCGGCCAGAAGCAGGCTCATGGCGGCGGCCAGGATGGCGAGGTATTTCATCGCATTGATCTCCCACAAAAAATTGGCAATCTCTATCAACAGTTTACGTCCGGACAGGGGGCGCCGCTTGATTATTACAGATTGTTACCCCCGGCGCTGCCCGGAGAGAAGATTCAGCCGCGCACCGGTCCGGTATTGGTAAAATAGGATTTTGCTCACGCTCCCACCCAAATCCCTATGCGCACAGACAGCCCTCAGACGATTTACCGCAAAAATTACACCCCGCCAAGTTTTCTGGTCGAGAGCGTGGAGCTGGGTTTCGATCTCGACCCCGCCCGCACGATCGTCGCCAACCGCATCAAGCTGGTGCGCAACCGGGACGGCAAACATAGCGACATCGAACTGCACGGCGAGCACATCGAACTGGTGGGCGTGCGCATGAACGGCAAGCGCCTGAAGCCGGGCCAGTACACGCTGAGCGAGCACGGCCTGACGATACGCAAGGCGCCCGCCAAGGTGACGCTGGACATCGAAACCGTCCTGGCGCCGCAGGAGAACACCTCGCTGTCCGGCTTGTACGTGTCGAACGGCAACTTCTTCACCCAGTGCGAGGCCGAGGGCTTCCGCCGCATCACCTTCTTCCCCGACCGTCCCGACGTGATGGCCAAGTACACGGTGATGCTGCGCGCCGACAAGGAAAAATTCCCCGTGCTGCTATCGAACGGCAACCTGATCGAACAGGGCGAGCTCGGCGACGGCCGCCACTACGCCAAGTGGGAAGATCCGTTCAAGAAGCCGTCCTACCTGTTCGCGCTGGTGGCGGCGCGCCTGGTGTGCCAGGAAGAGCGCTACACGCTGCAATCGGGCCGCGAAGTGCTGCTGCAGGTGTGGGTCGAAGAGGGCAACCTCGACAAGACCGACTACGCGATGCAGTCGCTGAAGAACAGCATACGCTGGGACGAGCAGCGTTTCGGCCTGGAGCTGGACCTGGACCGCTTCATGATCGTCGCCGTGGGCGACTTCAACATGGGCGCGATGGAAAACAAGGGCCTGAACATCTTCAACACGAAGTATGTGCTGGCCAACCCGCGCGTGGCCACCGACGTCGACTACGCCGGCATCGAGGCCGTGGTCGGCCACGAGTACTTCCACAACTGGACCGGCAACCGCGTCACCTGCCGCGACTGGTTCCAGCTGTCGCTGAAAGAGGGCCTGACCGTGTTCCGCGACCAGGAGTTCTCGGCCGACATGATAGGCACCGACACGGGCCGCGCCGTCACCCGCATCGACCAGGTGCGCACGCTGCGCCAGGCCCAGTTCCCCGAGGACGCCGGCCCGATGGCGCATCCGGTGCGGCCCGACTCCTTCGTCGAGATCAACAACTTCTACACCGTCACGATCTATGAAAAGGGCGCCGAGGTCGTGCGCATGATGCAAACCCTGGTCGGGCGCGACGGCTTCCGCAAGGGCATGGACCTGTATTTCGCGCGCCACGACGGCCAGGCCGTGCAGTGCGACGACTTCCGCGCCGCGATGGCCGACGCCAACGGCCGCGACCTGAAGCAGTTCGAGCGCTGGTACAGCCAGGCCGGCACGCCGGTCGTGAAGGCCGTCACGCAGTATGACGCGGCCGCGCAGACCTACCACATCACGCTGGCGCAAAGCTGCCCGGACACGCCGGGCCAGACGGCCAAGCTGCCTTTCCACATCCCCGTCGCGGTCGGCCTGCTGGGCGCCGACGGCAAGGACCTGCCGCTGTACACGGACGGCGCGGCCGGCCAGGGCACGGTGGTGCTGGAGCTGACCGAGGCGACGCAGACCTTCCACTTCAGCGGCGTGGCGCAGCGGCCGACGCCGTCGCTGCTGCGCGACTTCTCCGCGCCGGTGGTGCTCGACTACGACTATAGCGACGCCGAACTGTTGCACCTGTTCAGCCACGACAGCGACCCCGTCAACCGCTGGGAAGCGGGCCAGCGCCTGGCCATGGCGCGCCTGCTGAAACTGACGGCCGACGTCGGCGCCGGCGCGCCGCTGGCGCTGGACGCCACCTTCATCGCCGCCCAGCGCGCGCTGCTGACGGACGCCACGCTCGACGCCGCCTTCCGCGAGCTGGCGCTGATCCTGCCGTCGGAAACCATCATCGCCGAACGGATGGAGGTGGTCGACCCACAGGCGATCCACACGGCGCGCCAGTTCATGCGCCGCAGCATCGCCGCCGCGCTCAAGCCGGAGCTGCTGGCCCAGTACCAGGCCAACCAGACGCCGGGCGCGTACAGCCCGGACGCGCAATCGGCCGGCAAGCGCGCGCTGAAAAACCTGGCGCTGGCCTACCTGCTGATCGCGCCGCAGGCGGCCGAGCTGGAACTGGCGCAGCGCCAGTTCGACGCGGCCGACAACATGACCGACCGTGCCGCCGCGCTGGCGGCGCTGATCCACTCGGGCGCGCCGGACGGCGCCGCCAGCGCGTTGAAGAGCTACTTCGCCGACTTCGAGCACGAGGCGCTGGTCATCGACAAATGGTTCGCCATGCAGGCCGGCGCGCCGGGCACCGACGTGGCGGCCGTGCGCAAGCTGATGACGCATCCGGCCTTCACGCTGAAAAATCCGAACCGCGCGCGCAGCCTGATCTTCAATTTCTGCGGCGGCAATCCGTCGCAGTTCCACGCGGCCGACGGCAGCGGCTACGCCTTCTGGGCCGAGCAGGTGATCGCGCTCGACGCGCTGAACCCGCAGGTGGCGGCGCGGCTGGCGCGCAGCATGGACCGCTGGCGCCGTTACGTGCCGGCGCTGCAGGCGCACATGAAGGCGGCGCTGGAGCGGGTGGCCGGCAGCGCCAGCCTGTCCAACGACGTGCTCGAAGTCGTCAGCAAGGCCTTGGCCAACTAGTACGCCACACCATATTCAATACACAAAGGGAAGTCATGAAACGCATCAGCCTCACGCAATATCTGGTCGAAGAACAACGCTCGCACAACAGCATCCCGGCCGAATTGCGCCTGCTGATCGAAGTCGTCGCACGCGCCTGCAAAACCATCAGCCACTCGGTCGGCAAGGGCGCGCTGGGCGACATTCTGGGCAGCGCCAACACGGAAAACATCCAGGGCGAAGTGCAAAAGAAACTCGACGTGATTTCGAACGAAATCCTGCTTGAGGCGAACGAGTGGGGCGGCCACCTGGCGGCGATGGCCTCGGAAGAGATGGAATCGATCCACCCGATCCCGAACCGCTATCCGAAGGGCGAATACATGCTGCTGTTCGACCCGCTCGACGGCTCCAGCAACATCGACGTCAACGTCTCCATCGGCACCATCTTCTCGGTGCTGAAGGCGCCCGATGGCATGGGCGAGCCGACCGAGCAGGACTTCATGCAGGCCGGCAGCAAGCAGGTCGCCGCCGGCTACGCCGTGTACGGCCCGCAGACCATGCTGGTGCTCACCACCGGCAACGGCGTGAACTGCTTCACGCTGGACCGCGAGATGGGTTCCTGGGTTCTGACGCAGAGCAAAATGCAGATTCCGGCGGCGACCAAGGAATTCGCCATCAACGCGTCCAACGCGCGCCACTGGCACGAGCCCGTCAAGCGCTACGTCGACGAGCTGCTGGCCGGCGCCGAAGGCGCGCGCGGCACCAACTTCAACATGCGCTGGATCGCCTCGATGGTGGCCGACGTGCACCGCATCCTGAACCGCGGCGGCATCTTCATGTACCCGGCCGACCTGCGCGACACCTCGATGCCGGGCAAGCTGCGCCTGATGTACGAAGCCAATCCGATGGCCTTCATCGTCGAGCAGGCCGGCGGCGCGGCCACCGACGGCAAGAACCGCATCATGGACATCGAACCGCACAAGCTGCACCAGCGCGTGCCGGTTTTCCTCGGCTCGAAAGACGAAGTGGTGCGCGTGACCAGCTACCACCAAGCCTGATCGCGTGCGGCTTGCGGCGCCTTTTTTTGGGGCGCCAAAAATATTTTCTAAAAAAGTGGTTTTTGCCCTAGTAAAATTTCAGGGTTCTTTGTTAGAATACGCGTCTTCGCCGTTGTAGCTCAGTTGGTAGAGCAGCACATTCGTAATGTGAAGGTCGCCAGTTCGATTCCGGCCAACGGCACCAAGTTTCATCAGAAAGCCCGCTCCCTGTAAAGGTCGGCGGGTTTTTTGTTTTCCGGCCCGCTTTCCGGGTGTGGCAAAATCTGCGCCTATCCTATATTCCCAGGCAATCCATCATGAAAAGTAGTTCATCAGGCGGCCTTGTGTATTCCACCGATGCCGGCCGCATGTGCCCAGAGTGCCGGCGCGCCATTGCGCAGTGCGTCTGCAAGGCCGGCGCCAGGGCGGCGCCCGCCGGCGACGGCGTGGTGCGCGTGTCGCTGCAAACCAAGGGGCGGGGCGGCAAGTGTGTGACCCTGGTCAAGGGCGTGGCGCTCGACGCGCCCGCGCTGGCCGTGCTGGGCAAGCAGTTGCGCGCCGCCTGCGGTTCCGGCGGAACCGTCAAGGACGGCGTGATTGAGGTGCAGGGCGACCATTGCGAGACGGTGATGGCGGCCCTGGGCAAGCAGGGCCATCGCGTCAAGCGCGCCGGCGCCTGATCTTCGGCGGGCCGGGCGCCCGCCGCGGCTTAGAAGGTGTAGGCGACGCCCGTGATCACGATGGGGCTGACTTTGCGCTGCGTCAGCGGGCTGCTGGCGGCGTCGCCGACCAGGCCGGTGACGCCCAGCGTGCCGCGCAGCGACCACGATTTGCTGAGCGTGCGCTCCCAGTTGATGCTGGTGTTGACCGTCTCGAAGCCGGCCTTGGCCGTCTTCTGGCGGTAGCCGGATGTGAGGCTCTGCGCCGCCGTCACGCCGAAGTAGGTTTGCGCATGCTTGGCGTCGCCGTATTCGGCCGACGCGCTCCAGCTGATTTTGTCCGTGGCCGTTTGGTACAGCGGCGCCGACACGCCGAAGGTGTAGGTGCTGCCGTTTTTCCTCCGGCTCAGGGACTGGCTGGTGCCGGCGCTCAGGTCGAACACGCCGAGGCGGGCGCTGGCGCTCAGGTTCAGCAGCGCGGAGCCGTCGACCTTGCCCATGCCCTTGAAGGCGTCCGAGCCGTAGAAGGCGTTTTCCTTGTGATCGGGGCGCGCGCCGCCATAGCCCAGCGCGGCGCTGACGTTCACGCCGCCGACCGTGCGCTGGTAGCCGATGCCGCGCGAAGTGCCGACGAAGATGCCGTTGCCGAAGTGCGCCTCGGCGATCGGCAGCGGCACGACGCGGGTTTTTTTCGCCCCCGCATATTCGGGCAGGGTGGCCAGGCCGAGGCCGACGATGAAGGTCGCCGCCGGCGCGGTCGCGGCGGCCGGGGCCGCTGCCAGCCTGGCCGGCGGCGCTTCGGCGGCGACGCCTGCGCTGGCCAGGGTGCTAAGTGAAAGGAAGAGGGTGGTCAGGGTGCGCGGCATACATAGTCCTAGTCTGGAATGATGGATTGGATCGTGGCGAACGGAATACGGCGACGACGGCGCGAAGTGTCGCAACGTTTCCTCAGAAACACTATCTGCTTGTGCGAAGCACTGTATGGGGGGCTGTTGGGGGGCGTATTGCGCTACTTCGCATGTCATATTTCATGCGGAAGCGGAAATGGCGGGTAAAAATCGCCCGTAAAGCGATGGGCGAAGTGTTTTAAGCGGCTTGCTGCGCCGCGGCGGCGCCGACGAATTGGCGGATGAAGTCGATAAACAGGCGCACCTTGGCGGGCACGTGGCTGGTGTTCGGGTACAGCGCGAACACGCCCTGCATCGGCAGGCGGTAGCCGGGGAACAGCACCTGCAGGCGCCCCTGCGCCAGGTCCTCGCCGACCATCCACGCCGGCAGCACGGCGACGCCGCAGCCGGCCAGCGCAAAGCCGTGCAGCGCCGACGCCGTGTCGGCCTGGATCGCGCCGCCGACGGCCAGCGTCGCCGTCGCGCCGTCGGGCGCCTTGAAGGGCCACTGGCGGGGACCGTTCAGGCGGCTGTGGCTGAGCCATTCCAGCGCGCCGGGCGCGTCCGGCGACGACGGCGCGCCGCAGCCTTGCAGATAGGCGGGCGCGGCCACCGGCAGGATGGCGTAGCTCTGGATCAGGCTGGCGCGGTGGTTGGAGTCGTCCAGCGTGCCGAGGCGTATCGCCACGTCGAAACGCTCGGAGATCAGGTCGGCGTGCAGCGACGACGAGACGAAGTCGACCCTCAAGCCCGGGTGCCGGCGGCGGAAGGCGGCCAGCGCGGGGACGACGACGCGGTTGCCGTATTCCACCGTCGAGGTCACGCGCAAGGTGCCGCCCAGCGTGGTGTGGCCGGAGCGGGCGTGGGCGACGGCCGTCTCCGCCTCCCGCAGCAGCCTGACGCAATCGCGGTAGAACTGTTCGCCCACCTCCGTCAACGCCAGACGCCGCGTGCTGCGCGTGAGCACGGCCACGCCCAGCTCGGCTTCGAGTTCCTTGATCTGCAGGCTGACCATGGCCTTGGTGTGGCCCAGCGCGGCCGCCGCGGCGGTGAAGGAGCCCGTGTCGACGACGGCGACGAGGGTGGCAAGGCGGTTCAGATTCAGCACGGCGGACTCCACTGTCAAGGAAATATTGACAGTCTATCTGTGAATGGCGGCTTTTTGGCGGATAGATGCATCGCTATACTCGCCGCTGCTCATACACGGGAGGCCATTTGGCTTACAAATACCGCGTCGCCGTCATCTACCTGCTCGGCTTCTTCATCGACCTCATCAATATGTTCATGGCCTCCGTCGCCTTCCCCGACATCGGCCGTTCGCTGCACGCCTCGATCGGCACGGTGGCCTGGGTGGCGAACGCCTACACGCTGGGCCTGACGCTGGTGATTCCGCTCAGCGCCTGGCTGGCCGAGCGTTTCGGCGGCAAGGCCGTCTTCGTCGCCTCGCTGGGCATCTTCCTCGTCGCCGTGACGGGCGCCGGCTGCGCCGCCAGCATCGAGGCGCTGATCGCCTGGCGCTTCCTGCAGGGCCTGGGCGGCGGCCTGCTGATCCCGCTCGGGCAGACGATGAGCTACCGCCTGTTCGACAAGTCCGAGCGCGCCCGTCTGTCCGCCGCCGTCATGGCGACGGCCCTGCTGGCGCCGGCGTTGTCGCCGCTGCTGGGCGGGCTGGTGGTCGACACGCTGGGCTGGCACTGGATGTTCTTCCTGAATATACCGCTGACGGTGCTGACGCTGGCGCTGGCCGTCGCCTGGCTGAAGGAGGGCAGGAGCGCGGTGCGGGAGCGGCCCGACCTGCCCGGCATGGCCTTGATCGGCGCCGCACTGGCGCTGGTGCTATACGGCTTGTCGCGCTTCGAGCGGGCCGACGGCTGGACCGGCGGCGCCGCGTTTGTGCTGGCCGGGCTGGCGGCCCTGGCCGGGTTCCTGTGGCACGCGCGGCGCGCGGCGGCGCCGGTGCTCGACTTGGCGGTGCTGCGCGATCCCCTGCTGAGGACGGCGATGCTGGTCTACCTGTTCGTCCCCGGCGTGTTTACCGGCATCGGCGTGATCAACATCTTCTTTGTCCAGAGCGCACTGCATATGAGCGCGATCCAGGCCGGCGCGCTGATGCTGCCGTATTCGGCGGCGGCCTTCGTTTCCATCGGCATGGTCGGGCGCCTGTTCAACCGCGTCGGCCCGCGCACGCTGCTGCTGCCTGGCGTCGCCCTGTTCGGGCTGGGCATCGCGACCTTGCTGTCGGTGTCCGGCAGCGGCCACGGCGCGCGCATGGTCGCGGCCTTCCTGCTGATGGGCTTCGGCGGCGGCATCGCCTCCAGCACGGCGCAGACAATGGCGCTGCTGGACATCGGCGACGCGGCGATGGCCAAGGCCAGCGCCATATGGAACTTGAACCGCCAACTGTGCTTTTGCGTCGGCGTCGCCGTGTTCAGCCTCATGCTGGGGCTGTTGCTGGCGCGCGCCGGCATTGCCGACCTGGCGGCCGCGCCGGACGGCGGCAAACTGGTTGCCATCTTCCACCTGTGCTTCGCGGCCGGCGCCGCCTCGACACTGATCCCCTTGCTGGCCGTTGCCCGCATCGACAACCGCGGCGTGCTGGCCACGCTGCACCAAGCCCACCACCCCAGCGGAGTAAAAAATGACTGAAACAAGCAGCACCTCATCCCTGCGCGAGGCCGCCCTGCGCGAAGTCGCCGACACCCACGTGCTGATCGAACGCTGCTTGCGCGGCGGCGACGCGGCCGGCCCGGCCTTGCTGGACGCGCTGCTGGCGCGCTTCGAGCCGGGTTTCGGCATGGTCACGCCGGGCGGCTCGCGCCTCGACTACGCGGCGTTGGCGGCATTTCTCGGCGCCGCCGCCGGCACCCGGCCGAACCTGGCGATCGAACTGGCGGACCTGCGCGTGCTGCATGCCGAGGGGAGCGCCGTGTGGTTGACGTTCCGCGAAATCCAGCGCATGGGGCCGACGACGACGCAGCGCCAGTCCAGTGCCCTGCTGGTGGCCGACGCCGGCGGCGCCGTGCGTTGGCGGCACCTGCATGAAACCTGGGGCGGCGCCGCCTCGTAGCGCATGCGACAGCTGGGGACAGACCACGATTTCGGTGAAATATTTCTCGGAAATGGTGGTCTGTCCCCAGCTTTATGTTGTCAAGCATGTTACCCTGTATGGCAACTTTCTAAGGGGTGGCGATGCTCAAGTCCTTGGCGGTGGGCGACAGGGCCGGCGACAAGCCGTCGGCGCAGATGCAGCGCAATTGCGCGTGCGGCAGTCACACCGTCGCCGGCGCCACCTGCACGCGATGCGCGCAGGAACGCGGCGGCGCGGCGCGGCGCGCCCTTGCGGCGCCGCTGCAGCGCGAGGCGCTGGAGCGGGAGGCCGATCATTTCGCCGCCACCGCCACCGCCACCGCCACCGCCACCGCCACCGCGACGCCGGCGCCGGCCGCCGCGGCGCTGTCGCTGGGGGCGGCGCGGCATTTGCGCGCCAGCCCGAATCCGCTGCTGCGCGCCACCATCGAGGCCGGCGCGGCGACGCCGCATGAGGCGCTGGCCGGCGGCGCGGTGCGGCTGCACCGCAATGCGCAGGCGAACGCCGCCGCCAGGCTGGCCGGCGCGCACGCCTACGCCTACGGTTCGCATATCGTGCTGGGCCGCGCGGCGAGCGACGTCGGCAGCGCTTTCGGCCGGCAGGTCTTCGCGCACGAGTTTGCCCACGTGGGCCAACAGACGGCTTTCCGCGGCGAGGCCGCCGCGCCGCAGCCGCAGTTCAGCTTGAAAACCTATATCGCCGCGATGAACCAGCAGCCCGAGCCGGACTGGAAAATGGCGGCGGAGCATTTGAATGGCGAGACGCCCGCAACCATCAACATCATCCTGAAGAAGCTGCCGCCGCCGTACCGCGCCAAATTGCATGCGGCGGCGCGCGAGTGGCCGGGTTTGTGCTCGAATATCGGCCGGCTCACCGAGGCCGATTACCTGAAGGAGCATCCGGAGGTCGAGGCGCGCGCCGCCGCCACCTGCCAGCAGAGCGCGGCGCCGGCCGCCGCGCCGCCGGCGCCGCCCGTGCCCGAGGCCGAGGCTGAGGCGGCCCCGGACACGGCGGGTGAACTGCGCGAGGTCGACGCGGCCAGCTGTTCGCCGCTGTATCTGCAAAAACTGTGCGTCTACATCGTCGGCGGCTTCAACGGCGACCGCAGCGGCGTCGAAACGCCGGACGAGATGGCGGGCCTCAACGCCGCGTGCCGCGCCGAGTCCGAGTATTCGGGACCGGATGTCGCGCTCGACGACGCGGAGCGGCTGGCGCTGCGCACGCCGCGTTGCCCGCGCGGCAATCCGGTCGAGGCGCGCGCCCGCGCCCGCGCCGCGCGCATCGGCGAGGTGCTGCGGCGCTCCGCCAGGTACGGCAATATCGGCGAGGAATTGGCGCGCATACTCGGCGACCCGGTCTTCCAGGTCAGTCTGGCGCTGGGCGTCAGCGCCTATCTTGCCCTGTGGTTGATGCCGGAACCCTTGATCAGCAAGTTCGTCGCCGCGCTGACGACGATCGCCATCCTGAGCAGCGGACTGTTTTCCGTGTCGATGATTTACAACCTGGCCCAGGCATGGACGGGTATGGAGAGCGAGGCCGATGCGGCGCAGTCGGACGAAGCCTTGGAGCGGGCGGCCGAGCATTTCGGCCGCCGCATCGCCGCCGCCGAGGCGGACTTGCTGGTTTTCCTCGCCTCGATCTTGCTGGGCAAGGTGATTCCGGGGCCGAAGCGGCTGCCGGCGCCGGCCAAGGCGATGGCCGACGCCGAGCGCGCGCTGGCGTCGGCCAAACCCGGCGACAATCTGATCCAGGGGCCGTGGGGGCGCGTCCGCGCCGTCGAACCGGGCGGCAGCGCGGCGCCATCCGGTCCCGCCACGCGCGGCGCCCTGGCGCTGAAGATCGACAGCGCGCCGGCGCCGCAGCCGCGCGTGGCGCCTTACGAAGCGCCGGCGCTGCCGGCCAGCGAGAGTCTGCCCGCCGCCTTGCCGGCCAACGACAACGCGGTGGCGGCGCTGCCGGCGGCGGCGTCGCCGAAACCGACCATCGTCGTCTTGCCCGGTGTCGGCGTGGCGCCGGCCCCGCATACGCCGCCGAAAAAGACCCGGCCGCCGTTCGTGCTCCGGCTGCCGCTGCAAAAGGGGCCGCATCTGCGCACCTACCGGGGCTGGCTGGGCGTGCTGCAATCGGACCCGAACTATGTGCGCGGCAATCCCGACCAGTTGCGGGACTGGCACAAGGCCCTGCGCATCGGCGGCAGCGACCCGATACCGATGCGCGTCTACGAGCGCGGCCACCGGCTTGGTTTTACCGGCGAAAAGGGGGAGGAGACCATCCGCGCGCCGCAATGGTCGGGCACGCGCGACGTGGCGATGGAGGTCGACCATATCGTCGAGCTGCAATTGACGCCCGACTCGCACCGCGATCATTTCAACTCGATCGCCAACTTTGAGTTGCTCGACCGCGGCGCGAATGGCACGTCGGGCCCGCTGCTGGCGGCGCGTATCCGCACCGAACGGGCCAAGCAGGTCGCCTTCGACCCGACGCTGGTCAACAGCGTGCTGCGCTTTGACGAGGTGGTGCTGGAGGGCGGCAGCGCCGGGGAGCGCTGGGTGCCGGACGAGCTACGCGCCGGCAAGCAGTTGGACGCCTACCTGCGCAACAAGAAATAGCGCGGCGGCTGTCCCTGCCAGCATCATCTTGCCGCAGCCGGAAAGCATGACTGAATCGGATTGGACGTCGCCGAAGCCTACTTCGCGTCCTTCTTGAAATCGCCCGGATCATAGCCAGCGAATTTTTTGATGCACCACAGGTAGACGGGGAGCGAGCAGAGAGCGCCTATCCCCGTCACCAACAAGATTAAAGCGGGCTTTTGCGGCCAAGCCCAATGGTATTGACTGCTCAATTGGAATAAACCGATCGACGCCACGATGGCCGCAATGCTGAGCCAAGCGAGGCACTTCCCCACGATATGATAGACCGCCCGCTTTTGCGTCCATGTCTTATCCGCCAACCTGAACAGTGCCTTGACGTTGTGCCGCCAGTTGAAGCAGTATTTGCTGGCCGGGGAGAGCGATACCCGGGCAGCTAGCTCAAGTATGGACGGCCTCCGCTGAATCGATTCGATCGCGCCCAGTGATGCATAAATCGCCTTGACGATATCGGCAGCCTCGCTCTTGGTGGAAGCTTTCGCGCTGTTGCATGCGATTTTCGACCACTGCGACTCGACGACATCTCCGTCGCCGCGCCCCTGATTGGGAAAGTAGTATGCCATCACCAAATCGTGCAGTGCGACATATGGGACAGCATGGCTCCCCAGGTATTTCATTTCCTTGCGGCAGACGGCGTGGACCAGTTCGTGCACGATGGTGTAGTCTAGCTCAGGCGAAGCTGCCGATAAGCGGATGGAGTGAGGCCCCGCCAAATACTCGCCATGTATCTGCATTTTTGCAGCCTTGGCTGCGCTCAAGACTTCAAGCGCCGGCCGCCTGTCCTTCGGCAGACCCAATTCCCCGCAGATGAATGCGTACCTGTTCGACGCATAGTCTGCGGGATCAATCGGGTTCTGCTCCAGCTGGTACTCCATATATCCTCACTAAATTAAACCAAAGACCTGGTCTGCGATTCCTCAGGAACCGAACAATCTCCGACGGGAAGATCATACTAGTCTGAGTTGCAGATTCGTTCAATGCATAGAGCGAGAATCGGCCCGATACCGGGCGGGCAAAACAGCGCGGCCCGGCGTTGAACGAATCAACGCCGGGCCGCGGCGGGTGCAAAGGCGGCGGCCCCGGAGGGCGCGTCGCCGGCTGCGATTAGTAGCTGGTCAGGGCGGCTGGCTGGCCGCCTTTGAAGGTGAAGATCGTCACTGGCGACTGCTTCATGTCGCCGTTGGCGTCAAACGCGTAGTTGCCGGCCACGCCCTTGTAGGCGATCGCCGAGATGGCCGGGCCAACCTTGGCCGGGTCGATCGAGTTCGCCTTCTGCATCGCCTGGGCAAACATCATCGTGGCGTCGTAGAACGAGGCGGCGTAGACGTCGGCGTTCTGGTTGAAGCGCTTCAGGAAGCGCGCCTTGAAGGCCGGGCCGTTGGCGGCCTTGTCGAGGATGGCGCCGCCTTGCGAGCACAGCACGTTGTCGGCGACGGCCTCGCCGCCCAGGTGGCCCATTTCGGCCGTGCAGATGGTGTCGCCGCCCAGCAGCTTGGCGTTGATGCCCAGTTGTTTCATCTGGCGGGCCATCGGCGCGCCCTGCGGCGCGTAGCCGCCGAAGAAGATCGCTTCGACGTTCTTGGTCTTGAGTTTGGTCAGGATCGAGGTGAAGTCGAACGATTTGTCGGTGGTGAATTCATGGCCGGCGACGGTCATGCCGGACAGCTTGGCCTGCTTCTTGAACTCTTCCGCCAGACCCTGGCCGAAGGCGGTGCGGTCGTCGATGACGGCGACGGTTTTCAGCTTCATTTCCTTGGCCGCGTACAGCGCCATCTTGGAGCCCAGCTGGGTGTCGCTGGCGTTCACGCGGAACAGGTTTTTGTAGCCCTGCTGGGTGATTTTCGGGTTCGAGGCGACGGTGGCGATGACGACGCCGGCGTCGTTGTAGGCGCGCGAGGCGGGAATGGTCACGCCCGAGTTGTACGGACCGGCGACGAACTTGACGCCGCTGTCGATCAGCTTTTGCGCCGCCGCCACGCCGGCTTTCGGATCGCCCTGGTCGTCCTCGGACTGCAGTTCGAATTTGATTTTTTTGCCGGCCACGGTGATCGGCTTGGCGTTCAGTTCCTCGATCGCCAGGCGCACGCCGTTTTCATTGTCCTTGCCGGAGAAGGACTGCGAGCCCGACAGGGGACCGCTATGGCCGATTTTAACAACGGTCTCTTGGGCGGCGGCGCCGACGGCAACGCTCAGCAGGGCGGCTGCGCCGACGATGTGTTTGATTTTCATGTAGTCTCCAGATGGTAAATGTGCCGGCCGGACGGTGATCGTATCGATGCCCGGCCTGCACCGCGAACGGTAAAGCGCGGAACAGAATTATGCTTAAATTCTGGACGTATTATTGTGTTATTTCACGCCGCTGTCGCGCTATTTCCCTCACCTTTCCGTCGGAGCGTTGCATTTTGGCGAATTTTGTTCTGTTCGCCTGAAAGCGGGCAGCGACCTGTTGTCATCGCGGAATTGTTGCCTTTTTTGCGCAGATGGCCCGGCGGCGATTGACGGCCGTGGCCAAATCCTCTATCGTCGGCACGCGGCGGACCCTTCAAGCCGGCCGACCCTGCCTTGAGCGAGGGCGCGCCTCCACGGGGTTACCCCTTGGGATTTGATCGACCCGCACTACGTCGCGTGAGCCGCACTGCACTGCGTGCAGCAGTGCTCACGCATAACAAGACTGGTTGGAGGCTCTCCGCCGCCCCTATAAAGAAGCGTTGCTATGACACCCCAATCCCTGGTCGCGCTGGCGCTGGCCGACTCGATGCTGGCGGGCGAGGCCACGGCGGCCGGGCTGGCGCGCAGCGCCGCCTGGTCGCTGGGCCGCTCCTGGCCCTGGGTGGCGCCGCTGTGCCGCGCGCTGTGGCGCCGCGCCGGCGCCCATTTCCCCCACTACAGCCGCGACGAGCTGGCGCAATTGATCGTGCGGCAGCGCAGCTTCGCCGCCGCCTGGCAGGCGGGCGCGCCGTTGCCTGCCATCGTGCGTTACTGCCTGCGGCGGGCGCCGGCGCCGGCGGCGCCGGCCTGGCTGGCGCCGCTGGGCCTGCCCGGGCTGGCCGGCAGCGCCGAGCTGGCGCGCTGGTTGCGCGTCACGCCGGGCGAGCTGGCATGGTACGCCGACCAGTGGCGCGACAACGCGGCGGCGGACCAGGCGCTGGGGCATTACCGCTACCGCTGGCTGGCCAAGCGCAGCGGCGGCCTGCGCCTGTTGGAGATGCCCAAGCTGCGCCTGCGCGCGATCCAGCGCCAGGTGCTGCGCGGCCTGCTCGACCGGGTGCCGGCGCATCCGGCCGCGCACGGCTTTCGCCGCGGCCGCTCCTGCGCCACGCACGCGGCGCTGCACACCGGCCAGGCGCTGGTGCTGCGCATCGACCTGCAGGATTTCTTCCCCTCGATTCCGGCGCCGCGCGTCCAGGCGCTGTTCGCCAAGCTCGGCTATCCGGACACGGTGGCCGGCTTGCTGGCGCGCCTGTGCACGCACCGCGCGCCGGGCCGCGTGCTGGCGGCGGCGCCGGCGCCCGACGGCTTGACGGCGGCCGGGCGCGCCGCGCTGCGCACGCCGCACCTGCCGCAGGGCGCGCCGACCTCGCCGGCGCTGGCCAATCTGTGCGCCTACCGCCTCGACCTGCGCGTCGATGCGCTGGCGCGCTCGCTCGGCGCGACGTATTCGCGCTACGCCGATGACCTGGCCTTTTCCGGCGGCGCCGCGTTCGCGCGCGCCGCCGGGCGTTTCGCGCAGCAAGTGGCGGCGATCGCGCTGGAGGAGGGCTTCCGCGTCCAGCACCGCAAGACGCGGGCGATGCGCGCCGGCACGCGCCAGCAGCTCACCGGCATCGTCGTCAACCGCCATCCGAACCTGCCGCGCGCTGACTTCGACGTGCTCAAGGCGACGCTGAACAATTGCGTGCGGCACGGGCCGGCGTCGCAGAACCGCGAGGGGCGCGCCGACTTCCGCGCCTGGCTGGCGGGGCGGCTGGCCTATCTGCACATGCTCAACCCGCAGCGCGGCCTGCGGCTGCGGCGCCTGTTCGAGCAGATCGACTGGGGCTGAGGCGCGGCGCCCGGCGACAAAAAAATGCCGCCCGGTGTGCGATCCGGACGGCATCGGGCGTCTGCGCGTGCGTGCTTACTGCTTGTCGCGGCGGCGGGCGGCGAAGCCCAGGATGCCCAGGCCGGCGAGCAGCATGGCGTAGGTGCCCGGTTCAGGCACTGCGGTCATGAAGGCGCGGTAATTGCTCAAACCGTGGGGCAGGCCGCTGATCATGAAGGTGTCGTTCGGTCCCAGCGGGGTGGTCCAGTGGAAGAACAGCTCGCCCTGGCCGAAATGGATGGCCAGATAGTCGTAGGGAACGCTGCTGTTGAAGGTATTGGCGCCGCCTGACACGCCGCCCGTCGCATTGCTGCAGTTGCTAGTCGGGTTGTCGCACCCGGAGACGGCGGCGCCGACCGCGCTCGATCCGGACAGGCCGAACTGGGCGTTCAGATAGTTCATGATTTCGGTGTCCGACTGCGGCGTCAGGTTGTCATTGTAATAGGCGACCATCGACGCCGGCGAAGGCGAGAAACTCACGCTGCTGCCCTCGATGACGAAAGGACTGTCGGGGCCGACCGCAACCCATGTACCGTTGTTGGATGCCTGCGCGGACGCCGCCGCGAGCACTAGCCCCGCGGTGACGGTTGCTGCCTTGAGAATGTGGCTGATTGACGTTTTCATCTTATCCCTCTTGCGTTTAAATGTAGCCTCAGGTGTGGCCTTATCCTGCAAGCGGCCCGCCCGACGGTTATTATTTCTGCTTTGTTTGCGACAAAGTTGACGCCTGTTTGCGCGAATCGACTGCGCATCCTGCAGATTAGACGTGAATTCCATAATTACAATGAAAATATCTTAATTGTAACTTTGTTATCTTCTAGGCATTGCATTTGCGGCTGAGGCGGCTTATCCCCGTTTAAGTTGCTGGGGCAACTTCGCTGCGCCGGGATGGTTGCCGCTGCGGCGCGGGCGGGTAAAAGATATGCGAAAATGCCGGCAATATTGGCATATTGCCAAATTCCCTCCCTCTACGTTTACAGGAATAACATGCCGATCTTTGGTATAGGCTTACATGTTCTCATCGCGCTGTTCTTCGCCGTCCACGCGATCCGCCACGGCCAGCAACTGTTCTGGCTCATCGTGCTGTTCTCCTTCCCCCTGCTGGGCAGCGTCGTCTACTTTTTTGCGATCTACCTGCCCAACTCGCGCCTTGAGCACGGCGCGCGCAAGGTCGCCGTCGCCGCCGCCAAGTCGCTCGACCCGGGCCGCGCGCTGCGCGAGGCGCGCGCCGCCTTCGATTACACACCGACGGCGCAAAACCAGATGCGCCTGGCGTCGGCCCTGCTCGACAGCGGCGCCGGCGTAGAAGCCGCGGACACTTACGAGGCCTGCCTGCGGGGCGCCTTCGCGTCCGACCTGGAAATCCGTTTCGGCGCCGCGCGCGCCAACCTCGCGTGCGGGCGCGCGCGCCAAGCCATCGAACATCTGGAGTCGATCCAGCGCAGCGACGCCAACTTCCGCGCCGAGCCGGTGGCCTTGCTGCTGGCGCAGTCCTACGCCGCCGCCGGCCGCCGGCAGGAGGCCCGCGACGCGTTCGAGGCGGCGCTGGCCCGCTTCGGCAGCTTCGAATGCCAGGCCGAATACGCGATCTGGGCGGCCGGCGCGGGCGAAAAGGAACTCGCCGAGCGCCACAGGCAGGAATTGCAGCGCACCGTGGAGCGCTGGAGTCGTCACACCCGCGGCATCAACGCGGACTTGCTGCGCCGCGTCAACGCCGCCCTCGGCGGCAATCTGTAGCTGCTGAGCAGGGAAGCTGGGAAGCTGGGGACAGACCACGATTTTCAAGAAATTATTTCTTGAAAATCGTGGTCTGTCCCCGGCTGTGGCCTCGGCGTGGCCGTCGGTGCGCTTGAGCGGGCGCTCAAGGTCGTCGATGTAGGTGAATAGAAGCGGCGGGGACAGACCACAATTTCCAAGAAATAGTTTCTCGAAAATCGTGGTCTGTCCCCGGCTGTGGCGCCGCCTGGAATCAGGCTTGCTTTTTCAGGCTCACGGTATTGCCGGCCTCGGCGTGGCCGTCGGCGTGCTTGTGGCGGCGCAGCTTGGCGGCGAGGCGCTTGAGCAGGTGCTCAAGGTCGTCGATGTAGGTGAACACGGCCGGCACCACCAACAGGCTCAGCAGCGTCGACGTGATCAGGCCGCCGATGACGGTGATCGCCATCGGCGAGCGGAAGCTCGGGTCGGCGCCCCAGCCCAGCGCCAGCGGCATCATGCCGGCGCCCATCGCGATGGTCGTCATCAGAATCGGCCGGCTGCGCTTGTGGCAGGCGTCCACCAGCGCGTCGAAGCGGCTCATGCCGGCCTGGCGCGCCAGGATCGCGTAGTCGACCAGCAGGATCGAGTTTTTCGTCACGATCCCCATCAGCATGATCAAGCCTATCATCGACGGCATCGACAGCGCCCGCCCGGTGATCAGCAGCGCCACGAAGGCGCCGCCTATCGACAGCGGCAGCGCCGCCAGAATCGTCACCGGCTGCATGAAGTCCTTGAACAGCAGCACCAGCACGCAGTAGATGCACAGCACACCGATCAGCATGGCCAGGCCGAAGCTGGCGAACAGCGCCACCATTTCCTGGGCGTCGCCCAGTTCGGCGATCTTCACGGCCGGCGGCAGGTTCTTCATCGACGGCAGCGCGCGCGCCTCTTCATTGAGCTCGCCGAGCGAGCGCCTGCCCAGCTCGACGTCGAGCGTCACGTTGCGGCTGCGGTTCAGGCGGTCGATCTGCGCCGGCCCGCTTTCCATCGTGATGCTGGCGACGTTGGACAGGCGCACCGGCCCGTGTTTGCCGGGCACGGTGAGCTGCTCGATGGCCGCCAGGTCGGCGCGCACGCTGTCGGGCAGCTTGACGCGGATCGGCACCTGGCGCTCCGGCAGGTTCATCTTGGTCAGGTCGGTGTCGTAGTCGCCGGCCGTGGCCACGCGCACGGTTTCGCCGATCGCCGCGGCCGTCACGCCCAGGTCGGCGGCGCGGGCGAAGTCGGGCCGCACGATGATTTCCGGGCGCACCAGCGAGGCGCTGGAGCTGACGTTGCCGATGCCTTTCAGGCCGCGCAGTTCGCGCTCGACCTTCTGCGCCGCCTCGGTCAGCGCGACCGGGTCTTCGCTGCGCAGCACCAGCTGCATCTTGACGCCGGAGTCGGGCGGGCCGACGTTGAAGCGGGCGCCGGGAATGGCGTCGAGCTGGTGGCGGATCTGCGTCTCCAGGTCGGCCATCGACTCCTTGCGGTCGGTGCGGTGCACGGTGGTCAGGGTCAGCACGGCGCGGCGCGCCTCGGCCGCCGCGCCCGGGGCGAAGGCGTCGCCGCTGGAGCCGCCGCCGATCGAGCTGAACACGCCGGTGACGCCTTTCACGCGCATCGCCGCCAGGCGCGCCTGCTCGGCCACGCCGCGCGTTTCCGTCAGCGTCGAGCCGGGCGGCAGCTCCAGGTTGATCTGGGTCTGGTCGCGGTCGGCCGCCGGCACGAAGCCCGTCGGCAGCAGCGGCACCAGCATGATCGAGCCGACGAAGAAGGCCGCCGAGGCGATCCCCGTCACCAGGCGGTGCGTCAGGCACCAGCGCATCAGGCGGATGTAGCGCTGCATCACCCAGCTGTCCTTTTCCTCCTCGACGTGCAGGTGCGGTTTCAGCAGGTACGCCGCCATCATCGGCGTCAGCAGGCGCGCCACCACCAGCGAGGCCAGCACGGCCAGCACGGCGGTCCAGCCGAACTGCTTGAAGAACAGGCCCGGCACGCCGCCCATGAAGGCGGTCGGCAGGAACACGGCGACCAGGGCGAAGGTCGTGGCGATGACGGCCATGCCGATTTCGTCGGCCGCCTCCATCGCCGCCTGCATCGGCGTCTTGCCCATGCGCAGATGGCGCGAGATGTTTTCGATTTCGACGATGGCGTCGTCGACCAGCACGCCGACCACCAGCGCCAGCGACAGCAGCGTGACGGTGTTGAGGGTGTAGCCGAACCAGTAGATGCCGAGGAAGGCCGGCATCACCGACAGCGGCAGCGCCGCCGCCGCCACCAGGGTGGCGCGCCAGTCGCGCAGGAACCACCACACCACCAGCACGGCCAGCAGCGCGCCCTCGTAGAGCAGCTCCATCGAGCCCTGGAAGTTTTCCTCGACCGGCAGGGCGTTGTCGATGGTCTGTTTCAGCACGACGTTGGGATTGGCCGCCTGCAGTTCGGCGATGGCGGCGCGGCTGCCGTTGGCGACGGCCACCTCGCTGGCGCCCTTGGTGCGGAAGATTTCGAAGCCGACCACGTTGCGGCCGTCCTGCTCGGCCAGCGAGCGCGGCTCGGCCACGGTGTCGCTGACCGTGGCGACCTGGTCGAGGCGGATGTGGCGCCCGTCCGGCAGGGGAATCTCGACGCGCGACAATTCCTCGGCCGTCTTGACGGTGGCGATGGTGCGCACCGACTGCTCGGCGCCGCTGACGTCGCCGCGCCCGCCCGGCGCCTCCTTCTGCACCAGGCGCAACTGGCGCGACACGTCCAGCGCCGACACCTTCAGCGCCGCCATGCGGGCGTCGTCGAGCTCGACGCGGATCTCGCGGAACACGCCGCCGACGCGCTTGACGGCGCCCACGCCGGGCACCGACAGCAGGCGCTTGGCGACGGTGTTGTCGACGAACCAGCTCAGCTCCTGGCCGTCCAGCTTGCCGCCGGGGGCGGCGCTGGCCGTGAAGGTCAGGATCACCCGGCCGGCCGTCGAGGCCTTCGTCACGGTCGGGTCGCGCAGCTCGGCCGGCAGGTCGGCCTTGACGCGGGCGACGGCGTCGCGCACGTCGTTGACGGCTTCGGCGATCTGCTTTTCCAGGATGAACTCGACGGTCACGGTGACGTTGCCGTCGAGCACCTTGGTGTAGATGTTCTTGACGCCCTGCAGCGTGGCGACGGAGTCCTCGATCTTGCGCGCCACCTCCGTTTCCAGCTGGGCCGGGGCGGCGCCCGACAGCACGGCGCTGACGGTGATGAGGGGCAGTTCGATGTCGGGGAAGTCCTGCACCGGGTTGGCGCGGTAGGCCAGCAGGCCGGCCAGCGTCAGCAGCGCGAACAGCATGATGGCCGGGATCGGGTTCTTGATCGACAGGGAGGAGAAATTCATCGCGGCCCCTTACTTGGTGCGCGGCGCGGCCGGCGCGCTGGCGCTGGCGCTGGCCGCGACATTGCGCACCAGGTCGCCGTCGTTGAGGAAGCCGGCGCCGCTGATGACCACCGGCGTGTTGGCCTGGATGCCGTCGAGGATCTCGATGCGGTCGGCCAGGCGGCGGCCCGCGCGCACCTTGACCTGGCTGACGCGCTGGTCGCTGTTCAGGCGGAACACATAGCTGAAGCCGTCGCGCACGGCGATGGCTTGCTGCGGCACCGTCATCGCCGCCGACACGCCCAGCTCGAACTGGCCGCTGGCGAACATGCCGGCCTTGAACGGCGCGTCCTTGGCGTCGCTCGCCGGCAGGTCGACATACACCAGGGCGTTGCGGGTTTGCGGGTCGACGGTCGGGGCGATCGTGCGCACCTTGCCCGTCAGCGTGCTGCCGTTGGCGGCCTTGACCAGCGCGCTGGTGCCAGGCTTCAGGTTCAGCAGCTCGCTGGCGGTGACCTCGGCGCGCCATTCGAGGCGGCCCTGGCGTATCATGCGGAACAATTCCGTGCCGGCGCCGACGACGGCGCCGACGGTGGCCGCGCGCGCCGAGATGACGCCGCTGTCGGGCGCCAACACCTGGGTGTAGCGCAGGCGCAGCTGCTGCGTCGCCAGCGCCGCGCGGGCCGAGGCGATGCGCGCGTTGGCGGTCTGCTCGGCCGTCAGGTACTGGCTGATCTGCTGCGCGCTCAGCGCGCCGGTCGTTTGCAGCGAGCGGGCCCGCGCCGCGTTGGCGCCGGCCTCGGCGGCGTTGGCCTCCGCTTCGAGCAGGGCGGCGCGGGCCTGGGCCAGGTCGGCCTGGACGCTGTCGGCCGAGAACACGGCCAGCACCTGGCCGGCGCGCACCTGGTCGCCGACGTTGACGCGCACCTCGGTCAGGCGCAGGCCGTTCGACTCGCTGCCGATGACGGCTTCCTGCCAGGCGGCGACGTTGCCGTTGGCGCTCAGCTTGATCGGCAGGCGCGCCGCCTGCGGCGTCGCGGTGCTGACCGTCAGCGCCGGTTTCGGCGCGTCGGCCTTCTTGTCGTCGGCGGCGGTCGAGGCCGGCGCGTACAGCGCGAAGCCCAGGCCGGCGGCGCCGACGGCGGCGGCGACGATGACGGTGATACGGTTCAGTTTATATGTTTTCATGGTTTATCCGGCAAAGGTCGATACGGGATGGTCAATTCGCGGCGGGGGCGGTCCAGCCGCCGCCGGCGGCGCGGTACAGGGCGATCCAGGCGGCGCGGCGGTCGCGCTCCAGGCTGACCACCGCGTTCTCGGCGGCCAGGCGGGTGCGGCGGGCGTCCTCCAGCTCCAGCAGGCTGGCCAGGCCGTTCTTATAACGGTCCTCGGTGGCCGTGAACGAACTGCGGTAGCCGGCCAGCGCCGTCTGCGCGTGGCCGCCGCGCTCGTCGGTGCTGGCCAGGTTGACGAGCGCCTCCTCGACCTCGCGCACGGCCTGGCGCACGCTGCCGCGGTAGTTGGCGACGGCTTCGTCGTAGCGCGCGGCGGCGGCGTCGACGTTGGCGCGGCGCCGGCCGCCGTCGAACAGCGGCAGCGTCACGGCCAGCGGGCCGATGCTCCAGGTGTTGTCCCTGGCGCTGCTGTCGCCGTTGCGGACATGGGTGGCGCCGACGGCGCCCGACAGCGTCAGGCGCGGATAGCGCTGGGCCTGGGCGGCGCCGACGTCGGCGCTGGCGGCCGTCACGGCGCGCTCGGCGGCGAACACGTCGGGGCGCTGGCCGAGCGTGCGGGCCGGCAGCGCGTCCACGGCCAGCGGCGGCGTCGGCGCGGCGGCGGCGCCGGCCAGGCGCTGGCGCAGCTGCTCCTCGCTCAGCGCCGTCAGCGCCACCAGCGCCTTGACGTCGCGGTCGCAGGCGGCGCGCTGCTCGATGGCGCGGCTGCTGCCCTCGGCGGCGCTGGCGCGCGCCAGCGCCACTGTGGCCGGCGCCTGGAAGCCGGCGCCGGCGCTCAGTTCGGTCAGGCGCGCCGTGTCGGCGCGCGAGGCGGCGTCCTGGCGCGCCACGGCCAGCAGTTGCTCGCAGGCGCGCAGGCTGTAATACTGGTTCGCCACCTCGGCGGCGACGGACACGCGGGCGTCGTGCCAGCCGGCCTGGGCGCCGTCCAGGCGGGCCTGGGTGGCGTCGCGGGCGGCGCGGTTGGCGCCGAACAGGTCGATTTCCCACGACGCCTGCAGCGCCGCCTGCGCCGTCGTGCCCGGCGGCTGCGCCGCCTGCCGGCCGGCGCGGCCTACGCTGGCGTTGCCGTCCAGCGTAGGCGCCAGCGCGGCGCCGCTGGCCACGCGCTCGGCGCGCGACTGGGCGATGCGCGTGCGCGCCGCGGCGATCGACGGGCTGACCTCCTGCGCCGCGGCGATCAGTTGCACCAGCAGGGCGTCGCCCTGGCGCTGCCACCAGCCGGCCAGGTCGCCGACGCTACCCTGGTGCGGCAGCGGCGCCTGCCATTGTTGCGGCGCGGCGGCCGTCACGTGGGGCGCCGGCGCCTGCGCGGCACAGGCGCTCAGCGCCAGCGCCGCGGCGGCGGCCAAGGCGCGTCGTGGGAATGTCTTCATGCTGCTCCTTGTTGTAGACGAATTTTTTCGGCGGCGATGATCGCCTCGGCATAGCCGACCAGCTGCGCGCTCCACTGCTGCAGCGCCTCCGGCGTGGATTTCAATTGCGGGTGGGTCGCATCGACCACTTCGCAGGCCAGCATCAGTTGCAGGCCGATGCCGCTGACGGCGAAGGCCAGCCGGTGCATGGCGTCGTCCGCCGCCGCGACGCCGAGGTGGCGGCACAGCAGGCCGACCAGGGCCAGGTGCATGGGCTTGAGCGACAGGTTGATCTGCTCGGTCAGCAGGCCGGTGGGTTCGAGCATCTCGCGCGACCACAAGCGCATGCACCATTGCGCCACCTCGCCTTGCCGCAGCGGTTCCACCATCAGGGCGAAATAGCCGTCGAGCGACTGGCGCAGCGTGAAATGGGGCTGGTCGAAGCGGTCGATATCGTGTTGCGGGCCGGTGGGCGAGGCCGACAGCGCGGCGCGGTACAGGCCGGCCTTGTCGCCGAAATAATAGCTGATTGCGGCGACGTTCGCTTCGGCCGCGTGGGCGATGTCGCGGGTCGGGGTGTTGCTGTAGCCGCGCTCGGCGAACAGGCGCATGGCCGCCGTCAGCAGGCGCTGGCGCGACTGCGCGCCGTCGGCGCGCGGCTTGCGCGCGTCGTCGTTGCCGGCGCCGCGGGATTTATTGCGAAATTGTACATTCATGCCGATATTACACCACATATTTTAAACAATTGATATAATTTAATCGCTTGTTTTGTTTGTGTGCCGGCCGGGGGGCGGGATGCCGGGAATTGGCGCAATCGGGCCCGGTGGGGGAGGGCACGCCGCAGCTGCGCGGCGTGCCGGGGCCAGCTAGCCGCCCGTGTTACTTGATGCCAAACTTGGAGAACTCTTCCAGGGTTTTGTCGATTTCCGCCTTGCTCGCCTGCATCGCGTCGCCGATCCGCGACCCGAAGAACGCCACGTCGCTGTCATTGAGCATGATGTTGGAATACATGCGCGAAATCGGGCAAAACTGGATGCCGAAGCGCTTGCTGGTTTCCCGGATGATATTCGACAGCATCTTGTTCTTGTTCGAATAGGTATCGGCGCTCGTCGGCGCGACGTCGTCGACGTGGAAGGTGAGCGCGTTGGGCAGCCCCTGGACGAACATGGGAATGTCGTTGTCGTCCGCCGCGGCGACCAGCAATTCGCCGATTTTTTTCATGTGGCCTTCCACGCGCTCGTAGCAGCCCGTGTCCGCCTGCAGTATCGTCAGGCAGGCCTTGACCGCGACCAGACCCATCGTATAGCCGTTGAAGGTGCCGCCGAAAATCACCTTGCCGTCGGCGTAGAGCGACATGATTTCCTTGGTCGAGAGCACGGCGCTGACGGGCATGCTGCCGCCGCCCAGGGCCTTGCCGAGGATGGTGATGTCGGGCTTGATGCCGTACAGGCCTTGCGCGCCGCCGATGCCGGCGCGGAATCCGGTGATGACCTCGTCGAAAATCAGCAGCACATTGTGCTTGGTGCACAGGGCGCGCACCTGTTCGAGGTAGCCGGGCGCCGGCGCGATGCCGCCGCCGTTGACGAGGAAGGGCTCCATGATGACGGCGGCGATCTCGCCGCTGTATTTCTCCAGGGTGCTTTGCAAGACCGCCGCGTCGTTCCACTGCAGCAGGAAGGATTGCGCCTCCAGCACGCCGTCGGCGCGCCCCTTGGTGTTGAGCACGTCATTGGACTTCATCTTCGGCGTGGGGAAGTCCGTGTCGCCCGGATAGCCGCCGATGATGTTGTCGGCGTTGCCGTGGTAGTGGCCGGAGAAGCGCACGAAGCGCTGCTTTCCCGTGTAGCCGCGCGCCAGGCGGATGGCGTTTTGCACCGCCTCCGTGCCGCTCAGGCAAAAGCGCACCTGGTCCGCCGACGGGTAGCGCGCCAGCAGGGCTTCGGCCACTTCGACTTCCATGTCGCACATGTCGACGGCGGTGGCTTTTTTCAAGCCGCCTATCATGGCTTCCAGGTATTGCGGATGGTTGTGGCCGAGGAAGAGGGCGCCGAATTTATTGAAAAAGTCGATGTGCTCGTTGTTGTCCAGGTCCCATACGCGCGCCCCTTCGCCGCGCTTGAAGGGGATGTTCAGCGGTCTTTGCGGGGTGGCGAAATTGAAGTGCGAGCCCCCCGGGTAGTACTTGATGCAGCGATCCAGGTATTTTTTGGACAGGTTGAGGTTCAATCTGGCCATCGGACGGTGAAGGTCGGTGGATGTCATGTCGGTTCGTTTCTATGGAGTAGGTCGGCAGGTCGGCTTATTTATAGTTCAAGTCCCAGAACGGCATGATGGCGACCGGATTTCCGCCCAGCAAACTCGCGCCGGAGGCTTCGTAGAGGCGGTGCGACAGGGCGATGTGCGAACGCGCGGTGGTCATGTCGCGCAATAATTTCTGCAGCGGCTTTTTATCGTAGATGCTGGCCGAGGCGCCCGACAGGTAGAACAGGTCGGTGACGACCTGGTAGGCGTCCTCGGACGATTTGACGGCCGCCAGATGCCCCAGCGCGATGGTGTCCTCGTCGATCTCCTGCCCCTGCTGTACCTTTTCCCAGATATCGCGGATGGTGCCGAACAAGAACGCCCGGGCCGACTGGAACAGCGCGTAGCGCTTGGCGAATTCGATTTGCGTGCCGGAGTCTTCGCTGATGAAATAGTTGGAGCCGAACGGCTGCGTCGACATGCTCCATTTGCGATAGTGCTCCACCGTCGCCTTGGCGATGCCCATGGCCACGCTGGCCTTGGTCAGGGCGAACAGCACGGCCCACGGGAAGCCCAGCACCTTGTTTTTCCGCAACGCCGTGCGGGTGATCGGCCAGACCTGGTCGGCGCCGATGCGCTGGTCCTTGACGCCCCAGTGGTGGCTGCCGGTGCCCTTCATGCCGAGCGTGCGCCAGGTGTCGTTGATATAGATCATGTCCTTCGGGAACATCGCCACGTGCAGCTCGGGATTGCCGCTGGAGCCCATGACGGGCATCTCGTCTTCCATCAGAATGCAACTGCCCAGCATCCAGGTGGCGTGCTGGCAGCCGCTGCCGAAAGGCCACAGCCCGGTCGCGGTGTATTCCTCGCCGTCTTGCTCCAGGCTGCCGCCGGGCATCACGACGCCGCCGGAAATCGCTTTCCCTTCGCCCGAAAAGAATTTCCGGATCACGCTGTCGGGCGCGTAGTTCGAAATGAAGCCGTTCATTTCGATGCCGATCATCAGCGCCCACGCGGTCGAGGCGTCGTAGGAGGCGATTTCTTCCAGCAGTTTCAGCGTCGTCAGCGGGTCCACGTCGGCGCCGCCGAGGCTGGTGGGAACCCACAAATTGTACAAGCCTTCCGCGTGCATTTTGTCGACGATATCGTCGCTCAGGCGCTTCTCGTCTTCCGCCAGGGCGGCCGATTTGATGATGTCGCTTTTGAGTTGTTGCGCCGTCTCGAACAGCTCGCCGCGCAAGCCCACGACGTGGACGCCGGACAAGACCTCCTCGTGGCCGCGGCTGTCCGCGGCGCTGCCTTCAATCATTTTCAAATTTGCACTCATAACTGCTCCGAATTATTCTGCCTGCTTGTTGAAAGAAAAAAACGCTGCGCGGCGGCGCTTAGTAGACGAAGGTGAACGCCGCAAACGCGAACCCGGAACTGGCGACCCAGCCGGCGATCTTGTCGCCGCGGGCGATCTCGCCCTGTTCCTCGAAATGCACGATGGAGGCGGGCATGGAGCCCGATCCGACGTTGCCGTATTCCGGATAGATATACTTGACGAGGTGGCCGGCATTGGCCGCTTCGGCCAGCTTTTGGAATTCCTTCGGTGGGCCGCCGGTATGGCAAAACACGGTTTTCAGCGAGCCGTACTGGTCTTCCAGCGTCTTCAGGATATCGCTCATGCCCGGGCCGCCGTAAGTGAACATGGCCGAGCCCCAGGCGGTGAATGCGCCTATGCCGTTCTTGCCCAGGCGGTCGGTGACCTTGCAGCGGCCTTCCCAGCCATTCAAGGGGATCGTGCACAGATCGGTGTATTTCGTCTGGGAAGAGAAATGGAAATCCCAGTCGTTCCCTTCGTCTTTCTGCAAGATGGTGGCCGAGGCGCCGTCGCTGCCCACCCAGGCCGAGAAGCAGTAGGGCAATTCCTTGATCGACTTCAGCTCGTAGCTGCTGGGGTAGCCGAGGCCGTTGTCGCCGAAGAAGCGCTCGGCGTTGACGACCAGGGCGGTCTTGTACTTACCGAGGAGGAAATAGTTCTGCACCAGTTCGCACGCCCTGGTCCAGCTGATGCAGGCGTCGAGGATGTCGAAGCAGATGGCGTTTTCCATCCCCATGTAATTCGCGACGAAATAGGCGTCGCCCGGCTCCAGGAAGCCCTTGCCCATGCCGGTGTAGATGACCAGGTCGATGTCGCTGGCCGACATCTTGGCCTTGTCGAGGGCGCTGCTGATGGCGCTGGCGAGGAGCTCGATAGGCTTCTCGTTTTCTCCTAGCCAGTAGCGGTATTTGCAGCCGCCCGCCTCCAGCAGGAACCGCGCTGATTTTTTGAACTGCGCAAAGTCGCCGTCGAACACCGGCTCGCTCAGTACTGAAACCTCATGAATGATATCGTCGGTGTCCATTCTTTTGGACCCTTTGACGTACTCAACGCCTGCAATTCTCATAGATATTCCTTCTGATTTCTCATCGTCACGTGGCTGCCATTTGAAAAAACAGGTGCCTATGCAGACCCGGCTATGCGACCGCATGGCATGCGAGGGCGACCCAGTTGCGTTCAGTGCATGAAACAGGATGGTTTTTTAGCGCGCCATACATTGTGATACGCTCCGCGCCCCGGCGTTACTACAGAGCCATGTAGCAAACGGGGGAAATCGGCGGAAAGTTCAGGGCAGCGGGCCGCGCGCCGGGGCCGGGCGCGGCCGCCGCGCCGGGCCGTGGCGGCCGGCGTGGGGGAAGGCTGTGGAGTCGGGGAGCCGGGCGGCGCCCGCTAGATCAAGCCGCAAAAACTGGCCCGTACCACCGCTTGATGGCGGCAACTGACATTGAATTTGCTCATCATGTTGCGCACGTGGTGGACGACGCCGTGTTCGGAAATGCCGAGTATTCTCGAGATCTCCCACGTCGACTTTCCCGACGCCACCCATTTCAGGCACTCCAGCTCGCGCTTGGTCAATGGCGAGGTCAGCGCGACGCCGGGTTTGTTGACGATGCTTTGCATGGTTTGGTGGACGAAGTTGACGATCAAGGGCCCGTGCAGCACGTTCATCTGCAGCAGTTTGCGCGCGTCGTCGCACTGGCGTGACACGGCGAAACTGAGCACGCCCACGTCGCCGTTGCGGCCGTGCACGGGATAACTGATGCCCGCCGCCAGGCCGAAGGCGCGCGCCTCCTCGAAAAATGCCGTCTGATCGGGCCGGCTGTAAGTCTCCGGCCGCCAAATCAGCGGCGTCAAGCGGTTGGCCACGTGGCTGATGACGGGATCGATCTCGATATAGTTCTGCTGCTCGTATTTCTGGCGCCACGCGGACGAGTAATTGGTGAGTATCCGGTCTATGCTTTTATTGCGGTCGATGACGAAGCGCGCGCCATACAAGTAATACTCCATCCCCAGCTTGTGGGTGATCGTCAAGAGCTGCGACTCGATTTGCTTTTCCGTCTGGCACTGGGCCAGGGCGCAAAAATCATCCAGGTCGCCAGCGGGGCCGCTGAAGAGTTTCTCTAATTCCATCATACATACCCATGTGCCGAAATTTTCATGATCGCATCGCATTCAATGAAGAGGATTGGTGGTGAGGATTGCAGTGGTGCGCCGTGCAAATGGATGGCGCCGGGAGGCTTGGGCGCAAGGACTTTCCACTTTGGCATATTGCAATTTATGCATAGAACATACTTGATGATAAGTTGATTTTTTTGACTTGTCAGCGTTTTTTTTCCAGCCGAAACGGCCCCTCTGGGCTGCTTTTCCGCCCTGTTTTTCGCCCCTGTTTGTTGCCGTGGAAACAGTCTGTAAGGCGCATGTTTACTGGCTTTGATCTCGCTGGGCGACGCGGGCCGGTGTCCAAAAAGGGCGGCGCCGCGCGGCGTTTTCGACGCGGACGTACAACTGCCCATCTGCACGTAGTTTGCGAAATATCAAAGTTTATATGTGTTGTTGTTTGCGCAAAATCATTCCGCGGCGAAGATGGCAGTTTTTTTGAGGCAAAAAAATATGGATATCGAGATCGCGCGCGGGCGCTTCCTGTCGACCGAGGATGAATACGATATGTACCGCCTGCGTTACCGGGTGTTCAGGGAGCGCCTGAAATGGCAGGTCGATACCGTCGGCCAACTGGAGGTGGACCAGTTCGACCTGTGCGACCCCGTGTACGTGATTGCCAAAGAGGCGCAGCAGTTGCAGGGGTGCTGGCGGCTGTTGCCGACGACGGGGCCGTATATGTTGAAGGACACCTTTCCCGACCTGTTGCACGGCTTGAGCGCGCCCTGCGACGACGCGACTTGGGAATTGAGCCGCTTCGCCGTGCGGCGCGGCAGCGCCGGCCCTTTCGGCTTTGGCGATACGCCGATGGCGATGATGCAGGAAACGCTGACGTATGCGCAGGCCCACGGCATCCAGCGCTACGTCACCGTGACGACGCCGGCCCTGGAGCGCCTGCTCAAGCACCTGAACATCCGCTTCGAGCGCTTCGGCCCCGCCTTGCAAATGGGCATAGAGCGTGCCGTCGCCCTGAGCTTCGACACGAATCAGCGGATCGACGCCGCGCTCCGCAAGGCGGGCGAATACCTCGCCCCTTGCGCGCAGTCGTCCGGGGCCGCGCGCGACCTCGCCTGCGCCTAGTCTTCCCCTCTTGCCGGCCCGCCCGAGGGCCGGCAAGACGCGCCGCCGCATCCTCTCCGGCCGCGCCATCGACGCCTCTCCGTGCGCCGCCTCCCCGTCCATTCCGCCTGCCTTGAGGTGTCGCGCGCCGGCCCGCTACATGGCCATGTAGCAGACATGGCGCCGGCCCGGCACTAGACTGCCGTCCAGGACATGGGGGCGTGGCGTGCGCCGCGCAAGGCCCATGCATATCCGGAGAGCTTACGTGAACCCACACACTTCAATCGCCAGTGCCGACGCCGCGTCTGGCGCCAAGACGATGCTGATGGTCGAAACCCGTTCCCCCTGGGAATCGGGCGACGCCGCCGATTTTCTTTTGATCGTGCGCGCATTGCTCGACGCCGGAGAACAGGTGCAATTGTTCCTGATACAGAACGGCGTCTTCTGGCTGCAGCAAGAGCGCCAGCAACTGCTGCAGTTGTGCAGCCAGTTCGACGGGCGCCTGGCGCTGTGCGCCGACGACATGTCGCTGGAAATGCGCGGCATGTCGCACCAGGACGCCGCGCACCCTGCGCGCATCTGCGCCATCGATGCCCTGGTGGCGAGCATGGCGCAGCCCAACGTGAAAACCATTTGGCACTCATAACATGACGCTAGAACACCTCCACGGCGCCAGCGCGCCCGCCGAAGCCGGCCTGGCGGCGGCGCCCGCGGGCGGCGCCGCCAAGCCCAGCTTTTTCTTCGGCATGATGGGCGCGCCGTTCCAGTCCGATACTGTCACGTCGCTGTTTCGCATGGTCGAATCGGCCTTGTCGCAGGGCCACAACGTCACCGTCTGGAACTGCGGCTACGCCACCGGCCTGTCGCAAACGACGCTGGTGCGCCCGCGCGATTTTTTCGCCCCGCCCGACAGCGCCGCCAGCAATCCGAACACGGCCGAGATGGTCCAGGCCCTGTTCCGGCGCTACCCCGACGAGGGGCGCTTTGAGTGGCTGGTGTGCCGCTACTGCATGGAGGAGCGCGGCACCGTGCACCAGATCGAGCAGGCCAAGGTGAAGATTCCGTTTTCGTTCCAGCACTATCTGAGCGCCGCCGACGTGTCGCTGGTATTGGGGGTGAAATGATGCGCACGCCAAGACGCCCCTCCAAGACCTCGCTGGCCATCATTGAGCGGGCCTACCGCGGCAGCCTGGAAGAACAGTACGGCCACATCGTCTGGCTCACCCGCATCATGAAGGGGATGAGCGCACCCACCGCCCTGCTGCTCAAGGGCGACACGCTGATGTTCGCCAAGCGCGGCCAACTGGTGCGGCCGCTGCGCATCGGCGACCTCGACATCGACGTGCTGTCCAACTATGAGGCGGGCCTGGTCGATGTCCTCGCCGCCCAGGTTCCCGTCTACGCCTGGCACGCCGACATGCTGCGCCTGGGATTGACGCAGGCCGACCTGGTCGACGGTATCGAACCCATTCACGCCGCCGGCATGCCGGCGCTTCTCAACCGCTACGACTGTATTTGGTATTGGTAAACACAAATGAACGATATGACATCCCCCCTGTTGTGCGACACCCATTTGCACGTCGACGGCGAGCAAGCCCGCGACTTGTTGTTGGTCAGCGGTAGCGACATCTTTGCGCTCGGGCACTACCCGGGCAACCCGATCTACCCCGGCGTGCTGATCGCCGAGCGCCTGTGCGCACTGGCGGCGGCGCTGGCCGGCGCGCAGTTCGGCGGCGTTGCCCACGTCGGCGCGATCAAGCGCATCCAGTATCTGGACGCCATCCTGCCGGGCGACGTGGTCGAGCTCAGCGCTTCGCTCAAACGCGCCGAAGGCGGGCGCCTCGACATCGTCGCCGCCGCCACGGTGGCGGGCAAGGCCAAGACGCGCGCCACCCTGATCTGTCAGGCCGGCCCGATGCCGGCCTGCGCGCCCGCCGCGCTGGAGTCGCCCGTGCCCGGGGCGCAGCGCATCGAGCACCGGCAACTGGCCAAGTTGCTGCCGCACCGCTATCCCTTCCTGCTGGTCGACCGCATCGAGCATTACACCAGCGGCCAGACGGTGCTGGCGACCAAGCTGCTGAACCGCGCCTCGCCGCTGTTTCTCGACGCCCGGCCGGCCAGTTATCCGCACGGCCTGATGGTCGAATCGATAGGCCAGGCCGGCATTGCCCTGTTCTTCCTGTCGGGCCAGCAGGACGAGCCGCAGGACATCGTGCTGGGCTCCGTTGTCGACGCCAGCTTCGAGGCGCAGATACCGTTCGACGTCGCCGTCACGCTCGAAGCGCGCATCGAACGCCTGCTGCCGAACGGCGTCGTGTTCAGCGGTTTGGCCCGCGTCGGCGAGCAGGTTTTGACGCGCGTCGGCAGCATGATCGCGATGATCGACCCGCGCTGAAACGCAACAGATACGCCCTTACTACAGGGGCATGTAGCAGACGCGCAAGCGGACGCTCCCTAGAATGATGTCATCGCTTGGAGCGGCGCAAACGCCGCGTTACCAGGCGGTGCGTGGCGCGCCAGCGCGGCCTTGTTCGATAGATTGCATTTTTGGAGACGACAGTGAAAAAGACGGCATTGGTAACGGGCGGCTCGCGGGGAATCGGGCGCGCCATTTGCATTCAACTGGCCAGGCAGGGCTACGACGTGGCTTTTTGCTACCAGTCCAACAGCGATGCCGCTCTGGCCGTGAGCAATGAATTGGCGCAGCTGGGCGTGCGCTCCTACGCCTCCCGCTGCGACGTCTCGCAGATGGCCGACGCCAAGCGCTTCTTCACCGCGGCCCAGGCCGAGCTGGGCGACATCGAGGTGCTCGTCAACTGCGCCGGCATCATCAACGACGCCCCCCTGGTCAGCCTGTCGGAAGAAGCCTGGCACGCCGTGATCGACACCAATCTGACCGGCACCTATAATTTTTGCAAGCTCGCCGCCTTCGCCTTCATGAAGATGAAGCGCGGCAGCATCATCAACGTCTCCTCGATCGCCGGCGTCACCGGCAACGCCGGCCAGACCAACTACGCGGCGTCGAAGGCGGGCATCAACGGTTTCACCAAGGCCCTGTCGAAGGAGCTGGGGCCGTTCGGCGTGCGCGTCAACTCGCTCGCACCCGGCTTCATCGACACCGACATGACGGGGCACCTGCACGAGGCGATCGAGAAGAAAATGCTGGAGAAGATATCGCTGCGCCGCATGGGCCGGGCCGACGAGGTGGCGCACCTGGCCGGTTTCCTGGCGGGCGACAACGCCAGCTATATCACCGGCCAGGTGATCCAGGTCGACGGCGGCATCGCCTTATGAACGGGCCGGCACTCTTCCTGCGGGCGGACGCGGCGGCGGTGGCGGAGCCTGACTACGCCGCCCCCTTCGACGCGCTCGCCTGCATCGTCGAAGATGCGCCGGGCCGGATGGTTTTTGAGAACACGCTGGCCCACGACGATCCGATTTTCGCGGGCCACTATCCCCACTTCGCGATTTTCCCCGGGGTCTTGATTTTCGAGGCGTTTTCCCAGGGCATCGCCTGCATGACGCGGCGCCATGGCGGCGCGGCCTTGCGCGTCATGCGCATCAAGAGCCTGCGCTTCCTGAAAAGCATGCACCCGGGCGACTGCTACCGCATCACGCTGGAGGCGGGCGCGGCCGACGCCGCCGGCGTCGTCGACTTTGCGGCGCGCTGCGAATGCGCCGGCGAGCTCGTCGCCACCGCCGCCTTGACGGCCGGCCCGCAACTGACGCCCGGCCCGCGCGCCGCCGCCGACTTGCTCGTCCCGGCCGTGGCCGCCTCGCCCCAGGACTTGATGCATTTGCACGCGGTGCTGCCGCAGCGCTATCCGATGCTCTTGCTCGACCGCAGCCTTGCGCTGGACGAGGGGCGCAGCGTGCTGGCGCAGAAAAACATCTCGATCGGCGAGCCGTGCTACCGTTTTTGCCGCTCGCTCAAGCAGCCCCTGGCGCTGGCCTATCCGACTTCCTTGCTGATCGAATCGTTCTCGCAAGCGGTGGGCTTGTTGCTGGGCAGCGTGTGGGACATGGCCAGCGCCAAGGATAGCCATGCCATCGCCTTCGGCACCTTCCAGGACATCGTCATCCACGGCCACGCCTATCCGGGCGACCGGGTGGTCCACCACGCCGAACTCGACTACGCCAACGCCAGCACGGCCATGTTCCGCGGCAGCAGCTATGTGGATGGCGTGGCCATCCTGACGTACAAACGCTTGCTCGGCGTGATGCTGCCGAGCGCGCAACTCGGCGCGGCGCAGCCATGAACGCCGCGCACGCCATCGTCATCACCGGCATGGGGGTGATTTGTCCCCTGGGCCGCGACGTCCCGAGCTACTGGCGCGCCTTGCAAGAGGATGACGCCGAGCCGGGCCGGCGCGACGACGCCGGCTTCAATTCGCAAATGCTCAACAACACCCTGTGTTACGGCGTGGCCGAGCGCGGCGCGGCGCCGGCGGGAAGCGGCGGGGCCAGCGGTTTCGCGCTCGTCGCCGCCCGCGAGGCGATGCGCGACGCCGGCATCGACGGCGCGCGCGCGGCCGGCATGACGGTGGCGCTGGCGATCGGCACGGGCGCCGGCGACAGCGACGTCGGCGAGCGCGCGCGCCTGGCCGGCGGCCCGCCCGAGGCCGGCGACCTGCCGTATGGCGTGGCCGACAGCGTGGCCGCGGAGCTCGGTTGCGAGGGGCCGGTTTTCACCTTGAGCAACGCCTGCTCGGCCAGCCTGTATGCCTGCGCCTATGCGGCCGAGTTGCTGCTGGACGGCTGCGCCGACGCCGTCGTCGTGATCGGCAGCGAGTCGATCGGACGCGTCACCCAGGCCGGCTTCGAGCGCATGCTGGCGCTGGACGGCGAAGCCTGCCGCCCCTTCGACGCGCGCCGCCGCGGCACCTTGCTGGGCGAGGGCGCTGCCGCCCTGGTGCTGGAACGCGCCGACGCCGCGGCGCGGCGCGGCGCCCATGTCTACGGCGAACTGCTTTCCTACGCCAGCAATTGCGACGCCCACCATCCGACGGCGCCGCGCGCCGACGGCGCGCGCGCCGAGGCCGTGATGCGCGAGGCGCTGGCGCATGCCGCGCTGGACGCCGGCGCGATCGATGCGATCGTCCCGCACGGCACGGGAACCCAGATCAACGACGCCACTGAAAGCGATATATTGCAGCGCGTCTTCGGCGACCGCCTGGGCGCGATCCCCGTGTGCGCGATCAAGTCCAAGCTGGGCCACGGGGCCGGCGCGGCCGGCGCGTTTTCGCTGCTGACGGCGCTGCTGATGCTGCGCGACCGGCTGGTGCCGCCCATGGTCAACGGGCGCCGTTTCGAGCCCGGCTGCGACTTGCGCTTCGTCACCGGCGCGGCGCTGGCCCATCCCGTGCGGCGGGTGCTGGTGAACGCCTATGCCTTCGGCGGCAACAATATGTCGATGATCGTGGGAGGGCCGCCATGAGCGTCTATCTGTCGGCGCCCGGCATGCTGTCGCCATGCGCGTCCAGCCTCGCCACGCTGGGGCAGGCCGGCGCGGCCGCGGCCCCGGGCCAGGCCTGGTTCGATGCGCGCCAGCACCTCGGCCAGCGCAAGATCCGCTACCTCAGCCGCGCCACCCGCTACCTGCTGGCGGCGGCGGGCCAGACCATGCAGACGGCGGGGGCGCGCTTCGCCGCGCTGCCCGAGCACCGCAAGGGCGTGATCGTCGGCACCAATTTCGCCGACTACGCCGTGCGCAGCGAATTCGACCAGGTGCTGCTGCGGCAGGGTTCCGGCGCCTTGAGCTCGGCCCAGGCGCCGAATATGTCGGTCAACATGCCGGCGGCCCAGACGGCCATCGACTACGGCTGCGGCGCCGTGTGCACGACGCTGACCAGCAGCGCGACGGCCGGCATCGAGGCCATCGTCTATGCCGGCAACGCCTTGCGGCGGGGCCAGGCCGACGCCCTGCTGGTCGGCAGCTGCGAAGACAATGGCGACGACGGCGAGGGCACGCCCCTGCTGCCGCACGTGCTGGGCGGCAGCTCCACCTTCGCCGCCTGGACGGCGGCCACGCCGCCGGAGGCCGGCGCCCACAAACTGGCCGGCTGGCATTGGCGGCGCTATCCGGCCGCCGCCCTGGCCGACCCCGCCCGCGGGCCGGCGCTGCGCGCCGCCTTCGGCGCGGCCATGGCGGGCCTGCTTGGCGCCGGCGCCGCACCGATCGACGTGCTGTGGTCGGGTCCGCCCGACGCCGATCCGCACCTCAAGGCCGGCCTGGCGCAGGCGCTGGCCGGCGCCGCCATCGACCACCGGATGCTGGCCTTGCCGCCGGCGCTGGCCCACTCATTCGCGGGTTGCAACGCGCACATGCTGGCGCTGCAATTTGCCTTACTCACATCGAGCAGAGCGCTGCTCTTTGTCGCCACCCAGGCCCTGGGTAGCGTCGTTGTACTTTACCTCACCCCAACAAACCACTTAACTTAAATTAGGAAACCGCTATGAATATGCCTACATCGACGATCGCCGAACGCAAAGCCATGATCAAGGGAATCGTCACCGAAATCCTGGAAATCGAAGCCGAAGAAATGACCGAAACCAGCCTGTTCAAGGAAGACCACGGCGCCGACTCGCTGCGCGCCATCGAAATCCTGGCCAGCCTGGAAAAAGCCTTCAGCGTGCAGATCGCCCAAGAATCGCTGGCCGCCATGGTCAATCTGGACGGTGTCTACGGCATCGTCAAGACCGCCGCCAACTGGAACGAGTAATCCCATGAAAAGAGTAGTCATTACTGGTATCGGCGCCGTAACGAGCATCGGCATCGGCGGCCGCGATTTCTGCAACGCATTGAGAGCTGGTGTATCTGGTGTCAGTGAGATTACTTCTTTCGACACCAAGGGATTCGAGCATTTCAAGGGCTGCCAGATACATAATTTCGAGCCCGCCAACTGGCTGCAGCACGTCGACCCCGCTAGCATCGGTCGCAGCAGCCAGTTCGCGGCGTCGGCCGCCGTCATGGCGGCCGCCGACGCCGGCCTGAGCCGCGAGGCCCTGGCCGCGTCGAACTGCGGCGTTTGCATCGGCACCACCGACGGCGAGTCGCAGATCATCGACCAATTGAGCGAGCAGGCCCTGCAGCACGGTTTTGCCGCCATCGACGCGCGCCTCGTCACCCAGGTGCCCTGCCATAACATCGCCACGGCGGTGGCCACCGAATTGGGCTTGCGCCACCAGGCGCTGGTCATGCCGACGGCTTGCTCGGCGGGCAATTACGCGATCGGCTATGCCTACGACTTGATCAGCCTGGGCGAAGCCGATTTCATGATCTGCGGCGGCGCCGACTCCATCTGCCGCAAGACCTTCGCCGGCTTTTACCGGCTCGGCACCATCGCGCCGGAAGTCTGCCAGCCCTTCGACATGCACCGCAAGGGCATCATGACGGGCGAGGGCGCCGGCATCCTGCTGCTGGAAACCCTCGACAGCGCGCTGGCGCGCGGCGCCCACATCTATGCGGAGGTGCTCGGCTACGGCTTGACGTGCGATGCCGACCACATGGTCGCGCCCAACCGCGACAGCATCGCGCGTTGCATCCGCAACGCCCACAGCAACGCCGGCATCACCCCGGCCGACGTCGATTACATCTGCGCCCACGGCACCGGCACCGTCGCCAACGACGTCACCGAGGCGGCGGCGATCCGCAGCGTATTCGGTGCCGACATGCCGCCGGTGAGTTCGATCAAATCGATGATCGGCCACACCATGGGGGCCGCCAGCGCCATCGCCAGCGTCGCGTCGGCCATCGCGATCGACGAGGGCTTCATTCCGCCCACCATCAACCATGTGGAGGACGATCCCCAGTGCGGCGTCGATTGCGTTCCCAACGTATCGCGTCCGGCGCCACTGCGCATCGTCGAGAACCATGGCTTTGCGTTCGGAGGCAACAATGCCATCACCATTTATGCGCGCTACGAAAGCTGAGGCGACACTGCAATGAGCAAACCATTAGACATCGCCATCACGGCCTGGGAAACGATTTCGCCGCTGGGCGCCGGCGCGCAAGCCTTCGCCGGCGCCGCGGCGGGCGCGGCCAATCTGCCCGAGGACTTCGTCGCGGCCCAGTACCCCAGCGAGCTGGAATACAAATTCGCCCCCTATGAGGGCAAGCAGTTCCTCGGCAAGGGAACCCGCACCATGGACCGCACCACGGCCCTGGCGGTGGGCACGGCCAAGCTGCTGTTCGAGGCCTGCCCCTTCGGCGAGGAGCAGCGCGACCGCTCCGGCTTCATTCTCGGCACCAGCACCGGCAGCATCCGCAGCACCAGCGACTTCATGCGCGATTCCCTGGTCGGCGAGCGGCCCTTCCTGGTCAATCCGGCGCTGTTCCCGAACACCGTGATGAATTGCGCCGCCGGGCAGTGCGCCATCTGGTTCAAGGCGCGCGGCGTCAACGCGACGATCGCCGCGGGCCGTCTGTCCGGCTTCATGAGCCTGCAGTACGCGTCGATGATGCTGCGCCGCGGCTACGCCGACATGCTCTACACCGGCGCCGTCGAGGAGCTGTGTCCGCAGACGGCCTGGGCGCACCAGATCCTCGGCGCCGCCGGCGAGCGCCTGGCCCTGCCGCAGGGCGAGGGTTGCGCCATGTTCGCGCTGGAGCGCGCCAGCGACGTCGCCGAGCGCGGCGGCCGCGCCGCGACCACGCTGTACGCCCTGCATTGCCAGCGCTATTTCGACGCCACCAAGGAAATCACCCAGGCCGCCGTCGACGGCGTCGTCGCGGCGATCCGCGAGGTGCTGGCGCGCTTCAAGTTCGGCGCCGACGACATCGGCTTCATCAGCATCGGCGCCACCAGCGACAAGGCCGCCTATGACATCGAGCGCGCCGCCGTGGAGGCGTATTTCGGCCGCAGCCGCCTGAGCGTGATCGACGTCGTCGACCGCGTCGGCGAGACGTACAGCGCGGCATTCTCGTTCAAGCTGGCCGGCCTGCTTGGCCATGCCGGCTACCAGGGCGAGGGCAATAGCCCGTTCGGCATCGTGCTCTCGGCCACCCACGACGGCTATGTCGGCGTCGCGCTGGTGTGCCGTTGATCGCGGTTAATGTTATTTCATGCATGAATTCATGCGAGGAGAGAGTTTGATGCGCTTAGCAATCACGGGGTCGGCCATGGTGACCAGCGTCGGGCCCGACAAACAGACCGGTTTCGACGCCATGTGCCGGGGCGTCAGCGGGCGGACGACGCTGCAGGGCTTCCCGGCCCAGCGCTTCAACGCCAAGTATGCATACGAGATCGCCGACCGCCCGGCCCAGGCCGACGGCAGCACGGCCGACGCCACGCTGCGCGCCAGCGCCTGGCTGCGCGACGCCATCGTCGCCGCCGTCCGCGAGGCCAAGCTGGGGCCGGACGAGGACTTGTGCGTGATCGTCGGCACGGGCTTGCGCGAATTGCGCTCGCTTGAGCTGTTCTGGACCGAGGGCCAGGAATTCTCGCTGCCGGCCCTGCATTTCGAGGCCGCCGTCGAGCAGGCGCTGGGCTTTGCCGTGCCGGTCATGACGGTGTGCAACGCCTGCTCGGCGTCGAACTATGCGCTGGCCATGGCCGAGGACTTGATCGCCAACGGCAGATACCAATGCGTCGTCGTGGCCGGTTGCGATGCCATCACGGAGAGCATGTTCGGCCTGCTCGACCGGGTCAACCCGGAGCCGCCGGAAATGGTCCAGCCCTTCGAGCGCGCCCGCAAGGGCGTGCTGATGGGCGAGGGCGCCGCCGCCCTGGTGCTGGAAAACCCCGGCAACGTGGCGCGCCGCGGCGCCCGCGTCCAGGCCTGGTCGCGCGGCGTCGGCACCAGTTGCGACGCCAACCACGAGACGGCGCCCGACATGGCCGGCATCGCCCGCGCCATCGCCGACGCCCACCAGCGCGCCCGCCTGCAGCCGCGCGACATCGACCTGATCGTGGTGCACGGCACCGGCACCCATTTGAACGACGCCACCGAGGCCAACGCGCTGCGCCACGTCTTCGGCGCGGCCATCTCGTCGGTGCCGATCTCCGGCCTGAAGTCGATGACCGGGCACACTTCGGGCAGCTCGGGCCTGGTCGGCGTGGTCACGGCGATCGCCTCGCTGCGCGCGCAGACGATCGCGCCGACGCTGAACTTCTCCAGCCCGATGGCCGAGGCCGAGGGCATGCTGATCGTGCACGACCGGGCGCTCCAGCATGCGATGACGTATGTCCAGGTCAACGCCTTCGGCTTTGGCGGGGTGAATGCGGTGGCAATTATTGAAAAGGTGGCAGCATGACGATACGCGTAGCAATCACCGGCCTGGGACTGGAAGCGCCGGTCCTGGCCCACACGACGGGCATCGAAAGCTTGCTCGACCGCTCCGCCGAGTACGGCTGGGACTTCGACCCCTCGCGCAAGCTGGGCAAGAAAGGCTTGCGCTACAAGGAGGTGGCGACCTTGATGAGCTTGTGCGCCGCGCGCGGCGCGCTGGAGGATAGCGGCCACCTGGCGGCCGGCGCCGACGGCAAGCTCAACGACGAGCGTTTCGGCGTCGCCATCGGCTCGAACAGCAGCAACCTCGACACCATCTGCCAGGTGGCCGAGCGCATCCGCAGCGAGCACGTCGACGCCACCAGCCCGATGGACTTGCCGAATGCGTCCAGCAATGTGGTGGCCTCGACGCTGGCGATCCGCCACGGCCTGCGGGCGCTGAACCTGATGCTGACGTCGGGCGCCAACGCCTCGTTCGACGCGCTGGCGCTGGCCGCGAACGCCATCACGGCCGGGCGCGTCGAGCGCATGCTGGTGGGCGCCGTCGAAGTCGACAGCCTGGCCCTGAACAGCCTGCAGGCGGGACGGCGCCTGGACCCGGAGCAAGCCTCGCCGGTGCCGGCCGTCATGCCGGTGGCCAGCGCCGTGGTGCTGGAAAACGCCGAGCTGGCGGCGCGGCGCGGCGTGCGCATCTACGGCTACCTGGACGACTACGCGATGAACGGCGCCTCGACCCAGGCGGCGCAGCGCTTCGCCCGCTTCGTCATGGGACGCCACCACGAGTTGTACTGCCTCGACGCGGCGCAACTGGGGGCGACGCTGCGCGGCTTCTCCGTGGCCGACCTGGGCGCCGACGCCAACATCGTCGACCTGAGCGCCAGGACGGGGCAGTGGTATGGCGGCCTGGCGCTGGCGCAACTGATGCTGGCCTGCGAGCGCTTCGCCACCGGCCGCGCCGCCAACGCCATGCTGGTCAGCGGCGCCACGCTGGGCGACCGCCGCCTGTCGGCGCTGGCCCTGTCGAAGGCGTAGACCGGCGATGAACATGCCCCTGCGCCTCGACGGCGCCGCCCGCCGCCAGGTCACGCGGGAGGTGGCCGGCTATCCGATCCGCGCCACCTACCATGGCGAGTGCGCCCAGCCGCGCGCCACCTGGCTGTTCGTGCACGGCATGGTCGAGTCCGACGACGTGTGGGCCAGCGTGCCGCCGCTGCTGCCGCCGGGCGTGGTGGCGGTGACGCTGGAGCTGCCGTGGAGCGGCCGGCTCGACGCGCTGTGGGGCTTGAGCATGGCCCCCGAGCAGTGGTTGCACGCGGCGCTGGAGGCGCACGGGATCGCGCCGGACGGCATCGTCGCCCATTCCTTCGGCGCCAATGTCGTATTGCAGTACCTAGAGCGTCATGGCAGCGGCGGCGTGGCCCACCTGCTGCTCATTTCGCCGTTTTACAAGGCGTCGACCGGGGACGTGAGCTGGGAATTGTTCCAGCACTATGTTTTCGAGTTTGAACGCTTCATCGAGCTGAGTCTGACCGTGCGGCAGGGCAGTCGCCCGCTGGCCCCCGAGCTGTTTGGCGCGGTGCGCCAAAAGCTGCGCGATCAGTTCGGTTGCTACAGTTGGATGCAGTTTTGGCAGTTGTTTTCGCGCACGCCTTTTTTGTCGCTGCGCGAGTTCACTCAGCCTTGCCTTTTGATCACGGGCGCCGACGATTTTTCCAGTCCGCTCGCCGACGTCACGGCGCTGGCGCGCGGCCTGCCGGATGCGCGGCTGGTCGTGTTCGAGGATTGCAGCCATTTTTGTCTGAGCAGCAAACGGCAGGAGACGCTTGCCCAGATTGTCGATTTTGTGGACATGTCCCTGCCCGCACCTTTTTCCACCTCACCTACACACAGGAGTACACACGATGCACGCAGTAGCCATACCTGAATCTATCGCCGCCGTATCCGAAATGCGCACCACCACCGTCCTGCTGCGTCCGCGTTTCGAGGGCTCGAACATTTGCACCTGGATCGGTTTCAAACACGTCATGTACGTGGTCGAGGAAGCGGTGCTCGACCATTTCCGCCAGCACGGCCTGGTGCCGCGCGAGCTGTATGAAGAGCACGGCCTGTGCCTGGAAGTGATCGATTCGAGCGTGCGCATCCTGCACGCGCTGCACATGGACGACCAGGTGGAAGTGCGCATCGAGCCGAAGACCAAGGCCGGCGCCAAGGAAATCACGGTGGCGGTGACGCTGACGGTGGAGCGCGAGGGCAAGCCCGTCAAGGCCCTGACCGGCAAGGTCTTGCTGATGCTGCGCCAGGACGACAGCCAGATCACCGGCGGCGCCGGCGCCGTCGCGCCGCACTTCCTGCAAGAGCACTCGGCGCCGACGCTGCGCCGCGCCGGCCACGCGGTGCTGCCGCTGGACCAGAGCGTCAGCCGCGAGCGCGCCGCCGTCGCGCCGGACGTCTTGAAAGCCCTGGGCGCCGACAGCAGCAACAGCTTCGTGTGGAAATGGCATGTGCCGTATTTCTATTGCCACTACAACGACCGCATGCAGCACAACGGCTACCTGCGCCTGATGGAGGAAGTTGTCGACCTGTTCCTGGCCGAGCGCGGCATTTCCATCCGCTCCCTGCTTGAGGACAACAAGTGGATCCCCGTGGTGCCGACGGCCCGCGTCGAAATCGTCGACGAGGCGCGCATGGAAGAAACCATCTACACCGTCTACACGGTCGAGGAAATCTTCAAGGACACCACCTACCGTTCGCGCATGGATTGCTACGTCGAGCGCAACGGCGCGCTGGTCAAGACGGCCACCGGTTCGATCGTGCACGGCTATGCCGTCATCGAAAACCGCAAGGATTGGAGCCTGGTGCAGTTCGACCAGCGCACCATCGACGCGCTGAGCGGCAAACCGGCGTAATCCGATGGCCAGGACCTTGCAGCCGCAACTGTTCTTTTCCCTGCGCAGCCCGTATTCGTGGCTGGCGTGGAGCGATTTGCGGGCGCGCCACGGCGCCGAGCTGGCGCGCCTGGAATTGACGCCGTTCTGGGAGCCGGACGCGGCCTACACGGAGCAACTGGGCGCGGACGGCCAGTACTTCCTGTATGCGCCGATGTCGCGCGAAAAGCATTTGTACATCCTGGCCGACGTGAAGCGCCTGGCCGGCCAGCGCGGCTACACGATCAAGTGGCCGCTCGACCCGGTGGTGTGCCGCTGGGAAGTGGCGCACCTGGCGTATTTCGTGGCGCAGGCGGCCGGGAAGGGGGCGCAGTACATCGACGCGGTGTGCCAGGCGCGCTGGGTCGAGGGGCGCAACATCCACCTGCCCGAAACCATCGCCGAGATCGGCGAAGGGCTAGGCCTGGACGGCGCCGCGCTGGCGGCGGCCCACCTGGACCCGGCGCTGCGCGAGGCGGGGCTGGCGGCGCTGCGCAGCTGCATCGCGAACGGCGTGTTCGGCGTGCCCTATTTCGCGCTTGGGCGCCAGCGTTTCTGGGGCCTGGACCGCTTGCCGGCCTTCCTCGACACGCTGGCGGCCGCGCAGCAGGGCCAGCCGACCTTGACGCTGGCGGTGCCGGCGGCGGAGGCGGCGGCGCCGCCGCACCAAATGGTATTTGACCACGCGGGCGGCTGCGGCTAGCCCGGCGGCCGTCGCGCCCGCGCGGCGGCCTCTTTTCAATGATGGACACTGTGACGGACACGCCATGATTCAAACAATGCTACAAGCCTATGCGAAGCGCGTCGTCGCCTGGCGCTGGGCCATCCTGCTGCTGTCCGTCCTGCTCGTCGGCGGCGCCGTCAGCCAGGCGGGCAAGGTGCAGTTCAGCAGCGACTACCGCGATTTTTTCAGCGCCGACGACCCGGGTTTGCAAGCCTATGAATCGCTGCGCAGCGCCTACAGCCGCGATAACACCGTGCTGGTCGCGTTCGCGCCGAAGAACAAGGACGTGTTCACGCCGGCCACGCTGGGCCTGATCGAACAATTCACCAGCGACGCCTGGCGCCTGCCCTACACGCGCCGGGTCGATTCGCTCAGCAACTTCCAATACACGCGCGCCGACGGCGACGACTTGACGGTCAAAAACCTGGTCAGCGGCGCCAAGGACTTGAACCCGGAGCAACTGGCCGCCATCAAGCGCATTGCCCTGGCCGAACCCTTCCTGGTCGACAAGCTGGTGTCGTCGACGGGGGCGGTGAGCGGCGTCAGCATCAGCTTCCTGCTGCCGCAGCTATCCGATGAAGAAACCGGCAAGGCCGTGGCCGCCCTGCGCGCCAAGCTGGCGGAATACCGCAGCGCCCACCCGGACATCGCGATCCACGCCACCGGCGACTTGCTGCTCGACTATGCCTTCGAGGAGCAATCGCAGAACGACATCATGACGCTGGTGCCGCTGATGTACCTGTGCATCTTCGTGGTCATGTTCTGTGTGACGCGCCGCGTCGCCGGCATCCTCGGCACGCTGCTGGTGCTGACCTTCTCGGTGCTGGCGGCGGTCGGCATCGCCGGCTTTGCCGGCATCAAGTTCAGCGCCGTGTCGGTGTCGGCGCCGACCGTGATCATGACGGTGGCGGTGTCGAGCTGCATCCACGTGGTGCTGGCCGTCCTGAACGGCATGGCGCAAGGGCAGTCCAAGCACGCAGCGATCGCCGGCGCCATGGGCGCGACGATGCCTATCCTGTTCTTTGTCAGCGCCACCGACGTGCTGGGCTTCCTCAGCATGCGTCTGTCGAGCGTGCCGCCGATCGTCGACTTCGGCACCATCGTGGCCGCCGGCACGGCCGCCTCCTTCCTGTTCGCCAGCACCTTCCTGCCGGCGCTGCTGGCCGTGCTGCCGCTCAAGGTGCGGCCGGCCGAAGCGCGCCGCGGCGCCAACTTCGGCCAGCTCGCCGTCGGCTTGATCAAGTACCGGCGCCTGACGCTGGCGGCCGTCTCGGCGCTGGCCTTGCTCGGCTCCTACGGGCTGATGCAGAACCGCTACGAAGACAATTTCGTCAATTACTTCTCGACGTCGGTGCCGTTCCGGGTCGACTCGGATTTTATCGAGGGCAATCTGAGCGGCGTGCATGAAATCCTCTATTCCGTGCCCGCCAAGGGGGCCGGCGGCATCGCCGAGCTGGAGTACCAGAATGCGCTGGAGCGCTTCACGGCCTGGATGCGGGCCCAGCCCGAGGTGTACAGCGTGGCCTCGATCAGCGACGTGGTCAAGCGCGTCAACCGCAGCATGCACGGCGACGACCCCGCCTACTACCGGGTGCCGGACGACGCCAAGGAGCTGGCCCAATACCTGCTGTTGTTTGAACTGTCGCTGCCGGCCGGCCTGGAGTTGAACGACCAGATCCGCGTCGACCGCTCGGCCACCAAGATGTCCGTGATGATGCGCAATATGCCGACCGCGTCCCTGCTCGCTTTCGAGCAGCGCAGCGCCGACTGGCTGCAGAAAAACGCCCCCGCCTACATGGCCACGCGCGGCACCGGCCCGTCCATCCTGTTTTCCCGGATCGGCGAGGTGAACGTCGAGGGCATGATGCAGGGCTATGTCCTACAGCTCTTGCTGATTTCGCTGGCGGTGGCGGTCTTCTTGCGCAGCTTCAAGTTTGGCGTGCTCAGCCTGATACCGAACGTGCTGCCGTCCATCCTCGCCTTCGGCGCCTGGGGCTTTTTTGTCGGCCAGATCGGCATGTCCGTGTCCATCGTCGCCGTCATGACCTACGGCATCATCGTCGACGACACCATCCACACGATCTTCAAGTATGTGCATGCGCGCAAGCAGTTGCGCCTGGGCGCAGACGAGGCCGTCGAATACGTGTACGCCCAGATCGGCCCCAGCATCTTTTCCACCACCCTGACCCTAATGGCCGGCTTCGCGGTGCTGGCGTTCTCGCACTTCGACTTGAACAAGGATCTGGGATTGATGTCGGTGATGACGATCGGCATCGCCGCGACCTGCGACTTCCTCATCATGCCGGCGCTGTTCTCGCTGACCGGCCGCTGGGGCCGCGACAGCAAATATGCGCAGCACCCGCCTGCCGTCCGGGCCGCGGAAACGCGCGAAACCACTTTGATATCGGAGACGTAATGGGAATGCATAAAAGCGTATTGTTGGCCTTCGCGCTGTGCTGCGGCGGGGCCTGGGCGGCGGGCAACGCCGAGCGCGGCCTGGAGGTGGCGCGCGAAATGGATGCGCGCGACAAGGGCTTCGGCGACTACCGGATGGCGATGGCGATGACCTTGCGCGACAAGCAGGGTTCGCTGAGCGTGCGCCAGATGCAGGGCGCCGTGTACGAAACGGCCAAGGACGGCGACAAGTCGCTGATCGTGTTCCAGGCGCCGAACGACATCCGCGGCACGGCCTTCCTGACCTTCGCCCACGGCAACCGCCCGGACGACCAATGGCTGTACCTGCCGGCGATCAAGCGCACCAAGCGCATCGCCTCGGACAACCGCATGGGCTCCTTCATGGGCAGCGAATTCGCCTTCGAGGACATGGGCAGCCAGGAACTGGACAAGTACAACTACCGCCTGCTGGGCGAGGAAAAGCTCGGCGACATCGCCGCGTTCAAGCTCGAACGCACGCCGAAGGCCGAGGGCTCGGGCTACAGCCGCCAGGTGGTGTGGGTCGATGCGCAGCGTTACATCCCGCTGCGCATCGACTATTACGACCGCAAGAACGAGCCCTTGAAAACGCTGCTGTACGGCGCCTACCAACAGTTCAAGAACAAGTACTGGCGGGCCGAAAAGATGGAGATGCAGAACCAGCAGAACGGCAAGTCGACCACCATCGCCTACAGCGGTTACCAGTTCCAGGTCGGCGTGACGGAAGACCATTTCGATCCGCAGCGTTTGGAACATGCCCATTGAAAGGTGCCAGCGTATCGGCGGTCCGGCCGGCGCCGGGTAGGCGCGCGCGCGGCGCACTGCTCGGGCTGCTGGCCTGCGCGGCGGCCGCCGCCCAGGCCCAGGACGTGCGCGGCAGCGTCACGGGCGAGCTGCGGGTGTTTGCCGAGGCGCCGCCGTTTGCCGCGCAACGGCGCCACGGCGCCAGCGTTGCGGCCGAGCTTGAGGCCAACTGGCGTTGGCAGGGCGGCGCGCTGGCGCTGCGTTCCTATCTGCGCCGCGACGCCGCCGACGCCGCCGGCAGCTATGCCGACCTGCGCGAGGCGCTGTGGCTGCGCGAGGACGGCATGTGGCAATGGAGCGCGGGCGTCGGCATGGTCTACTGGGGCGTGTCCGAGTCCAACCACCTGGTCGATATCGTCAACCAGAGCGATCTGGTGGCCGACCCGGACGGCAAGGCCAAGCTGGGGCAGCCGATGCTGCGCCTGAGCTGGCGTTCGCGCGAGATCGGCCGCGTCGACGCGCTGATCCTGCCGTATTTCCGCGAGCGCCGCTTCGGCGGCGCCAAGTCGCGCCTGCGTCTTGAGCCGCAGGTGGGCGAGGCGGACGGCGGCGCCGCGCTGGCCGGGCGCTGGCATCCGGACGCCGTGGTGCGCTGGTCGAAAAGCGCCGCCGGCGCCGACCTGGGCGCGTATGTCTTTCGCGGCATCAGCCGGGAGCCGGACCTGGCGCCGCGGCGCGCCGGCGCCGGCATGGCCTGGCAGGCCAGCTACCGCCCGATCACCCAGTTCGGCGCCGACTTCCAGATACCGCAGGGTGGCATGCTGTGGAAGGGCGAGATGCTGCGCCGCAGCGGCCAGGGCCGGACCTTTTCCGCCTTCGTGCTGGGCGGTGAGTACACCGTGCCGGCCGCGACGGGGGAGCTCGGCTTCCTGCTCGAATGGTCGCGCGACTACCGCGACGCCAGCGCGCCGTCCACGGCGTTCGCCAAGGCCCTGTTCGCCGGCCTGCGCTACCGCCTGGGCGACTTGCAAGACTCCGACGTGCTGGCCGGCCTGCTATACGACAAGGAGGGCGCCGCGCGGCAGTGGAGCATCGAAGCGAACCGCCGCCTGGGCGCGGACTGGAAGCTGCAGCTCAAGGCGCGCAAATTCGTCACCTCCGGCAGTACCCCTTACCCACTTACCATCTTCGGCCGCGAGAGCTATTTCCAGCTGCAGCTAAGCCGTTTTTTCTAGAGAAAGAGAAGCGAGAATGAATGCAAGATTATTGTTGATCGGCGCCGCGTCGCTCAGCGTGCTGGTGGCCTTGCTGCACGTGTATGTGATCGTCCAGGGAGCGTGGGCTTACCGCTATTTCGGCGCCGGCGAGAAAATCGCCACGATGGCCGAGCAGGGTTCCTGGTTCCCGGCCCTGCTGACGGCCGGCGTGACGCTGGTCTTCATGATCTTCGCCGCCTACTACCTGTCCGGCGCCAGCGTGGTGCCGGCGCTGCCCTTCCTGCGCCTGGCCATGGCGGCCATCGCCGCCATCTACACGCTGCGCGGCATCATGGTGGTGGCGGCCGTGTTCATGCATTTGACGCCCTTCGAGATCGGTTCGTCGCTGGCCTCGCTGGCCATCGGCCTGGTCCATTGCGCCGCCCTGGCGCTGACCTGGTCCTACCTGCCGGCACGGTGATCGACATGGATACTCCGAACCATGCGCCGCGCTGCGCCTACCTGTTCCCCGGCCAGGGCGCGCAAACGATAGGCATGCTGCAAGACTTCGCCGGCCATCCCCTGTTGCAGGAAACCTTCGCCGCGGCGTCCGATGCCCTCGATCTGGACTTGTGGAAGCTGGCGTGCGAAGGCCCGAAGGCGGAACTGGACTTGACCCTCAACACCCAGCCCATCATGCTCGCGGCCGGCTTCGCCGTGTACCGCATCTGGATGGCCGAGAGCGGCCTGCAGCCGGCCTTCCTGGCCGGCCACAGCCTGGGCGAGTACACGGCGCTGACGGCCGCCGGGGCCATCGACTTCGCCGACGCGATTCGCCTGGTGCGCCTGCGCGCGGCGGCGATGACGGCGGCGGTGGCCTCGGCGGGCGGCGGCATGTGCGCCATCCTGGGCCTGGATGCGACGGCCGTGGCGGCGCTGTGCGCGCAGGCCAGCCTGCCCGGCGACATCGTCGAGGCGGTCAACCTGAACGGGCCGACCCAGATCGTCATCGCCGGGCACCGCGGGGCGCTGGGGCGCGCGGCGCTGCTGACGCGGGCGCAATCGCATCTGTGCATCGACTTGCCCGTCAGCGGCCCCTTCCACAGTTCCCTGATGCGTCCGGCCGCCGACGCGCTGGCCGAGCACCTGGCCGGCATCTCGCTGCGCCGGCCGCGCATCCCCGTCATCCACAATTACAGCGCGGCGCCCCAGGACGCGCAGCAGACGCTCGCTGACTTGCTGGTAAAACAAGTTTATAATCCAGTGCGTTGGACCGAAACGGTGGCGTATGCGCTCGCGCATGGCGTCGAGCGCATGTTCGAGCTCGGGCCGGGCACGACGCTGACGGGCCTGGCGCGCTACATCGCCCCGGGTCTGCCTTGCCTGGCCGTCAATGGCGAGCGTGCGCTGCAGGCCGCGCGCGCCTGCCTGCAGGCGGCCGCGCCAGCCGAACATCAATCCGTTGTCCATTCATAGTGGAGGCATGAGATGAAAATACCCAAGTCGAAACCCAAGGCGGAAGCCGCGGCCGGGCAGGACGATCCGCGCCGCCTGGTGCTGCGCGCCGCCGTCGACCTGATGTCGGCGCAGGGTTACGCCGGCACCAGCATGAAGCAGATTGCCCGCGCCGCCGGCGTCGGCGATGCCGGCATCTACCGCCTTTTCGCGTCCAAGGAGAAATTGCTGACCGGCTACTACGAATTGGCCATCGGCGACGCCATCGCCCACAGCGAGGCCACGCCGGGATTCGACGAGTATTCCTTGCAGGAGCGCCTGCAGCGTCTGGTCGACGCGGTGCTCGACCTCTTGCTGGCCGACCGGGAATTCGTCGCGCTGTCGGCCACGCTGCTGCGCCGGCGGCCGCTGCTGATGCTGCGCGAGCGCCTGCCGGGCGCGCAACTGCTGGAGGACAAGGTGCTGGCCTTTTTGGCCGAGGCCGAGGACAAGGGCGATATCGCCCGCTGCCAATTCAAGCCCGCCGTCGGCCGCATGTTCGCCGACTACCTGTACACGCTGATCAGCTACTGGCTCGACGACGACAGCGCGGAGTTCTCGAAAACGACGGAATTGGTCGACCTGACGCTGTCGGTGCTGGTGCTGTCCCTGCGCAGCGGCGTCGGCGACAAATGCGCGGAGCTGGGCAGCTTCCTCGTGCGCGACCAGATGTCGCGCTGGATGGGCGGGCAGTCCGGCATGCTCGACATGTTGCAGCGCACGCGCGACACGCTGTCGGCGCGCTGCTGCGCCTGAGCCGATGAGTATACAAGGTCCCCACACCGGCAAGCTGGCCCGCACCACCCTGACGAGCCTGACGGCGGCCCGCGTCGGCCTGTCCCACGCCGGCCACCGGGCGCGCCAGTTGTTGATGGATGAGCCCGCCAAGGCGGCCGCCCAGCGCGCCCACGAGGAAAAGATCGGCCGCCTGCTGTTCTCCGCCCTGAACCAGTTGAAGGGGACGGCATTGAAGGTGTCGCAAATGCTCAGCATGGAGTCCGACATCTTGCCGGAAGCCATACGGCGCGAGCTGGCCAAAGGCTGCCACCAGGTGACGCCGCTGAACCGCGCCCTGGTGCACAAGGTGTTCCAGCAAGAGTTCGGCGCCGCCCCGCAAGCCCTGTTCGCGCACTTCGACCCGGTATCCTTCGCCGCCGCCAGCCTGGGGCAGGTTCACCACGCCGAGCTGGCCGGCGGCGAGCGCGTCGCCGTCAAGGTGCAGTACCCGGGCATCGCGGCCTCGATCGGCAGCGACATCGCCATGCTGCGCGGGGTGGTGCAAACCGTTGCCATGATGTCGGACTTGCTGCCGCCGCGCGCCCTCATCGAGCGCGTCATGAACGATATCGAGAGCAAGCTGGGCGAGGAACTGGACTACGAGCACGAGGCCGGGCAACTGGCGTGGTTCGCCGCGCGCTTGCCGGCGCCCCAGTTGTGCGTGCCGCTGCCGGTCGCCTCGCACTCCAGCAAGCGCGTGCTGACCATGCAGCGCCTCGACGGCCTGCACCTGGACGCTTGGCTGGCGACGCAGCCGGACCAGGCCCAGCGCAACCACTACGGCCAGTTGCTGTTCGACTGGTTCATGTATAGCGTCTTCGAGCTCGCCCACCTGCACGCCGATCCCCATCCGGGCAATTTCCTGTTCATGGCCGACGGCAAGCTCGGCTTGCTCGACTTCGGCTGCACGAAAGCCATCTCGCCGGCCTTCAGCGGCGCGCTGGCCGAGGTCTGGTGCGCCGCCCTGCGCCGGGACGAGGACCCCTCGGGCGCGGCGCTGCACCGCGGCTATGTCGCGCTGGCGATGATCGCGCCCGATCTGCCGCTGGAAGACTTCCGCGAGCAACTGCTGCCGGCCCTGGCGGACATGCAGGATTGGCAGGTCGAGCCGTTTCGCGAGGCCAGCTTCGATTTTTCGCGCAAGAGCGTGTTCCCCACCCCGGAGTGGGAGCACAACAAGGTGCTGAGCCGCTCGCTCACGGGCATGCATGAGGAGTTGCCGTATTTCGACCGCGCCTACATGGGCTTGCTGCACATGCTCAAGCGCATGGGCGCGCTGGTCGTCACGCGCAACCGCTGGATCGCCTAGCGGGGCGGGCCGGGCAAAAAAAATGCCCGCTGGCCTTGCGGCGCGGGCTGAATCCAATGTTCGGAGAACGAATTGGAGGAGACGAGTCCACTATAGTTCAAATTATGTTGCGCTGCAATACGGTAGAAATACGATGTCGCTTTGACCATGCGCCGGCTCACGGCTGGCTGCGCAGCGCCAGCGTGAAGGTGCTGCCGCTGCCGTAGTCGCTGTTGAAGAACAGCGCGCCGCCGATGGCGTGGGCGAGGTTCTGGCACAGGTAGAGCCCCAGGCCGGCGCCCTCGGCGTGGCGGGTCGAGGTCGAGTCGAGCTGGGAAAATGCCTGGAACAGCTTGGCCTGGTCTTCCTCGCGGATGCCGGCGCCGCTGTCGGCCACGCTCATTTCCGTCAAGCGCTGGCCGCCGTCGTTGCGCTGGCTCAGGCTGACGCGCACGCTGCCGCGCTCGGTGAACTTGATGGCGTTGTTGAGCAGGTTGAGGAGGATCTGCGTCAGGGCGCGGCGGTCGGTTTCGACCCTGATCGGCGTCTCCGGCATGTCGACCAGCAGTTCCAGGCCCTTTTGCCGGGCCAGCGGGCGCAGCGCCTCCGTCACCTCGGCGACGAGGGCCTGGTAATCGATCGTTTCCAGCGTCAGCGTGACCTTGCCCGCCTCGATCTTGGCGACGTCGAGGATGTCGTTAATCAGCGACAGCAGGTGGCGCGCGCTGGAGCGTATCGTGTTGAGCTGCTTGTCCTGCTCCGTCGTCAGCGGGCCGGGCAGCTTCATCAGCAGCGCGCCGGTGAAGCCGATGATGGCGTTCAGGGGCGTGCGCAGCTCGTGCGACATATTCGCGATGAAGGCCGACTTCATGCGGCTGGCCTCGGCCAGTTCCAGGTTCTTCAGGGCGATTTCGCGGTTGATGGTTTCCAGCTCGCCGGCGTGGTGGGCCAGGCGCATGTTCAGCTCGATCACCTGGCGCTCGCGCGCCTGCAGCTCGGCGTTCACCTGCACGGCCTGCTCGTAGGTGGAGATCAGCAGGTCGAGGATTTGCTGGCGCCCGGCGTTGATGAAGTGTTTCTGGTCGCCCAGGTAGAGCGCGATGCCGACGTCGACGCTGCTGTCCTTGCGCAGCTTCTGGTTCATCAGCATGTGGCCGATGCGGTTCAGCAGATAGTCTTCCGCGTAGGGCTTGCGCACGAAGTTGTCGGCGCCGCACTCGATGCCGCGGATGATGTCCTTGGGGTCGTTCAGCGACGTCACCAGAATGACGGGAATGTCGTGCAGCGTCGTGTCGGACTTGATGGCGCGGCACAGATCGTAGCCGTTCATTTCCGGCATGACGATATCGCTGAGCACCAGCTGCGGTTTGCGCGCGCGGATCGCCGCCAGCGCCAGCTGGCCGTTGCCGGCCACCCGCGCGCCGTAGTGGGCGGACTGGATCAGGCGGCGCAAGCGCTCCGCCTGGGTCGGGCTGTCTTCGACGATCAGGATTTCGATGCCATCGGCTTGAATCTCGATGCTGGAGTCCACAGACCACCTCCTAGAGTGCGCCTAACACTGGCGGCGCCCGCCGCGCGCCGTCCCTGCCGTGTGACTATATCGGATTTAGCGGCGCCACAGTATTTTTTTCGCGCCCGCGGCCGCGCCCCGCCTAGGTTTCGCCCTGGAACTGGCCGGCGCGGTAGGTCAGCACCAGCGTGTCGCGGTGGCCGGCGGCGCCGCTCGGCTGGATGGGCGTCGATTCGTGGATCACGGCGGCGTCGTCGAGCAGCAGCAGCGACCACGGCTCGGTCAGCGTGAAGCGCTTGCCGTTCGGGCCGTCGGCCTCGAAGATGCGCGTCTCGCCGCCCTTGACCTGGTGGCGCCCGACCAGCAGCACGGCGACGAAGTCGACGCCGTCGCGGTGGGCGCCCTCGGGCGTCGGCCGGCCGATGCCGTCGGTGGTGTCGATGCGGAACTGGTGCGCCTCGATGAACCAGGGTTGCTCGCCCTTGACGCGCGAGCAGACCCGGCCCAGCCCGCGCAGCAATTGCCGCCAGGCGGGGCGGGCGGCGATCTCCGCCTCGACCGGCTCGAACAGGCGGTGCATGCCGCCGTGCAGGGCGTTGTATTCGAGCGGCTGCCAGTGGGCGCGGTGCGGCGTCTGCCGCAGCGCCGCGCCGTCCTGGACGAAGCAGGAGTGGCGGCGGCGCCGGTAGCGGCCGCCGTCCTTCAGGTAGTTGTCCGGCGGCAGAGCGTCCCAGCTGGGCACCAGGGCGGCCAGCTCGGCCGGCGCGCAGCCGGCCAGGGCGCAGACGTCCTGCGCGCGCAGGACGGCATAACCGTCGCTGCGCAGCGCCTCGACGAGGTGGTCGGGGGCGGTGAAAATCGGTGCGGAAGTAGTCATCGTTACGCCAGGCAGTGGTGGGTATTGCAATATTCTACGACGCCACGGCGCAACCGTGGGCCGGGCCGCGCCGCTTTAGAAGTTTTTCACCAGCGTCAGGCGCAGCGAGCGCGATTCCAGCGGGTGGAAATGGACGTCCTCGACCGGCTCCGCCTCGCCCTTCAGGCGCGAGGCGTAGAAGTAGTCGATGGCCGAAGCGCGCCGGTTGCTCAGGTTGAAGGCCTCCAGTTCGACGCGCAAGTCCCTGTCGATGCGATAGCCGATGCGGCCGTTCAGCGTCAGGCTGGGCGCCGAGCGCACGCGGTTGTCCTCGGTCAGCGGGCGCGGGCCGAAATAGCGCAGGCGCAGCGCGCCCGAATACGGCCCCAGCTTGTCGACCGTCAGCGCCAGTTGCGCCACGCCCTCGACGGCGCCGGGGATGAAGCGGCCGGCCGGGTCGGCGTCGCGCGAACGGGCGCGCGCGTAGGCCAGGTCGAGGTCGACCGACAGCCAGCTGCTGGCCTTGTAGTAGCTGCTCAGCTCGATGCCGGTGCGCCGGCTCGGCCGGCCCGCCTCGGTGGCGCCGGCGTCGCCGACGAAGCGCAGCTCCGAATCGAAGTCGAGGCGGTACAGCGAGACGGCGCTTTGCAGGCCGGGCAGCCACTCGCTGCGCGCGCCCAGTTCGATGCCGCGCGAGCGCACCAGCTGGGTCACCTTGTCGGCCGCCGCGCCGCTCTTCGGATCGATGTTGATGGTGGCGCCGCGGGCGTCGTTGCTGTGGAAGCCGTTGCCGACGTTGACATACAATTCGCTGCGCGCCCACGGTCCGAAGATCAGGCTCAGGCTGGGGCTGAGCAGGTGGTCGCCGGCCTTGCCGGAATTGGCCGCCAGGTCGCTGCGCACGTCGCTGCGGTAGTGGTCCAGGCGGGCGCCGGCGACGCTGCGCACGCTGGCGTTCCAGCGCGTGCTGTTTTCCACATACAGGCCGACGCTGGTTTCGACGATGTGGTCGGCGCGCGTCGTCGACAGGCGCCGCCGCGCCTGGGTGTTGTGCAAGCCGTTGAAGATATTGTCGTTTTGCAGCTGCACGCCGACGCTGGTGTCGGAGCGGCCCTCGTCCATGTGGCGGTGCCAGGTGTGGCTGGCGTTGACGCCGCTGGTGACGCGCCGGTCCGGCTGGGCGAACTGGTCGCCGCGCTGCGGGTCGTCGTTGAAATAGCTGAAGTTCGAATACAGGTCGAGCTGGTTGGCGATCACGTAGGCGCTGACCTTGTCCGAGCTGTCGTCGTCGCTGCGGCGCCACGCGCCGGACAGGCTGTAGCGGTGCGCCTGGCCGCCGTCGCTGGGGTCGACCGTGTCGAAGCGGCCCAACTGGCCCCGCTCGACGGCGCGGCGGGGGATCTGGTCGGTGGCGTTCCAGTGGGCGCGGTAGAACATCGCGCTGACGTTGAAGCCGTTGTTGGCGTAGCCCCGGCTGTAGCGCAGCACGCCGTTGAGTTTGCGGTACAGGTCGGGGTGGCTGAAGGGGCCGTCCGAGCGCAGCCCCTCCAGCGCGTACAGCACGCTGCCGGCGCCGGCGCCGGCGTCGACGCTGTCGGCCAGCAGCGCGCGGCCGTAGCCGTTCTGTCCGACGCCGACGCTGGCGACGCCGCGCGGCAGGCGGTTCGCGTACACCACGGCGGCCGTGCCGGCCGAGGCGAAGTCGCCGTCCTCGGCGGAGTAGGGGCCTTTTTTATAATCGAGGCGGGCCGTCAGTTCCGGGATCAGGAAGTTCAGGTCGGTCCAGCCCTGGCCGTGGCTGTGGCTGCGCTGGTTGACGGGCATCTCGTCGACGCTGGTGCGCAGATCGGTGCCGTGGTCGAGGTTGAAGCCGCGCAGGTAGAACTGGTTGGCCTTGCCTTCGCCGCTGTGCTGGCTGACGATCAGGCCGGGCGCCGCCTCCAGCATTTCGCCGGGCCGGTAGATGGTGCGCGCCTCCAGCTGCTTTTGCGTGACGCTGCCGGCGTTGGCGGAGTCGGCCACGCCCAGCTGGCTGCCGCGCGAGCCTTCGACCAGCACGCGCGGCAGCACGGCGTCGTCGGCCGCGCAGGTGGAATGGATAATCAGCGCGGCCAGCGCGCAACGGGTGGGATGGGACATGGTGGTGGACTCGGGTTGAAAGTGCTTGCTGCCTTGGCGGAGCGGCGGGGCCGGACCGCGGGGTCAGCGCAGGGCCTGGGGGCCGCTGCTTTTATCGAAAAAGAAAGATTGTACTGCGCCGCCGCCGCGCACGTTGACGGTATTTTTCTGCGCCGCGAGGAAGTCCGTCAACACCTGGTTGTCGATCAGCGTGCCGGGCGCGAGCTGGCTGCGTTCGAGCTCCTGGAACACGACGATGTTGTCGGCGTCGAGCTGCAGGCCGATCCAGCGCGGCGCCAGGCGGGCGCCGTGCGGCGCGACGATGGCGAAGCGCTGTTCCACGTAGCGGCGCAGCAGCAGCGCGTCCTCGGCGTCGCTGAGGTCGAAGCGGCGCTGGTACAGATTGGCCAGCAGCGCCTCGACGTCGTGGGCCGTGTAGGTGTGGACGATCTCGGTGCTGCCGCTGGCGGCGTTGAAGCTGACGTCGGCCATCCCCATGTGGTAGTTGTGGGCGGCGGCGGAAGCGCCCCAGCACAGCAGGGCGGCGGCCAGGGCGCGCCTGAGCGCGTGCCGCCTCATTCCGCCGCGCCGTCGCGCGCCGGCGCGCCCTTCGGCCGCAGCGGCGTCTTGAACTCCTTCATCAAGTCGCCCTTGCTGCGGTCCGTCTTGAACAGCTCCAGCCGCGACGGCGTCACCTTGCGCGGCCAGGCGTTGTTGTTGACGTCGATGTCGGCCGTCTCCCAGTAGGGGTCTTGCACCAGGCCGACCATCGGCTCGTCGGTGACGATCAGCTTGGTGATTTTCTTCGGCGAGTAGCGCCACACCTCGGCCGGCACTTTTTCCAGGTATTTCTTGCCGCTTTTGAGCTCGATTTCCAGCAGCAGCGGCATCACCAGCCCGCCCAGGTTGGAGAAATCGACGAGGTACAGGTGCTTGCCCTGCGCCAGCAGGGATTTTTCCCACGGCTCCAGCCCGTCCAGCGCGGCGTGGTACTGGTTGCGGTCCTTGTTGGTGACGGTGAAGTCGTCGTGCTCGTTATAGAAATCCTTCAGCTCCGGATGCTGCTCCAGGCGCCGCGGCATGCCCTTGTTGCGGCGCGCCGTCACCGACTCCGGCTCGGCGTCGCGCTGGGCCTTTTTCCAGGCTTTTTCCGTCTCCGGATTCTTGCTGCTGACGCCGTACTCGCTGATGCCGTCGACGCTGATGTCGACGGCGTCGGTGGTGTAGAACCAGCCGCGCCAGAACCAGTCCAGGTCGGTGCCCGAGGCGTCCTCGATGGTGCGGAAGAAGTCGGCCGGGGTCGGGCGCTTGAACTTCCAGCGCTGCGCGTACTCGCGGAAGGCGAAGTCGAACAGCTCGCGGCCGAGGATGGTTTCGCGCAGGATGTTCAAGGCCGCCGCCGGCTTGGCGTAGGCGTTGTTGCCGAACTGTAGCAGCGACTCCGAATTCGTCATGATCGGCACCTGGTCGCGGCTGCGCATGTAGTCGACGATGGTGCGCGGCTCGCCGCGCGAGGCCGGGTAGTGCTCCTCCCACGCCTGCTCGGCCAGGTACTGCACGAAGGTGTTCAAGCCCTCGTCCATCCAGCTCCACTGGCGCTCGTCGGAGTTGATCACCATCGGGAAGTAGTTATGCCCGACCTCGTGGATGATGACGCCGATCAGGCCGTACTTGGCGCGCTTCGAATACGTCAGCTCGCCCGTCTTCTTGTCCTTCGTCGGGCGCGGGCCGTTGAAGGAGATCATCGGATACTCCATGCCGCCGACCGGGCCGTTGACGGAAATGGCGGTCGGATAGGGGTAGTCGATGCTGTACTTGTTGTACTGCTCGATGGTGTGGAGGATGGCCTGGGTGCTGTAGCGCTCCCACAGCGGATTGCCCTCCTTCGGATAGAAGGACATCGCCATCAGCTTGCTGCCGCCCTTGTCGTAGCCCTGCGCGTCCCAGATGAACTTGCGGCTCGACGCCCAGGCGAAATCGCGCACATTGCTGGCCTTGAAATGCCAGGTCTTCTGCGCGCCGCTGCGGGATTTCTCGGCCGCCTCGGCCTCCTTCTGGGTGACGATCAGCACCGGCGCGGCGGCCGTGCGGGCGCGGGCCAGGCGCTCGCGCTGGGCCGCGCTGAGCACCTCGTCGGGATTCTGCAGCTCGCCCGTGCTGGCGACGATATGGTCGGCCGGCACGGTCAGGCGGATGTCGTAGTCGCCGAACTCCAGCGTGAACTCGCCCGAGCCGAGGAACTGCTTGTGCTGCCAGCCGGCGGCGTCGTAATACGCGGCCATGCGCGGGAACCACTGCGCCACCTCGAACAGCGCGTTCTTGTCGTCCTCGAAATACTCGTAGCCGGCGCGCCCGCCCAGCACCTTCTGCTCGTTGATCTGGTACTGCCAGTCGACGCTGAAACTGAGGCGCTGGCCCGGCTTCAGCGGCGCCGGCAAGTCGATCCGCATCATGGTCTGGTTGATGACGTGGCGCAGCGGCTGGCCGGCGCCGTCGCGCACCGCCTTGATCTGGAAACCGCCCTCGGAGGCGCGTCCGGCCAGGATGTTGCGCAAACCCTCGAACTTCATGCCATCCTCGTCGCTCTTCGCCTTCGCCCAGGCCTGGCGCGACGGCGCCGTCATCACGCGGCGCGCGTCGGAATCGGGTTTATAGATGTTCTGGTCCAGCTGCAGCCACAGATAGCCGAGCGTGTCGGGCGAATGGTTGTGATAGGTGATCTGGGCGCTGCCGCTGATCTGGCGCTTCGCCTCGTCGAGGGTGGCGCGTATCGCATAGTCGGCGCGTTGCTGCCAATAGGCGTGGCCGGGGGCGCCGGACGCCGTGCGGTAGATGTTCGGCGTCGGCAGCAACTCTTCGAGCTGGCGGAACTTGTCGTCGAAGGGCTCGGCGGCAAACGCGGACATCGTCAAAAAAACGGCGGCAAAGCTGATCGGCAAACGCATGGGTCGCACCCTGATATTAACTTGGAGAAATAGAAACCTTATTCTAAACTCAAGTCAAGCCGGCATGTTCGACCAAATTGTAATTTGTATAGACGGATAGTGAAGGGGGGCGTCAAACGCTCTGCATCAGGCTGGCGCGCAGCGCGTTCAACTGATTCTTCATGCTGACGACATCGTCGGCATTGCAGCGGGTGGCGCCGAGGATGGCCTCGGGCAGCAGGGCCGCGTCGGCGCGCATCCGGTCGCCCTTGGCCGTGAGCGAAATAATCACCTGGCGCTCGTCGCTGACGGCGCGCACGCGGGTAATCAGCTCGGCCTGCTCCATGCGCTTCAACAGCGGCGTCAGCGTGGCCGAATCGAGGAACAGGCGCTCGCCGACCTCGGACACGGTCAGATCATTATTCTCCCACAACACCATCATCACCAGATACTGCGAATACGTCAGGCCCAACTGGCGCAACAGCTTGCGGTACAACTTACTCATCGCCAGCGACGTCGAGTACAGCGCAAAGCACAACTGGCCGTCCAGGCGCGGCACCTGATGCAGGGGGTTCGGTTTCGTCTCCATCCGCCCAGTATATATAGCGCGCTATTCAATTGCAAGCAACAATGGGGTCAGGTCTAGACATGGCGGTTTCGTCGCGATGGCAATCGAAAAACCGCCATGTCTAGACCTGACCCCAATAGTGCTTTTTTGCAATTTGTCATGTTATAGTCGTTTCACTACGGTTGGCTGGAGCGCATGGCAGCCGATTTTTTTCCTGACCCAGCGGGGGTGAAATAGTGCGCGGACACGGATATCTGGCTTTTGTTGTCGGGATTTGCACGACTGTGTGGATTTGTTTGCTTGTGATGGATGTGCAGGATAGGCAAATCAGCGCCAATTTCCAGCGCGACAGCGAGAAGATCGCGCACGATACCCGCCTGCGGCTGCAAACGTATTTCGATGTGCTGCTCAGCGTGAAGGCCATGCATGCCGTCGGCGACGGCGTAGGCCGCGCGCAACTGGCGCGCTTCATCGGCGAGTTGAAGCTGACGCAGCGCTACCCCGGCTTCCAGGCGATCCAGTTCGTGCGCCGGGTGCCCGGCGCCGGCCTCGACGCCTACGCGGCGGCCGTGCGCGCCGATGCCAGCATCAGCCCGGGCGGCTATCCCCGTTTCAAGGTCCACCCGGCGGTGGCCCGCGACGAGCATTTCGTCATCGATTTTTCCGAGCCGATGCAGGGCAACGAAAACGCCTTCGGCCTTGACTTGGCGGCGCTGCCGCTGCATGCGCGGGCGCTGGAAATGGGCCGCGACAGCGGCGCGATCATCGCCACCGAGCGCATCGCGCTGGTGCAGGACGCCAGCGGCGAGCCGGGCTTTGTCGCGCGCGCCCCCGTGTACCGCAGCGGCCTGCCGCTCGACACGGTGGCGCAGCGGCAGGCCGCGCTGAGCGGTTTCGTCGCCATCGTTTTCCGCGTCAATAATCTGATGCGCGAGGTGGTCGACGCGAAGATGCTGCCGCATATGGCGCTGCGCATCCACGACGGCGGTTATGCCGGCGACGGGGCGGGCCGGGTGTTGCTAATGTATGACAGCGCCAACCAGCCGGGAGGCGGCGCCGGCGGCGCGGCGCTGCCGCAACTGCGCGCGCGCGCCAGCGTTAACGTCGGCCAGCGCCAGTGGCAGTTGACGTTCAGCGCTTACGACGGCAGCCGTTACGGCCGCAACCGCGCCGTCATCGCCGTCATCGGCGGCGCCGGCGCCATCATCAGCGCCCTGATCGCGGCGCTGATGCTGACCTCGCAGCGGCGCCGCGCCCTGGCCGATACGCTCAGCGCGACGCTGCACGAGCAGCGCGCTTTCCAGGATAGCGCCATCGTCGGCATCGGCCTGTTCTCGGGCGGCTTCATCCTGCGCTGCAACCGCGGCCTGGAGGAGATGATGGGTTACCGGCCGGGCGAGTTGAACGGGCTGCCGACCAGCGCGCTGCTGCCGCGCGCCGCGCTGGCGCAGGCCGACCCCTTCGATTGCGACGCGGACGGCCAGGGCCGGCGCGGCGAGCTGCAACTGGTGTGCAAGGTGGGGACGCCGCTGTGGTGCATGATCAACGGCAAGGCGCTCGACCCGGACAATCCGGCCAAGGGCTGCATCTGGGTGATTCACGACGTCAGCGACCGCAAGCGCGCCGAGGCGGCCCTGCTCGACGCCCGCGACGGCCTACAGCACAGCGTCGCCGAGCTGGAGCAGCAGACCGCCAATGTCGAGGCGGCGCGCGACGACCTGGCGGCCGTGCTGGCGACGCTGAAACAGGCGCAGAACAATCTGATCACGTCGGAAAAAATGGCCTCGCTCGGCTCGCTGGTGGCGGGCATCGCGCACGAGCTCAACACGCCGATCGGCAACAGCCTGTTGACGGCCACGGCCTTGCAAGACATCGTTTGCGACTTCGAGCGGCAGTTCGTCGACGGCGCCGTCAAGCGCTCGGCGCTGCTGGCCTACCTGGCCGACACCAAGCAGGCTTGCGCCATCATGGCCGGCTCGCTGGCGCGGGCGGCCGACCTGATCACCTCCTTCAAACAAGTCGCCGTCGACCAGACCAGCGACCAGCGGCGCAGCTTCGACCTCGACGAGGTGCTGCGCGACACGCTGGCGACCTACGCGGCGCAGCTGCGCCGCGCCAACTGCGAAGTGCGCGTCGACGTGCCGCGCCGGCTGCGCTTCGAATCGTATCCGGGCAGCGTAGGCCAGGTGCTCAGCAACCTGATCAACAACACCCTGCTGCACGCCTTCGAGGGCCGCGCCAGCGGCGTCATCACCATCCGCGCCACGGCGGCCGAGAACGGCCAGGTGAGGCTGCTGTTCGCCGACGACGGCGTCGGCATGGCGCCGAAAACGCTGCACCAGGTGTTCGACCCCTTCTTCACCACCAAGATGGGGCAGGGCGGCTCAGGGCTGGGCATGAATATCGTCTACAACATCGTCACCGGCATGCTGAAGGGGCGCATCGAGATCCAGTCCGAAGCGGGGCGCGGCACCAGCGTCACGCTGACGCTGCCGACGACGGCGCCGGAGCACAGCCAGGAAAGCGCCGACGAGCTGCTGGGGACAGACCACGATTTCCGGGGAATATTCCCCGAAAATCGTGGTCTGTCCCCGGCTGTGCGCTGTCCGGCTTAGAGGAAGCCGCGCACGGGGAAGGCGGCGTCGCGCTGTATCCAGTTGTGCGGCGAGTAGCGGCTGCGGGCGTCGGTGGCGTGCAGCGTGTAGGCGTGGCGCGACACGGGCGAGCGGTTCGGCGCGCTGTAGTGCGGCAGCAGGCCGTGGAAGCACACCAGGCTGCCGGCCTTGACTTCGAGCGGCAGCGCCGCGCTGTTGTCCGGCCACGGCGTGGCGTCGAGTTTTTCGAGCCGCACCCGGTCGCCGTCGCGGACGAAGCGTTCGCGCAGCGGGCCGCGGTGGCCGCCCGGTTCGGCCCATAGGCAGCCGTTGTCGCGGCTGGCGTCCTCCAGCGCGAACCAGAAGGTGGTGACGCTGATGGGCGTCGTCTCGAAGTAGGTGGCGTCCTGGTGCCAGCGCACCTCGCCGCCGATGCCGGGCTGCTTGAAGATGTACATCGATTGCCATACCTGCGCCTGTTCCAGGCCCAGGTCGCGCGCCACGGCGGCCAGCCGCGGGTCGCTGGAGAAGGCGCGGAACACCGGGTCGAAGTCGTGCATCGCGTGGCCGATCTTGTTGATCGACAGGGATTTGTCCTGCTTGAGTTGGCCGTCGGCGCCGAAGGCTTCTTCCTCGAAGAAGCAGCGGATGGTGTTGTCGGAGGCGAGGAAATAGTCGTCGCTCTTCTTCTCCTGCTCGCGGGTCGTGAAGATCGCCCGGCTCGCGCTTGGGTCGAATTGGCTGACTATCTGTGCGGCGCGCTCGCGCAGGGCGGCGATGGCGGCGGCGTTCTTGAAGCCGGGCAGGATCAGGAAGCCGTCGCGCCGGTATTGCTTGATCTGCTCGCTGGTCAGCATGGATGGGGTTCCTCAGTGAAGACGAAACCCCATTGTAAGGTGGAAGGGCCGATTGCGCGCAATGGCAATGCGCGCCTGCGCGGCCGCCGCTCAGGCGATCCAGGCGCCGTCGCGGTAGACCAGTTCGTCGTCGAGGTAGACGCCATCGGTGACGGCGAAGACGTCGACGTGGTAGCGGGTGTCCTTGCGCTTGAATTGCGGCTTGGCGTAGACGCCGTGCTTGGCGCCCAGCGACAGGTGGATGCCGCACATGCGCTCGTAGGTGCCGATGTCGTTGACCATCTGTTCGCGCGAGAACGCGCGGTTCATGCCGAAGCCCAGTTCGCGCACCCACACCTCGCCCTCGTGGGCGCGGATGATCTCCAGCATGGCCTGGAATTCCGGCGTGGCGTCGAGCGCGCCGGCGACGCGGCCCTTTTCGATGATCAGTGTGATCGGCGTAGCCGGCCGGTTGACCATGAAGGCGGTGTCGCCGAAGACGAAGATGCGCACGCGGCCGTTGACGGCTTCCAGGTCTTGCGCCTCGGTGAACACTTCGCCGATGGGGAACTGGCCGCCGACGTTCTTCATGTCGCTGTAGTCGCCGATGTTCAGCTTGGCCGGCTCGAACGGCGAGGCGAACACCAGTTGCGCGCCGCCGCTGTCGACCATGCCGTGGCGGGCGCGGTCGATGCGCGCCTTCAGCGCCTGGCCGACGCCGCGGTAGTAGGCCGGGTCGTAGGCCAGCGAGGCGATGTAGTGCAGCCCCTGCACGCCCGGCATGCGCGACAGGTGCACGTGTTCGATCACTTTCAGGCCGCGCTTGAACAGTTCGATGCGGATGCGGAAGGCTTCCAGGCGGAAGCTGGTGGACTGGATCAGCACCACCAGGCTGCCCGGCGCCAGTTGCGCGAACGCGGCCAGCACCTGGTCCGGCGTCACCTCGCCGAAGTCGATGAAGGCGGCCTGCGGCAGCGCGCGGCGGTAGGCTTCGGTGAGCACGGCGTTGAGCCAGGAGTTGCTGTCGCAGACGACCAGCGCGGGCTCTTGCGGGCCGTGCTCGATGGCCAGCGCCAGCAGGTCGGCGACGTTGGTGGCGGCCATGTCGATGGCGGCGTCGGTGATGGCGTCGAGGCGGCTGGTGTCGTTGGCGGAAAGAGTCGATGTCATGTTGTTTGTCTACGGTGCGGGGGAAGGGCTTGCGCATTATAAAGCCCCGGCCGGCGCGGCCGGCTATCCTGTATTGTCGACGCGCAAGTTCGCCCGCCGCGGCGAATGGCGCGTCGGCCTTGTACGGCGCCGGGGGGCGATGTATTATTTGAAAAAGCTAGCTCTGGAGGAAAGGTCGGCTGCCCGCGCGCAATATCCCGCGGCGGCGCGGCACGGCCTTGCTGGCGATACATAACAACATGGTGGGATACTGCAATGAGTGTGATTGGACAGGATGTACCGATGGAGCGGCCGGACGCGGACGGCAGGGCGGCGGTGTTCGTGCCGGCCAACGGCGTCAAGGAAGATATCTTGCTGACCATCCGCAAGGGCGCGGCGATTGTCGGTTTTGCCAATCACGACCGCACCGTCACCGTCTACTTCGAGAGCAACCGCTTCGACGACCCGGCGCTGGCCAAGTGGGAGCACAAGGCGCGCAAGGCTTACGACCGGCTGATCGACAACGCGCCCACGGTGTCGAAACTGACGGCCGTGCCGGAGAGCTTCGAGCAGATCGGCTACATCAACGGCAAGGGCATCACGATACGCCGCATGGAAAGCCTGAAGCGCTGGCTGGCGTATTCGGAGGCGATGGATACCTGCCCGGACAGCGAACTGGTGCCGCGCACCGTCATCGCCAAGGTCGACAACAGCACCAAGGCTTGATGCCATCCCCCTCGGCTGTGGCGGGAATCCCGACACGGCGGCGATTTTTGTCGCTTTCATAAATATTGCTCTATTGCATGTGTTATTGTCGTTGACAACGCTTCCTTGCGCGCAAGGAAGCGTTGCATAACACGGCCACGAGGCCGGAAAACAGCCTTTTCTTTTTGAATCGAGGAGACATGCAATGAAAAATATGGTCCAGATCCTGATGGCGGCCCTGTTCACGTTCAGCCTGAGCGGCGTCGCGATGGCGCAGGAAAAGCGCGGCACGGCCGACGAGGCCGTCGCGATGGTCAAAAAAGCCGGCGCCTATCTGAAGGAGCACGGCAAGGACAAGGCCATCGCCGCGTTCAACGACCCGAAGGGCGAATTCATCAAGGGCGACCTGTATGTCTTCATGTTCGGCATGACGGGCGACAGCACCGGCGTGGCGCTGGCGCACGGCCAGAATGCCAAGATGGTCAACAAGAATCTGCTGGAGCTGAACGCCGGCGGCGTCTATCCGATCAAGGAATTCCTGAAGCTGGCCGGCAGCCCGGCCGGCAAGGGCTGGGTCACCTATAAATGGCCGAATTCGCTCAGCAAGAACCTGGAAGAGAAAAACACCTATGTCGAGAAGTTCGGCGAAGTGCTGATCGGCGTCGGCATCTATAAGTAAGCGCGCGGCCCGCGTTGCGTCACGCCCGCCTCGGCGGGTTTTTTTTCGTCCCGCGCGCCGGCTGGCGGTGTATGCTGTGTCGAACTGATAATAAATGGAGGAATCATGCATATCGGTAAAAACATCGCGGCCGCCTGTGCCGTCAGCCTGGCGCTGCTGGCCTTGTCGGCTTGCCAGAAGAAGGACGAGACGGCCGGCGCCGGACCGGCCGAGCAGGTCGGGCGCAAGATCGACCAGGTCACCGAGAAAACGGGGCGCGAACTGACGCAGGCGGCGGAAAAGGCCAACGAGAATATCGCCCGCACGGCCCAGGACGCCAAGGAAAAGATCAACGAGGCCACCGAGCAGGCCGGCAAGGCGGCCGAGAAGGTCGGCGAGAAGGTTGAGCAGGCCGGCGAGAAGATTCAGGAGTCGGCGCGCAAGGCCCGCCAGTAAGGGAGATTGGGGTCTGACCCGGTTTTTGGGTCAGACCCCGGCTTTTGGCGCCGGGAAAATTAAAAGCTGGGGTCAGACCCAAAGGGCGGGTCAGACCCCTGGTCGGCTTTAGTGGATGCTCAGCGCCTTGGGCGCCGCCAAGCATCATGCTGAGTTCGACGCAGCCGGCGCGCCAGTAAGGGGGATTGGGGTCTGACCCGTTTTTTGGGTCAGACCCCGGCTTTTGGCACCGGGGAAATTAAAAGCTGGGGTCAGACCCAAAGAACGGGTCCGACCCCTGGTCGGCTTTAGTGGGCGCTCAGCGCCTCGGGCGCCGCCAAGCACTATGCTGAGTTCGGCGCAGCCGGCGCGCCAGTAAGGGGAATTGGGGTCTGACCCGCTCTTTGGGTCAGACCCCGGCTTTTGGCGCCGGGAAATTTAAAAGCTGGGGTCAGACCCCAAGAACGGGTCAGACCCCTGGTCGGTCTTAGTGGACGCTCAGTGCCTCGGGCGCCGCTGCGGCCGCGCCGCCCGCGTCCGGCTCGCCGCCGAGCACCACGCTGAGTTCGACGAAGCCGGCGCGCCAGGCTTGTTCCAGGTCTTGTTCGATGGCTTCGATCGAGGTCTGCGCCAGTTTGGCGAAGCCGCGCACGCCGTAGGCCCGGTTGCGCCCGTGCGCCTTGGCCAGGTAGAGCGCCATGTCGACCAGGTTGACGGCGCGCTCCCACGGCAGCGGCAGGTCGAGCGGCACCAGCGGGAAGGGCGCGAAGCCGATCGATACCTTGACGGCGATCTGCCGGCCCTGGTAGTCGATGTGATGGGCCGCGACGCCGTTGAGGACGCGCCGCGCCACTTCGTCGATGCCGCTGCGCGGCACGGCCGGCAGGAAGGCGAGGAATTCTTCGCCGCCCCAGCGCACGATCATGTCCGTTTCGCGCAGCAGCACGCGCAGGTGCTCGGCGATGCTCTTCAGCACGGCGTCGCCGGCGGCGTGGCCGTGGGTGTCGTTGACGTGTTTGAAGTGGTCGACGTCGAGCAGGAACAGGGCGCCGACCAGGTCGGCGTCGGCCGGCCCCGCGCCGCGCTGTTCTACCTGTTTGTGCAGGCGCATGAATTCCTGGAAGTGGCGGCGGTTGTACAGCGCCGTCAGCGGGTCGCGCGAGCTTTGCTGCTTCAGTTCCAGGTTTTTCACTTCGAGCTGGACGTTGGCGTGGCGTACCTTGCGGTACAGCAGGCCGACGACGGCCGAGGCCAGCGCGAAGACGACGGCCAGCAACCACCAGATGCGCTGCTGCAGGCGGCGGTTGTCCAGCTCGGCGCCCTTGACCTGGTTTTCCCGGCTCAGCAGTTCAATCTGGCGCCGCTTCTTGTCCATCTCGTATTTTTCCTGCAATTCGTAGACGGCTTTCTGGCGCTGCCGCTCGAATAACTGGTTCGAGATGGCCCGTTCGCGGTGGTAGGCGGCGACGGCGCCGGCCATGTCGCCGGCGCGCTCCAGCGCCGAGCCGTATTCCTGCAGCACGGTCTGCATCTCCGGTTGGCTGTTGGCCAGCTCGAAGAAGCGCAGCCCCTCCGCGAAGCGCTGCTTGCCCTCGGCCAGGCGGCCTTTGCCGATCAGCGCCTGGCCGATGTTGACGCGCGCCGTCGCGTCGATGATGCTGTCGTTGATGCGCGCGGCGGCGACGATGGCCTCGTCGGCGAATTGCAGCGCCTTGTTGTAGTCGTACTGCTTCAGGTAGCTGTCCGACAGGTTGACCAGGGTTTTCGCGATCATGCCCTTGGCGTCGAGCTTGCGCTCCAGGGCCAGCGCCTCCAGCAGCGCCCGCTGGCCGCGCTCGGGCTGGCGCGAATCCATCGCCAGGCCGTACTCGGTGTTCTTGGCGATCGCCAGCCGTCCCGGCGAGCGCAGCCGCTCGGCCACCTGCAGCGCCTCCTCCAGCACCTCGAAACCCTTGGCGTACTCCTTCATCTGCGTGTACAGCACGGCCAGCGCATTCAGCGCGCTGGCCAGCGAGCCGGGCGCGCCGTACTGGCGGGCCAGGTCGACGGCCTGTTGCAGCTTGGCCAGCGCGGCTGGGAAATTGCCCTCCTCGGCCCAGGCTTCGCCGGCCGTGATACTGGTCTGCACGCGCAACTGCATGTCGCCGCCGCCGCGCGCCAGCCGCTCCGCCTCGAAAGCCAGTTGGTGCGACAACTGCCGCTCGGCCATGGCGAACTTGACGTAGGCTTTCGTCAGCAAGCCCTTGGCCAGCACGGTGTCGTTCTTGCCGGCCCGGCCGTAGGCGACCAGTTCCTCGGCCAGCAGCAGCGCGGCGCCGTTCTCGCCCAGGCGCATGCGCGCGATGCTCAGCTGGGCGATGAACTCGGCGCGCGTCGGCGCCGCCGCCGCGCGCGCCTCGGCCTCGATCTGCAGCAATTGGCGCAGCGCCTTGTCGGGCACGAAGCGGCTTTGCTCGCGGATCTCGGCGATGCGCTCGTCGAGCGCCGTCTGCGCCCACGCCAGCGCCGGCAGCAGGCAGGACAGCGCCAGCGCGTGGCGCGCCCGCTTTAACCAGCTCGTCTCGGTAATCCCTGCCAATGCGCTGCCCCCCGTATGTGTCGCGCTGCTGGCGCGGCCCGTGCGGCGGCCGTCGGCGACTTGGATAAGCGGTCAATTATATTCTTGTTGCAGCAAAGAAATAGCATCCCGCGCAGGGTTTTTTTTGCCGGCGGGATGGGCGGCGCCGGCGCCGGGGGAGCGGGCGCCGGCCGGGCGGGCGGATGCCCGCCTTTTGTTCAGGCCGCCAGTTGTTGCAGCAGGTAGAGGCGCTGGTACAGGCCGCCGTCGATCTGCATCAGGCTGTCGTGCGGGCCGGCTTCGGCGATGCGGCCGTGGTTCAGCACGACGATGCGGTCGGCTTCGCGTATCGTCGACAGGCGGTGGGCGATGGCGATGACGGTCACCTTGCCGCGCAATTCGTTGAGGGCCGTCTGGACGATCTGCTCGGTCTGGCTGTCGATGCGCGAGGTGGCTTCGTCGAGCAGCAGGATGCGCGGCTGGCCGGCCAGGGCGCGGGCGATGGCGAGCAACTGCTTCTGGCCCGAGGACAGGCGCGAGCCGCCCTCGCCGAGGGCGCTGTCGTAGCCGTCCTCCAGCGCCATGATGAAGTCGTGCGCGTGCGCCGCCCGCGCCGCCGCCTCGATGCGGGCCTGGCTGTAGCCGCGGCCCATGTCGATGTTCTCGCGCGCCGAGGCCGCCAGCAGGAAGGGTTCCTGGGGCACCAGGCCGACGTCGGCGCGGAAGCGCTCGTTGTCGATGGCGTCGAGCGGCACGCCGTGGATGGCGATGCCGCCCTGGCTGGCCGGGTAAAAGCGCAGCAGCAGCGACAGCAGCGTCGATTTGCCGCTGCCGGTGTGGCCGACGATGCCGAAGAAGGCGCCCTGCGGGATTTCCAGCGACAGATTGTGCAGCACCTTGCGCGTGCCGTCGTAGGCGAAGGACAGCGCCGTGATCGCCACGGCCGGCGCGGCGGCGTCCGCGGCCGGCGCCGCCGCGCCGGCCGCGTGCCGCGGCGCGCCCGGCTCGTCGAGCAGGGCGGCGACGCGGGCCGACGCCACCACCGATTGCTGCAGCTGGCTGAACTGCATGGTGATCTGGATCAGCGGCTCGATGACGCGGGCGATGTAGTTGATGAAGGCGTACAGCACGCCCACTTCGAGCGCGTCCATCTGGCGCTGGCCGAAGCTGAAGATGACCGCCGCCAGCAGCATGATGTTGAGCATGTCCAGGGCCGGGCGCAGCAGCCAGGCGTTGGCGCGCAGCTCATCCATCCGCGCCACATAGTGCGCCTCGTTGGTGGCGCCGAAGCGGGTGCCGAAGCGGGCCCCGGCGTTGTTCGCCTGCAGCACGCTCATGCCGCCTATCGACTCGGCCACCTGGCCGTTGATGTCGCTGCGCAGGGCGCGCGCGCGCGTCACTGCCGGCGCGCTGCGGCGCTGGTACAGGAAGACGATGGCCAGCACGGCCGGCACCAGGGCCAGCACGATCAGCATCAGGCGCCAGTCCAGCCAGGCCATCGCGCAGGCCGTGCCGACGAGGACGATGGAGTTGTCGAGCATGACGAATAGCACCTGCACGTAAAGCGACTTGACGGCTTCGGTGTCGTTGGTGACGCGCCCGACCAGCTGGCCGACGATGGCGCGGTCGAAGAAGGCCATCGGCAGGCGCAGCACGTGGTCGTAGACGGTTTCGCGCAGGCGCTGCACGGAGCGCATGGCCAGTCCGGACAGGCGCAGCAGCTGCAAATAGCGCAGACCGCTGGCGATCCAGCCGCTCAGCAGGCAGCCGCCCAGCAGCAGCGCCATGCGGTTCCAGTCGAGGTGGCGCGGCAGCAGGTGTTCGTCGATCAGCGCCTTGCCGAGGATGGGACCGGCCACCTCCAGCGCGGCGGCGATGATCAGCCACAGCACGGCCCACAGCAGATGGCGCCGGTCGGGCCGGGCGGCGCGGCGCAGCAGCGTGAACGCCTGGGTGCTTTGGCGTCTTGCCGTGGCGGGGTCGGGTTTATTCGCTGGCGTCAAGGCTAGCCTCCAATTGTTGATAGCGCCACTGGCTGGCGTACCAGCCGTCGCGGGCCAGCAGGCTGTCGTGGTCGCCGGTTTCGACGATGCGGCCGCCGCGCAGCACGACGATCAGGTCGGCGCCGACGACGGCGCTGAGGCGGTGGCTGGCGATGATGACGCTGCGCTCCGGACGCTCGCGGCGCAGTTCGGCCAGGTGCTCCAGGATGCGCGTCTCGGTGCCGGTGTCGACGGCCGACAGCGCATCGTCGAGCAGCAGCAGGGCGCTGTCGGCCAGCAGCGCGCGGGCGATGGCGACGCGCTGGCGCTGGCCGCCGGAGAGCGTGATGCCGCGCTCGCCGACATGGGTCTGGTAACCGTCCGGGAACTGCAGGATGTCGTCGTGGATCGCCGCCAGCGCGGCCGCGTGTTCGATCTCGCGCTGGCTGGCGCCGGGGCGCGCCAGCGCGATGTTGTCGGCGATCGTCGCCGAGAACAGGAACGATTCCTGCGGCACCCAGCTGATCGCCGCGCGCAGCGTTTGCAGCGTGTAGTCGTCGAGGGCGTGGCCGCCCCAGTGCAGCGTGCCGCGCTGCGGCGCGAGCTGGCGCAGCAGCAGGCGCAGCAGGGTCGACTTGCCGCTGCCGGTGGCGCCCACCAGGCCCAGCGTCTGGCCCGGCTGCAGCGTCAGCGACACCTCGGCCAGCGCGGCGGCGCCCTGGCCCGGATAGGTGTAGCCGAGCGCGCGCACGGCCAGCGCGCCGGGCGCCAGCGCGGCGACGGCGCCGTCGTCGTCGATCGCCAGCGGCGCGTCCAGCACCGGCTGCAGGCGCGCGTAGGCGGCGCGGCCGCGCTCGATCAGCGACAGCACCCAGCCGGCCGCGAACATCGGCCAGATCAACTGCCCCAGGTACATCGAGAAGCTGGTCAGCGCGCCTATGCTCAGTTGCTGCTGCCACACCAGGTAACCGCCCAGGCCCAGCGTCAGCACGCTGGCCGCCGTCAGCGTCAGGCCGACGGCCGGCTCGTAAGCCGCCTCCCAGCGCTGCGCCGTCAGGTCGGCGGCGGCGGCGCGTCCGGCCAGTTCGGCGAACTGCGCGCTGCTGCGCTGTTCGAGGCCGAGCGCGCGCACCGTGCGCACCCCGGCCAGGGTTTCCTGAACGTGGTCGTTGAGGGCGCTGAAGCGCCGCAGCGCATCCGTCGAGGCGGTGTGGATGTGGCTGGAAATACGCCAGAAGGCCAGCCCCATCAGCGGGAACGGCAGCAGCGCGATGCAGGCCAGGCGCCAGTCCACGCCCAGCAGCATCACGCCGAGCACCATCGCCAGCGTCAGCGTGCCGTCGAAACCGGCCAGCATCGCCTCGCCGGCGGCCATTTCGATGGCGTCGATGTCGTTGGTGGCCAGCGCCATCAGGTCGCCGGTGCGCTGCTTCTGGTAGAAGCCCGGCCCCTGCAGGGCCAGGCGCTGGTAGAAGCGCGTGCGCAGGCCGACGCCGAGCTTGTAGGCTGCGGCGAACAGGGTGATGCGCCAGCCCACCCGCAGCAGGTAGATGGCCACGCCGATGGCCAGCAGCGTGGCCAGTTCCCGCCACAGCGCGTCGCCGCTGAGGCGCTGCGCGGCCATCGCGTCGATCATGGCGCCGATCTTGCGCGGCACCCAGGCGGTCAGCGCCGCAATGGCGGTCAGCATGACGGCCGCTGCCGCATAGGCGCGCCAGTGCTGCCGCACGAAGCCGGCGATCAATCTCGATAAACTCATGTCATTACCCTTGTGTGTGGGCGCGCGCTGCGGACCAAGGCGCGCGCGGCCGAAAAGCAGGGCGTAGGATACAACAGACGCAAAAAACGGGCCGAAGCCCGTAAGATTTTGCCGCCTGGGGGCGCGGGCGCGAGCCCGCGCCGGGGCTTACTTCTTCGGCGCGGCCTTGACGGCCGGCTTGGCGGAGGGCGCCGCGGCCACTGCCGGCGCGACCATTTTGATTTTCGGCTCGACCGCCGCGACGGCCTTGGCGGCGACGGCGGCCGGTTTTGCGGCAGTGCCGGAGGCCGCCTTGACCTCGGCCTTGGCTTCCGCCTTGACGGCCGGCTTGGGCGCGGCCGTCGCCGGCGCCACTTCCGCGGCGGCCGGGCCGGCCGGCGCCTGCTCGGCGGCAGGGGCGGCCACCACCACGGGCGCCGCCGGTTTGTCCGCGTCGATCACGATGGCGCTGCGCGGCGCCGGCAGGGCGGCCTCGATGCGGGGCACGGCCGCCGCGAGCGGCGCGCGCGGCTGGCCCAGATCGAATAGCCGGCGCGCGGCCAGGGTGCTGTTTTCGAGGGCGGCGCGGCCGGCGTCGAATTGCAGGGCGATGATTTTCTCGACGCCTTCGAATGCTTTGCCGGTGAGCGTGTTGACGATTTTCAGTTGTGCTTCAAGTTGCAATTTTGCCGAGGTTGAAAACGGTTCTGGAATCTGAAACATGGCTACTCCCTTGTGCGGATTAAAATGCTGGCAAAACGCTCTGCACAAGCTGCGGCGGGCAATACGGCCGGGTGTGCAGGGGGTTCAGCGTTGTTAAACCTATTTTGATGCAACGCAATACGAATATTCTAGCGGCGTTTCCATTCAGGTGATAGTTTTTTTTGACGGCTGTTTGGGCGTTCTCGTCAGCAAAAATGCGGCGTGCCGGAAGTTTGCGCCAACGCAATGATTATGCGGCACTTTTATGGCGTGAAACGGACGGCCCTGGATATTTTGCGCTGCAACATCAACACCGAAGGAAGTCATGGCAATCAAATTGAACCAGGAAGTGGAAAAACGTCTGCTGGGCTCGATCCAGCGCTATTGCGCCGAAAACATGGACGAGGAGGTGGGCGAATTGAAGGCGCGCCTGCTGCTCGATTTTTGTTTGCGCGAAATCGGCCCGTCTGTCTACAATCAGGCCATCATCGACGCGCAGGCGGCGATGCACGACAAAATCGCCGAAGTCGAGACGGTCTGCTATGAAACCGAGTTCGGCTACTGGAAGAAAAAATAGGCACGCAAGAGGAGCTCCATATGGACGTGGTCATACGCAATGCCAGCCTGCCTGACGGCCGCCGCGACATCGACATCGCCATCGCCGACGGCCGCATCGCCGCCGTCGGCCCGGCCCTGGCGGTGCGCGGCGGCGAGGAAATCGACGCCGCCGGCGACCTCGTCACGCCGCCCTTCGTCGACGCCCACTTCCATATGGACGCCACGCTCAGTTACGGCCTGCCGCGCGTGAACGAGTCCGGCACGCTGCTCGAAGGCATTGCGCTATGGGGCGAGCTGAAGCCGCAACTGACCCAGGACGCGCTGATCGAACGGGCGCTGCGCTACTGCGACTGGGCCGTCGCCCGCGGCCTGCTGGCGGTGCGCTCGCACGTCGACATCTGCGACACGCGCCTGCTGGCCGTCGAGGCCCTGCTCGACGTCAAGCGCCGGGTCGCCCCCTACCTCGACCTGCAACTGGTGGCCTTTCCGCAGGACGGCGTGCTGCGCAGCGCCGGCGCGCTGGCCAATCTGCAGCGCGCCATCGCCATGGGCGTCGACGTCGTCGGCGGCATTCCGCATTTCGAGCGCAGCATGGCCGAAGGCGCCGAATCCGTGCGCATCCTGTGCGAGTTCGCCGCCGAGCGCGGCTTGATGGTCGACATGCATTGCGACGAGTCGGACGACCCGCTGTCGCGCCACATCGAAACGCTGGCCTTCCACAGCCAGCGCCTGGGCATGCAGGGCAGGGTGGCCGGCTCGCACCTGACGTCGATGCATTCGATGGACAATTACTACGTCAGCAAATTGCTGCCGCTGATGCGCGAGGCCGGCGTGGCGGCGATCGCCAACCCGCTCATCAACATCACCTTGCAGGGCCGCCACGACCACTACCCGAAACGCCGCGGCATGACGCGGGTGCCGGAGCTGCTGGCGGCCGGCATCGACGTCGCCTTCGGCCACGACTGCGTGATGGACCCGTGGTACAGCCTCGGCTCGGGCGACATGCTGGAGGTCGCCCACATGGGCCTGCACGTGGCGCAGATGACGGGCCGGCAGGCCATGCACGACTGCTTCCTCGCCGTCACGGCGACGCCGGCGCGCATCCTCGGCCTGGACGGCTACGGCCTGGCGCCCGGTTGCCACGCCGACCTCGTCATCCTCGACGCCGGCGACAGCGTCGAGGCGATCCGCCTGCGCGCGGCGCGCCGCCTGGTGATGCGGCGCGGGCGCGTGCTCAGCGAGGCGCCGCGCGCCGGCGCCAGCCTGCGCCTGCCGGGCCGCCCGGCCAGCGTCGATTTCCGCCTGCGCCCCGGCTGAGGGCGCGCGCCGGGGCTGGACTGGATGTAAAAAATGCATGACAATATGGCATCGCCATTAGTTGGGGTTGCCTTGAAAGACATTCAGATCCGTCCCGCGCTGGACGCCGACTTCGCCGCCATGTGGCCGATCTTCCAGGCGCTGGTGGCCGGCGGCGACACCTATACCTTCGACGCCGACACGGGCGCCGACGTGTGCCGCGCCTACTGGTTCGGCCCGGGCGTGCAAAGCTATGTCGCCGTCATGGGCGGCGAGCGCCTGCTAGGCATGTACCGCCTCGTCGCCAACCAGCCCGGCCACGGCGGCCACGTCGCCAACGCCGCCTTCATGGTCGATCCGGCCGCCCAGGGCGTCGGCGTCGGCCTGCTGCTGGGGCGCCACTGCCTGGAGCGGGCGCGCCAGTGCGGCTACCTGGCCATGCAGTTCAATTTCGTCGTGAGCACGAATATCGGCGCGCTGATGCTGTGGAAGAAGCTGGGCTTCGCCGTCGTCGGCACCTTGCCCAAGGCGTTCCGCCACGCCCAGCTCGGCTATGTCGACGCGTATGTGATGTACCAGTTGTTCGGCGAGCCGAACCAGTGGCCGCTATAAACGGGCGTTGCTGGAGCGCAACGCGCAATCGGGCCGGCGCCGCGGCGCTCCCCCGGCCCGGCAAATAATTGTTTCAAAGATAGCTCAGTTCTTGGCTTTTTTCCGGCAAAAGCGCATCATGCATTGACCATGTGTGAGTATTGGATAGTTTTCTTTTAGTAGTCAGTCTAGAGAAAAACCTGCCGGCGCGCGCCCGCGCGCCGCCCGTATCCGACCGTATAGCGCGACTGGGGGAATGTCATGCAACTCGCCAACCTGAAAATCGGCCTGCGTCTGGGCTTGCTGGGAGGGTTCTTCTTCCTCGCCCTGCTGGTCGTCGCCGGCGGCGGCTGGAGCGCCCTCAACGACAGCAACGCCCGCAGCGCCGCCGCGCTGCAGCGCTCCGTGGCCTTGAGCGAGGCGATCGACGCGGCCCGCAGCTCCCAGGTGGAATTCAAGATCGAGGTGCAGGAGTGGAAGAACATCCTCTTGCGCGGCAATGACCCGGCCGCCCTCGACAAATACCGGCAAGCCTTCGTCAAGAGCGGCGAGGCGACCGACCAGGAATTGCGCAAGCTGAGCCAAATGCTGGAGCAGCTCAAGCTGAGCACGCCGCTGGTGGCGGAGGCCATCCAGGCGCACGGCGAGTTGGGCAAGAACTATCTGACGGCGCTGAAACAGTATGACGCCGCCAACCCGGACAGCGCCCACGTCGTCGATGGCCTGGTGAAGGGCATGGACCGGCCGCCGACGAAGAAAATCGACGACATCGTCGCCTTCATCGGCGAGCAGTCGCGCCGCCTGATGGTGGAAATGGCACAGGAAAACACCCAGGCGCACCGCCGCGCGACGCTGACGATGAGCGCGACGGTGCTGCTGACGCTGCTGGTGGGCGGCGCCGCCGTGCTGTGGCTGATCAAGGGCATCACGGGGCCGCTGCGCGCCGCCGTCGACGTCGCGCAACTGGTGGCGGCCGGCGACCTGCGCGCCAATGTCGCCGCCGGCGGCGGCGACGAGATCGGCGAGCTGCTGCGCGCGCTCAAGCTGATGAGCGAGAACCTGGCGCGCATCGTCGGCCGGGTGCGCCTGGGCACGGACGCCATCGCCAGCGCCTCCGTCGAAATCGCCAGCGGCAATCTGGACCTGTCCTCACGCACCGAGGAGCAGGCCAGTTCGCTGGAGCAGACGGCCGCCTCGATGGTGCAGATCACCACCACCGTCAAGCAAAACCACCACAACGCCGGCGAGGCTTGCCGCCTGGCCGACACGGCCTCCGGGGTGGCCCGCAAGGGCGGCGAGGCCGTCGCGCAGATGGTGCAGACGATGGGCGCGATCAACGACTCGTCGAAGAAAATCGTCGACATCATCGGCGTCATCGACGGCATCGCCTTCCAGACCAATATCCTGGCCCTGAACGCGGCCGTCGAGGCGGCCCGCGCCGGCGAGCAGGGGCGCGGCTTCGCCGTCGTCGCCTCCGAGGTGCGCAACCTGGCGCAGCGCTCGGCCGCCGCCGCCAAGGAAATCAAGGAGTTGATCGGCGACTCGGTGCAGCGCGTCGACGCCGGCAGCCGCCTGGCCGGCCAGACCGGCCAGACGATGAGCGAAATCGTCGCCAGCGTGCAGCGCGTCACCGGCATCATCGGCGAAATGTCGATCGCCAGCGGCGAGCAGCAGGACGGCATCGAGCAGATCAGCATCGCCATCAACCAGATGGACAGCGTGACGCAGCAGAACGCCGCGCTGGTCGAGGAGGCGGCGGCCGCCGCCGACGCGCTGCAGCAGCAGGCCGCCAGCCTGGCCGAGGCGGTGGCCATCTTCAAGCTGCACGACACGGCGGCGCGGCCGGCACCGGCCGCGCGCGGCCACGCCCCGGCGGCGCTGCGCCACGCCGGCTAGTTCGCGCGTCCCGCGTCCCGCGTCCCGCGTGTCGCGGCGGCGCCGCGACGCCGCGCTTGAGCGCTGTCAAGCGCGGCGCAATCTGCGCCGCGCGCGGCGGCGATTCTTATACTATTTCTTTTCGACCATGTGTGCTGCGCCGGCCGGCGCGACGAAAGGGAAGGTATGCCTCTGACCTGCTGCCGCCGCGGTGGCGCATGAGCACCGCGCTGTGGCTGCTGGGCGCCCTGTGCGGCGCGCTGCTGGCCTCGCACTGGCGCATGGCGCGCCTCGGCCAGCGCCAGCGCCTGCGCGGCGCCGTGCGCCAGCGCGACCTCGACGACGCGCTGGCGCTGCTGCAGGCGCTGCCGGCGGCCGTCATCGGCACCGACCAGCACGGCGCGGTGCGCTACCTGAACCCGCGCGCCGAGCTGATGACCGGCTACGCGGCCGGCGCCGGCGCCGGTCTGTCCCTGGCCGAGCTGCTGACGGTGTACCAGGACGGCGTCGCCGTCGACGCGCGCCAGCAAATCCTCGACTGCGTCGGCAGCGGCGACGTGCTGGAGGCGGCGCGCGGCGCCGTGCTGCTGCGCCGCGGCGACGGCAAGCGCACCGACGTCCAGTACTGCTGCGCGCCGCTGGCGCGCAGCGGCGCCGTGATGCTGCTGCAGGACGTTTCGGCGCGCCGCAGCGCCGAGGCGCACCTGGAGTTCATCGCCCACCACGACGGCCTGACGGGCTTGCCGAACCGGCTGCACTTCCAGATCCGCTTCGAGCACGCCATCGCCTACGCGCGCCGCCACCGCAGCCTGCTGGCCGTGCTGTTCGTCGACCTCGACCGCTTCAAGTGCATCAACGACAGCCTCGGCCACGACGTCGGCGACCAGGTGCTGGCGCAGTTCGCCCAGCGCGTGCTGCAGTGCGTGCGCAAGGTCGACACGGTGGCGCGCCAGGGCGGCGACGAATTCATCATCCTGCTCACGGAAATGCGCACGCCGCAGGACGCCGAGCGGGTCGCCGAGAAGATCGCCGGCGCCGTCAAGCCGCCCTTCGTCATCGGCGAATACAGCCTGTCGGTGCGCGCCAGCATCGGCGTGGCGATCTACCCGGAGGACGACGACGACGTCAACCAGCTGATCGAAAAGGCCGACATGGCGATGTACGTGGCCAAGCGCCAGGCGCCGGGCAGCTGCGTGCGCTACGCGCCGAACATGCAGACGCAGAGCTATTCGCGGGCCATCCTCGACACGGAGCTGCGCCACGCGCTGGAACGCCAGGAGTTCGTGCTGTACTACCAGCCGCGGCTGGACCTGCGCGCGCAGCGCATCACGGGCGTCAAGGCGCTGCTGCGCTGGCGCCATCCGACGCTGGGGCTGGTGATGCCGCCCGACTTCCTGCCGGTGCTGGAGGAGCGCGCGCTGATCCTGCCGGTGGGCGCCTGGGTGATGGCCGAGGCGGCCGCGCAGGCGCGCCGCTGGATCGACCAGGGCCAGCCGCTGACGGTGTCCGTCAACCTGTCGCCGCGGCAGTTCTACCAGACCGACATCGCGCGCAGCTTCGGCGCCATCCTCGACGCGGCCGGCGTGCCGGGCCGCTACATCGAGCTGGAAATCGCCGCCGGCATCCTGATCGACAAGAACCAGAATTGCGAAACCATCCTGCGCCAGTTCAAGCAACTGGGCATGGGCATCTCGATCAGCGACTTCGGCACCGGCGACACCTCGCTGAGCTACCTGAAGCGCTTCCCGGCCGACGTCGTCAAAATCGAAAAATGTTTTATTGACGACCTGCGCCGGCACGACGTGCTGGCCGACCACGGCGCCATGGTGCGGGCCATCGTCGCGATGGCGCACACCATGAAAATGCGGGTCATTGCGGGCGGCGTCGAAACTGCCGACCAGTTGGCCCAGCTGGTGGCGATGGAGTGCGACGAGGCCTTCGGCTTTTACCTGAGCCGGGCGGTGTCGCCGGCGGAAATCGACAGCCTGATCAAGAGCAGCACGAGCTGGGTCGGCCTGAGTTGGGAAGTCTAGCCCAGGCTGAGCGCGCCGGCCAGCAGCGCCGCCGCCGCCGCCGCGACGGCCAGCCGCGCCGCGTGGCGGGCCGCGTAGGGCAGCAGCACGATCAGCAGCAGGCCGCAGGCCGTCAGGCTGCCCAGCCAGAACAGCAGCCCGCGCGCGCCGTCGTCGGCGCCGCCGGCCCAGCACAGCGCCAGCGCCAGCGCGGCCCAGCCGCCCAGGCGCAGCTTGCGCCGCGCGGCCGGCGGCGCCTCGTTGCCGCGTCCGCGCAAATCGGCCGAGTGGCGCTCCATCGCCAGGCACAGGCCGGCCAGGCCGGCGTAATTGAGGGCGAACACCCCGACGTTGTCGAGCAAGAGCATCATGCGGCCTCCCGGCGTGGCGGCTGCGCCGGGGCGGCGGCCTGGGTTGGGCGGGCGGCGCGCGGCCGCCCCATGCGGCGCGCGGCATAGCCCAGCGCCAGCGCGAACAGCAGCGCCGTCAAGTCGAAACCGGCGACGGCCGAGGCGCCGTTCTGGAACAGCGTGCGGCCCAGATGGGCGCCGCCGAGGTTGAGCAGCGGCAGGCCGGCGAACAGCAGGGCGCCGGCGCCCAGCTGCCAGCGCCACATGGCCCGCGTCGGCCGCAGCAGCGCCAGCGCGGCGGCCGCGCCCCAGGCGGCGAAGAAGCAGGCGATCTCCTGGTCGGGGCGCTGCGGCAGCGCGACCGGCAGCAGGCGGTTGGCCCAGAAATAGGCGGCGTAGGCGATCGGCAGGCCGGCGATGGCGCCGATGTTGAGCGCCTCGACCAGCCACAGGCCGACGCTGCGGCGCGCCCCGGCGGCCAGCGCCTTGGCCTGCTTCTGCCGGCTCTTGACGGCCCACAGCAGCGCGCCGGTGGCGACCATCGCGCAGCCGGCCAGGCCGGAGACGAAGAACAGCGCGCGCAGCAGCGGCCCGGCGAAGTGGGCCAGGTGCAGGCCGACCATCACGCCCTGGGTGGCGGCGGCCGGCGCCGGCTGCTCGCCGCCGCTGCCCAGCAGGGCGCCGGTGGCGCCGTCGAAGTGCAGCGTGGCGCGCTGATGCGACAGCGCCGCGCCCTGCGGGCGGGTGAGGGTGACGGTGGCGTTGGCGTCGCCGGGGAAGCTGACGGCGATGGCGCCGGCGGCCGTGCCCCAGCGCCGCTCGGCCTGTTCCAGCAGCGGCCGCAGCGGCGTCAGCGGCACGCGCTGGCCGGACGCCTTGACGTTCCGCTCGAAGCGCGGGAAGGCTTCGTCGAAGAAGGCGTCCCCGTTGTCCTTGTAGGCGGCGCTGACGCCGACCGGCATGTAGAGGAACATCAGCGTGACCAGGCCGGTGTAGGTGATCATCAGGTGGTAGGGCAGCGCCAGCACGGCCGTCACGTTGTGGGCGTCGAGCCAGGAGCGCTGGCCCTTGCCGGGACGGAAAGTGAACAAGTCCTTGAAGATGCGCTTGTGCGTGATGACGCCGCTGACGATGGACACCAGCATGAACATGGCGCAGAAGCCGACCAGCCAGCGCGCCCAGATGACGGGCATGTAGTGCAGGTCGAAATGCAGGCGGTAGAAGAATTCGCCGCCGCGCGTCTCGCGCGGCGCGGCGATGACGGCGCCGCTGGCGGGGTCCAGCAGCTCGCTCTTGAAGCGGGCGCGCCGGCTCTGCTTCTCGGCGCCGGGCTTGGGCGGATTGCTCCAGCCGATGCGCGTGGCCGGGTTGCGCTCCCCCGGCAGCGTGACGCTCCAGCGCTCGGCCTGCAGGGCGCGCTGGCCCAGCACGGCCAGCGCCACCTCGGCGGCGGCGGCCGGGGCGACGCCGCCGGCGGCCGCCGCGTGCAGCTCCGGCCGCATCCACAGGCTCACTTCCTCGCGGTAGTAGCTGGTCGTGCCGGCGCAAAAGATCAGCAGCAGCACCCAGCACACCAGCAGGCCGGACCAGGTGTGCAACCAGGCCATCGATTGGCGGAAACCTTCCTTCATCGGGCGCTCCAGGGCAGGCTGTACAGGACCAGCGCGGCGCCGCCCAGCAGCGCGGCCGGCAGCAACAGGCCGAGCCAGGCGCGCGCGGCGCTGCGGGCGGCGAACACCCACAGCACGGCGCCGGCGTAGGCGGCGAAGGAAAACAGCGTGGCGCTGAGAACGGCCTCGGCGCGCGCCATCGGCAGCGCCAGCGACAGCAGCGCCGTCAGCGCCGCCGCCAGCGCGTAGCCGCCGGCGATGGCGGCGCACACCCGCGAGAACACGCCGGCGCGGTAGCGCGCCGCCACGCCGCCGCGCGGCGCCTTGATCGAGATGGGCGGCTGCATGTCAGGGCCGCGCCGGGTTTGCCCGGGGCGCGGCGGCCATCGGGATGTTCAAGAATGCAGTACACATGGGCTGTTTCCTTTCGCTTCAGAAGAACCCTGCCCGGCGTCGCCGGGCAGGGGGAATACCGGTTTGCTCACCATAGATAGCGGGCGCTCGCCAGCAGCGTGCGCCGCTGGCCGTAGAAGCAGTCGCCGCGTGCCAGGCAGGTGGTGATTTGCGCCCGGTCGGTCAGATTGCTGGCGTTCAGCGCGAAGCGCCAGGCGCCGCTGTCGTAGGCCAGCATGGCGTCGAACAGCGCCGTGCCCGGCGTGCGCAGCGTGTCCGTGCCGTCGTAGGAGGCGCCGATCAGGCGCACGCCGGCGCCGGCCGTGAAGCGGCTCCCGCCGTCCAGCGCGAAGTGGTGGGCCAGCCAGGCGGAGGCGTTGTGGGCGGGGGTGCCGGACAGGCGCTTGCCGCGCCCGCCGCCGCCGTTCGCGGCCCGCGCGTCCGTGTAGGCGTAGGCGGCGCTCCAGTCCCAGGCGCCGCCGACGCTGCCGGCGCCTTCCAGTTCGACGCCGCGCACGCGCACCTCGCCGAGCTGCAGGCTGTTCATCGGATTGGCCGGATCGGCCGTCTTGCGGTTGCGCTCGCGCAGCTCGTACAGGGCGGCGCTGGCGCTGAAGGCGGCGCCGGCCGGCTGCCATTTCAGGCCGCCCTCCCACTGCCTGCCGCGCTGCGGCAGGAAGGCTTTGTTGTAGACGTCGACGCCGCCCAGCGGCTGGAACGATTCCGTGTAACTGGCATACGGCGACCAGCCGCCGTCGGCCAGATACAGCAGGCCGGCGCGCGCGCTGCTGGCGCGGTCGTCGGTGCGCGCGGCCGGGTCGCCCTCGACGTCGTTTTGCGCGCTGTCGCGGCGCAGGCCCAGCACCGTCACCCAGCGCGACCCGTACTTGATCTGGTCCTGGGCGTACAGGCCCAGCTGGCGCAGCTCGCTGCCCGGCCGCGCCTGCAGCGCGGCCGGCGGCGTGAAGTTGCCGTACACGGGAGCGTAGACGTCGATAGGCGCGGCCACGCCGGCGCCGCTGCGCTGGCGGATGCGCGCGCGCTGGCTGTCGACGCCCAGCAGCAGCGTGTGCCGCAGCGGGCCGCTGGCCAGCGCCGCCTCCAGCTGGGTGTCGACGAGCAGGGTGTCGAGCCGGTTGAGCTGCTGGCGCAGATCGCGGTTGAGCGTGCGCTGGTCGGCGTTGAACACGGGCCGGGCCGGGCGGCCGCTGGCCGGCACGGATGCGAAGCTGGTGTAGGCGGTGCGGTAGTCGACCTCGCTGCTGCTCTTGCGCAGCGCTTGGCGCAGGCTCAGCTGGTCGCTGAAGCGGTGGCTGAACAGATAGCCGAGCGAGCGCTGGCGCGTGATGTAGGCGTCCCAGCCCGGCTCGCCGATGAAGGTGTGGGTGGGAATCTGGCCGTGGCGCGACGGCAGCAGCGTGCCCTGCCAGGGGAAGAAGCCGATCAGCGAGCCGCTCTCGTCCTTCTGCTGGCGCGCCTGCAGCGTCAGCGCCGTGTCGGCGTCGGGCGCCCAGGTCAGCGCCGGCGCCAGCAGTTGGCGCCCGTCCGCCACATGGGCGACCTGGCTGCCGCTGTCGCGGCCGATGGCGACGACGCGGGCGCTCCAATGGGCGTCGAGAACCTGGTTGAGGTCGAGCGCCACTTGCTTGCGCTGGTGGCTGCCCAGTTGCAGTTGCAGTTCGCGCTGGTTTTCCCGCAGCGGCCGCTTCGACACGGCGTTGAGCACGCCGCCTATGCCGCCCTGGCCGTACAGCACCGAGGCGGGGCCGCGCAGGTATTCGACGCGCTCAAGCATGAAGGGATCGAGGCGGGCCGCGTTGTAGGAGCCGAAATTGCCCTGCAAGCCATCGAGCATCTGGCTGGGGTTGCCGCCGCGCGAACTGAGCGATTCGCCGCGGCTGTCGAAATAGCTCGACACCACGCCGGCCGTATAGTTCAGCACCTGGCTCAGCGTTTGCGCGCCCTGGGCCTCGATGCGATCGCGCGTGACGACGGAGATCGCCTGCGGCGTCTCCAGCAGCGGCGTGTCCGTCTTGGTGGCGCTGGCGGCGCGCCGGGCGACAAAGCCGCGCACGGGGGCGGTGGCGCTGTCCTGCTCGGAGCCGGCCTCGACGGTGACGGCCGGCAGGGTCCGCTCGCCGAGCGACTGGGCCAGCGCGGGTCCGCCCAGCATGAGGGCGCCTGCCTGGACCAAGGCCAGGACCAGGGGGCGGCGCTGGAACAGCATACTGTTTGCTTGCATCACATCTTCCGGGGGGGCAATGGCGCTGCGCGAATGAACTGGCTGGCGCGCCGGAAAGACGGGCTCTGGCTGACTTAATCGTAATGATAACTATTCTCATTGTATCGCACCGGCCCTTCGGCGCGCAAGCCATGGCGCGCCAATTGAACTCGCCGGAATCGGCCGGTGCCGGTATCATGCCGCTGAAGCGGGCGGCGGCCGCCGCCGCAATCCGACCATGCAAGGCCCGAGAGCGACCATGACGATCCAGACCATCCCGACCCAACCCTTCCCCGGGCAACGGCCCGGCACCTCCGGCCTGCGCAAGAAAGTGCGCGTCTTCCAGCAGCCCGGTTACCTGGAAAACTTCGTCCAGAGCCTGTTCGACACGCTGGGCGACTGCGCCGGCCAGACCCTGGTGCTGGGCGGCGACGGCCGCTACCACAACCGGGCGGCGATCCAGACGGTGCTGCGCATGGCGGCCGCGCACGGCTACGCGAAAGTGCTGGTGGGGCGCGGCGGCATCCTGTCGACGCCGGCGCTGAGCTGCGTCGTGCGCAAGCACGGCGCGCTGGGCGGCATCGTCCTGTCGGCCAGCCACAACCCGGGCGGCCCGGACGGCGACTTCGGCATCAAATACAACATCGGCAACGGCGGCCCGGCGCCGGAAAGCTTCACCGAAGCCGTTTACCGGCGCAGCGGCGCCATCGAGCGCTACCGCATCAGCGACGGCGCCGCCGTCGACCTCGACCGCCTTGGCGCGGCGCGGTGCGAACAGATGCTGGTCGAAGTCATCGACCCCGTCGCCGACTACGCCGAACTGATGCGCGGCCTGTTCGACTTCGCCGCCATCCGCGCCCTGTTCGGCGCCGGCTTCACGCTCTGCTACGACGGCATGCACGCCGTCTCCGGCCCCTACGCCCAAGCGATACTCGAAGGCGAACTGGGCGCGCCGGCCGGCAGCGTCATCAACGCCGTGCCGCTGGAAGACTTCGGCGGCGGCCACCCGGACCCGAACCCGGCCAACGCGGGCGAACTGATCGCGCGGATGGCGGCGCCGGACGCGCCCGACTTCGGCGCCGCGTCGGACGGCGACGGCGACCGCAACATGATCGTCGGGCGCGGCATCGCCGTGACACCGTCGGACAGCCTGGCGATCCTGGCCGCGCAGGCGACGCTTGCGCCCGGCTACCGCAAGGGCCTGGCCGGCATCGCCCGCTCGATGCCGACCTCGCGCGCGGCCGACTGCGTGGCGGCCGCGCTGAGCATCCCCTGCGTCGAAACGCCCACCGGCTGGAAATTTTTCGGCAACCTGCTCGACGCCGGCCTCGTCACCCTATGCGGCGAAGAAAGCTACGGCACCGGCTCGGACCACGTGCGCGAAAAAGATGGCCTATGGGCCGTGCTGTTCTGGCTCAACCTGCTGGCGGTTCGCGGCGGCAGCGTGGCCGCCCTGGTCGAAGCCCACTGGGCCCGCTACGGGCGCCACTACTACTCGCGGCACGACTACGAAGACATCGACAGCGACGTGGCCGGCGCCCTGATGCAAGCGCTGCGCGGGCAACTGGCGCAACTGGCGGGACAAACGCTGGACGGCTACACCGTCGCGCTGGCGGACGACTTCAGCTACACCGACCCGGTCGACGGCAGCGTATCAAGCCAACAAGGCGTGCGCCTCATCATGACGGACGGCGCGCGCATCATCTACCGCCTATCCGGCACCGGCACCGAAGGGGCGACGCTGCGCGTCTACCTGGAACGCTACGAAGCCGAGCCGGCGGCGCACCACCTGCCCACCCAACAAGCGCTGGCGGGGCTCATCGCCGTTGCCGACCGCGTGGCCGGCATCGCCGCCCGCACCGGCCGCGGCGCCCCCAGCGTCACCACCTGAACCTGGGGTCAGGTCTAGACATGACGGTTTTCCCGAACCCAACTTTGGGGTCAGGTCTAGACATGGCGGTTTTTTCTTGGAGTAGGGAATGAAGTTGCCGGGCGGCGCGGAGGAGGGGGCGGTAAACCGCCATGTCTAGACCTGACCCCAGGGGTAAAGCAACATGGCGCACCTTGCTGCCCGAACCCAACTTTGGGGTCAGGTCTAGACATGGCGGTTTTTTCTTGGAACAGGGAATGAAGTTGCCGGACGGCGCGGGTGTGGGGGCGGTAAACCGCCATGTCTAGAGCTCCCCCCTTGGGGTGACCCCAGGGGGTAAAGCAAGATGGCGCACCTTGCCGCCCGCGCAGGGCGGCAAGGCGCCGCGCTTACGGTGTCGCCAGGCCGGCGGCGGCAGGGGCGCCACGGTAGTTGTCGACCATGCGGTAGCGCTTGGCGTACCAACCGAACGCCAGCATGGCGATGGCGGCGAAGGCGGCGAAGAAGAACATTTGGAAGGCGGTCACGCTGAAGCCGGTGGTCTGGATGTAGGCGGTGACGGCGTCGTTTTTGACGCTGGCGTTGACGATCAGCACCCACAGGTTGCCCACCGTCGTGGACAGCAGCCACAGGCTCATGATGGTGCCTTTCATCGACGCCGGCGCCTGGCTGTAGGCGAATTCCAGGCCCGTCGCCGACACCAGCACTTCGCCCATCGTCAGCAGCACGTAGGGCAGGATTTGCCAGACGATGGACATGCTGGTGCCGCCGTCCATCTTCATCTGGATGGCGCCGATGACGATCCACGCCAGCGCCGAGAAGCCGATGCCCGCCGTCATGCGGCGCAGCGCCGTCGCTTCGTAGCCGAGGCGGCCCAGCAGCGGGTAGAGGATCAGGTTGTTGAAGGGGATCAGCAGCATCACCAGCGCCGGGTTCAGCGCCTGCATTTGCGCCGGCATGAACCACGACGGTTTTTCCATCGCGCCGCCTTGCACGACCCAGGTCGAGGCCTTTTGGTCGAACAGCGAGAAGAACGGCGTCACCAGCGCGAAGATGATGAGGATGCGCAGCACGGCGCGCACGCCTTCGACGGCGTGGTCGGGATGCATGCCGCGGGCGCGCTCCAGTTGCATGGCGATGCCGACGCCGCCGAAGGCCAGCAGCAGCACGAGGGCGCTGCAGGCGGCGATGACGAAGCCCCATTGCGGCGCCATGCACAGACTGACGATGGCGCCGGCCACGCCGAGGCGGGCGACGCTCAGGCCGGGCCGGGCCTGGCCCGGTTCGGCCGCCAGCAGCGCCGTGCGGGCGACGCGGCTGAAGGAGTGGGGGTCGGCCGGCGGCGGCGGCACGTGCACGTATTTCTTTTTGCCCATCCAGAACACCATCGTGGCGATGAACATCAGGATGCCGGGAATGCCGAAGGCCACGGCCGGGCCGTAGTCGCGCAGGAAGATCGGGATCAGCAGCGAGGCGCCGAAGGAGCCCAGGTTGATGCTCCAGTAGAACATGTCGTAGACCAGCTTGGCCTTGCCCTTGTTGCTGGCGTCGAACTGGTCGCCGACGAAGGACGACACCAGCGGCTTGATGCCGCCGGAACCGAGGGCGATCAGGAACAGGCCGAAGTAGAAGCCGTTGAGGTTGTCTTCAAAATAGGCCAGGCAGGCGTGGCCCATGCAGTAGACCAGGCTGAGCCAGAAGACGGTGTTGTATTTGCCGAAGAAGCGGTCGGCCAGCCAGCCGCCCAGCAGCGGGAAGAAGAAGACGCCGATGACGAAGGTGTGGAACACGTGCTTGGCCTCGCCGGCGCGGTCGGCCACGGGCATGAACATCAGTAGCGTGCTGATGAGGAACGGCGTCAGGATGTTGCGCATGCCGTAGAAGCTGAAGCGCTCGCAGATCTCGTTGATGATGATGAAGGGAATTTGCCGGGGCATCGGTCCCTTGCCGGTTTGTGTCTCCACCTGTGACATTGGTTTGCTCTCCCAAATTTTTATCAGTGCGCGATGCTAAGCCGAAGTCCGTGCCTTGGCAACCAGAAATATGTCCGTTTACGCTATTCGCTTAGCCAACGTTAGCATATATACCTCATTTCGATGCCAAGACGTCAGCATTTTTGCGACAGCGCCGGATGCGCGCCGGTTCCGGCAATATTGAAAAAATAACTTGAAAAATCCCAAAGAGCGTCTTAAGATATATCTTAGTTTGATATATCTTATGGAGGTTTCTATGTTCCACTTCTTTCGCGGACAGCACCGTGTCCACGCCCACCAGCACGGGCAGCCGCATTGCGGCGGGCGCGGGCCGAAGATGTTCGACGCCGGCTCGATGCGTTATGTCGTGCTGCAACTGATCGCCGAAAGGCCGCGCCACGGCTATGAAATCATCAAGGAAATCGAACAGCGGGCCGGCGGCAGCTACGCCCCCAGCCCGGGCGCGATCTATCCGTTGCTGTCTATGTTGCTCGACCTGGGCCATGTCTCGGCCGAAACCGAGGGCAACAAAAAGCTGCACAGCATCACCCCGGAAGGCCAGGCGTTTCTGGATGAAAACCGCCAATTCGTCGACGCCATCCTGGCGCGCATGGCGGCGCCGCAGGAAGGGCGCGACGACGTCCGCCACCTGCTGCACGAATTGAAAGGCGTCGTCGTCGCGCGCGTGCGCAACGGCCAGCCCAGCGAGGCGCGCCTGGCCGCCGTCTGCGCCATCCTGCGCCGCGCCGCGGCCGAGATCGCGCAACTTGATTAACTACCCATACAAAGGAAGAAAATGACCCCTATCCTCTTATCGCCCGGGCGCGAGCGCGCCATGCTATGGCTGCTCGCCCTGACGCAATTTACCGTCATCATGGATTTCATGGTGATGATGCCGCTGGCGCCGCAACTGATGCAAGCCTTCGCCATCTCGCCGGCCGCCGTCTCCGGCGCCGTCTCCGCCTACGCCTGGTGCGCCGGCGCGTCCGGCCTGTTCGCGGCCATCTACATCGACCGCTTCGACCGCAAGAAACTGCTGTTGCTGATGTTTTGCCTGTTCACGCTGTCGAATCTGGCCTGCGCGCTGGCGCCGACCTTCCACATCCTGGTCCTGTCGCGCGCCTTCGCCGGCCTGACCGGCGGCGTGCTCGGCTCGATCATCCTGGCCATCATCGGCGACACCATCCCGGCCCAGCGCCGCGGCGCCGCGACCGGCATCGTCATGACCTCGTTCAGCCTGGCGGCCGTGGCCGGCGTGCCGATCGGCGTCGTCATGGCGGCCCGCTTCGGCTGGGCCTCGCCGTTCTACCTGCTGGTGCTGCTGTCGGTGCTGATCTGGCTGGGCGCCGCCCGCGTGTTGCCGACGCTGACGGCGCACCGCGGCGCGCGGCAAGCCACGCTGGCCGAAGCCCTGCCGAACCTGCTCGCGCTGCTGGTGGTGCCGCAGCACCTGCGCGCCTTCCTGCTGTCGGGCCTGACGATGGTCTCGGCGATGCTGGTCATCCCCTTCATCTCGCCCGTCATCGTCAGCAACCTGGGCGTGAAGCCGGCCGACATCACCTGGATCTATTTGGCCGGCGGCCTCGCCTCGCTGTTCACGGCGCGCCGCATCGGCATGGCGGCCGACCGCTACGGCAAGCAGCGCGTCTACCGCTGGCTCGCGCTGTTCTCCATCCTGCCCATCCTGTGCATCACGCACCTGCCGGCGCTGCCGCTGCTGGCGCTGGTGTTCTTCTTCCCCTTCTTCATGGGCTCGATCGCCGGGCGCATGATCCCGCTGCAAGCCTTGCTGACGACGATACCGGATCCGGCCAAGCGCGGCGCCTTTCTCAGCGCCACCTCGGCGATCCAGCAACTGGGCAACGGCCTGGGCGCGTGGCTGGGCGGCCTGACCTTGACCACGGATAGCGCCGGCCACATCGGCGGCTACGCCATCAATGGCTGGCTGGCGGCGGGGCTGACCCTGATCGCCGTGTGGTGGGTCGGGCGGGTGCAGGGCGCGGCCGCGCCCCAGGCAGTGAAAGCGGCTTAATTCTCGGCCGCGCCGGACGGCGCCTGCGCGGCGCCCCGGCGCTGCAAGGGCTGCCTCTCGCGGCGCCAGCGTTGCAGGCTCAGCAACTCGTCGCTGGCCGTATCTTCCACCAGAATCTCCTCGCTGCCGCTGGCGACGAGGAAGCTCTCCCAGCGGTGCGCCGCGTCCGCGCTATTCTCCACGAAACTGAATTGCCAATAACGCTTGCCGTTGACGGTGCGCGGCGCCGACTCGTACTCGATCAGCGCGCCATGCGCGGCGCCGGCGGAATCCTGCGCTATCCAGGCCGACCATGCCTGCAGCTCGGGCAAGGCCAGCAAAGCCTGCGCCGCCTGCTCCTTGCTGCGGCCGGCGGCGGCCCGTGGCGTGTCGGCCGCGGCCGGCGGCGCGGCGGCCGCGGCGAGCGGGGCCGGCACTGCGGCCGGCGCGGGCGCGGGTGCGGGCGGCTGTTGCGCCCATAGATAATAGGCGCCCAGCCCGGCGGCCAGCAGTCCGGCCAGCGTGCCGGCGACGATAGCGGTTTTCGACGATGATGGGCGTGGCGACATGCTGGCGGGTCCGGGTAGATGAGATGGCGGCCATACTAAAGCAAAGGTTAGCGGCGGGCAACGCAAGTGGAATGGAAAAAGCCTGCAAGGCGCGAACCTTGCAGGCTTTTTTGCGTTGACGGGGCGCCGTCGCCGGCGTCCTATCGGTCCGACATTACATCATGCCGTCCATACCGCCCATGCCGCCCATACCACCCATGCCGCCGCCCATGCCGCCGGCTGCTTTGTCTTCAGCAATTTCGCAGACCATGCAGTCGGTCGTCAGCATCAGCGAAGCGATCGATGCGGCGTTTTGCAGCGCCGAACGGGTCACTTTCGCTGGGTCCAGAACGCCCATTTCAACCATGTCGCCATAGGTGCCGTTGGCGGCGTTGTAGCCGTAGTTGCCTTTGCCGGCCAGAACCGCCGCAACGACGACGGATGCTTCTTCGCCGGCGTTTTGCACGATCATGCGCAGTGGCTCTTCCATTGCGCGCAGCACGATCTTGATGCCGGCTTCCTGGTCGGCGTTGTCGCCTTTGACGGCGATGTTGGCGCGTGCGCGCAGCAGGGCAACGCCGCCGCCTGGCACGATGCCTTCTTCCACGGCAGCGCGGGTAGCGTGCAGTGCATCTTCAACGCGGGCTTTCTTTTCTTTCATTTCGACTTCGGTGGCTGCGCCAACCTTGATCACGGCAACGCCGCCAGCCAGTTTGGCGACGCGCTCTTGCAGTTTTTCACGGTCGTAGTCCGAGGTCGCTTCTTCGATCTGCACGCGCACTTGCTTGACGCGGGCTTCGATCGACGACGCTTCGCCGTTGCCATCGATAACGATGGTGTTTTCCTTGCCCACTTCGATGCGCTTGGCTTGGCCCAGTTCGGCCAGGGTGATTTTTTCCAGCGTCAGGCCGACTTCTTCAGCGATGACTTGGCCGCCGGTCAGCACGGCGATGTCTTCCAGCATGGCTTTGCGGCGGTCGCCGAAGCCAGGCGCTTTCACTGCGCAGGTTTTCAGGATGCCGCGGATGTTGTTCACAACCAGGGTCGCCAGCGCTTCGCCTTCGATGTCTTCGGCGATGATCAGCAGCGGACGGCCGGCTTTGGCGACTTGTTCCAGTACCGGCAGCAGATCGCGGATGTTCGAGATTTTCTTGTCGCACAGCAGGACGAATGGATTGTCCAGGATCGCCACTTGCTTCTCTTGGTTGTTGATGAAGTAAGGCGACAGATAGCCGCGGTCGAATTGCATACCTTCGACGATGTCCAGCTCGTCGTTCAGCGATTTGCCGTCTTCGACGGTGATCACGCCTTCTTTGCCGACTTTTTCCATCGCTTCAGCGATGCGCTCGCCGATCGAGTAGTCCGAGTTTGCCGAGATCGCGCCGACTTGGGCGATTTCTTTGGTGGTCGTGCATGGACGGGCGATCTTCGCCAGTTCTTCCACGGTCGCCGCAACGGCCTTGTCGATGCCGCGCTTCAAGTCCATCGGGTTCATGCCGGCGGCAACGAACTTCATGCCTTCGCGCACGATGGCTTGTGCCAGCACGGTCGCGGTGGTGGTGCCGTCGCCGGCGTTGTCGCTGGTGCGGGAAGCGACTTCCTTGACCATTTGCGCGCCCATGTTCATGAGCTTGTCTTTGAGTTCGATTTCTTTCGCAACCGACACACCGTCCTTGGTGACGGTAGGGGCGCCGAACGAACGCTCCAGCACAACGTTACGGCCTTTCGGGCCCAGCGTGACTTTGACTGCGTTGGCGAGGATGTTGACGCCTTCAACCATTTTGGCGCGCGCTGCGTCGCCGAACACTACTTCTTTAGCTGCCATGTTTGTTTCTCCTGAATTTCGTGGAATAAGTATCGAACGCGGGGAAGTCGCGGATTACTTGACGACGATCGCCATGATGTCTTCTTCGCGCATCACCAGCAGCTCATCGCCGTCGACCTTGACGGTTTGGCCGGCGTATTTGCCGAACAGGACACGGTCGCCGACTTTGACGTCCAAAGGACGTACTTTGCCGTCGTCGAGAATCTTGCCATTGCCTACGGCGAGCACTTCGCCTTGATCCGGTTTTTCAGCAGCAGCATCAGGAATGATGAGGCCGGATGCAGTTTTGGTCTCTTGGTCGAGGCGTTTGACGATGACACGATCGTTCAAAGGGCGAAGATTCATACAAAACTCCTTAAAGTTCAATGGATAGATATTGCTAAATGATGAAAGTGGCGGCCCGCGGCCGTCACCGTCTTCAGTCGATTGCCGCGGCAAATGGCTTGTGGGCAGCTTGCCGCGGCGAGAAAGAGTTGTTAGCACTCTCTACTAACGAGTGCCAATTATAGGGACGGTATGGGGGTATTTCAAGGGCGCACACGTTTATTTCATATCGATATGCATAATGCTCGGGCGCAAATGCACTGGCTTTGCGCTGCCTCAAGCGCGCGGCGCCGCCGTCCCGCTTTCCGTCGCTATCGCTTGTTTGGATTCGATTGCTTTTGTGTATGGAAGTCTTTAGAGTATGACCCTGATAATATTTGCCAATCAGTAATTCGTAAAAGGATAGCCATGTCTTCACCCATTCGCCACCTGTGCGCCGCCGTACTGGGCGCCGTCGCCCTGATGAACGGCGCCGTCGCCGCCGAGCCGGCTTTTCTCGACGACGTCAGCATCGTCGCCATGACGGCCGACGACAAGCAGGCCCTGAAGGAGGGCGTGCTGCACTTCCTCGATAAAAACGAGGACGGCGGCAAACAAACCTGGCGCCACCCGGGCAATGCCGGCATGACGGCCGATTTGTCGGTGGACAAGACGGTGATGCTGGAAGACGGCCGCTCGTTCATCTTTTGCCGCCAGTTGGGCCTGGTGTTGCGCGCCGGCGGCAAAGAGCAGGACTTGAGCCGCAAAACCTGCACGCAGAAAAGCGGCAAGTTCGACATCGCCGGACTGGACCCCGTCGCCGCCGTCCATCCGCCCTTCCTGTCCGACGTCAGCGTCGCGCAGCTGAACAAGAAGGAAAAGGCGTCGCTGCTGGCCGCCGCCGTGGAGGCGCTGAAGGGGATGGAAGAAGGCCGCACGGCCGCCTGGAGCAACAAGGGCCTGGGCAATCCGCAGCCGCTGCGTGTGGCCTTGACCGTGTCCAACACGGCGACCAAGCCGGGCGGCTTCAGGGATTGCCGCGACTTGACGATGGTGCTGTCGGCGAAAAACACCCAGCAGACGCTGGTGCGCCGTTCCTGCGAGGGGCGCACCGGCTGGATGGACATCGAGCCCGGCCACGAGCACGACGACTAAGTCCGCCGGACAGGGCGGCGGGCGCCTGCGCGGCGTGCTACGGCATGTCCCCGCAGGCAACTTGACTGCATTATTGTAAATATCTGTGACGGCGGCCTGATTCGATTGACGCCCCTGTGGGTGCGCCCTATAGTGGTGGGATGATTTCCGAATTCCACGAATTATCCGAAAAAATCGGCCAGTTGGCCGACATGACGCACGCGCTGCGGCGCGAAAATGCCTACCTGCGCCAGGCCAACGCGGCCCTGGGCGCCGAAAACGCCGTGTATCTGCAGCGCATCAGCGAGGCGCACCAGCGCGTCGAAGCGCTGCTGGAAAAAATCCCCGAGCTGGTCCAGGCGGGAATCAATGAAGCGGCCGAAGAGAAAGAAGCTTGATGACACATTTGGACGTCACCATCATGGGCCAATCCTACCGCATGGTGTGCAAGGAGGAGGAAGAGAAGGCTTTGCGCGAAGCGGCCAAATTCCTCGACGGCAAAATGACGGCGATCCGCGACGCCGGCAAAATCAAGGGCAACGACCGCATCGCCGTGCTGGCCGCCCTGGGTGTGGCGGCGGAATTCCTGTCCGTCAAATCGCCGCAGGGCCCGCTCTCCGAACTGACCATCCTGGAAGTCAAGGAGAAAATCGACGCCATGCACGCCGTCCTCGACAGCGCCCTGACGCCGCAGGAAAATCTGTTCTAATCAGCGAAATAGGTTTGACATGCGGGGGCATAGGAGTAAACTTCGGGTCTACCCTGCAGTGTTCGCGATTGCCATATATTCCTTGAACCATTTATGTGCACCGGTTGCGGAATTTTGTTCGATGGGAGTGAGCGTCGCTAGTCCGACGAACCCGAAATTGAACTAACTGTGACCACCTTGAACCGTTTGGTTCGGGATGCCGGCATAACGGCACATGCGGGGTTCCACATTCGATAGCGGTTGCCTGCATCTTGCGATGCGCAACCGCTTTTTTGCGCGCGCGGCGTATGCGCGCCGCCCATCAGGAGCGCAGCCCCATGCAATATTGGTTGATGAAGTCCGAACCGGACGAGGTCAGTATCGACGACGTGATGGCGGCGCCGGCGCGCACGGTGCCGTGGTTCGGCGTGCGCAACTACCAGGCGCGCAACTTCATGCGCGACGGCATGCGCGTCGGCGACGGCGTGCTGTTCTACCACTCCAGTTGTCCGCAGCCCGGCGTGGCCGGACTGGCCGAGGTGGCCAGCGCGGCCTATCCCGACGCCAGCCAGTACCAGGCCGGCGGCAAATACTTCGACCCGAAGGCGACGCCGGAACAGCCGCGCTGGGTCAGCGTCGACGTGCGCGGCCGGCGCAAGACGCGCCTGCTGCCGCTGGCCGAGATGCGCCAGGTCGCCGCGCTGGAAGACATGCTGTTGCTGAAAAAAGGCAGCCGCCTGTCGATCACGCCCGTCACGCGCGCCCAGTGGGACGCCATCGTCGCCCTGCTGCAGGCGTAAGCCCGCCGCCCCCGTGGCGGCGGCGGGGCCTGCGCGGCGCTGTTACGCGGCCCGCGCCGGCGCGCTGCCGCGGGCGTTGCGCCGGTAGGCCCACAGCAACAGCAGCAAGCCGCCGGCGATCATCGGCAGCGACAGCATTTGTCCCGACGAAATCGTCATGCCGGCGAACGTCACCTCATAGTCGGGCACGCGGAAGTATTCGGTGAAGAAGCGCGCGCAGCCGTACAGCAGCGTGAACATGGCGCCTACGGCCATGCGCGGGCGCGACTTGCGCGCAAACAGCCACAGGATGACGAACACCAGCAAGCCGTCGACGAGGGCCTGGTACAGCGGCGAGGGGTGCACGGGCAGGGCGATGCCGGGCCACTGCATGGCCCACGCCAAGCCCTCGGGCGCGGGGCGGCCCGGCAGCTCGGCGTTGATGAAGTTGCCGATGCGTCCGGCCGCGTAGCCGAGCGGCACCAGCGGCGCGATGAAGTCGTAGACGTCGAACAGATTGCGCCCCGACTTGCGCGCCCACAGGCACATCGCCAGCATCACGCCGAGGAAGCCGCCGTGGAAGGACATGCCGCCGTGCCAGACGGCGAGGATTTCCAGCGGATTGGCCAGGAAGAAGGCGGGGCGGTAGAACAGCACCTCGCCCAGGCGGCCGCCGATGACCACCCCCAGCACGCCGTAGAACAGCATGTCGTCGAGGTCTTCCTTGCTCCAGCGCTGGGCGGCGATGTGCGGCTGCCTGATGCGCAGGCGGCCCAGCGCGATGAACAGCGCGAAGGCCAGCACATACATCAGGCCGTACCAGTGCACTTGCAGCGGGCCGAGGGAAACGGCGACGGGGTCGGGCATCGGGTGTATCAGCATTGTGTATTCTTTCTCAGTAATTCCAAAAAGCCCTGCAGCACGGGCGAGCGGTTGTCGCGGCGCCAGGCCAGGCCGGTTTCCACCAGCGGGGTCGGGTCCGCCAGCGGACGGTATTCTACGCCGGGGCGCATCAGGTTCGAGACGGATTGTGGCACAAGTGCGATGCCCATGCCGGCCGATACCAGGCTGACGATGGTTTGCATCTGGATGGCTTCCTGGCCGATGGCCGGCGTGACGCCGGCCGCGCGGAAGACGCCGAGGATGGCGTCGTGCAGGGCCGGCGCGATGGCGCGCGGGAAAATGATCAGCGGCAGCGGCGGCAGCGCGGCCAGGCGCACCGGCCCGGGCGGCTTGAGCGCGTCCAGGCCGGCCGGCGCCGCCAGGATCAAGGCTTCCGCCAGCACGGGCAGGTAGTCGAGGTCGACGCGCACGCGCTCCGACAGCGGCGGGATCACGAGGCCGGCGTCGATGCGTCCGTGCAGCAACTCGTCGACTTGCACGTCCGACGTCGCCTCCTGCAGGCTGATCCGCACCTGCGGGTAGGCGGCGCGGTAGGCGCGCAGGAAGGGCGGCAGCACGCTGTAGTCGGCCGACGAGACGAAGGCCAGCGCCAGCCGGCCGGCCTCGCCGCCGGCGGCGCGGCGCACCAGCTCGGGCAGGGCCTGCGCCTGTCCCAGTATGCGGCGCGCCTCCGGCAGCAGCGCCAGCCCGGCCGGCGACAGGCTGACCTCGCGCCGGCTGCGCGCGAACAGGGCCGCGCCCAGCATGGCTTCGAGGGCCTGGATGGTTTGCGACAGCGGCGGCTGGGTCATGTGCAGGCGCTGCGCGGCCCGGCCGAAATGCAATTCCTCGGCGACGGTGACGAAGTAGCGCAGTTGACGCAGTTCAAGATTCATTGATATGCATTTCCATTCATAGTCTGATGCGTGATATGTTTTGCGACTCACAGCCATGTGCATCATATATTTGACAGCGCCCCGCAGGCAAGGCAATCTGGTGTACCCACACGCGCCATTCCCGGCCCCGCCGCCAAGCCGGCGCCGGCGCCCTGGCGCGCCAGGCAATCATATCTTTTTAGAAAGTCTACCATGCCCGCATACCGCTCCCGCACCACCACCCACGGCCGCAACATGGCAGGCGCGCGCGCGCTGTGGCGCGCCACCGGCATGCAGGACGGCGATTTCGACAAGCCCATCATCGCCGTCGTCAATTCCTTCACCCAATTCGTGCCCGGCCATGTGCACCTGAAGGACCTGGGCCAGATGGTCGCGCGCGAGATCGAGGCGGCCGGCGGCGTCGCCAAGGAATTCAACACCATCGCCGTCGACGACGGCATCGCCATGGGCCACGGCGGCATGCTGTACTCGCTGCCCTCGCGCGACCTGATCGCCGACTCGGTCGAATACATGGTCAACGCCCACTGCGCCGACGCCATGGTGTGCATCTCCAACTGCGACAAGATCACGCCCGGCATGCTGATGGCGGCGCTGCGCATCAACATCCCCGTGGTCTTCATCTCCGGCGGGCCGATGGAGGCCGGCAAGGTCGTGAAGGTGGTGAATGGCGCGCAGAAAATCATCAAGCTCGACTTGATCGACGCGATGATCAAGGCCGGCGACAGCAGCGTCAGCGACGCCGACGTGGCCGAGATCGAGCGGGCCGCCTGCCCCACCTGCGGCTCCTGCTCCGGCATGTTCACCGCCAATTCGATGAATTGCCTGACCGAGGCGCTGGGCCTGGCGCTGCCGGGCAACGGCACCATCGTCGCCACCCACGCCGACCGCAAGGAACTGTTCCTGCGCGCCGGCCGCCTGGTCGTCGAGCTGGCCAAGCGCTACTACGAGCAGGACGACGCCACGGTGCTGCCGCGCGCGATCGCCACCAAGGCCGCGTTCGAAAACGCCATGGCCCTCGACGTCTCGATGGGCGGCTCGACCAACACCGTGCTGCACCTGCTGGCGGCCGCGCACGAGGCCGGCGTGGCATTCTCGATGGCCGACATCGACCGCATCTCGCGCAAGGTGCCCTGCCTGTGCAAGGTCGCGCCGATGACCGACAAATACCACATCGAAGACGTGCACCGCGCCGGCGGCATCGTCGGCATCCTCGGCGAACTGGCGCGCGCCGGCCTGCTCGACACCAGCCTGCCCACCATCCACAGCAAGAGCATGGGCGAGGCCATCGCCAACTACGACATCACGCAGACCGACGACCCGGCCGTGCGCGAACTGTTCCGCGCCGCCGCCGGCGGCGTGCCGACCCAGGTGGCGTTCTCGCAGTCGTCGCGCTTCGCCACCTCGGACCTGGACCGCGCCACCGGCTGCATCCGCGACAAGGCGCACGCCTACTCGCAGGACGGCGGCCTGGCCGTCCTGTACGGCAACCTGGCGGAAAAGGGCTGCATCGTCAAAACGGCGGGCGTCGACGAAAGCATCTTGAAGTTCAGCGGCAAGGCGCGGGTGTTTGAAAGCCAGGACGCGGCCGTCGAGGCGATCCTGGCCGACAGCGTCAGCGCCGGCGACGTCGTGATCATCCGCTACGAAGGCCCGAAAGGCGGCCCCGGCATGCAGGAGATGCTGTATCCGACCTCCTACATCAAATCGAAGGGCCTGGGCAAAGCCTGCGCGCTGTTCACCGACGGCCGCTTCTCGGGCGGCTCGTCCGGCCTGGTCATCGGCCACGCCTCGCCGGAGGCGGCCGAGGGCGGCGCCATCGGCCTGGTGGAAGAGGGCGACATGATCGACATCGACATCCCCGCGCGCAGCATCAACCTGCGCATCGACGCCGCCGCGCTGGCCGCGCGCCGCACGGCGATGGAGGCGAAGGGCGCGGCCGCCTGGCTGCCGGTCGGGCGCGAGCGCTTCGTCTCGCAGGCGCTGCAAGCCTACGCCGCGCTGACCACCTCGGCCGACCGCGGCGCCGTGCGCGACCTGTCGCAGCTGCGCCGTTAAGCCGGGGGAGGCGGGCGGCCGCGGCCGTCCCGCCTACTTGCGCTTGTCGAAGGATTGCTTGACGCGGTCCTTGCGGCGTTTCTCGTCTTCATCGTGGGCCTTGCGCTTGTCCAGCCCCAGCATGGGCTCGATAAATTCGAACCAGATGAAGGCCAGCGCCATCAATCCGACGATCCACCACCACGATAATGCGGCGAAGCGCCAGATCTCGAAATAACGCAAGAGGCAAAGCGAAAGAATCACTAAAATAATGGGCATTATTTTTCTCCTCCGGTTACATCAACTTACAAAAAAAACTGCGCGACAGGAGTAAGATGACCGCCGTGGTCAACCGGTGTGCGCAACATCACGTTATGTACCCAATGGCCCCTCGTTCCAGCTGTGAAAAACACGGTAGAATGCATTTAGTTACTTTGGAGAATACAATGAAACGTTCCATGATGGTTGGTGTGTTGATGGTATCCGCATTTGCTTCGCAAGCTGCGCTGGCTAATGCCGATTTGGCAAAAGCAAAAAACTGCATGGCATGCCACGCGGTCGCCAGCAAACTGGTCGGCCCGGCATACAAGGATGTCGCCGCCAAATACGCAGGTCAAAAAGACGCCGAGAACAAACTGGTGCAAAAAATTCTGAAAGGCGGCTCCGGCGCGTGGGGCACGGTGCCGATGCCAGCCAATCCGCAAGTGAGCGAGGCCGAAGCCCGCACGCTGGTCAAATGGGTGCTGGCGCAAAAATAAACCATTGCGCCGCCAGACAAAAAAAGCGCGCTGACCGAGGTCAGCGCGCTTTTTTTATGCCTACACGACAAACAGCCGGGCTCCGCCCCCGGCTGCCCGGACCGCCGCTTATTTCACCACGTCCATCTTGACCTTCTTGCCGCCCTTAAAGGTGAACAAGGTCAGCGAACCATCCTTGATGTCGCCGTTCGCGTCGAACGCGATCGTGCCCGTGACGCCTTGGTACTTGACCTTGGCCAGGAAGGGCAGGTACTTGGCCGGGTCGGCCGACTTGGCGTCCGCCATCGCCGTCGCCATCGTCATCACGGCGTCGTAGGTGTGCGGCGCGTAGATTTGCACATCGCTGCCGAACTTCTTCTTATAACGCGCTACAAACGCGTCCAGGGCCTTCTGCTGGCTGCTGGCGATGCCGCCGGCTTCCGCGCAGGTGACATTGCCCTCGCCGAGGCCGTCGCCGGCCAGGCGCGGCATCGATTCGGTGCAGATGCCGTCGCCGCCCATGAACTTGGCCTTGATGCCCAGCGCCTTCATCTGGCGCAGCATCGGGCCGCCGACGGCGTCGATGCCGCCGAAGAAGATCAGGTCCGGGTTCTTGCCCTTGATCGAGGTCAGGATGGCGTTGAAGTCGGTCGCGTTGGCGGTGGTGAATTCCTTGCCGACGATTTGCACGCCGGGGAACTTGGCTTTCGCGCCCTTGACGAACTCCTCGGCGACGCCCTGGCCGTAGGCCGTGCGGTCGTCGATGATGGCGATCTTCTTCGCCTGCAGCTTGTCGACGGCGTAGCGGCCCAGCGTGCCGCCCAGCTTGTTGTCGTTGGCGACGACGCGGAAGGCCGTGTTGAATTTCTGCCTGGTGTACTGCGGCGTCGTCGCCGACGGCGAGATTTGCGGGATGCCGGCGTCGAAGTAGATCTTCGAGGCGGGAACCGTGGTGCCCGAATTCAGGTGGCCGATGACGCCGTTGACTTTGGCGTCCACCAGCTTTTGCGCGGCGGCCGTGCCCTGCTTCGGATCGGCGGCGTCGTCTTCCGTCACCAGCACGAATTTGACGGCTTTGCCGTTGATCTTGAAGCCGCCGGCGTTCAAGTCCTCGACCGCCATCTTGGCGCCGTTTTCGTTATCTTTGCCCAGGTGCGCGATGCCGCCGGAAATCGGGCCGACGTGGCCGATCTTGACGACTTCCTGTGCGCCGGCGCTGGCGCTGAAGGCGAGGGCGATGGCGAGTGGGGCGAACTTAACTTTAAACAGCATAAACATCTCCAATTTGACAGAAAAACAGCGGCGCGGCCATTTGCGCCGCTTAAAAATTTGGTGCAGATGGAGAAAGGTACAATAAAATATGGAAATCTCAAAGCTCGCCGCCGGCTTTTTTCGGGAAATGTGGCTAACTGTTGGTTAGGCGACGAAAAAAAAAGCGCGCTGATTTGCTCAGCGCGCTTTTTTTGTAGATTGGGGGCAACTTGATGCGCCCCTGGCCGTTCGCCCTTGCTTGAAAGGCGCCCGGCAAGGACTTACTTGACCACTTCCATCTTGGTCTTTTTACCGCCCTTGAAGGTGAACAAGGTCAGCGAGCCGTCCTTGATGTCGCCGAAGGCGTCGAAGGCGATCGGGCCGGTCACGCCGCTGTACTTGACCTTGGCCAGGAAGGGCAGGTACTTGGCCGGCTCGGCCGACTTGGCGTCCGCCATCGCCGTCGCCATCGTCATCACGGCGTCGTAGACGTTCGGCGCGTACAGTTGCACGTCGCTATTGTATTTTTTCTTGTAGCGGGCGACGAAGTCGTCCATCGCCTTTTGCTGGTCGCCCATCACGCCGCCCGCTTCCGCGCAGACGACGATGCCTTCGCCGACGCCGTCGCCGGCCAGTTTCGGCAGCGATTCCGTGCAGACGCCGTCGCCGCCCATGAAGCGCACCTTCATGCCGAGGGACTTGATCTGGCGCAGCATCGGGCCGCCCACGGCGTCCATGCCGCCGAAGAAGATCAGGTCGGGGTTCTTGCCCTTGATGGCCGTCAGGATGGCGTTGAAGTCGGTCGCGTTGGCGCTGGTGAATTCCTTGCCGACGATTTGCACGCCGGGGAACTTGGCTTTCGCGCCCTTGACGAACTCCTCGGCGACGCCCTGGCCGTAGGCCGTGCGGTCGTCGATGATGGCGATCTTCTTCGCTTGCAGCTTGTCGACGGCGTAACGGCCCAGCGTGCCGCCCAGCTTGTTGTCGTTGGCGACGACGCGGAAGGTCGTGTTGAATTTTTGCTTGGTGTACTGCGGCGTCGTCGCCGACGGCGAGATTTGCGGGATGCCGGCGTCGAAGTAGATCTTCGAGGCGGGAACCGTGGTGCCCGAATTCAGGTGGCCGATGACGCCGTTGACTTTGGCGTCCACCAGCTTTTGCGCGGCGGCCGTGCCCTGCTTCGGATCGGACGCGTCATCTTCGGTCAACAGCACGAATTTGACGGCTTTGCCGTTGATCTTGAAACCACTGGCGTTCAAGTCCTCGATCGCCATCTTGGCGCCGTTTTCATTGTCTTTGCCCAGGTGGGCGCTAGGGCCCGAGATAGGCGCGACGTGGCCGATTTTGACGACTTCCTGTGCGCCGGCGCTGCCTGCGAAAGCCATGGCGATTGCAAGGGGAATGAACTTGGTCTTGAACAGCATAAACATCTCCAATGGATAGATTACGGCGGCGCCTCATGAACGCCGTCTCAAAATTTGGTACGAGGCAGCAAGGTACAACAAAACCATGGGTCCGCAAAGTGCGTTCGCTAAATATTACTTTTTATAACAACGTTATGCGCGGCGGCGGCCGCGGCGCGCGCGGACCGCTACTTCTTCAGCGTCTGCAGGTGCGTCAATTCCTGGCTCACGGCCCGGGTGACGATTTGTTCTATGGTGTCTTGCAAGCCGCTGCGCAGCGCGCCGGTGAAGTCTTCCAGCGCGCGTTCCAGCGCCTCGGCCATGCAATCCTTGATGCGCTGTTCCAGCACGAAGTCCACACGTCCCTGCAATTGGTGCAGGATGCGCTCCGACAGGCGCCGTTCCAGCATATGCCAGTCCTGGTCGCTCCATTGCTTGAGCGCCAGTTCCTCCAGCTGCTCGCCATGGTCGACGGTGGGGGGCGGAATTTTCCGGACCGACTCCGTGCTGTCTTTCAACACCTCGGTCAGAACCGGAATGCTGGGGTCGAACGGCGGCTGGCTCATGCCTTGCCCGCGACGAAGTGGCTCGGCTGATACGCCTGCTGCTTGTATTGCAGATAGCGCTGGCGGCCGACGGCCGCGTCTTCCGGGGCGGCCGAGACGATTTCGAAGACGCGCTGGAATTCGGCGAAATTGGCTGGTTGCCGGCGCGACAGGTTGACCAGGATATCGTGGTGCGGCAGGGCCGCGCCGTCGCTGTCGGTCAGCACAATCGGCGTTTCCGGCGCCAGCGCGTCGTCGGCCAGCACATGCGGCAGGTAATCGGTTTCCGACAGGGTCCACATGGCGGCGTTCAGCGCGGCCAGTTGCTCGGCGTCCTCGGCCAGCAGCACCACCCGGTTACGCGCCATATAGGCTTTGCGGGCCAGCCGGCAGGCATAGCTGATCTTGTCGGGGACGTTGGTATGGAAGTCGATGCGTGTCATAGGCAATGTAGGAAGCGTCAGGGTCTGGAATGCCGACCCGCAGCCATGATTTTAACCGCTCGGCCGCCCTTAGAATTGAAAGCCCGGCGGCGGCGTGGCGGCGGGGGGCTGCTCGCGGCGGCTTTGCTCGGCCGCGTCGGCCTTGGCCTTCGCTTCGGCGGGGTCGGCGCGCGGCGCGGCCGGCGTCGGCGGCGGCTGCCGGTAGTCGGCCGGCAGCATGCGCTGGGCCGGATAAGCGGCGGCGTTCAGCGCGCTGTCCCAGGCGCCCTGCTCGAAGCCCGTGTATTTCCTGCGCCCCAGCAGCAGGAAGGGCAGTTGCGCGGCGCCGCCGGCCTGTTTCAGCGCCGCCTGGTCGGCGGCGTTGCCGACGGTTTTTTCCGTGTAGGGGATGCCGCGCCCGCGCAGCAGGTTGCGGCCCAGGTCGCAGGCTTCGCACTGTTCGGCCGTGTACAGCGTGACGGGATGATTGCGCACCGCCTCGGCCAGCTCGAACGGCAGCGCGGCCGTGTCCTGGCTGCCATACGATTTAAGCTCGACCTTGGCGGTCGAGGCGGGCGGCGGCGTGTCGCTGAAATGGGTGACGCCTTTCGCGTCCTTCCACTTGTATACCTGGGCGCTGGCCGCGCCGGCACAGGCCAGCAGCAAGACGCCGATTTTCCAGTTCGATGGCAGCTTCATGGTCTAGTGCCTTATCAGAAAGACGCGCAGTGATGTCCGCGCCGGCCACGCTTGGGGGCGGGGCCGGCGTTGTGCCTCAGGCCGCCATGCCGCTGTGGCGCAGCAGGGCGTCGATGCTCGGTTCGCGTCCGCGGAAGGCGGTGAAGGACTCCAGCGCCGGGCGCGAACCACCCACGGCCAGGATTTCTTGCTGGAAGCGCCTGCCCGTTTCCACCGACAGGATGCCGCCGCCCAGCGCCGCCGCTTCCTCGAAGGCGCCGTAGGCGTCGGCCGACAGCACTTCCGCCCATTTATAGCTGTAGTAGCCGGCCGCGTAACCGCCGGCAAAAATATGCCCGAAGGAGTTCTGGAAGCGGTTGTAGGCCGGCGGCACCATCACGGCGAATTTGCCGCGCACCTCGTCGATGACTTCCTGCACGCTTTTCGCGCTCTGCGGATCGTAGTCGTAGTGCAGGTGCATATCGTGCAGCGACAGTTCGACGTGGCGCAGGGTTTGCAGGCCGGACTGGAAGTTGCGCGCCGCCAGCATCTTGTCGTACAGCGCGCGCGGCAGCGCCGCGCCGGTGCCGACGTGGGCCGTCATGTGTTCCAGCACTTCCCATTCCCAGCAGAAGTTTTCCATGAATTGCGACGGCAGTTCGACGGCGTCCCACTCGACGCCGGAAATGCCGGACACGCCGATTTCGTCGACCTGGGTCAGCATGTGGTGCAAGCCGTGGCCGAATTCGTGGAACAGCGTGATGACCTCGTCGTGGGTGAACAGCGAGGGGTGCGCTTTGCCGTCGATGACGGCCGGTTCGGTGAAGTTACAGGTCAGATAGGCAACCGGCGTTTGCACGGCGCCGCCCGCCTCGAGGCGGCGGCCGCGGGCGTCGTCCATCCAGGCGCCGCCGCCCTTGCCGGCGCGCGCGTACAGGTCGAGGTAGAACTGGCCGAGCAGTTTGCCGTCTTTTTCGATGCGGAAAAAGCGCACGTCCGGGTGCCAGGTGCTGGCCGTGTCGCTGACGATGGACACGGAGAACAGCGTTTGTATCAGACGGAACAGGCCGTCGACGACCTTGTGCTCGGGGAAGTACTGCTTCACTTCCTGGGCGGAAAACGCGTAGCGGCGCTCCTGCAGCTTCTCGGACGCGTAAGGCATGTCCCAGGCTTTCAGCTCGGCCAGTCCCAGCTCGTCCTTGGCGAAGGCGCGCAACTCGGCCAGGTCTTGCTCGGCGTAGGGGCGGGCGCGGGTGGCCAGATCTTCCAGGAAGGTAATCACTTGCTCCGGGCTGTGGGCCATCTTCGGCACCAGCGAGACTTCGGCGAAGTTCTTGTAGCCGAGCATTTTCGCTTCTTCGTCGCGCAACTTCAGCAAAGTGACGATGTTCTGGCTGTTATCCCACTTATCCTTTTCGCTGAAGCCGCTGCCCATCTCGGACGCCTTGGTGGCGTTGGCGTGGTAGATCGCCTCGCGCAGCGCGCGCTTGTCGGCAAATTGCAGCAGCGGGAAATAGGAGGGGAAGTGCAGCGTGAACTGGAAGCCGGCCTTGCCGTCCTTGTCGGCGGCGGCGCGGGCCGCCTGCTTGACGTCGTCCGGCACGCCGGCCAGGTCGGCCTCGTCGGCCACCAGCAGCTTGAAGTCGTTGGTGGCGTCGAGCACGTTCTCGGAGAAGCGCGTCGACACGCCGGCGTGCTCTTCCTGGATTTCCGCGAAGCGCTCCTTCTTGTCCTCGGCCAGCTCGGCGCCGCCCATGCGGAAGTCGCGGATGGCGTTGTCGATGATGCGCTGGCGCGGCGCCGACAGCGCGGCAAATTCCGGCCCCGCCTTCAGCGCCTTGTATTTGGCGAACATTTCCTCGTTCTGGGCCAGCGCGGTCCAGAATTCCGTGATCTTCGGTTGGTTCTCGTTGTAGGCGGCGCGCAGTTCGGGCGTGTCGACGACATTGTTCAAGTGGCTGACGATGCCCCATGCGCGGCCCAGCAACTCGGTGGCGTTCTCCAGCGGCGCGACGAAGTTCTCCCATGTCACATGGGCGATGGGCGCTTCCAGCTGCGCCACGACGGCGTTGCTGTCGGCCAGCAGCGTGTCGATGGCCGCGGTGACGTGTTCCGCCTTGATCGCGTCGAAACGCGGCAGGCCCGAGAAGTCCAGCAGAGGGTTGTGTGTAGTCATCAGTCTTTCCAATTGTTCGTCAAGCGCGCCCGGACCGCGGCGCGGCGTGTTATTCCCGTTCCGCCGCTTCGACGGTGTTCATCAGCAGCATCGTGATCGTCATCGGCCCGACGCCGCCCGGCACCGGCGTGATGTGCGAGGCCACTTCGCGGACGCCGTTGAAATCGACGTCGCCGCACAGCTTGCCGTTATCGTCGCGGTTCATGCCCACATCGATGACGATCGCACCCGGCTTGACCATGTCGGCCGTGAGCGTGTTGCGGCGGCCGACGGCGGCCACGACGACATCGGCGCCGCGCGTGTGCTGGGCCAGGTCCGGCGTCGCACTATGGCATATGGTCACGGTGGCGTTCGCTTGCAAGAGCAGCAGCGCCATCGGTTTGCCGACGGTGTTGCTGCGGCCGATGACGACGGCGTGCTTGCCGCGCAGGTCGGTGCCCGTGCTCTCGATCAATTTCATGCAGCCGTAGGGGGTGCAGGGGCGGAAGCCCGGCAGGCCCGTCAGCAGTTCGCCGGCGCTCAGCACCGAGTAGCCGTCGACGTCTTTGGCGGTCGAGATCGCCTCGATGACCTTGTGCGGGTTGATGTGCTTGGGCAGGGGCATCTGCACCAGGATGCCGTGGATGGCCGGGTCGGCGTTCAGCGCGTCGATGCGCGCCAGCAGCGCCGCCTCCGTCAGGTCCGCCTCATACTTTTCCAGCACCGAGTGGAAGCCGACGTCGCCGCAAGCCTTGACCTTGTTGCGCACATATACCTGGCTGGCCGGGTCTTCGCCGACCAGGATCACGGCCAGGCCGGGCTGCTTGCCCTTGGCGGTGAGGACGCTGGCGCGCGCGGCGATTTCACCGCGCAGTTTTTGGGAGAGCAAGATTCCGTCGATCGATTGTGCTGGCATGGTTTTGGCTGGTGGGAGGATAAAAGCAGATTATAAAGCCGGCGCGCCGCGGCGGCCGCGTTTTCGGGTGTTTTCTTCATGGAAATTGCGGCGCTGCAGCATGGTTTTCACTGTGAAATTTCACATTGTGGAAAGGTATATCGTAATTTGAAAAATAACAAATAGCCTGTTAGAATCCCCTGACTAATTTAGGGTATTGGTAAATAATCAGCGAAATGCCGTCCGCCAAGCGATCAGGTATCCTGGTGGGGCGCTCACAAAGGAGACTCAACAGATGTCAGCTCAACTCGACCAGGTTACGGCGTTAATCGCCCAGGACCCCGATTCGCAAGAAACCAAAGAATGGCTCGACGCGCTAGAAGCCGTTTTGGAAAACGAGGGTCCGGAACGCGCCCACTACCTGATGGAACGCATGGTCGATCTGGCGCGCCGCCGCGGCGCCCAGATCCCATTCTCCAGCAACACCGCCTACGTTAACACCATTCCCGCCCACCTCGAAACACACTGCCCCGGCAACCTGGAATACGAAGAGCGCCTGCGCTCGTGGATGCGCTGGAACGCCATGGCGATGGTGGTCAAGGCCAACCGCGCCGACGGCGACCTGGGCGGCCACCTGTCGAGCTTCGCCTCGCTGGCGAACATGCTGGGCATCGGCTTCAACCATTTCTGGCACGCCCCGACCGAAGAGCACGGCGGCGACCTGCTGTACATCCAGGGCCATTCCTCGCCGGGCGTCTACGCGCGCGCCTTCCTGGAGGGCCGCCTGAGCGAAGAGCAGTTGCTGAACTTCCGCAAGGAAGTCGACGGCAAGGGCCTGTCCTCCTACCCGCATCCCAAGCTGATGCCGGACTTCTGGCAGTTCCCGACCGTCTCGATGGGCCTGGGCCCGCACATGGCGATCTACCAGGCGCGCTTCCTGAAATACCTGCACGCCCGCGGCATCGCCAAGACCGACAACCGCAAGGTGTGGGCGTTCTGCGGCGACGGCGAGATGGACGAGCCGGAATCGCTGGGCGCGATCGGCCTGGCCGCGCGTGACATGCTCGACAACCTCGTCATCGTCGTCAACTGCAACCTGCAGCGCCTGGACGGCCCGGTGCGCGGCAACGGCAAGATCATCCAGGAACTGGAAGGCGACTTCCGCGGCGCCGGCTGGAACGTCGTCAAGGTCATCTGGGGCCCGGGCTGGGACACCTTGCTGGCGCAGGACAAGGAAGGCATCCTGCAGCGCGTGATGATGGAAACCGTCGACGGCGAGTACCAGAACTACAAGGCCAAGGACGGCGCCTTCGTGCGCAAGCACTTCTTCGGCAAGCATCCGAAGCTGCTGGAAATGGTCGCCAACATGAGCGACGACGACATCTGGCGCCTGACCCGCGGCGGCCACGATCCGCACAAGATCTACGCCGCGTTCAAGATCGCCCAGGAGCACAAGGGCCAGCCGACCGTGCTGCTGGTGAAAACCGTCAAGGGCTACGGCATGGGCAAGTCCGGCGAGGCGCGCAACACGGCGCACCAGACCAAGAAGCTCGACGACGAGGCGATCCGCGAAATGCGCGACCGCTTCTCGCTGCCCATCCCCGACGACAAGCTGGCCGAGATTCCGTTCTTCAAGCCGGCCGACGACTCGCCGGAAATGATCTACCTGCAGGAGCGCCGCAAGGCCCTGGGCGGCTACCTGCCGCAGCGCCGCCAGCAGGCCGAGGAAACCCTGCCGGTGCCGGACCTGTCGGCGTTCAAGAACGTGCTGGAAGCGACGCCAGAAGGCCGTGAAATCTCCACCACGCAGGCTTTCGTGCGCGTCATCTCGACGCTGCTGCGCGACCCCAACCTGGGCCAGCGCGTCGTCCCCATCCTGGTCGACGAATCGCGCACCTTCGGCATGGAGGGCCTGTTCCGCCAGATCGGCATCTACAACCCGAAAGGCCAGATGTACGAGCCGGTCGACAAAGACCAGGTCATGTACTACCGCGAAGACAAGGCCGGCCAGATCCTGCAGGAGGGCATCAACGAGGCGGGCGGCATGAGCTCGTGGATCGCCGCGGCGACCTCGTACTCGACCAACAACCGCATCATGATCCCGTTCTACACCTTCTACTCGATGTTCGGCATGCAGCGCATCGGCGACCAGGTGTGGGCTTCCGGCGACATGCGCGCGCGCGGCTTCCTGATGGGCGGCACCGCCGGCCGCACCACGCTGAACGGCGAAGGCTTGCAGCACGAGGACGGCCACAGCCATATCGTCGCCGCGACCATCCCGACCTGCATGCCATACGACCCGACCTTCAGCCATGAAGTCGCGGTCATCATCCAGGACGGCCTGCGCCGCATGATCGGCAACCAGGAAGACGTGTTCTACTACATCACGATCATGAACGAGAACTACGCCCAGCCGGGCATCAAGCCGGGCCAGGAAGAGGGCATCCTGAAAGGCATGTACCTGTTCTCCGAAGGCGACAAGGCCGCCAAGCTGCGCGTGCAACTGATCGGCTCGGGCACCATCCTGCGCGAATCGATGTTCGCCGCCGAGCTGCTGCAAGAGGACTGGGGCATCGCCGCCGACGTCTGGTCGGCGCCGTCGCTGACGCTGGTGGCCCGCGACGGCCAGGACGCCGAGCGCTGGAACATGGTCAACCCGAGCCAGACCCAGCGCGTGCCCTACGTCACCGAGTGCCTGCAAAACACCAGCGGCCCGATCGTCGCCACCACCGACTACATGCGCGCCTTCGCCGAGCAGATCCGCGCCTTCGTGCCGAAGGGCCGCAGCTACAAAGTGCTGGGCACCGACGGTTTCGGCCGCTCCGACAGCCGCGCCAAGCTGCGCGAGTTCTTCGAAGTGAACCGCTATTATGTGACCGTGGCGGCGCTGAAGTCGCTGGCCGACGAAGGTTCGATCGACGTCTCCGTGGTCGAGCAGGCGATCGCCAAGTACGGCATCAACCCGAACAAAGCCAATCCGGTCACCCAATAACGCGGTTCTGACGAATAGAAAAACGGAGCAAACGCTATGAGCATTGTGGAAGTTAAAGTCCCGGATATCGGGGATTTCAAGGAAGTGGAAATCATCGAGTTGATGGTCAAGCCGGGCGACACGATCAAGGTCGACCAGTCGCTCATCACGGTGGAATCGGACAAGGCCAGCATGGAGATCCCCTCCAGCCATGCCGGCGTCATCAAGGAATTGCGCGTCAAGGTCGGCGACAAGGTGCATGAAGGTTCGCTGCTGCTGATTCTGGAAGCGGGCGACGCCGCCGCTGCCGCGCCCGCCGCGGCCCCGGCCGCCGCGCCCGCCCCGGCTCCGTCTCCGGCCGCCGCCCCGGCGCCCGCGCCCGTTGCTGCGCCGGCCCCGGTTGCGGCTGCGGCGCCCGCCGCCGCCGCGCCAAGCGGCGCGCTGGCGCACGCCTCGCCGTCGATCCGCAAGTTCGCCCGCGAACTCGGCGTCGACCTGCTGCGCGTTCCCGGCAGCGGCCCGAAAGGCCGCATCGTCCAGGAAGACGTGCAGAATTTCGTCAAGGGCGTGATGGCCGGTTCGCTGTCGAGCGGCGCCGCGCCCGCCGCCGGCAAGGGCGTCGGCATGGACCTGCTGCCGTGGCCGTCGCTGGACTTCAGCAAGTTCGGCGAAACCACCTTGCTGCCGCTGTCGCGCATCAAGAAGATCAGCGGCCCCAACCTGCACCGCAACTGGGTGATGATCCCGCACGTGACGCAGTTCGACGAAGCCGACGTGACCGAGCTGGAGGAGTTCCGCGTGTCGACCAACGCCGGCAACGCCAAGAACAAGGAAGCGGTCAAGCTGACCATGCTGGCCTTCGTTATCAAGGCATCCGTCGCGGCGCTGAAAAAGTACCCGGCCTTCAACGCCTCGATCGACGCCAACGGCGAAAACCTGATCCTGAAGCAGTACTACAACATCGGCTTCGCGGCCGACACGCCGAACGGCCTGATGGTTCCGGTCATCAAGGACGCCGACAAAAAAGGCGTGGCGCAGATCGCCCAGGAAATGGGCGAGCTGTCGGCGCAGGCGCGCGAGGGCAAGCTGAAGCCGACCGACATGCAGGGCGCGACCTTCACCATCTCCTCGCTGGGCGGCATCGGTGGCACGGCGTTCACGCCTATCATCAATGCGCCTGAAGTGGCGATCCTGGGCCTGTCGAAAGCGGCCATGAAGCCGGTCTGGGACGGCAAGGCGTTCCAGCCGCGTCTGATGATGCCGATGTCGCTGTCCTACGACCACCGCGTCATCGACGGCGCGATGGGCGCGCGTTTCGCCGTGTATCTGGGCGAGGTGCTGGCCGACCTGCGCAAGACGCTGCTGTAATGTGAGCCCGGCGCGGGCGCGCGGCCTTCACCGGCCGCGCGCCCGCGCCGCAATCCAGGGCAGGCCGGACGCGTAGGCGCCGCCTGCGTCCCTCATTTTTTACCCGGCGCCGGCGGCACCAGCGGCGAGGGGAGCGATGGAGTATGCGATGAGTACGATCGAAGTGAAAGTGCCCAATATCGGCGATTTCAAAGAAGTGGAAGTGATCGAAATGATGGTCAAGGTGGGCGACACGATCAAGGTCGATCAGTCGCTGGTGACCGTCGAGTCGGACAAGGCCAGCATGGAAATCCCGGCCAGCCATGCCGGCGTGGTCAAGGAATTGAAAGTCAAGATCGGCGACAAGATCGCCGAAGGTTCGCTGTTGCTGGTGCTGGAAGAGGGCGCAGCCGCCGCGCCTGCGGCCGCGGCGGCTGCCCCGGCCGCCGCGCCGGTCCCGGCGCCTGCCGCGGCCCCGGCCGCGCCGGTGGCGGCGCCCGCCGGCGGCAGCTACGCCGGCAAGGTCGACATCGAATGCGACATGATGGTGCTCGGCGGCGGCCCCGGCGGCTACTCGGCCGCCTTCCGCGCCGCCGACCTGGGCCTGAACACCGTCATCGTCGAGCGTTACGCGACGCTGGGCGGGGTCTGCCTGAACGTCGGCTGCATCCCGTCGAAGGCGCTGCTGCACGTGGCGGCCGTGATCGACGAAGCGGCGACGATGTCCAAGCACGGCGTGACCTTCGCCGCGCCGCAGATCGACATCGACGCCGTGCGCGGCTACAAGGAAAAAGTCATCGGCAAGATGACGGCCGGCCTGAGCGGCATGGCCAAGGGCCGCAAGGTCAACGTGGTGCGCGGCGTCGGCCAGTTCCTCAGCCCCTTCCACATCGAGGTGACGGCGGACGACGGCAGCAAGCAAGTGCTGCAGTTCAAGCAGGCCATCATCGCGGCCGGTTCCTCGGTCGTCAAACTGCCGTTCGTGCCGGAAGACCCGCGCATCGTCGACTCGACCGGCGCGCTGGAATTGCGCGCGGTCCCGAAACGCATGCTGGTCATCGGCGGCGGCATCATCGGCCTGGAAATGGCGACGGTGTACTCGACCTTCGGCGCGCGCATCGACGTCGTCGAAATGCTCGACGGCCTGATGCAGGGCGCCGACCGCGACATGGTCAAAGTGTGGCAGAAGTTCAACGAGAAGCGCTTCGACAACATCATGACCAAGACCAAGACGGTGGCCGTCGAGGCGCTGGCCGAAGGCATCAAGGTCACGTTCGAGGCGGCCGAGGCGGGCGCCGCCGCGCCTGCGCCGCAGGTGTACGACATGGTGCTGGTGGCCGTGGGCCGCAGCCCGAACGGCAAGAAGCTGGCGGCCGACAAGGCCGGCGTCAGCGTCACCGAGCGCGGCTTCATCAACGTCGACGGCCAGATGCGCACCAACGTGCCGCATATCTTCGCCATCGGCGACCTGGTCGGCCAGCCCATGCTGGCGCACAAGGCCGTGCATGAAGGCCATGTGGCGGCCGAGGCGGCAGCCGGCCAGAAAGCCTACTTCGACGCCAAGGTGATCCCGTCGGTGGCCTACACGGACCCGGAAGTGGCGTGGGTCGGCATCACCGAAGACGAAGCCAAGGCCAAGGGCATCAAGCTTGAGAAGGGCGTGTTCCCTTGGGCCGCCAGCGCGCGCGCCGTGGCCAACGGCCGCGACGAAGGCTTCACCAAGCTGCTGTTCGACGCGAGCACCCACCGCATCGTCGGCGGCGGCATCGTCGGCACGCACGCCGGCGACATGATCGGCGAAATCGCCCTGGCCATCGAAATGGGCTCGGACGGCACCGACATCGGCAAGACCATCCATCCGCACCCGACGCTGGGCGAATCGATCGGCCTGGCCGCCGAAGTGTACGAAGGCGTCTGCACCGACATGCCGGCGCCGCGCAAGCGCTGACCGCAGCGCCGCGCAGGCGCCGTTCAGTCCCGCGAAAAACCAGCAGCCTTACGCTGCTGGTTTTTTTTCGCCGTTTTTCGGCTAAATATGGGCTGAAAGCTATCCCAAGTGAATATTGGTTAGTATTTCCCTAGTGAAAAAATGTAAAAATTCTGTTTAGGAAAGTTTTAGTTCGTCCAGCCATGTTGGGGCGGCAAAACACCGGCACCGGACAACACCATTCAGATGAAAAAATTCACCGCGCTTCACGTCTCCGACCTGCACCTGAGCCGCTCCCGCGAGCGCGAGCAGCAGTTGGCGCTGTGCGCTTTGTACAAGGACATTGCCGACTACCGCGACGCCGGCCACCTGATCGATGCGATTTTCTTCACCGGCGATCTGGTGGCGAAGGGCGACGCCCAGGCCACGCCGCCGACCTACATCTTCGACAATTTCATCCAGCCGCTGCTGGCCGCCGCGTCCGCGCCGGGCGCGCGCTTCTATCTGGTGCCGCGCAGCCGCGACCAGCAGGCCGCCGGCGCCACCGGCTTCAGTTTCTTTTCGACGCATGAGCGGGCCGACGCCGAGCAGCGGGCCGTCTACCAAAATGTCCATGCGGTGTTTCACGGACGCAAATACACGGGCGACGCCGGCTCGCTGATGCAAGCCTTGCGCACCCTGTTCGAGGGCAATGCCGGCACGCCGGAGGCATCCGTTTCCGGCTTTGAAGGCTATTCCGTGCTGGAATTCAAGGGCGCGCCGGCGCCGCGCTGGAATGTCACGCTGCGCCAATACGACAATGCGGACCAGGCGTTCCACGTGGCGGCCCGCTACACGCAGGACGGCAAGGAAAGCTGCGGGCTGGCCGAAGCGGTGCCGCTGCCCGTGCCGGTCGCGCTGTACGAGCGCTTCGACCGCCAGTTGCTGTCGCACGCCACGTCGGGCATCGCGCCGAAGACGCTGCGCGCCATCTTCGTCGAGCCGCCGATCAGCAATTTGTCGCGCCAGCCGGAGCAGGGCGGCGTGCCGTCGATCCAGTCGCGCTCCCTGGCCGAATTGGCGGCGAACGACAGCGCGGTGTTCTTTGTCGGGCGCGACGAGTCCGGCAAAACGACGCTGCTCAATTACCTGTGCCTGCAGGCGAACACGCCATGCGTTTTCCAGGTCGACATGAGAGCCGTCGGCAAGGTGACGCGGGCGGCGCTGCTCGACGCGGCGGCCCGTTCGCGCGGCGGCGACTTCCATCCGTCCGCCATCGCCGCGCTGCTGCACCGGCCCGGCGCCATGCTCTGCATCGACAATCTGGCGCCGGGGCAGGCGGACGCGCTGGACGTCCTGGCCGCCTTCCTTGCCGAATTCAACAGCTGCAAATTCTGCTTCACGCTCGGCGAAGGCCAGGAAAAAGCGCTGGAGGCCAGCTTCCTGCCGATGCTGGCGTGCCGCACCGAGCTCGTCTACCTGCACAGTTTTAGCGCGGCGCAAGTGCGCCAGCTGGCGGAAAACTGGTTCGGCGCGGCGCTGGCGGCGGTCGGCCCGCGCCTCGACGCCATGCTGCGCGCGATGGCGGACGCGGGCATGCCGCAGACGCCTTTCCTCGTTTCCATCGCGCTTAGCCTGGCGGAGCGGGGCCGCTCGCTGGCCGCGGCGAACCGCGCCGAAATGATCGCGGCCTACACAGCCGCCTTGCTGGAAACGGCGGACGACGCGGCCTGCCAGAGCGGCTTCCTGGTCGAGCTGGCCTACCACTTGTTCGAGGCGAAAAAACTCAGCATGCACGCGGCCGAGCTGGAACAGTTCGAGGCCGACTATTTCGGCGTGCGCGGCCTGGGCTTGCCGACGCTGCCGATCTTCTCCACGCTGTGCGAGCGCGGCATCCTGTTCGACGCCGGCGGCGCAGTGTCGTTCCAGTTCGACTGCCTGCGCACCTTCTATCTGGCGCAGAAATTCGACACCTCCATCGACCTGATGCGTTATGCCTTCACGCAGCGCGGCTTCGTCGAACTGCAGCCGGAACTGGATATTTACGCCGGACTGCACAAGGACCATATCGAGGTGTTGACGGCCACGGCGCCCGCGTCGGAAGCGCCGGCCCAAGGCGGCCCGGCGCAAGCGCATGGCGCCGGGCCGGGCACCTATGAGGAGCGCTTCCTCGGCGGCGGCCGGCACAGCGCCGACCTGCAGGAGAGCCTGATTCTGGACGTCGCCAGGCGCGCCAGGATCAGCCGGCGCGCCAGCCTTTCGGGCGTCGTGCTGAGCGATTCCTCGTTGTAGCGGCGCGGCACTACCAAGCCATTGGGATCACCAGTCAACTTTTCATTGATAGTGTTGTATGCCACAGGTCACTTTGGCTTAACAGCCATTGTCTTTGCAAAGCGATAGGCTTCTGAAATTTTTTTGCTTGAAACGCCTACTTCCCGCATAACTTTCGCCGCAACAGGTGAGGATGGCGAGCGCGACAAAGTAGTAGAAGCCGGGCCATAGTTAGCCTCTTTCGGCACGGCCGATTTGCTAGACATTCGGCCATTGATAGCCATAACGTCACTACGAGAGAAAGCTACTTTCGCCATGCCGTTCTCCTCGCTATCAAATTTGCTATAAATTTACATCAAAGAAACAACCTAAATTTATACGCCCCCTTCATAGAGACGGCCGAGAAGAGCGACATCGTCGACGCGAACCAGAAGAATGACATAAAGCTGCCCATGCCGCCACAGGTTGCCGAGAAGCGGTCGTCCAATACATGATGTCTAGACAGTTATCTGCTATTGCGAATAGTCCGCAGGATCAATGGCTGGCGTGGCATGATGCGCGAACACATCGCCGCCGCGCGGATGCTGTTGGGTTTTGCGCTTTTCGGCCGATGGCGGGCTGATGAAGACGATAGACGCTTCGTCCTTGTCGCGCAGGTTGATCGCTGCACTGATGCCGCCAGTGCGGTAGCTCCCCATCACGCCTATCGCCATCTGCATAAACAGCGTACTCGCGCCGGTGTTGCCAAGGCGCTTGTCGGTGTCGATAAATTGCTCGGACTTTCCAGTGTCGATTTCTGGCCCGCCCTGAGCCGCATAGGCGTTTAAGACGCTATGCAAAGCGATCGTCTGAGCGGTATTGCCGCCACTCGCTGCAACGATGAGGGCTGGCGCCTTGATCCGCTGCGATTCAGACAGCGCAAGCAATGCCTCCTGCCAACCAGCCTTCAGGGCCTTGCTCCGCTGGTCCGGTCGTGTCAGTGGCTTGCCGTGTTCGTCGGCGAACTTGACGAACTTGGGGCGGTGGATAAAACCGAGCGAAGGCAGGCTGTCAAACGTGGCAAGTTGACTCTTACTCCAGGGAATCGGGAACCAGGGCGTCGGTTTCCAGTTCGTGGGCGGGCGGTGCGCCCAGGGGTTGATGCGATTAATCAGGCTGATGTTTCCGGTGCCACGGATGTCAGGGCGTTGAGCGAAGGCGGCTGCGGCCTCCAGCCATTCGCTGACTAGCGGGGGGCGTTCCGCGCCATGGCCATCTTCGTGACGGGTGGGGTCAGCGCCAACTTGTGCCGGCGTCCGAGTGATTTTTTTGCGGTCTGGATGAGGCACTTCTGATTGCAGTTCGAAATACATCCAGCGAAAAATCTTCTGCAGGAAGTCGTTGTCGGGGTCATCCCATACGAAGGGCCGCACCGCATCGACCCGTTCGCGGCGCGCCAGCACGAACAGCGCCGAGGCGTCGGGCATTTCGGGTATGTAGTTACCGTCGTGCATGAGTGGCGCGGAACCATCCGGGCGGTACAGATCGCGGGTGGCCATGCTGTCCTCCGAATTGAGGACGATGTAGGGGACGTCGGGATGGGCATCAAAAAAAGCGAATACATCGTCCAATATGCGGTCGGGATGCTCGCCAAAGCGGCGATCCCCGATCACGAACAAATGCCATGCCATGCCTGAAGACACGGCGCCCCCGGCCAAGCCCATTAGCGGGCTGTCGGGCTTCTCGATCATTCTCGAATTGAAAACTGGCGGCTCAGCGTCAAATACCGGAACACCGTAGTACATCGGCGTGTACTGCGCACCGTTCTCCAGCGAAGCGCCGCCACGCTCACCGCTGAGGCCATCCTTCTCCATGTTGGAATATGGATATTTCTCCTTGTCCTGTTCGCGGATCGTCACGTATGGGCTACCCTTTTGCAGTGCCGCCCACAATGCCCCTTGTCGATACTTGTCGAGCGTGACGCCCAGCCCGATGACTTCCAATACATACTCGCGCTTGTCCCGCTGAGACGACGCGGCGTCTTGTGGTTGCGTTGTTTTTACCGTCTGCTGCTCGCCTGCTTTGGCGGCCTTCGACGTCATTATCCAGCGACCGCCGAAAGCCAATGCCACCACCGCCAGCGGTCCCGCAACCCACCACAATAATCGCTTGTTCATCGTTTGCTCCTGCAGAGTAAGGCTTTCTGGCTGCACTTGGCCCATAGCGGGATCAGGACAAGAAGTACGATCAGCGCACCCAACAGGTATCTCCACGTTTTCGGCGCATGCGCAGCCGTGGCAGTACTCATGCGTCCACCCATTTAGGCATGAGGGGAGCAATCTCGGCTGAGGCGAAGAAATCTATTTGTGACAGCACAACGCGGACGGCTATTTCGGCGCCCGGTCATCGAGGGCGCATCAAAATCCAGGCTGTCGTATTCGCCAGTGGGTAACGCTTAATTTGAACTGCTGACGGTCCCGCGTATTGCGTCGTATCAAGGTTGCGCTTGCGCATACTTTTGGACGCCGCCGGGATGTTGAAGAGTCGCGCTGCCCATCGCCAGCGAGCGCATGGTGGCTGGGCGGGGAGCCCGCATGCGCAGCAGGGTGGCGCTGCTGCTTGCAATGAACGAGGGCCCAAAATGGCGTCGAATGCGGGCGCGCCCGTTTGCCAACACGAGCCGCTACCCCTGGCTCAGCCGCGCCGGGTCCGCCAGCGCACTGCGGAAAAACAGGTCCAGCCCCAGCGCCACCTTGGCGCGCATCTCCGCCTCCGTCGGCGCCGTCTCCGGCGGGAACAGCAGGCGCGACAGCTGGTCGCCCATGATGCAGTTGAGCAGGTGGACGGTCAGTTGTTCGTGCGGCAGGCCGGGCCGGAACAGGGGGGCGATGTCGGGGCGGCCGAAAAAGCGCCCCAGCGTCTCGCGGGTCAGGCCGGGGCCGACCTGGTAGAAGGTGGTCGCCAGCTCCGGGTTGCTGCCCGCCTCGGCCAGCACCATGCGGTGCAGGCGGATCGCCTCCGGCTTGGAAATCAGTTCGCTGATGCGCAAGCCGAAGTCGCCGAGGATCTGCTCGATCGGCCGCATGTCCGTATCCATGTTCGCCATCGTCGAGAAGTAGCGCTCGCGGTGGCGCGTGATGATGGCGTTGAACAGCCCGGCCTTGCCGCCGAACTTCACATAGATGGTGCGCACCGCGACGTGGGCTTCGCGGGCGATCGCCTCCAGGCTGACCTTGCTGTAACCGTGTTGCAGGAAGAGGCAGCCGGCCGTCCCCATCAGGCTTTCCATGCGCGCCTCCATGTCGGCCGCGCGCGGCCGCCCGGCCGGCTTGCCGCAGCAGGAATGGTCGGTGGCGGCGGACTGCGCCGCGCTGTCTGGCTGATCGGTGGCGGGGAGTGGCATGGTCATCGCGATATTGTGGGGCATGGCGGCACTCTAGTCCACATTGAAATGAAATGCAATCGTTTCATTTCTTGACTTGCGCTAGTGTTTGCCGAATAATGCACCTATATCATTTCATTTTTTGGAGCGCCGCCATGCCTACCCAGCACACCCAATCAGAACAAAAAGTGCTCAGCGCCGTCGCGCCGGCGGCCCCCGCCGCAGTCGCCGCGCCGGTGAAGAACCCGCCGAATCCCCGCGTGCTGATCGTCGCCGGCCTGATCGCGCTGGCCGCCGTCGGCGCCGGCGGGCGCATGTGGTATCGCAGCCATTATTTCGTCGAGACGGAAAACGCCTATGTGGCCGGGCACGTGCATCCGGTGTCGGCGCGCATCGCCGGCGTTGTCGCCAAGGTGCTGGTCGAGGACAACCAAGTGGTCAAGGAGGGCGACGTAATCGCCGAACTCGACCCGGCCGACCAGCGCGTCAGGGCCGAGCAGATCCAGGCGCAGATCGACACGGCCGAGCAGCAGGTGCTGCAGTCGGACGCCCAACTGGCCCAGGCGCAGGCGCAGGCCAGCGCGGCCGCCGCCCAGGTGGCGCAGTCGGAGGCGCAACTGCTGCGCGCGAAACAGGACGCCGAGCGCTACGGCCAGCTCTACACGAGCCAGATGAAGGCCGTCTCGAAGGCGGAGCTGGACGGCGCCGTCGCCGGCCGCGCCGGCGCCGTGGCCGACCTGGCCGCGCGCCGCGACAGCGCGCAGGCGGCGAAGGCGCAGATCGCCGCCGCCGGCGCCGCCCGCGAAGTGCTCAAGGCCCAGGTGCGCGTGCTGCGCGTGCAGTTGAAGGACGCCCAGCAGCAACTGGCGTACAACCGCATCCTGGCGCCCGTCGCCGGCCGCATCGGCAAGCGCGCCGTCGAAGTCGGCATGCGCGTCCAGCCGGGCCAGCAACTGACGGCCATCGTGCAGGACAATGTGTGGATCACCGCGAACTTCAAGGAAACCCAGTTGGCCGAGCTGCGCCCCGGCCAGGACGTGCACGTGACCATCGACGCGATGCCGGGCATGGCGCTGGTCGGCAAACTCGACAGCTTCGCGCCGGCGTCCGGCGCGCAATTCGCGCTGCTGCCGGCCGATAACGCCACCGGCAACTTCACCAAGATCGTCCAGCGCGTGCCGGTCAAGATCGTGCTGAAGGCGGCAGACATCAAGGCCCTCGGCGGCCGCCTGGTGCCGGGCATGTCGGCGCTGGCCGACGTGGCGGTGAACCAGTCCGCCGCGGCCCGCTAGGACGCCGCCATGACGGGTACGACACACACACTGCCGGCGCGCGGCGCGCCGCCGGCGCCGCCGGCCGTGGGCGAGCAGGTCAGCGCGCGCACCTGGGTCGCGGTCGCCGCCGGCATGATGGGCGCCTTCATGGCCGTGCTCGACATCCAGATCACCAACTCCTCGCTGCGCGACATCCTCGGCACGCTGTCGGCGACCCAGGAAGAGGGCTCGTGGATCTCCACCGCCTACCTGGTGGCGGAAATCATCGTCATTCCGCTGACGGCGCTGCTGACCCGCGTCTTCGGCCTGCGCAGCTACATGATCGGCACGACGGCGCTGTTCCTGGTCTTCTCGACGCTGTGCGGCGCCGCCTGGAATCTGGAGAGCATGATCGTGTTCCGCATGCTGCAGGGCTTCACGGGCGGCGCACTGATCCCGATGGCCATGACGCTGGTGATGGCGAAGCTGCCGGCCTCCAAGCGCGCCACCGGCATGGCCATTTTCGGCCTGACGGCGACGCTGGCGCCGGCCATGGGGCCGACCTTCGGCGGCTACCTGAGCGAGCTGTATGGCTGGCCCTCGATCTTCTACATCAACTGGGTGCCGGGCGCGCTGCTGATCGCCGGCATGCTGTACGGCCTGGAGCGCGAGCCGATGCAGTTGAAGCAGTTGTGGAATGCCGACTGGCTCGGCATCGGCTTCATGGCGATGGGCCTGGGCGGCCTCACCATCTTCCTCGAAGAGGGCAACTCGAAGGACTGGTTCGACTCGCCCTTCATCATCACCTTCGCCGGGCTGGCCATCACCGGCCTGCTGGGCTGGGTGGTCACCAGCACGACGCGCGCCGAACCCTTCGTCAACCTGGGCCTGTACGGCAAGCGCAACTTCCTCGTCGCCACCGTGCTGTCGGCCGTCACCGGCATGGGCCTGTACGGCTCGTCCTTCCTGCTGCCGCTGTTCCTCGGCCAGATCGCCGGCTACTCGCCGATGCAGATCGGCGAGGTCATCATGTGGGTCGGCCTGCCGCAGCTGTTCATCATGCCCTTCGCCGCCAAGCTGTCGTCGAAGGTCGACAACCGCATCCTGTGCTCGGTCGGCCTGGCCCTGTTCGGCGGCTCCTGCCTGATGAACGCCTACATGGACGCCGGCACCGGCTACGACCAGCTGTTCTGGTCGCAGATCGTGCGCGCGCTGGGCCAGCCCTTCATCATGCTGACGCTGTCGAACTTCGCCATGGCCGGCATCGCCCCGCGCGACATGCCGTCGGCGTCGAGCCTGTTCAACATGACGCGCAACCTGGGCGGCTCCATCGGCATCGCGCTGCTGGCGACGGCCTTGAGCAGCCGCGAGCACTTCCACTCGGCGCGCCTGGGCGAGTCGGTGACGATGCTGTCGGCGGCCACGCTGGAACGCATCGAGCAGATGACGGCCTCTTTCATCGCCAAGGGCGTCGACCCCGCCACCGCCGGCAACCAGGCGCTGACGGCGATCGGCAACATCGTGCGCCGCGAGGCATATGTGATGGCCTACAACGACGGCTTCTTCCTGGTCGGCGCGATCCTGATTGCCTGCATCGGCATCCTGTGGTGCGCCGACAAGGTCAAGGCGCCGTCCGGCGGCGGCGCCGGCGCGCACTGAGCGCGGCGCCCACCCACTAATAAGCATATTTGAGGTAACAACCATGATGACAGCTTTGACCCGCCTGACCCTGGCGGCATCCGTGACCCTGGCGCTGGCCGGCTGCGCCAGCGTCGGCAGCGATTTCAGCGCGCCGAAGAACACCGACAGCGCGGCCTTCCGCCACCTGGCGCCGGGCGCGGCCGCCGACGCGCGCCTGCCGCAGGACTGGTGGAGCGTGTTCGGCGACGCCACGCTGGAGCGCCTGGAGCGCAGCGCGCTGCGCGACAACCCCGGCGTGAAGGCGGCGGCGCAGCGCCTGCTGCAGGCGCAGGCGCAAGCCGGCACGGCGCGCGCGGCGCAGTCGCCGACGCTGGCCGTGGGCGCCTCGGCGGCGAACTCGCGCACCTCGGCCAACACCTCGCAGGCGCTGGCGATGGGCGGGCGCTCGATCAGCGGCAACCACTACACGGCGGGCGCCTCGATGTCCTACGAGCTGGACCTGCTGGGCCGGGTGCGGCGCATGGTCGAGGCCGCCGACGCCCAGGCGCTGGCGGCCGAGGCCGACCGCGACGGCGTGCTGCTGATGCTGTCGGCGCAGGTGGCCACGGCCTACTGGCAGTTGCGCGGGCTGGACGCGGAGATGGCGATTTTGAACGACGCCCTCGGCACGCGGCGCGAATCGGAGCAACTGGTCGAGGCGCGCTTCAACGCCGGCCTGAGCAACGAACTGGACCTGGCGCGCGCCCGCATCGAACGGGCCAACGCCCAGGCCGACCTGCACGAAGTCCAACGCCAGCGCAACCTGCTCGAACACAGCCTGGCGACGCTGACGGGCGTGGCGCCGGCGGCGCTGCAACTGCCGGCGGCGGCGCACGCGGCCGTGCTGCCGCAGCCGCCGTCGATCCCCGTCGGCCTGCCGGCCAGCCTGCTGGCGCGCCGGCCCGACCTGGCCGGCAGCGTCGCCACGCTGCGCGCGGCCAACGCCCAGGTGGGCGTGGCCGAAGGGGCGTTCTACCCCTCGCTGCAATTGACGGGCAACTTCGGCTACGCCTCGGAAAACCTGCGCGAGCTGGCGCAGGGCGGCTCGCGCCAGTTCAGCGCCGGCCCGCTGGCGCTGTCGCTGCCGATCTTCGACGGCGGCCGCAACCGCGCCAATCTGGCGCTGTCGCAAGCCCGCTACGCCGAGGCATTGGCGAACCACGAAGGCAAGCTGCTGACGGCGCTGCGCGAAGTGGAAGACGCGCTGTCGGACCTGCAGCAGCGCCAGGCGCAGGGCCAGGCGCAGCAGCAGTCGCGGCAGGCGGCGGCGCGCGCCTATCTGGTGGCGCGCGCCCGCTACGAGCGCGGCGTGTCGAACTACCTCGACGTCACGGACGCCCAGCGCAGCGCGCTGGCGGCGGACCGCGCGGCGATCCAGATCGGCACCCAGCGCCTGCTGGCGACGGTGGCGGTGGCGCGCGCGCTGGGCGCCGGCTGGCAGGCGCCCAGCGCGCCTGCGGCGCAGTAAGCGCTCATCGCAGCGCCGGCCAGGGGTCTGACCCGTTCTGTGGGGCCGACCCCAGCTTTGCGCCGGCTACATACCGACCCGCGACGTAGTCGGTCCGAAGCGCTCCAGCATGAAATCGATAAAAGTGGTCAGCTTCGGCGTCGCCTGCCGGTCGCGCGGATACACCAGATGCATGGGCCGCGGCGTCGGCACATACTGCTCCAGCAGCGGCACCAGGCGTCCCGCCGCGATATCCTGGGCCAGCAGAATCTCCGCCTGCATCACGATGCCGAAGCCGTGCAAGGCCGCCATGCGCAAGGCTTGGCCATTGTTCGAGCGGAAGCGGCCGGCCCAGATCGTCCGCTCCGTCTCGCCCTTCAAACGCCAGCGCACATGCTGGTTCCAATGCATATAGTCGAGACACTCATGCTGCGCCAAATCATCCGGCGAGCGCGGCGTGCCGCGCCGCGCCAGATACGCGGGCGAGGCGCAAATCGACATGCCATAGAGCCGCAGCGGACGCGCCACCATGCCCGAATCGCCCAGCGCGCCGATGCGCACGGCGGCGTCGAAACCCTCGTCGAGCAAATCGACCAGACGATCGTTTAAACTCAAATCCACCCCCACGTCCGGATAGCGCGCCAGATAATCGGCCAGCGCCGGCGCCAGCCACTCGCTGCCGAAGGACACCGGCGCCGTCAGCTTCAACTTGCCGCGCGGGCCGGCGCGCATCGCCTCGGCGCCCGTCTCGGCGGCGGCGATCTGCGCCAGAATCGAGCGGCACTGCTCGCAATACTGCGCGCCGATCTCCGTCAAGCCCTGGCGCCGCGTGGTGCGCATCAGCAGGCGCGCGCCGAGCAGCGTCTCCAGATGCTTGATATGCTTACCCACCATCACCGGCGAGATCTGAAATGTCTCGGCGGCGGCCGTAAAACTGCCGGCGTCGACGACGGCGACGAACACGGCCATGCTGCGCAACTTATCCATAGATTGCAAACTGCTGATTAGTAATGTTGTTCATCTTAGCGCATTTATTCTTCAGACTAACAGGGTGATACTGCAGGCATCCCCAATCCATCGAAAAAGGACCCAGCATGAAAATCATCGTCATTGGCGCCAGCGGCACGGTCGGCAAGGCAGTCGCGGCGGAACTGGCGCAGCGGCACGACATCATCGCCGTCGGCAGCAACAGCGGCGCCTACCAGGCCGACATCAGCGACATCGCCCAAGTGCGCGCGCTGTTCGCCCGGACCGGCAAAGTGGACGCCGTCGTCGTCGCGGCGGGCAAAGTGCACTTCGGCGCGCTGGCCGACTTCACGCCCGAGCAATTCCAGATCGGCCTGAACAGCAAACTGATGGGGCAAGTCAACGTCGCCCTCGTCGCCCAGGAACACCTGAACGACGGCGGCTCGATCACCCTGACCAGCGGCATCATCGCCGACGAACCGATTCGCTTCGGCGCCAGCGCGTCGATGGTCAACGCGGCGGTCGAAGGCTTCGCGCGCGGCGCGGCGATCGAACTGACGCGCGGCTTGCGCATCAACGTCGTCAGCCCGACCGTCCTGGAAGAATCGATGGACACCTACGCCGCCTACTTCCGCGGCTTCGAAGCGGCCAAAGCGAGCCGCGTCGCGCTGGCCTACAGCCGCAGCGTCGAAGGCGCCCAAACCGGCCGCGTCTACCGCGTCGGCTAAACCAGCGGTTTTGTTGCTTTACCCTCTGGGGTCAGGTCTAGACATGGCGGTTTATTCCCTGCGGCAAGCCGCAAAAACCGCCATGTCTAGACCTGACCCCATTGTTGTTGGATTACAATTGTCGAAGAGGAAAGGCGGCGTCTGCGGAGGGGCCGCTTTTTTCCTTTTCTTTTTAGGGCTTCCATGAAAAATTTTCTGATTCCTTTGGTGCTGGCCGTCGCCGGTGCCACCGTTTCTGCCGCGCCCGCTGGCGTCGGCGAGCTGGCTAAGTTGACGCGGCGTTTCGCGCCCGTCGAGTTGACGGCGGATGTGTCGGCTTTGTCGGCCGGCGACCGGAGGGCGATCGCCAAGTTGGTCGAGGCCGCGAAGCTGGTCGATGTGTTGCAGTTGCGTCAGCGCTGGGCCGGCAATGAGGCGCTATGGGCGGCGCTGCGGAAGGATAGGTCGGCGCTGGGTGCCGCGCGTTTGGAGTATTTTTGGATTAATAAGGGGCCGTGGTCTATTCTCGACGGTAATGCGTCTTTTTTGCCGGCCGAGTATGCCGGCATGAAGATTCCGGCGAAGAAGCCGGAGGGCGCGAATTTTTATCCGGCCGGCGCCACGAAGGCGGCGCTGGAGGCGTGGATGGGCGCGCTGCCGCCCCAGGACCGGGAGCAGGCGCAGTGGTTTTTCACGACGATACGCAGCAGTGGCGACGGTAAGTTCCGGACGGTGAGGTATGCGGATGAATATCAAGCGGAGTTGCGGCAGTTGGCCGTTTTGTTGAATGAGGCCGCTGCCGCCACCGATAATGCGTCGCTGAAGAAGTTTCTCAGTCTGCGCGCCGAGGCTTTTTTGTCGAACGATTATCTGGCCTCCGATTTCGCGTGGATGGATTTGGATGCGCCCGTCGATATTACGATAGGGCCGTATGAGACGTATAACGATGAGTTGTTCGGCTTTAAGGCGGCATTCGAGGCGTATGTGAATATCCGCGATGAGAAGGAAACGCAGAAGGTGAATTTCTTCAGCAAGCATATGCAGGAGTTGGAGGACAATTTGCCGCTGGACGCGCAGTACCGCAATCCCCAGGTCGGCGCGCTGGCGCCTATGGTGGTGGTGAATCAGGTGTACGGCGCCGGCGACGGCAATATGGGCGTGCAGACGGCCGCCTACAATCTGCCCAACGACGAGCGCATCATCAGCGCGCGCGGTTCCAAGCGCGTGATGTTGAAGAATGTGCAGGAGGCGAAGTTCAAGTCGACTTTGACGCCGATCGCCAAGCTGGTGCTGACGAGGGAGGCGCAGCAGGATGTGGATTTCGATGCCTTCTTTACGCATATTCTCGCGCATGAAATCACCCACGGCCTCGGCCCGCACCAGACCCGCGTGGACGGCAAGGCGTCGACGCCGCGCCAGGATTTGAAGGAGGCGTATGCGACGATCGAGGAGGCGAAGGCGGATATCACCGGTCTGTTCGCGTTGTCCTATATGATGGACAAGGGCTTGTTGCAGGGCTCGCTGGGACAGGGCGAGGCGGCCGAGCGCAAGTTGTACACGACTTTCCTCGCGTCCGCTTTCCGCACGCTGCATTTCGGTTTGAGCGATTCGCACGCGCGCGGTATGGCAATTCAGATGAATTATCTGCTCGATAAGGGCGGCTTCGTCGCGCTGGGCGACGGGGTGTTCGCCGTCGACTTCAAGAAGATCAAGCAAGCCGTGATCGATCTGGACCGCGAGTTCCTGACCATCGAGGCGACCGGCGATTATGCCCGGGCCAAGGCGATGATGACGAAGTATGTGGTGATACGCCCCGCGGTGCAAAAGGCGCTCGACAAGATGAAGGCGGTGCCCAACGATATCCGGCCGGCGTTTGTCAGCGCCGCGGCGCTGGGCGCGCAGTAAGCTCTCAGTACGTTTCTGCAAAGGGGCCGGCGGCGACGCCGGCCTTTTTTCTTTGCCCCATGGCGAGCCGTCAATGTTGGCAAATTACGCCATGAAATATTCCGTGATACTTCCTTGAAGTAATTAAAGTTGCTGACGATAATTCCGTATGGCCGCGCACCGGAGTTTCGTCATGTTGACATCACTGCTTTTCCCTCTACTGCTTTTGCTCGCGGGCAGCGCCGCCGCCCAGTCCGGCCTGACCGGGCAGGAGCAACGCTGGCTGCGCGCCGGCGCCGCCGTCCTCGATTATGCGCGCCAGCTCAAATTGCCGATTGATATCATCGTCCAGCCGCAAGCCGCGCCGGGGGCCGTGCCGCTGGCGATGGGTTTCGACGGCGGCCGTTGCAAGCTGGTGTTGTCGATGCGCGGCAACGCCCAGGCCGAGGAGGTGCTGGCGCCGTTGCCGCCGGCCGAGCAGGTCTTGATGATCGAGGCGATGATGGCGCACGAGATCGGCCATTGCTGGCGCTACGCCCATGGCGACTGGCATGTGTTGCCGACCGGCTTTGTCGAGGCGGGCGAGGAGGCCGCCGCCGGCGCGCCATTGCTTGGCGATGCGAGGTCCTTGCGCGACACCCGCCGCGAGGAGGGCTACGCCGATCTGGTGGCGCTGGCCTGGGTGCAACTGCGCCATCCGGCCCGCTATGCCCAGGTGCATGGCTGGCTGGCGCGCGTGCGCGGGGGCGCAGCGGCGCCCGGCGGCTCGCACGATACGCAGGCTTGGCTGAGCTTGGCCAGGGACGGCACCGCGTTCGCGCCGGCGTCGACGCCCTTTGATCAGGTTGTTGCATTGTGGGGACAGGGTTTGATCAAGGACAAATAGGCATGGTTGTTGCGGAGCGGACGGCCGCGCACTGTACGTTCGCGCACAGAGCTTGCTTTTCTGGAGGGGTACATTGCCCTGTCAACCAATCCAGAAAGGGAAAATCATGAACAAATTTACTTTGCTCGCGCTGAGCGGTGTTGCCAGTCTTGTTTTCTCCGCAGGGCAGGCGATGGCGGACGAGACCGGCGGCGCCTCCTACAAGAGCCTGAAGGACCGCGCCGCCACCGAGTATAAAAGCGCCGTCGCGCGCTGCGGCAGCGAGACGGGCAAGGCCAGGAAAATATGCAAGCAGGAAGCGAAAGTGGCGCGGGCAAAGGCCGACGTCGATGCCGTCGCCCAGTACCGCAACACGGAGCGCGATCTGAGCCGGGCGAGGGTGGCCGTGGCCAACGCCGAGTACGACCTGGCCAAGGCCAAGTGCGCCGAGCGTAGCCGGGCCGAGCGCAGCGCCTGCCTGAACGAGGCCAAGTCGGTCCAGGTGGCGGCCGCCAACGCGGCGAAATCCGCGCCGCAAACGGCTGGTGCCAGCGGCGCCGCCGGCAGCACCGGCGCCGGTGCCGCGCAGCAGGAGCGCCACGCCGGCACCACGCCTGCCCACGAGAACTGCGAGGCGATGAACGCCAGCGACAAGGCGGCCTGCCTCACGCGCCGCACCGCCGGCTCCGCCAAGGCGGCCATTGCCGACACCGTCATCACCACCAAGGTGAAGGCCGATCTGGTCAAGGCCCCGGACTTGAAGGCGATGGATGTGCATGTCGAGACGGTCAACGGCGTCGTCATGCTGAGCGGCTTCGTGCCGTCCCAGGCGGAGGCGAAAAAGGCCGAGGATCTGGCGCGCAGCGTCGAGGGCGTCACCGACGTCAAGAGCGCACTGAAAGTCAAGTAAGCGGGGGCGCGCAAGCACTGCCGATGGCCGGGCGAGATGTCCGGCCAAGTTAATTCTCTTCCATAGTTTTTCTTTATACTCACTCCAGAATATAGATCAACTTGATTGGAGTGTTCGCCTATGAAACCAAGCACCGCCCTTTGCAACGCTTTGCTGCTGGCCGGCGTGCTGACCGCTGGCGCCGTCTTCAGTGCCGATGCCCCGATCTATCCCAATACCAGTGGCATGGGGGATGTGCCGAAGGGTGCTGAATGGTATCGGCAATGCCTGCGGGTTGAAAAGGCGATGCCACCGGCCGCCGACTTGCCGGATGCCCAGTCCGTCGCCGCGCTGAAGGGATGCAACGCCGAAGAACGCTATTACGACACCAGGAACAAGGTCGGCGCCAGTGCGGCCGACTGGCAGCAGGTGCGCCAATGCGCCTTCGCCAAAGGCGACGATGGCGTGCTGATGATGTTGTATGCGAACGGCCTGGGTGTTGTCCGCCATCCGGAGCTGGCGCTGAAATACGCCTGCAGCCTGCCCGGCGCCGGTGCGGAAATGGATGGCCGCGTCGAGCACTTGCTTGCCCTGGGTAAGGGGGGCAAGGCGGAAACCTTCGACCTATGCGACGACATTACCAGCGGCTACATGCAGGGCGTCTGCACGGCGATCGGCGAGCGCCAGCAGGCGAAGGCGCGCGGCCGGCAACTGGGTGCCGTCGTGCAAGGCTGGCCGCCGCAGCACAAGGCTGCGCTGGACACTGCGCAACTGGCGTTGGACGCCTTCGCCCGCGCCCGCGGCGACGAGGAAACCGACTTGAGCGGCACCGCCAGGGCGGCGATGGCGATCGCGGCGACTGCCGCCGAGGCGACGCTGTTCGCCCAGGATATCCGCGACTTCGAGCAGGGCAAGACGCCGCGCCACTCCGCAGCGCAGTTCGCGGCAGCCGACAGGGAACTTAACGCCATTTACCAGAAGATCATGAAGCTGCCGGGTACGGGGGAGCAGGGCCTCGTCAGCCCATACACGACGGTGACCAAAGACAATGTCCGGCACACGCAGCGGGCTTGGCTGAAGTACCGCGACGCCCTCGTGCGCTTCGGCGCCCTCCGCTATCCGCTCGTGCCGGTGCAGGCTTGGCAGGCCATGTTGACGCAACGCCGGGTTCAGCAACTGCATGAGCTGGCGCAGCCATAAGAAGGCGCCGGCGGCAAACCAGCGTAATTGGGCAGATGATCTTGCTATTGCCGGGATTGGCTTTCAACGACGCCGTCGGTAGCGTAGTGGCAGCCGATCTCCACCGTGATGCCGTCAAGCGTCGTGAGGAAGAACTGCGCCCCACGCCGGCTTTGCACAATCTCGGCGCTCAAGTCGGCGCCCGCATGTTTCAGGCGGGCATAGCTAGTCTGGACTTTCTCAAGATCGTCGAGAATGAAGCCGAGATGAAAGCCTTTCGGATAGCTGGGCTTGGCGTCGCCGGACTCCTGTAGCACCAAGTCAAAGCCGTCTGCCGCCAGCGCGATGAGGCTACGGTCGGGCTTTTCCAGCGTCACAACAAAGCCGAAATATTCGACGAAGAACGCCGCCATTTCGGGCGCATTGCTGACCTGCAAATTCAAGTGATTCAGTTTCATGGTTGTGCTCCTTGCTTTGCATTCTCTTTCGGCGCGGCGAACAGTTGCTGCTCAGCTTGGCGGGACGAACGGGCGGCCGCAAAGCTGTGCGTGCGAACCTGCTCTTCATAGTCTGCGATGGCATCGGCAACGGCTAAGCTGCGGCTATGCACCTGTTGCAATGCCTGTACCAGCGCGGATGCGTCATAGAGCGCACAATTCGCGCCCAGACCACTGGCGGGACTCATCGCATGCAGCGCGTCACCCAGGGCGGTCACCCTGCTGGCCGGCCAGGGCGCCAACAGCGGCGTGGTTTTCAAGGCCGTTAGCGTCGCCGCTTGCGGTGCGGCCAGTTCAAACAAGGCCCTGAGCTGTAACGGCCATGATTGAATCAGCTTGCCGATCCAGGAACGCAAGGCGGGCTCGGGCCAGCACAGATCGTCGTCGTCGGACACGCCGAGGTGCTTGCGCTGGCCGATCAGCGCCCAGTACATATAGTCCGGCAGCGCGCCCACCGCTGTGGTGGCGCCGGGCGACAGCCGGAAGCACATGGCGTCGCTCACGAGCGCCAATCCCGGCTCGAAAATGACCGAGGTTCCCAGCTGCAGTTGCGCCGCGATCGCTTCCCGGGAGACTGGGTCCAGCATTGTCTTGCCGTAGCAGCAGATGGCGCCCGTATCGATTGCGGGGGCAGCAGGAAAGCGCAAATCCCTGACCCTGGAATAGATGCCGTCGGCGCCGACCAGCACGTCGGCTTCGACCGAACTGCCGTCCTGGAAATGGGCGACGACGGCCAGATCGCCCAGCTCCTCATAACGGACCAATGCTTTTCCGAAATGTACCTGCTCGGCCAAGCCCATCAACAGGACCGCGCGCATGACCTGGCGGTCGGCGCGTAGGTCGGGCGCAGCGTCGGCCACACCGTCGTGCCAGTCATCCACCCAATTGTCGCTGAGCCGTTTCAGGTTGGAGTCGAGGGTGTTGATGCCATGTGCCGGGACTGCGCAGGTTTGCGTAAACAAGGCAAACAGCGCATCCGGTAGACAGCTTGCCAGCGCAGCCTGGCCGTCCTTGTCGATGCGCAGGCGGTAGCCCTGGCGACGTGCGGCCAGCGCGGCGTCCTTTTCATAGACCTGTACCGCAATGCCATGTTTCTTGAGGCCCTGGGCCAGACACAGCCCGCCCAGGCCGGCGCCGATGATGGCTACCCGCAGTGGTGTGATTGTCATGCATGCTCCCTTGTCGAATCGTCGTACAGCGAAAATGTCATTATTGGACAAGGACGGCGTTGGATGATAACGTTGTCAAGTCATAAAATAATGAAATTGAGCCATGCCGGAATCCATCTCGTCCGCAGCCGTGCCTGACTTGAGCGAGCAAGCCGATGGCCCGCCATTGATCGCCTTGTTGAGCGAACCAGGGCCGGACAGCCAGTTCCTGCTCGGCACACGCGAATATGGCTGGCATAGCCATCTGCGCGGACAGATGTTTTGCATCGAAAGCGGTCTGATGCATGTACGCACCAGTCACGGCTCATGGCTGTTGCCGCCGCATCGGGCCGGTTGGATTCCGCCGGATATGACGCACAAGGTGAGCGTCATCGGCGCGCTGAGCGGATGGAGCATCCTGATCGCGCCGCAGGCCAGTGCCAGCCTGCCGCAGCGGCCCTGTGTGACCGCCGTCAATGAGTTGATGGGCGCGCTGGTGCGCCGCGCGGCGTCCTGGACCACGCGCGATCCGCTGGACCAAGGGCAGGAGCGCGTGATGGGCGTGCTTCTCGACGAGATGCGCCGGGCGCCGCAGCAAGCACTGCATTTGCCTATGCCTTCGGAGCGGCGCCTGGTGCGTGTGGCGCACGCCATATTGGCGCGGCCGGGCGAACGGCGCAATCTGGACGAATGGGCTGGCTGGGGCGGCATGTCGGCACGCACGCTGAGCCGGCTGTTTCGCGCCGAGACTGGTTGTAGCTTCGCGCAATGGCGCCAGCAGGCCGGCCTTGTGTATGCGCTGGAGCGGTTGGCGCTGGGCGAGTCCGTCGCGACCGTTGCCGATGCGCTCGGCTATGCCACGCCCAGCAATTTTATCGCCATGTTCCGGCGTGCTTTTGGTGAGTCCCCCGGGCGCTATTTCGGTGCTGCGAAACAAACCGGTCGATAGCTGTCAAGGTTGGCGCAGGCACCGCATCGCCAAGACCCGCGCCCGCGTCGAGCATGTGTTTGGAATATTGTTGATATAGGGGCGCAAAAAAGGGCTACGCGCCGAAGCGGGTAACCCTGATCTGTACTGCTGAATTCGTGGTAGGCCGTGCGGGATTCGAACCTGCGACCAACGGATTAAAAGTCCGCTGCTCTACCAGCTGAGCTAACGACCCCGAAAGAGGCCGCATTATATATCGGTTCAAAAAAAACGCCAAGGGTTTGCGCAAGAAAATTCCCGTCAGGACAGCGCCGCCGTCACCTTCAGCACTTCTTCGGCGCTGGTCAGGCCCTCGATGATCTTGAAGGCGCCGGCGATGCGCAGCGGCTTCATGCCGTCGGCCACGCTCTGGCGGCGCAGCGCCTGGATGTCGCTGTCCTCCTTGAGCAGCGCGCTGAAGGCGGGGCTGATGCTGAGCAATTCGTAGATGCCGGTGCGGCCGCGGTAACCGGTCTGGCGGCATTCGGGGCAGCCGACGGCGCGGTAGACGTGGGCCGGCTTGGGCAGTTGCCACGCCCCGCCTATGCCTTGCCAGATGTCGTCGGCGATGGCGCCGTCCGGGCTCTTGCAGTCCGGGCACAGCGTGCGCACAAGGCGCTGCGCCATGACGCCGATCAGCGTCGCCTCCAGCAGGTAGTGGGGCACGCCCAGCTCCAGCAGGCGCATGACGGCCGACGGCGCGTCGTTGGTGTGCAGCGTAGACAGCACCAGGTGGCCCGTCAGCGCCGCCTGGATCGCCATTTCGGCCGTGGCCAGGTCGCGGATCTCGCCGATCATGATGATGTCCGGGTCTTGCCGCATCAGCGCCCGCACGCCGTCGGCGAACGACAGGTCGATGCCGGGCTGCACCTGCATCTGGTTGAACGCCGCCTCGACCATCTCGATCGGGTCCTCGACCGTGCAGACGTTGACCTCGGACGTGGCCAGCGCCTTCAGCGTCGTGTACAGCGTCGTCGTCTTGCCCGAGCCGGTCGGGCCGGTGACGAGGATGATGCCGTGCGGTCGCGTCGTCAGCGCGTCCCAGCGCGCCGCGTCGTCGGGCGGAAAGCCCAGCTCCGGCAGCGTCTTGACGACGACTTCCGGGTCGAAGATGCGCATCACCAGCTTTTCGCCGAAGGCCGTCGGCAGCGTCGACAGGCGCAGCTCGATTTCCTGGCCGCCGGCCGTGCGCGTCTTGATGCGGCCGTCCTGGGGGCGGCGCTTTTCGATGACGTCCATGCGCCCCAGCAGTTTGATGCGCGCCGTCATCGCCAGCATCACGACGGCCGGCACCTGGTAGACCTGGTGCAGCACGCCGTCGATGCGAAAGCGCACCGAGCCGATGTCGCGCTTCGGCTCCAGGTGGATGTCGGAGGCGCGCTGCTCGAAGGCGTATTGCCACAGCCAGTCGACGATGTTGATGACGTGCTGGTCGTTGGCGTCGACTTGCTTGTTGCTGCGCCCCAGTTCGACCAGTTGCTCGAAGTTGTTGCGCAGCGCCAAGTCCTGGCCGGTCGACTTGTTGGCGTTCTTGATCGACTTGGCCAGGCTGAAGAACTGCGAGATGTACTGGGCGATGTCGAGCGGGTTGGCGACGACGAGTTTGATGGCGCGCCGCGAGATCTTGGCGATTTCCGCCTCCCACTCCAGCGCGAACGGCTCCGTCGTGGCGATCACCAGGGTGTGCGGCGTCAGTTCGACGGGCAGGATGTTGAAGCGCGCCGCGTAGCTGGCCGACATCACGTCGGCCACTTTGGTGAAATCGACCTTGAGCGGGTCGATGCGGATGAAGGGCAGGGCGACGCGCCCGGCCAGCCACTCGCACAGCAAATCCAGGGTCAGCGCCTTGTGCGGCGGCAGCGCCGAACTCAGCTTGCAGTGCGCCACCGCGCACAGCGGATGCATGTTGCCGACGATGTTCTTGAGGATGCCCTGGGCCTGGGCGTAATGGGCTTTGACGTGGGCCTTCTCGACCAGGCCGTCGGCCAGCAGCCAGCTGAAGATTTGTTGCAGGTCGAGGGCTTTCGGGGACGCATTCTTCATTCGCTACTTCCTCTTCACAAGTGCAGCAGGCGCCCCGGCCGTGCTAGACGGTGCTCTGGATGCCCTTGAGCCAGGATTTGGCGGGCAGCTTGGTGGCGGCGACGATGTCGGCGGCCCGCGCCGCCAGCGCGGCTAGCGCGTCGGCGTCGAGCGCCGGCCGGGTCTTGAACGCCAGCGCGACGACATTGCCATCATGCACTTCGGGCAGGCAGATGACATGGTCAAACGCAAATTTCATCGCTTTCACGTTCTTCGCGTAGCTCGGGTGGTCGCCGAACAGGTTTACCGTCATGATGCCGTGCGGCGCCAGGCAGGCGGCGCAGGCAGCGTAGAAGTCGGCGCTGTCGAGCACGGGGCCGCGCGCCGTGGCGTCGTACAGGTCCACTTGCAGGGCGTCGAGCGTGCCGTGGCGGGCGCTGTCGTTGACGAAGTCGAGGGCGTCCATTTCCAGCACGTCCAGGCGCTCATCGTTGGGCGGCAGCTTGAACATCGACGCGCACACGGCGATCACGGCCGGGTTCAGCTCGACGGCGCTGACGTGGGCGGCGGGGAACTGGCGGTAGCAGAACTTGGTCAGGGCGGCCGTGCCCAGGCCCAGTTGGGCGAGGCGCTGCGGCGCGGCGATCCACAGCATCCAGGCCATCATTTGCTGGGCGTATTCGAGCTCCGGCCAGTCCGGTTTGCGGATGCGCATGGCGCCCTGCACCCATTCCGTGCCGAAATGCAGATAGCGCACGCCATCGAGTTCCGACAGCGTAACGGGGGCGTAGCGGGGTTTGCGCGCCGGGCGCGAGGATTCTTGTTGTTCGATGGATTTACGTTTGATAAGCATAGGAAACCTGAGAGATTGCCCCATTATCCCGCGACGGCTTACTGTAAAGCAAGGGAAACCGGCGCGGCTGCCAGCTGGGGACACAGCCGGGGACAGACCACGATTTCCAAGAAAAACTTTGGAAATCGTGGTCTGTCCCCAACGCAGAAATGACAAAGCCGGTCAGGGCTGACCGGCTTGCGGGGACGGGACGGCTGCGGCGGCGCGTTTATTGCTGCGCCGGCTCCACCGAGACGCGCAGGCGCACGCGCTGGCCCGGGTCGTAGGACATCAGGCTCGTGTAGTTGCGGCCGCGGTAGTCGTAGGTCACTTCGTAGCCGTTGTTGCGCGATTCCCAGTGGTCGACGGTGCGGCATTGCTTGACGGCTTGTTCCTGCACGCCGCCACCGCTGTTGCCGCCGTTGTTGTCGAGGCGGTCGCCGGTGATGGCGCCGGCGATGGCGCCGGCCGCCGTCGCCGCCGAGCGGCCGCTGCCGCCGCCGACCTGGTTGCCGAGCAGGGCGCCGGCGATGCCGCCGATGATGGCGCCGCCGGCGCTGCGTTGTTGTTGCGGCTGCTGTACCTGGACGTATTCGGTGCGGCATTCCTGGCGCGGACGGTTCACCTGTTCGACTTGCGGCGTCACGCGCACGACGCGGCCGAACTCTTCAAAGTCGGCCGCTTGCGCGACGGGCAAGGCGCCTACACACAGGGCAGACAGCAGCAATTTGGCTTGCAAGTTCATTTCTTACCTCGTTGGTGAATATTTTATCGGGCATTTCTAACAACACGACCCTATGGTAATCCGCCTTGGCCCGCCGCTGCCGTTGGCATGGCAACAAATTGTAACAGCGGGGGCGGCGCGGCCGGCAGCCTGTAACATGCACTTTGACGCGGCGGGAGGGGCGGAATGGCGCCTGAATTTCGCAATATGTAACAAATCTTGCGTTTGGCGCTATATTCGGGTTGATTCGTTTAGTACAACACGTTACCCTAATAAGCGTATGGGGTCAGATTGACAGTGCATAGCACAGCATAGCATATCACGGCACGCGCATTGACCCGCCTGCGGTGGTGCGTCGATACGGAACACAGCACCAGCATATCCATACTAACAGGTCGATTTGAGGGAAAAATGAGTTTGTTAATAACCGTGCCGCCCAACCTTGTCCAGTCCATCCGTGCGTTTCGCGTGACCGAATTACAAGACGAGGCCGTCCGTCTCGGGCAGCACTTTTTATATGCACATTGCCTGGCCGGTTTCACCAAGCAGCAAGTGCTTGCCATTATTGCGGAGGCGTTTCAATTCCCCAAAAATTTTGGCAAGAATTTCGATGCCTTGCGTGAATGCCTGACCGACACCATGTATAAGGCCGGAACCCAGACGGGTTTTCTGGTGGTGTTGGAGCAATTGCCCAATACGCAAAAGTTTGACAAGGAAGCACGCGAAACCTTGCTGGACGTTTTTCGTGACGCGGCCGATTTCTGGGCCGATAAGAAAGTACCTTTCCGCGTTTTCTACTCGTTCGAGTAAGCGCGCCGAGCGGCGCCCCCGCTGCCCGCCCACCAGGCTGGCAGACGGCGGGCGCCGCCCGTTTTGCCCGGCATATTGCGTGCTGCGCCGCAACAAAATGACACGCCTTCCTTGGTCCGCGCCGCCAGAACGGGTACAATGCGCGGTTTGACGCTTCCTTTGCGACACGGGAAGTCCGCCAAGGCGACGCGCGCGCGGCGCCGCGGCGCCACCGCTTACCGCGCAACACGGTGCAGCGCCTGGCCGACGGCCTCGGCTGGTGCCGGCTCCTTCCACGCTTCGCCCTGAACGGCGGGGATTCTCAGAGCAACATTGATGAAAAACATCGTTATCCTCATTTCCGGACGCGGCAGCAATATGGAGGCGCTGGTCCGCGCGGCCCGGGCCGAGCAGTGGCCGGCCCGCATCGCCGCCGTCATCAGCAACCGCGCCGACGCCAAGGGCCTGGACTTCGCCGCCGCCAACGGCATCGCCACGGCCGTCGTCGCCAACAAGGATTATGCCAGCCGCGCCGAGTTCGACGCCGCGCTGCAAGGCGTCATCGACGGCTACGCGCCGGACCTGGTGGTGCTGGCCGGCTTCATGCGGATTTTGACGGCGCCCTTCGTCGCCCATTACGCCGGCCGCATGCTCAACATCCACCCCTCGCTGCTGCCGCACTTTCCCGGCCTGGCCACGCACGAACAGGCGCTGGCCAGCGGCATGGCGGAGCACGGCGCGACGGTGCACTTCGTCACGGCCGAACTCGACCACGGCCCCGTCGTCGCCCAGGCGCGCGTGCCCATTTTTCCGGGCGACACGGCCGAGACGCTGGCGGCCCGCGTGCTGGTCGAGGAACACACGCTTTACCCGCGCGCGATCCGCCTCTTCATCGACGGCAAGCTGTTGATCGAGCAGGGCGACGTCCGCGTGGACACCCAATAAAATTTAGACAGGAAAAATTATGAGATTGCCACCCGCGATACTGGCGAATGCCGAAGAAGTCTTGCGCGAAATTCTGCGCTTCACGGCGCCCGCCGACAGCACGCTGTCGCGCTACTTCCGCGACCACCCGCGCCTCGGTTCGCGCGAGCGCGGCGCCGTCGCCGAAGGCATTTACGCCGTCCTGCGCAACAAGTCCTTCTTCACCGACTTCGCCGAGGCCGGCAACGGCCCGACGATGCGCCGCCTGACCATTCTCGGCCTGGCCGAGGCGATGGGTGCCGATTCGCTGGGCGGCCTGACCGAGGAAGAAACCGAGTGGCTGGGCCGCATCGCGCAAATCGACCGCAGCCTGATGCAGCCGGCCATGCGCGCGAACATGCCGAAATGGCTGTTCGACAAATTGCTGGCCCAGTATGGCGACGCGGAAACGATGCTGCTGGCCGACGCCCTGAACGCGCCGGCGCCGCTGGACCTGCGCGTCAATTCCCTGAAGTCGAACCGCGAAGACGTCATGGCCGCGCTGGCCGAAGCGCCGGTGCTGAGCACGCCGACGCCCTACGCGCCGCTGGGTCTGCGCGTGCTGAAGAAGCCGTCGCTGCAAAACATGCCCTTGTTCCAGAGCGGCGCCATCGAGGTGCAGGACGAGGGCAGCCAGGTGCTGGCGCAGATCCTCGGTGCCAAGCGCGGCGAGATGGTGGTCGACTTCTGCGCCGGCGCCGGCGGCAAGACGCTGGCGCTGGGCGCGCTGATGCGCAACACCGGCCGCCTGTACGCCTTCGACGTGTCGGAAAAACGCCTGGCCAAGCTGAAGCCGCGCCTGGCCCGCAGCGGCCTGTCGAATGTGCACCCGGTGCAGATCGCGCATGAGCGCGACGCCAAGATCAAGCGCCTGGCCGGCAAGATCGACCGCGTGCTGGTCGACGCGCCATGCAGCGGCCTGGGCACCCTGCGCCGCAATCCCGACGTCAAATGGCGCCAACAGCCGCAATCGATCGTCGAACTGCAGGCAAAGCAGGCGGCCATCCTCGACGGCGCGGCGCGCCTGGTGAAGGGCGGCGGGCGCCTCGTGTATGCGACGTGCAGCTTCCTGAACGAGGAAAACGACGCCATCGCCGAGCAATTCCTCGCCACGCACCCGGACTTCGTGCTGCTGCCGATGTCGCAAGTGCTGGCCGAGCAGAAAATCGAACTGGAGATGGGTGATTACCTGAAATTGCTGCCGCACCGCCACCAGACCGACGGTTTCTTCGCCGCCGTGTTCGAGCGCAAAGCGATGCCGAAAAAAGTCTTCGCCGACCAGGCGCCCGACGCCGACGCCGCCGAGTAAGCGGCAGTTCCCGGGTTGGCGGCCTGGGGCGGGGGACCTGCCCGCTCCAGGCCGCTGGTTTACAATACTCCCCGTATTGTTAGCCCAGGCAAGCAGCCTGGCCACAGGGCCGCGCCGCGCGCCCCCTCCGTTTTTTTTCCGCGACCGACATGACCCAGATCCCGCTCCTGAACCTGATCGCCGATTTTGCCGACGATGTGCGCAACCCCGCGATGATGTGGCAAATTGGCGCCATTATTGTCAGCATTACGCTCGGCTGGGGGCTGGCGCGCGGCTTGCGCGCGGCCTTCGTCCGGCACGGCCTGGCGCCGGCCGCCGCGCGCTTCGGCATGGAAAGCTTCATGCGCGTGCTGACGCCGCTGTCGATCGCCGCGCTGCTGGCCGGCGCGAAATTCTGGCTGGGCAAGTCCCAGCACGTGCATTTGCTCAGCGTCGCCTTGCCGCTGTGCAGTTCGCTGGCGCTGATACGCTGCGGCTTCTATTTGCTGCGCAAGGTCTTCGCCCGCCATGGCCAGGTCGGCGCCGCCATCATCACCTTCGAGAAAATCTTCGCGCTGCTGGTCTGGCTGGCCGTCGCGCTCTACATCACGGGGCTGTGGCCGGATCTGTTCGAGTACCTGGAGGACACCACTCTGCCGCTGGGCAAGAACAAGGTGGCCATCGCCACCATCCTGCAAGCCATCGTTTCGGTCGCCGTGCTGCTGATGCTGGCCCTGTGGGCCGGCGCGGCGCTGGAAGAGCGCCTGATGAAGGTGCAGGGCTTGCATTCCTCGCTGCGGGTGGTGATCGCGCGCATGGGGCGGGCCGTGCTGATCCTCGTCTCGGTGCTGCTCAGCCTGTCGCTGGTGGGCATCGACCTGACGGTGCTGTCCGTGTTCGGCGGCGCCCTCGGCGTCGGCCTCGGCCTGGGCCTGCAGAAAATCGCCAGCAATTATGTGTCCGGCTTCATCATCCTGCTCGACCGCAGCCTGTCGATCGGCGACATGATCACGGTCGACAAATACAGCGGCCGCGTCACCCACATCAATACCCGCTACACGGTGTTGCAGGGCCTGGACGGCGTCGAATCGATTGTGCCCAATGAAATGTTCGTCTCCGGCGCCGTGCAGAACTCCTCACTGTCGAACCGCAACCTGTGGCTGGCGACCCAGGTGTCGGTGGCTTACGACTCCGACCTGGACCAGGTGCTGGAGCTGCTGGTGGCGGCCGCTTCCAGCATCGAGCGCGTCGCCGCCGAGCCGGCGCCGTCGGCCACGCTGCAGCGCTTCGGCGCCGACGGCCTCGATTTGCAGGTGGGTTTCTGGATCAACGATCCGGAAAACGGCCGCGGCGGCGTCACCTCCGACGTCAACCGGGCCATCTGGCGCGCGCTGAAGGCGAACAATATTTCCCTGCCGTATCCGCAGCGCGAAGTGCGCATTATCGGCACGCCGCGGGCCGGCGCCGGCCCGCTCGGCGGAGAAGCGGGAAGTTAGTGCAGTGTTGCGCAAAGCTAGCTGATTGGCGGCAATGCTTCGTTTAGACAAGCTGAAATCAGCGTACAATAAGGTCCAAAATTGGAGAAAAACGGACCTTCCCATGACTGCGGAAGCGACCGTTGGCGCGCTATTTACTTTGGAGTAGTAATGACTTTAAGTTCAGTTGTAAACGCCACGCTGGAGTTCCTGGCGAGCGGCATCACCGGCTTTTCTGGCTGGCAAGTATTCTTCTATACGCTGGTGGTGACGCACATCACGATCGCCAGCGTGACCATCTATTTGCACCGCCACCAGGCCCACCGCGCGCTGGAGCTGCACGCCATCCCCAGCCATTTCTTCCGTTTCTGGCTGTGGCTGACAACGGGCCAGGTCACCAAGGAGTGGGCCGCCGTGCACCGCAAGCACCACGCCAAATGCGACACCGAGGAAGATCCGCACAGCCCGGTTACCCGCGGCATCAAGAAAGTCTTGTTCGAGGGCGCGGAGCTGTACCGCATCGAATCGAAAAACCTGGAAACGATGGAGAAGTACGGCCACGGCACGCCGACCGACTGGATGGAGCGCAATGTCTACACCCGCTACAGCTGGGCCGGCGTGGTTTCCTTATTGCTGATTAATATAGCGCTGTTCGGCGTCATCGGCGTGTCCGTCTGGGCCGTGCAGATGATGTGGATACCCATCACGGCCGCCGGCATCATCAATGGCATCGGCCACTACTGGGGCTACCGCAACTATGAATGCTCGGACGCGGCCACCAACATCATTCCCTTCGGCATACTGATCGGCGGCGAGGAATTGCACAACAACCACCACACCTTCGCCACGTCGGCCAAGCTGTCGTCGAAATGGTATGAGGTCGACATCGGCTGGGCCTATATCCGCGGCCTGGAAATGTTGGGGCTGGCCAAGGTGAAGAAGCGCGCGCCGGAGCCGAAGTTCTTGCAAGGCAAGCTAGAAGCGGACTTCGACACCCTGCAATCGGTCATCGCCAACCGCTACGACGTGATGTCGAAATATGCCAAATCCATCAAGCACGCGTGGAAGGAAGAATTGGCTCAGCTCAAGGGCAAGGCCGAGCTGGAGGCGCGCTTCCTGAATTCTTCGCGCAAGCTGTTGCAGCGCGAGCCGGGCAAGCTGGAAGGTTCGCAGCGGCAGCAATTGAGCGAGTTGTTCCAGCATAGCAAGGCGCTGGAAACGATGCACCAGATGCGCGTCGAACTCGGCGTGATCTGGGAGCGTTCGCACTTCACGCGCGACCAGTTGCTGCACAAATTGCAGGACTGGTGCAACCGGGCCGAGGCGTCCGGCATCAAGTCGCTGCAGGAATTCTCCTTGCGCCTGCGCAGCTACGCCTAAACGCCGCGCCGGCCATGCCGGCGCCGCTATCTAGAGCTCCGCTAGCGGCCCCGCTTGCGGGGCTTTTTTACGCCTGCCCCTTTGGGGGAATGGAAACGGAAAATGAAAACGCGGACGTAAAAAAGCCGCTCAGCGAGCGGCTTTTCCGGCCAAAGCACGAAGAGCGGATTACTTGATCTTCGTTTCTTTGTACGTTACGTGCTTGCGTGCTTTAGGATCAAATTTCATGATCTCCATTTTCGCAGGCGTCGTACGCTTGTTTTTGGTGGTCGTGTAGAAGTGACCCGTACCGGCGGTCGATTCTAACTTGATTTTGTCGCGGCCTGATTTTGCCATGATAGCTCCCTTATTCTGCTAATTAGACTTTTTCGCCACGAGCGCGCATATCGGTCAATACGGCGTCGATGCCGACTTTGTCGATGACGCGCAGACCGGCGTTGGACAAACGCAGGGAAACCCAGCGGTTTTCAGATTCAACAAAAATGCGACGATTCTGCAAGTTAGGCAAAAAACGACGTTTGGTTTTGTTGTTTGCATGGGAAACATTGTTGCCGACCATCGGCTTCTTCCCAGTGACTTGGCAAACACGTGCCATGGCGCACTCCTTAAGGACTTCCACAATTGGAAAAACGAGAGTATAGCCAAAAACCGCAGATTTATCAATGACTTGCGAAAAACAATTGTGTCACGTTGTTTTTGAAAAATTTAACAATTGAAATTTCCCCCGTATTTCCCCGTTTACGCCCGTGGCGGCGCGGTAAACCGGCGCGCGCCGCGGGCCGCGGCTACAGCTGGCCGTGCTCGGCAAAGGAATGCACCTGGCAGCCGGCCACGACGAAGTGGTCGAGGATGCGCACGTCGACCAGGGCCAGCGCCTGCACCAGCGCGCGTGTCAGCAGCAGGTCGGACTCGCTGGGTTCGGGCGTGCCGGACGGGTGGTTGTGGGCCAGCATCACGCTGGCCGCGTTGCGCGCCAGCGCCTCCTTGACCACCTCGCGCGGATAGACGCTGGTGTGGGTCAGGGTGCCGCGAAACAGTTCGCAGGTTTCGATCAGGCGGTTTTTGACGTCCAGGAACAACACATAGAAGGATTCGTGGGATTTGCCGCTCAGCATCAGGCGCAGGTATTCCTTGACGGCCTGGGGCGAGCTGAGCACGTGCCCGCTGACCAGTTGCTCGCCGATGGCGCGGCGCGCCAGCTCCATCACCGCCTGCAGTTGGGCGAACTTGGCCGCGCCCAGGCCATGCACGGCGGAAAAATCCTGCAGGCTGGCGCCGAACAGGCCCTGCAGCGAGCCGAAATGGCCGACGGCGTCGCGCGCCAGTTCGACGGCGTTCTTGCCCTTGACGCCGGTGCGCAGGAATAGCGCCAGCAGTTCCGCGTTCGACAGCGCCTGGGCGCCTTCGTTGATCAGGCGTTCGCGCGGCCGTTCCTGCGCCGGCCATTGATTAATTCCCATGTTTCCCCCGGAAATTTGCCGCCGCTTGCCCTGCGCATGGGGCGCCGGGGACAAGGTGGCTTACAATATCGTTTTGCCTGCACACGAATAGTTATTATGTCCAACGCCCACACCGCAGTCGTCACCCCATCGGCCTACCTTACCTTGCATTATCGTCTGGCCAGCGCCGACGGTACTGATATTGTCACTACCTTTAACGGAAATCCCGCCACGCTGATGCTGGGGCAGGGCCAGTTGGCGCCCTTCCTCGAAGAGCGCTTGATCGGTTTGCCCGAAGGCAGCCACCAGACCTTCGAGTTGGCCGCCGGCCAGGGCTTCGGCGAGCGCAACCCGGACCTCGTGCAGTTGGTCACGCGCGCCACGCTGGACGAGAATTCGGCGCCCGGCACGGATTACCAGATCGGCGACCTGATCGATTTCGCCGCGCCGGGCGGCGGCCGCTTTGCCGGCGTGCTGCGCGAGTTGAAGGACGATTCCGCGCTGTTCGATTTCAACCATCCGCTGGCCGGGCAGGCGCTGACCTTCGAGGTGAAGCTCCTGTCGGTCCTGTAAGCGGCTGCATCTATATACAAGGATTAGCGATGGACAAAGAAATTCTCCTGGCGCAGCCGCGCGGTTTTTGCGCCGGCGTCGACCGCGCGATCGAAATCGTCGAGCGCGCGCTGCAGCAGTTCGGCGCGCCGATTTATGTGCGCCATGAAATTGTGCACAACGCCTATGTCGTCGCCGACCTGCGCAACAAGGGCGCGATCTTCATCGACGACCTCGACGACGTCCCGGCCGGCAACACCCTGGTGTTTTCCGCCCACGGCGTGTCGCGTGCGGTGCGGGCCGAGGCGGAGTCGCGCGGCCTGAGCATTTTCGACGCCACCTGCCCGCTGGTCACCAAGGTCCACGTCGAAGTGGCGAAGATGCGCCGCGAAGGGCGCGAGATCGTCATGATCGGCCACGACGGCCATCCCGAGGTCGAGGGCACGATGGGGCAGGCCGAGCTGGGCATGTACCTGGTCGAAACGCTGGACGACGTGGCCCGCCTCAACGTGGCCAACCCGGACATGCTGGCCTATGTGTCGCAAACCACCTTGTCGGTCGACGACACGGCCGACATCATCGCCGCGCTGAAGGCCAGGTTCCCCAGCATCGCCGAGCCGAAGAAGGGCGACATCTGCTACGCGACGACGAACCGCCAGGAAGCCGTCAAATTCATGGCGCCGCAAGTGGAGGTGGTGATCGTCGTCGGCAGCCCGAACAGCTCGAACTCGAACCGCCTGCGCGAAGTGGCGGACAAGATGGGCACGCCGGCGTATATGGTCGACAACGCCTCGCAAGTCGATCCGGCCTGGCTGGACGGCAAGGTGCGGGTCGGCGTCACGGCCGGCGCGTCGGCGCCGGAAGTGCTGGTGCAGGCCGTCATCGACCGCCTGAAGGAATGCGGCGTGCGCAGCGTGCGCGCGCTCGACGGCGTGCAGGAGGCGGTGACCTTCCCGATGCCGAAGGGCTTGGACGGGGCGCGCGGCGACGCCGTCTGAGACGCGGCGCCGCAATGAAAAATCGGTGGCGGCCCTGCGTACAGGGCGGCCACCGACTCGCCGCTCATGAATGAGCGGAATGATTACTTGGTCACTGCCAGCAGGGCGCGCTTGCCGCTGCGGTAGGTGTACAGCGTCAGCGTGCCTTCGAGCATGTCGCCTTTGGCGTCAAACGCGATATTGCCGGTCACACCCTTGCGCTTGATCTTGGCCAGGAAAGGCAGATACTTCGCCGGTTCGGCCGAACCGGCTTTTTGCATCGCCTCGACCATCGTCATGACGGCATCGTAGACATACGGTCCGTAGATCTGCACTTCGACGCCGAATTTCTTCTTGTAGGCGGCCTTGAAATCGTCCAGCGAGGATTTCTGCGCATCCTCGACGCCGCCCGCTTCCGCGCAGACCACCTGGTTGTCGCCCAGCGCGTCGCCGGCCAGCGTGGACAGCGCTTCGGTGCAGATGCCGTCGCCGCCCATCAGCTTGGCGTTGATGCCCAGCTGTTTCATCTGGCGCAGCATCGGGCCGGCCACGGCGTCCATGCCGCCGAAGAAGATCACGTCCGGGTTTTTCGCCTTGATGGCCGTCAGGATGGCGCCGAAGTCGGTGGCCTTGTCGGTCGTGTACTGGCGGCCGACGATTTCGGTGCCGGCTTTCTTGCTGTTCACGCCCTTGATGAATTCTTCGGAAACGCCCTGGCCGTAAGCGGTGCGGTCGTCGATGACGGCCACTTTCTTGGCCTTGTTGATTTGCACGGCGTAGCGGCCCAGCGTGCCGCCCAGCTGGCCGTCATTGGCGACCAGGCGGAAGGCCGTCTTGAAGCCCTGCTGCGTGTATTTCGGGTTGGTCGCCGATGGCGAGATTTGCGGGATGCCCGCTTCGTTGTAGATCTTCGAGGCCGGGATGGTCGTGCCGGAATTCAAGTGGCCGATCACGCCGTTGACTTTGGCGTCGACCAGTTTTTGCGCGACGGCCGTGGCCTGTTTCGGATCGGCGGCGTCGTCTTCGGTCAGCAGTTCCAGCTTGACCTTTTTGCCGCCTATCATCACGCCCTTGGCGTTGAGTTCGTCGATCGCCATGCGGGCGCCGTTTTCATTGTCTTTGCCGAGATGGGCAATTGCGCCGGAGATCGGGCCGACGTGGCCGATCTTGACGACTTCCTGGGCTGCAGCGGTGCCGGCGAATGCGAAAGCGATGGCGCCAGCCAGTGGAATCATTTTTTTACTGATCTGCATTAGGTCTTCTCCAGAGGATTTAAAAAACAGGGACTTGCCAAATTGCCGCAACAGCGTTGCGGCGGGGCGACACCAATTTCTCTTACCGGGCTATGTATAGCCTCTTGTGTATCCTGACATCCTGCAATGCTGCAAACCACGACGCCGGCGCGATGCCTTGGCCGCGGTCCGGAGCACGATGACATAGGGCCGGGCCATATGTCAATATATTAAGTATGGACGGTCCGTCCTATGTCCATTTTTACAGCGGCGCCGACATCCGGGGGATGAGGGCGCCGCTGTGACTGCCAACTGCGTCTGTTGTTGCCTAGACTAGCTTAGAACTTGTGGCGGATACCAACGGTGACGGCGCTCGATGCCTTGCCCAGCGCTGGGGTGCTGCCGTCGCCGCCGCTCGATGCGTCGCCGACGGTGCCGACGGCGTTCGCTTCATTGGTGATGCGGGCGTACGAGGTGTACACATTGGTGCGCTTGGACAGGCTGTAGGTGTAGCCGATGCCGAACTGTTTGGAACCCATGTCGTTTTTGGTGCGGTCGCTTTTCTTGACGAACGAAGCCATCACCGAGCCGGCCGCGCTGACAGGCACGGTCACGCCCAGCATGTAGTCGCGGAAGTTGGAACCGGTCACATCGTTCTTGTCCGTTTCGTAGGCTGCGTGCGCGGTGGCTGGGCCGAAGTTGTAGGTGCCGCCGACCAGCAGGGCTTTGCTGCCGCCGGTGGTGGTGACGCCCGAGGTGAAGGCGTTCAGTTTGTCGTAGGCGATGGTCAACACCAGCGGGCCGTTGTTGTAGTCAGCCGACAGGCCGAGGGTGCGGCCGGTTTTGTTTTCGCCGGCGCCGTACATCAGGTTGGCGGTGAAGCCGCTGACGGTTGGGGTGCTGTAGGTGACGGCGTTGTCGGTGCGATAGTTACCGGCAACCATCAGGTTGTCGATACGGCCAGGCAAGCCCGTGCCGAAGGGATCGATCGAATCGATGGAGATAAAGATCGGGTTGTATTGGCGGCCCAGGTTGACGGCACCGAAGGCGCCGGACAGGCCGACGAAGGCTTGGCGGCCGAACAGGCGGTCGCCTTGGCGGGTTTTGCCGGTGTCGAGGTCGAAGCCGTTTTCAATCTGGAAGTTCGCTTTCAAGCCGCCGCCCAGATCTTCCGTACCTTTGAAACCCAGGCGATTGCCCGATTGCACGCCGGTTGCCAGTTTCGTGACCGAGCCGGCCGCGCCGCCCATTTCACGGGTTACACCTGCATCCAACACGCCATAGACGGTCACGGAAGATTGTGCGGAGGCGGCGCCTGCAAACGAGGCCAGGACTGCGAGTGCGAGAAGCGATTTTTTCATTTTGGGTCATCCTAAAAGATTATGTTGTACAACTTCTTAATGTTGCTTTCGGCCAGGCTGCGAGCCGGGACCTGCTTGTCGTTTCTATCCAAGAAGCTGAGCTTATTTGACCAAAAATTACTAAGATCACATACAAAAATCATGCAAAAGCGCAAATTGAGTACGATTTGGCGACATTTTTACGACACATTATTGCTATATTGCATCAAAGTTTAGCTAAATATGTATTTTATGATAATCTTTCCACGAGGTGCGCCGGCGAATAAAAAACGGAAAATCCGGCATTTTCCAGCACGTCCGCGCGGCACGAAATCACGCCACATTCACTGTTTGGTAATGTTTCTCTCGCCACAACAGAATTTTATTTGGGCGTAAGCTAAATTCCCGTGATGTTTATCGTATTCTTAGTTATTATGGCTGCGCTTTAGAAATTGCCTTCTAATCATTATGGCTACTGCATTCGACAGGCAAGAGTAAGAGCACCTACCGTATACGTGGGAGACAGGGCAAGAGGCGTCACTGAAAGTATACGCGTAGTCGCCGCCCATTATTGTCAATAAGGCATTCTTATGGCAGCTCCGGTGTTGTTTTTTGGAGTTGCCGTTTTGTTTTTTGATGACGATGGTTGCGCAAAATATAATTCGACTCATAAAGGGCAAGCAAAACATGGATACATTTATCCAACAAATCATCAATGGCCTGGTGCTGGGCAGCATGTACGCGCTGGTCGCACTCGGTTACACGATGGTGTACGGCGTACTCAACCTCATCAACTTCGCCCACGGCGACGTGCTGATGATAGGGGCGATGGTCGGTCTGACCATCCTCAAACTGCTCAACTCCTTCGCGCCCGACCTGCCCGGCTTCGTCAAGCTGGCCATCGCCATCGCCGGCGCGATCCCGGCCTGCATGCTGGTCAATATCGTCATCGAGCGGGTCGCCTACCGGCGGCTGCGCAACGCGCCCCGATTGGCGCCCTTGATCACCGCCATCGGCGTGTCGATCCTGTTGCAGACGTTCGCGATGATG
>NZ_JAQQXR010000006.1 GCF_028595325.1 Janthinobacterium fluminis
GTGCTCATGCGCTCAAACGTTTCGGTGACGTACTGCGATGGGTAAGGGATCGCGGCGGCAAGCCGGCGACCAGCTTGTCAAGCACGGCCTTGGCGCGAAACAGGGCCATGCTGCGACGGGGGACATGATCGCACGAAACTAAATACGTAGCAAATCACGAGTTGGCTAGCGTCGAAGGTTTCGGAATGCATTTGCGCGCGCCTAAATGAAAAGCCGCCCGAAGGCGGCTTTGACGGGGTGAATATATTTAGCCTCGGGTGACGCGCATGCCGATCGATGGCGCCACAAATTCTTTCAGTATCGCAGCGTCAAAGATCTCTTCGCACTTGATATTTTTGGCATCAAACCAGACGCACTTCACGCCGTCCGATGAAGCAGGGCTGTAATCTCCGACATCCGCTACCGACATTTTTTGCCCGCCGCTGACCAACTGAACAACCATACCCTTGGTGAAACTGGACATTTCGCACTCCCATGTTTATTAATGGAAATGCATTATATACCTAACAACTACTCAACCTCGGCCGTCGCGCTTCCGGCCGGTTCAGTTTCGTTCGTCGCACTCGGCGCGCGTCTGGCGCTCGGCGTTGATCAGGGTCAGGCCGAGCTGGCGCCGAATCTCGTCGTTCGACGGCTGCTCGACTACCTCGGGCGTGCCGCGCACCAGGTGGGCGCGGGGCTGATGGTGCGGCGGGCTAATCTTTTATTGCGCTTTTAATAGAAAGCAAAATGCCGACAAAAAAAAGATCTGACAATCGTTCATTGCGTTATTATTAAATTTCCTACAATTAACAAAGGAATAGCTATGGCAAACCTTAAATTAAAGCTTGGCCAAGAAGTGGAAATAGGAAAGATTGACAGTGCTATAACTATCACGAACACGAACAATAAGAAAATCGGCGAACTGCATTTCAGCAAAGGCTCGGTTGAGTGGTGGCCAAAAGGCAATAGTGTCAATTGCCGCACATACAATTGGACTAAGCTTGCAGAATTATTAAGCGCTAATGGGCAGTTGAAAAAAGTGCCAAAAATAAAGGAGGTCAAAACCACGGCAAAAAAAATGCCCGTCGAGGTAGTTAAGCCGGTCGTTAAACGGATCCCGAGAACCCCGCTGAAAGAGGTAGGTTAAAAACTGGGGGAGCAATGCAAAAAGCCACCGCATGGGTGGCTTCTATCTGCTCCCGCACTATCTGCGTGGTGAGCGTTTCATTCGGGCGCGGCGAAGCATCAAACTTCTCGGCTTCAGGTGCACCGCTGCCCTGCTCCGCGCTTTGCGCTCGGCTTGAATTATGCGCGCTGGATGGATCGTAAGGCGAGCAGTGAGGCAATTATATACCTGTGTTTACAAACAGTGAATCGTTTTTCGCACAGGTGTCACAAATCCATTTCCGACGCCAGGCGCTTCATCGTTTTTCCGGCCGCGTGCGCCACAATGGCGTCCAACGCCTCGACCATATCCTCGACCAGGTGCACCAGGTTGTGCTTCGCCAGCACCGCGCGCTTGCCGCCGCCGGCGCACGCACGGTACGTCCGACATGGTGCTTGCCTTGCCGCGCACCGGCTCGTAGCCGCGCCCCGTGCACGCCAGGCAGACGTCGTTGAGCCAGTGGTCGAGCGACAGGCGCGCCACCTTCGCGGGGCTGACGTCGGCCGGCCAGGTGCGATGCGCCGCCTTGGTAATGACCACTTCGCGCCACGCTTCCAGCAGCGCCGGGTAGCTCGTCGCGTCGCCGGCGTACTTCACGCGGAACAGCTTGGTGCCCAGGTCGTGGCACAGCGCCGCGGCGGCCAGCACCTCGGTGCTGTGGTGGTGCGCGTCGTCGCGCAGGTTGGAGGAGCCAAGCGCCCGGGTATATTTTTGGATTACGTTCATTTCAGTCCTTGTTCAATTTTCGTTGTCGATCTGCTGGTGCGCGCGGGTCAACTGCTGGCCGCGTTGCGCAGTCGGATCGTCCGCTCGTAGCCTGACATTTTCGGACACTTCCATTTGATAAACTTGTCAAAGGGAGTGAAAACATGAAATCAACTACATACACGCCGGAGTTCCGGGCCGAGGCGGTCAAACTGGTACTGGCGCAGGGATTGACGCTAGAGGAAGCCGCGCAGCGGATCTTGGTGCCCAAAGGGACGTTGGCTAATTGGGTGAGCGCTGCCAAGCGCGGCACGGACCCCAAGGCGCCACCCGGCAGCCGCAGCGTCGCCGAGCTGGAAGCCGAAGTAACCAAGCTTCGCAAGGAGCGGGCAGTCGAACGGATGGAAAAGGAAGTGCTAAAAAAGGCCACCGCGTACTTTGCGAGGGAGTCGCTGCCCGGTACGCGTTCATGAAGTTGGTGCGACTCGAATACCCGCTGGGCTTGTTGTGCCGCGTCTTCGGTGTGTCGCGCAGCGGCTTCTATGCGGCGCTCGAGCGCCCGCCATCGCAACGCGCGCAGGACGACGAACGGTTGAAGGTCGCCATCAAGGCGGCCCACGTCCAGACCCGTGAAACCTACGGGCCGTTGCGCCTGCAGCCGGAACTTGTCGCCCAGGGATTCGACACCGGCCGTGATCGTATCGTTCGACTGCGGCGAGAACTTGGCCTGCGCTGCAAGCAAAAGCGCAAGTTCAAGGCCACGACGAATTCGAGCCATAGCTTCCCGGTGGCACCGAACCTGTTGGAGCAGACCTTCGCACCGACGCGCCCAAACGAAGCCTGGGTCAGCGACATCACTTACGTCGCCACCGACGAAGGATGGCTCTACCTGGCAGGCATCAAGGACGTCTTCACGTGCGAGATGGTGGGCTACGCTCTCGGCGCAAGGATGACGCAGGAGTTGACGGCGCAAGCGCTGTGGCGAGCCGTTCGAGAAAAGCGGCCTGCGCCAGGGCTGATTCTCCACTCGGATCGCGGCAGCCAATACTGCGCCGACGACTATCGAAAATTGGTGGCGCAGTTCGGCATGCAGGCATCCATGTCGCGCAAAGGGAACTGTTACGACAATGCCCCGATGGAGAGCTTCTGGGGCAGTCTGAAGAACGAAATGATTCATCATCAGAGGTATGCGACGAGGGCCAACGCGGAAGCAGCCATCAAGGAGTACATTGAAATCTTCTACAACCGCCAGCGGCGTCATTCGCGCCTTGGCTATGTGTCGCCGGCTTCGTTCGCTGAAAATTATAGAAAACAGGTGCTGGCTGCTTGAAACGGACGTGTCCACTATTAACAGTGCACCTCAATCAGCATGATCGCGAAGGGCGACATGGCTTAGGCTGCAGGCCGGTTGAATTCGGTATATACCTTACCGAATGGCGAATTTTGCAATGCAAACTTGCTATCATCTGCTTGCTGCTTGTATTCGACAGGCAACAGTTCCCCGGAACCATTCGTATCGAAGACACGCACGACCTTACCTTTTTCCAGTATTCGAGCGTGTCGGGACTCATGGATGTGGCTGGGGTGATGATGTTCATGATTTACCTTCAGGAGTGATTAATGTCAAAAACTTGTTACGACACCGCGCACGAGGCAATCAACGCACTTGAGCTATTCGAGACCGCCTATGCATCAAGCACTGAGTTTCAAAACCGTAAGACCGAGATAATCGCGATCCTTAAAAATCGGGGAGAGCAACAACAGAGCCCTGGCACATGGCTCGTTCGCGCATTAGCTTCCGGCCTGGAAGGCACGAACTAAGCCGCGCTGAAGAAGAAAAGCCGCTGACGCATGGATGCGGTCAGCGGCGAAGGGCCAGTGGACGCCGAGCGAGGAGACTCAGGAGCGGATATCTCGACAACGTGATGGCCTAGCGCCATACGAGTTCCAGCTCTGGTTGCAGATGTGACACTATCGATAAGCAGCCAAATCTGGGGCTGTAACCCACATCAATGAGAAATAGCGAATGAATACTGAAAAATTGAACGAATATGTGTTTTCCCAAATGGTTTTAAAAAGAGCCAAAGAGATAGCAAGGGATGCAAATGGAAACTCTGTTCTGCCGACAGAGCAACATATACAGAATGCGTATGAAGAACTTGCGTCCGAAAAAGCGCAAGTTTTGAAGGTAATTCAATCTCGGCCAGGGCGGGTATCCGCGCTCACCGCAGATTTCTCCGACGAAAACTAAGCCTCGGCGCAATAAAAAAGCCCGCGACCATAAGGTGGCAGGCTTTTTTGTTCAGACGTAGCAGAGCATCAAACTTCTCGGCTTCAGGTTGGCCGCTGCCCTGCTCCGCGCTTTCGCGCTCGGCTTAAGTTATGCGCGCTGGGTGGATCGCAAGGCGCGCAGTGAGGCAATTATATACCTGTGTTTACGAACAGTGGAAAATTTCGTCTTGCAATCACAATAAATTTTGAAGAGGGATCATGGACTTAGAACAATGGTTAAAATTGGCCACCTGGCTGGCCCCTGCTGCACTCGGCTGCGCAAGCCTATGGTTATCCACTCGCCAATTTCCATGGGGCGCGCGCACCGCATACCGAGAGGAATACAAATTCGCCAAGAGTTTCTTTGAAGATCTGGAACAGCATCCAAAAATGCATGCGTTCGCTCAACAAAAGGGCTACCAAGCCATCGTAGGAAGTCAGGATTTATCCGCCAGCCTGATCAAACATTTGATGTCGCTATTGGATCCCGGTCTGGCACTGCAAGATTATGTCCTTTCCAAAAGCTATTTAAAGCATACGCCTGGCCGGTCCAATCGCCAACTGAGTTTTGCAAGCGCTGCCTTCTCCACACGTAAGCGGTGTCAGGCCATTGGCGTTGCGTACTTTGTTGGTTTTCTGGTCTTCTATACTAGTGCATTTTTGCCACTTTTTCTTTGGACTTGGGCAAAAATTTCCTCCCCGCTCGCGATCAGCCTGACGGTATTCACGCTTCCAGTTGGCCTATTCTGCGCCTTTTTCTTTGCCCGAGAATTTAGGCGGCTACGAGGAGCAATGGGCTTAATTAAACGACAAAATGATGAGGCTGACAGTAATGAGCTCGCTGACGATGAAAGAGATTAAATCTCAACCGCCAGCCCTTCTGACGGGAAAGTAACAGAAATCCGCCTACAGCTTCATGTCCAATGCCAGGCACTTCGTCGTCTGGCCGGCCGCGTGCGCCGAAATCGCATCCAGCGCCTCGACCATATCCTCGACCAGATGCACCAGGTTGTGCTTCGCCAGGACGGCTAGCTTGCCGCTTCCGGCGCACGTGCGACACGCCACATCCGACATCCGCGCCTGCAGCACGTCAGCGTAGTCGGACATCATGTCCTCGATGCGTTCGGGCTCGTGCGCGGTCTTCCTCTGCGCCATCGCCTCCAGCTTGGGTGCCACCAGATCGATGCAGGCGGCGACCTGCTGCTGCGACGTCAAGCTCCTGCATTTCGATGCCGAGCGCCACCAGCGCCCGCTTGCCGGCCTTGTCCGCAATAATTTCGGCGTGGTGCCGGATATTGACGGCGCTGACGGCGGAGTGGCGCAGCGCGGCCAGGTACTTCAGGCAATCCTCGACCTTGTCGCCGACCTTGGCGAACACCGTCATCGCATCGGCGCGCTGGCCGGCCACCACCTGGCGCCGGATCTCGTCGAAGACGACGCGGTGGTCGTGACGGTAAAAATGCGCGGCCTCCAGGTCGTCTACGCGGTCGAGGGCATCGTAGTCCAGCAACAGGGCGCCAATCACCGCCTGCTCGGCGCGGATCGAAACAGCGTGGTCTTCGTGGTGCTCGGTCATGCGATTTCCTTGTGGGCGTTTTCGGTTTGAATGCCGGTGGTGGTCAGCGCATAGCTGCCGTCGTTCGATGCGTACCCTCTTCCAGACCGATATGGATGCCGCGCGCCGGGCCGCCAAGAAGCTCGAACTGGCGTCGCCATTCAACGCCAACCGCGTGGCACTGCTGCGCGCCGAAGCCGACGAGATTAAGCCGAGGTTCCGCAGGGCCATGGAGATGCAGCGCAAGATAGGTGCCGTCCTGCTCAACAACGCCGCCAATCTCGACGCCGCGACGACGCTGGAGCAGCACTTCGAGCTGCTCAACACGAACGTCGCCGACCGTGCCGACGTACCCGCCGGCACCGGCCTAACCCACCTGGTGCTGGTTTATTGCGTAGAGGACTCGGCGGCGCACCGCGGCGAGGACTGGCACGACGCCCCCATGGGCAATGCCGCGCGCTGGGCCGTGTTCCATAAGATGGCCACCACGCCCGAGGGCAAAGTGGCCATGGATGAGATGTGGGAAAAGGAGGCCGCCCCGGGCGGCCTGTTCGAAGGCATGTTCGCCACCTACCACAGGCAGCCGGATGGCAACATGCGCCGTGCGCCACCGCGCCTGACGGTGGTCGGCGCCACCCCATCAACAACAGAGCAAAGATCCGAACAATGAGCACAACGAAAAAATTCCTGCGGCTGCCGGCCGTGATCGACGCCACCGGCCAATCGCGCAGCACCATCTTGCGGGCGGTGAAGGCCGGGAAGTTCCCGTCGCCGGTCCACATCGACCCGCACGCCATCGCCTCGGATTCCACCAATGTATCGAAATGGCAAAAACGATTGCATCGCAGCCAGAAAGCCCCCCGCCTATTGATTTCAGGTGGTGCCAAAGCGTCTTTTATGAGGCAAAAAAAACTGTAGGGGTAAATATAGGGGTAATTTTCACGAATAAGAAAAAGGCCAACCCGAAGGTTGGCCTAAGTCTTTGATTCTATTGGTCGGGGCGAGAAGATTCGAACTTCCGACCCCTTGCACCCCATGCAAGTACGCTACCAGGCTGCGCTACGCCCCGACGAGCTGCGAATTATAACAGAGCCTTTTACGTTTTTGCCATCCTTGCCACGGACAAAGTGCAAATACCCGCAAAATTGTTGCACCCCGCCCCGGGGCGCAGCGCCGCGGCCGCATATTTCTATGCTTAACTGAACAGCAACGGCGTCAGCGCCAGCCGGAACGAGGCGACCAGGCTGGCCACGTCCAGGCCGGGGTGGTGCAGCGCGCGCAGCGACAGGCCCTGGTACATGGCGATCATCATTTCGACGCGGCCGTCCAGCGTGGCGTCGTCGACCGCCAGTTGACGCCGCTGCCGCGCCCGTTTGATGATGCTGCGCAGCTCGCCGCGCGGACGCGCGTCCGCGTCGTGCAGCACGGCGGCAATGGTCGGGTTGCGCGCCGCCTCGGAGAAAATTTCCAGTTGCAGCCCCCACAACACCGGGTCGAGGTTTTCCTTGACGTGCTGTTCGGCGTTGTCGAACATCGCTTGCAGCGGCTCGTCGTGCTGCTCCAGGTCGCGCAGGATGGCGGCGACCCGTTCCAGGTTTTGTTCGACGAAGGCTGCGATGATGGCGTCCTTGCTGTCGAAGTAGTTGTAGATGTGGCCCGCGCTCATGCCGGCCGCCTTCGATATCTGCGCCATGCTGGCGCCGTGGAAGCCGCTGCGCCGGAAGCAACTGGCTGCCGCGTCCAGCACCTGCTTGCGCCGGCTGAGCGTGCGTTGCTGGTCGCTGCGCTGTTTTTCTGTGATGATCATGTACTTTTCCGTTGTCACGCTGGCGCGGGGGACTGCCCGGCCACCACCGGCCACTTTACCCGATGCGGGCCGCCGTTACCACCGTCGGCGCGCAAAATGCTGTTTTTTTGCCATCACGTGTTGAATGGGCGGCCGGCCTAGTGCAGCAGCAGCGCCGTGAGGGCCAGGCGATAGCCGTCGATCACGGCCGTCTGATCCATGCCGGGGTGGTGCAGCGCGCGCACGTGCAAGCCCTGGTACATGGCGATGATGGTGTCGACGCGGCCGTCGAGCAGGCCGTCGTCCGTCGCCAGCCCGCGGTGTTGCCGCGCCGTCTTGAGGATGGTGCGGAACTGGGCGCGCATGCGCCGGTCGGCGCCGTGCAGCAGCGCGGCGATTTTCGGGTTGCGCGCCGATTCGGAAAAGATTTCCAGCGGCAGCGCCCAGATCTCCGGGTCCAGGCTTTCGCTGACGTTCTGGGCGACGTTGTCGATCATCTTTTGCAGCGGGTCCTCGTCCTGCTCCAGGTCGCGCATGTGGGCCGACACGCGCTCCATGTTTTGCTGGACGAAGGCGGCGATGATGGCGTCCTTGTTGTCGAAGTAGTTGTAGATGTGGCCGGCGCTCATGCCGGCCGCCTTCGATATCTCGGCCATGCTGGCGCCGTGGAAGCCGCTGCGCCCGAAGCAGCTGGCGGCCGCGTCCAGCACTTGCTTGCGCCGGCTGTGCGCGCGCTCCTGGTCCGGGTGTCTCTTCTCTGTCGAGTTCACGGTGCTGTCCTGTGCTGCGGCGGCCGGAACGCGCGCCCGGCCGCCTGCTTCGCTGTCGCGGTTATCGGGCGCCGGCGGCGCCCTGCACGGCCGCCGTCGCCGGCGCCCCCTCTGGCTGCCAGCCGCCGCCCAGCACCTTGTACAGGGTCACCAGGTTGGCCTGCTTTTGCAGGCGCGCGCCGATCAGGCTTTGCTGGGCCGCGTACTGGGCGCGCTGCGACACCAGCGCGTTCAGGTAGGACTCGGCGCCCTGGCGGTAGCGCGCCTCGTGGATGCGGTAGCTTTTCGACGCCGCCTCGACCAGCGCTTCCTGCGAGGCCAGGCGCTCGCCCAGCGTGCCGCGCTGCGCCAGCGCGTCCGACACTTCGCGGAAGGCGCTCTGGATGGACTTCTCGTAGCGGGCCACGGCGATGTCGCGCTCGACCTTGGCGATGCCCAGGTTGGCGCGGTTGACGCCGCCGTCGAAGATCGGCAGGCTCACTTGCGGCATGAAGCTCCACGTCGAGCTGCCGCCCTTGAACAGGCCAGACAGATTGTCGCTGACCGTGCCGGCCGAGGCCGTCAGCGAGATGCGCGGGAAGAAGGCGGCGCGGGCCGCGCCGATGTTGGCGTTGGCGGCGCGCAGCGTGCGCTCGGCCTCCAGCACGTCGGGACGGCGCTGCAGCACCTCCGACGGCAGCCCGGACGGGATGTCGGTCAGCGCCGTGACGCTTGCCTGCGGCCCCTGCGGCAGCAGGCCGGCCGGCAGCGGCGCGCCCACCACCAGGGCCAGCAGGTTCTGGTCCAGCGCCACCTGGCCCGTGTACAGGGCCACGTCGGAACGGGCCGCCTCGACGCTGGTCTGCGCCTCGTACATGTCCAGCCCAGAGGTGGCGCCGGCCTGGAAGCGGCTCTGGCTCAGCGCATACGACACTTGCTGGCTTTTCAGGGTTTCCTGCGCCAGGCGCAGGCGCTCCTGGTCGGCCAGCAGCGTCAGGTAGTGGCCCGCCACTTCCGCCACCAGGCTGATCTGCGCGGCGCGGCGCGCCTCCTCGGTGCCCAGGTATTGCTGCAGGGCCGATTCGGACAGGTCGCGCACGCGGCCGAAGAAGTCCAGCTCGTAGGCGGCCGCGCCCAGGTTGGCGCTGTACTGGTGCGTCACTTGCGCCTGCCCGTTCGGGCTGGCATTGGCCGCCGAGCGCTGCGCGCTGCCGCTGCCGTTCGCCGCGATCTTCGGCAGCAGCGCGGCGCTTTCGATGCCGTAGCGGGCGCGCGCCTTTTCGATGTTCAGCGTGCTCACGCGCAGGTCGCGGTTGTTCGCCAGCGCCAGCTCGATCACCTGGCGCAGGCGGGCGTCGGCGAAGAAGTCGCGCCACTGGATGTCGGCCGCCGGGCGGGCGTTCGCCGCCGCCGCGTCCGCCTGGTAGGCCGGACCGGCCGGCCAGCCGCCCGCCACCGGGCTGTCGGGGCGCTGGTAGGTGGGCGCCAGGCTGCAACCGCCCAGCAGGGCCAGCGCGGCGAGGGAGAGTAGGGTTTTTTTCATGTTAATGCGCTTCCGTTATGACTGTGGCGGCTGGCTGCGGCGCGGCTGGCTTGGGTTTGAAAAAGCCGCGCACCAGCACGAAGAACACCGGGACGAAGAAGATGCCGAGGAAGGTCGCCGACAGCATGCCGCCCAGCACGCCGATGCCGATGGCGTTCTGGCTGCCGGAGCCGGCGCCGCTGCTGGTGGCCAGCGGCAGCACGCCCAGGCCGAAGGCGATCGAGGTCATCAGGATCGGCCGCAGGCGCAGGCGCACCGCCTGCAGGGTGGCCTCCTTCAGTTCCACGCCCTTGTCCTGCAATTCCTTGGCGAATTCGACGATCAGGATCGCGTTCTTCGCCGACAGGCCGACCACGGTCAGCAACGCCACCTGGAAGTAGACGTCGTTCGACAGGCCGAAGAAGGTGCTGCCCAGCACCGTGCCGATGACGCCCAGCGGCACGACCAGCAGCACCGAGAACGGGATCGACCAGCTTTCATACAGGGCGGCCAGGCACAGGAAGACGATCAGCAGGGAAATGGCGTACAGCTGCGGCGTCTGCGAGCCGGAATCGCGCTCCTCGGCCGACACGCCGGTCCACTCGAAGCCGATGCCCGGCGGCAGTTGCGCCACCAGTTTTTCCACTTCGGCCATGGCCGCGCCCGAGCTCTTGCCCGGCGCCGGCATGCCCAGCACCTCGACCGACGACAGGCCGTTGTAGCGCTCCAGACGCGGCGAGGCATACACCCACTCGCCCGAGGCGAAGGCCGAAAACGGCACCATGTCGCCGGCGTTGTTGCGCACGAACCATTTGGCCAGGTCTTCCGGCACCATGCGCGAGTCGGGCTGGCCCTGCATGAACACCTTCTTGACGCGGCCGCGGTCGATGAAGTCGTTCACATAACTACTGCCCCAGCCGACGCTGAGCACCTTGTTCACTTCGGCCAGCGACAGGCCAAGCGCGGTGGCTTTCTGCTGGTCGATGGTGATCTTGTATTCCGGCGTGTCTTCCTGGCCGTTCGGGCGCACGCCCATCAGCAGCGGATTCTTCGACGCCATGCCCAGCAACTGGTTGCGGGCGCCCATCAGGGCATCATGTCCGAGGCCGGCCTGGTCCTGCAGCTGCAAGTCGAAGCCGCTGGCATTGCCCAGCTCCAGCACGGCCGGCGGGGCGAAGGCGAACACCATCGCGTCCTTGATTTTCGAGAACGAGGCCATCGCCTTGCCGACCACGCCGGGGGCGCGCAGATCGGGGCGCTTGCGCACGTCCCAGTCCTTCAGGCGCACGAAGGCGATGCCGGTGTTCTGGCCATTGCCGCCAAAGCTGAAGCCGGCCACGGTGAAGATGGACGCGACCGCCTCCTGCTGCTCGACCATGAAGTGCTCCTCGACCTTTTCGATCACCTTCAGCGTGCGCTCCTGCGTGGCGCCCGTCGGCAACTGGATCTGCGAGAACAGCACGCCCTGGTCTTCGGCCGGTAGGAAGGACGTCGGCAGACGCATGAAGACGAAGGCCAGCGCGCCCAGCAGCAGCGCGTACATCAGCATCGAGCGGCCGCTGCGGCGTATCATGTTGCCGACCCAGCCCTGGTACTTCGCGCTGCTGCTGTCGAAGCTGCGGTTGAACCAGCCGAAGAAGCCGCTGTTGCTGGCGTGGTGGCCTTTTTCGACGGGCTTCAGGAAGGTGGCGCACAGCGCCGGCGTAAACACCATCGCGACGATCACCGACAGCACCATCGCCGAGACGATGGTGATCGAGAACTGGCGGTAGATCACCCCGGTCGAGCCGCTGAAGAAGGCCATCGGCACGAACACGGCCGACAGCACCATGGCGATGCCGACCAGGGCGCCGGTGATCTGGCCCATCGACTTGCGCGTCGCCTCGACGGGCGAGAGGCCCTCCTCGCTCATCACGCGCTCGACGTTCTCGACGACGACGATGGCGTCGTCGACCAGCAGGCCGATCGCCAGCACCATCGCGAACATGGTCAGGGTGTTGATCGAATAGCCGAACGCCGACAGGATGGCGAAGGTGCCCAGCAGCACCACCGGCACGGCCAGCGTGGGGATCAGGGTGGCGCGGAAGTTTTGCAGGAACAGGTACATGACCAGGAACACCAGCACGATCGCCTCGGCCAGGGTCTTGACCACTTCCTCGATCGACAGCTTGACGAAAGGCGTGGTGTCGAAGGCCACCTGGGCCTTCATGCCGGCCGGGAACTGCTTGCCCAGCTGCTCGACCTTCTTCTTGACCAGCTCGGCCGTTTCCAGCGCGTTCGCGCCCGAGGCCAGCTTGATGGCGATGCCGGTGGCCGGCTTGCCGTTGAAGCGCGCCACGGTCTTGTAGTTCTCGCTGCCCAGCTCCATGCGGGCGACGTCGCGCAGCATCACGCTGGCGCCGTTGGGCGTGGTCTTCAGCAGGATGGCGCCGAACTGCTCGGCCGTCTGCAGGCGGCTCTGGGCCGACACGGTGGCGTTCAACTGCTGCCCCGGCGCGGCCGGCGTGCCGCCCAGCTCGCCGGCGGACACCTCGGTGTTTTGCGCGCTGATGGCGGCGCTGACGTCGGCCGGCGTCAACTGGTAGCTTTGCAGCTTGGACGGGTCCAGCCAGATGCGCATCGCGTACTGCGAGCCGAACAGCGTGACCTCGCCCACGCCCTGCACGCGGCTGAGCGGATCGACGACGTTGGCGGCCACATAGTCGCCCAGGTCGACCTGGCGCATGCTGCCGTTCTCGGACGTGAAGCCGAGCACCATCAGGAAGTTTTTCGTCGCCTTCGACACCACCAGGCCCTGCTGCGTCACCGCGGCCGGCAGCAGCGGCGTCGCCAGTTGCAGCTTGTTCTGCACCTGCACCTGGGCGATGTCGGGGTTGGTGCCGCTCTTGAAGGTCAGCGTCAGGCTGATGCCGCCGGTCGAATCGCTGCTCGACGACATGTAGTTCAAGCCGTCGATGCCCTTCATCTTCTGTTCGATGACCTGGGTCACCGCGTCCTCGACGGTCTTGGCCGACGCGCCCGGATAGGTGCCGCTGATCGAAATCGACGGCGGCGCAATGCTCGGGTACTGCGACACCGGCAAGCCGAGGATGGCAATCACGCCGGCCAGCATGATCACAATCGCGACCACCCAGGCGAAAATCGGGCGGTCAATAAAGAAACGTGCCATTCTTAATCTCCTGAATTAGTGGGCGCTTTTGGCGTTCGCGGCGGGCGCGGCGCCGGCCGGCGCGCCGGCGACGGCCGGGGCGGCCGCGGCGACATTGGCCTGGGCGCCCGGCTTGACCTTTTGCACGCCCTCGACGATGACGCGGTCGCCGGCGGCCAGGCCGGACGTGACCAGCCACTTGTCGCCCAGCGTGCGCGCGGTCGTCAGGATGCGCTGCTCGACCTTGCCCTCGGGGTTCAGCACCAGCGCCGTCGCCTGGCCTTTCGGATTGCGCGTCACGCCCTGCTGCGGCACGACGATGGCGCTGTCGTTCAAGCCGTTTTCCAGCACGGCGCGCACATACATGCCCGGCAGCAGGTCGCCCTTCGGGTTCGGGAACAGCGCGCGCAAGGTCACGTTGCCCGTGCCGGGGTCGACGCTGACGTCGGAGAATTGCAGCTTGCCCGCCTCGGCATACTTGCTGCCGTCGGCCAGCAGCAGCGTCACCCTGGCCTGGCCTGAGCCGGCCTTCTTCAGGCTGCCGCTATCCATTTCGCGCTTCAGGCGCAGCAAGTCGTTGCTGGACTGGGTCACGTCGACGTAGATCGGGTCGAGCTGCTGCACGGTGGTCAGCGCCGTGGCCTGGTTGGCCGTCACCAGCGCGCCCGGCGTCACGTTCGAGCGGCCGATGCGCCCGCCGATAGGCGCGAACACATTGGTGTAGCGCAAATTGATGCTGGCCGCTTCCAGCGCCGCCGTGGCCGACTCGACGTCGGCCTTGGCCTGCTCGCTGGCGGCGACGGCGTCGTCGTAGTCCTGGCGGCTGACGCCCTCGATGGCGACCAGCTCCTTGTAGCGCGCCACTTTCGGGCCGCTCGTCAGCAGGTTCGCCTTGGCCTTGTTCAAGGCCGCCTTGGCGGCGTTGTAGGCCGCCTGGTAGCTGGCCGGGTCGATCTGGTACAGCGCGGTGCCGGCCTTGACGTCGGCGCCCTCGACGAACAGGCGTTTCTGGATCAGGCCGCCCACTTGCGGACGCACCTCGGCCACCTGGTAGGCGGCTGTGCGGCCGGGCAATTCCGTCGTCATCGACAGGGCTTGCGTGGTGACCGTGAAGACGCCCACCTCCGGCACCTTGGCCGGCGGCGCGCCGGCCGGGGCTTTGTTGCAACCGGCAACGATCAGGGTGGCGCAAACGGCGGCGAGGGTGCCGGCGACGCGGCGCGACGGCAGGGAGAAGCTGGATTCCATCATGGATTTTCCTGTATGAACACTACGCAAAACGATGTATAGAAAGCGGAATTCGATTGTCACAGGTCAAAGAATGAACGATCATTCTATTTCCGTCAAGCGTAGTTACAATTGTCACAGGCGCGCCGGCAAAGCGGGCGCGGGCCCGCCGCAAGCCGCCCCATGCACCTGCTTTTCAGGCAATTCTATTGAAATGTCACGTTTTTCCCCATTTGCGCTAATATTAATGATGTACGCGCCGCCGCGCGACGTTTGGGAGTGCGCTCATGGGCCAACAGGACGACAACTACCCCCACCTCGCCTCCACCGGCGTGCCGGGCCTGGACAAGGTGCTGGCCGGCGGCCTGACGCCGGAGCGCCTGTATCTGGTCGAGGGCGAGCCCGGCACCGGCAAGACCACGCTGGCGCTGCAATTTATCGGCGAGGGCGTGCGCGCGGGCGAGGCGGCGCTCTACGTCACGCTGGGCGAGAGCGCCGCCGAGCTGCGCGCCAGCGCCCGGTCGCACGGCTGGGACATGGCCGGCGTGTCCATCGAGGAAATCATCCCCGGCGAGGACATCCTCGACCCGGAGCAGCAGTACTCGATCTTCCACCCGTCCGAAATCGAACTGGGCATGACGACCCAGCGCATCCTCGCGGCCGTCGAACAGCACAAGCCGCGCCGCATGGTGCTCGACTCGCTGTCGGAACTGCAGTTGCTGGCCGAGAGTCCGCTGCGCTACCGGCGCCAGATGCAGGCGCTCAAGCAATACCTGTCCAGCCGCGCCTGCACCGCCCTGTTCGTCGACGACCGCGCCGCCTTCAGCGGCGAACTGCAGGTGCGCAGCGTGGCGCACGCCGTCATCGCCCTGGAACTGCTGCCCCAGGCCTACGGCGCTGACCGGCGCCGCCTGCACATCACCAAGTACCGCGGCGTGGCCTTCCGCAGCGGCGCCCACGACTACAAAATCGTCACCGGCGGCCTGCGCGTGTTCCCGCGCCTGGTGGCGGCCGACACGCGCCAGGAGGGGCCGCGCGCGCGCCTGTCGAGCAACCTGGCGGCGCTCGACGCGCTGATGGGCGGCGGCCTGGAAGAAGGCATGAGCACGCTCATTTCCGGCCCGCCCGGCACCGGCAAGTCGACGCTGGCGACGCAATTCGTGCACGCCGCCACGCAGCGCGGCGAGGCGTGCGCGATGTTCCTGTTCGAGGAATCGCGCAACAATCTGCTGAACCGCGCCAGCGAGGTCGGCCTGGGGCTGCAGGCGGCGCTGCAAACGGGCCTGCTGAGCATCCAGCAAGTCGATCCGGCCGAGCTGTCGCCGGGCGAGTTTTCCCAGTCCGTCGTCGACGCCGCCGAACGGGGCGCGCGCCTGGTCGTCATCGACAGCCTGAACGGCTACCTGAACGCGGTGCCGGACGAGCGCTTCCTGCCGACCTATCTGCACGAGGTCCTCAGCTACCTGGGCCAGCACGGCGTCGCCAGCGTGCTCGTCGGCGTGCAGCAAAGCATGCTGGGCACGACCATGACGACCTCGGCCGACGCCAGTTATGTGGCCGACAACGTCATCATGCTGCGCTACTTCGAGTCCGGCGGCGAGGTCATGCAGGCCATCTCCGTGTTCAAGAAACGCGGCGGCGCGCACGCGCGCACCATACACCGCTTTGAAATTGGCCCCCGCGGCATCGAAATCGGCCCGGCGCTGCGCGGCTTCCACGGCATCCTGACGGGCGTGCCGACGAGCGACAGGCACGCCGCCGCGGCCGCCGGCGGCTAGGCGCGATGGAAAGGCGCATCCTGATCCTCGCCCCGACCGGGCAGGACGCCCCCCTGGCGGCGCAGGTGCTGGCGTTGGCGATGATCCAGGGACACGTCTGCCAGTCGGCGGCCGAGCTGGCGGCGCAACTGGAGCTGGGCGCGGCCGGCGTGCTGGCGGCCGATGAGGCGCTGCCGGCGGGCGCCTTCGCGGTGCTGGGCGAGTACATCGCGCGCCAGCCGGCCTGGTCCGACCTGCCCATCATCCTGCTGACGGCGCGCGGCGGCAGCGATTCGCCGCGCGTGCGCCAGGCCGTCGCCGGGCTGGGCAATCTGACGCTGCTGGAACGCCCGGTGAACACGCTGACCCTGGTGGCGTCGGCGCACGCGCTGCTGCGCGCCCGCACCCGCCAGTACCAGGCGCGCGAGGCGGAGCGGCGCAAGGACGAGTTCCTCGCCAGCCTGGGGCACGAACTGCGCAACCCGCTGGCGCCGATCAAGACCTCGGTGGCGCTGCTGGGCCAGTTGTATCCGGACGTGGCGGCCGTGCAGCGCATCAAGGACGTCATCGACCGCCAGGTGACCCATTTGACGCGGCTGGTCGACGATCTGCTCGACGTCGCCCGCATCACCAGCGGCAAGATCGCGCTGCGGCGCGAGCGCGTCCTGTTCGGCGCGGTGCTCGACCATGTCAAGGAACTGTGCCTGCAAAACGCCGCCAACAAGCACATCCGCATCGACTTCGCGCTGCCGCCGCACGACGTCGCGCTGCACGCCGACGCCGCGCGCGTCGTGCAAATCCTCGCCAACATCGTCTCGAACGCGATCAAGTTCACGCCCGTCGACGGCCGCATCGCCGTGCGCGCCTGGCTCGACGCCGGCCAGTTGAGCATCAGCGTCAAGGACAACGGCGTGGGCCTCAAAGCCGAGGCGATTCCGCGCATTTTTTCCATGTTTGAACAAAGCCAGACCGTCTCCGGCCAGATGGCCAGCGGCCTGGGCATAGGATTGAGTCTGGCGCGCAAATTCGCCGAGATGCACGGCGGCAGCGTGCAGGCGAGCAGCGAGGGGCCCGGCAAGGGCAGCGAGTTTGTGATACGCCTGCCGGTCGCGGCGGCGGAGACGGCGGCGCCGGCCGCGCCGCCGGACGCGGCGCCGGCGGCGGCGCAGCCGACCCGGGTGCTGGTCGTCGACGACAACCGCGACGCCGCCGACTCGCTGCAAGCCCTGTTCCAGATGGCCGGCTACGACGTTGCCACGGCCTACGACGGCCAGGCGGCGCTGGCCGCCGTCCAGGCCGGCATGCCGCAGTTGATCGTCATGGACCTGGGCATGCCGGGCATGGACGGCTACGAGACGGCGCGGCGCATCCGCCAACTGCCGCGCGCCGGGCGCATCATGATGATCGCGCTGACGGGCTGGGGCCAGGGCGACGCCCGCAGCCGCACGCTGGAGGCCGGCTTCGACTTCCACCTGATCAAGCCGGTCGACTTCGCCGACATCGTCGCCCTGGCCGGGGCGGCGCCGCAGCCGCCGGCGCCATGAGCGCCGCGCTTACTTGGCGCGGCGCCAGCTCGACACGGTGACGAACACGCCGTCGCTGCCGCGCCTGTCCTCGACGAGGACGCGGTAGCGGCCGGCGCCGTCGGCGCCGTCAAACGTGGCCTTGCGCTCGGACTCCTCGAAGCGCGCGCCCTTGGCCAGACCGCGGTACTGGTCAACGACGCTGTCGAAGTCGGCATAGCTGAGCAGGATCACCTGGGCGTCGGGCCATTTTTCGCCCTGCTGCTGGGCCGCCTGGTACTGCGTGTACATCGGCAGGCCGGCCAAGCCCTTCGGCAGCACCACCTTGCCGGCGCTGGCCGTGCTGCGGATCTCGGCCGTCGCCACCAGCAGCGGCGCCAGCGACGCCGGGAAGCCGCGCGGCACCTCGGCCTTGCTCCAGCCGGCCACATCCAGCGGCGCCGTCACATACTCGACGCTGGCGATTTTCTGCGCGGCGGCGACTTCCTCGGGATCGTCGCTTTCGGCGGCCAGCGCCAGCATGCCCGGCAGTTTTTTGCTCCACGCCAGCAGGGGCGCGGCGTCCGCCTCCTTGGCGCCGGCCGGCTGGAACACCGTCAGCACGGTTTGCGGCTCGGGATTGCACACTTTCGCGTCGTCGCCCTTGCGCGGGCGGCAATGGCCGTTGACCAGGCCCGCGGCCAGCAAGTTGTCCTTGCCGTCGAGCAGCAGCGCGGCCCGTTCGCGGCCGTGGGCCTCCGGGTTGATCGAGGCGAACACCTTGCGGCCGTCCGGGAACACGGTGCGGGTGATGTCGTGCCGGGAACGCATGCTCTCCAGCAGCTGGGCGATGACCAGGCCATCGCCGTCCGTGTAACTGCCGCGGGCGTAGCCGACCAGCTTGAGCACGCTGGCGCGCACGCGCGGATTATCTTTCAGGCTTTGCGCCGGCGCCGGCACCTCGCTGGTGATGCCGGCTTCGGCGCCGGCCTGCGCCAGCGCGCCGTTCGCCGCGCCCAGCGTCAGCGCGAATAAGAGGGATGCTGCTTTCAATTCGACTCCTTGACCACCCCCCTGCCCGAAACCAGTGCCGGGACCGAAGAAGCATGGCGGGCCAATTATAGAACCTCCGCAACAATCTGGCGCACGCAGCAAGATTGCCTTGCAATCAATGCAAGGCGGCGGCGCCGGGCGCCGCTATTTCCAGTTGCCGCGCAGCTTGCTGACCTGCTGCTGCAGGAACTCCGGCGTCGCCTCGGCCGGCGCCACCGGCTGGCCGACGGCCAGCGCCAGCCGCGAGCGCCAACCGCCGCGGAAGGTGCGCTCGAAGACATTGCTCTTGTTGCGGCTGAGCCAATGCCCCCACAGGCCGCGCAGCGCCATCGGGATCACCGGCACCGGCGAGCGCGCCAGGATCTTGGCGATGCCACCCTTGAACTCGTTCATCTCGCCCGTCGTCGTCAGCTTGCCCTCGGGGAAGATGCAGACCAGGTCGCCCTCGTGCAGCGCCTGGGCGATGTCGACGAAGGCTTTTTCCATCAGCCACGGGTCTTCCTTGGCCGAGGCGATCGGGATCGCCTTGCCGGTTTTGAAAATCCAGCCCAGCAGCGGCATCTTGAAGATGCGGTGGTCCATCACGAAGCGGATGGGGCGCGGGCTGGCCGCGACGATGACGATGGCGTCGACGTAACTGACGTGGTTGCACACCAGCACCGCCGCGCCCTCGGCCGGGATGCGCTCGGCGTCGACGCACTTGACCCGGTGTATGGTGTGGATCAGCAGCCAGGCGAGGAAGCGCATCAGGAATTCCGGCACCAGCGAGAAGATGTAGACGGCCACCAGCGCGTTCAGCACGGCCGTAATGAGGAACAATTGCGGGATCGTCATGCCCTGCCCCAGCAGCACGATGGCGACGCCGGCCGCCGCGACCATGAACAGCGCGTTCAGGATGTTCATGCCGGCGATGGTGCGGGAAATGTGTTCGCGGTCGCAGCGGGTCTGGATCAGCGCGAACAGCGGCACGATGAAGAAACCGCCGAAGACGCCGATCATGACGATGTCGAACAGGATGCGGTAGGCGCCCTGCTGCGCCAGCAGCGCGACGGCGTCGACGACGTAGGTATTCACGTAGCTGTTGCTGGCGAAGTAGAGGTCGACGCCAAACAGCGACAGGCCGATCGAGCCGAACGGCACCAGGCCGATTTCGATCTTGCGCCCGGACAGGCGTTCGCACAGCAGCGAACCGGCGCCTATGCCCAGCGAGAACACGGTCAGCAGCAGCACGAAGACGCCGTGGGTGCCGTGCAGATAGTCTTTGGCGTAAACGGGGAACTGGGCCAGGATCAGCGCGCCGTAGAACCAGAACCAGGAGTTGCCCAGCATGGCCAGGAAGACGACGCGGTTCTGCCGCGAAAAGCCGAGGTTGCGGATGGATTCCGACAGCGGGTTCCAGTTGATCTTCAGTTCCGGCGCGGCGGCCGGCGTCAGCGGCACGCGGTAGCTGGCGATCAGGCCGACGACGGCGACGGCGATGGTGGCGCCGGCCACCAGCTCCACGCCCAGCGGCTTGTGCACGACCAGCACGGCGCCGAGGATTTCGCCGAGCAGGATGCCGACGAAGGTGCCCATTTCGATCAGGCCGTTGCCGCCGATCAGCTCGTCCGCTTTCAGCTGCTGCGGCAGATAGGCGTATTTGACGGGACCGAACAGGGTCGAATGGATGCCCATGCCGACCACGGCCGCCACCAGCAGCCATAAGGTGTGCGTCATCCAGCCCGCCGCGGCGATGGCCATGATGGCCACCTCCAGCCATTTGACGAAGCGGGCCAGGCCGGCCTTCTCGAATTTGTCGGCGATCTGCCCGGCCGTCGCGGAAAACACCACGTAGGGCAGGATGAACAGGCCGGGTATCAGGTTGGTGATGGTCGAGGCGTCGAGCGTGGTCCAGCTCAACGCATCATAGGTGAGTATCACCATCAGGGCGGTCTTGAACAGGTTGTCGTTGAAGGCGCCGAAAAACTGCGTCCAGAAAAACGGCCCGAAACGGCGCTGCGACAACAGGGAAAACTGGCTGGCGTGACTCATGGGCGGGATGGGTAAGTGGGAACAGGATGACAAAATACAGGACTACGCCGCGCACGACAATCTTAATTACCGTGGCGCGGGACGGTTCGGCCGGCAAGCTGCGCCAAAACAAATCGGGCGGGCGGCGCGGGCCTGGCGTCCAACTGAAATTCAGTTGCCGGAACTTTTACATTATCATCCGAGTAATAGTGAAACGATACACTTGTTTTCCAGCAGTAAGGCCAGCGTCGTTTCCCATCATAATAAACACCAGATAAACACAAGAATCGAGCATCATGGAATCATTGATCAGCGTTCTCATTCTGGCCGGGGTGGTGTACCTCCTGCTGCCGTTCATCGCCATGGCCAAGGCCAGCGGCGCGCGCCGCCGCGTCGACGCGCTGGAGTCCGAAACCAGCCGCTTGAAAGAGGAATTGCGCGACCTGCAATCGCAGGTCGCGACGCTGCGCAACGCCGCCGCGGCCAGGGCGGCGCCGGCCGAGGCGCCGGCGACGGCCAGCTACGCGCCCGCGTCCAAGCCGGCGCCGGCCGCCGTTGTGCCGCCCACGTTTGCGCTACCCGCCGCCGCGCCGCCGGCGCCCGCCCGGCCGGAAACCAGCCAATCCACCCTGCCCGCCTACCCCAGCCTGCCCGAGCGGGCCGACACGCCCGCCGCGCCACGGCCGGCGCCGGCGGCCGACGGCCGCGCCGACGAGTTTTCGCCCGGCTATGTGCAGCCGCCGCCGGCCTGGGCCGGCGCGGCCAGCGCCCTGTTCGGCAAGGCGAAGAACTGGCTGCTCAGCGGCAATCTGGTGGCGAAGCTGGGCCTGATCATCCTGTTCATCGGCGTCAGCTTCCTGCTCAAGTACGTCGCCGGGCAAATCAGCGTGCCGATCGAGCTGCGCCTGGCCGGCATCGCGCTGGCCGACATCGCCCTGCTCGGCTGGGGCTGGCGCATCCGCCAGACGCGCCCCGGCATCAGCCTGCCCGTGCAGGGCGCCGCGCTGGCCATCCTGATGCTGGTCGTGTTCGGCGCCTTCCGCCTCTACCACCTGATCCCGGGCGGCCTGGCCTTCGCGCTGCTGCTGGTGCTGACCGCCTTCACCTGCCTGCTGGCCGTGCTGCAAAACGCCGTCTGGCTGGCCACCTTCGGCATCGTCGGCGGCTTCGCCGTGCCGCTGCTGGCCTCCACCGGCGGCGGCAGCCACATCGGCCTGTTCAGCTATTACGCGCTGCTCAACGCCGGCGTGCTGGCGATCGCGCTGAAACGCTCGTGGCGCATGCTCAACCTGCTCGGTTTCGCCTTCACCTTCATCGTCGGCACGGCCTGGGGCGTGCTGAAATACGCGCCGGAACACTATCTGTCGACCCAGTTGTTCCTGATCCTGTTCTTCCTGTTCTACGTCGCCATCGCGCTGGCTTACGCGGCCCACGAGGCGCCCAAACTGCGCCACTACGTCGACGCCACGCTGGTCTTCGGCACGCCGCTGCTGGCGATGGGCCTGCAATACGGCCTGGTCAAGGCGCTGCCGTTCGGGCTGGCCTTCTCCGCGCTGGCGCTGGGCCTGTTCTACACGGGGCTGGCGCTGGTCCTGTGGCGCCGCGCCGCCACCTTCAAGCTGCTGGCCGAAACCTTCCTCGCGCTGGGTATCGTCTTCGGCACGCTGGCGCTGCCGTTCGCGCTCGACGGCCGCTGGACCTCGGCCGCGTGGGCGCTGGAAGGCGCCGGCATCGTCTGGGTCGGCCTGCGCCAGCGCCAGCCGCTGGCCTGGATCTTCGGCCTGCTGGTGCAGGCCGGCGCCTGGCTGTCCTTCCTCGGCGCCGTCAGCGGCCTGGACCCGGCCGCCGCGCTGCAGCAAAACCTGTGGCTGGGCTTCCTGATCCTGGCGGCCAGCGCGCTGTTCATGGCGACGACGCTGCGCAAGGCGCCGGCCGAATCGGGCGGCGCCGCGCTGTCCTGGCTGGCGCTGCTGTTCCTCGGCGGCGCCACGCTGTGGCTGCTGGCCGGCAGCTGGACCGAAATCTTCCTGCGCACCGACGGCGCGACGCAACTCAATCTGCTGACCGGCAGCGCCGTGCTGATCGCCATCGCGCTCGGCCTCATCGCCACGCGCCTGCAATGGCGCGCGGCCGGCAACTATGCGCTGCTGGTGCAGGCCGCCGCCGGCGTGGCGCTGCTGGCCAAGGTCGGCACCGGCTGGATCGACGCCTCGCCGGCGCTGTTCGACGGCCCCTTCCTGAGCGCCCTGATGCTCGGCGCCGCCGTCTTCCTGAGCGCCTGGTTCATCGAACGCCAGGCGCGCCGCGACCAGGCCCCGCAACTGGCGCGGATGGCGGCCATGCTGCTGCCCGGCGCCGGATTTTGCTGGTTTGCGCTGGTGTTGACGGCGCTGGCGAGCTGGTTCACCGCCTACGCCCCGCCGCAACTGCCCGCCGACGACTACCTCCATCCGGAACGCTGGTTCTCCGCCTACGTCATCGCGCTGGCCCTGTCCACGCCGCTGTTCGGCTGGCTGGCGCGGCGCCTCGACTGGCCGGCGCTGCGCTGGTTCACGGCGCCGGCGTGGCTGGCGCTGGCCGCGAGCTGCGCCGCCATGCTGGCCGCCCTGTACCTGGAGGAGCGCATCCCCGGGCGCCTGGCGTGGACCGCGCTGGCGGCGGCCTGGCTGGCCGGCGAATACCTGCTGCAACTGTGGCCGCGCGCCGGCTGGCGCCTCGGCGTCAAGGCGCAGCAGGCACTGCACAGCGTGCGCACCGGCGCCCCGTGGCTGATGCTCTGGCCGCTGGGCGTGCACTACCTCTCCGCCTGGCTGCTGGCCGGCGCCAGCGAGCCGGAGCGCATGCTGGCGCAAGCCGGCTGGGAAGTCAGCGGCAGCTGGGCCCGCTATCTGCCGGCCTGGGCGATGATGCTGCTGGCGGCCCTGCTGGCGCGCCGCAGCCGCGACGGCGGCTGGCCGCTGGCGCCGGTGGCGGCGTGGTATCGGCGCTGTCTGATTCCGCTGGCGGCGCTGTGGTCCTGCCTGCTGGTGGCGGTCTGGAACATCGCCTACAACGGCGCGATGGCGCCGCTGCCCTATCTGCCGCTGCTCAACCCGCTCGACCTGAGCACCGGCTTCGCCATATTGCTGGCCGTCACAGCCTACCGCCTGCTGCGCGCCGAACACCCCGCGCTGCCGCAACTGTGGCGGGGCCGCCTGCCCGTCGTCGCCGGCTGCGTCGTCTATGCCTGGCTCAACCTGATGCTGCTGCGCAGCGTGTCGAACTATATGGACGTGCCCTACCGCTTCGAGGCCATGCTGGACTCGCGCTTCGTGCAGGCGCTGCTGTCGCTGGTGTGGAGCGTCACGGCGCTGATCCTGATGCGCCACGCCACGCTGCGCCAGGCGCGCAAGCAATGGAGCCTGGGCGCCGTCCTGCTCGGTCTGGTGGTGCTGAAACTGTTCACCATCGACCTGTCCAACGTCGGCGGCATCGAACGCATCGTCTCCTTCGTCGGCGTGGGCGGGCTGATGCTGCTGATCGGCTATCTGGCGCCGTTTCCCGGCAAGCTGGAAGCGGCCGACACGGCGGCGCCTGAAACGCCCCGCCCCATTTGATATAGAAAGTTATTCCCGATGAGAGCAGTCTTGATCCTGATGGCCACGCTGGCGCTCGCGCCCGGCGCGGCCGCCGCCAAACCGGACAGCGACACGCCGGCCGATTACACGCACAGCCTGCCGCTGAGCGTCAGCGGCAAGGCCGGCGTCGTCGCCTACCGGCTGCCGCAGGCCGTCTACCTGCACGCCAGTTCGTCCGAGCTGGACGATGTGCGCCTGTTCGACCGGCAGGGCAGCAAGCTGGCCTTCGCGCTGCGGCGCCCGCCCGCGCAGGCGCGCACCAGCCGGCGCGACCTGCCGGTCAGCATCTTCCCCGTGGCGGGCGGCCAGCCGGATACCGGCGCCGGCGACGAGGCGGGCGGCCTCGACATCCGCACCGGCGCCGACGGCCGCCTGCTGTCCGTCACGCGCAGCGCGCGCGGCGGCGCCACCGCCTCCAAACCCGGGCTGGGCAGCCTGGTCCTCGACATCGGCGCGGCCGGCAAGGACCCGGCCGCGGCGGTCGGCGCGCTGCGCTTCCGCCTGCCGGCCGGCACCGGCAACTACAACGCCCAGGTCTGGCTGGAAGTGAGCGACGACCTGAAGCGCTGGGACGCGCTGGGCGCGGCCTCCCTGAACTGGCTCGTCAACAGCGACACGCAGACGCTGGCCAACGACAGGATCGAATTCGAGCCGCGGCGTTTCCGCTACGCCCGCCTGAGCTGGCGCGAGGGCGCGCCGCTGCTGTTTGCCGGCATCAGCGCCGAATCGCTGAGCCAGACCGAGGTCGCCGCGCCGACCGAGCAATTGCTGCTGCAGCCGGCGCCCGGACAACTGCCCCAGGACCTGGTGTATCGCGGCGCCGCCGCCATCCCGGTGGAAAAGGTGGGCCTGCAGTTTGCCGAACAAAACATCGTGCTGCCGGCCGTACTGGGGCGCTACCGGGAAGTGCCCAGCCGGCAACTGGGCCAGCCTTCCACCCTGGCCTTCGAGCCGCTGCTGCGGACGACTTTTTACCAGATCACGCAGGCCGGCCAGCGGCGCGGCGCGGCCGACCTGGCGATGGCGCAGCAGCACGCGGCGCAGTGGGTGCTGCGGCCGGACGCCGCCAGCGGCGCCAGACCGGCGCTGCGCCTGGTCTGGTCGCCGTCCTCGCTGGTCTTCCTCGCCAACGGCATGGGGCCGTACACGCTGGCCTTCGGCCGCGCCGGCGCCCACCGCGCCGCCATTGCGCTGGAACAAGTGGCGCCCGGCTTCAGCGAGGCAGAATTGCTGAACCTGGAACAAGCCCGGGCCGGGCCGCTGGCGGCGAACCCGGCGGCCGCCGCCGCGCCCGGCGGCGAGGCGGACCGCGCGGCCCAGTTGCGCCTGGCCGCCCTGTGGGGCGCGCTGCTGCTGGGCGTGGCCGTGCTGGGCTTCTTCGCCTGGCGGCTGCTGCGGCAAATGCAGGCGCAGGACCGGACGCCCTGAGCGCCGCGCGCCGGCCGGCGCGCCCCGTGCGTGCGCGCACACTGAATTAAAGTACAATCATTGCATCACAGCATCATCACAAGGGAAAACTCATGAAACGCATGCTCTCCATTTGTCTGTTTTGCGCCGCGGCCACCAGCGCCCACGCCGGCGTGTCGGAAGTGTCGTCGGCGTCGGAAAACGTCGGCATGGCCTCCGGCATCGTCTTGCTCGGTTCCATGTCCATGCTGGCCGCCTCCGGGCAAGTCATCGTCAGCGGCGTCGAATCGGTGGCCGAAGGCAGCGTCGTCGTGCTCAAGGGCGCCTCCGACGCCGGCACCGCGTCGATCAAGCTGACCGGCAAGGCGGCGCGCGGCCTGTCGCTGGCGGCCGGCACCGTCGTCAGCGTCGTCGCCGTCTCGACGGGCCACGCGCTGGTGCTGTCGGGCAAAATCATCGCCTACATTCCGAATGAAATCGGCAAATCGCTGCTGCACCACTCGCGCGTGCCGGGGGCCGGCGCGTGAGCCTCGCCCGCCTGGCCCTGCCGGCCCTGCTGCTGGCGCTGGCCGCGCCGGCCCAGGCCGGCCGCCCCTGCGAGCCGAAGGCCGGCGACCCGGCCATCGTCGTCAAATCGCTGGACCTGGCCTACAAGGCGCGCCAGGCGCTCGACGCCAGCGGCGCCCAGGTGGCGCTGATCGCCCGCGCCGGGCAGGACTTGAGCAAATACAATCTGCGCTATTCCCACATGGCGCTGGCCTGGCGCGACCATCCGGCCGGGCGCTGGGTGGTGGTGCATGAATTGAACGACTGCGGCAGCGCCGAATCGGCCCTGTTCAACGAGGGCCTGGGCAATTTCTTCCTCGACGACATCTTCGAGTACAAGACCAGCATCCTCGTGCCGAATGCCGCCACCCAGGCGGCGCTGGCGCGGCTGCTGGCGTCGGACACGCCGCGGCGCCTGCACGGGGCGCACTACAATATGCTGGCCTACCCGTATTCGACCAAGTACCAGAACTCCAACCAGTGGGTGCTGGAAACGTATGCGGCCGCCAGCGCCGCCCAGGGCAAGATCGAAAACCGCGACGAGGCCCAGGCCTGGCTGAAGAAGGCCGGCTACGCGCCGATCACGCTGCACATCCCGGCGACGACGCGGCTGGGCGCGCGCATGTTCCGCGCCAACATCGCCTTCGACGACCATCCCTTCGACCGGCGCATGGCCGGCCAGATCGACACCGTGACGGTCGATTCGATGCAGCAGTTCATCAAGCGGCGCGACATCGAGGTGCGCGAAATCAATATCGCCGCCGATTAAGCGCCGGCGCGCCGGCGGCCCGCCCGCCTGCGCGCCCTCCCCCGGGCGCCAAAGTATTGCCAAACGACACCAAAATACCAGCCAGGCGATACGCCGGGAAATTCTATTGAACAAGCAGCCGGGATCGACAATGATGGCCGCGCCCTGTCCGCAATGACGCGGACGGCCCATCCATTCAATAGGACTTCCGAACATGAAACAAGCACTTGCCCTCACCCTGATCGCCTCCGCCCTGAGCCTGCCCGTCGCGGCCCACGCCCAAAGTTTCTACGTCGGCGGCAACATCGGCAGCGCCAAGGCCAAGGTCAATTCGACCAGCCAGACGGCCGACGACAGCGGCGCCGGCTTCAAGGTCTACGGCGGCTACCAGCTGACGCCGAACTTCGGCGCCGAAGTCGGTTACAGCAAATTGGGCAACACCGACGCCAGCTACAAGGGCGTCAAGGGCGCCCACATCAAGCCGCACGCGCTGTACGCGGCCGCCACCGCCACCATGCCGCTGTCCGATCAATTCTCCCTGTTCGGCAAAGTCGGCCTGTCGGCCAACCGCAACAAGTTTGAACAGCCGGGCGGCAAGCTGACGGACAAGTACAGCAAGAACGGCATCATGTTCGGCGTCGGCGCGGCCTACAACATCACGCCGGCGCTGGCGCTGGTGGCCGAGTATGAAAACTACGGCAAAGTGCAGAACAACAACCTGGCCACGGTCAAGGCGGACATGTTCTCGGCCGGCCTGCGCTACAAGTTCTAAGCCTGGCCGCCCGCCTGCGCCTGTTCCCGGCGCGCCTTAAAACGAGGCGCGCAGGCTCAGGCGCATGGTGCGCGGCTCCAGCGGATGCACCAGGCGGCCGGCTATGCCGCCGCCGCAACTGCCGTCGGCCTGTTCGCCGCGCGTGCAGGCGCCGCCCCAGTATTCGATGTCATTGGCCTTGCGGTCGAACAGATTGAGCACGTCCACGCCCAGTTGCAGCGTCGGCGTGATGCGGTAACCGAGCTTCAGGTTGGCCAGCCAGAACGGCACCGACTTGTGGGTGTTGCTTTCCTCCAGGGCGTAGGCGCCCAGATAGCGCAGGCGCAGGCCGCCGAACCAGGCCCCGCCCGGCTCGTAACTGAGGCCCAGCGAGGCCGTCAGCGGGATGGCGTTCGGCACATGCGCGCCGCCGCCGTCGACCGGCTCCCTGAAGCGGGCGTGCGACCAGGCCAGGTCGGCGTCGATGTTGACGGCGCTGCTGGGCGCGAAGTAATTCGACCATTCCACACCATGCCGGCGCGACGCGCCGCGCGCCTCGGTGACGCCCTCGTCACCGACAAACACCAACTCCGACGCGGCGCTCATCCGCCACAGGGACAGACTGGTATTCCAGCCCGGCAGCGGCTTGCTGCGCAGCCCGATTTCCGCCCCCGTCGACTTGGCGAACAAGGCCAGCTTGTCGGCCGGGCTGCCGTCGGCCGGATGGGTCGCCGAGGTGGCGCCGCGCACGTCGTTGCTGTGGAAACCGTAACCCCAGTTGAGATACAGCTCGGTGTCGCCCCGGGCGCCGGACGGGCGCAGCACCAGTGCCAGTTTCGGGCTGGTCTGGCCGGCGCCGACCTTGCCGCCATTGTCCATATTGAAGGCGCCGCCCGTCGGCGTGACGCTGGCGCGGATCTGGTCGCGGCGCAGCCCCAGCGTGCTGCGCAACCACGGCGTCCACTGCCGGCGCGCTTCGACGTACAGGCCGACGGCCGTCTCCGTCAGCCGGTCCTGGCGCACCGTGCCGCTGCGCACCCGGTCCACGGTTTCATACAGGCCGACCTGCCTGACGCGGTCCTGGCGCAACTGCACGCCGGCCGTCACGTCGACCTCGCCCAGGCGCAGCGACTGGCGCGCCGCGCCGCCCCAGATGAGGCGCCGGTCGGCCTGCTCGTGCTGGTCGCCGCGCGGCCCGCTGATGAAACCGGACGGCGCGGCGAAGTAATTCAAGCCGTAGTCGATCACATAGGCGTTGACGCGGCTGGCGCCGGCCGCGTTGGCGCCGGCCCATTCGCCGGACAGGCTGTAGCGGTGCGTCTGGCCGCCGTCGCTGCCCGACAGCGCGCCGTAGCGGCCGATCTCGCCGCCGGCGATGGCGCGCTGCGGCACGTGTTCGGTGGCGCGCCAATCCGACTCGTAAGCCATCGCCGTGACGCTGAAACCGTCGTCGGCGCTGCCCTTCGACAGGCGCGCGACGCCGTTGCGCTTGCGCAGCCGGGCCGGCAAGTCCCAGGGGCCGTCGTTGCCGGCCGCCTCCACGGCGCCCATCAGGTCGAAGCCGCGCCATTCGCCGCTGCCGGCGGCCAGCACGCGGCGGTGGCGGTGCGCGCCCAGCGTCACGTCGACGAAGGGTGCCTTCAACTGCCGCTGGTACTCGATGCGCGACGAGCCCGTGTTGGAAAAATCGCCGTCCTCGGCCGCGTAGACACCCTTGTGGAACTGGATGCCGGCTATCAGCTCCGGCATCAGGAAATTCAAGTCCATATAGCCCTGGCCATGGGCGTGGCTGGCGACGTTGGCCGGCATGCCCATGACGCTGGTGGCGAAATCGCTGCCGTGGTCGAGATTGAAGCCGCGCAGGAAGTACTGGTTGGCCTTGCCGTCGCCCGAATGCTGGGTGACTATCATGCCGGGCAAGGTTTCCAGCAACTCGGCGGTGCGCAGCAGCGGCCGCGTCGCCAATTGCCTGGCCGTCACCGTGGCGTCGCCGGCGGCATCGGCGACGCCGATCAGGCCGGGCCGGTTGCCGATGACGGTCACTTCCGGCAGGGGCGGCGCGGCGGCGGCGCCGGCCTGTTGGCTGGCCGCCAGCAAGGCCGCCAGCAAGGGTGTTCGAATAATTATATGTCGCATCTGTTTCATTTCCTAAGATCACATCGATGATCCGGGCATGACACGAGAGAGCAGTGGCCGCGTGGCCCCGGCCGGCGTCGCCGGCGCACGCCGCGCGCGCGGGCACGGGCGCCTGAAGGCGCCGCGCATACGGGACGGCAACATTGGAAACGGACGGAAAACGGGACACGACGGACAAAACCAAACCCCGGGTTTTGCACCAGCAATACACGCGATGGCCGGTCTTCTGGCTCGCCCTCATCCTTTCCTGCCCTGCCTTCCCATGCAATGCACAGTGGCTTACGGACAAGATCGTCAGGCATACAGCAGCGGGGGCTGCGCCGGCATGCAGGGAAAATCCCTGGTCACCGGCTTCCCGTTTCACCCTCCGGCAGACCAGCCGGAGGACACCATCGCGTCAGTGGCGCATTTTACATCAGCCGCGCCGGATGGCCTCTGCGCTTTTTACGCTCGCGCAATTGGCATAATACAAACCAGATAAAAATAATGAATAACAGATATTCAAAAATATAATATCTCGCCGCCGCGCGGCAATATCCAGCCCCTTATCGGCATTCAAAAGGATTCATCCAATTTCCTTAAACCGCGCATTCCGCAAATACGCGTTGCCCGAAAACAACATATCTAATTTAATTTCATTTTAATTAAACTTTCTATTGGGGAATCCACGCTCCAGCGTATAAAATCCACCCGTCTCAAGTTGCAGCGTGAGCCACAACTCAGAGCCTCTGCCAACAATTTAATTTAGGATGAATCATGAAAAAACAATTTATCGTTGCCCTGATCGGCGCCGCTTTTGCTTTCCCTATCGCTGCCCAAGCTGACAACACCTACGTTGGCGTGAACGTCGGCCGCGGCGAGCAAAAAATCAGCATCCCAGTCGTGTCGGGCAAAGAAACCAAAACCAGCTACAAGCTGTATGGCGGCTACAACTTCGACAAGAACTTTGGCGTCGAAGGCGGTTATGTTGATTTCGGCAAAGCAAAATTCACCAACAAGACTTATTCCAGCGAAGCGAAAAGCAAAGCGTTTTACGTTGCAGCAACGGGCACCCTGCCAGTCAGCGACGAGTTCGGCGTGTTCGCTAAAGTTGGCCTGTCGGCAAACCGTGTGAGCTACGATTTCAAAGACACCGGCATGCGTGGCAGCTCCAGCGCAAACCGCAGCTCGCTGATCTTCGGTCTGGGCGCGTCGTACAATGTAACGAAGGAAATCGCTATCGTTGCTGAATATGAAAACTTCGGCAAAATCGCCAAAGGCGACGGCGGCGGCGACATCAAAGCCAACACCTTCTCGGCTGGCCTGCGTTACAAGTTCTAATTCAGAACGCGTTTTCGCATGAAAAAAAGCCGGCTGCGAAGCCGGCTTTTTTGCGTCTACCCTTCCCTCTTCTCAAAACACCCAGAGCTTGTCGGCAGGCATCTGCAACCAGTACATGCCGGCCTCCAGCTTGTATTTCGAGTAGGCCCGCAGGCTGATCTCGTTGTGGCCGCTGCGGTGGAACAGGCACTCCCAGCGGTCGCCCAGGTACATGCAGGTCAGCAGCGGCAGCTCGATCGCGTTCTCCACCGGCGTCGCGCTGATCTTCACTTCCTCGACGCGGATCACGGTGGCCACGTCGGCGCCCGTATTGGCGCCGCGCGCCGTGCCCTGCATCGTCACGCCGTCGACGCTCAAGACCACCTTGCCGCCGTCGCGCCGGATCACCTGGCCCGGCAGGCGGTTGTTGCTGCCCATGAACTCGGCGGTGAACAGCGTGTCGGGCGTCTCGTACATGCTTTGCGGCGAGCCCTGCTGCTCGATCTTGCCGTTGTTGAGCAGCAGGATGCGGTCGGAGATCGCCATCGCCTCGGCCTGGTCGTGCGTCACCATCAGCGCCGACAGGCCCAGGCGCACGATCAGCTCTCGCAGGAAGGCGCGCGCCTCCTCGCGCAGCTTGGCGTCCAGGTTCGACAGCGGCTCGTCGAGCAGGATCACGGGCGGGTTGTAGACCAGCGCGCGGGCGATCGCCACGCGCTGCTGCTGGCCGCCCGACAACTGGTGGGGGAAGCGCTCGCCCAGCAGGCCCAGGCCCAGTTGGCCCAGCACCTCGTTGACGCGGGTGGCGATTTCGCCGGACGCCATCTTGCGCAGCTTCAGGCCGTAGGCGACGTTGTCGAACACGGTCTTGTGCGGCCACAGCGCGTAGGACTGGAACACCAGCCCCAAGTTGCGCTGCTCGGCCGGCATCTCGAAGTCGCTGGCGCCGTCGAAGACGCCGCGCTCGCCGATGTGGATGCTGCCCGCCTTCGGGCTTTCCAGCCCGGCCACGGCGCGCAGCAGCGTCGTCTTGCCGCTGCCGGAAGGCCCCAGCAGCGCCACCACTTCGCCTTTTTTCAAATGCATCGACACGCCCTTCAGGATCGCGTTGGCGGCGGCGCCGGTGCCATAGTCGAGGTACAGCTCGTTGACGGATAATTCATTCATGATGGTGTCTCGTTATAGGTGGAATTAGTTGTGCAGCTTGACGCCGAAGCGCAGCGCCACGCCGAGGCCGACGGCGACCAGGGCGATGTTGATGAAGGACAGCGCCGCCACCAGGTCGGTCGACCCGCCCGCCCACAGCGACACCAGCATCGCGCCGATCACCTCGGTGCCGGGCGAGAGCAGGTAGACGCCGGTCGAGTATTCGCGCTCGAAGATCAGGAACACCATCAGCCAGGCGCCCAGCAGGCCGTATTTGATCAGCGGCAGCGTGACGTCGCGCGTCACCTGGCCGCGGCTGGCGCCGACGGCGCGCGCCGCCTCCTCCAGCTCCGGCCCGACCTGCAGCAGCGCCGTCGAGATCAGCCGCATGCCGTAGGCCAGCCACACCACCGAGTAGGCCAGCCACAGCGCGAAGATGGTCGAGCGCACCTCGCGCAGCACGGGGATCACATGGCCGCTGAGCCACAGCGCGACGCCGTTGTCCATGCCTTTCAGGATGCCGTCCAGCCAGGCCGGCACGAACAGGAACATCCACAGGAAGGACAGGCCGGCCAGCAGGCCGGGGATGGCGCGCGGCACCAGCACGCTGTAGTCGAGCAGGCGGGTGATGCCGTCCGGCTTGCGGTGCATGGCCAGCGCGATGCCGCTGTAGCACAGCACGGCGAGCGCGCCGCCGACGACGCCGATGAGTATCGTGTTGACGATGCCGCGCACCAGCGAGGGCTGCTCGAAAATATCGCGGAAATGCTGCAGCGTCAGCACGTCGGCCAGCTTGACGCCCTCGCCCCAGTACTGGACGAAGGAGCGCAGCAGGATGCCCGACAGCGGCAGGATGATCGTGAACAGCAGCCAGCCGGCCAGCAGCGCGAACGCCAGCCATTTCCAGCGCCCCAGCGGCATGGCCTTGCTGCGCGCGCCCTTGCCCTTGATCGACACGTATTTGTTGGCCGACTTCAGCAGCCAGCGCTGCAGCATCACCAGCGGCATCGTCACCATCACCAGGCAGACGGCGACGGCCGCCATCAAGTGGTAGGACGGCGTGCCGAGCTTGTTGGTGAGCTTGTACAGATAGGTCGCCAGCACCAGGTGGCCCTCCGGGTCGCCCAGCACCAGCACCAGGCCAAACACCTCGAAGCCGAGGAAGAACACCAGCACGCCGGCGTAGGCCAGCGCCGGCATGATCATCGGCAGCGACACGTTGAGCATCACCTGCAGCGGCGAGGCGCCGGCCACGCGGGCCGCCTCCTCGACGTCCGAGCCGAGGCTTTTCAGCGCCGACGAGGCGTACAGGTAGACGTGCGGCACGTGGGTCAGGCCGGCGATGACGACGATGCTGGTGAAGGAGTAGATGTTCCAGGGGATGAAGCCGAGCAGCTGCTTGGCCCACAGCGAATAGAAGCCGACCGGCCCCATCGAGACGACGTAGCCGAAGCCCATCACCATCGGCGAGACGAAGATCGGCACCAGCAGCATGGGCGCGATCCAGCCGCGTCCGGGCAGGTCGGTGCGCACCATCAGGAAGGCCAGCATGCCGCCCAGCGGCACGGCGATGACGGCCAGGCCGGTGGCGAGGATCAGGCCGTTCTTGAACGCCATGCCGAAGTCCGGGTCGTCGAGGATGAAGCGGTAGGCGTCCAGGCCCAGTTCCTTGACCGGCATGAAGAACGGCGCCGACAGGAAGCTTTGATAAAAAATCAGGAACAGCGGCAGGAAGATGGCGACGCAGGTCAGCGTCACGACGACGCCGCGCGGCCAGTTCAGGCGCCGCCGCGAGGGGCGCGCAAGGGTTGCAGTTTGCATGACGAATCCGATGAATGTGGGGCCGCCCGGCTCCATGGAGCCAGTGGCCGGAATCTGGGGGCGGAGGGCAATCGCCGCGGCGGCTGCAAGCGGCTGCGACGCCCGCCGCGGCGGCGCGGGCTTACTTCTTGCCGGCCGTTTCTTTCCACTGCTTCAGGAAGGCCATGCGCTTGGCCGGCCCGAGAAACTGCAGGATGATGGGATGCACCGGCACCGGCTTGACGTTGGCCGCGCCGATCACCTTGATCAAGTCGGCCGAAGTGGTTTCGCCCGTCACGTCGGCGCGGATGGCGAACAGCTTGGAGTCGTTGGCGATGATGGTCTGGCCGCGCTTGGACAGGATGTAGTCGAGCCACAGCTTGGCGGCGTTGGCGTTCTTCGCCGCCTTGTTGATGAACTGCACGCGCGAGAGGATCAGCGTGTAGTCCTTCGGCAGCACCACGCCGATCGACGGGTCGGTCTTGGCGCGCACCAGCGCATACGAACCCAGCACGTTGTAGCCGATCAGGTTCTCGCCCGAGGAGATGCGCTCCATCATCGTGCCGGTCGAGGACTGCACCCGCACCCGGGCTTCGCCGAAGGCCTGCTCCAGTTCGAGGAACTTGGGGTACTCGCGCGCGTCCTGGGTCATGAACATGAAGCCGACGCCGGACTTCTCGATGTCGTAGGTGGTGACCTTGTCCTTGAACTTGGGCTGGACGATCAGCTTGGCGAAGTCGGTGTGGTTCTGCGGCACCTCCTTGGGGTCGAGCAGGCGCTTGTTGTAGACGATCGCGGCCGGCTCGAACGTGGTGCCGTAGGCGGTGTCGTTCCACACGGCCCAGCCGGGGATCTTCGCCGCCTCGACGGACTTGTACTGCAGCGCGTAGCCGTCCGAGGCCAGGCGCATCTGCAGGTCCATCGCCGACGACCACATGACGTCGGCCGTGTTGCCGCCGGCCGCCACCTCGGAGATGAAGCGGTTGTACACCTCGGTCGAGTTCATGTCGTTGTATTCGACCGAGATGCCGGGATACAGGGCGCCGAAGTCTTTGATCAGCGGCGCGGCGGCCTTGCTGTCGGTGGCGCCGTAGACCACCACCTTGCCCTCTTTTTTCGCCGCGTCGACGATCTTCTGGTAGTCGGCCGGATAGCCGGGCGGCAGCTGCGCCAGCGCCGAGGATGCCAGGGTTGCCAGTGCCGCGCCCATCAAGGTTTTTGCAAACATGTCTGTGTCTCCGTTATCGTTAATTATGTGCCGGCTTGTGCGGCGTATTACCATCCTGGCGGCGAAGCCGGGTCTGCCCCCGCCTTTGTTCTAGCGCACCAGCCCCAACTCGCTGGCCCGTTTGCCGTAGTCGTCCACGGCCTTCTTCACGTACTCCGTCAGCGCCGCGCCGGTCAGGCCGAAGGGGTACAGGCCGTAGTCGGCGCGCAAGCGCGCGAATTCCTTCGTCTCCAGCATGCGCGCGAAGGTCGCCACCCATTTCTGGTAGTCGGCGTCGCTGACCTGCGGCCCCATCCAGACGCCGCGGATGACGGGCCAGACCACGTCGATGCCCTGCTCGCGCGCCGTCGGCACATTCGCCAGCACGCCGGGCAGGCGCCGCTCGGACAACACGGCCAGCACGCGCGTGTTGCCGCGGCCCTCGTTGAGCGTCGCCTCCGAGGCGTCGCCCGGCACCACCTGCACATGACTGGCCTGCATCGCCGTGAACGCCTCGCCGCCGCCCTCCAGCGCGACAAAGCGCAGCGCCTTCGGATTGATGCCGGCCTGCTTGGCCACCAGCGCCATCTTCACCCAGTCCTGGCTGCCGATGGTGCCGGAGACGCCGATCAGCACCTGCTCCGGGTTGCGCTTGAGCGCCGCCAGCAAGTCGGCCAGCGTCTTGAACGGCGAATCCTTGCGCACCGCGATCATGCCGTAGTCGGCGCCCAGCGCCGCCACCCAACGCACGTCGCCGGGGCCGGCCTTGCCGAACTTGCCCTGCGCCAGATTCAGCAGCGAGCCGCCGGAAAACACCACCAGCGTGTCCGGCTCGGCGCGGCGGCGCTGCGACACCAGCGAATGCCAGGCCACGGCGCCGATCCCGCCGGGCAGGTAGCTGATGCGGACCTCGCGCGGCGCGTCCGGCAGCAGCTGGAAACCCTGTTGCGCCAGCTTGCAGGTCAGGTCCATCGCCCCGCCCGGCTTGGACGGCACGATGCACTCGACCGGCGCCGCGGCGGCCGGCCGCGCCAGCGCCAGCAGCGTCAGCAATATGATGAGCTTGTGCGGCATCGCGTCTCCGTGATTCAGGCAAGCGCCGTCGGCACCCGGCCGGGCCGGGTGCGCCGGCGGCTTAGAAGCGATGCTGGATGCCGGTGATGATGCCGCGCTGGCTGCCGCCCAGGCCGGCGTCGTCGCGCGACAGGCCGACCAGTTGGCCGTTCTTGGCCTTCGCGTAGGCGGCCGCGACATACAGGTCGGTGCGTTTGGAGAGCGCGTACTTCAGGCGCGCCACGTACATGATCGGATCGGCGTCGGCGCCGGCGGCGACGTTCTTCACGTTCTGGTAGTAGAGCGCGCCGGTGAGCGTGATGGCGGGCGTGCTCTGGTAGTTCACGCCGGCCCAGTACATCGTGCCCTTGACGTCGGGGGAACCGATCTTGGCCGGGTCCATCTTGTAGTCGCGCAGCGCCGCCTGCACCTTCAGCGGGCCGTTCGAGTACATCGCGCCCAAGTGGTAGGTGCGGGTCTTGTCGCGCTCGACCAGCGGCGCCACGGTGTTGCCGTTGATCGCCTCGTAGGTCGCCAGCAGGGTGACCGGGCCGATGGCGTAGGTGGCGGCCAGCGCGTACTTGGCGCTGTCGGCGGCGCCGCTGGACTGCTCGCCGAAACCGTAGGTTGCGCCGAACTTGAAGTCGCCGGCCTGGCCGGTGTACTTGACCAGGTTGTCGAAGGCCGTGTTCATGCCGAACTTGCCCTGCTTGGTGGTGGCGTTGCCCGACGTCGCCCACGAGTAGGACGGCGCGTAGGCCATCGGATCGAAGGGCAGCACGAAGTCGTACACCGAGGTGAAGGAACGGCCCACCACGACGCGGCCGAAAGCGCCGTCCAGGCCCACATACGCCTGGCGCTTGAACAGCACGCCGTCGGAGTTGCCGCTGTCGAGCAGGATGCCGCCTTCCAGGTTGAAGACGGCTTTCAGGCCGTTGCCCAGGTCCTCGTTGCCGCGGATACCCCAGCGCGAGGTGTTCATGCCGCCCGAGCTGACGCGGGTCGACGTCGGCGCGTTGCTGGTGTTGTCGACGCCGGCGTCGATCAGGCCGTACACGCTCACGTTCGATTGCGCCTGGGCGCCGAAAGCGGCGCTCAGGGCGGCCAGGGCGACCAGCGAGGATGCGGTTTTCTTCATGTGGATCTCCAGATATAGTTATTGGTGATGAGCCTGATCAATTGCATGAATCAGGCGTCCACTATAGGATCGGCTTCCTTTCAATTCCCTTTCAACGGCGGCGCTGTCGCTGCCGCGCCACAGTCGGCGCCGACAAATTCGCCGCCGGCCCCGTTGGCGCGGCGCTTCTGGGCTTACACTGCATCATTTCCAGGGCGGTTGCGGGCATATATGCGGATTTTATTAGTGGAAGACCACGAGGAGCTGTCGCGCTGGCTGGCCAAGGCGCTGCGCGACGCCCACCTGACCGTGGAGACGGTCGACAACGGCGCCGACGCCGACGCGCTGCTGCACACCCAGGAATATTCGCTGGTGCTGCTGGACCTGACCCTGCCGCGCATGGACGGCCTGGACGTGCTGAAACGGCTGCGCGCGCGCGGCGGCCCGCGCGGCAAGACTCCCGTCATGATACTCACGGCCCGCGGCGGCCTGGACGACCGCGTCCAGGGCCTCAACCTGGGCGCCGACGACTACCTGGCCAAGCCCTTCGAGCTGGCCGAGCTGGAAGCGCGCGTCAAGGCGCTGCTGCGCCGCAGCCAGGGCAACGAGGCGCTGGTGCACCACTGCGGCGCGCTCAGCTTCGACACCGTCACGCGCATGTTCAGCTACGCCGGCGCGGCGCTGGCGCTGACGCCGCGCGAGCACGCCGTGCTGGAGGCGCTGATCACCCGCTCCGGGCGCGCCGTGTCGAAGGAAAAGCTGTTCGACGAGGTGTTCGCGCTGGAAGACGACGCCAACCTCGACGCCATCGAGCTGTACATCCACCGCGTGCGCAAGAAACTCGAAAGCAGCGCGCCGGACGCGGCCGCCATCACGACGCTGCGCGGCATCGGCTACCTGCTGCAACCGCGCAGCGCGGCGGCCGCGGCGCGCTGACGTGGGCGGCGCGCTGGCCAGGCTGACGGGCAGGCTGGCGCCGGGCGCGCCGCTGGGCAGCCTGCGCAACGAGCTGCTGCGCTGGCTGCTGATCCCGCTGGCGCTGCTGGTGGCGCTGAACGCCGTGTCGGTCTACCGCAACGCCCTCGACGCCGCCGACATGGCCTACGACCGCTCGCTGCTGGCCTCGACGCGGGCGCTGGCCGAGCGCGTCTCCATCGTCGCCGGCAAGGTCGTCGCCGACGTGCCCTACGTCGCCCTGGACAGCTTCGAGACGGACACGCTGGGGCGCATCTACTACAAGGTCACCGGCATCGACGGCGAACTGGTGTCGGGCTACGGCGACCTGCCGCCGGTGCCGGCCAACGTGCCGCGCTCGGAAACCTACCCGGCGCTGGTGCGCTTCTACCACGCCGACTACAACGGCGAGCCGGTGCGCATCGCCGCCCTGCTGCAGCCGGTCTACGACGACTCGATGCGCGGCATCGCCCTGATCCAGGTCGGCGAAACGCTGGACGCCCGGCGCGGCCTGTCGAACCAGATCCTGTTCGACACGCTGCTGTGGCAGGCCGGCATGCTGCTGGCCGTGGCGACGCTGGTCTGGGTCGCCTTGCGCCTGGTGCTGCGCCCGCTGATGCGCCTGAAAAGCGCGCTCGAAACGCGCGCGCTGACGGACCTGTCCGACGTCGATCCGGCCCTGGTGCACAAGGAAATGCGCCCCCTCGTGAAAGCCATGAATGTCTCGACGGCGCGGCTGCAGAACCTGATCGCCAGCCAGCGCCGCTTCATCGCCGACGCCTCGCACCAGCTGCGCACGCCGCTGACGGTGCTGAAGACCCAGGCCGAGCTGGCGCAGCGCGAAATCGAGCGCGGCCCGGCCGACCCGGCCGCGCTGCGCGAAGTGCTGCGCTCGATCGCCGCCACCACCGACTCCACCGTGCACCTGGCGAACCGGCTGCTGACGCTGGCCCGCATCGAGCATGGCGGCGAGGCGGCCGGCATGGCGCCCGTGTCGCTGCGCGCCGCCGTCCACCAAGTGGCGCTGGAAATGGCGCTGGCCGCCGTCAAGCGGCGCATCGACCTGTCGCTCGAAGCCGAGCACGACGTGATGGTGCGGGGCCAGGCCCTGCTGCTGCACGAACTGGTGGCCAACCTGGTCGACAACGCGCTGTGCTACACGCCGGCCGGCGGCAGCGTCGTGCTGCGCGTGGCGCGCCAGGACGGCGGCGGCGCCACGCTGCAGGTGGAAGACAGCGGCGCCGGCATCGCCGCCGCCGAGCGCGAGCGCGTCTTCACGCCCTTTTACCGGGCCGCCGCCGCGCTCGAAAGCAACCCCGGCGGCGCCGGGCTGGGGCTGGCGATCGTGCGCGACATCGCCGCCCTGCACGGCGCCGGCATCGCGCTCGACGACGGTGCCGGCGGCCGCGGCCTGAAGGTGACGCTGGCATTTCCCGCCGCGCCGGCCTGACCCTCCCCTTCCGCAACGCCATTGACGCGCCGCATTCTGCGCCAAAAAAACCACACCCGCGCGCAATAAATATATTTAAAACATATTAAAAATATGGCATCGAAGCTAAGATGTCGATGCCATCACGCTGTTTGGCGGATGCCAGCGCGGAACCCGGCCAAAGGCATTCCGCGCCTGTCTCATTCTCGGTAATTTGGCTTGTCAAAACCACGCACTCACCGTGCTTAATTTTCCAGCTTCAAATTTCTACATAGGAGACTCACCAAATGCATTTCCACCGTAAATCCCTCTCGATCGCGGCACTGCTGGCGGCCAGCCTCAGCCCCGCCCTGCACGCCGCCGACCAGTCCAGCGCGCATGCGGGCGCGGCGGCCCGCGTCAAACAGGCGCCTATGCCGCGCGAGCCGCAAGCGCTGCCGCCGTCGGCCGAGCAATCCCGCTTCAACCTGTCGAAAACGGCCAAGCCGCGCCTCGACCTGCTGACGCCGGCGCAGCGCAAGAGCAGCCCGCAGGCGCTGGCCGCGCCGCCCGAGTGCCAGGACATGAACAAACTGGCGGCCCACAGCGGCGCGGCGCTGGCCGACTACCTGAGCGCCCTGCCGGACTACGAGTGCCATTACGGCCTGTTCTCGCTGGCCGCGGCGCAGGCGGCGCAGGTGTATTCGGCGGCCAACTTCAACGCCGTCGCCAGCCGCTTCGCGCAGGAGGCGGCCGCCTACAACGCCGACAACATCAAGCTGGTCAATTTGCTGATCTACCTGCGCGCCGGCTACTACCTGGCCGACGGCGGCACCGTGGCTGCGCCCCCGGCCGCGCTGCTGGCCACCTTGCGCGCGCCGCTGAAACAGCTGATCGAGGGCAGCAAGCTGTTCAGCAGCAACGTCAAGGCCACCAGCACGGCCGGCGAAACCCTGAAGCTGGTGACGAATATGCGCGACGAGGCCCACCACCTGCCCAGCGTGAAAAACCTGGTGCTGCGCTACACCAACAGCGCCGCCAATCCGAACGCCGCCGACGGCCTCCGGCAAGCCACCGCCGGCGCCGGCTTCACCGGCGCGCTGACGGTGCTCTACTACGCGCACTTCCGCGACGAGGGCCGGGCGCTGCTGCAAAACGACCTGTCCTACGCGAGCGCGCTGAACAACTTCGCCGTCAACAACAAGGCGGCCCTGCTGGCCAGCGCCGGCTACCAGTTGCACGACGCCGCCAACGAAGCCTTCCGCTTCATGCAGTACCCGGCCCTGAAAAACGCCGTCAAACCCATGGTCAAGGGCATGCTGGCCAGTAGCACGATGACCGGCGCCGACAGCGCGCTGTGGCTGGCCGCCGCCTCGGCCGTGAAATACTACGACGCCGCCAATTGCGGCGAATACGGCACCTGCAACTACGAAACCCGGCTGGCCGACGCCGTCTTGAAAAACAATTACACCTGCAGCCCGACGCTGCGCATCCGCGCCCAGGAAATGACGACGGCGCAGTTGCAGGATTCCTGCGCCAGATTGCAGGCCGAGGAAAGCTATTTCCACGACATGCTGCAAACCCGCCGCGTGCCGGTGGCGAACGACAACAACACCTCGCTGGAACTGGTGGTGTTCGACGACTACGCCAACTACAGCAAGTACGCCGGCGTCATCTACGACATCAGCACCGACAACGGCGGCATGTACCTGGAAGGCAATCCGGCCGCCGCCGGCAACCAGGCCCGCTTCATCGCCCACGAAGCCTCGTGGCTGCGCCCGGCCTTCCAGGTGTGGAACCTTGAGCACGAATACGTCCACTACCTGGACGGCCGCTTCGACATGCACGGCGATTTCGGCGCCGGCACCGCCAAGCCCACCGTCTGGTGGATCGAGGGCATCGGCGAGTACCTGTCGAACAAGAACAACAACCAGGTATCGATCGACGCGGCGCGCAGCGGCGCCTACCGGCTCAGCCAGATTTTCGGCAACACCTACCAGATGCCCGACTACGTCACGCGCGCCTACCGCTGGGGCTACATGGCGACGCGTTTCATGATGGAGAAGCACCGCGCCGACGTCGACGCCATCCTGGCTAAATTCCGCGTCGGCGACTACGCCGGCTACCAGACCTATATCGACTACATCGGCACGCGCTACGACGCCGAATTCGCCGCCTGGGCCAGCACGGCGACGACGGCGGGCGAACCGCCGATGCCGAGCGATCCCCTGGCGCCGGAATGCGCGTCGAAGACTTACCTGGGCAAGAACTGCTCGATCCGCAATCTCGGCTCCGCCACGCAGACCCACGTGTTCCTGATGCTGCCGGCCGGCGCCAAGAACGTCAAAGTCGGCAGCGGCGGCGGCAGCGGCGACGTCGACATGTACCTGGCGCTGGACCGCTATCCGAGCACCAGCAACTACGACGCCGCCTCGGCCACGCCGGGCAACCGCGAAAGCGTCGGCATCGCCGCCCCCGTCAGCGGCCGCTGGTACTACATCCTGCTCAAGGCGAAACAGCCGTTCAGCGGCGTCAACGTCAGCGCCAGCTACGACTGAGGCGCCATCCGGCCACGAAAAAACGGCGAGCCGCCCGCCGTTTTTTCCGCCCCCTCCCACCCCGCGCACAATTGAAATACGGCAATGTTTACCAAAAGCAATTATTGTGGATAATACACGCATGCGCCGCGGGCCGCGGCACGCCCGGCGCATCAACTTACTCTACAAGGAGCCGTATTCATGTTTTTACATAGTAAATCGTTGTATCTTGCCGGCCTAGTCGCAGCCAGCCTCAGCCCGGCCCTGCACGCCGCCGACGCGCCGCGCCCGGCGCCGCCGGAACGCGAGCGCCTGCAACAGGCGCCTCGGCCGCGCGCGCCGCAAAGCCTGCCGCCATCCGCCGAGCAAGCGGCATTCAACCTGGCCAACAGCAGCAAGCCGCGCCTCGACCTGTTGCCATCCAAGGCCAAGAGCAGCGCCAACAAATTCAGCATGCGCATGATGGCGGCCACGCCGGATTGCCAGGACATGGACAAGCTGGCCTCCTACAACGGCGCGGCGCTGGCCGACTACCTCGTCAAACTGCCCGACTACGAATGCCACTACGGCCTATTCTCGCTGAACGCGGCGCAGGCGGCCAAGGTGTACTCGGCGGCCAATCTGCAAGCCGTCGCCAGCCGCTTCACGCAAGAGGCGGCAAGCTACAACGCCGGCAATATGGCGCTGGTGAATTTGCTGATCTACCTGCGCGCCGGTTACTACCTGGCCGACGGCGGCACGGTGGCGGCGCCGGCGCCCGCGCTGGCCGTGCAATTGCGCGCGCCCATCCGCCAACTGGTCGACGGCGCCACACTGTACGCGGCCAATCCGCTGGCCCCGAGCACGGCCAGCGAGACGCTGAAGCTGGTTACCAACATGCATGACGAGACCCACTACCTGCCCAGCGTGAAAAACCTGGTGCTGCGCTACACCAACAGCGCGGCGCGGCCGACGGCGGCGGACGCCTTGAAGGAAACCAGCGCGGCCGGCGGCTTCACCAGCGCGCTGACGGTGCTGTTCTATGCCCACGGCCGCAGCGAGGGCCGGGCGCTGCTGCAAAACGACCTGTCCTACGCGAGCGCGCTGAACAACTTCGCCGTCAACAACAGGGCGGCCCTGCTGGCCAGCGCCGGCTACCAGTTGCACGACGCCGCCAACGAAGCCTTCCGCTTCATGCAGTACCCGGCCTTGAAAAACGCCGTCAAACCGATGGTCAAGAGCACGCTGGCCGGCAGCACGATGACCGGCGCCGACAGCGCGCTGTGGCTGGCCGCCGCCTCGGCCGTGAAATACTACGACGCCGCCAATTGCGGCGAATACGGCACCTGCAACTACGAAACCCGGCTGGCCGACGCCGTCTTGAAAAACAACTACACCTGCAGCCCGACGCTGCGCATCCGCGCCCAGGAAATGACGACGGCGCAGTTGCAGGACTCCTGCGCCCGATTGCAGGCCGAGGAAAGCTATTTCCACGACATGCTGCAAACCCGCCGCGTGCCGGTGGCGAACGACAACAACACCTCGCTGGAACTGGTGGTGTTCGACGACTACGCCAACTACAGCAAGTACGCCGGCGTCATCTACGGCATCGGCACCGACAACGGCGGCATGTACCTGGAAGGCAATCCGGCCGCAGCCGGCAACCAGGCCCGCTTCATCGCCCACGAGGCGTCGTGGCTGCGCCCGAGTTTCCAGGTGTGGAACCTTGAGCACGAGTACGTCCACTACCTGGACGGCCGCTTCAATCTGGCCGGCGATTTCGGCGCCAGCACCGCCAAGCCCACCGTCTGGTGGATCGAGGGCATCGGCGAGTACCTGTCGAACAAGAACAACAACCAGGCGGCGATCGACGCGGCGCGCAGCGGCACCTACCAGTTGAGCCAGATTTTCGGCAACACCTACCAGATGAGCGACTACGTCACGCGCGCCTACCGCTGGGGTTATATGGCGACGCGTTTCATGATGGAGAAGCACCGCGCCGACGTCGACGCCATGCTGCCCAAGCTGCGCGTGGGCGACTATGCCGGCTACCAGACCTATATCGACTACATCGGCCGGCGCTACGACGCCGAGTTCGCCGCCTGGGCGCGCACCGCCGGCACCACCGGCGAACCGCCGCTGCCGAACGGCCCGGCGCTGCCGGAATGCGCATCGCCGAGCTACCTGGACAAGGGCTGCGCGATCCGCAACCAGGCTTCGGCGAGCCAGACCTATCTGTACATGGTGCTGCCGGCCGGCGCCAAGAACGTCAAATTGAGCAGCGACGGCGGCAACGGCGATGTCGACATGTACGTGGCGCTGGACCGCTATCCGAGCGCCAGCAACTATGACGCCGCCTCGGCCACGCCGGGCAACCGCGAAAGCGTCGGCATCGCCGCCCCCGCCAGCGGCCGCTGGTACTACATCCTGCTGAAGGCGAAACAGCCGTTCAGCGGCGTCAGCGTCAGCGCGACTTACGACTGACAGGCGCGAAAAAAAAGCGGCGAGTTCATGAACTCGCCGCTTTTTTCTTATCGCCCCCCGGTATCAGCTGAGGTTTTCCAGGCGGATCTTGGTGACGCTGCCGGCCACGCTGGCCAGCGCTTCCATCTTGGCGATGGCCGCCACCACATTCTTCTCCTGCGTCTGGTGCGTCAGCATGATGATGTCGGTGTGCGTCTCGTCCTCGGCCGGCTCCTTCTGCAGCATGGCGTCGATCGAGATCGTCGCGTCGGCCAGGATGCGGGTCAGGTCGGCCAGCACGCCGGGACGGTCGGCCACGTGCATGCGCAGGTAGTAGCTGGTGGTGATTTCCGACATCGGCAAAATCTCGATGTTGGTCATCGCGTTCGGCTGGAACGCCAGGTGCGGCACGCGGTGCTCGGGGTCGGCCGTGGCCAGGCGGGTGATGTCGACCAGGTCGGCGATCACGGCCGAGGCGGTCGGCTCGGCGCCCGCGCCCTTGCCGTAGTACAGCGTGGCGCCGATGGCGTCGCCCTGCACCAGCACGGCGTTCATCGCCCCTTCGACGTTGGCGATCAGGCGCTTGCTCGGGATCAGCGTCGGATGCACGCGCAACTCGATGCCCTCGCCGCCGTTCACCCGGACGCGCTTGGTGATGCCCAGCAGCTTGATGCGGTAGCCGAGCTGCTCGGCGTAGCGGATGTCGACGGCTTGCAGATTGGCGATGCCCTCGACGTGGGCCTTGGCGAACTGCACCGGGATGCCGAAGGCGATCGCCGACATGATCGTCGCCTTGTGCGCCGCGTCCACGCCCTCGATGTCGAAGGTCGGGTCGGCCTCGGCGTAGCCGAGTTCCTGCGCCTGCTTGAGCGCCGTGGCGAAGTCCAGGCCCTTGTCGCGCATTTCCGACAGGATGAAGTTGGTGGTGCCGTTGATGATGCCGGCGATCCAGTCGATGCGGTTCGCCGTCAGGCCCTCGCGCAGCGCCTTGATGATGGGGATGCCGCCGGCCACGGCCGCCTCGAACGCCACCATCACGCCCTTGTCCTGGGCGGCGGCGAAGATCTCGTTGCCGTGCGTGGCCAGCAGTGCCTTGTTGGCGGTGACGACGTGCTTGCCGTTGGCAATGGCCTTCAGCACCAGTTCCTTGGCGATGCCGTAGCCGCCGATCAGCTCGATGACGATGTCGATCTCGGGATCGTCGACGATCTGCTGGGCGTCGCCGACGACGGCGCAGGCGCCGCCCGTCAGTTCCAGAGCGCGCGCCGTGTTCAAGTCGGCGACGGCGACGATCTCGATGCCGCGGCCGGCGCGGCGCTTGATTTCTTCCTGGTTGCGGCGCAGGACGTTGAAGGTGCCTAAGCCGACGGTGCCAAGCCCTAACAGGCCTACTTTGATGGGTTTCATAGATGTCTTTTCTGCGGCGGCGCGTGCCCGGCACGCGCCGCCAGGTTAATTGGTCAACGCAGGCTGGCGCGGCGGCGGTAGCCGTCGAGGAAGCGCGCGATACGGCCGAAGGCGTCGCTCAGGTCGTCCGAGTTCGGCAGGAACACGACGCGGAAATGGTCCGGCGCGATCCAGTTGAAGCCCGTGCCCTGGACGATCAGCACCTTTTCCTCGGCCAGCAGCTCGTAGGCGAACTGCTGGTCGTCGGCGATCGGATACATGACCGGGTCCAGGCGCGGGAACATATACAGCGCCGCCTTCGGTTTCACACAGGTGACGCCCGGAATCTCGGTCAGAAGCTGGTGCGCCAGGTCGCGCTGCTTCAGCAGGCGTCCGCCCGGCCCCACCAGCTCTTGTATGCTCTGGTGGCCGCCGAGCGCAGTCTGGATCGCAAACTGGCCCGGCACGTTCGCGCACAAACGCATCGAGGCCAGCATGTTCAGGCCCTCGATGTAATCCCTGGCGTGGCGCTTCTCGCCCGACACCACCATCCAGCCGGCGCGGTAGCCGCAGGAGCGGTAGTTCTTCGACAAGCCGTTCATCGTGATGAACAGCACGTCGTCGGCCAGCGAGGCCATGGACACGTGCTCGGCCATGTCGTACAGGGTCTTGTCGTAGATCTCGTCGGCGAAGATGATCAACTGGTGCTGGCGCGCCAGCTCGATGATGTCGCGCAGCACCTCGACCGGGTACAGCGCGCCGGTCGGGTTGTTCGGGTTGATGACGACGATGGCGCGCGTGTTAGAGGTGATCTTGCGGCGCATGTCCTCGATGTCGGGATACCACTCGGCCTGCTCGTCGCAGACATAGTGCACCGGATGGCCGCCCGACAGGCTCACGGCCGCCGTCCACAGCGGATAGTCGGGCGCCGGCACCAGCACCTCGTCGCCGTTGTTGAGCAGCGCGTTCATGGCCATCACGATCAGCTCGGAGGCGCCGTTGCCCAGGTAGATGTCGTCGATCGTCACGCCGGCGATGTTCTTGCTCTGGGTGTAGTGCATGACGGCCTTGCGCGGCGCGAACAGCCCCTTCGAGTCCGTGTAGCCGGCGGCGTTGTGCAGGTTGACGATCATGTCGTGGACGATCTCGTCGGGCGGATCGAAACCGAACACGGCCAGGTTGCCGATATTGAGCTTGATGATCTTGTGGCCCTCGTCCTCCATCTGCCTGGATTTTTCCAGGACCGGGCCGCGGATGTCGTAGCAGACGTCCGCCAGTTTGTTCGATTTCTGAATCAGTCGCAAAGTAAAGTCCTGTCTTGAGGGGGCGCCGCCGCGCGCGGCGGACGCGCATGCTGCAATGCGAAAAGACCCATTCTGCCGAAACCCTACGATTTTATCAACCTTATTAGTCGGCGCTACGAAAAACGCTACAATGGCGCTTCTTTTGCGGGCGATCCGGCCCCCGAAAGGCCAGCAATACGCGCTTTTATGCCAGTTATGGCATGTTCACGCCCTTTGGCGCCGCAGCAGCAATGGCGGACGGCCCGGGGATCGCCGACCAATTTGACGCATTGACACGCCCATGAAGCTCCATCCCAGCACCACCAAGCAGTACCAGACCGTCACCGGCTACGACGACAGCGGTGTCGAAATCAACGCCCGGCGCTACGCCGGCAGCCTGATCGTGATGCCCGAGACGGCCCCGCGCGACTGGGACGTGGCCGCCTTCGAGCAGCTCACGGCGGCGCATTTCGCGCAGATCCTGGCCGACCGCCCCGACGTGGTGATCCTCGGCACCGGCGCGCGCCAGCGCTTCGTCCACCCGCAGCTGAGCGCCGCCCTGACGATGGCCCGCATCGGCGTCGAATGCATGGACAACCAGGCCGCCTGCCGCACCTACAACATCCTGATGGGCGAGGGCCGCAAGGTCACGCTGGCCCTGATCATCGAGACAGGCGCAAACGCCTGATGAACGACCTGCACAAATCCAAAACCCTGGTCTGGTCGCTGTTCGCCACTTTCGTCATCGTCACCCTCTACATGCTGGGCGTGCGCACGCTGGTGCCGCCCGACGAGGGCCGCTACGCCGAAATGGCGCGCGAAATGTTCGTCACCGGCGACTGGGTCACGACGCGCCTGAACGGCATCAAGTACTTCGAGAAGCCGCCGCTGCAAACCTGGATGAACGCGCTCTCCTTCGCCGCCTTCGGCCTGGGCGAATGGCAGGCGCGCCTGTGGACCGGCGTCTGCGGCATGCTCGGCGTGGCGCTCACTGCGCACGCCGGCAACAAGGTGTTCGGCGGCCGCGTCGGCCTGTACGCCGGCCTGGTGCTCGGCTCCAGCCTGTTCTGGGTCGCCTCCGGCCAGATCGACTCGCTCGACATGAGCCTGTCGGGCATGATGGCGGTGAGCCTGTGCGCGCTGCTGATCGCCCAGCGCGACGCGGCCGCGCCGGCCGAGCGGCGCAACTGGATGCTGGTGTGCTGGGCCGGCATGGCGCTGGCGGTGCTGGCCAAGGGCCTGATCGGCCTGGTGCTGCCGGGCGCCGTGCTGGTGCTGTACACGCTGGCCGCGCGCGACTGGGCCATCTGGAGCCGTTTGCACCTGCTCAAGGGCTGCCTGCTGTTCTTCGCCATCGCCGCGCCCTGGTTCGTGCTGGTGGCCCTGCGCAACCCCGAGCAGCCGCACTTCTTCTTCATCCACGAGCATTTCGAGCGCTTCCTGCTGAAGACCCACCACCGCGAAGGCGCCTGGTACTACTTCTTCGTCATGCTGATCCCCGGCATGATGCCGTGGCTGGCCCTGCTGCCGCACAGCCTGGCCGGCGCGCTGCGGCGCGCCCCCGGCACCTTCCAGCCCAAGCTGATGCTGCTGGTCTGGAGCGTCTTCATCTTCGCCTTCTTCAGCTACTCCAGCTCGAAGCTGCCGGGCTACATCTTGCCGATCTTCCCGGCGCTGGCCCTGCTGACGGCCTGCTACCTGGAAACGGCGTCGCGGCGCAGCCGCATCGTCGCCTGCGCGCTGCTGGCCGTGGTCGGCGCGGCCGGCATCGCCGCCGTGCCCTACATCGTCAATATCTCGACGCGCCACCCGTCCGAAGTGACGCTGCTGCAAGCCTACCAGCCCTGGGTGCTGGCGGCCGCCTTCGTCGCCCTGGCCGGCGGCGCGCTGGCGCTGCTGCACGCCCGCCACCTGCGGCGCGACATGACGGTGCTGACGCTGGCCTGCGCCGGCTTCGCCGCCACGCAACTGATCCTGGCCGGCTTCGAGCCTTACGGCCGCCACCGCGCCGGCATCGCGATGCTGCCGCAGATCCAGGCCGAACTGGGCCCCGACACGAAAATCTACTCGGTCGGCATCTACGAGCAGTCGCTGACCTTCTACCTGCAGCGCACCGTCACGCTGGTCAACTACTGGGACGAGTTCAGCTTCGGCCTGAAGCAGCAGCCGGAACTGTCGATACCGACGCTGGACGCCTTCGTGGCGCAATGGCGCCGCGACGCCCAGGCCGGCGTGCGCGACGTCGCCATCATCCACGAGAACGTCTACAACGAGCTGCGGCAACGCGGCGTGCCGATGCGCCTGGTGGCCCAGGACGGCCGCCGCACCGTCATCGCCAACCGCTGAGCGGCCGACGGCGCCCGCGGGCGCCGTTACTTGCTGCGTTGAATTAGTAGTACTGGCCATTCGATTAAGATTTAAAATATGCGCTACCCGCCCCGGCCGACACGGCCCGGGCCATAGCGAACAAGCAACCCCGAGATACCTATGACTTCAGCCCTGCCCTTCCTGCCCTTCTCCCAACCCACCATCGACGAAGCCACCATCGCCGCCGTCGGCGACGTGCTGCGTTCAGGCTGGATCACCAGCGGCCCCAAGGTGCAGGCGTTCGAGGCCCAGCTCTCCGCGTACTTCGGCGGCCGGCCCGTGCGCACCTTCAACTCCGGCACCTGCACGATGGAAATCGCGCTGCGCATCGCCGGCATCGGCCCCGGCGACGAAGTCATCACGACGCCCATTTCCTGGGTCGCCACGGCCAACGTCATCATCGAAGTGGGCGCCACCCCCGTGTTCGCCGACATCGACCCGGCCACCCGCAACATCGACCTCGACAAGCTGGAGGCGGCCATCACGCCGCGCACCAAGGCCATCATCCCGGTCCACCTGTCCGGCCTGCCCGTCGACATGGACCGCCTGTACGCCATCGCCGCCAAGCACAAGCTGCGCGTCGTCGAGGACGCCGCCCAGGCCATCGGCTCGCGCTGGAACGGCAAGCGCATCGGCTCCTTCGGCGACTTCGTCTCGTTCAGCTTCCAGGCCAACAAGAACATCACCACCGGCGAGGGCGGCTGCCTGGTGCTGAACAACGCCGAAGAAGCCCGCCTGGCCGAGAAATACCGGCTGCAGGGCGTCACCCGCAGCGGCGTCGACGGCATCGACGTCGACGTGCTCGGCGGCAAATACAATATGAGCGACATCATGGGCGCCATCGGCCTGGGCCAGCTGGCCAACATCGAGCAGATCACGGCCCACCGCCGCGAGCTGGCGCGCCACTACTTCGCCCAGTTCGGCGCCGACTTCGAGGCCGCCAGCGGCGCGCAACTGCCGCTGGCCGACTTCGACAACAGCAACTGGCATTTGTTCCAGATCATCCTGCCCGACCGCGGCCCCGGCACGCGCGCCGCCTTCATGACGGCCATGGCGGCGCAGCAGGTCGGCACCGGCTACCACTACGCGCCCATCCACCTGTTCACCATGTACAAGGAGCGCGGCTTCGGCGAGGGCATGTTCCCCGTCGCCGAAAAGATCGGCCGCCTGACCGTGACGCTGCCGATGTTCTACGCGATGAGCAAGGCCGACGTCGAGCGCGCCGTCGCCGCCGTCAAAGCGATCCTGATCAAATGATGGCCGTCCCGATGAAACCCGAACTGTCCGTCGTCATCCCGATCTACAACGAGCAGGCCGGCCTGGCCGCGCTGTTCGCCCGCCTGTACCCGGCCCTCGACGCCATGCGCATCGGCTACGAGATCGTCTTCGTCAACGACGGCAGCCGCGACAACTCGGTGTCCATCCTGGCCGAGCAGTTCCGCCAGCGCCCCGACGTCACGCGCGTGGTGCTGTTCAACGGCAACTACGGCCAGCACATGGCCATCCTCGCCGGCTTCGAGGCGGCCCGCGGCGAGATCATGGTCACGCTCGACGCCGACCTGCAAAACCCGCCCGAGGAAATCCACAACCTGGTGGCGAAAATGCGCGAGGGCTACGACTACGTCGGCTCGATCCGCCGCAAGCGCCAGGACAGCGCGTGGCGCACCCTGGCCTCGAAGATGATGAACCGCATCCGCGAAAAGATCACCAACATCAAGATCACCGACCAGGGCAATATGCTGCGCGCCTACGGCCGCAACGTCATCGACCTGGTCAACCAGTGCGCCGAGGTCAACACCTTCGTGCCGGCGCTGGCCTACACCTTCGCCCGCAAGCCGACGGAAATCACCGTCGAGCACGAGGAGCGCGCGGCCGGCGAGTCGAAATACTCGCTGTACAGCCTGATCCGCCTGAATTTCGACCTCGTCACCGGCTTCTCGCTGATCCCCCTGCAAATGTTCTCGATGCTGGGCATGGCGCTGTCGGCCGGCTCGGCCCTGCTGGTGGCATTCCTGCTGCTGCGCCGCTTCGCGCTGGGCGCCGAGGCCGAGGGCGTGTTCACGCTGTTCGCCATCGCCTTCTTCTTCATGGGCGTGATCCTGTTCGGCATCGGCCTGCTGGGCGAGTACGTGGGCCGCATCTTCCAGCAAGTGCGCGCCCGCCCCCGCTACGTCGTGCAGACCATCCTGCAGCAGCACGGCGCGGGCCAGCACGAGTTGCTGTCGGACGCGGTGGAAAAACGCACGGTGGGCCGCTGATGGGCGCCGCCGCGCGCAAGGGCGCCGTCGTCTTCGCCTACCACAGCGTCGGCGTGCGCTGCCTGAAGGTGCTGCTGGCCGGCGGCGTCGACGTGCGCCTCGTCGTCACGCACGAAGACAACCCGGCCGAGACGATCTGGTTCGAGTCCGTCGTGGCGCTGTGCCAGGCCGAGGGCATCGCCTACATCACGCCGCCCGACGCCAGGTCGGCCGAGCTGCTGGCGCGGGTGCAAGCGGCGCGGCCGGACTTCCTGTTCAGCTTCTACTACCGCCACATGCTGCCGGCCGAACTGCTGGCCGTGGCGCCGGCCTTCAATATGCACGGCTCGCTGCTGCCGCAGTTCCGCGGCCGCGCCCCCGTCAACTGGGCCGTGCTGCACGGCGCCGGCGCCAGCGGCGCGACGCTGCACGAAATGACCGTCAAGCCGGACGCCGGCGCCATCGTGGCCCAGACGGCCGTGCCCATCCTGCCCGACGACACGGCCTTCGAGGTGTTCGGCAAGGTCACCGTGGCGGCCGAGCAGACGCTGTGGACGGTGCTGCCGGCCCTGCTCGACGGCACGGCGGCGCGCCTGCCCAACGACCTCGGCCAGGGCGGCTACTTCGGCGGCCGCAAGCCCGAGGACGGCCGCATCGACTGGCGCTTGCCGGCGCAAACCGTGTACAACCTGCACCGCGCCGTCGCGCCGCCGTATCCGGGCGCCTTCACCGAGGTAAATGGTGTCACTTATACAATAGAACGGGCCAGATTGAGCCCGCGGCCGGCCGGAAGTTTGCCACCGGGCTTGGCAGTAGTGGATAATTGCGTCTTTGGCGTTTGCGGCGATGGCCGCATGCTGGCGATTTCCGCCCTGACGGCAGGCGGCGCGGCCGTGACGGCCGCACAACTGCAAGACAGTCTGGCCGCCGCGCCGGGCGCACACTGAACATTACACAAGAGAAGATCACATGAAAAAAGTCCTCATCCTCGGCGTCAACGGCTTCATCGGCCACCACCTGTCGAAACGCATCCTGGAAACGACCGACTGGCACGTGTATGGCATGGACATGATGTCCGACCGCATCAGCGAACTGCTCGACAACGAAGCCTACAAGGCGCGCATGCACTTCTTCGAGGGCGACATCACGATCAACAAGGAATGGGTCGAGTATCACGTCAAGAAATGCGACGTCATCCTGCCGCTGGTGGCCATCGCCACGCCGTCGACCTACGTCAAGCAGCCGCTGCGCGTCTTCGAGCTGGACTTCGAGGCCAACCTGCCCATCGTCCGCTCGGCCGCCAAGTACGGCAAGCACCTGGTGTTCCCGTCCACCTCGGAAGTGTACGGCATGTGCCACGACGCCGAATTCGACCCGGAAAACTCGGAACTGATCTGCGGCCCGATCAACAAGCCGCGCTGGATCTACTCGAACGCCAAGCAATTGATGGACCGCGTCATCTGGGGCTACGGCATGGAAGGCTTGAACTTCACGCTGTTCCGTCCCTTCAACTGGATCGGCGCCGGCCTGGACTCGATCCACACGCCGAAAGAAGGCTCGTCGCGCGTGGTCACGCAATTCTTCGGCCACATCGTGCGCGGCGAAAACATCTCGCTGGTCGACGGCGGCGCGCAAAAACGCGCCTTCACCTACATCGACGACGGCATCGACGCGCTGATCCGCATCATCGCCAACAAGGACGGCGTGGCCAGCGGCAAGATCTACAACATCGGCAACCCGACCAACAACTACTCGATCCGCGACCTGGCCGGCATGATGCTGACGCTGGCGGCCGAGTATCCGGAATACGCCGACGGCGCCAAGCAGGTGAAGATCGTCGAAACGACCTCGGGCGCCTACTACGGCACCGGCTACCAGGACGTGCAGAACCGCGTGCCGAAGATCACCAACACCTGCGAGGAGCTGGGCTGGGCGCCGACGACGACGATGGCCGATTCGCTGCGCAACATCTTCGACGCCTACCGCAGCCAGGTGGCCGAAGCCAAAGCCTTGATGGATTGATGATTTGACGGAAACGATCAAGCACACGGGGCCGCTGTTGACGTTGAAAATCGACGTCGACACCTACCGCGGCACACGCGAAGGCGTGGGCAATCTGCTGCGCCTGCTGGGCGCCTACCAGGCCCGCGCCACCTTCCTGTTCTCGCTGGGGCCGGACCACACCGGCTGGGCGCTGCGGCGCGCCCTCAAACCCGGCTTTTTCAGCAAGGTGTCGCGCACCTCCGTGGTCGAACACTACGGCTTGAAGACGCTGATGTACGGCACCCTACTGCCGGGGCCGGACATCGGCAGGCAGTGCGCGGCCGAGATGCGCGCCGCGCGCGACGCCGGCTTCGAATGCGGCATCCACACCTGGGACCATGTGCTGTGGCAGGACAACGTCGCCGCCCGCGGCGCCGCCTGGACCACGGCCATGATGCGCAAGGCCGCCGCGCGCCACGCCGAGGTGTTCGGCGCGGCCGCCGCCACCCACGGCGCGGCCGGCTGGCAGATGAACGCGGCCGCCTTCGCCGAGCACGACGCGGCCGGCTACCGCTACGCCTCGGACGGCCGGGCGCCGCTGGAAGAGAACGGCGCGCTGCGCAGCGCCGCCAGCGGACCGCACCGGCTGGCCGACGGCGCGCGCGTGCTGTCCTGCGTGCAGCTGCCGACGACGCTGCCGACGCTGGACGAACTGCTGGGCCGGGAAATCGACGGCACGCTGATCACGACGGCCAACATCGCCGCCCATTTGCTCAAGCTGACGGCGGGCGCCGCGCGCGACCACGTCTATACCTTGCACGCCGAACTTGAAGGGCAAAAACTCGCCCCCATTTTCGAACAATTGCTGGCCGGCTGGCTGGCGCAGGGCTATCGGCTGGCGTCGATGGCCGACTATTACGACAAAGTGAAAGACGCCGACCTGCCGGTGTGCCCCATCAGCTGGGGCGAAGTGCCGGGACGCTCGGGCCAGTTGATGGTGCAAGGCAAGGCGCGCTGATTGTCCGCGCCCGCGCGCGTCCCCCTGCTTGCGCTGTCAGGTCCGACATCAGCGCTGAAGTTCACCGTTCAGGAGAGAAGCCGTGGCTGATAGCCAAACCGCAACCGTAGTGCCCGATTTTACCGCCCCGATGACGGGCGGCCAGAGCTTCCAGCTGGCCGGCCGGCCGGCCAAGTACACGGTGCTGTACTTCTACCCGAAGGACAACACCCCTGGTTGCACGACGGAAAGCATGGCCTTCCGCGACCACTACCAGCAATTCCAGCAGGCCGGCATCGACATCTACGGCATCAGCCGCGACTCGCTGCGCTCGCACGAAGGCTTCAAGGCCAAGCTGGGCCTGCCCTTCGAGCTGATCGCCGACAGCGACGAAGCCGTCTGCCTGCAGTTTGGCGTCATGAAGATGAAACAGATGTATGGTAAGACTGTCCGTGGCGTCGAACGCAGCACGTTTATCATTGACGCTGAGGGCAAGTTGGTGAAAGAATGGAGAGGCGTGAAAGCCGCAACCCACGTCGACGAAGTGCTGGAATTTGTGGCGCGTCTGAAGTAATGCGCGTTGCCGGCTTCCAGAAAGTTGCTCAACCGTAGTAAACAGTATGCGAACCTGCCCATTTTGAATCACCGAAGAGCATTCCCATCCATGACCGGCGGGCGGACTGTACGCCCCGCCACGCCATCCACCTCGGGCCAGACCGCGGCCCGAAGCCAGTTCTATAACCCGATTATCCATCGCATCCCCCACATGCGCAGCGCCGCCGCGAGCGGGTTGCCCGTGGACGGATCATTCCAGAAATTTTTTGATTGAGATCCTGATGCCACTGCCGAAACTGCCTAGCAAGCCAGCCACCATTTTGCTGGCCGAAGATTACCCAACGGCGGACCGCGTGCGCACCGCCCCGGCCCCGCGCAAGGCCGCCGTGCAAGCCGTCGCCCAGGCGACAACGGCGCCGGTCGCCGCCGCGCCGGCCGCGCCTAAACCGCGCAGCAACGCCGCCACCAAGATCAAGCAAGTGGCCGCCCTGATGGTCGCCAAGCCGGCCGCGCCGGCGCCCCAGCCGGCCGCGCCGGTGGCCGCGCCCGCCGCCAAGGCCAAGGCGCCGGCCGCGCGCGCCAAGGTCACGCCCATCACCCCGGTCGAGAAACCGCACCCGGCCAAGCACAAGCCCGTCGAAGTGCCGATCAAGTCCTCGGCCAGCCGCGCCGCCGACAAGGCCGGCGTCACCAAGCTGTTCGTGCTCGACACGAACGTGCTGATGCACGACCCCTCCTCGCTGTTCCGCTTCGAGGAACACGACGTGTATCTGCCGATGATGACGCTGGAAGAGCTCGACAACCACAAGAAGGGCATGACGGAAGTGGCGCGCAACGCCCGCCAGGTCTCGCGCACGCTCGACGCGCTGGTGGGCAGCACGGACGACGACGCGATCGAAAAAGGCATCCCGCTGTCGAAACTGGGCAACAAGGACGCCAAGGGCCGCCTGTTCTTCCAGACCCGCCTGCAAAGCGCCGACCTGCCGATGAGCCTGCCGGTTGGCAAGGCCGACAACCAGATCCTGGCCGTGGTCCGCTCGCTCGAATCGGAGCAGCCGGAGCGCCCCGTCGTGCTGGTGTCGAAAGACATCAACATGCGCATCAAGGCGCGCGCGCTGGGCCTGCCGGCGGAGGACTACTTCAACGACCACGTGATGGAAGATACCGACCTGCTGTACTCGGGCATCGTCCAATTGCCGGACGACTTCTGGAACAAGCACGGCAAGGACATGGAGTCGTGGCAAGAGAACAAGGGCGGCGTCAGCTCCACCTACTACCGCGTCACCGGCCCGTTCGTGCCCTCGATGCTGGTGAACCAGTTCATCTACCTGGAGCCGAAAAACGGCGAAGCGTCGTTCTACGGCCAGGTCAAGCAAATCAACGGCAAGACGGCCGTGCTGCAAACGCTGCGCGACTTCAGCCACACGAAGAACAACGTCTGGGGCGTGACGGCGCGCAACCGCGAGCAAAACTTCGCGCTGAATCTGCTGATGAACCCGGAATGCGACTTCGTCACCCTGCTGGGCCAGGCCGGCACCGGCAAGACGCTGCTGGCGCTCGCGGCCGGTCTGGCGCAAGTGCTGGAGACGAAGCTGTACAACGAAATCATCGTCACCCGCGTCACCGTGCCGGTGGGCGAAGACATCGGCTTCCTGCCGGGCACCGAGGAAGAAAAGATGTCGCCGTGGATGGGCGCCTTCGACGACAACCTCGAAGTGCTGAACAAATCCGACTCGGACGGCGGCGAATGGGGTCGCGCGGCGACGCAAGACCTGATCCGCTCGCGCATCAAGATCAAGTCGCTCAACTTCATGCGCGGCCGCACCTTCGTCAACAAATTCCTGATCATCGACGAAGCGCAGAACTTGACGCCGAAACAAGTCAAGACCCTGGTCACGCGCGCCGGCCCCGGCACCAAAATCCTCTGCCTGGGCAACATCGCGCAGATCGACACACCCTACCTGACGGAAGGGTCGAGCGGCCTGACCTACGTGGTTGACCGCTTCAAGGGCTGGTCGCACAGCGGCCACGTGACACTGGCGCGCGGCGAACGCTCGCGCCTGGCGGACCACGCCAGCGAAGTGCTGTAACACCGATCCATAGCGGGCCGCCAGCGGCCCGCGCGGCACCCCGAAAGCCCCGCCTGCCTGCGCAGCGGGGCTTTTTTTACAGCTGGGGACAGACCACGATTTTCGAGAAAGTATTTCTCGAAAATCGTGGTCTGTCCCCAGCTGTGCCGGCTCAGTCGACCTGCATGTGTTTGTGCAGGCGCCGCAGCGCCAGCCAGACGGCGCCCGCCACCAGCGGCACCAGCAGGCCGGTGGTAATTTCGACATTGATCGGCAGGCCCGCCGCCTTCGCCGCCTTGCCGGCGTAGCTGAGCAAGCCCACCATGTAGTAGGAAATGGCCACCACCGACAAGCCTTCGACGGCTTGCTGCAGGCGCAGTTGCTGCGCCGCGCGCCGGTTCATCGACTGCAGGATGCGCCGGTTCTGGTGCTCCTGGATGATGCCGACGCGGGTGCGCAGCAGGTCATTGGTGTGGGCGATGCGCCGCGCCAACGCTTCCTGCCGGCCGGCGATGGCCGTGCAGGTGTTCATCGCCGGCGTCAGGCGCCGCTCCATGAATTCGCCGACCGTCGGGATGCCTTCGATGCGCGTCTCGCGCAATTCCTCGATGCGGGCGTGGACCAGGCGGAAATAGGCTTGGGAGGCGGAAAAGCGGTAGTTGTTGTCCAGCGATAGCTTCTCGACGCGCGCCGCCAGCCGCGTGATGTGCCCCAGCAGCGCCTGCTCCGGGTCGGCGTCCTGGGCCGAGCGCTCGGCGAAGGTGTTGGCGCTGGTGTCGTCGATGTCGACCATCGTCGCCGTCAGCGTCGCCAGCTCTTCCTCGACGGCGTTGAGGGCCGGCGCGGCGCTCTGCGCGTAGGGCAGGCCCAGCAGCGCCATCATGCGGTAGGTTTCGATTTCCAGGACGCGCTGCACCAGGCTGCCCGCCTGCTGCTCGCGCAGGCCGGCGTCGCGCACGACGAAGCGGCTGAAGCCGTCCGACTGGATCAGGAAGTCGGTCCACACTTCGCCGCCCTGCAAGACTTTGCTGCCGACCAGCAGGCAGCCTTCGAAGACGCGCTGCAATGGCTCGGCAAATTCCTCGGCCGGCGCGGCGCTCTTGTCGAGCACGACGTGGGCGGCCACCATGATCTTGCCCTGCAGGCCGGCCAGCCAGTCTTGCGGAATGTGCATCAGCGGCACGCGCGCGAAGGCGTCCGCCAGCGCCGTGCCGACGGCCTGCGGCTCGGCGAAGGTGTAGGTGGCAAACTCCGTGTGGCATTCCCACTTCAGGCGGAAGCGGCCGAAGTCGTGGTAGAAATATTTGGCGTCGACGTGCGGTGCGGCAACGCCAAAATGCAGGCACAAGGCCGCCAGCATGGCGTGCCGCCCGGCCAGGTTGGCGCCGCGCGGTTCGGCGCCGTCGCGGCAGTACACGGCCAGGTGGCTGATGCTTTCCGGCGCCTTGAGCCGCAGGAAGGGCCGCGAGTGGACTTCGGCGGCCAGTGGGATGCGCAGCGCGTGGTTCAAATTAGAATAACGTATCGGTATCGGGGTGGCGGCTAAATTGGGCATGGTCGGTGACTTGGTTGAAAGCGAAAAGCGTGCGTTGACATTGCATTGAGTGCATGGATGATGCCGTCCCAAACAATTGGCGCACCAGTTGGTAACCAGTGTCACATCACCATCTTCCGATGATTCCGGATATTATGCAATGTTCATCACCCGCGCGGCGCAATCCAGCAACAACGCCTGCCCGCCCCAACAGGAGCATGAGAAAAGTCATCACCGCCACCAGCAAAATGATGCAGAAAGCCGCGCTGGCCGCCATTTCCGCCTACCAGCGCCACCTGTCGCCGCTGAAAGGCTATGCCTGCGCTTTCCGCGTCCACGAGGGCGGCGCCAGTTGTTCCGCCTACGGCCGGCGCGTCATCGCCCGCTACGGCGTGGCGCGCGGCATGGCCTTGCTGCGGCGGCGCCTGCACGCCTGCGCCGAAGCGCAGCGCCGCCACCAGCCCAGCCAGCGGCCGCTGCGCCATCCGGCGCTGCGGCGCCAGGCCGGTTTTTGCGATGCGCCCTGCGACTGCGACGTCGGCAGTTGGGACGCCGCGGGCGAGGTGTGCGATTGCCTGTCCGATGCCGCCGACCTGAGAAAATCCGGCCGCAACTGCCGAAGCTGGACATGGCGCTGCAGCGATATGCCGAAGGGGCCGGAAAGTCGCGCGGCGCGGCGCCGCCGGGAACGGGAGGAGGCGCGCCGGAGCAGCGGCGGCGACACGCGGCCATAAGCGCCACTTATTCACGATCAGAATAGCTGATATGCCAGCGCTGAATTTGCCGGCGCAGCTAGCTCAGCCTATACTTTAACGCCCTCCCCCACGCCTGTCCCCCATGCAGATCAATTTCCGCCCAAGTCCCGCACGGCTTTCGCCTTTCCGGCCGGCGCCGTCCCGCCATCCTCGGCAAGGGAGCGCGGCATGATCGTGCGCGAGCGCCCCTCCGGCCCCCGCCTGTTCCTCGTGCTGCGCGGCTCCGTGCTGGCGCGCATCCGCCTGACGCTGTTCGTCAACATCCTCGTCGCCACCCTGGTGACGCTGTGCCACGGGGTGCTGTTCGACCAGAAGGTGACGCTGACCACCATCCCCTTCACCCTGATCGGCCTGCCGCTGGCGATCTTCCTCGGCTTCCGCAACAACGCCGCCTACGACCGCTACTGGGAGGGCCGCAAGCTGTGGGGCGAACTGGTGCACCGCAGCCGCAGCCTGTCGCGCCAGTGCCAGAGCCTGATTGCCGGCGCCGCGCCGGCCAGCTTCGAGCTGGGGCTCGACGATGTCCGCGTGCGCATGATTTACCGCACCATCGCCTTCGCCCACGCGCTGCGCCAGCAACTGCGCGACCTGCGCCGCCCCGAGGAACTCAAGCCGCTGCTGCTGGCGACGGAATGGCGCCAGGCCGTCGCCGCGGCGCACACGCCCGACTACCTGATGCAACAGATGGGCCTGGACCTGCGCCGCTGCCTCGACGAAAAACGCCTGGAAAGCTGCCTCGGCGCATCCATCGACGCGACGCTGTCGCAGATGGCCGCCGCGGCCGCCGCCTGCGAGCGCATCAAGGGCACGCCCATCCCGTTTTCCTATTCGCTGATGCTGCATCGCACCGCCTACCTGTACTGCTTCCTGCTGCCCTTCGGCCTGGTCGACTCGCTCGGCTTCATGACGCCCTTCGTCGTCGGCATCGTCGCCTACACCTTCTTCGGCCTGGACGCGCTCGGCGACGAGATCGAGGAACCGTTCGGCAGCGACGCCAACGACTTGCCGCTGGACGCCATCTGCCACACCATAGACAGCAATCTGCGCGCCTCGCTGGGCGAGCGCGACTTGCCGCCGGCGCCGGCCATCGTCGACTACTGCCTCAGTTGAACGGCGCGGCTTGACCTTCCCATCATGGCAAGGGCTACAGTGAAGACTCAACACAACTGACAGGAGTATTAGCCATGTATGAATTACAAGTCGAAGAAATGAGTTGCGGCCATTGCGTCGGCGCCGTCACGGCGGCCGTGCGCGCGCTGGACCCGCAGGCCCAGGTGGACGTGGACCTGGCCGCCAAGACCGTCAAGGTGGCAACGGCCGTCGAACTGGCGCGCGTGCGCGGCGCCATCGAAGAAGCCGGCTTCCCGGTGGCCGGCGCGCGCTAGCCGGCCGCCGGGAGCGGGAACCGCCCCGCGCCGCCCCGGTCTAATAGCGACGTAGCTAACACCGGGAGCGGCCGCCATGTCCGAGCCATCAATCATCGAAGCGCTTCGCCAAGAAGCCATCCCCCTGGCCGCCGACGACCAGGTCGAAGCATTGCTGCACCTGATAGGCGACGCCGGCGTCGTGCTGCTGGGCGAGGCCAGCCACGGCACGCGCGAATTCTACCGGCTGCGCGCCGCCATCAGCCGCCAACTGATCGTCGAAAAAAGCTTCGACGCGATCGCCGTCGAGGCGGACTGGCCCGACGCCCTGCAAGCCAGCCGCTACGCCCAGCTGGCCAGCAGCGACCGCACGGCCGACCAGGCGCTGGGCGGCTTCCAGCGCTTTCCGCAATGGATGTGGCGCAACATTGAAACCATCGAATTCCTCTCCTGGCTGCGCCTGCACAATTCCCAGGTGGCGGCGCCCGAGTGCCGCATCGGCTGGTACGGCTTGGACCTGTACAGCCTGCGCAAATCGATGCACGCGGTGCTCTGCTACCTCGACCACGCCGACCCGGACGCGGCGCGCCGCGCGCGCGAGCGCTACAGCTGCTTCGACCACCTGGCCGAAGACCCCCAGCACTACGCGTCGGCGGCCCGCTTCGGCCTGCGCAAGAACTGCCAGGAGGAAGTGCTGAACCAGCTGCAGGACATCACGGCGCAGGCGGCCGGCCACCTGTCGCAAGAGGATGGCAGCGTGCCCGACACCCTGTTTTACGCGCTGCAGAACGCCCGCGTCGTCAAAAACGCGGAATTCTATTATCGCGCCATGTTCGAAAGCCGCGACGACTCCTGGAACGTGCGCGACAGCCACATGGCCGACACCCTGGAGGCGCTGCGCGAGCACCTGAGCCGGCGCAAGGGCAGCCCGGCGAAAATCGCCGTCTGGGCCCACAACTCCCACCTGGGCGACGCCCGCGCCACGGAAATGGGCGAGCAAGGCCAGCTCAACCTGGGCCAACTGATGCGCCAGCGTTATGGCGGCGACGACACCTTCCTGCTCGGTTTCACGACCCACACGGGCACCGTCACGGCGGCCAGCGACTGGGGTGGCCACGCCGAGCTGAAGGAGGTGCAGCCATCGCTGCCGGACAGCGTCGAACGGCTGCTGCACGACACCGGCCTGCACAGCTTCCTGCTACCGCTGCGCGGCCAAGCCAGCGCCCTGCGCGCGGCCGGCATGCGCTACCTGGAACGGGCCATCGGCGTCATCTACCGCCCCGACACGGAACGCATCAGCCACTACTTCCACGCCGATCCGGCGCGCCAGTTCGACGCTCTGATCCACATCGACCGCAGCACCGCGCTGCGGCCGCTGGAATACTCGCCGCACTGGAAACCACGGGAAGAAGTGCCGGAAACCTACCCCTTCGGCGTCTGAGCGGCGTCGGCCGCCGGCAAGGCGTCGGCGCGGAAATCGACGTTGCAAGACCAGCAGTGGCGCGCACTCTTCGCCAAGCCCAGGCCGAAGCGGTCGCGCATCAGCTTGGCCTTGCAGTTCGGGCATTTCGCAATCGAGGCCACATACAGCGAGGAACCGGCGACGCCGGCGAAAGGCAGCATCAGCAGCAGTTGCGAATAGGCACCGTTACGGAAAAACAAACCGCCGATATACAAACCGAAAAAACCGAAGCCGATCAGGCGGGCCGTCACTATTTTTTTATGCAACTTTGAAACAATACTCAATTTATATCCCTGAATGAAAAACCTTGTGATTACCTGTGCAACGCCGGGAAACGGCGGCCTCCATCCGCGTTGCTGAACGGCAGGCGCGGCGGCGGGGCCGCGGGCCATCCGGATTCCTGGCGATGCGATGGCGCATATCATGCACCGCGACAAGCAAATCGGCAATGGCCAGTTGCCACTGATGGCGCTGCGCCCGCGACAAAGGCGGCCGCGCCGCATCCACGGTTATAATCGACGCCACACTTCCCGTCGCGCAACACTGCCACCCCTCCCCACATGAGCCCAATTGCCCCGCTCGAACTGCACGTCATCATCCTCATCGCTGCGGCCGGCTTCATCGCCGGCGTGCAAAACGCGCTGGCCGGGGGCGGCTCCTTCATCACCTTTCCGGCGCTGCTGCTGGCCGGGCTCAACCCGCTGGCGGCGAACATCACCTCGACGGTGGCGATGTTCCCCAGCCAAACCACATCGGCGCTGGCGGGGCGCAAACTGATCGACGACGTCGGCCCGCTCAGCTTTCGGCACATGTTACTCATCAGCGCAGTCGGCGGCATACTGGGCGCGCTCCTGCTACTGAGCACCCCGGCCACCTACTTCGCCAAAATCGTCCCCTGGCTCGTGCTCTTCGCCACCGGCGTATTCGCCTGGGGCACCTTCCGCCGCAAACCGCTGCACGCGGCCGGCGCCATGTCGCTGCCGCTACTCATCGGCGTACAAAGCTGCATCGCCGTCTACGGCGGCTACTTCGGCGGCGGCATCGGCTTCCTCATGCTGGCGGCGCTGACCATCGCCGGCATGCAAGTGCGGGCGGCGACGGCCACCAAAAACATGCTGGCGACGGCCATGAACGCGGCGGCGACACTCATCTTCGCCTTCTCCGACAAAATCAGCTGGCCGGCCGCGTTCGCGCTGGCGGCGGGCGGCATAGGCGGCGGCATCTGCGGCGCCTGGCTCATCCACCGCCTGCCCGAGCGCATCATGCGCGCCTTCGTCGTCCTCATCGGCGCCCTCCTCACCGCCTGGATGTTCATCCGCTAAAACAACAATGGGGTCAGGTCTAGACATGGCGGTTTTTTAAAACCAACATTGGGGTCAGGTCTAGACATGACGGTTTGTGCCGGAAAAACAACGGGCCAGCCAGGCCCATAGCACGTTGTGCCTTGCCCCAGGGCGACAAAACCGCCATGTCTAGACCTGACCCCAGTGGCTTTTTCACCACAAACCGCCATGTCTAGACCTGACCCCATTGTTGCTTAGCTGCAGCAGGGGGCGGCTGGCAGGCTGAGGTTTTGTAGGATGGGGCAGTCGGGCTGGTCGTCGCCGTGGCAGTGTTGCGCCAGTTGGTTGAGGGTGTCGCGCATGGCCGTCAGTTCGGCAATGCGGCCGTCTAGTTCCGCTACGTGCGCCAGCGCGATGCGTTTGACGTCGGCGCTGGCACGTTCGGCGTTTTGCCATAGCGATAGGAGGTCGCGGATTTGTTCGAGCGAGAAGCCCAGCGTGCGCGCGCGTTTGATGAAGCGCAGCGCGTGCAGTTCGTCGTCGTTGTAGGTGCGGTAGCCGGCCTCGCTGCGCGCGCTCGCTTTGATGAGGTCGATGCTTTCGTAGTAACGTATCATTTTGGCGCTGATGCCGCTCGCCTTCGCCGCTTGGCCGATGTTCATTGTTGTCTTTCCTTTCGTGGTGCGCCGCGCGGGCGCCAGCGCCGCAGCAGCAGGGCGTTGCTGATGACGCTGACGGAGCTGAAGGCCATCGCCGCCCCCGCCACCATCGGGTTGAGCAGGCCAAACGCGGCCAGCGGGATGCCGATCAGGTTGTAGATGAAGGCCCAGAACAGGTTTTGCCGGATTTTGTTGTAGCTGCGCCGCGAGATGTCGATGGCGTCCGCCACCAGCGACGGGTCGCCACGCATCAGGGTGATGCCGGCCGCGTGCATGGCGACGTCGGTGCCCGTCGACATGGCGATGCCGACGTCGGCCGCCGCCAGCGCCGGCGCGTCGTTGATGCCGTCGCCCACCATGGCGACCCGTTCGCCCGCCTGTTTCATGGCGTCGATTTTAGCCGTTTTGTCGGCCGGCAGCATTTTCGCGGCGACGCTGTCGAGGCCCAGCGCCTTGCCGACGGCGTCGGCGCTGCCCTGGTTGTCGCCGGTCAGCATGACGGTGCGCAGGCCCAGGGCCCGCAGGCGGGCGACGGCCGCGGCCGCTCCGGGTTTGATGCGGTCGCTGAAGGCGAACAGGCCCAGCAGTTGCAGCTGCGGCTCACTGCTGGCCAGCCAGGAGATGGTGTGGCCGCTGCCCTCCAGTTCGGCGGCCCGCGCCGCCAGCGGCGCCAGGTCGACGCCCAGTTCTTGCATCAGGCGCGTGCTGCCCAGTTTCAGGTCGAGGCCGTCGACGCGGGCCGCCAGGCCGCGCCCCGGCAGCGCCGCCAGCGCCTCGGCCGGCAGCGCCGCGACGCCGCCCGCGGCGGCGGCGTCGAGCACGGCGCGCGCCAGGCTGTGCTCGCTGCCGCGCTGGATGCTGGCCGCCAGTTGCAGCAGGCGCGCCTCGGCGATGCCGTGGGCGGCCAGTTGCGCCAGTGCCGGCCGGCCTTCGGTCAGCGTGCCGGTTTTGTCGAAGACGACGGTGCTGACGCCGTGCGCCACTTCGAGCGCCTCGGCGTCCTTGATCAGGATGCCGTAGCGGGCCGCCGCGCCGGTGCCGGCCATGATGGCCGTCGGCGTCGCCAGCCCCAGCGCGCACGGACAGGCGATGACGAGCACGGCGACGGCGTTGATGATCGCGCCTTCGATGTTGCCCGTCGCCAGCCACCAGCCGGCCAGCGTCAGCAGGGCCAGCACCAGCACCACCGGCACGAACACGGCGCTGACGCGGTCGACCAGATGCTGGATCGGCGCCTTGGCCGCCTGCGCGTCCTCGACCAGGCGGATGATGCGCGACAGCGTCGTCTCGGCGCCGACGGCGCTGGTGCGCACCAGCAGCAAGCCGTCGGCGTTGATGGCGCCGCCGGTGACGCTGTCGCCGGCGTGCTTGTCGACGGGCAGGCTTTCGCCGGTGATCAGCGATTCGTTGACCTGGCTGGCGCCGTCGACGACGACGCCGTCGACGGCGACCCGTTCGCCCGGGCGTATCACGACCAGGTCGCCGACGCGCACCTGGGCGGCCGGCACGTCGACGTCGGCGCCGCCGCGGCGCACGCGCGCCGTCTCCGGCCGCAGCACTTGCAGGGCGCGGATCGCCGCCGACGTCTGGCGCTTGGCGCGCGCTTCCAGCCATTTACCCAGCAGTACCAGCGTGATGACGACGGCGGAGGCTTCGAAATAGAGATGGTGGGCGGAGCGCTCCGCGCCCAGCCACTGGTACAGACTGAGGCCGTAGGCGGCGCTGGTGCCCAGCGCCACCAGCAAGTCCATATTGCCGCTGCGCGCCAGCAGGGCCTTCCAGCCGGCCCGGTAGAAGCGCGCGCCCAGCCAGAACTGCACCGGCGTGGCCAGCAGCATTTGCAGCGCCGGCGGCAGCATCAGGTGCCGCCCCGTCCAATCGAGCAGCATAGGCGCCATCAGCGGCAGCGACAGCAGCGCGGCGATGAGGACTTTGGCGCCGTCCGGAATGGCCGGCTGGGCCGGCTTGGCCGTGGCCGTGGCGCCGCCGCGCTCCCTGGCCGGCGCGGCGTGGTAGCCGGCCGCCTCGACGGCGCGGATCAGCGCGTCGGCGCCGGCGCCGCCCGTCAGTTGCACGCGGGCGCTGTCGGTGGCCAGGTTGACGCTGGCGTCGATGACGCCGGGCACCTTGCGCAGCGCCTTCTCGACCCGCCCGACGCAAGAGGCGCACGTCATGCCCTCGATGTCCAGGCTGACCTCCTGGCGCGCCACCTGGTAGCCGGCCTTTTCGACGGCCAGGCGCAGCGTCTCCAGCGCCAGCGGCGCGTCCGACTCGACCCTGGCCGACTCGGTGGCCAGGTTGACGCTGGCGCGGCGCACGCCGGGCACGGCGGCCAGCGCCTTTTCGACGCGGCCGACGCAGGACGCGCAACTCATGCCGTCTATGCTCAGCGTTTGCGCGGCGATGGGCGAGGGGAAAGCGGGGGCGGGCTGGTTCATGGCAGCGTATCCTGTGGTTGCACGATCAGGCAAGGATCAACTATCCAATGATGGGAAGGTCAAGGTTTATTTTCAAGCCGCAGCCGGGGACAGACCACGATTTCCGAGAAATATTTCTCGGAAATCGTGGTCTGTCCCCGGCTGGGTCTAGCGCACCTCGCAGTCGACGGTGTTGGCTTTGGGGGAGGCGGCCGCCCTGCCCGCCGGCGCATTCGACGAGAACGCCGGCGGCGGCGCGAACTGGATGCCGGGGTTGCGCGGCACGACAACCGGCGGCTGGACGAAGGACGGCGTGTAGCCGAACTGGCCGGCGCTGAACGATTGCGCGCCGCCGCCATTGCTCAGCGTGATCAAGCCGTCGATGACGTGCACGTACAAGCCGGGCGCCAGGCCGCCTTTGGGCGCCGGCGGCATGCCCGGCACCGGCGCCTGCGCCAGCGTCAGCGGCGCGATCGCGGCGCCGGCCCCGCCAAGCGCGGCCGTGCTGGCCAGCGCGTATGCCAGGCGCGACGCCGCCAGCGCCGCCGCCGTCTCCGGCACGTATTCGACGATGAAGGTGGTGCCGCGTATGCCGATGGTGGCGGCCGGCGTTTTCATCGAGAAGCGTTCCTTGTTGCGCTTGCCCAGCAGGCCCGTCAGCGCGCGCAGCCCGCCCTTGATCAGCGCGAGCGAGGCGCCGTCCGCATCCGCCTTGCCGGCGTCGAAGGCGAATTGCTCGACCGTCAAGGCGCTGCCCGGACGCAAGGTGATTTCGCTGTTGTCGATGAACTTGATCAACGCGTAGCTGTTTTTTTCCGTCACCAGCGTGTCGCCCTGCTCGACCTCGGATTTGACGGCCAGCACCTTGGCCGTGCCGTCGGCTTTTTTCGCCAGCAGCGGCCCGCTCAGATGCATCACCGTGCCGACCACCTGGGCTGCCGGGGCCAGCGCGGCGCAGCACAGCAGCGCCAGCGCCAGCACGGCCTTAATTGCAGTACATTTTCTTGACTGGCTCATCTTTTTTCGCTCCCGTGTCCTTGCTGGCTACGCCATCCTTCTTGTCCTCGGATTTTTTCGCCGCCTCGTCCTTGTCGCCGGCCTTGCCCGCCGCCTCCTTGCCGCCGGCGGGCGCCACCGGCAACACCGCCGCCGAGGCGCTCTGCGTCACGCTGTTGATGATGTTGACGGTCGTGTTCAGCGCCTGCGCCACCGGCGCGCTCTGCTGGGCGATCGGGTTCTGGCCGCTGTCGATGAGGGGCATGCCGCCGCTGAACACGCCGGGCGGCGCCGACACCGCGCCGTTCGGCGCCGACAGGATCACCGGGCCGCCGCTGTTGATGCGCACCCCGGAGCTGGCGGCGATGCTGCCGTTCCTGGCGGCGACGCGGATGCTGCCGCCGGCCGGCACCGTCAGGCTGGAGCTGCCGCCGAGGCTGACGCCGCCGCCGGCCGCCATGCCGATGTCGCGGCCGGCGCTCAGGCTGGCCGCGCCGTCGAGCGCGATGCCGCCGCCGGCGTTGACGCTGATGTCGCGCAGCGCGGCCAGGCTGGCGGCGGCGCCGAAGACGACGTCGCTGCTGGCCGTCAGGGCGATGTCGCCGCCGCCGATGGCGCCCTGCACCAGGATGGGGCTGTGCGCCGTCAGCGCGACGTTGCCGCCCTTGGCCTGGATGGCGCCGGTTTCGATGCCGCCGCTGTTGTCGACGACGATGTCGCCGCCCTCGCTGGCGAGCGGTCCCAGTTTCAGCGTTCCCGGCGCGCTGCTGTTGCTCAGCGCGATACCGCCGCCGGCGCTGTTGACGGCGCTGAAACTGCCGATGCGGTTGCCGGCATGGTTCAGCGCGATGCCGTTTTGCGCCCGCGCGCTGACGCTGCCGCCCTCCAGCGCGCCGCTCTGGCTGATGCGGCCGCCCTCGGCCGCCAGCGACACGGTGGCCGCGCCGAGGCGGGCGAAGTCCAGGTCGCCGCTGGCCTGGACGATCGCCAGCGCGCCGCCGATGCCGACGCTGCCGGCGCTCTGGCTGAAGCTGCGCCGCACCGTCAGGCTGCCGGCGCCGCCGACGCTGCCGCCGCTCTGGGCGTAGTTGTCGAGCGTCAGGCCGCCGCCCAGGACCAGGCTGCCGCCGCTGACGCTCAAGCCCGCCGCGCCTTCCAGCAGCGACTGCTCGTCGGCGGCCGTGCCCAGCGTCAGGCTGCCGCCGCTCACGCTCAGTCCCTGCCGGCCCGCCAGCTTGCGCAGCGTCGTCGCGCCGGCCGCGCCATTGTAGTCGACGAGGCCGGCGCCGGCCAGGTTCACGGCCAGCACATTGGCGCCGTCCGGCACCACGCCGCCGTCCCAGTTGGCCGCGTCGCTCCATAGGCCGGCGCCGCCGATCCAGGTCGACAGCGGTTTCGGCGTGATGTCGGCCGTGGCGGCCAGGCCGCCGACGAGCGCGTAATTGCCGGCGTCCGGGCCGCTCAATGCGGCGCCGGCGATGGTGACGGTTTTGCCGTTGCCGACGTGGCGGTCGACGAAGCTGGCCGGGCCGAGAACCAGGCTGACGCCGTCATCGCCGAGCACGCCGGCCAGCGCGCCGCTGACGCTGGCCCTGGTCGTGCCGTCGTAGACGCGGTTCGCCGCGCCCAGGCCGGCGATGGACAGGGTCGCCCTGGAGATGTCGCCGAAGCCGTCGGCGCTGTCGCCGCTAAAACGGTAGTTTTCCAGGCCAGCGCCGCTCAACACCACGCCGGTGGCATGCACGGGCTTGCCCGGCCCGGCGTTCTTGTCCAGGAAGGCGGCCTTGCCGGTGGCGACGATGGCGTCGCCACCGACCAGGTTGTTGACGCTGAAGCGGGCCGCGCCCAAGCCCAGTTGGCCGTCGTAGACCTTGCTGCCGCCGACGCTGACCGTCAGCGCGCGCGGCAGTATCGTCAAATCGCTGGCGCCGACGTAATTGATGTCGTATTTGGTCGACCACAGGCCGCCCAGCGCATAGGTGCCGACGTTGCGCGCCGCCGCCGTGTAGTCGAACACGCCGTCCGGCGCCGTGTCGCCGCCGCGCAAGCCGACGTAGCTGAGCGAACCGTTGAAGAAACTCCGCTGGCCGTCGTAGACCTTGTCCTTGGCGGCGCCGCTGACGTTCACCTGCAGCGGCTGCAGCAGCGCCTTCAGCAGCGGCGTCGTGTGCCCCTCATAGATGCGCCACATCGGCGTGCCGACGAAGTCGAAGCCGGCGAAACTGTCCTGGCGCAGCATCTGCGCGGCGCTCAGGCCCGTGGCGCCGGCGCCGTCCGCCGTCTGGCCCGAAGCCTCGCTGTTCCAGTAGCCGTGGCTCAGGGTGCCGTTGCTGAAACCGATCAAGCCGCCCACGGCGGCAAAGCCGACGCCGGCCACGGCGCCGCTGCTGTAGACATTGGCGACGCTGCCGGGATACACGTTTTCACCGACCAGGCCGCCCAGGTTCTCGGCCGCCAGCGCGCCGGCCTGGCCCGCGCCGCTACTGCTACTGCTGCTACTGCCGCCGGCGACGGCACCGAAGGCGGCGGCGTCATGGATGCTGCCGGCGTTGCGGCCGACCAGGCCGCCGACGCTGCGCGCGCCGCTGACGGCGCCGCCGGCCGCGACGATGCCGATGTTACCCTCGTTGTTGCCGACCAGGCCACCCACCATCTGCCGCGCCCCCGTCACGACGCCGCTGGCGAATGCCTCGGAAATGCTGCCGAAGCTGCCGTTGCGCCCGACCAGGCCGCCGATGCCGCCGCCGTCCGCGACATCCCAGCCGACCACGCCGCCGCTGGCGCGGGCGCGGTTGATGGCGCCGTCGTTCTGGCCGACCAGCCCGCCGACGGCATTGCCGCCGTTGACGGCGGCGCTGGCGCTGACGTTTTGCACCGTTCCCTCCTGCAGGCGGCCGGCCAGCGCACCGACATTGCCGGCGCCGGCGACGAAGCCGCCCAGCAGCGACAAGTCCTTGACGAAGGCGCCGTTCAGCGTGCCGAACAGGCCGACATTGACGCTGCCGGGGCGGTTCACCGACAGCCCGACGATGGCGTGGCCGGCGCCGTCGAAGTGGCCCACATAACCGTTGGTGTCGATGCCGCCTATCGGCGCGAAGCCGGCGCCGCCGTTCCAGCCCGCGCTGGGCTTGGCGTCGATGTCGCCGGCAAGCACAAAGGACTGGTACAGCGCGCGGCCGACGCCCTGCAAGCCATACACGTCGGCGATGCGGAAGGGCAGACCGGTGCTGCCGTCGCCGCCCATGGCGCGCACGAAGCTGCCGCCGTTCAGCTGGAAGTCGCGCGCGGCGAAGGCCGGCAGGCTGGCGCCGTTCTGCACCCAGTTGCCGCCGTTGAGGCGGAAGGTGCCGCCGACGTTGACGGCCAGCGGCGCGCTGATGGCGCCGCTGGCCGACAGCGTCAGGTCGCCGCCCAGGGCCAGCGGCGCGCCGATGCTGACGTCGCCGCCGGCCGCCTGCAGCGCCACCGCCGCGCCGCCGGCGTTGATGGCGCCGCCGACGCTGAGCGGCCCCGCCGCCGCATACGCGCTCAGGGCGCCGCCGCTGGTCGATTCGACGATGTTGAGCGCGGCGGCGGCGATCGTCACCGTCTGCGCCGCCGCCAGCGCGACCGCGCCGCTGATCTGGTTGCCCGTGTTGCCGAACAGGATGCTGCCGGCGTTGGCCTTGGCCGACAGCCGGGTCAGCTGCAACACGCCGTTGGCGTCCTGCTTGATGTCGCCGGCGGCGCTGAGCAGATTCAGCGACCCGTCCGCCGCCGTGATGGCCGCCTGCAGCGCGATGCCGCCGCTCGCGTCCAGCGTCAGGCTGCGGTTGCCGCTCCACGTCAGCGGGCTGACCACCTTGATGAAGCCGCCGCCGCTGGCATTCGGATTGCTGCTCATGACCGTCACGTTCGAGTTGGCCAGCGCCGTTTCCAGCCGTCCCGTCGTCAGCAGCGAATCGCTGGCCGCGCCCGTGTCGGCGAAGACGCCGCCGCTGTCGCCGGGGGTGCCGGCGCCGCTGGGCATCATGCCGGCGCCGACCGCCGCCGAGCTGTCCAGGGCAATGTAGATATTGCTGGGATCGAGCAGCAACTGGCCGGTGCGCCCGCGGGCCGCCGTCGTGTCGACGCGCGCCTGCATGTCCAGGTAGTGGCCCGAGGTTTCGACGAAGCCGCCGTCGCCGCCCTGCACGCCGCCGCGCGCCGAGATCGCCCCGAACACGCGGGTGGCGCCATCGGACCAGACGATCACCTTGCCGCCGTCGCCGCGCGCGCCGGCGTCGGCCTTCAGCGTGGTCTGCGCGCCCAGATAGGTCTGCTCGGCGTTCGGCAGCGCCGCGTTGGCGCCGCGGTAGTCGCCGCCGACGAGAATCGTGCCGCCGCCCTGCTGGCCGCTGGCGTCGGCGCTGGCGTCGCCGCTCAGGCCGACGCGCCGCCCCAGCAGCTCGATGCGCCCGCCGCGGCCGGTGCCGGTGGCGCTGGTGCGGCTGCCCGCCTCCAGCAGCGTGGTGCCGCTGGCCCGCAGCACGATGGCGCCGCCCTCGCCGAGCGCCGCGCTGTCCGCGTTCAGGCTGCCGCGCTGCGTCACCAGCGCGCCGTAGATGCCGATGCGGCCGCCCTGGGCCAGCACCTGGCCCAGGTTGACGGCCTGGTCGGCCGGCGCCGACACCACCACTTGCAGCGCCGGGTTGGCGGCGTCGGCCAGTTGCACGCTGCGCCCGGCCGCCAGCACCACCTGGCCGTTCGGCGCCGTGATGATGCCGCTGTTGCCGACGTCCGGCGCGATCAGCACGACCTGGCCGCCGGCCGGGGTGGCGATGACGCCCTGGTTGGCGACGGCGCCGGCCGTGGCGCCGGCCGTGAACAGCCCTCTCCCGGCCAGGAAGTCGGCGTTCGACAGCGCCAGGCTGGACGCCACCAGGCCGTTCACGTCGACGCGGGCATCGCGGCCGAACAGCACGCCGTTCGGATTGATCAGGAACACCCGGCCGTTCGACTGCAGCGCGCCGAGGATCTGGCTGGGGTCTTGCCCGATAATGCGGTTGAGCACGCCGCTGGCGGCGCTTTGCTGGATGAAGCGGGTCAGCTCGCCCGGCTGGATCGAAAAACTTTGCCAGTTGATGATGGTGTTCGGCGTGTTCGTGATGGAAAACACCTTGCCCTGCTGGCTGAACGTGGCTTGGCCGTTGAGCACCTGCGGCAAAGTCGGGTTCGCCGCCGCCGGCGCGAAGCAGCAGGCGATCAGCAGCGCCAGGTAGCGGCGCCGCGGGCGCGGCCGGACGGTGGGGCGGACTGCGTGCGCGAACTGAGCGTTCATGATCGATCCCTAGTAGGACAAGGCCAGGCGGAAATGCAGGCGGTTGCTGTCGGCGGGCGCCGCCGTGCCTGCGCGCAGCACATGGCCGTAGTCCAGCTGCACATTCAGGTTGTTACCGTACAGCACGCGCAAGCCGAGGCCGGCGCTGCCGATGGAGGCGCTGCCCGGCTCGCCCGGCAGCGCGTCGTTGCGCCGCACGTGGGCGGCGTCGTAGAACGCCAGCGCGCGGCACTGCCAGCGCGTGCCGGCGGCGCACCAGTTCGGCGTATACAGCTCCAGGTTCACGCCCAGGCCGGAATCGTCGGCGATGGCGCGCTCGGCGAAGCCGCGCACCGACGCCGCGCCGCCGGCGCCGAACTGCTCGCCGGCCACCAGCGCGTGCGGCGTGTACTGGCCGTTGACGATGGCGCGCCACTGCCAGTCGCCGTCCAGCACCCGGCTCAGGCTGGCGCCCAGGCGCAGCACGCTGTAGTCGGCGCGGGCGCCGGCGCGCGCCGCCGTGAAATCGCGCTGCCGACCGTGGGCGCCGCCGGAGATATTGTGCAGCAGTGTCAAGCCCAGGCTGGCCTCGCCGGCGGCCAGCGTCCAGCTGCCCAGGTAGCCGACGCTGAGCGGATGCACCGTGACGTCGCGACCCAGTTGCAGCCCCAGACTCTGCAACTGCACGCTGTTCTGGTAAGCCTTGTAGTCGAAGCCGTACACCAGCCGCGGCTCGTAGTTGCCGACGCGGGCGAACTGCTGGTTGTAGCGCAGGCCCGCGACGCTGCCCTTGCCGCTGACGGCCAGGTCGAAGATGCCGGCGGCGACCGTGCCGGAATCGACGTTCGAGTGGCTGGCGAACAGGTCCAGCGAATCGCCGCGCGCGTACAGCGGCACGTGGTAGCCGACGCCATACACGCTGACGCGGCTGGGATGCTCGACGCTGGTCGTGTACTGCAGGCTGAGCACATGGTCGCGCCCCCACAGGTTGGCGTGCTGCAGCACGACGGCCGCGTGCGTCTTGCCGCTCTCCCGGCCGCCCGTGTTGTCGAGGTTAAGACTGCCCTTCCAGACCGGCTCGTCGGCCACCTCCAGCATGGCGTCGACCGCGTCGTCGGCCTCGCCGCCCTGCAGTTTCAAGGTGATTTTCCTGGCCGGATTCTCATTTGCCAGCTTCAGGCTTTTCGACACCGCCGCCAGATTCGGCGTCCGGCCCTCGACCAGGCCGGGCAGCGCGCGGCGCACATTGGCCGTGTCGAAATAACGGTTGCCGGCCACCGCGACGCGGCCGATGCTCGTCTGCACGACGCGCAAGCGCACCACGCCGCCATTCAGCTCCTGCTCGGGCAGCTCGATGCGCACCACGCTGTAGCCGCGCGCGTGGAAGAGCGCCTCCAGCGCCTCCAGGGCGCGCTGGATGTCGCCGAAGTCGCGGGCGCGGCCGGCGAACGGCGCCAGGGTGCGCTCGACCAGTTCCGGCTCCAGCAGGGTATTGCCGCCGACGTCGAAGCGGCTGATGTCGAAGCGCAGCACCGCGCCCTCATCGGCGCCCCATGCCAGACCGGCGGCGGCCGAAAGCAGCGACGCGGCGAGCAGGCGCCGCAAACGATATGTCATCTGTGAGCTCCTGGAGGAGTAAGCTGTCCGCACTTGGTATTGCGCCAGCCGGCGGTCGTTGGCGCTTCAGCAACCATGTCAAAGTGTAGTCCCGTTTACCAGAAACAATCAGGTATTTTTCTGCGATCCGGGGCCGTGCCGGGCATGCTCCCCGCGCACATGGGCTTTTTCGATATGGCGCTTTTGCAACAGCGCCCCGCAAACAGCCCGCGGCCCCGCCCCTCGGGAACTACTTGCTGTCGAAGGTCGTCACGCCATCCCAATCGTAGCCGGGCGGGTTGGCGCGGTAGCGCGTGATGCGCGCCGCATACAGGCGGTACAGGGCGGCGCCGGCGTCCTCGCGCGCCAGCTCGTCGACGATCAGCGCGGCCCGGTCCCACTGCTGCGCGCGCACCAGCGCCAGCGCCCGGTGCCAACGTTCCAGCTGCCCCGACAGCGCCTCGCCAAGCTGCGCCGCCAAGCCCAGCGGCTCGAAAATCGCCACCGGCTCGCTCTTGCCCTTGACGCGCACCAGGTCCAGTTCGCGGTAGGCGAATTCCGGCGCGGCGGCGCGCGTGGCGGCGCCGACGGCGATGCCGACGCCGTACACCTTGGTGATGCCCTCCAGCCGCGCGCCCAGGTTGACGGCGTCGCCCATCACCGTGTAGGCGCGGCGGATGCGCGAGCCCATGTCGCCCACATGCATCAGGCCGCTGTTGACGCCGATGCCGATGGCCAGCGTCGGCCAGCCGCGCGCGGCGAAGTCGCGGTTCAGCCGGCGCGCGCTGGCCTGCATCAGCAAGGCGGTGGCGACGGCGCGGCCGGCGTGGTCGGCGAAGGCCACCGGCGCGCCCCAGAACGCCATGACGGCGTCGCCGATGTACTTGTCGAGGGTGCCGTGGTGGCTGTCGCGGATATCCTCCGACATCGCCGTCAGGTACAGATTGATGTATTCGCGCAGTGCCGTCGGCGTCAGTCCCTCGGCGATGGTGGTGAAGCCGCGCACGTCGGCGAACAGCACGCTCAGCTCGCGGCTTTCGCCCTCCATGTTGTAGCGCTCGGGGTCGTCGGCCATCTCGGCCACCAGCTCCGGCGCGACATATTCGCCGAAGCGCGACACCAGCGCGCGCCCCTTGCGGAACTCGAAGCAATAGCCCCAGCCCAGGTGCAGCACGAACAGGCCCATGACCAGCAGCGCCACGACGGCGATGTTGATCACGGCGTCCTGTTCGCTGTACAGGTAGTAGTTGAAGCCGGCGGCGGCGCCCAGCGCGCCCAGCGCCAGCCCGATCGAGGCGAGCGGCGACAGCGCCGCCAGCGCCAGCGACAGCAGCAGGCCCAAGCCCAGCACCTGCAGCAGTTCCAGCGCCGGCGCGTAATACGGGCGCGACTTGAATCGGCCGTCAAGGATGGACTTGATCAGGTTGGCGTGCACCTCGACGCCGGGGTATTCCGGGTTGACCGGCGTGGCGCGGATGTCGTTGATGCCCGGCGCCGTGCTGCCGACCAGCGCGATGGCGCCGCGCAGGGCCGCCGCCGGCGCCGCGCCGGACAGCACGTCGGCCGCCGACACGTAGCGGAAGGCGCCGCCGCGCGGCCCGCCGGCGCCGCGGAACTGCACGATGGTGGTCAGCGCCTCGCCGACGGGAATGCCGACCTGCCCGGCCGGCGTGAACAGCAGGATCTTCTCCAGGCCGCCGTTGTCCAGGTCGGCAGCCGACATGCTGTCGGCGTTCCGCGTGAAATGCGGCGCGATGGCCCTGGCCTTCAGGTAGACGGCGGCCGTCGCCAGCGACAGCGAGGGGTAGTAGGCGTCGCCGATGCGCTGCAGCAGCGTCGACGAGCGCAGCACGCCGTCGGCGTCCGTCAGCGCCGTGAAGATGCCGGCGCCGCGCGCCGCCTGTTGCAGCTGCGCGATGTTGGCCTCGTAGCCGCGCGGCGACAGCGCCGTCAGCGCGCGGCCGTTCAGGCCGGCCACCGTGAAGGCCGGCGCCGGCAGCACGCCCTTCTGCTGCTGCGCCGACACGCTGTAGCCCAGCACCACCGGCCGGCCCTGCATCGCGGCGGCGAACAAGCCGTCGTAGTCGAGCGCCGGCTTGAGGGCCGCCAGGCGCTCCTTGAACTCCGCCACGCCATCCAGCTCGCCCTGCGCCAGCCGCTCCAGCACGGCGTAGCCGGAGCTGGTGTCGGGCTCGGGAAAGGAGATGTCGAAGCCGACGGTGGCCGCCTGGTAGCGTCCGGTCAGCTGCGTCACCAGGCGGGCCTGGACGTCGCGGCTCCACGGAAAGCGCCCGACCGCGTTCAGGCTCTTCTCGTCGATGTCGACGATCACCACACGCCGGTCCAGTCGCGCCGGCTCCAGGCGCATGCGCAGGTCGGCGGCCATCAGGTCGAGGCGCTCGACCAGCGCGCTGTCGAGCAGGCCGACCACTTGCGCGGCCCCCGCCAGCGTCAGCGCCAGGCCCAGCGCCCAGCGCGCCGCGTACTTCGCCACGCTCTTGCGCCAGGTGCCGGGGATCAGGGCCATGTGCGCTCCGCTGCGACGGCGCTAGGGAAAATAGCCGGGGATGCGGGCCTCGTCGACGGCGTCGATCTGGCGCGGGTCCATATGCCTGCCGGCGAACGCGAGGTAGACCTTGGCGCGGATGAAAATGTCGAACAGGTCCGGGTCGATATGCCCGTTCAGGCTGAAGTTGCCGAGGATGCGCAGCGACTCCGACAGCAGCTTGCCCTTCTTGTAGGGCCGGTCGGGCGCCGTCAGCGCCTCGAAAATATCGGCGATCGCCATCAGGCGCGCCGGCACCGACATCTGCTCCTTGCGCAGGCCGCGCGGATAGCCCTTGCCGTCCATGCGCTCGTGGTGGCCGCCGGCGTACTCGGCCACGTTGCGCAAGTGCCGGGGCCAGGGCAGCGCTTCGAGCATGCGCACCGTCACGGCGATGTGGTTGTTGATGATCTGGCGCTCGGCCTCCGTCAGCGTGCCGAAGCGTATCGTCAGATTGGCCAGCTCGTCGGCGTCGAGGAAGTCGCGTTCGGCGCCGTCCGGGCCGACCCAGCGGTAGTGCGCGATGCGCCGCACCCGCTCCTGCTCGGCGGCCGGCATGCCCTCGCCGCCGACGTTGGCGGGGCGCAGGAAGTCGCGGTCGGCGGCCAGCGCCGCCAACTGCCCGGCCAGGCGCAGCTCGATCTGCGCGTGGCCGTCCGGGCTGGCCAGCTTCTGCCGCAGCGCGGCGATCTCGGCGTCGCGCATCAGCACCTCGAAGCGCGTGTCGATCAGGCCGATGCGGTCGTAGATCGTCTCCAGCTTGCTGGCCTTGTCGACCACGTGCACCGGCGTGGTGATCTTGCCACAGTCGTGCAGCAGGCCGGCCAGCCACAGCTCCTTGCGGTCGCCCTCGCTCATGCGGAAAGCGGCCAGCGGCCCGCTGTCGCACTGGTGCACCGCCTCGGCCAGCATCATCGTCAACTGCGGCACCAGCTGGCAGTGGCGCCCCGTGTGGGGCGACTTCTCGTCGATGCCGATGTTGATCAGCTTGACCAGCGCCTCGAGCAGCTGCTCCAGCTGCAAGATCAGCTGCTGGTTGGTGATCGCCACGGCCGCCTGCGCCGCCAGCGCCTCGATGAAGCGCTGGTCGGTCGGCGAAAAGGCGCAGATCGCGCCGCTGGCCGGGTCCTTCGCGTTGATCAGCTGGAGCACGCCGATCAGGCCGCCCTCGTGGTCGCTCATCGGCACCGTCAGAAAGGACTGCGAGTGGTAGCCGTAGTGCCGGTCGAAGGCGCGCATGGCGGAAAAATTGAAGTCGCCGGCCCGGTAGACGTCGGCGATGTTGACGGCCCGGCCGGAATGGGCGGCGTAGGCGGCCACCGAGGCCAGATTGGGCTGGCCGGCGGCGTCGAACAGCGGCACGGCCGGCACGCCGATCACGCCGCCCTTGTGGATGCCCAGGCTGTCGTTGATCGAAATGTGGAAGTCCAGGCTTTGCCGGTCGGCGCTGGGCCGGTACAGCGTGCCGCCGTCGGCGCCGGTGAGGTTTTTCGCCGTCGTCACTATGCGCTCAAGCAAGGTGGCGATGTCGTGGCCATGACCCAGTGCAACGCTCAGCTCGGTGAGCTGGTCTAACCTCTGGGCAACTTGTTCCGGGTGCAGCTCTCGCATGGTGTGCGCAGCCTGAAATGGGAGGGGACGCCGCCAGTGTAGCGCCGGCGCACCCGCCTGTACACCACCGATTGACAACAACAGAAAATACTTGCGCGTGCCGGATTACCACACATTTGCAGCGCCGGCGCCGCGAATTGGAATAGAATCGCCTACATCTCGACGGCAGCGACAGGGGCGGAGAATGAAAGTCAAATTCTGGGGAGTGCGCGGCTCCATCCCGTCGCCCGGGCCGCGCACGGCGCGCTACGGCGGCAACACCACCTGCATCGAAGTGCGCACCGACGACGGCACCCTGATCGTGCTCGACGCCGGCACCGGCATCTATGCGCTGGCGCAGTCGCTGCCGCCGGGCCAGCCCGTGCAGGCCGACATCTTCATCACCCACAGCCACTGGGACCACATCCACGGCCTGCCCTTCTTCACGCCGCTGTTCGTGCGCGGCAGCCGGATATGCCTGCACGGCGCGCACGAGCAGGGCAGCGGCAACGGCATCGAACACGTGCTCGGCGTGCAGCTGCAGAACAGCTACTTCCCCGTCAGCGAGGCGGCCATGGCGGCGCGCATCGACTACCGCACGCTGGCCGTCGGCGAGGCCATCGAGGTCGGCGGCGCGCTGGTGCGCAACACCGAGATGAACCACCCGGTGACCGATCTGGGCTACCGCATCGACTGCGGCGGCCATTCCGTGTTCTTCAGCGGCGACCACGAACCGCACGACGAACGGCTGCCCGACGCCGCCGCCGCGCAGCGCCAGGCCAGCCTGGCCACCCTGGTGCGCGGCGTCGACGCGCTGATCATGGATTGCTCCTACACGCGCGAGGAGTATCCGGCCAAGCGCGGCTGGGGCCACGGCAGCTTCGACGCCGCGTTCGCGCTGGCCCTGGACTGCGGCGCCAGGCGGCTGTACTGCACCCACCACGAGCCGGGCCGCGACGACGACGAGCTGGAGGCCGTGTTCGCCGACGTGATGGCGCGCCACGCGCCGCTGCCGGCCGGCATGCAGGCTTTCCTGGCCTACGAGGGCCTGGAAATCGCCTTCCCCTGACGGCGCGACGACACCATGAACGACGCTGGAACCGACCGCCGCACCCGCCCCACCGAGCTGGATCTGCGCCTGGATTTCTTCAGGAAGCTGAACGCCGTCACCAACAAGATCCACGCCACCGGCAAGCTCGACGAAATCATGCTCGACCTCGGCATGGACTTCTGCGACCTGTTCAACTGCGAGCGCTTCACGCTGTACGCGCTCGACCGCGACAAGGACTACATCGTCTCCAAGGTGAAAACCGGGCTGACCTCGTTCCGCGACCTGAAGCTGGCGATCTCGCCGGACAGCGTCGCCGGCTATGTCGCGCTGACGCGCAAGCCGCTGAACCTGAACGACGTCTACGACGAGGACGAGCTGCGGCGCATCGCGCCGGAGCTGCATTTCCAGCGCGGCGTCGACCAGCGCACCGGCTTTCGCACCCGCGCGATGCTGGTGGCGCCGCTGCTGGCGGTGCAGTCCAACGAACTGCTGGGCGTGGTCCAGTTCATCAACAACCGCAGCGGCGGGCCGTTCGCCGCCGTCTTCCAGGACGGCCTCAAGGAGCTGTGCGCCTCGCTGTCGGTGGCCCTGAGCCAGCGCCTGAAGCCGCCGCAGGTGGTGCGCGGCAAATACGACGCGCTGGTCAGCGAGGCGGTGATGTCGGCCGCCGAACTGGAACAGGCGACCCGCGCGGCCCGCGAGCAGGCGGTCGACATCGAAGAAGTGCTGCAGGACGAATTCCTGGTGCCGCCGGCGACGCTGGGACAGGCCCTGGCGGCGTTTTTCGAGGTGCCTTACGAACCGTTCAAGCGCGAGCGCCTGCGCCCCCTCGACCTGCTGAAAAACCTCAAACGCCAGTACGTCGAACAAAACGGCTGGCTGCCGCTGGAAGACGGCAAGGACGGCCTGATGGTGCTGGCGCTGGACCCGGAGCGGGTGCGCAACACGCGCATCGTCAACCAGATTTTCCCCAAGGCGGCCATCCTGTTCCGCGTCAGCGGCAGCCGCGAATTCCACCAGACGGTCGAGCTGTTCTTCGGCGCGGCCAGCGACTCGGGCAGCGTCGGCGACCTGCTGTCGGGCATGCAGGACGGCGACGACGAGGACGGCGCGCCGGGCGAGGTGTCGGAGGCGGTCGAGAACGAACTGGTCAAGCTGGTCAACAAAATCATCGTCGACGCCTACCGCCAGGGCGTCTCCGACATCCACATCGAGCCGCTGCCGGGCAAGGGCAAGACCGGCATCCGCTTCCGCAAGGACGGCACCCTGGTGCCCTACATCGAAATCCCGGCCAGCTACCGCGCCGCGCTGGTGGCGCGCGTGAAGATCATGTGCGACCTCGACATCTCCGAGCGGCGCAAACCGCAGGACGGCAAGATCAAATTCAGGAAATACGGCCCGCTCGACATCGAGCTGCGCGTCGCCACCATTCCCTCCACCGGCGGCGTCGAAGACATCGTCATGCGCATCCTGGCGGCGGGCGAACCCATCCCCATCGACAAGCTGGGCGTGCTGCCCTTCAACCTGGAGCGCCTGCGCGGCGCCGTCGAAAAACCCTACGGCCTGTTCTTCGTCTGCGGCCCGACCGGCTCCGGCAAGACCACCACGCTGCACTCGGTGCTGAGCTACCTGAACACGCCCGAAACGAAAATCTGGACCGTCGAGGACCCCGTCGAAATCACCCAGAAGGGACTGCGCCAGGTGCAGGTGAACCGCAAGGCGGGCCTCGACTTCGCCAGCGTGATGCGCGCCTTCCTGCGCGCCGACCCGGACATCATCATGGTCGGCGAAATGCGCGACAAGGAAACCGTGGCGATGGGCATCGAAGCCTCGCTCACCGGCCACCTGGTGTTCGCCACGCTGCACACCAACAGCGCGCCGGAATCGATCGTGCGCCTGCTCGACATGGGCATGGACCCGTTCAACTTCGCCGACGCCCTGCTCGGCATCCTGGCGCAGCGCCTGGCCAAGCGCCTGTGCGGCGACTGCAAAACGGCCTACCACCCGGAGCCGGCCGAGATCGAACTGCTGCTGAGCGAATTTTGCGAGGAACTGCACGGCACCGACGCCTTCGTCCGCGACGCGGCGGCGGGCCGGGCCGCCGTGCTGGCCGGCTGGAAGGCGCGCTACGCCGACCCGGCCGGCCGCTTCACCCTATACCGGGCGGCCGGCTGCGCCCAGTGCAACAAAGGCTACCGCGGGCGCGTCGGCCTGCACGAACTGATGCTGGGCAGCGACAAGGTGAAAAAACTGCTGCAGGAGCACAGCCGCGTCGCGCAGTTGCTGGCGGCGGCGCTGGAAGACGGTATGCTGACGCTGAAAATGGACGGCATCGAAAAAACCCTGCTCGGCATCACCGACATCAAGATGGTGCGCGCCGTGTGCATCAAATAGCCTCAGTCCCAGCCCACAGGCCGGCGCCCAGCTGGCGCTGCTCGTCCAAAATCTCGCGCAGGTGCTGCTGCGTCGTCGTCACATTCGTCAGGATGATGCGCAGCACGACGATCTCGCCGCCGTAGGCCGTCGACTCCAGCACCGTCCGCGAGACGAAGCTCTTGCCGCCCTCCTTCTGCGCAGTCTGCAGCGCCGCGTTCAAGTCGTTCATTTGCCCATTGAGCGCGGCGACCTCGGCGTGGCGGCCGGCGGCGAGCAAGGCGCGCAGCGACGCCTGCACGGCCGCCGGCACGTAGCGGTAGGTCAGGATAAAGGTTTGCGACGCCGACGTCAGCTCGAAGTCGCCGTCCGCCGCGATCAAGCCGCGCATGCTCTCCGTCAGGGCGCCGGCCCGCCCCAGCAGCGCCCCATACCCGCGCAGGCCGAACAGTTTGAACGACATCCATAATTTGAGCGCGTCGAAACGGCGCGAGCCTTCCAGCGAGGTCTGGCCCAGGTCGCCCGAGCCCGCGCGGATGATGTAGTTGGCGTTGTGCTTCAAGGCGTCCAGGCTGGCGGCATCCCTGAACAGCACCATGCTCTGCGCCATCGTCACCCACAACAGTTTATGCCCGTCGATGACCACCGAATCGGCCAGCTCGATGCCGCGGAACAGCGGCTTGTAGCGGTCCGCCAGCAGCAGCGCCCCGCCCCACGCCGCGTCGACGTGGAACCAGATCTGCTCGCGCCGGCAGATCTCCGCCAGCTCCGGCAGCGGATCGATGCTGCCCGTTTCCGTCGTGCCGGCGATGCCGACCAGCGCCAGGATCTTGACGCGCCGCGCCTTCAGCTCGGCGACCGTGCGCCGCAACGCCGCCACGTCCATGCGGTTGTCGGCGTCGACGGGAATCAGGCACATGGCGTCCTCGCCCAAACCGAGCGTGGCCAGCGCCTTCTTCACCGAATAATGCGTGCGCGCCGAGCCCAGCACGGCCACGCCGGCGTGCCCCGATTGCTGCAGCACGGCGAACAGCCCGGCCTTGCGCGCGCCGGGCAACTGGCGCTCCACCGCCACCGCCAGCGCCGTCAGATTGCCCATCGTGCCGCCGCCGACCATATTGCCGATTGGCCGCTCGCCGTCGGCGAAGCTGTCCCGGTAAAACGCCTCGTCGCAGGCATACACGCGCTGGTGCAGCCAGCCCAACACCTTGTTCTCGACCAGCGTCGCCGCATAGGCCGTTTCGATCTTCACCTGGTTCTGGTTCAGGGTGGCGATGAAGGCTTCCGCCAGCACCGCCATCCAGGGCAGCGCCTGGGTCATGTGGCCGATATACTTCGGGTGGTTCAGCTGCGCCGTGTGGGCGAAGACGTCGCGCTCCAGCTCCGCCAGCAAGGCGCCGGCGTCCATGCCGTCCAGCGGCAGGGCCGCGCCGCTCCAGTCCCGCTTGAGCTGCCCGTAGGCGGCAAGGGGATAGGGATGCCCGCGCCGCGCGCCGATCCACTCGCGCATCATGCCCAAGGCCGTCTCCAGCACGGCCGGGGACAAACCCAACCCGTCGACGTCAAAATGGCGCCGCAACAACTCATCCGTGAATAACTCGCTCATCGCGCTGCTCTCTTTCCTCGTCTAGCCTGGCGCGGGACGCCAACGGCCCCGTTTTTTCAGGCGCGAATGTAGCACGATGCGATGTTGAATTGTTGAATATTTCCCCTATAAGCCAGCAAATTTCAGGCGAAAAAAAACCGCCCGGCAATCAAGCGGGGCGGTTTTCGGGGGGGCAGAGCCCGCGCCTTACATGATGTGCTGGCCGACCCACCAGAAGATCGCGGCGACGAAGGCCGAGGCCGGGATCGTGAAGATCCAGGCCCAGACGATGTTGCCGGCGACGCCCCAGCGCACGGCCGACATTTTTTGCGCCGAGCCGACGCCGACGATGGCGCCGGTGATCGTGTGCGTGGTCGAGACGGGCACGCCCAGCGCCGTCGCCGTGAACAGCGTGATGGCGCCGCCCGTTTCGGCGCAGAAGCCGCCGACCGGTTTCAGCTTGGTGATCTTCTGGCCCATGGTCTTGACGATGCGCCAGCCGCCGAACAGCGTGCCGAAGCTGATCGCCGTGTAGCAGGAGATGATGACCCACAGCGGCGGCATCGCCTCGCTGGACTGCGAGTAGCCGGCGGCGATCAGCAGCATCCAGATGATGCCGATGGTTTTTTGCGCGTCGTTGCCGCCGTGGCCCAGGCTGTAGGCGGCGGCCGAGGCCAGTTGCAGGCGGCGGAACCACTTGTCGACGCGCCGCGGCGTCGAGCGCACGAAGATCCACGAGACGATCAGCATGATGACGGAGCCGAACACGAAGCCCAGCAGCGGCGAGACGACGATGAACAGCACGGTTTTCAGCAGGCCGGCCGAGACCAGCGCGCCGGTGCCGGACTTGGCGACGGCGGCGCCGACCAGGCCGCCGATCAGCGCGTGCGAGGACGACGACGGAATGCCGTAGTACCAGGTGAAGATGTTCCACACGATGGCGCCCATCAGGGCGCCGAAGATCACGTACTGGTCCACCACGGCGGGGTCGATGGTGCCCTTGCCGACGGTGGCGGCGACGGTCAGCTGGTGGAACACGAAGATGGCGACGAAGTTGAAGCAGGCGGCCATGGCGACGGCCGTTTGCGGCTTCAGCACGCCCGTCGAGACGACCGTGGCGATCGCGTTGGCGGCGTCGTGGAAGCCGTTCATGAAGTCAAACAGCAGCGCGAGGGCGATCAACAGGCCAAGCGCGTAGATGCTGATTTGTAGGGTTTGCATGGTTTTTCTTTTCGATTTCTGGCTATTTCAGGACAGGCTGGCAACGCTTTAGGCGTTTTCGACGATGATGCCTTCGATGATGTTGGCAACGTCTTCGCAGCGGTCGGTGACGGTTTCCAGAATTTCGTAGATGGCCTTCAGCTTGATCAGGTTGCGCACGTCCGGCTCGTCGCGGAACAGCTTCGACATGGCGGCGCGCATGACGTGGTCGGCGTCCGACTCCAGGCGGTCGATTTCCTCGCAAATGGCGACGATCTGCCGCGAATTGTCCATATTGTGCAGCATCGCTACCGCATCGCGCACTTTCTCGCAGCATGCCAGCACCAGTTCGGCGAGCCGCTTGGCTTCCGGCGTGACGGCCTTCAGGTCGTACAGCGAGACGGTCTGGGCGGCGTCTTCCATCAAGTCGAGGATGTCGTCCATGCGCGTGATCAGCTGGTGGATGTCGTCGCGGTCGATCGGCGTGATGAAGGTCTTGTGCAGCATCTCGACGGTCGAATAGGTGACCTTGTCGGCCTGTTTTTCGATGCTTTCAATCGCGTGCACGCGATTTTCCAGGTCGTCGAAATTGGTCATCAAGCCCAACATTTCTTTGGCGCCTTTGACGCACAATTCCGCGTGCTGGTTAAACAATTCAAAAAATTTGCCCTCTGTGGGCATCAAGCGTCCAAACATGTGATTCTCCGTTAAGCATTGAGTCGTGTTATTTACTACAGAAAGCCGCCCGCGGGGGGCGGCCGATGGCATTGCCGGTGCTGCTTAGTCGCCCTGATAGAGCGCCAGACCACCACTGTAATTGCCAAATTTGGTGTATTGCCCCATGAAGGTGAGGCGGATGCTGCCGATCGGTCCGTTACGCTGTTTGCCGATGATGATCTCGGCCGTGCCCTTGTCGGGCGAGTCGGGGTTGTAGACCTCGTCGCGGTAAATGAACAGGATCACGTCGGCATCCTGCTCGATAGCGCCCGATTCGCGCAAGTCCGACATGACGGGGCGTTTGTTCGGGCGCTGCTCCAGCGAGCGGTTCAACTGCGACAGCGCGATCACCGGGCAGCCGAGCTCCTTCGCCAGGCCCTTCAAGCCGCGCGAGATTTCGGAAATCTCGGTGGCGCGGTTGTCGCCGGGGCTGTTGGCCGACATCAGTTGCAAGTAGTCGACGATGATCAGGCCCAGCTTGCCGCACTGGCGCGACAGGCGCCGCGAGCGGGCCCGCAGCTCGATCGAGTTCAGCGCCGGCGTCTCGTCGATGTACAACTGGGCGTCGTTCATCTTCTGGATCGCGTGCGTCAGGCGCGGCCAGTCCTCGTCGTTCAGGCGGCCCGTGCGCAGGCGGTGCTGGTCGAGCTGGCCGACCGAGCCCAGCATACGCATGGCCAGCTGGGCGCCGCCCATCTCCATCGAGAACACGGCCACGGGCAGGCCGCTGTCGATGGCGACGTTTTCGCCGATGTTGACGGAAAACGCGGTCTTGCCCATCGACGGGCGGCCGGCGACGATGACCAGGTCGCCCGGCTGCAGGCCCGAGGTCATGCGGTCCAGGTCGATGAAGCCGGTCGGCACGCCCGTGATCTCGCTCTGGTTGTCGCGGCTGTAGAGTTCGTCGATGCGCTCCACCACCTGGGTCAGCAGCGGCTGGATCGCCGTCCAGCCCTGGGCGCCGCGGGCGCCCTCCTCGGCGATGGCGAAAATCTTCGACTCGGCCTCGTCGAGCATCTGCTTGACTTCCTTGCCCTGCGGGCTGAAGGCGGTGCCGGAAATGTCGTCGGCGACGGTGATGAGTTTGCGCAACACGCCACGGTCGCGGACGATCTCGGCGTAACGGCGGATGTTCGCCGCCGATGGCGTGTTTTGCGCCATCGCGTTCAGATACACCAGGCCGCCGACCTCTTCGGCCTTGCCGAGCTGGGTCAGGGTTTCGAACACCGTGATCACGTCGGCCGGCTTGGAGCCGTTGATCATCTTGACGATTTGCTCGAAGATGATGCGGTGGTCGTAGCGATAGAAATCCTCCGCATGCATAAAGTCGGCGATGCGGTCCCACGCCGCATTATCGCGCAGCAAACCGCCGAGGACGGATTGTTCTGCTTCGATCGAGTGCGGCGGAATACGGAGGGAATCGAGTTGCGGATCGGAGGGGGCGTTCATGGCGCGAATTATACCCGCTTCAGCGGGTGGGCAAAAAAAATCGGCAATAAAAAAGCCGGGCGGACCCGGCTTTTTCATCGATACAACAGTCGCGTGCGGGCCATGCGGCCCGCGCGGAATCAGGCGTGCTCGCCGACGACTGCGATCGTCACTTCGACGACAACGTCGGTGTGCAGAGCCACCGAAACGCCGTGCTCGCCGGTGACCTTCAAAGGACCGGATGGCAGGCGAACTTGCGATTTTTCAACAGCGAAACCTTGCTTGGTCAACGCTTCGGCGATGTCGAAGTTGGTGACGGAACCGAACAGACGGCCATCGACGCCAGCTTTCTGAGCAACTTGAACGGTCATGCCGTTCAGTTTTTCGCCCTGGGCTTGGCAAGCGGCCAGTTTAGCGGCAGCGGCTTTTTCCAGTTCCGCGCGCTTGACTTCGAATTCAGCGATAGCGGTGGCGGTGGCACGGCGGGCCATGCGTTGCGGGATCAGGAAGTTACGAGCGTAACCGTCTTTGACTTTGACGACTTCGCCGAGGTTGCCGACGTTAGCGACTTTTTCTAACAGAATGATTTGCATATTTCTCTCCAGGTATTCTCTGACGCAGGCGTATTAAGCGTGGTGCAGATCGGTGTATGGCAGCAGCGCGAGGAAGCGAGCGCGCTTGATTGCGGTGTCAACTTGGCGCTGGTAGTGCGCTTTGGTACCGGTCAGGCGTGCTGGCATGATCTTGCCGTTTTCCTGGACGAAATCTTTCAGCGTGTCGACGTCTTTGTAGTCGACTTGCTCAACGTGAGCTGCCGTGAAGCGGCAGAACTTCTTACGTTTGAACAGCGGGTTTTGCTGTTTGCGCTTTTCTTTAAGCTTGAGCTTGTTTTTGTCGAACTTTTTACCGAATGCCATGTGAGGCTCCTGTATCTAATAAATGCGCTAGTCTGAATTGACAGCACTAAAATCAATGATGTGAAACACCAGGCTTTTACTGTTGCGGCTCTTACGGGCCAAGAAACCGCTGAACTGATAGACCCCGCCCAAGGCTGCCTCACTGAACCGGCCGGAAATTTCGCCAGCGGCGAGCGCGGCGACTTCAAACTCGGTCAAGCGGGCGATGCCGGCCTCCATTTGCTGCGAACTGTGCTGCAATACTGCATTCACAATCGGCATGCCTGCCGGGGTATAGCGCAACACTTCGCGCTCGGCAATGATGGCGACAACCTGAAGCTGGTTCAGCTCACGATCCCTGACAACAATTAAGCGGCGGCAGCGACGGCGGCTGCAGGTGCTTCGGTGCGATGGCTTTTAGCCGCGTCTTCACGTTGAACCGACTTCATCATCGGCGATGGCGCTGTTTCAGCCTTCTTCATCTTAACGGTCAGGTGACGCAACACGGCATCATTGAATTTGAATGCGGTTTCCAATTCGACCAGGGTCTCATTGTCGCATTCGATGTTCATGCAGATGTAGTGTGCTTTAGCGAGCTTCTGGATCGAGTAAGCCATTTGACGGCGGCCCCAATCTTCGACGCGGTGAACCGAACCGCCGCGCGTCGTGACGCTGGCTTTGTAACGTTCGATCATCGCGGGCACTTGCTCGCTCTGGTCCGGATGGACGATAAATACTATTTCGTAGTGACGCATGCAAACTCCTTAAGGACGGATTAATAATCGCCCACCTCGGCGTCAAGACGAGTGTGGGAAGTGGTGAGCCGAAGATTATAACCCAGATTTTGTCAACACTCAATCCCTGTCTGCGCCGCAACAATGGGGTCAGGTCTAGACATGGCGGTTTACGGGGTGAAAACCGCCATGTCTAGACCTGACCCCATTGGTGGTTTTGGAAAATATTTCACGCGAAGGGGAAAAAGCCCTTGCATTGGCGCTCGCACTGTACAAAAATACAGTCTGTTTATATAGACAGCATTTCACTATGCCGACCCCATGATCAAGCTCACTGCACGGCAAGAACAAATTCTGAATCTGATCAAGGATGCGATCGAGAATACCGGCTTCCCGCCGACGCGCGCGGAAATCGCCAATGAACTGGGCTTCAAGTCGGCCAACGCCGCCGAGGAGCATTTGCAGGCGCTGGCGCGCAAGGGCGCGATCGAGATTTCGCCCGGCACTTCGCGCGGCATCCGCCTGATCGGCGCCGCCGCCGAGGCGCCCGCGCCGCAGGTGCCGGCCGCGCTGATGATGGCGCTGCCGCTGATCGGCCGCGTCGCCGCCGGCTCGCCCATGCTGGCACAGGAGCATGTGGAAACGAATTACCATGTCGATCCGACCATGTTTTCAGCCCGCCCCGATTTCCTGTTGAAGGTGCGCGGCGAGTCGATGCGCGACGCCGGCATCATGGACGGCGATTTGCTGGCCGTCAAAAAGGTCGACAGCGCGAAGAACGGCCAGATCATCGTCGCCCGGATCGGCAACGATGTTACCGTCAAGCGTTATCGGAAGACGGCCTCCGGCATTGAATTGCTGCCCGAGAATCCCGACTTCAAGGTCATCAAGGTCGATCCGGAAGCGGACGAATTCGCCATCGAGGGGCTGGCGGTCGGGCTGATGCGCAGCTGGCACTGAGGCGCCCGCCTCGCTCCAGTAAAGAACCGGCTGGCATGTCGGTTTTTTACTGCCCAGGCTCAGGATAGAAAGAGCTTGAGCAGGATGCCTGTGTTCATGGCGATGGACATGCCGACCATCCATTTCAAGAGGTGAATCTCGCCCGCCATCGCGGCGAAACGGGCCTCGAATTTGAGCTCAAGCGCGTCAATTTTGGCGTCAAGTTTGTCCATCCGCTCGTTAAGTGCATATGAAATCGCATCAATCCTGCCATGAAGCTCGCATGAAAGCGCATCAATACGCCCACCCAATTCGCATGCCAGCACGTCGATCCGGCTGAGCACATTTTTTTCCAGCGCGACCAGGTCGGACGGATGCGCAAACGACTTTTCCAGCACCTCGGCCAGCAATGTGGACTGCGCCTCGGCCTGCGCAAGCGGAACCCCGGTTTCCGCAAGCCTCTTCGCATAGTCCAGCGTGTCAAATTGCAAGGTCACGGCATCCTCCCGGCGATCCCGCTTATCGTAGCAGAATTGCCGGCGCGCCGACGCGGCTCAGATCAAGGGCGGGCCGCGTCCGCTCAGGCGCCGGCCAGCGCGGCGCGGAAGTCGTCCAGCAGGTCGGCCGTGTCTTCAATGCCGACGGAGACGCGTATCAGCGATTCGGCGATGCCCATCGAGGCGCGCCGCTCGGCCCCCATTTCGTAAAAAATCGTGTGCGCGACGGGTATCACCAGCGTGCGGGTGTCGCCCAGGTTGCTGGCCGGGATGGCCAATTGCAGGCGGTTGAGGAAGTCGAAGCAGTCGATGCCGTCCTTCAGCTCGAAACTCAGCAGCGAGCCGAAGCTGCGGAACAGTTCGCCCGCAATGGCGTGCTGCGGGTGCGACGCCAGGCCCGGGTAGTGGACGGCCGCGACGCGCTCGTCCGCTTCCAGCATCCGCGCCAGCGCCAGCGCGTTGGCGCTGGTGCGCTCCATGCGCAGCGCCAGGGTTTCCGCGCCGACGGCGATGTGGTGCGCCGCCTCCGGCCCCAGCGAGGCCCCGAAGTCGCGCAGGGCCTTGGCGCGGATCTGCGCGATGCCCCACTGCGCCGGCGCCGCCTTCTTGTAGTTGTCGAAGATGTTCGGGTAGCGGCTCCAGTCGTAGACGCCGGTGTCGGTCAGGCTGCCGCCCAGCGCGTTGCCGTGGCCGCCTATCGACTTGGTCAGCGCGTTCACGACGAGGCCCGCCAGCACGGCTTTCGGGCGGAACAGGTAGGGCGTGGTCATCGTGTTGTCGACGATGTAGAGGATGCCGCGCGCCTGGCACAGTTCGCCGATGCGTTTCAGGTCGGCGATCTGGGTGCGCGGATTGGCGATGGTTTCGACGAAGACGATGCGGGTCGCCGGCGTGATGGCCGCGGCGACCCGCTCGGCGTCGGTGGCGTCGACGAAGGCGACGCCGACGCCCTGCCCGGCCACCGTTTGCCACAGGCTGTTAGTGTTGCCGAACAGAAAGGACGACGAGACGACGTGGTCGCCGGCGCGCAGCAGCGCCTGGAACACGGCGCCGATCGCGCCCATGCCGGTGGCGAAGCACAGGCTGGCGATACCGTCTTCCATTTTGCTGATTTTGTCTTCCAGCGCCGACACGGTCGGGTTGCCCTGGCGGCCGTAGCGGAAGCCCGGCTCCTTTCCCTGGAATACGGACGCCAGTTGGCGCGCGTCGCGGTAGCCGAAGGCGACCGAGGTGTGGATCGGGCGGTGCAGCGAGCCGTGTTCGATGGCTTTCTGGCGGTCGCCGTGCAGGATGGTGGTGGTGAAGCCGTAGTGTTTTTTATCGCTCATGATGTCGGTCCGGGTACTGTGTTGCGCGGCAACTGGCAGCACGGGCAAAAGCGGGGGTCTGACCCCAAAACGCCGGGGTCGAACCCCGGGGCGGCGCCTTTGGCTGTCGTTTGCCGTTGCCGGCCCGCTTAACGGGATGGCATGTCCGCGCAGGCAAAAAAAAAGCCCGGCGCGAGCCGGGCGCGTCATCACCCTTCGGTGGTGGCGAGATTCAGGTTCAACTGCGAGCGCGGCGTGTCTTCGACGGCCGCCGCCTTCGGGTTGTGGCGCGCGTATTCCAGGCGGTCGAGGTAGGCTTGCGACACGTCGCCGGTGACGTAGACGCCGTCGAAGCACGAGGCCTCGAAGTTCTGCAGCGCCGGGTTGACGTCCGAGATGGCGCGCTTGAGCGCGTCGATGTCCTGGTACACCAGGGCGTCGGCCGTGATTTCGCGGCACACTTCCTCGTTGGTGCGGCCGTAGGCGATCAGCTCGTCGCGCGTCGGCATGTCGATGCCGTACACGTTGGGGAAGATCACCGGCGGCGCGGCCGAGGCGAAGATGACTTTCTTGGCGCCCGCTTCGCGCGCCATCTGCACGATTTCGCGGCTGGTGGTGCCGCGCACGATGGAGTCGTCGACCAGCAGCACGACCTTGTCCTTGAATTCGGAGCCGATGGCGTTGAGTTTCTGGCGCACGGATTTCTTGCGCATCGCCTGGCCCGGCATCAGGAAGGTGCGGCCGATGTAGCGGTTCTTGATGAAGCCTTCGCGGTATTCGATGTTCAGCGCCAGGGCCAGCTGGATGGCGGCCGGGCGGGACGAGTCGGGAATCGGCATGACGACGTCGATTTCGCCTTCCGGGAATTCGCGGCGGATCTTCTCGGCCAGGTATTCGCCCATCTTCAGGCGCGTCGCGTAGACCGAGGCGCCGTCGATGATGGAGTCCGGACGGGCCAGGTAGACGTATTCGAACACGCAAGGGTTCAGGCTGGGATTGTCGGCGCATTGCTGGCTGTGCAGCTTGCCGTCGAGGTCGATGAAGATGGCCTCGCCCGGCGCGATGTCGCGCACGAAGCGGAAGCCCATGCCTTCGAGCGCCACGGATTCGCTGGCGACCATGTATTCGGTGCCCTTGTCGGTGTCGTTGGTGCCCAGGCACAGCGGACGGATGCCGAAGGGGTCGCGGAAGGCCAGCAAGCCCAGGCCGGCGATTTGCGCGACGGCGGCGTAGGCGCCGCGCACGCGGCGGTGCAGCACGGCGACGGCCTTGAAGACGGCGGCAGGGTCCAGCGTGAAGCCGGTGGTCGCCTCCTGGATTTCATGGGCCAGCACGTTCAGCAGCACTTCCGAGTCGGAGTCGGTGTTGATGTGGCGGCGGTCGTTCTTGAACATCTCGACCTTCAGCTGTTCCCAGTTGGTCAGGTTGCCGTTGTGCGCCAGCGTGATGCCGAACGGCGCGTTGACGTAGAACGGTTGCGCTTCCTCTTCGCTGGACGAGCCGGCCGTCGGGTAGCGGCAGTGGCCGATGCCCGAGTTGCCTTGCAGCGAACGCATATTGCGGGTGCGGAAAACGTCACGGACCAGGCCATTGGCCTTGTGCATGGAAAACATACTGCTGTGATTGGTCGCAATCCCTGCCGCGTCCTGGCCGCGATGCTGCAGCAGCAGCAAGGCGTCATAGAGCATTTGATTAACAGGTTGATGAGAAACGACGCCGACGATGCCACACATGGTGTGCTCCTAAACTGGTGCTACTGATTTTAAAAGAATTCAAAATTGCACGTACTGCGCATAGGCGGCCGGCAGATAGGGCTTGATGGTGCGCGCCCCGCTTTCCGCCAACGGACTCAAAAGCGCATTTTTCCAGAACGCCTGCTGGGGAATCGATGTCATCCCACACAAGATGACGGTCGCCAACACAATCACCAAGCCCCGCGCCATGCCGAACAGGGCGCCGAGGCCGCGGTCGGCCAGGCTCAGGCCGGTCGCCGTGACGACGGCGTCGACGGCCAGCATCAACAGGCCCATCAACAGGCGCACGCCGATGAACAGGACCACGAAGGCGACCATCAGCCGTATCACTTCGCCGGGAATGACGGCCGGCAGCAGCTTGGCCAGCGCGGCGCCGTAGGCGTTGGCGATGACGAAGGCGACCACCCAGCTAAGCAGCGACAGCATTTCCTTGACGAGGCCGCGCAGCATGCTGATCACCACCGAGCAGACCAGGATCAGCAGCACCACATAATCGAAAATCGTCACGCCGTCCGCTCCGCCTTGCCGGCAAGGATCACGCCGGCACCAGGCTGCCGCCCAGGCCCAGCTTGCTCAATTTGGCGCGGGTCTTCTCCGCCTCTTCCTTGCTGCCGAACGGCCCCACGCGCACGCGGATGCGCTCGCCCGTCGGGGTCGGCACTTTTTGCGTGTAGGAGTGAATGCCCGCTTCCTTCAGCTTGCCCTGCAATTCGTCGACCTTGTCCTGGGTCGCCAAGGCGGCAACCTGGACCACAAACTTGCCGGCGCCGGCCTCCTGCGGCTTGGCCGCCGGCTTGCCCTCCAAAATGGCCAGCGCGCGGGCCGCGTCGTCGGCCGACTGGGCCGGCTTGGCGGCCGGCTTCGCCTCGGCCACCTTGACGTCGGCGGGCTTGGCATCATGCGGCCTGGTTTCGGCCGGCTTGGCGTCGCGGGGCTTGCCGGCCTCGGCCGGCTTGGGTTCGTGCCTGGCTTCCGGCTTGGCGGCCGGCTTCGCCGCCGGCGCCTCCGTGTGAGTCTTTACTTCGACCACGACGGGCGCGGCCGCCGGCTTGACGGGCGCGGCGACGATTTCCTCGGACTGGTCGAGGGCGGCGTCGGCGGCCACCCGCGACGCGGCCGGCGCCGGCGCGGCGGCGCTGGCCGAGGGCTGCTCGGCGGCCTGCTTGTCTTTCGAGGGAATGTGGATGGCGATGTCGGAAGCCAGCGGCTTCGGCTCGGAATCCAGCAGCATCGGCAAGCCGATGGCGACGCCGAGCGCCAGCGCGACGGCGCCGACGAGGCGGCGGCGCGCGCGCTTCTTCTCCGGCAGCACCGGATCGGCGGCGTCCTTGCCGGCGCGGCGCGGCGCGGCGCCCGCGCCGGCGTTGCCGGCGCGCTTGGAGCGCGCCTTCGCCGTCGCTGCGGCGTCGTCGGCGACATAGAAGCCGCTGTCTTCGCCAGCGGATTCCTGCTTGTTTTTACGGAGTTTCGAGAACAAGCCCATGCGTGATAATTTTCGGTGGAATTCGGTCAGTGAAGTGAGGATTTTCGGGCCACCATCACGCCGGCGACGGTCAGGAAGGAGCCAAAGACCACAATTCTATCATTCTCGCCGGCCCGGCTCAGCGCATTTGCATAAGCTTCGGCCGGATCGGCGAAAATAGCCACGCTGCGCTCGTCGCTGTCGCTGCGGCCGGCCAGCATCAGTTGCGCCTTCGCCGCCAGCTCCGCCGCGCCGGCCGCGCGCGCCGACGCCAGGCCGCAGACGCACCAGTGGTCGACGTGCTCGCCCATCGCCGCCATCACGCCGTCGATATCCTTGTCCTGCATCGAGCCGAACACGGCGTAGGTGTAGGGGTGGAAGCCCATATTGCCCAGGTTCTGGCTCAGCGCCGCCGCCGCGTGCGGGTTGTGGGCGACGTCGAGGATCACGGACGGACGGCCAGGCAGCACCTGGAAACGGCCCGGCAATTCGACCAGCACGAGGCCGCTGCGCACTTCCTGGGCGCCGACCGGCAGCTCCAGCCTCAGCACCTCCAGCGCGGCCAGCACGGCGGCCGCGTTGAGGATCTGGTTGGCGCCGCGCAGGCTCGGATAGGCCAGCGAATTGCGCCGCTGCGCCCGGCCGCCGTAGTTCCACTGCTGCTTGTCGCCGGAGTAATTGAAGTCGCGCCCCATCAGCCACAGGTCGGCGCCGATCGCCGCCGCGTGGTCGATCAGCGACTGCGGCGGCACGGGGTCGCTGCAAATGGCCGCCTTGCCGGGCCGGAAAATGCCGGCCTTCTCGAAGCCGATGGCCTCGCGCGTGCTGCCCAGATAGTCGGTGTGGTCGATGTCGACGCTGGTGACGATGGCGACGTCGGCGTCGATGACGTTGACGGCGTCGAGGCGGCCGCCCAGGCCCACTTCGAGGATCGCCACGTCCAGGCCGGCGCCGGCCAGCAGGTGCAGGATCGCCAGCGTGGTGAACTCGAAATACGTCAGCGGCGTGGCGCCGCGCGCCGCCTCGACGGCGGCAAAGCTGGCGACCAGCTCGGCGTCGCCGGCCATCGCGCCGTTGACGCGGGCGCGCTCGTTAAAGTCGAGGAAATGCGGCTTGATGTACAGCCCCACCTTGTACCCGGCGCGCAGCAGGACCGACTCCAGCATCGCGCAAGTGGAGCCCTTGCCGTTGGTGCCGGCGACCATAACGACGGGGCAGGAAAACTGCAGCCCCATGCGCGCCTTGACCGCTTGCACGCGCTCCAGGCCCATATTGATCTGGGTTTCGGAATGCCGGGTTTCCAGCATGGCCAGCCATTCCGGCAGAGTAGTTGGGAGGTTTTGCATGACAGGGCTTCTACGTAAAAGCGGCGCGCAGGCGGATCACTGTTCCGCTTGCGCGCCGCGAATGGTGCGACAACAAATTAGGCGATGACCTCGACGGCCTGGTTTTGCAGCAGCGCCAGCAAGTGGGCGATTTCTTCGCGCATCTTGCGGCGGTCGACGATCATGTCGACGGCGCCCTTGGTGACGAGGAACTCGGCGCGCTGGAAGCCTTCCGGCAGCTTCTCGCGCACGGTGTTTTCAATCACGCGCGGGCCGGCAAAGCCGATCAGCGCCTTCGGCTCGGCGATCACGACGTCGCCCATGAAGGCGAAGGAGGCGGACACGCCGCCCATCGTCGGGTCGGTCAGCACGCTGATGAAGGGCAGCTTCTTCTCGGACAGCTTGGTCAGCATGGCCGTCGTCTTGGCCATCTGCATCAGCGACAGCAAGCCTTCCTGCATGCGCGCGCCGCCGGTGGCCGTGATGCAAATGAAGGGCACCTTCTGTTCCAGCGCCACCTGGGCGCCGCGGACGAAGCGCTCGCCGACGACGGAGCCCATCGAGCCGCCCATGAATTCGAACTCGAAGCACGCGACCACCACCGGCAAGCTCATGATGGCGCCGCCCAGCACGACCATCGCGTCCGTTTCGCCGGTCGCTTCCATGGCCGACTTCAGGCGGTCCGGGTACTTCTTGCTATCCTTGAATTTGAGCGTGTCGACCGGCAGGATTTCCTGGCCGATTTCATAACGGCCGCCGGCGTCGAGCAAGCCGTCCAGGCGGGCTCGCGCGCGGATGCGCATATGGTGGTCGCATTTCGGGCAAACGTGCAGGTTCGATTCCAGGTCGGTGCGGTACAGCACGGCTTCGCACGAGGGACACTTGACCCACAATCCTTCCGGCATGGTCTTACGCGCGGCGGCGTCGGAACGCTGAATCCGCGGGGGCAGCAGTTTTTCCAACCAACTCATCATTTCTCCTATGGCCCTGTCGGGCAGACGGCTACTCCGGCAAGCGGCGGGCGGCCCCCTCAAGGGCCGCCACAACCGCTGCTTCGCCAATTACAGCGTAGTTCAGTGGGCGTAGTGTAGCCGTTTAGCGCCGAGCTGTCGAACATTGTAATTTAACAAGTTTTTCACCCCCTGGCGCCCGCCCGGCGGGCACGCGCTCAGGCGTCCAGCGCCGCGCGGATGCCGGCGACCAGGGCTTGCACGGCGGCCGGCGCCTGCGGCGGCGGGGTATTCTCGATTTCCTCGATGATGCGGCTGCCGATGACGACGGCGTCGGCCACCGCCGCCACCGCCTTCGCCGTGGCCGCGTCGCGTATGCCGAAACCTACGCCGATGGGCAGTTTGACATGCCGGCGGATGGCCGTCAGCCGCTCGGCCACCTGGGCCGTGTCGATATTGCCGGCGCCGGTGACGCCCTTCAGCGACACATAATAGCTGAAGCCGCCGCCCACCTTGGCCACCTGGGCGATGCGCTCCTCGGTCGAGGTCGGCGCCAGCAGGAAAACCAGGTCCAGCCCGTTGTCGCGCATCGCGGCGGCGAACTCGCCGCACTCCTCGGGCGGATAGTCGACGACGATGGCGCCGTCGGCGCCGGCCGCCTTCGCCGCGGCGATGAAGGCGTCGGCGCCGATGCGCTCGATGGGATTGGCGTAGCCCATCAGCAGCACCGGCGTGTGCTGATTGCTTTCGCGGAACTGGCGCACGTACTCGAACACGTCCTTCAGGCCGATATGGAACTTCAGCGCGCGCTCGCAGGCGCGCTGGATCACCGGCCCCTCGGCCATGGGGTCGGAAAACGGCACGCCCAGTTCGAGGATGTCGGCGCCGCCGGCCACCAGGGCGTGCATCAGCGGCAAGGTCAGCCCGGGCGCCGGGTCGCCGGCCGTGATGAAGGTGACGAGCGCGGTTTTCTTTTGCGCCGCGAGGGCGGCGAATGTTGCGGAGATTCTGGACATGGATGGCTTTCTAATGGTCACGGGGGCATCGGTTAAAGCTGGGGCCGCTCAACTGAAGTCGAGCCCCATGCGCTGCGCCACCGTGTGCATATCCTTGTCGCCGCGGCCGGACAAATTCGCCAGCACAATCCGGTCCTGCGGCAGCGTCGCCGCCAGCTTGGCCGCATAGGCCAGCGCGTGCGACGACTCCAGCGCCGGAATGATGCCCTCGATATGGCAGCAGTCGTGGAAAGCCTGCAGCGCCTCGTCGTCGGTGACCGACACATACTGGGCCCGTCCGCTATCCTTCAGCCACGCGTGCTCGGGGCCGACGCCCGGATAGTCCAGCCCGGCCGACACGGAATGCGTCTCGATGATCTGGCCGTTCTCATCCTGCAGCAAATAGGTGCGATTGCCGTGCAACACGCCGGGAAAACCGGCCGTCAGCGAGGCCGCGTGGCGGCCCGAGTCGAGCCCCTCGCCGGCCGCCTCGACGCCGATCAATTGCACATCGCGCTGGTCGATATACGGATAAAAAATCCCCATCGCGTTCGAGCCGCCGCCTATGCAGGCCAGCACATAATCGGGCTGGCGGCCGGCCATCTCCGGCATCTGCACCAGGCACTCCGCGCCGATGACGGACTGGAAATCGCGCACCATCATCGGATACGGATGCGGACCGGCGACGGTGCCGATGATATAGAAAGTGTTTTCGATATTCGTGACCCAGTCGCGCATGGCCTCGTTGAGCGCGTCCTTGAGCGTCTTGGAGCCGGACTCGACGGGCACGACGGTGGCGCCCAGCAACTTCATCCGGTACACATTCTGCGCCTGGCGCTTGACGTCCTCGCTGCCCATATACACGACGCATTCGAGGCCGAAGCGGGCGCAAATCGTCGCCGTCGCCACGCCGTGCTGGCCGGCGCCCGTTTCGGCGATGATGCGCGGCTTGCCCATGCGCTTGGCCAGCAGCGCCTGGCCGATGACATTATTGATCTTGTGCGCGCCCGTGTGGTTCAAATCCTCGCGCTTGAAATAAATCTGCGCGCCGCCCATCAAGCCGGACCAGCGCTTGGCGTGATAAATCGGCGAGGGCCGGCCGACGAAATGCTTCAACTCGTAGCGGAACTCCTCCAGAAACGCCGGGTCGGCGCTGTAGCGCGCATACGCCGCGTTCAACTCGGCCAGCGCGTGGCTCAGGGTTTCCGCGACGAAGGCGCCGCCATAGGGGCCGAAATGGCCGCGGGCGTCAGGCAAATGGTAATCGGTGGCGTGGAACAATGCGGCGGCTGCGCCGCAATCAGGCAAGGCTTTCATGGGGACTCTCTCTATCTATGATGGCATCGGCGTCACGGACCGCCTGGACGAAGTCCCGGATCCTGTGCGCGTCCTTGATACCCTTATCCGCCTCGACGCCACTGCTGACATCGACCGCGTAAGGGCGAACACCGAGCACCGCGTCAGTCGCGTTGCTTGCGCTCAAGCCACCACTTAAAACGACCCGAGGCGCGAGATCTTTTGGAATGAGAGACCAATCAAATACCTTTCCTGCACCGCCATAGGCATCGACGAAAGTGTCGAGCAAGAGGCCCGTAAACAAGGGGCTGGCGGCGCGATAGCGCTGCTCACATTCTAGCAAATCGGCGGCGCTTGTGTCGGGCTTAACGCGAAAAACCTGCACAAAAGGCCGATTCGCGGCGGCCGCCAGCGCGGCGCTGTGCTGCGCCGTCTCGTCGCCGTGAAACTGCAGCAAAGACAAAGGCGCGATGCGGGCCGCCGTCGCCACCTCATCGACCGAAGCGTTAACGAACAAACCGACACTGCCGACGAAAGGCGGCAGCGCCGCGATCAACTCGGCGGCGCGGCGCGGCGTCACATAGCGCGGACTCCTGGCATAAAACACAAACCCGAGCGCATCGGCGCCGGCGGCGACCGCGGCCCGCACATCCTCGGCGCGGGTCAACCCGCAAATCTTGACACGCGTCCTATGCATCACCATCCTCCCTCGCAATTACTTGCACAATCCAAATGGGGTCAGGTCTAGACATGGCGGTTTTACTTGAGCGCGCAAGTAAAACCGCCATGTCTAGACCTGACCCCAGGGGTTTAGAACCACGGCAGGGGGCTGCCTTTTTCTTGCGGCAGGCCCCATTTGGGGTCGTAGTCGATTTTTGCCAGGTAGAGGCCGTCCGGCATGAAGGTCGGCGCGGCGTCGCCGCGGCAGCGCCCCTCCAGCACTTCGCCCAGCCATTCCGGCGAGTGTTTGCCCAGGCCGATGTAGATCAGGGAGCCCACCAGGTTGCGCACCATGTGGTGCAGGAAGGCGTTGGCGCGTATCGTGAAGACGATGAGTTCGCCGCGCCGTTCGATGCCGATTTCGTGCATCAGCTTGACCGGCGATTTGGCCTGGCAGTGGGCCGCGCGGAAGGCGCTGAAGTCGTGCCAGCCGATCAGCGGTTTGACGGCTTCGCGCATCGGCGCGATGTCGAGCGGACGGAAGACCCAGCCGGCGCGCCCTTCCAGCAGCGGCGAGCGGGTCGGGTTGTTGTAGAGGACGTAGTGGTAGGTGCGCGCGCGGGCGCTGAAGCGGGCGTGGAATTGCTCGTCCGGGTGGCTCTCGACGTCGGCGGGGATGGCGTGCGCCCAACGCACGGCGATCGATGCCGGCAGGAAGGTGTTGACGCCGCGTATCCAGGAGTGGATGTCGCGCTCGAGTTCGGTGTCGAAGTGCACCACTTGTTCGATCGCGTGCACGCCGGTGTCGGTGCGGCCGGCGCAGGTGGTGGCGACCGGCACGCGGGCGAATTTTTGCAGCGCTATTTCCAGTTGGTCCTGGACTGTGTGGCCGTCTTCTTGTTTCTGGTAACCATGCCAGGCCGTGCCGTCGTACTGGACACCCAATGCTATCCGTTTCAATTGCTGTCCAATGTGTAGTCTGTGTCAGCGCATTATACTGCCGCGCCGACACAGACCGGGGCTTAGCCCAGCAGCGCCCGCATCGAGTTCGCCTTGGCCACCTGGGCGTCGCTGCCGCCTTTGATGACTTCGTCGATGAGTTCGCGCGCGCCTTCCTTGTCGCCGATTTCCTGGTAGGCGATGGCAAGGTCGAGCTTGGTGTCCATTTCCATGTGGACGGCCGACAGCGGGTCGTCGACGCCGGAGCCGGACGCTTTGGCGTCGGCGCTCAGGTCGAGGTCGATGCCGGACAGGTCGAATTCCGGCGCCGACGCCGCCGTTTCCTGCGTCACCGGCAGGGCCGGCTTGGCGAAGAAGTCGTCGATCGATTCGGCCGCGGCCGGCGCGGCCGGGGTCGCCGGCAGGTCGAAGTTCATCAGGTCGAGGTCCATCAGCGGGTCCGCCGCCGGCGCGACGCTGTTGGCCGCTTGCGGGGCGTCCAGCTCCAGGCCGAAGTCCATGCCGGCGTCGTCCGCCGGCGCGGGCTGGGCCGTGGCCGCCGGCGCGTCGAACGGCATGTCGAAGGCCATGTCGAACGGCGTGTCGGCCGCCGGGCCAGGCATGGCGATCGGCGCCGTCGTCGAGACGGGCTCGAAGCTCAGGCCGCCAAGGTCGAAATCGAGGACGTGGCCGGTGTCGGCCGGGGCCGGCATCGGCAAGGCCGTTTCCTGCTCCACGGCGCCGGCGGCAAAGTCGGCGTCGCGCGGCGCCAGCTCGGCGTCTAGGTCGAAGCCTTGCTCGGCCGCGTAGCTGGCGGTGGCGGCGGTGGCGGCCGTCGCGGCGGCCAGGCTGGCGCCGAATCCGCTGTCGAGCGCTCCGGCGCGGCCGGCCGGGGCCGCCTCGGCGTCGCGGTACAGGGGATTCGACGGGTCCAGCGCCAGGCCCAGCGCGGCGGCCTGCTGCCATTCCTCGCCCTGCCCTTTGCTCAGCGCATACAGTTCGCTGGCCTGGGCTTCGAACGCGCGCACGTCCTTGCGCGTGGCGTAGATTTCAAGCAGCTTCAGGCGCACCGGATGACGCTCCGGATGGGTCCGCAGTGCCTCCTTCAGTATCTCTTCCGCCTGGGCGTCGCGGCCGTAGGCGATGTAGACGTCGGCCTCGGCGACCGGGTCGACTTCATTGGTGTCGAGCTGGCTGGCCGACGGCGCGAAGTTCGAGTTGAACACGCTGTTGTTGGTGTCCACGCTTTGGCCGCCCGCTTCGGCGAACATGGCCGGCGCCGGCTCGCCAGGGTCGCCCGGCTCGCTGGCCTCGGCTTGCGGCGCCGGTTTTTTCTTGCGCCGCGACAGCGCCAGCGCGCCGGCGCCAGCCAGCAGGGCCGCCAGTGCGATGCCGATGGCGTTGATGTTCTCCATCGCCGTGTCGAGCAGCGATGGTTCGGCCTGCGGCGGCGGCGTTTTCTTCACCAGCGGCACCGGCTTGGCTTTCGGCACCGGCGGCGCCGATGCCAGCGGCTGCGAGGCGGCCGGGTCGGCAGCCGCTGCGGATGCGGACGCAGCGGCCGAGGCCGGCACGCTGGCCGCCTGCATGGCCTTGCTCTTGACGGCCATCAGTTTTTCCAGGTCGCTGACGTTCTTTTCCAGCTCCTTGACGCGGGCCGCCGCTTCGGCGACCTGCTTTTCCTTGGCAATCTTGTCTTCGACGCCGGCGACGGCCGTGTTGCCGGCCGTCGGGGCGGACGGCGCCGCCTTCGACAGTTTCAGCTGGTCTTTCGACTCGTTCGCCGGCGTCGCCCGTTCTTCGACCTTGGCGGTGATTTTGCCGGTCGCGCTTTGGCCCGCTTCGGCGCTCTTCGCCGGCGTGCTCAGGGCCACCTGGCCGGCCAGCTTGTTGCGGTAGGCATTGAAGTCGGCCGCGTGGGCGACGACGACGCCGTGCGCCTCGCCCTCGGCGGTGGCGCGGATGCTGTCGGCGTCCGGCACGGCAAGGATGCGGCCCGAGCGCAGGCGGTTCATATTGCTGCCGCTGAAGGCGTCCGGATTGGCGCGGTACAGCGCCACCAGCATCACGTCGAGCGAGACGTCGGTCGGCTTGACTTGCTTGGCGATGCGGCTCAGCGTGTCGCCCGATTTGACGCGGTAATCCGTGGCGGCGGCCTGCTTCGCCGGCGCCTTGTCGGCCGCCGCTTTGGCGGCGGCGCGCGGCGCCCGTTCCGGACGCCCTTCGGGGCGGCCTTCGGCTGCGGGTGCGGCCGTGCCGGCGGCAACGGCGGCGGGCGCCGGCGCGGCGGCCGGCGGCGCGGCGCGGTCGACCGGCGCGGCCACTTGCGCCGTTTGCGGCTGGCGCATGTCGGCCGGATCGAGCAGGAAGGTGTATTCACGCACCAGGCGGCCGCCGTTCCAGCTCAGTTCGAGCAGCATGTCGACGAAGGGATCGTTCACCGGCTGGGGCGAGGTGACACGGATGTATTGGCGGCCGTTGCGTTGCTCAACGGCGAAACGCAGCGACAGCAGGGTGGGATTGAAATCGATATTGGCTTGGCGGAAGGCGTCGGCTGGCGCCAGTTTCGCCACCAGCGCGGCGGCTTCGTCGGCGGAGACGGCGGTCAGTTCGATTTCGGCCCGCAGCGGCTGACCCAGCGCGGATAAGACCGTTAGCTTGCCGAGACCGGCCGCTTGCACCGCGGGAGACAATAAAACTGCACAGGCGACAGCACTGGTGAGTGTTTTCAGCGCGAAGGAGACGACCCTGGGGCGAGTGTTTACAGGCATAGTTGGCGGCATCATGGTTGACAGGGGAAAACAGCTACTTTCCCGGAGGTCTCAACATATCATCATGCACAGGCGTGTGCAAGCTTTGCGCACGCTTTACGCCCCTGCAAGAGGCGAAGTTTGAGTTTTGCCCCCGTTTCGCGGTAAAAAATCCTGTTTTCGCTGCGAAGCGGAGGCAAAAGCCGGGGGCAAAAGCCGGGGGCAAATGCCAGGGGCAAATGCCGGCCGGACTTTACGCTTCCAGCACGATGCGCAGCATGCGGCGCAGCGGTTCGGCCGCGCCCCACAGCAATTGATCGCCGACGGTGAAGGCGGACAGGTATTCGCCGCCCATGCTCATCTTGCGCACGCGCCCGACCGGGATCGTCAGGCTGCCGGTGACGGCCGCCGGCGACAGCTCGCGCACCGACGCTTCGCGCGTGTTCGGCACCAGTTTGACCCACTCGTTGTTGCTGGCGATGATGTCGTTGATTTCATCGAGCGGCAAGTCTTTTTTCAGCTTGATGGTCAGCGCCTGCGAGTGGCAGCGCATCGCGCCGATGCGCACGCACAGGCCGTCGACGGCGATTTCCTTGCTGCCGAAGCCGGCGCCGCGGCCGAGGATCTTGTTGGTTTCCGCGCCGGCCTTCCACTCTTCCTTCGACTGGCCGTTGCCCAGGTCCTTGTCGATCCACGGGATCAGGTTGCCGGCCAGCGGCGCGCCGAATTGCTTGATCTCGTCGGCCGAGTAGCCGTGCTGGGTGGCCAGCACCTGGCGGTCGATTTCCAGAATCGCCGAGGCCGGGTTGTCGAGCAGCGTCTTGACGGCGCCGTTGATGGTGCCGAACTGGGTCAGCAGTTCGCGCATGTGCTGGGCGCCTCCGCCGGACGCGGCCTGGTAGGTCATCGAGCTCATCCAGTCGACCAGGTCGTGCTGGAACAGGCCGCCCAGGCCCATCATCATGCAGGAGACGGTGCAGTTGCCGCCGATGTAGTTCTTGACGCCCTTGCCCAGCGCGTCCTTGATGACGTGCAGGTTGACGGGGTCGAGCACGATGACGGCGTCTGGTTCCATGCGCAGCGTCGAGGCGGCGTCGATCCAGTAGCCGTCCCAGCCGGCCGCGCGCAGTTTCGGGAACACCTCGGAGGTGTAGTCGCCGCCCTGGCACGAGATGATGATCGCGCATTTGCTCAGTTCGGCGATGTCGCCCGCGTCTTTCAGCGTGGTTTCATTCTTCGCCATCTTGGGCGCGGCGCCGCCCGGGTTCGAGGTGGTGAAAAACACCGGTTCGATGTGGGCGAAATCGCCCTCTTCCTGCATGCGCTGCATCAGGACCGAACCGACCATGCCGCGCCAACCTACCAAGCCTACTAGTTTCATCACATTTCCTCAACAAATAAACGGGGCTCGCTCGCCCCTGCTTCAAATATTCCGCTGTTACGCCAGCGCCTTGACGACGGCGTCGCCCATTTCCTCGGTGCCCACGCGGCGCGTGCCGGCCTCGTAGATGTCGGCCGTGCGCAAGCCCTGCGCCAGCACCGCCTTGACGGCGGCGTCGATGCGGTCGGCCTGCTCGGCGCGGTTCAGCGAGAAGCGCAGCAGCATCGCCGCCGACAGGATCGTCGCCAGCGGATTGGCGATGCCCTTGCCGGCGATGTCGGGCGCCGAGCCGTGCGACGGTTCGTACAAGCCCTTGTTGTTGGCGTCCAGCGAGGCCGACGGCAGCATGCCGATCGAGCCCGTCAGTTGCGCCGCGCAGTCGGACAGGATGTCGCCGAACATATTGCCGGTCACCATGACGTCGAATTTCTTCGGCGCCCGCACCAATTGCATCGCGGCGTTGTCGACGTACATGTGGTCGAGGGTGACGTCCGGATAGTCCTTGCCGACCTCGGTCATGATGTCGCGCCAGAACTGGAAGGTTTCCAGCACGTTCGCCTTGTCGACGCTGGTCAGGCGCTTGTCGCGCTTTTGCGCGGCCTGGAAGGCGACGTGGGCGATGCGGCGGATTTCGCCCTCGGCGTAGCGCATCGTGTCGTAACCCTCGCGCTGGCCCTGGAACGGACCGTCCGGGCAGCTGCGCATGCCGCGCGGCTGGCCGAAGTAGATGTCGCCCGTCAGTTCGCGGATGATCAGGATGTCCAGGCCGGCGACGACTTCGGGCTTGAGCGTCGAGGCGTTGGCCAGTTCCGGGTAGAGCACGGCCGGACGGAAGTTGGCGAACAGGCCCAGGTGCTTGCGCAGGCCCAGGATCGCCTGTTCCGGGCGCAGCGCGCGCTCCAGATTGTCGTATCGGTAGTCGCCGACGGCGCCGAACAGCACGGCGTCGGCCGCCTTGGCCAGCGCCAGCGTGGCCTCGGGCAGCGGGTGGCCGTGCTGCGCGTAGCCGGCGCCGCCGACGGGCGCCGTTTCCAGCTCAAAGGGTTCGCCCAGCGCGTTCAGGACCTTGACGGCTTGCGCGATGATTTCCGGGCCGATGCCGTCGCCGGGCAGGATTGCAATTTTCATGTGTATTCGATCTTTAGATAACGTTCGCCAACCACGGTTGATTGGCCAGATGGCGCTCCTCGAAGCTGTGGATGGCGTCGGCGTGGCGCAGGGTCAGGCCGATATCGTCCAGTCCATTCATCAGGCAATACTTGCGGAAGGCGTCGATGTGGAACGGGTAGGCGACGCCGCCATTGCTGGTCGTGACGCGCTGCTGCTCAAGGTCCACCACCAGCTTGTAACCGGGGAAGGCTTTGACTTCGTTAAACAGATGGTCGATCTGCGCTTCGGGCAAGACTATCGGCAGTAAGCCGCTTTTGTAGCAATTGTTGAAGAAGATGTCGGCGAAGCTGGACGCGATGATGGCGCGGAAGCCGTACTGGTCGAGCGCCCAGGGGGCGTGCTCGCGCGAGGAGCCGCAGCCGAAGTTCTTGCGCGTGAGCAGGATCGAGGCGCCCTGGTAGCGCGCCTCGTTGAGCACGAACTGCGGGTTCAGCGGACGCCGGCTGTTGTCCTGGCCCGGCTCGCCGTGGTCCAGATAGCGCCATTCGTCGAACAGGTTGGGGCCGAAGCCGCTGCGGTGGATCGACTTCAGGAACTGCTTCGGGATGATGGCGTCGGTGTCGACATTGGCCCGGTCGAGCGGGGCCACCAAGCCTTCGTATATCGTAAATTTGTCCATGCTAACTCTGCGCTGTGCTGACGGGCGGAGCCGTCAGGCCCGCCGCATCATGGGTTTATTTGCCGCCGGCGCCTTGCACCACTTGGCCGACTTTTTGTACGTCTTTACCGATGCCCGAAACGGTGTTGCAAGCTGTCAGTATCAGGGCGGTAATGCATAGGGCGAATAGTTTTTTCATATTGTTCTCGCTTGAGAGTGTTGACTTCAGCATCTAAAAGCCGGCCCGGACCGGCGGGGCCGGACCCCGGGGCTGGCGCCGGCCGCCGTCGCGCGCTCAGTGCAGCGCGCGCACGTCGACGAAATGGCCGGCGATACCGGCGGCGGCGGCCATCGCCGGCGACACCAGGTGGGTGCGGCCGCCCTGCCCCTGGCGCCCCTCGAAGTTGCGGTTCGAGGTGGACGCGCAGCGCTCGCCCGGCTCCAGCCGGTCGGCGTTCATCGCCAGGCACATCGAGCAACCCGGTTCGCGCCATTCGAAGCCGGCGGCCTTGAATATCTGGTCCAGCCCTTCGCGCTCGGCCTGCTCCTTGACCAGGCCCGAGCCCGGCACGACCAGCGCCAGCGAGACGTTGGAGGCGCGGTGCTTGCCGCGCACCACGGCCGCGGCCGCGCGCAAGTCCTCGATGCGCGAGTTGGTGCAGGAGCCGATGAAGACCTTGTCGATGCGGATGTCCTCGATCGGCGTGTTCGGTTTCAACGCCATGTAGACCAGCGCCTTTTCCATCGCGTCGCGCCGCACCGGGTCTTTTTCCAGGTCCGGGTCGGGCACGCGGCCGTCGACGGCGATCACCATTTCCGGCGAGGTGCCCCAGCTCACCTGCGGCTTGAGCTCGGCCGCGTTGAGGGTGACGACGAGGTCGAAGCGGGCGCCGGCGTCGGTGTGCAGGGTGCGCCAGTAGGCGACGGCGCGCTCCCAGTGCGGGCCGGCCGGCGACAGCGGCCGCCCCTTGACGTAGTCGATGGTGGTGTCGTCGACGCCGATCATGCCGGCGCGCGCGCCCGCCTCGATCGCCATATTGCAGACCGTCATGCGCCCTTCCATCGACAGCGCGCGTATCGCCGAACCGCCGAATTCGATGGCGTAGCCGGTGCCGCCGGCCGTGCCGATCTTGCCGATCACGGCCAGCACGATGTCCTTGGCGGTGACGCCGGCCGGCAGCGCGCCGTCGACCTGCACCAGCATGGCCTTGGATTTTTTCGCCAGCAGCGTCTGCGTCGCCAGCACGTGCTCGACTTCGGAGGTGCCGATGCCGTGCGCCAGGCAGCCGAAGGCGCCGTGGGTCGAGGTGTGCGAGTCGCCGCAGACCACCGTCATGCCCGGCAGCGTCGCGCCCTGCTCCGGCCCAATGACGTGGACGATGCCCTGGCGCTTGTCGTTCATGTTGAAATAGGTCAGGCCGTAACTTTTGGTATTGCTGTCGAGCGTCTCCACCTGCAGCCGCGAGACCGGGTCGGCGATGCCGCCGGCGCGGTCGGTGGTCGGCACGTTGTGGTCGGCCACGGCCAGGTTGGCCGACACGCGCCACGGCTGGCGGCCCGCCGCGCGCAGGCCGTCGAAGGCTTGCGGGCTGGTCACTTCGTGCACCAGGTGGCGGTCGATGTACAGAATGGTCGTGCCATCATCTTCGGCCCGCACAACGTGGGAGTCCCAGAGTTTGTCGTAAAGCGTCTTCATTATGATTTATGCAGCGTAGCTACAGCCTGTAGTAAGTGATCCTCAATGATTATGCCATATTTCGCGCCCCGCAAAACCGAGGCCAGCCGTATGTGCGGTCTGGCGATACGAAATTCGGTTTTGCCGCACAAAGCAGGCTAAACATTGCCATATACCAACTCCGCGCCAAGGCGGCGTTGGGCCAAAAAAAAATGCCTGCGGGTAAGGCAGGCATTTTGTGTGTTCCCGGCGTCTGAGCGCTAGGCAGCCATGCGTACACTTCCCCTGCAACCGTCCATTAGGAAGGATAGGCCGACGACGAGTACCAGCTCGCCTTCGGCGGAGCGGGCGGTGCCGGTAATGCCCTCGACGGCGATGGCCGTCATCGGCTTGATGACCAGGTCGGCGGTGCCGTCGACGGCCTCGACCGCGAGAATGTAGGGTTGTGGCGCCGCCACAACAATACCCACGCGTTCGCTGCACAATTCGTAGCCGAGCGAGCCGGCCAGCGAGCGCACCGGCAATGGCCGGCCCTGGTCCTTCAAGACCGGCAAGCCGCCCACTTCCATGAAGGTTTCCGGCAATTCGACGACGCGCTGCACCACCGCCATCGGCAGCGCCAGCGCGGCGCCCGAGGTCGACACGAGCATGGTCGGCACGATCGACAACTCGATCGGCAGGCGGATGGCGAACTTGGTGCCGATGCCGAGGGCCGAGTCGATGTGAATGGCGCCGCGGTTTTTCTCGACGGCCGTCTTGACGACGTCCATGCCGACGCCGCGCCCGGACACGCTGGAGGCCACGTCCTTGGTCGAGAAGCCCGGCAGGAACACCAACTGGAACGATTCGTCGTTGGACAACTGGGCCGACTCGCTGATCAAGCCCTTCTCCAAAGCCTTCTTGCGCAGCTTGGCCGGGTCCATGCCCTTGCCGTCGTCCTGCAGCACGATCATCACGCTATTGGCTTCCTGCCACGCCTTCAGCGAAATATAGGACTTGGTCGACTTGCCGGCCGCGACGCGCTCCTCCGGCGATTCGACGCCGTGGTCTAGCGCGTTGCGCAACATGTGCACGAGCGGATCGTACAGGCTGTCGACGACGACGCGGTCCACTTCCGTTTCCGCGCCCTCGATGGTCAGTTCGACGTCCTTGCCCAGGTCCTTGGCCAGTTCGCGCACCAGGCGGGGGAATTTCTGGAACAGCCGGCCGACCGGCTGCATGCGCGTGGCCAGCGTGGCGCGCTGCAATTCGGTGGAGTAGCGCGAAGCCCGCTCCAGCGTCTCGGCCAGCGTGGCCATCAGCGTGGCGGCCTGGCCCTCGAATTTGAATTGCAGCAGGCGTTCGAGCAGCACGGCGGCCTGGTTGGCGGCCTGCACCGATTCGCCGGCCACTTCCAGCAGCGCGTCGAGCTTGACGGCGTCGACGCGGATGCTGTCTTCCTTGACGGGCGCGGCGGTGCGCACCTCGGGGCGGTCCTCGCGGCGCTCGACGCCGTCCCAGTTCTTGCCGGCGGGCTTGGCGGCGGCGGCGGGCGCGGCGCTGGCCGCAGCCGCAGCCGCAGCCGGCGCGGCTGCCGCGGCCGGGGCGGCCGCGGCGGACGGCACATACGTACCCTCGGGCACGACGGCGACATACATCGCTTCCCAGTCCAGGCCGTCTTCGCCGGGCGGCGCCGACGGCGCGGCGGCCGCCACGGCCGCCTGCGGGGCGGCGGCGACGGGCGCGGCCGCGGCCACGGGGGCGGCAGCCGGCGCCATCGCCTTGCCTTCGATGGCGTTGGTGAGGATCAGTTCGAGTTCTTCCGGCATCGCCGGCAGGGTTTCCGGGGCGCTGCCGTTGGCCAGCTCGGTGAGCTGGTCGGCGACGAAGCCGGAGGCTTGCAGGGCCGCCTCGATGGCGATCGGGGTCACCGGCGCGGCGCCCGTGCGCAGCGCGTCGAACAGGTTTTCAGTCAGATGGCAGGCGGCCACCAGGGCCGGCAGGTTCATGAAGCCGGCGCCGCCCTTAATGGTGTGGAAGGAACGAAAAACCGCGTTCAGCGTTTCTTTATTGTCGGGGTCGCGTTCAAGGCACAGCAAATGCTCTTCAACGTTGACCGCAAGATCCATCGCCTCGACGACAAAATCCTTGAGCATATCGTCCATTAGAATCCCAGATCGGCAAGAAGGTCATCAACATTGTCTTGGTCCAGCGCGGCCGACGGCACAGACGGGCCTTGCATCAGCACCACGGGCTTTTGCGCCAGTTTCTCACGCACGGCGGGCGGCGCATTGTCGCGCAACAACTCCGCCAACTCGTGTTCGACCGTCTTGGTGATGTTCACCACTTTCTTGATCAACTGGCCGGTGATGTCCTGGAAGTCCTGCGCCATCATGATTTCCAGCAGGCGCGCCTTCTCGGCCTCGGTGGCCTCGGCCACGGTTTGCGCGAATTGCTTGGAATCGCCCGCCAGCGTCTTGAATTCGTCCAGGCTGAGCTTGCCGGCGAACAGCGCCGTCCAGCGGCTGTCCATGTCCTTGGCTTTTTTCGACAGCGCGTCCTGCGCCGGCATGCCGTCGTCGAGCGTGTTGAGGACCTTGTTGGCGGCCTGCTCGGTCAGCGTGGCGACGTATTCCAGGCGGTCCTGGGCGTCGACGATTTGCGAGGAAGCCTCCGTCAGCGCCTTGTCGTAACCGAGTTCGCGCAGCGAGTCGTGCAGCAGGCGCACGATGCCGCCCAGGCGCTCGAACATCGGTTTCTCGGCGGCGTCGCCGCCGGCGTCGTCGGCCGCGGCGGCAGGAACGGCGGGGGCCGCCTCCGCCGCAGCCGCCTCGGGCGCGGCCGCCGCGGCCGGCGCGGGCGCGCTCGACGCTACCGCATCGAACAGCGCTTCGAAATCGTCCTCTGCGGGAGCCGCCGGGGCTGGTGTTGGAGCAGGTTCCGGCGCAGTCGTACGTTGCGCGGACACTTCATCGAATAGTGCGTCGAAATCATCAGCGGCGTTGGTCATAGTCCCTGCTTCTCCATAATTTGTAAAATTTGTCGCCCTCACTTGCGTGTCGCAGACGTACATTCCCGCCATTGTCTTGGATATGATGATTTAAGGCAATATCACAGCGCTTACGCGAGTGTAGCAGGGCGCTGGCAGGTTGGTAAATCTGAAAACGCGGTTTAAACCGGTAAAGGTCAATCGCGACGGCTTTTGCACGACACAATAACGCCTGCCCCCCTGTATTTTGAAATACTAACATCGGATAGCGAAGCAAAACATGGGCGCGCCGATAAATGGCGGCCTTATTTGCACATGGGCCGCCCCGGAAATGCCGCCGCTAGCACGCGGCGGCGGCGGCGCGGCGACAAGCCGGCGATTTCTTGATCAGAATCAAGGCTTTGCGGCAAGACAATAATCGCCGCCCCGTCCAGCGACTACAATATAAGGACAGGCCGCGACCCCGCCTGCGGTGGGCACGGACCTGATGAGGAGTTGCCATGTATAAGAAAATTCTGATTACGACCGACGGCTCGGCCGTGTCGAATATGACGGCCTGCGCCGGCGTCGCCTTCGCCGAACAGATGCACGCCGAAATCCTGGCCCTGTATGTGGCGCCGGAATACCAGTACCCCGTGTACATCGAAATCATTCCGCCGAGCTATCCCAGCGAGGAGGAATACCGCATCGCCATGCAAAGGGCCGGCGCCGAGCACCTGCAGGCGATCCTCGACGCGGCCGGCAAACGGGGCCTGCCCTGCCAGGGCTTGACGACGTTCGCCGACAGCGCGGCGCTGCAAATCGTCGAAGTGGCCAAGCAGCACGACTGCGACCTGATTTTCATGGGCTCGCACGGCCGCAGCGGCTGGGGGCAATTGCTGCTCGGCAGCGTCACCAACAAGGTGCTGTCGCATTCCAAGCTGCCCGTGCTGGTGCACCGGCTGATCAAGGAGCCGGCCGCCTGAAGCGCCGGGCGCCGTGGCGTCCGCACCGCGCGCCCCCGCCGGGGCCGCGCGGCGGGCGTGGCTTTTTTCGCCGCCAACTTAATGAAATAGCAAACTGAGCAAAATATATAGTAGTATATTCAATGCTTAATTCACGCTATTTAAAACTCTTGCGCCGTCGCGGCAACGCGGCCGCGCAGCTGACCCTTTCCCCATGATTCCCCTATGATACGAATTGTCATTGCCGACGACCACACCATCATGCGCGAGGGCTTGAAGCGCATACTCGACGGCGCGCCCGACATCGACATCGTGGGCGAGGCCATCGACGGCTTCGAAGTGCTCGGCCACGTGCGCCAGGGCGGCTTCGATTTGCTGTTGCTGGACCTGTCGATGCCGGGGCGCAGCGGCGTCGACCTGATCCGCCAGATCAAGAGCGAGGCGCCCAAGCTGGCCATCCTGATCCTCACCATGCACGAGGAGGAGCAATACGCCGTGCGCGCCATCCGCGCCGGCGCCCAGGGCTATCTGACCAAGGAGAGCGCCGGCACCCAGCTGGTCGGGGCGATCCGCAAGGTCGCCTCCGGGCGGCCCTACATCAGCGCCGAAGTGGCCGAGCAACTGGTGCTCAACATCATGATGCCCAACGAAAGTTTGTTGCACAAACAATTGTCTGACCGCGAATTCGAGGTGTTCTCGCTCCTGGTGGCGGGCAAGTCGATCACGGAAATCGCCAACAATCTGCACCTGAGCGTGAAGACGGTGAGCACCCACAAGACGCGCATCATGCAAAAAATGAGCATGAGTTCGCTATCCGAAATGGTCCAGTACGCCGTCGCCCACCGCCTCTTGTCGCCCTTCAAGACCTGACCCGCAGCCCGCCTCCGGGCGGCGCCCCACTGTAGGAACAATCCTACCGTGGGCGCGCCATCTCCTACCGCCATATTCAGCGCCTGCTGATATCAATCAAGCACCCCAGTTGGCATACTGAAATCAGCGAATCAAGTTGCTGGCCGGTTATTCCCCAACCCCGACAGGCCGTCAGCGGATTGAGCCGCACCGTGGCCTGAACGGTCTTCATCCGCCGGCAGCGGTCCGCCCGACCAGCTGCCGTTCATTCTTTACGAAATCCGAAATCGAAGCACCTGTCAACAGGAGATGAGCATGCTGTCAACGCAAACGTCTGAAATCCGTCCCGCATCCTCGTCGGCCGTGCAGTCCGCGTCGATGGAAGCGGGCCGCCAGCGCCAAGGGCGGCTGTGGTCGAATTTGAAGGAAGTCTGTGATTTGCTGCACATTTCAACCGCCTGCTCGATCGCCGCCGACGAGTTGCTGTTCCAGCATGTGCAATTCAAGACGGGCCAGCGCGTGCACACGATAGGCCAGCCCTTCGACACGCTCTACATCGTCAACTCCGGCTTCCTCAAAACCGTGCTCATCGACGAGTTCGGCAACGAGCAGGTGCTCAGCTTCCCGATGAAGGGCGACATGCTGGGCGTCGACGGCATCCACTCCAAGCATTACTCCTCGGAAGCCGTGGCCCTGTCCGACTGCGACCTGATACTGCTGCCGTTCAAGAAATTGACGGCGCTGGGCCGCATCCACATCGAGCTGGAAAACGTCATGTACGGCGTCATGAGCCGCGAACTGGTGCGCGAGCAAGCCATGATCGGCATGTTGGGCGCCCTCAGCGCCGAAGCCCGCGTGGCGCGCTTCCTCGTGTCGCTGGCCGACCGCTTCGCCCAGATGGGCTATTCGAGCAAATTGTTCAACCTGCGCATGACGCGCCACGAAATCGGCAGCTACCTGGGCCTGACACTGGAAACGGTGAGCCGCACCCTGTCGGCCTTCAATGAGATCGGCCTGATCAGCGTCGACCAGCGCACCATCGGCATCAAGGATCCGGACGCACTGAAAACCCTGCGCCGGCTGCCGCCGTCGCGCTCGCGCGCCAAACAACTGGCGGCGGCCAAGCTGCGCGCCGGCGCCGAGGCGGCCGCCACGCCCATGCTGGCCACCATTTGATCGCAAACGGCTTCACCCCAGCTTAGGCCCGGCCAGAGCAATCTGCACCGGGTTTTTTTTCACCTATGGCGCGGCGCAAGCCGGCGCCGCCCCAGCCCCCTTCCCGGCCACCGGCCACGCCGCAACATATCCCCGTTTTGTCTGCAAATAAGGCTTGCATTTTCAGCCACCCTCGACAATAATGCAAATACGAATCATTCTCAACTGAGATAAGAGAAGGTAAAATGCATAGCCAAAAAACCAGCACCAGCACCGAAGCCACCAGCCTGCACGCGCGCCACGCCGCCGCCACCGTGCAAGCCCCGCTCCGCATCACCAGCGCCGCCCTGCTGCAGGAGCGCCGCGAAGTTGAAATCGAGCACGGCGGCAAAATCTACCGCCTGCGCGTGACGCAATTGAACAAGCTGATTCTTACCGCCTGAGCCGTTCTGCGGCGGGCCCCAACCCCAGCCAGCCCTGCCGGGTGTCGCGCGACGCCCGGCTAGCCAGCCAAACCACCTGAACAGGAGCGTTTGATGGCGATTGATCGTATAGACCCGATATTTCTGTCCCAGCACCATGCCGCGCACCAGCCCGAGCTGATGCTCTCCGCCGTGCTGCACCTGATGTCGCATTACACGGCGCGCAGCGCCGAAAGCGGTCCCTGCCTGAAACTGGCATCGGTCATCGAACGCCACCTGCAGGCGCTGGCCGAATTGCCCGACCTGGGCCCCGTGTTGCAGGCCACTTGCCAGCAACTGTCGGAACAGTGGGCCGGCATCGTCGAACGGGCCATGCCGGCCGCGCCGGCCAAGAGCTCCCTGCTCAGCCGCATCATCGCCGCCGCCAAGGCCGGCGCCCCGGCCGCCGACCGCGTCGCCCCGTCCCTCCCCATTTAACCAAGCCCCCTCCAGGATGCCCCGCCATGTGTGACAAAGACCAACTCCCCGTGATCAGCAATTGCGCCAGCGACGCGCCCGAAGCGGCGCTGACCTCGCGCCGGCGGCGCATCTGGGAACTCTCGCACACCTGCCACTGCCCGCTGGTCGGCGTCGGCCTGCCGCTCGGTTATTTGCGCAAGCTGGTGGGCAAGATGACGGGCGGGCGCGTGATGGCCGACGACTACGAGGTGCACGTCGGCGCCGTCACCGAGTGCGGCACGCGCAACCGCCTGTCCGAGGCCCTGCAGAAGGAATTCGAGCGGCGCTACGCCCCCGTGCTGCTGCGTTTTCGCGCCGCCAAGAGCGGCGAGCAGGTGGCCCAGTTGTGGCTGGCCGCCGTGGCCAACGGCGACGTCGCCGGCGCCTTCTGGGCCGGCCTGACGCACCCGCGTTGCAGTCCGGAGCTGGAAGAGCAGATGTGCAGGGACTTGCACATGATCCAGCACCAGGCCGGCGCCTGCGTGCGCGCCGACATGAGCAAGTTCAACCAGCTGGTCGAGGAAAACGCCGGCCTGGCCCGCGAACTGGCCAGGCTGCAGCAGCGCAGCCAGGCGCTGCTGATCGACAAGAGCGCCGAACTGGAGCGCGCCGACGTCTTGCTGATGCAGGCGCGCGCCCAGTCGATCGGCAAGGATAGCGTGATCGACGGCTTGCGCGCCGAACTGGCGCAGTTGCAGGAATCAATACCGGGGCTGGAGTCGCGCACGCGGCTGGCGCAGCGCCTGGAGCAGATGGAGGAGCGCGAGCGCGAATTGCGCATGCAGGTGGCCGAATTGCGGCAGGCGCCGGCGCGCCCGGCGGACGCCCCGCCGGCGCCGGCGGCGAAAGCGGAGCCGGCGCGCTCCATGAAAATGCCGATCCGCCTGGTCGACCAGAGCGTGCTGTGCGTGGGCGGGCGCAGCGGCAACGTCGCCACCTACCGCGCCTTGATCGAGCGGGTCGGCGCGCAATTCGCCCACCACGACGGCGGCCTGGAGGACAACGCCAATATGCTCGATTCGAGTCTAGCGGCGGCCGACCTGGTGATTTGCCAGACCGGCTGCATCAGCCACAGCGCCTACTGGCGCGTGAAGGATTATTGCAAGCGGACGGGCAAGCGCTGCGTCTTCATCGACAACCCCAGCATCTCCAGCCTGGCGCGCGGCCTGCAGGAGGTGAGCGGCGCGAGCGAGCCGGTGGCGCTCGACTAAGCCTGGCCCCGGATGGCAGGCCGGGGAGCGCCCCGGCTTGCAGTCAATACACGTCGCGGCGGTAGCGCCCCGCAGCGGCCAGCGCATCCAGCGCGGGCCGGCCCAGCATCTGTTCCAGCGCCGCGTCGACGCCGCCGGCCATGCCCTTCAGGCTGCCGCAGACATACAGCGCCGCGCCCTGCTCCACCCACTGCCGCACCGCGTCGGCCCGCTCCAGCAAGCGGTCCTGCACGTACAGCCGCCGCGGCTGGTCGCGCGAAAACGCCATGTCCAGCCGCGCCAGCGCGCCGCTGGCGCGCCAGCCCTCGATTTCCTCGCCGTAGTGGTAATCGTGCGCCAGGTTGCGCTCGCCGAAAAACAGCCAGTTGCGCGTCTGCCCGGCCAGGATGCGGCTCTTCAGGTGCCCGCGCAGGCCGGCGATGCCGCTGCCGTTGCCGATCAAGATCAGCGGCCGCCCGGCATTGTCTTCCAGGCGGAAACGGCGGTGCGGCCGCAGGCGCATATGGACGGTGTCGCCTATGCCGGCCTGCAAACCCAGCCAGCCCGACGCCAGCCCCGAACTGCCGTCCGGATGCGTGTGCAGGCGCACCAGCAGGTGGACGCGGCCGTCGGCGGGAATCGAGGCGATCGAGTACTCGCGCGGCTGCTCCGGCCCGGCCGGCGCGGCCACCTGCACCAGATCGCCCGACTGCCAGTCCGGCAAGGCGCCGGACGCCGGCGCCAGTTCGATGTGGTAGACCGGCGCGCCGGCGCTGTCCGGATTGAGCAGGCGCCGCTGCGCCAGGCGCCAGGCGTCGAAGGCCGGCGCGCTCCAGTCCGGCGCGTCGCTGGTGCCGGCCAGGTGGCTCAGTTGCTGGAACCAGTGTTCCAGGGCCGGCGCCGCGCTGCGGTCCACCTCGACGCGGGGGAACAGGCGCGCCGCGCCCTGCCCGGCCAGCCACTGGTCGAGCGCGCGGCCGAAGCCGCAGAATTGGGTGTACGCGCTGTCGCCCAAGGCCAGCACGGCGTAGTGCAGCTGCGCCAGCGCCAGCGGCGCGCCCATCAGGCGGCCGGCGAAGGCGGCGGCGTTGTCGGGCGCGTCGCCCTCGCCATAGGTGCTGGCCAGGAAGAGCACCCGTTCGGCGCCCTGCAGGTCGGCGCCGTCCAGCTCGGACAGCGCGCTCAGGCGCACGGGGATGCCGGCCAGCCGCAGCGTCTGCGCCGTCTGTTCGGCCAGCGCCTCGGCGTTGCCGGTCTGGCTGGCGTAGGCGACGATCCAGGCCGGCGCCTGCGCCAAGGCCGCCTTCTGCAGGCGCGCCTCGCGCCGCTTGCGCCGCTGGCGCAGATACGGCGCCAGGCACACGGCCGCGTAACTGAGGGACAGACCGGCCAGCAGCGCCAGCCGGGTGGTATCGGTGGTAAAAATCATTCGTCCAGCATGTCTTGTAATGGGCGGCTCAGGTGCTCGCGCAGGCCGCCGCCGCTGCGCACCAGGAAGCGCGCGGCCAGGCCGAGCCGTTCGGCCAGCGCCATGCCGGCCTCGGGGCCGAGCACGGTGAGGGCCGTCGACCAGGCGTCGGCCGCCATGCATTCGGCGTGCACCACGGTCACCGAGGCCAGCGCGTTGCTGATCGGCATGCCGCTGCGCGGGTCGATGGTGTGGGAAAAACGTGCGCCGTCGCGCTCGAAGAAGCGCCGGTAGTCGCCCGACGTGGCGACGGCCAGGCCATGCAGCGCCAGCACCATCTCGCCGACCTGCCCGGCCGCGTCGGCGTCGACGACCTGTTCCAGCGCCACCCACCAGGGCTGGCCGTCCGGCTTGGTGCCGGCGCCGCGCAACTCGCCGCCGACCTCGACCAGATAATGGCGCCAGCCCTGCGCCTCCAGATAGCGCGCCAGGCAGTCGACGGCGTAGCCCTTGGCCACGGCCGACAGGTCGAGCAGCGCGCCGCCCGGCTGGTAGGCGCGGCGCGCCAGCGGATCGAGCGCGACGTCCTGGCCGCGGCGCCGCGCCAGCAGCGCCGCCACGGCGTCGGGCGACGGCGCCGCGTAGCCGGGCTGGTCGTGGCGCCGCGTCGGGCCGAAGCCCCAGGCGTTGACGAGCGCGCCGGCGCAGGGGTCGTAGGCGCCGCCGCTGTCGCGCGCCACCTGCGCGGCAAACGCCAGCACCTCGAAAAACGCCGCCGGCAGGCTGTGCCAGGTGCCGGCCGCGGCGTGGTTGAAGCGGCCCAGGCTGGAGTCGTCGAACCAGTGGCTCATCTGCGCCACGACGACGTCTAGCTGTTGCTGCAAGCCTTCCTGCAAAGGGGCGCAGTCGCCAACGGCCAGCACGCGCACCGACCAGGTCGTGCCCATGCTGTCGCCGCGAAAATCCCGGATCGTGCCGCCGACGGGCGCCGGGTGCTCAGAAAAATGGTGAGGCAGGAGTACCCGGCGCATCGTCAGTCTTTGTCGTCAAGGTTACTGGGGCAGCACTTCCACCGTCGCCGAGTAGGCGAGGCGGCGGGCCGGCTGTTCCGGCGCCTGGCCGGCCGCCGCCGCTGCCGGCGCGGGCCAGCTGGTGCTGAGGAAATACATGCCCGGCGCCGGCAGCGCGAAGCTGATCTCGCCCTTGGCGTCGGTGCTCTGGCGGATCTCGCCCAGCACGCCGCGGTAGCGCACGCCGCCCGGCACCAGGCTGAACGCCAGGTTGGCCGCAGGCTTGCCGTCGATCAAGAAGCGCCACGTGGCCTTGTCGCCGGTGCGCATATCGTTCGGATGGCTCACCGGCACGAATTCCAGGCCCACGCCGGTCGGCTTGAAGACGGCCTCGCTGGTCGAGGCGGCGCTGAAGAAGGTTTCCATGCGGCTAAGCGTGCGCGTCGTCGTCACTTCCTTGGCGTCGGCCGGAATGGCCTTGGCGAACGCCTCCTCGGTGCCGCGCCAGCGCTTGATCTCGCCGTCGACCTTGTAGCTGGCCAGCACGCTCTTCGCCACGATGGCCGCCTTGTAGGTGCCCGGCTTGGCCAGCTTGACGTCGAAGACGCTGCGCAAACGGCCCGTGATGACGTTTTCCGGCTGCACGCGGGCGCCGTCCGGGCCGGTGATTTCCAGCGCGTCCAGTTTCAAGGGCTGGTGGTCGATGTCGAACAAGCCTTCCGAGACGGCCGCATCGACGGTCACCCACGGGTCTTTGGCCTCGACCATCGTGCTCGACGGCACCATCCAGGGGCGGTGCGCGTGCGCGTTCAATGCCAGACCGGCCAGCGCCAGCGCCATCAGTGGTTTATTCAGTTTCATGAACATGCTTTTCCCGCCTTAAGGTTTGAGTTGGACGGCGACAGCGCCGAGTTCTTCCTTGCCCTTGCCGGCCACGGCCAGCGCCGCTTTCGGCGGCCACTGGAAGGGCACGCGCACCAGCTCGCGTCCGCCCGCCTCGCGGGTCGCCTCGATGACGACGTGGTACTCGCCGGCCGGCAGCTTGTCCAGCGCCGCCTTGGCGCCCGGGAAGGTCAGCGTGTGCTCGCCCGGCGCGCGCGTGGCGCCGCTGACGCCGTCCATCGGCATGGCCAGATCACGCCCCGTCTTGCGCCACCACTGGCGCATATCCTTCAACCACTTGTTGCCGGCGTTATCCTTTTTCTTCACGTCGTACAGCACGGACAGGTTCGTCAACACCTTCTGCTCCGGGCTCTCCAGCCACACGGCCACGTAGGGGCGGTGATACTCAGCCACGTTCAATTGCGGGATTTCAAGCTTGAGGGCCAGATCGGCGCCCATCGCGGAAACGCTGATCAGCGGAAGGCTGAGCGCGATGGAATAGCGTAATTTCATGGTGTACCTGTCAAAAGAAAATTAATGGATGAATAAAAGCGCGAGCGCGCAGGGGACCAAAATGCCCAGGCCCACCATCGGCCAGGTGAACGGCCGGTTGGCCGCGTGGAACTTCAAGATCAGCAAGCCCGTCAGGCAGAACACCAGGCAGGTGGCGGCAAAGATATCGATGAACCAGTTCCACGCCGTGCCCGTGTTGCGGCCCTTGTGGACGTCGTTGAGCCAGGAAATCCAGCCGCGGTCGGTGCGCTCGTATTCGGCGGCGCCGTCCTCCAGGCCGATGCGCACCCAGGCGTCGCCGCCCGCCTTCGGCAGCGGCAGATAGACTTCGTCGAGCGACCATTCGGCGGGGCGGCCGCCGGCGTCGAGCGACCAGGTGTCGTGCAACCAGCGCTCGGCGGCGGCCGGCAGCGCCTCCTTGGCGCCGTCGTGGCCGGCGGCGAACTGGCGCAACTGCGCCTGCAGCGGCGCCGGCACCTCGGCCTTGTGGCGCGTGACGGCGGGCTTGGCCTCGATCTGGGCCGCGTGGTTCAGGGTGATGCCGGTGACGCTGAACAGCAGCATGCCGAGCAGGCAGAGCGCCGAGCTGATCCAGTGCCACTGGTGCAGATTCTTGAGCCAGACGGCGCGGCCGGCATTACGGTTCGGGCTGCTTGCCGGCGCACTCATCGACCGCCCCGTGCGGCGCGCGACGGCGCGGCGCGGCGTGGGCGCCGCGCCGGGATGGATAAGGCAAATCGATTCATAGCATCCTTCAGTGAAATTGCTCAGCCAGCGCATGCCGGATCGCGATGCCAAACGTAAGCGCGAACATGCGTGTGGCTGGCTGAACGACGCGAAAAAACAAGCGCTACGGCTGGCGATAAGGTCAAATGATAATGATTATCATTTATAATGTCAACCGCCGCGCCCCCTATGATACAAGCCGATACAAATCCGCTCCTGTTTACGGCCCCCCCCGTTTACGGTCGCGTCCACGCGAATGTCCTCGCTGTGTACGTTGTCGAACAGAGTCGCGCGCGGCGCCGGTCTAAGCTACTCCCCGGGGCACACCGAGATTGTTGGACGCACGGGGAGATGCTATGGGGCCATTCGCACAAGACCAGCTCGACGCCATCAAGGCCAGGATCGCGCAGGTGGAATTCGGGATGCTAACAACCAGTAACGACGCCGGAACGCTGACGAGCCGGCCCATGACACGCCAGCAGATCGACGCGCACGGGGACATCTGGTTTTTCACCTCGGACAAGGCGCCGTTCACGCACGATCTGCCGGCGCATCCGCAGGTGAACGTCAGCTTCACCGATGTCAGGGACAGCCTGTACGTGTCGATCGCCGGCAGCGCGCAACTGCTGAAGGACCGCGGCAAGGCGGAAGAACTGTGGAACCCGCTCGTCAAGGCGTGGTTTCCCGGCGGCCTGGACGATCCGCATCTGGCGCTGATCAAGGTGGCGATCGAGTCGGCGGAATACTGGGACGCCCATGCCAGCAAGATGGCGCACCTGTTCGCGCTGGCCAAGGCGGCCGTGACGGGCGAGCGGCCCGTGGCGGTGGGCGAACACGCGAAGCTGAACGGGGCGCCATAGAACGGAAGCCGGCAAGCGGCGCACAAAAAAACGGGGCCAGGTCCTTGCGGACGCTGGCCCCGGCCTAGCGGCGGCGCGTCGTTTCAGCCGCTGCTCTTGTCCTCGCCGCCCTGCTGGTTTTGCCCTTCCGAACTCTGGCGGTTGCGGGCGCGGTCGGCGCGGCGCACTTCACCGAGGATGAATTGCTCGTCGCCAATATCGAGGCCCTCGTCAAAATCAACCAGCACAAAATTCTGCTCGCTGCTCTGCTGCGCCCCCGACGACGAACCCTGTTGGTTGTCCTGGCTGCCGCCTTGCGTATCTGGACGGTTGCCCTGGCTGTTACCCTTGTTAGACGAGTTCATGACACTCTCCTTGATGGTCTTGATAGGCTCGGTAGAAGCGAACGCGATGGCAGACCAGTGGTCGCCTGAAATCATAGTAGTCCACGCACGCGCTTCCTGTATAGGACTAAAGCAGCGGGCGCCGCAGGATTTTTCCTACGGACAAGCAAACGGGAAACTTATGTTCCCCGTTTACATCTTCCGCCCCCGCAAGCCCTACATGCGGGGGCCAAGGCCAGTGGCCAAGGCGGGCCGGCCCCGTCCAACCGGGCCTAGCCGCGAGAACCGGAACCGCCCGAGCCGCCCGATGAACCGCCCGACGGGCCGCTCCTCTGGTTTGGACGGCTGGCGCCGCCCTTGGCCTGGTCCTGCTCCCCGTCGCGATCCGCGCGCGTCGTGTCGCGCGCCGCGCCACCGCTGGCCGCACTTTGGCGGTTACCATCGTTCTTGTGGCTCTGGCTACCGGCACGGCGCGCTTCTTCCGAAGTGAACTCGTGGGCGGTGCCCTTCTCGTGCGCGGCGCGTCCGCCTTCGCTGGCGATTTCCCGTTGCAGTTCCGGGTCCATCGACGCGAAGCCGCGCTTGCTGGTATCGCTTTGCCTGTTCTCGCTACCCTTGCTACTTTGCTTACCGCCTTGATTGCTGCCTTGTTTATTATCGTTGCTGGATGTGGCCATGATTATCTCCATTTGTCACGGTTTGCGATTGCCCAATCACCCGCCTCGATTGCACCTGGCGCCAATACGGGCCGGTAAGGGAAAGTCCATGGTAGTACCCACGACTGCGCTACAAAATAGGAGAAAATCACGCGCACCTGTAGGATGATTCTTTCAACGGCCGGCAAAGTCTGCCCTCGCAAGGCACGCGCCCAAGCCGTCAAACCAGCGCCGCCTTCAGCTCCGCCAGATCATAGGGCTTGCGCAATATGCGCGCGGGAAAATCCAGGGCCCCCAGCGCCTCCCTGCCGTAGCCGGTGGAGAAAATGATGCGCGTGTCCGGCTTCCCCTCCAGCACCAGCCGGGCCAGCGCGATGCCCGACATGCCGGGCAGGCTGACGTCGGAGAACAGCACGTCGAACTGCTGCCCGCGCATCAGCGCCAGCGCCTGCTCGCCGTCGGCGACGCCCTGCACGCGGTGGCCGAGCATGCCGACCAGCTCGCACACCATTTGCTGCGAGTCGAGGTTGTCCTCCACCACGAGGATGCGCAGCGACGCTGGCGCCGCCGGCGTGTTGTTGCTCGGTTCCAGACCCATCCCCTTCCGGCGCAGCTTGCGCACTACCTGTCCGGCAAATGCTACCAGCTTTCGCGGCCCTCGGCACACACCAGGCCGCCGCGCTCAGGCGCCGGGGAGCAGCGCCTTTTCCATGTAGACGCAGTCCAGCGCAATACCGCTGGGGTGGGCGTATTGCGCCTCGCGCAGCGGCACGAAGCCCGCCGCCCGATAAAACCCCACCGCGTTCAGCGACGCATACAGGTGCAGCCTGGCGCGGCGGTCGGCGCGCGCCATCCGCTCCAGCGCCCCCAGCAAGATCTTGCCGACGCCGCGCCCGCCGCTGTCCGGAGCGACGAACACGGCGCCGACTTCGCCGTTGCCGCGGTCGAGGATGGCATATCCCTGCAGCTCGCCGGCCGACTCGGCCATGACGGCGCCGCCGCCGGCCACCAGCGCCGCGTAGACCGGCGGCAGCGGCGCCGCCGACCACACGGCGATGATCCCGGGCGCATAGTACGAGGCGCAACTGCGCCTGACGGCGTCGGTGCGCAGCGCCCACAACGCCGGGATGTCGGCCGCGGCCGCCGCCTTCAGCGTGATCGTCGGCCCCTCCGTCCATCCAGTCATGTACTCCCCTTTTCGCAGTATTTCCGTCATCCCGCCGCTACGCTCAGCAGCACCAGCGCCGTCTTGAAATCGAGCCGCTCCATCGCGCCGTCGAGCGCGGCCAGTTCGTCGGCCGCCAGTTGCCGCCGCAGCGCCGGGCGCAGCGCCGCGTAGCCTTCGCAGGCGTCCAGGTCCTGGCCCGCCAGCAAAGCCTTCCATTGCTCGATGCGCGCGCCGTCCAGCGCCGCGTCGGCATCGTCCTCGCCGTCGGCGGGCGGTAGCGCGTTCTGCGCCGCCAGCCAGGCGCGCGCGGCCGCCGCCGTCGCCTCGATTTCCCGCTGCGCCGCGTCGAACAGCGCCGCCTCGCGCCCGCTCGACGCGCCGCGCAGCGCCGTCTCCAGCGCCAGCACCGCCGCCGCGAAGCGCTGCGCACCCAGCGTGCCGACGGAGCCGCGCAGGCCGTGCAACTTGTGCGCCGCCTCGGCCGCGCGGCCATCCTGCCAGGCCGCGCGCGCTGCCGCCGTGTCGAGCGGCGCGCGCACGCTCATGTTGCGGATCAGGTCGCACAGCGTGGCGCGCAGCGCCGGGTTGTCGTTGCTGTACTTGAGCAGCTGGCCGGGGTCGAACACGCCGTCGCGGCCGCGCGCCTGCTGCGCCTCGGCCGCGCCGGGACGCAGCAGGCGCCCGGCCGGCAGGTGGCGCGCGATCGCCGCCAGCATCTGCTCGACGTTGATCGGCTTGGCGATGAAATCATTCATGCCCGAGGCCAGGCACTGCTCGCGCTCGGACAGCATGACGCCGGCCGTCATCGCCAGCACCGGCAGCGCCAGCGCCAGTTCGGCGCGGATCGCCCGCGTCGCGGCGAAACCGTCCATCACCGGCATTTGCACGTCCATCAGCACCAGATCGTAGCGGCGCGGGTCGGTGCGCAGGCGCTCGACCGCCTTGCGGCCGTCGTCGAGCGTGTCGACGCTGGCGCCGGCCTGCTCCAGCATGGCCCGCGCCACCACCTGGTTCAGCGGATTGTCCTCGACCACCAGCAGACGCGCGCCGTCGATGCGCTGGCGCGCCGACGCCGCGCGCGGCTCGAACGGCGCGCCGCGGCCGCCGCCGGCGCGCAGCGCCAGCGTCTCGTGCAGCGCGTCGGCCAGGCCGGACGGCGTGACCGGCTTGAGCAGGATGGCGTCGGCGTCGGCGACGGCGTCTTCGCGCATCAGTTTGCCGCGGCCGAAGGCGCTGGCCATCACCAGCACCGGCACCGCCGCGTCGGGCTGCAGCAGGCGCAGCGCCTGCATCGTTTCCAGGCCGTCCATACCGGGCATCTGCCAGTCGACCAGCACGGCGTCGTAGCGCCCGCCCGCCGCGCGGCAGGCCAGCATCCGCTCGGCCGCCTGGGCGCCGCCGTCGGCGCCGTCGGCCTGCCAGTGCCAGGCGCGGATGGTCTTGCACAGGTAGTCGCGGCTGGTGGCGTTGTCGTCGACCACCAGCAGGCGCAGCGGCGCGGCCGGCGGGGGCGCCGCCGGCGCGCCCAGCGCCAGCGGCAGGCAGAGGCAAAACGCGCTGCCCTGGCCGGGCGCGCTGCTCACTTCGATGCTGCCGTCCATCATGTCGACGAGGCGGCGGCAGATGGCCAGCCCCAGGCCCGTGCCGCCGAAGCGCCGCGTGGTCGAGGCGTCCGCCTGCGAAAAGGCCGAAAACAGCCGCCCCTGCTGCTCGGCGTCCATGCCGATGCCGCTGTCGCGCACGCAAAAGCGCAGCAGCGCCGTGTCGCCGTCGCGGCGCAGCAGCTCGACCAGCAGCGACACCTCGCCCCGCTCGGTGAACTTGATGGCGTTGCCGGCCAGGTTGATCAGCAGTTGCTGCAGCCGCAGCGCGTCGCCGACCAGGCTTAGCGGCACGTCCGGCTCGACGCCGATGGCCAGCTCCAGATCCTTCTCGCCGGCGTTGACGGCCATGATGGCGGCGACGGCGTCGAGCACCTCGCTGAGCTGGAACGGCGCCGGCGCCAACTCCATGCGCCCCGCCTCGATCTTCGAGAAGTCCAGGATGTCGTTGAGGATGCTCAGCAGCGACTGGCCCGACACCCGTATCATGTCCAGGTACTTGCGCTGTTCGGCCGACAGCACGCTGCCGCCCAGCAGGTGGGCCATGCCCAGCACGGCGTTCAGCGGCGTGCGTATCTCATGGCTCATATTGGCGACGAACTCGCTCTTGGCGCGGCTGGCCGCCTCGGCCTGCTCCTTGGCCGCCAGCAGCGAGGCCTGCAACTGCTTCGGCCCGGTGATGTCCTTGGCCACGCCGAGAAAGCCGCTGATGACGCCGTCGGCGTCGCTGATCGGCGTCACCACCAGGCCCACCGGCAGCCGCGTGCCGTCCTTGCGCACATAGGTCCATTCGCGCGACTCCGCCTGGCCCAGCCGCGGCAGCGCGACGACGGCCGCTATGCCCTGCACCGGGCGGCCCAGTTGCACGCTGAGCTCGGCCGCGCGGGCCGCCAGTTCCGCGCCCACGTGCAGCAGCGCCGGCGTCTGCTGGCCCACCATCTCATCGGCGCGGTAACCCAGCATGCGCTCGGCGCCGGTGCTGAAGACGCGGATGATGCCGGACAGGTCGGTGGCGATGATGGAAAACTCGCTGGCCGCGTCAACCAGCGACTCGAACTTGCGCTCGGACTGCTTGAACGCCGCCGTCATGTCGCGCGCCAGCGCCACCGCGTACTCGCGGCGCGCCGACAGCGCCCGCACGACGCCGAAAAACAGCAGGCTGATGACGGTGCCCGCCACCAGCACGATCTGCGACTTTTGCCGGTCGATGCCGTCCTCGAAGGCGGCCAGCGAGGTCACCCGCACGGTCCAGGCGTGGTCGGCCAGCTCGATGACTTTTTGCGCGACGAAGGGGTTGGGATAGCTGCGCAGCTCGCGCGCCGTGCGCTGCACGCTGGTGTGCATGCGCCCCGCCTCGGTGATGCTGCTGCCGTCGAAAATTTCCAGCGCGACGCTGCTGCCGGCCTGGCCGAGGATGCCGCGCATCAGGTCGTCCATGCGGAAGGCGCTGTAGACATAGCCCTGCAGCGCGGCGCGGCGCTCGGCCACGCGCCCCTGCGGCGCGCCGCGCCGGTACACCGGCAGGTACATCAAAAAGCCGGCCTGCGGCGCCACGCCGCTCTCCTGCACCAGCGTCACCTTGCCCGACAGCGCGGGGGCGCCCCAGTCGCGCGCGCGCGCCATCGCCGCGCGCCGCGTCGGCTCGGAGAACATGTCGTAGCCGAAGGCGCGCCAGTTGCTGGGCGACTCGGGTTCGAGCAGGAAGATCGAGGTATACGCCTCGCGCGGGCCGGCTGGCCACAGGTGGAATTGCGGGAAACCCTGGGCCCGCACGCCCCGCTCGAAGGCGGCCACGCCGTCCGGCGCCAGCGCCTGGGCGTAACCGACGATCTGCAGGCCGGGGAAGTTGCGGTCGACCGCCATCGCCACGACGAAGTCGCGCCACTGCTCGCGCGTGACGGCGCCGGCGGCGTTGAACAGCGCCTGCGTGCTGCGCAAGCCCTGCTCGTAGCTGGCCATGCGCTCGTTGATGCGCTGCTCGATGTTCAGGGCCAGCACGTCGAAGCGCTCGCGCGCGCGGCGCTCGGTGCCGACGGCGATCAGGTTCCAGACGAACACGGTCAGGCCGACCCCGACCAGCAGCGTGAGCCATTGGCCGACGATGCGCCGGCCGTCGCGCGACAACTGGTCCTGGCGGCGCCGCTCGCTCATGTCGGCGCACAGCACCAGGCCGATGAAGCTGCACAGCACGCTGAAACTCTGGATCGCCACCAGCGCGTCGTTCAAGGTGCCGGTGGCGAAGGGGCCGAGGCCGCGGCTGGTGCCCCAGACGGCGCCGGTCGCCGCCAGCAGGCACACCAGGCTGGCGCCGCGCAGGCCGTAGCGGTAGGCGGCCCAGCCGATGCCGGGGATCAGCAGATAGGCCAGCCAGCGCAGCTCGCCGTCGGCGGCGAAGCGCTGGCCGAACACCAGCGCGACCAGCAACAGCAGCACCTGCAGCGAGGCGCCCACCTCCAGCGCCAGCGTGGCGCTCCAGCCGCGGTGGCGGTAGTGGCGCCACGACAACAGCACCGGGCCGACGATGACGACGCCGGCGATGTCGCCCAGCCACCAGACGCTCATCACGGCCCACTGCGCGGCCGGCGCGACGACGCCGCCGGCGACCAGGGCGAGCGCGCCGATGCCGGCGCTAAGCAGGCACATCAGCACGGCCACCAGGGCGAATTTGTAGATGTTTTGCAGCTGCGTCAGCTGGCGCGAGGCGCCGGCGAAGCGGCGCAGCAGGAAGGCGCCCAGCAGCGCCTCCAGCGTGTTGCCGCAGGCGATGGCGAGCGACACCAGCACGCCGGTCCAGCCCGGCGCGACGCCGTTGGCGGCGAAGGCGGCGAGGTTGGCGGCGAAGGCGCCGACGAGGATGCCCGGCCACATGCGGAAACCGCACAGCAGCAGCACGGCGAAGGCGATGCCGGACGGCGGCCAGACGGGCGTGGCGTTGCTGTCGGCGAAGGCCAGCAGCAGACCGAGCCGCGCCGCGCCGAAATACACCAGCGCGAACAGCGCCAGGCCGGCCAGCCGGCGCCAGCGCGCCGGCACCGGCACCGGCTGGCCGCCCCGCTGTGTGCCGTCGCGCATCGCCACGCCGGACGCGCTACAGCGGCGTGGCCGTGACGGCGCGGTTGCGCCCGGCCGACTTGGCCTGGTACAGCGCGCGGTCGGCGTCGGCGACCAGGTTCAGCGCCGAATTGGCCTCGCCCGGCACCATCGACGTCAGGCCGACGCTGACGGTGATGTGGGCGGCCACCGGCGAGCGCGCGTGCGCCAGCGCGTCGACGGCGATCTGCTCGCACAACCAGGCGCCGTACTTGGCCGCGTCGGCCGCGTCCGTGTAGGGCAGCAGCACGACGAATTCCTCGCCGCCGTAGCGCGCCACCACCTCGGACGGGCGCTGCGTGGCGCCCTCGATCAGCTCGGCCACCCGCTTCAGGCAGGCGTCGCCGCTCTGGTGGCCGTAGTGGTCGTTATAGGCCTTGAAGCAGTCGATGTCGATGAACGCCAGGCTCAGCGGCAAACCCTGGCGTTTGTGGCGCAGGAACTCGCGCGCCAGCTGCTCGTCGAAATAGCGCCGGTTGAACAAGCCCGTCAAGCCGTCCTTGTTGGCCAGCTGCATCAGGGCCGCCGTCGCCCGCTGCAACTTCAGGTGGGTGCGCACGCGCGCCCGCACGACGGGCGCGTTGAGCGGCTTGGAGAGGAAGTCGACGGCGCCCGCCTCCAACGCCGCGACCTCGCTGTCCATCGTCGACTGGGCCGTGACGAACATGATGGCGCAATCCCGCATGTCGCTGTCGGCCTTGATGCGCCGACACACCTCGTAGCCGTCCATCGCCTGCATTTCCACGTCGAGCAGGATCAGTTGCGGGCGGCGCTGCTGCGCCAGCTCGATGCCGGCCGCGCCGCTGGTGGCGAAGAGGATCTGCCCCATGTCCTTCAATATGCCGCTCAACAAGCGAATCGCGTCGACGCTGTCGTCGATGATCAGGATCGTGCTTTGTGCTTCAGGCGGCTTTGTTGGCATTGCTACAGCTCCGTGCGACAGCATTCATGAATTGTGACCGGCGTATGCGCCAGACTATATCTTATATCGATAGCAATATAAACCTTTGATTTACCACGCGGCAAGGGGAAATAGCGGCGCCGGCCGCGCCGCGCCGTTTATCCGCCGGCGCCCGGCAGGCGCGGCGGCGCCAGGCTGGTCCGGGCGGGCGCCCGGCGCGCCGGCGCCTGCCCGTGCGCCTTGTCGAGCTTGAACACGCTGACCACCTGCGCCAGGTTGCCGGCCTGGTCCTGCAAGGAGGCCGCGGCGGCCGCCGCCTGCTCGACCAGCGCCGCGTTCTGCTGCGTCACGCCATCCATCTCCGTGATGGCCTGGTTGATCTGCTCGATGCCCACCTCCTGCTCGCGGCTGGCCGAGGCGATCTCGCCCATGATGTCGGTGACCCGCCGCACGCTGGCGACGATCTCGTCCATCGTCGTGCCGGCCTGCCCCACCAGCTTGCTGCCGACGTCGACCTTCTCGACCGAATCGCCGATCAGGGTCTTGATTTCCCTGGCGGCGGCGGCCGAGCGCTGCGCCAGATTGCGCACCTCGCTGGCGACGACGGCGAAACCGCGGCCCTGCTCGCCGGCCCGGGCCGCCTCGACGGCCGCGTTCAGCGCCAAAATATTGGTCTGGAAGGCGATGCCGTCGATGACGCCGATGATGTCGACGATCTTGCGCGAGGAATCGTTGATCGAGCCCATCGTTTCGACCACCTGGGCCACCACGGCGCCGCCCCTGCCGGCCACGTCCGAGGCGGACGCCGCCAACTGGTTCGCCTGGCGGGCGTTGTCGCTGTTCTGCTTGACGGTCGAGGTCAGCTCCTCCATCGACGAGGCGGTCTCCTCCAGCGAGCTGGCCTGCTGCTCGGTGCGCGAGGACAGGTCCAGGTTGCCGCTGGCGATTTCGCTCGACGCCGTGGCGATCGTGTCGGTGCCGCTGCGCACCTGGCCGACGATGTCGAGCAGCCTGTCGTTCATCTCCTTGAGCGCCTGCAGCAACTGCCCCGTTTCATCGCGCGCCGTGGCGTCGATGCGGCTGGTCAAGTCGCCGGCGGCCACCGTTTGCGCCACCTGCACCGCCGCCAGCATCGGCACGGTGATCGAGCGCGTGACCAGCCAGGCGATGAACACGCCCGCGCCGACGGCCAGCGCCGACAGCACGATCATCAGCGTGCGCGCGTCCGTGTACACCTTGGCCGCCTCGGTCCCGGCCTCCTGGTTCATCTGGTCCTCCAGCTCGTCGAGCTCCGTCAACAGGGCCAGCCATGCCGCCTGCGCCGGCCGGACCTCCTGGATCAAGACCCGGGTCGCCTCCTCGGCCTTGTTGGCCAGGCCCAGCTCGGCCGCCTTGGCCATCACCGGCAGGCTGGCCGCCTCCGCCGCCTTGATTTTCGGCAGCATGGCGCGCTCGCGCTCGCTGGTGCTGGGCAGCGTGGCAAACATCTGGCTCAGCTTGGCCTCGGCCTCCGCGTACTTCCGCTCGTTGCGCTTGATGCGCTCGGCCTCAGGCTGCATATCCTTGAGCTCGGTGAGCAGGGCCAGGTTGCGCAGCGCGATCGAGCGGTCGGCCACCGTGGCGAGCATGATGCCGGCCAGCTTGCCCTCGGGGTTATTGACATTGGTGATCTCGTCGAGCCGCTCGGCCACCTGCGCCATGCGGCTGATTCCCAACACCGTCACGGCCAGCAGCAGGGCCAGCACGACGCCAAAGCCCATACTCAGGCGCGCGCCTATCTTCATATTCGACATAGCCATTTCTTACTCCCAGGTTGAACGGAGCTTGCGTAATATGCCGCCGGAGACTGGGGCGGGCCGAAACTGTGCGCCGGGCGCGCGGCCGCGGCCAGCGCCGGGCTGGCAGGCGGGAAGACGGAGAGGGCTGGGACAGTGATGCAGCGGACACCACCGATCCTTTCGTGAAGGATTGCTGAGCCGGCGGAATGGGCGGCCGGAACCGGAGGAATAATAATATACGGAAATTCCGCGACTTCCGAAACTTTTTAAACGGGCGCGGCCGCCCGCAGAGGCCGCTTCAGCGTCTGCGCCAGCACCACGCCGAGCAGCGTGACGAGGCCGCCGACGACGTCGTAAGCGTGCAGGGTTTCGCCGAGAAACAACAAGGCGATCGCGACCGTAAACACCGGCAACAGATTCATCATCGTCGTCGCGCGGCTGGGGCCGAGCTTGCCGACGCCGTGCATCCACAGGAAGGGCGCCAGCACGGACGCCGGAATGCCGGCGAACAGCACCAGCGGCAGGCCGGCGGCGCTGACCGGCGGCGCCGAGCGGCTCAGGTAATAGACCAGCAGCACCGGCACCGCGCACCAGATCTGCACCAGCAGCGAATGCCAGTTATTCAAGGGGATCTTCCAGCGCTTGAGCAGCACGCCGTAGCCGGCGTAGGACAGGCAGGCCAGCAGCATCAGCGCGTCGCCGGCGGCGGCGCCGTGGCGCAACAGCGCGGCCGGGTCGCCGTGGCTGAGCAGATAGGCCAGGCCGAACAGCGACAGCAGGCCGCCGCCGACGCCGCCGACGGTGGCCGCCTCGCCCAGCAGCAGCACGCTCAGGCCGACGGCCAGCAGCGGCATCAGCGAGGCCAGGATGCCCATGTTCGTCGCGCTCGTCGTTTGCGCGGCGACGTAGGCCAGGCACTGGTACATGACCATGCCCAGCATGCCCAGCACGAACAGCTTGGGCAGCCAGGGCCGCACCGCGGCGCGCTGGCGCCACACGGGCCGGCCGAAGGCCAGCGCCAGCAGGACGCCGGCCAGCAGCCAGCGGTAGAAGGAAATGGCGGCCGGGTCGACGACGCCGACGGCCAGCTTGCTGACGACCGTGTTGGCGGCCCAGATCAGCACCGCGCACAAGGGGAACAGATAGTGTTTGAGGTTCATCGAGCGATTCTCGCACAGTCCGTTTAAATGGATATAATCCGAAACGGACAAACCATGCGCGCAACAGGACAATATGGCCAGCAACCCGCACCACCCGCCCGTCGCCGACGCCCTCCCCTACGAGATCTACTTCCGCATCGAAACCTACGCGCGGGCGCGCCACTTCGGCAGCGAAAGCCACCCCTGGGGCCAGCTCAACTATTGCGCCAGCGGCGTGATGGAACTCAAGGTCGCCGGCCAGCGCTACCTGTCGCCGCCGCAGTACGCCGTGTGGATACCGCCGGGCACACCGCACGAGGCCACCATCCGCCAGAACGTCGCCTACCACTCGGCCTACATCGACGCGGCCCTGTGCGCCACGCTGCCGGCGCGCCACTGCGCCCTGGAGCTGAGCCCGCTGCTGAAGGCCATCCTCGCCGATTTCGCCGGCCGCCGCGTGACGACGCCGGCCAGCCCGGCCGACCGGCGCCTGGCGCAGGTGCTGCTGGACCAGTTGCGGCTGGCCCCACCCAGCAGCAACTATTTGCCCGGCAGCGAAGACCCGGTGCTGGCGCCGCTGCTGGAGGCGCTGCGGCGCCAGCCCGGCTGCCCGCGCACGCTGGCCGACTGGGCCGCGCAACTGCACCTGACCGAGCGCACGCTGGCGCGGCGCTGCCAGCGCGAACTGGGCATGAGTTTCGGCGCGTGGCGGCAGCGCCAGCGCTACCTGGCCGCGCTGCCGCTACTGGAACAGGGGCAGACGGTGCAGGCGGTCGCCCTGAGCCTGGGCTACAGCACGGCGTCGGCCTTCATCGCCATGTTCCGCCGCCACGGCGGCGCCACGCCGGACCGGCTGCGGCGCGGCCCGCAAGCGCCGTCAGCGCACTGAGGCGCAGGCGGTGGCGCCGTAGGCTTGCACGGGGTGCATGGCAAAGCCGTTCAGCTCAAAAATGAAAACGTCGTCCCCGGGCAAGTATTCCAGCGTGATCCCCGTCGGCCACCACGCATGGGCATAGGCGGCCGGCTGGCGTATCGGCCAGGCGCTCTTGCCGCCGGCGGCGGCCAGCTTGGCCGCGCGGCTGAAGGCATGCAAGGTCAGCGACGCCTCCAGGAAAGCCAGTTCGCCATCGAAGGAACCGTAGATGATGACGGGGTTGGCGTCGACGTTGCGCTTGCTGTAGTCGAAGCTGCCGTCCAGGCTGTGCAAGCCCATCTGCGCGATCGAACTGCCCGTGTCGGGAAAGTAGTCGGCCGCGGGGAAGAAACAGGGCGGCGGCAAGTCGAGGAAGCGGCGCATCTGCACATAACGGGTTTGCTGCGAATCACAGGTGTTGCCGCTTGAAATGCAGTGCATCTCGCGCTCGACAAAGTCCCGGCTCCGCGTATAAAAATGGAAATCGAAGTGCGGCGTGACGAAGGAGCCGTTCGGCCCGCGCACCTCGCCCTCCGTATTCCAGTCGATCTCGACGTAGCGGAACGGCAGCGCCGGCTCTACGCCGGCCGGCAAGTCCAGATACTTGAAGCGGTAGATGGTCGAGTGCGGCTTGTCCGGCAGCAGCGGCACGCCGCTGCCGCGCCGCCCGAACGGCGACGGCACGCGCAGGCGCAGCACCGGCGCCGGCAAGCCGGCCGCCAGCGCCTCGGCCTGCCAGCCGGCGCGCGCGGCGTAGCGCTCGATGGCGCGCTGCGGCGGCGCCGCCTTGCCGCCGTGGGCCGCCGCCGGCAAGGCCGGCAGCGCCAGGCAGGCCAGCGCCAAGAGGGGAAGAACACGCATGGGGTATCCTTTCAATGGTGGGACGGCGCGGCGCGTATGCGCCACGAAGATGCATTATAAACAACTCATTGCCGCTGTAAACATTGCGCCCCGCCCCGACCTTGACAGCATCAAATAGAATCTATATTCTATTTGAATGGTCAGACTCGCTAAATTCAACGCAGACAACTTCATCGACGCCGCCATCGACGTCGCCGCGCAGTGCGGCATGGCCGCCGTGTCGATGGCCGCCATCGCCGTGCGCGCCGGCGCGCCGATCGGCTCCGTGTACCACCGCTTCGACTCGCGCGGCGCCATCCTGGCGCACGCCTGGCTGCGCGTGAAAGCCGACTTCCGCGCCGACGTCGCCAGCCGCTGGCAAGGCGCCGACAGCTGGGACGGCGTGGCCGCCCTGCTCGACTGGTGCCGCCGCAAGCCCGTCTACGCCCGCTTCCTGCTGCAATGCGAAGACCAGCCGCTGGCCGACGCCACGCTGGCGCCGCAACTGCGGGCGGCGCTGGAGGCGGAGCAGGCCGAGCTGGACGCCTGCTTCGAGCGCTGCCTGCTGGCCTTGCCGGCCGGCGGCGAAAACGCCGCCGCGACGCTGCGTTTCATCCTGATCGACGGCCCCGTCGCCGTCGTCAAACCCTATCTGACGCAACACCACGCCATCCCCGCCGGCGCGGACGCGATCCTGCGCGCCGCGCACGACGCCGTGCGCGCCCTGGCCAACATCGAAACGGACTGAAGCAATGCGCTACTCGACCCAGCAAGACCACGGCAAACCGATCCCGCTGCACGACGCGGAGGGCTTCGCCGCGATGCGCGCGGCCGGGCGCATCGCCGCCGACACGCTCGACTTCATCACCCCCCACGTCAAGCCGGGCGTCTCCACGGCGGCGCTCGACAAACTGTGCGAAGACTATATGCGCGCCGCCGGCAGCATCCCCGCCACCATCGACTACCACGGCTACAAGCATGCCAGTTGCATCTCGGTGAACCACGTGGTCACGCACGGCATCCCGTCCGAGACGAAGATCTTGCGCGCCGGCGACATCGTCAACATCGACGTCACGCCGAAGTTCCAGGGCTGGCACGGCGACAGCAGCCGCACCTTCGAGGTGGGCGCCGTGTCCATCCTGGCGGCGCGCCTGGTCAAGACGGCCTACCAGGCGATGATGGCCGGCATCGAGCAAGTGCGTCCCGGCGCCACGCTGGGCGACGTCGGCGCCGCCATCGAAGCGGTGGCGCGGGCCCAGGGTTTTTCGTCGGTGCGCGACTTCTGCGGCCACGGCCTGGGCAAGGTCTTCCACGACGCGCCCCAGGTGCTGCACTACGGCCGCGCCGGCACCGGCGTCGTGCTGGAGCCCGGCATGATCTTCACCATCGAACCGATGATCAACGCCGGCAGCTACCAGGTCAAGGTGCTGCCCGACAAATGGACGACGGTGACCAAGGACCGCTCGCTGTCGGCCCAGTTCGAGCACAGCCTGGCCGTCACCGAGACGGGCTTCGAGATCTTCACGCTGTCGGCGCTGCCGGGCTAGGCGCACCAGCCGGCGGCCCGGCGCCGCCTTACAGGAAGCGGTCGAGTATCTTGCGGCTGTGCTTGTCGATGCCGAACATGTCGCGCACCAGGAAGTGGATGCCGTGGCTGTCGACCACCAGCAGCGAGCAGGCGCCGATGCGGCGGATGTCTTCCTCGCCCTTGAGCACGAAATGGGTGTCGCCGCGGTCCGTCTTGACGTGCCAGGTGCATGGCGTCGCGTAGCTGCTGACACTGCCGATGTGGAGAATCTCGGGCATGAACTCGCGCCCCTCCAGCTCGTCCTGCACCAGCGTGCACAGCGACGTCGGCAAGTCGCCGATGAAGTCTATCCACGCCACCTCCCGGCCGTCCGGCAACACCATCGAAATGCCGCGCTCCGGCGACTGGATGGGGAAGGCCCGCACCGGCGCCACGCCCTCGTGCACCTGGCCGTCGGCGTCCGTCAATACCAGCTTGCCGAAGGCGTTGCGGCTCAGTTGAAAAGTTGTGCTTGCCATTGCTTATTCCTTGTCGTCCATGTCCGTGTCGACGTTGCGCGCCTGCGCCTCGTACAGCCGGAAATACGCGCCCTCGCGCGCCATCAGTTCGTCGTGGCTGCCCACTTCGACCACCTCGCCGCGGTCCAGCACCACCAGGCGGTCGGCCCGGTGCAGCGTCGACAGGCGGTGCGCGATGGCGATCGTGGTGCGGCCCTGCACCAGGTTGTCGAGCGCCTTCTGGATTTCCTTCTCCGTTTCCGAGTCGACCGACGAGGTGGCCTCGTCCATGATGAGGATGCGCGGGTCGATCAGCAGCGCGCGGGCGATCGAGATGCGCTGGCGCTCGCCGCCGGAGAGGCCCTGGCCGCGCTCGCCGACCATCGAGTCGTAGCCCTGCGGCAGGCGCAGGATGAATTCGTGGGCGTGCGCCGCGCGCGCCGCCGCGATGATGTCTTCGCGGCTGGCGCCCGGCTTGCCGTAGGCGATGTTGTCGGCGATGGTGCCGAAGAACAGGAAGGGTTCCTGCAGCACCAGGCCGATGTTGCTGCGGTAGTCGGACACGGCCAGCGCGCGGATGTCGACGCCGTCGAGCAGGATGGCGCCCTCGGAGACGTCATAGAAGCGGCAGATCAGGTTGACCAGCGTGCTCTTGCCGGAACCGCTGTGGCCGACCAGGCCGATCATTTCGCCGGCCTTGATGTTGAGCGAGATGCCGCGGTTGACGGCCCGGTTGCCGTAGCGGAAACCGACTTCGCGCAGGTCGATGCGGCCCTCGATGCGCTCAAGCTTGACCGGCGCCACCGGCTCCGGCACGCTGGAAACGTGGTCGAGGATGTCGAAGATGCGCTTGGCGGCCGAGGCCGATTTCTGCGTCACGGAGACGATCCGGCTCATCGAGTCGAGGCGGCCGTAGAAGCGCGAGCTGTAGGCGATGAAGGCGGTCAGCACGCCCACCGTGATGTCGCCCTGCGACACCTGCCAGATGCCGAAGCACCAGATCACCAGCAGCCCCAGCTCGGTGAGGAAGGAAACGGTCGGCGAGAACAGCGACCACACCTTGTTGAGCTTGTCGTTGACGGCCAGGTTGTGCGCATTGGCCTCGCGGAAGCGGCTCGCCTCGCGCCGTTCCTGGGCGAAGGCCTTGACGACGCGGATGCCGGGAATGGTGTCGGCCAGCACGTTGGTCACCTCGCCCCAGACCCGGTCGATTTTCTCGAAGCCGGTGCGCAGGCGGTCGCGGACGATGTGGATCATCCAGGCGATGAAGGGCAGCGGCAGCAGCGTCATCACGGCCAGCCAGGGGTTCAAACTCCACAGGATGACGCCCGTCATGACGATCATCAGCACGTCGGAGGCGAAGTCGAGCAGGTGCAGCGACAGGAACACGCAGATGCGGTCGCTGCCGCTGCCGATGCGCGACATCAGGTCGCCGGTGCGCTTGCCGCCGAAATATTCCAGCGACAGCTTCAGCAAATGCTCGTAGGTGGCCGAGCGCAGGTCGGCGCCCATGCGCTCCGACACCAGCGCCAGCACATAGGTCTTGCCCCAGCCCAGCACCCAGGCCAGCACGGCCGAGCCGAGCAGGCCCGACATGTACCAGACCACCAGCATCGGGTCGATCTTCACCCCGTTCTGGTAGGGGATCAGCACATTGTCCATCAGCGGCTTGGTCAGATACGGCGGGATCATGTGCGCCGCCGTGCTCAGCAGCATCAGCGTGAAGCCCAGCGCCAGTTGGCCGCGGTAAGGCAGCGCGAAGCGCCACAGGCGGAACAGCGTCAGCGTCGACGGCGGCGTGTGCAAGACCTTGGTGCAGATCGGGCACTCGTCCTGGTCCGGCTCCAGCGGCGCCTTGCAACTGGGGCAGACGTTCTGCTCGGCCGCCTGCACGGGCAGGCCGCTGACATGGCTGTCCAGGCGCTCGCGGAATTGTTCGATGAGGCGCAGCGCGTGCAGGTTTTGCCCCAGCGTGAAACGCCACGCCGCCAGGCGCCCTTGCCCATCCTGCAACTCCAGGTGGCCGACGCCGGCGTGGTCGTGGTGTTTCAGGCTCAGGCCCGGGCGGTAGGCCCAGTCGTGCCAGACGGTCTCGCCGGGCGAGCGGGCCAGTAAACGGCGCTCCGTGACGACAATAATGCCTTTTGTGAAGCGCAAGCGCGCATCCAGGTCAACCTCAACGCTAGTTAAAACGTTCTCCCCGGATGCGAGCTTTTTTTCTAGCTCGCCGTGCCAGGGTTCGGGCAAGGATGGGGGCGCCAAAGCGGGCGCCGTTGCGGAGGGAAGTTGTTCAGTTGTCATCGTCAAGCGTATTCCGGCTCAAGGCCTGGCCCCTCAGGGGCGGGGATTCTGGGAAAAATGGGGAAAGGCACACAATGGCCCGATCAATTCTGTCTGTCAATCTGTTGCAGAATAACGCGGCGCCGGCGGACGGCGCACGTATCGCGGCAGCAATTTACGGTATTCTATCGGATGGACGCGCACTGGCAGAAATCGGTTCTGCACGGTAAGCTTCGTTACTGAGAGTATACAACAGGATGGGCTTCGGGAAATTCGGCCTTGCGTAAGGGGCAAACAGCGGTGGCAGCCGCGCGATTTCTTGCGGCATCAATAACAATAATGGCGCGACGGCGAACGCCAGCACCAGGATCTTATTTTTGCCATGCCATCAACAAACACGGATAGGCACTCCGCTGCAGCGGCGAACCTGCATGCACACCGACGGCAATTGGAAGAAAGCCTCTAAATAATAATTGGACGCACAAAGCGCCAAGCCTGTTATCGAAGAATTATTTACATGACAAACAAGAAAGACATCATATTCCTCCGCGTGAACCACCTGCGCGGCCCGAACATCTGGACCTACCGCCCGGTGATCGAGGCGTGGCTGGATATCGGCGAACTGGAAGACTTCCCGTCGAACACCCTGCCCGGCCTGTACGAGCGCCTCGTCGCCTGGCTGCCCGGCCTGATCGAACACCGCTGCGGCGTCGGCGCGCGCGGCGGCTTCCTCGAACGCCTGCGCGAAGGCACCTGGTCCGGCCACATCCTCGAACACGTGGTGCTGGAATTGCAAAACCTGGCCGGCATGCGCACCGGTTTCGGCAAGACCCGCTCGACCGGCGAACGGGGCGTCTACAAGATGGCCTTCCGCACGCGCCAGCCGCAGGTCGGCCGCGCCGCGCTGGAGGCCGGCCGCGCGCTGCTGCTGGCGGCCATCGACGACCGCCCCTACGACCTCGACGCCGCGCTGGCGCAGTTGCGCGAGCTGGTCGACGAGCATTGCCTGGGGCCGAGCACGGCGCACATCGTCGAGGCGGCCACGGAACGCAAGATCCCCTCGCTGCGCCTGACCGACGGCAATCTGGTGCAACTGGGCCACGGCGCGGCCCAGCGCCGCATCTGGACGGCCGAGACGGACCGCACCAGCGCGATCGCCGAAAGCATCGCCAGCGACAAGGACCTGACCAAATCGCTGCTGCGCTCCTGCGGCGTGCCGGTGCCCGAGGGCAGCCTGGTGCGAAGCGCCGCCGAGGCCTGGGAAGAGGCGCAGGACATCGGTCTGCCCGTCGTCGTCAAGCCGTATGACGGCAACCACGGCCGCGGCGTGTCGCTGAACCTGATGACCCAGGCCGACGTCGAGGCGGCCTACCACCTGGCCAGCCGCAAGGGCGACAGCCAGAGCGTGCTGGTGGAACGCTACATCACCGGCGACGAACACCGCCTGCTGGTCGTCGGCAAGCACGTCGTCGCCGCCGCCAAGGGCGAGTCGCTGTGGGTCACCGGCGACGGCGTGGCCAACATCATCGCCCTCGTCGACAGCCAGATCAACACGGACCCGCGCCGCGGCACGGGCGAGGACGCGCCGCTGAACGCGCTGGCGCCGGAAAACGGCGCCGAGATCATCCTCGAACTGCAACGCCAGGGCATGACGGCGTATTCCGTGCCGCTGGCAGGCCAGAAGGTGCTGATCCAGCCGAACGGCAACGTCGCCTACGACGTCACCGACCGCGTCCACCCCTCGGTGGCCTACGCCGCCGCGCTGGCCGCGCGCGTGGTCGGCCTCGACATCGCCGGCGTCGACCTGGTCGCCGAGGACATCTCCCGTCCCCTCGACGCGCAGCGCGGCGCCATCATCGAAGTCAACGCCAGCCCCGGCCTGCTGGCCCACCTGAAGCCGGCCGACGGCCAGCCGCGCCCGGTCGGCGCCGCCATCGTCGGCCACCTGTTCGGCGCCGCCGACAGCGGCCGCATCCCCCTCGTCGGCGTCACCGGCAGCCGCGGCGCCAGCCTGGTCGCGCGCCTCGTCGGCAGCCTGCTGCAACGCAGCGGCAAGCACACCGGCGTGGCCTGCGCCGACGGCCTCTACCTCGACCAGCGCCGCGTCACCGGCGCCGACAGCGCCAACTGGGAGGCCGGCCAGCGCCTGCTGATCAACCGCTCGGTGCAGGCCGCCGTCTTCGAGAGCAACGCCAGGATGATCGTCAGCGAAGGGCTGGCCTACGACAAATGCGCGGTCGGCATCGTCACCGACATGGCGCCGCAGCCGCAACTGGCCGAGTTCTACATCTGCGACGACGCCGACATGCGCAAGGTCGTGCGCACCCAGGTCGACGTCATCCTGCCGGACGGCGTGGCCGTGCTCAACGCCGCCGACGCCGCCGTGGCCGACCTGGCCGAGCTGTGCGACGGCAAGGTGATCTTCTACGGCCTCGACGCCGCGCTGGCGGCCATCGCCGCCCACCGCGAGCTGGGCGAGCGCGCCGTCTTCGTGCGCGACGGCGGCATCGTGCTGGCGCAGGGCGCCGACGAAACGGCCCTACTGGCGCTGGCCGCGCTGCCGGCCGCGACGGCGGCCCAGCCGGAAGCCGTCGCCGCCGCCGTCGCCGCCGCCTGGGCGCTGGACGTCGCGCCCGAACTGATTTGCGCCGGCCTGCGCACCTTTGACGCGAACACGGCAACCCAATAACAATATCGCGGCGCTGCCAGCCAAGAACAACAAGATAGGAAAACGGTTTATGGAAGTATCTCGCATACGCGCCCTGCGCGGCCCCAACCTGTGGAGCCAGCACACCTCCGTGGAGGCGATCGTCGCCTGCGGCGCCGACGAACTGTGCGTCGGCGCCATGGCCGGCTTTGAAAGCCGCCTGCGCGCGCGCTTCCCCGCGATGGGGCCGCTGCAGCCGACCGGCCACGACGACGCCATCCCGCTGGCCCACGTGCTGGAGCTTGCCGCCCTGGGCCTGCAGGCGCAAGCCGGCTGCCCGGTGACGTTCAGCCGCACCACGCCGACGCTGGAGCTGGGCATCTTCCAGGTCGTCGTCGAATATTCCGAGGAGGCCGTCGGCCGCCTCGCGCTGGAGCTGGCGCAGCAACTGTGCCGCGCCGCCGCCGCCGACCAGCCCTTCGACCTGCCGGCCGCGCTGGCGCAGTTGCGCGACCTCGACGAGGACGTGCGCCTGGGCCCGAGCACCGGCGCCATCGTGCAGGCGGCCGTGGCCCGCAACATCCCGTTCCGCCGCCTCACCGACGGCAGCCTCGTCATGTTCGGCTGGGGCAGCCGCCAGCGCAAGATCCAGGCCGCCGAAATGGACGGCACCGGCGCCATCGCCGAGGCCATCGCCCAGGACAAGGAACTGAGCAAGCGCCTGCTGCACGCGGCCGGCGTGCCGGTGCCGCTGGGCCGCGTCGTCGCCGACGCCGACGACGCCTGGGCCGCCGCCTGCGAGATCGGCCTGCCGGTCGTCATCAAGCCGAAGGACGGCAACCAGGGCAAGGGCGTGACGGTCAACGTCACCACCCGCGAGCAGCTGACGGCCGGCTACCACGCCGCCTGCGAGTTCCGCGACGACATCCTGGTCGAGCGCTACCTGCCCGGCAACGACTTCCGCCTGCTGGTGGTCGGCAACAAGCTGGTCGCCGCCGCCCGCCGCGACCCGCCGCAGGTGGTCGGCGACGGCACCCGCTCGGTGCGCGAACTGGTCGAACAGGTCAACCTGGACCCGCGCCGCGGCAGCGGCCACGCGACCTCGCTGACCAAGATCCGCTTTGACGACATCGCCCTGGCCAGCCTGGCGAAACAGGGTTATGTGGCCGACTCCGTGCCGCCGACCGGCCAGCGCGTCATCCTGCGCAACAACGCCAACCTGTCCACCGGTGGCGCCGCCACCGACGTCACCGACGACGTCCATCCGGAGGTGGCGGCGCGCGCCATCGCCGCCGCCCACATGGTCGGCCTCGACATCTGCGGCGTCGACGTGGTCTGCGACAGCGTGCTGCAACCGATCGAGGAGCAGAACGGCGGCATCGTCGAAGTCAACGCCGCGCCCGGCCTGCGCATGCACCTGTCGCCCTCCTTCGGCAAGGGCCGCGCCGTCGGCGAGGCCATCATCTCGGCCATGTTCGCCGACGGCGAGGACGGCCGCATTCCGGTCGTCGCCGTCACCGGCACCAACGGCAAGACCACCACGGTGCGCCTGATCGCCCACCTGCTGACGGCCGCCGGCCTGCGCACCGGCATGACCAACACCGACGGCGTCTACATCGAGGGGCGGCGCATCGACAGCGGCGACTGCAGCGGCCCGCGCAGCGCGCGCAACGTGCTGCTGCACCCCGACGTCGACGCGGCCGTGTTTGAAACGGCGCGCGGCGGCGTGCTGCGCGAGGGCCTGGCCTTCGACCGCTGCCAGGTCGCCGTCGTCACCAACATCGGCTCGGGCGACCACCTCGGCCTGAACTACATCACCACCGTCGAGGACCTGGCGGTGCTCAAGCGCGTCATCGTGCAAAACGTCGCCGACAGCGGCGTCGCCGTGCTCAACGCGGCCGATCCGGCCGTCGCCAGCATGGCCGCCAACTGCCGCGGCACCATCACCTTCTTCGCCGCCGACCACCAGCACCCGGTGATGTCGATGCACCGCGCCCAGGGCCGCCGCGTCGTCTACATCGACGGCGCCGACCTGGTCGCCGCCGAAGGCAAGAGCGCCCAGCGGATCGCGCTGGCAGGCGTGCCGATCACCGGCAACGGCGCCATCGGCTTCCAGGTCGAGAACGTCATGGCCGCCGTGGCCGCCGCCTGGGCCGTCGGCATCGAGTGGGAGGCGATCCGCGCCGGCCTGGCCTCGTTCGCCAACGACAGCGACAACGCGCCCGGCCGCTTCAACGTGTTCCAGCACCGCGGCGCCACCGTCATCGCCGACTACGGCCACAACCCGGACGCCATCCTGGCGCTGGTGCGCGCCGTCGACAGCATGCCGGCCAAGCGCCGCTCGGTCGTCATCAGCGGCGCCGGCGACCGCCGCGACGAGGACATCCGCCAGCAAACGGAAATCCTCGGCGCCGCCTTCGACGACGTGCTGCTGTACCAGGACCAGTGCCAGCGCGGCCGCGCCGACGGCGAGGTCGTGGCACTGCTGCGCCAGGGCTTGCAGGGCGCCAGCCGCACCACCCACGTCGACGAAATCAACGGCGAGTTCATCGCCATCGACACGGCGCTGGTGCGCCTGGGCGAGGGCGACCTGTGCCTGATCCTGATCGACCAGGTCGAGGAGGCGCTGGCCCACATCGCCGCGCGCATCGCCCAGGGCTGATCGGGCGCGCCACAGACAAAAGGCTGCAAACCGGCGGGTTTGCAGCCTTTTTTATGCGCGGGTTCAAAGGCCGGGCAGGTACGGCGCGGCATGCTGGCCGGGCATCAGATATTCACAAAATCAATTACAGTCATCACGTATATAAAGTGGATTTATATGATGCGGCGCGGCATACTGCATCTGTCTCCTCTATTCTCCTCCAAGAAAATAGATTCAGCCCGCTCTCGTTAGCGGGCTTTTTTTTGCCTCAAGCCTGGAACACCTGCTCCAGCGTCGTCGCGTCGACGAAGGCCTGCGACCAGGCCAGCAATTCCTCCGTCGAGCCCCGGGCAAGGCGTTTCTGCACGCGCTTGGGCAAGGCGCCGAAGCGCTGCTGCAGCATCTGCGTCAGCAACTGCGCCTGCCCCTGCCGCACGCCTTCCTGCAGTCCCTCCTGTAGTCCTTCCTGCAGTCCCTGCTCGCGGCCTTGCTGGAGGCCTTTCTCCAGCCCTTTCTCCAGTCCTTTCTCCATTCCCAGTTTCAAGCCGATGCGTTCAAACGAAGTGATATACGGCATGCTCTGTCTCCTTTCCTCGACGCGGCGCCAGAACGCGCACTCCAGCGGCTCAGGCAGGCGCATCATCCAGTCAATCACCTTGAATAAGTCCATGATAGCCTGCCTCCCCCAATTTCGCTGAAACAGCAGCTTTGCCAAGCGCCATTTCTCGGCGGCGCGCCGGGCCGCCTTGCCCTTGGTCCGGCGGCAGGACAAGTAAGCCAATGTCACCAGCGCAAACGGATTCGGGTCGCGCAACAACTGCGCCGAGCGGCAGGCGAAATCCTGCAGCCGGACGACGGGAAAGGCCATGTCCACGCTGCAGCCGAACAGCCGGTAGCCGAAGGCGGCGGGCTTGCGGGCGACGCTGTTGTCGGCCAGCAGAGCCAGGCTGGCGACGGGACAATGGTAGCGGTCGAAGATGCGGTAATTGTAGATAAACATGCGCTCGGCGAAACGGCTGTCGCGCCGCCCCTGCACTTCCAGGTGCACCAGCACCCATTTGCGGGCGCCGCCCAGCAGCGTGACCTGGACCAGCTTGTCGGCGATGCGCCTGCCCAGCGCCGCGTCCGGCCAAATCTGCGCCAGTTCCTGCTCAAGGAAGACATGCTCGCGCGACCAGTCGATCAGCGCGTGGGCCAGCGGAAAGTAAAACGCCATGAACGCGGGAAAATACCGCGTCACGGCGTCCTTCCAGGGCGTGTCGTAGTCGTCGGGCATGGCCATGCCCCAGTGTAGCGCGGCGGCCGGCCGCCGCCTTCGCCTGGCGCAAAGGCGAGGCGAAGGGCGCGGCGCCTTAGACGCTGAGCACGTAGCGCTCGCTCTGCATGCGCCGGCTGGCGACGGCGACCGACAGCAGGGCCAGCAGCAAGGCGCTGAAGAAGGTCATCGCGAACGGCAGCCAGCCCACATCCTGCCCCTTGGCCAACTCGCGCAACAGCGTCAGGTTCGACAGCACCGGCACCAGGTACATCCAGCTAGCCGTCGTCAACCCCAGCATCGGCACCGCCATCGCCGGCACCATCGGCAGCAGCGTGACAAAGCTCAGCGTGCTTTGCGCCTCCTTGAACGATTTCGCGTTCATCGCCAGCGCCACCTGCAAGCCCGCCGCCAGCAACGCCAGCGGAATCGTCACCAGGCACAACAGCGCCAGGTCCAGGCCGCTCAAGCGCCACGACATGCCCAGCTCCTCCAGCGGCAACCAGCGCAGCACCGCGTGGGTCAGCACCAGCTCCAGCGTCACGCCGACCAGGGACAGCGTCGAGGCCGCCAGCCATTTTCCCACCACCAGTTCGAGCGCGCTGGCCGGCTGCGCCAGCAACACCTCCAGCGAGCGCCGCTCCCGTTCGCCGGCCGTGCTGTCGACGGCGCAACTCATGCAGCAGATGAAGACGGGCAGGAACAGCATGCCCAGCAGCGCGCCCAGGAAGGTGGCCGAACGCGACGCGTTGGTGCCGGTGTCGTAGCGCTGCACCTTGATCGGCAAGCCCGTCGTCGGCGACACGCCGTGCGCCAGCAGGCGCCCGCTGGCGATGCCGGAACTGTAGTCGCGCAGCACGTCCTCCAGCTCGCGCTGCTTGGCATTGTTCTCCGAGGCCGAGTCGAACCACAGCTCGACGCGGGCCGGCCGCATCGCCTGGTAATGCTCGGCGAAATGCTTGTCGAGCTTCAGCACGGCCACCACCGTGTGTTCGTGCAGCAAATCGGTGACGGCCTGCTCCGTCATCGGCCCGCTCTCGCGGATGATGACGTTTTTCTGCTTGAGCTGGGCCATCAGCGTGGGCGCCTGGGCGCCGCCGATGACGACCAGCTCGATGCCTTCCCGCTCGGGCTTGCCGGCCCGCGTGATCAGGCTGTTCAACAGGAAGCCGTACATCACCGGGTACAGCAAGACCATGAACAGCAACAGCACCATGGCGCGGCGGTCGCGCAGATTGTCCGTCAATTCCTTCAGGAAGACGACGAGAAACTTCGGCTTCATGCGGCGATCCCCTCATCCGTGCCCACCAGGCTGACAAAGGCGTCCTCCAGGTTGACGATGCCGGTTTGCTCGCACAACTGCTGCGGCGAACCCTGCGCGACGGTGCGCCCGCCGGCGATGACGATGACGTCGTCGCACAGGTGGGTCACCTCCTGCATCACGTGGGAGGCCATGATGACGCAGCAGCCCTCCTCGCGCAGCACGTTCAGCGCGCGCCGCAGCGCCCGCGTGCTCATCACGTCGAGCCCCCGGCTCGGTTCGTCGAGCAGCAGGTGGCGCGGCCGGTGCAGCAGCGTGCGCGCCAGCGCCACCTTGATGCGCTGGCCCTGCGAAAAGCCCTTCGAGCGGCGCTCCAGGATATCCTCCAGCCCCAGCAGCTCCACCACCTCGTCCGTGCGGCGCGCGATGGCGGCCTGGTCCATGCCGTTGAGCTCGCCGAAATAGCGCAGGTATTCGCGCGTGCTGAGGCGTTCGTACAGGCCGAACTGGTCGGTCAGGAAACCGATGTTGTTGCGCACCTTGAGCGGTTCGACGGCCGGATCGACGCCGTCGATGCTGATGCTGCCGTGGTCGCGCTTGAGCAGCCCCACCAGCAGGCGCAGCAGCGTGGTCTTGCCGGCGCCGTTGGGGCCCAGCAGCGCCGTGATGTGGCCGTCGCGGGCGCAAAAGCTGACGCCGGCCAGGGCCTGCACGGCGCCGAAATGTTTGCGTACATCGTGAACTTCAATCATCGTGCCTCCTCGGCTCAGGGTTGCGGTCCGGCGCTGCGCAGCAGGAAGGTCGGCGCCGGAATCTCCTTCAGGCACTGCGCGTCCAGCGGCTGCTCGGGCCGGTCGAGGAAGGCGCGCAGCAGACGCGGCGCGCACCCCAGTTGCGACACGCCGTGGCCGACATTGGCGACGACGACATGCTGGGCCCGCGGCATATGGCGGGCGGCCGCCTCGGCGCGGCGCGGCGGCGTGACGGGGTCGAGCGCGCCCGACAGCAGCAGCGCCGGCGCGGCGATCGGCGTCGGCGCGGCATACGGCACGGCCGGCACCTTGACGGCCGTGCACAGGTCGGCGCGCTGGCGGATCGCCGCGGCGGTGAGGAAGGAGCCGCGCGTGTCCTCGGCCAGCAAGTCCGGCGTCAGGCGCGGATAGTCTTCGGCGCAGGTGACGGCCAGGTGCAGCACGAAGCCGAGGCCGCCGTCGACGGAGATGTCGCTGGCCAGGTTGCTGCGCGCCATGAACGGCTGCCAGCGGCCCTGGTAGGCGCTGTGGATCAGGAAAGGCAGGCGGCTGCTGTCGAGCGGCGAATACAGGATGCTGTGGACCGTGCCGAGAAAGCGGTTGCTGCTCATCTGCACGCGCAGCGGCTCGGCGGTGCGCGGATTGACGATGTTGATCTCGATCGGCCCCCGGCCGAGGCGCTCGACCAGGCCGGCGAATTCGGCGCGCAGTTCGGGGAAGGCCTTGGCGCAGCCGGCGTTGGCGGCGCACAGGCTGAACAGGCCGTCCAGCGCGGCCTGGGCGTCGCGCCCGCCGGCCGGTATCACTTGCTCGGGCGCGGCCACGCTGTCGAGTATCAGCGCGCGCACCTGGGCGGGGAAGGCCCGCGCATACGCCTGGGCCAGCCGGGTGCCGTAGGAGCCGCCCCACAGGTTGACCTTGCCGTAGCCGAGCGCCAGGCGCACCCTGTCCAGGTCGCGCGCCGCGTTCGCCGTCGTGTAGGCGGCCAGCGGCTGCTTCTGCGCGCCCAGGCAGGCGCGCGCGGCGCGCTCCGCCTCGGCCTCGCCGAGCAGCTCGTCGCCGTCGCGGCGCTCGCAGTCGAGTTTGCCCGACAGGCCCGTGCCGCGCTGGTCGATGAAGACGATGTCGCGCGTGGCGCGGGTCTTGCCGAAGGTGGCGGCCAGCAGCGGCAGCACGTCGGAGCCGGCCTCGCCCGGACCGCCGGCGAGGATGAACAGCGGGTCCGGCCGGGCGGCGTCGCGGAAGGCCGGCGCCACGGTCACGTGCAGGGCCAGGGTGGCGCCGCCGGGCTGGGCATAATCGAGCGGCACCGTGACGGTGACGCAACGCAAGGCGTCTTCGGAACCGGGCAAATGGCAGCTCCGGCCAGCCTCGCTGACGGGCGCGGCATGGGCCAGCGCGGCGGACAGCGTCAGCGCCAGCAGGGTGAAACAAGGTAAATTCACGGCGACTCCTTGATTGAGACGCAACGATAATAAGTTGATACTGTTTTTATAGTCAATCGTTAAATGCAACTATTTCGTTGCGCCAAACTCAATTACGGCACAAGAAAGGCAAGGCGCCGATGCGTTTGCGCAAACCCCGTTCCGCCGAATCGACTATATCGTTTCAACATACTACATTTTCCGTCTCACCAATAGTGCGCCTTTACCTCAGCGCTGCCGCACCACCATCCTCGCCCGCATGGCCGGCGTCATCTCGACGTTCCGGTCGGCGTCGATCAGCATCACATGGCTCAGGCCGAGGCGTTGCGCCAGACGCTGCCAGTTTTTCGGGCCGTTGATGAACAGCGGCTTGGACGGCCCGTCCGAGCGCGTGCCGGGGTCGCTGCCGCCGGAGGCGATGATGGTGACCGAGGCCACCAGGTCGATGGTGTCGCCGCTGCGCGGGTCGATGATGTGCGGATGGCGCTTGCCCTCGTTCATGAAGTAGCGCTGGTAATCGCCGCTGGTGCCGATCGCCTCGTTGTCGTGCAGCGCCAACTGGGCCACGGCGCCGGCGCCGCGCGGATCGCGCACGCCGACCTGCCACGGCCGCGCGCCGGGCCGGCCGATGGCCAGCACATTGCCGCCGATGTTGATCAGCGCCGCCTGCACGTGCTCGGCGCGCAGGATGGCGGCGGCGCGGTCCAGCGCATAGCCCTTGGCGTAGCCGCCCAGGTCCAGCATCACCGCCTTGTTGCGGCTGGAAATGCGCGTGCCGTCGTAACGCAGGTCGCTCATGCGCGGCTTGGCGTCCACCCAGCGGCGGATCTCGGCGGCGCTGGGCGCGTGCGCCGTGATGTCGCTGCTCTGGAAGCCCCACAGGCGGATCAGGCGGCCGATGGCCGGATTGAACAGATTGTCGGAGCGCTCGGCCAGCCGGCCGGCCGACTGCAGCAGGTCGACCATCTCGGCGTCGCCCTGGTAGGACTCGCCGCGGGCGATGGCGTCGTTGAGCGCCGTCAAGGCGCTCGGCTGCCAGGCGTGGAATTTGTGGTGCAGGCGGTCGAACTCGTTGAGCACGCGGGCGCCCAGTTGTTCGGCGCGCGCCTCCGTCTCGCCATAGATGGCGACCTCGACCTCGGTGCCGAACACATGGCCGGGAACGCGGTGGATGGCGGGCTCGGCGGCGCAGGCCGCGCCGGCGCACAACAGCAGCAGGGCGCCGGCCAGCAGGCCGCGCGCCCGGCGCAGGAAGGGAATGGGCATGGTGGTTCCGCCGTTCGTTGGAAAAGGGGGCGCGGGCGCGGAGCCCCGCCGCCCCGGTAAATTAATGCGCCTTGCTGACCATGTAGTCGACGGCCGCCTTCATTTCATCGTCCTTCAGCACGGCGTTGCCGCCGCGCGGAGGCATCATCTTGAAGCCGTTCAGGGCGCTGCCGTACAGCGTCTCCATGCCCTTGGCGATGCGCGGCTGCCAGGCGGCCGCGTCGGCGAACTTCGGCGCGCCCAGCACGCCGGCGCCGTGGCAGGACAGACAGTTGGCGCTGTAGACGGCCTCGCCCTTGGCGAGGTCGGCGGCGGCCGGCGCGGCGGCGGCGGGGGCCGCGGCGGGGGCCGCGGCCGGGGCGGCAGCAGGCGCGGCGGCGGGGGCGCTGGCGGCGCTCTCCGCCGGCGCCTTGTTGCCGCAGGCGGCGAGCGCCGCGGCCATCAGAATGACTGACAATGTTGATGCTTTCATGTGTATATCCCTATCTGTAATTGTAAAAAATCATAGCCGCTGCCGGCCCCCGCAACGCGCGGCACGGCGGTCAAGCCGCCGTGCCGCCCAGCAAGGGATCGCGCAGCAACACCTCCAGCAAGCCGGAAAAATTCGCCCAGCAATCGCTGCCGGGCGAGGTCAGTGTGTCGACGCGCTGCACGCCGTCGGCGTCGCGCAGCCGGTGCGCCGGCGTCGGCCGCCCCGCTCCGGCGGGCGCCGTGTCGATGCGCAGCTCGGCGTCGCCCCAGCTCCACGCCAGCGCATATTCGTCCGCGCTGGCATAGCGCACTTCCATCAGCAAGCCCGTGTCGAAGGCCAGCAGCAAGGCGTCCTGCGCCAGCCGCGCCGGCTCCGCCATGCGCGCCGCGTAATGCTGTTCCAGCTGCTCCTTCAAGTGCAAATGCAGGCTGACGCCGGCCGCCTCCAGCGCGGCGCCGCCATGCAGCAGCGCGCCCAGCTCGGCGCGGATCTGCGCGCGCATCTGCTCCAGAATCAGCGCGCTCAGATAGTCGCCGTACGCCGACTCGGCGTCCGCCTGCCCCAGGCGGATGCGTTCGAGCAGCTCGGCCTCGGCCGCCACGTCGTGGCGCTTGAGCAAGGTCTTGCGCGACTCGCGCAGCAGGTAGCTGGTGCGCGCGTACATGGCTTGCAGGGCGTCGTCGTCGAGCTCGGGCACCAGCGCTTCCTGGTCGTTGCGATTGTCCATAAACACCTCAGCGCGACATCGTCGTGTCATGGTCGACGCCGCCGCTAAGCGAGGCCATCTCGGCGCTGACCTGCTCGAAGCGCAAAATCTTGCCGCCCTCCTTCTTCACGAAGGCTTCGGCGTCCTGCATGCTGGAAAACGAGCCGAAGGTCGGCCCCATCGAGCCCAGTTTGGCGCTGCCGGCGACATACACGGCGCTCTTCGCGTCTATCCAGTGGCCGCTCGGATGCGCCCAATCCGTCTTGCCCATGTCCTGCACGTAGACGGCGCTGGCCGGACGCTGCTGCTCGGGCGCGCGCAGCGCCGTGAACAGCTCCATCAGGTCGCAGAAAAAGTCCGGCTTGCCTTCGGCGTAGTGGATCTGCGCCTTCGGTCCGGCGAAGTCCTTCAGCAGCATGCCGTCGAGCACGCAGGCGGTGTTGGCGCCCGGCTCCTCGGCCTGGGCGCGCTGGCCGGTCTGGTTGCAGGCGGCCAGCAGCGCCAGCAGGAGCAGGCCGACGCTGCGGCGCAGGGGGAAACGGCGGGCTTGTTTGCGGGGCGATATCACTTGAATCTCCAGTTAGCGAATAAGAAGGGGGCGACGACCCAGGCCAGCATGATGCCCAGCAAAACCGCCGGGTTGGTCAAGCCCTCGGGCATCACGGTGGCCAGGCCGTACATGGCTTGCACCTGCTGCGAATTGAACATGTTCAGCAGGCGGAACACGTCGGCCGGGTTCAGCATCAGCAGGCCGGCGAACAGGCCGCTGCTCAGCGCGCCCTTGCTCAGCACCAGCAAGCCCATCAGCAGCAAATCGAAAATCAGCACGAAGAAGAACCACAGCGCGATGGCCATGCCGCTGGCGCGCATGCGGTCGCGCGCCACCACGGACAGGCACATCGACAGGCTGAGGAAGGCCATGCCCATCAACACGGCCGAGCCGACGAAGCCGATGTAGTGGTACAGCTCGGCGCTGCCGATGCTGCCGGCCAGCGGCAGCAGGCCGGCGCCGAAGCCGATCGCCGTGGCGCCGGCCAGCGCCGCCGACAGGCCGAGGAATTTGCCGAGCAAAATCTCGAAGCGGGTGATCGGCATCGACAGCAGCAGCTCCAGCGAGCCGCGCTCGCGCTCGCCGACGATGGCGTCGTAGCCGAGGATGACGGCGATCAGCGGCACCAGATAGATGACCAGGCTGACCAGGCTGGCGACCGTCACCTCGATGCCCTGGAAGCCGACGGAACCCTGCTGGGCGCCGCCGAAATAGGCGATCGCCAGCGCGAACAGGGCGAAGATCAGCGCCACCGCCAGTACCCACCAGTTGCGGATGCGCTCGCGCCACTCCTTGGCGGCGATGACGCCGACCTGGGCCCACTCAATGCGCCTGAACATGGCGTCCTCCATAACCCAAAAATAAATCTTCCAGCGACGGCTCGTGCACCAGCACGTCGCGCGCCCCGCAATCCTGCGCCAGCAGGCGCCGCAGCACGTCGAGCTTCTGCGGCTGGGCGCAACTGACGCGCGCCGTGTCGCCGGCCACGTGGATGCGCAAGCCGTCCAGCCCCGCCAGCGCCGTGCGCAACGCGCCCTCCTGGCCCGCCGGCAGCGTCAGCTCTATCGTCGACGGCATCACCTGCTGGGCGCGCAACTGCGCCAGCGTGCCGTGGGCGGCGACGCGGCCGCCCTGCAGGATCAGCAGGCGGTCGACGCGCTCCTGGATCTCGGCCAGGATGTGCGAGGTGATGATGATCGTCGTGCCGTCCGCCTGCAACTGGCGCAGCACCTGGTAAAAATCGTGGATGCCCTGCGGGTCCAGGCCGTTGGTCGGCTCGTCGAGGAAGATCAGGTCGGGCCGGCCCAGCAGCGCCTGGGCGAAGCCGAGGCGCTGGCGCATGCCCTTCGAATAGCCGCGCACGCGCCGCCCGGCCGCCGCTCCCAGGCCGACGCGTTCCAGCAGCGCCGCGCAATCGGCGCGCGGCACCCGCTTCAGGTCGGCGAACAGGTACAGCACCTCCAGGCCGCTCAAGTTGTCGTAGGTGACGAAGCTCTCCGGCAAATAGCCGATGCGCCGCCGCACCTGGCGGAAGTCGCCGCCGGCGATCGGCACGCCGTGCACGCGCACGGCGCCGCTGCTGGGCGCGATCAATCCCAGCATCAGCTTGAACAGGGTGCTCTTGCCGGCCCCGTTCGGGCCGATCAAGCCGAACATCTCGCCCGGCGCGACGGCCAGGCTGACGCCGTCGAGGGCGTGCACCTCGCCATACCACTTGCCGACGTCGGCCACCTCGACCGCGGCGGGCCTATTTGTCATTGCTGCGTTTGTCATTCCAGCGTTTCCAATCCGTGTAAATGGGCCGCATGCGCGGGTGCTTGTCGACGATGCTGGGCGCGCGCAGCAGCGGGAACTGGCGCGCGACGAAGCGCAGGCTCTGCACCGAGGGGCTGGACAACAGCAGCTTGATCAGCGGGTACTGCCAGTGCAGGCGGTCGACGACGTCGTTGGCCTCGTAGGCGACGTCGCCGCGGCCGTCGCCGTCCTGGTCCCAGCCGCCGTAATTGCTCCAGTAATTGCCCTCGCTGCGGCCCCACTCGACGTCGCGCGCGGCCACATACTTGATCTGCTCGCGGTTGCCGACGAAATCGTTGCCGTCGACCTGGTTGTTGCCGGAGCCGGCCGTCAGGTGCACGCCGACGCGGTTGTTGATGACCAGGTTGCGCCGCACCACGTTGTACTCGGCGTCGTAGATGAAGAAGCCGCGGCCGTTGCCGGCCACGACATTGTTCTCGATGACGGAATCCTGGATGGTCCGCAGCATGATGCCGTGGTCGCTATTGCCCCAGGCCTGGTTGTTGCGCACCGTCAGATTGCGCACCTCCATCAGCGCCAGGCCGCCGCGGTTCAGGAAGGATTCGTTGTTTTCCCACACGCTATGGTCGGTGTTCATATAGTGGGTGCCATAGCGCAGGTGGTGGATCTTGTTGCCGCGGAACAGGGCGTGCTTCGACACGTCGACGTAAATGCCGTCGCGCGCGAAACTGATGTCGTTGTCGAGGATCTGCGCGCCGCTGGTGTTGAACACCTGGATGCCGTTGCCGCGCGCGGCCGACTGCAAATCGCGCTTGCCGGTGATGTGGTTGCCGATGACGCGGCCGTCCTTGAGCCCCTCCAGCCAGACGCCGAACAGGTTGTAGACCAGCGCGCAGTCGCGCACCAGCGCGCGGTCGGCGCCCGGCTCGAAATACACGCCGGCGTTCTGCGCGCCCAGGTCGCTGCCGCTGTCGCGTATCGTGAAGCCGCTGACGCTGACGTCGGCGGCGCGCACGCGGATCACGTCGCCCTCGCCCTGCCCCGTCAGCGTCGGCCGGCCCACGCCCTCCAGCGTCAGCGGCTTGTCGATCACCAGCCTGCCGCTGTAGACGCCGCGCGCCACGCGCACCGTGTCGCCGGCCTGGGCCGCCTGGATCGCCGCGCCGATCGACTCGCCCGGCTTGACCAGCAGGACGGCGGCCGGCGCCGCGCCCGCCAGGCACAGCCAGGCGGCCAGGGCGGCGCCGCAACGGCGCGGGGATAGGGCTGGACCCATGGCCTTACTCCTGCGGCGCCGGCCGGGGGGCCAGTTGCGCGTTCTTCTCGGACAGCGTGCGGCGCACGCTGTCGAGCGAAATGAAATAGCCGCCGGCGTCGATGTCCGTCAGCGGCAGGCCGGCCTTCTCGCGCGTCTTGCGCTCCTTCACCAGCGGCGGGCAGGCGTGGTCGTCGTAATACAGCACCATGCAGTCGAGGCAGGCCATGCATTCCATCTGGTCGATCTTGCCGGCCGCGTCGATCGCGTGCGAGCCGCAGCCGGAGGCGCAAGCGTGGCAAGTCTGGCACTCGGCCTTGCGCTTCAGGCCGAACAGGCGGAACTTGCCGGGGATGGCCAGGCCGGCGCCCAGCGGGCAAATATACTTGCAATACGGCCGCTCGCTGAAGAAGGACCAGCCGAGGATACCGCCGATGAACAACCAGAACGGCCACGTGCGGTTCCACACGCCGACCAGGAAGGTGGTCTTGAACGGCTCGATCTCGGCCAGCGTCTCGGCCGCCTCCATCGAGTAGAAGGACACGCCCAGCAAGACCAGGAAGATGACGTACTTGAGCCAGCGCAGCTTGTCGTGCACGGCCTTCGGCAACAGCTTCTGGAAGCGCTTCAGGCCCAGCCACTTGCCGGCGCTCAGCGCCAGTTGCTGCAGCGAGCCGAACGGGCACAACCAGCCGCAGAACACGCCGCGTCCCCACACCAGCACGGTGATGATGATGAACCACCAGAACAGGAAGATGAAGGGGTCGGACAGGAACAGCTCCCACTTCCACTGGTTGATCAGCGAGTGGAACCAGGTCATCACCTGGGTGATGCTGGGCTGGGCCTTCAGGTAGAAACCGAGGAAGCCGACGCTGGCCAGCCACAGCAGATGGCGCGGCACGCTGATCCACGGCTTGCTCTTGCGCGTCGAGCGGCGCACCAGGGCGTCGCGGCGGGCGTACCAGAACGCGGCGAAGCCGAGCACGGCGACGAACAGCGCGATCTGCGGCTTCTGGTTGGCCCAGATGGCCTTCCACGGCGCCTCGTGGCGCTGCACCTGCGGCCGGCCGCCCTCCAGATAGCGGGCCGGCAGCCAGAACTCCTGGTCGAAATGGACGAAGGTGCGGGTGCCGCTCTGGCGGTCGGCCTTGTTGGCCAGCACCGTCAACTGCCACGGCCAGGCCGGATTGAAATTGGCGGAGCGGACGATGAAAATCGCCGACTCCTTGAAGCCGGGCACGTCGGCCGGCTGCAAATGGTAGAGGTTCTGGTAATCCGTGTCGCGGAAGGTGAACGTCACCGGGTCCTGGCGCACCTGCACGCGGTCGTAGATGCCGCCGCGCACGAAGCCGGAGCCCTTGAACGATTCCTGGCCGTTGGCGACGATGAAGATCGCGTGCTCGTCCGGTTGCAACTCGTCCATCAGGCGCCGGTAACCGTGCTCGCCCAGCAGGCTCAGGCCCAGCGCCGGCGTGTTCAGGTAGCCGAAATACAAATCCATATACGGCCGCGAGGTATCGGCCGCGCCGGCGGCGGCGGCGGGAATCAGCAGGCGCTGCACGCTGCCTTCCTTGAGCATGGCGGCCCAGTCCAGCGTTTCCCGGACGGGGCTGAAGCGGGCCGGCGGCCGCGGCGTGCTCTTGATGATGCCGACCTGGCGGCCGATCTCATAGGCGCTGCGGGAAATGACCTGGTTCTCGGCGATGGCCGTGACGGTGGCGCCGCTGATCGCGTCCAGGCCGATGGCGCCCTCCTCCTCCTGGCCGCGGCCGATCACCAGCTTGGCGTCGGCCGCCTTGCCGACGTACTGCTGGATGAACTTCAACAGGGCCGACTCGGGTATGCCGGCCAGCAGAATCGGTTCGGAGTGCTTCAACACGCGCACGCCGCTGATGACGCCGTGCGTGTCCATGCCGATCAGGGTGACCACCGGCTTGCCGGAATAGGCGGGGATGTCGACGACGTCCGTCGACAGGAACACATAGCCGACCAGGCGCGTCTTGCCGCCCTCGACGACATAGCCGTCGACATAGCTGGGCGCGCCCTTGCGCTTGGAAAACTGCTGGGCGGCCGGCAGCACGTCGCGGCAGGGCGCGACGGCGCACAGGTCTTCGCCGTGCAGCAATTGGGCCGACAACTCGGCGTCGTAAATGGTGGCCAGCGCCGGCGGCGCCGACAAGGCGGCGCACAGCAGCGCCAGCGCCGCGCATAGGCGGCGCGGCAGGCGGAAACGGTCAACGATAGAAATCATGGTGGCGACAATTCGGGTGGCGCGCGACGCCGCAACGCCGCGCGCAAGCGGGACGGGGCGCCAGGCGCCCCGTCCCGGGTACGGCGAAATTACGCTTCGACGAGCAAGCGGCTGCGCATCTCCAGATGCAAGGCGTGGCAGAAGTGCGTGCAATAGATCCAGAAGGCGCCGGCACGGTCGGCCTTGAAGGTGACCGATTTGGTTTCCTGCGGATTGACGATGAAGTTCACGTTATAGGTCGGAATCGCGCAACCGTGGGTCAAGTCTTCCACCTTGTCGTGGTTGGTCAGCGTCAGCGTCACCTCGTCGCCCTTCTTGACCTTGATGACCGGCATGCTGTACGACGGCGCCTGCGACATCAGGAAGATCGACACCTTGTTGCCCTTGCGCTCGACGCGCGAATCGGCCGGCGTCTTGACGGCGTTCGGGAAGTCGTCCATGTTGTAGATCTGGCGCGTCTTGACGATGTCGCGGCGCACGATGATGCCGTCATGCGGCTCCGGATACGCCGTGTGGTCGGCGATCATCACCATCTTCTCGCCGCTGATGACGATCAACTGCTCCGTTTCCGGGTGCAGCGGGCCGACCGGCAGGAAGCGGTCCTTCGAGAACTTGTTGCCCGAGTTGAAGTACTTGCCGTCCGCTTCCTTCGTCTCGCCCATCGAGCAATACGTGTGGCCCGGCTGGTAGTGGACGTCGAGGCGGTCCAGCACCACCTTGGCCGCCTTGTCGCCCTTGAACTGGGCGATGGCCTTGTCGACGTTCCATTTGACGATCTGGCTGTCGAGGAACAGCGAGGTGTAGGCATTGCCCTTGCCGTCGAAGCCGGTGTGCAAAGGTCCCAGGCCGATTTCCGGCTCGGCGACGACGCTGGCGCGCTCGTCCTTGAGTTCGCCGGCGAACCATTTATGCACCAGCGACAAGTCGATCACGGTGGCCGTCGGCGACAGCTTGCCGGAGCAGACGAAGTACTTGCCGTCCGGCGAGGCGTTGACGCCGTGCGGATTCTTGCTGACCGGCACATAGCAGGTCAGCGCCGTTTTCGGGTCGGCGTTGGCGGCTTTGCGGCCGTCGACGACCGGCACCTTCGAGCTGCCGATGGTGGTGAACTTGCCGTCCTTGATCATCTGCTCGATGCGGCCGACGTTGAAGAACACGCAGGCGTCGCGCTCGGAGGCCATCATGCCGGCCAGGTCGAAGGCGTTTTCCGTGTTGTACTGGTTCGAGGCCGCCAGCTTGCCGTCGTAGGAGGTGGCGATCAAGTCCATATTGCCGTCGACGCGGCACTGCCAGCGCACTTCCATCGTCGCCGCGTCGACGCAGCTGAACAGGCAGCCCCATTTGCTCGGGTCGTTCAAGTCGCGGCCGTCGTTAGGCAGCGGAATGTGGAACTCGGCGCCGCAGAACACCCGCGTCGTGTAGTTGACCTTGGCGTCGACGGGGTCGCACTTGTCGGGGAAAATGCCGTGGAAACCCTGGATGTTGGGAATTTCGACGATCTTGTCGCATTCCATCGTGTCCATGCGGATGCGCGCCAGGCGGGCGTGGATCTTGTCGTTGACGAACAGCCAGCGGCCATCGTAGGTGCCGTCCTTGTAGCTGCCGTGGATGTGGTGGGTGTCGCCGGTGGTGTACTTCAGGCTGCCGTCGGGCTTGGTGCCGATGATGGCCTTCGATTCATTCGTCAGACCCCAGCCGACCATCGGGTCGATATTGAAGACGGGGATGCGGCGCAGCGTGCGGCCGGACGGCAGGCCGAGAATGCGCGCCTCGCCGGAATGGCCGCCGCTGGTGAAGTGGTAGTACTCGTCGAGCTGGCCGGGCGCCACCTCGTGGCCGGCCGCCTGCGGCGCACCGGCCGCCTTGGCGGAAGCGGACGCGGCCGCACCCTTGGCGGCGCCGTCGTCCTTGCAACCGGCCAGGCCCAGCGTCAGGCCGGCCCCCGTCAGTCCCAACAAGGCGCTCTTGCCGAGGAAGTTGCGACGGGTTGGGCGCTGTGGCACAGCGTCGGCGTTTTTCTTTTCGGGCAATGCATCCATCTGTAGTTCTCCAATCGGCATGAAAAAGCGGGGGTTGTTAGGCAGGCAAAGCTTATTCCCGGCCACCGGATTGCACTATTGGTCAAAGGATCATTTCCGAAAATCAATATAAATAGCCCGCCTCCGCCGAAGGAGCTAGCAGCGGCGCGGCCGCGCCTAGACTGGACGAACTAGACCGCGGGGCGCGCGGGGGCGCGCACGGCTGAGCGAGCGCTAACTTGCGGTTTTCGCGTAAAATTCATCCCGTGCAACTTTGCCGTATAGATAATTCAGCGTAGTTCCCCGCTTCCACCGGCCGCGCTTGCGGCCCTCACCCAGGCAATCCCTTTGAAAACACCATTTGTCGGCCTCACCCTCGCCACCGCCCTGCTGGCGGCCCCCAGCCACGCCGCATCGCAGTCGGAACTGACGGACGCGATCCTGTCCGCGTACAGCGAAACCTCGGCCGCCTTCGGCCCCCGCCCCAACCTGGCGCAGGCGCTCGGCACGCTGCCGCTGCGCTACTCGGCCGACACGGCGGAGAAATTGACCAAGGTATTCGGCAACGCCCAGCCGCTGCGCGTGAAGCCGGCGCCGGCGCCCAAGGGGCAGGTCGGCTACCTGATGACGCTGCAGCCGCTGCGCTTTAGCGAGCGCGGCCGCGTCGAGGTCGAATGGAGCGAACTGGCAGTCAAGCTGGCGCTCAACAAGGCCGGCAACACCCTGGCCACCGACGGCCGGTGGGCCGGCTTCGCCGCCGGCGACCGCTACAGCAGCGTGCGCTACAGCGACATCCGCTTCAACAGCCAGCACGAGCGCAACGCCGACGGCGTCTGGTTCGGCGCCACCCAGGGCCGCATCGGCGTCATCGCCTTCGACGAAACGCCGCTGACGGCGCCGGCGAAGCCGCGCGCGCCCAGCAAGAACAGCAAAGCCTTCCGCATGGAGGATGTGCGCTTCAGCACCGGCCTGGGCTCGCGCGGCAAGGTCGCCGACCTGAGCTACCGCTTGTCGGCGGCGACCCTCGAAGTGAACAAGGAAAAAATCGAGCGCCTGAACCTGTCGCTGCGCCTGACCAATATTGACGCCAAGGTGGTGAAGGAATTGTCGCAGTCGCTCAACGGCAGCGTGGCGGCGGCGCTGAACAACGCGCACAGCGGCGCGACGCTGCAGCAGTTCGAACAACTGGGCAAGCGCGCGCTGCTGAACGGCGCCGCGCTGGCCATCGACGACCTGAGCGGCAGCTTCCGCGGCGACACGGCCGCGCTCAAGGGCCACATCGGCCTTGCCAACGCCACGGAAGATGACCTGGACTCGTTCTCGCGCATGCTGGGCAAACTGGTGGCGCGCTTCGAGCTGCGCATGCCGATCTCGCTGGTGCGCAACGTCGCCGTCATCTTCACGCGCGCGGGCAGCGAAGCGGAAAGGCTGTCGCTGGGGCGCAAGGCGGCCGACAAGGCCATCGACAAGGCCATCGGCGACGGCTACGTCCGCCTCGACGACGGCGAACTGTATTCCACCATCGAATACAAGGACGGCAAGTTGAGCGCCAACGCCAAGGCGCTGGACATGTCCAACTTGCTCGGCGGACCGCCGCGGCGGACCAGGTAAGGAAAGCCGGCGGCTGCGCGCCGGCCCCATGCGCGCAGTGGCCGGTTCGCTCAGGCGGCCCGCCCTTGCGGCCTGGCCTCCCGCTGCGCCATCTGCTGGCGCAGCCGCAGCGCCTGCGCGTCGGCCAGGTCCAGGCTTTTCAGCTTGACGTGGCCATAACCGCGCACCTGCTCGGGCAGTTGCGCCAGCTTCAGCAGCGTCGCCCGGTTCTCGCCGTCGAGCGTGGCGCAGATCTCATCGACCAGGTCGAAATAGCCGTCGCGCCAAGCCCGCTCGCGGCGCCGCTCGGCGCTGTAGCCGAAGATGTCGAGCGGCGTACCGCGCAGCACCTTCAACGGCGCCAGCGCGCGGAACAGCGGCAAGATCCACGCGCCGACGCGGATCTTGCGCGGCACCTCGGAACCGGGCTTCTTGCGCGCCAATAGCGGCGGCGCCAGATGGAACTCCAGCTTGAAGTCGCCGCCGAACGCGGCGTCGATCTGCTCGCGGAACGCGGCCGCCGCGTGCAGGCGCGCCACCTCGTACTCGTCCTTGTAGGCCATCACCTTGAACAGATAGCGGGCCACGGCCTTCGCCAGCGGCGTCTTCGACTGCACGCCGTCGAGGGCGCGCTCCTTGTCGGCGACGCGCGCCACCGCCTCCAGATAGCGCCGCGCGTAGCGCCGGTCCTGGTACAGCTCCAGGCGCGCCGCGCGCAAGGCCAGCGTCTGCTCCAGCGAGGCCGGCGCGGTGAACTGCACCACCTTCGCGCGCTCCGGCGCCAGCCCTTCCAGCGCGGCGCCGTCGGCGGCGGCCAGGCGCCCCAGCGCGAACGCCTTCTTGTTCATCTCGACGGCGACGTCGTTCAACTCAATCGCGCGCAGCAGCGCGGCCAGGCCGACCGGCACCAGACCCAGTTGCCAGGCGTAACCGAGCATCAGCATGTTGGCGGCGATCGGCTCGCCCAGCAGGCGCGTGGCCGTGTCCTGGGCGTCGAGCGCGTGCACCCTGTCGGCGCCGACGACGCGGCGCAACTGCTCGAACAGCCGCCCCATGTCGTTGCTGGCGTCCGGGTTGCGGGTGAACGCGGCGGTGGGGATTTCACGCTCGTTGGCGACGACCCGGGTATGCCCGTGGCGCATTACCGCGAGCGCGTCCGGCATCGAGCCGACCACCAGATCGCAGGCAAGGATGGCGTCGGCCTGGCGCAGGTCGATGCGCACCTGGTTCAGCGCCGCCGGCGAGGCGGCGATGCGCAGGTGCGACATCACGGCGCCGCCCTTTTGCGCGAAGCCCATGAAGTCCAGCGTCGAGGCGCCCTTGCCTTCCAGGTGCGCGGCCATCGTCACCAGCGCGCCCAGGGTGACGACGCCGGTGCCGCCGACGCCGGCGACGAGGATTTCAAACGGCTTGGCGAAGATGTGCGGCGGCGGCACCGCGCAGGCGGCGACGGCGCGCTCCAGCGCGGCCAGCTCCAGCTTCGCGGCGGCCGGCTTCTTCAGTTGCCCGCCCAGCACCGAGACGAAGCTGGGGCAGAAACCCTCGGCGCAGGAATAATCCTTGTTGCACGAGGCCTGCTCGATCTGCCGCTTGCGCCCCAGCGGCGTTTCCAGCGGCAGGATCGACAGGCAGTTCGACTGCACGCCGCAGTCGCCGCACCCCTCGCACACTTCCGGGTTGATCAGCATGCGCCGCGCCGGATCGGGGAAAGCCGTGTGGGTCGCCGTGTTCTTCTTGCGGCGGCGCCGCTTCTCGGCCGCGCAGGTCTGGTCGTACACCAGCACGGTGACGCCCTCGATGTCGCGCAACTGGCGCTGCACCAGATCGAGCTCGCCGCGGTGGTGCAGCGTGACGCCGGCCGGCAGCGCCACGCCGTCATAGTTGCCCGTCTCGTCGGTGACGACGACGACCTTGCGCGCGCCCTCTGCCAGCACCTGCCGGACGATCTGCGGCACCGACAGCGTGCCGTCGACCGGCTGCCCGCCCGTCATCGCCACGGCGTCGTTGTAGAGGATTTTGTAGGTGATGTTGGTGCGCGCGGCGATCGCCTGGCGCACGGCCAGGAAACCGGAGTGGAAATAGGTGCCGTCGCCGAGGTTCTGGAACACGTGCTTCCGGCCGACGAAGCGCGAGGCCGCGACCCAGGTCACGCCCTCGCCGCCCATCTGCGTCAGATTGTTGGTGTCGCGCTCCATCCAGGTGGCCATGAAGTGGCAGCCGATGCCGGCCAGCGCCGTGCTGCCCTCGGGCACGCGGGTGGAGGTGTTGTGCGGGCAGCCGGAGCAGAAGTACGGCGTGCGCACGGCCCCGGCCGGGTCGGCGCGCAGCTCGGCCGCGCAGAAGGCCGGCAGATAGCGCTGCAAGTCCAGCGCCGGCAGGTGCGGCGCCAGCCAGCGTATCAGCACCGGCGCGATGCGCGACGGCCGCAGCTCGCCGATGGCCGCCAGCAGCGGCTGGTTCTGCAGGTCGGTCTTGCCCAGCACCTGCGGGCGCCGTTCCTGCGGCAGATTGTAGAACTGGTTTTTCAGTTGCTGCTCGATGAGCGGGTCCTTCTCCTCGACGACGAGGATTTCCCGCAGCCCGGCGGCGAACTCGGCCAGGCGCTGCGGCTCCAGCGGCCAGGTCAGGCCCGGCTTGTAGAGGCGGATGCCGAGCTGGTTCAGGCGCCCGACGTCGAGCCCCATGCGCTGCAAGGCTTCCAGCAAATCCAGATAAGCCTTGCCGGCGCTGACGATGCCCAGCGTCGCGCCCGGCGCCGGCGCGACCAGACGGTCGATCGAATTGGCGCGCGCGAAGGCCCGCACGGCGTTGAGCTTTTCCGCCACGCGCTGCTCGATCTTCAGGCTGGGCAGGTCGGGCCAGCGGTAATCGAGGCCGTCGGCCGGAAACACGTAATCGCCGGGCACGCGGTACTGCGGCAGCGGCGGCAGCTCGACCACGGCGCCGCCCTCGACGGTTTCGGAAATGGCCTTGAAACCCACCCAGTTGCCGGAAAAGCGCGACAGCGCCCAGCCGTACAGGCCGAACTCCAGATACTCCTCGATGTTCGCCGGATTCAGCACCGGCATGCTCCAGGCGACCAGCGCCTGCTCGCTCTGGTGCGGCATCGACGAGGAAACGCAGCCGTGGTCGTCGCCCAGCACCACCAGCACGCCGCCGTGTTTCGAGGAGCCGTAGGCGTTGCCGTGCTTGAGGGCGTCGCCGGAGCGGTCGACGCCCGGCCCCTTGCCGTACCACATGGCGAAGACGCCGTCGACCTTGCGCGTGGCGTCGCTTTCGACCTGCTGCGAGCCGAGCACGGCGGTCGCGCCCAAATCCTCGTTGATGGCAGGCAGGAATTCGACGCCGTGTTGCTGCAGCAAGTCCTTGGCGCGCCACATCTCCTGGTCGACGGCGCCCAGCGGCGAGCCGCGGTAGCCGCTGACGAAGCCGGCGCTGTTCACGCCGTTCGCCGCGTCCAACTGCTTCTGCATCACCAGCAGCCGCACCAGCGCCTGCGTGCCGGTCAAAAACACCCGCCCGGCGGCGCGCCGCAGATTGTCGTCGAGCCGGTAATCCGGGTCCGCCAGGGCCCGCGCAGGCTGCGCCACCACGGCCGCGGCCGTGTCCAACTTGTCTCCATGAGGAAGCATTTTTCTACCCTTTGAAAGGCGCCCTTTTGGGCGTTATTTTGTAGAGAAATGATAGTTCCGGGCATGCGGATAAATTTTCCTATCTCACTGAGCCTGTGATAGATTTCGGAGAGCCATACTCATTTTTAGCCAAAATATGAAAAACCATCCTCTTGATGCGGCATCCCTGAAAATACTTAACGAGCTGCAACACAACAGCCGCGTTTCGACGGCCGAGCTGGCCGAAAAAGTCGGCATTTCCGCCACACCGTGCTGGCGCCGGCAAAAGGAATTGGAGGATGGCGGCTACATCAAGCGCTACGCCGCCATCGTCGACCGGCGCAAGCTGGGGCTGATGGTGTGCTGCCTGGCGAACGTGTCGCTGAACCGCCATTCGGCCGAGGTGGTGGCGGCCTTCGAAAGCGCCATGCAGGCGCGCAGCGAAGTCGTCGAATGCTATGAAACCACCGGCTCCGACTACATGGTGAAAGTGATCGTGCCCGACATGGACGCCTACCAGAACTTCCTGCACGAGGTGCTGTTCAAGCTGCACGGCGTGGCCCAGGTCAACACCAGCGTGACGATGCGCGAAGTGAAGTACGAAACGGCGCTGCCCCTGTAAGGGCGCCCCCCGGTTCCGGCTCCCGGTTCCGGCCTCCGGCGCGACACGCTAGAATACGGCATGTGCGCCAACTACACCCCCAGCCCAAAAGACGTCATCGCGGCACACTTCGGCGTCCAGCTTGGCCTGTTCGACTTTCCGCTCGAAACGTTTCCCGGATACATGGCGCCCATCGTCCGCCGCGTGCGCGGCACGGACACCGACGTCGAATGCGTGCTGGCCTGCTTCGGCATGGTGCCGCACTGGGCCGACCTCAAGCTGGCCCGCAGCACCTACAACGCGCGCAGCGAAACGGTGGCGCAGAAACCGTCGTTCCGCGAGGCGTGGAAGCGGCGCCAGTTCTGCATCATTCCGGCGCGCGCGCTGTTCGAGCCCCGCTACGCCACGGAGCAGCCGGTGCGCTGGCGCATCGAGCGGGCCGACGGCGGCCCGCTGGGCATCGCCGGCATATGGGAAACGAAACCGGACGGGCCGGACGGCCAGCCTTTGATTTCCTTCTCCATGCTGACCATCAACGCCGACGAACACGGGCTGATGCGCCAGTTCCACCAGCCGGACGACGAAAAGCGCATGGTCGTCATCCTGGAACCGTGGCAATACGCGGGATGGTTGCGCGGCGACCTGGCTGGCTCGACGGCAGTGTTCCGCACCTATCCGGCGGAACTGTTGAGCGCCTGCGCCGACCCGCTGCCGCTGAAAAGCCGGCCGGCCCGCCCGGACTGGCGCCTGGAGAGCGGACGGCAAGGCGTCGACGGTCCGTCGGGCAAGCCGGCCGCGCCGGGCCAGGGCGAACTCTTCTAGCACGATTGAAACCGGCGAATCGGCGCTTGTGGCACACTCGCGCCGTCCCGTTTCACCTGCCATAGCGACAAATGGATATCGGCACGCGCGATGTCGGGAAAATTCGGCAAAGATGAAGATCAGCGCCAATCATTTTTTTAAAAATACACAACTTATCAAATCCAAAGTTGCCGGCGGCAACGCCCCGCCACACGCCCTCCTCGACGATTTGCTGCTTTTTCAATTATTTCAACCCGCGAGAACGTTGGCTTGAATCCACGCGACACGTGGCGACAACTAGCCCCACATAAGATCCCATCTCTCGCATTGTCGCGCTGGGCTCGCGCACTTTCTTAACGCCCGCGTCTGACCGCTTCGAAATAAAAACCGTTCCAATGAACCACGATACGGCCGGGCTTCTTCAAAAAGAGATAGGTGCAACGAGCGTCGATCGCCGTGACGGGGTCCGGCAATCCCATATTCGCCGAGCTCACATGCCCCTGCTCTCGAAACGAGCGCGCCAAGTCGTTTACGCTGCGCTCGTAAGTCGGCGAGGCGCACGCCTCGCCATTGAACACGAATTTATCCTTGGCGACCACGACGGTTTTGCCGATCAACGCGCGCGCCTGCCGGTCCGACATCGCGGCGATGTCGGCGGCGTCGAGCACCCTCGTCAAACGCCACCGGCCGAGGATGTCCGCGTTGGGCTCGGCTGCGGCGCGCGCGCCAGGAAGAAGTCCGGCATCCCCCGCCCCGGCCGCTACTGGCGCCCACGCCAGCCCCGCGAGGGCGAGGCAGCCGACAAGGTTGAGGATCCCGCCATGGATGGCGCGCAGCAACATGTCTTTCCTTTCGAGGTAGTCCGCGGGGCGTTCCTGGCGGCCTATCGCACCGAGTTGCGAAACGGCGCGCTCTCCTCCGCACGCCGGGGAATGAGCCCGCGGGCAATCACCCGTTTCGAGCCCTTCTTTGTCCTGATCGTCATGTAGATGGCCCCGCTGATGCCGCTTGCCGCCGCCTTGAAATTGCCGTCGTCGACGTAGGCCAGCACCTTCGCGGCTCCGCGCCCGCCTGAGTTGTAGGTGAAGCTGACCAAGGCGTCGAACTGATCTTGCGTGAGCGCCTGCTTCGAGACGCGGCGCCTGACGATCCGTTCTGCCTCGCCCACTCTGGAGGCGAAGGATGCCTCGATTTCGGTGGCGCTCACCTCCTTCTTCAGCTCGTCCGATGTGCAGGGGCCAAGATGAGCCAAAATCCCGATGCCCCACGTGCAGTTTCCCCGCCCTGGACGGCCCCCGTCATCGTAATAGAACGCCTTCGGGTCCTCGCGCTCGCGCATCCGCAACTTGGCGGAAGCGCTCATGCTCAATTTGGAATTGTCGACTTTAGGCGGCGTCAAAGCAACGTCGAGCATGGATTCATCCAATGGTCAGGGAGTTGATCGGACCGCCTCGCAGACGGACTACCCCGACTCTATTCCTCCGCCGACGCTCTACGTTGACGCCTCGCAACATTTGCGGTGCAGACGTTGACGGGCCTCAGGCCGCGCTTGGGTTGTCGAGGGACGGAGCGGAACTTCCGCCATGGTTGAGCACCCGCAATGGCCGCCATGGCCGATACCGAATAATGGCGGCTGCGCCGGGACGTTCCGGCGCGTCACAACCAGAGGTAGCCATGGCAATCGACGTCTATCTGCGCATCGACGGAATCAAGGGCGAGTCGGCGGACAACCGCCACAGGGATTGGATCGAATGCAAAACCGTGCGCTGGAAGATAGCGCAGCCGAAGTCGGCAACGGCGTCGACAGGCGGTGGGCATACGGCGGAGAGGAGCGAACACGGCGACATCGTCATCTCGAAGCTCGCCGACCTGTCCACTCCGCTGCTGCTGCAAACCTGCTCGGCGGGCAAGACGATTCCCACGGCGACGATCGAGTTCATGCGCGCCGACGCGATGGGCGATCGCATCAAATATTTCGAGATCCAGCTAGAAAACGTGCTGATCAGCGGCGTCGCTCCAAGGTTGGCCGACGGCGAGTTCCTGGGCGAGCATGTGGGGTTGAAGTATTCGAGGATTCGCTGGAAATACACGCAGCAAAAAATTGCAGGCGGCTCCGGCGGCAACACCGTCGGTGGCTGGGACTTGTCGACGAACAGGATTGCTTGATTTATTGACAGCGAAGGCATTTTCAAAACCTCGATGTGCGCCTTTCTTCAACAATGTAATGAATACTCCTGTTCTCCTTATCGATAACGCGGAATGGTTGCGCGGCGACCTGGCTGGCTCAACGGAAGCGTTCCGTACCTGTCCGGTGGAGCTGCCGAGCGCCTGCGCCGACCCGCTGCCGCCGGAAAGCCGGCCGCGCCGGGCCAGGGCGAACTCTTCTAGCACGATTGAAACCGGCGAATCGGCGCTTGTGGCACACTCGCGCCTTCCCGTTTCCAATGAAAGAGCCCGCTTTGAGCATCCACCTGACCACCGTTCCCCTCGCATCGCTGATCGCCGGCGTGCTGATCCTGTTCATGCCCAAGTTACTCAACTACATCATCGCCCTGTACCTGATCATCGTCGGGCTCGTTGGCGTGTTCGGCACCAGGATGTTTCACCTGCCATAGCGGCGCGCGCGATCTGTGGCGGCACAATGCGCTATCCCCGCGTCGGCGTAGAATGGATTTCTTGAGGGCCGTATTGGTCGGCGGCGACGCGCTTAGGGAGGCCATGCAATGAATGCGCCGAGCAGGGAAGAATTCGATGCAAAACTGGAGGCTATCGAGGCAAGGATGGACGCCCGGATCGCGTCCATTGAAGCCAAGGTAGACTATTTCATGGCCAGGATCGACGAGAAATTCGGCTGGATGGACGCCCGGATGACGAACATCGAAACGTCCTTGTCGGAAATGAAAAAGTCCATTGCAGGCATGAAAACGACGATCATCGTCACGGCTGTCAGCGCCTCCCTCGCCATCGTTCTCGGGGTCGCGACGTTCAACGCCACGCTACTGGCCAATATGCTCGCCTCGTTCGAGTCGGGCAAAAACACGACGCTGGCCCAAGCCGAGATCAGAAAACAGGCCGAGGAAACCGCCCAGTTGCTGAAGCAGATGCAGCGGCAACTCGATACCATCAGCAAAAAATAATCCGCTCCACCGCCTGCCCCGCCAACGCCGCGCGCGCAGCGCCGCAGCGCCGCCTCGCCATTTGTCGTCCCTGCCCGCGCTTTCGCCCTACCGCCGCTTGCGAAAGCGGTAAAATGGCGGCCTTAACGCAGGCGCAGCAATGCGCCGCACCATAGGCGGGGAGCGCGAACTGGCTGGCGCCCCGCCCCACCGACAAAGAACAGATGACGATCACCCCTACCGAAATCAACGCCGCCGCCATCAAAAACAGCGCGACGGAAAAGCACACCCCTATGATGCAGCAATATCTGCGCATCAAGGCCGACCACCCGACCATGCTGGTGTTTTACCGCATGGGCGACTTCTACGAGCTGTTCTTCGAGGACGCGGAGAAGGCGGCGCGCATCCTCGGCATCACGCTGACCCAGCGCGGCGCCAGCAACGGCAACCCGATCAAGATGTGCGGCATCCCCTTCCACTCGCTCGACCCCTACCTGGCCAAGCTGGTCAAGCTGGGCGAATCGGTGGCCATCTGCGAGCAGGTCGGCGACCCCGCCACCAGCAAGGGGCCGGTCGAGCGCAAGGTGATGCGCGTGGTCACGCCCGGCACGCTGACGGACGCCGACCTGCTGCCCGAGAAGGCCGAGCGGCCGCTGCTGGCCCTGTGCGTGATCAACCAGCGCAAGGTCGTCACGGCCGGCCTGGCCTGGCTGTCGCTGGCCAGCGGCGCGCTCAAACTGATGGAGTTCTCCGGCGACGCCAAGTCCGTCGACGTGCGCCTGCGCCAGGAGCTCGAACGCATCGCGCCGGCCGAGATCCTGCGCGGCGACGGCGCCGACATGTTCGAGGACAACGCCGGCGCCAACGTCAACCGCGTGCCCGACTGGCATTTCGACGTGCTCGGCGGGCACAAGGCCCTGCTCGAACAATTGGGTGTGGCCACCCTGACGGGCTTCGGCGCCGACGGCCTGGGCGCCGCCTTCGGCGCGGCCGGCGCGCTGCTGCGCTACGCCCACTCGACCCAGGGTCGCGGCCTGCAGCACGTGCGCACGCTGACGACGGAAACGGAAAGCGAATTCATCGGCCTGGACGCGGCCACCCGCCGCAACCTGGAGCTGACCGAGACGATACGCGGCCAGGAGTCGCCGACGCTGTTCTCGCTGCTCGACCACTGCCGCACGGCGATGGGCTCGCGCCTGCTGCGCCACTGGCTGCACCACGCCCGCCGCGACCAGGGCGTCGCGCGCGCCCGCCACGAGGCGATCGCCGCGCTGGCCCAGAGCGACGCCAGCGGCGCGCTGGCCTCGACGCTGGCCCAGGTGCCCGACATCGAACGCATCACCACCCGCGTCGCGCTGCTGTCGGCCCGGCCGCGCGACCTGGCCGCGCTGCGCGACGGCCTGCAGCAATTGCCGGCGCTGCGCCAGTGCGTGCTGCGCTGCGACGGCCCCGGCTTCGACGCCAGCCTGCTGGCCGCCACCCACGCCGCGCTGGCCACGCCGTCCGCCTGCCTCGACCTGCTGCAGCGCGCCGTCGCCCAGGAGCCGGCCGCGATGGTGCGCGACGGCGGCGTGTTCGCGCGCGGCTTCGACGCCGAACTCGACGAGCTGCGCGCCCTGTCCGAGAACGCCGGCCAGTTCCTGGTCGACCTGGAAACCCGCGAGCGGGCCCGCACCGGCATCGCCAACCTGCGCGTCGAATACAACAAGGTGCACGGCTTCTACATCGAGGTCACGCACGGCCAGACCGACAAGGTGCCGGACGACTACCGCCGCCGCCAGACGCTGAAGAACGCCGAGCGCTACATCACGCCCGAGCTCAAGGTCTTCGAGGACAAGGCCCTGTCGGCCCAGGACAAGGCGCTGGTGCGCGAAAAACTGCTGTACGAGCAGTTGCTGTTCGATCTGGCGCCGCACATCGGCACGCTGCAGACGATCGCCCAGGCGCTGGCCCAGCTCGACACCCTGACGGCGCTGACCGAGCACGCGCTGCACCACAACTGGTGCGCGCCGCAACTGGTGGCCGAGCCGTGCATCGACATCGTCGACGGCCGCCACCCCGTCGTCGAAAAGCAGATCGAGCGCTTCATCGCCAACGACTGCAAATTCGTCAACGAGCGCCGCCTGCTGCTGATCACCGGCCCGAACATGGGCGGTAAATCGACCTTCATGCGCCAGGTCGCGCTGATCACGCTGCTGGCCTACGTCGGCAGCTACGTGCCGGCCGCCAGCGCCGTCATCGGCCCGATCGACCGCATCTTCACGCGCATCGGCGCCACCGACGACCTGGCCGGCGGCCGCTCCACCTTCATGGTCGAGATGACGGAATCGGCGGCCATCCTGAACGGCGCCACCGAGCAGTCGCTGGTGCTGATGGACGAGGTCGGCCGCGGCACCTCGACCTTCGACGGCCTGGCGCTGGCCTGGGCCATCGCCCGCCACCTGATCGACAGCAGCCGCAGCTTCACGCTGTTCGCCACCCACTATTTCGAGCTGACCCAGCTGCCCGAGAGCCACCCGAGCGCCGCCAACGTCCACCTGTCGGCCGTCGAGCACAAGGACAGCATCGTCTTCCTGCACGCCGTGCAGGCCGGCCCCGCCTCGCAAAGCTACGGCTTGCAGGTGGCCCAGCTGGCCGGCGTGCCGCAGGCCGTGATCAAGGCCGCGCGCAAGCACCTGGCGCGGCTGGAGGCGCAGGCGCTCGACGCCACGCCGCAGCGCGACCTGTTCGCCGCGCCGGCCGCCGATCCCTACACGCAGGAGGAAGAGGCGGAGGCGACGCCGGCCGCCGACCCGGCCATGCAGGCCCTGCTGGGCGCGCTGGAGGAACTCGACCCGGACTCCCTGAGCCCGCGCGAGGCGCTCGAACAGCTGTACCAGCTGAAACGCCTGGCCCTGCCGGCGCTGGCATGAGCCTGCGCCGCAGTGGCTTGACGGCGGCCCTGCTGGCCGCCGCGCTGGCGTGGCAGCCGGCCGGCGCCGCCAAGCCGGCCCGGGCCGACGCGCCCTTCCAGTTCGGCGTGCTCGGCCACGCCTTCAAGGCCACGCCGGACGAGGCCGCGCTCAAGCAGGCAATCCACGAGGCCGACCAGGCCGACCTGGCCTTCGTCGTCGCCACCGGCATCAAGGCCGACAGCGAATCGTGCAGCGACAAGTTGTACGCACGCCGCAGGGACTTGCTCGACGACAGCGAGCGGCCGCTGATCGTCTCGCTGGCCGCCAGCGACTGGAGCGGCTGCAAGAACTCGCTGGGCCGCTCGAACGCCATCGAGCGCCTGAACCGCCTGCGCGAATTGTTCTTCGCCGACGACAATTCGCTGGGCGCGCGCAAGCTGACGCTGTCGCGGCTGTCGGCCAGCGCCAAGTTCCGCAGCTACGCCGAAAACGCCCACTGGGAATCGGGCCGCATCCTGTTCGCCACGGTGAACCTGCCGGCCAATAACAACCACTTCCTGCGCGAGGCGGGCCGCAACAGCGAGTTCGAGGACCGCCTGGTGGCCAACCGTTCGTGGCTGCAGCGCCTGTTCGCGATGGCGCAGCGCAAAAAGCTGGACGGCATCGTGCTGTTTTCCGACGGCGATGTCGGCGTGCAGATGGAGGAGGACAGTTCGCTGCTGCCGAGCTTTAACACGAAGCAGGATGGCTTTGCCGGCCCGCGGCGGCAGATCAAGATGCTGGCGAAGAAATTCAGCGGCAAGGTCTTGCTGGTCGATACGCGGCGCGTGAAGCGGGCGGCCGACGCGGCCATCGCCTGGCGCGACAACCTGGGACACCTCAGCGTCAATGGCGGTTGGGTGCAGATCGGCGTCGACCGCAGCCGGCCGGCCCTGTTCGAGGCCAGCAACGGCGCCGCACGCTAGCGGCAACAGGCCGGCCCGGCCGCATGGCCGGGCGGCGCAACAACGATCTTAGTGGATAGGATGGCTGCGGAAGTGGTCGCCCGCGTCGCCTTCATCTTCGTCGTGGTCATGGCCGTGGCCATGGGCGCCGTGCACGTGGCCGTGGGCGATTTCTTCGTCGGTGGCGGCGCGCACTTCAGCCACCGTCAACTCGAAGCGCAGCGCGATGCCGGCCAGCGGATGGTTACCGTCGAGCACAACTTTGTCGTCGGCGATGTCGGTGACCGTGAAGATCATCGCTTCGTCGTCGGCGGAATCGCTCTCCGGCATGCCTTCGAACTGCATGCCCACTTCCAGCGGATCGGGCAGGCGGTTGCGCGGCTCGACCTTGACCAGCGCCGGGTCGTATTCACCGAACGCGTCGTCCGGCTCGATCTGGATCGTGTTCGAATAGCCCACTTCCTTACCGTCGAGTTCTTCTTCGATTTTCGGCAGCGTGTTCTCATAGTCACCGTGCAGATAGACCATAGGCTGACGGCCGTCTTCGATCAGATTGTCTTGGGCATCTGACAGTTTGTAATTTACAGTCACGACCGTATTCTTGGCAATCTTCATTGTGCTTCCTTTCATTATATAAGCTGGCAAATTATACCCCCAGCGGGGGACGCGCAGGCGCATTGCGCGTGGTTATAATGGCGGGATGAAAAAACTTACCATCCTCGGCGACATCACGCCGGCGCAGTTCCTGCGCGACTACTGGCACAAAAAGCCGCTCCTGATCCGCCAAGCCATCCCCGGCTTCAAGCCCCTGATGAGCGTCGCGGCCCTGGCGGCCCTGGCCGCGCAAGACCACGTCGAAGCGCGCCTCGTCAGCCACAGCGACGGCGCCTGGCAGATGCAGCATGGCCCGGTGGCCGAGCTGCCGGCGCGCGACGCCAGGGAATGGACGCTGCTGGTGCAGGGCGCCAACCTGCACAACGACGCCGCCGACGACTTGCTGCGCCAATTCCGCTTCATTCCGGACGCCCGCCTGGACGACCTGATGATCAGCTTTGCCACCGACGGCGGCGGCGTCGGCCCCCATTTCGACTCGTATGACGTGTTCCTTTTGCAAGCCCAGGGCCAGCGCCGCTGGCGCATCGGCGCGCAGAAGGACCTGAGCCTGGTCGAGGGCCTGCCGCTGAAGATACTCAGCAAGTTCAAGCCGACCGAGGAATTCATCCTAGAACCGGGCGACATGCTCTACCTGCCGCCCCACTACGCCCACGACGGCGTCGCCATCGGCGACTGCCAGACCTATTCGGTCGGCTTCCGCTCGCCGTCCTACCAGGAATTGGGCGAAGCCTTCCTGCAATTCATGGCCGATTCCATCGATTTGCCGGGCCGCTACGGCGACCCCGACCTGGAAGTGAGCAAGCATCCGGCCGAGATCCCGCGCAATATGCTCAGCACCATCGCCGCGGAATTGAACAAGGTCCGCTTCACCGAGGACGACGTGACGATCTTCCTCGGCGAGCACCTGTCCGAGCCGAAGCACAATGTCTTCTTCAAGGGGCCGGCCAAGCCGCTGACGCCGGAACGCTTCGCGCTGAGCGCGGCCAAGAAGGGCGTGGCCCTGTCGCGCAAGACCTTGATGCTCTACCGCGGCAAACACGTGTTCATCAACGGCGAATCGTTCGCCATCGGCCGCGCCGACAAGGTCGCGCTGGAAGCGCTGGCCAACGCGCGCGCGCTCGACGGCGCGGCGCTGGCCGGCGCCTCCGAGGACGTCATGGACGCGCTCTACACCTGGTATCAGGACGGCTGGCTGGAACTGGGTTAAGGCGCCGCCGGGCGCGGCGCCAGGTTTGCAAAGGAGCAGCAATGGAAAGGCAAGTGTTTCCCTTCTCCAGCCGGCAGGCATTCCAGCAGCAACTGCGGCTGTGCCTGTCCCGCGCCGAACGGCGGCTGCGCCTGTTCGACCCCGACTTCGCCCTGTGGGACCTGGGCACGGGCGAAGTCGAGGCCATCCTGCGCCCCTTCCTGCTGGGCGGCGGCGGCATCGCGCTGCTGGCCCACAGCGACGCCCTGCTGGAGCGCCAGTGTCCGCGCCTGCTGCGCCTGCTCACGCAGTTCGGCCACCGCTTCGAATGTCGCGTAAGCAGCAAGAACTTACGCCATCTGACCGATTCCTTCTGCATCGCCGACGATCTGCATCTGGTGCGGCGCTTCCACAGCGACCATTTGCGCGGCGAGGCCGTGTTCGACAGCGAGGCCGACACCCGCCTGTGCGCCGAGCGTTTCGCCGGCATGTGGCTGGAAGCGGAGCCGGGATTGCACCCCAGCACGGCTGGACTATGACTTATATCAAGAAATCCGTTATTATTCCTCCGTGATTCCGCTTTTCGCGTAAGTTTGATGCAAATGAAAACGTATCGCCCCGGTAAATATTGCGATATCGCAAAATAGTTGCGAAATTGCCCGTTACTCCTATTGCGACGCACCAAAAATCGCTATAATATTCGGTTAGGAAGTTTCCGTTGTCTGGCAGGCACCTCAAGGTACGAAAAGCCTTCGAAGACGACCTAATGAGCGATAATTACCGGTAATTATTCATCGCAACATTGTTGAACTACTTTTGAAATAATTAAGGAAAACCCATGAAAAAATCCCTGCTGATCGCCTCCCTGTTGGCTGTTGCTCTGGCTGCTTGCAGCAAAAAAGAAGAAGCTCCTGCTGCTGCTCCAGCACCAGCCGTAGTTGAAGCCGCTCCTGCTGCTGCAGCTCCTGCTGCCGCTCCAGCTGCTGACGCTGCTGCTGCTGCTCCAGCCGCTTCGGCTGCTGCTCCTGCTGCTGACGCTGCTGCTGCTCCTGCAGCATCGGCTGCTGCTTCGGCCGCTTCCGCTGCTTCGAAGTAATATCAGCTTGCAATAAAAAAGCCGACCTTCGGGTCGGCTTTTTTACGTCTGGACAAAGGCAAATTGCGCCGTCCGGCGTATCCGGAGGCGCGCCGCCCGCATGGCGGCGCGCCTCCCGGCGGCATTACTTGAGTTGCTCGTTGAGCAAGACCAGGATCTTCTCGGACGTCGCCGAGGTTTCCGGCTTGCCGTCGTTGTTGAGCACCGTCACCAGACTGCTGGAACCGGCGCCGGCCTTGACGCCGATGCGGTAGCGCTGCGCCTCCTTGTCCTTGTCGGACGAGCCCCAGCTGAGCAGTTTCTTGAAGAAGCCGTCGGTTTTCTTCGCCTCGTCCGGATCGACATAGCGCACGAAATACGTGCCCTGGACGCGGTCGCGGTCTTCGACGGTGAAGCCGACCCGGTCCAGCGCCAGGCCGACACGGCGCCAGGCGCGGTCGAAGCCCTCGTCGACTTCGATGGCGCGGGTGGCGGCGGCGCCCACCAGCTTGGCGTGCAGGGGCTGGACGATGGCCGTGTCGACCGCCGTTTTCGCCTGCGCATTGTCGCCGGCGCCCAGGCGCGTCATCAGGCGCGCCAGGAACAGGGCTTCCAGGCCGGGATCGTTCGGCCGCGCGGTCCACACCGTGCCATCCTTTTGCGAACCGGTCACGACTTCCTCGGCGCCGCGGTGGCTGATGAAAATTTCGCTGGAACCGTCCGGCAAACGTTCGATGCGGGTGCGGTACTTGTCGCGCTCGCCCGTCGAGTACAGGGAGTCGAAGACCTTGCCGATGGTGTTGCGGACGAAATCCTGCGGAATCTTCGCGCGGTTCTCATTCCATTCCGTTTCCATGATGCCGGCCGTCGGCGCGTCGAGCGCCAGCGTGAAGCCGGAATCTTCCCAGAACGTCTTCAACTGCGGCCACAGGAGCTCGGGCGCCTGCTTGACGACCAGCCAGCGCTGGTTGCCGGCCCGCTCCACGCGCACGTCCTTGCCGCTGGCCAGCACGTCCTGGTTGCCGGCGGCCATCGCAGGCGCGGCGGCGCCCCTTTGCGCGTTGTAGCCGGACGCCGTGGCGATGCCGCTCTTCGTCTCGGGCAGCGCGTAACGATTATCTTTCTGCAACTGGGTCAGATCCGGCGGCACGTCGAGGGTGCTGGCCTTCTTGGCCGACTTGTAGTCGACCTTGTCGGTGCCGACGACGGAACTGATCATGCCGCAGCCGGTCAAGCTGGCCACGACGGCGCCGATAACGAGGCCGCGCTGTGCAATTGCGGTGTGAGCCGGGTAAGGTTTCTTGCGAATTGTCATGTCGTTACTGGATGAGAAGCTAAAAAGCAGCTGTAAACAGGGAAGATCCGGACCGTTTCGAGTCGGGGCTTAGGGTAAGACGCCCGCGTCGCGCAAGGCGCCGCGGACGGTGTCGTGGCAGGCGTCGGCCAGCGGCACGAGCGGCAGGCGTATGCCTGGCGGCATCATGCCCATTTCCGCCAGCGCCCATTTGACGGGCACCGGATTCGGCTCGACAAACAACTTCTGGTGCAGCGGCATCACGCGGTTGTTGATGGCCACGGCGCCGGCGATGTCGCCTTTCATGGCCGCCGCGCACAGCTCATGCATCGCGCGCGGCGCCACATTCGCCGTCACCGAGATATTGCCCTGGGCGCCGCAGAACATCAGGGCCATCGCGGTCGGGTCATCGCCGGAATAGACGGCGAACGATGCCGGCACCATGCGCAGCAGCTCGGTGCCGCGGCCGACGTTGCCGGTCGCATCCTTGATGCCGACGATGTTGGCGATCTCCGCCAGGCGGGCCACCGTTTCGTTCGACATGTCGGCCACGGTACGGCCCGGCACGTTGTACAGGATGATGGGCAGGTCGACGGCTTCGGCGACGGCCTTGAAGTGCTGGTACATGCCTTCCTGGCTGGGGCGGTTGTAGTAAGGCACCACCACCAGGGCCGCATCGGCGCCCGCTTCCTTGGCGAATTCCGTCAGCTTGATCGCTTCCGCCGTGGAATTGCCGCCGCTGCCGGCGATGACGGGAATACGGCCTTTGGCGTGCTCGACGGTCACACGGATCAACTCGCAGTGCTCTTCCACGTTGACCGTGGCCGATTCGCCCGTCGTGCCGACGATGACGATGCCGTCCGTGCCTTCGGCGATATGCCAGTCGATCAGCTTGCGCAGACCTGGATAGTCCAGGCTGCCGTCCGCGTGCATAGGGGTGACGATTGCTACAATGCTGCCCTTGATCATAATATATATAGTGCGTCGATAAATAAAACAACGATTGTAGCGGATAGGCCGCGCCTGTGGTGCATCTTGCACCGGGTTTTACAGTTCATTACAGGGCTGGCACGGCGCCAAGAGGGCCGCCAGCGGCGGAAAAGCGGCGCCCACCGCGCACAGCCTTTGCACCATGGCCTCGCGCGGCGCGGCCACCCGGCCCTCCTCGAAGGCGACGACGCGCCAGCCGTACTGGGCGGCCCAGGCCAGCAACTCGCCCGGCGCCAGCAGGAAGGCGGGATTCGCGGGCTTGCCGAACTGGGCGTTGCCGGCGCCGAAGGTTTCGTAAATGAGCACGCCATCCGGCGCCAGGCTGCCGGCGATGCCGGGCAACAGGGGGCGGTGCAGATAATTGCTGACGACGATGCCGGCGAAGCGCCCGGCCGCGTAGGGCCAGACGGCGCCCGCCTCTTCCAGGTCGAACTCGGCGGTGACGATGCCGGGGCCGGCCGCGCGCGCCAGCGCGTCCGGATCGCGGTCCAGCGCCAGCACGGCGTGGCCCAGGGCCGCCAGATGGCGGGCATGGCGGCCGCCGCCGCAGGCCAGGTCGAGCACCTCGCCGCTCGGAATCAGGGGCGCCCAGCGCCTCACCCAGGGGGAAATATCGTCCATCTCAGTTGTACGCCAATCCCATCGCCTCGCGCACGTCGCGCATGGTTTCCTGCGCCAGCTTGCGCGCCGCGTCGTTGCCGTCGGCGACGATGGCGCGCACCAGCGTCGGGTCGTCGAGGTATTGCTGGGCGCGCTCGTGCATCGGCTCCTGCTCCTTGATGATGGCGTCGATGACGGGCTGCTTGCACTCGATGCAACCGATGCCGGCCGAGCTGCAACCCTTGGCGACCCATTCCTTGGTCGCCGCGTCGGAATACACGGCGTGGAATTGCCACACCGGGCATTTGGCCGGGTCGCCGGGATCGCTGCGGCGCACCCGCGCCGGGTCCGTCGGCATGGTCCGCACCTTCTTCGTCACCGTGGCCCGGTCTTCGCGCAGGGCGATCGCATTGCCATAACTCTTGGACATCTTGCGCCCGTCCAGGCCCGGCAGGCGCGACGCCGCCGTCAGGCGCACCTGCGGCTCGACCAGGATCAGCTTGCGGCTGCCCTCCAGATAGCCGAACAGGCGCTCGCGGTCTATCATCGACAGGCTCTGGGCGTCGTCGAGCATGGCCTTGGCCTGCTCCAGCGCCGCGTCCTTGCCGCACTGCTGGTAGTCGGTGCGCAACTCGTTGTACAGCTTGGCGCGCTTGCTGCCGAGCTTTTTCACGGCGTCCTGGGCCTTTGCCTCGAAGCCCTGCTCTTTGCCGTACAAATGGTTAAAACGCCGGGCAATTTCGCGCATCATCTCGATATGCGGCACCTGGTCGTCGCCCACCGGCACCTGGCTGGCGCGGTAGATCAGCACGTCGGCGGCCTGCAACAGCGGGTAGCCGAGGAAGCCATAGGTGGCCAGGTCCTTGTTGCTCAGGTTGTCGATCTGGTCCTTATAGGTCGGCACCCGCTCCAGCCAGCCCAGCGGCGTGGCCATCGACAGCAGCAGGTGCAGCTCGGCGTGCTCCGGCACCCGCGACTGGATGAACAGCGTCGCCTGCGACGGGTCGACGCCGGCCGCCAGCCAGTCGACCAGCATGTCCCAGGTGCTGCGCTCGATGACGCCGGGGTCGTCGTAATGCGTGGTCAGCGCGTGCCAGTCGGCCACGAAAAACAGGCAAGGCAGTTCCGACTGCATCTTGATCCAGTTTTTCAGGGCGCCGTGATAGTGGCCAAGGTGCATGGCGCCGGTGGGGCGCATGCCGGAGACAACGCGGTCGGGGTACATAGTTAATCAGTTCAAAAATAAGGTCAGGGGAAACACGCAAGCCTTGAAAATACCGATCAGGATATGGATCGCCGCCAGCAGCACGCCGTCCAGCACGCGGTAATACATCAGCACGACCAGCAGCACGAACACATACACGCCATAGCGCTCGATGCGGGCGAACTTGCGCGCCAGCCCCAGCGGCAGGATGCCGGTGACGATGCGGCCGCCGTCGAGCGGCGGAATGGGAATCAGGTTGAAGACGCACATGGCGGCGTTGACGCTGACGCCGGCGCGCGCCATTTCGGAGAAAAAGAACAAATCCGGCGCATTCAGCGCGGCCAGCAGCACCAGCATGACCATCCAGCCCAGGCCCATGGCGAAATTGGCGCCCGGGCCGGCCAGCGCCACCCAGGCCATCTGCTTGCGCGGATTGCGCAGGCGGCTGTAGTCGACCGGCACCGGCTTGGCGTAACCGAAGGGAATGCCGACGCTCCAGTACAGCAGCAGCGGCAGCAGAATGGTGCCGAAGGGGTCGATATGCCGGGCCGGATTCAGGCTCAGGCGCCCCTCGTTCGAGGCCGTCGGGTCGCCGAAATAGCGGGCCACATAACCGTGGCCCGCCTCGTGCAGGGATATCGCGAACAGGACCGGGATCAGGTAAACGGCGATGGTCTGGATGATTTGGCTGGTGTCGTTCATAAGCGCGATTCTACCAGAGCCATTGCGCCGCCCCGCTCACAGGCCCAGCGGCGGCGCCGCGCCGCGCCCCTGGCGCACCAGCTCCGGCTCGGCGCCCGTCAAGTCGACGACGGTGGTCGGCTCGAAACTGCAGGCGCCGCCGTCGACGATCAGCTCGACGTGCTTTTCCAGCCGCTCGCGGATGCTGTCGGCGTCCGTCAAGGTGTCCTCGTCGCCCGGCAGGATCAGGGTCGTGCCCAGCAGCGGCTGGCCCAGCTCCTCCAGCAGCGCCTGGACGATGCGGTTCTCCGGCACGCGCAGGCCGATGGTCTTGCGCGAGGGGTGGCTCAGGCGCCGCGGCACCTCGCGCGTCGCCTCCAGGATGAAGGTGTAAGGCCCCGGCGTGGCCGCCTTGAGCAGGCGGAACTGGCGGTTGTCGACGCGGGCATACACGCCGATCTCGCTCAGATCGCGGCACAGCAGCGTCAGATGGTGCTTTTCATCGATGCCGCGGATGCGCCGCAGGCGCTCGACGGCGCTCTTGTCGTCGAGGTGGCAGACCAGGGCGTAGCAGGAATCCGTCGGCAGCGCGACGATGCCGCCGGCGTGGATGATTTGCGCGGCCTGCTTGAGCAGGCGCGGCTGGGGATTCTCGGGGTGAATCTGGAAAAATTGGCTCATGTGGGGCTGGGCGGGGCATGTCCGGCATGCCGCATTATTCGATTGTTATGATTGTACGCCACGCAAGGCGGCGATGCGCTCTTCCAGCGGCGGATGGGTGGCGAACAGGGCCGCCCAGCCGCCCTGGCCGCCGGCGATGCCGAGCGCCGCCATCGACTGCGGCAGGGCGCCGGGCGCGACGCCGCCCAGGCGCGCCAGCGCGTGCATCATCGGCACCGGGCTGCCCAGGTATTTGGCCGAGCCGGCGTCGGCGCGGAACTCGCGCTGGCGCGAAAACCAGGCGACGATCAGCGAGGCGAGGATGCCGAACAGCACTTCGCAAACCATCACCGTGATGCTGTAGCCGATGCCGGGGCCGCGCTGCTCGCCATTATTGCGCAGCAAGACCTTGTCGACGAAGAAGCCGACGACGCGGGCCAGGAACACGACGAAGGTGTTGACGACGCCCTGGATCAGCGTCAGCGTCACCATGTCGCCGTTGGCGACGTGGGCGATTTCATGGCCCAGCACGGCCTCGACCTCGTCGCGGTTCATGCTTTGCAACAAGCCGGTGGACACGGCCACCAGCGCCGCATTCTTGAACGCGCCGGTGGCGAAGGCGTTCGGCTCGCCCTCGTAGATGGCGACCTCGGGCATGGCAATGCCGGCCCGCCCGGCCAGCGCGCCCACGGTGGCCAGCAGCCACTGCTCGGTCGGCGACGCGGGCTGCCCGATGACGCGGGCGCCGGTCGACCACTTCGCCATCGGCTTGCTGATCAACAGAGAAAAAATCGCCCCCGTGAAACCGACGACGAGGGAAAACGTCATCAGGCTGCCCAGGTCCAGGCCGCCGCCGTAGGGCTGGCGGCCGACGCCGAGCACGGTCAGCACGATAGACAACACCAGCATCACGGCCAGGTTGGTAAGAATAAACAGAACGACGCGTTTCATGGCTGGGCTCTCCGGGCTTGATTGCCGAAATTATAATGGCATGCGCATAAAGTAGGCGCGCCGGCGCGAAAAACAAGGCCGCGCCGGCGCGCGGCGGCCTTAAAACCAGTCGTGCCAGATCGGCGTCACGTGGGACGGCAGCGGCGGCAGCAGCGCGAAATCCACGCGCGCCTCGCCCGGCGCGTGGAAATCCGTGCCGCGCGAGGCGAGAAAGCCGTAGTCGTTGGCCAGCCGCGCGTACTCGGGATACTGGTCGCGGCTGTGGCTGCCCGTGACGACCTCGATGGCGACGCCGCCCAGCTGCTTGAACTCGTCGAACAGCGCGCCCTGGGCCGTGTCGCTGAAACGGTAGCGGCCCGGGTGGGCGATGACGGCCAGGCCGCCGGCGCCGCGGATCCAGCCGACGGCGTCGGCCAGCGTGGCCCAGCGGTGCGCCACATAGCCCGGCTTGCCCTCGGACAGGTACTTGCGGAACACCTCGGGAATATTCGCGCACTTGCCGCACTCGACAATATAGCGGGCGAAATGCGTGCGCGACATCAGATCGGGATTGCCGACGAAGCGCAGCGCGCCCTCGTAGGCGCCGGGAATGCCGGCCAGGGCCAGCTGGGCGGCGATCTCGCGCCCGCGCGCGTCGCGGCCGGCGCGCGTGCGGGCCAGGCCCTGCACCAGCGCGGCGTTGGCCTCGTCGATCTGCAGGCCGACGATATGCACGGTCTCGCCGGCCCAGGTGATGGAAATCTCGACGCCGGCGACGAAACGCATGCCCAGCCCGGCGGCGGCGGCGCGGGCGGCGGCCACGCCGGACACCTCGTCATGGTCGGTCAAGGCCCAGACGTCGACGCCGGCCCGGTGCGCGTAAGCGGCCACGGCGGCTGGCGCCAGCACCCCGTCGGAAATAGTGGAATGGCAATGAAGATCAACATTAAGCATACAAACACACGGCCTTGCGCCAGCGAAACGGGGAAAACCCCATTGTACGCTGCTTGCCAACAGCCGGGGACGGAGCGCGGTTTTCGGCAAACCGCGCCCGGAAATCGCGGTCCGCCCCCGGCGCCGCCTCAGCCGAGAAACTCCTCGATCATCCGCGCCAGCGCCTCCGGCTGGTCGTGGTGCAGCATATGGCCGGCGTCGGCCATCATCTTCGTCGTCACATCCTTCAGGAAGCCGAGGCGGCGGTCGATCTCGACGCGCGCCTGCGGCTTCGGCCCCATCCACAACCACATATTCGTGTCGTCCGCCTCGACCCACAGCACGGGCGCCGTGATCGCGCTCCAGCAGGCCATGAAATCCTCGACATGATAAGGCAGGGGGCTGGCGTGCTTATGCAGCGGATCGCCGAGAATCTCCCACTGGCCGTCGGCGTTTTGCGCGGCCCAGTGGCGGGACAGGAAATCGGCGCGCGCGTCGGACAGGCGCGGATTGGTCTTTTGCAGGCGCGCGGCGACGGCCTGACGGTCCGGATAGGGATGCATCACGGCCGGCGCGAGCAACTCGTCGAGCCACTTCGCATAGCGCCCCGGCGCCTGCTCGGGCCGGCTGGCGGGCAAGCCGAAGCCCTCCAGATTGATCAACTTGCGGATGCGCTGCGGGCGGGCGCCGGCGTAAATGCCGACGACATTGCCGCCCATGCTATGGCCGAGCAGATTGACGGCCTCGTCGGGCGCATAATGGCGCAAGATGGCGTCGAGATCGGCGACATAGTCGGGAAACCAGTAAGTATCCGCCTGCGTCCGCGCGCTCAAGCCGAAGCCGCGCCAATCGGGCGCGATCACATGCCAGTCGCCCTGCAGCGCATCGACGACGAACTGGAACGACGCCGACACATCCATCCAGCCATGCACCATAAACAACTTCGGCGCGCCCTCCCTGCCCCAATGGCGGACATGGGTGCGCACACCGCGCACGGGGATAAACTCTGAGCGAGACTGCAACATAATCATTCCACCTTGAAAGTAAGTGCCCCGCCACCATTTACCACTGGCAACATGGCCAAGAAAAAAGCACGGCCGTTCCATTGTAACGCATTACAACAATGGGGTCAGGTCTAGACATGGCGGTTTTCCACGCCGAAACCGCCATGTCTAGACCTGACCCCATTGTTGGTGGGCGGAAAGTGCCGGCGAGGGCGTAAAATAGCGCGATTCCAACGCTTTTTCCGGGCCGCTTATGACTATCTACCAATTCGGCGAGCACGCGCCGCAGATCGCCGCCTCCGCTTTCGTCGCCGATTCCGCCGCCATCATCGGCAAGGTCAGCATCGCCGCCAACGCCTCGGTCTGGTTCGGTGCGACCTTGCGCGGCGATAATGAGCGTATCAGCATTGGCGAGAATAGCAATGTGCAGGAGGCCGCCGTGCTGCACACGGATATGGGCTTCCCCTTGTCCCTGGGCCGCAATGTGACGGTCGGCCACCAGGCGATGTTGCATGGCTGCAGCATCGGCGACGGCGCCCTGGTCGGCATCCAGGCCGTCGTGCTGAACGGCGCCAGGATCGGCAAGGGTTGCCTGGTCGGCGCCGGCGCGCTGGTGACGGAGGGCAAGGAATTTCCGGACAATATGCTGATCATCGGCTCGCCGGCGAAGGCCGTGCGGCCCTTGACGGAAGACGAGATCCTGCGTTTGCAGGGCAGCGCCAGCAGTTATGTGCAGCGCGCCCAGCTGTTTAAGACGCAACTTACTAAGATTGGATAAGACACAATGACGACAGACGCCAACAAAGACACGCTGCAAAAATTTATTTTCGATAATGCCGCCGTGCGCGGCGAGTTCATCGACATTTCCGCCACGTGGCGCGAGGTGTTGTCGCACAATAAGTATCCGCCGGCCGTGCAAGCGGTGCTCGGCGAGATGGTGGCCGCCGCGGCCTTGCTGTCGGCCAACCTGAAGTTCAACGGTTCCATCATCATGCAGATCCACGGCGACGGCCCGGTGCGCCTGATGGTCGTCGAGTGCGACGCCGAGCTGCGCCTGCGCGCCACCGCCAAGCTCGATCCGAAGGCGCGCATCGGCGCCGACGCGACGCTGCAAGACCTGCTCAATGAGAACGGCCGCGGCCGCTTCATCATCACCCTGGACCCGCTCGACAAGATGCCGGGCCAGCAACCCTACCAGGGCATCGTGCCCCTGGACGGCGACGACTTGTCGACGGTCATCGAGAATTACATGTTGCGTTCGGAGCAGCTCGACACCAAGCTGTGGCTGGCCACGGACGACACGACCGCGCGCGGCCTGCTGCTGCAAAAACTGCCCCACCACGGCGGCAAGGCCGAGGCCGTGCCGCTGTCGGAGGAGGATGCGCTGGAAACCTGGCACCGCGCCGTGATGCTGGCGTCCACGCTGAAGCAGGAGGAAATGCTGGCCACCGACATCGACACCCTGCTGCAGCGCCTGTTCTGGGAGGAAACCATCCGCGTCTTCGAGCCCACCCACCCGAGCTTCCATTGCAGTTGCACGCGCGAAAAGGTCGGCAATATGCTCAAGCTGCTGGGCCAGGAAGAGGTCGACGGCACACTGGCCGAGTTCGGCGAAGTGAGCGTCAACTGCGACTTCTGCGGCCAGCATTATGCCTTCGACAAGGTCGATTGCGCGCAATTGTTCGTCACCGACGCGCCGGCCGAGGCGCTGCTCCCCGCCAGCACCATCAAGCACTGATCCCCCCGCCCCGTCCGTCCGCGGGCGGGGCCGCCGCCGCATTTCTTTTCATTTCGTCATCAAGCCGTCACACAAGCTGTTTACGCTGCGCAGCGTCGCACCGTCCCCCCATTGTGTTTTTCTACAGGCTGACCGATGAACAAGAAACTGCTGCCGGCGTCGCGCCGCACCTCCTCCCTCGCCGCCGCCACCGTGTGCGCGGCCGCGCTGGCCGGCCCCGCGCCGGCGCAGACGGTGGCGGCCGCCGCCGTCGCGTCGGCGGCGGCCGAAATGGCCGCGCCCGCCGGCGCCGCCGCCGCGCCGATCGCCGTCGTCGAGATCCAGTCGCGCAAGACGCGCTCCTCGGTGGCCCTGAGCAAGAGCGAAATCGAGAAAATCCTGCCCGGCACCAATCCGCTGAAAGCCCTGCAAACCCTGCCCGGCGTCAGCTTCCAGACGGCCGACCCGTGGGGCAACAACGAGCAAAACCTGTCGCTGTTCGTGCACGGCTTCAGCGGCCAGCAACTGGGTTACACGATGGATGGCGTGCCGCTGGGCGACCAGCAATACGGCAACTACAACGGCCTGTCGCCGCAGCGCGCCGTCATCAGCGAAAACGTCCGCAGCGTCGTGCTGTCGTCGGGCGCCGGCGACCTGGCGACGGCCTCGACGAGCAATCTGGGCGGCACCATCGAAACCTTTTCCAGCGAGCCGCTGGCCAGGCGCAACGTGAACCTGCAGCAAACCGTCGGCAGCCACGCGACCAGCCGCACCTTCGTGCGCGTCGACACCGGCGATTTCGGCGACGGCAACACGGCCTACCTGTCGGCGCTGCACCACAAGGCGCGCGCCTGGGACTTCGACGGCAAGCAGGGCGGCGACCAGGTCAACGCCAAGCTCGTCAACAAGAGCGCGGCCGGCAAGCTGACGCTGTTCTTCAACTACTCCGACAAGATCGAGCCGAACGAGGACAGCACCGTGCGCGTGGCCGGCGACAGCAACGCGCCCTACACCCGGCCCTTCCTCTACCCCAACTTCGACGCGGCCCTGCAATACCTGTCGCCGACGGGCGCCACGCCGGCCGCCGACGGCAGCAACTACCGCAACTACTACAGCGACGCCCAGCGCACCGACTACCTGGGTTATGCCAAGTTCGACGCCACGCTGAGCGACACGCTGAGCTGGTCGAACCAGATCTATTACCACCACGACGACGGCGTCGGCGTCGTCGCCGGCCCGATCGGCGTGGCCGGCCTGCCGGCCCTGTTCGGCGTCTACTATCCGAAGCAAAACCTGAAGCAGGTGTTCGGCAACTCCGGCTACGCCGTGCGCACGACGGAATACGAGATCCGCCGCGGCGGCCTGCTGTCGACCCTGCGCAAGGAGCTCGGCGCGCACCAGATCGAGCTCGGCGTCTGGCTGGAACGCAACCGCTCCTCGGCCTACCGCCGCTGGTACGCGCTGGACGTCAAGCAGCCGAGCTCGCCCTACGACCGCCCGGCCCATCCCCTCATCACCCAGTACGGCAGCGAAATCGACAACAAGGTCGTGCAGTTGCACCTGCAGGACGAGTGGAAGATCAGCCCGGAACTCGCGCTGCAAGCCGGCTTCAAGTCGAGCCTGCAGTTTGCCGAGGGGCGCTTCCCCGTGCAGCCGGCCAAGGGCGCTATCGCCAACGGCTCGACGGCCCTGCCGGTGGGCGAGATCATCACGAAGAAATGGTTCCTGCCGCAAGTGGGCGCGCGCTGGGATGTCACGCCGCAAGACCAGGTCTACCTGAACATCCAAAAGAACCTGCGCCAGTTCGTCACCTACGGCGGCGGCGGCGCCTCGCCCTGGAGCCTGGCCAGCCAGGCCGCCTTCGACCTGTTCAAGGCCGAGGCCAAACCGGAAACCTCGCTCACCTATGAAATCGGCGTGCGCGGCAACCACCGGCTCGACTTCGGCCCAGTCACGGCCATCGACGGCCAGATCAACCTCTACCACGTCGACTTCAGCAACCGCCTGCTGCAGATCAGCCCGACCCCGGTGATCCTCTCCATCATCGGCGGCAACCCGGTGCTGGCCAACGTCGGCAGCGTGCGCACCGACGGCATCGACATCGCCGGCACGCTGCACTTCGGGCGCCGCTTCTCGTTCTACAATGCGCTGTCGTACAACCGTTCCCTGTATTCTGACAACTACAACAACGGCGCGGCCGTCGTGAAGACGGCCGGCAAGACCGTGCCCGGCGCGCCGGCGTGGATGAACAAATTCGCCGCCAGCGCCAATTTCAGCGGAGTCGAAGTGCAACTGATCGGAGACTATGTGGGCAAGCGCTACGCAACCTATACGAACGATCTGTCGGAACCGGCCTACTTCCTGATGAGCCTGGGCATCTCCGGCCAGCTGCCGCTGGCGGCCGGCTGGCTGAAGAACCCGCGCTGGCGCGTCAACGTCAGCAACCTGGCGAACCGCCGCGGCACCTCCAACGTCGTTGTCGGCGCGGCCGAAAAGACCTACAACACCTTCCCGATCGCCCCGCGCCAGGGCTTCCTGACCGTGACGGCGGACTTCTGATGGGCCCGCTCCTGCCGCCGCCGCGCGCGCTGTCGCGGCGCCGCTTCGTCCAGGCCGGCGCCGGCGGCCTGGCGCTGGCCGCCCTGCCCGCGCTGGCCGCGACGCTGGCGCCGCCACCGGCCCGGCCGCTGGTGTTCGCCCACCGCGGCGCCAGCGCGCTGCGCCCCGAGCATACGCTGGCCGCCTACGCCAAGGCCATCCACGACGGCGCCGACTACATCGAGCCGGACCTCGTCGCGACCCGCGACGGCGTGCTGGTGGCGCGCCACGAAAGCAATCTGGTCGACACCACCGACGTGGCGCGGCGGCCGGAATTCGCCGCCCGCCGCGGCAGGAAGACGGTCGACGGCGAGAGCCACGAAGGCTGGTTCGTCGACGACTTCACGCTGGCCGAGCTGAAAACCCTGCGCGCCGTCGAGCGCCTGCCGAAGGTCAGGCCGGGCAACACCCTATACGACGGCCAGTTCCAGATCCCGACCTGGGAGGAGATCATCGATTTCGTCGCCGCCGCGTCGGCCGCCACGGGGCGCGTCATCGGCCTCGTGCCGGAGCTGAAGAGCTCGACCTACTTCGCCGCGGCCGGCCTGGCGCTGGAAGAGCGCTTTGTCGCCACGCTGCTGGCGCACGAATACACGCGCCGCGCGCCGCTCAGCATCCAGTCCTTCGAGGTGGCCAACCTGAAATACCTGCGCGGCAAGCTGGGACGGCGCGCCAACCTGCGCCTGATGCAACTGCTGGTCGGCGGGCCGCTGCGCCCGGCCGACGTCGCCGCGTCCGGCGGGCAACTGACGTTCGAGCAGATGATGACGCCGGCCGGCCTGCGCGACATCGCCGGCTACGCCGACGTGGTGGCGCCGCCGCACCGCGCCGTGATTCCGGTCGACAAGGACGGCCGCCTGGCCGCGCCGACGGCCCTGGTGGCCGACGCCCACCGCGCCGGGCTGCTCGTGCAGACCTGGACCTTCCGGCCGGAAAACCGCTTCCTGGCGGCGGATTTCCGCGACGGCAATGGCGAAAACGCCCGCAACGAGGCCGGCTCCGTGGCGGAGATGCGGCGCTATCTCGACGCCGGCATCGACGGCTTCTTCAGCGACGACCCCGGCCTGGGCCGGCTCGTCGTCGGCGCCTGAGCGGGCCATGCCGGCGCCGCCGTCCCGTCCGGGACGGGCGCCGGCGCGACAAAAATTGCCCTAGATCAATTTATTTTCGCGCGGCAAAACAGGGCCGCTACGCCCCTATTATTTATCTTGTGAATTTCTGAAATTGGAAATCGAAATTGGACGCATAACCAGGACTCCGATATTGTGCAATGCAACATCACTATTTCTTTAAGGAGTTCACCATGTCCTCAGTCGCAACCTTCCCCACCCAAGCCAACAACAGCGCCGGCTACCTGAGCAAAGTCGGCGCCGCGGCCCGCGCCCTGCTGGCAGCATTGCTGGCCGTTAAACCGTACCAGGAACTGGCCGTCAAAGAAGCCGGCGCCACCAGCCTGTCGGCACGCGTCAAGGCCAAGTTCTCGCCACGCGAACGGGCACGCGATATCGCCGCCCTGTACGCCGAAGCGAACCGCTACGAGTCGACCATGCCGAACCTGTCGGCCGAATTGCGTTTCATGGCATCGCGCGGCTAATCAGCCAGAGCAGTAGAAGCATTGCTAATACGGTAGTAGCGGCAGTCATGGCAGTACCCGCAGCAAGCGCAGTACCAGCAGTAGAGTTGAGCCCTTCGGGATGCAGAGTTGAACATCGGTTCCTCCGTCCCCAGGGCTAAGGTCAGTCCAGATTGGGCGAGTCGGCCGCTGCCGGCGCAGTCGCCGCGGCAGGCACCGCAGGAGGCGTCTGGCCCTTGCCGACGATTTGCACGAAAATCTCGTTTTGTTTGACCATGCCCAGTTCATAACGGGCACGCTCCTCGACCGCGCCGGTGCCGTCCTTCAGGTCGCGCACTTCGGAATCGAGCTTGGCGTTACGGGCTTTCAGTTCCACATTCTTCTTTTGCGCCAATTCGACCTGGCCTTCCAGGTCGGACACGCGCAGCCATCCCCCCTTGCCTATCCACAGCGGGAATTGAATCAACAATAGCAGGGCCGCGAGTGCGAGCGTAATCAGACGCATGGGAATAAAAACCGGCCGGTATCGATCCGGCCGGTTTGGGTGGCATTACTTGAGGTTATAGAAAGCGTCGCGGCCCGGATAGCTGGCGATGTCGCCCAGGTCTTCCTCGATGCGCAGCAGCTGGTTGTACTTGGCCATGCGGTCCGAACGCGACATCGAGCCCGTCTTGATCTGCAGCGCATTGGTGCCGACGGCGATGTCGGCGATGGTCGAGTCTTCCGTCTCGCCGGAGCGGTGCGAAATGACGGCCGTGTAGCCGGCGCGCTTGGCCATTTCGATGGCGGCGAAGGTTTCCGTCAGCGTGCCGATCTGGTTGATCTTGATCAGGATCGAGTTGGCGATGCCCTTCTGGATGCCTTCCTTCAGGATCTTCGTGTTGGTCACGTACAGGTCGTCGCCGACCAGTTGCACCTTCTTGCCCAGCATGTCCGTCAGGATCGCCCAGCCTTCCCAGTCGCCCTCGGCCATCGCGTCTTCGATCGAGATGATCGGATACTTGTCGCACCAGGTCGCCAGCAGATTGCTGAAGTCGGTCGCCGTCAGGCTCAGGCCCTCGCCTTCCAGCTCGTACTTGCCGTTCTTGTAGAACTCGCTGGCGGCACAGTCCAGGCCCAGCGCGATTTGCGTGCCCGGCTCGTAACCGGCCTCTTCGATGGCCTGGATGATCAGCTTGATCGCCTCTTCGTGGTTCGCCACCGACGGGGCGAAACCGCCCTCGTCGCCGACGGCCGTCGTCAAGCCCTTCTTGTGCAGGATCTTCTTCAGCGTGTGGAACACTTCCGCGCCGTAGCGGATGGCTTCCTTGAAGCTGGGCGCGCCGACCGGGATAATCATGAATTCCTGAATATCGAGGTTGTTGTCGGCGTGGGCGCCGCCGTTGATGACGTTCATCATCGGCACCGGCATCTGCATCGCGCCCGAACCGCCGAAGTAGCGGTACAAAGGCAGGCCGGCCTCTTCGGCGGCGGCCTTGGCGACGGCCATCGAGACGGCCAGGATCGCGTTGGCGCCCAGGCGGCTCTTGTTTTCCGTGCCGTCCAGGTCGATCAGCGTGCGGTCCAGGAAGGCTTGCTCATTGGCGTCCAGGCCCATGATCGCTTCCGAGATTTCCGTGTTGATGTTTTCGCAGGCTTGCAGCACGCCCTTGCCGAAGTAGCGTTTCATGTCGCCGTCGCGCAACTCCATCGCTTCGCGCGAGCCCGTCGAGGCACCCGACGGCACGGCCGCGCGGCCCATCACACCGGATTCCAGCAAGACGTCGCATTCGACGGTCGGATTGCCGCGCGAATCAATGATTTCACGGCCGATAATATCAACGATAGCACTCATGTCATTCTCCAAAGTTAAGCGTAACAGGTCTCAGCGCAGCGCGTTGTCGCACTATGCAACTAGCAATAGGGATTCCCGGCGTGGAAGCACGCCGGGCCAGTCCATCCGGGCCGCTCAAACGAAGCTGTTTTCCAGGAAGCCAGCGCGCTTGGTGATGCGGTCCAGGTCGATCAGCGTCGACAGCAATTCCTTCATGCGCCCCAGCGGCACGGCGTTCGGGCCGTCCGACAGCGCCACGGCCGGGTTCGGATGGGTTTCCATGAACAGGCCGGCGACGCCGACGGCGACGGCGGCGCGCGCCAGCACCGGCACGAATTCGCGCTGGCCGCCGGACGAGCTGCCCTGGCCGCCCGGCAACTGCACCGAGTGGGTGGCGTCGAAGACGACCGGGCAAGCCGATTCGCGCATGATGGCCAGCGAGCGCATGTCCGACACCAGGTTATTGTAGCCAAACGACACGCCGCGTTCGCAGGCCATGAAGTTATCTTCCAATAAACCCTTGGCGCGGGCGGCGGCGCGCGCCTTGTCGATGACGTTTTTCATGTCGCCCGGGGCCAGGAACTGGCCCTTCTTGATGTTCACCGGCAGGCCCGACTGGGCGCATGCCGTGATGAAATCCGTCTGGCGGCACAGGAAGGCCGGCGTCTGCAGCACGTCGACGACGGCCGAGACGGCGGCGATTTCCTCGACGGCGTGGATGTCGGTCAGCACCGGCACACCCAGCTCGCGTTTGACGTCGCCCAAAATCTCCAGGCCCTTGTCCATGCCAAGGCCGCGGAACGAAGTGCCCGAGGAACGGTTGGCCTTGTCGAACGAGGACTTGTAGATGAAGGGGATGCCCAGCTCGGCCGTCATTTCCTTCAGCGCGCCGGCCGTGTCGAAGGCCATCTGGCGCGATTCGATCACGCAGGTGCCGGCGATGAGGAAGAACGGCTGGTCGAGGCCGACGTCAAATCCGCATAATTTCATGCTGCATCTCCTAAGGCAGTGCCGGCGACGGCATGCAGGTGCGATACGGTGGTGCCGCCGGCGGCTTGGTGCGCCAGGGCGGCATTGATGAACGAGGTGAACAAAGGATGGCCGGTGCGCGGCGTCGACTTGAACTCCGGATGGTACTGCACGCCCATATACCAAGGGTGGGCGGCGCGCGGCAATTCCATGATCTCGCACAGGTCTTCGCTCGGCGTGCGGGCCGACACCACCATGCCGGCCGCTTCGACGCGGCCGAGGTAATGGTTGTTGGCTTCGTAACGGTGGCGGTGGCGCTCCGTAACGACGCTGCCGTAGATTTCCGCGGCCAGCGTGCCCGGATTGACGGCGCAGGTTTGCGCGCCCAGGCGCATCGTGCCGCCCAGGTCCGAATTCTCGTCGCGCAGCTCGACCTTGCCGTCGTGGTTTTGCCACTCGTTGATCAGGGCGACGACGGGCTGATCGGTGTCCAGGTCGAATTCGGTCGAGTTGGCGTTCGTCATGCCGGCCATGTGGCGGGCGTATTCGATCAGCGCCACCTGCATGCCGAGGCAGATGCCCAGGTAGGGGATCTTGTTTTCGCGGGCGAAACGGGCCGCCGCGATCTTGCCTTCGACGCCGCGCTTGCCGAAGCCGCCCGGCACCAGGATCGCGTCATACTTCGACAGCTCGGCGCAGCCCTTCGCCTCGATCTCTTCCGAGTCGAGGTATTCGATGTTGACGCGGCTTTCCGTGTGGATGCCGGCGTGGCGCAGCGCTTCCGTCAGCGACTTGTAGGACTCGGTCAGCTCGACATACTTGCCGACCATGCCGATGGTCACTTCCGCCTTCGGATGCTCCAGCGCGTAGATCAGCTTGCTCCACATCGACAGGTCGGCCGGCGCCGGGTCCAGGCCCAAGGCTTCGCAGACGATCGCGTCGAGGCCCTGGTCGTGCAGCATTTGCGGCACTTTGTAGATGGTGTCGGCGTCCCACACGGAAATGACGGCCTTTTCCTCGACGTTCGAGAACAGGGAAATCTTCGCCCTTTCGTCGTCGGGAATCTGCCGGTCGGCGCGGCACAGCAGCGCGTTCGGCGAAATGCCGATCTCGCGCAGCTTTTGCACGCTGTGCTGGGTCGGCTTGGTCTTCAGTTCGCCGGCCGACTGCAGGTAAGGCACCAGCGTCAGGTGGACGAAAGCGGACGACTTGCGGCCGGCGCGCAGGCTCAGCTGGCGCGCCGCTTCGAGGAAGGGCAGCGACTCGATATCGCCGACGGTGCCGCCGATTTCCACCAGCGCCACGTCGAAGCCTTCGGCGCCGCGGTAGATGTAGTCCTGGATTTCATTGGTGATGTGAGGGATCACTTGCACCGTCTTGCCCAGATATTCGCCGCGGCGTTCCTTGCGGATCACCGATTCATAGATCTGGCCGGTGGTGAAGTTGTTCACCTTCTTCATCCGGGTCGAGATGAAACGCTCGTAGTGGCCGAGGTCGAGGTCGGTTTCGGCCCCGTCGTCGGTGACGAACACTTCACCGTGTTGCATAGGGCTCATCGTGCCAGGGTCGACGTTGATATACGGGTCGAGCTTGAGCATGGTGACTTTAAGGCCGCGCGATTCGAGGATCGCGGCGAGAGAGGCGGCGGCAATCCCTTTACCAAGGGAAGACACGACGCCGCCAGTGACGAAGACAAATTTGGTCATTGCGGATAGTGCCGAACGGCACGTGCGGGAAATTGAAATTATACACTAAACGCCGGCCGGCATTCTTACCCCGTACGGAAAAAAACCCGGCAACGGCGGCCAAAGCCCGCCCCCATGCAGCAATCGCACAACAACATCGGACTCGGGCGCCGCGCCGCGCCGACGCGCAACATTTCCAATTCACTATATATGTGGGGCATCGAACAGACCGCGCCATGGCGCGCTGGCAATCTATAGGCTCATCTTTCTACGGGAGGTCAACATGAGCTACGAAGATCGCGATATGCAGGGCGTGTATGTCGATTCCGGCCACAAAGGCCCCGGCCCCGAACTGATGGGCGCCGACACCTTGATCGGCGACCATGTCCACAACCTCAAGGACGAACACCTCGGCGACATCAAGGAAATCATGCTCGACATGCGCAGCGGCAAAATCGCCTATGCGGTGCTGTCGCACGGCGGCGTTTTCACGATAGGCGAAAAACTCTTCGCCGTGCCCTGGGACGCGCTGACCCTGGACACCGTCAACAAACGCTTCACGCTGAACATCGACAAGGAACGCCTGGACAGCGCGCCCGGCTTCGACGCCGGCCACTGGCCGAACATGGCGAACCCGGCGTGGGCCTCGGAAATTCACCGCTACTACGACACCCCGCACTAAGCCGGCGGCGCCGCACGGGGGTCTGACCCGTTTTTTGGGTCAGACCCCGGCTTTGACGCTAAAAAAGCGGGGGCAGGCCAAAAAAAACGGTGACGCTACAAAGCGGGGGTTTGACCCCAAAAACGGGTCAGACCCCAGGCGCAGTTTTGCGCCTAGAAGCGGTACTCCAGCCCCGCCACATAGGTGCGGCTGCGCGCCGTGTTCGCCGGCGTGTTCTCGCTCGCTTGCGAGGGCATCGAGTTCAGCCGGTTCAATGCCTCGGAATAATCCTTGTTCATCAAGTTTTGCACGGACAGGCGCAGGAACAGGTTCTTGCTCACCTGATAACTGCCGTACAAATCGATGAGCACCGGCGTTTTGGCGTTCGCCACCTTCTCGATATCCCCCGTCACCGTACTTTCCGCGAGTTCGGGCGAGAGGCGGCGGTTATTGCCCGTGTGCTTGACGATGCCGCCCAGCGTGAGCTTGTCGCCCAATAATTTGACGCCGGCGTCGATGCTGTAATACACGTCCGGCAACTCGCTGATGTCGCCGGCGCCGAACCAGCCGCTGGCGATCGAGGTCGGCTGGCTGGTCTTTTCCTTGCTGTACGACAGGCGGGCATAGGCGACGCCGACCCTGTAATCGGCCTCCAGTTCGATGCCGCTGGTGTGCACCGGCGTCGTCGAATTGGTGTAGATATACATGGTCGTCACATAGTCCGACATTTTCTCGCTGGACAATGTCTCGCCGTCCGCCCCCTGCACCTCGGCAACACGGCACTTCCGCCCCCCCTTGCATATCACATAGGATTGGCTGGAAATATAGCCGTCGACCTTGCTGCGGTAGTAGACAGCCTTGTAGCGCAAGGCGTCGTCCTTGAACAGCAGGCCGTGCCCGGCCGAATGGAAGCCCAGCTGATAGGTCGTCGATTTCTCGCCCTTCAAGAACGGATTCATCGAGGCGCCACCGTCGTTGGCGAAGAACACCTCCTGCGGATTCGGCCCGCGCATGGTCTTGGCGAAGCTGAAGAAGGGCTGGAACCACGGCTTCACATCGGCCGACAACAGCAGCGACGGGCCGACGCCGCGCTCCTTCAAGTCGATGTGCGCGGCGCCCTGGGGGAAGCACTGGACGCGCTCGTCGCACGCCGGCTTGTAGCCGCTCAGCGTGTAACTTGTATAGTTCAAGCCGGCGCTCAACTGGTAAATCCCCTTGTTGAACTCCATTCCCGCGTACAGGCTGGAAATCTTTTGCACGCCTTCCGGGCCGAAGGGATTGTTTTCAATCGCTTCCCAGTTCGCCTTCGGGTCCTCGATCAAGCTTTCGACGTGCTTGGAATACTTGTTGCGCATCAGCTTGCCGCCATAGTTCAAGCTCACGTCGCCGCCGGCCAGGTTGAACTTGCTGGTGTTGTTGATGTCGATGGCGTCGGACTTGTTTTCCGTGTTCGAGTTGATGAAGGTGAACGCGGCGCCCGGCATGAACTTCTGGTTGCCATGACCGCTACTGGCGGTCACATTCAAATTGACCAACTCGGAAAACGGCGAATAATTGTATTTGATGTAAAAATCGTCGCTGGCGATGTCGCGCCGCGTGAACTTGTTGCGGTAGGCGCGGGCCGCCAGTTCGGCCGAGTGGAAGGCGTTGAGCTTGAGTTCCAGCTTCAGCAGTTGCGACTTGGGATTTTGCTTGTAGGACTGGTTGTAGCCGAAACCGAACTCCCCGCTGTCGGTGCCCTTGCCATTTTGATAGCTGGCGCCGATGCTGCTGGTGCTGGCGGCCGCCATGAAGCCGACGCTGCCGCCGTCGCCGAAGGCGCTGGTTTTGCCGGCCACCGCCAGCATGCCGCTGCGCCCCGTGCCGTTGCTGCCCACCAACATCTTGCTGCGCGCGCCGTACTGCTTGCCGGAGAAGACCACGTCGTCGACGCCGATGGTGCGGAAGTTGGCGCTGCCGGCCAGGGCGTTGATGCCGTCCGCCCCCGCCGGGTTACCGCGCGAAACGTCGACGCCGACGATGAAATTCGGGTCGATCAGCGCGCCGAACTGGCTGCTCGGGACGGCGCCGTGCGACACCTCGGACGGCGAACTGCCGTAATAGTTCTGGCTGATGCCGTCGACCATCATGTTCACGCGGCCATAGCCGGACAGGCCGCGGATGTTGACGCTGATGGCGCCCTGGCCCGGATCGATCTGGGTGAAGGTTCCCGGAATGCCGCGCACCACGTTGTCGAGCGACTGCAGCTTCGTGTCGGCGCCGCGGCTGCTGAACGCGCCCGGTTTTTCCAGCGCCGCCTGCTCGGCCGCCACCGCTTCGCCGGAAATATTCAGTGGCTGGAACACCACCTTGCCATCGCCGCCCTGCGGCTCCCGCTGCTCTTGCGCCACGGCTTGCTGCGCCAGCAGCGCCATGCCTATCCCCACGGCTTGCGCCATCGTCTTGATGTTCATCTTTACCCTCGGTCATGATTATTGATACTGCGGGACACTGCGGTCCCACTCTGCTTGGCACGGGCGCAGCGAAGCAACCCGCACCGCTCTGGAGTGCAAGGGGCGACCGGACCGGACGCGTGGTCCGGGGTCGTGCATGGCGGCGGCTAGCACATGAGCGAGCTCAGGCCGCGCCGTTGTTTTCCAAATTAAATTGCACCGGCAAGGTGACGGTCACTTGGCCCTGCCGCACCATCTGCTCCGGCGGCGGCGGCAAGGGTTGCGCGCGCTCCAGTAACAGCAGCGCCTCGCGGTCCAGCACCGGCGTGCCCGACGAGGTGAGCAGTTCGCTGGCCAGCACCCTGCCCTGGCCGTTCACGGTGAAGCGGACCCAGGCCGCGCCGGCGCGCTTGCGCTGCCTGGCGTCGCCCGGATAGCGTTTGTACTTGCCCAAATGGCTGAGCACCAGGCTTTGCCAGCTGGAATGGACGGCCGACGCCGACGGCGCGTCGCTGTTGAACGGCGCCGCCGCCTGGGCCGCGCGCAAGGCGGCCGGGGCCGGCGCGGCGCTGCTGCTGGCCGACGACGGCAGCTGCGCCGGCGCCTCGACAGGGCGGGCGTCGGGCGAAGGCGTCGGCTCCGGCGCCGCGACCGGACGCTGCTTCGCCTCCTCGGCGGCAACGATTTGCGGGGCCGCCGCGCGCGCCGCGACCGGACGCTTCTCCCTTTCCGGCGCGCGCCTGTCCGGCCTGGCCGAGGCGGCGATGGCCTCGCGCGCGCCGACGGCCAGCGCGCGCGGCGATTCCGGTGCCGCGATCTGCGAGGAAAACACCAGCATCACGGCCGCCGCCGGCATCGTCTGCGGCAAGGCCGCCGCCGGCCCGTGCGCCAGCACCCGCAGCAACGACAGGCAAACGGCCGACACCAGCAACATGGCGATGCCCCAACTCATCACCGGGCGCGGCGCCGCCGGCGCAACAAGCGCCGCCATTTACTCCGCCTCCCGGCCGACCAAGCCGACCTTCAGATAGCCGGCCTTGCGCAGCGCGTCCATCACCGCCATCACATCCTCGTAGGGCGAACGCTTGTCGGCCTGAAAAAACAGCGTGGTCTGCCTGTCGGCGCCCGTCTGCGCATCCAGTTGCCCGCCCAACTGCGCCAGCGACACCGGCTGCTCGGCCAGATACAGGCTCCGGTCCGCCTTCAGCGAAATGAAGACCGGCTTGTCCGGGCGCGGCTCGGGCTGGGCGCTGGCGGCGGGCAAGTCGATTTTCAAATCGACGGTGGCCAGCGGCGACACCACCATGAAAATAATCAGCAGCACCAGCATGACGTCGATGAAGGGCGTCACATTGATCTCGTGCACCTCGACCATGTCCTCGTCCTGCGCAGGAAAGAAGGCGCCCATGGTTCAGGCCCCCGGCGTCAGGCGCTGCGGCACGTCGAGGTCGCGGCTGAGCATCAGCAGCACCTGGGCCGCCGCTTCGCGCACCAGCGCCTTGTGGTGGTTGATGCCGCGCGTCAGCAGGTTGTAGATGACGACGGCGGGAATCGCCGCCACCAGGCCCAGGGCGGTGGCCAGCAAAGCCTCGGCGATGCCGGGCGCGACCGTCGCCAGATTCGTGCTCTTGCTCACGGCGATGCCGATGAAGCTGTTCATGATGCCCCAGACCGTGCCGAACAGGCCGACGAAGGGCGCCACCGCGCCGACCGTCGCCAGAATGCCGATGCCGCGCGTCATTTCGCGCGTCTTCAGCGCAATCAATTGCTCCTGGCGGAAACCGGCGCGCTCCTTCAGCGTGGCGCCGGACGAGCCGGCGTGCGACAGCGCCAGCTCTTGCTGCACATCGTTCAGCAGGCACTGCGCCAAGGCCTGGCGCGTGGCGGAAGCGGCGCGGGCGATGGCGTCCGGCAGCGAGGTGGCCTGCTTCAGCAAGGCAACGGCGCGACCCGCTTCGCGCTGCGCCTGCAGCAGCGCCGTGCCCTTCACCAGCAGCACGACCCAGCTTGCCAGCGAGGCCAGCAGCAGGCCGATCAATACGCTTTTGACGACGCGGTCGGCCGCAAAAAACATGGCCAGCGGCGACATGTCGGCCGGCGCGGCGCCGGCGGCAAGGGCGGGCGTCGCCGCCAGGCAGAGGCAAAGGAAGAGCGCGTGGCGCGGGAGTTTCATCGTCATATTGTTACTCTTACAAATAAGTCATCGTTGTGCGGGCGGACAGCCGCGCTCGTCAAGCCGCTTCGGCCACGGCAAAGCCGGAGGCAGACCCGCAAAGGTCGCCCCGGAATGTCACTACTAGAAGGGAAAATCGTGGCGTTCGCCTAGATGGCGGGCTCGGGCTGGGCCGGCGTGTACCAGACATAATCGGCCTGCTGCAGGCTGACGTCGGCGCCGCGCTCGGCCAGCATCAGCACCGTCAACGGCTGCTCGCCGGCCAGATCGCGCACATGCAGCGGCACGCCGATATCCTTGGCGGCGTGGTAGCCGCCGGCCATCAGCAGGGCCGGCGCGGGCGCCGCCAGCAGGCGCTCGGCCATGCGCCGGTCGCGTTGCTGCTGCACCGACAGCATCGCCTGCAGACGCGGCGCGTCGATCTGGTTGTCATGCATGTCGCGTATCGTCGCCTCCAGCCGCGCGCGCACCTCGGGGCGGGTCGACAGCGCGCCGCTCAGCGCCGGCTGCTGGCGCCCTATCGTCTGCACTTCGGCGCGGTCCAAATTGGCCGACAACAAGGGATACGGCGCCCGCATCAAGTCCATCGCCAAATCGCCGTACAGCGCCCAGCTCCAGCCTTTCTGCCAGGACAGCAACTCGGCGACACGCTCGGCGCGCACCACGGGATTGCCCTGCAACCACAATTTGACCTGGTCCACCTTGTCCTGCTGGTCAGGGTTCAGCATTTCCAGCAGCACGCTGCCCTGGGGCCGCTGGCGCGCCAGTTGCTGCGCCAGCCACAGCTCGATGCGGTGGTGCTCGGCCTGGTCGTGCTGCTCGCCGACCAGCACGCGCGGCGCGGCGGCCAGGCGCGTGAGCAATTCGGCGGCGCTCAGGCGGGCGCCGCTGCGCAGGTCGACGATCTCGCCGACGCTGGCGACATCGGCCGGCGCCGGCAGCGACGGCCCGGCCGGCAGCACCGAGGTGCATGCGCTGAGGAACACGGCGCACAGCGATAACAATAATTTCATGGGAAATGCCCTCTATTTCGGCTGCATACCAGCGATGGGCGGCATTTTAATAGAAATGATTCTCATTTACAATGATAACATTGAAGTAATTCCCCCTGCCCGGCGGCGCCCGCCCGCATCAGCAGAAATCGCGGCTGCCGGTCGGCAGCCGCCCCAGCAGGCGCGACATGTCGACCAGGCGCTTGGCCACCAGATGGCGCACGCTGCCCTCGCGCTGCCACACGCCGTACACGCCCAGCAGCGGCGCGCCGAGCACCTCGCGGCGCTGCCGCTCGACCAGGGCCGGCCAGATAATCACGTTGACGCTGCCCGTCTCATCCTCCAGGGTGATGAACAGCACGCCCTTGGCCGTGCCGGGGCGCTGGCGCACGGTGACGATGCCGCAGGCGCGCGCCAGCTGCCCGTTCTGGTAGGCGGCCAGGGCCGCCGCCGGCATGAAGCGCCGCTCCAGCAACTGCGCGCGCAGCAGCGCCAGCGGATGGCGCCCCAGCGTCAGCCCCTGGGCGCGGTAGTCGCCGAGTATCTCCTCGCCCTCCGACGGCGGCTGCAGCAGCGGCACGGCCTCGTCCGGCGTGGTCGGGCGCAGCAAGTCCCTGTCCGGCACCGCGCCCACGGCCTGCCACAGCGCCTGGCGGCGGTTGCCCGCCAGCGCCAGCAAGGCGTTGCCGCCGGCCAGCACCTGCAAGTCCTGGCGCTCCAGGCTGGCGCGCCGCGCCAGGTCGGCCACGCTGTCGAACGGCCGCTCGGCGCGGGCTTGCTCGATGCGCCGGGCGGCGTCGGCGCGCATGCCGCTCAGCAGCGCCAGGCCGATGCGCACCGCCGGCTGCCCGGCGCCGCCCGGATCGTCTTCCAGCGCCGAGGCCCAGCCGCTGACGCTGACGTCGGCCGGGCGCACCTCGACGCCGTGGCGCCTGGCGTCCTGCACCAGTTGCGAGGGGCTGTAAAAACCCATCGGCTGGCTGTTCAGCAAGGCGCACAAAAAGGCCGCCGGCTCGTGGCACTTGAGCCAGGAGCTGGCATAGGTCAGCAGCGCGAAACTGGCCGCGTGCGACTCGGGGAAACCGTATTCGCCGAAGCCCTGGATCTGGCTAAAAATCGCTTCGGCGAATTCGGCCGTGTAACCGTTGCCCGTCATGCCGTCGACCAGGCGCTCGTGGTGGCTGTCCATGCCGCCCTTGCGCTTCCAGGCCGCCATCGCGCGCCGCAACTGGTCCGCCTCGCCGGGCGTATAGCCGGCCGCGATAATGGCCACCTGCATCACCTGCTCCTGGAAAATCGGCACGCCCAGGGTCCGCTCCAGCGCCTTGCGCAAGCCCTTCGGATAATCGACCAGCGCCGGATTTTGCCGCCGCTGCAAATACGGGTGCACCATGCCGCCCTGGATCGGCCCCGGCCGCACCAGCGCCACCTCGATGACGAGATCGTAAAAACGGCGCGGCCGCAGGCGCGGCAGCATGCTCATCTGCGCGCGCGACTCGATCTGGAACACGCCTATCGTGTCGGCCTCGCACATCATGTCGTAGGTCGCGCCGTCCTCCGGCGGAATGTCCTGCAGCGCGAACGCGCCGCCGCGGCGCCGCCCGACCAGCTCCAGCGCGCGGCGCAGCGCCGACAGCATGCCCAGCGCCAGCACGTCGACCTTCATCAAACCCAGCTCCTCCAGATCGTCCTTGTCCCACTGGATCACGCTGCGCTCGGCCATCGTCGCGTTCTCGATCGGCACCAGGCGCGACAGCTTGCCCCGGGCGATGACGAAGCCGCCCGGATGCTGCGACAAATGGCGCGGAAAGCCCAGCAGCCGCTGCGCCAGCGCGGCCCACTGCTGCGACAACGGCGCCTCCGGGTCCAGGCCGCACTCGGCCAGGCGGTTCAGCAGGTCGCGCTTGCCGTCGAACCAGTGGTGCGCCTTGGCCACCTTCTCGACGACGGCCAGGTCGATGCCGAGCGCCTTGCCGCTGTCGCGCAGCGCGCTCTTGGGCCGGTAGCTGATGACGACGGCGGCCAGCGCCGCCCGCTCGCGCCCATACTTGCGGTAAAGGTACTGGATCACCTCCTCGCGCCGCTGGTGCTCGAAATCGACGTCGATGTCGGGCGCCTCGGCGCGCTCCTTCGAGATGAAGCGCTCGAACAGCAGATTGCCGCGGGCCGGGTCGACCTCGGTCACATGCAGGCAGTAGCAGATGGCCGAATTGGCCGCCGAACCGCGCCCCTGGCACAGGATGCCCCGGGAACGGGCGAAGCGGACGATGTCGTAGACGGTCAGGAAATACGGCTCGTAGGCGAGCTCGGCGATCAACGCCAGCTCGCGCTCGATCTGCCGCTGCACGGCCGCCGGGATGCCCTGCGGGAAGCGGCGGTGCGCGCCGCTATAGGTTTCGCTGCGCAAATAACTGCTCGGCGTGTGGCCGGCCGGCACCAGCTCGTCGGGATACTCGTAGCGCAGCTCGTCGAGCGAAAACGTGCACAGGCCGGCGATGCGCACCGTCTCGGCCAGCGCCGGGCGCGGATACAGATTGGCCAGGCGCAGGCGCGCGCGCAAATGCTGCTCGGCGTTCTGCGCCAGCGCGTAACCGCACTCGCCCACCGGCTTGCCGACGCGCACAGCACACAAGGTGTCCTGCAAAGGCTTGCGCGAGCGCACATGCATGCACACATGGCCGACCGCCACCACCGGCAGAGCGTGCTGCCGCGCCACCTCGTCGACGCCGAGCCGGTGCGCCTCGTCGAAGGCGCGCTGCAACAAGTTCAAGCCTATCCAGGCGCGCCCCGGAAAAGTGGCCGACAACCACGCCGCCTGGGCGTGCAGGCGCGCCGTGTCGGCCGGCTGGTGGACCGGATACTGGGGCAGCAGGATCAGCAGGCAATCGGCCAGGCCGCGCAGATGCGCGTAGTCCGGCGCGGGCGCGGCGACATCGTCGGGCGTGAGCAGATAACTGCCCTTGACGGCGCCCTCGCGCGTGCGCGCCAACGTGATCAGCTCGGACAGATTGCCGTAGCCGTTGCGGTTTTGCGCCAACGCCAGCAGCGACAGCGCCGGGCTGCCGTCGGGCTGCCTCAAGTGGAAATGCGCGCCGACGATCAAGGGCAGGCCGGCCCGCTTGGCCTCGGCGTGCGCGCGCACCACGCCGGCCAGCGAACACTCGTCGGTGACGGCCAGCGCCGCGTAGCCGAGCTGCGCGGCGCGCCCGACCAACTCCTCCGCATGCGACGCGCCATGCAAAAATGAAAAATTTGTCAGGCAAAACAGCTCCGCGTAAGCGGGCAAGCTCGCTGGTCCCATGGCCGCCACAATACTGTATATAAACACAGTATTATAGCCGCTTGGCCGTTTGGGGACAGACCACAATTTCCGGGGAAAGTCTTTCCCGGAAATCGTGGTCTGTCCCCCAGTAGCATTCGCCGAGCGCATCGATTTCCCGCGTCAGCTTCTCGAACGCCTTGTCGCTGAGCCGCTTGGGAGCCGCTTGGGGACAGACCACGATTTCCGGGAAGTCTTTCCCGGAAATCGTGGTCTGTCCCCGGTAGCGTTAACAAGAAACAACGGAGAGGCGGCGCCGACCGTGAATTCGTCACAAAGTGAAACTAATTAATAGTTAGCCGGGAACGCTTCGTTTAGAATCAAAAACACAATTCTTATAGGGAGACGCCGCGTGTTCACAGTTTCAACTTTACGTAAAGCCGTCCTACTCAGCCTGTCCGGCAGCGCAGCCCTGGCCGCGTGCGCACCGGCCGCCTTCGCGCAAAGCGCAGCGGACGGCGCCAAGAGCGATGCTTCCATGCAAAGCGTCACCGTGGTCGGCTCGCGCCGCGCCACCACCTCCTCGACCGACACCATGGTGCCGGTCGACGTCATCTCGCTGACCAAAGTGTCCGAGCAGGGCGGCCAGTTCGACCTGGGCCAGTCGCTGCAATACATCTCGCCGTCGTTCAACTCGACGCGCCAGAGCGGCGCCGACGGCGCCGACCTGGTCGACTCGGCCGCGCTGCGCGGCCTCGGCTCGGACCAGACCCTGGTGCTGGTGAACGGCAAGCGCCGCCACACGACGGCCCTGGTCAACCTGTTCGGCGCGCGCAACCGCGGCAACACCGGCACCGACATGAACGCCATCCCGCTGCTGGCCATCAAGGACGTGCAAGTGCTGCGCGACGGCGCCGCCGCCCAGTACGGCTCCGACGCGATCGCCGGCGTCATCGACATCGGCCTGAAAAAGAGCCTCGGCTGCGAAGCCATCGCCGGCTACAGCCAGTATTCCGTCGGCGACGGCAAGAACTACCTGGCCTCGGCCTACTGCGGCATCGCGCTGGGCGACCAGGGCGTCATCGGCATCACCGGCGAATACCTGGACCGCGGCCGCTCGAACCGGGCCGATCCCGGCAGCCTGCGCATCATCGGCGACACCAAGGCCGAGAACCAGACCCTGTACGTCAACGGCGACTACAAAACCGGCGCCAGCGGCAAGCTCTACTTCACGGCCGGCGCCCAGCAGCGCGACGCCTCCAGCGCCGCCTTCGGCCGCGGCGGCATCGGCTCGGGCGACATCCCGAAAAAGAACGCGGCGGCGATGTACCCGAACGGCTTCGCGCCCTTCATCAACGCCAAGATCGACGACCACTACGGCACCATCGGCCACCGCAGCCAGATCGGCGAATGGAATGCGGACTTCTCGCAAACCTACGGCTACAACAAGATGATGTACAACATCAGCAACACGCTGAACGCCTCCATCGCCAACCTCGACCTGCAGCGCGGCGGCAAGGGCGTCAGCCCGGACCGCTTCAACGCGGGCGGCTTCTCGTTCCAGCAATTGACCAGCAACGCCGACTTCAGCCGCTTCTACAACGGCGTGCTGCACGGCCTGAACGTCGCCTTCGGCGCCGAATACCGCAGCGAGGAGTATAAAATCGCCGCCGGCGAGGCCGGCTCCTACATCGACGCCGACGGCGTCGGCGTCGGCGGCAACGCCGGCAGCCAGGGCTTCCCCGGCTTCCAGCCAAGCGACGTGACCAAGGCCAAGCGCCACAGCACGGCGCTGTACCTGGACCTGGAAGCGGACGTGACGGAGCGCCTGAAAACGGCGGCGGCCGTGCGCTACGAAAAATTCAGCGACTTCGGCTCGACCGTCACGGGCAAGCTGTCGGCCGGCTTCCGCGCCACCAACGAGATCCTGCTGCGCGGCTCGGCCAGCACCGGCTTCCGCGCGCCGTCGCTGCAGCAGGTGTACTTCTCCTCGACCTTCACCGACTTCGTCAGCGGCCAGGCCACCAACGTCGTGCTGGCGCCGAACGGCGGCGCCGTCGCCACGCTGGCCGGCATCCCGAAACTGAAAGAGGAAAAATCGACCAGCCTGACCCTGGGCAGCACCTGGACCCCGAGCGCGGCCGTGTCGGTCACGGCGGACCTGTACCAGATCAAGATCAAGGACCGCATCGTCCTGTCCGGCCGCTTCGACAGCGGCAACTTCCCCGGCCTGGCCAGCCAGCTGGCGGCGCTGGGCGTGGACCAGGCGCAATTCTTCGTCAACTCGATCGACACCAAGACCCGCGGACTGGACTTGACGGCCTCGCACAAGACCAACTTCGGCGCCAACAAGCTGACCACCTTCCTGGCGCTGAACCTGAGCAAAACGGAAGTGACCGGCATCCACGCGCCGGCCGCGCTGAAGGGCTACGAAGACGTGCTGCTGAACCGCCGCGAGCGCCTGTTCATCGAACAGGGCGGCCCGCGCGCGAAAGCCACGCTGGGCTTCGACTATGTCAGCGGCGCGCTGGAAACGGAGCTGAAGATCACCCACTTCGGCTCGCAGACGCTGGCCGCGTTCGACTACGACGACGGCTCGCCGCGGCCGGACGCCCGCTACGCGCCGAAGACCTCGGCCGACCTGAGCTTCACCTATGCCATCAACAAGAACACCAAGCTGACCTTTGGCGGCAACAACATCTTCAACGTCAAGCCGACCTCCCAGGACGCCGACGGCACCGACAACGGCTTCAAGTCGGACAGCGTGCAGTTCGGCCTGAACGGCGCCTCCTACTTCGGCCGCCTGTGGGTCAAGTTCTAAGCAGTTAGCGCATCGCATTTGCCGGAGCGCGGCGCCCCGCACAGCAATGTGCGGGGCGTTTTCACTTCAGGCCGCGCCGCGCTCAGCTACCTTGCCGTCCCGCATCGAGCGCGTCGATTTCCCGCGTCAGGTTGTCGATCGCCTTGTCGTTGTACTGCTCGGCGAAATAGGGGTCGCCGAACAACTCTCCCGCCTCGGCCTTGGCGCGCAGCTGGATCAGCGCCAGTTGCCGCTGCTCGCGGAAGCGCGGCTCTTCCACGTGGGCGTACTCCTGGCGGATCGCATGCGTGTAGGCCAGGTAGACTTCGTCGTTTTGCCCCAGAATGGCCAGGTCGACGCTGAGCATGACGTCTTTCAGCTGGTGGTCGATGGCCGGCGCCTGGAAGTGGTCGGTGGCGCGTATCAGCTCGGCCACGGCGGCGGCCGTGGCGCCCGCGTCCAGGCTGCTGCCCAGCCACAGTTGCGCGCTCGCCTCCTCGTTCGAGAACAAGGCCGCCTCGTCGCGCTCGTACAGCGCGTCGTGGAACCAGAACGCCTTCTTGACAGTGTCCATATCGTGCTGCGACGCCTGCGTGTTGGCCGCCCACGCGCGGATTTCGCACAGGCCATGCACCAGGTGGTCGAGGTTATGGTAATGCCGCTCGGCGCCGCCGTAGGCTTGCACGCTGGTCAGGTGCTCGAACCAGTGGTCGATCAGCCCCGCCGGCACGGCCGCGCCGGCGTGCTCCCACAGGCCGTCCCACTCCTTGCGCAGCCAGCTCAGTATCCAGGCCCGGTAAGCCGGCCCCGGCACGAATTTTTTCATCGTCCAGTTCCAGCCGACCGGCCCCTCCAGCGCCTTGACGAAGCTGGAGCTGACCGAGCCCAGGTCGCGCGGCGGCATGACGAAGATGGTCTTGGCGCCCTGCAGCACGTCGACGTTGGTTTGCTGGATCAGATTTTCATAGTCGAAGTCGGCGGTGGTGCGGATGCCGCGTATCAGGTAGTCGGCGCCGTGCTTTTTCGCCACCCGCGCCGTGTAGTCGCTCTTGACGATGACCACCTGCACATTCTCCCAGCCCCGTTCGCGCGCGCTCTGCTCGATGATCTGCTTGCGCTCCTCGGCGGGAAATTGCGGCTGCTTGACCGGGTTCTGCGACAGGAAGACGACGACCTCGTCGGCCAGCGAGCGGGCCTCGCCGATCACCCACATATGGCCGTTGGTGATGGGGTCGAGGGTCCCGGAAAATCCGATCTTCTTCATACGGCGCTCCAAATTTGGCTAATTCCGCAGAAGATATAGCGCCCGGCGGCGCCCGTCAATTAAAAATATTGCATCAAGGTTAAGTTTTTATCACCGCAACGGGGAACTCGACGCGCACGCACAGGCCGCCCAGGCGGGCCGACTGGTCCAGCACCAGCCTGGCGCCGTGGTGTTCGGCGATGGACTTGATGATGGCCAGGCCGAGGCCGCTGCCGGCGGCCGCGCTGCCCGGCACGCGGTAGAAACGGTTGAAGACGCGCTCGCGCTCCTCCGGCGAGATGCCGGGGCCGCTGTCCTCGACCGCCAGCGTGACGCCCAGCGGCGAGCTGCGCAGCTCGACGTCGACGGTGCCGCCGGCCGGCGTGTACTTGAGGGCATTGTCGACCAGGTTGCGCAGCATGATCAGCAGCGCCTCGCCCTGGCCGGCGACGCTGACGGCCGGGTCGGCGTGGTGCAGGCCCAGGTCGATCTTGCGCGCCTGCGCCGCGCCGCTCAAGTCGCCCAGCGTGCGCTTGACCAGCTCGCCCAGGTCGACCGGCTGCATGGCGTCGCCGCTGGCGGCGCTGGCCTCCTGGCGCGCCAGCACCAGCAATTGCTCGACCAGGCGCGTGGCCCGCTCGATGCCGGCGCCGAGCCGGCCGATGGCCACGCTGCGGCTGTCGGCGCAGCCGGCCCGCTCCAGGCTGAGCACCTGCAGCTTCAGCGCCGCCAGCGGCGTGCGCAACTCGTGCGCGGCGTCGGCGACGAAGTGCTGCTGCGCCTCGAACGCCGTCTTGACGCGGCCGAACAGCAGGTTCAATTCCTGCACCAGCGGCTGCACCTCGTCCGGCAAGCCCGCCTCGGACACGGGCGATAGGTCGTCGGCCTGGCGCGCCGCGACCTGCTTGCGCACCCGCGCCACCGGCGCCAGCGAGCCGCTGACGACCCACCAGACCACCAGCATCAGGATGGGCGCCATCAGCGCGATGGGGCCGACCGTGCGCAGCGCCAGGCTGCCGGCCATGCGCTTGCGCACGGCCATGTCCTGCGCCACCTGCACCGTTTGCGAGCTGGTCTGCACCGAGAAGATGCGGTAGGTGGTGCCGTTCGCCTTGACGTTGGAAAAGCCCAACACGGCCCGCTGCGGCAGCTCCGCCCGCGTGATCGAGCGGAACACCTGCACGCCGTCCGGCGTCCACACCTGCACCACCAGGTCGTTATTGGCCGGGTCGGCCGGCGTCTCCGCCTGGTTCTGCAGCGGCGCGCCGGAGCGCAGCGACAGCGCCATCTGCTGCATGTGGTAATCGAAGATTTCATCGGCGTCGTACAGCGCGCTGCGGTAGGCGATCGAGGCTTGCGCCAGCGCCGCCATGATGATGGCGGCCAGCAGGAACCACAGCAGGCGCCCGCGCAGCGAATGCGTCACCTTCATGCTTTCGGCACCATGTAGCCGAGGCCGCGCACGTTCTGGATCAAGTCGCTGCCGAGTTTCTTGCGCAGGCCGTGGATGTAGACTTCGACGGCGTTGCTGTTGACCTCGTCCTTCCAGCTATACAGCTTTTCCTCCAGCTGGGCGCGCGACAGCACGATGCCGGGGCGGGCGATCAAGGCTTCCAGCACGGCCCACTCGCGCGCCGACAGGTTGACGGACTGGCCGTCGGCGACGACTTCGCGCGTCAGCGGGTTGATGCGCACTCCCTGGTGCTCGAACACGGGCTCGGGCCGGCCGGCGGCGCGCCGCAGCAGCGCGCGGATGCGCGCGAGCAGCTCGTCGAGGTCGTAGGGCTTGAGCACGTAGTCGTCGGCGCCGGCGTCCAGGCCGGCGATGCGCTGGTCGACGGCGTCGCGCGCCGTCGCCACCAGCACCGGCGTGTCCTGCTTGCGCAGGCGCATGCCGCGCAGCACGTCGAGGCCGTCCTTGCGCGGCAAGCCCAGGTCCAGCAGCACCAGGTCGTAGCTTTGCGTGAGCAGCGCCGTGTCGGCCATGTCGCCGTCCTTGACCCAGTCGACCGCGTAATGCTCGGCCCGCAGCAAGTCGAGCACGACCTCGCCTATCATCACGTCATCTTCCACCAGCAGCAGTCGCATCGCGTCCCCGTTTATCGTTAATCTACAGTCAACCCAGGCGCACCGGAATGAAGATGCGCTCGGCGCCGCGCTGTATCAGCAGCGCCACCGACCTGGCCGACTTCGCTACCACCTCGCGCACCTGTTCGACACTGTTCACCGGCTTGCCATTCACCGACAGCAGCACGTCGCCCGGCTGCACGCCGGCGTAGGCGGCCGCGCCGTTGGCGTCCTCGACCACCAGCCCGGAATTGAGGCCGGCGTCGCGCCGCTCGTCCGGCTGCAGGGCGCGCAGCGCCAGCCCCAGCCTGACCTTGCCGGCCGCCGCCTCGCCGGCGCCGGCCCCGGCGTCGGCCACCTTGTCGGCGGCGTCGCCCAGCTTGGCCGCCAGCGCGATGGTTTTCCCTTCGCGCCACACCTCCATCGTCACATTATCACCCGGCAGCGCGTTTCCCACCAAGGCCGGCAGGTCGGCCGAGGCGACGATGTTCTGGCCGTTGAGCTTGCGCACGACGTCGCCCGGCCTCAGGCCCGCCCGCGCGGCCGGACTGCCCGGCTCGACGTTGGCCACCAGCGCGCCCTCCGGCGTGGCCAGCTTGAAGGAATCGGCGAAGCCCTGGTTGACTTCCTGCACCGTCACGCCCAGCTTGGCGTGGCTGGCCTTGCCGGTGGCGACGATCTGGTCCTTGATGCGGTGCGCCAGGTCGATCGGGATGGCGAACGACAGGCCCTGGAAGCCCCCCGTCTGGCTATAGATCTGCGAATTCACGCCGACCACCTCGCCGCGCACATTGAACAGCGGCCCGCCCGAGTTGCCGGGGTTGACGGCCACGTCGGTCTGGATGAAGGGCACGTTGCTGTCGTCCGGCAGCGAGCGGCCTTTGGCGCTGACGACGCCGGCCGTCACGGTGCTGTCGAAGCCGTAGGGCGAGCCGATCGCCAGCACCCACTCGCCGACCTTCAAGTCCTTCGACTCGCCCAGCGGCACCACCGGCAGGTTCTTGGCCTCGATCTTCAGCACGGCGATGTCGGTTTTCGGGTCCGAGCCGAGCACGCGGGCGCGGAATTCGCGCCGGTCGGCCAGTTTCACCGTCACCTCGCGGGCGTCGCGCACGACGTGGGCATTGGTGATGATGACGCCGTCCTGGCTGACGATGAAGCCGGAGCCGAGGCCGTGGGTGGGGATGTCGCGGCCGCCGCGGTTGCCGCCCTGCGGCCCCTGGAAGCGGCGGAAGAACTCGAAGAAGGGATCGTCGCCGAAGGGGTCGGCGCGCTGGCCGCGGCCTTGCGCGGGCATGTCCAGGCCGACCTTGGTGCTGCCGGTGACGCTGATGTTGACCACGGCCGGGCTGTTGCGCGCGGCGATCTGGCTGAAGTCGGGCAGCGCCACCATCAGCGGCGCCTGCGCCGGCGCAGCGGCGACGGCCGCGGCAACGGCGGCCGGGGCCGGATTGGCGCCGGCATTGTTTTGATGCACCGCAATCGCGCCGATGGCGCCCACGACGCTCAAGCCGGCCAACGCGAGCGTCAGGCGCTTGAGGGTCATCGATCCGGAATGAGATTGTTTTTGCATGGAGCACTCCTGAATTGAAAGGGTTGTCGATGCTTTCAATAATGGAGTAGCAGACTTAGACGCCGCTTAAGCAGGCGCGCGGAAAGGCGCCGATACAACGCTGCAAACCCGCCGCGCCAAACCGGGGTGTCAGCCCCCGGTTTGGCGCGGCGGTTTGTTGGCCCGGTTTAGGCCGGCTGCCACAGCGCCGGCGAGACGTCCGGCCGCCAGTTCGCGCCCACATGGGCGGTGTGCGGCTGCAGGCACTTGTAGCGCTTGCCGCCGAAACTGACGATCTGCCCGGCGGCATACGCGGCGCCCTCGACCCACTGCCCGGCGCCCGGCTGCGGCGGCGTGGTCGGCGTGTCCTTGTCGACCTGGTAGTGATAGTTCGGATAGGCTTTGCTCAGATACACGCGGTTGGCGCTGGCCGACGCCACCGGCACGACGCTGACGACGCCCCCTTGCGACTGCAGCACGCCGATCTTGAAGATGGCCGATTCCGCGTTGACCTTTTGCGCCAGCGCCAGCGGCCACTGCGCCGCCCGCCCGCTGGCGGCGTCGAGCTTGAGCGCCAGCCTGGCCGCGTCCGAACCCTGCGGATCGAAGACGCGGAAGGTGACGGTGCTGCCGGCGGCCAGGTTGCCGTTGGCGATCAAGGCGCCTTTTTCCTCCCAGCTGACGGTGGGCGGCGGCACGCTGTCGCCGCTGAAGCTCACGTCCGAGCACGAGTAGAAGGTTTCCGGGCTGTCGCTGCGCTGCCACACCGAATAGATCACTTGCCGGCCCTTCTTCCCGGTCGGCATCTTGACCGTCATCGTGTAGCGCTTGTCGACGGCCGGGCCGGGGTTGCTGACCGTCGCAAACTCCTCCAGGTCGCCCCATTTCAAGCCCAGGTTCGGGTTCCAGCCATCCTTGGTGATGTAGAACTTGAAGTAGCGCGTCGCGTGCGGCGCCGTGGCCGCGTAGACGAAGGTGAAGGCGCCCGACGCCGGCACCACCATCGGCGATGCCACCCAGTCGTTGCGCGCCTGGTCCAGGCCGGCGTACTTCTTGCGTCCGCCGCTGCACAACTGGCCATCCGGCACGAAGGCGCGGTGATCGCCGTTCGAGTTTTGATTGATTTCATTCCAGTCGTACAAGGGCTGCGTGCCGCTGATCTGGACCACGGCCTTGCAGGCGGCCGAGCTGGGGTTTTCCGGGTTTTCCTTGAAGCAGTTGTAGACCCGGCTGATCGGCACCAGCATCGTGCCGTGGGCGACGGCGAATTGCGGTAGCAGGGTCAGCGCGGCAGCGGACAACAGGCAAATTTTACGCACGATATAACACTCCCGAATGTGAATCTGGCCCAGGTCGGCATGACAGGGCCAGATCATTGAAAAATGGAATGCTACAGTCCGCTTAGGGTGCGCACGATTGAAATGCCGGTGCAAATCGATAAAATATGACGATAAATCAATAAAATATCTGGCGGCAATGCGGTGGCGGCCCGAACAAGGCCGCCGCCCGCCCTTTTCCGCCGGACTGTTACGCGGCCTGGCGTTCCAGCGCGCTCACATTATCGCCGCCGTCGATGACAATCTTGCGCGGCTTGTGCGCTTCCGGCACTTCGCGCACCAGCTCGATGGTCAGCATGCCGTTGTCGAACGCGGCGCCGGTCACCTTGACGTGATTGGCCAGTTGGAAGCGCTGCTCGAAATCGCGCGCCGCGATGCCGCGGTGCAGGAAGGTGCGCTCGACGCCATCTTTCTGCTTGCGCCCCGTCACGTGCAGCGTGTCGCGTTCGGCGACGATGTCGATTTCGGCGCGGCTGAAGCCGGCCAGGGCCATGACGATGCGGTAGTTATCTTCCGATACCAGTTCGATGTTGTACGGCGGGTAGCTGGGCTGGGCGTCGCCGCGCTGGGCTTCGTTCAACAAATGGGCCAGGCGGTCGAAGCCGATGGCGGAACGGTACAGGGGGGCGAGGTCGAATGTACGCATGATCAATATCCTTTTAAGAGTGAAGCGATAGGGTGGTGCGGACCTCACGATGAGCATCCGCTGAGTACGATATACGGCCCCCGTCCAGGCATTTCAAGACCTTGAAAAACGCCGCAAGACACCCCATGGCGGCAAAAAATATTTGCGCCAGCCCGGGCGGCCAGGCGCCGCCGGCCCCGTGCTACACTCGAGCGGCCCTTGTTTCCCGACCATCACGCCCATGACCAACCGCCTGCCGCCCCGCCGTTTCCGCCTGAGCGCCCTGAGCGCCCTGCTCGCCATCTGCGCCGCCGGCGCCCACGCCGCAGCGGATCGCGCCGCCGCCGAGCAGCCCTACCCCGGCACCATCGTGCTGAGGGTCGACGCCAGCAACGTGGCGCAGCAGATTTTCCGCGTGCGCGCCAGCATCCCCGCCCGGCCCGGCAAGCTGACGCTGCTGTATCCCCAGTGGGTGCCGGGCAACCACGGCCCGAGCGGGCCGCTGGCCCAGTTCGCCGGCCTGAAACTGAGCGGCAAGGGCAAGCCGCTGGCGTGGCGCCGCGACCCCGTCAACATGTTCGCCTTCCACGTCGAGGTGCCCGACGGCGTGGCGACGCTGGAGGCGGAATACCAGTACCTGTCGCCGGTCGAGGGCAACCAGGGCCGCATCACGATGGGCACCGACATCCTCGGCGTGCAATGGCATGCGATGGCGCTGTACCCGGCCGGCTACGCCAGCGGCCGCATCATGGTGCAACCGAACCTGACGCTACCCGACGGCTGGCAGTTCGCCACCGCGCTGACGCCGGCCGCGCGGCGCGGCAACGACATCGCCTTCCAGCCGCTGGACCTGGACACGCTGGTCGACTCGCCGCTGTTCGCCGGCCGCCACGTCAAGCGCATCGACCTCGATCCGGGCGGCGCCGCGCCGGTGCACCTGAACCTGTTCGCCGACAGCGCCGACAGCCTGGAGGCGAAGCCGGAGCAGATCGAATTGCACCGCGCGCTGGTGCAGCAAGCCTACAAGCTGTTCCAGTCGCGCCACTACGCGCGCTACGACTTCCTGCTCGCGCTCAGCGACGAGTTCGGCGGCATCGGCCGCGAACACCTCCAATCGAGCGAAATCGGCGTCAAACCGGAATACTTCACCGAGTGGAGCAAGCACGAGGCCGGGCGGGCGCTGCTGCCGCATGAATTCGCGCACTCGTGGAATGGCAAGTTCCGCCGCCCGGCCGAGCAGATCACGCCGGACTTCAACACGCCGCTGCAAAACAGCCTGTTGTGGGTCTACGAGGGCCAGACCCAGTACTGGGGGCAAGTGCTGGCCGCCCGCTCGGGCCTGATCGCCCCGGCCAACGTGCGCGACCTGTTCGCCGCCACGGCGGCCCAGTACGACAACGTCCGCGGCCGCAGCTGGCGCGCCGTGCAGGACACCACCAACGATCCCATCATCAACGGCCGCCGCCCGCTCGGCTGGGGCAACTGGCAGCGCAGCGAGGATTACTATTCGGAGGGTGCGCTGATCTGGCTCGACGTCGACACCAAGCTGCGCGAGCTGTCGGGCGAACGGCATTCGCTGGACGATTTCGCCCGCGCCTTCTTCGGCGGCAGCGGCAGCGGCGCCTCGCCCTACACCTTCGAGGACGTGACGCGGGCGCTGAACGCGCTCCAGCCGCACGACTGGGAAGCCTTCCTGCGCGCCCGCCTGGACGGCCACGGCCCCGGCGCGCCGCTCGACGGCCTGGCCCGCGCCGGCTGGAAACTGGTCTACACCGACACCCCGACCGAGTTCTTGAAAGGCGCCGAGGCGCGCGGCGAATCCACCGATTTCAGCTACTCGCTGGGCTTCTCCGTCAACAAGGATGGCAAGATCGGCAATCTGCAATGGGAGGGGCCGGGTTTCCGGGCCGGCTTGTCGGGCAACACCACCCTGCTCGCCGTCAACGGCGTCGCCTACAAGCCGGCGCTGCTGAAGGCGGCCGTGACGGCGGCCAAGGGCGGCGCCGCACCGATCGAACTGCTGGTCAAAAAGGGGCCGCACTTCCGCAGCGTTGCGCTGGACTACCACGACGGCTTGCGCTATCCGCGCCTGCAACGCATCGAAGGCGTGCCGGACCGGCTGCAAGCCATTTTGCAACCGCTGAAATAGGCCGGCCCCTGACGCCAGCTTGCTGCCCCAGCTAGCTGCCCCAGCTTGCTGCGCCTCAAGCAAAAACCAGGGCCGATGGGCGCCGCTACTGGTGTATATTATGTTTTCCTCACACCGCCCTTGGAAAACGCGCATGCCGTCCGACATCGCGAGACCCACCGACGCCAGCGCGCTGGCAGACGAAAACGCCAGCTTGCGCCTGGAGCTGGCCCAGTTGCGCGAATCGGAGCGCCTGTTCCGCTCGCTGCTGGAACACGCCCCCCTGCTCATTTCCACCAAAGACCTGCAGGGAACGGTGACGATGGCGAACCGCCATTTCAGCGTACTCGACGGTTATGACCCGGCCAACTTCGTCGGCCGCAGCGTGTTCGACCTGTTCCCGGCCGCCATCGCCGAACAACTGTGGCGCAACGACCAGCGCGCCGCGCAAGAGCGCCGCGCCATCTGCGAAGAAGAATCAGTGTTCCACGCCGACAAAACCCTGCACACCTACGCGACCGTCAAATTCCCCCTGTTCGACGCGGAAGGCCGGGTCAACGGCACCTGCGCCGTGTCCACCGATATCAGCGACGCCAGGGACGCCCGCCTCGACAGCGTCACCGACGAACTGACCGGCCTGAAAAACCGCCGCTACTTCAATATGCGCTTCGTCGAGGAGCAAAAGCGCGCCCACCGCGACCAGCGCGTGCTGACGCTGTTGCTGGCCGACGTGGACCGTTTCAAGGACTACAACGACCAATACGGCCACCCGCAGGGCGACCAGGTGCTCATTGCCGTGGCGCGGGCCATGCGCGCGACGCTAAACCGGCCGGGCGACCTGTGCTTTCGCATCGGCGGCGACGAGTTCGCCTGCCTGTTCGCCAGCAGCGGCGCCGACGAAAGCATGTCCCTGGCCGACGCCATGCGCCGCCGCGTGCTGGAGGCGGACATCCGGCATGACGCCAACCCGCCGTTCGGCCAGGTGACGCTATCGCTGGGCCTGGTCTTCATTCCCGCCAACGCCGCGCTCGGCCAAAGCGAATTCTACGAACAGGCCGACCGCGCGCTATACCGCGCCAAGGCGAAGGGCCGCAACGTCGCCTCGCGCTGAAGCCGGGGACAGACCACGATTTTCAAGAAATTATTTCTTGAAAATCGTGGTCTGTCCCCAGCTTCAAGCGCCCTGTGGCCGCCCGGTATTTTGGTGTATGCTAATAGGATGAATACTGACACCGATATCCAACTGAGCGGCCCCTTCAAGGCCACCGACGGCGCCGGCCGCGCCCACGACATCAAAGCGATCCGCATTTTCGACGAAGGCTACGGCGTCATCGACGTCTACATCGACTTTAGCGCCGCCCTCGACAGCGGCGCGTACAAGGACCGCACCCTGGTCGGCCAGATCCTGACGCGCCTGCGCAGCCTCGGCTACGTCGGCCCGGACTTCGGTCACGGCGACCTCGGCCTGCAGGACAAGAAACTGATCGTGCTCGAAGCGCCGGAAGAGTTCAACACCTTCGCCGCCAGCAAGGGCTGGAAGGATCTGGCCGCCGAATTCGACGAGGGCGACGACGCCTGATGCTCACCCCGCCCGCGGCCTCAAACCGTGGGCTCGACTAGACCGATCCGCCACGCTCAGCCGAACAAGCCATGCAGATACCAGCGCGGCTCGGCCTGCTCGCCGGCGCCGCCTATGCGCTCCCGGTAGACCCAGTAATGGGCGTGGTCCTGCCCCTCGGCGATAAAGTAGTCGCGCGCCTGCGCCTGGCTCCACCAGCCCGCCTCGATGCGCTCCGGCGCCGACGCCATTTTCAGCGGCGAACCGTAAAACGGCCGGTGCCCGCGCATCAGCAGGGCGACCGGCTTGGCCAGCAGCCAGCTGGGGCGCGGCATGCTGAGCACGTCCGCCGGCAGTTGCGCCTGCGCCGCCGGGCCGCCGGCGCCGCCGCGCAGCGGCACCCAGGCGTTCGCCTCCTCCGGCCGGTAGTCGGCCCGCGGCGCCGCCTTCAGCACATTCTCCGGCCCCAGCCGCGCCACCAACAATTCAAACAGGCGCTGGCGCTCCTGCGGCGAGCCGCCCGGCTCGGGGAACAGCGACGCGCTGGCCGGCGCCATCGGCTGCACCTGCAACGCCTCCAGGCACAGGCCGATGACGGGCGCCGCCAGGCTCAGTTGCGCCAGCCGCTCCCTGAGCAGGCGCAGCAGGTGTTCGTCGCGCCAGGTCGGCTCGGCCAGCGCAATGTCGAGCAGCGTCGGCGGCCGCGCCTCCCGGCCCCGCTCATGCTCTAGCAGCAGGCTGACGCGCTCGACCGCGCATTGCCGCGCGCACAGCCAGCCCGTCATTTGCAGCAGCAGGCGGCGCGCGCCGAACAGCAGCGCGTCGGCGTTCTCGACGCGGTCGAACAGCTCCAGCCGGGCGCGAAAGCTGGCCGGCGCGACTATCCATTCGAACAACTCGGCCGTCTGCCCGTGCGCGCCGTCGAGCATGGCGAGCAGCGCGCCGCCGCAGCGCCGCTGCAGGCCGGGCCGCGGCAAGCCGCGCATCTGCCCCAGCGTCAGGCAGCCGATGCCCTCGAACCAGTCCAGATAGGGCCGCGCCGGCGGCAACAGGGCGCCGGGCAGGCGGTCCAGGCGCCGCGCCATCGACGCCATCGTCAACGCCCGCCCGGCATCGGCGCGCGCCAGCAGCCAGGCGCCGCGCGCCGTCGGCGCGCACGCCAGCGCGGCCGAGAAACCCAGCGCCCGCACGCTGGCATCGATCCGCCGGCACAGCGCGCGGACGCCGCCGAACAGGCGCAGGCTGGCGCCGACATCCATCAGCAGCGTGGCCTCCTCGGCCGCCGCCACCAGCGGCGTGTAGTGCAGCAGCGCCATCGCCACCGCTTGCAGGGCCTCGGCCTCGCGCGCCGCCGCGCGCTCGTGCAGACGCGCCTGCGGCGCCAGCATCAGCACGCCGCCGCGGCGCATGCCCAGGCGCACGCCGGCCGCGCGCGCCTGCGGCGACAGCGCCACCGCCCTTTCATGTTCGAGCACGACGGCGCACTGCTCATCCGACCAGTTCGGGCAAAACACTTCGAGCGGAAGCCGGGGCAAGTAAAGGCCGATCCAAAGACGCATGGCGCTGCAATACAGAAGAAGGGGTCAGGGGCAGGAACAGCGGCGCGTCGCGCTGCGGTCCCCGGCGTTTCACGAAGCCGATGTCGATGCCGCCGGCGGCCGGGCGCAGCGACAGCCGCAGCGGCGCCGGCGACGCGTCCTGCGCCGACGCCAGCGGGCGCAACATGCAAAACAGCGTGTCACCGCCCTGCGCGGCCAGATGCAGGCGGCGCAAGGCATCGCCGCGCGCATGGTTATGCCAAAACAGCAGGGCGGCGCAACTACCGCTGCGCAGCACGTTCTCGGCCGCCCACAGCGCGTCGCCGCTGCCGCCGCTGCGTAGCCAGATCAATTGCGACGGCGCCAGGCCGAGCGCGGCCAGCGCCAGCGCCTGCGGCGGATGGGGCGGCTGCAACAACACGATGGGCAGCTTCGGCAGACGCGCCAGCGCCGGGCCGAGCAAACGCATTTCGCCGCTGCCCGGCTGCTGCAGCAACAAATCGACCAGGGCGCCGGTGGGCCAGCCGCCGCCCGGCAGTTGCGCCGACAGCGCCGCGAAGCCCGTGTCGACGCAACGGGCCGCCGAGTGCGCCAGTTGCGACGCCAGCCACAAAGACGGATGCAGCGTTTCTGGCGCGGAAGGAAAGTCTGAGCGTGGCATACATTCGCAAACAAAAAATACTGTACAAATACACAGTACTATTTGCCGCCGCTTTTGGCAAGGCTTATCTGCACAGCCGGGGACAGACCACGATTTTCGAGAAACAATTTCTCGAAAATCGTGGTCTGTCCCCGGCTGGCTGTGTAAGATGGCCATTTACCGTTCAGCGAGGAAGCCCCATTTGAGCACCATGCAACTGATCAGCGCCATTGTCTTCGGCCTCGCGCTCCTGCACACCTTCGCCGCCAAATCGTTTGAGGTGCTGGCCCACCGCCACCCGCGCCACGCCGGCCTGTTCCATCTGCTGGGCGAAGTCGAGGTGGTCTTCGGTTTCTGGGCGTTTATCCTGATCATCGTCATGGCCGGCATCGACGGCGGCGCCCAAGCCATCGACTACGCCGAGTCGCGCCAATACACGGAGCCGCTGTTCGTCTTCGTCGTCATGGTCGTGGCGGCCTCGCGCCCCGTGCTCGAGACGATGCAGCGCTTGCTCGGCGGCATCGCCCGGCTGCTGCCGGTGCGCACCGAACTGGCGCTGGTCTGGCTCGGCCTGGCCCTGGTGCCGCTGACCGGCTCGCTGATCACGGAACCGGCCGCGATGACGCTGGCCGCCCTGATGCTGGCGCCGCAAATCTTCCGGCCGGGCATACCCGAAGCGCTCAAATACGGCGCCCTCGGCGTGCTCTTCGTCAACGTGTCGATCGGCGGCACGCTCACCTCCTATGCCGCGCCGCCGGTGCTGATGGTGGCCTCGACCTGGCAGTGGGACAGCGCCTTCATGGCCAGCCATTTCGGCTGGAAGGCCGCCATCGCCGTGCTGGCCAACGCCACCGGCATCAGCTTCCTGCTGCGCCCCCACCTGCGCGGCGCCGCCGCCAACGATGCCGGCCCGCACACCAAGCCGGCCGCGACCATCCCCTGGCCGATCGCCGCCGTCCACCTGGGCGTGCTGGCCGCCGTCGTCGCGCTGGCGCACCACCCGGTGCTGTTCCTCGGCCTGTTCCTGCTGTTTCTCGGCTTCGCGCAAGCCTACCAGCGCTACCAGAGCCCCTTGATCTTGAAGGAGGGCTTGCTGGTCGGCTTCTTCCTGGCCGGCCTGGTTGTGCTGGGCGGCATGCAGCAATGGTGGTTGCAACCCATCGTCTCCAGCCTGCCGCCGGTGTCGCTATTCTTCGGCGCGCTGGGGCTGACGGCGATCACCGACAACGCCGCCCTCACCTACCTCGGCTCGCTCATCGCCGGCATGACGGACGAGGCGAAATACATGCTGGTGGCCGGCGCCGTCGCCGGCGGCGGCCTGACCGTCATCGCCAACGCGCCCAATCCGGCCGGCGTGGCGCTGCTGCGGCGCGGCTTCAGGGACGAATCGGTCAGCGCGATGGGCTTGCTGGCCGGCGCGCTGCTGCCGACGGCCGTCGCGGCCCTGGCGTTTTTCCTGTAAGCGGACGCGCCCTCACTCCTGGCTGAACGCGGCTTGCCCAAGGTCGTACTCCAGGAAGTGCAGCTTGTCGTAAAAGATGGGGAAGGCATAGTCGAAGGTATTCGACACGGTAAAGCCTTTCTTGAGATAGATACTGTACGCGGCGCTTTTCTCCCACACGGTGAGGGTGATTCTGCCGCATTGCCTGTGCCGCGCCATGTCTTTAATCTCGTTCAGCATCTGATTGAAGAAGCCGCGGCCCTGGAATTTTTCGTCGAGGGCCAGGCTGCTGACAAAATAGTCGCTGCCGCGCGAGTTCGCCAGGACAAATTCATCGTAGGCCCCATCCAGCGCCCGCATCTCATCCCGGTAGTAGGAAACCGCATTGCAGCCGTTGAATTCATCCATGGTTGCAGCGGTGAAGAAACCGATGAAGTTATCCGCGCCGTCGCGCAAGCCCTGTATGTAGTCCAGATATTGGTCGATATTCTGCCGTCTTTGCAGCTCGACAAACTGTAAATTCAATTTATTGCCAACGGAGCAGTATTCGAGGTAACTGGTGGAGAAAATCAGTTTTGCCATGTGATTTTTCTCATCCTCGCTCAAAGCATGCCCCGCCACCTTGCGGATCGGATCATGCGACAGCAATCCGCCATTGGCGCCATCCGGCGCGTCTCTGCCGGCCGGCTCCTCGGCCGCCGCCCCTGGCGACGCGGCCAGCCCGGCCGCCTTGCCGGCGTGCTGGCCAACCGTGGGCCGCCAAAATTTTCCTTCCGAAATCTTCTTGGAGTTGCTCGCAATCAAATACCGGCAAAATATCGTATTCACCCGGTCCAGGTCCGCATCGGTCGACAACACCGAGTAGTAGTGGAAATGGTCGATTTCGGCGCGCAGTTGCGCGGGATAGGCCATTCTCGGCGCCTCATTGATAAAAAACACATCAACAATGTTTTCCAGCGTCAAGGGATCGTCCAGTGTCCAAGCTATCCCCTCCAGCCTGGCCAGACAGTGGGCGTAAGCCTGCCGCTCTTGCTCGCTCAACGGTATGTCAATACCGGTGATGATATCGACCAATAACCTCATGCCACGGATGCCGCCGACGACGCTTTCTTTTCTTGCATCATAAAGAACCGAATAATTCCGGTAGAAATCGTCATGGCTGAGGAAGGTCAGGCCGATGTTTTTCTTCCATTCCGCATAGAACACATCGAACAGCCCCGATTCAAATTGCGGACATCCATGCGGGATGGCCCTCGGTATGTCGGCATACCTTGCATGGATATGCTCAAGCATCCTCTTCAAGGAAGCGTCATTTTTTTTCGCGACCATCATGCCAGTCTCGTCCAGGAACAAATTCATCCAGCTGACGTGGTAGGTGCCGATCTGTCCGGTTTCGCCGGATCTGCCGAGATGGAAGTAATCAGGAACTTCCGGCTTCATCAGGAAAATCGTCGCGGGTTTGTGCGGAATGGTGTCGACATCCATGTAAATACCGCCGTACTCGCACAGTATGAGAACGCGGAAATAGTCGGACAGCGTGGCGAAATAGCGCTGCGTGTGCAATTCGTTCAAGGCGTCGAAGCGGTCCTTGGCAAAGTCGTCCGCCAGGTCGCGCAGGGAGTTGACGTGTAAGGCGTTCCCGCCTATCGAGTAGCGGCCAATCGCGTATTTCCCGACGCCGCCGGTCGGGCTGAACAGCGGATCGAGCCGGAGTTGGGCTTCATCCCAGACCCACAGGATGGAAATATAGGGCGCGCCGCCGCTGTTTTGCACTTCCTCAAGGGCGGCGCCCCATTGCTCTATCGCCTCCCTGGCGATGGCCGGCAAGGCCCCGCCCATCCAGATTCTATGGATGAATTTTTCCTCGTCGCCGATGCCGCGGGTGGGGATGCAGCTGAGCGAGGAGCAGCTCGCCGCGTCGAAATGGTTGAAATTTAAGCGGACAAAATGGCGGAAGTCTTCCACATCGGCCCTGTAAGCCTCGCTCAGATCGCCGTTTTGGCTGCCTGCCAAGGATGGCTGCGGCAAACTCTTCTGCAGGTGGATGTAATCGAGTTTCAGCTTATTGATACGGAATTCATATTCAAGGTTGAAGATTTTTGCTTGATCGATTTTAGAAGCCAGGTCATCTATTTTCATGAACGCACCACATTTCCTCAGAAAAGTTTATTCAAAATAGCAAGTGATTAAAGCAAGCGACAAAACAGGAATTTCAATTCAATATCAAATACTGAGCTCGGCGACCTTTCCGCCCCTGGCCGGCATACCTTTCGAAAAAATCAACAGGCAAGAAAAAATGACCAGGATGGCCGGAATATTGAGCAAGGCATACGTCGACAGGGTGTAGCCGAATTTCCCGCAAAGCAGGTTATAGATGTGCAGCCAAATGGCGAGATAGATGCAATAGAGCAGGCTCAATGCCGCCGACGCCAGCGTCGGCGACGCGTCGGTGGCCGTGATGGAGCAACGTATCAGCGCGCCATTGAATAAGCCGAAACCGACGGAGTAGATGAACATACAGAATGAAAATATATCGATGTTGCCGCGGCTGGCCGCCGCGCCCAACATGCCAAGCGCCGCGATCAAACCGCCCATGCGCAGCAAGTTGACGATGGGATAGGCGTGATCGATTTTTTGGATCGCGATGCTGCTCAGGACGTAACCTGACAGGATGGTGCATTGAAGTATGGTGTACGTCCGGTATGAGGCGCCGAGGTCTTGCATGATGAAAATCGGCGAAAAACCGATCCAGGCCGTCAGCGGCGCCGTGGCCAGCCCGGCGACAAATATCCCGAACATAAAGCGCCGGTTGGTGAATATTTTTACGTAACTGCTGCGGATGGACGGCAGGTCCAGCGTGGCCGCCTTGATTTCATTTTTCGGCATATATTTCGACAGGCCGATCAATGAAACCAGTCCCAGGAAACCGGAGATGAAGAATATGAAAGTCCAATCCAGCCAGCTGATAATTGCGCTGCCGATGATGGGTCCGGCCAGCGGCGCCAGGATGCTGGTGCTGGTGACGATGCTGATTAACTTGATCGCTTGCATGTCATCGAATAGCTCGTGAATCATGGCGTAGCCGATAAAGATGAAACAGCAGCCCATGCCTTGAATGAAGCGGGTGGCGAGGAATTGTTCGATCGTGCTCGAAAAGGGAACCATCAAGGTTGCCAGTAGAAATAGTGAATTTCCGATAAGCATCAATTTGCGCTTGCCAATATAGTCGGCGAGCGGGCCGAGAAAAATCTGCAATGCGCTACCGCCCAGCAGATATAGGCTCAGCGACAAAGGGATGTATTTCGGCTCCGCCTGGTAGGCCTTGATCACGATGAGCATGGCCGGCATGATCATGTCGTTCGACAGATAGATGTTCAGCTCATAGATGACGAAAAAAACAAAAAAATAGATGAGTTTTCCAGGCTTTTTTATATGCATTGCTCGATCCGTGAATTGAGAGTCCCATCAGTTTTTCCGCTCAAGGCAGCGGACGAACAGGCGCACACCTGGCACAGCGGCGTGCCATAACGCGTACCAATTGTATACCACTTTATGGCATTTCCCGCATTATTGCAGCAATTTTGAATACCTCTCAAATACCACTTTGACAATATCGCAGACTCACTTGCTACGGCGGCGAGACGCATTGCGGGCGGGAGGCGGATGGAGCGGGGCGGGGCAAGCGGCGTGGCGGGCGCCTTACACGGCGCGCCGGTGCAGGGAAAAGAAATCCAGCATCATCTTGCTGGCGTCGGGGCCGGCCTTGGCATTGAACGGCAGGCTGGCGTCGCCGCCACTCCAGGCGTGTTCCAGCCGCTCGATGCGGGCCACCCGCAACAGCAACTTTTTGCCGACGTAAAAATCGCGGATCTGCTGCGCATTGGCCGGGTTGCGGCTGCCGGCCCGCCCCGCCGGCTTCACCTCGTCCGATACGCTCGTCGCGCCATGCAGGCGGTTTAGCAGCAGGCTCTGGCGCATCAACTGGGTCTGGTTGACCGGGCGCACTACCCTGTCAGCCCCGCCCTGGATCAGGATCGTCGGCAATGGCGGAAACGCCGGGCTGCGCGCCAGCACCGCTTCGATGGCGCCATCCATGTGCTGGCTGGCGCCATGCCGCATCACCTTCAAAGCGCCCACCGCGCCGTGGCAGGCGCCGTACACCGGCCCCGAATGCAAGCCCACGGCCGCGATCAAATGCGGATGCGTGAGTGCAACGATATTCGCCATGCCGGCCCCGGCCGAGATGCCGCCTATATAAATACGCCCGCGGTCGATGGCGTAACGCTGCGCAAGCTGCTCGATGGCGCCGACGATCAGGCGCACGTCGCCGCCGCCTTCCTGGGTGGCCTTGTCATACCATTTCCAGCAACGGTGGCGGTGCGCGCTAAGCGACTGCTGCGGATACAGCACGGCATAGCCCTTGCGCTCCGCCAGGCGGTTCATCCGCGTGCCCTGCGCGAACTCCGGCGCGCTCTGCCCGCAACCATGCAGCATGACGACCAGCGGCATGCCCCGCAGCCGCACCGCGGCCGATGGCGCCTTGGCGGGCAGGTACAGGTAGTAACTCAGGCGCCGCACCGGCAAGCGCCCCGCTTCCGGCGGCAAATAATAGCCGGACAGCCATTTCCCCGGCGGCGGCGCCGCCGCGCGCGGGCGCGCCGTAGCGGTCGGTCGGGCTTTGGCGGCCGTGGCCGCCGGCTTCGGCCTGGACTTCGCGCGGACCTTCGGCGGCGCGGGCGCGGCCAACAGGCTGTTGACCAGCTTGTTGGCGCTGCGCCGCTGCGCCTTGGCGACGCGCGCCAGACCGCGCAGCCATTGCGTGACCGCCTTCACCATGCGCGCCCCGAATCTATCCATCTCATCATCAATCGCATCGCTGCGCCCCTGGCGTCCGCTGTGGATACGACGAAGGTAACGCGAATCGCCGCAACGCTCGGTACGCTGGCGCGCATAAAAAGCACGCGCCGGCACGATTGAGGCGCATCAAACGCAGGGCGAGGCAAATGCTTAATCTGAGCTTTGGCACCCGTATTCACCGCGCCGCCCGGCGCATCCCATCCGGGCGCATCGAGACAAAGGAGAGCAACATGAATTATCTGGACCGCGACACGCTTGGCATCTATAAACGCAGCAGCGCCGGCAGCAGTAGCGGCGGCCCCGGCCCCGAGCTGATGGGCGCCAACACCCTGATCGGCGACGATGTCTACAACCACAAGGAGGAGGATCTGGGCGACATCAAGGAAATCATGCTCGACATGCGCACCGGCGAAGTGGCGTATGCGGTGCTGTCCTTCGGCGGCATTCTGGGCATGGGCGAAAAACTGTTTGCCGTGCCGTGGCAAAGCCTGACGCTCGACACGGTCAACAAACGCTTCCTGCTCGACGTCGACAAGGAACAATTGAAAACCGCGCCGGGCTTCGACAAGGATCACTGGCCCGACATGAGCAGCGAAGACTGGACCCAGGAAATCGAGCGCTTCTATGGCGCCGGGGCGAGGACGGGCGCCGGGATGGGCGCCAGCCGTTCGCCGTCGGGGGCCGGCAGTTCCGGCGGGATCGCAGGCTAAGGCGGCGCCGGCCTGGAAGCAGGGGCGCGCCCGTCGGGTCCGCCCCTGGCGTAGCCAAGGTTAGCGCTGCATCGATTCCCATACCTTTTGCAGACGCTTCGCCGACACCGGCATCGGCGTGCGCAACTCCTGGGCGAACAGCGACACGCGCAACTCCTCCAACATCCAACGGAATTCCGTCAGTTTCGGATCGGTGTTCTTGCCGGCCTGGCGGTCCTTGGCGGAACGCTGGTACAGCATCGCCGCCTGCTGCCATTCGGCCATCAGCTTGGCGTCGCGGGCCGGGTCGGCGCGCAGTTTTTCAAGGCGCACATTCATCGCCTTCAGGTAGCGGGGGAAGTGGGCGATCTGGCCATACTCGTTGTCGAGCAGGAAGCGCTTGTTGACCAGGCCCTGCAACTGGCCCTGCATGTCGGCGGCGGCCGGGCCGGGGATGCCTTGCAGCCGCTTCGGCAAGCCGTGGAACTCGGTGAGCACCTGCGACAGCAGGCGCGCGATCTCGTTCACCAGCAGCACGAGACGCGACTTGCCCTCGTCCTTGCGCTTGGCGAACGCAGCGGCGTCCAGCGGCAGCGGGTCTTGCAGGCAGGCGATGTCGAGCGCCTTCTGGATGATTTGCTCGCGCAACTCTTCCTGCGAGCCCATCGCCATGAACTGCATGCCCATCTGCTGCAGGCCGGGAATGCTTTTCTCGATGTATTTCAGCTGGTCCTTCATCTGCAGCGCAAACAGGCGGCGCAGGCCGACCCGGTGCGTGCGCGCGGCCACGTTCGGGTCGTCGAACACTTCCAGGTCGCAATGCGTCAGCTTGTCGACCAGCGCAGGGAAGCCGATCAACGTCACCTTGCCCTGGACGATTTCCAGCAGCTCCGGCAATTCGCCGAAAGTCCAGCCGCTCAAGCCCATATGCTGCGCCACCGTGTTCGCCGAGGCCGTGTTGCCGGCCTTGGCCGCGGCGGCGCCGGCCCCCTTGGCGACGGCCGGCACGTGCACGGCGCCGGCCGGCGGCGTCGACACCTCGGCCATCTTCTGGAAACTCTGGCGCGCCTGGCCGCCGAACTCGGCCTGCAGGGTGGCCAGGTTGCGCCCCATGTCCAATTGCCGGCCATGCTCGTCGATGACCTTGAAATTCATGAAGTGATGCGCCGGCAAAGTCTCCGGTTTGAAATCGGTCGTCAGCACGCTCAAGCTGGTCTGCGCGCGCACGTCGGCGATGACCGCGTCGATCAGGTCGCCGCGGCCGAACACGCCCGTCTCGTGCATGCGTTCGCAGAACTTCGCCGCGTAGTCGGGCAGCGGCACGCAGTGGCGGCGCAGCTTTTGCGGCAGCGATTTCAGCAGCAGATGCACCTTTTCCTTCAGCATGCCCGGCACCAGCCATTCGCAGCGCTCGCGCGGCAACTGGTTCAGCGCGAACAGCGGCACGGCCAGCGTCACGCCGTCGCGCAGGCTGCCCGGCTCGAAGTGGTAGCTCAGTTGCATTTCGAGCCCCGTCACCGCCATCATTTTCGGGAACAGCTCGGTGGTCACGCCGGCCGCCTCGTGGCGCATCAACTCGTCGCGGTTGAGGAACAGCAGCTTCGGTTCCTGCGCCGTGGCGTCCTTGTGCCACTTCTCGAAGCCGGCGCCGTTGCAGACCCCGGCCGGCAACAGCTTGTCGTAGAAGGCGGCGATCAATTCGTCGTCGACGAGCACGTCGAGGCGGCGCGACTTGTGCTCCAGGTTTTCGATTTCCTTGACCAGCTTGTGGTTGTGCGCGAAGAACGGCGCGCGCGTGTCGAACTCGCCGCCGACGAGGGCGTCGCGGATGAAAATCTCGCGCGCCTCGGACGGGTTGAAGTTGCCGTAGTTGATGCGCCGCTGCGCGTACACGACCAGGCCGTACAGCGTGGCGCGCTCGGACGCGCTGACCTGGGCCGTGCGCTTTTCCCAGCGCGGCTCGCCCCAGGATTTCTTCAGCAGGTGGCCGCCGACCTTTTCCAGCCACTCCGGCTGGATCTGCGCGACGCAGCGCGCGTACAGGCGCGTCGTGTCGACCAGCTCGGCCGCCATCAGCCACTTGCCGGGTTTCTTCAGCAGCGAGGAGCCGGGCCAGACGTGGAACTTGATGCCGCGCGCGCCGAGGAAGCCGGCGCCCGGTTCATCGTCGGCCTTGAAGCCGATGTTGCCGAGCAGCCCGGTCAGCAGCGCCGTGTGCAGGTTCTCGTAGGTGGCCGGGGCCTCGTTCAGGCGCCAACCCTGCTCCTTGACGATGGTCAGCAATTGCGAATGGACGTCGCGCCACTCGCGCAGGCGCAGTTGCGAGAGGAAATTCGCGCGGCAGTTATCTTGCAGTTGGCGGTTGGTTTTCTTGTGCTCGATGGCGCCCTCGAACCACGTCCAGATCTTGAGGTAGCTGAGGAACTCCGATTTCTCGTCGGCGAATTTCTTGTGCGCCTCGTCGGCCGCCTGCTGGTGCTCCAGCGGCCTGTCGCGCGGGTCTTGCACCGACAGCGCCGAGGCGATCACCAGCACCTCGGTCAGGCAGACGTTGTCGAGCGCGGCCAGGATCATGCGGCCGACGCGCGGGTCCAGCGGCAGCTTGGCCAGCTTGTTGCCCAGCGGCGTAAGGCGGTTGACCTCGTCGACGGCGCCCAGCTCCTGCAGCAACTGGTAGCCGTCGGCGATCGCGCGCGCCAGCGGCGGCTCGATGAAGGGGAAGGTTTCCACGTCGGTCAGGTGCAGCGACTTCATGCGCAGGATCACGGAAGCCAGCGAGGAGCGCAGGATCTCCGGCTCGGTGAACTTCGGCCGCAGCAGATAGTCCTGCTCCTCGTACAGGCGGATGCAGACGCCGTCGGCGACGCGGCCGCAACGGCCGGCGCGCTGGTTCGCCGCCGACTGGGCGATCGGCTCGACCTGCAACTGCTCGACCTTGTTGCGGTAGCTATAGCGCTTGACGCGCGCCAGGCCGGCGTCGACGACGTAGCGGATGCCCGGCACGGTCAGCGAGGTTTCCGCGACGTTGGTGGCGAGCACGATGCGGCGCGCGTTGCTGACCTTGAACACGCGCTCCTGCTCCTCGGCCGACAGGCGGGCGAACAGCGGCAGAATTTCCACGTGCGGCGGATGGTGCTTGCGCAACGCCTCGGCGCAGTCGCGGATTTCGCGCTCGCCCGGCAGGAACACCAGCACGTCGCCGGAGCCGAGGCGGCACAATTCCTCGACCCCGTCGACGACGGCGTCCATCAGGTCGCGCTTGTCGCGCGCGGCGGCCGCCTTCGGCGCCGGCTTGGCGGCGTCGGCGTTGCCGATGGCCACGGCGTCGCGCTCGACGGGCCGGTAACGCACCTCGACCTGGTACAGGCGGCCCGACACTTCGATGACCGGCGCCGGCTTCTCCGGCGTGCCGAAATGGCGGGCGAAGCGCTCGGCGTCGATGGTCGCCGAGGTAATGATGATCTTCAAGTCCGGCCGGCGCGGCAGCAACTGCTTCAAATAGCCGAGCAGGAAATCGATGTTCAGGCTGCGTTCGTGGGCCTCGTCGATGATGATCGTGTCATAGCTTTTCAGCAAGGGATCGGTTTGCGTCTCGGCCAGCAAAATACCGTCGGTCATCAGCTTGACGGCGGCGCCGCGCGTCAGGGTGTCGGCGAACCGCACCTTGAAGCCGACCGTCTCGCCCAGCGGCGTGCCCATTTCCTGGGCGATGCGCTTGGCCGTCGACGAGGCGGCGATGCGCCGCGGCTGGGTGTGGCCGATCAAGCCCTTCTGGCCGCGCCCCAGCTCCAGGCAAATCTTCGGCAACTGCGTGGTCTTGCCGGACCCCGTCTCGCCGCACACGATGATGACCTGGTTCGCCTGCAGGGCCGCGGCGATTTCGCCGCGCCGGCCCGACACCGGCAAATCCTCCGGATAGGTGATGGCCGGCAGCGGATTGCGGAACGGCGCCTCGGCCACGCGCGGCTCGCGCGCCTCCCGTGGCGGGCGCGGCGCGCGCTGGCCTGGCTGGCCTTGCTGGCCTGGCTGGCCCTCGGGCCGTGGCGGGCGCGGCGCGCGGCCGGCGGGCTGCCCCTCGCCCTGCCCCGCCTGGGGCTGGCGCGGCGGGCGCGGCGCGCGCGCGGGCGCGGCGGCTGGCGCGGCCGGCCCCGCCGGTTCGATGAGCGTTTTCAGGATCTGGAAAGGGGAAGAAGGCTTATTGCTGGCTTGGGACATTGTTTTTTACAGGTATTTGGGCGCGGACATCGCGCAGCGAATTATAATGCGCTTAATGGAAAACCCTACCCAATTCGTCCAATGGCTGCGCTCGGTCGCACCCTACATCCACGCATTCCGTGGCAAGACCTTCGTGGTCGCCTTCCCAGGTGAACTCGTCACCGCCGGCGCGCTGCCGGTGCTGGCGCAGGATCTGTCGCTGCTGCACGCGCTCGGCATCAAGGTCGTCATCGTCCACGGCTCCCGGCCGCAGGTGGCCGAACAACTGGCCTTGCGCAACGTCGAGGGCCGTTTCACCAACGGCATCCGCATCACCGACACCGCCGCGCTCGAATGCGCGAAAGAGGCTGCCGGCGAACTGCGCCTCGACATCGAGGCCGCCTTCAGCCAGGGCTTGCCGAACACGCCGATGGCGCACGCGGCCATCCGTATCATTTCCGGCAACTTCGTCACCGCCCGCCCGCTCGGCGTCATCAACGGCGACGACCTGGAACTGACGGGCGTGGTGCGCAAGATCGCCGCCGAAACCATCCACCAGATCCTCGCCGCCGACGCGCTGGTGCTGCTGTCGCCGCTGGGCTTCTCGCCGACCGGCGAGGCGTTCAACCTGACGATGGAAGACGTCGCCGTGTCGGCGGCCATCGCCCTGCACGCCGACAAGCTGGTGTTCATCAGCGAAACGCCGATGATGCGCGACGTGGCCGGTGTGGAAATCCGCGAACTGTCCTCGCACCAGGCCGAAGCCGTGCTGCAGGCGGGCTTCCTGCCGCAGGACACGGCCTTCTACCTGCAACACGCGATCAAATCGTGCAACAACGGCGTGCCGCGCGCCCACATCGTGCCCTTCGCCACCGACGGCTCGGCCCTGCTGGAACTGTTCACCCATGACGGCGTCGGCACCATGATCAGCCACGACAACCTGGAAAGCCTGCGCCAGGCCAGCATCGAAGACGTCGGCGGCATCATCAAACTGATCGAACCGCTGGAAGCCGACGGCACGCTGGTCAAGCGCGGCCGCGAACTGATCGAACGGGAAATCGACTACTTCTCCGTCATCGAACATGACGGCGTCATCTTCGGCTGCGCCGCGCTGTACCCGTTCCCGGCGCAAAAAATGGCGGAAATGGCTTGCCTGACCGTCAACCCGGAAGTGCAAGCCCAGGGCGACGGCGAGCGCATCCTGAAACACATGGAAAACCGCGCCCGCGCGGCCGGCTTCACGAAGATGTTCGTCCTGACCACGCGCACGGCGCACTGGTTCAAAAAACGCGGCTTCGTGCCCGCCACCGTCGACGACCTGCCGAAGGACCGCCAGCACATGTACAACTGGCAGCGCAAATCCCAGGTTCTGATTAAGACTTTATAATCACGCTTTCATTGAACGCACTAGGAGCACAGATGGCCCGCACAATTCACTGCATCAAATTGAACAAAGACGCTGAAGGCCTGGATTTCCCGCCTTACCCTGGCGAACTGGGCAAGAAAATCTACGAAACCGTGTCGAAAGAAGCGTGGGCCGCCTGGCTCAAGCACCAGACCATGCTGGTCAATGAAAACCGCCTGAACCTGGCCGACGCGCGGGCCCGCAAATACCTGGCCACGCAAATGGAAAAACACTTCTTCGGCGACGGCGCCGACGCCGCGATGGGCTACGTGCCGCCGACGGAATAAGCCGCGCCAGCTGGGGACAGACCACGATTTCCGAGCAAGTATTGCACGAAAATTGTGGTCTGTCCCCACCCCCGATGCGCCAGCCGGGGACAGACCACGATTTCCGAGCAAGTATTGCGCGAAAATCGTGGTCTGTCCCCGGCTGGTGTCGTTGTGGCCTTGCTTAGAAGGTCAACGTGCGCACGCCTTCGGCCGTGCCCAGCAGGCAGACGTCGGCGCCGCGGCTGGCGAACAGGCCGACGGCGATGACGCCGACGATCTGGTTGATGCTGCGCTCCAGCGCGACCGGGTCGGTGATCGCCAGGCCCAGCACGTCGACGATCATGCCGCCATTGTCGGTGATGAAGGGCTCGCTGCTGCCGGCCTTCAGGCGCAGGCGCGGTTCGCCGCCCAGTTGCGCCAGCTGGCGCGACACGGCCGAGCGCGCCATCGGCAGCACTTCGACCGGCAGCGGGAATTGGCCCAGCGTCTCGACCAGCTTGGAGCCGTCGGCGATGCAGACGAACTGGCCCGACACGGAGGCGACGATCTTCTCGCGCGTCAGCGCCGCGCCGCCGCCCTTGATCATCGCGCCGGCCGCCGTGATTTCGTCGGCGCCGTCGACGTAGACGGCAATCGAGGGCACGTCGTTGAGGTCGAACACGGCGATGCCGTGGCCGCGCAGGCGCGCCGCCGTCGCTTCGGACGAGGCCACGGCGCCGCGGATGCGCTGCTTGATCTTGGCCAACTCATCAATGAAAAAGTTGGCGGTCGAGCCCGTGCCCACACCTATAATCTCACCGTCGACTACATACTCGATAGCGGCGCGCGCAACAGCTTGTTTCAATTCATCTTGGGTCATGGCTTCTTGGGGTAAATGGGGGAATGCGCGTATTTTAGCGGATCGCCGCCCGCCGCCGCCGTTTTTTCGGCGCCGCCATGCCGCGCCGCCCCGCATGGCGCCTCGCCCGGCGCGCCGCAATTTACGCGGAAACGCCGGACAAAATGTGCGAGAATGAATCGTCGCCCGCTTAGCTCGTCCCAGGAAAAGCACATGAACGATAGTAAAACCGTCCTCATCGTCGATGACAGCCGCGTTTCCCGCCTGATGGCGCATCAGTTTGTGTTGAGCATCAAACCGCACTGGACCGTCGTCGAGGCGGCCACCGGCGAGGATGCGCTGGCGAAGGCGCCGGCGCTGCAGCCGGTACTGATTTTGATGGACGTCAACATGCCCGGCATGGGCGGCGTCGCCGCCGCCGAGCAGTTGCGCGCGCTGTGCCCGCACAGCCACATTTCCCTGCTCACGGCGAATGTGCAAAACGCCACCCGCAACCGGGCCGCCGAGCTCGGCATCGGCTTCATGGAAAAACCGATCACGGAAAGCCGCATCCACCAGTTAATCGGCGCGCTGGAGCCGTAAGCATGCTCAACCTGACCGAACTGGAAAACGACGCGCTGGTCGAGATTTTCAATATCGGCGTCGGCCACGCGGCCGCGGCGATGAGCGAAATCGTCAACGAGGAAGTGACGATGTCGGTGCCCTCGATCAGCTTCCTGAACCGGGCCGAGGCGGCCCATCTGCTGGGCAACCGCGACGGCGAGCGCATCTGCGGCATCAGCCAGCACTACGAGGGCGCCTTCAAGACCGAGGCGATCCTGATGTTCCCCGAGGCGAAGAGCCTGGAAATCGTCCGCCTGATGGTCGGCGAGGCGATCCCGCTGCAGGAGCTGACGGAGATGGAACAGGAGGCGATGAGCGAGATCGGCAACATCATCCTCAATTCCTGCGTCGGCACGCTGGCCAACATCTTCGGCCGCGAACTGCACGGCTCGCTGCCGGTCTACCACATCGGCACCAGCGAGGAAATCCTCGCCTCGTCCGGCGGCCAGGCCGACACCGTCGTGCTGATGCTGCATATCGATTTCATCCTGGAAAAGCACCAGATCCACGGCTATGTCGCCTTCGTGCTCGACGTCTCCGCCCTGCACGACTTGAAGGAGCAGGTCGACCAGTACCTGGCCAAAGTGATGGGGCCGACGTGACCGGCGAGCCCGGCCGGACGGCCTGCCTGGCCTTGCTGGCCAGCGCACTCGACGCCGTCGACCTGGGCGTCGTCGCGCTCGACGACGCGCGCCGCGTGGTGCTGTGGAATCTGTGGATGGAGCGCCACGCGGGCCTGGCGGCCGGCACCGTCATGGGCCAGGATTTCCTCACCCTCTACCCGGAGCTGCGCCGGCGCCGCATCGACGCCGCCATCACGCTGGCCCTGCGCGACAACTTCCCCTCGCTGCTGTCGCAAACCTTGAACAAGGCGCCGTTCGCCCTGTATGCGACGGCGGCGGCGGCGGCCCGCAACGAGCGCATGCAGCAGGCCGTCGCCGTGACGCCGCTCGAAGTCGCCGGCGCGCCGCGCCACTGCCTGATCCAGGTGCACGACGTCAGCATGGCCGTCGGCCGCGAGAAGCTGCTGCGCGAGCAGACCATGGTGCTGCGCTCGCAAACCTTCGCCGACGGCTTGACCGGCATCGCCAACCGGCGCCATTTCGACGTGGCGATGGAAAAGGAATGGCGCCGCGCCCGGCGCAACGGCAGCGCGCTGTCGCTGCTGATGATCGACATCGACCATTTCAAGGCATATAACGACCACTACGGCCACCAGCGCGGCGACGAGTGCCTGATCCAGGTGGCGGCGGCGCTGGCGACGCTGCTGCAGCGCCCCAGCGACCTGCTGGCGCGCTATGGCGGCGAGGAGTTCGCCGTGATCCTGCCGGAGACGGAGGGCGGCGCCGCGCTCGGCATGGCCGAAACCATGCGCGCCGGCGTCTGCGGGCTCGGCGTGCCGCACGCGCACAACGACGGCGCCGACCCGCACATCACGGTCAGCATCGGCATCGCCACCATGGACGGCGCCGCGGCCGCGGGCGCCGACGCGGCCGCGCTGATCGGCGCCGCCGACCGCGCGCTGTACGTGGCCAAGCGCGCCGGCCGCAACCGCGTCGCCGCCCAGCCGCCCGTCTGAGCGGCTGGCGCCCGGCCGGCCGGCTTCCGGCATGCTAGCCGCGGCGGCGCCGCGCCGCCGGATTTTCAACAGGGCTAAAAAGTCCACCTTTTTCCGCGCCGGCGCGACAGTGCGGCGACGCCGCGACAAGGCCCAGCTATTCCTATGGACAGAGCCGCCACGTGTGCGTAGACTAAGACTCATTGTGGGTCTTATAACAAAAAGCGGTGCCGGCACGGACTGCGTTTTGCGCCGGCGCCCACGCCGCCCGCCCGGGCGGCACAGCCACACTGTCTGGAGAACTTGTGAACTACGACAGCCAGCTCAGCCCCCACGCCGCCGCCACCGCCGACGCGCCCATGGTGTGCCGGATGCGCCTGCTGCTATCCGTGTCGACCCTGCTGACCCTGTTCATCGACCCGGAAACCATGGGCCGCCAAAGCGCCTTCACCTGGCTGGTGTTCTCCGGCTACACGCTGCACAGCGTCGTGCTCTACCTGCTGGCGATGCTGGAGCAGGCCATGCCGCAAAACATGCTGATCTACTGGCTCGACGTTTTCTGGTATGCGCTGATCGTGTTTTTCACGGGCGGCGGCAACCTCTACTTCCTGTTCTTCTTCTTCGCCATCCTGACCGCGTCCTTCCAATGGGGCTTCGAGGAGGGCGCCCGCATCACGCTGGCCTCGGCCGGCCTGTTCGCCGCGACGGCGCTGCTGGCGGCCACGGAGGCGGAGGTGTCGCGCCTGCTGCTGCGCACCACCTTCCTGCTGGCGCTCGGCTACATGATCGCCTACTGGGGCGGCTCGGCCGTGGCGCAGAAACGCCACCTGGCCCTGCTGCGCGACGTCAGCCAGCTGTCCAACCCGCGCTTCGGCGTCGAGCACACCATCGCCTCCGTGCTGGAGAAGACCCGGGTCTTCTTCAAGGCGCGCAGCTGCATCCTGCTGATGCGCGACAGCGAGTCCGCCGCCTGGTCGCTGCGCACGGCGATGGGCCAGAACGCGGGGCTGACCAGCAACGCGACGCGCATCGGCGACGAGGCGGCGGCGCCGCTGCTGGCCTTCGGCGCCGAGCAGGTGGTGCTGTTCGCGCGGCCCCTGTGGCCGGGCATGGACGGCGCCACGCGGGTGCTCGACAATACCCTGGGACGCTGGCTGCGGCGCGACGACGACGCCGGCGCCAGCCTGGCCGAGCTGCTGGAGGCGCGCTCCTTCATTTGCGCGCCTTTGCCGCTGCGCAATGGCGCCGGCCGCATCTATGTCGCCTCCGCGAACGCCTTCAGCAAGAGCGACGCGCTGTTCCTCAGCCACATCGGCGCGCAAGCCTTTCCCGTCATCGAAAACATCGAACTGCTGGACCGCCTGGCCTCGCAGGCGGCGCTGCGCGAGCGCGAAAAGATCGCCCGCGACCTGCACGACACCACGATCCAGCCCTATATCGGCCTGCGCCACGGCATCAGCGCGCTGCGCCACAAGGCGGCGCCGGACAATCCCCTCATCGGCGACCTCGACAGGCTGCTGTCGATGGCCACCCAGGTCATCGGCGACCTGCGCCAGTTCGCCCGCACCTTCAAGAACGGCCTCGTGCAAAGCGAGCCCGAGCTGCTGGTCGCGCTGCGCCGCCAGGCCGCGCAAATCCGCGAGTTCTACGGCATCGACATCGCCCTCGGCGTCGCGGGCGAACTCGACATGAGCGACCGCCTGGCGGCCGAGGTGTTCCAGATCGTCAACGAGGGCATGAGCAATATCCGCAAGCACAGCGACGCCCGCCGCGGCTCCGTCGAGCTCAACTGCGCCAACGGCGCGCTGTCCATACGCATCGACAATGAATGCCTGAACGGCCCCGTCGGCGCGTTTACGCCGAACTCGATGGCCGAGCGGGCCGCCGCCCTGGGCGGGCGGGCCAGGGTGGTGCAGACGAGCAAGGGCATCACCTCCGTGCAGATCGAGATTCCCATTTAACGGGCCCAGCAATGATGCCGAACACCACAACGATACGCGTGATGCTGATCGACGACCACAAGACCATGCTGTGGGGTCTGGAGCGCCTCATCGACGGCGAGGGCGCGCGCATGGAGGTCGTCGCCACGGCCGGCGACTGCGCGGAGGCGCTGGCGCAGATCGCCGCGGCGGCGCCGGACGTCATCGTGCTCGACCTCGACCTGGGCGGCACCTGTTCGCTGGACATCCTGCCGGCCCTGCTGGCGGCCGGCGCCGCCCGCGTGCTGGTGCTCAGCGGCTCGCGCGACCAGGCCACGCTGGCCCAGGCCGTGCGCGGCGGCGCCCGCGGCATCGTCAGCAAGGACGCCCCGGCCGAGCTGCTGCTGCAAGCCATCGTCAAGGTGCACGGCGGCGAGCTGTGGCTGGACCCCGACATGCTGGGGCGGGTGCTGGGGCAGTTGATGACGGCGCCGGCGCGCGCCCCGTCCGAAGACAAGCTGGCGGCGCTGACGGCCAAGGAAAAGAAAATCATCGGCGCCATCGTCGAAGGCAGCGGTGCCCCGACGGCCGTGCTGGCGCAGCGCCTGTTCATTTCGGAACACACCTTGCGCAACCACCTGACGTCGATCTACCAAAAGCTGGGCGTGAGCAACCGCCTGGAACTGTATGTGTACGCGACCCGGCATCCGCCGGGCGCGTAAAGGCCGGCGCCTGGGCGCCGCCAACATTGCACCGAATATACGTTTGTAGCGCCACAGCAAACATCGCCGCAGCCCCCTTCCCCCCGCCACCTCCCCGCCAAGCCGCAGCAGCGGCCGGCACCGGGACATTTGCCCTGCCCCCCGCCCGCAAAAAGAGGAGATTTGTCCTCCCAGAACAGGAGGTTTCTCTGATGTAGATCAATACCCGCGCGCCTATAGTGAACTCATCGGCTGCGGTCACAACCGCCCGAGACGACAAGGCCCACCGCCCACCACCCGGAGCCCAGCATGCGTTTAGACAAGTATCTGCCGCCCGGTCTAGTGAGTTTCATGCGGGGCAAAGCGCGCGCCGCGTTTTACCAGTACGCGCTGGTGGCCGCCCTTGTCGCCGTAGTCTGCATCATCGCCTTGCTGGCGCTGGGAAAAAGCCCCTGAGTCGCCTGGTACAGCAGCACCTGTTTTTCTCAACCGTAGTACTCAACCTCAAAGGAAACATCATGAACGCCATCAAACAATTCATCCGCGACGAAGAAGGTGTCACCGCCATCGAATACGGCCTGATCGCCGCCCTGATCGCCGTCGTCATCATCGGCGCCATCACCATCGTCGGCACCCAGCTCAAAGCCACGTTCACCACCATCGGCACCAAGCTGACCGCGGCCAATTGAGGCGCCAGCCAGTCCGGCGGGGCGATCCGGGCAAAACCCGGCCCCGCCGCACTGCGCAGCGCCACACCCGTCTTCCATCGCAGAGGTGCCCCGTGAAATCCTTCCTCTCCCGGTTTGTCAACGACGCAAGCGCCGTCAGCGCGATTGAATACGCCCTGCTCGGCGGCCTCATCGCCGTCGTCATCGTCGCCGCCGTGGGCACGGTCGGCAGCGAGCTGAAACTGCTGTTTATCTTCGTCAAGGACCAGGTCGTCCTTGCCCTGCAATGAACGCCGCCGCCCCCGCCACGCTCGCGTCGGCCCTGCATGAACACCGCTGGCTGAGCGGCATCGTCCTGCTGTACGGCGCCGCCGCCTTCCTGGTCCACCGCCAGTTTCCCGCCAGCTCGGCCGGCAACATGCTGGAAGGCTTCGCCGTCAGCACCCTCATCGGCCCCCTGTTCACCCTGTGCGGCTACGCCATCTATGTGATGCTGCTGGTGCGCCCGGCCAACCTGACCCGCTTCCTGTTCACCAGTTCGCGCCGCTACCTGCGCCGCGAACGCCTGCTGCACGCCCTGCCGGTGCTGCTGCTGTTCCCCCTGTTCGCCTCCAGCTTCACCGTCTTCAAGGCCGCCGTGCCGGTCCTGCACCCCTACGCCTGGGACCGCCACCTGGCCGACTGGGACCTGGCGCTGCACGGCGGCGTCGCCCCCTGGCTGTGGCTGCAAACCGTCGTCGGCCACCCCTATGTGACGGCCATCATCAATTTCGCCTACCACTTCTGGTTTTTCCTCGTCTACGCCATCTTGTACTGGCTGGCGCTCAGCATGGACAAGCGGCAGTTGCGCATGCAGTTCCTGCTCAGTTTCGTGTTGTCGTGGATCTTGCTGGGCAATGTGCTGGCCACGCTGCTGTCCTCGGTCGGCCCCTGCTTCTACGGCTATCTGTACCCCGGCCACGACCCCTATGCGCCGCTGATGCATTACCTGCAGGCCAGCAACCAGAGCGTGCCCGTGTGGGCGCTGAACGTCCAGCAGATGCTGTGGAACGGCTACCAGGACCACAGCTCCTCCCTCGGCATCTCGGCCATGCCCAGCATGCATGTGGCGACGGCGGTGCTGCTGGCGCTGTGGGGCTGGCGCGTGAACCGCCGCGCCGGCGCCGCGCTGACGCTGTTCGCGCTGCTGATCATGGTCGGCTCGGTGCACCTGGGCTGGCATTACGCCCTCGACGGCTATGTCGGCGCGGCCGGCGCCTATGCCGTGTGGCGCGGCGTCGGCGCGCTGCTGGCCCGGGCCGAACGCCGCGGCGCCGAGGCGCGGCCGGCCGCGCTGCCGCCGGGCGTCGTCTACCTGAGAACGAGGGCCATGTCCCGTGAACGCTAACCTCGCCCCGCTGTCCGCCGCCCTGCTGCTGGGCGCCCTGCTGGCCGCGGCCGTCTGGCACGACGTGCGCAGCCGGCGCATCCCGAACCGCCTGGTGCTGCTGGGCGCGCTGGCGGGGCTGGCGCTGCACGCGCTGGCGCCGGCCGGCGCCGGCCTGTTCCGCGCCCCCTTCGGCGGCCTGGGCGCGCTGGCCGGACTGGCCGGCCTGGGCGCCGGCCTGGCCGTGCTACTGCCCATGTATCTGCTGCGGGCGATGGGCGCCGGCGACGTCAAGCTGATGGCCATGGTCGGCGCCTTCCTCGGCCCGCGGGCGCTGCTCGACGCCGCGCTGTGGAGCCTGCTGGCCGGCGGCGCGCTGGCCCTGCTGGCGGCGCTGTGCAGCGGCCGCCTGCTGGCGCTGCTGGCGAATGCCTACCAGATGATGCTGCACGCGCTGGTGCGCACGCTGGCCGGCGCCGGCGGCGGCATCGACGCGCCGGCCGCCGCCAGCGGCAAGCTGCCGTATGCCATCGCCATCGCCTGCGGCACCCTGCTGCACCTGCTGCTGAGCTACCTGCGCGTGCCCAGCCTGCTGCCATGAACATCCGTCCCACACCAGTCTTGCGTCTTTTTACAGGAAGAGAAAACATGGATACTTTGCCCGCCCTGCTACGCTCGAAACGACTCAACTTTGCCAGCGGCATGCTGCTGGCCTGGGCCTGGGGCATGTTCTCCTATGCCCACGCGCTGGCCTTCCAGCGCAGCGGCGACTGGACCTATCTGCTGTTCTGCGCCTCGGAAACCCTGGCCGCCGCGCTGTTCCTGCTGCGCTCGGAGGCGGTCACCGTGTCGCTCGACCCGGGCGACTGGCTGCTGGCGATAGGGGCCACCTTCGCGCCCTTCTTTTTCAACCCCAGCGCCGGCGGCATCCTGCCCGAGGCCAGGTACGCGCTGGTGCCCGGCATCCTGATCCAGATCGCCGGCCTGATCTCGCTGAACCGCAGCTACGGCCTGGTCGCCGCCAAGCGCCGCATCAAGACGGGCGGCATGTACCGGCTGGTGCGCCACCCCATGTACGCCAGCTACCTGCTGTCGTTCACCGCCTATGTGCTGGCCAACACCTCGGCGGCCAATGTGCTGACCTATGTGCTGACGCTGGCCATGCTGGGCCTGCGCATGCTGCGCGAGGAGCGCCACCTGGGCCAGGACGCCGATTACCGCGCCTACATGGGCAGGGTCAAGTACCGGGTGCTGCCATGGATCTTCTGAAACCGGCCGGCGACGCCGGCCCGGCCGCCGCGCGCGCCCCCGCCAGCGTCGAGGAAACGGGCCTGCCCTTCCTGTTCCTCGTCGAACTGATCAGCAAGGTGCTGTTCCTGCGCGGCCAGGTGCGCCTGCCGGCCCTGTCGGCCCACCTGAAGCTGAGCGTCAGCGTGCTCGACCCGCTGATCGCCTTCATGCGCAGCGAAAAACTGTGCGAGGTCAACCGCCTGGGCGGCAGCGGCACCGACGCCGACCTGAACTACCAGCTCAGCGACGGCGGCCGCACCCGCGCCGCCGAATACCTGCGCCGCAACGCCTACTCCGGCCCGGCGCCCGTCACGCTGGCCGACTACAACGCCCAGGTGGCGGCGCAGAGCGTGGCGCGCATGCACATCACGCGGGCCGACGTGGCCGCCGAGTTCGGCGACCTGGTGGTCGCCCCCAACGTGCTCGAACAACTGGGCGCGGCGATGAACTCGGGGCGCGCCGTGTTCCTGCACGGCCCGGCCGGCAGCGGCAAGACCTATCTGGCCGAGCGCCTCAGCGGCCTGCTCAACGGCGCCATCGCCCTGCCCCACGCCATCATGATCGAGGGCGAGGTCGTGCCCTTCTATGACCCGATGGTGCACGCCCTCGTCGCCGAGGAGCCCAGCGAGGACTTCGACCGCCGCGCCCCCCAGGACAGGCGCTGGGTGCGGGCGGCGCGCCCGGCCGTGCTGACGGGCGGCGAGCTGACGCTCGACATGCTCGACCTGCAATTCGACCCCGGCGCCCGGCTCTACCAGGCGCCGCCCCACCTGAAGGCCAACAACGGCATCTTCATCATCGACGACCTGGGGCGCCAGCGCTGCTCGCCGGTGGAACTGATGAACCGCTGGATCGTGCCGATGGCGCGCCACGTCGACTACCTGTCGCTGCACACCGGCTACAAATTCCCCGTGCCCTTCGACGTCATCGTCGTGTTCTCGTCGAATTTCCCGCCCGAGCAATTGGCCGACGGCTCCTTCCTGCGCCGCATCGGCTACAAGATCCACGTCGGCGCGATGACGCCGGACCAGTACGAAACGATATTCCGCCGCGTCTGCGCCTACTACGCGATGGCCTTCGACGCCGAGGTCTTCGCCTACCTGCTGCACGACTTGCACGCGGCCGAGGAGCGCCCGCTGCTGGCCTGCTATCCGCGCGACATCCTGGCCCAGGTCAGCGACCTGGCCCGCTACGAGGGCCGCGAGGCGCGCCTGGACCGGACCGTGCTGGCCTGGGCCTGGAACAATTACTTCACCGGCACCTAGGGCCGGCGTAAGGGCAAGGGGACGTGGCCTGGCGGCACGACTGTAACAACGACGAGGGGGAGAGATGAGAAACACACGCGCTTTGATGATGATGGCTTTTGCGGTCGCCCTGGCATTCGCGGCGGTCATCGTGGCCGCCCGCTGGATCAACGGCCAAGCCAGCGGCAACACCAACAAGGTCGCCGTCGCGCTGGTCGACATCAGCCTGGGCTCCAGGCTGACGCCGGAGATGGTGCGCATGGTCGACTGGCCGTCCAGCGCCATGCCGCCGGGCGCCTTCAACGACGCCAAGCTGCTCGAAACGCGCGTCACGCGCACCAGCATCCAGCACGGCGAGCCGGTGATGGAGGGCAAGCTGGCGCCGCCCGGCACCCAGGGCGGGCTGTCGGCCGTCGTCGCCGACGGCAAGCGCGCCATGACGGTGCGCGTCAACGACGTCGTCGGCGTGGCCGGTTTCGCCCTGCCCGGCAATTTCGTCGACATCCTCGTCAGCACCCAGGAAGAGGGGGCGCGCAACAATCCGGCGCGCGACCCGAACATCTCGAAGATCGTGCTGGAACGCATACTCGTGCTGGCCATCGCCCAGGAATCGAGCCGCGACGACACCAAGCCGAAGGTGGTCAACGCCGTCACGCTGGAACTGACGCCGGAGCAGGCGGAAAAGCTGGACCTGGCGCGCAGCGTCGGCACGCTGTCGCTGGTGCTGCGCAACCAGATCGATCCGAAACCCGTCAACACGGACGGCGCCACCAAGACCAGCCTGCTTGAGGCGAAGGCGGCGCCGGCGGCGCCGCCCGCCGCGGCCGCCGCCGCGCCCAAGCCGCGCCCGGCGCCGAGGCGAACGGCGGCGGCGCCGCCCCGCCCCAGCGACAACGTCGAGGTCATCAAAGGGCTGGAGCGCAGCTCCCAGCAATACCAGAAAGGAGGACTGCAATGAGCACATTTCGCACAGCAACGAAGGCGGCCGCCGCGCGCTTAGCGCTGGCCATGGCGGGTGCCGCGCTGGCGGCGCCGCTGGCGCAGGGCCAGGCCGCGCTGCAGGCCGGCGCGCTGGCCGCCGGCGCCGACGCCAAGCCGGCCAAGCGCGCCCGCGCCAAGGCCGACATGGCGCCGCCCGTGGCATCGGCGCCCGGCGGCCGGGTCGAACTGGCGCCGCAGATGAACCTGTCCGAAGGCAAGTCGACGCTGATGCACCTGCCCTACCCGGCCAGCCGCATCGCCGTCGGCGACCCCCGCGTGGCCGACGTGATCCTGCTCAATCCCAGCGAAGTCTATCTGCTGGGGAAATCGGTCGGCTCGACCAATCTGATCCTGTGGAGCCGCGGCAACGACGCCACCGTCATCGACCTGGCCGTCGGCATCGACACGGCCGCCCTGCAGGCCAGCTTCGGCCAGTTGCTGGGCGCGGAAAAGCAGATCAAGATCACGGCCGCGGCCGACACCCTGATCTTGTCGGGCTCGGTGTCCGACTCCGTCAAGGCCGACCAGGCGCTGGCGCTGGCGAACGCCTTCGTGCAGCGCAGCGCCCGTAGCGGCGCCAGCGCCGGCGGCGGCGCGGCCGGCGGCGCCGTCGCAGCCGCCCCGGCCGCCCCGGCCGACGCCGCGGCCGCGCCCAAGGTCGTCAACATGCTGTCCATCGCCGCGCCGCAGCAGGTGATGCTGGAGGTGAAAGTGGCCGAGGTGTCGAAAACCCTGGTCGACCAGCTCGGCGCCAGCCTCGGCGTCAGCCGCACGGTCGGCAGCTGGACCTACAGCCTGCTGTCCAACCTGCTGACCAACAAGCCCGGCGTGCTGGACGGCTTCAACAACAAGAACGGCAACTTCGCCACGCTGGACGCGCAAAAACGCGACGGCCTGATCAAGGTGCTGGCCGAGCCGACCATCATGGCCATCAGCGGCCAGGAGGCCAGCTTCCTGGCCGGCGGCAAGATCTTCATCCCCGTCAGCCAGACCAACAGCGGCGGCGTGCCGACCATCACGCTGGAGGAGAAGGAATTCGGCGTCGCCGTGCGCTTCACCCCGACGGTGCTGGACGGCGGGCGCATCAACCTGAAGGTGGCGCCCGAGGTGTCGGACTTGAACAAGGACGGCATCGGCATCACCGCCAACGGCATTTCCGGCACGGCCATCCTGCCCTCGTTCACGACAAGGCGGGCGACCACGACGGTGCAACTGTTCGACGGCCAGAGCTTCGCCATCGGCGGCCTGATCAAGAACAATGTGACGACCAACATCAAGGCCCTGCCCGTGCTGGGCGAGGTGCCGGTGCTGGGTGCGCTGTTCCGCAGCAGCGACTTCCAGACCGACCGCAGCGAGCTGGTCTTCATCATCACGCCCCACCTCGTCAAGCCGCTGCCGCCCGACTACAAGCTGCCGACGGACCCGTATGTGCAGCCGACGCGCAGTGAGTTCTTCCTGCAAGGAAAAATGGAGGGGACGCCGCCGCAAGCCGCGCCGGCCACCCCGCCCGCCGCCGCCAGCGGCTTCGACGTCAAATAGGAGAGCGCCATGACCCGCCCCCGCCACCCCGCCGCGCCCTGGGCGCTGCTGCTGTTCGCCGCCACCGGCTGCGTCGCCACGACGCCGGAACTGGACCGCCATTTCGGCGAGAGCGTCAAGCTGCTGCAGGCGCAGCAGACGCTGCGCCCGGACGCCGTGCGCAACGCCGACCCCGTCGCCGGCGTCGACGGTAAGGCCGCCAAGGCCGCCTACGAGCGCTACCAGAAGTCCTTCGCGACGCCGGAGCCGCAGGCCGACGCCTTCACCATCGGCGTCGGCAAGCGCTGAGGCGCGGGGAGACGGCCATGACTCCAGCATTCCGCCGGCAGCACCGGCAGCGCGGCGCCATCGCCATCGTGCTCGGGCTGACCCTGGTCATCCTGTTCGCGATGGGCGGCTTCGTGCTCGACCTGGGCCACCTGTACATCGTCAAGGCGGAGCTGCAGAACGGCGCCGACGGCGCCGCCCTGGCCGGCGCCAAGCAGCTCAACGAGAAGCTCGACGGCGTCAACGCGGCCGTCACCCAGGCCCTGCTGGTGGCGGGCAAAAACCGCTACGACTTCAGCACGCCGCTGACGCTGAGCGAGGCCAACCTGGGCTTTTCCGACAGCCCGGACGGCCCCTGGAGCAGCGCGGCGACGGCCCGCGCCAGCCCGCAGGGCATGACCTTCATCCAGGTCGACACGGGCAGCAAGACGCTGGCCACCTATTTGATGGGCGTGGCCGGCATCAACACCGTCAGCACCGTCGGCGTGGCGGTGGCCGGGCGCTTCGTCAACGACGTCACGCCGATCGGCGTGTGCGCCGTCGACCCGGCCAACAAGACGGCCAAGTACACCTATCCCAGCGGCCTGACGGAACTTGTCGAGTTCGGCTTCCGCCGCGGCGTCAGCTACAATCTGTTCGGCCTGAACCCGCTGGGCGGCAGCTCCGACCCCTACCTGATCAACCCCGTCGACGCCCCGCCCGTGGCCTGCGCCGCCGGCCATTCCAGCGCCGCCTCGACGGCGCCCTTCATGTGCACCGGCAGCAGCGCCGTCGTCTCCAGCGGCTCCGGCCAGGTCTACACCAACACCGGCATGACGGCCTCGCTGGCGGCGTCGCTGAACTCCCGCTTCGACGACTACGGCGGGCCGTCCGTGTGCGACCCGGTGACGGCGCCGCCCGACGTCAACATCCGAGAATACCCATGCAAGGGCGCCTCGCCCTGCGTCACCAACGCCCCCAACACGGTGACGGTGACGCCGCCGATCAACTGGCTGGAGCCGGGCGCCAGCACCTTGCCGAACCAGCAGACGGTGAGCATCGACGCCGCCACCAAGAAACCCAATTACCTGCTGCCGGCGGCCAGCGCCACGCCCGCCATCGCCGGCCAGGCCCAGTTCGCCGGCTACGGCGTGCTGTGGTCCTACGGCCCCGCCTACCAGGCCGACGCCGGCGCGCCGCCCAAGGCCGGCAGCGCCTTCACGCCGGCCCAGGCCAACGCCAACCCGCTCTACAACACGGCGGCCGTGAACTATTTCGACACGACGGCCTCGACCAACTACCCGACCACGGCCGACGTCAGCTTCCCCCCCGGCACGCCGGCGGCCCCCTACAACCAGGGCGCCGGCAGCCCGTATTTCCTGGCCCCCGGCGTGGCCCATCCGGGCCAGCGCAACCGCCGCATCCTCAACGTCGTGCTGGTCGACTGCCGCGTCGCGCCCGTCGGGCCGGCCTCCTGCGGCACCATGACGGCCGTCGGCATCGGCAAGTTCTTCATGCTGACCAAGGCCGACTTTAGCGGCGGCACCAAGCACCTCGACGTCGAGTTCAGCGGCCTGATCGAGCCGGTGCCCACGTCCGAAATCAAACTGTATAAATGAGGAGGCCGACGATGCCCACCGCCCCCACCCGCAGAGCCGGCCAGCGCGGCGGCGCCGCCGTCGAATTCGGCATCGTGCTGGCCCTGCTGGTCACGCTGCTGGCCGGCATCTTCGGCTTCGGCCGCGCCTTCTGGTATTACGACGCCCTCAGCAAGGCCAGCCGCGACGGCGCCCGCGCCATGTCCATCAGCGCCAAGGCCAGCATCAACTCGGCCGGCGTGGCGGCGGCCCGGCAGGTGGTGCTGGACGCGGCCGCCAGCGCCGGCGTGCCCGGCCTGGCCGGCGCCAACGTCAGCGTCGTCTGCCTCGACGCCAGCTTCAACGACAGCGTCTGCAGCGACGGCACGGCGCCCGCCGGCGTGCGCGTGGCCATCGTCAACTACACGCTGTCCGTCGGCCAGTACCTGCCCTTCGTCATCGGCGCCAACAGCAGTTACACGACGCCGCTGTCGCCGCGCACCACCATGCCCTACATGCTGTGAGGAGAACCGCCATGCGCGCCGCCACGCCTTCCCCCCTGCCGCGGCAACGCGGCGCCGCCGCCGTCGAGTTCGCGCTGGTCGCCCTGCTGTTCTTCACGCTGCTGTTCGCCGTCCTCGAATTCGGCCGCATGCTGTACATCTACAACACGCTGCAGGAGGTGACCCGGCGCGCCGCCCGCGAAGCCGTGGTGCGCTGGGTCGACCAGGGCGCGGCGATCAAGACGCTGGCCCTGTTCGGCGGCGCCGCGCTGCCGGCCGGCCCGGAAATCACGGCCGCCAACATCAGCATCCAGTACCTGAGAAAGGACGGCACCGAGGTCGCCAGCCTGCCGCAGGACCCGGGCGACAACCTGTCGGCCTGCGGCGACATCACGCGCACGGCCAATTGCATCTACAGCGTGCGCGTGGCCGTCGACGGCGTCAGCTACGGCCCGATGACGAGCATGTTCAGCTTCCTCAACATCGCGCTGCCGCCCTCGGTCGTCGTGATGCACGCGGAAAGCCTGGGCTTCACCGTCAACTGAGCCTTTGCCAACCCCAACCCCACACAGCCCGGAGCCTGCCGTGAAAATTGTCATCCTGTCCAAGAACGAAAAACAGCTGATCGAACTGGCCGGGCTGCTACGCGCGCGCAATCCGAACGACGACGTCGACATCGTCGTCGGCGACCTGGACCGGCTGGCCGAGCCGGCCGGCGTCGACGTGCTGCTGTTCGAGCAAGCCCACATCGGCGAGGACGACCTGGAGCAGTTGGGACAGTTGGGCAACCACCACCCCGGCCTGGCCTTCGTGCTGCTGTGCCAGCAGCACGGGCCGGAATTTTTGCTGCAGGCGATGCGCGCCGGCGTGCGCGAAGTGCTGCCCAGCCCGGCCGACGCGGCCAGCCTGTACCCGGCCCTGCGGCGCATCGAGGAAAAGCGCGACAAGCACAGCCAGGCCAGCGGCAAGGTGCTCGCCTTCGTCTCCTGCAAGGGCGGCAGCGGCGCCACCTTCATCGCCGCCAACCTGGCCTACGCCCTGGCGCAGCAGGAGAACCAGCGCGTCGCCCTGTTCGACCTGAACCTGCAGTTCGGCGACGCCTCGCTGTTCGTCTCCGACAGCAAGCCGGTGGCGACGCTGTCCAACGTGGCCCAGCAGATCCACCGCCTCGACCCGTCCTTCCTGACCTCCAGCATGGTGCACGTGACGCCGAACTTCGGCGTGCTGGCCGCGCCGGAGGACCCGGCCCACGCCAACGACGTCAAACCCGAGCACATCGACCAGTTGCTCAAGCTGGCGCGGCGCCAGTACGACTTCATTCTGCTCGACGTCGGCCGCAGCCTCGACGCCGTCAGCGTGCGCGCGCTCGACCAGGCCGACATGATCTTCCCCATCCTGCAGGCGACCCTGCCCTACATCCGCGACGGCAAGCGCCTGCTCGACGTGTTCCGCTCGCTCGACTACCGCAGGGACAAGATCCACCTGATCCTGAACCGCTACTCGGCCAACGACGAGATCCGCCAGCGCGACCTGGAAAACGCCTACGGCGCGCGGATCTTCAAGAGCATCCCCAACCACTACGAGGCGGCGGCCGCCTCCGTCAACCAGGGCGTGCCCATCATCAAGCTGGCGCGGGCCAGCCCGATTTCCAAATCCCTGCTGGATTTCGCCCAATCGCTGGCGGGCCAGCCGGAGCAGAGCAACCAGGGCTGGCTGGCGCGCGTGTTCCAACGCGCCTGAGCCCCCACCCACCAACGCGACAGGAGAGCACGACATGAAAGCCGACCATTTGAACCTCAGGGACCGCCTGGGCAGCGCCCACGCCGGCAGCGGCGCCAACGCCGCCTACGGCGGCAACCGCGGCGGCGCCATCGACAACCGCGCCTACCAGCAATTGAAGCACCGCATCCACCAGACCCTGCTCGACCGCGTCGACCTGGAGGGCATGCAGCGCCTGTCGCAGGAACAGATACGCGACGAGCTGAAAATCCTCGTCACCCGCCTGCTCGAAGAGGACAGCGTCGTCATCAACGACATCGAGCGCAAGAACCTGACGCGCGACATCCAGAACGAGGTGCTCGGCTTCGGCCCCCTCGAACCGCTGCTGGCCGACCCCAGCGTCTCCGACATCCTCGTCAACACCCACAAGCAGGTCTACGTCGAGCGCGGCGGCAAGCTGGAGCTGAGCGACATCACCTTCAACGACGACGCCCACCTGATGAAGATCATCGACAAGATCGTCTCGCGCGTCGGCCGGCGCATCGACGAATCGAGCCCCATGGTCGACGCCCGCCTGCCGGACGGCTCGCGCGTCAACGCCATCATCCCGCCGCTGGCCATCGACGGCCCGATCATGTCGATCCGCCGCTTCTCGGCCCAGCCGCTGCGCCTGAGCGACCTGGTGGCGCACCGCAGCCTGACGGCCGAGATGGCGGAAATCCTCCAGGGCCTGGGCAAGGCGAAGATCAACATCCTCATCTCCGGCGGCACCGGCAGCGGCAAGACCACCATGCTCAACGCCATCTCCGGCTTCATCTCCGAGAGCGAGCGCATCGTCACCGTCGAGGACGCGGCCGAGCTGCAAATGCAGCAGCCGCACATCGTGCGCCTGGAGACGCGCCCGCCCAACATCGAGGGCAAGGGCGAGGTGACGCAGCGGGCGCTGGTGCGCAACGCCCTGCGCATGCGCCCCGACCGCATCATCCTCGGCGAGGTGCGCGGCGGCGAGGCGCTCGACATGCTGCAGGCCATGAACACGGGCCACGAGGGCTCGATGGCGACGATCCACGCCAACACGCCGCGCGACGCCCTGACGCGGCTGGAAAACATGGTCAGCATGGCCGCCGCCACCCTGCCCAGCAAGGCCATGCGCCAGCAGATCAGCTCGGCCATCGGCGTCGTCGTCCAGGTCGCCCGCCTGACGGACGGCAAGCGCAAGGTCACCTCGATCCAGGAAATCACCGGCATGGAGGGCGACGTCATCACCATGCAGGAAATCTTCGCCTACCGCCAGACCGGCGTGGCCGAGGACGGCGCCGTGCTGGGCCACTACCAGGCCACCGGCGTGCGCCCGCGCTTCGTCGAGCGCCTGCGCACCTTCGGCGTCAACGTCGCCGAAGCCCTGTTCGACCCCAGCCGCCACTACCACTGACGATCATGGACTACCTCTACTACATCTTCGCCACCCTGATCTTCGTCGCCGTGGTGCTGCTCATCGAAGGCTTGTACCTGAGCTGGAACTCGTCCAAGGGGCCGGAGGCCGAGCGCGTGGCGCGGCGCCTGCGCGTGATGTCGGCCGGCAGCCACGGCGGCGAGCAAAACGTGACGATGATACGCAAGCGCCTGCTGAGCAAGACGCCGGCCTTCCAGCGCATCCTGCTGGAGATCCCCCGCGTGCACGGGCTGGACCGCCTGCTGGAGCAGTCCGGCCTGTCCTGGAGCGTGGCCGAGTTCGGCGCGCTGAGCGGCCTGGCCGGCCTGTTCGTGCTGTTCGGCGCCAGTTACTTCGGCATGCCGTGGCCGCTGCGGCTGGCCCTGGCCGGCGCCGGCGCGCTGCTGCCGCTGTGCTATGTGCGCGCCGCCAAGGGCAAGCGCCTGGCCCGCGTCGAACAGCAGTTGCCGGACGCGCTGGACCTGATGGGGCGGGCGCTGCGCGCCGGCCACGCCTTTCCGACGGCCCTGAAGATGGTCGGCGAGGAGATGAATGCGCCGCTGGCCGACGAGTTCCGCGCCGCCTTCGACGAAGTCAATTTCGGCATCTCGATGCAGGACGCGCTGATGAACCTGGCCACGCGCGTGCCCAGCACCGACCTGCGCTACTTCGTCATCGCCGTGCTGATCCAGCGCGAGACGGGCGGCAACCTGTCCGAGCTGCTCGACAGCATCAGCAGCATCATCCGCGACCGCATGAAGCTGCTCGGCCAGGTGCGCGTGCTGTCGGCCGAGGGCCGGCTGTCGGCCTGGATCCTGTCGCTGCTGCCCTTCGGCGCGGCGGCGATGATACACCTGACCAACCCGGCCTTCCTGGAGATGCTGTACGTCGACCCGGCCGGCCGCAAGATGATGCTGGGCGCCCTGCTGCTGATGGGCACCGGCGTGCTGGTGATGCGCAAGATCATCCGCATCCGCGTCTGAGGCGGCCCCAAGGCCCAACATCAAGGAGGCAGCATGAGCATACTGCAAATGGGATTTCTAGCGCTGTTGTTCGTCGCCGTGTTCGCCGGCGCGATGCTGCTGCTGCGCCTGGCCGCGCCGGGTCCGGTGCAGCAGCGCCTCGACGCCGTCGCCGGCCGCGCCACGGCGGCGGCCGGCGACGCGCCCAGCCCGTGGCTGGCGCGCATCGTCAAGCTGACCGGCCCGCTGGCCAAGCTGTCGCTGCCCGAGCAGGGCTGGGAGCAGTCGGTGCTGCGCACCCGCTTCATGAACGCCGGCCTGCGCAACCCGTCGGCGCCGGCGCTGTTCTTCGCCGCCAAGACGGGCCTGGCGATCGGCCTGCCGCTGCTGCTGTTCTTCGTGCTCAGCACGACGGGCGGGCGCTTCGGCACCAACGCCCTGCTGTTCTGGCTGCTGGTCATCGCCTCGCTCGGCTACTACCTGCCGAACTTCGTGCTGAACCGTCTGATCTTCCGGCGCCAGCGGGAAATCTTCGAAACCTTCCCCGACGCGCTGGACCTGCTGACCGTCTGCGTCGAGGCCGGCCTCGGCATGGACGCCGCGCTGGCCCGCGTGGCCGCGGAAATCGCATTGAAAAGCGCGGTGCTCAGCGACGAGCTGAACCTGGTCACGCTGGAACTGCGCGCCGGCAACAGCAAGGAAAAAGTCTTGCGCAACCTGGCCCTGCGCACCGGCGTCGAAGACGTCGACGCCCTGGTGGCCATGCTGATCCAGGCCGAGCGCTTCGGCACCAGCATCGCCGACTCGCTGCGCGTCCAGTCCGAGCAGTTGCGCACCAAGCGGCGCCAGCGGGCCGAGGAGCAGGCCGCGCAAATCGCCCTGAAACTGCTGTTCCCGCTGATTTTCTTCATCTTCCCCTCGCTGCTCGTCGTGCTGATGGGGCCGGCATTCATCCAGATTTACCGCGTGCTACTGCCCAGCATGGGCGGCGGCAACTAACAGGAGAGCACCATGTTCAAGCTACGCCCGCTTCTGGCCGCCATCGTCGGCGCCGGCCTGCTGCAAGGCTGCGCCACGCCGCCGGCATCCCAGTTGCTGTCACGGCCGGCGGCCACCGCCACGGCCCACAACGCCGCCACCTACTACCGGCTCGGCAAGCACCTGCAGGAGCGCGGCGAGCTGCAACTGGCCCTGGCCGCCTACACCCTGTCGCTCGAATTCGAGCCGGGCCAGCTGGAGGCGCGCAACGCGGCCGCGGCGCTGCACGCCCGCCAGGGCCAGCTGGAGCAGGCGGCGGCGCTGCTGCGCCAGGTGGTGGCCGACTTCCCCGGCGCCGCCCACCCATACAACAACCTCGGCTATGTCTACTACATGCAGGGCAACTACGCGGCGGCCACGGCGACGCTGCGGCAGGCGCTGGCGCTTGACGGCCAGAACGAACTGGCGCGCAACAACCTGGCCCTGGCCGAGGCCGCCGGTGCGGCCGGGGCCGGCGTGCCGGACGCCGCCGCGCCGCTGATCGCCGCCGAGGCCGCGCCGGTGGCGACGCCGCCCGCCGCGCCCGCGCAGGCGCCCGAGCCGGCCGTTGCCGCGCCGGCGCAGCCGCTTGCCCAGGCTGCGGCGCCGCCCCAGCTGGCGCCGCCCGCGCCCGTCGCGCCGCCGGCGCCGGCCGCCGTGGCGGAAGTGGCCGCGCCGCCCGGCCGCGTCGAACTGGTCCAGCTGAAACCCAACGAGTACCAGCTGAAATTCAACGCGGTCCCGACGCTGGCCGCCATCGTGCCGCTGCCGGTCGCGCGGCCGGCGGCGCCGAGCGCCGCCGCCGTGGCGGCAACGCCGGAAGCGCAGCAACGCGCCGGCCTGGAAGTGGCCAACGGCAACGGCGTCACCGGCATGGCCAAACGCATGCGCCATGTGCTGGCGCAGATGGGCATTCCGGTGCGGCGCCTGCGCAACGAACGCCCCTACACGCAGCGCAACACCACCATCCTGTACCGCCCCGGCTTTGAACGCGAGGCGGCGGCACTGCAGAACGCGCTGAAGGGACTGGTCGCGCTGCAAGCGTCCAAGTATCTGGCTGAGGGCGCCGACCTGCGCCTGGTGCTGGGCAAGGACGCCAAGGCCCAACTGGCCCGCCTCGACGCCGCCGCCGACCTGCCGCTGCTGGCCCTGAACGACTCCGGGAACTGATTTCACTTGAGAAAAGGGAAACGCCATGTTCGACAATAGGAAGCTCTCCGCCCTTGCCCCCTGCCTGCTGATCGGCGCCCTGACCCTGCTGCTGAACGCCTGCGGCGGCGGCAGCGGCGGCGCCGGCGGCGGCTGCACCACGCTCGACCCGAGCCGCGACCCCAGCCTGCCCTCGTGCGGCACGAGCACGCCGGGCACGACGCCGGCCAGCGCCGCGCTGACCTTGGCCCTGACGGACGCCGCCGGCGCGGCCACCGCCACGGTGTCGCCGGATCGCCCGGGCACGGTGCAGGCGCTGCTCAAGGACAGCAAGGGCAACGCGCTGGCGAACGTCGCGCTGACCTTCATCACCAGCGACAAGAGCGCCACGCTGCTGCCCTCGTCCGGCACGGCGCTGACCAACGCCAGCGGCGTGGCCAGCATCGGCCTGCCGGCCGGCAGCCAGGCCGGCGCGTTCACGCTGACGGCCAGCGCCAGCGGCGCCGCCACCGCGTCGGCGACCAAGGGCTACACCGTCACCTTCCCGACGCTGACGCTGGGCGCGCTGACGATCTCCCCGGCCACGCTGTCGGCCGGCGGCAACGCCAGCGTCAGCACCACGCTGCAAAGCGCCGGCGCCGTCTACACGCCGCCGCAATCGGTGTCCTTCAGCTCGCCCTGCGCGGCGGCCGGCAAGGCGACGCTGTCGTCGCCGGTGCTGACGGCGAACGGCGTCGCCACCGCCAGCTACACGGACAAGGGCTGCGGCGTGGCCGACCTGATCACCGCGACGACCACGCTGGCCGGCGCCACGGTCAGCAACAGCGGCAGCGTCAACGTGCTGCCGGCGACGGCCGGCTCGCTCAAATTCGTCTCCGCCGACACCGGCAACATCGCCCTCAAGGGCAGCGGCAGCGTCGGCCGGCAGGAATTTTCGACGCTGACCTTCCAGGTGTTCGACACCACCGGCACCCCGGTCGCCGGCAAGCTGGTCGACTTCGTCTTCGCCGACTCGAACAGCGCCAGCACCGTCGGCGGGCTGACGCTCAATCCCGCTTCCGCCACCTCGGCCGCCGACGGCAAGGTCACGGCCCAGGTGGTGGCCGGCACGATTCCGACCTCGGTGCGCGTGCAGGCGTCGGTGCGCGCCAGCACGCCCCTGCTGACCAGCCTGTCGAACATCCTCGTCGTTTCCACCGGCGTGCCGGACCAGGCCCACTTCTCGCTGTCGACCAAGATCGGCAACTGCGAAGGGCGCGACTACGACCAGGAGTGCAGCATCGTCACGGCCGCGCTGGGCGACCATTTCGGCAACCCGGTCCCGGACGGCACGGCGGTGAATTTCACGACGGAGGGCGGCTTCGTCACGGCGTCCTGTCTGACCGGGACGGCGACGCCGGGTTCCGGGGCGTGCAGCGTGGCGCTGCGGGCCGGCAGTCCGCGCCCGGCCAACGGCCGCGTCACGGTGCTGGCGTATGCGCTCGGCGAGGAAAACTTCTTCGACGCCAACGGCAACAACGTCTTCGACGGCAGCGACACCTTCACCGACAAGAGCCCCGACATTTTCCGCGACGATAACGAGAGCGGCGACTGGTCGGCCGGCGAGGCTTGCGTCGGGGCGAACCTGAACGCCACCTGCAGCACGCCGGGCGACGGCCAGTACAACGGCGTGCTGCGCAATCCGCAAGTGCCCAGCGCGCAGACGCTGTACGTGTCCAGCCAGCTCGTGCAGATATTTTCCGGCAGTACGGCGACCGTGACGACCACCCCGGCGGTGCTGAACTGCGCGGCCGGCGGCACCACCAATGTGCAGGTGAAGGTCACCGACCAGGCCGGCAATGTGATGCCGGCCGGTAGCACCATCGCCTTCAGCGCGCTATTCGGCACCACCGTCACGCCGGTGCTACCGGCCGGCATCACGGTGCCCAACATCGTGCTGGGCGTCGGCCAGCCGCTGATCGTGCCGGTCTACACGGTGACGATGGGTTGCCCCGCCGTCGCCAGCACCGGCCGCTTCTTCGTCACCGTCACGACGCCGCTCACGCAGACCGTGACCGCCACCAGCTTCCAGGTGAACTGAGGCGGCCGCGGCGGCGCCGGACCGGGATTCATCCGGTTTGGCGCCGCCTGTTTTTTCGGCTTCGCGTGCCGGCGCGCGAATCCGGCCACGCCCCCCTGTGCGTATAAGTCAGTGCAGCGCAAGCGCTGCCACCTTATCGACTTTCCACAGGAGCCATCATGAACACATCCATCGCCCAGCCTTCCCTCCGCCTGATCGCCCGCCTGCTGTGCGTCTGCGGCGGCGCGGCCGCCTTCGCCGGCCCCGCGCTGGCCGACCTCCCCGATCCGAAGCTGGAAATCTTCGCCAACCAGCTGCCGATCCTGATCGGACGCGGTCAGCCGAAAACGCTGACGCTGACGGGCGCCGTGTACGACGGCGACATCGTCTTCGACGGCAAGGTCTTCATCCGTCCCAAGGTGTCGACGGCCGTCTCGTGCCCGATCTTCCGCAACGGCGACAACTTCGGCGTCGCCGTCACGCGCAACACGACCAACGTGCCGTTCCGCCTCGAAGTGCTGACGCCGCAGAACCATCCGACCGGCGAATTCACCTGCACGCTGACGTATTCGGGCACGCAGTTCATCCCCACGCTGGGGCGCACGGTGGCCATCGCCACCATCGGCAACGATGTGCAATTCCAGTACCGGGTAAAGAATAAGTTTGTGCCGTGATGCCGCAAAGAGCCGGGGGCGCGCCCCCGGCTCTTTGCGTGGCGCGGATCAGGCCGAGCGCAGGCCGCTGGCGGCCTTGGCCAGCTCGGTGATGCGGTCCCAGTTGCCGGCCTGGATGGCGTCTTTCGGCGTCAGCCAGGAGCCGCCCACGCAGGCGACGTTTTTGCAGGCGAGGAACTGCGAGGCGCTCTCCTGCGAGATGCCGCCGGTCGGGCAGAAGGTGATGTCGGGCAGCGGGCCGTAGATGGCGTTGAGCATGCCGACGCCGCCCGCCGGCACGGCCGGGAACAGCTTCAGCTGGCGGAAGCCCTGCTCGCGCGCGGCCATCACTTCGGACGGTGTCATCACGCCCGGCAGCAGCGGCAAGCCGCTGCTTTTCGCCGCCGCGACCAGCGCCGGCGTCAGGCCCGGCGACACGCCGAAGACGGCGCCGGCGTCGCGCGCGGCGGCGAATTCCTCCGGCTGCGTCAGCGTGCCGACGCCGACGATGGCGCCCGGCACCGCCGTCATCGCGCGGATCGCCGCCAGGCCGTGCTGGGTGCGCAAGGTCACTTCCAGCACGCGGATGCCGCCCGCCACCAGCGCGCGCGCCAGCGGTACGGCGTGTTCGGGGTCGTCGATGGCAATCACGGGGATCACGCTCGACGTGCGCATCATTTCCAGCAGAGTCATAGTCATATTATTTCTTTATGAGAAAGTCTTCATCGGACCCCGGCACGCTGTCGCCGACTGCGGCGGCATCGTGCAGGGCAACGGTGGTGGGAATCGGCGACGGCAGGCCGAAGGTGGTGGCACCCTCTTCCGCGGCGCTGACGGTGGAACGGAACATCGCAAACAATTCGCGGCCCATGCCGACGTGGTTCGGCGACATGTCGGCCTGCGCCTGCGAGCGGGCCTGCCAGACCTCGGCCGGCACCAGCGCCGCCAGCGTGCCGGTGAAGGCGTCGACGCGGATGATGTCGCCGTCGCGCACCAGGCCGAGCGGGCCGCCGGCCAGGATCTCCGGCGAGACGTGGATCGCCGCCGGCACCTTGCCGGAGGCGCCGGACATGCGCCCGTCCGTGACCAGCGCGACCTTGCGGCCGGCGTCCTGCAGATTGGCCAGCGCCGGCGTCAGCGCATGCAGCTCCGGCATGCCGTTGGCGCGCGGCCCCTGGAAACGCAGCACGGCGACGAAGTCGCGCTCCAGCTTGCCGGCCTTGTAGGCCGCCATGAAGTCTTCCTGCGAATTGAAGACGATGGCCGGCGCCTCGACGGTGCGGTGCTGCGGCTTGACGGCCGACACCTTCATCACGGCGCGTCCCAGGTTGCCGGCGACCAGCACCATGCCGCCGTCCGGCGCGAACGGCGCGGCGGCCGTGCGCAGCACGTTCTCGTCGGCGCTGGCCAGCGGCGCGTCCTTCCAGAGCACGCCCTCGCCGTCCAGGAAGGGTTCGGCGCAGTGGGCGCGCAAACCCTTGCCGAGGATGGTCGTGACGTCGTCGTGCAGCAGGCCGGCGTCGAGCAGTTCGCGGATCAGGAAGCCGGTGCCGCCGGCGGCGTGGAAATGGTTGACGTCGGCGTCGCCGTTCGGGTAGATGCGGGTCAGCATCGGCACGACGGCCGACAGCTCGTTGAAGTCGTTCCAGTCGATGACGATGCCGGCCGCCTTGGCGATGGCCACCAGGTGCAGCGTGTGGTTGGTCGAGCCGCCCGTGGCGAGCAGGCCAACGACGGCGTTGACGATGCACTTCTCGTCGACCACGTGGCCGACCGGCAGGTAGTTGTCGCTCTGCGCCGTGATGGCGGCGGCGCGCTGCGCCGCGGCGGCCGTCAGCGCATCGCGCAACGGCGTGTTCGGCGTGATGAAGGCGGCGCCCGGCAGGTGCAGGCCCATCACCTCCATCAGCATCTGGTTGCTGTTGGCGGTGCCGTAGAAGGTGCAGGTGCCGGCGCCGTGGTAGGACTTCGACTCGCCTTCCAGCAGCTCCTCGCGGCTCGCCTTGCCCTGCGCATACAACTGGCGCACCTTGGCTTTTTCCTGGTTCGACAGGCCCGACGTCATCGGCCCGGCCGGCACGAACACGGCCGGCAGGTGGCCGAAGTGCAGCGCGCCGATCAGCAGGCCCGGCACGATCTTGTCGCACACGCCCAGATACAGCGCGGCGTCGAACATATTGTGCGACAGCGCGACGGCCGTCGCCATGGCGATGGCGTCGCGCGAAAACAGCGACAACTCCATGCCCGGCTGGCCCTGGGTGACGCCGTCGCACATGGCGGGCGTGCCGCCGGCGAACTGGGCCACCGCGCCGACCTTGCGCACGGCTTCCTTGATGATGGCGGGGAAGCGCTCGAAGGGCTGGTGCGCCGACAGCATGTCGTTATAGGACGAGACGATGGCCACCGAGGGCTTCTTGTACTCCCTCAGCGCCAGCTTGTCGTTGGCGGGAAAGGCGGCAAAACCGTGCGCCAGGTTGGTGCACGACAGCGCGCCGCGCTGCACGCCCTTGATGCGCGCCGCTTCCAGGTGCGCCAGATAGGCGCCGCGCGACGCTCGGCTGCGCGCGATGATGCGCGCGGTGACGGTTTCGACTACTGGATGCAGCGCCATGAGCGTTTCCTTATAAATGTATTTCGTGAAATTTTACTACAAAACGCCGGAACCAGCCCGCTTTTGTGCATCAGCTTGCTCCAATCGCCGGCAAAACGCAAGGGCCACGCCGCTGCGCAAGGGCCCAACAGGGTAGTAGAAACGCCGTCGCGCATCAAACTGTAGTGAAATTACCTGTTTTTCATGTATAGTTAAATAATATGACGGCCGCGCGGCTTTTTCCGCCGCCGCCCGCCCCTCAACCCAGCCACTCAACGACGCCGACCGACCATGCGCCAGCCCGCCCCCACCCCGATGCTCACCGCCACCGCCAGCTTCCAGGCCCTGCAGGCGCACGCCGCCGACGCCGGCCGCTGGCACATGCGCGAATTGTTCGCCGACAATCCGCAACGCTTCAGCCAGATGAATACCGAGGCCGCCGGCCTGCTGCTCGACTATTCCAAAAACCGCCTGGACGCCACCACGCTGGGCCTGCTGACCGAACTGGCGCGCGAGCGCGGCGTCGAAGGCCAGCGCGACGCCATGTTCGCCGGCGCGAAAATCAATCTTACCGAACAAAGGGCTGTGCTGCACACGGCGCTGCGCGCGCCGCGCGGCAGCGCCCTCGACGTCGACGGCCAGGACGTCGACGCCGACGTCCACGCCGTGCTCGACCGCATCAAGGACTTCAGCACGCGGGTGCGCAACGGCAGCTGGCTCGGCTACACCGGCAAGCCGATCTGCGACGTCGTCAACATCGGCATCGGCGGCTCCGACCTGGGGCCGAAGATGGCCTGCCTGGCGCTGCGCTCCTACGCCAATCCCAACCTGGCGATGCACTTCGTCTCCAACGTCGACGGCCACGACATCGAAGACGTGCTGTCCAAGGTCGATCCGGAGACGACGCTGTTCATCGTCGCCTCAAAAACCTTCGTCACGGCCGAAACCATGCTCAACGCCAACACCGCGCGCGCCTGGTTCCTGCTCGAAGGCGAGACGGCCGACCTGGCGCGCCACTTCGTCGCCGTCTCGACCAACCAGGAGGCCATCGAAGCCTTCGGCATCGCCCCGGAAAACATGTTCCCGTTCTGGGACTGGGTCGGCGGGCGCTACTCGGTCTGGTCCTCGGTCGGCCTGGCGGTGGCGCTGGCGATCGGCTTCGAATACTTCAGCGACTTCCTGGCCGGCGCGCACGCGATGGACCAGCATTTCCGCAGCGCGCCGCTGGAGCGCAACATGCCCGTGCTGCTGGCCCTGGTCGGCTTCTGGAACCGCCAGTTCCTCGACTGCGGCTCGCTGTCGGTGGCGCCCTACCACCAGGACCTGAGCCGTTTCCCCGCCTACCTGCAGCAGCTCGACATGGAAAGCAACGGCAAGCGCGTCACCAAGGGCGGCGCCGCCGTCGATACGCCGACCTGCCCGGTGGTGTGGGGCGAATGCGGCACCAACGCCCAGCACGCCTACTTCCAGCTGCTGCACCAGGGCAGCGAGGTCACCCCGATCGACTTCATCGCCGCGCTGCGCCCGACCCACGACCTGCCCGGCCACCACGACGCGCTGCTGGCGAACTGCTTCGCCCAGTCCGAAGCCTTCATGGCCGGCAAGAATGGCGAGGAAGTGCGCGCCGACCTGCGCGCCCAGGGCATGGGCGCGGAACAGATCGAAGCGCTGGTGCCGCACAAAACCTTCCCCGGCAACCGCCCCAGCAACACCATCCTGATGGACCAGCTGACGCCGCCCGCGCTGGGCGCGCTGATCGCCCTGTACGAGCATAAAACCTTCGTCCAGGGCGTGCTGTGGGACGTCAACAGCTTCGACCAATGGGGCGTCGAGCTGGGCAAGGCACTGGCCAAGAACATCCAGGCGGAACTGCAGGGCGAGGCGCAGCCGCAGCGCCACGACAGCTCGACCAACGGCCTGATCGAACTGGCCAGGGCGGCCAAAGCAGCATACTGACAGGAAGATAAAGACATGACGAAACATCACATCGAGGTGGCCTACGACGCCGCCATGCAGGTCGGCGAATGTCCGCTGTGGCAGCCGGACGAGGCGGCGCTGTACTGGGTCGACATCGAAGGCTTCAGCGTGCACCGGCTGCACCCGGCCAGCGGCGCGCACCGCGCCTGGCGCATGGACAGCGAGCCGTCCGCGCTGGCGCGCAACGCCGGCGGCGGCCTGGTCGTGGCGCTGCGCAGCGGCTTCGCCCACCTCGACACCGGCAGCGGCGCCGTCACGCCGATCGCGCCGGCGCCGTATGAGACGGCCACCACCCGCTTCAACGACGGCCGCGTCGACCCGGCCGGACGCTTCTGGGTCGGCACCATCTACGAGCCGCGCGACAAGCAGGCGGCGCAGATGTACTGCCTGGAGCGGGGCGAAGTGCGCCTGGTCTGGTCGGGCGGCATGACGGTGTCGAACGGCCTGGGCTTCAGCCCCGACCAGCGCACCTTGTACCACGCCGACACCACCAGCCACCGCATCGACCGCTACGCCTTCGACGCGGCCAGCGGCAGCGTGTCGGCGCCGGCCGAATTCAAGCGCTTTTCGACAGACAAGGCGAACAACTACGGCGGCCGGCCGGACGGCGCCGCCGTCGACAGCGAGGGCAACTACTGGTGTGCGATGTTCGAGGGCGGACGCCTGCTGCGCATCGCGCCGGACGGCGCCGTGCTGAGCGAGATTGCCCTGCCGCTGCGCTGCCCGACCATGCTGGCCTTCGGCGGCGAGGACTTGCGCACGCTCTACGTCACCAGCGCCAGCTACAAGCGCCCAGCGGAAGAACTGGCGGCCTACCCGCTGTCGGGGCGGCTGCTGTCGCTGCGCGTGGAAGTGGCGGGGCGCGCCGAACCGGCCTACATCGCCTGAACCCGGACGGAACCCGGACGGGGTCTGACCCTACGGGTCGGACCCCTGCTGTTGGCTACCGAAGTCGTTTAGACGGCCGTGACTGCGGCCGAAAAGAGCTGGGGTCAGACCCCATGAAGCCGGGGTCAGACCCCTGTTGCGTCGCCTGAGCCCGGACGGGGTCTGACCCTACGGGTCGGACCCCTGCTGTTGGCTACCGAAGTCGTTTAGACGGCCATGACTTCGGCCGAAAAAGCTGGGGTCAGCCCCCATGAAGCCGGGGTCAGACCCCTGTTGCGCTGGCGGCCCCGCCCCTTTATTTGCCCAGTACCTTGCGTATCGTCGCAGCCAGTTCCGCCGCGACGAATTTGGCGACATAGGCGTCCGCGCCCACGCCTTTGACGTGGTCTTCGTTGGTCGAGCCCGTCAACGATGAGTGGATCACCACCGGAATGCCGGCGAAGCGCGTGTCCGTCTTGATGTTGCGCGTCAGCGTGAAGCCATCCATCTCCGGCATTTCCAGGTCGGTCAGCACCAGCGCGACCTTGTCCTTGATGCTCTTGCCTTCGCTGTTCGCCTGCTCCGCCATCGCCTGCAGCTTTTCCCACGCTTCCTTGCCCGTCTTGGTCATGATGAAGGGCGTGCCCATCGCTTCGAGGCCCTGCTCGATCAGCGAACGGGCCAGCGAGGAATCGTCGGCCGCCAGAATCACCGAACCGGCCGGCAGCAGCACGTTCGGGCCGATGCTGGTCTTGTCGACGTCCGGGTCGCCCGACGGCAGCACGTTGCGCAGGATCTGCTCGACGTCAAGCACCTGCGCCAAACGCGTCTTGTCGGTGTCGCCGTCGAGGCGGGCGATGCTGGTGATCAGGCCGCCGCCGACGGTCTGCTCGGCCGACAGCACCTGGTTCCACTCCAGGCGGACGATTTCATCGACTTCCTCGACCGCGAAAGCCTGGGTCGAGCGGGCAAATTCCGTCACCATCAGGATGCGCAAGCCATTCCCGGCCGTGCAGCCGACGGCCATCGGCAGGTCGATCACCGGCACGATCTGGCCGCGGATGTTGACCACGCCCAGCATGTGCGGGTGCGAGCCGGCCACCGCCGTCACCTGCGGCATTTCCATGATTTCGCGCACCTTGAAGACGTTGATGCCGAACAATTCGCGCTGGGTCGAATTGTCGCTGGTGCCCAGTCTGAACAGGAACAACTCGAACTTGTTGTTGCCGGTCAAGTTGGTGCGTTCGTCGACTTCTTGCTGCATTGAGCTCATGGTGTCCCCTGATGTGATGGTGGTGCGAGTGTTATCTGGTCGCCGGCTGGCAGCCGCGCCGGGCTGTTGCGGCCGGACGGGCGCCGCGTGGGCGCGCCGGAACGGCGCCATCCGGACGATATCGGTGCGCTAAGGCGCTAAAAATATAACGGCAACAAGTCATGGCCGCTCGGGTCGGTTTGCCGCGAAAGGGCGGCGAAAAAATGCGCGCTCCGGCGCCGCCTCCGGGTGCGGGTCGGGGCACGGGAGGGCACGCCAAAGTGGGGTATCGGCTGATTTTGATTATACGGAATTTTGTTGAGTGGCAATAATATATTTGCCATTCAACTGTGTAGGCTCATGCTTTTTGCGCGCGCGTTGTTGCAGGGGCGCCAATACGCCCCCGCGGGGAAATCGCTCAGCCCTTGGGCGTGAAGGTGTACAGGCGACTGAACTTGCCCTCGCTGCCCATGCCCTTTTCATTGCCCTGCTCTTCGCGCCGCAGCACCACCAGGCGGTTGGCCTGCGCCGAGAACAACAACTCCTCCTTGCTCGTCGTTTCATACGACAGGAACACCATGAAACTGACTTTCACCTTGTGCGTGACGCTGGCGGCCAGCGGCAGGCCGTCGGCGCCCAGCCACACCTGGGCCAGGTGGGTGTTTTCCTTGACCTTGACCTTGTCGTTGTCCTCGTCCGGCGGCGTGAAATTGATCTCCAGCAGGCGCGCCGGCTTGCCCTGGTAAGTGTCGACGCGCTCCTGTTTCAGCTGGCTGCTGGCCAGTTGCTGCAGCAGCTTGGGCGCATAGTTGACGGCCGCCGCGATGCGCGGCGCGGAGCTGGAGCCGATCGCCTGGGTCAGCGCATCGGACTTCTTGCCCTTGGCCGGCCGGGACTCGTCGGCCGCGCGCTTGAGCAGCGCGCGGTCCCAGTGGATCTGCAGGCCGCCGGCGTCGTCCTCGACCAGGGCCGACACCTGCGCCAGCTCCGGCTTGGCGCCGTTTTTCTCCAGATCCGTTTTCTGCTCGCGCGCCTCGTAGGTGCCGCGCAACACGCCCTGGCCCTGCAAGGGCGCCAGCGCCGCCTTCAGATCGTCGAGGCCGGTGGCGGAGGCGGTATTGCACAACAAAAATGCGGCGAATGCGGCGTATTTCATGGGCGGTCCAGTCAAAAAAGTGTAAGTAGGCGGTGCGGCAATTGCATCAAAGAATAGATGATTTTGCAAGTGCAAATATACCGTCCCCGCCCGCCCGTGGTGATGCTAATTTGTAAGTAATTGCCACAACCGGCAAGCCGCGCGGGCCGCCGCGCCGGCCCGCTATAATTAAGCGGGGAACAGACGTCGAATGTAGTAAAATTTCTTGCATTCGCCACATATGCGTAGTAAATTTACACATAGCCATTCCGGCCCCCTTTATCTTTGCGACGACTCTCATCTATGGCTCTTACCGATTTCGACCTGGTTCTGTTTGGCGGCAGCGGCGACTTAGCAATGCGCAAGCTGCTGCCCGCGATGTATGCGCGCGACGTCGCCCACGACTTGCCGCCGGGCGCGCGCATCATCTGCGTCGGCCGCCAGGACTGCGGCCAGGATGAATTCCTGCGCACCGTCGAGAGCAATGCCAAACCGCACATCAAGTCGAGCACGCTGACGGAGGCGGCCTGGGCCAAGTTCTGCCAGCGCATCGTCTACGCCTCGCTCAACGCCACCGAAGCCGGCAGCTACGCGCCGCTGGTGGCCGCGCTGCGCACCGACGCGGCCCTCACGCGCGTCTACTACCTGGCGACGCCGCCCCACCTGTTCGCGCAAATCTGCGACAACCTGGCCGCCAACGCGCTGGTGACGCCGAATTCCCGCGTGGTGCTGGAAAAACCGCTGGGCCGCGACCTCGCCAGCGCCAAGCAGATCAACGCCGAAGTGGGCCAGGTGTTCGCCGAGTCGCAGATTTATCGCATCGACCACTACCTGGGCAAGGAAACCGTGCAGAACCTGATGGCCCTGCGCTTCGGCAACATCCTGTTCGAGCCCCTGTGGCGCCGCGAATGGATTTCCGACGTGCAGATCACCATCGCCGAAAAGCTCGGCGTCGGCAACCGCATGGGTTACTACGACACCTCCGGCGCGCTGCGCGACATGCTGCAAAACCACCTGCTGCAACTGCTGTGCATCGTGGCGATGGAGCCGCCCACCTCGATCTCCTCGGACGCCGTGCGCGACTCGAAGCTGCAGGTGCTGCGTTCGCTGAAAAAATTCACGCCGACGACGCTGGCGCAAAACATCGTGCGCGGCCAGTACCGCGCCGGCCACGTCGACGGCAAGGCCGTGCCCAGCTACCGCGACGAGCCGGACGCGCCGCAGCATTCGCGCACGGAAACCTTCGTCGCGCTCAAGGCGGAAATCGACACCTGGCGCTGGGCTGGCGTGCCCTTCTACCTGCGCACCGGCAAGCGCATGGCCGACAGCCTGGCGGAAATCGTCGTGCGCTTCAAGCAGATCCCGCACTCGATCTTCGCCCAGCCGACCTCCAGCTTCCAGCCGAACTGCCTGGTGATCCGCCTGCAGCCCGACGAGGGCCTGCGCATGAACCTGATGGCCAAGACGCCGGGCGACGGCATGCGCTTGAAGCCGGCCGAACTGGAACTGGACTTCCGCGAATCGTTCAAGACGCCGCGCATGGACGCCTACGAGCGCCTGCTGCTCGACGTGCTGCGCGGCCAGCTGACGCTGTTCATGCGCGGCGACGAGTTGGAGGCGGCCTGGGAATGGGTCGAACCCATCCTCGACAACTGGGAACAGAACGACAACGCGCCCATCCCCTACACGGCCGGCACCTGGGGCCCGGCCGCCGCCAGCGCCCTGATCGGCCGCGACGGCCTGCAATGGCGCGAAGAAGCGCTGCCGGAAGACTGATGCTGCTCGACTCCATCCGCACCCAGCTCGACTCGCTCTCGAAGTCGGAGAAGAAAGTCGCGCTGGCCGTGCTGGAACAGCCGACCCAGACGGTGAGCCAGAACATCACGGCGCTGGCCAAGAGCGCCCAGGTGTCCGAGCCGACTGTCGTGCGCTTTTGCCGCACGCTGGGCTACGACGGCTGGCACGAGTTCAAGCTCAAGCTGGCGCAGGGGCTGGCGCTGGCCATGCCGGGGGCGAACGAGCAGCCGGCCCAGGACGACCTCGCGGCCGACCTCGTCAACAAGATCTGCAGCCGCTCGATCAACACCCTGCTCGACCTGCGCAACAACCTGAACCCGGAGGCGATCCAGCGCGCCCTCGACATCCTGTCGCGCGCCAGCAAGATCGAGTTCTACGGCCAGGGCACCTCCGGCATCGTCGCCGCCGACGCCCAGCACAAATTCTTCCGCTCCGGCGTGCCGACGGTGGCCTACGCCGACCCGAACATCCACAGTATCGCCGCCGCCCTGCTGCGCGGCGGCGACGCCGTGGTCGCCATCTCGCAGCGCGGCAACAGCCCGGCGCTGGTGCGCTCGGTCAAGCTGGCGCGCCGCGGCGGCGCCGACGTCATCGTGCTGGCGCCGTCGGGCACGCCGCTGGCCGACCTGGCCACGGTGCTGATCCCCATCGACCTGGTGTTCAACACCGACCCCTACACGCCGATTTCGGCGCGCCTGGCCTACCTCGTCGTCATCGACGTGCTGGCCGTCGGCCTGGCGCTGCAGCGGGGACCGGAATTCCGCAAGAAGATGCAGAACGCCCAGAAGGCCCTGCAGGAATTCGACATGCAGTTCGACTCCTTCATCGGCTAGCGCGGGGCTCCGGACAAGCACGATTTGCTCAAACAAGGGAGCATCAGGCGTTGCGGGCGCGGATTTTTCCAAAGTAGAATCGCAAGCATACTGAACCCATTCATCCTGCCTATCGCGTCAAGAAACATGTCGGCCGACACATTGCCTGCGCATGCCAAAGGATGTCATGGTGACCGCAATCCATCCTCTCCACCCCGGGTTTGCCATCGTCATCGGCATCATTGCCGCGTTAACGGCGCTGGCACTGTTGCGGCTGTTTCCGCAGGCGCCGCATCGGCCGGGCCGAGTCAGCTCCCTCGATGGCCTGCGGGGCTTTCTGGCGCTCGGCGTCTTCGTCCACCACGCGGCAATCTGGTATTTTTATTCGCGCACGGGCAAGTGGGAAATCGATTCGCATCTGTACGTTCACCTCGGCAAGGATAGCGCCGGCCTGTTCTTCATGATCACGAGCTTCCTGTTTCTCACCAAGCTGCTGGATGCCGGCCGCAAGCCGGTGAGCTGGCTGCATTTGTACACATCGCGCATCCTCCGCCTGGCCCCGCTTTACTTCTGCTCCATCGCCTTACTCCTTGCGCTGGTGTTTACCGTCACCGGGCCGCGCCTGCAGGTTCCGCTACCCACCCTCCTCAGGGGCTTGGCGGAGTGGCTGTCGTTCACCATGTTCGGCGCCCCGGACCTGAACGGTCTGCGCCACACCTACACAATCAATGCGGGCGTGGCCTGGTCGCTTCCCTACGAATGGTTTTTCTACGCAATCCTGCCGCTGCTCGCGCTGATCCTGGCGCTGCCGCGACGCTGGATGATCGTTGCATGCCTCGCCATCGTTGGCGGCATGGCCGCCTTGTCGCTCCACAATGCAGCCGCGCGCACCATGATGTCCTTCGGCGGCGGCATTGTCGCGGCGATCGCGTTTCGATATCCGCCATGGCGGCGGATTTGCGGCCATCACATCGTCAGCGTGCTGGTGCTGGCGTTGTTCGGCCTTGCGCTCATCGGCTACCCGGGCATGCCAAATGTCCTTGCCCTGCTGCTCATCAGCACAGCTTTCGTGCCGCTAGCATGCGGCAATTCGCTGTTCGGCGCGCTCACATGCGCGCCGATGCGCTTTCTCGGCGACATTGCGTATGGCGTCTATCTGCTGCATGGCATCGTGCTGTTTATCGCGTTTTATTGCGCCGATCGAATGGGGCTGACATTGACCGGTTCCGTTGCCGGTTACTGGGCAAGCATAGCGGTTCTCACGATCCCCCTGCTGGTCATCTGCCATGCCGCGTATACCTTCGTCGAACTGCCTGCCATGGCGAGCGTCCCGCAATGCGTCGCCCGGCTCAGGAAAGCGGCGCAACGCCTCCCCGGAGCACGCCAGGCCAAGGCGAACGATGCCTAGCCCCGGCGCGCCGGCTGTCCCGCTTAAAGGGACGGCTCCGGCGCGCCGCCGGGGCGGCAGCGGCGCGTTGCGAAGTCGCGGGCAAGCCCGGCCAGGGTGATGGCGCCGAAGCGCGCCATCAAGCGCTGCCGCGCCTCGCGCAGCTCCGCCTCCAGCGCGTCGTTGACGGCTTGCTCGATCAGGCATTCGGGGCTGTCCCCCGCCAGGCCCAGCGAAAACACGGGCGGCTCGCCGAGCGAGCGGTAGACGTCGAGCAGCGTGATCTGCTCCAGCCCGCGCGCCAGGGTCCAGCCACCGCCATGCCCCTTCTCGGACTGAACGTAACCGGCCTCCCTGAGCCCGGCCATGGTGCGGCGCACCACGACAGGGTTCGTCTGCAGCATGCGCGCGACGGCCGCCGAGGTCAGCGCGCCCTCGTGCTGATCCATGTGGATCAGCACATGCAGCATGCGCGAAAGGCGATTGTCACTAGGCATAGCATTCGTTCCCGGGGTGGTGCTGCGGCCGCGCCGCTGTCATGAAACATTATAAGTTGCGTGAAATTTTTTGTCACGCTATCATGCAACTTACAAAGTTACGAATAACGTGAAAGGAGCATCACCATGCACTACGACACCATTGTGATCGGCGGCAGTTTCGCCGGACTGTCCGCCGCCATGCAACTGGCGCGGGCGCGCCGGCGCGTGCTGGTCGTCGACGCCGGCCGGCCGAGGAACCGCTACGCCAGCCACTCCCACGGTTTTTTCGGCCAGGACGGCAAGGCGCCGCAGGAAATCGCCGCGCTGGGCCGGCGCCAGCTCGCCGCCTATCCGACGGTGAGCTTTCTCGACGGCGAGGTGCAGACGGCGCGCCAGGCCGATGGCGGCTTCGTCGCCAGCCTGGCCGACGGCCGCGAGGCCCGCGCCGCGCGCCTGATCCTGGCCATCGGCGTCAGCGATGCGCTGCCGCCCATCCCCGGCATGCAGGAGCGCTGGGGGGCGACGGTGTTGCATTGCCCTTACTGCCACGGTTACGAGATCGGCGACCGGCCGCTCGGCGTGCTGGCGAACGCGCCCGCCTCGCTGCACCAGGCGCTGCTGCTGCCCGACTGGGGGCCGACGACCTATTTCACGCAGGCGCGCCACGAGCCCGATGCGCAGCAACTGGCCAGCCTGCAGGCGCGCGGTGTGCGCATCGAACGCACGCCCGTGGTGGCCTTGCTCGGGGAGGCGCCGACGCTGCACGCCGTGGGCCTGGCCGACGGCCGCATCGTGCCCGTCTACGCCCTCTTCACCGCGCCGAAGACCAGCCTGGCCAGCCCGCTGGCGCGACAACTGGGCTGCGCCGTCGAGGCGGGGCCGCTGGGCCCCTTCATCAAGGTCGACGAACGCCAGCAAAGCAGCGTCAAGGGCGTCTACGCCGCCGGCGACGCCGCCAGTCCGATGTCCAACGCCACCCTCGCGGCGGCGGCGGGCGTGCTGGCGGGCATGGCCGCGCACCGCTCGCTCATCGGCATGTAGCCCTGCCGGCCGGCGCGCCACACTCCCTTGGCATTAATACATCGCTCCGGCGCCGGATTGGGTACAATAGTCCGGCACGTCCCGTTCCCCTTTTTCTAGCGTAGCCATGAACCAACTCGAACAGCTGAAGCAACTCACCACCGTGGTGGCCGACACCGGCGACTTCCAATCGATCCAGGCGTACACGCCGCGCGACGCGACGACGAATCCGTCGCTGATCCTGAAGGCCGTGCAAAAAGCCGAATACCAGCCCTTGCTGGAACAAGCCGTGCGCGCCCGCCCGGACGCCTCGACCGGCGACATCATCGACCACCTGCTGATCGCCTTCGGCGTCGAAATCCTGAAGATCATTCCCGGCCGGGTGTCCACCGAAGTGGACGCCCGCCTGTCCTTCGACACCGAGGGTACGGTGGCCAAGGGCCGCGCGCTGATCGCCCTGTACGAGCAGGCCGGCATCGCCCGCGAGCGCGTGCTGATCAAGATCGCCGCCACCTGGGAGGGCATACGCGCCGCCGAGATCCTCGAACGCGACGGCATCCGCTGCAATATGACGCTGCTGTTCTCGCTGGGCCAGGCGATCGCCTGCGCCGAAGCGGGCGCGCAACTGATCTCGCCCTTCGTCGGCCGCATCTACGACTGGTACAAGAAGTCCACCGGCATCGACTACGCCGGCGCGGAAGACCCGGGCGTGCAGTCGGTCAAGCGCATCTACAACTACTACCGCAAGTTCGGCTACAAGACCGAGGTGATGGGCGCGAGCTTCCGCAACACCTCGCAGATCCTGGAACTGGCCGGCTGCGACCTGCTGACCATCAGCCCGGACCTGCTGCAAAAGCTGGCCGACACGGACGCGCCCTTCGTCGTGCGCAAGCTCGGCTCGGACACGGCCAGCGGCGCCGGCATGGTGAAGATGACGCTGGACGAGAAAGCCTTCCGCTTCATGCTCAACGAAGACCAGATGGCGACGGAAAAACTGGCCGAAGGCATACGCGCCTTCTGCGCCGATTCCGGCAAGTTGAAACAGATGATCGCTGCGCTGCGCTAAGCACTGCTGACAGGCGCTCTGGAAAAGCGGCAGCGACGACGGCACCCCGTTGTCCCTGGCGCTTTTTTTGTCGGCGTGCAGAACTGATTTATATTGGATGGCAATAAAAGCATGGATTTCCCCGCCGTATTAGAATAGTTTCAGCCTCTGCCTTGCAAGCGAAACAAGGCCGTGCGCGCTCACCAACGCATCCTTTCGACGAGACATCCATGAGATCCGCTCCTCGTACCACGCCTGTTTGCGCCGCCGTCCTGACCCTTACCCTGCTCGCCGGCTGCGGCGACAAGCCCGCCGCCGGACCCGGCGCGGGCGGCGCCGCGCCGCCGCCACCGACCGTCGCCGTCGTCACCGTCGCCGCGGCCGCGCTGACGCTGAGCACCGAGCTGCCGGGCCGCGTCGAGGCTTCGCGCCTGGCCCAGGTGCGCGCGCGCACGCCCGGCATCGTGCTGCAGCGCGTGTTCAAGGAGGGCGGCGAGGTGCGCGCCGGCGAGGTCCTGTTCCGCATCGACCCGGCCAGCTATCAGGCCAGTTACGCGAGCGCCCAGGCGGCCGTGCAGAAGGCCCAGGCGAACCTGGCCCAGGCCGAGCTGAAGGTCAAACGCTACCAGCCGCTGCTGGCCGCCAGCGCCGTCAGCGCGCAGGAATACGACGACGCCGTGACGGCGCAGAAGCAGGCCGCCGCCGACCTGGCCACGGCCACGGCGGCGCGGCAGAACGCCGCCATCACGCTCGGCTACGCCACCGTCACGGCGCCCATCGCCGGGCGGGTCGGCCGCGCGCTGGTCACGGAAGGCGCGCTGGTCGGCCAGGGCGAGGCGACGCCGATGGCAACCATCCAGCAGCTCGACCCGATCTATGTGACGCTGACGCAGTCGTCCACAGAACTGCTGCGCCTGCGGCGCGCGCTCGCCGGCGGCCAGTTGAAAAGCGCCGGCGCCGGCCAGGCCAGGGTGACCCTGCTGACCGAGGACGGCCAGGTCTACCCGCAGGCGGGCAGGCTGCTGTTCGCCGACGTCGCCGTCGACGAAAGCTCGGGCGCGGTGGCGATGCGCGCCGAGTTCCCCAACCCGCAACGCACCCTGCTGCCGGGCATGTACGTGCGCGCCCGCCTTGAGCAGGCCGTCAGGGAGGCGGCCATCACGGTGCCGCAGCAGGCCGTGCTGCGCAACCCCGAGGGCGCCTCGGTGCTGGTGGTCGGCGCCGACAACAAGGTGGCGCCGCGCCCCGTCACGGCCGACACCGCCCAGGGCGACCAGTGGGTGGTCAGCGCCGGCCTGAAGGGCGGCGAGCGCATCGTCGTCGAGGGCTTCCAGAAGGCCAAGCCGGGCGCCGCCGTCAAGCCGGTGCCGTGGCAGCCGGCGCCGCCCGCCGCCAAGAGCGCCGTCCAGTAAGCCCGCCACCACAGGGAGTCAAGATGGCCAAGTTCTTCATCGACCGCCCCGTCTTCGCCTGGGTGATCGCGCTGTTCATCCTGCTCGGCGGCGCGCTGGCGATCACCGTCCTGCCGGTGGCCCAGTACCCGACCATCGCGCCGCCGTCCATTGTCGTCACGGCCAGCTATCCGGGCGCCACCGCGCAGGTGCTCGACGACGCCGTCACCAGCGTCATCGAGCAGGAGATGAACGGCGCCGACGGCCTGCAGTACGTCGAGTCGCAGAGCGAGGCCAACGGCCAGGTGACGATCACCGTCACCTTCCAGCCCAACGTCAACCCTGACCTGGCCGCCGTCGACGTGCAGAACCGCATCAAGCGCATCGAGGCGCGCCTGCCGCAGGCGGTGGCGCAGCAGGGCGTGCAGGTGAACAAGGCGCGCAGCAACATCCTGATGTTCGTCGGCCTGTCGTCGACCGACGGCAAGCTGGACCCGACGGCGCTGGGCGACTACATGGCGCGCAACGTCGTCAACGAGATCAAGCGCCTGCCCGGCGTCGGCCAGGCGCAGCTGTTCGGCACCGAGCGGGCGATGCGCGTCTGGATCGACCCGGCCAGGCTGGTCGGGCTGAAGCTGACGATGGCCGACGTCGCCGCCGCGATCCGCGCGCAGAACGCCCAGGTGAGCTCGGGCACGCTGGGCGATTTGCCCAGCCCGGCGCAGCAGCGCTATTCGGCGCCCGTCGTCGTCAGCGGCCAGCTGGCCTCGCCCGAGGAGTTCGGCAAGGTGGTGCTGCGGGCCAATCCGAACGGCTCGGTGGCGCGCCTGCGCGACGTCGCCCGCATCGAGCTGGGCGGCCAGAACTACGGCACCAGCGCGCGCCTGAACGGCCAGCCCTTCGCCGCCGTCGCCGTGCAGCTGTCGCTGACCGGCAACGCGCTGGCCACGGCCGACGCCGTCAAGGCGAAGATGGAGGAGCTGGCCAAATACTTCCCGCCCGGCGTCAAGTACACGATCCCCTACGACACCTCGACCTTCGTGCGCATCTCCATCGAGGAGGTGGTCAAGACCCTGTTCGAGGCGGTGCTGCTGGTGTTCCTGGTGATGTACCTGTTCCTGCAAAACTTCCGCTACACGCTGATCCCGACCATCGTCGTGCCGGTGGCGCTGATGGGCACCTTCGCCGCGATGCAGGTGTTCGGCTTTTCGATCAACGTGCTGACCATGTTCGGCATGGTGCTGGCGATCGGCATCCTGGTCGACGACGCCATCGTCGTCGTCGAGAACGTCGAGCGCATCATGAGCGAGGAGGGGCTGGCGCCGCGCGAGGCGACGCGCAAGGCGATGTCGCAGATCACCGGCGCGATCATCGGCATCACGCTGGTGCTGATCGCCGTGTTCATCCCGATGGCCTTCTTCGGCGGCGCGGTCGGCGCCATCTACCGCCAGTTCTCGCTGGCGATGGTGTCGGCGATGGTCTTCTCGGCGCTGATGGCGCTGACGCTGACGCCGGCGCTGTGCGCCACCATCCTGAAGCCGGTGGCCGCCGGCCACCACGGCAAGCGCGGCTTCTTCGGCTGGTTCAACCGGCGCTTCCAGCGCACCGCCAACGCCTACCAGGGCGTCATCGCCAGGATGCTCAAGCGCACCGGCCGCTACCTGGCCGTCTTCGCGCTGATCCTCGCCTGCGTCGCCTGGCTGTACCAGCGCCTGCCCTCGTCCTTCCTGCCCAACGAGGACCAGGGCTACCTGCTGACCAACGTGCAGCTGCCGGCCGGCGCCTCGACCAGCCGCACGCTGGCGGCGCTCGACAAGGTCGAGGCCTACTTCAAGAAGCAGCCCGGCGTGGCGCGCACCATCAGCGTGGCCGGCTTCAGCTTTTCCGGCAACGGCCAGAACGCCGGCCTGGTGTTCGTGCCGCTGAAGGATTGGAGCGAACGCGGCCCCGAGCAGTCGGTCACGGCCATCGCCGGGCGCGCCTTCGGCGCCCTGTCGGGCATCGCCGACGCCGTCATCTATCCGCTCAGCCCGCCGCCGATCCGCGAGCTGGGCAACGCCACCGGCATCACGGCGCGGCTGCAGGACCGCAGCGGCCAGGGCCACGCGGCGCTGCTGGCCGCCCGCGACGAGCTGCTCGGCATGGCCGGCAAGAGCGCGATACTGCGCGGCGTGCGCCCCGAGGGGCTGGAGGACGCGCCGCAGCTGCGCCTGGAAATCGACCGCGACAAGGCCAACGCGCTGGGCGTGGCCTTCGCCGACATCAACAGCATGCTGTCGAACGCGCTCGGCTCGTCCTATGTCAACGACTTCCCCAGCGCCGGGCGGCAGCAGCGCGTCGTCCTCCAGGCCGACGCGCCGCAGCGCCTGCAGCCGGAAGACATCCTCAAGCTGAACGTGCGCAGCGCCGCCGGCAACATGGTGCCGTTCGCCTCGTTCACGCAGACGCGCTGGATCGTCGGCCCCGTGCAACTGGTGCGCTACAACGGCTACCCGGCCATCAAGCTGTCGGGCGACGCCGCGCCGGGCCGCAGCACCGGCGAGGCGATGGCCGAGCTGGAGCGCCTGGCGGCGCAACTGCCGCCCGGCTTCGGCATCGAATGGACCGGCCAGTCGCTGGAGGAGAAAACCTCGGGCTCGCAGGCGCCGGCGCTGTTCGCGCTGTCGCTGCTGGCCGCCTTCCTCGTGCTGGCCGCCCTGTACGAGAGCGAATCGATCCCCGTCGCCGTGCTGCTGGTGGTGCCGCTGGGGATACTCGGCGCCCTGCTCGGCGCCACCTTCCGCGGCCTGCCCAACGACGTCTACTTCAAGGTCGGCCTGATCGCCATCATCGGCCTGTCGGCGAAGAACGCGATCCTGATCATCGAGTTCGCCAAGGACTTGCAGGCCCAGGGCAAGGGCCTGGTCGAAGCCACGCTGGAGGCGGTGCACCTGCGCTTCCGGCCCATCATCATGACCTCGCTGGCCTTCATCCTCGGCGTGCTGCCGCTGGTCGTGGCCAGCGGCGCCGGCTCGGCCAGCCAGCGCGCCATCGGCACCGGCGTCATGGGCGGCATGATCACGGCCACCGTGCTGGCCGTGTTCCTGGTGCCGGTGTTCTTCGTCGTCGTGCGCACGCTATTCAAGGGCAGCGAGCGCCAGCGCCGCCTCGCCGCCCACCAGCTGGACCTGCCGGCGGGGAGCCAACATGACTAAACCGGACACCCGCCTGGGCACACTGCTGCTGGCCGGCGCCCTGGCCGGCTGCTCGCTGGCGCCGGCCTATCAGCGCCCCGAGGCGCCGGTGGCGCCGGCCTACCCGGCGGCCGGCCCGGACGGCGCCGGCCCGGCCGCCGCCGACACGGCCTGGCGCAGCTTCTTCAGCGAGCCGCGCCTGCAGCAAGTGATCGCGGCGGCGCTGCGGCACAACCGCGACCTGCGCGCGGCGGCGCTGCGCATCGAGGAGGCGCGCGCCCAGTACACGCTGCAGTCGGCCGAGCGCCTGCCGGCGCTGAACGCCAGCCTGGGCGCGGCGCGCACGCGCACGCCGGCCGCGCTCAATCAAAGCGGCCGCGCCGGCGTCGGCGAGCGCTTCGACGCCGGCCTGAGCATGGCGGCTTTCGAGCTGGACTACCTGGGCCGGGTGCGCAGCCTGGGCGAGGCGGCGCTGGCGCTGTACCTGGCCAGCGACGAGGCGCGCCAGGCGGCGCAGATCGGCGTCGTCGCCGAAACGGCGAAAGCCTGGTTCAGCGAACGCGCGCTGGCCGAACAGTACGCGCTGGCGGCGCAGACGCTGGCGGGGCGCCAGCGCACCTTCGAGCTGACCCGGCAGCGCCTCGACGCGGGCGCGGCGTCGCGCCTCGACCTGCGCCAAAACGAAACCCTGTACCAGAGCGCGCGCGTGGCGGCGCTGACGCTGGCGCGCCAGCGGGCGCAGGCGGAAAACGCCCTGACCCTGCTGGTCGGCCAGGCGCCGGCCGCGCCGCCGGCCGGCGCCGGGCCGGACGACGCCGCGCTCGACGCCATGAGCGCGCTGCCGGCCGGCCTGCCGTCCGAGCTGCTGGCGCGCCGGCCCGACATCCGCGCCGCCGAACTGCGGCTGAAGGCGGCCAACGCCAACATCGGCGCGGCGCGCGCCGCCTTCTTCCCGCGCCTGAGCCTGACGGCGGCGCTGGGCAGCGCCAGCGCCGCGCTGTCCGGCCTGTTCGACAGCGGCTCGGGCAACTGGTCGTTCACGCCGCAGCTGCAGCAAGCGGTCTTCGACGGCGGCCGCAACCGCGCCAACCTGAGCCTGAGCGAAACGCGCCGGCACCTGGCCGTGGCCGACTACGAGAAGACCATCCAGGTGGCGTTCCGCGAAGTGGCTGACGCGCTGGCGGCGCGCACCTACCTGGGCGAGCAGGTGGCGGCGCAACTGGCCGCGCGCGCGGCCCAGGCCGAGCGCCTGGCGCTGCTGCAACTGCGCTTCGACAACGGCGTCGCCAGCGCGCTCGACGTGCTCGACGCCCAGCGCGAACTGTTCGGCGCCGAGCAGGCGCTGGTGCAGGCGCGGCTGCTGCGCACCACCAGCGCCGTCGACCTGTACCGCGCCCTCGGCGGAGGCTGGCAATAAGCGCCCGGCCCGCGCGCAACCACCTTTATCAACCCTGACGTTCCCACAAGGAGATGTATGCAGTCCACCACCAACCCCGATTTGCTCACCGTCGGCCTGGCGCAGATCGCGCCCGTCTGGCTAAACCGCGACGCGACGCTGGCCAAGATCGTCGACTACATCGGCCGCGCCGCCGAACAGCGCTGCCGCTTCGTCGTCTTCGGCGAGGCGCTGCTGCCCGGCTATCCGTTCTGGATCGAGCTGACCGACGGCGCCCGCTTCAACTCCCAGGTGCAGAAGGAAATCCACGCCCACTACGTCGAGCAGGCCGTGCAGATCGAGGCGGGCGACCTCGACGCCGTGTGCGCGGCGGCGGCCCGGCACGGCGTCGCCGTCATGCTCGGCTGCATAGAGCGCCCGCGGGACCGCGGCGGCTACAGCATCTACTGCTCGCGCGTCTACATCGGCGCGGACGGCGCGATCGGCTCGGTGCACCGCAAGCTGATGCCGACCTACGAAGAGCGCCTGACCTGGGCCCAGGGCGACGGCCACGGCCTGCGCGTGCACCGCCTCGGCGCCTTCACCGTCGGCGGCCTGAACTGCTACGAAAACTGGATGCCGCTGTCGCGCGCGGCCCTGTACGCGCAGGGCGAGGATTTGCACGTGGCGCTGTGGCCCGGCAATCTGCGCAACACCGAGGACATCACCCGCTTCATTGCCAAGGAGGGGCGCGGCTACACGATCTCGGTGTCGGCGCTGATGCGGCGCGAGGACTTCCCGGCCGACACGCCGCACCTGGACCTGATCCTGGCGCAATGCCCCGAGGTGCTGGCCAACGGCGGCTCCTGCATCGCCGCGCCGGACGGCACATGGCTGATCGCGCCGGCCGTCGGCGACGAGTGCCTGCTGGTGGCGACGCTGGACCGCGCCGCCGTGCGCCGCGAGCGGCAGAACCTGGACCAGGCCGGCCACTACGCGCGCCCTGACGTGACGCGGCTGGTGGTGGACCGGCGCCGCCAGGGCGTCGCCACATTCGAGGAGTAAGCGCCGCATGGCGGCGGCGCGACAAGGCGCAAAAAAAGCGCCGGGCATGCTTGCCGATGGGCGCATACTGTTACGCGCAGGTAATTCAAACCCCGCCGTGATTGGATACAGCCCATGAGTGCCTTATCAAATATCCGTATCGCATCCCGTCTGGCAATCGGCTTTGCCATCGTCCTGATCCTCTCCATCCTCACCACCGGCTACGCGCTGGTCAGCGCCCGCGGCAACGCCGAGGCCACCCGGCAGATGATGGAAAAGCCGCTGGCCAAGGAGCGCATCGTCTCCGACTGGTATGTGCTGATCTACTCGGCGGTGGCGCGCACCTCGATGATCGCGCGCAGCAGCGACGACACGCTGTCGACGACCTTCGCCGACACCATCGCCGCCAGCACCAAGAAGGGCTCCGCCCTGCTCGAACAGATCAACGGCCTGCTCGCGAGCGAGGCCGAAAAAGCCATCTACCAGACCTCGCTCGATACCCGCGTCAAATACCAGGACGCCAAGAACAAGGTGATGGAGGCGAAAAAGGCCGGCAACGCGGCCGAGGCCGAGCGGCTCTACAAAGAGGTGTTCATGCCGTCCGCCGAAGCCTACCAGGGCCAGGTGCTGGCGCTGCTGTCGCAGCAGCGCAAGGCCATCGACGACACCGCCCGCGCCATCGACGCGGCCAACGCGCGCAGCTTCAACCTGATGATCGTGCTGGCCGTGCTGCTGGTCGCGCTGGGCAGCCTGTGCGCCTTCGTCATTTCGCGCAGCATCACCGTGCCGCTGCAGGCGGCCGTCAAGGTCGCCGCCACCGTCGCCGACGGCGACCTGCGCACCGTCTTCACGGCGCCGTCGCGCGACGAAATCGGCGACCTGATGCGGGCGCTGAAGGGCATGAACGATTCCCTGTGCAAGGTGGTGTCCGAGGTGCAGACCGGCACCCACGCGATCGCCACGGCGTCCAGCCAGATCGCCTCGGGCAATCTGGACCTGTCCTCGCGCACCGAGGAGCAGGCCAGCTCGCTGGAGGAAACCGCCTCGTCGATGGAGGAGCTGACCTCGACCGTCAAGCAGAACGCCGACAACGCCAGGCAGGCGAACCAGCTGGCCGTGGCCGCCTCGGACGTGGCCGCGCGCGGCGGCGACATCGTCGGCCAGGTGGTCGAGACGATGGGCTCGATCGACGCGTCGGCGAAGAAAATCGTCGACATCATCGGCGTCATCGACGGCATCGCCTTCCAGACCAATATCCTGGCCCTGAACGCGGCCGTCGAGGCGGCCCGCGCCGGCGAGCAGGGCCGCGGCTTCGCCGTCGTCGCCTCGGAAGTGCGCAACCTGGCGCAGCGCTCGGCCGGCGCGGCCAAGGAAATCAAGGAGTTAATCGGCCACTCGGTCGAGCAGGTCAACAACGGCACCCGCCTGGTGCAGCAGGCCGGCACGACGATGGGCGACGTCGTCGCCAGCGTGCGCCGGGTCACCGACATCATGGGCGAAATCACCTCCGCCAGCCAGGAGCAGAGCATCGGCATCGACCAGGTCAACCAGGCAATCACGCAGATGGACCAGGTCACGCAGCAGAACGCGGCCCTGGTCGAACAGGCCGCGGCGGCCGCCGAGAGCATGCAGGAGCAGGCCGCCAACCTGGCCCACGTGGCCGCCGGCTTCAAGCTCGACGACCAGGCCCGGCCGCCGGCGCCGCCCGTGAAGCGCGCCGCGGCGCCGCGCCCGCCGCCGCGCGCCAAAGCGCCCGCGGCGGCCCGCGTGGCCGCGCGCAAGGCGCCCGCCGCCGGCGCCGGCGAGCGCGACTGGGAAGAATTCTAAGACGCCGACAGCAAGCCGGAATCAGCCCCCCTGCCGCCGAATCGGCGCGGCATTTGCCGTACACCATCACGCCACGGGCCGGCGGAGCAACCAACACTCCGCCGGCCATCGTTACAATTGCTCACAACTCCCTGCTTAAAATCTAGGCATAATATTGCCTTGAAGAAATTTACCACCCACATTACCACCGGATCCCCATGAAATCCCTCTCCAATATTAGTATCGGCTCGCGCCTCGCCGTCGGCTTTGCCGTCGTGCTGCTGCTGTCGATCGTCTCGACCTCCTTCGCCCTGCTGAGCGCCAGAAACAACGCCCAGGCCACCAAACTGATGATGGAACAGCCGCTGGCCAAGGAACGCCTGGTCGCCGACCTGTACCTGCTGATCTACTCGGCCATCGAGCGCACCACGCTGATCGCCAAGAGCAGCGACGAGGCGCTGTCGAGCACTTTCGCGGCGGAGATCGCCGACGGCACCAAGAAAGGCACGGCCCTGCTGCAGCAAGTCGAAGGCATGCTGGTCGCCGACGATGAGAAAGCCGTGTTCCAGGCCGCCATGACCGTGCGCGGCCAGTACCAGGAAGCCAAGAACCAGGTCATGGACGCGAAAAAGGCCGGCGACGCCGCCGGCGCCGAGCGCCTGTTCAAGGAGCGCTACCTGGCCGCGGCCGACGGCTACCGCGCCAAGGTGCTCGACCTGCTGTCGCAGCAGCGCAAGGCCATCGACGCCACGGCCCGCGCCATCGACGCGGCCAACGCGCGCAGCTTCGGCCTGCTGCTGGGTCTGAGCGTGCTGGTCGTCGCGCTGGGCAGCCTGTGCGCCTACCTGATCTCGCGCAGCATCACCGTGCCGCTGCAGGCGGCCGTCAAGGTCGCCGCCACCGTCGCCGACGGCGACCTGACCACCACCTTCGGCCCGGCCACGCGCGATGAAATCGGCGCGCTGATGCGGGCGCTGAAGGGCATGAACGATTCCCTGCGCAGCGTCGTCTCGGAAGTGCAGACCGGCACCCACGCGATCGCCACGGCGTCCAGCCAGATCGCCGCCGGCAATCTGGACCTGTCCTCGCGCACCGAGGAACAGGCCAGCTCGCTGGAGGAAACCGCCTCGTCGATGGAAGAACTGACCTCGACCGTCAAGCAGAACGCCGACAACGCCAGGCAGGCGAACCAGCTGGCCGTGGCCGCCTCGGACGTGGCCGCGCGCGGCGGCGACATCGTCGGCCAGGTGGTCGAGACGATGGGCTCGATCGACGCGTCGGCGAAGAAAATCGTCGACATCATCGGCGTCATCGACGGCATCGCCTTCCAGACCAACATCCTGGCCCTGAACGCGGCCGTCGAGGCGGCCCGCGCCGGCGAGCAGGGCCGCGGCTTCGCCGTGGTCGCCTCGGAAGTGCGCAACCTGGCCCAGCGCTCGGCCGGCGCGGCCAAGGAAATCAAGGAGTTGATCGGCCACTCGGTCGAACAGGTCAACAACGGCACCCGCCTGGTGCAGCAGGCCGGCGCGACGATGGGCGAAGTCGTCGCCAGCGTCGCCCGCGTCACCGACATCATGGGCGAGATCAGCTCCGCCAGCCAGGAGCAGAGCGCCGGCATCGACCAGGTCAACCAGGCGATTGCGCAAATGGACCAGGTCACGCAGCAGAACGCGGCCCTGGTCGAAGAGGCGGCGGCCGCCGCCGACAGCATGCAGGAACAGGCCGCCAACCTGGCCCACGTGGCCGCCGGCTTCAAGCTCGGCGACGCCGCGCGCCCGGCGCCGGCCGCCGCGCCAGCAGCGGCGCGCGCCCCGGTGGCGGCCAAGCCGGCCGCCGCGCCGCGCCTGGCGCTGCGCAAGCCGGCACCCGCCTCCACCGACGGAGAGTGGGCCGAGTTCTAAGCAGCTCCCGCTGGGGACAGACCACGATTTTCGAGAAATAATTTCTTGAAAAATCGTGGTCTGTCCCCGGCCGTTTGACAGCGCCGGCCAAGGCTGGGATACTGGACCGACGGCGCGCCTCCCCCTCCCGCACGCGCTGAAGGAGACGCCACATGAAACACTGGGCCATCTTGACGCTGCTGTGCGCCCTGCTGGGCGCCTGCGCAACGACGCCGCCGGCGCCGCCCCCGCCCGCCGAGCTGTTCGCCGACGCCCTGTTCGCCCCGCCATCCGAAGCCGTCGACGCCGACGCGATCTTCGCCGTGAGCGAGCCGATGCGGCTTTACCTGCGCACGGAAATCGCCAGCCAGCTGCGCCACAAGCCGCCGCGCCGGGCCTTGTTCGACGCGCTCTACAGCAAAGGCCAGCTGAAACTCGAATACGACGCCGCCGCCACCCGCAACGCCAGCCAGACCTTCGCCGCGCGCGCCGGCAATTGCCTGTCGCTGGTGATCATGACGGCCGCGATGGCCAAGGAAATGGGCTTGTCGGTGCAGTATCAGAGCGTGCTGGCGGAGGAAAGCTGGAGCCGCAGCGGCGACTTGTACTTTGTCAGCGGCCACGTCAACCTGGTGCTGGGCAAAAAACGTACCGACGCACTGATCGGCTACGATTCCAGCACCGACATGACGATAGACTTCCAGCCGCCCGAGCAGACCAGCGGCGACCGCACCGCGCAGATCAGCGAGGCCACCGTCGTCGCCATGTATATGAACAACCGGGCCGCCGAGGCTCTGGCGCAGGACCGGCTCGACGACGCCTACTGGTGGGCCAGCGCGGCCATCAGGGCGCAGCCCGGCTTCACGGCCAGCTACAACACGCTGGGCGTGACCTTGCGCCGCCACGGCAACCTCGAACCGGCGCGGCGCAACTTCGCCCTGGCGCTCGAACAGGCGCCGGCGGACACCCGTGTCATGGACAATCTGGCGCAGACGCTGACGCTGCTGGGGCGCGACGCCGAGGCGGCAACGCTGCGCCACAGGCTGGCGCAACTGCTGCCGCACCCGCCTTTCGACTATTTCAACCGGGGGCTGGCGGCGATGCGGCACGGCGATTTCCAGCAGGCCGCCGCGCTGTTTTCCAAAGAACTGGAACGCGACCCGTATTACCACGAATTCCACTTCTGGCTGGCCCAGGCCTACCTGCGCCTGGGCGACACGGCGCGCGCCGAACGCCAGCTGGGCCTGGCGCTCGACGAAAGCACCAGCTCGCGCGACCGGCAACTGTACGCGGCAAAACTCGACCGCCTGAAGTCGCTGGCGCCGCGCTGACGCCGCCTCAGGCGCCCAGGAACATCTGCTGCAGGTCGTTGAGGAAGCGCTGGCCCAGTTCGGTCGGCCGGATGAGCAGGTGGTCGCGGTACAGCAAGCCCTTCGCCTCGGCCGCGTTGAGCGTCTTCTCGATCGCGTTGATGCCCAGGCCGGTGCGCTCGGCGAACAAATTGGCCGAGAAGCCGCCCGTCAGGCGCAGCGTGTTGAGCATGAACTCGAAACCCATGTCGTCGCGCCCGATCTCGCCCTCCTCCTGCACCGGATTGCCGTTGCGGACGGCGTCCAGATACGCCTTCGGCTGCTTGTAGCGGGCCTGGCGCAGCACCCGGTGCGGGAAGGATATCTTCGAGTGCGCGCCGGCGCCGATGCCGAGGTAGTCGCCGAACTCCCAGTAATTCAGGTTGTGGCGCGCGCGCCGGCCCGGCTGGGCGTAGGCCGACACCTCGTACTGGCCGAAACCGGCCGCCTTCGTCACGTCGGCGATCATGTCCTGCATGTCGGCGCTGGCGTCGTCGTCCGGCACCGCCGGCGGATACTTGGCGAACAGCGTGTTCGGCTCCAGCGTCAGGTGGTACAGCGACAGGTGCGGCGGCGCGAACGACAGCGCCGTGTCCAGGTCCAGGCGCGCCTCCTGCAGCGTCTGCGACGGCAGCGCATACATCAGGTCGAGGTTGAAATTGTCGAAATTGGCGTGCGCGATCTCGACGGCGCGGCGCGCCTCGGCGTCGTCGTGAATCCGCCCCAGCGCCTGCAAATGGCGGCCGTTGAAGCTCTGGATGCCGATCGACAGGCGGTTGATGCCGCTGGCGCGGTAGGACTTGAACTTCTCCGCCTCGAAGGTGCCGGGATTGGCCTCCATCGTGATCTCGGCGGCGCCGTCGAGCGGCAGCAGCGTGCGCACGTCCGACATCAAGCGGTCCAGGCCGGCCGCCGACATCAGGCTGGGCGTGCCGCCGCCGATGAAGATCGTGTAAATCTTGCGGCCCCAGATCAGCGGCAGCGCCATCTCCAGGTCCAGCCGCAGAGCGTCCAGATAAGCCTGCTCCGGGAAGCCGCCGCGCACCTCGTGCGAATTGAAGTCGCAATACGGGCACTTCTTCACGCACCAAGGGAAATGGATGTACAGCGACAGCGGCGGCAGCGCCGCCAGGTTCAGCGCGCCCGGCTGCAAATACTTGAGGGCGCTGCCGGCCGCCGCGGAGGCGCTCGCGGCCGCGCCCGGCTTGGCGGCGGCGCCGGCCAGCTTAATCGGTATCATCGCAGTTTCTCGACTAGCGCGCGCAGGGCCTGGCCGCGGTGCGACAGCGCGTTTTTCTCGTCCGGCGTCAGCTCGGCGGCGCACTTGCCCAGCGCCGGCAGCCAGAAATGCGGGTCGTAGCCGAAACCGCCCTGGCCGCGCGGCGCGGCGACGATCTCGCCGTTCCAGCGGCCGTCGGCGATCACCGGCTGGGGATCGTCGGCGTGGCGCACGAACACCAGCACGCAATAATAATACGCCGATTTGTCGGCGTGCGCGGCCAGGTCGGCGACCAGCTTGGCGCTGTTGGCGGCGTCCGACTTCGGCTCGCCGGCGTAGCGCGCCGAATACACGCCGGGGGCGCCGCCGAGGGCGTTGACGCAGACGCCGGAGTCGTCGGCCAGCGCCGGCAAGCCCGTCAGGCGGGCCGCGTGGCGCGCCTTGTGCAGCGCGTTTTCGACGAAGGTGGCGAAAGGCTCGTCGGCCTCCGGCACGCCGAAATCGCCCTGCGCGTGGACTGCGAAACCGACGCTGGCGAGCAGCTCGTTGAATTCCTTCAATTTTCCGGCGTTGTTCGAGGCGAGTATCAGTTGTTGGGTCATGGTGGTATCGTTAAAGTGGCGCACGGCGGGGAGGCGACGAGGGCAGAGGCGACGGGGACAGACCACGATTTCCGGGGGAAGCTTCCCGGAAATCGTGGTCTGTCCCCTTAGGCTGGGGTCTGCCCCCCTCCGGCTGGTCCCCTCGGGTCTGCCCCGGGGCCGGTATTTTATACGCTCAGGCCGAGCGCGTCTTTCTGCATCTTGATCAGGTCGGCGATGCCGCCCTGGGCCAGGTCGAGCAGGCGGTTCATGCCGGCCCGGTCGAAGGCGGCGCCCTCGGCCGTGCCCTGCACTTCGATGAAGTGGCCGGCCTCGGTCATGACGACGTTCATGTCGGTGTCGCAGCCGGAGTCTTCCACGTAGTCGAGGTCGAGCACCGGCATGCCGCGGTAGACCCCCACCGAGATCGCCGCGACGAAGCTTTTCACCGGCACGGCGGCGATCGCGCCGCGCGCCGCCAGTTGCGCGAAGGCGTCGTAGGCGGCCACCATCGCGCCCGTGATCGCCGCCGTGCGGGTGCCGCCGTCGGCCTGGATCACGTCGCAGTCCAGGTGCAGCGTGCGCTCGCCGAAGGCTTCCAGGTCGAAGGCGGCGCGCAGCGAGCGGCCGATCAGGCGCTGGATTTCCTGGGTCCGGCCGGACTGCTTGCCGCGCGCCGCCTCGCGGTCCATGCGCGTGTGCGTCGAGCGCGGCAGCATGCCGTATTCGGCCGTCAACCAGCCCTGCCCCTTGCCCTTCAGAAAACCCGGCACCTTGTCCTCGATGCTGGCGGTGCAGATGACCTTGGTGTCGCCGCATTCGATCAGCACCGATCCCTCGGCGTGCTTGGTGTAGTGGCGGCTCAGGCGGATCGCGCGCAGCGCATCGACGGCGCGGCCGCTCGGGCGTGTTTCAAATGACATAGATGCTTTCCTGGTGGTTATTTAAGTACTTGGGATGATTTTTCTATCGCGCCGCGGATTTCGGCGATGGCTTTTTCGATTTCGGCGTCGTCGAAGGCGTCGGCCTCGTGCGGCGCCGGCGCGGCCATGCCCTGGATGGTCGAGCCGACCAGGTCCTGGGGCAGCGCCGCCGTCGAGATCAGGCCGGCGCCGACGCTGTCGAGGCCGTCGGTGACGACGCTGCCCTGCCACATGATGGCCAGCGCCGTCGCGTTGTCGCCGTGGCGCCCGCCCAGGGCCAGCGCGGCGCCGAGCATGTCGGGCACCGCGCGCACCACCGTCTGCGCCTGCATGCGCGCGGCCAGTTCCTCGTCGGACAGCATCGACCACAATCCGTCCGAGCATAATAACATCTGGTCGCCCGGCAGCAGGCTGGCGCGCCCCGACAGCGCGATCTTCGGCAGCGCCGACGCGCCCAGGCAGTTGTACAGCTTGTTGCGGTCCGGGTGGGTGGCGCGCGCCGACGCCGGCACCAGCCCCTTGGCGATCAGCGCCTCGACGTGCGAGTGGTCGCGCGTGCGCGCCAGGATCTGGCCGCCGCGCAACCAGTACAGGCGCGAGTCGCCGCAATGGGCCCAGCTGGCCGTGTTGTGCTGCAGCAGGCAGGCGACGATGGTGGTGCGCGGCGTCTCGGCCAGGCCGTGCTGCTCGCGGTAGCGGTGGATGGCGTGGTGCGCCTCCAGCAGACTCTCCTCCAGGAAGCGCTCGGGCTTCCTGACATAGGGCGTGGCCTGCTGCTGGAAACACTGGGAAATCACCTGCAGGCTGAGCTGGGCGGCGATCTCGCCGTGCAAATGGCCGCCCATGCCGTCGGCCAGCACCAGCAGCAGCGCGTCGCGCGTGAAGCTGTAACCCATGCGGTCCTGGTTGACCTTGCGTCCGCCGATGTGGCTTTCCTGGTACACGGAGAATTGCATCGCTGCCCCCTCGAAGAATGGCGGCCTCAGGGCCGTTCGGTGTTGCCGGCGCCGCCGCGCCCGCCCAGCCGGCCGGCCAGGCCGCGCAGCCGCGCCGACCAGCGCCCCAACGCGCCGGCCGGCGCGGCCGGCGCCGACGGCGCCGCCTGCAGCGCCTTCTGCAGCGCGAACACGCTTTGCGGGCGCGCCAGCACCTCCGTCATCAGACAGGCGCGCACCAGTTGCACCAGCTCCGGCGAATAGGCGCCGTCGAGGCGGGCGAAATGCCCCTCCATCTTGTCCTCGCGCTTGCGCTGGTCGGCCGGCTGCGGCGGCGACCCCACCATGCAGGCAAACATCGACGCGCCTATGCTGTAGAGGTCCGACCACGGCCCCAGCGCGGCGCCCTTGACGTACAGCTCGGGCGGCGCGAAGCCGGGCGTGTACATCGGCGTCAGCTTGGGCAGCTCGCCGTTGAAGCTCTGCCGCGCCGCGCCGAAGTCGAGCAGCATCGGCGTGCCGTCCGTGCGCAGATAGATGTTGGCCGGTTTCAGGTCCAGGTGCAGCAAGCCGTTGGCGTGCACCTCGCGCAGGCCGTTGAGCACCTGCAGGAAGATCTGGCGGATGAAAGCCTCGCCCGGCTGGGCGCCTTTTTTGCGCTGGCGCGCGATGTGCTCCTGCAGCGAATAGCCCGATTCATAGGCCATCACCATGTACACGGTGTCGTTGGCGCGGAAAAAATTCAACACGCGTACAACATTTTGGTGGGAAATGCGCGCCAGCGCCCGGCCCTCCTCGAAAAAACATTTCAGGCCGATGCGGAACACCGGCAGGTTCGCTTTCGAGATGGCGGGCGCCAATTGCCCGGGCTGGCGCAGCGCCAGCGCGCTCGGCAAGTACTCCTTGATCGCCACGGCGGCGCCGTCGGCGTCGTCGGCCAGATATACAATACTGAACCCGCCGGACGCAATTTTCTTTACAATGCGATATCCAGCAATTTCCAGGCCATCGGGCAGCGGGGCGTTGTTTTGTGCAGCCATAGAATTCCTTGCCTCAACCAGCACGATTGTGTGGACATATCACTGTTTTGTAAAGATAAAATCGGGGACTCCATTGAGCATTTCAAGCATGACAGGTTACGCGGTTGCCACCAGCGAGAGCGCGGCAGGCACACTGACAATTGAAATCAAGAGCGTCAATTCGCGCTTTCTCGATCTGCAATTTCGCATCAACGACGATTTGCGCGCGCTCGAACCGGATTTGCGCGCCGCCGTCATGGCGGCCGTCACGCGCGGCAAGGTCGAGGTGCGCCTGAGCTTCGGGCGCAAGGCGGCCGGCGCCGGCACGCAGGCGCTGAACACGGCGCTGCTGGCCGAACTGGCGCGCATGCAGGGCGAAATCGCCCAGCACTTCGCCGCCGCGCCCGTGATGACGGTGGCCGAGCTGCTGCGCTGGCCCGGCGTCATCGAGGAGGCCCAGGTCGGCCAGGAATCGCTGCAGGCCGACGTCGGCCAGCTCGGCGCGCGCGCCGTGACGGCCTTCGTCGAGAGCCGCCGCCGCGAGGGCGCCGCCCTCGAAGCCGTGCTGGTGTCGCGCATCGAGGCGATGGAAGCCATCGTCAAGCGCATCACGCCGCTGATCCCGCAAGTGGTCGCCGCCTTCCAGCAAAAAGCCGTCGAGCGCATGCAGGACGCGCTCGGCATGGCTTGCCAGGGCTCGAACACGGCCAACTCGCGCCAGGACGCGATGGAGCGCATCCGCCAGGAAGTGATCCTGTACGGCATCCGCATCGACGTCGCCGAAGAACTGGCGCGCCTGTCGGCCCACCTGGCCGAGACGCGCCACATCCTGAAAAAGGGCGGCCAGGTCGGCAAGCGCCTCGACTTCATGATGCAGGAACTGAACCGCGAAGCCAACACGCTGGGCGCGAAAGCCTCCGTCAAGGAGTTGGCGGACGCGTCGATGGACTTGAAGCTGCTGATCGAACAGATGCGCGAACAGGTGCAAAACCTCGAATAAGGCGCGCCGGCCTGGGGACAGACCACGATTTCCCGGGCATTCCCGCCCCGGAAATCGTGGTCTGTCCCCAGCTGGGGTTGCTCTTTGGTAAAATACGCCTTTGGGCCACGCCAAAGCGGCGCGGCCGCGCATTTTTTCGCTGAGGAATATCCGCATGAGCCAAACCACCGCCTTCTCCGGCAGCCTGTTCATGGTCGTCGCCCCGTCCGGCGCCGGCAAGTCGACGCTGGTCAACGCGCTGCTGGCGCAGGAGCCGGCCATCCGCCTGTCGATCTCGACGACGACGCGGCCGCCCCGCCCGGGCGAGGAGCACGGCCGCGAATACTATTTCACGACGGCCGAAGACTTCGTCGCCCGCGCCGCCGCCGGCGAATTCCTCGAATGGGCCGAGGTCCACGGCAATTACTACGGCACCTCGCGCATCCTGGTCGAGCGGGAAATGGCCGCCGGCACCGACATCCTGCTGGAAATCGACTGGCAGGGCGCGCGCCAGGTGCGCAAGCAGTTTCCGCGCACGGCGGGCATCTTCATTCTGCCGCCCTCGATCGACGCCCTCGAAGAGCGCTTGAACAAGCGCGGCCAGGACAGCCAGCACGTGATCGCCCGGCGCCTGCTGGCGGCCGGCGGCGAAATCGCCCACGCTCCCGAGTTCGAGTATGTTATTATCAATGAAGAGTTTACGGTCGCTTTGTCGCAGTTGAGCGCGATCGTCGGCGCGACCCGTTGCCGGTTTGCGCAACAAGCGGCGCGCAACGCATCGCTCTTCGCCCAACTGGGCATCCACGCTGAATAAGCACGAGCACCGCCACCAGTCGCATTATCTGTCGCATTATTAGGAGTTAAGATGGCCCGTATCACAATCGAAGATTGCCTCAAGAGTATCCCGAACCGCTTTCAACTGACGCTGGCGGCGACCTACCGCGCCCGTCAACTGCTGCAAGGCCACACCCCGAAGGTTGAGGCGAAAGACAAGCCGACCGTCGTCGCGCTGCGCGAGATCGCCGCCGGCAAAGTGGGCATCGAAATGTTGAAAAAGGTTCCCATGTAATTGGGGAGTCTGCGTGCCCGAACAGTGCTGAGCCAGGTTCTCCAGTACCCTTTTCATCCTACTGCGACGGAACGCACAGCTTTATGAACCTGATCCCAGCCGATCCGACGTTAGCGGGACCGTCCGCCCTGGCCCCGCGCCCGGCGGCCAAAGCACCGGGCGCGTCCGCGTCCGGCCTCGCCACGTCCGCGCCGTCGATGCCGCCGGTGCTGCCGGCCGGCGTCGCCTCGGTCAGCCACCTGGCCGACAAGCTGGCCGACTACCTCAGCCCGTCCGACCTGAAGAAGGTCAAGGAAGCCTACCGTTTCTCCGACGAAATGCACCTGGGCCAGGTGCGCCGCTCCGGCGAACCGTACATCTCGCACCCGATCGCCGTCGCCGAAATCTGCGCCGACTGGAAGCTCGACGCCCAGGCCATCATGGCCGCGCTGCTGCACGACGTCATGGAAGACCAGGACGTCAAGAAGGACGAGCTGATCGAGCGCTTCGGCGCCCCCGTCGCCAGCCTCGTCGACGGCCTGTCGAAGCTGGAAAAGATCGAGTTCCAGAGCCAGATCGAGGCGCAGGCGGAAAACTTCCGCAAGATGCTGCTGGCCATGGCCAGCGACGTGCGCGTCATCCTCATCAAGCTGGCCGACCGCCTGCACAATATGCGCACGCTCGACGTGATGGCGCCGGCCAAGAAGCGCCGCATCGCCAGCGAGACGATGGAAGTGTACGTGCCGATCGCCCACCGCCTCGGCCTGAACAATATCTACCGCGAGCTGCAGGACCTGTCCTTCTCGCACCTCTACCCGCTGCGCTACCGCACGCTGGCCAAGGCCGTCAAGGCGGCGCGCGGCAACCGCCGCGAGGTGGTCAAGAAAATCCTCGAATCGGTCAAGAGCACGCTGGCGATCGCCGACATCGAGGCCGAGGTCTACGGCCGAGAAAAGACGCTGTACGGCATCTACAAGAAAATGCGCGGCAAACGCCTGTCGTTCTCGCAGGTGCTCGACGTCTACGGCTTCCGCGTCGTCGTCGACAGCTTCCCCAACTGCTACGTCGCGCTGGGCACGCTGCACAGCCTGTACAAGCCGATGCCGGGCAAGTTCAAGGACTACATCGCCATCCGCAAGCTGAACGGCTACCAGTCGCTGCACACGACGCTGATCGGCCCCTACGGCACGCCCGTCGAGTTCCAGATCCGCACCCAGGACATGCACCGCACGGCCGAATCGGGCGTGGCCGCGCACTGGCTCTACAAAACCGGCGACTCCAACCTGTCCGACCTGCAGCAGCGCACCCACGCCTGGCTGCAGTCGCTGCTCGACATCCAGCAGCAGACGGGCGACTCGGCCGAGTTCCTCGAACACGTCAAGGTCGACCTGTTCCCCGACTCCGTCTACGTGTTCACGCCGAAGTCGAAGATCATCGCGCTGCCGCGCGGCGCCACGGCGGTCGACTTCGCCTACTCCATCCACACGGGCATCGGCGACCACACGGTGTCGGTGAAGATCAACAACGAGACGGCGCCGCTGCGCACGGAGCTGCGCAACGGCGACATCGTCGAAATCGTCACCGACACCTCGTCGCGGCCCAGCCCGACCTGGCTGTCCTTCGTGCGCACCGGCAAGGCCCGCTCGGCCATCCGCCACCACCTGCGCACCATCAACCTGCCGGAGTCGATCGTGCTGGGGCGGCAGCTGCTGGCCCAGGCCCTGCTCAACCTGAGCATCGCGCCGGAACTACCGGCCGCCCTGGTCGAGCGCCTGCTCAACGAATCGAGCGCGAAATCGCTCGACGAGCTGTACGCCGACATCGGCATCGGCAAGCGCATGGCGGCCCTGGTGGCGCGCCACCTGTTCGGCCTGATAGGCGGCGAATCGGCCAGCGCGCCGATCGACCACAACAGCGCGGCCGAGCTGGACCCGGTGACCATCTGCGGCAGCGAAGGCGTCTCCGTGCAACTGGCGCCGTGCTGCCTGCCGATCCCGGGCGACCAGATCATCGGCCAATTGCGGCGCGACCAGGGCTTGCTGGTGCACACGGGCGACTGCACGCTGGCCAAGCGCCAGCGCGCCAAGGAGCCGGACCGCTGGATCGCCGTCAAATGGGGCGTCGAGCTGAACCGCCGCTTCGACAGCCGCATCAAGCTGCTGATCAACAACGAAAAAGGCATCCTGGCGCGCGTCGCCGCGGAAATCGGCGAATCGGACGCCAACATCACCTACGTCGGCATGGACGAGGACAAGGAACACGTGCTGCACCAGCTGCGTTTCACGATCCAGGTCAAGGACCGCGTGCACCTGGCGGGGCTGCTGCGCAACGTGCGCCGCGTCACCGGCGTCAACCGCATCCTGCGCGAGCGCAGCTAGCGCACAGCCGGGGACAGACCACGATTTCCGAGAAAGATTTCTCGAAAATCGTGGTCTGTCCCCGGCTATTTGGCCGTTCCCCGCAGCCGCCCGGCGGGCCGCGGCCCGGCACGCCTGTGCAGGGCCGCCTCGACCTGCCGCGCAAACGCCTCGCTGCCCAGCGCAAAATTGCCATTCGTCGCCTTGCGCACCGCGCGCAACAGTTCCGGCCGCAGCGCTTCGCGGAACAGGCCGCGGTAGGCATCCTGCCTCGCCACCCCATCCGCCCCCATCGCCTCGTACACGGGATGGCGGCTGAGGATGGGATCGAGGCGCCCCTCGGCGTTGCCGCAGTAACTGGACCAGAGGTATTGCGCCGGTTCGCACACGAGGCCCGCGCGCACAGGATTGAGCTCGATATAGCGCTGGCACACCAGCAGATACGTCTCGTCCTGCACCAGACAGGAGCGATAGCGTCCCTCCCACAAACTGCCGCTGCGCTGGTAGCGCCGATTGACGTACTGCACATACTGCTGGCCCAGCGCCTTCATCAACATGGCCGGCGCCGCCGGCGCGTCGGCCGAGATCAGCAAATGCACATGGTTACTCATGAGCACATAGGCGTGGATGCGGCAAGCGCTGGCGTCGGCGTGCTCGGCGAGCCAACGCAAATACACGCGATAATCGGCATCGGCGAAGAAACAGGGTTGGCGGTTATTTCCGCGCTGAATCAGATGCAGGGCGACATTGGGCAAAACCAGGCGGGCGCGGCGCGGCATGGCGATCTCCTCACTAGAACCTCCCCTCAAATTAGCAGGCGGCCCGGGATCGGCCGTGAGCGGCCGCAAGCATCAGGGCATGCGCGGCGCAAAAAGCCGGGGACAGACCACGATTTCCGAGAAAGATTTCTCGGAAATCGTGGTCTGTCCCCGGCTGTTCAGGCGGCGGGGGCCGGGTAGCGCACTGCGAGCAACTCCAGCTCTTCCGGGCCGTGCGGCGTCGCCAGCGTCACGAGGTCGCCCTCGCGCGCCTTGGTGATGGCCCGCGCCACCGGCGCCACCCAGCTGATCTTTCCGTTCAACGGGTCGAGTTCGTCGATGCCGACGATGGTGATGGTGTGCGTCTCCCCCGCCTGGTTGCGGTAGGTGACGCTGGCGCCGAAGAAGACCTGGTCGCTGCCGTGGTGCACGCTGGGGTCGACGATGGCCGCCAGGTCCATGCGCTTGGTCAGGAAGCGGATGCGCCTGTCGATTTCGCGCAGGCGCCGCTTGCCATAGATGTAGTCGCCGTTTTCCGAGCGGTCGCCGTTCGACGCCGCCCAGTGGACGATCTTGACCACTTCCGGCCGCTCGACGTCGATCAGTTGCAGCAGCTCGTCCTTGATGCGCTGGTAACCGGCCGGCGTGATGTAGTTCTTCGCGCCGGCAGGGATGGCCAGCGCCAGCGCGGCGGCCTCGTCGTCGTCCTGGTCCGATTCTTTTACAAATGCTTTGTTCATGCGCCTATTGTAGCGACACTGGCGCCGCGCGCGCAGCCGTTTGCGCTGCGCCCCGCGCTTTTTCACGTATGATCTGGATTAAATGCTAAACATTTTGTTTGGGAAAGACTAAACTCCGCTGGCCGGCTACCGGCCGATGTCTTGGAGAGCAATGAAACGATTGTATAAATTCCGCCGCTGGCTGTTCGCGCCCCTCGTCTATCTGGCCGCGATCTGCCTGCTGTTCGAGGAGTGCCTGTGGGATGCGGGCGCCCGCCTGATGCGCCGGCTGGCCCAGTTCCCGCCGCTGCGCGCCCTCGAAGCGCGCATCGCCCGCCTGCCGCCCTACTGGGCGCTGGCCGTGTTCGCGCTGCCGGCCGTGCTGCTGTTCCCCGTCAAGGTGCTGGCCCTGCTGGCGATCGCCCACGGCCATGCCTTCTCCGGCGTCGGCGTGATCGTCCTCGCCAAGGTCGGCGGCGCCGCCGCCGTCGCCCGCCTGTACGCGCTGACCCGCCCGGCCCTGCTGTCGCTGCCCTGGTTCGCCCGCTGGCACGGCAAGTTCATCGCCGTCAAGGACCGCTGGATCGCCCGCCTGCGCGCCACCCGCGCCTGGCGCCGCGTCGACGGCATGGCCGCCCAGCTGGCCGCCGCGCGGCGCCGCTACTGGGCCGCCTGGCGCGCCCGCCCGCCCAGCAACGCCCGCCCGGCGCGCCTGCTGCGCCGCTTCGCCGCGTTCTGGCGCGCGCGCCGGCGCCGCTCCCGGCAGTGAGCGCCGCCATGCGCCGCCCCTCCGCACCCGCCGACGCGCCCTGCCTGGCCGCCGTGATGCAGGCTTCGCCCTCGGAGATTTACCTGATCGACGCGGCCACGCTGCGCTTCGTCGACGTCAACGCGGCCGCCCGCGCCAACCTGCAGTACGACGCCGCCAGCCTGGCGGCGCTGACGCCGTTCGCGCTGGCGCCGCAGCTGTCGCGCCAGCAGTTCGACGCGCTGCTGGCCGGCCTGGGCCACGACATCGGCGACCAGGTCAGCCTGCACACCGAGCAGCGCCGCCGCGACGGCACGCTGTATCCGCTGACGCTGCGCCTGCTGCGCACCAGCCGCGACGGCCAGCCCCTGATCCTCGCCGTCGGCGAGGACATGAGCGCGCCCCAGGCCAGCGCCGCCGCCCTGGAACAGGTGCAGACGCGCTTCAACGCCATCGTCTCGAACACGCCCGGCCTGGTCTACCAGTTCCGCCTGCACGGCGACGGCGCCGTCTCCTTCCCCTACCTCAGCGACGGCTGCCAGGCGCTGCTGGGCCTGACGGCGGCGCAGTTGCAGCAGCAGCCCGAGCTGTTCCTGCAACTGATCCTCGCCGACGACCGCAAGGGCTACCTCGACTCGATGCAGGCGTCCAAGGCGGCCCTGTGGAGCTGGAACTGGGAGGGCCGCATCTGGGTCGACGCCTGGAAGGACGTCAAGTGGATCAATCTGCGCTCGACGCCGCGCGCCTGCGGCGACGCCGTGCAGTGGGAGGGCATCATGACGAACATCAGCGAGAGCAAGCTGGAGCAGCTGGAAGTGAAGCAGTCGCGCGCCCGCCTGGCCGAGCTGACGGCCCACATCGACCGCGTCAAGGAACAGGAGCGCACCCGCATCGCCCGCGAAATCCACGACGACCTGGGCGGCAACCTGAGCGCCATCAAGATGGCGCTGGCGATGCTGGCCAAGCGCCTGCCGCCGGACGGCGCCCTGCACGACAAGGCCGCCTACGTCGACGAGCTGGTCGACCGCACCATCGACGCCGTGCACCGCATCTCGCTGGACCTGCGCCCGTCGATGCTGGACCTGGGCATCGTCGCCGCCCTGGAATGGCAAAGCAAGGAGTTCGAGACGCAGGCCGGCCTGCCCTGCCACTTCGTCTCGAACCGCAAGGAGATCGACCTCGACCTGGACCAGGCGACGGCCCTGTTCCGCATTTTCCAGGAGGCGCTGACGAACATCGCCAAGCACGCCCACGCCAGCCGCGTGACGGTGCGGCTGGCGCGGCTGCGCCACCACATCAGCCTGAAAATCACCGACAACGGCGGCGGCATCTGGCAGGCCGACCGCGCCAAGCCGAAATCGTTCGGCATACGCGGCATGGCCGAGCGCGCCAACGCCCTGGGCGGCACGCTGACGCTGGGCCACGCGGCCGGCGGCGGCACCGTGGTCACCATCAAAATCAAGCTGGCCACGCCCAGGGAGACGATAATAGCGGCCGCGGCCGCCGCCCCGGCCGGCCGCACGGCGCCGCAAACTTAGTACTGATACGAACAAGATGAGCAATGCCATGACAGAAAAAGCCAGCATCAAGGTCTTCATCGCCGACGACCACGCCATCGTGCGCGAAGGCCTCAAGCAAATCCTCGCCGAGACGGGCGACATCACGGTCGCCGGCGAAGCCGAAAACGGCCTGGACGCGATCAAGCTGTTCCGCGGCGCCCACTGCCAGGTGCTGCTGCTCGACATCTCGCTGCCCGACCGCAGCGGCATCGACGTGCTCAAGCAAATCAAGAAGGAGCGCCCCGAGGTGGCCGTGCTGATGCTGTCGATGCACCGCGAGGACCAGTACGCGATCCGCTCGCTGAAGGCGGGCGCGGCCGGCTACCTGACCAAGCAGAGCGCGCCGCGCGAGCTGGTGACGGCGATCCGCCAGGTGGCCGGCGGCTTGAAGTACATCAGCGCGGCGCTGGCCCAGGAGCTGGCCAACACGGTCGGCGAAGACCACGAGACGGCGCTGCACGACACGCTCTCGGACCGCGAATACCAAACGCTGACGATGATCGCCTCGGGCAAGACGGTGGGCGCCATCGCCCAGGAGCTGTCGCTGTCGGTGAAGACCGTCAGCGAATACCGCGCCCGCCTGCTGCTGAAGATGAAGCTGAAAAACAGCGCGGAACTGACCCATTACGCGATCAAGAACCAGTTGATCGAGTGACAGCCGGGGACAGACCACCATTTCCGGGAAAGCTTTCCCGGAAATGGTGGTCTGTCCCCGTATCCAGTGATGCTTTAAAGTAAGATGACTTCCCGGCGCTAATTGCCTATTTGGCCCGGCCCCGCTTGGAATATCATAGGGACAATTAGCAAACCCTTATAAGAGGCTGTGCGCATCATGTCGAGTCAATCCGTCCCCCCGTCCGCCGTCCCCGCCGGCGCCACCGCAACGCCGGCGCAAAATCCGGCCGACATCGCCCGCGAAGCCTTCCGCCGCCTGGCCACGCGGCGCATCGCGCCGACGCCCCAGGCTTACCGGGAAATCTACAATGAAATCGCCGGCACCACCGACAGCGGCGAGCCGGCCGCCGTCATCGCCGCCAGCGCCCCCGTCGACGACGGCGCCGGCGCCGTGCTCAGCGGCTTCGCCGGCAAACTCAGCGAGAACACGGGCGAGCTGGCCGACTTCGGCCGCCGCTTCCAGCGCGCCGTCAAGGCCCGCGACTGGGACGGCTACGCCAGGGCGCTGGCGCAACTGGCCGACAAGCACCTGAAAAAGGCCGGCGTCGGCATCGAGACGGCCGCCGCCCCCGACGGCGAGCAGACGCGCCTGCTGCGCGACCTGCTGAGCCGCACGCTGACCTTCGCCGTCGCCTCGCTGCTGACCGGCACGCCGGCGCTGGTGGCCGAGTCGGAGTCGCTGGGCAGCGCCATCAAGCTGGCCCACACGGAGGAGGCGCTCAACGAGATCGCCCTGCGCCTGAAGCAGTTGTGCTACCAGATCGAGCTGAAAAGCGGCGACACGGCCGAGCAGCAAGAATTGCTGCTGCGCCTGTTCAAGCTCTTGCTGGAAAACGTCAGCGAGCTGCTCGACGACGACAGCTGGCTGCGCGGCCAGATCGACGCCGTGCAAAACCTGATCGCCGGCCCGCTCGACCAGCGCGCGCTGGAGGACGCCACGCGCAGCCTGAAGGAAGTGATCTACAAGCAAAGCCAGCTCAAGCACAGCCTGTCGGACGTCAAGCTGACCGTCAAGAACATGATGATGACCTTCATCGACCGCCTCGGCCAGGTGGCCGCCAGCACCGGCGACTACCACGAGAAGATCGGCGGCTACTCGGACAAGATCAGCAAGGCGGAAAACATCACCGAGCTGAACCTCATCCTCGACGAAGTGCTGCGCGAAACCCGGCTGGTGCAGACGGAGGCGCTGCGGGCCCGCGACAAGATGGTGCTGGCGCGCCAGGAAGTGCAGGACGCGGAACAACGCATCCACACGCTGGAGGCCAAGCTGCAGCATATGAGCGAGCTGGTGCGCGAAGACCAGTTGACGGGCAGCCTGAACCGGCGCGGCCTCGACGACGTGTTCGAGCGCGAGACGGCGCGCGCCGACCGCCGCGGCACGCCGCTGTGCATCGCCATGCTCGACCTGGACGACTTCAAGCGCCTCAACGACACCTACGGCCACCTGGCCGGCGACGCCGCCCTGAAGCATCTGGTCAAGATCGTCAAGGACACGCTGCGCTCGATGGACGTGATCGCCCGCTTCGGCGGCGAGGAATTCCTCATCCTACTGCCGGAAACCTCGGTCGAGGCGGCCGCCTCGACGATGACGCGCCTGCAGCGCGAGCTGACCAAGCACTTCTTCCTGCACGAAAACGAGAAGGTGCTGATCACCTTCTCGGCCGGCGTCGCGCTGCGCCTGCCCAACGAGGACCAGGCCGAGCTGGTGAAGCGGGCCGACCGTGCCATGTACCAGGCCAAGCAGACCGGCAAGAACCGCGTCGTCGTGGCCGACTGAGGACGGCGGGCGCCGGCAACCGCACACTGAACCTTGGGCACAGCGACGCCATCCCTGTTTTCGATAACAGGGAGCGCTCGATGATCTGGCGCCGCAAGGCCAGACGCAAAAAAGCCCGCATCAAGCGGGCTTCGTATAAATCATGGCAATGCCCTATGCCTCGGCCTTGGCCTTCGCTTTGCGGCGCAGGCTGAAGCCGAGGACACCCAGGCCGGCCAGCAACATGGCGTAGGTTTCCGGTTCCGGCACTGCGGCCAGCGGTGTATCCGATATCCTGAGATTGCGGAACAAAGCTTGATCTGCTGTATTTGTATTGTACTGTTGCAACATTATATGTGCCGGGTTGCCATTGGTCATTGAGTTAATAAAATACAAGCTGTAATGATGCCAACTACCATCGCTTACCAGCAAAGTGCCATACCCAGGTTGGCCGGCTCCCAGCCAGGCACCATAGGTTCCAGGAAAACCGGAGCTGACGCCGATGAAACCGCCACCTTTGTTGCTGAGCGATTTGGCGCCAAAATAATCAAAATTAATGTAGCCGAGCCTGTAAGTGGCGGCGCTGAATATATCTCCACGCGTGGTGCTGTTCGAAAAGCCTAAGACATTGCCCGTACCTCCGGTCGGATCGGCAAATACATGCGCATGCGAACCGGAACCTGGAGCGACGGGGGCACTGTTTTTGATCCAGCCGTTCAAATTGTCAAAATTTTCTGTCAGGCTAATCGTGGTGGCAAATGCCGGGGTGATTGCCGCGCAAAACAGAGTGGCCATTACGACATTTTTCATTTTCATATCCATTTAGTCATTTCATTGATATACATACATGTGTCAGGTGACAGCGTTCACAGTTGCCGAATTGATTGCATCTCGTTGCATTTCCTGTACAAATTTAATCACATATAAATGCATATTAGCAAGAAATATTTCAATATTGAAAATACCTCATTTATTATTGCCGCAAGGAAATTGAATATTTACCCGTAAATAGAACGTTGAAAAAAACTTGAATACCTCGGGTTCGCTGCAGCCCGCATTTCACCTTGAAACTCGTTTCTAGCCCGGTTCCCGGCTGATTTTTGCCAACTTCTTCGCCTTTCAGCAATCGTTGGGTGGATTTCGTCCTATACGGCAAACAAACACCAGCCCAAAATGGTTGCATGCGCGTCAACTTGTAAGCCACAAACGTGAAATCCGTCTGCGTCCTGACCTTGCCAAGCCAACGAAGCGGGCCTTGCGTAGTCAGCCGGCGGAATGTTTCCAGCCCAAAGTGGCAATGCATCCGAATGTCGCGGCGGGCTTTATTTTGAGGGCGCTGCATGTCGTTTTATGGATGAAGTTGGCGATTCCCCGTGCATGAGTTCCTGTTCTACGATGAAACAGGCAGCTCAGCACATGAAAAGTATGCTCAACCTTGGCGCGTAGGCTGGCCTTCACCCTCTCCAAGCTCTCTCGCAGTCAAACAACTGGGTTCTTCTTGAGCTTGCGCAGGCCGGAGCGCACGACGGCCGCGCGCCAAACGAGCTGCTTAATCTGACGAGTACGCCGCTGCGGAGAGAGCGCACTCTTGACCGCCCCCCCCGATTTGAAAAAAACATTACCGATAAAGCAATATTTCATCCATTCCTCCCCGCCGCCCCGCCTGTTGCCCCCCCCTCAAAAAGCCGAATTTAATTGTTTTTACACCCTAAAGTTTCGCCGATCGCTGCCGCCAAGCGCCCCCGCCCCTGGCAGCTTGAGGGTGAAAACAAAAAATATACGCCCTCATTTTCACTAAACTTTCCGTACGGCACTCCGTTAATAGAATTAACCGCGGTTTGATTGTCTCGGAAAGTGGAGGCAGACCAAGGCAAGGGCACAAGGCCACAACGAAAAATAGCAAGGAGTTTCATCATGTCCGCAGTCATCAATACCAACATCTCGTCGCTGAACGCACAACGCAACCTGAGCACCTCCGGTTCGGCGCTGGCCACTTCCTTGCAACGTTTGTCGTCCGGTATGCGCATCAACAGCGCAAAAGACGACGCCGCCGGCCTGGCAATTTCCGAGCGCTTCACCTCGCAAATCCGCGGCCTCGACCAGGCAAAACGCAACGCCAACGACGGCGTGTCGATGCTGCAAACGGCTGAAGGCTCCCTGCAATCGACGGGCGACATTCTGCAACGTGTCCGCGAACTGGCTGTGCAATCGTCGAACGCCACCAACTCCGCCGGCGACCGCAAGGCGATCCAGCAAGAGGTTGGCCAGTTGCTCGGCGAAGCCGACCGCATCGCCAAGGATTCGGAATTCAACGGCTTGAAATTGCTGGACGGCAGCTTCGGCAGCGCCACCTTCCAGGTTGGCGCCAACGCCGGCCAAACCATCCAGGCAACCACCGCCAATTTCCGCACCAACAACTACGGCAATAACAACCAGGACTCGGCCACCGTGGCCACCGTGGCCAACACCGGCTACACCGCGGGCACCTTCACCGTGCAGGGTCTGGCGACGTCGAAAACCATCACCGTCGCGGCGACCGACACCGCGCAGGCAGTGGCGGCAAACATCAACAGCGAAACCTCCACGACCGGCGTGGTGGCGACGGCAAAAACGGACGCCGAAGCCAAATTCACCGCCGGCGGCGTGTATTCGCTGGCCGTGACCTCGGACAACGCGACGACCCCTGCCAACGTCACCTTCACCGTCGGCGCCGCCGTCAACGCATCCGGCCTGGCCGCGGCAGTCAGCGCGTTCAACGATGTGTCGTCGAAAACCGGCGTGACCGCCAAATTGAACTCGACGAACGACGGCCTGGTGCTGTCCAACGCCTCGGGCAACAACATCAAGCTCACCAACAACAGCGCCACCGCCGGCGTGACCTTGGCGTCGATGGACAACAACGGCACCGCTGGCACCCTTGGCACCGCGGCCGCGGCCGGTGGCGTCATGACGGCGATGGGCGTGATCTCGCTGAACTCGGACAAAGCCTTTTCCATCGGCACCTCGACCACGACCGCCTTCACCACCGCTGCCGCCTCGACGCTCAAGGACGTCGCCAGCATCGACGTGTCGACGGTCAAGGGCTCGAACGACGCGCTGAAAATCATCGACTCGGCCCTGGCCAGCGTGAACAGCCAGCGCGCCACCTTCGGCGCACTGCAATCGCGCTTCGAAACGGCCGTCAGCAACCTGCAATCGACGTCGGAAAACCTGTCCGCTTCGCGCAGCCGCATTCAGGATACCGACTTCGCGTCGGAAACAGCCAAGCTGACGCGCGGCCAGATCCTGCAACAAGCCGGCACCGCCATGCTGGCCCAGGCTAACTCGCTGCCGAACGGCGTGTTGTCCCTGCTGCGCGGCTAATCGCCTTTCGCCGCAACGCACTCCCCGGCCGGTCTTGATCGGCCGGGGAATTTTCATTCAAGGAGACGGTCATGGAACTCGGAGCAATCGGCAACGCGGCGTCCAGCGCGCAACGGCCGGCGTCAGCCATCGAACCCCACCCCGCCGCAGGCAAGACCACCGCCACTGCGGCAGCGTCCAGCGACGCCGCCAAGCCAGGCAGCGCCCCCGCGGATTTAAAAAAAGTCAATGAAGCCGTGCGCGACATCAACAAGGCGATGCAGGCGCTGTCGCGCGACATCGAATTTTCCGTCGACACCGACAGCAAGCGCACGGTCGTCAAGGTGATCGACCAGCACACCAAGGAAGTGATACGGCAAATGCCCACGGAAGAGGCGCTGGAGATCGGCAAGGCACTGGAAAAGGTACAGGGCTTGCTGATACGCCAAAGCGCCTGAGCAGGCGGCATGGACGGAACAGGCAGTCAAACACCCCTCTAAAGTCTGGATAGAACATGCCGATAATTTAGTATATTCATGTCTTTCTATGGAGACGATTGTGGCCATCACTTCCACCGGCGGCGTCCTCGATGTCAATGACATCGTCAATAAACTGATGACGGTCGAAAGCCGCCCCTTCCTTGCCATGCAAAACAAGGAAAAGGCCTACACCGCCCAAATGGCCGCCTACGGCACGCTGTCCGGCGCCCTCGGCTCCTTCCAGACCTCGGTGACTGCGCTGGCCGACAACAGCAAATTCAAAACCATCAGCGCCGTCTCGTCCGAGTCGGGCGTCGTCACGGCCTCGGCCGGCAAGGAAGCCGTCAAGGGCAGTTACAGCGTCAACGTCACGCAGATGGCCCAGGCGCAAACGCTGACCTCGGCCGGCCAGGCCAGCACCACCGCCCTGATCGGCAGCGGCGCCACGACCAAGCTGACCTTCGAGTTCGGCAGCATCAGCGGCGGCACCCTGAGCAACGGCACCTACACGGGCGCCACCTTCACCCAGGACCCGGGGCGCGCGGCGCGCAGCGTCACCATCGACTCCAGCAACAACTCGCTGCAGGGCATACGCGACGCCATCAACAAGGCCGGCGTCGGCGTCACCGCCACCATCGTCTCGGACGGCAGCGCCAGCCCGAACCGCCTGGTGCTGACCTCGAACCAGACGGGCGATACGGCCAGCATGCGCATCGCCGTCGCCGGCGACGCGGCCGTCAGCGATTTGCTCTCGTATGCGCCGGAAGGCACGCAAAAACTCACGCAAAACAATGTCGCGCAAAACGCCAAGGTGACCATCAACGGCGTCGCCGTCACCAGCCCGAGCAATGAAGTCACCGGCGCCATCCAGGGCGTGACGCTGACGGCCGCCAAGGTGGGCCTGAGCACCGTCGCCGTCAACAGCGACACCTCGGGCATGAAAACGGTCGTCACCAATTTCGTCAAGGCCTACAACGAACTCAGCGCCTCCCTCAAGGAGCTGACGGCCGTGGTCCCCAACCTGAAGCCGGGCGCGCCGAAGGCGGGCGGCCCGCTGCAGGGCGAATCGACGGCAACCAGCCTGCAGGGAAATTTGCGCAAGCTGTTCGTCGCCGCCGTGCCTGGCCTGAACGGCAATGTTACCAGCCTGAGCCAGCTGGGCGTCGCCTTCCAGAAGGATGGCACGCTCAAACTCGACTCGGCCAAACTGCAAAAAGCCATCGACGCCACCCCGGACGACGTCGCCAAGCTGCTGGCCACGTCGGGCAGCGTCACCGACAGCCTGGTCAGCTTCGTCAGCTCGACCAGCAAGTCCGAGGTCGGCACCAGGGCCATCTCGATCGCCCAGCTGGCGACCAAGGGCAGCCTGACGGGCGGCGCGGCCGCCGACCTGACCATCGTCAAGGGCGTCAACGACGAACTGTCGATGACCGTCAACGGCGTCACCACCAACACCATCCTGGTGGCCGGCACCTACACGGCCGACACCCTGGCCACCCACGTGCAGTCGATGATCAACGGCGCCCTCGGCGTGACGGGCACGGCGACCGACGCCGGCATCACCATGAAGCAGAATGCCGGCGTGCTGACGGCCACCTCGAACCGCTACGGCTCGGTGTCGAAAATCGCCATCAGCGGCAACGCCTCCAGCAGCCTGTTCGGCACGCCGACGACGGTCGACGGCCTGGACGTGACCGGCACCATCGGCGGCGAACCGGCCAGCGGCAGCGGACAGTTGCTGACCGGTACATCGGGCTCGGGCAGCGCCGGCATCCAGGTGAAAATCGACGGCGGCACGACGGGCGACCGCGGCACCGTGAACATCTCGAAGGGCATCGCCGCGCAATTCGCCGCCCTGGTCGACGGCGCCATCGGCACCGACGGCTCGATCCCCGGCAAGAACAAGGGCATCACCAAGAGCCTGACCGACATCGAAAAGCAACGCAAGGCCCTCGACGTGCGCCTGACGGAAACGGAAAAACGCTATCGCAGGCAATACTCGGCGCTGGACGTCACCCTCAGCAAGATGCAGAGCACCAATGTGTACCTGGGCCAGCAACTCGCCGCGCTCAGCACCATACGCTAGTAGACAAAAAGGACAACGAATATGTTTGGATCAACCAGCAAGGGTGCCCACTCCTACGCCAAAGTCGGCCTGGAAACGAGCGTCGTCGCCGCCTCGCCGCACAAGCTGATCGTCATGCTGTACGACGGCGCCCTCGTGGCCGTGCTCAGCGCGCAGATGCACATGAAATCGGGCAACATCCCGGAAAAGGGCAAGGCCATCTCGAAAGCCATCCAGATCATCGACAACGGCTTGCGCGCCAGCCTGGACAAGGAAGTGGGCGGCCAGATCGCCGAGGGCCTGGACGCCCTGTACGAATACATGAGCGCGCGCCTGCTGACGGCCAACCTGAAAAACGACCCGGCCATCCTGGAAGAAATACAGGGCTTGCTGACCGAACTGCGCGACACCTGGAACGCCATCGGCACGGCGCCGGCGGCGATGCCGGGCGCCGACCTGACCTCCTCCCGTATGCCCAACCTTGCGAGCGCCTGAATAATGATGACGAACCAACAAGTACTGTCGACCTACGAAGCGATGCGGGCATTGACGCAACAGATGGTGGCGGCCGCCGGCGACGGCGCCTGGGACCAGCTGGAAACGCTGGAGCAGCGCGTCAGCGTCCACGTCCAGGCCCTGCGCGAAAATGAGGAAAGCGTGCGCCTGGAAGGCCCGCACCGCCTGCAAAAAATCGCGCTGATCAAGCAAATGCTGGAAGACGACCGCAAGATCCGCGACCTGACGATGCCGTGGATGGCCCAGTTGTCCAAACTGATCAACAACACCGGCGCCGAGCGGCGCCTCGCCGGCGCCTACGGCACCGTCTAAATCTCAACACAGGGGAGCGCGCCATGTTGCCGCGGCTGGACGCCAGCATCACGCCGCCGGCGCCGATACGCGCCGCCGTGCCGGTCGAAGCGGCCGGCGACGCCCGCCAGGAAGCCTTCCAGCGCTCGCTGCACACGCTGCTGGGCAAATCCATGCAGGGCGAAGTGCTGGCCCGCTTCGCCGACGGCAACTTCCTCGTCAAAGTGGCGGGCACGGCGGCGCGCATGCAACTGCCGCCCGGCGCCCGCGTCGGCGGCGAAGTGCCGCTGACCCTGATCGCGATCGATCCCCGCCCCACCTTCCAGATCGGCAAGAGCAACAACCCCGGCGCGCCGCAGGCGCTCAGCTACGCCTATGCCGACGCCGCCTTTGACCCGCCCGCCGACGACGCCGCCGCCGCGGCGCGCCCCGGCGCCCAGTCCGCCCAGGGCGCGGCCGGCGCGCGCAGCAGCAGCCTGGCGGCGGCGCTGCTGGGCAAGGCCCCGCTGACGCCGGCCAGCCTGCTGCCCGACTTGGGCGCGGGCGCGCCGGCGCCGGCCCTGAGCAGCGCCGCGCGGGCCATCAACAGCGTGCTGATGCAGGCCGAAAGCGTGCCCGGCGCGCCGCTGGCCCTGGTCGGCAAGGCGGCCCTGCTGGCGCCGCCGGCGGCCGACCCCGCGCAACTGGCGCAAACCCTGCACGACGAAGTCGGCCACAGCGGCCTGTTCTACGAATCCCACGTCGCCGAATGGGCCGAGGGCAAGCGCAGCATGGGCGAACTGCTGCGCGAGCCGCAAATGGCCCAGACGGCGGCCGGCCAGGACCCGCTGGCGAAGGCGGCCGCCGGCACCGACCTGGCCGCCGCCCAGCTCATCAACCTGCAACTGCACACCCACGAACAACAGCGCGTGCTGTGGCAGGGCGAAGTATGGCCGGGCCAGCAAATGGAATGGGAAATCCGCAAGGACGAGGGCGGCGGCCGGCACGGCGAGGCCGGCGACGACGACGAGGCCCAGGCGGCGTGGCGCAGCGGCGTGCGCTTCCACTTCCCGCAACTGGGCAGCGTGTCGGCGACGCTGGTGCTGACGGGCGGCCAGGTGCACATCCAGCTGCAGGCCGACAGCGAACAGAGCCGCGCCGCCCTGCGGGCCGGCACGCCCGCGCTGGGCCTGGCGCTGGACGCGGCCGGCGCGCCGCTGGCCTCGCTGACCATCGGCCAGCCCGACGGAGCCGGCGATGCCCAATGACAACCAGCCGCGCGCCCTGCAAACGGCCGTCGCCCTGGCCTACCAGAGCGGCGCCGCGGCGCCCACCGTCGTCGCCAAGGGCAGCGGCCTGATCGCCGGGCAAATCATCGAACGGGCCCGCGAACACGGCGTCTTCGTCCACGAATCGAAGGAACTGGTGGCCCTGCTGATGGACATCGACCTGGACCGGCAAATTCCGCCGGCCCTGTACCGGGCGATTGCGGAACTGCTGGCCTGGTTATATCATATTGAATCGGCACAAAAGAGCGGCGCCACCCTGCCGCCGCCGCCCGACACCGCATCCTCCCTACTCACCGAAACATAAGACAGGCCTCAATGCAAGCACATACCATGGATACCGGCCTCGAAAACTGGCATGACTTTGAAGTCGTATCCCGCAAAGAAATCATTGCATTGCTGCGCGGCATAAGCGAGAAAAAACAGCTGATCCGCATGCTCATCCATGGCGAATCGGACGTCTGCGTCACCTCCATCCTGCAAGTGGACGCGGACAACAACGCCATCATCATGGACCGCTCCATCGACGCCGAGCAAAACCGCCGCATCCTCGCGGCCGGCGGCGTCTCGTTCGAAACGACGCTTGACAAGATCCGCATCCTGTTCGCCGCCGAGCGCATACTGGAATGCAACTACGAAAACGGCGCGGCGCTGACGATGGCGCTGCCGCCCACCCTGATCCGGCTGCAGCGGCGCGAGTACTACCGCATGAGCACGCCCGTGAGCAACCCTGTGCGCGCCAGCATCCCCCTGCCGGCCGAACTGGGCGGCGCCGTGACCGTCTTTCCGCTGGCCGACATCAGTTGCGGCGGCATCGCCATCATGGACAACAAACTCATGCTGGGCGACACCATCGGCAAAAACTACCCGGGCTGCCGCATCGAATTGCCGGACGTCGGCACCGTGACGACGACCCTACAAATCCGCAACTCGCTCGACATGACCCTGCTCAACAACAAACTCAACCGGCGCCTCGGCTGCCAATTCATCGACATCCCGCGGCCCATGCTCGCCCACGTCCAGCGCTACATCACCCGCCTGGAACGCGAGCGCAACGCCCGCATCGCCGGCCTCAGCTAAAGCAACAATGGGGTCAGGTCTAGACATGGCGGTTTCCCCAACAGCAAAAATGGGGTCAGGTCTAGACATGGCGGTTTTCGGCTGAAAAACCGTCATGTCTAGACCTGACCCCAGGGGGTAAAGCAAGTTTTTTCTTGTTAGACTTGCATGTTCATGATTTCGTGGTAGCTGGCCACCAGTTTGTTGCGCACCTGTATGCTGGCCTGGAAGTTGATGCTGGCCTTTTGCATGGCGATCATGACGTCCGACAGGGCCACGCTGTCGTCGCCCATCGCAAATTTCTTGCCCATTTCTTCTGATTTGTGCACGCTGCCGTTGACCGAGTCGATCGCCCCCTTGAGGGCGTCGGAAAAGTTCACTTTCGCCGCGGGCGCCTCCGCCTTGACGGCCTGCGCGCCAGGCAGGACGGCGATGCGCTCCTGGGGCCGCGTCGCCGCCGCCTTCAGTTGCGCGATCATCGCCTCTATCCTGCTGCTGTCGATACCACCTGTTTTCACCTTGCCTCCTATTGCTGTAATCTGTTGCTGCCAGAGAATAAATCCCCGGCCTGCGCGACGCCGCCGGGTACAATGTGCACACGGGCATGGTCAGGCTTTCACAATAGCAAACCGGCGCGCCGGCCGCTGCCTCGAGCAGGACCGGAAACGGCGCTCTGTTTCTTCGATGGAAACACCGGACGCGGCCCGATAATGGTGCATATCGCCCAATCCCTCCGCGGGTTTGGCCCCTTTGTGAATAAATGTAAAGACAACGCGCCCGGAAACCGATCATGGCTGTAGCGGAAGAACTCGAACTGACCCCAGACGCGCCGCCGGCGCCCCCGCCGACACCGCTGGAGTCGATGCGCAATTTCGCCCAGAGTCCGATGGGCAAGAATTTCTTGCGCGGCTTGGGCGTGGCCGCCCTGATCGGCATCGGCGTGGCCCTGTATATGTGGAACCAGCCGCCCGAGTACCGCGTGCTGTTTTCCAATTTCAACGACCGCGACGGCGGCGCCATCACGGCCTCGCTCGACCAACTGAACATCAAGCACAAGTTCGCCGAGGGCGGCGGCGCCATCCTGGTGCCGGCCGAGCAAGTCCACGACGCCCGCCTGAAACTGGCGGCCCAGGGCTTGCCGAAGGGCGGCAACGTCGGCTTCGAGCTGATGGAGAACCAGAAGCTGGGCGTGTCGCAATTCCTCGAACAGGTCAATTTCCAGCGCGCCCTAGAAGGCGAGCTGGCCAAGTCGATCGAGTCCGTCGGCGCCGTCCACACGGCGCGCGTCCATCTGGCCCTGCCGAAACCGTCCGTGTTCGTCCGCGAGCAACAGAAACCGACGGCCTCGGTGCTGCTGAACCTGCACCCCGGCCGCGCCCTCGACCAGTTGCAGGTCAGCGCCATCGTCCACCTGGTGGCGTCGAGCGTGCCGGAATTGCTGCCGATTAACGTCACCCTGGTCGACCAGGCCGGCAACCTGCTGTCGAACAACGACAAGGACAAGGACAAGGCCAACGGCGGCGGCGCCAACAAGAACCTCGACCCGAACCAGCTCAAGTATGTGCAGCAGCTGCAGCTGAGCGTCATCAAGCAGGTCGAGTCCATCATCATCCCCATCGTCGGCGAGGGCAATGTGCGCGCCGAGGCCACGGCCGACGTGGATTTCTCCCAGGTCGAGCAAGCCGCCGAAACCTACAAGCCGAATTCGCCGCCCGAGCTGTCGTCGATCCGCAGCCAGCAGACCAGCGAGACCAACGGCGCCGGCAACGCCAACCCGGCCGGCGTGCCGGGCGCGCTGTCGAACCAGCCGCCGGGCGTGGCGACGGCGCCGCTGACGGCGGCCGCGCCGACGGGCGCCCCGGCCGCCGCGCCGGCCGCGCCGACGCACAAGGATTCGACGACGAATTTTGAAGTCGACAAGACCGTGCGCTACGAGCAAAAATCGATGGGCGGCCTGCGCCGCCTGTCGGTGGCCGTCGTCGTCAACTACCGCCGCAGCGTCGACAAGGCCGGCAAGGTCACGGTGAAGCCGATTTCGCCGGCCGACATGGTGCAGATCAATAATCTGGTCAAGGAGGCGATGGGTTACAACAAGGACCGCGGCGACAGTTTCAGCGTCGCCAATTCCCCCTTCGACGGCATCGACCGCCCCGCCGAAGCGCCGCTGGAATGGTGGCGCGACGCCGCAAACTTGCCGCTGGCCAAGGAACTGGCGAAGTTCCTCATCACGGCCCTGATTCTGCTGTATCTTTTCATCAAGATCGTGCGGCCGATGATGCGCCCCGTGTTCCGCAAGATCGACGATTTCGCCGCCCCGCCGCCCGTCGAGGAGCCCGTGCTCGAGGAAGAGGACAAGGTCGACGAGGAACTCATCACCCAGCAAGAGCTGGCGGCGATGGAGGAAGACACGGCGCGCAGCTACCGCGAAAACCTGGCGATGGCCAAGAAGCTGGCCGCCGAAGATCCGCGCGTGGTCGCCAATGTGATCAAGGCGTGGATAGGCAACAACGATTGACGACAGAGACCGACGACCATGAGTGAAACGACAGGATTGCAGAAAGCCTCCATTTTGATGCTGGCGATGGGCGAGAGCGAGGCGGCCGAGGTGATGAAATTCCTCGGCCCCCGCGAAGTGCTGAAGCTGGGCGCCGCGATGGCGACCATGAAGGGCATCGCCCACGAGCAGGTGGTCGAGGTGCTGGAGGATTTCCGCGCCCAGACGGCCCTCAATTCCACCGTCGGCCTCGATTCGGACGAGTACATCCGCCAGGTGCTGACCAAGGCGCTGGGCGACGACAAGGCGTCGGTGCTGCTGTCGCGCATACTCGGCGGCAAGGACGCGTCCGGCATCGAAAGCCTGAAGTGGATGGATTCCCAGTCCGTCTCCGAGCTGATACGCAACGAACACCCGCAGATCATCGCCACCATCCTGGTCCACCTGGAGCGCGACCAGGCTTGCGAAATCCTCGGCCACTTCACGGACCGCCTGCGCAACGACGTCGTGCTGCGCATCGCCACGCTCGACGGCGTGCAGCCGGCCGCGCTGCGCGAATTGAACGACGTGCTCACCAAACTGCTGTCGGGCAACGAGAACATCAAGAAATCGTCGCTGGGCGGCGTCCGCGCGGCCGCCGAGATCCTCAACTTCATGAGCGGCGAGCAAGAAGGCTCCGTGATGGACAATATCAAGAACTACGACAACGACATGGCGCAGAAGATCATGGACGAGATGTTCGTCTTCGACAACGTCATCGACATCGACGACCGTGGCATCCAGTTGCTGCTGCGCGAGGTGCAGTCGGAAATGCTGATCATCGCCCTCAAGGGCGCCTCGCAAGAATTGCGCGACAAGATCTTCCGCAATATGTCGCAGCGGGCCGGCGAGATGATGCGCGAGGACTTGGAGTCGAAGGGGCCGGTGCGCCTGTCCGAGGTCGAGGCCCAGCAGAAGCAGATTTTGCAGATCGTGCGCCGCCTGGCCGACGAAGGCCAGATCGTGCTAGGCGGAAAAGGCGAGGATTCGTTTGTCTAATTTACCGAAAGAGCAGCAAACCGCCTACCAGCGCTGGGAGATGACCTCCTTCGGCGACGACCGCCCCAGCGTGGTCGCCGCGCGCAAGCCGCCCGAGCCGCCCCCGCCCGAGGAAGAAGAGGAAGAGGTCGAGCTGCCGCCGCCGCTGGAATACCCGACCCAGGAAGAGATCGACGCGATCCGCGAAGACGCCCGCGCCGCGGCCCACGCCGAAGGCTTGGCCGCCGGCCACGCCGAGGGTTACGCGGCCGGCCACGCCGAGGGCCACGCCGAGGCGACGGCCATCGGTAAGGCGGCCTCGGCCATCGAACTGGCCCACCTGCAAAGCATCGCCGTCGAATTCGGCACGGCCGTGGCCGAGGCCGACCAGTTGATCGCCAACGAGGTGCTGGAACTGGCCCTGCAACTGGCCAAGGGCATGCTCAAGACGGCCCTGCGCGTCAAGCCGGAGCTGGTGCTGCCGGTGGTGCGCGAAGCCATCGAATACCTGCCGGTGCTGCAGCAGCCGGCCCTGCTGATGCTCCATCCCGAGGATGCCGGCGTCGTGCGCGAGGGCATAGGCGAGGAAATCGACAAGGGCGGCTGGCGCCTCGTCGAAGACCCGACAATCGAGCGCGGCGGTTGCAAGATCGACACCGCCAGCAACCAGATCGACGCCCAGACGTCGGCGCGCTGGGCGCGCCTGAGCCACGCGCTGGGCAAAGACGTCGACTGGCTCGCGGAATGACAGCGAACCGCCACGCCGGCCGCTGGCAAGCCTACCTGGCCGACTGCAACGCCCTGGTCGGCTTCGTCGAACCGATGCAAGTGTCCGGCCGCGTGACCCGCGTCGCCGGCCTCGTCATGGAGGCCGTCGGCCTGCGCCTGGCCGTCGGCGCCGCCTGCACCGTGCCCCTGCAAAACGGCGGCCGCGTCGAGGCCGAAGTGGTCGGTTTCGACGGCGACCGCCTGTTCCTGATGCCGCAAAGCGACGTCGAGGGCATCGTTCCCGGCACCCGCGTGTTCCCCGTCGAACCGAGCATCCCGCGCCCCGGCAAGGTCGAGCACCCGCGCCGCCGCCCCAGCGACCGGGCCCGCCACCTGCCCGTCGGCCCGCAACTGCTGGGCCGCGTGCTCGACGGCGCCGGCCGCCCGCTCGACCAGCTGGGGCCGCTGCACACGGTCGACAGCGCGCCCATCAATGTGCGCCCCGCCAACCCGCTGGGGCGCGCGCCCATCGTCGACACCCTCGACGTCGGCGTGCGCTCGATCAACAGCATGTTGACGGTGGGCCGCGGCCAGCGCATGGGCCTGTTCGCCGGCTCCGGCGTCGGCAAGAGCGTGCTGCTGGGCATGATGGCGCGCTACACCGAGGCCGACGTCATCGTCGTCGGCCTGATCGGCGAAAGGGGCCGCGAGGTCAAGGAATTCATCGAGCAAATCCTCGGCGCCGAGGGCCTGGCCCGCTCCGTCGTCGTGGCGGCCCCGGCCGACACGCCGCCGCTGATGCGCCTGCAGGGCGCCGCCTACGCGACGGCGATCGCCGAGTACTTCCGCGACCAGGGCCAGAACGTGCTGCTGATCATGGATTCGCTGACCCGCTACGCCATGGCCCAGCGCGAAATCGCCCTGGCCATCGGCGAGCCGCCGGCCACCAAGGGCTATCCGCCGTCCGTGTTCGCCAAACTGCCGGTGCTGGTCGAACGGGCCGGCAACGGCGAGGAAGGCGGCGGCTCGATCACCGCCTTCTACACCGTGCTGACCGAGGGCGACGACCAGCAAGACCCGATCGCCGACTCGGCCCGCGCCATTCTCGACGGCCACATCGTGCTGAACCGGCGCCTGGCCGAGGCCGGCCACTACCCGGCCATCGACATCGAACAGTCGATCAGCCGCGCCGCCCACTCGATCACGACGGCCGAACACCAGCAACAGGCGCGCAGGCTGAAACAACTGTATTCGCGCTACGAGCGCAGCCGCGACCTCATCAGCGTCGGCGCCTACAGCGCCGGCACCGATCCGGTGCTCGACCAGGCCATCGCCCTGCACGAGCGCATCGAGGCTTTTCTGCAACAACAAATCACGGAAAGGGTCGGCATGGACGAGAGCTTGTGGCAACTTACCGCTCTATTCGAGTGATGACGGGCCCGCCACGCGACCTATAATGCATCCATGGCCTCCCTCTCCCAACTTGAAACGCTGATCGACCTCGCGCGCCGGGAAACCGATGATTGCGCGAAGCGCCTAGGCGCGGCGCTGAAAGCGCTCGACGACAGCCAGCAGCAATTGCAGATGCTCAGCGACTACCGCGACGACTACAGCCGCCGCTTCGAGGCGACGATGGCGGCCGGCATCACCCCTGCGGCCTTCCGCAACTTCCAGGCCTTCATGGGCAAGCTCGACAACGCCATCGCCGGCCAGCAGGAAGTGGTGCGCCACGCCCAGCGCCGCAGCGAGCACGAAAAGGCGACCTGGCAGGCCAGCGAGCGCAAGCGCATGTCCTACACGACGCTGGACAAGCGCGTCCAGGAAGCGGCGCTGAAGCTGGAAAACAAGCGCGACCAGAAAGCCATGGACGAACACGCGGCGCGACAAGCCTATTACAAACGCTGAGGCGGCACGCCCGGCCCATTTCCTTACACGGCGCAACCATGCAAACCCCCATTCTTCCTGTCCAGACCAGCAACACCCCAGCGGCGCCCCCCCCCAAGGCGGGCACCGGCACGGGCGCGCCGGACAATAGCGACTTCCAGCGCACGCTGACGCGCCAGATCGAACAGCGCCAGGCGCAAAACCGCGCCAGCCAGGCGGCGCCGGCCCGGCCTGCCACGCCGGCCCCGGCCCGGGCGGCCGCGCCGGCACCGGCGCCCACGCCGCAAGCCGCGCCGGCGCCAACGCAGAACCAGGCCAAGGCGCCCGCGCAGCCGGCGCAGCCGGCGCAGGCGCCCGTCGACGGGCAGAACACTGCCGGCAACGACAGCAAGGACAGCGCGGCCGCGCCGGCCGCGCCGGCGCCGGCGCCGGCGCCGGCCAAGGAAAGCAGCAGCGAAGCTGCGGAAAACACCGTCCCCGCCAGCACGGCGGCGGCCGACATGCTGGCCCTCGTCGCCAGCCTGAACCAGACCGTCGCGCCCGCCCCCACTGCGGAGACGGCGGCGGCAGGCGCCGGTCTGGCCGCTGACGCGGCCGGCAAGATGCTGGCGGCTGGCGCCACCGACGCCAAGGGCGCCGCCGGCGCCAAGACCCCGGCCGCCGGCAAGGGCGCGACGGGCGCGACGGCGGCATTCGCGGCCATCGCCGACGCAGCCAGAACGAAAACCGCAGCGGCAGCCCCGGCCGCCGACGCAGGCGCCGGCGCGGCCGCGACGCTAAGCTCGCCGCACAGCGAGGCGCCGCAAGCGCCACCGCCTGCGGCGGCCCTACCCGACGCGGCGCAATTGAACGCGGCCAAGGTGCGCGAGAGCGCGCCGGAAGCGCTGCCCGCCCGCGAACCCGTGCACGAAGCCGCCGCACTGGCCGCGCCGGTGCAACAGGCGTCGCTGCACATCGCCGCGGCCGCCTCCGCGGTTCCGGCCGAGAAATTGAACGGTCGCGTCGGCACGCCGGCCTGGGACCAGGAACTGGGCCAGAAAATCGTCTGGATGGTGGCCGGCGGCGAGCAAAGCGCGACGCTGACGCTGAATCCGCCCGACCTGGGCCCGCTGCAGGTGGTGCTCAAAGTCAGCAACGACCAGGCCGACGCCACCTTCACGGCGGCCCAGCCGGAGGTGCGCCAGGCGCTGGAGGCGGCCATGCCGCGCCTGCGTGAAATGATGAGCGGAGCCGGCATCGAACTGGCCAACTCCAGCGTCTCGGCCGGCATGGCCAACCAGCAAAACGGCGGCAACGGCGAAGCGCGCATGGGCCGCGGCGGCGGCCACGGCGGCAATGGCGGCGCCGACCAGGGCGGCGGCGGCAACGCGCGCGCCAGCGCCCCCGCAGCGCGCGCCGGCACCCAAGGCATGGTCGACACTTTCGCCTGAAAAACCCGCGGCGCACCCCGGAGCCGGCTCCCCGGGGACGCCGATGGCGGCCGTTTGCCGGCGCCAGTCCCCGTTTTTTCGCCATCCCGGGTACTTTTCTTGCGGAAACTTTGAGTTGCGTGCCCTTCCTGCCTCTTTTCCACGCATCCGACTGCGCAGAGTTTGCCGATAATGACATAATGGCGTCGTGATCCACTTCCCTGCACCAAGGTTACATTGAAAGCAAATCCGAAAATGAAAGCAGATCCAAAAGCAGACGCAGCACCGCCAGCGGCAGGCGCATCGAAGAAAAAGCTTTTGATCATCGTGCTGGCCGCCGTGCTGGGTGCCGGCGGCCTCGGCGGCGGCGGCGCCTGGTATTTCTTGCACGGTAAAAAGGATGCGGAACCCGAGCACGAGAAGCCGCGCAAGAAAGTGTCGAAGGCGGGTCCGCCCGTGTTCGTGCCGCTCGACCCCTTCACCGTCAACTTGCAGCCGGAAAACGGCGAGCAGTATCTGCAGATCGCCTTCACGCTGCAAGTGTCCGGCCTGGAAGAGGTCGAACTGGTCAAGCTGAACATGCCGAAGGTGCGCAGCCGCCTGCTGCTGCTGCTGTCGAGCAAAAAAGCCTCCGAACTGAACACCGGCGAGGGCAAGAAGCAGCTGGCCGACGAGATCATCGAGCAGGTCAACGAGCCCTTCGAAACGCGCGGCTCGCGCCAGGAAGTGTCGGAAGTGTTGTTCACCTCATTCATCATTCAATAATAAGCAGTCATGGCCGATAATTTCCTCTCCCAGGAAGAAGTTGATGCCCTTCTCAAGGGCGTCAACGGCGATCAGGACGACGCCCAGGCGCCGGAAGAGGCGGCGGGCGTTCGCACCTACAACCTGGCGACCCAGGAGCGCATCGTGCGCGGGCGCATGCCGACGCTGGAGATCATCAACGAGCGCTTCGCGCGCCTGTTGCGCGTCGGCCTGTTCAACTTCCTGCGCCGCAGCGCCGAGGTGTCGGTCGGGTCCGTGCGCGTGTCCAAGTACAGCGAATTCATCCGCAACCTCGTCGTGCCGACCAATCTGAACCTGGTGCACATGAAGCCGCTGCGCGGCACGGCGCTGATGGTGTTCGACCCGGGTTTGGTGTTTTTGCTGGTCGACAATCTGTTCGGCGGCGACGGACGCTTCCACACCCGCGTCGAGGGCCGCGACTTCACGCAGACGGAGCAGCGCATCATCTTGCGCATCCTCGACATCGTCTTCGAGGCGTACACGAAGTCCTGGGAACCGGTGTTCCCTGTCGAATTCGAGTACATCCGCTCGGAAATGAACACCCAGTTCGCCAACATCGCCACGCCCAACGAGGTGGTGGTGGCGTCCACCTTCACGGTGGAGCTGGGCTCGGTGTCGGGCCAGATCCACTTCTGCATGCCGTATTCGATGATCGAGCCGATCCGCGACGCCCTCACGTCCAGCCTGCAAGGCGAGGCGCTGGAAGTCGACAAGCGCTGGATACGCCTGATGACGCAGCAAATCCAGATCGCCGAGGTGGAACTGGTGGCCTCGCTGGGCACGGCCAAGGTGTCCTTCGACGAGATCCTGAACATGAAGGTGGGCGACATCATCCCCCTCAACATCCCGGAGCTGATCGCCGCCACCGTCGACGGCGTGCCCGTGATGGATTGCACATATGGGGTATTGAATGGACAATACGCCTTGAAGGTCGAGAAATTACTCGCCAATTCCGATAACATCAAGTAAGACCGGCGGCCAGGTGGCCGGCGTCCGCAACAACAGGAGAGCAACATGTCCGACAATCAAGACGATCAAAGCGCGGAAGACGATTGGGGCGCGGCCATCGCCGAGCAGGCCAAGGCGGAAGCGGAGGCGCTGCAAAACCAGGCCAACACGGCCAGCGTGGCCAGCGCCGCCAGCGCCGCCGTGTTCAAGGACTTCTCGAAACAGGGCTCGAAGTCGGAGACGCACAACGATATCGACTTCATCCTCGACATCCCGGTGCAACTGACGGTCGAGCTGGGCCGCACCAAGATCGCCATCAAGAACCTGCTGCAACTGGCCCAGGGTTCCGTGGTCGAGCTGGACGGCCTGGCCGGCGAGCCGATGGACGTGCTCGTCAACGGCTGCCTGATCGCCCAGGGCGAGGTGGTGGTCGTCAACGACAAGTTCGGCATCCGCCTGACCGACATCATCACGCCGTCCGAACGCATCAGAAAACTCAATAAATGAAGCCTGGTTTATTCTTCGCCCTGGCGTTGGCGTGCTGCGGCGCCAACGCGGCGGCCGACGCGCCGCCCGCCGCCGCCCCCGCCATTGCCGCCTCCGCCCCTCCAGCCAGCGCGCCCGCCGCGCTTGAAGCGCCCGCCGCCGCGCCCGTCGCCGTCGTTGCGCCCGCCCTGGCCGCGGCGCCCGCCGCCGTGGCGCCGGCGCCGAACACGGCCGCCGGCAGCCTGCTGCAAACCATCCTCGCCCTGCTCCTCGTGCTGGCCCTGCTGGGCGGCCTGGCCTGGTTCATGAAGCGCTACGGCCCGAAGCCGGCCGGCGGCAACGCCAGGCTGCGCCTGCTCAGCTCCCTGAGCCTGGGCGGGCGCGAGCGCATCATGCTGATCGAAGTGGCCGGCCAATGGATCGTCGTCGGCGCCTCGCCGGGGCGGGTCAACGCGCTGGCGACGCTGCCGCGCCAGGAAAGCGAGGACGTCGCCGCGCTGGTCCAGCCGAACGGCCCGGCCGCCGCCAACTTCTCCGAGTGGCTCAAACAGACGATCGAAAAACGTAATGGCAAATAGGCAGCAGATGCACTTCGCAGCACTCATACCGCATTCCCCACGCCAGGCGCTGACCTGCTTGTTCGCTCTGGTCGCGCTGGCGCTGCCGCTGTGGGCGCTGGCCGAGCCCGGCATTCCCGTCTTCAGCAGCACCCCCGGCCCCGGCGGCGCGCAGAACTACACGCTGCCCGTGCAGACGATGTTGCTGATGACCTCGCTGTCCTTCCTGCCGGCGGCGCTGCTGATGATGACCAGCTTCACCCGCATCATCATCGTGCTGTCGCTGCTGCGCCAGGCCATCGGCACCCAGTCGGCGCCGCCGAACCAGGTGATGATCGGGCTGGCGCTGTTCCTGACGCTGTTCGTCATGGGCCCCGTGTTCGACAAGATCTATACGGACGCCTACCTGCCCTTGCAGGAAAACAAGATCACCATGTCGGTGGCGCTGGACAAGGGCGTCGAACCGCTGAAAGCCTTCATGCTCAAGCAGACGCGCCAGACCGACCTGGCCCTGTTCGCCAAGATGTCGCGCTCGGCGGCCCTGCAGGGGCCGGAGGAAGTGCCGCTGCGCATATTGATTCCCGCCTTCGTCACCAGCGAGCTGAAAACGGCCTTCCAGATCGGCTTCGCCATCTTCATCCCCTTCCTCATCATCGACATGGTGGTGGCCAGCGTGCTGATGTCGATGGGGATGATGATGATGTCGCCGGCCGTCATTTCCCTGCCCTTCAAGCTGATGCTGTTCGTCCTCGTCGACGGCTGGCAACTGCTGCTCGGCTCGCTGTCGCAGAGTTTCTACTGAGGAGGCGGCAATGACACCCGAAAGCGTCATGACCCTGGGCCGCCACGCGATGGAAATCACGCTGATGGTGGCCGCGCCCATGCTGCTGGTGGCGCTGATCATCGGCTTGATCGTCAGCATCTTTCAGGCGGCCACCCAGATCAACGAGGCGACGCTGTCCTTCATTCCCAAACTGGTCGGCATCTTCGTCGCCCTCGTCGTGGCCGGGCCGTGGATGCTGTCGGTGATGCTCGACTACATGCGCCAGGTTTTCACCGGCATTCCCGGCCTGATCGGATAAGGCTGGCCGTGACCCTTTTCCTGCGCCGCGCGCGCGCCGCGTCCGCGCCATGCTGACCCTCTCCAGCGCCGAACTGAACACCTGGATCGCCGCCTTGCTGTGGCCGCTGTCGCGCATCCTCGGCCTGATCGCCGCCTCTCCGCTGCTGGGCAACTCGGCGGTGCCCACCAGCACCAAGATTTCGCTGGGCGTGCTGCTGGCGATGATCATCGCCCCCACCGTACCGGCGCTGCCGGCGGCCGAGCCGCTGTCGATGGCCGGCCTGCTGATTCTGACGCAGGAGTTGCTGGTCGGGCTGGCCATGGGCTTTTCGATACGCGTCGTCTTCGCCGCCGTCGAAATGGCCGGCGAAATCAGCAGCCTGACCATGGGCCTGGGCTTCGCCACCTTCTTCGACCCGCTGACGAAGGGCCGCTCGTCGGCGATCAGCCAATTCCTGGCCCTGCTGGCGACCATGATGTTCCTGGCCGTCAACGCCCACCTGGTGCTGCTGGCGGCGCTGGCGGAAAGCTTCGTCAGTTTGCCGATCTCGGCCGGGCCGGTCAGCGGCGCCGGCTTCAAGGCGCTGGCCGACTGGGGCGGCAAGATTTTCAGCTCCGGCGTGCAAATCTCGCTGCCCATCGTCGCCGCCCTGCTCATCACCAACGTCGCGCTGGGCATCCTGACGCGCGCCGCGCCGCAGCTGAACCTGTTCGGCATCGGCTTCCCGATCACGCTGGGCATCGGCATGCTGGTCATCGCCATGAGCTTGCCCTACCTGGCCACGCCGCTGCAAAACCTGCTGCTGGAGGGAATCGAGACGAGCCGCAAACTGCCGCGCAGCTTCGCCGACCGAACCCGGCCGCCCGTACCGGTAACGCCGGTGGCCCTGCCCCGGCCCGCCCCGCCGCCGCGCTAAAAAAAACGGCGCGCCACCGGGTCAGCCCCGCTGGCGCGCCGCCCTTGCCGCCGTCCCGGCGTCTTAGCTGATGTAATTGAACAGCGACAGATTCGACATGCTGGTGAAGGATTTCTGCGCCGCCTGCAAGGTCGTCTGCTGCTGCGTGAACAGCGAGATCGCCTTGACGACGTCAAGGTCCTGCAAGTCCGACAAGGTCGTCGCGTACTGCAAGTCGAGGTCTTCGCCCGAGCTTTCCAGATAATCGATTTCCTTCATCCGCGCCCCCACCTCGGAACGCACCGACAGGACGTTGTCGTAGGCCGTGTCGAGGATCTTGTGGATGGCGCCCAGGCTGTTGCTCAGGCGCGCCTGGCCGGCCGCGCCCTCGGCCGGCGAGCGCAGCACGCCCACCAGGTCCTTGATCGTCTTGAACACGGACTCCTTGGCGCTGGGGGCGAGCGTAAACTGGTCGCCGTTCGCCGGCACGCCCTTGATGTCGAGCTGCATGCCGTCGAAACTGATGGACTGGCCCGCCACATACGGCACCGGCGTGGCCGGGCTCGGCACGGGCACGCCCAGCGTCGTGTCGGTGACGAGGTAGGTCGTGGTGTTCGTCGGCACGCCCGGCACGACGGTGAAGTCGATCGAATACTGGTGGCCCGTCAGCGCGGCCGGATTGGTGACGGTGCCGCCGGAAATGATGCCGGCGCCGCCGCGGCCGTAGTTGCCCGCCGCCGCCGCCGTGACGAAAGTGCCGTTGCCCGTCATATTGCTTTCAAACACGGTGCTGCCGGCGTCGCTGGTCGGTATCGTCCGGGCCGAGCCGATTTGCAGCACGCGCTGGCCCTGGTCGCCCTGGTAGGTGGCGCCCGTTGCCGTCGGCGAAAACGGCACCGTCGTCGACTTGAAGCCGGAAAACAGGTAGCCGCCGGCGCCGTCGGCCGTGTTGGCGATGGCCAGCAAATCGTTCAAGCGCCCCTCCAGCTCGGTCGCCAGCGAGCCGCGGTCGATATCCTTCAGGCCGCCGCTGCCGGCCTTGACGATCAATTCCTGCACGTCCTGTATCAGGTCGCCCGAGCTTTTCAGCGCCAGCTCCTCTTGCGACAGGAAATTCCTCGCGTTCGAGCGGTTCGTCACGAATTGCGTGTTGATCGATTGCGACTGCAAGACCTCCAGCGCGCGCGAGCTGGCGATCGGGTCGTCGGCCGGCGTCAGGTTGCGGCGGTTGGTCGACAATTGCTGCTGGCTGCGGGTCAGCGCCGCCTGCAGATTGTTGATCTGGGTGCTGCCGATGTCGAATGTCGACTTGGTGCTGATGCGCATGCTCATGCTACTTCCTTCCCGTCGGGCGCGGCGCGGGCCGCGCCCCGATACAATTAACGTCCGATGGCGATGATGACGTCGAACAGGGTGCCGGCGATTTGCATCACCTTGCCGTTGGCCTGGTAGGCTTGCTGGTAGCGCAACAGGTTGGCCGCCTCCTCGTCGAGGTTGACGCCGGAAATCGACTGTTGCTGCCCTTCCGTCTGCTGCAGCAGGGCCATGCTGGCCAGGCCGTTGATCTGGGTTTCCCGCGTTTTATTGCCGACGAAACTGACCGCCTCGGCGTACGCGCCCTGGTAGGTGGCCTTGCCGCCGTCCAGGATATTCTTCGTCTGCAAGCCGCCCAGCAAAGCCATATTGCGGTTGTCGCCCACGCCGCTGATGTTGGGCGCGACGCTGAACTTGTCCAGGTCGCCCGGCGTGCCGCTGATGGCCAGCGTGATGCCGCCGAAGCTGATTTCCGAGCCGCTGGTGTAGGGGATGCTGGCCGTGCCGGCCGGATAGGTCGTCGGCACGCCGGCCGTCGTCACCGTGATCGCCTGCGTCGGCGGGAAGCCCGACAGCGAGTTCGTGCCCTTGGCGTAGGTCAGCGTCACCGGCCCCGCCAGCGCGTTGCCCGGCGTCAGGTAATTCTGGTCCACGGAACCGGGGGTGATTTTGCCGTTGCCCGTGTTGCTCGTCGGCACGCTGGTGCTGATGGGCGCGGCGGCGGCGATCTTGGCGCGGTCCGTGACCAGCACATTGAAACCGAAGGCGCCGTTGACGGTCGGCTTGACGACGAAGTTGTCGCCCTCGGCGGCGGCGCCGGCCACGGAGAAGTCGACCCCGTCTATGGTCTGCGGCACCGTCTGCGGATACGGGCTGATGTCGGTCTTGACGCCGTCGGACAGGCGCGTGACGGTGAACTTGGTGCCGTCGTAGCGCACGCCGTAGTCGCTCGTCGTCAACTTGGTGGGGTCGCTGACCGTGGCCGACACGGCCGTCGTGCTGGTCGGGTTGTTGCGGTAGTCGGCCTGGATCACCGGCGGCGCGACGTTGAAGAAGTCCGTGCCCAGCGCGCCGTTCTGGTCCTGGCCCAGCTTGTGCTGGGCGTTGAAGGTGCTGGCCAGCGTCACGGCGACGCGGCCCAGCGAATTTTGCACGCGGTCCAGCGTGCCGGAGCGGAACTCCATCAAGCCGCCCAGCGAGCCGCCGCTCAAGGCGTTTTCCGGCAGCACCAAGGTGCGGGTTCCCGTCACATAGGCCACCTCGACCCTGGTGGGGTCCGTCAGCGACGCCGCCGCCACCAACTGGAAGGGCCGCACGCCGACGACCAGGGGCTGGCCGTTGCCGATCGACACAGTCAAGCTGTTGTTATCGCCCGGCATGACGGTGGCCTTGACGTACTTGTTCAATTCATTGACGAGCTGGTCGCGCTGGTCCAGCAAGTCGTTCGGCATATTGCTCTCGCCCACGGCAAGGTTGCCGATCGACTCGTTCAGCTTGGCGATCTGGCTGGCGTAGGAATTGATGACGGAAATATTCGACGTGATCTCGGAATTGACGCCGTTGCCGATTTCCGACAGGCGCGCGCTCAAACCCTGGAAGCGCGAGGCCAGCGAATCGGCCGTCGACAACAGCGCCTGGCGCGAGGCCACCGAGGCCGGATTCGCGCTGACATCCTGCACGCCCTTGAAAAAATCTTGCAGCGCCGGCGACAGGCCGGCCGTCGGGTCGGCCATCAAATTGTCGATCTGGCTGATCTGCTTATAGTAGGTGTCGAGCGAGCTGGTGCCGGCCTGGGCGGCGCGCACCTGGCCGGCGACGAAATTGTCGTAGACGCGCTTGATCTGCGACACCTCGGTGCCGGTGCCGATGAAACCGTTGCCGGCCTGGTTGGGCGTGGCGTTCTGCTGCAGCACCGTCTGGCGGCTGTAACCGGCCACGTTGGCGTTGGTAATATTGTGCCCGGTCGTCGCCAAGCCAACTTGCGCCGCAAGCAAACCGCTTTTGCCGATACTGAGAAGATTGATGGACATGGTGTACTTACTCTGAGGTGCTGTCTGTGTAATTTACGGCACAAGCGCCGAAAACTTGAAGGTCTAACCGACCAGGGAATGCTTGATGATGCGCGTCAGCTTGCTGGCGTAGTGCGGATCGGTCGCATAACCGGCCCGCTGCAAGCCGTGGGCGAAGCTGCTGGCGTCGCCGGCGCTGGCCAACACCTTCTCATAGCGCTTGTTATTAGTTAGCAACTTTGCATAATCCTTGAAGCTGTCCGCGTAGGAATCGTAGGCGCGGAATTTCTCCGTGCGGGTCTGCGGCACGCCGTTCACATACTCCGTCGTGACCGCTTCGGCAACCTTGCCCTTCCACTCGGGGCCGGCCTTGATGCCGAACAGATTGTTGCTGGCGACGCCGTCGCGGCCCTTGATCTCGCGCTTGCCCCAGCCGCTCTCCAGGGCGGCCTGGCCCAGCATGAACTTGGCCGGGATGCCGGTGGCGCGGCTGGCCTCCTCGGCGTGTCCGCCCAGCTTCTCCTGGAAGGCGCGCACATGCGGCGCCTGGCCGCCGGCGCCGGCGGCCGGCTTGACGGCCGGCGCGCCCGCGCCCTGCTGCTGGCGGAACGCTTCCAGCGCCGCCGCCATGCTGGCCGCCCGCGGCGAGGCCGCCTCGGCGTCGGCGGCCGGCGCCGCGCCCACCTGCGACAACTGGCGTATCAGCACGTCGGCCAGGCCGGTGCCGCGCTTGGCCAGGTTCTGGCTGGTCTGCTGGTCCAGCATCGAGGTGTACATCTTGCTCTGCTGGCTATCCATGATGCCGTCCTGCGGCGTCGCCTCGCGCATGCTTTTCATCATCATGTTGAGGAACAAAGCCTCGAACTGCGTCGCCGCCGTCTTCAGCGCGTCCGGCTCGTTCGCCTTGGCGGACTGGCGCAAGTCGTTCATGCCCTTGAGGTCGAAGGCGGTCTTGCTGGAGAGGTCGGTTTGGCTGATCATCGCGTGCCCTTAGATAATTTCAAGTTCGGCGCGCAGGGAACCGGCGGCCTTCATCGCTTGCAGGATGGCCAGCAAGTCTTGCGGCGAGGCGCCGATGGCGTTGAGCGCCTTGACGACCTCGGCCAGCGAGGCGCCCGCCTTGAGCAACAAGACCTTGCCGGCATCCTTCTTGATGTCGATCTGCGCGCTCTGCGTGACGACGGTCTGGCCGCCCGACAGCGGGTTCGGCTGGCTGACCTGGGAATCGACGCCGATGCTGACGGACAGGTTGCCGTGCGAAATCGCGCAACTGTCCAGCGTGACGGCCTGGTTCATCACCACCGAGCCGGTGCGGGCGTTCATGATGACCTTCGCCGCCATCTGCGCCGGACTGACGTTCAAGGCTTCCAGCGCGCCGAGGAAGGCGACGCGCTGGTCGCTGCCGCTGGGCGACTGCACGCGGATGACGCGGCCGTCCAGGGCCGCCGCCGTGCCGCTGCCGAACTGGTTGTTAATCGCCTGCACCACCCGGCTGGCCGTGGAAAAGTCCGTCGTGTTCAACTCCAGGCGTATCGTGTTGTTCTCGCCCAGCGCCGAGGCGACGGCGCGCTCGACCGTGGCGCCGCCGGAAATGCGCCCCACGCTCAAGTGGTTGATCTGCACGGAGCTGCCGGCCGCCTGGGCGCCGACGCCGCCGACGAGGATATTGCCCTGCGCCATGCCGTAAATCTGCCCGTCGGCGCCCTTCAGCGGCGTCATCAGCAAAGTGCCGCCGCGCAAGCTCTTGGCGTTGCCCATGGACGAGACTGTGACGTCGAGCAACTGGCCGGGCTGGGCGAAGGCCGGCAGCGCCGTCGTCACCATCACGGCGGCGACGTTCTTCAATTGCAGGCTGGTGCCCTGGGGCAGGTTGACACCCAGTTGCTGCAGCATCGACACCACGCTTTGCACGGTAAACGGGGTTTGCGTGGTCTGGTCGCCGCTGCCGTCGAGGCCGACGACGAGGCCGTAGCCCATCAACTGGTTTTGCCGCACGCCGGCGACGCTGGCCAGGTCTTTCAGGCGCTCGGCTTGGGCGCCGGCCGGCAGCAGCGCGGCGCCGCACAACAGCAGCGCGGACAGGGCGCGCGCCAGGGGGGAAGTCGGGGTCGCCATGATCAGAACGGCAACAGGCTGAGGAAGAAGCGCGACGCCATCGAGGCCATTTCCGCGCGGTCGACCTGGCTGTTGGTGCGGTACTCGACGCGGGCGTCGGCCACCTGGGTCGACAAGACCTGGTTGCCGGTGGCGATGGTGTCCGGGCTGACCATGCCGGAGAAGCGGATGAACTCGACGCCCTTGTTCATCGCCACCTGCTTCTCGCCGGCGACGATCAGGTTACCGTTGGGCAGCACTTCGACGACGGTCACGCCTATCGTGCCCGTGAAGGCATTGCTGGCCGACTGGTTGGCGCCGTCCGCGTACTTGGTCGCGCCCTCGGCCGTGGCGGTGGCGCCGAAACGGCTCTGCAGCGGCCCGGCCATGCCGAAATTCACGCTGCCGCTCTTGTTGCCGGAACTCGCGCCGGCCTTCACGGCATTGGTTTTTTCCGTGATCGTGATGGTGAGCATGTCGCCGACCTGGCGCGCGCGCCTGTCCTCGAAGAAGGGCCGGTAGGCGGCGCTCTGGAAGATCGCGCCGTTCGAGGCCGGCGGCAGCTCCATCGCCAGCGGGCGCGACGAGGTCGGATGCTGGACGATGGAGGTCGGCACGACGGCGCAGCCGCCCAGGGCGGCCGCCAGGATGAGTAAGGATATGCTGTGTTTCATGGAACCTCCGCTGCCGCCCGCGGACGGGGCGGCAAGCTATGTGATGGGGATTACAGCTGGCTGAGCTTCTGCAGCATCTGGTCGGACGTCGAGATGGCCTTGCTGTTGATCTCGTAGGCGCGCTGGGTCTGTATCATATTCACCATTTCCTCGGCCACGTTGACGTTCGACGCCTCGATATAACCCTGCATCAGCACCCCGGTGCCATTGGTGCCGGGCGTGTTGGTCTGGGCCGCGCCGGACGCGCCCGTTTCCACGTACAGGTTCTCGCCCTTCGATTCCAGGCCGGCCGGATTGACGAAGGTGGTCAGTTGCAGCGAGCCGATCTGCGACGGCGCCACCGTGTCCGGCAGCTTCACGGAGACGGTGCCGTCGCGCGCCACGGTCAGCGTCAGCGCGTTGCTGGGCACGGTGATGGCGGGCTGGATGACGAAGCCCTCGGAAGTCACCAACTGGCCGTTGGCGTCCGTCTGGAAGGAGCCGTCGCGGGTGTAGGCCGTGGTGCCGTCGGGCAGCAAGACCTGGAAGAAGCCGGCGCCGTTGACCATCACGTCCTTCGAGTTGCCGGTCGACTGGGGATTGCCCTGGGTGTGGATGCGCTCGGTGGCGACGGTGCGCACGCCGGTGCCGATCTGCAAGCCGGACGGCAACTGGGTCTGCTGCGACGACTGCGCGCCGGGCTGGCGCACGTTCTGGTACAACAAATCCTCGAACACGGCGCGCGACTTCTTGAAGCCGCCCGTGCTGACGTTGGCCAGATTGTTCGCGATGACGTCCATCTGCGTCTGCTGCGCCTCCAGACCGGTCTTGGCAATCCATAAGGAACGTATCATTTTCTTCTCCGATAACAGCGGCGCACGGCCCGCGACAAATTCTATATGGCCATTATGCGCGCCCCGTCATCAATTCAAAGCGAGGATCTGGGTCGCTTTCGCCGCGTTATTCTCGGCATTCTTCATCAAACTCATCTGCGTTTCGAAGGCCCGCGCCAGGCTGATCATGCTGACCATCGAATCGACCGGGCTGACATTGCTGCCCTCCAGGGCGCCGGAACTGAGCTTGACGAAGGGGTCGGCGTCGGCCGTGCTGCCATCCTTCAACCGGAACAGGCCGTCGGCGCCGCGCACCAGCGCCTGCTCGGGCGGGTTGACCAGCTTGATGCGCCCCAAGATCGTCGCCGGCCCCGGCTTGGTATCCGTCGAAATCGTCCCGACGGTGCCGTCGCTGGCGACCGACACCTTGACCTCGGGCGGCACGGCCAGCGGCCCCGTCTCGCCCTCCACCATCAAGCCGCCCTGGGTTTGCAGCATGCCGTTCTCGTTGATCTTCAGGCTGCCGTTGCGCGTATAGGCTTCCGAGCCGTCGGCCGAGCGCACCACGATCCAGCCCTTGTTCTGCACGGCCACGTCGAGGTCGCGCCCCGTGTGCAGCATCGGCCCCTGGGCGAAATCGGCGCCCACCGTCGAATCGACGACGAAGCTGCGCGTGGCCAGCGGCAAATTCTCGGCCACGATGGGCACGGCGCGGAAGGTATTCAACTGGGCGCGGAAACCCGTGCTCGTCGCATTGGCCAGATTGTTCGCCGTCGTCGCCTGCTGGTCGAGGATATGGCGGGCGCCGGTCATGGCGGTATACACTAAACGGTCCATCTCTACTCTCCTCCACAGCCGGGGACAGACCACCATTTCCGGGAAATCTTTCCCGGAAATGGTGGTCTGTCCCCGGCTTTTTTTTAACGCAGGTTGACCAGGGTTTGCATCACCGAGTCCTGGGTCTTGATCGTCTGCGCGTTGGCCTGGTAGGCGCGCTGCGCGGTGATCATGTTGACCAGCTCGGCCGTCAGGTCGACGTTCGACACTTCCACCGAGCCGGAGCGCAGGTAGCCGTTGCCGCCCGTGTTGGGCTCGCCGACCATCGGGCCGCCGGACGCGTAGGTTTCCGTCCAGGCGTTATTGCCCAGCGGCTCCAGGCCGTTCGGGTTGGCGAAGTCGGCCAGCACGATTTGCGCCAGCGTCGCCGTGCGGCCGTTGCTGTACTTGCCGATGATGAAGCCGTTGGCGTCCGCCTCGAAGGTGTTCAGGGCGCCGCCGGGGAAGCCGTCCTGGGTGGTGTGCTTTTCGCTGGTGGCCTCGCCGATCTGCGTCGAATTGGTGAAGTCGACCTTCACCGACAGCACCGGGTTGGCGCCCGTGCCGGGGAAGATCGGCAGGTTGACCGTGATCGGCAGCGTCTGCGGCGTCGGCAGCGCCAGCATGGCCGCCTTGTCCAGGCTGCCGACCGTGTTGAAGATCAACTGGCCGGAGCGCTTCGCCGGCACGTTGACGGTGGCCGTGATGGCCGCGTCGATCTGGTCCGGCGTGCGCCCGCCGTTCTGGCCGACGGCGACGGGGCCGACGTAGCTGGCGGCGATGGCGGCCAGCTGGGCCGGGCTGGCGCCGGCCGCCGTCGCCGCCGCCGTCACGGCCGTGCCCGCCGCCGTGGCATAGGCCAGCGCCGCCGCCGTCACATTGGCCGGCACCAGCGGCACGGCCGTCACGGCCGTCTGGTAGGCGGCCCGCGCGGCGATCGAGGCCGGGTCCGTCTGCACCGAGGCCGCCACCTTCAGGCTGGTGACTTCCATGCCGTCGTTGGCCGTGTAGACGTCCCAGGCGTTGACGCCGGTCTTGACATAGAAGGTCGACATGACGTGGGCATTGCCCAGCGTATCGTAGGTGGTGACCGAGGTTTGCTTGTTCCACGAGGTGCCGTCGGTGGCGCTGAACGGCACCGTCTTCGGCATCTGCGTGTTCGAATTCAGGTTGATCTGGGTGTCGACGGCCGTCGTCGCCTGCGGCTTCATGTCGGCCTTGTTGATCTGGATGGGCACGGCCGCGCCGGCCAGGATCTTGCCGGTGGCGTCGGGCATGTAGCCGGTCAGTTGCGCCAGTTGGGCGTTGACGACGAAGCCCGATTTGTCGAGCTGGAACTGGCCGTTGCGCGAGTACTGGATGGCGCCGTTGACGGAGGTGCGGAAGAAGCCGGGGCCGGTGATCGAGATGTCGAGCGGGTTGGCCGAGGTTTCCAGATTGCCCTGGGTGAACTGCTGGGCGATCTGCGACACGGACACGCCGATGCCGGCCGTGTTGCCGCCTATGCCGTTCAGCGAGGTCGCGTAGATGTCGGCGAACTGGGCCTGCGACTGCTTGAAGCCGACGGTGCTGGAGTTGGCGATGTTGTTGCCGATGACGTCGAGGGATTTGGCTGCGCCGTTCAAGCCGCTGAGACCTTGTTGGAAAGACATGTGATTCTCCTGGTAATGGATGGATACGGCGCTTACAGAATTTGTTTGACGTCGCCGAGCTTGATGCTGCCGACGGCCGGCACGTTCAGCGTGACGCCCTGGGCGTTCGTCGACACGCTGACGACGGAGCCGAACATCAGCGGCTTGGCGTCGCGCAGCTCGGTGCCGCCGCGCCGGGCGACGACCTCGAAGGTGTATTGGCCGTCGGCGACGACGACGGGCTTGCCGGCCGCGTCGAGCTCCTCGGTCTTGCCGTCCCAGGCCAGCGGCAGCGTGCCGGCGTTCTGCGGCCCCAGGTCGATCGCATGGATTTCCTTGCCGGCGGCATTGCGTATCACCACCTTGACGCTGTCGGCCGGCGTGGCCAGGTCGACGCCGAGGATGGCGGCGCTCTTGGCCAGCGTGATGTTCTTGCCGGCCGTGAGCACGCCGTGGCCGATCAGGTTCGCCGCCTGCAGGGCTTCGGACGACTGGTAGCTGCTCTTCAAGGCTTCCAGCGTCGTGTTCAGCTTGTTGACGCCGGTGACGGTCGACAACTGCGCCAACTGGCTGGTCAGCTGGGCGTTGTCGAGCGGGTTCATCGGGTCCTGGTTGCGCAACTGGGTCACCAGCAGCGTCAGGAATTTATTCGTTTCCCCCTCGACGCTGCCCGCCTCGGCCTTCTTGGCCGTCTTCGGATTCACGGCGGCCATCAAGTCCGTGTAATTGTTTGTGTCAATCGTAGTCATGCTTGCTCTCCGGGCTTATTGGCCGAGTGTCAGGGTTTTCAACAGCAGCGTCTTGGCCGCGTTCATGGTTTCGACATTGGTCTGGTAGGAGCGCGACGCCGACAGCATATTCACCATCTCGTCGACGGCGTTAACGTTCGGCATCGCCACATAGCCCTTGTCGTCGGCCATCGGGTGCTTCGGGTCGTACATCATTTTCAGCGGCGACGGGTCTTCGATGACGCGCTGCACCTTGACGGCCGTGGCGCCGGCGGCCAGCGGCACGGCTTCGAAGATCACCTGCTTGGCGCGGTAAGCCTCGCCGCTGGCGCTGGTGGCGCTGTCGGCGTTGGCCAGGTTGCTGGCGACGGCGTTGAGGCGCTGCGACTGGGCGCTCATGGCCGAACCGGAAACGTTGAAGATATTAAACAGGGACATGATTATTGCGCTCCTTGTATCGCCGCCATCATTTCCTTGATCTGGGCGTTGATTAATGTGATGCCCGCTTCATAGCGTATGCCGTTGTCGGCGAACTGGTTGCGCTCGACGTCCATGTCGACGGTGTTGCCGTCGACGGCGCCCTGGGCCGGCGTGCGGTACAGCAGCGCGCTGCCGTCGGGCAGCACATCCGCCCCCTGCGCCGGGTTCGGAAAGTGGCGTGGCGCCGTCGCGTTCAGCGGCGCCGGCGCCGGCGGCGGGCCGGCCCGCTTCAGCGCGCCCTGCAGCGCGCTGGCGAAATCGATGTCCCGCGCCTTGAAGTTCGGCGTGTCGGCGTTGGCGATGTTCGAGGCCAGCACCTGCTGGCGCGTCGAGCGCAGGCTCAGCGCCGTCTCGTGAAAGCGCAGGTAATCGTCGAGTTTGCCTATCATGTCAGCTCCGGAAGAGATCGGCCACATCCGGGTCGGGGTGGGCGAAATGGTGGTCACGGCGTCCATCATAGGGCCGCCGCGGCGCCCTTGATGCGCCGAGCAGAGCGCGCTTCACCCCGCTTATCCGCGCTTCGGGCAGGGCCGGCCGGGCTATCATGGCACTATTCCAGGGGTCCACCACCATGCCACACACATCCAAGCTATTCCTTATATTGCTGTGCTGCGCGGCCAACGCCGCGGCCCAGTCCGAGACGCGCCAGCAGCCGGAGGCGCTGCGCGCCAGCGTCGCCGACTTCCTCGCGCTGCAAACGGCCGGCCTGCCCGGCAAGGTCAGCGTCACGGTCGGCGCCGTCGACCCGCGCCTGAACCTGCCCGCCTGCCCGGCGCCGCAGGCCTTCCTGGCGCCGGGCAGCCGGGCCTGGGGCAAGACCACGGTGGGCGTGCGCTGCACGGCCCCTTCGCCGTGGACCATGTATATCCAGGCCAGCGTCGCCGTGCAGGCCGACTACATCGCCAGCGCCGTGCCGCTGGCCCAGGGCCAGGCGATCGAGGCGGGCCAGCTGGTGAGCCTGCGCGGCGACCTCGCCGCACTGCCGGCCGGCATCGCCACGGATATCGGCCAGGTGCTCGGACGCAGCGCCAATGTGTCGCTGCCGGCCGGCACGCCGCTGCGCCTGGACACGCTGCGCAGCAAAGCCGTGGTGCAACAGGGGCAACTGGTGCGGATGGTGTCGAGCGGCGCCGGCTTCCGCGTCTCGGCCGAGGCCAGGGCCATCGGCAACGCCAGCGAAGGCCAGGTGGTGCAGGTGCGCACCCCGGCCGGCCAGCAAATCAGCGGCGTGGCCAGGGCCGGCGGCCTGGTCGAAGTGGCGTTTTAGGCAGCATTGTGGCAGTCTTGGTAAAAAGATATCGCTGTCAACAGCGGCGGACGCTAAAGTTTACGGCCTGGCGTCCGATAAAGACACATATCCCGGAGTTTCGTGCTCCGACCAGACGAGGATGACGCTGTGAAAATTACCGATACCACCATTAAGAGCAACCCCGGCCTGCCGGCCACACCGACGTCCACGTCGACGGCCGGCGCGCGCGGCGCCGAAAAAGCCACCGTCAACCCCAGCGTGTCCGACAACGTGCGCCTGTCGCCGCAGGGCCAGGCGCTGGCCGCCAGCGCCGCCAGCGGCAGCGGCGCCGTGTTCGACACGAAAAAAGTAGAACGCATCAAGCTGGCCATCGCCGATGGCCAGTTCCAGGTCAATTCCGAAAAAGTCGCAGACGGTCTGCTGGAAACAGTCAGGGACTTGCTGCATTCACGTAAAAGATAGGTTAAGCCGCCATGTCCTCCGCCACCCCATTGAACAGCCTGCGCGACGAGCGCGCACTGATGAACTCCCTGCTGGAATTGATGCAGCAGGAACAGCGCAGCCTGGTGGCGGCCGACATCGACATGCTGACCCAGCTGACCGAACGCAAGACGGCGCTGGTGGCGCAACTGTCCGCCGGCGCGGCGCGGCGCCACGCGGCGCTGGCGGCGGCCGGCTTCGCGGCCGGCGAAGAAGGCATGGACGCGTGGCTGGCCTCGGCCGGCGACGCCGACGCGGCGGCACTGTGGCGCGGACTGCTCGACGACACACGGGCGGCGAAAGAATTGAACCGCCTCAACGGCATGCTGGTCAACAAACAACTGGCCCACACCCAGGGCGCGCTGAACACGCTGCGCCCGGCCGCGCAGAGCGGCAACTTCTACGGCCCCAGCGGCCAGACCACGACCAGCACACCGAGCCGTCGCCTCGTCGTCGGCTAAACAGCCGGGGACAGACCACGATTTCCGGGAAATGTTTCCCGGAAATCGTGGTCTGTCCCCGGCTTTTTCTTGCGCGCGCTAAGGCTTGGGCGGCGTCGTCGGCAGTTCGGTGACGGTGTCGGGCAGCGCCGACAGGATGGTGACGGCGACGCGGCGGTTGCGCGCCCGCCCCTCCGCCGTGGCGTTCGGCGCCACCGGCACGTTGGCGCCGTGGCCCACCACCGTCAGGCGCCCGGCCGCCACGCCGCTGTCGATGAACAGGCGCACGACGGCGCTGGCGCGCACGGCCGACAATTCCCAATTCGACGGGAAGGTCGGGTTGCGGATCGGCTGGTTGTCGGTGTGGCCCTCGACCTGCACGGCGTGCGGGTCGTCCTTGAGCAGTACGGCGACGGCGCGCAGCGCCTGGTCCGACTCGGCCGTCAGCTTGGCGTCGCCCGGATCGAACAGCACGCTGGCGTTGATCTCGACGCTGACGCCGCGGCTGTTCTGCGTCACCCTCACCTTGCCCTCCTTGACCAGCGGCGCCAGGGTCGACAGCAGGTCGTTGGCCAGCCGCGTCATGTGCTCGCGCTCGCGGTGCAGCGCCTCGGCGCGCTTCTTGACCAGGGGGTTCGGCAGCGGGATCGCCTGCGGCGCCTCGAGCACGATGGGGGCGGCGCCGCGGCGCAGGCCGAAAGCCTCGCCGATGGCGTCGGAAAAGACCCGGTAGCGCCCCTCGTTGACCAGGGACAGCGCGTACATGACGACGAAAAAGGCGAACAGCAGGGTGATGAAGTCAGCGTACGAGATCAGCCAGCGCTCGTGGTTTTCCGGCTCGTCGTCGAACTTCCGGCGGGCGCGCCGCATCTGCATGTTCAGTACTCCCGCAACAGGCTGGCGATGCGCTCGTCGACGATGCGCGTGTGGTCTCCGCTGGCGATGTCGTAGAACGCGGCGGCGGCGATTTCATACTGCACCACGCGCAGCGACACGATGGCCTTGAGCTTGTTGGCGATCGGGTAGAAGAACAGATTGGCCAGGCCGACGCCGTAGATCGTCGAGACGAAGGCGACGGCGATGCCGCCGCCCAGCTTGGCCGGCTCGGTCAGGTTCTCCATCACGTGGATCAGGCCCAGCACGGCGCCGAGGATGCCGATCGTCGGCGAGTAGCCGGCGGCCGACTCCCAGATGCGCACGGCCTGGCGCTCGGCCACCTCGTAGGCGCTGATTTCGATGTCGAGCATCTGCCGCAGCTTGTCCGGGGCGATGCCGTCGATGATCATGCGCAGGCCCTTGGCGACGAGCTTGTCGTCGCTGGCCTGCAGGTAGCGCTCCAGCGACAGCGGGCCGTCGCGCTTGGCCGCCTGGTTCCACTGGCCGATTTCGCGCGCCAGCGTGGCGCGCCGGTCGCTCGGCGGCAGGAACACCCAGCGCAGCATCTCGATGCCGCGCACGAAGGTGCGCAGGCGCGTTTGCAGCAGCACCGCGCCCAGCGTGCCGACGACGACGATGGCGAAGGCGGCCGGCTGCAGCAGCGAGGCCAGCTTGCCGCCCTCGATCGACTGGCCGGCCAGCACGCCGGCCAGCGCCAGCACCACCCCCGCTACGCTGGCCCAGTCCATGCCTGCTCCCTCAAGGTTGCGCGCAGGCGTGCCACGGCCTGGGTGTGGAGTTGCGAGACGCGCGATTCGGACACGCCCATCACCGCGCCTATCTCCTTCAGATTCAGTTCTTCTTCGTAGTACAAGCCCATCAGGATCTTTTCTCGTGGCGGCAGCGCGTCGATCGCGTCGATGACGCACTGGCGGAAATCGGTGTCGAGCAGCGAGCGCAGCGGATCGCTGTCCTCGTCGACGTAATGACGGTCGAGGAAGCTGTCGCTGTCGCCGTCGGCGTCGTGGAAATCTTCGTAATACAGCAACTGGTGGCCGCCGCCGTCGCCCAGCATCTCCTGGTAGTCGGCCAGCGACATCTTCAGCAGCTTGGCGACCTCGGACTCGCTGGGCGGATGGCCGAGGCGCTGCTGCAGCGTGCTCATCGCCACCTCGATCTTGCGCATGTTCTGGCGCATGCTGCGCGGCAGCCAGTCGCTGGTGCGCAGTTCGTCGAGCATGGCGCCGCGGATGCGCAGCACGGCGTAGGTTTCGAACTGGGCGCCGTGGGTTTCCTCGTAGCGGTTGATGGCGTCGAGCAGGCCGATCATGCCGGCCTGGACCAGGTCGTCCACCTCCACCGAGGGCGGCAATTTGGCCTTCATGTGGTGAGCCAGACGTTTCACCAGCGGGATGTGCTCCGTCAGCAAATGATCCTTGTCCGCTTTCCCTTTAACCGTATACATCATAGGCTGCTTATTATTTGTTAGGCGCTAAAATGGTTGCTTCTCCCCGTGCTGTGCAAGGCCGGCCCGGCCGAGCGGGCGAAACGCCCGGCCAGTTCGCGGAACGCCACCGAGGCGCCGGCCAGCGGGAAGGCGTCGACGACGGCCCGTCCCAGCCGGGCGGCGCGGTGCAGGTATTCATCGGCCGGCACCGAGCCCATCGAGGTCAGGTTCAGCGCCAGATAGCGACTGGCCGCCTGAGCCATATTATCGTATACCACCTTTGCCTCCGTTTCGGAAGCCCCGGTGACAAGAATTCCAAACGGACGCCGGCCGAACTCGTGGTTCAAGCGCTTGATCAGGCAGTAGGCGGCCTTGATCGAGGTGGCGCTGTTCGACACCTGCACGACGATTTCCGCGCTGCCCATCGCCGGCAGCGGCAAGCCGCCGTCGTCGTCGACGTCGGCGTCGACGATGACGATGCCGCTCTGCTTGACCAGCACGTCGAAGGTCTTGGCCAGGCGGCGCGCCTCGTCCGCCTGCGGCGCGGCGGCGCCGCGCGGCGCCATAGTCGCCACGCCGAAGCCCTGCGGCACCTGGTGGACCACCTCGTTCAGCGCGCAGCGCTGGCGCGCCACGTCGAGCAGGCTGGCGCCGCCGGCCACGCCGAGGCGCGCGGCGACGCCATTGGCGCCGGCGCCGGCGTCGAGCAGCAGCACGTCGTTGCCGGCCCGGGCCAGCGAGGCGCCCAGGTTGACCAGCATGGCGCCCTTGTCATCCTGCGGCGTGGCCGAGAGGAAGGTGACGATGCGCGGCCGCGGCCCGGCCAGCATGCGCCGCAGGCCCTCGGCCTGGTCGAAGTCGAAATTAGCCAAGGTGCACCTCGCGCAGCGGGCGGTCGTGGCGGGCGCCGCCGGCCTGGGCCATCAACAGCGGCAGCTCGGCGTCGGCGTAATCGGCGCCGGCATGGCGTTTGAGCTTGAAGGCGCGGTCGATCAGGTAGCCGCGGTCGGCCAGGTGCAGGTCTTCCGGCACGCGCTGGCCGTTCGACACGTAGAACAGCTTGAGCTTCTGGCGGATCACGACGTCGAGCACGTTGCCGATCGAGGCCGCCTCGTCCAGCTTGGTCATGATGCAGCCGGCCAGGCCGCTGCCCTGGTAGGCGTGCACGACCTCGCTGAGCGTCTCGCCGGTGGCCGTCGCGTTCAGGCACAGCAGGCGCTTGACGTCGGCGCCGGCGCCCTGCAGCATGGCCACCTGCTCCGTCACCATCCGGTCGCGCTGGCTGACGCCGACCGTGTCGATCAGCACCGTGTGCTTGCTCTTCAATTCCTTGAGGGCGATGCGCAGGTCGGCCTCGTCCTTGACGGAGTGCACCATGACGCCGAGGATCTTGCCGTAGATGCGCAACTGCTCGTGGGCGCCGATACGGTAGGCGTCGGTGGTGATCAGGGCCAGTTTCTCGGGGCCGTGGCGCATCACGCAGCGCGCCGCCAGCTTGGCCGTGCTGGTGGTCTTGCCGACGCCGGTGGGGCCGACCAGGGCGAACACGCCGCCCTGCTCCAGCATCGCATCCTCGTTGGCCATGGTGTTCAGGTTCTTGCCCAACACCGTCTTGATCCAGCGCAGGCTGTCGGCGGCGCTGCGGCCGGCCGGCAGTTTCTCGATCAGGTAGCGCGCCAGGCTGGCGGAAAAACCGGCCGCCAGCAGGGTGCGCAGCACCTCGGCCTTGTGCGGTTCGCGCTGCTGGGTCGAGCTCCAGGAAATTTCGCTGAGCTGGCTCTCAAGCATGCCGCGCATCGCGCGGATCTCGTCCATCATGCCGCTCATCTCGGCGGCCGCGCTTTCCTTGGCGTGGGCGATGGCCGAGGCCATCAGCTGCGACATGCGCGCCATGTCGGCGCCGTCGCCGGCCGGCTGGGCCTGACGCGGCGCGGCTTGGCGCGGCGCGGCCTGGCGCGGCGCCGCGTGGACCGGGGCCGGCGCGCGCGGCGCCGCCATCTCGTTGCTGGGCGCCGCCAGCGAGGCGGCGTCGTCGCTGGCCAGCGCCAGGATCTCGACCTCGCCGTCGACCGGACGGTTCGACAGAATCACGGCATCGGGGCCGAGCGCCTCACGCACCTTGCGCAACGCATCGCGCGACGTCGGCGCGGTGAATTTTTTGACGTTCATGGCCGGCCTCCCCAAGGCTGGCTTGCGCGCGTTTGCCGGCTTGCGGCGTGGTTCTGTGTGGCCATCATCGACTCCCTGTTACACGAGCATCGCGTCTTCCACATGAGACGCAGATTACTCAGACATGAACATTATTGACGATGCACACAGGAAATGATCGAAGGAACAGGCCGGGAAATCGCCCGCATTTCCCTTTTGCCGGCGCGGGGCGCACTCAGCGCGGGAACACCTGTTCCAGCGTCGTCGCGTCGACGAAGGCCTGCGACCAGGCCAGCAATTCCTCCGTCGAGCCCCGGGCAAGGCGTTTCTGCACGCGCTTGGGCAAGGCGCCAAAGCGCTGTTGCAGCATCTGCTCCAGCAACTGCGCCTGCCCCTGCCGCACGCCTTCCTGCAGCCCTTGCTCGCGGCCCTTCTCCAGCCCTTTCTCCATTCCCAGCTTCAAGCCGATGCGTTCAAACGAAGTGATATACGGCATGCTCTGTCTCCTTTCCTCGACGCGGCGCCAGAACGCGCACTCCAGCGGCTCAGGCAAGCGCATCATCCAGTCAATCACCTTGAATAAGTCCATAATAGCCTGCCGCCCCCAATTTCGCTGAAACAGCAGCCTTGCCAAGCGCCATTTCTCGGCGGCGCGCCGGGCCGCCTTGCCCTTGGTCCGGCGGCAGGACAAGTAAGCCAATGTCACCAGCGCGAACGGATTCGGATCGCGCAACAACTGCGCCGAGCGGCAGGCGAAATCCTGCAGCCGGACGACGGGAAAGGCCATGTCCATGCTGCAGCCGAACAGACGGTAGCCGAAGGCGGCGGGCTTGCGGGCGACGCTGTTGTCGGCCAGCAGAGCCAGGCTGGCGACGGGACAATGGTAGCGGTCGAAGATGCGGTAATTGTAGATAAACATGCGCTCGGCGAAACGGCTGTCGCGCCGCCCCTGCACTTCCAGGTGCACCAGCACCCATTTGCGGGCGCCGCCCAGCAGCGTGACCTGGACCAGCTTGTCGGCGATGCGCCTGCCCAGCGCCGCGTCCGGCCAAATCTGCGCCAGTTCCGGCTCAAGGAAGACATGCTCGCGCGACCAGTCGATCAGCGCGTGGGCCAGCGGAAAGTAAAACGCCATGAACGCGGGGAAATACCGCGTCACGGCGTCCTTCCAGGGCGTGTCGTAGTCGTCGGGCGTGGCCATGCCCCCAGTGTAGCGAAGCGGCCACGGCGGGGATGCGGATTGGCGCAAAGTTAGGGCTTCGGCAAACGCAACATCCCGCCCCGGGCGCCGGGCCGGGGCCGGACGAAGCTGCCGCTTACTGCGCGCCGACCAGGCTGGTCACGCGGATGGTTTTGGTTTCCGGGATTTCCGAGTGCGACAACACTTTCAACTGCGGCAGCGCGCGGCGCAGGAAACGCGACAGCAGCGCCCGCAGCGGCCCCGGCACCAGCAGCACCGGCGTCAGGCCCAGCGCCTCCTGCTGCTGCGCCGCCAGCCCGGCCTGCTGGGCGATCGTGTCGGCCAGCCCCGGCTCGATGCCGGCGCCGTCCGCGCCGCCGGTGCCCAGCGCCTGCATCAACAGGCGCTCCAGGCGGTTGTCCAGGGTCATCACCGACAGCTCGGCCGCACCGGGGAACAGTTGCTGCACGATGGCCCGTCCCAGCGCCACCCGCACCAGCGCCGTCAACTCGCTGGGGTCTTGCGTGTGCACCGCGTGCTCGGCCAGCGTCTCGATGATCGAGCGCATGTCGCGGATGTGCACGCCCTCGATCAGCAGGTTCTGCAGCACTTTTTGCAGGGTAGACAGCGACACCATCTTCGGCACCAGATCCTCGACCAGCTTGGGCGCGTCCTTGCCCAGGTGGTCGAGCAGCGACTGCACCTCGGCCCGGCCCAGCAACTCGGAGGCGTGCGAAGTGATCAGGTGGTTCAGGTGGGTGGCGACGACGGTGCCGGCGTCGACCACCGTGTAGCCCATCGCCTGGGCCTGGTCGCGCAGGGCCGCCTCGATCCACGTGGCCGGCAGGCCGAAGGCCGGGTCGCTGGTGACGAGCCCCGGCAGGCTGCCGCTGGCCATGCCCGGATTGATCGCCAGGAACTGGCCGTTGAAGGCTTCGCCGGTGCCGACCTCGACGCCCTTGAGCGTGATCCGGTAGGCCGAGGGCTTGAGCTCCAGGTTGTCGCGGATGTGCACCGGTGGCGCCAGGAAGCCCACTTCCTGGGCGAATTTCTTGCGGATGCCCTTGATGCGCTTGAGCAGTTCGCCGCCCTGGGTCTTGTCAACCAGCGGAATCAGGCGGTATCCCACTTCCAGCCCGAGCGTGTCGACCGGCATGATGTCCTGCCAACTGGCTTCCTCCTGCTCCGGCGCCGTCGTCGGCGGCGCCGCCTCCGGTTCCGGCGCGACGGCCGCCTCGGTGCGGCGCTTGCTGACCAGGTAGGCCGTGCCGCCGATGACGGAGGCCAGCAGCAGGAACACCAGGTTCGGCATGCCCGGGATCAAACCCATGCCGCCGATGATGCCGGCGGTAATGTACAGCACCTGCGGCTTGGCGAACAACTGGCCGACCAGCTGGGCGCCGATGTCCTGTTCGCTGGCCACGCGCGAGACGACGATACCGGCCGCCGTCGAGATGATCAGTGAGGGGATCTGCGCGACCAGGCCGTCGCCGATGGCCAGCAGCGTATAGGTCTTGAGCGCCTCGGCGAACGCCAGGTCGTGCTGCAGCAGGCCCACCAGCAGGCCGCCGACGATGTTGATGACGGTGACCATGATGCCGGCCACGGCGTCGCCGCGCACGTATTTGCTGGCGCCGTCCATGGCGCCGTAAAACTCGGCCTCCTGCGCCACCTCGGTGCGGCGGGCGCGCGCCTCGGCCTCGGCGATCAGGCCGGCGTTCAAGTCGGCGTCGATGGCCATCTGCTTGCCCGGCATCGCGTCCAGGGCGAAGCGCGCGCCGACCTCGGCGATACGGCCCGCGCCCTTGGTGACGACGGTGAAGTTGATGATCGTCAAAATGATGAACACCACGATACCGACCGTGTAATTGCCGCCGATGAGGAAGTGGCCGAAAGCCTCGATCACCTTGCCGGCCGCCGCCGCGCCCGTGTGGCCCTCGGTCAGCACGACGCGGGTCGAGGCGACGTTCAGCGACAGGCGCAGCATCGTGCTCACCAGCAGAATGGTCGGAAAAGCCATGAAATCCAGCGGCTTGACCGTGTACAGGCTGGTCAGCAGCACGATGATAGACAGCGCGATGTTGAAGCTGAAGAAAATGTCGAGGATGAAGGCCGGCAGCGGCAACACCATCATCGCCAGCAGCATGATGATCAGGATAGGCGCGGCCAGGCCCTTGCCGGCGTTGCCGCCCAAACCGCTCAACCAGGCCGGTACTCTCACACCATTCATTGTGTTGCTCCCTTATTCGTGTCGGGTGCCGTCTGCGCGGCAGGGTTCAGTGGGTCGAGCTCGGGCGGCACATCCAGCTTGCCGGGACGCTCGGGCCGGACGCCGCCGCCCTTGCCGAAAGCGCGCAACTGGAATACATAGGCCAGCACCTCGGCCACGGCCGCGTACAGCGCCTCGGGAATCTCGTCGCCGATCTCGGTATGCTTGTGCAGCGCCCGCGCCAGCGCCGGCGCCTCCAGGATGGCGACGTGGTTTTCCTCGGCCAGCGCGCGTATCTTCAAGGCCACTTCGTCGCTGCCCTTGGCCACCACCTGGGGCGCGCCGCGGCTGTCCTCGCCGTACTTCAGCGCCACCGCGTAATGGGTCGGGTTGGTCACGACCACGTCGGCCGTCGGCACCGCCGCCATCATGCGCTTGCGCGACATCTCATGCTGCATCTGGCGGATCTTCGCCTTGATCTGCGGATTGCCGTCGGACTCCTTGGCCTCCTGCGTCATCTCCTGGCGCGTCATCTTCAGCTTGTTGGCGTAATGCCAGATCTGGTAAGGGCCGTCGATCGCGGCGATCAGGCCGAGCGCGCCGACGATGACCATGAAGGCCGTCATCACCAGGCTGACCAGGTGGGCGCTGCCGGAACGCAACGGCTCCAGCGCCAGCGCCAGCACGGCCTCGGTCTGGTGGCGCATCACCATCCAGGCGACGACGCCGACGACGATGGTCTTGGCGATCGCCTTCAGCAATTCCACGAGGGCGTTGACGGACACCATATTGCCCAAGCCCTTGATGGGATTGAGCTTGCCGAAATTCGGCATAAAAGCCTTGCCGCTGAACAGCCAGCCGCCCACCAGCAGCGGCGAGGCCAGCGCCACCAGCATCACCGCCACGCCCAGCGGCAGGCAGGTCAGCAGGACCGAGACGACGTCGGTGAACATGCGGTTGAGCAGCACATCGCTGTTGAAAATCTGTTCCCGGTCCAGGTTCAGGCCGGACACCAGCACGGCCGTCAGGCGCCGCACCAGCCCGTCGCCGGCGAACCACAGGCAGCAGCCGGACGCGATCAGCACCGTAAACGTCGCCACCTCGCGCGAGCGCGGCACGTCCCCCTCCTCGCGCGCCTGCTCAAGGCGCTTCGCTGACGCGGGTTCGGTCTTTTCGGCGTCGCTGTCTTCTGCCATCTAACACTCCGGTTGGGTCCGGCGCGGTGAAAAGGCGCAAAAACGGACGGGGCACAGCACATTATTGCCGATGCGCCCATGCAGCCATCGGCGGAACAGGCGGACTTTTCCCATCCTGTTTCATTTTGCCCACTGGCAATATTGCAGCTTACTGCATTCCGGCGCCGCCGCAAAGCGGCGGCCGGGCACTAGCCTCCCTTGCGCGCCTCGGCCTGCTTGAGCGTCTGCTCGATGGCGCCGAACAGCGACTTGCCGTCCTCGCCCAGCATCTCCACCTTGACCGTGTCGCCGAACAGCATGAACGGCGTGCTGGCGACGCCGTCGGCCAGCACCTCCAGGTAGCGCTTCTCGGCGATGCAGCAATAGCCGCGGCGCGCGTCCTTGTTCGAGACGACCCCGGCGCCGACGACGCTGCCGGCGCGCACCGGGCGCGTGCGGCACAGCCGGGCCAGCAATTGCGGAAAATTGAAAAGCATGTCGACGCCGGCGTGCGGCTGGCCGACCAGTTTGCCGTTCCAATGCACGCGCAGCGGCAGATGCACCTTGCCGCCCTTCCAGGCGTCGCCCAGCTCGTCCGGGGTCAGCACCACCGGCGCGCAACTGGCCCCCGGCTTGGCCTGCAACAAGCCGCCGCCCGCGGCCAGCTCGTCCGCCACCAGATTGCGCAGCGTCACATCGTTGACCAGCGCCAGCAACTTGACGTGCAAATGCGCCTGGTCCGGCGTCGCGCCCATCGCCACATCGTCCGTGATGGCGGCCAGCCCGGCCTCGAAGTCGATGCCCCACTGCTCGTAAGCCAGCGCGATAGCCTCGTGCGGGCCGCGGAAGTCGCCGCCGCCCTGGCGCATCGGCGGCTCGCTGCGCAGCGATTCGGGCGCCGCGATATTGGCGGCCTTGCAAGCAAGCTCGACATGATTCGGATAGGCGGCGCCGGCCACCCATTGGCAGGCGCGCGGCAGCGGCGCCATGCAGTTGGCGGCGTCGAAGTCGAAGCTGCGCTGGCCGCGCCCCTGGTTCAACAACTGGTACAGGGCGTCGAGCTGGGGCGCGATGAAGGCCCAGTCGTCCAGCGCCGCCTGCAGCGTCGGCGCAATGCCGTCGGCCAGATGGGCGGTTTTCAAATCGCGCGCGACGACGGCCAGTTGGCCGTCGCGCGTGCCATCGTTAAGTGTGGCAAGTTTCATTGTGGCTTAGGCGGAAAGGGGAGAAAAGCGCGCAGCACCGTCCCGGGGCCGGCCCTCTCGGGTCCGACCGCGGCGGCGGCAGTAAGTTCTAAAGCGGCCTCAGGCGGGTGCCAGCAGCGCCATTTGCTCGGCGCTCAGATAGCACCACTCGCCTTCGGCCAGTCCCAGCGACTCCAGCGTCAGCGTGCCGATCGCCGAGCGGTGCAGCGCGCTGCAATGGTTGCCGGCGGCCGCCAGCATGCGCTTGACCTGGTGGTATTTGCCCTGCTCCAGGACGATGTCGATCTGGTGCTCGCCGCGCCGCTCGCACACCAGCGCCGCCAGCGGCGCCGGTTCGTCGTGCAACTGCACGCCGGCCAGTAGCGTCGCCACCAGCGCGTCCGTCACCGGGGCCTGCGTCGTGGCCTGGTAAATCTTTGGAACATGGCGCTTCGGCGACGATTGAGCATGGATAAATGGGCCATCGTCGGACATCAGCAGCATACCTGTCGTGTCGTGGTCGAGCCGGCCGACCGGCTGCACCTCGCGCCAGCTGAACTGTTCGGGCAGCAGCGTCAGCACGCCGGGGTGGTGGCTCGGCTTGCGCGAGCATTCGAAATTGGCCGGCTTGTGCAAGGCGATGTACACATGCTCGCGGTAGACCCACTCCTCGTCGAAGACGTGCAACACCAGGCCCTCGGTTTCATAGGTAGTGCGGTAATTGTCCGGCGTGACGCCGGCGATGCTCACTTCGCCGTCCTCGATCAAGGCGCGGCAGTATTTTCGGGTGCCGAATCCCTGCGATTGCAGGATGCGGTCTAAGGATAATTTACTCATGCCGAGACTGTAACAGAAGCGGCAGCGACAGTGAAGCCGGGGACAGACCACGATTTCCAGGAAATAGTTTGCAGAAAATCGTGGTCTGTCCCCAACGGGGGCGCCGCGACGCGCGAACAGCCTGGGTGCCTTTTCAAGGTTTTTTTCGCTCGCAGGCAATCGACATATTTGACTTTTATCAAATCCGACGCAAGTCGTATTGATACACTGAAACTCCGTTAGGAATCGGCCTAGCGATCTTAGGAATATACAAGGTAGCGCTTAGAAACTGCCAACGTGGTATCTCAAGAGGAGAACCGTATGACCCCTATCGACAAGCCCGACCTGAACGCACTTTCCAGGGACGAGCATATCCAACTGGCCGCCGAGCAATCGGCGCTGCATGCCGCCAATCTGGCGCTGGCCCGCTGGAGCAGCGGCTATTGGCCCAACGAGGTGCCACCGGCCTCGGCGCAATCGCTCTGGCATGCCGCCGCGCAAAACAATTTCGCCGTGTGGCTGGCCGCCGGCGGCTTTTCCCAGGCCGAAGCGGAAGCGGCGCCGGAGCTGGCGCCGGCGAGCGCCCCGGCCGGCACGGGCCGGCACATCTACACCGCCTGAGCCGGCCATCCCTGCGCCCAATGAAAACGGCGGCATTGCGCCGCCGTTTTCAAGCCCCGTTGCGGGGCTCCTGTGAGGAATCGAAATTCTCTCTATACCGCATCAACGATGAGGTGAGTAGTTCCGTTTTAAAACATCAAGTTCGCGGCAGCTGACCAAATGACTTATTTCGCCCTCTCTTGACAAGAACCACATCACCAATATAGTCCACCCGTGCGAATTATCAAGAGAAATAAAGATATTTTCACCATATTTCCCGCCGCGCCAGCCTAGCGGAACACCGGTTTGGCGCTGCCCAGCGCGCTTTTGAAGGCGCCCGCGCCCATCGCCGCGCCGAATTTCTTCAGCACCCGTTCAGGCAAGCCCTCGTGCTGGGTGTAGTCGACGATGTCCTCGGCCTTGATAATGTCGCGCGCCACCGTGTCGACGGTGCCGAAACCGTCGGCCAGCCCCATCTCGACGGCCTTGGCGCCGCTCCAGAACAGGCCGGAGAACATCTCCGGGGTTTCCTTCAGGCGCTTGCCGCGGCCCGTGCGCACCACCTGGATGAATTGCTGGTGGATTTCATTGAGCATGCTCTGCGCGTAAGCCTTGTGCTTCTCGCTGAGCGGCGTGAACGGGTCCATGAAGCCCTTGTTGTCGCCGGCCGTCAGCAGGCGCCGTTCGACGCCGACCTTTTCCATCACGCCGGCAAAGCCGAAGCCGTCCATCAGCACGCCGATCGAGCCGACCACGCTGGCCTTGTTGACATAGATCTTGTCGGCCCCCGCCGCGATGTAATAGCCGCCCGAGGCGCACATCTCATCGACGACGACATACAGCGGCTTGGCCGGATAGCCCTTGCGCAGGCGCACGATCTCGTCGACGATCATGCCGGCCTGCACCGGACTGCCGCCGGGGCTGTTGATGTGCAAGACCACGGCCACCGAGCCGGCGTCGGAAAACGCCTTGTTCAGCGCCGGGATGACGACGGCGGCCGAGCCGCCGCCCTCGGCTTCGATGGCGCCGTCGATGTCGATCAGCGCCGTGTGCCGGCCCAGCGTCTCCATGTCCGAACCGCCGATGCTGAAATCGAAATAGGCCCACAGGCCGAACAGCACGATCAAGAGGCTGAACAGCTTGAAGAAAATGCCCCAGCGGCGGTGCGCCCGCTGTTCCTGCAAGGTCGCAAAAACCAGTTTTTCCAGCACCTCGCGCTCCCAATGGCCGTCCGCCGGCTTGCCCGGGGCGGCTTGCGCGGCGCCGTTTACATCGCTATTCATGTTATCGCTCATAGTTCGTTTCGTTGGAAAATATAGGGGGCGCGGCTCAGGCCCGCGCCGGCCGGAAGTACTCGTCGGGCTGCCAGTACAACTGGCCGTCGCGCTCGTTCACCGCGATCGGCTGCAAGCGCCCGCCCTTGCACGGGCCGCCGGCGCAGCGGCCGCTGTCGGGCACATAGATGGCGCCGTGGGTCGAGCACATCAGGTACAGGCCGCTGGACTCGAAAAACTCGCCCTCGGCCCAGTCCAGCTCGATCGGCACGTGGGCGCAGCGGTTCAGATAGCCGTAGGCCGTGCCGCCGTAGCGCACCACGAAGCCGGTGGCGTCCTCGCCCCAGGCCGTGAGCGGAAAGCGCACGCCCTTGCCGCCCTCCAGCACGGCGTCGGCCGCGCAGATCAGCACCTCGTCCGCCGCCATCACGCGTGCTCGTTGAGCCAGTCGTGCAATTGCGCCACCGTACTAGCCGAATACAGCGGCGTGCAGGCGTCGAGCTGCTCGACCGGATGGGCGCCGTACTGCACGGCGATGCCGGCCGCGCCGGCGTTGCTGGCCATCAAAAGATCGTGGCTGGTGTCGCCTATCATCACGGTGCGGCGGATGTCCTGGCCCAGCTCGCGCGTCAATTCCAGCAGCATGGCCGGGTGCGGCTTGGAAAAGGTTTCGTCGGCGCAGCGCGTGGCATCGAACATCGACAGCAGCTTGACGGCGTTCATCGCGCGGTTCAGGCCGACCCGGCTCTTGCCCGTCGCCACGGCCAGGAAATACGCCTGCTGCGACAAATCCTGCAGCATTTCCTGCACGCCGGGGAACAGGCTGAGCTCGTGGTCGCGCGACGTGTAGTGATAACGGTAACGCTCGACCATGCGCGGGTGGAATTTCGGATCGACGTCCGGCATCACCGCCTGCATCGCCAGCGGCAGCGCCAGGCCGATCACCTGGGCGGCGGCGGCGTCGTGCGGGATCGGCAAGCCCAGATCCCTGGCCGAGGCCTGGATGCATTTCACGATCGTTGACGTGCTGTCCATCAACGTGCCATCCCAATCGAAGACGATCAGATCAAATTGCTTTCTTGCCATGTCTTCCGGCGACTGTCGCCGCCGGCTCCTTAAAATGGTGAATGACGCTGCGCGCCGCTACTAGCTACTAATATATATAGGGGGCGGCCGTCCCGCGCGCCACCGGCGCCGGCGGGCGGCCCATGCTAGCGCGCGGCACTGGCCAGCGGTTTGCCCAAGCTTACCAAGAAACGCTCGCATTCGGCGGCCAAAGGTGCGTTCAAGGTCAAGTTCTTGCCCGTTTCCGGGTGGGTGAAGGTGATTTGGTGGGCGTGCAGGAACATGCGCTTGAGCGCGCCGCGCGTGGCGTCGGCCTTCAGCAGCGCGCGGTTCAGGGCGAAATCGCCGTACTTATCGTCGCCGGCGATGGCGAAGCCGGACGAAGACAGGTGCACGCGGATCTGGTGGGTGCGGCCGGTTTTCAATTCCGCCTCCAGCAGCGCGAAATCTGTGTATTTATGCAACAGTGTGAACACCGTGTGCGAGGCCAGCCCGTCCGCCTGCACGGCGACGCGGCGCTCGCCGTCGGCCGTCGTATACTTATGCAGCGGCAGTTTGACGTGCTGGCGCGCGTTCTTCCAGTCGCCGGCCACCAGCACCAGATAGCGCTTGTCCGTCAAGCCGTCGCGCATTTGCTCGTGCAAACTGGTCAGCGCCGAACGCTTCTTGGCCAGCAACAGCAAGCCCGAGGTGTCGCGGTCGAGCCGGTGCACCAATTCCAGGAACTTGGCGTCCGGGCGCGACGCCCGCAACTGCTCGATGACGCCGAAGGACACGCCGGAGCCGCCATGCACGGCCACGCCGGCCGGCTTGTCGATGACGAGCAGGTGGGCGTCCTCGAAAATGATCTTGAACTCGGCCGCGGGCGCCGCGGCGGCCGTCTTCTCGGCGATGCGCACGGGCGGAATGCGCACGATGTCGCCCTCCACCAGGCGGTACAACTGGTCGATCCGGCCCTTGTTAACCCGCACCTCGCCGGAGCGCAGGATGCGGTAGACGTGGCTTTTCGGCACGCCCTTGCAGACCCGTAATAAGTAATTGTCTATCCTCTGTCCGGCCTCTTCCTCGGAGATCGTGACGAATTGCGCTTGCGGCTGAACCGCGCTTGAAGGGGGAACAACATCGTTTTGCATCTTCATTTGCTCTGTCTTCCCAGAAAATCTCTCTAAGTCCTTCATTTTGAATATATAATTGTTTTTGCTGCGGCTCATTGCTGCTGCTGGTGTAACAATAAAAGCACATTTTACACAGGGGCGTCTCCACCGGCCTCGCCAAATTGCAAATTCGGTGGAAAAAATGTATACGCACCACCCCCGCCCGAATCAAGGTTGCACCGTTGTTGTAATCGGATATAGCGCAGGGGTGCTGAATAAGAGTGTTTGGATTGTAAGGATAAGTACCCGCCAGCACGGCTGTTCGCAGCCTGCTGGCGGGTTGATGAAGTTGATAACGCTTGCCGTTTTCGCCAAACCCCATGTAGCAAGCCTACACATTGCGGGTTGCCGATGAAAGGCTGAGGCCAAACCTCGGCATCGCAATCGCAGTATGTAGGCCGGGCTACGATTTGGCTCCTGATTTGCCACCGCCTGCATTCTCTGCCCCCGGCCACGCCGGCGGCATCAGATGAGTCGCAGGTGATGCGTGCACTCGGCATGTCGATCGACGTCATTTGCGCCCTGTTGCGGCCGCAACGCACCGCGTTGTTGCGCCGCACGCCCGGGCATACCCACCGCAACCACTCCTGTTCTCGCGTATATCCGTGTATGGTCGCCGCCTCCAAAGAGGCGGCATTGAGATGGCCTTCGGGTCGCGGAGTTAATAAAAATGAAACGCATGTTGTTTAATGCTACGCAGCAAGAAGAGCTGCGCGTAGCCATTGTCGACGGTCAGAAACTGATCGACATCGATATCGAGACGGCCGGGCGCGAACAGCGCAAATCCAACATCTACAAGGGCGTCATCACCCGCATCGAGCCCTCGCTGGAAGCCTGCTTCGTCAGCTACGGCGAAGACCGCCACGGCTTCCTGCCGTTCAAGGAAGTGGCCCGCACCTACTTCCGCGAAGGCGTCGACGTGCGCAACGCCTCCGTCAAGGAAGCGCTGCGCGAAGGCCAGGAAATCATGGTCCAGGTGGAAAAAGAGGAGCGCGGCAACAAGGGCGCGGCCCTGACGTCCTTCGTCTCGCTGGCCGGCCGCTACCTGGTCTTGATGCCGAACAACCCGCGCGGCGGCGGCGTGTCGCGCCGCGTCGAAGGCGAAGAGCGCCAGGAATTGCGCGAAACCATGGACAAGCTGGACCTGCCGGCCGGCATGTCCGTGATCGCCCGCACGGCCGGCATCGGCCGCAACGTCGACGAGCTGCAGTGGGACTTGAATTACCTGATGCAACTGTGGCGCGCCATCGAAGGGGCCGGCAAATCGGCCTCGGGCGCCTTCCTGATCTACCAGGAATCGTCGCTGGTGATACGCGCGATCCGCGACTACTTCCAGCCAGACATCGGTGAAATCCTCATCGACACGGACGACATCTACGAGCAGGCGCACCAGTTCATGAGCCACGTGATGCCCGACATGGTGCACCGCGTCAAGCGCTACAGCGACGACGTGCCGCTGTTCTCGCGCTTCCAGATCGAACACCAGATCGAAACGGCCTACTCGCGCACCGTGCCGCTGCCGTCGGGCGGCGCCATCGTCATCGACCACACCGAGGCCCTGGTGTCCGTCGACGTCAACTCGGCCCGCGCCACGCGCGGCTCGGACATCGAGACGACGGCCTTCAACACCAACTGCGAAGCGGCCGAGGAAGTGGCGCGCCAGTTGCGTCTGCGCGACTTGGGCGGCCTGATCGTCATCGACTTCATCGACATGGAAGTGGCGAAGAACCAGCGCGAAGTGGAACAGCGCCTGAAAGACGCGCTGCACCACGACCGCGCCCGCGTCCAGATGGGCAAGATCTCGCGCTTCGGCCTGATGGAACTGTCGCGCCAGCGCCTGCGCCCTTCGCTGTCCGAAGGCAGCCACGTGACCTGCCCGCGCTGCTCCGGCACCGGCCACATCCGCGACACGGAATCGTCCGCCCTGCAGGTGCTGCGCATCATCCAGGAAGAGGCGATGAAGGAAAACTCGGCGACCATCCACGTGCAAGTGCCCGTCGACGTGGGCGCCTTCCTGCTCAACGAAAAGCGCGGCGAAGTCTTGAAGATCGAGAACCGCCACCGCATCGCCGTGATCCTGATCCCGAACAAGCATCTGGAGACGCCACACTACAAGCTGGAACGCATCAAGCACGACGATCCGCGCCTCGAAGAAGCCCAGGCGAGCTACAACCTGGCCGAAAGCGCCGCCACCGACATGGCCTACAGCAAGCGCCAGAAGGAAGAAGCCAAGCCGCGCCAGGAAGCCGTCGTCAAGACGATCACCCCGGACCAGCCCGCCCCGATGGTCGAGCGCAAGCCGGCCGAAGCGGCCAAAGCCGCCCCCGTCGCCGCCCCGGCCGCGCCGCAGGGCCTGATCGCCAAGATCATCAGCTTCTTTAGCGGCAAAACGGAAGCCGCGCCTGCGGCCCCGGCCGCCATCGTGGCCGCCAAACCGGCCGCCGGCGCCGACCGCGGCGACCGCAACGCCCGCGGCCCGCGCGGCCGCAACCGCAACGGCAAGCCGGGCGCCCGCGAAGAGCGCGAGCCAGGCCAGGTCCGCGCCCAGCAAGACGAAGCGGGCAAGGACGCCGACGCCGACAAGGCCGCCCGTCCGCCACGCCCACCGCGTCCGCCGCGTGAACCGCGCGAAGCCCGCGAGGCCGGCGACATGCCGGCGCCGCGCGAACGCGCCGAACGCGGCGAACGCCCCGAGCGCGCGCCCCGTCCGCCGCGCGAGCCGCGCGCCGACAAGGCCCCGGTCGCCGAGGTGAAAGTGGAAGAGCTGGAAGTGGGCACGGTCCTGGCCGCCGCCCCGGCGCCATCCACCGGCCCGGCAGTCGAGCAAGAAGCCATCGCCGTCAATCTGCTGAAGCCGGCGACGAGCATCGGTCCTGACGGCGAAGAAGTCGAAGGCGAAGGCGAAGAGCCGCGTCGCCGCCGCCGCCGTGGTGGCCGCAACCGTAACCGCCGCGACCGCGAAACGGGCGAGCTGATCGAAGCGTCGGCATCCGACGCCGAAGGCCAGGAGTCCGCTCCCGCCGTCAGCTTCAGCGTTGCGCCGGAAGGCGACATCGCCAACGCGCCGGCCCCGGCCGTCGTTGCCGAAGTGGCCGACGCCGCGCCAGCCGTAGCGGCGGAGGCGGTAGCAGTCGTCGCCGCAGCCCCGGCAGCGGTGCTTGAGGTTGCCGCGCCAGCCGTGGTGGCCGAAGTTGCCGCCCCGGTAGCGCCTGCCGAGCCTGTCGTTGCAGCGCCCGTGGTGGAAATCGCCGTCGCCGCGGCAGAGGAAGTCGTCGCCGCGCCGGAAGAAGTCGCCGCCGTCGTCGCCGCGCCTCTGCCGGTCGAGCCTGCGCCCGTAGTCGAAGCGGAAGTCCTTGCGCCGGTGCCGGAAGCGCTTGTGGCCGCCGCGCCCGTGGTCGACGTGGCGCCAGTCGCCGCGCCGGCCCCGGCCGCCCCGGTCGTGGCAGCGGTCGCCGCTGCGCCGGCAGTTGCCGTGCCAGTCGTGGCGGCACCAGCCGTCGACCTGAACGCGGTACTCGGCTCGGCCGGCCTGACACTGGCCGCCACCGACCCGGAAAAACTGCGCGCGGCACGCGAGGCGGCCGCCAAGGCGGTTGCTCCGGTGCGCAAGCCACGCGAGCGCAAGCCGCTGCCGGCGCAAGCCGACGAGCCGCTGGTGCAAGTGAACACGCAGCGCCAATAAGCTGAACGGGAGTCATCCCCGCCAGTTGCTCTAAACAAAAGGGGAAGCCAGGTGCTTCCCCTTTTTTATTCACTGGGGACAGACCACGATTTTCCAGCAATATTGCTGGAAAATCGTGGTCTGTCCCCGCCACCGGCCGCCGCCCATGACAACTGTCCTCGAACGCCCCGCCCCCGTCAGCCTCGGCACGGCCTTCTGGTATTGGCTCAAGCTGGGTTGCATCAGCTTCGGCGGCCCGGCCGGCCAGATCGCCCTGATGCACACGGAATTGGTCGAGCGCCGCCGCTGGATTTCCGAGCAGCGCTTCCTGCACGCGCTCAATTACTGCATGCTGCTGCCCGGCCCGGAAGCGACCCAGCTCGCCGTCTACATCGGCTGGCTGCTGCACAAGACCCGCGGCGGCATTCTGGCCGGCCTGCTGTTCGTGCTGCCCTCGCTCTTCATCCTGATGCTGCTGTCGTGGATCTATCTGGCCTACGGCAAGCTGCCCCTGGTCGCCGGTGTGTTGTACGGCATCAAGCCGGCCGTCGTCGCCATCGTGCTGGCGGCCGCCTGGCGCATCGCCCGCCGCTCGCTGAAGAATGCCGCCCTGGGCGCCATCGCCGTCGCCGCCTTTCTCGCCATCGCCGTGTTTCATCTGCCATTTCCAGCCATCGTGCTCGGCGCGGCCGCGATCGGCCTGGCCGGCGGCCGCTACTGGCCCGGCCACTTCCAGATCGGCGGCGGCCACCCGGACGCGCGCGCCAGCTACGGCCCGGCCATCATCGACGACGACAGTCCGACGCCGGCGCACGCGCGCTTTTCCTGGGGCCGCCTGCTGGCCATCGCCGCGCTAGGCGGCGGCCTCGGCCTTGCCGCCTGGGGCTTGCTGGCGGCGCTGTTCGGCGCCGCCGGCCCACTGGCGCAGATGGCCTGGTTCTTCAGCAAGGCGGCGCTGCTGACCTTCGGCGGCGCCTACGCCGTACTGCCCTATGTCTACCAGGGCGGCGTGGAAACCTTCCACTGGCTCAGCGGCGCGCAAATGATGGACGGCCTGGCGCTCGGCGAAACCACGCCCGGCCCCCTGATCATGATCGTCGCCTTCGTCGGTTTCGTCGGCGCCTGGACCCATGCGCTGTTCGGCGACCAGTTGGCGCTGGCCGGCGTGGCCGGCGCCTGCGTCGCCACCTTCTTCACCTTCCTGCCGTCCTTCCTGTTCATCCTGGCCGGCGGGCCGCTGGTCGAATCGACGCGCGACAATATCCGCCTGACGGCGCCGCTGACGGCCATTTCGGCCGCCGTCGTCGGCGTCATCGTCAGCCTTGCGCTGTTTTTCGGCCAGCACGTCTTCTACTTGCAGGCCCCGCGGCCGCACTGGGATGTGGCCGCCATCGCCATCGGCGCGGCCGCCTGCGTCGCCCTGTTGCGCTTCCAGGCCGGCACCATCAAATTGCTGTTCGCCTGTGCCGCGGCCGGCCTCGTGCTATCGTATCTGCCTTAGCGGTATTTCGCGTATTGTGCTTCAAAGAATTCATGGCTGAAAAGATCATCCTCCTCGCCGACGGCCGCCAGCCGCCGCCGGCGATCCCGGCGCTGCTGGAGGCGGCGGACGGCGCCCTGAGCGACCGGCTTGGCCGGCCGCTGCACGATTTGCGCATCTCCATCACGGACCGCTGCAACTTCCGCTGCGTGTACTGCATGCCGAAGGAGGTGTTCGACAAGGACCACGCCTTCCTGCCCCACGGCGCCCTGCTATCCTTCGAGGAAATCAGCCGCGTCGCCGCGCTGTTCGTCGCCCACGGCGTGCAGAAAATCCGCCTGACCGGCGGCGAGCCCTTGCTGCGCAAGAACATCGAAAAACTGGTCGCCATGCTGGCCGCCCTGAGGACGCCGGCCGGCCAGCCGCTCGATTTGACGCTGACGACCAACGGCTCGCTGCTGGCGAAGAAGGCCAGGGCGCTCAAGGACGCCGGCTTGAGCCGCGTCACCGTCTCGCTCGACGCCCTCGACGACGCCACCTTCAAGCGCATGAACGACGTCGACTTCGCCGTCGCCGACGTGCTGCACGGCATCACCGTCGCGCACGAGGTCGGCCTGGGGCCGGTCAAGGTGAATATGGTCGTCAAGGCCGGCATGAACGACCAGGAAATCCTGCCGATGGCGCGCCACTTCAAAGGCACGCCGACGATCCTGCGCTACATCGAATACATGGACGTGGGCGCCTCGAACGGCTGGAACCTGAGCGAGGTGGTGCCCTCGGCCGAGGTGGCGCGGCGCATCGGCGCGCTGATGCCGATCGAGCCGCTCGGCGCCAACTACGCCGGCGAGACGGCGGCGCGTTGGCGCTACCACGACGGCGGCGGCGAAATCGGCCTGATCTCCAGCGTCACCCAAGCCTTTTGCTCGAGCTGCACGCGAGCCCGCCTGTCAACCGAGGGCAAACTGTATACTTGCCTGTTCGCCAGCCGCGGCCACGACTTGCGCGCCCTGCTGCGCGGCGGCCGCAGCGACGCGGAAATCTCGACCGCGCTGGCGCACCTGTGGCGCGGCCGCGCCGACCGCTACTCGGAACTGCGCGCAGCCCACGGCGACGCCCCGGCGGGCGGCGAAAAAAAAGTTGAAATGTCTTATATAGGTGGTTAAGCAATGATCGACACACAGCAAATCAGCGGCCTGATCCTGGCCGGCGGACGCGGCACGCGCATGGGCCGCGTCGACAAGGGTTTGATGCCGCTGCGCGGCACGACGATGGCGGCCCAGGTGCTGCGGGCGCTGGCGCCGCAAGTGGGGCCGCTGGCCATCAACGCCAACCAGAACCAGGCCAGTTACGAAGCGCTGGGCGCCCCCGTCTGGCCCGACGACCTCGCCGGCTTCGAGGGGCCGCTGGCCGGCTTGCAGACCGGGCTGCGCCGCTGCGCCACCGACTACCTGCTCAGCGCGCCCTGCGACGCGCCCTTCCTGCCGGCCGACCTGGGCGCGCGGCTGGCCGCGGCCCTGCTGGAACAGAACGCCGACGTCGCCGTCGCCGTCACCCTCGACAGCGCGCCGGACTCGGCGCCCCGGCAACAAGTCCACCCGGTCTTCTGCCTGATGAAAACCACCGTGCTGCCGGCGCTGGACGCCTACCTGGACGGCGGCGGCCGGCGCATGGACGGCTGGTACGAGGAACTGAGGGTGGCCCGTGTCGTCTTCGAGCAGGCCGACGCCTTCCGCAACATCAATACGCTGGAACAATTGCGCAGCGCCGAGGCGGCCGCGACGCCAGCCGGCGCGCCGGCCCCGCTGTCGGTGCGCGCCGCCCAAAGCCTCATCGACGCGGCCGTCGCGCCGCTCGACGCGGCCGAGCAGGTGGCGCTGCGCAGCGCGCTCGAGCGTGTGCTGGCGGCCGACATCCTGTCGCCGATCGATGTGCCGGCGCACGACAATTCGGCGATGGACGGCTACGCCCTGCGCGGCGCCGACCTGCGCGCCGGCGCCGCCACGACGCTGGACATCGTCGCCACCGTCTACGCCGGCCATCCGGCCGAAGTCGCCATCGGCGCGGGCCAGTGCGCGCGCATCATGACGGGCGCCGTGATGCCCGAGGGCTGCGACAGCGTGGTGCCGCAGGAGCTGGTCAGCGCCGCCGGCAACGTCGTGACGATACCGCCGGACGCCATCGGCCCCGGCGCCAACCGCCGCCGCCAGGGCGAAGACTTGAAGGCCGGCCACCCGGCCCTGAAAAAAGGCAAGCGCATCGGCCCGGCCGAACTCGGCCTGCTGGCCTCGCTCGGCATTGCCGAGGTGCCGGTGCAGCGGCGCCTGCGGGTGGCCTTCTTCTCCACCGGCGACGAACTGCGCTCGATCGGCGAGCCGCTGGACGCCGGCTGCGTCTACGACAGCAACCGCTACACCCTGTTCGGCATGCTCAGCCGGCTCGGCTGCGACATCCTCGACATGGGCATCGTCAAGGACGAGCCGGCGGCGCTGGAGGCGGCGCTGCGCAGCGCCTGCGAAAACGCCGACGCCGTCATCACCTCGGGCGGCGTGTCGTCCGGCGACGCCGACTACACCCGCGCCATCATGGCCAGGCTGGGCGAAGTCAGCTTCTGGAGCATCGACATGCGGCCGGGCCGTCCCATGGCCTTCGGCAACATCGCCTCGAACGGCCGCGGCGCCGTCCTGCTCGGCCTGCCGGGCAATCCGGTCGCCGTCATGGTGACCTTCTACTTCTTCGCCCGCGCCGCGCTGCTGCGCATGATGGGCGCGGACGCCGCGCCGCCGCCGCTGCTGCGGGTGCGCTCGCAGGGCGCCATCCGCAAAAAAGCGGGGCGCACGGAATTCCAGCGCGGCATCATCGAGACCGGCGCCGACGGCCAGCAACAGCTGCGCATCACCGGCGCGCAAGGCTCGGGCATCCTGCGCTCGATGTCGGAGGCAAACTGCATGGTCGTGCTGCACGCGGAGCAAGGCCATGTCGCCGCCGGCGACTGGGTCGACGTCATGCTGTTCGACGGCCTGGCCTAGGCGGCGCCGGCTCCCTGGCAATCGGCGCCCCGGCCGCCTCCCAGGGGGCGGCCGGGGCGCGCCCTATCGCAAAAAATCCCGTCAGGCAATCTTCCATCGAGGAACAATATTGCCAAGCTGCACAGCAAAATTGTAACAAAAATATTTCTATACTAGCATTATAGTTTCACAGGTGATAACATGCGTTTCCGCTGACGAATTTACTTGTGATTTTAATAATGATTAGTAATAAAAACATATCTACCGTCTACTCCCGCCTGCGGTCGATCTGTGGCATGTTGAGCGTACTGCTCTGCTTCAGCGTCATGTCGCTGGCGCCGCTGGCAGTCGAGGCGAAGACCGGCCTGGGCGCCGACCGCCTGGAAAATTGCAACTGGAACCGCCCGGGCGTCAATCCCTTCATGGGCGACGTCGTCGCCGCCGTCGACCGCTACACCGAGATTCCCGCCGCCGTCCGCGAGCGCCTGAAACAACGCATGCGCGACCGCAATTTCGACGAATTCGTCACCATCAGCCGCGACGCCATCAGCGGCCGCCACGACTACGACGCGCGCATCAGCGACATGCACTTCGGCGAAGGCCGCGTCTGCAAACAAGTCTCGCGCGCGGGCTGGAACGCGCAAATGAAAGAGCGCGGCCTGGTGTATTGCGAGCAAGATCATTGCATCCTGGTGCCTACCGTCTGCCGCAACGTCAGCCGCATCACCCGCAAACCGCAGGCGCCGGGTACGGCGGGAGCGGGCGCCGCCGGCGGCGCGCCCGCCAACTACGCCGCCGCGGCCCTGCCCGGCACCGTGCCGTCCACGCCCAGCACGCCGTATGAAGAATTGCGCCCCGGTTCGCTGCACGGCGACGTGCCCGCCATCGGCAGCAGCCCCGAAGCGCTGCTCTCGCCCGGCTTGACGCAAGGCCCCGGCTTCCTCGCCAGCGGTCTGGCCAGCAGCGCCGCAATTCTATCCGGCAGCCCGGGCGGTTCGGGACGCGCCAAGTCCCAGGGCCTGGTGGTGCCGCTGACGCCCGTTCCCGAGCCGGAAACCTGGGGCATGCTGCTGGCCGGCATGGCCGTGCTGGCGGTGGCGGCGCGCCGCCGCCGCGCCTGAACGGCGGCCCTCAGCGGGGCGTATCGTTCAAGTGCGCCAGCGCCTGCGCCGAACTGGCGTACAGGGCCGGCTCCCTGTCTCTGCGCTGGAACGCCTGGCCGAAATAGGCGCGCATGAAGGTGCTGTGGGTGTAGCGGGTGACGCGGCTGTAGTAGCGCTCGCTCAAGCCGTTCACCATATCGATGTAATCGTCGAGCAAATCCGGCAGGATCGTGAAATTATCATAGTTGACGATGGCCGGCACCTTGCGCCCGAGCGGCGCCAGCCGCGCCGCGACCAGCTCGCGGATCGCCGTAATCGCGGCGGCATCGGCCACCGTGTAGCCCTCGAAGTTCACAAAGAATAATTGTTTCAACGGGTCGTAGACGAGCCGCTGCCCGAGCGGCAACGCCAGCAAATCCGCCCGCAAGCCCATTCCATCGTCGCGGAAAATGCGCGCATCCATCAGCTTCAACTCCTTGCTGATCTGCGGCGCGAAGTCCATCTGGCGCAAGATGTCGCGCTCCAGCTCGACGCCGGGGGCAATCTCGAACAACTCCAGCCCCTGCGGCGTCAGGCGGAACACGCAGCGCTCGGTGACAAACAGCGCCGGCTGGCCGCGCCCGCCCGCATGCGCGCCGCTATAGCTGCGGTGCTCGACCGCGTCGACGAACTTGCGGCAGGCGCCTTCCTGCAGAATCCGCAGATGGCCCGCATCGATCGCCAATTTTCCGCCATCGGCGCTGAAGGTGCCGACAAACACCACCTTTTTCGCGTTCTGGCTGATATTGATGAAGCCGCCGGCGCCGGCCAGGCGGCGGCCGAACTTGCTGACGTTGACATTGCCGTGGCGGTCGGCCTGGGCCAGGCCGAGTATCGCCACGTCGAGCCCGCCGCCGTCGTAGAAATCGAATTGCGCCGGTTGGTCGATGATCGCGTCGGCATTGGTGGCGGCGCCGAAATTCAAGCCGCCGGCCGGCATGCCGCCGATCACGCCCGGTTCCGCCGTCAAGGTCAGCAAATCGAGCAGCTTCTCCTCGGCCGCGACGGCGGCGACGCCCTCCGGCATGCCGATGCCCAGGTTCACCACGCTGTTGGCCGGCACCTCCATCAGCGCGCGGCGGGCAATCACCTTGCGCGCGCACAGGGCCATCGGCGCCACGCTCGACAGCGGCACGCGCAGCTCGCCGGCAAAGGCGGCGCTGTACGGCTCGGCGAACGTCTGCATATGGTATTCGGGCTTTTCCGCCACCACCACGCAATCGACCAGGATGCCGGGGATCTTCACCTGGCGCGGATTCAGGCTGCCGCGCTCGGCGATGCGCTCGACCTGGACGATGACGATGCCGCCGGAATTGTGCGCCGCCATCGCGATGGCCAGCGCCTCCAGCGTCAGCGCCTCGCGCTCCATCGTCACATTGCCGTTCGCATCGGCCGTCGTGCCGCGGATGATGCCGACGTGGATGGGCAGGCTCTTGTAGAACAGGCATTCCTTGCCGCCCAGCAGGCTCAACTCGACCAGCTCCTCGCTGGTGCGCGCATTGATCTTGCCGCCGCCGAAACGCGGATCGACGAAGGTGCCCAGGCCAACCTCGGACAACAGGCCGGGCTTGCCGCCGGCGATCTCGCGGAACAAATGGCTGATCACGCCCTGCGGCAGATTGTAGGCCTCGATCTGGTTGTCCATCGCCAGGCGCTGCAGCTTCGGCACCAGGCCCCAGTGGCCGCCGATGACGCGCCGCAGCATGCCGGCGTGCGCCAGATGGTTCAGGCCGCGCTCCTTGCCGTCGCCCTGGCCGGCCGCGTACACCAGCGTCAAGTCGCGCGGGTGGGCCAGGCCGTCGGGCGCCTCGCCGCCCGGCTGCAGGAAACGCTGCTCCAGCGCCACCGCGATATTCTCGGCGAAGCCGATGCCGACGAAGCCGCCGGTGGCGACCGTGTCGCCGTCATGGATCAGGCGCACGGCGTCGGCGGCGCTGACGATCTTGTCGCGCTGGGCGCCGTGCAGGCCGGCCACGGCCGGGTCGATGTTGCGAGATGCCATGTTTGCTCCGATTAAAAAACCGCATCAAACTTCCGCACAGCGCAGTTAGGGCGCCGGCGCCTCATCCACTTCCAGCTCCGGCCCCAACAAGATCTGCGCCGCCTCGCCCGGCAAGGCTTCCACCGACTTCAGCTTACGCGCCATCTGGCGGCTGCGCACTTCCGCGTTCTCGATATTTTTGGCGGCCCGCTCCAGCGCCAGTTTGGTCTGCGTCAGGACATCGCCGAATTTGCCAAACTCCGTCTTCACCGCGCCCAGCACCTGCCACACCTCGGACGAGCGGCGCTCCAGCGCCAGCGTGCGGAAGCCCATCTGCAGGCTGTTCAGCAAGGCCGACAAGGTCGACGGTCCGGCGATGCTGACCCGGTGCACGCGCTGCAACTCGTCGGCCAGGCCGGGCCGCCGCATCACCTCGGCGTACAAGCCCTCCGTCGGCAGGAACATAATGGCGAAATCGGTGGTGTGCGGCGGCGCCACATACTTCTCGGCGATGGTCTTGGCCTCGCCGCGCACGGCCCGCTCCAGCTCGCGCCCGGCCTGCGCCACGCCGTCCGCATCGGCCCGCTCGGCGGCCTCGACCAGCCGCTCGTACTGTTCCTTGGGGAACTTGGCGTCGATCGGCATCCACACCGGCGCGCCCCCCTCTACCGCGCCGGGCAACTTCAGCGCGAATTCCACGCGCGCGCCCGTGCCGGGCAGGGTTTCCACATTCTTCGCATACTGGTCCGCAGTGAGCACTTGCTCCAGCAGCATCTCCAACTGCACCTCGCCCCAGGTGCCGCGCGTCTTGACGTTGGTGAGCACCCGCTTCAGGTCGCCCACGCCGATGGCCAGTTGCTGCATCTCGCCCAAGCCCTGGTGCACCCGCTCAAGCCGCTCCGACACCTGGCGGAAGGACTCGCTCAGGCGCGCCTCCAGCGTCGCGTGCAGCTTCTCGTCGACGGTCTTGCGCATTTCCTCCAGGCGCGCGCCATTATCGGCCTGCAAATCGCGTATCTTCGACTCCAGCGTCGCCCGCACCTCCAGCAGGCGCTGGGCGTTCGACTGCGTCAGATTCAGCAGCGCCTGGTTCATCGCCTCGCCGAAGCGGGCCAGGCTGGCCGACTGCTCCTCGCGCCCGGCGTGCGCCTGCGCCAGCGTCTGCGCGCGCAGGCCGTCGAGCTGCTGCACGGTGGCGCCGTGGAACTGCGCCAGCGCCGCGCTCAACTCCTGCCGCGTGGCCTGGGCCGAAGCCTGCAACTGCATGCGCACCTCGCGCTCGACGCGGTCGATGCGCTCCAGGCTGTGCTGCTGCAACTGCTGCAACAGCGCCGCGTCGTCGCCGCCGCTGCCGCGGCGCCACAGCAAGGCCGCCTGCAAGGCAATGACGATGGCGACGCCGGCCAGCAGCGCGAGGAATTCGAAATGGCTCATGGATAATGAAAGAGAGAGAACATCAACCTGGCGTATTGCGCATCCAGTCGCCGGTCTGGAAAAACGACTCCATCAGGCGCAGGCGCAGCGCCGCGTCGATGCCGACATCTTCCATCGCCCAGGCCATCGCGCGCAACCACTGGTCGCGCTCGCTGATGCCGATGGCGAACGGCAAATGGCGGGCGCGCAGGCGCGGATGGCCGAAGCGCTCGACAAACAAGTCCGGGCCGCCCATCCAGCCCGACAAAAACCAGAACAGCTTGTCGCGCGAACCGTCCGTGTCGGGCGGATGCATGGCGCGGATGCCGGCGAATTCCGGCTCCAGCTCCATCAAGTCATAAAAGCGCTCCACCATCGCACGCAGGGTGGACTCGCCGCCTATTGTTTCATATAAAGAAGTTGCTTCAGTCATAGACGCCATCATAGCGCAAGCCCCGGGAAAGGCGGCCGCGGGCTCGCGGTTTTTTGCCGTCCCCGGGGCGGTGGCCAATTTAGACCAGGGCGAGGCGTCCCTGGCGGCGCGTCGAGCTCCAACTGCCGAGGTCGACCTCATCGCGGATCGCCGCGCATCCCGCCAGCACCTGCCCGATCTGCTCCCCGCTCAGGCCGGCGTTCAGCGTCAGCCTGACCAGCGAGCGGTTTTTCGGCGTGGCAGGCGCGCAAAACACGGCGCCGAAAATCTTGTGCCGCTCCAGCGCCTGGCGCAGCACCAGGGTCTTCGGTTCCGGCCCCGCTTCCAGCGCGATGATCTGCTCGCTGCCGTCGTCGACGCCGTAGCCGAGCGCGCGCAAGCCGTCGCGGACTTGGCGCGCGTGCTGGTGCAGGCGGGCGCGCCGGTCGTCGGCCGCGCCGATGAAGTCGAGCGCGGCGTCGAACCAGGCCAGCTCGTGCGCCAGCAGGCAGGAGCTGAAGATGGCCGGACGCGATGCCGACAAAAAATAGCCTTTGAACTTGCTGGAACAGGTGATCAGGCCGGCCCGCCCGGCGAAAGCCTTGGCCAGCGACGCCGTGCGGAAGTGCACGCGCTCGGCCAGGCCCTGCTCGACCACCAGGCCGGCGCCGCGCGGCCCGTGCGTGCCCAGCGAATGCGACTCGTCGACGATCAGGATGCTGCCGCTGCGCTCGGCGATCTGCACCACCTCGTGCAGCGGCGCGACGCTGCCGTTGGTGCTGTAGAGCGCGTCGACGACGATGACGCCGCGGCCGTGCTTGTCGATCTGGCGCTGCAGATGCTCGCTGTCATTGTGCAGGAAGGACACCGGCAGCGCCTGCGCCGACAACACCCCCTCCCACAGCGAGGCGTGGGCCTGCATGTCGAGATAGACGGGGATGCCCGGTTCGCACAGGCTTTGCAGCAAGCCCACATTGGCCGCCCAGCCCGATTGCGCCAGCACGCAATCCTGCGCATCCATGAAGCGCGCCAGCTTGCCCTCCAGCCGGTGCTGGGCGCTGCCCTCCTGCAGGAAGACGGAGGACATCAGCGCGCCGCCCTCGCCATGCCGCAGCGCGGCGACCTGGGCCGCGATCAGCGCCGGTTCGGCGGCGATGTTCAGATAATCGTTACCGGCGAGGAAAATTGCGTCCGGCGGCATCGCTTGCCAGGCGTGCAGATGCTGCCCCCCCAGTAATTTCTCGATCCGCGTCACATAGTGCTCGTCCATGCGCCGGTTGACGAAATCCGGCATGTCCTGTTCGGCGCGGCATGGCAGGTGGCGGGGGGTGCGATTGGCGGTGGTCATAGTTTCTCCATTGAAAGTTTGAGGGGTATTACGTGACCACCATGACGGCGCCATAAAGCCGGAGGTTGATCCAGATCAACTATCAAGAAGATAACGACACCGGAATCGGGGAAGCAGCGGATGATGCTGTATTGATCGGAAACAATCGACTTATGACGCGACATCAACAGTGCTCGGGATGGCGGTGGGGCATCACCCGCGCGCTGCAGCGTTACCATCGCAGCACTGACCATCCCCAGGCGCGCCTGCACCGCATCCGCGCGCTGGGCCTCATCGGCGCCCTCGGCATGCCGCTGTATTTCGTGCTATGGAATTATTGTTTCCCGCAGATGTATGAGTCGGTCGCCCTGCGCCTGCTCGGCGCGCTGCTGTTCCTGCCGGCCCTGTGCGTCCAGTATTTCAACCGCAAATGGTTCGGCATCTACCTGATGGTCGGCTTGAGCTATGAGTTGCCGTTCTTCTTCACCTTCATGTTCCTGATGAACCATGCGTCGGTGATCTGGAGCCACTCCCTGCTGGTCGCGCTGATCGTGCTGTTCCATTTCGACACGACCCTGGCGGCGCGCGCCTACGCCATCGGCACCGCGCTCGCCTGCGCCGCGTTCGCCCTGTGCGGCGACGCCGCCTTCCTGCTCGACGAACAGGTGTTGCAGGAATTGCCCGTGCACTGGTTCACCATCGCCGTGCTGTCGGCGGTGAAGGTCGGGCGCAGCGTGCTGGAGCGGGAAAAACTGGCCGGCCTCGGTGCCGGGCTGGGCAGCGTGGCCCATGAACTGCGCACGCCGCTCACCAGCGTCGACGCCAACGTGCGGGGCTTGAACCGCATGCTGCAACAGAGCAGCAGCGCCAACGCCGCCGACCAGGCCCGCGCCCGCGACGCGCTCACGCGCATCCAGTTTGAAGTGCGCCACATGAACCACATGATCGACCTGTTCCTGCTCAGCGCCAGCGCCGTCAGCCGCAATCTGCGTCCCAACGAAACCGTCTCCATGGCCTGCGTCGTCGACGCCGTGATGAAGCGCTATCCCTTCGTCGGCCAGATGCAGCAGCAGGCGGTGGCGGTCGAGGTGCGCAGCAACTTCAGCTTCGCCGGCCAGAGCGAGCTATGCGTGGTGATCCTGCTCAACCTGCTGCGCAACGCCCTCAAGGCCATCCAGCGCGCCGGCAAGGGCCGCATCCGCATCGTCGTCGACGGCGCGCGTCAGACGCCGCGCCTGCTCTTCATCGACACCGGCTGCGGCATTTCGCCGCGCCACATACCGCTGATCTTCCAGCGCTTTTACTCGTATCCGGCGCACAACGGCAGCGGCATCGGCCTGGCGCTGTGCAAGCAAATCATGGAGGCATGGGACGCGCGCATCCGCTGCATTTCGCGCGAGAGCGCCTACGCCATCTTCGTCCTGGAATTTCCGCGGCCGGCGCCGCCCCCACATCATTAAGGCCCAGTATGCAACTGCCCGTCTACAAACACCCCAGCCTGACCGTACTGATCGACGACAGCGACAGCTTCCTGCGCAGCCTGTCCTTCCAACTCGACCCCCTGCTGGCCCGGAAAACCTTCCACGACACCAACAGCGCCATGCGCTGGCTGCAACAACACGAGCGCCGCGGCGGCCCGCCCCTGGAAGCCAACTATGACGCGCCGAACCTGCCGCCGGAGCACTGCAACGTCGCCGTCGACATCGAGCGCATCTACCGCATCAGCGGCCAGCCGCAGCGCTTCGCCACGCCGTCGGTGCTGGTGGTCGACTATTCCATGCCGCAAATGAACGGTATCGAGTTGTGCGAGGCGCTGCGCCACCTGCCCTGCAAGAAGATCCTGTTCACCGGCGCGGCCGATGAAAAGATCGCCGTCGGCGCCTTCAACCGCGGCTTGATCGACCGCTATATCAAGAAGAGCGACGACGACGCCCTCGACACGCTGGAGCTGGAAATCCACGCGCTGCAAACGGAATTCTTCGCCGAACAGTCGGAAACGCTGCGCGAGCTGCTGGTGCCGCACCACTATCCCTTCCTCAGCGACCCGGCGCTGACGGCCGTCGTGCAGGAGCTGATCCGCAGCAACGGCTTCGTCGAGCACTATCTGTTCCCCAATCCCAGCGGCATCCTGTTCCTCGACAGGGAGGGCAAGGCCACGCTGATGATCATCGAAACGGAAAAAAGCTTGCGCGCGCAATATGAAATCGCCCGCGACAGCGACGCCCCGCCCTCGCTGCTGGCGGCGCTGCTGGAGCAGCGCGTGATCCCCTTTTTCTCCGACGCCGACGGCGACGGCATGTACTCCAGCGCCATCGGCGAGAACTGGTACCGCTACTGCAGCGCGCCGCAGCTGTGCCAGGGCGGCGAAACCTATTTCTGGGCCCTGTTCCCCCTGCCGGCGCACTATTTCGACGCCCCCGTCCTGTCCTACGCGGAGTATCTGCGCACCCACCAGGTCCAGCGCGACTGAGGGTGCGCCGGCCTCAGGCCTCGCGCAGCGTTTGCAGCGGCGGCTGGCGCAATACATTGCGCAGCCCCAGCCAGCCGCCGGCGATCGCGCACGCGGCCCCCGCCAGCAAGCCGGCCAGCCACACGCCGGCGCCGCCGCTCCAGTCGAACTTGAACTGGTAGGTCGCCAGCGCCCAGCCCATCGCCGACGCGCCGGCCGCCGCCAGCAGGCCGGCCAGGGCGCCCACCAGCGCGAACTCGATCAACTGCGCCTGCGCCAGCTGGCGCCGGGTCGCCCCCAGCGCGCGCAGCAGGCCGGCCTCGCGGCTGCGCTCGTCCTGCGAGCCCATCAGCGCGGCGTACAGCACCAGCACGCCGGCCGCCAGCGTGAACGAAAACAGGAACTCGACGGCCGTGACGACTTGTTCGAGCACGGCCTGCACCTGCCTGAGCACGCCGCCGACGTCGATCACCGTCAGGTTCGGATAGTCGCGCGTCAGCGCATTGCCCAGCGCCGCCTGGCGCGCCGGCAGGTGGAAGGCGGTGATCCAGCTTTGCGGCGTGTCGGCCATCGCCGCCGGGTTGATGATGACGAAGAAATTCACCTTCATCGAGCCCCATTCCAGCTTGCGCAAGCTGGTCACGGCCGCCTCGACGGGCGTGCCGGCGATGTCGAAGCGCAGCCGGTCGCCCAGCTTCAGCTTCAGCGTCTTGGCGATGCCCTCCTCGACCGAAGCCTCGGCCGGCGCGCCGGCCTGGTCGGCGAACCACTTGCCGGCGACGATGCGGTTTTGCTCCTGCATCTGCGCCATCGTCGACAGGTTGAACTCGCGCTCGGCCAGGTTGCGGGCGCGCTCCTCGGCATAGGTGTCGGGCGTGATGGCCGCGCCGTTCACGGCCACCAGACGGCCCCGTATCATCGGATACAGCGGCGCGTTGGCGACGCCGGCGCCGGCCAGGCGGCGCGCGATGTCGTCCTTCTGCTCGGGCTGGATATTGATGATGAAGCGGTTCGGCGCGTCCGCCGGCGTGGCGCTGCGCCAGGCGCCCATCAGGTCGCCGCGCACCACCGTCAGCAGCAGCAAGGCCATCAGGCCCAGCGCCAGCGCCACGATTTGCACGATGCTGGCGCCGGGGCGGCGCTGCAGCGACGTCACGGCGAAGCGCCAGCTCTGGTGGCGCAGAGCGCCGCGCAGCGTCTTCAGCGACTTCAGGCCCAGCCAGCCGCTCAGCGCGAACAGCGCGAAGCCGCCCAGGAAGCCCAGCGCCGTCAGCAGCGCCAGCTGGACGTCGCCGGCCTGCCACAGCAGCAGCACGACGAAGCTGCACAGGCCCAGGCCATAGCTCAGCAGCGCCAGCGGCTGCGGCGCGTCCTGCTCGCGGCGGATCACGCGGTTGTGCGGCACATTGCGCAGCTGCAGGATGGGCGGCAGCGCGAAACCGATCAGCAGCAGCATGCCGGTGGCCACGCCCTGCACGGCCGGCAGCGCCGAGACGGGCGGCAAATCGCTCTGCACCAGCTTGCCCAGCAATTCCAGCAGCACCAGGTGGCCGCCGAAGCCGACGGCCACGCCGAGCGCGCTGCCGGCCAGGCCCACCAGCAGGAATTCGATCAGGTACAGGGCCGTCACCTGGTTTTGCGTCAGGCCCAGGCAGCGCAGCATGGCGCAGGCGTCGACGTGGCGCAGCATGAAGCGCCGCGCCGCCATCGCCACGGCCACGGCCGCCAGCATGGCCGACAGCAGCCCGACCAGCGACAGGAAGCGGTCGGCCCGCTCCAGCGTCGACTGCATCTCCGGCCGGCCCGACTCCAGCGAGTCGATGCGCACGCCCTTGACGGCGGCGCTCTTGATGTGCGCCTCCAGCCAGCGCCGGTAGGCGGCGACGGCGCCCTCGCCGCCCTGGGCCGGCGCCGCCAGCAGCAGCCGGTAGGTCACGCGCGAGCCCGTCTGCACCAGGCCCGTGGCGTCGAGCTCGCTCAGCGGCAGCATCACGCGCGGCGCGAAATTCAGGAAGGCGGCGCCGCGGTCGGGCTCGCTGGCGATCAGTTGCGCGATCGTGAAGCGCCGCTCGCCCAGCCGGATGGTGTCGCCGACGGCCGCCTTCAAGCCAGTCAGGATGGCGGCGTCGACCCAGACGGTGCCGGGCGCCGGAATGGCCTGCGTGGCGCTGCCGTCGGCCTCGCCGGCGCGCTCCGGCGAGGTGGTGATCTTCACCTTGCCGCGCAGCGGATAGCCGGCCGAGACGGCCTTGATGGAGGCCAGTTGCGACTGCGACTGCTCGCCCTCGCCGGCCTGCGCCATGCTGGGGAAGACCACCGTGTGCGCCATCGCCAGGCCGCGCCGCGCCGCCTCGGCGCGCCAGGCCGGAGGAATCGGGTTGTCGGCGTTGACGACCAGGTCGGCGCCGAGCAACTGGTGGGCGTCGCGGTTCAGGCCGGCGCGCAGGCGGTCGACGAAGAAGCCCACGGCCGACAGGGCGGCGACGGCGACGATCAGCGCCACCAGCAGGAAACGCAACTGGCCGGCGCGCCAGTCGCGGCCGGTCATTTTCAGGGAGAGGCTCAACATCGGTGGTTCCAGGCGGGATGGACGGGCCGGCAAGCGCGCTTGCCGGCGGGCGCCGCGTCGTTACACGGCGGCGGCGGCGAAAAAGGCGTCGACCTCGTCGAGGTAGCGCCGCTTGACCTCGTCCGGCAGGAAGGCGGCGATGAAGCCGTTGCGCGCCAGCCGCTGCGCGTGCGCCAGGCCCAGCGGCAGGGCCTCGAAGACGGCCGCGAAATTGGCATTCATATAGCCGCCGAAATAGGCCGGATCGTCGGAGTTGACGGTGACCAGCAGGCCGGCGTCAAGCAGGCCCAGCAGATTGTGCTCGGCCATCGTGTCGAACACGCGCAGCTTGGTGTTCGACAGCGGGCACACCGTCAGCGCGGTTTGCTGGCGCGCCAGGCGCTGCGTCAGCGCCGCGTCTTCCAGGCAGCGCACGCCGTGGTCGATGCGCTCGACGTGCAGCACGTCGAGCGCCGTCTCGATATACGCCGGCGGCCCCTCCTCGCCCGCGTGGGCGACCAGGTGGAAGCCCAGTTCGCGGCAGCGGGCGAAGACGCGGGCGAACTTCTCGGGCGGGTTGCCGACCTCGGAAGAATCGAGGCCGATGCCGATGAACTTGTCGCGGTGCGGCAGCGCCTGCTCCAGCGTGGCGAAGGCGTCCTCCTCCGACAGGTGGCGCAGGAAGGACAGGATCAGCGTGGCGCTGACGGGGCTGTCCTGGCAGGCGCGGTGGATGCCGTTGATCACGTCGGCCATCGGCACGCCGCGCGCCGTGTGCGTCTGCGGGTCGAAGAAGATCTCCGCGTGGCGCACATTGTCGGCCGCCGCGCGCGCCAGGTAGGCGCTGGTCATGTCATAAAAATCCTGCTCCTTCAAGAGGACGCTTGCGCCCGCATAATAAATGTCGAGAAAAGACTGCAAATCCTCGAAGGCGTAGGCCGCGCGCAACTGCTCGACGGAGGCATAGGCCAGCGCCACGCCGTTGCGCGCGGCCAGCGCGAAGATCAGCTCCGGCTCCAGCGAACCCTCGATATGGATGTGCAGTTCGGCCTTCGGCATCTGCCGCAACAGCGCGCGCAATTGGTCGTTCATCATTACTTTTCCCTTCAATTCAGTGGCGGACTACGTCAATAGGAAAGCATCTTAGCGCAAGACGGCCGGCGCCACGCGGCGGCGCCGCACTTTGCTGCGCCGCACCGTCGCGCGGCGGCGCCGGCGGGCGCCGCGCGGGGCGCGAAGAATGCCGTTTTACGCCCGATAAAATGCTAGAAAATCCACTGGAATTCTGCCAATTTTTTCCATTTTCGCCAATAAAATCAAGCACCTATGATCGAGTATTAACGATATTACGACATATCTTTTGACTTCCTGAACTAATAGAGCAATAATAAATTTCATAAGCGTAAGATGCGTTATACAGACACACCAAGGCCGGCCATGCATTCGAGCACGCGGCAACGGCATCAGCACTTCGGGTCCGGGCAAACCGGACCGGCACAGGCCGGCGGCGCACCATCACGACAGGGATAATCAGAACCGTTTGCACAGATAAAGGCCAGGCAGCAGCGCGACAGTCAACTGCCGATTACAAGTGACTAGCAGGTTTACATTAAAGGACATTCAAATGACCATTTTTGACAACTACGCAGCACGCTACGAACGCACCCGGGAAGAGGAAATGTCCTTGTCCGAATACCTGGCACTGTGCAAGAAAGACCGCCTCACCTACGCCAGCGCGCCCGAGCGCATGCTGGCCGCCATCGGCGAACCTAGCCTGGTCGACACCCGCAACGACACGCGCCTGTCGCGCATCTTCGCCAACAAGGTCATCAAGATCTACCCCGCCTTCCGCGACTTCTACGGCACCGAGGAAGTGATCGAGCAAGTGGTGTCCTACTTCCGCCACGCGGCCCAGGGATTGGAAGAGCGCAAGCAAATCCTCTACCTGCTGGGACCGGTGGGCGGCGGCAAATCCTCGATCGCCGAAAAGCTCAAGTCGCTGATGGAGCACGTCCCCTTCTACTGCCTGAAAGGCTCGCCCGTCAACGAGTCGCCGCTGGGCCTGTTCAACGAGGAGGAGGACGGCGTCATCATGGAAGAGGACTACGGCATCCCGCGCCGCTACCTGCGCAACATCCCCTCGCCCTGGGCCGTCAAGCGCCTGCACGAATACAACGGCGACATCAACCAGTTCCGCGTCGTCAAGCGCTACCCCTCGGTGCTCAAGCAAATCGCCATCTCGAAAACCGAGCCGGGCGACGAGAACAACCAGGACATTTCCTCGCTGGTGGGCAAGGTCGACATCCGCAAGCTGGAAGACTACGCCCAGGACGATCCGGACGCCTACAGTTATTCGGGCGGCCTGTGCCTGGCCAACCAGGGCTTGATGGAATTCGTCGAAATGTTCAAGGCGCCCATCAAGGTGCTGCACCCGCTGCTGACGGCCACCCAGGAGGGCAACTACAAGGGCACCGAGGGCTTCGGCGCCATTCCCTTCGACGGCATCATCCTGGCCCACTCCAACGAGTCCGAGTGGAAGACCTTCAAGAACAACCGCAACAACGAGGCTTTCCTCGACCGCATCTACATCGTCAAGGTGCCCTACTGCCTGCGCGTCACCGACGAGATCAAGATCTACGACAAGCTGGTGGCCAATTCCTCGCTGCTGAAGGCGCCGTGCGCGCCCGGCACGCTGAAGATGATGGCCCAGTTCGCCATCCTGTCGCGCCTGAAGGATCCGGAAAACTCCAGCATCTTCAGCAAGATGCTCATCTACGACGGCGAAAACCTCAAGGACACGGACCCGAAGGCCAAGTCCATGCACGAGTATGTCGACTACGCCGGCGTCGACGAGGGCATGAACGGCCTGTCGACCCGCTTCGCCTTCAAGATTTTGTCGAAGGTGTTCAACTTCGACACCACCGAGGTGGCGGCCAACCCCGTGCACCTGCTGTATGTGCTGGAGCAGCAGGTGGAGCGCGAGCAATTCCCGCCGGAAACCGAGCAGCGCTACTTCTCCTATATCAAGGAGCACCTGGCGCAGCGCTACGTCGAGTTCATCGGCAAGGAAATCCAGACCGCCTACCTGGAGAGCTATTCCGAGTACGGCCAGAACATCTTCGACCGCTATGTCACCTTCGCCGATTTCTGGATACAGGACCAGGAATACCGCGACCCGGACACGGGCGAAAGCTTCGACCGCGAATCGCTCAACAACGAACTGGAAAAAATCGAAAAGCCGGCGGGGATTTCCAATCCGAAAGACTTCCGCAACGAGATCGTCAACTTCGGCCTGCGCGCCCGCGCCTCCAACGGCGGCAAGAACCCGGCCTGGACCAGCTATGAGAAATTCCGCACGGTGATCGAGAAGAAAATGTTCTCGAACACCGAGGAATTGCTGCCGGTGATCTCGTTCAACGCCAAGGCCAGCGCCGACGACGCCAACAAGCATGCCGACTTCGTCGCCCGCATGGTCGAAAAAGGCTATACGGCCAAGCAGGTGCGGCTGCTGTGCGAATGGTATCTGCGCGTGCGCAAGTCATCCTAGGCGGACGCGGGGACCAGCCGGGCGGCACGGGCGGGACGGTGCAGGGACAGGCGGCGGCCGCCGCCGTTCCGCCCCCAGCGCCCGTGCTTGATTTTTGCGGCGTCCGCCACCTCGGCCCGACGGCGGCGGCCGCCGCCCCGGACCGAGCGCCGCACACCTTGCAGCAGGAGGCATGTTTTGACTTACCTCATCGACCGTCGTTTGCAGAGCAAGAACAAGTCCGCGGTCAACCGCGAGCGCTTCTTGCGGCGCTACAAGAGTCAGATCAAGGATGCGGTGGGGCGCGCCATCAAGGGCCGCTCGATCACCGACATTGAAAATGGCGAGAAGGTGTCGATCCCCGTCAAGGACGTGGGCGAGCCCTCGTTCGGCCACGCCCACGGCGGCGTGTGGGAAACCATCAACCCGGGCAACAAGGAATACCAGAAGGGCGACCAGATCAACCGCCCCAAGGGCGGCGCCGGCGCCGGCCGCGGCAAGGCCGGCAATAGCGAGCAACTGAGCGAGGACGATTTCATCTTCGAACTGTCGCGCGAAGAATTCATGAACTATTTCTTCGAAGACCTGGAACTGCCGCACATGGTCAAGACCCAGTTGACGGCCACCACGGAGTTCAAGAACCAGCGCGCCGGCTACAATATGTCGGGCACGCCGTCCAACATCCACGTGCTGCGCTCGCTGCGCGGCGCGCTGGGGCGGCGCATCGCCGTCGGCGGCAGCTCGCGCAAGCGCGTCATCGAGGCCGAGCGCGAACTGGCCGAGATCCTGCTGCTGGGCGCGCCCGACGACGACGCCCGCGTCCTCGAACTGCGCCGCCTGATCCACCACCTGCACACGCGCCTGCTGGCCATCCCCTTCATCGACCCCTTCGACCTGCGCTACAGCAACCGCATCAAGGTGCCCAAGCCGATGACCCAGGCCGTGATGTTCTGCATCATGGACGTCTCCGGCTCCATGGACGAGAGCCGCAAGGACACGGCCAAGCGCTTCTTCATCCTGCTCTACCTCTTCCTCAAGCGCGCCTACGACAAGATCGAGGTGGTCTTCATCCGCCACCACACGGCCGCCGCCGAGGTCGACGAAAACGAGTTCTTCAACTCGCGCGAATCGGGCGGCACCGTCGTCTCCTCGGCCCTGCACCTGCTCAACGGCATCCTCGAAGAGCGCTACGGCGCCGGCCAGTGGAACAGCTACGTGGCCCAGGCCTCCGACGGCGACAACTGGGACAACGACTCGGTGCTGTGCCGCCAGTTGCTCATCAACACCATCATGCCCAAGGTGCAGTACTACACCTATGTCGAGATCACCGACGGGCCGCAGCAAAACCTGTGGGAGCAATACGCGCAAATCGCCGACCACCACCCGCACTTCGCCATGCAGAAAATTGTCACGCCGGCCGACATCTACCCGGTGTTCCGCGAACTGTTCAAAAAACAGGTCAAATGATGAACATGATGACGACCAAACCCGTGCACCCGCGCGCCCTGCCCGAACAGTCGGAATGGACCTTCGAGCTGATCGAGCAAGCCCACGAGGAAATCCGCCGCGTCGCCGGCGAATTCGGCCTCGACACCTACCCGAACCAGCTGGAAATCATCACCGCCGAGCAGATGATGGACGCCTACACCTCGGTCGGCATGCCGGTGTCCTACAACCACTGGTCCTTCGGCAAGCACTTCCTGTCGACGGAAAAAAGCTACAAGCGCGGCCAGATGGGCCTGGCCTATGAAATCGTCATCAACTCGAACCCCTGCATCGCCTACCTGATGGAGGAAAACAGCCTGACCATGCAGGCGCTGGTGATCGCCCACGCGGCCTACGGCCACAACTCCTTCTTCAAGGGCAACTACCTGTTCCGCACCTGGACCGACGCCGACGCCATCATCGACTACATGGTCTTCGCCAAGAACTACATCAGCGAATGCGAACAGCGCCACGGCGTCGACGCCGTCGAACTGCTGCTCGACTCTTGCCACGCCATCCAGAACTACGGCGTCGACCGCTACAAGCGCCCGGCCAAGCTGTCGATGACCCAGGAATACGCCAAGCAGAAGGAACGCGAAGCCTATGTGCAATCGCAGATCAACGAATTGTGGCGCACCGTGCCGCGGCGCGACGAGGAGGAGGTCAGCAAGGCGGCGCCGCGCTTCCCCCCCGAGCCCGAGGAAAACCTGCTGTACTTCATCGAAAAATACGCGCCGCTGCTGGAGCCGTGGCAGCGCGAGATGGTGCGCATCGTGCGCAAGATTTCCCAGTACTTCTACCCGCAGCGCCAGACCCAGGTGATGAACGAGGGCTGGGCCACGTTCTGGCACTACACCATACTCAACAAGCTCTACGACGAAGGCGTCGTCGGCGACGGCTTCATGATGGAGTTTTTGAAGAGCCACACCAACGTCGTCTACCAGCCGCCCGTCACCAGCCCCTACTACAGCGGCATCAACCCCTACGCGCTGGGCTTCGCCATGATGACGGACATCCGCCGCATCTGCGAACACCCGAGCGAAGAAGACCGGGCCTGGTTCCCGACCATCGCCGGCAGCGACTGGCGCAAGACGCTGGACTTCGCGATGCGCAATTTCAAGGATGAGAGCTTCATCGCCCAATACCTGTCGCCCCGGCTGATACGCGAATTCCACTTCTTCGCCGTGCTCGACGACGACAAGAACGAGAAGCTGGCCGTGTCCGCCATCCACGACGAGGCCGGCTACCGCTATGTGCGCCAGCAACTGGCCGAGCAGTACAACCTGGGCAACCGCGAGCCGAACATCCAGGTCTGGTCCGTCAACACCCGCGACGACCGCGCGCTGACGCTGCGCCACACGCAGTTCCAGCGCCGCCCCCTGAGCCAGCAGGCCGAGGAGGTGCTCAAGCACGTCGCGCGGCTGTGGGGCTTCGACGTCCACCTCGACACCGTCGACCCCGCCGGCAACATCCTCAGCACGATCGAGTGCAAGCGCGAGAAGCGCGCCCGCAACGCCTGAGTTCCGCCGCCGCACTATATATATGTATGTATGGGCGGCGGCGCCGTTTGACGCCGCGTAAACGGGGCGGCGGCGCGCCCGCCCCCCACCCATCCCCTGCCGCGCCGCCGCCGCGCGCGCGTCAACGCGCACATACGTGCTATTTATGCATTATTTTCGCGATGCGAGTATAGTCTGAAGAGGGGCGAAAAGCATAGCGCGCCGCTAGCATAAATTACCACTAGGCAATATCCTGCGCAAAATTTGACATCCGTTCGGCGGCATATTGCAAAATTTAATTTTGCCATTGGGAGGCATCGAAGAACATCCGAAACTTCATGACAACGTTGAGGAAAAATATTGTCCGATAGTCTATTTAAATAGACCAGATGCCAACAAGCATGCGGCCGCCAGAGGGCTTTCGGAGGTCTGAAACCATGCGAAATTTAACCGGTTTTAGGCGTTAAAATTCTATGTGAAATAAAGTATTCGTATGTATAATTCGCCGACGTCCCGGATGCGGCTGGAGGATTTTGCCGTCATTTAGGGGTTCAGTTGCAACAAAAAAGAGTTGGTATTGGAGAAAGCAGGCATGAATTTTTCGAACGAGAAGAGTACCGGGAAGAACTTTACAGGAGTCACTGTAGTCGTCCTGTTGCACGCCCTGGTCGCGTACGGGATCGTTACCGGCTTGGGTAAGCGTATGGTCGCAAAAATGACCGACGCTGTGGAGACCACAATTATCGAGGAAGTCAAACCGCCTCCGCCGAAAGACCTTCCACCGCCACCGCCGCCGCCTGAGATGAAAGCGCCCCCGCCGCCCTTCATTCCGCCAGTCGAGGTGAACGTACAGCAACCGCCGCCGCCGCAAAACGTGATCGCCAACACGACCACGGCCAAGCCGGCGAGCAACGAACTGGCTCGCCCAGCGCCACCGGCGGCGCCGGCGGCCCCTCCGGGTCCGGCCAAATCGGTGCACATCCCGGCCGTCGCCGACATGAGCACCTGCGCCACGCCGGAGTATCCGAAGTCGTCGGCACGTAACGAAGAGACCGGCACGGTGACCTTGTCGTTCTTGATCGGCGTCGACGGCCGTGTTGCCGACTCGAAGGTGACCAAGTCGAGCGGTTTCAGGGATCTGGACAAAGCTGCAGTGAACGGAATCAGCAAATGCAAATTCAAGCCGGGCATGACCGACGGCAAGCCTGAACAGGCCTGGATGCAGATGCAATACGTTTGGAAGCTGGATTAAAACCGGGACAGCCACACCGTCCCACACTGTGATTTCGTTGTCGTTACGTTCAGCGATCTGATTATTTTAAATTTTGGAGGAAGCATGTTTAAGAATACCCGTCTGTCCGCTTTTTTTGCCGCGGTTTTGCTGTCCGTGACCGCCGCCACCGCCCTGGTCGCCGCGCCGGCCTACGCTGACGCGCCGGCATCGGCCGCCGCTTCGGCGCCAGCCGCCGCCCCAGCCGAAGCCGCCGCCCCGGCAGCGGCCCCGGCCGAAGGCGCGAAAGCCCCAGCGACGGAAGAGGTGCACAACCCGTTCGGCCCTGAAGCCGTGTGGAACGAAGGCGGTTTCGTGCCGCGCGCCACGCTGATCCTGTTGTCGCTGATGTCCATCGGCAGCTGGTACATCATCGTCACGAAACTGATCGACCAGATGAAGATCTTCAAGCAATCGAAGGAAACCTCGGCCAAGTTCTGGAAAGCCCCATCGATCGCCGCCGGTTCGGCCACGCTGAAAGAAGGCAGCCCATTCCGCTTCATCGCTGAATCGGGCACCAAGGCAACGGCCCACCACGACGGCGCCCTGCTGGAACAAATCGACCTGTCGACCTGGGTGACGATGTCGATCCAGCGCGCCGTGGAAAAAGTGCAGTCGCGTCTGCAAGACGGCCTGTCCTTCCTGGCAACCGTGGGTTCGACCGCACCGTTTATCGGCCTGTTCGGTACCGTTTGGGGTATCTACGGCGCGCTGACCAACATCGGCATGACCGGTAACGCCTCGATCGACAAAGTCGCCGGCCCAGTGGGCGAAGCGCTGATCATGACGGCTTTCGGCCTGTTCGTCGCCGTTCCTGCCGTTCTGGGTTACAACTGGCTGGTGCGCCGCAACAAAGCGGCCATGGAAGATGTCCGCTCCTTCAGCGCCGACGTGCACTCGGTACTGATCTCCGGCGCCATGTCGACCAGCGAAGCTGGCCGTGCTGCCGGCGCTAAAAAGATTGGATAAGAACCATGTCGATGTCAGTCGGCTCCGACAGCGGAGATGAAGATCAAGTAATGTCCGAAATCAACACGACGCCGCTTGTCGACATCATGTTGGTTTTGCTGATCATTTTCTTGATTACTAGCCCTGTTGTGCTCAAATTGCAGAAGATCAGTCTGCCATCGGAGACCAACCAGGCCTTGAAACCCAAACCTACCAACATCAACATTGTTGTTAACAAGGACGGTGAGATTTACTTCGACCAGGCGAGAATGGCCGACACCAATGCCTTGTTCGACCGTTTGAAGGTTGAGGCCGTGAAATTGCCACAGCCGGAAATTCATGTGCGCGGTGACCAAAACACCCGCTACGAATTCATCGGCAAGGTCATTTTCACCACTCAGCGGGCTGGAATCCAAAAGGTCGGCTTCATCATCGAGCCACCCGACAAAGGCTAACAGGGCCGGCGCCGCCCCCTATGCGGGGCGGTCCGGACAGCCTTGGGGCCGGCGCGCCGGCCCCACAGCCAGTTGGACTTCTTAAAAGGAAACATCATGAGTATGAATGTCGGTTCGGGTAGCAGCAGCGGCGCTGATCCGGAACCAATGATGGAAATGAATATGACGCCCCTCATCGACGTGATGTTGGTGCTGATTATCATGTTGATCATCACGATTCCGAAACAAAACCACTCGGTGAACTTGAACATGCCGGTCGGCACCCCGCCGCCACCGACGAAGGAACCTGTCGTCGTGACGATCGACGTCGATTTCGACGGCACCATCCTGTGGGACAACCAGGTGATGGCAGACCGCGCCTCGCTCGAAGCCAAGCTCAACAGCGTGGCCGCGCAGGCGGACCAGCCGGAAGTGCATCTGCGTCCGAACAAGCTGGTGTCGTATAAGGTCGTGGCCGGCGTGATGGCTTCGGCCCAGCGCCTGGGCGTGACCAAGATCGGTCTGGTCGGCAACGAACAGTTCCAGTAAGCGTCCCCATCAGGTTCTCTTATTTTTTAAACGGCACGGCAGGGTAAATCCTGCCGTGTCGCTTTTTACGAAAGAATTTTCCATGTCCAAGTTTCGTCTCGCTCATCTCGGCCTGGTAATGGCCGCCATCGGTTTCACCGCCGCCACGCCCGTGCTGGGCCTGGGCTCGATCGCCCACGCCGCCGACAGCGTGCGCACGGAAGTGGGCAAGCCACTGCAAGAGGCGCAGAAACTGGCGTCCTCGGGCAAGAACAAGGAAGCCCTCGCCAAACTGCGCGAAGCCGACAGCGTCGGCGGCAAGACCCCATTCGAGACTTACCAGATCGAGCGCGTGCGCGCCTCGGCCGCCGCCGGCGCCGGCGACGACGCCAGCGCCATCAAGGCCTTTGAATTCGTCATCAACTCCGGCCGCCTGTCCGCCGCCGAAGCGCCGAAGTTCACCCAGGCCCTGGCCACCATGTATTACCGCGCCAAGGATTGGCCGAAGGCGATCACCTGGATCAACCGCACGCTGAAGGACGGCGACAACCCGCAAATGCGCGAACTGCTGATCCAGACCTACTACGTCAGCGGCAACTACGCGGCGGCGGCGAAGGAATTGCAGGCCAGCGGACGGGGCGCCTCGGAAGCCCAGCTGGGCATGCTGGCCAACATCCAGAGCAAGCAAAACGACAAGGCCGGTTATGTCGCCACGCTGGAAAAGCTGGCCGGCAGTTATCCGAAAGCCAGTTACTGGGCCGACCTGCTGAACCGCGTCAGCGGCAAGCCGGGCTTCTCCGAGCGCCTGTCGCTGGACGTGTGGCGCCTGAAACTGGTCAACGGCCTGATCGCCAAGCCGGGCGACTACATGGAAATGTCGCAACTGTCGCTGCAGTCGGGTAATCCGGCCGAAGCGCTGAAGATCGTCGAGCAGGGTTACAAGAAGGGCGTGCTGGGCGCCGGCGCCGACGCGGCCCGCCACCAGCGCCTGAAGGACCTGGCGACGAAGACGCTGGCCGAAAATGCCAAGAAGGACGCCGCCAGCGAAGCCGAACTGCTGAAAAACAAGGACGCCGAGGGGCTGGCCGCCCTCGGCTTTGCCCAGGTCAGCAGCGGCCAGGCCGACAAGGGCCTGGCGCTGATGAACCAGGCCATCAAGATGGGCGGCTTGAAGCATGCCGACGAAGTCAAGCTGCACCTGGGCATCGCCTACATGAACGCGGGCAAGAAGGCGAATGCCTTGTCGACCCTCAAGACCGTGCAGGGCACGGACGGCGCGGCCGACCTGGCCCGCTACTGGACCTTGAACATCAACCACCCGCTGTAAGCGGCGCCAGCGGCGCCCCCTTTCGCGCCGCTGCCGGCGCCGTCCGCAACACGCGGACGGCGCTTTTTTTATCATTTTGCCAGCCTGAATGGGCCGGCGCCGGCTCTTGCTGGTGTGAATCGCCCAAACTGTCCGTATAATCCACCATTTAGCGACAGCTTTTCACCAAGATTCCTATGAAGGTATTCCGCGGACTTCCCAACGCGCAAGCGCGCGCGCCCTGCGCTCTGACGATCGGCAACTTTGACGGCGTCCATGTCGGCCACCAGGCTTTGCTGGCCCGCGTGCGCGCGGCCGCCGACCAGCTGGGCCTGGAAGCGGCCGTGATGACGTTCGAGCCGCATCCGCGCGAATTCTTCGCCGAGCGCGCCGGCGACCTGTCGAAGGCGCCGCCGCGCATCGCCAACCTGCGCGACAAGCTGCAATCGCTGTCCGACGCCGGCACCGACCGCGTCATCGTCGAGCATTTCAGCGCCCAGTTCGCGGCCATGACACCGCAGGAATTCACCGAGAAGGTGCTGGTCGAGGGCTTGCACGTGAAATGGCTGATGGTCGGCGACGACTTCTGCTACGGCGCCAAGCGCGCCGGCAACGTCGCCATGCTGCACGAGGCCGGCCGCCAATACGGCTTCCACGTCGAAACCCTGCCGACGGTGATGAACAACAGCGAGCGCATCTCCTCCTCGGCCGTGCGCGCCGCGCTGGCCGCGGGCGACTTCGGCCACGCCCAGCAGTTGCTGGGCCACCCCTATTCGATGTCCGGCCACGTGATCCACGGCCACAAGCTGGGACGCACGCTGGGTTTTCCGACGCTGAACCTGCGCGTCGCCCACCGCCCCGCGCTGTCGGGCATCTTCATCGTCCAGGTGCACGGCCTGGCCGAGCGGCCGCTGCCGGCCGTGGCCAGCCTGGGCGTGCGCCCCACCGTCGACGACAGCGGCCGCGTGCTGCTGGAGGTGCACCTGTTCGACTTCGCCCAGTCCTGCTACGGCAAGCTGGTGCGCGTGGAATTCCTCGACAAGCTGCGCGACGAGGAAAAATACCTCGACCTGCCGACGCTGACGGCCGCCATCGCCCGCGACGCCAACCTGGCGCGCGCCTATTTCGACAGGCGCAGCGGCGCCATCACCGCGACCGACCGAATTTGACGGTCCCTCATTCGCGCGGAGCCGCGCCACCGCCCTGTAACACTTACACCGATACACACTGAAGAAAACTTATGTCCGATAACAGCACCACGCCGAAGCAGCAAAAATCCGCCAAGAAGCCGGAGAGCAAATACCCGGTCAATATGACCGAAACGCCGTTCCCTATGCGCGGCGACATGGCCAAGCGCGAGCCGCAATGGGTCCAGCAATGGCAGGACAAGAAAGTCTACCAGCGCATCCGCAAGGCCGCCGCCGGCCGCCCGAAATTCATCCTGCACGACGGTCCGCCCTACGCCAACGGCGACATCCACCTGGGCCACGCCGTCAACAAGATCCTCAAGGACATCGTCGTCAAGTCGCGCACCATGGCCGGTTTCGACGCCCCCTATGTGCCGGGCTGGGACTGCCACGGCATGCCGATCGAGATCCAGATCGAAAAACTTCACGGCAAGAACCTGCCGACGGCCGAGGTGCTGAGCAAGGCGCGCGCCTACGCCAGCGAACAGGTGGCGCGGCAGAAGGCCGGCTTCATCCGCCTCGGCGTGCTGGGCGAGTGGGACAACCCCTATCTGACCATGGCCTACGGCAACGAGGCCGACGAATTGCGCGCCCTCGGCCGGATGATGGAAAAAGGCTACGTCTACCGCGGCCTGAAGCCGGTCAACTGGTGCTTCGACTGCGGCTCGGCGCTGGCCGAGGCGGAGGTGGAATACCAGGACAAGCGCGACCCGGCCATCGACGTCGGCTTCTCCTTCGCCGAACCGGCCAAGCTGGCGGCCGCCTTCGGCCTGCCGGCCCTGCCGACGGAGCACGGCTTCATCGTCATCTGGACCACCACGCCCTGGACCATCCCGTCCAACCAGGCGCTCAACGTCCATCCGGAAATCAGCTACGCCCTGGTCGAAACCCGGCGCGACGGCCAGCCGCTGCTGCTGATCCTGGCCGCCGACCTGGCCGAATCCTGCCTGGCGCGCTACAAACTCGAAGGCAGAATCATCGCCACCTGCCTGGGCGCCGCCCTCGAAGGCCTGCGCTTCCGGCATCCGCTGGCCGCGCAAGACCCGGCCTTCGACCGCAGCTCGCCGATGTACCTGGCCGACTACGTGACCACCGAAAGCGGCACCGGCGTGGTCCACTCGGCGCCCGCCTACGGCCTCGACGACTTCATCTCCTGCAAGGCGCACGGCATGCAGGACGACGCCATCCTGACCCCGGTCATGGGCGACGGCAAATTCGCCTCGACCCTGCCGCTGTTCGGCGGCCTGACCATCTGGGAAGCGTCGAAGCCGATCTGCGCCGCGCTGACGGCCGCCGGCGCCCTGTTCGAACTGAAGATGTTCGACCACAGCTATATGCATTGCTGGCGCCATAAGACCCCGATCATCTACCGCGCCACCTCGCAGTGGTTCGCCGGCATGGACGTGACGCCGAAAGACGGCGGCCCGACGCTGCGCCAGAGCGCCCTGCAAGGCATCGCCGACACCAAGTTCTACCCGGACTGGGGCCAGGCGCGCCTGCACGGCATGATCGCCAACCGTCCCGACTGGACCCTGTCGCGCCAGCGCCAGTGGGGCGTGCCGATGGCCTTCATCGTCCACAAGGAAAGCGGCGAGCTGCACCCGCGCATGCCCGAGCTGCTCGAACAGATCGCCAAATTGATCGAGAAAAGCGGCATCGAAGCCTGGCTGACCCTCGACATCGCCGACCTGATCGGGGCCGAGGCGGCCATGTACCAGAAGAACAAGGACACGCTGGACGTCTGGTTCGACTCCGGCACGACGCACCAGACCGTGCTCGGCGGCCCGCAGGGCAAAGGCTCGCACGGCGCCCAGTCGCAATTCCCGGCCGACCTGTACCTGGAAGGCTCGGACCAGCACCGCGGCTGGTTCCACTCCTCGCTGCTGACCTCCTCGATGCTCAACGGCCAGCCGCCCTACAAGGCGCTGCTGACGCACGGCTTCACCGTCGACGGCGAGGGCAAGAAAATGTCCAAATCGCTGGGCAACACGCTGGCGCCGCAGAAAATCTCCGACACCCTGGGCGCCGACATCCTGCGCCTGTGGATCGCCTCGACCGACTATAGCGGCGAGCTGTCGATCTCCGACGAGATCCTCAAGCGCGTGACGGAATCGTACCGCCGCATCCGCAACACGCTGCGCTTCCTGCTGGCCAACACCTCGGACTTCGACCCGACCACGGACGCGCTGCCGATCGCCGAGCTGTTCGAGATCGACCGCTACGCCATCGCCAACATGGCGGCGCTGCAGGAACAGATCCTGAAGAACTACGAGACCTACGAATTCCACCCCATCGTCTCCAAGCTGCAGACCTACTGCTCGGAAGACCTGGGCGGCTTCTACCTCGACATCCTGAAGGACCGCCTGTACACCACCGGCCTGACCTCGAAGGCGCGCCGCTCGGCGCAGACGGCGCTGTGGCACATCACGCAAAGCCTGCTGCGCGTGATGGCGCCGGCGCTGTCGTTCACGGCCGAGGAAGCCTGGGCCGTCTTCGCCAGCCCGCAGCAATACAGCGCCAGCGACGAAACCATCTTCACCCAGACCTACTGGGAGCTGCCGGTCGTCGCCGACGGCGCCGCCCTGCTGGAAAAGTACGCGGCCCTGCGCGCCGTGCGCACCGACGTCACCAAGCAGCTTGAAGACCTGCGCGGCGCCGGCGCCATCGGCTCCTCGCTGCAGGCCGAGCTGACCATCAAGGCCGCAGCCGGCAAGTACCAGCTGCTGGCCAGCCTGGACGACGACCTGAAATTCGTCTTCATCACCTCGCAGGCGAACGTCGTCGAAGTGGCCGGGGAGGCCGAGGAAGGCGTCAGCGTGACGGCGTCCGAAGCGGCAAAGTGCGAGCGCTGCTGGCACTACCGCGCCGACGTCGGCGCCCACGCCGACCACCCGACCTTGTGCGGCCGCTGCCACAGCAATCTGTTCGGTGCGGGCGAAAAACGCAAGTTCGCGTAAATTAGCCCCGCCGTACCGGCACGACCCCGCCATCGCGTCCGCGCGATGGCGGCCACGAACCCCACCCGACACCTATGGCCACTAAAAACCGCTTCTCGTCCAAACCGCAATCGTCCCTGCTGCCGTGGCTCGGCATCGCCGCCATCGTCATCCTGCTCGACCAAGTCTCGAAGATCACCATCACGCGGCTGTTTGCCTACGCCGAAGAGCGCGTCGTCACCGCGTTTTTCAACCTGACCCTGGTCTACAACCCGGGCGCGGCCTTCAGCTTCCTGCGCGACGCCGGCGGCTGGCAACGCTACTTCTTCACCGCCATCGCCGTCGGTGTCTCGCTGTACATCGTCTACCTGCTCAAGAAGCACGCCGGGCAACGCCTGTTCTGCTGGGCGCTGGCGCTGATACTCGGCGGCGCCATCGGCAACGTCATCGACCGCGTCGCCTACGGCCACGTCATCGACTTCCTCGATTTCCACCTCAAAGGCTGGGGCCACTTCCCCGCCTTCAACCTCGCCGATTCGGCCATTTTCCTCGGCGTCGTGCTGTTCATCCTCGACGAACTGCGCCGCGTGAACAAGTAATCCCCCCGGGAGAAGCATGATGGAACTGTCTGGTAAAAAAATCGTCCTCGGCCTGTCCGGCGGCGTCGCCTGCTACAAGGCGGCCGAACTGTGCCGCGCCCTCAGCAAGGCCGGCGCCGAGGTCCACGTCGTCATGACCGACGCCGCCACCCATTTCATCACGGCCGTGACGATGCAAGCCCTGTCCGGCCACCCGGTGCACAGCAGCCAGTGGGACGCCCGCATCGACAACAACATGGCCCACATCGACCTGAGCCGCGGCGCCGACGCCATCCTCATCGCGCCCTGCTCGGCCGACTTCCTGTTCAAGCTGGCGCACGGCGTCTGCGACGACCTGCTGTCGACGCTGTGCCTGGCGCGGCCGCAACAACTGCCGCTGCTGGTGGCGCCGGCGATGAACGTGGAAATGTGGCAGAAGCCGGCCACCCAGCGCAACGTCGAGCAGCTGCGCGAGGACGGCGTCACGCTGTTCGGCCCGGCCGCCGGCGAACAAGCCTGCGGCGAAGTCGGCCTCGGCCGCATGCTCGAACCGCAGCAGCTGCTGGAAGAATTGATCGCCGCCTTCCAGCCGAAAGTCCTGGCCGGCAAGCGCGTCCTGATCACGGCCGGCCCGACCTTCGAGGCCATCGACCCGGTGCGCGGCATCACCAACCTTTCCTCGGGCAAGATGGGCTACGCGGTGGCGCGCGCGGCGCGCGAAGCCGGCGCCGAGGTCACGCTCATTTCCGGCCCCACCGCGCTGGACGCGCCCTTCGGCGTGCAGCGCCTCAACGTGCAAAGCGCCCGGCAGATGCACGACGCCGTCATGGCCCAGCTCGACGGCCAGCACGTCTTCATCGCCGTCGCCGCCGTGGCCGACTGGCGCGTGCTCAACTCCAGCGAGCAGAAAATGAAGAAGCAGGCCGACGGCTCCGTGCCGGAGCTGAAGTTCGAACAGAACCCCGACATCCTGGCGGCGGTGGCGGCGCGCACCAACCTGTCCGGCCATCCCTATTGCGTCGGCTTTGCCGCGGAATCGGAAAACCTGATCGAATTCGGCGCCAGCAAACGCGAGAAAAAAGGCATCCCCCTGCTGGTCGGTAACATCGGCCACCACACCTTCGGCCAGGACGACAACACCATCATCCTGTTCGACGAAAACGGCCACACCGTGCTGCCGCGCGCCGGCAAGCTGAATCTGGCACGCCAACTCATTTCCGAAATTTCCAAGCGGCTGGCGCAGACCTCACTGTTCAAGTGAGGCCGCGCCTGCCCATCCACCACCAAGAAACGCCATGAAAACAATCGACGTCAAGATCCTCGACCCGCGCATGCAAGAGCAGATGCCGGCCTACGCCACCCCGGGCAGCGCCGGCCTCGACCTGCGCGCCTGCATCGACGCCCCCCTCACCATCGAAGCCGGCCAGACCGTGCTGATTCCGACCGGCCTGGCGATCCACATCGGCGACCCGTCCTACGCCGCCATGATCCTGCCGCGCAGCGGCATGGGCCACAAGAACGGTATCGTGCTGGGAAATCTGGTAGGCTTGATCGACTCGGATTACCAGGGCCAGCTGATGGTGTCGACCTGGAACCGCGGCCACAGCACCTTCACGCTGAATCCGATGGAGCGGCTGGCGCAGCTGATCATCGTGCCGGTGCTGCAGGTGGGCTTTAACATCGTCGACGAATTCGACACGAGCGAACGCGGTGCTGGCGGTTTCGGCAGCACCGGCAAACAATAAGGAAAGCCGCTATGCCTGGTATCGCCAACCCACCGTTCAACCGACTCCAGGCAGGCGGCGCCGCCATGCTGGCGCTGCTGCTGGCCGGCTGCTCGACGCCGCCCCCCGTCTACATCAGCGAGCGCGAACGCGCGCCCGCTGCGGCCGGGCCGCGCACCGCGGCCCCCGTCGTCACCCAGCGCATGATCGCCGCGCGCGACGCCGTCGGCAAAATGGTGGCCCTGCAGGACCGCCTGTACAAGGTCGCGGCGCCGCTGCTGATCAACAACGCCGACCTGTGCAAAGGCCAGGCGCGCAACCTGCTCGGCTTCACCGCCAAGAACAAATACTCCTACCCCGGCGAATTCGCCGACGCGGCCCAGGCGGCGCTCGGCTACAACGAGCACCTGCAAGTGTCCGGCGTGCTGTCGGGCAGCGGCGCGGCGCGCGCCGGCCTGCGCAAGGGCGACGGCCTGGTCGCCGCCGACGGCAAGCTGCTGCCGCACGGGCCGAACGCGGAAACCCAGGCGGCCGGCATCTTGGGCCCGCTGGTTGCCAGCCGCGCCACGCTGACCGTGACCATCGCCCGCGGCGGCGTCGACCAGAACCTCAGCCTGCCCGTCACGCGCGCCTGCGCCTTCCGCGTCGACCTGGGCAACGCCGACAACGTCAACGCCTACGCCGACGGCCAGCGCCTCATGCTCACGCGCGGCATGATCAACTACGCGCAGAACGACGAATCGATCGCCTACGTGATGGCCAAGGAAATGGCGCACAACATCCTCGGCCACGCCGTCACGCAACGCTCGGCGGGCACGCTGAGCGGCATGATCGAAAACCTCAGCGACGTCGAGCCGGACCTGTCCATGTTGATCGGCAACGGCGGCGTCAAAGCCATGCCGCAGGAACTCGACGCGGCCGCCGACACCCTGGCGCTCTACCTGCTGGCGCGCGGCGGCTACGGCATCGACAACGCGGCCCGCTTCTGGCAGCGCCTGGCGAACGCCTATCCCGCCACCGTGCTCAATGGCTACACGGCCATCCACCCGGCCATCGCCTACCGCGTCGGCGCGATCAACAAGACCGTCGCCGAGATCAAGGCCAAGCAGGCCGGCAAGAAGCCGCTGCTGCCCTAAGGCCGGCTAGATGTTGGGGAAGTTCGGGAAGAACACCCCCATCACCCAGGTCAGCACCACGCAAAACACGACGGCGCCCAGCAGCACGACCAACAGGCGGCCGAACTTAGGGTTGCCGTCGTCTTCTCTATCGGTATTCTCTGTCATAGCCACTCTCTGCAAGCTTTAGGACTGCGTAGTATATTCGATGCCTGAGCCTGGGTCTTGCCCGACGCGGGAAGGCCGCCGCGCGCCGCGCGCCGGGACAACAATACAATAGCAAGAAGCGGATGGCGTCGCGGCGCCGCCGCCGGCACAATCGACCTTCCGCACTAGAAAGAAATACAGATGAAAGCAGCCGACTTCCTCAGACTCATCCTCCTGGCCGCGATCTGGGGCGCCTCCTTCCTGTTCATGCGCATCGGCGCACCCGTGCTGGGGCCGGCCGTGCTGATCGAGTACCGGGTCGGCTTCGCCGCGCTGTTCCTGGCCGCCGTCGGCTTCGCCCTGAAAAAACCGCTGGGCCTGCGCCGCCACTGGAAACACTTCCTCATCATCGGCTTCTTCAACTCCACCCTGCCCTTCCTGCTCTACGCCTTCGCCGCGAAAAGCCTGTCGGCCTCGGTGCTGTCCGTGCTCAACGCCACCTCGCCGATCTGGGGCGCGCTGATCGCCGCCATCTGGACCCGCAAGGCGATGGCGCCGCGCACCCTGCTCGGCCTGCTGCTGGGCCTGGGCGGCGTCGCCCTGCTGGTCGGCTTCGACACCGTCTCGGCGCAGGACGGCGCCGGCCTGGCGATCGGCGCGGGCCTGCTGGCCGCCTTCTGCTACGGCATCGCCACCAACTACGCCAAATCGGCCCAGGCCGTCGAACCGTTCGCCAACGCCCACGGCAGCATGTGGGCCGCCACGCTGATGGTGCTGCCGGCGCTGCCCTTCTTCCCGGCGCCGGCCAGCCCCAGCGCCGGCGTGATGGCGGCCGTGCTGGCCCTCGGCGTGCTGTGCAGCGGCGTCGCCTTCCTGCTGTACTTCCGCCTGATCCACGACGTCGGCGCCACGTCGGCGCTGACGGTGACGTTCCTGATTCCCGTCTTCGGCATCCTGTGGGGCTGCCTCTTCCTCGGCGAAGTCATCGGCTGGTACACCATCGCCGGCTCGGCCATCGTCATCGTCGGCACGGCCCTGGTGACGGGCTTGCGCCCTTCGCTGTCGTGGCTGCGCAAATCCGCGTCCGCATGAGCGCAAAGACGCGCCAGCTGACGATCGCGCTGCCGCCGGGCTACCGCCTGCAGGACGTGCTGGCCTTCCACAGCCGCGACACGGAAAGCGTCGCCGAACAGGTCGGCCCCGCCAGCCTGCGCAAGGGCGTGCTGCTGGACGGCGCCGCCGTCGAACTCGACATCGCCTTCGGCGCGGCCACGGCCGCCTGCACCGTGCGCGCTGACAGCGCGCTGTCGGCCGCCGCCAGCGCGCAAGTGGACGGGGCGCTGCGCAGCATCCTCGGCCTGCGCATCGACCCGCAGCCCTTCGCCGCCTTCACCCGCGACGACCCGCTGGTCGGCCCGCTCGTCGCCGCCCAGCCGGGCCTGCGCATCGTCCAGTCGGCCAGCGCCTTCGAGGCGCTGACCTGGGCCATCATCGGCCAGCAGATCAACCTGCCCTTCGCCATCGCGCTGCGCCGCACCTTCATCCTGCAGGCGGGACGCCGGCACAGCGGCGGCCTGTGGTGCTACCCGGAGGCGGCCGACGTCGCCCGCCTCGACGCCGACGACCTGACCAGCCGCAAATTCTCGCGCGCCAAGGCCGACACGCTGCTGCGGCTGGCCCGCCTCGTCGACGCCGGCGCGCTCGACCTGGCGCAGCCGCCGTCCGGCGACGTCGGCCCCGTCTCGGCGGCGCTGCTGGCCGTCAAAGGCATCGGCCCGTGGACCGTCAACTACGGCCTGCTGCGCGGCTACGGCTACGCCGACTGCTCGCTGCACGGCGACGTCGCCATCCGCGCCGCGCTGCAACACCTGCTGGACGAGCAAGTCAAACCCGACATCGCCCGCACCGAACAATGGCTGGCGCAATACCGGCCCCACCGCACCATGCTGGCGGCCCACCTGTGGGCCAGCCTGCACCAGCGCCCGCACGAATAAATGACCGCTACATGCAAAGCATCCACGACTATTACGACAAACTGGCGCAAGACTACGACAGCAAGCGCTTCGGCAACTCCTACGGCCGCTACCTCGACCGGCAGGAACGCGACATCCTGTCCGCGTGGCTGGCGGCCGTCCCGCCCGAGGCCGCCATCGACCTCGGTTGCGGCACGGGCCGGCTGCTCGACTTCGCCATGACGGGCGCCGACGCCTCGGCCGAAATGCTCAAGGTCGCCGCGGCGAAATTTCCCGACCGCCGCCTGATCCAGGCCAGCCTGCCGGACCTCGGCGTCGCCGGCGACAGCCGCTACCGGGCGGCGACGTGCTTCCACGTCTTCATGCATCTGGACAAAACCGTGATCGAACAATCGCTGCGCGCCGTTGCCGGCATCGTCGCGGCGGGCGGCATCTTCATCCTCGATATTCCCTCGCAACACAGGCGCGCGCTGAACTGGCGCAAGCCGAGCGGCTGGCACGGCGGCACGGCCGCGACCCGGGCCGACATCGCCGCGTGGGCGGGGCCGGCCTGGCGCATCGTCGGCCGCCGCGGCATCCTGTTCTTCCCCATCCACCGCCTGCCCGCCTTTGCCCGGCCGCTGTTGCGGCGGCTCGACGCCCTGATCGGCCGCAGCCCGCTGGGCCGCTACGCGTCCTACCATGTGTATCAGTTGGAGCGCCAGGCGTGACGTCCCTGCGCGACTTGCTGCGTCCCTTCGTCCCGCTATCGCTGCGGCAAACGGTGGCGCAGGCCAGACGCCGCTGGCGCGACAGGAAGGGCAAGGTGCGCTGGTCGGATACGCGCGGCAGCGCCGACCTGTCCGGCTACATTTTGCATGTGGAATTGGTGCAAGCAGTGCTGCCCGGCAGCCTGCTGGAAAACAAGCTGGCCAATCTCGCGCTCGGCGCGCAACGCATCCACCTGTCGGTGCTGGCGCCGAACCAGACCTGGTCGTTTTGGCGCCTGGTCCAGCAACCGAGCAAGCGCAAGGGCTTTCTGGCCGGCCGCAATCTCGTCAATGGCAAACTGGTGCCGCAAATCGGCGGCGGCCTGTGCCAGCTCTCCAGCCTGATCTACCACCTGGGACTATTGAGCGGCCTCGTCATCGCCGAGCGCCACCCGCACAGCGTCGACATCTATCGGGAAGGCGAGCGCTACACGCCGCTGGGCGCCGATGCGACGGTGGTGTGGGGCTTCAAAGATTTGCGGCTCGCCAATCCGCACGGCGCCGACGTGATGTTCGAATGCCTGCTGCGCGACGGCCAATTGATTGGCCGGGTCCATGCTCGCGCGGCGCTGCCGCAGTATGCCGTCGAATTCCTGCGCCAACCCGTCGCGGGCAGCCGCGTCACGGTCAACACCGTGGTGAACACAAAACCGCACACCACAACCTGCTACGAGCAAAGACCGGGTTTAGCCTTGTAGAAATATGGCAAGGCAAAAACGAAAAAACCGCTGATACCCAGAAGTATCAACGGTTTTGCGTATTTGGTTGCGGGGACAGGATTTGAACCTGTGACCTTCGGGTTATGAGCCCGACGAGCTGCCAGACTGCTCCACCCCGCAGACGTATTATATAGGCCCCTGTTGCATTGCGCAATGGCAGCTCGGATTTAAATAGATTCCGGCAAGCGCTTGCGGGATGCACTACACTTGTCTCGATACGCATACTGTAATGGAGGTTCGTTATGGCAACTCTTAAACGCCCGACAGACCAACATACTGCCACCCCGGCCATCACAGACGAGCCTGCCGCGCAAGACACGCCGGAGGCGCGTCGTCGCCGTCGCTTGTCCGCGCTCAAGACGATTGCCGGCCTGTGGGCGAACCGTACGGATATCCCCGCCGACGGGCTTGATTGCCAGCGTGAAATGAGAGCCGAATGGCGTTAGTACTCTTCAATACCAACATACCTTCAATACCAACATACTGATCGACGCACTCAAGGCAGCCAGCATACGTTCGGAAAGTCGGCGCCTGGGCTCGAAGAAAATCGCCTTACCAGATGCGATCATCATCGCGACAGCGTGGATCAAGAAGCTGAACATCGTCACCCGCAACAAGAAGGACTTCCGAGGTTCCAACGTCCGCATCCCCTACGAGCTGAAAACAACCGGCTCGACAATCAATGTCGTCAATGTTATTTCGCCAGAGGAATGGGAGCAACGGCCGCGACCAACAACGACGCGCATCAAGTAGCCGGCGGCGCGATACGGACCTCTAAGACGTTTTCGTTCAATTTTCATCCATACAAGTTATTGCGATTGTCTTGACGCACCCCAATCCCTTCTTGTAACTACCAAGCAACAATGCCTTTGCTACTCCCACAACCATTTTCGGAGGCATCATGGCAATCGACGTCTATCTGCAAATCGACGGCATCAAGGGCGAATCGGCCGACTCGGCCCATCAGGGCTGGATTGAGCTATCCTCCGCCCACTGGGGCGTGACGCAGCCCAAAAGCGCGACAGCATCGACAGGCGGAGGCCATACGGCCGAAAGGTGCGAGCATCGAAACCTGTCGGTCTCCAAACTCGCGGATCTGGCCTCGCCAATCCTGATGCAAACCTGTTCGATGGGCCGCACGATTCCAAAAGCAAAGCTCGAATTCATGCGGGCCGACGGCAATGGTCAACCCATCAAATACTACGAAGTCGAGCTGGAAAACGTGCTGATAGGAAGCATGGATCAGGTCGTGCACGAAGGCAGCGTCTTGCATGACAACATCGGTCTGAAATTCTCTCGCGTCAAGTGGAAATATACCCAGCAGAAAATTGGTGGCGGCACGGGCGGTAACACCGCCGGAGGCTGGGACTTGTCGGCCAACAAGATCGCGTAAGGAGAGGCCATGCTCGAAGTTCAACCCAAGGATTCACGCAACTACTTCATGCTTCCGCAGGCTCCTGCCGACGCGGGCTACTATGTCTACGGTCAACTGAACGGCAAGCCAAGCCACGGCGCATACCAGTACGCGCACGCTTCAATGCTAACCGCGATCCTGCGGGTAGAGCGGGAATGGCAAGCCATCGACAATCGCAAATTTGGTGTCGGCGATATCAGCCTGGCCGGCGGACCCGCATACAAGGACCACAGGACGCATATGAGTGGCTTGGAGGTTGACGTGCGCCCGATGCGCAAGGACGGACTTCAGCTCCCGGTTACCTGGATGGACGCAGAGTATGACAAGGACGCGACGGCAAGGTTGATCGAACTGTTTCGAGTCTTCGCTCCTGTTGTCGTGATCTACTTCAATGGACCGGACATTCCATTCGTGATGAAGAAGATCAAACACGACAACCATTTTCACGTCCAGGTTCGAGGTTAATATGCGGAAGATCACCGCGCTAGCATTCGGCGCGACCACGCTGTTCTCGATTGCGTATGCTGCCGAATGGTCAGGGGCATGGAAACCACTTCACGCGACCTATACGATCTATGCCGGCGAGCTGTCGGAACGTGAAGCACCAACAGCGGCCATGCGCACGATGACCATCGCGGTTGAAGGCCTAGCGGCGAAGGAAATATTCGATTCTATTGGCCCGGACAGTCACCCTAGTTGTAGCCAAGAAAAAGGCGACCGGGATCGCGACAAGGAAGGTGTCCAGTGCACCTTTAACGCGAAGGCGGGTGAAAAGGGCTATCGGTGCTGGATCGGGATCAACCTTCTGACCGGCGCGAGCATTCCTACCGTGAGTTGTTAACTGTCCCGCAGTGTCGATGCCTCGCAGTAAGGGCAATACTTACAGTGGAAGGCCAGATGCCCCCCCTATTTTTACCGGGCTGTCAATGCGCGCACTGACACGTCATGAAACGAAAAAAGCCGCACTCTCCTATGAGATCTGCGGCTTTATGCACTTGCTGATACTGCATGAAACGAATTCTTGGTTGCGGGGACAGGATTTGAACCTGTGACCTTCGGGTTATGAGCCCGACGAGCTGCCAGACTGCTCCACCCCGCAGACGAATTATATGACAGTTCGCAAACTTAGGCAATGTCTATCCAAAAATCGCCAACAATAGCAGCCACCGCCCCTCAGCCGACCTGCCGCCACGCATGATCTGCCGCAGGGCGGCATGCCGAACACGCCGCACACCCCGCAATCGGTGTAAAGTAAGCATTAAATTGACTTTTGCCCCAGCCCCATGAAATTTTGCTCCGAATGCGCCCACCCCGTCGAGTTGTCGATCCCGGCGGGGGACAACCGTCCGCGCTATGTTTGCGTCAATTGCGCAACCATCCACTACCAAAATCCGAAGATGGTCATCGGATCGATTCCGGTTTGGGAGCGGGACGGCCAGTTGCAGATCCTGCTGTGCAAGCGCGCCATCGAACCGCGCTACGGCTATTGGACGCTGCCGGCCGGCTTCATGGAAAACAATGAAACCACCTCCGACGCGGCCTTGCGCGAGACGGAGGAGGAAGCGGGCGCCAACATCGAACTGGGCCGCCTGTTCTCGCTGCTCAACGTCGCCCACGTGCACCAGGTCCACATGTTTTACCTGGCGCGCCTGCGCGACCTCGACTTCGCGCCCGGCGTCGAAAGCCTGGAAGTGCAGCTGTTCGGCGAGGCCGACATCCCGTGGGACGATCTGGCCTTCCCGACGATCCGCACCACGCTGGAACTATTCTTCGCCGACCGGGCCAGCATGCGCGAGGGCGGCAGCTACGGCTTCCACACCCGCGACATCGACCGGCCCATGCGCGACCTCTGAGCAAGCCGACACCCGCCGATGATACCCTGGCTCGATCCCCACACGCCCTTCCCCGATGTGTCGCAGGCGCTCACCACGGACGCGCCCGGCCTGCTGGCGGCCGGCGCCGACCTGTCGCCGCAACGCCTGTTGGCGGCCTACCGGCGCGGCATCTTTCCCTGGTTCTCCGAGGGCCAGCCCATCCTGTGGTGGAGCACCGACCCGCGCATGGTGCTGATGACGGCGGACCTGCGCGTCTCCGACAGCCTGAAAAAAGCCGTGCGCAAGGTGGCCCGCAGCGCCGCCACGGACGGCCGCTGGCAGGTGCGCTTCGACAGCGATTTCGAGGCCGTCATGCGGGCCTGCGCGGCGCCGCGCCGGGATGGTCCCGGCACCTGGATCTCCGACGAGATCGTCGCCGGCTACAGCGGCCTGCACCGGCTCGGCTACGCCCACTCGGCGGAACTGTGGCTGGACGGCCAGCTCGTCGGCGGCTGCTACGGCGTGTCGATCGGCCGCATGTTCTACGGCGAGTCGATGTTTGCCCGCGTCACCGACGGCTCGAAGATCGCGCTGGCCTACCTGGTCCATTTCCTGCGGCGCGAGGGCGTGACGATGATCGACTGCCAGCAGGAAACCAAACACCTGGCCTCGCTGGGCGCGGCGCCGATTTCGCGCGAGCGCTTCCTGCGCCACCTGGACGCCAGCATCGACCAGCCGCAGATCGCCGCGTGGCAACCGGTCGCGCCCTTCGCGGCCGCGGCATAAATTCATTGCGGCGACGCTGGACGGGCGCAAACAGAATATGATACAAAACAGGTATAGCCCGCCGTTGCCACCGCGCAGATAGGACGTGCATGACGCACCTTAACGACCTGCCCTTTTCGACGCTGCAGTTTTACACGACAGCGCCCTACCCATGCAGCTACCTGGACGGGCGCCAAGCCCGCTCGCAGGTCGCCACGCCCTCGCATTTGATCAACGTCGACGTCTACTCCGAGTTGGTCAGGAACGGCTTCCGCCGCAGCGGCATCTTCACCTACCGGCCGTATTGCGACGGCTGCCAGGCTTGCATCCCGGTGCGCGTCGTCGCCGCCGCGTTCACGCCCAGCCGCGCCCAGCGCCGCGCCTGGGCCAGGCATGCGCCGTTGCAGGCCGGCGTCGCCACGCTGGCCTTTCTCGACGAGCACTACGAACTGTATCTGCGCTACCAGAGCACGCGCCACGCCGGCGGCGGCATGGACCAGGACAGCCGCGACCAGTACGCGCAATTCCTGCTGCAAAGCCGCGTCAACACGCGCCTGGTCGAATTCCGCGAGCCCGACGGCACGCTGCGCATGGTCAGCATCATCGACGTGCTGGCCGACGGCCTGTCGTCCGTCTATACCTTCTTCGACCCGGACGTGGCCGGCGCGTCCTACGGCACCTACAACGTGATGTGGCAGATCGCCCAGGCGGCCGACTTGCAACTGCCCTATGTCTACCTCGGCTATTGGATCAAACAAAGCCAGAAAATGGCCTACAAAATCAACTTCAAACCGCTGGAAGCCCGCGTCAAGGGCGCCTGGAGCCCGCTGGCCGGCACGTAAGCGGCCGGCGCCGCCCCTCCCGCAAGGCCGGCGCGCGCTGTAAAATACCGGAAATCCACAGCGGGCCGGCACCCCACGCGCACCGCGCACGCGGCGCCCGCTTCAACCAAGAGTGCCCCATGTCCGAAAAAATACTGTATTCCCTCGCCCGCCCCCTGCTGTTCGCCATGGACGCGGAAGCGGCCCACCACCTGACCCTGCCCGCGCTGAAGCGCGCCGCCGCGCTGGGCCTGACCCGCCTGGTGAGCAAGCCCCAGGCCGATCCGCGCACCGTGATGGGCATCACCTTCCCGAACCCGGTCGGCCTCGCCGCCGGCCTCGACAAGGACGGCGCCTTCATCGACGCGCTGGCCGACCTCGGCTTCGGCTCCATCGAAGTGGGCACCGTCACGCCGCGCGCGCAAGCGGGCAATCCGAAGCCGCGCATGTTCCGCCTGCCGGCCGCGCACGCCATCATCAACCGCATGGGCTTCAACAACGGCGGCGTCGACGCCTTCGTCGCCAATGTGCAGGCGTCGAGCTTCTACCAGCGGCGCGCCGGCGTGCTGGGCCTGAACATCGGCAAGAACGCCGACACGCCGATCGAACGCGCGGCCGAGGACTACCTGCACTGCCTGGAAAAAGTCTATCCCTACGCCAGTTACGTGACGGTCAACATCTCTTCGCCGAACACCAAGAACCTGCGCCAGTTGCAGGGAGCCTCGGAACTCGACGCGCTGCTGGCGCAACTCAAGGACGCGCAGGCGCGCCTGGCCGAGCGGCACAAGCGCTACGTGCCGCTGGCCCTGAAGATCGCCCCCGACATGGACGGCGAACAGGTCAAGAGCATCGCCGACTCGCTGATACGCCACCAGATCGACGGCGTCATCGCCACCAACACCACGCTGAGCCGCAGCGCCGTCGACGGCATGCGCCACGGCGCCGAGGCGGGCGGCCTGTCCGGCGCGCCCGTCTTCGAGCTGTCCAACACGGTCATCCGCCTGCTCAAGGCTGAGCTGGGCGACGCCCTGCCGATCATCGGCGTGGGCGGCATCATGCGCGGCGCCGACGCCAAGGTGAAGATGGACGCCGGCGCCCAACTGGTGCAGTTGTACAGCGGCCTGATCTACGCCGGCCCGGCGCTGGTGCGCGACTGCGCCGCCGCGCTGCGCGCCAAATAAGGGGGCGGCGACTAGCCCCTCTTTTCACTTCCAACAAGAAAACGAACATGACGACATCACTGCATCACTCCCGCCGCCACTACCTGATCGCCGCCGGCACCGCCCTGCTGTGCCCATCCCCGCTGCTGTTTGCCGCGCCCGCCGCAACGTCCATCGCCGCGGCCGAAACACAATTGGCCGCGCTGGAACTGGCGGCAGGCGGCCGTCTTGGCGTTTCCGCCTGGCGCACGGACGGCGGCGCACGCATCGCGCACCGGGCCGACGAGCGCTTCCCCATGTGCAGCACCTTCAAGGCTGTGCTGGCCGCCGCCGTGCTGGCACGCAGCGCCAGCGAAAGCGGGCTATTGGAAAAAAGAATCCGCTATAGCGCCAAGGAACTGGTCACGTATTCGCCGCTGACGGAAAAACAGCTGCAGGACGGCATGAGCGTGGCCGAGTTGTGCGCCGCCGCCCTGCAATACAGCGACAATAGCGCGGCGAATTTCCTGATGAAAATCTTGGGTGGCCCGCAAGCCGTCACGGCGTATATGCGCAGCATCGGCAATACGGTGTTCCAGCTGGAACGCTGGGAAACGGAATTGAACACGGCCATTCCTGGCGAGGTGCGCGATACGGCCAGCCCCGCATCGATGGCGCACAGCCTGCAGCAATTATTGCTGGAAAATGCACTGCCCGCACCGCAGCGCCAGCAGCTGGAAACCTGGATGCGCGGCAATACGACCGGCGACAAACGCATCCGCGCCGGCGTACCTGCCGGCTGGAGCGTCGCCGACAAGACGGGATCAGGCGCCTACGGCACCGTCAATGATATCGGCGTCGCTTATCCGCCAAGCGGCGCGCCGCTGGTAATTGCCGTGTACTACACGCGCGAGCAAAAGAATGCGCCGACCAACCAGGACATCATCACGGCCGCCACCCGCATCGTGGCGGCCGCACTGGCGTAATTATTTGGGCAGCGCGGCCATAAGCCCGCTGCAAGTCGACCTGGCGGGACCGGCGACGGTTCCGCAACCCCGATTCAATAAGATTGCCTCGCTCAGACAAAAGGAAATTCGATGGTCCCCTTGAACGAAATGATGCTCTTCGCTGGCGCAGCCTTGCTAATGGTTCTCACGCCAGGGCCGAACATGATTTATCTCATTTCACGGTCAATTTGCCAAGGCAGGAAGGCGGGAGTCATTTCACTCTTCGGTGTCATTGCCGGTTTTCTCGTGCACATGTTGGCAGCTGCGGCGGGGCTGACAGCCCTCTTTTTGGCAGTGCCGCTGGCATACGAAGTACTGAAATGGGCGGGGGCTGCCTACCTTCTCTACTTGGCATGGCAAGCCATCAAGCCGGGGGCGCGGTCGCCATTTGAAGCTCGCAACCTTCCCGTAGATTCGCCACAAAGACTGTTTTTGATGGGATTCATGACGAATGTCTTGAACCCTAAAATCGCCGTGTTCTACCTTTCAATTTTCCCCCAGTTTGTCTCCCCCGAGCACGGCTCATTGTTCTTGCAGAGTATTCAGCTGGGCATCGCTCAAATCACCGTCAGCTTTAGCGTAAATCTTGCAATTGCTCTGTCAGCGGCCAGATTGGCCGCCTGGTTTGAGCGTAATCCCAAGTGGCTAACGATACAGCGATATGTGATGGGCTTTGTTTTAGCGGGCCTCGCAATCCGTCTCGCCAGCGAACACCGCAAGGTTGGCTGACAAGGCGTTCGCCCCAGGGGCCACGCCTGCACCGGGATTTTGGCATATGCATAGTCAAAACAAATCGTATGAGAAACATTGGCGGACGGTTAAGCTCCTCCCCTGCGGCAAGGCCAACCCGTCCTGCCGGCACCGATGACATTCACTGAAAAGACGATTCCCGATGAGCTCACGCCAACAACGCCGTAAGAAAATCCCCGCGCAAGCGTCCCGCACCCTGCTATTGACGGGCTTGCTTTCCACCCTGGGCATGCCGGCCGGCGCGCTGGCGCAGGACACGGCCGGCGGCGAGCTGCAATCGGTGGTCGTCACCGGCACCTATGCGAAGAACCGCCGCACGGCCGACTCCGAATCGCCTATCGACATCATCGGCGCGCGCGAACTGCAAAGCACCGGCTCGACCGAGCTGGCCACCGTGCTGGGCCGCCTGCTGCCCTCGGTCAACTTCCCCCGCCCGACGGGCGCCGACGCCAGCGACGCCGTGCGTCCGGCCCAGTTGCGCGGCCTGTCGCCCGACCAGACCCTGGTGCTGGTCAACGGCAAGCGCCGCCACACCTCGGCCGTCGTCAACGTCAACGGCACCCAGGGCCGCGGCTCGGCGCCGGTCGACCTGAACGCCATCCCGCTGGCGGCGATCGACCACATCGAAGTGCTGCGCGACGGCGCCGCCGCCCAATACGGCTCGGACGCCATTGCCGGCGTCATCAACATCATCCTGAAAAAAGGCGCGGCCGGCAGTGAAATCGAAGCCGGCTTCGGCGCCTACCAGGAACGCGACGGCAAGCAGAAATCGCTGCGCGGCTCGACCGGCTTCGCCCTCGGCGACAAGGGCTGGGTGCGCGTCGCCGCCGAACTGATCGACCGCGACCCGACCAACCGCGCCGGCGTCGACGTCAACAAACTGAACGCGCCCGGCAAACTCGGCAAGATCAACCAGCGTTACGGCGACGCCAGCAGCAAACCGCGCAGCCTGTTCGTCAACAGCCAATACCGCCTCAGCGACGACATCGACTGGTACGCCTTCGCCGGCTACGGCCAGCGCGACACCTCGGGCGCCGCCACCTGGCGCCCCGCCTTCAACCTCGGCGGCGCGCTGCAAACCCCGCTGTTCCCGGAAGGCTTCCTGCCGCTGCAAAACAGCAAGCTGACCGACCAGTCCATCGTCACCGGCCTGCGCGGCGAGACGGCCGGCTGGCGCTGGGACGCCAGCCTCAACCACGGTAGCAATCTGTTCCACCTGGAGCTGGACCAGACCGCCAACCTGTCGCTGGGCGCGGCCAGCCCGACCCACTTCTACGCCGGCGAACTGAAAAACACGCAAACGCTGCTGAACCTCGACGTCGCCCGCGAATTCCCCATCGCCGCCTTCAGCGGCCCGCTGACCGTCGCCATCGGCGCCGAGGCGCGCCGCGAGCGCTATGAGATCGGCGCCGGCGAAGCCGCCTCGTACAACGGCAGCGGCTCGTCCGGCTTCAGCGGCTTCCGCCCGGCCAACGCCAGCAGCAACAGCCGCCACAACACCTCGCTGTACCTGAACCTGGAAGCGGAAGTGAGCAAGCAACTGTCGGGCGGCGTCGCCCTGCGGCACGAGCGTTACAGCGACTTCGGCAACACCACCTCGGCCAAGGCGTCCGCCCGCTACGCCGTCAACAACGCCGTGTCGCTGCGCGGCACCGCGTCGAGCGGCTTCCGCGCGCCGTCGCTGGCGCAGCAGTTCTACACGATCACGACCACCAACTTCTTCGCCGTCGGCAACGACAACGTGCCGATCGAGACGGGCACCTTCGCCGTCAACAGCGCGGCGGCCAAGGCCCTGGGCGCCCAGCCGCTCAAGGCGGAAAAGGCGCGCAACCTGAGCCTGGGCGTGCAATTCCAGCCTAGCCGCAACTTCAGCACGACGGTCGACGTCTACCGCATCGACATCGACGACCGCATCCTGTTCTCGTCGAACCTGGTGCTCAAGGACGGCTTGAAGAAACAACTGGCGGCGCAGGGCGCCACCGTCGGCGCGGCGCGCTACTTCACCAACGCCGTCGACACCCGCACCACGGGCGTGGACGTGGTCAGCACCTACCGCATCGACTTGCGCGACAAGGACAGGGTCGACGTGACGCTGGCCTACAACCGCAACAAGAATTCGGTGCAGCACGTGGCCGACAACCCGGCGCTGCTGAGCGCCAACGGCTTGCTGCTGATCGACCGCCAAACCATCAACCGCGTCACCGTCAGCTCGCCGAAAGACAAGTTCAGCCTGGCCGCCGACTACACGGCCGGCGACTGGACGGCGCGCGGCGGCGTGACCCGCTACGGCAGCTTCACCGTGCCGCAAAACAACGCGGCGATCGACCAGGTTTATGGCGCGCAATGGGTGCTGGACGTGTCGGGCAGCGTCAAGCTGGGCAAGAACTGGAAGCTGTCGGCCGGCATCGACAACCTCACCAACCGCTATCCGGATCAGGTGACGTCGCAAAACAATCTGAACCTGGGCGGCACGCAGCCGTACAGCGTGTTCGCGCCGAACGGTTTCAATGGCCGCTATTTCTATGCCAAGGCGGGCTACGCCTGGTAAGCGGCGACGGGCTGGGACACTTTGAACAAAAGCCGCGGCCAGCCCCCAACATGCCGGGAGCCAGCCGCCGCGTTTAGCCGCCCGGGAGGACCGGGCGCGCCAGCTGCGGCGGCCGGTTCGCCAGCTTGAACACGCTGACGGCCCGGGTCAGCAACTCGGCCTGGTCGCGCAAGCTTTGCGCGGCCGCGGCCGCCTCCTCCACCAGCGCGGCGTTCTGCTGCGTCACATCATCCATCTGCATGATCGCCTGATTCACTTGCGCAATTCCGGCGCTTTGCTCGCTGCTGGCGGCCGCGATCTGGCCCATGATGCCGGCCACCTGCTTGACGGCGGCGACGATGCCGTCCATCGTCGTGCCCGCCTCGTCGACGAGCTTGCTGCCCGTCTCGACGGTCGCCACCGAGTGCGCGATCAGCGCCTTGATCTCGTGCGCCGCCGTGGCCGAACGCTGCGCCAGCGTGCGCACCTCGCTGGCGACGACGGCGAAGCCGCGCCCCTGTTCGCCCGCCCGGGCCGCTTCGACGGCCGCGTTCAAGGCCAGGATATTGGTCTGGAAGGCCAGGCCGTCGATGACGCCGATGATGTCGACGATCTTGCCGGAACTGTCCTTGATCGAGCTCATCGTGCTGACCACCTGCCCGACCACTTCGCCGCCCTGGACGGCGGAGGCGCAAGCCGCCAGCACCAGCGCGTTGGCCTGCCTGGCGTTCTCGGCGTTCTGCGTCACGGTCGACGTCAGCTGCTCCATCGACGACGCGGTTTCCTCCAGGCTCGACGCCTGTTGCTCGGTGCGGCTGGACAAGTCCAGATTGCCGCTGGCGATCTCGGTCGATGCCGTCGTGATCGTGTCGCTGCCGGAACGCACCTGGCCGACGGTGTGGGCCAGGCTGTCGTTCATCGCCATCAGCGCGCGCAGCAACTGGCCGGTTTCGTCGCCGGCGCTACAGTCGATGCGCGTGCGCAAATCGCCGCCGGCCACCGCCCGCGCCAGGCCGACGGCGCTGTTGATCGGCGTGGTGATGCTGCGCGCAAGCCGGTACACCACGGCGCCGGCCAGGCCGGTGGCAATCACTGTCATCAATATCATCGTGTTACGCGCGCTGCGGTAGGCTTGCAGCGCCGCCGCGTTGGCCTGCGCCACGGCCTCGGTCTGGTATTTGACAAGCGCGCCGAGGGCGCCCAGGTAGGCGCTCTGCTCCTTGCGCACCGTGCTCAGCAGATAGGTGACGGCCGCCTCGCGCTTGCCATCGGCGACTGACAGCGTCAGGAAACCCGCCTGCACCACCAGATAGCGCTCGCGCGCCTCGGTCACGGCTTGGTACAGACTCTTGCTTTGCGGGTCGAGGTCGTCGGCGATCAGCTTGCCGAGCTTGTCCAGATTGGCGTCGATCTCGGCTTTCTTTTCCTCGACGCGGGCCAGTTCCTTGGCCACCGTGGCCGGATCGGCCGACAGCACCGCATTGCGCATCGCCCGGGCGATATCGTTGACCCCGCCCACCGCTTCATAAGCCTGTATCACCTTGGGCACCTTGTCGGTGGCCAGATCGTCGGTGCCAGCGTTGAGGGTGCCAAGATTGCTGATGCCAACCGCGGCGATGGCCACCATGAACAACAGCGCCACGCCCAAGCCGGCGCCCAGGCGGGTGCCGATTTTCCAATTCCCGATGCCCATTCTTCGCTCCCGGTGTCAAAACCTTCGTCTTCGAATCTGGATGCTGCGCTACGGTTCGGTGTGACGGGCCAGCCGGCTTGGCGCAGCGCAAGCCGGGCTACATCGGCAGTTGTAACGGGCAAGGCGCTAAGCCGCCTTGCTCACAATCAGTAAATGGCTACAAACTACTGCTTTACACCGGATTCAGACGGCTTCCTCGCCATTCATCGCGCGGTCGATGTCGGCCCGGCTCAGCTCGGGCGCGAACTGCAGGATGAACTCGTAGGCGTAGGCGCGCAGGTAGGCGCCGCGGCGCACCGCCAGCCGGGTGGTGTTGGCGGCGAACAGGTGCGAGGCTTCGACGGCGCGCAAGCCCTTGTCGCGGCCGTGGTCGAAGGCCATCGAGGCGACGATGCCCACGCCCAGGCCCAGCGCGACGTACTGCTTGATGACGTCCGAGTCCATCGCCGTCAGCACGATGTCGGGCTGCACGCCGGCCTTGGCGAAGGCGTCGTCGATGTGGCCGCGGCCGGTGAAGCCGCGGTCGTAGGTAATCAAGGGGAATTCCGCCAGGTCTTCCAGGCGGATCGGCCCGCGCGACAGTAGCGCATGGCCGTCCGGCACGACGATCAGGTGGCTCCAGCGGTAGCACGGGAACGACACCAGGTCGGGGAACTGGCTCAAGCCCTCGGTGGCGATGCCGATGTCGGTCTTGCCCGACAACACCCATTCGGCGATGTGCTCGGGCGCGCTTTGCTGCAGCGCGATGCGCACGTCGGGGAAGCTGCTGCGGAAGCCCTGCACCACCTTCGGCAAGGCGTAGCGGGCCTGGGTGTGCGTGGCCGCCACCGACAGCGTGCCGCTGGTCTGGCCGCTGTATTCCAGGCTGGCCTGCTGCAGGTTCTCCGCCTCGATCAGCAGGCGGTCGACGATCTTCAGGATGCCCTTGCCCGGCTCGGTCAGCCCCGTCAGACGCTTGCCGTTGCGCTCGAAAATCACCACGCCCAGCTCGTCCTCCAGTTCGCGAATCTGGCGGCTTACACCAGGCTGCGAGGTAAACAGCGCATTTGCCACTTCGGTCAGATTGTAACCGCGGCGCGCCGCCTCGCGTATCGAACGTAATTGCTGAAAATTCATTGCCAAATCCCTTTTAAAAAATCATTGACGCGCGGCGGGCTCGACGAACACGTGCAGGCGCTTCGGCCGCACCACCAGCGTTTCCCCCTCCTTCAGCTGCAAGTGGCCGAAACGCTCGTTCGACATCACCGCCTCGATCAACTCGGCGTTGTCGACGCGCTGCAGGTCGAGCTGGGCCAGCGGGCCGATCGCGTGCGCGCGGCTGAGCTTGACGACGATGCCCTCGGCGCCCGGCGTGTAGCGGTCGATTTCCAGATCGTGCGGCCGCACATAGGCGATGCCCTTGCTGTCGGTCACGCCGGCGTGGTCGGGCACCTCGAAGCTGGCGTCGCCGGTGGCCATCACGCCCTCGTGGACGCGGCCGTGGAACAGGTTCACATTGCCCAGGAAGCCGTACACAAACGGCGACGCCGGGTGGTTGTAGACCTGCTCGGGCGCGCCCAGTTGCTCGACCCGGCCCTTGTTCATCAGCACCACCTGGTCGGCCACCTCCAGCGCCTCCTCCTGGTCGTGGGTGACGAAGATGCTGGTCACATGCAAATCATCGTGCAGGCGGCGCAACCAGCGCCGCAATTCCTTGCGCACCTTGGCGTCGAGCGCGCCGAAGGGCTCGTCGAGCAGCAGCACGCGCGGCTCCACCGCCAGCGCCCGCGCCAGCGCGATGCGTTGGCGCTGGCCGCCCGACAACTGCGGCGGATAGCGGTCGGCCAGCCAGTCCAGTTGCACCAGCTCCAGCAAATCCTTGACCTTGCGGCGGATCTGCTCCTCCGACGGGCGCTCCTTGCGCGACTTCACGCGCAGGCCGAAGGCGACGTTCTCGAACACCGTCATGTGCTTGAACAGCGCGTAATGCTGGAACACGAAACCGACCTGGCGTTCGCGCACATGGCGCGCCGAGGCGTCTTCCGCGTCCAGCAACACCTGGCCGGAATCGGGATGCTCCAGGCCGGCGATAATGCGCAGCAAGGTCGTCTTGCCGCAGCCGGAAGGCCCCAGCAGCGCCGTCAGCTCGCCGGCCGGAAAGGCCAGCGACACCTTGTCGAGGGCGACGAAATCGCCGAACTGTTTATGGATGTTTTTGACTTCGATCGTCATGCTCAGTGCTCCGTGGAACGTAAGGCGGAATCGTCGGCGCCATTCTCGTGCAGGCGCCACTCGATCAAGGATTTCAGGGCCAGCGTCAGCAGGGCCAGCAGCGCCAGCAGCGACGCCACGGCGAAGGCGGCCGCGAAGTTGTATTCGTTGTACAGGATCTCCACCTGCAGGGGCATGGTGTTGGTTTCGCCGCGGATGTGGCCGGACACGACCGACACGGCGCCGAACTCGCCCATCGCCCGCGCATTGCACAGGATCACGCCGTACAGCAAGCCCCATTTGATGTTCGGCAAGGTCACGCGGCGGAAGGTGTTCCAGCCGGACGCGCCCAGCACGATGGCGGCCTCCTCCTCCTCGTTGCCCTGCGACTGCATCAACGGAATCAGCTCGCGCGCGACGAAGGGGAAGGTGATGAAGATCGTCGCCAGCACGATGCCGGGCACGGCGAACAAGATCTTGATGTCGTGCGCCTGCAGCCACGGGCCGAACCAGCCCTGGGCGCCGAACATCAGCACGTAAATCAGGCCGGAAATGACGGGCGAGACGGAGAACGGCAGGTCGATCAGCGTCAGCAGCACGCTCTTGCCGCGGAACTCGAACTTGGCGATGCACCAGGACGCGGCCACGCCGAACACCAGGTTCAGCGGCACGGCGATGGCGGCCGTGATGACCGTCAGCTTGATGGCCGAGATCGCATCCGGATCGACGATGGCCGCCAGATACGCCTGCCACCCCTTCTTGAAGGCTTCGGCGAACACGGCCACCAGCGGCACGAACAAAAACAGCGTCAGGAAAGTCAGTGCGACGGCGATCAGCACGCCGCGCACCCACAGCGGCTCCAGCGTGGCGGCGCCGCGGCGCGGCGCGGTGGCGGGGCTAGGTGTACTCATGTTTTCCTCGACTTGCCGCGTGTCCACGCCTGCAACAGATTAATCGACAGCAGCATCAGGAAGGACGCCACCAGCATCACGACGGCGATCGCCGTGGCGCCCGCGTAATCGTACTGCTCCAGTTTGGTGATGATGAACAGCGGCGTGATCTCCGACACCATCGGCATATTGCCGGCGATGAAGATCACCGAACCGTACTCGCCGGTGGCGCGCGCGAAGGCCAGCGCGAAGCCGGTCAGCAGCGACGGCAGGATGGTCGGAAAGACCACGCGGACGAAAGTTTGCAGGGCGCTCGCGCCGAGGCTGGCGGCGGCCTCCTCCAGCTCGCGCTCGGCGTCCTCCAGCACCGGCTGCACGGTGCGCACGACGAAAGGCAGGCCGATGAAAGTGAGCGCGACCACCACGCCGACGGGCGTGAACGCCACCTTCAGCCCCAGCGTCCCCTCGATGAACTTGCCGAACCAGCCATTCGACGAATACAGCGCCGTCAAGGTGATGCCGGCGACGGCGGTGGGCAGGGCGAACGGCAGGTCGACCAGGGCGTCGATGATGCGCTTGCCGGGAAAGGTGTAGCGCACCAGCACCCAGGCCAGGATGCCGCCGAAGACGACATTGATGGCGGCGGCGATCAGCGAGGCGCCGAAGCTGAGGCGGTAGGAGGCCACCACGCGCTCGGACGTGACCGCGCCCCAGAACGCCTCCCAGCTCATCGTGAAAGTCTTCAAGAACACGGCCGACAGCGGGATCAGGACGATCAAGGCCAGATAGAAAATGGTAAAGCCCAGCGACAGCTTAAAGCCCGGCATCACCCGAAACGGCGCCCCCTGGGCTTGGATCGGGACCGGCTGTGCAGCAACAGACATGTATGCTCCCCTTATTACATTTTCGACTAATAAGGCGCAATAATCGCATTCCGTCGTTATAAAACGAACGAAGCATTTGTCATTTGCTTAGATGACAATCGTATATTGAATAAAAAGCCGGGGACAGACCACGATTTCCGACAAACATTTCCCGAAAATCGTGGTCTGTCCCCGGCTGGGACTGTGGTTTTTTACTTGTTCGGTTGCGGCGTCAGGCGCAGGTAGGGACGCTCGGCGGTGTAGCCTTTCGGATACTTCTGCTTGATGAGCTCAGGGTCTTGCACGCTCAGCGGGATGATGACGTCGTCGCCATCCTTCCAGTTGCCCGGCGTGGCCACCGTGTGCGAGTCGGTCAGTTGCAGCGCGTCGATCACGCGCAGGATTTCATCGAAGTTGCGCCCCGTGCTCAGCGGATAGGTCAGGATCAGCCGCACCTTGCGCTGCGGGTCGATGACGAAGACGGAGCGCACCGTCACCGTGCTCGACTGTTCCGGGTGGATCATGTCGTACAACTCGGAGACGTGCTTGTCGGCATCGGCGATGATGGGGAAACCGACCACGGTCCGCTGGGTCGCCTCGATATCCTTGATCCAGTTTTTATGCGACTCGGCCGCATCGACCGACAGGGCGAGCGCCTTGACGTTGCGCTTGTCGAACTCCGGCTTGAGTTTCGCCGTCAGCCCCAGTTCCGTGGTGCAGACGGGCGTGAAGTCGGCCGGGTGCGAAAACAGCACCACCCAGGAGTCGCGCGACCAGTCGTAGAAGTTGATCGGCCCGATCGAAGAATCCTGGTCAAAATCGGGGGCAAAGTCACCCAAGCGTAAAGTCATCGTCATCTCCATTTCATACACGGTTGATTGAAACAAGCTAGGCAGAACTCTTGAAAAAAACGGCTATAGCCAGTGGACCGCCGCGCCGCCCTAGCGGTTCAGGCGAATTGCGCCTGGGGGCCAGCGCTTTGCGCCAGCTCAAGCAGCTGCTTGAGGCGGCTTTGACCGAACAACCAGTCGCCCAGGCCCGACTCGGCGTTGATGTGGCCGAAGGCGCCGATGTTGACGACCTCGGCGCCCCAACGCCCGCCCCACAGCGCGGCGTTGTCGGCGCTCATCCACGGGTCATTGGTGCTGCTGATCATGATGGTCGGACAGGGAAGCGGCCCCTGCGGCAGGGCCGCAGCGACGCCGAACTTGTCCGGGTCGGCCGGCGCCACCATCAGCACGCCGGCGACGCCGCGCGGGTCGCGCGCCAGGCTATACGCGGCGGTCAGGCAGCCGAAGCTGTGCGCGGCGACCAGGATGGGCCGGCTGTCGCGGGCCCGCAGCTCGTCGAAGCGCGCCGACCAGGCCGGCAACTGCGGATTGTCCCAATCGTCCTGCACCACCCGCTCGAAGCCCGGGTACAGGCGCTGCCAGCGGCTTTGCCAGTGCTCCGGCCCGCTGTTATACAAACCGGGCATGAGCAGCACCCGGTAGTCCGAGAATGGAGGTAAGGCCATCGACAAGCTCCTTATCGGTCGGCTTACTTGGCCTGGTAAATCTGGTCGAACACGCCGCCGTCGGCGAAGTGGGTTTTCTGCGCCGCCGTCCAGCCGCCCGCCACCTGGGCGATGGTGAACAGCTTCACATTCGGGAATTGCGCCGCGTATTTCTTCGCGGCCTTCTCGACGGTGGGACGGTAGTAGTTTTTCGCAATCAACTCCTGCGCTTCGTCCGTGTACAGATAATTCAGGTAGGCTTCCGCGACTTTGCGCGTGCCGCGCCGGTCGGCCACCTTGTCGACGACGGTGACGGGCGGCTCGGCCAGGATGCTGACGGACGGCGCGACGATCTCGACCTTGTCCGGCCCCAATTCCTTGATCGCCAACAAGGCTTCGTTCTCCCAGGCGATCAGCACGTCGCCGATGCCGCGCTCGACGAAGGTAGTGGTGGCGCCGCGCGCGCCGGAGTCGAGCACCGGCACGTTCTTGTACAGCTTCTTGATGAATTCCTTGGCCGTCGCCTCGCTGCCGCCCGGCTGCCGCAGGGCGTAGCCCCAGGCGGCCAGATGGTTCCAGCGCGCCCCGCCCGAAGTCTTCGGATTCGGCGTGATGACGGCGACGCCCGGCTTGACCAGGTCGTTCCAGTCCTTGATGGCTTTGGGATTGCCTTTGCGCACCAGGAAAACGATGGTCGAGGTGTACGGCGAGCTATTGTGCGGCAAGCGTTTTTGCCACTCCTTGTTGGCCAGACCGTGTTCGGCGATGGCGTCGATGTCATAGGCCAGCGCCAGCGTGACGACGTCGGCCTCCAGGCCGTCGATGACGGCGCGGCCCTGCTTGCCGGAGCCGCCGTGCGACTGCTTGATCTTGACGGTGTCGCCGGTCTTGGCCTTCCACTCCTTGGCGAACGCGGCGTTGACATCCTGGTACAACTCACGGGTGGGATCGTAGGATACATTGAGCAGCGCGATATCGGCGGCCAGCACAGGCTGGATCGCGGTGGCGGCGGCAAAGGCGGCGGCAAACAGTGTTTTTTTCGACAGCATCAGAGAATCCCCGTTCATGAGTAAGACATCAGAACTTCGAGAGTACGGTGCGCGCCGAGGAAAGAGAACGAAGGCTTTCGCCGTTTGATATGCGCAATCCGCATATGCGAACCGCGCCGGCGTCGTTCACTTTACTCAATAAAAGCGATTCAACAATACCACGGCCCAGGCCGCCACGGCCAGCAGCACCGCCAGCAGCACGGCGGCGCTGCCGAAATCCTTGGCGTTTTTCGACAGCGAATGGCGCTCCAGCGACACGCGGTCGACGACGGCCTCGATCGCCGAGTTAATCAATTCAACGATCAAAATCAGCACCAGCACGCCGATCAGCATCAGCTTCTCAAACGCCGAGATGCGCAGGGCCAGCGCCACGGCGCTGCCGCAGGCGAACAACAGCAGTTCCTGGCGGAAGGCGTGCTCGTTGCGCCAGGCCGACCTGAGCCCGTCGATCGAGTAAAAAAATGCCGCGACAATCCGTTTCAGGCCACTCTTGCTCTTGAATTCGTTGACTGGTTGTTCCATGGATATTGTTTATTTTGAATTGGCCCACCATTATGCCGCGCAGCACGGCGGCGGGGGCAAAAAGCTGGGGACAGACCACGATTTTCAAGAAATTATTTCTTGAAAATCGTGGTCTGTCCCCAGGCAATTCACTATTTTTTCACATTGTGGTATAAAGAGAGCGTCACATACTGCACTGCACCAACCACATCATGAAAATTGAACCCGTCGCGGCTCCGAAGACGACGATCCAGGTGATCGAACGCATGGTCGCCCTGCTCGACGCATTGGCAAAATATTCCGACCCGGTCAGTTTGAAGGAATTGTCCAAGGTATCCGGCCTGCACCCCTCGACGGCGCACCGCATCCTCAACGACATGGTGCTGACGCGCTTTGTCGACCGTATCGAGCCGGGCACCTACCGCCTCGGCATGCGCCTGCTGGAGCTGGGCAATGTCGTCAAAAGCCGCCTCAGCGTGCGCGAGGCGGCGCTCGACTTCATGCGCCAGTTGCACAAGAAGACACAGCAAACCATCAATCTGTCGGTGCGCCAGGGCGACGAAATCGTCTATATCGACCGGGCGTTCTCGGAGCGCTCCGGCATGCAGGTGGTGCGCGCCATCGGCGGGCGCGGCCCGCTGCACCTGACGTCGACGGGCAAGCTCTTCCTGTCGGTCGACGAACCGAAGGCGATCCGCGCGTATGCGACGCGCACCGGCCTGGCCGGCCACAATAAGAATTCGATCACCGACCTGGCCAAGCTGGAGCGGGAATTAAGCTTGGTGCGCACGCGCGGCTATGCCCGCGACAACGAGGAATTGGAACTGGGCGTGCGCTGCATGGCGGCGGGCATCCGCGACGACTCCGGCAAACTGATCGCCGGCCTGTCGATTTCCGCGCCGGCCGACCGCCTGCAGGAGGAATGGCTGGAAGACCTGGTCGAGACGGCCAGGCAGATTTCCGCGACGCTGGGCTACAGCGCCGCCGACTAAGCAGGCGCGCAAATGCAAAGGGGGCGCAGCATGACAGTGCGCCCCCCTTGGATGCCGGCGCGCTCAGCCGCCCGGCAGCGACAGGCCGCCCGGCCGCAGCGCCTCCAGCCATTTGCGCATGCGTCCGGCGTCGGCCGTGCGCGACTGCTTGCCCTTGGAATCGAGGAAGACCATGATGACGGCGCGCCCTTCGATGACCGCCTGCATCAGCAGGCAGCGTCCCGCCTCGTTGATGAAGCCGGTTTTCTGCAGGCCGATTTCCCAGCCCGGATTGGCGACGAGGTGGTTGGTGTTGCCAAACTGCATAGGGTGGCCGCTGGCTTCGACGATCGCCTTCGGATCCGTTGAGTATTGCCGCAGCAGCGGCTGGTGGAAGGCCGCCATCGCCAGTTTCGCCAGATCGCGCGCGCTCGCCACATTCTGTTTCGACAAGCCGCTGGAGTCGACGTAATGCGTGTCGAGCATGCCCAGCTGGCGCGCCTTGGAATTCATGGCGTCGACGAAGGAGGCGATGCCGCCCGGGTAATTGCGGCCCAGCGCGGCGGCGGCGCGGTTTTCGGAACTCATCAGCGCGATATGCAACATATTGGCGCGCGTCAGTTGCGCGCCCACTTTCAGGCGCGAGCTGCTGAATTTTGCGCGGTCGACATCATCGTCGGTGATGGTCAGCACTTCCTCCATGTCCTGGCGCGCTTCGACCACCACCAGGCCCGTCATCATTTTCGTGATCGAGGCGATCGGCAGGGCGACATTGGAATTTTTCTCGAACAGCACTTCGGCGTTGGACTGGTCCAGCACCAGCGCGACGCTCGATTTCAGGTCGAGCGGGTCGCGCGTCAGGTTCAGGCCGGCCATGTCGCCGACCGTGGGCGCGGCCGGCATGGCCACGTTGGTGACGCGCTGGTAAACCACCTTGCGCTTGCCGCGCACGGTGATGACGCGCTTGACGACGCGCTCGCGGCTATCCGCGGCGGCTATCCTGAGGTCCGGACGCCGCAGCACCATCTTGATCCGCTTGACGCCGTGCCGCTTCGACGCCGATGCCGCGTGGCCCGCGTCATGCTTGGCCAGCGCCGGCGACGAAGCCAGCGCGAACAACAGTGAAATCAGGCCGCCCAGGGCAAGTTTAAACATTGATTCATCCTCTTGAAGCGAACAGAAGTTTCTTGTTGCAGTGTAGCGAAATGCAGAGTAATCGCAAGCGAATTTAACAGTTAATACAGTATTTGTTGCAGTACCGTAATTCAGTCTTGCTGGCGCCGGGCGAAAAGTGATTACGCCAGAAATTGAACGAAGCCGGGCAGCGGCTCGCGCTCGGTGCTGAGGGTGTTTTCAATCTTGCCGGGGTCGGCGTAGCCCAGCGCCATGCCGCAGACCACCATCTCGCCGGCGGGCAGCGCCAATTCCTCGGCGATGAGCTTGTGATACTGCGTGAACGCGGCCTGCGGACAAGTGTCGAGGCCGCGGCCGCGGGCGGCCACCATGATGTTCTGCAAGAACATGCCATAGTCGAGCCAGGACCCCTGCTCCATCACGCGTTCGATGGTGAAGATGAAGCCGACCGGGGCGTCGAAGAACTGGTAATTGCGGCCGTGCTGGGCCGCCATGCCGGCCTTGTCCTCGCGCGTCAGGCCCAGCAGCGCATACAGATCCCAGCCGACCTTGCGGCGCCGCTCGATGAAGGGCGAAGCCCATTCGCGCGGGTAATAGGCATACTCCTCGCTGTGCTGGCGCGCCTGCGCCGGGTCCTGGTGCGCGGCCAGGATGCGCGCCGACAGACGCTGCCGGGCCGCGCCCATCAACACATACACGTTCCACGGCTGCGTGTTGGTGCCCGAGGGCGCCCGCGCGGCCACTTCCAGGATGCCTTCGATATCGTCCCGCGCCACCGGCGTCGGCAGGAAGGCGCGGATCGAGCGGCGCGACGTGATGGCGGCATCGACGGCTTGTTGTTGCGGGGTTGAAATCATGTTTCCTCGACTGGATTACTTTTTAACCACAAAAATGACGCCGACCACGGCCACGGCCATGCCGACGATGCCCCATATAGTCAATGCCTCGCCAAACATCAGCCAGGCCATCAGCGCGGTGGTCGGCGGCGTCAAATACATCACGCTGCTGACCTGGGTCGCGTCGTTGCGGCGTATCAAGGCGAAGAGCAAGAAGATGGCGCCTATCGACAGCACCAAAACCGACCACAGCAGCGCGCCGACGAAGTTCGCCGTCCATTGCACGGCGCTCAAGCCGACGTCCAGGTCTTCCAGCCACACGGCCAGCGGCAACACCAGCAGGGTCGAGGCGGCAAACTGCACCACCGTGCCGGTGCGCAAGTCGAAGGCCGGGCAATGGCGCTTTTGATACAGGGTGCCGGCCGTGATCGACAACAAGGCGAAGACGCACAGCAGCACGCTATCGATGCGCAGGCCGACCAGATGGATCTTGGCCTGCACCACCAGGGCCACGCCCAGCAAGCCGAACAGCAGACCCAGCCATTGGCGCGGCCGCACGGATTCGCCGATCAGCGGCGCGGCGCACGCCGTCAGAATCGGCTGCATGCCGACGATCAGGGCCGACAGGCCGGCCGGCATACCCAGCTTGATCGCGCACCAGATGCCGGACAGATAGCCGGCCTGCAACAGCAAGCCGGCCACGGCGATGTGCCCCATCTTGCCGGCCGGCCAGGGCGCCTTCAGCAGCAACACGCAGGGCAACAGGATCAGCAGCACGCAGAGGAAGCGCAGCAACAGGAAAGTCAGCGGCGGCGCATACGGCAGGCCGAACTTGGCGACGATGAATCCTGTACTCCAAAGCAAGACAAAAAAGCCTGGCAAGACTAGCGGCAACAGTTGCGGATTGCCGGCGCGGATGGTGGACATGGTTGCTGGACTCGGGTGAACAGTTCGGCGGCCGCGACTGGGGCCGGGTGCGTGGCAAAGTCTAGCATGGCGGCACGATTCCGGCAGGAAGGGGCGCCCCCGGCGGCAATTTGCGGGCAGAAACCGCCAAACGAAATTTCCATGTCGAAACTATATCTTTAATGCAAATCTAACACTTTGTTGCGTCGCACAAAAATCGCTTGACTTAATTTTCAAAGCCTTTAGAATCGGGTTTGTTGCGTTGCACAATTTCTTGTTCAGCTTGAAAATAAGATCTACTTGCTTCATTACCACGGTACTTAACGCAGCATCTATCTACTAACGAGCAACCACAATCTGGAGAGTTATATGTTTTCAATCCCTGAGCAGTTTTCGTCCGCCACCAAAGCCAACGTCGAAGCCCAATTCGCCATCTTCTCCTCGCTGACCAGCAAAGCCTTCGAAGGCATCGAAAAAATCGTCGAGCTGAACTTGACCGCTGCCAAGGCCTCGCTGGAAGAATCGTCGGCCGCGACCAAGCAATTGCTGTCCGCCAAAGATCCACAAGAATTTTTCTCGCTGACCGCTGCACAAGCCCAGCCAACCGCCGAAAAAGCCATCGCCTACGGCCGTCACCTGGCCGCGATCACCTCGGGCACCCAGGCCGAGTTCAGCAAAGCCGCCGAAACCCAGATCGCCGAAACCAACCGCAAAGTGATTTCGCTGGTTGAAGAAGTGAGCAAAAACGCGCCAGCCGGCTCGGAAAACGCTGTTGCGATCCTGAAATCGGCGATCGGCAACGCCAGCGCCGGTTACGAGCAATTCAGCAAAACCAGCAAGCAAGCTGTCGAAGCGATCGAAGCGAACCTGGCGTCGGCCGTGAACCAATTCAGCCAAGCCGCTGAAAAGGCCGTGCCACGCGCAGCGGCAAAGAAGTAAATTGACGGCGGGGCCGCGCAAGCGGCCCGCCTCGCAGTCCTGGGCAGCCGAGTACGTTCTCCTCAGACGGCTGCCGTTATGCCCCGGCTCCCCCCGGGGCATTTTTTATGCAGCGTGACGCGACATTATTCGCCCAGGTAGGCCGCCTTGACGCGCGGATCGTCCAGCATGTCGCTGGCCTTGCCCGTCATCGTGATCAAGCCCGAGTCCATCACGTAGCCGCGGTGGGCCGCCTGCAGCGCCAGCTTGGCGTTCTGCTCCACCAGCAGGATCGTGATGCCCTCTTTCGAGACATTGCGTATCACCTCGAAGATCTTCTCGACCATGATCGGCGACAGGCCCATCGACGGCTCGTCCAGCAGCAGCAGCTGCGGATGGCTCATCAAGGCGCGCGCCATCGCCAGCATCTGCTGCTCGCCGCCCGACAGGGTGCCGGCCATCTGCGCCGCCCGCTCCTTGAGGCGCGGGAACACGTCGAACCACTTGGCGATGTCGGCGTCGATGCCGGCCTGGTCGTTGCGCGTGTAGGCGCCCATCATCAGGTTTTCCTGGATCGACATGCGCGTGAACACGCCCCGCCCTTCCGGCACCATCGCCAGCTTCTGCTCGACCAGGTGGAACGACTGCGAGCCCTTCAGCGATTTCCCCATATACGTCACGGCGCCCTCGACCTTGCAGTCCGGCAGCGTGCCCGTGATCGCCTTCAGCGTCGTCGTCTTGCCCGCGCCGTTCGCGCCGATCAGGGCGATCAGCTCGCCCCGGTTCACTTCCAGGTCGATGCCCTTGACGGCCTTGATGCCGCCATACGCGACTTTCAGTCCCGCCACTTTCAGTACTTGCTCGCTCATTAGTGCGATCCTCCCAGGTAGGCGTCAATCACCGCCTGATTTTTCTGTATGTCCGCCGGCAGCCCCTCGGCGATCGGCTTGCCGTACTCCAGCACCGTGATGCGGTCGCACAGCCCCATCATCAGCTTCACGTCGTGCTCGATCAGCAGCACCGTCTTGCCCTCGGCCTTGATCTTCACCAGCAGCTCGCGCAGGGCCAGCTTCTCGGTCGCGTTCATGCCCGCCGCCGGCTCGTCCAGCGCCAGCAGCTGCGGGTCCGTCGCCAGCGCGCGGGCGATCTCCAGGCGGCGCTGGTCGCCGTAGGACAGGAAGCGCGAGGTGCGGTTGGCGAACTGGCCGATGCCGACGAAGTCCAGCAGCTCCTGGGCGCGGCGGCGGATGCCCGCCTCCTCCTCGCGCGCCGCCTTGTGGCGGAACACCGCGCCGAACACGCCCTGGTGCGAGCGCACGTGGCGCCCCACCATGACGTT
>NZ_JAQQXR010000007.1 GCF_028595325.1 Janthinobacterium fluminis
AACAACTTTGCGCCGATGATAGTGCTGCAACCAGTGTGAAAGTAGGTTATCGTCAGGCTAGTTATATTAAAAAACCCCGTTGGCGCCTTGTGCCTGACGGGGTTTTTTTCGTTTGGGGCTTTGGCATGCTGCACGTCCAAAGCCGGGGGGCAAGGCAGGGGGCCAAGGCCGGGGTCAGACCCCAGAAGGCCGGGGTCAGACCCCTGAGTCCCGGGTCAGACCCCGGGTTCGCCAACCGTTGCGTTGCGTGAGGGTCAAGCGGCAGGCGAAAAAAAACCCTTCGCCGCGGCGAAGGGTTTTGGGCGCCGGCGCAAGCCGCGCTGGTTCAGAAATGGTAGCTGGCTTTGACGTTCAGGAAGTTCACGCCGGTGTTCGGCTTCTTGTAGCCGCCGTTCGAGAAGTGCTGGATCTTCAGGCCGAGTTCCCAGTTGTTGTCGAAGACGTAGCCGACACCGACGTGGTCGCCGAACTGGAAGTGCGTCGACAGGCGATAGTCGGCATTGTCGTAGAGCTTGGACAGGAAGTGCACGCCTATGCCGCCTTCCGCGTAGAAGCCTTTTTTGTCATCGCGCTGGAAACGGAAGACCGGGGTGAAGCCGATGTCGTAGAGGTGTTGCTTGGCGCCCCGGACGTTTTGATAGCGGTTGCCGCGCCATGCGCCGGCGCTGGCGTCCCAGTAACCGCTCAGGTGCGTGCCATTCGACTGGAACCAGCGCTGGCTCCAGTCCGAGGTGACGCCGGCGCGCAGCATTTGCGTCTGGGTGCCGCTGGCGAATTCGCCGTAGACCGAGTCGATCAGCTTGCCATCCGCCGCGAAGGCCGATGGCATCGCCAGCAGGGCCGCAGCTGCGGCCAGGGGGGTAAGTAATTGTTTCGCGAAGAACATATAATCTTTCGTCTAGAATGAACTGGAGAGCTTGCCGCCGTGGCAAAAAGTAATGCGACTGATTGTATTGGTAATAACTAAATGAATAAGCTTTTTTACAATTTTTTGCTTTTATCAAGCTAGGGGCATCCATTGACATTTTCCACAAAAATCGCGTTCCTGGGAATAGGCTTGATGGGCGAGCCGATGGTGCGCCGTTTGTTGCAAGCTGGCTATTTTGTCACAGTTTGGAATCGCACGCAGAGTAAGGCCGAAACCTTGCTCCCGGCCGGCGCGGTGGTGGCGGCGTCCGTCGCCGAGGCGGTGCGCGGCGCCGACGTCGTGATCTCGATGCTGGAGGCCGGCCCGGTGGTCGGCCAGGTCATCGATGCCGCGCTGGCGGCGTTGCCGGCGGATGCCTTGTGGGTCGATATGAGTTCCACCAGGCAGTCGGAGGCGCAAGCCTTCCACCGCCGCCTGAGCGACAGCGGCCGCCATTTCATCGACGCCCCCGTGTCGGGCGGCGTCGGCGGCGCCGCCGCCGGCACGCTGGCGATCATGGCCGGCGGCAGCGCGGCCGACTACGCGCGGGTGGAGGCCGTATTCGGGGCGCTGGGACGGCCGACGCTGGTCGGGCCGGCCGGCAGCGGCCAGGTCGCCAAATTGTGCAATCAGCTGATCGTCGGCGCCACCTTGAACGTCGTCGCCGAGGCCCTGCTGCTGGCGCAGGCGGCGGGCGCGGACCCGGCCGCCGTGCGCGGCGCGATACGCGGCGGTTTCGCCGAAAGCCGGATTCTCGATGTGCACGGGCAGCGCATGTTGGAACGTAATTTCGTCGCCGGCGGGCAGGTCAAGAGCCAGCTCAAGGATATGCAGAATATCCTGGCCGCGGCGGCCGCCGCCGGGGTGACCTTGCCGCTGACGGAGCTGGTCGCCGAGCGCTATGCAAGCCTGGCCGGCAGCCACGCGACGGCCGACCATTCGGCGGCCTTGCTGGCTTTGGAGCAATTGAATCCGGGCTGCCGCCTGGGCAGCGCCGCGGACCGCTTGAGCTAGGCCAGTGGCAGGCTGGCTTCGGCCAGCCGCACCCAGAAGCTGGCGCCTATCGGCAGCAGGTTGTCGTTGAAGTCGTAGCTGCCGTTGTGCAAGACGCAGGGGCCGAGGCCGTGGCCGCCATCGCGGTGCTCGCCGTCGCCGTTGCCGATGAAGACATAGCAGCCCGGCTTTTCCTGCAGGAAGAAGGCGAAGTCCTCGGCGCCCATCGTCGGCTCGACGTTGGCGTCGACCCGCTCGGCGCCGACGACGTCGCGCATGACGTCGAGGGCGAAGGCGGTTTCCCTGGCGTGGTTGACCAGCGGCGGGTAGTTGCGCTTGAAGACGAAATCGACTTCCGCGCCGAAGCCGGCCGCCGTGTGCTCGGCCACCGCGCGCATGCGGTTTTCGATCAAGTCCAGCACCGGCGTCGTGAAGGTGCGCACGGTGCCGACCAGCGTTGCCGTGTCGGGGATGACGTTGGTGGCGCTGCCGGCATGGATCTGCGTGATCGACAGCACGGCCGTGTCGAGCGGGCTTTTCTCGCGGGTGATGATGGTTTGCCAGCTTTGCGCGATCTGCACGGCCACCATGACCGGGTCGATGCCCTTGTGCGGTTGCGCCGCGTGGGCGCCCTTGCCGCGCACGACGACGTGGAATTCGTTGCTCGACGCCATCATCGGGCCGGCCACGGCGCTCAGCGTGCCGCTCGCGGCGCCGGGCCAGTTGTGCATGCCGTAGATCGCGTCCATGGGGAATTGCGTGAACAGGCCGTCTTGTATCATCTGGCGGGCGCCGGCGCCGCCTTCCTCGGCCGGCTGGAACACCAGGTAGACGGTGCCGTCGAAATGGCGCTGCTGCGCCAGGTGGCGGGCCGCGCCCAGCAGCATGGCCGTGTGGCCGTCGTGGCCGCAGGCGTGCATCTTGCCGGGATGGCGGGAGGCGTGGGCGAAGGTATTGTTTTCCTGCATGGGCAGCGCGTCCATGTCGGCGCGCAAGCCGATCGCCCGCTCCGACGTGCCGTTGCGGATGATGCCGACGACGCCGGTGCGGCCCAGGCCGCGCACGACGGGGATGCCCCACTCGCTCAGTTTGGCGGCGACGACGTCGGATGTGCGCTGTTCCTCGTAGCACAGCTCGGGATGGGCGTGCAGATCGCGGCGGATCTGCTGCAGCTCGGCTTGAAACGCCATGATGGGCTCAACTAGTTTCATCGGACTCTCCTGGTATGCGCACGCGCCTGTTGTGCAGCGCTTATGCCGGCGGGCATGCCTGATCCAAAACATGCACCGTTAATCATGCATTGTAGCCCTTGTCGAGCCCGGAAATCCAGCGCCCGGCCCGCTGCCGCATGCGCGGGCCGGGAATGGTTTACAGTATTGCTTTCCCCGCCGCATTTTTTGGATGAAACGATGACCACGACACAAGTACGCGCAACCTGTCCGCATGACTGCCCCGATACCTGCGCCCTGCTGGTGACGGTCAGCGATGGCGTGGCCACCGAGGTCAAGGGCGACCCCGACCATCCGACCACGGCCGGCGTGCTGTGCACCAAGGTGTCGCGCTACACCGAGCGCACCTACCACGCCGAGCGCCTGCTGTATCCGCTGCGCCGGGTCGGCAAAAAGGGCGAGGGCAAGTTCGTGCGCATCAGCTGGGACGAGGCGCTGGCGACGATCGCCGCGCGCCTGGGCGACATCGCCGCGCGCGCGCCCCAGGCCATCCTGCCGTACAGCTATTGCGGCACGATGGGGCTGGTGCAGGGCGAGTCGATGTCGGCGCGCTTCTTCCACCAACTGGGCGCCTCGCTGCTGGACCGCACCATCTGCGCCTCGGCCGGCGGCACCGGCTACCGCTACACGGTGGGCGCCACCATCGGCACCGACCTCGAACAATTCCAGAACGCCAAGCTGATCCTGATCTGGGGCGGCAATCCGATCGCCTCCAATCTGCATTTCTGGACCCGCGCCCAGGAAGCCAAGCGGCGCGGCGCCAAGCTGATCGCGATCGACCCCTACCGTTCGCTGACGGCGGAGAAATGCCACCAGCACATCGCGCTGCTGCCGGGCACGGACGCCGCGCTGGCGCTGGGCATGATGCATGTGCTGATCGCCGAGGACCTGCTCGACGACGACTACATCGCCCGCTACACGCTGGGCTTCGAGGCGTTGCGGCAGCGCGCCGCCGAGTGGCCGCCCGAGCGCGCCGCCGAAGTCTGCGGATTGACGGTGGCCGAGGTGGTCGAGCTGGCGCGCCTGTACGGGCAGACGGCGAAAGACGGCGGGGCGGTGGCGATCCGCGCCAACTACGGCGTGCAGCGCGTGCATGGCGGCGGCATGTCGGTGCGCACCATCGCCTGCCTGCCGGCGCTGATCGGCGCCTGGCGCCACGCGGCCGGCGGCATCCAGCTGTCCTCGTCGGGCTCCTTCCCCGTCAACCGCGAGGCGCTGCAGCGGCCCGACCTGCTCAAGGAAACGCCGCGCACCATCAATATGAGCACCATCGGCGACGATCTGCTGCGCGAGGCGTCGGCGGAATTCGGCCCGAAAGTGGCCGCCGTCATCGTCTACAACGCCAATCCGCTGGCGATCGCGCCGGATTCGGCGAAAGTGGCGCAAGCATTCGCGCGCGAAGACCTGTTCACCGTCGTGCTGGAGCATTTCCAGACCGACACCGTCGACTATGCCGACATCGTGCTGCCGGCCACCACCCAGCTCGAACACGTCGACGCCCACCTCGCCTACGGCCACCTGTACATGATGGCCAACAACGCGGCCGTCGCGCCGATGGGCGAGGCGAAGGCCAACACCGAGGTGTTCCGCCTGCTGGCCGAGCGCATGGGCTTCGACGACCCGTGTTTCAAGGAAAGCGACGACGCGCTGGCGGCGCGCGCCTTCGACGCCGGCCACGCGCGCGCCGTGCATTTCGACTGGGAGGCCCTGAAGCAGAAGGGCTGGCAAAAGCTGGCCATGCCGGACGCGCCCTTCGCCGCCGGCGGCTTCCCCACGCCGTCGGGCAAATGCGAATTCTATTCGGCGACGATGAAGGCGGACGGCTACGATCCGTTGCCGACCTATATCGCGCCGCACGAATCGCGCGCCAGCAACCCGGAACTGGCGGCAAAATACCCGCTGGCGATGATCTCTCCGCCGGCGCGCAATTTCCTCAATTCGACCTTCGTCAACGTCAAGAGCCTGCGCGCGGCCGAGGGTGAGCCGCACCTGGACATCCACCCGGACGACGGCGCCGCGCGCGGCATCGTCCACGGCGACATGGTGCGCATCTTCAACGCGCGCGGCTCCTTTGTCGCCAAGGCGCGCGTGACCGACAAGGCCCGCGTCGGCCTCGTCGTCGGCCTGTCGGTGTGGTGGAAAAAACTCGCGGGCGACGGCAAGAACGCCAATGAGGTGACGAGCCAGCGCCTGACCGATATGGGCAGGGGGCCGACGTTTTACGACACCCTGGTTCAAGTGGAGAAAGCCGCAGTCTGAAAGCAAGGTAATGAGTAGCGACGCTTCCACAACCCGTTTGCCGCTGCGCCTGATGGCGGCGGGGGCGCTGGCCTGCGCGCTGGGCGGCTGTGCCCAGCTCAGCTACTACGCCCAGGCGGCCCAAGGGCAATACGCGCTGTGGTCGGACGCCAGGCCGATCGACGACTGGCTGGATGACCCGGCCACCGACGCCAAGCTGAAGGGGCGCCTGGCGAAAGCCCGGCAGATCCGCGCCTTCGCCGTCAGCGAGCTGGGCTTGCCGGACAACGGCAGTTACAAGAACTACGCGGCGCTGAAGCGGCCCTATGTGCTATGGAATGTCGTGGCGGCGCCCGAGCTGTCGCTGCAAGCGCTGCAATGGTGTTTTCCCATCGCCGGCTGCGTCAACTACCGCGGCTATTACAGCAAGGAGGCGGCGCAGGCATACGCCGCCGAATTGCGCGCCGAGCACTACGACGTGCAGGTCGGCGGCGTGCCGGCCTATTCGACGCTGGGCTGGTTCGACGATCCGCTGCTGTCGACCTTCATCAACTACAGCGACGCCGAGCTGGCGCGCATGATTTTCCACGAATTGGCGCACCAGGTCGTGTATGTGGCCGGCGATTCGCAGTTCAACGAATCGTTCGCCAGCGCCGTCGAGGAGGCCGGCGTGCGGCATTGGCTGGCGCGCTACGGCAACGACACCTTGCGCCAGAGCTATGCGCAGTATGTGCTGCGGCGCCAGGATTTCCTGCGCTTGCTGATGCGGCACCGCGACGCGCTGAAGGCGCTGTACGCCGGCCCCTTGCCGGCGGCGGCCAAGCGCGACGAGAAGGCGCGCATCTTCGCCGCCTTGAAGGAGGAGTACCAGACCTTGAAGGCGAACTGGGGCGGCTACGCCGGTTACGACCGCTGGTTTGCCGAACCCTTGAGCAATGCCCACCTGGCCTCGGTGGCCACCTACAATGATTTCCTGCCGGGCTTCCAAAAACTTCTCGAAGAAAAAAAGACCTTCCGTGCTTTTTATGCTGCAGTGCACACACTGGCGCAAGAGGACAAGGCGCAGCGCCACCGCGCGCTGGCACAACTGGGCCGCCCCTGACGGCGAACAATGTTCAGTCTGGGGTGGCGGCGGCCGGCGCCGCCGGGTCTTTCTCTGCTGCAGCGCAGCATAAAATTCGGCTAGAAGTCTTCCTCAAATAGGCGCAAAAGCGCTTGCTTTGGGCCGTCGCGACCGATAGCATCACATCCAGTAAGGGTAGAGCGCTTGCTCTACGAAAAGCTTTTCCGGTCCTGTACGCCGGCCCATAACGATCAATTCCAGACTCGAGGCACAGATGGACAAAATTTGGCTGAAGTCATACCCGCCCGGCGTACCTTCCGAAATCGACCTCAGCCAGTATCGTTCCCTGGTGCATATGCAGGACGAGGCTTTCCGCAACTATGCCGAGCGCAAGGCTTATGTGTGCATGGACAAGTTCCTCACCTTCGCCGACATCGACGCGTATTCGCAGAAGCTGGGGGCGTGGCTGCAGAGCCGCGGCCTGAAAAAAGGCGCGCGCGTGGCCCTCATGATGCCCAATGTGCTGCAATACCCGATCGCCCTGGCCGCCGTGCTGCGCGCCGGCTATGTCGTCGTCAACGTCAATCCGCTGTACACGCCGCGCGAGCTGGAGCACCAGCTCAACGACTCCGGCAGCGAGGCCATCATCATCCTGGAAAATTTCGCCACGACGCTGGAGCAGGTGCTGGGCAAGACGGGCGTCAAGCACATCGTCGTCGCCAGCATGGGCGAGATGCTGGGCGGCTTGAAAGGCCCGCTGGTCAATTTCGTCGTGCGCCACGTCAAGAAGCTGGTGCCGGCGTTCTCGCTGCCGAACGCGGTGCGCTTCAAGCAGGCGCTGGCGCAGGGCGGCGCGATGAAGCTGACGCCGGTCGAACTGGGCCAGAGCGACATCGCCTTCCTGCAATACACGGGCGGCACGACGGGCGTGTCGAAGGGGGCGGCGCTGTCGCACCGCAACGTCATCGCCAATGTGCTGCAGACGGAGGCGTGGGCCCAGCCGGGGCTGCGCAAGCCGCCGCAGGTGGCGTCGCTGACCATCGTCTGCGCGCTGCCGCTGTACCACATCTTCGCGCTGACCACCTGCGCGCTGTGGGGCACGCGCATGGGCGCGCTGTGCATCCTGATCCCGAACCCGCGCGACATCGGCGGCTTCATCAAGGAATTGGCTAAATACCCCTTCAATGTCTTGCCGGCCGTGAACACGCTGTACAACGCCTTGCTGAACCATCCGGACTTCGCCAAGCTCGATTTCTCCGGCTTGAAGCTGGTCAACGGCGGCGGCATGGCGGTGCAGCAAGCCGTCAACGACAAGTGGCAGAAAGTGACCGGCGTGCCCATCGTCGAAGGCTACGGCCTGTCGGAGACGTCGCCGGTGGCCACCTGCAACCGCAGCGACAGCGCGACGTTCACCGGCACCATCGGCTTGCCGGTGCCCTCCACCGAGATCGTCATCCTCGACGACGACGGCGCGCCGGTGCCGCTGGGCCAGTCCGGCGAAATCGCGATACGCGGCCCGCAGGTGATGGGCGGCTATTGGAACCGCCCGGACGAGACGGCCAAGGTGATGACGCCGGACGGTTTCTTCAAATCGGGCGACATCGGCGTGATGGACGAGAACGGCTATGTCAAGGTGGTCGACCGCAAGAAGGACATGATCCTGGTGTCCGGCTTCAATGTCTATCCGAACGAGCTGGAGGGTGTTATCGCCATGCATCCGGGCGTGCTGGAGTGCGCCTGCGTCGGCGTGCCCGACGCCCACTCCGGCGAGGCCGTCAAGGTCTACGTCGTGCGCCGCGATCCGGCGCTGACGGTCGAGGACTTGATGGCGTATTGCAAGGAGCAGTTCACCGGCTACAAGCGGCCGAAGTACATCGAGTTCCGCGACGAGCTGCCGAAGACGAATGTAGGAAAGATTTTGCGCCGCGCGCTGCGCGACGAAAAGAAGCTTGCGTAATCCGCGCATGCATGGGATGAAAGCGGGCGGCGCCGCGCGATCCGCGCGCTCCCCCACACACAAGATGAGGAATAGATGGACAAGATTTGGCTGAAGTCATACCCCGAAGGCGTTCCGGCGGAAATCGACTGCACGCAGTACAGCTCGCTGGCGCACTTGCTGGAGGAGGCTTTCCGTAAATACGCCGGGCGCAACGCCTATGTGTGCATGGACAAGTTCCTCACCTATGGCCAGCTCGATAAGCTGTCGCAGCAGATGGGCGCCTGGTTGCAGGGCAAGGGGCTGCGCCAGGGCGCGCGCGTCGCCATCATGCTGCCGAACGTGCTGCAGTATCCGGTGGCGATGGCCGCCGTGCTGCGCGCCGGCTACACCGTCGTCAACGTCAATCCCCTGTACACGCCGCGCGAGTTGCAGCACCAGTTGAGCGACTCCGGCGCCGAAGCCATCATCGTGCTGGAGAACTTCGCCACCACCGTTGAGCAGGTGTGCGCCAAGACCGCCGTCAAGCATGTGATCGTGGCGACGATGGGCGATATGCTGGGCGGCCTGAAGGGCACGCTGGTCAATTTCGTCGTGCGCCACGTCAAGAAAATGGTGCCGGCCTACGCGCTGCCGGGCGCCATTTCCTTCAAGGCCATGCTGGCCGAGGGCGCGCGCCTGACGCTGCAGCCGGTCAAGCTGGGCCACGACGACATCGCCTTCCTGCAATACACGGGCGGCACCACGGGCGTGTCCAAGGGCGCCGTGCTGCTGCACAGTAACGTCATCGCCAATGTGCTGCAAAACGAAGCCTGGCTGGCGCCCGTCATGCCCAGCGGCGCCGAGGTCCAGCAGCTCGACTTCATTTGCGCCTTGCCGCTGTACCACATCTATTCGCTGACGGTCAGCGCGCTGATGGGCATGCGCCTGGGCGGCATGAATGTGCTGATCCCGAACCCGCGCGACATTCCCGGCTTCGTCAAGGAAATGGCGAAATACAAGATCGCCGTCTTCCCGGCCGTCAACACCCTGTACAACGCGCTGCTCAACAACCCCGACTTTGCCAAGCTGGACTTCTCCAGCTACAAGGTGTGCAACGGCGGCGGCATGGCGGTGCAGCAAGCCGTCGCCGACCGCTGGCTAAAACTGACGGGCTGCCCCATCATCGAGGGCTATGGCATGTCGGAAACGTCGCCTGTGGTGTCGGCGAACCGCTGCGACATCGCGGAATTCACCGGCACCATCGGCTTGCCGATGCCGTCGACGGAAATCGGCATCCTCGACGACGAAGGCCGGCCCGTGCCCTTCGGCGAGGCCGGCGAAATCGCCATACGCGGCCCGCAGGTGATGGCCGGCTACTGGCAGCGCGACGACGAGACGGCGAAGTCGATGACGGCCGACGGCTTCTTCAAGACCGGCGACGTGGGCAAGATGGATGAGCGCGGCTATATCCGCATCGTCGACCGCAAGAAGGACATGATCATCGTCTCCGGCTTCAACGTCTATCCGAACGAGGTCGAGGGCGTCGTCGCCGCCCATCCCGGCGTGCTGGAATGCGCCTGCATCGGCGTGCCCGACGCCAACGCCGGCGAAGCCGTCAAGCTGTTCGTCGTGCGCAAGGACCCGAACCTGACGGCCGAGGCCCTGCTGGACTTCTGCAAGCACGAGTTGACGGCCTACAAAAAGCCGAAATACATCGAATTCCGCGACGAACTGCCGAAGACCAACGTCGGCAAAATCCTGCGCCGCCAATTGCGCGACGAGAAAAAGGCCGCCTAAGCCCGCTACGCGCGGCCGGGCGCCGCGCGGGCTCAGGAAATCAGCGTTTCAATCGGCGGCACCTTGCGCGGCTTGCGGTCGGAATCCGTGGCCACATAGGTCAGGGTCGCCTCGGTGACCTTGACGGTGCAGGCTTGCAGGCGGTTGCGCTCGGCGTAGACTTCCACGTTGACGGTGATCGAGGTATTGCCGACTTTGACGATATCGGCGTAGAAGGAGAGTAAATCGCCGACGAAAACGGGGTTTTTGAAGACGAAGGAATTGACGGAAATGGTCGCGACGCGGCCGTTGGCGCGCCGGGTGGCCGGCAGCGAGCCGGCGATGTCGACCTGGGCCATGATCCAGCCGCCGAACACGTCGCCATACACATTGGCGTCGGACGGCGCGGGCATCATGCGCAGCTCAGGCATTTTCCCCGCCGGCAAGCCGGATGCGAGACAGTTGTCGTACGGGGTGTGGGGCGTGGTCATCTTTAAAATCTCATGAAGGGCTACAATTGCCCAGATTGAACCATAAAAAGCCGAGCTTCGCCATGCGCCGTTATCCTGCCGTCCCCGCAGACACCCCCGCCGCCGCCGCCTCGCGCGGCGATTTCGCCACCTTGCAAACCCTCTTGCCCTACCTCTGGGTGTACAAGTGGCGCGTGCTGCTGGCGCTGCTGTGCCTGCTCGGCGCCAAGCTGGCCAACGTCGGCGTGCCGCTGGTGCTGAAACAACTCGTCGACGCGATGAGCGTCGCGCCGGGCCAGCCGCAGGCGCTGCTGGTGCTGCCGCTGGGCATCCTGGTCGCCTACGGCGCGCTGCGCCTGTCGACGACCGTGTTCACGGAGTTGCGCGAATTCCTGTTCGCCCGCGTCACGCAGCGGGCCGTGCGCACCATCGCCCTGAAGGTGTTCCGCCACCTGCACGCGCTGTCGCTGCGCTTCCACCTGAACCGCCAGACCGGCGGCATGACGCGCGACATCGAGCGCGGCACGCGCGGCGTCGGCGCGCTGATTTCCTACACGCTGTTCAACATCCTGCCGACCCTGGTCGAGATCGCGCTGGTGCTGGGCTATCTGGTGACGCATTACGACATCTGGTTCAGCGTCATCACGGCCGTCGCGCTGCTGCTCTACATCGCCTTCACGGTCACCGTCACGGACTGGCGCACGCATTTCCGCCGCACCATGAACGACCTGGATTCCAAGGCCAACACGAAGGCCATCGATTCCTTGATCAATTATGAAACGGTCAAGTATTTCGGCAACGAGGATTACGAGGCGCAGCGCTACGACGAGGGTTTGAAACGCTACGAGACGGCGGCCGTGAAGTCGCAAACCTCGCTGTCGCTGCTCAATACGGGGCAGTCGCTGATCATTGCCGCGGCCGTCACGCTGATCTTGTGGCGGGCCACCCAGGGCGTGATCGACGGCAAGATGACCCTGGGCGACCTGGTGCTGGTGAACGCCTTCATGATCCAGCTCTATATCCCGCTCAATTTCCTCGGCGTCATCTACCGCGAAATCAAGCAGAGCCTGGCCGATATGGAGCGCCTGTTTGCGCTGCTGGGGCAGCACCGCGAGATCGCCGACGCGCCGCAGGCCAGGGTGCTGGCCCCGCGCGGCGCCGAGGTGCGCTTTGCCCACGTCGAATTCAGCTACGAGGCGAAGCGGCAGATCCTGTTCGACGTCGACTTCACGATCGCCGCCGGCACCACCACGGCCGTGGTCGGCCACAGCGGCTCGGGCAAGTCGACGCTGGCGCGGCTGCTGTTCCGCTTCTACGAGGTCAATGGCGGCGCCATCAGCATCGACGGCGCGGATGTGCGCGCCGTCACGCAGGCGTCGCTGCGCGGCGCCATCGGCATCGTGCCGCAGGATACGGTGCTGTTCAACGACACCATCGAGTACAACATCGGCTACGGCAAGCCGGGCGCCAGCAAGGACGACATCGTCGCGGCGGCGAAGGCGGCCTCGATCCACGACTTCATCGAGAGCTTGCCGGATGGCTACGCGTCGATGGTCGGCGAGCGCGGCCTGAAATTGTCGGGCGGCGAAAAGCAGCGCGTGGCGATTGCCCGCACGCTGCTGAAGAACCCGGCCATCCTGATTTTCGACGAGGCCACCTCGGCGCTCGACTCGAAGGCGGAGCAGGCGATCCAGGCGCAGTTGCGGGAGATCGCCAAGAACCGCACCACGCTGGTGATCGCGCACCGGCTCTCGACGGTGGCCGACGCCGAGCAGATTCTCGTGCTCGAACACGGCCGCATCGTCGAGCGCGGCAGCCATCTGGCGCTGCTGGCGGCGGACGGCCTGTACGCGCAGATGTGGCAGCGCCAGCAGGCGCGCCAGGACGAGGAGCTCGGCGACGCCGAGGCCGCATAGGGAGGCGTGCGAAAAAAGCCACACTGGGGCCGCTCTCCGGTGTGACAATCCGCGTCATTTGCCGGCAAAATGCAAAATCAGTCATGGATGTCTTAAAAATACAATAGAATCCTTTTGGAATTGGTGGCAGCCGCACCACAGAACATAACGCCGGGCAAGAATGCCGGTTCATCCGCTCAGGAGACTTTATGAAATTTGTCAAAATGATGGCCGCGCTGCTCAGCGTCGGCGTGGTAAGCAGCATGGCGCCGGCGCAGGCTCAGGAATTGACCGGCACCCTCGCAAAAATCAAGAAGGCCGGTTCGATCACGCTGGGTGTGCGCGACGGTTCGATCCCCTTCTCCTACCTCGACGACAAGCAGCAGTACCAGGGTTACTCGGTGGACCTGTGCATGAAGGTCGTCAAGTCGGTGCAGAAGCAGCTCGGCCTGACCGAATTGAAAGTGGTGATGAATCCGGTCACCTCGGCCAACCGCATCCCGCTGATGGCCAACGGCACCATCGACCTGGAATGCGGCTCGACCACCAACAACCTGGAGCGCCAGCAGCAAGTGGCGTTCGCGCCGACGATGTTCGTCATCGGCAACCGCCTGCTGAGCAAGAAGTCGTCGAACATCAAGACGCTGGCCGACATGAAGGGCAAGACCCTGGTCGCCACCGCCGGCACGTCGACCTTGAAGCAGATGACGATCCTGAACGCCGAGAAGAACCTGGGCATGCACATCGCCGTCGCCAAGGACCATCCTGAAGCGTTCCTGATGCTGGAAACGGGCCGCGCCGCCGCCGAGGCGAACGACGACATCCTGCTGGCCTCGCAGGTGGCGAATTCGAAAAACCCGGCCGACTACGAGATCACCAAGGAAGCGCTGTCGGTGGAGCCCTACGGCATCATGTTGCGCAAGGGCGACGCCAGCTTCAAGAAGGCCGTCGACGACGCGCTGATCGCTTTCTACAAGACCGACGACTACCAGAAGGTCTACGCGAAGTGGTTCATGGCGCCTATCCCGCCAAAGGGCGTGAACATGAACTTCCCGATGCCGCCGCAGTTGCAGGCGGTGATCGCCAAGCCTACCGATTCCGGCGACCCGGCGGCCTACGCCGCGGTGCCGGAAGCGCAAAAAGCGGCCAGCAAGAAGAAGTAAGCCCGGCAGTGCATACAGCAGTGTGAGCAAGCGGGGGGCGCCAGCCCCCCGTTTCATTGGCGGCCGCCCCGGCGCGCAAAATGAAGACCCCCATAAAAAACAGATACCATACAGTTGGCCCCGCGTTCGCGGCGGCGCGCTGTCATGCATCGGAAGGATAGACACATGAACTACCATTGGAATTGGCACATTTTCTGGGAGATTTCTCCCGACGGTGTGGGAACGTATCTGGACACCCTGTGGTCCGGCCTGGTGTGGACGCTGGCCACGGCCGGCTCCGCCTGGATACTGGCGCTGGCGATCGGCTTCGTCGTCGGCACGATACGCACCCTGCCCAACAAGTGGGTGGTGGGCGTGGCCAATGCCTATGTCGAGCTGTTCCGCAACATTCCCTTGCTGGTGCAGATGTTCCTGTGGTTCTTCGTGATGCCGGAACTGTTGCCGCAGGCGGGCGGCGACTGGCTCAAGTCGCTGCCGAACGCGCCCTTCATCACGGCCGTGCTGTGCCTGGGCACGTTCACCTCCTCGCGCGTGGCGATCCAGGTGACGACCGGCATCCAGGCCCTGCCGCGCGGGCAGAAGATGGCCGGCACGGCCCTGGGCCTGACCCTGCCGCAAACCTACCGTTTCATCCTGCTGCCGATGGCCGCGCGCGTGATCCTGCCGCCGCTGACCAGCGAATTCCTGAACATCATCAAGAACAGCTCGGTGGCGCTGACCATCGGCCTGGTCGAGCTGACGGCGTCGGCGCGGGCGATCCAGGAATTCTCCTTCCAGGTGTTCGAGGCGTTTTCGGCCGCCACCATCATCTATATCGTCGTCAATCTGTGCGTCGTCGTGCTGATGCACATGATCGAGAGAAAAGTGGCGATTCCCGGCTTCATTGTGGCCGGCAGCAAATCGGGAGGACATTGATATGTTGGGCAATTTCGATTTTGATGTCATCTCGCGCTCCTGGGTCTACCTGTTCCAGACCGGCATGCTGTTTACGCTGCAACTGACGGCGCTGGCGATGGTCGGCGGCATCCTGCTGGGCACCCTGCTGGCGATGATGCGGATGTCGAGCAACCGCGCGCTGTCGCTGCTGGCCGGCAGTTACGTCAACCTGATCCGGTCTATCCCGCTGGTGCTGGTGATTTTCTGGTTCTACTTCCTCGTGCCGTATATCGCCGCGTGGGTCATCGGCGCCGCCGAGCCGGTCAAAGTGGGCGGCTTTTCCTCGGCCCTGATCACCTTCATCATGTTCGAGGCGGCGTATTACTGCGAGATCATGCGCAGCGGCATACAGTCGATTCCCCGCGGCCAGGTCTGGGCCGGCCAGGCGCTGGGCATGAATTACTGGCAATGCATGGGCAATATCGTGCTGCCGCAGGCGTTCCGCAACATGATTCCCGTGCTGCTGACGCAGACCATCGTGCTGTTCCAGGATGTGTCGCTGGTGTATGTGCTGTCCATCCCCGATTTCGTCGGCGCCGCCTCCAAGGTGGCGCAGCGCGACGGCCGCCTGGTCGAGATGTACACCTTTGTCGCCGTCGTGTATTTCGTGCTGTGCTATTCGCTGTCCGCGCTGGTCAAGCGCCTGCACCAGCGCGTCGCCATTATTCGCTAACCGCGGCCCATACCCATAACGGAGAAGAACAATGATTGAATTGAAGAATGTAAGCAAGTGGTACGGCCAGTTCCAGGTGTTGACCGATTGCAGCACCAACGTGGCCAAGGGCGACGTGATGGTCATCTGCGGCCCCTCCGGCTCCGGCAAGTCGACGCTGATCAAGACCGTCAACGGCCTGGAGCCGATCCAGAAGGGCTTGATCACGGTCGACGGCATCGCCGTCAACGACCCGAAGACCGACCTGTCGAAGCTGCGCGCGCGCATCGGCATGGTGTTCCAGAACTTCGAGCTGTTCCCGCACCTGTCGATCCGCGAAAACCTGACCATCGGCCAGATCAAGGTGCTGGGCCGCAGCGCCGACGAGGCCAACGCCAAGGGCTTGAAGTATCTGGACCGGGTCGGCCTGATCGCCCAGCAGGACAAGTTCCCCGGCCAGTTGTCGGGCGGCCAGCAGCAGCGCGTGGCGATCGCCCGTGCCTTGTCGATGGACCCGATCGCCATGCTGTTCGACGAGCCGACCTCGGCGCTGGACCCGGAAATGATCAACGAAGTGCTCGACGTGATGGTCGGCCTGGCCCAGGAAGGCATGACGATGATGGTCGTCACGCACGAGATGGGCTTCGCCAAGCGCGTCGCCAACCGCATCGTCTTCATGGACCAGGGCAAGATCATCGAGGATTGCAGCAAGGACGAGTTCTTCGGCACGACGCGCTCGGACCGCGCGCGCGACTTCCTGGCCAAGATCATCCATTAATGGCGCGGGACGGCGGCGCCGGCCCGGCCGCCGTCCCGGCCGGCGTGGCGACGCCTCGCGGCGGGGGACAGCGGCCGCCGGGCGCTGGTAAAATGGTGCATCCGTTCCAAGAAAGCCGCCATGTCCACCATCGAAACTCCCCACAGCCTGACCATCACCCGTCCCGACGACTGGCACCTGCATTTGCGCGACGGCGCGACGCTGGCCAGCGTGCTGCCGCATAGCGCGCGCCAGTTCGGCCGCGCCATCGTGATGCCGAACCTGAAACCGCCGGTGACCACCACGGCCGACGCGGCGGCCTACCGCGAACGCATCCTGGCCGCGCTGCCGCAGGGGATGAGCTTCGAACCCCTGATGACGCTGTACCTGACCAACAACACCACACCCGACGAAATCCGCCGCGCCCAGGACAGCGGCTTCGTGCACGCGGTCAAGCTTTACCCGGCCGGCGCCACCACCAATTCGGACGCCGGCGTGAGCGACCTGAAGAATTGCTACAAGACGCTGGAAGCGATGCAGGAAGTGGGCATGCCCTTCCTCGTGCACGGCGAGGTGACGGACCCGGAAGTCGACATCTTCGACCGCGAGGCCGTCTTCATCGAGCGCGTGATGCGTCCGCTGCGCAGCGATTTCCCGGCGCTGAACATCGTCTTCGAGCACATCACCACCAAGCACGCGGCGCAGTACGTGGCCGAGGCCGACGGCCCGATCGCCGCGACGATCACGGCCCACCACCTGCTGTACAACCGCAACGAGATCTTCAAGGGCGGCATCCGCCCGCACCTGTACTGCCTGCCGATCCTGAAGCGCGAGGAGCACCGCCTGGCGCTGATGACGGCCGCCACCAGCGGCGACGAGCGCTTCTTCCTCGGCACCGACTCGGCGCCGCACGCGCAGGGGGCGAAGGAGGCGGCCTGCGGCTGCGCCGGCTGCTACACGGCGCTGCACGCGATGGAGCTGTACGCCGAGGCGTTCGAGCGCGCCGGCGCGCTCGACAAGCTGGAGGGGTTCGCCAGCTTCCACGGCCCGGCCTTCTACGGCCTGCCGCGCAACAGCGACACGATCACGCTGCGGCGCGAGGCGTGGACGCTGCCGGAGTCGCTGGCGCTGGCCGGCGACAAGGTGATCCCGTTGAACGCCGGCGAGCGCATCAACTGGAAACTGGTTTAAGCTGGCGATGCTGGCCGCGATAGACTGGACGCGTCCCTGGTATGCGACGGTGCTGGACGCCGTCGGCCGGCTCGACCTGGAGCGCGACGGCGTCATCGCCGCGTTCAACGGCCGGGCGGCGGCGCTGGGGCTGCGCAACGACAGCGGCATGCCGCTGTCGTTCGTGCCGCAGAGCGCGCTGCCGGAGGGCACGGCGTACGAGGAGTTCATCGGCGCCACCGGCGGCGTGCCCACGCGCGACAATCTGCACGATTTCTTCAATGGCCTGGTGTGGCTCAGCTTCCCGCGCATCAAGCGCCAGCTGAACGCGCTGCAGGCGGCGCAGATCGCCTTGTCCGGGGTCGGCAAGTCGCGCGGCCCGGCGCGCGACGGCGCCACGATTTTCGACGAGAACGCGGCCCTGCTGGTGGTGCGCGACTCCAGCGCGGGGGCGGCCCTGGTGGCGGCGCTGCGCGGGCACGACTGGCGCGCCGCGCTGCTGGACATGCGCGCCAGCTTCGCCGCCGACGCCGAGCTGTGGCTGTTCGGCCACGCGCTGATGGAAAAGCTGGTGGCGCCGTACAAGGCGATCACCGCGCACACGCGGGTGCTGCTGGCCGGCGACGATTTCTTCGCGCTGGGGCACGCGGCGCGGCGCGCCTGGATCGACGCCGCGGTGGCGGCCGAGCTGGCCGCGCGCGGCCTGAGCACGGCCGATTTCACGCCGCTGCCGGTGCTCGGCGTGCCGGGCTGGTGGCCGGGGCAGGACCAGGCATTTTACGAGGACGCGACCGTGTTCCGCCCGAAGCGGGGCGCGGCGCCTAAACAGGCCGCGGCTGCGGCGGAAAGCGGACGAAATGGATAAAGTCATACGCTGGGGGATTTTAGGCACGGGCCAGATCGCGCGGGCGATGGCATTCGCCCTGCAGGAGGCGGCGGGGGCGAAACTGGTTGCCGTGGCCTCGCGCAGCGGCGCCGGCGCCGAGAAGTTCGGCCGCGAATTCGGCATCAAGCGCTGCCACGGCTCCTACCAGGCGCTGGCCGACGACGCCGACGTCGACGTCATCTACATCGCCACGCCGCATGCGCTGCACGCCGCGAACGCCCTGATGTGCCTGAACGGCGGCAAGCATGTGCTGTGCGAAAAAGCCTTCACGATGAACCGGCGCGAGGCGGCCGAGGTGGTCGCGCTGGCGCGCCAGAAGCGGCTGTTCCTGATGGAGGCGATGTGGTCGCGCTTCCTGCCCGCCATCGGCGAGGCGCGGCGCATCATCGACAGCGGCGAAATCGGCAAGGTCACGCAGATCCAGTCGGACTTCGGTTTCGTGCCGCAGGTGCCGCCCGAGCACCGCCTGCTCAATCCCGAGCTGGGCGGCGGCGCGCTGCTTGACATCGGCATCTATCCGCTGTCGCTGTCGGCCTTCTTCCTGGGGCCGGTCGAGTCGGTGCAGGCGATCGCCGAGCTGGGCCCGACCGGGGTCGACGAGCAAACCGCGTTCTCGCTGCGCCACCAGGGCGGCGGCGTGTCGTCCTGCGTGTGCAGCATCCGCGCCCACACGCCGATCGAAATGACGATCTCCGGGCCGCTTGGCTATATCCGCATCCACAACCGCTTTTTCCAGGCGCAGACGCTGACCATTGCGACGGCCGACGGCAACGCGCGCACGGTGGAGTTCCCGCACATCGGCAGCGGCTACGCCTACGAGGCGGTCGAGGTGATGCGCTGCCTGAACGCGGGACTGATCGAAAGTCCGCTGATGCCGCACGCCGAGACGCTGGCGCTGATGGGCATCCTCGACACCATCCGCGCGCAGATCGGCGTGAGCTACGGCGCCGACAAGGTCTAAGCCGCCGCTCACAAGCATGGCGCGGCATGCAAAAAAAACAGATAAAAATCAGCCACTTGAGGAAGACATGTCGATCACCGCCCGCACCCCGTCCCTGAAAACCGTCCTGCTCGCCAGCGGCGTGATCCTGACCCTGGCGATGGGCGTGCGCCACGGCCTGGGCTTCTGGATGCAGCCGATCTCGCAGGCCAACGGCTGGACCCGCGAAACCTTTTCGCTGGCGCTGGCGATGCAAAACCTGATGTGGGGCGTGTTCGGCCCCTTCGCCGGCATGGCGGCCGACCGTTTCGGCACGATGCGCGTGGTCATCGTCGGCGCCCTCAGCTATATGCTCGGGCTGGTGTGGATGGCCGTGGTCACGCAGCCGACCGTGTTCATCGTCGGCACCGGCGTGTTCGTCGGCCTGGGGCTGGCCTGCACGGCGTTCGGCGCCATCAGCGGCATCATCGGCCGCACCGCGCCGCCGGAGCAGCGCTCCTGGGCCTTCGGCATGTCGTCGGCGGCCGGCTCCTTCGGGCAGTTCATGATGATGCCGGTCGAGCAGCGCCTGATCGAGGCCGTGGGTTGGCAGAACGCTTTCTACCTGCTGGCGGCCGTGCTGGTGCTGGCGATGATCCCGATGGCGCTGTACCTGCGCGAGCCGGCCGTGGCGCACGGCGCCGGCCCGCAGCAAAGCATCCGCGAGGCGGCCGTCGAAGCGTTCGGCAACCGCTCCTTCCTGTTCCTGATGGCCGGCTATTTCGTCTGCGGCTTCCAGGTCGTGTTCATCGCCGTGCACCTGCCGGCCTACCTGAAGGACCAGGGCTTGATGAACCCGAACGTCGGCGTGACGGCGCTGGCCCTGATCGGCCTGTTCAACATCTTCGGTTCCTACTACGCCGGCAAGCTGGGCGGGCGCCTGCCCAAGCGCTACCTGCTGTCGTCGATCTACATCGGCCGCGCCGTCATCATCGGCCTGTTCCTGCTGGCGCCGCTGTCCTCGTGGTCGGTGTATGTGTTCGCGGCGGCGATGGGCCTGATCTGGCTGTCGACGGTGCCGCTGACGAACGGCATCATCGCCGGCATCTTCGGCGTCAAGCACCTGTCGATGCTGGCCGGGATGGTGTTTTTCGCCCACCAGGTGGGCAGCTTCCTCGGCGTCTGGCTGGGCGGCTACCTGTATGCGCGCCAGGGCAATTACGACACCGTGTGGGCGGTCACGATCGCGCTCGGCGTCGCCGCGGCGCTGATCAACCTGCCCGTCGACGAGCGCGGCCTCGTGCGCAAGGGCTTGGCGCCGGCATGAAGACGGCCCTGATCCGCGTGGCGGGGGCGGCCGTGCTGGCGCTGATCTTCGCCGCCTACCTGCGGCCCAGCTTCATGCTGGACTTGGCGAACCGTTTTTTCATGTGCTTTTAGCGGCCCGTCCGCGGCAGGGTAAAATTGACGCACGGCAAGTTTTTTGCCTTCAAATATTTCCATGGGTAAATATTTGAAGTATGATGTCACGGTATTTTTTGGAAAGCTTCGCGATACATAGCTGTTGCGCCTGGGTTCCCCCAGCTTCGCACAGTAGCCGGATTCCGCGATCGGCGGGCTGCCGCTTGCGACTGCCACCATGCCGGCCCCGAATCCGCCGCCATTTCCCCTTTTCATACGCTTTGCCCTTGCCTCCCCGGCATGCGGCGTGGACGGCGCTCGTCCGCAAGCTTGGCTGCGTGGCGGTCCAAGCGCTGTGAAAACACTTCATCAAGGAACAACATGCGTTTTACTAATATGAACATCGGCACGCGACTCAACCTCGCCTTCGGCCTGGTGCTGTCTTTTTTGATCGGCATCGTGATATTGGGCACCGTCAGCCTGGCGCAATTGAACGCCGGCACGGCGAAAATCGTCGAGCTCGACTGGGTCAAGGCAAAGCTGGGCGCCGAGGCGCTCGACAATGTGCGCGGCAGCATCGCCCGGGTCTTTCAAATAGTCGACACGACGGGCGACGCCGACGAGAAGGGCGCGCGCGAACGCCTGGACGCGAACGAGCTGGCCTTTACCGCGGCGCTGGCCAAGCTGGAGCCGCTGCTGTACGTGCCCGCCGGCAAGGCCCTGCTGGGCAAGGCCAGGGGCGAAGGCGAGCGCTATGTTGCCGCCTACAAGAAAGCGCTGGCGCTGTATGCCGCCGGCGACCATGCGGCGGCCAGCAAACAGGCGCACGGCGAAACGTTTGCCGCCCTGCACGTGTTTGCCGACACGCTGCGCGACTTCAATTTGTTGCAGCAAAAATTGGTGGAAGACTCGGGCGCGCAAAGCCGCAGCCGATACGAGGCGGCGCGCGCCTTCCTGATTGCGCTGGGGGTGATGGCCGCCGCGCTCGGTTGCGTGTGCGCATGGCTGGTGTCGCGCTCGATTACGCGTCCGCTGGGTGAAGCCGTGCGCATCGCGCAAACGGTGGCGGCCGGCGATTTGACCAGCCGCATCGACGTGCGCAGCAGCGATGAGACGGGACAGTTGCTGCAGGCGTTGAAAGAAATGAACGACAGCCTGCTGCGCATCGTCGGCCAGGTGCGCGCCGGCACCGATTCGATCGCCACCGGCTCCAGCGAGATCGCCAGCGGCAACCTGGACCTGTCGGCGCGCACCGAGCAGCAAGCCAGCGCGCTGGAGGAAACCGCGTCGGCGGTGGAAGAGCTGACCTCGACCGTCAAGCAGAACGGCGACAATGCGCGCCAGGCCAACCAGTTGGCGGGCTCGGCGTCGGAAGTGGCCGTCAAGGGCGGCCAGGTGGTGTCGCAAGTGGTGCAGACGATGGGCGCGATCAATGATTCGGCCAAGAAGATCGTCGACATCATCGGCGTCATCGACGGCATCGCCTTCCAGACCAATATCCTGGCGCTGAACGCGGCCGTGGAAGCGGCGCGCGCGGGCGAGCAGGGCCGCGGCTTCGCCGTGGTCGCCTCCGAGGTGCGCAACCTGGCGCAGCGCAGCGCCGGCGCCGCCAAGGAAATCAAGGAATTGATCGGCGACTCGGTCGAAAAAGTCGAGGCCGGCAGCAAGTTGGTGAACCAGGCCGGCAGCACGATGGACGACATCGTTGCCAGCGTCCAGCGCGTCACCGACATCATGGGCGAAATCAGCTCGGCCAGCCGGGAGCAGGAGGTCGGCATCGAGCAGATCCACCAGGCCATCACCGAGATGGATGGCGTGACGCAGCAGAATGCGGCGCTGGTGGAAGAGGCGGCGGCCGCCGCCGGCTCGCTGAACGACCAGGCCGCCAGTCTGGCGCAGGCCGTCAGCGTGTTCAAGCTGGCGGGCATGCAGGCGGCCGCGCCGCAAGCCAGGGCGCCGGCCTCAGCGCCCGCGCCAGCCGCGGCGCCGGCGCGGCCCGTGCTCAAGCGTCCGGGGCCGCTTCGCATCGCCGCGCCGGCCGTGAAAAAAGTGGCGGCGCCAGCCGGTGCAAGCGATGAGTGGGAAGAGTTCTAGGCGGGGCTGAGCTGCCGCAGGCTGCGCAGTTGCCACGTTGCTGCGCAAACGGCGGAAGCGGCCGCGCATCGAGCCCCGCGGCTACACCTTGAGGAATTCCTCGCGGCCGCCGAGCCAGCGCGCCAGATGCGCTTCGACCGTGGCCGCGCTGTCGGCCGAGGTGGCGTGCAGCAGATCGTGCGCGACGTCGCGGGCCTGGTCGACCAGCCACTGGTCGGTTTCCAGGTCGGCGAAGCGCAGCATCGCCTGGCCCGACTGGCGCGCGCCGAGGAATTCGCCGGGCCCGCGTATCTCCAGATCCTTGCGGGCGATCTCGAAGCCGTCGGTGGTTTCGCGCATCGTCATCAGGCGTTGCCGCGCCACGCCGCCCAGCGGCCCCTGATACAGCAGCAGGCAGGCGCTGGCCGCCGAGCCGCGGCCTACGCGGCCGCGCAACTGGTGCAGCTGCGACAGGCCGAAGCGCTCCGCGTGCTCGATCACCATCAGCGAGGCGTTCGGCACGTCGACGCCGACCTCGATGACGGTGGTGGCCACCAGCACATGGATCCGGCCGCTGGAAAAGCCATCCATCACTTCCTGTTTTTCCGCCGCCTTCATGCGCCCGTGCACCAGCCCCACCTGCAGGTCCGGCAGCGCCTCGGCCAGCATCGCGTGCGTTTCCGTCGCCGTCTGCAACTGCAGCGCCTCCGACTCCTCGATCAGCGGGCAGACCCAGTAGATCTGCCGGCCTTCCAGCGCGGCCGCGTAGACGCGCTCGATGACTTCGTCGCGGCGGTTCTGGTCGATCGAGCGCGTGACGATCGGGCTGCGTCCCGGCGGCAGCTCGTCGATCACCGACACTTCCAGGTCGGCGTAATAGGTCATCGCCAGCGTGCGCGGGATCGGCGTGGCCGACATCATCAACTGGTGCGGCACGGCTTCGGCGTCGCCCTTGTTGCGCAGGGTCAGGCGCTGGCCGACGCCGAAGCGGTGCTGCTCGTCGACGATCACCAGGCCCAGCTTGCAAAATTGCACGGCGTCCTGGATCAGCGCGTGGGTGCCGATCACCAGTTGCGCTTGGCCCGATTCGATCAGCGCCTGCGCCGCCAGCTTGTCCTTCTTCTTCAGGCTGCCGGTGAGCCAGGCGACGGTCACGCCGAGCGGCTCCATCCAGGCGGCGATCTTGCGGAAGTGCTGGTCGGCGAGGATTTCCGTCGGCGCCATCAGGGCGGCCTGGAAGCCGCTGTCGATCGCCTGCGTCGCCGCCAGCGCCGCGACGACGGTCTTGCCGCTGCCGACGTCGCCCTGCAGCAGGCGCTGCATCGGATACGGGTGGCGCAGGTCGGCGCGGATTTCGCCGAGCACGCGTGCCTGCGCGCCGGTCAGCTTGAAGGGCAGCGTGGCCAGGAAGGCGTCGGACAGCGCGCCGGTCACGGGCAGCGCGGCGGCGCCCTTCGAGCGGCGCGCCCGCTGGGCGCGTTTTAGCGACAGTTGCTGCGCCAGCAGCTCGTCGAATTTCATGCGCACCCAGGCCGGGTGCGAGCGGTCGCTCAGCGCGCTTTCGTCGACTTCCTGGGGCGGGTAGTGCAGCAGGCGCACCGCCGGCTCGAAGTCGGACAGGCGCATGTCCTCGATCAGCGCCGGCGGCAGCGTATCCTGCCAGTCGATGCGCTTCATCGCATCGCTGATGGCGCGCCGCAAAATCGGCTGCGACAGGCCCTCGCCGGAGGGGTAGACGGGGGTCAGCACGGTCGGCAGCGGCGCCCCCTCGTTGACCACCTTGTAGCCCGGGTGCACCATCTCGGCGCCGAAGAAGGCGTGTTTCAGCTCGCCGCGGGCGCGCACGCGCGTGCCTTCCGCCAACTGCTTGACCTGGCTGCCGTAGAAATTCATGAAGCGCAGCAGCAGGTTGCCGGTTTCGTCGGCCAGGGTGACGAGCAATTGCCGGCGCGGCTTGAAGCCGACCTCGCATTTGGTGACGACGCCCTCGACCTGAGAGGCCATGCCGCCGTGCAGGCAGGCTTCGCGGATCGACACGACCTTGGTTTCGTCCTCGTAGCGCATGGGCAGGTGCAGCACCAGGTCCATGTCGGTGCGCAGGCCGAGCTTGGCCAGTTTGCTCTCGTTGCTGACGGTTTTTTTGGCAGTTTTTGGCTTCGGAGCTGGCATATCGGAAGGTTGTGGGGCCGCTAGCGTAAAATAGAGGGTTGGCCGACGCGCGGCAACGCGCCGGGACGGTGCCGATCTTGTCGGACCTGTATAGGCGCACAGTATAGTGCCTGCCCGCCGTTCGCGCATTCCTTATAATTCTTGAAGCAAACGCATGTATTCGCTCTCCGATTTCGATTTTGATTTACCGCCAGAAAATATCGCCCAATTGCCGCTGCCGCAGCGCAGCGCCTCGCGCCTGCTGCACCTGGACGGCGAGGCGCTGATCGACCGCAGCTTCGCCGACATCGTCGGCCAGTTGCAGGCCGGCGACTTGCTGGTGATGAACGACACGCGGGTGCTGAAGGCGCGCTTTTTCGGCGTCAAGGAGAGCGGCGGCAAGATCGAGGCCCTGGTCGAGCGCGTGCTCGACCACCGCACCGTGCTGGCCCAGGTGCGCGCGTCGAAGTCGCCGCCGCCGGGCTGCAAGATACGCCTGGCCGACGCCTTCGACGTCACCGTCGGCGTGCGCGCCGGCGAATTCTTCACGCTGCATTTCGACGCCGACGTGTTCGAGCTGATCGAGGCGCATGGCCGCCTGCCGCTGCCGCCCTACATCGAGCACGCGGCCGACGCCTTTGACGAGACGCGCTACCAAACCGTGTTCAACAAGGTGCCGGGCGCTGTCGCCGCGCCCACCGCCGGCCTGCATTTCGACCAGGACCTGCTGGACCAGCTGAAGGCCAAAGGCGTGAACTTCGCCTATGTGACGCTGCACGTCGGCGCCGGCACCTTCCAGCCGGTGCGCACCGAGGTGCTGGCCGAACACAAGATGCATACCGAGTGGTATACGCTGCCGCAGGAAACCGTGGACGCCGTGCGCGCCGCCCAGGCCGCCGGGCGCGACGTCGTCGCCGTCGGCACCACCAGCCTGCGCGCGCTGGAGTCGGCCTCGCAATCGGGCGCGCTGCTCGCCGGCAGCGCCGACACGGCCCTGTTCATCACGCCCGGCTACCAGTTCAAGACGGTGACCCGGCTGATCACGAATTTCCATTTGCCCAAGTCGACCCTGCTGATGCTGGTGTCGGCCTTCGCCGGCTACGCGCCGATCCGCGCCGCCTACGCCCATGCCATTGCGCAGAACTACCGCTTCTTCAGCTATGGCGACGCGATGCTGCTGACGACGCAGGCGCGCGCGCCGCGCGCTTGATGCGCGCAACCAAACTCACTATTTAGTCGACGAAAGATCAAGAATGCTGGATTTCAAATTACTCAAGACCGACACGAGCGGCCTGACCCACGCCCGCCGCGGCACGCTGACGCTGAACCACGGCGTCGTGCAGACGCCGATCTTCATGCCGGTCGGCACCTACGGCTCCGTCAAGGCGATGTCGCCGCTGGAGCTGAAGGAAATCGACGCCCAGATCATCCTGGGCAACACCTTCCACCTGTGGCTGCGCCCGGGCAACACCGTCATGGAGAAATTCGGCGGCTTGCACGACTTCATGGGCTGGAACAAGCCCATCCTGACCGATTCCGGCGGCTTCCAGGTGTTTTCGCTGGGCGCGATGCGCAAGATCACGGAAGAGGGCGTGCATTTCTCGTCGCCGATCAACGGCGACAAGCTGTTCCTGTCGCCGGAAGTGTCGATGCAGATCCAGCGCAGCCTCAATTCCGACATCGTCATGCAGTTCGACGAGTGCACGCCGTATGAGATCGAGGGCCGTCCGGCCACCATAGCCGAGGCGGCGACGTCGATGCGCATGTCGCTGCGCTGGGCGCAGCGCTCGAAGAACGAGTTCCAGCGCGGCGAGAACCCGAACGCGCTGTTCGGCATCGTCCAGGGCGGCATGTTCGAGCACCTGCGCGACGAGTCGCTGGCCGGCCTGGAGGAGGTCGACTTCCCCGGCATCGCCATCGGCGGCCTGTCCGTCGGCGAGCCGAAGGAAGACATGATGCGCATGCTGGCCCACGTCGGCCCGCGCCTGCCGGCCAACAAGCCGCATTACCTGATGGGCGTGGGCACGCCGGAAGACCTGGTGGCGGGCGTGTCGAACGGCGTCGACATGTTCGACTGCGTCATGCCCACCCGCAACGCCCGCAACGGCTGGCTGTTCACCCGCTTCGGCGACATCAAGATCAAGAACGCCCGCTACAAGGAAGACCAGGCGCCGCTGGACGAGACTTGCGGGTGTTACGCCTGCCGCAATTTCTCGCGCGCCTATCTGCACCATTTGCACCGTTCCAAGGAAATTCTCGGCGCGCGCCTGAACACCATCCACAACCTGCATTACTATCTGGACTTGATGCGCCAGATGCGCGAGGCCCTGGATGAGGACCGTTTCCACGCGTTCACGCTGCAATTCCACGCGGAGCGGGCGCGCGGCGCTTAAATTCGCGCGGGGTCTTGTAAAAAGATTTATCCCCGCCACATAGTCCGGGGCGTTTGACGCTGCGGCCAGTGCTAGAATACAGCGCTATTTTTTCAAACTGACTAGAATCGGAGTTCCTGTGTTCATTTCCAACGCATATGCGCAATCCCCACTCGACGGTCTCGGCCTGAGCAGCAACATGAGCAGCATCCTGCCGTTCGTGCTGATGTTCGTGGTCATGTACTTCCTGATGATCCGTCCGCAACAAAAACGGGCGAAAGAACAAAAGGCGATGATGGACGCGCTGGCCAAGGGCGACGAAGTGGTCACCGCCGGCGGTTTGCTGGGCAAGGTTGCCAAGGTGTCCGACGGTTATGTCACCCTCGAAGTGGCGAGCGGCACTGAAATCATGGTGCAAAAGAGCTCTGTCACGATGCTGTTGCCTAAAGGCACCCTGAAGGCGCTGTAATCCCGGTTCGAGCGGCTCCGCCGCTCGCCTTGACGCCTCCGACGCTCAACACTGAACGCTGAACCACATATGAATCGTTATCCTCTCTGGAAATACCTCCTTATCGCCGTCGCCTTGCTGTTGGGCGCCCTGTACACGGCGCCCAATTACTTCAGCGAGTCGCCCGCTCTGCAAGTGACGAGCGGCAAATCGACCGTCAAGGTGACGAGCGATCTGACGGCCCAGGTCGAGGCGGTGTTGAAGCATGAAAAAATCGCGGCCGAGGGCGTCGCCTTCGACGGCGCCGGCAGCCACGCCTCCGTGCGCATCCGCTTCGCCGACCCCGATACCCAGTTCAAGGCCAAATTGCTGCTGGAAAAGGACTTGAACCCGGACCCGGCCGACCCGACCTATCTGGTCACCGTGAATTTGCAGGCGAACACGCCGCAGTGGATGCAGAAATTGCACGCCTTGCCGATGTACCGCGGTTTGGATTTGCGCGGCGGCGTGCATTTCCTGATGCAGGTCGACACCAAGGCGGCGCTGAGCAAGCGCGTGCAGGGCATCCAGGCGGCCGCGCGTAGCGCGCTGCGCGACAAGAACGTGCGCCACGCCGGTATCGAACGCGTCGGCGACAATATCGAGATCAAGTTCCGCGACGCGGAAACCCGCAGCAAGGCGAAGGACGTGCTGTCGGGCCAGTTGGCCGACCTGGCCTTCAGCGACACCGCCGACGGCGCCGACCTGAAGTTGATCGTCGGCCTGAAGCCGACGGCACTGAAACAAACCATAGACGACGGCGTCAAGCAAAACATCGCCACGCTGTCGAAGCGCGTCAACGAGCTGGGCGTGGCCGAGCCCATCATCCAGCAGCAGGGCCCCGACCGCATCGTCGTGCAATTGCCAGGCGTGCAAGACGTCGCCCGCGCCAAAGCCATCATCGGCCGCACCGCCACGCTGGAAGTGCGCATGGTCGATGAAAGCATCACGCCCGGTTCCGAGCTGAGCTCCGCCATCCCCTTCAACTCCGAATTGTTCACCGTCGGCAAGGGCGTGCCCGTCGTGCTGTCGAAGGATGTGGTGTTGACCGGCGACTATATTTCCAGCGCCACCGCCAGCTTCGACCAGAACCAGCAGGCGGCCGTGTCGATCGACTTGAACGGCGACGGCGGCCGCAAGATGCGCGAAGCGACGCGCGACCGCATCGGCAAGAAAATGGCGATTGTCCTGTTCGAGAAGGGCAAGCCGGAAGTGTTGTCCGTGGCGACCATCCAGAGCGAACTGGGTTCGCGCTTCCAGATCACCGGCATGGGCGGTGCGGAAAACTCCAATGAGCTGGCGCTGCTGCTGCGCTCGGGCGCGCTGTACGCGCCGATGAGCTTCATCGAGGAACGCACGATCGGACCGCAACTGGGCGCGGAAAACATCAAGAAGGGCTTCCATTCGACGCTGTACGGTTTCGCCGCGATCGCCATCTTCATGATCCTGTATTACATGATGTTCGGCTTCTTCAGCGTGCTGGCGCTGGCCTGCAACCTGCTGCTGCTGATCGCTTTGCTGTCGATGCTGCAGGCGACGCTGACACTGCCCGGTATCGCCGCTATCGCGCTGGCGCTGGGTATGGCAATTGACGCCAACGTGCTGATTAACGAGCGCATCCGCGAGGAACTGCGCGCCGGCGCCACGCCGCAGGCGGCCATCTCGGCCGGTTTCGACCGCGCCTGGGCCACCATCCTCGATTCCAACGTGACGACGCTGATCGTCGGCCTGGCGCTGTTGCTGTTCGGTTCGGGCGCCGTGCGCGGCTTTGCCGTCGTGCATTGCCTGGGCATCTTGACGTCGATGTTCTCGGCCGTGTTTGTCTCGCGCGGTGTGGTCAACCTCTGGTATGGCCGCAAGAAGAAACTCGCATCGGTGGCCATCGGCACGGTCTGGATTCCGGGCCTGTCGAAGTAATCAGCCAGTGTCCGGCGCGCGGCGCCGGGCACGCAACAAGAACTCAGAGGATTTCATGGAATTTTTCCGGATCAAAAAAGACATTCCCTTCATGCGCCATGCGTTGATTTTCAACGTCATCTCGGCGCTGACCTTCGTTGCCGCCGTGTTCTTCCTGGTGCAGAAGGGCTTGCACCTGTCGGTCGAGTTCAAGGGCGGCACCGTGATGGAGGTGAAGTACCCGAAAGCGGCCAACCTGGAAGGCATCCGCCACACGCTCGAAGGCATGGGTTACATCGAGCCGGGCGTGACCAGCTTCGACACGGCGCGCGACGTGATGATACGCCTGCCGGTGATCAAGACTGTGAGCGGCGCGAACAGCTCGCAACTGGTGTTCGACGCCTTGTGCAAGGCCGAGCAGGGTGTCAGCAAGCCGATGGAAAGCGTCACCGCCAAGGGTGAGCACATCGTCAAGACCGGCTGCCTCGACTCCGCCGGCGTCGAATCCGTCGTGCTGCAAAAGGTGGAGTTCGTCGGCCCCCAGGTGGGCGACGAGCTGACACAGAACGGCTTGAACGCGCTGGTGGTGGTGATCATCGGCGTGATGATCTACCTGGCCATCCGCTTCGAGTGGAAATTCGCGGTGGCGGCGATCATCGCCAACTTGCACGACGTCGTCATCATTCTCGGCTTCTTCGCCTTCTTCCAGTGGGAATTCTCGCTGACGGTGCTGGCGGCCGTGCTGGCGGTGTTGGGCTACTCGGTCAACGAGTCGGTCGTCATCTTCGACCGTATCCGCGAAAACTTCCGCAAACAGCGCAAGGCTTCGGTGCATGAGGTGATCGACAACGCCATCACCAGCACGATCTCGCGCACCATCATCACCCACGGCTGCACCCAGATGATGGTGCTGTCGATGCTGCTGCTGGGCGGCCCGACGCTGCACTATTTCGCCATCGCGCTGACCATCGGCATCTGCTTCGGCATTTACTCGTCGGTGTTCGTGGCCGCGGCCGTGGCGATGTGGCTGGGCGTCAAGCGCGAAGACTTGATCAAGCCGATCAAGGAAAAAGACGAAACCGACGGCGCCGTGGTGTAAGGCGCGACGGCAACAAGAGAGGGGCGGCGCGGGCCGCCCTTTTTTTCGCCTCGAGAAAACCCGCCCGCTATGTGGGCAAGCGTACAGAGGGCGCGGGGGGCTGGGGGTATAGTGGGGCTGTCTCTTTCAGGACATCCCTGGTTTTGGACTTGGCCCGCTCTCCAGCGGGCTTTTTTTGGGGCTAAGCTTTACAGCATCAGCACGGCCAGCAGCGATTTCACTTCGGCGGCCGATTCGGCCATGATACTGTTGAGCGTGCCTTCGCCGATTTCGCAGTCGATGGTACGGGCCGCCTGTACGCTGGTCGCGCCCGGGCTTTCGTGCAGCGGCGAGGCCACCGGCGCCAGGTCGTTGGCCAGCAGCAGGGTGTCGCCGAGGTTTTCCGGCGGCAGCGCGCGGAAGCCTTCCCACAGGGCTTCGACCGAGGCCAGCACCGCTTCCGGTATCACCAGTTTCGTCAGCACGCCGCGGCCGATGGCTTGTTCGCCGTGTTCGACCCAGTCTTCCGGCTCGCCGTCGAGGATGCCGGGGAACTCGGCCGCGCGCGACAGCATGTAGAAGCCGCCCACTTCGTGGACGATGCCGGAAAATAGCGCCGTGTCCGGATCGACCTTGGTGACGCGGCGGGCGATCACCTGGGCCAGCGCGGCCACATGGGCCGTGTGCTCCCACAACTGCGCCACCTTGGCCTTGATCAGCGGATCGCTGATGCTGCTGCCCAGCTGGCGCACGATCAGCGCCGCCACCAGCGATTGCAGCGTGCGCACGCCCATGCGCTGCACGGCCGCGCGCACGCTGGCGATTTCGTTGCCGGAGCGGTTGTAGGCGACCGAGTTGGCGATCGCCACGGTGCGCGCCGCCAGCAGCGGGTTGGCTTGCACCAGCTTGGCCGCGTCGTCGATGTGGCAGTCGGGGTCGCTCAGCGCTTGCTGCAGCTTGAGGGAGGCGTCCACGCTGGTGGGGAACGTCAGCTCACCGCGGCTCGCTTGAGCGGCGATGCTTTTAAAGGCGTCGAGTCGGTTCATCGAAAAAATTATACTCGCAATATTTCCTCTTGGAACTTTTTTGATAATTCATTGCGGACATTTTTTTCGCTGCCGGCGCCGCATGGCATAAGGGGGAGCGCCGGCCGCTTGCCGCGGCCGTCGCTCCCCCTCTGCGCTCACTGTGGCGAGCGCGGCGCCGCTCAGACTTCGCTGAAGATGGCGTCGCAGCCGTCCTGGGTCGAGTCGGTGTCCTGCAGTTCGTCGACCAGGCCCAGGTCGAACAATTCCTCGATCGCGTTCATGAAACTGTTGTGCTTGGTGGCGCCGATCAGGCGGTAGATTTCGCCGGCTTCGTTGCGGATGCCGATGATCAGCTTTTCCTGGCGCACCAGCTCGGGCGTGCTGGCGTTGAGCAGCAGGTTGCCGATGATGTGCTTGTCAAAATGTGCCGGCTTTTTGCCTTCGAGCAGTGTCGTTTTCAATATCTTTCCTTTTCTTTCTTGTCTGTGGAGGTGCGGGGTGCCCGGCTTGCGCCGGGGATGCTGCGGCCTGCGGCGATGAGTTGCTTGAGCCCGGACAGGGTCTGTTCCAGGCTGGCATAATCGGCGTCGCTGAAATGCGCGAAGACTTTGCCGCCTTCCGCCGTGACCTTGGGAAACACGTCGGCGAAGACGCGTTCGCCGTTGCCGGTCAGGCTCACGAAGTAGGAGCGCTTGTCGTCGCTGTTGCGCGCGCGCGCGACCAGGCCCTTTTGTTCGAGCCGGTCGATGACGCCGGTCAGCGTGCCCTTCGTGATCAGGGTCTTTTCGCCCAGTTCCTTGTAAGCCATGCCGGGCGTGTTGCCCAGCGTGGCAATGATGTCGAACTGGGCGTGCGTCAAGCCGAACTGGCGCACGTGCTCGCCCGACAGTCGCTCGAAGCCTTGCATGCATTCGGCCAGCAGCCGGATACTTTTTAAATATCGTTCACCCATGGGCGTGATTATAGCCTGCGCGGCGGTTCGCAATTTGTTGCCGGCGCGGGTAACATAGCGTTTACCGTTGATAGATACACATCTACTTGAGACTTCCCCTATGACCCATCAGTTCCGCGGTATCCTGGCCCTGCTGCTCGTCACGCTGGTGTGGGGCACGACTTTTCCGGCCATGAAAAGCCTGACCGCGTACTTCTCGCCGATCTGGATCGTCTGCATCCGTTTCATGCTGGCCAGCGTGCTGATGCTGCCGTTTTTGTGGCGCGCCAGCCTCAGGGATTGCAAGGCCGGCGCCCTGGTCGGCGCGGTGCTGTTTATCTGCTATGTTTTCCAGGTGGAGGGCTTGGCGCTGACGACCTCCAACCGCAACGCTTTTATCACCGGGCTGAACGTGCTGGTGGTGCCCCTGCTCGGCTATGCCGCCGGCAAAAAGCCGGAGCGCCGCATCGTCATCGCCCTGGCGCTGGCGCTGGCCGGCTTGTTCGTGCTGTGCTCGGACGGCGACGCCAGCTGGAGCCGCGGCGACACGCTGGCGCTGCTGGCCGCCTTTACCTTCGGCCTGTATGTGAAGATGATGGAGGGCGCCACCCGCACGGTGGATGCCTTGATGGCGCTGACGGCGATGCAGATCGTCACCGTGGCGTTGTGCGCGGCCCTGTGGCTGCTGGTGCGCGAAGTGCCGCGCACGCAGATCGAGCTGGGCGCCGACGCGCTCGACTACTGGCGCTACATCGGTGGCGGCGTGCGCGCCTACGCCGCCAATTTCCTCTACCTGGGCGTGCTTTGCACGGCCGGCATCATCGCCCTGCAAACCTGGGGGCAGCGCCACAGCACGGCCAACGAGGCGGCCGTGATCTACGCCTTCGAGCCCGGCGCGGCGGCGTTTTTCGCCTACTTCTGGCTGGGCGAGGTGATGACCGGCCAGGCCTGGGTGGGCGCCGCTCTGCTGATCTCCGGTATGATAGTAAGCCAATGGAATTCCGAGCGGCCGGCCGCCGCCCTGGTGCCCGAGTAGCGCCGTCTTTCCCTTACCCTTCCCGCTACGCCACCTGACAACCATGCCGATGCCCGTTCGCCCCGCCGATGTCCTTCGCTAACCTGTCCCGCATCGGCCTGGACAAGCCCCTGCGCGTGTTGCTGGTCAACGCAGGCGAGGCCGACGCCATCACCTGGGCCGGGCTGGTGCAGCCGCTGCGTCTGTGCGCCGCCGCGCTGGGGCCGCAAACGCTGCAACTGCTCGTGCGCACGCCGGCGCAACTGGCCGCCGAGGCGCCCGGCCACTGGCACGTGGCGCTGCTGGTGGCCGATGAAACCCAGGCCGCCCTGCCCGCCGAGCTGTGCCGCGCGGTGATCGAGCGCTGCCGCTCGGCGCCGTTCTGGGGCGGCGTCGGCGCCGGCGTGCTGTGGCTGGCCGACGCCGGCGTCATGGACGGCGTGCGCATCGCCCTGCCGTGGGCGCTGTACGCCGACGCCGAGGCCAAGGCCGAGCGGGCCATCCTGACGCCGCACCTGTTCGAGATCGACGGCCCGCACCTGACCTGCTGCGGCGGCGCCGCCAGCATCGACTTCGCGCTGACGCTGATCGAGACGCTGTTCGGCGCCGACGCCCAGGCCCACGTCAAGGAGGCGCTGTGCATCGACCACGTGCGCGGCAAGGAGGAGCGCCAGCGCGTCGCCCTGCAAGCCCGTTTCGGCGTGCTGCAGCCGAAGCTGTCCGAGGCCGTCACGCTGATGGAGGCGAATATCGAGGAGCCGCTGTCGACCGACGACATCGCCAATCTGGTCGGCTTGTCGCGGCGCCAGCTGGAGCGCCTGTTCAAGCAGTACCTGGGCAGCCTGCCGTCGCGCTATTACCTGGAGCTGCGCCTGCAGCGCGCCCGCCAATTGTTGCAGGGCACCCACAATTCCATCGTCCAGGTGGGGCTGATGTGCGGCTTTTCGTCCGGCTCGCATTTTTCGACCGCGTTCGGCGCCCTGTTCGGCCACACCCCGCGCGAGGAGCGCCAGCGCAAGCTGATGCCGGGCGGATAAGGCGGGCCGGCCGGCTTGGCGGCGGGCAAAAATGAAAATCCTTGTCGCAGATTCAAAAGAGTTTTAGCATCCCGGTTTTTATAATGCAGTACACGCGCAGCTGTCGTAGCTGCCAACGTACCTAACTTGAGGAATGCTATGAACGCCAAGCTTGATTCGTCCGTCACCGAACGTCCTGTCACCAGACAAACCTTCGACGAAGTCCTGGTTCCGACCTACGCGCCGGCGGCGATGGTGCCGGTGCGCGCCTCCGGCCTGGACCTGTGGGACCAGGCTGGCAAGCATTACCTCGATTTCACTTCCGGCATCGCCGTCACCAGCCTGGGGCACTGCGCGCCGGCGGTGGTCGAGGCGCTGACCAAGCAAATCAACACCCTGTGGCATCTGGGGAACGGCTACTCGAACGAGCCGGTGCTGCGCCTGGCGCTGGCGCTGACCGAGGCGACCTTCGCCGACCGCGCCTTCTTCTGCAATTCCGGCGCCGAAGCCAACGAGGCGGCATTGAAGCTGGCGCGCAAATACGCGCACACCAAGTTCGGCCCGAACAAGTCGCGCATCATCTCCTGCTTCAGCTCCTTCCACGGCCGCACGCTGTTCACCGTGTCGGTCGGCGGCCAGGCCAAGTACACCGAAGGCTTCGAGCCGCTGCCGCAGGAAATCAACCATATAGCCTATAACGACATCGAAGCGGCGCGCGCCGCCATCGGCGACGACGTCTGCGCGGTCATCGTCGAGCCGGTGCAGGGCGAGGGCGGCGTGGTGCCGGGCGATGCGGCCTACCTGAAAGAGCTGCGCGCGCTGTGCGACAAGACCGGCGCGCTGCTGATTTTCGACGAGGTGCAGAGCGGCATGGGCCGCACCGGCGAACTGTTCGCCTACATGGGCTACGGCGTCACGCCGGACATCCTGACGGCCGCCAAGGCGCTCGGCAACGGCTACCCGATCGGCGCCATGCTGACCACCCATGAACTGGCCGCCACGCTGGGCGTCGGCACCCACGGCACCACCTACGGCGGCAACCCGCTGGCGGCGACGGTGGCCTTGACCGTGCTGGAGACGATCAACACGCCGGCCTTCCTGGCGCGCGTCAAGGACGCCAGCGCCAAGCTGGTCGCCATGCTGCAGGGCCTGATCACCGACTATCCGCACATGTTCTCCATCGTGCGCGGCTCCGGCCTGCTGCTGGGACTGGTCGTCAGCGACGCCTTCAAGGGCCGCGCCAAGGATATCCAGAAGGCCGCCGAAGCCCAGGGCCTGATGGTGCTGATCGCCGGCATGGACGTGGTGCGCCTGGCGCCGGCGCTGATCGTCTCCGACGCGCAGATCGCCGAAGCCGGCCGCCTGCTGCGCCTTGCGCTGGACGGCATCAAAGCCGCTTAATCGCACCGTTGTCATCCGGGCCCGCCGCAACCGCGGCGGGCCCAAGCACTTTAGGGAGCTCACATGTATGTTGTCCGTCCGGTAGAACTTGCGGATATTGCGGCTCTGGAATCGCTGGCTGCAGTGACCATGCCGGGTGTCCATACCCTGCCGAAAACGCGTGAAAAGATCGCCGCCTCGGTGGAGCGTTCCATTGCCTCCTTCGCCGCCCATGTCGACATTCCCAGCGAGGAGTCGTACCTGTTCGTGCTCGAAGCCGTGGCCGACCGCAGCATTGCCGGCACCGCCGCGATCTTCGCCTCGGCCGGCTCGAACGGCACCTATTTTTCCTTCCGCAACGACGTCATCCAGCAAGTCTCGCGCGACCTGAACATCAGCCACAGCGTGCATGCGCTGACGCTGTGTTCGGAGCTGACGGCGTATTCGCAGCTGTCCGGTTTTTACGTGCGCAATATGGAGCAGGCCGGCCTGGAGGCGGCGCTGTTGTCGCGCGCCCGCCTGCTGTTCGCCGTGCTGGCGCCGCACCGTTTCGGCGACCGCTTTTTCGTGCCGCTGGCCGGCATCACCGACGCCGACGGCCAGTCGCCGTTCTGGGACGCGCTGGGCCGCAAATTCTTCCAGATGGACTTCCTCGACGCCGAGCGCGTCATCGGCGGCGCCCGCAACCGCACGCTGATCGTCGAGCTGATGCCGCACTATCCGGTGTATGTGCCGCTGCTGCCGGGCGACGCCCAGGCGGCGATGGGGCAAATCCACCCGAGCGGCGAGCTGGCCTTCAACCTGCTGACGGAAGAGGGCTTCGAGGCCGACGATTACATCGACATCTTCGACGGCGGCCCGATCCTGCAGGCGCACAAGAATTCGCTGCGCTCCTTCACCGGCTCGGTGACGCGGCGCGTGGCCGACGGCATCGCGCCCAGCCGTTCCGGCCTGAAGGTGAACTACGCGGTGGCCTCCGGCGTCGAGCAGAACTTCCGCGCCGTCACCTTCGCCTGCGACCCGCTTGAGGCGGCCGACGCCATCGGCCTGCCGAAGGAGCTGCTCGACGCGCTGCAGGTGGCGCCGGGCGACAACGTGGTCTGCGTCAGAATCTAAAGTGAGAACCCTATGCTAGTTGTACGCGCAATCAACGAGTCCGACCTGGACGCCCTGTACGGCCTGGCCAGCCAGGTCGGCACCGGCATGACCACGCTGAAACCCGACATGAAGATGATGGGCGACCGCCTGGCGATCGCCTGCGCCTCGTTCGCCGAGAGCATTCCGCCCGAGAAGCGCGACTATATGTTCGTCATGGAGGACACCGACACGGGCCGCCTGGCCGGCGTGTGCGCGATCAAGGGCGCGGTCGGGCTGGAGGAGCCGTTCTATAACTACCGCATCGGCACGCTGGTGCATTCGAGCCGCGAGCTCGACGTCTTCACGCGCATGGAGACGCTGTACCTGTCGAACGACCTGACCGGTAGCACCGAGCTGTGCTCGCTGTTCCTGCACCCCGATTACCGCAGCGGCACCAACGGCAAGCTGCTGTCGAAGAGCCGTTTCCTGTTCATCGCCCAGTTCCCGCACCTGTTCACCGAAAAGCTGATCGCCGAGATGCGCGGCTACCAGGCGCCGGACGGCAGCTCGCCGTTCTACGAGGGCCTGGGGCGGCATTTCTTCAAGATGAATTTCGACCACGTCGACGACTTGACCAGCCTGGGCAAGAAGTCCTTCATCGCCGAGCTGATGCCGCGCCAGCCGCTGTACGTGGCCTACCTGCCGGAGGAGGCGCAGGAAGTGATCGGCAAGGTCCACCTGAGCACCGCGCCGGCGCGCCGCCTGCTGGAGCAGGAGGGCCTGTATTTCGAGGGGTATGTCGACATCTTCGACGCCGGTCCCGTGCTGCAGGCGCGCGTCTCCGAGCTGCGCGCGATGCGCGAGAGCGCGCTGAGCGTGATCGACGCCGAGGCCGGCGCCGACGCCGCCTGCGGCGCGGCCGTCGAAGCCGAGCCCTATCTGGTGTCGAACACCGATTTGAAAAATTTCCGCATGATCGTCTCGGCGGCCAATCCGGTCAACGGCAGGATCGCCCTGCCGGAGGCGGAACAACAACTGCTGCGCTGCCGCGCCGGCGAGCCTGTGCGCACGCTGTCACTCAACTTGAGGAAGAACCCCCATGTCTAATCCATCCAACTTCATCAACGGCGAATGGCTCGCCGGCAGCGGCCCCGAGCTGGTCACGATCGACCCGTCCAACGGCCGCCAGACCTGGTCCAGCCAGCAGGCCAGCGCGGCCGACGTGGCGCAGGCCTGCGCCGCCGCGCGCGCCAGTTTCGAGGCTTGGGCCGCGCGTCCGCTGGAGGAGCGCATCGCCGTTTGCACGCGCTTCCGCGACCTGCTGAAGGAAGACGCGGAAGAGCTGGCGCTGCTGATCTCGGAGGAGGTCGGCAAGCCCCTGTGGGAGTCGCACACGGAAGTGGCGACGATGGCCAACAAGGTGGATATTTCGGTGCAGTCCTACGGCGCGCGCACCGGCCTAACGCAGAGCAAAATCGCCGACGGCGACGCCGTGCTGCGGCACCGTCCGCACGGCGTCTTCGGCGTTTTCGGCCCGTACAACTTCCCCGGCCACCTGCCGAACGGCCACATCGTGCCGGCCCTGATCGCCGGTAACACGGTGGTCTTCAAACCGAGCGAATACGCGCCGCGCAGCGCCATCAAGACGGTGCAACTGTGGCAGCGCGCCGGCGTGCCGGCCGGCGTCATCAACCTCGTCAACGGCGGCCGCGACAGCGGCGTGGCGCTGGGCCAGAGCGAGCTGCTGGACGGCGTGCTGTTCACCGGCAGCTGCCAGACCGGCATCAGCCTGCACCGCCAGTTCGGCGGCCAGCCGGGCAAGATGCTGGCGCTGGAAATGGGCGGCAACAACGCCCTCGTCGTGTGGGACGTGAAAGACGTCGACGCCGCCGTGCACCACGCGATCTTCTCGGCGTTCGTCTCGGCCGGCCAGCGCTGCACCTGCGCGCGCCGCCTGGTGGTGCAGGACACGCCGGCCGGCGCCGCTTTTGTCGCGCGGCTGGTGGAAGTGGCGTCCAACATCGCCATCGGCGCCTCCGACGCCCAGCCGCAGCCCTTCATGGGTCCGGTGGTGTCGGCCGCCGTCGCCGCCCGCCTGGTGCAGGCGCAGGCCGACATGGTCGCCAAGGGCGGCAAGACGCTGCTGCAGATGCGCCATCTGGCCGCCGCAACCGGCTTCGTCTCGGCCGGTATCGTCGACGTCACCGACGCCAAGGGCATCCCGGACGAGGAGTGGTTCGGCCCCTTGCTGCAGGTGGTCCGCGTGGCCGATTTCGACACCGCGCTGAAAGTCGCCAACGCCACCGAGTTCGGCCTGGCCGCCGGCCTGTTGTCGGACGACGAGGCGCTGTGGAAAACCTTCCTGCTGCGCGCCCGCGCCGGCATCGTCAACTGGAATCGCCCGACCACTGGCGCGGCCAGCACGGCGCCGTTCGGCGGCATCGGAAAATCCGGCAACCACCGTCCTAGCGCATACTATGCGGCGGACTACTGCGCCTACCCGGTCGCCTCGATCGAGAACGGCGTGCTGGAAATGCCGGCCAAGCTGTCGCCGGGCCTGACCTTCTAAGGAAAGCACATGCAAAGCGCACGCGAATTCAACTTCGACGGCCTGGTCGGCCCGTCGCACAATTACGCCGGCCTGTCGTTCGGCAACGTCGCCTCGTTCAGCAACGTCAAGAGCGCCTCGAACCCGAAGCAGGCCGCCCTGCAGGGGCTGGCGAAGATGCGCGCGCTGGCCGCGCGCGGCTTCGCCCAGGCGCTGCTGCCGCCGCAGGACCGGCCCAACTTCCGCCTGCTGCGCAGCCTCGGCTTCGGCGGCAGCGACGCCGACGTGCTGGCGCGCGCCTACAAGGAAGCGCCGGTGGTCCTGGCCTGCGCCTACTCGGCCTCGGCGATGTGGACGGCCAACGCCGCCACCGTCAGCCCGTCGGCCGACAGCGTCGACGGGCGCGTCCATTTCACTCCGGCGAACCTGAACAACAAGCTGCACCGCTCCTTCGAGCACGCGCAGTCGGCGCGCACGCTGCGCGCGCTGTTCGGCAACGAGCGCCACTTCGTCGTGCACGACGCGCTGCCGGCGACGCCGGCCTTCGGCGACGAGGGCGCCGCCAACCACACCCGCCTGGGCGCCGGCCACGGCGCGGCGGCGGTGGAGATGTTCGTCTACGGCCGCGCCGAATTCGACCCGTCGGCGCCGGCGCCGACGCGCTATCCGGCGCGCCAGACGCTGGAGGCGTCGCAGGCGGTGGCCCGTTTGCACGGCCTGAATCCGGCGCGCACCGTCTACATCCAGCAGAACCCGGACGTCATCGACCAGGGCGTGTTCCACAACGACGTGATCGCGGTCGGCAACGGCAACGTGCTGTTCTATCATGAGCAGGCGTTTGCCGACGAGCTGGCCAGCCTGGACCAGCTGCGCCGCGCGATGGCCGGCGTCGGCGCCGAGTTGACGGCGCTGCGCGTCGACACCGGCCAGGTGGCGGTGGCCGACGCCGTCGCCAGCTACCTGTTCAACAGCCAGTTGCTGTCCAAGGCCGACGGTAAGATGGCCCTGGTGATTCCGCAGGAGTGCCAGGAAAACCAGGCCGTGGCGCGCTACCTTGACGGCCTGGTCGCCAGCGGCGGCCCGGTCGACGAACTGATTCATTTCGACCTGCGCCAGAGCATGCGCAACGGCGGCGGGCCGGCCTGCCTGCGCTTGCGCGTGGCCCTCAGCGACGACGAGGCGAACGCGATGCACCAGGGCGTCGTGATGAACGAGGCGCTGTACCACACGCTGGTGGCCTGGGTCGAGAAACACTACCGCGACCGCCTGGCGCCGAGCGACCTGGCCGACCCGGCGCTGGCGCTGGAAGTCCATGTTGCCCTTGAAGAACTGACGAAGATCCTCAACTTACCGGGTTTATACGATTTATAAGCGCCGGCGACGGCGCCGCTTTGCACACAGAATTTTGGCGATTCGCGGCCCGGCGCCGCGGATTCAGATCGTTGGATGAAGACTGCTTCCGGCAACGGAAGATAAAATTTGGGCGGCTACCCGCTGTCTCTTGACACCTTGCTGCCTGATCGCCACAAGCAAAAACGGCAGCGATGGAATTCACATACCGCAATGGAGAGCTAGATGAAACAAATGCCACAAGATTTGCGTACCCAAACCCTTGACCTGGTCAACGCCAGCAAGCCCGCCGCCGACAGCAGCCAGGTCGCGGCCCTGATCAGCGCCTGGCTCGGCTCCCTCGACGAGGAAGACCTGTCCGACATCGCGCCCGACAGCCTGGCGCCGGTGCTGTGGAATGGTTTCTCGCAAGCGGCCAAACGTGCCGGCAACGCCTGTCAGATCGCGACGCTGCGCTACGCCGACGGCCGCGGTGGCATGGCGACCGCCCTGCTGATCCTGAACGACGACATGCCGTATCTGGTCGACTCGATTGTCATGGCGATGCGCAAGCAGCACGTGGCCGTGCGCGGTGTGATGAATTCCGTGCTGGCCGTGCGCCGCGCCGCCGACGGCAGCGCCAGCGCCGTCGGCCAGGCCGGCGACGCCCACGAATCCTATGTATTGTGCCTGCTGGCCGAAGACCTGGAGGCCGGCGAACTCGCCGCCCTGGTCGGCGCGCTGGAGATGGTCGCGCGCGACGCCGCCGTGGTGCGCCGCGACGCCGCCGCGATGGCCGAGCGCGTCACGGCCATCGCCCAGGACGCCGCCACGCACGGCGCCGAAGGCCAGGAGGTGGCCGCCTTCCTGGAATGGATCAAGCACGACGGCTTTGAGCTGTTCGGCTACGCCTACTACAGTGTCAAGCCGGGCGTGCGCGAACTCGAACGCGACATCCCCAGCCGCATCGGCGTGCTGCAGGACACCGCGCATCCGATCTACGGCACCTGCCTGGCCAATATCCCGGGCGACTTCGACACGCTGTCGAAGCGCGCCTCGACGCTGTCCATCGTCAAGGCCGACGTCGCCGGCACGCTGCACCGCGACCAGCAGCTCGACTTCATCGGCGTGCGCCACACCGACGCGCAAGGCGCGATCCTCGGCGAGCATTGCTTCGTCGGCCTGTTCACCCGCGCCGCCACGGCCAGCCCGCTGGCCAGCCTGCCGTTCGCGCGCGGCCGCGTCGCCGAGGTGTTGAGCCTGGCCGGCGTGCGCCAGCAGGGCTTCCGCGCCGAGAAGTTCCGCGAAATCCTCGACTCGCTGCCGCGCACCGAAGCGCTGGAGGCGGACCTGGAATGGCTGGCGCAAGTGTGCGGCTCCGTGGTGTCGCTGTACAAGCAGCCGCGCACCAAGGTGTTCGCCCGCCGCGACGTGTATGCGCGCCACCTGAACGTGCTGGTCTACCTGCCGCGCGAGCGCTACAGCGCCAGCGTCGCCGCCGCGCTGGCGAAAGCCCTGCAGGCCAGCTCCGGCGCCAGCCACGTCAGCTCGCAGACGCTGGTGGCCGACGGCCCGCTGGCGCGCCTGTACCTGATCGCCCACGCGGCGCGCTACCCGCTCGACCTGGAAAGCGACATCCAGCAACCGCTGCTGTCGGTGCTGGACGGCTGGCACACCGGCTTCGCCACGCTGGCCGACGCCGTGTTCGACCTGCCGATGCGCGCCAGCCTGCGCAAGCTCGGCGCCAACCTGCCGCTTGAATATGTCGCCGCCACCGCGCCCGCCGTCGCCTTCCGCGACCTCGGCGCGATCCTGCGCAACACCGACCCGGCCCGCGTCGCCGTGCGCGTCGAAGTCGGCGATGTCACCACCATCCGCCTGTACTCGGTGGACCGGGTGCCGTCGCTGTCGACCATCCTGCCGGCCCTGCACAACGCCGGCGTGGCGATCGACCGCGAACAGGCTTACTCGATCAACGCCGCCGACGGCAAGCGCCACTTCGTCACCAGCCTGACGGTGGACGCCGCCAGCGCCGCGAAACTGGCGCTGCCTTCCGTCGTCGCCGTGGCGCAGGAATTGTTCACGCAGCTGTTCAACAACGACGCCGAGGACGGCCGCCTGAACGGCCTGGTCATCGAGGGCGGCTTGAGCACCCGCGAAGTGCAGCTGGTGCGCGCCTACATGAGCTACTGGCGCCAGACCGGCAGCCGCTTCTCGGTGCGCTACATCGCCGATTGCCTGCGCAAGCAGCCGGCCCAGGTCAAGCAGCTGGTGGACGCCTTCCTGCAGCGCTTCGACCCAAGCCTGAGCGAGGCGCAGCACGCCGACGCGCAGGAAGCGGTGGCGCTGCTGAAGAGCCGCCTGGCATCGGTGAACCACGCCGACACCGAGGAAATCCTCGGCGCGCTGGCCGACCTGATGCTGGCCACGCTGCGCACCAACTACTACCAGAACGCCCAGCAGGGCGACAAGATCATCTTCAAATTCGACACCAGCAAGCTGGCGCTGGTGCCGGAACCGCGTCCGTACCGCGAGATTTTCGTCTTCTCGCGCCGCTTCGAGGGCGTGCACCTGCGCGGCGGCCCGGTCGCCCGCGGCGGCCTGCGCTGGTCCGACCGCATGGAAGACTACCGCACCGAAGTGCTGGGCCTGGTCAAGGCGCAGATGGTGAAGAACGCCGTCATCGTGCCGGCCGGCGCCAAGGGCGGTTTTGTCTGCAAGATGATGCCGAAGGACGCGGTGCGCGAAACCATCGCGGCTGAAGGCGAGGCGGTCTACCGGCTGTTCATTGCCAGCCTGCTGGAAGTGACCGACAACCGCGTGCTGGGCAATATCGTCGCGCCGACCGACACGGTCTGCTACGACGCCGCCGACCCGTATCTGGTGGTGGCCGCCGACAAGGGCACCGCGACCTTCTCCGACATTGCCAACGGCATCGCCGTCAAGCGCGGCTTCTGGCTGGGCGACGCCTTCGCCTCGGGCGGCTCGAACGGCTACGACCACAAGAAAATGGGCATCACCGCGAAGGGCGCGTTCGAGGCGGTCAAGCGCCACTTCTACGAAATGGACCACGACCTGAACACCACCCCGATCACGATGGTCGGCGTGGGCGACATGTCGGGCGACGTGTTCGGCAACGGCGTGCTGCTGTCGCGCCAGTTGAAGGTGCTGGCCGCCTTCGACCACCGCCACATCTTCCTCGACCCGGCTCCGGACGTCGCCGTCTCCTTCGCCGAGCGCGAGCGCATGTTCGCGCTGCCGCGCTCCTCGTGGGACGACTACAACAAGGACTTGATCTCGGCCGGCGGCGGCGTGTTCCCGCGCAGCGCCCGCTCGATCGAGCTGTCGCCGCAGATCCGCGCCGCCCTCGACATCGAGGAAACCGCGCTGGCGCCTGAAGAATTAATGCACCGCATCCTGCTGGCGCCGGTCGACCTGTTCTACAACGGCGGCATCGGCACCTACATCAAGGCGTCGACCGAAAGCCACGCGCAAGTGAAGGACCGCGCCAACGACAACATCCGCGTCGACGGCAACCAGCTGCGCGCCAAGGTCGTGGCCGAGGGCGGCAACCTGGGCGCGACCCAGTCGGGCCGCATCGAGTTCGCGCTGGCGGGCGGGCGCATCTTCACCGATGCGATCGACAACTCGGCCGGCGTGGATTGCTCCGACCATGAAGTGAACGCGAAGATCTGGCTCGACGTCGAAGTCAACGCCGGCAAGTTGAGCGAGGCGGAGCGCAATCGCGTGCTCTTCGACATGACCGGCGACATCGAGCGCCTGGTCCTGCGCGACAACACGCTGCAAACCCACCTGCTGGTGCGCGAGCTGCAGGCGCAGACGGACGGCGCGGTGCAGGACGGCTACGCCGCCCTGATCGCCAGCCTGGAAGAAGAGGGCGCGCTGTCGCGCGAGCTGGAGCAGTTGCCGACGGTGGCCGAACTGGCGCGCCGCAAAGCCGACGGCCGCGGCCTGACGACGCCGGAACTGGCGGTCGTCATCGCCAACGTCAAGAACCGCTTCAAGCGCATCCTGTCGGCGCTGCCGCTGACGGACGCCAGCTGGGCCGAGCCTATCCTGAAACCGTACTTCCCGGCCCTGCTGGTGGCCACCCGCGGCGCGCTCGATCACCCGCTGGCGAACGCCATCCTGGCCACCGTGCTGGCCAATGAGGCGGTCAACCGCTGCGGTCCCCTGATGCTGCGCGACCTGGCCACCGAGCATTCGGTGGACGAGTCCGGCGTCATCCTGGCGTGGGGCCAGGCATGGTCGGCGCTGCACCTGGCGCCGGTGTTTGAGGCGCTCGATGCGGACGCGCTGAACGTGCCGCGCGCCGTCTCGATCAAGGTCGACGCGCGCACCCGCGTGCTGCAAAAAGCGATGATCGAAGGCGTGCTGTCGGTGCCTGCCGAGCAGTTGCGCAGCGCCGGCGGCGTCGCCGAACTGACCCGTCTGTTCAGCCTGCCGGCAACCGTCGCTGGGCTGATGCCGGCCGACGGCCAGGCGGACGCCGACCAGACGCCGGGGCTGCGTCCGGCCTTCGCGCACGCCTGGAAAGCGGTCGACGCCATCGAGGCGGTGGCGACCTTCGTGTTCTCGGCGTTGTCGGTGACGCGTCCGGCCGGCATGGACCTGGCGGCCTTCCTGCAAGTGGGCATGGCGCTGCGCGGCCAGGCCGGCATCGACACGCTGGAGCGCGGCCTGAAGCTGGTCCCGCACAGCAAATCGCAAGAGCAGTTGCGCAACTACGCGCAGCACGCGCTGCGCCGCACGCAGCAACGCCTGCTGACCCAGGTGCTGGAGCGGGCGGCCGGCGGCGGCAACGCCGGCGAGGCGGTCGAGGTGGTGACCAACACGCTGGGCCTGTCGGGCTATGCGCTGGCCACCGATCTGGAGCAGGCGATGCTGGACGTGTGGGCCTTGTCGGAAGCGACCACGGCAGTGGCGGCATAACAGGATGAGCAAAGCCGAAACACTGGCTGCCAACTCCGCCACCGCGCCCGCGGTTGCGGAGGCGGTGCGGGCCCTGGCCGACGCCGACTTCAGCGCGGTCGCCAAACTGTTTTCCGAGGCCGGCTTCGCTGTGGCGCTGCCGGCGCCGGGTATCTTGCAAATCAAGGCGGCCGGCGCGCGGCGGCGCGCCAGCGTGCTGGTGTCGGTCGGCGTGCACGGCGACGAAACGGCGCCGATCGAAATGCTGGCCCAGCTGCTCGACGCGCTGTCGCGCCAGGCGCAGGCGCTGGCCGTCGACCTGATGGTTTGCGTCGGCAATGTCGGCGCCATCCGCGCCGGCAAGCGCTTCATCGACGCCGACCTGAACCGCATGTTCCGCGCCGAGCGCGGCGCGCTGGCCGACGCCGTCGAGGCGCAGCGGGCCGACGCGATGATCGCCGCCACCGAAGCATTCTTCGCGGACGCCGGGCCGGTGCGCTGGCATCTGGACCTGCACACGGCGATACGGCCGTCCGTCTACCCGACGTTCGCCATCGTGCCCGAGCTGATCGCCGACGCCGCCAAGGCCGGGCTGATCGGCTGGCTGGGCCAGGCCGCCATCGGCGCCATCATCATGAACCCGCAGTCGGCCGGCACCTATAGCTATTATTCGGCCGAGCACTGCGGCGCCGCCGCCAGCACGGTCGAACTGGGCCGGGTCGGCACCTTGGGGCAAAACGACCTGAGCCTGTTTGCCGACGTCGCGCTGGCGCTGGACGGCTTGTTGCGCGGCGCGGCGCCGGCGCCCGCCAAGACGGCGTCGCACGTGTTCAAGGTGGCGCAGGAAATCATCAAGCTGAGCGATGACTTCCGCATGGCCTTCGACCGCAGCACGCAGAACTTCACGTCCTTGCCGGCCTACGCCGTCATCGCCAGCGACGGCGACACCGTCTACACGGTGCGGCACGCCGAGGAACTGGTGGTGTTTCCGAACCCCGACGTGCGGGTCGGTTTGCGCGCCGGGCTGATGGTGGTGCGGGTATCCTGAGTATTTTTGTCGAGTCATCCAGAAGGGGCAGTCGATCTCGGGCTGTCGCCGGCGGAGCCGCCCGCCACCTTGTATCACGGGACGGCCGAGCGATTTATCGCCTCGATCAAGGAGAGCGGATCGCGTCCGGGTGCGCGTAAGCATGTTCGCCTGTCCAGCGACCTGGATACGGCAGTCCGGGGCGGCGCCAGACATGGCGCGCCGGTCGTGTTGACTGTGCGCAAGGGCAGGTGTTTTATCTGTCGGAAAACGGTGTCTGGCTGACGGACGATATCGAGTTACGGCATATCGAATTTCCGCTTGCCTCAGCACGCAGTGTATTTTTCGGGGCAATGCCAGCCGCAATGGCGGCATAAAATTAGCTAATTCGTAAACATTTGACCTAAAATGATGCCTTGTGGCTATTTTTCAACCCGTTTACGATGGCTTTCCCATGCTGAAAAAACTTCTTGCAGCCGTGCTGTGTCTTTCCCTGTCCGGCCTGATGGCCGCCGCCCACGCGGGCGACGCGCCCGCCGCACCGAAGCAGAGCGCCGAGCAGTTCCTCGCCTCGTTGAATTTCCAGCAGGGCAAAATCACACTGCAAGACAATATCGCCACCCTGGACCTGCCCGCCACGTTCCGCTACCTGTCGCCGGCCGACACGGAGCGCGTGCTGGTCGACGCCTGGGGCAATCCGCCCGGCGCCAAGTCGCTGGGCATGATCGTGCCGGCCAAGGTCAGCCTGCTGGAGCGCGCCGGCTGGGGCGTGATCATCACCTATGACGAGGATGGCCACGTCAAGGACGGTGACGCCGACAGCATCAAGTACGACGAATTGCTCAAGGAGATGCAGCAGTCGGTGCTCGACAACAACGCCGAGCGCAAGACGCAGGGCTATCCGGCCGTGCAACTGGTCGGCTGGGCGGAGCGTCCCAGCTACGACAAGAACGCCCACAAGCTGTACTGGGCCAAGGAACTGGCAATCGACGGCGCCGCCAGCCATTCGCTGAACTACAATATCCGTGTGCTGGGCCGCAAGGGCGTGCTGGTGCTGAACGCCATCGCGGGCATGGGCCAGATCGCCGAAATCAAGAAGGAAATGCAGCATGTGACGGCATTCACCGACTTCACGCCCGGCCAGCGCTATGCCGATTTCGACAGCAAGACGGACAAGGCGGCCGAGTACGGCATCGCGGCGCTGATCGCGGGCGGCGTGGCGACCAAGCTGGGCCTGTTCGGCAAGTTGTTCGCCTTCCTGCTCGTCTTCAAAAAATTCCTGCTGATGGGCGTGATCGGCCTCGTCGCGATGATCGCCAAGTTTTTCGGCCGCAAGAGTAAAGTGAATCTGGACAAATAATCCCGTTGGGCTTGCATGCAAAGCGATAAGCAGATTGAGCAGTGGAACGCGGTGCACGGCGCCGATATCGAGCTGGTACGGGCGAGCATGGGCGTGTGCGGCCTGGATGGCCATTTCCACGACCGCTGGTCGATCGGCTTGATTGTGCGCGGCGTGTGCCGCTTCAACAGCGGCGAGCGGCAATACCGGGTCACGCCGGCGGACATCTTCATCATCCCGCCCTATGAGGTGCACCGCTGCGGCGCCGCCAGCGACGACGTCATGTATCAAGTGATGTATGTGGCCGACGCGGCGTTGGCGGCGCTGGCGCCGCACCTGAAATGCTGCGTCGAGGGCAGCCATCTGCGCACCAAGTCCTTGCCGGAGCCGGTGATTGCGCTGTTGCGCGCGGTCACAGCAGCGGACGGGGACGTGTCGGCCGTGCGCGCAAGCTTGCATCGGCTCGACGCGTTTTTCCGCGGCGCGGAGACGGCGGGCCAGGCCCGGAGCGCGCATCCGCTGCAAGAGGTGTTGCACCGGGGCTGGGACCTTGCCATCGACCTCGGCGCGGCGGAATGCGCCACCGTGTACAGCCGCTGGCACGGCATCCGCACCTTCCAGCGGCAGATAGGGCTGTCGCCGCGCCTGTATCTGCGCCAGCTGAGGGCGCTCAAGGCGCGCTATCTGCTTCAGCAGGGCAAGTCGCTGGCCGAGGTGGCGCATGCCCTGCATTTTGCCGACCAGGCGCACTTTTCCCGCGTGTTCAAGAGCGTCTTCGGCGTATCGCCGGGCAAGCTGCAGCGCGTGATGCGTCGTTAAGCGGCGAGGACCGTTTTGCCGGCCGGTTTGATCAGCATTTCCGCCGGAATCCCCAAGCCTGCGTGGAGCCGCCAGATCATGGACAAAGTGAGGGCGCGTTTTCCGTTGAGCACTTCATATACCCGATTCAAGCGCCCGATCATTGGCGTCAAATCCTTCGGCGTTAAGCCTTTTTGTTCCATGATGAATTTGATCGCGTCGACCGGATCTGCCAGTTCCATTGGGAAATGGCGGGATTCGTAAGCCTCCACCAAGGTCGCCAGAATATCCAGCCGGTCGCCTTCAGGGGTGTCGATGTCAGCCGCCATCAGGGTTTCAATTTCTTGCAGCGCCGCACGGTGGTCCGCTGCCGTCTTGATAGGTTGAATGTCCATCAAATGTCTTCCTTCAGATTGTTTGCGCATCAATCGCGTCGTATTATTTATAGGTGCTAAAGAATTTGACAAAAACAATACCGTGCGAATAGTTGATAGAGGTCTAAGATTGACACTGAGCGCCGCCGGCGCCAGCTTGTCCCTCATGTGCGCTAATACCCGGTATTGCCGATGAGGTTGTCAGAGGAATAGGCTGAACACGGACAACAGCAGCAGCAGCGCCATCCCCATATTGAGACGGCGGATCAGTGTCGCGCTACCAAGCAGATTTTTTGCGCTGGCACCCAGCATGGCCCACGCTGAAAACGAGATAAAGCACATCAGCAGAAACAGCAAGGTCATGCCGAAGACGCTGTTCCGATACGCTGCGCCGGGTACGGTGTAGGTGGCAACACCGGCGCTGGAGGCGAGCCAGGCTTTGGGGTTCAGCCATTGCGCCAGCGCACCGTCCCAGAAGGTTGGCGGTTTTTTCAGTGTGATGTCGCCGCCATCGCCGGCCGCCCGGAACAGCTTGTAGGCGAGGTGGCAGAGGAACAGGCTGCCGCCGGCTTTGAGCGCGACGAGCAGCCATGGCGCGGCGCGCAGCAGTTCGCCCAGGCCCATGCCTATGGCCAGCAGCAACAGGGAAAAACCCAGCGTCGCGCCGGTGATTTGCGGCAGCGTGCGGCGCAGGCCGAAACGCATGCCGGACGACACCGCGACAAAGTTGACCGGCCCTGGCGAGGCGGAGCAAACCAGGGCATACAACGCAACCGGCAGCCATATGGCGTGCAGCGCTTGCAGTTCGGCGGGAGACGGATTCATGGTGTTTCCTGAATGGGGAGGGAAGCCATATTGTGCGGACGGGCGCCGCCCGCGTCTTGAACGCAGTTGCGCTTTGGCGTGATGGGGCAGCGCCGATTGCCGGGGTGGGCAGCGTGCCGGCCGCGCTTGCGCTACACTCGACTGGCGCGCCGATTCCCGGTGCGCGCCTCAGCCCACACAACAGGAGTTTCCCCATGTCTTTATCGATGTATCAGGCGTCCGTTCCCGTATTCGTGCGCGGCCTGGAGGTGTTGTCGACACTGCTGGAGAAGGCTTTGGCGCACGCCGAGGAGGGTGGGATCTTGCCCGAGGTGTTGCTGGGCGCGCGGCTGGCGCCGGACATGCTGCCGTTGACGGCCCAGGTGCAGCGCGCCAGCGATACGTCCACCTTGTCGGTGGAGCGCCTCAGCGGCGTGGCCGCGCCCAAGTTCGAGGACAGCGAGGTGTCGTTTGAGCAGTTGCAGGAGCGTATAGCCAAGACGCTGGCCTATCTGAACAGCGTCAGCGCGGCGCAAATGGAGGCCAGCGAGGACCGCGCCATCGCCTTGAACTTCGGCTCTTTTCAACCCTCGTTCAAGGGGGATGAATACTTGTTGACGTTTGCCTTGCCGAATTTCTTCTTCCACATCGTCACTGCGCACGGCATCTTGCGCAACAACGAGGTGCGGGTCGGCAAGCTCGATTACCTCGGCCCCTACGACTGAGGCGCCGGCCGCAGTACAGCACGGCGGCGCGGCGTATCGTCAGCGCTGCGGTTGCTGCTGCAGTTGTTTTTGCGCTTCGTTGCCGAGCATGCCGCCGCCGATCACGCCGGCAATCGTCGCCAGCGTCTTGCCGCGTCCGCCGCCGACCTGATTGCCGATCAGGCCGCCGATGACGGCGCCGGTGCCGATGCCGACGTAGTTCGGTTGCGCGGGGGCCGGCTGTGGCGCCTGCTGGTAGTTGCGCTCGCCGGAAGGCTGGTAAGAGCGCTCGTCGTGCGAATGGGGCGCTTGCGCTACCTGCTTGCTATGCTGCACCCGTGGCTTGCGCGCGGCCGGCGCCGGTGCCGGAGCGGCATCCTGCGGTGCGCTCTGGGCCAGCATGGCGGCGGCTGCGGCGGGCGCCGTTGCCGGATTCGCCGTCAGGCTGGTGTCGGCCGGCTTGACTTCGCCGTGCGAGCTGGGCAGCAAGCCGGCGATCGCCGCCGCGCCCACCAGGCTGACTATGGTGACGGAAATCGCGGCGCCGGCCATCAAAGGGTGGATGCGGCTGGCGGTCCGGATGGTGGTGGTGGTCATGGTGATCTCCTTGAATGGGTGGGCGATTGCATGTGTTTAGATTAACGCTCTCGGCCTTGTCGAGATAGCCATTGCGCTGTATCAAAAGTAAGCAGGTGTAAGCTCCCGGCATAAGTCCCTGGCGTAAGTCCCCGGCGTAAGTCCCCGGCGTAAGCCACTGGCGGCTTGCATGGCCGCCAGCCCGGCCCGACAAATTTAGACGTCGAGGGCGTCGGGTCCGAATACTTCGCGGTGCAGGCGCTGCGGCGGCACGCCGGCCGCCAGCAGACCCTGCCATTGCGCGCGCATGAAGCCGACCGGCCCGCACAGGTAGACCTCGGTTTCGCCGCGCGGCCACGAAGGCAGGCGCGCCGCCTCCATGCGCCCCGAGGCCGGATCGGATTCATAGAAGGTGAGCACTTGCAGGTTCGGCATCGCGGCGCGGACGGCGGCGACGTCGGCCTGGTGGGCGTGGTGGGCCGGATCGCGCGCGGCGTGGGCGAAGATGACGTAACGGCCGGGATTCACGGCGGCGATGCGCTTCAGCGCGGCGATCATCGGGGTGATGCCGACGCCGGCCGACAGCAGCACCAGCGGCGCCGACGACTCGGTGTCGGGCGTGAAGTCGCCGAAGGGATGGCTCAGTTGCAGCACGCCGCCGACCTCGACATGTTCGTGCAGCCAGTTCGACACTGCGCCGTCCGGGCCGTTTTCGCCGGCGCGCTCGCGCTTGACGGAAATGCGCAGCGGCGCACCGGGCGCGTCCGACAGGCTGTACTGGCGCAACTGGCGGCGGCCGTCGGCGAAGGTGACGGCGACGCTGACGTATTGTCCAGCCTTGAACGGAGGCGCGGGCCGGCCGTCGCTTGGTTCCAGCGTGAAGGAGCGCACGTCCACGCTTTCCTGCCGGATCGCCGTCACGCGCATGGGGCGCAGCTCGCCGGGGCTGGTGCCGGAGCCGGCATACATTTTCTCTTCCGCGCTGATGAACAGCCGCGCCAGCGAGCCGTAGGCTTCCTCCCAGGCCGCCAGCAGGGGCGGGCTGGCGGCGTCGCCCAGCGTCTCGGCAATGGCGCCGAGCAGGTAGTGGCCGACGATGGGGTAGTGTTCCGGCTTGATGCCGAGCGAGACGTGCTTGTGGACGATGCGTTCTATCACCGGCAGCAAGGCGCCCGGATTGTCGATGTTGGCCGCGTAGGCGAACACGGCCGCCGCCAGCGACTGCTGCTGCGCGCCGTTGGCCTGGTTGCCCATGTTGAACAGGTTGTACAGTTCGGGATGGGCGGCAAACATGTTGCGGTAAAAGGTCGTCGTGATGGCGACGCCGTGTTCGCGCAGGACCGGCACGCTGGCTTCGATGTAGGGACGGGAAGTGGCGGAGATCATGGTGGGGTTCCTCGGTTGGGTTGGACATGGTGTTCAGGGCAGGTCGCCATAAACAGGCATGTATAGTACATGTTTACGCACGCATCTGCTGAATTGCCCCACCCATTCCAGATTTTCCACTGAATATGCAAGTTTATACGTGAACTAATGCTGCTATATAGGCAATATGATGGGTCTTCTTATGGGCGGCCGTTGCCGCTTGCCTATGCCACAGATCACTGTTTACTTGGAGAAATAACATGTCGTTTTATGAAAAGCTGAAGGCCCTGAACATCGAACTGCCCGTCGTGGCCGCGCCGGCCGCCGCCTACGTGATGTATGCGCAAACCGGTAACACGGTGTTCCTGTCCGGCCATCTGGCCAAGAAGGATGGCAAGATCTGGGTCGGCCAGTTGGGCAAGGACATCGGCACGGAAGAGGGCAAGTTGGCCGCCCGGGCCATCGCCATCGACCTGATGGCCACGCTGCAGACGGCCTGCGGCGGCGATTTGAACCGCGTCAAACGCATCGTCAAGGTGATGAGCCTGGTTAACTCGACCCCCGACTTCACCGAGCAGCACCTGGTGACGAACGGCGCCTCGGAACTGCTCGCCGAAGTCTTCGGCGAACAGGGCAAGCATGCCCGCTCGGCCTTCGGCGTGGCGCAAATCCCCTTGGGCGCCTGCGTTGAAATCGAATTGATCGCCGAACTGGCATAATGTTGCCGCGCCGGCACGGTGGCGCCGCGCAGCGGCGCCCCGGGCACCGATACACACAATAAAAAGATGGAGACATAGCAATGAAAGCGAGTGAACAAGGCTTGCACCGCGGCCTCGGCGAACGGCAAATCCGCCTGATGGCGCTGGGCGCGGCCATCGGCGTCGGCCTGTTTTTGGGTTCGGGCAACGCGATCAAAATGGCCGGCCCCGGCATCATGCTGTCCTATATCATCGGCGGCGCCGTGATCTTCATGATCATGCGCGCGCTCGGCGAAATGGCGGTGCACAATCCGGTGGCGGGCTCCTTCAGCCGCTACGCGCAAGACTACATCGGCCCGCTGGCCGGCTACCTGACGGGCTGGAATTACTGGTTCCTGTGGCTGGTCACCTGCGTCGCCGAAATCACCGCCGTCGCCATCTACATGGGCGTCTGGTTCCCCGACATGCCGCGCTGGCTCTGGGCGCTGGCCGCGCTGGCCACGATGGGCTCGGTCAACCTGCTGGCCGTCAAGGCTTACGGCGAATTCGAGTTCTGGTTCGCGCTCATCAAGGTCGTCACCATCGTGCTGATGATTATCGGCGGCACCGGCATGATCGTCTTCGGCCTGGGCAACGACGGCGTCGCCGTCGGCATCGCCAATCTGTGGAGCCACGGCGGCTTCTTCCCGAACGGCGCCCAGGGCGTGCTGATGTCGCTGCAGATGGTGATGTTCGCCTATCTCGGCGTCGAGATGATCGGCCTGACGGCCGGCGAGGCGGCCAATCCGAAAAAATCGATTCCGGACGCCATCAACTCGGTGTTCTGGCGCATCCTGATTTTCTACGTCGGCGCCCTGTTCGTGATCCTGTCCATCTACCCGTGGAATGAAATCGGCACCCAGGGCAGCCCCTTCGTGATGACCTTCGAGCGCCTCGGCATCAAGACGGCGGCCGGCATCATCAACTTCGTCGTGCTGACGGCCGCCCTGTCGTCCTGCAACGGCGGCATCTTCAGCACCGGGCGCATGCTGTACAACCTGGCGCAGCAGGGCCAGGCGCTGCCGATGTTCGCCAAGACCACGGCCAGCGGCGTGCCGCGCCGCGCCATCCTCGTGTCGATGGTGGCCTTGCTGTTCGGCGTGCTGCTGAACTACCTGGTGCCGGAAAAAGTGTTCATGTGGGTGACGTCGATCTCGACCTTCGGCGCCGTCTGGACCTGGGGCGTGATCCTCGTCACGCAAATCAAGTTCCGCCAGTCGCTCCCGGCCGCCGAGCGCGCGGCGCTGGCCTTCCGCATGCCGTTCTGGCCGTATGGCTCGTGGATCGCGCTGGCTTTCCTGGCGCTGGTGATCGGCCTGATGGCCTATTTCCCCGACACCCGCGTCGCCCTGGTCGTCGGCCCGGCCTGGCTGGTGCTGCTGACGGTGCTGTACTACGCGCTGCGCCTGGCGCCGCGCGACATCGGCCGCGACGAGACGCCGCTGGGTTACGAGGCGGGCTCGCCGGCCGCCGAACAGTTGCTGCAACGTAAGAAGTAAGCATGGACCGGGCCGGCGCCAGCGCGCCGGCCCGGCTGCCATCGCCCCACCGCGCCGCCCGTTTTGCCGGGCGCCGCACGCATCGCCGCTTCCCCCCGCTTGCCAGCGCGCGCCGCACCGCGGCCGCCGCAGCCAATAACGTTGTTTTTCTTGCACAAAAGATCTGTGTGGGTAAGCGGCCTAAGGCCCTATAATCGCTGTTTTGAAAATGGCGCCACTTCCGCCCGGCCCGGCCAGGCACGCGGCGGGCGCCGTTTTCCGAAGCGCCGCCGCAGCTGTTCAACATGATTAAAGGACTTCCCGTGATTCAAACTCTGGGCCAAAAATTGACCCGCACCAAGCCGATCGAGACTGCGGCGGATCACGGGCATGCGCTGAGCAGCAGCGGCCTGGGCCGCTCGATTGGCCTGTTCTCGCTGACCATGATCGGCGTCGGCGCCACCATCGGCACCGGGATTTTCTTCACGATGGTCGAGGCGGTGCCGAAGGCCGGCCCGTCGGTGATCCTGTCCTTCCTGATGGCGGCCATCACGGCCGGCCTGACGGCGCTGTGCTACGCCGAGCTGTCCTTCCGCATCCCGGCGTCCGGCTCCTCGTATTCCTTCGCCTACGCCACGGTCGGCGAATTCCTCGCCTTCATCATGGCCGCCTGTCTCTTGCTTGAGTACGGCCTGGCGGCCAGCGCCACGGCGATCGGCTGGTCGTCCTATCTGAACAATTTCCTCGGCAACGCCATCGGCTGGCAGATACCGGAGATACTGCGCTCGCCGATGATCGTCTCGGGCGCGCACGGCGTCGAGTTCCGCCCCGGCCACATCAACCTGCCGCCCATCCTGCTGGTGATCATGTGCGGCTTCCTGCTGCTGCGCGGCACGCGCGAGTCGGCCACGACCAACGCCATCATGGTGATGATCAAGCTGGCGATCCTGATTTTCTTCCTCGTCATCGCCTTTTCCGGCTTTGACTCGGCCAATTTCTACCCCTTCTTCAACACCGACAACAGCAAGGGCTTCGCCGGCATGTCCGGCGTGACGGCGGCGGCCGGCACCGTGTTCTTCTCCTTCATCGGCCTGGACACGGTGGCCACGGCCGGCGACGAAGTGAAGAATCCGAAACGCAACGTGCCGATGGGCATTCTGGCGGCGCTGGCCATCGTCACCGTTTTCTATCTGCTGGTGGCCGTGGCGGCGCTGGGCGCGCAACCGGCGGCCAAGTTCGAGGGCCAGGAAGCGGGCCTGGCGGTGATTCTGCAAAACGTGACGGGCCAGGCCTGGCCGGCCTTGATCCTGTCGGCCGGCGCCGTCATTTCCGTGTTCAGCGTGACGCTGGTGACGATCTACGGCCAGACCCGCATCCTGTTCGCCATCAGCCGCGACGGCCTGATCCCGCAGTCCTTCCAGCGCATCCACCCGCGCACGCTGGCGCCGGTCAGCAACACCGTCATCGTCTGCCTCGTCGTCGCGCTGGTGGCCGGTTGCGTCGACGCGACCTTCCTGTGGGACATGGTCAGCATGGGCACGCTGACGGCCTTCATCGTCGTCTCGCTGGCCGTGCCCGTGTTGCGCCGCAAGGAAAACGGCAATGGCATCAAGGGCTTCCGCGTGCCCTTCGGTCCTTATGTGGTGCCGGGCCTGAGCATCTTCGCCTGCCTGTACATCATGCGCGATCTGTCAACGACGACTTTCCGCGTCTTCTTCATCTGGATGGTCGTGGCCATCCTGACGTATTTCTTCTACGGCATCCACAACTCGCGGCTGAACAAGAAAGCCGTCTGACCCTCCCGGCGCGGCGCCGCCGCGCCTTTCCCTGCCTGGCCAGGCCGCCGCAGCGCTTTGCGGCCGGCCGCGGCGGCAGGCTTCCACAGACCAAAAACACGCCATCCCGGCCACCTTCTTTCTGCGTGGCCGGGCGCTTTTTCGCGTAGACTTCCACGCTTGCAAAACGCCGCCATCGCATGCGAGCCTTTTGCAATCCGCACCATCCACGATAAAAAATGTTCACGCGCGTCACCATTGAGGGCAGGAATGAAAATACATCAGTTGAAAGCGATTGCCCTATTCACCGCGCTGGCCGGCGCCGCGCAGGCGTCGGCGCCGCTGCGCGAGTACCGCGCGCTGGCCCTGTCGGGGCCGGGCGAGCACATTGCCGCGCTGGAGTCGGCCGACCCGGGCGGGCTGGCGCAGCGGCCGCACGCCAGCGTCATCGTGCGCGACGCCGCCAGCGGCGCCATCGTCCATGAGTACGATCCCTGCGCAAGCTGCATGTACACGGCGCCGAACTGGGCGCCGGACGGGCGCCGCGTCGCCTTCGTCGGCGTCGACGCCAAGGCCGGCACGGCGACCCTGTACAGCGCCGCGCAGGGCCGGGCCGTGGCCCTGTTGAGTCTGAAGGGCGTGGCCAGCGCCGCGCGCTGGTCGCCCGACGGCACGCAAGTGGCGCTGCTGGCCACGCTGGGCGCGCGCAAGCTGAGCGGCGCCGTCGAGGCGGGCGCCCGCCTGGTCGGCGAGATCGGTGCCGAGGAAGACGTGCAGCGCATCGCCGTCGCGGCCGCCGACGGCGGCGCGCTGCGGCTGGTGTCGCCGGACGACACCTACATCTATGAATACAACTGGACGCCGGACGGCCGCGGCTTCGTCGCCACCGGCGCCAAAGGCAACGGCGACAACAACTGGTGGGTGGCGAAGCTGCTCCACGTCGACGCCGCCAGCGGCGCGCTGCGCGTGGTGGCGGCGCCGGCGACGCAGATGAACCTGCCGACGGTGTCGCCGGACGGCCGCAGCGTCGCCTTCATCGGCGGCCTGATGAGCGACTTCGGCTCCATCGGCGGCGACGTCTACACGGTGGCGCTGGCCGGCGGCACGCCGCGCAACATCACGCCCGGTTTCGCCGGCACCGTCAACGGCCTGGCCTGGCGCGGCCCGCAACTGCTGGCCACGGCCCTGGTCGGCTCCGACATGGCGGCGCTGGCGCTGGACCCGGCCGGCGGCCCGGCGCGCACGCTGTGGTCGGCGCCGGTCGGCAGCAGCGCCGCCGACGGCCGCCTGTCCTTCAGCGCCGACGGCACGATGGCCGCCGCCGCGCAGGAGGATTACCGGCGCGCCGCGCACATCGTCGCCGGCCGCCTGCCGCAGTTGCGCCCGATCAGCCGCGACAACGAGGGCTTCGGCCCGCAGGTGTCGGTGCGCAACATCAACTGGCGCAGCGACGAGCACCGGGTCCAGGGCTGGCTGCTCGGACCGCTTGAAGTGGAGGCCGGCAAAACCTATCCCATGGTCGTGATCGTGCACGGCGGACCGGCGGCGGCGGCCTCGCCGCGCTACGTCGGCCCCGGCGAGCAGGCCAACCCGCTGGTGCGCGAGCTGACCGCGCAAGGGTATTTCGTCTTCATGCCGAATCCGCGCGGCAGTTACGGCCAGGGCCAGGCGTTCACGCGCGCCAATGTGCGCGACTTCGGCGGCGGCGACCTGCGCGACATCCTGGCCGGCATCGACGCCGTCGCCAAGGTGGCGCCGGTGGACCCGCAGCGGCTCGGCCTGATGGGCCATTCCTACGGCGGCTTCATGACGATGTGGGGCGTCACGCACAGCCAGCGTTTCAAGGCCGCCGTGGCCGGCGCCGGCATCGCCAACTGGATCAGCTACTACGGCCAGAACGGCATCGACCAGTGGATGATCCCCTTCTTCGGCGCCTCGGCCTACGACGACCCGGCCATCTACCGGGCCGCCTCGCCGATCGAGTCGATCAAGGCGGCCAAGACGCCGACGCTGGTGTATGTGGGCGAGCGCGACGTCGAGTGCCCGCCGGCGCAGTCGATGGAGTTCTGGCGCGGCCTGCGGGCGATGGGCGTGCCCAGTTCGCTGGTGATTTACGACGGCGAGGGCCACGCGCTGCGCAAGCCGGACAACCAGCGCGACGTGCGCCGGCGCACCCTGGCGTGGTTCGCGCGCTATCTGGGGCCGGCCAGCCAGTGAGCCGGCGCGGTCAGGACGCCTTCGCCAGCAGGCGTCCGCCCAGCAGCACGCACACCAGCGCCCCCACCACCATGGCGACGCCGGCCCACTGCCAGGCGCTGATGACGTCGCCCAGCACCAGCATGCCGGTGCTGATGCCGACCAGCGGCACGCCGAGGCTGAACGGCGCGACGCGGTTGACGGCGTGGCGTTTGAGCAGGCCGGTCCACAGGGCGTAGGCGACGATGGTGGCCATCCAGCCCAGGTAGGCCAGCGAGGCCCAGGTGGTCCATGGCGCGGCCAGCCAGTGCCAGCGCGCGGCGGGCGGATCGAAGGCCAGCGACAGCAGCATGAACGGCAGGATGGGCAGCAGGCTGCTCCAGACCATGAAGGGGACGACGTCGAAATGCGGCGTCGAGTGCTGGGCGCGGCGCACGACGATGTTGGAGGCGGCCCACATCGCCGCCGCCGCCAGGCAAAGGGCGAAGCCGAGGGCGCTGGCGCCGCCGGCCGCGCCGGCCGGCGCCAGATAATGCATGCCGAAGCAGCCCAGGCCCAGCGCCGCCAGCACGAGGCCGGCCAGCAGCGGCCGGCTGACGCGCTCGCCCAGCGCGGCGAAGCCGAACAGGGCGGTAAAGAACACCTGGGTTTGCAGCACGACGGAGGCGAGCGCCGCCGTCATGCCCATTTGCAGCGAGATGAACAGCAGGCCGAACTGGCCGACGCCCTGGCACAGGCCGTAGATGACGAGCCATTTCCAGTGCAGCTTGGGCGGTTTGACGAGAAACACCAGCGGCAGGATGGCGAACAGGTAGCGGCCGGCGCCCAGTTGCAGCGGCGTCAGGTCGCGCAGGGCGAATTTCATGGCGACGAAATTGGTGCCCCAGACCAGCACGACGACGAGGGCGGCAAGCAGATCGCGCCCGCTCAGGGGATGGTGGTGCACCTTGCTCATGGTCGGGGCGGCTTGCGGGCCGGCAGATATTGGGCGCTCCATTATAGTGCCGCAGGTTAATTTTCACAGGGGTAGTGCCGGTGCCCGCCTGCATATCAGATGCAGCGCCCTCAGATCGCCTGGACGATGGCGGCGCTGTGGACGACGATTTTGTCGGCGTCCGCCTGCAGCAGGCGGATGCGGCGCTGCACCAGCGGCCAGCCCGACCAGCCGGACGCGTCGGCGGGCGGCGCGGCGTCCGGCGCCGCCGTCGCCGGCGGCGCGCCCAGCGCCGTCGACAGCGTGCGGCAGACCTGGACGTGGCTGTGCGCCAGCATGGCGTTGACGGCCGCCGCCGGCATGGCCTTTTCGTGGCGCCGCAGGATGGAGCGCAGCGCCGCCACGTGCGCCACCAGCAGGTAGTTTTGCACGATGAACAGGTTGATGTCTTCCACCGAACGCTGCTTGCCGACCGGCTCGTCGAGCATGCGCACCAGCGCCGAGCTGAGGGCCGCCAGGCTGTCCATCAGGCGCTTGCGCTCGATGCGGTAGGGGAAGTCGTTGCCGCTCTGGCCTTGCAGCAGGGCGAAGCTGGCTTGCATATAGCCGAGGTTGGCGTCCAGCACCTGGCGGATCAGCCGCGGCAGGCTCTGGTACTCCCAGCTGGCCAGCACGAAGCTGAACACGGTCGCCACGGCCGCGCCGATGAAGGTGTCGACCAGGCGCTCGGTGACGAGGTGGGCGTTGTCGGGCGCGACCAGGTGCATTTGCAGCAGGATCATGATGCTGACGGCGATCGCCGTGTAGCGGTAGCGCAGGTAGATGAAGGTCGGCGTCGCCACGGTGGCGAGGAAGAGGATGGTAAGGATGACGGCGGTGCTGCTGACGAATTTGATCACCAGCGCCGTCAGCACGCAGCCGATGATGGTGCCGATGATGCGGTCGCTGCGGCGCTGCCGGGTCATGCTGAAGGTCGGGCGCAGGATGATGATGATGGTCAGCACGATCCAGTAGCTGTGGGCGGCGTAGGGCAGGTTGGCGCCGATCAGCAGGCCGACGGAGATCGCCATCGCCACCCGCAGCGCGAAGCGGAACACGGGCGAGTCCAGGCGCAGGTTCGACAGCAGCATGGTCAGCTCGTACTTTTGCTGCGACAGGAAGGGCGCCATGTCGGCGCCGCTCCAGAACGGCGTGGCCGCGTAGACTTCCTGGCTGGCCAGGTGCAGCTCGCCGATCATGTTCAGGATGGCGCGGATCTTGTTGCGCTGGGCGCGCAGCACGGCCAGCGCCTCCTGGGTGGCCTCGCCGGCGGCGCCGCGGAGCTGCAGCGCCTGCAGCTCCGCCTCGATCGCCTGCCACTCCGGCGCGTAGCCGATGGCGGCGTAGGAGGCGCGCTTGCGCGTGACGGCGTAGGCGACGGACTCGATGTCGCGCGCCGCTTTGTAGGCCAGGTCGTGCAGGGCGCCCAGCACCGGCGAGTCGGCCAGGTGGGCGCGCAGCTGGGCGTAGTCGGTGTGCGTCGAGAGTATCAGTTCGTACAGGTCGAGCATGCACACGTGCACCTGCACGACGATGGCGTCCTTGCGGTTCTGGTGGCTGCGCAGGATCAGGTCGCGCGAGGCCTGCTGGCGGTCGGCCAGCAGGCTCTGTTGCCGCACCAGCTTGTTGAACTGCTCGCTCAGCTGGTAGCGGGTGTCGTAGAAGTCGGCCTTGATGTCGATGTAGGCGGCCAGCTCGAACAGCGCCTCGGCCAGCACCTGCTGCTTGATGCGGTGGCGCAGGCACCACGACACGGCCATCGAGTACGCCAGGTAGCTCAGGCCGCCGGCCATGAACAGGGCGGCGTGCTCGAAGGACTGGCGCGCCGTCATATTGTGCTCCATCGACATCGTCATGATGAACAGCGTGGCCAGTTGCAGGGGCATCGACTTTTTACCGTAGACCACCATCATGCTGGCCAGGAAGCTGATCAGCACCAGCATCGTCAGCAGCAGCCAGTGGGTCGGGCCGCTCAGGCTGATTAACAGGGTCACGGCGCTGCACAGCAGCAGCGAGGCCAGCATCTCGTTGAGCTTGTGGCGCAGCGGGCTGGGCATGTCCATCAGCGCCGTGCACAGCGCGCCTATGCAGACGGCCATCGCCGTCGCGCTGTCGCTCAGTTGCAGCGTGACGAGGGTGATGGCGACGAGGCCGATGGCGAAGCGCAAGCCCAGGTGGAAATAGTGGCTGTATAGAAAAGTGCGCGGATTCAGGGCGTAATGCATGGATGTGTCCTTGATGGCCGCCGCGGGGTGGGCGCGGCCATGAAAAAGCCCGCCGCACCGGGGGTAACGGTGCGGCGTTGTGTTGCCGGTTAAAACTCGGAGCCGCCAGCGGGCTCAGACGATGGACAGCACCGGGTAGCGCCGCCATTCCGGCTCGGCGTAGCGCTGGCAGTTTTCAAAGATGAAATGCAGCACCTTGTCCTGGTCGGCCTGCAGTTCCGGATGGGCGGCCCGCCAGGCGGCGAAGCGGCGCGCCAGCTCCGGCTCCTCGTCCAGCAATTGCTCGGCCAGGTCTTCGAACACGTAGTCGGAGAAGGCCTCTTTTTTCTCCAGCACGCTGTTGAAGAAGCCCCAGCGGAAGAAGCTGTCGTGGGCCTGCGGCTCCAGCGTCTCGACGGCGTAGCGGGCGTTTTCCTGCTGCAGCGGAATGTAGTAGTCGCCGGGGCGCAGTTGCACGCTGGCGCTGCGCGTTTCCAGCTGCACCTCGTCGTGGAACATATGGCCTTCGTAGGCGTGCGCGCGGGTGCCGACCGAGACGATGTGGTAGACCTGCACCTGGGCCGTCGAGGCCACTTCGATGCGGCGCATCTCGACGCCGTTCCACTGCAGGCGCTCGATCACCTCGCGCCATGCCTGCGGCACGATGTAGGCCTTCGGCGCGGCCACGACGACGTCCGCGACGAAGTTGTTGTAGTAGGCGATGTCGCGTTCCCACGGCGCGCTGCGGTCGTAGGACAGGCGCGTGTAGTTGCCCAGTTTGCTGGGCGTGTACTTGGCGGCGTAGCCGCGGAAACGCCAGGTGGACGGTTTGGCCTCGTCCATTTTCCAGCTGACCGGCCAGTGCGTGCGTTGCGCCGCCGCGGCGCGGGCCGCGGCGCGCAAGCCCTGGATCTGCTCGGCGTGGGCCACCATGAAGGCCAGCGTCACCTCGACCAGGGTACGCATCGAGGCGTAGCGGTCGGCGTAGGGCTTCAGCATATGCGTCTCGGGCATGAAGCCGATCACGTGGTGCAGCGCGGCGTAGCCGGTCGAGAAGCGCGGCACTTCGAGGAATTCGGCGATGCCGTGGTCGGGGCTGTCCTTGACGGGGTTGACGTAGGGGCAGGTGGGCCAGCCGCTGTTGGCCATTTCCGCGTAGATGTGCGGCAGCATGGTGCCGCGCAGGAAGGCGCCGAGCTCGCCGCCGAGCTTGTCGGCCTGGGTGTGGATCAGCGTCATCGTGTACGGGTAGTCGGCGCCGTTCGAGGTATGGGTGTCGACCATCACGTCCGGGTCCCAGCCGCTGAGCAACTGGTTGAACACCCTGGCGTTCAGGCTGTCGCACTTGATGAAGTCGCGGTTCAGGTCGAGGTGGCGGCTGTTGCCGCGGAAGCCGAACTGCTCCGGGCCGTCCTGGTTCACGCGCGAGGTGTCGGCGCGGTTCAGGCTGCCGTCGACGTTGTAGATCGGCACGAACAGCAGCACGGTGCGGCCCAGCGCGGCCAGGCGCGCCGGCTCGACGCACAGGTCGCGCACCAGGGCCATGCAGGTGTCGACGCCCTCCGGTTCGCCCGGATGGATGCCGTTGTTGTTGAAAAAGACCGGGCGGCCGGCGCGCTTGATCTGCTCGCGCTGGAAGACGCCGTCGGCGCTGACGATGCCGGCATGCAGGGGCACGCCGGCGTCGGACACGCCGATTTGTTCGAAGCGCAGCACCTGCGGGTAGCGGGCGGCGAGGTCTTTGTAGAAGTTGATGCATTCCAGCCAGGTCGTGGTCTGGTTTTTGTTGCCGAGTTCGTAGGGTGTGAGCAGGTCTGCTTGCATGGCGGTCTGGGTCCGGAGGGCTGGGACGGCGCGCTGGATAAGGGGGCCGTCGGGAGTGGAATTGTAGCATCCGTCCCGCCGCCCGTTGCGGCGCCGGCGGGCAAAAAAAAGGCCACACCCGCGGGTGTGGCCTGGCCGGCCGGCGCCCGCATGGCGGGAGGCCGGCGCGCTACGCCGTGATTACTCGGCGCCCATTTCCTTGAGCAGGTTGTGGGCCTTGTCGATGTGCTTCATGTTCCACAACATGTAGCGCAGGTCGACCTGGATCGAGCGGGTGTTGGCCTTGTTGTAGTCCCAATCCGAGATGATCGAATCGAGCGTGCCGTCGAAGGCCAGGCCGATGAACTCGCCCTTGGCGTTCAGCGCGGCGGAACCGGAGTTGCCGCCGGTGATGTCCAGCGTCGCCAGGTAGTCGACCGGCACCGATTTCAGCTTGGCGTCGGCGTATTTGCCGAAGTCCTTGGCCTTGATCGCCGCCAGTTGCGCGGCCGGCGCGTTGAAGTCGCCCTTGCCGGTGGCTTTCGCGGCCACCCCGTTGACGGTGGTGAAGGCGGTCCAGGTGGTGCCGTCGGCGCCGTGGTCGCGCGCGGCGATGCGGCCGAAGGTCACGCGCAGCGTGCTGTTGGCGTCAGGATAGACGGCTTGGCCCTTGCTCTTCATGTAGGCGATTTTCGCTTTCATGTAGTTGGCGTAGGCTTGCTGGATGTTGCCGCCCAGCTCTTCCTCTTCCGCTTCCAGTTTCAGGCCAGGCTCGTACAGGGCGACGGCGGCTTTGACGAAGCTGTCGTTGCTGGCCTGGAAATCGGCCGGCTTGCGTTCCAGCCAGGCGGCGCGTTCCGTCTTGTCGCCCAGCTTGCTGCCGGCGTACAGGGTGTCGATGGCGGCGACCAGCTCGGCCTGCGTCATGCCGTCCTTGATGCCGAAGGCGGCGTCGAAGGCGGCGCGGCGCTGGGCTTGCGGCAGCGCGGCGTACTTGCTCAGGCTGTTCAAGACGAGGGCCTTGTCGACTTTTTCGTCGTAGTTGCGCTCGGTGGCGGCGACGCTGGCCTTGAAGCGCGGCAAATCGCGGACTTGGTAGCCGGCCTTGCGTTCGGCGTCCGGCTTCAGCGTTTCATTGGCCAGGCGGTACAGCGAGCGCGCCGTGCTCAGCAGGCGCGGCTGGGCGTAGCCGAGGAAGAAGTCGCGCTTGTTGTCGGCGTCGCGCTCGGCGATCAGCTTTTCGACGCGCTCGATGTCGCCGGCGAACTCGGCCTTGCGGGCCGGCGTCGCGTTGACCCAGGCTTTCAGCTCGTCGTGCTCCTTGGTCTTGCGGGCCAGGAAGTCGCTGCCGGCGTAGGAGTCCAGCATGCCCTGGCGGTTCTTGTAGTAGTTGTTGGTGCCGGCCACCTGGCCCGCGTATTTCAGGCGGGTGTCTTCATTGCCGGCCGTTTCGCGGGCGATGATGGCCAGGTTCTCGCCGGACGCCTTGACGAAGGCCGGGTAGTTCCAGTCGAAGGTGTAGGACACTTCGGACGGCAGGCGGTGGCGGTTGGTGCGGCCCGGGTAGCCCAGTACCATGACGAAATCGCCCTCCTTGACGCCTTCCTTGGCCAGCTTCAGCGACAGCTTCGGCACGTAAGGCACGTTGTCCTTGCTGAAGTCGGCGGCCTTGCCGTCCTTGCTGACGTAGGCGCGGTAGAAGCCGTAGTCGCCGGTGTGGCGCGGCCACATCCAGTTGTCGGTGTCGCCGCCGAACTTGCCGACGCCGGCCGGTGGCGCGTGCACCAGGCGCACGTCGCGGATTTCCAGTTGCTTGATCAGGTAGAACTCCAGGCCGCCGTAGTAGGCCGACACGGTGCAGCGGTGGCCGGCGTCTTTTTCGCACTCGGCGACGATGCTTTTCTGGTTTTTCTCGATCGCGTCGCTGCGCTTCTTGCCCGTCAGCTTGGCGACGTCGGCGCTGATGACCTTGTCGCTGACGTTGCTGACGTCCTTGGTGACGAAAATGCGGCTGCCGGGGGCGGCCGGCACTTCATCGGCGAAGGTCTTGGCCAGGAAGCCGTTGGCCAGCAAGTCGTTGTCCTTGGTGGAATTGTGCGCCACGCTGTTGTAGACGCAATGGTGGTTGGTCGCCACCAGGCCCTGCGGCGACACGAAGGACGCCGAGCAGCCGCCCAGGCTGACGATCGCGCCCATCGGGAATTCCGTCAGCTTGGTCAGCGTGGCGGGATCGAGCTTCAGGCCGGCGGCCTTCAATTGTTTGGCTACTTGTGGCAGCTGTTGCGGCATCCACATGCCTTCGTCGGCGTGGGCAGCGGCGGTGGTGCTCAGGATGGCGAGCGTGATGAGGGTCTTTTTCATTCGAGTTTTTATCTTATGAATGGTGGGGAGGGTCGAATTAGGTCGTGCCCAGTGGTATTCTCAGCGGGCGACCTAGAGTATCCTTATCGATTCCTCAATAGTCAACCATAATTTCTCCGGCGAAAGCGGGGCCGCCGCCGCCGTTCGGTCCCGCCGTCGGTCCCGCCGCCCGCGCGGCGTTTTCATCTTTGTAACAGACTGGCGCCTGGCGGCCCTAGCGCACTTTTCCCCGTCGCAACAAATTGACGATGGCCAGCAGGATGATGGCGCCCACCAGCGACACCAGCAGGGAGACGAGACTGAAATCGTCGGCGTTGATGGTGCCGCTGCCGAACAGCGGCGACAGCAGCCAGCCGCCCAGGAAGGCGCCGACGATGCCGACCACGATGTTGAGAAAGATGCCTTGCTGGGCATCGGTTTTCATGATCATGCTGGCGAGCCAGCCGATGATGCCGCCAATAACAATCCAAATGATGAAGTTCATACCGATCCTCCCGGGCGTGTGATGGGTTGCGGCCGGCGGAGGCCCGCCGGTCAGCAAATTCTAGGGAGGGCGGTGCGGGGCGTCCGTGCGGCATCGAACATTGGACGCGGCGGCCCTTTGATGTAGCGCAGCACGGCAAGCATGCGGGCGTAAAAAAGCCCCTCTGCCCCGTTTGCGCGGGGGAAAGGGGCGCGGGCCGCGGCGCGGGCTTACTCGGCCTTGATGGCCTCGACCTGGATCGCCAGCTTGACTTCCGGCGCGAACGCCGGCGTGGCGTAGTTCAAGCCGAAGTCGGTGCGCTTGAATTCGGCCGAGGCGTCGGCGCCGCACACTTCGCGCTTCAGGCGCGGGTGGATGATGCAGCGGAACTTGTTGACGCTGAGCTGGACCGGCTTGGTCACGCCCAGCATCGTCAGCTCGCCGTCGACGGCCACCAGCTTGTCGCCGTCGAACTTGAACGAGGTGCTCTTGTAGGTGACGGCGGGGAATTTCTCGACGTTGAACATGTCGGCGCCGCGGGCGTGGCTGTTCATCTTGTCGAAGCCGAAATCGATGGAGGCGGCGTCGATGCTGATGTCCAGCGCGCCCGTCTTGGCGGCGCGGTCCAGCGTCACCGTGCCCTTGGTCTTGCCGAACTTGCCGCGCCAGACCGACAGGCCCATGTGGTCGGCCTCGAAGCTCGGATAGGTGTGGGTCGGGTCGATATTGTAGGTGTCGGCGGCGAAGGCCGACGTGGCGCCGGCTGCCAGCAGTGCCACGACCAGGTGCTGTAGTTTCATGCGTATCCTTTGTAGGTGAGAAGAGCGGTTAAGGTGCTGCCGTTACGTGGAACTTGATGGTCACTTCATCGGCCACCATGCCGGTATCCTTCCATTCGCCTTCGCCGATGTTGAAGGCCAGGCGCTTGATCGGCAGGGCCCCTTCAAACACTTGCTTGCCGGCCTCCGTCTTGACCGTCAGCGGGAAACTGACGTCGGCCGTCTTGCCCTTGATGGTCAGCTTGCCCGAGACGTTCAGCTTGCCCGCGCCGGCCGCCTTGATGCCGCTGGAGACGAAGCTGGCTTTCGGGAATTGCGCCGAGTTGAACCATTCCTTCTTCGCCACTTCCTTGTTCATGTCCGCTTCGCCCAGGTCGAGGCTGGCGGTGTCGATCTCGACCGTCGCCTTGGCGGCGTCCGGCGTGGCCGCGTTGTAGTCGATGGCGATGGCGAATTTCTTGAACTTCGCCTCGACCGGCACGTTCATCTGCTTGAACACGGCCGACACGCTGGTCTTGGCCGGGTCGGTTTTCAGCAGCGTGGCGGCGCCGGCGGCCAGGGACAGGCCGAGCAGGGAAACGAGGAGGGCGCGTTGCGTGATTTTCATGGGGGTCCTGTCAGTGAAGTTAAGGCAGCATGCGTCGCAAGACGCCGTCGCGGTCGATGAAATGGTGTTTCAGCGCGGCCAGCGCGTGGGCCAGCACGGCGGCGGCCATGCCCATGGTCAGAATATAATGCACTTCCTTTAAGACCGGCTTAAGTTCCGGGTTCGCCGCCATCAGCACGGGCAGTTGGAACAGGCCCAGGTAGACCACGGGGATGCCGGCCGACAGCGTGTAGAAATAGCCCGACAGCGGCACGGCGAACATCAGGATGTAGAGGACGACGTGCATGCCGTCGGCGGCCATTTTCTGCCACGCGGCCATGCTGGCCGGATGCGGCGGCGGCACGTTGGCTTTGCGCCACAGCAGGCGCAGCGCGGCCAGCGCCAGCACGGTCACGCCCAGCCATTTATGCCAGGAATAGTATTTCAGCTTGGTGGGGGTCAGGCCGGGGATGTCGGTCATGATCAGGCCCAGCCCGAAGGCGGCGATGATCAGTAGGGCGATCAGCCAGTGCAAAAGCATGGCGGTTTTGGTGTAGCGTTGCATGGGCGGCTTTCCGGGTATAGTACGCGTTAGGACTAATACTACCAAAGAAATGCGCGGCGCGCTCGCTGGATGCTGCGCAAGCTGCGCCGCCGGCTGCCGCCGGCGGCGCCCGTGCGCTTAGATCGCGCGCGCCAGTTGCGCGGCGATGCCGATGTAGTTCGACGGCGTCATCGCCAGCAGCAAGTCCTTGGCGTCCTGGGGAATGGCCAGGCCGTTGACGAATTCCTGCAGCGCCTCCTTCGAGATGCCCTTGCCGCGCGTCAGCTCCTTCAACTGCTCGTAGGGGTTGGCGATGCCATAGCGGCGCATCACCGTTTGCACCGGCTCGGCCAGCACTTCCCAGGTGGCGTCGAGGTCTTGTTCGAGGCGGGCGTGGTTCACTTCCAGCTTGTTCAAGCCGCGCAGGCAGCTATCGTAGGCCAGCAGGGTGTAGCCGAGGCCGACGCCGATGTTGCGCAGCACGGTCGAATCGGTCAAGTCGCGCTGCATGCGCGACACGGGCAGCTTCTCGGCCAGGTGCTTGAGCACGGCGTTGGCCAGGCCCAGGTTGCCTTCCGAGTTTTCGAAGTCGATCGGGTTGACCTTGTGCGGCATGGTCGACGAGCCGATCTCGCCGGCCTTGGTCTTTTGCTTGAAGTAGCCCAGCGACACATAGCTCCAGATGTCGCGGTTCAAATCGAGCAGGATGGTGTTGGCGCGGGCGAAGGCGTCGAACAGCTCGGCCATGTAGTCGTGCGGCTCGATCTGGATGGTGTAGGGGTTGAACGTCAGGCCGAGGCGCTGCTCGATGACGGCTTGCGAGAAGGCCGGCCAGTCGAACTCGGGGTAGGCCGACAGGTGGGCGTTGTAGTTGCCGACGGCGCCATTCATCTTGCCGAGGATTTCCACGTCGGCGATGCGGCGCACGGCGCGCTGCAGGCGGGCGACCACGTTGGCCATCTCCTTGCCCAGCGTGGTCGGGCTGGCCGCCTGGCCGTGGGTGCGCGCCAGCAGGGACACGTCGGCATTGTCGTGGGCCAGTTGCGTCAGGCGCGCCACCAGGCCCTGCAGGGCCGGCAGCATCACGCCGTCGCGGGCGGCCTTCAGCATCATGCCGTGCGAAGTGTTGTTGATGTCTTCCGAGGTGCAGGCGAAATGGATGAACTCGGACGCGGCGACCAGCTCCGGCACGTCCTTGACCTGCTCCTTGAGCCAGTACTCGACGGCCTTGACGTCATGGTTGGTGACGGCCTCGATTTCCTTGATGCGGGCCGCGTCGGCCTCGCTGAAGTCGGCCGCCATCTTGTCGAGCAGCGCGCTGGCGCTGGCCGAGAACGGCTGGATCTCGGCGAAGCCCGCCTGCGACAGCGCCTGCAGCCAGGAAATCTCCACTTTCACGCGGTGGTGCATGAAACCCGCTTCGGACAGGATCGGGCGCAGCTTGTCGGTCTTGCTGGCGTAGCGGCCATCGAGCGGCGACAGGGCGGACAGCGTGGAGTACGGAGTAGTAGAGGTCATGGGAGCGGACGCAAGTTAAATAAAAGGTGGACGTGCGGACGGCGGGCGTCCAAAGCAGGATTTTACCACCGGAAAGCGGCGCAAAGCCGCATTGGCGCGGCAAGCGGCGCGGGCGGGGCGCGCCGCGCCGGCGCGCGGGTGCCGATGTTATACTGGCATCCAATCTCCTACTATAAGCATCTATGAAACTAATCGGTTCCCTCACCAGCCCGTATGTCCGCAAAGTCCGCATCGTTTTGGCCGAGAAAAAACTCGACTGCGTGTTCGAGCTTGAAAACGTGTGGGTGCCGGAAACCACGATCCAGCTCGCCAATCCGCTCGGCAAAGTGCCCTGCCTGATGATGGAAGACGGCAGCGCGATGATCGACTCGCGCGTCATCGCCGAATACCTCGACACCCTGACGCCCGTGTGCAAACTGCTGCCGGCGAACGGCAACAGCCGCGAGCGGGCCGACATCAAATGCTGGGAAGCGCTGGCCGACGGCGTGCTCGACGCCGGCGTGCTGGTGCGGCTGGAGCGCACCCTGCGCGCGCCCGAACAGCAAAGCGCGGCCTGGATCGAGCGGCAAATGAGCAAGGTCCACCTGGGCCTGGCGGCGCTGTCGCAGCGGCTGGGCGAGAGCGCCTACTGCGCCGGCATCCACTACACGCTGGCCGACGTTGCCGTCGGCTGCGCGTTGGGCTGGCTCAGCTTCCGCTTCCCGGAAATCGACTGGCGCGGCGCCCACCCCAACCTGGCCAAGCTGTACGACAAACTGGCCGAGCGGCCCTCGTTCAAAGACACCGTGCCACAATGAAAAAATGGGGTCAGGTCTAGACATGGCGGTTTTCGTGCTGAAAACCGCCATGTCTAGACCTGACCCCATTGTTGCTTTTACTGCTTATTCGCCCATCTGGCTTTGCAGGTAGTTTTGCAGGCCGACTTTGCCGATCAGGTCGATCTGCGTTTCCAGCCAGTCGATGTGTTCTTCCGTGTCGTCGAGGATCATGAGGAACAGGTCGCGCGAGACGTAGTCGCCGGCTTTTTCGCAGGTGGCGATGCCTTCCTTGACGGTGGCGTGGGCGGCCCGCTCAAGCTTGAGGTCGCATTCGAGGATTTCCGGCGTGCTTTCGCCAATCAGCAGCTTGTGCAGCGCTTGCAGGTTCGGCAGGCCGTCGAGCATCAGGATGCGGTCGATCAGCTTGTCGGCGTGTTTCATTTCGCCGATGGATTCTTCGTATTCTTTCTTGCCCAGCTTTTCCAGGCCCCAGTGACGGTACATGCGCGCATGCAGGAAGTACTGGTTGATGGCCGACAGTTCGTTGGTGAGCTGTGCGTTGAGCAGACGGATGACTTCTTTATCGCCCTTCATGATGGCTTCCTAATGTGGTGTTGAAAAGGGGATCGCGCCAGCGGCGCCGCGGTGCTGCCGGGCCGGCTGGACGCCGGGCCGCAGGTATTCCCGCATTGCAAGCATGATAGCGCAGATCGGCCCTTTGTCAGAGCGCCACACGGGGATTTCACGCCGCGCGCACCCGGAAAATGTGAGAACAAATCCCATTCTCAGGAGTTTGACAACAGAATGGCGCGATCGTCGTTTATTTGCAAATCGGAACTATTGTGATTCGCGCTTAGCGGGCAAAAAAAGTCTGCCGCCTCGGGGAGAAGGTGGCAGACTGAAACAAGCAATGATGGGTGTTGCCGGACGCCCGCCCGCGGCGGGGCGGCCCGCTTAACTGAGCTGGAAGTTGATCGGCACGGTGACGAGGACCGGCACGGCTCTGCCGTTTTCCAGCAGGGGCTTGAACAGCGTGCGCATGCCCGCCTGGCGCCCCGCCTCGTCCAGGTTGGCGAAGCCGGAGGATTTTTCCACGGTCACCTGTTCGGGCTGGCCCCGGTCGTTGATCAGGATGCGCAGCACCACGGTGCCGCTCTCGCGCAGGCGCTTGGAAATGTTCGGGTAGACCGGTTGCAATTCCTTGAGAAATTCGACGCTGTTGACGTTGACGAGGCGCGGCGTGGGCGGCGCCGGCGCGGCCACCACCGGCGCGCTGGTGGGAACGGCGGCGGGCGCGGCCACGGCGGCCGTCGGCTGCGGCACGGTGATGGTCGGTTCGCTCGGCGCCGTGGTCAGCGGCGGCAGCGGCAGCGGCGGCACGATGGTGCGCGGCTGCGGCGTGCTCAGTTGCACGGTTTTCGGGACGGCCGGCGCGCTCGGCTTGGGCGGTTCCGGCGGCGCGACGAAGCTGACCATGATCGCCTCGGGCAGCGCGGCGTGGACGACCTGGCGCAGCATGCCGTTTTGCAGCGCGTAAAACAGCACGATGTGCAGGATGATGATCGACGCCAGCGGCGTGAATTGTTTGCGTTTGGCCTTCAGCGCGGCCAGCAGCTCCTGAGCCAAGCCCGCTTCGCCCGGGCCCGCCATCGTCATCGTGTTCATCGCTTTCCTTATATCGTCAGTGCGGGGCGTTGCAACACGCGCTCCTGCAGTGGGGTTTGGTTGCTGATGTGTTCTTGCAAGACTTCCTTGGCGCAGCTGTGGCATTTGCCGCAGCAGGTGGCGACACCTAGGTCGCGGCGCAATTCGGCCATGCTGCTCAAGCCGAGATCCACGGCTTGGCGGATTTCGCGATCAGATATGTTGTTGCAGACACATACAATCATCGTGGCACCTTCTGGCTTAATACTCAATATGTACAAAGGAGGAATTCATGCCGCTAAGGCATCGTTGCATTCGTTTTAATGAGAATCATTATCATTACGTTTTGCATTGTCCCGCAAAGCAGAAAAATTTGCAAGCGATTTGATGCGGAAAGCGCGGCCCGCCGTCGTTTAACCCTACTGGCGCAGGGGGCGCGCGGCGCCGCAAACGGGGAGGCTTAAGGATGGCTTAAGGGGGCCAAATAGAAACAATTCGCATTACCGCTTATAATAGCCGCAGTCCGCTCCGAATTTTCAAGCCTGCCGGCATCGCCGCCGCAGGCCCACGCTGCGCCCTCTGTTCACTTAATGGAAGCTTCGCTCATGACTCTTGCGCCGACCCTGATCACCCTTGATGCCTTAGCGGCGGGCAAGAGCGGCACCGTCATCCATGTCTCGCCGACGGCCCCGGGCCAGCTCGACGAAGGCGTCGACCTGGCGCGCCGGCTGATGGAGCTGGGCTTCGTGCCGGGCGAGCGCATCCGCATGCTGAAACGCGGCATGCCGGGCGGCGACCCGCTCGCCATCAAGGTCGGCAACGCTACCTTCGCCCTGCGCCGCTTCGAGGCGGCCTGCATCGCGATTCAACCGGAGTGAGCATGGGCGCTGTCGACAACACCGTGCAGCCCGTGGCGCACCAGGCGGTCATCGCACTGATCGGTAATCCCAACTGCGGCAAGACCGCGCTGTTCAACCGCCTGACGGGCTCGCACCAGAAGGTGGCCAACTACGCCGGCGTGACCATCGAGCGCAAGGAGGGCGGCTTCACGTCGCCGGCCGGGCGGGTCTTCCGCGTCATCGACTTGCCGGGCGCCTACAGCCTGTCGGCGACGACGCCGGACGAGGCCATCACGCGCGACGTCGTCGCCGGCCTGCGCGCCGGCGAGCGCGTGCCCGACGCCATCGTCTGCGTCGTCGACGCCACCAATTTGCGCCTGAACCTGCGCCTGGTGCTGGAAGTCCAGCGCCTCGGCCTGCCGATGCTGCTGGCGCTGAACATGGTCGACGTGGCCAAGAAGCGCGGCATCGTCATCGACGCCGACAAACTGGCCCGCGAGCTCGGCATGACGGTGGTGGAGACGGTCGCCGTGCAGGGCGGCGGCGAGAAGTCGCTGCTGCGCGCCCTCGACGAGATGGCGCCGCTGGCGCAGGGCAGCGTCCAGCCGCTGTCGGCCATCGACGCCGTCAGCGTCGAGCAGACCCAGCGCGAAGTGCGGCGCATCCTGGCCGTCGCCAGCAACGACAGCCAGGACAGGGGCACCCGGACGGAAAAGATCGACGACGTGGTGCTGCATCCGGTGCTGGGGCCGGCCATCCTGGCCCTGCTGATGTTCCTCGTGTTCCAGGCCGTCTTCACGTGGGCGGCGACGCCGATGGAAATGATCAAGGACGGCGTCGACGGCCTCGGCCAGATGCTGGCCACGCACATGTCCGAGGGCGTGCTGCGCAGCCTGCTCGTCGAGGGCGTGCTGGGCGGCGTCGGCAGCGTGCTGGTGTTCCTGCCGCAGATTCTGATTCTGTTCTTCTTCATCCTCAGCCTTGAGGATTGCGGCTACCTGCCGCGCGCCGCTTTCCTGCTGGACCGCCTGATGGGCGGCGTCGGCCTGTCGGGACGCGCCTTCATCCCGCTGCTGTCGAGCTTCGCCTGCGCGATTCCCGGCGTGATGGCGGCGCGCACGATCCAGAATCCGCGCGACCGCCTCGTGACGATCATGATCGCGCCTTTGATGACCTGCTCGGCGCGCCTGCCCGTGTACGCGCTGATCATCGCCGCCTTCATCCCCGAGCGCGAGGTGGCCGGCTTCCTCAGCCTGCAGGGCCTGGTGCTGTTCGTCCTGTATTTCGCCGGCATTATCTCGGCCATGGCCGTCGCCTACGTGATGAAGCGCAGCATGGGCGGCAGCCGCCTGCATCCCCTGATGATGGAGCTGCCCAGCTACCACTGGCCGCACCTGCGCAACCTGGCCGTCGGCCTGTGGGAGCGCGCCAAGATCTTCCTGGCGCGCGTCGGCACGATCATCCTGACGCTGATGATACTGCTGTGGTTCCTCAGCAGCTTCCCCGGCGCGCCCGAGGGCGCCACCCATCCGCCCATCTACTACAGCCTGGCCGGCCTGCTGGGCCGCGGCCTGGAAGTGCTGTTCGCGCCTATCGGCTTCAACTGGCAGATCTGTATCGCGCTGGTGCCGGGCATGGCGGCGCGCGAAGTGGCCGTCGGCGCGCTCGGCACCGTCTACGCGCTGTCGCAGACGGGCGACGCGCTGGCCGGCACGCTGGAGCCGCTGATCGCCCAGTCCTGGTCGCTGGCGACGGCGCTGTCGCTGCTGGCCTGGTATGTGTTCGCGCCGCAGTGCCTGTCGACCTTGAGCGTGGTCAAGCGCGAGACGGCCAGCTGGCGCTACCCCTTGCTGATGGCCGGCTATATGTTCGCGCTGGCCTACGTGGCCTCGTTCCTGACCTACCGCATCGCCCTGTACTTCACCGGAGCCTGATATGTGGCAAGAAGCGATCGTCGTTTGCATCGTCGCCGCCGCCGTCCTGCATGCGGCGGGCAAATACTTGCCGGCCGCCTGGCGCCGCCGCATCGTCGCCGCGCTGACGCGCTGCGGCGCCAGCGAGGCGAGGATGGCGGCGCTGTTCAAGACGGCGCCCAGTTGCACGGACGGCTGCGCCAGCTGCGGCTCCTGCAGCAGCGAGCCGGCGCCGCCGCTCGAAGCTGTCGACGCCAAGCGCGTCATCAAGGTGCACGCCCGGCCGGGCAAGTAAGCCTCCCCGGCGGCCGCCTCGTGCCACCACTCCCCGCCACCCTTAGTCGCGCTCGCGCGGGAGCCGCCAATCTGGTGGCGGCGAACCAGTGGTATCTGATCGCCATGGCGGGAGAGGATCTCGTGCCGCAAATGATGGCGGAAACGGCCAGCAAGAAATTACAGAAGAAAATGACCCCGGACGACATCGAGCAATCCCGGCGTTTGGCGAAGTCCCGGGTGGCCGGTAAATAAGCGGAACGCCAAGGCGGAGCGCCGAGGCGAGGCGCCAAGGCGGGGGCGCCAAGGCGGGGGCCCTCCCGCGCCTTAGCTCAGCGGGTGGAAGGATTCGGCCTGGGCCACCGGCCAGTACAGGCCGAACACCGGCGGCAGCCGCGACAACTGGCTGGGGTCGAGCAGCTCGCCCGGCTCCAGGTAGGGCAGCAGCGCCGACGCCAGCTTGACCTGGTTCGGCGAGATGCGCCGCACCAGGTGGTGCGGCCGCAACTGCGAGGGGTGGCTCAGGCCGGCGGCGGCGATCAGCTCGGCCAGCGCCTTCAGCGTGTTCTGGTGGAAGTGGGCCACGCGCGCCGTCTTGTCGGGCACCACCAGCGCGCGCTGGCGCTGCGGGTCTTGCGTCGCCACGCCCGTCGGGCAGCGGTCGGTGTGGCAGTTCTGCGACTGGATGCAGCCGAGCGCGAACATGAAGCCGCGCGCCGAGTTGCACCAGTCCGCGCCCAGCGCCAGCGTGCGGGCGATGTCGAAGGCCGTGATGATCTTGCCGGAGGCGCCGATCTTGATCTTGTCGCGCAAATTGGCGCCGACGAGGGTGTTATGCACCAGCAGCAGCGCCTCTTGCAGCGGCGTGCCGACATGGTCGGTGAACTCGACCGGCGCCGCGCCCGTGCCGCCCTCGCCGCCGTCGACGACGATGAAGTCGGGCGTGATGCCGCTGGCCAGCATGGCCTTGACGATGCCGAAAAACTCCCACGGGTGGCCGATGGCCAGCTTGAAGCCGGTCGGCTTGCCGCCCGACAGATTGCGCAGGCGCTCGATGAAGGCGAGCATTTCCAGCGGCGTCGCAAATTCCGCGTGGCGGGCCGGCGAGATGCAGTCGACGCCGGCGATGACGCCGCGGGTGGCGGCGATTTCCGCCGTCACCTTGGGGCCGGGCAGCACGCCGCCGTGGCCCGGCTTGGCGCCCTGCGACAGCTTGAGTTCGATCATCTTCACTTGCGGCGCCGTCGCGTTGGCGATGAAGTTGGCCTCGGAAAAACTGCCGTCGGGCTGGCGGCAGCCGAAGTAGCCGGAGCCGATCTCCCACACCAGGTCGCCGCTGTTTTGCCGGTGGTACTGGCTGATGCTGCCCTCGCCCGTGTCGTGCATGAAACCGCCGACGCGGGCGCCGCCGTTCAGCGCCAGGATGGCGTTGGCCGACAGCGCGCCGAAGCTCATCGCCGAGATGTTGAACACGCTGGCCGAGTAGGGCTGGGCGCGTGGGCAGTCGGGGTGGGCGCCGATGTCGATGCGGAAATTGTGGTCGGCCACGGCGGCCGGCGCGATCGAGTGGTTGATCCATTCGTAGCCGGCGGCGTAGACGTCGAGCTGGGTGCCGAAGGGGCGCTTGTCCGTTTCCACCTTGGCGCGCTGGTAGACGATGCTGCGCTGGTTGCGCGAAAACGGTTTCGCCTCGGTGTCGTCTTCGAGGAAGTACTGGCGGATTTCCGGGCGTATGCTTTCGAGCAGGAAGCGGAAATGCGCCAGCAGCGGGTAGTTGCGGCGCAGCGCGCGACGCGTTTGCAGCAGGTCGGCGACGCCGAGCGCCGTCAGGGCGCCCGCCAGCAGCGTCAGCCAGTGGGGGCCGGCCAGCGCCAGCGACAGCGCGCACGCGGCCGCGACGGCGATGAAGGCAAGGTAACGGGTGGAAAACAGGCGCATACGGACTCCGGTGAGGGCGGACAAACTGGCAGCGAGTGTACCGCTGTTTCCGTACGGAAGCTATGCCGGTCCGTTTTTGCGCCGCCGCCCTTATACTCGTGGGGGCGGCGCCGGCCGCCGCGCCATCCACTCTCACACGGGAAAGCCCCCATGATCGTTGTCCACCATCTCAACAACTCGCGCTCGCAGCGCGTGCTCTGGCTGCTCGAAGAACTGGGGCTGGGCTACCAGGTCAAGCGCTACGAGCGCGACCCGAAAACCATGCTGGCGCCGGCTTCGCTGCGCGCCGTCCACCCGCTCGGCAAGTCGCCCGTCATCACGGATGGCGCGGACACGGTGGCCGAGTCCGGCGCCATCGTCGAGTATCTGCTCGAGCGCTACGGCCAGGGCCGCCTGGCGCCGGCCGCCGGCACGCCGGAGCGCCTGCGCTGGACTTACTGGTTGCACTTTGCCGAGGGGTCGGCGATGGGGCCGCTGCTGATGAAATTGGTGTTCGACAAGGTCGAGAGCGGTCCGATGCCCTTCTTCGTGCGGCCGATCGCGCGGGCCATCGCGCGCAAGGTTAAGAAGGGTTTCATCACCCCGAACCTGGTCCAGCAGCTCGATTATATGGAGGCTGAGCTGGGCCGGGCGGAATGGTTCGCCGGCGCCGACTTTTCCGCCGCCGACATCCAGATGAGCTTTCCGCTGGAGGCTGCGGCCGCCCGCGGCGGCCTCGACGCGGGCCGGCCGAAGCTGATGGATTTCCTGCGGCGTATCCATGCGCGCCCCGCCTACCAGCGCGCGCTGGAGCGCGGCGGCCCCTACGAACTGCTGAAGTAGGGCCGCCAGCCGGGGACAGACCACGATTTCCGAGAAATAGTTTCCTGGAAATCGTGGTCTGTCCCCACCGGGAGGTAAAATGCGCGATTCCACCGCTACCCACTCACCGCATGGCCAGACTACTCGCTATCGACGGCTTGAACATCGTGCGCCGCGTCTACGAGGCGAGCCCGGAGCCGGATTCGGCCGAGAAGGCCGACATCGCGCTGCGCCACGCCCTGTCCTCGTTCAAGAAGCTCATCAACGGCCACGCGCCCACCCATGTGCTGCCGGCCTTCGACTTCGGCGGCCCGACCTGGCGCCACGCGCTCTACGCCGGCTATCGCGAGGGCCGCGCGCCCATGCCGGCCGAGCTGCGCGCGGCGTTGCCGGCCTTCTATGAGAAGCTGGCCGGCTTCGGCCTGCGCGTCGTCGTCATCCCCGAGGTCGAGGCCGACGACGTCATCGGCACGGCCGTCATGCGCTGGCTGCACGAGGGCCGTGGCGATGCCGTCGTCGCCAGCACGGACAAGGATTTGCACGGCCTGATCGCCTACGGCGCGCTGCTGTGGGACCATTTCAAGGGAGAATGGCACGACCACGCCTGGGTCGAGCGCAAGTTCGGCGTGCCGCCCGAGCTGCTGCCGGACTTGCTGGCGCTGATGGGCGACGTCACTGACAGCATCCCCGGCGTTTCCAAGGTCGGCCTGAAGACGGGCGCGAAGCTGTTGCGCGCCTACGGCAACCTGGACGCGGTGATGGCCGGCGCCGGCATTTTGAAGGGGCCGCTGGGAGAAAGGCTGCGGAAAGAACGCGATATACTGTATCTTTCTCGTCAATTGGTGCAATTAAAGACGGACGTGCGCCTCGGCGTGACGTGGAATATGCTCGCATGGGACCACCATTGACGGCGCGTCTGGACAACAACGTACAGTATTGGGATTTTCTATGATGTTAAAAGCGGTTCTCATCGACAGCAGCGCCATCTCGCGCGGCCTGCTGAACACGGTCCTGACCGACGGCGGCTACGACGTCTGCGGCCAGACCCACACCAGCGCGCTGGGCCTGGCCCTGCTGGTCAAGCACCACCCGCACTTCGTCTGCATCGCGCGCGAGCTGGTCGAGGACGGCAGCAAGGTGGTCGAGGCCATCCGCGCGCAGTGGCCGAAAACCTTGATCTTCATGGTTTCGGCCGGCATCGACGCCGCCTCGCTGCAGGCGGCCCACGCCAGCGGCGTCAGCGGCTTCATCGTCAAGCCCTTCAACGCCGACACGGTGCTGAAGACGATACGCAACACCGTCATCGCGATGGTGCGCAAGCAGCAGCAGGCCAGCGCCGCCGCCGGGTCAGGCCAGGCCGGTTGAGGCGGCGATGATGCCGCCGCCCAGGCAGACGTCGCCGTCGTACAGCACGGCCGACTGGCCCGGCGTGACGGCCCACTGGGCGTCCGTGAAGCGCAGCGCGAAGTCGCCGGCGCCGTCCGGCGTCAGCGCGCAGGCGACGTCGGCCTGGCGGTAGCGGGTCTTGGCCGCCAGCGCGCGCGGCGCCGGCGCGGCCCCGGCGATCCAGCTGGCCTGGTCGGCCGTCAAGGCCGACGACAGCAGCCACGGGTGGTCGTGGCCCTGCACCACGTACAGGGTGTTGCTGGCGATGTCCTTGCGCGCCACATACCAGGCGTCGCTGCTGCCGTCGGCGTTCTGGTAGGACTTGACGCCGCCGATGCCGATGCCCTTGCGCTGGCCCAGCGTGTAGAAGCTCAGGCCGACGTGCTCGCCGACGGTCTTGCCGTCGGCCGTCTTCATCGGCCCCGGTTGATACGACAGGTAGCGGTTGAGGAATTCGCGGAAGGGGCGCTCGCCGATGAAGCAGATGCCGGTCGAATCCTTCTTCTGCGCGTTCGGCAGCGCCAGCTTGGCGGCGATCTGGCGCACCTCGGTTTTCGGGATTTCGCCCAGCGGGAACAGCGTCTTCGACAGCTGCGCCTGGTTCAAACGGTGCAGGAAATAGCTCTGGTCCTTGCTGGCGTCGACGGCCTTGAGCAGCTCGAAGCGTTCGCCGGCCTGGCGCACGCGCGCGTAGTGGCCGGTGGCGATCAAGTCGGCGCCCAGGTGCATGGCGTGGTCGAGGAAGGCCTTGAACTTGATTTCGGCGTTGCACAGCACGTCCGGGTTGGGCGTGCGGCCGGCCTGGTATTCGCGCAGGAATTCGGCGAACACGCGGTCCTTGTATTCGGCCGCGAAGTTGACGGCCTCGATGTCGACGCCGATCACGTCGGCCACGCTGGCCGCGTCGATCCAGTCCTGGCGCGAGGAGCAGAATTCGGAGTCGTCGTCGTCTTCCCAGTTTTTCATGAACAGGCCGATCACCTCGTAACCCTGTTCCTTCAACATCCACGCCGCGACCGAGGAGTCGACCCCGCCTGACATGCCGATCACGACTTTTTTCTTGCTCATCTTGCTATTCCAAATAATTTGTTGTGTCACTCGCCGTTGAAGACGGAGGCGTGCGTGTGCAGCAGTCCCAGCGGCGCGCGCCGCCCTTCCAGGTATTCGTCCACGCATTGCAGCATCAGCGGGCTGCGGTGGCGCTCCGGGCAGGCCGCCATCTCGTCGCGCGACATCCACAGCGTGCGGATGATGCCGTCGTCGAGCGGGCGGTCGTGCCGCTGGCCGACCTCGCCGCAGAAGGTGAAGCGCAGGTACGTCACGTCCAGCCCGGTGCGCGACGAGCGGTAGCGCGACATATACATGCCCACCAGCGCCGTCGGCGTGAAATCGTGCGCCGTCTCCTCCAGCGTTTCGCGGACCACCGCCTGCTCCAGCGATTCGAAGGGGTCCAGGTGGCCGGCCGGCTGGTTCAGGCGGATGCCGTCGCTGGTCTCTTCTTCCACAAGCAAAAACAGGCCGTCGCGTTCGATGATGGCGGCGACGGTGACAGAGGGTTTCCAGATTCTCGGCATGGTTCCATCCTTGAAAGAGCCGACATTTTAGCCTGTTCTGGGCGCCCGGTTCCGGCTGCCGTGCGGCCGGCGCGCGGACCATTTGATAAATGACAATGTTTCCGTCAAAAATCTGTGGTCTATTGCCGGGGCGCCGGTCGCGGCGCGGGGCGGCGCCCGCCATGGCGGGAGGCGGGCGCGCGGGCGGCGGCGAAAGTGTTGTTTATCGGTGCCTGCGCCGCCCGTGGCGGGCCGCGCGCCGGGCAGGCGGGGGCGCGCCGGCGGCGCGGCCAAGTAGTGGCCGCCCCCTAATAGTTGCCCGGCCAAAAAGATTTTCTTGCGTACTTTCCGTGGTAGATTCTAGTCAGTTTATCAATCTTTGGAGGCATTTCATGAGAATAGGCATACCGGCCGAAACACGGCCCGGTGAAACCCGGGTCGCTGCGACGCCCGAGACGGTCAAGAAGCTCGCGGCCAAGCACGAAGTCATCGTCCAGGCGGGCGCGGGCGTGATGGCCTCCGCGGTGGACGAGGCCTATGTGGCCGCCGGCGCGCGCATCGGCAGCGCCGCCGAGGCCTTCGGCTGCGGCGTCGTGCTGAAGGTGCGCGCGCCCAGCGCCGAGGAGCGCGCCCTGATGGCGTCCGGCAGCGTGCTGATCGGCATGCTGAACCCCTTCGACGCCGACAACATCGCGGCGATGGCGGCGCACGGCCTGTCCGCGTTCGCCCTGGAGGCGGTGCCGCGCATCACCCGCGCCCAGTCGATGGACGTGCTGTCCTCGCAGGCCAACATCGCCGGCTACAAGGCGGTGATGGTGGCGGCCAACACCTACCAGCGCTTCATGCCGATGCTGATGACGGCGGCCGGCACGGTGAAGGCGGCGCGCGTGCTGATCATGGGCGTCGGCGTGGCCGGCCTGCAGGCGATCGCCACGGCCAAGCGCCTGGGCGCCGTCATCGAGGCGTCCGACGTGCGCCCGCCGGTGAAGGAGCAGGTCGAGTCGCTGGGCGCGAAATTCATCGACGTGCCCTTCCTGACGGACGAGGAGCGCGACATCGCCAAGGGCTCGGGCGGCTACGCGCGGGCCATGCCGGCCGACTGGATGCGCCGCCAGGCCGAGCTGGTGCACGAGCGCGCCAGGCAGGCCGACATCATCATCACCACCGCGCTGATCCCCGGCCGGCCGGCGCCCGTGCTCATCGCCGAGGACACCGTGAGGGCCATGAAGCCCGGTTCGGTGATCGTCGACCTGGCCGTCGAGCAGGGCGGCAACTGCCCGCTGTCGGAGCTGGGCAAGACCGTCGTCAAGCACGGCGTCTTCATCGTCGGCGAGCCGAACCTGGCGACGCTGGTGGCGGCCGACGCGTCGGCGCTGTACGCGCGCAACGTGCTCGACTTCATGAAGCTCATCGTCGACAAGGACCATGCGCTGGTGATCGACCGCGAGGACGAGATCATCAAGGCCAGCCTGGTGTGTGCGGGCGGCGAGGTGCTGCGCAAATAGGGCGCGGCGGCGGCAATGCGGACGGGCCGCGGGCCTGTCATTCTCAGATCGGGTAAAAGGAAGGCATTATGGACGCAAATGAATTCATGCAGGTCAGTCATACCATCACCAACCTCATCATCTTCGTGCTGGCGATTTACGTCGGCTACCACGTCGTCTGGACCGTCACGCCGGCGCTGCACACGCCGCTGATGGCCGTCACCAACGCCATCTCGGCCATCATCATCGTCGGCGCCATGCTGGCCGCCGGCCTCACCGAGGGGGCGGTCGGGCAGATCGCCGGCACGCTCGCCGTGGCGCTGGCCGCCGTCAACGTGTTCGGCGGCTTCCTCGTCACCCAGCGCATGCTGGAAATGTTCAAGAAGAAGGCGCCCAAGGCGCTCGCCGCGCCGCAGGCCAAGCAGCAGGGGGAGGCGGCATGAACTTCATCACCATGAACACCGTGACGATGCTCTACCTGATCGCCTCGGTGTGCTTCATCCAGGCCCTGAAGGGCTTGTCCTCGCCGGCCACGGCGCGCCGCGGCAACGCCTTCGGCATGTCCGGCATGGCCATCGCGGCGCTGACGACGGTGGCGCTGATCTTCAAGCTGCAGTCGCTGCAAAGCGCCGGCCAGGGCATCGGCTTCGGCCTCGTCATCCTCGGCATCGTGGTTGGCGGCGGCATCGGCGCCTACCTGGCGAAAACCGTCGAAATGACGAAAATGCCGGAACTGGTGGCGGCGATGCACTCGCTGATCGGCCTGGCGGCCGTCTGCATCGCCGTCGCCGCCGTGTCCGAACCATGGGCCTTCAACATCGCCCGGCACGGCGAGGCGCTGCCGATCGGCAACCGCTTCGAGCTGTTCATCGGCACCTTCGTCGGCGCCATCACCTTCTCCGGCTCCGTGATCGCCTTCGGCAAGCTGTCGGGCAAGTACAAGTTCCGCCTGTTCCAGGGCGCGCCCGTCAGCTTCCAGGGCCAGCACATGCTGAACCTGGCGCTGGCGCTGGCGATGCTCGGCTTCGGCCTGGTGTTCTGCTTCACGCCGGGCGCGGCGCCGGCCTGGGCGCCCTTCCTCGTGATGGCGGCGATCGCCTTCGCGCTGGGCGTGCTGATCATCATCCCCATCGGCGGCGCCGACATGCCGGTCGTCGTCTCCATGCTCAACAGCTATTCCGGCTGGGCCGCGGCCGGCATCGGCTTTTCGCTGAACAACTCGATGCTGATCATCGCCGGCTCGCTGGTCGGCTCGTCCGGCGCGATCCTGTCCTACATCATGTGCAAGGCGATGAACCGCTCCTTCTTCAACGTGCTGCTGGGCGGCTTCGGCGGCGATACGGCGGCCGCGGCCAGCGGCGGCGCGGCCGAGCAGCGCCCCGTCAAATCGGGCTCCGCCGACGACGCCGCCTTCCTGATGGGCAACGCGGAAACCGTCATCATCGTGCCCGGCTATGGCCTGGCCGTGGCGCGCGCCCAGCACGCGCTCAAGGAGCTGGTCGAGAAGCTGGGCCACAAGGGCGTCATCGTCAAGTACGCGATCCACCCGGTGGCCGGGCGCATGCCCGGGCATATGAACGTGCTGCTGGCCGAGGCCGAGGTGCCCTACGACCAGGTGTTCGAGATGGAGGACATCAACAGCGAGTTCGGCCAGGTCGACGTGGTGCTGGTGCTGGGCGCCAACGACGTCGTCAACCCCGCCGCGAAAGACCCGAAATCGTCGATCGCCGGCATGCCCATTCTGGAGGCGTACAAGGCCAAGACCGTCATCGTCAACAAGCGCTCGATGGCGGCCGGCTACGCGGGCCTGGACAACGAGCTGTTCTACATGGACAAGACCATGATGGTCTTCGGCGACGCCAAGAAGGTCATCGAGGACATGGTCAAGGCGGTCGACTAGGGGGTAGCCAGCGGCGCCGCCTTGGCTTCATGCGGCAGCGGCGCCGTGGCGACGCGGTCGCGGCCGCCATGCTTGGCCCGGTACAGGGCCTTGTCGGCGTCCGACAGCGCGCCGTCGAAGCTGCCGCCGGGCGCCAGCTTCGCCAGGCCGATGCTGATCGTCACCGCCAGCGGCGTGCCGTCCGGCGCCGTGGTGCGGGTGGCGGCGACGGCGCGGCGCACGCGCTGGGCGATCTGCACGGCCTGCTCCAGCGTGGCGTCGGGGAATAGCAGGCCGAATTCCTCGCCGCCCAGGCGGGCCGCCATGTCGGTCAGCCGGCCCGCCTCGCGGATCGCCTGCGAGACGGCGCGCAGCACGGCGTCGCCGGCCGCGTGGCCGTATTGGTCGTTGATGCTCTTGAAATGGTCGATGTCGGCCACGCCCACCGTCAGCGGCGCGCTGCTGCGGGCGATGCGCGCCTGCGCCTGCGCCGCCGCCGCCTCGAAGGCGCGCCGGTTCGGCAGCCCCGTCAGCGCGTCGCACATGGCTTGCTGTTCGAGCTGGGCCAGCAGGCTGGCGTTCTTCTCTTCCATGGCGCGCTGGGCCCGCACGTCGAGCATGAAGGCGCCGAAATAGCGCCGCCCGCCGATATGGCCCAGGTCGATCGACTTCATTTCGATGGGGATCAGGTGGCCGTCGCGGTGGCGGATGGCGAAGGTGCGCACCTTGCCCAGCACGCTGGAGACGCGGTTCGCCTCGATGTAGCCGTTGACGTAGGCCGTGTGGTGGGCGCCCAGCGAGTCGGGCAGCAGGCCGTCCAGGTCCTGCCCCAGCAGTTCGCCGCCGCCGTAGCCGCTGAGTTTTTGCATGGCGCCGTTCAGGTAGCGGATGTGGCAATGATCGTCGATGATAATGACGGCGTCCATCGAGTCGTCGAGCAAACGGGAGAGGAGAATTGCGGGCAGAGCGTCTGTCATGGAGCGTGCGCCAGTTATCAGGTATCTTGCATTGTCTCACCGGAAACGATTGAGTGCTCGTTCGGCCGACGCTTTCTTTTCACTGCCGCGCCGCGATGCGCTATGCTGACGCGTTTTGACGGCGCCGGGCGAGCATGAAGAAAATCCTCTTGAGCATGATCCTGGCGGCGGGCGCGTCGGCCCTGTACCTGGCGCTGGCGCAGTCGGCGGAGGAGGCGCGCATGGCGCGCCCGCTGCCGGGCGCCGCCCGCGATGCCGGCGGGCCGGTCGAACGGAGCGTGCTGCTCGACGACGTGCGCACGCTGGCCTCGGACGCCTTCGAGGGGCGCCGCACCGGCACGGCCGGCAGCCACCGGGCGCGCGCCTATCTGCGCGAGCGCTTCGGCGCCATCGGCCTGCTGCCGTTCGGCGCCGACTACCTGCAGCCGTTCGCCTTCAGCACGCGCAGCGTGGCCAATCTGTTCACGCCGGGGCGGCCCTACCGCACCGCGTATGCCGACGCCGCCAACATCGTCGGCTACATCCGCGGCAGCGCCGCGCCGCAGCGCTATCTGGTGGTGTCGGCCCATTACGACCACCTCGGCGTGCGCGGCGGCAAGCTGTATCCTGGCGCCGACGACAACGCCTCCGGCGTCGCGGCGATGCTGGCCATCGCCAGCTATTTCAAGGCCCACCCGCCGCGCCATTCCGTGCTGTTCGCCGCCTTCGACGCCGAGGAACTGGGTTTGCAGGGCGCGCGCGCCTTCGTGGCGGCGCCGCCGGTGCCGCGCGCGCAGCTGCGCGCCAACCTGAACCTGGACATGTTGGCGCACAACGACAGCAACGAGATCTTCGTCGCCGGCACCTATCCGTGGCCGGCCCTGAAACCGCTGCTGGCGCAGGCGGCCGCGCGCAGCAGCGTGCGGGTGCTGCTCGGGCACGACCGGCCGCTGCTGGCGGCCGGCCTGGTGGAGAGCTGGAACGATAGCTCGGACCATGCGCCGTTTAACGAGGCCGGCATCCCCTTCCTGTATTTCGGCGTCGCCGACCACGCCGACTACCACGCGCCCAGCGACACCTACGCGCACATCAACGCGGCGTTTTTCGTCCGCGTCAGCAATCTGCTGGTGGATGTGGCGGCGCGCATGGAGCGCGAGCTCGACAGCATTTCGCCCTAGTCCGGGGCGGCGCCGGCCCCGTCAGCGGCGGCCGTACATCATCAGCTCGGCCAGCAGCCTGCGCGCCGGGCCGACGGCGTCGATCAGGCCCAGCGAGGCGCCCAGCAGCGTCTGCAGCGGGCCGCCGCCCGTGAAGGCGCGCGCCATCGTGTCGGTCAGGCGCACGGTCAGGTCGCGGTCGGGCTGGCGCTGCGCGGCGAACTGCGCCAGCGCGGCCGGGCTGGCGTCGCGCGCCAGCAGGCGCGCCAGCACGGCGGCGTCGCGCAGCCCCAGGTTCATGCCCTGGCCGGCGACCGGGTGCAGGGTTTGCGCGGCGTTGCCGATGGCCACCGAGCGGGCGCTGGCGGCCGGGCCGGCGTTCAGGCCGAGCGGGTAGGCGAAGCGCGCCGAGGTCGCCGTGAAGCGCCCCAGCCGGCCGCCGAAGGCCAGTCCGAGCTGGGCCAGGAAGGCGGCGTCGTCGAGCGCCAGCAGTTGCGCGGCGCGCGCCGGCGGCACGCACCAGACCAGGGCGTAGCTGTCGCCCTGCGGCAGCAGCGCCAGCGGGCCGTCGTCGGTGAAGCGCTCGAAGGCGCGCCGCGCTTGCATCGCGCTGACCTGGATCTGGGCGATGATCGCGCTTTGCCGGTAGTCGCGGCGCACGGCGCGCTCCTGCTGGTCGCCGAACAGGCCGCCTTCGGCCTGCACCACCAGCGCTGCGCGCAGCGCCCGCGGGCCGGCCGCGCCCTCGTCTAGCGTCAGCGTGACGGCGTCGCCGTCCTCGGCGGCGCCGCGCACCAGGGCCGGGCGCAGCGTGGCCACGCCCAGCTGGGCGCAGACGGCGCCCAGCGCCGTGACGACGGCGCCGTAGCAGGCGACGTAGCCGAGCGCTTCGACGCCGTGCTCGGCGCGGTCGATCAGGCTGCGGCCGAAGCGGCCGCGGCGCGAGACGTGGATTTGTTCGATGCCGGTGGCGGCGATCGGCCAGGCGCCGATGCGTTCGAGGATCTGGCGGCTGCCGTGCGACAGCGCGATCGAGCGCGGGTCGTCGCTGGCCTGCGCCAGCGTTTTGGCGTCGAGCAGGCCGACGCGCTGCGGCGCGGCGCCCTGCTGCACCAGCAGGGCGGCCAGCGCCATGCCGACCGGGCCGGCGCCGCAGATGGCGATGTCGAGATTGTCTATGGTGTTCATGCGTTTTCTTGCATCAGTTGTTCGATGGCGGCGACGCTTTTCGGCGCCTCCCCGCTCAGCACGGCGTGGCCGTCGGCCGTGACGAGGACGTCGTCCTCGATGCGGATGCCGGTGTGCCAGAATGCCTCGGGCACGCCGGCGGCCGGGCGCACGTAGAGGCCGGGTTCGACGGTCAGCGTCATGCCCGGCTGCAGCGGCCGCCACGGCTTGCCCTCGCGCGCCGTTTCGCGGTAGGCGCCGACGTCGTGCACGTCCATGCCCAGCCAGTGGCCGGTGCCGTGCATGTAGAACTGCAGATAGCTCTGGTTGGCGATGACGTCGTCGGCGTTGCCGGCCTTGTCCCTGTCGAGCAGGCCCAGGTCGAGCATGCCCTGGGCCAGCACGGCCAGCGCGGCGGCGTGGATGGCCTGGTAGCGCTGGCCCGGCCGCACGGCGTCCAGGGCCGCCGCCTGCGCCGCCAGCACCAGCTCGTACAACTGCCGCTGCGGCGCGCTGAAGCGGCCGTTGGCCGGATAGGTGCGGGTGATGTCGGCGGCGTAGCCGTCCAGCTCGCAACCGGCGTCGATCAGCACCAGCTCGCCGTCGCGCACGAGGGCGTTGTTGGCGTGGTAGTGCAGCACGCAGGCGTTGGCGCCGGCCGCGACGATCGGGCTGTAGGCGGGAAACTGCGCGCCGTTGCGGCGGAATTCGTAGAGCAGTTCCGCCTCGATCGCGTATTCGCGCATGCCGGGACGGGTCGCGCGCATGGCCCGCGCGTGCGCCTGGCCGGAGATGGCGCAGGCGCGCCGCATGGTGGCCTGTTCGCCGTCGTCCTTGAACAGGCGCATTTCGTCGAGCAGGCCGAGGACGTTGTGCACGACGGCCGGGGCGGTGACGCCGCTGCGCGCCTGGCGCTTGACGTCGCCCAGCCACAGCTTGACGCGGGCGTCCAGCTCGGCGCTGCCGCCGTGCGCGTAATACAGGGCCGGCGCGTCGGCCAGCAGCTTGCCCATCTGCGCGTCCAGCTCGTCGATGGCGAAGGCGGCGTCGACGCCGCAAGCGAGGCGGGCGGCGTCGGGGCCGTGGCGGAAGCCGTCCCAGATTTTCCGCTCGCTGTTTTTCTCGCGGCAGAACAGGATGCTGCGGGCCGGCCCGCGCGCGCCGCCGGCCACCAGCACCAGCACGCTCTCGGGTTCGCCGAAGCCGCTCAGGTAGTAGAAATAGCTGTCGTGGCGGTAGGGGTAGTCGCAGTCGCTATTGCGCGTGACTTCGGGCGCCGTCGCGAGCACCGCCACGCCGCCCGGCGCCATCTGGGCCAGCAGGGCGGCGCGGCGGGCCGCGTGGGCCGTCATGGCGCCGTCCCGCCGTTCAGCGCGGCCAGGTCGGCGGCCGTGCCGACGTTGGCCCAGGCGCCCGCGTAGACTTCGCCGCCGACGCGGCCCAGTTCGGCGTACTGGCGGATCAGCGGGCCCAGCTTGGCGTGGCTGCCGGCGGCGATGCCGTCGAACATTTCCGGGCGGTAGACGCCGATGTTGCCGAAGGTCCAGCGCGGCGCGCCGTCGTTGTTCAGCGCGTACAGGGTCAGGCCGAAGTCGCCGTCCGGGTGGTAGGGCGGATTGTCGACCAGGTACAACCAGGCGATGTCGCGCTGCTCGGCCGGGTAGGGATTGCCCAGCACGTCCTTGTCGGCCAGCACGTCCTTGACCTGGGCGAAGTCGAAGTAGGGGATGTAGATGTCGGCCGAGACGGCCAGGAAGGGTTCCTCGCCGAGCAGGTGGCGGGCCTGGGCGATGGCGCCGGCCGTCTCCAGCGCCTGCGCTTCGGGCGAATAGCGTATCGCCGCGCCGAACTGGCTGCCGTCGCCCAGCGTCTGTTCGATCAGCCCGCCCAGGTGGGCGTGGTTGACGATGATGTCGGTGATGCCGGCGCGCACCAGGTTCAGCACGTGCCAGACGATCAGCGGGCGGCCGCGCACCTTCAGCAGCGGTTTGGGGCAGGTGTCGGTGAGGGGACGCATCCGCTCGCCGCGTCCGGCGGCGAAAATCATGGCTTTCATGGGGGGCTCGTAATGTGGGTGTGGGGGGGCGGCGCGGCCGGCGGGCGGCGCGCGCGCAGCGTCTTAGAAGGTGTAGCCGACTTCCGGCGCCTTGTTCTCCAGCGCGTCGAGCAGGCGCACCAGCGGCTTCAGCTCCTTGTAGCGGTTGGCGGTCTTGCGCACGTAGTCGAGCACGATCGGCAGGTCGCCCATGAAGGTGGCCTTGCCGTCGCGGTAGTTCAGGCGGGTGAACAGGCCGAGGATTTTCAGGTGGCGCTGCAGGGCCATGAACTCGAAGTCGCGGTAGAACGCGTCGATGTCCGGATTCACCGGCAGGCCGGCCTTCTTGGCCCGCTGCCAGTAGCGGATCACCCAGTCGAGCACCATTTCCTCGTCCCACTGGATATAGGCGTCGCGCAGCAGCGAGGCCAGGTCGTAGGTGACGGGGCCGTAGACGGCGTCCTGGAAGTCGAGGATGCCGGGGTTGCCCTCGTCCATCCACATCAGGTTGCGCGAATGGTAGTCGCGGTGCATGAAGACCTGCTGCTGGGCCAGCACGTTGGCGCTGATCGCCTCGAACACGGCGTCGAGCTGGGTCTGCTGGGCCGGCGTCAGCGTCGCGCCCAGATGGCGGCCGATGTACCATTCGGGGAACAGATTCATTTCGCGCAGCACGAAGGCGCGGTCGAACTCGGGCAGCACGCCGGGCTGGCTGCGCTGCTGGATCTTGACGAGCGCCTCCAGCGCCTCGGCGTACAGCACGGCGGCGTTGTCGTGGTCGAGCACCTGCAGGTAGGTGCGCGTGCCCAGGTCGGACAGCAGCAGAAAGCCCCGTTCCAGGTCTTGCGCGACGATGGCGGGCACGGACACGCCGGCCTCGGCCAGCAGCGCGGCCACCTTGACGAAGGCGGCGACGTTCTCGCGCTCGGGCGGCGCGTCCATGACAATCAGCGTGGCGCCGTGCGCCGCCCGGGTGGCCGGCAGGGCGTCGACGCGGAAGTAGCGGCGGAAGCTGGCGTCGCTCGAAGCGGGGCGCGCCGACGCCGGCAGCACCAGGTTCAAATCGCTCAGCCAGGCTTGCAATAGGGTCAGACGGGCGTCGGCGGTGGCCGGCGCGGCGGATAAAGTGGGGGTGATGGACATAAAGCGACCTGTGGAATCTGGGGGAAGGTGAAGATTCCCATATAATAAGGGATTCAAATCAAAAAAGCGCCTGCCATGGTGTTTCAACCCTTCAATTCATGAGCTGGTTTACAGCCCCCCCCTCGTCGCAGCGCCGGGCTTTCGCCCTGAGCGCCCTGGCCGCCGCGCTGGCCGCCGTGCCTGGCCACGCCTTCGCGCAGAAGCGCCCGCCACGCGTCGACGACAAGAACGCGCCGACGGTTTTGCGCGCCGAACACATCGAAGGCCGCCCGGAGCGCGAGCTGACGCTGCAACGCGAAGCCGTGGTCACGCGCGACCAGACCAAGCTGAACGCCGACACGGCCTGCTACAAGATGGTCGAGGACGAGGTCGACGCCAGCGGCAAGGTGCGGCTGTGGCGCTTCGGCGACTACTACACGGGCGATTTGCTCAAGCTGAACATGGAGACGGGCCGCGGCTTCGTCCTCAAGCCGACCTATAAGATCGCCACCAGCAACGGCCAGGGCAAGGCTGAGCGCGTCGACTTCATCAATCCGGAGGAAGCCGTCGTCGTCGACGGCACCTACAGCACCTGCGAGGGCGAGAACCCGGACTGGTATCTGAAGTCGAGCACCCTGAACCTGGACACCGGGCGCGACGTCGGCACCGGCGGCAAGACCATCGTCTACTTCAAGAACGTGCCCATCCTGGGCACGCCGGCGATCTCGTTCTCGCTGTCGGGCGCGCGCCGCTCCGGCTGGCTGGCGCCGACGGTGGGTTTCGCCTCGAAGAACGGCCTGGACCTGACGATGCCCTATTATGTCAACATCGCGCCGAACCGCGATCTGACGCTGTACCCGCGCTATATCCAGCGGCGCGGCCTGCAACTGGGCGCCAACGGCCGCTACATCGGCGAGACGGCGGCCGGCAGCTACGCCGGCGAGACGCTGATCGAATACCTGCCGCGCGACCGCCTGTACAAGGGCGACCGCTACGCGCTGACCTCGTCGCACCTGCAGGCGCTGGCGCCGGGCCTGAGCTACGGCTGGAATGTGCGCACCGCCTCCGACGACGACTATCCGAGCGACTTCTCGAAGACCGTCGCCAGCAGCGCCGAGCGGCAGCTGCTGCGCGAGATTTACAGCGAATACCGCGGCGAATACTGGAATTTGACGGCGCGCGCGCAGAACTACCAGGTGCTGCAAGACCCGACGCTGTTCGTGCCGCGCCCGTATGACCGCCTGCCGTCGCTGAACCTGCACGTGGGCCGCTTCGATGTCGGCGGCTTCGACTGGGCCGTCGACGCCGAGCTGACGCGCTTCTGGCACCCCGACCAGGTGCGCGGCAACCGCGCCGTCGTCGTGCCGCAGCTGAGCTACCCCTTCATCCGCCCCGGCTACTTCATCACGCCCAAGCTGATGTTGCACGCCAGCGCCTACCAGCTCGACGACAACGTCGTCAGCAACAGCCAGTTCAAGGACCGCGCGCCGACGCGCGCCGTGCCCACCGTTTCCGTCGACAGCGGCCTGGTGTTCGAACGCGACGCCAAGCTGTTCGGCCGCGCCGTCACGCAGACGCTGGAGCCGCGCCTGTTCTTCGTCTACACGCCGTACCGCGAGCAGAGCGGCTTGCCCCTGTTCGACACGGCCGACGCCGGTTTCACGCTGGCCCAGTTGTTCAGCGAAAACCGCTTCGTCGGCGCCGACCGCATCGGCGACACCAAGCAGGTGACGGCGGCGCTGACCTCGCGCTTCCTCGAACCGAGCGGCGCCGAGCGCTTGCGCCTGACCTTCGGCCAGCGCTATTATCTGACCGAACAAAAGGTGCAACTGGGCGCGACCTCGCCGAACACGCCGAGCCGTTCCGACATGCTGCTGGCGGCCGCCGGGCGCATCTCGGAAACCTGGGGCTTCGACAGCGCGCTGCAGTACAATGCCAGCGACCGCCGCATGATCAGCGGGAACTACAGCCTGCAGTGGCAGCCGGGGCCGAAGAAGGTGCTCAACGTCGGCCAGCGCAACTACCGCGGCAGCTTCAAGAACACCGAGGTGTCGGCCCAGTGGCCGCTGTCGTCGCGCTGGTATGGCGTGGGCCGTATCAACTACTCGGTGCTCGACAAGCGTATCATCGAAAGCCTGGTCGGCCTCGAATACAAGCGCGACTGCTGGGTCTTCCGCATGGGCGCGCAGCGCTTCGTGACGACCGCGAAGAGCGTGTCGACGCCGATTTTCTTCCAGCTCGAACTGATCGGCCTGTCGAGCAACCTGGGCTTCGGCAGCAACGCACTGGAGGTCTTGTCGACGAAGATCCCCGGTTACCAAAGGCTCAGTCCGGCCACCCGCTAACACCGGAACTTGCGCCGCCGGCCAGGCTCTGACAGCTGGCCGGCGGCGGCGGTTTTTTTATCCACCTGAACTCATGAGCGCTCTACACATTATGCGGAATGCCAGTATGCACCAACTCAAAATTGCAGCGGTTTTGCTGTGCGCCCTGTCCGGCGCCACGGCCACCAGTGTCTGGGCGCAGGACGCCAAGGCGGCCCCGGCGGCGGCCAAGGGCTTCGTCCCGGCCGGCGCCAACGCGATCGATTCCATCCTCGTCGTCGTCAACGACGACGTCATCACGCGCAACGAACTGGCGGCCCGCATCGAATCCGTGGAGCGGCGCATGAAGGCGCAGAACGTGGCCCTGCCCGAGCCGGCCGACTTGCGCCGCCAACTGCTCGAACGCATGATCGTCGAGCGCGCGCAGATGCAACTGGCCAAGGAGATGGGCGTGCGCGTCGACGACGCCACGCTGGACCGCGCCATCGGCCGCATCGCCGAGCAGCAAAAGCTCACCGTGCAGGACTTGCGCAACCAGATGGAAAAAGAGGGCACCACCTTCGCCGCCTTCCGCGAAGATATCCGCGACGAGATCATCATGCAGCGCCTGCGCGAGCACGAGGTCGACGCCAAGCTGCAGATTTCCGAGGCCGAGGTGGACAGCTTCATGGCCGCCGAGCAGGCCGCCGCGCGCGAGCAGGTCGAGCTGAACCTGGCGCAAATCATGGTGCGCATCCCCGACAACGCGACGCCCGAGCAGATCGGCGCCCGCAAAGCCCGCGCCGAGGAGGTGATGCGCCAGTTGCGCACCGGCGCGGACTTCGCCAAGATGGCCGGCACGTATTCGGACGCGGCCGACGCGCTGAAGGGCGGCGAGATCGGCTGGCGCAGCCCCGAGCGGCTGCCGCCGCTGTTCGCCGAGCAACTGGGCAAGCTGAAGCCGGGCCAGGTCACCCCCATCATCAAGAGCGCCGGTGCCTTCCACATCCTGAAGCTGGTCGACAAGCGCAGCGCCGCCGAGGCCCAGGCCACCGCGGCCGTGCAGCAGACGCGCGCGCGGCACATCCTGATCGCGGTGACGCCGACGATGTCGGCCGCCGACGCCAAGCGCAAGCTGGCCGAGTTGAAGGAGCGCCTCGACAACAAGACCGCCAAGTTCGAGGAGCTGGCGCGGCTGTTCTCGACGGACAGCACGGCCGCCAAGGGTGGCGAGCTGGGCTGGTTGTACCCGGGCGACGCCCTGCCGGAGTTCGAGGCGGTTATGGATGGCTTGCAGCCGGGCCAGGTCAGCAACCCCGTCGAAACGAGCTTCGGCATCCACCTGATCGAGGTGCTGGAGCGCAAGAGCGACGACGTGTCGAAGGAAAAACAGCGCGCCGCCGCCCGCAACGCGCTGCGCGAGCGCAAGCTCGTCGACGCCACCGAGGATTGGCAGCGCCAGGTGCGCGACCGCGCCTACGTGGAAATGCGCGGCGACGACAAGTAAGCCCATGAGCGAGCCCACCAGCGCCCGGAGCGTTCCGGGGCGCGCCGCGGCGCGTCCCGTCATCGCCGTCACCGTCGGCGAGCCGGCCGGCATCGGCCCGGAAATCGCCCTGCGCGCCGCCTGGGCGCTGCGCCAGCGCGTCAACTGCGTGCTGCTGGGCGACGCCGCCTTCCTGGCGCTGACGGCCAGCCTGATCGATCCCGCCATGCAATTGGCGGCGCTGTCGCTGCAGGCGCTGCGCCACGGCGGCCTGCCGCACTTCGGCCCGGGCCGCCTGGCCGTCGTCGACGTGCCGCTGGCCGCGCACGTCGTGCCCGGCGTGCTCGACAAGGAAAACGGCCGGGCCGTGCTGGCCACGCTGGACGCCGCCGTCGAGGGCGTCGCGGCCGGCCGCTTCGACGCCATCGTCACGGCGCCGCTGCAAAAAAGCACCATCAACGACGCCGGCGTGGCCTTTTCCGGCCACACGGAATACCTGGCCGGGCAAACCAACACGGCCCAGGTCGTGATGATGCTGGCCGGCGAACCGGGCGGCGGCGCCGCGCCGCTGCGCGTGGCGCTGGCCACCACCCACCTGCCGCTGGCCGGGGTGGCGGCGGCCATCACGCCGGCCGGCCTGGCGACGACGCTGGACATCATCGACGCCGACCTGCGGCGCAAATTCGGCATCGCCGCGCCGCGCATCCTCGTGGCCGGCCTGAACCCGCACGCGGGCGAGGGCGGCTACCTGGGGCGCGAGGAAATCGACACGATCGCGCCGGCCATCGCGGCGGCGCGGGCGCGCGGCATCGACGCCCGCGGCCCGTATCCGGCCGATACCCTGTTCCAGCCGAAATACCTTTGCGAGGCCGACTGCGTGCTGGCCATGTACCACGACCAGGGCTTGCCGGTGCTGAAGTACGCGACCTTCGGGCACGGCGTCAACATCACGCTGGGCCTGCCGCTGATCCGCACCTCGGTCGACCACGGCACGGCGTTGGACCTGGCCGCGCAAGGGCTGGGCCTGGCCGACTGCGGCAGCATGGAGGCGGCCATCGACACGGCCGTGCACATGGTGCGCGCGTCCCGCAACAACGGCGCCGGCTGATTTGCCGCGTCCCACCAACAGAAGACCATCATGAAACACATTGCCCGCAAGCGCTTCGGCCAGAATTTCCTGCACGATAAATACGTGCTCGACGACATCACGGCCGCCATCGCGCCCCAGCCCGACGACAGCCTCGTCGAAATCGGCCCCGGCCTGGGCGCGATGACGGAGCAGCTGCTCAAGCGGCTCGACAAAATGCACGTCGTCGAACTCGACCGCGACCTCGTCGCGCGCCTGGAAAAGACCTTCAACCCGGCCAAGCTGACGATACACGCCGGCGACGCGCTGCAATTCGACTTCGGCGCGCTGCCCGTGGCCGAGGGCAAGAAGCTGCGCGTCGTCGGCAATCTGCCGTACAACATCTCCAGCCCGCTGCTGTTCCACCTGGCCGACTTCGCCGCGCAGGTGCAGGACCAGCACTTTATGCTGCAAAAGGAAGTCGTCGAGCGCATGGTGGCCGAGCCGGGTAGCAAGGCCTACGGGCGCTTGTCGGTGATGCTGCAGTGGCGCTACGACATGAGCTTGCTGTTCATCGTGCCGCCGACGGCCTTCGACCCGCCGCCCAAGGTCGAGTCGGCGATCGTGCGCATGGTGCCGGTGGCGCAGCGCCTGGCCTGCGACCAGGCGACGCTGGAAGCGGTCGTCATGAAGGCGTTCTCGCAGCGCCGCAAAGTGATCCGCAACTGCCTGGCCGGCATGTTCACGGAAGCGCAGATCGCCGCGGCCGGCATCGATCCGACGCTGCGCCCGGAGACGGTGGGCCTGGCCCAGTACGTGGCGCTGGCCAACCTGCTGCAGCCGCCGGTCTGAGCGTTGCCGGGCGGGTAAGCTTGAGGGGCGAGTTTGCCGTTCAAGCGCGCTCTGCCAGGCAATTTTCGGGCAAAAAAAAGCCCGCTGGTGAAAGCGGGCTAAATCCAATTCTTGGAAGAGTTGGAGGAGACAGATGCAGTATGCTGCATCGCCGCATATAACTCCAATTTATATTTCAAATACCAATCATTCGATATTTGAATATCTCTCCCCGCGCCTTTATTTCGGCGTGCACTTCACTTCCAGCGTCTTGACAGGTCCGTCCGGCATGATGCCGGCGCCGCTGGCGGCGCTCACGGTGCAATTGACCGTCAGCGGCTTGGCTGTCGCCGGCGGCGGCACGATAGGCGGGATAGGCACAACCTGAACGTTGTACGGCGCGTCATAGTAGACCGGCGCCGCGAAGGCGAACGGGGTCAACTTGCTGGCGTCCGCGCCGCCCGTCACGTCGACGGTGCCGACGGTGCCGTTGGCGAGGCGGATGATCTGGCCGGGCGGCAGGCCCTCCACGGTGCCGCTGAGGGAGTTGCTATTCAGGATGCAGCTGACCACGGCGGAAATGGAGGTGTAATGTCCGGCCGAGCCGGTATTGCCCGAAATGCCGCATTGCATGTGCTGTGCCGACTTCTCGATACGGATGTCATAGTTTTGGCCGTAGTCGGCGCGCTGCGAGAAGGTGAAGCTGGTGGCGCCTTTTTTCGGTTCGAGTATTTCGCCATTGTTCGACAGCTTCAGGCCGTCCTGAGTGAGGCCGATGATCACGCCGCTGACGTCGAAGGATTGCTTGCCGCCGCAGGCGGCGAGGCCCAGGGTGGCGGCCAGGATGGCGCTGGCGCGCAGGTAAGATAACTTCATGTAAGTCTCCAGGGAATAAGATGGGGAGGGCGCGGCCCGCGGGCCGCGCCGAAAGCGGGGAGGCGGCCTAGACCGGCTTCGGCACGCAGACGACCTTCACGTTGTTGATGGGATCTTTGCCCATCACGCCGCCGCCGTTCGTCACTTCGCATTTTTTGGCGGCGGGAATGGAGGCGGGCAGCAGGCTCACCGCGTAGGCGTCGCCGTCATCGACATCCTTGAGCGTGAACGGGCCGTTTTTCGTAATCGCCAGCGTTTCGGGCGCTTTCAGGATGGTCAGGCTCTCCGTCGCGTCCAGGCCGCTAACCTCGCCGCCCAGCGGGTGGTGTTCGGTGACGCAGGTCACCACGATGTTATTGACATTGTAGTTCGACGACTTGCCGCTGCCGCCCTGTACGGTGCAATGGGCCGCTTGCGGGTCCGTCTTGACCCTCACGTCGTACTGCGTGTCGGAGCCGATCAATTGGGTAAAGGTGAAGCCGCTGGCGCCTTTGGGCACCGGCGCCGTGGCGCTGCCGTTCATCAGCACGAGGCCGTCTTTTTTCAGGCCGACGACACTGCCGCCGAGGACCACGTTGCCATTGCCTTTGCCGCCGCACGCGGCCAAACCGGCGACGCAGGCCAGGGCGACGATCGTGCGCAGATACAAACTTTTCATACTTTCTCCAAAAAACGAATAAGGTCAAAGCGCAACTCGGATGCCGGCGCCGCGTGGTTCAAGGTTTTCGGCAGCCATTTTAGTCTATCCAGCAACATTGTTGCCCTGTCTCTTGTATCTCCCTGTAACAATTTTTTGCTTGAAGCGCCTTTGCGGCGCGGCGCCAGCGCAAAGGCGGCGGGGGGCCGCTGTCCGCCGCGCGGATAAATGCGACAATACCGCCATCTGTTGCGAACCCATTCTGCCGTTTATGCCCCCGATCCCCCCGAAAGCCATCCTGTTCGACCTCGACGACACCCTGTGGCCGATCGGCCCCGTCATCGCCCGCGCTGAGTTGCTATTGCACGACTGGCTGGGGCAGCACGCGCCCGGCGTGGCCCGGCAGTTCTCGATCGACGCGCTGCGCCAGCGTCGCCTGGCGCTGCTGGAAGAGCGGCCGCAGTTGCTCGTCGACCTGGGCGAGCTGCGCCGCATCGGCCTGCTGGCCGCCTTCGAGGCGGCCGGCGAGGACGTCGCCAAGGTCGAGCCGGCGATGGCGCTGTTCCAGGCCGCCCGCAATGCCGTCACGCCGTATGCGGACGTGTTGCCGGGCCTGGCGCGGCTGCGCGGCCGGGTCTTGCTCGGCTCGATCTCGAATGGCGTCGCCGACCTCGACGTGATCGGCATGGCCGGGCATTTCACGGTGTCGCTGGCGGCCAGGGAGTTCGGCCGCGCCAAGCCGGACCCGGCCATCTTCACGGCCGCCTGCGCGGCGCTGGGCGTGGCGCCGGCCGAGGCCGTGTATGTCGGCGACGATTTGCGGCTGGACGTGGCGGGGGCGCAAAACGCCGGCATGCGCGCGCTGTGGATGAACCGCCGCGCCAGCAGCGAGCACGTGGCGGCCGGCATCCGCCCGGACGCCATTTGCGCCTCATTTGACGATCTTCTGCGCTGGCTCGACGGCCACGCCGAAGAATGATGCGCCGGCGCGCCTGCCAGCGTGCATAATGGCGTTTCACACTGAGTAAACGCAGCCCGCGTCTGCCGAGAAGAGACTTATGCCACTCGATATCCGTGCCCAAACCCTGCTCAAAGCCTTGATCGAGCGCTACATCGCCGACGGCCAGCCGGTCGGTTCGCGGGCGCTGTCGAAAATTTCCGGCCTAGAGCTGTCGCCGGCGACCATCCGCAACATCATGGCCGACCTGGAGGAGCTCGGCTATGTGGCCAGCCCGCACACCTCGGCCGGGCGCATCCCGACGCCGCGCGGCTACCGCATCTTCGTCGACACGCTGCTGACGGTGCAGCACATCGACGAGCATTCGGTCGAGGCGGGCATGCGCCTGCAGTTCCAGCAGCCGCAGAAAATGATCGCCAACGCGGCGCAGATGCTGTCCTCGCTGTCGCAGTTCGCCGGCGTCGTGCTCAGCCCGCGGCGCGAGTCCGTGTTCCAGCAGATCGAGTTCCTGCGCCTGTCGGAAAAGCGCATCCTGCTCGTCATCGTCGGCCCGACGGGCGACGTGCAAAACCGCATGCTGCTGACGGAGGCCGACTACACGCCGGCGCAACTGGTGCAGTCGGCCAATTACATCAACCAGCATTACGGCGGCCTGTCCTTCGACGACGTGCGCATCCGCCTGCAGGGCGAGCTGCGCCAGTTGCGCGACGATATGGGGCGCTTGATGCAGGCGGCCGTCGAGGCCGGCAGCGAGGCGATGGCCGACCATTCGGACGACATGATCATCGCCGGCGAGCGCAATCTGCTCAGCGTCAGCGATTTGTCGTCGAATATGAGTTCGCTGCGGCAAATGTTCGACATGTTCGAGCAAAAGACGGGGCTGATGCAATTGCTGGACGTGTCGAGCAAGGCGACGGGGGTGCAGATTTTTATCGGCGGCGAATCGAACCTGGTGCCGATGGACGAGATGAGCGTCGTTACGGCGCCATACGAGGTCAACGGCAAGATCGTCGGGACCTTGGGGGTGATCGGGCCGACGCGCATGGCTTACGAGCGCGTGATCCCCATCGTCGACATCACGGCCAAGCTGTTATCGAACGCGCTCAGCCATCATTGAAGGGGGCGCTCGCCCGCCGGGGCCGCGCCGCCCCGACGCCGCTTAGGCCCGGTGCGGGCAGGCCGTCTTGACGCAGTTGCCGTAGATCGCCAGCGCGTGTTCGGCGATCTTGAAGCCGCGCGCCTCGGCCACGCGTTGCTGGCGCAGCTCGATCTCGTCGTCGAAAAACTCTTCGACGCGGCCGCAGTCCAGGCAGACCAGGTGGTCGTGGTGGGAACCTTCGTTGAGCTCGAAGATGGCCTTGCCGGTTTCGAAATGATTGCGGTTAAGCAAGCCCGCCTGCTCGAACTGGGTCAGCACCCGGTAGACGGTGGCCAGGCCGACGTCCATATTGTCCGCCAGCAAGACTTTGTAGACGTCTTCCGCCGTCAGGTGGCGGACGCTGCTGTTCTGGAAAATGTCCAGGATTTTCAGGCGGGGCAGGGTGGCTTTCAGGCCGCTGGCTTTGAGGTCGGTAGGATTGTTACTCATGTTTTGCTCGGAGTTGGTTCATGTGCTTTATCATATAGCGTTTTAGCACTTATGCTCAATCGAATTGAGGTCACTTATGCGCGTAACAACGGCTTTATCGCCATCTTTCTTGCACCGTATTCAATTTAAGGCGCCCTTGCTCGCCGGCCTGGTCTGTGCCGCGCTGGCAGTGTCCGGTTGTGCGAGCCGTGGCGCGCCGGCCGACAAGCCCGTCGCCGCCGACGGCGCGCAAACGACGTCGATCACGCCGCTGCAAAAGTTCCTGTGGATTTTCTCGCCCTACCGTCCGGTGATTCAGCAGGGTAACTTCATTTCGGAAGAGATGCTGGCGCAGCTGAAAGTGGGCCAGACCCGCGAGCAGGTGCGCTTCCTTCTCGGCACGCCCTTGCTGACCGATATCTTCCACGCCGAGCGCTGGGACTACCCGTTCCGCCTGGCCAAGGGCAACGGCGAGCTGACCACCAGCCGTGTCGTGGTCTTCTTCAAGGACGGCAAGGTGGAGCGCTTCGAGGGCGGCAATTTGCCGACCGAGAAGGAATACATCGCCCGCATCGCCGGCCCGGCCGTGGCCAAGGCCAAGGCCGAGGCCAAGACCGAGGCCAAGGTTGATCCGGCGCCGGCCGCCGCCGCGCCGGTTCCGGCGCCCGTCCCGGCCACGCCCGGCGCGACCAAATAATTCCGGGAGAGTAGCGATGACTGTACTGAAAATTGCCATTGCCGGCGCCGGCGGCCGCATGGGCCGCATCCTGATCGAAGCGATCGCCGAGGCGCCCGACGCGACGCTGGCCGGCGCCCTCGACGTTGCCGGCGCGCCCGGCATCGGCCAGGACGCCGCCGCCTTCCTCGGCAAGCCGGCCGGCGTGCCCATCGCCGTCGAGCTGGCCGAAGGCCTGGCGGGCGCCGACTACCTGATCGACTTCACCCGTCCGGAAGGCACGCTGCGGCACCTGGCGTATTGCGCCGAGCACGGCATCAAGATGATCATCGGCACCACCGGTTTCGACGCCGCCGGCAAGGCGGCCATCGCCGCCGCCGCCGAGAAGACGGCCATCATGTTGGCGCCGAACATGAGCGTCGGCGTCAACGTCACGCTGAAGCTGCTGGAACTGGCGGCGAAAAGCCTGTCCGAGGGCTACGACATCGAAATCATCGAGGCGCACCACCGCTACAAGGTCGACGCGCCGTCCGGCACCGCCCTGAAGATGGGCGAAGTGGTGGCCGACGCCCTGGGCCGCGACTTGAAGGATTGCGCCGTCTACGGCCGCGAAGGCGTCACCGGCGAGCGCGACCCGTCGACGATCGGCTTTGCGACGGTGCGCGGCGGCGACATCGTCGGCGACCACACGGTGCTGTTCGCCGGCATCGGTGAGCGTATCGAAATCAGCCACAAGTCCAGCAGCCGGGTCACCTACGCCCACGGCGCGTTGCGCGCCGCGCGCTTCCTGGCCGACAAGGCCAATGGCCTGTACGACATGCAGGACGTGCTGGCGCTGAAGCGCTAAGCGGAAATCCGGGCGACCATGAACCCTACCCTGGAAAACCATTTCAGCCTGGCCCGGTATTGGTCGCAGGGCGACGCGATCAGCCACGCCGTCGCCTATTTGCTGCTGCTGATGTCGCTGGTGAGCTGGTATCTGATCCTCTCCAAGGGCTGGAGCGCGTGGCGGGTGCGCCGCAGCTCCGCCGCGCTGGACGCGTTCTGGGCCGCGCCCAGCATGGGCGACGCCGTCGCCGCGCTGGCGCTGGCCGACCCGGAGCAAGTGTACGCGCCGCTGGCGCGGCACGGCGCCGCCCATCTGGCGGGCGGCGCCGCGCACTCGCTGGGCGGCGAAATGGAGCCGGCCGAGCAAATCACCCGCATCCTGCGCCTGGCCATCCACCGCGGCACCCAGCGTCTCGAAAGCGGCCTGACGGTGCTGGCGTCGATCGGCTCGACGGCGCCCTTCGTCGGCCTGCTCGGCACCGTCTGGGGTATTTACCATGCGCTGGCGGCCGTCTCGACGGCCGGCGTAATGCAGCTCGACAAGATCGCCGGTCCCGTCGGCGAAGCCCTGATCATGACTGGCATCGGCCTGATGGTGGCAATTCCCGCCGTTTTGGCCTATAACGGATTTAACCGGGTCAACCGCCTGACCCTGGCCGAGCTGGACGCGTTCGCCCACGACTTGCACGTCTACCTGACGACGGGGGCGCGCGCGCGTGCGCTGGCGGCGTACGGCAACTAGGAGGCACGATGGCTTTTGGCAGCTTCAACCACCACCGGCAACAGCCGCCGATGGCCGACATCAACGTCACGCCGATGGTCGACGTGATGCTGGTGCTGCTGGTCATCTTCATCATATCCGCGCCGATGTTCACGCACGCCGTCAAGCTCGACCTGCCGCGTGCCCAGGCGGCGGCCGCGCCGCTGAACCCGGCGGCGACGGTGACGCTGGCCATCGACGCCGACGGCGGCGTCTTCTGGAACAACGACGCCGTCACGCCGGCGCAGCTGGAGGCGCGCCTGGCGCAGGCCGCCGCGCTGCCGGAGCCGCCGGAACTGCAACTGCGCGCCGACAAGGCCACCCGCTACGAAGCGGTGGCGCAACTGATGGCGGCGGCCCAGTCGAACGGCCTGAGCAAGCTCAGTTTTGTCACCGACCCACACAAAGAAAAGAAATAATATGCCTAGCGCCACACTCAACGGCAGCGCCATCACCGACTGGAGCAGCTTCCACGAACAATGCCGGCACGCCTTCGGCTTTCCCGAGTTTTACGCCGACACCATGGACGCCTGGGTCGACTGCTTGAGCTACCTGCGCGACGAAGACGGCATGACGCAATTCCTGCTGAAGGCCGACGACACGCTGGACGTCGTCGTGCAGGACGCCGAGGCCATGCGCCAGCAGGCGCCCGACATCCTCGAAGAAATGACCTTCTGCATCGCCGGCATCAACGAACGCTACGAAGACTACGGCGAAAAGCCGGCGCTGAAGCTGGTGCTGCGCTAGTAGTTCGGGGACAGACCACGATTTCCGTAGTAGTCCGGGGACAGACCACGATTTCCGTGCAATATTTCCAAGGAAATATTGCACGGAAATCGTGGTCTGTCCCCTGCTGTTAGTGCACATAAATCGTGGTCTGTCCCCTGCTGTTGGCGTGGTCTGTCCCCTGCTTGTCCCCTGCTGTTAGCGGCGCAGGCGCGAACCAGTATAATGTTCGGTTCATATTCACTTTTGGCCGCACATCATGCAAGATAAATATAGTCCCGCCGACGTCGAACAAGCCGCCCAATCCCACTGGAAGGCGATCGACGCCTATAAAGCCGTCGAGCACGACCCGCGTTTCCCTAAGGGCAAGTATTACGCTTGCTCGATGCTGCCTTACCCTTCGGGCAAGCTGCATATGGGCCACGTGCGCAACTATACGATCAATGACGTGATGTACCGCTATCTGCGGATGAATGGCTATAACGTGTTGATGCCGATGGGCTGGGACGCCTTCGGCATGCCGGCCGAAAACGCGGCGATGGCCAATAATGTGCCGCCGGCGCAGTGGACGTATTCGAATATCGCCCACATGAAGCAGCAGATGGAGTCGATGGGCCTGGCGATCGACTGGTCGCGCGAGATGACGGCCTGCACCCCCGAATACTATAAGTGGAACCAGTGGATGTTCCTGAAGATGCTGGAAAAAGGCATCATCTACAAGAAGACCGGCACCGTTAACTGGGATCCGATCGACCAGACCGTGCTGGCCAATGAGCAGGTGGTCGACGGCCGCGGCTGGCGTTCCGGCGCGCTCATCGAGAAGCGCGAAATCCCCATGTATTACGCCCGCATCACCGATTATGCCGACGAGTTGCTGGCCTATGTGGACGACAAGCTGCCGGGCTGGCCCGAGCGCGTGCGCACGATGCAGACCAACTGGATCGGCAAGTCGACCGGCGTGCGCTTCGCTTTCCCGCACCAGATCAAGGACGCGTCCGGCGCCGCCATCGGCGACGGCAAGATGTATGTGTTCACGACCCGCCCGGACACGGTGATGGGCGTGACTTTCTGCGCCGTCGCGCCGGAGCACGCGCTGGCGACCCACGCCGCGCAGTCGAACCCGGAATTGGCCGCCTTCATCGCCGAGTGCAAGCTGGGCAGCGTGATCGAGGCCGACATGGCGACGATGGAGAAGAAGGGCATGCCGACCGGCCTGTTCGTCAGCCATCCGCTGACCGGCGCCCAGGTCGAGGTCTGGGTCGGCAATTATGTGCTGATCACCTACGGCGACGGCGCCGTCATGGGCGTGCCGGCGCACGACGAGCGCGATTTCCTGTTCGCCCAAAAATACGCGCTGCCGCTCAAGCAGGTGATCGCCGTCGAGGGCAAGGAATATTCGACCGGGGCCTGGCAGGAGTGGTACGGCGACAAGGACAGCGGCGTCTGCGTCAACTCGGGCAAGTATGACGGCTTGGCTTACGCCGGCGCCGTCGACGCGGTGGCCCTGGACCTGGCCGCGCTGGGCCTGGGCGAGAAGAAGGTCACGTTCCGCCTGCGCGACTGGGGCATTTCGCGCCAGCGTTACTGGGGCACGCCGATCCCGATGATCCATTGCGCCGATTGCGGCGTCGTGCCGGTGCCGGAAAAGGATTTGCCGGTGATCCTGCCGGAAGAGTGCGTGCCGGACGGCAGCGGCAACCCGCTCAACAAGCACGAGGCTTTCCTGAAGTGCGACTGTCCGCAGTGCGGCAAGCCGGCGCGCCGCGAGACGGACACGATGGATACCTTCGTCGATTCTTCGTGGTATTACATGCGCTATACCTCGCCGGGCAGCAAGGACGCGATGGTCGACGCCCGCAACGATTACTGGATGCCGATGGACCAGTATATCGGCGGCATCGAGCACGCCGTCATGCATTTGCTGTACGCCCGTTTTTGGACCAAGATCATGCGCGACTTCGGCCTGGTCAAGTTCGACGAGCCCTTCGTCAATCTGCTGACGCAGGGCATGGTGCTCAACGAAACCTATTTCCGCGAGGACGCGGCCGGCAAGAAGACCTGGTTCAATCCGGCCGACATCGACCTGACGCTGGACGACAAGGGCCGCCCGCAGGGCGCCACGCTGAAGGCCGACGGCCAGGCCGTGCATATCGGCGGCACCGAGAAGATGTCCAAGTCGAAGAACAACGGCATCGACCCGCAGGCGCAGATCGAGCAGTACGGCGCCGACACGGCGCGCCTGTTCACGATGTTCGCCTCGCCGCCGGAGCAGACGCTGGAGTGGTCGGGCAGCGGCGTCGAGGGCGCCAACCGCTTCCTGCGCCGGGTCTGGGCCTACAGCTACGCGCAGTCGCCGCGCATCGCGCAGGCGCTGGCCTCGGCCGCCGCCCCCGCCGCCAGCGAGGCGCAGAAGACCCTGCGCCGCGAGTTGCACAAGATCCTGCAGCAGGCCGACTATGATTTGAAGCGCATCCAGTACAACACCGTCGTGTCGGCCTGCATGAAGATGCTCAACACGCTGGAGTCGGCCAAGCTGGACGACGGCGCCGCCTCCAGCGCGCTGCTGGCCGAGGGCTTGTCGATCTTCCTGCGCTTGCTGAATCCGGTCGCGCCGCACATCACCCATGTGCTGTGGCAGGAGCTCGGCTACGCCAAGGTGCACGGCGACATCCTGAACGCGCCGTGGCCGCAGGTCGACCCGGCCGCGCTGGAGCAGGCCGAGATCGAGATGATGATCCAGGTGAACGGCAAGCTGCGCGGTTCGATCACCGTCGCCAAGGACGCCGACAAGGCCAGCATCGAAGCGCAGGCGCTGGCCTGCGAGAGTGTGCAGAAGTACATCGAGACCACGCCGAAGAAGATCATCGTCGTGCCGGGCAAGTTAATCAGCATAGTGGTGTAAACGACGATGAGCGACTTCATGACGATGCAACGGGGCCGTCTGCTCGGCCTGGTAATGCTGGCGGCGCTGGCGCTGTCGGCCTGCGGCTTCCACCTGCGCGGCTCGGACGGCAGCTTCAACCTGCCGTTCGCGACCCTGTTCGTCACGCTGCCGGACGCGTCGCCGCTGGCGATCGACTTGAAGCGCAACATCCGCGCCAACGGCGGCACCGAGATCGTGTCGGCGCGCGCCGGCGCCGACGGCGTCGTCGACGTGTTGAGCGACCCGGACAAGACCCGCGGCAAGACCATCCTGTCGCTGAGCGGCACGGGCCGGGTGCGCGAGTACCTGCTCAGCTACACGATCGTGTTCCGCGTGCTGGACCGCGAGGGCCGCGAGTTGCTGGGGCCGACGACCATCGCGCTGACGCGTCCGATCACCTTCAACGAATCGCAGTTGCTGGCGAAGGAGACGGAAGAGGCGCTGCTGTACCGCGACATGAAGACGGACATGGTGCAGCAGATGCTGCGCCGTATCGCGGCCGTGAAGCCGGTGCTGCCGGCGATGTCGGTGGTGCCGGCCGCGCCGGCCAAGCCTTAGGATAGCGCGATGCAATTGCGGGTTGAAGCGCTGGACGGCCATCTCGGTAAACCGCTGGCGCAGCTGTATGTGATCAGCAGCGACGAGCATCTGCTGGCGCTGGAGGCGGCCGACAAGATCCGCCGCGCCGCGCGCGCGCAGGGTTATTCCGAGCGCGAGGTGCTGACCGTCGAGCGCAGCTTCAAGTGGGGCGAGCTGCTGGCGGCGAACCAGGCGCTGTCGCTGTTCGGCGACAAGAAGCTGATCGAGCTGCGCATCCCGACCGGTAAGCCGGGCAAGGACGGCGGCGCGGCCTTGCAAAGCTACGCGCGCGACCTCAGTCCGGACAATCTGACGCTGATCACCCTGCCCAAGCTGGACTGGGCGACGCAGAAGGCGGCCTGGGTCGCCAGCCTGCAGCAGGCCGCCGTCTACATCGAAATCGCCGCCGTCGAGCGGCCGCAGCTGCCCGCCTGGATCGCCGGCCGCCTGGCCGCGCAGGGGCAGAGCGCGGAGCGCCACAGCGTCGACTTCATCGCCGACCGCGTCGAGGGCAATCTGCTGGCGGCGCACCAGGAAATCCAGAAGCTGGGCCTGCTGCACGAGGCGGGCAAGCTCAGTCACGAGCAGGTGCAGGACGCCGTGCTGAACGTGGCGCGCTACGACGTCTTCAAGCTCAGCGAGGCGATGCTGTCGGGCGACGCGGCGCGGCTGGTGCGCATGCTGGAGGGCCTGAAGGGCGAGGGCGAGGCGCTGCCGCTGGTGCTGTGGGCCGTCTCCGAGGAAATCCGCACGCTGTTAAAATTGAAGGCCGGGATGGCGCAGGGGCGGCCGCTGGGCGCGCTGCTGAAGGAGTACCGCATCTGGGGGCCGCGCGAGCGCATGATGGACCCGGCCCTGCGGCGCATCGCGCTGCCGACGCTGGAGGCGGCGCTGCGGCAGGCGGCGCAGGTGGACAAGATGATCAAGGGGCTGCGCGCCAAGGCCTACGCCGGCGACGCCTGGGACGCAATGCTGCAACTGGCGCTGAAAGTGGCGCGGGGCTAAGGGAGTGACGATGGATATCGAACAGTATATGCAACAGCTCGGCCGGCAGGCGCGCGCCGCCTCGCGGGCGATGGCCAAGGCCGACGGCGCCACGCGCAACCGCGCGCTGACGCTGATCGCCGCGGCCATCGTGCGCGATGCCGATCTGCTGCGCGCGGCCAACCGCCTCGACCTCGACGCGGCGCGCGCCAACGGCCTGGCGCCGGCGCTGCTGGAGCGCCTGACGCTGTCGGACGGCGCCATCGCCACGATGGTCGAGGGCCTGACGCAGATCGTCGCGCTGGCCGATCCGGTCGGCGAGATCAGCGGCATGAAATTCCGCCCGAGCGGCATCCAGGTCGGGCAGATGCGCGTGCCGCTGGGCGTCATCGGCATCATCTACGAGGCGCGGCCGAACGTCACCATCGACGCGGCCGGCCTGTGCATCAAGAGCGGCAACGCGACGATTTTGCGCGGCGGCTCGGAGGCGATCCATTGCAACCGCGCGCTGGCCAAGCTGGTCAAGGAGGGCCTGGCCGGCGCCGGCCTGCCGGAGGACGCCGTGCAGGTGGTCGACAGCACCGACCGCGCCGCCGTCGGCGCGCTGATCACCATGCCGCAGTACGTCGACGTCATCGTGCCGCGCGGCGGCAAGAGCCTGATCGCGCGCCTGATGGAAGAGGCGACCGTGCCGATGATCAAGCACCTGGACGGCATCTGCCACGTCTACATCGACGCCCTGGCGGACCTGGACAAGGCGCTGGCGATCGCCTTCAACGCCAAGTGCCAGCGCTACAGCCCGTGCAACGCGATGGAGACGCTGCTGGTGGCGCGCCCGGTCGCCGCGCAGGTGCTGCCGAAGCTGGCCGCGCTGTACGCGACAAAACAGGTCGAGCTGCGCGCCGACGCCGAGGCGCACGCGCTGCTGGCCGGCTATCCGCACCTGGCCGCCGCCACCGAGGAGGACTGGCGCACCGAGTATCTGGCGGCGATCCTGTCGGTGAAAGTGGTGGCCGGCATCGACGAGGCGATGGACCACATCGACCGCTACTCGTCCAAGCACACCGAGGCCATCGTCACCGAGGACTACAGCGCCGCCATGCGCTTCCTGCGCGAGGTCGACTCCTCGTCCGTGATGGTGAACGCCTCGACGCGCTTCGCCGACGGCTTCGAATACGGGCTGGGCGCCGAAATCGGCATCTCGAACGACAAGCTGCACGCGCGCGGACCGGTCGGCCTGGAGGGCCTGACCTCGCTCAAATACGTGGTGTTCGGCCACGGCGAAGTACGCAACTAGCTTGCCGGACCCGCGGCGGCGCCGCCGGTTTCGCCATGCTTCCACTCTCTACACCGGGAACTTCATGCTCTGGATCAAAGCCTTACACATCGTCTTCGTCACCTCCTGGTTCGCCGGGCTGTTCTACCTGCCGCGCATCTTCGTCAATCTGGCGCAGGAAAGCGAGACGGTGACCAGCGAACGCCTGCTGCTGATGGCGCGCAAGCTGTACCGTTTCATGACGGTGCTGGCGCTGCCGGCGCTGGTGTTCGGCCTGGTTCTGCTGTGGCTGCAGTACGGCGGCGCCGCCGGCGGCATGAAGATGCCGGCCTGGATGCACGCCAAGCTGACCTTCGTCGCGCTGGTGCTGGGCTACCACCACGCCTGCGGTTCGCTGCTGAAAAAATTCGAGAACGGCGTCAACAAGCGCAGCCACGTCTGGTTCCGCTGGTTTAACGAGGTGCCGGTGATCCTGTTGCTGGCGATTGTCGTGCTGGTCGTCGTCAAGCCTTTCTGACGGGGGCCGCATGAGCAAAGTCTGCCAATATTTCTTCGCCCCGCATTCGCCGTGGGCCTACCTGGGCCACGCGCGCATGGTGGCGCTGGCCAAGCGGCACGGCGTGCAGATCGAGGTGCGCCCCTTCGACCTGGGCAAGGTGTTCGGCGTGTCCGGCGGCCTGCCGCTGGCCAAGCGCGCGCCGCAGCGCCAGGCTTACCGCCTGGCGGAGCTGGCGCGCTGGTCGGCCTTCCTGCAGATTCCGCTGAACCTGCAGCCGAAGTTCTACCCCGTGTCGCCGGAGGCCGCCGCCAGGCTGATCATTGCGACCCGGCTGGCGCTGGGCGTCGACGCCGCCCTCGGTCTGGCGCAAGCCATCATGGCCGGCATGTGGGCCGAGGAGCGCAACATCGGCGACGACGAAACGCTGGTGCAGATCGCCAACGCCTGCGAGCTGGACGGCCGCCAATTGTTGAAGTCCTCGCAAACGGCCAGCGTGCAGGCCGAGTACGACCGCAACACGGAAGACGCGACGGCGGCCAGCGTGTTCGGCTCGCCCTGGTACATCGTCGACGGCGAAGGCTACTGGGGCCAGGACCGGCTGGACTTCCTGGAGCGCGCCTTCGCCGGCGCGGCCGGCCAGGGTTAGGGGGCCGACCCCGGGTTTTATGCTATATCGGCGCTTGCGCCCATGTTTTTTTGATTTTCAACGGATAAAAGGTACACCTACATGGCTTCCTATTTTTGCCCATGCCCGCGCGGCATGGAAGCGGCGCTGGCCGAAGAACTGGGCGAGATCGCCCAGCAACAGGGCGCGACCCTGAAAGTCCACAACCAGGTGCCGGGCGGGGTGCATTGCTCCGGCGAGCTGAGCGACGCCTACCGCGTCAATCTGCATTCGCGCATCGCCTCGCGCGTGCTGATGCGCATGGCGCACTCGGGCTACAAGACCGAGAACGACATCTACGACCTGGCGCTGGCCCAGCCGTGGGAAGACTGGTTCGGCGTGCACCACACGATCCGCGTCGACGTCACCGCCGTCAAGTCGCCGCTGCGCAGCCTGGAATTCACCACGCTGAAGATCAAGGACGCGATCTGCGACCGCTTCCGCGACCAGTTCAACGAGCGCCCGTCGGTCAACACCAAGACGCCGGACATGCGCATCGTCGGCTTCCTCGACGCGCACACCTTCACGCTGTACCTGGACACCTCGGGCGAGGCGCTGTTCAAGCGCGGCTGGCGCGAGGAGACGGGCGACGCGCCGCTGCGCGAAAACCTGGCGGCCGGCCTGCTGCGCGTGTCGGGCTGGAAGCCGGGCATGGTGCTGTTCGACCCGATGTGCGGTTCCGGCACCATCCTGGCCGAGGCGGCGCAGATGGTGCAGGGCATTCCGCCCGGCGCCAGCCGCAACTTCGCCTTCGAGAATTTCAACGACTTCAAGCCGCAGCCTTGGAACGCGCTGAAGAAGGCCATCAAGCCGAACCCGCTGCCGCTGGAGCCGACCATTTTCGGCAGCGACATCTCGGGCGACATGGTGGCGATGACGCGCCATAACCTGCGCTGCGCCGGCGTCATGTTCGAGGTGCCGCTGAAGCAGATCGAGGCGCAGGAAGTCAAGCCGCCGCGCGAGGGCGCCGGCATCATGCTGACCAACCCGCCATACGGCGAGCGTATCGGCGTGCGCGGCGACAGCACGCTGCCGGAAGACGAGTTGTCGGCGTCGTTCTACTCGGCCATGGGCACGACGCTCAAGCAGCGCTTCGCCGGCTGGACCGTGTTCCTGTTCACGGCCGACCTGGGCCTGCCCAAGCTGCTGCGCCTGAAGGAGGCGCGCAAGACGCCGTTCTTCAACGGCGCGCTGGAATGCCGCCTGTTCCGCTTCGACATGGTGGCCGGCTACAACCGCCGCGAAGAAGCCAAGCCGAAGGGCCCCGCCGCGGCCTGACGCGATTCGACCGACCCGCGCGGGGCGCTTTGCCGCGGCCCGCGCCGCACCCGAGGATGTCCATGTTCCCCACGCCCACGCCGCTGTTGCCGGCCGACCCAGTCGCGCCGGTGCCGCCGCCGCCGCCCAGCCACATGGCGCCGCTCAGCCGCGGCGCGCTGGCGACGATGCTGGCGCTGCTGGCCATGCTCGGCCCGTTCTCGATCGACACCTACCTGCCGGCCTTCCCGGCCATCCAGGGCTCGCTGAACGCCAGCGCCATCGAGGTGCAGCAGTCGCTGACCTTGTACATGCTGGCCTTCGCCGGCATGGTGCTGTGGCACGGCGCGCTGTCGGACTCCTTCGGCCGGCGCAACCTGATCCTCGGATCGCTGGCGCTGTTCGCCATCGGCACGCTCGGCTGCGCCGCCTCCAGCAGCGTGCATTACCTGTGGGCCTTCCGCGTGCTGCAGGGCGTCTCGGCCGGCGCCGGCGTGGTCGTCGGCCGCGCCATCATCCGCGACCTGTATTCGGACGCGCCGGCGGCGCGCCTGCTGTCGATGGTGACGATGATTTTCTCGATCGCCCCGGCGATCGCCCCCATCATGGGCGGCTGGATCGTCAAGCTGCTGGACTGGCGGGCGATTTTCCTGTTCCTGTTCGCCTACACCCTGCTGCTGCTGTGGTTCTGCTACAAGCGCCTGCCGGAAACGCTGCCGCCGGACAAGCGCCAGCCCTTCAATCCGCGCTACATCGCGCGCAACTACCGGCAGATCCTGCGCGCGCCGCTGTTCCACATGAAGGCCGGCGTGGTCGCCTTCAATTTCGCCGGCCTGTTCCTGTTCATCACGGCCGCGCCGGTGATGCTGCCGCGCCATCTGCACCTCGGGCCGGACCAGTTCGGCTGGCTGTTCATCCCCTCCGTCGGCGGCATCTTCCTCGGCGCGCTGGCGGCCAACCGCATCGCCGGCAAGATCAGCTTCGCGCGGCAGATCGGCTACGGCTTTTGCCTGCTGCTGGGCGCCTCCGCCTGCAACGTCGGCTACCACCTGTTCTTCGCGCCGGCGCTGCCGTGGTCGGTGGCGCCGATGTTCTTCTACACCTTCGGCATGTCGCTCGTCGCGCCGGGCGCGACGATGCTGGCGATGGACTTGTTCCCGCACATCCGCGGCACGGTGGCGTCCTGCCAATCGTTCGCCCAGACGCTGCTGGGCGCCGTCGTGGCCGGCGTCGTCGCGCCCTTCCTGTCGCACTCGGTGCTGTGGCTGGCCGGCGGCCAGCTGGCCTGCGCGCTGATTTCGCTGGGCCTGTGGCTGACGTCGCGGCTGTTCCGCGAGCGCTGGCGCGCGTCCGCGGCGGCGCCGTAGGCATAAGTAATCCTTAACTAAATTTTCTTAATTGCAAGTTATTCGGTGCTTTATGCTAATATTGCTTTTTTGTGGAATCGGCCCGTGCTAAACGGAAGGCCGCTTCAGTAAAACATGGCCGCGCTGCGCCGTTCAGCGCCCCTCCGATCCGACCTTCTTTTGGCGGCAGTGCTTGATACGATGCATCATTCTGACCACGATATCCGCAATCGCCTGTTGATTGCCAGGCTGCCGGCCATGCCCCAGATTTTGATCAAGCTGATCGAGCACTTGCAGGCGGACGACGCCGGCATGCCGGAGCTGGCGGCGCTGATCGCCAAGGACGCCGGCATGACCAGCAAGATACTGGCCGTGGCCAACAGCTCGGCCTACCAGCGCCACAGCCGCAACGTCGGCCTGGAGCAGTCGCTGGTGTCGCTGGGCACGGACATGATCAAGACGCTGGTCATCAGCGAGTCGGTGTTCCAGACCTTCAACAGCTTCCCCCATTCCGCCGGCACCGACTTGCGCGCCTTCTGGAAAAGCTCGCTGACGGCGGCCGTGCTCGCCCGCGACATCGCCAAGGCGAGCGGCTACGCCCACGTCGAGGAAGCCTACCTGGCCGGCCTGCTGCACAACGTCGGCCGGCTGGCGCTGCTGGCGACGGCGCCGAAGGAGTACGGCTTCAACTTCATGGCGCGCGACGACGACGCGCTGTGCGCCGTCGAGCAGCGCACCCTGCAAATCACCCATTCCGAGGCGGGCGCCTGGCTGATCGAGCGCTGGCATCTGGATTCCTTCCTGGCCGACAGCGTGCTCTACCACCACGAGCCGGTGGCGCGGCTGGAGTCGGCCCACCCGCTGATCCGCATCGTCCGCCTGGCGCATCTGCTGTGCTGCCACGAAGAGCAGCAGACGGCCATCGCCGACGCGTCGCGCCTGTGCGGCCTGGGCGACAGCGCGCTGGCGATCATCGCCAAGGCGGCCGCGCGCCAGGTGGCGAAGGCGGCAGAGCAGCTCGGCATCGACCTGGCCGGCGCCGACGACGTGGCGGCGCCGCCGGCCGTCGCGCCGGCGCCGCCGGACCCGGTGCAGCAGCGCCTCTCCGAGGAGGTGCGCAATATGGTGCTGGTGTCGGAAATGGGCCAGACCTTCGCCCGCCAGCAGGGCGAGGCCGGCCTGCTCGACTCGATCACCCGCTCGGCGCGCATCCTGTTCGATTTTGGCACCACCGTCGTGCTGCTGGAGAACGCCACCGGCCTGGCCCTGGTCGGCGCGGCCGGCGGCGAACAGCAGCAGCGCCTGGCCGAATTCGCCATCCCGCTGGCCAAGGGCGGGCCGCTGGCGGCCGCCGCGCTGCAGCGCCGCCTCGCCTTCGTCGGCCGCGCCGACGCGGCGCTGGGCATCGTCGAGGACCAGTTGTTCCGCATCCTCGGCACCGACAGCCTGGTCTGCCTGCCGCTGCTGGCCGGCCAGCGCTGCCTGGGCGTGCTGATCGGCGGCGTGCACGCCTGGCAGGTGGCCGGCTACCAGCAGCGCGAGCGCTTCCTGCAATCGTTCGGCCACCAGGCCGCCGTCGCGCTGGAGACGTCGATGAGCGAGCGCGGCCACGCGCGCCGCCAACTGGCCCACGTCGCCGAGGAATACCGCGAGGCCTCGCGCCGCGTCGTCCACGAGGTGAACAATCCGCTGGCCATCATCAAGAACTATCTGAGCGTGCTCGACAGCAAACTGGCGCGCAACGAAGCCGTCGTCGGCGAAATGGCCATCTTGAACGAGGAAATCGACCGCGTCGGCCAGCTCGTCGGCGGCCTGGCCGAGCTGCAGCCCAGCGAGGGCGGCCGCGTCGCCGACGCCGCGCGCGTGGCGGCCGAGGTGCTGCGCCTGTTCCGCGCCACCGGCTTCGTGCCGGCCTCGGTGCAGATCGTCGCGCGCATGCTGGACGAGCCGGCCGAGGTCGAGGCCGACGCCGACATGCTCAAGCAAGTGCTGGTGAACCTCGTCAAGAACGCCGTCGAGGCGATGCCGGCCGGCGGCACCATAGAAATCTGCAACCGCGGCCACGTCAACCGCGAACGCCGCCTGTACGTCGAGCTGTGCGTCAGCGACAGCGGCCCCGGCCTGTCGGCCGAGGTGCTGGCGAACCTGTTCTCGCCCGTGCGCAGCGGCAAGGACGGCGCCCACCACGGCCTCGGCCTGTCCATCGTCCACGGCCTCGTCAAGAAGATGCAGGGCATGATCAGCTGCCGCAGCGGCCGCAACGGCACCTCGTTCGAAATCCTGCTGCCGGCCCGCGGCGGCGCCAGCCGGCAGCCCGGCGCGGTGACGCGGGCGCTCGACCCCGCCTGAGGCCAGAATGAACGCGAACTCCGCCGCCGCCATCCACATCGCCGCCGACGCCGCCGCCTGCGCCCCCGGCCAGGGCGCGCGCATCCTGCTGGTCGACGACGAGCCCAGGCTGCTCGCCTCGCTGTACGAACTGCTGCGCGGGCGCGACTACCAGCTCGTCACGGCCACCTGCGGCAGCGAGGCGCTGGAAGAGCTGGCCAAGCTGCGCTTCGACCTGATCCTGCTCGACCTGCGCCTGCCCGACATGAGCGGCCACGAGATCATGGACTACATGAACGACCGCGGCATCGAGGGCGATGTCATCGTCATGAGCGGCGAGGTCGGCATCGACGCCGCCATCGGCGCCCTGAAGCGCGGCGCCTACGACTACCTGCGCAAGCCCTACAGCCGCGAGGAGCTGTTGAAGACGGTCGACAACGCGCTGCAAAAGCGCCGGCTGGCGCTCGACAACGCGCGCATCGCCGCGCAGCTGGAAAACTCGGAAAAGATGTACCGCTACCTGGTCGACAGCTCGCCCGACATCATCTACACCTTGAACCACGAGGGCCGCATCACCTTCGTCAACGACCGCGTGCAGCAGTTGCTGGGCTTTAGCCGCGAGGAGCTGATCGGCCGGCATTACGCGACGCTGGTGCACGACGAGGACCAGGAGCGGGCCCGCTACGCGATGAGCGAGCGGCGCCTCGACGAGCGCGTCTCGCGCCACGTCGAGCTGCGCCTGAAGTGCCGCACCGGCAACGGCGGCGACCGCACCTTCAGCAACACCCTGACGATGATAGGCATGCACGCGATCGGCATGCCGGCGCCCGAGCAGGGCTCCCGGCGGCAGGCCTTCTTCGGCACCTACGGCGTGGCGCGCGACATCACCGACCGCAAGCGCGCCGAGGAAGTGATCTCCTACCAGGCCTACCACGACATCCTGACGGACCTGCCGAACCGCATGCTGTTCAAGGACCGCCTCGGCCTGGCCGTGATCCAGGCCAAGCGCAAGCAGGCCGAGCTGGCCGTGATGTTCATCGACCTGGACCGCTTCAAGCTGGTCAACGACACGCTCGGCCACGTCAAGGGCGACGAGCTGCTGCAGCAGGTGGCGCTGCGCCTGAAGGATTGCCTGCGCCGCGGCGACACGCTGGCGCGCCAGGGCGGCGACGAGTTCACCATCGTGCTGCCGGAGCTGCGCGACCGCCAGGACGCGAAAGCCATCGCCGACAAGTTTTTGGAAAGCCTGCACCAGCCCTTCGACCTGGACGGCCACGAAGTGCACATCTCGGCCAGCATCGGCATCGCCATCTATCCCGGCGACGGCGAAACCATCGACGAGCTGCTGCGCCACGCCGACATCGCCATGTACCAGGTCAAGGCGCTGGGCAAGAACGGCCACAGTTTTTACCATAACTCGATGCTGGACGCGTCGCACCAGAAGATCGCGCTGGAGCAGAGCCTGCGCAAGGCGCTCGAACTGAACGAGCTGGAAATGTACTACCAGCCGCAGGTCGACGTGGCCACCGGCCGCATCGTCGGCGCCGAGGGCCTGATGCGCTGGAACCACCCGCAGCGCGGCCTGCTGTCGGCCGGCGAGTTCCTCCCCTTCGCCGAGGAGAACGGCTTGATGCTGCCGATCTCCGACTGGATGCTGGACGCCCTGTGCCGCGACCTGGCGCGCTGGAACGCGGCCGGCGGCGAGCACGTCCGCCTGTCGCTGAACCTGTCGCCGCAATACCTGGACCGCGGCGACTTCTTTGAAAAAATGCGCGGCGCGCTGGGCCGCTACGGCATCGCGCCGGCGCAGATCGAAGTGGAAATCACGGAAAACATCTGCATCCGCAACCCGCAGTACGCCATCGAACAGCTCAACAAACTATGCCTGCTGGGCGTTTCCGTGGCCATCGACGACTTCGGCACCGGCTACTCCTCGCTGTCCTACCTGCACCGCTTCCCCATCCACACGATCAAGATCGACCAGTCGTTTGTGAAGGAAATCCACGACGAAAACGGCCACTTCCCGGTGATCTTGGCGATCATCTCGATCGCCCGCGGGCTGGGCCTGCACCTGATCGCCGAGGGCGTCGAGACGCAGGCGCAGGCGCGCTACCTGCAGGCCAGCGGCTGCTCGACGATGCAGGGCTATCTGTACCACCGCCCGATCTCGCTGGAGAATTTCATCGCCGTGCTGCAGGCGCAGCGGGCCTAAGGATACATGCAGACAGCGAACCGCAGCGCGGCCGACGCCGCCCACTCCAGCGCCGAATACCTGCGCGTCAAGGCGCTGGCCGAGCGCGGCGTCGCCAACGCCCAGCACAGCCTCGGCTTCATGTACTGCAACGGCCAGGGCGTCGCGCAAGACCACGCGCAAGCCTTTGCCTGGTATCGCCTGGCGGCGGCCCAGGGGCTGGAGCAGGCCCAGTACAACCTCGGCGTGATGTGCCAGAAGGGCCAGGGCGTCGGCCAGAGCTACGAGCAGGCCGCGCACTGGTATCGGCTGGCCGCCGAGCAGGGTTACGCGGCGGCCCAGTACAACCTCGGCTGGCTGTACGCGAAGGGCCACGGCGTCGCGCCCAGCAGCGCCCAGGCCATGCACTGGTTCAGCAAGGCGGCCGAGCAGGGCGACGCCGGCGCGCAAAACAACCTCGGCATGATGTACGACAACGGCAAGGGCGTGCCGCAGGACTTCGGCCTGGCCATTGCCTGGTATCGCAAGGCCGCCGAGCAGGGCCACGCGCGCGCCCAGTTCAAGCTCGGGCTGCGCTATGACAACGGCCAGGGCGTCGCGCCAGACCGCCAGCAGGGACTGGTCTGGTTCGCCAAGGCCGCCGAGCAGGGTTACGCGCCGGCCCAGTTCAACCTGGCGCTGCGCTACGACAAGGGCGAGAACGTGGCCCAGGACAGCCAGAAGGCGGTGCTGTGGTATCGCCGCGCCGCCGCGCAGGGCCATGCCAGCTCGCAATTCAACCTGGGCCTGATCTACGACAACGGCCAGGGCGTGCCGCGCGACGAGGCCCAGGCCCTGGACTGGTATCGCCAGGCGGCCGAGCAAGGCCACGCCGGGGCGCAAAACAATCTGGGATTGCATTACGAGCACGGCCAGGGCGTGGCGCAAGACTACGGATTGGCGCAGCAGTGGTACAGAAAGGCGGCCGAGCAGGGTTTCCCGGCCGGGCAATACCACCTCGGCCTGCTGTACGACCACGGCTACGGCATGGCGGCCGACCACCAGGAAGCCGTGTTCTGGTATCGCAAGGCGGCCGACCAGGGCCACCTGCGCGCCCAGTTCGACCTCGGCCTGCGCTACGACACGGGGCAGGGCGTGCCGCGCGACGCGGCCCTGGCGCTGGCCTGGTATCGCCGCGCCGCCGAACAGGACTACGCGGCCGCGCAATACATGCTGGCGCTGCTGCACGACCGCGACGACGGCCCGGCGCCCGACGGCGCCCAGGCGCTGGCCTGGTATCGCAAGGCGGCCGGGCAGGGCCACACGCTGGCCCAGTTCACGCTTGGCCTGCGCTACGACAACGGCCAGGGCGTGCCGCAAGACTACGCCGCCGCCCACGCCTGGTATGTGAAGGCGGCCCGGCAGGGCCACGCCCGCGCCCAGCTCAACCTGGGGCTGATGTATGCCAGCGGCCAGGGCGCGCCGGCCGACCCGGTGCAAGCTTACCTGTGGCTGTCGATGGCCGACAAAAACGGCGCCGAGGGCGCCGCCAAATTCATGCGCCAGGCGGCCGCGCGCATGGGTGCGGGCGAGCTCGCGCACGCCCGCCAGCGGCTGGAACTGCTGCCCGGCTGAACCCCGTTGCCCGGCGCCGCCGATGCGGCATCAGGGCGGCGCGGGATGTGTTAATGTCGTGGACACAATATCCTCCCTCCAAAGGAAAAACCATGCCACGTTTGAACCTCCCCCGTGCCGCCGCGCTGACGTGCGCGCTGGCGTTTGCCGCCGCCGCCATCGCCGGCCCCCTGGACAGCATCAGTAAACAGGACGCCAACAGCGGGCTGAAGGCGGCGCTGGAGGCCGGGTCGGCCGCGGCCGTTGCCAAGCTCGGCGTCGAGAACGGCTTCCTCAACAACGACAAGGTCAAAATCCAGCTTCCCGGCATTCTGGAGCAAGCCCGCCCGCTGCTGAAAATGACGGGCCGTGGCCAGCAGCTCGACGAGCTGGTACTGTCGATGAACCGGGCGGCGGAATCGGCCATTCCGCTGGCCAAGCCGCTGCTGGTCAACGCCGTCAAGTCGATGAGCGTGACCGACGCGAAAAACATCCTGACCGGCGGCGACACCTCGGTGACGGATTTTTTCAAGGAAAAGACATCCGCGCCGCTGGCCGTCAAATTTTTGCCGATGGTGAAATCGGTGACGGACCGCTCCGGGCTGGCCGGCAAATACAACGCGACGATGGGACAGGTGGCGAAGGCCGGCCTGGTGCCGCAACAGCAAGCCACGGTGGAAAGCTATGTGACCCAGCGCGCCCTCGACGGCCTGTACCTGATGATAGGCGAAGAGGAAAAAGCCATACGCCGCGATCCGATTTCGTATGGCAGCGCCATCATCAGCAAGGTGTTCGGCAGCTTGAAGTGAGCGGCCAGTGTCCTGAATCACAGATTCGTTGAATAAATATGGCGAGAATCACCCTGATACTGCGTCGCAAATGCGCGCAAGGCCCCGGCCTTGCTGTGCTTTGCTCCTGGTCTCAGGCCGATTTCGTCACATTTATGATTCAACGAACTTGTGATTCAGGACACTAGCGAAAGTGCGCCGCGACCCGGATGGCGGTCTTGATGGCGGCCAGCAGGATCGCGCCGATCAGCAGGGAAATCACTGCAGCGGGGAAAACGGCCGACAGCAGGCCGTTGCCGTTTTCATTTTCAAACAGCATGGCATACGTGCACAGGCCGACGAAGCTGGCGGCGAACACGCCGAGAAAAATCTTGACGTGGAATTTGTCGGCCTTGGCATGGGCCCGCATGGCTGCGCGCCGCTCGGCCGATGCATCCTCCGCTGCCGTTGATCCGGCCGTTGTAAGTGCCTCGTTTTCTTTCATGTGCGCGCCTGACTGTGCGTTGGTATGAGTTGTAAGCTTATCATTTCGCCGGCCAAATTGTCGTGTCTGCACGGAATTGCTGCAATATTCGCTATCGTCAATCAAAGCCGCAGGCTATCAACGCCGTCTCCCCGCAAGCACAAATGCAAACCTGCAGAGCCTTGTCGGTAAGAGCTGACTCATGGAACATTCGTAACAAAAACCTGCAGAGCGAAACGCTGTTGCCCATGCTCTTGTTCCAAGGCGTCTTGCATGTGGTCGTCGTTGCGCCAGTCCTCGTTCACCACGCGGTTCGCAATGATCGATAACTCTTTCGTTTCGCTCAACTCGCAGCCAAATGGAAGCCGACCATGTGATCTTGAAACAAGGCTGAAGCGAAGCTGGCTACATTGAAAGTCATGCCAGCAATAGAACAGCATTTCTTTATCTCTTAGCTTTCTCCTTCTATCCTCGATAACCTGACTGATGAAATCGACAATATCTTCTGCATTGATCGTTGGCGCTTCATCCTCTAAAGGCGAAAAGCACCACATGTTTTCTATCGCTTCGTGATTAATGTTGCTGGGATCAACAACAACATCATCATCTTTTGCCATTTTCAGCCACTTGTTTACTGCAATGGAGTTACTCATGCAAATCTTCCAATATCTATGTGGCCACTAGCGACGCGGCATATTCCTTGACGTGGAAGCCCCATTGATCTCGTCTCTGCGGCCACCGCGCGCTCGCGGCACGCAAGACCGAAAGCACACCCGGGCCGCGCAGACCCTGTCAGGCATACGATGTCTGAATGATCTCTTCGTCGATCATATTGGTGAACAGATCGAAACTCAGGATGCCCGTACCGATGCAAGAAAACACGGTGCCGCCCGCCGTATCCTTGATGGTCACTTTCTCGGTCCAATCATTCAGATTCATGCACTTCAGGCTTGCGCGAGGCCAGGTTACTCCGTCCACATGCAGCCCCTCGGCCGACAACGCCAGTTCCTGGGTCTTGAAATTCAGGAAATCGCCGAAGAATCGCTTCTTGTAAACTTCGCCGCTACTAATGTAGTGGAAGTTCACGCGCTTGCCGTCGGCAAGCTTCTGCTTTAAAACGGGCATACGGTGCGACACGTAACGGGAGCGAAACTCGTCCATGAAATCATAGAAGCCCTTGAGTTCTCCAGACGCCAGTATCCACGGCTTGTCGGAGCCCGTGCGATACGCAAAATTATTGATCATGCCGGCCATGGCGGTTTTTCCGGCTGCGAATAGATACAAGTCCTGGATGTCGGCAAATGCGGCGTAGCTGCGCGTGCCGGCAGATTCGTGGACCACACCGTCTTCATGCAGTTCAAAACGGCTCTTCTGCCGCTTGAGCATCACCGCGCGCATCACCAGCACCAACAGCGCCAGCAGCGCCAGAAAGGCCGCAGCACCATAGATAATGTTTATATTGCTGTGAGTCCCCAGTTTGGCGCCGTTACGCAGCGTCACGGCAGCGGAGTCGTTCAGCGTTTTTTGGGGAAGGGTCGTACCCAGATACAGCACAAAACCCGACACTGCTGCCAGGATCACTGCGAATACCGCAAAGAAAATTGGCACTATCCGGCTATGGGAAAACACCGCAATTGCTTTGGCGGTTTGCGGAATGCTTAAATTGCTCATGTCATCTTCCTTTTGAAGAATAGGGATTTCACTTTCCGGATGTCGAAACATATTCAGGCCGCATTGTGTCCTATCTACGACAGGAATGGCAACACACATACATAAATACCGGTATGCAGGCGGTTGCGGGCGCGAATAAAATCGGCGCCATGCACTTTAATGAATTTGCTTGTCCGTAATGGTTAATAGTGCCGGGCGAGAAAACCATCACATCTCAGTGAAATCGGCCATCTTGTTTTCCATCACAGTAGCCATGATGCGGCGTTGCAACAGCGATGAAAGCCGCGTAAAATGCAGGCTTCGCGGGTGTAGCTCAATGGTAGAGCAGAAGCTTCCCAAGCTCCTCCACCTCGTCAAGAGCCACTGTTCGTGCGACTCTGAAGCGCATGAATATGCGATCACACCAAAACTCCACCTTAATCAAAAAGTTACTTGCCATCACATTTCCGACCCCACGTTTAGTCGAAAAAGCTACTGATACGCTGTGATGGCAGACCGAAAAATCTGACTGTTGGCCGTGCTGTCGCTCAGTGCGAACGGGGATTCCTGCCGAACCCACATTTGCAGGGAAAATTCTGACCGCCCCGAGGGATCAGTCTCAGAAATTTCTGCGTCAACGCCTGGATTCGTCATGAGGGCATGTGAGACTCACGACCGCAACTTCGGTTCTTTCCAGAGGTACAACGAGCGTTTAAAGTGTGCTTCTAGGTGTCACTGAAACGACCACGCCATTCTGGAATGTCACTTGCGTGTAAGGACAGTTTGGAACAGGTGATGTATTGCACGCATAAACTAGCGTCCTACTGATCCGCTTGCCTGATGCATCTACAGCTCCTTCCACCTTCGCCACGCTGACAAAGTACGCAGCGTTGACTGCACATTCTGACATGCCAGGAATAACAATGTGAGCATCGATATTTGCCCAATCTTTAGCGGTGAAAACTCCGCGCTTCATCAATTCCCCTCTGGCCTCGCCTGAACGGTTGGCACGGTACCCATATACGGAGCAAAGATTCTCGTTTGAGGCGGTGGAAAAGTCCGCGCTGTTGACGTTGAACGTCGTGGGTTGGGTCGGGGGCGAGGAGCAGGCGGCCAATGCGACGGTGATAGCTGCAAAAAGATAGGTTTTCATATGTATATTTAGGATAACGAGGGATTTCGTACCTCTACTAACGACAGAATCACTTTATTCTTTAGTAATTACTCAAAGTGCAGGGAACGGGTGCCGCTGCGCTGTGTGCTGGCTGCTTAAAATTTTTGTTTTTTAGACGATCCAGCATCTGATGTTAATAGCGATTCTGTCCCCTCAGCATGTTATTGATTTGCAGCGAAATCTGACTCACTTCACCGCATAATTTGCAAGCCGAACTGACCCACGTATAAGACACAATCCTACTCACTACATTGAGTGGGGAATTGGAGTGATCGACGTGGCATTACTAGGCATTATTCGACGCTGGCACATTCGCGACCAGGTCCCATTGAGAGAGATCGCCAGGCGTTTGGGCATCTCCAGAAGCACCGTTCGACGCTACCTGCGCTCGGAAACCATAGAGCCGGCCTACGCCGAGCGGCGTTCCACCCGCGCCATCGACAAATACGCGTTCCAGCTTTCCGCGCTACTCAAGACTGAAGCAGCACGGACGCGCAAGCAACGGCGCACGCTAAAACAGATTCGTGAGGACTTAAAGGAATTGGGGTTAGAGGGGTCTTACGACAGGGGCGCGGCGTTCGCGAGGGTATGGAGGACGGGTCAATCTGACCGGGTCAATCCTGCCAGCAAACGAACACGAAGCACTAGATTCGCTTCTGTTGACGATCAGCGCTGAGGATAATAGTGTTTAGATAAGAAATTTCTTAGATGGGAAAAATACGGGATCGAATTATTTGAAATTTCATAAATTTATTGAGGAAAGATGCCGTGTAATTCCCTATTCTTCTTACGGTTCGTGCGCAAAATTAGTGAGTTGGAGTAAAAAATTACGATGACACTAAAAAGTGCAATGCCCCTAAAAATAAAGAGTAAAAGTATGAAAAACTATAGAAGATAGCTGGTTTGAGTAACTGCTTCGAGGCGAATTCCGGGGAAAGCAGGACTTCCGCTTTTGGAGGAAGCTGTTGTTTATTCGGCCATCACATCTCAATAAAATCGGCCATCTTGTTTTCCATCACAGTAGCCATGATGCGGCGTTGCAACAGCGATGAAAGCCGCGTAAAATGCAGGCTTCGCGGGTGTAGCTCAATGGTAGAGCAGAAGCTTCCCAAGCTTACGACGAGGGTTCGATTCCCTTCACCCGCTCCAGATTCGCCTTGGTTCGACGCCGCAGCGGCGCCCCGGCAGTTCTTTTACCCGTTACCTCCCTCATTCCCATGTCCTCAGATACGCCCCAAAACGGCCCAGCCCGGCCAATGATGTACGATCCGACCGAACACCGCATCCGCAGCTTCGTCACGCGCGCCGGCCGTCTGTCGATCGCCCAGGCGCGCGCGCTGGAAACGCTGGGGCCGCAGTTCCTGCTCGAATTTAACAAGGCGCCGCTCGACTTCGCCCAGGCTTTCGGACGCAGCGCGCCGACGGTGCTGGAAATCGGCTTCGGCATGGGCGACACGACGTCGCACATCGCCAAGGGCATGCCGGAGAAGGATTTCATCGGCGTCGAGGTGCACACGCCCGGCGTCGGCAGCCTGCTCAAGCAGATCGGCGAACAGGAGCTGACGAATCTGCGCCTGATCCAGCACGACGCGGTGGAGGTGCTCACGCATATGATTCCGGCCAATTCGCTGGCCGGCGTGCATGTGTTCTTCCCCGACCCGTGGCACAAGGCGCGCCACAACAAGCGCCGCCTGATCCAGGGGCCGTTCGTCAAGCTGCTGACCGAGCGCCTGGCGCCGGGCGGCTATCTGCATTGCGCCACCGACTGGCAGGAGTATGCCGAGCAGATGCTGGAGGTGCTCGGCGCCGAGGAGGGTTTGGCCAACACCGCGGAAGGCTATGCGCCGCAGCCGGCTTACCGTCCGCTGACCAAGTTCGAGAACCGCGGTTTGCGGCTCGGGCATGGCGTGTGGGATTTGGTGTTCGTCAAGAAGTAAGGCGCGGCCGCGGCACCTGGCTGTCGCGGACGTAAAAAAAGCAGACCGAGGTCTGCTTTTTTTACGTCCCGCGCTTGCGGCGGGCGCCGGCACATGTGCGCCGGCGCCCGCTGCCGCATTATGGGTACAGGCCGCGCACTTCGCGCGCTTGCAGCACGCGGGTGCAGGCGAGGATGAAGGTGGCGGTGCGCATCGACACTTTCTTTTCCTGCGACACTTGCCATACCGAGTCGAAGGCTTCGCGCATGATGCGGGTCAGGCGCGAGTTGATTTCCTCTTCGGTCCAGAAGAAGCTGGAGAAGTTCTGCGCCCACTCGAAGTAGCTGACGGTGACGCCGCCGGCGTTGGCCAGCACGTCTGGAATGATCAGCACGCCCTTGTCGGTCAGGATGTCGTCGGCGGCCGGCGTGGTCGGGCCGTTGGCGCCTTCCAGGATGATCTTGGCGCGGATCTGGCCCGCGTTTTCGGCGGTGATCTGCTGTTCCAGCGCGGCCGGAATCAGGATGTCGCAGTCGATGCCCCAGAATTGTTCGCGCGGCACGAAGCTGTCGGCGCCGGGGAAGCCTTCGACGCTGCCGACTTCGGCAACGTGGGCCAGCAGGCGTGGAATGTCCAGGCCGCCCGGATGCACGACGGTGGTTTTGTGGTCTTGCACTGCCACCACTTTCGCGCCCGCTTCGGCGAACATGCGCGCGGCCACGCCGCCGACGTTGCCGAAGCCCTGGACGATGACTTTGGCGCCTTCGATCGACATGCCGATCTTGGCGGCGGCGTCGCAGCCGACGACGTAGACGCCGCGGCCGGTCGCGTCGCGACGGCCCAGGCTGCCGCCGAGCGAGATGGGTTTGCCGGTCACGACGCCCGTCGACATATTGCCGCCGATCATGGAGTAGCTGTCCATCATCCAGGCCATCACCTGTTCATTGGTGTTGACGTCCGGTGCAGGAATGTCTTTGGTCGGTCCGATGATGATGCTGATTTCGCTGGTGTAGCGGCGCGTCAGGCGTTGCAGTTCGCCGCGCGACAGGGTTTTCGGATCGACGCGGATGCCGCCCTTGGCGCCGCCGTATGGCACGTTGACGGCCGCGTTCTTGACCGTCATCCAGGCCGACAGGGCCATCACTTCGGACAGGGTCACGTCCTGGTGGAAGCGCACGCCACCCTTGCCCGGGCCGCGCGACATATTGTGCTGCACGCGGTAGCCTTCGAAGTGGGCGATGGTGCCGTCGTCGCGCTCGATTGGTACGTCAACTGTCAGGATGCGCTTTGGCCGCTTCAGCGTTTCCACCCAGCGCGACAGGCTGCCAAGGTGGGGGGTGACGCGGTCGATTTGTTCAAGGTAGACGCCCCAAGGTCCCAGTTCTTGTGGATTGAGATAGGAAGGCAGTTCGTGTTGACGGGTCATGCTTCATGCTCCTGACGATACGTTGAGTGGCGTCGCGCAAACGCGCGCGCGCAGCGAGAGCCGAATCGTAGGCCAAGTGCCAGGGGCAGGCTAATGCTTTGTGCGCATTTAACTATGCGTATCATGCATAGTTGTTGAAGTGGTATGGTGCCCGGCCGCCCGCGGCGGCTTATTGGCGCGGCGCGGCGGCGCGCGCGCGGCGCTTGCCGGCGCGGCTTTTCTGCGCCTGCTCCAGGTATTGCCACAGGCTTTCGACCATCGGCTTGCCCGGCCGCTGCGGCGACGGGCGTTCGCGGTAGAGGCGGATTTCCATGTCGATTTCCCAGCCCGGCGCGCCGCCGTCGGCGCGCGCCAGCTGCTTCTGTTTGAGTTCGCGCGTGACGGCCGACTCGGGCAGGAAGGCCACGCCGCGCCCCTCCAGCGCCATCATTTTCAAGCCCTCGGCCATGTCCGTCTCGTAGCAGGTTGCCAGGTGCAGCGGCTGTCTGGCGTCCGTCAGTATCAGTTCGACCATGCGCCCCAGGTAGGCGTTGTTGGTGTAGGACAGGAAGGGCAGCGGTTCGGCGGCGCTGCCGGGCAGGGCGAAGTCGGGCGTGCGCGCCTTGTCGCAGCGGGCGTAGGCGCGCAGCGCCTCGCGGCCCAGCACCAGCATGTCGTAGCTGCCCGGGTCGAGCTGCACCGGCTGGCGCGGGTGGTGGTAGCACAGCAGCAGGTCGCAGCCGCCGTCGACCAGTTGCAGCACGGCGTCGTGGACGTTGAGGGCCATCAGCCGGCTGTTGATCGGCGCGAAGCCGTGCTCCAGCGCCGTCAGCCATTTCGGCATGAAGGTCAGCGACAGCGTGTGCGGCACGGCGAAGTCGACGCTGGTCTGGGCCGCCGCGCGCTTGCCGCGCAATAGCGCGCGCACGCCGTTGATCTGGCCCAGCATTTCCAGCGCCTGCTCGTAGAAGACCACGCCGGCCGGGGTCAGGCTGGTCGGGTAGGAGGTGCGGTCGACGAGGTCGGTGCCGAGCCAGTTTTCCAGCGATTGGATGCGCCGCGAGAACGCCGGCTGGGTCACGTGGCGCAAGGCCGCCGAGCGACTAAAGTTGTTGGTCTCGGCGAGCGAGATGAAGTCTTCCAGCCATTTGGTTTCCATGCGTGATCGTAACCGGCTTTGGCCGCAATTGCACGCGAACCGCGCGCAATTGTGCGGATTGCGCGCCCGCCGCTTACAGCATTTCGCTGATCATGGCGACGATTTCCTCGCCGTAGGAGGCCAGCTTCTTCTCGCCGACGCCGGAGACGCCGCGCAGGTGTTCCAGCGAGGTCGGGCGCGCCTTGGCGATTTCGCGCAGCGTCGCGTCGACGAAGATGACGTAGGCCGGCACGTTGTGGGTGCGCGCCGTTTCGACGCGCCACCAGCGCAGCTTGTCGAAAATCGCCTGTTCCTGGGTCGACAGGTCGGTCTCGGCGTAGCCTTTCGCGGCCGTCGAGGTGCGCTTGGTCTTGAGCGGTTTCTGGTACTGCCGCAGCTGCACCTTCTGGCCGCCCTTGAGCACCGGGCGCGCCGCGTCGGTCAGCTTCAGCGAGCTGTATTGCTCGTGGTCGACCGTCACCAGCCCCAGCGCGATGGACTGGCGCAGGATCGCCTTCCATTCCAGTTCGCTGCGCTCGGCGCCGATGCCGAACACCGACAGCGAGTCGTGGTGCCAGGTCTTGATGCGCTCCGATTCGACGCCGCGCAGCACGTCGATGACGTGGCCGCCGGCGAAGCGCTGGTCGACCCGGTAGATGGCCGACAGCAGTTTCTGCACCGGCACCGTGCCGTCGAAGGACACCGGCGGCATCAGGCAGGTGTCGCAGTTGCCGCAGGGCGTGGCCGGCTCGCCGAAGTATTCCAGCAGGCGCATGCGCCGGCAGCTGAGGGTTTCGCACAGGCCCAGCATGGCGTCGAGCTTGACGCCGAGCACGCGCTTGAAGCCGTCGTCGGCGTCCGACTCGTCGATCATGCGCCGCTGCAGCACCACGTCCTGCAGGCCGTAGGCCATCCAGGCGTTGGCCGGCATGCCGTCGCGGCCGGCCCGTCCCGTCTCCTGGTAGTAGCCCTCGATGCTCTTGGGCAGGTCGAGGTGGGCGACGAAGCGCACGTCCGGCTTGTCGATGCCCATGCCGAAGGCGATGGTCGCCGTCATGACGATGTTCTCCTCGCGCAGGAAGCGGGCCTGGTTGGCGCTGCGCTTGGCGTAGTCCATGCCGGCGTGGTAGGGCAGGGCGCGGATGCCGTTCTCGTTGAGGAACTCGGCCGTCTCCTCGACCTTCTTGCGCGACAGGCAGTAGACGATGCCGCAGTCGCCGCCGTGCTCGGTGGTGATGAAGTCGAGCAGCTGCTTGCGGCCGTTGGCCTTCTCGACGATCTGGTAGCGGATGTTGGGGCGGTCGAAGGAGGAGACGAACTGGCGCGCGTCGGCCAGTTGCAGGCGCAGCGCGATTTCGGCGCGCGTCTGCGGGTCGGCCGTCGCCGTCAGGGCAATGCGCGGCACGTCGGGGAACTGCTCGTGCAGCACCGACAGCTTGATGTATTCGGGACGGAAGTCGTGGCCCCACTGCGACACGCAGTGCGCCTCGTCGATGGCGAACAGGGCGATCTTCGAGGCCTGGAACAGGTCCAGGCAGCGCTGCGTCATCAGGCGTTCGGGCGCCACGTAGACCAGGTCGATCTGGCCGCTGCGCACCAGCCGCTCGATGCGGCTGGCTTCCTCGTAGGTCTGGGTTGAGTTCAGGAAGGCGGCGCGCACGCCGACCTCGGCGAGGGCGTCGACCTGGTCCTGCATCAGCGCGATCAGCGGCGAGATGACGACGCCGACGCCGTCGCGCAGCAGCGCCGGAATCTGGTAGCACAGCGACTTGCCGCCGCCGGTCGGCATCAGGACCAGCGCGTCGCCGCCGTGCGACACGTGGTCGACGATGTCCGCCTGCTGGCCGCGGAAGGCCGGATAGCCGAAGACGGTTTGCAGCTGGTGCAGCGCTTGCGCTTGTAGGTCCTGGTTCATCATTGCTTTAATCCGCCCACACTACCCAGCCGAAATGGGCGCTGGCGATGACCACCAGGCCGAAGACGATGCGGTACCAGGCAAAGAAGGTGAAGTCGTGGGTGCTGATATAGCGCAGCAGCCAGCGCACGCACAGGAAGGCCGAGACGAAGGCGGCCAGCGTGCCGACGCCGAACAGCGGCAGGTCGGCCAGCGACAGCAGCGCGCGCTCCTTGTAGATCGAGTAGACGGTGGCGCCCAGCAGGGTCGGGATCGCCAGGAAGAAGGAGAATTCGGTGGCGGCCTTGCGCGACAGGCCCAGCGCCATGCCGCCGATGATGGAGGCGCCGGAGCGGCTGGTGCCGGGGATCAGCGCGAAGGCTTGCACCAGGCCCACTTTGAGGGCGTCGAGCATGCTCATGTCGTCGACCGCGTGGATGCGCACCGACACCGGGTTGGCGCGGGCGTGGCGCTCGACCAGCAGGATGATGACGCCGCCGACGATGAAGGCCAGCGCCACCGGCACCGGGGCGAACAGCACGGCCTTGATTTTCTTGGCGAAGATCAGGCCGAGGACGGCCGCCGGCAGGAAGCCGATGAGCAGGTTGAGGACGAATTTGCGCGCCCTGGCGTCGCTGCCCAGGCCGCTTAGCACGCTGGCGATCTTGGCCCGGTATTCCCAGCAGACGGCGAAGATGGCGCCGGCCTGGATGACGATTTCGAAGACCTTGATCTTTTCGCCCGTGAAGTCGAGCAGGCTGCCGGCCAGGATCAGGTGGCCGGTCGAGGAAATGGGCAGGAATTCGGTGAAACCTTCCACCAGCCCCATGATGACGGCTTTGAGCGCGAGAATGAAATCCATAAATTTTGTTCTGGTACGTACTAGTTTGTTGAGGGGGAGGCGCGGATGGCGCCTGACCGCTGCGCGGGGTCGAAGCTTACCACGATAGCGGCCGGCGAATCTGATTCAGCGCAGGCGCGCGGCCGCGCGGCCGGTGCGGCGCCGTGCACACATGGCGCGCACGGCGGTTGACCGGCGCGCATGGCCGCGCTAGCATCGGTGTTGCCATTGTTCAGATGCATGGCCCGGACCGTGGCTCCCTTCCCGGTAGTAACTTCCTCCGTAGTCTGACAAACGCTGAAAGGATTTTCTGATGAAATTCAATTCAATGCTGGTGGCCTGTGGCCTGAGCGCAGTTTGCAGCGTCGCGCTGGCCGAAGACAAGCCCGCGCACTGGACTTACCAGGGCCATGGCGGGCCGGCCCATTGGAGCGAGCTCGACGAGGGCTTCTCCGGCTGCAAGCTGGGCAAGCAGCAATCGCCCATCGACATCCGCGGCGCCCGGCAGGCCAAGCTGGCGCCCATCGACTTCGCCTACGCGCCCGGCGGCGCCAGCGTCGTCAACAACGGCCACACGGTGCAGGTGAACCTGGCCGAGGGCGGCGCGATACGCCTGGCGGACGGCGACTACAAGCTGTTGCAATTCCACTTCCACACGCCCAGCGAGGAAAAGGTCAACGGCGTCAGTTATCCGCTGGTGGCCCATTTCGTCCACAAGAGCGAGGCCGGCAAGCTGGCCGTCGTCGCCGTGCTGTTCCAGAAGGGCGCCAGCAATCCGGCCCTGCGGGGCGTATTCGACGCGCTGCCGGCCAAGGCGAACGAGAGCCGCGAGCTGGATGAGGGTATCAATCCGGAAGCCGTGCTGCCGGCCCGGCGCGGCTATTACGCCTATGTCGGCTCGCTGACGACGCCGCCGTGCAGCGAGGGCGTGCTGTGGCATGTGCTGAAGCAGCCGGTGAGCTTGTCGGCCGCGCAATTGAAGTCCTTCCAAAAACTGTATCCGATGAACGCCCGCCCGGTGCAAGCCCTGAACGGGCGCACGGTGGAAGCGAGCGAATAGCAGCGCCCGGGCGCGTCCGCGCACACATCCGTCCCGCGCGCCGCGCCCGCCCCCGAGCCGCCCCGAGGTATGCCGATCCATCATGGCCGAACTGGATGAACAACGCCGCCGCCTGACCGTCAAGCTGGTCTATTACGGCCCCGCCATGTCGGGCAAGACGACGAACCTGACGCGCCTGCACGACTTGCTGGCGGCCGAGCTCAAGGGGGACATCATGACGCTGGAGACGGATGGCGACCGCACCCTGTTTTTCGACTTGCTGCCGCTGGGCTTCACGGCGCCGTCCGGCCTGCTGGTCAAGTTCAAGGTGTTCACCGTGCCCGGCCAGGTGGCCCACGACGGCACGCGCAAGGCCGTGCTGTCGCGCGCCGACGGCGTCGTCTTCGTCGCCGACTCGCGGCGCCACCAGGCCAGCAACAACGCCAGCTCCTTCGAAAACCTGATGGCCAACCTGGCCATCCTCGGCCTGGACGGCGCCGTCCTGCCGCTGGTGGTGCAATTCAACAAGCGCGACCTGCCCGACATCCTCAGCGAGGCGGAAATCGCGGCGCGCTGGGCGCAGGCGCCGTGGCCGCTGCTGTTCGCCGCCGCGCTCGAGGGCGGCGGCGTGCTGGCCACCTTCGCCGCCCTGCTGGACGGGCTGTACGACAGCCTGGACCGCCAGTTCGCGCTGGGCGCCGCCCACGGCTTGACGCGCGCCGCCTTTTGCGCGGCGCTGGGGGCGCGGCCGTGAACGCGCCGGCCCGCTTCGACCGCGAGCCGACGCTGGCCGAGCTGCTGCGGGCGCTGCCGCGCGGCCACTTGCCGGCCCTGCTGGAGCGGGCGCTGGGGCCGCGCTGGGAAGTGCGCGACGCCGGCGGCGCCCGCGTGCTCGGCCCGGGCCTCGATGGCCCGGGGCGCGACGGCCCCGGCCCGGACGGCGCGCCGGACGCCGCGGCCGAGGCGCCGCTGCGGCTGGGCATCGACGTGCTCGGCCGCCTGAGCGGCGCGGCCGCCGGGGTGGCCGATGCGGCCGCCTGGCTGGAACTGGTGCTGGCCGTCGCCGAGCGCTACCGCATGGCGGCCGAGCTGCATGTGGAATCGGCGCACGCCGACTACCACGCGCTGCAGGCCCAGCATGTCGCCCTGCTGGAGTCGGAGCGGCGCTACCGGGCGCTGTCGGCCCAGTTGGAGGAGCGCGTGGCGGCGCAGACGCAGGCCATCGAGCACGCCCAGCGGCAGATCTTCCACACGGAGAAAATGGCCGCCGTCGGCACGCTGGCGGCCGGCATGGCGCACGAGATCAACAACCCGATCGGCTTCATCCGCAGCAACCTGGGCAGCGCCAAGGAGTATGTGGGCGCGCTGGCCGAGGTGCTGCTGGCCTACCGCCGCGGCGACGCGGCGGCCGCCGACGCGGCCTGGCGCGGCCACGACGTCGACGCGCTGCTGCAGGATTTCCCGGCCCTGCTGGCCGAGTCGGGCGCCGGCGCCGACCGCGTCGCCCACATCGTCCAGAACCTGAAAGCCTATGCCGGCGTCGACAGCGCCGGCGCCGCGCCGGCCGACGTGGCCGAGGCGGTGCGCGCCGCCGCCGCCATCGTCGCCGGGCAATTGCCGGACACGGTGACGCTGGAGGTGCGGCTGGCGCCCATGCCGGCGCTGCGCTGCGACGCCGGGCGCATCCGCCAGATGCTGCTGGCGCTGCTGCACAACGCCCGCCTGGCCGTCGCCGACGCCGGCCTGATACGCGTCAGCGGCGGCGTCGACGGCGCCGCCATCCGCCTCGTCGTCGAGGACGACGGCTGCGGCATCGCGCCGGCCATCGCGGCGCGCGTGTTCGAGCCGTTTTTCACGACGCGCGCCGTGGGCGCCGGCATGGGGCTGGGCTTGACGGTGGCGCGCGACATCGCCGCCGCCCACGGCGGCGCCATCGCGCTGGGGCGCGGCGCCACGGCCGGCACCCGCGTCACGGTCGAGCTGCCGCTGGCGGGGCCGCCGTGAGCTACAGCCACCTGTTCACGGACGCCGCCGCGCCCGAGGGGGCGGCCGCCGCGCCGCCGCGCTACCGCCTGCTGCTGGTCGACGACGAGCCCGGCGTGCTGGCGGCGCTGCGCCGCGTCTTCCGCCAGGAAAACTACGACGTCGTGCTGTGCCAGGACCCGCAGCAGGCGCTGGCGCTGCTGGGCGCCGAAGCCTTCCACCTGCTCGTCAGCGACTACATGATGCCGGGCATGACGGGCGGCGAGCTGTTGAAGCGGGCGCGGGCGCTGTGCCCGGACACGATACGCATCATGCTCACCGGCCACGCCGACGTCAACGCCGTCGTCGCCGCGATGAAGAGCGGCGCCGTCTACAAGTTCATCCTCAAGCCCTGGGACGACGACGACCTGCGCGTCACCGTCGCGCTGGCCCTGGAGCAGCACCAGTTGATCCAGAAAAACAACAGCCTGAAGCGCGACAACCAGGCGAAGCGGGCGGAAATCGAGCAATTGGCGAAGTTCGGCGTGTCCAACCGCAGCCAGCTGGCCGTCATGCTGAACAAGCGCGGCATGCTCAACAACGCCCAGGTGCAGGAATTGATGCGCGTGCAGCAGCAGCGCAAGGCGCCGATGATCAAGCTGATCGTCGAACGGGGCTGGTTGACGGAGCAGGCGATGCACGAGTTCATCGGCAAGGAATTGCTGATCCAGCAGGTGGCGCTGGAGGAGTTCAGCGTCGACCCCGGCGTCGCCGCGCTGGTGCCGACGGCGCTGTGCCAGCGCCAGCAGATCGTGCCGCTGAAGATAGAGAGCCGGCGCCTGACGCTGGCGATGGCCGACCCGCTCGACGTCGGCCTGCTCGACGACCTGCGCTTCGTGACGGGGCTGGAAATCGCCCCGGTGCTGGCGGCGATGGCGGCGATCCAGCGCAAGATCGCCGACGTCTACGGCTGCGGCGCCGGCGAGCTTGCCGACGCGGCCGGCGAGTTCGGCGCCGCCGACCCCTACGAGGGCATCGAAATCCTCATCGAGGACGAGGACGAGCAAAGCCTGGAGGAGCTGCTGCAGGGCACGGACGAGCCGCCGGCCATCCGCCTCGTCAATTCCATCCTGGTCGAGGCGATCCGGCTGGGCGCGTCCGACATCCACATCCAGCCGCGGGCGAAGAATGTGGTGGTGCGGCTGCGCATCGACGGCGTGCTCAGCGACAAGATCCAGATCCCGCACAATATGCACCAGTCCATCGTGTCGCGCATCAAGGTCATGGCCGAACTCGACATCTCCGAGCGGCGCCGGCCCCAGGACGGCCGCCTGGCCGTGAAGACGCCGAAGCGCGTCGTCGACTTGCGCGTCTCCTCGCTGCCGACGATCAACGGCGAGAAAATCGTCATGCGCATCCTCGACCGCAACGCCGCCGTGGTCCGACTCGACGAACTGGGCTTCGGCCCGGCCGACCTGGCCGGCATCGGCCGCGCCTGCGGCAAGCCGCAGGGCATGATCCTGGCCACGGGGCCGACGGGCAGCGGCAAGACGACGACGCTGTACAGCCTGCTGCAAAACAACGCCACGTCGGAAAAGAATTACCTGACCATCGAAGACCCGGTCGAGTACTACCTCGACACGGCGGGGCAGGTGCTGGTGCGCGAGAAAATCGGCATGACCTTCCCGCTGATCTTGCGCTCCATTTTGCGGCAAGACCCGGACGTGCTCCTGATCGGCGAAATCCGCGACTTCGAGACGGCCGAGGTGGCCTTCCACGCGGCGCTGACGGGGCACCAGGTGTTCTCTACCCTGCACACGAATTCCGCGCTGGCGTCCGTGTCGCGGCTGTTCGACCTGGGCTTGAAACCCTTCGTCATCGCCACGGCGCTGGAGGCCGTCATCGCGCAGCGGCTGGTGCGCCGCAGCTGCGATTTCTGCCGTGTGGAAGTCGACCCGGACGCGCAGTTGCTCAAGCATCTGGGCGGGCGCTTCGCCAGCGGCATCACGCGCGCCTACCGGGGCGGCGGCTGCCCGGCCTGCCACGGCAGCGGCTACAAGGGCCGGCTCGGCCTGTACGAATTGCTGGTGCCGGACAACCACCTGCGGCATTTGATCGCCACCGTCGCGCCCGTCACGGAAATGGCCGCCTATGCCAGCGGCCAGGGCTTTTCGACGCTGCGCGACGACGCCTATTACAAGGTGCAGAGCGGCGTGACGACGCTCGACGAGGTGTTGCGCGTGCTGGGGCCGGGCTGATGGCAAGCCGGGGTCAGCCCCCTGGGCCGCTTCCGGCGGGGGCGCCGATGCGCGCGCTGGCGGCGACCAGCAGCAGCGCGCAGCCGAGGCCGGCGAAGGCCATGCTCAGGCTGGTGGCGTGGGCGACGAAGCCGATCACGGCCGGCCCGGCCAGGATGCCGGCGTAGCCGAGCGTGGTGATGGCCGACACGGCCAGGCTGGCCGGCATGGCGCGCTGCTTGCCGGCGGCCGTGAACAGGATCGGCACGATGTTCGCCGCGCCCAGGCCGATCAGCACGAAGCCGGCGAGGCTGCCGGCCACGGACGGCGCCAGCACCGTCAGAAAGAAGCCGGCGGCGCCGCACAGGCCGCCCGCGAGCAGCACGCGCTGGCCGCCGAAACGGCGCACGATGTAGTCGCCGCTGAAACGGCCGGCCGTCATGGCGATGGCGAACGCGGCGTAGGCGAGGCCGCCGCGCGCGGCGTCGACGCCGCGGCTGCCGGTCAGGAACAGCGCGCTCCAGTCGAGGATGGAGCCCTCGGCCAGGAAGACGATGAAGCACAGCAGGCCGATGACGATCACCGAGCCGTGCGGCATGACGAACAGCGGCGCGGCGCGGCCGTCCGGCTCGGCGTCGCGCAGCAGGTGGCCGCTGGCGGCGCGCAGCAGCGCCGCCAGCAGCGCGACGATGGCGGCGCAGGCCCAGGCCGGGTCCAGCCTCAGCCACAGCAGCAGGGCCATCAGGCCGGCGCCGGCGAAACCGCCGACGCTGAACAGCGCGTGGAAGCCCGACATCAGCGCGCCGCCGCCGGCCTTTTCAATGATGACGGCCTGGATGTTGATGCAGACGTCGAAGGTGCCGATGGCGGCGCCGAACAGCAGCAGCACCAGGCCCAGTTGCACGGGGCTGGCGGCCAGCGCCAGCCCCGGCAGCGCCAGCGACAGCAGCGCGCCCGAGGCGAGGATCACGCGGCGGCAGCCGAAGCGCGCCGCCAGCGCGCCCGTCAGCGGCATCGCCAGCAGCGAGCCGGCGCCCAAGCACAGCAGCAGCAAGCCGAGCGTGCCCTCGCTCAAGCCGAGGCGGACCTTGGCGTAGGGCACCAGCGGCGCCCAGGCGGCCATGGCCAGGCCGGCGGCGAGGAAGACGAGGCGGGTGGCGCGGCGTTGCGGGGGACCGATGGGGTTCATATAGGCGTCTCGTGTAGGGTGGAAGGCGGTTCAGGCGGGGCGGGCGCGCAGCAGTTGCACGCCGAGCGCGGCGAAGGCGTCGAGGCGCTCGGCGGCGACGTCGTGCTCGACCACCAGATGACTCAGGCGGGCGGCGGGCAGGACGGAAAACGGCGCGGCCGTGCCCAGCTTTTCGCTGGTGGCGGCCACCAGCACGGTCTGGCTCATGGCGGCGACGGCGCGCTTGAACTCGGCCTCCTCGTGGCTGAAGGCGGTGATGCCGGCGTCGGCGTCGACGCCGCAGGCGCCGAGGAAGCACAGGTCGGCGCGGATCAGTTCGGCGTCGCGCAGCGCCTTCGCGCCCAGGCTGGCGCCGGCGCCGCGGTCGATGCGCCCGCCGATCAGGATGACCTCGATATTGGCCCGGTCCAGCAGGGCGATGGCGATGGCCGGCGCATTCGTCGCCACCGTCAGCGGCAAGTCCGGCAGGGCCTCGGCGATGGCCAGATTGGTCGAGCCGGCGTCGAAGAACAGCACGCTGTTGGCGCGCACCAGGCCGATGGCGGCCTGGGCCAGGCGCCCCTTGCGGTCCGGCGCCTCGCTGCGGCGTTCGCTCAGCGTGCCGGGCGTCGGCGGCAGCGGCAGCGCGCCGCCGTAGACGCGCTTGCACAAACCGGCCGCGGCCAGATCGCGCAGGTCGCGCCGTATCGTGTCTTCGGACACGTTCAATTGCGTGGCCAGGTCCAGCGCCAGCACGCGGCCTTCGGCCAGCAAGCGTTGTTGGATCAGGGCGTGGCGTTCTTTGAGCAGCAGGTTGGGAGTCGACATAAGCTTGAATCGTGCATGAATGCGCATAAATATACGAAAACGTGCAAAATTAGTCAAGCGTTTCCTACCGTGGCCAAGCGCTGGCATGGATGAAAAAAAGGGGACAGACCGTCAAGTCTGCCCCCCAAAACACTCCCTGCTATTTCCTGCGGAGTTCGTTCTTACTCGTTCATGCACGCCGCCGTTTCAGCCGCGGCCGCATCGCCGGCCAGTCTTTGCTGCGGCTTGCGTGCGGGCGGCAGGGGCCTGGCGGGCGCCGGCAGGCGCTGCGCCGGCACCGGCGCAGCCAGCGTGTCGAACTGGAACACGCTGACCACCTCGGTCAGGCGGCGGGCCTGGTCTTGCAGCGACTCGGCGGCGGCGGCGGCTTGCTCGACCAGCGCCGCATTCTGCTGCGTCACGCCATCCATCTGGAAGATCGCCTGATTGATCTGGGTGATGCCATCGCTCTGCTCCTGGCTGGCGGCCGTGATGTCGTTCATGATGCCGGCCACCCGCTTCACGCGCGCGACGATGTCCTGCATCGTCGTGCCGGCCTGGCCCACCAGTTTGCTGCCGGCGGCCACCTTCTCGGCGGAGTCGCCGATCAGGGTCTTGATTTCCTTGGCGGCGGCGGCGCTGCGCTGGGCCAGATTGCGCACCTCGGCGGCGACGACGGCGAAGCCGCGCCCCTGCTCGCCGGCGCGGGCCGCCTCGACGGCCGCGTTCAGGGCCAGGATATTGGTCTGGAAGGCGATGCCGTCGATGACGCCGATGATGTCGCCGATCTTGCCGGCCGAGGTATTGATGTCGTGCATGGTTGCGACGACGCGCTCCACCACGGCGCCGCCCTGGACCGCCACCGCCGACGCCGAGGCCGCCAACTCGTTGGCTTGCTGGGCGTTGTCGGCGTTGCGCTTGACGATGCTGGTCAGCTCGTCCATCGACGCCGCCGTCTGCTCCAGCGCGCTGGCCTGTTGTTCGGTACGGCTGGACAAGTCCATATTGCCGGCGGAAATTTGCGTGGACGCCGTGGCGATCGTCTCGGTGCCGCTGCGCACCTGGCCGATGATGTGGACGAGCTTGTCGCGCATCGACTGCATCGCAAACATCAGGCTGCCGTGGTCGCCCGCCTTGACGTCCAGCGCCACGGCCAGATTGCCTTGCGCAATGGTTTCGGCGATGTGGGCGGCGTGGCTCGGTTCGCCGCCGAGCTGCCTGAGCAGGCCGCGCGTGATCAGCAGGCCGACGGCGGCCGCCAGCAGCAAGGCCGCCGCGCCGAACGCGAGCATCAGCTTGCGCGCGCTGGCGTAGGTGGCGTCGGCCAGCGCGCCGGCCGCCTCGATGTGCTCGACCTGGTAACGTATCATGCTGTTGACGGCGTCCTTGTAGGCGGCCAGCGCCGGACGCAATTCATGGTTCAGATAGTTTCTGGAATCTTCACGCTGGTCCGCCGCGATCAGGGTGACCAGATGTTCCTGGCCGACCAGATAGGTGCTGCGATGGGCGGCGATTTGCTGGAACAGCTCCTTCTCCTTGTCCGTCACCATCGCGCGCTGCAATTGATCGATATTGTCTTTGATGACGGCGCGCGATTGCTCGATGATGACGGCCTGTTTCTGGTAATCGGCCTTGTCGTCGTTGAGCATCATATTGCGCAGCGCAACGGCGATGTTGTTGATCTGCGTCATGGACTGCGAGGCCATGGAAATCTTCGGCCAATTGCTATGCACGATGCCGGAAGTGCCGTCGTTAAGCACCGCCAACTTCGCCAGGCCGATGGCGACGATAAGGATCAGGAGGGAGCAGACGGCGCCGAAACTGAGCGTCAGCCGGGTACCGATTTTCAATTCTGAGAAGTTCATTTTCCACGATCTTTTTCCATGTAGAGCGCATTGAATATACGCCCCTTTGCCGTTTTCCAGCATGCGCTGTTCTGACTAGGTCGTTAGGGCTATGGAGTTGCGCGGCACAGGTGTGCGTGGAAAGTGATGCGGCTTGCCGGGAGGGCGCTCGCGGGTTTGGCTTTGGTCTTCGGCGTGCTTCAACCTAGTGCGCAACTGCGTGCGTCATTTAAGCACGCCAATATCAGTTTCGTCTTTCAGTTTGCAGGCGCGGTAGCGCGCTCCAATTCGTCCAGCCAGCGAATAGCTTGTTCGCGGCTGGTCCCGCACATTTCCTCCGACGGCTGCAACCCGCCGCAGAACGGTGGCCGTTCCGGTTTCCCGAAGATGCGGCAGCGATTGTCGTCCCCAAGCTGGACGCACCTGACACCGGCAGGTTTCCCATCGGGCATTCCAGGTATCGGACTGCAAATGGAAGGAGCGGTGCAGCAGGCGCCACAACCATCACGACAGTTCATAGTATCTCTTTAGTTGACAAGCGGCTGGCCAGCGGACATTCCGGGAATGGTTATCGATGGGGGCGGCATTTCCATTTCGGAATGCGCCAAACCCCAAGTATACACGCCCGCCGCCCCCATCCTGCGCGGATCGGGGGCGGTGCGGCTTGCCTGCTGCCGCTTAGGCGGCGCGCGACAGCGCAGGCGCGGCTTTGCGGTTGTCGAGGCTGTATGCGCCGGCGCCGAAGGCCACCACTTGCAGCAGGCCGCCGGCCATCGCGAAGTTTTTCAGCAGGTGAATCATCTGGTTCTGGTCGCCGATGGCGTGGTGGAAGGCCAGGCCGGTGACGATGGAAAAGGCGGCCAAGGCCAGTGCCGTCAGGCGCGTCTGCAAGCCCAGCGCGAGGGCCAGGCCGCCGCCGATTTCCACTGCGATCGCGCCGAGCAGGGCGAGGGTGGGGAAGGGCAGGCCCATCGCGCCGATGTAGCCTATCGTCGCGGCCGGCGCGGCGATTTTGCCCACGCCGCTGATCAGGAAAATGGCGGCCATCAGGATGCGGCCGATGGTTGGCAGGGACGTTTGTGCGGTGGTCGTGGTGTTCATGGTGTTGGCTCCTGGTTGTTGGTGAGGCGATGTGTTCATAGTAAAGACTGGCAATGTATCGCGGAAGCCTATATATTTCGATGATATATATCTGATGGGGCGATACATGCTGGATGGAATGTCGATGGATCAATTGCGCACCTTTATCGCCGCCGCCGACGAGGGCAGTTTTTCGGCGGCGGGGCGCAAGCTGCGGCGGGCGCAATCCGTGGTCAGCCAGACGCTGGCGAACCTGGAGTTGCAGATCGGCCTGGCGCTGTTCGACCGCAGCGGGCGCTATCCGCAGTTGACGGACGCCGGGCGCGCCCTGCTGGGCGCCGCCCGCGTCGCGGCCGGCAGCATGGACGACTTCAAGGCCAAGGCGCGCACGCTGGCCGAGGGGCTGGAGCCGGAACTGGCGGTGGTGGTCGACGTCATGTACCCGATCGCCGCGTTGACGGACGTGGTGCGCGCTTTCCACGCGGCGTTTCCCGGCACGCCGCTGCGCCTGCATGTGGAGGCGCTGGGCGCCGTGCTGCAGCCGGTGCTCGACGGCCGCTGCCGCATCGGCGTGCTCGGTTCGCTGCCGGACCTGCCGCAGGACTGCAACGCCGAATACCTGTTGTCGGTGCCGGCCGTCAGGGTGGTGGCGCCCGGGCATCCGCTGGCCGCGCTGGGCGGCGTGATTGCGCACAGCGTCGCCGCCGCCCACGTCCAGCTGGTGCTGACGGACCGCTCGACGCTGACCGAGGGGCGGCATTTCGGCGTCCTGGCGGCGCAGACGTGGCGCCTGGCCGACCTGGGCGCGAAGCACGCCTTCCTGCTGGCCGGCCTGGGCTGGGGCAGCATGCCGTTGCCGATGGTCGCCGACGATCTCGCGCGCGGCGCGCTGATGCAGATCGAGCTGGAGCCGGACCCGGCGGTTGGCCCCGTGTTTTCCATGCGCGCGATCCACCGCAAGGACGCGCCGCCCGGCCCGGCCGGTCGCTGGTTCATCAAGCGCCTCAAGCAGCAGTGAGGCGCGGCGGCAGCGTGAGTTAAAAAAATAACATTGTTGCTTGCGTGGCCTACGGAACCGGGCTTGCGTGGTATTTCTTATATTATAGTCAATAAGCGCAACTTATTTGACTGCAGAAACCATGACGACCGACACGCATCCATCCCCCTTTGACAGCTTGATTTCGCTTGACCTGATCAGCGAAGCGCAGCGTGACATGGCGCTGGCGCACCCGCAATACGGCGAGATCGCCGACGACGCGGATCTGGTCCGCAACCTCCTGTGGCTGCTGTTTCGCGGCGTCGTATCCGAGGAGCAATTGGAGGAAAAGGCCGCCGAGCGCCTGCTGGCCAGGCGCATGGGCGAAGCGTTCGAGGAGCGCAAGGCGGTGCTGGAGCAGACCCTGAAGAGCCTGCATGTGCTGCGCGGCAGCATGAACCGCGACGTCCTGGAAACGTTGCACGTCGAAGGCTTGCTCGACGAGGCCGACCGCGACAAGGCGCTGCCGGAGGTGCCGACGGGGGAGGCGTTCACCTCGCCGGCGGCGGCGCTGGCCTGGATGGTGATGACGGAGTTGCTGGAACGCGAACAGTTCGATGCGTTGCAAGTTCGCGTGCGCGCCGAGCGCCTGGTCGACAGCGCGCGCGAACGGGTGCAGATCGTGGAAGATGCCGCCGAGATCCTGGCAAAGCTGCGCAAGGCGTATTACGCGGCCTTCTGGCGCCAGCTATTGCCGGGTTCGCCCTGGCTGTGGCTGGCCGGGCTGGCCGTCGTGGTCGGCGCGACCAGCTGGAATATGCTGACGCCCGACGCGGCGCCCGCCTGCGACGCCGAGGCGACGACCCGCTCGGTCAAGGGCATGCTGTTCAGGGCGCAAGTGGCGGCGCGCTCCGACATCCTGCACGGCGGCCTCGACGTGCCGGTGGACCGGCCAACCCTGGGCGACATCCAGGAAATCGGTTACGCGGCGGCCAAGCGGGTGCGCGGCTGCGCCGGCACGCTCGACGTCCACGGCGAAAAGATGCCATATGCCTATACGATCGCCCCCTCGGCCGTCGGCAAGGACGCGTTCACCATCACCGGAGCCGACCGGGCCATGGTGGAGGCGCGCTTCAGCCACATCGACGCCGACGGCCACTTCGGCAACAAGGCCGAGCCGGTGGGACGCGACAATGTCGAGCGGGCCTTCCGCGCCGGCGTCGAGGCGCTGCCGGGCGCCGCCGCGCACGGGCGGCGCGAGCGCATGCTGGCCGACATGCGCCGTCCCGGCGCGCTCAGCCCCAACGCGCCCGAGCGCGCGCGCGAGATCGCCGAGCTGGAGCCGCTGGGCGCCTGCCGCGCCGTCAAGGCCGGCACGCAATATGCCTGCCGCCTGCTGGTCGAGCGCAACGACCCGTTGCTGGCCGCCATCGGCGTCGGCTCCACCACCATCCTGCGGGGCGAATTCAGCTTCGAACGCGACGCGGGCGGGCAGGGGTGGCGCATGGCGCCCGGCTTCGCCGAGGAGTTCGCGCAAGCCATCGTCCGCGGGCGCGTCGACGCGCTGAAGGCGGACGCCGCGCCCGCCAAGGCCCTGCCGCCCCAGTGAGGCGGGGCGGTGCGGCCGGTCCGCCTTGTGGGATTTCCTTGACTTCAGGGTGAGTCGGCAAGCGAAATGATGCCTGCGGGAATCGCTATATACGCTAGTATACAGCGCCATCAAGCGCAGACATCGTAGGAGATTCCCATGTGGTACCCCGTTTTGAGGCGGCTTTCCGGCGCCGCCAGCCCCGCGCTACTGTCGGCCGCGGCCGCATTGGCGGCGGCCCATCCGGTTTCGGCGCAGGAAACCGGCGCCGCGCTGCCGGACGCGGGGACCGTCCTGCTGGTGGGCAAGCGCAGCGCCGGGACCGGCCCATATCGCGTCGACAGCGTCGGCCTCGGCCCGCTCGGCCAGCGGGCCTGGCTCGACACGCCCCATGCCGTCAGCGTGGTGCCGGCCGAGCTGATCGAAAACCAGCAGATGAAAAGCGTGCGCGACGCCTTCCGCCACCTGCCGTCGGTGCAGGGCGAGAACGTGCGGCCGCAAACGCGCGGCTTGCAGGCCGGCGTCGTGCAAAACACGCGCATCGACGGCATGAACATTGCCGCCACGACCGACTATCCCGCCGAACAGTTCGAGCGCATCGAAGTGCTCAACGGCCTGGCCGGCGCCCTGTACGGGCCGGCCAATCCGGCCGGCACCTTCAACTATGTGCTCAAGCGTCCGACCGCCGCGCCGCTGCGCCGGCTCAGCGTCGGCTATGCCAGCGCGGGCGGTCTGCTGGCGCACGCCGACCTCGGCGGCAGCTTCGGCGCCGCCGAGCGTTTCGGCTATCGCCTCAACCTGCTCGACGACAGCGGCGAAGGCTATGTCGACGGCAGCCGCCTGCGGCGCCGGCTGGCCAGCGTTGCCATCGACGCGCGCCTGGGCGCCGACACCGTGCTGGAAACCAACGCCAGCACCTATCGCTACCTGCGCAAAGGCTACGCCGGCACGTTTTTGCTGGCCAACAAGGTCGACTTCCCGGCCGCCCCCGATCCGACGCGGCCTTATGGCCAGACCTATGCCGGCGACGACAATGTGACCGACACCGTCAGCGCCCGCCTCCGCCAAGGCCTGGGCGGCGGCTGGTATTGGCGCGGCGGCGTCCAGCGCCAGATCGGCCGGCGCGCGTCGACGGCGCCGTCGAACACGCTCACCAGCAACGCCGGCAACTACACGACCACGGCCGCCACCACCACATACAGCCGCGACACGATCGGCAGTTACACCTTCGCCCTCGATGGCCAACTGCAAGCGGGCGGACTGGCCCACCAACTGGTGCTGGCCAGCACCGGCTTCGGCTGGGATCGCTACACCCCCTACAACACGGCAGCCATTACGCTGGGCTCGGCCAGCCTGGAGCGCCCGCAGCCCTTCAAAGAACCGCAATGGCCGGACTTCGGCAAACACTACCGCTCAGTCCACACCCGCCAGCAAACGCTGACGCTGGGCGACACCGTCCGCATTAACGCGCGCTGGTCGGCGACGCTGGCGGCCAGCCAGAGCTGGATAGAGGTGAGCAATTTCAACAAGCTGGGCGCCACCACCAGCCGCTACAGCGGCCGCGGCCTCAGTCCGGCCGCCAGCGTCATGTTCAAGCCGCTGCCGGCCGGCAGCGTCTACCTCAGCTACGCCGACAGCCTCCAGCAGGGCGACGGGGCGCCCAGCGGCACGCGCAATGCCGGCGAGAATCTGGCGCCCTACCGCAGCAAACAATGGGAAGCCGGCTACAAGCAACAATGGCGCGAACTGAACCTGAGCGCCACCGTGTTCCGCATCGCCCGGCCGTTTGCCGCGACCGACCCGTCCGACCAGCGCTACAAGCTGCTGGGCGAACAAATCAACCGCGGCCTTGAACTGGGCGCGGCCGGCGCGGCCACGCCGCAGCTCAACGTGTTTGCCGGCCTGACCCTGCTCGATGCCCGGCTGCGCAATGCCGGCCAGGCTGGCGGCGGCGACAAACAAATCCTCGGGCTGGCGCGCCGCGTCGCCAGCGCCGTCGCCGACTACCGGCTGGGCGCCGTGCCGGGCCTGTTCCTCAGCGTCAGCGTCAGCGGCACGGGCCGCCGCCCCGGCAACAACAGCAACAGCACCTGGGTCAGCGGCTACGGCACGGCCGACCTGGGCCTGCGCTACGCCGGCGCCGTGCTGGGCCAGGCGGCCACCTGGCGCCTGGCGCTCAACAACGTCGGCGACCGGCGCTACTGGGCCAACATCGCGCCGGGCGGCCAGAACGGCTACAGCGGCACCGGCAATGGCACCGGCACGCTGGGCGCGCCGCGCACCGTGCAGGCGTCGCTGCAAATGAATTTATAAGGGAAACAAACATGGCCATCCACCCCACCTGCCGGCGCGTGGCCGCCGCGCTGCTGCTGGCGCTGGCGCCCTCGGCCGTGCTGGCCGAACCTGTCCACGTACTCGCCGCGGGCAGCCTGCGCCTAGCCTTCGGCGCCATCATCGCGCGCTGGCAGGCGCTGCACCCGGAGTCGCCGGTGACGATGGAAAACGGTCCCGCCGGCTGGCTGCGCGAACGCATCGAAAAGGGCCAGCCCTACGACGTCTACGCGTCGGCCGCGCTGGCCCATGCGCAGACGCTGAGCCGGGCGGGCCTAGCCGGACCGGCGGTGCTCTTCGCCCGCAACAATATGTGCGCGCTGGTCAAGGCCGGCACGCCCGTCACCAGCGACACGGTGCTGGCGCTGCTGCTGGCGCCGTCCACGCGCGTGGCCACCTCCACGCCGAAATCCGACCCCGGCGGCGACTATGCCTGGGAACTGTTCCGTCGCCTTGATGTGGAGCACCCGGGCGCTTACGCCGCGCTGACGGCGCGCGCGCAACAACGCTATGGCGGGCCACCCGACCCGCAGCGGCCGTCGCCGCCGTCGTCGGCCGCGCTGATCGCCGCCGGCGACATCGACATGGCCCTGGGCTATTGCTCGGGCATGCGGCAAGGCGCCGGCTCGGCGCTCAAAAGCGTGGCCCTGCCGGCCTTGGCGCCGGTGGCCGACTACGGCCTGGCGGTCGCGCCGCAGGCCGGGCCGGCGGCGGCGGCATTCGCGTTGTTCGTCCTGTCGCCCGCCGGCCAGCGCGTGCTGGAAGAACACGGTTTCCATAGCGTCGGCTTGCCGGCCAACGAGTAATCGCCGGCTGGGGCATTTTTGGCCCGCTGAAGCCAGCCTGAGTCTTTAGGTCAAGAGCTTCACAATGAAGCAAACAGTTATAACATATCGGTATTCCATGGTAATTTTAACAATGCTAACCGGCCCGTGTAGTGTATAACTATTAGGTGTCGCGACATATATGACGAGCGGAGCCGGCGAGTGTAGTGTTCGCCCGGAAATCATCTAAGGAGAGTGCCATGCCAAAGTACGTTATTGAACGTGATATCCCGGGGGCCGGAAAGTTATCAGGGCAAGAACTTCAAGCCATTTCGCAGAAGTCGTGTGGCGTGCTAAGCAAGATGGGGCCGCAAATTCAATGGCTCCAAAGCTATGTTACTGGCGACAAAATCTACTGCGTTTACATCGCTGCGAATGAAGAGCTGGTTCGCGAACATGCCCAGCAAGGCGGCTTCCCCGCAAACCGCGTGTCCGAAGTGACCTCGGTAATTGATCCCACTACGGCGGAGTAGTGCCGCTAAGCCACTGCCTGGCGGCAGAATGCCTCTACTAACCGGAATTCGGTTGCAGCACTACCAGGAAGTATCCTGGCAGCATTAGGCTGGAAGTAGCTGCCGTTGGCCAGGAGACTTCTTCGGATCTGCGGACTGTGGATAGGTTCGCTCTTCTTGAAACGCTCAACTGTCCGCCTCTTTCTCATGCGCTCGGTCAGACGAAAGATTCGCGCTAGGGTCATCAGCCCTGCAGTGGGAGGAACTGCCTCTATGAAGATGCCAATGACCCAGCTCATGCGCAACGGAAAAACGCTCGCGCCCGCGCACCCCTGACGGATTGATAGTGGCGATTGCACGATCATGGTGGCCTACGAGCAATAGCAGTCGATCATCGCTTCATAGATCGCTTCTACGTTTGAATCGAAGGCAATGGCCTCGGCCACGCGCTGACGGTTGAAACGGCTGCCTTTGCAGCAGCAAGTCGAACTTGCCCTGCTTGTACCTTCGCCGCCTGGAGACGGCGCAATCCTTCCGCCTGTACCGTAGCAGGGACAACGTCGTTCAGCACTTGGTCGTCTGGTATTGCAATCAGTTCATCGACCACAGCGTCGATGAAGTTCTCAAATTCATTTATTGCTTTGGTCATCATGATTTCCTCCGGTGAGGATCCAGCGCCGCAAGCCTGCGGAGCAGCCGTTTGCGAACCGCGTCATACTTCTTCTCATCCCATCCCAGCTCTTCGCGTGCTTCCGCCCCACGCATGCCGTCTGCCCATATGAGCACCAATAATTCCAAGTCCTCATCGCCGCCAAGGGCCGCATAGAGGGCAGCGATTTGCTGCTTGCTTGATGTGTCGTCTTCCGGTGTCACAGTCACCGTACCGTGAGCGGCTGGGGTTTTGTCGTCCACGTCGACTTCAAACGGGTCCACGACCACGTTCGCGTCGATAGGGCTTAGCTCGTTGCGTTTGCGCGCGTTACTCGCAATGCTATGCATGACGGTTTTGAGCACCACCAACGGATGAATGTGGCGTGGCCAGACCCGTGTACCACTAAGCAGTTTGAACATTGCCTCCTGTAACAGATCGTCAGCAGCCCAGCCAGTCAACCCGGCGCAAAAGATGGTCGCAATGATCTTGGCACGTTGCCAGTCAGCCGCTTGAAAGGCAGCGAGGGCAGCCTCCACTTCAGCCTTAGTCAAGCGCTCTTCGGATTCTGGAATCGCAGGCATGGACGGGCGCTTCCTTCCTAAGACTCTTCAGCAGCTCACAGTGGACGTTCCTGCCTTAAGAATTTTTCGCTCGACAAGCGTCCACGGCATCGTCTTGGAGGGAACCTATAGGTGCCAAGTTTCGTGCGATTAATTCGTCAAGCATGGCCTTGGCGCGAAACAGGGCCATGCTGTGATGTGGAACATGATTGCACGAAACTTGAAACCTATCCTGCGTTGGGACTTTTGGCCGATCCACACGATCCACAAATTGGAAATGCCAAGGTCACGGCAACGGAAATTCCAGTTAAGATACCGGTAACGCTGCTATGCATCCGGTTACGATTTCGCCTCATACCCCACCTGCAACTGCTCCCATTTTGCAAGTATTGTGGCCAGGCTTGTGGTCTTGTCAAAAGGCAGCAGCTTTTTCAGGCAATGGTGCCATTGGGCGTAGTCCCTCATTGCATGCGCGTTCCACAGTTGGGATAGATAGTAGGTGACATTGGGGGCGAGGCTGAGTAGTAAATCCCGATTGGTCGAGGCATCCTGAAAGATTCGCTGATGAACAAATGTTTTTTGAAGATGATCAGCCCAATCGTTTTTCACTGCGAGTTCCGGGTAGGGGCCAAGCTCGCGAAGTTCCCTTTGAATTAGACTCATGAACGCCCTCTTGCGGCTCCAACTTTGAATGAGCGGCCAAACGAGCGCTAGCAGAGCGAGCGTCACCGGAACCACCAGAATTTCCAGCCAATCTTTTGTAGTCATTTTTAGCCTTTCTGCAGTCGGAGCCCAACGTGAATCAGAGGGGAAATAACTGATTAATTAAAAGGATTTCCGTCTTGAAAATAATCCTGTGGTGTGATCGCCAGATTTTTATAAGCCATCAGTCTGTGACTCAGCGAAAGGTAACGCGTTTACCGCGAATTCGCTCCAGATCGGCCAGCACATACATCGGCGTATGCACACCGAATGTTTTGGCCTTCCACAACACGACATTGGTGATGAGCCGCATCCAAGCTGTCTTGCTACCGGCCCGTAAGCGATGGAAATGTTCGAGCCGGTGTGAACGTCGATGTGAGCGGCCTCTGATCAATATAACTCCGCATATGACGTCTATCCTTGCGGTCCATCATAGTTACAAAGGGGGGGGCGAGCCCGGTGTAAAAGGCAGCAATTTTCCATCGTTCAGGTAGCAGCAAGGCGTAATTGCGTCAGCGTAAAGTTAGGCGCCTTCGGTCGAGAGTCCGATGTCAAGCGAAATGCCCTGCGAGCGACTGAAGGACGCATGCAGCAAGGGAGTAACTGTGGCGACTTGCCGGATTTTCCGGAGGATTGCTTGACCAATAAAAGATTATGCATGCGTAAAATCCATGAAGTTCTGCGGCCCCATTTCGGTACGGATGTTCCAAGCGGGAAATCGCCAGCATCATCAAAGTTGCGGACCACAGTGCCAGACTATCTGGCCGCGCCAAACAATGTGCGTCGGCTTCAGGTCCGATACGGCTGCTCCTGGATCGCCAACCACGTTTTGCAGCCATGATCGGGACCGTAGTGTCTGATGGCGCTTTGCCGGCCAATCGGTCGGCCTGAAGTCAAGGACCAGCAATTCCGTCAAGGTCGATCTCCGCGCTTTAGCGAGCACAACATTATGATTTTAAGGGTGAGCAGCCACACGATTCACCCATTCAAGGTTTTATTCTTTGGACCCGCTCCCGCATTCAGGCCTCTGCTCTTCCATTCAAGACTCTATTCGAACGTAACACCAACGCCCGCGCTTGACGCTAAGCGCGCAGGGGTCTATATTAATGACTCAAAAGTAAGTAGCTGGATGGAATGATATGCAAGACCCGATAGATAGCAAGCCGCGCTGGGAGCGGCGCAAGGATGCCCGTCCGCAGGAGTTGCTCGCCGCCGCGCTGGCTTTGTTCGTCGAGCGCGGCTTCGCCTCGACCCGGCTGGAGGATGTCGCCAAGCGCGCCGGCGTGTCGAAGGGCACGCTGTACCTGTATTTCGAGAACAAGGAGGAGTTGTTCAAGGCCGTGGTGCGGGAAAACATTGTCCATGCGATTGGCGAAGCCGAGGGCGGCCTTGCCACGGACGAGTCGAGCGTGAATTTGTTGCGCTCCATCTTGATGGCGTGGTGGGAAAAGGTCGGTTCGTCCAGCTCGGGCGGCCTGACCAAGCTGATGATGACGGAGTCGGGTAATTTCCCCGAGCTGGCCGTCTTCTATAACGAGGAGGTGGTCGCGCGCGGCAACGCGCTGGTCGCGCGCATCATCGAGCGCGGCGTCGCGCGCGGCGAGTTCCGTCCCGTCGACGCAGCCCTGGTGACGAATATCCTTAGCGCGCCCATCATCATGCTGATGATGTGGAACAATTCGTATCTGCCTTGCGACAAAAAGAACATCGACACGCAGGCGTATATGGCCGCTTTCATCGAGCTGAGCCTGCGCGGTTTGCGCGCCGACGGCGCCGTCGCGGTGGCCGCGCCGTGAGGCTGGCGCTGCGGCCAGAACCCGTCCGGTTGCCGTTTTTCTAATGTTCACTCCCTTAAATCTGCAGATCGTCGCAAATTCCTGCGCCGCACCGTCATTGTCGTTAACATGCGCTATCCGTCAGTTCAGCGATAAAATGGCGGATTATTATTTTTCTCACCGAGTCTAAAGATGAACATCGAACAAGCCCGCTTCAATATGATCGAACAGCAAATCCGCCCCTGGGACGTGCTGGACCAGGACGTGCTGGACCTGTTGGCGGTCGTCAAGCGCGAAGATTTCGTGCCGCTGGCCTACAAGAACCTGGCTTTCGTCGATACCGAGATCGCGCTGCCGGGCGGCGAGGCGATGTTCACGCCGAAGCTGGAGGCGCGCATCTTGCAGGAAGTGGGCTTGAAAAAGCATGAAAACGTGCTGGAAATCGGCACCGGCTCCGGTTATATGGCCGCCTTGCTGGCCTTCAAGGGCCGCCATGTGACGAGCGTCGAAATCTCGCCGGAGCTGAAGGCGCTGGCCGAGAAGAACCTGGCCGAGAATGGCGTTAGCAATGTCACCGTGGAACTGGGCGACGGCGCGCAGGGCTGGGCCAAGGGCGCACCCTTCGACGTGATCGTCATTTCCGCCAGCGTGCCGGTGTTGCCGGAGGCGTTCATGCAGCAGATTAAGGTGGGCGGCCGCATCCTGGCCGTCGTCGGCAGCGCGCCCGTCATGTCGGCGCACTTGATCACGCGGGTTTCCGAGGCCGCCTACGATACGGTGAAGTTGTTCGAAACCAGCGTCAAGCCCTTGACGCTGGCGACGACGCCGTCCCGTTTCACGTTTTAAGCGGTTCAACCATGGACCACGTGAGCGCCCCCGAGCTCGCCGCCTGGTTGGCCGACCCTTCCCGCCCGCGCCCGCTGTTGCTGGACGTGCGTGAGGGGTGGGAATTCGACACTTGCCATATCGACGGCGCGACGCTGATGCCGATGAACACGATTCCGGCCCGCATCGACGACCTCGACGAGGACGCGGCCATCGTCTGCATCTGCCACCACGGCGCGCGCAGCATGCAGGTCGCGGCCTTCTTGGAGCGCAACGGCTTTGCCCGCGTCAGCAATTTGACGGGCGGCGTGCATGCCTGGGCGCTGCAAGTCGATGGCGCAATGCCGAAGTATTGATCCGGATACCGCCCGGCCACGGCCGCGGCGGCGTTTTCTCCGGTGCACGACACTAGCTGTGATTCGATAATTTTTTTTGACGATTTCAACGGAGAAATTCAATGCGGAAACCCCTTATCGCCGTGCTCATTACTGGCGCTTTTTTCTCGCTCAGTGCACAGGCGGCCGACCTCGTTCAAGTGTATCAGCAGGCGCTGGCCAACGACGCGCAGTACGCCAGCGCGCGCGCCGCACTTGCCGTGGGTCGGGAACAGGTGCCGCAGGGTCTGGCCGGCTTGCTGCCGGTCGCCGCCATCTCCGGCAGCAACAGCCGCGGGCATGATGAAATGCTGGGCGCCTCGCGCGGCGCGACGGTTTCCAGCCACACCAATACCTATAATTTGACGCTGTCGCAGCCGCTGTTCCGCTGGGCCAACTGGCAGCAGTACCAGCAAAGCAAGCTGGCCGAGGCCGCGTCGCAGGCGCAGTTCGCGCAGGCCCAGCAGGACTTGATCACGCGCGTCGCGCAGGCGTATTTCGACGTGCTGACGGCGCAGGACAATCTGGGCGCGACCCAGGCGCAGAAAGTGGCGACGACGGAGCAACTGGCCTCGGCCAAGCGCAATTTCGAGGTGGGCACGCAAACCATCACCGACACCCACGAGGCGCAGGCCGCTTACGATCTGGTGGTGGCGCAGGAGTTTGCCGCCCTCAACGACCTCGACATCAAGCGCGCCGCGCTGCAAACGATTATCGGCGATGCGCCGACGGCGCTGGCGCCGATGCGCGCCGGCGTGGCCATCAGCCGTCCCGAGCCGGCCGCCGTGGAGCCGTGGATCGCCTCGGCCGAGCAGCAAAACTATGGCGTCGTCGGCGCGCAACTGTCGCTGGAGTCGGCCAAGCGCGATATTTCCCGCAGCCGCGCCGGCCACTATCCGACCGTCGACCTGGTCGCCAACGCCGGCCACACCTACACCACCGGCTCCGGCGGGCGCAACAACAACGCCATCGGCGTGAGCTGGAACGTGCCCTTGTTTAGCGGCTTCTCCGTGACGAGCAAGGTGCGCGAATCGATCGCCCAGGAAGACAAGGCGCGCAGCGACCTGGAGTCGGCCCGCCGCAACGCCTCGCAGGGCGCGCGCCAGGCTTACCTGGGCGTCAACAGCGGCCTGGCGCAGGTGAAGGCGCTGGAAGCGGCCGAGGTGTCGAGCAAGTCGGCGCTGGAGTCGAACAAGCTCGGTTACCAGGTTGGCGTGCGCATCAACATCGACGTGCTGAACGCGCAGAAGCAACTGTTCTCGACGCAAAAGGATCTGGCGAAGGCGCGCTACGATACGATCATGAACGGCCTGCGCCTGAAGTCGGCCGCCGGCACGCTGAAGGAAGCGGACCTGGCCGCCGTCAATTCCCTGCTGCAGCGCTAAGGCGCCGCCGCCGTCCCGAAAAACAGGGGCGACGAACCGGGCTCACCCCGGTTCGTCGCCCCTGTCTATTTCCCCCGCCGGTTTTGCCGGCCTTACGCCGTCTTGGCGGCAAGGCCCGCCGCCGCCGGCCACTGCATGCTGATGACGCCGGCGATGATCAGCGCGGCGCCCAGCAATTGCGGCGGCGTGGCCGCTTTGGCCGCGAATCCGAACCAGCCGTAGCGGTCCAGCGCCAGCGAGGCCAGCATCTGGCCGGCGATGACGGCCGCCATGAACGGGCCGGAGCCCAGGCGCGGCGCCAGGATCAGCGCGGCCGTCAGATAGAACACGCCGGCGACGCCGCCCAGCCAGCCCCAGGCCGGGCCGCGGGCGGCCAGCGCGAAGTCCGGCGCCGGCACGCGCAGCACCAGCATGACGGTGACGGCGACGATGGCGCTGACGCCCAGCGAGACGACGCTGGCCCACAGCGGATGGCCGAGCGCGCGGCCCAGCGCGCCGTTGGCGCCGGCCTGCAGCGGCACGACGGCGCCGGCGACCAGGGCGATGGGCAAGGCCAGCAGCGCGAAGAGGTTGTGCATGGTGGAGCTCCTTCAGATCAATGGGCGCCCATAGTATTATGTCGCTAACATTAACTCCAATTCGTATTTTGTCATCAATGTATGCATGAAATGAATAATCTGCGCGCCGTCGACTTGAACCTGCTGGTCATCCTGGAGGCGCTGCTGAGCGAGCGCCACCTGTCGCGCGCGGCCGCGCGCCTGCACATGAGCCAGCCGGCCGTCAGCCACGCGCTGGGGCGGCTGCGCGCGCTGCTGGACGATCCCTTGCTGGTGCGCGGACGCGGCGGCTTCCAGCCGACGGCGCGCGCGCTGGAATTGTCGCGTCCGCTCGCGGACGCCTTGCAGCATGTCCGCTCCGTGCTGGGCGGGGCCGTGTTCGACGCCGCGACGGCGCGCCGCACCTTCCGCCTGGCGATGTCCGACTACGGCGCGGCGATCGTCTTGCCCGGGCTGATGCGGCGGTTGCGCGCCGAGGCCCCCGGCATCGACCTGAGCGTGGTCTACGCCAGCCGCGAGTCGATGGCGGCCGGCGTCGTCGACGGCGACATCGACCTGGCGCTGGGCGTGTTTCCGCACACGCCGGAGACGCTGCGCCGCGAGACGCTGCTGGAGGAGCGCTTCGTCTGCGCGCTGGACGCGGCGACGCTGCCGGACGGCGCGGCGCTGACGCTGGACGCCTATCTGGCGCGGCCGCACGTGCTGGTGGCGTCGGGGGACCGGGCGATGGCGACGGAGGTCGATACGGAATTGGCGCGGCACGGCTGGACGCGGCGCATCGCGCTGCGCTTGCCGCACTGGGCGGTGGCGCCGGCCGTGCTGGCCGGCACCGATCTGGTGCTGACGGTGGCGCGGCGCGCCTTGCGCGGCGGCGCCGCCGGGCTGGCGCTGGTGGAGCCGCCGTTCGCCATCGCGCCGTTTGTGTTCGAGCAAATCTGGCATAGCCGGGCCGAGGGCGACGCCGGCCTGAGCTGGTTGCGCGTGGCCCTGCGCGGCGCCGCGCTGGAGCGGGACGCGGTAACGTCCGGCGGTGCCGGCGGCTAGCCGGCGTCCCAGGCAGGGCTTACAGGCCGCCGCCCTGGCCGTCGAACTTGCGCTCGATCAGTTCGATCTTGTAGCCGTCCGGGTCGGTGACGAAGGCGATCACGGTGTTGCCGCCCTTGACCGGACCGGCTTCGCGCGTGACGTTGCCGCCGTTCGCCTTGACGGCCTCGCAGGCTTGGTAGATGTTGTCGGCGGAAATGGCCAGGTGGCCGTAGGCGTTGCCGTGGTCATAGCTGTGCACGCCGTAGTTATAGGTCAGTTCCAGTTCCGCGTGGTCCGGGTTGGCGCCGTAGCCGAGGAAGGCCAGCGTGTACTGGTACTCGGGATTGTCGCTGGTGCGCAGCAGTTTCATGCCGAGCACGGCGGTGTAGAAGTCGATCGAGCGCTGGAGGTCGCCGACCCGCAGCATGGTGTGCAAAATACGCATCGTAATCCTTGGTGGTGTGGGGCTAAAAACCAGAATTCTATGCGCTTTGGCGTTTCCGTGCCGGGGCCGGCCGCAGCCGGCCTAGTTTTCCAGGCGGGCGTCGAGCGTGATGTGGGTGTTCAGCAGCTTCGACACGGGACAGCCGAGCTTGGCGCGCAGCGCCGCCGCCTCGAACGCGGCCTGGTTGGCGCCCGCTATCGTCGCCACCAGGTTCAGGTGCACTTCCGTGATGGCGTAGCCGTCGGCGCCCTTGTCCAGCGTCACCGTCGCCGTCGTCATCAGGCGCTGCGCCGTCATGCCCGCCTCGCCCAGCTGGCCCGACAGCGCCATCGTGAAGCAGGCCGCGTGGGCCGCGCCGATCAATTCCTCGGGATTGCTGCCGGGCCCCTGTTCAAAGCGCGCATTGAAACCGTACTGGACGTTGTCGAGCGCGCCGCTTTCCGTCGAGATGCTGCCCATGCCCTCTTTCAAGTTGCCGCTCCAGACCGCTGTTCCTGACTTTTTCATGATGTACTCCCGTTCTTGTTAAGAATCCATCATGCGCCGCTTCAACTCTCCCTTCCGTGCGATGCCGCACATACAGGGCCGCTAGCGGCGCGCGGCCGGCGTGACGCGCCAGACGACGTTGCCGACGTCGTCGGCCACCAGCAGCGCGCCGGCGCCGTCGACGGCGACGCCGACGGGGCGGCCGCGGGCGTTGCCGAACTCGTCGAGGAAGCCGGCGACGAAGTCTTGCGGCGGCCCGGACGGCCGGCCTTCGCTGAACGGCACGAAGATCACCTTATACCCGCTGTGCGGCTTGCGGTTCCACGAGCCGTGCTGGCCGATGAAGGCGCCGCCGTGGAAGGATGCGGGGAACAGCTGGCCGTCGTAGAACGCCAGCCCCAGCGACGCCGTGTGCGCGCCCAGCGCGTAGTCCGGCGCGACGGCGCGCGCCACCAGGTCCGGGCGGGGCGGCTTGACGCGGGCGTCGACGTGCTGGCCGAAGTAGCTGTAGGGCCAGCCGTAGAAGGCGCCGTCCTTGACCTGCGTCATATAGTCGGGCACCAGGTCGTCGCCCAGTTCGTCGCGCTCGTTGACGGCGACCCACAGCGCGCCGCTGTGCGGCTGCCAATCCATGCCGACCGGGTTGCGCAAGCCGCTGGCGTAGAGGCGCGCCTTGCCGCTGGCGCGCTCGAACTGCCAGATCGCCGCACGGCCGGCCTCCGCCTCGACGCCGCGCTCGCCGGCATTGCTGTTCGAGCCGACGGCGACATACAAAAAGGCGCCGTCCCGGCTGGCGACGAGGTTCTTGGTCCAGTGATGGTTGAGCGGTCCGCCCGGCAAGTCCATCACTTTCACGCCCGCCGCCGTGATCGCCGTCTGGCCCTGCTGGTAGGGGAAGCGCAGCAGCGCGTCGGTGTTGGCCACGTACAAGTCCTCGCCGACCAGCGCCATGCCGAACGGCGAATTCAAGCCCTGCAGGAACACGCTGCGGGTCTTGGCGACGCCGTTCGCGTCGATATCGCGCAGCAGGGTGATGCGGTTGGCGCTGTCGCCGGCCGCGCCGGCCTTCTTCATTTGCGAGCGCAGGATCAAGCCCTTGATGCCCTTGCCGTCGGCGGGCTTGGGCGGGGCCTGGGTTTCGGCCACCAGCACGTCGCCGTTCGGCAGCACGTACAGCCAGCGCGGATGGGCCAGGTCGCGGGCGTAGGCGCTGACGGCGAAGCCGGGCGCCACCAGCGGCCGGGCGTCGCCCTGCCAGGGCTTGGCCGGCGCGGCGTTGATGGTCGGAATCAGCGAATGCCGCGGCTCGGGCAGCGCCGGGTTCGGGCCGAAGCCGGGCGGCATCGGCACGGCGGCGCGGGCGGCCAGCGCGCACAGCGCGGCCAGCAGCGCCGCGCGCTGCGGCCAGCGGATCTTGCGGCCTTCGCTGTTGCCCATGGTGGCGCCTCGCTGTGCGGTGGAGGGGATCGCTGCCTGCCTATCTGCTGCCACCATCTTAGCGATTTGCCGGCGCGGCGGTCGCGCGATTGCGGCGCCTACTCCGACGCGGACGGCTCCCACAACTCGACCTTGTTGCCGTCCGGGTCGAGGAACCAGCCGAAGCGGCCGTATTCGTAAGAAGCGATCTTGCCGACCAGCTCGGCGCCGGCCAGGCGCACCTGGCGCAGCGCGCCGTCGAGGTCGTCAACGACGAGGTTGAACATGAAGCCGCTCTCGGACGGCGAAAAATACGTCGTGGCATCCTCGAACGGGCTGAACACGGTGCAGCCGCCCTGCGGCATCATCTTCGGGAAGAAATTGGCGTAATCCGAGGACTCGCGCGGCAAACCAAGATGCTGCTGATACCAGGCCAGCAGCCCGTTCGGGTCTTTCGATTTGAAAAAAATCCCGCCCACGCCCAATACTTTTGCCATACTCTGTTTCCTCGAATCGTTTTTTTTAGAGAGAGAGGTCGTTACGCGCCCCACTTGCAGCCAGGCCCAGTCCGCTCTATACTGTGAATATATACAGTATGTCGATGCGTGGACGCGCTGGCGCCCGGCATGTCGTTCCCCCGGGAAAACGGCCGGCGGTGGGGATTTCGGCTTGAAGCTTTAGCTAAGGTTGCATGATATGCTACTTTACTAGATATTTCCACAGGTAAACATTTCCCGAGATTGCTATGCCCCTTACGCCTGCCAAGAACCACACCATCGCCCTGGTCGTGCGCCAGCACACCGACGGCATCGAGGAGTCGGTGCAAACGCTGCTCGACTTCCTGCGCGGCCAGGGGCGGCGCGTCGTCTTCGAGGCGGAGACGGCGGCCCACCTGGCCTTTCCCGGCGTGGCGGCGCTGAGCGCGGCCGAGATCGGCGCCCAGGCCGACGCCGCCATCGTCATGGGCGGCGACGGCACCATGCTGGGCATGGCGCGCCAGCTGGCGCCCTACGGCGTGCCGCTGATCGGCGTCAACCAGGGCCGGCTCGGCTTCATGACCGACATTCCCCTCGAACGCATGCTGCCGGTGCTGGCCGACATCCTCGGCGGCAAATTCCGCGCCGAGCGCCGCACCCTGCTCGAAGGCAGCGTGCTGCGCGACGGCCAGGCCATCCACACCGGCATGGCCGTCAACGACGTCGTCGTCGCGCGCGGCGCCGGCGCCGGCATGGCCGAACTGCGCGTCGACGTCGACGGCCACTTCATGTACAACCAGCGCTCGGACGGCCTGATCATCGCCACGCCGACCGGCTCGACGGCCTACGCGCTGTCGGCCGGCGGGCCGCTGCTGCACCCCACGCTGGGCGGCATCGTCATGGTGCCGATCGCCCCGCACGCCCTGTCGAACCGGCCCATCGTGCTGCCCGACAGCAGCCGCATCGAAGTGCAAATCGTCCGCGGGCGCGACATCAGCGTCAACTTCGACATGCAAACCTTCGCCAGCCTGATCCAGAACGACCGCATCGTCATCACCCGCTCGCCGCACACGATCACCTTCCTGCACCCGCAAGGCTGGAGCTACTACGACACGCTGCGCGAAAAACTGCACTGGAACGAATACCCGTCCGGCGAAGGCAAGCTGCACTAGCCCCCATCCACCCTCACACAAAGCGCCCATGCTCCGCACACTGTCCATCCGCGATTTCGTCATAGTCGATTCGATAGAACTGGAATTTTCCGCCGGCTTCAGCGTGCTGACGGGGGAAACCGGCGCCGGCAAGTCCATCCTGATCGACGCGCTGACGCTGGCGCTGGGCGGGCGCGGCGACGCCAGCGTCGTGCGCGAGGGCGCGGCCAAGGCCGACATCACGGCCGACTTCGGCGTCGGCGCCCAGGCCGGCGCCTGGCTGGCGGCCAACGAATTCGCCAGCGACGAGGGCGGCGCGCTGCTGCGCCGCGTCATCGACAACGCCGGGCGCAGCAAGGCCTACATCAACGGCATCGCGGCGACGGCGGCGCAGCTGCGCGAACTGGGCGACCTGCTCGTCGACATCCACGGCCAGCACGCCCACCAGTCGCTGCTGAAAACGGAGGCGCAGCGGGCCCTGCTCGACTCCCAGGCGGCCGGCCGCGACGGCGGCGCCGAGGCGGGCGCGCGTGCCGTCGCCGGCCTCTACAAAAGCTGGCGCGCCCTCGTCAAACAACGCGAAGAATACGAAAGCAACGCCGCCAACGTGCTCTACGAGCGCGAGCGCCTCGAATGGCAGGTGGGCGAACTGGAAAAGCTCGCCGCCAAGCCGGGCGAGTGGGCCGACATCACCGGCGAGCACAGCCGCCTGTCGCACGCGGCCAGCCTGCTCGAAGGGGCGCAGGAAACGCTGGGCGCCCTGTCCGAGCAGGAAGACCAGCCCATCCTGTCGCAACTGTCGCTGCTGAACCAGAAACTGGGCAAGCTGGTGTCGGTGGACGCCGCGCTGCAGCCGGTCATCGACCTGATCGAATCGGCCCGCATCCAGCTGCAGGAAGGCGTCTACGCGCTCAACACCTACCTGGACCGGGTCGAACTCGACCCCGAGCGGCTGCGCCGGCTCGACGCGCGCATGGAAGCGCTGCACGGCATGGCGCGCAAATTCCGCGTCGCCCCGGAAGAACTGTGCGACGAGCACGCCAGGCTGACGGCCAAGCTGCAGCAACTGGCCGAGGCCAGCGACATCGAGGGCTTGCGCCGGCAAGAGGAAGGTCAGCTGGCCGCCTACCTGGAAGAGGCCGGCAAACTGTCGCTGACGCGGCGCGTGGCGGCGCAGGCGCTGGGCGGCGCCGTCACGGCGGCGATGCAGGAACTGAACATGGGCGGCGGCAGCTTCGAAGTGGCGCTGCACCCCTGCGAGCCGAGCGGCGGCGGCCTCGAACACATCGAATTCCTCGTTGCCGGGCACGCCGGCACGGCGCCGCGGCCGCTGGCCAAAGTGGCGTCGGGCGGCGAACTGGCGCGCATCGCGCTGGCGATCTCCGTCATCACCTCGAACGCGACGACGACGCCGACGCTGATCTTCGACGAAGTCGACAGCGGCATCGGCGGCGGCGTGGCCGAAGTCGTTGGCCGCCTGCTCAAGCGCCTGGGGCAAGAGCGCCAAGTGCTGTGCGTGACCCACCTGCCGCAAGTGGCCAGCCAGGCCAGCCAACACTTCCAGGTGGCGAAAAGCACGCTAGCGAGCGGCAAGACGGCATCGCGCATCGACATCCTCGACGCCAAGGCGCGCGTCGAAGAAGTGGCGCGCATGCTGGGCGGCCTGGAAATCACCGCCACCACGCGCAAGCACGCGCGCGAGCTGCTCGCCTCTTAGCAACAATGGGGTCAGGTCTAGACATGACGGTTTTAGCCTAAAAAACAACAGGGGTCAGGTCTAGACATGGCGGTTTCTGCGCCGAAAACCGCCATGTCTAGACCTGACCCCAATGTGTCTATAATGCAGGCTGTTTCCGTTCACCGCCTTTAGACGCCCCCATGTCCTTTCTTCCCGAACCTTCTTATATTCACGGCAGTGTCGACCGCAGCGCCGTTGTGCTGGTGAACCTGGGCACGCCCGACGCGCCGACGCGCTCGGCCGTGCGGCGCTATCTGAAGCAGTTTTTGTCCGATCCGCGCGTCGTCGAAATCCCCCGCCTGCTCTGGTGGTTCATCTTGAATTTGCTGATTTTGCCGTTCCGCTCGGGTAAGTCGGCGCAGAAGTATGCCTCGATCTGGACGCGCGAGGGCTCGCCGCTGAAGGTGCATACGCAGAAGCAGGCGCTGTTGCTGCGCGGCGCCCTGGGCGAGCGCGGCCACGACGGCGTCAGCGTCGTGATGGCGATGCGCTACGGTTCGCCGTCGCTGCCCGAGGTGCTGGCCAAGCTGCAGGCCGAGGGCTGCGAGCGGGTCGCCATCCTGCCCGCCTATCCGCAGTATTCGGCCACGACCACCGGCTCGATCTACGACGCTGTGTTCGCCCATTATGCGCAGGTGCGCAATGTGCCGGAGTTGCGCTTCGTTAAAAATTACCACGACCACGAGGGGTATATCGACGCCCTGCGCGACGCCGTGCTGGCGCACTGGGAGGCCAACGGCCGCCCGCACAAGCTGGTGATGAGCTTCCATGGCGTGCCCAAGCGCACGCTGTTGCTGGGCGACCCCTACCATTGCCAGTGCCTGAAGACGGCGCGGCTGCTGGCCGCCAAGCTGCGCCTGGCGCCGGAGCAGTATGTGGTGACGTTCCAGTCGCGCTTCGGCAAGGCCGAGTGGTTGCAGCCGTACACGGCGCCCACCTTGCAGCAACTGGCCCGCGACGGCGTCACCAGCGTCGATCTGCTGTGCCCCGGTTTCACCAGCGATTGCCTGGAAACGCTGGAAGAGATCGCGATGGAGGCCAGGCACGATTTCGAGGCCGCCGGCGGCAAGCAGTTCCACTACATCGCCTGCCTGAACGAGGCGCCGGCCTTCATCGCCGGCCTCGCTGAAATTGCCGAGCAGCACATCATCGGCTGGCCGACGATGAAGACGGCGGCCCAGCGCGAGGCCGGGCAGCGCGACGCCGCGGCGGCCCGCGCGGCGGCCCTGCAGTTGGGCGCGCGGCAGTAGGCCGGGGACGCCGCGCATGGCCGCAGTGGCGGGGGCGGCGGCGACGCTGTTAAAATAGCCGGCTGTCGCGTGAACTTGCGGGCAATTGCCGCTTGCCGCCGGCTCAGGGCAGCGCCAGTTCGCTGTAGCATATCCACGCCGCGGCAAGGATGGCGTAGGCGAGGATGGTGGCGGCGATGATCGGCACTTTCATGATGCGCTCCCGGAACGGCGTGTGTTGCGTGCTCAGCAGTCTGTCATCTACATAGTAGACGCTGTGGCGCAAAAGAGAATCTCCCCGCCGGCAAAGTTTTGTAACGGCGCCGCCGCCCCCGCCGCAGTCCGGTTTGGTATATCCCTTGAAACAGTAGGATATAGCCCCATCTGCCGGGAGTGTTGTAAAGAAGTATCGCCAAACTAATTTAAGTCATTGATTGTAGGAGTCTTTTAGATGCAAGATCAGGAAAACCCCGCTGTACCTAATGCGCAGGCCGAGGCCGCGCCATCGACTCCCGCCGAACCGACCCTGGAAGAGCAGCTGGCCAGCACGGAAGCCCGTCTTGCTGAAATGCACGACGCCTTCATGCGCGCCAAGGCCGATGGCGAGAACATCCGCCGCCGCGCCCAGGAAGACGTCGCGAAGGCGCATAAATTCGCCGTCGAAAGCTTCGCCGAAGCCATGGTGCCGGTCAAGGACAGCCTGGAGATGGCCTTGACGGTGGAGTCGCCGTCGCTGGACTCCTTGAAAGAGGGCGTCGAGATGACCCTGAAGCAGTTGTCGTCCGCGTTCGAGAAAAACCGCCTGCTGGAGATCATGCCGGTGCAGGGCGAGAAGCTCGATCCGATGAAGCACCAGGCCGTCGCCGTGGTGCCGGCGGAGCAGGAGGCGAATACGGTCGTGGCAGTGTTGCAAAAAGGATATATGATTGCGGACCGCCTGTTGCGTCCGGCCATCGTTACCACCGCGCAAGCAAAATAAATACAAATAATAAGCCGTGCGGCATCAAGACATCTTGAAAGCACACAGTTTTTCCACATATAAGAACCATCTGAACTTTAGCAAATAAGGAAAAAAAATCATGGGTAGAATTATCGGTATCGATCTGGGAACCACGAATTCCTGCGTTTCCATCATGGAAAACGGTCAGCCAAAGGTAATCGAAAACGCCGAAGGCGCGCGCACGACGCCGTCGATCATTGCTTACCAAGAAGATGGCGAAATCCTCGTCGGCGCGCCGGCCAAGCGCCAGGCCGTCACCAACCCGAAGAACACGCTGTTCGCCGTGAAACGCCTGATCGGCCGCAAGTTCGACGAGAAAGAAGTACAAAAAGACATCGCGCTGATGCCTTACCAGATCATGAAGGCCGATAACGGCGACGCCTGGATCGGCGTGCGCGACAAGAAATTGGCGCCGCCGCAAATTTCCGCCGAAGTGCTGCGCAAGATGAAGAAAACGGCCGAAGACTACCTCGGCGAAGAAGTGACGGAAGCCGTCATCACGGTGCCGGCCTACTTCAACGACTCGCAGCGCCAGGCCACCAAGGACGCCGGCCGCATCGCCGGCCTGGACGTCAAGCGCATCATCAACGAACCGACCGCCGCTGCCCTCGCCTTTGGCCTGGACAAGACGGAAAAGGGCGACCGCAAGATCGCCGTCTACGACTTGGGCGGCGGCACCTTCGACGTGTCGATCATCGAGATCGCCGACGTTGATGGCGAAAAACAATTTGAAGTGCTGTCGACCAACGGCGACACCTTCCTCGGCGGCGAAGACTTCGACCAGCGCGTCATCGACTACATCATCGAAGAGTTCAAGAAGATCAACGGTCTGGACCTGAAAAAAGATCCGATCGCCCTGCAGCGCATCAAGGCTTCGGCCGAGCGCGCGAAGATCGAACTGTCGTCCTCGCAACAGACGGAAATCAACGAGCCCTACATCGCCATGGCCAATGGCGCGCCGGTCCACCTGAACCTGAAGATGACCCGCGCCAAGCTGGAATCGCTGGTGGAAGAGCTGATCAGCGCGACGATGGAACCTTGCCGCACCGCGATCAAGGATGCCGGCGTTAAAGTGTCCGACATCGACGACATCATCCTCGTCGGCGGCATGACGCGTATGCCGAAGGTGCAGGAAAAGGTCAAGGAATTCTTCGGCAAGGACCCGCGCAAGGACGTCAACCCGGACGAGGCGGTCGCCGTCGGCGCGGCCATCCAGGGTTCCGTGCTGTCGGGCGAGCGCAAGGACTTGCTGCTGCTGGACGTCACGCCATTGTCGCTGGGTATAGAAACCCTGGGCGGCGTGATGACCAAGATGATCCACAAAAACACCACGATCCCGACCAAGTTCAGCCAGGTGTTCTCGACGGCCGACGACAATCAGCCGGCCGTGACCATCAAGGTGTTCCAGGGCGAGCGCGAAATCGCCGCCGGCAACAAGGGCCTGGGCGAATTCAATCTGGAAGGCATCCCGCCGGCAGCGCGCGGCACGCCGCAGATCGAAGTGACCTTCGACATCGACGCCAACGGCATCTTGCACGTGGGCGCGAAAGACAAGGCGACCGGCAAGGAAAACAAGATCACGATCAAGGCCAACTCCGGTCTGACCGAGGCGGAAATCCAGAAGATGGTCAAGGATGCCGAGCTGAACGCCGAAGAAGACAAGAAAGTGAAGGAATTGGCGGAATCGCGCAACCAGGCCGACGCGCTGGTGCATTCGACCCGCAAATCGCTGGTCGAGTACGGCGACAAGCTGGAAGCGGGCGAGAAGGAAAAAATCGACGCCGCGATCACCGACCTGGAAACGTCGCTGAAGAGCGCCGACAAGGCCGAGATCGACGCCAAGGTTGCCGCGCTGTCCACGGCTTCGCAGAAGCTGGGCGAGAAGATGTACGCTGACATGCAGGCGCAGCAAGCGGCCGCCGGCGGCGCCGAAGGCGCGCAGCAGCAAGCGTCCGGCGCGGCTGAGTCGAACGCCAAGCAAGACGACGTCGTCGACGCCGACTTCAAGGAAGTTAAAGACAGTAAGTGAGCTGTTTAACGACTTTTAGGTCGTGCGCTACGGCGCGGCGGATGCCGCGCTGACATGCCGAGCCGAGCGACCGTCCAGAACGGTACTCGACTCGGCTTTTTCGTGTAATTAGTACATCAGTAGATAGACTGCAAGGTGCCGACAACATGGCAAAGCGTGATTTTTACGAGACACTCGGTGTCGCGAAGAACTCTTCGGAAGAAGAGATCAAGAAAGCCTATCGTAAGCTGGCGATGAAATACCATCCGGACCGCAATCCGGACAGTAAGGAATCGGAAGAAAAGTTTAAGGAAGTCAAAGAAGCCTACGAGATGCTGACCAATCCGGAAAAGCGCGACGCGTATGACCGCTACGGTCACGCCGGCGTGGATCCGAACATGGGCGGCGGCGGTGGCTTCGGCGGCGGCGCGGGCGGCTTCGCCGACAGCTTCGGCGACATCTTCGGCGACATCTTCGGCGGTGGCGGCGGACGCAGCCGCAATGCCGGCCCGCAGGTCTACCGCGGCGCCGACTTGCGCTACAATCTGGAAATTACGCTGGAGCAGGCGGCGCACGGCTTCGACACGACCATCCGCGTGCCATCGTGGGACAAGTGCGACACTTGCCACGGTTCCGGCGCCAAGCCGGGCACGGCGCCGTCGACTTGCTCGACCTGCGCCGGCCACGGCCAGGTGCGCATGCAGCAGGGTTTCTTCAGCATCCAGCAAACCTGCCCGAAATGCCACGGCAGCGGCAAGGTCATCACCGACCCCTGCGCGCCGTGCGGCGGCGCGGGGCGCATCAAGCGCAACAAGACGCTGGAAGTGAAAATTCCCGTCGGCATAGACAACGGCATGCGCATCCGCTCGTCCGGCAACGGCGAACCGGGCACGAATGGCGGCCCGGCGGGCGACCTGTATGTGGAAATCCACATCAAGCCGCACGCCGTGTTCCAGCGCGAAGGCGACGATTTGCATTGCGAAATGCCGATTTCGTTCACCAAAGCGGCCCTGGGCGGCGAGATCGAAGTGCCTACGCTGTCGGGCAAGGTGTCGTTCACGATTCCTGAAGGCACCCAGTCGGGGAAAACCTTCCGCCTCAAGGGCAAGGGCATCAAGGGCGTGCGTTCCGGCTACGCGGGCGATCTGTTCTGCCACGTGGCCATCGAAACGCCCGTCAAGCTGACGGAAAAACAGAAGGACTTGCTGCGCGACTTCGAGAAGTCGACCAGCGAGGGCGGCGCCAAGCATAGTCCGCAGAGCAAAACCTGGAAAGACAAGGTCAAGGACTTCTTCGAGTAAGCCTGTCGAAGAGGGATCGGGCGCCCCGGCGCCCCTGTCTGACGGACCGCGGAATCGCCCTTTTCGGGCGCTTCTGCGGTCTTATTACATGTGAATGGGAGAATATGGACGAACCGAAAAGCGTATCGGCTCTGGCCTCGCTGTTGCAGAACAACCGCGCCTGGGCCGAGTCAATGGTGGCCAAGGAGGCGAATTTCTTCAAGAAGCTGGAATCCCAGCAGTCGCCCGAGTACCTGTGGATAGGTTGCTCGGACAGCCGCGTGCCGGCGAACGAGTTGCTGGGCCTGGCGCCCGGCGATGTCTTCGTCCACCGCAACATCGCGAATGTTGTCGTGCATTCCGATTTGAATTGCCTGTCGGTGCTGCAGTTCGCCATCGACGTGCTCAAGGTCAAGCATGTGATCATCGTCGGCCACTACGGCTGCAAGGGCGTGCACGCGGCGATGACGGGCACGCGCATCGGCCTGGCCGACAACTGGTTGCGCCACGTGCAGGATGTGCACCAGAAGCACGAGCGCTACCTGGGCGACGTCTTGACGAGCCGCCAGCGCGCCGACCGCCTGTGCGAGCTGAACGTGACCGAGCAGGTGGTCAATGTGTGCCAGACGACGATCGTGCAGGATGCCTGGGACCGCGGCCAGCAAGTGAGCGTGCACGGTTGGGTGTACGGTTTGCAGGACGGCTTGCTGAACGACCTAGACATCACCGTCGGCGCCGCGCATGAATTGGCGCCGCGCCTGGCGCAGCGCCTGCACCGTTACGCGGCCATCGCCTGACGCGGCCAGGGCCGGGCCGGCGCCGCATCGGCGCCGGCGCCCCGGCGGGTGCGCGGCCTGGTCCGCGCGCCGTTAACCCAGCAGCGGTTGCAGGAAGGCGTACAGGAACACGGCGGCGAAGGGGGCGGCCAGGAACATCCAACCCCTGCGCGTCATGAAGGGAATCGGATCCTTCTCCAGCTTCGCTTGCGTCTCTTTCGTGTCGACCTGGGCGCCGCGGTTGCAGACGCTGCAGGCGACGTGATACACCCGCTTCGACACCCAGCGGAAGTAATACACGTGGCGGTATTTGTATTGCAGCAGCAAATTGAAGGGACGCTCTTTTTCGCAGCTTGGGCAGGCACGCGTATCCACCTGTCCCAGATCCATGTTGTTACCGCCTGAACCCCAAATAATCATGTTTTCTCTCCCTGATGCCGGCGCTGGGCCGCTTAATAATGTAAAAATTTCCTTTCGGAAACGTTAAATTATACATAAAGCGGGCCGGAATCCGCATATTCATATCGGATATGCTTCGTTTGCAGATGCCGCGGGCCGGCATAGACTGGGCTTTTCAGCTCCCGAACGCCCATCATGTCCGCCGTCCTTGCCCCCGCCGCCGCGCATTTCCGGATCGAACTGTTCGATGCGCCGCTGGGCGCGCAAGTGGTCGGCCTCGACCTGGCGCAGCCCCTCAGCGACGCCAATTTCCGCCGCCTCCACCACGCCCACCTGGACCACCATGTGCTGGTGTTCCGCGCCCAGCGCATCACGCCGCAGCAGCAGATCGACTTCAGCCGCCGCTTCGGCCCGCTGCAAATCCATGTGCTGCGCCAGTTCCAGTTGCCGGGGCATCCGCAGGTGCTGCAGATCTCCAATATCTTCGAGAATGGCCAGCCGACGGGCCTGGGCGACGCCGGCCAGTTCTGGCATTCGGACCTGTCGTACAAGGAGGTGCCCAGCCTGGGCTCGATGCTGCATGCCCAGGAGTTGCCGCAGGATGGCGGCGACACACTGTTCGCCAATATGCACCTGGCCTGGGAAAGCCTGCCGGTGGCGCTGCGCCACGCCGTGCGCAACGCCCGCGCCGAGCACAACTACCTGGCCCAGTATGCCGAGCTGCAGCGCCGCAACCCCTTCCGCCCGCCGCTGACCCAGGCGCAGATCGACGAGGTGCGCCCGGTCGTCCATCCGGTGGTGCGCGTGCATCCGGAAACGGGGCGGCGCGCCCTGTTCGTCAGCGAGCACTTTACGACCCGCATAGTCGGCTTGCCGGACGACGAGAGCCGGGACTTGCTGGCCGAACTGTTCGCCCATAGCGTCAAGCCCGAGCACATCTACCGCCACCGCTGGCTGCCGGGCGACCTGGTGTTCTGGGACAACCGCTCGCTGCTGCATTTGGCGGCGGGCTGCCCGGCCACGCAGCGCCGCAGGCTGTACCGCACGACGATCGAAGGCGACATCCCCTTCTGATTTTTCCGCTTTACCACCTTTTTATGGAGTGCCCATGTCCCTGCTTGCCCCGATCCCGAAACGCCTGCTGGCCGCCGGCCTGGCCCTGATGTGCGGCGCGCTGATGACGGCGGCGCCGGCCTTGGCCGAGGGGCGCATCCGCATCTCCGAGCAACACGGCGTCACCTATCTGCTGCTGAACATCGCGCAGGAGCAAAAGCTGATCGAAAAATACGCCAGGCGCGAGGGCGTCGACGCCAAGGTCGAGTGGATCAAGCTGTCGGGCGGGCCGGCCGTCAACGACGCGCTGCTGTCCGGTTCGATCGACATCGCCAGCGCCGGCCTGGGGCCGTTGCTGACGATGTGGGACCGCACGGCGGGCAAGCAGAACGTCAAGGGCGTCGCCTCGCTGGGCAACTTCCCCTACTACCTGATCAGCAACAACCCGAAGGTGAAGACGCTGGCCGACTTGACGGACAAGGACCGCATCGCCGTGCCGGCCGTGACGGTGTCGGTGCAGTCGCGCATCCTGCAGATGGCGGTGGCCAAGCAGTGGGGCGAAAAGGAATACGGCCGCTTCGACCGCTTGACGCAGACCCTGCCGCACCCTGACGCGGCGGCGGCCGTGATCGCCGGCGGCACGGAAATCTCCGGCCACTTCGGCAACTCGCCCTACCAGGAGCAGGAGCTGGCGCAGAATCCCAACGCCCACATCATCCTCAGCTCCTACGATGTGCAGGGCGGGCCCAGCTCGTCGACGCTGCTGTACGCGACCGAGAAGTTCCGCAACGACAATCCGAAAACCTATCGCGCCTTCACGGCCGCGCTGGTCGAGGCGGCCCAGTTCGCCAGCGCCAACCCGGAGGAGGCGGCCGACATCTACCTGCGCGTCAGCAAGAGCGGCGTGGACCGCAAGCTGCTGCTGAACATCATCAAAAATCCGCAGGTGCAATTCAAGACGGCGCCGCAAAACACCTATGGCATGGCGCAATTCCTGCACCGTATCGGCGTGCTGAAAAACCTGCCGCCCAACTGGCGCGCGTATTTCTTCGACGACCCGGCCATCAGCCAGGGCGGTTAAGCGATGCAGCCGCCCACCTTGCAAATCGTCCGGCCGCCGGCCGCGCCGCAGCCGCTGCTGCGCGTGCGCGACGTCAGCCTCGCATACCGCAGCGCCGCGCGCACCGTGCGCGCCACCCACGAGGTCAGCTTCGACGTCCACCGCGGCGACCGCTTCGTGCTGCTGGGGCCGTCCGGCTGCGGCAAATCCTCGCTGTTGAAGGCGGTGGCGGGCTTCATCGCGCCGCAATCGGGCAGCATCGAACTGGACGGCCAGGCCGTGACGCGGCCGGGGCCGGACCGCATCGTTGTGTTCCAGGAATTCGACCAATTGCCGCCTTGGAAAACGGTGCTGGAGAACGTCATGTTCCCGCTGCTGGCGACGGGCCGGCTGGCGCGCGGCGCCGCGCGCGAGCGGGCGCAACACTGGATCGGCAAGGTTGGCCTGGGCGGCTTTGAAGACGCCCACCCGCACACCTTATCGGGCGGCATGAAGCAGCGCGTGGCGATCGCCCGGGCGCTGGCCATGCAGCCCGAGGTGCTGCTGATGGACGAACCCTTCGCCGCCCTCGACGCGCTGACGCGCCGCAAGATGCAGGAGGAACTGGGGCGTTTGTGGGAAGAACTGCGCTTTACCCTGCTGTTCGTCACCCATTCGATCGAGGAGGCGCTGGTGGTCGGCAACCGCATCCTGCTGTTGTCGCCGCATCCGGGGCGGGTGCGGGCCGAGCTCAACAGCCACCAATTCGACCTGCACAGCGCCGGCAGCGCCGGCTTCCAGGAGGCTGCCCGGCGCATCCACGGCCTGCTGTTCGAGGCGGACGGGGCGGCGCCGCCCGCAGCGCAGGAACAAGTTTACCGAGTGGCCATATGAGCCCGCTGCTGGAAGCGCCGATTCGCCAGGAAGTCGAGTACGCGCTGGCGCCGCTGGGCACGCTGGCGCTGGAACGGCCCTTGCCGGCGGGGCTGCGCCTGTGGCGGCAAGCCTGGTTGCGCAAAGCCCTGATCCTGCTGTTGCTGGCCCTGGTGTGGGAAGGGGCCGCGCGCTGGCAAGACAATGCCCTGCTGCTGCCTAGCTTCCTGGAAACGGCGCGCGCCTTTGCCGGCGGCGTCGTCAGCGGCGAACTGCCGGCGCGCGTGCTGGTGTCGCTGGGCGTGCTGGTGCAGGGCTATCTGGCCGGCATCGCCGCGGCGTTCGCGCTGACCTCGCTGGCCGTGTCGACGCGGCTGGGGCGCGACTTGCTGGAAACGCTGACCTCGATGTTCAACCCGCTGCCGGCGATCGCCTTGCTGCCGCTGGCGCTGCTGTGGTTCGGCCTGGGGCGGGGCAGCCTGATCTTCATCCTGATGCACTCCGTCGTGTGGCCGCTGGCGCTGAACACCTACGCCGGTTTCCAGGGCGTGCCGGAGACGCTGCGCATGGCCGGGCGCAACTACGGCCTGGGCGGCCTGCGGCTGGTGCTGCACATCCTCGTGCCGGGCGCGCTGCCGGCCATCGTCTCGGGACTGAAAATCGGCTGGGCCTTCGCCTGGCGCACGCTGATCGCGGCCGAGCTGGTGTTTGGCACCACGTCCTCGGGCGAGGGCGGGCTGGGCTGGTACATCTTCCAGAACCGCAACGAGCTCTATACCGACAAGGTGTTCGCCGGGCTGGCCGCCGTCATCGTCATCGGCCTGCTGGTCGAAAACCTCGGCTTTCGCACCGTGGAGCGGCTGACCGTGCGGCGCTGGGGTATGCAGCGTTGACATCCTGAGGCCGGGGCCCGGGCTTTTGTCCGGCCCCGTGCCGTCAGGTTTTACTGCTGCTCGCGGATACGGTCGGCAAGGATTTTTCCGTATTTGTTGACGATGGTCTGCACATCCGACATGATCCTCTGTTGCAAAAATTTGCGCATCGCGGCATCGACCTTTGCCCCGACCTGCTGCATTTTTTTCGCCGTTGCCGAATTCACGAAGTCGTCCATGAACTGTTTTTCCTGCGGCGTGAACCTCGCGGCGTACTGCGCTTCCAGCGAATCCGGGCTCGCGCCGCTGCGTTTGCTTTCCGCCGCAATCTCGTCGTTGACTATGCGCCTTTTTTGAAAAGTCGGGCTGCCGTAGAAATCCGCCATATCCTGGATTTCCTGAGCGCTATAATATTTTTGATAAGAAGCTTCCATCATCTCATTCACCAGGGTGGGGATAACAATGCTTCTTTGAAAATTCCTGATTTCCTCGGAAATTTGCGGCGCCATCTCCACGACGAGCACCCTGGCTTTCCTGCGCTGATCGTCCGTCATGGTCAGGTTTTCATCGATACCTTCCAGTGCGCTGTTTTTAACGATTTCCGCGCCGGATACCGAGGCATCTTCGATCATCGTCGGCCAGTTTTTGCCCAAATCCAGGGCTTTGACATAATTTTTCGATGCCTGATCCATATCGGCCGCCGGCGTTTCCGCATGGCTGGCAACACATGTCAGTGAAGAAAAAAGAAAAATACCAACTTTTAATAACTTATGCAAAATTCAGCTCCTGATACACGGTGATTAAATGATTTTATGAAATATTAGCATTTTTTAATGTTGTAGATGCTGGCGGGCAATATCTGAGCTCGATGTCACAATGCCGTCCTTGCCGCCCGCCTGTTATCGCCGGGGCATGGCACTGCTGAAAAAGGCACGCCGGCCGCGGTAGGCGGGCGCGGTCCTTAGAGGTGGCGCACTTCGGCCGGCGGTGTCAACCAGTTGTCATTGCGGCCGTCGAGATAGTCGATGGGAGCGTTGACGAGCTCGTCAACACCGACATCGTCGAGGCAACTGACGTTGAGGCCGTAGAACGTCCCCCAGCGCGGCGAATTGCCGGTGCCGAAGGGATGGACGCCGCAATGCTTGCAAAAGAAGTGCCGGTCAGTCTTGGTGTTGAACAGGTATTGACTCAAGTCAGCCGCGCCTGAGAGTAAGCGGAACGATTCCGCCTGGACAATCACGTTCCACAAGCGCAGCTTGGCGCAAATGGAACAGTTGCAGCGTATGGTGCCGCCGCTCAAGTCGATGTCCGCCTCGAAGCGAACGGCGCCGCAGTGGCAACTGCCGTGGTAGGTTTTCAATGTATCGGATTCCTTTGGTTTCGCCTATCCCCGTCACTAGGAACGGTTTGGCATTGCCGGTACATTTTAATCGAGGTCGATTGCACGCTCACTGTGCCATGCCTTCGCTGAGCGCCGGCACGGTGAGGGGTGTTGCGACGTCGCTTGGCGAGCGGAATTGAATACCTTCGGCTTCAGCGCCCCATGCGGGCAGGTTGTCCACGAACTCGCCAAGGGTGCGGGGTGGACTTTCCTTGAACGACATCTCTGCCAGTATTTTTTCTGGCATACATTCAATGTCGCATTCCCCGGTTCGGCTGTCGAGGCGGAATACCATGAAGCCGTCACCTTGTTTCTGTTGAATAAGGTAGGTAAATGGTTCCATGCGATTCGCGCGATACGCAAAGTGCTTCAGTAGCCATCTGAAATTGGAATACGACGCCGTCAGGGCGGGGGGTTTGGTTTTCCGGCAGCCACATTTGACGAGTATGTTGTGCAACCACAGTATCATCGCCAACTCCTTTTTTTATACCTTACACCATCAGGGCCTCCAGTCAAGGCGCGATGCGGCGTGCTTGCGGCAGCTCAGTGGCCTGGCTATTTCAAGATGGTGCGCGCGGCCGCGACGATCTGCCGCGACAGTTGCTCCATGCGCGGCGACTGCACCTTCCACGTGTGCCAGTACAGCGCCACGTCGGCCGGCCGGGTCGGCGCCAGCATGACCATGTCGTCCGCTTCGGCGCTGGCCTTGAGCAGCAGCTCCGGCACCATGCCGTAGCCCAGGCCGTAGCGTATCGCGTTGAAGTGCGAGGTCGCGCCCGGCACGTAATGGCAGGGGTAGGCGCCTTCCGGCAACCCCAGCCTGCTTTCCAGGAAGGACGATTGCAGCGTGTCCTTGCGCGTGTACGCGACCACCGGCGCGCTGCGCGCCGCCTTGCGCGTGAGCCCCTGCGGGAAGCAGCGCGCGCGGAAGTCCTCGGTCGCCACCAGCCAGTAGCGCATCACGCCCAAGGGCTCGGCCGAGCAGCCGCGCATCGGCGCCGGCTCGCTGCTGATGCAGCCGATCGCCATGCCCGTCTCCAGCAGCGCGTAGGTGTGGTCCTGGTCTTCCACGGTCAGGTCGAGCAGCACGCGCTCGCGTATCAGCACTTCGGACAGGGCCGGGAAAAACCAGGTGCCGACCGAGTCGGCGTTCAGCGCCAGCACCAGCGTCAGCGGCGCGTCCTTTTGCACGGCCAGCTCCGCCGCCAGGTCCGTTTCCAGCAGCTTCGCGCGTTTCAGGTATTGCAGCAGGCGCTGGCCGACGCGGGTCGCCCGCGCCGGCCGGCTGCGCACGATCAGCGCGTTGCCCAGCATGCTTTCGAGCGCGCGCACGCGCTGCGAGATGGCCGGCGACGTCAGGTGCAGCTGCGCGGCCGCCTGTTCGAAGCTGCCCGTTTCGATGACGGCGCGGAAGGCTTCCGTGTGCTTCGGGTTCAGATTCATCGGGATGGCCTTGGATAAGAAAAATTTAGCATTCCCAAATAATACTTAATTTTGATAACCTTCGTCCTTGTGCGGTGCACAATGCGTCTTTGTAAACGGCCCGACTGCGCCGCTGCGGTTCGGGCGCCACGAAGGGAGGGGCGATATGAAGCAAGAACAGAAGGGCGCGCCGCAATCCAGATTGGCCCGCCGTCTCAAATTCGCGCTGGGCCTGGCATTGGGCCTGGCGCTGGCCGCCGCGCTGGCCTTGGCTTACTGGGTCCGGCAGACCTGGCAGCAACTGCCTGCCGTCGACAGCCTGGCCCAGTACCAGCCGGCCCAGCCGCTGCGCATCTATTCCGCCGAGGGCACGCTGCTGGCCGAGTACGGCGAGGAGCGCCGCGAGTTCCTGCCGATCGCCCGCATCCCGCTGCTGATGCGGCAGGCGCTGCTGGCCATCGAGGACGCCCGCTTCTACGAGCACGGCGCCGTCGATTTCACCGGCCTGCTGCGCGCCGCGCTGGCCAACCTCGTCACCGGCCACCATGCCCAAGGCGCCAGCACCATCACGATGCAGGTGGCGCGCGATTTTTTCCTGACGCGCGACAAAACGCTGCAGCGCAAGCTCACCGAGATCCTGCTGTCGTACAAGCTGGAGCAGCACTACGGCAAGGACAAGCTGCTGGAGCTGTATATGAACCAGATTTACCTGGGCGAGCGCGCCTACGGTTTTTCGGCGGCCTCGAACATCTATTTCGACAAGCCGCTGGAAGAGCTCAGCGTGGCCGAGGCTGCCATGCTGGCCGGCCTGCCGAAGGCGCCGTCGGCCTATAACCCGGTCGCCAACCCGCTGCGGGCGCAGCTGCGCCAGCAGTACATTTTGCAGCGCATGCTGGCGCTCGGCTACATCACGCAGCCGGTCTACGACAAGGCCGTCACGGAAAAGCTGGTGCTCGGCTCCAGCCGCCACCCGTCGGTGCGGGCGGCCGCCTACACCGTCGAGGAGGTGCGCCAACTGGTGATGCTCAGCTATCCGGACACGGCCTACACCTCGGGCCTGGACGTGACGACGATACGCATGGCGCCGCAGCTGGCGGCCGACAAATACCTGCGCGCCGGCTTGCTGGACGCGCAGGGCCGGCGCGGCTATCGCGGCCCGGAGGCGGCGCTGGCTCTGCCGGCCGGCGGCGTGGCGGCGCAGGCGCGCAAGCTGCTGTCGCCGTATCCGGACAGCGGCGAATTGCGCGCGGCCGTCGTCAGCGCCGTCGGCCCCAAGCATATCGACGCCGTGCTGCGCGACGGCGCGCCCATCCGCATCGAACGCGTCGATCCGCGCATCGCCGCCAATCTGGACAAGCTGCCGGCCAGCGGCCGGCGCGCCATCGCCGCCGGCTCCGTGGTGCGCGCCTACCAGGACGGCGGCCAACGCTGGATGCTGGGCCAGTTGCCGGAAATGGAGGGCGCGCTGATTTCGCTCGACGCGAAAAGCGGCGACATCCTCGCCGTGGCGGGCGGTTTCGATTTTTCGCGCAACCACTACAACCACGCGATGCAGGCTTACCGCCAGCCGGGGTCGAGCTTCAAGCCCTTCGTGTATTCGGCCGCGCTGGAAAAGGGCTATTTCCCCGGCACCTATGTCGACGACACGCAGCGCCTGCTGCGCCCCAGCGAGACGGGGGCGCGCCCCTGGCGTCCGCGCAACTACGGCAACAACTACGAGGGTTTCATCACCGTCCGGCGCGGCCTGATGCGCTCGAAGAACATCGTCGCCGTCAGCCTGATGCAGGCGGCCGGCGCCGGCTACGTGCAGCAGTTCTCGACGCGCTTCGGTTTCGAGGCCGGGCGCAATCCCGCCTCGCTGCCACTGGCGCTGGGCGCCGGCGCCGTGACGCCGCTGCAGCTGGCGCAGTCGTATGCGGCATTCGCCAATGGCGGCTACCGCCTGGCGCCGAAGCTGATCAAGGAAATCCGCGACCGCAGCGGCAAGCTGCTGTACCGCGACGCGCCGGCCAAGGACGGCGGCCAGCGCATCATCTCGGCACGCAACGCCTATGTGATGAACAGCATGCTGAAGGACGTCGTCAAGGGTGGCACCGGGCGCGGCGCGCTGGCGCTGGGGCGGGCCGACGCGGCCGGCAAGACCGGCACCTCGAACGAGGCATACGACGCCTGGTTCGCCGGCTACTCCTCCGGCGTGGTGTCGGTGGTGTGGCTGGGCTACGACCAGCCGAAGACGCTGGGCGCGGCCACCGGCGGCTCGCTGGCGCTGCCGATCTGGAGCCGCTACATGCAGGTGGCCGTCGGCGAGCGCACGGAGCAGGACATCGCCGAGCCGGAGGGCCTGGCCATGGCCGACGGCGACTTCGTCTACGCCGAATACCTGGAGCACGACTGCCTGGACGACGGCAACGCCTTCATCCAGAGCAGCCTGAAGTGCGGCGCCGCCCCGGCCGAAGCGGTCCAGCAAGAGCCGAACGGCGACGCGCAGGAGCGCGAACGCATATTGCAACTATTTTCACCCGAAGAGTAAAGAGTCAACGATGTTGTTACACACCATATATCTGATCGCCATCGTCGCCGAAGCCATGTCCGGCGCCATCATGGGCATGCGCCGCGGGATGGACCTGTTCGGCATCTGCATGATAGGCACCGTCACCGCGCTGGGCGGCGGCACGATACGCGACGTGCTGCTGGGGCACTATCCGCTGGGCTGGATCGCCCACCCCGAGTACCTGCTGTTTACGATAGGCGCGGCCATCGTGACGGCGATGGTGGCGCGCCATCTGCATCACCTGCGCACCGTGTTCCTGCTGGTCGACGGCCTCGGCCTGGTGGCGTTCTGCGTGATCGGTTGCGACATCGCCCGCGCCGGCGGCATGCACCCGGCCATCGTCGTGCTGGCCGGCGTCATCACCGGGGTGTTCGGCGGCCTGCTGCGCGACGTCCTGTGCAACCAGATTCCGCTGGTGCTGCAGCGCGAGCTGTACGCCACCGTCGCGCTGTTCACCGGCGCGCTGTACGTCGGCCTGCTGTGGCTGAAGACCGAGCCGGCGCTGGCCGTGCTGGTATCGATCGGCGCCGGCCTGGCGTTCCGCCTGCTGGCGATGCGCTTCCACTGGCAGTTGCCGAACTTCGACGCCGAGCGCATCCGCGGTTTCGAGTGAAAGGCTGCTAGATGCCGCCCATGCAGATGTATTTGACGACCAGATAGTCCTCGATGCCGTACTTCGAGCCTTCGCGCCCCAGGCCGGACTGCTTGACGCCGCCGAACGGCGCGATCTCGTTCGAGATCAGGCCGCTATTGACGCCGACCATGCCGCTTTCCAGGCCCTCGGCGATGCGCCAGATGCGGCCGATATCGCGCGAATAGAAGTAGGCGGCCAGGCCGAATTCCGTGTCGTTGGCCAGCGCCAGCACCTCGTCGTCGGTGGAGAAGCGGAACAGCGGCGCCAGCGGGCCGAAGGTTTCCTCGCGCGCCACCAGCATGTCGCTGGTGACGTCGGCGATGACGGTCGGCTCGAAGAAGCTGTGGCCGAGCGCGTGGCGCTTGCCGCCGGCCAGAAGGCGGGCGCCCTTCGCCAGCGCGTCGGCGATGTGCTGCTCGACCTTCTCGACGGCCTTGTCCTCGATCAGCGGGCCTTGCGTGACGCCCGGCTCCTGGCCGTTGCCGACCTTCAGCCCGGCGACGGCCGCCACCAGTTTCGCGGCGAAAGCCTCGTAGACGCCGTCCTGCACGTAGAGGCGGTTGGCGCACACGCAGGTCTGGCCGGCGTTGCGGTATTTCGACGCCAGCGCGCCCTCGACGGCGGCGTCCAGGTCGGCGTCGTCGAAGACGATGAAGGGCGCGTTGCCGCCCAGTTCCAGCGACAGTTTCTTGAGCGTCGGCGCGCACTGCTCCATCAGGATGCGGCCGACCTGGGTCGAGCCGGTGAAGGTCAGCTTGCGCACGGCCGGATTGCCGGTCATCTCGGCGCCGATCGCGCGCGCGTTGCCGGTGACGACGCTGAACACGCCGGCCGGCATGCCGGCGCGCTCGGCCAGCACGGCCAGCGCCAGCGCGGAAAACGGCGTCAGCTCGGCCGGCTTGACGACCATCGGGCAGCCGGCCGCCAGCGCCGGGCCGACCTTGCGGGTGATCATCGCGGCCGGGAAATTCCACGGCGTGATCGCGGCGCACACGCCGATCGGCTCCTTGGTGACGACGATGCGCCGGTCCGGCCACGGCGACGGCATGGTGTCCCCGTAGATGCGCTTGCCCTCTTCGGCGAACCATTCGATGAAGGAGGCGGCGTAGACGATCTCGCCCTTCGCCTCGGCCAGCGGCTTGCCCTGCTCGGCCGTCATGATCAGCGCCAGGTCGTCGGCGTTCTCCAGCATCAGGTCGTGCCATTTGCGCAGGATGGCGGCGCGCTCCTTGGCCGATTTTTTGCGCCATGCGGGCCAGGCCGCGCCGGCCGCGGCGATCGCGCGGCGCGTCTCGTCCGCGCCCATCGTCGGGATGCTGCCCAGCGTCTCGCCGGTGGCTGGGTTCTTCACTTCGGTGCGCTCGCCGCTGTCGGCGTTGAGCCATTGGCCGTCGATATAGCCTTGTTGGCACAGCAGGGATGGGTCTTTCAAATTCAGCATGTCTGTGTCTTTCAAATAGTGGTGGCGCTGCCGCGCGGCGCCGCGTCCAGGATCGCCGGCGCCTCGCCTATTGCCGGCGGGAACAGGAAGCGGATCGCGTTGCGTACACGCCGCAAGCCAGTAATAGTAGACCTTTTTGCGGCGCGGCGTCCCGCACCCGCCTGGCGCCGGCGAAAACAATTCCTCCGGGTTTAACCCCTTTTCCTATCGGACTGCGTTTAACTCATCAACGCCGCCACATCGGTGCGCGGCACGACGCAGCATTTGCAGAAGGAGCAGCCCACCATGACGACATCCATCGCCGCCGGCATCGCGCTGGCGCTGGCCGCCGCACTGTCCGGCCACGCGGCCGCGGCCGACCCGGCCCCGAAAAAGACGCTGAGCGCCTTCGCCAGCGACGCCGCCGTGCGCGACTTCATCAAGCGCTACGGCGACGCGCAGCGCGCCATCCAGCAACGCCACCGCGCCAGCAAGATGGAAGAGGCGGCCGGCGCGCCGATGCCGATGTATGCGCCGTCCGTCGCCGCAAACATGGCGCCGTCGCCGCAGGGCGCGCTGGCCGCGCCGGCCGGCCCGGCCGCCGACTCCGTCACCAACACCCAGACGGCCGGCGTCGACGAGGGCGGCATCGTCAAGGTGCACGGCAAGCACCTCGTCATGCTGCGCCGCGGCCGCCTGTTCACCGTGAACGTCGGACAGGGCCAGCTCAAGCCGGTGGCGGCGCTGGACGCCTTCGCGCCCGGCACCGACCCGGCCGCCAGCTGGTACGACGAAATGCTGATCTCCGGCGACACCGTCGCCGTCATCGGCTACAACTACCAGCGCGGCGGCACCGAAATCGGCCTGTTCGACATCGACGCGGCCGGCGCGCTCAACTACCGCGCCACCTACCACATGCGCAGCAACGACTACTACTCGTCGCGTAACTACGCCAGCCGGCAGATCGGCAGCAAGCTGGTGTTCTACACGCCGCTGCGCATCAATCCGTGGCAGCACGACCCCCTCGACGCCTTCCCGGCGCTGCGCCGCTGGCAGCCGCAGGCGACGCCGGCGGACTTCAAGCGCATCGCCCCGGCCACGCGCATTTACCGCACCGACGAGCCGGTCGAAACGACCGGCGGCCTGGCGCTGCACACGGTGACGGTGTGCGACCTGGCCCAACGGGACATGACATGCCAGGCCAGCGCCGTGCTGGGTCCGCGCGGCCGCGTCTTCTACGTCTCGGGCGAGTCGGTGTATGTGTGGACGACGCCGGTGACGCGTGCCTACGGCCCGGAGCCGCGCCCGTCCGGCCTGTTCCGCATTCCGCTCGACGGCAGCGCCCCGAGCGCGCTGAAGGTGGCCGGCGCGCCCGTCGACCAGTTCTCCTTCCTGGAAAGCGGCGACGGCCATTTGAACGTGCTGGTGCGCGCCGGCGGCAGCGGCGACGGCATGTGGTCGGCCGAACGCGGCGGCGGCGACCTGGCGCTGCTGCGGGTGCCGCTGGGCCTGTTCTCGGACGGCCGCGACAGCGCGCCCGCCGCCAACTACAAGGCCCTGCCCAGCCCCGGTGGCTACAACCAGCAAAACCGCTTCGTCGGCGCCTATCTGCTGTACGGCAGCGCGACGCCGCAGCGCCCGGACGCGGCCTGGCCGCGCCAGCCGCTGTACGCGGTGCGCTGGGGCGACGCCAGCGGCGCGCAAACGCTGGCGCTGCCGCACGCCGTCGAGCGCATCGAAGCGATGGGCGGCAACGCCGTCGTCATCGGCGCGGCCGGCAAGGATCTGCACTTCAGCAGCGTCAGCCTGGACCGCGAGGCGGCCGTCGCCTACCGTTACATCCGCGCCGACGCGGCGCAGGGCGAGTCGCGCAGCCACGGCTTCTTCTACAAACCCATGCGCGCCGACGAGGGCGTGATCGGCCTGCCGGTGCTGCAGGCCGGCGTGGATGGCCCGCAACGGGGCCGCGCGCCGGCCGCGTCCGTGCTGTACCTGCAAAACAGCGCGCTCAAGCTCGATGAACTGGGATCGCTGCAGGCGCAGCCGGGCGCCCAGGCCGACGACGGCTGCCGCGCCTCCTGCGTCGACTGGTACGGCAACGCCCGGCCGCTGTTCCTGGCCGGGCGCGTGTTTGCCCTGATGGGCTACGAACTGGTGGAGGGCAAGGTGCAGGGCGGGCGCATGCAGGAAGTGCGCCGCGTCAGCTACGCGCCGCCGCCGCGCGTGCCGCGCTGACATGGCGGCAGGCGTGCCCGCATTGTCGCAGCCGGCCATCCCGGTTACACTGCCCGGCATGCCTGCCCCCCTATCGGATGAAGACTTGATGCTCAGCTACCGCGCCGGCGACCTGCCCGCGTTCAGGGAACTGTACCGTCGCCACAGCCTCGGCCTGTACCGCTTCATCGCCTGGCGCTGCCCGCGCCAGGCCTGGGTCGACGAGATCGTGCAGGACGCCTGGGCCAGCCTGCACGCGGCGCGCGCCGGTTACCAGCCGCAGGCGGCGTTCCGCACCTATCTGTACCAGATCGCCCGCCACCGCCTGATCGACATCCTGCGGCAGCGGGAAGCCTTGCCGGCCGCCGACCTGCCGGCGCCGGACGGCCAGGCCGAGTTCGAGCGCCTGGCCGACGCCGCGCACGAGGGCGCGTCGCCGGAGGCGTCGCTGGAGCAGAAGCAGCGCCACGCGCTGCTGCACGCGGCCATCCGCGCGCTGCCGGGCGAACAGCGCGAGGCGCTGGTGCTGCAGCAGTTCAGCGGCATGAGCATCGAGGAAATCGGCGTCGTCACGGCGGCCTCGGCGGAGACGGTCAAAAGCCGGCTGCGCTACGCCATGCAAAAGCTGCGCGCGCGCCTGCAGAATCTGGCCGGGGAGGGAGCGTCCGCATGAGCGCCAATGAGATCGACAACAACGACGACGCCGGGCTGGCGGCGCTGCTGCGCACGCTGCCGCAGGCGGGGCCGTCGGCCGAGCTGGATGCGGCCATCCTGGCCGACGCCGAAGCGGCCTTGCGCGCCGGCGCCGCGCCAGCCATGCCGGCGGCGGCCAACGATGCGGCGATGCCGCAGGCGGGGCGCCGGCGCATGCCGGGATGGTTGTCGCGCTGGAAGGTGCCGCTCGCCCTCGCCGCCAGTGTGGTGGTGACGGTGAACATGGTCGGCCCGGCTTGGTTCACGTCGGCGCCGCAGGAATTCCCGGCGCCGGCGCCCGCGCCGCAGCCCGCTCTGCCGGAGCCGGCGGCCGTAGCCGCCAGCGAGGCGGCCGCGCCTGCGCCGTTAGCCAATGTCGCAACGTCCTCGCCTGTGGCCCGACGCCGCGCCGCGCCCGAAGCGGCGCCGGTCGCCGCGGCGCCCGAGGCGGAGGCGGAGGCGCTCTCCGGGCGGCTGGTCGCCGCGCCGGCGCCGGCACCGCAATACTCGGAAAGAAGCGGACGCATGGCGGCGCCGTTGGCGAAAATGGCGCCGGCCGGTAATGCGCAAACAGAGGAAGCCGCGCCGGAGGCGCCGCAAACATGGTTGCTGAAAATCGAGCGCCTGCTCAAGGCAGGCATGCAAAAAGATGCCTTGGACGAGTGGCGCGCATTTCGGCTGGCGTATCCGGACTACGCGGTGCCGAAGGAACTCAGCGAGCGGATCGACGCCTTACAACCTTAGCCAGGCGGATGATCGATCCGCTGCCCTTGGTGTGGCTGGCCTATATCGTTTGCAATACACAATACAACAGCTTACCGCTGCGCCCCCATCTGGTAGCCATGAGCGAAGCGCTGCATGGCCCGGAAATACAAATCCTTGAACTTGACGTCCGCCATCTGCCTTTGCTGCGGCGTCAGCGCGCCGAGCGCCTGCCGGCCCAGTTCGGACGCCTGCGGGTCGTTCAATTTTTCCGCCAGCAGCGCCCAGGCGTAGGCGTCGACCGGCTTGCCTTCATCCAGGTATTTTTGCGCAAGGATCACCGCGACATGATTGTGGCCGGCAAGGGTAGCGTCTTCGAGGTACTGTTTGCCGATCTGCTGCGGGGAGGCGTCGGTCCGGTAGCCCGGTTCGCGCGCGAGCGTGTCGCTCTCCGAGTAATACCGCTCGCCCAACTGCAACATGGCGTAGATGTCGCCCTTTTCCACCAGGGCGGCGAGCGTTTTCACGCCCATTTGTTCGTAATCCGGCGGCGTTGCGTAGCCCAGCGTCTCCATTTTTTTGCGGCGCTGCTGGCGCTGCAGCGCCGGGTCCTCCTCTTGCGCCGGGGCGCCCCGGCCGAACGGCGACAGCGCCGACGACAGCGGTGCCGGCCCGGCCGTGCCGGCCAGCGGGACGCTGGCTGGCACGGCCGGGGCGAGCGGGCTTGTCCGCTCCGCCGCCTCGTCCCCGGTCGCGAAGAGCGCGTGCAGCGCAACGGCGCCGGCCAATACTGCAATGGCTGACAGTATCGTCAAGTGAGTTCTCGTCATATCGTTGGTCTTGCACCTCATTGCGATGGATCGGGGATGCCTGTCGTGTGAATCGATCATGCGGCGGCGCGGCCGGACCGCTGCAAGGGCCGGCCGCCGCCGCGAACATGCGTTTAGCGGGGAGGAACGTAGGGGCAGTAGCCCAATTGTGCCGGGAACGCCTTGATGCGGGCCTCGGAGTAGTCGCAGGCCATGATGCCGCCCTGGAATTGGTAGGTCGTGCCCGGGTTCATGCAGGTGGCATAGTACGACGGGTAGTTGCCGTTGTAGCATGGACCGGGAATGGGTACAGTAGGCGCGTCGGGGTCAATCGTGGAGTACCACAGGATTTTTTTGTTCGCGTCCATCACGTAGGCCGGGCCGTTGTCGGCCACGGCCAGTTTGAAGTTGGCGTTATCGGCATGGCCGCCGGTCTGGGAGTTCCAGACCGCCACGTTGGCGCTGTTGTACTGGACGAAATTGCCGTCGTGTTGGATCACGGCCATGGTGCCGTTGGCGTACGACGCCCATATCGGTTTCATGTCTGTCTTGCGGTAGACGACGAGGTTGCCGTCGCCCTGCTGGATCAGGAAGTACTTGCCATTGTCGGATTCGAGCGTTTGGCCGATTTGCAGCGCTTGGCCTGCCAACATTTCCTTGGCATGGGCGCCTGCCGCGCTCAATGCCAGCAGAGCGCTGCATATCAGTTTCATGGTATGTGTTTTCATGCGTGACGGCTTTCAAGGTTATGCTGGACTACCGCAGTTAAGGGAAAATTCATTAGCAAATATGGCTGCATCGCGGCGGGAAGCTGTCGGAGGTTTATTATCCTCAAGCTGTCCGGCCAGGCGCTCGCAATAAAATATCATACATGTAATATTTTATATTTGACAATATAACGTATATATTCTTCCCCAATGCACGTGGATTGTCACGAATGTCATGTTATTTTTGCGGTGCCGATGGGCGCGCCGAATTCGGTAAAATTCCAATCAAAAGTGAACGATATAAAAAAACCTGCAACAGCCATTCAGCACCTTGCATTAGTTCAATCCAACAAAGGAATCACAGTGGCGCTTAGTATCCGAAACCACCTGTCTTGCGTAGCCTTGCTTGCCGCGCTTCTTCCAGCTACACAGGCGCTCTCGGCGGGACTGGATTGCGCCCTGGCCGCGACGGCGACAGAAACCGCGATCTGCGCCGACCAGGCGCTTCGGCGCCTGGATAGCCGCCTGTCGTCCGTGTACGGGAAACTAAGCCGCGCCCAGGCGGCGCGACGCGACGCGCTACGGCAAGCCCAGTTAAGTTGGCTGGCAGGCCGCGACCGGTGCGGGGCAAGCGCCAGCTGCATTCAGCAACAGTATCAAGCGCGGCTCGAAGTGACGAGGGCGCAGTTGCGCGACGCCGTCGCCTACCAGCCGGATCATGTGGACCGGCAGGCCTTGGAGGATCTGCGCCAGGCCGTCGAGGCGATGCGCAAATCCGATGCCGAGTTCCCGCTTGAAAAAGTCTTGCGAGGCTTGGCGATCGACACGGGCATGACGCATTTCTCCAATGGGCATGAGGCCACGGAGTCGGACGGCAACGCGCATTTTCCCAGGACCCGGCCGGCTGGCGTGACTGGCGATGAATGGCGGGCCTTGCTGGCGTCCAACATCGACGGCGGTGGCGAGAATGGTTCGGCAAACTATGCGCTCGTCGATCTTGACGGCGATGGCCGGCGCGACCTCGTGATCAACTCCTACACCGGCGGAACCGGACTGTTCTCCTATACGAGCGCCTTGCGCCGGGACGGCGGCAAATTCATCGGCGCCTATCGGGGCGGCGTCGACGATCTGGGGCAAGACCCGGCAGACGATCCCGAGGACGCAGCCGGGACATCGTATCTATTCTCGACCAGCGGCCGCGGCGCCAATCAGGCCGGCTATTGGATTCGTCTGCGCGGGCGCGTCTATGCGGCCTACCAGGTCGGCTACTACGGCGTGGACAACCTTTATTTGTTGCGACCTTTGACGGTCATCGGCAAGGTGCCGAAACTCGCGCTTCACTACCGTTATCGACTCGCCGTGCCAAAGATCCAGAGTGACGAGGAAAAGGGCACGAAGACGACGCTGGCCCCTGCCTTGCATGCCGCGTTGACGCAGGCGCTCGCGCTCGTGAGCAAGGAGCAGAGCAATGACGTCGGCAGCCAGGAAAAACCGTTGTGCCCGTTCCCGTCCCCGGACTCGGTCGACGCGGACGAGCTCGGCACGTACTACGGTTACGGCACTGGGCACTACACCTATGAAATCGTCGGCGACATGCCCGTCTGGCTGGGGCGCCAGTGCCACATCGGCCGCTTGGTCGACTGGTTCGGGGCATACTCCGGCAAGGGGAAACTGTACGCGCAATTATGGGTGCGCAAGCCCGGCGGGAGCGAAGAGCCGTCGACTCAAACCTACACAGTCAAGGGTGTCCGAAGCGCCATCGGGGTGAAGACGTCCATTGCCAAGGTCGAAGGCGATAACGGCGCGTAAGGTGGGCCTTGTTAACAGGCCAGCCCAAAAAACTGCACATCCACACTCAATCGCGAACTGCTGGCCATTGGCGCGCAGTGTGGACCAGGGCCAGCACCCATACGGTTTCACCGCTGTTCACCCCTGGCCAGTGACTGCTGCGCGGCGAGTGGCAAACATGGCTTCAACCTCATCATTGGAGTGGCTGACGCCAGTCCGCATCGAAGCGCGGCCAGCATCGACTTTGCGGCTCAAGAACTCGTCATATTCACGCTCCTCACGCTGACGCTTGACGAATCCGCGCATCAGCTCACGCAGAATTTGCGACGCTGGCCGGTGCGCGGCTTCCGCTTCTGCCATGAAATCGGCGCGCAATTCCGGTTCTAGCTTCAGTGTGAAAACGACTTTCTTGGACATAGTGCGGCCCTCTTGAAATGTACGAATAAAGCATATACGTTTTCATTACTATCGGCGTGTTTTTGCGCACTCAGTGCGGGAAAAAGCACCGTCCCTGTCTTTTGTCGGCGTTCGATGGCATCGGTACGGCGCGGCGTTCAGCAGTTCTTCGGCCTCGGCCTCGCCGACGGATTTATCTGGCAGTAAACGGTTCGGCCCCGAAGCTTTTCCGGCGCTCCCACAGCGCGCTGGCGACGAAGACGGCGGCGCCGGCCCACATCACGGCGGGCAGGGCGTTGATGCCGGCCGTCTGCATCAGCACGCCCGTCAGCAGCGGGCCGCCGCCGCTGGACACGCCCCAGGTGGCGTTGACGATGGCGCTGGCCGAGGTCAGCGAGTGGCCGCTGAAGCGCTCGCCGCAGGCCACCAGCGCCAGCATGTAGATGGCGCCGGCGAAGCCGCCCAGCAGTAGCAGCAAGGTCCACCACAGCCACGGTGTGTTGATGGCGAAGGGCAGCAGCGGCAGCAGCAGGCAAACCATCACGCCGCAGGCCGTGTGCACGCGGGCGCGGCCGAAGCGGTCGGCCAGCCAGCCGAAGAAGAACTGCAAGGCGGTGTCGCCGACCAGCACGACGGTGGCCGACAGCAGGGCCAGTTCGGCGCTGATGCCGTGGCGTATCGCGTACAGCGGCAGCAGGCTGAGGGCCAGCGTGTCGAACAGCGCGAAGAAGGCGGCGCCGAGGACGATCATCGGCATGCGCGGCAGGATCAGGCGCCAGCGCACGCCTTCCTCGTCCGCCTCCTGCGCCGGGCCGCTGTTCGAGATCAGGGCCAGGCCGGGCAGGGCGAACAGGAACAGCGCGCCGCAGGCGGCGAAGCTCCAGGCGATGCGGCCGTTGAAGGTGGCCACCAGCGCCGGCCCGATCAACTGGAACAGCGTGAAGCTGGTGGTGTACATGGCCACCACGCGGCCGCGCGAGTTGTCCGGCGCCAGGCGGTTGACCCAGGCTTCGCCGATGGTGAACAGCACGCCCATGGCGCCGCCAAAGACGAAGCGCAGCAGCGCCCAGGCCGGCAGGCTGTCGGTCAGCTGCATCAGCGCCGTCGCCAGCGCGCCGGCCCAGACCGCGCCTATCATGGTCGCGCGCGGCCCGAAGCGCGCCACCCAGCCGGAGACGAAAGGCGACGCCGCCAGGATGCCGACGGCGCTGACGGCGGTGATCATGCCGATGATGTCGGTGCCGACGCCGCGCTGGTCGAGCGTGAGGGCCGTCAGCGGCATGGTCGCGCCCAGGCCCAGCCCGACCACGCCGATGCTGACGACGAGCGCGAAGAAGTCCCTCCAGGGCATATTCCTCACCGGCGCACCCCCGACTGGATCACGGCCGCCAGCAGCTTGCCGTAGTAGGAAATCTTCTCCGCCGTGACGTAGGCGTAGCCGACCAGCAGGCCGCGCCGCAGCGGCGGCGCCAGGTAGTAGGTCGACAGCGCCTTGACCTGGATGCCCGATTCGGCCGCCAGCGCCGCCAGCGCGACGTCGTCGGTGCGCTCCGGCAGTTCGACCACCAGGTGCAGGCCCGACTCCTCGCTGGAGATGGCCACGCCGTGGCCCAGCTGCGAACCCAGTTGCGCCGCCAGCGTGCGCCGCAGCAGCTCGCGGCGGGCGCCGTAGATCTGGCGGATCTTGCGCACGTGGGTGGTGAAGTGGCCCAGCGCGATGAAGTCGGCCAGCGCCGCCTGCACCATCAACTGGCCGGGCCGCTGCAGGTCGTACAGCGCGCTCTTGAACGGCGCGATCAGCGCCGGCGGCACGACGATGTAGCCGACCTTGATGCCGGGATAGAGCACCTTCGAGAAGGTGCCCATGTAGACCACGCGGTTGTCGGTGTCGAGCCCCTGCAGCGCCGCCAGCGGCCGGCCGGTGTAGCGGAACTCGCTGTCGTAGTCGTCTTCGAGTATCCAGGCGTTCTTGCGCACCGCGACGTCGAGCAGCTCGCGCCGCCGTGCCAGGCTCATCACGGCGCCCGTCGGGTACTGGTGCGACGGCGTCACGTAGATCAGCCGCGGCTCGGTGGCCAGGTCGGCGGCGTCGAGCGCCATGCCGTGCCGGTCCACCGTGATCGGGCGCAGCAGCAGGTCGCGCGCCTGGAACACGCGCCGCGCGCCCCAGTAGCACGGGTCCTCGACCCAGGCCGTGCTGCCGACGTCGGCCAGCAGCTGCGCGCACAGGTCGAGCGACTGCTGCGTGCCGGCAGTGATCATCACCTGTTCGACCGACACCTTGACCGAGCGCGAGATGCGCAGGTATTCGGTGATGGCCTGGCGCAGCGGCAGGTAGCCGCCGGACTGGCCGTAGTCGAGCAGGTCGGCGCGGGCCTCGCGCCAGACGCGGTTTTGCAGGCGCTGCCACAGCTTGAAGGGGAAGGAGGAAAAATCCGCGTCGCCCGGCGCGAAGGGCTGGATTTCGTAGCGCGGGCCGGCGGCGAAGGCGGTCAGTTCCGCGCCGCGGCGCGACAGCGGCGCGGCCGCGCGCGCGGCGTCGGCCGGCGCACCCGGCGCGCCGGCGCCGCGGCGCATGCCGGCGCTCAGCTCCTGCAAGTCGGCGACGTAGGTGCCGCTGCCCAGCGTGCTGCTGACGTAGCCCTCCGCCGCCAGTTGCCCGAAGGCGGCGATCACCGTGTTGCGGGCGACGCCGAGGTCGCGCGCCAGGTCGCGGCTGGACGGCAGGCGCTTGCCGGCCGCCAGCAGGTTCTGGTGGATCGCCGTTTTCGCCGCCTCGTACAGGCGGCGCTGCTGCGGCAGGCGCGGGTGGAAATCGGACTGGGCCAGCGTGGCGGCCAGCAGGTCGGAAGCGGGGGACATGGTTTAAAGTGGTTCCATTGGTTTCAAACAAGTGGTGCTCGCAATAATACCAAATTTCGCCTATGATGAATTTACTTTCACGTCTTCGGCAAAAAATGCTAAGTTAGCCGTGTGCCGTGCCGTGTGTCAGTGGCCCTAACTGGATGATTATTTGATGGGGGTAATTTCCCCAATGCATCAATAACCCACCATAAGGATAGAACCAGCTTATGCGCCGTCCCCTCGTCATCGTTCCCGCCTGCACCACGCAGATCGGCCAGCACGGCTATCACACGGCGCAGGACAAGTATCTGCAGGCCGTCGTCGTCGGCGCCCGCTGCATGCCGCTGGTGCTGCCGGCGCTGGGCGGGGCGGTCGATCTGGAGGCGGTGCTGGCGGCGGCCGACGGCGTCATGCTGACCGGCTCGCCGTCGAACCTGCACCCCAGCCACTACGGCGAGGCGGTGCGCGACGCGACGCTGCCGCAGGACGCGGCGCGCGACGCCACCACGCTGCCGCTGATCCGCGCCGCGCTGCGGCGCGGCATCCCGCTGATCGCCGTCTGCCGCGGCTTCCAGGAGGTCAACGTGGCGCTCGGCGGCTCGCTGCACCAGGCCGTGCAGGAGGTCGACGGCATGCTCGACCACCGCGAAGGCAAGGCGCTGACGCTGGAGCAGCAGTACGGCCCGGCCCACCGCGTCGCGCTGGAGCCGCAGGGGCGCATGGCGCAGATACTGGGCGGCGCCGCGGAGCTGATGGTCAACTCGCTGCACGGCCAGGGCATCGCCCGGCTGGCGCCCGGCCTGGCCGTGGAGGCGCGCGCCGACGACGGCCTGGTCGAAGCCTACACGGTGGCGTCGGCGCCCGGCTTCTCGCTGGCGCTGCAGTGGCATCCCGAGTGGCGCATCGCCGAGAACCCCGATTCCATGAAGCTGTTCCTCGCATTCGGCCAGGCGTGCCGGAATTATCAAAGCAAACGACAGGGAGGCGCATGACACGCTACGAGCAGTGGGCGCGGCGGGTTCCTTAGCTGCCCCGCCCCGCAACTTCCCCGCGCGCGCGCGGCCGGCGGCCCCGCGTTTGAACAAGACAAAAGAGAGACAAATATGGCAATCCGCGAGAATTTCACCTACACCGACATGGACCTGTGGCTCAACGAAAAACGCGTCACCGAAATCGAATGCCTGGTGCCCGACCTGACGGGCGTGGCGCGCGGCAAGATCCTGCCGCGCGGCAAATTCACCCAGGAGCGCGGCATGCGCATCCCCGAGGCGGTGCTGGGCATGACCGTGACCGGCAACTACCCGGTCGAGGACGCCGGCTACGACCGCGCCATTTCCACCACCGACCGCGACATGGTACTCAAGGCCGACCCGACCACGATCACGATGGTGCCGTGGGCCACCGACCCGACCGCGCAAGTGATACACGACTGCTATTTTTCCGACGGCATGCTGGTCGATTTCGCGCCGCGCTCGGTGCTGCGGCGCGTCCTCAAGCTGTACGCCGACAAGGGCTGGAAGCCGGTGGTCGCGCCCGAGCTGGAGTTCTACCTGACGGCCAAGAACTCCGACCCCGACCTGCCGCTGAAACCGCCGATCGGCCGCAGCGGCCGCGCCGAAACCAGCCGCCAGGTCTACAGCATCGACGCCGTCAACGAATTCGACCCCCTGTTCGAGGACATCTACGACTACTGCGACCTGATGAACCTCGACGTCGACACGCTGATCCATGAAATCGGCGCCGGCCAGATGGAGATCAACTTCCTGCACGGCGACCCGCTCGGCCTGGCCGACAAGGTGTTCTTCTTCAAGCGCACGCTGCGCGAGGCGGCGCTCAAGCACGATATGTACGCCACCTTCATGGCCAAGCCCATGGCCGGCGAGCCGGGTTCGGCGATGCATGTGCACCAGAGCGTGGTCGACGCGAAAACGGGGCTGAACATCTTCAGCAATCCGGACGGCTCGGCCGCCGCCATCTTCAAGCACTACATCGGCGGCCTGCAGCGCTACATGCCGTCGGCGATGGCGATCGTCGCGCCGTATGTGAACTCCTACCGGCGCATCGTGCGCCACACGGCCGCGCCGATCAACATCCAGTGGGGCCTGGACAACCGCACGGTGGGCTTCCGCGTGCCGGAGTCGGGCGTGCAGGACCGCCGCGTCGAGAACCGCATCATCGGCGCCGACGCCAACCCCTACCTGGCGCTGGCCGTGACGCTGGCCTGCGGCTATCTCGGCATGGTCGAGCAGCTGGAGCCGACGCCGATGACGGTCAGCAGCGCCTACGACTTGAAGTTCGAGCTGCCGCAGGGGCTGCCGGAGGCGCTGCACGCGCTGCGCGCCGAGGACAAGCTGCGCGTCGTGCTGGGCGAGCGCTTCATCGACGTGTACGCGGCGATCAAGGACCTGGAGCACCAGGAATTCATGACCGTCATCAGCCCCTGGGAACGCGAGCATCTGCTGCTGCACGTTTAAGCGCGCCCGCCCATCTTTTCAGCTAAGGACCAGCATGTCATCAAATCCATTGGCGCCCGGCGCCGCCTTGGTCGCGTCGGTGAAACAGTCCGCCGCCCGGCCCCGCCTGTACGATACGGCGGCGATCCAGCAACTGGACTCGGCCCACTATCTGCACCCGTTCACCAACTTCCAGGACTTGAACGCGAAGGGCGCGCGCGTGATGGTGCGCGGCGAGGGCATCTACCTGTGGGATTCGCAGGGCAGCAAGATCCTCGACGGCATGTCCGGCCTGTGGTGCGTCAACGTCGGCTACGGCCGCACCCGCATCTCGGAGGCCGTGTACCGGCAGATGGAGACGCTGCCCTTCTATAACAGCTTCTTCAACACCACCAACGTGCCGGCGGTGCAACTGGCCGCCAAGCTGGTGGAGATCGCGCCGCTGTACTTCAACCACGTCTTCTTCACCGGCTCCGGCTCCGAGGCCAACGACACCAATGTGCGCATGGTGCGGCGCTACTGGGACCTGCTGGGCCAGCCGCAGCGCCACACCATCATCAGCCGCCACAACGCCTACCACGGCAGCACCGTCGCCGGCGCCTCGCTGGGCGGCATGGACGGCATGCACGCCCAGGGCGGGCTGCCGATTCCCGGCATCGTCCACATCGGCCAGCCGAACTATTTCGAGTCGGGCAAGGGCATGAGCGAGGACGCCTTCGGCCTGCTGGCGGCGTCCTGGCTGGAGGAGAAGATTCTGGAGCTGGGGCCGGAGCAGGTCGCTGCCTTCATCGGCGAGCCGGTGCAGGGCGCCGGCGGCGTGCTGATTCCGCCGGCCAGCTACTGGCCGGAGATCCAGCGCATCTGCGACAAGTACGGCGTGCTGCTGATCGCCGACGAGGTCATCTGCGGCTTCGGCCGCCTCGGCAAATGGTTCGCCTCCGAGCTGTTCGGCATCAAGCCGGACCTGATCACCTTCGCCAAGGGCGTCACCTCCGGCTACGTGCCGCTGGGCGGCGTGCTGGTGGGCGACCGGGTCGCCGACGTGTTGATCGACAAGGGCGGTGAATTCAACCACGGCTTCACCTATTCCGGGCATCCGGTGGCCTGCGCCGCCGCGCTGGAAAACATCCGCATCATCGAGGAGGAGGAACTGGTGCGCAAGGTCGCCGAGGACACCGGCCCCTACCTGAAAAAGCGCTTCGCCGAACTGGGCGGGCATCCGCTGGTCGGCCACGCCGACAGTTGCGGCTTCGTCGCCGGGCTGAACCTGGTGCGCAGGAAGGGCGCCACCATGCACGACTGCCAGTTGTTCGAGCCGGAGCAGGGCGTCGGCATGATCTGCCGCGGCTATCTGTTCGACAAGGGCATGATCATGCGCGCCGTCGGCGACCGCATGATCGTCGCGCCGCCGCTGGTGATGACGCGCGCGCAGATCGACGAGATGATTGCGCTGATCCGCGCCTGCCTGGACGCGACGCACGCCGACCTCCGCGAACGCGGCTGGGTCGCGTGAGTGGAAAGCATGCATGAACAACATATTTTGAGGAAACCGCAGGAAGTGCCACGGCGCGCTTGACGGGGGCGCGGCGGAACCGTATAAAAACAGTTGTCAAAATAGGCAACGCTCAAATTTACCTTGATACGATAGGGGACAGGAAAATGCTTGCAAAACCGGCTTTACCGTTGCAGAAGCGAATCGCGCGCGGCCTCACCCAGCTTGTTGTTGCGGCGGCGTTCGCGTCCCCCGTCATGGCGCAGGAAGAGAAGGTTCTGAACATTTACAACTGGTCGGACTACATTGCCGACGACACGATCAGGAATTTTGAGAAGGAAACCGGCATCAAGGTGCGCTACGATGTCTTCGACAGCAACGAGGTGTTGCACGCCAAGCTGGTCGCCGGCAAGACCGGCTACGACATCGTCGTGCCGACGGCGCACTGGGGCCGCCTGCAGATCGACGGCGGCCTGCTGCGCGAGCTGGACAAGAGCAAGCTGCCGAACCTGGCGAATATGGACGCCGGCCTGCAGGCGCAAATCTCCAAGCTCGATCCGGGCAACAAGCATCTGGTGACCTGGTTGTGGGGCTACACGACGCTGGGCATCAACGTCGACAAGGTCAAGGCCGCGCTCGGCGCGTTGCCGATGCCCGACAACGCCTGGGAGCTGTTCTTCGATCCCAAATACGTGTCGAAGCTGAAGTCCTGCGGCGTCTCCGTGCTCGACTCGCCGTCCGAGGTGCTGCCGGCCGCCTTGCTCTACCTGGGCAAGCCGGCCTACTCGAAGGTCAGCTCCGACTACCAGGACGCCGGCCGCCTGCTGCAGACGATACGCCCTTCCGTGACGCTGTTCAGCTCGTCGGGCTACATCAACGACCTGGCCAACGGCGCCATCTGCCTGTCGCTGGGCTGGTCCGGCGACATCAACATCGCGCGCCAGCGCGCCCTCGACGCCAGGAACGGCAACAACATCACGGCCCTGGTGCCGAAGACGGGCGCCACGCTGGTCTTCGACACGATGGCCATTCCGGTCGACGCGCCGCATCCGCACAACGCGCACCTGTGGATGAACTACATCATGCGCCCCGAGGTGCACGCCAGCCTGACCAACAAGGTCTTCTACGCCAACCCGAACGCCGCCGCGATCAAGTTCGTCAAGAAGGAGCTGGCCGAGAACAAGACCATCTACCTGAGCGACGACGAGAAGAAAAAGATGATCGTGCCGGAGCCGCTGAACGCGGACATCCGCCGCACGATGACGCGCGTCTACACCAAGTTTAAGACCGGACTGTGACAATCGGCTACACTCCCGGCCGCACCCGCGGCCGGGAGCGGCCGCCGCATGCCCGCTTCATTCACCATCCGATTATATTTTTTTTACTGCCCCAATCATGACGATTGCTCCACCCGCCGCATCGAACGGCGACGCCAGCCCGCCTTTTCTGCAGATCCGCAACCTGGTCAAGGACTTCGACGGCGTGCGCGCCGTCGACGATATTTCCATCGGCATCAACAAGGGCGAAATCTTCGCCCTGCTGGGCAGCTCCGGCTGCGGCAAGTCGACGCTGCTGCGCATGCTGGCCGGTTTCGAAACGCCGACCGCCGGGCAGATCACGCTGGCCGGCCAGGACATCGTCACCACCCCGCCCTACCAGCGCCCGATCAATATGATGTTCCAGTCCTACGCGCTGTTCCCCCACCTGTCGGTGTGGGACAACGTCGCCTTCGGCCTGCGCCGCGACGGCTTGCCGAAGGCCGAGGTGGCGGCGCGCGTCGAGCAGATGCTGGCGCTGGTGCAGCTGTCCAGCTACGGCAAGCGCAAGCCGCACCAGTTGTCGGGCGGCCAGCAGCAGCGCGTGGCGCTGGCGCGCAGCCTGGCGAAGCGGCCGCAGTTGCTGCTGCTCGACGAGCCGCTGGGCGCGCTCGACAAGAAGCTGCGCGAACGCACCCAGATCGAGCTGGTCAACATCATCGAACAGGTCGGCGTGACCTGCGTGATGGTCACCCACGACCAGGACGAGGCGATGAGCATGGCCACCCGCATCGCCGTCATGAGCGAAGGGCGCATCCTGCAGGTCGGCGCGCCGGGCGAGATCTACGAGACGCCGAACTGCCGCTTCGTCGCCGACTTCATCGGCAGCGTGAACATGTTCGAGGGCCGCATCAGCGTCGACGAGGCCGACCACGTGGTGATCGAGTCGCCCGAGGTCCGGCACTACGTCAGCCACGGCATCACGGGCACGCCGGGGATGGCGGTGTCGGCGGCCGTGCGGCCGGAGAAGATCGGCCTGCAGGTCGAGGCGCCGACGCCGCAGCAGCGCGCCTCCGCCGCCGAGCACGACTACAACTGCGCCCAGGGCGTGATCGCGGCGATCGCCTATTTCGGCAACGAGACGCGCTACCACGTGCGTCTCGACGGCGGCATGGAGCTGAAGGTGTCGCGCACCAACGCCGCCCGCCACGAGAGCGCGCGCCTGGAGCGCGAGCAGCGCGTCCATGTCTGGTGGGACGGCTCCGACATCGTCGTGCTGACGCGCTGAGGCCACCATGAATCCACTCCTCCAATCATTGCGCGGCCTGCTCACGCTGCGCTGGGCCAGCGGCCGCAACTTCGTCATCGCCGTGCCCTTCCTGTGGCTGACGGTGGCCTTCCTGGTGCCCTTCCTGATCGTGCTGCGCATCAGCCTCGCCGAGATGGGCGAAGGCGGCGGCCCCTTCGGCACGCTGATGCGTTTCGCCGACGGCGTCTTCGTGCTGAAGGTCAAGGTGTCGAACTACCTGTCCATCGGCCAGGACGAGCTGTACCTGCTGACCTATCTGAGTTCGCTCAAGTTCGCCGCCATCACGACGGCGCTGTGCCTGCTGATCGGCTATCCCTTCGCCTACTTCATGGCGCGCGCCAAAGCGACCGTGCGGCCTATCCTGATGATGCTGGTGATGCTGCCGTTCTGGACCTCCTTCCTGCTGCGCATCTACGCCTGGAAGGGCATCCTCGCCAACCACGGCATCCTCAACGAGCTGCTGCTGTCGCTGGGCCTGATCGGCCAGCCGCTGCACATGATGAACACGCCGTTCTCGCTGCTGATCGGCATGGTCTACGCCTACCTGCCGTTCATGATCTTGCCGCTGTACGCCAACCTGGTGAAGATGGACGTGCGCTTCCTCGAAGCGGCGGCCGACCTGGGCGCGACGCCGCTGCAGGCGTTCTGGCGCATCACGGTGCCGCTGTCGAAGTCCGGCATCATCGCCGGCTCGATGCTGGTGTTCATTCCCGCCGTCGGCGAGTACGTGATCCCCGAACTGCTGGGCGGTCCGGAGACGCTGATGATAGGCAAGGTGCTGTGGGACGAGTTCTTTACCAATAACGACTGGCCGATGGCCTCGTCCGTGACGGTGGTGGTGATCCTGCTGATCCTGGTGCCGATGGCCATCTTCAACAAGTACAAGGCAGAACAACAGGTGCGCGCATGAACGCTTCGACTTTCCTCCAGCGCTGGTTCGGCCGCGGCTGGCTCTCGCTCGGCTATCTCTTCCTCTACCTGCCGATCATCGTGCTGATCGTCTTTTCCTTCAACAGCTCGCGCCAGGACATGGTGTGGAGCGGCTTCTCGACGCGCTGGTACGCCGAGCTGTTCAACGACACCGAGATCATCCAGGGCTTCGCGCTGTCGCTGAAGATCGCCGTGCTGGCCGCCACCTCCTCGGTGGTGCTGGGCACCTTCGCCGCCTTCGCGCTGAACCGCTACCAGCGCTTCCGCGGCCGCACCCTGTTCTCCGGCATGGTCAGCGCGCCGCTGGTGATGCCGGAAGTGATCATCGGCCTGTCGCTGCTGCTGATGCTGGTGTCGGCGCAAAAGCTGTTCGGCTTCCCCGAGCGCGGCATGTTCACGATCTGGCTCGGCCACTCGCTGCTGGGCATGGCCTACGCCGCCGTCGTCGTGCAGTCGCGCCTGCAGGAGATGAGCAAGTCGCTGGAAGAGGCGGCCATGGACCTCGGCTGTCGGCCGCACCAGGTGTTCTTCCTGGTGACGCTGCCGAACATCCGCCAGGCGCTGGCCTCGGCCTGGCTGCTGACCTTCACGCTGTCGCTCGACGACGTCGTGCTGTCGGCCTTCCTGTCCGGCCCCGGCTCGTCGACCATGCCCATCGTGATCTTCTCGCGCGCCCGGCTGGGCCTGGACCCGCGCGTCAATGCCGTCGCCGCGCTGACCATCCTGGTGGTGTCGATCGCCGTCATCGTCTCCAGCGTGATGCTGGCGCGCGCCGAGCGGCTGCGCCAGAAACAGATTTACGCCGCATTCAAAGCTGATTCCGAGTAGTCGTCCATCACAACGAAAACCTGAGGGAGGCATCATGCACTTGCTGAAGAAACTGGTGGTCGCCATGGCCATTGCCTATCCGGCCCTGGCCATGGCGCAAAGCACCAGGGAATTGAAGGCCGAGCTGGAGGCGCTGAAAAGCCACGTCAAGAAGCTCGAAGCGATGATAGAACAGGTCGGCGCGCAGGCGGCGCTGGCCGACTCCCGGGCGGCCCAGGCCGGCGCTGCGGCCGCCGCCGCCGGCAGCCAGGCGGCGCAGGCCGGCGGCGGCGTCGACGTGGCCGAGTTCAACCGCATCCGCATCAAGACCGAGGCGATGGAGGATGCCAGCGAGGCGAACGGCTTCAAGAACCTGAAGGTGTCCGGCTACGTCGACCCGAGCTATATCTACAACCGCAACGCCAAGACGTCGAGCTTCGTCTTCTTCAACAACAACAGCCCGGTGAACGGCTCCACCGAGGCTTTCAGCTACGACAACACCTTCTTCGGCAGCGGCATGCTGAGCCTGGAAAAAGAACTGGAGGGCGGCACCCGGTTCAAGGCGACCCTGATGCCGAGCAAGAGCGCCAGCGCCGGCTACAACTTCGGCAACCTGGTGCACGAGGCGTCCGTGTCGGTGCCGCTGGGCGACCTCGGCACGCGCCTGCTGGTCGGCCAGATTCCCGACTGGACCGGCTATGAATCCATCCCGTCGACGCAGAACAAGCTGATCACCCACAACCTGCTGTTCGATTTCTCGGCGGCGAATTTTTACACGGGCGCCGGCCTCGAACTGACGCGGGGGAAATGGATCAGCAAGATCATGCTGGGCAATCTGAACCGCGCGCGCATCGACACGGCCAAGCGGCAGACGCCGGGCCTGTTCTACCGGGTCGACTACGCCAAGGGCGAGTACACGGGCTTCGGTTTTTCCGGCATCCACGCCGGCTTCGACGACAAGGTCCAGTTCGGCCGCGTCGACATGGTCGAGGTCGACGGCTACTTCACCCGCGGCGACTGGAACCTGCAGGGCCAGCTCGCCTACGGCCGCCAGGGCGCGACGCCGTCCAACCTGTACAGCACCGGCAGGCAGAAATGGTGGGGGCTGTCGGCGCTGGCTTCGTACAAGCCGATGCCGCGACTGGAAACGATCGCCCGTTTCGATTACATTAACAATAAGAGCGGGGGCGGCGGCGTGTTCGGCTCGACCTTCGGCGGCAGCTGCCTGGACAGCAACGGCGGCAGCGCGAACTGCCCGGACGGGCGCAACGGCTTCGGCTCGGGCATGCTCTTCGACGGCGTCAACTGGGTGGTGCTGGACCCGGCCAGCGGCAGCAACCGCTACGCGCTGTCGCTGGGCCTGAACTACGCGCTGATGCCCGGCGTGAACGTGAAGGGCGAGTACCGCTACGACCGCTCCACGGGCAAGGTGTTCAAGACATCGGATGAACAGTACCGGCGCGACAACCACGTGGTGGGCGTCGCGACCGTGGTCAGTTTTTGATTCTACTCTGGAGACAGGCATGACAACATCACTGTGGCATGAGCGCGCCGCCGCCCTGGCAATCGACGGCCGGGCCTTCATCGACGGCCAGCGCGTGTGGGCGAAATCGGAGCGGCAATTCGACGACCTGTCGCCCATCGACGGCCGCAATCTGGGGCCGGTGGCGCGCTGCGACGGCGCCGACGTCGACGTCGCCGTGGCGGCCGCGCGCGCGGCCTTCGAGGACCGCCGCTGGGCCGGCAAGTCGCCGGCGCAGCGCAAGCGCGTGCTGATCAAATTCGCCGACCTGGTGCAGAAATACGGCCCCGAGCTGGCGCTGCTGGAAACGCTGGACATGGGCAAGCCGATCAAATACAGCCAGAGCACCGACGTCGGCGCCACCGCCAACTGCCTGCGCTGGTACGGCGAGGCGATCGACAAGATATACGACGAGATCGCGCCGACGGCGGCCAACAGCCTGGCGCTGATCACGCGCGAGGCGGTCGGCGTGGTGGCCGCCATCGTGCCGTGGAATTATCCGATGATCATGGCGGCGTGGAAGATCGCGCCGGCCCTCGCCGCCGGCAACAGCGTGATCCTGAAGCCGTCGGAAAAATCGCCGCTGACGGCGCTGCGCCTGGCCGAAATCGGCCTGGAGGCGGGCCTGCCGCCGGGCGTCTTCAACGTCCTGCCCGGCTTTGGCCAGGAGGCCGGCGCCGCGCTGGCGCTGCACATGGACGTCGACTGCATCGGCTTCACGGGCTCGACCGGCACCGGCAAGCAGATCATGCAGATGGCCGGCCAGTCGAATCTGAAGCGCGCCTGGACCGAGCTGGGCGGCAAGTCGGCCAACATCGTCTGCGCCGACTGCCCGGACTTGGACAAGGCCGTCGCGGCGGCCATCGGCTCGATCTACTTCAACCAGGGCGAAAGCTGCAACGCCCCGTCGCGGCTGTTCGTGGAAGCGTCGATCAAGGAGCGCTTCCTGGAGAAGGCGCTGGCGCTGCTGCCGAACTACCAGCCGGGCGACCCGCTCGACGAAGCCACCGTGATGGGCGCGATCGTCGACGCCACCCAGCTCGACACCGTGATGGGCTACATCGACGCCGGCAAGGAGGCGGGCGCCGAACTGCTGGCGGGCGGGCGGCGGGCGCGCGGCGACAGCGGCGGCTTCTACGTGCAGCCGACCCTGTTCGACAAGGTCGACAACGGCATGCGCATCGCCCGCGAAGAGATTTTTGGGCCGGTGCTGTCGGTGCTCAGCTTCACCGACCTGAACGACGCCGTGAAACAGGCCAACGCGACGCCGTTCGGCCTGCAGGCGGCCGTCTGGACCGGCAACATCAGCAAGGCCATCCAGACGGCGCGCGCGCTGCGCGCCGGCACCGTGCACGTCAACCAGTACGACGGCGACGACATCACCGTGCCGTTCGGCGGCTATAAGCAGTCCGGCAACGGCCGCGACAAATCCCTGCATGCCTTCGACAAGTACACGGAACTGAAAACCACCTGGATCCAGATCGGCTAGGGGGAAAACCGGTCAGCTTTGTAAAGAGCCAACATGAGCGCAGCAGGAATAGCCCAACAGCAAAGCGAACTCGCCGCCCTCGGCGTGCGGTTCGTCTTCGCCCAGTTCACCGACATCCACGGCGCCGCCAAGGGCAAGCTGATCCCGCTGGCGCAACTGGCCGACATCGTCCACCCCGGCGCCGGCTTTTCCGGGCCGTCGATCTGGGGCACGGGCCTGCCGCGCACCGGCGCGCGCTCCGAATACTACGGCCGCGCCGACCTGGGCACGCTGCACGCGATGCCCTGGCTGCCCGGCCACGCGCGGGTGGTGCTGGACGGCCACGTCGCCGGCGCGCCGTTCGAGCTGTGCCCGCGGCAGATGCTGCGCCGCCAGGTGGAGCGTCTGGCCGCACGCGGCTGGACCCTGAATGCCGGCCTGGAGCCGGAGTTTTTCCTCTTGCAGAAGGGCGCCTGCGGCATCGAGGCGGAACCCGGCGACAGGCTGGAAAAACCGTCCTACGACAGCAAAAGCCTGCTGCGCCGGCGCGGCTTCCTGGAAAAGCTGGCGGCCTCGCTCGACGCCTGCGGCCTGCAGGTATTCCAGATCGACCACGAGGACGCCGGCGGCCAGTTCGAGGTCAACTACCGCTACGCCGACGCGCTGAAGGCGGCCGACAACTTCATGCTGTTCAAGATGGCGGCGCACCACATCGCCGAAGAGGAGGGGCTGATCTTCTCGATGATGCCGAAGCCGTTTGCCGACCGTCCCGGCAGCGGCCTGCATTTCCACCTGTCGCTGGACGACGCCGAAGGCCGGCCGGTCTTCGCCAGCGTCGGCGACGACGCGCGCGGCCTGGGCCTGTCGCCGACCGCCTACCACTTCATGGCGGGCCTGCTGTGCCACGCGCCGGCGCTGGCGGCCCTGTGCGCGCCCACCGTCAACTCCTACAAACGCCTGATGTGCGGCGCGTCGCTGTCCGGCACCAGCTGGGCGCCGGCCTTCATCGGCTACGGCGACAACAACCGCACCAGCGTCGCCCGCGTGGTCTGCCGGCGCATCGAATGGCGTCTGCCGGATAGCGCCGCCAACCCCTACCTGGCCTTGGCGGCGGTGATCGCGGCGGGGCTGGACGGCGTCGAGCGCGGCCTCGACCCGGGGGCGCCGCTGAACCACGACCTCTACGATATGACGGACGCCGAGCGCGCCGCGCGGGGACTGGCGCTCCTGCCGCAGAACCTCGGCGCGGCGCTCGACGCGCTGTGCCGCGACGGCGTGCTGGCGGCCGCGCTCGGCCAGACCTTTGTCGACGAGTACGCCAAGCTGAAGAACGCCGAATGGATAGAGTACGGCCAGCAGGTCAGCGCGTGGGAAACGGCGCGCTACCTGGAGCGGTTCTAAGCGTATCCACTATTTTGGGAGCTGAAATGAGTCAAGCGATGCGCGACTTTCTGCGCCAGCACAATATTCACGAAGTCGAATGCGTGATCACCGACATGACCGGCATCGCCCGCGGCAAGATCCTGCCCAAGGATCTGTTCCTCAACGAGGGCGAGATGCGCTTGCCGAAAAGCGTGCTGTTGAACACCGTCAACGGCGAGCAGCCGAACAACCAGCCGTATGTCGGCGCCACCGACCCCGACATGATCTGCGTGCCCGACCTGGCGACGATACGCGTGGTGCCGTGGGCGGCCGAGCCGGTCGCGCTGGTGATCCACGACTGCCAGAATTTCGACGGCAGCCCGGTCGCCCTGTCGCCGCGCGCCGTGCTGCGGCGCGTGCTGCAGCTGTACGCGGCGCGCGGCTGGGTGCCGGTGGTCGCGCCGGAAATGGAGTTCTACCTGGTGGCGCGCAACAGCAATCCGCACGAGCCGCTGGCGCCGCCGCTGGGCCGCAGCGGCAAGCCGGAGTCGGGCCGGCAGTCGTACTCGATCGACGCGGTCAACGACTTCGACCCCTTCTTCCTCGAACTGACGAGCTTCTGCAAGCTGCACCAGCTCGGCGTCGAGACGCTGATCCACGAGGCCGGCGCCGGCCAGATGGAAATCAACTTCGCCCACGGCGACGCACTGGAGCTGGCCGACCGGGTGTTCCTGTTCAAGCGCGCCGTGCGCGAGACGGCGCTGCGGCACGGCATCTTCGCCACCTTCATGGCGAAGCCGATGGAGAGCGAACCGGGCAGCGCCATGCACATCCACCAGAGCCTGCTCGACGCCGCCGGCGAGAACATCTTCAGCAGGCCGGACGGCAGCCCCAGCCCGCTGTTCTTCAACTACATCGCCGGCCTGGAAAAATACCTGCCGGCGGCGACCCTGCTGCTGGCGCCGCACGTCAACTCCTACCGGCGCCTGTCGCGCTTCATGTCGGCGCCGACCAATGTGCACTGGGGCTACGACAACCGCACCTGCGGCATCCGCATCCCGAATTCGGCGCCCGCCAACCGCCGCGTCGAGAACCGCGTGCCCGGCGTCGACGTCAATCCCTATCTGGCCATGGCGGCCACGCTGGCCTGCGGCTACCTCGGCATGGCCGAAGACCTGACGCCGTCGGCGCCCAGCGCCGACAGCGCCGGGCACGTGCACGACCAACTGCCGCGCAACCTGGAGGACGCGATCCTGCGCATGCGCCAGTGCGGGCCGCTCAGCGACATCCTCGGCGAACTGTTCGTGCGCGCCTTCTGCGAGGTCAAGGAGCTGGAGTTCGAGACTTACAGCCGGGTCATCAGCTCGTGGGAGCGCGAGCACCTGATGCTGCTCGTATGAGCGGCGGCCGGGGCGCCATGGCGCGGCGGCACGGCGTCGACTGGCGGCGCGCGCAGGCGCTGGCGGCCGAAGAACAGGCGCAATTCGTGCGCAACAACCCGGTTTCGCGGGCGCTGGCCGGGCGCGCCGCCGGGCACATGCTGTTCGGCGTGCCGATGCACTGGATGCGCGACTGGTCGACGCCGTTCGCGCTGACGGTGCGCGAGGCCAGCGGCGGCCGCTTCAGCGACGCCGACGGCCACGAGTACAGCGATTTCTGCCTCGGCGACAGCGGCGCCATGTTCGGCCACGCGCCGGCGCCGGTGGCGCGCGCGATCGCGCACCAGGCCGGGCGCGGCTACACGGCGATGCTGCCGTCGGAGGACGCGGTCTGGGTCGCCGCCGAACTGGCGCGCCGCTTCGGCCTGGCGTACTGGCAGTTCGCCCTGTCCGCCTCCGACGCCAACCGCTTCGTGCTGCGCTGGCTGCGCGCCGCCACCGGGCGCGCCGCTATCCTCGTCTTCAACGGCTGCTACCACGGCACGGTCGACGACGCCTTCGTCGACCTCGTCGACGGCGCGGCGGTGCAGCGCGGCAGCCTGCTGGGCCAGGTGCACGCGCTGACCGCGCACACGCGGGTGGTCGAGTTCAACGACCTGGCGGCGCTGGAGGCGGCGCTGGCCGGCGGCGACGTCGCCTGCGTGCTGGCCGAGCCGGTGATGACCAACATCGGCATGGTGCTGCCGCAAGCGGGCTACTGGCGGGCCGCGCAGCAGATCATGCGCCGCCACGGCACCCTGCTGGTGATCGACGAAACCCACACGATCAGCAGCGGTCCGGGCGGCTACGCGCGGGCGCACGGCATTGCGCCCGATGCGCTGGTGCTGGGCAAGCCGCTGGGCGGCGGCCTGCCGTGCGCCGCCTATGGCTTCACGGCGCAACTGGCGCGCCGCGTCGAGCGGGCCAAGGCGGGCGCGCCGCCCGGCCATTCCGGCATCGGCACGACGCTGACGGCGAACATGTTCACGCTGGCGGCGCTGCGCGCCAACCTGGCCGAGGTGATGACGGACGCCGCCTACGCGACCATGTCCGCGCTGGCCGCGCGCCTGGCGGAGGGCCTGCGCGCCCTCATCGCCCGGCACCGCCTGCCGTGGTGCGTCACCCAGGTCGGCGCGCGCACCGAGTTCCAGTTCGCCGCGGCGGCGCCGGCCAACGGCAGCGCGGCGGCGGCCATGCTGGACCCGCAGCTGGGGCGCGTCATCCACCTGTACCTGCTCAACCGCGGCATCCTGATCACGCCCTTCCACAATATGCTGCTGGTGTGTCCGGACACGGGCACGGCCGCCGTCGACAAGCTGCTGCGCGTGCTTGACGACTGCGCCGCCGCGCTCGTCGCGGCATAGGGCGGCGCCGGCGCGGCCGGGGCTTAGGCGGGCGCCGGCGGCGCGAGCGGCAGCCAGAAGCGGAAGCGGGTGCCCTGGCCGGGCGTGCTGGCCATGTCGAAGTGGCCGCCATGGCGGTTGACGATGCCGTAGGAAACCGACAGCCCCAGGCCGGTGCCCTTGCCGACCGGCTTGGTGGTGAAGAAGGGGTCGAAAATGCGCGCCTGCACCTCGGGCGCGATGCCGCAGCCGTTGTCCTCGACCTCCAGCCACACCCACTCGCCCTCGACGCCCGAGCGCAGCACGATGCGGCCCTGGCGTTCGATCGCATGGGCGGCGTTGACCAGCAAATTCATCAGCACCTGGTTGATCTGCGCCGGGTTGCACTGCACCGGCGGCAGCTCGCCCAGCTCCAGGCTGACCTCGGCCTTGTACTTGAGTTCGTTGCGCACCATGTTCAGCGTGCTGCGGAAGCCCGCGTTCAGGTCGACCTCCTGCCATTCGCCCTCGTCGACGTGGGAAAAATCCTTCAAGTCCTGGACGATGTTGCGCACCCGCGCCAAGCCCTCCTGGGACTCCTGCAGCAGCGCGGCGACGTCCTCGCGCAGATAGTCGATGTCGGCGGCCGTGCGCGCGCCGGCGATCCGCTGCGCGGACGGCGCCGGCATGGCGACGCCGTCCAGCGCCTCCTCGTAGGCGCCGACCACGTCGAGCAATTGGCCGACGTACATGCCCAGCGTGCCCAGGTTCGAGTTGACGAAGCCGATCGGGTTGTTGATCTCGTGGGCGACGCCGGCGGCCAGCTGGCCGATCGAGGCCATCTTCTCCGACTGCAGCAACTGCGCCTGGGCCGCCTCAAGCTGGCGGTGCGCCTCCTTGAGTTCGGCGTAATTGCCCTCCAGCGCCTGCTGGGCCTGTTTGAACGCGGAGCGGTCCTCGATGATCCACCAGGTGCCGCGGGCCGGCTCGTCGGGGTCGGCCAGATAGCCGGACAGGTTGCCCCAGAAGTCGCTGCCGTCGCGGCGCCGCAGATAGACTTCGCACTGCACCGGCTTGCCGGCCGCCAGCGCCGGGCCGACCAGCTTGCCCAGCTCGGCATATTCCGCGTCGCTGCGGTACAGCGCGCGCCCCTGCAGGCCGACGGCGCTGTCGCCGGCGTAGCCGAACATGGCGCTGAAGGCCGGGTTGTAGCGCTGGATCGCCCGTCCGGCCGTCAGGACGATGCCCAGCGAGGCGTTGTTGAGCACGCCCTGGTAGTCGCGCAGCGTGCTGTGCAGGCGCTCCTGGGCGGCGCGCGCCTCGGTCAGGTCGTCGACGATCCACACGGTGCCGCTTTCCGGGCGCGCCGGGTCCAGCGTCTTGGCGCAGACGTGGCACCAGACCAGGCTGCCGTCGCGGCGCCGCAGCTCGCGCTCCGTCTCATAGGGCCGGCCGGCGATCAGCAGGGGGTTGGCCAGCCGGCGCGTGGCCTCGTAGCTCTCCGGCGTGGGGAAGATGGTGCTGGTGGGCGTGCCTTCGAGCTCGTCGGCCGTGTAGCCGAGGGTTGCCGCGACGTGCGCGTTGCAGCGCAGTATCGTGCGTCCGCGCGTGACGCCGATGCCGATGGTCGCCTTGTTGAAGATTTCCTCCCACTCGAACAGCGAGGCGCGCAGCACGCTTTCCGCGCTTTTGCGCACGCTGATGTCGCTGATGATCCAGATCGTGCCCTGTTCCGGGTCGGCCGGATTGGCCAGGAAGCCCCAGGCGCCGCCCCAGAAGGTGGCGCCGTCGCGGCGGCGGAAGCGGATCTCGTCGTGAAAGGAACCGCGCGACAGCAGCGTCGGGTAGGCGTGCCGCCCGACCTCGTCGAAGGTGGCGGCGGACGCGTACAGGGTGCTGGCCAGCTGGCCGACGCCGCTGTCGCCGTCGAAGCCGAACAGGCGGGCGAATTCGTCGTTGTAGCGGACGATGCGGCGCGAGCAGGTGAAGACGACGCCGAGCGGCGCGTGCTTCATGATGGCCTGGTATTCGAGCAGGGCGCGCTCGCGTCCGGCGAAGGCCTGGTCCAGGCCCGCCATCGGGCAGACGGAGAAGATCCACGGCACGCCGGGCGCCGTCGGCAGCCAGCGCAGGTAGACGGGCTGGCGCGAGGTGGCGCCGCGCAGCAGCGTGGCCAGCTGGTGGCGTTTGCCGCCGCTTCTGGCCTGGGCCAGGAAGTCGCGGCAGTCGGCCACCGGCAGCAGCTCGGCGAGCAGCACGCCGGCCGCCGGCAAGGGGCCGGTCAGCGCCGCCAGCGCGGGGTTGGCGCGCAACAGGCGGCCGTCAACGCCGACCACGCCCAGCGGCAGTTCAAAACTGTCGATGGACAGGCCGCCGGCCTCTCTTTGGCTATTCTCTGCTTGGTCCATGCTCACGCGGGATTCCTCTCCGGCCGTGGAACGCAACTCTGGTACAGCAATTTACCACCAAGTGGCGCGCATGGACAGCCTGCGTCCCGGCCGACGCCTCAGAAGCAGTGTTCCGGCGCCGGGAAGCTGCCGTCCTTGACGGCGCGCACATAGGCGCTGACGGCGTCGTCGATGCTGCCCTGGCCTTCCATGAAGTTGCGCACGAAGCGCGCCTTGCGGCCGGGGAAGACGCCGAGCAGGTCGTGCATCACCAGCACCTGGCCGGAGCAGTCCGGGCCGGCGCCGATGCCGATCGTCGGGATCGCCAGCAATTCCGTCACTTCCTTGCCCAGTTGCGTGGGGATCGCCTCAAGCACGACGATGGAGGCGCCGGCCGCCTGCAGCGCCAGCGCGTCGGCCTTCAACTGCTCGGCGCTCTCGATGCTCTTGCCCTGCACCTTGTAGCCGCCCAGCTGGTGCACGGACTGCGGCGTCAGGCCCAGGTGGGCGCAGACGGGCACCGAGCGCTCGGTGAGGAAGCGCACGGTGTCGGCCAGCCAGGCGCCGCCTTCGAGCTTGACCATATGGGCGCCGGCCTGTATCAGTTGCACGGCGTTGTGGAAGGCCGTCTCGGCCGTGCCATAGGCGCCGAAGGGCAGGTCGGCGACGATCATCGCCGACTTGCTGCCGCGCGCCACGGCGGCCGTGTGGTAGGCCAGCTCGGCCACCGTCACCGGCAGCGTCGACGGGTGGCCGTTGCAGACCATGCCCAGCGAATCGCCGATCAGCAGCACCTCGACGCCGCAGCGGTCCATCAGCGAGGCGAAGCTGGCGTCGTAGCAGGTCAGCATGCTGATCTTCTCGCCGCTGGCACGCAGCGCGCCCAGCGTCGGAATCGTCACGGCCTTGGTGGGCGGCGCTTTCACGGGCGCGGGCGCGACGGGGGTGGCGGCGGCCTGGGCGGCCAGTTCTGTTCCTTGCAAATATGCAGACATCAGAGTCCTCTAATGAGAAATGTTTGAAAATGGGCGCGGGCGGCGCTGCGGCAGCGCCGCCGATGGCGCATTTTAACCGCGGAAGATGAAGTAGACGGCGCCGACCAGGCACAGGCCGGCCCAGAGGTAGTCGAGCTTGAAGGGCTGGTTCATATAAATCATCGCGAACGGCACGAACACGGTCAGCGTGATCGCCTCCTGCATGATCTTCAGCTGGGCCAGGCTGTACTGGCTGTGGCCGATGCGGTTGGCCGGCACTTGCAGCAGGTATTCGAACAGCGCGATGCCCCAGCTGAGCAGGGCGGCGATCCACCACGGCTTGCTCGACATGTTTTTCAGGTGGCCGTACCAGGCCACGGTCATGAAGACGTTCGACAGCGTCAGCAGGCCGACGGTTTGCAGGGCGACGGGAATGGCCATGGTGTCAATCCAGTTTGTCGATGGCCTGGCCGGCCACGGCGGCCAGCAGCCCCCGGGCCGGGCCGATGCCGGGGATGGCGATGGCCGGCGCCAGTTCCAGCAGCGGCACCAGCACGAAGGCGCGCTCGCCCAGGCGCGGGTGCGGCACTTGCAGGGTGGCGCTGGCGATCTGCGCGGCGCCGTACAGCAGCAGGTCGAGGTCGAGCGTGCGCGGGGCGTTGCGGTAGGGGCGCTCGCGGCCGTGGCGCGCTTCGATGGCGTGCAGGGCCGTCAGCAACGCCTCGGCCGGCAGCGTCGTCTCGATGCGGGCGACGGCGTTGATGTAGTCGTCGCCGCCGGCGTCGATGGGCGCCGTGCGGTACAGGCTGGAGGCGGCCAGCAGGGTGCAGGCCGGCAGCAGCGCCAGCCGCGCCAGTGCGTCCTCGACGTTGCCGCGGGCGTCGCCGAGGTTGGCGCCGATGCCGATGTAGGCGACGCTGGCCGCGCTCATTCGCCGCCGCTGGCGAGTTTGCTGCGGCCGCCGCGCCGCGGCGGCCGTTTTTTCTTCGGCGCGCCCGGCGCGCCGGCGGCGGCGCCGCTGGCCAGCAGCGCGTCGCGGCTGGCTTCGTCGCTGTCGTAGAATGCCGTCCACCATTCGCCGATCTCGGCGTCGATCTCGCCGGAGGCGCAGCGCAGCAGCAGGAAGTCGTAGCCGGCGCGGAAGCGCGGGTGTTCCAGCAGCTTCTGCGGCGCCTTGCCGACGCGCCGCTCGAAGCGCGGCTGCATGGCCCAGATGTCGCGCATGTCGGAGCCGATCTTGCGCTGCAGCGCCAGTTTTTCCGTCTGCGATTCGAGCACGTCGTCGGCCGCCAGGTGCAGGGCCGGGATGGGGAATTCGCCGGCGGCGCGGTAGGCCGTCCATTTTTCCAGCACCTGGTGCCACAGCAGCGAGGCGAACAGGAAGCCCGGCGACACCGTCTTGCCGGCGGCGATGCGGGCGTCGGTCGAGTCCAGCGCCAGCGTGACGAATTTCACGCCCAGCGGCTGCTCCAGCACGACGTCGAGCAGCGGCAGCAGGCCGTGGTGCAGGCCCTCCTTGCGCAGCTGCTGCAGGCAGGCCAGCGCGTGGCCGCTCATCAGCAGCTTGAGCATCTCGTCGAACACGCGCGCGGCCGGCACGTTGTTGATCAGCGGCGCCATGACGGCGATCGGCGCCGCCGTGCCCGGCTCTATGGTGAATTTCAGGCGCGCCGCGAAGCGCACCACGCGCAGCATGCGCACCGGGTCTTCGCGGTAGCGCGCCTCCGGCTGGCCGATGATGCGCAGCGTCTTGGCGCGGATGTCGGCGCTGCCGCCGTGGTAGTCCAGCACCTGCTGGGTGGCCGGGTTGTAGTACATGGCGTTGATGGTGAAGTCGCGCCGCAGCGCGTCCTCGTGCTGCGGGCCGAAGGTGTTGTCGCGCAGCACGCGGCCGTGCTCGTCCTTCGGCGCCGAGTCGGCGCCGGCGCCGCGGAAGGTGGTCACCTCGAGCAGGTCCTGGCCGAACATCACGTGGACGATCTGGAAGCGCTTGCCGATGATGAAGGCGCGGCGGAACAGGCGCTTGACCTGCTCCGGCGTGGCGTTGGTGGCGATGTCGAAGTCCTTCGGCTTCACGCCCAGCAGCAGGTCGCGCACGGCGCCGCCGACGACGAAGGCTTCGAAGCCGGCTTCCTGCAGGCTGCTGGTGACGCGGATGGCGTTCGAGGACAGCAGTTTCGGATCGATGCCGTGCTCTTGCGGGCCGAGCACCACCGGCTCGTTGATGTCGCGCTGGACGGCTGGTTTGACGCCGAGGATCTTGCGGATGAATTTTTTAATCATTGAATAAGTGAAGTAATGGCCAGCCGTGGGTCGATGCGTGCGCTGTCAGCGCGGCGTTGGGATTGGTCGCGACCGGGTCCGTGACGACCGACAGCAGGGGGATGTCGTTGTGCGAATCGCTGTAGAAATGGCTGCGCGCGAAGCCGTCCAGCGTCTGGCCGCGGCCGGCCAGCCAGGCGTGCGTGTGGCTGACCTTGCCGGCGCCCTGGGTCGGCGTGCCGAGCAGCCTGCCGGTGATGTTGCCGGCGGCGTCCACCTCGGGCTGGGCGGCGATCAGGTGCGCCACGCCGAGCGCCTTGGCGATGGGCGCCGTGACGAAGGCGTTGGTGGCCGTGATGATGGCCACCAGGTCGCCGGCGTCATGGTGGCGCTGCAGCAGCGCGCGCGCCGCCGGCAGGATGGCCGGTTCGATCACCTCGGCCATGAATTGCGCGTGCATCCGCTCCAGCTCGGCGCGCGGGAAGCGCGCCAGCGTGCCGAGGGCGAACTCGAGGTAGGCCAGCGGGTCCAGCGTGCCGGCCTGGTACTGGGCGAAGAAGGCGTCGTTCTGGCGGGCGAAGGCGGCGCCGTCGACGGCGCCTATGCGCACCAGGAATTGGCCCCACTCGTGGTCGGAGTCGATCGGCAGCAGGGTGTGGTCGAGGTCAAACAGGGCCAGATTCATCATTCTTTCGCTTCCGCCTGCAACAGCTCGCGCAACAGCGGCAAGGTGATCGGGCGTTGGGTTTCAAGGGAGTATTGGTCGAGGGAGTCCAGCATCGTCGACAGCGAGCGCATGTCGCGCCGGAAATGGGACAGCAGGTAGGGTAACACGCCGGGCGACAAGGTCAAGCCGCGGGTGCTGGCCGCGTGGCTCAGCGCCGCCACCTTTTCGTCGTCCGTCAGGCCGTGGATCTGGTAGATCAAGCCCCAGCCCATGCGCGTGCGCAAATCCTCGCGCACCGGCAGCACGGCCGGCGGCACGGCGCCGCTGCAGACCATGAAGGCGCCGTTGGCGCGGATTTCGTTGAACAGCGCGAAGGCGTCGATTTGCGCCACCGGCGACAGCTTCTCGCAGTCGTCGAGCATGTACAGGTCGACCTCGGGCGAGTAGACGAACTCCGACTCGATCGAGAACGGCGAAATGTAGCGGGCCGCAGGCGTGCTGCCCAGTGCCTGCAGCAGGTGGGTCTTGCCGGCGGCCGTTTCGCCCCACAGGTAGGCGAAGTGCTCGCGCGACGTGCGGGCGGCGAACTGGCGCATCAGTTGCGCCACCTCGGCATTTTGTCCGACCTCGAAAGAATCGAGGCTGTGCGCCTGGTCTGCGCCTAAATCGAGCACCAGTTGTTTCATGGCGTTCGCCTTGTCCTAGTTTGTTGCATAGCTTTATTTACGCATTATAGAAGCTGCTGCTCAGGTAGTGGCGGCGAAGGTGTTTAAAAGCGACCATCAGGATGGCGGAGGCGGGCAGCGCCAGCAGCACGCCGACGAAGCCGAACAGCTGGCCGAAGGCCAGCAGGGCGAAGATGACGGCCAGCGGATTGAGGCCGATGCGCTCGCCGACCAGGCGCGGCGTCAGGAAGAAACCCTCGATGAGCTGGCCGCAGCCGTAGATGACGGCGACGGCGGCGACGCCGCTGAAGTCGCTGAACTGCAGCACGGCGGCGATCAGGGCCAGCACCAGGCCCAGGCCGAAGCCGAGGTAGGGGATGAACACCAGCAGGCCGGTGATGATGCCGACCGGCAGGGCGACGTCGAAGCCGGCGATCATCAGCGCCACCGAGTAGTAGACGGCCAGCACCAGCATCACCAGCAGCTGGCCGCGCAGGTATTGCGCCAGCAGGGCGTCGACCTCGTTGGCCATGGCCACGGTGCGGCCGACCCAGCGGCGCGGCACGGCGCCGGCCACGCGGGCCAGCATCGGGTGCCAGTCCAGCAGCAGGTAGAACAGCAGCACGGGGATCAGCACGACGGTGGCCAGCCAGCCCAGCACGGCGGTGCCGCCGACGCGCGCCGAGGCCAGCACGGCGCTCCAGATCTCGTCGCCGCTGCTGGCCATCTGCTGCGTCAGCATCTTCTTGATGCCGGCGCCGTCCAGGCGCACCTTGATGCCCAGTTCCTGCAGCTTCGGCCCCAGCAGGTCGTTGAGCTTGACGAGGAACAGGGGGATTTGCTCCTGCAGCAGGGGGATTTCCTTTTGCAGCACGGGCAGCACGATCAGGGCCAGCGCGGCCAGGGCGAGGAAAAACAGGAGCATGACCACCACCACGGCCAGCGGGCGGGGCACGTCGATGCGGCGGAAGCGCAGGTGGTCGAGGCGGTCGACGCCGGGATTGAGGGCATAGGCCAGGATGGCGGCGGCCAGGAAGGGCGTCAGCACGGGTCCCAGCGCCACCAGCAGCAGCAGAAAGCCCAGCCAGACCGCGAGCCAGAATGCCGTTTGTTTTTGTTCTAGCGTGAAGGGGAATGGCATGGATTGTGTTGTATGTTTAAAAAAAGGGCAGGATAAGCGGGGCAGTTTGATAAAATAGCGGCTTGACCCGTTTCCCACGCGCGCGTGCAGAATCGGTCTCCGCCCTCTATTTTACCGCCTCCGCTGCCACACACCATGACCCAAACAACTAATGTTTCCCTTTCCTACCGCGATGCCGGCGTCGATATCGACGCGGGCGACGCCTTAGTCGAAGCAATCAAGCCGTTTGCCAAGCGCACCATGCGCGACGGCGTGATGGGCGGCATCGGCGGCTTCGGCGCGCTGTTTGAGATCAGCAAGAAGTACCGGGAGCCGGTGCTGGTGTCGGGCACCGACGGCGTCGGCACCAAGCTGAAGCTGGCGTTCGAACTGAACCGCCACGACACGGTCGGCATCGACCTCGTCGCCATGAGCGTCAACGACATCCTCGTGCAGGGCGCCGAGCCGCTGTTCTTCCTCGACTACTTCGCCTGCGGCAAGCTCGACGTGCCGACCGCGACCGACGTCATCAAGGGCGTGGCCAAGGGCTGCGAAATTTCCGGCTGCGCCCTGATCGGCGGCGAAACGGCGGAAATGCCGAGCATGTACCCGGCCGGCGAATACGACCTGGCCGGCTTCGCCGTGGGCGCCGTGGAAAAGTCGAAAATCATCGACGGCAAGAAGATCGCCCCGGGCGACGTGGTGCTGGGCCTGGCCTCCTCGGGCGCCCACTCGAACGGTTATTCGCTGGTGCGCAAGATCATCGAAGTGGCCAAGCCTGACCTGGAAGGCGACTTCCACGGCCGCAAGCTGGCCGACGTGCTGATGGAGCCGACGCGCATCTACGTCAAGCCCTTGCTGGCGCTGATGGAGACGATGGAAGTCAAGGGCATGGTGCACATCACCGGCGGCGGCCTGGTGGAAAACGTGCCGCGCGTGCTGCAGGAGCACCTGGTAGCCGAGCTGGACTCGAAGGCGTGGACGATGCCGCCCCTGTTCCAATGGCTGCAGCAGCACGGCGGCGTCGCCGACGCCGAGATGCACCGCGTCTTCAACTGCGGCATCGGCATGATCGTCATCGTTGCGGCGGAAAACGCCGACGCCGCCTTCGCGCAGCTGACGGCGGCCGGCGAGAACGTCTCGCGCATCGGCGCCATCCGCGCCCGCGTCGGCGACGAGCACCAGACCATCGTTATCTAAGCCCCGCTTAGCGCGGCGGCAATATGGCGGACGGCCCTCGCGGACCGGCCGCCATTTTTTTTGCGCGCCGCCGGCCTGGCGGGTCTAGGGCGACAGCGCCGGCGTGGTCGAATAGGCGCGGGACGACATTTCGGCGAGCCTGCTCAAGGTCCTCGACAAGTCGTGCGCGCCGCCGAGTTGGCTGAGTGCCTTGCCGATCGGATGGTCGGAGGCGATGAAGAATGCATGCCTGCGGTCGTAAAAAATATCCACCAGCCATATGAAGCGTTGCAGCGTGCTTGGCGCGTGGAGCAAATCGCTATGCACCCTATCCACGATCAAGCCCTGCCAGCGCTCGGCGAGGTCGAGATAGTCGAGGTGCGAGCGGCTTTCGACGCATAGGCTGTGGAAGTCGGCCCACAGCAATGCCCTGCCTGCGGCGCGCGCCTGCAGCGGCCGGCCGGCCACCCGCAAAACCAGCGGCTGCGGCGGCGCCCCGCCCTCGTAATCCTCATAGATCTGCCGTAATTGCCCAGCCGTTTCTTCATTCAAGGGCGTGAAAAAACGCGGTTCGGCGGCATCCTCCGCTTTCATGCGGTAATCGCGCGCGCCTTCGAAATGAACGATTTTAAAGTTGCCCTTGATTTGCTCGATGGTGGGCCTGAAACGCTCGTGATACAGCGGGTCGGGCAGCAGCTCGTCCGGCGAGTAATTCGATGTCAGCACAATCCGTATGCCCAGTTCCAGCGCCGTGTCGAGAAAGCCGCCGATCAGAAACGCATCGGCGATATCGTGCACGTGAAATTCATCGAAACACAGCAATTCGATGCCGGATAGCCAGCGCTTCGTGACGGCGACGAGACTGTCCGGCCCGCCCGCCGGCTCCTTCATTTGGCGCCGGATGATTTCCCGCAGAAATTCGTGAAAGTGAATCCGCCGTTTCGGGCAAGCGGCGAGCGCGAAGATCGTATCGACAACCACGCTTTTGCCGCGGCCAGGCAAACCGTAGCAATACACACCCAGCGGTGCATGCGCGCGGCGCAGCCAGTTGCGCGTCGTCCGCGCATTGAGCAGTTCGAGGATCGCCGCGATCGCATGGCGCTGGCTGGCATCCGGCGCTATCCCGCGCGCCCCCAAGGCGCGGAAGACCTGCGCTTCGTCAAGCATCGGGGGAGAAATATACATGGCGGTGAAACGCAACAGGCGCCGCAAACGGCGGGTAAGCATCGGTCCTCATCATCGGTTTTATCTCTCGGTCAAGGTGCCAGTATAAGAAGGCTGCCGTCGCGTTGGCATAGGGGGCAATAAACTTTTACCCTGCGTGGTCATTGGTGACATTCCGCAATGAAATTTAAAATGCATTGCCTCAATAAATGGTGAAAATATTTTTATCGAGGCGATATTCTACCCTTCATCCTCAATCAATATCCACTCGGAAAGTCACACATAGTCACATAAGAACTTTCTATTGAAATTGCAGTTATTTTCAAAATAATATTATTGGCAATTAAGTAAACTCAGTAATTTATTCAAAATAATTTCCCTTTGAAAATCATTGTTGCAAGAGTGCCCATATTATTCCATGCGCAATACAATCTTGAGAGTCTGTAAGTCATTGATTTTAATAAATTATTGTTTTCTGGTGTAAATTTTCATCATGAAAACTTGAACTATTACTAAATTTCGCTAAAATGCATAAATTATGAAAACGTTAACTTTTCGACTTGTCAAGCAAGGCGGATTCGTGTACCGGCATCAACGTCAAAGCTTGCAAAACAAGCCCTGCATCAACTGACATGCCGCCGATTCCGGCGGTGATGAGCGATGGCGCCAAGTTCATGGGAAAGCATGGAATTGCATGGTGGATTTTCCGGAACTATTGGTTTTTTTAATAGCAGCTAACCAATGAAGGATAAAAATGAAAAACACACTCCTGAATTACATGAGCGGCCTTGAAAATCACCCGGTATTCGACAACGATTATTTCAAGTTGTTAAAGACAGAAAAACTGACGCCGCCTTTGTACGCCAGCCATCGGGCGAACTTTTTCTTCCGCACCATGGCGACGGTGATGGGGATCGCGCACATCTGCGCCAACGCGGCGCAAAACCACGATCAAGACACATTGATCTTGTTTTCTTATATATTGAATGAAGAGTGCGGCAACGGTGATAAATCGCAGTGCCACGAACTGCTGATGGAGCAGTCGCACAATATGTACGGCCAGCTTGAGTTCGACTTACCGCCCTTGAGGGTGAAAGATGCGGAAGCCAGCCGCCTGAACCCCCGCGACGACAATTCGGATAGCTTGATTATTGACGAAACAAGAGATTACCGCAGCAAGATCAATGCATTGCTGACCAGAAACTATCCAACAATGCTGGGCGTGGCATATGCCCTGGAGACACACGCAAGCATCATGCTGACGAATTTCAGGGACATGTTTTCCTTTAATCGCAGCCATATGGATAAAAACGAGTACACGCGCAAGGTGGAAATCTACTTCAATTGCCATCTCGACAGCGGTGTCGAGGACAGGCACGCCGCGGATGCGCAGCAATGCGTGGTCAACAACTGCGTCTCCGAATCTGCCCTTGCCGACATCATGTATGGCATTGATGAAACCTTGAAAATCCAACATGCCATGTGGAATGGCATGCACAGGAAGGCAGTGCAGATACTGAACGCATAAAGCCTGCGGGGAATCTGGAATCGTTAAACAATATTGCATGATGCGTCCGGAGCGGATGGCCTCGGACGCATCATTTAAAAAGGATAGAATGATGACCGAGGTGAAAAATAGCGTTTTTTCCGATGTGGCGCTCAGCATAGGCGAGTCGATTACGCACGGCACCCGCATGCGTATTGCGCAGTTAAATGCCGGCTATGCCGAAGATAATAAAATAATCGATTTAAGCATAGGGACGCTGGATACACCGACGGATCTGTATGTCGACAACGGAGTGATTGATTTCATCAAGAGCAAGCCCGACCTCATTCATCAATTCGCCCCGGTCAAGGGTTTTGATTTTTTGCTGGAATCCATATCCAAACGCGTAGAGCGTCTGCAGCATATCGTGTATGACCCGGCCAAGGAAATCATGGTCACGCCGGGCGGGATAAAAGGCTCGCTCGCCGTGGTTTTCCACACCATGCTCAATCCAGGCGACGAGGTCATATTGCCGCTGCCAAATTGGCCGCATTATGCCGACATGGTCCATCTGCATGGCGGCACGCCGGTATTTGTGCAGTCGAAGCAGTTCCTGGAAAAGGGCTTGGACCCCGCCGACCTGGATGGCGCCATCACGGGCAAGACAAAATTGCTCATCCTGGGCGACTGCATCAATCCTACCGGAAAGGTGTACACGACGGAGGAGCTTCTCGCCTTGGCCAAGGTCGTCGCGAAACACAATATCAATAGAGCAAAAGACGGTTTGAGCCCAATTTTTGTTGTATACGATTGCCCATACGAGGCTCACGTTCTGGAAAACAAGCCGCAAGCGTTCGCCTCCCTCGCGCTGGATAATTATCTATTGAAAGACAATGTCATCACCGTGACGGGGCCGGGAAAAACCTATGGCATGCACGGCGACAGGATAGGCTATATCTGCGGCCCCAGCGCCTTTATCGACGTGGCCGCCAATGTCCAGGTAAATCTGAATTCATTTGCCTGCACCTACGGCCAAGTGGCATGTTTTTATGCCACCCATGAAAAAATGGATAGCGTTGCCGTCAGCCGCGCGACGCATGCGCGCCAGAACACCTTGAAAATGATCGCATTGCTGAGGTCTTACGATTTGTCGGTCCACATCCCGCAAGGCGGATATTTCATTTTTGTCGATCTCTCGTCCTATGCCGAAAAATACAATAAGATCGGAATGAAAAGCGCCGACCAGTTCTTGCTGGAAAAAGCGCGCGTCGCGACGATATCGGGCGAGCATTTTGCCGAGGGCTATGCGCATGCCAGCGCGTACAAGGATTTTGTCAGGATGAATTGCGGGAGGAATATGGAAACGCTTGCTCAGGCGGCGCAGCGCATCAAAACATCCTTGGCCGAGCTGAACTGATGATACGGTACTGCATTATCGGCAGCGGATTTTCGGGGACTTGCATGTTGTGGCATTTGGTGAACGCTATTTGCCACAATGAAAAATCGGCAAGCCTCGATTTTAGCCAGATCGAAATTTCCACAATAGAGAGCAGGGCGAACAACGGCTTGGGCTTGCCCTACGATATGGATGATATTTCACCATATCATTTGTGCAACAATCCGGCGGATAAGATGGCGCTTTTCGACAATGATTTTGTCGACTGGATGCTGGCGAACCGTGAGGAAATCATTGCGCGTCATCCCGAGCTCATTCATGAAGCCCATCCGGCGATTGAACTGAGCCAGTGGCAACCGCTTACGCAAAGTTTTTACCCACGGGCCTTGTTTGGCATCTATCTATCAAGGCGTTTCAAGGAAGCATGCGCCGTCGCCGAAAGCCATGGCATCGTCGTGCGCAACTATAACGGATACGCGGCGGTCGATGGCGCAAGCCGGGACGGTAAATTCAATCTGACCATACAGTCCAGGAAAACCGGGGAGCTGAAAAATCTGGGGGATCTGGACAAGGTCTTGCTGGCTTCCGGGCACTGGCATGCCGGCAAGCCGGCGGCATCCAATGTTTTAAGTTCCCCCTATCCGAGCAAAAATATATATGAAAATATTTTCGCCTACCAGGAAAAAAATGCCAAGAAGCGCCTGACATTGTATGTTCATGGCATGGGGCCGAGCGGGGTGGATGCGATTTTGAGCCTGTGCGGGTTCGGGCATTTTACCTATGGCCCCGATGGCTTGGCGACGGATTTCCAGGCCGATTGGAGTACATTCAAGGCCGACGCTGTAAAGATCATCGCCGGATCGCGTTCGGGCTTTTTCCCCGGTGTCAGATGGCCGCTGCTGGACTATGATTTCCAGCATCTAAACGATGCCAATATAGACGCCATCAGGAAAAACAGGCAGGGCCGCATCAGCCTTGCCGAGCTGATGTCGCTGGTCGATTTGGAACTGAAGGCCGCCAGCGACAATGTGCTGAGCTTTCAGGACCTTGTCCAGCCGAAGTTCGACAACGCCAAGGAGAAATTATTGGTGGATATCGGCGGCTCCTTCCTTGAAAGAATCACGTATACAATAATTTTGTTTGTGCGGCGCTTGCGTTTTTATCAGGAATTGAACTCTGCCGACAAGCAGACATATGACAGGGAACTCGACACCCACTTTATCCGGACTGCGGTTCCGATTCCCCTTCCCAATGCCAAGAAATTAATCGCACTGATCAACGCCGGCGTGCTGTCGACGACACGGCTGGGCTACCGAGACAAGCTGAACGAGCATTTCGATGTGGTTTGCGAAGGCGAAACAGTCAGGCCGGACATCGTCATTTGCTCAAACGGCCAGAACTATGATCTAAAGACGCACCCGTCCTTGCTGATTAAAAATATGGCGGAGACGCGGGAAATCATCGAGTATAGCGATGACGGCTATCTGGCCGGAGGTATTTGCGCCAATGAAGTCAATAATTACCGGGTTGTGAACAGTATCAAGGGCTATAGGGATTATTCAAGCAATCTCTATTCTTTTGGGCCGATAACGCAGTACTGGCAAAACCAGAACAATTATGCGGCGGCTTTTGTCGGTGCGGCGCAAGCGGTGGCGCAAGACTGGCTTGCCTATACATTGAAGCGTGCCGCGAAGCGCTAGGCCAGGACGACGGACAGGCGCGGTAGTCCAATCAAGATTTTCTTAGAGGAAATACTTCATGGATTTCAAGGAATACTCATTCGACCCCGACATACGGGTATGCGTTTACAACGTGGGGGACGAGAATCTGGAATATCATAAACACACCTGCATTTCTGATATAACGTATTGTGCGGCGGGCCGGCTGATACTGGAGTTGCCGGAAATAAATAAATCCTATGTGTTTCATCCAGGTCAAATCATCCAGGTTCCTTACGACACCGTGCACCGCGTGTCGCACTTCTCCAAAACCGAGCAGCATTCGCGCTATGTGCTTGTCCAGATTGGAAAATTCAGTATTGAGTTCATACGCGACGACAGCATTGTTTTCGGCGAGAATAAAATGGATATGCAAGATAAAAGCCTGAATTATTACATTGGCGAAAACCATGAGAATATCAAGCGTATCGCCGCCAGCTTCAAGGCGCAGCGGCCGGAAAACTTATCCGACCAGGAGTACGCGGATGTGTTGGCCGCACTGGCCGCCGTCTGCAATAAGGGCATTCCCCAAGTCCATACAAATGATGTTATTATGCAACAATTAAAAGAGCTGGAGTCTCTTTGATTGCATTGCGCCAATTCCCGGCCACGGCGTTCTGTTTAAATAATGTTAAACGGATGTAGGAAAATATTCCATATGACGAATCAGGGCATATCATGAACATGACAGCTGGTAAAAAAACATCGATTTTGCTGATGGTGTTGCTTTTGTTCGCAACGCAGGCATGCACCGATATATTTTTATCCGGCCTGCCGGTGATGGCAAAAGAATTTGGCGAGCCCATGAGCGTGATGAATTTGACCATCTCCTCATATAATTACAGTCAGGCATTTTTTGTTCTCTTCATCGGCGTCGTCAGCGATTTGCGGGGAAGGCGCTCGACCATTCTCATCTGCTTGCTGCTGCATATTCTTGCGACCATCTGGATCGCACTTTCTTCATCCATCTCTCTCATGATTGTGATGCGGGTCGTGCAAGCTATGGGCAGCGCCGCCGTTTACATCGTGTTGCGCTTGATAATAAAAGACACTATGGATAAGAAGGCGCAAATCCATGCCACGGGCTTGTTGGTGGTGGGCCTGGTGCTGTCGCCAATCTTGGCGCCGGTGGTGGGCGCATGGATCATCAATCTGTCGAACTGGAGAAATTGCTTCTGGGCGATAGCCATTTTTGAGCTTCCCTTGTTCGCCTGGGCCTTGGCGACCATCAAGGAGACGAATAATAAGCAGCAGGAATTCAGGGCGTCGTTCAGTTTTAAAAGCCATTTCCGCAGCTATTACCTGATACTCAAGGATGGCTATTTCTTGAGCCTGGCATTGATTGTCGGCTCCGCCTTTGCCGCATTTTATGCCTTCATCAGCATTTCCAGCTATCTCTACATGGATCAATATGGCATAAAAGACACGAACTACGCCTATGTCTTTATTGGCATAGCATTGTCCTATCTTCTCGGCAACCGCGTCATGAGCAAGCTGAATGCAAATAATTCGCCACCGCAAAAAATAATCGGCATCGGCATCTATGTTTCGCTGCTCGGGACCGCTTTGATACTCGCCGAATTGCTGATCAAGGACAGGCTCGTCACCATAGCGCTGATCACGCTGGGAACTTGCCTGCTGCGGCTGGCGACGGCGCTCATCAATCCGCCTGTGCAAGTGGTGGTCACCAACCACTTCCTTGAAAAGGGTTCGCACGCGCTCGGCTTGCTGACCTGCATACAATACTCATTTGCCGCCATCGGCACCATGGTCGTGTCGGGCTTGCCGTTCCTGCCTAGCGGTAACTTCATGCTCAGCACGTTTGTATTTATCGCGCTGTCATGTGTCGGCTATGTATTCGCCTCCAAGAAAACACTTTCCATGCAGTTGAGCTAAGGAAAGCGCCCGCCAGGCGGCGGGCCGCCGCCACGGTGGTTCGGGACGCTAGCGCTTGAGCACCTTGGCGACGGGCGCGGCGCGCAGCCGGAACGCGTCCGGCATGCCGGCGCCCAGCAGCGGCCGCAGGTACAGGCGGAAGGCGTCGGTGACGTCGGTGCCGCTGGCGCTGATGAATTCGTCCTCCATCACGCGGGTCTTGCCGGCCACGGCGTCCAGTTCCAGCAATTCGTAGTCGACCGAGTAGAAGCCGGTGCGCTTGATGGCCACCGAGCCGCAGCGCCCGCCCCACATGGCGAACTGCACGGCCTTTTCGCCCACTTCGCGGGCCTCGCGCTGGTCGACGTCGGAGACGCAGCCGATGAAGGAGCGCTGCAGATAGCCGAAGGTGTCGCCGCGCACGCGCTTGATGCCCAGCTTCGCCTTGATGGCCTCGCACAGCAGGTCGGCCAGCGCGCCGTTGCCCGACAGTTGCACATTGCCGTGGGCATCGCGCTCGACTTCCTTGGCCAGCAGGCTGGCGATCGGCGTGCCGGCGGCGTCGTGGATGCCCTCGGAGACGGCGACGACGCAGCGGCCGTAGCGGGCATGCACGGCCTTGACGTCGGCGAGGAATTGGTCGAGCACGAAGGTGCGCTCGGGCAGGTAGATCAGGTGCGGGCCGTCGTCGGGGAACTTCTTGCCCAGCGCGGCGGCGGCCGTCAGGAAGCCGGCGTGGCGCCCCATGACGACGCCGACGTAGACGCCGGGCAGGGCGGCGTTGTCCAGGTTGGCGCCGGCGAAGGCTTGGGCGACGAAGCGGGCCGCCGAGGGGAAGCCCGGCGTGTGGTCGTTGCCGACCAGGTCGTTGTCTATGGTTTTGGGGATGTGGATGCAGCGCAGCGGGTAGCCGGCCTGGCGCGCCTGCTCGCTGACGATGCGCACCGTGTCGGACGAATCGTTGCCGCCGATGTAGAAGAAGTGCTCGATCTGGTGGGCGCGCAGCACGTGGTAAATTTCCTGGCAATACGCGGCGTCCGGCTTGTCGCGGGTCGAACCGAGCGCCGACGAGGGCGTCGCCGCCACCAGCTCCAGGTTCTGGCTGGTTTCCTGGGTCAGGTCGACGAAGTCCTCGTTGATGATGCCGCGCACGCCGTAGCGCGCGCCATACACGCGGGTGACGTCGCGGAAGCGGCGCGCCTCCAGCGCCACGCCGGCCAGCGACTGGTTGATGACGGCGGTCGGGCCGCCTCCCTGTGCGACGAGAATTCTTCCGGACGACATGCTGTTCCCCTTGAGTTGGCGAAACCCTAGCGTACCGCGAAAAGGCCGCCGCCGTTAGGGTTTGCCGATGTTGCGCGCCAAAAATTTCTCGACCCGGCCCCAGAAGTCGATGCGGTTTTTCGGCAGCGCCCAGCCATGCCCCTCCTCGTCGTAGACGACCCATTCGACGTCTTTGTTGCCGGCCTTGACGGCGTCGCGGAACTTGTTGCCGTGGTAGAGGGGCACGCGCATGTCGGCCGCGCCGTAGGCCAGCAGCAGCGGCTGCTTGATGCGGGCCGCCTGCAGCAGCGGCGAGGTGGCGGCCAGTTGCGCGGCGTCCTTGACGGGGTCGCCGATCAGGTCCGGCATGCCGTAGCGCTTCCAGCCCTCGGTCATGTCGGAGGTGAAGCTCCAGTGGCCCGTGTACATGAGATTGATGTCGGTGACGCCGACCCAATTGATGCCGCACTGGTATAGCTGTGGGTCGTTGACCAGGCCCATCAACGTGGCATAGCCGCCATAGCTGGCCCCGGCGATGCAGATGCGCTGGGGCGCGGCGATGCCCTGGGCGATCGCCCATTTGGCGCCGTCGGCGATGTCGTCCTGCATTTTCAAGCCCCATTGTTTCCAGCCGGCCCGGTAGTGGCGGGCGCCGAAGCCTGTGCTGCCGCGAAATTCCGGTTGCAGCACGGCGTAGCCGCGCGAGGCGAGAAATTGCACTTCCGCGTCCCAGCCCCAGGAGTGGCCGCGCACATACGGGCCGCCGTGGACCAGCACCACCATCGGCAGGTTCTTCTTGGCGCCGGAACCCGGCAAGGTCAGCCAGGCGGGGATGTCCAGGCCGTCGCGGGCCTTGTAATGCACCAGTTGCTCGCTCCCCATCTGCGCCGGCTGGATCGCCGGGTGGCTGTCGCCGACCTTGTTGAGCGTCTGGTTGGCCGTGTCGAACAGCGCATAGCTGCGCGGCTGGCGGTCCGAGTAGGACTCCACCAGGACGTTCGGCGTGTCCGGCCGGGCCGCCGGCGTGATCAGGTTGATTGTGGCCGGCAACAGCGCGTCGACCTGTTTCTGCAGCGTCTGCATGGCCGGGTCGAACCAGGTCGTCGCCTCGGCGTCCGTCAGGTGGCGCACGCCGAGCAGGCGGCCGTTGTCGGTGATCAGGGAACCGCTGAAATCATAGCCCTGCAGCGACACGAGGGGCGCCGCGCGGATCTTGCCGGCGGCCAGGTCGTAGGGATAGACGGAGGTCTTGTCGTCGTTGCCCCGGCTGAGTACGTAAAACGTGCCGTCCGGACCGAAGGCGAGCGGCGTGAAGTTGGGCTGGCCGCCCTTGTAGGCGTCGAATTCGACCAGCTTGCGCCATTCTCCTGTGGCGGGGTCGCGGTAGTGCACGGCGGAGATATTCTTGTCCAGGGTGGTGGCGATGCGCGGCTCGCCGCGGTGGTCGAGCATCCAGCTACGCGTATTGCCGGGACGCACGATGATGCTGCTCAGACCGGTTTTGGTGTCCAGCCGCAGCAAGTTGACATAGGCGACCTCGAAGCGGGAATCGTAATGGGTGCTCGTGACATAGATGCTATCGCTGTCCTGGGCGCCCAGCTGTTCCATCAGGAAGGTGTGCCAGGGCAACAACTGGCGCCGGCTGGCGCTTGACGGCGTGACGGCGATCTCGCCGCTGCGGTTGGCCAACTGGCGGAAGTCGCTGCCGTCGCGGTTCACCGCATACAGCCCCGGGCCAAAGTCCACGTCGGCCTGGCCGATCTGATTGTCGGTGGAGTCGAACACGAGGCGCTGCTCGCTGATCCAGCGGAAGTCACCGATATCGGCGTCGCGGAACTGGGCCACGACCTGGACGCTGTTGTTGCGCAGGTCGACGACGGCGAGGCGCTCGCGCGTATCCGGCGCGCCGATGCGCACGGCGAGAAATTGCGCCGTCGGCGACAGCGCGGCGCCCGTGAAGACGGGGTTCTCAAAGAAGTGCTCGATGGGCGGCGGCGCGGCCGGCGTTTGCGCGCCGGCGGTGGCGGCGCCGGCCGCGACGGCCAGCAGGAGGGTGCGGAACATGGATGAAATACGGTGCAACATGCGGTCTTTCGCGGCGATAAGTTTATTAAATAGGCAAGCGCCCGCAGATTAGCAGGTCCGGCGCCGCCGCGCCACTATTCCGGGGCGCGGATGTACTCGACCAGGGCGGCGCTGCGCGGCCCCGGCGGCGGCGTCGCCCAGCTCGCCAGGGCGTTGGCCAGCAGGCCGGCCGGCACGCCGAAGATGCCGGCGGAGATGGGCGCGATGCCGAACCACAGGCCGGCCGCGGTGCCGCCCAGCGCCGGGCTGGCATGCAGCATGTAGTACAGGCAGACGAGGCCGCCGGCCAGCATGCCGGCGATGGCGCCCTGGTGGTTGGCGCGGCGCCAGAACACGCCCAGCACCAGGGCCGGGAACAGCGTCGAGGCCGCCAGCGAGAAGGCGACGCCGACCAGCGACAGGATGTCGGCCGGTTTCTGCGAGGCGGCGTAGGCGGCGATGAAGGCCACGGCCAGCAGCAGCAGCTTGGAAATGGTGACCCGCTTCTGCGTCGAGGCGCCCGGGTCGACGACCTTGTAGTAGACGTCGTGCGACAGCGCGTTGGAAATGGCCAGCAGCAGGCCGTCGGCCGTCGACAGGGCCGCCGCCAGGCCGCCGGCCGCCACCAGGCCGGAAATGACATAGGGTAGGCCGGCGATTTCCGGCGTCGCCAGCACCAGCACGTCGGCGTCGATGGCGATCTCGGCCAGTTGCACGACGCCGTCGCGGTTGCTGTCGACGATGCTGATCAGGGGCGTCAGCTTGTCGACGTTGGCCCAGTACGACACCCAGGTCGGCAGTTGCGCGTAGTCGCTGCCGACCAGCGTCGTGTAGATGTCGTATTTGACCAGCACGGCCAGCGCCGGCAGCGTCAGGTAGACCAGCAGGATGAAGAACAGGGTCCAGAACACCGACACCCGGGCTTCATGCACGGACGGCGTCGTGTACGAGCGCATCAAAATGTGCGGCAGCGCCGCCGTGCCCAGCATCAGGCAAAACACCAGGGCCAGGAAATTGTTGCGCTTGGCGTCGGAGGCGGCCCGGTCCGGCGCCGGAAACGGCTGCGCGTGCGGCGTCGCCGGCCGCGCGCGCGCCAGGTTCTGCGCCCGCGCCGCCTGCCACGCCAGGCGCGCCTCGTCGGGGTTTTTCGGGTAGGCGATCAAGGCCCGCTCGGCGCCGCGGATGTCGACCAGCGAGGCGTTGCGCGTCCGCGCGCCGTCGAGCTGGCGCTGGGCCGCCTGGCGGCCCTGTTCCCACGAGGCCGGCAGCGCGGCCAGCTTGGCGTCGAAGGCGGCCGCGCGCTGGCGGAAGATGGCGCGCACCTCGCGCTCCTTGGGGTCCGTCTCGATGGCTTTCTCGCGCACGTCCAGGCGCGGCATGACCTTGCCGTAGGCCAGTTGCGGCAGCGGGTTGTCGGCGTGCTTGACGGCCAGCCACATGGCCGGGATCAGGAAGGCCACCAGGATGATGATGTACTGCGCCACCTGGGTCCAGGTGATGGCGCGCATGCCGCCGAGGAAGGAGCAGACCAGGATGCTGGCCAGGCCGAGGAAGATGCCGACCGAAAAATCGACGCCGGTGAAGCGCGAGGCGATCAGGCCGACCGCGTAGATTTGCGCCACGACATAGGTGAAGGAAACCAGGATGGTGGCGCCGACGGCCATCATGCGCACCGGCGCGCCGCGCCCGCCGGCGCCGCCGCCGTAGCGGGCGGCGAGGAAGTCGGGAATCGTGTACTGGCCGAATTTGCGCAGGTAGGGGGCGATCAGCAGCGCCACCAGGCAGTAGCCGCCGGTCCAGCCCATGACGTAGGCGAGGCCGTCGAAGCCGTGCAGGTAGAGGCCGCCGGCCAGGCTGATGAAACTGGCCGCCGAGATCCAGTCGGCCGCCGTCGCCATGCCGTTGAACATGGCCGGCACGCGCCGCCCGGCCACATAGTATTCGCTGACGTTGGAGGTGCGGCTGAGCACGCCGATGCTGGCGTACAGCACGATGGTGGCGAACATGAACAGGTAGCCGATCCAGATGCGCGGCATGCCCTCCTGCTCCAGCACGGCCAGCGCCAGCAGGAAGGCGGCGAAGCCGGCGCTGAACAAGGCGTAGTAGCGGCGCAGCCGCAGGAAATAGCTGGTCGGGGCGCTCACGGGCGCTCCCCTTCGCGGGCTTGCAAGTCCAGCGCGCGCATGCGCCAGGCGTACACGCCGATGATGGCCAGGTAGGCCAGCGAGGCCCCCTGCGCCGCCAGATAGAAGGACAGCGGCCAGCCGAACAGCGTGAAGCCGGCCAGCTCGCGGGCGAAGAACACGGTGCCGAAGCTGCCGGCGAACCAGACGGCCAGCAGCGCCGCCGTCAAGCGGCGGGTCTGGCGCCAGTAGGCGCCGCGGCGCTGTTCGGGGGTGGCTTTATCCATAGCTCGTTGCGTTGTCGTCGTCGGGGGCCGCGTCCGCCAGCAGCGGGAAGCTCAGGCGGAACAGGCTGCCCGGCCATTTCGGCGGCTGGCCGCGGGGGTTGGGGAAGACGTCGACGTCGGCGCCGTGCTGCTGGGCGATCTCGCGGACGATGGCCAGGCCGAGGCCGCTGCCCTCGGCATTGCTGCCCAGGATGCGGTAAAAGCGCTCGAAGATGTGGGCCCGCTCGGCCGGCGCGATGCCCGGTCCCGTGTCCTCGACCTCCAGCAGCGCCAGGCCGGCCTCGCCGCGCACGCGCACGGTGACGCTGCCGCCGGCCGGCGTGTAGCGCAGCGCGTTGTCGATCAGGTTGGAGAGCAGTTCGCGCAGCATGATGGGCTTGCCGGCGATGGGCACGGGCAGCCCGGCCGGCTCGAAGCCGAGGTCGATGTGCTGCTGGAACGAGGCCGGCACCCAGTCGCGCACCGTGTCGCGCGCCAGCGCGTCGAGGTCGAGCGGCTCGGGGACGGCGCCGGCCTGCGGCTGGTTCTCGGCCCGCGCCAGCGCCAGCAACTGGTTCACCAGCCGCGTCGCCGCCTCGGAACTCTTGGCCAGTTGCTGCAGCGAGCGGTGGATCTCGTCCCGGTCGGTCTGGCGCAGCGCCAGCTCGGACTGCATGCGCATGCCCGCCAGCGGCGTCTTCATCTGGTGGGCGGCGTCCGCGATGAAGCGCTTTTGCATCTCGATCGACAGCGACAGCCGCGCCAGCATGTCGTTGAGCGAGGCCACCAGCGGCGAAATCTCCTCGGGCACCTGGCCCGGGTCGATCGGGCTGAGGTCGTCGGACGGGCGCGCGCGTATCCTTTCCTGCAACTGCGCCAGCGGCGACAGGCCGCGCGCCAGCGCGAACCAGACCAGGGCCAGCACGATGGGCAGGATGATGAACTGCGGCAAAATCACGCCCTTGATGATCTCGTTGGCCAGGCGCGCCCGCTTGTCCAGCGTCTCGGCCACCTGCACCAGGGCGCGGCGCGGCTCGTCGGGGCCGGCCTCGGCCAGCTCCAGGTAGGTGAAGGCGACGCGGATCGGCGTGCCGTGCAGGCTGTCGTTGCGGAACAGCACGGTGCCGCTGCGGAAACGCTCCTCGTCCAGCGGCGGCGCCAGGTCGCGGTCGCCGTCGACGTATTCGCCGCGCCGGCCCAGTATCAGGAAGTAGACGCTGTCGACGTCGTCGGCGCGCAGCATGTCGCGGGCCGAGCCGGGCAGGCGCTTGAGCAGCTTGCCGTCGACCTCGCGCACCTGCTGGGCCAGCACGGTGACGCTGTCCTCCAGCGCGTGGTCGAAGGGCTGGTTGGCGATGGCCTTGGCGACCAGGTAGGTGATGGCGATGCTCATCGGCCACAGCAGCAGCAGCGGCGCCAGCATCCAGTCGAGGATTTCGCCGAACAGCGAATGCTGGATGTTGTCGTCCTGCTCGGCGGCGAACGGCTCGGCCCAGCCGGCGTCGGCGCCGTCCCCGGCCGCTGCGGCGTCGTGTTCGCTCACTTGCCGTCGGTCTTGCCGGCCGGGTCGGCGAATTTTTCCAGGCAGTAGCCGAGGCCGCGCACCGTGACGATGCGCACGCCGCCCACCTCGATCTTCTTGCGCAGCCGGTGCACATACACTTCGATGGCGTTGTTGCTGACCTCCTCGCCCCATTCGCACAGGTGGTCGACCAGTTGCTCCTTCGACACGAGGCGGCCGGTGCGGCCCAGCAGGATTTCCAGCAGGCCCAGCTCGCGCGCCGACAGGTCCAGCATCTGGCCGTCCAGGTGGGCGCTGCGGCCGACCTGGTCGTAGCTGAGCGGGCCGTGCTTGATGACGGCGCCGCCGCCGCCGGCGCCGCGGCGCGTCAGCGCGCGCACGCGCGCCTCCAGCTCGGACAGGGCGAAGGGCTTGGCCATGTAATCGTCGGCGCCCAGGTCGAGGCCGTTGACGCGCTGCTCGATCGAGTCGGCCGCCGTCAAGATCAGCACCGGCAGCAGCGAGGCGCGCGCGCGCAGGCGGCGCAGCACTTCCAGGCCGGACAGCTTGGGCAGGCCCAGGTCGAGTATCAGCAAGTCGAACTCCTGGGTCGACAGGGCGGTGTCGGCCTCCTGGCCGTTTTTGACGCAATCGATGGCGTAGCCGGACTGGCGCAGCGAGCGCGTCAGCCCGTCGGCCAGCACGCTATCATCTTCAGCAAGTAAAATACGCATAAAGGCATCCGACGTCAGAAGTCTGTATTGTGTTGCATTTTGCGCCAGCAGGCGAGTCTTTGTGGCGGCCGGCGCCGCACATTGAGGCATTTCAAAGAATTTCACATCGTGCTTGCAATAACCACTGTTTTTTTATACAGTATCGCTTGTGACGAACTTAACCCACGCGCTAGTTCAGGCTGAAAGAACATTATGGACGATAGAAAAGCTGTAGTACCGGCATCGGAAAAGGCCAAGGCGCTTGCCGCTGCGTTGGCGCAAATTGAAAAGCAGTTTGGCAAAGGCTCCGTAATGCGCATGGACGCCAGCGCGCCGATCGAAGAAGTGCAGGTCGTCTCGACCGGCTCGCTCGGTCTGGACATCGCGCTGGGCGTGGGCGGCTTGCCGCGCGGCCGCGTGGTGGAAATCTACGGCCCCGAGTCGTCGGGCAAGACGACGCTGACGCTGCAAACGATCGCGGAAATGCAAAAACTGGGCGGCACCTGCGCCTTCATCGACGCCGAGCACGCGCTCGACGTCGGCTACGCGCAGAAGCTGGGCGTCAACCTGCATGAACTGCTGATCTCGCAGCCGGACACGGGCGAGCAGGCGCTGGAAATCTGCGACGCGCTGGTGCGCTCGGGCAGCGTCGACCTGGTCGTCATCGACTCCGTGGCGGCGCTGACGCCGCGCGCCGAGATCGAGGGCGACATGGGCGACTCGCTGCCGGGCCTGCAGGCGCGCCTGATGTCGCAGGCGCTGCGCAAGCTGACCGGTTCGATCAACCGCACCAACACCCTGGTCATCTTCATCAACCAGATCCGCATGAAAATCGGCGTCATGTTCGGCAGCCCGGAAACGACGACGGGCGGCAACGCCCTGAAGTTCTACGCCTCCGTGCGCCTGGACATCCGCCGCACCGGCTCGATCAAGTCCGGCGACGAAGTCATCGGCAACGAAACCAAGGTCAAGGTCGTCAAGAACAAGATCGCGCCGCCGTTCAAGGAAGCCCATTTCGACATCCTGTATGGCGAAGGCACGTCGCGCGAAGGCGAAATCCTCGACCTGGGGGCGGACGCGAAAGTGGTCGAGAAGTCCGGTTCGTGGTATAGCTACAACGGCGAACGCATCGGCCAGGGCAAGGACAACGCCCGCAGCTTCCTGAAGGAGCGTCCGGCGCTGGCGCGGGAAATCGAAAACAAGGTGCGCGCCTCGCTGGGCGTGCGCGAGCTGCCGGCCCTGGTTGAAGCCAAGGCCGACAAGGCCGACAAGGCCGAAGCGAAGGCGAAGGCCGCCGAGTAAGCTGGCGGCGGCAGTAATCAGTATGTAAAAAACATCACCGGGCCGCATCCGCAGCCGGTGATGTTTGTTTTTGGGGGCAGGGGGGCGTATGGCGGCACCGCAATTGAGCTTGAAGGGGCGGGCGCTTCGGTTTTTATCGATGCGCGAACACAGCCGGCTGGAACTGGGGCGCAAGCTGGCCCGCTACGCGCAGGAGGGCGACGACGTCGACGCCCTGCTCGACGCGCTGGAGGCGGCCAACTGGCTGTCGCAGGAGCGCTTTTCCGAATCGCTGATCCACCGCCGCGCCGCCCGCTTCGGCAACAGCCGCATCGTCGCCGAGCTGCAAAGCCACGGCGTCGGCGGCGAGGCGCTGCAGGAACTGCGGGCCAGCCTGGCCGAGAACGAGACGGCGCGGGCCTGCGAGGTGTGGCGGCGCAAGTTCGGCGCCGTGGCGGCCGATGCTGAACAGCGCAGCAAGCAAATCCGCTTCCTGATGCAGCGCGGCTTTTCCCAGCGCGCCGTGTACGCGGCCGTCAAGGGCGCCGATCCCGACGAGCAATGAGCCGGCGGCGGCCGCAGTTTTTCGCGCAATATTGCCCGAAAATCGAGGCCGGGCGCCGCATATTTATACTCGGGAAACGCATGTTGCAGCGCAACTTGCGGCGCGGTGTGCTACACTTTTGTGGTTTTTGCAGCGCCGCATGAGCGGTAGTTGTCCGTAGAAGCTGCGGCAACGTGCCCCAGGCACATGGCTGCTAACCATTATTGCCGCGATTGCGGCGCCGGTATTTATGCCCCTGTCACCACCAGTTTCCCGACGTGCGTTGAGGCACACTCGCGCTATTGACGTCCAAGCGTACGCTCGCGCCGACGGCTTGTGGGATCTGGACGCCCGTATTACCGACATCAAGACTTTCGACACGACGCTGGCCTCCGGCGTCCGCCCCGGCGGCGCGCCGCTGCACGATTTGCACCTGCGCCTGACCATCGATCTGAACATGACCATCGTCGCCGTCGAGGCGGCCTCCGACGCCGTGCCGTATCCGGGCTTTTGCGACACGATAGGCCCGGCCTACGGCGCGCTGCTCGGCCTGAACCTGATGAAGGGCTTCCGTCACGAACTCAAGCAGCGCGTCGCCGGCATCGCCGGCTGCACCCATTTGAGCGAGCTGGCGCAAATCCTGCCGACGGCGGCCATCCAGGCTTTCGCCAACGACGTCTGGTCGACCCACGACAGCGCCACGGCCGAGGCCAAGGCCGGGGCCAAGGCCGAGGGGGCCCACATCAAACCGTTTCAACTCGACAAATGCCACGCGCTGCGCACCGACGGCGCCGCCGTGGCACAGTATTATCCGCGCTGGGCGGTCAGGACAGGACCGGCTTAGCGCCTTGTTTCACTTGTTTTTTTCGCATTATCAACCGCATTTTTACACATCAGCATCAGAAGGGAAGCCAGCATGAAAATCCATGAGTATCAAGGCAAAGAAATCCTCCGAAAATACGGAGTGACGGTTCCGCGCGGTATCCCGTGCATGTCCGTCGAAGAAGCAGTCAAGGCTGCAGAGACTCTGGGCGGCCCGGTGTGGGTGGTCAAGGCGCAAATCCATGCCGGCGGCCGCGGCAAGGGTGGCGGCGTCAAAGTCGCCAAGACCTTGGAACAAGTCAAGGAATACGCCGATCAAATCATGGGCATGCAACTGGTCACGCACCAGACCAGCGCCGAAGGCCAGAAAGTACGCCGCCTGCTCGTCGAAGAAGGCGCGGACATCAAGAAGGAATTGTATGTGTCGATGGTCACCGACCGCATCAGCCAACGCGTCGTGCTGATGGCGTCGAGCGAAGGCGGCATGGACATCGAGGAAGTGGCCGAGTCCCATCCTGAGCTGATCCACCAGATCGCCATCGACCCGGCCGTCGGCCTGACCGACGCCGAAGCGGACGACATCTCGACCAAGATCGGCGTACCGGCCGCCTCGCTGGCCGACGCCCGCGTGCAATTGCAGGGCCTGTACAAAGCGTACTGGGAAACCGACGCTTCGCTGGCTGAAATCAATCCCCTGATCCTGACCGGCTCCGGCAAGGTCATCGCGCTGGACGCGAAATTCAATTTCGACGCCAACGCCCTGTTCCGCCAGCCTGAAATCGTCGCCTTCCGCGACCTGGACGAAGAAGATCCGGCCGAAGTGGAAGCGTCGAAATTCGACCTGGCCTACATTTCGCTCGACGGCAACATCGGCTGCCTCGTCAACGGCGCCGGCCTGGCCATGGCGACCATGGACACGATCAAGCTGTTCGGCGGCGAGCCGGCCAACTTCCTCGACGTCGGCGGCGGCGCGACGGCGGAAAAAGTCACCGAAGCGTTCAAGATCATGTTGAAGAACCCAGGCTTGAAAGCCATCCTGGTCAACATCTTCGGCGGCATCATGCGTTGCGACGTCATCGCCGAAGGCGTCATCGCCGCGTCGAAGGCCGTTTCGCTGCAAGTGCCGCTGGTCGTGCGCATGAAGGGCACGAACGAAGACCTGGGCAAGAAAATGCTGGCCGAGTCCGGTTTGCCTATCATCGCGGCCGATACCATGGAAGACGCGGCCAAGAGCGTCGTCGCCGCCGCTGCCGGTCAAGCTTAATTAAGGAATCACTATGTCCATTCTGATCAATAAAGATACTAAAGTCGTTACCCAAGGGATCACCGGCAAGACCGGCCAGTTCCACACCCGCATGTGCCGCGACTACGCGAACGGCAAGGCCGCCTTCGTGGCCGGCGTCAACCCGAAAAAGGCTGGCGAAGACTTTGAAGGCATCCCGATTTTCGCCAACGTCACGGAAGCGAAAAAAGAAACCGGCGCGAACGTGTCCGTGATCTACGTGCCGCCGGCTGGCGCGGCCGCGGCGATCTGGGAAGCGGTCGAGGCGGAAATGGACCTGGCCATTTGCATCACCGAAGGCATCCCTGTGCGCGACATGATGGCCCTGAAGGACCGCATGGCGAAAGCCGGCAGCAAAACCCTGCTGCTGGGCCCGAACTGCCCCGGCCTGATCACGCCCGACGAAATCAAGATCGGCATCATGCCAGGTCACATCCACAAGCAAGGCCGCATCGGCGTCGTGTCCCGTTCGGGCACGCTGACCTACGAGGCAGTGGGCCAATTGACCGCACTGGGCCTGGGCCAGTCTAGCGCCGTGGGCATCGGCGGCGACCCGATCAACGGTCTGAAGCACATCGACATCATGAAGATGTTCAATGAAGATCCGGACACCGACGCCGTCATCATGATCGGTGAAATCGGCGGTCCTGACGAGGCGAACGCCGCGTACTGGATCAAGGACAACATGAAAAAACCGGTCGTCGGCTTCATCGCCGGCGTCACCGCGCCTCCGGGCAAGCGCATGGGCCACGCCGGCGCGCTGATCTCCGGCGGCGCCGACACCGCGCAAGCGAAACTGGAAATCATGGAAGCCTGCGGCATCACCGTGACGAAAAACCCGTCCGAAATGGCGCGTCTGCTGAAAGCCATGCTGTAATCGTCATGCGCTGATGTAGTCACACAACGGGGAGCCGCGCGCTCCCCGTTGTTATTTGTACGGCCCTTTTCGGAGACTTCGGTGGCGAAACTGATCATCTCGCGCGACGCGCAGATCGTCCAGACGGTGCAACTGGCCAAGGGCCGCCTGCGCCTCGGGCGCCGCCGCCTGAACGACATCGTCCTCGACCACCCCACCGTCAGCGGCGAGCACGCCGTCATCGACTGCGTCGCCGACGACGCCTACCTGGAAGACTTGAACAGCACCAACGGCAGCTTCGTCAACGGCCACCGCGTCGGCCGGCATTTCCTGCGCGACCAGGACAGCATCACGCTGGCCGTGTTCCAGCTGCAATTTCGCGCGGGCGGCGCGGCCGACGCCGTCGCGCCGGCCCGGCTGGAGCTGCTCAGCGGCGCCCACGCCGGCCGGCAGCTATTGCTGAGCAAGCCGCAGACGCGGCTGGGCCGCGCCGGCATGCCCGTCGCGCTGATCCAGCGCGGCGCCGGCGGCTACGCGCTGGCCGGCGTCGCCGGCGCCCCGGCGCCGCTGCTGAACGGTGCGCCGCTGGGCGGCCCCGAGCGGGCGCTGGCGCACGGCGACATCATCGAGGCCGGCGGCACGCGCATGCTGTTCGCGCTGGGCTGAGGCGCCCGCCGGGCGTGCCCGGCCCTGACAAAATTTGTCAGCGCGCCGCGTCCGCCGGCCCAACTGACACTTCGTGGCGGGCCGACTGACAAATATCGTCAACTTGCGGCGCGTAACATTGCGAACATTTCATTGTTTTCGCCATCGGCGGCCATTTTTCCACCTGGCACGCCAATTGCTCTTACTCCTGTGTCACACCCCATTTTTTCACCCCCACTCAGGAGCACTAAAATGAAATCGATGAAAATGATCAAGAAACAAGCACAAGCCGGCTTCACCCTCATCGAATTGATGATCGTCGTGGCCATCATCGGCATCCTGGCCGCCGTCGCCATTCCGCAATACACGGACTACACGATCAAGGCCAAAGTGGGCAATGCGCTGGCCTCGGCCGGCCCGCTGAAAACGGCGGTCGCCCTGTGCGCCCAGGAAAACGGCAACGTCGTCACCGGCTGCAGCACCACCGGCGCGACGGTCACCAGCATCCCGGCCTTCACGCCGACCAAGGAAGTCTCCGGCGCCACGGTCACCAACGGCACGATCGTGCTGACGCTGGCCACGGGCATCGGCACCGGCGTCGATGCGGCCACCATCACGATGGTGCCTAGCGTTGCCGCCAACGGCACCAACTTGACATGGCTCAATTCGACGACGGCGACCCAGGCCGCGGCGTTGGCAGCTATCACGAAAAACAATATTACCGGCAGCTAAGGTTTGACGCTGTCATACCAGACAAGCCGCCGCGAGGCGGCTTTTCTTTGTCCCTTTCCATACTGCGGGTGAGGCTGTGCCAGGAAACGAGACGACACGCGCGGCCCCGCCGGCCCGGCTTCCCGCCGCGGCCGGCTGGCGCCAACTGCCCTGCACGCTGGCGCTGGCCGGCGTGATTGTCGCCGGCTTCCTTTTGCCATATGGCCACGACGCGCAGCGCCTGCTGGAGCTGGCCTTCCTGCTGCTGTTCGGCGCCGGCCAGCTGGCGGCGGCGCTGGCAGGGCGCGCCGGCGCCTGGCGCGGCGGCGCGGTGCGCGGCTGGCTGGCGGCCTTTTTCGTCCTGGGCGCCATCTCGGCCGCGCGCGCCTTCTCGCCGGGCCACGCCGCGTATGAGGTGGGCAGCCTGCTGCTGTTGCTGCTGCTCGCCTGCCGCGTCGGCGGGGAAATCCTGCGCGACGGCGCGCGCCATCTGCTGTGGGTGCTGCGCCTGTGCGCCGCCGGCTGCGCCGCGTATGCCGGCAAGGTCTTGCTGGTCTGGGCGTTCGCCCTGCTTGCCGGCGTGGCGCCCGCCGTCGAGGAGCTCGCCCCGGGATTCAGCAATTACCGTTTCCTCAACCACGCGCAAACCATCAGCCTGCCGTTGCTGGCCCTGCTCATCGCACTGGAAAGGCCGGGCGGCAAGGCGCGCGCGCTGTGGATCGCCGTGGCCGGTTTCTGGTGGGCCTTGCTGATCGTCTTCGGCGCGCGCGGCAGCGTCCTCGGCCTGGCGGCGGGCGCGCTGTGCGCCGGCCTGCTGCGGCGCGGCCAGGCGGGCGCCGTGTGCCGCGCATTGTTCCTGAGCGCCTTGCTCGGCGCCGCCATCTATGCGCTGCTGTTCGTCGCGCTGCCGGCGCTGCGCGGTCTGGCGCCGTTCGGCGTCTTCACGCTCGTCGCCGAACGCACGGGAGGGGACAACCCGACTTCGGGCCGGGGCGTGTTGTGGCGGGCGGCGCTGGCCATGCTGGAGGCCCAGCCTTGGCTGGGCGCCGGGCCGCTGCATTTCGCCCACTACGCCGGCAGCGCCCACTTTAGCGCCCACCCGCATAGCTGGGCCTTGCAAATTGCCGCCGAATGGGGCGTGCCGGCGCTGCTCTGCCTGTGCGCGGCGATCGGACTGGCCATGTTGCGCCTGCTGCAAACGGCCGCGCGCATCGCCTCCGGCGACGCGCGCAACCAGGCCATGCTGGCGGCCTGGATCGTCGGCGCCGTTGCGATCCTGGTGGATGGTTTGTTTTCGGGGCTGATCGTGATGCCGGTGAGCCAGTTGCTGCTGGCCCTATACCTCGGCTGCGCGCTGGGATGGGCAGGCGCGATGGCGCCGGCCGGCGCGGCGCGGCCGCGCCGCGCGTCGCCGGCCGCCAGCTTGCTGGCGGCCGCGTTGCTGGCCGCCGCGCTGGCCGCGCTGCTGTATGCGCCGCGGACGGGCATCGTCCAGCTCATCGCGGCGGGGCAGATCGACAGCGGCTCCGTCCCGCCGCCGGGAAATACCCAGCACCCGCGCCTATGGCGCGACGGCTACTTCTAGCTGCGCCTCAGACGATTTTCTGCCGGTCGGCGATCAGCGCCTCGTAAGTCAGGTTTTGCAGCATCGTGTAATGGGTCGGTTCGAGGTCGGTGAATTGCACGCCGTAGGTGAAGACGGCGGTTTCGGCGCCGATGGCCGGCTTGACGACGTTGACGTTCTGAATCGTCGCGCGCGTGTTCACGCGCACCTGGTGGTTGCCCGGCTGGCCGATCAGCGTGAACGACAGCGCCACCATCGGCTCGTCCGGCGACAGCTTCTTTGGCGACTCGATCAGCGCGCCCGACACGCTCAGGTTGACGAGGAACACCGACACGGGCTGCTGCTCGGAGCACACCAGCTGGGCCGGAATGTCGACCTTGACGCGCATCGCCGCGCGCAGGCTGGTGCCCTGGATGGCGTCGGGGAAGCTCAGGTGCACATAGTTCAGCGGGCGGCCGAAGATGCGCTGCACGGTGCAGGCGAAGGAGCACACGGTGACGCCGGAAAAGACGCGGATGGTCAGCTTGTCGCCGTCGTTGAGGGCGATCGGCGTCCCGTTCTCGCTGGGGATCTTGACGATCAGGTACTCGTCCTTGACGTAACCGATCAGCGTCGAGAAGTGCTGGATGGGCTTGATCGTGCGGTGGGTGATGAACTGTATCCTGCCGCCCACTTGCAGGTTCATTGACTCAAACTCGAATTCTTGCGCCTTGGGTCCGCCTGTCGCCTTGTTGCTTGTCATCCGTACGCCTTTTGTACATGCACAGTTTGTCTATGTGCCAACACTATAAGTGTTTGACACTATACCAACTGTATTGGCGTTAAGCTATGTAAAGTTCGTTTTGGCAATGTCCATGCTATCGGGCTTGGGCGCGGCGCAACACTCGGGCCGGAATGGCGGCTTTATCGGGGGCAGGGGCTTCAGCTGTCTTTGGCTTGCGCCGGCTCGGCGGCGGCGTCGATGCCCCAGTCGGCCCAGTCGTCGCCGAACAGCTCGGCGGGATGCTGGGTGCGATCCGAGCCGTTGCCGCAGGCGAGCGAGCCGACCGGACAATATTTGTCGCAGCCCCAGCAGATGCGCTCGGGGTTGGCGGGATGGATGGGGAATTTCTTTGCCATGTCAGCGTATCACCACAAAGCCGCCGGGTTCGCTCGCACACGGATATGCGCCACGGTGCCCGGCCTGATGCCGCCATTCTAGACCGCATGACAAAAAGATTCAAATGAAATATTTCTTTTGAGGCGGCGCCCGTCCCCAGGCTCAGCCGGCCAGCTCCGCGCTCCAGTCGCCCGACTTGCCGCCATGCTTTTCCAGCACGCGGATGTCGCTCATCACCATGCCGCGGTCGACCGCCTTGCACATGTCGTAAATCGTCAGCAGGCCGATCTGCACCGCCGTCAGCGCCTCCATTTCGACGCCCGTTTTGCCGAAGGTTTCCACCTGGGCGCGGCAATGCACCTGGTGGCGCGCGCTGTCCGTCTGGAAGTCGACGGTGACGCGCGTCAGCGCCAGCGGGTGGCACAGCGGCACCAGGTCGCTGGTGCGCTTGGCGCCCATGATGGCGGCGATGCGGGCGATGCCGAGCACGTCGCCCTTCTTCGCGCTGCCGCCCTCGATGATGGCCAGCGTGGCCGGCTGCATGCGGATGCTGCCGGCGGCAACGGCGACGCGTTGCGTTTCGGCCTTGCCGCCGACGTCGACCATGTGGGCCTGGCCGGCGCCGTCGAAGTGGCTCAGTTCGCCCGCGGCGGGGCTCTCGTGTGTGCTGTTCATGGTTCTGCAATCTGGATGGCGTGCACGGGCCGGTAACAAAGTATTTCAGCGGCCCCCGCCTGTGCGGAACGGGGCCAGTTGCAGGTATCATAGCATCCGTGAACGCAAAACCTACCCTCATCAGCGCCGCGCGACGGGCCGGCGCGGCCCTTCCGTTTGCCCGTTCCCTGGCCTCGCTGGGCGCCGCCGCGCTGGTGTCGCTGCTGCTGGCGACGCCGCTGTCGGCGGCCCAGACCCGGCCGCCGCCGGCCCCGGCGCCGAATCTGCCTATGCTGGGCGACACCGAGCGGCAAGACTTGTCGCCGCTGATGGAGCGCAAGCTGGGCGAGGAGATCATGCGCGACATTCGCGGCGACCCCGATTACCTGGACGACGCCCCCATCCTCGAATACCTGAACAATTTCGGCGGCGCGCTGGTGGCGGCGCGGCCCGAGGTGCGCGGCGAAACCAGTTTCGACTTCTTCTTTTTCGCCGTGCGCGACAAGCAGTTGAACGCCTTCGCGCTGCCCGGCGGCTTCATCGCCGTGCACTCGGCGCTGATGCTGGCGGCCCAGAGCGAGGCCGAGCTGGCCTCGGTGCTGTCGCATGAGATCGGCCACGTGGCGCAGCGCCACATCGCCCGCATGCTCGGCCAGCAGCGCCAGGATGCCTTGATTCCGTTGGCGGCGCTGGTGCTGGCGGCGCTCGCCTCCCGCGCCGGCGGCGACGCGGCCATCGGCGTGTTCAGCGCCGGCCAGGGCTTGCAGATCCAGCGCCAGCTCAATTTCGGCCGCGACGCCGAGCGCGAGGCGGACCGGATCGGTTTCCAGATCATGGGCGAGGCCGGCTTCGACACCAGCGGCATGGTGGCGTTTTTCGGCCGCATGCAGTCGGCCAGCCGCTCCTACAGCGACTTGACGCCGGCCTATCTGCAAACCCACCCGCTGACGACGGAGCGCATCGCCGACATCCAGGCGCGCATCCGCGAGCAGCCCTACAAGCAGCGCGCCGACAGCCTCGACTTCCAGCTGGTGCGGGCGCGCGCCCGCGTGCTGCAGGATGAAAGCGGCCAAGGGCTGGCCGATGCGGAGATGTTTTTCAAGATACAGCTGGAGCAGCCGGGCCGCTTCCAGCAAGCCGCCGCCCAGTACGGGCTGGCCATGATCGCGCTGAAGAAGGGCGATCCGCGGCAGGCCCAGGTCCGCTTCGATGCCGCCCGGGACGTGCTCGGCAAACCGCCGGCCGCCGGCACTTTCAGCGCGGCGCCGCCGACGCCGGCGCCGAACGCCATCCTCACGGGCATGGAGCTGGATATCCGGCTGGCGCCGAACCAGCCGGCGGCGATGGCGCAGCGGGCGCTGCGCGAGGCCGATGCCGCCCGCCTGCGTTTCCCGCTGTCGCGCGGCATCGCCCAGCAGTACGCCGACGCGCTGCTGGGCGCCGGCAAGGTCGAGGAGGCGACGCGCTATCTGCGCGACCAGGTGCAGTTGTACCGCGACGAGCCGAAGCTGCACCAGTTGCTGGCCAAGACGTATGCGGCGCAGGGCAAGATCGCGCTGCAGCATATGGCCTTGGCGGAATCGTATGCGCTCAGCGGCGCCAGCCTGGCCGCGCTCGACCAGCTGGACCTCGCGCGCAAGGCCAGCGACGCCGGTTTCTACGAGATGGCGGTGATCGACGCGCGCGAGCGCGAATTGCAGGAGCGCCGGCGCGAGCAGTTGAAGGAGAAGAAGTAGGCGGGGTTTCCGGGTGGCGCGGGGACAAAGCCCCGCTTCACGCCGCCGGCGGGTCGTCCGCCGCCGGCGCGGGCGCGCGCTCGAAGCCGAAGCGGGCCGCGACGTCGGCGCCGGCGATGCGCTGCAGCGTCACGGCGCGGCCGAGGTGGCGCAGGCTGAGCGCGCCGGCGCCGCCGTCCAGCCAGGCCAGCAGCGCGTCGTCGCCGGCCGCGGCGCCGTCGAGTTCCAGCGCCGCCAGCACTTCGGCCGTGTCGCGGTCGTCGAGCTGGGCGACCAGCGCGCCGCTGCGCAGTATCAATTGCCCGTCCGGGCTCAGGCATGCCTCGTCCAGCGCGCCCAGCGGCGCGCCCGTGTGCAGCACGAAGCCGTGCCGCGGGTCGCTGCGGGCGATGTAGGGGGTCGCCTCCAGTTGCACATAGACGCGTTGCGGGCCGTTCTGGAAAAACCAGCAGCCGCGGGCGTCGTGCTCGTAGTTGCGGACGATGAAGCCGAGCAGGGCGGCGTGGACGATGACCTCGCCCGCCAGCCCCAGCGCTTGCGCGCGCGCGTCGCGCATGCGCCAGCGGCCGCGCGCGTCCAGCCCCAGCCAGCCGTAGCAGTGCGGCACGTTCGGCCATTTCGTGATGGCTTGTTTGACGAGCTCGTCCATATTGTCCAGGTTGTCAGATGAGGGCAGTGTCGCACAGCGGCGCCGCGCTGGGCGCGCCGCTGCCGCCGCCGTCGAGGAAGTGCAGCAGGCGGCGCGGCAGCCATTCCAGGTTGCCGGGCGCCTTGCCGGCGACGAAGCCGACGTGGCCGCCGTGCGGCGGGTAGTCGAGCACGACCCGCGGCGCGGCGTGGCGCGGCAGGTGGCAGCCGGGCAGGAAGGGGTCGTTGCGGGCGTTCAGCACCAGCGTCGGCACGGTGATGTCGGACAGGATGTGCTTGGCGCTGGCGCGGTCCCAGTAGTCGTCGGCGTCGCGGTAGCCGTGCAGCGGCGCCGTGACGACGTTGTCGAAGGTGTGCAGGTCGCGCGCGGCCAGCATGGCGTCGCGCGCGAACAGGCCGGGGAACTGCTCCAGCTTGGCCAGGCATTTCGGCTTCAGCGTGCGCAGGAACATATGCGTGTACAGGCGGTTGACGCCGCGCGACAGCGCCCGTCCGCCCTGCGCCAGGTCGAGCGGGGCCGAGACGGCGCAGGCGGCGTCGACGATCTCGGCCTGGTGCTGCGACTCGCCCAGCCAGCGCAGCAGGGCGTTGCCGCCCAGCGAGACGCCGGTGGCGTAGAAGCGCCCCTGGGCGCGCCGGCGCAGGCGCCGCACGATCCAGTCGATTTCGGCGGCGTCGCCGGAGTGGTAGAAGCGCGGCGCCCGGTTGGCGTGGCCGGAGCAGCCGCGGAAGTGCGGCACGGCGCCGGACCAGCCGCGCGCCGCCACGGCCGCCATCAGCGCGCGCGCGTAGTGGCTGGCCGAGGAGCCTTCCAGGCCGTGGAACAGCAGCACGAACGGTTGCCCCGGCTGGCCGTCGATGAAGTCGACGTCGACGAAGTCGCCGTCCGGCGCGTCCCAGCGCTCGCGCCGCAGCGGCGGCGCCGGCTTGGCCAGGCACAGCGCCGGGTAGATGGTTTGCAGATGGCCGTTGGGCAGCCACAGCGGGGCGGTGTAGCGCATGCTGGCCTAGTGCAGGATGGGCGCCCCGGCGTCGCTGGGCACGCCGCCGGGCGCCACCGAGACGTGGTGCAGCACGATGCGCCAGCCGCGCGGGGTCTTGATGTAGACGTTGGTGGCCAGCAGGTGCGCGGCCTCGCCGTCGCTGGCGGTGACGCCCTCGACGACGGTGTGGACCGAACTCATCAGATTATGCGTTTCGTGCAGTTGCCCGGCGCGGATGTGCAGGCCGCCGTCGGCCAGCAGCGCGCCCCACGAGGCGCGGATGGCGGCGTGGCCGATCAGGCGCGCGCCGCCCGGATGGATGCAGACGATTTCCTCGTCGTCGGCCCACAGGGCCATCAGCGCGTCGAGGTCGGCGCGGTTGATGGCGTCGTAAAACGCCGTTTCCACTTCCGCGGCATTGCCGTTTAACTCTTTCTGACGTTTCATGTACTCTCCGCGACACGTTGCTGCGACGGGCGGGCGTCCGGGCCGGCGGCCCGGGCGCCCGCCGGGACTTAGTGGTGGCCGGCGACGACGCCCGGCTTGAGGCGGTAGGCGGTGCCGCAGTACGGGCAGGTGGCCAGGCCGTCGTGCTTGAATTCGAGGAAGACGCGCGGATGCGAGGACCACAGCGGCATCGCCGGGTTCGGGCAGTGGGCCGGCAAGTCCTTGCTGTCGAGTTCGACCGCTGGCAGGGTGGGTTTGCTCATCTTCTTATGCTCCGTGAAACGTATGGGTGGGAAAAACCACGATTTTAACGGATTCAGGCAAGCAACAAAATTCATCGGTAAAATAGCGTCTCATTCAGCTCCCGGCCGGCAGCGCTTGTTCTCAAGGAGGCAGGCGCGCGCGGCGACACCATGACCCCGTTCCAGCCTTGCCGCCCGCGCGCGGCGCACCGTTCCCTCCGCTCCGCCGCCCGCGCCCCTGTGGCGGGAAAACCACAGGGATGCCGCGCATGAGCGAGCCGTCGCGCCGCGCCGCCGCGCCGCCCTATGTGGCCGAACACGACCAGGCGTCCTGGCGCGCCGGCCTGAAGGAGGGCATGCCCACGCTGTTCGGCATCGCCGCCTGGGGCATGGTGGTCGGCATCGCCATGGTCAAGACGGGCTTGAGCGTGCCGCAGGCGCTGGCCATGACCCTGCTGGTGTTCGCCGGCTCGGCCCAGCTGGCCTCGCTGCCGCTGATCGCGGCGCACGCGCCGATCTGGGTCATTTTCGCCACGGCGCTGGTGGTCAATTTGCGCTTCGTCATCTTCTCCGCTTTGCTGGCGCCGCATTTCGCCCATTTGCCGTGGCGCAAGCGCTTCCTGCTCGGCTATGTGTCGGGCGACATGACGGTGGCCCTGTTCCTGCAGCGCTACCCGAGCGACCGGCCGGAAGTGGGCAAGCTGTCCTTCCTGAAGGGGCTGCTGTATCCGAACTGGCTGGCCTGGCAAGTGGGCTCGATCGCCGGCATTCTGCTCGGCAGCACCGTGCCGGCCGAATGGGGCCTGGGCTTCGCCGGCACGCTGGCCATCATTTGCATCACGGTGCCGCTGGTGGCCAGCCGCGCCGCCCTGTGCGGCGTGCTCGTGGCCGGCGCCGTCGCCGTGCTGGCGGCCGGCCTGCCGTATAAATTGGGCTTGCTGGCGGCCGTCGTGGTCGGCATGGTGACGGCGATGGCGGTGGAGGAATGGATGGAAAAATGGAGGAAGAAATAATGGCGGACTGGGAAATCTGGGCGACCATCGCCGCGCTGGCCGTGGCCACGGCCGCCACGCGCAGCTCGTTCTGGCTGATCGGCCACCACATCACGATCCCGCCGCGCGTGCAGGAAATGCTGCGCTTCGCGCCGGCCTGCGCGCTGGCGGCCATCATCGCCCCCGACTTGTTGTTAAACGGCAGCGGCCATGTGCAGTTCGACTTGTCGAACTTGAAACTTGTGGCCGGCGTCGCCGCCACCGCCTTCTATGTATTGCGGCGCAATATGCTGCAAACCATCGTCTTCGGCATGCTGTTTTTCACGGCTTTGCGGCTGTTGCACGTTTTGTCATAAACGGCGGTTGTGCGCCGCCCTTGCGGTAAAATAGCGCACTTCCTGCCAACCACCCTCTGGATCGCCATGACTGCTGTTCTGAACTTCATCCGTCTGCAAGACTTGATCACGCAAAATGCCCTGCAAGGCAAGCGCGTCTTTATCCGCGCCGACTTGAACGTGCCGCAAGATGACGCCGGCAACATCACCGAAGACACGCGTATCCGCGCCTCGGTGCCGGCGATCCGCGCCGCGCTGGCCGGCGGCGCCGCCGTCATGGTCACCTCGCACCTGGGCCGTCCGACCGAGGGCGCGTTCCAGCCGGCCGACAGCCTGGCGCCCGTCGCCGCGCGCCTGGCCGAACTGCTGGGCCAGCCCGTCGAATTGAAACAGAACTGGGTCGACGGCGCCGGCCTGGAAACGCTGGCCGCCGGCCAGGTGGTGCTGCTGGAAAACGTCCGCGTCAACCCGGGCGAGAAGAAAAACAGCGACGAACTGGCGCAAAAAATGGCCAAGTTGTGCGATATCTACGTCAACGACGCCTTCGGCACGGCCCACCGGGCCGAGGCCAGCACCCACGGCATCGCCAAGTTCGCGCCCGTCGCCTGCGCCGGCCCGCTGCTGGCGGCCGAGCTGGACGCGCTGGGCAAGGCGCTGGGCGCGCCGGCGCGGCCGCTGCTGGCCATCGTCGCCGGCTCGAAAGTGTCGAGCAAGCTGACCATCCTGAAGGCGCTGGCCGAGAAGGTCGACCACCTGATCGTCGGCGGCGGCATCGCCAACACCTTCATGAAGGCCGTCGGCTTGAACGTCGGCAAGTCCCTGGTCGAGGCGGACCTGGTCGGCGAAGCGAAGGCCATCATCGAGATGATGGCCGCGCGCGGCGCCCAGGTGCCGATTCCCACCGACGTCGTGTGCGCCAAGGAATTCTCGCCGACGGCGGCGGCCACCGTGAAGGCCGTGGCCGACGTGGCCGACGACGACATGATCCTCGACATCGGCCCGCAGACGGCCAAGCTGCTGGCGGCGCAAATCGGCGCCGCCGGCACCATCGTCTGGAACGGCCCCGTCGGCGTGTTCGAGTTCGACCAGTTCGGCGAAGGCACGCGGACGCTGGCGCTGGCCATCGCCGCCTCGCCGGCCTTCTCGATCGCCGGCGGCGGCGACACGCTGGCCGCCATTGCAAAATACGACATTACCGATAAAATCAGTTATATCTCCACCGGCGGCGGCGCCTTCCTGGAATTCCTGGAAGGCAAGACCCTGCCGGCCGTCGAGATCCTGATGCAGCGCGCCGGCAAATAAGCGCTCGTCCCGTGGCCGCAAGCGCAGCCCGGGGCTGCGCTGTCTGGCCTGGTTTTTTTGAACATAGCCGCCGGCTTTGAATTCACGCACAAGGATAGTTATGTCCCGTGGTACCAAAATTGTTGCAACGATCGGCCCCGCCTCCAGCGACCTGGATATCCTGATCCGCATGATACGGGCGGGCGTCGACGTGGTGCGCTTGAATTTTTCCCACGGCAAGGCGCAAGACCATATCGAGCGCGCCGCCCTGGTGCGCCGCGCCGCCGCCGAGTGCGGCCGCGAAGTGGCCATCATGGCCGATATGCAGGGACCGAAAATCCGCGTCGGCAAATTTGAGCACGGCAAGATCCAGCTGGAAAACGGCGACAAGTTCATCCTCGACGCCAAGTGGGGCGAGAACGGCGAGCTGGGCAACCAGGAACGGGTCGGCCTGGATTACAAGGCGCTGCCGCGCGACGTGCACAATGGCGACTTGTTGCTGTTGAATGACGGCTTGATCGTGCTCGTTGTCGACAAGATCGCCGGCAGCGAAATCCACACGACGGTCAAGGTCGGCGGCGAGTTGTCCAACAATAAGGGCATCAACCGCCACGGCGGCGGCTTGACGGCGCCGGCGCTGACGGCCAAGGACATGGAAGACATCAAGACGGCGATGAGCTTCCAGGCCGACTATTTGGCCATTTCCTTCCCGAAAAGCGCCACGGACATGGCGATGGCGCGGCAACTGGCCAATATCGCCGGCGAGCAATACCACCACAAGCCGATGATGATCGCCAAGATCGAGCGCGCCGAGGCCATCCCCGTGCTGCAGGAAATCCTCGACGCCTCCGACGGCATCATGGTCGCCCGCGGCGACCTGGCCGTCGAAGTGGGCAACGCCGCCGTGCCGGCCCTGCAAAAGCGCATGATCAAGATGGCGCGCGCCTCCAACAAGCTGGCCATCACGGCCACGCAGATGATGGAATCGATGATCGTCAACGCCGTGCCGACCCGGGCCGAAGTGTCCGACGTGGCCAACGCCGTGCTCGACGGCACCGACGCCGTGATGACCTCGGCCGAGACGGCCTCGGGCAAGTACCCGATAGAAACCGTCGAGATGATGGCCGCCATCTGCGTCGAGGCCGAGCAGTCCGAATACAACAAGCTCGACGCCGACTTCCTCAACGTCACCTTCACGCGCATCGACCAGTCGATCGCCTACGGCGCCCTGTTCACGGCCCACCATTTGCGCGTGAAAGCCATCGTCGCGCTGACGGAGTCGGGCTCGACCGCGCTGTGGATGAGCCGCCACAGCATCGACACGCCGATCTTCGCGCTCACGCCCAGCATCGCCACGCTGCGCAAGGCCAGCCTGTACCGCAATGTGCGGGCCTACCACCTGATGCAAACGGCGGCCACGGCCGTCGTGCTGAAACAAGCCGAGGATTTGATGGTCGCCAACGGCATCGTCGAGAAAGGGGACATGATTGTCGTCACCTGGGGCGAGCCGATGGGCCAGGTGGGCGGCACGAACGCCTTGAAGATCGTCAAAGTCGGAGAATTCGAATAACAGCCGGTCGGCGCGCGCCATCCACGGCCGCGCCAGCCGCCCCCAGGTTTTTCTATTGTTTGGAGTAATACCATGTCTCTCGTATCCATGCGTCAACTGCTGGACCACGCCGCCGAACACGGCTACGGTCTGCCCGCGTTCAACGTCAACAACCTGGAACAGGTGCAAGCCATCATGGCCGCCGCCGACGCCGTCGGCAGCCCGGTCATCATGCAGGCTTCGGCCGGCGCCCGCAAATATGCCGGCGAAGCCTTCCTGCGCCACCTGATCGACGCGGCCGTCGAAGCCTATCCGCACATTCCCGTCGTCATGCACCAGGACCACGGCCAGTCGCCGGCCGTCTGCATGGGCGCGATCCGCTCCGGCTTCACCTCGGTGATGATGGACGGCTCGCTGGAAGCGGACGGCAAGAGCGTCGCCTCCTACGAGTACAACGTCGAGGTGTCGCGCGAGGTGGTCAAGTTCTCGCACGCGATCGGCGTCACCGTCGAGGCGGAACTGGGCGTGCTCGGTTCGCTGGAAACCATGAAGGGCGACAAGGAAGACGGCCACGGCGCCGACGGCACGATGACCCGCGAGCAGTTGCTGACGGACGTGGCCCAGGCCGCCGACTTCGTCGCCCGCACCCAGTGCGACGCGCTGGCCATCGCCATCGGCACCTCGCACGGCGCTTACAAGTTCTCGCGCCAGCCCACCGGCGACATCCTGGCGATCGACCGCATCAAGGAAATCCACGCGCGCATCCCGAACACCCATTTGGTCATGCACGGTTCCTCGTCGGTGCCGCAGGAGCTGCTGGCGATCATCCGCGAATTCGGCGGCGACATGAAGGAAACCTATGGCGTGCCGGTCGAAGAGATCCAGGAAGGCATCCGCCACGGCGTGCGCAAGATCAACATCGACACCGACATCCGCCTGGCGATGACGGCCGCGACGCGCAAATACCTGTTCGAGAACCCGTCGAAATTCGACCCGCGCGACTTCCTCAAGCCGGCCCGCGAAGCGGCCATGCAGATCTGCAAGGCGCGCTTCCTGGCCTTCGGCTGCGAAGGCCAGGCCGCCAAGATCAAGGTCATCCCGATGGAGAAGATGGCCGAGCGCTACAAGGCCGGCGAACTGTCGCAAATCGTTAAGTAAGTAGTTGCTTCCGGCGCGCCGCTTTTTTGTGGCGCGTGTTAACTGTGCTTCTGCAGTAAATTGCAGACCCGGCCATGGCGCAAGCCGATTTTTTTGTGAGTGAGATATGTCTGAAAAAACTTTAGTTGGTATCGTGATGGGCTCGACCTCGGATTGGGACACGATGAAAGAGGCGGCGCAAATCTGCAAGGATTTCGGCGTGTCCTATGAGGCGCGGGCGCTGTCGGCGCACCGCACGCCGAAGGAACTGGAAGCGTGGCTGGCCGACATGGAGTCGCGCGGCGCGCAAGCCTTCATCGCCGGCGCCGGCGCCGCCGCCCATCTGGCCGGCGTGGTGGCCGCGTCGACCATCCTGCCCGTCTTTGGCGTGCCGATCCCCTCGAAATACTTGAAGGGCATGGACTCCTTGCTGTCGACCGTGCAAATGCCCAAGGGCATCCCGGTGGCGACGCTGGCCATCGGCGAAGCGGGCGCGGCCAACGCGGCCCTGGCCGTGGTCGCCGTGCTGGCGCTCAACGACGCCGGCATGAAAGCCAAACTGACCGCCTTCCGCGCCACCCAGGCCGACAAGGTGCGCAACGCCAAGCTGCCTGAACTGAACTAAGGAAACACCATGTCTGGAATTCTGGAAACAAACCTGAAGTCGTTGCCCTTCCTGCACCGCGGCAAAGTGCGCGACATCTACGCCGTCGGCGAGGACAAACTCTTGGTCGTGCAAACGGACCGCCTGTCGGCCTTCGACGTGATCCTCGACGACCCGATCCCGAACAAGGGCAAGATGCTGACGGAAATGTCGAATTTCTGGTTCAAGAAATTCGGCAACTTGATGCCGAACCATGAAACGGGCATCGACCCGGTCAGCGTCGTCGCGCCGGAAGAGCGCGACCAGGTCGAGGGCCGCGCCATCGTTGTGAAGAAATTCACGCCGCTGGGCATCGAGGCTATCGTGCGCGGCTACATCATCGGTTCGGGCTGGAAAGACTACCAGAAGACGGGCGCCATCTGCGGCATCGCGCTGCCGGCCGGCCTGCAGGAAGCGCAAAAGCTGCCTGAAACCATCTTCACGCCGTCGACGAAGGCCCCGGCCGGCGCCCACGACGAAAACATTTCCTACGAAGAGGCGGAAAAAATCGTCGGCGCGGACATCGCCCGCCAGGTGCGCGCCGCCGCCATCGACCTGTACACGCAGGCGGCCGAGTACGCGGCCACGCGCGGCATCATCATCGCCGACACGAAGTTCGAGTTCGGCCTGGACGAGCACGGCACCGTCCACCTGATCGACGAAATCCTCACGCCCGACTCGTCGCGCTTCTGGCCGATGTCGAGCTACCAGGTGGGCATGTCGCCGCCCTCGTTCGACAAGCAGTTCGTGCGCGACTGGCTGGACGCCCAGCCTTGGGACAAGAAGGCGCCGGCGCCGCGCGTGCCGCAGGACGTGCTGGACCAGACGTCGGCCAAGTATGCCGAGGCGCTGCGCCTGCTGACCCAGTAAGAGAGTAGCTTGTCATGACACTTCCAGCAATGAGCGCGGCATGAGCGGCGCTCCCACTGAGGAGATGGCTCAGGCCGCCGCGATTCTCGCATCCGGCGGCCTGGTCGCTTTTCCCACCGAAACCGTGTACGGCCTCGGCGCCGACGCCGAGAATCCCGCCGCCGTGGCGCGCATCTATGCGGCCAAGGGGCGCCCGTCGGACCACCCCGTCATCGTCCACCTGGCGCCCGGCGCCGACCTGGCTTACTGGGCCGACGACATCCCCGAGCAGGCGCGGCAACTGGCGGCCGCCTTCTGGCCCGGCCCGCTGACGCTGATCCTGAAACGCGCGGCGCGCATTCCCGACGCCGTTTCCGGCGGCCAGGACACGGTCGGCTTGCGCTGCCCCTCGCACCCGGTGGCGGTCGCGCTGCTGCGCGCCTTCAAGGGCGGCCGCGGCGGCGTGGCGGCGCCGTCGGCGAACAAGTTCGGCAACGTCAGCCCGACTACGGCCCAGCACGTCTGCGACGAATTCGGCGCGCCCGGCGCCGGCGCCTTGCTGGGCGCCGTGCTCGACGGCGGCCAGAGCGAGGTCGGCATCGAATCGACCATCGTCGACCTGTCGCGCCTGGCGACGCACGGCCCGGTGCTGCTGCGGCCCGGCCATATCAGCGCCGACGACATCGCTGTCGTCATCGGACAACGGCCCGGCACGCCCGACGCGGCCGCGCCGCGCGCCTCCGGCACGCTGGATGCGCATTACGCGCCGCACACGCCTGTTGCTATGCAGCATGGCGACGAACTGGCCGGCACGCTCAACCAATTGCTCAACGACGGACGCCGCGTCGCCCTGATCCACTATTCCGACATGCCGCCGGCCAGCGCCAGCGTGCGCCTGCCGGACGCGCCGGACGGCTACGCCCACGCGCTGTACGCGGCGCTGCGCACGATGGACCAGCTTGGCGCCGAGCTGATCCTGGTGGAAACGCCGCCGTCCGGGGCGCAATGGCTGGGCGTCAACGACCGCCTGCGCCGCGCCGCCTTCGGCTCGGCCGGCATCCTGCAGCGCTTCCTCGACGCCTGAAACGCCCCCGGCCTTGCCTGCCGGCGTTTCATTCCGTAGCGCCATCCGCCCCCGACAGGGGGCTTTTTCTTGTGCGCCGCAATAACAGCGCATGGCTGCGATCCAGGTCAACTATCCGCCGTTATTGTTATGCTAATCTTATGATTTTTATGAGATTTTTTCTATACAAGCTTGTTGATCGATGGCATATTAGCTGGGCTGCGAATAGCACGTCCGTTCGTTTGGAAGACACAAAAATATCCCTATCAGGAGACAAAATGCATCAAAGAAAATTCGCCTTGGCCATGCTGGCGGCGGCAGTGCTGGCCGGTTGCGGCGGCAACGGCAGCAAGGGCGGCGACCAGACCGTCAAGATCAAATTCAGCTCCCAGGTCGTGTTCGGCGACAGCCTGTCCGACGTCGGCTCCTACGCGGTCGGCACGGTGAAGCAGCTGGGCGGCGGCAAGTTCACAATCAATGGCGACAACACGGCCAGCAACGCCGAGCTGACCGGCAAAAACTGGACCGAGCTGATGGCGGCGCAACTGGGCTTGCCGGCGCCGTGCGCCGCCCAGACAGGCCTGAACGGCGACGTGAACAAGGGTTTCGCCGTCGCCGTCGTCAACCATGCAGGCTGCTTTGGCTATGCCCAGGGCGGTTCGCGCGTGACCAATCCCGTCGGCCCCGGCAATGCGCTGAGCGGCTCGCCGCTGGGCGCGCTGACGGTGCCCGTGTCGACGCAGATCGCCAACCACCTGGCGGCCGTCGGCGGCAAGTTCAAAGGCGATGAAATCGTCTTCGTCACGGTCGGCGGCAACGACACCTCGGCCCAGCTGGGCCTGCTGCAGGCCGGCGCGGCGAAAGCCGGCGCCAGCGCCGGCAAGACGGCGTTCGCGACGACGCTGGCCGGCCTGCTGGCCGCCGGCGCCGGCAATCCGGCCGCCGCCGGGCCGCTGATCGGCCTGGCGATCCAGACGGAAGCGGCGAAGCCGGGCGCCACCGACACCAGCATCGTCGGCGCCGCCGCGGCGGCCGCTTTCGCGCAAGGCAATGCCAGCGCCGCCGACTCCGTCTACGTCGGCACCCAGGCCGCCAAGGCCAAGGCCGCCGCCACCGCCGCCGGCACCCAGGCCGGCCTGGACTACGCCGCGGCCAACGGCCCGGCGGCCATCGCCGCGATGGCCACCGCCGGCACGGAAACGGCGGAGCTGGTGAAAACCCAGATCGTCGCCAAGGGCGCCAACTATGTCGTCGTGAACAACCTGCCGGACTTCGGCGGCGCGCCCGTCGGCAAATCGCAGAGCGCCGCGACCCAGGCCCTGATCGTGGCGATGGTGGACGCCTACAACGCCAAGCTGAAGGCCGCCTTGGCGGGCGAAGCCAAGGTCCTGCATGTCGACCTGTATGCGATCAGCCACGACCAGATCAACAATCCGGAGCCCTACGGCTTGACCAACACCCGCACGGCGGCCTGTGGCCCGAACCCGCTCGACTCCTCGCTCGGCTGCACCGGCAAGAACGTCATCGCCGGCGACGTCAGCCGCTACATGTTCGCCGACGACCGCCACCCGACCCCGTTCGAATATTCGCTGATCGCGCGCTACGTCGCCGAACAGATGATCGTGCGCGGCTGGATGTAAGGCGAACGGCGGCCCGCCCCGCGCGGGCCGCCCACACAACAATATAAAGAATCGGAGACACGCATGAAATTCAGCTTGAATAGCGCGGCGCAACTGCTGGCCCTGGCGGCCGCGATGGCCGCCGCACCGGGGGCGTCGGCGCAAAGCGCCGGCCAATGGACATTGAAGGCCGGCGTCAACAAGATCACGCCGAAAGTGACGAGCGGCGACGTGTCGGCGCCGGCGCTGCCGCACAGCAAGGGGGCCGTCAGCAGCGACACCCAGCCCGTGCTGATCGTCGCCTACGGCTTGAGCGACAACATCTCGGCGGAAGTCGACCTGGGCTTGCCGTACAAGCACACCATCAGCGGCGCCGGCGCCATCGAAGGCACCGGCAAGCTGGGCACCGTGGAGGCGCTGCCGCCGACGGCCTTCATCCAGTACCGCTTCTTCACGCCGGCGGCGAAAGTGCGGCCTTACGTCGGCCTGGGCGCCACCTACGCCTACTTCCAGAAGGCCACCGGCTCGGCGCAGATGACGGCGATCACCAACATCGGCGGCCAGGCCACCACCTTCAAGATCGACAACAAGCTGGCCGCGACCCTGCAAGCGGGCATCGTGCTGGCGCTCAACGAACGCTGGTACGCCGACCTTGCCGTCACCAAGACCTTCCTGAAAACCAAGGTCAGGTTCTCGACGGGGCAGACGCAGGACATGACGCTGGACCCGCTGGCGGTCAGCTTCGGCATCGGCTACAAGTTCTAAGGGGGCAACAGCCGGGGACAGACCACGATTTCCGAGAAATGTTTCTCGAAAATGGTGGTCTGTCCCCGGTGCTGTTAGCAGAAGGCCTGGATGCCGGTCTGGGCGCGGCCCAGGATCAGCGCGTGGATGTCGTGCGTGCCTTCGTAGGTGTTGACGACTTCCAGGTTGACCATGTGGCGGATGATGCCGAATTCGTCGGAGATGCCGTTACCGCCCAGCATGTCGCGGGCGACGCGGGCGATCTCCAGCGATTTGCCGCAGGAGTTGCGCTTCATCATGGAGGTGATTTCGACGGCGGCCGTGCCGGCGTCCTTCATGCGGCCCAGTTGCAAACAGCCTTGCAGGGCCAGCGTGATTTCCGTCTGCATGTCGGCGAGTTTCTTTTGCACCAGCTGGTTGGCGGCCAGCGGACGGCCGAATTGCTGGCGGTCCAGCACGTACTGGCGGGCCGTGTGCCAGCAATCCTCGGCCGCGCCCAGCGCGCCCCAGGCGATGCCGTAGCGGGCCGAGTTCAGGCAGGTGAACGGGCCTTTCAGGCCGCGCACGTCGGGGAAGGCGTTTTCCTCGGGGCAGAAGACATTGTCCATGACGATTTCGCCGGTGACGGAGGCGCGCAGGCCGAATTTGCCGTGGATCGCCGGCGCGCTCAGGCCGGCCATGCCTTTTTCCAGCACGAAGCCGCGGATCGCGCCCTCGTCGTCCTTGGCCCAGACGACGAAGACGTCGGCCACCGGCGAGTTGGTGATCCACATTTTCGTGCCCGACAGGGCGTAGCCGCCCGGCACTTTCTTGGCGCGGCTGAGCATAGACCCCGGATCGGAGCCGTGGTTCGGCTCGGTCAAGCCGAAGCAGCCTATCCATTCGCCGCTGGCCAGCTTCGGCAGGTACTTCTGGCGCTGCGCTTCCGTGCCGAATTCGTAGATGGGCACCATCACCAGCGACGATTGCACGCTCATCATCGAGCGGTAGCCGGAGTCGACGCGCTCGACTTCGCGGGCGATCAGGCCGTAGCTGACGTAGTTCAGGCCAGGGCCGCCGTATTGTTCGGGAATGGTCGGTCCCAGCAGGCCCAGCTCGCCCATTTCGCGGAAGATCGAGGTATCCATCTTTTCGTGGCGGAAGGCGTCGAGGATGCGCGGCGCCAGTTTGTCCTGGCAATAGGCTGCGGCGGCGTCGCGCACCATGCGCTCGTCGTCGCTCAACTGGTTCGACAGCAACAGCGGGTCGTCCCAGTGGAACTGTGCTTTACGGCTGGAATCTGCTTGGGTCATCGGGGGTCCTGGTCTCATTATGGTTGTTTGGCGTGACTAGTCTGGCTTGTATAGACTGCTTGGCCAAAACGCAATTCTAGCGCGTTTGCGTGCTGCCGAATTGCCCGTCATGAAAAATCAGCGAAGGCTGCGGCGTCAGCGCGCATTGCTCGACCTCGCCGACGAAGATCACATGGTCGCCCTCCGGATAGCGGCTGCGGTTGTGGCACTCGAACCAGGCCGAGACGCCCTTCAGGATGGGCTGGCCGGTGCGCGACAATTCGTAGTCGACGCCCTCGAAGGGGTTCGTGCTGCCGCGGCGCGAGAACAACTGGGCCAGGTGGGCCTGTTCGGCGCCGAGCACATTGATGACATAGTGCGAGTTGCCGCTGAAAATGGGCATGCTGTTGGCGCCCGCGCCCAGGCTCCACAGCACCAGGGGCGGCGCCAGCGACACCGAGTTGAAGGAGCTGGCCGTCAGGCCGCGGAAACTGCCGTCGGCCAGCCGTGTCGTGATGACGGTGACGCCGGTGGCGAACTGGGACAAGGCCAGGCGGAAGTGCGCGGCATCGAATTCGGGCGCGGGTGCGCGGGGAGAGCGTGTGTTCATAGGGTGCCTGTAGCTTTTTTGCTATTATGCCAAAGTTTTGGCCGGCGCGCGCACGGCGATGCCGGCGCGGGGCGCCGCCGCATGCTGCGCCTGCGCAATGGCGCAACAATAGCAAGTGCATCTGCCGGCGCTTTGCGTTACAGTAATCGACATGGTGGCCATTACTTGCTTGGAGCGCGACATGACAATGAATGGAACGACTGAAGTTGCCGTACTCGGCGGCGGCTGTTTCTGGTGTCTGGAAGCCGTCTATCTGGAAATGCGCGGCATCACCCATGTCGAATCCGGTTACACGGGCGGCCAGCAGGCCGACCCCAGTTACGAGCAAGTCTGCGCCGGCACCACCGGCCACGCCGAAGTGGTGCGCCTGAGCTTCGACCCGGCGCTGATCAGTTACCGCGACCTGCTGGAAGTGTTCTTCACGATACACGACCCGACCACGCTGAACCGCCAGGGCAACGACGTCGGCACCCAGTACCGCTCGGTGATCTATTTCCAGTCGCCGCAGCAGGAAGCCGTCGCGCGCCAGGTCATCGCCGAGATGGCCAACGTCTGGGACGGCCCCATCGTCACGCAGTTGCAGCCGGCCCAGACCTATTACAAGGCCGAGGATTACCACCAGGATTATTTCCGCCAGCACCCTTTGCAGGGCTATTGCGCCTTCGTCGTCGCGCCGAAAGTGGCCAAGTTCAAGAAAACCTTCCTTAACCGGCTCAAGTAAGCTCCCCATACATGTGGCGGCGCGACCACGGCAGCGCCGCCGTCGGCTGCCCCGCCTTGCCGCAGACGATTTGGTACAGGCTGATCCAGTCGTGCTCGAAGGCGTAGTGGCAGCCGGCCAGATAGACATGCCAGATGCGGAAGCGCTTGTCGCCGGCCAGGCGGCGGATCTCGCTCGCGCGCGCCTCGAAATTGTCGGTCCACAGCGCGCAGGTGCGGGCGTAGTGGCGGCGCAGATTTTCCATGTCGTAGGCTTCCAGCCCGCCCTGCTGCATCGCCTTGAGCACCTGGCCGACGTGCGCCAGTTCGCCGCGCGGAAACACGTAGCGGCCGATGAACTCGCCGCCGCCATAGGGCGTGCCGCCGTTGTCCGGGTCCGTCGAGGTGATGCCGTGGTTGAGCGCCACGCCGTCCGGCGCCAGCAGCGCGTGGATGGCGCCGAAATACTCGGGCAGGTGGCGCAGGCCGACGTGCTCGAACATGCCGACGCTGGTGATGCGGTCGAATTGGCCGCGCACGTCGCGGTAGTCTTGCAGGCGGATGTCGACCAGGTGGCCCAGGCCGGCGTCGGCCACGCGGGCGCGCGCCAGCGCGCACTGCTTTTCCGACAGCGTCACGCCGACGCAGCGGGCGCCGTAGCGCCGCGCCGCGCGCAGCGGCAGCGCGCCCCAGCCGCAGCCGATGTCGAGCAGGCTCTGGCCCGGCTGCAGGCGGATCTTGTTCAGAATGTGGTCGATTTTCTTCAACTGGGCCTCGCCCAGCGTTTCGTCGCCGCGCTCGAAATAGGCGCAGGAGTAGACCAGCTCCGCGTCGAGGAACTGGGCATAGAATTCATTGGAAACGTCGTAGTGGTAGCGGATCGCGGCGGCGTCGCCGCGCTTGTCGTGGGCCATGCCGCGCACCAGGCGGGCGAACCTGCCCTCGGCCTTGAGCGTCGCGCGCGCCAGCGCGTTGACGATGGCGATCATGTCGCGCGCCGCGCCGCGCACCTCGATGGCGCCCTCGACGTAGGCGGCGCCCAGGTTCGCCAGCGACGGCGTCAGCAGATAGCGCGCCGCCGACGCCCGCGGCAGCCGTATCGTCACGCGCGGCGCCTCGGCGGAAAAGTCGATGTGCTGGCCGTTCCACAGTTCGATGCGCAGCGGCAGGGCGACCTGGCTGCGCACGCCGGCGATCCAGGCGCTGAGTCGGTGTTGCACGAACACGATAGCCTCCGTGTGGACGGCGCGCCGCGCCGTCGGTTCAGAAACGATCTGACGCGCGCAGCGCCATGCTTACGGCTGCAAACGCTCGATCCGCCATGCGCCGTCGGCTTGCCGCGTGAACACGATGCGGTCGTGGAAGCGCGAACGGCGGCCCTGCCAAAACTCGATGCGCTCCGGCACCAGGCGGTAACCGCCCCAGTGCGCCGGACGCGGCGGCTGCTCGCCGGCGGCGGCGGCGACGGCCGCGAAATTCGCGTCCAGCGCGGCGCGGCTGGCAATCGGCGCGCTCTGCTGCGAGGCGATGGCCGACAGCCGGCTTTGCAGCGGACGCAAGCCGAAGTATTCGTCGCTTTCCGCCGCCGCCGTCTTCTCGACGCGGCCCTCGATGCGCACCTGGCGCTCCAGCTCGGGCCAGAAGAACAGCAGCGCGGCGTGCGGATTGTCGGCCAGTTGGCGGCCCTTGTCGCTGTCGTAGTTGGTGAAGAAGCTGAAGCCGCGCTGGTCGTATTGCTTGATCAGCACGATGCGCGAGCTGGGCCGGCCGTCGGCGCCGGCCGTGGCCAGCGTCATCGCGTTGGGCTCGTTCACCTGGGCTTTGAGGGCCTCGTCGAACCACTTGCCGAACTGCGCCAGCGGGTCGGCCAGCACGTCCGTTTCCATCAGGCTGGACTGGCTGTAGTCCTTGCGCAGGCCGGCCAGCAAGCTGCCCGGCGTGGCGGCGGCCGGCGTGTCGTCGCCGATGCCGCGGCGTTTTTGCATCGCCGTGCCCAGTTGCTCCATCTGCGCCGCGCTGAACAGCCGCTTGGCCATGGGCGCCAACTGGGTTTCCTCTTTCGCCATATGGCCCTGGTAAGCCTCGGCGAAACGCGCCACGTCGGCCGCCGACAGCGTCGCCGCGCTGCCGCTGGCGATGGCCTCAAGCTGCGCCTTCAGGCTGTCCCAGGCCAGATCCATCCGGCGGTGGTCGGCCAGGATTTCCGGCACCAGCGCCTGCAGCAGGGCGGCGTCCTCGCCCGTGGCGGTGGCTTGCAGCATCGGCATCAGGTTCTGCTCCTCGTCCTCGTGGTGCAGGTGGGCCGCCTTGTTAAAATACTGGAGCACCGCCTTCGCGCCTTGTTGCGCATCAAAGTTGGCGCCATACTGGCTCAGATGGCTCAGCAGGTTTTGCATGGTCGTAATTTGCTTGCGTATCTTGTCGTGGCAATGTTTCAGCACGGCGATAGGCTGGTCAAAGCCGGGGATGGTATCGAACAGGGGGACGGTCATATGCGCTTTCGTGGATACGGTCAAAAAAAGAGGCAACTTGTCGATTCCTTATGCCCGACATTTTAGAATATCCTGGTGGCCCCGTCCGGTAAAATGGCGCCATGAAATCAATCCCTGACGAAATTTTTCCATCGCCGGCCGGCGATATCGACTTCGAACGCCGTTTTGGCGGCATCGGCCGCCTGTACGGCGCCGCCGCGCTGGCGCGTTTCCGCCGCAGCCACGTCTGTGTGATCGGCGTCGGCGGCGTCGGTTCCTGGGTGGTCGAGGCGCTGGCCCGCAGCGCCATCGGCACATTGACGCTGATCGACCTCGACAACGTCGCCGAATCGAACATCAACCGCCAGATCCAGGCCACCACCGCCACCATAGGCCAGGCCAAGATTGCCGCGCTGGCCGAACGCATCGCCCTGATCAACCCGTTTTGCCAGGTTAAGCAGATCGAGGATTTCATCGCGCCCGACAATCTGCCGCAGATGATAGGCGGGCATGGCTATGATTATGTGATCGACGCCATCGACAATGCCAAGGCGAAGGCGGCGCTGATCGCCTTTTGCCGCGACCACGCGATTGCCCTGCTGACGGTCGGCAGCGCCGGCGGCCAGACCGACCCGACGCAGATCGACGTGCGCGACCTGGCCAAAACGGAGCAGGAGCCGCTGCTGAAGAAGGTGCGCAAGATTTTGCGCACCGAACACGGTTTCCCGCGCGGCATTAAGAACAAATTCAACGTCGATGCCGTGTTTTCCATGGAACCGCTGCAATTCCCCGACGGCGAGCAGGTTTGCGCGGTCGATGGCGAGGGCGGCAATGGCGTGACCGGCTTGAATTGCGCCGGCTTCGGTTCGAGCATGGCGGTGACGGCCAGTTTCGGCATGGTGGCGGCCGCGCATCTGCTGCGCAAGCTGGCTGACGGGGCGAAGTGAGGCCGGCGGGGCCGGCCTCAAGCGAGGCGGCGCGAGGCGACGATGCGGTAGCCTTCGTCCGTTCCAGACAAGGTCCCCGGCGACGTCGCCAGCACCAGCTCGTCGGCGCGCCAGCGTAGCGGCGCGAACCCCGCCGCGGCCGGCGCCGGCGCCTTGCGCGCCAGCGTCACGTGCGGGCGGAAGCGGTCTGCCTCGAACTCGGGCGCAAAGCCGTCCGCCGCCAGCAGCCGCATCAGCGCGGCGCGCAGCGCCAGCAGTTGCTCCGGCGCTTCGCTCGGGCCGGCCCAGGCGATGCGCTGGCCGCCAAAGTGGCCGTAGCGGTCCAGCTCCAGCGTCATGGCGCGGGCCGGCACCTGCCGCAGCACCCGCCGCAGCGCCAGCAAGTCCGTTTCGGCGCGCTGGCCGAGGAAGGCCAGCGTCAGGTGCAGCTTGCCGGGCACCTGCAAGTTGCCGGCCAGGCCAGCCTGCAGCTGCGTCAGCGCCGCGCGCGTGGCCGGGTCGGGCCAGAGCGCGAAAAAAAACCGTGGCCCCAACGTTGTCCTTGTCATGCGGCCCCTCGGGTTTGCTATCATGATGGCGCACTTTGCTCGGATGCACGCGAGCAGAGCTCCACCGAACCTCATTGAAAGAATATATCATGATGCGTGTTTCCGTTTTATTCGCTGTGATCTGCGCGGCCGCCGCCTCGATGGCGCAGGCCGCCGACAAGCCTGCGTCCGCCCCGGCCGCCGCTTCCGCCTCCGCCACCGCCGCCGTCACGTCCGCCACGCCCGGCCCCGTCGCCGACAGGCTGATCATCACCGACACCAAGGTCGGCACCGGCAAGGAAGCGCAGGCCGGCATGGACATCGCCGTCAATTACACGGGTTGGTTGTACCGCCCGATGGCCAAGGATACCCACGGCAAGCAATTCGACAGCTCGATCGGCCGCGGCCCGCTGCCGTTCAAGCTGGGCGTCGGCCGCGTCATCAAGGGCTGGGACCAGGGCGTCGCCGGCATGAAGGTGGGCGGCAAGCGCACCCTGATCATCCCGGCCGAGCTGGCCTACGGCGCGCGCGGCGCCGGCGCCGACATTCCGCCGAATTCGGCGCTGATCTTCGACGTGGAATTGCTGGAAGTTAAATAATCGAGCCTGCGTGGCGTTGCAAGCTTGTTTGTGGCAACGCCATTCGCAGCGGCGGAAAAACGCGGTAGACTCATCTTTCCCATTCCCTGCCGCGGAGTCCCCAGCCATGAATATTGCTCAAGACGTCACTGAATTGATCGGCAACACGCCGCTTGTGCGCATCAACCGCATGGCCGCCGGCGCGCCCGCCACCATCCTCGCCAAACTCGAATTCTACAATCCGGGCCACAGCGTCAAAGACCGCATCGGCCTGTCGATGATCGCCGCCGCCGAAGCGGCCGGCCAGATTCGGCCCGACACCATCATCCTCGAACCGACCAGCGGCAACACCGGCATCGCGCTGGCGATGGTGTGCGCGGCGCGCGGCTACCGCTGCACGCTGACGATGCCCGACACCATGAGCCGCGAGCGCCGCATCCTGCTGCGCGCCTATGGCGCCGAGCTGGTGCTCACGCCCGGCAGCGAAGGCATGCTGGGGGCGATCAAGAAGGCCGAGCAGATGGCCGCGGCCGATCCGCGCTACCTGATGCCGCAGCAGTTCAACAATCCGGCCAACCCGGCCATCCACCGCAGCACGACGGCCGAGGAAATCTGGCGCGACACCGACGGCCAGGTCGACATCCTCGTGGCGGGCGTCGGCACCGGCGGCACCATCACCGGCGTCGGCGAGGTCATCAAGGCGCGCCGGCCCGGCTTCCGCTGCATCGCCGTCGAGCCGGAGGCGTCGCCGATGCTGGCCAAGGGCATCAAGGGGCCGCATCCTATCCAGGGCATCGGGGCCGGCTTCGTGCCGGCCGTGCTCAACACCGCCATCTACGACGAGATCATCGGCGTCAAGAACGACGACGCCTTCGCCACCGCGCGCCTGGCGGCCCAGCAGGAGGGGCTGCTGGTGGGCATTTCCTCGGGCGCCGCGCTGTGGGCCGCGCTGCAGGTGGCGCAACGGCCGGAGAATGCCGGCAAGCTCATCGTCACCGTCATCCCCTCCTACGGCGAGCGCTACCTGAGCACGGCCTTGTTCGCCGGCCTGGACTGAGGCGCCCGCCCTAGGGGCAGATATTTTCACGAAAGGTCAGTATGTCGTTTTCGCCGTATCCCGTGCCGCGCAACCCTTGCTGGCAAGCCGCCGGCGTGCTGCTGGTGGTCGCCATCGGCCTCGCCTCGCGGGCCTTGCCGCTGTTTCCCGCCGCGCTGGGCAAATATCCCGGCGACGCCCTGTGGGCGCTGATGATCTTCGTCGCCCTGGGCGCGCTGTGGCCGGGCGCCCGCGGCGCCAGGCTGGGCTGGGCGGCGCTGCTGATCTGCTACGCCGTCGAACTGAGCCAGTTGTACCAGGCGCCCTGGATCCGCCAGATCCGCTCCCACACGCTGGGGCATCTGGTGCTCGGCTCGCATTTCGGCTGGATCGACTTCATCGCCTACACGGTTGGCGTGGCCATCGGCGTGCCGCTCGACGCCTTGGCGCAGCGCCTGCGCGGGCCGGCCCCCGGCTTCGCCCCGGCGGCCCCTGAACAGATACAGCGCCGGTAAATTTCGACCGGTACAGTTCCGCCGGGCGGGCGCTGTGACGGTCACAATATCAAAACGCTGCATCTGTTATGCCCGTCCCCCAGCCCTTATGCTGGTTCCCTCGCAGCCGCCGCCGGCGGCTGCCGTTTGCCCACGGGAGCGCAGCATGCATATCAAGGATTTTTCCCTGTCGGCAGTCATCGCCGGTTTCCTCGCCGTCTTTGTCGGCTTCGCCGGGCCGGTGGCCATCGTCTTCCAGGCCGCCAAGCTGGCCGGCTTGCCGGCCGACGTCACCTCATCGTGGATCTGGGCGATATCGATGGGCAGCGGCATTGCCGGCCTGCTGCTCAGCTGGCGCCTGAAAATGCCCGTGATGGCGGCCTGGTCGACGCCCGGCGCGGCCCTGCTGGTGGTGTCGCTGCCGGTGGTCGGCATCCACCAGGCCGTCGGCGCCTACATCGTCGCCGCCTTGCTGGTGCTGGCCCTGGGCCTGTCGGGCGCGTTCAAAATGCTGCTGGCGCACCTGCCGAAAGGCATGGTCGCGGCGATGCTGGCCGGGGTGCTGTTCAATTTCGGCGTGCAAGCCTTCGTCTCGATTCCCGGCCGCCCGGCGCTGGTGTTGTCCGTGCTGCTGGCCTTCCTGCTGGCCAAGCGCCTGGCGCCGCGCTACGCCACCGCCCTGGCCATGCTGGTCGGCGCCGTCTTCGTGCAGGCCAGCGGCGACAACCACCTGGGCGCCGTCGCGCTGAGCTACGCCACCCCCGTGCTGATCGCGCCGGAATGGTCGTGGCACGCCGTCCTCAGCGTCGGTTTCCCGCTGGCGCTGGTGACCTTGAGCGGGCAGCACGTGCCCGGACTGGCGGTGCTGCAGGCGTCCGGCTACCAGCCGCCGGCCCGGCCCATCGTCGCCCTGACCGCCTTCATCTCGCTGCTGTTTGCGCCGTTCGGCGCGCACGCCGTCAACCCGTCCGTCATCGCCGCCTCGATCTGCACCGGCGGCGAGGCGCACGCGGACCCGGCCAAGCGCTACGTGGCCGGCATCGTCGCGGGACTGGTGTATCTGGTGATTGCCGTGTTCGGCGGCACGCTGGCGCAACTGATGGCGGCGCTGCCGAAGGAATTGGTGATGACGCTGGCCGGCCTGGCCCTGGTCGGCTCGATCACCTCCGGCCTGGTCGGCCTGGTCGGCAACGAAGAGCACCGCGACGCCAGCGTCATCACCTTCCTCGTCGCCGCCTCCGGCATGAGCCTGCTGGGCCTGGGGGCGGCGTTCTGGAGCCTGGTGCTCGGTGGCGCCGCCTACCTGATACTGCACCAGCGCTGGGGCGTCCTGGCCAGATTTTCCGCCGCAAGAAACGGCGTCTGAGCCGGCGCAGCGGGGCGCCGCCCCGCTCCGCCGTGCCGACAGGCTGCTACCGCAAATTGCCGTCGGCGTCGCGGTACTCGAGCGGCGCCAGCTTCAGCTTGCCCAGTTGCGGCGCGATCTTGGCCTTGTCGCCGACGCCGATGACGATCAGCTTCTCCGGCCGCAGGTATTGTTGCGCGGCGGCCTGCACCTGGGCGGCGGTGACGCCGGCATAGCGCTGCGGCAGCTTGCTGTAGTAGTCCAGCCCCAGGTCGTACACATAGGTCTTGGCCAGGCTGGCGGCGATGCCCTTGTTGGTTTCGAACTGGCCCGGCAGCGACAGCACCTGCGAGTTGCGGGCGTTGGCCAATTCCTTCGCCGGCATCGGCCGGGCGATCATGTCGCGCACCTCCTTGAACATTTCGGCGACGGCGGGGCCGGTGGCGTCGGTGCGGATGCTGGCGGCGATGGCGAACGGCCCCGGCGCGCGGCGGTACTGGAATTGCGACTGCACCCCGTAGGTATAGCCTTTTTCTTCGCGCAGATTGGTGTTCAGGCGGCTGGTGAACAGGCCGCCCAGCGCCGCGTTCAGCACTTGCAGCGGGGCGAAGTCGGGCGTTTTGCGGTCCGGCCCGATGACGCTGACGCGCACCGCCGTTTGCGGCGCGCCGGCCTTGTCGACGAGGATCAGGCGCGCCGGCGTGGTGGCGACGCTGCCCGGCGCCGGCGCGGCGACGTCGCCGCGCGGCCAGGCGCCGAACTTGGCCTGCGCCAGCGTCCGCAGGTCGGCCTGGCTGATGTCGCCCGAGACGACCAGCGCGGCGTTGTTCGGCAGGTAGTGCTGGCGCCAGAATTGCTGCAGCTCGGCGCGGCTGGTCGCTTTCAGCGCCGCCTCGGTGCCGAGCTGGGGATAGCCGTAGGGGTGGGCGGCGCCGTACAGCGCGGCCGCTTCGACGCGGGCCGCCACCGCCGGCGCGTTTTCGCGCTCCTGCGCCAGGGCGCCGAGGCGGCTGGCGCGCTGGCGTTCGACTTCGGCTTCGGGGAAGGCCGGGTGCTGGACGATGTCGGCCAGCACGTCCAGCGCCGGCGCGAAGTTGCCCTTCAGGGCGAACACTTCGGCCACCGAGGCGTCGGCCGAGGCGTGGGTGCCGAGGAAGGCGCCCAGTTGCGCCACTTCGTCGGCGATTTGCGGCGCGCTGCGCGTGGCCGTGCCTTCTTCCAGCAGTTGCGCGGTGAAGTCGGACAGGCCGGGGCGGGCCGGCGGGTTGGCTTCCGCGCCGCTCTTGAGCACTAGTTGCGCCGAAACCATCGGCAGCGCCGGATTGTGGTTGTGGATCACGGTCAGGCCGTTGGCCAGCGTGAACGCGGCGCCCTGCGGCAGCGCGAACGGCGGCAGCGGGCCGGCCTTCGGCACCCGCTTGCGCCACGGCTCGTCGCGGTTGCTCGACATGGTCGGGCCGGCCTTGGCCTTGGCCGGCGCCGGCGTCGCCACTTCCGGTCCCAGGTCCGGCGTGCCGGGCACGCCGTGGATGACGGCGCGGGCCGGGTTTTGCAGCTGGGCCGCGACGACGCGCCGGATGTCGGCCACGCTGACGCGGCGGTAGCGTTCGATGTCCTTGGCCAGGTAGCCGGGGTCGCCCAGATACTGGTTGTAGTGGTTGAGCTGGTTGGCCAGGCCGGCGCCGCCGACTTTTTCGATCTGGCTCAGCATCGCCGTTTCTATCGTGTTGACGGCGCGTTCGAGCTCCTTCTGGGTGGGGCCGTCCTGGCGCAGCGCCTGCAGTTCGGCGTCGATGGCCGCTTCGATTTCCGCGGCGCTGTGGCCGGGGCGGGCCGTGACGTCGACGACGAACATCGAGCTGAGCGCATTGGAGCCCTGGTTGGCGTTGACGTCCTGGGCGATCTGCTTGTCGTACACCAGCGTCTTGTAGAGGCGGCTGGACTTGCCGGCGCCGAGGATTTGCGCGGCCAGCGTCAGCTCGGCGTCGCCGGCCTGGTAGGCGGGCGGCGTCAGCCAGCCCATCAGCACGCGCGGCAGTTCGACGCGGTCGGCCACGACGGCGCGGCGCTCGGCCGTGATCGGCGGCGTCACCACGTCCAGCTTCGGCAGCGCCGGGCTGCGCTTGAAGCTGCCGAAGTATTTCTTCACCAGGGCGCGGGTCTTGGCCTTGTCGATGTCGCCGGCGATCACCAGGCTGGCGTTGTTCGGGCCATAGTAGCGCGTGAAGAAGTGCTGGATGTCGGCCAGCTTGGCCGCCTGGATGTCGGCGTGCGAGCCGATCACGCTGGCGTAGTAGGGGTGGTTTTTCGGGAACAGCTGGTGGTACAGGGCCTCCTCGACGATGCCGTAGGGGCGGTTCTCCACGCTCTGGCGGCGCTCGTTGCGCACCACGTCCTGCTGGTTGCTGAGGGCCGTCTGGTCGAGCACGTCGAGCAGATAACCCATGCGGTCCGCATGCGTCCACAGCGCCAGTTCCAGCTGGTTCGACGGCACGGTGTCGTAGTAATTGGTGCGGTCGAAGTCGGTGCTGCCGTTCGAGTCGGTGGCGCCTGCCCCTTCGAGCAACTGGTCGGCCAGGCCGCGCGGCATGTGCTTGGTGCCGGCGAACATCATGTGCTCGAACAGGTGGGCGAAGCCGGTCAAGCCGGGCGCTTCGTTGGCGGGGCCGACGTGATACCAGAGGTTGACGGCCGTGACGGGCAGTTTGTGGTCTTCGACGAGGATGACGTCGAGGCCGTTCGGCAGCGTATATTTTTCATAGGCGATCTGCGGCACGGCGCTGGCGCTGGCGCGGCCGGCGTCGGCGGCGAAGGCCGGCGCGGGTGCGCCGCTGCCGTAGAGGGAAAGAATCAGGGCGGGTACTGCCAATAGTTTGCAAGACTTCATGCGCGCGGTCCGTAGTCAAAGGTTAGATTGCCAGGCGGTCCGCCGGCTTGGTGCGGCGGTCCGATCAGCGATTCTGCCAGTTCCGCGGGCGCCGTAGCGTGTTTTTGCGCAAAAAAGTTAATAAACAGGTAAATCGGCCCCCGTCCCCGTCCCCGTCCCCGGCTGCGGCGCGGCTTAGGGGCGGTCCAGTTCGGCCTGGATCAGGCCGCGGGTTTGGGCGTCGAGCTTTTGCACGGCGCGGGCCAGTTTGTCGCCGCGGGCCAGGGCGTCGCGCTGTTCCGGCGTCAGCGCCGACGCCTTGGCGGCGGGCGCCGGCAGCGGCTTGGCCAGCAGGGCTTGGCCGCCCAGCACCAGCAGCGCGCCGAGGGCGCTGGCGGCCGCCGCCGCGCCCAGCAGGCGCCATTCGCGCGGCTCGAACAGGGGCGCGCCGCGGGTCGGGATGGCGTGCGCCACGGCCGGCGGCGCCGGCGCGAACGGCGCGGCGGCCGCGCCGCGCGCCTGCGCCGCCAGGTCCTGGGCGGCGGCGTGCAGCAGCCCCACCTGGCGTTCCACGGCGGCGGCCAGCACGGCCTCGTTGAGCGCCACCAGCGCGAAGATCGGGTCGTCGCAGTCGACTTTGATGCCGGTTTGCTCGAATACCTGGTTGCGCAGCTTTTGCCGGTCCATCGCGCCGCCTACCACTGGACTTTGTCGAGTTGCTCGAAGATGTCGCGGTAGACCACCTTGATGCGCTGCTTTTCCATGATGTTGAACTTGTCGTTTTGCAGCACTTCCTGCATGGTCAGGCGCGCCGTGTTCATTTTTTTGAGGTCGGCGCCGAAGGTGTCGACGTTGCGCTGGCTGAGCGTGACGCTGCCCTTGAGCCGGTCGGCGTGCTCGCTGTACGACTGCGATTCCGTAAACAGCTTGCCGGAGGCCGATTGCAGCAGGCCGAAGTGCTCGTTTTGCCACAGCACCAGCGGCACCGAGGTCGCCTTCGCCGTCGCGACGAAGCCGGTGGCCGTGTCGTGCAGCGTGTCGCCGCCGCCGACGATGGTGTGGATGTAGACGCGCCGGCCGGATTCCTGCAGCAGCGCGAAGCAGTCGTTCTCGATCAGGTAGCCCATCAGCGGCGAAAAGGTGTTGGCGCCGTTGTCGATGACGCAGTTGCCGTCCTGTTCGAGGATGTCGATCATCAGCGCGTCGAAGCGTTTCGGGTCGATGCTGCGGGCGTCCGTCATCACCGGCACGTGCTTGACGTCCATCGCCTTGTAGCGCGAAAAGGTGGCGTTTTCCTGGTCCGTGTCGTAGCAGCGCAGCGGCCGCTCGTCCTTGCCGGCCATCCATTGCGCGAGGATGGTCGAGACCAGGGTCTTGCCGATGCCGCCTTTGCCCTGCAGGATAAAATGAACCGTGTTTTGCATCGCACTACTCCAATCTGGGTCTGACTGCGGTCGACAACTGCATTTAGCAGCGTCGAGGGTAATTCTTTTGCGGCCGGATGGCAACCGCCTGGGGACAGACCACGATTTTCAAGAAATTATTTCTTGAAAATCGTGGTCTGTCCCCGGAAAAAGCGGCGGCGCCGGCCGGATTCTGGGTATGATAGTGGATTGCCGCAAAGAAATATTCAATATAAAATAATATTCGCCGCCGCGCCCGAGAAGGAAAGCCCGTTTGCCCACCGCCCGCCTCGACCAATCCGCAATCGACCGCCTGAACCTGCAGGGCTTGTCCTGCCTGATCGCCAACCGCAAGCGGGCGCGCCGCCTGGCCCGCCTGGCGCTGGCGGCGGCGACGGCGCTGCGCTACGAGCGCGGCATCGCCTATGCCCAGGTCAACCAGCTGTGGCTGGCTTACTACAGCGGCAATGCCGAGCAGGCCGAGCCGATGTACCAGCCGCTGCACGCCCGCTTCGAGGCTTGCGGCGACCTCGAGGGCAGCATGGCGATCGAGGTCGTGCTGGGCGCCTACGCCAGCCGCAGCGGCGACTTCGTCCTGGCCGAGGGGCATTTCGGCCACGCCCGCGCGCTGGCCGCCCACCTGCCGGACTCGCTGCACAAATTCATGCTGCACACGCGCCTGGGCATCGACGCGCTCAACCGCGGCGAGCTGCGCAGCGGCCCGCGCAACTTCCTGCTGGCCCTCGACATCGCCGAGCGCTTCGGCACGGCCGCCCACCGCGTCAACAGCCTGTCGAACCTGGCCTCGCTGCAACACGACCTGGGCAACGACGAGGACGCCATCCCGCTGCTCTACGAGGCGCTCGACTTGATCGGCGAGGAGCCGTTGCCGCACCAGAGCGCGATGGTGTCGGCGAATCTGGCGATGTGCCTGCTGGCCAGCGGCAAGGCGCGCGAGGCGCTGGCGCTGGTGGAACCGTTCTACGACGACGGCGACGACGACGTCGCCGTGCGCGCCTTCGTGTATTGCATCGCCGCCCACGCCTCCATCCTGGTCGGCCAGTTGGACGCGGCCCAGCGCCTGTTGCTGCGGGCCCAGGCGTTCGCGCTGCTGGGCCGGGACTTGGGCGAGCAGATGCACGCCTGGCTCGTCAAGGGCACGCTGGACCTGGCCCGCGGCGAGCCGGGCGCGGCCCTGGAAGCCTTCGGCAACGCCCACGCGATGCTCGGCGTGACGCGCTTTCCGTTTTACGAGCAGCAGATTTACCAGGGTTTGGCGACCGTCAACGCCCGCCTCGGCAAGTGGGAGACGGCCTACGGCTTCTTGCGCCAGCACCAGGTCTTGTTCGAGGCCAGCAGCAAGTCGGCGCGCGATTCGCGCCTGCTGATGCGCAAGCTGGAGCGCGAGATGCGCAAGCTGAAGGAGGAGCGCGACCGGGCGCTGGAGTTGCAGGCCGTGCGCGAGTCGGAAAACCAGAAGCTGGAACACCTGAACCGCGAGCTGGCGCACCAGATCATGCACGTCAATTCCCTGCAGGACAGCCTGAAGGAACAGGCCATCCGCGACCACTTGACGGGCTTGTACAACCGGCGCCATTTCGAGGCTTGCCTGAACGCCATACTGCAGGAGTCGAACGGCGCCTTCCCCGTCACCGTCGTCATCCTCGACCTGGATTTCTTCAAGGCCATCAACGACAATTACGGCCACGCCTGCGGCGACGCGGCGCTGGTCCAGTTCGCTCGCCTGGTCGAGGGGCAGTTGCGCGGCAGCGATATGCTGTGCCGCTACGGCGGCGAGGAGTTTTGCCTGTTGCTGCGCGAGGCTGACTGCGCCGCCGCCGCCAACAAGATGGCGGAGGTGGCGTCGCGCTACCGGCAACTGACGATACGCCAGGGCGCGCACACGCTGAGCGGCTGCACCTTTTCGGCCGGCATCGCCGAATACCCGCGCCACGGCGCCAGCGGCCATGAATTGCTGATGCGCGCAGACGGCGCCCTGTACGCGGCCAAGCAGGCCGGCCGCGACCGCGTGCTGGTGGCCGGCTAGCGCCCCTCCCTTAGTTGATGAAACGCAGCAAGCCTTTCAGCGCGTGCACGACGGTTTGCTCGCGCACGGCCTGGCGGTCGCCGGCGAACACCAGGCGCTCCGTGTGGCTGCTGTCGCCGTTGCTCCAGCCGAAGCAGACGGTGCCCACGGGCTTGCCCGGCACGGCGCCGCTGGGGCCGGCGATGCCCGTCGTCGACAGCGCCACGTGGGCGTTGCTGTTGGCCAGCGCGCCGCTGGCCATGGCCGCCGCCACCTCTTCGCTGACGGTGCCCAGTTGCGCGATGAGGGCGGCCGGCACGTCCAGCAATTCCGTTTTCGACGCGTTCGAATAGGCCACGAAGCCGCAGTCGAACCAGCCGGTCGAGCCGGCGATTTCCGTGATGGCCTGGGCCACGCCGCCGCCGGTGCAGGATTCCGCCGTGCACAGCAGCAGGCCTTTTTCTTGCAGGGCGCGGCCCACTTGGGCGGCCAGATCGAGGATGTCGTTGCTCATGTTGGGCTCCTGGGTGCGATGAGGGAAGGCGGCCGCCGCTGCGGCGCCCTTTGCAGCCATTCTAGCGTGCCTTGCGGCGGGCGCACCATGCTTTCGTTCAAAAACTTTCCCCGTTGTTCATGAAAATGCGTACACTCGTTTTCGGCCGGTCGCACTGCCAGCGGCGCCGGCCGGGCCGCCGATGGGCCGACAGGAAATGGCGCATTCTCCAACCATGGGGAGGGTAATGTTACTCAACCGTCTAGCACCGGACCCGCCGCGGCCGGCCAGCCGCCGATGGCGCCGCTGACGCGGCCGGCCTTGCTGCCGGTGCTGTGGCTGGCGCTGCTGCTGGCCCTGCTCGGCGGCGCCGCGCGGGCCCAGGCGCCGGGCGCGCTGGAGCGCCAGGTCAAGGCGGCCTATCTGTATAAGTTCGCCGGCTTCGTCGAATGGCCGGACGGCAGTTTCGCGCGCGCCGACAGCCCCCTCGTCATCGGCGTGCTGGGCGACGAGGCCCTCGCCGAGCAGCTCGAACAGAGCGTCGCCGGGCGCAGCGCCAACGGCCGCGCCGTCGTCGTGCGGCGGCTGCGCCGCGGCGACGCGCCGGCCGGCCTGCACATCCTGTTCATCGCCGCCATCGAGCGCGCCGCCGTGCAGGAGGCGCTCGACGCCAGCCGCCAGCTGGCCGTGCTGACGGTGACGGAAACGGACGCGGCGCACGCGCTGGGCAGCATGGTCAGTTTCGTCGTCGCCGACGAGCGCCTGCGCTTCGAGGTCGCGCTCAAGCCGCTGGCCGCGGCGCGCATCCGCATCAGCGCGCGCATGCTGGCTGCGGCCTACAAAGTCCAGCCGGGGCCGGCGTGATCGGCCTGCGCTCGATCCGCCTGAAGCTGCTCGCCGTCGTGCTGCTGACGACGCTGCTGGCGCTGCTGGTGTCGCTGGGCGGCATCATCGCCTACGACTTGCGCAATTACCACCGCACGCTGCTGGCCGACATGGCGGTGCAGTCCGAGCTGCTGGGCCACATGACGTCGGCCGCGCTGACCTTCGACGACCCCGGCCTGGCCCGGCAGAACCTGGGCCTGCTGCGGCTGCGCCCCGGCGTCAACGCGGCCGCCATCTACAAGGCCGGCGGCGCGCTGTTCGCCAGTTATGTGGCGCCCGGCCAGGCGGGCAGTTTCCCGGCCCGCGCCGGCGCCGACGGCGTCCGCATCGACGGCGGCCAGTTGCACCTGTTCAAACGCATCGTCGACAACGGCGAGCTGCTCGGCACCGTCTACCTGCGCGCCGACTACAATCTGCTCGGCCACATCCTCGACTACCTGGGCATCGCCATCGGCGTGGCGGCGCTGGCGCTGCTGGCGGCCTACCTGCTGATGCGCCGCCTCGACGCCGTCATCACCCGGCCCGTCCTGGCCATCGCCGAGGTCGCCCGCGAAGTCGTCGGCACGGGCGATTATTCGCGCCGCGCGCCCAGGCTCGGCGAGGACGAGGTGGCCCAGCTGGCCGACTCCTTCAACAAGATGCTGGCCGAGATCGAGCACCGCACGCGCGCCCTGGAAACCTCGAACCGCGAAATCGCCCGCGCCGCCGAGCAGCGCAGCGCCGCCCAGCAGGAGGTGATGCGCCTGAACGCCGACCTGGAGCGGCGCGTGCTCGAACGCACGCTGCAGCTCGAAGCGAGCAACGTCGAACTGGCCCGCGCCGTCGAGGAGGCGAAAAGCGCCGACCAGGCCAAGTCGTCCTTCCTGTCGGCCATGAGCCACGAGTTGCGCACGCCGCTCAACGCCATCCTCGGCTTCGCGCAAATCCTCACGTCGGAGCGGCTGCCGTCGACGCTGGCGCAGAAGCACGAGTTCGCCGACCACATCCTGAAGTCGGGGCGCCACCTGCTCACCCTGATCAATGAAATCCTCGACCTGGCCAAGGTCGAGTCGGGCACGGTCGACCTGTCGCTGGAACCGGTGGGCCTGGCCGACATGCTGGCCGAGTGCGACAGCATGATCGCGCCGCTGGCGGCGCAGCGGCGCATCGGCCTGGTGTTCCCGGATGCCTGCGCGCTGAACGTGCGGGCCGACCGCACCCGCCTCAAGCAGGTTCTGCTGAACCTGCTGTCGAACGCCGTCAAATACAACCGCGACGGCGGCACCGTGCTGCTCGACTGCCACGACGGCGGCGCCGGCCTGGTGCGCCTGTCGGTGCAGGACACCGGCGCCGGGCTGCGCGCCGAGCAGCTCGACGGCCTGTTCCAGCCCTTCAACCGCCTCGGCCAGGAGCGCGGGACGCAGGAGGGCACCGGCATCGGCCTGGTCGTCACCAAGCGCCTGGTCGAGCTGATGGCCGGGCAGATCGGCGTCAGCAGCCAGCCCGGCGTCGGCAGCGTGTTCTGGGTGGATCTGCCGGCGACGGCGCCGACCCCCGCGCCGGCCGCGCCGGCGCCGGAGCCGGCCGCCGCGGCGGCGGCGGCGCGGCCGGGCGCCGCCGCGCTGACCCTGCTGTACGTCGAGGACAACCCGGCCAACCTGCGCCTGGTCGAGGAAATCGTGCGCTTCCGCCCGGGCCTGCGCCTGCTGTCGGCGCCGGACGGCAAACTGGGCGTCGAGATGGCGCGGGCGCACCGGCCGGACCTGATCCTGATGGACTTGAACCTGCCCGGCATCGGCGGCGCCGAGGCGCTGCAGCTGCTGCGCGCGGACCCGCTGACGGCGCACATCCCGGTGATCGCGCTGACGGCCAACGCCATGCCGCGCGACGTCGAGCGCGGCCTGGCGCAGGGCTTTGCCCGCTATCTGACGAAACCGATCAACATCGACGAGTTCACGCAGGCCGTCAACAGCACGCTGGCCGGCGTGGCGCACCGCGAGGAGCAGACATGATCACCCAGGACGATATCCGTGCCGCCCGCATCCTCATCGTCGACGACCAGCCCGTCAACGTGCAGCTGCTCGACTACCTGCTCGTCAACACCGGCTACCACGCCGTCAGCTCGACCACCGATTCGCGCCAGGTGGCCGGCCTGCACCGCGAGCACGACTACGACCTGATCATCCTCGACCTGCACATGCCCGGCATGAGCGGCTTCGACGTGATGGCGGCGCTCAAGCCGATCGAGGCCGGCGCCTATCTGCCGGTGCTGGTGGTGACGGCCGACCCGGAGAAGAAGCTGGCCGCGCTCGACGCCGGCGCGCGCGACTTCATCAGCAAGCCGTTCGACCCGCTGGAGGTGCTCACGCGCATCCACAACATGCTGGAGGTGCGCCTGATGCACCGCGAGGCGCGCGACTACAACGCCCGGCTGGAGCAGACGGTGCGCCAGCGCACGGCCGAGCTGCAGCGCTTTCGCAGCGCCATCGACGCCACCGCCGACGCCATTTTCCTGATCGACGCGGCCGGCGCCGTCCTGCTCGACGTCAACGGCGGCGCCTGCCGCATGCTCGGCTACAGCCGCGAGCAGTTGCTGGCGATGGCGCCGGCGCGGCTGCTGCCGGCGGCGCCGGCGGACGCGCCGCGCGACCCGGCGCGGGCGCCCGCCCTCAGCGAGTGCGAGCTGGAGCGGCACGACCAGGTGCCGGTGCCGGTCGAGCTGTACTGGCAGTGGCAGCAGATGGACGGCGAGCGCGTGCTGATCGCCGTGGCGCGCGACATCAGCGAGCGGCGCCAGGCGCAGGAGCGGCTCAAGCACCTGGCCCACTACGACAGCCTGACGGGCCTGCCCAACCGCAGCCTGTTCTACCAGACGCTGGAGCACGCCATCGGGCTGGCGCAGGAAAAGGCCTGGCGCATCGCCGTGCTGTTCATCGCGCTGGACCGCTTCAAGAACGTCAACGACTCGCTCGGCGCGGCCCTCGGCGACGAGCTGCTGCGCCAGTTCAGCAACCGCCTGGTGCAGTGCGTGCGCCTGCGCGACACGGTCGGGCGCATGGGCAACGACGAATTCGCGCTGATCCTGACGATGACGCGCGACCAGCAGGACGCCGTCAACGTCGCCAACGAGGTGCGCAAGGTGCTGCGCGCGCCTTTCGACCTGGGCGGCCACGCGGCGGCCCTGACGGCGAGCGTCGGCATCGCCATGTACCCGGACGACGCCACCGAGCCGGAGACGCTGATCAAGTACGCCAACACGGCGATGGCGCGCGCCAAGCAGGCCGGCCGCGACGGCTACCGCTTCTTCACGGCCGGCATGAACGTGCAGGTGCTGGCCCGGCTCGACCTGGAGCTGGCGCTGCGGCGCGCCCTCGAACACGGCGAGTTCGTGCTGTACTACCAGCCCAAGGTGGATTTGCGCAGCGGCCGCCTGAGCGGGGCCGAGGCGCTGCTGCGCTGGCGCCGCCCCGGCTACGGCCTGGTGTCGCCGGCCGAGTTCGTGCCGCTGCTGGAGGACACCGGCCTGATCGTGCGCGCCGGCGGCTGGATCATCGACGAGGCTTGCCGCCAGATCGCCGCGTGGCGCGCGGCCGGGGTCGGGGCCGTGCACGTGGCCGTGAACGTGTCGAGCCGCCAGTTCGCCGAGGGCGACGTCGAGGGCGAGGTGCGGCTCGCGCTGGCGCGCCACGAGGTGCCGGCCGGCCTGCTGGAGCTGGAGTTGACGGAGTCGGCGCTGATGGCGAACGCCGAGCGCACCATCGCCGTGCTCGGCAACCTGAAGCGCATCGGCGTGAAGATCGCCATCGACGACTTCGGCACCGGCTATTCCAGCCTGTCCTACCTGCAGCGCTTCCCGATCGACAAGCTGAAGATCGACATCGCCTTCGTGCGCAACATCACGACGAACCCGAACGACGCGGCCATCGCGCTGGCCATCATCAGCATGGCGCACAGCCTGAAGCTGGGCGTCATCGCCGAGGGCGTCGAGGCGCGGCCGCAGCTGGAATACCTGCGGCGCAACCGCTGCGACGAAATCCAGGGTTATTACTTCAGCCGGCCGCTGCCGGCCGAGGCCATGGCCGAACTGGTCGAGGCCGGCACCGGCCTGCCGCCGGAGACGGACGCGGCGGCGCAGCCCTCGCAGACCCTGCTCATCGTCGACGACGACGTCAACGTGCTGTCCTCGCTGCACCGGCTGTTCCGCGCCGACGGCTACCACATCCTGACGGCGGCGTCGCCGGCCGAGGGCTTCGAGATGCTGGCGCTGCACCGGGTGCACGTGATCGTCTGCGACCAGCGCATGCCGATCATGAGCGGCACGGAGTTTCTCAGCAAGGTCAAGGAAATGTATCCGGAGACGATACGCATCATCCTGTCCGGCTATACGGGGCTGGAGGCGGTGCTCGACTCGATCAACCGCGGCGCGATTTACCGCTTCTACACCAAGCCCTGGGACGACACCCAGCTGCGCGACAACATCCGCCTGGCCTTCCACCACTACTGGCTGATGAACCAGCCGGCGGCGGTGCGCGGCGGCGATGCCGACAATCCCGACGCGGCGATTTGAGCGCCGGTGCCCCGGATCGCCGCTTCCTTGAATAATATATATTCAGGACGCTAGCTCTTGAAGTGGTCGAAGCCTTCCAGTTGCAGGTCGAGCGGGCGGGCGGCGCCGTCGACCAGGCGCAGGCCGGGCGCGGCGTCGATGCGGCCGACCCGCGTCACCGGCGTGGCGGCGCCGGCGGCCAGCGCGAGGATGGCCGCGCGCGCGCCGGCCGGCGCCGTGAAGCACAATTCGTAGTCGTCGCCGCCGGCCGCCGTGAAGCGGCGCCGCAGTTCCAGCGGCTGGCGCGCCAGCGCCGGTCCGGCCGGCAGCGCGTCGACGTCGAGCGTGGCGCCGACCCGCGAGGCGGCCAGGATGTGGCCGAGGTCGCCCGTGAGGCCGTCGGAGATGTCGATCGCCGCGTGCGCCAGGCCGGCCCGCGCCAGCGCCGTCCCCAGCGCCAGGCGCGGCGTCGGCGTGTGCATGCGCGCGGCCGCCTGCTCCAGGCTGGCGGCGTCGAGCGCCAGCTCGGCGCGGTAGCCGGCCAGCGCCAGGCGCGCGTCGCCCAGCGTGCCGCTGATCCAGATGTCGTCGCCGGCCCGGGCCGCGGCCCGCCGCAGCGCCTCGCCCGGCGCCAGTTCGCCGAACACGGTGATGCAGATGTTCAGCGGCCCCTTCGTCGTGTCGCCGCCTATCAGTTCGCAGCCGTGGGCGTCGGCCAGCGCGAACAGGCCGTCGGCAAAGCCGGCCAGCCAGCCGCGCTCGGCGGCCGGCAGCGCCAGCGCCAGCGTGAAGGCGACCGGGCGCGCGCCCATCGCCGCCAGGTCGGACAGGTTGACGGCCAGGCTCTTGTGGCCGAGCTTGCGGGCGTCGGCGCCGGCGAAGAAGTGCCGGCCCTCGACCAGCATGTCGGACGAGATGGCCGTCTGCAGGCCGGGGGCCGGCGTCAGCAGCGCGCAATCGTCGCCGATGCCCAGCGTGGCGCGGCCGGCGCGCGGACGCGCGAAGTATTGTTTGATCAGGTCGAATTCGGAGAGCATGGCGCCATTGTACCGAATGAGGTCTAGCCGGCCAGCGCCCGCAGCAGCTTGGCCAGCAGGGCGTCGAGCTGGCGCTGCTCGTCGGCGTCGAGCGCGGCCAGCAGGCGCCGCTCGTTGTCGACGTGGGCGTCCACCAGCGACTCGATCAGGGCCAGGCCGGCGCCGCTCAGCGCGACGAGCACGCCGCGCCGGTCGCGCGGGTGCGGCCGGCGCTCGACCAGGCCGGCCCGTTCCAGCCGGTCGAGGCGGTTCGTCATGCCGCCCGACGACAGCATGGCGGCCTCGTACAGCGCCGTCGGCGTCAGCGCGAACGGCGCGCCGGCGCGGCGCAGCGTCGCCAGCACGTCGAATTCGCCCGGCTGCAGGCCGGCCGCCGCGAACAGCGGGTTGAGGCGGTCGCGGGCGATCACCTGGGCCGCCTCCTGCAATTGCCCGACCAGCTGCATCGGGAAGGCGTCCAGTTCCGGCCGCTGGCTGTGCCATTGGGCGGCCGCGTGCTGCGCGCGATTCATCATTCACACTCCCAACTCTCTTGATGTTAAGATAGATTCATTCGTCTTGATGTTAAGATACTTAATGTCGAGTTAATACTACACCATGCGCCTGCTGGCGCGGCAAGGAAATCCATGCACCTCACACCCCGCACGCCACGGCCGGCGCCGTCGGACTTGCTCACCATCGCCGCCATCGTGCTACTGGGCTTGAATTTGCGGCCCGTGCTGGCGGCCATCGGGCCGCTGCTCGGCGCCATCCAGGCGGCCACCGGCATCAGCAGCGGCAACGCCGGCCTGCTGACCAGCGTGCCCGTGTTCGCGATGGGCGTGTGCGCGCTGCTGGGCGCCCGCTTGCAGCGGCGCCTGGGCAGTTATCGCGGCGTGGCGCTGGGCATCGCCGTCGTCGCCGTGGCCTGCGCGCTGCGCGCCGCCGCGCACGGCACGGCCGGCCTGATGGCCACGGCCGCCCTGGGTGGCCTGGGCATCGCGCTGGTGCAGGCGCTGCTGCCGGCTTTCATCAAGCGCCACTTCCCGCGGCGGGCCGGCCAGTTGATGGGCCTGTACACCACCGGCATCATGGGCGGCGCCGCGCTGGCGGCCGCCTCGGCCGCGCCGCTGGCGCAGCAGCTGGGCTGGTCCGCCGCGCTGGCCCTGTGGGGCGTGCCGGCGCTGCTGGCGGCCTTGGTCTGGGTCAAGGTGGCGGGCGCGCATCCCGCCGGCGGCGCGGCGGCGGCCGTCGGTTTGCCGCTGCGCTCGCCCCGCGCCTGGTTGTTGCTGGTGTTCTTCGGCATCGGCACCGGCGCCTACACGCTGGTGCTGGCCTGGTTGCCGCCGTTTTTCATGCAACTGGGCTGGAGCGCGGCCGACAGCGGCCTGCTGCTGGGCGCGCTGACCTTGACCGAGGTGCTGGCCGGCTTGACGGTGTCGGCCGTCATCAACGCGCTGCCGGACCGCCGCGTGCCGCTGGTGCTGGCGCTGCTGTCCGCGCTGGCGGGCCTGGCCTGCCTGATCGCCGCGCCGGCCGCGCTGGCCGTCCCCGCCACCGTGCTGCTGGGCGGCGGCATAGGCGCGCTGTTTCCGCTGACCTTGATCGTCACGATGGATCAGGTGCGCGACCCGGCCGGCGCCGGCGCGCTGCTCGGCTTCGTCCAGGGCGGCGGCTATATGATCGCCAGCCTGATGCCGTTTGTCGCCGGCCTCATCCGCGAGCAGACGGCCAGCCTGGGCCAGGCCTGGATGGTGATGGCGGGCGGCGTCGTCGTGCTGCTGGCGCTGACCGCGCGCCTGGCGCCGCCGGGCCGCATCGCCGGCGCGGCCGTGCCGGCCTCTTGAGCGCAGGCGCCGGAGGCCATCGGCAAAACGGATCGGCTTGTAAAATTCGATAGGCATTTTAATATGGCTTCCGGCACAAATTATGCGTTTTGGTGATAACAGACTGTGGCTTGGGGAAAATACCTAGCTAATTGAAAGAATCCGTCTGATAAAATCGTAGGCTTTCCGAACGAACAAACAGGAAGGCTGCACAGCATGGATTCGTCATCTGATCAAAAAGAGGAATTGCGTCAACAACTGCGCCTTGCCGCGCTCGAATATCACGAGTGCCCGAGACCTGGCAAAATCAGCGTCACGCCAACCAAGCAATTGACCAACCAGCGCGACCTGGCGCTGGCCTATTCCCCTGGCGTGGCGGCGCCCTGCGAAGAGATCGTCGTCGATCCCGCCAATGCCTATAAATACACGGCCCGCGGCAATCTGGTGGCCGTCATCACCAACGGCACGGCCGTGCTGGGCCTGGGCAATATCGGCCCGCTCGCCGCCAAGCCCGTGATGGAAGGCAAGGGCGTGCTGTTCAAGAAATTCGCCGGCATCGACGTGTTCGACATCGAGATCAATGAGCTGGACCCGGACAAGCTGGTCGACATCATCGCCTCGCTGGAGCCTACCTTCGGCGGCATCAACCTGGAAGACATCAAGGCGCCCGAGTGCTTCTACATCGAGCGCCAGTTGCGCGACCGCATGAAGATCCCCGTCTTCCATGACGACCAGCACGGCACGGCCATCATCGTCGGCGCCGCCATCCTGAACGGCTTGAAGGCCGTCGGCAAGGACCTCAAGCATTGCAAACTGGTGGTGTCGGGCGCCGGCGCGGCCGCGCTGGCCTGCCTGGACCTGATCGTCGACCTCGGCTTCCCGCTGGAAAACATCTTCGTCACCGACCTGGCCGGCGTCGTCTACCGGGGCCGCGTCGAGCTGATGGACCCGGACAAGGCCCGGTTCGCCCAGGACACGCCGATGCGCAGCCTGGCCGAAGCCATCGTCGGCGCCGACATCTTCCTCGGCCTGTCGGCCGGCGGCGTGCTCAAGCAAGACATGGTGCGGCAGATGGCGGCCCGGCCGCTGATCCTGGCGCTGGCCAACCCCAGCCCGGAAATCCTGCCGGAAGACGTCAAGGCCGTGCGCAGCGACGCCGTCATCGCCACCGGCCGCTCGGACTATCCGAACCAGGTCAACAACGTGCTGTGCTTCCCCTACATCTTCCGCGGCGCCCTCGACTGCGGCGCGACGACCATCACGCGCGAAATGGAAATCGCCGTCGTCCACGCCATCGCCGAGCTGGCCCACGCCGAGCAATCCGACATCGTCGCCACCACCTATGGCATCAGCAATCTGTCGTTCGGCCCGGAATACCTGATTCCCATGCCCTTCGACCCGCGCCTGCTGATCAAGATCGCGCCGGCCGTGGCCAAGGCCGCCTTCGACTCCGGCGTGGCGACCCGCCCCATCAAGGATTTGCAAGCCTACGCCGACAGCCTGCAGCAATTCGTCTACCGCAGCGGCACCTTCATGAAGCCGCTGTTCCAGGTGGCGAAGAGCACGCCGGCCGAGCTCAAGCGCATCGTCTACGCCGAGGGCGAGGAAGAGCGCGTGCTGCGCGCCGTGCAAGTGGTGGTCGACGAGCGTCTGGCGCGGCCTATCCTGGTGGGCCGCCCGGCCGTGCTGGAGGCGCGCATCGAGAAATTCGGCCTGCGCCTGAAGCAGGGCCAGCATTTCGACGTCATCAACCCGGACTTCGACGAGCGCTACCGCGACTACTGGCAATCCTATTACGCGATGACCAGCCGCAAGGGCGTCACCGAGGAATACGCGAAGCTGGAAATGCGCCGCCGCCACAGCCTGATCGGCGCGATGATGATACACAAGGGCGACGCCGACGGCATGATCTGCGGCACCTTCGGCACCACCCAGTTGCACCTGCACTATATCGACCAGGTGCTGGGCAAGCGCGCCGGCAGCAATGTCTACGCCGCCATGAACGTGCTGATCCTGCCCGAGCGCCAGCTGGTGATGGTCGACACCCACGTCAACGAGAACCCGGACGCCGAGCAACTGGCCGAGATCACGATGATGGCGGCCGACGAGATGAGCCGCTTCGGCCTGTCGCCACGGGCGGCCCTGCTGTCGCACTCGAATTTTGGTTCGAGCAACAGCGCCTCGGCGCAGAAGATGCGCGCCGCCCTGGCCATCATCAAGGAAAAGGCGCCGGGACTGGAAGTGGACGGCGAGATGCACGGCGACACGGCGCTGGACTCGAAGATGCGCGCCAAGATCATGCCGAACTCGGACTTGAAGACGGACGCCAATCTGCTGGTGATGCCGAACATCGACGCCGCCAACATCGCCTACAACCTGCTCAAGACGGCGGCCGGCAACGGCATCGCCGTCGGCCCCATCCTGCTCGGCTGCGCCAAGCCCGTGCACATCCTGACGCCGTCGGCGACGGTGCGGCGCATCGTCAACATGACGGCCCTGTGCGTCGTCGACGCGGTGGCCCAGCGCAAGGCTTAAGCAAGGCCCCGGCCCCGCGCGGGGCCGCCTCGCCGCGGGCGGCCACGCTCGCGTTGATACAGATCAGATCCCACGCCGCTTTCCAAGCAGACGTGGGATTTTTCATTCTGGTTGATAATTATCAATCCCGCCCCCGGGGCAGGGCCTACCATGCAGTGGAACTCCTGGCCTTGCAGCGGTCAACAATGGGGGAGTAAGTCATTCTTATTTTCAATCCACTGTGTGGCGCAACAGCGCTGCCTGCGCGGGAGTTCACCTGTTAGCACACGCTTTAGGCGCGCAGCGCCAGCGCCGGCGCCACGCGCATGGCCGCCAGCGTGTGGCGCGAACTCGACAGCAGCGCCACCAGGACGGCGCCGGCCAGCGCGGCCAGTGCCGCCCACGGCCCGACCGGCGCCTGGCGCGCGCACTCCTCCAGGAAGCTCTGCCCGGCGAAATAGGCCGGCGGCAGGCTGAGCGCGGCGGCCACGCCGATCAGCAGCAGGAATTCGCGCCCGACCAGGCGGGCGATGTCGGCGGGGCCGGCGCCGAACAGTTTGCGCAGCACGATTTCGCGCGCCCGGCGCTGCAGGCTGAAGGCCGACAGGATGTACATGCCGAAGGCGGCCAGCGCCACCGCGACGCCGGTCGCCAGCGTCAAGATCTGCAGCAGCGGCGCGATCTGGCGCGTCGGCGCCGCCAGCAGGCGGCGCATCGGCATCACGTTCAGCAGGTGGTTCGGATAGTGCTGCCGCCACAGCGCCGCCAGCGCGCCCTGCGGCGCGTCCGCCCCGCCCGCCGTCTTGATGATCATCGTGTGGGTGTTGCGGCCCAGTTCGTAGATGGTGGGCGTGTGCTCGGCCAGCACGTTTTGCGTCAGCAGCGCGGCGCTGACGCCGACGATGCGCTGCGGCGCGTCGCGCAGCGTCACCACCTGGCCCAGGGCGGCGGCGGGGCTGGCGAAACCGAGCTGCGCCACGGCGCCGGCGTCCAGCACGATCAGGCCGGTGCGCCCGGCGGGGTCGGTGGCGGCGTCGAACAGGCGGCCGGCCAGCGGGCGGGCGCCGAACAGCGCGAAGTATTCCGGGCTGACCGGCATCGTGCGCATCATAATGGCCTCGGCGCCGGCGACGCCGGCCTTTTTCATGATGTTATACGATTGGCCGATGCCATCCTCGGCCATCGCCACCTGGCTGACGCCGGGCAGGCGCGCGACGGCCGCGTGGAAGGACTGGCTGGCCGGCGCCTCCATGTCCAGCGGCAGGTCGAGCACCAGCAGCGGCTCGGGGTCGAAGCCGAAATCGAGCGCGTTCATGAAGTGCATCTGCCACGCCATGGTGATGGCGATGCTGGCAAAGCCCATGCCGACGGCGAACTGCAGCACGGTCAGGCCGCGGCGCAGCCAGTTGCCGCCGGCCGCCTCGCTGCCGCGCCCGCCCAGCGTGGCGGCCGGGTGCATGCCCAGCGCCAGCCGGGCCGGATACAGGGCCGCCAGCGCGCCGACGGCCAGCGCCAATGCCATGCCGGCGGCGGCGCCGGCCAGCAGCTTGTCCGGCGTCAACAGCGCGTCCAGGCGCAGGCCGACCAGCGCGCCGAAGCCGGGCAGCAGCAGCCAGGCCAGCAGCATGCCCGCCGCGCCGGCCAGCAGGCAGACCAGCATGGACTCGGCCAGCATCTGGCGCAGCACCCGCCAGCCGCTCGCGCCCAGCACCTTGCGCACGGCGATTTCGCGCTGCCGGCCGATGGTGCGCACCGTCACCAGGTTGACGTAGTTGATCGTCGCCAGCAGCAGCACCAGCACGGCCACGCCGGCCATCGCCGCGAGCAGGATGGTTTTGCCTTTCTTGACCTTCACCTGGCTGCTGCGGGCGACTTTGTCGAGATAGGCGTCGAGCAGCGGCCCCAGCGCGACGTCGAGCAGGCGCGCGCCGCCGAGCCGGGCGCTTTGCTCGGGCGTCAGCTGCGCGCGCAAGGGCGAGCGCTCGGCCGCGTCCGAGAGCAATTGCGCCACCCGTTGCGGCGCCGCGCCGGCGCCCAGGCGCAGGTACAGCAAGCCCTGGGTGTCGCCCCAGTCCGCCAGCATCTTGCGGCGCTCGGCCCCGTCCCAGGCCGCCGTGCCGATGCCGGCCAGGGCCGCCAGCGGCAGGCTGGCATTGTCGGGCGTGTCGTCGAGGATGGCCGCCACCTGGAAGGCCGTCCCGGCGATCAGCACGCTGCGCCCCAGCGCGCGGCTGTCGCCGAACAGGCGCCGCGCCGTCTCGCGCGTCAGCGCCAGCGCGTCGGGCCGCGTCAGCGCCGCCCGCAAATCGCCTTCCCGCGCGCGCAGGCCGAACACCTCGGCGTAGCTGGCGTCGACGGCGTTCAGCGCGACGTTCTGCACGACGTCGCCGACGCGCATCGGCACGCTCAGGCCGACGACCCGGCTGGCCGCCAGCGCCAGGCCGCTTTGCTCGGCGACTTCCTTGGCCGGCATCGGCGCGCTGGCGGACCAGCGCGCGTCGTCCCAGTTGGCGCGGCTCTTGACCACATACACCTGCTCGGCGCCGGGCACGTGGCGGTCCACGGTGAAGCTGAAATACAACTGGGCCAGAATCAGAAAGCTGACGGCCAAGCCCAGCGCCATGCCAAGCACGACAATGGCGGAGTGGGCCGGTTGCAGCAGCAGCAAACGCCAACCGATGCGGAAATCGCGGAATGTCATGGGTGATCCTGGAGAAGAGGGGGGAATTGTCGCATAGGCGTGCTACAGCAATCCCCGTGCCAGCCCCTGCGGCGGCCAATCCTGCGCCGGCGCCGCGCCGCTGTCCGCAACTGTACAAGGCCGACTGTTCAAAAACGGACAGTATTTCCGCGCCCCGCGTTCGCGCCCCGCGCCGCCGGTATTTCGCTGTCAATGGACCGGCGACAATGATAAGATCGTCACGCTAAGCAGTCGATTCCGTGAGGGGCACTCTTCTACACGTATGGAAAACATCAAGACGCGCCTGGGTGCATCGACCTTGCAATTCAGGCTGACGACTCTGCTGGTCCTGCTGGTGCTGGGCGCGACGGTGATCGTCACCCTCATGTCCTTGATGCTGGCCGAGCGCGGCATGAAGAGCGTCATCGGCGACCAGCAATTCGCCTCGCTGACGGGGGCGGCCGCCTATATCGACGAACACATCGGCGCCAAGCGCGACTTGCTCGACGCGCTGGCGCAAGCCATGCCGGCCGCCGCCCAGTCCGACAAGCAGGCCCTGCACCGCTTCCTCGCCAGCCAGACCACGGTGCGCCGGGAATTCTCGGGGCTGGCCGTGTTCGACCGCAACGGCGTGCCGCTCGAACTGCTCTACGAGGGCAGCACGTCGCGCCTGCTCAGCGCCAAGGGCCGGCCCTATTTCGACGCCACGCTGGCGGCGCGCAAGGGCATCATTTCCGCGCCGTTCAAAAGCCTGCTGTCGGGCCAGCCCGTGGTCATCCTCACCGCCCCCGTGTTCGACGCGCGCGGCGAGGTCGCCCTCGTCGTCAGCGGCGGCATCAACCTGATGCGCTCCAGCCTGCTGGAGCCGCTGGGCGATTTGCGCCCGGGCCTGAGCGGCTATATGTTCATCACCAGCGGCGACGGCGTCGTCATCAGCCACCCCGACAAGAGCAAGATCCTGCAGCGCGTCGACGGCCGGCCGGGCGCCGGCGCGGCGGAACTGGCGCCGCGCGGTTTCGAGGGCTGGCGCGAGCAGCGCGACCACCTGGGCAGCCCCGGCATCTACTCGTACAAGCGGCTGCGCTCGACCGGCTGGATCGTCGCCACGCGCTTCCCGACGGAGGAGGCGCTGGCGCCGCTGATACGCCAGCGCCTGGCCGCCGCCGGCGCCGCCGCGCTGTTCGCCTTGGTCGCCGGTTGCGTCGCCTGGTCCGGCATCCGCCGGCTGTTCCGGCCGCTGGAGCGCCTGCGCCGGCAACTGGCCGACATCCTGGCCGGGCGCGCCGGCATCGACGTGCTGCAAACCGGCCAGCGCGACGAGATCGGCGAGCTGGGCGGCGCCTTCCACAAGGCCATGGCCGGGCGCGAGCAGGCGCAGGCGCGCACCCGGGCCAGCGAGCTGCTGGTGCGCACCATCCTGGAGCGCGCGCCGGACGCCTTTGTCAGTTGCGACATCGACGGCACGGTGCGGGAGTGGAACGCGCAGGCGGAAAGCATGTTCGGCTGGGGCCGCGCCGAAGCGATCGGCCGCAATGTCGCCGAACTGATCATCCCCGAGCGCCTGCGCGGCGCCCACCACGCCGGCTTGAAGGTGTTCGCCGTCAGCGGCGGCGGCCCCGTCGTCAACCAGCGCGTGCGGGTGCCGGCCCAGCACCGCGACGGCCACGAAATCCCGGTGGAGCTGTCGGTCGCCGCCATGCCCTGCAAGGGCGGCTATCTGGCCAACGCCTTCATCCACGACGTCTCCGAGCGCATCGCCTTCGAAGAGCAGATCGCCGCGCGGGAAAAGCACATCCGCACCATCGCCGACAACCTGCCGGCCCTGATCGCCTATCTGAACCAGGATGCCCGTTTCGAGTTCAGCAACAGCCACTACCGGCGCGTCTGGGGAGTCGACCCGGCCGCGATGATAGGCAAGACCGTCACCGAAGTGTTCGGCGAGGTCGCCCAGGTGTGGCAGGCGGACCTGGCGCGGGCCCTGGGCGGCGAGCGCCTGCACTACGAGCGCGAAACGCAAACGGCGGGCAAGCTGATCCATCTGATGCTCGACCTGATCCCCGACGTTGGCGCCGACGGCAAGGTCAAGGGCATCTACCTGATGGGCCTGGACATCACCGAGCGCAAGAACGCCGAGTTGCGCCAGGCGGCCAGCGAGCAGCAGGCCGAGGCGGCCAGCCGCGCGAAGAGCGAATTCGTCGCCAACATGAGCCATGAAATCCGCACGCCGATGAACGGCATCCTGGGACTGGCCCAGTTGCTCGGCAATACGGCGCTGTCCTCGGTGCAGAAAAAATACCTGGACCTGATACGCGGCTCGGGCAATTCCCTGCTGGCCATCCTCAACGACATCCTCGATTTTTCCAAGATCGAGGCGGGGCGCATGGACCTGGCGCCGGTGCCGTTCCAGCTCAAGGACGTCATCAACGCGATCGCCACCGTGATGACGCTGAACGCGGCCGACAAGGACCTCGAACTGGCCATCGGCGTCGAGCCGGACGTGCCGCAGGTTTTGTTCGGCGACACCATGCGCCTGCAGCAGGTGCTGACCAACCTGGTGTCGAACGCCGTCAAGTTCACCGAGCGCGGCGAAGTGTCGCTGCTGGTCGAGCAGACGGCGCGCGTGGGCGCCGTGGCGACGCTGCGCTTCAGCGTGCGCGACAGCGGCATCGGCGTCGCCGCCGAGCAGCAGGAGCGCCTGTTCACGGCCTTCAGCCAGGCCGACGCCTCGACCACGCGGCGCTTCGGCGGCACCGGCCTGGGCCTGGCCATCTGCCGCCGCCTGGCGACGCTGATGGACGGGCGCATCGACGTGCGCAGCGACGTCGGCAAGGGCAGCGAGTTTGCGCTGACGGTGGCCCTGACGGTGTTGCAGGACACGGACGGCGCCGCCGACGGCGGGCGGCGCAAGCTGCGCGTGCTGGTGGTCGACGACAACGCCACCAGCCGCGACTTCCTGTGCAAGACCATCCACTCCTGGAGCTGGCAGGCCGACGCCGCCGCGTCCGGCGCCGAGGCGCTCGAACAACTGCAACGGCGCCGCGCGGCGGGCCAGGACTACGACATCGTCCTGGCCGACTGGCAGATGCCCGGCATGGACGGCCTGGCGACGATGGCGGCGCTGCGGGCGGCGCTGCCGTCGGCCGCGCTGCCGGTGGTGATCATGGTGGGCGCCTATGGCCGCGACCAGCTGGAGCGGCTCGCCGCCGCGGCCGACGCCGACGCCCTGCTGATCAAGCCGGTGACGGCGTCCAGCCTGTTCGACACCCTGCACGAGGCCATCGCCCACCGCGCCGGCCTGCCGGCGGCGCCGGCGGCCGAGCCGGACGGGATGCCGCTGCAACGCCTGGACGGCGTGCACCTGCTGCTGGTCGAGGACAACGCCCTGAACCAGCTGGTGGCGCGCAGCATGCTGGAGTTCGCCGGCGCCACCATCAGCTGCGTCAACAACGGCCAGGAGGCGGTCGACATCCTGCGCGCCCGCGCCGGCCATTTCCACGCCGTGCTGATGGACGTGCAAATGCCGGTGATGGACGGCGTCGAGGCCACGCGCATCATCCGCGCCGAGCTGGCGGCGACGCTGCCCATCCTGGCCATGACGGCCGGCGTCATGGCGTCCGAGCGGGCGCACTGCCTGGCGACGGGCATGGACGATTTCATCGCCAAGCCCATCGACGTCGAGCAAATGATGGCGACGATACGCCGGCACGTCTTCGCCGCGTGAGGGCATGGCGGCATCCCGTTCCCGGCAATGATTGTGGAACAGCAAAGATGGCGGCGCATGTCCTTGTATCATGAAGATGGGGCATCTGCGGCGAAGCCCGCGCTTCGGCGGCCGCGCCATGCTGAAGGAAGCGATCCGATGACGAACATGCTGCGGCGCGCGGCGCCTTGCCTGTGCCTGGGCGGCCTGGTGCTGTACTACTTCCTGAGCTCGCCCACCGGCGGCGACTTCTGGTGGTACGACGCGCCGCGCCACGCCATGAACGGCGTGTTCCTGAGCGACCTGCTGAGCGAGGGCGGGCTGGCCCATCCGCTGCGTTACGCCAGGGCCTACTACGAGCAATACCCCGCCATCAACATCGGCTTCTATCCTCCTTTCTTCTACCTCAGCTCCGTGCCGCTGCTGCTGCTGTTCGGCGCCAGCCACGCCGTGGCGCAGGCGGCGGTGGCCCTGTACACGCTGATGCTGGGCGCGCTGGTCTGCCTGATCTGCCGCCGCGCGATGGACCACGCCAGCGCGCTGGCCACCGCCTTGTGCGTGCTGCTGCTCGCGCCGGTCGCGCTCTGGTCGCGCCAGGTGCAGCTCGACGTGCCGGCGGCGGCCATGCACTTCCTCACCGCCGGGCTGCTGATCCGCCACCTTGAGACGCAACGCCAGGGCTGGCTGTTTGCCGCCGCCGTCTGCCTGGGCCTGTCGATGCTGACCCGGGTCCAGGGCGTGTTCGCCGTACCCGTCTTCCTGTTCTTCGTCTTCGGCCGGGGCGGGGCGGGCCGGCCAGCGCTCGGCAAACGCATTGCCGCGACGGCCATCGCCGGCCTGATCGCGCTGCCGGCCATGCTGATGGTGGCCTACTTCAGCAAGGTGAACCAGGCCCTGGCGACGGCCGCGCCGGGCATGCCGCCGCTGTGGAGCCTGGCCAACTGGACCTGGTACGCCGGACAATTGCCGCTGCAACTGGGCTGGCCGGCCCTGTGTCTGGCCGTCGCCGGGCTGGCCGCCGCGGCCAGGGCGGCGGCCACGGGGCGCGCGACGCCGGCGCTGCGAGTGCTGGCCGCCTACACGGTCTGCGCATGGATTTTCTTCAGCGTCGTCTCCAACAAGGACCCGCGCTTCAACCTGCCCGGCATGCTGTTCCTGTTCGTGCTGGCGGCCCACGGCCTCTACCTGTGCGCCGCGCCGGCGGCGCGCCTGTTCCTGCCCGCGCTGGCGGCGTGGCTGCTGCTGCAACTGGGCGCCACCCCCGCCGTGCCTGTCGTCGGCGGCTTTCCGGAGGCGGCGGCGGCCGCCCAGGCGCTCACGCCGCAACAGGCGAACGTGCTGATTTCCGCCCACCGCGACGGCAATTTCATCTACGCCTTGCGCACCCTGGGCCGGCGCCGCGATATCGGCGTGTGCCGCGCCGACAAGCTGTTCGTGGAAATCCACATCATGCGCGAACTCGGGGTGCGCGACCGGAATCTGGACCGGCAAGCCATCCTCGCCATGCTGGACCGCCACAAGGTCGCCACGGTGGTGGCCCAGCCCGGCTACCTGTCGGACCAGCCGAGCATGCGCAACTTCCAGGCCCTGCTCGACGACGGCGTCCACTACGCCAGGGTGCGCACCGTGGCGCTGACCGGCCAGACGGGCCGCGACGAACGCGCGCTGGTGATCTACCAGCGCCGGCGCGGGCTGTAATAAGGGCGTCACATTCTGCTGTCATGATAAAAGATTACAAAATGGTGTATATCCTTTGTCGACTCGAATTGCCACCCTATCCTGTCGTCCGCGCCTGCGCCGCGGGCTTGGCGACGTGCGCGGCAATGCGGGACGCGGAAGCCGGCCGACATGCCTTGTTACGCCGCGCGATTGAGCCGCCTCGGCGCGGTGCTGGCGCTGCTCTGCGGGCTCGCCGCGCCGGCCTCGGCCGCTGACGGCGCCGCCGGCCCGCCGCCCGCCGCGGCGGACGCGCCCGGCCGGCTGTTCGACTTCGACATTGCGGCGCAGCCGCTGGCCGCCGCCCTGAACCGCTACGCTTCCCTGACCGAGCGGGCCGCGCTGTTCCGCAGCGAGGTCGTCGCCGGACGGACCTCGTCCGCCGTGGTCGGCCGCTTCACGCCCGAGGCGGCGCTATCCTTGCTGCTGGCCGGCACGGGCCTGCTTGCCGAGCGCGCCAGTTCCGGCCCGGCCGACGTGTTCGTGCTCAAGGCCCAGGCCGCGCCCGCGTCCGCGATGCAGACGGCCCTGGCCAGCGCCGGCGCCTACCCCGGCCTGGTCCAGGCGCGCATCTGGGACGCGCTGTGCGCCCACGCCGGCACGGCGCCGGGCGCCTATCGCGCCCTGTTGCGCTTTTACGTCGATGGCGGCGGCGCGGTGCAGCGCCCGCGCCTGCTGCGCTCGACCGGCGACGCGCGCCGCGACGCGGCGATGCTGGACGCGCTGCGGCGCGTGCGCATGGCGGCGCCGCCGCCGGCCGACATGCCGCAGCCGCTGACCGTGATCGTGCTGCCGGACGAGCGGCGCGTCGCCGGCGCCGGGCCGCATTGCCGCAGCGGCGGGGTATCTTGAGCGTGCCCGAGAACACCCAGCCGGCCCTGCTGGACTATCTGACCCGGCGCTACGGCGAGCTGAAGCTGCGCCTGGCGCGGGTGTTGCGCAACGCCGACCTGGCCGGCGACGCCTTGCAGGACACCTGGTTGCGCCTGCACAGCCAGCCGGAAGAGGGGCTGGTGGTGCGCAGCCCGCGCGCCTACCTGATCCGCATGGCCGCCAACGCCGCCGTCGATATCCGGCGCCGCCACGGCCAGTCGCTGGCGCATGAGGAAATCAGCGAGCTGCTGGACCTGGCCGACCCGGCGCCCGGGCCGGCGCAGGTGGCCGGCGCGCGCTCCGATCTGGGCCAGCTGGTGCGCCTGCTGGAGCGCCTGCCGGCGCGGCAGCGCGAGGTGATCGTGCTGGTGCGCTGGGAGGGCATGGCGCAGAAGGAAGTGGCGCGCCGCCTGGGCGTGTCGCTGCGCACGGTGGAGCTCGATTTGAAGCGCGCCCACGATTATCTGGATGCCCGGATGGCCGATGAAAAAAAATAATTGCGGTTTTGTGGGGCTCGATCCGTCTTAGACTATGTGGCACCACCCCGAACCAAGCGAGACGATGAAAAGAACTAGACCGGCCGACAGCAGCACCACGACGCCCGCCGCGCTCCAGGCGCAGGCGCGGGTCTGGCTGCGCACGCTGACGTCGGGCGACGTCAAGCCCTGGGACGCCGAGGCGTTCCGGCGCTGGCTCGCCACCAGCGCCGCCCACAAGGAGGCGTTTTACGCCGTCAGGCAGCGCTGGGAGCAGCTCAGGCCCGGCGTCGGCGAGCTGCTGCGCAGCAACGCGCAGGCGGCGCGCCAGCGCCAGCGCAGCCTGCACGCCGCGCCGTCCGGGCGCCGGGCCTTCCTCGGCGCGGCCGTGGGCGCGGCCGCCGTGGCCGGCGTCGCCGTGCTGCATCCGCCGGCCGGCCTGTGGCCGGCGCCGACGGAATGGGGGGCGGATTTCCGCACGGCCGTCGGCGAACAGAGCGCGGTCACCCTGGCCGGCGCCGTCGGCGTGACGCTCAACACCCAGACCAGCGTGCGCCGCCAGGACGACGGCGGCATCGACCTGCTGGCCGGCGAGGCGGCCGTCGACCTGCCGGCGGCGGGCCGGCCCTTCGCCGTGACGGCCGGCGCCGGCCGCAGCGTGGGCCTGTCCGGACGCTTCGAGGTGCGCCGCCTGACGGGCGCGGTGTGCGTCACCTGCGTCGAGGGCGCCGTGCGCGTCGAGCATCCGGCCGGGGTGCGGGCGCTGCGGGCGCGCCAGCAGCTTGTGTACGACGCCGCCGCCGTGGGCGGCGCGGCGGACATCGAGCCGCTGGCGCTGTCGGCCTGGCGCAAGGGCGAGCTGGTGTTCAGCAACGCCCGGCTGGCCGAGGTGCTCGATGAAATCAACCGTTACCGCGCCGGCCGCGTGGTGCTGCTGAACGAGGCCGTGCGCAACAGCCGCGTCAGCGGCCGCTTCGTCATCAAGGCGCTCGATTCGGCGCTGTCCCAGCTTCAGCATAACTTCGACCTGCGCGCCCGCGCGCTGCCGGGCGGCTTGCTGCTGCTGAGCTGACGCCGGCGCGCCCGCGCCGGCCATTCCACCACCATAACGAAAAAAAGTTTGCGGTTTTGTCCGTGCTGATTCCGTCTTAGCGCATCGGGAATGTTTTCGCACCGCCGGCGGCCAAGCGCGGCGCTGTGCGCAAGCCCCAAGACATGGCTGGCCCGCGCGGCGCGGGTAGCCGATTCGCTATTGACTCAACTATTGGCTGGAACTTCAAATGAATGCATGCGGGCGCGGCGGGAAAAATCGGACAACCACACAGGCGGGCGAGGGACGCTTCCGGCTGGCGCCTGTAGCGCACGCCATTGCGCTGGCCCTGGCCGCCAGCGGCGCGGTGCTTGACGCCCGGGCCCAGCAGGCGTTCAGCGGCGCCTGGTTCAGCGCCAAGGGGGCGACGCAGAACACGGCGGCGGCCACCGGCCGGCTGCCCAACGGCGCGCCGGCGGCGCCGCTGACGAGCCCCCTGGGCCAGCAGCAGCAGGCCAGCCAGCAACTGCAGCGCTCCATCGACAACCTGGGCCTGGTGGCGCGGGCGATCGCCGCGCAGCAGGCGGCGCAGGCGGCGGCGCGGCAGGCCGGTTTGAAGGACGCGCCCGTGCCCGAGGGACTGGCCGACGGCGGCCTGAAGGTCGACACCGGCTCGCTGACGGCCGGCTGGCTGAACGCCAAGGCGCCGCAGCAGACGGTGGCCGACGGCCGCACCACGGTGAGCATCGAGCAGACCAAGGACAAGGCCATCCTGAACTGGGAGAGCTTCAACGTCGGCAAGGATACGACGCTGGTCTTCCAGCAGCAGCGCGACTGGGCCGTGCTGAACCGCGTCAACGATCCGCTGGCGCGGCCGTCGCAGATCCAGGGCCAGATCAAGGGCGACGGCACGGTGCTGATCGTCAACCGCAACGGCGTCGTTTTCTCGGGCGGCAGCCAGGTCGACACGCGCAACCTGGTGGCGGCGGCGGCCGGCATCGCCGACAGCCAGTTCCTGGCGCGGGGGATTTACGGCGCCGACGCCATCGTCCCCACCTTCACCGACGCGCTGGGCAAGATCGACGTGCGCGCCGGCGCGCGCATCGCGACCCGGGCGCCGACCTCGGAAACCCAGGGCGGCGGCTATGTGCTGCTGCTGGGCAGCGAAGTGAGCAACGCCGGCGAGATCGCCAGCGCCAAGGGCCAGACTCTGCTGGCCGCCGGCGACCACTTCATCATCCGCAAGGGCGTCGGCAGCGACGGCAACGCCGCGTCCACGACGCGCGGCAACGAGGTGGCGCCGCGCTTCAATGCGGACAGCCTGGCCGGCAAGGTCGTCAACAGCGGCTTGATCGTGGCGCGCGAGGGCGACGTCACGCTGGCCGGCCGCGCGCTGCGCCAGGACGGCGTGGCGCTGGCCACCACCAGCGTCAACACCCGCGGCACGCTGCACCTGCTGAACTCGGCCGCCGACGCGCAGGGCAAGGTGGCGCTGGGCAAGGGCGCGACCACGGCCGTGGTGCTGGAGGACGACGGCAAGAGCACGGCGCTGGACAGCCAGCGCGACGCGCTGCTCAAGTCTTCGGCCGAGCTCGACAAGCTGCGCGACACCACGCCGGCCGGCGCCTTCGACAACCTGTCGCTGCTGGCCGACCGGCGCGACCAGTCGCGCGTCGAGATCGTCTCGGGCGGCGACATCGTCTTCGAGGGCGGCGCGCTGACGCTGGCCACTGGCGGCCAGATCGCCGCCAGCGCGGGCCGGCGCAGCTTCGTCGCCGACGGCGCGCAGATGGACGTTTCCGGCGCCGTCGGCGTCAAGCTGGCGATGGACAGCAACAACATCAAGGTCAACGTCCAGGGCAACGAGCAGCGCGACGCGGCGGAGAACCGCGACAGCGGCAAGCTGATCAACGCCAACGTCTGGATAGACCGCCGCAAGCTGACGTATGTGCCGGCCGGCACGGGCGGCTACGCGGGCGAGCGCTGGTACACGGCGGGCGGCTTGCTGGAGGTGGGCGGCTACCTGGGCAACCAGGGCCACGGCATCGGCGAGTGGTCGGCGCAGGGCGGCACCATCACGCTGGGCGGCAAGGAAGTCGTCACCCAGGCCGGCTCCACCATCAACCTGTCGGGCGGCAGCCTGGACGTGCAGACCGGCTATTTGAACCAGACCTGGCTGAAGGGCGCCGACGGGCGCCTCTACAATGCCAACCAGGCCCCGGCGGACACGCTGTTCACCGGCGTCTACCGGGGCAGCGAGGTCGAGCACGCGCGCTGGGGCAAGGACGCCACCGAATACCACAACAACCCCCTGGTGGGCCGCCAGCGCCAGCTGGAGAACGGCTACACGGCGGGACGCGACGCCGGCACGCTGATCGTCTCGGCGCCGACCGCCGTGCTGGAGGGCGACATCGTGGCGCGCGTGTTCAACGGCGCCCAGCAGGGCGGCGCGCGCGCCGCCACGGCCGACGCCTACAAGCAGTCGCAGACGGCGGTGGCGCAGGCCGGCACGCTGGCGCTGGGGCGCTATTCGGCGCTGGGCCGCGTCGGGCTGTTCGATACCGAGGTGCGCTTCGGCGACGTCGGCCAGACGACGCGGCAGATGGCGGCCGCCGACGCCCTCGGCGCCGAGCGCATCGGCACGCTGTGGCTGGACAGCAGCCTGCTCAGCGGGCAGCGCCTGGGCGCGGTGGACGTGGCGACGGCCGGCACGGTGACGCTGAGCGGCGCCGTCACGCTGGCCGACGGCGGGCGCTTCGAGGCCACCGCCGCGGTGGTCGATTTCGGCGCGGACGTCACGGCCCACGGCGGCAAGGTCAACGCCAGCAATATCTTCCAGTCGGCCATCAAGGAACTCGCGCCGCGCGCGCTGTCGAAGGACGGCGTCGCCGCCATCGTGCTGCGCGACGGCGCCACGCTGGACTTGAGCGGCTTGCGCAGCAATCTGGCGGTGCAGCCGGACCAGGCGTCCCGCCTGGCCTACCTCGACGGCGGCGCCGTCCGCTTCGAATCGACGCGCGGCGTCGCGACGCAGCGGGGCAGCCTGATCGACGTCTCCTCCGGCGCCGCGCTGCTGGCCAACGGCAAGCAGCGCGGCGGCAGGGGCGGCAGCGTCGCCCTGCTGGCCGATTCGGCCGCCACGGCCGGCAACGACAAGGGCGAACTGGCGCTGGACGGCGCCATCCGCGCCCACGGCGTGCTGGGCGGCGGCACGCTGGCGCTGGCCTCGGGGACGGCCATCCACATCGGCGCCGGCCCGACGGCGCCCGACGCGCTGCGGCTAGACGCGGCCCGCCTCCAGTCCGGCTTCTCCCGCTACGACATCAACGGCCATGCCGGCGTGACGGTGCTGCCGGGCGCCCAGGTCGACGTCGCCGTGCCGGTCCTGCGCCACGTGCCGGGCAGCGCCGAGGTGGCGCTGGAGCTGTGGACGCCGCCGCAATTCCAGTTCGACGGCGTCAAGCGGCAGGTGCTGCAGCGCCAGGGCGCCGACCTGGTGCTGCGCTCGCAGCGCCGCCCCACCGAGGGCGGCAATATCGTCATCGGCGCCGGCGCCAGCGTCTCCGTCGACGCCGGCCGCTCCATCAGCCTGCTCGGCGGCGGCATGAGCAGCATCGTCGTCGACGGCGCGCTCAATGCCTGGGGCGGCAACATCGCCATCGACATCGACGGCCCGCCGGCCAACTCGCCGGTGAACCTGTCGCAGAAGGCGCACACGCGCTCGGTGTGGATCAGCGGCGGCGGCGTGCTCGACGTGGCGGCGCGGGCGCAGACGGCCACCGACGAGCGCGGCCGCCGCTACGGCACGGTGCGCCAGGGCGGCAACATCGCCATCGGCGGCGCCCACGACTGGGAGGGCAAGGGCGAGGCGGCGGCCAGCGACATCGCCATCGTCGTCCGCCCGGGCGCGCTGCTCGACGCCTCCGGCGCCGGCGCCACCGTGGACCTGGCCGCCGGCGACGCCTGGCGCCCGGTGCAACTGGCCAGCGACGGCGGCGAGATCGTCCTGAAGTCGGCCCACAGCCTCTACCTCGACGGCGCGCTGCGCGCGCGCGCCGGCGGCGCCGGCGCGGCCGGCGGCACGCTGGCGGTGGCGCTGGCCGCGCCGGTCTTTTCCGTCAGTTACCAGCCGGACGACGCCGTGCGCGCCCAGCGCGAATTGCGCGTCTCGCAAACGCACCAGATGAGCGGCCTGTCGGCCGGCCTGCTGCCGGGGCAGGCCGACGCGGCGCTGGTGTACGGCGCCGGCCGGCTGAGCGCCGAGCGCATCGGGCAGGGCGGCTTCGGCAACCTGTCGCTGCTGGTCGACGGCACCCTCAGCTTCGAGGGCGACGTGCGCCTGGCGACGCAGCAGAGCATGCGCCTGTACGCGGGCAGTTACGCGCTGGCCGACGGTGCGCCCGCCGACGCGCAGGTGCACCTGGCCTCGTCCCACCTGCGGCTGGCCGCGGCCACGCGGCAGGCCAAGGATAGCGAGGTGCTGTTCGGCGTGGGCTGGCGCAACGGCGCCTCGGAGCGCGCCAGCGAGGCGCGCTTCACGGCCACGGCCGACCTGGTCGAGGTGCGCGACCGCGTCGGCTTCGGCGCGCATGGCCAGATCGGCATGAAGGACGGCACGGCGCAGACAATCGACCGGCGCGGCTTCGACGCCGTCGACATCGTCAGCCGCGGCGACCTGCGCCTGCTGGGCGGCAGCACCGGGCGCGGCCTGTCGGGCGCCACCACCACCGAATTGGCGACGCTGGGCGACATGAGCATCAGCGCCGCGCAGATTTACCCGGCCAGCGGCGTCGACGCGCAAATCGTCGCCGGCTACGGCGACGGCCGCACGCTCGACATCCGCCGCTACGGCGACACGCAGGCGGCCGCGCCGCTGTCCGTGTTCGGCTCGCTGACCCTGGGCGCCGCCACGGTGCGCCAGGGCGGCGTGCTGCGCGCGCCCCTGGGACGGCTGCTGCTGGGGCGCGACAGCCGCGGCGCCAGCACGGCCCACGCAGGCCTGGTGGAACTGCGCGCCGGCAGCCTGACCTCCGTCAGCGGCGCCGGCGTGCTGATGCCTTACGGCGGCACGGTGGACGGCATCGCCTACGATTACGCCGGCAAGCCGGTCGCCGCCCGTCCGCTCGGCGGCGCCGGCATCACCCTGGCCGGCGACAGCGTGGTCGGCCACGACGGCGCCGTGCTCGATTTGTCGGGCGGCGGCGAACTGACGGGCGCCGCCTTCGTCAGCGGCCGCGGCGGCTCCGTCGACATCCTGCGCACGCCGCTGGCCAACGCCAATCCGGCCTTCGGCGTCAGCAAGGCCAGCAACGCCGTGTACGCCATCGTGCCGGGCCTGGGCGCCGCGTATGCGCCCGTCGCGGCCGACGCCGGCGCCGGCGCGCCCATGGTCGGCCGCCAGCTGACGCTGAAGCAGGACGTGGCCGGCCTGAAGGCGGGCACGTATACGCTGATGCCGTCGAACTACGCGCTGCTGCCGGGCGCCTTCCGCGTCGAGGTGGGCGCGGCCGGCGGCCAGGACGGCGTGGTGAACGCCGCCGGCCCGTCCTTCGTGGCGCCGGGCTACCTGGGCGTGGCCAACACGGACATCCTGGCGGCCCTGCCGAACCAGGTGATCGTCACGCCGGCGGCCGCCGTGCGCAAGTACGCGACCTACAACGAAACCTCGTACGCCGGCTTCGTCGCGGCCGACGCGGCGCGCCGCGGCGGCCTGCGCGGCGCCTTGCCGGCGGACGCGGGCAGCCTGCGGCTCGACTACGATGCCGTGCGGACGGTGGCCGGCCAGTCCATGCTGCAGTTCGGCGGCAAGGCCCTGTTCAAGCCGGCCGCCGGCGGTTTCGGCGGCACGCTGGAGGTCAAGGCCACGGACGTCGAGGTGCTGGCGAACGGCACCGCGCCGACGCCGGCGTTTTTCGGCGCCTCGCTGCGCGCCGCCGACCTGAACGCCTTCGGCGCCGAGCGCATGCTGGTCGGCGGCAGCCTGGACATGGCCCCCGGCGACAACTTCGCCACCTTCAAGGCTTCGGCGCGCAACGTCACCCTGCGCGGCGGCGCGCAGTTGCGCGCCGCCGAAGTGTTCCTGCTGACCAGCGCGCCATGGGGCGGCATCGTCGTCGAGCAGGGCGCCTCGATCAACACCACGGGCATGGGCAAACCCTCGTATGACGCCGCCAACGGCCTGGTCTACTCGGCCGGCGTGGCCAGCGTGCTGGGCGTCTCCAACGGCGTCATCAACCTGCTGCCGCCCACCTCCAGCGGCGGCATGGCGCCGGGCAGCATCGACATCGGCAAATGCGCCGCCGCCCCCTGCACCGGCGACACCACGCTGTACGGCGAAGGCACGCTGGCGATCGCCACGGACAAGTCCTTCACGCTGGCCGAGAATGCGCGCTACGGCGCGAAAAACCTGTTGCTGTCCGTGTCCGCGCTGAACCTGGGCAGCAACGCGGCGCTGGACCGGGCCGCCGCCGCCGGCCAGTTGCCGGTGGGCCTGTCGCTGAATCAGGGCGTGCTCGACCGTTTGCTGAGCGGCAACGCCGGCGCCGGCGTGCCGGCCGTCGAGTCGCTGATCCTCAACGCCCGCGAATCCGTCAACATCTATGGCGCGGTGGCCCTCAACACGCTCAATCCGGCCGGCGCCAAGTCCGCCGTCGGCCGCCTGGTGCTGGGCACGCCGGCCATCTACGGCTATGGCGCGGCTGGCGACAAGGCCAGCATCACCACCGACGAATTCATCTGGACGGGCAGCGCGCCGCAGTCGACGGGTTACACCGGCTATTACCTGCCGAACCATCCGGGCGCGGCCATCGGCGCCCTGCTGGGCGACAGCACGCTGGACATTTCGGCGCGGCGCATCCTGTTCGGCTACGGCCCGCAAACCCAGCCGGGCACCGGCTTGCCGGCGCAGCGGCTGGCGTTGGGCTTCGGCGCCGTCAGGCTGAACGCCAGCGAGCAGCTGAGCGCCAACGGCAAGGGCACGCTGGAGGTCTACCACCGCCAGGGCGCCTATCTGGCCGGTCAGGGCTACCAGTACACGGGCGGCGACCTGTTCATCACGGCGCCGCTGCTGACCGGCGAGGCCGCTTCCGTCAACCGCATCACGGCCGGCGGCGCGCTGGACGTGCGGGCGCCGGCCGGCGCGGCCGCGGCCGCGGCCGTCGACGCCCTCGGCGCCGAGCTGCAGCTGGCCGGGCGCAGCGTGCGCGTCGACAGCGCCGTCGCGCTGCCGTCGGGCAAGCTGACGCTGTCGGCCACCGACGCGCTCACCCTGGGCGAGCATGCCCGCATCGACCTGGCCGGCCGCGCCGTCAAGTTCTTCGAGCAAACCCGCCACAGCTGGGGCGGCGACCTGGTCTTGAACAGCCGCGACGGCGACATCGTCCAGCACGCCGGCTCCAGCATCGACCTGTCGGCCGGCAAGCACCGCGGCGGCACGCTCAGCGCCGTGGCCCTGGGCGCCGGCGCCGGCCGCATCGACCTGGCCGGCAGCATCCTCGGCGGCGGCGGCGGCGAGCACGACGCCGGCGGCACCATGGTGCCCTACGACGCGGCGGAAATTTCCCTGCGGGCGCAGACGCTGGCCGACTTCGCCGGCCTGAACGCCCGCCTGAACACGGGCAAGGTGTTCGGCGCGCGCCGCTTCCAGATCAAGCAGGGCGACCTGCTCATCGGCGACGAGCTCAAGGCGCGCCGCGTCGACGTCGCCGTCGACGGCGGCAAGCTGACCGTCAACGGCCGCATCGACGCCAGCGGCGTGCAGGTCGGCTCGATCCGCCTGGCGGCGCGCGGCGACCTGCTGCTCAACGGCGCGCTGGACGCCCACGGCAGCGGCTTGCGCGTCGACAGCTACGGCAAGATCATCGACAGCCCGAACCGCGCCACCGTCGAGCTGACGACGCGCGAAGGCACGCTGGCGCTGGGCAGCGGCGCCAGTGTCGACCTGCGCGCCGGCACCGCCACGCCCAAGGGCAACGACGGCGCCGCCCGCGGCACGCTGAGCCTGAACGCGCCGCGCCTCGGCGGCGCCGGCGACGGCAGCGGCGAGCACGCCAACGACGTCGCGCTGAGCGTGGCCGGCCGGCCCGCCATCGCCGGCGCGGCCAGCGTCGCCGTCAACGCCTTCCGCAGCTACGACGACGCGCCGCTGGCCAGCCTGCCCGACGTGTCGGGCAAGCGGCCGCAACTGATCACGCAGACCTATCTGGACGACATCGACGCCGACAACGGGCTCTACATCGACGCCGCGCTGGCCAACGCCGACCTGGGCCGGCGCCTGGCCGGGCTGGGCGCCTACCACCTGCGCCCCGGCGTGGAAATCGTCAGCGCCGCCGGCAATCCGGGCGGCAACCTGACGGTGGCCGGCGACCTCGACCTGTCGGGCTACCGCTACGGCCCCGGCGCCAACCGCGCCGACCCGGCGCGCCGCGGCTACGGCGAACCGGGCGTGCTGGTGATACGCGCCGGCGGCGACCTCAGCGTGCATGGCAGCATCAACGACGGCTTCGCGCCGCCGCCGGCCACGCCGGACGACCGGGGCTGGTACCTGAGCGAGACGCGCCGCTTCGGCGGCGACGCCCTCACGCCCTACGGCGGCGACATCGTCGTGGGCGTCGACGGCGTGGCGCTGGAGGCCGGCACGCTGTTCCCGCGCGACGCCGTGCTCAACTACGACCTGCCGGCGGCCGCCCTGACGCTGCCGGCCGGCACCGTCGTGCCGGTCGAGGCGACGCTGACGGACGCCCACACGCTGCGCGCCGGCACGGTGCTGGCCGCGCCCGTCTACCGCGTCGACGGCAGCGTCGCCCTGGCGGCGGGCGCCGTGCTGGCGGCCGACGTGACGCTGGACGTCGGCATGAAACTGGGCGCCGGCACGGTGCTGCGCGGCGACGCCGCCGTCGCCGCGCTGGTCTGGCCGAAGGGCGTCAAGTTGCCGATGGCGATGGCGGCCGGCGCCAGCATCGCGCTGCCGCGCGGCGCGCTGATCCCGTCCATGACCAAGGTCGAGCTGCTCAACGACGAGCCGGTCAAGCTGCGCCCGGAAAGCGCCGGCAAACAGGGGCAGAACTGGGCGCTGGCGCCGATGCTGGGCGAGGGTTCCACCAGCTGGGACCTGCAACTGAACGCCGGCGCCGACCTCGGCTCGGCCGACCGGCGCGCCGTCAATCCGCTGTCGAGCGCCTCGCTGCTGCTGGGTGACACGCATTCGATGACGCGCGTGGTCACCAAGCTGGGCGGCACGGGCTTCGTCTTCGGCCCCAACAACCAGGGCTTCCCGGTCGGCACGCCGGTCGGGCAGAAGTGGCTCGACGACGGCAACTGCGACAGCGTTCCGGGATCCTGCGTGATCGACCCGAGCCGCATTGCGATGTCGTGGGGGCCGGAGGCCCCCGGCTGGAGTTCGGACTTTGTAGTCGGCCAGCCTGTGCCGGAGTGGGCGCTGTTCTACTGCGAATTAAGCCCGGAGACTTGCGTCGCGGTGGTCAAACCGGCCAGGGACGTCACCACCTACACGCTGCTGTCGCCGATGTTCAGCGTGCTGCGCACCGGCACCGGCGACCTGGACATGACGGCGGCGGGCGACTTGCGCATGCAGTCGCCGTTCGGCATCTACACGGCCGGCACGCGCGCCGCCGCCATCCTCGACGCCGGCGGCGTCAACCGCTACAACCAGCCGCGCGGGCAAACGGACGGCAGCCCGATCGGCAAACAAAGCGCCGATTACGGCGCGGCGCTGGCGGGCTACCAAGCCTGGTATCCCGAGCACGGCGGCAACGTCGGCATCGCCGTCGGCCGCGACGTCATCGGCGACGTGTGGGCAGGCTTCTCGCCGCCCGAGCGCAGTCAGACCCCCAGCGCCGGCGTCGGCAACTGGCTGTGGCGCCAGGGCACCGGCAGCACGGCCGGCGGCGCCGCCGCGATTCCGGCGGCGTGGTGGATCAACTTCGGCGCCTACGCGCCCGCGCAGCCGGGCGACGCCTCGTCCGAGCCCTACATTGTCGGCTTCACCGGCGTGGGCACGCTGGGCGGCGGCAACCTGACGATCGCGGCCGGCGGCAACGCCGGCGCCACGGCGCGCCGGGGCGACATCAACGCGGCGGACTACCCGCGCAGCCAGGCGCTGGTCGCCGCCGTCGGCGGCAGCGGCCGCGTGGCCGACGACGGCACGCTGACGCTGACCGGCGGCGGCGACCTGCGCATACGCGCCGGCGGCGCCGTCAACCCGGCGCTGGACGCCTTGCAAAACGCCACCAGCATCGTCGACAACCGCCAGAGGCTAGACTTGAACGGCGCGCTGATCAACCTGCGCGGCATGACCACGCTGGCGGCCGGCGCCATCGGCGCCGTCAAGCTGCGCTACCGGGAACTGCTCGACCAGCGCCCCGGCTACGACGGCGACGCCGGCGACGTCCGCCCCATCGACCCGTTCACGCCCACCATCGGCGTCAGCAGCGGCGGCATCAACGTGGTGCCGGGCGACTCGGCGTTCTACCTCGACACGATGGGCGACCTGGTGCTGGCGACGGCGGCCGACGCGGGGCGGGTGTACACGCCCAACAAGAGCGCGTTCACGACGCGCGGCGTGCAGTACAAGAACGGTGGGCAAAGCTGGTTCAGCCTGTGGACCGAGCGCACCGCCATCAACCTGTTTTCGGCCGGCGGCAATCTGACGCCGAACACGGACATCGCGGACGGCAAGGTGTCGCTGGGCAATACCGACAAGGGCGACACCGTCATCGTCTACCCGTCCATCCTGCGTGCGACGGCGGCCAGCGGCAGCGTGTACTTCGGCTACTCGGCCGGGCCGGGCTCCAGCACGGCGCCGACCGAGCGTTCCCTGCTGCTGGCGCCGTCGTCCCGCGGCGCCCTGGAATTCCTGGCGGGCACCTCGCTGTTCGGCGGCGGCCTTCCGGTCAGCATGTCGGGCGCCGACACGCCGCTGCCGACACCGTTCAGGCCGGCGTTCGCCGGCTTCACGCCAGGCGGCAACTTCGTGGCGTCGTCGTCCAACCTGAGCCCGAACGGCTCCCTGACGGACGGGGGCTTCACTAGCGAAACCGTCCTGGGCTACCTCGACCGGTATCCGCTGTTCGCCTTCGGCCCCGACACCCAGGGCGCCACGGCCCTGCACGCGGGCGACCCGTCGGCGGCCCTGTTCTACGCCGTCAAGGGCGACATCCTGGGCCTGAGCAGCGGCATGGTCCACCTCGCCTCGTCCACCCAGCAATTCCCCTGGTACCGTGCGGCCACGGCCGCGCGCGTGCAGGCCGGCCGCGACATCGTCGGCGGCAGCAGCCTGTTCGTGCACAACAACGCCAACGACGTGTCGCTGGTCCAGGCCGGGCGCGACATCCTGTACGCCAACATCAAGGTGGCCGGTCCGGGCACGCTGGAGATGGCGGCGGGGCGCAACCTGCTGCAGGAAAACCGCGCCAGCGTCGTCAGCATCGGCGCGCTGGTGCAGGGCGACAGCCGGCCCGGCGCCGACATCGCCATGACGGCCGGCGCCGGCGCCAAGGGGCCGGACTACTCGGCCCTGGCCAAGCGCTACCTGGACCCGGCCAATGTGGCCGACGCGGCCGCGCCGCTGGCCGGGCAGGCCGGCAAGGTGGCCAAGAGCTACGCGCCGGAACTGGGCGCCTGGCTCAAGCACCGCTTCGCCTTCCAGGGCACGGCGGCCGAATCGCTGGCCTACTTCAACGGGCTGGCGCCGGAGCAGCAGCGCATCTTCCTGCGCTCGGTCTACTTCGCCGAGCTGCGCGAGGGCGGGCGCGAATACAACAACGTCGACAGCAAGCGCTACGGCTCCTTCCTGCGCGGCCGCGAAATGATCGCCACGCTGTTCCCCGACCGCGACGCCGACGGCAAGCTGATCGCCCGCAGCGGCGACATCGTCATGTACGGCGGCTCCGGCGTGCACACCGATTTCGGCGGCGACATCCAGATGCTGGCGCCGGGCGGCCAGATCGTCGTCGGCGTGCAGGGCGAGGCGCCGGGCGGCAGCGCCGGCGTCATGACCCAGGGCCAGGGCCACATCCAGTTGTTTAGCGAGGGCAGCCTGCTGCTGGGCCTGTCGCGCATCATGACCACCTTCGGCGGCGACATCTTCGCCTGGTCGGAGCAGGGCGACATCAACGCCGGCCGCGGCGCCAAGACGACGCTGGTCTACACGCCGCCGAAGCGGGTCTACGACAACCTCGGCAACGTGACGCTGTCGCCGCAGGTGCCCAGCTCGGGCGCCGGCATCGCCACGCTGGCGCCGATACCCGAAGTGCCGGGCGGCGACATCGACCTGATCGCGCCGCTGGGCACCATCGACGCCGGCGAGGCGGGCATCCGCGTCTCGGGCAACGTCAACATCGGCGCCCCGCAGGTGTTGAACGCGGAAAACATCCTGGTGAAGGGGGCGGCCGCGGGCATCCCGACCGTCGCGGCCGTCAACGTGGGCGCGCTGAGCAACGCCAGCGCGGCCGCCTCGCAGGCGACGGCGGCGGCGCAGGACGTCGGGCAGCGCGAACGCGCGGCGGCCCGCAAGGCCCTGCCGTCGATCTTCACCGTGCGCGTGACGGGCTTCGGCGGCGAGGCCGAGGAGGGCGGCGAGGCGGCCAAGGCGCCGGCGGGCCGTCCCGAGCTGCAGTCGGGCGTGGCGCCGCGCTACGAAGCGGCGCATCCCGTGCAACTGCTCGGCCTTGGCGGCAGCTACGACGCCAAGCAACTGGCGCTGCTGACGGACGAGGAGCGGCGCAGCCTGCAGGAGCGCTAAGGCGGGCGGCGGACGCGCGGGGGATTTCACTGTGGAACACGGAGGGAAGAGCGGCATGGACATGAGCGAATTGCATTGCCTGGGGCAGCCCGCCGCCGGCGCGGACGGCGGCGTGGTGCTGCGCGACTGCCTGGTGGCGAACTATGCGCGGCTGCACCGCCGCCTCGTGCACCACCTCGGCTGCGCCGACCTGGCCAGCGAGAGCCTGCACGACGCCTGGCTGCGGCTGGGCGAACTGACGGCCGACGCGCGCATCCAGCATCCGGAAGCCTATGTCTACCGGGTGGCGTGCAACCAGGCGTTGGACCGCCTGCACGCCAACCGGCCGGAGCTGTACGGCGGCGATGCCGACGTCGAGCTGGAGCTCATCGCCGACGAGGCGCCCGGCCCCGACGTGGTCGCCGACGCCCGTTCCACGCTGGCGCGGGTGGCGGCGGCGCTGGAATGCCTGCCGCGCCTGCACCGCGCCGTGCTGGTGGCGCTGCGGCTGGAAGAGCGCACGCGCCAGGAAGTGGCGAGTTTTTACAGCGTGTCGATGCGCAACGTCGACACGATGCTGCGCCAGGCGCTAGACCATTGCGCCGAGGGCAGCGGGCGCGCCGCCGCCGCCGGCATCAGCGGGGCGCGGCGCCGGCTGGCGCCGCGCGCGCGGCATATGGCGGCCGGCCTGCTGTAGTTGGCGCAAGCGGCCTGCCGGCCAGCTTCACTACGCCGGGATGGCGCCGCGCGCGGCGCGCCTGCGCGCACCGGCCTTATGCCTGGCGGTAGCGCTCTTCCAGCGCATCGCGCTGCTCCGCGTCGGCAATGTGCAGGATCAGGGTTTGCCTAAGGTCGTGGAGGGGATGCTGGGCGCGATTTTTGGCAAACCAAAAGACTTCGTCGAGATCCTCGTCGACGTGCGATGTCGTTATCACGAGCTGATCTTCCGGGGCATCCTCGTAATCGGCGGCCTCCAGGCTGGCCTCATCGACTGACTCTTCCCAGGCGCCGGCGTCCTTGCCCCATGCGAGCAGGTAGCGGCAGCCGGCTGACACCAGCCAACGGCTCACGTCCCACTGCCACAGTTGCAAGAGCTCGGCCTCGATGACGAGCACCACCTTGAATGGGTGCATGTCATCCCATACAGGCATGGGGCTATCCGGGCGTAAATGCAGATATCTCAGGGACTTGTTATGCATGATCGTGTCGTGGCTCGCTGCTTTTCTATTTTCAATAATCTGACCAAGCGTATCTTCAACGAGATCAATGCCCACTTGGCCAGCAAAGGATTGACGATGCGCGAAGGAATCATCGTCGACGCAACGCTGATCGCCGCTCCGCCGTCGACCAAGAACCGCGATGGTAAACGCGATCCTGAAATGTATCAATCCAAGAAGGACAACGATTGGCATTTTGGGATGAAAGCCCACGTCGGCGTGGACATGGTCACCAAGGTGCTCGTGTACGGTTACGCGACAGGCGTGTTTTCGTCGCGCAAGCTGGCCAGGAAACTGCACGAAGACATCGCGTTTCGCGCAGCTCGCTGCCGACAATTATCCGGCGCACCGGACGATCTGCGATTTCCGCGCGTTTCACCTGAAGGAGCTGGCGGACCTGTTCGTGCAAGTGGTGAAGTTGGCGAAGGAATGCGGGTTGGTCAAGCTCGGCATGATCGGGGTCGACGGCACCAAGATCAAGGCCAACGCCTCACGCCACAAGGCGATGAGTTACGACCGTATGCAGCAGGCGGAGCGTGCACTGAAGGAACAAGTCGACGCGCTGCTGGCCAAGGCCAGGGTGGCAGACGCGGCCGAAAGGAACGAACCGGAGCGCGATCTCCCGGCGGAGATCGCGCGGCGCGAAGAGCGCCTTGCCGTGATCCGCGCCGCCCGCGCACGCCTTGAAGAACGCCAGCGCCAGGCCGACATTGCGCGCGGCCGCAGCGACGACGATGCGCCACCGGATGGCTCGGGTAAGGCGAAAAAGAAGCCGCGCTTCAAGCACAAGTTCGGCGAACCCAGACCGGACGCCCAGTAAAATTTCACCGATCCGGAGAGCCGCATCATGAAGCGTGCCGGAGGCGGCTTCGACTACGCGTACAACGCTTAGGCCGCCGTCGACGAAACCGCCCACATCGTCGTGGCGGCCGAACTGGTCAACAGCGCGGCCGACAGCGGGCAACTGGCGATGGTGCTTGCCGCGGTCAAGCGCGACGCCGGCGACCTATCGAAAACGCAAATGGATTTCGGAACCGCCCAATGCCTGGGTGAAAAGCGTGCTGGGGTTCCGGCAATTTAGCATGCGCGAACTGGCCAAGGCCCGGGCCGAGTGGCAACTCGTCTGCACCGCGCTGAACCTGCGAAGAATGGCGAAAATGCTATACACGTAAGCCCATCAAAGGGAGGCAGCGGCCGATTTCGCCTCTGCCGACCCAATATCACCCGGCTTTCGCGCGCGAAACCGCAATCGCCGCCGGATCCGGCAGCAAATGCGTCAACATACGCAGTTCAAATTCTGTCTGCCGCGCACGCTCCTAGGTCAAATTCCCCCAGGCAGGACAGTCCGAATTGTAGTTCATGTTTGGGGTTGATCTGCAGTGGGACATCGTTCTAATGAAAATTGTATTGCTATATAATCATTTCAATCGCAAAGGGCCAACGCATGAAAATTCATAGCACCACTCCCATCCTCCGTATCTTCGATGAAGCGAAAGCCAAAGAATTCTATGTGGATTTTCTTGGATTCAAGGTCGACTGGGATCACCGCTTCGAGCCGAGCCTGCCGCTCTACCTGCAAGTCTCGCGCGATGGCTGCATCCTTCACCTGTCCGAACATCACGGCGATTGCTGCCCCGGTTCGGCCATACGGATTGAAGTGGACGGGATCGACGAGCTGCATGCAGAGTTGACCTCAAAGCAGTTTAAGTATGCGCGTCCCACCTTGGACGATACCCCATGGGGTAGTCGCGACATGTCGGTGAAAGACCCGTTCGGCAATCGCCTAACCTTTACCACCGCAATCAGTACCTGACATTTAGCTCGACTTCTTGCGCAAACAGCAAGGCGACATCACAAACCGACAGCAATTGGCCACGCTCGGGCTCGCTTCAATTTTCAAGCTCAAATTTATTCCACATCAAATCTACCTTCACTGCGTATTCAGACTGCCTATCGTTGTATGAACGGATTGTTTCATAGCCGTTAGGTTTGACATTTGCTAGCGCCGTAAGCCAGGTGGCGAAGTAGTCTTTTAAGGCCGCCTCAGCTTGATTTTTCCCTGAAACCTTAGCTAGTACAGTGGTGTACAGTTTCTTTCCTTCTGTGCGGGCCTCGGCAATGCAGTCCCCAAACTCATACTGCTCATCAACTTGGCGGCCAGCGCGCCATTCATTTATGGCTCGTCTAGCACCGGTTCCACAAATGGTAAGGTTATAGTCAGCAAATTCCTTAAGCTCTTGCTCGGCGCCAAGATTGCCCGCGCAGAGTGCTATTCTCGGAAAAGCACAACTAACGGCTCCCAGAATCGTAACAAAGAGCAGTTTTCTGAAACGTTGCATTCGTTTGTCATCCTAGCTTATTAATGGCGGTTTCTGACCCAGACTGTGTAAAAACGGCTTGGCGCACGATGCCATGTAACGTGGCAGAAAGTTAACGCCAGTGTAAACGAGTTTTGTCGCTAAACGTTATGGAAACATCTCATCGGTTTCCGGGGGGCGAGGATGAAGCGAGCGCGGCATGAAACTGCACAAGTACTGGAGTTCGCACTGTCAGCAGTGCGTGCTAAAGAAGCAATGCACGCCAAGCCAGAATCGACGCATGACCCGCTGGGAGCATGAGGGGGGCCTCGAATCGATGCAGAACCGCGATGATGGATTGAACGGAGGGTATTTGGGCCAGTGCAGCGTGCCGGTATCCACGGCGCACTCGCCATTCGCCGAAAACACATGAAGCAAGTACCACCCTGCTGATCCAATGCGCTGACAGGGCCGTCTGGCGGTTAGCGGATTATTTATTGAAAACCGCCCCGCGTATTTCGGTTTTTACACAGTCTGGACCAGGAGTGGACACTGGCGTTTGACAAAGGATTCATATGTGACCACTTTGCCATGATCCCCCTCCTTGGTATCCGCAGCGTTGGGCCATTGGCCGGCCGCATAGTTCGGCAAAGATGAAGATCAGCGCCAATCAACCTTTACAATGCTCGACTGGTCACCATACAATTGCCGGACTACAACATTGGGAAATCACGATGGCTAAGCAATTGTTATCTTTTATTTCCTGCCTCGCGCTGATCGGATGCGCGAGTTCGCAGTACGTGCAGGCACCGCCGTACATTGCACCGGTGGCAGGCACGCCGCAAGCTTTGCTGTACAGCCGATTGCCAGTGATAAGCAATAACCGTTACTCGACGAGCCTGTCCGTGGTGGACGACAAGTCCTGCGCCTCGACTTCCTTGTTCTATGTGAGCAAATACAGCAAACCGGAGGAGTCTGCAAAGCCTATAGCCATGTTCGCCGAAAAGCTGGTCACCTTGCACTACAACGCCACGCTTCCCGGGAACCGGACTTGCGATGTCTATGCGCGAGGACGTTTTGAAGCGGGAAAAAACTACTCGCTCTACGGCGGCAGCGATGTGCCAACCGGTTTGGCCGGCTTGTTCGACAATGGCACTTGCTCGTTTGGTATTTTGGACGAATCAAGCCAGCAGGCTTTACCGCTTGCGCAAGTTAAGTCTGCTTGCGCGAAATAGAAGCATCAGGTGACGGCATTTCTCAGGTACTGGCTCGCTTGAGCGTTTCCCTAACCCTTGCTGACTCGGTTGGTACATAACGTAAGTCGTGTGCCGGCCGATTGTCGTCGTTGAGCGCTTGAATCCGCAACTGACAGCGGCCCCTGAGAATAGCAAATTGCGGAACAGAAAATGCCCCCAGTGTCAGAATAGTTGTCGCCGCTGGGCGTACCCTTGTACTCGGGATGACGGGCAGCTCTCCCTGACGGTGTTTTTTTTTAGAGAAAATCCTAAATCCAGAAAAAAGTACCAAAAAGTTCATGGATTTGAATGTAGGCCAGTGTACGAGCATGGACAACAAAAAACCCGCTATCCTATAAAGAATGCGGGTTCTTAGATGTTTTTTGAACTTCCACTGCTGTGTTCATGGTGCCGGGAGCCGGAATCGAACCGGCACGCTGTTTCCAGCGCGGGATTTTGAGTCCCGTGCGTCTACCTATTCCGCCATCCCGGCAACGCGAGACGCATTATCACTGATTTGACGCAATCCGGCAACCCTTTAGCTTGTTTTTTATATTTGCACAAGTATTTCGCTCGGGGATGGGGCGTAGTCGCGCGCCGGCCTCGTTCCGGGGCCAGGATTTCAGCGCGCAGGAAACGCAGTTGCTCCGGCGTCCGCTATTCGCCCGAATCGTGGGGGCGGGGGCGCGCCTCGCCGGTGCGCGAAAACGCCGACCAGACCCACTTCCCGAGCGCGCCGAACAGCAGGCTGAAGAGCACCGCCAGCGGCACATTCTTCTGCAGTTTCTCCAGCCAGTCGTCGCTCTCGGCGGCGCCATCCTTGACGATGTAGGCGTTGCCGCGCAGGAAAATGGCGAGATTCGTCGGCGACAGCGTGAAGCGGCTCGCCCACAAGGTCGGCGCGTCGTCGCAATCGCCGGGCCGCAGCCCACGCGGCCACTTGAAATGCGCGTCCGGGCCGGCGGCGCAGACGAAGAACTTGTCGCGCTGGTCGGGCCGGCGCACCGTCATGTCGCGCAAGGGCAGCTCGCTGTGCGGATCGACGGCCGCCTCGCCGAGACGGAAGTTGGACTTCGGTTGCTCGACCGGAAAGAGCAGGGTGAAACGGCGCCCCTCGGGCACCACGACGTTGATGGGCACGGCGCCGGGCAGCGCCACGCTGGCGCCTGCGGCGAACTTGAGGGTCTTTTGCTCGGCCTGCGCGAGTGGCGCATCGTCGCCGAGCAAAACGCTCAGCTGCACCAGCGCCTGCGCGTGCCGCGTGCTCAGGCTCAGGCCCGGATGGGAGCCTTCGCCGATGTGGCCGATCTGCAGTTCCGGGGCGCCGCCCGTGCCGAGCAGGCGCACCTCTATCATGGTATGGCCGTTGCCCTTGAGCTTGCCGGTCCATAGTAGCGCGCCCTGCGCCGCAGGAATGTCGAGATGGAAGTCGCGCCGCACACTTGCGACCGTCGCCGCCTCCACGGCGGCCGCGTCGAAACGCACGTCGACGCCCTCGTTGTCGGCGCCTTCGACGGCGAAAACGGGAAGCGATGGCGCCTCGTCGAGGAGGCGCAGTATCAATTGCTCGCCGGTCTCCGCCGTCCACGCCTGCGCCTGATCGAGCGGGCGCGCGACGGGCAGGTGGCTCACGTAATGGAACAGCAGGGCCGCCGCGACGAAGGCCGCCAGCGCGCCTATCCGCTGGCCCGTTTTCATCGCGGGGCGATCGTGACGGAGGCGGGCGAGATGGCGCCGACCCAGCTCGGGTCGCCTTCGTTGAACCAGGCCCGCACCTGCAGGCGATGGACGCCCAGCGAGCGTTTGCCGGACTGGTCCTGGCCATCCCATGGCTGACCCACGATGAGGCCCGGCGACAAGGCGTCGGCGCGGTTGGCGCGCACGCGCTGGACCTGGATCAGGCCGGAGGGACTGGCGAGGTAGCGCAAGATTTCCACGGAGGCGTGGTTGAAATTGGACTTGACGCGATAACTGATGCGCGCCGGCTCCTGCGGAACGCGGGGCAGCGCCGGTTCAAACAGCAGTTGGTCGACGGCCACCGAGCCGATGGCGCGCGGCCCGGCGCCGATGCCGTAGACTTCGACCGGCGCCGGCGGGGCGGCGCCCGCGTCGCAGCTGCGCTGTTCGGACTGGACGATGTACAGCGCGGCGCGCGCCTGCTTTGTGATGCCGTGCGGCAGATCGACCCGCACCAGGCGGCGGCCGGAGCGGCCGTCCATGTCGAGCAGGCGGGAAAACACCCGCTCTTGATTCAGCATCACGTCGAGCCAGGTGCAACTGTTTGGCTTGGGAAGAAAATCGACCACCAGCGGCCAGCCGTCGTTGGTGAAGCCATACACGGCGAAGGTGCCGACAGGATAGGAGTCGAGCATGCGCGGGCCGTTCAAGGCCAGATCCTCCTCATTGGCGCCGCGCTTGTCGTCCTTGCCCGTATTCTGCTGCTGGCCCAAGATGGCGAACAGCCCGGTGATCAGGGCGGGGAGCAGGGCTTCGCCGCGGCTGTCGCCGTGCCTGTCCCCGCGCGGGTACTCGGATGGCGGCGGCGGTGCTGGTTCGGTCTTGCCCGCGCCCCCTGTTTGCGCATAGGCCAGGCCAGCGGTGGCAGGCGACAGGCCCATCAGCACGCACAAGGTGTAGGTGCACAAGCGGGAAAAAATGCAGGCGCGGATTGTCATTTTTTAGCTCCGGCGAATACACATCGTCCTGCCGACGGATTCGGCGAGTAAGCGTTAGAGCGCGTCCCGCCGCCTCCGGTTCCGCCGGCTGTGCCAGTGTGCAAAATGACGGCGAGGGGGCAGGCTGTTTCCGACGCGGGATGGTGAGTCCCGTGCGTCTGGCTATTCCGCCATCCCGGCGAGGGCGGCGCGCGCTCACCGATTTGACGCATTCCGGCAACCCTTTAACTTGTTTTTATATTTGCACAAGTATTCCGCTCAGGGATTGGGCGTATCATCTCGCCTACCCTTAAGCACTCTGCCGCCCCTACCGGCAGGCCAGACGCATGAAAAACAAGAAAATCCGCGAAATCATTCTCGGCAAGGCGCTCGATCCGATGAAGCTGGAGACGCGCCATTCGATGGCGCTGGTGGCCTTCCTGGCCTGGGTCGGTCTGGGCGCGGACGGCTTGTCCTCGTCCGCCTACGGCCCGGAGGAAACCTTCAAGGCGCTGGGCGGCCACGCCCACCTCGGCCTGTACATGGCCATCGCCACCGCCGTCACCGTCTTCATCATCGCGCTGGCCTACAACCAGGTGATCGAGCTGTTCCCCACCGGCGGCGGTGGCTACCGCGTCGCCAGCAAGCTGGTCGGCCCCTACATGGGCCTGATCTCCGGCTGTGCGCTGATCCTCGACTACGTGCTGACGATCGCCATCTCGATTGCCTCCGGCGTCGACGCGCTGGCCTCTTTCCTGCCGCTCGGCTTCCAGCCCTACAAGCTATGGGCGGAGGTGTTCTTCATCGGCCTGCTGATCGTGATGAACCTGCGCGGCCTGAAGGAGGCGATCCAGATCCTGCTGCCGATCTTCCTCGGCTTCGTCGCCACGCATCTGATCCTGATCGTCTACGGCATTTTCGCCCACGCCTCGCACCTGCCCGAGCTGGTCCCGAACACCCTGGTCGAAACCGGCGAGCTGGCCAAAAGCATAGGCTGGACCGGCGTCGCCGGCATGTTGCTGCTGGCCTATTCGCAGGGCGGCGGCACCTACACGGGGCTGGAGGCGGTGTCGAACAACGTCAACTTGCTGGCCGAGCCGCGCGTGCGCACCGGCAAGGTGACGATGTTGTACATGGCGCTGTCGCTGGCGTTCACGGCCGGCGGCATCATCCTGCTGTACCTGCTGTGGGACGCCATGCCGACGCCGGGCGAGACGCTCAACGCGTCCACCTTCAAGAGCATCATCGCCAGCATGGGCCTGGGCGGGCCGCTGCTGAACCAGGCGCTGCTGGTGATCGTGCTGGCCTTCGAGGCGGGCCTGCTGTTCGTCGCCGCCAACACCGGTTTCCTGGGCGGGCCGTCGGTGCTGTCGAACATGGCGGCCGATTCCTGGGTGCCGCACAAATTCCGCTACCTGTCGACGCGCCTGGTGACGCAGAACGGCATCCTCGTCATGGGCCTGGCCGCGCTGGCGATCCTGTTCTGGACGGCCGGCAGCGTCACGCTGCTGGTGGTGCTGTACTCGATTTCCGTGTTCCTGACCTTCGCCATTTCGCTGTTCGGCCTGTGCCTGTACTGGATGCGCAACCGCGTGCAGGGCACGCACTGGCTGCGCCGCCTGCTGCTGTCGCTGCTCGGCTTCGTCATCTGCGCCGGCATTTTGATCATTCTCGTCATCGAGCGCTTCGCCGAGGGCGGCTGGGCCACGGCCGTCATCATCGCCGCCATCGCCGCCCTGTGCATCTTTATTCGCAAGCATTACGCCCACACCAAGCGGGCCATCCATTCCGTCGACGAGGTGTTCGCCAGCCAGCCGTTCGGGCCGGGCGCCGAGCCGATCGAGCCGAACCCGGACGAGCAGACGGCCGTGTTCATCGTCGGCACTTCGCGCGGCGGCGGCTTGCACGCGCTGCTGTGGGTGCAGCGCATGTTCCCCGGCCACTTCAAGAACTTCATCTTCGTCAACGCCCGGACGGTCGATTCGCACGCCTACGGCGGCGAGGGCGCGCTGGAAAAGATGCGCACGGAGGCGGCCGAGACCTTGGAGTATTTCGTCGATTTCTGCCACAGCCACGGCATGGCGTCGGCGTCCTACATCGGTTTCGGCACGGACGCCGTCGATGAGATCACCAAGCTGTGCGAAGAGATCAGCAACGAGTTCCCGAATGCGATTTTCTTCACCAGCAAGCTGATTTTCGCGACCGATAACTGGTTCACGCGCCTGCTGCACAACCAGGCGGCGCTGGCGGTGCAACGGCGCTTGCACCTGGAAGGTTTGCAGATGGTGATTTTGCCGATGAAGGTGTAGGGCGGCTTGTATCGCTTGCACGCTATACTCTGAAAGCGGTGCAGCAGCCCGCGTTCTGCCTCGGGGGCCAGCTTATCGCTGCTTCGCCTCCCGCGGCCATTTTCCTAAGGCGAGATGCGGCAATGAAGGCAAGTTTAAGGCAAAAAATCATCGAGGTATGCGACGAGAAGATCGCCAAGAAGGGGCCGACCGTCGGCCTGTCGTTTTACGCGTTTTTCGCCAATAAGAATGACAATCCGCCGTTGCTGATGGAGGCCGCGCAGTGGTGGATCGTCACGCATGAGCTGGACCATTTCGAGAAGGCCGTCAAGATCAAGGCGATGGTCGAGGCGATGGCCTGAAGGGGGCGCGCCCGATTGGCGCCGTAATCCAGCTGTCAGCAAAAGCGGTTATGCTTTCCTCACTAGAGCGCGCAGCGCAGGCCATGCCGGCCGCGTTCGCCGCCGCCATGAGGAGATCGGATGCAGCAGCTTAGTTATGTACACGGCGCCCACGACACGCCCTTGATCGGTTCGACCATCGGCGCCTATCTCGACGACGTCGCCGCGCGCTTCGGCGAACGCGACGCCCTCGTCGTCGCGCACCAGAACGTGCGCTGGACCTACCGCGAATTCCACCGGCGCGTCGAGCGCCTCGCCGCCGGCCTGCTGAAGCTGGGCCTGAATCCCGGCGAGCGCGTCGGCATCTGGTCGCAGAATTGCAGCGAGTGGGTGCTGACCCAGTTCGCCACGGCGAAGGCCGGCCTGATCATGGTGAACATCAATCCGGCCTACCGCCGCTCCGAGCTGGAGTATGTGCTCGACAAGGTCCATTGCAGCGCGCTGATCCTGGCGCCGGCCTTCAAGTCCAGCGACTACATCGCCATCCTGCAGGATGTGGTGCCGGAAATCCACCACTGCGCCGCCGGCAATCTGCGCTCGGCGCGCCTGCCGCACCTGCGCCACGTGATCCGCCTGGGCGGCGAGGCCACGCCGGGCATGCTCAATTTCGACGCGCTGCTCGACGGCATAGACGCCGACGACGCGCGGCGCCTGGCCAATGTGGCCGCCACCGTGCAGTTCGACGACGCCGTCAACATCCAGTTCACCTCGGGCACGACGGGGGCGCCGAAGGGCGCCACGCTGAGCCACCACAATATCCTCAACAACGGCTTTTTCATCGGCGAGGCGATGCGCCTGACGGCGGCCGACCGGCTGTGCATTCCGGTGCCGCTGTATCACTGCTTCGGCATGGTGCTGGGTAACCTGGCCTGCTTCACGCACGGCGCGGCGATGGTGTATCCGGGCGAGGGCTTCGACGCCAGGGCCGTGCTGGAGACGGTGCAGGCCGAGCGCTGCACCGGCCTGCATGGCGTGCCGACGATGTTCATCGCCATTCTCGACCATCCGGAGTTCCGCAACTACGATTTGTCGAGTCTGCGCACCGGCATCATGGCCGGCTCGCCCTGTCCTATCGAGGTGATGACGCGGGTGATCGGCTCGATGCACATGGCGCAGATCACCATCGCCTACGGCATGACGGAAACCTCGCCGGTCAGCTTCCAGAGTTCCGTCGACGATTCCTTGGCGCTGCGCGTCTCGACCATCGGCCGGGTGCATCCGCATCTGGAGGTGAAGATCGTCGACGCCGAGGGGCGCGTTGTGGCGCGCGGCGAGAAGGGCGAGCTGCTGACGCGCGGTTATTCGGTGATGCAGGGTTATTGGGGCGATCCGGAGCGGACCCATGAGGCGATTGACGCGGCGCGCTGGATGCACACGGGCGACCTGGCGGTGATCGACGAGGCCGGCTTTTGCAGCATCGTCGGGCGCTCGAAGGATATGGTGATACGCGGCGGCGAGAATATCTATCCGCGCGAGGTCGAGGAGTTTTTGTACCGGCATCCGAAGGTGCTCGACGTGCAGTGCGTCGGCGTGCCGGACCCGAAGTATGGCGAGGAGCTGTGCGCCTGCATCATCCTGCGCCCCGGCGCGCAGGCCGACGCCGAGGAGATCCGCGCGTTTTGCGGCGGGCAGATCGCGCACTACAAGGTGCCGCGCTATGTCCGCTTCGTCGACGCCTTTCCGATGACGGTGACCGGCAAGATCCAGAAGTTCGTGCTGCGCCAGCAGGCCGCCGGCGATCTGGGGCTGGACGGCGGCGCCTGAAAAACGGCCCTGCTACGCCGCGGCGCCGCGGGCCGCGAAGCCGTCCGCCAGGTCGCGGGCCATGCGCTCTTCCAGCAGCTCGAAGATGGCGTCCTTGGACAGCACGTAGCGCTCCAGCAGCACGCCCTGCAGCGCGGCGATGAGCTCCTTGTAGTCGCCGATCGCGCCCAGGGTGTAGCTGTAGAGCTCGTCCGCCTTGGCCTCGACCTGGCGCAGCGTGTGCTCGCCGTTGCCGTCCTGTTTGAACTGGCTGTAGTCGAGCTTCGAGCGCGAGTACATCGACAGGCGGTTGACCATCGTGTCGAGCATCGCCGTGGCCTTCTGGATGTCGTTCTGGCTGCCTACGGAGATGCCGCGCGCGCCGTAGAACAGTTCCTCCGCCGCGACTCCGCCGTATAGCTGGATGACGTCGCGCTCCATCTCTTCGAGCGTGCGCAGCGAGACGTCGTCGCCGGCCGACAGCACGTAGCCGAGCGCGTTCAGCTTCGACACGGACTCCGTGCTGATCTTCAGCAGGTGCGATTTTTTCTTGACCTCGGCCAGGCTCATGCCCTGGCGCAGATAGGGGTCGATCTGCATGAAGAAGTGGCCCAGCTCGTGCAGCGCGATGCGTTCGCGCTGCTGCTGCTTGGCCGCCGTGGTGGCGCGGTCGGTCAGGCCGATGGTGGCGCGCTCGAAGGCGCGGAACAGCAGCTCGGTGTCGATCACGCTCTGCTCCTGGATGGCGAGCATGCTGGCGCGGTCGACCACCGTTTCCAGCAGCGCCGGGCTGAGGTTGGCCGTGATCTCGGCCACCTGGTCCAGCGCCAGCCGGTCCCAGGCGACGCAGCCGTCCGCCTTGCGCGCCAGGAAGCGCCGCAGCAGTTCCGTGCGCTCGGCCTGGTTCGGCAGGCGGAAGTTGATCTTCACGGAGAAGCGCCGCAGCATCGCCTCGTCCATCGGGCTGGACGCCTCGTCGAAGTTGGAGGCGACCACCCAGATGACGCCGCTGCCCTGTTCGCTCTTGACGCCGTCGAGCAGGCCGAGCAGGGTGTTGGCCGTGTCGTCCTCCCATTTTTTCTCGCCGCGGCCGCGCGGCATGAACAGCGTCTGCGCCTCGTCGAGGAAGATGATGCAGTTGCCGCGCGCGCAAGCCTTGCGGTACAGCGCGTTCAAGGCTTTCGCGCCGCCGCCGATGTAGCCCGATTCCAGCGCCGAGCCGGAGGCCTGGATCAGCGGCAGGTTGAGTTTCTTCGCCAGGTAGCCGGCCAGCTTGGTCTTGCCGGTGCCGGCCGGCCCCGTCAGCATGACGTTGAAGGGCTTGTCGATATTGTGCGAGCGATACACGGCGCGGTGGCGGATCATGTCTTCCAGGTGCAGCACCTCCTGCTTGATGTCGTCCATGCCGACCAGGTCGTCCATGCTGCCCTTGAGCTGGTCGGGCGTCGTCACGGTGGCGCTCACGCCCATGCCGGGGAGGCCGAACTTGAGCACGAACAGCAGCAGCAGGAGCACGCCGATGTCGAAGGCGTGGCGCTTGAGGAAGGCGGCGGCCGCCGCCGGGCCGCCGGCGTCGTCCTGCAGCGCGGCCTTGTGGGCGGCCAGGAAGTCGTCGCTGGCGATGCCGTAGGGGAGGGCGTGGCGCAGCAGGATTTCACGCTCCAGGCTCAGGTGCGAGGTGCTCGGCACCTTGACCACGTGCAGCTGCGGCCCGTCCTTGAACTTGAAGATGTAGCGCGGCGCCTCCGACAGCGGTTTCGCCACCAGCAGGTAGTCGAGGCGGGCGCGCTGGCCCGGCAGGGCCGTGATGGCGGCGATGTTCTGCGAGCGCAGCACGGGGCTGGCGTCTTGCGCCACGTCGCCGCCCCAGTAGGCGGCCAGCGCGGCGGCCGCGGCCAGCAGCACGGCCAGGGCCACGCGGACATAGGTGTTCTTCAGGGCAAGCTGGAGTTTGTAGAGTGTGGGCATGGCAAGGCTCGACGGTGGCGTGGCAATGGTTCAGCAGTCAGGGCGGCGGGGTGCGGGCGCTGCTTGGACGCAGTTGTCGGGCGGGGGTGCGCGGGGCGGGGCGCGGGCGGCGGGCAGGGCGGCGGCGCCGCTGCCTTTTCGCCAAGAATTCAGTGCCGTGCGGCAATGCGTAATAGGGCGACTATAACGCGATGCGCGGCCTTTGTGTTGGCGCCGATCAGAAAAACCGGGCTTGCGCAACAGCGGCTTGCCGCGCATGCAACAACGCCCCGGGCGCTGGCGCGGCCGGGGCGTTATTGTTCAGTTCGCCACGTTTGCCGTGGCGGCGGCTCAGGCTGCCTTGCGGCGCAGCACGAAGCCCATCAGGCCCAGACCGGCCAGCAGCATGGCGTAGGTTTGCGGTTCCGGCACCGGCGAGATGGAGATCGGCTTGAAGCCGAGGGCGCCGATTTCCACGGTCGAATGGTCGCGCGCGCTGGCCATGACGGAATTGGCGATCAGGCTGCCCTCAAGGTGGCCGCTGCCGGAGAACTGGGCCAGCGGCGCCAGGATGCTGCCCCAGGCGTAGGTGGTCAGGCTGGCGTTCTTGGCTGCCGAGAAATTGAACAGCGTGCGGTCGCCGAAGCCCTGGAAGCCGTTGAAGCCGCCCGACAGGTTCACGCTGGTGGCGCTGTCGTTGATGATGATGTGGGCCGTGCTTTTCAGCGAGCCGAGGTCCAGCGTCAGGTTGCCCAGCGACGAGGAATCGATGTTGAAGACGTTGACGTCGGCGTTCTTGTCGCCGATCAGGGTGTAGCCGCTATTCTGCATGACCACGGTGCCGGTCGACTTCAGCTGCGCAACCGTGTTCGACAGATTGGTCAACTGGGTCTTGGCGGCGGCGAAGTCGATCGGCTTGCCTTTCACGAAGGTGCCCGAAGGGAACCACTGGTCGGCCTTGACGGTGTTGCCGTAGACGGCGCTGCCGTGCTGGATGTTGCCGGTGCCGATTTTCAGGTTGCCGCCGGCCACCAGGACGGGCGCGCCCGTCGGGCTCTTCTGGCCGACCGAGAAACCGCTCAGGAAGACATTGCCGCCGGCTGCCAGGCGGCCTTCGACGTCGCGGAAACCGGAGAAACCGCCGCTGCCGACGTTACCGAAAATGAAGGCGGAGTAGCCGTTGGCGGGGCCCAGGTCGACGACCGTGGCGGCGGCATTGGCGGCGCCGGCGCTGAACAGGGCTGCGGCGACGGCGGGGAAAAGACGGGTAGCAAAGGAAATCGATGTCATAGGCTGGCTCATAGATGAAGTAGTGGGCTTCGGGCGTCAGAACACGGTCACCGAAATCAAGAAAACAACATTATATCTACAAAACAACTTATATTCCTATTTGATAATAAAAAAATTTGTAAAAAAGAGTAAAAAGAATCAATCAGGGGCTGTGATACGGCTGCCGTATCACAGCCCCGAGTATCGGCGGGCGCGTTAGTCGGCGCGGCGGTACAGGCGGAAGCGCTCGGAATCGTCGGACGGGCGGCGCCCCTCCCACACCTTGCTCCACTGTTTGCCGCGGTAGCGGGGCGCAATTTCCACCTCGTCGCGCAGCTTGATGCTGTCCTGCAGCAGCAGCATGTCGCACTGGCCGCCGCGCATGCCGGTGAAGGGCAGCTTGCCATAGTAGGCGAAGGAGGCGCGCTGGGCCGGCCCGGCATTCGTCTCGATGCAATTGAGTCCGGGCGGCAGGCGCTCGGCGATCTGGCGCGACACGCTGGCGTAGCTCTTGCTGTAGTTCAGCTCGGGCAGGAACAGCGTCATCAGCAAGACCCACAGCAGGATCAGGCCGCCCGACGACAGCACCACGGCGCGCCACAGCACGGCCGGCTGGCGCGAGATGCGCCAGTGCACCAGCGCGATCCAGCCGGCCGTCGCGCTGGCGGCGACGAAGAAGGCCAGCAAGTCCAGTTCGGGCTTGTAGCCGGGCACCAGTTTCAGCACATTCTTGGCGAATTGCGCGGGCCAGCCGCTCAGCTTGGCGAGCCAGAACAGCCAGAACACGGCGGCGCAGGCGGTCAGCACCATCACCGAGAACCAGTCGATGGCGTTGATGGCGCCCCGCTTCATCGTCAGCAGGCCGAAGGCGGCCATCACGGCCAGCGGCGGCAGCAGCGGCAGCAACTGGCTTTGTTCGGCGGCCGGGTGGCACAGCACCAGCAAGGCCAGCATGCTGACGAAGCTGACCGGCACGACCACGTGCAGCACGTGGTGCTGGCGGCGCCAGGCGTACACGGCCCAGGCGGCGAAGGGCCAGGCGGGCCAGAAGAACCACATGCCGACGCGGTAAAAGAATTTCAGCGCGGGCAGGCCGGGGGCGCCCAACTGGGCCTGGTTCCAGGCCAGCCACGGCGCCAGCGGCGAGCTGCCGAACGGTTGCAGCAACTGGGCCGGCAGCAGCCACAGCAGGGTGAGCGCGGCGGCCAGCGCCAGCGCCAGCGCCAGGTCGCGCGCCACGCGCAGGGCCGGCAGGCGCAGGAAGCGGGTGCACAGGAACAGCGCCAGCGTCAGCGCCAGCGGCGTGACCCAGCCGCGGCCCAGCGTCAGCGCGCCCAGGGCCAGGCCGACCAGGGCGGCGTTGCGCAGCGACGGCAGTTCCACATAGCGCACGGCGCGGTACAGCATGAAGGCCAGCAGCGTCACCTGCAGCGACTCGGCGGTGTTCTGGTGGCTCTCGTTGAGCAGGCCCAGGCAGCCCAGGTAGATCAGCACGGCGGCGTCGGCCAGGGTGCGGCCGAAGTCGTTCGGCTCGGGTTGGCCGCCGAAGGCCAGGCGCAGCGGCTGGGCGTCGTGGCGCCGGCCCAGGTTGAAGGCCGTGTACCAGACCGACAGCACGCCGGCGGCGAAGATGCCGATGGTGGCGATGCGGGCGCCGAAGACGTCGCCGACCAGCCAGCCGAACAGCTTGATGCACAGCGCGCCCAGCCAGAACGCCAGCGGCCCCTCCTGCGGCATCGCCAGGCCGGCGATGTTCGGCCACAGGTAATCCTGCCAGCCGCCCTGCGCCATCGTCCACATGATGCCGAAGCTGGCCGCGTCGTCATTCTTCCACGGTTCGCGGCCGATCAGGCCGGGCAGGATGTACAGCAAGCCGAGCGCGAACAAGGCCCAACGTGGCAGCGCGAGGGTGGCGGCGGCGGGAAGGCGGACAGGCTTCATCGTTCAGGGGGCGGGAAAAAGTGGGAGTGGACGGAGTATCAACGAAAAAAGGCAGCCGCAGCTGCCTTTTTGTTCGCAAAGCGGCAAAAAATCAGCCTGCTGCGACTTGGGTTTTCGAACCCACGGAACCGAACTTCTGGCGGAACTTCTCGACGCGGCCGGCCGTGTCGACGATTTTGTGTTTGCCGGTGAAGAAAGGATGCGATTCAGCAGACACCTCGATCTTGACCAGAGGGTAGTCTTTACCTTCGTGGTTGATCGTTTCGCGGGTCTGGATCGTCGAGCGGGTGACGAATTTGAAATCGCACGACAGGTCGTGGAAAACAACTTCGCGGTATTCTGGATGGGTATCGAGTTTCATGTGTGCCTCTAATAGATTGGTAGCCAAACAGCACTTCGTCGGTCGTCAAACTCCTTGACCCGATTGCCGATCACTTGCCAGGGTTAAATAATGCAACCGCAGATTATACAGCCCTTTCGCGCCGATGGAAAGCAGCCGGGGACAGACCACGATTTTCAAGAAAACATTTCTCGAAAATGGTGGTCTGTCCCCGGCTGTGCCGCGGCGTTTAGCCGCCGCGGCGCATCATGTCGAAGAATTCGGCGTTGTTTTTGGTCGCCTTCATCTTGTCGAGGATGAACTCCATCGCCTCGATCTCGTCCATCGAGTACAGCAGTTTGCGCAGGATCCAGATCTTCTGCAGCTGGTCCGGCTTGATCAGCAGTTCCTCGCGGCGGGTGCCCGATTTGTTCAGGTTGATCGCCGGGTAGACGCGCTTCTCGGCCAGGCGGCGCTCCAGGTGCACTTCCATGTTGCCGGTGCCCTTGAATTCCTCGAAGATCACGTCGTCCATGCGCGAACCCGTCTCGATCAGCGCCGTGGCGATGATGGTCAGCGAGCCGCCTTCCTCGATGTTGCGGGCGGCGCCGAAGAAGCGTTTCGGGCGTTGCAGGGCGTTGGCGTCGACGCCGCCGGTGAGCACCTTGCCGGAGGCCGGGATCACCGTGTTGTAGGCGCGCGCCAGGCGGGTGATCGAGTCCAGCAGGATGACCACGTCTTTTTTCATTTCCACCAGGCGCTTGGCTTTTTCCAGCACCATCTCGGCCACTTGCACGTGGCGCGTGGCCGGCTCGTCGAAGGTCGAGGCCACCACTTCGCCGCGCACCGAGCGCTGCATCTCCGTCACTTCCTCGGGCCGCTCGTCGATCAGCAGCACGATCAGGGTGATGTCCGGGTGGTTCGCCGTGATGGCGTGGGCGATGTGCTGCAGGATCACCGACTTGCCCGACTTAGGCGAGGCCACCAGCAGGCCGCGCTGGCCCTTGCCGATGGGCGCGATCAGGTCGATGATGCGGCCGGTGATGTTTTCCTGGCCGTTCATCTCGCGCTCCAGGCGCAGCGGCTCGTTCGGGTGCAGCGGCGTCAGGTTCTCGAACAGGATGCGGTGCTTCGACATCTCCGGCGATTCGCCGTTGACCTTGTCGACCTTGACCAGCGCGAAGTAGCGCTCGCCGTCCTTCGGCGTGCGCACCTCGCCCTCGATGGAGTCGCCGGTGTGCAGGTTGAAGCGGCGGATCTGCGACGGCGAGATGTAGATGTCGTCCGTCGACGCCATGTAGCTGGCGTCGGGCGAGCGCAGGAAGCCGAAGCCGTCCGGCAGCACTTCCAGGGCGCCGTCGCCAAAAATCTGTTCTCCTGATTTCGCGCGTTTCTTCAGAATGGCAAACATCAGTTCCTGTTTGCGCAGGCGGGCCGCGTTGTCGATATCAAGACCGATCGCCATCTCCAGGAGGGCGGATACGTGTAGGGCCTTTAATTCAGATAAATGCATAGTGTGTTGAGTGTCCCGAGACGGGAAGTAAAGGTAGGGGAGGGAGCTGCGTGGTGTTGATCACATGGGGGCGGGCTGAATGGGCCCGGTTCCCGGATTGTCAGGCGGCGCTGCGGGCGCACCGCCGCCTATGATACTTAAATATTGCTGTCGATGAAAGAGGTCAATTGGCCCTTTGCCATCGCGCCCACTTTTTGCGCCGCCGCCACGCCGTTCTTGAACAGGATCAGCGTCGGGATGCCGCGGATGCCGTGCTTGGCCGGCACGGCCTGGTTGCTGTCGACGTCCATTTTGGCGATCAGGATCTTGCCGTCGTATTCCTTGGCCACTTCTTCCAGGATGGGCGCGATGGCCTTGCACGGGCCGCACCACTCCGCCCAGAAATCGACCAGCACGGGACGGTCCGCCTTGAGGACGTCGGCTTCGAAGGATGCATCGGTAATGTGTTTGATATTTTCGCTCATATTTTCCTCAATCGAGGGTGTGGGGTCAACAATAATGCCTGGAGATTCAGCCATGTTCGATCTGGTTTCGCCTTCCACGCGTCCTGGGGTGCTGGCTGCAGGTGGGGGCGAGGTGCGCAAATTCAATATTCTTGGAAGGTGCGACCAGAGGGGGTGCAGGCGGGGATGGCTGAAATAATAACCCATTTTCCGCCGGTGTGGCGATTATTGCGGAAAAACTTGATCTGGCCCGCGCCGCCGCAAGCCCGGCGCCCCCGCCGCCCTCAGCCCAGGCGGGCGATGGCCAGCGCCAGCGCCTGCGCCTCGGGCGGCTTGGGCAGGGCCGCCAGCAGGCGCAGCTGGTGGAACTGGGTCATCAGCTTGGCCGAGTTCAAGACCCGGTCTTCCTGGCCCGACAGCAGGATGACGCCGCCGCCGTAGCGCCGCTCGGCCAGGCCGGCGAGCAGCTGGAAGCCGTCCAGGCCGGGCATGTGCAGGTCGGCGATGACCAGGTCCGGCTTCGGCTCGGCGGCGTCGTAGGCGGCGATGCCGGCGCTGCCGTCGGCGGCGTCGCGGATGTCGCTCACGCCCAGCTGGCGCAGCTGTTCGCCTATGGTGGCCAGCATGAAGGCGTCGTCGTCGACGAGCAGCACGCGCAGGCGCGACGGGGCGGCCATCTCAGGCCGCCTGGGCCTGGCAAGCGGCCGCCTCGGCCTGCCGTTGCAGCGCGACCATGTGCAGCAGGTCGTCCGGCTGCATCGGTTTCCGGTAGGCGCCGAGGATGCGCAGGCCGTGGGCCAGGGCCAGGCGCTCGGCCGCCTTGCGCACGGCCGCGTGCATGCCCGACAGCAGCACGACGCCGCCGTCGAAGCCGGCCGCCGCGGCCCGGTCGAGGAATTCGATGCCGTCCATGTCCGGCATCGACAAATCGCAGATCAGCAGCTGCGGCCGGTGCCGGCGCAGCGCCTCCAGCGCCGGCGCGCCGTGCGACTCGCTGACGACGTCGCATTGCCCCAGCTGGCCCAGCATGTCGGCCAGCAGCGCGAGCGTGAAGGTGTCGTCGTCGAGCAGCAGCACGCGCAGCGGCGCGGCGGGGGTCAGGCTAGTGTCATTCATCGTGCACCCTCAAATTGGTCTGGTTTGATCATACCATTTAGTCATCGTTGGCAAAACTGGTATTCTGCATTATCTGCTCGGTGACCCGTTCCAGCAATGGCCACAACTGGCCGACGATGGCGCCGGCCTGGGCCGCCTCCTGGGCCGGGCTGGACACCGGCAGCGTTTCCAGGCTCTGGCACAGTTCGGCCATGCCGAGCGCGCCGACGGTGCGCGCCGAGGACTTGATGCGGTGGCCCAGCTCGCGCGCCTGCTTGACGTCGCCGCGCGCCAGCGCCGTCTCGATGTCGGCGAAGCCCTCCTGGGTGGTCTGGAGGAACTTGAAGGCGAACTTGCGCACTTTCTGCGGGTTGTAGCCGAGCAGCTTGGCGAGGATGGACAGGTCGATCACGTCCGGGTCGCCGGCCAGGGTGGCTTTGAAAACGGGCGGGCGCGGCGGCGGCGCCGCCACCAGCGGCTCGCGCTCGGGCAGCCAGTTGGCGATGGTCTGGTACATCATGCCGGGCTGGATCGGCTTGGAAATGAAGTCGTCCATGCCGGCCTCGACGCAGCGCACCCGGTCCTCGCTGGTGGCCGTGGCCGTCATCGCCAGCACCCGCAGGGCCGCCAGCGCCGGGTCGGCGCGGATGCGCCGGGTCGCCTCCAGCCCGTCCATCAGCGGCATCTGCACGTCCATCAGCACGCAGTCGAACTGGGCCTGGCGCAGCAGGTCGAGGGCCTCGGCGCCGTTGTTGGCCAGGCAGACGGAGGCGCCGGCCTCCTCCAGCATCTCCAGGGCGATTTGCTGGTTGAAGGTGTTGTCCTCGACGAGCAGGATGCGGGCGTGCTTCAGGGCCGCCATCACGGCGGCCGTGTTGGCGCTGGCCAGCAGCGCGGCGGCGGCCTGCTTGACGTGGTCGAGCACGGCCGGCACGGGCGCGCTCGACACGCCCAGGCGCGCCGTGAACCAGAAATTGCTGCCCTCGCCGGGGCGGCTGTCGACGCCCACCTCGCCGCCCATCAACTGGGCCAGTTGCTTGCAGATGGCCAGGCCCAGGCCGGTGCCGCCGTAGGCCCGCGTGGTCGAGGTGTCGGCCTGCTGGAAGGACTGGAACAGCTTGCCCATCTCCAGCTCGGACAGGCCGATGCCGTGGTCGCGCACGGCGAAGCGCACCAGGCAGTCGTGCTCGTCGCCGACGACGCGGGTGACGGTGACGGTGATGTTGCCCTGCTCGCTGAACTTGATGGCGTTGTTGGTGTAGTTGATCAGCACCTGGCCCAGGCGCAGCGGGTCGCCGCGCAGCACCGGCGGCAGCAGCGGGTCCAGCTCGAAGACCAGGCGCAGGTTCTTGCCGGCCGCCTTGGGCGCGACCACCGTCGTCAGGGTCTGCATGACATGGTCGAGGCTGAAGTCGACGCGCTCGATCTCCAGCTTGCCCGCCTCGATCTTCGAGATGTCGAGGATGTCGTCGATGATGCCCAGCAGGTGCTCGCCGGCGAAGCGGATTTTTTCCAGGTAGTCGCGCTGGCGCGGCTCCAGCTCCGTCTTCAGCGCCAGGTAGGCCATGCCGATGACGCCGTTCATCGGCGTGCGGATTTCGTGGCTCATGTTGGCGAGGAACTGGCCCTTGGCCTGGCTGGCCTCCTCGGCCACCTGCTTGGCCTGGTCGAGCTGCTCGGTGCGCTGGGCGACGCGCTCCTCCAGGTGTTCGTTGAGCTCGCGCAGGGCCGCCTCGCTGCGCTTGTGGTGGGTGATGTCGGTCAGGCTGGAGACCACCAGGCCGATTTTGCCGTGCTCGTCGGCGATGGCTTCCGTGTTCACGGACAGCCAGCACAGGCTGGCGTCGAGCTGGGCCACGCCCATGACGACGTCGCGCACGGCCCGGCCCGTCGTCAGCGCCAGGTGCACCGGGTGGCTGGCCTCGTCGAAGGCGCTGCCGTCCTCGCGCACGGCCGGCCACAGCCGGCCGTTGCCGGCGCTGGCGGCGAGCAGGCGGGCCGCCGCCGCGTTGCTTTCGAGGATGCGGCCGGCGCTGTCCTGCACCACCAGGCCGTTGGTGACGGCGTTGAACACGGAGGCCATGCGCTGGTTCGAGAGGCGCAGCGCGACGGCGGCCAGGCGCCGCTCGGTGATGTCGGTGATCATGGCCAGCGTGCCGCCGTGGCCGCCGTGGTCGGCCAGGATGGGCGTCGTCGACAGCAGGCCCCACAGGCTGGAGCGGTCCTTGCGGAAGAAGCGGAAGTCGCCCTGCTCGGGCTGGCCGGCGTGGCGCCGCTGCAGGTGCTGTTCGAGCTGCAGGTGGCCGTCCGCGTCCATGAATTCCTGCATGGCGCGACCGAGCATTTCCTGCACCGTGTAGCCGAGCATGCGCGCCATCTTCGGGTTGGCGAAGGTGGTCTTGCCGTCCGCGTCCGTCATCCAGATGCCCTCGGCGGCCGTCTGCACGATCAGCCGGTAGCGCTCGCTGCTGGCGTGCAGGGCTTCCTCGGCGCGCTGGCGCTGCGTCATGTCGCGCAGGGCGACGATGGAGAAATTCTGCCCGGCCAGGCGCAGCGGCGACAGGTTGACCTTGGCCGGGAAGTGCGAGCCGTCGCGGCGCCGCGCCGTCAGCACCCGGCCCGGCATGCTGGCGCGCGAGAACAGCTCGCGCTGGCCGGGCGGGCCGCGCATCGTGTCGGGCACCAGCTGCTCCATCGACAGGCCGGGCAGGGCGTCGGCCGGGTAGGCGAAGCAGCGCGCGCCGATCTGGTTGGCGTAGTGGATGTGGCCGTCCTGGTCGGCCAGCAGCATGGCCTCCGGCGCCGCTTCGAGGATGGCGCAGACGCGCGCCTGCTCGTCGGCCTTGCGGGCGCTGATGTCGTCGAGCGTGCCGGCGGCGCGCAGCGCCAGGCCGGCGGCGTCGCGCTCGGCGACGCCGCCGCGCGCCATCACCCAGGCCCAGTCGCCATCGCCGCGGCGCAGGCGGAACTCGCCGCCCGGCACGGCGCCGCCCGGGCCGGCGGCCGCGGCGATGGCCTGGAGCACCCGCTCGCGGTCGTCCGGATGGATCTGCTCGGCCCATTGGGACGGCGCCGGCGCGGCCGCCGCGTCGGCGTAGCCGAGCATCTGCAGGCAGCGCCCGGACAGCTGCGGCGCGCCGCCGCGGCGCCAGGCCCAGGCGCCGGGGGCGGCGTCGGCGGCCGCCTCGGCCTGGGCGGAGGCGGCCAGCAGGCCCGCCTCGGCCGCGGCCAG
>NZ_JAQQXR010000008.1 GCF_028595325.1 Janthinobacterium fluminis
GCGCGGCCAACCCGGCGGTGCCGGTGCATGGCGAGAACCTGGCCTATGTGATCTACACCTCGGGCTCGACCGGCATGCCGAAGGGCGCGGCCAACCGGCACCGCTCGCTGTCGAGCTGCATGATCTGGATGCAGGAAACCTATCAATTGACGGCGGCGGACACGGTGCTGCACAAGGCGCCGTTCGGCTTCGACGTGTCGGTGTGGGAGCTGTTCTGGCCGCTGACGGCCGGGGTGCGGCTGGCGCTGGCGAAGCCGGGCGACCAGCGCGACCCGGCGCGGCTGGTGGCCCTGATCCAGCAGCACCAGGTCACGACGGTCAACTTCGTGCCGGCGATGCTGCAGGCGTTTCTGGCGCACGAGGGCATCGAGGCCAGCACGCGCCTGAAGCACATCATCTGCGGCGGCGAGGCGATGCCGGCGGAGACGCAGAAGGAAACCTTCGAGCGGCTGCGCCACGCCGGGCTGCACAATCTGTACGGGCCGACAGAGGCGGCGATCCACGTCACGCACTGGGCCTGCCGCAACGACGGCCGCAGCCAGGTACCGATCGGGCGGCCGATCAGCGACACGCGCGCCTATGTGCTCGACGGCGAACTGAACCTGGCGCCGGCCGGCGTGGCGGGCGAGTTGTACCTGGGCGGCGTCGGCCTGGGGCGGGGTTATTTGAAGCGGGCCGGGCTGACGGCGGAGCGTTTCGTGGCCGACCCGTTCGACCCGCGTGGCGGGCGGCTGTACCGCACCGGAGACCTGGTGCGCTGGAATGGCGAGGGGCAGTTGGAATACCTGGGGCGCATCGACCACCAGGTGAAAATCCGCGGCCTGCGCATCGAGCTGGGCGAGATCGAGGCGCAGTTGCTGGCGCAGCCGGCCGTGCGCGAAGCGGTGGTGGTGGCGCGGGAGTCGGTCGGCGGCGCGCGGCTGGTGGCCTATGTGGCGGCGCAAGCCGGAGCGGCGCTGGACGTCGGCGGCTTGAAGGCGCAACTGGCGCTGCGCCTGCCCGACTATATGGTGCCGCGCCAGATCGTGGTTTTGCCCGCCTTACCGCTGAGCGCCAACGGCAAGGTCGAGCGCAAGGCGCTGCCTGAACCCGCGCCGGAGAGCAAGGGGGGCTACCAGGCGCCGCAAGGAAAACTGGAAGAGGTGCTGGCGCAGATCTGGTGCGCGCTGCTGGGCCTGCCGAGCGTGGGAAGGCGCGACAGTTTCTTCGAGCTGGGCGGCCATTCGCTGTTGCTGCTGCAGATGCAGCGCCGGCTGCAGGAGCAGCTCGACCTGCATCCCTCGGTCGTCGACCTCTTCAAGTATCCGACGCTGGAAGCGCTGGCCGCCTTCCTGCGCGCCGGCGGCCACCAGAGCCGCCCCGCGCAAGAGGTCGAGGACCGGGCCAAGCGCCAGCGCGGCGCCTTTTTACAACGCAAACCAATCGCGGAAAGAGTACCCACATGAACCACCCAACCCAGCACGACGAAACCAGCGGCGTGGAGATCGCCATTGTCGGCCTGACCGGCCGCTTTCCCGGCGCCGCCGACGTCGACGCGTTCTGGCGCAACATCCGCGACGGCGTCGAATCGGTCAGCGTCTTCAGCGACGAGGAGTTGCGCGGGCGCGGCGTCGGCGCCGGCATGCTCGCCGACCCCGGCTACGTCAAGGCCGGGGTCGTGCTGGACGGGATGGAGCAGTTCGACGCCGGCTTCTTCGGCTACTCGCCGCGCGACGCCGAGCAGCTCGATCCGCAGCAACGGGTGTTCCTGGAAACGGCCTGGCACGCCCTCGAACACGCGGGCTATGCGGGCGCGGCGGCGCCCGGCCTGACCGGCGTCTATGCCGGCAGCGGCAGCAATCTGTACCTGATGCGTAACCTGCTGCCCGGCGTCGACTGGCACGGCAGCGACATCGCCTCGCTGCTGGGCCTGATGAACGGCAACGACCAGGGCTCGCTGGCCACCCGCGTCGCCTACAAGCTCGACCTGCGCGGGCCGGCGGTGTCGGTGCAGACTGCCTGCTCGACCTCGCTGGTGGCGGTGCATCTGGCCTGCCGCAGCCTGTTGAACTACGAAACCGACCTGGCGCTGGCCGGCGGCGTCTGGCTGAACCTGCTGCAAGACGCCGGCTACCGCTACCAGCCCGGCGCCATTTTGTCGCCGGACGGGCACTGCCGCGCCTTCGACGCGGCGGCCGCCGGCACCGTCATCGGCAGCGGCGCCGGCGTCGTCGTGCTCAAGCGTCTGGCCGAGGCCCTGCATGACGGCGACACCATCCACGCGGTCATCAAGGGATCGGCGCTGAACAACGACGGCGCGCTGAAGATGGCGTACAGCGCCCCCAGCGTCGACGGCCAGGCCGACGTGATACAGGCGGCGCAGGCGATGGCCGGCGTGCCGGCCGACTCGATCGGCTACGTCGAAGCGCACGGCACCGGCACCACGTTGGGCGACCCGGTCGAAATCGCCGCGTTGACCCAGGCGTTCCGCGCCGGCACGCAGCGGCGCGGCTATTGCGCCATCGGTTCGGTGAAGACGAATATCGGACACCTCGACGCGGCGGCCGGCGTCGCCGGCCTGATCAAGACGGTGCTGGCGCTGCAACACCGGACCCTGCCGCCCAGCCTGAACTTCGAGCAGGCCAACGCACAGATCGACTTCGCCGCCAGCCCCTTTTACGTGAACACGCAGGCGCGGCCCTGGCCGGCCGGCGCCACGCGGCGGCGCGCCGGGGTCAGCTCCTTCGGCATGGGCGGCACTAACGCGCACGTGCTGCTGGAGGAGGCGCCGCCGGCCGCCGCCGATGAAGGCGGCGCGGCCGGCGCCATGCACATGCTGATGCTGTCGGCGCGCAGCGCGGCGGCGCTGGACTGCGCGGTCGGGCAACTGGCCGGCCACCTGGAGCGCCACCCGGAACAGGCGCTGGCCGACGTCGCGCACACCCTGTACGCGGGGCGCAAACGTTTCGCCCACCGCGCCGTCGCGCTCGGCCGCGACCATGCGGACGCCGTGCTGGCGCTGTCGCAGCCGGCGGCGCAGTTTTTCAGCGGCCAGGCGCTGGCCGGGCAGCCGACGGTTGCCTTCCTGTTCCCGGGACAGGGGGCGCAGCACGTCGACATGGGCCGCGCGCTATACCAGGGCGAGGCCGTGGTGCGCGAGGCGGTGGACCGCTGCAGCGAACTGCTGGCGTCCCGCCTGGGCTTGGACCTGCGCGCGCTGCTGTATCCGGCGGCCGGGGACGAGGCGGCCGCCGCCGCGCACCTGGAGCAAACGGCCATCACCCAGCCGGCGCTGTTCGTGCTGGAATATGCGATGGCGCAGCTGTGGATCAGCCGCGGCGTGCAGCCGGACGCCATGCTGGGCCACAGCATCGGCGAATATGTGGCGGCCTGCCTGGCGGGCGTCTTTTCGCTGGAGGACGCCCTCGCCATCGTGGCCGAGCGCGGCCGTTTGCTGCAAGCCACGCAAGCCGGCGCGATGCTGGCCGTGCGCCTGCCGGAAGCCGACTTGCGCGCCTACCTGGACGACGGCTGCGACCTGGCGGCGGTCAACGCGGCCGACTCGTGCGTGCTGTCCGGCCCGGGCGCGGCCATCGACGCCGCCGAGCGCGAGCTGGCCGGCCGTGGCGTCGGCGTGCGGCGGCTGCACGTTTCGCACGCCTTCCACTCGGCCCTGATGGAGCCGGTGCTGGGCGAGTTCGAAGCATTGCTGCGCCGGGTCGAGATGCGGGCGCCGCGGATTCCATTCATTTCCAACCTCAGCGGCCAATGGATCACGGCGCAGGAGGCGTGCAGCCCGGCCTATTGGGTGCGCCACGTGCGCGGCACGGTGCGCTTCGCCGACGGCTTGAACACCCTGCTGGAAAGCGCCGGGCGCATCCTGCTGGAAGTCGGGCCGGGCGACACCCTGAGCGGCCTGGCGCGGCGCCATCCGCTGGCCGCCGCGCGGCCCGTGCTGGCGACGCAATGCCATCCGGCACGGCGCGCGCAGAACGCCGACCAGCCGGCCCGCTGCCTGGCGCAACTCTGGGTGGCCGGCGTCGAACTGGACGCGGCCGCGCTTGGCGTCACGGGGCGCCGCCGGGTGGCGCTGCCGGGCTATCCCTTCGAGCGGCAAGCGTACTGGATCGCGCCGGCGGCCGCTGCCGCGCCGGCGAAACGCGACATGCCCGACTGGTTCTATGCGCCGGTCTGGAAGCGCGGTGCGCCGCTGGCGCCCGCCGGGGCCGACGACGGGCAGCGCGGCCTGGCGCTGGTGCTGAGCGATGCGCACGGCCTGGGCGAGCAATTGCTTGCGCAATTGCGCCTGCGCGGCCGGCAAGTGGTCCTGCTTGAGCGGGGGGCCGGTTTCGAGCGGCTCGACCCGCATCGCTATGCGGTGCGCCCCGGCGAACGGGACGACCTGGAGCGGGCCTTGCGCGCCGTCCAGGACGACGCCGGCCCGGTGTCCGACGTGTATCACCTGTGGAGCCTTGATGCCGCCGGCCTGCCGCAGCAAGCGGCCGACGTGCTGGAGCGCGGTTTCCACAGCCTGTTGTGCCTGGCGCAGGCGCTGGACGCGGCCTGCGGCGCCGGCGTGTCGATCACGGTGCTGGCGAACCAACTGGAGGATGTCACCGGGCAGGAAGCGCTGTGCCCGGAGAAGGCGACCTTGTACGGACCATGCAAAGTGATTCCGCAGGAGTATCCAAACCTGGCTTGCCGTCTGATCGACGTCGTGCTGCCGGCCGACGCTGCCGGGGCGCTGCTGCTGGCGCGGCAGATCGTGGCGGAGACGGCGGCGGCGCGCACCGAGGCGGTGGTGGCCTACCGTGGCGCCCACCGCTGGAGCAAGACGTTCGAGCCGGCGCGGCGCGACACGCCGCCGGCCCAGCGCCTGCGCCGGCACGGCGTCTACCTGATCACGGGCGGCCTGGGCGGCGTCGGGCTGGCGCTGGCGCGCCATCTGGCGCAGGCGTGGCAGGCGAAACTGGTGCTGCTGGGGCGCAGCGCGCTGCCGCCGCGGCAGGAGTGGTCCGAGCGCGTGGCGCTGGCCGAACCGTCCGACCCCCTGCGCCGCACCTTGCTGGCGCTGCTTGAACTGGAAGCGCTCGGGGCGCAGGTGTTGACCGTGCAGGCCGACGTGGCCGACCCGGTCCAGATGGCCGCCGCGGTGGCGGCTGCGCGGCAGCGCTTCGGCGCGCTGAACGGGCTGGTGCACGCGGCGGGCGCGGCGGGCGGCGGCATGATCGGCCTCAAGTCGCGGGCGGCGGTGGAGCGGGTCTTCGCGCCGAAGCTGCAAGGCAGCCTGGTCGCGCTGGCGGCGCTCAAGGACGAGGCGCTGGATTTTGTGCTGCTGTGCTCTTCGCTGACGGCCGTCGCCGGTGGGTTTGGCCAGGCCGACTATTGCTCGGCCAATTGCTTCCTCGACGCGCTCGCCAGCCGCGCGGCCGGGCAGGACGGGCCGTGGGTGGTGTCGGTGAACTGGGACGCCTGGCGCGAACTGGGCATGGCGGCCGGACAGAACCTGCCGGACGGCGAGGGCATCCGCGCCGGCGACGGCGGCGCGCTGTTGGAGCACGTGCTGTCCGGCCCGGCCGTGGCGCAACTGCTGGTGTCGACCATCGGGCTGGAACGGCAGATCGCGCGGACGCAGGCGGGCGAGATGGCGGAGCGGCTGTTGCCCGCGCCGGTCGCCCGGCGCCAGCAGCACGCGCGCCCGGCGCTGCAGGATGCCTACGTGGCGCCCGCCAACGAATTCGAGCAGGGCCTGGCCGAGCTGTGGAGCGAGTTCCTCGGCATCGCGCCAATCGGTGTCAACGACCACCTGTTCGAGCTGGGCGGGGACTCCTTGCTGGCGATCCAGCTGCTGGCCAAGGTGCGCAGTGCCTACGGCGTCGAATTGCACCCGGCAGGCTTTTTCAAGAACCCGACGATTGCCGCGCTGGCGGCCTTGGTCGAGGCCCGATTGATAGAAGAAATCGAGCGCGCCGAACTGGCCGTGTCCGCAAGTGTTTAAAGGTGTGCTATGTCCGATATGAATAATCTTTCCGAACTGCGCGCGCGCCTGAGCCCGGCGCAGCGCGCCAAGCTGCAGGAGCGCCTGCGCGGCGTGCATGTGTCTGCCGAAGCGCCGCACGCTATCCCCCGCCGTCCGCAGGGCGGCCCCGCGCCCCTGTCGTTCGCCCAGCAAAGGCAATGGTTCCTGTGGCGCCTGGACCCGGCCAGCCCGGCCTACCACCTGAGCGGCGGCTTGAAATTCACCGGCCGGCTGGATGTGGCGGCGCTGCATGCCAGCCTCGACGCCCTGATGGCCCGCCACGAATCCCTGCGCAGCGTTTTCCAGGAAGACGGCGACGGCGTCGCGCAGCAGGTGATACTGCCGGCGTCAACGGTCGAGCTGCCCTGCGTCGACTTCAGCGCGCTGGACGCGGCTGCGCAGGCGGCCAGCGCCGACAGCGAAATACGCCGCATCTGCGGCGCGCCGTTCGACCTCGGACGCGGCCCGCTGCTGCGCGTGGCGCTGCTGAAGACTGCGGCGCAGGAGCATCAACTGCTGGTGGTCATGCATCACATCGTCTCGGATGGCTACTCCACGCAACTCATCCTGGATGAACTGGCGCAGCAGTACCGGGCGCGCGTGCAAGGCGCCGCGCCGCAGCTGGCGCCCTTGCCGATCCAGTACGCGGACTATGCCGTGTGGCAGCGGCGCTGGCTGGAAGGCGAGGAGGGCGAGCGGCAACTGGCGTGGTGGCGCGAGCAACTGGGCGCCGAACAGCCGGCGCTGGGCTTGCACACCGACCGGCCGCGCAAGGCCGACGGCGTGTACCGCGCCGCCCGGCACAGCGTGGCGCTGCCCGACGATTTGCTGGCGCGGCTGCGCCAGCAGGCGCAGGCGCAAGGCGGCACCTTGTTCATGGCCCTGCTGGCGGGCTTCCAGGGGCTGCTGTTCCGCTACAGCGGCCAGACGGATATCCGCGTCGGGGTTCCCATCGCCAACCGGAACCGCGCCGAAACGGCCGGTATGGTCGGCTTCTTCGTCAACACGCAGGTGCTGCCGGCGCGGATTGACGGCCGCATGACGCTGGCGCAATTGCTGCAGCAGGCACGCGACAGCGCGCTCGGCGCCCAGGCGCACCAGGACCTGCCCTTCGAGCGGCTGGTCGAGGCGCTGCAACCGGAGCGCAGCCTGAGCGGCAATCCGCTTTTCCAGGTGATGTACAACCACCTGCGCTCGGACCATCGCTCGCTGGCGCAGTGGCCCGGCGTCAGCGTCGAGCGCGTCGACTTTGCCGAACAGGGCGCGCAATGCGAGCTGGCGCTGAACACGGCCGAGCGCTCTGACGGGCAGGTGCAAGCCAGCTTCGATTACGCGGCGGAGCTGTTCGAGCCGGCCCATATCGAGCGCATGGCGGCGCACTACCTGGCGCTGCTGCGGGCGCTGGCCGAGCGGCCGCAGCAAGCGCTGGGCGAGGTCGAGTTGCTCGACGCGGCGCAGCGGCGGCAGCTCGCGAGCTGGGGCGAGAACCGGCGGCGCTATGCGGATGCGCAGCCGGTGCATCGCCTGATCGAGCGGCAGGTCCAGGCCCGTCCGCAAGACACGGCCCTGCTCTTCGGCGCGGAGGAAATCAGTTACGGCGACCTCAATAGCCGGGCCAACCGCCTGGCGCACCGGCTGATCGCGGCGGGCGTGCGCCCCGAGTCCCGGGTGGGGATCGCGCTGGAGCGCTCAATCGACATGGTGGTCGCTCTGCTGGCGGTGCTCAAGGCGGGCGGCGCCTATGTGCCGCTGGACCCGGACTACCCGGCCGAGCGCCTGCGCTACATGGTCGAGGACAGCGGCATCGGCTTGCTGCTGACGCACAGCCGGCTGAGGGCGGGGATCGCCGGCGCCGACCGGCTCAGCGTGCTGGAGCTGGATACCCTGGATCTGCGCGGGGAATCCGGCGCCGACCCGGTGGTGGCGCTGCATGGGGATAACCTGGCCTACGTCATTTACACCTCGGGCTCGACGGGCAGGCCGAAAGGCGCGGCCAACCGCCACCGTTCGCTGCACAACCGCCTGGCCTGGATGCAGGAAGCCTACCAGCTGGACGCCGGCGACACGGTGCTGCAGAAGACGCCGTTCAGCTTCGACGTGTCGGTGTGGGAGTTTTTCTGGCCGCTGATGCAGGGCGCGCGCCTGCTCGTCGCCAAGCCGGGGGAGCACCGCGAACCGGCGCGCCTGCTGGAATTGATTTGCCGCCATGGCGTCAGCACGCTGCACTTCGTTCCGTCGATGTTGCAAGCCTTCCTGGCGCACGAGGGCGTGGAAGCGTGCACCAGCTTGCGCCGCATTGTATGCAGCGGCGAAGCGCTGCCGGCGGATGCGCAAAAGGCCGTCTTCGAGCGCCTGCCGCAAGCGAATTTGTACAACCTGTACGGCCCGACCGAGGCGGCCATCGACGTCACGCACTGGCACTGCCGCGACGATGGCTTGAGCCAGGTGGCGATCGGACGGCCGATTGCGGACACGGCAACCCATGTGCTGGACGCCGGCCTGAACCCGGTGCCGCAGGGTGTGGCCGGCGAGTTGTACCTGGGCGGCATCGGCCTGGCGCGGGGCTATCTGAACCGGGCCGGGTTGACGGCCGAGCGCTTCGTCGCCGACCCCTTCGATCCGCACGGGGGGCGGCTGTACCGCACGGGCGACCTGGTGCGCTGGCGCAGCGACGGCCAGCTCGACTATCTGGGGCGCATCGACCACCAGGTGAAGATCCGCGGCTTCCGCATCGAGCTGGGCGAGATCGAGGCGCAACTGTTGGCGCAGGCGGCAGTGCGCGAAGCGGTGGTGGTCGCCAGCGACGGGCCGGGCGGCACGCGGCTGGTGGCGTATGTCGCCGCGCAGGCCGGCCAGCCGCTGGAGGCGGCGAACTTGCGCGAGCGCTTGAGGGCGGCGCTGCCGGACTACATGGTGCCGGGCGCCATCGTGCTGTTGGCGTGCCTGCCGCTGAACGCCAACGGCAAGATCGACAGGAAGGCGCTGCCGCAGCCGGAGGCGGGCGAGGGCGCCAGCTACGCCGCGCCGGAGGGCGAGGCGGAAGTGGCGCTGGCCGCGCTCTGGACGCAAGTGCTGGGCGTGGAGCGGGTCGGGCGGCACGACAATTTTTTCGAGCTGGGCGGGCATTCGCTGCTGGCGGTGCAGATGGTGGCCAGGGTGCAGCGCGCCATGCAGTTTGACCTGACGGTCCAGGACGTTTTCCAACACCCCACGCTTGCCGGCATGGCATGCAAAGTGGCCGGCGGCGGCCGCGCAAAATCCGCCGAGCAGGCGCTGTCGGACCTTGATTCCTTTATTGATAGTTTGGAGAACGCTTGATGAATAACGTCGCGACGCGTCGCATTGCGGAGAAATTCGCGCAACTGTCTGCCGAGCAGCGCCGCGCCGTCTATGGCCGCCTCCGATCCGAGGGGATGAGCATCGGGCAGTTTCCTATCCTCGCCCGCCACGAGGCGCTGGCGACGCTGTGCGCGCTGTCCTACGCGCAAACGCGCCAGTGGTTCCTGTGGCAGCTCGACCCGGCCAGCACGGCCTACCACATCGCCGGCGCGCTCACGCTCAAGGGCGCGCTGGCGGTGGACGCCGTCGAAGCGAGTTTTGCGGCGCTGGTGGCGCGGCACGAAGCGCTGCGCACGGTGTTCCGCGCCAACGGCGACGGCCTGGCCGAGCAGTTGATCCTGCCGGAGGTCGCGTTCGAGGTCGCGTTCTGCGACTTGAGCGGTGGCGATGCCGCCGGGCGCGCGGCGCGCGTGCGCGAGCAAGCCCGGCGCATCAACGAGACGCCATTCGATCTGGCGCGGGGGCCTTTGCTGCGGGTGGGCCTGATCCGCGCGGCCGCCGACGAACATGTGCTCGTCGTCGTGATGCACCACATCGTTTCCGACGGCTGGTCGATGCAGATTATCGTCGACGAGTTTGCCGCGCTGTACCGCGCCCGGGTCGATGGACAGGACGCGGCGCTGGCGGCGCTGCCGGTCCAGTATGCCGATTACGCGGTGTGGCAGCGCAGCTGGCTGGAGGCGGGCGAGAAGGACCGGCAGCTCGCTTACTGGACGGCGCAACTGGGCGACGAACACACGGCCTTGCAACTGCCGGCCGACCACCCGCGCCGCGCCGACGCCAGTTACCGGGCGGCGTGGCACGGCGTCGACTTGCCGGCGCAACTGGTCGAGGGTTTGCACCGGCGCGCGCAGGCCCAGGGCGCGACCCTGTTCATGGTGCTGCTGGCGGCGTTCCAGGCCCTGCTCAAGCGCTACAGCGGACAGGAGGACATCCGCGTCGGCGTGCCGATCGCCAACCGGCACCGGGTCGAAACCGAAGCCGTGCTGGGCTTCTTCGTCAACACCCAGGTGCTGCGCAACCGCATGCATGGACGGATGAGCCTGGCGCAAGTGCTGACGCAGGCCAGGGACGCGGCGCTGGGCGCGCAGGAGCACCAGGATCTGCCCTTCGAGCAACTGGTCGAGGCTTTGCAGCCCGAGCGCAGCCTCAGCAGCAATCCCCTGTTCCAGGTGATGTTCAACCACCAGCGCACCGACTACCGGGCGCTGGAGCGGCTGCCGGGGCTGGAGCGGCAAGACTATGAGCTCGGCGACAAGCAAGCCCAGTTCGAGCTGACGCTGGACACCAGCGAAGACGCCGATGGGAAAGTGCGCGCCACCTTCAGCTATGCGGAGGGTTTGTTTGATGCGGCCAGCATCGAGCGCATGGCCGCGCACTACATCGCCATGTTGCAGGCGCTGGCCGAGCGGCCCGCGCAACTGCTGGGCGAGGTCGAGCTGTTGAACGACGCGCAACAGCGGCAACTCAAAAGCTGGGGCGACAACGAGCGGCGCTACCCGGACGCCGAGCCGGTGCAGCGCTTGTTCGAGCGGCAGGCGGCGCTGCACCCGGAAACGCAGGCGCTCGTGTTCGGCGACGTGGCGCTCAGCTACGCCGAGCTGAATGCCCGGGCGAACCGGCTGGCGCACCACCTGATCGGGCTGGGCGTGCGGCCCGAAACCAGGGTCGGCATTGCCATCGAACGCTCGGTCGACATGGTGGTGGGTTTATTAGGAATATTGAAGGCGGGCGGCGCCTACGTGCCGCTGGACCCGGACTACCCGGCCGAGCGCCTGCGCTACATGGTAGAGGACAGCGGCATCGCGCTGCTGCTCACGCACAGCGGGCTGGCCGCCAGCGTGCCGCATCCCGCCGCTGGCCGGGTGCTGCTGCTGGACCGCCTCGACCTCGCAGGCGCGAGCGCGGCCAATCCGGCGGTGCCGGTGCATGGCGAGAACCTGGCCTATGTGATCTACACCTCGGGTTCGACCGGCATGCCGAAGGGCGCGGCCAACCGGCACCGCTCGCTGTCGAGCTGCATGATCTGGATGCAGGAAACCTATCAATTGACGGCGGCGGACACGGTGCTGCACAAGGCACCGTTCGGCTTCGACGTGTCGGTGTGGGAGCTGTTCTGGCCGCTGACGGCCGGGGTGCGGCTGGCGCTGGCGAAGCCGGGCGACCAGCGCGACCCGGCGCGGCTGGTGGCTCTGATCCAGCAGCACCAGGTCACGACGGTCAACTTCGTGCCGGCGATGCTGCAGGCGTTTCTGGCACACGAGGGCATCGAGGCCAGCACGCGCCTGAAGCACATCATCTGCGGCGGCGAGGCGATGCCGGCCGAGACGCAGAAGGAAACCTTCGAGCGCCTGCGCCACGCCGGGCTGCACAATCTGTACGGGCCGACCGAGGCGGCGATCCATGTCACGCACTGGGCCTGCCGCAACGACGGCCGCAGCCAGGTGCCGATCGGGCGGCCGATCAGCGACACGCGCGCCTATGTGCTCGACTGCGAATTGAACCTGGCACCAGCCGGCGTGGCGGGCGAGTTGTACCTGGGCGGCGTCGGCCTGGGACGGGGGTATTTGAAGCGGGCCGGGCTGACGGCCGAGCGTTTCGTGGCCGACCCGTTCGACCCGCGTGGCGGGCGGCTGTACCGCACCGGGGATCTGGTGCGCTGGAATGGCGAGGGGCAGTTGGAATACCTGGGGCGCATCGACCACCAGATCAAAATTCGCGGTTTCCGCATCGAACTGGGCGAGATCGAGGCGCAGTTGCTGGCGCAGCCGGCGGTGCGCGAAGCGGTGGTGGTGGCCAAGGAGGGGCCGGGCGGATCGCGGCTGGTGGCCTATCTGTCGGAGCAGGCGGGGCACAGCGCGGACGCGGTCGCGCTGCGCGAGCGCCTGCACCAGGTGCTGCCGGATTACATGGTGCCGAGCGCCATCGTGGTGCTGGAGCGCTTGCCGCTGAACGCCAACGGCAAGGTCGACCGCAAGGCGCTGCCCGAGCCGGAGTTTGCGAACAGTAATACCTATGAGGCGCCGCAAGGCGAACGGGAGGAGGCGTTGGCCGCGCTCTGGTCCGAGGTGCTGGGTGTGGAGCGGGTCGGCCGCGACGACAACTTCTTCGAGCTGGGCGGGCATTCCTTGCTGGCGCTGCGCCTGCTGGAGCGCATGCGCGGCCAGGGCCGGCCGGTGCAGGTGCGCACGCTGTTTCAACATCCTCGGCTAGCCGCTTTCGCGCAGGCGGTGACGCAGGAGCGCGGTCCGCGCGAAGTGCTGGTGCCGCCGAACGGCATCCCCGACGCTTGCGAGGCGATTTTGCCGGCGATGCTGACCCTGGTCGAACTCGACGCCGGGCAAATCGGCGCCATCGAGGCGGCCGTGCCGGGCGGCGCGGCCAACATCCAGGACATTTACCCGCTGGCGCCGCTGCAGGAGGGCATTCTGTTCCACCACCTGTTGCAGACCGAGGGCGACACTTACATCACGCCGCAGCTGTTAAGTTTTGACAGCGCGGAGCGGCTGCAGCGGTTCATCGCCAGCTTCAACCAGGTGATTGCCCGCCACGACATCCTGCGCACGGCCGTGCTGTGGGAGGGCTTGAAGGAGCCGCTGCAAGTGGTCTGGCGCAAGGCCGAGTTGCAACTACGCTGGCTGGATCAGGACACCGGGGCAAACGCTTCCGAACAGTTGGCGGCGGCGGTGCATCCGAGCCACTACCGCATCGACGTGCGGCAGGCGCCGATGATACGGGCGCTGGCCGCGCACGATTCCGCGCAGGGCCGCTGGCTGCTGCAATTGAGCAGCCACCATCTGGTGCTGGACCATGCCACCCTCGAATTGCTGGCCGCAGAAATCGCGCTGGTCCAGCAAGGCCGGCAGGACGAGTTGCTGCCGGCGGTGCCGTTCCGGCGCTTCGTCGCCCAGGCCCGCTTGGGCGTGAGCCAGGCCGAGCATGAAACCTTCTTCCGCCACATGCTGGGCGATGTGGATGAACCGACGGCGCCGTTCAATCTGCTCGACGTGCAGGGCAACGGCACGGCGGTCGAAGAGGCACGGCTGGCGCTGGCGCCGGCGCTGTCGTCGCAGTTGCGGCGCCAGGCGCAGCGCTACGGCGTCAGCGCGGCCACGCTGTTCCACCTGGCCTGGGCGCTGGTGCTGGCCAAGACCTCGGGCAAGGGCGACGTGGTGTTCGGCACGGTCCTGTTCGGGCGCATGCAGGGCGGCGAGGACGCGAGCCGCGCGCTGGGCCTGTTCATCAACACGCTGCCGCTGCGCATCCGCCTGGGCAGCCAGGACGTCGAGCAATGCCTGCGCCAGACGCACGCGGCATTGACCGGGCTGCTGCACCACGAGCACGCCAGCCTGTCGCTGGCGCAGCGCTGCAGCGCGCTGCCGGGCGGCACGCCGCTGTTCTCGGCCTTGCTGAACTACCGCTACGTGCCGAAGGCGGCGGAGGGCGCGGCCGCCATCTGGGAGGGCATGGACATACTCGGAAGCGAGGAGCGCACCAATTATCCGTTGACGCTGTCGGTGGACGATCTGGGCGAGGACTTTGCGCTGGTGGCGCAGGTGACGAAATCGATAGGCGCGCGGCGCCTGTGCGGCTATATGCACGAGGCGGTCAGCGGCGTAGTCGCGGCCCTGGCCGATCGTCCAAGGCAGCTCGTGTGCGAGCTGGGGATAATGGCCGAAGCGGAGCGGCAGCAGCTCCGGCAGGCCAGCATGAATCCGCAGCATTATCCGGATGCGCTGCCGGTACACAGCCTGATCGAGCGGCAGGCGGCGCGCACTCCCGACGCGACGGCGCTGCTCTTCGGTGACGCAGAGATTGCTTACGCCGAGTTGAACCGGCGCGCCAACCGTCTGGCGCACCGCTTGATCGGGATGGGCGTCAAGCCCGAAACCAAGGTCGGCATTGCCATCGAACGTTCGGTCGAGATGGTGGTGGGCTTGTTAGGCATACTGAAGGCGGGCGGCGCCTATGTGCCGCTGGACCCGGACTATCCGGCCGGGCGCCTGCGCTACATGGTCGAGGACAGCGGCATCGCGCTGCTGCTGACGCAGAGCCATCTGTGCGGCCTGTTCGCGGACCAAGCGCAGCTGACGGTGCTGGCGCTGGACACCCTGGATGTCGGCGCCGAGCCGGCGCACGACCCGCAGCTTGCGCTGCACGGGGAGAATCTGGCGTATGTGATCTACACCTCCGGTTCGACCGGCAAGCCGAAGGGCGCGGCCAACCGGCACCGCTCGCTGCACAACCGGCTGGCGTGGATGCAGCAAGCTTACCTGTTGACCGAGGCCGACACGGTGCTGCAAAAGACGCCGTTCAGTTTCGATGTGTCGGTGTGGGAGTTCTTCTGGCCGCTGATGGTCGGCGCCCGGCTGGCCATCGCCGCACCGGGCGACCATCGGGACCCGGCGCGGCTGGTCGAGTTGATCCGGCGACACCGGGTCAGCACGCTGCATTTCGTGCCGTCGATGTTGCAGGCATTCCTGGCGTATGACGGCGTGGACGCGTGCACCAGCCTCGCGCGCATTGTTTGTAGCGGCGAAGCGCTGCCGGCCGAAGCGCAGAACGCGGTGTTCCAGCGCCTGCCTCGGGCGGCGCTCTACAATCTGTACGGCCCGACCGAGGCGGCGATCGACGTTACGCACTGGACCTGCCGCAACGATGGCCGCAGCCAGGTGCCGATCGGACGGCCGATCAGCGACACGCGCACCTATGTGCTCGACGCCGATCTGAACCTGGCGCCGGCCGGCGTGGCGGGCGAGTTGTACCTGGGCGGCGTCGGCCTGGCGCGCGGCTATCTGGACCGGGCCGGGTTGACGGCCGAGCGTTTCGTGGCCGACCCGTTCGACCCGCACGGCGGGCGGCTGTACCGCACCGGCGATCTGGTGCGCTGGAATGACGAGGGGCAGTTGGATTACCTGGGGCGCATCGACCATCAAGTGAAGATCCGCGGTTTCCGCATCGAGCTGGGCGAGGTCGAGGCGCAATTGCTGGCGCAGCCGGACGTGTGCGAAGCGGTGGTGGTGGCCAAGGATGGCGCCGGCGGCACGCGTCTGGTGGCGTATATTGCGCTGCAAACAGGTCGGCAAATTGAACTGGCAGTATTGCGCGAACGCCTGGGCGTGGCGCTGCCGGATTACATGGTGCCGAGCGCCATCGTGGTGCTGGAGCGCTTGCCGCTGAACGCCAACGGCAAGGTCGACCGCAAGGCGCTGCCCGAGCCGGAGTTTGCGAACAGTAATACCTATGAGGCGCCGCAAGGCGAACTGGAGGAAGCGTTGGCCGCGCTCTGGTCCGAGGTGCTGGGTGTGGAGCGGGTCGGCCGCGACGACAACTTCTTCGAGCTGGGCGGGCATTCCTTGCTGGCGCTGCGCCTGCTGGAGCGCATGCGCGGCCAGGGCCGGCCGGTGCAGGTGCGCACGCTGTTTCAACATCCTCGGCTAGCCGCTTTCGCGCAGGCGGTGACGCAGGAGCGCGGTCCGCGCGAAGTGCTGGTGCCGCCGAACGGCATCCCCGACGCTTGCGAGGCGATTTTGCCGGCGATGCTGACCCTGGTCGAACTCGACGCCGGGCAAATCGGCGCCATCGAGGCGACGGTGCCGGGCGGCGCGGCCAATATCCAGGACATTTACCCGCTGGCGCCGCTGCAGGAGGGCATTCTGTTCCACCACGTGTTGCAGACCGAGGGCGATGCCTACGTCACGCCGCAACTGCTGAGCTTTGACAGCGCGGAGCGGCTGCAGCGTTTCATCGCCAGCTTCAACCAGGTGATTGCCCGCCACGACATCCTGCGCACGGCCGTGCTGTGGGAGGGCTTGAAGGAGCCGCTGCAAGTGGTCTGGCGCAAGGCCGAGTTGCAACTGCGCTGGCTGGATCAGGACACCGGGACAAACGCGGCCGAACTGCTGGCGGCGGCGGTGCATCCGAGCCACTACCGCATCGACGTGCGGCGCGCGCCGATGATACGGGCGCTGGCCGCGCATGACCGCGAGCAGGGCCGCTGGCTGCTGCAATTGCCCAGCCATCATCTGGTGCTGGACCACACCACGCTGGAGTTGTTGGTGGAGGAAATCGCGTTGATCCAGCAAGGCCGGCAGGACGAGTTGCTGCCGACGGTGCCGTTCCGGCGCTTCGTCGCGCAGGCCCGCTTGGGCGTGAGCCAGGCCGAACACGAAACCTTCTTCCGCCACATGCTGGGCGATGTGGACGAGCCGACGGCGCCGTTCAATCTGCTCGACGTGCAGGGCAACGGCACGGCGGTCGAGGAGGCCCGGCTGGCGCTGGCGCCGGCGCTGTCGTCGCAGTTGCGGCGCCAGGCGCAGCGCTACGGCGTCAGCGCTGCCACGCTGTTCCACCTGGCCTGGGCGCTGGTACTGGCCAAGACCTCGGGCAAGGGCGACGTGGTGTTCGGCACGGTCCTGTTCGGGCGCATGCAGGGCGGCGAGGATGCGAGCCGCGCGCTGGGCCTGTTCATCAACACGTTGCCGCTGCGCATCCGCCTGGGCAGCCAGGACGTCGAGCAATGCCTGCGCCAGACGCACGCGGCGCTGACCGGGCTGCTGCACCACGAGCACGCCAGCCTGTCGCTGGCGCAGCGCTGCAGCGCGCTGCCGGGCGGCACGCCGTTGTTCTCGGCCTTGCTGAACTACCGCTATGTGCCGCAAGCTCCTGAAGGCGCGGCCAGCGCCTGGGAGGGCATGCAAGTGCTGGGAGGCGAGGAGCGCAGCAATTATCCGCTGGCGCTGTCGGTGGACGATCTGGGGGAAGGCTTTGCGCTGGTGGCGCAAGTGAGGAAATCGATAGGCGCGCAGCGTCTGTGCGGCTTCGTCCGCGAGGCGGTCGGCGCGGTGGTCGCGGCCCTGGCCGATCGCCCAAGGCAGCTCGTGTGCGAGCTGGAGGTGATGAGCGAGCAGGAGGCGCAGCAACTCGGACAATGGGGTGATAACAAACGGCGCTACCCGGACGCCGAGACGGTGCAGCGGTTGTTCGAGCGGCAGGTGGCGCTGCACCCGGAAACGCAGGCGCTGGCGTTCGGCGACGTGGCGCTCAGCTACGCCGAACTGAATGCCCGGGCGAACCGGCTGGCGCACCACCTGATCGGGCTGGGCGTGCGGCCCGAAACCAGGGTCGGCATTGCCATCGAACGCTCGGTTGACATGGTGGTGGGTTTATTGGGCATATTGAAGGCGGGCGGCGCCTACGTGCCGCTGGACCCGGACTATCCGGCCGAGCGCCTGCGCTACATGGTCGAGGACAGCGGCATCGCGCTGCTGCTCACGCACAGCGGGCTGGCCGCCAGCGTGCCGCATCCCGCCGACGGCCGGGTGCTGCTGCTGGACCGCCTCGACCTCGCCGGCGCGAGCGCGGCCAACCCGGCGGTGCCGGTGCATGGCGAGAACCTGGCCTATGTGATCTACACCTCGGGCTCGACCGGCATGCCGAAGGGCGCGGCCAACCGGCACCGCTCGCTGTCGAGCTGCATGACGTGGATGCAGGAAACCTATCAACTGACGGCGGCGGACACGGTGCTGCACAAGGCACCGTTCGGCTTCGACGTGTCGGTGTGGGAGCTGTTCTGGCCGCTGACGGCCGGGGTGCGGCTGGCGCTGGCGAAGCCGGGCGACCAGCGCGACCCGGCGCGGCTGGTGGCCCTGATCCAGCAGCACCAGGTCACGACGGTCAACTTCGTGCCGGCGATGCTGCAGGCGTTTCTGGCGCACGAGGGCATCGAGGCCAGCACGCGCCTGAAGCACATCATCTGCGGCGGCGAGGCGATGCCGGCCGAGACGCAGAAGGAAACCTTCGAGCGGCTGCGCCACGCCGGGCTGCACAATCTGTACGGGCCGACAGAGGCGGCGATCCATGTCACGCACTGGGCCTGCCGCAACGACGGCCGCAGCCAGGTGCCGATCGGGCGGCCGATCAGCGACACGCGCGCCTATGTGCTCGACGGCGAGCTGAACCTGGCGCCGGCCGGCGTGGCGGGCGAGTTGTACCTGGGCGGCGTCGGCCTGGGGCGGGGGTATTTGAAGCGGGCCGGGCTGACGGCGGAGCGTTTCGTGGCCGACCCGTTCGACCCGCGTGGCGGGCGGCTGTACCGCACCGGGGATCTGGTGCGCTGGAATGGCGAGGGGCAGTTGGAATACCTGGGGCGCATCGACCACCAGATCAAAATTCGCGGTTTCCGCATCGAACTGGGCGAGATCGAGGCGCAGTTGCTGGCGCAGCCGGCAGTGCGCGAAGCGGTGGTGGTGGCCAAGGAGGGGCCGGGCGGATCGCGGCTGGTGGCCTATCTGTCGGAGCAGGCGGGGCACAGCGCCGACGCGGGCGCGCTGCGCGAGCGCCTGCACCAGGTGCTGCCGGATTACATGGTGCCGAGCGCCATCGTGGTGCTGGAGCGCTTGCCGCTGAACGCCAACGGCAAGGTCGACCGCAAGGCGCTGCCCGAGCCGGACCTGAGCCGGGACCAGGCGTACGAAGCGCCGCAGGGCGAGCTGGAACACGCGCTGGCCGACATCTGGGCCGGGGTGCTGGGTGTGGAGCGGGTCGGCCGCAACGACAATTTCTTCGAGCTGGGCGGGCATTCCCTGCTGGTCCTGCGCGCGGTCCAGTCGATGCGGCGTCTGGATGGCATGCGCCTGGGGATCAAGGAGTTGTTCGCCTCGCCGACAATTGCCCAGCTTGCCAGCCAAAAGGCCGCGGCGTCGACAAGCATCAGGCTGAACGCCGGGGTCAAGGGCGAGCCGGCGCTGTTCCTGATCCATGACGGGTGGGGAAGCATTCTGGACTACACGGCAATCGCCAAGACCCTGGCCGGCCGTTGCACTGTGATCGGCCTGCCGCTTGCTGCCGACGGCCTGGCCGGGATGGATGGCCAGCGCAGTTTGCTGGATATCGCCAAGCGCTATGTGGCGGTCATCATGGAAGTTCAGCCGCAGGGGCCTTACCGCGTTGCCGGCTGGTCGTTGGGCGGCGCGATAGCGACGATGATCGCCGGCTTGCTTGAGCAGCAAGGGGAAACGGTGCAGTTTGTCGGCGCCATCGACCCTTACGTCCAGGGCGCCGCGCCGGGAGCGGAGCGGGGCCTGTCGGAGCGTTTGCTGGATTTCCTGTCGATTCTGGTGCCGGCGAATATGCACGCGGCCTTGCTGGCGGATGGCGCGCTGCGGGCGCAGGTTCAGTGCGTCGACGAACATCGGGAATCGATCAAAGGCATCATCGAACTGGTGCTTGCGCAGTTGGAGCGGGAGCAGTTGGGCGAGTATGGCGCGCTGACAAGCGGCGAGTTGGCGGAGCTGTTCCTGCGCGCGCGGGAACTGGATGCGGCGGCCAAAGTGGTTTGCGCGCCGCCGCCGACGCTGGCGACGGTGCATGCCTGGTGGTCGACCGAGCGCCCGTCGGCGGACCAGCAGCGCTTCCTGCGCTGGTTCAATTCAAGCCACATGACGCACCGTTGGATCGACGCGGATCATCTGCGTATTGTCCGTGAACCTGTTGTATTGGGTGAATTGTCGGAATGGCTGTTCGGGGCAGGGGAGGAGACGATTGCGGCGCCTTGAAACGGCGGTGTAAGGCCGGGGGCGCGCCCCCGGTGTTGTTGCAGGGCGCGCCTGGTGCGCGCCCTTACCCGTATCAGAAGGTGTATTTCAGCGTGGCGAGCAGTTTTCTCGGCGCGCCATAGCTGAGGTTCTTAAAAACGCCAATCTGGTTGTTGTAGTATTTTTTGTCGAAGACGTTGTTGACGTTCACCTGCACCGAGAGCTGCTTGCTGATCTCGTAGTGCGCCATCAGGCTGGCCACCGCGTAGGCCCCCTGTCCCACCTGCTCTTCGGCGCCGGTGCGAATGTTGTTGAGGGTGTCGTAGCTGCGGCCTTCCCAGTTGACGCCGCCGCCGACGGCCAGTTTGCTCCACTCCCCCCGCAGGCGGTATTTGCTGAACAGCTTCAGCATTTTGTGCGGATGGTCGGTGTTGATGGCCTTGCCGGCGGCGTCTTTTGCCGTGAATTGGGTCCAGCCCAGGCTCATGTTCCAGCCGGGCGCCAGCTCGCCGCTCAGCTCGAATTCGTAGCCCTGGGTCTTGGTTCCGTCGGCGGTCTTGTAGGCGGCCTCTTTCGTGTCCGGCACGGTCTGATCGCCGTCGCGGACCCCCATATTGTCTTGCTCGATGCGGAACAGCGCGAAACTGGCGTTGAGTTTGCCGTCCAGCAGTTCGCCCTTCGCGCCGACCTCGTAGTTCTTGCCCACCAGCGGCTTCAGGTAGTTGCCGTTCCGGTCGCGCTTGTCCTGCGGGTCGAAAATGTCGGTGTAGCTGGCGTACAGCGAGGATTGGGCGCCAAGGTCGTACACCAGGCCGAGGTAGGGCGTGACCACGCCATTGTGGCGCATCGTGTATTCCTTGCCCACGACCTCACCGCGTTTGCTCCAGTTGCTGACGCGGGCGCCGCTGATGACTTTCAGCGTGTCGCTGACTTGAAGCCGTGCCGCCGCGTAGGCGCTGGTTTGCGTCGTGATGTCTTTCTGGCTGGTGGCGTAGGCGGGCCAAGTCTCTTCGGGGTAGGCGCCGGTCCATTTGTTGAAGTCGGCCGCCAGCATGCTGCCCGGTGGTTCGCTCATGAGCCAATGCAGCTTGTGTTTCCCGTGCATGAGGCCGGCCGCCAGTTCATGCTTGCGTCCGAGCAGTTCGAACGGGCCGGCGGCGTGCACGCCGAAGTCGCTCTGCTTCTCGGTCAGGTCGTAGGCGGTCTGCTGGGTGACCAAGCCGAACCCGGTGGCGCGGTCGAGCCGGCCCATGTAGTAACTGTCCATCCAGTTCAGGCGCTGCTGGCCGGCGTTGTTGCGCTGGCTGGCCACGGCCTTCAGCGTCCACTGGTTGGCCAGGCGGTGTTCCAGCGTGACGAAGCCGGTGCGCTGCTGCGTCGCCCAGTAGTTCCAGTCCGCCGCCGCCGTCTTCGAGCGGCCCCAGTTGGTGCGGCTGCCGTCGCTGTACCAGATCGGCAAGCCGGCCCAATGGCTGCCGCGGCGCGTGTCGCGCTGTTCGCTGATCCCTACGCTCAGGTGCGTGTCCGGGCTCAGGTCGGCGTCGAGCACGCCGTAGAACACGGTTTTCCTGGTGTTTTCGAGGTCGATGAAGGAGTTCTTGCGCTCGGCGCCGGCGACGAAGCGGGCCCGCACCGAGCCGTCGCCGTTCAAGGGCGTCGTCAGGTCGACGCTGCCGTTGCGCTGGCCCCAGGAACCCAGCCCGACGCTGGCCGCGCCGGTGAAGGTCTTGCTGTCGGCGTGCTTGCGCACCAGGTTGACGGATGCCGAGGGGCTGCCGGCGCCGTTAAGCAGGCCGGTCGCGCCGCGGACGATTTCGACCCGGTCGTAAATGGCCATGTCGGCCTTCGCCTCGCCGGCGTTGCTGCCGGACATGGGCGTGCCGTCGATCTGCACGCTGTCGACCTGGAAGCCGCGCGCGTAATAATAGTCGCGCACGCTGTCGATCGGCTTGGCCGACACGCCCGTCGTGTTGTTGACCACGTCGAAGACCGATTGCATGGCCTGGTCGTCGATGCGTTCGCGCGTGACGACGGTGACCGATTGCGGGGTGTCGCGGATCGACAGGTTCAGGCCGGTGGCGGCGGTGCTGCCGCCCGTGGTGTACGAGTGGCTGCCCTCGGTGGTGGTGTTGGCGCCGGCCGTGACGGTGACCGCCGGCAGCCGGCGCGCTTCATGGGCCGCCTCGACGCCGGCCTGCTGGGCGTGGGCCGCGCCGCCGAGGGACAGGCCGGCCAGGGCGAATTGCAGGGCCAGGGCGCTGCGGCGGGGCGGGGGCGGGGTGTGTGTGCTGATGTTTTTGATTTTCATGTTGACGCTTGTTGTAAGTGGCGGAAAAGAAAAAACGGGCGAACCGGCCCGTCGCAGACACGCCGGCGCCGTCGCTGTCATGGCCGCGCGCGTGGCTTCTATCCCTTACGACGAACGAGGCGCCGTTTTGTTTAGTCCCGCTAAATATTCCGCTCCGCCGCTCGTCTAAGTCCATGAGTCCGGCCGACGGCCGGACCTGCGCATTGCCAGCGGGCGGGAAGCGCCTTGCCGGCCCCGATAACCATTTTCTGATCGCACAACTATCTATGTCGAAGGCAAAACTCGTTTATATCTGCTCTTTAAGAAATGCCGCCGCCGACCAGGCGGGGCAGTACATCGACTACAAGGAGGGGCAGCGCTACATGAAGTCGCCGCTCGAATACCTGGTGGAGGCGCTCAACGACACCCCGCTGGGGCAGGCGTATTCGCTGGAGGCCGTCATCTACGACGATGACGAAGGTTCGCCGGGCGACCGGGCGAAGTTGGCGGAGTACGGTTTCCGCTGCCAGCCGGGCAAGAAGTGGATTTGCCCTTCCGGCCTGCTGGTGCAGGGGCGCGACCTGGACGGCTTGATGCACGCCATCCCCTCGACGTACCGGCGCCACCCGAAGGGCGCGCCGGAGCGGGTCGCCGGGAAAAGCGCCTTCGAGCGCAGCCTGCTGGACAAGCTGACGGCGTTGCAGGCCGACGTCGTCGTGCTGGATGGCTTGCTGATCATCCTGGACGAGCTGGTGCGCCCGGGCAGCGTGTTCCACCGGAAGATAGTCAATATTCATCCGGGCATCACGCGCATCGAGTCGCCCTACGAGCGCCGCGGCGCCTACGCGACGCTGGACGCCTTGAACGGCGCGCGCGGCAAGAAAGTGCTGAATTGGGAAACGATGGAGGCGGTGGCGGTGCCGCCGGTGCTGATGACGGGGGCGTCCTTCCATTACGTCGACAATGGCATCGACTCCGGCGAAGTCATCGCCGATGCCTTGAAGACGGAGATCGATCCCGGGGACACGATACTGGAGCTGCGCTGGAACAATTTCCAGCGCAGCCTGTTCCCCGCGCTCCACCAGGGCCTGAGCCTGCTGGCCGGCGCCCCTCCCCACTAGAAGAACGGCGGCGTCAATCCGGCGGCGGACCGCGCTTGACGCCGCCGGTGTTTTACAGCGCGGCCGCGGCCGCGGTGGCGTGCAGCGCCGCGCCGATTTCCTGGCTGCGGATGGCGGTGATCGACAGCAGCGTGTCGGACAGGCCGTGCGACGCTTCGCAGCCGCCTTGCAGGAAGACGCGCGGCTGGAACTGGGCATTGCCGATGAGCTGGTAATGGCGGTCCACCGCCATGCCGTCCAGCCAGGGCGCCAGCGGGGCCAGCAGGCTGTGGTGCTTCTGGCGCTGGTAGCCGGTGGCCAGGATCACGGCGTCGTAGCGGGTGGTGAAGGCGGTGCCGCTTTCCTGGTCGTTGAGCTGCAACTGGATGCCGCCCGCTTCCGCGTGGGCGGCGACGACGTCGTGGCGGCGCAGGAACTGGTGGCGCTGGTCGCCCAGCACTTTCTGCTGGTAGAACACGTTGAAGATCTGCTCGATCAGGGCCGTGTCGGCCACCGCGTAATTGGTGTTGTGGTATTCGTCGAGCAGCGCGGCGCGTTCGGACGGCGCCTGGTGGAAGACGTAATCGGTGTAGTCGGCGTTGAAGATTTCATTGATGAAGGGGCTGTCGTCGGCCGGCTTGATGGCGCGCCCGCGGGTGATCAAGTCCACGTTGAAATTTTTGCCGTGCAAATCCATGAAGATTTCGGCGGCGCTCTGGCCGGCGCCGATTACGGCGATGCGGCGGGCGTCCTTGAGCCGCGCCAGGCCGGTCAGGTAGGCGCTGGAGTGGAACACCCGCTCGTCGTCCTTGAAGGCGGCGAAGCTGTCCGGGATGGCCGGGCTGCCGCCGACGCTGACGACGATATTGCGCGCTAGGCGTTCCTGCACGCGGCCGTGGCGGTCGCGCGACTGCACGTTCAGGTGCGTGACCTGGCCGTTTTCCAGCACCGGCAGGACGGCGCTGACGTCTTCGCCGTAGTGGCATTGGGCGGCAAACTGGCGCGCGGCCCAGGCCAGGTAGTCGTTGAATTCGCGCCGGCTGGGGTAGAAGGTCTTCAGGTTGATGAAGTCCTGCAGGCGCTGCTGCTGGTGCAGGTAATGCAGGAAGGTGTAGCGGCTGGTCGGGTTGCGCAGCATGGCCAGGTCCTTCAGGAAGGAGATCTGCATGTGCGTGTTATCGAGCAGCATGTCCGGATGCCAGGCGAACTGCTCCTGCCGTTCCAGGTACAGGGCATCGGCCGGATGGCCTTGTTCTTGCAGCGCGATGGCCAGCGCCAGGTTGGACGGGCCGAAGCCGATGCCGATGAGGTTGTGGATGTGCATGATGTATGTCCTGTTGAACGGTGGGCGGGAGCTGGATTGCTGGGAAAACCGCGGGTCGCTAAAAGTGGTGTTGTTGGTATGACGAACGAGAATGAGAACTATTTATCATTCAGGCGCTTATTTTTCGGCGCCGCCTTCAGCAGCCGCAGGTTGTCGGCCAGCAGCGGGCAGGCGCTGCAATAGGCCGCCCCGGGCAGCATGTGGTTGAGGCAGCATTCGCGGTGCAGCGCGAGCGTGACGACGGCGCCGTCGACGCATTTGTCGATCTGGCGTAGCGGACCGAACAGCGGGTTGGCGCGGCCGTCCGGCCAGGCGTCGCGCAACAGCAGGCGCTCGCTGTCGTCGCGGCAGTGGGCGGCGCCGCCGCTGAGGGCGACGATTTGCTCCAGCGTGGCGCCCAGGTAGCGCGTCGCGTTGCCCCACAGCAGGCGGGCGGCGACCCGGCCCTGCCGCGCCAGCGCCTCGATCAGCGGTTGCAGGTGCAGCCAGAGCAGTTCGTCGTAGCGGGCGGCGAGGGGGCTGGCCGGCATGGCCCAGCCCGTGTGCGGCAGGTGCAGGCGGAGCGGGCGGCCGGCGGCGTCGACGCTCAGCGCGACATCGGACGGCGCCAGCGGGAAGCGGTGCTGCAGGATGGTGGCGGCGGCGGCGAAGGGCGGCAGCAGCATCCCGAAGTAGGCCAGCGCCCAGCTGGCGGCGACGGGGCGCGGGTCGGCGCAGCCAAGCTGTTCGGCGTGGCTGCGCAGCAACTGTTCCAGCAGCGCCGGCTCGGCCAGCAGCCGGTCCAGGCGGATCGCGCCGGGCGGCGCCGGTTCGCAGCTGAGGCCGGCGCCGTACACGGCCCATTCGCCCGGGAATAGCGGTTCAAGCAAAGCAATCATGGTCGGGTTCTGTAAAAAAATATAAATCGCTTGCGCGCGCCGGGTGCGCGCCTGATGAATAGACGAATCAGGGGGCGGAATAGTCAGCCGGCCTAAATAAGTCGCGCCGCCACTCGTCTTGAAAGGGACGCCCACTCACAAGGATTACCCTCATGCTGCGATTTTTGATTGATCAATCCAAAGCCCTGCTCATCGCGGCCGCGCTCGCCAGCGTGTCATACGGCGTGTGCAGCGTCTTGCTGATCGCGCTGATCAGCGAGGCGCTCACCACCGACTCGGCCGGGCGCGGCGGCATGGCCTGGATGTTCGGCCTGCTGGCCCTGGGCCTGATGCTCAGTCATATGGCGGCGGCGGTGCTGTTCGAGCGCCTCAGCCAGCATGCCCACGCCGAATTGCGGCGCTACGTCAGCGCGCGCGTGATGGCGGCCGACTACCGCAACCTGGAGGCGACCGGCTCGGCCAAGGTGCAGTCGGCGCTGTCCGAGCACAGCGCCAACGTGGCCGCCTTCTTCGTCACCTTCCCCGCCATCCTGAGCAATCTGGTGGTGGTGCTCGGCTGCCTGCTGTACATGCTGCTGCTGTCCTGGCACATCTTCCTGTTCGCCGTCGCGCTGATCGGGCTGGGCTCGCTCGGCTACCATCTGGCGAACTTGCGGGCGATCCGGCATTTGAACCGGGCGGCGGAGGAGCAGGACCGCCTGTTCGGCTATTTCCGCTCGCTCAATGACGGCGCCAAGGAGCTGCGGCTGCATTACGGCAAGCGCAAGGTCTTCACCGAGCAGATCCTGGGCGGCTCGATCGAGAGCGTGCGCAGCGAGCGCGCGCTGGGCATGTCGATTTTCGTCGTCTCGGCCAGCTGGGCCAATTTCCTGATCTACGCCTTCATCGGCCTGGTGCTGTTCGTGCTGATCCGCGGCGTGCCGGACGAGGCCAGGATCATGACCGGCTTCGCGCTGGTGTTCGTGTATATGGTGACGCCGCTGGAGGTGCTGCTGTTGAACATCCCTCGGGCGAACCTGGCGAAGGCTTCGGCCAGGCGCATCGACGACATCACGACGGGCATGTCCGGGCGCGAGGCGGCCGCCGCCAGCGCCCAGTCCGAGCCGCTGCGGCAACTGGCGCTGGAGGCCGTGGTGCACCGCTACTACCACGAGCAAAGCGATGACTTTTTCGCGCTGGGGCCGGTCAGTATCGCCTTCAAGCCGGGCGAGGTGGTGTTCCTGGTGGGCGGCAACGGCAGCGGCAAGACGACGCTGGCCAAATTGCTGGTCGGCCTGTATCCGCCGGAGCAGGGACGGATCGTGCTGAACGGTCAGGGCGTCGACGACGGCGGGCGCGACCAGTACCGGCAACTGTTCAGCACGGTGTTCTCCGATTTCCACCTGTTCGACAAGCTGTTGCATGGCGAGGGCGGCGGCGCCGAGCTGGACGAGCGCGGCAACCGCCTGATCGCCCGCCTGCACCTGCAGCACAAGGTGCAGGTGCGCGACGGCGCGTTCACCACGCAGGCGCTGTCGCAGGGGCAGCGCAAACGGCTGGCGCTGGTGGTGGCCTGCCTGGAAAACCGCCCCTTCTTGGTCTTCGACGAGTGGGCGGCCGACCAGGACCCCTTGTTTAAAAACGTGTTCTACCTGGAGGTGCTGGCGGAGCTGAAGGCGCAGGGCAAGACGATACTGGTGATTTCGCACGACGACCGCTATTTCCACCTGGCGGACCGTTTGTTACGCATGGAGAACGGCCAGCTGAGCGAGGACACGGTGCCGGCGCGGCCGGCGCAGCCGCAGGCGGCGTGACGGCTTGGCCGCAGCGGCGCGTCAGTGGCCTTGCTGCCGCGCGCAGTTGCGGCAATGGTCCGTCGCGTCGCGTATCATGAAATTGACCAGGGTGGTGGAGATGTCGAGTTGCAAGGCAATATCCCGCTGCGTGTGCTCGCCCTGCCGGTACAGCTCGAACACATGGCGGGTGCGGGCCGGCAGTTCGGCCAGCGCGCAGGCCACCAGGTTCAGCGATTGGCGCTGGCAGAGGATGGTTTCGGGCGTGCCGGCGCCGCTCGCCACGTTCATGCCTTCCTCCTCGCAGGCAAACACCACCGACTCCAGCGATGCGCGCCGGTGCCGGTCGAGCGCCAGATTGCGCACCATGCGGTACACATAGGCCACCGGCTGCCGCACCTCGAACGCCGGAGAAATCTCGATCACTTTGATGTAGGCGTCTTGCACCACGTCTTCCGCCCGTTGCCGGCAACCGAGGATTCTGGCCGCGGCATCGCGCAGCTTGCCGCGGTGGGCGATGAATTCATCTTTCAGATTGCCGCTTGTCCGATTTGCTTGCACAGGTATTTCTCCCTTTGATGCAGGTTGAACTATAACTGAGAATAAGAATGATTCGTATTAACATACATTATTGCATGTTGTTAGAAAAAAATGCATATTTTTTAATGTGGATCAATTGAACAGGGTTTTGCGGGAGGGAGAGGGCGCACGAAGGCGGCGCCGGCTTGCGTGGCCGGCGCGCGGAGGAGGGGATGGGTGAGGGCGGGCGCCGGCGGCGCGGCGCTTACTTGAGGTCGTCGGTGTAGAAGTACACCGAGCCGTGTATCGTTGCGGGCGTGCCCAAGGCGGCCCGCAGCGCGGCCGCCAGCGCCTTGTCGCCGGGCTGTTGCAGCGCCTGCTTAGGCACGGCGACGGCGCCCGCCGGCGCGTTCGCGGCGGTGGTGAAGGCGACGATGTGGTCGAAGTCCGGCCGGCTGTCGATGTCCTTGACCAGGAAGCGCTGCCGGCCGCCGCCGATTTGCCGGTAGCTGGCCGTCGCCTTGCCGCGCGGCGCCGCCGAGAGCCGGCGGAACAGCAGTACCTTGTCAATGAGCAGTGTGGCGCCGGCGTATTCGGTCTTGCCCTGCTGCTCGAAGTGGCCCAGCACCAGGTCGGCCTTGAATTGCGTCAAGGGGCTCGGCGCGCGCGGCGCCAGCCGGTCGAGCTCGAATTTTTCCGGCGCGATGGTCCACAGCGCCGTCTTGCCGTCCAGGCGCCGGCGCAGGGCGGCGTCCAGCGCCGCGTCGGCCAGGTGGAATTGCAGCACGACCTGGTAGTCGTGCGGCGCGTGGAACATCGGCAGGTGCGAGGCGTACAAGCCCTCCTTGCCGCCGAACAGGGCCATGCCGTGCTCGCCCCAACTGGCTTGGGCGGCGCCGGCCGGCGCCGCCAGGGCCAGCCAGGAAAACAGCGCCCAGAGCAGGTTTTTTATGGCGCTCTTCATGCTTTCGCCGGCGGCTTGCCGGCGCTCTATCCATCGATTTTTCTGCGGGCTGGCGGGTGTGCTCATCGGGGCGGTCGCGGTGGGTTCGGATGAGCCGATGGTAAGCCGCCTTGGCTATTCGGTAAAGCAAGTTGTATTTACTTTGCCTTGCCCCGCTTGGACAGATCCGGCGCTTTCTATTCATCCGATTCATGCAATTAATAGTTGCAGTTTCCCCCGTATTTCATCCGGAATAAGCAACGTAAGATGCGTTCATCCCAATCACATCGCAAAGAGGTCACCATCATGTTCAAGAAATCCACACTGTTTGCCGCCCTGTTCGCCGCCTCCACCTTTGGCATGAGCGCCGCCTCGGCCGCCGACGTCGCGCCGCTGAAACTGCAGGTGTTCAACCCGGGCGAAGCGGCCATCTTCCCGGTGGCTTCGGTGCTGGTGAGCGGCAAGACGGACGCGGTGCTGATCGACGCGCAATTTTCCCGTGGCGAAGCGCTGAAGCTGGTTGAAATGATACGCGCCAGCGGCAAGAAACTGACCACGGTCTACGTCAGCCACGGCGACCCCGACTTTTACTTCGGCCTGGACGTCGTCAAGGCGGCCTTCCCGGACGCGAAGATCGTCGCCACGCCGCAAACCATCGCCGCGATCGAGAAGAAAGCCGCCGCCAAGGTGGCCTTCTGGGGACCGATCCTGAAGCAGAACGCGCCGCAGGGCCTGGTCATGCCGCAGCCGCTGCAAGGCAATGAGATCAAGCTGGAAGGGCAGTCGCTGACGGTGTCCGGCCCGACGCCCGAGCGCAGCTATGTCTGGATTCCTTCGATCAAGGCGGTGGTCGGCGGCGTGGTCCTGTTCAACGAGCTGCATGTGTGGACGGCCGACACGCAGACGGCGCAGTCGCGCAAGGATTGGCTGGCGACGCTGGCCGGCATCGAAGCCTTGAAACCGGCCACCGTCGTGCCGGGCCACTTCAAGGTCGGCGCGGCGCTGACGCCGCAGAGCATCGCCTTCACCCGCGACTATCTGGTGCGCTTCGAAGAGGCGACGGCCAAGGCCGCGAACTCGGCCGAGCTGATCGCCGCGATGAAGCAGCAATACCCGGACGCCGGCCTGGACGCGGCGCTGAGCACCAGCGCCAAGGTCGCCAAGGGCGAAATGAAATGGTAATGGCCTGAACGGCCTTGCGTAATCCACACATCAGGGCCGGACGCCACGCGGCGCCGGCCCGCCGGGAACAGTTATGACACAAGCGACATTGCATTACATCTTCGATCCCCTGTGCGGCTGGTGCTACGGCGCCGCGCCGCTGGTGCAGGCGGCCCAGGCGCTGGCCGGCATCGACGTGGTCTTCCACGGCGGCGGCATGATGACGGGCAGCAACCGCCGGCAGATCACGCCGCAGTGGCGCGCGTATGTGCTGCCGCACGACCGCCGCATCGCCGAAATGACCGGCCAGCCTTTCGGCGACGCCTATCTGAACGGCTTGCTGAACGACACCGCGGCGCTGATGGATTCCGAGCCGCCGATCACGGCCATCCTGGCGGCCGAGGCATTGGCCGGACGCGGACTGGACATGATTCACCGGCTGCAGCGCGCCCATTACGTCGACGGTGTGCGCATCGCCGAGGCGGCCGTGCTGCGCGCCCTGGCGCAGGAACTCGGTCTGGACGGCGCCGCGTTCGCCGAAGCTTGCCAGCGTTTGGGCTGCGCCGCCACGCAGCAGCATATCGCCGCCAGCCGCGCCCTGCTGAACCGCGTCGGCGGCCAGGGCTTCCCGACCTTTGCGCTCGACGACGGCAGCGGCGATTTGACGGTGCTCGACCTTGGCGCCTATCTGGGCCGGCCGGTCGAGTGGCTGGCCCGCCTGGGCCGCGTGGCTGGCGTGCAGCCGCAGGCCGGCGCCGCGCTGGTCTGCGATGCCGATAGTTGTGTTGTTCCGGGCTAAGGAGTAGCCTGGGCAAGGCCATGCGCATGCTTGCGGGCGCATGGCCCATTCGCCGCATCATTTGTAAAATCTATCGAATCAATAAAAGTAATTGCCTTTATCTTTGCCGCAGAGCTGCCTAGAATCCTTGTATCCGATCCACAACGACGAAGGAGCAAGCCATGAGCCAACAGCCGCCTCTGAGCACCGCATCCGGCATTCCCCTTGCCGATAACCAGAATTCCATCAGCGCGGGGCCACGCGGCCCCCTGTTGCTGCAAGACTTTCATCTGATCGAAAAACTCCAGCATTTCAACCGCGAGCGCATTCCCGAGCGGGTCGTCCATGCGAAAGGTTCGGGCGCCTACGGCACCTTCACCGTCACGCACGACATCAGTCGCTATACCAAAGCCCGGCTGTTCAGCGAAGTGGGCAAGCAGACGGCGACCTTCGCGCGCTTTTCCACCGTCGGCGGCGAGCGCGGCAGCGCCGACACCGAGCGCGACCCGCGCGGCTTCGCGCTGCGCTTCTACACGGAAGAGGGCAATTGGGACTTGGTGGGCAACAACACGCCGATGTTCTTCATCAAGGACCCGATCAAGTTTCCCGATTTCGTCCACACGCAGAAACGCGACCCGCAGTCGAACCTGAAGTCGGCGAATATGATGTTCGATTTCTGGAGCAAGGCGCCGGAAAGCCTGCACCAGGTGACGATGCTGTTTTCCGACCGCGGCACGCCGGACGGTTACCGCCACATGGACGGCTTCGGCAGCCACACCTATAGCCTGATCAACGAGAACGGCGAGCGCGTCTATGTGAAGTGGCATTTCAAGACGCAGCAGGGCATCAAGAACCTGAGCGCGCAGGATGCCGGGCGGCTGGCCGGCGCCGACCCCGACTACGCCCAGCGCGACCTGTTCGGCGCAATTGCCCGCGGCGACTTCCCGCGCTGGGACGTCAAGCTGCAGGTGGCCACCGAGGCGCAATTGGCCGAATGGGAGGCGCGCACCGGCTGGAATCCCTTCGACCTGACCAAGGTGTGGCCGCATGGCGACTTCCCGCTGCTGCCGGTCGGCGTGTTCGAGCTGAACCGTAATCCGGACAATTACCACGCCGAAGTCGAACAGGCGGCGTTTTCGCCGGCCAACGCGGTGCCGGGCATGGGCTATTCGCCGGACAAAATGTTACAGGGACGCCTGTTCGCCTACCACGACGCGCAGTTGTACCGGGTCGGCACCAACCACCAGCACCTGCCGGTGAACGCGGCGCGCTGCCCCTTCCACAACCAGCAGCGCGATGGCGCGATGGCGATCAACAACGGCGGCGCGGCGCCCAACTACGCGACGGTGGCCGCCGGGGGCAGCGGGCCGGCCGGCCTCGGCCACGGCGAAGCGGCGCTGGCGCTGCAGGGCGGCGCCGGGCGCTACGACGGCCGCGGCCGGGAAGACGACTTCAGCCAGGCCGGCAATCTGTTCCGCATCCTGACGGCGCAGGGCAAGCACAACCTGTTCGAGAACCTGGCCGGGCCGCTGAGCCAGGTCGACGAGGACATTTTGCAGCGTCAACTGGGGCATTTCGACAAGGCCGACCCGGCCTACGGCGCCGGCGTGCGCGCCGCCCTGAAGGCGCGCGCGGCGGGCTAGTGTCCCGAATCCGCGACTCGGGGCAGGCGTCATGCCGCTGCCCCGGCGTCCGGTGGCGCCGCGTCGATCGGCGCGGCGCGGTACTGGGCCATCGAGTCGAGCGCCCGCAGGCCGTCGACGACGGCCGGCCACGGCTGCGCCCACACCTGCGGGTAGGTGCATTCGCCCTCGTGCCGCAGCGGATAGGCGAGATGTTCCACGCCCGGCGTGAACCGGCAGTCGATGCCCGGCTTGCTGTTGCCGCGCGCGTCGCAGCGATACCAGCCGTTGCCCTCCAGCCACACGGCGACAAAACCATGCGTGCAATACGGCGGCTGTCCGCCGCTCAGCGTCAGCCGCTGGTAGCAGAGGCCGGCCGGGATGCCGTTGGCGCGCAGTAGCGCGACCAGCAAGTGGCTTTTGGCCAGGCACAGCCCGGTGCCGCGCGCCAGCGCGTCCGACGCCGCGCAGGTGACTTCGTCGCGGCCGAAGTCGATGCTGTGCTCGATGTTGTCGCGCACCCATTCGTAGCAGCGTTGCGCGCATGCCGTCGGGGTGGCGCCGGACAGGCTGCGCGCCAGCGCCGCGACGGCCGGCTCTTGGTAGTCGATCACCGCGCTGGCGGCGAGGAAGGGGGACGGGTCGGGATGGCTGGTGCTCACGCGGGACTCCTGGGTATGGGCGGGGAATTATCGCCCAGGCGGCGGTATTTTCAAATAAACAATTTCGACCTTGCGCTGGCGCAAATCTGCGTTAATCTATCTGATGTTGCTCGGTAGACATAAACAACTTCCTTGCGTAGACTTCAGCGATGACCGCGATTGCCATGTTCCGTTTCCAGGGAACGGGCAACGATGCGGATGACCCAGCTTGCTGCGCCGCTGCCCAAGGCGGTGTCAGACGATACGAGGCAAAAACGAAATGAACATGGCGTCTTTGACCGTGTACGGCGACGACCGTACTTTACAAACGATCCGCGAGGCGCTGCCCACGGAGCCAGTCAGCGACTGGAAAAAGGGCGATACGCGCAGCAATGGACGGCATTACCTGGACTCCGGTTTCAGCGTCGACATCGCCGCCGTCGACAGTCCGGCGCTGCTGCTCGACTCGATCCGCTCCTATCTGAGCGAATGCAGCGAGCGCGGCATCTCGTTCGACGAGCCGCGCATCGTCGCCGAGTTGCAGATCGGCCTGAGCGCCGCCGATCCGGCGCAGGCGCCCGCCAGCCTGGACTTGCCGCTGGAAGACTTGACGATGCTGGCGGAAATGGGCGTGTGCCTGAGCCTGACGGCGCTGCGCGGCGCCTGAGGCGCATGTAGGCAAGGTCAGGGCGCCGCCTCGATGCCGATCATATTGTCGTCCGGCTTGCGGTCGATCAGTTTGTTGTCGGGGTCGATGCCGGCCTTGGCCGGCTTGCCGCTGACGACCAGCGTGTAGACGCTTTCCTTGTTTTCGATCAGCTTGCGCTCGCGCAGCAGGCTGTTGCCGTCCTTGTCGTCGACGCCGATGTCGATCCAATCCTTCAGCGCCACCTCCTTTTCCTCGCCCAGCTCGCCGGCGCGCACCTTGCTGGCGTGGACCTTCAGCGTCACCTCGTACTTGCCGTCGACGCGTTTGCGCGCCGTCGCCGTCAGCGCGCGGTTTTCGTACAGCACGATGGCGTTGAACAGGTCGTCGATCAGATAGGCTTGCTCCGGCGGCGTGACCCGGCGCAGGCCGTCGATCAGCGCCGTCACGCTCGGGTAGGGCGTGCTGCCCGGCGGATATTGCTTGAGCAAGCCGCGCAGCACGCCGTTGACCTTGTCCTCGCCCAGGATGTCCTGCAACTGGTACAGCGCCAGGCTGCCCTTGTTGTAATGGATGTAGCTCTGTTTTTCGTTTTCCGCCAGCGGCAATTCCTTCTTGTTTTCATCGCTGCGGCCGATCAGGTACTGGTACAGATCGTAGCGCAGGAAACGCCGCATCTTGTGCGGGCCGAAGCTGTTGCGCATCACCATCAGCGCCGAGTATTCGGCCAGCGTCTCGCTGAGCACGGTGGCGCCGCGGGTGTTGCCGGCGGCGAGTTGATGGCCCCACCACTGGTGCGCCACCTCGTGCGCCGTGATGTAGAGCGGGTAGTCGATGTCCTTCGGATTCTTGTCGTCGACCTTGGCGACGAAGCCCAGGCCCTCGGAAAACGGAATGGTGCCGGGGAAGGACTGGGCGAACAGCGCGTAGCGGGGGAATTCGACGATGCGCACGACCTTGTGCTGGTAGGGGCCGAAATGCTTGCTATAGTACTCCAGGCCTTCCTTGACGCCGCGGGCGAAGCGGTCGAGGTTGAACTCGTGGCCGGGGTGGTAGTACAGGTCGATCGCCACGTCTTGCCAGTGTTCGTGGCGCACCGCGTAGCGGGCCGACTGGAAGGCGTAGAAGTTGAGGATGGGCTGGTCCATCTTGTAATGATAGTAGTGGCGGCCCTGGTCTATCCACTCGTTCTCCAGCGTGCCGGGGGCGATGGCGATCTGGTCCGGACTGGTGCTGACGGTGGCCTCGAAATTGATCCAGTCGGCGTCGCCGCCGACGTAGTTGTCGGCCAGGCCGCGCGGGTCGTCGCGCGGCAGCGCCCTTTCCTGGGCCGGCAAACCGTGCTTCTTGCGGTCGCGCGGGTCGCGCAGCTCCAGCCCGGCCTGGTAGCCGATGTGCGGCAGCACGCTGTTGTTGAAGAAGCTGCCGTTGCCCATGACGGGGGTGTCCTGGCCCAGGCCGAAACGGCCGCGCGGCGCGAATTCGAGGTCGAATTCCAGCGCCAGCGTGGCGCCCGGCGCCAGCGGCCGGACCAGCCGGAAACTGTAGAAGCCCAGGTGCTTGTCGTTCAGGCCGGAGTGCACCGGCGCGCCGAAGCGCAGCGCGCGGATGGCCGCGCTGCTGTCCTGGTGGATGAAGATGTCGCTGACGGCTTGCCCGCTCTTGTTGTGCAACTGGTAGCGGCCCTTGACGCGCAGCGTGCGTTGCTGCGGCAGCATGTCCACTTCCAGCTGGACGTCGGTGATGCGCGGCTGGGCCAGGGCCGCGTATTTCTTGTACTGGCGCTCGTAGCTGGCCAGGTTGGCGTCCTTCTGGTACGGCGATTTGACGTCGTTGACGACGTGCAGATTGTAGTACAGCAGCGCGCCGCTGCCGACGAAGATGCCCAGGCCCAGGCCGAGCGCGCGCAGCACCGGCCCCGTCAGCGCGTGGCGCGCCAGTTGCAGGCGGATGCGCCAGCTGTCGCTGGCGCCGCGCTGCCAGAACAGCAGGGCCAGCACCGTCAGCGTCAGCGCCGCGCCGCCCCAGTACAGTTCGAACCAGCGTTCGCGCATCAGGAAGTGGCCGTTGCCGTTCATCGCCGAATACACATAGCCGGGCGTGCTGCCGTACAGGATCAGCGGGTCGCCCAGGCCCAGCGCGCCGAAGCTCAGCGTGGTGACGTAGTACAGTATCATCGCGAAGAAGGCGAGGAATTTGTGGTTGATGATGGACTGCAGGGCGATCGCCAGCACGGCCACCAGCGCGTAGCCGGGCAGTTGCACGAGGAAGAGTTGTTCCAGGTAGAGGCCGGGCTCAAGCTGGAAATAGCCCTTGAAGATCTGGATCGACATACCGCACAGCATCACCGCGACCATCAGCAGCGCCTGCACGGCGATCAGCGCGAACAGCTTCGAGAGCAGCGGCAGCCAGCTGGGGATGGGCAGGGCGTCGAACATTTGCGCGACGCGGCTGTCGCGCTCGCGCCAGACCAGCTCGCCCGCGTAGAAGGTGGTGATGATCAGCATGAACAGGGTGAAGTTGCCGCTGACCACTTCCAGCACCCGGTCCGTCTGCGCGTAACTGTTGGTGCCGTAGATGGCGCCCAGGTCGAGCGCGCCGGCAAACATCGTCAGCACGCCGGCCAGGACGATGACGGCGAAATAGATGTTCTTGACCGTCTCGCGCAGGTTCAGCCAGCTCAGTTGCAGCAGCAGGGGGGCCAGCTTGCGGCGGCCGAAGTCGGGCGCCTCGCGCGTGCCGGCCGCCGGCGCCGTCGGGCGCGGCGCCGTCTCGCCCTCGCCGCGCGGGCGTTGCCCGCTGTCGAGGGCGCCGCTGAACTGGAAGCGCCAATAGCCCAGCAGCAGCGCCGCCAGCGCGAACGAGGACCAGATCAGGCGGTTGCTCAGGTAGACGCCCTGCGGCTGCACCAGGCGCAGGTTGCGCTCGGCCGTCGGCCAGTACTCGGTCAGACGGATCACGGCCGTGGTGCCGAAGGGGTCGATCAGCGCGGCCAGGGTCTTGTAGTCGAGGTCGCGCGCCAGCGAGGGCGCCACCAGATAGCCGATCATCATGACGACGCTGCTGATATAGACCGGCAGCATGCGCCGCGTCAGCGCCGCCAGGATGAAGAAGATGGCGCCGAAGATGAACAGGTTCGGCAGCAGCGTGACGGCATAGGGGATCAGGTAGGCGGCCAGGTATTGCGGGCCGAGGCGGTCGGGCTCGATGCCGGGCACGTAGGTGCCCAGCCAGGTGCCCAGCACGATGCTGGAGAATACCACGGCCAGTGCCAGGTAGGCGCCGAGGAAGCGGCCGAAGATGTATTGGTGCTTCTTGATCGGCGCCGTGAAGAAGAAGTGCTGCATCTCATATTCGAAATCCTCCTGCACCGAGCGGCCCATCATCGCCGCGACGACGACGACGCCGAAGCAGCCGAGGAAGCTGCAGGTCAGGGCGATGCTGCGCGGCGCGTTGATCATCGCCTTGCCGCCGAAGCTGACGGACGCCTCCTTGAAGACGCCGCCGGCGGCCGCCATCCACAGCATGGCCAGCAGCAGGAACATGGCGAAATAGATCCACGTCGACAGCCGCTTGAGCCGCTGGCGCGCTTCGAACAGGGCGATCGCTAGCATGCGCGGCCCCTCAGCTGGCCGCCGCGGCGCGGTGGCGCCCGGCAATCGTGGCGAAATACACGTCCTCCAGGTCGCCGATGGCTTCCTCGAAGCCGTCGCCGGGGTCGGCGTCGCTATAGACGTGGATCAGCGTGCGGCCCGACAGCAGGCGCGTCGAAATGACGGCGTGGCGCTGCTGGAAGCTGGCCAGGTCCTTCTTCTCGACGAAGCGGGCCCAGATCTTGCAGCTGATGTCGTCGATCAGTTGCTGCGTCGGGCCGTGCAACAGCAGATGGCCCTTGTTGATGATGGCCATGTTGGCGCACAGATCGGCGACGTCGCTGACGATGTGGGTCGAGAGCAGCACCGTGCGCTCGTCGCCGATGTCGGAGAGCAGGTTGTGGAAGCGCACCCGCTCCTGCGGGTCGAGGCCGGCGGTGGGTTCGTCGACGATGATCAGCTTCGGGTCGCCCAGCAGCGCCTGGGCGATGCCGAAGCGCTGGCGCATGCCGCCGGAGAAGCCGCCGAGGCGCTGGTGGCGCACGTCGAACAGATTGGTCTGCTGCAGCAGGCCGTCGACGATTTCGCGGCGCCGCGCGCGGTTCGCCAGGCCCTTCAGCACGGCGAAGTGGTCGAGTAGCTCGTAGGCCGTCACCTTCGGGTACAGGCCGAAGTCCTGCGGCAGGTAGCCGAGCAGGCGGCGGATTTCGTCCTTCTCGTCGAGCACGTCGAGCTCGCCGAAAAACACCGCGCCGGAATCGCACTCCTGCAGGGTGGCCAGGGTGCGCATCAGCGTCGATTTGCCGGCGCCGTTCGGGCCCAGCAGGCCGAACATCCCGCTCGGGATGGTCAGGCTGATATTGTCCAGCGCCACAACACCGTTGCTGTAGGTCTTGGACAAGTTGCGTATCTGTAATTGCATGCAAATTCCTCGCGTTTGCGTGGCGGCGGCGACGGCCGGCCGGGTATTGCCCTCTATTATGGTGGCATTGTAGGCAAATGGGGCCACCGCAGGCGCGGCCCGTGCGATATTCGGCGCTTTCCGCCGTCCAGAGTGTCCGAATCCGGCCCTGGAACGGCGCGGATTTGGCCGCGGCCCGGCAATCGGGCACAATGCCGGGAACGCCAGGTGAATCAGGCGGCGCGCCGCGCCGCGCCAACGGGAGGGATGCATCGTGAAAGCAGCGGGAGTACAGATGGACGAGGCCATGCGGCAAAAAGTGACGGCGGTGGCGCGCGCCGGCATGACCAGCGCCGAGGCGACCGGGTTTTTCCGCGTCAGCCTGGGCCTGTTCTACCTGGCCGGCCTGATGACGGAGGAGGCGCTCGACTTCAAGAAGATCGACGCCGCATACAACCGCTTCATCTACCACTCGCTGGGGGGCGGCCACAGCATCACCAGCGTGCTGCAATTCATGAGCGGCGAAAAAGTGCTGCACGTGCTAGATTCGGAGCGCTTCCTGACGGCCTTGCGGGCGCACTGCCCGGAGATGCCGGTCGACAGCATTCCCTTCCTGCTCTCGCTCAACCTGGGCGTGGCGAAAGCCATTTCCCACCAGGACCCGGTGGGGCCGGTGGCCGACTGGATCGCGCGGCACAAGGCGGCCGGACCGGCCTGATGGCGGCCGCCCGGGCGATGGGCCTATAATCACGCTTTCCCACCAACAGACACAACCATGCCATCGAACCGGTACCACCACCCATTGGATCGTTTGATTATCGGCGCCGACAAGGCGCTGCGTGTGATCGCCGGCGTCGCGTCGGCGTCGCGGCCGACGCCGGCGGCGCACGCCCCCGACGCCGCGCTGGACCAGGCCGAGCAGCGCCACAGCGCCGGCCTGATGCGCGTCAACCACGTCGGCGAAGTGTGCGCCCAGGCGCTCTACAACTCGCAGGCGCGGCATGCCGGCAGCGACGCCATGCGCGCCCAGTTCGCCCAGGCCGGCATCGAGGAAGAGGACCATCTGGCGTGGACGGCGCAGCGGCTGGCCGAGCTGGGCTCGCAGCCCAGCCTGCTCAACCCGCTGTGGTACGCCGGCGCCTACGCGCTGGGCACCGTCGCGGCGCGGCTGGGCGACGCGCACAGCCTCGGCTTTGTCGTCGAAACCGAGCGCCAGGTCGAGCGCCACCTGGCCAGCCACCTGGAAAAACTGCCGCGGCAGGACGCCAAATCGCGCGCCATCGTCGAGCAGATGCGGCTCGACGAAATCGAGCATGGCGCCGCGGCCCAGGCGCTGGGCGCGGCGACGACACCGGCGCCGGTGCGCGCCGTGATGGCGGCGATGGGCAAAGTGATGACCAAAACCGCCTACTACATCTAGGGGAGGAGGCGGGGAAGCCCCGCTCAGCCCTCGACGATCTCGAACGAATGGGTGATCTCGGCCGTCTTCGCCAGCATGATCGAGGCGGAGCAATATTTATCGTGCGACAAGGAAACGGCCCGTTCGACGCTGCCCGGCTTCAAATTCTTGCCGGTGACGGTGAAGTGGAAGTGAATCCTGGTAAACACCTTCGGCTCCGTCTCGGCCCGTTCGGCCTTCAGCGTCACCTCGCAGCCGCGCACATCCTCGCGGCCGCGCTTGAGGATCAGCACGACGTCATAGGCGGTGCAGCCGCCGGTGCCGAGCAAGACCATCTCCATCGGGCGCGGCGCCAGATTATGGCCGCCGCCGTCGGGCGCGCCGTCCATCGTCACCAAATGGCCGGAGCCGGTCTGGGCCAAAAAACTCATGCCCGACGGGCCGTTCCAGCTAACTTTGCATTCCATAAATCTCTCCGATAAATAAGCGCCCCCTATTGTAAGGGAGGCGCGCATATGGCGTTGCGCAACAATGGGGTCAGGTCTATACATGGCGGTTTCTTGCCGGAAAACCGCCATGTCTAGACCTGACCCCATTGTTGCTATTGACGTTGGGCGTTGAAGTCGCTTATACTTGTCGGCTTTCCGTTCGCTCAGGAAAAGCAGATAAGGCAGAGTCCGCAAGTAGGCGAAGTTGGCGGAACCACCATTTGAGCGTGTAATCTTTTAGGAAGTCAACATGAAAACATTTTCCGCTAAAGGACATGAAGTCCAGCGCGATTGGTTCGTGATTGACGCGACGGACAAAGTCCTCGGACGTGTTGCCAGCGAAGTGGCACTCCGACTGCGCGGCAAGCACAAACCGGAATTTACTCCTCACGTCGATACCGGCGACTTCATCGTCGTCATCAACGCAGGCAAACTGCGCGTGACCGGTACCAAAGCTACCGAGAAAATCTACTATCGCCACTCTGGTTATCCAGGCGGCATCTACGAAACGAACTTCCAGAAAATGCAACAGCGTTTTCCGGGTCGCGCGCTGGAAAAAGCGGTCAAGGGCATGTTGCCTAAGGGCCCGCTCGGCTACGCGATGATCAAAAAGCTGAAAGTGTACGCGGAAGCAAGCCATCCGCACGCTGCTCAGCAACCTAAAGCACTCGTCCTCTAAGGAACTGACATGATCGGTAATTACAATTATGGAACCGGCCGTCGCAAGAGTGCAGTGGCTCGGGTTTTTATCAAAGTCGGCACGGGCTTGATCGTTGTTAACGGCAAGCCAGCGAACGAATACTTTTCGCGCGAAACAGGTCTGATGGTCATCCGTCAACCGCTGGAACTGACCGGCAATGTCGAGCGTTTCGACATCAAAGTCAACGTTCACGGCGGCGGCGAGTCCGGCCAGGCTGGTGCAGTGCGTCACGGTATCACCCGCGCGCTGATCGACTACGACGCAACGCTGAAATCGGAACTGGCTAAAGCCGGCTTCGTGACCCGCGATGCACGTGAAGTTGAACGTAAAAAAGTTGGTCTGCGCAAAGCACGTCGCGCAAAGCAATTCTCGAAGCGTTAATTCTCACGCTGCGGCGCGCAGTCTCTGCGCGCTGTTCAAAAAAGCCGCCGACTTTTGTCTGGCGGCTTTTTTGCGTTGAGGGGCTGGCGCGCCCGCTTCGCCCAGCCCTGTTAGAATAGCGCTCGTCCAGCGGCCACCCCGCATTCACCCACACTCTAGCAAGGAAAGAACATGATCAAAGTTGGCATCGTCGGCGGCACCGGATACACGGGCGTGGAGCTGCTGCGTCTGTTGGCCGTCCATCCGCAAGTCCAGCTGACGGCGATTACTTCGCGCAAGGAAGATGGCTTGCCCGTCGCCGACCTGTATCCGTCCCTGCGCGGTCACGTCAACCTGGCGTTCTCGTCGCCTGACAAGGCCAATCTGAGCGAGTGCGACGTGGTGTTCTTCGCCACCCCGCATGGCGTCGCGATGGCGCAGGCGCCGGCCCTGCTGGCCGCCGGCGTGAAGGTGATCGACCTGGCGGCCGATTTCCGCCTGAAGGACCGGGCCGCCTTTGAGCAGTGGTACAAGATTCCGCACACGGCGCCGGAGCTGATCGACCAGGCCGTCTACGGCTTGCCGGAGCTGAACCGCGAGGACATCAAGGGCGCCTCCCTGGTCGCCAATCCCGGTTGCTACCCGACCACGATGCAACTGGGTTACACGCCGCTGCTGAAGGCCGTCCTGATCGACGCGTCCAGCCTGATCGCCGACTGCAAGTCGGGCGTTTCCGGCGCCGGCCGCAAGGCCGAGATCGGCATCCTGTTCTCCGAGTCCAGCGACAATTTCAAGGCTTACGGCGTGGCCGGCCACCGCCACCTGCCGGAAACGACGGCCCAGTTGCAGCGCTTCACGGAGCAGAAAGTGAGCCTGATTTTCACGCCGCACCTGGTGCCCATGATACGCGGCATGCATTCGACGCTGTACGCGCGCCTGAGCAAGGATGTCAGCAACGCCGAGCTGCAGGCGCTGTTCGAGGCGGAATACCGCGACGCGCCGTTCGTCGACGTGATGCCGTTCGCCTCCCATCCGGAAACCCGTTCGACGCGCGGTTCGAATATGCTGCGCCTGGCCTTGCACCGTCCGGAAGTCGATGGCGCGCCCGGCAATATGCTGATCATCCTCGTGGTGCAGGACAATCTGGTGAAGGGCGCGTCCGGCCAGGCCGTGCAGTGCATGAACTTGATGTTCGGCCTGGAGGAAAGCCTGGGCCTGAAGCACATCGCGCTGCTGCCGTAAGGGGCGGGCGCACGGCGAGCCAGATCAAGGTGCCGGCTGCCCGGCGGAGTAAATTGGTTTTTGCGTGAGGAAGCGGCAGTCGACGTCAGCGAAGGAGCAATCCCATGTTCGGTCGTAACGCGCAAGACTCGTTGGACAGCCTGATCGGGGAAGCCACCCGCGTCGACGGCAATCTGCTGTTCAAGGGCGGCTTGCGCATCGACGGCCAGGTGCGCGGCAATGTCCTTGCCGACGCCAGTCAGCACAGTTTCCTGGTCATCGGCGAGCGGGGCCGGGTCGATGGCGAAGTCCGTTGCGCCCACCTGGTCGTCAACGGCACGATCAATGGCCCTGTTCACGTGTCGGAATTGCTTGAAGTTCAGCCCAAAGCCCGCATCTTTGGGGAAGTCTGCTACAAGATGCTGGAAATCCACGGCGGCGCGGTGGTGTCGGGGCATCTGCGCCACGACGACGGCGCAGACAAAGTGTTGCATTTAGCTGCGTCTGAAGCGTGAGCCGCCTCAAAGGTCTATAATGAATCAATGTTTTCAAGTAGGAGTGTGAAATGAGTGCCGTCGCCGAAATGCAAGATGTAATCCCTTCGCCTATTATCTTCACCGACAGCGCCGCCGAAAAGGTCGCGCAATTGATCGAGGAAGAGGGCAATCCAGACCTGAAACTGCGCGTGTTCGTGCAGGGTGGCGGTTGCTCCGGCTTCCAGTACGGCTTCACGTTTGACGAAATCGTCAACGAAGACGACACCACGATGGTGAAAAACGGCGTGCAGTTGCTGATCGACTCGATGAGCTATCAATACCTCGTCGGCGCCGAAATCGACTACAAGGATGATCTGGAAGGCGCGCAGTTCGTCATCAAGAATCCCACTGCGTCGTCGACCTGCGGTTGCGGCTCGTCGTTCTCGGTTTAAGCGTTACACTGTCATCCCGCTGCGGCGGACGGCGTTGGCCGCTCCGCCGCTTTCTTGCGTCCGCGCTCAGCGCGGATACAGGGCGCCCAGCACGCGCCCGCCGCGCGCCCCCGTCACCGCCGCCAGATTGCCATCGGCGCGCTGGGTGAAGCGCTGCGCCAGCCAGGCGAACGCCAGCGCCTCGACGCGGTTCGGCGGCACCCCCAGCGCCGCCGTCGATGCCACCGTTGCCTGCCCGTCCAGCGCCGCCGCCAGTTCGCGCATCAGCGTGCCGTTGTAAGCCCCACCGCCACAGATATACACCGCATCCGCTTGCGCGCCGTATGCGCGGATCGCCTGCGCCAGCGTCAGCGCCGTCAGCCGGGTCAGCGTGAACTGGACGTCGGTCGGCGCGGCGGCGGGGAAGGCGGCCAGCATGGCGGCCAGCCAGTCCGGGTGGAACAGGTCGCGGCCCGTGCTCTTGGGCGCCGGCAAGGCAAAATACGGCTCCGCCAGCATCGCCGCCAGCAGCGCGGGGATTTCCTTGCCGCCCGCCGCCCAGGCGCCGTCGGCGTCGTAGTCGCGGCCCAGGTGGCGGGCGGTCCACGCATCCATTAAGGCGTTGCCGGGGCCGGTGTCGAAACCGCTCACCGCGCCGTCGCCGTGCAGCACGCTGATATTGCTGATACCGCCGATGTTGGCGACCACCCGGGTCTGTCCAGCCTTGCCGAACTGCGCCTGGTGGAAGGCCGGCACCAGTGGCGCGCCCTGGCCGCCGGCGGCCACGTCGCGGCTGCGGAAGTCGGCGATGACGTCGATGCCGCTCAGCTCCGCCAGCAGGGCCGGATTGTTGCTCTGGCGCGTGAAGCCCAGCTCGGGGCGGTGGCGGATGGTCTGGCCGTGGGCGCCGATGGCACGGACGGCGCCGGCCGCCACGCCGGCCTCGGCCAGCAGCGCGGCCACGCAGTCGGCGTAGCGCGCCGCCAGGGCGTTGGCGGCCAGCGCCTCGCGCTCGATCTCATTGTGGCCGGCGCTTTGCAGCGCCATCAGGTCGCTGCGCAGGGCGGCGGGAAAGGGGATGTAGGCGGCCGCCAGCGTGCGGGTGCTGTCGCCGGAGAAATCGGCGAGGGCGCCGTCGACGCCATCCAGGCTGGTGCCGGACATCAGACCGATATAGAGAGCCATGCGCTTGTCCTTGCTAGTTCAGAATTGTCGAATGGCGGTATTTTGCCTGAGCGGGGCCGCGGCGTGGGCGGATTCGCCCCCGCCATGCCAGTTATTGATTCAATTATGCCAAGATTTGGCTTCGCATGGTAAAAAAAGGGCGCGGAGCATCCTGGCGCGGGTGCCGGCTGCGCATGCAGTGTATTGCTTGGGAAGGGGAAGGCAGTCGCCCGCGTCGGTCGACGCGGGCGGCGGGAGGGATCAGCGTGCTGCCAGCGCCGCGCCGTTCGGGCGCAGCAGGGTGAAGCGGTGCATCATGTCGGCCGATACCATGCGGAAGCGGCTCAGTTCGGCGGCCGTCAGCGGCGCCTGCGCCTGCACATTGAGCGACATCGGATCGGTCGCTTGCTTGTTGACGCGGAATTCATAGTGCAGGTGGGCGCCGGTCGACCAGCCGGTGGTGCCGACGTAGCCGATGATGTCGCCCTGGCTGACTTTCATGCCTTTTTTCATGCCCGGCGCGAAGCGGCTCATGTGGGCGTAGGCGGTCGAGTAGTTGGCCCAGTGTTGCAGCACAACCATGTTGCCGTAACCGCCTTGCACGCCGACGGAGTCGACCACGCCGTCGCCGGAGGCGCGGATCGGCGTGCCGGTCGGGGCGGCGAAATCGACGCCCTTGTGCTGTTTCCAGTTGCCGGAAATCGGGTGCACGCGCATCGAGAAGCCGGACGAGATGCGGGAGAATTCCAGCGGCGACTTGAGGAAGGCTTTTTTCAGGGACTTGCCGTCGAAGCTGTAGTAGCCGCCGCCCTGCTTGCTGGCCGGGTCTTCAAACCACACGGACTGGTAGGTGGTGCCGCGGTTGGTGAACTCGCCGGCCAGGATGCGGCCGACGCGGACCATTTCGCCATCCTGCCAGAAGGTTTCGTAGACGACGTTGAAATGGTCGCCGCGCTTCAGGTCGGAGCGGAAGTCGATATTGGTCGAGAACATTTCGACGATTTGCGCCGAAATCGTGTCCGGCAGGCGCGTGCCGTCGGAGCTGGAGTCGGTGGCCGCGAACAGCGTCGAGGTGATGTTGCGCGCGTGCATTTCCACGCGCCGCTCCAGCTGCGCCGCCACTTCGGTGGCGACGAAGTTGTCGCCTTTGCGGCTGACCAGGATGTTCTTGACGGCGCTGTCCTTGCCTTCGCTGACCGTGGCGCGCAGCCATTGCAGGCGGCCGTCCTCGGCCGTCTGCGCCTGCACGCGCTTGCCCGCTTTGAGCAGCATGACGCCGCGGGCGATCTTGTCGGTCTTGATGAAGTTGGCGGCCGCCGCATCGTCAACGCCGAGTCGTGTCAGCAGCGCGGCGAGGGTGTCGCCGGCGCGGACTTTTTCTTCGTGGACGAATTTCTGGTCGTCGTGCTCGAGCGCCGTGATTTGCGCGCCCAGGTTCGGCAGTTCCAGTGTTTGCGAGACGGATTTCACCGGCAGGTCGGAGGCGTCGGGCGCCAGCGGCGCGACACCGGCTGCGCCGAATGCGCACACGGCCAGCAGCAGCGCCGAGGCGCTGATGATGCGCGCCTTGCGCGTCGATCCTAGCAGTGTGTACAAGCGCGAGCTTGTGAATGATTTGGTTGGGTTCATGCAATCAGTTAAAATTTGCCGCTTGAACGATTCGTGAACTATTGCTCTTTATTGTTGTTGTTTTGGTTCGTTTTCATTCGGCAAGATTGATGGGATCGGGCATTATAACAAACTCCGCAAACCTACCACCATTTCGCGATTAAGTCGCCAAACTATATATATGGATATCTCCACCGCAACGCCTAAGAAGGCCGCCGCCGTCCAGACCGCATTGCCGCTGTCGGACAGGGTACAAGAAGCCCTCGCCATCACCAAGCGTGGCGTCGATGAGTTATTGATCGAAAGCGAATTCGCGCAGAAATTAGCGCGCGCCGAACAGAGCGGCGTGCCGCTGCGCATCAAGCTGGGCCTGGACCCGACGGCGCCGGACTTGCACCTGGGCCACACCGTGGTGCTGAACAAAATGCGTCAGCTGCAAGACCTGGGCCACCAGGTGATCTTTTTGATCGGCGACTTCACGTCGATGATCGGCGATCCGTCCGGCCGCAACATCACGCGCCCGCCGCTGACCAAGGAACAGATCGAGATCAACGCGATGACCTATTTCGCCCAGGCCTCGCTGGTGCTGGACCCGGCGAAGACGGAAATCCGCTACAACTCCGAGTGGTGCGACCCGTTGGGCGCGCGCGGCATGATCCAGCTGGCCTCGCACTACACGGTGGCGCGCATGATCGAGCGCGACGATTTCACCAAGCGCTACAAGGAAGGCGTGCCGATCTCGGTCCATGAATTCCTCTACCCCTTGATGCAGGGCTACGATTCGGTGGCGCTGAAGGCCGACCTGGAACTGGGCGGCACCGACCAGAAGTTCAACCTGCTGGTCGGGCGCGAGCTGCAAAAGCAGTACGGCCAGGAACAGCAGTGCATCTTGACGATGCCGCTGCTGGAGGGCCTGGACGGGGTCGAGAAGATGTCCAAGTCGAAGAACAATTACATCGGCATCACGGAGCCGGGCAACACCATGTTCGCCAAGCTGATGAGCATTTCCGACACGATGATGTGGCGCTATTACGAATTGCTGTCGTTCCGCTCGATCGCCGAGCTGGCGCAGCTGAAGGCCGAGGTCGAGGGCGGCAGGAACCCGCGCGACGCCAAGGTGGCGCTGGCGCAGGAAATCGTCGCCCGCTTCCATTCGCGCCAGGCGGCCGAGGACGCGCTGGCCGACTTCGTCAACCGCTCCAAGGGCGGCATTCCGGACGACGTGGCCGAGGTCAGCCTGGGCGGCGCGCCGCAGGGCTTGCCGCAATTACTCAAGCAGGCCGGCCTGTGCCCGTCGACGTCGGAGGCGATGCGCATGATCGAGCAGGGCGGCGTGCGCATCGACGGCGTCGTCATCAGCGACAAGGCATTGAAAGTCGCGGCCGGCACCTTCGTGTTGCAAGTGGGCAAGCGCAAGTTCGCCCGCGTCACCCTGTCCGCATGATCGCACTGCTGCAGCGGGTCAGCCACGCCAGCGTCGCCGTCGACGGCGCCTGCATCGGCGCCATCGACGCCGGCCTGCTGGTGCTGCTGTGCGCCGAGCGGGGCGACACGGAAAGGGAGGCCGACTTGCTGCTGACCAAGTTGCTGGGCTACCGCGTGTTCGGCGACGCCGCCGGCAAGATGAACCGCAGCGTCGCCGACGTCGGCGGCGGCCTGCTGCTGGTGCCGCAATTCACCTTGGCGGCCGACACCAAGTCCGGCTCGCGGCCCTCGTTCACCCCGGCCGCCAGCCCGCAGGACGGCTTGCGGCTGTTCGATTACATGGTGGGGCAGGCGCGCCAGCGGCACGCCGTGGTCGCCACGGGGCGTTTCGGCGCCGACATGAAGGTGTCGCTGACCAATGACGGCCCTGTCACGTTCTGGTTGCAGGTCGACCCTAAATAGTAGGCTCCTTGCGCGCGCGCAAACGAATGCGCCGGAGCCTCCGCAAAAATATCAATAACTAGCGGGGTACGGATGAAACTGTGGAGCGATTCCTTCCGAGATTGCGGTCTCATTCCCGCCGACTACGCCTTCGCCACGGTCGACGCGGTGACGCGGATGCGTCCGGCGGGCAACCGCAACCCCCACCTGGCTTGGGACGAGGTGCCCAACGGCACCGAATCGCTGGCCCTGTTCTGCATCGACGCCGACGCGCCGCTGGTCGCCGGCGACGCCAACCGGGAAGGGCGCACGCTGGCGCCGCATGTGCCGCGCGGCGATTTCTTCCACTGGAGCGTGGTCGACATTCCCGTGGCGCTGCGGCGCTTCGAGGCCGGCGCGTTTTCCGCGCGGGTGACGCCGCGCGGCAAGCCGGACGGCAAGCCCGAGGGCGCGGCCGACCTGCCCCTGCGCCAGGGCTTGAACGACTTCGGCAACTGGTTCGCCGGCGATGCGGCGATGGCCGGCGACTATTACGGTTATGATGGCCCCTGTCCGCCGTGGAACGACGAACGCATCCATCATTATCTATTCCGGCTGTATGCGCTCGACGTCGCCCGCCTGGAACTGGCGCCCGGGTTCACCGGCGCGCAGGCGCGCGCGGCCGTGCACGGCCACATCCTTGATGAAGCGCAACTGATCGGCGCCTACTCGCTTCACCCCGAGCTGGCCCTTACCTTGAAAAAATAGACTGCATGAGCACCACGATTTTATTGATACGCCACGGCGAAACGGCGTGGAACGCCGTGCGCCGCCTGCAGGGACACATCGACATTGGGCTCAACGACGAAGGCTTGCGCCAGGCCGCGGCGCTGGGCGAAGCGCTGGCCGGCGCGCCGCTGGCGGCCGTCATTTCCAGCGACTTGCAGCGGGCGCGCCAGACGGCGCAGGCGGTGGCCGGCCAGCATGGCATCGCGCTGCAAACCGACGCCATGCTGCGCGAGCGCTGCTACGGCGCCTTCGAGGGCATGTTGTACGCCGACATCGCCCGGCGCTATCCGGCCGAGTATCTCGAGTGGCAGGCGCGCCACATCGACGCCGTGATGCCGGCCGGCGAGCGGACGGCGGAAAGCTTCCGCCAGTTTTACCGGCGCGCGGTGGACGGCGTCGTGCGCTGGGCCGGCCGCTACGCCGGCCAGACCATCGCCGTGGTCGCCCACGGCGGCGTGCTGGAGTGCGCCTACCGGGCGGCCGTCGGCATGTCGCTCGACAGCCCGCGCGACTTCCAGGTCAAGAACGCCAGCGTCAACCGCTTCGTCTGCAGCGCCGGCAAGCTGACGCTGACGGAATGGGGCGACGTCGGCCACCTGGGCGCGCCGGCGATCGACGAGCTGGGTTGAGGCGGGCGCCGCGGCCGCTTGCGCTCCCGCCGCTTGCCAGACTGTGTCATAACCGCCGGCCGGGCCAACATGCTTGTCCAATAAAAAATAGTGCTTATTATTTGAGCAGGACCTCGGTTAAAATAGCGGGTTCCCCCATCATTTCAGGTTTCGCCAGTGCAAATCGGCCCTCACATTCTGCGCAACAACGTTTTCCTCGCCCCCATGGCCGGGGTGACCGACCGGCCGTTCCGCCAGTTGTGCAAGCAGTTGGGCGCCGGTTATGCCGTCTCGGAGATGGCGGCGTCGAATCCGCGCCTGTGGGCCACGGAAAAAAGCACGCGCCGCACCGACCACGACGGTGAAATGGAGCCGAAGGCGGTGCAGATCGCCGGCGCCGACCCGCAGGACCTGGCCGACTGCGCCAAGTTCAACGTCGACCGCGGCGCCCAGATCATCGACATCAATATGGGGTGCCCGGTCAAGAAGGTGTGCAACAGCTGGTGCGGCTCGGCGCTGCTGCAGAACGAAAGCCTGGTCGAAAGGATCTTGCACGCCGTGGTGGGCGCCGTCGACGTGCCGGTGACCTTGAAGTTCCGCACCGGCTGGGACCGCGACAACAAGAACGCGCTGCGCATCGCCCGCATCGCCGAGCAGGCCGGCATCGCCATGCTGACGCTGCACGGGCGCACGCGCGCCGACGGCTACCGCGGCGACGCCGAGTACGACACCATCGCCGCCGTCAAGGCGGCCGCCGGCATCCCCGTGGTGGCCAACGGCGACATCACGACGCCGCAAAAGGCCCGCCTGGTGCTCGACCAGACCGGCGCCGACGCCGTGATGATAGGCCGGGCGGCCCAGGGGCGGCCGTGGATCTGCCGCGAAATCGAGCATTTCCTGCGCACCGGCACGCTGTTGCCGGCGCCGTATGTGGACGAGGTGCGCGCGCTGATGGACGAGCATTTGCGCGCCCATTACGCCTTCTACGGCGAGTTCCTCGGCGTGCGCACGGCGCGCAAGCACATCGGCTGGTATGTGCGCGAGTTGCCGGGCGGCGAGCAATTCCGCCAGGAAATGAATCTGCTGGAGTCGACGGCGGCGCAGTTAATTGCCGTCGATCAATTCTTTGAGTCGCAATGGAGTTTTGGCGAACGGTTACAATACCGCCTCGCCGGGGAAGCAGTGGCAACAGCATAAGAGCGGTCTGAACACCGCGGCAGCAAAGGGCAAGCGCCTTACCGTCACGCGTTTTAGAGCGGCACGAAGACAGCGTCATGACACATCAATTAGCCGAATGAACCGTAAAATGAGTAAAGAAAGTATCCAGGAAGTTGTCCAGAAAAGTCTTGAGGAGTATTTCAACGACCTGGGCGAGCAGCAAGCGTCGAATATCTATGACATGGTCGTGCTGACCGTGGAAAAGCCGATCCTCGAAGTCGTCATGACGCGCGCCGACGGCAACCAGTCGCACGCGGCGCAGATGCTGGGCATCAACCGCAACACCTTGCGCAAGAAGTTGCAAGAGCACGGCCTGCTGTAAGGCGAGTCGCCGCCGGTGGCCGCGCTGCGCAGCGCGCCACGGGCGCCGCAGCGCCAGCGCGCCACCGTCCCACCGAATACTCAACCACCTAGCCACTGCCATGATCAAACAAGCCCTCATCTCCGTTTCCGACAAGACCGGCGTACTCGACTTCGCGCGCGCCCTGTCCGCGCTCGGCGTCAACATCCTGTCGACCGGCGGCACCGCCAAATTGTTCGCCGACAACGGCGTGCCGGTGACGGAAGTCGCCGACTACACCGGTTTCCCCGAGATGCTGGACGGCCGCGTCAAGACGCTGCACCCGAAAGTGCACGGCGGCATCCTGGCGCGCCGCGACTTCCCCGAGCATATGGCCAAGCTGGTCGAGCACGACATGCCGACCATCGACATGGTGGTCGTCAACCTCTACCCCTTCCAGGCGACCGTGGCGAAAGACAGTTGCACGCTGGAAGACGCGATCGAAAACATCGACATCGGCGGCCCGACCATGCTGCGCTCGGCGGCCAAGAACCACAAGGACGTCGTCGTCCTCTGCGACCCGAGCGACTACGCCGCCGTGCTGGCCGAGATCAAGGCGGCCGACGGCGCCGTCAGCTACGACACCAAGTTCATGCTGGCCAAGAAAGTCTACGCGCACACGGCGCAGTACGACGGCGCCATCACCAACTATCTGACCAGCCTGGGCCCGACCAAGGAGCACGCCAGCCGCGGCGCCTATCCGCAAACGCTGAACGTCGCCTTCGAGAAAGTGCAGGACATGCGCTACGGCGAGAACCCGCACCAGAGCGCCGCCTTCTACCGCGACTTGCAAGTCTGCGAAGGCGCGCTGGGCAACTACCGCCAGTTGCAGGGCAAGGAATTGTCGTATAACAACATCGCCGACGCCGACGCCGCGTGGGAATGCGTGAAGAGCCTGGGCGGCTTCGAGCAGAGCGCCGCCTGCGTCATCGTCAAGCACGCCAATCCCTGCGGCGTGGCCCTGGGCGGCAACGCGGCCGAAGCGTATGCGCGCGCGCTGCAGACGGACCCGACGTCGGCCTTCGGCGGCATCATCGCCTTCAACACCGAACTCGACGGCGCCACCGCCGAGCAGATCGCCAAGCTCTTCGTCGAAGTGCTGATCGCGCCCTCGTTCTCGGCCGAAGCGAAACATATCCTGTCGAGCAAGCAAAACGTGCGCATGCTGGAAATCCCGCTGGGCCAGGGCGGCAACGCGATGGACTACAAGCGCGTCGGCGGCGGCTTGCTGGTGCAGTCGCCGGACGCGAAAAACGTCGCGCTCGGCGACTTGAGGGTGGTGACCAAGCTGCAACCGACGCAGCAGCAGTTGCAGGACCTGATGTTCGCGTGGCGCGTGGCGAAGTTCGTCAAGTCGAACGCGATCGTCTTCTGCGGCAACAACATGACGCTGGGCGTGGGCGCCGGCCAGATGAGCCGCATCGACTCGGCCCGCATCGCCTCGATCAAGGCGCAAAACGCCGGCCTGGCGCTGGCCGGATCGGTGGTCGCGTCGGACGCCTTCTTCCCCTTCCGTGACGGCCTCGACGTCGTCGTCGACGCCGGCGCCAGCTGCGTCATCCAGCCGGGCGGCTCGATGCGCGACCAGGAAGTGATCGACGCGGCCGACGAGCGCGGCGTCGTCATGCTGTACACCGGCACCCGCCACTTCCGCCATTAATTAGCCAAGTCGGCCAAAAACCTGGGGTCAGGTCTAGACATGGCGGTTTTGAAGGTAAAAACCGCCAAGTCTAGACCTGACCCCATTGTTGCATTTGAAAAAACCGTCATGTCTAGACCTGACCCCAGTTGTACAATCGGGCAATGATTATTTTAGGTATAGACCCGGGCTTGCGCACGACCGGTTTCGGCGTCGTCGATAAGCAGGGCAATCAGTTGCGCTATATCGCGTCGGGCACGATCAAGACGGTGTCGGACGGCGATCTGCCGTCGCGCTTGAAGGTGATTTTGCAGGGCATTACGGAGATCGCCGCCACTTACCGGCCCGATTGCGCCGCCATCGAGAAGGTGTTTGTTAACGTTAATCCCCAGTCGACTTTGCTGCTGGGGCAGGCCCGCGGCGCCGCCATCTGCGCCCTGGTCGGCGCCGATCTGGCCGTGGCCGAATATACGGCGCTGCAGGTCAAGCAAGCCGTCGTCGGCCACGGCAAGGCGGCCAAGGAGCAGGTGCAGGAGATGGTGTCGCGCCTGCTGGTGCTGCCCGGCCTGCCCGGCAGCGACGCCGCCGACGCGCTCGGCGTCGCCATTTGCCACGCCAACAGTTATGATGCGCTGGCCTTGATCGGCGCGCTGGCGCCCGGCATGGCCGGTTTGCGCATGAAGCGTGGCCGCCTGGTCGGCTAAACTATCCTTTCCAACTGTCTTTCCACACAAGGTTTCACGATGATAGGTCGTCTCTCCGGTATTTTGCTTGAAAAAAATCCGCCGCAGTTGCTGGTCGATTGCCAGGGCGTCGGCTATGAGGTCGATGTGCCGATGAGCACCTTTTACAATTTGCCCCATGTCGGCGAGAAGGTCGTGCTGTTCACCCACCAGGCGATCCGCGAGGATGCCCATTTGCTGTTTGGCTTCGGCAATGTCGAGGAGCGCGCCGTGTTCCGCCAGTTGATCAAGATCAGCGGCGTGGGCGCGCGCATGGCGCTGTCCATCCTGTCGGGCATGACGATCGCCGACCTGGCCCAGGCCATCACGCGGCAGGAGTCGGGCCGCCTGGTGAAGGTGCCCGGCATCGGCAAGAAGACGGCCGAGCGCCTGCTGTTGGAGCTGAAGGGCAAGCTGGGCGCCGACATCGGCGCCGGCGGCGCCCACGCGGTGGCCGATTCGCAGTCCGACATCCTCAACGCGCTGCTCGCCTTGGGCTATTCCGACAAGGAGGCGCTGCAGGCGCTGAAGAGCGTTCCGGCCGGCAGCGGCGTGTCCGACGGCATTAAACTGGCGCTGAAAGCGCTTTCCAAGGGCTAAGCATGAGCATTCAAACCGATGATTTCAGCGCGCCGCGCCTCATCGACGCCGCCCCCGCCTCGTCCAACGAGGAGGCGATCGAGCGGGCGCTGCGGCCCAAGCAGCTCGATGAATATGTCGGCCAGGAAAAAATTCGCGACCAGCTGGAGATCTTCATCACGGCGGCGCGCCAGCGCAAGGAGGCGCTCGACCACACCTTGCTGTTCGGTCCGCCCGGCCTGGGCAAGACGACGCTGGCCCACATCATCGCCCGCGAGATGGGCGTCAACCTGCGCCAGACTTCCGGCCCGGTGCTGGAGCGCCCCGGCGACCTGGCGGCGATCCTGACCAACCTGGAGGCCAACGACGTCCTGTTCATCGACGAGATCCACCGCCTCTCGCCGGTGGTCGAAGAAATCCTCTACCCGGCGCTGGAAGACTACCAGATCGACATCATGATCGGCGAGGGGCCGGCGGCGCGCTCCGTCAAGCTCGACCTGCAACCGTTCACGCTGGTCGGCGCCACCACCCGCGCCGGCATGCTGACCAACCCGCTGCGCGACCGCTTCGGCATCGTCGCCCGGCTGGAATTCTACAACGCGGGCGAACTGACCAAGATCGTCACGCGCAGCGCCGCGCTGCTGAAGGCGCCCATCGCCGCCGACGGCGCGCGCGAGATCGCCCAGCGCGCCCGCGGCACGCCGCGCATCGCCAACCGCCTGCTGCGGCGCGTGCGCGACTACGCCGAGGTCAAGGGCAACGGCGAAATCACCAAGGAAGTGGCCGACAAGGCGCTGGTGATGCTCGATGTCGACACGGTCGGCTTCGACGTGATGGACCGCAAGCTGCTCGAAGCGGTGCTGTTCAAATTCGGCGGCGGCCCGGTCGGCATCGGCAACCTAGCGGCGGCCATCGGCGAAGCGGCAGACACCATCGAAGACGTGCTCGAACCCTACCTGATCCAGCAGGGCTTCCTGCAGCGCACCCCGCGCGGCCGCGTTGCCACGCCGGCCGCCTACGCCCACTTCGGCGTGAGCGCGCCGCGCACCGGCCCGAACGGCGAACTGTGGAACCTGTAGTACCGCCGCGCAAGTAGCAAATAGCAACAATGGGGTCAGGTCTAGACATGGCGGTTTTTGAGGTGAAAACCGCCATGTCTAGACCTGACCCCATTGTTGCTTGGTCCGGCGCACGGAACAATTTTTCGATTTTTCCTTGCAGCACGCCGGCCTTTAGCCAGGCCGACCGGCAACACTGTGCCAACAACCTGGACCGGCATCTGCGCAAGCATGCCCGAGTCCGGCAGGAGTTTTGCCGAGCCTTGTACCGCCCTTAGCGTGGGCGGGCGCCGGCGCGCTTGCGGCGCCATGCCAGCATGCCGATGCCGGCCAGCAGCATCGCATAGGTTTCCGGCTCCGGCACCGGCGCCGCCAGCGTCAGCGAGGTGATGGTGCCGTTGACATACGAGTAGTCCCCGGTGCCTGGGGAGTTGAGCGAAAAGGTGAAGCGTCCGTATCCCAAGCCGTCGAGCCTCAAAGGGATGCCGCCGCCTGTCAAAGCGGTACCTGAGGCGTCGGACAATTCAATGTCTAGTGATTGAGAAAAATAGCTGTTCAGGTTCTGAGCGGCGTAATAATTAAAGTGGTCGCCGTTCAATGAGCTCCCGACGTAAGCGACATCGTTCCCCACCTCTATCACGGGGACGGAAATGTGAGGTGCATCTTGCTGGAAGACCGCGCCGGCATCGCCAAGACGCAGGAAGGAGTCATTTCTTGCGACTGCACCCTGATACCGGGTACGCGTGCCGCGGTGTGGCGCCGGCGGCTGGTACTGCACGCCCGCCTGTGGTGTTTCGGTGTCGAAACTGATACGGCCGTGCCCGATGTCGCCTAGCATGACCTCGCCGTTCCCCATATCTACCGAGGAAGGATTCATGCAACCTGCATCGCTCAAGCAGCGATACGCTAAGTCAACCCTCACGGTGAAGTCGTAACTGACCACAGCTGCCTGGGCGCTAGCGGCGACTGCAAAACTGGCGAGCAAACCGAATACTCTTTTCATTACTATCCCTGTAATATTTTAGTTATCGCAGTAGAGCATCGCCTTTTAATATTGTCAATAAAAAATGACTTTATATTATTATTTTTAATTTCCAGATAAAATCTGGCGCATGTTTTTACCTTGCTTATTCTTGGCCGCACAATAAAAAACTGGCCACGCATGGCAATAATGGGGTCAGGTCTAGACATGGCGGTTTTCACCTCAAAAACCGCCATGTCTAGACCTGACCCCATTGTTGCTTACGATGTCGCGCTTATTCCTGGCGTATCCAGGTTTGCGAGCGGCCCAGCATCGGTACGCCGAAGTAGCCGCGCACTTGGAGTTTTTTGCCGCCTTCGACCAGTTGCATCTTGCTGCGGTAGACCTTGCCGTTGTCCGGGTCGAGGATTTCCCCGCCATTGTATTCGTCGCCGTCTTTTTTCAAGCCCCACATGAACATCAGCCCGAGAATCGGCTGGTCTTTGTTGGCGCCCTCGCATTTGCCGCATTTCGGATTCTGCTCTTGCTCCGGTGTGCGGAATAATTTTTCCAGCTTGCCCTGCAGTACGCCGTTGCTTTCGGTGATGCGGATCAGGGCTTTCGGCTTGCCGCTGACGTCGTCGATGTTCTTCCACAGCCCCACCGGGGAAGCGTCGTCGGCCCAGGCCGCGGCCGATGACAGGGCCAGGGCGGCGGCCAGCAAGCTTGCTTTTACTGAAATGCGCATCGTGTTGTCTCCAATATCGTGATTGAAAGGAATGTTTTATTCGATGCCTAGTGTAGCAAACTGTTCGCGCTGTGTTTCCATTGCGGATGGAAAACTGAGCAAATGCTCGGTTTTTTTCGCCGCCACGGCCGCGCCGCGCGGCCGGCGCAAAAAAAATGCCGCCCAGCAAACGGCTGGGCGGCATGGCACGGCGAATCGCGGGGACGTCCCCGCGCCGGGAGCGGGATCAGGCGGCCGGCAACTTGGCGAACTGCTCGCGCAGCTTGGCCAGCGTGGTGGAGAAGTTGGCCACGCGTTCTTTTTCCTGGGCTACCACTTCGGCGGGCGCGCGGGCCACGAAGCTCTCGTTCGCCAGTTTGCCGCTGGCCTTGGCGATCTCGCCGTCGAGGCGGGCGATTTCCTTGGCCAGGCGCTCGCGCTCGGCCTTGATGTCGATCTCGACCTTGAGCATCAGCTTGGTGGTGCCGACGATGGATACGGCCGCCGGCGATTCCGGCAGGGCGTCGACGATGCTCACTTCCGACAGCTTGCCGAGCATCTGCACGTAGGGCGCGAAGCTGCGCAGCGCGGCCGTGGCGGCCGCGTCGCCGGCCTCGACGATCAGCGGCACGCGCACCGACGGCGAAATCTGCATCTCGCCGCGCAGGTTGCGGGTGGCGTCCGTCAGCGCCTTCAGTTGCTGCATCCACGCCTCGGCGCCTTCGTCGATCTTGGCCGGGTTGGCGATCGGGTAGGCTTGGCGCATGATGGACATGCCGTTCGGGTCCAGCGGCACGCCGGCCAGCGGCGCGACGCTTTGCCACAGCGCCTCGGTGACGAAGGGGATGATAGGGTGGGCCAGGCGCAGCACCACTTCCAGCACGCGCAGCAGGGTGTGGCGGGTGGCGCGCTGCTGGCCCGCGTCGCCGTGCTGGATTTGCACCTTGGCCACTTCCAGATACCAGTCGCAATACTCGTCCCAGACGAATTTGTAGATGGCGGCGGCGATATTGTCGAAGCGGTAGTCCTCGAAACCCTTGGCCACGTCCAGCTCGGCGCGTTGCAGCAGCGAGATGATCCACTTGTCGGCCTGCGACAGGTCCGCTTCGCTCGGCGCGCAATCCTGGCCTTCCGTGTTCATCAGCACGAAGCGGGTGGCGTTCCACATCTTGTTGCAGAAGTTGCGGTAGCCTTCGCAGCGGCCCAGGTCGAAGTTGATGTTGCGGCCCAGCGAGGCGTAGCTGGCCATGGTGAAGCGCACGGCGTCGCTGCCGTAGGCGTTGATGCCGGCCGGGAATTCCTTGCGCGTCGCCTTGGCGATCTTTTCCGCGTCGCGCGGGTTCATCAGGCCGGAGGTGCGTTTCGCCACCAGCGCGTCGATGCCGATGCCGTCGATCAGGTCGATCGGGTCCAGCGTGTTGCCTTTCGACTTGGACATTTTCTGGCCGCTGGCGTCGCGCACCAGGCCGTGCACGTAGACGGTGTGGAACGGCACCTTGCCGGTGAAGTGGGCCGTCATCATGACCATCCGGGCGACCCAGAAGAAGATGATGTCGAAGCCCGTCACCAGCACGGACGAGGGCAGGAAGGCTTGCATGTCCGGCGTCTGTTCGGGCCAGCCCAGGGTCGAGAACGGCACCAGCGCCGACGAGAACCAGGTGTCGAGCACGTCGTTGTCGCGGCGCAGCGGGCCGCTGCTGCCGGCGGCCGCCGCTTTCGCCTGCGCCTCGGCTTGCGTCGGCGCGACGAAGATGTTGCCGGCCTCGTCGTACCAGGCGGGAATCTGGTGGCCCCACCACAGTTGGCGCGAGATGCACCAGTCCTGGATGTTGTTGAGCCACTGGTTGTAGGTGTTGCTCCAGTTTTCGGGGACGAACTTGATTTCGCCGCTGGCCACTTTTTCCAGCGCCGTTTCGGCGATCGACTTGCCGGGGAAGAAGGTGCCTTCCGGCGCCGGCTTGCTCATGGCGACGAACCACTGGTCCGTCAGCATCGGTTCGATGACGACGCCGGTGCGGTCGCCGCGCGGCACCATCAGCTTGTGCGGCTTGACCGCTTCCAGCAGGCCCTGCGCGTCGAGGTCGGCGACGATTTGCTTGCGCGCGGCGAAGCGGTCCATGCCGCGGTAGGCGGCCGGGGCGTCGTCGCTGATCTTCGCGTCCAGCGTCAGGATGCAAATCTTGTCGAGATTGTGGCGCTGGCCGACGGCGTAGTCGTTGAAGTCGTGCGCCGGCGTGATCTTCACGCAGCCCGTGCCGAATTCCTTGTCGACGTAGGCGTCGGCGATGATGGGGATTTCCCGCTCCGTCAGCGGCAGCTTGAGCAGCTTGCCCAGCAGCGGCAGGTAGCGCTCGTCGGTCGGGTCGACGGCCACGGCGACGTCGCCGAGCATGGTTTCAGGGCGCGTCGTGGCCACCGTCAGGTGGCCGCTGCCGTCGGCCAGCGGGTAGCGGATGTACCACATCGAGCCGTCTTCCTCTTCCGACACCACTTCCAGGTCGGACACGGCCGTGCCCAGCACCGGGTCCCAGTTCACCAGGCGCTTGCCGCGGTAGATCAGGCCCTGCTCGTACAGGCGCACGAAGACGTCGGTGACGATTTTCGTGCGCGGCGCGTCCATCGTGAAGTATTCGCGCTGCCAGTCGGGCGAGGTGCCCATGCGGCGCATCTGGCCGGTGATCGTGGAGCCGGATTTTTCCTTCCACTCCCAGACTTTTTCAATGAATTTTTCGCGGCCCAGGTCGTGGCGCGAAATCTTTTGCGCGTCCAGCTGGCGCTCGACGACGATCTGCGTGGCGATGCCGGCGTGGTCGGTGCCGGGAATCCAGGCCGTGTTGTGGCCGCGCATGCGGTAGTAGCGCGTCAGGCCGTCCATGATGGTCTGGTTGAAGGCGTGGCCCATGTGCAGCGTGCCCGTCACGTTCGGCGGCGGCAGTTGCGTGCTGAAGGACGGTTTGTCGGCGTCGAGTGTGGCGGCGAAGTAGCCGCGCTGCTCCCACTCCTTGCGCCAGAATTGTTCAATGTCGGCGGGCTCGAAAGACTTGGCTAATTCCATGATTTGGCGTGTAAATGTGCGAAAACACCATTATAGATGACCGGACTGGGGCCGCGCCGGCGAAGCGGCGTATTTTTGCCGCCGCTCCACTCATACCTAAAAGGTATTGCATTTAAAGCAGTTCAAGGAAACGGGTTTTGTCTCTAGAGTTGGGTTTGTATGCTGCAACGTGCATAAAAAAGCTGCAACTGCGCGCCGCTGACAGCCCGGCCGATTTCGCGGCGAGGGCGGATGGCGCGCTTTTCATTTCAAAAGGATCTCCATGCATACCACATCACTATCACACGGCACTCCCGCGCTCCCCGCCTGGCGGGTGTGGCTGGCCATCGCCTTCCTGGGCATCGGCGCCTTCGCCATCGTCACCACCGAGCTGGCGCCGATCGGGCTGCTGTCGGCCATCGCGCGCGACATCGGCCGCAGCGAATCGGCCGTCGGCCTCACCGTCACGCTGTACGCCTGGGTCGGCGCCTTCAGCGCCCTGTTGTCGGCCGTCGCCCTGGGTAATTTGCCGCGCAAGCCCTTGTTGATCGGCCTCATGCTGGGCCTGGGCCTGTCTAACATGGGCGCCATGCTGGCCGACAGCTTCGGCATGCTGCTGGCGGCGCGCGCCTGCGGCGCCGTCGCGCACGGCCTGTTCTGGGCCGTCATCGCGGCCTCGGCGGCGCAGATCGCGCCGGCCCGCCACGTCGGGCTGGCAACTTCGATCGTCTTCGGCGGCGTCTCGGCCGCCAGCGTGATCGGCGTGCCGCTGGCCACCTTCATCGGGCAGCAAAACAATTGGCGCGTGGCTTTCGGCGCCATCGGCGCCCTGAGCCTGGTGATGGCCTTGGCGATGGCGCCGGTGCTGCCCCGCATCCGCCAAGAGGACACCGGCGGCGCCGGCGCGGCGCTGGCCGGCGTGCTGCGCCGGGCTGACCTGTGGGGCATCTTTCTGGCCACGGCCTTCGCCGTCACCGGGCATTTCGCCGCCTTCACCTTCATCGAGCCCTTCCTGCGCGAAGTGCCCGGCATCCAGGCTTCGCTGGTGATCGCGCTGCTGTTCGGCTTCGGCGCCGCCGGCCTGGCCGCCAACTTCCTGACCGGCGTTTTCATCGACCGTTATCTGCGCCCCTTCCTGATGCTGGCCTTGTCGATGATGAGTCTGGCGCTGATCGCCCTCGGTTACTGGGGCGCGACCCTCGGCGTGGCGGGCATCGGCGTCATGCTGGCGCTGTGGGGCGCCGCCATCTCGGCCATCTTCGTCGGCTTCCAGACGTGGATACTGCGCACCGCCGGCGCGGCCGCCATGCCGGCGTCGGCCGTCTACGTGGCCATTTTCAACGCCGCCATCGGCGCCGGTGCCATGCTCGGCGCCTGGGTCTTGAGCCGCAGCGGCTACTCCGCCGTGATGGTGGTGGCCGGCCTGGGCAGCGTGCTGTCGATTCTGCTGGTGGCCAATATCGGCCGGCCGCTGCCGGCCGCGCCGGAGCTGGCGCGCTGAGCGCCGCCGAGAGCGTGAGCAAGAACACCCTGCCGGGGCGCCGCCGGTGCCCCTCCACCCACCCGAGGAGAGAAGAGATGAGAAACGACACACACACGACGACCCCGCCGGCGCTGCCGGTGCGCATGCTGGGCCAGGATTTGGCGGTCTCCGCCATCGCCTACGGCGCCATGGGGATGAGCGAGTTCTACGGCCCGTCGGACGACGCCGCCTCGCGGACCTTGCTGCGCGAAGTCGTCGAGCGCGGCGTCACCTTGATCGACACGGCCGACATCTACGGCCGCGGCCACAACGAGTTGCTGCTCGGCGAACTGCTGCGTTCGCAGGGCGTGGCCGGGCGCGTGCGGATCGCCACGAAGTGCGGCATCGAGCGGCCCGCCGATCCGGCCGCGCCGCGCCGCATCAACAACACGCCGGAATACATACGCCGCTGCTGCGAGGCGTCGCTGACGCGGCTCGGCGTCGAGCGCATCGACCTGTACTATGTGCACCGGCTCGATCCGGCGGCGGCCGTCGAGGACACGATGGCTTGCCTGGCCGAGTTGGTGAAGGAGGGCAAGATCGCCCACGTCGGCCTGTGCGAGGCGTCCGCCGCGACGCTCAGGCGGGCCCACCGGGTGCATCCGGTGGCGGCGCTGCAGACCGAGTATTCGCTGTGGAGCCGCGACGTCGAGCAAGACATCCTGCCCACGACGGCGGCGCTCGGCATCGGCTTCGTCGCCTATTCGCCGCTGGGCCGCGGCTTCCTCAGCGGCCGCCTGACGGATACGGCCAGCCTTGCCGAGGGCGACTTCAGGCGCGGCAATCCGCGCTTCGAGGCGGCCAACCTGGCGCACAACCTGGGGCTGCTGGACACCGTGCGCGCCGTCGCCGCGCGCCACGCGGCCGCGCCGGGGCAGGTGGCGCTGGCCTGGTTGCTGGCCAAGGGCGACCACATCGTGCCTATCCCGGGCACGCGCCGCTCGGCCTATCTGCAGGAAAACCTCGGCGCGCTGACCCTGGCGCTCGGCGCCGAGGACTTGCTGCGGCTCGACCAAGCCATGGCGCCGGCGCAGGTGCGCGGCGCGCGCTACGCCGCCGAGGGCATGCGGGGCATCAACAGCTGATGCCTCACGGCGCAGCGTTGGCCAGGGCCGCGCGCAGCGCCTCGACCTGGTCGAGGACCGCCGGCCGGGTTTCCCTGGCGCGCGAGACGATTTGCATCTCGATGGCCAACTGTTGCGCCAGTTTCGCCGGCAGCGGGCGGTAGGCCACGCCGATGTGCGAGGTCGCCTGCATCGATTCCGGGCACAGGGCCACCCCTTCGCCGGCGGCCACGCCGGCGAGCAGCATGGCGAAGTCCTTCGGTTCCAGGCGCCGCGGCGCCGTGTAGCCGTAATGCTTGAAGGTGCGCTCGCACTTGTCGTAGAAGGCCGGGTTGTCGGTGCGCGAGAACCAGAACAGGGGCATCTCCCCGAGGTCGTCGAGCCCGACGACCGTCTTGGCGGCGGCGGGGTGCCGCTCGGGCAGGATGGCGATCATCGGTTCGCAGCCCGCCGACTCGACCCGCAAGTCCTCGGCGGGCGCGACGATGTCGCCGACGATGGCGATATCGAGTTCGCCGCGGCGCACGCGCTCGACCAACTGCCTAGACATGGCCCGTTCGAGCGGGCGCCCCTTGGCGAAGCCGGGATCGTTGAGCAGCGCGCTCAGCCGCGGGATCATGGAGTAGTTGATGACGCGCGTTAAGCCCATGCGGACGATGTCGGCGGCCGCGTGCTCGTCGTGGAACTGGCGTGTCATTTCCTGGACGGCGAGGTCCAGCCCGACGAGAAATTTGTGGGCCTCGATTTTGAACGCCTCGCCGGCGGGCGTCAGGCTGACCCGGCGCGTGTCGCGCTGGATCAGTTGCACCCTCAACAGGTCTTCCAAGCCCTGGATTTGGCGCGACAGCGGCGGTTGCGACATGTTCAGCAATTCGGCCGCGCTGCGGAAGTTGAGTTCCTGCGCGACGGCGAGGTAGCACTGCAGCGTGCGCGTGCTGGGCAGGTGCCTGGACAGCGTCAGCATCGGTCCGCCCCGCGCCGCGCGGGCGGCCCTTTACGCCACTGCGGGGCGGCGCCCGCCCGTCCTGGCCATTTCATCGTATCAATTCGCATGGGTTCTTCACGTCTGCCTGCAATGTTCAAAAGGGTATCCGCACCCATCCGCCAAGTGTCAATCGGCAGCCGGCAAAGCTATGTTTTGCATTCAACAATATAGCAGAAGGGGCGGCGCCGTCGTGCGCAGCCGCGCCATCGGCGTGGATGTCAGCGGGCGCATGCGCTTGCGCCTCCCGCCGCCCGCCCCATGAAGGCGAGCGACTGGCACAGCGCCGCCAGCATCAGGGCGGCGCAGATCGCGTATACGGTGCCGGCCCGCGCCGCCAGCGCCTGGGCATCGCCGCCGGCCAGCGCGCCGAACAGGGCCACGCCCAGGGCGCCGCCGATTTGCCGCGCCGTGTTCAGGATCGCCACCGCCGTTCCCGCCCGCTCGCCCGCCGCGCTGCCCAGCACCACCGCCGTGGTGGCGGGAATCGCCGCGCCCATGCCGAGCGTGACGAGCATCATCGCCGGCGCCATCTGCCGCAGCGCCGCACCCGCCGGCAGCATGGCCAGCCAGCCGTAGCCGGCCGCCGCCACCAGCAGGCCGGCGCCTATGGCCAGGCGGTAGCCGAGGCGGCGCACCAGGCCGGCGCTGGCCAGGTTGGCGAACATGATGACGGCCGTCAGCGGCAGGAACGCCAGCCCGGCCTGCGCCGGCGTATAGCGCAACACACCCTGGAAATACAGGCTGAGCACGAACATCAGGCCGTAGAAGGTGGCGCACAGCGCCGTGGCCGACAGTACCGCCGAACTGAAGGGGGCGTTGCGGAACATGTCGAGCGGCACCAGCGGATGGGCTGTCCGGGCCTGGCGGACCAGGAAGGCGGCGCCGCTGGCGGCGCACAGCAGCAGGCCGGCGCCGATGGCGGCGTCGGCGCGGCCCTTGCCGCCGGCCGCGATCAAGCTGGCGACGAGGGCCGTCAAGGCGACGCAGGCCAGCAACTGGCCGGGCAGGTCGAAGCCGCCCCGGCCGGTTTTCGGCGTGTCGGCGACGCGCCGCACGGCGATCAGCAGGCCGGCCAGGCACAGCGGCAGATTGATCAGGAAGATCCAGCGCCAGCCGGCCGTGCCGACCAGCGCGCCGCCCAGCATCGGCCCGGCCGCCACGGCGAAGGCGCCCGAGGCGGACCAGATGCCGACGGCCCGCGCCCGGGCGCGCGCGTCGCCGCGGCAGGCGTGGGCTATCAAGGCTAGCGAAGTCGGCAGCACGAGCGCGCCGCCCACGCCCTGCAGCACGCGGGCCGCGATCAGGGCGCCGGCCGACGGCGCCAGCCCGCACAGCAGCGAGGCCAGCGCGAACGTGGCGAAGCCGGCCAGGAAAATCCTGCGGCTGCCGAGGCGGTCGCTGAGCACGCCGGCCGTCAGTAGCATGACGGCCAGGGCCAGCGTGTAGGCGTCAACGATCCATTGCATCGCCGCCAGGTCGGCGCGCCATTGCTGGCCGATCTGCGGCAGGGCCAGGTTGACGATGGTGACGTCGAGCTGGATGACGACGAAGGCCAGGCTGGCGGCGGCCAGGGTCCAGCCGATGCCGGGGCCGCTTGTATGGTTTGCAGGGGAGTGCATGGGTGATCTTTCAGGGAGAAATGCGGTCCCCATTGTCTGGCTAAGCGGCGAGGCGATAAATGGGCTGGAATTTCTTTGATTTCTAACTATGGGTTTGTAATGCATGGATACGCTGCCCGTGGCGGGCTAGCGCCTGCGGCAACTGGAACGCCCGGGTGTGCGCCTGATCAAGCGCGGCGGCCGCGTTTTGCGCATCGCGAAAGCTGCCGCCGCGCGCACGGTAGGCGTATAATGGCTGCGCTGCCGAAAGGCGGCAACGCTAGGGGTCCTGCAAGTCGCAACGCGGCGCGCGGGTGAGAAATACCCTCCGAACCTGATCTGGATAATGCCAGCGAAGGGAAGCTGTAGGAAGCGCCGTCCGTCGGCGTTGCCGAACCTCCTTAGCTGGCTCCAGGCTGTATTGATGCCAAGCCAAGGAGCCAAATGAACGCCAACCTGAAATTCCTGTCCGCCACGGCGACGGTCGACCAAGCCGCCATCGCGCCGCTGCCGAATTCCCGCAAGATCTATGTCGAGGGCAGCCGCCCGGATATCCGCGTGCCGATGCGCGCCATCAGCCAGTCCGACACGGAGGCTTCGTTCGGCGGCGAAAAGAATCCTCCCATCTACGTCTACGACACCTCCGGCCCGTACACGGACCCGGACGCGACGATCGACATCCGTTCCGGCCTGGCCACGCCGCGCCTGCCGTGGATCGTCGAGCGGGGCGACACCGAGGAGTTGCCCGGCCCCAGCTCCGACTACGGCATGGCCCGCCTGGCCGACCCGAAGCTGGCCGAGCTGCGCTTCAACCTGCTGCGCAAGCCGCGCCGCGCCGTCGCCGGCGCCAACGTGACGCAAATGCATTACGCCCGCCGCGGCATCATCACGCCGGAGATGGAGTTCGTCGCCATCCGCGAAAACATGCGCCGCAGCGCCTACCTGGAGGAGTTGAAGGCGTCCGGGCCGATGGGCGTGCGGCTGGCCGAGCTGATGGGCCGCCAGCATCCCGGCCAGTCTTTCGGCGCCGCCATTCCGGCCGAGATCACGCCCGAGTTCGTGCGCGAGGAAATCGCCCGCGGCCGCGCCATCATCCCGGCCAATATCAACCACCCGGAAGTCGAGCCGATGATCATCGGCCGCAATTTCCTCGTCAAGATCAACGCCAACATCGGCAATTCCGCCGTCACCTCGTCGATCGGCGAGGAGGTGGAGAAAATGACCTGGGCGATACGCTGGGGCGGCGACAATGTCATGGACCTGTCCACCGGCAAGCACATCCACGAGACGCGCGAATGGATCGTCCGCAACAGCCCCGTGCCGATCGGCACGGTGCCGATTTACCAGGCGCTGGAAAAGGTCAACGGCAAGGCCGAGGACCTGAGCTGGGAAATCTTCCGCGACACCCTGATCGAACAGGCCGAGCAGGGCGTCGACTATTTCACGATACACGCCGGCGTGCTGCTGCGCTATGTGCCGATGACGGCCAAGCGCCTGACCGGCATCGTTTCGCGCGGCGGCTCGATCATGGCCAAGTGGTGCCTGGCGCACCACAAGGAATCCTTCCTGTACACGCATTTCGAGGACATCTGCGCCATCATGAAGGCGTATGACGTGTCGTTCAGCCTCGGCGACGGCCTGCGCCCCGGCTCGATCTACGACGCCAACGACGAGGCCCAGCTGGGCGAGCTGAAGACGCTGGGCGAGCTGACCCAGCTGGCGTGGAAGCACGACGTGCAGGTGATGATCGAAGGCCCGGGCCACGTGCCGCTGCACCTGATCAAGGAAAACATGGACTTGCAGCTGGAGCAGTGCGGCGAGGCGCCGTTCTACACCCTGGGGCCGCTGACGACGGACATCGCGCCCGGCTACGACCACATCACCTCGGGCATCGGCGCGGCGACCATCGGCTGGTACGGCACGGCGATGCTGTGCTATGTGACGCCGAAGGAGCATCTGGGCTTGCCGAACAAGGCCGACGTCAAGGACGGCATCATCACCTACAAGATCGCGGCGCACGCGGCCGACCTGGCCAAGGGCCACCCGGGCGCGCAGATCCGCGACAACGCGCTGTCGAAGGCGCGCTTCGAGTTCCGCTGGGAAGACCAGTTCAACCTCGGCCTGGACCCGGACAAGGCGCGCGAATTCCACGACGAGACGCTGCCCAAGGATTCGGCCAAGGTCGCGCATTTCTGCTCGATGTGCGGCCCGCATTTCTGTTCGATGAAGATCACCCAGGAGGTGCGCGAGTACGCCGCCACGGTGGGCGTGTCCGAGGCCGCCGCGCTGCAGCAGGGCATGCAGGTCAAGGCCATCGAATTCGTCAAGAACGGCGCCGAGCTGTACCGCAAGGTGTGAGCGCGATGATCACCATTTTTCTCAACGGCGCGCCGCGCCAGGTGCCGCCGCAGCACACGCTGGACGAGCTGGTCGAGGCGCTGGAACTGGGCGGCCAGGCGCTGGCGCTGGCCGTCAACCGCGCCGTCGTGCCGCGCCGGCGCTGGGCGGAGCAAGTGTTGCAGGCACAGGACCAGGTCGATATCGTGCGCGCCATCGGTGGCGGCTAACTTACAGGAGAACACCATGAACACACCCCAAGACTTGCTGAGCATCGCCGGCAAAACCTATTCCTCGCGCCTGCTGGTGGGCAGCGGCAAGTACCGCGACCTGGCGCAGACGCGCGAGGCCACCGACGCCGCCGGCGCCGAGATCATCACCGTGGCCATCCGCCGCGTCAACATCGGCCAGGATCCAAAGGCACCCAACCTGCTGGACGTGCTGCCGCCGTCCGAATACACGATCTTGCCGAACACGGCCGGCTGCTACACGGCCAAGGACGCCGTCTACACCTTGCAGATGGCCCGCGAGCTGCTGGGCGGGCGCAAGCTGGTCAAGCTGGAAGTGCTGGGCGACGAGAAGACGCTGTTCCCGCACATGCCGGAAACCCTGATCGCGGCCGAGGCCCTGGTCAAGGACGGCTTCGACGTGATGGTGTATTGCAGCGACGACCCGATCCAGGCCAAGCTGCTGGAGCAGATCGGCTGCGTCGCGGTGATGCCGCTGGCCTCGCTGATCGGCTCCGGCATGGGCATCCTGAATCCGTGGAACCTGTCGCTGATCATCGAGCAGGCAAACGTGCCGGTGCTGGTCGACGCCGGCGTCGGCACGGCCTCGGATGCCGCCATCGCCATGGAACTGGGGTGCGACGGGGTGCTGATGAACACCGCCATCGCCGGCGCCCGCGAGCCGGTGCGCATGGCGCGGGCGATGCGCCTGGCCGTGCAGGCCGGCCGCGAAGCCTTCCTGGCCGGGCGCATGCCGAAGCGCTTCGCCGCCTCGCCGTCCTCGCCGATGGCGGGACGCCTGGCATGACGCCGCCGGTGCTGGTGTTCGCCGGCGTCGACCCGTCCGGCGGCGCCGGCATCGCCGCCGACGTCCTGGCCATCGCGGCCCAGGGCGGCCACGCGATGCCGGTGGTCACGGCGCTGACGGTGCAGGACAACGACCGGGTGTTCGGCGTGCTGCCGGTGGACGCCGGCACGGTGCGGCGCCAGGCGCTGGCGCTGATCGACAAGATCGCCGTCGGCGCCGTCAAGATCGGCATTCCCGGCAACGCCGCCAACGCCCAGGCGATCGCCGAGGTGATCGCCTTGCTGCGCGCGCGCCAGCCCGGGCTGCCGGTGGTGCTGGACCCGGTGCTGGCCAGCGGCAATGGCGACGCCCTGTCGCGCGAGGACGCCGTCAAGGCGCTGGCGCCGCTGCTCCCGCTGGCCACGCTGATCGTGCCGAACCTGCCGGAGGCGGCCCTGCTCGGCGGCGTCGCCGGCGTCGCCGAGCAGGCCGCCGTGCTGCGCGGGCGCGGCTGCCGCCACGTGCTCGTCACCGGCGGCCACGCCGACGGCGCGCTGGTGTACAACAGCTGGTTCGGCCCGGACGGCCGGCGCGACTGGCAGTTCGAGCGCCTGGACGGCGCCTTCCACGGCAGCGGCTGCACGCTGGCCAGCGCCATCGCCGCCCGCCTGGCGCGGGGCCAGGCGATGGCCGCCGCGCTGGCCGACGCGCAGGGCTACTGCCAGCGGGCGCTGGCGGCCGCCTACCCGATCGCGCCCGGCCAATGGATGCCGCAGCGCCTATGCCTGACATGAAAGGAAACATGATGCGCGGACTTTACCTCGTCACCCCGAACTGGGACGACACCGACAAACTGCTGGACGTCACCGGGCGGGCGCTGGCCGCCGGCGTCGCGCTGCTGCAATACCGCCACAAGAGCGCCGACCCGGCGCTGCGGCGCGAGCAGGCCGGGGCCTTGCTGCAACTGTGCCGCCGCTACGCCTGCCCGCTGGTCATCAACGATTTTGTCGCCCTGTGCCAGGAGTTGGACGCCGACGGCGTCCACGTCGGCGGCGGCGACGCCGGCGTGGCGCAGGTGCGCGCCGCGCTGGGCGCCGGCAAGATCGTCGGCGCCTCCTGCTACGGCGAGCTGGCGCTGGCGCACGCGGCGCAGGCGGCCGGCGCCAGTTACGTCGCCTTCGGCGGCTTCTACCCCTCGCTGGTCAAGCAGTACCCGGTGACGACGGCGCCGGACCTCGTCGTCGCGGCGAAACGCGCCATCGCCCTGCCTTGCGTGGTGATAGGCGGCATGACGCCGGCCAACGCGGCGCCGCTGGCCGCGCGCGGCGCCGACATGGTGGCCGCCATCAGCAGCGTCTATCTGGCGCCGGACCCGGCGGCAGCGGTCGGCGATTTCAATGCTCTTTTTACATCAAAAGATCCGGGCTGAGCGTGTCGGCGGCGGCGGGATCGGCTTATAATGCCCCCGTCGACACTGTTTTATACCCCCCTATGAGCCCAACTAGCACCACCAAACGACTGATCCTGATTGTCGACGACGACCAACTGTTGCTCGAATTCCTGGGCGAAGTGCTGCGCCACGCCGGTCACGAGACGGTGCTGGCCTGCTCGGCCGAGGACGCGCTCAAGCAAATCGCCGTGCGCGAGCCGGACCTGGCCCTGCTCGACATCCACATGCCCGGCATGTCCGGCCTGGACCTGGCCAAGCGTTTGCACGCCGACACGGCGGTGCCGTTCATGTTCCTCTCCGGCAGCGGCGACAGCGATTCGGGCAAGCAGGCCGCCGCCTACGGCGCCGTCGGCTATGTCGTCAAGCCGGTCGACGAGGCGCGCCTGATGCCCGCCTTCGAGGCGGGCCTGGCGCGCGCCGACGAAATCCGCCAATTGCGCCGCACCGAGCTGAACCTGAACTCGGCGCTGGCCGCCGGGCGCGAAACCAGCCTGGCCGTCGGCCTGTTGATGGGCAAATTCCAGACGGACCGCAACACCGCCTTCGAGGTGCTGCGCGACCACGCCCGTTCGAGCCGGCGCAAGATCAACGAGATCGCCAACCAGTTGCTGGCCGCCGAGGAAACCCTGAACAGCCTGCACGGCGCCTTCAGCGCGCGCCACAAAGGGAAGTAAGCGTTGCGCCGGCGCCGCAGCCGGTCCGCTGCGGCGGCGATTGTGGTTGCTTTGCGAAAAAATTGATGTAGACTAAATTTTGTCGCGGACGGTGCGGCGGGCGGCGTCAGCCAGCCCGGCCCGGCCCCCCGGCCCGCCGTTCCCCGGCCGCCTTTCCCCTGCGGCCACACTCTATCCCTCGGCCCAACTCCGCCGATCCGCATATCGACATGGAACTCTGCGCGCCGGCTGGCGCGCGGACAGGGGGAGTTTGTACATGAACACCATCACTTCGGCGCCCGCCGCGGCGGCGCCGCAACAGCGCAGCGTGCTGCACATCGACGGCGACGGCCGTGCCGCGCTGCTGCTGGCCACGCTGCTGATGCCGGAGGCGCGGGTGACCCACGCGGCCACCCTGGCGGCGGCCGCGCGGGCGATCCGCCACGGCAGCTTCCATTTGGTCGTGCTCGACCCCGACCTGCCCGACGGCGACGGCGCCGCCCTGCTCGACGTGCTGCAGTGCGCGGCGGCGCCGCCGCCCGTGCTGCTGTATGCGGCGCGCGACAGCATCTGGCGCGGCGCCGCCAGCGCCGCGCTGCTCAAGCCGGCCACCTCGGCGCGGCAGTTGTGGCACACGCTGGCGCATCTGCTCGACGCCGGCGCGGCGCAAACAGTATCCACGCCGGCGCCGTCTTGATATGATGGGCGGGCCCGGCGCCAGTGCGGCCCCGGTACCCCTATCTGACAGGACAAAACACATGAAAACCAGAGCAGCGATTGCTTGGAAGGCGGGACAGCCGCTGACGATTGAAGAAGTTGAGCTGGGCGGTCCCCGCGAAGGCGAGGTGCTGGTCGAAATCAAGGCCACCGGCATCTGCCACACCGATTACTACACGCTGTCCGGCGCCGATCCGGAAGGCATCTTCCCGGCCATCCTCGGCCACGAGGGCGCCGGCGTCGTCGTCGACGTCGGCCCCGGCGTGAAAACGCTGCGCAAGGACGACCACGTGATTCCGCTGTACACGCCGGAATGCCGCCAGTGCAAATTCTGCCTGTCGCAGAAAACCAATCTGTGCCAGTCGATCCGCTCGACCCAGGGGCGCGGCCTGATGCCGGACGCGACCTCGCGCTTTTCCATCGACGGCCAGCCCATCTACCACTACATGGGCACCTCGACCTTTTCCAACTACATCGTCGTGCCGGAAATCGCGCTGGCGAAGATCCGCTCCGACGCACCCTTCGACAAGGTCTGCTACATCGGTTGCGGCGTCACCACCGGCGTCGGCGCCGTGCTGTTCACGGCCAAGGTCGAGGCGGGCGCGAACGTCGTCGTGTTCGGCCTGGGCGGCATCGGCCTGAACGTGATCCAGGCGGCGAAAATGGTCGGCGCCGACAAGATCATCGGCGTCGACATCAACCCGGCGCGCCAGGAGATGGCGCGCAAGTTCGGCATGACCCATTTCATCAACCCGAAGGAAGTCGAGAACGTCGTCGACGCCATCGTCCAGCTGACCGACGGCGGCGCCGACTACAGCTTCGAGTGCATCGGCAACACGACGACGATGCGCCAGGCGCTGGAGTGCTGCCACAAGGGCTGGGGCCAGTCCATCATCATCGGCGTGGCGGCGGCCGGCCAGGAAATCTCGACGCGGCCGTTCCAGCTGGTCACCGGGCGGGTCTGGAAGGGCTCGGCCTTCGGCGGCGCGCGCGGCCGCACCGACGTGCCGAAGATCGTCGACTGGTATATGGAGGGCAAGCTCAACATCGACGACCTGATCACCCACCGCCTGCCGCTGGAGCGCATCAACGAAGGCTTTGATTTGATGAAGAGCGGCGAATCGATACGCTCGGTAGTTCTCTACTAATAACAAAAATCCATTGCGGCGCAGCGGGCCAGTCCCGCCGCGCCGCTTTTTTTTTGTCCGGCGCCGAGGCGGCGGGCAAGGCGCGGAGCATAAAAGTAGTCAGACCGACAATAAATATTTTAATATTTGCAATTAATTGTGTATATTGCCATCTGTTCTTTTATTTACAATAGAAGCGACAGGCGGGCGTATGCCTCCGCCCTGGAAGGTGTGCGATCTTTCTTATAATTAATTGGAGTGGATAAATGAAAAAATCTCTTTTTGCCCTGGCCATCACGGCACTGCTGAGTGTCGGCGCGGTTTCACAGGCCCAGGCGGCCGTCAAGACGGTGACGTACACGGCCGACCGTGCCATCGGCGCGACCAACTGGAACGCGGTGCTGGGCCTGGGCAAGTTCGACACCTCGCTGGGCACGCTGACCTCCATCAAATTCGCGCTGGGCGGCCTGCTGCAAGGCGTAGGGAAGTCGGAAAGCCTGGACGCCAGCGCAACGGATGTGACCTTGAAGCTGGCCGCGACCTTGACCTTGTACCGTCCCGACGCCAGTGCGCTCGTTATCACCAACCCCTTGTTTACGCAGCAATTTTCCTTCACGGCCTTCGACGGCAACATCGATTTCGCCGGCACCTCGGGCGGCAGCACGGGCCTGCGTTCGACCACCGGCTTCAATTCCTTCACCAGCAGCCAGGCCAGCGACTTCGCGCTGTTCTCGGCGCTGGGTGGCGGCATCATCAATCTGGGCCTGGACGCGGCCGGCACGTCGACCGTTTCCGGCGCGGGCAACCTGGTGAGCATGTTCCAAACCTCGGCCGGCGGCAATGTCGCCGTGACGTATGAATACATCGCGGCCGTTCCCGAACCGGAAACCTATGCGATGCTGCTGGGCGGCCTGTTGCTGGTCGGCGCCGCGGCGCGCCGCAAAGCGGCGCAAGCGAAGGCGTAAGCGTGGTTTGTGCCGGGCCGGGCCGCAAGCCGGCCCGGCCCGGCCGCGCGCCGCAGGCGGTCGTCAAGGCGCCACCCCGTCCCGGTATAATCACGGGATGCAAAAACTTCTTCACAACCTCAATCCCGAACAACTGGCCGCCGTTACCTTGCCAGCCCAGCATGCCCTGATCCTGGCGGGCGCGGGCTCCGGCAAGACGCGCGTGCTGACCACCCGCATCGCCTGGTTGATCCAGACCCAGCAGGTGTCGGCGGCCGGCCTCCTGGCCGTGACCTTCACCAACAAGGCCGCCAAGGAAATGCTGACGCGTTTGTCGGCCATGTTGCCGATCAATACGCGCGGCATGTGGATAGGCACCTTCCATGGCCTGTGCAACCGGCTGCTGCGCACCCACCACCGCGACGCCGCCTTGCCGCAAACTTTCCAGATCCTCGATTCCCAGGACCAGTTGTCGGTGATTAAGCGCTTGTTGAAGGCAAACAATATCGACGATGAAAAGTTCCCGCCGAAGACGGTGATGTATTTCATCAACAACGCGAAAGACCAAGGCTTGCGCGCCGACAAGGTCGACGCCTACGACGCCAACGAGCGCAAGCTGGTCGAGCTGTACCAGATGTACGACGAGCAGTGCCAGCGCGAGGGCGTCGTCGATTTCGCCGAATTGCTGCTGCGCACCTACGAGCTGCTCAGCCGCAACCAGCCGCTGCGCGAGCACTACCAGGCGCGCTTCCGCCACATCCTCGTCGACGAGTTTCAGGACACCAATAATCTGCAATACAACTGGCTCAAGCTGCTGGCCGGCCACGGCAGCCGCGACGGCGGCGCCCTGTTCGCCGTCGGCGACGACGACCAGAGCATCTACGCCTTCCGCGGCGCCAACGTCGGCAACATGAGTTCCTTCGAGCGTGAGTTCCAGGTCAAGAATTTGATCAAGCTGGAACAGAACTACCGCTCGCACGGCCACATCCTCGACAGCGCCAACATGCTCATCGCCAACAACAGCAAACGCCTGGGCAAGAACCTGCGCACCGACGCCGGCCACGGCGAGCCGGTGCGCGTCTACGAGGCCAGCTCCGACCTGCAAGAGGCGCAGTGGATCATCGAGGAGTCGAAAAGCCTGATCGCCGAGGGCGCCTCGCGCAGCGAGATTGCCGTGCTGTACCGCTCCAACGCGCAGTCGCGCGTGATCGAGCACGCGCTGTTCTCGGCCGGCATCCCCTACCACGTGTACGGCGGCCAGCGCTATTTCCAGCGCGCCGAGGTCAAGCACCTGATCGCCTATTTGCAATTGATGGACAACCCGCACAACGACTCGGCCTTCCTGCGCGTCGTCAACTTCCCCACGCGCGGCATCGGCGTGCGCTCGATCGAGCAGTTGCAGGCCGCCGCCGAGCAATACGGCATCTCGCTGTACGCGGCCGTGCCCTATGTGGCCGGCAAGGCCGGTTCCTCGCTGGCCGGCTTCGTCAAGTTGGTCGAGGGCGTGCGCTTTGAAACCCAGCAACTGCCGCTGCCGGAAATGGTCCGCGTCGTGCTGGAGGCCAGCACCCTGCTGCAGCATTACCAGAACGAGAAAGAGGGCGCCGACCGCATCGAGAATCTGGAGCAGATGGTCAGCGCCGCCACCCAGTTCATCTCGGAAGAGGGCTTTGGCCAGGGCGCGCCGGCCTATCTGGGGCCGCAAGCCCAGGCGCAGTCCGGCGCGGCCGTCGCGCTGGGGGACGGCGTCGAGGTGCTCGACGCCGACGCGCCGCTGGCGGCCGTGATGTCGCCGCTGTCGGCCTTCCTGTCGCACGCCTCGCTGGAGGCGGGCGACAACCAGGCCCAGGCGGGCCAGGAGGCGCTGCAGATGATGACGGTGCACTCGGCCAAGGGCCTGGAGTTCGACAATGTCTTCATCACCGGGCTGGAGGAGGGTTTGTTCCCGCACGAGAGCAGCTCGAAGGAAGACGGCGGCGTCGAGGAAGAGCGGCGCCTGATGTATGTGGCGATCACGCGCGCGCGCCAGCGCCTGTACCTGAGCTTTGCGCAAACCCGCATGCTGCACGGCCAGACCCGCTACAACATGAAGTCGCGCTTTTTCGACGAATTGCCGGAGGAATCGCTGAAGTGGTTGTCGCCGAAGGTGCAGGCCAACTGGTTCGGCAACAAGAAATCGGCCTGGGACATGGCGCCGATGAGCAGCGCCGGCTCCGACAACGCCATCGCGCAAAAGATCGCGCACGCCAGCGGGCCGGGCTGGCGCATCGGCGAGTCCGTTTCGCACGGCAAGTTCGGCGAAGGCGTCATCGTCAACATCGAGGGGGGCGGCGGCAATGCGCGGGCGCAGATCAACTTCGGCCAGTACGGCATGAAGGTGCTGGACCTGAGCATCGCCAAGCTGGAGCGCCTGGGGCGCTAAGCTTTTGCCCTAGGGCGCGGGCTTGTCCAGCGACACGCCCTGGGGCGCGCCGAAGAGCTGCCGGTAACTGGCGTAGAACGAGCAGTGCATGATGACGGTCAGGATCACCGACAGCGGCACCATGAATTGCATCGCCAGCTGGCTGCGGCCGAAGACCATGAACAGGATCTGGCTGGCCACGACGGTGATGGCGAACCAGGTCAAGGCGAACACGGCGAACGCCTTGAGCGAGCGCAGCACGGCGAAAAAGCTGAAAAACACGGCCTTGCCCACGCTCATCTTCTGCCAGTAGATCAGCGGCGCGGCGAAACAGAAGCCCATCGCCGCCGGCACGTACAGGGCGATCGTCAGCAGGATGGCGGCGCCGACGTCGGCCTCCTTCAGCAGTTCCGACTGGCCGTCGATCTGCCCCGTCATCAATTGCCAGAAGGCGCCGCCGTCGACCAGCGACGAGGCGCCGATGGCCAGCACGGCCATGCTGATGTACAGCAGGCCCAGCGCGAACAGCATGGGGAAGGCCGGTTTGCGGAAGCCGCTCAGCAGCAGGTTGGGGAAGACCCGCTTGCCCTGCTCGATGTGATTGCAGGCTTGCAGGAAGGCGACGGAAAACACGGGCACGAGGATCACCGGCAGAATCTGCCCCAGGAGCGGCACGATGCTGACGGCGAGCATGCAAAACATATAGCCGAGGAACAGCGTCGACAGGCCGCCCGGTTGCTGGCGGAACAGGCCGAAACCTTGCTTGACCCAGAGCCAGCCCGTGCTGGCAGGTAGTTTTTCCATCAAAATAACTCCGGTGCCGGCGTGGCGATGCGTTCGCGCAAGATGCGCTCGAAATGGACGGGGTCGTGCGGCGTCAGCATTTCCGCCTCGCGCGGCAGGTGGAAATCGTACAGGCGCGACAGCCAGAAGCGCAGCGCGGCGGCGCGCAGCATCGGCTGCCAGGCCGTCTGTTCGCCGGCGCCGAACGGGCGCACGGCATGGTAGGCGTCGAGCAGGGCGCGCACGCGGGCCGCGTCGAGCACGCCGCTGGCGACGTCGATGCACCAGTCGTTGACGGTGACGGCGACGTCGAACAACCAGCTGTCGCAGCCGGCGAAATAAAAGTCGAAGAAGCCGGTCAGGCGCTCGCCGGAAAACATCACATTGTTGCGGAACAGGTCGGCGTGCACGGGGCCGCGGGGCATCGTCTTGTAGGTGGCGCAGCCGGCGAACGCGTCCTGGAAATGCATTTCCGCGCGCAACAGGTGGGCGTTGCTGTCGGACAGGAAGGGCAGCACCTCGGGCGTGGTGGCGTTCCACCAGGCCAGGCCGCGCAAATTGTCCTGCTGCAGCGGGAAGTCGCGCGCGGCCAGGTGCATGCGCGCCAGCATCGCGCCGACGGCGGCGCAATGGGCCGGCTGCGGCGCCATCTGCGAGCTCCCTTCGAGCTTGCTGACGATGGACGCCGGCTTGCCGTGCAGGGCGACGATCAGCGCGCCGTCGGCGTTGGCGATGGGCGCCGGCACCAGCACGCCGCGCTCGGCCAGGTGGCGCATCAAATTCAGGTAGAAGGGCAATTGCTCGAAGGTCAGCTTTTCAAACACCGTCAGCACATACTCGCCGCGCTCCGTCGTGATGAAAAAATTACTGTTTTCGATGCCGGAGGGGATGCCCTTGAGCGCCAGCGGCTGACCGAGGGGAAATTGCGTGATCCACTGGCGAATATCGTCCAGACTGACCGGGGTAAAAACTGCCATAGGAAACTAAGAAAGTGAGACGGTAGAAAAACGCGGCCCTTGCCGGGCCGCGGCGCTGTCGCGAGCTTACTTGGCAGGCGGCGCAGGCGGCGGCGCGTTCTCGGCGGCCTCCTGCTCCTTCGGGGATTTTTTCTTCTTGCCCAAGTCAAACTCCATCACCTTCCACTGCGGGCCGCGGTTGGCGCTGCCGGCCAGATCGCCCGGCTGGGCGCTGCCGGCGGGGGAATTCGGCTTCACATAATAGGTGCTCTTGCCGGTCTTGACCTTCGCCTCGGTGACCTTGCCCTGCTCGCGCTTCTCGGAGATCGACTTCTCGCCGCCGGGCTTGGCGGTGACGGTAATCGGCGCGTCGCCGGACTCGTCGATTTTTTCCAGCTTGGGCGGGGCCGAGCTGGGCGTCTGCGCGCCGGCCGCGGCCGACAAGGCCAACAGGGACAGGGCCAGGAAGTGCCGTATATACAATGTGCGCATCATGATGTGGTATCGCTTCAGTTGGACCGCAAAGAAAGGTATCGTGCCAGTCATTGTAACAAACCGACACGCCGCATGTTTAAAAGCCTTGAATATGCGAAAAAGTAGCAAAGCAATAATGGGGTCAGGTCTAGACATGGCGGTTTTTCGCCCGTAAACCGCGCCCGCCACGGCGCTCGCCGGCGGGGCCGCGGGCGGCGCGCGCAAATCTGCGATAATTGTGTCATTCCTGTACGTCCTTCGACGTCTGCCCGCCAGTTCCGCGGCACTCCACTCTTTTCATTTGGCATTATGCAAAAAACCCTGCTGTTAGTTGACGGTTCCAGTTACCTGTATCGCGCTTTCCACGCGCTGCCCGATTTGCGCGGCCCCGGCGGCGTGCCGACGGGAGCGATGCACGGCATGATCAATATGTTGCGCCGTCTGCGCGTCGATTATCCGGCCGCCTTCATCGCCTGCGTGTTCGACGCCAAGGGCAAGACCTTCCGCGACGATATGTACGCGGAATACAAGGCGCAGCGGCCGTCGATGCCGCCCGACCTGGCGCTGCAGATCGCCCCTATCCACGAGGCCGTCAAGGCGATGGGTTGGCCTATCCTGATGGTCGAGGGCGTCGAGGCCGACGACGTGATCGGCACGCTGGCCGTGCAGGCCGCCGCCGCCGGCATGAGCGTGGTGGTGTCGACCGGCGACAAGGACCTGGCCCAGCTGGTCAACGCCCAGGTCACGCTGATCAACACGATGAGCAACGAGACGCTCGACGAGGCGGCCGTGCTGGCCAAGTTCGGCGTGCCGCCGAACCGCATCATCGACTACCTGTCGCTGATCGGCGACACGGTCGACAATGTGCCGGGCGTGTCGAAGTGCGGGCCGAAGACGGCGCTGAAGTGGCTGGCGCAGTACGACAGCCTGGAGGGCGTGATCGCCAACGCGGCCAGCATCGGCGGCGCCGTCGGCGAGAACCTGCGCAAGGTGCTCGACTGGCTGCCGCAGGCGCGCGCGCTGATCACCGTCAAGACCGACTGCGACCTGTCCGGCCACATGCTGTCGATCGGCGAGTCGCTGAAGGCGCTCGACGAGGACCAGGCGACGCTGCTGGCGTTCTACGAGCGCTACGGCTTCAAGACGCTGCTGCGCGAGATCGCCTCCGCCATGCCGGCGGCCGGCAGCGCGCAACTGAATTCGCCCATCGGCGACCTGTTCGGCAGCGCCGCCGAGGCCGTCCCGGCCCAGTACGAGACGGTGCTGACCGAGGCCCAGCTCGACGCCTGGCTGGCGCGCATCGACGCGGCGGCGCTGACCTCGGTGGACACGGAAACCACGTCGCTGGAGCCGATGACGGCGCAGATGGTCGGCATTTCGCTGTGCTGCGAGCCGGGCGTGGCCGCCTACATTCCGCTGGCGCACCGCTACGCCGGCGCGCCGCAGCAGCTCGCGCGCGAGCACGTGCTGGCCAAGCTGAAGCCGTGGCTGGAAGACGCCGCCAAGCTGAAGGTGGGGCAGAACCTGAAGTACGACAGCCACATCTTCGCCAACCACGGCGTGGCGCTGCGCGGCATCCACCACGACACGCTGCTGCAGTCGTATGTGTTCGAGTCGCACAAGACCCACGACATGGACAGCCTGGCGCTGCGCCACCTGAACCGCCAGACCATCGCCTTCGCCGACGTCTGCGGCAAGGGCGCCAGCCAGATCTGCTTCGACCAGGTCGAGATCGAGGCGGCCACCAACTACGCCGCCGAGGACGCCGACGTCACCCTGTGCCTGCACCAGGCGATGTGGGGCCACGTCGACGGCGACGCCAGCCTGACGCGCATCTACCGCGACATCGAGATGCCGACAGCCGTCGTGCTGCAAAAAATCGAGCGCAACGGCGTGCTGATCGACGCCGCGCTGCTGGGCGTGCAGTCGAACGAGCTGGGCAAGCGCATCCTCGAACTGGAGCAGAAGGCTTACGAACTGGCCGAGCAGCCGTTCAACCTCGGCTCGCCGAAGCAGATCGGCGAGATTTTCTTTGAAAAGCTCAAGCTGCCGGTGGTCAAAAAGACGCCGACCGGCGCGCCCTCGACCGACGAAGAGGTGCTGCAAAAGCTGGCCGAGGACTATCCGCTGCCGAAGATCCTGCTGGAGTACCGCGGCATGGCCAAGCTGAAGTCGACCTACACGGACAAGCTGCCGAAGATGATCAACGCCGACACCGGCCGCGTCCACACCAATTACGCGCAGGCCGTGGCCGTGACGGGCCGGCTGGCGTCGAACGACCCGAACCTGCAAAACATCCCGATCCGCACGAAGGAGGGGCGGCGCATCCGCGAAGCCTTCATCGCGCCGCCGGGCAGCGTGATCGTCTCGGCCGACTATTCGCAGATCGAGCTGCGCATCATGGCGCACATCTCCGGCGACGCGGCGATGCTGCGGGCGTTCGCCGAGGGCATCGACATCCACCGCGCCACCGCCGCCGAGATTTTCGGCGTGCCGCCCGAAGAGGTGCAGAGCGAGCAGCGCCGCTACGCCAAGGTGATCAACTTCGGTTTGATCTATGGCATGAGCGCATTCGGCCTGGCCGGTAATCTTGGCGTGGACCGCGCGGCCGCGCAAAGCTATATCGACCGCTATTTCGCCCGCTTCTCCGGCGTCAAGCAGTATATGGACGACACGCGCATGCAGGCGAAGGCGCGCGGCTACGTCGAGACGGTGTTCGGCCGGCGCCTGTGGCTGCCCGAGATCAACTCGCCGAACGGCCCGCGCCGCCAAGGCGCCGAGCGGGCCGCGATCAACGCCCCGATGCAGGGCACGGCCGCCGACCTGATCAAGCTGGCGATGATCGCCGTGCAGGGCTGGCTGGAAGCGGACGGCCTGCAAACGAAGATGATCATGCAGGTGCACGACGAGCTGGTGCTGGAAGTGCCCGAGGCGGAGCTGGCGCTGGTGCGCGAAAGACTGCCGGCGCTGATGGCCGGCGTGGCGCAGTTGAAGGTGCCGCTGACGGCCGAAGTCGGCATCGGCAAGAACTGGGACGAGGCGCATTGACGGCCGGCCGCGCCGACCGCGGCCTCAGCGACGTCGAGGCCGCCGCCAGGGACGGTTTCGGCCGCTGCCCGGCGCGGTTTCAGGCAGACGGACTCGTCTGATTTAGCGCGAAGTGCGGCCGGGCTGTAAAATGCCCGGTTTGCGTCGCCGTGCCGGCGCGCCCAGGACAGGCCGGTGTCACCCCACGCAAGTGGGCCCCGGTATAAAAGGTAAGCAAAATCGATCCAATACTCATCTCCATTCTGCTCGCGACGACGATCGCGGGAGTGTTCAGCATCACGGCGGCGGCGATCTTCTCGTTCGCGCTGCTGTCGAAGATGGTCGAACGCATGGTCAGCCTGTCCGTCGGCATCATGCTGTCGACCTCGCTGCTGCACGCGCTGCCGGAAGCGTTCGAGTCGCAGGCCGACCCGCGCAGCCTGTTCGCCACGCTGCTGGGCGGCCTGCTGGCCTTCTTCATGCTGGAAAAATTCGCCATCCTGCGCCACTCGCACCACCACGAGGGCGATGGCCACCACCACGCCCACGGCCACGACAAGCACGAGGCGGGCAAGGCCGGCTGGATGATCCTCGTCGGCGACGGCATGCACAACTTCACCGACGGCATCTTGATCGCCGCCGCCTTCCTGGCCGATCCGAAGCTGGGCCTGGTCACGGGCCTGGCCATCATCGCCCATGAAATTCCGCAGGAAATCGGCGACTTCATCGTGCTGCTGAACGCCGGTTTCTCGCGCACGCGCGCCTACGTCTTCAACTTGCTGTGCAGCCTGATGGCGGTGGCGGGCGGCCTGCTCGGCTACTTCACGCTGGACCGCGCCAGCAACCTGATCCCGTATGTGCTGGTGTTCGCCTCGTCGGGCTTCATCTACATCGCCGTCAGCGACCTGATGCCGCAGATGCAGCGCCGCGCCACGCTGCGCGAAACCATTCCGCAGATCCTGCTGATCGGGCTGGGCGTGGTCATCGTGCTGTTCCTGACGGGCCACAGCCACGGCTGAGCCTGAGCGGCTGCGCGCCTATCCTCAAGCCGTTGCCGCGTTTGCGGCGCCGCTGCGCGGGCGGATGCGGTAGACGCAACGGCGCCCGCCCGCGAGCAGATGCTCGTCGCGCGTGACCTCGCCGGTGGCGCCGGCCACTTCCTGGAATAGTTGCAGCTCCGAGCGGCAAAATCCCTGGCAGTTGCGCGCCGCCGCACAAATCGGGCAATGGTCTTCGATCAGCAACCAGCCCTGCTCATCCTGTTCCAGGCGCGCCATATAGCCTTCCGCCGCGCGTATTTCCGCCAGTTTTTCCAAACGCTGCCCCAGTTCCTCCAGCCCCTGGCATGCCGCCGCGTAGTCGGTGCGCATCTCGCTTTCGCGCTGGCCGATCAGGCGCTCCAGCCCCTGCTCGCCGAACAGGGCCTTGATCGATCCGATCAGTTGGATGGTCAGTTGCGCGTGCGAATCCGGGAAGCGCGCGTGGCCCGCCGCCGTCAGCGCCCAGTTCTGCTTCGGCCGCCCGGCCGACGCCTGCGCCTCCTGCTGTCCCTCGATCAGGCCGCCGCCGACCAGCTTCTGCACCTGCAGCCGCGCCGCCTCCGGCGTCATCTGGAATTCCTGCGCCAGCGCGGCCGTGGCGGCCGGCCCCTTCGTCTTCAGGTGGAACAGGATGCGCTCGGCCGTAGACTGGCTCGCGTCATTATCCAAGTGTTTACTTGTGTATTTCATGGGAAAGCCTTAATATCCAATCGAATGCTTGCATATTAAAACTTAACCACATGGATGTCGAGGTTTCTCGGTGGACCCCGGCAGAATTCAAGGAGCGAACATGAAGCACACGGAACAATGGACGATGCTGGCATTGGCGGGTCTGGCCGCGCTGGGACTGGCGGGCTGCGATTCGGCCAACAGCAAGACGCAGGAAGCGCCGGCCGCCGGCGCTCCGCCGATCTCGGCCGCCGCCGTGCTGGAAAAACCGATCACGGAAACCCAGGAATTCTCGGGCCGCCTGGAAGCGGTCGAGCGCGTCGACATCCGCTCGCGCGTGGGCGGCTTCATCACGGCCGTCAACTTCAAGCCGGGCAGCGAAGTCAAGAAAGGCCAGGTCCTGTTCGTCATCGACCCGCGCCCCTTCCAGGCTGAGGTGAGCCGCGCCGAGGGCGCCGCCGCCTCGGCCCGCGCCAAGGCCGACCTGGCTCGCCTGGAACTGGCCCGCGCCGAAAAGCTGCTGGCCGAAAAAGCCATTCCGCAGCGCGAGCTCGATGAAAAGGCGGCCGGCTTGAAGGAGCTGGACGCCAACGCCCGCGCCGCCCAGGCTTCGTTCGAGGCGGCCCGCCTGAACCTCAGCTACACCCAGGTGCATGCGCCCATCGACGGCCGCGTCGGCAAGGCTGAAATCACCGTCGGCAACCTGATCGACGGCGCGGCTATCCTCACCTCGGTGGTGTCGACCGAGCGCATCTACGCCAGCTTCGACGGCGACGAAGACACCTATCTGCGCGTCGGTGCGCTGGCGCACAAGGGCGCGGCCGTCACCGTCAAGGTCGGCCTGGCCAACGAAACCGGCTTCCCGCACGAGGGCAAGCTGGAATTCGTCGACAACCAGCTCGACCCGCGCACCGGCAGCGTGCGCATGCGCGCCACCTTCGCCAACGCCGACAATGTGCTGGTGCCCGGCCTGTTCGCCCGCGTCCAGCTGAACGCCGGCAACGGCGGCAAGGAGCGGACCCGCGCGCTGCTGATCAACGACCGCGCCGTCGGCACCGACCAGAACCGCAAGTTCGTCTTCGTCGTCGGCGCCGACAGCAAGGCCGAGTACCGCCCGGTCAAGCTGGGCCCGACGGTGGACGGTTTGCGCGTGGTGCGCGAAGGCTTGAAGGCGGGCGAGAAGATCGTCGTGCACGGCCTGCAGCGCGTGCGCCCCGGCGCCCCGGTGACGCCGCAGACGGTGGCGATGGACTTCGACCCCGCCGCCCCCGCGCCGGCGCCGAAGCCGGCAGTCAACGTAGCGGCCAAGGCCGTTTCGACGGCAAAGGAGTAAGGCATGAATTTTTCACGATTTTTTATCGACAAGCCGATCTTCGCGGCGGTTTTGTCGATCGTCATATTCGTCGCCGGCCTGCTCTCGATCTTCAAGCTGCCCGTGTCGGAATATCCGGACGTGGTGCCGCCGTCGGTGGTGGTGCGCGCCCAGTATCCGGGCGCGAACCCGAAAGTGATCGCCGAAACGGTGGCCGCGCCGCTCGAAGAGCAGATCAACGGCGTCGAGAACATGCTTTACATGTCCTCGCAAAACACCTCGGATGGTTCGCTGTCGCTGACCGTCACCTTCAAGGTCGGCAGCAACGTCGAGCAGGCTGAAACGCAGGTGCAAAACCGCGTCCAGCGCGCCCTGCCGCGCCTGCCCGAAGAGGTGCGCCAGATCGGCGTGACGACCGTCAAAAGTTCGCCGAACCTGACGATGGTGGTGCATCTGACCTCGCCGGACGGCCGCTACGACGACCTGTACCTGCGCAATTACGCGGTGCTGAACGTGAAAGACCAGCTGGCCCGCATTCCCGGCATGGGGCAGACGGAGCTGTTCGGCTCCGGCGACTATGCGATGCGCGTCTGGCTCGATCCGCAGAAGGTGGCGGCGCGTGGCATGACGGCCGGCGACGTCGTCAACGCCATCCGCGAGCAGAACGTGCAGGTCGCCGCCGGCGTGATCGGCGAATCGCCGGCCAAGGACAGCCAGTTCCAGCTGACCGTCAACACCCAGGGGCGCCTGCAATCGGTCGAGGAATTCGGCGACATCATCGTCCGCACCAACGCCGACGGCGCGCTGACGCGGCTGAAGGACGTGGCGCGGGTGGAGCTGGGATCGAGCTCCTATGCGGTGCGTTCGCTGCTGGACAATAAGTCCGCGATCGGCATCGGTATTTTCGAGGCGCCCAATGCCAATGCCCTGCAGTTGTCCAGCGACGTGCGCGCCAAGATGGCGGCCTTGCAGAAGGATTTTCCGCCGGGCGTGGAATTTGAAATCGCCTATGATCCGACGCATTTCGTCAGCGAATCGATCCGCGCCGTCATCCACACGCTGCTCGAAGCCGTCGCCCTGGTGGTGCTGGTGGTGATCGTCTTCCTGCAAACCTGGCGCGCCTCCATCATTCCGCTGCTGGCGGTGCCGGTGTCGGTCATCGGCACCTTTGCGGTGATGCTCGGCTTCGGCTTCTCGATCAACACGCTGTCGCTGTTCGGCCTCGTGCTGGCCATCGGCATCGTCGTCGATGACGCCATCGTCGTCGTCGAAAACGTCGAGCGCAACATCTCGATGGGCAAGAGCCCGCGCGACGCCACCATCCAGGCCATGAAAGAGGTCAGCGGCCCGATCATCGCCATCGCCCTGGTGCTGTGCGCCGTGTTCGTGCCGATCGCCTTCGTGTCCGGCCTGTCGGGCCAGTTCTACCGCCAGTTCGCGCTGACGATCGCCATCTCGACCGTGATTTCCGCCTTCAGCTCGCTGACGCTGGCGCCGGCCCTGGCCGCCGCCCTGCTGAAACCGCACGACGCGCCGAAGGACGCGCTGACCCGCCTGATGGACAAGCTGTTCGGCCGCTTCTTCGCCTGGTTCAACCGCTTCTTCGGCCGCGCCTCGGAAAAATACGAGGTCGGCGTCAAGGGCGTGCTGCGCCGGAAAACGGCAGCCGTCGGCGTGTATGCGCTGCTCGCCGCCGCCGGTATTTTCATGTTCAAGGCGGTGCCGGCCGGTTTCGTGCCGGCCCAGGACAAGCAGTACCTGGTCGGTTTCGCGCAACTGCCCGACGCCGCCTCGCTGGAGCGCACCGAATCGGTGGTCCGCCGTTTGGCCGACGTCGCAAAAAGCACGCCCGGCGTTGAAGGCACGGTTGCCTTCCCCGGCATGTCGATCAACGACTTCACCAACGCGCCGAACGCCGGCATCGTCTACATCATGCTGAAACCGTTCGAGCAGCGCAGCGGGCCGGAGCAAAGCGGCGACGCCATCGCCGCCGAGGTGAACAAGCGCATGGGCGCCATCCAGGATGCCTTCATCATGGTGTTCCCGGCGCCGCCAGTCAGCGGCCTGGGCACCGTGGGCGGCTTCAAGATGATGATCGAGGACCGCAACAACCTCGGCTACGACGAGTTGTACAAGGCCGTGCAGGCGATGCAGATGAAGGCGTGGCAAAATCCCAAGCTGGCCGGGGTGTTCTCCAGCTTCCAGATCAACGTGCCGCAGCTGTTCGCCGACGTCGACCGCGCCAAGGCCAAGCAATTGGGCGTGCCGCTGGCGACCATTTACCAGACGCTGCAGATCAACCTCGGTTCGATGTACGTGAACGACTTCAACCAGTTCGGCCGCACCTACCAGGTGCGCGTCCAGGCCGACGCGCCGTTCCGCTCGCACGCCGAAGCCATCGCGCAACTCAAGGTGCGCAACGAGAAGGGCGACATGATCCCGCTGTCGTCGCTGATGCGGGTGACCGACAGCTACGGCCCGGACCGCGTGCAGCGCTACAACGCCTATGTCGCGGCCGACCTGAACGGCGGCCCGGCCCCCGGCGTGTCGTCCGGCGAGGCGCAGGCCGAACTGGAAAAGATCGCCCGCGAAGTGCTGCCGAAGGGGATCGCCTTCGAGTGGACCGAGCTGACCTACCAGGACATCCTGTCCGGTAACACGATGATCTACGTGTTCCCGCTGTGCGTGCTGCTGGTGTTCCTGGTGCTGGCCGCCCAGTACGAAAGCTGGACGCTGCCGCTGGCCGTGATCCTGATCGTGCCGATGTCGATCCTGTGCGCGCTGATCGGCGTCAAGCTGACCCACGGCGACAACAATGTCTTCACCCAGATCGCGCTGTTCGTGCTGGTCGGGCTGGCGTCGAAGAACGCGATTCTGATCGTCGAATTCGCCCGCGAGCTGGAAGACCACGGCCGCAGCGTCGTCGAAGCGGCGCTGGAGGCGTGCCGCCTGCGTCTGCGTCCGATCCTGATGACCTCGATCGCCTTCATCATGGGCGTGGTGCCGCTGGTGTTCTCGCACGGCGCCGGCGCCGAAATGCGCCACGCGATGGGCGTGGCCGTGTTCGCCGGCATGCTGGGCGTGACCTTCTTCGGCCTGTTCCTGACGCCGGTGTTCTACGTCCTGCTGCGCACGCTGGCCCTGCGCATGGGGAAAAAATCCGCGCCGGCCGTGGCCGCGCCTACAATCGAAGGGACTGTTTAATGAGTACGCAACACCTCGCCAAACGCGTCGCGCCCCTGCTGGCGGCGCTGCTGCTGGTTGCCTGCGCGGCGCCGGAATTCAAGCAGCCGCAGATGGAGCTGCCGGTCGCGTTCAAGGAAGCGCGGCAGCCCGTGCAAACGGCCGCCGACGGCAGCCGCTGGAAGCAGGGCCAGCCCGCCGAGCAGCAGGCGCGCGGCGAATGGTGGCTGGCGTTTAACGACCCGGCCCTGAACGAACTGGTGGCCGAAGCCGGCAAGGCCAACGCCAACCTGGCCGTGGCGGCGGCGCGGGTGCGCCAGGCGCGCGCCATCGCCGGCATCGCCGAGGCCGAGCGCATGCCGCAGGTGGGCGTCAACGTCGGCGCCCGGCGCAGCCGCGCCTCGGCGCAGTCGCTGGGCCTGCCGGAAGGCGCGCAGGTCGCGGCGGCGACGAGCTACCAGGCGAACCTGACGGCCAGCTACGAAGTCGACCTGTTCGGCCGCGTGGCGTCGAACGTCAGCGCCGCCCGCGCCGACGCCGCCGCCGTCGAGGCGACGTTCCGCTCGGTGCTGCTGGCGCTGCAGGCGGACGTGGCGCAAACCTACTTCCGTCTGCGCGCGACGGACGCGGAACTGGCGACGCTGGAACACACCGTGCGCCTGCGCGAGGAAAGCGTGCACGTCAACCAGCGCCGCTACGACCTGGGCGACATCGGCGAATTCGACCTGGCCCGCGCCAGGACGGAGCTGGCGACGGCGCGCGCCGAGGCGATCGGCCTGCAGCGCCAGCGCGTCGGCAACGAGCACGCGCTGGCCGTCCTGCTGGGCAAGCCGGCGGCCAACTTCACGGCCGGCGTCAGCCCGCTGCTCGACAGCGCCTTGATGCCGGTGGTGCCGGCCGGCCTGCCGTCGGCGCTGCTGGAGCGCCGTCCCGACATCGCCTCGGCGCAGCGCACGATGATGGCGGCCAACGCCCGCACCGGCGTGGCGCGGGCGGCGATGTTCCCGGCGTTGGCGCTGAACGCCTCCGGCGGCGGCCAGTCCGACAGCTTCGCCGACGTCTTCAAGTGGAGCAGCCGCTCCTGGCTGCTGGGCGCGCTGCTGTCTATGCCCGTCATCGACGGCGGCCGCAACAAGGCGGCCATCGCCCGCAGCGAAGCGGCGCTGGACGAGTCGGTCGGGGTCTACCGTCAAAGCGTGCTGGCGGCCTTCGCCGAGGTCGAGGACAACCTGGCCGGCCTGCGCATCCTCGCCGGGCAGGGCGCGCAGATCGACGCCGCCGTCGTGTCGGCGCGGCGCTCGGCCGAGCTGGCGCAGAAACTCTACGCGGCGGGGCGCTCCGGCTACCTCGACCTGCTCGACGCCCAGCGCAACCTGGCCAGCGTCGAACGCAGCGCCGTGCAACTGCGCGGCGAGCGGGCCGTGACGACGGTGGCGCTGATCCGCTCGCTGGGCGGCGGCTGGTCTTCCAACGGACCGTGAGGCACGTCGCGCTGCCGTCAGCCGTTTCCCGGCAGCGCGGCGCCGGCACGGCGGGCTGAGCTGAACCGTATGGGGCCGCGCAGATTGCGCTTGCCTTGTGCCGCCGCTGTTCTTACAATTGAGAATTAATTAACTTGAAAAGAAAGGAGGAAAATATGATAGATCCGAAGCGCACCATGTGGCATGCGCGTTCTTTTAGTACATTCGGCGGCTCTTGCCCTAGTTTCATCGCGCTGCGATAACTGGGCCAGAGCAAGTACACCTCCCTCCAGAGTCCTTTCTCGGCTCGTCAGTTTTCGTTAGCGCTCCTGTTAACGCGGATGCCTGCATCCCGAACAAAGACAAGAGCCATGACTACCCTTATCTCTACCCAAGCTTTACACCTGGAAGCGAACGACGGTTTGCTGTTCCAAGACCTCAGCTTCACTCTCAAACTCGGCGACCGCATCGGTCTGATCGGCCACAACGGCAGCGGCAAGAGCACCTTGCTCGGTTTGCTTGGCGGCACGCGCGAAGCCAGCGCCGGCACCATCCAATATGCGCGCGCCTGCCGCTTGCAGCATGTCGAGCAGCACTTGCCGGCCGCGCTGGCCGAGCTGACGCTGTACCAGGCGCTGCTGGCCCCGGTGCTGGACCAGCCGGAATTGCATTGGCGCGTAGACAGCCTGCTCGACGAGCTGGGCATCGACGCCGCGACCGCGCAAGTGCCGGTCAAGTCGCTGTCCGGCGGCCAGCACACGCGCCTGCTGCTGGGCCGGGCGTTGCTGCAGGAGCCGAACCTGCTGCTGCTCGACGAGCCGAGCAATCACCTCGATCTGCCATCGCTGCTGTGGCTGGAGCAATTCCTGTCGACGTGGCGCGGCGCCTTCATCCTCGTGTCGCACGACCAGCGCCTGCTCGACAATGTGGCGCGCAAAAGCTGGATCTTGCGCGACCAGCGCCTGTACGCCTTCGACCTCGCCTGCGGCCCGGCCTTGCTGGCGCTGGCGGAGGCGGACGCGGTGGCGCAGGCGCGCCGCGCCGCCGAGCAAAAGGAGATCGACCGGCTCGCCGCCAGCAGCCAGCGCCTGGCGATCTGGGGGCGCACCTACGACAACGAGGATTTGGCGCGCAAGGCCAAGACCATGCAGAAGCGCGTCGACAAGCTGAAGGACGAGCAATCGTTCGTCAGCCGCGGCGCGCCGTGGCGCCTGTCGCTGCGCGGCAAGGCGCTGGCGGCCGACCGCCTGCTGGTGCTGGAGGACTTGGCGGTGCGGCCCGCGCCGTCCGCGCCGGTGTTGTTCCGCGCGGAGCAGCTGTGGCTGAAGCCGGGCGACAAGGTTGCCCTGCTGGGCGCCAACGGCAGCGGCAAATCGTCGCTGCTGCGCGCCTGCTGGGCCGATATCGTCGCCCAGACGGCCGGCCCGGGCTGGCGTTACCACGCTGGCGCCAACATCGGTTATTACGACCAGTCGCTGCGGCAACTGGCCGACGATGCCGATTTGCCCGACGCGCTGTATCCGTTCGCTTCGCTGTCCGAGGCGGCACGCAGCGAGGTGGCGCGGCGGCAGGCGCTGATCGCGGCCGGTTTTCCGTATAGCCGGCACGGGCAAAAGGTGGCGACCCTGAGCGGCGGCGAACGTGCCCGCCTGCTGTTCCTGGGGCTGTCGCTGGCCAGCTACCATTTGCTGTTGCTCGACGAGCCGACCAACCATCTGGACTTGCAGGGCAAGCGCGAACTGGCGCAGGCGCTGCGCGACTTCGACGGCGCCTGCCTGCTGGTGTCGCACGACCGCGATTTGATCGAGCAATCCTGCAACCGTTTTTGGGTCGTGCATGAGGGCCGTCTTGAGCAGTGGCTGGATGCGGACAGCGCCTATCGGCGTTTGCTGGCGGTGGGGGAGGCCGACGCGCCTGCCGTGCCGGCGGCGCCGGCGCCCACGAGGGTGGAGCCGGCCGCGTCGGATGCGGAGCGCCAGTTGGCGCGCCTGTGCGAGCTGGAGCAGTTGCTGGACGAGGATAGCCGGCGCAAGCCGAAGCACCAGAAGCCGGCCAGCCAGTTGCAATGGCGCGAGGAGATGGCGCGCCTGAATGTGCTGCTGGGCATGTACGACTAGCGCCGGGCATACGGCCGGGGTCGGCCCGAACGGCCGGCCCGTGCCGGCTCAGGCGCCGCTGGCCACCGGCCGCGCCGGGTCGGCGCACCATTCGCTCCACGAGCCCGGATACAGGGCCGCGCCGTGCAGGCCGGCCACTTCCAGCGCCAGCAGATTGTGGCAGGCCGTCACGCCGGAGCCGCACTGCATGATGGCCGTTTGCGGCGCATCAAACAATGGCGCGAATTCGCGTTTCAGCTCGGCGCCATCCTTGAAGCGGCCATCCGCCCGCAGATTGTCCTTGAAAAAACGGTTTTTCGCGCCGGGGATATGGCCGCCGACGGGGTCGATGGTTTCGTTTTCGCCGCGATAACGGTCCGGCGCGCGGGCGTCGACGACGCTATGCTCGCCGCTGTCCAGGTTGGCCAGCAGGTCGGCGACGTTGACGGTGCGCGTCAGCGTGTGCTGTTCGGTGATGTTGCCCGGGGCGCGAGGCGCCACAGGCGTCACCAGCGGCAAGCCCTGGGCCTGCCACGCGGCCAGGCCGCCGTCGAGCACGGCAACGGCCGGATGGCCTATCCAGCGCAGCAACCACCACAGGCGCGCGGCGAACATGCCGCCGTGCGCGTCGTAGGCGAGCACTTGCGTCGTGTCGTTGACGCCCCAGCCGCGCAGCGTTTCGATCAGCGCGCTGCGCTCGGGCAGCGGATGGCGGCCACGGAACACGCCGTCGGCGCCGCGCTTGGCGCCCGACAGCGCGCTGTCGAGGTGGGCGAACTGGGCGTTCTGGATATGTCCGGCGGCGAAGGCGTCGCGCCCCGCGTCCGGGTTCATCAGGTCATGGCGGCAGTCGAGCACGACCCAGTCCGGGTCGGTCAGGTGCTGGGCCAGTTCAACAGCGCTAATCAGGGTCGTGTGCATGGCAAACTCCTTAAACTTCGCTTGCGATGGGATCGGTGCGGGCAATGGCGGCGCCGCGTGCATTGTTGCGGGTATTGTAATAGGTCGCGGCGATGCCGGACACCAGGATTACGCTAATGCCGGCCCAGCCGTGCCAGCCGAACACGTCGCCGAAGATCAGCACGCCCCAGACGCTGGAAAAGACGATGCCGGTGTATTGCAGGTTGGCCACGACCAAGGTCTTGCCGAGGCGGTAGGAACGGGTCATCGCCATCTGCGCCAGCGTCGCGCACAGGCCGATGGCCAGCAGCAGGGCGACGCCGTAGGCGCTGGTGTGGGCGTGCCAGCTCACTTTGCCGAGGCCGCTGCCGGCGACATTGCCCAGCACGCCAGCGAGAAAGTTGACGACGGAGAAATAGAAGACGACGCGGTATTCCGGCTCGCCCAGCTGGCCCAGCTTGCGCACCTGCAGGTAGGCCAGCGCCGACAGCATGCCCGAGACGAGGGCCATCAGCGCGCCGGACAGCTGGTTCGAGTGGAAGGCCGGTTGCAGCAGCAGAGTGACGCCGACAAAGCTCATGCCGATGGCCAGCAGCAGCGGCCATTCGACGTGGTTCTTCGCCTGCCACCAGCCGGCGCACAGCAAAATCAGCGCGATCCAGATCGGCGCCATGTAGTTGAGCGTCATTGCCGTGGCCAGCGGCAGGATGTTGATCGAGTAGAACCACAGCCACAGCGCGACGACGCCGACGACGCCGCGCCACAGATGGGCGCCCGCCAGCGGCGTTTTGAAGCTGCCGCCCTGGTGGCGGATGACGAGAAACAGGCTGATCATGCCGACCGCGCCGCGGTACATGACAATTTCGGAGGTTGAATACAGGTCGGAGGCCAGCTTGACGCACACCCCCATGATGGCAAACATGAAACTGGCAAACAACATCCAAAGGGATTGCATGTGGTCCTTTAAGGGGGGGCGCCCCGCGCGCGGGGCGGCGGGGTCTGGTCTGGCGTATCGGCGCGGCGCTTTACACCTCGATGTTGCTGCGATACCACTCGTGGAAGTGCTGCATGCCGTCTTCCATCGGCGACTGGTAGGGGCCGACTTCGTTGACGCCGCGCTGCATCAGGATCTTGCGCCCCGCATCCATGCGCTGGCCGATTTCGTCGTCCTCGATGCAGGTTTCCATATAGGCGGCACGCTCCGCCTCGATGAACTCGCGCTCGAACAGCACGATTTCCTCGGGGTAGTAAAACTCGACGACGTTGCGGGTTTTCTGCGGGCCGTCCGGCCACAGCGTCGAGACGATCAGCACGTGCGGATACCACTCGACCATGATGTTCGGGTACAGGGTCAGCCAGATGGCGCCGAACGGCGGCGGCGTGCCGCCGCGGAACTTGAGCACCTGCTCCTGCCAGCGCTGGTAGACCGGCGAGCCGGCCTTGAGCAAGCCCTTGTGCACGCCCACCGTCTGCACGCTGTAGTCGTGGCCGAACTCCCAGCGCAGGTCGTCGCAGCTGACGAAGCTGCCCAGGCCGGGGTGGAAGGGCTCGACGTGGTAATCTTCCAGATACACTTCGATGAAGGTTTTCCAGTTGTAGTTACACTCGTGCACTTCGACGTGATCCAGCATATAGCCGGTGAAATCGAGGTCCTTGGCCACCGACAGCTCCTTGAGCTTGTCCATGACGTTGTAGCCGTTCTGCTCGAACAGCAGGCCGTTCCAGTGTTGCAGCGGGGTTTTCGACAGGTTCAGGCAGGGCGTTTCGGCGAAATGCGGCGCGCCGATCAGCTCCCCCTTCAAGTCGTAGGTCCAGCGGTGCAGCGGACAGACGATGTTGTTGGCGTTGCCGCGGCCATTGAACATCAGCGCCTGGCGGTGGCGGCACACATTGGACAAGACTTCGATGCCGTTGGCGTTGCGCACCAGCATACGCCCCTCGTTCTCGGAAGCGAGGGTGGCAAAGTCGCCGACGTTCGGCACCATCAGCTCGTGCCCGATGTAGCGCGGGCCGGCCTGGAACAGTTGCTGCGTTTCGCGCCGCAGTAGCGCTTCGTCAAAATAGACGTGGACCGGAAGTTGCGCGTTTGACCGCGCCAGCTTGGCATGAGTAGCCAGATCGGACATCCCAACCCCCTTCATATGTGCAATAGCCAGAGAGAGAAAGAATCCGCAAAGACCTGAATTCAATTTTTTTTGAAACGGTATTTCGGACAGAACCGGCGATTATACCGTGTATCGGCGCTTTCTTTGCCAAACAGGCCACGAAGGTGCCGTGTTGGCGCTACGATGCACGGCAACCGGCGCATAGGTGGAGGCCGGGTAGGCTAAAATCCAGCCTTGTTTGGGCGCCGGGCGGGGGCTGTCCCCCGCGCAAGAGCGTGAAGTTTCGACTAATTAGTGTGGTTTGTTCTAAAATAACGATCTACACTGGCCGGTTCTATTCCTGTCGTCCCCCGTGCCGAGAAATTATCTGAGTGCTTATGTCAAAGAAATTAATACCCGTGACCGTGCCGCCGGCCTCGTTTGAAGAAGCGATGGCCGAACTGGCGCAGCTGGTGACGCAAATGGAGGCGGGCCAGTTGCCGCTGGAAGCGTCGGTGGCCGCCTATCAACGCGGTTCGGAGCTGGTCAAGTATTGCGCCGCGCAACTCGACAAGGTCGACGCCCAGGTCAAGGTGCTGGAAGGCGATATGCTCAAACCTTTCTCGGATAGCAAGATCGACGAGGCCGCGCAATGACGGCGGGCGCGGCTTTCGACGACTGGATGAAAACCGTGCAGGCCGGCGTCGAGCGGCAGTTGGGCGACTTCCTGCCCGCGGACGTGACGGTGCCGCACAAGCTGCACGCGGCGATGCGCTATGCGCTGCTGGGCGGCGGCAAGCGCGTGCGTCCGCTGCTGGTGTACGCGGCCGGCGCGCTGTTCGGCGCCGACGCGGCGGCGCTGGCGCGGGCGGCGGCGGCCGTCGAAATGATCCACGTGTACTCGCTGGTGCACGACGACATGCCCTGCATGGACGACGACGCGCTGCGGCGCGGCAAGCCGACCGTGCACGTCGCCTACGACGAGGCGACGGCCCTGCTGGTCGGCGACGCCCTGCAATCGCAGGCGTTCACCGTGCTGGCCGAGGGCGCGGGCGTGCCGCCGGCGCGGCAGATGCAAATGCTGGCGCTGCTGGCGCAGGCTTCGGGCACGGCCGGCATGTGCGGCGGCCAGGCGATCGACCTCGACAGCGTCGGCCTGAGCCTGACGCTGGCGCAGCTGGAACAGATGCACCAGTTGAAGACGGGCGCGCTGCTGCGCGCCGCCGTCGTGCTGGGCGCGCTGTGCGGCAAGGACTTGACGGACGGCGAGATGGCCGCGCTGAACGCCTACGCGCGGGCCATCGGCCTGGCTTTCCAGGTCGTCGACGACGTGCTCGACGCGACGGCCGACTCGGCCACGCTGGGCAAGACGGCGGGTAAGGACGCGGCGGCCAACAAACCGACCTATGTATCCATTTTGGGCCTGGAGCCATCGCGGCTGCTGGCAGAACAATTACGGCACGACGCCCACGCGGCACTGGCGCCGTTCGGCGACCGGGCCCTGCGCTTGCGCGAGCTGGCCGATTTGATCGTGCAGCGGAAAGCATAAATGAAACTGTTAGAGACCATCAATGATCCGGCCACCGTGCGCAAGCTGGCGCGCACCCAGCTCAAGCCGCTGGCCAACGAACTGCGCCAATACCTGCTCGACTCCGTGTCGAAGACGGGCGGCCACCTGTCGTCCAACCTGGGCACGGTCGAACTGACGATCGCGCTGCACTACGTGTTCAACACGCCGAACGACCGCATCGTCTGGGACGTCGGCCACCAGACCTATTCGCACAAGATCCTCACGGGGCGGCGCGAGCAGATGGGCACGCTGCGCCAGTTGAACGGCATCTCCGGCTTCCCGCGCCGCGACGAAAGCGAATACGACACCTTCGGCACGGCGCACTCGTCGACGTCGATCTCGGCCGCGCTGGGCATGGCGCAGGCGGCCAAGATCAAGGGCGACCCGCGCCACTCGATCGCCGTCATCGGCGACGGCTCGATGACGGCCGGCATGGCCTTCGAGGCCCTGAACAACGCCGGCGTGCAGGACGACATCAAGCTGCTGGTCATTTTGAACGACAACGACATGTCGATCTCGCCGCCGGTGGGCGCGCTGAACCGCTACCTGGCGCGGCTGATGTCGGGGCAGTTCTACGCGGCCGCGAAAAACGTCGGCAAGTCCGTGCTGCCCGGCCCCGTGCTGGAGCTGGCCAAGCGCTTCGAGGAGCACGCCAAGGGCATGGTCGTGCCGGCGACGATGTTCGAGGAATTCGGCTTCAACTACATCGGCCCGATCGACGGCCACGACCTGGACTCGCTGATTCCGACGCTGCAGAACCTGAAGCAGCTGAAGGGGCCGCAATTCCTCCACGTCGTCACGAAAAAGGGCCAGGGCTACAAGCTGGCCGAGGCCGAGCCGGTGCTGTACCACGGCACCGGCAAGTTCAACCCGGCCGAAGGCATCAAGCCGGCCGCCGCCGGCAAGATCACCTATACCGAAGTGTTCGGCAACTGGCTGTGCGACATGGCCGCCCACGACAAGCGCCTGGTCGGCATCACCCCGGCGATGCGCGAAGGCTCGGGCATGGTGGAGTTCGAGCGCCGCTTCCCCGACCGCTACTTCGACGTCGGCATCGCCGAGCAGCACGCCGTGACCTTCGGCGCCGGGCTGGCCTGCGAAGGCATGAAGCCGGTGGTGGCGATCTATTCGACCTTCCTGCAGCGCGCCTACGACCAGTTGATCCACGACGTGGCGCTGCAAAACCTCGACGTCACCTTCGCGCTCGACCGCGCCGGCCTGGTCGGCGCCGACGGCGCCACCCACGCCGGCAACTACGACATGGCCTATCTGCGCTGCATCCCGAACATGGTCATCATGGCCGCGTCGGACGAAAACGAATGCCGCCAGATGCTCACCACCGGCTACCAGTACCAAGGCCCGGCGGCGATCCGCTACGCGCGCGGCGCCGGTATCGGCGCCGCGATCGAAAAAGAATTGACCACCATCCCGCTGGGCAAGGGCGAAATCAAGCGCCAGGGCGCCAAGATCGCCATTCTCGCGTTCGGCACCATGGTCGCGCCTGGCCTGGCGGCGGCCGAGCAGCTCGATGCGACGCTGGCCAATATGCGCTTCGTCAAGCCGCTCGACGTCGAACTGCTGCGCAAGCTGGCGCAGGAGCACGACTACCTGGTGACGGTGGAGGAGGGCTGCATCATGGGCGGCGCCGGCGCCGCCGTGGCCGAGGCGATGGCGGTCGAGGGCATCGTCAAGCCCTTGCTGATGCTGGGCTTGCCCGACAAGTTCATCGACCACGGCGACACGGCCCTGCTGCTGAAGAGCGTGGGCCTGGACGGCGCCGGCATCTGCGCCTCGATCAAGCAGCGCTTCGCCGGCGGCGAGCCGCGGCTGGTGGTCAGCAACGGCTGACCGGCCTGTAGTGATTTGCAATAAAAAACGGCGCGGATGCGCCGTTTTTTATTGCCGCGCGGGTGCGCCGCCGGCGTGTTCATGCCGCCGATCATGTCAAAAAACCGCTGTTGTGGCAAGCTTTAAAACATTCCAGGCGGCGCCGGCGCGGCCTCGCCCCGGGCGTGGCGCAGGAGTGTCTCATGCGCGCGGAAAATGTGGTAATTGGCGTATATTGAGCCGGGAAGAACGTATATGATATTGCCTTATATAAATTCTAAAAACACTGTTTCGGCCGAGGCATGAAGGTCGTTTTTGGAACTCGAATCATGTTACTTTACCTGAAGAGCAAGATATGTTTCTTAGCAATCAAGAAATCGTTTTCCGCGTTCTGATCGATCAAGAAAAGCAGTACGCCATCTGGCCCGAGCGCAAGGCCATTCCCGACGGCTGGACCGATATCGGGGTGCTCGGCTGCAAGCAGGCTTGCCTCGACCATGTGGATATGGCCTGGCTCGATATGTGCCCGCTCAGCGGCTTGCATTTCATGGAGCAGCGCATGGGAACGCTCACCGTCCATTAAGGGCGCGCCGGCAACCCGGCACACGCGACCCGGTGACGGGCCGCGTGTGCTTGCCTGCGGCAGCTTGTTAGCCGGACCGCATCGCCTTGCGTTTGTTCTTGACTTGGCGTCGACTTCGCATTACCTTCTGGATAAGAAAAAAGCAATTTTTAATCTTTGTCACTGTTATCCTGGCGCTATTGCACAGGCGCCGCCTGTTGACTGCGGAGGTAGGGGACGATGATCGATCAGCGCGTGAAGGCATTCGCCAGTTATACCCTGATTGTCCTCGCGGGCCTGGGCTGCGGCTATGGCTTGAGTTTACTGCCAAGCATGCTCAAACCGGCCTACGCCGAAGGCAATTACGCCGCCTATTTCCCCGACACGCAAACCAAAGCCGTCCTCTATGGCACCGACTGGTGCGCTTATTGTGCCAAGACGCGTGCTTATTTTAAGCAACGCAATATTGCTTATATCGACCTGGATATCGAAAAATCGCCGGAAGCGAAGCGGCAGCATCTGCAGCTGGGCGGTGGCGGCGTGCCGGCGGTGTTGATCGGCAAGCGGCGGATCCAGGGCTTCGATGCGGCCGCGCTCGATGCGGCGCTGGAGGCGGCCGCCAGATAGGCGGCCGCCTTAGCGGACGGCTTGCTGTTTCGCCCTCAGCGCGCGGTCGAGCAATTTGTCGTTGCCGTAGATGTCTTCGTAAAAATACACTTTCTGCTGGTCTTTCACCATCGCCGTGCCGTAGGCGATCAGCACGGGCAAGGGATGCTTCAGGCGCAGGGTGCTGGACTTGCCGTCGCCCATGGCCGCCCGGATTTTGTCCTCCGTCCACTCCGGCTGTTCCTGTAACACGAATTTTGCCAGCGCGACAGGGGCTTCCACCCGGATGCAGCCGTGGCTCAGGTCGCGCCGCTCGCGCTGGAACAGGGTCACGGCCGGCGTGTGGTGCAAATAAATGTTGTCGCTGTTGGGGAAGATGAACTTGATGTCGCCCAGCGCGTTCAACGGCCCCGGCCGCTGGCGGATGCGCAACTGGCCGCGCGCCACGGCGTCCAGGTTGGCGGCCGACAGCGTGGTGATGGCGGCGCCGTCGGCGCCGACGAATTCCAGCCCCTGGGCATCGAAGTGGCCGGGGTCGCGGCGCAGGCGCGGCACGGTTTCCGCCTTGGCGATCGACGGCGGAATGTTCCAGTAGGGGCTGAACTCGATGTGGCGCATGTCCTCGAAGAACAGCGGTGTGCGCGCATTGACTGCCTTGCCGACAATGACGTTCATGCTCAGGTGCGCGCCGCCTTCCTTCAATTCGTAGGCGTGCAGGGCGAATTCGGGGATGTTGACGACGATCATGCGATCGGCCAGCAGCAAGGGTGTCCAGCGCAGGCGCTCCAGCGTCAATTCTATCTGCCGTATGCGCGCCGCGACGGGCGTGTTCAATTGCGCCAGCGTGCCCTTGCCGAGGACGCCGTCCGGCGTCAGGCCGTGGCGGCGCTGGAAGGCTTTGACGCCGTCCATGAGGGCGCCGCCGTACTGGGCGCCGGGCGGCGTGGCGGCGTCCAGATCGCCGAGGGCGGCGAGGCGCCGCGCCAGTCCCGCCAGGTCGGCATAGGGTTGGCCGGCGGCGACGGCTTTGCCCGTCGGCGGCGGCAGCGGTGTTTGCAAATCCGCGTGCTGTTGCAGGGTGCGGTAGTGGCGCAGGGCTTGCCGCAAGCTGGTATACAGCGGCAATTGCGGCGCCGCCGCGCGCACGGCCGCGGGCAAGGTGTTGCCGGCGACGGCGAGCCGGATATAGCTGGCCGGGTCCAGCTGTTTTTTCGGTATGTCGAAGGCGGCGTGGATGTCGCGCGGGTTGACGCGGCCAAAGTGCAGGTCGGAAACGAGGTGCTCCATGGCCCGCGACAGGTCGGCGGACAGGCCGGCTTGCGCGGCCTCCGGCAGCGGCGCCGCTCCGCTTGCGGCGTTGCCAAGGGCCAGCGCCAGCGCGTCCGCCCGGTAGTCGCCCGGATCGAGTCCGTCGCCGCCGGCCGCCTGGAGCAGTTGCACGGCCTGGCGCGCCGCCGCGTTGGGGCGGCCGTCGGCAAACCAGTTCGCGGCCTCGTTGGCGCCGGCGTTGCCGCCCGCAGCCAGCAAGAGGATGCAGAGCAGCCATCCGGGCCGGCGGCCGCGCGAAATGCGTAAATTCATGCTCGTATCAATCTTTAAACGTCAATGGAGGGGGATGCAGGCTCACCAGGTGCGCACGCGGCCTATGTCGACATGCACGAAATCGGAGGCGGGATAGTAGCCGACGCCGCCGCCGCCCAGTGCGATGGCGGCGCGGCGCACGTCGGCCAGCTTGCGGCCGGGCACGCGGATGTCCATCGCCAGGCCATCCATGTGCAGGCTGCGCGCCGCCACGCCGCTGCTGGTTTTGTGCAGCATCGCATTCGTCGCCGGCGAGCGGTAGCCGGAGATGACCTGGATGCGTTCCTGCGTTTCCAGCGACGCCGACAGCAGATAGAGCAGGTCCAGCAGCCCGGTGTGCATGGCGCCGACCTCGTTGGAGCGGTGGTCGCGCAGCAAGCGGCCCAGTTCCGCCAGGCCGTCTTGCTGGTAGGCGCCGTCGGCCCAGTAGGTGACGTTCGACTGCTCGCCGGTGTGGGTGTTGTGGAGGCGCAGGATGCGCTCGCCGTCGGCGCCGGCGGGCAGGGTCGCCAGCGCCGGCCCCGCCAGGCCGGAGGCCAGCGCCGCGCCGGCCATCTTGAGGAAGCGGCGGCGGCCGGGGGCTTGGTGGCGGGGTGGCGTGGTCATGGCTTAGCCGCGCTTGCGCTCGTGTTGCCACAGCACGTCGCCGCCGCCGGCGAAGCGGTTCAGCACGCGCGCCAGCACGAACAGCAGGTCCGACAGGCGGTTCACGTATTGGCGCGGATGGTCGTGGATGCTTTCGGCCTTGCCCAGCGTGACGATGCTGCGCTCGGCGCGGCGGCAGATGGTGCGGCAGACGTGGGCAATCGAGGCCGCCCGCGAGCCGGCCGGCAGGATGAATTCCGTCAGCGCCGGCAGGTCGGCGTTGTATTTCTCCAGCAAGTCGTCGAGGCGGCCCACGTGGACTTCGGTGATCAGTTGATAGCCGGGAATGCAAATTTCGCCGCCCAGGTCGAACAGGTCGTGCTGGATCGACACGAGTTCCTCGCGCAGGGCGTCCGGCATCGCTTCGCACAGCAGCAGGCCGATGTGCGAGTTCAATTCGTCGACGTCGCCCATCGCGTGCACGCGCACGCTGTCCTTGCTGGTGCGGCTGCCGTCGCCCAGGCCGGTGCTGCCGTTGTCGCCGGTGCGGGTGGCGATTTTAGAGAGTCGGTTGCCCATGTTGTGCCCTGTTGGATGAGAAGAATGAAGCGAGGATACGGCAAATTGCCGCGCGCGTGGTGAAATGCGGAGCGCAGCAATTTGTCTTGACTTGGCCTATTCGGCAAGTTATCGTTTGTATAACTTAAAAAGCAATTTAGCTTATCCACTATTTGTCCCGGACGGGACGACATGATCATATTGGTGGCGGCATGATCAAGACGGCGTGCCGTGCGGGTATTTTCTTCCGTCTTCATGGAATAGTGTAGGAGCGAAGTCAATGATTAAGAAATTAGCGGTTTTCCTGTTTGCCCTTGCTTGCAGCGCGTCTTATGCTGTTACCGCCGCCGAGCCTGCCTGCTACGAGCAATGCCACGCGCAATACCTGGCCTGCCATGCCGGCCCGTGCTGGAAATATTACCAAATATGCGTAGACGCCTGCGACGCGCAAGGCTGATGCCGAAAGGCTGACGCCGCAAGTCTGAAGCCGCAAGTCTGCCGGTAAGCCGGCTCAGGCGGTTTAGCGGGCCGTCGCGCGCCCGGCTTGAAGATTTTTCCCGCGCGTGGCGTTTGTGCTTACAATCGCTGTATGCCCAAACGTTCCGCCTCCCATATTTCATGTTGACCGCCAGCTCAGGGCCGGCGTTTACGGCCGCGCGCCAACAGGCCGTCGTCGCCGCCTTGCTGGCGGTGCTGCCGGCGCGCTGCGTGCTGGCCGACGCCGAGGACACCCGTCCGTATGAGTGCGACGGCCTGGCCGCCTACCGGCGCCTGCCGATGGTGGTCGCGCTGCCCGACACGGAGGAGCAGGTGCTGGCCGTGCTCAAGGTGTGCCGCGAGCTGGCCGTGCCCATCGTGCCGCGCGGCGCCGGCACCGGCCTGTCCGGCGGCGCGCTGCCGATCGCCGACGGCGTCGTGCTGTCGACGGCGCGCCTGAACGGCATCGTGCGGCTGGATGCGTATGCGCGCACGGCCGTGGTGCAGCCGGGCGTGCGCAACCTGGCCATTTCCGACGCGGCCGCGCCGCACGGCCTGTATTACGCGCCCGACCCGTCCTCGCAGATCGCCTGCACGATAGGCGGCAACGTGGCGGAAAACTCGGGCGGCGTGCACTGCCTCAAGTACGGCTTGACCGTGCACAATGTGCTGCGCGTGCGCGTGGCGACCCTGGACGGCGACATCGTCGAGCTGGGCGGCGAGTCGCTGGACGCCCCCGGCCTCGACCTGCTGGCCGTGTTCATCGGCTCCGAAGGCATGCTCGGCATCGTCACCGAGGTCACCGTCAGGCTGATACCGAAGCCGGCGGCGGCGCGCGTCATCATGGCCTCGTTCGGCGACATCGTCAGCGGCGGCAACGCGGTGGCCGAGGTGATCGCCGCCGGCATCATTCCGGCCGGGCTGGAGATGATGGACCAAACCTCGTCGCGCATGGTCGAGCCCTTCGTCAAGGCCGGCTACGACCTGGACGCCGCCGCCATCCTGCTGTGCGAGGCCGACGGCACGGCCGAGGAGGTCGACGAGGAGGTCGCGCGCATGACGGCGGTGCTGCAGGCGGCCGGCGCCGGCGCCATCGCCGTGTCGGGCTCGGAGGCCGAACGCCTGAAGTTCTGGTCGGGGCGCAAGAACGCGTTTCCGGCGGCGGGCCGCATCTCGCCCGATTACTATTGCATGGACGGCACGATTCCGCGCAAGCGCCTCGCCGAGGTGCTGAGCGGCATCGCGCGGATGGAGGGCAAATATGGCTTGCGCTGCGCCAATGTGTTCCACGCCGGCGACGGCAACCTGCATCCGCTGATCCTGTTCGACGCCAACAAGCTGGAGGAATTCGAGCGGGCCGAGGCGTTCGGCGCCGAGATTCTCGCGCTGTGCGTCGAGGTCGGCGGCACCATCACGGGCGAGCATGGCGTCGGCATGGAAAAGATCAACTCGATGTGCCTGCAGTTCACGGCCCAGGAGCTGGGCGCGTTCATGGCGCTCAAGCGCGCCTTCGACCCGGCCGGCCTGCTGAATCCGGACAAGGCCATTCCGACGCTGAACCGTTGCGCCGAATTCGGCAAGATGCATGTGGCCGGCGGCCAGTTGAAGTTCGCGCATTTGCCGCGTTTTTAGGGTGGGAACGAAGTGGAACAGATAGTCGAACAATTCCGGGCGCGCATCCTGGCCGCGGCGGCGGCCGGCACGCCGCTGCGTCTGCGCGGCGGCGGCAGCAAGGACTGGTACGGCCAGCAGCCGGCCGGCGAGCCGCTCGACACGCGCGCCTACAGCGGCATCGTCGCCTACGAGCCGACCGAGCTGGTGATCACGGCGCGCTGCGGCACGCCGCTGGCCGAGGTCGAGGCGGCGCTGGCGGCGCGCCGGCAGATGCTGGCGTTCGAGCCGCCCCATTTCGGGCCGGGCGCCACCATAGGCGGCGTCGTCGCCTGCGCCTTGGCCGGGCCGCGCCGCGCCAGCGCCGGCGCCGTGCGCGACTTCGTGCTGGGCGCGGTGCTGATGGACGGCAAGGGCGACGTCCTGACCTTCGGCGGCCAGGTGATGAAGAACGTCGCCGGCTACGATGTCTCGCGCCTGCTGGCCGGTTCGCTCGGCACGCTGGGCTTGATCTTGCAGGTGTCGCTGAAGGTGCTGCCGCTGCCCGTGTGCGAGGCCAGCCTGCGCTTCGCCGCCAGCGAAATCGACGCGCTGCGCATGCTCAATGAATGGGCCGGCCGGCCGCTGCCGATTTCCGCCAGTTGCTGGCACGACGGCGCGCTCAGCGTGCGCCTGTCCGGCGCGCGCGCGGCCGTGGCGGCGGCGCAGCGCGAGCTGGGCGGCGCCGCGCTGGGCGGCGCCGCGCTGGACGGCGCCGACGCCTTCTGGGCCAGCCTGCGCGAACAGACGCACGGCTTTTTCGCCGGCGCGGGGCCGCTGTGGCGGCTGTCGCTGCCGCCGGCCGCCAGCGCGCTGATCCTCAAGGGCGAGCACTTGATCGAGTGGGGCGGCGCGCAGCGCTGGCTGAAGGCGGACGCCGACCCGGCCACGGCGCAGGGCATACGCCGCAGCGTGGCGGCGGCCGGCGGCCACGCCAGCCTGTTCCGCGGCGGCGACAAAGACGTCGGCGTGTTCCATCCGCTGGCGCCGGCCGTCGCCGCCATCCACCAGCGCCTGAAGCTGGCCTTCGACCCGGCCGGGGTGTTCAATCCCGGCCGCATGTACTGAGCCCGCCATGCAAACGAATCTCGCCGATTTCATCAAACACAGCCGCGAAGGCGACGAGGCCGAGGCCATTTTGCGCGCCTGCGTCCATTGCGGTTTCTGCACCGCGACCTGCCCGACCTACCAGTTGCTGGGCGATGAGCTGGACGGCCCGCGCGGCCGCATCTACCTGATCAAGCAGGTGCTGGAGGGCGCGCCGGTGACGGCGAAGACGCAGACCCACCTGGACCGCTGCCTGACCTGCCGCAACTGCGAAACCACCTGTCCGTCCGGCGTGCGCTACGGGCGTTTGCTCGACATCGGCCGTAAGGTCGTCGAGCAGCGCGTGCGCCGGCCGCTGGGCGAGCGCGCGCTGCGCTTCGTGCTCAGGCAGGGCCTGCCGCGCCGCTGGCTGTTCACGCCGGCGCTGCGGGCCGGGCAGTTGCTGCGGCCGCTGCTGTCGCTGCCGATGCAGGATAAGCTGCCGCGCATCGGCGGCGCGGGGCGCTGGCCGGCGCGCAGACACGCGCGCAAGATGCTGGTGCTGCAGGGCTGCGCGCAGCCGGCGCTGGCGCCGAACATCAACGCCGCCGCCGCGCGCGTGCTCGACGCCGTCGGCGTGCAGTTGATCGTCGCGCCGAAGGCCGGCTGTTGCGGCGCGCTGCGCCACCACTTGAACGCGCAGGAGGCGGCGCTCGACGATATGCGCCGCAATATCGACGCGTGGTGGCCGCATGTCGTTGGCGACGATGCCGTCGAGGCGATTGTGATGACGGCCTCCGGCTGCGGCGTCACGGTGAAGGAGTACGGCCATCTGCTGGCGCACGACGACGCGTATGCGGCCAAGGCGCGCCGCATCGCCGAGCTGACGCGCGACCTGAGCGAGATATTGCCGGAGTTCGAGGCGGAGCTGGCGGCCAGGCTGCGCGGCAAGGTCAAGGAGCGCGTCGCCTACCATCCGCCCTGCACCCTGCAGCACGGCCAGCAAATCCGCAGCAAGGTCGAGGGCTTGCTGCGCGCGGCCGGGGTCGACGTGGCCCTGTGCGCCGACAGCCACTTGTGCTGCGGCTCGGCCGGCACGTATTCGATCTTGCAGCCGGAGCTGGCGCTGCAGCTGCGCGACCGCAAGCTGGCCAGCCTGGCCGACACGGAGGCGGCGCTGATCGTGTCGGCCAATGTCGGCTGCCAGGTGCACCTGCAGTCGGGCACCGAGACGCCGGTGCGGCATTGGATCGAGCTGATCGACAGCGCGCTGGCGGCGCCGCCCGCGTCCGGCTAGGCGGCGCTGAGCGTCGCGGCGGCGCGCCATTCGGGCGCCGGGGCGAATGCGGCGGCCCACTTCAGCACGGCGTCGGCCGGCATCGGCCGGGCGATGCCGTAGCCCTGGGCCAGGTCGCAGCCCATCTGCATCAGGCGGCTGCCGTGGGCCACCGTTTCGACGCCCTCGGCGATGACGGTCAGCTTGAACGATTTGGCCAGGCCGATGACGGCGCCGACCAGGTGCAGGTCGTCGCGGTCGTTGAGCATATTGCGCACGAAGCTTTGGTCGATCTTCAGGATGTTGGCCGGCAGCCGCTTCAGGTAGGACATCGACGAGTAGCCGGTGCCGAAGTCGTCCAGCGCGAAGGTGATGCCCAGTTGCTGGCAAGCCCGCATCACGCGGCGCACGTGTTCGATGTCGTCCAGCGCCGACGATTCCAGGATTTCCAGCTCCAGCATGCTGGCGCGCACGCCGGGAAATTCGGCCAGGATGGCTTTCAGGCGCGAGACGAAGTCCGCTTGCTGGAAGTGGCGCGCGGCGATGTTGACGCTGACGATCCAGTGGCGTCCCGCCGCCGTCCAGCGCTGCATCTGCCACAGGGCCTGGCGCAGCACCCATTCGCCGATGTCGATGATCAGGTCGGTCTGCTCGACCATCGGCAAAAATTGCAGCGGCCCCAGCACGCCGCGGCGCGGGTGCTGCCAGCGCAGCAGCGCCTCCATGCCGACGACGTCGCCGGCGCGCATGTTCACCTTCGGCTGGTAGTAGAGGCGGAACTCGCCGGCCAGCAGCGCCTGGCGGATTTCCGTGCGCTGGTTGTGGTGGGTGCGCACCTCCTCGTCCAGGCCCGCGTCGAAGAAGTGGTATTTGTTGCGGCCGGTCAGTTTGGCCTGGTAGACGGCGTGGTCGGCGTGGCGCAGCAGCGTCTCGGTGCTGGTTTCCTTGCCGGCGTAGACGGCGACGCCGACGCTGACCGACAGCGCCAGCTTCTGCCCGTCGCACAGATAGGCTTGCGACAGCTCCTCCAGCAGTTGCGCGACGATGCGCTCGATGGCGGCCGTGTCGCCGGGGCCGGACAGCAGCATGACGAATTCGTCGCCGCCCAGGCGCGCCGAGTAGTGGGTCTGGTTGGCGAAGGCGTGCAGCCGCGCCGCCACCTGCTTGAGGATGTCGTCGCCGGATTCGGCGCCGAAGCGGTCGTTGACGCCCTGAAAATGGTCGACGTCGATCAGGCAGACGGCCAGCATGCGCTGGCGCTCGCGCGCGAGGAACAGGTCTTGCTCGAAGCGGGCCGCCAGCGCCGTGCGGTTCGGCAGGCCGGTCAGCACGTCGTGGTAGTTCTGCCACGACATCTGCTGCAGCGCGCTTTGCATCTGCACCGTCTGCGCCAGTTGGTCGCCCAGGCTTTTCTCGCTGGCCCGCAGCGACGTCAGCAGGGTCTGCACCTCGCCGGCCATGTTGTTGAAGGTGGTCGCCAGCGCGCGCGACTCGGGCGTGCCGCGCACGCGCATGCGCGCGTCGTAGTCGCCGTGCTGGAAGCGGTCGGTCGCCTGCGCCAGGTGGCGCAGCATTTGCCGGTTGGCGCTCAGGATCAGGCCCAGCAGCAGGTAGATCAGCAGGATGCTGACGCCGCTGATGCTGGCCTGCTTGAGCATGGCGTCCCAGATGCGGTTGGTCGGCAGCGTCGGCGCGAAGGTCAGCGACAGCATGCCGCTGCCGCCCGGTTTCAGCGCCACGGGAAAGGATTGGCGCAGCGCGCCTATGCCGGTGAGGCCGCCGAACCAGTCCGGGTAGCGCTGCCGGCCGGCGGCCGGGTTGGCGATTTCCATGTGCTTGTTGGGGCAGTCCCAGCGGATCAGGGCGAGGTCCTGGTTCAGCGGCAGCGCGCTCGACAGGATGGCCTGGACGGCCGCGTGGTCGCGCTCACCGGCGATAGGCAGCAGCGTCGAGGCCAGGTATTTGCCCAGTTCCTGGGCCTCGGCATGGTAGCGCGCGCTGGCGTTGGCCGTTTCGGCGTCGATCAGCAGTTTGTAGCGGATGCCGGAAACGGCGAGGATGAGGAAGAAGATAGGTGTAAACAAGCGGGAATACATCCCCATACTCATCCATGACGCTATGATTTTCCTCAACACTTGCATCGTTTCTGACCCAAATCGGCATAATAAATCTGCAAGCATTATCACCGAAAAGGCTGGCAAGCGGGAGCGTGGAAACGAAAACGCCGTCAAAAAAGCCTGGCGGCGCGATGCGGCGCCGCCGCCGGCCTATTCGGCCAGCAGCGCCTCGATGTCGGCCACGAGCTCGGCCGGCGCCGTCGTCGGCGCGTAGCGCTGGTAGACGGTGCCGTCCTTGCGCACAAGAAACTTCGTGAAGTTCCATTTGATGGCCTCGGTGCCGAGCACGCCGCGCGCCTGCTTTTTCAGGCTGGCGAACAGGGGATGGGTGGCGCCGCCGTTGACGTCGATCTTGGCGAACAGGGGGAAGGTGACGCCGAATTTTTTTTCGCAAAAGCTGGCGATTTCCTCGGCCGTGCCCGGTTCCTGGGCGCCGAACTGGTTGCAGGGGAAACCCAGCACGACGGCGCCGCGGTCCTTGAACTGTTGGTAGACTTGCTCCAGCCCCTGGTACTGGGGGGTGAAGCCGCATTGGCTGGCGGTGTTGACGATCAGCACAACCTTGCCCCGGTATGCGGCCAGGTCGACGGGGGGGCCGGCCAGGCTGTCGGCGCTGAAATCGTAAATGGTGTTGGCAGCAGTCATATCAGATGATCCCCAGGTGTTCGGTGCCGGCGGACAGGTCGCGGGTTTTCGCGGCCTTGCCCTGCAGTTTGATGGATAGGCGCAAGTCGTTGACGGAGTCGGCGTTGCGCAAGGCGTCTTCATAGGTGATCTTGTCGTCCTCGAACAGGTCGAACAGCGACTGGTCGAAGGTTTGCATGCCCAGCTCGCGCGATTTTTTCATCAACTCCTTGATCTCGTGCACCTGGCCCTTGAAGATCAGGTCCGAGATCAGCGGCGAGTTGAGGAGGATTTCGATGGCCACGCAGCGGCCCTTGCTTTCCTTGAGCGGGATCAGGCGCTGCGAAATCATGCCCTTCAGGTTCAGCGACAAATCCATCAGCAATTGCTGGCGCCTTTCCTCTGGGAAGAAGTTGATGATGCGGTCGAGCGCCTGGTTGGCGCTGTTGGCGTGCAGCGTGGCCAGGCACAGGTGGCCCGTCTCGGCGAAGGCGATGGCGTGGTCCATGGTTTCGCGGTCGCGGATTTCGCCGATCTGTATCACGTCCGGCGCCTGGCGCAGGGTGTTTTTCAGCGCCGTTTCCCAGTCGTTGGTGTCGACGCCGACCTCGCGCTGGGTCACGATGCAATTCTTGTGCGGGTGGACGTATTCGACCGGGTCTTCGATGGTGATGATGTGGCCGTAGCTGTTCTCGTTGCGGTAGCCGACCATCGCCGCCAGCGTCGTCGACTTGCCCGAGCCGGTGGCGCCGACCATGATGACGAGGCCGCGCTTGCTCATGACGACTTCCTGCAGCACGGGCGGCAGGCCGAGTTCCTCCAACTTGGGGATCGCCGTCGTGATGGTGCGCAAGACCATCCCCACGCAGCTCATCTGCACGAAGGCGGAGACGCGGAAGCGCCCCAGGTCGCCGGGGCTGATGGCGAAGTTGGCCTCCTTGCTCAGCTCGAAGGAGGCGGTTTGCTTGTCGTTCATGATGGCGCGCGCCAGGTCGCTGGTGTGGGCCGCCGTCAGCACCTGGGTCGAGACGGGCGTGAGCTTGCCGTCGATCTTGATGGCGGGCGGGAAGCCGGCCGTGATGAACAGGTCCGAGCCGTGCTTGCCGACCATCAGGCGCAGCAGGTCGAACATGAATTTTGAAGCCTGGTCGCGTTCCATGGTGCGGGTCCTTGTAGAGCCGGCCTGTCAACCGGGCTTAGCCGGGGAAGTTGTCCGGCGTTTTCGCCGCCGAGCGGGCGGCCGCGGCCGAGATGACGTTGCGCCGCACCAGGTCCGTCAGCGTCTGGTCCAGGGTCTGCATGCCGACGTTGCTGCCGGTCTGGATGGCCGAGTACATCTGGGCGATCTTCGCCTCGCGGATCAGGTTGCGGATGGCCGGCGTGGCGATCATGATTTCGTGGGCGGCCACGCGGCCCGTGCCGTCCTTGGTTTTCAGCAGCGTCTGCGAGATGACGGCTTGCAGCGACTCCGACAGCATGGCCCGCACCATTTCCTTTTCATCGGCCGGGAAGACGTCGACGATGCGGTCGATGGTCTTGGCGGCGGACGAGGTGTGCAGGGTGCCGAACACGAGGTGGCCCGTTTCGGCCGCCGACAGGGCCAGGCGTATCGTTTCCAGGTCGCGCAACTCGCCCACCAGGATCACGTCCGGGTCTTCCCGCAGCGCCGAGCGCAGCGCGTTGTTGAACGACAGCGTGTGCGGCCCCACCTCGCGCTGGTTGATCAGGCATTTCTTCGATTCATGGACGAATTCGATCGGGTCTTCGATGGTCAGGATGTGGCCGTACTCGGATTCGTTGACGTGGTTCACCATCGCCGCCAGCGTCGTCGACTTGCCCGAGCCGGTCGGCCCCGTCACCAGCACCAGGCCGCGCGGCTTGAGCGCCAGCTCGGCGAAGATGCGCGGGCAGTTCAGTTCCTCCAGGCTCATGATCTTCGATGGAATCGTGCGCAGCACGGCCGAGGCGCCCCGTTCCTGGTTGTAGGCGTTGACGCGGAAGCGCGCCAGGCCGGGAATGGCGAAGGAAAAATCGCATTCGAGCATTTCCTCGTAAGCCTTGCGCTGGCCGTCGTTCATGATGTCATAGATCATGCCGTGGACGTCCTTGTGCTCCAGCGGCGGCAGGTTGATGCGGCGCACGTCGCCGTGCACCCGTATCATCGGCGGCAGGCCGGCCGACAGATGCAAATCGGAAGCCTTGTTCTTGACGGAGAATGCGAGTAGTTCGGAGATGTCCATTTATAATCCCTGTGCCTGCAATAAAGGGGCGCAAGGCCCGGGCCTGTACACCGGAATTGCTTTACATTACCCCGCAAAATGATTATGTCCACAATCGAGCAGAACTTGCAAGCAGTCCATCAAGGTATCGTTGCCGCCATTCAAGAGGCGGGCCGCCCGGCAGGCGACGTCGCGCTGCTGGCCGTGTCGAAGACCTTCGGCGCGGACGCCGTGCTGGCCGCCGCCCAGGCGGGCCAGCGGGCCTTCGGCGAAAATTATCTGCAGGAAGCGCTGGACAAGATCGCCGCCGTCGCGGCGCTGCTGCCCCGGGCCGGCCTCGAATGGCATTTTATCGGCCCCATCCAGAGCAACAAGACGCGCCCGATCGCCGAGCATTTCGACTGGGTGCACACGGTCGAGCGCGAAAAGATCGCCCAGCGCCTGTCGGAGCAGCGCCCGGCCGGGCTGGCGCCGCTGAATATTTGCCTGCAGGTCAACATCAGCGGCGAGACCAGCAAGAGCGGCGTGGCGCCGCAGCAATTGCGCGCGCTGGCGCTGCAGGTCGCGGCGCTGCCGCATCTGCGCCTGCGCGGCTTGATGGCGATCCCCGAGCCGGCCGTCGAGTTCGAGCGGCAGCGCGCCGCCTTCGCCCAGTTGCGCGCACTGTACGAGCAATTGCGCGGCGACGGGCTGGCCCTGGATACCTTGTCGATGGGCATGTCGGCCGACATGCGCGCGGCCGTCGTCGAGGGCGCCACCATCGTGCGCGTCGGCAGCGCCATTTTTGGTTCACGGAATTACTCATAAAGCACAGCGGAGACGGACTATGAACGCAAGCAACAAGGAATTGAAGATCGCCTTCGTCGGCGGCGGCAATATGGCGGCGGCGCTGATCGCCGGCCTGACCGGCAAGTTGACGGCCGGCGCCAACATCCACGTCGTCGACCCGAACGCCGACGCGCTGGCCAGGCTGGCGGCGCAATTCGGCGTCACCACGGCGCCGGCGGCCGACGCGGCGCTGGCCGCCTGCGACGTCGTGGTGCTGGCGGTCAAGCCGCAGAGCATGCGCGACGTGGCGGCGCAACTGCTGCCGTTCCTGGGCGGCGCGGCGCGGCCGCTGGTGCTGTCTATCGCCGCCGGCATCCGCGGCGCCGACCTGTCGCGCTGGCTGGGCGGCTATGGCGCCGTGGTGCGCTGCATGCCGAACACGCCGGCCCTGATCGGCCTGGGCATCACCGGCATGGTCGCCAGCGCCGGCGTGGCGGCCGCGCAAAAGGACGCTGCCGACGCCATCATGCGGGCCGTCGGCACCACCGTCTGGCTGGACGAGGAAACCTTGATCGACCCCGTGACGGCCGTGTCCGGCAGCGGCCCGGCCTATGTGTTTTACTTCATCGAGGCGCTGCAGGAGGCGGCGGCCGAGTTGGGCTTGACACCGGCGCAGGGCAAGCAGCTGGCGCTGGCGACCTTCGTCGGCGCCGCGCAATTGGCGGCGCAGTCGGACGAGCCGGTGGCGCTGCTGCGCGAGCGCGTTACGTCGAAGGGCGGCACCACCTACGCGGCCCTGAGCAGCATGGAAAGCAGCGGCGTCAAGGACGCGATCAAGGCGGCCGTGAAGGCGGCCGCGCGGCGCGGCAAGGAAATGGGCGACGAACTGGGCGCCGCCGCCTGAGGGCGCAGCCTGGACTCAGCGGCGCGAAATCAGCAGGCCGAAGACGATGCCGACGGCGGCGCCCAGGCCAACCGATTTCCACGGATTGTCCTTGACGTAGGTGTCGGTGGCCTGGGCCGCCAGCTTGGTCTTGGCCAGCATGTTCGCCTCGACGCGCAGCAAGTCGGTTTTCGCGGTGCGCAGCGTGTCCTCGAAGCGCTCCTTGACGGCTTGCAGTTCCTCGCCGCTGTGCGCGGCGCCGCTGCTGAGCCAGTCTTCCGCCTCATGGATGATGTGCTTCATGTCGTTCATGAGTTTCTCGCGGGCGTCGCTGCCGCTGTGCGCGTTCAGTTCGGCGCCGCTGTCGCCGCCGTTGCCGCTGGGGTGGGTCGAATTCATGTAGTTCCTCATTGTGGAATAAAACACCGGGAAGTTTCAGTGTAGGCAGCGGCCGCTCCGGTGGCTTGCGGCACCTCAACCGGCGTGCGCCCCCGCCGCGCGTCCGGCCCCGCCGTTCGGCCCCGCCGTCCAGCCCCGCCGTCCAGGAAATACGTCGATTGTTTCAATTCCGTGGAAAACCGGGCCGCGGCCGTTCGTGCTGAATTTTCTGCGCCGAGCCGGCGCCGCCTTTTAATATTATATCTTTATTACTATTTTGCTCTTTTCCAGGATGGGCGGTGCTAGACTTTTCCATCCCGTCCGCGGACATGGCGGAGCGGACCGGGCCGCAGCTTTGTCATTTCATTCACCGCCATAAAAGGACACATAATGATGACCGTAAAAAAAGCAATGTTCGTGTTTTTTGCCGCCCTTGGCTTCTCCGGCGCCTTCAGCACTACGGCGGTGGCGCGGCCGGATGACGCCTATTGCAGCGAGCTGATCAGCGATTGCCTCGACGGCAACCAGTACGCCTGCCAGCGCTGGAACCAGGTCTGCCGCCGCTGAGGACAGCGGCGCTTGCCCTTGCTTCCAAGCGCCCGCGTGCCGGGCGCAGAGTAAACGCCGTGGCCATGCCCGGCGCCGCTTTTCGCTAGCGCAGCCCGTAGTCGAGGGCGACGCCGGCGAACACGGCCGCGCCCAGCCAGTTATTGTGGCGGAAGGCGGCGAAGCAGGGCATCCGCTCGCGGCCACGGATCAGGGTGTAGTGGTAGAGCGCGCAGCCGGCCGCCACCGCCAGGCCGGCGAGATACCAGCCGCGCAAGCCCAGTTGCCAGCCGCAGACCAGCCAGATCAGTCCGGCGGCGAGGTAGCAAGCCATCACGGCGGCGACGTCGTGGCGGCCGAAGGTGATGGCCGAGGTCTTGATGCCGATCTTCAAGTCGTCGTCGCGGTCGACCATCGCATACTCGGTGTCGTAGGCCACGGCCCAGAACACGTTGCCCAGTAACAGCAGCCAGGCCAGCGGCGGCACCGTGCCCTGCACGGCGGCGAAGGCCATCGGAATGCCGAAGCCGTAGGCGACGCCGAGGTAGGCTTGGGGGATGGCGAAGAAGCGCTTGAAGTAGGGGTAGCTGGCGGCGATGGCGACGGCCACCACCGACAGTTGCTTGGTCAAGCTGTTCAAGGGCTGGATCAGGGCGAAGGCCAGCAGCATCAGCACGGCGGCCACGGCCAGCGCCTCCTTGCCGCTGATGCGTCCGCTGGTGACGGGGCGCTCGGCCGTGCGCTTGACGTGTTTGTCGATGTCGCGGTCGGCGTAGTCGTTGACGGCGCAGCCGGCCGAGCGCGTCAGGAAGGTGCCGATGCTGAAGATCAGCAGCAGGCGCCAGTCCGGCGCGCCTTGCCCCGCCAGCCACAGCGCGCACAGGGTGGGCCACAGCAGCAGCACGGTGCCGATCGGCTTGTCGAGCCGGATCAGGCGGAAATACAGCGCCAGTTTATTCGTCATGGGTCTATCGCGTCGGAAGGCAAACGGGGATTATCGCAAATTCTCGCCAGGCTGCCCGTGGGGGCTATTTATCCGCGGCGTGCAGGTGGTTGACGCCCGGCAGGGGGCAGGCGGCGACGGCTTCGCAGAGGGCGTCGATGGCGGCCTTGCGTGTGAAGCTCTTGCGCCAGACGATGACGACGCGGCGCGACGGCGCCGGCTGGTCGAAGGGGCGAAATTGCAGCAAGCCCTCGCGCACCTGCATGTCCGGCACCGAGGCGCGCGGCAGCACGGTCAGGCCGATGCCGCTGGCGACCATGTGGCGGATGGTTTCCAGCGAGGAACCTTCGAAGGTGCGCTGCATGCCGTTGCCGGGCGCGGCGAAGCGGGCCATTTCGGGGCACACTTCCAGCACCTGGTCGCGGAAGCAGTGGCCGTTGCCCAGCAAGAGCATGTTTTCCGATTTCAAGTCGTCGGCCGGGATGGTCTTGCGCGCCGTCCACGGGTGGTTTTTCGGCATCGCCACGACGAAGGGCTCGTCGTACAGCGCTTGCATGGACATGCCGTGCTCGGGCAGCGGCAGGGCCATGATGGCCACGTCCAGTTCGCCTTGGCGCAGCAGTTCCAGGAGCCGCACGGTGAAGTTTTCCTGCAAGACCAGCGGCATTTGCGGCACTTTGTCTATCATCGCCGTGACCAGCGGCGGCAGCAGGTAGGGGCCGATGGTGTAGATCACGCCCAGGCGCAGCGGGCCGGCCAGCGGGTCTTTGTTTTGCTTGGCCAATTCCTTGATGGCGGCCGTCTGTTCCAGCACGCGTTCGGCCTGGGCGATGATTTGCGCGCCCAGCGGCGTGACGGAGATTTCCGCGCCGCCCCGCTCGAACAGGACAACGCCCAGTTCGTCTTCGAGTTTTTTGATGGCGACCGACAGCGTCGGCTGCGCCACGTAACAGGCTTCGGCGGCGTGGCCGAAGTGTTTGGCGCGCGCGACTGCAACAATGTATTTGAGTTCAGTCAGTGTCATCATTGTATTGAAACACAGGCAACGCCGATGTGCAATGCCCGGCATCCGCCGAAAACGCCAAACTGTGGCGCAGATGGCGTATTGTAGCGGGGTGGGGCGCCCGCCGCAGCGGGGGGGAGGCCGGCGCCCGCCCCTCCGCTGCCCCTCCAGGAAAGGCGCCCATGTCCACCACCTTCGGCCCCGACGAGGCACTAGCGTATATCCACAAGCTGCTCAAGGCGATGCACCATGTGGGCGGTTCGGACTTGTTCATTTCCGCCGATTTCCCGCCCAGCATCAAGGCGCAGGGCGCGATGAAGGCGCTGAGCCAGCAAAGGCTCAGCGGCGAGGTGACCCGGGCGCTGGCGCTGGCGCTGATGAACGCCAAGCAGCAACGCGAGTTCGAGCAAGAGATGGAGTGCAATTTCGCCGTCTCCCTGCCCGAGGTGTGCCGTTTCCGCGTCAACGTCTATGTGCAGCAGCAAAACGTGGCGATGGTGATCCGCACGATCGCCTCGGAAATCCCGAACTTCGAGAAGCTCGACCTGCCCGAGGTGCTCAAGGACGTCATCATGACCAAGCGGGGCCTGGTGCTCGTCGTCGGCGGCACCGGCTCGGGCAAGTCGACGACGCTGGCGGCGATGATCGATTACCGCAACGCCCACTCGGCCGGCCACATCATCACGGTCGAGGACCCGGTCGAGTACGTGCACAAGAACAAGGGTTGCCTGATCACCCACCGCGAGGTCGGCGTCGACACGCTGTCCTGGCACAACGCGCTGAAGAACACGCTGCGCCAGGCGCCGGACGTGATCTTGATCGGCGAAATCCGCGACACGGAGACGATGGAGCACGCCATCGCCTTCGCCGAAACGGGCCATCTGTGCCTGGGCACCCTGCACGCGAACAACTCGAACCAGACCATGGACCGCATCATCAATTTCTTCCCCGAGGAGCGGCGCGGCCAGTTGCTGATGGACTTGTCGTCTAACCTGCGCGCCATCGTCTCGCAGCGCCTGGTGCGCACCGAGGACGGCCAGGGCCGCAAGGCCGCCATCGAAATACTGCTGAACACGCCGACGATCGCCGAGATGGTGTTGAAGGGGAATTTCCAGGCGATCAAGGAAATCATGCACAAATCGCGGGAATTGGGCATGTGCACTTTCGACCAGGCCCTGTATGAACTCTATAATAAGGGGTATATCGCTTACGACGAGGCGATCCGCAATGCCGATTCGGCCAATGGTTTGCGGCTGCAGATCAAGCTGCGCGGCGACCGCAAGGAGCCGGGCGGCGCGGCCGCGGCCGCGGGCCAGTTCAGCATGCAGATCGACGAAGAGAGCGAACCCGAGTCCTGACGGTTCGCCGTTGCCGCCATCAACCCCACACAATTTACCATGCCACAATTTGAAACGAAGATTTGCAGCCGCGACGACCTGGCCGAACGCGTTGCCGCCTTGCCGAAGCCGGTGGTCGTCACCAACGGCGTGTTCGACATCCTGCACCGCGGCCACGTGACCTATCTGGCGCAGGCGCGCGCGCTGGGCGCCTCGCTGGTGGTGGCGATCAACACCGACGCTTCCGTGAAGCGCCTGGGCAAGGGCGACGACCGGCCGCTGAACGCCTGCGAGGACCGCATGGCTGTGCTGGCGGCCCTGGAGTCGGTCAGCCTGGTGGTGCCGTTTTCGGAAGACAGCGCGCTGGAAGTGGTGCAGGAAACGCGGCCGCAGGTTTACGCCAAGGGCGGCGACTACGATATGACGGCCATTCCCGAGGGCAAGGCTGTGCTGGCCTACGGCGGCCAGGCCGTGGCGATCGACTTCGCCCACGACCGCTCGACGACCAAGCTGCTGAGCAAGGTGCGCGCCGGCTGAGCGCCGGCGCCGCGTCAGGATTGGCGCCGCTCCTGGCGGCGTCGCCGGCCCTCGTCGTGGCTGGTAACAGACGCCACGGCGCCGGCCAGCGGGGTGTCGGGCGGCGGCCCCCACAGCTTCTCCAATTCCTTGCATAGCCCTGCGATATCGTGGCTTTCCCCACCGGCACCCGCGCCGGCGCGGGCGGCGGCGTCCTTCAGCGCCAGCGTGCCGATGTGGTAACCCAGCGAGCGGTAGCTTTCAAACTGGGTTTCGTCAAACCACTGGTCGGCCGTGGTCTGGTGCGGAAAATCGCGGTGGGTTTTGCGATAGTTCAAGACATCGGCGAATTCCTTGCCGATCAGCGAAGGTTTGATGTACAGCAGCGTGCCGTTGGGGCCCCCCTTGTCGACTTTCCCGTACAAAATTGTCCCCGTCACGCAGTGCGAGGTGCTGAAGTCGCTGCCTTTGAGCAAGTCGATCTTGCCGACGTTGATATTGATCTCGATGTGCAGGTCGGTGCCGCATTTGCGGATCGCGTTGCCCAGGTCTTCGAAATCGAGTACGCCGTCGGCGCTGGCGTCGACCGCGACGATCAGCCGGCAGCGCCGCCGCACCAGCTCGTAAATGCCGAGGTTCTCAAAATGTCCGCCGTCGGACAGGTAGATATAGTCGGCGTCGGCGTCGGTGTAGCCGAACAGTTCGCTGAGCAGGCTGCGCAAGCCGAATTTGGGCGACGTGGTTTGCCAGTTCGCTTTGCGCGGATTGGCAAACCAGCGGCCCAGCCGGACATTGAACATGGTCATCAGAAATGCCAGCGGCGGCGACGAGTGGTAACCCATATTGGGGCTGGTGGCGGCGCCCGACGTGGCCATCGCCATGCCCAGCTTGATGCCGCTCTCGCAGCCGCCGATCTGGTGGCGCCGGCGATACGCGGCGGTGCCGCGAAAGCAGCCGCGCGCCGCTTCCTGTTGCAGTTGCAGCATGCCGGGCGCGGCCATGCTGGGCATTTCGAAGCCGCAGAAGGCCGGCGTGAACGTGAAGCCGGCCGCCTTGCGGGTTTGCCAGGCCAGTTCCTTGCCGTTCACCAGGTTCAAGGCCGTATTGATGATGTGGTAGGGGCGCTGCAACTGGCCGGCGGCCGTCTTCAGCATGTCGTTCAGGTTCAAATCGTCGTTTTCGTCGAAGCCGCTGAACGGGTGGGCGTGACGCTGCTCGTTGCTGGCGCCGAGATAGGCGCGCACCAGGCGGTTGCGGTACATCGTGTACAGGGAAAATTTGTTGATGTCGACGCGGCGCGACAGTATGACGCCGCTCGCCGCCAGGATCAGGAGCGGCCACATGAGGTCGGGGGCCCGGCTTTGCGCCGTATTGTGCAGCGATAGGGCGAGGTAGGACAGCGGCGTGTCGCCGGCCCGCGCATGCGGCTGGAGCTGCGCCGGCACGGCCAGCATCTGCACCAGCGCCGCGATCAGCAGCAGGGTGCCCACGGCGAAGACGTAGGGGGCGACGCAGGCAAGCAGTTCCAGATAGCGATTGGGACTGCGCTTGTCGGTGGCGGAGCTGCGGCCCAGCACGACGCCGGCCAGCGTGGCGCCCACCCAGCCGCCGGCGAGGAGCCGGGTGCCCCATTCATCCAGATGGTTGCCGGCGTAGTCCACCAGCGCCGGCCCGTACAGGCTTACCGCCATCAGGCCCAGCCAGGCCAGCGTGCAGATGCTGGTCCAGGCGCCTTGCCGGCTCCACCACTCGCGGCTCTTTTCCTTGTACATCCTGCCCACCAGGCCGACCGAGAGGATCATCGAGATGCCGAATATGCTCAGCATGAAAGGCATGCCGAAGACCAGCACGTGGATGAAGTCGGTGGGGGGGCGCGCCGCGGCCTGCCCGGTCCAGCCGCCGATATCGCTGAGCACCTTGAACAGCAATAGCGTGCCGGTGCCGAGGGCGACGAGGGCGCAGAGCAGGTGGCCGACGCCTTCGTTGCGGACATGGCGCCAGTCGAGCGCCGCGTCCCCGGTATTGCCGAGCCGCCGGTTGTACCACTGTGCCGTGTACCAGCCCGCGGCCCAGCAGATGAAAAACCCCAGGCCGGGCAGCAGCAGCCACGGAATGACCGCGGCGCCGGCATCGGGAGGCAGGGCGCGCTGCCGCCACAGCGCGCCGATGTGGGTACGGTAATGCCACAAGGCAATGCTGCCGGCGAGCCCGGCCAGCATCAGCGGGGCGACGATGAAGATCATCACGCTGCTCTGTGTTTGGCCGTAAATGCGCCCCGGCCGGGCCGGGTCGGGAATCGTGGAAATGCTGAGTGCGATGAAGAACACCGCACAGGCGAAGGCGAGGGCGGCGACGATGGCGCACCATAGCGGATAGGTGGCCGGGAAGCTGCTGTCGAGGTAGGCATGCAGGCGCACCAGCAGGTGCGGCAGCATCAGGACCGCGCCCAGCATGGCGACGAGGATGGCCATGTTCAAGGCCGTGTTGCGGATGTACGTGGCCAGCACGGACCAGGTGTCGACGCTGAAGAAGCCGGTTTGCGGCGTCAGGTAGTTGCTGTACTGGCGTAAAAAGCGGATTTCCTTCGCTTCCGCCTTCTGGTGCGCGCCGGGCGCCAGTTGTTCTTCCATCGCCCCGATGTCGCCGCCGAGGCGGTGCAGCCATTTTGTAAAATGGGCGGCAATATAGCCGCCGCCGGAAACCGAGGACAGGTAGTCGAAGGCGTGCAGCAGGCGGCTTTCGGCCAGCGCCTGCAGGATGCCCAGGTTGAAGGTGGCACTGCGGATGCCGCCGCCGGAAAAGGCCAGCCCCGCCAGCTTGGCCTCGTGCGCGGCGCGCATGACCTGATCTTCATCGGCCGGCCGCACGCCGTCCGGCACGCGCTCCCCGCGCAAGGCGTCGAGTTCGAATTGCAGGGTTTCCGCGTACACGCTGCCGGCTTCGCGGTCCAGCAGATGCCAGGTGGCGTCGTCGCAGATGCCGGTCGGCGTCAACTGCTGGCTGGCCTGGAAGGCACGGATGGCCCTGGCCGTGTCTTTGTTGTAGTGCTCGCTGACGGGGCCGCACAAAAACGCCTGCACGTCCTGGCCCAGATCGACGTTTCCGCTGGCCAGTTTGCGGTGGATGTCCTTGATTTCATTGCCGCGATCGCCCAATTTGAACAAAATCTCGCCCATGCTCATCTCCCTGGAGTGAATGCCGCCCCGCGACGCGCAAGGCGCCGGCCTGTTTTACCGTGGCTGCTGCTGCGGCGCCGTCGACCATTTCGGCGGACGCACCCAGTCTGGGAACGATGCCTGGAACAGCGGGAAAAATTTCATCGCCAGCTTGTTGAAGCCGCCTCGGCTCGGGTGCAACTCATTAGACCAGTCGACGGGCGTGAGCGTATTGCGCGTGTCGATGAAATGGTAGTGCGACTGCGCCGGGTCGGCCCCCTGCAGGGCCAGGTGCAAGCGCGCCAGTTCGTCGATGATGTAGCGGCCGGCGGCGACGTGCAGCGCCACCGGCATGCCGATTTGCTGCAGCGACGGCAGTATCCACGGGGAAAACCAGAGCAAGCCTTTGCCGCTGATCTGCGGATAGTCGTAGCAATGCGCGACGATGGGAACTTGGGGGCAGAAAATGTTGCGCAGGTGCAGGATGTTCTGGTAGCCGTTGGCGATGCCGTCGAACAGCTTCTTCGTCTCGGCCGGCTTGAACCAACTGCGGGCGTCGTTGTCGTCGCCTCGTTGCAGCAGGGGGAACAGGTCGTCCGCGCCGGCGAAATCGTTGCCGCCGCCGCTGATGACGAGCATGTCGACGCTTTTGCCCTCCCATTGCAGGAAGGTGGTCAGCGCCATCATCTGGCTTTTCCCCGGCCGGGCGATCTCCAAGCCGATCTCGCCGAGTACGGCGATGTCGAGCGCCTGGTATTTGCCGAAGTCGAGAAAGCGGTTGGCCAGATTGCCGATGCCCGGAATCGGGTATTGCAGCCATGAGTCGCCGAAACACGCGACGATGGGCGAGTTCGGGTCCGGGCGCTCATAGTCATGCCATGCCGCCAAATTAAAAGTAATTCCCATGATTCAGCCCTCCGGATCGTGCCGGCGGACTCGGCGGGATGCCGGGGCGACGGCGTCCGGCCAGAATAGCATGGCGTTTTGATATTGCCTGGGGCTAGCGTGCGCCCGCCACCGGGCTCAGGCGCCGCCGGCGTAGCCGTTCTGGCGCCAGGCCTCGAAGACGACGACGGCGACCGTGTTCGACAGGTTCAGGCTGCGGTTGTCCGGGCGCATCGGCAGGCGGATGCGCTGGGCCGGCGGGAACGAGGCGCGCAGCGCCGGGTCCAGGCCCTTCGTTTCCGAGCCGAACACGAAGACGTCGCCGGGCTGGAAGCTGGCCTGGCCGAACGGCGCGGAGCCGTGCGTCGTCATGGCGAACATGCGCGCCGGGTCCGGCCGCACGGCGGCGAGGAAGGCGTCCCAGTTGGCGTGCACCCGCATCGTCGCGTAGTCGTGGTAGTCGAGGCCGGCGCGCTTCATCTTGGCGTCGTCGAGGGGAAAGCCGAGCGGCTCGATCAGGTGCAACTGGGCGCCCGTGTTGGCGCACAAGCGGATGACGTTGCCCGTGTTGGGCGGGATTTCGGGTTCTACCAGTACGACGTGGAACAAGAGTGTTCTCCTTATATATAAATATGTTGCCTAGCGCGGCGGCGTGCGCGCGAAGACCAGATTGCTCACGCGCGCCGCGCCGTGGCGCTTGAATGTGGCGGCCAGTTCGCCCAGCGTCTGGCCGCTGGTGACGACGTCGTCGACGACGCCGACGTGGCGCCCGCGCAGCAGCGCCGCCGCGTCCGCCGTCAGCGCGAACGCCCCTTCGAGGTTGCGGCCGCGCTCGTGCGGCGCGACCCGCGTTTGCGCGCGCGTCTCGCGGACCCTGGCCGCCAGCGCCGGGTGCAGGGCGACGCCGAGTGCGCGCGCCAGCGGCCGGGCGATTTCCAGCGCCTGGTTGAAGCCGCGCTCGGCCAGCCGGCGCGGCCCCAGCGGCACCGGGCACAGCAGGGCGGGCAGCGCGAAGTCGGGCCGCTCCAGCACGGCGTCGCGCAGCAGGCGCGCCAGCAGCGGCGCCAGGCCCAGGCGCGCGCCGAATTTCAATTGCAGCAGCAACTGGTCGACGGGCGCCGCGTAGTCGGCCGCCACCAGCGTCGCGTCGAAGGCCGGCGGCGCGCGCAGACAGCGGCCGCACAGGCCGGCGGCGCCGTCCGGCAGGCGGTTCGCGCATTGTGGGCAGCGCGGCGTGCGCCGCCCCAGATACTGGTCGCGGCAGGGCGCGCACAGCATGGCGGCGCCGCGCGCGCCGCACAGCGCGCACGCGGCCGGCAGCAGCGCGCCCAGCAGGGCCGGTCCCAGGGCGCGCCAGCGCGCCGGCGCTCGCTCCCGCATCGCCAGTCCCTCTTCGATGTACACTGCCGGCATTATCTCACCTTCATCGAATGCCATTATGACCCCGCCTAAATTGAGTGCGCCTATCGACCCGGTGCATGTGCGTGACTTCTTTTCGCGGCCGGCGCGCGTGCAGCCGTCCGATTTCCTGCGCCGCGAGATCGCCGCGCGCATGCACGAGCGCCTGCAACTGGTAAAAATCGCGCCGCGCCGCGTGCTCGACGCCGGCTGCGGGCCGGGCCTGGACCTGGCGCTGCTGCAAAAAGACTTTCCGGCGGCGCAAATCGTCGGCCTCGACGCGGCGCCGGCGATGATCAAGGCGGCCCAGGCGCCGGCCTCGACGCTGGCCGCGCTGAACCAGTTCCTCAGCAAGCTGCTGCCGGCCAAGGCCGGCATCGACCTGCTGTGCGGCGATTTTTCCGAACTGCCGCTGGGGCCGGGCACGCTCGACCTGGTCTGGTCCAACCTGGCGCTGCACTGGCACCCGCAGCCGGACCGCGTCTTCGCCGAATGGCACCGGACGCTGCGCACGGACGGTTTGCTGATGTTTTCCTGTTTCGGCCCGGACACGTTCAAGGAGTTGAAGGCGGCCTTCGCCGAGGCCGACCTGGCGCCGCACGCGCTGCCCTTCGTCGACATGCACGATTTCGGCGACATGCTGGTCAACACCGGCTTCGCCACGCCGGTGCTGGACATGGAAACCGTCACCGTCACCTATGCGACGGCGCAGGCGCTGCTGGCCGACGTGCGGGCCTGGGGCGGCAATCCGCTGACGACGCGGCGCCGCGGCCTGATGGGCAAAGCGGCCTGGGGCCGCATGCTGGCGGCGCTGGAGAAAATGCGCCGCCCCGACGGCAAGCTGGGCCTGAGTTTCGAGGTGCTGTACGGCCACGCCTTCCGTCCGGCGCCGCGTCTGACGCAGGCCGGCGAGGCCATCATCCGCTTCGATTTGCCGCGCAAGCCCAAATAAGGGTGTAGGCTTGGCGGCAAGGAAGTCGTATCCGTGGCAAAGGGCGTGAAAGGGCGCACTTACCGCCCTGGAAAGTGGATTTTCCCTTGATGAACTGTCGAATTCTTGATTATAATCGTTGACTAATTTTGTCGACACTGATTGCAGCCCGGAAATATTGGGGGAAACAGGGTCGCCAAAGGGCAAGATTTAAGTCAACGGGCATCGGTGAGTGGGTTTGCCGGTGCCGATGCCAAGGTTCCAGCTGGACTTTTTGTGCGAGTGTAATGCTGTCGCGCGGGGCCGGCATGGGACCTGTAGGTGTTTGGCGCGGGCGGCAACACGGCCGTGGCGCGGGTCAAGGAGGAGCGGCGGCGGTTCAGTCAGCGTTATAAGCTGACGAATCCCGGCGCCGTTTAAAAAAATATTTTTATTTTTGGGTGGTTGGGGAAAACATGAAACATGCAAAGCGACTTCAATCGTTGATGCTCGGGCTGTCGTTGACAGTGGCCGGCGTCCCGGCGTGGGCGGCCGATACCGCCGCGGCGGCGGGCAAGTATGCAGGCACTGGCGGCCCGGTGCCGTTTGAAATGAATCTGCAACCTCCGGCGACGCAAATCGCCCACGAAGTCTACGATCTGCACACCTGGATGATGATCATCTGCATGGTGATCTTCGTCGCCGTGTTCGGCGTGATGTTTTATTCGATCTTCAAGCACCGCAAGTCGCTGGGCCACAAGCCGGCCAGCTTCCACGAAAGCACCACCGTGGAAATCGCCTGGACCGTCGTGCCTTTCCTGATCGTCATCGGCATGGCCCTGCCGGCCACCCGCACCGTCGTCGGCATGAAGGACACCTCGAACGCCGACATCACGATCAAGGCCACCGGCATGCAGTGGAAATGGGGCTACGACTACCTGAAGGGCGAGGGCGAGGGCATTGCCTTCCTGTCGAACCTGTCGACGCCGCGCTCGCAAGTGGGCGGCCCCGGCGTGGCGCCGAGCGAAAAGCGCGGCGACAACTACCTGATCGAAGTCGACAACGAGGTTGTCGTTCCGGTCAACAAGAAAATCCGCATAGTATTGACCGCCAACGACGTCATCCACGCCTGGTCGATTCCCGCCTTCGCCGTCAAGCAAGACGCCATTCCCGGCTTCGTGCGCGACACCTGGTTCAAGGCCGACCACATCGGCACCTACCGCGGCAATTGCGCCGAGCTGTGCGGCAAAGAACACGCCTTCATGCCCATCGTCGTCAAAGTGGTTTCCGCGGAAGACTATAAAGTCTGGGTGGCCGGCGAGAAGAAAAAAATGGCCGCCCTGGCCGACGATCCAAGCAAGACCTGGACTATTGACGAATTGAAAACCAAGGGCGAAAAGGTCTACACTACCAACTGTATCGTCTGCCATCAGGCAAACGGCAAGGGCTTGCCGGGCGCGTTTGCCGCCCTGGACGGCTCGAAAGTGGTGAATGGTCCTAAGGCGGAGCAAATCAAGGTGCTGTTGCACGGCCAGAAGACTGGCGCCTTCCCTTCGGAAATGCCAGCATGGAAGCAGTTGTCGGATACGGACATTGCCGCGGTCATCACTTACACCCGCAATAACTGGTCGAACAAGGCCGAAGAAAACATCGTTCAACCAGCCGAAGTTCTGGCTGCACGCAAGTAATTAGGAGCTTCATATGAGCACAAGCACAGTGGATCACGCGCACGACCACGGCCACGATCACGCACACGATCACCCGCACGGTTGGCAACGCTGGTTGTTCGCAACCAACCATAAAGATATCGGTACCTTGTACCTGTGGTTCTCCTTCGTCATGTTGATGTCGGGCGGCGTACTGGCGCTGATGATACGCAGCGAGCTGTTCCAGCCCGGCCTGCAGTTCTTCCAGCCTGAGTTCTTCAACCAGCTGACCACCATGCACGGCCTGGTGATGGTGTTCGGCGCGATCATGCCGGCCTTCGTCGGCTACGCCAACTGGATGATCCCGCTGCAAGTGGGCGCCTCCGACATGGCCTTCGCGCGCATGAACAACTTCTCGTTCTGGCTGCTGCCGCCGGCGGCGATCCTGCTGGCCGCCTCCTTCCTGGTGCCCGGCGGCGCCACCGCCGCCGGCTGGACGCTGTACGCGCCGCTGTCGACGCAAATGGGACCCGGCATGGACATGGCGATTTTCGCCATGCACCTGATGGGCGCCTCGTCGATCATGGGTTCGATCAACATCATCGTCACCATCCTGAACATGCGCTGCCCTGGCATGACCCTGATGAAGATGCCGATGTTCTGCTGGACCTGGCTGATCACCGCCTACCTGCTGATCGCCGTGATGCCAGTGCTGGCCGGCGCGATCACGATGACCCTGACCGACCGCCACTTCGGCACCTCGTTCTTCAACGCCGCCGGCGGCGGCGATCCGGTCATGTACCAGCACATCTTCTGGTTCTTCGGCCATCCCGAGGTCTACATCATGATCTTGCCCGCTTTCGGCATCGTCTCGCAGATCCTGCCGGCCTTCGCCCGCAAGCCGCTGTTCGGCTACGCCTCGATGGTCTACGCCACCGCCTCGATCGCCATCCTGTCGTTCATCGTCTGGGCCCACCACATGTTCACCACCGGCATGCCGGTGACGAGCCAGCTGTTCTTCATGTACGCGACGATGCTGATCGCCGTGCCGACCGGCGTCAAGGTGTTCAACTGGATCGCCACGATGTGGCGCGGTTCGATGACCTTCGAAACCCCGATGCTGTTCACCGTCGGCTTCATCTTCGTGTTCACCATGGGCGGCTTCACCGGCCTGATCCTGGCCGTGACGCCGATCGACATCCAGCTGCAGGACACCTACTACGTGGTGGCCCACTTCCACTACGTGCTGGTGGCCGGCTCGCTGTTCGCCCTGTTCGCCGGCTTCTACTACTGGAGCCCGAAGTGGACCGGCCATATGTACAGCGAATTCCGCGGCAAGGTGCACTTCTGGCTGTCGCTGGTCACGTTCAACGTCACCTTCTTCCCGATGCACTTCCTGGGCCTGGCCGGCATGCCGCGCCGCTACGCCGACTACCCGGCGCAGTTCACCGACTTCAACATGCTGGCCTCGATCGGCGCGATGGGCTTCGGTCTGACCCAGGTGTACTTCCTGTTCTTCGTCGTGATCCCGACCATCCGCGGCGGCAAAAAAGCCGAGGCGAAACCTTGGGACGGCGCCGAGGGCCTGGAATGGACTGTGCCTAGCCCAGCCCCGTTCCACACGTTTGAAACACCGCCGACAGTAAAATAATGGCGTGGCCGGGCCGGCGTGTCAGCCGGCCCGCATCCGATGTAACCAGACTGCTTGCTATGTCAGAACAGAAAAAACCGAATAACCTGAAGACCGGCTTGATACTCGCCTCGATCGCCCTGGTGTTTTTCATCTCCGTGTTCGTCCGCCACACGCTGCTGGGCTGACGTGAGCGACGATACCCAGGAGGTCAAGGGCCTCAACCGGCAGATGCTGGGCAAGCTGCTCGTCATCGCCGTGCTGATGTTCGGCTTCGGCTACGCGCTGATCCCCGTCTACAAGCAGATCTGCGAAGTGATGGGGATCAACGTGCTGACGCAGAAGGACGGCACGGTGGAGTTCGACAAGAACACCCAGGTCGACAAGAGCCGCACGATCACCGTCGATTTCGACGGCAACGCGCAGGGCCCGTGGCGTTTCCGCCCCGTCGTCAACAGCATGCAGGTGCATCCGGGCGAACTGGCCACCGTGATGTACGAAGTGGTCAACACCCAGGCGCGCACGGTGAACGCGCAAGCGATCCCCAGCTACACGCCGCAAAGCGCGACGCCGCACTTCAAGAAGGTCGAGTGCTTCTGCTTCAAGCAGCAGACGCTGAAACCGAACGAGGCGCGGCAGATGCCGGTGGTGTTCTTCATCGACCCGGCGCTGCCGAAGGACGTGAAAAACATCACCCTGTCGTATACGTTTTTTGAAATCGCCGGCCTCAGCCAGGCGGAATAGACAAGGATGACAGCATGAGCGAATTGAAAAGCGAACCGAAACAAGCCTCGTTTTTGTATTCCCTGAAGGCCGTCGTGTGGTCGTTCACCGGCCTGCGCCGCAAGAGCGACTTCGACAGCGACAACGTGAAGATCAACCCGGTCCACGTCGTCCTGGCCGGCCTGCTGGCCGTGGCCTGCCTGATCGGCCTGCTGCTCAGCATCGTCAAGTTTGTCGCCTTAAAGTAAATATTAGCAATTCACCGAATACAGATTGATTGAGGAGATGAAGATGAGTTCAACACACGCCGCCGCACCGTATTACTTCGTGCCTGGCCCATCCAAGTGGCCCATGCTGGGCGGCCTGACCCTGCTCTTGACGATGATCGGCGCCTCGGCCTGGGTCAACGACATCGCCTGGGGCCCCTACCTGAATTTTGTCGGCCTGTTCGGCATCATCGCCGTCCTGTACTTCTGGTTCGGCGACGCCATCGGCGAATCGGAAAAAGGCTTGTACAGCCAGCGCATCGACCACTCCTACCGCTGGAGCATGAGCTGGTTCATCTTCTCCGAGGTGATGTTCTTCGGCGCCTTCTTCGGCGCCCTGTTCTACGCCCGCAGCATCTCGATGCCGTGGTTGGGCGACCTGGACCACAAGTTCATCTGGCCCGACTTCGCCGCGCACTGGGGCAACACCGGCCCGGCCGGCACCGTGCAGGAATTCAAGACCATGGGGCCTTTCCCCATTCCGACCATCAACACGGCGCTGCTGTTGCTGTCCGGCGTGACGCTGACGATCTCGCACCACGCGCTGCGCGAAGGCCAGCGCGCCAAGACGGCGCTGTTCCTCGCCGCCACCGTGCTGCTGGGCGCCATCTTCATGGGCTTCCAGGTCTACGAATACATGCACGCTTATAGCGAGCTGAACCTGAAACTGACGTCGGGCATCTACGGTTCCACCTTCTTCATGCTGACCGGCTTCCACGGCTTCCACGTGACGCTGGGTGCGATCATGCTGTCGGTGATCCTGTACCGCGTCATGAAGGGCCACTTCACGCCCGAGCAGCATTTCGGCTTCGAGGGCGCGGCCTGGTACTGGCACTTCGTCGACGTCGTCTGGCTCGGCCTGTACGTCGTCGTATATTGGTTATAATCCGCGGCGGGTAACCGCCACGCGAAAAAGCCGCACGCGGGAAACCCTGCGTGCGGCTTTTTTCGTGGCGGGCTGATTTGTTGTTAAGTCAACAGCATCGACTCAGCGGATGCCGGTCGGGGTGATGTAGCCGAGTTTGTAGCCGAGCAGGATCAGCAGGAACAGCGTGATCGAGAAGCCCACCCGCAGCGCCAGCGCGTGCACGGTGCGGTTGCTTTTGCCCTTGTCGCGCATCAGGTAGAAGAGCGCCGATCCCAGGCTGCCGAGGATCAGGATGAAGGCGATGGCGACGACGATTTTCATGGCGGTTGACCGTATTGTTTTGAGTGAGGCTACATTGTAATGCGTATCCGTTTCCGCTTTAGGCCGATAGCGCTGCTCGCCACCGTGCTGCTGGTGGCGCTGGGCGTGTCGCTGGGCCAGTGGCAGGACCGGCGCGCCGCGCAGAAGGTGGCGCAGGAGGCCAGGCTGGCCGCCGGCAACGCGGCCGCGCCGCTGCCGCTGGGGCCGCAGCCGGTCGTGCCGGCCGACGTCGAGTTCCGCCGCGTCGCCGTGACCGGCCAGTTCGTGCCGGGCTGGGCGCTGTACCTGGACAACCGGCCCTACCAGGGCCGCGCCGGCTTTTATCTGTTGATGCCTTTCCGCATCGCCGGCTCGGACATGCATGTGCTGGTCGAGCGCGGCTGGCTGCCGCGCGACGGCGCCGACCGCATGCGCCTGCCGGCCTACGCGACGCCGGCGGGCAGCGTGACGATACAGGGCGTGGCCCGGCTCAACACGGGCCATGTGATGCAATTGGGCAGCGCGCCGCCGCTGCGCCCGGACGCCATCGTGCAAAACGCCGACATCGCCGAACTGGCCGCGGCCAGCGGCTTGCGGCTGCAACCGGTCGTGCTGCAGCAAAGCGGCGCCGCCGCGCCCGGCGAGGCGCTGGTGCGCGACTGGCCGGCGCCCGCGCTGGGCGTGGATAAACACCGCGGCTACGCGTTCCAGTGGTACGCCCTGGCACTGATGGCCATTTTATTTTTTGTCTTTACAGGATTTCGACGTGGAACCAACTAAACAGCCGACAGCGCAGCAGCAGGACCAGCAACAGCAACGCGCCGGGCGCCTGAAGCTCCTGATGGTGGTGGCCGTGTGCGCCTTTCCCATCATCGCCTCCTACTTCACGTATTACATCATCAAGCCTTCCGGGCGCAGCAACTACGGCGCGCTGCTCGACCCGCGCGCCTACCCGATTCCGGCGCTGGGCGTGACTACGCTGGAAGGCAAGCCGGGCGGCCTGGAGGCGTTCAAGGGCAAGTGGGTGATGCTGCAGAGCGGCCCCTCCGACTGCCGCGAGGCGTGCAAGAAGCAGTTGTTCGCGATGCGCCAGTTGCGCTTGATGCAGGGCAAGGAAATGGAGCGCCTGGAGCGCGTCTGGCTGATCACCGACGCCGAGCCGCTCGACACGGCGCTGATGCGCGAGTTCGACGGCACCCACATGCTGCGCGTACCGGCGGCGGCGCTGCGCTCCTGGCTGCCGGTGGAGGCGGGCGGCAACGCCGCCGAGCACATGTATCTGATCGACCCGCTGGGCCACTTGATGATGCGCTTCCCCAAGGACGCCGACCCGTCCAAGGTGAAGAAGGACATCGGCAAGCTGCTTAAAGCGTCGGCGATAGGTTAAGCGATGCATCTGACCCTGGCCCAACTGGCCATCACCGGCCTGCTGATCGCACTGGTGCCGCTGACGATGGTGTGGATCTCGGCGGACGCGAACAAATACCGCAAACTGGTGTGGGTGGCGGTGTTCCTGACCTTCGACCTGATCATGTTCGGCGCCTTCACGCGCCTGACCGACTCCGGCCTCGGCTGCCCCGACTGGCCCGGCTGCTACGGCCTGGCCAACCCCTTCCTGGCGCACGCCGAGATCAGCGCCGCCGAGGCCCTGATGCCGAGCGGCCCGGTGACGCTGTTCAAGGCCTGGATCGAGATGACGCACCGCTACCTGGCGATGGCGATCGGCGTGCTGGGCATGGCGATGATGGCGCAGGCCAGGCGCCAGTGGCGCCAGCACCGGCGCGACGAATTCGCGCCGGCGCTGCCGACGGCCCTGTTCCTGTTCCTCTGCGTGCAGGGCGGTTTCGGCGCCTTGACCGTGACGCTCAAGCTGCAGCCGGCGATCGTCACGCTGCACCTGCTGTTCGGCATGGGCCTGCTGGCGATGCTGGTCTGGCTGGGCGCGCGCCAGGACGCGGCGCTGGCGCCGCCGCCGCCGCCGCGCACCGGCCCGCTGCCGGTGATGCGCCGCATCCGCCTGCTGGCCCTGGGCTCGGCGCTGCTGCTGCTGGTGCAGATCGCGCTGGGCGGCTGGGTCAGCACCAACTACGCGACGCTCGCCTGCACCGACTTCCCGCTGTGCGACGGCCAGCTGCTGCCGCCCATGGACTTCGAGCACGGCTTCACGCTGTGGCGCGAGCTGGGCAAGACGGCGGCCGGCCACTACCTGCCGTTCTCGGCGCTGACGGCGATCCACTGGGTGCACCGCAGCTTCGCCCTGGTGGTGGTCGCCGTCCTCGGCTACACGGCTTACCGCGCCTGGGGCCACGCGGCGCTGCGGCGCAGCGCGCGCGCCATCGCCGTCGTGCTGCTGCTGCAGGCGTGCACGGGGCTGGCGACGATTTACTTCAACTGGCCGCTGGCCATCGCCGTGCTGCACAACGGCGGCGCCGCCCTGCTGGTGCTGTTCCTGACCATGTTAAACTACCAAGCCAAGCAGCAATTCGAGATTGCCCGACTCGCCGCGTCCGGCGCGGCATCCACGCAATTTTCGCCTGTGAAACACCACCAATGACGACCCAGACCACACCCCGCAAATCGAGCAACCGCATCGCCCAGTACTGGGCGCTGACCAAACCACGCGTGACCCAACTGGCCGTGTTCTGCGCCGTGATCGGCATGTTCCTCGCTTCCGACGAGATGCCCGAGTGGCGCGTCGTCATCGCCGCCACCCTCGGCATCTGGCTGCTGGCCGGCGCGGCCTTCGCCGTGAACTGCCTGGCCGAGCGCGAAATCGACGCGCGCATGGCGCGCACGGCGCGCCGCCCGATGGCCATGGGCGACATCAGCGTCAAGCAAACCATGGTGTTCTCGGCCGTCATCGGCGGCGCCGGCATGTGGATTTTGTACACGATGGTGAATCCGCTGACGATGTGGCTGACCTTCGTCACCTTCGTCGGCTACGCCGTCATCTACACCATGCTGCTGAAGCCGGCGACGCCGCAAAACATCGTCATCGGCGGCCTGTCCGGCGCCATGCCGCCGGCGCTGGGCTGGGCCGCCGTCGCCAACGACGTGCCGATGCAAGCCTGGCTGCTGGTGCTGATCATTTTCGTCTGGACCCCGCCGCACTTCTGGGCGCTGGCGATGTACCGCCGCGACGACTACGCGAAATCCGGCCTGCCGATGCTGCCGGTCACCCACGGCCTGCCGTTCACCCAGTTCCACGTCTTGCTGTACTCGATCGCGCTGGCCGCCACCACCTTGCTGCCGTTCGCCGTGCACATGAGCGGGATGATCTACCTGGTGTCGGCGGTGCTGCTGAACGGCGTGTTCCTGCACCACGCCTGGAAGATTTACCGCCATTACACGGACCTGATCGCGCGCAAGGCCTTCACCTGGTCGATCATCTACCTGTCGCTGCTGTTCGCGGCGCTGCTGGTCGACCATTACTTTAAATTTTAAACGCCATGAAAAAACTCCTCTCCCTGCTGGTATTGAGCGTCGTGCTGGCCGCCTGCGGCCAGCAGTCGGCCCCCAAGCTGGAATTTAAGAACACCGACCTGAGCGGCCTCGATTACGCCCAGGACTTCGCGCTGACCGACCACACGGGCAAGCCGCGCACGCTGGCCGACTTCAAGGGCAAGGTGGTGGTGATGTTCTTCGGCTACACCCAGTGCCCGGACGTGTGCCCGACGACGATGGTCGAGATGGCCGGCGTGATGAAGGAGCTGGGGCCGCTGGCCGAGCAGGTGCAGGTGGCGTTCGTGACGGTCGACCCGGAGCGCGACACCCAGGCCCTGCTGGCCGAATACGTGCCGGCCTTCGACAAGCGCTTCATCGGCCTGTACGGCGACGCCGCCGCCACCGCCAAGGTCAGCAAGGACTTCAAGGTGTTCTTCGCCAAGGTGCCGGGCAAGAGCGCCGGCAGCTACACGGTCGACCACACGGCCGGCAGCTATGTGTTCGACCGCAACGGCAAGATCCGCCTGTTCCTGCGCCACGGCCAGGGCGCCGCGCCCATCGTCCACGATCTGAAACAACTGCTGTCCTGACCTTTGGCGCGCGGCGCGCGCCCGACCCCGGTGGAAGGCTTGCAAGGCATGGAAAAACGTTTCGAAATGCTGGCGCGCATGGCCGCCATCGTATTTTTGCTGGTCGGCTGTTTCTTCGTCCTCAAGCCCTTCCTGGCGGCGATGCTGTTCGCCGCCTGCGTCAGCATCTCCAGCTGGCCGCTCTACCTGATGCTGCTGGCGCGCCTGAAGGGGCGGCGCAATCTGGCCGCCGCCATCATGACGCTGTCGCTGGTGTTGCTGATCGTCGTGCCGCTGACGCTGGTGACCTATAACCTGGCCGACAACGTCGCGCGCATCTACGACCAGATCAAGCTGGCCCTCGACGCCGGCGCGCTGGCGGCGCCGGCCTGGCTCAAGGAGCTGCCCGTGGTCGGCGAGACGCTGGACGGCTATGTGCGGCGCCTCATCGGCAGCAAGGCGGAAATGCTGGAGCTGCTGAAGAACCTGCTGGAGCCGGCGCGCCGCTTCCTGTTGGCCGGCGGCTTGCTGCTCGGCAGCGGCGTGGCGCAGACCAGCCTGGCCGTGTTCGTCAGCTTCTTCCTGTACCGCGACGGCCAGGCCCTGCTGGCGGCGCTGTTGGCCGGCATGCAGCGCATCCTCGGCGACAACGCGGCGCAACTGGCGCTGACGGTCAGCCGCACCGTGCGCGGCGTCATGTACGGCCTGCTCGGCACGGCGCTGGCGCAGGCGCTGGTGGCCGTGCTCGGTTTCCTGATCGCCGGCGTGCCGGCCGTCGCGCTGCTCGGCATCGGCACCTTCCTGTTTTCGCTGATCCCCGTCGGCCCGCCCCTGATCTGGGGCGGCGCCGCCGTCTGGCTGTTCAACCAGGGCGACACGGGCTGGGGCGTCTTCATGCTGGTCTGGGGTTTCTTCCTCATCAGCGGCGTCGACAACATCGTCAAACCCATGTTGATCAGCCGCGGCAGCAGCCTGCCTTTCCTGCTCGTGCTGCTGGGCGTGCTGGGCGGCGTGCTGGCCTTCGGTTTCGTCGGCTTGTTCATCGGCCCGACCCTGCTGGCGGTGCTGTACGGGCTGCTGCGCAACTGGACCGGCACGCCGCCGGAGACGCCGTGAACGGCCGGCGCGTAGCCTAGTTGCGCTGTTCGCCCTCCGGTTCGCCCGGGTAGGCCAGCATGCCGGCGGCGATGTCGGCGCTGACGTGGCGCTCGAAGATGGCTTTCAGCGTGCCGTCGGCGCGCATTTCCCGCATCGTCCGCTCGAACAGTTGCACCGTCGCCGCCGGCACGGTCTGGCGCGACAGCACCAGCGCGCCGACGACGACGTCCCTGGGCGCCCAGTCCATCGGCCGGAAATCATCGTTCAGCTCGCCGTTCTTGAACAGCGGCATCCAACTCGTGGGCAGGCTCAGCACGGCCTGCACGCGGCCTATCTTCAGCAGGTGGACCAGGGCCGTGTAGTCGGCCGTGTCGTAGACGCGGCCCTGGGCGCGCAGCTTGTCGAGCCAGGCGTCATAGGTGGGGCCGTGCTTGAAGCTTTTGACGACGGCGATCTTGTAGGACGGCTCAGCGAGGAACTCGTCCAGGCTGCGCACCTTGACGGCGAGGCTCTTGGGGAGCAAGACGTAGTTGCGGGTCGCCATATACGGCACGAAGCGGGCGAATTTCTTGCGTTCGGTGGTGGGAATGGCCGACACCGACATGTCCAGGGTGCCTGTCTGTATCATCGCCCAGATGCGCACGCGCGAGTCGGTCAGGTAGCGGAAGCGGCAGCCGCTGCGCCGCCCCAGTTCGGTGACGAGGTCCTTGTCGATGCCGCTCCAGGCGCCGCCGCTGCGGTAGTACAGGGCGCCGTGGTCGTAGAAGGCGACGCTGATGGCGGCGCAGCCGGCCGGGCCGGGCTGGCGCGCGGCCGCTTCGGCGCCGGCGCCGAGCAGCAAGCAGCACAGGATGAGGCGGGTCAGCACGGCCGTTTCCCCCAGAGGTTGTTCTCACTCTAGCAGATACGGCGGCGCGGACCAAGCGGTTTAGCCGGCCGTCCTCAGTCCTGTTCGTCCGGCCCCATGTGGCGCTCCAGCTTCGGTATCACCTTGATGAGGACAATGCGCGGACCGTTCATTTTCTTTACAACAATATCGAAGTCGGCGAAGGTGATGCGCTGCCCCTGCTTCGGGATGTCGCCCAGCTTGACCATGATCAGGCCGCCGACGGATTCCACGTCCTCCAGCCCCAGCTCCTCGTTCTCGATGTCGATGCCGAGGATGCGTTCGAGCGAGAAGATCGGCAGGCTGGCCTTGCCGACCAGCGTGCCGTCGCTCTGGCGCAGCCAGTCGTTCTCGTTGGGGCGGAATTCGTCGCGGATTTCGCCGACCATGGCGCCGAGCAGGTTGTCGAGCGTGATGAAGCCGAGCGGGCGCTTGCCCTTTTCGCCGATCAGCGCGAAGTGCGGCGCGCCGTCGCGGAAGCGGCGGAACAGCTCCAGCGCCGGGGTGCGCGCGGAAATCACGTCGACGGGGCGCAGGAAGGGCCGCAGCGAGGTGATCGGTTTGCCGGCCTGCTGGGCGAAAAACAAGTCCTTCAGGTGGATCACGCCGAGCACGTCGTCGCCGTTCTCGTCGAAATACGGGTAGCGGCTGAAGCGGTTGCGCAGCACCGTCTGCAGGTTCTCGTCGAGCGATTTGGTGGCGTGCAGGGCGATCACCTCGTTAATCGGGCGCATCAGGTCGGACACCGTCAACTGCTCGAATTCCAGCGACTGGGCGAGGATGTTGCGCTCGTCGCGGGTGAACTTCTCGCCCGGCTGGCTGGTGCGCAGGATCAGCTTCAACTCCTCGGTCGAGTAGTGCGCATCGTGGCCGCCGCCGCCGGACAGGCCGACCAGGCGCAGCACGGCGTTGGCGCTGGCGTTCAGCAGCCAGATGGCCGGATACATGGTCCAGTAGAAGCCGTACAGCGGAACCGAGCTCCACAGGCCGATCACTTCCGGGTTGCGGATGGCCAGCGACTTCGGCGCCAGTTCGCCGACGACGATGTGCAGGAAGGAGATGACGAGGAAGGCGAAGGCGAACGAGACGCCGTGGATCAGTTGCGGCGAGCTCACGCCGAGGGCCGCGAAGAGCGGTTCGAGCAGGCCGGCGAAGGCCGGTTCGCCGACCCAGCCCAGGCCCAGCGAGGCCAGGGTGATGCCGAGCTGGCAGGCCGACAGGTAGGAATCGAGTTCGCCGTGGACCTTGGCCAGGGTGCGTCCGCGCAGGCCCTGGGTCTTGGCGATGGCGCGGATGCGGGTGCGCCGCAGGGTGACGATGCCGAATTCGGCCGCCACGAAAAAACCGTTGAGCGCGACCAGGAACAGGGCGAGCAGGACTAGCAAGACGTTATGCATATGTGCCGTAAGGCTGTTAAAACAAGCATCATAAACGACGTTGGCGCGGCGGCGCGGATTTTCAGCCGCGCCGCCGCGCCGCGGCAAGGCCGGCGCCGCCTATTTGCCGGCGGCGCCCGGCTCGGCGGGCGCGTTCGGCCGCAGGCCCGGCGGCGTTTCGCCGGGCAGCCATTTGGCGTAGATGGCGGCGAAGCGGCCGTCGCGTTTCATCTCGTCCAGGCTGGCCTGCCATTGCTGCACCAGCGCGTCGGCGCTCTGGCGCGAGAAGGCGATGTAGTACTGCGACTCCATGAAGGTGTACACGGGCTCGGCGTCGCCGGCCTTGGCGCCGACATTCTGCAGCAGCGCGGCTATGGTCAGGTTGTCGCCGACCATCAGGCCGCGCCGGCCCGCCATCAGCATGCGCACCATGATGTCGGGGCGCGACACGGCTTGCAGATTGACGAAGCCGAGGTGGTTCAGCACCTGGTGGGAATAGTATTCGCGGGGCACCAGGATGACGCCGGCCGCCTTCGCCTCGGCCAGGTTGGCCAGGTGCACGCCGTCGCCGCGCCTGGCGTAGAAGCTGGTTTTCACGGTGGCGATCGGGCCTACCCATTTGAATTGCGCTTCGCGCTCGGCGGTGCGCATGGTCGCGAACAGCGCGATATTCGGCTCCTGCTGCAGCATGGCGTAGGCGCGCGCCCAAGGCAGCACCTGCACCGCCTGATGGCTTTTCAGGCGCCGCTGGATGTCGTCGACGAGGTCGACGCCGAGGCCGGCCGCCTTGCCTTGCTCGCTGAAGGAGATCGGCGGGTTTTCCTCGGTGAGGATGCGCAGCTCCGTCGCGCGCGCGGCCGGGGCGGCGCCCAGCAGGGCGAGCGCGCCCAGGCAGATCGACATGAGCCGTCTCCGTGTCCGCGCCGCCATCGCCGCCCCCGTCATCCTGAATGCCGATGCGAAAATTATACCCTCAATATTTCCGGGGGAAAGCGGAAATTGCCGCGCGGTACAGCGCACGGCAAGCCCGGGTTTACGCGGCCGTGCCCAGCCTGGCGTCGCCGCCGGCCTTGCCGGCCGGCGGACGCCGCATGCCCCACACCATCAGGGTCGAGACGACGGCGGGAATCGCCACGACGAGGAAGATGGTGCTGTTGGGCCAGTTCAGGCGTATCAGTTCGCCGCCCAGCACCGGGCCGACGATGGAGCCGATGCGCCCCACGCCCAGGCTCCAGCCGATGCCGGTCGAGCGCAGCGTGGTCGGGTAGTAGCTGGCGGCCAGGGCGTTGACGGCGGGCTGGCCGCCGACCACGCAAAAGCCGGCGATGCAGATGGCCGTGAACAGGAAGGCCAGCGAGACGTCGGGGCGGCCGATCAGGGCGATCGCCACGGCCGCCACGGCGAAGCAGGGCAGCAGCACGCGGCGGAAGCTGGAGCGGTCGATCAACTGGCCCATGACGACGGTGCCGATGGTGCCGCCCACTTGCAGCGCGGTGCCGGCCAGCACCGCGTTGGCCGTGGACAGGCCGGCGTCCTTGGCGATGGTCGGCAGCCAGTTCGACAGGAAGTACAGGTTCAGCAGGTTCATGAAGTTGATGACCCACAGCAGCACCGTCATCTTGGCGCGGCCGTCCTTGAACAGTTGCAGCACCGGCGCGCCCTTGTGCTCTTTTTCATGGACGATGAACTGGCTGTCGCGGTCGATGACGGTGTCGGGGGCGATGCGCTTCAGCCAGCGCGCCACCTTGTCGAGGTTCTTCTTGCGCAGCACGAGGAATTGCATGGATTCCGGCAGCAGGAAGAACATCAGGATGCCGATCACCAGCGGCACGATGCCGCCGACGTAGAACACGGATTGCCAGCCGAACGTGGGGATCAAGGCCGCCGACAGCAGGCCGCCGAGCACGGCGCCGACGGTGAAGCCGCAGGAGACGAGCATCATCAGGGTGACCCTTTTGCGCAGCGGGCTGTACTCGCCGGCCAGCGCCATCGCGTTCGGCATCACGGCGCCCAGGCCCAGGCCGGTGATGAAGCGGATGATCTGCAATTGCTCGATGCTGGTGGCCAGCGGCGTCAGCAGCATGCAGACCGAGAAGAACAGCGTCGCGCCGATCAGCACGGGGCGGCGCCCGACCTTGTCGGCGGCGATGCTGAACAGCAGCGAGCCGACCAACATGCCCAGCAGGCCGGCGCCGAACACGGGGCCGAGGTTGGCTTTGCTGACGTGCCAGTCCTGGATGATGGCCGGGGCCACGTAACCCATCGCCTGCACGTCGAAACCGTCCATGATGACGCACAGGCCGCACAGGATCAGCATGCCGATCTGGAAGCCGCCGATGTTGTTGTTGTTGATGAGATCGGGAATGTCGATCGTTTTACTCATGTTGCTGACTCCTGGTTTTTATTGGTTTGCGCTGGTCGGTCGGGCGGCCGGCGCCCGCTTTCCAGTCGTTCATTAAAGTCCAGTTTTATCTATTATTCAAACGTTATTTTCGAATGGATTTATTAGTTTTTCTTGTGAATGGCGGCGCCGGCCGCTCTGCGCGCCGGCGCGCGGCGCCTCAATCGCGGCTGGCGACGGCGAACAGGCCCTTGTGCACGGTCGCCAGGATGGCCTCGACGGCCGGGTGCTTGATCTTGCGTTCGGCCGATATCGCGTAGAACTGCTCGCGCAGTTCCGGCACGTCGCCCACCAGCTCGGCATTGAACTGCTCCTTGATGTCCGATTCCAGCGCCGCCGGCGCGAAAAACAGGCCCAGGCCGTTGCGGCCGAAGGTGTTGAGCATGGCGTTGTCCTCGAATTCCCCGACCACGTCGGGACGCACGCCGTGCTGCACCAGCCATTCGTCGATGCGGCCGCGCAGCGCGTTGTTGCGCGTCGGCAGCAGCAGCGGCGCGCCGTTCAGGCTGCCCGGAAAGCCGTCGCGGTAGCGCTCGGCCAGCGCCGCCACGCCGAACAGCTTCATCGCGCTTTCCCCCAGCAGGTGGCTGAACACGCGCAGGCTGGCGCCGGCCCGCACCGAGCGGTCCGTCAGCACGACGTCGAGCTTGTGCATGGCCAGGTCGGCCAGCAGCGATTCGAATTCGTGCTCGTAGCAGGCCAGCTTCACCTGCACCGGCAGCGTGCGGGTCGCCTCCAGCAGGCGGTAGGCGATCAGCTTGGGCAGCGAGTCGGAAATGCCCACCGTCAGGCGCATCTTTTCGGCATCCGTTTCGATCAGCGCGTCCTGCAACTGCTCGCCGAGCAGGAAGATCTGGTCGGCGTAGCCGAGCGCCATGCGCCCCGCCTCGGTCGGCACCAGGCGCCGCCCCTGCGGCGCCAGCAGGGATTTCCCCACCGCCTGTTCCAGCAGGGCCAGCTGGCTGCTGATGGTCTGCACCGCCAGCCCCAGGCGCTCGGCCGCGCGCGTGACGCCGCCCTCCTTGGCGACGACCCAAAAGAAATATAGATGGCGAAAGTTTAGTCCGGTGGTTTTCATCTTCTGCTTTTACGAAGTAATTCTTCCATTATCTCCTATTTTTAAATGTTTGGATGTTGGTTACACTGGCCTTCATCGCATTACATATAAAAGGGGAATCGAATGAAACATTTCAGAGTGTCGTTTCTGGTCACGGCGCTATGCCTGGCCGGCGCCGGCTGGTGGGGCTACAGCCACAGCGGCATGTCCGGCCTGCTGTCGGCCGTCGGCATCGCCGTCATCCTCGGCGTCATGGAAGTGTCGCTGTCGTTTGACAACGCGGTGGTCAACGCCTCGGTCTTGAAGACCTGGGACAAGTTCTGGCAGTCCTTATTCCTTGGCGTCGGCATCATCATCGCCGTGTTCGGCATGCGTTTGCTGTTCCCGCTGGTGATCGTGGCGCAGGCCGCCGACCTGGGACTGGTGGAAGTGTGGAACCTGGCCTTGAACAATCCCGAAGCCTACTCGATGCACCTGACCAACCACCACGCGGAAGTGGCGGCCTTCGGCGGTATTTTCCTGCTGCTGGTTTTCCTGAACTTCCTGCTTGACGCCGAAAAAGAGATGCACTGGCTGGGCCACCTGGAAGAAAAGCTTGGCGCGCTGGGCAAGATTTCCTCGGTGTCCGTGATGGTCGCGCTGGGTACGCTGATGGCCAGCCTGACGATGGTGGACGAGGGCCAGAAGCTGGTCGTGCTGACGGCGGGTCTGTGGGGTGTACTGACGTATGTCGGCGTGGACGTGGTGAGCGGTTTGCTGGAAAAAGAAGAGAATGGCACGAATGTCGGCGATCTGGTCAAGCGCGGCGGTATCGGCGGCTTCCTGTACCTGGAGGTGCTGGACGCATCGTTCTCCTTCGACGGCGTGATCGGCGCGTTTGCGATCACCAAGGATGTCGTGATCATCATGCTGGGCCTGGCAATCGGCGCGATGTTCGTGCGCTCGATGACGGTGTTCCTGGTGCAGAAGGGTACACTCGACGAGTTCGTTTTCCTGGAGCACGGCGCCCACTATGCGATCGGTATCCTGGCCTTGATTATGTTGGCAAGCATGAAGTTCCACATTCCGGAACTGTTCACCGGCCTGATCGGCGTGGCCTTCATCCTGGCGTCGCTGTGGTCGTCGGTCCGTTACAAACGCAAGCAGGGCGCGCTGGAAGTGGCGGCCTGACAGAAATAAGGCGGCAAACGCTGAGCACCAGTTTGCCGCAGGCAGTACCAGGCGCCAGCGCCGGCTCCGCGGGGCGGAACGGTGGCTGCGCCAGGTGTTCGTGAAGCACGGCAGTACTTTCATATCACATAGGAGAAACACATCATGGCAATCAGTCTGCAAAAAGGCGGTAACGTTAATCTGAGCAAAGAAGCTCCGGGCCTGTCGAAAATGATCGTCGGTTTGGGTTGGGATGCGCGCGCCACCGACGGCGCCGCGTTCGACATCGACGGCTCCGCTTTCCTGCTCAAGGTCGACGGTAAGGTGCGCGCCGACCTCGACATGATCTTCTACAACAACCTGAAGTCCAGCGACACCTCGGTGACCCACTCGGGCGACAACCGCACCGGCGCCGGCGACGGCGACGACGAAACCGTCACCATCGACCTGGGCCTGGTGCCGGCCGACGTCGAGAAAATCGCCGTCTGCGTGACGATCCACGACGCCGAAGCGCGCAAGCAAAACTTCGGCATGGTGCAAAAGGCGTATGTGCGTTGCATCAACGCCAACGGCAACACGGAAATCGCCCGCTTCGACCTGTCCGAAGACGGCTCGGCCGAGACGGCGATGGTGTTCGGTGAAATCTACCGCAACGGCGCCGATTGGAAGTTCAAGGCCATCGGCCAGGGTTACAAAGGCGGCCTGGGTCCTTTGGCCGCGTCGTTCGGCGTCGGTGTCTAAATAAGCAGTCTGCCGCGGCCCGCCTGGCGGGCCGCGGGCAGCCCGGTGGTCAATTCGCAGGCCTGCTTTCAGGCGATAAGGAAAGAGTCAAATGCCAGTATTTAGCGTAACAGGGGATGTGGACCCGTTTCTGCACGTGTCGCTTGCGAAGGGCGAGAAGATTTATTGCGAATCGGACGCGATGGTGATGATGGAGGCCAGCCTGGATCTGAAGGGCAAGATGACCGGCGGCATAGGCAGCGCCATCATGCGCCGCTTCGCCAACGGCGAATCGTTCTTCCAGCAGCACATCGAGGCCGTGCGCGGCGACGGCGATTGCCTGCTGTCGCCGACGCTGCCGGGCGCGGTGCAAGTGGTCGACGTCGGCGCGCGCCAGTACATGCTCAGCGACGGCGCCTTCGTCGCCGCCAGTTCCGGCGTCGAACTGAAGGTGCGCACGCAGAGCCTGGGCAATGCCTTGTTCGCGCAGAGCGGCGGTTTCTTCATCACCGAGACGGCCGGCAGCGGCCAGGTCGCCGTGTCCGGCTTCGGCTCGATGTCGGAGTTGGAGGTCACGCCCGGCAAGGACGTGGTCATCGACAATTCCCATGTGGTGTGCTGGGACAGCCGGCTGCACTACGAGATTTCCATCACGACGGGCAACAGCGGCGGCTTCCTCGGCAATCTGGTGAACAGCCAGACCAGCGGCGAGGGCATGGTGCTGAAGTTTTCCGGCCAGGGCAAGGTGCTGGTGTGCTCGCGCAACCGCGCCGCCTTCCTGAGCTGGACCCAGCGCAAGCAGTCGTAACTACACACAATCAAGGAGTTTTATATGTCAGTTAATTTAAGCAAGGGCCAGAAAATCTCTCTGGACAAGGAAGCCGGCACGGCGCTGACGCGCATCACGATGGGCCTGGGCTGGGATTCGATCAAGACCAAGGGTTTCTTCGGCTTCGGCGCGAAGACCGAGTCGATCGACCTGGACGCGTCCTGCGTGCTGTTCGACGACAACAACAGCGTGGCCGACATCGTCTGGTTCCGCCAGCTGAAAAGCCGTGACGGCAGCATCGTCCACTCGGGCGACAACCGCACCGGCGCCGGCGACGGCGACGACGAGCAAATCGGCGTCGACCTGAGCAAGGTGCCGGCCAATGTGAAAAGCCTGGTGTTCACCGTCAACAGCTTCACCGGCCAGAACTTCTCGCAAGTGGAAAACGCCTACTGCCGCATCGTCAATGCGGGCAACAACCAGGAAATCGCCCGCTTCAACCTGTCGGTGCAGGGCGCCCACACGGCGCAGATCATGGCCAAGCTGTACCGCCATAACGGCGAGTGGAAAATGCACGCGATCGGCGAAAACGGCAGCGGCCGCACCTTCGACGACCTGATGCCACAGATCACGCCGCACCTGTAAGCGCGGCTACGCGCTGGTACCGGCCGGCGCGGGGGCGGGCCACGATGGACGGGAAAGCATCCCCGCCCGCCGTGGCCCGCCTTTTTTTTCGCGGCCGCTAGAAAGCTGTCCAGTGCGTGAGAAACAGGAACAACCAGCGCAGCGCAATCCCCAGCTGGATGGCGAAGAAGAAGAAACGGATCAGGCTGGCCAGCACGCCGCCGGACAACAGATGGGTGAAGGATTGCGCCACGCGCGCGGCCAGCATCATCAGCGCCAGCGGATCGGTGAGCCTGGTTTGCCAGGTCGCCAGCGCAACCAGCAGCAGGCCGCCCAGGATGGGGAAGCTTTCATAGCAGTTCGCGTGGGCGCGCGCCAGCCGCTGCGCGAACGGCGACACATCGGCGCCGTCGGCGGCGAAGCTGTTGGCGCCGCGGCGTCCGCCCAGCACCAGCGCGAGGCGCAGCGCGGCGATGGCCAGCAGCAGCAGGATAGTCCAGGTAATGTAGCCGAGAAGGGCAAGCGCGGTTAAACTCATCTGTTTCCTTAATGTGGCGGCGCGGGAAAAATGCGCAGCGGATTATACTGCGCGCGCCGTGGCTTGGCGGCGCAGAAAATTGGCTCGCAGGGTTAGCATTCTTTTTGCTGGAAAAACACGCTTTCTGTTCTAATTCATCTCATCGGCGCAGCGCCCACGCTCCGCCCGCGCGCCACGGTCGCTGGCGGCGTTTCATCTCTCGATTGGAAAAATTATGCGCAAAGTTGCAGGTATGTTGACGCTGGTACTGCTCGCGTGCGGCGCGCCCGCGCGGGCGATGGAGGCGCTGGCCCCGGCCGCGATGGACGAGTCGCATGTGTTCACGGTCGAGGTCTTGCAGGTGAGCGACATCGAGCCGTTTCAGGAAGCCATGGCGGGTTTTCTGGAGGGCTTGCAAAGCAGCGGCATCGTGGCGGGCAAGAACCTGCGCCTGAACCGCGTGAAGATCGACTTAGACCTCGAAAAGGGCGGTTTCTGGACCCGCCTCGGGGTGCTGATGCGCATACGCGAGGAGGCCAGCCGCATCGCCGCCGCCAAGCCGGACCTGGTGCTGACCATCGGCACGCCGGCGACCCGTTACGCGCGCGGCATACTGGAGGACGCCCGCATTCCCGTCGTCTTCACCGCCGTGGCCGATCCGGTGGAGGCCGGTTGCGTCTCGCTGGTCGACGGCGGCGAGGGCGTCACCGGCGCCACGCTGTACACCGACATGCGCGACTCGGTGAAGGTGGTGCAGCAGATTTTCCCGGCCGTGCGGCGCATCGGCATGGTACACACCGACGACGAAAACGGCGTCGCCAACGTGGCGGCGGCCACCAGCAGCGCCGGGCAGCTGGGCATCGCCGTGGCGTCGCGGCTGGTCGGCAAGAGCGACAGCATCGTGCCCTCGCTGAAGCAGTTGCACCAGCAGGGCGGCGTGCAGATGTTCGCCGTGCCGCTCGACACCTATTACGGCTTGCGCAAATACGAGCCGGCCACCGACCTGGGCGACTTCGGCGTCGAGAACCGGATTCCGGTGGTGACGCTGGCGATGGTGCGGGTGCCCGGCGCGGCGCTGTATGTGGGCGCCGACTTCGGCTACGTCGGCGCGCTGTCGGGCAGGCAGGCGGCGCGCATCCTGCAGCGCCATGTCAAGCCGGACGTGATGCCCATCCTGAAGCAGGACACGCCGACGGTGCTGGTCGACCCGGCGCGCCTGGCGGCGCTGAACGTGGCGTTGCCGTCGGCCCTGTTGGCGCGCAAGTCGGCCGGCAAGGACGGTTTCTGGCAGATCGAGGCGGCCAGATAGGGCGTCACGGCGGGGCCGCGCGGCGGACCACGGGGTTGGCGGGATCGCTGCTCCATTCGCACCAGCCGCCGTCATAGACGCTGATGCGCGGCCAGCCCATCAGCCAGGCGTAGTAGAAGGCCAGCGAGGCGCGCCAGCCGGTGCCGCAGTAAAACGCGGCCTGCTGGCCGGCGTGGACGCCGGCGCCGCGCCAGAGCGCGCCGATGGCCTCGGCCGGGAGCATGCGCCCGGCCGCGTCGTGGAATTCGCTCATGCTGTTGATGTCGTCGCCGGCGCCGGCGCGGCCCCAGCGCGCGCCGGGAATGTCGCCGCGCGCGTCGATATAGCCGTAGCCCGAGGTCTGGCCGGTGAATTCGCGCCAGGTGCGGATGCTGACGAGGGCGGCGTCCGGCTGGCGCAACAGTTGGCGCACGCGCGCCGCGTCGATCAGGTAGTCGGGGCGGGCCGGGAAGGGCGCGCCGAACGCGGCGGCGGCGCGGTAACGGCGCGGCGCGCCGGTCGCCAGCGCGCCGCCGGCGCCGCGCCACGCGGCCAGGCCGCCGTCGAGCAGGCGCACATCGGCCACGCCGGCGTACAGCATCAACTGGGCCGCGCGCGCGGCCGCCAGCGGGTTGCGGCCGTACAGCACGACGCTGCTGTCGTGGCGCACGCCGTGCCGCAGCAGCAGTTGCAGCAGCTCGGCGTCCGGCACCTTGTTCCACAACGGCGCCCGCTCCATGTCGTTGGTGTCGAGGTAGCCCGCGCCGGGGATGTGGCCGGCGCAAAACTGCGCCGCGCCGCCGCAACCGACCTCGAACAGGCGCCAGTGCGGCGCGGCCGCCAGCAGCGCCGCCAGCCGGGCCGGCGGCACCAGTTGCTGCCAGCGCGCCAGGTCGGGGCGCCAGCCCGGAGGGATGGTCGAGGGGAGGGGCATCGGGCGCGGCTGAAATGGCATCAGCCGGTATTTTAAGGCATGGCGGCCCGCCTTCCCCGCCTCAGAACAACAGCCGGCAGCCGACGACGATGGCGTTATAGCCGGCGTGCGCCAGCATCGGCGCCAGCAGCGTCTTGCTGCGCTCGTAGGCCCAGGCCGTGCACAGGCCGACAACGAAGACGGGCAGCATCGACGCCGGCGGATGCACGATGGCGAAGATCGCGGCGCTGGCCAAGGCCGCCGGCAGCGCGCCCATCGAGCGGCGCAGGCCGCCGAAGATCAGGCCGCGGAAGATGAACTCCTCGCACAGCGGCGCGGCCAGCACGGCCAGGCCGAGAAACCAGGCGCGGTTCGCCGGCGTGTCGTTGGGCAGTTGCGCGGCGTCCGGCAGCAGGCCCGCCTGGCCCAGCCCGTACAAATAGGCGAGGCCGAAGATGGCGGCGCAGGCGGCGCCGGCCAAGCCCAGGCGCACCGACAGGCCCGCGCCGGCGCCGCCTATGCGCGGCACGCCGGCCGTCTTGCTGCGCCAGTAGTGGACGCGCACCAGCGCATAGGTCAGCGCGCCGCCGATGCCAAATGCGAGGGCGAACGTGGCGGCGTCGGGCCGGCTGCCGTCGGCGCCCAGGACGGCCAGCAAGGCCGCCTGCAGCAGGTAAAACAGCGTGGCGGCGATCAGTCCGTCGGCGCTGGAGACGCGCGGCGGCGGCGATGCGGCCGGGTCGAGCAGGTAGGGTAGTTCGTCGCGCGCCTTTTGCCACAGCGCCAGCGCGAGCGAGGCGGTCAGCACGATGACGACGATCTTTTGCGGCCAGGAGCCGGCGTAGATGGCGAGGCTGTACAGCGTCGCCAGCAGCATGTACAGGTACAGATAGGTCGGGTGCACCTTGACGCGCTCGTCCTGGGCCAGCGGGTCGCAGGCGAACACGCCCAGCGACACGGCGATCAGCGAGTAGATCGGAATGCCGGCCAGCACGACCAGCAGCAGGCCGAACAGTTGCCAGCTCGGCGCCGGCGCAAAGTACAGGCCGATGCCGAAGACGGCCAGCGGGTAGGCCAGCGTCAGCATGGCCCACAGTTGCGCCTTTTCCTTCAGCACGCGCTCGATCGACGCCGGGAAGGTGTACAGCAGCCACAGCGCGCCGCCCTCCGTGTTCAGCGTCTGGAAGGCCGACAGCACCAGCACGTAGGCGCCGATGGCGAAGGCCAGCGCGGCCATCGTGGCGGGGTTCTCGCCCAGTTGGGCGATGCTGTGGAGCTGGCCGTTGAACAGCAGTTGGCTCAGCACGATGACGACGGGCAGCAACAGGCTTTGCACGAGGAAGTTGCGGTCGCGGCTGAGCAGGCGCAGTTCGCGCCGTTGCACGACGCTGCCGATGCGCCAGCGCCGCGCGGCGTGCGCCTGCGCCGGTGCGCGCTGGCGCGCGCTCTCGCGCGAGCCGGCCGCGACGACGCCGTCGCGCAACTGGTGGCGCAGCAGCGCTATGCCCAGTTGCAGCAGCGCCGCCACTTGCAGGGCCAGCAGCGCGGCCGGCGGCAGCGCCGCGGCGATGCCGCGGGCGTTGAGCATTTGCACCACGAGGCCGGGCGGGGTCCAGGCGGCCCAGGCCGGGAAGGCGGCGGCCAGGTCGAAGCCTAGCGTGGCGCCCGGCGTGAGGGCCAGCGACATCGCCAGGTACATGGGCAGTATGCTGACGACGGAGACGAAGGCTTGCAGGTTGCGCAATTGGGCCGGCGGCAGCAGCAGGCGCAGGCCGGTGTCGACCAGGGTGCGCAGCAGCGCCGCCAGCATCAGCAGGGGAAAGGCGGCGACGGCGGCCAGCAGCGGCGCGCTCCACACGTGGCCGGAATACCAGGCGATCGCCAGGCAGCTAGGCAACAGCGCCAGCAATCCACCGGGATTGGCCAGGCTGCGTTCCAGCAAGCGCCCCCACAGCAGCGTGCGGCGCGACGCCGGCAAGGTGACCAGCCATTCCAGGTCCCAGTCGGGCTGGGACAGTTCGCGCGCGGCCAGCGGCAGCAGGAAGCTGACCAGGAACAGCAGCGAGAGTTGCATCGCGACGCCGCCGGCCAGCGCGGGCGGGAAGGGCGTCGCCGCCAATGCGTCGGCGGCCGCCGCCAGGTGCTGGGGCGCTTGCCCGGCGGGGCAGGCGTTGGCGGGCACCAGGACGCAGTTCAGGTTGCGCACGCTCTGGAAGGCCATGTTGCCGAAGCTGAAGCTCATCACCAGCACCGCCAGGGTGGTGATGATCCAGCGGCCGCGTTGCTTGCCGGCCGTGGCGGCGCGGCTTTTCTTGCCGGCCTTGAAGCCCTGGCTGATGCCGCTGTTGGTCTGGTTTAGCAGGCGCAGCAGGCGCAAGCGCGCCAGCAGCCACATCGCGCGCAGCGCGGAGGGGTGCGCCATCATGCCGGCGCGCAGTCGGCGGTTTCGTCGGTGATCTTCAGGAAGACTTCCTCCAGCGTGCCGTCGGCGCACATGCTGTCGCGGATCTGCTCCAGCGTGCCGGTGGCCACCAGCGCGCCGCGGTGGATGATGCCGACGCGGTCGCACAGGCGCTCGGCCATGTCGAGCAAATGGGTGGAGACGAAGATCGTCGTGCCCTGCGCGGCGATGCGCAGCAGCCGCTCCTGGACTTCGCGCGAGGCGCGCGGGTCGAGGCCGTTGATCGGTTCGTCGAGGATCAGCACGGCCGGCTCGTGGATCATGGCGCAGGCCAGGCCGAGCTTCTTTTTCATGCCCATCGAATAGTTGACGGCGAATTCCTCGCTGACTTCGTCGAGGCCGAACTCGGCCAGCAGGCGCGCGCCGCGTTCGGCCGCCCCGGCCGGCGAAAAGCCGTGCATCTCGCCGACGAACTGGAGGATTTCGCGGCCGCGCAGGTAGTCGTAAAAAATCGGGTTGTCGGGCAGGTAGCCGACGCGGCGCTTGACCTCGATGGCGTCGCCGTGGCAGTCCAGGCCGTCGATGCGCACCCGTCCGGCGCTGGGAACGAGGATGCCCATCATCATGCGGATCGTCGTCGTCTTGCCGGCGCCGTTGGGGCCGAGAAAACCGAACACTTCGCCGCGGCCGACCCGCAGCGAGAGGGGTTTGACGGCGTCGAAGGCGCCGTAGCGCTTCGCCAGTGCCTGGAATTCGATCATGGCATATCCCCGCTTATATGATTATTTTGCAATATTACCGTATGTGGCGCGGACCATCTCAGCCGGCTGCGTTTTAGTTGGCGCTTACCTTGACGCTGACGCGGTAGTCCGGCTCCGGCGCGCGCAGGGCCGGCGGCGCGGCCGGTTCGACGCCGACGAGCGTGAACGTGCGCCCTTGCACGCTGCTGCTCGGGGCGCCGCCGGGCATCGAATCGGACAGCGTGAACGCGGTCGCCGCGCCGCCCTCGCTGACGGTGAAACTGTAGCTGATGTAGCCGGCCCAGACGCAGACGGCGCCGACTTTGCAGCGGCTGTCGTTGACGCGGTCCAGCCTGAGCGTCGCCGTCGGCGTCAGCGCCACGCTCTGCCCGACGGCCAGCACCACGGTCGAGTCGGCGGGCGGCGCCGGTTCGGTGGCGGCGGAGCGCGCGCAGGCGGCCAGCGCCGCCAGGCCGGCGCACAGGAGGGGCAGGGCGAGCCAGCGTTGCACGATGTGTCGTTGCATGTCTGTTCCTTTCGGCGGCGCAGCGCGGCGCGGCCGCCGCCATATAGGGCAATGGTAGCAAATATGCCATGCATGGGGCGCGCAAACAAAGTCTATGGCGCGCCCGATACTGCGTAAAATGGCTGTTTTGAAATAATAAGGACAGACACAATGAAAAAGACCGACTTGGCCAAGAGCGACGCCAAAAAATTGATGGGGAAAATGGCGGCCCCTGGCGCAGCCGGTTTCGGTAAGAGCGGCGCGGCCGCGCCGGACCGCCGCGAACAGCGCAAGCTGGACCAGGCGCTGGGCCTGGTGCCGTTCGCCGTCAAGCTCAACAGCGCCCTCGTGCTGCAATTGCAAACGCAGGCCAAGGAGCGCGGCGTCGAGCTCAACGAACTGGTCGCCGAGTTGCTGGCGAAAGGCTTGGCCGCCTAAGCGCAGCCAGATTGCCCGCGGCAATAACAACAAAGGCGCCTGAAGCGCCTTTGTTGTTATTGCTGCAGCCAATGCGGGCTTAAACGAAGGCGCTCAGCGCACCCTTCATTTTCTTCAGCGCCGCCGTTTCGATTTGGCGGATGCGCTCGGCCGAGACGCCGAACTCGTTGGCCAGCGTGTGCAGCGTGGCGCCGGAGCCGTCGTCGTTGGCCAGCCAGCGCGCTTCGACGATGCGGCGGGAGCGCGCGTCGAGCTTGCCCAGCGCCGATTCCAGCCCCTCCGATTGCAAACGCGTCACCTGTTCCGCTTCCAGCACCTTGGTCGGCTCGCTTTGCTCCGACGACAGGTAGGCGATCGGCGAAAACTTGTCGTCCTCGTCGTCCGTCGGCGATTCCAGCGCGATGTCGCGGCCGCTCAAACGGGTTTCCATTTCGATCACTTCTTCGCGCTTGACGTCCAGCAGCTTGGCGAGCGCGTCGATTTGCGTCGGCGTCATCGCGTCCAGCCCCTGCTTGTGGCTGCGCAGATTGAAGAACAGCTTGCGCTGCGCCTTCGTCGTCGCCACTTTCACGAGGCGCCAGTTTTTCAAGATGTATTCATGCATCTCGGCCTTGATCCAGTGCATCGCGTACGACACCAGGCGCACGCCCTGATCCGGGTCGAAACGCTTGACGGCTTTCATCAGGCCGATATTGCCTTCCTGGATCAGGTCGGCGTGCGGCAAGCCGTAGCCGAGGTAGCCGCGGGCAATCGATACGACCAGACGCAGATGGGACAGCACCAGTTCCTGCGCGGCGGCCAGATCGTTGTTGGCGCGCAGACGCGTCGCCAGCGAGACTTCTTCGTCGTGGGACAGCATCGGCAGACGGTTGACGGCGGAGATATAGGCATCCAGGTTACCCAGATTGCCGGTAAACCCGAGGCCCAGCGCGTTACTCTTGGTCGTGACCAATGCGGACGGTGCGGACATCATAGTCATATATATTCCTCGCTCTTATAGTCTTGCGTGATTCCAATGTGCCATGCAGGCCGGATGCAAACACGGACTGTTACGGTTTGTTACCTGTCGTGCCTTGCCGCCGGATGTTGCTAAAAAGCATGTCGCAGCAACTGATGTGACGTATATTAGCACTCTCCCGGGGAGAGTGCCAATCGGCTCACCTAATTGCCCTGATAGCATAAATGCTATGAACCCATCATACCTAATGCCTTACGCAATAGTCGGGGCAATCATGCCATTTCAGTAATTTTTGTGCTGTATCAAATCGTCATGGGTCGCCGCGGCAACATACGGGAACGCCCGGCTCTGATGCCCCTTGAAATCTTAGATGTCGCGCTGCAGGGATAGTTCTTCCGTGGATAGACGGTAAACAGTATGGGGGAACTTACTGAAGACTGGCTTAAGCGCGCGGCCATGGGCGGAACGCGGCGTTCCACCCATGGCCCCGGCCGCGGGCGGTTCAGTTCAGACGCGCCAGGTGGCGCTGCACCGACAGCATGGCGCCGACCAGGCCGAGGCCGGCGCTGAGGGCCAGCAAGCCGGCCATGGCCAGCGGTTCCAGCGGGGTCAGCTGGAATTCCGAGGCGTACAGGCGGGCGAACTCGGCGATGGCCGTGTTCAGCGGTTGCAGCGCCAGCGCGACGGCGCCCAGGGCGACGGCGCCGGCGCACAGGCCGAGCAGGGCGCCGGTGTAGTAGAACGGACGGTGGATGAAGGTGTCGGTGGCGCCGATCAGCTTGGAGACGCTGATTTCGTCGCGCTGCGTCATCACCTGCAGGCGTATCGTGTTGAAGACGACGGCGATGACGACGGTGCCCAGTGTGACGGCCAGCAGCAGCAGGGCCAGGCGCAGCACGCCCAGCAGCGCCGCCAGGCGCTTGACCCAGGCCGAGTCGACCTGCACCGTGTCGACGCCCGGCAGGGCGCGCAATTGTGCGGCGACGGCGTCGATGCGGCCGGCGTCGGCCGCGTTCCTGAACGCGTCCAGCTTCAGCACATAGCTGTCGGGCAGGGGGTTGTCGCCCAGCGTGCTGAGCACGTCGGCCAGGCCGTTCTTGTTTTTCAGCGCGTCGAGCGCCTGTTCGCGCGGCACGAAGATGACCTTGGCCTTGGCGTCGTCGAGGACGCGGCGCAGCGCCGGCGCCATCGCCGCCGCCTGCTCGCGCGGCAGGTCCGGTTTGAGGAACAGGCTCAGCTCGGGGTCCACCGACATTTGCGCCGACATCGGCCGCACATTGTCGAGCAGGGTCACGCCGGCGAAGGGCAGGGCCAGCGCGATGGCGACGACGAAGATGTTGAAGAGGAAGCTGCCGGGCGCCTTGCGCAGGTGGATCAGGGCCGCGCCGAGGGCGAAGCCGTGTTGGCGGAACCAGCTTTTCATGGGCTCTCCGTGCCGGTGATGCGGCCTTGTTGCAGGTGGATGACGCGGGCGGCCGATTCGATGATCTGTTCGTCGTGGGTCGAAATCAGGCAGGTGACGCCGACCGAGTGGAAGGCTTTCAGGGCGTCGAGCACCTTGTCGGCGCTGGCGCGGTCGAGGTTGGCCGTGGGTTCGTCGGCCAGGATGATCTGCGGCCGGTTGACGATGGCGCGGGCGATGGCGACGCGCTGCTGCTCGCCGCCGGACAGGGCCAGCGGCAGGGCCGGCGCGCGTTCCAGCAGGCCGACCTTGTCGAGGGCGGCGCGGGCGCGCTGCTCGGCCTGGGCTTTCGGCGCGCCCGTCACCAGCAGCGGCAGCATGACGTTGGCGAGGATGGAGCGGTCGGTGAGCAGGCGCTGCTGCTGGAAGATCAGGCCGAGGTTGCGGCGCAGGAAGGGCACGCCGGCCGGCTTGATCTTGCCGATGTCCTGGCCGTTGACGATGACCTTGCCCGAGCTCGGGCGCTCCATCGCGGCGATCATTTTCAGCAGCGTCGACTTGCCGGCGCCGGAGGGGCCGGCGAGAAACACCAGCTCGCCCTTGGCCACCGACAGCGAGATGTCGCGCAAGGCCATCGCGTCGGCCGAGTATTGTTTGTTGACGTGTTCAAAGGCGATCATCATGGGCTTACCCGAGCAGCGCGTCGACGAATTCGGCGGCGTTGAACGGTTGCAAGTCCTCGATCTGTTCGCCGACGCCGATGAAGTACACGGGCACCGGGCGGCTGCGGGCGATGGCCGCCAGCACGCCGCCCTTGGCCGTGCCGTCCAGCTTGGTGATCACGATGCCGCTCAGTTGCAGCGCGTCGTCGAAGGCCTTGACCTGGGCCAGCGCGTTCTGCCCCGTGTTGCCGTCGATGACGAGCAGGGTTTCATGGGGCGCGCCGTCCATGCCCTTGCCGATGACGCGCTTGATCTTCTTCAATTCCTCCATCAGGTGCATCTGGGTCGGCAGGCGGCCGGCCGTGTCGACCATGACGACGTCGATCTTCTTCGCCTTGGCCGATTGCACGGCGTCGAAGGCGACGGCGGCCGGATCGCCGGATTCCTGGGAAATGACGGTGACGTTGTTGCGCGCGCCCCAGACCATCAATTGCTCGCGGGCGGCGGCGCGGAAGGTGTCGCCGGCCGCCAGCAGCACGGACTGGCCGTTGGCCTGCATGTGCTTGGCCAGCTTGCCGATCGAGGTGGTCTTGCCGGCGCCGTTGACGCCGGAAATCATCATCACCAGGGGCTGGTGGCGGCCCAGCTCGAACGGTTTTTGCAGCGGCGCCAGCAGCTCCGTCAGCAAGACCTTCAGCGCGGCCTTGACGTCGGCGGCGTCGAGCAGCTTGTCTTCCTTGACCTTTTTCTTCAGCTCGCCGAGCAGGAAGGCGGTGGCGTCGATGCCGGCGTCCGACATCAGCAGCGCCGCTTCCAGTTCCTCGTAGAGTTCGTCGCCGATCTTGGCGCCGACGAACAGCACGCTCAGCGTCGAGGAGGTTTTCGACAGGCCGGCCTTCAGGCGGGCCACCCACGACTGCTTCTTGACGGCGTCGGGCGTGGCGGCCGCCGCGGGCGGCGGCGCGGCCGGGGCTGGCGCCGGGACGGCCGGCGCGGCGGTGTGGGCGGGTTGCGGCGCAACTTCGGGGATGGCGGGTTTTTTCTTGAAGAAACTAAACATGGGAGTGTGGTTGGGGGGCGCTTCAAGCGGGGCCCGGCGGCGCCGGGCGGGTCATTCGGTCGGCCTATTCTACCAGAGCGGGGCGGCGGCCCCGGCCTTCGCTATGGTATTTGGCAACTTTTCGCCCGGCGCCGGCGCCAGTCGGCCAGCGCGCCGGCCACTTGCGGCAGGTCGAGCACGTGGACGGAGGCGGGCCGGCGCTTCATCGGCGCCATGGCGGCGCCGCCGGCCCACAGTTCGACGGCCGCCGGCAGGCCGGCGCGCAGCCCGTTCAAGCCGTCCTGCGCCTGGCGCGTGTTGTTGCAGCTGGAAAAAGACAGCGCGACGATGTCGGCGCGCAGGGTGTGGGCGGCCTCGACGATGTCTTGCAGCGGGGTTTGCACGCCCAGCGAGATGCAGTGGGCGCCGTCGGCCACGCACAGCGCTTCGACCATCAGCAGGCTCAGGCCGTGGCGCTCCTGCGGCAGCGTCGTCAGCAGGATGCGTGGCGCGGCCAAGCCGGGCCGGTCCGCCTGTTGAGTCAAAAAAATGGCGGTGCGCAACACCATCTGCAGCGTCTCGGTGAACAGGTGCTCGCCGTACACGGCCAACTGGCCGCAGGCCCAGCTGGCGCCGACGCGCGTCGTCAGCGGCGCCACCAGATCGGTGACGAAATGGCGCAAACCCATCTCCAGCAGCGCCTGCGACAGCGCGGCGCGCAGGGCGTCGGTCTGGTAAGCCTGGCACAGGGCCAGGCAGGCGTGCAGGCGCGGGTCGTCCGGCGCGGCGGCGGCGCTGTGGCGCGCGGCCAGGGCTTGCAGCGCGTCGCTGCTGTGGCCGATGATTTTCCCGGGGCGAAAGCCCAGGTCGAGCAGGCGCTTCACCAGGCGCAGCTTGCGCACCTGCTCGGCCGAATAGAGGCGCTCGCCGAAGGCGTCGCGCTGCGGTTGCGGGAAGGCGTAGCGCCTTTCCCACACGCGCAATGTTTCCTTGGCCAGGCCGGTGTCGCGTTCGACGTCGCTGATCGTGCTGCAAACGGGGAAGGGCGGGTTGTCAGTGTCCATGGGGCGGTGGCGGCCTGGCGCGCACGTCGGGGCGCGCGGTCTTGCTCGTATCGTGGGCTGGTCATCCATCCAGGATGGGAGCTGCATTTTACCCGCTTTCCATATTGCAAATGTTGGTGGGGTCGCCGCTTGCTCCGCCGCCCGGGTATCGCGCGCCCGGTCGCGTGGTCTTGCCGGTGGGCTCCTTAACGCGCCATTTGCGCCGCCGTGTTTTTCCATCCTACTAATGGTATAGTGACAAGCATGGCGCGGGCCTTGCCGCCGGCAATCGTGCGCGCGCTCTGCAGGATTATTCAATGGGGTGTATGCTTCGTCCCGTTTGTGACATCTCCCCCTGGAATCGGCGGGCCGCTCGGCCAGTCCGGTGCGGGCAGCAAACGGATGGCGCATGCCGGCGCGACGTCGGCGGCCCCTCAACTGGTGCAATGGCAAGGACTGATCGCGCGGTCCGACTTTGTTATTAAACCGCAATTTTTTTGCCGTGGCGCAATGTTGCTCGACGCGCCGAAGCAGCCCGTCGCGGGCGCACGATGCGACGCCCGCAGCGCTATGCGCGCGGGAACGAGTGTGGCGTAATTGGTACACCTCGTAACATATTTAGACTTGATGGAATCAGAATCGGTCGTTATAGTGCCGCCTCCGGTGCCTCGCGCACCGATCTGGTGCGGCCGTGGTGCATTACGCACAGATCTGGTGAAGCCGGTGCGCCGACGCGCGCGCCGCGACGAATGTGAGCTCGCTTCCTCAATGGAGCCGCAATATGGCAGGTGGAGACCTTGCCCTCACTCATAAAAAGTGCTCATCAAGAGCGCAGCACGAGATGCATGGTCAGTACTAACTTTTGCTTTAATAATAAAGGAAACACGCAATGAAAAAATCGATCATCTCCCTGGCAGTTCTGGCCGCAGCCAGCAACATGGCCTTCGCCCAATCCAACGTAACGATCTACGGTGTCGTCGATGCCGGTATCGTCAGCGAGCGCGGCGCGGCAGTCGGTTCGACCACCAAAGTAAGCAGCGGCATCGCTTCGGCTTCGCGCCTGGGTTTCCGCGGCACCGAAGATCTGGGCAACGGCCTGTCGGCTGTGTTCGGTCTGGAAGCCGGCTTCAACGTTGACACCGGTACGCAAAACGAAGGCGGCCTGTTCGGTCGTCAAACGTTCCTGGGTCTGAAAAGCACCACCCTGGGCACCGTGACCCTGGGTAACCAATACACTTCGTACTACAAAGCACTGACCGAAGTGGCAGATCCGTTCGCTGGCGGCTACGCTGGTACGGCAACGAACCTGTTCCCATCGACCCAACGCGCGAAAAACTCGATCGTTTACGTGTCGCCAGCATTCAGCGGCTTCACCGGCGAAGTGAGCTACACCCTGGGCGAACAAGCTGGTAGCAACAAATCGGGCCGTCAAGTTGGCGCCGCTGTTGCTTACGCTAACGGCCCACTGAACGCACGTCTGGTGTACAGCGTTGCTAACAACGACGTTCCAGCACTGAACGTCGACGGCGACCTGGCACGCAACATTTTGCTGGCCGCTAACTACGACTTCACCGTCGCTAAAGCCTTCTTCGCCTACGGCAAAGACAAAGGTACCGCCAGCGCCATGGGCGGCAAAATTGACGTTGCAGCGACCCTGGCAAACCTGCCAAACGCTGGCCGTCTGACCGACAACAGCACCAACCTGCTGCTGGGCGTAAGCGCACCAGTTGGCCAAGCTGGCACCGTGATGGCTTCGTACATCCGCAAAAACGACACCGATTCGTCGAACTTTGACGCTACGCAATGGGCTGTTGGCTACTCGTACGCTTTGTCCAAGCGTACTTCGGCTTACACCTCGTTCGCTAAAATCAAAAACACGAACAAAGCTGGCTACACCGTTGGTAACGCCAGCGAAGTTGGTTCGGGCGACAAAGCGTTCAACGTTGGTATGCGTCACTCGTTCTAATTCCCTAAGCGGAATTGGAATCAGCGCCTAGGGTCCGTCCGCGGACCCGAAGCGCAACAAAACGCGCTGTCGGGCTCAGGCTTGGCGGCGCGTTTTGCATTTCTGCGGCGCAGGTTAAAATGCGCCAACAATCACCGCGAAGGCTCCCATGAAAAATATCCCTCGATCCGGCCGCCTGGCACTGGCGGCCGTGCTCTTGTGCGCCGCCGCCGGCACGGCCCTTGCCGCCGCCAAGACCAGGACGAAAGCCCCCGCCGGCGGCTTGCCGCGCTACGGCGTGATGGTGTACTCGGACCTGTGCATACAGCAGCCCAGCGGCGAAATCGGCGGCCAGCGCGTCAGCCTGCACCGCTTCGCGGAAGGCGATAGCGTATTCTATGAATTCACGGCCGGCGCGCTGAGCTGGCCGCTGGTGGCCAGCGAGGTCAATATCGACGCCGGCAGCGGCGCCATCGACTTCAGCGTCGCCGGCGCCGACGACGGCGAGCGCAAGTTCATCGGCCGCTTCTCGAAGGATGGCCGGACGCTGACGCTGGACGGCGCCTACTGCGGCGGCGACGCCAGCATGCCGATGCGGCTGGCGCGGGTGACGGACTTCGGCGCCAGGCTGAAGAACTGCAAGCCATGCCCGCGGCCGCAGCCGGCGCCGGAAGAGCCGGCCGAAGAGGCGCCGCAAACGGCGCCGGCGGAAATGCCGGCCGCCTGAGACCGATACAACAAGGGGCGCCGATGGGCGCCCCTTTTTTTTTACTTCGCCGCCCGCGCCGCCTCGGCGTTCTGGCGTATCGTCGCCAGCGTCGCGTTCGGCGTGATCAGGTTGCCGTCATAGCGCAACTCGATCAGCGCCGGCAGGCGCTTCTCGGCCGCGTGCGCCAGCGCGCGCCGCAGCGCCGGGCCGAACTCCCCGGTGGTGTTGACCACCTCGCCGTGCGCGCCGTAGGCTTGCGCCAGCGCGGCGAAGTCCGGGTTGTGCAGCCCGGTGCCGGAGACGCGGCCGGGATAGTCGCGTTCCTGGTGCATGCGGATCGTGCCGAACATCTGGTTGTTGAAGACGATGACGACGACGCCGGCCTGGTACTGCACGGCCGTGGCCAGCTCCTGGCCGTTCATCATGAACTCGCCGTCGCCGGCGAAGGTGATGACGGTGCGCTGCGGATCGACGATCTTGGCGGCCACGCCGGACGGCAGGCCGTAACCCATCGCGCCGTTGGTCGGCGCCAGCTGCGTGCGCAGCCCGCCGTAGCGGTAGAAGCGGTGCGCCCACGACGCGTAGTTGCCGGCGCCGTTGGTGAGGATGGTGTCGGCCGGCGCCTGCGCCATGATCTCCTGGGTCACCTGCCACAGGTCGAGCGGCGCGCTGCCGTCCTGGAAGATGGGCGGCTGCCGCTGGAAGGCGAGCAGCTCGGCCTTCGCCTCGGCCACCGTGTGGCGCCAGGCGCCGGCGTCGACCGGCGCCATCGCCGCCAGCATCGCGCAAGCCTGCGGCATGCCGCTGTTGATCATCAGCTCGGCCTGGTAGACGCTGCCCAGCTCCTCGGCGTCGGCGTGGACATGCACCAGGCGCTGCCGCGGCACCGGCGAGGCGATCAGCGTATAGCCGCCGGTGGTCATTTCGCCCAGGCGTGGGCCGAGCGCCAGAATCAGGTCGGCGTCCTTGACGCGCGCGGCCAGCTTCGGATTGATGCCGATGCCGACGTCGCCTATATAGTTAGGGTGGGCATTGTCGAGCAGGTCCTGGAAGCGGAAGGCGCAGGCGACGGGCAGGGCGTTGGCCTCGGCGAAGCGGCGCAGGTCGGCGCAGGCTTGGGCGCTCCAGGTGGCGCCGCCCAGCAGCAGCAGCGGGCGCCTGGCTTCGGCCAGCATGGCGCGCAGCTGGGCGATCTGCGCCGCCGCCGGCGCCGCCTGCACGGCCTGGTAGCGGCGCGTGTCGGCGACGCTGGCCACGGCCGTCAGCATATCCTCGGGCAGGGCCAGCACGACGGGGCCGGGGCGGCCGCTGGTGGCGACCTGGAAGGCGCGCGCCAGATATTCGGGAATGCGCTCGGCGCGGTCGATCTGCGCCACCCACTTGGCCATCTGGCCGTACATGCGGCGGTAGTCGATCTCCTGGAAGGCTTCGCGGTCGATGAAGTCGTTGCCGACCTGGCCGATGAACAGGATCATCGGCGTCGAATCCTGGTAGGCCGTATGCACGCCGATGGAGGCGTTGGTGGCGCCGGGGCCGCGGGTGACGAAGCAGACGCCGGGGCGGCCGGTCAGCTTGCCGTGGGCCTCGGCCATGAAGGCGGCGCCGCCCTCCTGGCGGTTGACGATGAAGCGGATGTCCGAGTCGTGCAGCGCGTCGAGCACATCGAGGTAGCTTTCGCCGGGCACGCCGAAGCAGGTATCGACGCCGTGGATTTTCAGGGCGTCGACCAGAATCTGGCCGCCGGTGCGGGATTGTTGCGTCATGGTCGACTCTTCAAAAAAGTGAACGCGAAAGGCGCGCGGGATGCACGCCGGCATGCGCCATTCTAAGCGAGCCGATTTTGCCCGGCTTTTGAAATGGCGACACCGAATTTCAGTTTTCACCGGGGACAGACCACGATTATCGGGAAACGTTTTCCGATAATCGTGGTCTGTCCCCGCCCCCGCCGCTCCCGGTGCGGTACAATGGCGGGTGAAGCAGGCCAGACAGTCGCTGGCCGGCGCAGCAATGCGTCGGCGGGAGGAAGGTCCGGACTCCATAGAGCGGGGTGACGGTTAACGGCCGTCCGCTGAAAGCCGCAAGGTATAAGGCGAGGAATAGGGCCACAGAGACGAGCGTATTAAGTTACGGTGAAACGCGGTAACCTCCACCTGGTGCAATTTCAAATAGGCACGCGATGATGCTGCTCGCGGAGCGTGCGGGTAGAAAGCTTGAGCGCCGGAGTAATCCGGCGCCTAGAGGAATGGCTGTCATAGCGCGAACCCGCAAGGGCCAGCGCCGTAACAAAATCCGGCCTATCGGCCTGCTTCACTTGAATTTCCGTCGGCGCCCCCCAGCGCGCCGGCATGCGCGGATAGCGCTATCCGCCGCCCGCGGGCCCCGTTTACGGGGCCTTTTTTTATATCCGCAAAGAAATATTTGCGCCAAAGTTGTATATACATGTTGTCCGGGCGCGCCGCCGCCCGCCGTGCCTGGCCGGCCCCGCAGGCGCGCCCGGCGCGCGCCGTCCGCTTCCCTTGAAAAGCTGTAAAATAGCCAAATCTATCCAATTATCACTTTTTCCGGCCGGCCTCGCGCGCCCCGCCGGAACGGGTCGCGTTCTGCCTACACTGTTGTTCTATGTCAACTTTATGTATTTATTTTAAGTTTTTTCCTTGGCTTCCCATCTTGTTTTTTTCAAGCAAACACATGTGAATAGATGAGGTAGCACATTCACTATCTTTCATAAGTATCTAATTTGTCGATATATTTTTATGCGGACCTTCTTCAAGGATATCCGCTAAGTCCTTCATTTCATTAATAAAATCACTGTTTCGATAGGCGGAAAGCGCTTGACCACCCTCGTGGCATCCTCTAAAGTGGGCAACTGTGTGAAAAAGTGTCTTTTTGTGGGAGATTTTCCCGCCGCAAGCGCCGCGCTCACCCGCTTATTAATCTTCTGAGGTCAAAGGTCTTCCGTGTTTCAAGGCGCGTCCGCAATCAATCTCGATGCAAAGGGCAGGATGTCAATTCCCGCCAAGCACCGTGACGCGCTGTCGATCCAGTGCGAAGGCCGCCTGACGCTGACCAAACACCCGGACGGCTGCCTGCTGTTCTTTCCCCGCCCCGTCTGGGAAAACCACCGCCAGCAAATCGCCGCGTGGCCGATGGCCGCGCGGGCCTGGCAGCGCATCTTCCTCGGCAACGCCTGCGACGTCGAGCTCGACTCGGCCGGCCGCGTGCTGATCTCGCCCGAGCTGCGCAGCGCCGTCGGCCTGGCGCGCGAGGTCATGATGATCGGCATGGGCACGCACTTCGAAATCTGGGACGCGGCCAAGCTGGCCGAAAAAGAGCAGCAGGCGATCGACGCCGGCGCCCCCGATGTCCTATCTAATTTTTCTTTCTGAGGCTCCGTGATGACTACTTTACCGGTGCCGGAATTTCAGCATCGCACGGTGCTGCTGGACGAGGCGGTCGACGCCCTCGATCTGGCCGGCCCGCGCGCTGACGGCATCTATGTCGACGGCACCTTCGGCCGCGGCGGCCACAGCCGCCTGATCCTGTCGCGCCTGGGCGCGCGCGCGCGCCTGGTCGGTTTCGACAAGGATTTGCAGGCGATCGCCACGGCCGAACAGATCGCCGACGCGCGCTTCCAGATCGTCCACGACAGCTTCGCCACGATGCGCGCCAGCCTGGCCGAGCGCGGCATCGGCCAGGTCGACGGCATTTTGCTGGACCTGGGGATATCCTCGCCGCAGGTCGACGACGCCAGCCGCGGCTTCAGTTTCCGCAACGACGGTCCGCTCGACATGCGCATGGACACCACGCGCGGCGTTTCCGCCGCCGAGTGGCTGGCCGTCGAGAGCGAGCAGACTTTAGAAAAGGTGATACGAGATTATGGGGAAGAACGGTTTGCTTTTCAGATTGCAAAGGCGATTGTTGCTCGCCGCGCAGTCGAGCCGATTTCAAGCACACGACAGCTTGCCGGTATCGTGGCTGGCGCGGTCAAAACCCGTGAGAAGGGTAAGGACCCCGCGACCCGCACCTTTCAGGCTATCCGCATCTTCATCAACAAGGAACTGGAAGACCTCGAAACTGGTTTGAGCCAGGCCTACGCCTGCCTGGCGCCGGGCGGGCGCATGGCCGTGATCAGCTTCCATTCGCTGGAAGACCGCATGGTCAAGCGCTTCTTCGCCGCCAAGGCGAATGTGGCGCAGCCGGACCGGCGCCTGCCGATCCGCGCCGCCGACCTGCCGCAGCCGGAGATGAAGCTGCTCGCCAAGATGAAGCCGTCCGACGCCGAGATCGACGCCAACCCGCGCGCCCGCTCGGCCGTGATGCGCGTCGCGCTGCGCCTGCCGGGAGCGGCCGGATGAGCGGCAAGATCAACCTCGTGCTGACGGCCCTGCTGCTCGGCTGCGCGCTGTCGCTGGTGAACGCGCAGTACCAGGCGCGCCGCCTGTTCATCGAGTTGGAGCGGGCGCAGGCGCTGTCGCGCCAGCTCGACATCGACTGGGCCCAGCTGCAGCTGGACCAGTCGACGCTGGGCAAGCACGAGCGCATCGAGGCGATCGCCCGGCGCGACTTGAACATGACGCCGCTGACGGCGGCGCGCACCCAGTACCTGACCCAGGGCGTGCCATGAAGCGCGGCGGCGGCGCGACCGGCTCGCGCGTGGCGGCATCGAAGGGGGTGCCGTTCTCGAAGAATCCGATGCTGGCGGTCAGCCTGCCGGTGTGGCGCTCGCGCGTCGTGCTGTTCGTGCTGTTCGCCGCCTTCGCCGCGCTGGCCGGCCGGGCGCTGTGGCTGCAGGGCGTGTCGACGCAGTTCTTGCAGAAGCAGGGCGAGATCCGCTACGCCCGCACGCTGGAGCTGCCGGCCACGCGCGGCAAGATCACCGACCGCAACGGCCAGGTGCTGGCCTCGTCGGTGCCGGTCAAGGCCATCTGGGCCATCCCGGACGACGTGCTGCAGGCGCCGCCGGAGAAGGTGCGCGCCCTCGCCGGCCTGCTGGAGATGAGCGAGGCCGAGCTGCGCAAGAAGCTCGACTCGGACCGCAGCTTCGTTTACCTGAAGCGCCAGGTCGAGATGGACGTGGCCGACAAGATCGCCAAGCTGGACATCGACGGCATCGACGCGCGCAAGGAATACAAGCGCTTCTACCCGCAGGGCGAGGTGATGACCCACGTCGTCGGCTTCACCAACGTCGAGGACGTCGGCCAGGAAAGCATGGAGCTGGCGCAGCAGAAGACGCTGGTGGGCAGCACCGGCAGCCGGCGCGTCATCAAGGACCGTCTCGGCCACATCGTCGAGGACATCGGCTCGATCCACGAACCGCACGACGGCAAGGACCTGGTGCTGGCCGTCGACAGCAAGATCCAGTACATCGCCTTCACGCAGTTGAAGGAGGCGGTCGAGAAGTTCAAGGCCAAGGCCGGCGCCGCCGTCGTGCTGGACGTGCACACGGGCGAGGTGCTGGCGCTGGCGAACTACCCCAGCTACGACCCGAACGACAGGCGCAAGCTGACCGGCCAGCAGTTGCGCAACCGCGTCATGACCGACACCTTCGAGCCCGGCTCGACCCTGAAGCCGTTTACGGTCGCGCTGGCGCTCGACACGGGCCGCGTCAAGCCGGCCACGCAGATCGACACCGGCTTGGGCCGCTACACGATCGCCGACCGCACCATCACCGACACCAAGGCGCACGGCGTCATCAGCGTCTCCGAGATCATCGAGCAGTCGTCCAACATCGGCACCTCGAAAATTGCGCTGAGCATGCCGCCGCAGGAAATGTGGGAAATGTTCACCAAGGTCGGCTTCGGCCAGCAGCCGAAGTTCGGTTTCCCCGGCGCCGTCGCCGGCCGCGTGCGCCCGTACAAATCCTGGCGCCCCGTGGAGCAGGCGACCATGAGCTACGGCAACGGCATCTCCGTGTCGCTGATCCAGCTGGCGCGCGGCTACATGATGTTCGCCCGCGACGGCGACACCATTCCGCTGTCCTTCCAGAAGGTCAGCGAGCTGCCGGCCGGGCAGCAGGTGATCAAGGAAAAGACCGCGCGCGAGATGCGCGAGATGCTGGAACTGGTGGTGTCCGGCCCGAAAGGCACGGCCAAACAGGCCCAGGTGGCCGGCTACCGCGTCGGCGGCAAGACCGGCACCGCCTACAAGGTCGAAAACGGCAAGTACGCGTTGCCGCGCAAGTACATAGGCTCCTTCGTCGGCATGGTGCCGATGTCCTCGCCGCGCTTCATCATCGCCGTCATGATCGACGAACCGACCAGCGGCGGCCACTTCGGCGGCCAGGTGGCCGCGCCGACCTTCGCGGCGGTGGCCACCAACGCGCTGCGCGCGATGAATATACCGCCCGACTCCTCCGTTACCGAAATCGTTATCCCGGCCAACGCCGGACCGGAGGCAATGTAATGTCCGACATGACCATACCAGAAATCAGTTTGTGGATCGCCCAAGCGGCGCCCCAGGGCCAGCTGGCCTCCGATTCGCGCCGCATCCAGGGCGGCGACGTGTTCTTCGCCTATCCGGGCGAGGCCGGCGACGGCCGCGCCTTCATCGCCGCCGCCATCGCCCAGGGCGCCGCCGCCGTCGTCTACGATCCGCGCGACTGCGCCTGGGACGCGGCCTGGGCCGTGCCGCACCTGGCCGTGGCCGATCTGAAGCGCCGCGCCGGCCCGATCGCCCACGCCCGCTACGGCATGCCCGACGCCGCCATGTTCAGCGTCGCCGTCACCGGCACCAACGGCAAGACCTCCAGCGCCGTCTGGCTGGGCCAGGCCCTGGCCCGCGTCGGCCTGCCGACGGCCGTTGTCGGCACCCTCGGCGTCGGCCTGTCGAAGCCGCGCGGCGACATCGACTTCGACGTCACCGGCTACACCACGCCGGACGCGGTTCTGCTGGCGCGCAAGCTGGCCGAGATGCGCGACGCCGGCGCCGCCGCGGTGGCGATCGAGGCCTCCTCGATCGGCCTGCAGCAGGGCCGCACGGCCGGCATGCATTTCGACGTCGCGCTGTTTACCAACCTGACGCGCGACCACCTCGACTACCACGGCGACATGGCCGCCTACGAGGAAGCCAAGAACATCCTGTTCGACTGGCCCGGCCTGAAAACGGCGGTGCTCAACCTCGACGACGCGATGGGCGCGCGCCTGGCGCGGCGCCTGCGCGGCAAGCTGGCCGGCGACCTGCCGCTGATCGGCTACACGCTGCGCGACGCCGCCGCCCAGCCGGACCTGGACGGCGTGACGATGCTGCGCGCCAGCCAGTTCCGCAGCCGCAACGCCGGCACCGATTTCCACCTGGACTGCCAGTTCGGCTCGGCGCTGGTGAAGACCCGCCTGGTCGGCCACTTCAACATCAGCAACGCCCTCGGCGTCATGGGCGCGCTGCTGGCCAGGGGCGTCGGCCTGCGCGCCGCGATCGAGGCGGTCGAGGCGCTGACGCCGGCGCCCGGGCGCATGCAGCAGGTCGGCGGCCAGGACGCCCCCATGGTGGTGGTCGATTACGCCCACACCCCGGACGCGCTGGAAAAAACCCTGTCCGCGCTGCGCCAGGTGGCGCAGGAGCGCGGCGGCCAGCTGTGGTGCGTGTTCGGCTGCGGCGGCGACCGCGATCCCGGCAAGCGGCCGCAGATGGGCGCGATCGCCCAGATGGCCGACCACGTCGTCGTCACCAGCGACAATCCGCGCAGCGAGGAACCGCACAGCATCATCGAACAGATCGTCGCCGGCATGGACCCGCGGCATCCGACTTCGCTCACGCAAACCATCGAAAACCGCGCCGGCGCGATCCTGTCGGCGGTGAAGAACGCCGCCAAGGCCGACGTGATCCTGCTGGCCGGCAAGGGCCACGAGGCTTACCAGGAAATCAAGGGCAAGAAGCTGTCGTTCTCCGACACCGACCACGCCCAGCTGGCGCTGTCGGCCCGCCTCACCATGATGAGGACGAACTGATGCGCGCGACACTGGCACAACTGGCGGCGGCGATACCGGGCGCGGTGGTGGTTCCGGCCGCCGCCGCGCAACTGGCCTTCGACGGGGTCGGCACCGACAGCCGCAACGTGCAGGCCGGCGCGCTGTTCGTCGCGCTGCGCGGCGACACCTTCGACGCCCACGCCTTCCTGGCCCAGGTGGCGGAAAAGGGCGCGGCCGCCGTGGTGGTCGAAGAACTGCCGGACGGCTGGACCCTGCCCGCCATCGTCGTGCCGGACACGCTGGCGGCGCTGGGGCGCATCGCCAATGTCTGGCGGCGCAAGTTTGCGCTGCCCGTCATCGGCGTCACCGGCAGCAACGGCAAGACCACCGTCAAGGAAATGCTCGCCGCGATTTTGGCCGCGGCCTACGGCGAGGACGGCCGCCTGGCCACGCGCGGCAACCTGAATAATGAGATCGGCGTGCCGCTGACGCTGTTCCGCCTCGACGCGGCGCAGCGCGCGGCCGTCATCGAACTGGGCATGAACCATCCCGGCGAAATCGCCCGCCTGGCGGCGATCGCCGCGCCGACGCTGGCGCTGGTCAACAACGCCCAGCGCGAGCACCAGGAATTCATGCACACCGTGGCAGCGGTGGCGCGCGAAAACGGCGCGGTGCTGGCGGCGTTGCCGGCCGACGGCATCGCCGTCTTCCCGCACGGCGACGAGTTCAGCGGCATCTGGCGCGAACTGAGCGGCGCGCGCCGCTGCATCACGTTCGGCCTCGACAAGGACGCCGACGTCAGTTGCACGCAGCGCGCCGCCGCGGACTTCGGCAGCGAGCTGTCGGTCAGCGTGCGCGACGGCGCCGAACTGCGCCAGTTCCACGTCGCGCTGCGGGCGGCCGGCGAGCACAATGTGCGCAACGCGCTGGCGGCGGTGGCCTGCGCCTTCGGCGCCGGCGTCGGCCTGGACGCCATCCGGCGCGGCCTGGAAGCCTTTGTCCCGGTCAACGGCCGCCTGCAGCGCAAGCGCGCCGCCAACGGCGCCACCGTCATCGACGACAGCTACAACGCCAATCCGGATTCGGTGCGCGCCGCCATCGACGTGCTGGCGCAGGCCGCCGCGCCGCGCATCCTGGTGCTGGGCGACATGGGCGAAGTCGGCGACCAGGGACAGCAGTTTCACGAGGAAATCGCGGCCTACGCCGTCGCCAGCGGCATCGAGCACGTGCTGGTGACGGGCGAGCTGGCGCGCCATCTGCGCCGTCCCGGCGTGGATCATTTTGAACAGTTCGGCGACTTGCTGGCGGCCTTGGACGCCCGTCTGGCAGCTCGTCCGGATGCAACGATATTGGTCAAGGGCTCCCGCTTCATGAAAATGGAACGGGCCGTGCAGCATTTGATTGGATCACAAAACAATAATAAGGAAGCTCACTAATCATGCTGCTCTGGCTCGCCCACTATTTCCAGCAAGACCTCGGCCCCCTGCGGGTCTTTAACTTCATCACCTTCCGCGCCGTGTTCGCCACCATCACGGCGCTGGTGATCGGCCTGGGCGCCGGCCCGGCCGTGATCCGCATGCTGACGCGCATGAAGGTCGGCCAGGCGGTGCGCACCGACGGCCCGCAGACGCATTTGAAAAAACACGGCACGCCCACCATGGGCGGCCTGCTGATCCTGATCTCCATCGCCATCTCGACGCTGCTGTGGTGCGACCTGTCGAACCGCTTCATCTATCCGGTGCTGGTGGTCACGCTGGGCTTCGGCGCCGTCGGCTGGGTCGACGACTACCGCAAGGTGGTGCGGCAAGACCCGAACGGCATGCGCTCGGGCGAAAAATACTTCTGGCAGTCGCTGATCGGCCTGGCCGCCGCCTTCTACCTGGCGTTCTCGGTGTCCGTGTCGGAGCCGAACGCGGCCAAGGTGTGGGAACTGATCTTCACCTGGGTGCAGTCGGGCTTCTCGATGGACCTGCCGCCGAAGGCCGACCTGATCGTGCCCTTCTTCAAGACCATCAGCTATCCGCTCGGCGTCTGGGGCTTCATCGCGCTGACCTATTGCGTCATCGTCGGCACCAGCAACGCCGTCAACCTGACCGACGGCCTGGACGGCCTGGCCATCATGCCGACCGTGATGGTCGGCACCGCGCTGGGTCTGTTCGCCTACCTGACCGGCAGCGCCACCTACTCGAAGTACCTGTTCATCCCGCACATTCCGGGCGCGGGCGAACTGATCATTTTCTGCGGCGCGATGGCCGGCGCCGGCCTGGCCTTCCTGTGGTTTAACACCCACCCGGCCCAGGTCTTCATGGGCGACGTCGGCGCGCTGGCGCTGGGCGGCGCGCTCGGCACGCTGGCCGTCATCGTGCGCCAGGAAATCGTCCTGTTCATCATGGGCGGCATCTTCGTCGTCGAAACGCTGTCGGTGATCGCCCAGGTGAGCTGGTTCAAGTTCACCAAGAAGCGCTTCGGCACGGGGCGGCGGATTTTCCTGATGGCGCCGCTGCACCACCATTTTGAGCAAAAAGGCTGGCGCGAGACGCAGGTTGTCGTGCGCTTCTGGATCATCACGATGATGCTGGTCCTGTTCGGTCTCTCCACTTTGAAATTACGCTAATGATCTATTCGGGCAAACACGCATTGGTTTTGGGGCTCGGCGAATCCGGGCTGGCGATGGCGCAATGGCTGGCGCGCCAGGGCGCGTCCGTGCGCGTGGCCGACACGCGCGCCGAGCCGGCCCGCCTGCCGGCCTTGCGCGCGGCCGTGCCGCAGGCCGAGTTCGTCGGCGGCGCCTTCCACGCCGGCATGCTCGAGGGCGTCGACTTCGTCGCCGTCAGCCCCGGCCTGGCGCCGCAGCGCGAACTGGCCGAGATCGTTCCGGCCGCCGCCGCCAAGGGCGTGCCCGTCTGGGGCGAGATCGAGCTGTTCGCGCAGGCGCTGGCGGCCCTGAAGGAGGAGCGCGGCTACGCGCCGAAAGTGATCGCCATCACCGGCACCAACGGCAAGACCACGGTCACCAGCCTGGTCGGCCTGCTGTGCCAGCGCGCCGGTTTGACGGTGCGCGTGGCCGGCAACATCAGCCCGGCCGCGCTGGACGTGCTGCTTGAGGTGCTGGCGCAGGACGCCCTGCCGCAAGCCTGGGTGCTGGAACTGTCCAGCTTCCAGTTGCACACGACTTTCAGCCTGCAAGCCGACGCCGCGACGGTGCTGAACCTGTCGCAGGACCACCTCGACTGGCACGGCGACATGGCCGCCTACGCGCGCGACAAGGAGCGCATCTTCGGCGCCAACACCGTGCGCGTGCTGAACCGCGACGACGCCGCCGTGATGCGCATGGCCGATCCGGCCGCCGCCGTGGTCACCTTCGGCACCGACGAACCGACCGAGGTCGACAGCTTCGGCCTGGAAAACGCCCGCGGCGTGTTCTGGCTGACGGCCGCCGCGCCGGCGGAAGACCTGCCCGAGCGCAAGCGCAAGAAAAACGAGGCGCCGCTGCCGATTCCCTTCATCGCCAAGCACATGATGCCGGCCGACGCGCTGAAAATCCGCGGCCAGCACAACGCCGCCAACGCGCTGGCCGCGCTGGCCCTGTGCCGCGCCATCGGCCTGCCGTTCGCGCCGCTGCTGTACGGCCTGCGCGAATACCAGGGCGAGCCGCACCGCGTCGAACTGGTGGCCGCCATCAACGGCGTCGAATACTACGACGACAGCAAGGGCACCAACGTCGGCGCCACGGCCGCCGCGCTGAACGGCCTGGGCAAGAGCTTCGGCGGCGCCGACCAGCGCCTGCTGCTGATCGCCGGCGGCGAGGCCAAGGGCCAGGACTTCGCGCCGCTGGCCTTGCCGGTGTCGCGCTATGTGCGCGCGGTGCTGCTGATCGGCCGCGACGCGCCGGCCATCCGCGCCGCGCTGGAAGCGTCCGGCGTCGACCTGATCGACTGCGCCACGCTGCCGCTGGCCGTGCAGCGCGCCCGCGAACTGGCGCTGGAGGGCGACGCCGTGCTGCTGTCGCCGGCCTGCGCCAGCTTCGACATGTTCAAGAACTACGGCCACCGCGCCCAGGTGTTCGTCGACGCGGTGCGCGAAATCGCCTTGGCGCAGGGACAGGATATCTGATGGCCTTTCAACTGCCATTCCGCTTTTCTGGATCGTCGGCGCACGCGTCGATGGACAGTCACGCGCGGCAGTCGAAAATGATGGAGTACGACCAGCCGCTGGTCTGGGTCACGCTGCTGCTGATGCTGATGGGCATGGTGATGGTGTATTCGGCCTCGATCTCGCTGCCGGACTCGCCCAAGTTCGCCAACTACAAGAACTCCTATTTCCTGGTACGCCAGGCGATCTTCATCTGCATTTCGCTGATGGCGGGCCTGTTCGTGTTCCGCATCCGCATCTCGACCTGGCAGAAGGCCGCGCCCTACCTGTTCATCGGCACCCTGGTGCTGCTGGTGCTGGTGCTGGTGCCGGGCGTCGGCGTGGTGGTCAAGGGCGGCCGCCGCTGGCTGTCGCTGAAGGTCTTCAACCTGCAGCCGTCCGAGGTGATGAAGGTGGTCGCGGTGCTGTACGCGGCCGACTACACGGTGCGCAAGCAGGAATACATGCACAAGCTGACCAAGGGCTTCATGCCGATGGCCGGCGCGGTCGGCCTGGTCGGCCTGCTGCTGCTGCTGGAGCCGGACCTGGGCGCCTTCGGCGTCATCGTCTGCATCACCATGGGCATCCTGTTCCTCGGCGGGATCAACGCGGTCTGGTTCGGCGGCATCGGCGCCATGCTGGTGGGGATTTTCGTCTCCATCATCGCGCTCTCGAAGTTCCGCCGCGAGCGCTACTTCGCCTACCTGAACCCGTGGGAGGAGGACAACGCGCTGAACAAGGCTTACCAGCTGACGCATTCGCTGATCGCTTTCGGGCGCGGCGAATTTTTCGGCGTCGGCCTGGGCGGCAGCGTCGAGAAGCTGCACTACCTGCCGGAGGCGCACACCGACTTCCTGCTGGCCGTGATCGGCGAGGAGCTGGGCCTGGTCGGCGTGCTGGCGGTGATCGCCATGTTCTACTGGATCATCAAGCGCGCCTTCGACATCGGCCGCCAGGCCATCGCCATCGACCAGACCTTCGCCGGCCTGACGGCGAAGGGCATCGGCATCTGGATCGGCGTGCAGACCTTCATTAACATGGGCGTCAACCTTGGCCTGCTGCCGACCAAGGGCTTGACCCTGCCGCTGATGAGTTACGGCGGCTCGGGGATTTTGATTAACTGCGTCGGACTCGCGATCCTGCTCCGGATCGACTACGAGAACCGGGTTCTGATGCGTGGTGGCAGATTATGAAACGATTAATGATCATGGCGGCCGGAACCGGCGGCCATATTTTCCCCGGCCTGGCGATTGCGCAGACGATGCGCGCGCGCGGCTGGGAGGTGAGCTGGCTGGGCACCTCGCACGGCATGGAGCAGCAATTGGTGCCGCAACACGGCGTCGAGATGGACGCGATCGAGTTTTCCGGCATGCGCGGCAAGGGCCTGCGCCACACGCTGACGGGCGCCTTCAAGATGCTGGCCAGCTTCTGCGCCTGCCGGCGCTTCATCAAGCGGCGCAAGCCGGACGTGGTGCTGGGCATGGGCGGCTACGTGACGGTGCCGGGCGGCCTGATGGCGCGCCTGAGCGGCGTGCCGCTGGTGCTGGTGAACGCCGACGCGGCGCTGCTGCTGTCGAACAAAACGCTGGTGCCGCTGGCGCGCCGGGTCTGCTTCGGTTTTCCCGCCGACTTCGGCAGCGCCGCCGGCAAGGCCAGCGTCACCGGCAACCCGGTGCGCAGCGAGATCCTCGACCTGGCCGTTCCGGAGCGGCGCTTCGAGGGCCGCGAGGGCGCGCTGCGCATTCTGGTGGTCGGCGGCAGCCAGGGCGCCAAGGCGCTCAACGACACGCTGGCGCCGGCGCTGGCCTTGATCCCGGCGGCGCAGCGCCCCGTGGTGACGCACCAGTCGGGCAAGAAGAACATCGAGGCGCTGCGCGCCGTCTACGCGCAGTGCGGCGTGCAGGCCGAGGTGCTCGACTTCATCGACGACATGGCGAACGCGTATGCGCGCGCCGATCTGGTAATCTGCCGCGCCGGCGCGATCACGCTGTCGGAATTGACGGCGGCCGGCGTCGCCAGCGTGCTGGTGCCGCTGGTGGCCTCGACCACCAGCCACCAGCGCGACAACGCGCAATGGCTGGCGAAGCAAAACGCGGCGATTCATCTGCCGCAGACGGAAATGAACGCGGCCTCCCTGGCGGCGCTGCTGCAGGGCCTGACGCGCGGGGCTTGCCTGGACATGGCCCGGGCCGCCCGCGCGGTCGGCCAGCGCGACGCCAACGACGCGATAGCACAAGTACTGGAAAAACTGACATGAAGCACAAAGTAAAAAACATCCATTTCGTCGGCATCGGCGGTAGCGGCATGAGCGGCATCGCCGAGGTGCTGGTCAACCTCGGCTACCAGGTTTCCGGCTCCGACCTGGGCAGCAACGCCGCGACCCAGCGCCTGCAAAGCCTGGGCGCCACCGTCATGCTGGGCCACGCCGCCGAAAACGTCGGCGCCGCCGACGCCGTCGTCACGTCCGGCGCCGTGCCGCAGGACAATCCGGAAGTCCTCGCCGCGCGCAGCCGCAAGATCCCGCTGGTGCCGCGCGCCGTCATGCTGGGCGAGTTGATGCGCCTGAAGCGCGGCATCGCCATCGCCGGCACGCACGGCAAGACCACCACCACCAGCCTGGTGGCGTCGGTGCTGGCGCAGGGCGGCATGGACCCGACCTTCGTCATTGGCGGCCGCCTGACCAGCGCCGGCGCCAACGCCAAGCTGGGCGGCGGCGACTACCTGGTGGCCGAGGCCGACGAGTCCGACGCGTCCTTCCTGAACCTGTCGCCGATGATCGAGGTGATCACCAACATCGACGCCGACCACATGGAAACCTACGGGCACGACTTCGAGAAATTGAAGATGGCCTTCGTCCAGTTCACCCAGCGCCTGCCGTTCTACGGCCGCGCCATGCTGTGCATCGACGACCCGCACGTGCGCGACATCATTGCGCTGATCTCGAAGCCGATCACCACCTACGGCTTCCACGAGGACGCCGAGGTGCGCGCCGTGAACGCCCGCGCGGTCGGCCTGGAAATGCATTTCACCGTGCTGCAGGACGGCTATCCTGACCTCGACGTGGTGCTGAACCAGCCCGGCATGCACAATGTGCAGAACGCCTGCTCGGCGATCGCCATCGCCCGCGAAATCGGCATCGACGACAAGGCCACCCAGCAGGGCCTGGCCGAGTTCGCCGGCGTCGGCCGCCGCTTCACCCGCTACGGCGACGTGGCGCTGCCGGCCGGCGGCAGCTTCGCCCTGGTCGACGACTTCGGCCACCATCCGGTCGAAACGGCGGTGACGGTGGCCGCCGCGCGCGCCGCCTACCCGGGCCGGCGCCTGGTGCTGGCCTTCCAGCCGCACCGCTACAGCCGCACCCGCGACCTGTTCGAGGACTTCGTCAAGGTGCTCGGCAGCGTCGACGTGCTGCTGCTCTCCGAGGTGTACGCGGCCGGCGAGGCGCCCATCGTCGCCGCCGACGGCCGCGCGCTGGCGCACGCGCTGCGCGCCCGCGGCAAGATCGAGCCGATCTTCGTCGAACTGATGAAGGACATGCCCGACACGATCATGAGCGTGGCGCGCGACGGCGACGTCGTCGTCACGATGGGCGCCGGCTCGATCAGCGGCGTGCCGAACCAACTGACCTCCTTTGCAAAGGCCTGAGATGAACCAGACTACCCCCATCGACGTGACGGCATTCGGCAAGGTCGGCGTGCTGTTCGGCGGCCGCTCGGCCGAGCGCGAAGTGTCGCTGATGTCCGGCGGCGGCGTGCTGAAGGCCCTGCAAAGCCGCGGCGTCGACGCCCACGGCTTCGACACCGGCCTGCGCAGCCTGGCCGAGCTGGCCGCCGAAAAATTCGACCGCGTCTTCATCGCGCTGCACGGCCGCTTCGGCGAGGACGGCAGCCTGCAGGGCGCGCTGGAGCAGCTGAGCATTCCCTACACGGGCAGCGGCGTGATGGCTTGCGCGATCGCCATGGACAAGATTTACACCAAGCTGATCTGGCTGATGCACGGCTTGCCGACGCCGAAGTACGCGGTGCTCGACGCCGCCTCCGACCTGGACGCCGCCGCCGCCGCGCTGGGTCTGCCGCTGATCGTCAAGCCGCCGCACGAGGGGTCGAGCATCGGCATCACCAAGGTCGGCGAAGCGGCGGCTTTGCGCGCCGCCTACGACACCGCCGCCGCCCTGGACGATGCCGTGCTGGCCGAGGAGTTCGTCACGGGCCGCGAGTTCACCGTCGCCGTGCTGGGCCAGGGCGCCGGCGCGCGCGCGCTGCCGCCGGTGGAGATCGTCGCGCCGCAGGGCAATTACGACTACCAGAACAAATACTTCGGCGACGCCACCCAATACTTCTGCCCGCCGCAGCTGGACGCGGCTTGCCGCGCCGAGATGGAGCGCATCGCCGTCGAGGCTTACCGCGCCCTCGGCTGCGAAGGCTGGGGCCGCATCGACATGCTGCTGCGCGCGTCCGACAACAAGCTGTTCCTGATCGAGGCGAACACCTCGCCGGGCATGACGGGCCACTCGCTGGTGCCGATGGGCGCGCGCGCGGTCGGCCTCGGCTATGAAGACCTGTGCGTGGAAATCCTGGCGTCGGCGCGCCTGAAGATGAGCAAAGGGCGGGGCTGAGGACATGTGGCAGGACGCTAAAACCTTGAACGCGACGGCCAACGGCATATTTGCCCTGGTGCTGCTCGCGTGCGTGGCGGCCGGCGTCTGGTGGGTGTCGCAGCGGCCGATGTTCACGCTGCGCGCGATCAACATCGAAAGCATGGACGGGGCCGAGCTGCGCCACGTCAACCACCTGACGCTGCGCAGCGGCACGCTGGGCCGCGTCAAGGGCAATTTTTTCACGGCCAACCTGGACACGGTGCGGCTGGCCTTCGAGTCGGTGCCGTGGGTGCGCCGGGCGACGGTGCGGCGCGAGTGGCCGAACCAGCTGATCGTCGCCCTCGAAGAGCACGAGGCGCTCGGCACCTGGGGCGAGGACGGCCGCCTGCTGTCGGTCAAGGGCGACGTCTTCACCGCCAACCTGGCCGAGGCGGAGGACGACCACGCGCTGCCGGAGTTCTCCGGCCCCGAGGGCAGCGAGAAGGAAGTCATCGCCCGCTTCGCCGAGCTGCGCAGCTGGTTCGCGCCGCTCAAGCTGGTGCCGGAAATGCTGTCGCTGTCGAGCCGCTACGCCTGGACCGTCAAGCTCGACAACGGCATGAGCGTGGCCTTGGGGCGCGAGCAGAGCAAGACCACATTGAAGGAGCGGGTCGACCGGCTGGCGGGGATCTACCCGCAGCTGGCGAGCCGCCTGGAGAACATCGACACGATCGATATGCGTTACCAGAACGGCCTGGCACTGAGTTCGGCCGGCCTGGTGATACCGGCCGAAGGCAAGAGGCCGGGCATCGCAGCAAAGAAAAAACCGAATAATTTAAAGCCCATCAGCAGGCACACACAGTAGGCACAGAAATGACAAAAGACGCGAAAAACCTGATCGTCGGCCTCGACATCGGTACCTCGAAAGTGGTGGCGGTGGTGGCCGAGGTGATGCCCGACGGGCGCCACGAAGTGATCGGGCTGGGTCAGCACGAATCAAAGGGCTTGAAGAAGGGCGTCGTCGTCAACATCGAGGCGACCGTCGAGTCGATCCAGCGCGCGCTTGAGGAAGCCGAGCTGATGGCCGACTGCAAGATCCGCAACGTCTACGCCGGCATCGCCGGCAGCCATATCCGCAGCTTCAATTCCAGCGGCATGGTGGCCATCAAGGACAAGGAAGTGACGGCCACCGACGTGGCGCGCGTCATCGAAACGGCAAAAGCGGTTAACATCCCGACCGACCAGCAACTGCTCCACACGGTGCCGCAGGAGTTCATCGTCGACAGCCAGGAGGACGTGCGCGAGCCGATCGGCATGAGCGGCATCCGCCTCGAGGTGAAGGTGCACATCGTCACCGGCGCCGTGTCGGCGGTGCAGAACATCGTCAAGTGCGTGCGCCGCTGCGGCCTGGAAGTGTCGGACCTGATCCTGCAGCCGATGGCCTCGGCCGACGCCGTGCTGACGCCCGACGAGAAGGAGCTGGGCGTGGTGCTGATCGACATCGGCGGCGGCACCACCGACGTCGCCGTGTTCTCCGACGGCGCGATCCGCCACACGGCGGTGATTCCGATCGCCGGCGACCAGATCACCAACGACATCGCGATGGCGCTGCGCACCCCGACCTCGGAGGCCGAGGAGATCAAGATACGCTACGGCGTCGCCAAGCAGGTGCTGGCCGACCCGGGCGAGTCGCTGGAAGTGCCGGGCCTGGGCGACCGCGGCCCGCGCAACCTGTCGCGCCAGGCGCTGGCCGCCGTCATCGAGCCGCGCGTCGAGGAACTGTTCGCGATGGTGCACCAGGTGGTGCGCGAGTCCGGCTACGAGGGCGTGCTCTCGTCGGGCATCGTGCTCACCGGCGGCACCTCGATCATGCCGGGCATGGTGGAAATGGCCGAGGACATCTTCCTCAAGCCGGCCCGCCTCGGCACACCGGAATACCGCGGCCAGCTGGCCGACGTGGTGCGCAGCCCGCGCTACGCCACCGTGCTCGGCCTGCTGTTGGAGGCGAAAAAGCAATACCTGCGCGGGCACATCGTGACGCGCCAGGACGGCTCGGTGAAGGCGGTGTGGCAGCGCATGAAGGAATGGTTCTTGGGGAATTTTTAAGTCGTCGGTTTTGGCTGTACAAGTTTGGCAACAACGCAGGACATACAACAATTTTATATTTAACCGCAGTTTTCAATCTCCAGCTCTCCTACCGATATGAGGCCTGGCGCTTGGAAACCGCATTCTGATAGGAGCACATCATGGAGTTCGATATGGTCGATAACGCAGCTTTAGGCACGGTCATCAAGGTCGTCGGCGTCGGCGGAGCAGGTGGCAATGCAGTTCAACACATGATCAACAAGGGCATGGCCGGGGTGGAGTTCATTGCCGCCAACACCGATGCCCAGGCCCTGTCGACCTCGAAAGCCGACAACATCATCCAGATCGGCGAAACCGGCCTGGGCGCCGGGATGAAGCCGCAGGTCGGCCGCCAGCTGGCCGAAGAGTCGCGCGCCCGCATCGAAGACTCCCTGCGCGGCGCGCACATGGTCTTCATCGCCGCCGGCATGGGCGGCGGCACCGGCACCGGCGCCGCGCCCATCGTCGCGGAAATCGCCAAGCAGCTGGGCGCGCTGACCGTGGCCGTCGTCTCCAAGCCCTTCTCCTACGAAGGCCAGAAGTGCATGGACATCGCCGACGAGGGCCTGGAGCAGTTGTCGATGCACGTCGACTCGCTGATCATCATCCTCAATGAAAAGCTGGAAGAGATCTACGAAGACGAAAGCATGCTGGAGTGGATGCAGCACGCCGACGACGTGCTCAACAACGCGGTGGCCGGCATCGCCGAGATCATCAACGTGCCCGGCCATATCAACGTCGACTTCAACGACGTCAAGACCATCATGGGCGAGCAGGGCAAGGCCATGATGGGCACGGCGACGGCGTCCGGCGTGGACCGCGCGCGCATCGCCGCCGAGCAGGCCGTGGCGTCGCCGCTGCTGGACGGCATCGACCTGTCCGGCGCCCGTGGCGTGCTGGTCAACGTCACCGCCAGCCGCGGCCTGAAGGGCAAGGAAATCAAGGAAGTCATGGCCGCCGTGCGCGCGTTTGCGGCGCCGGACGCGTCTATCGCCCAGGGCATCGCCTACGACGACACGATGGGCGACGACATCCGCGTGACCGTCGTGGCAACCGGCCTGGGCCGCGCCAAGAAGGCGATCCAGCTGGTGCCGCAGCAAATGCTGCGCACCGGCACGCACAACAGCCCGCTGACGCCGTCGGCGGCTATGGGCGGCGCGGCCGGCGGCGCCGTGTCGGTCGGCATGGCCGTGCCGGCGCAGGCTTTCGACGGCATGAAGGCGCCGGCCGTATGGCGCCGCGAATCGGCCTCCGAGCAGGTGCGGGCGATGGAAAAGAACGGCATGGAAACCTACGATATTCCAGCCTTCCTGCGCAAGCAGGCCGACTAAGCCGGCGGCGGGTGGGCGCCTTCGGCCGCCCGCCTGCACAAACGACAAGACTCAGGCATACTGCTGTTCTGTGCCTGGAGGAGCCGCGCCCAGCGCGGCTTTTTTCATCGTTGCCGGGCTGGATAATGCCACCCATCTACCATCATAAAAGGAGTCAAACATGACCATCAAAATCGGCGACACACTGCCAGAAGGCACCCTGGCCGAATTCATCGAGTCCGCCAGCGAAGGTTGCGCACTGGGACCGAACACTTTCAAGGTCGAAGACCTGGTGAAAGGCAAGAAGATCGCCATCTTCGGCCTGCCGGGCGCCTACACCCCGACCTGCTCCGCGCAGCACGTGCCGGGCTACGTCAAGCACGCGGCAGAATTGACAGCCAAGGGCGTCGATGAAATCTGGTGCATCTCCGTCAATGACGCCTTCGTCATGGGCGCCTGGGGCCGCGACCAGAAAGCCACCGGCATCGTCCGCATGATGGCCGACGGCAACGCCGCCTACAGCAAGCTGCTGGGCCTGGACGCCGACTTCAGCAAGTTCGGCATGGGCACGCGCTCGCAGCGCTATTCCCTGCTGGTCGACAACGGCGTGGTCACCCAGCTGAACATCGAGCAGGGCGGCAAGTTTGAAGTGTCGAACGCGGAAACGCTGCTGGGCCAGCTGGCTTAAGTTTCTCTGGCATAAAGAAACGGCGCCGTTGCTCGCCCGGGGCGGTGCGCCGCCGCGGGCGCCGGAAAGCCGGGCCCGCAAACGGCGCCGGCCTTGCATTGCTATAATTACCCAACAACAAGGGTGCACATTGATCTAGCGGCTGTTGCTGGCTGGCCATACCCATCCCGGATGCCTCCCGTCTCCGGGCCACACCGGCAAGGAGCTGAATTTGACCCCCCAATCGCAAAACCTGCGCAGCATCTACGCAATGCTGATCGCCGTCGCCATGTTCTCGCTGATGGACACGGCGATGAAGCTGCTGTCGGCGCATTACCCGGCGATGCAGGTGACGGCGCTGCGCGCGCTGTCCTCGCTGCCGCTGGTGTGCCTGTACCTGGCCTGGCGCGGCGCGTTCAAGGGCCTGCTCCAGGTGCGCTGGCCCTTGCACATCCTGCGCGGCGCGCTGGGCGTCGCCATGATCACCACCTTCGCCTATGGCCTGAAAAAACTCTCGCTGGCCGAGGCTTATTCGATTTTCTTCATCGCGCCGACGCTGATCACGGCCCTGTCGGTCTTCGTCCTGCGGGAAAAAGTCGACGCGGCGCGCTGGTGCGCGATCGCTGTCGGCATGGGCGGCGTGCTGGTGGTGCTGCGCCCGGACGGCGGCGATTTCTTTTCCCTCGGCGGGCTGGCCGTGCTGGCGGCGGCCGCGTGCTACGCCGTCTCGGCCATCACCGGCCGTGTGCTCAGCCGCACCGACGCCAGCGAAAGCATGGTCTTCTGGCTGATGGTGATGATGGCCGCCGGCGGTGTCATCCTGTCCGCCCACGAGTGGGTGGCGATTCGTTCCGACGACTGGCCGCTGCTGGCGGGCCTGTCGCTGAGCGGCTTCCTGGGGCAGTTGGCGATCACCGAGGCTTTCCGCCACGGCAAGGCGTCGAGCGTGGCGCCCTTCGAATATTCGGCGCTGGCCTGGGGCATCGGGCTGGATTGGCTGTTGTGGCGCGCCTTGCCTGACCAATATACGCTGCTCGGCGCGGCCATCATCATCGCCAGCGGCATCTACCTGATACGGCGCGAGGCCGTGCACCTGGAGAGCGAGCACCCTTGAGCGCCGCCGCGCCGGAAACCGCGTTGCCGGGCTGCTTACATGATGCCACCGCGAAACGATTTGACCGCAAATTGATATAATCGACAGATGTTAAAACAACGCACCATCAAGCAATTGGTCCGCACCGTCGGTGTCGGGCTGCACTCCGGCACCAAGGTGGAACTGACCTTGCGCCCGGCCGCGCCGGACACCGGCATCGTGTTCCGCCGCGTCGACCTGCTGCCCGTCGTCGAGTTTCCCGCCAGCGCGATGGCCGTCGGCGACACGCGCATGGCCTCGGTGCTGGTCAAGGACGGCGCGCGCGTGTCGACGGTCGAGCACCTGATGTCGGCCGCCGCCGGTCTCGGCGTTGACAATATGTATATCGACGTGAGCGCCGAGGAAATTCCCATCATGGACGGCTCCGCTTCATCCTTCGTGTTTTTGCTGCAGCAGGCGGGCGTGCAGGAGCAGGAGGCGGCGAAAAAATTCATCCGCGTGCTGAAGCCGGTGGAAGTGCGCCACGGCAAGGGCGACGCGGAGAAATGGGCTTGCCTGAGCCCGTACAACGGCTTCAAGCTCGACTTCTTCATCGAATTCAACCACCCGGCCGTCGACGGCACGACCCAGCGCGCCTCGGTCGACTTCGGCGACGTGTCCTATGTGCACGACGTGGCGCGCGCGCGCACCTTCGGCTTCATGCAGGATGTCGAAAGCTTGCGCGGCATGGGCCTGGCCCGCGGCGGTTCGCTGGAAAACGCCATCGTCATGGATGAATACCGCATCCTCAATTCCGACGGCTTGCGCTACGAGGACGAGTTCGTGCGCCACAAGATACTCGACGCCATCGGCGACCTGTATCTGGTTGGCCATCCGTTGCTGGCCAGTTACACGGCACACAAGTCGGGCCACGCCCTGAACAACCAGTTGCTGCTGGCGCTGCTGGAGCGGCCGGACGCCTACGAGCTGGTCTGCTTCGACACCAACGAGGCGGCGCCGCCGTCCTATCTGCGCCAGATGGCGCGCGAGTGGGCGCTGACTTAACGGCGCGCCTGCCCTGAGTTAGTCCGGTTCGCGGCGCCGCTGCACCATCGCGCGCAGCGCGGCGATCAAGCCCTGGTTTTGCGCGGACTCGGGCAGGGCGTTGCTCAGTTCATCGAAGGCGGCCACGGCCATGTTCGGCAGCAGCAGTTGCCGCGTGTGCTGCACCGGCGCGATGCTCTTCGTGACCTGCACCTTCAGTTTGATGGCGGCGATCTGCCAGCCGCGCTTTTCCAGTTCCGCCTGTAGTTTCGGCAATTGCTGCTTGAGCTTGGCCGCGACCGCGGACGTTGGCGTCGCCAGCAGCAGCTGCCCGCCCTCGAACTGCAGGATGTCGCAGTTGTGGAACATGGCCGGCAGCGCCGCCGCGCAATCCTTTTGCAGCGCGACCATGCGGTTCACGGCGGGCATCAACGACGCCATCGTGGCGTTGCCTCGCAGAAAATCGGTGGCGCCGGGCAAGGCCGGGCCGGAGCGGCCGCGGCTGGCTTGGTAGAAGGTGTGAGATCGCATTTGCCGAAACATATCACAGCTGGCCCCGCCGTGGCGGCCCGGGCGGGCCGGCCGGAAAATATTTCCTGGAAACGGGGGAAAGCCCTGGTTTTCACGGCATTGTTTATCAATTCACTATTGTGATACAGGCCAATATCCCAATCTTGGCGGCAGCGCATGATAAAATCATCGTCTTTTGCCATATTCGAACTCCGTGCGGTAACGCGATATCACCAACAGAGCTTATTTTTTAACGGCGTTTTTTCAAGAATTCAAGCATGTCATTACTGACCCAGATTTTCGGTAGCCGCAACCAGCGGCTGCTCAAGCAATACCAAAAAACGGTACGCGAGATCAATGCGCTCGAGCCGCTCATCGAAAAGCTGTCGGACGCCGAGCTGCAGGCGAAAACGCCCGCGTTCAAGGAACGTCTGGCCAAGGGCGAGACGCTCGACGCGCTGCTGGTGGAGGCTTTCGCCGTCTGCCGCGAAGCGAGCCGGCGCGTGCTGCGCATGCGCCACTTCGACGTCCAGCTGATCGGCGGCATGGTGCTGCATTATGGCAAGATCGCGGAAATGGGCACGGGCGAGGGCAAAACGCTGATGGCGACCCTGGCCGCCTACCTGAACGCCTTGTCCGGCAAGGGCGTGCACATCGTCACCGTCAATGACTACCTGGCGCAGCGCGACGCCGACACCATGGGCCGCCTGTACGGCTGGCTGGGCCTGACGACGGGCGTCAACCTGTCGCAGATGGAGCACGACGCCAAGCAAGTGGCCTACGCGTCCGACATCACCTACGGCACCAACAATGAATTCGGCTTCGACTACCTGCGCGACAATATGGTGTTCGAGGCGCGCGACCGCGTCCAGCGCGCGCTCAACTTCGGCATCGTCGATGAAGTCGACTCGATCCTGATCGACGAGGCGCGCACGCCGCTGATCATTTCCGGCCAGGCGGAGAACCACACCGACCTGTACCACAAGATCAATGAAGTGCCGCGCATGCTGACCTTGCAGCTTGGCGAGGAAACGCCTGACGGCAAGGGCAAGATCGAGGTGCCGGGCGACTACACGAAGGATGAAAAGGCGCACCAGGTGCTGCTGACGGAAGCCGGCCACGAAAAGGCCGAGGCCATCCTGACCAAGATGGGCCTGCTGCCCGAGGGCGCCTCGCTGTACGACTCGGCCAACATCACGCTGGTGCACCACCTGTACGCGGCGCTGCGCGCGCACGCGCTGTACTTCAAGGACCAGCACTACGTGGTGCAGAACAATGAAGTGGTGATCGTCGACGAATTCACCGGCCGCCTGATGACGGGCCGGCGCTGGTCGGACGGCCTGCACCAGGCCGTCGAGGCGAAAGAGGGCGTGAAGATCCAGAACGAGAACCAGACGCTGGCCTCGATCACTTTCCAGAACTACTTCCGCATGTACGGCAAGCTGGCCGGCATGACCGGCACGGCCGACACGGAAGCGTACGAGTTCCAGGAAATCTACGGCCTGGAAACGGTCGTGATTCCGCAAAACCGTCCCTTGCAGCGCAAGGACCGCCAGGACCAGGTCTACAAATCGGCCGACGAGAAATACGGCGCGATGCTCAACGATATACGCGACTGCTACGAGCGCGGCCAGCCCGTGCTGGTCGGCACGACGTCGATCGAGAACTCCGAGCTGTTGGCGGGCATACTCGACAAGGCGAAACTGCCGCACAACGTGCTCAACGCCAAGCAGCATGCGCGCGAAGCGGAAATCATCGCCCAGGCGGGCCGGCCGAAGGCGATCACCATCGCCACCAACATGGCCGGCCGCGGCACCGACATCGTTTTGGGCGGCAACGTCGAGAACCAGATCAAGGTCATCGAGGCGAACGCCGGGCTGAGCGACGCCGACAAGGCGGCCCAGTCGCAGACCTTGCGCGATGAATGGCAGTCGCTGCACGACCACGTGGTCGGCGCGGGCGGCCTGCACATCATCGGCACCGAACGCCACGAGTCGCGCCGCGTCGACAATCAGTTGCGCGGCCGCGCCGGCCGCCAGGGCGACCCGGGTTCGTCGCGCTTCTACCTGTCGCTCGACGACGCGCTGCTGCGCATCTTCGCCGGCGACCGCGTGCGCGCCATCATGGACCGCCTGAAAATGCCGGAAGGCGAACCGATCGAGGCGGGCATCGTTTCGCGCTCGATCGAATCGGCCCAGCGCAAGGTCGAGGCGCGCAACTTCGACATCCGCAAACAGCTGCTCGAATACGACGACGTCGCCAACGACCAGCGCAAGGTGATCTACCAGCAGCGTAACGAGCTGCTCGAGACGACCGACATTTCCGAGCTGATCGCCTCGCTGCGCCACGGCGTGTTCACCGACCTGGTGCGCGTTAACGTGCCGGAGGAATCGGTCGAAGAGCAGTGGGACGTCAAGGCGCTGGAAGCGACCCTGTCCGCCGAGTGGCAGATCGACTTGCCGCTGCGGGCGATGATGGAAGCGGAAACCAATCTGAGCGACGAAGACTTGCTCGAACGCGTAGTCGGCGCGGCCGACGCCGTCTATCAGTCGAAGATCGACATCGTCGGCAAGGAATCGTTTGGCGGCTTCGAACGCAACGTCATGCTGCAAAGCGTAGACAGCCACTGGCGCGAACATCTGGCGGCGCTGGACCACCTGCGCCAGGGTATCCACCTGCGCGGCTACGCCCAGAAGAACCCGAAACAGGAATACAAGCGCGAAGCGTTCGAACTGTTCGGCCAGATGCTCGACATGATCAAGAACGAAGTGGTGAAGCTGGTCATGACCGTGCGCATCCAGTCGCGCGAGGAAATCGACGCGGCCGAGCGGGCGATGCAGCAGTCGCACGTGGAAAACGTCCACTACCAGCACGCCGACTTCAACCCGAACGCGGCGCCGGAAGAATTGCTGGCGCCGACGGCCGCCGCCGGCGGCGACGCGCAAGCGGCGCCGGGCATGAAGGTCGGCCGCAACGACCCTTGCCCTTGCGGCAGCGGCAAAAAATTCAAGGCTTGCCACGGCAAACTGGCTTAAACGCCGGCTCAGCTGGACAGAAGGGCGGAGAATCCGGATTCTCCGCCCTTTTTTTATATGGCGGCGGAGTGTTCCAGCGCGGCGGGCAGGCTCTTCTTGCCGCCCTCGCGCAGCGGCGCCACGCTCGGCATGACGATGCGTATCGTCGTGCCCTGGCCCGGCGCCGTGGTGATGTGGATGCGTCCGCCCAGCACGCCGGTGACGATGTTGTAGACGATGTTCATGCCCAGGCCGGTGCCGCCGCGCCCCATCTTGGTGGTGAAGAAGGGGTCGAAGACTTGCCGCAGCACGTCCTCGTCCATGCCGTTGCCGTCGTCGCTGAATTGCAGCGCGATCATGCCGTCGCCGAGGTCGCTGGCGCGTAGCGTGATGGTGCCGCCGGCGCGGCCATCGAAGGCGTGCATCAGGGCGTTGTTGATCAGGTTGTTGACCACCTGGTACAGGCTGCCGGGGTAGGAGTCCATCGTCAGCCCGGACGGCATGTCCAGCCGCGCCGCGCAGTGGGCCTGGCGCAGCCGCGGCAAATAGGTCGCCAGCGTGTCCTGCAGCACGTGCAGCAGGTCGTAGCGGCGGCGCTGGTCGTTGGTCTGGTCGACGGCCACCTGCTTGAACGAGGCGATCAAATTGGCGGCCTTTTGCAGCGAGCCGGAGATCAGGCCGGCCGCCTGCCTGACCTCGTCCAGGTGGGCCAGCAGGGCCGAGCGTTTCAGGGCGCCGCCGTCGACGAGCCGGTCGAATTCGGCGACCCGGTCCGACAGCGTCGTCGACACCAGCAGGCTGTTGCCGATCGGCGTGTTGAGTTCGTGCGCGATGCCGGCCACGAGGGAGCCCAGCGCGGCCATTTTCTCGGCCGCCAGCAGGTCGTGCTGGGTCTTTTGCAGCGAGTCGAGCGCCTCGCTCAAGTCGCCGTTGGCGCGTTCCAGCGCGGCCGAGCGCTCGCGCACCCGGCTCTCCAGCGAGGTGTTGAGTTCCTTCAGCGCGCCCTTCGCGTCGAGTTCCTCCGTCAGGTCGAGCAGGGCCCAGATGATGGCGCTGGCGCCGTCCAGCGACAGCGAGGAGGTCCAGATGGCCACGCTGCCGGTGCGGCCGTCGGCCAGGCGCACCTTGGCGATCTCGCCCTGCACGGTGCCGTTGCGCGCGTGCAGCGCCATGACGCGGTGCGGCTCGCCGGCGTCTTCCCAGAAGCCGATGTCGGCCGCGTTCCTGCCGACGATGGCGCCGGCGCCGCCGTTGAAGGTGCGCTCCAGCGCCAGGTTGGCGGCGATGATGTGGCCGTCGTGGTCGGTCACGCTGAGCGGCACCGGCGCCACGTCGAAGAGGATCTTGAAGCGCGCCTCCGACTCCGACAGGCGGCGCTCGGCTTGTTCGAGCTGGGCGATGCGGGCGCGCAGCGCCAGGTTCATGGTGTTCAGCGAGCGCGACACCACCTCGATTTCGTCGCCGCCGTGTTCCGGCAGCAGCGTGCCGTAGTCGCCCTGCACGAGGCGCTGCGATTGCGCGTTCAGGCCGTCCAGGCGGCGTCCTATGCCCAGCGTGAAGGCGTAGAACAGCAGCAGGCCGATGCCGAAGCCGGCGATGGAGATCAGGCTGCCCTGGCTGAGCACCTCGTCGCGCGCCTGCGCCAGGTCGGAGGTCGACAGGCCGAAATTGAGCGAGCCGACCTGGTTGTCGTTGAGGAGCAGCGGCGCGCGCGCGTGCAGCATCGCGCCGACCAGCACCGTCTTCACGCCCTGGTTGGTGCGCACGCCGGCCTGTTGCAGCAGCGCGGCCGGCGCGGCCGGCGCCGCGCCGGCGCTGATGACGGGGCGCTCGTCGCGGTCGAGGATGACGATGTAGCGCACGAAGCTGTCGGCCGGGTCGGACAGCATCTCGTTGAGGTAGGATTGCAGCTCGGCCAGCCTCCCCTTGCTGGCGTAGGCGCCCAGCGACAGGTTCAGCGTCACGGCGTATTCGTGGGCGACGCGGTCGGCATTGTTGCTGACGGCCTGGTCCATGATGCGCATATTGTTCCAGATCAGCAGGCCGACGACCAGCGCCTGGACGAAAGCGCTGAGTATCAGGAATTTCGCCCGCAGCGACAGATTGAACATGGCTTTCCCTGCCTTCTACTGCAAGATCAGGATGACCCTGACGGTGTCGTCGACGGCAGCCTTGTCGATGTAGCCGATGGCGCCGGCGTCGGCGGCGATGGCTTTTTTGACTTCGGCGGTGCTGCTGTATTCGCGCGGCGGAAAGCCGCGTCCCGTGAAGACGATTTTCGACCAGATCGCGCGCACCTGGTGCTGGTCCTTGCCGACGAGTTTCAAGTAAAAGTCATTGCGCGTGGCCGAGTTGTCGGCCAGGTCGACCGGCGTCAGTTGCGTCGACTTGCCGAGGAAGATTTGCGCCGCCTGCTCCGTCAGCATGTGCGTGACGGTGTTGCGCGGGCTGACGATGACGGCGGTGGCGGCGCAGCACGGCGCCGGCAGCAGCGCGGCCAGCAGCAGCGGCGCCAGGGCCTGGATGTGGGGCAGTCTCATGGCGGCCCCTTCAGAACACGGCGTCGAGGGCGAGGCCGACGACGGTGATGGGGTGGCGCAGGCCGCCGGGCGGACCGAAGATCAGCTCGCCGGACTTGCGGGTGGGCCTGACGCGGTCGACCTGCACCTTGAGCGCGCAGCCCCGGGCGACATTCCAGCGCACGCCGGCCAGGTCGGCGTGCTGCTCGGCCGACGTCAGGAAGCCCATGTCGACGGCGTGCGCCAGCGGCCCGCCGCGGGGAAAGCCGGGCGGCAGCGTCACCGAACGGCCGGCCTGGCGCATGGATGCGTGGGCGTAGTAGGGCAGGAAGGCGCCGAGGCGGTAGCCGGCCATCAGGTAGTAGGCGTCGGTGTCGGGGATGTAGACCGGCTCGGCGGCGCGGCGCCGGCCGTATTCTCCCTGCAGCACCAGATTGCGCCAGTCCAGCGTCATGCCGAGCGAGGTGAAGTCCATGGTCTTGCCGCCCACCAGCGTCAGTTCGCGCCCCAGTTGGGCGAAGCCGGCCCGCTGCAGCCGCGCCGTCATGGCATTCAGCAGGCGGAAGTCGTCGCTGGCGAGTTCGGCGCGCAGGTGGCTCAGGCGCAGCATCAGGGGGCCGTTCTCCAGCGCCAGGTTGAACGCGTACAGCGGCGCGCGGTAGGTGGCGATGGAGCCGCCGCCGCCGGCGACGAACAGCTTGCCGCGGCTGACCCCTGCAAGCAACTGGGCCGTCACCGTGCTGGCGCCGAAAGAGCGCTGCACCGTCAGGTCGGCGCCGTCGACGTTTTCGATGGCCGCCTGGCCGTACATTTCAATGGGCGGGCGCAGCATCGTGTTGGCGTAGCCGACGTTCTGGTAGTCGGAGGTCATGAAGCTGGGGACGACGATGCGGCCGGCGCGCACGCTGACGCCTTCGGCCAGGCGGCCCTTCAGGAAGGCCCAGCTGAGTTCGGTCGTGTAGTGGGGGCTCGTGTACTTGCGGGTGAGTAACTGCACGGTCGCCGACAGGTCGGCGTTGAATGGATAACTGGCCTGCAGGCCGAGATTGCTGTCGGTGCCCGTGCCATATGCCGTGCCGACGCCGCCGGCCTGGTTGTAGCGGACAAATTGCGCGGCGTCGCTATTGCTGCGCGCCACGCCCAGGGTGGCGAAGCCGCTCAGGTTCAGTTTGCCGTCGGCCGGCCCGTCGCCGGCCCAGGCCAGGGCTGGCAGGCAGGCCGCCAGCAGCGCCAGGAATCGTTGTCTCATCGTGCTCTCGTCATCGGATGTCTTTCATTTGCGTAAGTTGTCACTTCGCAATTGATAGTTCCGTAACATAACGCGAATTTCCGTAGCATGGAAGTAAATATTGAAGTTGATGCACATCAAAATGAACTGTGGCTTTTTTGAGTCGTTTTTGGCGCGCCCGGCCCGGCGCTTTTTGGCCGCGGCCCCGTTCGCGCCGCGCCCGGAGGGATTACAATAGCGGCTCCTATTTCCCTACCAGAAGAATTCACATATGGCCGTCAACTCCCCCAAACCCGTCGCCGCAGACTTGAAAGCCGTCGCCGGCATCGACATCGGCGTCGCCGAAGCCGGTATCAAGAAACCGAACCGCAAGGATTTGCTGGTGTTGAAACTGGCGCCGACGGCGACCGTGTCGGGCGTGTTCACGCTGAACCGCTTCTGCGCCGCGCCCGTGCAAGTGTGCAAGACCAACCTGGCGGCCGTGACGGCCGGCGCCGCGCCTATCCGCGCGCTGCTGGTCAACACCGGCAACGCCAACGCCGGCACCGGCGAGTCCGGCCTGGCCGACGCCCAGGCCAGTTGCGCCGCGCTGGCCCAGCTGCTCGGCTGCGCGCCGGGCCAGATCCTGCCGTTTTCGACCGGCGTGATCCTCGAACCGCTGCCGCTGCAGCGCCTGGTGGCCGGCCTGCCGCAAGCCGTATCCGCGCTGACCGCCGACAACTGGTTCGGCGCCGCCGAGGCCATCATGACCACCGACACGCAGCCGAAGGCGGCCTCGCGCACGGTCGTCATCGACGGCCACACGGTGACGCTGACCGGCATCAGCAAGGGCGCCGGCATGATCAAGCCGAACATGGCGACCATGCTGGGCTTCCTCGCCTTCGACGCCAGCGTCGCCCAGCCGGTGCTGGACCAGCTGGTCAAGCAGGCCGCCGACAAGTCGTTCAACTGCATCACCATCGATGGCGACACCTCGACCAACGACTCCTTCATGGTCGTGGCGACCGGCGCCGGCACGCTGCGCGTGGACGCCGTCGACTCGCCGCAGTACGCGGCGCTGGCCGCCGCCGTGACCGAATTGTCGACCTTCCTGGCGCAGGCGATCGTGCGCGACGGCGAGGGCGCCACCAAGTTCATGACGGTCACCGTGGAAGCGGGCCGCAACAGCGAGGAGTGCCGCAAGATCGCCTACTCGATCGCCCATTCGCCGCTGGTCAAAACGGCCTTCTTCGCCTCCGACCCCAACCTGGGCCGCATCCTGGCGGCGATCGGTTACGCCGGCGTGGACGACCTCAACGTCGGCACGCTGAACCTGTACCTGGACGACGTCTGGGTGGCCAAGAACGGCGGCCGCAATCCCGACTACCAGGAGCAGGACGGCCAGCGCGTGATGCAGCAAAGCGAGATCACGATACGCGTCAACCTGGCCCGCGGCGACGCCACGGCCACCTTGTGGACCTGCGACCTGTCGCACGACTACGTCAGCATCAACGCCGACTACCGCTCATGACGCCGCTTGAGCAATTCCTGGTGCGCGCCGAAGCGCTGCTGCAGCGCGTCGAGGCGATGCTGCCGCTGGCGCCGCGCGAGCCGGACTGGAAGCTCGGTTACGCCTACCGCTGGCGCAAGCGCAGCGGCGGCGCCAGCTACCTGCAGGCGGTCGCGCACGCATCGCAGATCGCGCTGTCGGACCTGCACAATATCGCGCCGCAAAAGCTGCAGATCGAGCGCAACACGCGCCAGTTCGTCGACGGCCGTCCGGCCAACAACGTGCTGCTGACGGGCGCGCGCGGCACCGGCAAGTCCTCGCTGATCAAGGCTTGCCTGAACCAGTTCGCCCCGGACGGCCTGCGCCTGATCGAAGTCGACAAGGCCGACCTGGCCGAGCTGCCGGACATCGTCGACCTGGTCGCCGGGCGGCCCGAGCGCTTCATCATCTTTTGCGACGACCTGTCGTTCGAGGAGGGCGAGAGCGGCTATAAGGCCCTGAAAGTGGCGCTGGACGGCAGCATTTCGGCGCAGTCGGACAATGTGCTCATCTACGCGACGTCGAACCGGCGCCACCTGCTGCCGGAGCGCATGTCGGACAACAGCGGCTACCAGCACGGCGAAGACGGCGACCTGCATCCGGGCGAGACGGTGGAGGAGAAGATTTCGCTGTCGGAGCGCTTCGGCCTGTGGCTGTCCTTCTACCCGTTCAAGCAGGACGACTACCTCGACATCGTCGGCCACTGGCTGGCCTCGTTCGGCTGCGGCGCCGCGCAGATCGCCGCGGCCCGCGCCGACGCGTTGCGCTGGGCCTTGCAGCGCGGCTCGCGCTCGGGGCGCGTGGCCTGGCAGTTCGCCAAGGATTACGCCGGAAAGATGCCGCATGAGCCAAGTTAAGGTGACGCCGGTCGACGTCGCCGTCGGCATTCTGATGAAGCCGAACGGCGACGTGCTGCTGGGCCAGCGCCCGGCGGGCAAGCCCTATGACGGTTACTGGGAGTTTCCCGGCGGAAAAGTGGAGGCGGGCGAGGCGATTCTCGACGCGCTGAAGCGCGAATTCGTCGAGGAGCTGGGTTTGCACATCGTCAGCGCCGAGCCGTGGTGCGGCGTGGAATACGTTTATCCGCACGCGCACGTGCGCCTGCATTTCTACATCAGCCGCGAATGGCATGGCGAGCCGCAAAGCCTGGAGGGCCAGGCATTTGCGTGGCAGGGCGAGGTCGGCGTCGAGCCGCTGCTGCCGGCCACCATTCCGCTACTGGAATGGCTGGACGTGGTGCGGCGCGAAGCCTGTTAGGCGGCGCTGTCGTCGTCGAGCGCGTCGTCGATCGGGTTCGCGGCGGGGATGGTGTATTTTTCCTCGGCCCAGGCGCCCAGGTCGATCTGTTTGCAGCGCTCCGAGCAAAATGGGCGGAATTTGTTTTTTTCGGTCCACTCGACTTTGGCGGAGCAGGTAGGGCAATTTACGACGGTCATGGCATGCGATACAGTTAAAAATTACAGAGCGTGAGCTCGAAGGGAACGTCGTCTTCCAGCGGCTTGGGCTTCAGGTCGCCGCCCTGGCTGGTGAAACGCACCCACAACATGTACTTATTGGCGGAAATCTCCGGGATCGCGCCCTGGGCCTGGTCCAGCGTCAGGCGCAGCATCTGGTAGACCTTGCCCTGCAACATTTGCTGGTAGCTGCCGGCGCTGGCGATCATCTTGACGGGGCCGCCGGAGTCGCGCAGCAGGCGCAGTACCAGCGCCAGCGCGTCGAACAGCGGCGCCAGCGGCGCGAACCAGGCGGAGATGTCGGCGTAACGCTGCTGCGCGCTGCGTTTTTGCCAGGCGAAATACGAGGGCAGGTCGAATTCGCAGGCGCCGCCGGGGATGATGGTGCGGCCGCGTATGCTCATCAGCCATTCATTGTCGCGGATGTTTTGCCCGGTCTTGCCCTGCGCCGCCACGAGGGCGCCGCTGACCGTGTCCAGCTCGGCCAATATCGCGTCGAGCATCTCGGCGGCGACGTTGGGGTTGGAGCGGTAGCCCAGCAGGCTTTGGCGCTGGCGTTCCAGCTCTTGCAGCAGGTCCGATTTCAGGTCGGCGCGTCCGGCCACTTCGAGCATGTCGAAAATGGTGGCCAGGGCGACGTGGTGTTGCATTGGATGTTCTTGTTGGACAAAGAACTTGAATTTGTCGTACAGGTCTTCCAGCCGCAACAAAGTCCGTATGCGCTCGTTGAAAGGGTATTCGTAGACAATCAAAATAACATCCCTTTAAATATGGACCGGCAAAGAATCCCGTGATTCTGAACCAAGCGTCGGCAAATTACAAACGTTGCGATGGTATTGTTGCCATTCTTTTGGAAAATGCCAAGTAAATACTGTGTAATCGCTCCACTTGCGGCGCCAGAGCGGCAATGTCGCCGTCGTTGACGATGACGTCGTCGGCCGCCGCCAGGCGCGCCTGGCGGCTCGCCTGTGTCGCCATGATGGCCTTCACCTGGGCTTCTGGCAAGCCGTTGCGCGCCATGACGCGGGAGACTTGCAGGCTTTCCGGGCAGTCGATGGCCAGCACGCGGTCGACCCGTTCGCGCCAGCCGCCCGACTCGACCAGCAGGGGCACGGCGAAGATGACATAACTGCCGCCGGCGGCCGCCGCCGCGGCCAGCGTGGCGGCGCGGATGCGCGGATGCAGTATCGCTTCGAGGCGGCGCTTGGCGTCGGCGTCGTCGAACACCAGCGCGCGCATCCTGGCGCGGTCGAGGGCGCCGTCGACGCCGGCAAAGGCGCCGCCGAATTCGGCCAGCAGGGCCGGCATCGCGGCGCCGCCGGCGGCCGTCAGGCTGTGGGCGATCAGATCGGTGTCGACGATGCTGGCGCCGCGCGCGGCGAACAGCTCGGCCACGGTGCTTTTGCCGCAACCGATGCCGCCGGTCAGGCCGACGCTGAAATAGGGGGCGTGCGCTGCTGCTTGTTCCATGGGCTTCCTGGTGCGGCCGCTCAGCCCAGCAGGGCGAGCGTGAAATGCGAAATCGGCGTGCCGTACAGCAGCGCGATCAGACCCGCCGCCGCCAGGTAGGGGCCGAAGGGGATGGGTTTGTCGCGCCCGCGTTTGGCCAGGACGATCAGGCCGATGCCGACCAGCGCGCCGACCACCGAGGACAGCAGGATAATCGTCGGCAGCATCGCCCAGCCCAGCCACGCGCCCAGGGCCGCGAGCAATTTGAAGTCACCATACCCCATTCCCTCCTTGCCTGTCGCCAGCTTGAAGCCCCAGTAGACGGCCCACAGCGCCAGATAGCCGGCGGCGGCGCCGATGACGGCATCGTGCAGCGGCACGAAGGTGCCGTTCAGGTTCATCAGCAGGCCGGCCCACAGCAGCGGATAGCTCAGGTCGTCGGGCAGCAACTGGGTGTCGGCGTCGATGAAGGTCATGGCCACCAGCGAGTAGGCGAAATACAGGGTGGCCAGGCCGGCCCAGCCGCTGCCGAAATGCCAGACCAGCACGAAGGACAGGACGGCGCTGAGCAGCTCGATGGCCGGGTAGCGCGCCGAGATCGGCGCCTTGCAGGCGCCGCACTTGCCGCGCAGGGCCAGATAGCTGAGGACGGGGATGTTTTCCAGCGCCGTGATGCGGTGGCCGCAGTGCGGGCAGCACGAGCGCGGCGTCATCAGGTTGAAGCGGTCCGTGTGGGGCAGCGCCTTGCCGCTTTCCTCGGCCACGTAATTGTCCGATTCGCGCTGCATCATCTTCGGCACCCGGTAGATGACGACGTTCAGGAAGCTGCCGAACAGCAGGCCGAACAGCGCGGCCGCCAGGCTCACCACCAGGTTCGCGGGGGCGGCAAACAACAATGTATCTTGGGGCATCTTCTTTTTCCGCTGCGGTTGGTGGATCGTTGGTCGGGCGGCTGCGCACCCCGCCTATTAGAACATCGGAGCGGCGCCGGCGTCGAGGTGCTAAGCGGCATTTCGCGAAAAAAGCTTGCGCCGCGCCGGGCGGTCCGCCTGTGGCGCCGCAATCGGATGGCGGCGCGGATCGTGCGGACGGAAATGCCCGCTTCAGTCACGCCGGGCCATGCCAGCCGAGTTGGGCCAGCAGGATGGCGATGACGTGGTCGGCGTCGTGCTTGTTGCGGGTTTGCGCGGGGCTGTTGCCGCCGAGGGCGTCGTTGGCGTCGCTCATCAGCGCGTAAATGGTCCACGGCTCCACGTCGGGGGCGCTGTCCAGCAAGGCCAGGACAATGCGCCGCACGCTCGGGTCGAGCTGGAAATCGGGAAGCCGCAAGCCCCGTCCGCCCACGCTGAGCGCCAGATAGCGCCGCGCCTTGATGTCCTGATAGATTTGCGCCCGCGATTTGCCGGCCAGGGTGGCGAAATGGGCGACGCTGAGGTTGCCGGGCGCGGCAAACTGTTTCAGCATCAGGGTCCGGCCGCGCTGGATGTCGCCCTGGTCCATCTGCCACGGCGTGGCGCGCGACAGGGCGGCCGCCTTGGTTTGCAGCGTGGCAAGCACCTCGCCGCCGCCGGCCGGCGTTTGCGCCATGCCATGGCGTTCGCCGTGCCGTCGTATAAACTCGGCCAGGACGTCGCGGAAACCGTCCAGATCGTCGATGGTCGCGACCGCCTCGAAGCGCCGCAGGTCGGCGCGCGTGATGCCGCTTGTTTCCTCGTCCAGTTTCATCATGATCGGCCCCTCCGGCGATGACAGCGGATATGGATAGTCTAGCGGCGCCCCTTGCTTTGTCAAGTTTGTAAAGTATATCCAGTTTGTTGCGTCACACCACCGAGCCGAGCTTGAAGATGGGCAGGTACATGGCGATCACCAGGCCGCCGATGAGCACGCCCAGGATCACCATGATCATCGGCTCCATCAGCGAGGACAGGGCGGAGACGGCCTCGTCGACCTCCTCCTCGTAGAAGTCGGCCACCTTGCCCAGCATCGCGTCGAGCGAGCCGGACTCCTCGCCGATGGACACCATCTGCGTGACCAGGTTGGGGAAGACGTCGGCGTTCTGCATCGCCACCGTCAGGCTGGTGCCGGTGCTGACCTCGTTCTGGATGCGCCGCGTGGCGTCCAGGTAGACGGCGTTGCCGGCCGCGCCGCCGACCGAGTCCAGCGATTCGACCAGGGGCACGCCGGCGGCGAACATGGTGGCCAGCGTGCGCGTCCAGCGGGCGATCGTCGCCTTGCGGATGACGTCGCCGAACACGGGCGCCTTGAGCAGGGCCACGTCCATGAAGCGCTGCATCTTCAGCGAGCGCCGCCACGACTGGAAAAAGAAGTAGATGGTGGCGAACAGGCCGCCGAAGATCAGATACCACCACTGCACGAAAAACTCCGACATCGCCATCACGAACAGCGTCGGCGCCGGCAGCGCCGCGCCGAAGCTGCGGAACACCTCCTTGAAGGCCGGCACCACCCAGATCATGATGACGGCCGTGACGATGAAGGCGATCGCCAGGATGGACACGGGATACATCAGCGCCGACTTGATCTTGGCCTTGATGGCCAGCGTCTTTTCCTTGTAGACGGCGAGCCGCGTCAGCAGGTCCTCCAGGATGCCGGCCTGTTCGCCGGCGCCGACCAGGTTGCAGAACAGCGGGTCGAAGTACAGCGGGTACTTGCGGAAAGCCTGGTTCAGGCTGGTGCCCGTCTCTATGTCGGCGCGCAAGTCCATCACCAGCTTCGACACGGAGGGATTCGCATGTCCCTTGCCGACGATGTCGAAGGACTGCAGCAGCGGCACGCCAGCCTTCATCATCGTCGCCAGCTGGCGCGTGAACAGGGAAATGTCCTTGTCGGTGATCTTCTTGCCGCTGCGGTAGGCTTTCTTCTTGACCTTGGTCACCATGATGCCCTGGCGCCGCAACGTCACGTTGACGATGGCCTCGCCGCCGGCGCGCAATTCGCCGCGCACCGTCTTGCCCGACTTGTCCTTGCCCTCCCAGGCGAAGATCGATTCCTTCACCTGGGTCCCGCCGGCGCCGCTAGATGTGGCCATGATGCGTGTCCTATTCGTTGGTACAACCTAACACTTCTTCCAGGCTGGTCAGCCCCTGGCGCACCTTGACCAGGCCGGAGCGGCGCAGCGACTTGACGCCCTCGGCCTCGGACTGGCGGGCGATTTCCAGCGAATTGCCGTGCGCCAGGATGATTTTCTCGATCGCCTCGGTGATCGGCATGATCTGGTAAATCCCCACCCGGCCCTTGTAGCCGCCGCCGTTGCAGCGTTCGCAGCCGACCGGGCCGTAAGGCTGCCAGCTGCCGTCGAGCTCCTCGGCCAGGAAGCCGGCCTTGAGCAGGATGGCGTCGAGGATGGCGACCGGCTGCTTGCAGGTGCACAGGCGGCGCGTCAGGCGCTGCGCCGTGATCAGGATCACCGACGAGGCGATGTTGAACGGCGCCACGCCCATATTCATCAGCCGTGTCAGCGTCGACGGCGCGTCGTTCGTGTGCAGCGTCGAAAACACCATATGGCCCGTCTGCGCCGCCTTGATCGCGATGTCGGCCGTCTCCAGGTCGCGGATCTCGCCGACCATGATCACGTCCGGGTCCTGGCGCAGGAAGGACTTCAGGGCCACGGGGAAGGTCAGGCCGGCGCGGTCGTTGACGTTGACCTGGTTGACGCCGGGCAGGTTGATCTCGGCCGGGTCCTCGGCCGTCGAAATATTGATGCCGGGCTTGTTGATGACGTTCAGGCAGGTGTACAGCGACACCGTCTTGCCCGAGCCGGTGGGCCCCGTCACCAGCACCATGCCGTAGGGGCGTTCGATGGCGTTGAGCAGCAACTCCTTCTGCTCCGGGTCGTAGCCGAGCGCGTCGATGCCCATCTGCGCCTGGCTGGCGTCGAGGATGCGCATCACGGTTTTTTCGCCGAACAGCGTGGGCAGGGTGCTGACGCGGAAGTCGATGGTCTTCGTCGGCGACAGGATCAGGCGCATGCGGCCGTCCTGCGGCACGCGCTTTTCGGAAATGTCCAGGCGCGCCAGCACCTTGATGCGCGACACCAGCTTTTCCTTGATCGACACGGGCGGCTGGGCGTGCTCGCGCAGCACGCCGTCGACGCGCAGGCGGATCCGATAGAATTTTTCGAAGGGCTCGAAATGGATGTCGGAGGCGCCCATGTTGACGGCGTCCATCAGGATCTTGTTGAGGAATTTGACGATGGGCGCGTCTTCGATCTCGTTCGCGCCCGGCTCAGGCGCGGCGCTGCTTTCCTCCTCGGCGAACTGGATTTCCTGTTCGTCGCCTATCATGTCGCTGATGCTTTGCTCGGCGCTCTTGTTCAGGCTGGCGAGAAGTTGCAGCAAGGCATCGTGCTGGACGATCACGGGCTCGACCGAGGACTCGGTCTGGAACTTGATCTGGTCCAGGGCCTGGGTGTTGGTCGGGTCGGACAGGGCGACCGACATCTTGTTGCCGCGGCGCGCCAGGGCGACCACGCGCTGACTCTGCATCAGCTTGCCGTCTATGCTTTTCGGCGGCAGCATCTCCAGGTCGACGCTGTGTAAATCCAGCAAGGGATAGCCGAAGGTTTCGGCGCAGAACAGGGCCAGCCCCGGCGCGTCGATGGCGCCGCTGGCCAGCAGGGCGTCGATGAAGGGCAGCTTCTCGGCGCCGGCTTTCTTGTGCAGCGCCTCGGCCTGGGGCGCGCTCAGGCGTCCCGCTTGCAGCAGCGCCCGCGCCAGGCCCGACATGGACGTCGCTGCGGTCGAGTTGGGAAGAGCTGCTGCCATGGGAGCGCTGTCATGAAAACGACGTTTCGAAAAGGCGCGCCGGTGCAGAACACGCGGCGACCGCAGATGCTCCCGATCATGCCTCCGGGTATCATGTTTGTAAAGGGTTTGTCGCGCCCGGGACGCGGTGAAACAACGCAATTGCCTAAGCGGCAAAGCTGGCGTTTGATCAAGTGCAAGGGCCGCCCGGCCCATCCCTCAGGCGGCCGGGGCGGGCGCCGGGCGGCGCAGCTTGACCACCTTGATGGCCTGGTTCTGGGTCTGGATGACCTCGATCACGCAGCCGCCCACCTTGATGCTGATGGGGGCCTCGGGTATGTCCTGCAGCAATTCGAGCAGCATGCCGTTGACGGTTTTCGGCCCGTCCAGCGGGAAGCCCAGGCCCAGGCGCTTGTTGATGTCGCGCAAGGCCGTGGCGCCTTCGAGCAGGCACTCGCCGTGTTCGTCCCAGCCGAAGGAGTCGGCGCGGGCGGCGCCCGGCGTCGACGTCGTGAACTCGCCGATCATTTCCTCGATGATATCGTCGAGCGTGACCAGGCCCTGCACCTCGCCGTACTCGTCGACGATGATGCCGAGACGCTCGCGGTTTTCCTGGAAATACTGCAACTGCGTGAACACGCCCGTGTCCTGGGGGATGAAATAGGGCTCGCTGAGCAGGGCGCGGAAATGCGCGGCCGTCAACGCGTCCTCGTGGCTGAGCAGGGCCATCGCCTTGCGCACGTGCAAAATGCCGACGATGCGGTTGATCTCGCCCTCGTACACGGGCAGCTTGTTGTGGTAGCAGGTGGTGAGCTGGCGGCGGATGTCGGCGACGTCGGCGGCCAGGTTCAGGGCCTCGATCTGCGAGCGCGGCGTCATGATGTCCTCGACCGAGATGGTTTCCAGGTCGAACAGATTGAGCAGGATGCTCTTGTGCTTTTGCGGGATGAAATTGCCGCCCTCCAGCACCATCGCATGCAACTCCTCGGGCGACAGGCGGGCGTCGTGGCGGTTGCCGCCGCGCTCGACGCGGAACAGCTTGAGCAGCAGCGTGACGAAGAGATTGACGAACCAGATCACCGGCCTGGCGGCCGCCATCAGCGGCTTCAGCACGACGCTGGCGGCCAGCGAAATCTTTTCCGGATAGGCGGCGCCGATGAGCTTCGGCGCAATCTCGGCGCAGACGATCAGCAGGAAGGCGATGGCGCCGGTCGAGGCGACGACGACGTTCTCGCCGAGGCCGAAGGTGGCGATGGCGATCGCCGTGACGAGGGCGGCGGCCATCGCATTGATCAGCGTATTAGCGATGAGCACCAGCGAGAGCAATTTATCGGTGCGTTCGAGCAGCCACAGCGTGGTGGTGGCGCGCCGGCTGCCGCGCTGTGACAAATGGCGCAGGCGGTGACGGTTAGCGGCCATCAGGGCCGTCTCGGCCATGGCGAAGAACGCCGAACATAAAATCAGCAGTGCGAGCGCCAGCAATTGCGCCCAAAACGGCACGGTATCCAAGGGGTCACCGTCAAGAAAACTACGTGGGGAAACTGGTGGGCGCTGCAAACGGCGCCGGTCCAGAGGGGCTTGGTCGCGCGGCGCGCGGCCCAAGAGCTAGGGATTCTAAGGCAAGCGCCCCGTCCGTGCAAGCTGCCGCCCTGCGGCAAGATTGGGGTCAGGTCTAGACATGGCGGTTTTTCGCCATGCCCTGAGCCGGCTTCGCGGCCCGGGTGGCGCCGCCCGCCCTTTCTGTCGCATTTTTGGCGCAGGTCATATTGCCGTCATCAAGGCAGGGTAAGTTGCAGCCATCGGCATGGCGAAGGAAGGCGGCGGGCGTATGAAAACGTTTTTTCCGGGGCTGGTAAATGATGGCGGCGCGCCGCCGCGGCGCCGTTTCATGCGGCAATTGTGCTCGACGGCCCTGCTGGGGGCGACGGGCCTGGGCGCGACCGCCTGCAGCAGCACCGGCGCCGGCATGGCGGACGGGCACGACGTCAATTTCCTGCACGGCGTGGCCAGCGGCGATCCGCTGGCCGACCGCGTCGTGCTGTGGACCCGCGTGACGCCGCGCAACGCCCAGGAGACGCGCGACGTCGCCGTGCAGTGGCAACTGGCGGGCGACCCGGAGATGCGCCAGCTGCTCGCCAGCGGCAGCGTCGCCACCGGCCCGGAGCAGGACTACACGGTGAAAGTGGACGCCGGCGGCCTGCTGCCCGGCCAGGTGTATTTCTACCGTTTCAGCACGGCGGGGGCGAAGTCGCCGCTGGGCCGCACCCGAACGCTGCCGAAGGCGGACGTGCGCCAGGTCAGGCTGGCGGTGTTCTCGTGCGCGAATTATCCGGCCGGCTATTTCAATGTGTACGCCGATGCCGCCCGCCAGCACGATCTCGACGCGGCCCTGCACATCGGCGACTACATCTACGAGTACGAGAGCACCGGCTACGCCTGCGCCGACGCCGTCGCGCTGGGGCGGGTGTCGGAACCGCGCGAGCAACTGATGGCGCTGGGCGACTACCGCCGCCGCTACGCCCAATACCGCTCCGATCCTGACTTGCAGGCGCTGCACGCCAGCCTGCCCTTCATCACCGTCTGGGACGACCACGAGATCGCCGACGACACCTGGCGCGACGGCGCGGCCGAGCACAAGGGCAGCCGCTCCGGCCCGTTTTCGCTGCGCAAGGCCGCGGCCATCCGCGCCTACCACGAGTGGCTGCCGATCCGCGCGCCCGAGCCGGCGCGGCCCGAGCGCATCTACCGCTCCTTCGACTTTGGCCGGCTGCTGTCGCTGCACATGCTCGACACCCGCGTCATCGGCCGCGATCAGCAACTGATGGTGGCCTCGTATTTCGACGCCGGCGACAGCTTCGACGCCGACAAGTACCGCCACGACGTGGCGTCGCCGCGGCGCCAGATGATGGGACGCGAGCAGCTCGACTGGCTGGAGCGGCAGGTGGCCGGCTCGCGCGCGCGCTGGCAGGTGCTGGGGCAGCAGGTCTTGATGGCGCGCATGGAGTATCCGGCGCCGGTCGTCATGGGGAAGATCAGCCGTGCCGACTATGTGGCGCTGAAGGCGCGCGCGCGTAGCGACCCGGCCAGCATCAGCGCCAGCGAGCGGGCCTGCCTGGCGGCGCCGACGCTGCCGTGCTACCTCGACTCCTGGGACGGCTACCAGAACGACCGCGAGCAGCTGTTCGGCATCATGCAGCGCCAGCGCAAGAATCTGGTGGTGCTGGCCGGCGACACCCACAACGCCTGGGCCAGCGACCTGCGCGACGGCGGCGGCCGCCAGGTCGGCGTCGAATTCGCCACCGCGTCGGTATCCTCGCCCGGCCTGGAATGCAGCTACCCGGAGCGCCATCCGGACGACGTGGCGCGCATGATGGAGCAGTTGATCGAGCCCCTGTACTATGCGCAGACCAGCAAGCGCGGCTACATGATCGTCACGGCGAGCGGTGACGAGGTGCGCTGCGACTGGCGCTTCGTCGACACGGTGCACAGCCGCCAGTTCAGCGCCGCCACCGAGCGCAGCCTGCGCACGCTGGCCGGCGCCGGCAACCGCAAGATCGTCGAGTGCCAGTCCTGAGTCGCAGATTCGCCCTATTCATGAAACTCAGGACGCCAGGCAAACGGAGGCACGGCTGCCGCCGGCGGCAAGCGCGGTTCCGCCCTTGACTATGCCGCCGGCGGGCGCAGGCGCAGCAGCGCGTCCAGCAGCGGCTGGGCGGCGTCGGCGATGCGGTTCAGGCTGTCCTCGCGCAGTTGCGCGGTGTCGATGCGCACCTCGGAAGCCAGCCCCGCCCATTGCAGCAGCGCGGCGCAGGCCGGCGGCGTGTCGAACAGCCCATGCAGATAGGTGCCGAGAATCTGCCCGTCGGCCGAGCGCGCGCCCTCCGCCCGGCCGTCGATGCGGAACGCCGGCAGCGCCAGCGCGGCGCCGCTCGACGTCCCCATATGGATTTCATAGCCGCTGACGGTGGCGTCGGCGAAAGTGCAAGTCCCGCTGACCTGCAGCAAACGCTTTGCCATGGTCAGCTCGGTGCGCATGTCGAGCAGGCCGAGGGCCGGCGAGTCGCCCGCCGCGCCCTCTACGCCGTGCGGGTCGGCGACGCTGTTCCCCAGCATCTGGAAGCCGCCGCAGATGCCGATGACCTTGCCGCCGTAGCGCAAATGCTTCGACAGCTGTTCGCGCCAGCCCTGGGCCAGCAGCCATTGCAGGTCGCCGCGCGTGTTTTTACTGCCGGGCAGTATCACCAGATCGGCCGGCGGAATCGCCTCGCCCTGGCCGATGAAGCGCAGGTCGACGTCGGGGTGCGCGCGCAGCGCGTCGAAGTCGGTGTGGTTGCTCATGCGCGGCAGTTTCGGCACCACGACGCGGAAGGCGCCGCGCGCCGCCTGCGTCGACTCGACCGCGTCCTCGGCGTCGAGAAACAGCCCCTGCAGATACGGCAGCACCGCCAGCACCGGCTTGCCGGTTTGCCGCTCCAGCCATTCCAGGCCGGAGTCGAGCAGCGAGAGGTCGCCGCGGAAGCGGTTAATGACGAAGCCGGCGATGCGCGCGCGCTCGCTGTCGGACAGGCAGGCCAGTGTGCCGACGATGTGGGCGAAGACGCCGCCGCGGTCGATGTCGGCCACCAGGATCACCGGGCAGTCGACGGCCTCGGCAAAGCCCATGTTGGCGATGTCGCGCTCGCGCAGATTGATTTCGGCCGGGCTGCCGGCGCCCTCGACGATGATGGCCGCGTATTGCCGGCCCAGGCGCCGGTACGATTCCAGCACGGCCTGCATGGCCACGCTCTTGTACTGCTGGTAGTCGCGGGCGTTCATCTCGGCGCGCACCTTGCCGTGGATGATGACTTGCGCGCCCGTGTTGGAGGAGGGCTTCAGCAGCACCGGGTTCATGTCGGTGTGCGGCGCCAGGCCGGCGGCGATGGCTTGCAGCGCCTGGGCGCGGCCGATTTCGCCGCCGTCGGCGGTGACGGCGCTGTTGAGCGCCATGTTCTGCGGCTTGAACGGCGCCACCGCCACGCCCTGGCGTTGCAGCAGGCGGCACAGGGCGGCCACCACCGTCGTCTTGCCGGCGTCGGAGGTGGTGCCCTGCACCATCAGCGTGGAATAGGGGAAGCTCACGGCGGCGCTCCATTCTTGCGGTGCTGGCGCGCCAGCTCCAGTTTTTCGCACAGGGCGGCGGCGCCGGGGATCATGCGCGGGCCGGCGCGGTTGAGCAGGTCGACGTTGAGCGCGAACAGGTTGTCGTTGCGCACAGCCGTCATCGACGGATACTGGCGCCACATGTTGACGCCGCCCGCCGAGACGGTTTTTTCGGCGCTGCCGACGATCGCCTCCGGGTCTTCCTGCAGCACGCCCTCGGGGCTGAGCACGGGCGCGGTGGTTTTCAGCGCGGCGAAGACGTTCTCGCCGCCGCACAGGCGGATCGCGTCGCTGACGATATGCGCGCCGTTGAGCGTGTACAGCGGCTTGTCCCAGACCTGGTAGAACATGCGCACCGGCGAACGCTTCTCGTACCTGGCGGCCAGGGCCGCCAGTTGCCGCCGCAGGTCGGCCGCGGCCGCCTGCGCCACGCGGTCGGTGCCCATCAGGCGGCCCAGTTGCACCAGGTTGTCGGCGATGCCGTCCAGGGTTTTCGGCTGGCTGTGGAACATCGGAATGCCGAGCTGGCGCAGTATCTCGATCTGGCGCGGCGCGGCGCCGTGCCGCCAGACCACCAGCAGGTCCGGCTTCATGGCGATCACGCGCTCGATGTCGACCTCGCGGTTGTCGCCAACCAGCGGAATGCGCTTGGCCGCCTCTGGATAGTCGCTGAAGTTGACGGTGCCGACGATGCGCCCGCCGCCGCCGGCCGCAAACAGCAGTTCCGTCACGTGCGGCGCCAGCGCCATGATGCGTTGCGCCGGTTTTTGCAGCGTGACGGCGGCGCCGTCGTCGTCATGCACAGTGATGGCGGCGCCGGCCTGGCAGGCGCTGGCGCAGGCCAGTGCGCATAAGATTTTGTTCATTGTTGGTCCTTGCTCCATTCGTCCAATGCCCGTTCCAGGCGCCGCCAGCCGGCTTCGTCGGGCGGCAGGCCGAGGCGGATGCCGCGCGCGGCGTGCCGGAACAGGCGCACCCAGATGCCGCGTTCGGCCATGTGCTGCCAGAACGCCTCCGGCTGCGCTTCCGGCCACCACTGGAACAGCGCGCTGCCGCTGGCGTCGATGCGGTGCTGTTTCAGCAGCCGCTGCAGGCGCGCGCCGGCGGCCAGCAACTGTTCGCGGGTGTGCTCCTGCCAGACCTGGTCGCCCAGCGCGGCGAGGGCGATCTGCTGCGCCGGGCCGCTGACGGCCCAGGGGCCGAGCAGCTCGGCCAGCGCGCGCAGCAGGTCCGGGTGGGCAGCGACGAAACCCAGGCGTACGCCGGCTAGGCCGAAAAATTTGCCGACCGAGCGCAGTACGATCAAACCGGGCTGGCCGCTGTGCGCGGCCACGTTGTGCCGGGGCGCGGTGTCGCCGAAGGCTTCGTCGACCACCAGCCAGCCGCCGCGCGCGGCCAACTGGCCGGCCCATTGCAGCAGGCGCTCCGGCGCTAGCGTCGCGCCGGTCGGGTTGTTCGGGTTGCAGACCACCATCACGTCGCAGTCGCCGACCGCCGCGTCGAGGTCGGCGTAAGCCACCTGGCGCATGCTGTGGCCGTGCAGCGCCCAGTGGTGGGCATGCTCGGCGTAGGATGGCGCGGCGACGACCACGCGCGACGGCGCGCGCAGGCGCGGCAGGGCCTGGATGGCGGCCTGGGTGCCGGCCACCGGCAGCATCAGCGGCGCGCCGTAGAAGGCGGCGGCGGCCCGCGCCAGCGCCGGGTCGGTTTCCGGCAGCCGGTGCCAGGCGTCGGCGGCCAGCGCGGGCGGCCGATAGCCGTGCGGGTTGATGCCGGTCGACAGGTCGAGCCAGTCTTCCGGCGCGCGGCCGAAGCGGGCCGCCGCGTCGCGCAAATTGCCGCCGTGTTCAAGCATGTGGACTCCTGATCAGGTAATGGAAGGCTGCCGCCAGCGCGGCGCCGGCCAGCCACAGCGCCGTCGTGTTGGCGACCAGGCGCCAGGCGCGGCCGATGTCGGCCGCCCCGGCGCGCCGTCCGCCGCCCAGCACGGGGCGCTGTTCGACGACACCGTCGTAGGTGGCGGCGCCGCCCAGCGCCAGTCCCAGCGCGCCGGCGCCGCTGGACATCACCGGGCCGGCGTTCGGGCTGTCCCAGGTCGGCGCCTGCGTGCGCCAGCAGCGCCAGGCGCGGCGCTTGTCGGCCAGCGTCGCGCCCAGCGCGACATAGGACAGCGCCGTCAGGCGCGCCGGAATATAGTTGAGGGCGTCGTCGATGCGGGCGGCGCAGCAGCCGAACCAGTCGAAGCGGGCGTTGCGGTAGCCCCACATGGCGTCGAGCGTGTTCGCCAGCCGGAACAGCACGGCGCCGGGGCCGCCGGCGACGGCGAACCAGAACAGCGTGCCGAAGACGGCGTCGTTGCCGTTTTCCAGCAGCGACTCGGCGCTGGCCTTGGCCAGGTCGGCGGCGTCGGCCTGCGCGGTGTCGCGGCTGACGATGCGCGCCGTCAGCAGGCGCGCCCGCGCCAGCTCGCCCTGCGCCAGCGCCTGCGCAATCGGCAGGTTGTGCTCGCGCAGGCTGCGCAGGCCGATGCAGAAGTACAGCATGACGGCGTGCGCAGCCAGTCCGAGCGCGCCGCAGGTCCAGGCGCTTAGCGCCGTCAGCGGAACGACGGCCGCGATCCAGGCCAGCGCGCCGCGTCCGAGGCGCCGGCGGCCGCGGTTGAGGCGGCGTTCGAGCGCGTTGGCGCAGTTGCCGAAGCCGACCAGCGGGTGCCAGCGGCGCACCTCGCCGAACAGCAGGTCGAGCAGCACGCCGGCCAGCAGCAGCAGGGCGACGGCGGGCAGCGACAGGCCGCTCAGCATGGCGCGCCCTTCAGCACCATTGGCAGGCCGGCGGCGACGAAGACGGCGCGGTCGCAGGCGGCGGCGACGGCCTGGTTGAGGCGGCCGGACTCGTCGCTGAAGCTGCGCGAGATGGCGCCGTAGGGAACGATGCCCATGCCGACCTCGTTCGACACCAGCACCAGGTCGCCGGCGACCTGGTCCAGCGCCGCCAGGAATTGCTGGCGCTGCTCGTGGAACTGCGCCGGCAGCGCGATGTCGCCGACGTCGGGGTAGTCGGCGCCGCCGGAAAACATCAGGTTCGACAACCACAGCGTCAGACAGTCGACCAGCACCAGGCGCGTCGGCGCGCAGTGGCGCAGCACGGCGTCGGCCAGGGCCAGCGTTTCCTCCACGGTGGTCCACTCGGCCGGGCGCTGCTGGCGGTGGTGGCGGATGCGCGTGGCCATTTCATCGTCGCCGGCGCGCGCGGTGGCGATGTAGACCACTTCCTTGCCGGAGGCGATGGCGAGCCTTTCCGCATAGGCGCTTTTGCCGGAGCGCGCGCCGCCGAAGACGAGGGTGCGCGTCATACCGCCGCCGGCAGGAACAGGGCCGCCGCGGCGGCCGGGTTGGACGGGAAGTAGGCGTGGAAATACGAGGCCGTCAGCGAGCCGGCGCGGTACAGCGCCTCGCCGGCGGCGCCGGACGGATGCTTGACGGTGTGGGCGGCCGGGGCCAGCGCCGTTTCGAGGCGCGAATAATGGAAGGTGTGGCCGCGCAGCGTGCCGTGCGGCGTCGCCAGCCCCTGCGAGCCGAGGCCGGCCAGGCGCGCCTGCATGACGATGCGCCCCGGCAGCAGGCCGGCCATCGCCCAGCTTTCGCCTTTCTGGTCCGTCAACGTATCGGCCAGGGCCATCATGCCGCCGCATTCGGCGACGATGGGCAGGTCGGCGGCGTGGGCGGCGCGGATCGAGGCCCGCCAGCGCTCCGCCCGCGCCAGCGTCTGCGCGTGCAGTTCCGGATAGCCGCCCGGCAGGTAGACGGCGTCGGCGCCGTCCGGCACCGGCTCGTCGGCCAGCGGCGAGAAGAACTGCAGCGTCGCGCCCAGTTCGCGCAGCGTCTCCAGGTTGGCCGGATACAGGAAGGCGAAGGCGGCGTCGCGGGCGATGGCGATGGTTTTGCCGCGCAGCGCGGCGGCTGGGGCCGGCGCCGCCGGCGGCACCTCGATGCGCGTGCCGCGCAGGCTGCTCCAGGCGGCCTCGTCGAAGGCCAGTTGTTCGGCCAGCTCGTCGAGCATGGCGTCGAGGTCGTTCACCTCGCCCGGCAGCACCAGGCCGAGGTGGCGCTCGGGCATCGAGCGGCTTTGCCGCGGCATGGTCGCGAACAGTGGAATATCGCGCAGCGAAGCGGCCACCATGGCGGCGTGGGTCGGGCTGGCGACGCGGTTGGCGATGACGCCAGCCATCTCGACCGGACCGTAGTCGCGCAGGCCGTGCACCAGCGCGCCGGCCGTCTGCGCCATCGCCGAGGCATCGATCACGGCCATCACCGGGAAGCCGAAGGCGCGCGCCAGATCGGCCGACGAGGGCGTGCCGTCGTACAGGCCCATCACGCCCTCGATCAGGATGACGTCGGCCTCCTGCGCGGCGCGCGCCAGCTGGCTGCGGCAGTGCTCGGCGCCGACCATCCACAGGTCGAGCGACTTGACCGGCGCGCCGCTGGCCCGTTCCAGCAGCATCGGGTCGATGAAGTCGGGGCCGCATTTGAAGACGCGCACGCGCTGGCCGCGCCTGGCCAGCTTGCGCGCCAGCGCCGCCGTCACCGTGGTCTTGCCCTGGCCAGAGGACACGGCCGCCACCAGCAGCACCGGCACGTCGATGTGCCGCGCCATTACCATTCGGTGCCGGCCTGCGCGGCGATGCCGGCGTTGAAGGCGTGCTTGACGACGGTCATGTCGGTGACGGTGTCGGCGATGGCGACCAGCTCGGCCGGCGCGCCGCGGCCGGTGATGACGACGTGCTGCATGTCGGGCCGCTCCAGCAGGTCGGCGATCACCATGTGCACGTCCAGGTAGCGGTACTTCAGGGCGATGTTGAGTTCGTCCAGCAGCACCAGGCCGATGCCGGGATCGGCCATGAAGGCTTTCGCCTGCTGCCACGCCAGCAGCGCTTTTTCCGTGTCGCGCTCGCGGTCCTGGGTGTCCCAGGTGTAGCCTTCGCCCATCGCGTGGAAGCTGACCTCGTCGGGGAAGCGGCGCAGGAATTTCTCCTCGCCGGTCGACATCGCGCCCTTGATGAACTGCACCACGCCGACCTTCATGCCGTGGCCCATGGCGCGGATCACCATGCCCAGGCCGCTGGAACTCTTGCCCTTGCCGTTGCCGGTGTTGACGATGATGATGCCGATTTCCTTTTGCGCCTCGGCGATCTTCGAGTCGATGACGGCCTTCTTGCGCTCCATGCGCGCGCGGTGGCGCTCGTTGATGGCCTGGGTTTCGGCGCTGTTGTCCTTGGTATCGCTCATGCTATTTCCTCCTTTGCAATGAAAATCCGGCGTTTGCCGTGTTCGATGATGTCGATCGGATGGCCCAGGTAGTCGCTCAGCACGGACGCCTGCATCACCTCGGCGGCCGGGCCGGCCAGCCAGCGGCCGTCGCCCATCAGCAGCAGCGCGTGGCTGGAGACGCTGTAGGCCAGGTTCAGGTCGTGGCCGATCATGACGGCGCTCTTGCCCTGTTCGCGGCACAGGCGCGCCAGCACGGCCATGACGCCGACCTGGTGCGCCAGGTCGAGGGCGTTGGCCGGCTCGTCGAGCAGCAGCAGCGGCGTGTCCTGCGCCAGCATGGCGGCGATGGCGACGCGCTGGCGCTCGCCGCCGGACAGCGTGCGCACGTCGCGCTCGGCCAGTTCGACCACCTGCATCGAGTCCAGCGCGGCGAGGGCGATGCGGTGGTCGTCGCTGCCCTCCCAATAATGGTTGGCGTGGTAGGGGTGGCGCGCCGCCAGCACCGTTTCGATGGCGCGGTAGGCAAAGGCGTCGCTGCGCGACTGCGCCAGGAAGGCGCGTTGGCGCGCCAGTTCGTCGAGCGGCCAGTCGGCCAGCGCGCGGCCCTGGATGGCGACGCTGCCGGCATCGGCCTGGCGCAGGCCGGCCAGGGTGTGCAGCAGCGTGCTCTTGCCGGCGCCGTTGCGGCCGATGACGCTCCAGCACTCGCCGGCGCCGACCTGCCAGTCGAGGCCGTCGACCAGGATGCGCGCGCCGATTTGCAGGCGCAGTTGTCGGGTTTGTAGCATCATATGCGCCGCAGTCTGTGCAACTGGTAGAGGAAGACCGGCGTGCCCACCAGCGCGGTGACCACGCCGACCGGCAATTGCTGCGGCGCCAGCACGGTGCGCGCCAGCGTGTCGGCCAGCACCAGGAAGGTGCCCCCGGCGAGGGTGGCGGCGGGGATCAGCAGGCGGTGGTCGGGGCCGCAGGCGAAGCGCAGCGCGTGCGGCACGATCAGGCCGACGAAGCCGATGCTGCCGGCGCTGGTGACGGCGCTGGCGGTGAGCAGGCCGGAGCAGAAGAACAGGCCCTTGCGCAGCGCGCCGACGCGGATGCCCAGCGTGGCGGCGGCGTCCGCGTGCAGGGCCAGCACGTTCAGCGAGCGCGCGCTGCGCAGCGCGAACAGCAGCGCCGCCGCCAGCACCAGCCACGGGGTCAGGCGCAGCGGCGCGCCGGACAGGTCGCCTATCATCCAGAACACCATGCTGCGCAGGCGGCTTTCCGGCGCGATCGACAGCATCAGCGTGACGACGGCCATGCAGGCCGCCGACAGGATCGCGCCGGTCAGCAACAGCAGCGCGGCGCCACCCTCGGCGGCGCGGCCGCCGCGCAGGTCGCCGCGGGCGAACAGGTAGAGCAGCGTCGAGACGGCGACGGCGCCGCCGAAGGCGGCCGCGTCGACCACCCACAGCGCGCCCATGAACATGAGCGCCGCCAGGGCGCCCACGGAGGCGCCGGTCGAGACGCCCAGCACGTAGGGTTCGGCGAGCGGATTGCGCAGCAGCGCCTGCATCATCACGCCGGCCAGCGACAGCGCGGCGCCGGTGACGAAGGCGGTCAGCGCGCGGCCCAGGCGCAGCTCCAGCAGGGTGGCGGCGAGCGAGCCGCTCTGGCCCCTGGCTATCTCGGCGAGGGCGCCGGGCAGGTCGGCGAGCGGCAGGGCGATCGAGCCGGTCATGCCGGAGAAGATCAGGCTGGCGAGGGCGAGGGCGAGCAGGGCGACGAGGAGGATGCCGGCCCGGTGGCGCATGTTGCGGAAAAAAGGATGCATGCACGGCCTTATGGCGAATTGGGAATTGCATTATGCAGGGGAACGCGGCGCGGCGCCGCGCTCCCCTGGCTCAGGCCGGCTTAGAAATCGTAGCGGGCCGAGACTTTCAGCTGGCGTCCATCGCTAGGATAGATGCCGCCGTTGCAGGCGTAGGCGTTGCTGAAGTACTTTTTGTCGCTCAGGTTTTTTCCGCTCAGGGCGAATTCCCAGGCGCCCAGTTTTCTGGCGTAGCGGGCGTCGACCGTGGTGAATGAGGGAATCTGGCCGGAGCAGGTATTGCTGAAGTCGCCGCCGTAGCGCTGGCTGTCGACCCATTGCACGCCGACGTCGGCGCTCTGGCCGTCGTTCGGCAGCCACGACAGGCGCATCGAGACGGTGTTTTTCGGCACCAGCACCATGGTTTTTCCGGCGTGCGGGCCTTCGCTGAAGGTCGCCTTGACGTGCTGCAGGTGGCCACTCAGGCGCCAGTTGGCGGCCAGTTGGGCTTTGCCTTCGATTTCAATGCCTTCGCGCCTGGTCGGGGCCAGGTTGGTGTTGGCGCCATATTGCATCAGGGTCGGATCGTAGTAGATCTCGTTCGTCAGCCGATGGCGGAACAAGCGCGCCGTCAGGCTGTGCGCGCTGTCGCCGACGGTGGCGCCGAGTTCCAGGTCGCGCGATTTTTGCGGCAACAGCGGCGCGCCGGTCGACGTCGAGCCGTTCTCGTCGGATGTGGCGATGCGGTAGCTCTGGCCCACCTTGGCGTGCAGGTTCACCAGCGGCGCCACGTCGTAGCTGCCCTGCAGGTCCCAGGCGTTCAGGCTCTGCTTCAAGTCGTAGTTGGTGCGCGCAAACTGCCCGCGCGTGAAGGAATCCTTGTCGAACGTCTCGTGGCGCACGCCGGCAGCGACGCGGGCGCGGTGAGGGCCGTCGAACTTGATTTCGTCGCGCAGATAGATTGCCTGCGATTTCTGCGACGAGTCGTCCATCCAGCTGGTGGTGCGGTTCCAGCGGATCAGGTCGATACCTGCCACCATTTCGTTGAGCAGGTCGCCGAATTGCCCCAAGTGGCGCAGGCGCGGCGAGAACTGGGTCTGTTTGCTTTCGTAGACGGAGTTCGATGGGCCGTTGCTGCGGTAATAGGTCGACTTGGCGGTCTTTTCGCGGTGCGACAGCTCTGCCGCCAGGTCGAAGGCGCCGATGCGGCGTTCGATGAAGGCCGTCAGGCGGTCGCTGTCGTACGAGGCAAAATCGTTCGGCGAATTGGTCTTGCGCGGTGTGGCATGGAATTCCGCCAACGACAAGCCGCCGGCCAGGCGGTAGTCCTGGTTGGCACGGTCGAGGCGCACGCCGACGCGGCCGTTCTGCAGCGCCCACTGCGCGCCGATGTGGTAGTTGTTTTGCTCGAATTTGTTGTTGTCGCGGTAGTTGTCGCTGCGCTGAGCGCCGATGCCGGCGTCGAGCGAGAAACCGTTCCACGACTGCGTCGCCGAAGCGCGCAGTTCGCGCTGGCCGAGCTGGCCCACTTCGGCGTACACGGTGCCGCGGCCGCCTTGTTTGCCCGGGTGTTTGGTGACGATGTTGATGATGCCGCCGGTGGCGCCGTCGCCGTACAGCACGCTGCTGCCGCCGCGGGTGATCTCGATGCGTTCGACGCTGTCGATTTGAATGGTCGACAGCGCAGCCTCGGACAGTTCATTTTCCGACATGCGTACGCCGTCCACCACGACCACCATGTTGTTGCTGCTGTTGCTGCCGAAGCCGCGCATGTCGAAGACGTAGTCGGAACTGCCGGTCAGGCTTTTGCGGCCGAAGACGCCGCCGATTTTGTTGATCGCCTCGCCGACGCTGCCGGCGCCGGCGCGGCGGATTTCGTCGGCCGTGATGACGGTGGCGCCGATCGGCAACATGGCCGGATCGCTGGTAAAGCGGGCGCCGGTGACGACGACCGGGGCCAGGGTTTGGCTCCGGGGCGCGTCTTGGGCCAGGGCCGGCGCGGCCGCGATGAAGCACAGGGAAATAGCGGAAGCGCACGCGCGCGGAGTCATTGCCGGGGCGCGGCGGGGCAGTACGGAAGCAGTCATGTTAGTCGTTTCATCGGAAAAAACATCCGGCCTGCGTCCCCGCAAGTCAGATTCAACGGAAGGGACGATGCCGCTGCGGCCCCGCACTTCCACCTGTTTTGGCCGGTATCCGGGCTGACAAGTCGGACCGCCCCACCTTCCCATGCGATGCACAGTGGTTGTCAGAGGCAGCTCGCCGCCCGTGGGCGACACTTGTTTACCGTTGCGGGGGCAGCACACGTTTGCCGGAAAAAATGGCATCGCGTTTCCCGTTTAACTGCGTCCATGGACATGGGCGCGGGCACCAAAACCCCGCCATTATACGGCTTCGCGCCGGTGCGGCAAGCGCCGGCGGCGCCGGGCGCGGCTCAGGAATCGAGAATCAGGCATTGGCCGTAAGCGATCTGGTGCGGTGCTCCGGCCGCCTGTTGCGCCATCGCCCGCAGCGGCAGACCGGCGTGGCGCGCCGCCAGCAGGCGCATGGTGCCGGCGTGGCAGACGACGAGGGCGGCGGCGGTTTGCCGTTGCGCCAGCTCGTCGTGGAAGGCGGCCACGCGGGCCGCCATCTGCAGCACGCTTTCGCCGCCGCCTGGCCGGTAGTGGGCGACGTCGGCGGCCCAGGCGTCGACCTCGGCGCGGGGAATGTCGTCCCAGCTGCGCATTTCCCAGTTGCCGAAGTCGATTTCGGCCAGGCGCGCGTCGACGCTGAGCGAGGCGCAGGGCAGTTGCGCGGCGAGCTCGGCGCAGCGCCGCAGCGGGCTGGAAAATAGCGGCAGTCCGGGCGCCAGGGTGGCCGCCAGGGCATCCCGCGCGCGCGCCAGCTCGTCCGGCGCGACGGCCAGGTCGGTGCGGCCGTAGCACAGGCCGGGTGCGACCAGCGGCTTGGGGTGGCGCACCAGGATCAGGCGCATGTCAGTGCCAGGCACCGCGGCCGAGGGCGGCCAGCACGGCCAGGTACAGCACGACCTCCGTGACTTGCTGCACGGCGCCCAGGCAATCGCCCGTGTAGCCGCCCAGCCGGCGGACAATTTTGCGGGCCAGCCAGAGCGCCGCCAGCGCCGCCGCCAGCGCGCCGCCCAGGATTGCCGTCCAGGGCAGCAAGCCGGCCAGGCCGAGCACGGCGGCGGGCAGGGCGGCGCCCAGCGCGGCGACGGCAAACTCCGGCGTCGTCATGTCTTCGGCCAGCGGCTTGGCCTTGCCCTCGGCGCGGGCATAGTCGAGGCGCCAGATCAGCGCGCAGGCGGCCAGGCGCGACAGCGGGTGGGCCAGGAACAGCGCGCCGCACATGGCCGCCGGCGGCAGCAGCGACAGCACCAGGCACTTCAGCGCGAGCAGGCAGCCGATGCCGATCGCGCCATAGGCGCCGATGCGCGAATCCTTCATGATCTCCAGCACGCGCTCGCGCGTCATGCCGCCGCCGAAGCCGTCGCACATATCGGCGAAGCCGTCCTCGTGGAAGGCGCCGGTGGCGTAGATGCCGGCCGCCGTCGCGAGCAGCGCGGCGACCGGCGCCGGCCACAGGCAGGCGGCCAGCGCGTACACGGCGCCGGCGATGGCTGCCACGACGACGCCGACGAGCGGGAAATAGCGCGACGCGTGGTGCAGCCAGGCGGCCTCGAACCCGACCCAGCGGGGAATCGGCAAGCGCGTGAAAAACTGCAGCGCAATAAAGAACAGGCGGCACTGATGCAGGACGGCGGCGAACGGACGCGGCATGCGGCGGACCTTATGCCGACTTTTCGCTGACCTGGGCCGACTCGAACGTGGCCATCTCGCGCAGGAAATTCACGGCCGCGTGCAGCAGCGGCAAGGCCAGCGCCGAACCGGTGCCTTCGCCCAAACGCAGATCGAGGCGCAGCAGCGGGCGGGCGTGCAGATTGTCGAGCAGACGCTGATGGCCGCTCTCGTCCGAGCAGTGGGAGAAAATGCAGTAGTCCAGAATCGCCGGTTGCAGACGCGCCGCCACCAGCAATGCGCTGGTGACGATAAAGCCGTCGATCAGCAGCACCATGCGCCGTTCGGCCGCCTGCAGCATGGCCCCGGCTATCATCGCAATTTCGAAGCCGCCGAAGGTGGCCAGCACGTCCAGCGGCTCGGTGGCGCCGGCGTGGCGGGCCACGGCCGCTTCGATCACATGTTGCTTGTGCAAAATGCCGTCGGCCGTCAGTCCGGTGCCGGCGCCGACGCACTCGGCCACGGGAATGCCGGTCAACTTGTGCATCAGCGCGGCCGCGGCCGTGGTGTTGCCGATGCCCATTTCGCCAAAGCCGATCACGTCGCCGTCCAGCTCCGCCACCAGGGCCATGCCGGCGTCGATGGCGGCGCCGCACTGTTCCGCCGTCATCGCCGGCTCCGCCGCGAAATTGCGCGTGCCCGGGCCGATTTTCCGGCTCAGCAAGCCGTCGCGCGGGCCGAATTCGTGGTTCACGCCCGCATCTACTATATATAAGGCGCAATCGTTCTGGCGCGCAAACACATTGATCGCTGCGCCCTTGGCCAGGAAGTTCTCCACCATCTGCCAGGTCACGCTTTGCGGGTAGGCTGAAATGCCTTCGGCGACAACGCCGTGGTCGGCGGCGAAGACCAGAATGGCCGGTTGCGCCAATTCCACCTGGGCCGTCTTCTGGATCAGACCTATCTGCTTGGCTACCGTTTCCAGCACGCCCAGACTGCCGAGCGGCTTGGTCTTGTTGTTGATGGCCTTATCAAGCAGGGTTGCCAGGGCGTCGTCGCGGGTCGGAGTGATGTGTGGGATAGTCATAAGAGAGCGAAATAGGATGGAGTGGAGCCGTCGCTACGATAGCACACCGATATCCGTCGCTGACACCAGAAAGGTCTTGCCAAGGTGGCGGGTGTTTGGCTATAGTGCGCCTCCCTGACGAGAGGCACTGGATGCCGATCAGAATGGAAGCGCGGTAAAAAGCAGGGGTTGACGAAACAAGCGAAACGCTTCATACTCTTTCTTCTTCGCGGCTGACAAACAAAACGCTTTGTCGCCAAGCCGCAGCAGCACAGAGCAAGTTCTTTAAAAATTAACAGTCGATAAATGTGGGCATTTGATGATGGTGCCGGCGGACTTCGGTCCGCCGCATACTTAAATTATTAAATGCTCGCGAAAAAGAAATATAGGATGTTTCGCA
>NZ_JAQQXR010000009.1 GCF_028595325.1 Janthinobacterium fluminis
GGGCTGGCGCTGGAGCCGGCCGACGGCCTGAGCCTGGCGCGGCTGGCCGACGCCGCCGCGCCGGCGCCCGCGCCGCCCCAGGCGGAGGCGCCGCCGGCCGAGCCGCAGCAGGAGCAGGCGCGCGCGCGCACCGGCCCGCAGCCGCGCCCGCGCGCGCCCGCCAAGCCGCCGCCGCACGCCCATATCGCCGTCGATCCGGCCACGGTGCGGCTGATCGTCCTCGCCGCGACCTTGACCTTGCTCGTCGCCGGCTTCGGCCTGTGGTACTGGAAGGCCAGCAGCAGCGGCGCCGGCGCCGACCTGCCGATGGTGCCGATGCCGCTGAGCGACGCGCCCGGCGCGGCGCCGCCCACGCCGCTGGTGGTGGCGCCGCCATCCGACCCATCGGCCGACGCCGCCGCGGCCGCGACGCCGCCACACGACGGCCCGGACCAGCAGGAATTGCGGGCACAAGCGCAAGCCCAGGCGCAGGCACAAGCCCAGGCGCAGGCGGCGCAAGCCCAGGCCCAGGCTGCGCCGGCGCCGCCGGCCGAATTGCTGCCGCCGGTGGTGGCGGCCGACAACCCCGACATCAAGGTGCTGCGCAGCGAGGCGCCGGCCCGGCTCAACCCGACGCTGGCGGGCGCCTACCAGGCGTTCACGGGCGGCGACACGGACGCCGCGCGCCAGCAGTACCAGGCCGTGCTGCAGCAGGAGCCGGGCAACCGCGACGCCCTGCTCGGCCTGGCCGCCGTGGCCCTGCGCGACGGCCAGGGCGCGCAGGCCGGCGCCCATTATCTGCGCCTGCTCGACATGGACCCGAACGACGGCGAGGCGCTGGCCGGCCTGGTCGCGCTGCGCCAGGGCGACCAGGTGCAGACGGAGTCGCGCCTGAAGGCCATCCTGCAGCGCGCGCCCGACGCCGGGCCGGTGCTGTTCGCGCTGGGCAACCTGTACGCGAAGCAGAGCCGCTGGAACGAGGCCCAGCAGATGTTCTTCCGCGCCTACGGCGCCACGCCCGACAACGCCGACTACGCCTTCAACCTGGCCGTCGGCCTGGACCGGCTGAACCAGGGCAAGCTGGCGCTGACGTATTACCAGCGCGCGCTGGCGCTGGCGCAGAACAGCCCCGGCGGCTTCGACCGCGCCGGCGTGCGCCGCCGCATGCGCGAGCTGGGCGGCGCCGCCCAGCCGGGCACCCCCACGAGCAATTAAGGCACCATGGCAGAACAGGCAAAACTCCCGCTCGGCAAGCTGCTGATCCAGAAAGGCGTCATCAGCGAGGACCAGTTGCGCATCGCGCTGATCGAGCAAAAACGCACGCCGGAGCCGCTGGGCCGGCTGCTGATCACGCTCGGCTTCGTCACCGAGGCCACCGTGCGCGAGGCGCTCAGCGAAAACCTGCACCAGCAAAGCGCCGACTTGAGCAGCCTGGTGGTGGACGCCATCGCCCTCAAGCTGATTCCCAAGGAGGTGGCCAAGCGCTACCGCGTCTTCCCCATCGTCTACGAGCGCGACAAGGACAACCTGATCCTGGCGATGGCCGACACCAGCAACATCGTCGCCCTCGACCAGATCAGCGCCATGCTGGTCAAGGGCATCAGCATCACGCCGCTGCTGGTCAACGATTCCGACATTTCCCGCGCCATCGACCAGTACTACGGCTTCGAGCTGTCGATCGACGGCATCCTGCTGGAAATCGAGACGGGCGAAGTGAACTACCAGAGCATGGGCGCGCCCACCGACGAGTACAGCCAGCCGATGGTGCGGCTGATCGACGCGCTGCTGGCCGACGCCGTGCAGAACGGCGCCTCCGACATCCACTTCGAGCCCGAGCAATCCTTCCTGCGCATCCGCTACCGCATCGACGGCATCCTGCGGCAGATCCGCAGCCTGCACAAATCGTACTGGCCGGCCATGGTGGTGCGCCTGAAGGTGGTCAGCAATATGAACATCGCCGAGTCGCGCGCGCCGCAGGACGGGCGCATCTCGATCAAGTTCTCCGGCCGGCAGATCGACTTCCGCGCCTCGGCCCAGCCGACCACCCACGGCGAGAACTTCGTGCTGCGCGTGCTCGACCGCCAGAAGGGCATCGTCCCCCTCGACGGCCTGGGCCTGGCCGAGCGCGAGCTGAACTTGCTGAAGCTGATGATCGCCCGCCCCGACGGCGTGATCCTCGTCACCGGCCCCACCGGCAGCGGCAAGACGACGACGCTGTACTCCATCCTCAACCACATCAACACCGAGAGCGTCAACATCATGACGCTGGAAGACCCGGTCGAGTACCCGATGACGATGATACGCCAGACCTCGGTGAACGAGTCGGCGAAGATGGGTTTCGCCGACGGCATCCGCTCGATGATGCGGCAAGACCCGGACATCATCCTGGTCGGCGAGGTGCGCGACCGCGAGACGGCCGAGATGGCGTTTTCGGCGGCCATGACGGGGCACCAGGTGTACACGACGCTGCACACCAATTCGGCCATCGGCGCCGTCGCCCGCCTGCTCGACATCGGCATCCTGCCCGACATCATGGCCGGCAACATCATCGGCATCGTCGCCCAGCGCCTGGTGCGGCGCCTGTGCCCGCACTGCCGCGCGCCGGCCGCCGCGACGGCGCTGGAGCGGCGCCTGCTGGGCCTGGACGACGGCGCCGACGTCACGCTGTACCGCGCCGTCGGCTGCGAGCGCTGCGCCCACCAGGGTTACAAGGGGCGCATGGCGCTCACCGAGCTGCTGAAAATGACCTCCGAACTCGACGAGCTGGTGGCGCGGCGCGCCTCCTCGCGCGAGCTGAAGAACGCCGCCGCGGCGGCCGGCTTCCACACCCTGGCCGACGACGGCGTGCGCCGCGTGCGCGAGGGCGCCACCACGCTCGACGAGGTGGCGCGCGTGCTCGACTTCACCGACAGGTTGGCCTGATGCCCCAATACGCCTACCGCGCGATGGACACGGCCGGCCAGCTGGTGCCGGGGGTGATGGACGCGAGCAATGTGCCGGACCTGGAGCTGCGCCTGCACCGCATGCAGCTGGACTTGATCGACTTCAAGGCCAGCAGCCAGGAGCTGGTCCTGCTGGGCAAGCGCGTCGTGCGCCGCGCCGATCTGATCAACTTCTGCTTCCACATGGAGCAGTTGACGGGCGCCGGCGTGCCCATCCTGGAGGGCTTGAACGATTTGCGCGACGGCATGGACCACCCGCGCCTGCGCGAAGTGGTCACGGAGCTGATCGAGGCCATCGAGGGCGGCCTGAGCCTGTCGGCCGCGCTGGCCGTCCACCCCGACATCTTCGACAACACCTTCACCAGCCTGATCACCGCCGGCGAACACAGCGGCAAGATCGCCGAAGTGTTCAAGAACCTGTCGGACAGCCTGAAATGGCAGGACGAGCTGGCCGCGCAGAGCAAGAAGATCATCATGTACCCGCTCGTCGTCGGCCTCGTCGTCACGGCCGTCACCTTCTTCCTGATGATCTACCTGGTGCCGCAGCTGACCGCCTTCATCCGCAACATGGGCGGCGAACTGCCCTTCCACACGCGGGCGCTGATCGTCGTCTCGGGCGTCTTCATCAACTACTGGTATGTGCTGCTGGCGCTGCCCGTGGCGGCCTGGTTCGGCGTGCGCGCCTGGCTGCGCCGCAGCGAGGCGGCGCGCTTCGCCTTCGACGGCCTGAAGCTGCGCCTGTGGATGGTCGGCCCCGTGCAGCACAAGATCATCCTGGCCCGCTTCGCCACCTTCTTCGCGCTGATGTACGCCTCCGGCATCACCATACTCGACTGCATCCGCCTGTCCGAGGGCATCGTCGGCAACCGCGTCGTCGCCGCCGGCCTGCGCCGCGCCGCGCAACTGATCGCCGAGGGCCACGGCGTGACGGCCGCCTTCCAGCACACCGGCATTTTCCCGCCGCTGGTGATCCGCATGCTCAAGGTCGGCGAAGCCACCGGCTCGCTCGACGGCGCGCTGCGCAACGTCAGCTATTTCTACAACCGCGAGGTGAAGGACATGATCGAGAAGGTGCAGGCGATGATAGAGCCGGCCATGACGGTGATCCTCGGCCTGCTGCTGGGCTGGATCATGCTGTCGGTGCTGGGACCGATCTACGATACGATCAGCAAGATCAAAACCTGAGGCCGCCCTTGTTCAGCATCCAATTATTCTATCTGACCAGCGAGCAGTTGTGCGCCTATGCATGGCGCAAGGGGCAGTTGTCGGCGCCGCAGTGCTTCGCCGCCGACGCCGCCGGCGCCGAGGCCTTCGCCCACTACCTGGACGGGCGCGGCCAGGTGCCGGCCTATCTGTTGACCGACCTCATCGAGGAAGACTTCCAGCGCCACCTGCTGCCCCACGTCGGCGGGCGCAGCGGGCGCGGGCTGCGCCAGCGCCGCCTGCTGCAGTTGTACCGCGACACGCCCTACCGCAGCGCCACCGTGCAGGGGCGCGACGAGGCCGGCCGGCGCGACGACCAGGTGCTGTTCTGCGCGCTGACCAACCCGTCCATCCTGCAACCCTGGGTCGAGGCCCTGGCGCGCATGAAAACGCCGCTGGCCGGCATTTATTCGAGCAGCCTGCTCAGCGCCGGCCTGGTGCACGCGCTGGCCCTGCAGCACCGCCACACGCTGCTGGTGACCTACCAGTCCGGCGGCCTGCGCCAGAGCTACTTCCACGACGGCCAGCTGCGCTTCAGCCGGCTGACGCTGGCCGCCGACCGCGACGGCGCCGCCGCCGCCATCGCCGCCGAAACGGACAAGACCCGCCAGTTCCTCACCAGCACGCGCATGCTGGAACGGGGCGAGGTGCTGAACGCCGTCGTGCTGGCGCCGGCGGCCCGCGTGGCCGCCCTGCAGGCCCTGTGCCGCGACGGCCGCGAGACGGTGTTCCACTTCGTCGCGATGGAGCGCGCCAGCGCCAAGCTCAGCCTGGCCGACGCGCCCGCGCTGGCCGACCCGCTGCTGCTGGCGCTGCTGGCGCGGCGCCGCCCGCCCAGCCATTACGCGCTCGGCCCGCAAGCCTGCTATTACCAGTTGTGGCGCGCCCGCCTCGGCCTGTACGCCGGCAGCGCCGTGATGGGCGTGTATTTCCTGCTGTGGCTGGGCGTGAACGGCTGGGGCATCGTCGACGCCAGCCGCAGCGGCGCGCGGCTGCGCGCCGAGGCCCAGTCCTACGAGCGGCGCTACCGCGACATCATGGCCTCGCTGCCGCCGCAGGTCGAGAAGACGGCCAATATGAAGGCGGCCGTGCAGATCGAGCGGCTGGTGTCGACCCGGGCGCCGGGGCCGCAGGCCATGCTGACGATGCTCAGCGCGGCGCTCGACCAGGCGCCCGACATCAGCCTCGTGCAGCTGGACTGGAAGGTGCGCCTGCCCGACAACCGCGCCGGCTCGGCCCAGCCGCGCGCCGACAACGCGCCGGCCGTGCCCGTCTCGGCGCTGCTGATCGGCCTGCCGGCCAAGCCGCCGCAGGACTTGCACGTCGAGGCCGAGGTGCGCCTGGCGCAAAACGACTACCGCGCGGCGCTGGCCAGCATCCAGCGCTTCACGGCGGCACTGGCGCGCCAGCCGCGCCTGACGGTGGTGCTGGAGCAGACCCCGCTGGACGTGCGCCCCACCGTCAAGCTGACCGGCAAGACCGCCACGGCGGCGCCCGACAGCAAGGCCAAATTCACCATGAACCTGAGCTGGATACCATGAGCGCCCATCCCTCCTCCCTGCCGCCGGCCGGCGCGCCGGGCGCCGCCAGACGGCCCGCGGCGGCCGTCGCGCTGCCGTTCTGGATGGGCGAGCTGGCGCTGATCCGCCTGCCGCTGCTGCTGTTCGCCTTCACCCTGGTGCTGGGCAGCCTGCTGGTGGTGCTCAGCACCTGGTATCTGAACTCGCAAAGCGACGCGATGATACGCGCCCAGCAGGCGCGCAACATCGCCTTCGACCAGTTCAACCATGTCGAGAACGAGAAGCTGGAAATCCGCGACTACCAGCCGCAGTTCATCGCCCTGCGCGACAAGGGCTTGCTGGGCGAGGAGCGCCGCCTCGAATGGGTCGACGCCATCCGCCAGATCCAGGAGCGGCGCAAGCTGCTGCCGATCAGCTACGAGATCGACGCCCAGCAGGCGTTCAAGCTGGAAGGCCAGGCGGCGCTGGGCGCCTACCGCCTGCGCGGCAGCCGCATGGACTTGCATATGGACTTGCTGCACGAAATGGACTTGTTCGACTTCCTGCACGACCTGCGCCAGCGCAGCTATTACACGATCCAGGATTGCTCGATCAAGCGCGGCGCCGGCGCGCCCAACGCCGCCGTCGCGCCATCGCTGGCGGCCGACTGCACGCTGTACTGGCTGACGCTGGGCTCGGCCGCGCCCGGGAGCGAGCGGTGAGCGCGCGCGCCCTGCTGCTGGCCCTGTGCCTGGCGGCGCCGGCCGGCGCGGCCGAGCTGGGCCGCCTGTTCGCCTCGCCGGCCGAGCGCGCCGAACTGAACGCCAAACGCGACGGCCAGGCCGGCGCCGCGGCGACGGACGCGGCGGCGCCGGCCGTCGCGGCCGCCGCGGCGCCGCCGCCGCCCCCGCCGCCGCCGCTGCCCACCGAACTCAACGGCGTGGTGCGCCGCAGCAGCGGCAAGTCCACCGTCTGGCTGAACCAGATGCCGCAAACGGAACCGCACAACCGGCTCGACGACGCCACCCTGTCGCTGCCGCTGTCGTCGGGGCGCACCGTGATCCTCAAGCCGGGCCAGAGCTACACGCCGGGCGAGGCCAGCGTCAGGGATCTGCATGGCCGCTAAAATCCCACTGCGGCGCCAGCGCGGCGCCGCCCTGCTGATACTGCTCAGCGTCGTCGGCCTGGGCGTGGCGACGCTGCTCATCAGCGCGCTGGGCAAGAACGGCCAGCAGGGCGCGCGCGAACGCCGCGCGCTGCTGGCGCTGGCCGAGGCCAGCGACGCCCTGGTCGGCTACGCGACCAGCCACGGCAGGCTGCCGCGGCCGGCCCGCTCGGCCGTCGACGGGCGCGAACGGCCCGACGCCTGCGTCGACGAAGGCGGCTGCAGCGGCTTCCTGCCCTGGGTCACGCTGGGCGTCGGCGGCGCCGACAGCTGGGGCAAGCTGCTGCGCTACAGCGTCACGCCGGAATTCACCGTCGCGCCCATCCAGAGCCGCAGCGCCGTGGCCACCAAGACGGTGCGCGCGCGCAGCCCGGACGGCCGCTTCTACTATCTGGGCGGCCAGCAGGAATGCGGGCTGAGCATCCAATGCCTGCCCTTCGTCGTCTATTCCAGCGGCAAGAACAACCTCGGCACCGGCGTCGCCGGCGTGGCCCAGGCCAACAAGGCCAGCGGCAACATCGACGAGCAGGCCAACGACAAGGCCAGCACCCATTTCATCGCCCGCGCCGCCGGCGCCGACCCGCGCCAGCCCGGCGGCGAGTTCGACGACCTGGCCGCCTGGGTGCCGCTGACGCTCCTCTACGAGCGCATGACGGCGGCGCACACTCTGCCATGAGCACCATGCACACCACGGAAAAAGGTTTCAGCCTCGTCGAGATGGCCATCGTCCTCGTCGTCGTCGGCTTCATGATAGGCGGCCTGATCACGCCGCTGGCGATGCAGATCGAACAGCGCAAGGTCAGCGAGACCAACAAGGCGCTCGAGGAGGCGCGCGAGTCGCTGATCGGCTACGCGGTGCGCAACGGCTACCTGCCCTGCCCGGCCGTGTCGGCGACGAACGGCCTGGAAGACCGGCGCCAGCAGCGCTGCGCCAACGAAAAGCGCCTCGGCTACCTGCCGTGGGCGACGCTGGGCCTGGCCAAGAGCGATGCCTGGAACCACCTGTTCCTGTACAGCGTCACGCCGGCCTTCAGCGACAGCGGCACGCGCTTCTCGCTGAACACGCCGCGCGACATCAGCGTGATGACGCGCGACGGCGCCGGCCGGCCGGCGCTGGCCACGGCCAGCAAGGACATTCCCGCGCTGATCCTGTCGCACGGCAAGAACGGCTACGGCGCCGGCACCGAGCAGGGCGGGCGCCTGCCCGCCGCCCCGGCCGGCAACGCCGACGAGCGCATCAACGCCGGCAACGCCACCACCTTCGTCAGCCGCGCCCTCAGCGAGGACCGCGGCGCGGCCGGCGGCGAATTCGACGACATCGTCGTCTGGCTTTCGCCCAACATCCTGCTCAACCGCATGGTGGCGGCCCAGCGCCTGCCGCAATAAGATGCTGGCCGCGACCCTGACGATTGCCGCCTACACGCTGCGCGAGGCGCTGCGCAACCGCCTGCTCTGGCTGCTGTTGCTGGCGGCCCTGGGCGCCGTCGGCCTGAGCGGCTTCCTCCATGAACTGGCGCTGACGGAAAGCCGGCAAGTGCAGGCGGCCCTGCTGGCGGCCGTGCTGCGCCTGGCCGGCGTGTTCCTGATCGCCGCCTTCGTCGTCACCAGCATGGTGCGCGAGGCCAACGACAAGGGGCTGGAGCTGCTGCTGGCCCTGCCCCTGCCGCGCGCCGCCTACCTGGGCGGCAAGCTGGCCGGCTACGCCGCGCTGGCGCTGCTGCCGGCGCTGCTGTTCGGCGCCCTGGCCGCCTGCGTCGCGGCGCCGGCCCAGGCCGCGCTGTGGGGCCTGTCGCTGCTGTGCGAACTGTGGATCGTCGCCGCCTTCAGCCTGCTGTGCGCGCTCAGCTTCAACCAGGTGCTGCCGGCGCTGGCCGGCGCGGCCGGCTTCTACCTGCTGGCGCGCGCCATCGGCGCCCTGCAACTGCTGGGCCACGGCCGCGCCGGCGCCCACTCGGCGGCCCAGCAAGCCATCAGCGCCGGCCTCGACGTCGTCGCCGCCGTGCTGCCGGCGCTGCACACCTACACCCGCAGCGAATGGCTGCTCTACGACACGGGCGACGCCGCCGCCCTGCTCGCCATCGCCGCGCAGACGGCCGTGTATGTCGGCCTGCTGGCGTGCGCCGCGCTGTTCGACCTGTACCGCAAGAGCGTCTGATGGACATCCGCCCGATCGCCGCCGTGCCGGCAGGCGTGCGCTGGGCGCTGGCCGTGGCGCTGGCCCTGCAACTGGCCTGGCATCACGGCCGCGCGGCGGCGCCGCCGCAGGCGCGCGCGCTGCCGCCGGCGCCGGCCCTGGCGGCGCTGCGCCTGGCCGCGCTGGGCGAGCCGGAGGCCCTGTCGAAGGCGCTGATGCTGTACCTGCAAGCCTACGACGACCAGGACGGCTTGAGCCTGAGCTGGCGCCAGCTCGACTACGCCCGTCTGGAAGACTGGCTGGACGCCGCGCTGGCGCTCGACCCGCGCGGCCAGTATCCGCTGCTGGCGGCCAGCCAGGTGTACAGCGCGGCGGCCGACCCGGCGCAGGTGCGGCGCATGCTCGCCTTCGTCGAGCGGCGCTACGCCGACGACCCGCGGCGGCGCTGGCCGTGGCTGGCCCATGCGGCGCTGCTGGCGCGCCACCGCCTGCACGACCTGCCGCTGGCGCGCCGCTACGCCCGCGCCGTCCGCCTGCAGGCGGGCGCCGCAGCGCCGGCCTGGGCGCGCGAGCTGGAAGCGTTCATCGCCGAGGACATGAACGAGCTCGACAGTGCACGGGCATTGATCGGCGCGCTGCTGCAAAGCGGCCAGATCGGCGACCCGCACGAGCTCGCTTTTCTGGCGGCCCGCCTGGAGGCGATGGCCGCCCGCCAAAAAGATACAACCGTGCCCCCCTAGCCACGGGATTTGATTTAAAATTGCAGATGACTTGTGCAATTGTTGCAATACATATTGCAAGATTATAAAGGAATCAATATGCGCGCCCCACGCCGGCAACAGCAAGGCTTCACCCTGGTCGAAATCGCCATCGTGCTGGTCATCATCGGCCTGCTGCTGGGCGGCGTGCTGAAGGGCCAGGGCCTGATTGACAGCGCCAAGGTCAAAAACATCATCCAGCAATCGAACGCGCTGTCGGCCGCCGTCAATGCCTACCAGGACAAATTCCGCGCCCTGCCCGGCGACGACATCCAGGCCAGCACCCACGTCCCCACGACGGCCGGCAACGGCAATGGCGACGGCCAGATCGGCGACGGCCAGCCGCGCGAATTCGCGCTGGCGCCCCAGCACCTGGCGCTGGGCGGCTTCATCACCGGCTCCTACAACGGCAGCACGCAATTCATGACCAGCGCCCAGGGCGGCGCCGTCTACCTCTACAACGACGAAGTGGGCGGGCGCTCGGGCAACGGCATCCGCTTCGACAACCTGCCGGAAGGTTTCGCCGAACAGATAGACAGTAAGCTCGACGACGGCGTCGCGACAACCGGCTCCGTGCGCGCCAAGGCGCCCTACGGCAACACCGGCGCCATCATCACCCGCACCGCCGTCTTCTTCTGACACGGCTGGGGACAGGGCACGATTTCCCCCGGCAAGCGCCGGCCCGGAAAGCGCAACCTGTCCCCAGTTTTTTTTACAACAAATAGTACGAGCGTGCGTTTTTTAGGGGTAGAATAGGCTCTCGATCACTGGGCGGCAGCCCGCGGGAGGCGCAATGTTTGAAGAATTCATGGGCACCAAGCCCGTGTCGGAACGACAACGGTTCGATAGCGCGGCGCTGGCCGCCTTTTTACGGCAGCATGTGGCCGGCTACCCCGGCGGCACGCCCACCGTGCTCCAGTTCAAGGGCGGCCAGTCCAACCCAACCTTCAAGCTCAGCACCGGCGAGCGCCATTATGTGCTGCGCACCAAGCCCGGCCCGGCCGCCAAGCTGCTGCCGTCCGCGCACGCCATCGAGCGCGAGTTCCGCGTCATGGACGCGCTCAACAAGGCCGGCTTCCCCGTCCCGCGCCAGTATGCGCTGTGCCTCGACGAGGCCGTCATCGGGCGCGCCTTCTACATCATGGAGTTCGTCGACGGCCGCGTGCTGTGGGACCAGAGCCTGCCCGGCATGACGCCGGCCGACCGGGCCGCCATCTACGATGAGCTCAACCGCGTGATCGCGCAGTTGCACACGCTCGACTACGCGGCCCTGGGACTGGCCGACTTCGGCAAACCGGGCAATTACTTCCAGCGCCAGATCGAGCGCTGGAGCCGCCAGTACCAGGCTTCCGCCACCGAGGACATCGAGGCCATGCAGCAATTGATGGCCTGGCTGCCGGCGCACATCCCGCCCGGCGAGGACAGCAGCATCGTGCACGGCGACTTCCGCCTCGACAACATCATCTTCCACCCGACAGAGCCGCGCGTGCTCGCCGTGCTCGATTGGGAATTGTCGACGCTGGGCCACCCCTTCGCCGACTTTTCCTACCATTGCATGAGCTGGCACATCGCGCCTGGCCAGTTCCGCGGCATCGCCGGCCTCGACCTGGCGGCCCTGGGCATCCCCACGCAGCAACAGTACATCCGCCGCTACGCCGAGCGCACCGGCAAGACGATCCGTCTGGAGGATTTCAATTTCTATCTGGCCTTCAATATGTTCCGCCTGGCCAGCATCATGCAAGGCATCATGAAACGCTATGTCGACGGCACGGCCGCCAGCGCCCAGGCGCTGGAATCGGGCAGGATGGCGCGGCCGATGGCCGAGCTGGGCTGGGCCTACGCCTGCGGCAAACCAATTTAACGAAGGGGAAAACTGATGAATTTCGATTATTCCGAGCGTTGCCAGGCCCTGCGGCAGAAACTGCTGCAATTCATGGACGCGCACATTTACCCGAACGAGCAGGCATTCAAGCTGGAGGTCGACCGCAACGGCACGGAGCAGGGCAACCGCTGGATACCCACCGAATTGATCGAGCGGCTCAAGCCCCTGGCGCGCGAACAGGGCCTGTGGAATTTGTTCCTGCCGCGCTCGGCGCGCGCCCCCGAGGGCTTGTCCAACCTCGATTACGCGCCCCTGTGCGAAATCATGGGCCGGGTCGCCTGGGCGCCGGAGGTGTTCAACTGCTCGGCGCCGGACACGGGCAATATGGAAACGCTGGCGCGCTACGGCAGCGAGCAGCAGCAGCGCACCTGGCTGGAGCCGCTGCTGCGCGGCGAGTTCCGCTCCGCCTTCGCCATGACGGAGCCGGGCGTGGCCTCGTCGGACGCCACCAACATCGAAACCCGCATCGAGCGCGACGGCGACGACTATGTCGTCAGCGGGCGCAAGTGGTGGATCTCCGGCGCCGGCGACCCGCGCTGCAAGATCTTCATCACGATGGGCAAGACCGATTTCGCCGCGGCGCGCCACCAGCAGCAGTCGATGCTGCTGGTGCCGGCCGACACGCCCGGCATCACGATCGTCCGGCCGCTGCCCGTGTTCGGCTACGACGACGCGCCGCACGGCCACTGCGAAATCGTCTTCGAGCGGGTGCGCGTGCCGGCCGCCAACCTGCTGCTGGGCGAGGGCCGCGGCTTCGAGATCGCCCAGGGCCGGCTGGGGCCGGGCCGCATCCACCACTGCATGCGCACCGTCGGCGTGGCCGAGCGGGCGCTGGAGCTGATGTGCCTGCGCCTGCAGAGCCGCGTCGCCTTCGGCCGCAAGCTGTCCGAACAGGGCGTGTGGCGCGAGCGCATCGCCGAGGCGCGCATCCAGATCGACACGGCGCGCCTGCTGACCTTGAAGACGGCGGCGCTGATGGACACGGTCGGCAACAAACAGGCGCAGGCGGAGATCGCCATGATCAAGGTGCTGGCGCCGAACGTCGCCCAGCAGGTGCTGGACTGGGCCATCCAGGCGCACGGCGCGGCCGGCGTGTCGGACGACTTTCCGCTGGCGGCGCAATGGGCCGGCAACCGCACGCTGCGCCTGGCCGACGGCCCGGACGAGGTGCACCGCAACGCCATCGCCAAGCTGGAACTGGCCAAATACCACGGCGCCACCGCGCCGGCGCCGCGCTAAACCGGCGCCCCGGCCGCGCCGCGCGCCGGCGCGGCCGGGCGCCCGCGGCGCCGGTATTTGCCGGCATCCGCACAACGCCCCTATCTTGTCTGGCCGCAGTCGGCTAAACTCTTGCCTAAACTTCAATCCGACCGCGCGCCACCGGCAGCGCGGACGCTTCAAGGCTTCGATGTGCAAGACGATTCAAGCAGTACCCTGCCCTCCATCCGCAGCAAGATCGCGCAATTGCTGCTGGCCTGCACCGTGCCGGCCGCCCTCGGCTTTTGCGTGCTGGTGCAGCACTTTTACCAGCGCGAACGCGAGCAGATCAACAACGACGCGCTGCAAACGGCGCGGGCGCTGAGCGCCGCCGTCGAGCGCGACTTCGGCAACATCGAAACGGCCGCGCTGGCCCTGGCCGGCTCGCCGTCGCTGCGCAACGGCGATTTCGCCGCCTTCGAGGTCCAGGCCGCCGCGCTGCTGCGGCCGCAGTTCCCCGGCTTCGGCTTCGTCCTCAGCGACGCCTCCGGCCGCCAGTTCGTCAACACGACGCTGGCGCCGGGCCAGCCCTTTCCCCACTACGCCAACCGCGAGCGGCTGCGCCCCGTGTTCGCGCACGCCCGCAGCGTGCGCTCGAACCTGTTCATCGGCTCCGTGTCGAAGGTGCCGCTGCTGGCGCTCGACGTGCCGGTGCTGCGCGAGGGCAAGGTGGTCTACTCGCTGACCGTCGCGCTGCGCCCGGAGCGCCTGGGCCGCCTGCTGACCGAGCAGCATTTGCCGGCGCACCAACTGGTCTGCCTGCTGGACGCCAACGGCACCGTCGTCGCCCGCACGCAGTCGGCCCACAGCTTCGTCGGCCAGCCCGGCGCGCCGGAGGTGCGCGCCCACATGCGCGCGGGCGGCAACGGCGTCGTGCGCACCACCCTGCCCGACGGCACCCCCGTCTACGCCAGCATCAGCCGTTCGGCCGCCAGCGGCTGGACCGTCGCCATCGCCACGCCGCAGGCCCAGGTGCTGGCCGCCGTGCTGTCCTCCGTGGCCGGCCTGTCGGCCGCCGTCGCGCTGCTGCTGGCGGCCGGCTTCGCGCTGGCCTGGCTGCTGGGCCGGCGCATCCGCGCCGCGCTGACGGCGCTGACGGGGCTGGCCGAGGCGCTGGCGGCGGGCGCGCCGCCCCCGGCCGCCACCGGCTTGCGCGAGACGGCGGCGGCCGCCGCCGCCATCCGCGCGCTGGCGCAAGACATCCGCGAGCGCCAGCGCACCGAGGCCGCCTTCCGCGCCTCCAAGCAACTGCTCAAATCCATAGTCGAGAACATCCCGGCGATGATCTTCGTCAAGAGCGCCGACCAGTTGCGCTATGAAATGTTCAACCCCCACGGCGAGCTGACGCTGGGCCAGTTGCGCGAGGACATACTCGGCAAGACCGACCACGAGTGCTTCACGGCGGAGCGCGCCGACGCCTTCGTCGCCAGCGACCGCCACGTGCTCGCCACCGGCAATATGGTCGAAATGGAGGAGGAAGCCATTGCCGCCGTCGGCGGCGACAAGCGTTATTTCGCCACGCGCAAGGTGGTGCTGCGCAACGACAGCGGCGCCGCCACCCATGTGCTGGGCGTGTCGATCGACTTAACCGAGCGCAAGCGCGCCGAGGAAGTCTTGCGCGCCACCACCGAGCGCCTGCGGCAGAGCGAGCGCTTCATCCGCGCCGTCACGGACAAGCTGCCCGGCATGGTGTCCTACTGGGACGCGGCGCTGCGCTGCCGCTTCGCCAACCGCCTCTACGCCGACTGGCTGGGCAGCGACAGCGCCGCGCTGGACGGGCGCGCCCTGCCCGAGCTGCTGGGCGCCGAGCGCTTCGCCGCCTGCGCCGCCCAGGTCGACGGCGTGCTGGCCGGGCGCGCCCAGCGCTTCGAGCAAGACCTGCTGTGGCGCGACGGCGCGCTGCGCCACGTCTGGACCAATTTCATCCCCGACCTCGACGAACATGGCGCGGTGCGCGGCTTCTTTGTGCTGGCCTCCGACGTGTCCGAGCTCAAGCGCAGCGGCCAGCGCCTGCGCGAACTCAACGAAGAACTGGTGCGGGCGCGCGACAAGGCCGAGGCGGCCAGCGACGCCAAGGGCGCCTTCCTGGCCAATATGAGCCATGAAATCCGCACGCCGATGAACGCCATCATCGGCCTGGCGCGGCTGCTGGAGGAGGCGCCGCTGGCGCGCCGCGAACGCGGCCACGTGGCGAAGATCCAGATGGCCACGCAGGCCCTGCTGGCCGTCGTCAACGACGTGCTCGACTTCTCGAAGATCGAGGCGGGCCAGTTGACGCTGGAAACGGCGCCGTTCAGCCTCGAACAGGTGCTCAACAGCGTCGCCGTGCTGGCCGCCGGCAACGCCTGGGCCAAGGGCGTGGAGCCGGTCTTCGCCATCGCCGCCGACGTGCCGGCGCAACTGCTCGGCGACGCCATGCGCCTGCAGCAAATCCTGCTGAACCTGGTCGGCAACGCCGTCAAGTTCACCGAGCGCGGCGAGGTGCTGCTGTCGGTGCGCCTGGCGCGCCGCGACGGCGCCGGCGTGGCCCTGGCATTTTCCGTGCGCGACAGCGGCATCGGCATCAGCGCCGAGCAGCAGGCGCGCATCTTCGACGCCTTCACGCAGGGCGACAACAGCACCAGCCGCAAATACGGCGGCACCGGCCTGGGCCTGGCGATCTGCCGCCGCGTGGCCGGCCTGATGGGTGGCGCGATCGTCGTCGACAGCGCGCCGGGCAAAGGTTCCGACTTCCGTTTCTCCTGCCCCTTCGGCCTGCCCAGCGGCGCCGCCGCGCCCGCCGCCGCGGTGCCGCTGTTCGTCCTCGTCGTCGACGACAACGCCAGCGCCCGCGCCGCGCTGGCCGAGGCTTGCGCCGCCTTCGGCTGGCAAGTGTGGACGGCCGACGGCGGCGCCGCCGGCCTGGCGCTGCTGCGGCGCTGCGCCCGCGAGGGGCGCCGCCCCGACCTGCTGCTGCTCGACGGCGCCATGCCCGGCATGGACGGCGCGGCGATGCTGGCGGCGGCGCGCGCCGCGCCGCAACTGCCGCTGCCGCCGGTGCTGCTGCTGGCGCCCGGGCACGCCGGCGCCGCGCTGGAGCAGTCCGCCGCCAGCCTCGGCCTGGCCGGCGTGCTGGGCAAACCGGTGCTGCCGACGCCGCTCCGGGCCGCCGTCGAGGCCGCCGTCGGCCGGGCCGTGCCGGCGCCGGCCGCCCCGCCCAAGCCGCTGGCCGGCCGCCTGGCCGGGCTGCGCGTGCTGCTGGTCGAGGATCACGAAATCAACCAGGAAGTGGCCCACTTCATCCTGCGGCAATGCGGCGCCAGCGTCACCATCGCCGCCAACGGCAGCCTCGCCGTCGACCTGCTGGCGCGCGCGGCCGGGCAGTTCGACGTCGTGCTGATGGACCTGCAAATGCCCGTCATGAACGGCTACGACGCCACCGTGGCGATCCGCGCCATGGGGCTAGTCGCGCTGCCGGTGGTGGCGATGAGCGCCAACGCGATGGCCGAGGACCGCCGCCGCGCGCTGGCCATCGGCATGGACGCCCACCTCGCCAAGCCGATCGACGTCGACGAACTGATCGCCACGCTGACGGCGCTGGCGCCGCGCGCCGCGCCGGCCATCGCCGGCATCGACCTCGACACCGCCCTGCCGCGCTTCGGCGGCGACGCCGCCGCCCTGGTCGCCCTGCTCAAGCGCTTCGCACAGGCGCAGGGCGACGCGCCGGCCAAGGTGCGCGGCCTGCTGGCCGACGGCCAGCCCGAACTGGCGGCCCAGTTGCTGCACCGCGTGCGCGGCGTCGCCGCCAACCTGGGGGCGCACGCCGTGGCCGCGCACAGCGCGCGCGCCGAGGCCGCCCTGCGCGGCGGCGACACGGCCGCGCTGGCGGCGACGCTCGACACCCTCGAACAGGCGCTGGCCGTGGTGACCGCGGCGGCCCGCGCGGCGCCACTGCCGCCGCCGCGCGCCGCGACCGGGGCGGACGACTTGAAGGCGGCGCTGGCCGCACTGCTGGTCCTGGTGCAGCAACACAATCTGAAGGCGCTGGCGCAATGCCATGCCCTTCAGCCGGCGCTGGAACGGGCCGACCGCAACGCCGCGGCGGCCTTGGCCGAGGCCATCGACACACTCGACTTCGCCGGCGCGGAAACGCTGCTGCTGGCACTGTTGCAACGCAAGGAAAGCACATGAGCTGGACCGACCTGGCCGAAAATGGCCGCATCCTCATCGTCGACGACGCGATGGAAAACGTGCGGGTGCTGCAGCAGCTGCTGTGCGACGACCACGAACTGCTGTTCGCGCTCGACGGCGCCAAGGCCCTCGCCCTGGCCCGCGCGCAACGGCCCGACCTGATCCTGCTGGACGCCGTCATGCCCGGCATGGACGGTTACGCCGTCTGCGCGGCCCTGCGCGGCGCGCCCGAACTGTGCGGCATCCCCGTCATCTTCGTCACCGCGCTCAACGCCCCGGAAGACGAAACCCGCGCGCTGGAGGCCGGCGCCGTCGACTTCATCAGCAAACCGTTCAACGCGGCGGTGGTGCGGGCGCGCGTGCGCAGCCAGCTGACCATCAAACGCCAGGCCGACGCCCTGCGCGCGCTGTCGCTGACCGACGCCCTGACCGGCGTGGCGAACCGGCGCAGCTTCAACGCCAGCCTCGACAGCGAATGGCGGCGCTGCCAGCGCACCGGCCAGCCGCTGGCCGTCATCATGGTCGACATCGACCATTTCAAGGAATACAACGACCGCTACGGCCACCTGGCCGGCGACCTCTGCCTGCAACAGGTAGGCGCGGCGCTGAACGCCTGCCTGGCCCGTCCGCCCGACCTGCTGGCGCGCTACGGCGGCGAGGAATTCATCATTCTGCTGCCGCAGATCGACGCCGACGGCGCCGCCGTCGTGGCCGGACGCATGCTCGACGCCGTGCGCCGGCTGGGCGTCGCCCACGCCAACTCGACGGCCGCGGCCCATGTCACGGTCAGCCTCGGCGTGGCCGCCATGCTGCCGGAAGCCGACGGCGAGGCGGCCGCGCTGATACGCGCCGCCGACGCGCGCCTGTACCGCGCCAAAGCCGGCGGGCGCGACCGCTACTGCGCCCGCGACGGCGAATAAAAGGCCGTTCGCGGCGGTCGGAATGTTTGCATTTATGCTAGCATCACATGCTTCGCAATTTAACAAGTCAGAACAAGTCAGCCGCATGCGCCTCATCCCCACACTCTGGCAAACCGCCGGCCTGGCCTTGTTGCCCCTGGCGGCGCACGCGGCGGCCGTTGACGTGCGGATTCGCCTGTCGGCGCCCGACGCGCTGGAGATCAGTTACACGCTGCCGCCACAGTGCCGCGAACTGCCCTTCCTGAAAAACGGCAGGGACGGCCAATGGCGCGCCAGTTGGCAGGCGCTCGACGACTGCGGCGCGGCTAGCGGCGACACGCTCAGCCGCAGCGGGGACGCCTGCCCGGCGCTGCGCTTCCGCGTGCCGGCCAGCGCCGCCTTCACCGGCTACCCCGGCGCCCTGCCTATCGACGGCGGCATCTACGTCCACACCAGCAACTACGCGCTCGGCGACGGCTGCGGTGAGGTCGCCTACCGCTTCCTGGCGCCAGGCATCGCCAGCGCCGGCCGCGCCCACCAGGGCGCCGCAGCCGCCGAGGCGGGCGGCGATACGGCGGCCCTGCTGCTGCGCGTGCCGCTGGCGCCGGGGTCCGGCCCCCTGCGCCACTTCGATGCCCGCCTCTCCGCCGAGACCGTCGCCCAGATCCGCACAGTGGCGGACGGCACCGTGTCCTTTCTGCGCGCGGCCATGCCGGACGCCGTGTACCGCCCGCCCATTCTGGCCGCCACCTGGGCCAGCGAGCCGGGTGGCCCGCGGGTGGGCGGCAGCGCCAGCGACGTGCTGCTGCTGACCCTCTACAACTGGCCGGACCAGCCCGGTCCGGACGAACGGCGCCAACTGACGCTGCTGACGGCGCATGAATTCAGCCACCGTTTCCAGATGCGCGACGCCGTCGACGGCTATCCCGACAGCCGCCTGATCCACGAGGGCGGCGGCGAATTCCTGCGCTGGATAAGCTCGCTGCAACAGGGCTGGTTGACGCCCGAGCAGGCGGCCGGGGACCTCGACAACGCGCTGGCTCAGTGCATGCTCTACACCGAAGGGAAAAGCTGGCGTGCCCTGTCGCCCCGCGCCATCGGCGCCAACCGCCTCGAATACCATTGCGGCCTGCCCGCCTACGTGTACGCCCTGGCCGCGCGCCAGGGCAAAGGCAGCGCGCTGGCGCGCGTCAACGACTTCTACAAGGCGCTCAGGCAGGGCAAGACACCGGACTTCGGCCACGCGCTCGAATGCGCCGGCGCCCCGCAATGCCAGGCCCGCTGGTTGCCGCAATTGCTGGGCGCGGATGCACCGATGGATGCGCAGTGGCGCGCGCTGCTGCGAACCAGCGGCCTGGCGACGGCGCGCCCGGCCACCGGGGAGCAGCGCGACGCGATGATGCTCAAGGCCCTGGGCAAGCTGATGGCGGAAGATTGCGCCGGCCGCAGCAGCATGACCCCGATGCGCGATGGCGTCCTGCTCGATGGCATGAGTGTCTGCAAAACCATGCGCAGCGACGCCGACGTGCGGCGGATCGAAACGCTGCCCGTATTTGGCGACGCGCAGGCGCTGCCCGCGATGGCCGCAGCCTGCGCCGCACGCCATGAAGTCAGGCTCGGCATGAAAAACGGCGACACCCTGGCCGTTCCCTGCTCCACACCCTATCTGGCGAACCGGGAGTTCTACGGCGTTGACATGGAAAAGGTGCTGGCCAGGCTGCTGAACGAATGAACAATCAAGAACCGTTTCCATCTTGCCACCCACAGGAACACCATGCAAAAAATTGACTTCAAGAAGCAGCTTAAACATCTGTACCAGCCGCCGGTGGGGCAAATCGTCGAGGTCGACGTGCCCGAATTGTCCTATCTGATGATCGACGGCGCGGGCGACCCCAACACCTCGCCCGGCTACGCGCCGGCGGTCGAGGCCCTGTACGGGCTTTCCTACACACTGAAATTCATGCTGAAAAAAGGGCCGCAGGCGATCGACTACGCCGTCATGCCGCTGGAGGGGCTGTGGTGGGCCGATGACATGGCCAGCTTCACCACGCTCGACAAAAGCAACTGGAAGTGGACATTGATGATCATGCAGCCGCCCTTCATCAGCGCCGCGCTGGTCGAGGAAGCCAGCGCCGCGCTGAAAAAGAAGAAAAATCCCGCCGCCCTGGTCGAGGTGCGTTTCGCAGCGCTGAACGAAGGCAAGGTGGCGCAAACCATGCACATCGGGCCGTTTTCCGAGGAAGGGCCGACCATAGAGCGGCTGCACCAGTTCATCGCCGACGGCGGCCGCCAACGTTCCGGCAAACACCACGAAATCTACCTGAGCGACATCCGCAGAGCCGACCCGAAGAACTGGAAAACCGTGATCCGCCACCCTATCGCCGAGTAAAACCGCTCAAGCCTTGAACACCTCTTCCAGCGTCGCGGCGCCGACAAAGGCGTCGGACCATGCAAGCAACTGCGCCGCCGTACCTTGCGCAAGGCGTTGCTCTATCGGCGCCGGCAAGGCGCCGAAGCGCCGCTTCAACAACTGCGTCAAGAGCAGCAATTGCCCTTCGCGCAAGCCTTCCTGATGCCCTTCCCGATGTCCTTCCTGGCGCCCCTCCTGACGTCCTTGCTTGCGGCCGTCGTCCCGGGCAATGCGTTCAAACGATGAGATGTAAGGCATAACGCGGCTCCTTTCCATTTCCCCGATGCGCTGCCTGAGCTGCCGCTCCAGCGGCATGGGCAGGCGCATCATCCAGTCGATCACCATCAACAAATCAATGATAGCCTGCCTGTCCCATTGGCGCTGAAGCAGTAGTGTGAGCAAGCGCCACTTCTCGGCGGCGCGCCGCTGCGTATCGCCTTTGGTTTGGCGCGCCGACAGGTGGGCCGCGGTGAGCAGCGCGAAGGGATTGGGGTCGTCCGGCAACTGTTCGAGGCGGCCGGCGAAGTCGCTCAGTTTGACGACGGGAAACGTGATGCCCATCCGGCAGCCGAGCCGCTGGTAGGCGTAGCCATCGGGCCGCCAGCCGGCGCTGTCGTCGGCCAGCAGCGCCAGACTGGCGACGGGCTGGCGGTAGTGGTCGAAAATGCGGTAGTTGTAGACGAACATGCGCTCGGCGAAGCCCGGGTCGCGCCGCCCCTGCACCTCCAGATGCAGCAACAGCCATTGCGCACTGCCGTCGCGCAAGGTCAGCCGCACCAGTTTGTCGGCCAGGCGCTTGCCCAGCGCGGCGTCGCGCGCCACCTGGGCCAGTTCCTGCTCAAGAAAAACATGGCCGCGGGACCAGTCGATCTCCGCGTGGGCCTGCGGAAAATAGAATGCCATGAACGCGGGGAAATACCGCGTCACGGCATCTTTCCAGGGCGTGTCGTAATCGTCGCGGGGCGTGGCCATGGCCCAGTGTAGCAAGACGGCCGGGCGGCGCCGCCGACTGGCGCAAAGCCAAGGCGGCGGAAGTCAAGGCATGCCCGGCGCCGCCGGCCTTGCTCAGGGATAGCGGCGCATCAGGAATTCGGCCACGCAAACGGGCTTGTCGCCGCCCTCGCGCTCGATCGCCACGCCCCAGTCGATTTGCGCGCCGTCGGCCAGGTCCTGCACCGCCAGTATCGTCAGGCGCGCGCGCAGGCGGCTGCCGACCGGCACCGGCGCCGGAAAGCGCACCTTGTTCAAGCCGTAGTTGATGGCCATGCCGACGTCGACCAGGCGCAGCGCGTTCTGCAACATCGCCGGCACCATTGCCAGCGTCAGGAAGCCGTGCGCGACCGTCGTGCCGTAAGGCGATTCGCGCCGGCAGCGTTCCGCGTCGACGTGTATCCACTGGTGGTCGTTGGTGGCGTCGGCGAAGGTGTCGATGCGCTGTTGCGTGATCTCGACCCAGTCCGACAAGGCCACCTCCTGCCCGACCAGGGCCCTGGTTTCAGCCAGGTCGGCGATCTCACGCACGGCCGGCCTCCGCCTCGGGACGGCGGCGGAACATGCCCATGCCCTCGACCGTGGCGACCACTTCGCCGTGCTGGTTGCTGGCCTGCCACAGCGAGACGACGACGCCGCGGTCCGGCTTGGACGTCGACGGCCGCACTTCCTTGGTGATGTAGGCGACGCTGAGGGTGTCGCCGGCGCGCACCGGCTTGATCCAGCGCACGCAGTCGAGGCCGGGCGAACCCATGCTCGACGACGCCCCCAGCACGCCGTCAACGACCATGCGCATCATCATGCTGCAGGTGTGCCAGCCGCTGGCGATGACGCCGCCGAAGATCGACTGCGCCGCCGCCTCGTGGTCGATGTGGAAAGGCTGCGGGTCGAACTGGCTGGCGAAGGCGATGATCTCCTCCTCCGTCACGAGGCGGCTGCCGACGTCGATCTGCTGGCCGACAAAGAAATCCTCGAAATACATGTGGCGTTGACTGGTCATGTGTGGTTTTCCGCGCCTTCAGGCGCCCTGTTGAAAGCCCGGCTGGGCGATGAAACGCTGCAGATGGTGGTCGGCGTCGCCCAGGGTCAGCTCGATCGCCGTCAGGCGCTTGAAGTGGTGGGCGGCTGGCAGCTCGTCGGTCACGCCCATGCCGCCGTGCAGCTGCACGGCCTGCTGGCCGACGAACTTCAGCGCCTGGCCGACGCGCGCCTTGGCCGCCGACACGACGCGGCGGCGCTCCACCGCATCGTCCGAGGCCACCTTGACGGCGGCCAGCAGCGCCATCGAACGGGCCTGCTCCAGGTGGATGAACATGTCGGCCATGCGGTGCTGCAGCGCCTGGAACTTGCCGATCGGCGCGCCGAACTGCGTGCGCGTCTTCAGGTACTCCAGCGTCACGGCGAACAGCGCATCCATCGCGCCGACGGCCTCGGCGCACAGCAGCGTGGCGCCGTAGTCGGCCGCCGCGTCGAGGATGTCCCAGCCGGCGCCGGCGCCGCCGAGCAGGCTGGCCGCCGGCAGCGCCACGCCGGAGAACGTCACGGTGGCGGCGCGCTGGCCGTCGATCGTGCGGTAGTCGCGCACGCCGACGCCGGGCGCGTCGGCCGGCACGACGAACAGCGAAATGCCGGCCGTGTCGCGCTGGCCGCCGCCGCTGCGCGCCGAGACGATCAGGGCGCCGGCCTGGGCGCCGTGGACGACGACGCTCTTCGTGCCGTCGAGGCGATAGCCGGCGCCGTCCGGCGTGGCGCGGGTGGCGATGTCGAACAGCTCGTGGCCGGCCTGGCGCTCGCCCAGCGCGCAGGCCAGCTTCAGCGTGCCGCCGGCGACCCGCTCCAGCAAGGCCGCGTGGCCGCCGGCCAGGCGCAGGAACTCGGCGCCCAGCACCGTCGCCAGGTAGGGCTCGACGACGAGGCCGCGGCCCAGCTCCTGCATCACCAGCAGCATGTCGACGGCGCTGCCGCTGAAGCCGCCCTGCGCCTCCGGCACCGGCAGCGCCGTCATGCCCAGCTCGGCCAGCGTGGCCCAGGCGGCCTCGCTGACGCCGGCGGCGGAATGGATGATCTGCCGGCGCGCCTCGAAGGCGTAATCCTTATCGACCCAGCGGCGCAGCGCGTCGGCGAATTGCTGTTGCTCTTGCGTGAAAGTGAAATCCATGTCGTCCCCTCACAGGCCCAGAATCATCTGGGTAATGATATTTTTCTGAATCTCGTTCGAGCCGCCGTAAATCGAGGTCTTGCGGTAATTGAAGTAATAGGCGGCCAGCGGCGCGGCGGCATCGTCGCCGGCGGCGCTGTGCGCGGCGGCGCCGTGCAGATACGCCGGATCGAAAGGCAGCCCCTGCGGGCCGGCCGCCTCCAGCATCAGCTCGGTGAGCTGCTGCTGGATCTCCGAGCCGCGCACCTTCAGCATCGACGCCTGCGGCCCCGGCCCCTTGTCCTCCCCGGCGATCACGCGCAACACCGTCATCTCCAGCGCCATCAACTCGATTTCCAGCGTGGCCACCTTGGCGGCGAACAGCGGATCGTCGAGCAGCGGCTTGCCGTGCTTCGGCCGCGCCATCGCCAGCTCCTTCAACAACAGCAGCTCGCGGCGCGAGCGGCCGACGGCGGCGATGCCGGTGCGCTCGTGTCCGAGCAAATACTTGGCGTAAGTCCAGCCGCGGTTCTCCTGGCCCACCAGATTCTGCACCGGCACCCTGACATTATCGAAGAACACCTCATTGACCTCATGGTCCTCGTCGAGCATGATGATCGGCCGCACGGTGATGCCCGGCGTGCGCATATCGATCAACAGGAAAGAGATGCCCTCCTGCTTGCGCACGCCGCCATCGGTGCGCACCAGGCAGAAAATCATGTCGGCGTGCTGGCCCAGCGTGGTCCAGGTCTTCTGGCCGTTGACGACATAGACGTCGCCGTCGCGCTCGGCCGTCGTCTTCAGCGAGGCCAGGTCGGAGCCGGCGCCCGGCTCGGAGTAACCCTGGCACCACCAATCCTCGCAACTGAGAATGCGCGGCAAATAATACGCCTTCTGCGCGTCGTTGCCGAACGCCATGATGACCGGCGCCACCATATTGATGCCGAAGGGCAGGATGGGCGGCGTGCCGGCGCGGGCGCATTCATCTTCCCATATATGCCGCTGCACCGCGTTCCAGCCGGTGCCGCCGTACTCGACCGGCCAGCCTGGCGCGGCCCAACCCTGGCCGGCGACAATCCGGTGCCAGCGCACGATATCGTCTTTCGACAAACGCAAATGCCGGCGCACCTTTTGCTGCAACTGCGCCGGCAAATTGGCATCGAGGAAGGCGCGCACCGTATCGCGGAACGCCGCATCCTCGGCGGTATAGTTCAAATCCATGCTGTCTCCTTTTTTTATTGCCATCCAAAAAAGCACGACCGTTCACAAGGATTGTACCGCAAAAAAAACCGCGCGAATGACGTAAACAAAAAAACATCGGGGTCGGCCCCGGTCTGTTCCCTGAAGCGGGCAACAGACCGGGGCCGACCCCGATGCGGCGATGCGCCGGAACCTTCCTACTTGGCGGTCACGACGATGTTCATGCCCTTGCTGGCGCTCTGCCCGCGTGAATCGGTCACCTTCAGCACGGCCTCGAAGGTGCCCACTTTCGTGTAACTGTGGCTGGCGTTGACGCCGCTGGCGCCCGCCGTGCCGTCGCCGAAGCTCCACTGGTAGGACGCGATCTGCGCGCCGCTGGCCGTCGAGGCGGCGCCGCTGAAGCTCACCGCCAAGGCCGCCTTACCGGCGCTGACGCTGGCCTTGGGTGCGGCCACCGGCGGCGCGAAGACCACCAGCGCCGCCGTGCCGGCGATGCTGTACTGGCCAATGCTGCCATAGTTGCTGTAACCGGTCTTCAGCGGCTCGCCGTAGCCGGCCCCTTTGACGCTCAGGTAATAGGTGCCGGCCTGCGCCAGATTGACGCTGAGGCTGGCGTTCAGCTCGGCCGTCGGGTTCGCGCTGGCCAGCAGTTTGCCGCTGGCGTCGAACAGTTGCAGCGCGATATCGACGTTGGCGCCCAGCGCGGCCGCAGTCGCCTTCAGATTCAGCGCGCCGGCGCCGGCCACGAAGCTGAACATATCGGTGTCGCCCGGCGCCTCGATGACGCCGGCGGCGCTCAGATTGGACAGGCCATTGGCGCTCTTGCCCAGCAGCGCCGTCGCCGTTGCCAGGGTGTTGCCGTGGTCGTCGGCGCGCGGCTTGAGACCTTGACGCGCCATCACCGCATAGGCATCTTCCTTGTTGTTGGCGCCGCTGTACTCACCCTTCGACCACTGCGTCAGGTTCTTGTAGTAGCTCACGCCCATGATGGGCGCCCAGCCGGTGACGCCGTCGCCCTGCCCGCCGTAATAGGCGCCGGCGGCGCTGCCCTGGTGCTGCAGGCCCAGCGTGTGGCCGGCCTCGTGGGCGACGCATTCGCCGATCGGCTTTTCACTATTGGCCAGGTTATTCGGGAAGCAAAACGCCGGCGCCGCGTTGGCGGCGAATTTGGCGAAGGAATTCAGGTAGGCATAGCCGCCCGCCCCGCTCGATTGCGGCGTGATCAGCACGGTCGCGCCGATCTTGCCCAACGTGACGGCCGGCGCCTCGGTGGTGACGTCGACGTCGAACGCCGCGTAGTCTTCGGCCACGCGCTGCCACACTTTCTGGATCAGCAGGCGCTCGGCGTCGCTGAAGGTCGCGGGCACGCCGTCGAGCGAGAACGCGGGGTAGTTGCCTTGGCCGTTGAAGTCCAGGAAGAGCACGCGGGTGGAGTCGGGCCTGGTGTGCAGCTTGAAGGTCTGATCGAGCGGAAACGGCGTCGCCGTCGTCGTGCCCGTGGCCGTCGCGCCGGCGATGGCGCCGGCGGCCGTCGCGCCGCTGCCTTCGTCGATGTGGACGATGCGGCCTTTGCGGTCCAGATGCACGCTGGGGTCCGTGAGCAGCAATTGGCTCAGCGCCTGCGTCGTCATGCCATACCAGCTGGCGACGGGAGCCAGGTCGGCGCCCAGCAGGTCGATGGCACGCTGGCCGGACGAGAACTCGGCCAGCTGGATGCGCGCGAACGGCGCGTTGTCGGTTGAGCCTGCGGCGCTGACTGGCACGAAGTCGGCCGGCATTTCCATTTTTTCATAGACGGCCAGGGTCGCCTTGCGCAGCGCCAGCGCCTGCGCCGATTCCACGCCGGCCTGCGCCTCTTGCCGGGCCGGCGCGGCGGCGTCCGGCGCGGCAAATGGCGACAGTGCCTGCGTCGCTGCAAGGCCGGCGCGCGGCGGCGCGGCGGCCGGCGCGGTTGGCGCCGCAGCCAGCGGCGCGGCGGCGCCCGCCGGCTCGGCCGGGCCGGCCAGCGCCAGCACGCCTGCGCCGGCAAGAACAGCCACGGCGCCGGCAAGAACATAGACGCCGGCGCGGCCGCCGCGTTTGTCATTGGAAGGTTGATGCGGGTGATGCTTGTTCATCGCGGTTTCTCCACTGCTCGATTGATAGGAATAGACAACTCAAGCGCGGCGGCGCTTCAGGCGGCGGAGAAAGGGGCGAGGGGGTGCGTTGTGTGCATATTGGATCTCCTTTGTCGCTTCGTAAACAAAGGGCTGCGCGGTCGCTGCGGAGCGTCTTGCTCCGGCATCGGTAACCCCGCTACCATGATCCGCGATGGATGTTAGGCCGGAGGCTTTGCGTCCTTGCCTTTCAGCAAGATTGCCCGGGTCCAGTATTGTTGAGACGTTGCCGGTAGTCAAGTTTTTTTGACTAACGGTTGTCGCATCGCAACGTCGTGGACCGGGCCGAGAAGCTTACTCGATGGCCAACGCCAGGTCGCGCCCGGCCAGCGCCACGTTGCCGGCGTAGTCGGCCGCCAGAATCCGCAGCACATACCGGCCCGGCGCCAGCGCGGCGATGTGCCACGCGCCGGGGCCGACCCGGCCGTCCGCCAAGGTGTTGTTGACGTCATACAGGAAGCGCGTCGTCGCGTTGCCGTGCACGGTGATGCCGCTGCTGGCCGCGTAGACCAGCTTGACGGCGTCGCGGCTGGCCGGCAGGCGGTCGTAGACCTGGGTGACGACGGGTTGCTCGAAGCCGGGCGCCGGGCTGCCGTCGGCGCGCAGCAACTGGTAGCCCAGCTTGTACAGGCCGAGGCGGCGGCGCGCCTGGTTGCCGTCCATCTGGTCGTAGGCGTCGACGACGATGCGCACCTGCTGCAGCGCGCGCGCCAGCCGCAATGGCGCGCCGCGCCGCGCCACCAACTTCTGCCCGGCCGCGTCGTACAGCGCGATGTCGGCGATGTGCGGCGCCACCGTGTCGCGCAGGCCGGCGAAAGACAGGCTCAGGGGATTCACCTCGCCGCCGTCGCGCCGGTAATCGAGGTGGACATGGGCCATGCGGTTGACGCTGCCGACGGTGTCGCCGACCTTGAAACGGGCGCCGCGCTGCACCCGCACCCGCTCCGGCTTGCCGGCGGCGTCGTTGAGCACACAGAAGCGGGCGTCGAACGGCCGGTCCTGCGCGCCGCGGCCCACCCGCATATGGATATAGGACAGGCCGTCGATGCTGAAGCCCTCGTTCAATTCACCATAGCCCCAGTTCGCCAGCGGATGGCTGACCTTGCCCGCGGCAATCGCCAGCACCGGCGTGCCGACGCCGGCCTGAATATCCAGGCCGCTGTGAAAATGGTCGCGGCTCTCGCCGCTGAAATTGCCGCGCACCTCGCCCATCAAACCGACCACCTCGTGCGGCCGGTCCTGCGGCTTGAGCGGCCACAGCATTGGCGTCGCCGGCGCTGGCGCCACGGCCCGCGGCTTGAGCGCCGGCGCCGCCGTGCCGGGCGCGGCGGCGGCCAGACGCCGCAACTGCGCCGTGCCGGCGTCGGCGACATACAGCGCGCCGTCGCGGGCCAAGGCGATGCCGCGCGCCTGCGACAAGCGCACCGAGCCGTCGCCATTGCCCGGCGACGCGGGCCGGTCGATGTCCTTCAGCGCCAGCAACTGCCCCTCCGGCGACAACTGCAGCACGCGCCCGTACACCCCGCTGCTCACATACAAGAAACCGTCGTGCGCCAGCGCCAGCCCCATCGGCCGGCGCGGCACCCCGTCACGCTCGCCCGGCGTCGCCCGCACCAGCGTGCTCACCAAGCCATCCCGCCCCAGCTTGCGAATCGCATCATTACCCGTGTCGGCAATAAATATCTGGCCGGCCGCGTCCACGGCCAGCGCGCACGGCGTATCGAACTGGGCAGCCAGGGCCGCGCCATCGCCCTCCCCCGGCTGGCCGTTGCCGGCCACCGTGCTGACCTGGCCGTCCGGCGCCACGCGCCGTATGCTGTCATTGTAGGCGTCGGCCACATACACGGCGCCGTCCGGACCGACGGCGACGCCGAGGGGGCCGTTGAACTGCGCCGCGCGCCCCCTGCCGTCGCGGAAACCGGCGCCGCCGCCGCCCGCCAGCGTCGTCACCGTGCCGTCCGGCGCCACTTTGCGGATCGCGTGGTTGCCGGTGTCGGCCACATACAGATTGCCGGCGGCGTCGAGCGCGACGCCGGACGGTGTATGGAAGGCCGCCGCCGCGCCCACGCCGTCGGCATAACCCTCGCGCCCGCCAGCCAGCGTCGCCACGACGCCGTCGGCACCCAGCTTGCGGATGCGGTTGTTGTCGCCGCCCTCGGCAACATAGGCGTTGCCCGCCGCGTCGATGGCCAGCCCGAAGGGATCGGCAAAGCGAGCCTGGCCCGCCGGCCCGTCCTGCGCGCCGACGACGCCGTCACCGGCCAGCGTGGACACGCGCGCCGGCCAGTCAACCACCGTGGCCGGCCCGACCGGCTTGCCCCCCGGCACGGCCAAGGCATGGCTGGAACCAGACTGCAGATAGACAAAACCGGCGCCGGCGCCAAGTAGGGCCACGGCGACCAGCGCCAGCCGGGTGGAAGTGAGAGACATGGGGGCTAGCCTTGCTGTTAATTTAAAGAAACGGCAGCTTAACCGATAAACATTGGTTAAACAACATCAGGCAAGGCAAAAAAAACCCGCCAAGGAGGCGGGTTGAATCTATTTTCTTGGAGGAGAATAGAGGAGACAGACGCAGTATGCCGCGCCGCCACCTGCAAATCCACTTTATATCTATGATGACAGCAATAGGGAAATCGCATATCTCTACAAAAGCTGCCGGCGACGCAAAACAATCTTGACATGCTCTTTTTTAAAAGCGCAGATGCCTGGATGTGTTGAGCCGGCCGCGATCCATTTTATCCGCGCGCAAAAATACAGTTATACGCAATGCAACAATTGAGAATAAACTTTTAATCCCTATTGCGGCGCCAAATTCCGGACAAAAAAAAGCCCGCTGCGGGAGCGGGCTGAATCTATTTTCTTGGAGGAGAATAGAGGAGACAGGAGAATTATGCCGCCGCCCCGAATACAAATCCACTTTATATATATGATGTCCGGAATCACTACAGCTTATAACTGTTGCCGTGCAGCATGGTTTACGGACGATCGATGCGCCCAGCGCAGGCGAGGCCCTTAACGCCGCTCGGGCGCTATCGCACGCAATTGGGCGGCAAATTGCGCATGGGCGGCGGCATCCACGGGCCTATGCTTGCGTTGGGCGGAAGCCGGATCGTTTCCCAGATAATTGTCGCCCTTCCAGTTGCGTGCCGGCCGGACCGGCCGCGCGACAAAACCGCCGCCGCAATTCGGGCATACATTCTGCAACAAACCGTCGACGCAGGACGCGCAAAACGTGCACTCATACGTGCAAATGCGCGCATCCGGCGCGGCGGGCGGCAAATCCTTATTGCAATGTTCACAGTTCGGCCTCAATTCCAGCATGCTCCATCTCCTGGTTTGCGCGCGGCCGCCGAATGGCGCCAGCACCCAGCCATTCTAGGCTAGCCGGGCACTGGCGCAAATGACAAAGATATGCCGAATCCTGCCAATTTAGGCGTCGGCCGGCTTGGCGGGCGTCTTGTCGCGCAACATCGCCTTAATACCGCGCAAGCCCTGGCGGATGCGCGCCTCGTTCTCGATCAAGGCGAAACGCACATACTCATCGCCATACTCGCCAAAACCGATGCCGGGCGACACGCACACCTTGGCCTCGGCCAGCAGGCGCTTGGAAAACTCCAAGGAACCGAGATGGCGGTACGCCTCGGGAATATGCGCCCAGATATACATCGACGCCTTCGGCTTCTCGACGGGCCAGCCGGCCTCCAGCAAACCTTTGACGAGCACATCGCGGCGGCTCTGGTACTGCGCGCAAATATCGCTGACGCAAGCCTGATCGCCCTCCAGCGCGGCGATCGCCGCCACCTGCACCGGCGTGAAACTGCCGTAATCGTGGTAACTCTTAATGCGCGCCAGCGCCGCCACCAGCTCGCGGTTACCGACCATGAAACCGATGCGCCAGCCGGCCATGTTATAGCTCTTCGACAGCGTAAAGAACTCGACGGCGACATCGCGCGCGCCCGGCACCTGCATGATGGACGGCGCCTGCCAGCCATCGAAAGTAATATCGGCGTAGGCCAAATCATGGACGACGAGGATATCGTGCTGCTTCGCCAGCGCGACGACGCGCTCGAAGAACTCCAACTCGACGCACTGCGCCGTCGGATTCGACGGAAAGCCCAGCACCATCATCTTCGGCTTAGGATAACTCTCGCGGATGGCCCGCTCCAGCTCGGCGAAAAAATCCACGCCGGGGCCCATGCGCACCGAGCGGATATCGGCGCCGGCGATCACCGCGCCCCAGATATGGATAGGATAACTGGGGTTCGGCACCAGCACCGTATCGCCGCGGTCCAGCGTGGCCAGCATCAGATGGGCCAGGCCCTCCTTCGAGCCTATCGTGACGATGGCCTCGGCGTCCGGATCGAAATCCACGTCATAACGCTTCTTATACCAGTGCGCGATGGCGCGGCGCAGGCGCGGAATACCCTTCGACGCCGAATAACCGTGGGTATCGGGGCGTTTAGCCGTCTCGACGAGCTTATCGACGATATGTGCCGGCGTGGCGCCGTCCGGATTACCCATCGACATATCGATAATATCTTCGCCGCGGCGGCGCGCCGCCATCTTCAATTCGGCGGTGATATTAAACACATAAGGGGGCAAGCGATCGATGCGCGAAAAGCGGCGCGGAGTTGGGGATGGAGTCATCAAATATCTCTACGTAAGCGCCCGGAACCGTCCGAGCGACGTGGCGCGATGAGCGCGCCTGCCCCATCCTAAAGGCAAACGGCGAAAATGACAATCCCCAACAATGGGGTCAGGTCTAGACATGGCGGTTTCATGCCCCACAGCAGTGTCGCTAAGCACTTGCGAGGCGGTAAACCGCCATGTCTAGACCTGACCCCATTGTTGCTAAACCGCCATGTCTAGACCTCCCCCCTAGGGGGCAACATAGTGGCGGCGAAAAAAAAGCTGCCTTCTTGCGAGGGCAGCTTTTTTGGCCTTGCGGCACGCTTATTTCGCCGGCTCCGGCATGTAGGGCAGCACGCGCGACGCCAGCCGGGTGTCGGTCTTGATCAGGCCGACTTCGTCCGCGAGGATGCGCACGGCTTCGTTGAGCAGCACGTCCTTGGCGTTCTTCGCCGCTTTTTCCGCATCCAGTTCGGCCGTCAGCGCCCGTTCGTCGCCCTGCAGCCCGTCGTCGGTGCGCAGCGCGCCCCGCACCGCCGCAACCTGCCTAGCCGCCTTCGACGCGGTTTTCTTGCCCAGCGCCTTGTTCAGCGCCTCTTTCGGATCGGGCAGCACGACCAGGTCGTCGCTGCCGTTGCCGGCGGCGGCCACCAGCAGGCGCTTTTCGCGCAGCTTGGCGCGCGCTTCCTGGCTGTCGCGCTCCTTGCGGCGCACGGTTTCGTTGAGCGAGATCAGGTTTTCCTTGCGCTGTTTGCTCACCAGGGCGATGTCTTCCTGCAGGTACTGGAAGTCCTTGTCCTTGGCCACGCGCGCCTCGTGCTTGCGGTCGAGCAGCGTCACGATGTCCTTCAGGTCGCCGGCCGGCACGAACAGCGCCGGTTTGATCGACGTCCACGGCAGCGCATTGTCGTAGCTGGACTCGCCGAAGCTGTCGCTGTCGGACATGGCCGGCAGCTTGATGTCGGGCGTGACGCCGCGCAACTGGGTGGTGCCGCCGTTGATGCGGAAAAATTGCGCGATCGTCATCTTCAGCTCGCCGTAGCGGGCCTTGTCGCCACCGCCGAAGGTGTCCAGATTGATCAGTTGCTGCACCGTGCCCTTGCCGAAGCTGGCCTCGCCGATGATCAGGCCGCGGCCGTAGTCTTGCAGCGCGGCGGCGAAGATTTCCGACGCCGATGCCGAACCGCGGTTGATCAGCACCCCGACGGGGCCGTCCCAGACCAGGCCGGGGTTGGTGTCGCTTTCAATGTCGACCTTGCCGGTGGCGTTGCGCTGCTGCACCACCGGACCGCGGTCGATGAACAGGCCGGTCAGCTCGACGGCCTCGTTCAGCGAGCCGCCGCCGTTGTTGCGCAAGTCGATCAGCACATTCTCGACCTTGTCCTTTTTCAGCTCGCCGAGCAAGCGCGCGACGTCGCGCGCGGCGCTCTTGAAGTCCTTGTCGCCACGCCGGCGCGCCTCGAAGTCCTGGTAGAAGGTCGGCAGGGAAATCACGCCGACGCGGCGCTTGACGCCGTTGTCCTTGACTTCGATGACGGATTTCTTCGCCGCCTGCTCTTCCATGCTGATTTTCTTGCGCACCAGCGAGACGGTCGCGTGCTTGGCGTCCGGGCCTGCGTCGGCCGGCAACACGTCGAGCCGCACCACGGAATCCTTGGCGCCGCGGATTTGCGTGACAACGTCGTCTATGCGCCAACCCAGCACTTCGGTAAACGGCCCATGCTCGCCCTGGCCGACACCGACGATGCGGTCGCCCACCTTGAGCTTGCCCGACAGGCCGGCCGGGCTGCCCGGCACGATTTCGCGGATCACCGTGTATTCGTCGCGCGTTTGCAGCACGGCGCCTATGCCTTCGAGCGACAGGCGCATGGCGATGTCGAAATTCTCCGACGCCCGCGGTCCCAGGTAGTTGGTGTGCGGCTCGATCGACATCGCGTAGGCGTTCATGAAAATCTGGAACACGTCTTCGCTGTTGAGCTTGCGCGAGCGGCTCAGGTAATTTTCATAGCGCTTGTCGAGCGTGTCGCGGATCGCCTTGTCTTCCTTGCCGGCCAGCTTCAGGCGCAGCCAGTCGTTCTTGACGCGCTTGCGCCACAGTTCGCGCACCTCGTCGTCGCTCTTCGGCCAGGCGGCCTTTTCGCGGTCGTACTGGTAGCTTTCGTCGGCGCTGAAGTCGAATTTACTCTTGAGCAGCTCGCGCGCATAACCGATGCGCTCGTCGAAGCGCTGCTGGTACATATTGTAGATGGCGAACGGCGCGCCCAGGTTTTCGCCGGCGATGGCGTCGTCGAGCTTGCCGCGCACGGCGGCGAACTGGTCGATGTCGGCCTGCACGAAGAACAATTTTTCAGCGTCGAGCGACTTGAAGTAGCGGTCGAAGATCTTTTCCGACATCGCATCGTCGAGCGGCGTGGTTTTGTAGTGGTAGCGCGACAGCACGCGCGAGGCCCACAGCGCGGCCTGGGTTTGCTGCGCCAGCGGTTTCATCTGCGGCGCCGCGATCTTTTCCGACTGGGCCGCGCCGGCTTGCGCTGACATTGCCACCGCCAGGACGACCAGCATGATTTGTTTCTTCATCGGCTTCTCCGAAAAGTGATATGCGATTTACCGGCGGCGCGGCATCGCCGCGGCCGCCATGAAAACAGTGCCCGCAATTGAGACGTGGACATAATATTCTACAGGATACAGCAGGGCGCAAGCCCCCCGCCCAGCAGTTTCATCGAACAAGCTTAAGCGCCGCTGAAGATGCGCGTCGCAACACTTACAAAATGAAACATTGCCTGCCTGTTGGATGGGCGCGAAGCCGGCTGGCCGCAGCCCTTGCCCAAGTCATAATCCTGTCATTTTTGCTCGCTAGAATGGCGCCGGTTCGTTCCCCCACCCTTCAACAGAAAAGCTCATGAACAACAAAGACCGCGCACCAGCCAGCATCGACCCAGACGACATTGGCTACAACGACACCCCGAACGACCATTTCAGCGCGATCCTCGACCAGCGCGTCAGCCGGCGCAACCTGCTGCGCGGCGGCGCGGCGTCGGCCGCCAGCGTCATGCTCGGCTCGCTTGGCCTGAGCGCCTGCGGCGGCAGCAGCAGCGACAGCCCGGTCAGCCCGACGCCGCCCGTGGTCGTCCCGCAGCCTCCGGAAAAACTGCTGGGCTTCACGGCCGTGGCGAAAAACCTCAGCGACGTCGTCACCGTGCCGGCCGGCTACACCGCCAGCATCCTCTACGCGCTGGGCGATCCGCTGTCGGCCGCGACCCCGGCCTTCAAGAACGACGGCAGCGACAGCGACTACGAAAACCGCGCCGGCGACCACCATGACGGCATGGAATTCTTCGGCCTGAGCGCCGACGGCAAGCCATCCACCACCAGCGTCGAGCGCGGCCTGCTGGGCGTGAACCACGAAGCGACGACGAACCAGGCCCTGTCCTCGTTCTTCATCCACACCGACGGCGGCAGCAACACGTTGCCGCGCCCGGCCGCCGAAATCGACAAGGAAACGGCGCTGCACGGCGTCTCCTTCGTCGAAGTGCGCAAGACTGGCGGCAAATGGGAATACGTCAAGGATTCCGCCTTCAACCGCCGCCTGACCTGCCTGACCCCCTGCGAAATTTCCGGCCCGGTCAGCGGCAACGCCTTGCTGGTGACCAAGTTCTCGAAGACGGGCACGACCACCCGCGGCACGCTGAACAACTGCGGCACGGGCAAGACGCCATGGGGCAGCTTCGTCAGCGGCGAAGAAAACTGGTCCGGCTACTTCACCCGCGCCAAGACCGACGATGCGGCGCGCGGCAACGACAAGAGCGTCGCCTCGCTGAAACGCTATGGCCGCAGCCAGGGCGCCGCATCGCGCCACGGCTGGGAAAGCGGCGGCAGCGACGACAAGTACGCGCGCTGGAATAACAGCAAGCTGGGCGCCTCGACGGACGGCAGCGACGACTACCGCAATGAAATGAACGGCATGGGTTACATCCTCGAAGCCGATCCCTACAACAAGGGCAAGGCCGCCAAGAAGCGCACCGCGCTGGGCCGCTACGCCCACGAAAGCGCCGCCTTCGGCAAACTGGTCGCCGGCCAGCCGCTGGCCGTCTACATGGGCGACGACTCGCGCAACGAGTACATCTACAAATTCGTCTCGACGGCCTTGTGGAACGCCGCCGACGCCAATCCGGCCGACATGCTGGCCACCGGCGACAAATACCTCGACAAGGGCAAGCTCTACGTTGCCAAGTTCACCGCCGACGGCAGCGGTTCCTGGATTGAGCTGTCGATCGGCAACCCGCTGATCGCCGCCTACGCCGGCTACACCTTCGCCGACCAGGCCGACGTGCTGGTCAACGCCCGCCTCGCCGGCGACGCCGTCGGCGCCACCAAGATGGACCGCCCGGAATGGTGCTCGGTGAACCCGGCCAACGGCGAGGTCTACTTCTCGCTGACCAATAACAGCAACCGCAACGTCAACGCCAGCGGCTCCTCGCAACTGGCGCCGGACAGCGCCAACCCGCGCGCCTACACGGACATGAAGGGCAACAGCGCGCAGAACGGCAATCCAAACGGCCACATCCTGCGCGTCAAGGAAGGCAGCGGCGGCGCCGCCGCCCTCGTCTTCAGCTGGGACGTCTACCTGTTCGGCGCCGAGTCGGGCGCCGACGCCGGCAAGGTCAACCTGTCGAGCCTGACCTCGGACCAGGACTTCTCCAGCCCGGACGGCCTGGCGTTCAGCCCGTCGACCGGCATCTGCTGGATCCAGACCGACGACGGCGCCTACACCGACGTCACCAATTGCATGATGCTGGCCGGCCTGCCGGGCCAGGTCGGCGACGGCAAGAAAGTGACGCTGAGCTATCCGACCAACGCCGGCGCCCCGCTGGTGGTCGACACCTTCGTCGGCAAGGCCGCCACGCCGGACACGCTGAAACGCTTCCTGGTCGGCCCCATCGACAGCGAAATCACGGGCATTTGCGAAACGCCGGACGGCAAGGCGCTGTTCGTCAACATCCAGCACCCGGGCGAGGGCACGAACCAGGCCAACATCGCCGACCCGAGCAAATACCTGAGCCAGTGGCCAAGCAACGCCGGTTACGGCGCCGGCAAGCGGCCGCGCTCGGCCACCATCGTCATCACTAAAAACGACGGCGGCCGCATCGGCAGCTAAGCGGCTTTAGACCAATCCGGGCGGGTTCAGTTCCTACACTGAACCCGCTTTTTTTTCGCCCCGTCCGGAGAGGCGCCGCCGCAGTGAAATACTGTGCGTTTTGGAGAGAATATAAGGCGAAAATGCGCGCAGAATAGTGGCTCAATAGCGAATATTTCGCTCTACACGCATGCGTTCTATGAAGGGGGACAGAACATGTCCAACATCAAGATATTCAAGTTCGACGGCGCCATCCAGGGCTACCCGGAATCCCGGCCGAGCAGCGTGGCGGCGATGCGCGCCCAGCTTGCCGAGCTCGTCGGCAACGCCGCCATCGTCTCGATGCACAAGGCGGCGCTGCCGATGAAGCCCTGTCCGGGCATGCCCAGCGGCTCCATCAATGTCTATGAGGTGACGGCGCTGGCCTGGTTCACGCTCGAGCATCGCGACGACGGCACCCAGGGATTCGTGCGCCTGGCCGACTTCGACGCCGATGCGGCGGGCATTACTGCAGAGTTCGCCTCGCTGCGGCGCCCCGCCCCGGCGCGCTCGGCGCATCCGCTGCGGACCTATGCGCGCGACTGGGCCGGCGGCATGGTGAGCTACCAGCCCAAGGGCCGGCCCAGCGCCGCCGCCCAGCCGCTGCGCAAGCGCGCCACCGAAAACGCCTGAGCGGGCGCCGCCGCGCTCAGAAACGCCACAGCGCCGGCAACAGCTCCGGCCGGACATGGCGCAGGGCCGCGCCGGCCAGCCCGGCGATGAGCAGACAGGGCCAGGAGCGCGCGGCGATGCGCCAGTCCGCCGCCGACGGCCAGCAGGCCAGGAATTGCGGCGCCACGGCAAAAGCCAGCATCAGGTCCAGCGTTTCGAAGGACCAGCCGGGCCGGGTGCGCCAGGCCGCCACCCAAAACGGCAGCGCCAGTACCAGGAACGGCGCCAGCGCCGCCGGCGCCGCGTTGTACCAGCGGACGCGGGTCAGCAGCACCGAGCCGAGCTCCCAGCCTTGGCCGACGCGGCGCGGCACGACGGTGAACGCGGTCGGCCGGGCCAGCGTCAGCAAGCCGACGCCGAAATGCGCCAGTTCGTGGCACAGCGTGCCGGCCAGCGTGAACAGGAAGAAAAACGGGTGGCGCGCCGACAGCGCGCGGATCAGCAGCGCCAGCAGCAGCGACGGCGCCAGGTAGAGCAGCATCTCGCGCTGCTGGCAAACCCAGGCTGGCGCCAGCGCCGTACAGGCGGACAGCATGGCGGTTGGCGCCGGCATCGCCTAGCCGGTGTAGAAGCAGCGTCCGCAAGCCTGGCGGTAGCGCTCGTTGCCGCCGATGCTGATCTGCTCGCCCTGCCTGAGGCGCTTGCCGTCCGCGTCGACGCGGATGTTCATCGTCGCCTTCTTGCCGCAGCTGCAGATGTTCTTGAGTTCCTCCAGGTCGTCGGCCAGCGCCAGCAGATAGGCCGAACCGGGGAAAGGCTCGCCCATGAAGTCGCTGCGCAAGCCGTAGCAAATGACGGGCACGCCCTTGACCTGGGCCAGTTGGTGCAACTGCCGCACCTGCGCCGCGCTGAGGAACTGCGCCTCGTCCACCAGCACGCAGGCCACCTTCGGGATGGCGGCGAGGAAATCGGTGGCGGCGTCGAACACGGCCACCTCGCGCTGCGGCCCCAGGCGCGACGTCACCTGGCCGACGCCGTAACGGCTGTCGATGGCCGCCGTGTACAGCAGCACCGTCTGGCCCTGCTCCTCGTAGTTGTGGGCGACCTGCAACAAAGCCGTCGATTTGCCGGCGTTCATCGCCGAATACCTGAAATATAGTTTTGCCACTGCCGACCTTCTGCCAGTAAATCCCAAAGACGGCGATTATAAATCCCGGCGCGCCGCCGCCGCCAAAAAACCGGTTGCCGGCGCGGCGGTCCCATCCCGGCCCCTTGCAAAATCCGCATATGCAAGCGCGGAAACATTCCTTCCGCCGCCGCGCCGCCCGGCCTACCATGCGCCCTTTCCGCTTCAGGAGCAATCCGTATGAACACACCCCCCACCCCGGCCCTATTCGGCCTCATCGGCAACACGCCGCTGGTCGAGGTCACCAGGATAGACACCGGCCTGTGCCAATTGTTCCTGAAACTGGAGTCGCAGAACCCCGGCGGCTCGATCAAGGACCGCGTCGGCCTGTCCATCATCGAGGCGGCCGAGGCCGACGGCCGGCTGCGCCCGGGCGGCATCATCGTCGAGGCGACGGCCGGCAACACCGGCCTCGGCCTGGCGCTGGTGGGCCGCCTGAAGGGCTACCGCGTGCTGCTGGTGGTGCCCGACAAGATGTCGGCGGAAAAAGTGCTGCACCTGAAGGCGCTCGGCGCCGAGGTGCGCAGCACCCGCTCCGACGTCGCCAAGGGCCACCCCGAGTACTACCAGGACTACGCGGCGCGCCTGGCGCGCGAACTGCCGGACGCCTTCCTCGCCGACCAGTTTAACAACCCGGCCAATCCGCGCGCCCACGAAACGACGACGGCGCCGGAAATCTGGCGGCAAAGCGGCCACGCCGTCGACGCCATCGTCGTCGGCGTCGGCTCGTCCGGCACGCTGACCGGCCTGAGCAACTACTTCCGCCAGGTCCAGCCGGCCCTGGAATTCGTGCTGGCCGACCCGCAAGGCTCCATCCTCAGCGAATACGTCGACACGGGCCGGCTTGCCGCCACCAGCGGCGCCTGGGCCGTCGAAGGCATAGGCGAGGACTTCATCCCGGCCATCGCCGACTTCAGCGGCGTGCGCAAGACCTACACGGTCAGCGACCAGGACAGCTTCGACAGCGCCCGCGCCCTGCTGCGCGCCGAGGGCATCCTGGGCGGCTCGTCGAGCGGCACGCTGCTGGCGGCGGCGCTGCGCTACTGCCGCGAGCAAACCACGCCGAAGCGCGTCGTCACCTTCGTCTGCGACACCGGCGCGCGCTACCTGTCCAAGGTCTACAACGACGGCTGGATGTTCGACCAGGGCCTGCTGCAGCGCCCGCCGCTGGGCGACCTGCGCGACCTGATCGGCCGCCGCTTCGACGCCGGCGACGTCGTCAGCGTGGCGCCGTCCGACACGCTGCTGACGGCCTTCAACCGCATGCGCGGCGCCGACCTGGCGCAACTGCCCGTGCTCGACGGCGCCCGCCTGGCCGGCATCATCGACGAGTCCGACCTGCTGCTGCAGGTGGCGCAGCAGCCCGAACGCTTCACCGGCCTGGTCGGCGAGACGATGACGCGCCAGCTGGAAACGCTGCGCCCGGACGCCGGCCTGGCGGCCCTGCGGGCGACGCTGGCGCGCGGCCTGACGGCCGTCGTCGCCGACGACTGGCGCTTCTACGGCCTGATCACCCGCTTCGACCTTCTCAACCACTTACGCAGGACATTATCTTGAGCCAGAAAAACACCCCCGCCGCCCGCAAGGCCCATCTGGCCACCCGCGTGATCCACGCCGGCCAGTCGCCCGACCCGACGACCGGCGCCATCATGCCGCCGATCTACGCCACCTCGACCTATGTGCAGGACAGCCCCGGCGTGCACAAGGGCCTCGACTACGGCCGCTCGCACAACCCGACGCGCTGGGCGCTGGAGCGCTGCGTCGCCGACCTCGAAGGCGGCGCCCAGGGCTTCGCCTTCGCCTCCGGCCTGGCGGCCATCGCGACGGTGCTGGAACTGGCCGACGCCGGCGCCCACATCATCGCCGGCGACGACATGTATGGCGGCAGCTACCGCCTGTTCGAGCGCGTGCGCCGGCGCAGCGCCGGGCTCGACTTCAGCTATGTCGACTTGACCAAGCCGGAGAGCCTGCTGGCGGCGATCCGCCCGGAGACGCGCATGGTCTGGGTGGAAACGCCGACCAACCCGATGCTGAAACTGGCCGACCTGCGCGCCATCGCCGCCATCTGCCGCGAGCGCGGCATCATCGCCGTGGCCGACAACACCTTCGCCAGCCCGATCGTGCAGCGGCCGCTGGAGGCGGGCTTCGACATCGTCGTCCACTCGACCACCAAGTACCTGAACGGCCACTCCGACATCATCGGCGGCATCGCCGTCGTCGGCGCCGAAACCCGCCAGGCCGACTGGCGCGAGCAACTGGCCTTCCTGCAGAACTCGGTGGGCGCCATCGCCGGCCCCTTCGACAGCTTCCTCGCGCTGCGCGGCGTGAAGACGCTGGCGATCCGCATGCAACGCCATTGCGCCAGCGCGCTGGCGCTGGCGCAGTGGCTGGAAAGCCAGCCGCTGGTCAAGCGCGTGCACTACCCCGGCCTGGCCTCGCACCCGCAGCACGCGCTGGCCAGGCGCCAGATGGACGGCTTCGGCGGCATCATCTCCGTCGAACTGGCCACCGACCTGGCGGGCGCGCGCCGCTTCCTGGAACGCTGCGAGGTGTTCGCGCTGGCCGAAAGCCTGGGCGGCGTCGAAAGCCTGATCGAGCACCCGGCCCTGATGACGCACGCCTCGATCCCGGCGCCGCAGCGGGCCGCGCTGGGCATCGGCGACGCGCTGGTGCGCCTGTCGGTCGGCATCGAGGACCTCGACGACCTGCGCCACGATCTGGCGACGGCGCTGGCGGCGATCTGAGGCAAAGGCCGGCCTACGCCGGCCGTTTCCGGCCTTGCAAATGTAACGATATGGCAATCTGAGCGTTTGATTCACCTTCCCGTCCGCGCCGTTTTCCGCTGTTGACACGCTCCGCAAATCAGTGGAGAGTGGGTGTTGTAATGCAAGATTTGTTGCATGTCGGGGGCGGACCATGAAAACCTTACTCTTCCTGTTGAGCGTGCTGCTGGCGGCGGCGCCGGCCCGGTCCGCGCCGCCGCTGGTGCTCAACTCCGCCTTCACCGCCCCCATCACGGCGCCCGCCGGCGACGGCCTGCTGGACCTGCTGTACGCCGAGCTGTTCCGGCGCGTCGGCGTCGCAGTCGAAATCCAGAGCGCCTCGGCCGAGCGCGGCCTGCTCAACGCCAACAGCGGCATCGACGACGGCGACGTCTCGCGCGTGTTCGGCATCGAGCAAGCCTACCCCAACCTGGTGCGCGTGCCGGAGCCGGTGTTGTATTACCAGATGGTGGCCTTCAGCCGCAAGGCGCCGTTCGCCGTGGCCGGGACGGCCAGTCTGCGCCCCTACGACGTCGGCATCCTGACCGGCTGGAAAATCCTCGAACGCACGATCGTCGGCAGCCGCTCGCTGCTCAAGCTGGAAACGGGGCGCCAGCTCTTCGCCATGCTCGACCTGGGCCGCATCGATGTCGCCGTCATCGAAAAATTCGAGGGCCTGCACTTCATCAAGAGTATGGACTTGCAGGGCATCGCCATGATGCAGCCGGCCCTGGTCGAAGGCGACTGGTTCCTCTACCTGCACAAACGCCACGCCGCGCTGGCGCCGCGGCTGGCCGAGGCGCTGCGCGCCATGAAGCGCGACGGCACGCACGGGCGCATCGTCGCCGCCGTGATGCGCCGCTACGCGCAATAGGGGCGGGCCGTGCGCGCGCTGCCGCCCCCGTGGTTAGGCGAACTGGCGCGCAGCCACCTGGGGCGCCGCTTCGCCATCCTGATTCTTTTGTTCAGTTCGCTTGTGACCCTGCTGTCGACGGCCTTCCAACTGGCCCTCGAATACCGCCGCGACGTCAGGGACATCGCGGCCCAGCTCGGCCAGGTCGAAGCCAGTTACGCGGCCAGCCTGGCATCGAGTTTGTGGATTACCAGCAACAACGACTTGCAGCTGCAACTGCAGGGCGTGATGCGCCTGCCCGACCTGCAATACGCCGAAGTGCGCTCGGAGGTGGGCCAGCTCGTCGCCAAAGCGGGCCAGCCGGGCGCCGGCGCCATCCTCAGCCGCGAATTCCCGCTGCGCTTCACGCACCGCGGGCAAGCCGTCTACATCGGCAAGGTGCGCCTGGTCGCCAGCCTGGACGGCGTCTACCGGCGCCTGCGCGAGAAGGTGATCGTCATCCTCGTCACGCAAACCGCCAAAACCTTCCTCGTCTCGCTGTTCATCCTGGTGCTGTTCCAGTACCTGCTGGGGCGCCACCTGAAACGCATCGCCGCGTATTCGGACCGGCTGTTCGCCGGGCCGGCCGAGGACGCGCTGGCGCTGCGGCGGCGCGGCGGCGCCGGCGACGAGCTGGACCATATGGTGGCGGCGCTGAACGGCATGCGCGCGCGCCTCGACCAGACCCTGCGCGGCCTGCAGGAAAGCGAGTTCCGCTGGAAGTTCGCGCTCGAGGGCGCCGGCGACGGCGTCTGGGACTTCGACATCCCCAGCGGCGCCGTCATCTACTCGCCGCGCTGGAAGGAGATGCTCGGCTACCGCGACGAGGAACTGGCCAACCACCTCGACACCTACACGACGCTGTGCCACCCGGACGACCTGCGCCGCGCGCAGGTGCTGCTGGACGCCAATTTCGCCGGCTTGACCGACACCTACAGCATCGAGCAGCGCATGCGCTGCAAGGACGGCAGCTGGAAGTGGGTGATGGCGCGCGGCATGGTCGTGGCCAAGGACGCCGGCGGCCGCGCCCTCCGCATGATCGGCACGCACACCGACGTCAGCGCCCGCCGCAACGCCGAGGACGCCGTGCAAACCATGCTGGCGCAGACCGAGCAGGCGCGCGCGGCGCTGCGCGCCGCCAACGCCGGCATGGAAGCCCAGGTGCGCGAGCGCACCGCCCAGCTGGAGCTGGCCAACAAGGAGTTGGAGGCGTTCTCGTACTCCGTCTCGCACGACCTGCGCAGCCCGCTGCGCGGCATCGACGGCTGGAGCCTGGCCCTGCAGGAAGACTACGGCGAGCGGCTCGACGCCACCGGCCGCCAGTACCTGGACCGGGTGCGCGGCGAATCGCAGCGCATGGGCCGGCTGATCGACGACATGCTGCACTTCTCGCGCCTGGGACGCGCGGCCATGACACTGCGCGAAGTCGACCTGACGGCGATGGCGCGGCAGATCGCCGCGCGCATCGCCGAGCGCGAGCCGGAGCGCGCCTTCGTCTTCGACATCGAGGAGGGGCTGGCGGCCAGCGGCGACTGCCGCCTGCTGGAGGTGGCGCTGGAAAACCTGCTGCAAAACGCCGCCAAATTCAGCGCCGGGCGCGCGCCGGCGCGTATCGCCGTCGGCCGCGCCGGCGCCGCCGACGCGGGCGCCCAGCCCGCCGCGCGCGCCTTCTTCGTGCGCGACAACGGCGCCGGTTTCGACATGCTGTACGCGCAAAAACTGTTCGGCGTGTTCCAGCGCCTGCACAAGGCCAGCGAATTCCCCGGCAGCGGCATCGGCCTGGCGACGGTGCAGCGCATCGTCCAGCGCCACGGCGGCGCCGTCTGGGGCGAGGCCGCCATCGGCAGCGGCGCCACCTTTTACTTCACCCTGAAGGACCAGCCATGAGTGCCAAAGCGATCCTGCTGATCGAGGACAATCCCAGCGACGTCGGCCTGACCGAGCGCGCCCTCAAGAAGAGCAACATCACCAACGCGCTGGTGGTGGCCAACGACGGCCAGGAGGGCCTCGACTACCTGTACGCCGAGGGCGTCCACGCCGGCCGCGACGGCACGCTGCCCGTGCTGGTGCTGCTGGACCTGAAACTGCCCGGCTTGAGCGGACTCGACGTGCTGCGCCGCATCCGCGCCGACCCGCGCAGCCACCGCGTGCCGGTGGTGATCCTGACCTCCTCGCGCGAGGAGCAGGACATCGCCGCCGGCTACGACCTGGGCGTCAACAGCTACATCCGCAAACCCGTCGACTTCCACCAGTTTGCCGACGTGATCGGCCGGCTCGGCCTATACTGGCTGGTGATCAACGAAAGCCCGAACGGAGCGTGAGGCGATGAGCACCCCCCTTGCCGTGCTGCTGGTCGAAGACTGCGTCAGCGACGCCGAACTGATCCTGCGCTGCCTGCGCCGCGCCGACTTCGACGTCGACGCCGAGCGCGTCGACTGCGAAACCGCGCTGCGCTCGGCGCTGGCGCGGCGCGCCTGGGACGTCGTGCTGTCCGACTTCAACCTGCCCGGCTTCAGCGCCAACGCGGCGCTGGCCTACCTGCGCGACGTCGGCGCCGACCTGCCCTTCATCGTCGTCTCGGCCAACATCGGCGAGGAGACGGCGGTGGCGCTGATGAAGGCCGGCGCGCACGACTACGTGATGAAGGCCGACCTGGCGCGGCTGGCGCCGGCCGTCAAGCGCGAGATCAACGAGGCCGAGCAGCGCCGCCAGCACCGCCGCGCCGCCGAAGCCCTGCGCGCCAGCGAGGAGCGCTGGAACTTCGCCCTCGAAGGGGCCGGCTACGGCGTCTGGGACTGGGACATCCCCAGCGGCCAGGTGCTGTACTCGGCATGCTGGACGGCGATGCACGGCTACGCCGCCGGCGAGGTCGAGCAGACGATGAGCGGACGCGAGCGCCTGATCCACCCGGACGACCTGCCGCGCGTGCAGGCGGCGATGCGCGACTACTTCGGCGGCGCGATGCAGCGCTACAAGAACGAGCACCGCGCGCTGTGCAAGGATGGCAGCTGGAAATGGGTGCTCGACAACGGCATGATCGTCAGCCGCGACGCCGCCGGCCGGCCGCTGCGCATGATCTGCACCCACGTCGACCTGTCCGAGCGCAAGCGCGCCGAGGACGCGCTGCGCGAGCTCAACGAGCAACTGGAAAGCCGCGTCGACGAACGCACCCGCGAACTGCGCCAGGCGATGGCGCAAATCATCGAATCGGAAAAGCTGGCCTCGCTGGGGGCGCTGGTGGCGGGCGTGTCGCACGAATTGAACACGCCGATCGGCAACATGGTGCTGGCCGCGTCGGCGCTGGGCGACCAGTTGCGCGCCATCGCCGACGGCGTCGACGCCGGCAGGCTGACCCGCTCCGGCATGGTCCAGCTGCTGGCCGAATGCCGCGACGCCAGCGACATCATCGTCCGCAACGGCAACCGCGCCAGCGACCTGATCGACAGCTTCAAGCGGGTGTCGGTCGACCAGACCAGCCAGCGCCGGCGCCGCTTCGACCTGCGCGCCACGGTGCAGGACAGCCTGAACGCGCTGGGCGCCGTGACGCGGCGGGCCAAGGCGACGGTGGACTTGCGCATCCCGGAAGGCATCGAGATGGACAGCTTTCCCGGCCACCTGGAACAGATCATCAACAACATCATCATGAACTCGATCACCCACGGCTTCGACAGCAAGAGCGGCGGGCGCATCGTCCTCGACGCGGCCCTGCAGGACGGCATCGTCGAACTACACTACAGCGACGACGGCCACGGCATCGCCCGCGCGCTGCACCACAAGGTATTCGAGCCCTTCTACACCACCAAACTGGGGCAAGGCGGCTCCGGGCTGGGGCTGTCGATCGTGCACAACCTCGTGCAAGCCATCTTCAAGGGGCGCCTGCGCCTGGAAAGCGACAGCGGCGAGGGCGTGCAACTGCACTTCTCGCTGCCGGCGATAACGCCGCACTGACCTTGGGCGCATTCAGGACCCGTCGAGCAGCACCGCAATACGCTCGTTGAGCACGGCGTTCTCCGTCTGCAGCGCGGCGACGCGCCCGCGCAACTGCGCCACCTCGGCGCGCAGCCGCTCGGCCTCGCTCGGCTCGGCGGCCTGGTCGGGGGCGGCGCCCTCCTTCGCCTCCTTCGGCTCCCTGGGCGGGCGCGTCGCCGCGCGCTGCTCGCGGATTTCCTTGGCCGCCTGCTGCAACTGCTTCCTGCCGCCAGCCACGGCGGCGACCTGTTCCGCCTGCGGCAGCGAGGCGACGGTGGCCGCCGCGTTAATCGAAATCGTCCCCGAGCGCACCGCCTCGACCAACTCCGGGGTGGCCGCCTTCTGGATTTTTTCGATCTGGCCGATCTGGTTGCTGCTCAGGCGCGCCGCCTTGGCGATATCCTCGCGGGTGCTCAGGGGCTGCACGCCGGCGCGGGCCGGCTCGGCGCCATCCTCGGCCGCTGCCGGCGCGACGCCCTTCGCCGCGACGATCTCCTTCTTGCGCAACGCCAGCACGCCACGCTGGAAATCGGACACGCTGCGCCGCGCCAGGTGGTTGTCTATCATCCACAGCATCACGTCGTCGAGCGACTCGAAGCCCGTGTTCTGCACCGTCTTGAAGGGAATATTGTGCTTGCGGCAAATCGCATAGCGGTTATGGCCGTCGATCAGCACATCGTTCCACAGCACCAGCGCGTCGCGGCAGCCCTCGGCCAGCAGACTGCGTTCCAGCGCCGTGTATTCGCTGGTGGTGAGCGGGTCGATGTAGGAGCGCAGCACCTCGTTGATTGTGATATCCATGATTGTCCTTGGTAAACGGGCGCGGACGGCAGCCGCTGCCGCGCCGCCAGCATGCTACACCATATTCGGACGCCGCCACACTGCCGGCGCCGCGCCCATCCACGCCAAGCCCGCCGGTTTGCGGCCGGCGTCAGGCCGCCGCGCGCTGCGCGGGCGTCCTCGCCGGCTGCTGCGCCGCCGCCATCCGCGCGCGCCGCTTGCGCAGCCAGATCACCACGCCGGTCACGCTGAGCATGGCCACCAGCGCGCCCATCGCGGAAATCATCACGCGCCCCGGCAGGCCGATGATGCGGCCCGAATGCAGCGGGAACTGCGCCTGCAGGAAGATATCGCCGGCGCTGCCGGTGCCGGGCACGCTGGCGCCCGCCGGACTGCCGTCGATGCCGTCGATATACAGCCAGGCGTTGCCCAGGCCGCCGTCGCCGTGGTCCTTGCCCGGCTCGAAAAAGCCGACGCCGTACAGGCCGAACGCCGACGAATAGAAGATGCCGCCGGCCGGCGCCGTCCAGCCGCGCCGGCGCGCCTCCGCCTGGGCCAGCAGCATCACCCGCTCGCGGCCGAGCAGCGGCTCGATCGGCTTGTCCTCCGGGCGCGGCGTGCGGCTGTCGAAAGCGTTTGGCGTCAGCGTGGAAAATGCCTCGACGACGGGGCGCATCACCTGGCGATTCAAGTTCATCGACACCGACGTCACGGCCAACAGCAACAGCAAGCCCCACACCCAGACGGCGCCGGAGCGGTGCAGGTCGAAATTAAGCTTGTGCCCGCCCTGGCGCCACCGAAAAGCGAAGGACTTGCGCCAGCTGCGCCAGTTGGGGAAGGACAAGTACAGCGCGATCACACAATCGGCGACCCAGACGACGGCGATCATCCCCATCAACCATATGCCGAACTCAATGCCCCAACCATCGGGGATATGCATGGTGTAGTGCAGCTTGTACAGGAAGGGCAGCAGGTTTTCCCGCTGCAACGATACCGCCCCCCACTCGCGCCGGCCCTGCACCTGGCCGGTGGCGGGGTCGAGCGCCAACTGATTAAAGCCCAGCACATAGGGCTTGCCGGTGGCCGGGTCGATGCGCGCCTCGACCTGCAACTGCGAGGTGTGGCCGGGCTCGGCCGCCGTCAGCACATAGCCGACGCGCACGCGGGCGTCGGCCGCCTCGACGCGGCGCGCCAGTTCCAGGCCGCCGATCTGCGCCTTACCGTCGTGGCCGCTGCGGGCCTCGAACAACTGCGGATTGAGCCAGGCGTCCAGCTCGTGGTCCCAGGAGATGACGGCGCCGGTGGCGCCGGCAATGAACAGGAAGATCGCGGCGGCCAGCCCGAACCAGCGGTGCAGCACGACCAGCGCGGGACGCAACGTCAGTTTGCCCGTCGAGCGGACGGAGGAAGAGATAGGGGGTGGCATGCGGCGGCTCCGGCAATAAGTGTTCCGTTACTGGCTGGGAGGCGGCAACCTGGCTGGTTAAACGGCGATGAAGGCATCGACCTGGTCAAATGCGAATAATTCTCATTGTAGGAGATAAGCGAGCACGGCGCAACGGCGCCGCCGCCATTCACCGTGCCGTAGCACTCAAGCCTCTGACAGTTAACGACCTCGTCCCCAAGCTGGCCAAGATATCGGCAGCCGGGCTTGGCGGCACTTTTGTATGCCTTCTTGACGGCCTGCTCCGTACCATTTAACACCGCTGGAGAGGAAACGTGTGGCCGGCAAAACGCCGGCACACTGGCACGACTAACCGTGACTCGACATATGGAAACGGAGGTAGGGAGAATTTTTATTGCTCATATCACTACTCCAATATTAAATACCCACGATATCGTGGCTTCTGGAGATGTATTTTGACGAGCAATAGGATGCGCAAATTTAAATTTTGCGGAACGAATCGGTTTTTGCGGAACTGAAATTTCTAAAGCGATAGTGAATACTATCGTTGGAAGCCTTATTTTCGCTGGTGCCCGGAGCCGGAATCGAACCGGCACGCCCTTGCGAGCACGAGATTTTAAGTCTCGGGTGTCTACCAGTTTCACCATCCGGGCAGCGAGGCGAGATTCTAGCACAGCTTGCTGGAATATCACCATAGCTATCCCCGATCATATCGACGAGACCAATGGCGCACGCAGCAACAACTTGGCGTCGCAATCAGCTGTACTAGCTCAGACTTGATTGGACACGCGGCGTCGTATTATCGGCAGCTTCCGCCCCAAGCGGAAGTTCGGTTGCCAGCCTTGTTGCCTCAAAGCGGTCATGCGATCAACTAGGCAAAAGGTTGCCTCCCATCGTCTTGTTGTCTGCCGGTGTGGCATGGACTTTAGCGACGCGATCGGGTGCGTGAACGGGCGGCTCCACCAGCCGCAACGTTCTGTTCTGAAGTATCTCCGCTGTCATCCTCAGGCTCGTCGAACACCAAGCGCAGCGCGTACGGAATCGACCGAGGTCGGGTCGCGCCGGCAAACATTACGAGCAATCGCTGCACCTCGTGACGGGCAAATCCCGCCGGTGGCACGTGCAGCTCAAGACGTGCGGGAATCAGGGTACTGTCGCCCGTGCGTTTCCCCGTCCGCTCGACCTTGCCGCGCGCTTGGCGCATATGCTTGGCCAGCACGCTGGGGTCGGACCTGCCTCCCGGGGCAGAGACCGATTCGGCCAGCCGCCGCAGCAGCGACCCGATCGGCAGGCGGCTGCCGCTAGCGATGCCTTCCGCCACCCGCTGCGAGTTGAGTTCCACCGGGAACGAGATCTCGCCCAAGGCCCGTCGCACGGGCTCCCATGTGGACTGCGACGGTGCGCCACCAGGTTGAGCGTCCTTCAGAAGCTGCGCCCAGTGCGCCTCCGTGTCAACGTGGATAATCGAACCGGTCAGCGACGCCACATACAGAGCCGCGTCCATACTCAGCCCCTTGAAGATCTGGTTCTGCGCACCGTCCTTGCCTGCGGGAAGCGGTTGCAGCAGCGTGTAGGGATCGGCCTCGGCTTGGCGCTTGAAGTACGCGATTAGCCGATCCGTCATATCGGCGTCTGCCTCTGGCATGTGGTCGGCAATGAAGCGCCGCTGATACGCCTCTGGCAGCATCCAGACGACGCGCTGCTTTTCCTCTTCCGCGAGTTTCAGGAAGCGGTGCAGGCCGCCGCCCTTAGGGGGCTTCCATCCGTCGGTACGTCGCGTGAGCACTTCCCGGACATGATGGCCGAGAGGGGCACTGACCTCGCCGGGATCGGGCACCAGATGCACGAGGCCGGCGCGGATAAACGGCTCCAGCACCAGGAGCAGCACGACGTTCTTGAGCGTCTGCATCTTGTGGCCGGTGGGCGACTCGATGGGGCTGAACTCGGGCTTCATGCGCGTGCCCAGGAAGAATGGATTCACGAGCACAATCTCATCGACAAACGGCAGCCAGCCCAGCACCGTCGCCTCGACGGTGCGCGGATCGCTGAAGCCCATGTAGACCGAGCGCAGGACTTTCGGGTTAGGCTTCGGTAGCAGGGAGGCCAGATCGGTGTCTTCGGGCCACAAGCTCGCAAACGCGCGATGGATACGCTTGACCTGCTCGTCGCTCAAGTTGCGGCGCAGGTCCACCCAGGACGCTCCGTCAGACAGCCCCAGGATACCCTTAACCTCGTTGCAGAACATCAGGTTGCGCTCGCGCAGGCCGTAGACCTCCCACGACGGGCGCTCTGGGGCTGGCAGCCGCTGGCAGCAGTCCTTGAACGCGTAGGCACTGCCGCATCCGCAGAAGTCGTTGGCCCCGATGTTCTTGCGGGGGGACTCGCGCGTAAGGAATTCATGGGCCTTGGACGTACGGCCATGTTCGTCCCAATAGCCAGACGTTCCGTCCTTGTAGCCGACGTAGATTTCCCCGCCAAAGTGCCACAGGTTGTCCTTAGGTAGCAGCACCTTGGCAATCTGGGCCCATGCCCCCTTGAACTCCAGCTCCGGGTAGAGCCAGGTCTTGTCGGCGGCTGCGATGTAGCGCTTCGCCCGCGACTTGAGCAAGTGGTTAATTGCGATCACCTCTTCCCGGCTCAGTCGTCGGTCTCGGATGAAGGCGTCGGTGCGCGTCATGCCGACGCCCAGGTGTCGGGCGTTCGTGCGTAGCCGCGTCAGGTCTGGTTGATCTGGCTCCTTAGCATATTCCAGGTGAGTGAGAATCAGGCAGGTGTTGGCATCCAACGCGAACACTGTTTGAGATCCAACGGCCGCTACCATCGGATCATGCGGGTAGGCGCACTGCTCAGACGTAGCATCGACCGCCGCGTTGTAGACCGTCACTGGGTGGTCCGTCAGGATGAACTTCACATCCGAGTCGTGTGCCGAGACGATCTCCCGCACACCCTCGACCCACATAGTGCAATGCATCCAGCGCAAAGCCTGCATCTCGACCATCAGATCGACTTGGTCCAGAGCGCCGTAGCACGAGCGAATCCAGTCCAAACCCTTGGGCGTGCGCAGCTTCTGCGCTGCCATGTGCTCGAAGAAGTCCTGGAAAGATTCGTGCACATCGGCGTGATCTCCAAGCGCGAAGGCCCGGAGTGCTATCGCCCCCTGGTCGTCGATGGCACCAAACAAGTACTTCTCGACATCGTCGTTGATGATCGGACCGAAATGCGTAGTGTATAGGTCGTACTCGACGAAACATTTCTTGGTGACCGACTCACGAAGCGCATGATGCGGCACTTGTCGACCGCCAGGCAGCGTATTGCGATCCGGAGCTAGGTTGAGATGAAAGAGTCGGGATTGACCGGGAGCGAGGAAACCGCGCTGATACCACTGCGGGACATAATGGTTGTTCCTGGTCTGCTGGTCGGTCATGCGCTCACTTGGTTGGCTTTTGCGTGGATTATCACACAACCGTTACGGACTTGATGCTCACCAGATTAAGACGCGGCAGAGCGGACATCGTCGAGCGGCTGATTCTGGCCGATAGCGACGCTTCAAAACTCTAACTCATCTGACAGTTCGTGTCAGGTAAAGTCTGAGCTAGTACAAATCAGCCATGCGCGTGCTCACGCTCCAACGCGGCAATGATGCGCGGATCATCAGACTCCAGCACGTCGCGCATGTCACCATCGAAAAATGTCACACCCTCCGATCCGTCGAGGTCGGCGCGGCGCTTCCAAAACACCAAGCTGCCAACGCCAACAATCACATCCGTGGTATGTTTTTCTGGCACGGTAGAGCGTGCCAATATCTCCTCAAGAGACGGCATTTTCATATCGATGATCATTTTCTACGATGCCTCTCGGATGTAATTCAAACCAAGCTTTGCGGAAACCAATTCCCACACGCGATGATGGATTTCGACTGTTGCGTAGCTAACCGACAACTCGCCAGCCCTCACCATTTTATCAACATCCGCTTGGGCGGCCTGTATTTCAATATGATAAGCCCGTTGTATTGCGGATTCAGTGGGCCAATTTCCAACAGGCGTCATGATGTGCCTGTACCCCGGGGATACCGCGCGGACTTCAGATAGTCCGAGCCCGGCAGCACTCTCGACGTCGGCAGATGAAAATGACAAACCTGATGGGTGGTTATGCGTAAACAGTCCGCCCGCCGTGCCAACAAGATCGGCGGACGGAAACCTGACCTGATCTGGCTGGCCCGAGCGTTTCGTTATCATCGCCCCGTTTGGCCGAAAGAAAGCACCTGTCTCGTTGCTATCGCGTCGAATTGTCTCTTCAAACGTTACCGCTGCAGCACGCGCTGGCGTTGACACGTCAGCCGCGACACGCACATAGCCAGGGTCATAGATAGTAAACTTGCCCTGCGGTTGGTTAAAAGTGCGCATTTCCCCATTGTACTGCCCCACAGCGCGTCGAGCTTAATCGGTCTTCATCAGCTGCGCATGTCAACAAGGTCACGCGACGTCAGCTTGCCAGCCCGGAACAGCTCGTTTGGCATGCCGAGCAGTGTGATCATCTGCGGTCCCAGCGCGTAGACGGTCACCAGCTTGTCCATGCCGTCACCGCCTGAAAATCCAGCTCAACCAGACAAGCGGGCGTCGTATTTGAGTCGCGGCTGCGTACTCGAAGACGGGACACCTGACTTCCTGCGCGACTTTCCGGCCGGCGCAGTGTTGACCGCCGCCCGGATCGCCAAACAGCTGCGCGAACTCAAGTATCCGTCAGCGCTTGGCGCCGCGCCCGTCAATCCACGTACAGGGGATTGGCCGCCACATAGCCCCTCACCGGCTGGCTCAGCATGCCGCGCGGCGCGATCTGGCTCAGGTCGAACCCGCGCACCAGATCGGCGCCGTTGAAATTCCACGCAAACGCCCGGTCGCCGACGACAAACTTGACGACCTCGCCGCCAGTCACGTTGACCCAGCGGGTGCCCGGCTGGATCCAGACCGTGCGCGTGGCGGCCGACAAGGGCGCCGGTTCACCGATCAGGTCGGTGCGCACCGCCGCCCGGGCCGTGCCGGCGGCCGCCAGCGCCAGGGCCAGTAGCGACGGAAGAAGCAGATTGGTTTTCATAGCATGCCTCCTATCTGACAGGAAAACAGGATGCCGGCGCGCCGCGCGCCCCCGCATTACTGCCATTAGAGGAAGGCCGGCGTTTGTTGGTTCCGCCGCCGGACTACGGCGCCCCACCCCGCTCAGCCGGCCAGCGCCAGCGAGCGGTCCAGCGACAGCTTCATGTATTGGTAACTATTCGAGATGCCGTGCACGAGAATGTCGACGTATTTCGACTCGGCCTGGCGGCCGATCAGCATGCAGATAATCTCCAGCGCCTCCCACGGATGGGTGTCGTCGTACTGGGCGTGCAAACGCAGCCAGCGCGTCGCCGCCCGGCGCAGCTCGGCGCTGAACGATTGTTCGTAGGTGTCAGTCGAGCAGATCTGCGTCGCCCACTCGCCGGTCGAGCCTTCGATGGCCAGATTGGTGACGGCCATGCTGGTGGCCAGCGACGCCCGTTCGCAACTGTGCCAGCACCAGTGGTTGAGCGCCTGGCTTTCCACCGGCGCCTGGCTGTCGAACAGGTCGCGCATGCCGATACCGCAAGCCTTGGCCCATTCGACCCAATGGTCGGCATGGTTTTGCTCAACGCGGATGTTGCGCATCAAATAGCGGCGCGCCATGTTCTCGCCGGGCGAGCGGCCATATTGTATTTTGCACAGGTTGACGGCCATGTATTGCGGGAACTGCTCGATGACGGGCCAGCCGCCGACGAGGAATTGGTAGGTGGCGCCGGCGGGCAGACTGGCCTCGCGCATCATCGCGAACAGCTCGTGGCCGACAACTTTTTCTTTTGCGGCCACCGTGGCCTGCATCATGTCCTGCGCCCACGCGGGGTAGCTGTGCAAATCCATCAGCGGCCCGGTTCGTTGAAATTCCTTGTTCTGCATAGCGTGCTCCCACAATTGGAAAAGGTGTGAAGTCGGCAGCGCCGCGACTGGTTGGCGCCGAGAACGACATTTGACCGGCGGAACGGGGAACAAGTTCCGCCGTTTAGGATTTTTTCCCCGCGCCCCCGGCATCGGCCCAGTCGCGCCGCCGCCCTTGCCTACCCCGCGCTACCGGCTTGCTGATTTAACTCAGCGCGCCCCCGTCAAACGTGCGCCACCGGGAACGCCGCTGCCGTATCGCAGGTCTATCGTTTTGGCGCACACGCGACGTCCTGGTTCGTGCCCCCCAACGAGGAAACATGATGACGACAATAGATTTTCCATCCGCCGCATTTTCACTGAATGCGGCAGGCAACGTCACGGGATGGAACGCTGCCTGCCAGCGCTTGCTCGGCTATACCGACAGAGAGATACTGCTGCGCCCCTTCGCCAGCCTGCTGCCCGAGCCGCTCCGCAAAACCTACGAGGATCGCCTGCGGCAGGCGCGCGACGACGACGACGGCGCCAGCATGACGGCCGAGCTGCTCATGGCCGATGGCCAACTCTGCCCGTTCAAGCTGGCCTTCATGCCGCAGTTCGGCAAGGCCGGGCGTTTCTTCCACTACAACGTCGTCCTGGCGCCGGCGGCGCCCTGCGGCGAAATGTCCGAGCACGAGCTGGTCGGCCGCATGCCGCTCAAGGAAATGGTGGATTTCCTCGCCGGCACCTTCTACGTGATCAATCCGGCCGGCCACATCGTCATGTGGAACAAGCGGGTCGAGCAGGCGACGCAACTGAGCGGCGAGGAGCTGCTGCGCTACAATGTGCTCGACATGTTCAGCGACGAGGAGCGCGGCGCCGTCGGCAGCAAGATCAGGGCCGTCTTCGAGCACGACGGCGAACAGGTGGTGGAGGCGAATCTGCTGGCCAAGGACGGCAGCAGCGCGCCCTATCTCTTTTCCGGGGCGCGCTTCCAGATCGACCATGTTTACTATGTGTGCGGCATGGGGCTGGACATCTCCAAATTGCGCAAGCAGCAGGAACAGCTGCGCCTGCGCGAACGGGCGCTGCACGCCAGCGGCAACGGCATCGTCATCACCCGCTGCGCCGGCGCGGAAAACCTGATCGAATACGTGAACCTGGCGTTCGAGCGCATCACCGGCTACCGCGCGGCCGAGGTGCTCGGCCGCGACTCGCGCTTCATGGCCGCCCCCGGCCTCGACGAGGCCGAGCGCAGCAAGCTGCGCGTGGCCATCCATGCGCGCCAGGAAAGCCATGTCATCTTCCGCAACCTGCGCAAGGACGGCGAGGTGTTCTGGAACGACTTGACGATCACCCCCGTGCTCAACGAAAAAGGTCAGGCCACGCATTTCATCGGCGTCATCAACGACGTCACGGCCAGCATACACCGCACCTCCCACCTCGAACACGCGCTGAACCACGACGTGCTGACGGGCCTGGCCACGCGCAGCCTGCTGTGGGACCGGCTCGACCAGGCGCTGCACCTGGCGCAACGCAACAAGACGCTGGTGGCGACCGTGTTGATCGACCTGGACAATTTCAAGGACATCAACGACACCCTCGGCCACGACAGCGGCGACGAAGTGCTGCGCGTGGTGGCGCGGCGCCTGCAATCGTCGGTGCGCGACACGGACACGGTGGCGCGCCTGGGCGGCGACGAGTTCGTCCTCGTGCTCGACAACCAGCCCTCGCTACGCTTCACCTTGCGCATGATCGAGCGCCTGCGCCACGACATGGCCAAGACGGCCGTGGTCGGCGGCAAGGAGATCGACATCAGCACCAGCATGGGCGTCAGCATCTTCCCGCACGACGGTGCCAGCGTCCTCGAACTGATACAGGCGGCCGACGTGGCCATGTACCACGCCAAGGCGGCCGGCCGCAACGATGTGCATTTCTTTTCGCCCGATATGAAGCTGACGACGGAGGCGAAGAACAAGCTGGAAACGAGCATGCGCAACGCCATCGACAACAATGAGATGTTCCTCGTCTTTCAGCCGCGCATCTGCCTGAAAACGGGCAAGATCGTCGGCGCCGAGGCGCTGCTGCGCTGGCGCCACCCGGAGCAAGGCGTGCTGCTGCCGGCCGCCTTCATCGGCGAGGCCGAGGAAAACGGCCTCATCGTCCCGCTCGGCGAATGGGTCATCGATTCGATTTGCGCCATCCTGCAGCGCCTGAGCGCGCTGGGCTTCCGCCAACTGGCGCTGTCGATGAACGTCTCGTTCCGCGAGCTGAACCAAAAGAATTACATCGACTTGATCGGCAAGAAGCTCAACGACTTCCACCTGTCGCCCGAACTGTTCGAGCTGGAGGTCAAGGAAGCCTGCCTGCTGCGCAACCCGCAACTGACGCGCGACGTATTCAGCCAGATCAAGCGCATGGGCATCAAGCTGACGATAGACGAGTTCGGCGCCGGCATGTCCAGCCTGAGCAGCCTGCAAACGCTGACGATCAACCACCTGAAGATACCGAAATCCTTCATCGAGAGCATCAGCGACCAGAACACGGACGGCGTGATGGCGAAAACCATGATCGGCATCGGCCACAATATGAACATCAATGTGATCGCGGAAGGGGTGGAAACGCGCAGCCAGCTGAATTTCCTGAAGGCGAACGATTGCGACGAAATGCAGGGCAATTACTTCAGCGAACCCCTCAGCCTGTCGGCGTTCGAGCAGATGCTCGGCGCGCCGCAGGGCTGAGGCGCAACCGGCGCAAAAAAAACCCCAGGCAGGGCTGCCCGGGGTGGCTTGCGGTGGCGGAAAAATCCGCTGCTAATGGGCGGCGGCCGTGGCCGCGCCTATGCCCGTCTCCGAGCGCATCTGCTGCGACTCGTATCCTGCCCGGTCCAGGCGCGCGCGCGGGCTCTTGTCGAGGATGGAGAACAACCAGATGCCGACGAAACCGGCCGTCATCGAGAACAGCGCCGGTGACGCGTACGGGAACAAGGCATCCGTGTGGCCCAGAACGTCGACCCACACCGACTTCGACACCAGGGTCAGGCCGACCGCCGTCCCCAGGCCCAGGAAGCCGCCGATGGTGGCGCCGCGCGTGGTGCAATCCTTCCACAGCACCGACATGAACAGGACCGGGAAGTTGGCCGAGGCGGCGATGGCGAAGGCCAGCGACACCATGAAGGCGATGTTTTGCTTCTCGAACAGGATGCCCAGGGCCACGGCGATGACGCCCAGCGCGACGGTCGTCAGGCGCGAGACGCGCAGTTCGCTGGCGCTGCTCGCCTTGCCCTTCTTGAAGACGGTGGCGTACAGGTCGTGCGACACGGCCGAGGCGCCGGACAGCGTCAGGCCGGCCACCACGGCCAGGATGGTGGCGAAGGCGACGGCCGAGATAAAGCCGAGGAAGACGTCGCCGCCGACGGCCTTGGCCAGGTGGATGGCCGCCATGTTGTTACCGCCCAGCAGTTTGCCGGCCGCGTCCTTGAACTCCGGATTGGTGCTCACCAGCACGATGGCGCCGAAGCCGATGATGAAGGTCAGCACATAGAAATAGGCGATCCAGGTGGTGGCCCAGAACACCGACTTGCGCGCCTCTTTCGCGCTGGGCACGGTGAAGAAGCGCATCAGGATGTGCGGCAGGCCGGCCGTGCCGAACATCAGCGCCATGCCGAAGGAAATCGCCGAAATCGGGTCCTTGATGAAGGTACCCGGCCCCATGATGGCCTCTTTCTTGGCGTGGATGTCGACGGAGCTGGCGAACAGCGCCTCCGGGCTGAAGTTGTACTGCGCCAGCACGACGAAGGCCATGAAGGAGGCGCCCGCCAGCAGCATCACGGCCTTGATGATCTGCACCCAGGTGGTGGCCGTCATGCCGCCGAACAGCACATAAATCATCATCAGCGAGCCCACCAACACCACGGCGATCCAATATTCCAGACCGAACAGCAGCTTGATCAACTGGCCGGCGCCGACCATCTGAGCGATCAGGTAGAAGGCCACCACGACCAGCGTGCCGGAGGCCGAGAAGATGCGGATGGGCGCCTGCTTGAAGCGGTAGGCGGCCACGTCGGCGAAGGTGAAGCGCCCCAGGTTGCGCAGGCGCTCGGCCATCAGGAAGGTGATGATGGGCCAGCCGACGAGGAAGCCGATGGCGTAGATCAGGCCGTCGTAACCGTTCAGGAAGACGGCGGCGGAAATGCCCAGGAAGGAGGCGGCCGACATATAGTCGCCGGCGATGGCCAGGCCGTTCTGGAAGCCCGTGATGCCGCCGCCGGCCGTGTAGAAGTCGGCCGCCGACTTGGTCTTGGCGGCGGCCCATTTGGTGATGAACAGCGTGAAGACGACGAAGGCGCCGAACATCAGGATCGCGGTCCAGTTGGTGGCCTGCTTGTCGGCCTGGCCCAGGTCGGCGCCGGCGGCCAGCGCGGCGCCGGCCGCGGCCCACAGCGCCAGCGCGGCGCAACTGCTTTTCCGGGAAATCATGCCAGCACCCGCTGGCGGATGGCGGCGGTCAGCTCGTCGAACTCGCTGTTGGCGCGCCGCACATAAAAGCCCGTGACCAGAACCGTGAAGATGATGACGAACAAGCCCAAGGGCATGCCCCAGGTCATCACGCCGGCACCGATGCGGGTGCTCAGGAACTCCTTGTTGAAGGCGATCAGCAGGATGAAGCCGTAGTAGACCGCCATCATCATCCAGGTCAGCGTCCAGCCGAAGCGGGAGCGCGTGGCCACCAGTTTTTGATAGCCGTGATCCGCCTTGATTTTTTGAACCATATCGTCGTGCATGCTTGTCTCCAGTTTTTTATAGTGCCCCGTTGAGGCTAAGGTCAGCGTAAAGCGGCTGCCTTACCGGCCCCTTACGCGGACCAATAAAAAAGCGAAAACCTGCAAGACGCAGGCAGGGACGGACAGGGGCCGCGCCCCCGCCTGTTTACATGCCCGTCAAGCGTCCAGCGCGCTCTTAATCTGCTGCAACGACGCCGGATCGTCGATGGCGCTCAGGTCGCCCGGACTGCGCCCCTCGCAGACCGCCTGGATCGAGCGGCGCAGCAACTTGCCCGAGCGCGTCTTCGGCAATTGCGCGACGAAGTACACGCGGGCCGGCCGCGCCACCGCGCCCAGTTGGTGGTCGACCACGCCCATGATGTCGCGCTCCAGCGCCAGCCGCCCCTCCGGCGTGGCGGCCTGCTGCGCATGCTTGAGGATGGCGAAGGCCACCGCCACCTGCCCCTTGAGCTTGTCCTCGACGCCGACCACGGCCACCTCGGACACATTGGCGTGGCTGGAAATACTCTCCTCGATTTCGCGCGTGCCGAGGCGGTGGCCGGCGACGTTGATGACGTCGTCGGTGCGGCCCAGGATGAAGTAGTAACCGTCGGCGTCGCGCACGCCCCAGTCGAAGGTCGAATACACCTGCATGCCGCTGAAGGTGGACCAGTAGGTGTCGACGAAGCGGGCATCGTCGCCGTACACGGTCTGCATGCAGCCCGGCGGCAGCGGGCCGTCGATGACCAGCACGCCTTTCTCGTTGGCGCCGCACTCCGCGCCGCTCGACTCGTTCAGCAACTTCACCTTGTAGCCGTACATGGCCACGCCGGGGCTGCCCAGCCGGGTGGCCTTGTCCTCGATGCCCTTGGCGATGGACAGGATGGGCCAGCCGGTTTCCGTCTGCCAGTAATTGTCGATGACGGGCACGCCCAGCTCGGCGGCAATCCACTGCGACGTGGTTTCGTCGAGCGGCTCGCCGGCCAGGTACAGGGCCTGCAGCGAGGACAGCTCGTACTTGCGCATGAACTCGGGCGGCTGCTTGCGCAACACGCGAATCGCCGTCGGCGCGGAAAACATGCGCGCGACGCGGTACTTCTCGACGATGCTCCACCAGATGCCGGCGTCCGGGCAGGTCGGCAAGCCCTCGTACATGATGGTCGCCATGCCGGCGATCAAGGGGCCGTAGACAATATAGGAATGGCCGACCACCCAGCCGATGTCGGAGGTGGCGAAAAAAGTCTCGCCCGGCTTGCCGCAGAAGTTGTACTTCATCGACGCGGCCAGCGCCACCGCGTAGCCGCCGACGTCGCGCTGCACGCCCTTCGGCTTGCCGGTGGTGCCCGAGGTGTACAAGATATACGAGGCCTCGTTCGACTCCAGCCAGGTCACCGGCACGCGCGCGTCCATGTGCCGCGCGCGCAGGGTCGCGTAGTCGACGTCGCGCCCGGCCACCAGGGCCATCGGCGCCAGGCCGCGGTCGACCAGCAGCACCTTCGCCGGCTTGGCGGTGGACAGCTCGATGGCTTCGTCCAGCAGCAGCTTGTAGGGGATCGCCTTGCCGTTGCGCGAGCCGGCGTCGGCCGCGACCACCAGCACCGGCTTGGCGTCGTCGATACGGCTGGCCAGGCTGTTGGCGGCGAAACCGCCGAACACCACCGAGTGGATGGCGCCGATGCGCGCGCAGGCCAGCATCGCAAAGGCGGCCTCGGCGATCATCGGCATGTAGATCAACACGCGGTCGCCCCGGCCGACGCCCAGCGCCAGCATGACGGCGGCGCAGCGCTCGACTTCGGCCTGCAGCTCGGTGAAGGAATAGGTTTTTTCGGTATTGGTTTCGGTGGAGATGGCGATCAGCGCGGCGCGCTGGCCGGCGCTGGCGGCCCAGCGGTCGACCGCGTTGTGGCACAGATTGGTCCTGCCATTGACGAACCATTTGGCGAACGGCGGTCGGGAGTAGTCGAGCACTTGCGAAAACGGGGTGTTCCAGTCGATCAGCTTCGATTCTTCTTGCCAGAACTGTTCAGGCGCGTCGATCGAATGCCGATGGAAGTCAGCGAAATTCATGTCTCCTCCGATATTTTTGCAAATCAAGGGCCGGCGCGACACCTCCCGATGGCGGCGCCGGAAGCTGCACGTGCGGACAGCGGCGGAACGCCGCGAACGGCTTCCGCTTGCGCGCCTGTGCCGATGCGGAACGTCAGAACGCGTCGCCGGGCACGCGCACCCAGCCCTCCATCAGCACCCGGGCGCTGCGGCTCATGACGGCCTTGGTCACGCGCCATGCGCCGCCGGCCTCGCTGGCCTCGGCGCCGACCCGCAAGGTGCCGGAGGGGTGGCCGAAACGCACCGCCTGGCGCGGCCCGCCGCCGGCGGCCAGGTTCACCAGGGTGCCGGGGATGGCCGCGGCGGTGCCGATGGCGACGGCGGCCGTGCCCATCATCGCGTGATGCAGCTTGCCCATCGACATGGCGCGCACCAGCAGGTCGACGTCGCCCGCCGCGACCGGCTTGCCGCTCGACGCGATGTAGGCGGCCGGCGCGGCGACGAAGGCGACCTTCGGCGTATGCTGGCGCTTGGCCGCCTCGTCGACGTGTCCGATCAGGCCCATGCGCAGCGCGCCGTGCGCGCGGATGGCCTCGAACCTCGCCAGCGCCTGGGGATCGAGGTTGATGGCGTCCTGCAGCTCGGTGCCGGTGTAGCCGATCGCCGCGGCGTCGACGAAGATGGTGGGGATGCCGGCATTGATCATGGTGACCTTCAGCACGCCGATGCCGGGGACGTCCAGCTCGTCGACCAGCCGCCCGGTGGGGAACATGGCGCCGCCCGCGCCCTCCTCCTCGGCCGCCGGGTCGATGAACTCCAGCTTCACTTCGGCGGCCGGGAAGGTCACGCCGTCCAGCTCGAAGTCGCCGGTTTCCTGCACGGCGCCATTGCTGATCGGCACGTGCGCGATGATGGTCTTGCCGATGTTCGCCTGCCAGATGCGCACCACGGCCACGCCGTCGTGCGGCACGCGGCCGGCGTCGACGAGGCCGGCGCTGACGGCGAAGGAGCCGACGGCGGCGGACAGGTTGCCGCAGTTGCCGCTCCAGTCGACGAAGGCCTTGTCGATGGCCACCTGGCCGAACAGGTAGTCGACGTCATGGCCGGGCTGTTTGCTGGCGGACAGGATCACCGTCTTGCTGGTGCTGGACGTGGCGCCGCCCATGCCGTCGATCTGCTTGCCGTAGGGGTCGGGGCTGCCGATGACGCGCAACAGCAGCGCGTCGCGCGCCGCGCCCGGCTGCTGCGCGGCCGCCGGTAAATCCTGCAGGCGGAAGAACACGCCCTTGCTGGTGCCGCCGCGCATATAGGTGGCGGGAATTTTGATTTGCGGAATATGGGCCATGGAATAAGTTCCTGGAAAGGCCGGACGCCGCGTCGCCGCGGCGTCCGGCATTGCGCCGGATGGGCGCTGTTAGGCGGCCTTGGCCGCGGTCGACGCCAGGAAGTCCTGGGCGAAGCGCTGCAGCACGCCGCCCGCTTCGTAGATCGACACCTCTTCGGCCGTGTCGAGGCGGCAGATCACGGGCACGTCGAGCCGTTCGCCGCTCTTGCGGTGGATGACCAGCGTCAGCGTGGCGCGCGGCGCCCGCTCGCCCAGCACGTCGAAGGTTTCACTGCCGTCGATCTGCAGGGTGAGGCGGTTCACGCCCGGCATGAACTCCAGCGGCAGCACGCCCATGCCGACCAGATTGGTGCGGTGGATGCGCTCGAACCCTTCGGCCGCGATGGCTTCGACGCCGGCCAGGCGCACGCCCTTGGCGGCCCAGTCGCGCGAGGAACCCTGGCCGTAGTCGGCCCCGGCGATGATGATCAGCGGCTGCTTGCGGGCCATATAGGTTTCGATGGCTTCCCACATGCGCGTCACCTTGCCCTCCGGTTCGACGCGGGCCAGCGAGCCGGCCTTGACCTTGCCGTCCTCGCGCACCATTTCATTTTTCAGCGTCGGGTTGGCGAAGGTGGCGCGCTGGGCCGTCAAGTGGTCGCCCCGGTGCGTCGCGTAGGAGTTGAAGTCCTCCTCCGGCAGGCCCATCTTCGCCAGGTACTCGCCGGCGGCGCTGTCGAGCATGATGGCGTTCGACGGCGACAGGTGGTCGGTGGTGATGTTGTCGCCCAGCACGGCCAGCGGCCGCATGCCCTTCAGCGGCCGGGCGCCGGCCAGCGCGCCCTCCCAGTACGGCGGACGGCGGATATAGGTGGTTTGCGGGCGCCAGTCGTACAGCGGGCTGACCTTCTCGCCATCGTCTTCCTGCCGGGCGAACATCGGAATGTAGACCTTGCGGAACTGCTCAGGCTTGACGCTGGCGGCGACAATCGCGTCGATTTCCGCGTCGGACGGCCAGATGTCCTTCAGCGTCACCGGATGGCCGTCGGCGTCGATGCCGAGCACGTCCTTTTCGATGTCGAAGCGGATCGTGCCGGCGATCGCGTAGGCCACCACCAGCGGCGGCGAAGCCAGGAAAGCCTGCTTGGCGTAGGGGTGGATGCGGCCGTCGAAGTTGCGGTTACCGGAAAGCACGGCGGTGGCGTACAGGTCGCGCGCCACCACCTCTTGCTGGATCACCGGGTCGAGCGCGCCGGACATGCCGTTGCACGAGGTGCAGGCATACGCCACCACGCCGAAGCCCAGTTGCTCCAACTCCGGCAGCAGGCCGGCCTCCTCCAGATACAGCGTCACCGTCTTGGAACCGGGCGCCAGCGAGCTTTTCACCCAGGGCTTGCGGCTCAGGCCGCGCCGGTTGGCGTTGCGCGCCAGCAGGCCGGCGGCGACCATATTGCGCGGGTTGTTGGTGTTGGTGCAACTGGTGATGGCGGCGATGATGACGGCGCCGTCCGGCATGCGGCCCGGCTCGTTCTCGACCTTGCCGCTGATGCCGCGCGCGGCCAGCTCCGAGGTCGGCACGCGGTTGTGCGGATTGGAGGGGCCGGCGATGGTGCGCACCACGGTGGACAAGTCGAAGCTCAGCACGCGCTCGTACTCGGCGCCCTTCAGGCTGTCGGCCCACAGCCCCGTGCGGCGGGCGTAGAGTTCCACCAGCTTGACCAGCTCGTCATCGCGGCCGGTGAGCTTCAGGTACTTGATGGTCTGCTCGTCGATATAGAACATCGCGGCGGTGGAGCCGTACTCCGGCGCCATATTCGAAATGGTGGCGCGGTCGCCCAGCGTCAGGTGGGCCGCGCCCTCGCCGTAAAACTCCAGGTAGGACGACACCACCTTTTGCTTGCGCAGGAACTCGGTCAGCGCCAGCACCGTGTCGGTGGCCGTGATGCCCGGCTGCGGCTTGCCGCTCAGCTCGACGCCGATGATGTCCGGCAGGCGCATCCAGGAGGCGCGGCCCAGCATCACGCTTTCCGCTTCCAGGCCGCCCACGCCGACGGCGATCACGCCCAGCGCGTCCACCATCGGCGTGTGCGAGTCGGTGCCGACCAGCGTGTCCGGGAAGGCCACGCCGCCGGCCGTCTGCACCACCGGCGACATGCGTTCGAGGTTGATCTGGTGCAGGATGCCGTTGCCCGGCGGGATCACGTCGACGTTCTTGAACGCCTTCTTGGTCCAGTTGATGAAGTCGAAGCGGTCTTCGTTGCGGCGCTCTTCGATGGCGCGGTTCTTGTCGAAGGCGTCGGCGTCGAAGCCGCCGCACTCGACGGCCAGCGAGTGGTCCACCACCAGTTGCGTCGGCACGACCGGGTTGACCAGGGCCGGGTCGCCGCCCTGGGCGGCGATGGCGTCGCGCAGGCCGGCGAGGTCGACCAGCGCGGTCTGGCCGAGGATGTCGTGGCAGACGACGCGGGCCGGGAACCAGGGGAAGTCGAGGTCGCGGCGCCGCTCGATGAGCTGGCTCAGCGATGCGTCCAGCGTGGCCGGGTCGCAGCGGCGCACCAGATTCTCGGCCAGCACGCGCGAGGTGTAGGGCAGCTTGTCGTAGGCGCCTGGCGCGATCGCGTCGACGGCGCCGCGCGCGTCGAAGTAATCGAGCTGGGTGCCCGGCAGGGGTTTGCGGTTTAAGAGGTTCATGGCGTCGTAACGTAAAGGGTGAGGTGCGGGGAAGGCTTTACTTGCGCTCGGAAATGGGCACGAACTGCAGATCTTCCGGCCCCACGTAATTGGCGCTCGGACGGATGATCTTGTTGTCGATGCGTTGCTCGATGATGTGGGCGGCCCAGCCGGAGGTGCGCGAAATCACGAACAGCGGCGTGAACATCGCCGTCGGCACGCCCATCATATGGTAGGACACGGCCGAGAACCAGTCCAGGTTGGGGAACATCTTCTTGATGTCCCACATCACCGTTTCCAGGCGCTCGGCGATGTCGAACATCTTCATCGAACCGGCTTCCTGCGACAGTTCGCGCGCCACCTCCTTGATGACCTTGTTGCGCGGGTCGGAGATCGTGTAGACGGGATGGCCGAAGCCGATCACCACCTCCTTGTTGGCGACGCGCTCCTTGATGTCGGCTTCGGCCTCGTCGGCGTTCTCATAGCGTTTCTGGATCTCGAACGCCGCCTCGTTGGCGCCGCCGTGCTTCGGACCGCGCAGCGCGCCGATCGCGCCCGTGATGGCCGAGTGGATGTCGGAGCCGGTGCCGGCGATGACGCGGCTGGTGAAGGTGGAGGCGTTGAACTCGTGCTCGGCGTACAGGATCAGCGAGGTGTGCATGGCCTTTTCCCACGACGCCGGCGGCTTCGCGCCGTGCAGCAGGTGCAGGAAGTGGCCGCCGATCGAGTCGTCGTCCGTTTCCACGTCGATGCGCTTGCCGTTGTGGCTGAAGTGATACCAGTACAGCAGCATCGAGCCGAACGAGGCCATCAGACGGTCGGCGATGTCGCGCGCGCCCGGCGCGTTGTGGTCGTCCTTTTCCGGCAGCGCGCAGCCGAGCACCGACACGCCGGTGCGCATCACGTCCATCGGGTGGGACGCGGCCGGCAGCGCCTCCAGCGCCGCCTTGACGGACAGCGGCAAGCCGCGCAGCGACTTCAGCTTGGCCTTGTAGCCCTTCAACTCGGCCGCGCTCGGCAGCTTGCCGTGTACCAGCAGGTAGGCGATTTCCTCGAACTCGCAGCTGTCGGCGACGTCCAGGATGTCATAGCCGCGGTAGTGCAAATCGTTGCCGGTCTTGCCGACCGAGCACAGCGCCGTGTTACCGGCGGTCACGCCGGACAGGGCGACGGATTTTTTAGGTTTGAAGCCTGCGGCTGCTTGTACACTCATGTTGCTCTCCCAAGGAAATAGATAAATTACTTTTTCTGCGCCGCGAACAGCGCGTCGAGCTTTTGCTCGAAGGTGTGATAGTTGATGCGCTCATACAGTTCCATACGCGTCTGCATGGTGTCGACGACGTGTTGCTGCGTGCCGTCGCGGCGGATCGCCGTATAGACGTTCTCGGCCGCCTTGTTCATCGCGCGGAAGGCCGACAGCGGATACAGCACCAGGCCGACGTCGGCGCCCCGCAACTCCTCGGTGGTGAACAGCGGCGTCGCGCCGAACTCGGTGATGTTGGCCAGCACCGGCACCTTGACGGCCTTGGCGAACTGCGCGTACATCGCCAGGTCGGTGATGGCTTCCGGGAAAATCATGTCGGCGCCCGCTTCGACGCAGGCGATGGCGCGCTCCAGCGCCGCATCGAGGCCCTCGACGGCGAGCGCATCGGTGCGCGCCATGATGACGAACTGCGCGTCGGTGCGGGCGTCGACGGCGGCCTTGATGCGGTCGACCATCTCCTGCTTGCCGACGATTTCCTTGCCCGGCCGGTGGCCGCAGCGCTTGGCGCCGACCTGGTCTTCGATATGCAACGCGGCGGCGCCAGCCTTGATCATCGACTTGACGGTGCGGGCGACATTGAAGGCGGACGCGCCGAAGCCGGTGTCGGCGTCGACCAGCAGCGGCAGGTCGCACACGTCGGTGATGCGGCGCACGTCGGTCAATACGTCGTCCAGGTTCGAAATACCCAGGTCGGGCAGGCCGAGCGAGCCGGCGGCGACGCCGCCGCCGGACAGGTAGATGGCCTTGAAACCGGCCCGTTTCGCCAGCAAGGCGTGGTTCGCGTTGATCGCCCCGACCACTTGCAGCGGGGATTCTTCTTGCACGGCCTTGCGAAATGCGGCGCCTGCGGAGGTTTGGCTCATGTCTTCACCTTATGGTTGCATTGTGTTGCGTGGATGAGAATTGAATAGGATATTGCAAGCACCGTGCCACCTCGCCCCGCGCCGCGCTGGCGTGCGCCGATCCTTGCCGAATTTACTTCATAATCAAAGACTTAATTCCACAATCATCAAGATGGATCAATTTTCATCAAAAAAATGTTTCATGAAAAACGTTTCAATGTGTGTTTCACATTGAAACACAAAAACGTTTCATGAAACAGTTCGGGCAACACATGGGCAACATCTACATCGGCATTTCCGGTTGGCGCTACCCGCCGTGGCGGGGCGTGTTCTATCCGCGGGGGCTGAAGCAGGCGCACGAACTGGAATACGCCTCGCGGGCGCTGCCGACAATCGAGATCAACGGCTCGTTTTACGCCCTGCAGCGGCCGCACAGCTATGCCGCTTGGTACGCGGCGACGCCGGCCGATTTCATCTTCAGCCACAAGGGCAACCGCTTCATCACCCACATCCAGCGCCTGCGCAACGTCGAAGTGCCGCTGGCCAATGTGTTTGCGTCCGGCGTACTCAAGTTGCGCGAAAAGCTTGGGCCTTTCCTGTGGCAATTCCCGCCCAGCTTCCGCTACGACGCCGAACTGGTCGAACATTTTTTCCGGCTGCTGCCCCAGGACAGCGAGCAAGCGCTGCTACTGGCCCGCCATTGCGATCCACGCATGCTCGGCCGCAGCGAGCTGGCCATCGACGGCAAGCGGACGCTGCGGCACGCGATGGAGATACGCCACGACAGCTTTGCCGATCCCTCATTCGTGGCGCTGCTGCGCAAATACCATGTGGCGCTGGTGGTGGCGGACACGGCGGGAAAATGGCCGGACTATGCGGACGTGACGGCGGACTTCATGTATCTGCGCCTGCACGGCGACAAGGAACTGTATGCAAGCGGCTATACCGACGCGGCGTTGGCGCGCTGGGCCGACCGGATTGCTCTCTGGCACGCCGGAGCGCAGCCGGCGGACGCACGCCGCATCAGCGACAGCGAGCCGGCGCGGCATGCCAGCCGCGATGTATTCTGCTATTTCGATAACGACATCAAGGTCAAGGCGCCGTTCGACGCCTGGCGCCTGATAGAAAAACTGGGATTGGCGAACGGCTTGGCGCCCCTCGTCATATGAGCGCAGGCCCGCTTAGCGCAAGACTGGCACTGTTGGCCGCGAAGCGGGATACGCGGCGGCCGTGTGCGGCGCCACGGCGGATGGCGCCTTGAGCAAGTTGTACATGGCGATTTGCGTGCTCGTCGACGACAGAAACAAGGCAATCGCCACGCCCACCACCCAAGTCCGCATCTTGCTGAACTCACTGTGCATTTCAGCTTTCGTTACCAGACTCGGCAAGATATCATCAAATCTCTGCCTCAATTCGGCCAACGCCGTGTTCGTCTTCAGTAACTCTTGATGCATTTCCTGCCGCAACTCGGCCATATCGGTCTTCATCGTCAATCGCAACTGATCCAATTCCCGCATCAGCTCATGCTTCAACTCGGCCATATCGGTCTTCGTCGCCAATCGCAGTTGGTCCAATTTTTGCAGCAGCTCATGCTTCAGCTCTGCCATGTCGATTTTTGTCGCCAATCGCAGTTGGTCCAATTCCTGCATCAGCTCATGCTTCAGCTCGGCCAAATCGGTTTTTGTCGCATAGTTCGACTTAATCACGGCAACATCAGTCCTGATGGCAGTGAGCTCCTCTTCCAGCACGAATAGGCGCGATTCCATAGCGTTTATGATTGTCCGCTCGGCGGCCTTTGTCAATTCGCCCCGTCCGACGCCGACTATACATAGCGCAAGCAATACCGTTTTCTGCCGCCGAAAATGGCTGCAGGCTTAAAACCGGCTGTTCAGTTTGACGAAAAAGGTGCGGCCCAGCTGGCTGCGATTGGCGATGTCCGTGAATTCCCCGTGGCCGGGTCCGAACAGGTTTTGGCCGCTGATCGACAGTTCCAGATCAGGCCGCGGCGTCCAGCCGAAGTGCATGTCGAGCGCCGTGTAGGCCGGCACATCCGGCACGGTCAAGGCGGCCACGCGGCGCAGCGCCACGTCCAGTTCAGTGTGCCGCGACATTTGCCAGGACGAGCGCAAGGACCAGGTGTGGGCCGGATCGCGGCCGACCTTCTTCACGGAAGCGGCGGTATCGATGCTGCCCGGTTTCAGCGCCAGCGTTTCCTTCAGCGCCGTATAGGCGGCGCTGAGGCGCCAGTCGGCGGCGGCCTGGAAACTGCCCCACAGTTCGATGCCACTGGTCGCCCCTTTCATGCCATTGCCGAAATACACTTGAATCGGCCGGCGGTTCGGCACCAGCTCCTGCGTGTGCAACTGGTCGTACAGCGCGCGATAGGTATTGACGGAGAAAGACAAGCGCGACGACACCTGGCTGCGGTAGCCAAGCTCAAACACGTCGGCCAGCTCCGACTCGAAATTGGCGCCGCCGTTGAGCAGGAACGGCGGCTTGCCCGGCACGAAGGTCTCGCGGTCCAGTCGCGACGGCGCGCGCACCGTGCGCGAGACGGCGCCCCACAACAGCGTGTCGGGCGCGAGCTTCCAGGCCAGGCGGGCGTTGGGCAGCCGTTCCATGCCCGTGTAGCCGTTGCGTTCCAGGCGCAGCCCCAGCGTCAGGCGCAACGCCGGCGTCAAGCGCACCTCGTCCTGTACAAACAGGCTGGACCAGCTTTGCCTGTCGTCGGCGGGCAGAAAAGCAAAATAGACGCTGTTCGTCAGGTGGTCCTGCGCATGGCGGTACTGGCCGCCCAGCACCAGCTGGTGCCGGCCCAGCGGCGCGAACTGATACTGCGCCTGCACATCGACGATGTCGAGCTTTTCGGCGAAGGTCGGCGGCACGGTGCGTTCGCTGCGGTCGTAATACGCCTGCGCGCTGAGGGTGGCGCCGCCGTCCAGCGCGCGGCTCCAGTGCGCCATCAGGTTGGCGCCGGCAATCTCGATGCGGCCCAGATCGAGCTTGAGGCCGTTCAGCGCGATGCTGCCCGGCTTGGGCTGCCCCTCCAGTCCGCGATAGACGTCGCCCTGGACATTGAAGCGGTCGGCGCCGCGCCCCCAGTCGGCGCGAAAACCCAACTGCGCCTTGTGCCAGGCATCGTCCACCGGCGCGCCGCTGGCGTTCTCGGTGCGGCGCTCGTCGAAAGCCTTGGCGTACACGCGGTAGGCGCCGTCGCCGCCGAAACTGCCGCCGTAGCGCACGCTGGCGTCGCGCAAGCGCGTGCCGGCCCCGGCCGACAGCAAACCGCCCTGCGTGGCCTGGGCCGGCCGGGTGATGACGTTGATGACGCCGTTGACGGCATTGGTGCCCCACAGCGTGCCGCCCGGCCCGCTGATGACCTCGATGCGCTCGATGTCGTCCAGCGCAAGGTCCTGGGCGTCCCAGAACACGCCCGCGAACAGCGGCGTGTAGACCGAGCGGCCGTCGATCAGCACCAGCAGCTTGTTGCCGTCGCTGCCGGCGAAGCCGCGCGCGCTCACCGTGTAGCCGCTGGCGCTGACCTGGTTCACCTGCAGATTGGGCGCCAGGCGCAGGGCTTCGCGCAGGCTGGCCGCGCCGCTGCGGCGGATATCGGCGGCGTCGATGACAAACACGGCGGCGGGCGCGTCGGCCAGCCGTTCGGCCCGTTTCGACACCGAGGTGATTTTGACGTTGCCCAACTCTTCGAGCGACATGCCGGCAAAGTTGTCGGCATCCATGGCCGCCGCCGACAGCGCGCTCAAACCGAGCGCGGCGCCGGCCAGTGCCGGACGCCAGGCGGGAAAATGCTGCGCGCTGCGGTGCATGTCGATGATGGCGGCCTCGAAATGGTAAGCGGATTTTCTGTCGCTTAAGAATGAGTCAGTCTTTGACAATTTGCAAGAAAAACCGATGGGGAACGGGTGCCGGGCCACGGCTGAGTGTCAGCGAACCAACAATTATCATGCAGGCGAAACAGTCTGGCCCGGACACATTTCCAATATAATAATATTGACAAAACATGCAGCGAGCGAAAGGAAACCACATGAGTACGCCCCGCCCGACAGCGCGCCCCACCGGCGCCGCGCCGCGCATCCACGCCGCCGGCAAGGCGCGCCAGCTGGCCACCCGCGCCGACTCGATCGACTTCCGCGACAGCATGTATGTCGCCACGCTGGTCGAAGTACCGCCGCGGCGCGAGCTGGCAGGGTATCGGCAGGCCGGCGTGCCTGTTCTCGACCAGGGCACGGAAGGCGCCTGCACCGGCTTCGGCCTGGCGACGGTGGCGCACTATCTGCTGCGCACGCGCCGCGTCGACGCCAACGCCGATAACGTCAGCCCCTACATGCTCTACGACATGGCGCGCCGCTACGACGAGTGGGCCGGCGCCGACTATGAGGGGTCGAGCTGCCGTGGCGCCATCAAAGGCTGGTACAAACACGGCGTCTGCGCGGCGCCGCTGTGGGCGCGCGCCGACGGCAAAGCCGGCGTGCTCGGCGATGCCGTCGTGCGCGACGCCGCCGCCCGCCCGCTGGGCGCCTACCTGCGCGTCAACCACAAGAGCCTGGTGGACATGCACGCGGCCATCAGCGAAGCCGGCGTGCTGTACGCCAGCGCCAGCGTGCACAAAGGCTGGCAGCAGGTGGCCGGCGACGGCGTCATCGTCGCCGATACGACGATCATCGGCGGCCACGCCTTCGCCATCGTCGCCTACGACGAACATGGCTTCTGGGTGCAGAACTCCTGGGGCGCCGCGTGGGGCATGCAGGGCTTTGGCCGCATCGCCTATGCCGACTGGCTGCGCAACGGCAGCGACGTCTGGGTCGCGCGGCTCGGCGCGCCGGTGCTGCTGCCGGCCGGCCCCGGAGAACCGGCCGTCGCCGGCGTCGGCGCGGTGCGCGCCAAACCCTATCTGTACAGCGAAATCCGGCCCCACGTCATCGCCCTCAAGAACGACGGCCAGCTCAACGAACACGGCGAAATCGCCACCTCGGCCGCGATGCTGCGGCAAATCCTGCGCGAGGACTTCCCCCGCATCAGCGCCGGCTGGCGCAAGAAGCGCCTGGTGCTGTATGCGCACGGCGGCCTGACGGGACAGGACGAGGCCCTGCAACGCATCGCCGAATACCGCAGCACGATGCTCAAGGCCGAATGCTATCCGCTCGCCTTTATCTGGCGCACCGACTACTGGACCACGCTGGCCAACATCCTCAGCGACGCCCTGCGCCGGCGCCGCCCCGAGGGCATGCTCGACGCCAGCCAGGATTTCATGCTGGACCGCCTCGACGATTTGCTCGAACCGATCGGGCGCATCTTCACCGGCAAGGCCGTGTGGAGCGAAATCAAGGAAAACGCGCTGATGGCGACCAGCTCGGCCAGCGGCGGCGCGCGCATTGCGGCCGATGAAATCGCCCGCCTGGTCGGCGCCGATGCCGACGTCGAAATCCACCTGGTCAGCCACAGCGCCGGCGCCGTCCTGCAGGCCGCGCTGCTGCAATACCTGTGCACCAAGGGCCGCTTCAAGGCCGGGCCGCTGGCGAAAACCCGGGCCAAGGGACTGGGGCTGGACGTGGCCAGCTGCACCCTGTGGGCGCCGGCCTGCAGCATGGAGCTGTTCCGGCACACGTATTTGCCGGCGCTACAGGACCAGGGCCTGAAAAAACTCGCCCTGTTCACGCTGACCGACCGCGCCGAGCAGGACGACAACTGCGCCGGGATCTACAACAAGTCCTTGCTCTATCTGGTGTCGAACGCGTTTGAGCGCATCTACCGCAAACCTCTGGAGCGCCCGGATGGCGAGCCGCTGCTGGGCATGGAAAAATTCATCCGCCGGGACGCCGCGCTGGAACAGTTGTTCGCCAGCGGCGCGGCTGACTGGGTCAGGTCGCCGAACACCGCGCCGCCAGGGCAGGAAAACGCGGCGCAGGCGGTCCGCCACGGCGACTTCGACGACGACAGCGCGACGCTGCGCGCCACCATCGCCCGCATCACCGGCAGCACGCTGGACGCGGCGCCGGCGGCGCTGGCAAAGCCGACGCAAAGCGAGTGCGCGCGCCTGCGCAGGCAGATCGAGCAGGCCACCAAACCGGCGCGCTGACGTCGTGCTGCGCCCGGCTCAGGACACTAAGCCAGGCGCACCAGCGGGTTGGCGATGATGTTGTCGATCTGGCGGATCGCCTCGTCGCAGGCGGCGGCGATGGCGTCGTCCTCCTGGTCGCGCACAAACTGCATCGTCGCGCCCTCGAACACCTCGACGCCGTCGGCGCCGGCGCGCTCGATGTCGCAACTGGCCGTCCAGCGCGCGTCGCTGGTCGGCACCGCCAGCGGCACAATTTCCCAGCCTTTGTAATGAATCTTTGAACCGCCATCCATAGACACCTCCCAGTCAATAACGGAAATCCTAGCACGAAGCCTTGCGCACGACGATTCGATTCTGCGAAAAAGAGCTAAACAATTTAGTTTCCCCCATGGGGCGGCAGACCGCGAACCGGCGTATGCTTGCCAGGCATACACCTGAGCCCGCCACATATGCGCTTTCCGCATGATCGGGCATGACAGAGGTGAATTTACATCTATAATACCGAGCGACCTATCATTATGACAAGCCAACCAAAGCCCGAGCGCCACTCGCCAACATGAAGCCACAAATCCAAGCGTTTTTCGATCCCGCCACCTCCACCGTGAGTTATGTCGTGTACGAGGCCGACGGCCGCGATTGCGCCGTCATCGACTCCGTTCTGGATTACGAGCCGAAATCGGGCCGCACCGCGACGACGTCGGCCGACCAGGTGGTCGCCTTCGTGCGCGCCCACGCGCTGCGCTGCCGCTGGCTGCTGGAAACGCACGCGCACGCCGACCACCTGTCGGCCGCGCCCTACCTGCAGCAACAGATCGGCGGACGGATCGGCATCGGCGCGGCGATCCGCACCGTGCAGCACGCCTTCGCCGCCGTCTTCAACCACAAGCCGGCGATGCTGGACGGCTCGCAGTTCGACCATTTGTTCGAAGCCGACGAGGAGTTCCTCATCGGCGCCCTGAAGGCGCGCGCGCTGCATGTGCCCGGCCACACCCCGGCCGACATGGCCTACCAGATCGGCGACGCGGTCTTCGTCGGCGACACCCTGTTCATGCCCGACGTCGGCACGGCCCGCTGCGACTTCCCCGGCGGCTGCGCCAGCATGCTGTACCGTTCGGTGCAGACCCTGCTCAGCATGGCGCCGGAAACGCGCCTGTTCATGTGCCACGACTATCCGCCGGCCGGGCGCGCGCCGCGCTGGGAGGTGACGGTGGCGGAACAGCGCGCCGCCAACATCCACATCCGCGACGGCGTCAGCGAGCAGCAGTTCGTCGACATGCGCAGCCGGCGCGACGCCATGCTGGGCATGCCGACGCTGATCCTGCCGGCGATCCAGGTCAACCTCAACGCCGGCCAGTTGCCGGCGGCCGAGGACAACGGCGTGCGCTACCTGAAGATTCCGCTGAACGCGATGTAGGCGCGGCGCGCGCCGGCGCCGCCCCCCACGCTTTACTCGACCTGCGCCGGGGCGCGTCCGATCGGCTGCTCCATATTCGCCAGGAACCAGCTCAGCGACGCCATCACCGCGACGTGGCGGCGCAGATGGTCCGGCACCACCTTGTCGAGCGTGTCGGCGGCCGTGTGGTGGTAGTCGAAGTAGCTGTGACTGTCGACCAGCGGCTCGAAGCTGGGCACGCCGCCGCTTTCGAGCGCGTGCAGGTCGCCGGTGCCGAGCTGGTCGCGCCGCGTGAACGCATGCGCGCCGATCGGCAGCAGGGCTTGCCGCAGCGGCGCGAACAGCTTCTCCGCCTGCGCGCCGACACTGGCCAAGATGCCGAACGGCCGGCCGGCGCCGGAATCGCTTTCGATGGCCGCGATCTGCTTGTCCAGCGCGCCCTTGTTGGCGTCGTAGTAGGCACGGCCGCCGCGGCCGCCGTTTTCCTCGTTCATCCAGGCGATCACGCGGATCGTGCGGCGCGGCTGCAGGTTCAGGCGCTTCAGCGTTTCGATCACCGCCATCGCGCTGGCCACGCCGGCGGCGTCGTCATGGGCGCCGGTGGCCAGATCCCAGGAATCGAGGTGGCCGGAGACGATCACCACCTCGTCGGCCTTGTCGCTGCCCGGCAGGTCGGCGATGACGTTGTAGCTGTCCGCCTCCGGCAGGTTCTGCGGCGTCAGCGTCAAATGCATCTTCACCGGTCCGCGCGCCGCCAGGCGGCCGATCAGCAGCGCGTCCTCGACCGTCACGGCGGCCGCCGGTATCCGCGTCTCCTCGCTCAGGCTGGTGGCGCCGGTGTGGGCGAGCCGGTAGTCGGCGCCGCCGACGGAGCGCACCAGCGCGGCCACGGCGCCCAGCTGCGCCGCCGCTTTCGGGCCGGCGAAGCGGAACTTGGCGCCCTGCCCATAGGTGACGCCGGCCAGGCCGCGGTCGGCCATCTGCTGGTCGAACGGCACGTCGAACAGCACGATGCTGCCCTTGACCTCGGCCGCGCGCGCCTTCAACTCCTCGAAACTGCGCACCAGCAGCAGCGGCGCCGTCAGGCCGGCGGCCGGCGTCGCGCCGGAGCCGCCCAGCGCCGTCAGCACGACGCGCTGGCTGACGCCGGCCGGCCGGCCGCTGTAGTCGACCAGCTCGGCCGTTTCCACGCCGCGCACCCAGTGCGGCACCTTGACCGCCTGCAGCGTCACCTTCGCGCCCAGCTTGCGCATCGTCGCGGCGACCTGCTCGACGGCGGCGGCGGCGCCGGCCGAGCCGGACAGGCGCGGCCCGATCAAATCCGTCATGTCGGCCAGGCGCTCATAGGCCCAGTCGCTGCGCATGGCGCTGTCGCGGATCTGCTCCAGCGCGGCCACGTCGTTGCCGGGCGCGGCGGCCGCGGCGGTGGCGCTGAACAGGCAGGCGGCAAGGGCGCCGGCCAGGCGGCGGCGGGGAAAATGGGGGAAAGCGGCGGGCATGCGGATCCTCGAAAAAGAGTTAAACGATATGGCGGTCGCCCCGGCGCGGGGCAAGGGAACGGCAACGATAACGCATTTGCCAATATTGCGCTGGCCTGCGATGGTTTGCATTGTCATTTTGATTCGATTACCATGCCTGTTCCACCCACCGCCCGAAAGCCTCCATGATAAAAGGACAGCTGTGCACCCTGCGCCACCTGACGAGCGCCGACCTGAACCAGTTCATTGCGCTGAGCAACGACCTGCCCTCGCGCGGCGACTACTATTCGACGCTGTTCAAGTCGCCCGAGGCGATGCGGCGCGACTTCATGCAGACGGGTTTCGTCACGGAAGACAGCGAAATGTTCGTCATCGAGGATAGCTTCCACCACGTCGTCGGCCACATCACGCACTTCAAGAGCCGCACGCCGCTGTGCCGCGAAATCGGCTACCGCCTGTTCGAGCCGGGCCTGGCCGGGCGCGGCTACGTCAGCGAGGCCACCCGCCTGCTGGTCAACTACCTGTTCATGGCCCACCAGTATCACCGGCTGGAACTGCTGATGGACCCGCTCAATATCGGCTCGGAGCGGATCGCGCAAAAATGCGGCTTCACCGAAGAGGGCACGCTGCGCCAGGCGTTTTTCGTCAACGGGGCAATCCGCGACACCAAGATGTACAGCCTGCTGCGCCCGGAGTGGGAGGCGCTGTCCGCGCTGCCGGCAGCTTAGCGGCCGCGTTTCACTTGTAAGAAGTTGTATATGACATGGCAGTTTTCCGCCGCGGCGATATAGTGACTCCATGAAGGGATCATGGTGATCCCGCCGAAGGGGAAGGAAACGCCATGTTGAGCAAAAAAATTCTGGGTGCGGTGATGTTCGCTGCGGTTGCCGCCTCGTCGGCGGCCGTCGCCGGTGACCGTGAATTCAATACCGTGGCCGGCGCCGTCGTCGGCGCGGCCATCGGCCACAGCACCGGCGGACGCGACGGCGCCATCGTCGGCGGCGTGCTCGGCGCCGCCGTCGGCAACAGCATCAGCACCAACGAGCGTTCGTACAGCAGCAACCGCGGCCGCTACTACGAAACCCGCGTGTACCAGGAGCCCGCGCAAGTCTACTACCAGCGCCCGGCGCCGGTGTATTACGAACGCCCGGCGCCGGTGTACTACGCGCCGCCGCCGCGCTATTACGGCCCGCCCGCCGTCATCTACGTCGAACCGGCGCGCGGCCACCGCGGCCACCACCGCCACTGGGAGGAGCGCCGCGACTATTACGAAGACCGCCACGACCGCCATCACGGCCACTACCGCTAAGCAAGCCACAGGCGGCACGTCCCTGCCGCCATCCTCGCGCCCCATTTCCCCCTCCCCCGGCTAGATTCGCACGACGGCGCCGCCGTCTTCGCGAAACGGGGGAAAGCATGCTCACTGCGGGCGCAATCATCACACTGGAACGCGGCCATTACAGGCTGCGCGAGCAGATCGCCGGCTCCGCCTACGGCCTGCTGTGGCGCGCCAGCGCCGCGCACGGGTTCGGCGACGTCGCGCTGAAACTGGTCAACGAGCCGCAGATGGCGCTGGCCATGCCGCGCCAGCGCGCCCGCTGGGCGGCCAGCGCCGCCAACGAAATCGCCTTCCTGCAGTCGCTGCAGCCGTGGGACGAGCGGCACATCGTGCGCCTGCTCGACAGCGGCCGGCACCAGGGTTTGCCGGTGCTGGCGCTGGAACTGCTCGACGGCGACCTCGGCAAGCATGTCGCCGCCCTGCACGGCGCCGGCCGCAGCGTGCCGCTGGCGCGGCTGCTCGACTGGATCGGCCAGCTCAACCAGGCGCTGGCCAAGGTGCACCAGTACGGCTGGCGCTACCTCGACCTGAAGCCGGCCAATGTGCTGCTCGACGCCCGCCACAACACCGTCAAACTGGCCGACTTCGGCACCAACCGCGCGGCCGCCGCCGGCGAAGCCCACACCTATACGGGCACGGCCAGCTGGCAGGCGCCGGAACAGTTCTTTCCGCAGGCTGGCGGCACCGCCTACGCGACCGGCATCCGCAGCGACTACTTCGCGCTGGGCGCGCTGTTCTATTTTGTCGCCGCCGGCGGCGTGCCGCTGCGCTTTTGCAGCGCCTGCGGCCAGGCTTACCGCGAACACCACACCGGCGGCGCCGCCATGCTGCTGCGGCGCGGCGGCGGCGCGATGCCGGCCACGCTGGAGGCCGCCGAGGAGGCGCTGTTCGCGCGCCGCATCGCGCTTGCGGGAGGCGACGCCGGCGCCGCGCTGGCCCTGCTGCGCGCGCTGCTCGCCGCCGCCCCCGCCGCGCGGCCGGCCAACGCGCTGCAGATCAGCCGCATGCTGGCGCAGGTGCGCGCCGGCCCGCAGGTGCCGGCATGACGGCGCGTCCGGGCCGGCGCGCCGCCAGCGCCGCCGCGCTGGCCCTGCTGATGCTGCTGCAGGCGTGGAGCCTGTGGCGCGCGCCCGCCGCCTGGTATCCGGCCGAGATCACGGTCAGCCTGGCCGCCGGCGACAGCATCGCGCTGGGCCGCCACGAGCTGGCCGCGGCGCAGGCCGAACGCAGCCATGTCGGCCTGCGCCGCGACGCCGCCGGCGCCTGGTGGTTGCGCAACCTCAGCGCCGGCAAACACCTGCTGCTGCAAACGGCGGACGGCGAGCGGCGCATGGGCAGCGCCGCCTTGCGCGCGCGCCACAGCTTCCGGCTCGGCGCCGCGCGCTTCGAGGTCGAAACGGCCGGCGCGGACGCCCTCGCCTTCGCCGGCGCCGGCCGACACTGGCGCTACGACGGCGCGGTGCTGTACCGCGACGGCGACGCGCAGGCGCCCTGCCCGGACGCCGGCGTCGCCGCGCGCGCGCTGGCGCTGTGGAACCGCGCCGTGCCGGCCGCGCTGACAAGCGGCCGCGCACTGACCTTCGGCGGCAACCTCCACTGCGGCAACCGGCTCGGGCTGGCCGACGTCACGCCCGGCGCGGCCGTGCTGGCGCGGCGCGACGGCCAGTGGCAACTGAGCGCCGGCAATCCCGACGGCGCGCGCGCCGCGCTCGCGCTGTCGGCCGACGGCGTCGACGTCGAACTGCGCCGCCAGGAACAGCCGCTGTCCGGCGTGCAGGCCATCGTCGTCGGCCACACCCGCTTCCAGCTGCGCCAGCAGGACGGGCAATTGCATCTGCTGCCAAGCCGGCGCGTCGCGCTGTTCAGCGCGCCCGAACAGAAGCTGGCGCCGGCGCTGCGCTGGCAGTGGCGCCAGCGTCCGCTATGGGACGGCGCCGCGCAGGGGCCGCTGTGGAGCGCGCTGGCGCTGGCCGCGCTGGCTGCCGCCCTGACCGCGCGGCGCGGCGCCGCGTGGCAATGGCGCGGCGCGGCGGCCGCCGCCACCCTGGTGCTGCTGGCCGGGATCGCGGCGCTGGCGCTGCAGCGCGCCGGCCATGCGCCGGCGCCGGCCTGCTCGATGGCGCTGGGCGGCGCCGCGCTGTGGCTGTGGCTGGCGCTGCCGGGACGCCTGCCGCTGGCCGGCGCCGCCGCCGTCCTGCTGCTGGCCGCCGGCCTGCTGGCGCAGCTGGAGCTGGGCCTGGGCGGCATGGAGTCCTCGTGGCTGCGCTACTACCAAAAAAGCGCCGCCCTGCTGGCCATCGGCGCCGGCCTGGGCGGCCTGTGGCGGCTATGGAATTTGCGCCACCCCGGCGTGGCCGGCCAGCGCGGCGTCGAATGGGCGTTGGCGGCGCTGGCGCTGGCGGCGCTGGCGGCGCTGGCCATGCAGGTGCTGTGGGGCGACGAAACGGGCGTCTTCGACGTACAGCCGGTGGAACTGGCCAAGCTGGCGCTGACGGCGCTGACGGCCCACTGCCTGGCCCTGCGCCTGGGCTGGCACAGCGTCGACCGGCACCGCGCCAGCCGCCGCGCGCGCTGGCTGCGGCTGATCGCGCCGGTCCTGCTGTTCCTGGCCCTGCTCGGCATGGCCCTGGTCGAGGTCGACGATTATTCGCCGCTGATCCTGCTGCTGGTCTGGTGCACGGCGATGGCCTTCGCCTACGCGCTGGCGGCGCGCAACGGCCGCCTCGCCGTCGCCGTGGCCGCGCTGGCCCTGGGCGCGGCCGGCGCCGTCGCTTGCCTGCACGGCGCCGACCCGGCCCGCCTGCCGCTGGCGGGCGGCTTTTACGCCGACCGCTTCCTGGTCTGGCTGGAGCCGGCGCGGCATCCGCACACGGGCCAGCAACTGCTGCTTGGCGCACGCGCCATCGGCGACGGCGGCTGGTGGGGCGCCGACCACTTTCTGGGCCTGGCCGGCCTGGGCCAGAACGCCGGCAGCGCCGTGCTGATCCCAGCCGTGCAGGACGATTTCGCGCCGGCCTTCTTCCTCAACCGCCACGGCCTGGCCGGCGCGCTGCTGCTGTGGGGCCTGCAGGCGGCCTTCGTCGTCGGCCTGCTGCAAACGGCGCGGCGCGGCCACGCAGCCGGCGCCGCCGCGCGCGACCACCGCCTGGCCTGGCAGGGCCGCTTCCGCTATTTCGCGCTGTGCGGCGGCGCCGCCTTCGTGCTGGGCCATCTGCTGCTGTCATGGGGCACCAACCTGGCGATCCTGCCGATCATGGGGCAGCCGATGAGTTTTCTGTCGGCCGGCGGCAGCCACCTGCTGCTTTTCCTCTGCCCCCTGCTTACCTTCTGCGCGGCCAGCGCTTTATCTTTAGAGGAGAATCCATCATGCCGATCTATGTCCAGCACGAAGTCATAGGCAAAGTCCCCGACGTCTTCAACGGCGAGGCGATCTGGCAGGCGCCGGGCCTGGCGCTGTTCGCCCGCCGCCCGCTGCTGCGCGACCTGCTCGAACGCAGCCCGCGCGAACACAAGGGCCGCGCCGCCACGCGCTGTTTCTCGCACGTGACGCTGATGCTGCCGCAGGAGGAGGTCGAGGACGACTACCACCTGACCCGCGGCGCCAAGGCGCGCGAACTGGCGCAAACCCTCACCGCGCTGCACCAGAAGGATTTCGGCGACCTGCTCGGCGCCGACCAGGTGCGCTACGACGTCGTCGGCGCGCAGGCGCTGCCGCCGGGCCAGATCGAGGTGCGCTTCGGCCACGCCGTGTATCTGCCGGCACCCGGCGAAAAAATCCTCTACAACGTCAGCGTCTCGCGCGACAGCGCCGTCTGGAAGCCGGTTTGCCCGATCTACCCGAACCAGCGCCTGGCGCTGATAGGCGGCGACGACGGCCACGCCAGCTTCGCCGCCAGCGGCTGGCCGTTCGGCGCCGACGCCGCCATCCTGCTCATCAACGACGGCCCGGACGCGCCGCCGCAGGTGCAGATGCGCCCGCGCGACGGCTTCGACTGCCGCTTCGACGCGCGCAACGGCTATCACACGATCACCTCCCGGCACGACGCCGGCGCCCGCCTGCTGCTGAAGGTCGGCCGGGCCGGCGCAGCCGCCGCGGCGGCGCCGCCGGCCCCCGCCAAGGCCGCCGTCTGGCAGGCGCGCCCGGCCAGCCACGCGGACGCGCCCGGCCAGGAGCCGACGGCGCTGCCGCTGAGCCACCGCCCGCCGCCGCGCGCCGCCGAGAGCGACGCCACCTACGCGCCGCTGGCGCAGCAGCGCGTCAGCGTGGTGGCGCTGGCGCTGCCGCGCCTGAGCCGCTACCGCGACAGCGGCGCGACGGCGCTGGAGATCCCCTTCGACCGCGCGCTGGCCGTGGGCGCCGGCGGCGGCAAGGCCATCAGCTTCAGCGTCGACGCCAACGACGAGCTGCACGCCTGCACCGAGGCCGGGCGCGAGCGCGTCAGCGCGCCGGCCAGCTTCGCCCCGCTCGATGCGCGCGCGCTGCGCCTGCTCGCCGTCGCCCCCGAGATGGCCGACCGCTACTGCGCCACGCTGTGCCTGGCGCAGCCGGTCGGCGTGCCGGTGGCGAGCGGCGCGCGCTTCGTCTTCGGCCGCAACGCCGCCGCGCTGGCGGCGCTGCGCCTGCTCGACGGACCGGGTTTTCTGCAATGCGGCGGCGGCGGCGCCAGCGCCGACCGCATCGGCCTGTCGCGCAACGCCTTCAGCTTCGAGGCGACGCCGCAGGGCTTCCACATCGGCCGCATCGCCCCGGCGCAAGCGCTCTACCACCTCGACGAGGCGCTGCGCTTCGTCGCCAGGATAGACGAGGCCGGCGCCGCCGCGCCCTACCTGCTGCCGCCCGGCCACCACCTGGTGGCCGGCCACTACGTGCTGCGCTTTGACGTCTGAACGACGCGCCGGAAGCCCATATGCAAGCACCTTCCCTCTACCCGCTGGCCGGCTACGCCGCCGGCCTGCTGTTGACGCTGGCGCTGGCCGCCTGGCTGACGCCGCGGCGCTGGTGGCGCCGCCCGACCGCGCGCGCGCTGCTGATCCTGGCCGGCGGCACCTGGGCGCTGGGCGCCCTGATGACGACGCTGCTGCCGGCCCCGCCGGCGCCGCCGCCGCTCGCGGCCGCGCCGGCGCCCGTGCCGGCGGGCATCGCCGGCCAGGCTTTCCGCGCCCACCACGACCTGAACCTGCGCGCCGGCGCCGGCGTGAACTCGGCGCGCATCGGCGTCGTGCGCGGCGGCGCGGCACTGACACCGACCGGCCGGCGCGACGGCGACTGGTGGCAGGTGCGCGCCGACATCGACGGGCGCGACCGCGTCGGCTGGGCCAGCAGCCTGTGGCTGCGCCAAAGCGGCGAAGCGGCGCCGCCATGAACGGAAAATTCCCGCGGGCGCCGGCCGTTTTTCGGCTAAGCTGCTGCATATGATGATCGCCGCGACAACATTCAAGCCGCCCCCATGCCGCCACTGACCGACAGCCTCAATTTCGCGCCGCGCCTGGACGTGGCCGCGCACAGCATGGCCGGGGCCGGCCGCGGGCCGCTGCCGGAAAACCAGGACAATATCCTGCTGATCGACGGCGCCGGCCGCGCCGCCTTCTTGCGCGGGCAGCGCGCCCAGACCCAGCAAGTGGCGGGCTGGCCGGCCGGCCACGCGCGCATCGCCGTGCTCGACGGCATGGGCGGCCACGGCCACGGACGCCAGGCGGCCGAGGCCGTGGTGCAAGGCTTGCTGCAGATACCGGCCTGCGCCACGCTGGACGAACTGGGCGCGCGCCTCGACGCGCTGCACGCGACGCTGCAGGAACGCTTCGCCGCGCTGACCGGCGGCAACGAGGAAAAACGCCCCGGCACCACCCTGACGCTGCTGGAACTGCGCCCCGGCCTGGCACCGCTGCTCTACCACGTCGGCGATTCGCGCCTGTACGAAATCACCGCCAGCCAGGCGCGCCCGCTGACCATCGACCACGTGCCGGCCACCACCTTCGCCCTGCACGGCCTGCTCGACGAGGCCGAATGGTGGCAGCAGGTGCACGGCGAGCACCGGCCGCAAATCTCCCAGGCTTTCATCCTTGGCAACGCCATCAGCGACCCGCATGTGCTGGCCGGCCCGCTGTTCGCGCTGGAAGCGGCGCGCCTGCCGCCCTTCCTGCGCCAGATGGCCGACCGGCGCGAGCTGGCCCTGCGCCCCGACGCCCTCTACCTGCTGGCCAGCGACGGCTTCTGGGCCTGCGCCCGGCCCGAGCGCTGGGTGGCGCGCTGGCCCGCGCTGCTAGGCGGCCGCGACGCCGGCGGCGCGCTCGACGCCCTGTTTAGCCACTTCCTCGCCGCGCCGCCGCCCGGCCTGCACATCGACAACCTGAGCGCCGTCGTCCTGCGCCTGCGTCCGGCCAATGTTGACGAAACGGCACTGCCAAGCCATGCCCGCACCCACGCCTGAGCAAGGCCGCTGTTGCGTTGTTGGCGCGGCGACGATCTGGCGCAAAAAATATCCGTTTGAATCGACGCAAAAGTTGCCAAGGACCACCAAAAGCGCGTAAGCTGTGCTCAATCCCCCTACGCCGCCGGCCCCTCGTCAACACCCGCCATGAAAAAATGCAGTAACCCGGATCACCCGCACTGTACGTTCTGGGTCATGCCTGGGGAAAACGCCTGCGCGAGCGGCCACGTCCAGGCCGCGGCGCCGCCCAGCAGCTTCGAACTATTGAGCAGAATACGCGCCGCCCGCGCCGCGCCGCCGGCCACGGCACCGGCCGCCGCCGCCGCGCCGGCCCCGTTCCGCGAGCTCAACCACGCCCACCTGCACATCAGCGGCTTCGACCCGCGCGCCGCCGGCGGCCGCCAGACCCTGAAAATGGCATTGCGCGGCATGCCGGCGCACTGCGCGCCGCAGATCACGATGCAGTTGCAATCGGACTTGATTCCGCACGGCGCCGCGCGCCAGCAATTCGTCCGCACCACGCGCGGCGACTGGCGCCCCGTCTTCGTCGAATTTTCCTCGCGCAACAAGGAACACGGCCAGTACCAGATCGATGTCGAGGTGCTCAGCCCGTCCGTCGGCGCCGTCGCGGCGCAAAAATGGGTCTGCACCTTCGTCATCCTGGTGCCGCGCCGCGACGCCACGCTGACGGAAATCCACCGGATTTTCCTCAGCACGCACAAAAACGTCCGCGTCATGGTCGACGACGCCTCGATCGCCCGCGTCAGCGCGCCGGCCGGCGCCGGCTACGACCTCGACGTCACGGCCCGCAACGCCGGCATCGCCCACGTCGACCTGGCCGCGCCCCAGGGCAAGATCGACATGGGCTTCACCACCATCGCCTGGGACGAGGAATTGATCGAAATCGACGTGCCGGGCGCCAGCCGCGCCCACCCGCACCCGAGCCGCGCCGCCTGCCTCGTCAACGCCGCGCCGGAAGCCGGCGCGCAACGCCAGATCCGCCTGTTCGCGCTGGACGAATGCGTGCTGGGCCGCTTTGAGCTGGTCGACCCCGAGTCGGACGTGCTGCTCAGCCATTTCGGCGACGGCGGCCGCGACAACAATGGACTGACGCGGCGCCTGTCCGGCCGCCACGCCGTGATACGCCGCGGCCACAACGGCTTCGAAATCGAGGATGTGTCGCGCTATGGCGTGCTGCTCGACGGCGTCTGGCCCGGCAAGCACAAGCCGACGCCGCTGCGCCTGGGCATGCGCATCGAACTGAGCGCCAGCATCAAGGGTATCGTCGTGCTGTCGGTCAGCGCCATCCTGCCGCACGGCGTCATCCTGCACCGCATCGACCAGGGCGCGCAAGCCGAGTGCTTCTACCTGCTGGCGCCGGACCGCCACCCCGGCTACCCGCTGCCGGCCTGGGCCGCCGCGCCGAACGCGGCCGCGCTGCCGCTGCTGTTCCACCACGACGGCGGCTTCTGGCACCTGGACCAGTTGACCGGCAAGGAAACGCCGCTGGGGCCGGCCACGGCCCTCGACAAGCTGAGCGGCATCGCCCGCCACAACCGCTACGCCAGCGAGCCGTATCCGGAATGCTGGATCATCCGCACCGGCGCCAGCGAGCTGCACAGCACCGTCGCCGCGCCGGCCCTGCAAACGGCCTAAGGCGGCGCCAGCACCTGGAAGATCAGCGCCAGGCCGATCAGCATGATGGCCTCCAGCGTGAACACCAGCGCGGGGATGCGCAACTCTTGCGGGATTTTCATGGCACTCACCTGGGGAGAATATTCCCGTTAGTGTACGCCACGGCGAAAAAAGTTCGCCCGCACTAGAAATAATGGCGCCAGTCGGCCAGCCACGCGGGGAAATCCTGCACCGGCATCGGCTTGGCGATGTAATAGCCCTGGGCATAGGTGCAACCGAGCCCCTGCAGGAAATCCCAGTCTTCCCGCGTTTCCACGCCGACGGCCACCGAGCGCCGCTCCAGGCTGCGCGCCAGTCCCAGGCAGGAGCTCAGCACCGTGCCCAGCGCGCGCCGCTTCGAGGCGCCGTCGACGAAGCTGCGGTCTATCTTCAGCTCGGTGAAGGGGATGCGCGCCAGCAGTTGCAGGTTGGAGCGCGCCGTGCCGTAGTCGTCGATGGCCAGGCCGAAGCCGCGGATGCGCAGCCGCAGCAGGCGTTCAAGGAAATGCGCTTCGGAGCTGAGCACGGCCGACTCGGTGATCTCGAAGGTGAGGTAGTCGGCCAGGATGCGGTGGCGCGCCAGGCAGGCGTCCATCTGCGCCATGAAGGCCGGCTGCGCCAGCGTCTGCGGCGCCACGTTGACGGCGATCGAGATCGGGATGCCCTGGTCGTGCAGCAGGCGGCAGGCCGCCACCGATTTGTCGATCATGCTCCAGTCGAGGAAGTCGACGCGCTTGTGCTCGACCAGCGCGTCGATGAAGGCGGCCGGCTCCAGCGTGCCGTGCTCCGGGTGCAGCCAGCGGGCGAACATTTCCAGGCCCTTCACCTGGCCGGTCGCCAGTTCGATCTTGGGCTGGAAAAACGGTTCGAACTGGCGCGCCTGCAGCCCCAGGCCGACCTGGGCGAAGCTGAACGCCGGCTCGGGCGGATGCGCGGCGGCGGCCTGCCCCGCCCCCTGGTAGTTGGCGATGAGGGCCGCCAGCGCGGCCGCGCCGACCGGCTTGGCGATCGTGCCCAGCATGTCGACGCCGTAAGCCTGCGCCATCGTCTCGACGGAAAACAGCACGGCGCTGCTCTGCGCGCCGACGACGATGATGCCGGAGCGGCAGTTCGCCTCGGCCAGGCGGCGGATCAGCTCCAGCCCGTCCATGCCGGGCAGCGCCAGATCGATCACGCCGATATCGACGGCCGGCGCGATGCCGCCCGAGAAGCTGCGCAGCGCCGTGTGGCCGTCGGCGACGTCGGTGACGCGGACGGCGCCCAACCGGGCCAGCATATCCAGCAGCGCCTGGCGCTGTCCCTGCTCGCCCTCGGCCACAAGAAAGTGCAACTGCGCGATGTCCATGGCATCTCCGGTTCGGTGTTACCGCCACCTTACCTCAGATCGGCCGCGCCCTATACCTGATTTTGCCTGACTTGCTCAAAAAAACACACGGCGGCGCAGGCGGCCACGTTCAGCGACTCGACCTGCCCCAGGTGCGGGATGACGACGCGGTGCGTCGCCAGGGCCAGCAAATCGTCGGCCACGCCCTGCCCTTCGTGGCCCAGCAGCCAGCCGACCGGCTGGCGCAGGTCGACGTCGTACAGGCGCTGCTCGGCGTAACCGCTGGTGGCCAGCACGGCGATGGCGGAGTCCGACACCAGCGCGGCCAGGTCGACGCCCTCGTAGATGTCGAGCACGAAGTGCGCGCCCATCGCCGCCCGCAGCACCTTCGGCGACCAGCAGAAAGCCGTGCCGGCGCTGCAGTACACCTGGCCGATGCCGGCCGCCGCCGCGCTGCGCAGGATGGAGCCGACGTTGCCGGGGTCTTGCAGGTTGTCGAGCAAGACGGCCGAGGCCGACAGCGCCTGCGTCACCGCGCGCTCCGGCGTCTCGATGACGAACAGGATGCCGACGCCGTGCTCGACCTGGCTGAGGGCGGCGTACAGCGCGTCCGGCATGGTGATGCAGTGGACCTGGCGGGCCTCGCACTGGGCAATCAGCTCGGCCACCTCGGCGTTGCGCAGCGCACTTTCGCTGACGACGCACTGCGGCGGCGCGCCGCGCAGGCTCAGATAGGTCTGGCACAGATGCACGCCGTCGAGCAGGGTGCGGCCGGCCTTGCGGCGCGCCTGCGAGCTGCCGGCCAGGTGTTTCAATTCTTTGTAGAGCGCGTTGTCGCGCGAGGAAATCAGTTTCATGAGTTTGCCTCCAGCAGTTTGCGCACCGGCGCGTAGGAGCGCCTATGCACCGGCGAGACGCCGTGCTCGCGCAGGCGCGCCAGGTGCAGCGCGGTCGGATAGCCCTTGTGCTGGTCGAAGCCGTACTGCGGATAGCTGGCGTGCAGCACCTGCAGCGCGGCGTCGCGCGCCGTCTTGGCGAGGATGGAGGCGGCCGAGATCGAGTCGACCTTGTCGTCGCCCTCGACGATGGCGATGGCCCGGATCGACATCACCGGACAGCGGTTGCCGTCGATCAGGGCCAGCGTCGGCACCGTCGCCAGCGCCTCGACGGCGCGGCGCATCGCCAGCATGGTCGCCTGCAGGATGTTGAGCTCGTCGATTTCCGCTTCCGAGCATTCGGCGATGGCCCAGGCCAGCGCGTTCTGCTTGATCAGCGGCACCAGCGCGTCGCGGCGCGCCTCGCTGAGTTTTTTCGAGTCGCGCAAGCCGTCTATCGGCCGCGCCGGGTCGAGGATCACGGCGGCGGCGAAGACCGGGCCGGCCAGCGGGCCGCGGCCGGCCTCGTCGACGCCGCAGATGATTTCATCGAGGGAGAATGGCAGGTCGTCAAACAAGCCGGGATAGAGATTTTTCACTTACGCCTTTATTGCGTCATGCCGTACAACTACAGGCGGGTGGAAGATGCGGCGATCACTTGCATGACCGCCGCGGCGCTCTCCTGCGCGCTGTCGCGCAACAGGCTGTGGTGCATATCGGTGAAGCGCTGCACCAGGCGCAGGCGGCCCGGCACGTCGCTCAACTGGCGCCACATGGCCTCGGCCAGCGCTTCCGGGCTGGCGGCGTTCTGCAGCAGTTCCGGCACGAGGAATTCGCGCGCCAGGATGTTGGGCAGGCCGATCCACGGCTGGTAACCCATGTGGCGCATGATTTCCCACGAGGCGCGCATCATTTTATAGGCGATCACCATCGGTTTCTTGAACAGCGCCACCTCCAGCGAGGCCGTGCCGGAGGCCACCAGCACGGCGTCGGCGGCGGCGATGGCCGTGTGCGACTGGCCGTCCGTGAGCATGATCTCGACGTCGCGCAGGCCGGCCTGGGCCACCAGTTCGAGGAAGTACTGGCGCTGCTTCTCGCCGGCCATCGGCGCGACGAAACGCAGCGAATGGTCGCGCTGGCGCAGCAGCTTGGCGGCGCCGACGAAGGCGGCGACATTGTGTTTCAGCTCGCCCATGCGGCTGCCCGGCATCAGCGTGACGACATTGGCGTCCTCGGGCAGGCCGAGCTGGCGCCGCGCCGCCGCCTCGTCCGGCTGCAGCGGGATCATCTCCGCCAGCGGGTGGCCGACGTAGGTGACGGGCACGCCGGCGCGCCGGTAGATCTCCTCCTCGAAGGGGAAGATCACCAGCATGTGCGACACCGCCTTGATGATTTTCTTGATGCGCCCGCCGCGCCAGGCCCAGATCTGCGGCCCGATGTAATGCACGGTGGGGATGCCGGCCGCCTTCAGCTGCATCTCCAGGCCCAGGTTGAAGCCGGGGTAATCGGCGCCGATGAAGACGGCCGGCCGCTCGGCCAGCAACTGCTCGCGCAACTGGTTCTGGATGCCCTTGATGTCGCGGTAGCGGGGAATGATCTCGAACAGGCCGCGCACCGTCAGGCGCTCCAGCGGCCAGTCGGAGACGAAGCCGTGGCGCGCCATGTTGGGGCCGCCGATGCCGTGGAAGCGCGCCCCGGGCAGCTGCGCCCGCAGCCCGCCCAGCAGACGTCCGGCCAGCAGGTCGCCGGACACCTCGCCGGCGACCACTGCGACAGACAGTTCAGCGGACGATGCCACGGGTCGCGCCGTTGAGGAACTCGCGCATCGCGCGGATCTGTTCAGCCGCCTCGGGGGAGGCCATCTCCTCCTCGAACAGCGCGGCCTTGGCCTCTTCCAAGGTCAGGTTGGAGCGGTAGATCAACTTGTAGGCGCTGCGGATGCCGTCGATCTGCGCGCGGCTGAAGCCGCGCCGCTTCAAGCCCTCGATGTTGACGCCGTGCGCCGCCGCCGGATTGCCCGACAGCAGAACGAAGGGCGGCACATCCTGGGTCAGGCTGGTGCTCATGCCGACGAAGGCGTGCGCGCCGATCTGGCAGAACTGGTGCACATTGGCGAAGCCGGACAGGATCACCCAGTCGCCGATATGCACGTGGCCGGCCAGTTGCGCGTTGTTCGAGAAGATCGTGTTGCTGCCCACCTGGCAGTCGTGCGCCAGGTGCACATACGCGGAAATCCAGTTGTCGTTGCCGAGCCGCGTCACGCCGGCGTCCTGCACGGTGCCGGTGTTGAAGGTGCAGAACTCGCGGATGGTGTTGCGGTCGCCGATTTCCAGGCGGGTCGGCTCGCCCGACCACTTCTTGTCCTGCGGCGCGGCGCCGATGGACGAGAACTGGAAAAACTGGTTGTCGCAGCCGATGCTCGTATGGCCCTCGATGACGACATGCGGGCCGACCCGGGTGCCGGCGCCGATGCGCACGTGCGGGCCGATCACCGAATACGGGCCGACCTGCACCGAGCTGTCCAGCTGCGCCTTGGGGTCGACTATGGCGCTGGGATGGATCGCTGTCATCTTACTGCCCCGCTGGCTGGCTCGCGTCGTTGGCGCTGCGGATGGTGCACATCAGGTCCGCTTCCACCGCGACTTTGCCGTCGACGCTGCCGACGGCCTTGTATTTCCAGATGCCGCGCGACACGCGCACGATCTCCACGTCCATCCGCAACTGGTCGCCCGGCTCGACCGGCCGCTTGAAGCGGGCGTTGTCGATGCCGACGAAGTAGACCACCGAGTTCTCGTCCGGCTTGATGTCCATCGTCAGGAAGGACAGGATGGCGGCGGTCTGCGCCATCGCCTCGATCATCAAGACGCCCGGCATCACCGGCTTGTGCGGGAAGTGGCCGTTGAAGAACTCCTCGTTGACGGTGACGTTCTTGATCGCCGAAATCGTCTTGCCCGACTCCCAGTCCAGCACGCGGTCGACCAGCAGCAGCGGATAGCGGTGCGGCAGATACTGCTTGATCTGGTGGATGTCGAGGGTCTTCTTTTGTTCTGTGGTAGTGGTCATGTTTGCTCTTGATTTGTCAGTGTTTTAATTGTTTTTTCCAGCGCCCGGATTTTATCGCGCAGCGTCGACAGATTGCGCACGATCGCCGCGCTTTTTTCCCAGTCGGCGTTTTTCGCCAGCGGATAGAAGCCCGTGTACTGGCCCGCTTCGAGGATCGAGCGCGACACCATGCTGCCCGAGGACACATGGACGCGGTCGGCGATGCTCAGGTGGCCCAGCACCATCGCGGCGCCGCCGAAGGTGCAGTACTTGCCGATGACGGCGCTGCCGGCCACGCCGACGCAGCCGGCCATCGCCGTGTGCGCGCCGATGCGGCAGTTGTGGCCGATCTGGATCTGGTTGTCCAGCTTGACGCCGTCCTCGATGACGGTGTCGGCCAGCGCGCCGCGGTCGATGGTGGTGTTGGCGCCGATGTCGACGTCGTCGCCGATGATGACGCGGCCGGTCTGCGGGATCTTGATGTAGACCCCGCCCTCGTTGGCGAAGCCGAAACCGTCGGTGCCGATGACGGCGCCGGAGTGGATGATGCCGCGCGCGCCGATTTGGCAGCGGGCGTGGAAGGTCACGTTGGCGAACAGGTGGGTGGCGGCGCCGATGACGGCCTCGCGGCCGACGAAGCAGCCGGCGTCGATGACGGCGCCCTCGCCGATGACGGCGCCCTCGCCTATCGTCACGTGCGCGCCGATGTGGGCGCTGGCGGCGATGACGGCGCCGGCGCCGATGCTGGCGCTGGCGTCGACGCCGGGCGCCGGCGCGACCTCGCGCTGCGCGGCGAAAAACTGCGCGGCGCGGGCGAAATACGCGTAGGGGTTCGGCGTGACGATGCGCGCGCCGGCGTAGTCCGGCGCGACGACGGCGTCGTCGGCGGCCGAGAGGATCAGCGCGGCCGCCTGGCTGGCGGCGGCCTGGCCGCGGAACTTGCTGTTGCTCAGGAAGCTGATGTGCGAAGCGTCGGCGTCGGCCAGCGGCGCGATGCCGCTGACCTGCAGGTTGGGGTCGCCCTGCAACTGTCCGCCGAAGCGTTCGACCAATTCACCCAGTCGAGTGCCCATCATAATATGTCCAATCTTGTTTGTTGCCCGTCCGGGGCGGACGGCGCAACGCGCCCCGCCCGCCCGTCGCGGTGTCTTACTTGTCGAGCGCCTTCAGCACCCTGTCGGTGATGTCGATGCGCGGGTTGAACCACAGCGCATCCTGCAGCACCACGTCATAGCCCTCGGCCAGCGCCATCTTCTGGACGATCGCGTTGGCCTTCTCGGCGATGGCGGCGCGCTCCTCGTTGGTGCGCTGGCTCAAGTCCTCGCGGAACTCGCGCTGGCGGCGCTGCAATTCCTTGTCCAGCTCGAAGTACTCGCGCTGGCGCTTGGCGCGCTCGCTTTCGTTCAGGCCGGGCAATTCCTTTTCCAGCTTGTCGCTGGCCACCTTGAAGCGCGCGCCCAGCTCCTGCACGGCCTTTTCGCGCGCCTTGAACTCCTCGGCCAGCTTCTCGCTGGCCAGCTTGGCCAGCTTCGACTCGTGATACAGACGCTCGGAGCTCAACCAGGCGATCTTCGACTCCTGGGCCTGGGCCTGCACCGGCGCCAGCGAACACCAGCACAATGCAAGCGCGGCAAGATACTTGGGCAGGGTTGCGGTTGCAGTCTTCAACGTAATTCTCCGTGGTCAAAAAAATAAGGGGCCGCGCACGGCGCTTAGAAGCCGGTGCCCATCTGGAACTGGAACGGTTCCGTGCGGTCGCCCGGCTTCTTGTTCAGCGCCTTGCTGTAGCTCAACTTCAGCGGGCCGACCGGGGAAATCCAGCTGATCCCCAAGCCTGCAGAATAGCGCAATTCCGAGGCGCGCAGTTTTTGCCCTTCCTGGTAGACCTGGCCGCCGTCGACGAAGCCGAACCAGCGCAGGCTGCGGTCGCTGCCCGAGCCGGGGAAAGGCAGTTGCAATTCGACGCTGCCCATCAGCCGCGAAGCGCCGCCCAGCGCATCGTTGGTGCTCGGGTCGGCGGCGCCCAGCGAGGAACTCTGGTAGCCGCGCACCGAGCCGATGCCGCCGCCGTAGAAGTTCTTGAAGACCGGATAGGCGTTCTTGCCGATGCCGTGGCCGTAGTCGATCTCGCCGCGCAGGGCCAGCGTGACGCTGCGGAACAGCGGACGGTAATACTGCTGCTCGTAGATGGCGCGGTAGTATTTCTGGTTGCCGATCAAGTCCACTTCCAGGTTGGCGCGCTGGTAGCGGCCGATGGACGGCGTCAGCGCGCTGTCGCGGCTGTCGCGCTGCCACGAGGCCGTCAGCGGCACGGCGTTGGTGGTGGCGCTGCCGATGCCGTCGGCCGGGCCGCCGTTGTCGCGCACGTAGTTGCGGAAGCGCAGCGGGCTGGTGGCGTCCGTCTCGATCTTGGTGCGCTCCAGGCCGGCGCCGAAGAACACCGTGTCGCTCTCGGAGAACGGCACGCCGAACTCGATCTTGCCGCCCTGCTGCTTGACCTTGTAGCTGCCGATGTTGAGGGCCGGCGGAATCGTCGTGCGCAGGTACAGCTCGAAGCGGCGCGACACGCCGTCGTCGGTGAAGTAGGGGTTGGTGTGCGAAAACGCGATGGTGCGGCTGTAGTGGCTGGTGTTCAGCTCCAGGCCGACGGTGTTGCCGCTGCCGGCGAAGTTGGCCTGCGAAATCGCCGCCGAGAAGGTGAACTTCTCGGCCTGGGAAAACGCGCCGCCTATCATGAAGTTGCCGGTCGGTTTTTCCACGACGGTCAGGTTGACGTCGACCTGGTCGTTGGTGCCCTGGGCTTCCGGCGTGTCGATGGTGACGTCCTTGAAGTAGCCGAGGCGGTCGACGCGGTCGCGCGACAGCTTGATCTTGTTGGCGTCGTACCACGACGATTCGAACTGGCGGAATTCGCGGCGGATCACCTCGTCGCGGGTGGTCGTGTTGCCGGCGATGTTCATGCGGCGCACGTAGACGCGCTTGCCCGGGTCGACCAGGAAGGTGAACGACACCTCGCGCTTCTCGCGGTTGATCTCCGGATTGGCGTTGACGTTGGCGAAGGCGTAGCCGAAGGTGCCGAGGCGGTCGGAGATGCGCTTGTTGCTGGCGGTGAGCAGCTCGCCCGAATAGACGGCGCCCTTCTTCATCAGCAGCAGCGACTTCAGCTCGTCCTCGCGGCCGAACATCTCGCCTTCCAGCTTGCTGTCGCCGACCGTGTACTTCTCGCCCTCGGTCAGGTTGATCGTGATGTAGATGTCCTTCTTGTCCGGCGTGATCGACACCTGGGTCGAATCGACCTGCATCTCGATGTAGCCGCGGTTCAGATAGAAGGACTTGAGCGCCTCGATGTCGCCGGTCAGCTTGGTCTTGGAATACTGGTCGGCCTTGGTGTACCAGCTGAACAGGCCGCTGGTGTTCAGGGCCAGTTGCTCGCGCAGCTCCTTGTCGGCAAATGCCCTGTTGCCGACGATGTTGATCTGCTTGATGCGGGCCACCTCGCCCTCGTCGACGGCGAAGACGACGTTGACGCGGTTGCGCTCGATCGGCGTGACGGTGGTGGTGATCTTCACGCCGTACAGGCCGTGCGACAGGTACTGGCGCTTGAGCTCCTGCTCGGCGCGGTCGACCGAAGCCTTCTCGAAGAACTTCGCCTCGCCGACGCCGATCTCCTTGAGCGCCTTGACCAGGATATCCTTTTCGAATTCCTTGGCGCCGGTGAACTCGACGCTGGCGATGGCCGGGCGTTCCTCGACCAGCACGACGAGCACGTCGCCGTCGACCTCCAGGCGCACGTCCTTGAAGATGTTGGTCGCGTACAGGGCTTTGATGATGGCGACGCTCTTGTCGTCGCTGAAGGTTTCGCCGACGCGCACCGGCAGGTAGCTGAACACAGTACCAGCCTCGGTGCGCTGGATACCCTCGACGCGGATGTCCTTGACGACAAATGGCGCCACGGCCAGCGCCTGGCCGGAGCAGAAAGCCAGTACGGCGGCGCCGATCAGGCTGAGACGAAAGGAAGGCAAGGCAAAACGGTCAGAGTGTAATTTCATTGGCTAAATCAATGGATAAATCATTGGACAACACGCACAAAATGAATGCCTGTACGAACGGCGCCGACGTTCAGGTCAGCAGCCGCGCAACGTCGTTGAAAACGGCAAGCGCCATCAGGGTCAGCAACAATCCCACGCCCAGACGCTGGGCGATCTCGCCGACACGCTCCGGAATCGGGCGTCCGGTCAAAACTTCCAGCGAATAATACAGCAAAAGCCCCCCATCTAAAACCGGAATGGGTAGCAAATTCATCACACCCAGACTGATACTGATGAAGGCGATGAAGCTCAGGTAGCTGACGGCGCCGATGCGCGCCGTCTGCCCGGCGTAGTCGGCGATCGTGATCGGCCCCGTCACATTCTTCCACGAGGCCTGGCCGGTGATCATCTTGCCCATCATTTTCAAGGTCAGCACGCTGGTGTCCCAGACCTTGACGACGGCCTTCCCGGTGGCCGCCAGCGGCGCCGCTGCCACGACCATCATATCCGGCCGCTGCGCGACCTCGGCCTTGATCTTACCAACTGTTACAGCTGCCTCGACCTCGGCATCGGGCGTGACGTCGAGCTCCATCGGCACGCCGGCGCGGCGCAGCGCCACGCGCAGCGTGCGCCCGGGGGCGGCGCGCACCAGGTCGACCAGCGCCGGGCCGTTGGCCAGGGGCCGTCCGTCCACGCTGACCAGCAGATCGCCGGCGCGCAGGCCGGCGCGCTGGGCCGCGCCGCCGTCCTGCACCTTGCCCAGCACGGGCGCGGGGCGGGCCAGCGTGATGCCGGCCTGGCCCAGCACGTCGCCTTCGAGGTCGAGGCCGGCCAGCGCCGCCGCCGGCAGGGCCGCGCCGACGCGGCCGCTGCCGGGACGCTCGACTTCCAGGCGCGCGCCCTGCTTGTCGAGCGCCGCCTGGATAATCTGCCAGCGCAGCTCGGACCAGACGGCGACGGGCTCGCCGTTGACGGCGACGACGCGGTCGCCGGAACGCAGCCCGGCGATGTCGGCGGCGCTGTGCGCGGTGGCGGCGCCGAGCCGGCTGACGGGTTCCTCGATGCCGTACATGTACAGGCCGGCGAACACGCCGATGGCCAGCAGGAAGTTGGCGAGCGGGCCGGCGGCGACGATGGCGATGCGCCGCCACACGCTCTGGCGCGTGAACTCGCGCCGCAAGTCGTCCGGCGACAGCGCGCCCAGGTCTTGCTCGCGGCCGTCCAGCATCTTCACATAGCCGCCCAGCGGCAGCGCCGACACGGCCCACTCGGTCTGGTCAGGGCCGAAGCGGCGCGACCAGACGACCTTGCCCATGCCGACGGAAAAGCGCAGCACCTTGACGCCGCACCAGCGCGCCACCCAGTAGTGGCCCAGCTCATGGATGACAATCAGCGAGCCGAGGGCGACGAAAAACGCCAGCAGTGTCTGCAGCAGGTTCATCGCGCCGGTCCGCCGGCGATATAGCGTTCGGCGGCGGCGCGCGCCAGCCCGTCCTGGGCCATCACGGCCTCGATGCTGGAGGCGGCGCCGCCGGCGACCGTCTCGATCACGTGGCGCACCACGCGGTCGATCTGGCGGAAGCCGATTCTCAGGTCGAGGAAGGCTTGCACGGCCACCTCGTTGGCCGCGTTCAGCAGCGCCGGCGCGGTGCCGCCGGCGCGCAGCGCGTCGAAGGCCAGGGCAAGGCAGGGGAAACGGGCGAAATCGGCGCGCTCGAACTGCAGCGTGGCGATCTGCGCCAGGTCGAGCTGGGCCACGCCGGAGTCGATGCGCTCCGGGTAGGCCAGCGCGTGGGCGATCGGCGTGCGCATGTCCGGGTTGCCCAACTGGGCCAGCACGGAGCCGTCGACGTAGGACACCATCGAATGGATCACGCTTTGCGGATGGATCAGCACCTCGATCTGCGCCGCCGGCGTGCCGAACAGCCAGTGCGCCTCGATCACTTCCAGGCCCTTGTTCATCATCGTCGCGGAATCGACGGAAATCTTGCGCCCCATCACCCAGTTCGGGTGCTTGCAGGCTTGTTCGGGCGTGACGGCGTCGAGGCTGTCGACGGCGCGCGTGAGGAAGGGGCCGCCCGAGGCCGTCAGCACGATCTTCGCCACGCCGGCGTCGGCCGGCGCCCTGCCGTAGCCCCGCGGCAGGCACTGGAAAATCGCATTGTGCTCGCTGTCGATCGGCAGCAGCACGGCGCCGCTGGCCTGGGCCGCGTCGATGAAGAGCTGGCCCGACATCACCAGCGCCTCCTTGTTCGCCAGCAAAACCTTCTTGCCGGCGCGGGCCGCGGCCAGCGTCGGCGCCAGGCCGGCGGCGCCGACGATGGCGGCCATCACGGCGTCGACCTGGGCGTCGGCGGCGATGGCGCACAGGGCCGCCTCGCCGTAATCGACCTCGGTGCGCAGGCCCTTGGCGCGCAGCAAGGCCGTCAATTGCGCGGCGGCGGCGGCGCTGCCGACCACGGCGCGGGCCGGGCGGAAGCGCTCGCACTGGGCGGCCAGCGCCTCGACCTTGCTGTGGGCGCTCAGCGCGAACACGCTGTAGCGCTCCGGGTGGCGCGCCAGCACGTCCAGCGTGGACACGCCGATCGAGCCGGTGGCGCCGAGAATGGTGATGCGTTGCATAGAAACTTCCTTCAGAGCCAGGTGCCGATCAGCGCGGCCAGCGGCAGCACCGGGAGCAGCGCGTCGATACGGTCGAGCACGCCACCGTGGCCGGGCAGCAGATTGCTGCTGTCCTTGATGCCGGCGCGGCGCTTGAGCATGGATTCAAACAGGTCGCCGACGACGCTGGCGGCGGCGACGAGCACGAGGATGGCCAGCGCGGCGGCCCAGCCCAGCGCGCCCTGCAGGCGCACGGCGAAGGTGTCGGCCAGGGCCGGCACGGACGGCGCCAGCGCGACGCTGAGCGCGGCCAGGGCCAGCACGGCGACGCCGCCGCCGAACGCGCCCTCCCACGACTTGCCGGGGGAAATGGAGGGCGCCAGCTTGCGCTTGCCGAAGGCCTTGCCGGAGAAATAGGCGCCGATGTCGGCGATCCACACCAGCGCCATCACCGACAGCAGGTAGGCGGGCGAATGGCGGAACAGCGCGACGATGGCGGCGAAGCAGGCGACGATGGCGACGGCGTACACCATGCTGAGCAGCGTGTTGCCCAGGCCGGCCGGCGGCGGCAGGCCGGTGCCCAGGGCCGGCGCGAAGCGCAGCGCCCAGATGGCCACGCCGAGCGTGAACCAGAAACGCGGCTGCGGGTCGACGGCGCCGGACAGGAAGACGTAGACGAAGGCGGCCGCGCACACGGCGGCGATCGGCAGCGCGCGCGGGTTCTTAAACAGGCGCAGGCTTTCCCAGATGGCGGCGGCGAAAAACGCCGTCGCCACCGCCGCGAAGGCGGGGAAGTGCTTGAAGAACAGAACCGGCAGCAAGACCGCCAACAAGACCACGGCGGTGATCATCCGAGTTTTCAGCATCAGCTAGCCTTCTCCGCCAATTGGGCGCCCGTGCGGCCGAAGCGCCGCTCGCGCTGCTGGTAGGAGGCGATGGCCTCGTCGAGGCTGGCCGCGCCGAAGTCGGGCCAGTACGTGTCGGTGAAATACAGCTCCGTGTAGGCCAGCTGCCAGAGCAGGAAATTGGAAATGCGTTCTTCGCCGCCGGTGCGGATGAACAGGTCGGGCTCGGGGGCGTAAGCCATCGCCAAGTGCGGCGCCAACTGTTCCTCGGTGTAGCCGCCGGCCGGCTGGCCGCCCTGCGCCGTCATGCTGTTGACGGCCTGCATGATGTCCCAGCGTCCGCCGTAATTGGCGCAGATCGTCACCGTCAAACGCGTGTTGTCGGCCGTCTTGCGCTCGGCGCTGGCGATCATCGCCTGCAGCTGCTCGTTGAAGCGCGACAGGTCGCCGACCACCTTCAGGCGGATGTCATTGGCGTGCATCTTCGCCACTTCCCGCTCCAGCATCGTCACGAACAGGCGCATCAGCAAAGACACCTCCTCCTCGGGGCGGCGCCAGTTTTCCGAGCTGAAGGCGAACAGGGTCAGGTACTCGACGCCGCGCTCGACGCAGGCCTCGACGACGCCGCGCACCGCCTCGGCGCCCTTGACATGGCCGGCCACGCGGGGCAGGAAACGCTTGGTGGCCCAACGGCCGTTGCCATCCATGATGACGGCGACATGGCGCGGCACGCGCGGGGCGTCCGGTACTGCAGAGGTGGAACTCGTATGTTTCATGAAAACGCTAAAGCCAAATAATGAAAGTATCGCATTAAATACGCGGCGGGCCCGCCACGCCAGGCGCGGCGGGCCCGCCCATTGCCACTAGACGGTCAGCACTTCCTTCTCTTTTTCGACGACCATCTTGTCGATGTCGGCGATGAACTTGTCGGTCAGCTTCTGCACTTCGTCGGACGAGCGGCGCTCGTCGTCTTCCGAACAAGCCTTGTCCTTGACCAGCTTCTTCAGCGATTCGTTGGCGTCGCGGCGGATGTTGCGCACGGCGATCTTGGCGTCTTCCGCCTCGGTCTTGACCAGCTTGACCATCTCCTTGCGGCGCTCTTCCGTCAGCGGCGGGGTCGGCACGCGGATGATGTCGCCCTGGGCCGAGGGGTTCAGGCCCAGATCGGCGTCGCGGATGGCTTTTTCGATGGTGTTGGCCATCTTCTTTTCGAACGGCTGCACGCCGATCGTGCGGGCGTCCATCAGCGTCACGTTGGCCACCTGGCTCAGCGCGGTTGGGCAACCGTAGTACTCGACCATCACGTGGTCGAGAATGCCGGTGTGGGCGCGGCCCGTGCGGACCTTGGCCAGATCGGCCTTCAAAGTATCGAGCGACTTGCTCATACGTTCCTGCGTGTTCTTTTTGACGTCAGCTAAGGACATGCTGCTCTCCAGTGTCTTGAAAAAAATGGGTGAATATTAAACGTGAACCAGCGTGCCTTCGTCCTCGCCCATGACGACGCGCATCAGCGCGCCCGGCTTGACGATGGAAAACACCTTGATCGGCAATTTCTGGTCACGGCACAGGGCAAATGCGGTCGCATCCATGACTTGCAAGTGTTTGGCGATGGCCTCGTCGAAAGTAATCGTTTCGAAGCGCGTCGCGTGCGGATCCTTCTTCGGGTCGGCCGTGTAGACGCCGTCGACCTTGGTCGCCTTCAACACGATCTCGGCGCTGATTTCCGAACCGCGCAAGGCGGCGGCCGTGTCGGTCGTGAAGAAGGGATTGCCGGTGCCGGCGGCGAACACGACGACCTTGCCCTCTTCCAGATACTGCAGGGCTTTCGGGCGCACATACGGCTCGACCACCTGTTCGATGCCGATCGCCGACATGACGCGGGCGGTGATGCCGACATGACGCATGGCGTCGGCCAGCGCCAGCGCGTTCATCACCGTCGCCAGCATGCCCATGTAGTCGGCGGTGGCGCGGTCCATGCCCTGGGCGCCGGGCGCGACGCCGCGGAAGATGTTGCCGCCGCCGATGACGATCGCCAGTTCCACGCCCAACTTCGCCACCTCGGCCACGTCGGCCACCATGCGCTCGATCGTGGCGCGGTTGATGCCGTACGGGTCGTCGCCCATCAGGGCTTCGCCGGACAGTTTGAGGAGGACGCGCTTGTAGGCTGGTTTTGACATGAGCTGGGGCTCCTAAATAAGGTTATTCGAGTATGACATGCCGCGCCCGCCGCACAATGGCGGCCGCGGCATCTGCGCCTGCGCCCGGGGGCGGCAGGCGGTCCGGCCTGGCGGCGGCGCCGGCGGCAAGCTGCCCGCCATCGCGCCGCGCCAAAAAAACGGGCCTCTCGGCCCGCTTTTATTACGCTCCCTGGGAGGCAGCCATTTGCGCCGCCACTTCCGCAGCGAAATCGTCTTGCTTCTTCTCGATGCCTTCGCCGACGACATACATCGCGAACGATTTCACCGAGGTGTTTGCCGCTTTCAGCATCTGCTCAACGGACAGCTTGTCGTTTTTCACGAAAGCCTGGTTCAGCAGCGACACTTCCTTCAGGTACTTCTGCACGGAACCTTCCAGGCGTTTCGCCAGGATCTCGGCCGATTGCGCAGGCTTGCCTTCGGCGGCCGCTTTGGCGGCGTCTTCTTCCGCCTTCAGTTTTGCCACCGAACGCTCTTTTTCGATCAGCTCGGCCGGCACTTCGTCGGACGACAGCGACACCGGCTTCATCGCGGCGATGTGCATCGCCACGTCTTTGCCGACTTGCTCGTCGGCGCCGTCGAATTCGACGACCACGCCGATGCGCGAACCGTGCAGGTAGGTGGCCAGCTTGGCGCTGGTGTCGAAACGCTGGAAGCGGCGGATCGTCATGTTTTCACCGATCTTGCCGATCAGCGCGGCGCGCACCTCGTCCAGCGTCCGGCCGTCCAGCGGCAAGGCCAGCAGGGCGGCGACGTCGGCCGGGTTGTGCTCGGCGACCAGGCGGGCGGCGTTGTTCGCCAGCGCCAGGAAGTCGTCGTTTTTCGCGACGAAGTCGGTTTCGCTGTTGACTTCGACCAGCGCGCCCACGCCGCCGGAAATGAAGGATGCCACCACGCCTTCAGCGGTGATGCGCGCCGACGCTTTCGATGCCTTGCCGCCCAGTTTGACGCGCAGGATCTCTTCCGCGCGGGCCATGTCGCCGTCGGCTTCGGTCAGTGCTTTTTTGCATTCCATCATTGGTGCGTCGGTCTTGCCGCGCAATTCGCCTACCATCGCTGCTGTAATCGCTGCCATGTGTTTCTCCTGATTCGGTGGGTGTGATGAGGGGGGATCAAAACTATCGGACCCGCCGCGCCCCATACGGATTTGCTTAAAAAAAAGGGGGAGCTGCTGCCACCCCTTCTTCCACTACATTGTCAAGCTATCGAACGACAGACTTGCGATTACGCTTGCTCGTTGACTTCCACGAACTCGTCGCCAGCGCCAGCCTTGATCATTTCAACGACTTCGTTGCTTGCGTTGGCACGGCCTTCGATGATGGCGTCAGCCACACCGCGGGCGTACAACATGATCGCTTTCGACGAGTCATCGTTACCAGGGATAACGAAGTTCACGCCTTCCGGGGAGTGGTTGGTATCGACCACGCCGATGACCGGGATGCCCAGTTTTGCCGCTTCGGTGATGGCACCTTTGTGGTAGCCAACGTCGACGACGAAAATCGCGTCAGGCACGCCGCCCATATCCTTGATACCGCCGATGGATTTTTGCAGCTTGATCATTTCGCGCGAGAACATCAGCGCTTCTTTTTTCGACAGCTTCTCGACGGAACCGTCTTCGATTTGCGCTTCCATGTCTTTCAGACGCTTGATCGAAGTCTTGATCGTTTTGAAGTTAGTCAGCATACCGCCCAACCAACGTTGATCGACGAAAGGAACGCCAGCGCGTTGCGCTTCAGCGGCGATGATTTCACGCGCTTGACGCTTGGTGCCGACCATCAGGATGGTGCCGCGGTTCGATGCCAGTTGACGCACATGCGTCATCGCTTCTTGATACATAGCCATCGTCTTTTCCAAGTTGATGATATGGATCTTGTTGCGGTGACCGAAGATGAATGGAGCCATTTTTGGGTTCCAAAAACGGGTTTGGTGACCGAAATGGACACCGGCTTCCAGCATTTCACGCATTGTTACGGACATATTAACTCCAGGGTTGGGTCTGGAATCCGATCAGTCACCATAGAGGCACCCTTGTCGACCGGATTCGCGTTTATAAACTAACTTTAGGTTTTATTTACAACATTGCCCGGAAAATGATAATCCAAGCAACCCAAGATTCTACCCCAAAATGCCATGAGAGATCAAGTGCGGCGTGCGCCGCACCGGGCCAGGCCGCACCGGGCCGGGCCGGCCTAGCTGAGCTGGCGGATGACGAACGGTGTCTTGCCCGAGACCAGGCGCTCGATGTCGTCGACGACGCAGATCTCGATGTGCATGTCCTGCGGCACGAAGTCGCGCAGATTGCTCAGCAGCCGCGCGCGGTCGAGCGGGCCGCCGCGCGGGTCGGCCACCACGCGCACCTCGATCGCCTCGCGCACCCGCTGCACCACCTGCATGCGGATCAGGCCGCGCACGCCGTGGGCCGCGTGCGTCAGCCCGACCAGCACCTCGCCGCGCGGCGAGATCAGGTGCTCCTTGTCGCGCCCCTGGATCGCCAGCACCGGCTTGAGGCCGAGCTCGACGTCGTCGAGGTCGGCGCGCGTGTAGCTGCCGGGCACGATGGCGCGGTCGCCGGAGCGGTAGCGCACCAGCGGCATGGCCTCGTTCCAGAAGCCGGTCGCGACGATCTCGACGGCGCGGCAGCCGGGCGGCGCCTCGGCGTCGTCGAGCGGCAGCAGCTCGACGCGGCCGTAGGCGGGGTTGAAAAAATAGGCCTCGGGCGCCACGGCGACCGCCAGCGCGACCCGCTCGGCCATGCCGTAATAGTCGATGACGGTGGCGTTGAAGGTCGACGCCAGCAGCGCGCGCGCGTTCGGCTGCAGCATTTCGGACGAGGAGAACAGCAGCGGAATGTTCAGCGTCACGCCCTGCTCCCGCATGAAGCGGGCCAGCGCCTCGGCCGAGCTGGGATGGGTGAACAGCAGCTCGGGCCGGAAAGACTTGAGCTCGTCGACAAACCAGCCGGCCGTGGCCGGGCTCAGGTGGTTCGACGACAGCAGCAGACGGCGCCCCGCGCCCCGGTACACGCCGTAGGGCGGCGCCGCCTCGCTGGGCGGCTTGACGTGGTCGGCGCGCAGCCGCGCCAGCCGGGCGCCGCCGAAGCTGGTGCCCCAGCGCGCCATCAGGTCGTCGGCAAAGGCCTGCTCGCTGGCGACGCAGCGCAGCGAGCGCAGCAGCCGCAGCGGGATGCCGGTGGTGCCGCTGGTGGCCGCCTTCACGCGCAGCAGCCCGGGCGTGCGGAAGCGCTCGGGGTGGTCGCGCAGCGTGGCCTTGTCGAGCAGCGGGCGCTGCTCCAGCGGCACGCCGGCCGGCAGCCCGTCCGGCAGCCGCGCCGCCCAGGACAGCGTGCGCGCGGTCAGCCGCTCCGACAGCGCGCGCCTGCCGTCGCGGTCCAGGGTGTCGAGGCTGCGCAGCAGCGCGCGCAGCGGCCGGTAATACAGCGGATTGTGGCGCAGCAGGCGGTCGACGCCCTCGTTTTGCCTGAGCAAGCCGCGCAAGCGCTTAAAGGCCGTGGACATGGCGCGCCTCAGCCGAGCACGGCAAAATCGATAGGCTTGAAGCAGCCATTGTTCGACCCCTCCGCCGAGCACGCCGTCAGGCCGCAGACCATGTCCATTTCGGCGCGCAGTTCGATGTAGTCGCCCGCCTTCGAGGTCGGCACGCCGACCGTCACCACGCCGGCCGGGTCCATTTTGACGTTCATGAAAATGTTGAAGGTGGTGCCGATCTGCGGCGCCTCAATGCCGTAGCGCTGCAAGCCCTTGAGCAAGTTCTCGAAGCAACTGGGATGGTGCCCCTCGTGCTTGTATAAAATCTCGAACATTTCCTGGCTACACGGCGTCAGCAGGAAATCGTGCAGGCCGACGCTGTCGGCGACGATGGTAAACATCGGCTTGCTGTTGTTCGAGTACAAGATGTCGCCGGTCGTCAGGTAGATGTGGCCGGCGTAGTCGAGCGAGCGCCCCGACGACAGCGCGCAGCCATGCTCGCCCTCGGCGAACGCAAACAGGTCCGAGACTTGCTCGCCCATCGGGTCGACCACGCGCAGCACCTGGCCGCGCCGGATGGTGAAGGAAGTGCCGCTCTGCGGTGGAATGCGCTGGTACTCTGGATGACTCATGGTGTTGTGTCGCTTTTCGGTTGAGGGTGGAAGGGGCATTGCCAGTTATCGGGAACGGCCCGACCGGAGTACTGCCGCGCCTCCGAGCCGCTGCCGAAGGTGCTGAGCATCGGGTTGTGCGAACCCTGCAGGGCCATGTCGCGGGCGCGTATGATCTGTTTCAGCATTTCAAATTTGCCCCGCTGGCGCAGGAGCTCGAACTGCTCGTGCAGGTTGAAGGCCAGGGCCGGGTAGGGAAACACCCGCGCCCGCCGCGACGCCGCCGGGTGCAGGCCGACGATGAACATGCCGTGCCCGCCCATGCTGAAGGAGAATTGGTCGGCGCGGGGGTCGCAGGCGACGCGCGCATCCCAATCGAAGTGCCCGGCGTCGAGCGCGTGCATGGCCTGCAACTGGCGCCACAGCGCTTGCTCGAACTGCAACTCGGAATTGCCCGCACCGCCGCGAAACAGCGCGACATAGGTGACGAAACGGTCGTCCAGCACGGCGAACTCGTGGCAAAACTCGTACAAGTCGTGGCACAGGGCGGCCACCGCGGCGTCGCTGGCAAGCGCGGGATACAGGCCGAAGCGGTAATCGCGCCGATTGAAGGCCGAGCGCGCGCCGACGCAGGGGAAGCCCGCGCCGGTCACCAACTCGCGCAACTGCCGGTGCGCGACGACGACGGCAGGATCGACACCGGCATCGGCCAAGGGCCGCAGCACCGCCTCCCGGCAGGCGGCATAGCTGGACAAACCGGGCGCGCGCGCCGCCGTCGCCAACGGGTTCCAAGGCCGCGGATTGGCCGCCGCGGGCTGCGCCTCAGGCGCCGCGCCGGCGCGGCGGCAAAGCATTTCGCTGGACATCAGTATTCTCGCCGATCAAATGCCCCCGCTCCAACGGAGACGCAGGCACTACTGGTTGCAGACATACCATCCCTGCCTGTAGGGCGACGCGCACGCGACAAACCGGCAGCACCAGCCTGCCGGTCTGAGCAATGTTAAGGCGCTGTAATATTAACAGCAATTTAGATTGCAAAATCGCAATTCAGATATATTTTTTACATCTGTTGCTGCGCCGCCGCAGCGGCCGCCGGCGGCCCGGCCGGCGCCCGCCCCCGGCCAAGGGCGGCGGATGGGGCAATTCAGCCACCAGTCGTTTATAATTTCGGCATATTGCAGTCGGCCGCCGCACCCCGCGCGCCGCCCTGCCCACCGATTCATTCCGCTTTTGCTGATTGCGACCCACTATGTCCACCATCCGTATCAATACCCCAGAAGACATCGCCGGCATGCGCGTTGCCGGCAAGCTCGGCGCCGAGGTGCTCGACTACATCACCCCCTTCGTCAAGGCTGGCGTCACCACCGGCGAACTGGACCGCCTGTGCCACGAGTACATGGTCAACGTCCAGGGCACCATCCCGGCGCCGCTGAACTACTGCCCGCCCGGCTACACCCCGTATCCGAAGGCGATCTGCACCTCCGTCAACGACGTCATCTGCCACGGCATCCCGGGCGACAAGGTCCTGAAGAACGGCGACGTCGTCAACCTCGACATCACCGTCATCAAGGATGGTTACCACGGCGACAACAGCCGCATGTTTTTCATCGGCGCGCCGTCCATCCTGGCCAAGCGCCTGTCCGACATCACCTTCGAGTGCATGTGGCTGGGCATCGCCAAGATCAAGCCGGGCGCCCACCTCGGCGATATCGGCCACGTCATCCAGCAGCACGCCGAGAAGGCCGGCTATTCGGTGGTGCGGGAGTTTTGCGGCCACGGCATCGGCAAGGTCTTCCACGAGGAGCCGCAGGTCTTGCATTACGGCCGCCCCGGCACGCTGGAGCGCCTGGAGGCCGGCATGATCTTCACGGTCGAGCCGATGATCAACGCCGGCCGCCGCGACATCCGCGAAATGGGCGACGGCTGGACCATCAAAACCAAGGACCGCAGCCTGTCGGCGCAGTGGGAGCATACGGTGCTGGTCACCGAAACGGGCTACGAAGTGCTGACGGTGTCGGCCCTGACGCCGCCGCCGCCCGCCTGCATCGCCAACGCCGCCTAAGACCGCAATGCCCGCCGCCGCGATGAAACAGCAACTGCGCGAGCAGTTGAAGCGCCAGTTGAAGGCCGACCGCCAGGTGGTCATCGCCGCCTTCGAGGCCGACGGCAAGCCGGAGAAGCTGTTGCGCAGCCTGCGCCACAGCGTCGACGCGGTGCTGGCCGGCGCCTGGCAGGCGGCCGCGCTGCCGGCGGACACGGCGCTGGTCGGCGTCGGCGGCTACGGCCGCGGCGAGCTGTTCCCCTATTCCGACGTCGACCTGCTGATCCTGCTCTCGCACGCCCCCGACGCGGCCACCCGCGAAAAGCTGGAGGGGCTGGTGCAACTGCTCTGGGATCTGGGCCTGGAGATCGGCCACAGCATCCGCACCGTCGACGAGTGCATGAGCGAGTCGCGCGCCGACATCACCGTACAAACGAGCTTGCTGGAGGCCCGCCTGGTCTGCGGCGACGCCGCCCTGTTCGCCGAGCTGCAGCGGCGCTACCGCGAGGCGCTCGACCCGCAGGCGTTTTTCCACGCCAAGACGGCCGAGATGCGCCAGCGCCACGCGAAGTACGAGGACACGGCCTTCAGCCTGGAGCCGAACTGCAAGGAGAGCCCGGGCGGCCTGCGCGACCTGCAGGTGATCCTGTGGGTGGCCAAGGCGGCCGGCCTGGCCAGCTCCTGGCGCACGCTGGCCACCGGCGGCCTGATTACCCAGACCGAGGCGCGCCAGTTGATGGAGAAGGAGCGCGCCTTTAAGGACATCCGCGTGCGCCTGCACCTGCACGCGGGGCGGCGCGAGGACCGCCTGGTGTTCGACGTGCAGACGGCGATCGCCGAGTCGGTCGGCCTGCAGGCCACCGGCAGCGGCGTGCACATGCGCCGCGCCAGCGAGTACCTGATGCAGCGCTACTACTGGGCCGCCAAGACGGTGACCCAGTTGAACACGATTTTGCTGCAGAACATAGAGAACCGCCTGTTCGCCCAGGCCAGCGAGGCGGTGGCCATCAATCCCCGCTTCAACGAGGTCAACGGCCTGATCGACATCAGCGCCGACAACACCTTCGCGCAGAACCCCTCGGCGATGCTGGAGATTTTCCTGCTGATGACGGCGCACCCGGAGCTGAAGGGCATGACGGCGCGCGCCACCCGCGCGCTGTGGCACGAGCGCTTCAAGATCGACGCCGCGTTCCGCCAGGACCCGGCCAACCGCGCGCTGTTCCTGCGCATCCTGCAGGCGCCGGTGGGCGTCATCCACGCGCTGCGGCGCATGAACGATTTGAGCATACTGGGGCGCTATCTGCCGAATTTCCGCCGCATCGTCGGCCAGATGCAGCACGACCTGTTCCATGTGTACACGGTCGACCAGCACATCCTGATGGTGGTGCGCAATATGCGCCGCTTCACGATGCCCGAGCACGCCCACGAATACCCGTTCTGCAGCCAGCTGATGGCCAATTTCGCCCAGCCCTGGCTGCTCTACGTGGGCGCGCTGTTCCACGACATCGCCAAGGGCCGCGGCGGCGACCACTCGAAGCTGGGCACCGTCGACGCCGCCCAGTTCTGCCACGAGCACGGCATGGCCGCCGAGGACAGCGCGCTGGTCGTCTTCCTCGTCGAGAACCACTTGACGATGTCGCAGGTCGCGCAAAAGCAGGACTTGTCGGACCCGGACGTGATCCAGGCCTTCGCCAAGGTGGTGCGCGACGAGCGCCACCTGACGGCCCTGTACCTGCTGACGGTGGCCGACATCCGCGGCACCAGCCCGAAGGTGTGGAACGCCTGGAAGGGCAAGCTGCTGGAAGACCTGTACCGCATCACGCTGCGCGTGCTGGGCGGCGAGCCGCACTCGGCCGACCGCGAGCTGAAGAACCGCCAGCAGGAGGCGCTGGCCACGCTGCGCCTGTACGGCCTGCCGCCGGACGCCCACGAGGCGCTCTGGCAGCAGCTCGACGTCGCCTACTTCCTGCGCCACGACGCCTCCGACATCGCCTGGCAGACGCGCTCGCTGTGCGACCGCCTGAACAGCGACAAGCCGGTGGTCAAATGCCGTCTGGCGCCGATCGGCGAGGGTTTACAGGTGGCCGTCTACACGCCCGACCAGCCCGACCTGTTCGCCCGCATCTGCAGTTATTTCGACCGCAAGAACTTCAGCATCCTCGACGCCAAGATCCACACGACGCGGCACGGCTACGCCCTCGACACCTTCCTCGTCACCGAACAGAACTTCGCCAAGAGCTACCGCGACATCATCAGCCTGATCGAGCACGAGCTGGGCGAGCTGCTGCTGTCGCAGGCGCCGCTGCCGCCGCCCGGCAAAGGCCGGCTGTCGCGGCTGTCGCGCACTTTCCCCTTCCAGCCGACGGTGGACCTGCGCCCGGACGAGCGCGGCCAGTACTACCTGCTGTCGATCGCCGCCAACGACCGCACCGGCCTGCTGTACGCCATCGCCACCGTGCTGACCAAGTACCGCGTCAACCTGCACACGGCGAAGATCATGACCCTGGGCGAACGGGTCGAAGACGTCTTCCTCGTCGACGGCGCCACGCTCAACAACGCCCGCAACCAGATTTTGCTGGAAACCGATTTACTCGACGCGCTCAAGGTGTGAGCCGTCCCACCATTTGAAATAGAACCATGACTGAAGAATTATTACGCCTCTCCAAACGCATGTCCGAGCTGGGCCTGTGCTCGCGCCGCGAAGCCGATGAATGGATCGCCCGCGGCTGGGTGCGCGTCGACGGCAAGGTCGTCTCCGAGCTGGGCAGCAAGGTCTACCCGAGCCAGCGCGTCACCGTCGAGCGCCAGGCCGCCGCCGAGCAGTCGAAGCGCGTGACGGTGCTGATCAACAAGCCGGTCGGCTACGTCAGCGGCCAGGCCGAGGACGGCTACACGCCGGCCATCGCCCTGATCAACGCGGAAAACCGCTGGGCCGAGTGCAAGGCCAGCGAGCAGTTCCACCCGACCCAGTTGCGCAGCCTGGTGGCCGCCGGCCGCCTCGACATCGACTCTGTCGGCCTGCTGGTGCTGACCCAGGACGGGCGCGTGGCCAAGCAGTTGATCGGCCACGACACCGACATCGACAAGGAATACCTGGTGCGGGTCGCCTACACGAAGGGCGGGCGGCTGCCGGACGCCGACCTGAAGCGCCTGAACCACGGCCTCTGGCTGGACGGCAAGCCGCTGCTGCCGGCGAAAGTGCGCTGGCAAAACGACGACCAGCTCAGTTTCACCCTGCGCGAAGGCAAGAAACGCCAGATCCGCCGCATGTGCGAGGCCGTCGGGCTGAGTGTGCTCGGGCTGAAGCGGGTGCGCATCGGCCGCGTCAAGCTGGGCGATCTGCCGACCGGCCAGTGGCGCTATCTGGGGCCGGACGAGCAATTTTGAACCCTGGCGGGCGGCAACGCGGCCATGCTTGTTTTTGCCGCTGTACAATCTGGCAATTCTGAAGCATAGTGTCGTGGAATTCCAATCTTGCTGCTTAGCAAGTCCAGGAACACCGCCCGCACCGAAGTCTGTAATTATTAAAGAGATAAGCTGTCGTGAACGATCCTATTCCGAATCCCCTGCGCAAAGGTCCGCCCAGCCTGGCGGAAGCCACCGATCCCATCCCGCCGGGCGCCAAACCGCACCACATGAGCGATCCGTGGGACATCGGCGAAGCGCTGGCGCGGCTGGCCGAGGGCGGCGACGCCGTCACCATCTACCCGGCCGACGGCGTTGCGCCGGTGATGGCGCGCATCCTCTCGGTCGACGAGGAATTGCCGCATTTCGTGGTGGAGCTGAACGATGGCAGCTTTTTGCCGCCCGGCTCGGCCACCTTCGTCGCCTGGGTGCACAGCGCCAAGCTGCAGTTCACGCTCAGTTCCGGCTGGGTCGCCCAGGACGGCCAGCCGACCCTGCTGCCGGCCGACTTCCCCGCCGAATGCCTGGTGCTGGAGCGGCGCGAGTCGGCCCGCCTGGAGGCGCCGCTGGGGGTCTACCACGTCGCCGCCTTCGTGCTGGAGGGGCGCCCCTACGAACTGCAGCTGTATGATTTCTCGATAGGCGGCGTCGGCATGCGCGCCCATCCGCGCGACACCGTCGGCCTGTACGTGGGACGCAAGCTGTCGCGCGTGCGCCTTGAGCTGGGGCCGGAGAAGGTCATGATCGCCGACCTGGAAATCCGCCTGTCGCGCTCCTTCCGCTCCTTCCTGCTGGGCGAGCAGGTGCAGATCGGCTGCCGTTTCCTGAACCTGTCGCCGGCCCTGCAGGAAGAACTCAAGCAGCTGCTGGCCGGCATGAGCAGCGGCCGCAAGCGCGGCGCCTGACGGCTGCCCGGGCAGGCCGGGCGCGCCTCAATCGTCGTCGTCCGGGTCCAGCTCGGGGAACATCACCTCGGTGTAGCCAAATTGCGTGAAATCGGTGATGCGCATCGGGTACAGGATGCCGTTCAGGTGGTCCACCTCGTGCTGCACGACGCGGGCGTGAAAACCGTCGACGTCGCGGCTGATGGCGTTGCCGAACTGGTCCACGCCTTCGTAGTGCAAGTCGGTCCAGCGCGGCACGCTGCCGCGCAGGCCGGGCACCGACAGGCAGCCCTCGAAGGCGCTTTCCTGGCGCTGCGACAGCGGCGTCAGCACCGGGTTGATCAGCACCGTTTCCGGCACCTGCGGCGCGTCCGGGTAGCGGGCGTTCTGCTTGAAGCCGTAGATCACCAGTTGCAGGTTGACGCCGATCTGCGGCGCGGCCAGCCCGGCGCCGTTGGCCGCGTGCATGGTGTCGAACATGTCGACGATCAGCGCGTCCAGTTCGGCGCCGCCGAATTCGCGCACCGGCTCGGCCACCCGCAGCAAGCGCGGATCGCCCATCTTCAAAATCTCGCGTACTGTCATATGCCTCCCAAATCTGTGTGCGTCTGGTGCAGGAAACTGCGGTAGGCGGCGGCCGTTTCCGGGTGTTTCAGGCCTATCGCCGTCATCGCCTTCAGATAACCGAGCTTGGAGCCGCAGTCGTAGCGCTGGCCGGCGTAGCGGTAGGCCAGCACGCGTTCGGCCTGCATCAGCGCGGCGATGCCGTCGGTCAGCTGGATTTCCCCGCCGGTGCCGGTGCCCAGGTTCTCCAGGTAGTCGAAGATGGTGTTCGACAGCACGTAGCGGCCGACCACGGCCAGCGTCGACGGCGCCAGCTCCGGCAGCGGTTTTTCGACGATGCCCGAGACCAGCTCCAGGTCGGGCCGGTAGCTGCTGGCGCTGACGATGCCGTACTGCCTGGTGTCGGCGCGCGCCACGTTCTGCACGGCCAGCACGCTGCACTGCTCGCGCTGGAACACCTCGGTCATCTGCGACAGCACCGGCAGCACGCCCTCGTCGGTGTCCATGAAGTCGTCGGCCAGCAGCACGGCGAAGGGCTCGTTGCCGACCACCGGGCGGGCGCACAGCACGGCGTGGCCTAGCCCCAGCGGCGCCGACTGGCGGATGTAGATGCAGCTGATATGTTTCGGGATCACGTTCTGCACGATTTCCAGCAACTGCTTCTTGCCGGCCGCCTCCAGCTCCGACTCCAGCTCATAAGCCTTGTCGAAATGGTCTTCGATGGCGCGCTTGTTGCGGCCGGTGATGAAGATCATTTCCGTGATGCCGGCCGCGACGGCCTCTTCGACGGCATACTGGATCAGCGGCTTGTCGACGATGGGCAGCATTTCCTTCGGCTGCGCCTTGGTTGCGGGCAAAAACCGGCTGCCCAGGCCCGCCACGGGGAAGACCGCCTTCTTAATTCTCTTCATGTTGTTCTTCTTCACTTGTCATGGATGCCAGCAGCTCCAGCAGCTGCACCTCGTCGAGCACGGCCACGCCCAGCTCCTGCGCCTTCAGCAACTTGCTGCCGGCGTCCGCGCCGGCCACCACATAGCCGGTTTTCTTCGACACCGAGCCGGCCACCTTGCCGCCGGCCGCCTCGATCAGCGCGGCCGCCTGGTCGCGGCTCAGCGTCGGCAGCGTGCCCGTCAGCACGAAGGTCTTGCCGCCCAGGCCGCCCTCGGCCGGCGCGGCCGCCTCCGGCAACTGCGCCAGCAATTCCTCGCGCAGCGCGTGCAACTGCGCCAGGCGCTCGCGGTGGGCCGGCTGCGCCAGCCACTCGGCCAGCGCCTCGGCCACCGCCGCCGGCAAGCCGGCGTGGTAGGCCGCGCCCTGCCCGGCCAGCGCCTGCAGGGTGACGCCGCGGTCGACCAGCTGCTTGCTGCGCGGCTCGGTCAGTTTCGGGATGCCCAGCGCGGCCAGCAGCTTGACCTGCTCCAGCTGCCCGCGCAGCTTGGCGCTGGGCGCGTGCTCGTCGCGCGGCGCGACGCCGGCCGCCAGCAAGGCGTCGAGCGCCTGCTGGTTCTTCGGCTCGGCGAAGAAGTCGGCGATCGACTCGGCCACCGTGCCGCCGATGTCGGGCAGCACGCGCAGCAGCGCCGCCGGCGCGCGCCGCACCAGTTCCAGCCGGCCCAGCCATTCGGCCAGCGTCTTCGCCGTCGATTCGCCGACGTGGCGTATGCCCAGCGCGAACAGCAGGCGCTCCAGCGGCGGCGCCTTGCTGGCGGCGATGCCGGCGAGCAGGTTTTCCGCCCATTTCGTCGGGATTTTCCCCTGCTGGACAGTCTCCGGCGTGCTGCCGTCGCGCTCGTCGGCGCGCAGCTTCATCGCCAGCAGGTCGTCCAGCGTCAGCTTGTACAGGTCGGCGATGCCGTGCACATAGTCGAGTTCCACCAGCGTGTCGACGTAGCGCTCGCCCAATCCCTCGATGTCCATGGTGCGCCGGCCGGCGAAGTGGCGGATCGCCTCCTTGCGCTGGGCCGAGCAGAACAGGCCGCCGGAGCAGCGGGCGATGACCTCGCCCTCCTCGCGCGCCACGTGCGAGCCGCACACGGGGCAGTTGCCGAGCATGACGAACTGCGCCGGCTCCGGCGAGGGGCGCTTCTCCAGCACGGCCGAGAGCACCTCGGGGATGACGTCGCCGGCGCGGCGCACGACGACCGTGTCGCCGATGCGGATGTCCTTGCGCCGCACCTCGTCCTCGTTGTGCAGCGTGGCGTTGGTGACGGTGACGCCGCCGACCGAGACGGGCGCCAACCGCGCCACCGGCGTCAGCGCGCCGGTGCGGCCGACCTGGATCTCGATGTCGAGCACCACCGTCAGCGCCTCTTCGGCGGGGAATTTGTGCGCCAGCGCGAAGCGCGGCGCGCGCGACACGAAGCCCAGCTGCTGCTGGTCTTCGAGGCGGTTGACCTTATACACGACGCCGTCGATTTCGTAGGGCAGCGCGGGCCGGCTGGCGCCGATGCGGCGGAAATAGTCGAACAGGCCGGCGGCGTCGCGCACCACGGCGCGCTCCTTCGACACGGGCACGCCCAGTTGCTGATACCAGTCGAGCAGGGCCGAGTGCGAGGCCGGCATGGGCGCGCCTTCCAGGGCGCCGATGCCGTAGGCGTAGAAGCGCAGCGTGCGCTGCGCCGTGATGCGCGAGTCGAGCTGGCGCAGGCTGCCGGCGGCGGCGTTGCGCGGATTGGCGAACTCCTTGTGGCCGGCCTCGCGCTGGCGCGCGTTCAGGCGCGCGAAATCGGCCTTGAACATCATCACCTCGCCGCGCACGTCGAGCAGCACCGGCAGCGCCTCGCCGTGCAGGCGCAGCGGAATGCCGGCGATGGTGCGGATGTTGGCCGTGACGTCCTCGCCGGTGGCGCCGTCGCCGCGCGTGGCGGCCTGGACGAACAGGCCGTGCTCGTAGCGCAGATTGACGGCCAGGCCGTCGAACTTGACCTCGACGGCGTAGTCGACATAGGGCGCGTCCAGGCCCTCGCGCACGCGGCGGTCGAAATTGTCGATGTCCTCGTCGGAAAAGCCGTTGTTCAGCGACAGCATCGGCACCGTGTGGCTGACTTGCTCGAACTGCGGCAGCGGCGCCGCGCCGACGCGGAAGGTGGGCGAATCGGGCGCCACCAGTTCCGGGTGGGCCGCCTCCAGCGCCTGCAGTTCGAGGAACAGCTTGTCGTACTCGGCGTCGGGAATCAGGGGCGCGTCCAGCACGTGGTAGGCGTGCAGGTGCCGGTTCAATTCCCGGGTCAGCTCGGCGATGCGCGCCGGCTCAGTCAAATGGTCCATGTGTTACACAAATCAGCTAAATAAACGCAATGCGCGGGGGGAGCCGGCCGGAATGTCGGCGCCTTCCATTTCCTGGTAAAACTCGCGCACCTGGCCGGCGATTTCCGCCAGCGCGGCGTCGGACAGGGCCTGGTTGCTGTCGTCGACGATGGTGGCGTCCAAACGCGCCACCAGCGACTTGGCGCAGGCCACCATCGCGCCGAAGCCGTCGCGCGCCGAAGCCACGCAGGGCACGTCGAGCAGCAGCGTCAGACGCGCCGTGGTTTCCTCGGCCAGCGTGACGTTGGTCGACAGCGAGAACAGGAAGCCGCCCTCGCCGTCCGGCATGACGAAGCGGCCGTCCGGACGCACGTCGAAGCCCTGCTTTTCCAGCGCGCCGATCAGCGTGCTGATGGCCCACGGCGCGCCGTTGCTGTGCAGGTTCACGCCCAGCTGGGCGTCGTGGCCGGCGACGAAGCGGTGCAAGGTGCGCGCCTCGGCCATGACCTCGATCATGTCCGGGATTTCCGGCTCGGCGCCGATGTCGTCGGCGACGACGCGCAGGCGCGTGACCAGTTCCGAGTATTCCAGTTCGTTCAGCGCCGTCGTCCGGCTGGCCAGTTGCACGCCGCCCTGCAGCTGGGTATACACCCCGCCGTGGGTGATCGCTTCCCAGTCGCCGTTGACGTGCAGGCCGATGTAGTGGACCGGCTTGTTGCCAACCAGGCGCAGGGTCTGCAGCACCGGCAGGATTTTGTCGCCGCGCACCGGGGCTTCCAGCGCCAGCGGCAGCAGGCAGTCGATCAGCGGGTCGACCAGGCTGGTGGCCAGCTCGGCCGCCGGGGTGGCGGCGTCGGCGCCGCGCGCCGCCGGCTCGGCCGCCGGGTCCGCGGCGTCCGTGGCGGCGGCCGCGTGGGCCGCCGCTTCCGGCGCGGCGCCCAGGTCGAAGCTGGGCTCGTGCCGGGCCGCCGGCGCCGAGGCCGGCGCCGCGCCGGCGCGCATCAGCACGTCGTCGTGGTCGCTGGAAAAGGCCCGTTCGACGCTTTTCTTGGCCTTGTGCTCCTGCCATTTGTTGTACGAGAAAACGCCGACGATGAAGACGCCGCCGGCTCCGAATAAGGTCATTTGTAAGTCTGTCATGCTGCTTGGGCCTCGGAAGCGAAGTTTGCGGCGGATTCCATATCCACCGCCACGATGCGCGACACACCTTGTTCCTGCATCGTCACACCGATCAATTGATGGGCCATTTCCATCGCAATTTTATTATGCGAGATGAAAAGGAATTGGGTCTGGTCGGACATCCGTTTGACCATTCTACAAAAACGTTCTGTGTTGGCGTCGTCCAGCGGCGCGTCGACCTCGTCGAGCAGGCAGAACGGCGCCGGGTTCAGGCGGAACATCGAGAACACCAGCGCCGTCGCCGTCAGCGCCTTTTCGCCGCCGGACAGCAGGTGGATGGTGGCGTTCTTCTTGCCCGGCGGCTGGGCCATGACCTGCACGCCGGAATCGAGGATTTCGTCGCCCGTCATCGTCAACTTCGCCTGGCCGCCGCCGAACAGGATGGGGAACAGCTCGGAGAAGTGGAAGTTGACCTTGTCGAAGGTGTCCTGCAGCAGCTCGCGGGTTTCCTTGTCGATCTTGGCGATGGCGTCTTCCAGCGTGTTGATCGCCTCGGTCAGGTCGGCGTTCTGGGCGTCGAGGAAGTTCTTGCGCTCGGACGCCTGGGCCAGCTCGTCGAGGGCGGCCAGGTTGACGGCGCCCAGCGCCGCGATGGCGTTGCCCAGGCGCGTCACCTCGCCCTGCAGGTAGGACGGCCGCATGTCCGGGTGCAGCTTTTCCGTCAGCGCCGCCTCGTCGGCCGCCACTTCCAGCAACTGCTGGGCGAACTGCTCCTGGTTCAGGCGCGCGGCCTGTTCCTTGAGCTGCATTTCCATGATCTTGTCGCGCTGCGGCTGCAGGCTGCGCTCGGACTGGGTGCGGGCGTCCTCGGACAGGCGCAACTGCTGGGTGATCTGGTCGAGCTCGTGGCGCGCGTCCGCCAGCGCCCGCTCCTGCGTCGTGCGGCGCTCCAGCAAATCCTGCAAGCCGTCGCTGGCCGCGCCCGATTCGAGGTTTTCCAGCTCCAGCTGGCCGGCCTGCAGGCTGCCGATGACCTGGGCCGCCTGCGTCGTCGCCGTGGCGATGTTGCGGCGCAGCTCCTCGATCTTGGCGCGCTGCGACTTGTCGGCGAATTCCGCCTCCTGCGCCGCCCTTTCCAGGTCGCGCAGCTGCGCGCGCGCGTCCGTCAGGCGCTGCTCCTTCAGCAGGAAGTCGCTGTGGCCGTCCTCGTGCTGCTGCTGCAGATCGCCCAGGTCGCAATCGAGCTGCTCGAACTTTTCCTCCGACTCCAGCTTCACCTGCATCTGCTCGGCTTCCTGCGCGGCGATCTCTGCCAGGTCGGCCTGGATCTGCGTGCTGCGCTGGTTGAAGCGGGCCTCGACCTCGGACAGCTTGACGACGTCGAGCTGCAGCGTGTGCACCGACTGCGTCAGGCTTTGCACGCGCTGGCGCAGCTCGGCCAGCTGGCGCGTCAGATTGGCGACGGCGGCGTCGGCCCGCACCGAGCGGGCGCGCGCCTCATCGGCCAGCAACTGCTGGGCGCGCAACTGCTTGTCGATATTCTCGATTTCCTGCTGGCGGCCCAGCATGCCTTCCTGCTCCGAATCGGCGGCATAGAAGCGCACGCTAGACTGCGTGATCACATGGCCCTGGCGCGTGACGAAATAGCCGCCGGCCGGCAGCTTGCCGCGCTCCTGCAGCGCCTCGGCCGCGTCGTCGATGGCGTAGGCGTTGTGCAGCCAGTCCTGCAGCAGGCCGCGCAGGCCGGGGTCGTTCAGCTTGAGCAGATTCAGGAAGGGTTTCAGGCCGGCCACGTCGGCGCCCGCCGCCGGGGCGGCGGTCGAGGGCGCGAACAGCGCCAGCTTGGCCGGCGGCGCGTCGTTGAAGAAGGCCTTGGCCCAGTCGATGTTCGACACTTGCAGGGCGCTGGTGCGCTCGCGCAGGATCGCTTCCATCGCCGTTTCCCAGCCCTGCTCGATCTGCAGCTTCTGCCACAGCCGCGGCAAGCCGTCCAGCTCGTGCTTCTGCAGCCACGGCTGCACCTTGCCCTGGGTTTGCACGCGCTCCTGCAACTGGCGCAGCGCGCTCAGGCGCGCCTCCAGCTGGGCGTTGGCGGCCGTCTCGGCGTTCACCTGCGCCTGCGCCTGCTGCCGCTCCTGCTCCAGCAGCGGCTGCTGTTCCAGGGACTCTTCCAGAAGGAAGCCCTGCTCTTCCAGCGCCTGCTGCTTTTCCTCCAGCTGCAGCTTCAGGTTCGCCAAATGGCTGCTGTCGGGCAGGCTCAGGCCGTTCTTTTCCTGCTGCAGGCGTTCGCGGCGCGACAGCAGGCCGGCCAGGATGTTCGAGGCGTTGCGCTGGTGCGCGGACTCCAGCTCCAGCTGCTGCTGCGCCTGCATGATCTTGGCGCGCGACTCGGTGCTCTTGCGCTGCGCCTCGCGCCAGGCCAGGTCCAGCGCCGGCAATTGCTCGTTCTTTTGCTCGGCCATCATCTGCGACTGCTCGACGCGGGCGGCCAGCTCTTCGAGGCGGAACTCGGCCTCCTCGATCTGCTCCTGCTGCTCCAGGGCCTGGTTCTGCCACTGGTCGCGCTGCGCCGTCAGCGACGCCAACTGCGCCTGCAGGCGCGCGCGCGACTCGATGACGAACTTGATCTGCGCCTCCAGGCTGCCGATCTCGGCATTGGTCTGGTACAGATGGCCCTGCGCCTGGTGCAGGCGGTCGCCGACGGCGAAATGGGCCTGGCGCATCTGCTCCAGCGTCAGTTCGACGTTGCGCAGCTTCGCCGTCTGCTCTTCCAGGTCCGTCTGGGCCTGCTCGACTTCGCGGAAATAGCGCGTCTGCTCGTTGTGCGCCTCGTTCTTGCGCAGCAGCCAGAGCAGTTTTTGCTTCTCGTCCTGGTCGCTTTGCAGCGAGTGGAATTTGTTGGCGACGACGGCCTGGGCCTCCAGCTTTTCCAGGTTGGCGTTGAGCTCGCGCAAGATGTCCTCGACGCGCAGCAGGTTCTCGCGGGTGTCGTGCAGGCGGTTTTCCGTCTCGCGGCGGCGCTCCTTGTATTTCGACACGCCGGCGGCCTCCTCCAGGAAGACGCGCAACTCCTCGGGGCGCGATTCGATGATGCGGGCGATCATGCCCTGGCCGATGATGGCGTAGGCGCGCGGGCCGAGGCCGGTGCCGAGGAAGATGTCCTGGATGTCGCGCCGCCGCACCGGCTGGCCGTTGATGTAATAGGTCGAGGTACCGTCGCGCGTCAGCGTGCGCTTGACGGCGATTTCCGCGTACTGGCCCCACTGGCCCGAAGCCTTGCCGTCGTTGTTGTCGAACACCAGCTCGACCGAGGCGCGGCCGGCCGGCTTGCGGTGCGTGGAACCGTTGAAAATAACGTCCTGCATCGACTCGCCGCGCAACTCCGAGGCTCTCGACTCGCCCAGCACCCAGCGCACGGCGTCGATGATGTTCGACTTGCCGCAGCCATTCGGGCCGACGACGCCGACCAGTTGTCCAGGCACCTGGAAATTGGTGGGATCGACGAAGGACTTAAACCCCGACAATTTAATGGAAGATAGACGCACGTTATTGTAAAGTTCCTCGCCTCGACTGGCATTGTTTTCTCAAGGGAAAAGGCGGCAGAAGTGGATTCAGCCTTGCGGGCCAAGTCGGGCCCGCAAATTTACGCCTGTGAAAAGTGGCTCATCATACCATTTCACGGCCTCATTCTGGCCGAAAAACGCCTGCGGCGTGCGCGCCCCGCGCTCCTAGCGGAACAGGGGATGGCGTTGCGCCAGTTTCCAGTCGCTGCGCTCGAAAGGCCGCTCGCGCCCCGACAAATGCAGGGCCAGCTCGGTGAGCCATTGTTCCGTCGGCACGGGCTCTACGTTCGGCGTCAACAGCAGGCCGCACAGGCTCAGCGCCACCAGCGTGCGGCTCAGGACCAGCTCGCGCATGGCGCCGGCCCGGTACAGGAAGATGCCGGCCAACAGCAAGCCCAGCAGGGAGCCGCTGATCGCCTCGGACGAGGAATGGGCGTTCACCTGCACCCGCGAAACGGAAATCAGCAGGGCCAGCGCGACGCCGGCGACGACGCCCAGGCCGCGCAGGCCGGGCCGGGCGCCTTTCAGGATCACGAAAAACGCCACCGGCAGGATGGCGCCGGCGCGCATCGCGTGGCCGCTGATGCCGGCGAACTCCAGCGTGGCGCTGCCGATGCCCCAGCCGATGAACAAGACCTTGGTCACCACCACCAGCGCCATGCCGACGCCGAACAGCAGGCACCACTCCAGCGCCAGGCGCCATGTCTTGCCGCCGGCCAACCACAGCGCGATCGCCAAGCCCGCGGGGGCCATGACAGCCATGCTGCCCACCAAACTCAATCCTGTCCACCACATCATTATTCGACAACTTCCACGCGACAAAGAGGCTCTACTATGCCACGATACAGCCGGGAACGCTTCCACAAACGTGCGCGGCGGCGCAAACGGCCGCCGGTTTTCAAGAACTTATTTCCTGAAAGTCGAACTTCGTTCCCTGCAGTCCGGCGTCGCCGGCGGCCGCCTGTTCAAGGGCTTGCTGCAGCGCCCGGCCGACGGCCCCGTCGGCCTCGATGACGTCGACGCGCCCGGCGCGGAACTGCTGGGCCAACGCCTCCCCCGACAGCGAAAACGCTTCGCGCCTGGCGTCGGCGGAAAAGATGAACAGGGTGCGCAGGGGACTGATCCAGACCAGCTTGACCTTGCGCGCGGCGCCGCCCTCTTGCGCGAAGGCCATCCACATATTGCGCTGCAGGGCGGCGACTGTGGCGACGGCGGCGTCGGCCGGCGCCTCCGCCTCGGCGGCGCCTTGGCTGTGCCGGGCCAGGCGGCGCTGCGCCGCCTGCTGCGCCACTTCCAGCGCGATTTCGACTTGCCGCTCGGGCGACAGCTCCAGCGGCGCGCGGACGATGGAGGCGTGGCATTCGGCCAATTCGGCGAAAAATTGCAGGCGCTCGGCGTCCTGCCATTTGATGATGTCCAGCCATTTGTTCAAGCCCGCCAGCAGCGCCGGCAGCTTGCCGATCAACAGGCGCCGCTCCTCGGCCGCCGGCTTCGGCTTGACGCTCCAGATCAATTCATCCATGGTCCGCGTGGCGTTGCCGACGGCGCCGGTCCGTTCCGCTTCGACGCTGTAGGCGATCGTCATCACCGACACCCATTTGTTTTCCAGGAAGGTTTCGACGACGGCCAGCACCTCGCCGCTGCCTATGCGCAGCGCCACGGCCTGCTTCGCCTCGCGCGCCGCCAGCGCCAGCTTTTCCTGCTTGAGGGCGCTGGCGATGGGCTCGGCGATGGCCGTCGCGGCCGCCTGCTCCTCGGCCTGGATGGACGCCTCCAGCTCCGTCACGGCCTCGGCAAAGACCGACAGCTCGTGGTCGAAGTCGCGCCCGACCCGCTCGACGCTGCGCTGCATGGCCTGGAACAGGGGGTCTTCCGGCCCCTTGCGCTGCTCCCAGCCTGTGCGCGAGAGCAAGTCGATGAGGCGCCGCGCCGGATGCGCCTCCTGGAAAAAGAAATCCTTGTCGACCAGCGCCGCCTTGAGCACGGGAATCTGCAGAAAGCGGATCAGGTCGCGGATTTCCTGCGAGATGTTCTTGTCCTGGAACACAGTCTCGAATATGGCCGACAGCAAGTCGATGGTGCTTTCGTCGGCGCGGCTCAGGCTGCCCTGGGGCGCGCTTTCCTTGATTTTCGGCAGGTAGATGACATTGTGCGGGAGCGCCGGCGCGGCCTCGCCGGCCTCGCCGGGCGCCGCCTGCAGGCGCGCCAGATAGGACAGCAGCGGCTGTTTCGCGCCGACCTGGCTCAGCCTGTGCAGCAATTCGTTGTCGACGGCGCCGTGGAAGCCCTCGGCCGCGCCCTGCTGCCAGCCGGCGGCGGCCGGCAAGCCGGGCAGCGACAGCTCCGGCATGGCCATCTCGCCCCGGGAAAAATACTGGCGCAGCTGTTGTGCCAGCGCAACCTGGGCCGGCGCCCTCGCCGCCTTCGGCGTGGCGTCGTGGCTGTCGGCGCGGCGGCCGTGCTGGGGCGCCGCGCCGGGCGTCGCGCCTTTTTGCATCAGCGTCAGGTTGAGCGCGTCGAGCATGGGCCCCAGATCGAGAAACAGGCCCGGCCTGAACAGCGGCAGCAGCAGGGGCTGCGATTCCGCGTCCGCGTCGAACGCGCACCACGCGTCGTGCAGCGCCGAGAGGAAGACCTCGGGACGGAAAGGGTTTTGGCCGGGCCGCAAAATGCCGCGGTCGAGCAGGAAGGCCAGGCGCACATTGAGCGTGGCCAGCTGGTCGGCGTAGAGCAGCTCGAACGGCCGGGCCAGCACGCCGAAGGCGACCTGGCTATCCATTTCCTCGTAGGGCACCAGCGTCATGGCCTGGGCCGGCGTGCGCGCCGCCTGCCCCGGCGCCAGCCGCGCCAGCTCCAGCCGCACCGCCCGCTCCAGCTTGGCCGAGGCCAGGTGCAGGAAGGCGTAGCTATTGCTTTTGAGCAGATTGCCGGCCTTGAAACGCCGGTGCACGGCGCGCGCGTCGCCGGCCCCGCCGGCGTCGAGCAAGGCGGCGGCCAGACGCCCGGCCAGCGCCAGCAATTGTTCGTTGACGTGCTGGGAGGCGATGCCGATCAGGCTTTCCAACAAGGCATGCCGCGGCGTCACCGCCTTTTTCGGCACTGCGCCAGTTGTCGAATGTGAAAGCATGATGACCTGCCAGGAAACGCTAGGGGCGGCATACGGAATCTGCCGCAATACGCCATTCTTGCATGCTATTGCCATAAGGCAATGGCCAAAATGAAACAAACAACTGTCGCAGCGCAAATTTTCCATCCGAAAAGAACACTGCGTCCGCTCAGGCGCTCTCTTGACGGTAGTCAACAATGGCCGTGGTCGTTTCCATACCATAACAAAGCCGGGCCCAAACTTCGCCCGAAGGACCACGATGAGCTATTTCCGCAACCTCAACACGGCGCCCAAGCTGCTCGGCGGCTTCGCCTGCGTGCTCGCGCTGACGGTGCTGCTGGGCGTGGCGGCGCTGCTGCGCATGGGCGACATGCGCCAGGCGGCGGCGCTGCTGTCGGCGACCTGGCTGCCGGCGACGATCGAGGTGCTGGCGCTCAGGAACGACCTGCAGGAAGTGCGCCGCTGGGAGTTGCAGCACATCCTCGCCGCCGACGGCGAGGCCGAGGCCATCGTCGCCATCGACAGGAAGGCGGCGCTGGCCTGGGCCAGTTACCAGCACAACCGCCAGCGTTTCGCCAGGCGCCTGGGCGAAGTGCGCCAGCGCGCCGTGTTCGCCCAGTTGGACCGGCACTGGCAAGGCTATGGCGTCGAGCACGCGGCGCTGCTGGCGCTGTCGAAGGCCGGCCGCAAGGACGAGGCCCAGGCCGCCTTGCTGGGGCCGTCGCAACGGCTGTTCGAGGCGATGAACGCGCAGATCGACGAATTGGTGGCGATCAACGTCGACGGCGGCGTGCGCGCCGGCGCCGGCGCCGACGCCGCCTATGCGGGCGCGCGCCTGTGGGTGGCCGCGCTGCTGGCGGCCGCCACGGCGATCGGCGCGCTGCTGGCGCTGTGGCTGGCGCGGGCCATCGCCACGCCGCTGCACCAGGCCGTGCAGGCGGCGCGGCGCATCGCCGGCGGCGACCTGACGGAGCACATCGGCGCCCGCTGGCGCGACGAAACGGGCCAGTTGCTGCAAGCCATGCAGGACATGAACGCCAGCCTGCGCGCGGCCATCGGCAAGGTGCGCGCGGGCACGGCGGCGCTGGCCGGCGCCGCCGCCGACATCGCCGCCGGCAACCGCGACCTGGCGCGGCGCACCGAGGGGCAGGCGGCGGCGCTGGCGCAAACGGCGGCGGCCATGGAGCAACTGGGCGCCACCGTCGAGCACAACGCCGCCGACGCCGTGCGCGCCCGGGAGTTGGCGCTGTCGGCCTCGGAGGTGGCGGCCAAAGGCGGCGCCGACGTCGCCAGCGTCGTGCACACGATGTCCGCGCTGCACGAGGCGTCGAGCAAGATCGCCGACATCATCGGCGTGATCGACGGCATCGCCTTCCAGACCAATATCCTGGCCCTGAACGCGGCCGTCGAGGCGGCCAGGGCCGGCGAGCAGGGCCGCGGCTTCGCCGTCGTCGCCGCCGAGGTGCGCAACCTGGCCCAGCGCAGCGCGGCGGCGGCGCGCGAAATCAAGGTGCTCATCAGCGCCTCCGTCGACCAGGTCGCGCGCGGCGCGGACATGGCCGAGCAGGCCGGCCGCACGATGCAGCAGGTGGTCGGCAGCGTGCACGGTGTCAACGCCCTCATCGGCGCCATCGCCGACGCCAGCGGCGCCCAGACGGTCGCGCTGCGCCAGGTCGGCGCGGCCGTCGCGGCGCTGAACGAGACGACGCGGCAAAACGCGGCGCTGGTGGAACAGGCCGCCACGGCCGCGGCCGCGATGCGCGCACAAACCGGCCTGCTCGGCGAGGTCGTCGACACCTTCACGGTGACGCCGGCCGACAGCCCCCAGGCGCGCCGCGCGGCGGCGCGCCACACCCAGCAAGCGGGGCCGGTCCCGGCCGCCGCACACCCGGATCTTGCGCTCCTGACCCAGGATCGCACCATTGCGTCACCGGAAACGCATTTGCCACGGGGGCGCCGTGCTCCCGGCCAGCACTGAGCTCCGGACAGTGCATTCCCCACCCACACGAAAGGAAACAATATGAACGCGAACCAGAAAGGCAGCCAGGGCAACAAGCAGTCCGATGCACAAGAGAACCGCAAGGACGGCGCAGGCACGCGCACGCGCGGCGGCACCCACGAGCAGCACGTCGAGGCCGGCCGCCAAAGCCACAAGAACGACGCCAACAAGCAATCGGGCGGCAACGCGGGCAACAGCAAACAGTCCGGCGGCAACGCCTCCGAGCAGCTGGACCATCTGCTTCACCGCCCAGGCAATAAAACCGAGCGTTGAGGCGCGCCAGTCCGGCGCCGGCAGGAAAGCGGTTCGGGCACCCCAGCCCGAACCCGGATGTGTTTTTCCTGGCAACAGGCGTCAACATTTCCCCTACAGGCGTGCCGGATGTGACCCTATACCGAAAACTTGGTCGAGCCCGCCGCCGCGGGCTCGCCGCCACGGCAAGCCGCTCCACCCTCAGATATTGCTCAGGCGCTGCCCCTTGGGCGGCGCGAAATTGGCCACGCCGTTGATCAAGCCGACGCCCAAGGCTTCCTGCGACGTCAGGTGCAGATCCGAATAGGCGTGCACCAGCCAGTGCTCCTGCGTCAGTTCGACGTGTTTTTTCAGGATTTGCTCGGTGCGCAGGTCGTCCGCGCGCAAGCCGTCGACGATGATTTTCAGCGCGTCGGGACGGGCGCCGGGCGAGGCCGTGGCATGCGATTTATGCACCATGAAACGCGCCGTGTCGCTGGCGTAGCGCCGCTTCCCGGCCAGGAACAGCGTGACGGCGATCGACGCCACGGCGCCGGCGTTGTAGGTGACGAAAGTGATCGGCAACTGGCTCAGGAAATTGTACAGACAGATGCCGTCGCTGACATAGCCGCCGTTCGACTGGATCAGGACATGGGCCGTGGTAACCTTGTCCTCGCTCATGTCCGCCACCGCATCGAACACCCGCCTGACCATATCGCTGTTGACGTCGCCAGACAGCGTAAAGTAGGCATGTCCCTCCATCTTTTCTTGATCATCGCTCATGGCAGTCACTTTAAAAAAGTGGGAATGATTGATTTTAGCAAATAGGCAAGCGCCAAGTTTGACACAAGCGCAGCAGGCGCGCGCGGCACAGGAACCGATTTTACGCGCCGCAACAACGCCGTCAAGCAACCGCGAGCGCTGCTTTTCCGCCACTGCCGCGCAGCCGAACAGATTGACAGGAAGGGGCCGCTGGCATATATTCTGCACTCTTGATCGGGAGAGGGCAGCCTTGCGCTGCCGCCGAAGGGGCACCACCCAAAAACTCTCAGGCAAAAGGACCGATCAAGGGACCGGCGGCGCTCACTGGAGCGCACCGGCTCAACTCTGGAGAGCGGTCGCGGCACAACGCCGGCGATCCACCGAAGGTGCGACGGGAAGACCCTTTCCCGCAATCTCTCAGGTACCAAGGACAGAGGGGTCAGCGATCACATGCGGAATTGGCTGCAACGCCATTCCTTGTTTGCTCCGTTAACCCCTTTACCACTGGCCCCGAGGATTTCATGACGCTTCAAGCGACCCCACTTAACAAGGCCCACCGTGCCGCCGGCGCCCGCATGGTTGATTTCGGCGGCTGGGACATGCCCGTCAACTACGGCTCGCAAATCGAGGAACACCACGCGGTGCGCAGCGACGTCGGCATGTTCGACGTCTCGCACATGTGCGTCGTCGACCTGGAAGGCGACCAGGTCCGCCCTTTCCTGCGCGGCCTGCTGGCGAATAACGTCGACAAGCTGCAAGTGAGCGGCAAGGCGCTGTACTCCTGCATGCTGAACCCGCAAGGCTTCGTCATCGACGACCTGATCGTCTACTTCATGAACGAAAGCTGGTTCCGCCTGGTCGTCAACGCCGGCACCGCCACCAAGGACATCGCCTGGATCAAGGCGCAGAACGAGGCCAGCAACAGCGGCGTCACGATCACCGAGCGCCGCGACGGCGCCGATCCGATGGCGCTGCTGGCCGTGCAAGGCCCGAACGCCCGCGCCAAGGTCTGGCAGGTGCTGCCGGACACCCAGGCGCCATCGGAGGGCTTGAAGCCATTTAACGCCGTCATCGTCAAGGACACCGCCTTCGGCGAGGTGATGGTGGCGCGCACCGGCTACACCGGCGAAGACGGCTTCGAGCTGGGCGTGCCGGCCAGCCAGGTCGAGGCGCTGTGGAACGCGCTGCTGGCGGCCGGCGTCAAGCCGGCCGGCCTGGGCGCGCGCGACACGCTGCGCCTGGAGGCGGGCATGAATCTGTACGGCCAGGACATGGACGAGACGGTCAATCCGCTCGACGCCGGCCTGGCGTGGACCATCGACCTGGTCAGCGAGCGCGACTTCATCGGCAAGGCGGCCCTGCGGGCGATGGGCCAGAACGCCCAGTTCGTCGGCCTGATCCTGCGCGAAAAGGGCGGCGTGCTGCGCGCCCACCAGAAAGTCGTCGTCGCCGGCAGCGACAGCGTCGGCGAAATCACCAGCGGCACCTTCAGCCCGACCATGCAGCAGGCCATCGCTCTGGCGCGCGTGCCGAACGGCGTGGCCCTGGGCGACACCGTGCACGTCGAAATCCGCAACAAGAAACTGGCCGCCACCGTGGTCAAACTGCCGTTCGTGCGCAACGGCAAAATCCTGCTTGCCTGATTTTTAAAAAATAACAATACCCCCGACATTTTTGACTGGAGCGACACATGAACATCCCCGCAGACCTGAAGTACACCGAGTCCCACGAATGGGCGCGCCTGGAAGCTGACGGCACCGTCACCATCGGCATCACCGAATACGCGCAGGACGCGCTGGGCGACATCGTCTTCGTCGAACTGCCAAGCGTCGGCAAAACCTACGGCGCCGGCGACGACGCCGCCGTCGTTGAGTCGGTCAAGGCCGCCAGCGACATCTACGCGCCAATCGCCGGCGAAGTCGTGGCCGTCAACGACGCCGTCGCCGACGCGCCGGAATCGATCAACGCCGACGCCTTCGCCGCCTGGCTGTTCAAGATCAAGCCGAGCGACGTGTCGGCGCTCGACGGCCTGCTCGACGCCGCCGCCTACGGCAAGAACACCGCCGAGTAAGCAGAGCTGTAATGCGGGCCGCTTTTGCGGCCCGCCTGTTTTCCCGCGCCGCCCTTCCCTACACCTGCCGCCAGCCCCTTGCCGCCGGCGACTCAGTCTCTTATTGGCCCCTACAAAATGACCCGCACCAGCCTGACCCAACTTGAAGCCCGCGATGCCTTCATCGCCCGCCACATCGGCCCTTCCGCCTCCGAGCAGGAAGCCATGCTCTCGACCCTCGGCTACGCCTCGCGCGCCGCGCTGATCGACGCGCTGGTGCCGGCCAACATCCGCAACAAGGGCGCGCTGCCGCTCGGCCAGTACTCCGCGCCGATGCCGGAAACGGCCGCGCTGGCGCAGCTCAAATCGCTGGCCTCGAAAAACCGCGTGCTGAAGTCGCTGATCGGCCAGGGCTACTACAACAGCCACACGCCGGCCGTCATCCTGCGCAATATCTTCGAAAACCCGGCCTGGTACACCGCCTACACGCCTTACCAGCCGGAGATTTCCCAGGGCCGCCTGGAAGCCATCCTGAACTTCCAGCAAGTGATCACCGACCTGACCGGCATGGGCATCTCGAACGCCTCGATGCTCGACGAAGGCACCGCCGCGGCCGAGGCGATGACGCTGATCCAGCGCGTCGGCAAGTCCAAGTCGAACGTGCTGTACGTCGCCGACGACGTGCTGCCGCAAACGCTGGAAGTGGTGCAGACCCGCGCCAAGCCGCTGAACATCGAAGTGCGCACCTTCGCCCCGAGCGAACTGGAAAGGCTCGACAGCTGCTTCGGCGCCCTGCTGCAATACCCTGGCGTGAACGGCGTCGTGCGCGACTACCGCGCCGGCGTTGAGCACCTGCACGCCAACGGCGCGATGGTCATCGTCGCCGCCGACCTGCTGGCGCTGACCATGCTGGCGCCGCCGGGCGAATGGGGCGCCGACGTGGTCGTCGGCAACAGCCAGCGCTTCGGCGTGCCGCTCGGCTTCGGCGGCCCGCACGCCGGCTACCTGTCGACCCGCGACGAATTCAAGCGCAGCATGTCCGGCCGCCTGGTCGGCGTCACCATCGACGCACAAGGCAACAAGGCCTACCGCCTGGCCCTGCAAACGCGCGAGCAGCACATCCGCCGCGAAAAAGCCACCTCGAACATCTGCACCGCGCAAGTGCTGCTGGCCGTCATGGCCTCGATGTACGCCGTCTACCACGGCCCCGCCGGCCTGCTGCAGATCGCCCGGCGCGTGCACCGCTACACCGGCATCCTGGCCGCCAACCTGCGCACGCTCGGCTACGGCATCGCCAACGCCAGCTTCTTCGACACGCTGACCATCGAAACCGACCGCGCCGAGCAACTGCACGCGGCGGCCGTGGCGGCCGGCGTCAATCTGCGCAAGGTCGACGCCAAGCACGTCGGCGTCTCGCTCGACGAAACCATCACCCGCGACGACCTGGCCGTGCTGTGGAACATCTTCGCCAACGGCAGCGTGCCGGCGCCGGACTTCGACGCCGTCGAAGCGGGCGTGCAAAACGCCTTCCCCGCCGCGCTGGCCCGCACCAGCAGCTACCTGGACCACCCGGTGTTCAACACCCACCACTCGGAACACGAAATGCTGCGCTACCTGCGCAGCCTGGCCGACAAGGATCTGGCGCTGGACCGCACCATGATCCCGCTCGGCTCGTGCACGATGAAGCTGAACGCCACCAGCGAAATGATCCCCGTCACCTGGCCGGAGTTCTCCAGCATCCACCCGTTCGCGCCGGACGCGCAGACCGTGGGCTACCGCGAAATGATCGCCCAGCTGGAAGAGATGCTGTGCGCGCTGACCGGCTACGCCGCCGTCTCGCTGCAGCCCAACGCCGGTTCGCAGGGCGAGTACGCCGGCCTGCTGGTCATCAAGGCCTACCATGAATCGCGCGGCGAAGGCCACCGCAACATCTGCCTGATCCCCTCGTCGGCGCACGGCACCAACCCGGCCTCGGCCAACATGGTCGGCATGCAGGTCGTCGTCACCGCCTGCGACGCCAGCGGCAACGTCGACCTGGCCGACTTGCAGGCGAAAGCCGAACAGCACAGCGCCAACCTGGCCTGCGTGATGGTCACCTACCCGTCCACCCACGGCGTGTTCGAGGAAGGTATCCAGCAACTATGCGAGATCATCCACGCGCACGGCGGCCAGGTCTACATCGACGGCGCCAACATGAACGCGCTGGTCGGCGTGGCCGCGCCGGGCAGCTTCGGCGGCGACGTCAGCCACCTCAACCTGCACAAGACCTTCTGCATCCCGCACGGCGGCGGCGGCCCGGGCGTCGGCCCGATCGGCGTTGGCGCCCACCTGGCCAAGTTCCTGCCGAACCAGCGCTCCAGCGGCTACCAGCGCGACGCCTCCGGCATCGGCGCGGTCAGCGCGGCGCCGTTCGGCTCGGCCAGCATCCTGCCGATCTCGTGGATGTACATCGCGATGATGGGCGCCGAGGGCCTGACCGCCGCCACCGAAACGGCGATCCTGGCGGCGAACTACATCGCCCGCCGCCTGTCGCCGCACTACCCGGTGCTGTACTCGGGCCACGACGGCCTGGTCGCGCACGAATGCATCATCGACCTGCGTCCGCTGACCGACGCCACCGGCATCAGCAACGAAGACGTCGCCAAGCGCCTGATGGACTTCGGCTTCCACGCGCCGACGATGAGCTTCCCGGTTCCGGGCACGCTGATGATCGAGCCGACCGAAAGCGAATCGAAAGTGGAAATCGACCGCTTCATCGATGCGATGATCGTCATCCGCTCGGAAATCGCGCAAGTGCAGAACGGCGAATTCGACCGCGAAGACAACCCGCTGAAAGGCGCGCCGCACACGGCGGAAGTGCTGACGGCCGACGTCTGGGCGCACAAGTACAGCCGCGAAGTGGCGGCCTTCCCCGTGCCCTCGCTGCGCAAGCAAAAGTACTGGCCGCCGGTGGGCCGCGCCGACAACGTCTACGGCGACCGCAACCTGTTCTGCGGCTGCGCGCCGATGAGCGACTACGAGTAAGCCCCCGACAGCCGGGGACAGGCCGCAATTTCCAGGCACGCATTGCCTGGGGAGCGGGGCCTGCCCCGGCTTTTTCGCTTGACAACGGTGCCGCATCGAATCTACTATGCGGGCATTATTAATTTTCGGAGTCCCACGTGGGTACTTGTTCTAGTGACAGTAGTCGATCTTCAATCGGCGATTAATCTCAGCAAGAACACGGACTTCCTCTTCTCCGTTCCTTGCTGAGCAAGGTTCGGTGTCTCGCGCGGCCAGCAGGCCACGTCGCATGCATCCTCCCTATTTCGTATTGTTTTTTCGGCTACTGACCGGATTGAATGGCAATGGCATCGCGCTAACCATTTAGGTTCAAGTCTCGCCTGTACTCCCTGTTCATTCAGGAGACGGTGATGATCTGGTATGACTTCGCAAGGCGCAAGCCCTTGCATCGCATGGCTGCGCCCATGCAAACCGTCGGCGCCCTGGCGCTGACACTGGCGCTGGCTGCGCCCGACGTCCGGGCGGCCCGCCCGATGACGGTGGACGATGCCAGCATATTGCCCGCTGGCGGCTGCCAACTGGAAACCTGGGCCCAGCGCACGGACGGCCGCGCCGAGCTCTGGGCCGTGCCGGCCTGCAACTTCGGCGGCGACTGGGAACTGGCACTGGGCGCCTCCCGCGCCGCCGGCGCCGCGGCGCCCGGCGCCGTGCAGATGCAGGCGAAAACCGTGTTTCGCGCCCTCGCCCGCGACGATTGGGGCGTCGGCCTGGTGCTGGCGAACCAGTTCCGCCGCGGCGCCGGCCCGGCCGGCGATCTGTCGGCAAACGTGCCGCTCAGCGTGTCGCTGCGCGGCGACGCCCTGCTCCTGCACGCCAACCTCGGCTGGCTGCGCGAGTACGACGGCCGGCGCCACGCCGTCAGCTGGGGCCTGGCCGCGGAAACCGCACTGGGCGCGCGCTCGACGCTGAGCGCCGAACTGTTCGGCCAGCACCGCGGCCGCCCGCATATTCAACTGGGCCTGCGCCATTACCTGGTTCCGGAGCGGCTGCAAATCGACGCCGCCTTCGGCGAGCGCTTCGGCCGCCACAACAAGGAAACCGTGTTTTCCATCGGCCTCGTGCTGAGCAGCGACACCTTCCTGCACTAAGCGCGGCCACGCCGCACCAGTCACATTTTTTTGAAAGGAAGAGCCATGAATCTCTTCAAGCAGCTGTTCGCATCCTTCCTGCGCAAGCGCCACACGGTCAGCCAGTTCCGCCGCCGCGCGATGCCGCTGGCGCCCGCCGCGCCGCGCGCCGTGCCCGATCAACTGGCGCACGAACTGGCGCTGGCCGCCCACGAAACCGCCGCCGCCGCGCTGCTGCGCCTGGCTTCGCGCGAGGCGGGCCTGAGCGACGCCGAGGCGCGCGGCGCCGCCGCGCTCAGCGGCCCGAACGAGGTCGAGCACGAGAAGCCGCTGGCCTGGCAGCAGCACTTGTGGCTGTGCTACAAGAATCCCTTCAACCTGCTGCTGACGGTGCTCGCCGTCGTCTCCTGGCTGACCGAAGATCCCAAGGCGACGGTCGTGATCGGCACGATGGTGCTGCTGTCGACCTTGCTGCGCTTCGTCCAGGAGGGCCGCTCGAACCGCGCCGCCGAACGCCTGAAGGCGATGGTCAGCAACACGGCCACGGTGTTGCGCGGCGGCGTGCAGCGCGAGCTGCCGATCAAGCTGCTGGTGCCCGGCGACGTCATCGTGCTGTCGGCCGGCGACATGATCCCGGCCGACTGCCGCCTGCTCGCGGCCAAGGATTTGTTCGTCAGCCAGGCGGCGATGACGGGCGAATCGCTGCCGGTGGAGAAAAGCGCCGAGCTGCCCGGCCCGGCCGACAACAATCCGCTGGAGCTGGCCAATCTGCTGTTCATGGGGACGAACGTGATCTCGGGCGCGGCCACGGCGCTGGTGCTGAGCACCGGCAAGCGCACCTATTTCGGCGTCATCGCCAGCCGCGTCGGCGCCACGGAACGCGCGCCGACGGCTTTCGAGGCGGGCGTGAACAGCGTCAGCTGGCTGCTGATCCGCTTCGCCATGGTGATGGCGCCGCTGGTTTTCCTCGTCAACGGCTTCACCAAGGGCGACTGGAGCGACGCCTTCCTGTTCGCGCTGTCGGTCGCCGTCGGCCTGACGCCGGAGATGCTGCCGATGATCGTCACCAGCACGCTGGCCAAGGGCGCCGTGCTGCTGGCGAAGAAAAAGGTGGTCGTCAAGCGCCTCGACGCGATCCAGAACTTCGGCGCGATGAACGTGCTGTGCACCGACAAGACCGGCACGCTGACCCAGGATAAAATCCTGCTGGAGCGCCACACCGACGCATTCGGCGCCGAGTCGGACGAGGTGCTGCGCTTCGCCTTCCTCAACAGCCATTACCAGACCGGCCTGAAAAACCTGCTCGACCGCGCCGTGCTCGACCACGTCGAGCTGCAAACGGAACTGAACCTGGCGCGGGACTACCGCAAGGTCGACGAGATCCCCTTCGACTTCGTGCGCCGGCGCATGTCGGTGGTCGTCTCCGAGCGCGACGACCACCACGAGCTGATCTGCAAGGGCGCCGTCGAGGAAATCCTCGCCGCCTGCAGCCACGTGCGCCACGACGGCCGCGACCTGCCGCTCGACGCGCCGATGCTGGCGCGCGTGCTGGGCCTGACCCACGCGCTGAACGCGGAGGGCTTGCGCGTCGTCGCCGTGGCCGTCAAGGAAGCGCCGCCGCACAAGAGCGAATACGGCGTCGCCGACGAGGTGGAGCTGACGCTGATCGGCTATGTCGCCTTCCTCGACCCGCCGAAGGAGTCGACGGCGCCGGCGCTGCGCGCGCTGGCCGCGCATGGCGTCGCCGTCAAGGTGCTGACCGGCGACAACGAGCTGGTGACGGCGAAGATTTGCCGCGACGTGGGACTGGCCGTCGACGGCGTGCTGCTGGGCGGCGCGCTCGACGCGCTCGACGACGCCGCGCTGGCCGACGCGGCCGAGCGCAACAGCGTGTTTGCCAAGCTCAGCCCGCTGCACAAGGAGCGCCTGGTGCTGGCGCTGCGCAGCCGCGGCCACATCGTCGGTTTCATGGGCGACGGCATCAACGACGCGCCGGCCCTGCGCGCGGCCGACATCGGCATTTCGGTCGACTCGGCCGTCGACATCGCCAAGGAGGCGGCCGACATCATCCTGCTGGAAAAGAGCCTGATGGTGCTGGAGGAAGGCGTCATCGAGGGCCGCCGCACCTTCAGCAATATGCTCAAGTACATCCGCATGACGGCCAGCTCGAACTTCGGCAACGTCTTTTCCGTGCTGGTGGCGAGCGCCTTCCTGCCCTTCCTGCCGATGCTGCCGCTGCACCTGCTGGTGCAAAACCTGCTGTACGACGTGTCGCAGATCGCCATCCCCTTCGACAACGTCGACGCCGAGCTGGTGCAGCAGCCGCTCAGCTGGAATCCGCGCGACATCGGCCGCTTCATGGTGTATTTCGGGCCGATCAGCTCGGTGTTCGACATCGCCACCTACGCGCTGATGTGGCATGTGTTCGGCGCCGACACGGCGGCGCAGCAGACGCTGTTCCAGTCCGGCTGGTTCGTCGTCGGCCTGCTGACGCAAACGCTGATCGTGCACCTGATCCGCACGCCGAAGCTGCCCTTCATCGCCAGCATCGCCGCGCTGCCGCTGCTGGCCGCGACGGCGCTGATCATGGCCATCGGCCTCTACCTGCCGATGGGGGCGCTGGCCGGCTACTTCAAGCTGCAGGCGCTGCCGCCGGCCTACTTCGCGTGGCTGCTGGCCATCCTGGCCGGCTACGTCGCGCTGACGACGCTGATGAAGCGCTTCTACCTGCGCAAATTCGGCTGGCAGTAAGCGCGCCGGGTTAGCGGTGGAACTCGCCGGCCCGCTCCGGCTGGTAGACGATCTCGACGATCTGGACCTTGATCGCGCCCCCGCCCGGGCGCGGCCAGGCGATGCTGTCGCCGACCGACAGGCCGAGCAGCGCGCTGCCCACCGGCGCCAGCACCGAGATGCGGTCGGCGCCGCCCTCCAGGTCTTTCGGGTAGACCAGCGTCATGCAAAACGCTTCCTGCGAGTCCTCCATCGTGAAGCGCACCGTCGAATTCATCGTCACCACCGTCGGCGGGATCTCCTGCGGCTCCAGCACTTCGGCGCGGCCCAGCTCTTCCAGCAGCGCCGCCTTGTCGGGCGACAGCTTGTTGCCGAAGGAGTAAAGCAGCGTTTCCAGCCGGTCCAGATCCTGCGATGACAAAATGATTTTTGGGCTCTTATCCAAGGGTTCCTCGCTCATATCGATAATTAGGTGGTGCAGATGCTCTGCATGGGCCGGGCGCGCGGCGCGCCGGCGGCAAGACGGCCGAGCCGTTCGCCCGTCGTCAGCGGATTATGGACGAAGCGCCGGACGAAGGCCAGGGCGCGCGCCGGCGCGCGCCGGATTTGGACAAAGCGCGTCGCAAATACGGAAATACCCGCCGCCTCGCCCGCGGCTAGTCATGTTCGACGCCGGCCGCCGGCCGCGCCGGCGCCGCGCGGGGCAGCGGCCAGTGCTCGACGACGCGGCTGATCTGGCCGCCTGCAATGTCGAAGAAGGCAATGCCGGTGGCCGTCTCGCCGTCGCGCGTCAAGGCCACCTCCGACACGGCGCGGGCGCCGTCGACAAGCAGGCGCAGCAGTTCAATCTGCCACTGGTCCAGGTGGCTGGCATTAAATGCCGCGCAAGCGTCCCGGCCGCGGATGCGCTGGCGCGTCTGCGGCAGCTCATAGACGATATCGGCGGCCAGCAGGGTGGCAAAGGCCGGCCAGTTGCGCGCGTTTGCGTGCAACCAATACGCTTCAATCACTTCCCTGCTATTCAGTTCCAACGGTCCGTCCCTTCGCATGCGAAATCAAAAACTGCAACATTGGCAAATGGATTATAGGACAAACCGTAAGAGCGTGATTTCCCGGCCGGGTTTTGTGCCAGAATTCACACACCCCCACCTTCTTCCAGAAAGGCTGCGGCCGCCTGGCGCCGGCTCCCCGGCCGTCGGCGCCGCTGACACCGACATGAGACTGACTTCCCTGCCCCGCGCCGCGCTGGCGCTGCTGCTGTGCGCCGCCGGCGCCGTCGCCACCGCGCAAAGCGGCGCCATCAAACGCACTGTCATCGAACGGGCCGACGTCTCCGTGCCGCACCGCGAAGCCGTCGTGGCGCGGGTCGAGCTGGCGCCCGGCGGCGTGGCCGGGCGCCACACGCATCCGGGCGACGAGATCAGCTATGTGCTCGAAGGCGAAGGCGAACTGCTGATCGACGGCGCCGCGCCGCGCCCGCTGAAAGCCGGCGACGCGTTTGTGGTCCCCGCCGGCACCGTCCACGACGCCAAAAACACCGGCGCGGCGACGCTGCGCGTGGTCGGCGTGTATGTCGTCGAAAAGGGCAAGCCGCTGGGCAGCCCGGCCGAGTAAGGCGGAGGGCGAAAAAAACCACAAGCCCTGTACTTTCCCGCTGTGAAATGACAAGATGTCGCCGTGACTAACAGATGACGTTGGGAGTTCCGGCTCACATCGTATTTCACCAGACTGGAACGTGAAAAGCATGGCTGCGGACGGTGTTTCAAAGGATGGCGCCGCGCTGCGGCGCGCGGGGCCGCGCTGGGCCGCGCCGCATTGGCGCGGCGCCGCCGCGCTGCTACTGCTGCAGGTGCCGCGCGCGGCGCTGGCCGATGCGCCGGCGCAGGCGCAGGACGGCGCCCGCGACCTGACCACGCTGCCGATCGAACAACTGCTGTCGATGGAAGTGTACAGCGCCTCGAAATTCCTCCAGCCGGCCAGCCAGGCGCCGTCCACCGTGTCCGTCATCAGCGCCGCCGACATCCGCGACTTCGGCTGGCGCACGCTGGCCGACGTGCTGCGCAGCGTGCGCGGCCTGTACATCAGCTATGACCGCAACTACAGCTATCTGGGCGCCCGCAGCTTCCTGCGCCCGGGCGACTACAACACCCGCTTCCTGCTGCAAATCGACGGCAAGCGCATCAACGACGCCGTCTACGACCAGGCCCCGATGGGCGGCGAGTTCCCGCTCGACCTGGAGCTGATCGAGCGCATCGAGTACGTGCCCGGCCCCGGCTCGTCGATCTACGGCGCGAACGCCTTTTTCGGCGTCATCAACGTCATCACCAAGCGGCCGCAGGACCTGGCCGGCGCCCGCCTCGGCGTCGCGGCCGGCCAGTCCGGCGCCCGCAAGGGCAGCGCCAGCTACGGCTGGAGCGACCAGCAGGGCCGCGCCGTGCTGCTCTCGGCCAGCCGCTACAAGAGCGACGGCCGGGACCTGTACTTCGCCGAATTCGACCAGCCGGAAAACGGCAACGGCGTGGCGCGCCGGCTCGACTACGAAAGCGGCCAGCGCTTCTTCGCCAAGGGCGGCGGCGGCCCGTTCGAGCTGTCGCTGCAGCACGCCGAGCGCAGCAAGGGCATCCCCACCGCCTCGTTCGAGCAAAGCTTCGGCGACGAGCGCTCGCGCACCATCGACACGCAGACCTATCTGGACCTGGGCTACCGCAGCGTCCTGCCGTCCGGCGCCGCGCTGGCCGCCCGCCTGTACTGGGGCCGCTTCGACTCGGTCGGCGACTATATCTACGACGTCCCCAGGGAGCGCGTGAACCACGACGGCAGCTCCAGCCGCTGGTGGGGCTTCGACCTGAGCGTCGTCGCCGCGCCGCTCCCCGGCCACAAGCTGGTGGCCGGCGCCGAGTACCGCCGCGACTACCGCCTGGGACAGTTCAGCTTCGACGTCGCGCCCCACGTCGACTACCTGCGCGACGAGCGCCACAGCAAGCGCTTCGGCCTGTACCTGCAGGACGAGGTGAGCCTGCGCGCCGACCTGCTGCTGAACGCCGGCCTGCGCTACGACCACCACGCGCGCAGCGGCGCCGCCTACAGCCCGCGCCTGGCGCTGATCTGGCAGGCCGGCCCCGGCACCACGCTGAAGGCCATGCACGGCACCGCCTACCGCGAGCCGAACAACTACGAGCTGTACTACGCCCTGCCCGGCCGCGGCGGGCAAAGCGCCAATCCGGAGCTGCGGCGCGAGCGCATCCGCAGCAGCGAACTGGCGCTGATCCAGCAGTTGCGCCGCAACGAGCGCGTCACCGTCAGCGTCTTCCAGAACCAGGTCAGCGGCCTGATCTCGCAGGCGCTCGACGCCGGCACCGGCCTGCCCTACTTCAGCAACGCCTCCGGCAACCGGGCGCGCGGCGTCGAAATCGAATACGAGCGGCGCTGGCGGGCGGCCACGCTGCGCGCCAGCTACAGTTGGCAGCAGCTGCGCCAGGACGACGCCGGCGCCAGCGCCGTCAATTCGCCCGGCCAGCTGGCCAAGATCAATCTGGCGACGCCGCTGTGGAACTCGCCCTGGCGCGCCGGCGCCGAGCTCCAGTATGTCGGCCCGCGCGACACGCTGCGCGCGCGCACCGGCGGCTACTGGCTGGCCAACCTGAACATCTTCTCGGCCGCGCTGACGCGCCATGTCGACGTCGCCTTCGGACTCTACAACGTCTTCGACCGCCGCTACGTCGACCCCGCCCCCCGCTCGCAGCGCCAGGACAAGCTCGAACAGGACGGCCGCTGCGCGCGCGTGACGGTCAACCATGCGTTTTAAGCGCACCCCCGGCAACTGCGCCGGCGCGCTGCTGGCGCTGCTATGCCTGCAATGGCCGGCGCCGGCGCTGGCCCAGGCCGTGCCGGAATACGATTTGAAGGCCGCCTTCGTCTTCAACTTCGCCGTGTTCACCGACTGGCCGCCGGACGCGCTGCCCAGCGGCGCCGCGATGACCATCTGCGTCTACCAGGGCAACACCCTGCAGCCGGCGCTGACGGCGCTGAGCGACAAGCTGGTCAACGGCCACAAGGTCGGCGTGCGCGCGCTGGGCGGCGCGGCCAGCCTGCGCGGCTGCCAGATCCTCGTGCTCGACAGCCAGGACCGCGAGCGCTGGAGCCAGGTGCGCCGCGAGCTGGCCGGCGCCAGCGTGCTGACCGTCTCCGACGACCGCGCCGACGGCATGGCGATCGCGCTCAGCGTCGAAAACAAGCGCATCGGCTTCGACGTCGACCTGGCCGTGCTGCGCCAGGCGCGCCTGACCTTGAGCTCGAAGCTGCTGCGCCTGGCCAGGAGCGTGCAATGATCGAGGCCCTGAAGCTGAACGGCCCGGCGCGCCTGATCGGCAGCAAAATGGCGCGCCTGAACCTGATCACCTCGGGCGTGATGATGGCGGTGGCCAGCATCATGCTGATCCTGTTCCAGTTCATCGCGCTGCGCAGCGCGCTGGTGGAAGACTTGCGCATCCAGGCGCGCATGGTCGGCAACAACAGCGGCGCCGCCCTGCTGTTCGCCGACCAGCGCGCCGGCGAGGAAATCCTGGCCGGCCTGGCGGCCTCGCCGAGCGTGCACAACGCCGGCATCTTCGGCGCCGGCGGCGCCCTGTTCGCCCACTACCGGCGCGCCGACGCGCCCATCCTGGGCATGCCGTCGACCCAGCTGCTGAGCGAAAAATTCCGCTACCGCGCCAACTTCGTCGAAGTGCTGGAACCGATCGAGGCCAACGGCGGGCCGATCGGTTCGGTCATGATACGGGCCGGCATGGCCCAGTTGTACCAGCGCCTGAGCACCTACGCCGGCTTCACGCTGGCCGTCGCGCTGTGCTCCTTCCTGCTGGCCTACCTGATGGTCACGCGCACCCGCCAGACGGTGCGCCACGCCGAAGCCCATCTGCACTACCTGGCCCACGTCGACCCCGTCACGGAACTGCCGAACCGGCACGAGTTCAACGAGCGCCTGGCGTTCGCGCTGGCCCGCGCCGACCGCCAGGAAAGCAGCGTCGGCCTGCTGCTGCTGGACCTGGACAACTTCAAGGTCGTCAACGACACGCTGGGCCACAACTGCGGCGACGTCCTGCTGAAACTGGTGGCGCAGCGGCTGGTGGCGATACTGCGCGCCAGCGACATCATCTGCCGCATCGGCGGCGACGAATTCGTCGTGCTGGTCGAACCGGCCGACGACGCCTCCGAGGTTGCCTGCGTGGCGCGCAAGATCCTGGCCGCGCTGGCGGCCCCGTTCACGCTCGACAGCCACCAGCTGTACGTCAGCGCCAGCATCGGCGTGAGCCTCTACCCGGTCGACGCGCGCGACGCGCAAACGCTCACGCGCAGCGCCGACACGGCCATGTACCACGCCAAGAACAAGGGCAAGAACTGCTACTCCGCCTTCGTCCCGGAGATGGAGCTGCGCGCGCAAAAACGCCTGGCGATGGAGAGCAACCTGCGCAAGGCGCTCAGCAACGACGAGCTGTACCTGCACTACCAGCCGCAGATCGACCTGCGCAGCGGGCGCATCGTCGGCATCGAGGCGCTGACGCGCTGGACCTGCCCGGAACTGGGGCCGCTCAGCCCGGCCGAATTCATTCCCGTCGCCGAGGAAAGCGGCATCATCGTGCCGCTCGGACGCTGGGTGCTGCAGACGGCCTGCCGCCAGGCGGCCGCGTGGCGCCGCGACGGCCTGCTCGACTCGGTCGAGCACGTGGCCGTCAACCTGTCGGCCTGCCAGACCCGCGACAGCGGCCTGATGGCCGACATCCGCGCCGTCCTGGACGAAACGGCGCTGCCGGTCGGCCTGCTGGAACTGGAGATCACCGAGGGCGTCCTGATGGAGAACGTGCACGCCAACGTCGAACTGATGCAGCGCCTCCAGGACGCCGGCATCCACCTGTCGATCGACGACTTCGGCACCGGCTACTCGTCGATGTCCTACCTGAAGCGCTTCCCGATCGACCAATTGAAGATCGACCGCAGCTTCGTGCACGACCTGCCCGGCGACGGCGAGCCGATCGCCACCGCCATCATCGCGATGGCGCACAGCCTGAACCTGCGGGTCGTCGCCGAGGGCGTCGAAACGGCGCAACAGGCGGACTTTTTGCGCCGCGCCGGCTGCGACATCGTGCAGGGCTACCATTACGCGCGGCCGATGGCGGCGGCGCAGCTGACGGCGCTGCTGCGCGAGCGCCAGGACTGGCGCCCGGGCGCGCAGGCGGCGCCGTAGACATCGCGGCGGGACGAAAAAAAGCCGCCCCGGCCATTGCTGGCCGGGGCGGCTTTTTTCATGGCGGGCGGGCGCCCGCGCCGGCTTAGGCCAGCTTGACGGCGTGCTCGCGCGTGGCGTGGAAGGTCAGCTTCGGCCAGCGCTCCTCGGTCAGGCGCAGGTTGACGCCCGACGTGGCCAGGTAGGCCATGTTGCCGGCCGCGTCGTAGGCGACGTTGTGTCCCAGCGCCGCCTCGAAATCCTGCAGGATGCGCTTGTCGTCGCAACTGACCCAGCGCGCGCTGCTGATGCTGGTGCCCTCGAACACGGCGTCGACGCCGTACTCGTTCATCAGGCGGCTGGCGACCACCTCGAACTGCAGCACGCCGACGGCGCCCAGCACCAGCTCGCCGCCCTGCACCGGCTTGAAGACCTGCACCGCGCCCTCCTCGCCGAGCTGCTGCAAGCCCTTGTGCAGCTGCTTGATCTTCAGCGGATTGCGGATGCGCACCGAGCGGAAGAAGTCCGGCGCGAAGTACGGGATGCCGGTGAACTGCAGCATCTCGCCCTCGGAAAAGCTGTCGCCGATCTGCATATTGCCGTGGTTCGGCAGGCCGATGATATCGCCGGCGTAAGCCTCCTCGACCTGCTCGCGCGAGGACGCCATGAAGGTGACCACGTTCGACACCTTGATCTCGCGGCCCAGGCGCAGATGCTTGACCTTCATGCCGCGCTCGAAGCGGCCCGAGCACACGCGCAGGAAGGCGATGCGGTCGCGGTGGGCCGGGTCCATATTCGCCTGGATCTTGAAGACGAAGCCGGAGAACGGCTGCTCGGCCGGCGCCACCACGCGCACGGTGGCGTCGCGCTCGCGCGGCGCCGGGGCCCAATCGACCAGCGCCGACAGGATCTCGCGCACGCCGAAGTTGTTGATGGCCGAGCCGAAGAACACCGGCGTCTGCACGCCGGCCAGGAACTGCTGCAGATCGAAGGGATGCGAGGCGCCGTGCACCAGCTCGACCTCCATCTTCAACTGCTCGATCTCAAGCGGGAACATCTCGACCAGGCGCGGATTGTCGATGCCCTTGATGACCTCGAAAGTCTGGTCGGCCTTCTCGTCGCCGGCCTTGAACAACATGATCTCGTCGCGCAGCAGGTGGTACACGCCGCGGAAATTCTTGCCCATGCCGATGGGCCAGGTCACCGGCGCGCACTGGATCTTCAGCACCGACTCCAGCTCGTCGAGCAGGTCGAGCGGATCGCGCGTCTCGCGGTCCATCTTGTTCATGAACGTGACGATGGGCGTATTGCGCATGCGGCACACCGCCAGCAGCTTGATCGTCTGCGCCTCGACGCCCTTGGCGGCGTCGATCACCATCAAGGCCGAATCGACGGCGGTCAGCACGCGGTAGGTATCCTCCGAGAAGTCCTGGTGGCCCGGCGTGTCGAGCAGATTGATGACATGCTCGCGGTGCTCGAACTGCATCACCGAACTGGCCACGGAAATGCCGCGCTGCTTCTCGATCTCCATCCAGTCGGAGGTGGCGTGGCGGCCGCTCTTGCGCGCCTTGACGGTGCCGGCCAGCTGAATCGCGCCCGAGAACAGCAACAGCTTCTCGGTCAGCGTCGTCTTACCCGCATCCGGGTGGGAAATGATGCCGAAAGTGCGGCGGCGCTGCACCTCACGGGCGATCGCGGCGGGCGCCTTCGCGGCGGAAGGGGAATTATCGGGAGTAGAAACTTCGGTATCGTTAGCCATATTCGTGACCATAATATGGCCCATGCGAAAAACCCTCGATTTTACAGACTCTTGCGCCCTTCGTGTGAACAGAAACACAAAGCAACAATGGGGTCAGGTCTAGACATGGCGGTTTTGGGCCGGAAAAACCGCCATGTCTAGACCTGACCCCATTGTTACGCTGGCGAAAACCGTCATGTCTAGACCTGACCCCAGGGGTTGGCAACTATTCTTTGACGCGGCGCCAGCCGACTTTGTGGGCGCCGATGGCGTTCGGCGCCGCCAGGGAGTTGGTGATCATTTTGCCGTCGGCCAGGGTGGTCACCATTTTGTAGGCGCCCGACGGCAGCCGGATGATGATGAAGCCAACCGCCGCCGAGTTGTTCGATAGGGTGCCGCCCACTACTTGGTCGGTGCTGACGTAGCTGCCGCTGCAGGCGTCGTATTGGTAGACGTTGCTGGTGCCGCCTACGGTGCAGGTCGATTCGGCGCTGGGGATGTTGGTGACGACGTTGATGGCGCCCGAGACGATTTTCGGGTCGAGGTTCATGCGTTCGCCGGCGTTGACTTTCCAATCCAGGTACCAGCCGTTTTTCAGCGACAGGTCGACGTCGTTGTCGGTGACGGTGTAGCTGCCGCCCGTGCCGATGCGGCTCAGCGTTTGTTCGACCATGCTGCTGCCGCGCAGGTCGGCGATGGTGGCGCCGCTGTCTTTGAGCAGGTACAGGCTTTGTGTCGAGATGTCGGTGACGTCGGGGATGTCGAGCAGGCGCCCGGTGCCGAAGACGACGACGCGCTGCGCCGTCGAGGTGACGGTGCCTTCCGCCGAGCGGGTGTCGACCTTGCAGGTGGTGACGTCGGGCCGCGTGGTGATGGGCTTGGCCGTGCCGGCGTCGCCCATTTTGAGCACCGGCACGCTGGCGCCGCTGGCGTCGCTGAGGTCGAAGCGCCACATTTGCCCCTGGTTGTCGCCGCCGTAGATGTAGGTGGTGACGGGGTCGCTGGCCGGGTTGGCCGTGATGGCGGTGATTTTCGCCAGGCCCGACGGCGTCGCCAGGCTGCCCGAGCCGGTCGAGATTTTTTTCAGCACGGTGCCGGTGGCGACGTCGACGATGTAGAGGTAGCCCAGGCCGCTGCCGCTGGCCACGCCGTCGACGCCGGGCACGTTGTTGTAGCCCGAGGTCAGGTAGACCACCCATTTGTTGTTCCATTTGCCGAATTGGGGGTTGCCGAAGCTCAGGCCCAGGTCCGGGTCGTTTTTGGCGCAGACGACGCTGTCGGCGCACAGTTCCCACAGCGCCTGCGGGCTGGTCGGGTTGGTGACGTCGATGGCGTAGTAGCCGCGCCCGCCGCCGTTCAGGCCGGCCACGAGTACGGTCTTCCAGACGCCGCCTATCTGTACGTCGGCCAGTTCGGGCGAGCCGTCGACGCTGAACTGGTGGTTGGTGCCGTAGCCGGTGCTCGCTTGCAGCGCCAGCTTTTTCATGGTGATGCGCGGCGCGTAGGCCCAGATTTCCTTGCCGCCCTCCTGCCCCGCCGGCACCGTGGCGAGGGCGGCGTTGGGCGCGTAGAAGGCGTGCAGCATGCCGTCGTTGGCGGCGGCGAACAGGGTGCGCGTGCGCGCCAGCGAGGCGGCCTTGAAGGCGGCGTATCCGTCCAGCAGGTAGGCTTTGCGGGCGTCGTACAGGTAGGCCGGCTTGGCGCTGGCGACGTCGCCCAGCACCACCGGCACCGGCGTGACGCTGCTGGACGGGTCGGCCGCCGGCGTGTAGTAGGAGCGATAGATGGTGTCGTTGGCGTATTGCTGCTGGCCGCGCAGCCAGTTGACCATGTTGGCGCCGCTGTTGGCGATGCTCTTGTTGTCCGCCGACAGCAGGGTGCATTGGGCCAGCGCGCCGCACTGGTTGGCGAACCAGGATTGTTCGAGGGCGTGGCCGGCCACCAGCATTTCGCTGAACAGGAAGTTTTTCAGGGTGTTGGTGACCGGGTCCAGCCAGAGTATCGTGCGCGTGTCGGTGGCGCTGCCGACTTGTTTGCCGAGTTGCGCCGAGGTGCTCCATTTGACCTCCGGCACCACCACGCCCGTCACCGTGTCGATGTAGCGGTCGCTCAGTTCGCCGAACCAGCGCACCGTCGTGAATGTGGCCGAGAAGATGTCCTTGTCTTCCTGGGAGATGTTGGGCGTCGAGGTGGCCGCCGCGGCGGCCGCGCCCACCTTGACCTGCAGCTTGGTGATCGCTTCGCTGAGGCCGGCCACGACTTCTTTCGGGTCGGAGGCGCTGAAGTATTTGCCGTGGCCGTTGATGGCGGCGTGCCACAGGTCGTCGACGCGCTCCTGGACGGTGCTGGCCGTGTTGGTGGTGTCGGGGTTCGGCCAGACGTAGGCGTTGTTGCTGTTCCAGGCGCAGCCGCTGCTGACGCCGCTGATCAGTTTGTAGAAGTCGCCGCCGACCTTGATCTTGGCGTTGTCGTAGTCCGGGTCGTAGGACATGATGCCGTCCACGCCCAGCCCCAGCGTGTAGGTGGTCATGTGCAGGTGGGTGTTTTCGCCGGCGCCGGCGCTGACCAGGCCGGGTTTCGTCATGTCCGGCTCCAGCGCCGGGCGCAGCGACACGGTGCCCGTGTTCGAGCCGCCGTTGTACCAGTACAGGGCGACGTCGGAGATCGACGGCTGGCTCTGGGTGCGGGTGTCGACGCAGCCGCCGGCCTTGGTGCAGAAGCGCGCCGCGTTTTCCACGTTGTCGTTGTTGAGCACTTCGGCCGCCGAGCCGCCGTTCCAGTAGCCGTCCGTGGTCAGTATCATGAAGTTTTGCTGGCAGGGGAATTGCACGACTTCGGCGCCGGGGTCGTAGTTGTACGGCGACAGGTTGGCGAACATCTTGCCGATGTTGTGCATCGCCGGCCGCGTCGGCGTCGAGCCGCTGGTGGTGGTGTTGTACAGGGTGGTGTACCAGGTGGCGCGGGCGGTGGCGTTGAATTCGCCCGGCTTGATGTCGACGGCGCCGGCCGCGCCCATCACCGACAGCTTGGCGTAGCCGACCCGGTAGTTCGCCGTCAGCGGCGCGAAGGCGATGCCGACCGAGGTTTTCATCATTTGCAGACGGGTCTTGTAGTAGGCGTACCAGTTGGCGAAATTCGTCATTTCCTCGGCATAGCTGCAGCTGCCGGCCGCCGTCACGCAGTCGCTGCGGTCCACCGCGATCGGGTAGTTGTCGCGCGTGCTGACGATGTCGACGCGCGAGAAGGTGCTGGGCGCCGCCAGCGCCGTCGTGGCGATGGGAATGGCGTCGGTGACGGCGTTCGCCGCCGCCACGTAGCCGGCGGCGGCCGTGGTGGCGAAGGCCAGGTTGCCGTTGGCGGTGTTGTTGAGCGTGCCGACGGTGATGGCGCCGCCGTTGGCGCTGCCGTTCGATTCGACGATGCAGACCTTGGTGGTGGGCGAGCTCAGGGCTGCGCAGGCCGGCGTGATGGCGTTGCCGCCGGCGTAGGCGCGCACCGTGCCGGCCACGCCGATCTTGCTGACGATCAGGCCGGCGACGGTGGCCGCGCTGGCGCTCTTGCCCAGCGAAATGCTGGTGGCCAGGGCTGCGCCCTTGTAGTTGACGCTGGCCAGCACCGGCGTCGGGCTGGTGCTGGAGCTGGTGCCGCTGACGCTCAGCACGGCCGTGGGCGGCACGTAGTTGACGGCGGCGCTGATCGTGACGGTCGGCGAGTTGACGGTGATGCCCCAGCCGGCGCGGCTGGCGTCGTCGACGACGGTGCAGTTGGCCGCCGACTTGCTGCCGCTGCAGACGACGGGCAGCACGGCGACGATGTTGTCGCCGCCCAGCACGATGCCGTAGGACGAGCAGGCCGCCACGCTGGGCTGCGACACGGGCGTGTTGACGCAGGCCCAGTACTGGGTGGTCAGCCCCGTCTTGGCGATGATGGAGGCGGCCAGCGCGCTGGCCAGCGCCTGTTGCTTGGCCAGGGTGTTGGTGCCGGTGGATGCCGTCACGGTGCCGTTGGTGATGGTGCGCGCCGTGCTCGGATCGGGGATCGTCACGCTGGTGATGCTCAGCGAGGTCGTCGTCGCCGAGGCGCCGATGGCGATGGTGCCGTAGGAGGCGGTGGTGCCCAGCACGGTCGAATAGCGCGGGTAGATATAGGTGCCGACGCGCTTGGCCTGGCAAGTCGTCAGCGCCGTGCTGTTACACCAGCGCACCTTGGCCGGCACCGGGTAGCCGGCCGGCGCCGCCGCCCCCACCGAGGTCGACTTGCAGGTCTTCATCGTGTCGTCGGTACAGTACTCGGCCACGCTGATCGTGTAGTAATAGGGGTTGCCGCTTTTCGTCGCCGAGCTGTAAAAGCTGTTGTTCGGATAGGTGTAGGTGGCCGTGTTCAGGCGGCAGTTCGAGCTGTCGGACGGGTCGCACCATTTCAGGTCGGGGAAGCCGGTGACGAGGTTGGTGTTGCTGATGCCGCTGCCGTACATATCGGTCTTGTGGGCGCCGAAGCCGTCGCCGGTGACGACGGTCCAGTTGCTGGTGTTGGCGGCGTTCATCTCGTCGTAGTAACTGCCGTCGGCCTTGATCGGCGGCGCGTAGCGGATGGCCGGGTTGTAGTATTGCTTGTTGAAGTCGGGGCTCATGAACGGCGGGTGGCCGACGTTGCAGCCGGTGACGCCGCTGGCCAGGTCGGCGCGGCTGCGGCACAGGTTGTCGTTGACGTAGTCGGGCGTGTAGGCCTGGTCCATCGAGCCGGAGTTGTCGAACAAGAGCATCAGGTTCGGCTTGACCGAGCCGGTGCCGTCGATGTTGAGCAGCGGCACCTGGGCGATATTGGTGGTGGCGGCGCCGCCGGGCAGCGCCAGCAGGGACAGGGCCAGCAAGGCGGCGGCCGGCAAGGCGGGCAATTGGATGTTCATGTCGGTTCCTGTCACTGTCGGCGGTGCCGCTGAAAATTGTTGCAAATGCTGGGGGACGCCTCAGGCGCCTATCATGACGACGAGCTGGTTCACCACGTTGCCGCCGCGCACGCCGAAGATGCGCGCCGTCACGATGTAGTGCACCTGCGGCGCGCCGGCCAGGCTGGTGCTGTCGCTGGCCAGGCTGTCGCCCAGCGCCACCGTGTTGTTGACGATGGCCGTGTTCGGCGCCGTCTGCATGCAGGTGTTGGCGGCCTTGTCGTAGGCGCCGCTGAGCGCGCACATGCGGTGGATCACGTATTCGATGCGGTTGCCGCTGTTGGCGCGGTCGTCGATGACCTTCGAGCCGACCCAGAAACCCGGATTGGCGACGCTCTGCGTGGTGTCGAGCGTGGCCACGTAGGCGGCATCGGCAAAGCTGTTGTCGAGTTGCCCCTTGTTCGCCGCGGCCGTGTCCTTGAGCCACTGGAAGCCGGTCAGCAGGCCGAGGTCGGCGGCCTTGCTCAGGCTGGCGTCATAGGCCAGGTTGGCGCTCATCAGCGTCGTCGACATGCTGGCCTTGAGCAGGTAGATGCTGCTCACCAGCAGCACCGCCAACATGATCAGCATCACCGGCAAGGCGATGCCGCGCTGGCGCGGGTGGACGGGATTCATATTGGCCTCCAGCCGGCGTTGCGGATCGGCACGATGGTTTCAAAGACGCGGTAGCGGTAGCACCGCCAGTCCACGGCGTCGCCGCTGACGGCGACATTGAGCAGGATGGGCGCGGGCGTCACGCCGGCCGGCTCGGCGCTGGCGAACACGGTGGGCGCGACGGTGCTGCTGGTGCACACGCCGCTGGCGTTGGCTTTGTCCGGATTCTTGCTGCGCGCCACCACCGCCAGGCGCAGCGCCGCCACATGCTGGTAGTCGCCGGCGCCGCCGACGACGCCGTCGGCGTCGGCGTCGATCATCGTCGCCGACCAGCGCCCCACCTGCAGGCCGGAGGTCGGCGTGAACGCGGCGCCGACGCGGGTGTCGAAGCCGTATTGCGCCTTCAGCGAGACGACGTTGTCGACCACCGTCGAGGCGGTGGAGGCGGCACCGGCCAGGTCGGCCGCGCGCAGCTGCAGGAAGCCGCTGCGGATCGACCAGGTGTGGAAGGACAGCGTGGCCGCCGGCCCCAGGTTGAACAGCGCGGCCTGGCCGTTGGTGTAGTTCACGCCCAGGCCGCCGGCCGCGTTGAAGCGGAAGGCCGTGCCGGTGGCGATGTTGAGCGCCTGCGCGGCCGGCGGGCCGGCCTGCAGGCGCGGATCGAGCGCCACCTGGGCCAGGGCGCACCGGGCGGCGCCCGCCGTCAGCGGCGCCGCCAGGATCACGTCGCCGAGCGCGAAGCCGTAGGGTACGCGCTCGACGACGATGTCGGCCTCGCCGGCGTAATCCCTGGTCACGCGCAGCACGCCGGTGCCGCTCATCGAGCTGCCCGAATACAGGGTCAGCCGGTCCGGCGCGGCGCCGTTCGACTCGATCACGGCCGCCGCCAGCGGCCGCACGACCGCCGCGCCGCGGGCGGCCGGCGCCAGCGCATAGCCCTGGACGTCGTTGAAGACGGTGTCGCAGCCGGCCACCAGCGGGTCGTTCAAGCCCCAGCCGGCCTGGCCGGCGTCGCTGCTGATCGAAAACAGCGCGAGCATGCCGTTCTGCATCGAGTCGGAGCCGCCCAGCGCGGCCTGCTTGTTCTGCTCGGAGCTGACCACCAGGCGCGTGGCGAACATCAGCGCCAGCAGGCCGATGACGACGCTGACCATCAGTTCGACGACCGAGAAACCGCCGCCGCGGCGGTGCGGGATGGGGGCGCGTGTCATGATTGGGCGATGTAGGAAGTGACGACGTGGTTGTTGCTAGGCCCGCCCGCCTTGCGCACCCAGCTGATCGACACGACGACGGCGGTGCGGCTCAGGTCGGCGCTCGGCACGACGCTGATGAGAATGGCGGCGCCGGGGATGGCCGCCTGCGTCTCGGCGTACCACAGCGCCAGTTGCGTGCGCGGGGATTCGTTGACGCCGAGCGCGTAGTTGGCCAGATTGGCCTGGTCGTTGACCATGATGCCCAGCAGCTTTTCGGTGGCGATCGTCGCCTCCGCGCGCATGCCCGCCTCCGCGATGGCCGACTGCGCGCGCGCCTGCAAGCCGATGGTGCCGAGCAGGCCGATGGCCAGGATCAGCGTGGCCAGCAGGGCTTCCAGCAGCGCGATGCCGCTTTGTTGACGGATTTTCATGGTGGACAGGCCCTCGAATCGGTGACGGCGACGAGCGGGTCGCATTTGGCGGCCGTGCCGGCCAGGTTGACGGTCACGGCCGAAGCCCGCAGATTGGCCGCGTAGGCGGGGGTGGGGTCGAAACGGATCTGCGTCAGGCGCTGGGGGAACGTGGTGTCGACCCAGCCCAGGGCCGTGAAATAGATGCTCGACGCCCCCTCCGGCAGCAGGGCCGGCAGCAGCACCTCCGATTGCGGCAGCGCGGCGGCGCTGCGGAACACCGACACATAGCCGGCGGCGCCCTCCGGGTCGGCGCCGGCCGGCGCGCTGATGGTCGACCAGACGCCGGTCGAGTTCGAGCACGGCAGGCCCGGCTGCGGGAAGCAGATGTCGACCTGCCAGTCGTACTGGCCGTTGAGCAGATTCGGCGTCAGCACGATGCGGCTGGCGGCGTTGTGGCTGAGCGCCTGCTGGCGCGCCAGCTTGAAGCCCTCGGCGTACAGCTCGGTGGCGGCGCCGGCCTTGGTCGCCAGCGTCCAACTGGTCATGCGCGGCACGCCGACGGCCAGCAGCACGCCGAAAATCACCAGCACGACCATCAGCTCAAGCAGCGTGAAGCCGCCCGCGCCCCGCCCCGCCCCGCGCTGTGTCAATGCGAGCATGTGCCTTCCTTGTGGTCGACCCAGCAAGCGGCGTTGGTGACCCAGCCGGTCGGCGCCGCCGTGGTGGCGCGGGCGCCGTTCTGGTCGATGGTGAAGACGAAGCCGCGCGCGGAATTGGTGCCGGTCGCCGTGATCGTGTAGGCGGACGCGCTGGCCGCGCTGAGCGCGTAGCCGAAGTTGTCGGTGTTCGGCGGCAGCCCGTTCACCACGCCGAAGCCGACGAAGGTGCGGCCGTTCGACCAGTACTGCTCGGCGCTGGGCTGGGCCGCGGCCAGCGCGCTGAAGGCTTCCGTCAGGCGGCCGCGCAGCACGTAATCGGTGTACATCGGCAGCGCCACCGCCGTCATGATGCCGACGATGGCCAGGGTGATCAGCACTTCCATGAGCGTGAAGCCGCGTTCGCCGTATTTCATTGCTGTTGCTCCCGGTGGGGTGTGGGTGGGACGCCGGCCACGCCGACGCAGGGCCTTTCCAGCATAGTAGCGAGCCAGCCTTGCATTACCCTGAGGAAACGCTGACAATTTCCTGACAAACACAACATTTCGGCGCGCAAGCCTTGCACCGGCGCCTTCCCGGCCTTGCCTCCCCCTTGCCGGCAACGCTACGGCGTCAATCGCCCAGATCGATGCTCGCCGCCAGCGGCACTTGCGCGGGCGCCACATAGTCGGCCAGCACCCAGGCGCGCGCCGTTTGCCCCGCCTCCTGCGCCAGCAGCCCCGCCACGAATCCGGCGGACGCCTTGTCGAGCGCGGCGAATGGTTCGTCCAGCAGCACGACGGCCGCGCCCGACGCCCATGCGGCCGCCAGCCAGACTTTGCGCTTGCTTCCCGTCGACAGCATGTACAGCCCCTTGTCCAGGTGCGGCGCCAGCGCCAGGCCGTCGACCAGGCGGCCGAGCGCCTGCGCGTCGAAGCGCGGATAGCGTGCGCGCAGCGAGTCGAAGTAGCCGGCCGCCGTCATCTGGTCGAAGGCGTCCGTGCGGGGATCGAGCCAGAACACTTGCTGGCGGTAAGCCGGCGGCTCGGCGTCGAACCGGACGCCGCCTATCTGCAATTGCCCGGCGTCGGCGGCCAGCTCGCCGGCCAGCAGGCGCAGCAGCGCGGTCTTGCCGCAGCCGTCGCCGCCGCGCACCAGCGTGACGCCCGGAGCAAGGTCGAACGACAGGTCGGCGAACAGCGGGCGCTGCGGGTAGCTGAAGCACAGCCCCCGGGCCTGCAGGATGGCGGATGGCGCGCTGGAATGGTCGATGATCGTCCTCTTTGAATGTGGGTTTGCTGGGGAATCGGCGATTTTACAGCCGATGGGCCGGCGGCGAGGCGGCGAAGCGCAGCGTAAACAGCGTGCCCTGCCCGTTCGCCGCCGCGCCGCTTGTGATGGTTGCGCCGTGCGCCAGCGCGATGTCGCGCACGATCGCCAGCCCGAGGCCGCTGCCGACGGTCTTGTCGTCGAGACGGACGAAGCGCTGGAACACCAGCTCGCGCAGGGCCGGCGCAATGCCGGGGCCGGAGTCTTCGACCAGCAGCAAGCCGCCTGCGCCGTCCGGCCGGCAACTGACGGTGACGACGCCGCCCGCCGGCGTGTAGCGGATCGCGTTGTCGATCAGGTTGTCGATCAGGTCGCGCAGCAGGAAGCGGTCGCCGCTCACCGTCGTTTCCTGGAGGTCGAAGCCGAGGTCGATAACCTTCTTCGCCGCCTCCTCGACAAAATGCTGGATGGCTTCCTCGACCAGGCGGTTCAGCGCGAGCGGCTCCAGCCGGGTCTTTTCAAAGTGGCTGGGCTCGGCCCGCGCCAGCGCCAGCAACTGATTGGTCTGGCGTATCATGCGCTCGGTCGAGGAGCGCATCAGGCGGATCGACTGGGCCGCGTCCGGCTCGGCGCCCGGGCGTTTTTCCAGCCATTCGAGCTGGGTGCGCAAGCCCGCCAGCGGCGTGCGCAACTGGTGCGCGACGTTGGCCAGGAAGTCGTGCTGGGCCGTGGCGCCGTCGCGCACCCGCTCCAGCAAGCCATTGAAGGCGTGCAGCACGGGCGCCAGCTCGGCGGGCAGCTTCTCGACGTCGAGCGGGGCCAGTTCGTCACCGCCGCGGCCGTTCAATTCGGCGCGCATGCGCTGCAGCGGCACCAGGCCGTTGGTGACGGAAAACCAGATCAGGCCGACCGAGGCCAGCGTGAACAGCGCCTCCAGCAGCAGCAGCGCGCGCACCGTGGCGGCGCGGATTTGCAGGCGCTTGCGCAGGGTCTTGGCGACGCCGATGCCGATACGCTGGCCGTCCACGTCGGCGGCCAGCGCGAGGATGCGCACCGGCTCGCCGCGCACCATGCCGTCGTAGGCCGGCGCCGCGCCCGCCCCGCCCGGCAGCCGCAGCGCCGGGAAGTCGGCGTCGCCGGCGAGCGGCTGGCCGGACGGGCCGCGCACCACGTAGTAGATGGCGTCGACGGCGTCGGCGCGCAGCACCTGCTCGGCCTGGCGCGGCAGGTCGAGGCGCACGCCGTCCGCGCCGCCGCCCAGGCGCGCGGCCAGCGCCCCGGCGGCGTCCTGCAGGCCCTGGTCGAAGGCGCTTTGCGCCGGTATCCAGGCCAGCGCATAGGTCAGCGCGCCGCCGGCCAGGTTCAGCAGCAGGATGGGCGCGATCAGGTACTTCAGCAGGCGCAGCCGGATGCTAGCCATGCAGCGCTTCCAGCATATAGCCGAAGCCGCGTATCGTGCGGATATTCACGCCGGCGTCGCCCAGTTTCAGGCGCAGCCGCGAAATATACACTTCGACGGCATTCAGCGTCAGCTCCTCGCCCCACGGCAGGATGGCGTCGATGATCTGCTGCTTCGACACCACCCGCGTGCCGTGCTGCAGCAGGTATTCCAGCACCGCCCATTCGCGCACCGACAGGTCGATGGCGCGCTCGCCGACGCGGGCGCGCCTGCTGAAGGTGTCCAGCGTCAGCGCGCCCAGCGCCAGCACGGCCGGCTGCGGCGCGTTGCGGCGCACCAGCGCCTTCAGGCGCGCCACCAGCTCGGCCGTGGCGAAGGGCTTCACGAGGTAGTCGTCGGCGCCCAGCTCCAGCCCGCGCACCCGGTCCTCGATGGCGTCGCGTGCCGTCAGCAACAGCACCGGCAGGTTGCTGCCGCGCGCGCGCAGGCGCCGCACCACCTCGAAGCCGTCGATGCCGGGCAGGCCGATGTCGAGCACCAGCACCGCCACCTCCATGCGTTGCAGCATGGCGTCGGCCTGGCTGCCGTTGTTGACGACGTCGACCGCCATGCCGTGGCCGCTGAGCACGCGCGTCAGGCCGTCGGCCAGCACCGCATCGTCTTCCACCAGTAATACGTGCATGGGCGAACCCTTTCTCCAAGATGGGGCCGCTGCCATTATGCGGCATTTCCTGCAGGCTAGGAAAGGCGCCGGAGCACGCAAAACAACAGCGCCGCGCCGGCGGGCGCCGCGCCGATTCATCAAGCCGTCACAATTCACGCGCATTATTGCAAAATAGAAATATTTAATGCGTCGCCAACAACGGAAATCCCATGAAAACCATCCTCAAGCCCGCAATCGGACTGATGCAGCGCCTGCGCCTGCTGCCGAAATTCATCCTGGTCAGCCTGGTGTTCTTGTTGCCGCTGCTGCTGGTGACGGCCCTGCTGATGGCGGAACTGGAAAAATCCATCGCCTTCGCCCAGGCCGAGCGGCGCGGCGTCGCCTATCTGACGGAACTGCATGAAATCACACGCCTGACCCAGCAACGGCGCGGCCTTGAGCACCTGCGCCTGAACGGCAAGCAAGGCGGTGACGGCGCCGCCCTGAGCCTGCAAATCAACGCCGCCGTCGCCCGCCTCGACCTGCTGCAGCGCGACGCCGGCGACCTGGCGGCGCTGCCGCAGTGGGGCGAGACGGCGGCCCAGTGGAAGGCGCTGGGCGCGCGCGCCGGCGGCCTGTCCGCCAAGGACAGCTTCAGCCAGCACACGGCGCTGATCGCCCGCATGGGCGAACTGGGCGCGCTGGTGGCCGACCGCTCCCGCCTCAGCCTGGACCCCGACGTCGCGGCGAACCACCTCGGCGCCGCCTTCCTGGCGACGCTGCCCAAGCTGGCGGAAAACCTGTCGGAAATCGCCGGCCGCGGCGCCGCCTTCATCGACACCGGCCTGTTCGCCGCCAATGAAGACCAGCTGGTCAATGCCAGCGCGCTGATCGCCCGCCACGAACTGGAACGGGCGCCGGCGCAGTTCCAGGCCATCTTCGCCGACACCCCGGCCATCAAGACGGCGCTGCAGGCGCAGCTGCCGGCCCTGCCGGCCGCGCTGGCCTTCCTCGACCGCACCAAGGACGAAGTCAGCAACTCCTACAACCAAACCTCGGGCAAGGAATACTACGCCGCCGGCACGCGCGCCGTCGACGGCCTGTACGGGCTGGCCGCCGCCTCGGCCAGGACACTGGACCATTTGCTGGCCGAACGCATCGCGCGCGACGCGGCGCGCCGCACGCTGATGCTGGCCGCCGTGCTGCTGGCCGTGCTGGTGGCCGCCTACCTGTTCGCCGGCTTCTACGCCTCGTTTTCGCGCGACATCGGCCGCCTCAAACTGGCCGTGCAAGACGCCGCCGCCGGCGACCTGGCCAGCCACATCGACTCCGACGGCCGCGATGAAATCGGCGCCCTCGTCAACGACTTCGGCGCGATGACGCGGGCGCTGGTGACGCTGGTGGCCGACATCCGCGGCGGCGCCGCCGTGATCGCCGCCGCGACGCGGGAAATTGCCGGCGGCAACGCCGCCCTGTCCGGCCACACGGCCACCCAGTCCGAGGCGCTGGGCGCGACGGTCGGCTCGATGCGCGAGCTGACCGCCACCGTCAAGCGCAACGAGGCCCACGTCAGCAACGGCCGCGCGCTGGTCGACTCAGCCTCCGGCGTGGCCAGGCGCGGCGGCCAGAGCGTCGCCGCCGTCGTCGCCACGATGGCCTCGATCAAGGCCAGCTCGCGCCAGGTCGTCGACATCATCGGCGTCATCGACGGCATCGCCTTCCAGACCAACATCCTGGCCTTGAACGCGGCCGTCGAAGCGGCCAGGGCCGGCGAGCAGGGGCGCGGCTTCGCCGTCGTCGCCGCCGAAGTGCGCAACCTGGCGCAGCGCAGCGCCGGCGCCGCCAAGGAAATCAAGGCCCTGATCGGCGCCTCGGTGCAACAGGTCGACGCCGGCAGCGAGCTGGTGAACGCGGCCGGCGCCACCATCGGCGAAGTCGTCGACGCCGTGCGCCAAGTGGCCGCCGTGATCGGCGACATCAGCGCCGCCGGCGCCGGGCAGAGCGCGGAGATCGAACACATCGAACGGGCGCTGGCGCGCATCGACGACATGACGCGCCAAAATGCCGCGCTGGTGGCGGAAGCCAGTGTCGGATCGGGCCGGCTGCGCGACGAAACGGACACGCTGTCGCGCGCCGTCAGCCGCTTCCACCTCGACGACGCGGCGCTGCCGCCGCCGGCCCGCGACAACGGCGCCGGCGCCGCGCCGCTGCCACAGGTGCGCCCGGCCGGCTCATGGAGCGCCAACAAGCCGCGCGTGTTGTCGGCGCGCGATGCAGAACCTGCAGCGCTGGCGCGCAAAGCCTAAGTGTAACGACCTGCAATTGAAACGGACCGGACCAACATTCCAATGGAATCTCGGCCAGGAATAACTGCAACTGAAGGCCCCCTCGAACCAACATTCGCAGCAAATGAACCTGCATTTAGCCGCGCCGACCTGCATTCCATCGCCGCAAACCAGCATTATCTGCAACTGACCAGGGTGTTCAACACTGCCTTGGTATCAGCCTCGATGTCGGCGAGCACGCCCAACCAGTGGCCGATGACCTGCCTGACGCTCGCCGCTGGCTGGGTACTACGCCAAACCGTCAGCATGGGTTGATGCAGGCGGCGCTGGTACAACAAGACCCCGGTGCCGTCCCATATCAATAATTTGAGTCGGTTGGCACGCCCCGCATGAAAGGCATAGGCGGAGCCATCATAAGAAGACTTGCCGAGCGCCTGCTGAACGCGCAAGGACAAAACGTCAATTCCCATGCGGTTATTTTTTGACTTCGGCTTTTAATTTATCGAATACACGCATGGACCAATGTACACAATTATTCGTAAGCAGCGCGTAGGGTGCTTTCTTGCCTATTTCCCCCAACAAGAGCACTTCCGCAGCTTCACGTTGTTCATTCGTCATAGGGCAGTGCATAATCTGTTTTTTTGGCTTTGACTTATCGCGATACACTATTCCGTCACCGCCCCCATCTTTTTCAGCCAAAGGCCTCGACGGAATGCCAATTTTTGCCACCGGAGTCCTGCCATCATGACCAAAACTAACTGCTGTCGCTTCATGGTAAGTCGCTCCTATTCGCACCTGCTGATGAAACCCGCCAGCCGCGTCAGTCTCAGCTAACCACATACCTCCCGAGGGAACTGGCTTGAGGCGAGATACGCCTTCCTTAGCTAAGCGGTAACCCTTACCCAACTGACCTCCTGCTTGGATTACATGGCTCGATCGCTGCCTTTTTTCGACTAGTTGCTTGGTGGTGGACATTCCTGCTGAGGATGTCGATTCCTTGATCTGCATCGAATTCAACTGCATCGCCTTCCCTCCCATCACATCTGCCTCAGTTTCCAGTCCTTCATCGTCATTCATCAGGACCCCAACCCCCATCTGCGTCGTCGGCCTGACCCGTCCTTGCGCCTGTTGCACCACATGCCAAGCCTCATGCGGCAAATGTTTCTCCTGTCCAGGCGCCAAATGAATATCACTACCCTGCGCATACGCATGCGCATTCAACTGCGCCGGCTGCGATGAGTTGTAGTGAACTTTGACGTGATCCATCGACATGCCAGACATCGATTCGATGCCTGATTTGAGTTGGTCGGGCAGACTTGTATTGTTGAATTTTGTGGCTGGTGCCTGGGCTAATTGCACCGGCGCTTCAGAGGCAAATTTAGCCTGTAGCGGCTCTTCCATTGCTTGCGCAGGCTGCCGCTTGTCGGGCGATGCCTCATCTTCCTGCCGCTGCATCGCGCCACCAAATAACGCCTCCCTTTGTTGACGCTGCGCCACCATTCGAGGGCTATTTTGGATGGCGTCCATTTGCACTTTTTGTTGCAGCACGCGCGGACTGTTGCTGATCATTTCTTGGAGTTTGCGTTGCGCTACTGCTGTCGGGCGATTGTCTACAAAACCCACATCTCGCAATGTTTGCGTGGCCTGCGCTCTCTGGGCAACCTCAGATTGGCGGGTCTGCTCTTCTTGCACCGATGTTTGCAGTGGAGCTTTCATCTCGTTTCATCCTCAAGGCGGAATTAATATTTTGATACTAATTGAAGTCGTCGATGAAGTACAACATTTAATCGTATCCTGGAGACACCAGCCGAAAGCCTTTTTGAATAATGCCTTCCGGTTAAATGTCATCGATTGCGGCGACTTCGCTCCCAATGACAGTGATGGCGGCCGGGTGCCGTAAGCAGATATCGGTCGAATCGCTGCTGCAATTGCGGCAGCGGCTTGACTGTCTGCCTCACAAAAGTCTGGAGCGCTACTGCGAGTTAGTCACCGCCCTCAAGCTTCGCACCACCAACAAGCAGGGCCACCACCTGTCCACAAAGCACGTCATCGAGCTGCTGGAAGAGGGAAGAGCTGGAAGAATATGGCGTCGAGACAGCGCAAGGGCTGGTGCGCACTCCCAAAGGCGTGCTGACGCGCAGCACTGTCAACCAGTACCTGACTAATTGCTTGCCCTCGTGCCGCCAAGGTAGCAACTCCAGCCAGCCGCTTATTTGATGACCCACGATGGAGCGTGCGACGTGGCACCGCCGCTCCCCTCCGGATATCGCCGCGAGGTATCAATCGGCTACCCGGCCACAGTTGGACGCATTTCCGCCGAGGACGGCTCCCTCGCCGCCAGCGGCTATGCCGTGGAATACGGCGGGGTCTTTATCTTTGACCGCATCGTCACCGAGGCTGCGCACCGGCGTCGCGGTTTGGGCGGAGCCATGATGGCAGCGCTGGCTTCGAGGCAACAATCCAACGCGGCGCAGCGAGTCCTCGTGGCGACCGCAGACGGCCGCGCCTTATATTCCACTCTCGACTGGACTGTTCCTTCACCTAACTCCAAGGTGACGATAGGCGCCGGTGAAGCTTAGCAAACGTCCGCAATTGCCCTTGAGCGCGCAGTTGCCGTTATTGCTGGTTCGTCGCAAATAAATGCAGGCCGGCATGTTTTTAAATATACATGACCATAAGTAGGACTAGGCTGACAAAATGTCATGCAAAGAGCCTACACAGAAGCGACTGCTAATCTTATGTTCGTTACCTACATAAGGTCTTAAAGTAGCGACATCGAGATCTGCTCATCGCGCAGGGCCGGCTGGCAGGCCGCCCGCGCCATCCTCTACGGAGCCGGCAGCAGATCGCATTCTGATGTATCGCATTAAGCCTGTGAGGAAGAAAATGAACAATACTCAACTTAGCGCTGTTGCCCCCAAAGCCCGTTCGCTGAACCGCGCGATTCCAACCGGCCCTGGCAAATTCACCGTTGCACCCCGTCCCGTCATCAGCTACAGCGGCACCCAGCAAAATGAGTTGCTGGCCGCCCTGCCGCGCGAGGCGCTGGAATCGCTGTTTGAACATCTGGAGTTGGTGGAGCTGCCGTTCGGCAAAGAACTCTTCGACTACGGCCACACCCTGGAATACGCCTACTTCCCGACCACGGCCATCGTCTCGCTGCTGTACGTGATGGAAGACGGCGCCACGACGGAAATCGCCGTGGTCGGCCACGAGGGCGTCGCCGGCGCCTCGCTGCTGGCCGGCGAGCGGGCGATGTGCGCCGCCGTCGTGCAAAGCGCCGGCTACGGCTACCGCCTGAAAACCCAATGCCTGCGCGACGCCTTCAACCAGGGCGGCGCCCTGCCCCAATTGCTGATGCGCTACAACAACGCGCTGTTCGCCCAGATGGCGCAGAACGCCGTCGGCGGACGCCACAGCTCGATCGAGCAGAAGCTGTGCCGCTGGCTGTTGGACCGCCTCGACCGCTCGCCGTCGAACGAGCTGAAAGTGACACAGGAACTCATTTCCATCATGCTCGGCGTGCGGCGCGAAAGCATCACGGCCGCCGCCGGCAAGCTGCAGGACGAAGGCTTGATCCACTACCGCCGCGGCAACATCACGGTGCTCGACCGCCACGGCCTGGAACAGTATGCCGGCGAATGCTACAAGGTCGCCAAGACGGAATACGACCGCCTGCTGGTGGACGTGGCGCGCTGCTAAACGGGTCCGCCGGCAATCAGTCCGATTTCCTTCAGATCGGACTGGCCCGGCTGCGTTGCCTTCGCTCCCGCCGCCGACAAGGGTATCATCGCCTCGATGCAGGTGCCGCGCTCGCTTCTGCCGCGGCGTATCGTCAAGGTGCCGCCCAGCAGCAAGGCGCGCTCGCGCATGCCCAGCAAGCCGTGCGACATCGGCTTCACCAACGCCTCGTCGGTGATGCCGACGCCATCGTCGATGATGCGCAGCGTCAGGTTCGGTTCGACCTGCTTCAGCGTCACGCTGACATTGCCCGCTCGCGCATATTTGGTGATGTTGGTCAGCGACTCCTGGACGATACGGAACAGGGCAATGCTCAAGGTTGCCTCGCTGTGGTCGATATCGACTTCGATTTCCGTGTCGCACTTCACCTTCGTCATGCGCGTAAACTCCTCGCAATAACTCTCGATGGCCGCGCACAGGCCCAGGTTGTCCAGCAGGCTGGGGCGCAGGTCTTCGACGATGCGGCGCTTCAATTCCACCGTTTCCAGCAGCGTCCCCTTGGCGCGGCGCAATTGCGCGGCCAGCTCAGGCGCCGTCTTCAGCAATTGCTGCGTGACGGCGCCCAGATCCATGCTGATCGCCGTCAGGTTCGCGCCCAGCTCGTCGTGCAATTCGCGCGCCAGGCGTGCTTTCTCTTCCTCGCTGACACTGATCAGATGGCGCGACAGCACGGATAGCTGCTCGGTGCGCTTGACGACCGTCGACTCCAGATTGTCGTTGGCGTTCTGCAGCGCAAACTCGACCGCGGCGCGGGTCTTGAAACTGCGCCGCACCAGCTGGTAAAACATCACCAGCACGAGGATGGCCAGCAGATTGATGCCTATGCCCAGCATCACGGCTTTTTGATACTCATGGTAAAAACTGGCGCTGCGGGCGGCGAGAATTTCATTTTGCTCCTGCACCATAATCACCACCAGCAGGCGGATTTCGTCCATTGCGGCGCGGCCGTCGCTGACCTTGGCGATCTTGACGATGTCCTCCAGGCCGCCCTGCTTGTAGACGTCGATAGACTCATTCAGGATCGACAACTTGCGACGCACCAGCGCGTGCAACTGGGCCAGATTCTTCAACTGGGACGGACTGTCGGCCAGCAACACTTCCAGGTCGGCGAACTCGCTTTCGACCTCGGCGGTGGCGGTCTTGGACGGCCCGAGGAAGGTTTCGGAATCGGAAATGAAGTAACCGCGCAAGCTGCTTTCCGCGTCCAGCACCAGCACATTCAAATACTGCAGGCGATCGGCGACGCGGGCGCTCTGGCCCAGCTGAAAGTTCGAGCCCTTCAATGCCTGCAGATTATGGAACAGGCTGAACCCATTAACGACCAGCAGCAGCGCGCACGTGATGCACAGGACGGTCTTATAAAGGGGCAGGCGGGGTTCGGGGGCCTGATCGACGGTGAAATACATCCTGATGGGCATCCTTAGCAAAGTTCAGCGCCGGCAGCGCCGGGCCCGCCAATTATAGACCGCGTCGTAAATTGCTGCCTTGCAAGGATTCAAGCGTGCGAGCAAAATCGGGGCCAGCTCTGGCCCCGATGCCTATCTGCGACCTCAGTCGAGCAGATTATTTTTCATGGCGTAGTAGGTCAGGTCGCTATTCGATTGCAAGCCCATCTTTTCCATGATGCGGGTGCGGTAGGTGCTGACCGTCTTGATGCTCAGCGACAGGGCCACGCCGATGTCGGACACGGTCGCGCCCCGCGCCAGGCGCAAAAACACCTGGAACTCGCGGTCCGACAGCTCCGTGTGCAGGGCCGTGTTGGGGTCGCGGTCGAACGACTGCGCCAGCAATTCGCCCACCGTCGAGCTGACGTAGCGGCGCCCCTGGTGCACGGTGCGTACCGCCGTCATCAATTCGTCGGCCTCGCATTCCTTGTTCAGGTAGCCGTTCGCGCCCATCTTGAACAGGTTCAGGGCGTACTGCTGGGCCGGATAGCCGCTCAAGATCAGCACCGGCAAATCCGGCTGGCCCTGGCGTATCGTGCGCAGCGTGTCGATGCCGCTTTGGTCCGGCATGGCGATGTCGAGCAACAGCACATCGCATATTTCGCGCCGGGCGATGTCGAGCGCCTCGCGCCCCGTCCCCGCTTCCGCGACGACGCTAAAATCGTCCGACGACGAAAAAATCTGTTTGAATCCGGCTCTTACAATTTGGTGGTCATCACAAATGGCAACGCGTATCATTGTTTCCCCTTAAATTTTCCTGGCATGGGAAAGAAGACCGGGCCATGAACGCCGCCCCGGTTCAGCGTTTGCATTTTAATTAACAATTAAGCAGTATTGTTACTAATAGTGTATACCCGCGGCCGCCCTGGCGCGCCCGGTCCGGCGCGGCAACTCGCTCCGGCAAAAAAAAGAGGCGATCTAACGCCTCCCCCTATATTGGAGCGTAACTCACTTTAGCAAGTTGAGAATTGCACGAAGTTCGTTACGTATCATGTCGCGGTCCAGCGGGGGCGGCACGGCGGCCTGCTCGTGGAATTCGGCGCCGTCGGCGTTCCTGCTGTCAAGCTTGTTGCGCGCGCCGCTGATGGTGAAACCCTGCTCGTACAACAATTCCCGGATGCGGCGTATCAGCAGCACCTCGTGGTGCTGGTAATAGCGCCGGTTGCCGCGCCGCTTGACCGGCTTCAACTGGGTGAATTCCTGCTCCCAGTAACGCAGCACATGCGGTTTCACGCCGCACAGCTCGCTGACCTCGCCTATCGTGAAATAACGCTTGGCCGGGATCGGCGGCAGCACGACAAGCTCGGACTTAGTGATGCGCTCGTTCATTGCGGCTCACTCAGGCGGCGCGCGCCAGCGGATTGGTTTCCTCGACCATGCCCTTCAACTTCTGGCTGGCGTGGAAGGTCACGACACGGCGCGCCGTGATCGGGATTTCCTCGCCCGTTTTCGGGTTGCGGCCGGGCCGCTGCGGCTTGTCGCGCAACTGGAAATTCCCGAAGCCGGACAGCTTGACGGCCTCGCCGCGCTCCAGCGCGTTGCGGATTTCGTCGAAGAAGGTTTCAACCATATCCTTCGCTTCGCGCTTGTTCAAGCCGACTTGCTCGAACAACAGCTCGGCCAGTTCCGCCTTGGTCAAGGTCGGCAAATCTTTTTCCGCTTCCTGGCGCACCTTCGCCACCAGCATGGCCCGATGCAAATCGGCGGCCAATGCCGACTGGAGTACGGCGGAATCAACGTCGTTGTTATTAATTTTGCAGCCCTGCCTTCTTTATGCACGCGGGGCCGGCGCAAGCCGGGCCCCGATGGTGATTACGAACGCAATTTCGCGTTGTGCTTTTGCACTGCCGCCGCCGTCAACGCCGTCATGACGGCATCGACCACATCGTCCTGCAAGGTGTTTTGAGTATCTTGCAAGCTAAAGCGGAAAGCAAGGCTTTTTTCGTCCGACTCCAGTCCCTTGCCACGATATTCATCAAACAAAACAATGGCTTGCACAATCTTGCCGAGCGGATTGGCGGCGATTTCCGCGCCAAAGGCGTCGAGCAAATCCTGCGCCGGCACACCCTGCTTGACGACCAGGGCGAGGTCGCGGCTGGCGCCGGGGAACTTTGAGATCTCCGCGTATTTTGGCACAGAACGTTGCTGCAATGCAACTGCATCTACTTCAAACAAGACCGGCGCTTGTGCCAGGTCATACTTCTGCATCCAGCGCGGGTGCAGTTCGCCGATGAAACCGATCACCTGGCCGTCGATTTCGATGTTGGCCGAGCGGCCCGGATGCAGCGCCGGGTGGGCGGCCTTGACGAAGCGCAGGGCCTGCGGCGCGAACAAGGCCTCCAGGTCGGCCTTGACGTCGAAGAAGTCGACGGCGCGGCCAGCCTGGCCCCACTGCTCGTCGACCACCGGGCCGTAGGCCAGCGCCGCGACGCGTTTCGGCTGGGCGTAGCCGGCCACGCTCAGCGCGCCGTCGGCGACGGCGGCGTCGCGCCGGAAGATGGCGCCGACTTCAAACAGGCGCACGCGCCCGACCTTGCGGTTCAGGTTGTAGCGCACGTTGGCGATCAGCCCGCCGATCAGCGAGGAACGCATCACGCTCATCTGGCTGGCGATGGGGTTTTGCAGCTTGACGGGATCGTCGTTGGCCGAGAAATCGCGCTCCCAGGCGGCGTCGACGAAGCTCATGTTGACCACTTCCTGGAAGCCCAGGTCGGCCAACTGGTGGCGCACGGCGAACAATGAGCGGGTGTTTTCCGGCGCGATCTGCATCTTGCTGGCGGCCACGGGCGGCAAGGCCGGGATGTGCTCGAAGCCGTACACGCGCGCCACTTCCTCGATCAAGTCTTCCTCGATCTCGATGTCGAAGCGGTAGGACGGCGCCGTCACGTGGAACACGCCCTCTTCCAGCGTGAACGGCAGCGCCAGGCGCGTGAAGATGTCGGCGATGACGGCGTCCGTCAGCGGCACGCCGATGACTTTCTGGGCGCGCGCCGTGCGCAGCGCCACCGGCAGGCGCTGCGGCAGCTTGGCGATGTGGTCGTCGACGGGGCCGACCTGGGTTTGCTGGGTGCCGCAGATTTCCACGATCAGCGAGGTGATGCGCTCGATGTGCTCGACCGTCGTGGCGAAGTCGACGCCGCGCTCGAAGCGGTGCGCCGCGTCGGTCGAGAAGTTGAAGCGGCGCGCCCGGCCCTGGATCGCGTCCGGCCACCAGAACGCCGCTTCCAGGTAAATGCTGTCGGTGTCGTCGGAGACGGCCGTGGCGTCGCCGCCCATGATGCCGGCCAGCGACTCGATCGCGCGCTCGTCGGCGATGACGCCGATCCACTCGTCGATCGCCACGGTGTTGCCATTCAACAGCTTCAGCGATTCGCCCGGCTTACCCCAGCGCACATTCAAGCCGCCGTGGATCTTCGCCAGGTCGAACACATGGCTGGGACGGCCCAGTTCCAGCATCACGTAGTTGGAAATGTCGACCAGCACCGACACGGGACGCTGGCCGCTGCGCTCAAGGCGCTGCTTGATCCAGTCCGGCGTGCTGGCCTTGGCGTTCAGGTTGCGGATCACGCGGCCGGAGAAGCGGCCGCACAGGTCCGGCGCGCTGATCGTCACCGGCAGCACTTCGCTGCTGTTGACGGCCACGGCGCGGAACTGCGGCTGCAGCAGCGGCGTGCCGGTCAGCGCCGACACTTCGCGCGCCACGCCCAGCACGGACAGGCAGTCGGCCTTGTTGGGCGTCAGCTTGATGGTGAACTTCAAGTCGTTGAGCGCGTAATAGTCGCGGAAATTCTGGCCGACCGGCGCGTCGTCGGGCAACTCCAGCAAGCCGGCGTTTTCTTCCGACAGCTTCAACTCACGCGCCGAGCACAGCATGCCCTGCGACTCGACGCCGCGCAGCTCGCCGACCTTGATCTCGAAAGGCTTGCCGTCCGCGCCGGGCGGCAGCACCGCGCCGGCCACGGCGCAGACCACCTTCAGGCCCGGGCGCACGTTCGGCGCGCCGCAGACGATGTTGAGCAAGGTGCCGGTGCCGACATCGACCTGGCAGACGTTCAGGCGGTCCGCGTTCGGGTGCTTATTCATTTCGCGCACCAGGCCGACGACGACGTTGGAGAACGGCGGCGCGACGGCGTCGACGGCCTCGACTTCGAGACCGGACATGGTCAGCAGATGGGACAGTTCATCCGAAGTCATCTTCGGATCGACCATGGTACGGAGCCAGTTTTCGGAAAATTGCATAATCAAGCCTTCAGCGGCAAAGAATAGTCAAAGCGCGAGCGCGCAGCAAGGCGCTCGAACGCACAAGTGGGGGTTTAGTTGAACTGCTTGAGGAAACGCAGGTCGCCCTCGTAGAACAGGCGCAGATCGCTGATGCCGTAGCGCAGCATCGTCAGGCGCTCGATGCCGGAGCCGAAGGCGAAGCCGATGAACTTTTCCGGGTCCAGGCCGAAGTTGCGCACCACGGTCGGGTGCACCTGGCCGGCGCCCGACACTTCCAGCCAGCGGCCCTTCAGCGGCCCGCTGCCGAAGGCGATGTCGATCTCGGCCGACGGTTCCGTGAACGGGAAGTAGGAGGGACGGAAACGCACTTGCAGGTCGTCCGTCTCAAAGAATGCCTTGACGAAATTCAGGTACACGCCCTTCAGGTCGGCGAAGCTGATGTCCTCGGCGATCCACAGGCCCTCGACCTGGTGGAACATCGGCGAGTGGGTGGCGTCGCTGTCGACGCGGTAGGTGCGGCCCGGCGCGATCACCTTGATGGGCGGCGTGTGCGTGCGCGCGTAGCGCACCTGCATCGGGCTGGTGTGGGTGCGCAACAGCAGGGGCTTGCCCTGGCTGTCGCTGCCGTCGACGTAGAAGGTGTCCTGCATCGAACGGGCCGGATGGTTTTCCGGGCTGTTCAGGGCCGTGAAATTGGTCCAGTCGTTTTCGATTTCCGGGCCGTCGGCGACGTCGAAGCCGATCGAGCGGAAGATTTCCTCGATGCGCTCCCAGCTGCGCATGACGGGATGGATGCCGCCGGTGGCGCGGCCGCGGCCGGGCAGCGACACGTCGATCACTTCGCCGTTCAGGCGTTCCTGCATCTGCGCGTCGGCCAGCGCGTCGCGCCGGGCCGTCAGCGCGTCTTCGATCTGCACCTTGACGGCGTTGATCAGCGCGCCCTGCGCCTTGCGGGCGTCCGGGTCCAGCTTGCCCAGCGCCTTCATCAATTCGGTAATTTGGCCAGTCTTGCCAAGATATTTGGCTTTGGCGTTTTCGAGTGCTGCAGCGTCTGCGGCGGCGATAAAATCAGCCTGGGCCGAGACGACGAGTTGTTCTAGGGAGTTCATGCGGCTTTTCCTGTTTTGGAAAACAATTCCTGGAGGCCCAACAATCAAAAACGGGGCACAAGGTTATGCACCTCTGCCCCGCTCTTTTCACGCCGCCCGGGGGCGGCGTTGGCAATGTCGTCGCTGATTACGCAGCGGCGATTTTTGCTTTTACTGCGTTGACAATCGCGGCGAACGCCGGCTTGTCCATCACAGCCATATCGGCCAGTACCTTACGGTCCAGTTCGATAGATGCTTTTTTCAAGCCGTTCATGAACACGCTGTACGTCACGCCATGCTCACGGGAAGCGGCGTTGATACGGGCGATCCACAGGCGGCGGAAAACGCGCTTCTTGTTACGACGGTCGCGGTAAGCGTATTGGCCAGCGCGCATGACTGCTTGCTTGGCAACACGGTAAACCTTGCTGCGACGACCGCGGTAACCCTTGGCCATGTTAAGGATTTTTTTATGACGGGCACGAGCTGTAACCCCACGTTTTACTCTAGGCATAGTAACTCCTTAAATTGAGTGTGAGATTAAGCTGTCGGCATCATGCGCATGACGGACGTGACATCCGATGCGTTGATGTTACGGGTACCGCGCAATTGACGCTTGTTTTTGGTGGTTTTCTTGGTCAGGATGTGGCGTTTGAACGCGTGACCCGACTTGACTGTTCCACCTGGACGCACGCGAAAACGTTTTTTCGCGGAGCTTTTGGTTTTCATCTTAGGCATAGCAATCTGTCCTCTTACGGACAGCTCCATTTATAACAGGATTGCAGGTGGCAACGAGGTGTCGCGCTTAGATGCCTGCTTTCACTTGTTGTGCAGCGGATGCGAGTCCACTACAGTTCGCTACCACCGCCCGTTTCCGGGCGGCGGCGGCAAATGATACCTGAAACTTCGGCGCCGCGCCAAGCATGGCACGCGGCCGCCTCCGTTTACAGCCTTACTTTTTCTTCTTCGGCGACAGCACCATGATCATCTGGCGCCCTTCCATCTTGGGAAACTGCTCGACCTGGCCATACGGCTCCAGGTCGGCCTTCAAGCGCTCCAGCATACGGAAACCAATATCCTGATGCGCCATCTCGCGGCCGCGGAAGCGCAGCGTGATCTTGGTCTTGTCACCGTCATCGAGGAACTTGATGAGGTTACGCAGCTTGATATTGTAGTCGCCATCATCGGTGCCCGGACGGAATTTGACTTCCTTCACGAGGATGATTTTCTGCTTCAATTTCGCTTCGTGAGCCTTCTTCTGCTCCGAATACTTGAATTTGCCGTAGTCCATCAAACGGCAGACCGGTGGCTGCGCGGTCGGCGCAATTTCCACCAGGTCGACGTTCGCCTCTTCCGCCAGGCGGAAGGCTTCGGCCAAAGTCACGATACCGAGAGGCTCGTTATCGACCCCACTTAAACGCATTTCAGGGGCAGTGATTTCGCCATTGATGCGATGCGACTTGTCAGTAGCTATTGTAGTTTCCTTTAAAAATCTTGTATAACGGCAGTGCTGCGAGTCTCCTCGTCAGGCTTTGTTGGCCACTTCCAGCTGGAGTCGCTCAACCAGGGCTTCGATGGACATGACGCCCAGATCGACATTGCCCCGCGCCCGCACGGCCACGGTGTTGGCATCCCGTTCTTTGTCGCCGATTACAAGGATGTAAGGCAGTTTTTGTACGGAATGTTCGCGTATTTTATAGGTAATCTTCTCGTTACGCAAATCAGCGTGCACGCGGAAGCCCTTTTTGCGCAATTCTGTGGCCAAATTCTGCGCATACTCGGACTGGGCGTCGGAAATGTTCAGCACCGCCACCTGCACCGGCGCCAGCCACATCGGCAGCGCGCCGGCATAGTTTTCGATCAAGATCCCGATAAAACGTTCCAGCGAACCGACGATCGCCCGGTGCAGCATGACAGGCACCTTGCGGGTGTTGTCGTCGGCGACATACTCGGCGCCGAGGCGGCCCGGCATCGACGGATCGATCTGCATCGTGCCGACCTGCCAGGCGCGGCCCAGGCTATCCTTCAAGTGGTATTCGATTTTCGGGCCGTAGAACGCGCCCTCGCCCGGCAACTCGGTCCAGCTCACGCCGCAGCTGCGCAGCGCCGAACGCAGCGACTCCTCGGCGATATCCCAACCCTCTTCGCTGCCGATGCGGCTCTCCGGACGCAACGCCAGCTTGACGTCGATGTTCTGGAAGCCGAAGGCCGTGTAGACCTCCATCGCCTGCTGGTGGAAGGCCGCCACTTCGGCCGGAATCTGCTCGTCCGTGCAGAAAATGTGGCCGTCGTCCTGGGTGAAGCCGCGCACGCGCATCATGCCGTGCAGCGCGCCGGACGGCTCGTTGCGGTGACACTGGCCGAACTCGCCGTAACGCAAAGGCAGGTCGCGGTAGCTGCGCATGCCATTATTGAAAATCTGGATGTGGCCGGGGCAGTTCATCGGCTTCAGCGCGTAGGAGCGGTTTTCCGACTCCGTGACGAACATGTTTTCGCGGTAGTTATCCCAGTGGCCCGTCTTCTCCCACAGGCCGCGGTCGAGAATCTGCGGCGCCTTCACTTCCTGGTAGCCGTTGACCTGATAAACATTGCGCATGTATTGCTCGACCTGCTGCCAGATCGACCAGCCCTTCGGATGCCAGAAGATCAGGCCCGGCGCCTCGTCCTGGAAATGGAAGAAATCGAGCTGCTTGCCCAGCTTGCGGTGGTCGCGCTTTTCCGCCTCCTCCAGCATGAACAGGTATTGTTCCTGGTCTTCCTTCTTGGCCCAGGCCGTGCCATAGACGCGCTGCAGCATCGCGTTCTTCGCGTCGCCGCGCCAGTAGGCGCCGGCCAGCTTCATCAGCTTGAACACCTTCAGCTTGCCGGTCGAGGGCACGTGCGGGCCGCGGCACAAATCGGTGAACTTGCCTTCGGCGTACAGCGACACTTCCTGGTCGGCCGGAATCGAGCCGATGATCTCGGCCTTGTAATGCTCGCCGATGCCCTCGAAGTAGGCGACGGCCTCGTCGCGGCCCAGCACCGTGCGGGTGACCGGCTCGTCCTTCTTGGCCAGTTCGAGCATTTTCTTTTCGATCGTCGCCAGATCTTCGGGCGTGAACGGACGCTTGTACGCGAAGTCGTAATAGAAGCCGTTTTCAATCACCGGACCGATCGTCACCTGCGCGTCGGGGAACAATTCCTTGACGGCATAAGCGAGCAAGTGGGCGGTCGAGTGACGTATCACTTCCAGACCGTCCGCATCCTTGTCGGTGACGATGGCCACGTCGGCATCTTTCTCGATCAGGAAAGAAGTATCGACCAGCTTGCCGTCGACCTTGCCGGCCAGCGCGGCCTTCGCCAGGCCAGTGCCGATATTGGCGGCCACCTGGGCCACGGTTACCGGGCCGTCGAACTGACGCGCGGAACCATCGGGAAGTCGGACTGTAAGCATATTGATCTCCGGATAAAAACAAAGGGTATTAAAGTGGAATTCGCAAATGTAGCGCAAGGAAAATGCGGACGAAAAAAAACGCGGACTAGCCGCGCTTTTCTCTTTTTAGCAAGCAAAGAAAATCCATTCGACTAGCGTCACTCCCAAATCCTGGTAGTAGTTCGCGGTGTCATAACCGATTCGCCTTTCTAGCTCTTACACATATTCTGGTGGGCGGTGAGGAATTCGAATCCCCGACCCCTTGGATGTCGACCAAGTATTCTAACCAGCTGAACTAACCGCCCGAAAAACTTTTACATCAACAACTAACCTCAGTCGTTCGCGGCGTAAACCGACTTGCCTTACATTGTACTGCCATGTCCTGGTGGGCGGTGAGGAATTCGAATCCCCGACCCCTTGGATGTCGACCAAGTATTCTAACCAGCTGAACTAACCGCCCGAAGACCAGCATTATAGAGAGGCTTTTCCGCAAACACAAGAGCCGTTTGCAGGAAACTTTTACCTATGTGAAAAAATGCCGGCAAAGCAGCAATTCACTCCCCCGCCGCCACATATACCGTGCTGGAACCGTCGCCGTTGATCGCCGTCACACTGCGCTTCAACAAACGCCGTCCATCCAGTTGTTGATCCTTGTCACCGAAGTTCGCAATCAGCCGCGTGCCGTCGCCGAAGCGCGTCTCCTGCAACAGGCGGTCGGACGACAGCCAATTGAAGGCCGTCATCGGCTCGGTCGCCAGGCGCTGGTGCAGCGGGCGGAAAAACGCATCCTGGCGCTTCATGATCGGCAGGCGCTGCTCCAGCGTATCGCCGCTCAAGTGATACAGCGGCGGCACGTTGTAGAGCAACTGGGCCAGCTCGCTGTCGCCGCGCACATTGGCGAACTTCAAACTATCGAACAGCCAGTGGTTCGTCGTCACCACGGAACCGTGGAACACGGCCTGATACAAGGGCAGCCGCGTGGCCGGATTGAAATGGATGGCGCGCAGCGCCTCCTTCAGCGGCACCTGCCTGAAGAACACCGTCGGCTGCGGGGCGGGGAACCAACTGCCGAGGAAGTACGGCGAGTTCTTATCCTTCTGCATATCCTTGTCGCCCCAGCCGACCACGGGCGTCTGCATGCCGTGCGCGAACAGAATACCCTGCGCGGTCGGACCATTGCCATCCTCCGAACCGGTCGGCAACTTCAGCGCGTCCGAAATCCAGCGCGACGCCTCCATGCTGCCGGCCGCGTTCTGCGACTGCGTCAGCGGCGCCTCGGCGCGATAACTGTCGTACACCATGCCGGTCGCATACGCATCCAGGAACCAGCTATTGAAACCCGCCTTCGCCGCGACCGCGCGCACGCGCGCCTGCAACACCGGACGCACGCAATGCGGGTCCGTATACCGGCCCGACTTCTGGAACCCGGCCTTGAACAAACCGCCCTTGAGCACAATGGCGCAATCGCGGTACACCTTCTCGCCCAAATGCGCCGTGGCCCAGTCCGGATTACTGCCCGGCTTGAGCGCCGTCTCGTACGAATCGTAGGGCGCCACCAGATAACCGGCCTCGACACCGGCGCCCACGGCCTCCGGATGCCACAAGCCGCCCTCCCAGCCCTCGCCCAGGCCGAGCCACAGGCGCGGCAGCCCGGCCTTGCGGATCTTCTTCATCGTCGCCACCGACACCCCGCCGCCCCAGGCGCCCGGCTCCGGCGTCAAGCTGCGCCCGAAAGTGCGCGCCACCTCGCCGCGCAACTCGCCATAGCGGCCGGCCATCACGACGGCGTCGGGCGCCGCCGTCTGCCAACTCTCGCGGGCGACGGCCGTCAAGGCGGCATTCACGGCGTCGACCAGCAAACGCTGCTGATAACGCTCCGGCACGGCGCGGACATCGGCCAGCGCGGCGCCCGCCTCGCGGTCGAAATAGCCGCGCAGCCGCGCCGGCAGCGCGCCGTCGCCGCGCAGCACGGCGAGAAAACCGGGCCAATCCTTGACATCGGCGGGCGCCAGCAAACCGCCGCCCCACAAATACGCATGCGAGGCGCCGAGCAACTTGGCCCCCTCGGGCGAGCGGGCGATCTTCTCCTTGAGCGACTCGAAGCGGCCTTCTGCCACCAGCCAGTCACGATAGCGCTTGGCGCCGGCCAGCGGATCGGCGCCGCCCAGATGCAAAATCAGCGACATCGGCGTGGCCGGCGCCAGACTGACGAACTCATGGCTAAGGGTCAAGCCGACGCCGTCACCGTCGCGCGCCACCTTCACCCGGTTATTAAACGGATTCACCATCAGCCAGGACAGCGAAAAAGCGCCATGATCCAGGCCCCACATCGGCAAACTCATATCCTGCGACGTATTAAACTCATCGAGATCGAGCAAAAACTTGCGCCAGACCGCATCGCCGGCCGGCACATAATGGCCCTCCGCGAGCGGCAAAATCATCCCCCGGCCCAAGGCCGCGGCGGGCTGACGCAACAACTGCAACTCGCCGGCCGCCTTGGCATGCACCGACAACAACAGATCGCGCTCCTTCAACTCCAACTCAAGGCGATAAGCGCCGGCATTCCACTGCCACTGCAAACGCGATGCACTCTGCTGCAACACACTCACCGTCCGCTTGGCGACGCCGCCGGACAAGGCGACGACCGGGCCGCCGGCCGGCTGCACGCGCAAAGCCAGCGTGGCCGGCTCCACCTCGACGCGCCACAAAGCATTTTCCAGCGTCGATGCCGCCTGGGCCCACAGCGGGGCCAGCAACAAAAAGAAGGACAAAGGGCGCGGAATCAACAAAATGGAATCCTTGAAAACATAAGCGGGCAAAAAACCAAAAAAATTTGCAAAACATTATACTTGCGACACCAGGCAGCAAAGCGACGACGCTGCCACTACCATCATTGCCCCGGCCCCAAGCAGCGTCAACGGAACTTACAATGTGAAACCAAACACCGCTGGGGTCAGGTCTAGACATGACGGTTTTGTTGCAAATCCCAAATGGGGTCAGGTCTAGACATGGCGGTTTTTGGCCCGTAAACCGCCATGTCTAGACCTGACCCCAATGTTGCTTCGCTGCGCGGGCGGCGCACTTCCTTTACACTGGCGTCACTATTGTTTCATTGAACTTTCTGATGCCAGTAAAATCTTCGTCTTCCGCCCATTTGCACGCCCATCTCGCCGGCGACGCCCAGCACGCCCATTTTTTTGAGAATCGCAGCCAGAAGGTGCTGGCCTGGGCCCTCTGTTTGACGCTCAGTTTCGCCGGCGTCGAGGTGGCCGCCGGCTTTTTGTCGAATTCCTTGGCGCTGATTTCGGACGCCGGGCATATGGTCACCGACGCCGCCGCGCTCGGTCTGGCTTTGCTGGCGCAGTTGATCGCCAAGCGCCCGCCGTCGGCCAAGCATTCTTTCGGCTTCGGCCGCGCCGAGGCCCTGGCCGCTTTCGTTAACGGCCTGGCGATGCTGGCCGTGGTGGCCTGGATCGTGTTTGAGGCGACGCAGCGCTTCGCCAAGCCGCAGGCGGTGCAAGGCGGCACGGTGTTTGTCGTCGCCGCGATCGGCCTGGCGATCAATTTGCTGGTCGCCTGGGTCTTGTCGAAGGATAAGGAGAGCCTGAATACGCGCGCCGCCCTGGTGCATGTGATGGGCGATTTGCTCGGCTCGCTGGCGGCGCTGGCCGCCGGCGCCGTCATTTATCTGACGGGCTGGATGCAGATCGATCCGCTGTTGTCGATTCTGGTGTCGCTATTGATTTTGAAGTCGACGCTCGGCGTGTTGCGCGAGTCTTATCATTTCCTCATGGAGGGTGTGCCGCACCAGATCGATTATCTGGCCGTCGGCGCCGATTTGGCCAAGGTCGACGGCGTGTTGTCGGTGCACGATTTGCATGTCTGGGATATGTCGCCCGGCCAGCCGGCCTTGATCGGCCACCTGGAAATCGGCGATTTGCGCCAGTGGCCGCAGGTGCTGCGGGCGGTGAAGGCGATGCTGCTGGCGCGCCACGGCATCGACCATGTGACCTTGCAGGCCGAGGTGGCGGGCATGGCCGCCCCCCACGACGCCGCCCCGCCGCACTGACGCGCGCCCCGCCGCCCCGAAGCGCCACGCGCAGCCAGGATCAGCTCCCGTCATCATTAAAAATGACGGGAGTTTTTTTTGTTGCAACATCGTCCGGCATATGATTTACTTACTTATCTTTTTGATACCTATCAAGCCGCACCGCGGCTTGTTTTGACGTAGTCTCTGTCTTCACTTTCACGCCAAGGACATTCCGAACCACACTTCCACAAGCGAGAGCACATGAGCCAGAACATTGCACGCAGAACCTTTCTCAGGTATGCCACGGCCGGCGTCGGCGCCGCCTTCATCGGCAGTCTGGGTCGAGAGGCGTATGGCGCCAACGCGCTGCCGCTGCTGGACGCCGTCAAGGCCAGTTGCGCGCGGCTGGCGCCCCTGGGCTGGCGCGATCTGCTGCTGGCGGCGACGGGCGGCGAGCTCGATATCGGCGCCGCCGATCTGCGCCAGGAACTGCTGAAACCGCTCACGGCGATCCAGCGCGGCCTGGCCGGCTTCGGCGATTTTTCCACCGCCGGCACGCGCGCCGTCACGCCGGGCCAGCCCGATCTGAGTCTGCTCTACCATGCTTTCGCCTCCGCCACCGTGGTGGCCCGCCCCGACGCCCGCGAGCTGGGCGGCTTCCCCACGCTGGCCGAGATCGAGTCGCTGGAAAATTTCATTTATGGCGTGGCCGCGCCGACGCTGGACGAGCTGCGCCAGCGCGCCAACGGCAAGCCCCTGGGCCTGGTCGTCTTCGCCCTGCATTACCGCAACACGCCCGATTCCGTGCACGGCCGCCATGCCGAACTGTGCTTCGCCCGCTCGGGCGTGGCCCGCGTCGGCTCGATCGAGCCCCTGTATGACGCGCGCAAGCGCATGTTCGTCAACGTCGACCCGATCCGCCCCTTCGAGTTCCGCGTGACGCCGCAGCGCTTCGCCGCCTACCTGGCGGTGCGGATGCCGGGCGAGCCGGCCGGCTTCGGCCCGCAGGATGCCCTGCCCGGCGACGAGCAGTTGCAGTTCTGGGTGCCGCTGCACAAGCTGTTCAGCGGCGCGGAATGCCTGATGGGCATGAACCTCGACTTGAACTACTCGCGCGGCCTGCAAAACGAGGAGCTGGCGCAGTTCCACAAATTCCTCGACCTGCAGGGCCACCAGAACAACTGGCGCGGCGAACATCTGGAGCAATTCCCGTTCACGATCAAGAATGAAAAGATAGGCTCGCTGCAAGAGCGCGGCGAACACGGCCCCGTCGTGCTGGCGCCGCGCCACACGGCCATGACCGAGGTGGCCCGCTACCAGGACAATCTGCTGACCTTCCCCGTCTATCCGAACCAGGCCAAGGACTTGCAGATGTCCTCGCTGTTCGTGATACCCGGCGTGACGATTCCCAACGTGCCGGCCTACGAGGATGACGCCGAGCAGGAGGCGCAGCGCCAGCAGCCGGAATACACGAATGTGCGCCACCGCGTCAACGACAACGGCACGGTCGACAATCTGAATCTCCTGGAGGACATGACGGAGATCATCCACAAGGGCGGTTACCAGGCGCTGCACTACATCGACTTCACCGGCGACGGCTGGGTCGCCGCGCACTGTCCGCAACTGCAGGGGCTGATCCAGCACCAGCAGCCGGCCTATTGCATGGTCGGCTTGCCGGACTTCTTCCCCAACATCACCCAGCGCGACCTGATGCTGTGGTCGGAGCGCTCGCTGCCGCCGCAAGTGAGCAAGGCCCTGTGGGTGATACGCCCGCTGACGCTGTCGCAAACCCGCATCGCCGCCAACGTCACGCTGCCGGTCGGCTTCAGCATCAAGGACGTGACCATCACCGCCATCGTCGGCCAGTTCGGCAGCGCCGCCGCCGGCCCCGTGCAGACGCCCAACGGCCCGCTGATGCGCGGCAAGGTCGGCTTGCCGGACGGCTCGCCCGGCCTGTTCGACCCGGGCTGGGATACCAGCCAGGGCATCCAGTACACGGTGATGGGCGACCCGGCCAGTCCGGCATCGACGCTGGAAAAATTCCTTGCCGGCTATTCGCTGGGCTCGCCCTTCATCGAGGACGCCAAGCTGTGTGCGGCCCTGGGCAGTTACTGGCCCGGCGTCGCCCCCGACGCGACGCGCACCTTCCAGCCGGGCAAGCGCATCGGCGGCAAGCCCTACCCGTGGCCGACCGTGGTGCCGCTGACGGACCAGGAAATCGGCAGCGCGCCTCTGGCCAACGGCAACTACATGCCGTGGGACGGCGTGCGCGGGCCGACGCTGCAGACGATCAAGGGCGTCAGGACGGCCGTTTACCCGAATATTTTCCGCACCGATTACATCGACCTGATCGGCACGATGACGGCCGCGCTGACCGCGCAAATCGACGGCGACGAATACAAGGCCCGCGTGCTGGCGATGGAAACGGTGTACTGGAACCTGGGCATACGGGACGACGCCATCGGCCTGTCCTGCCACGTCGGCGAACAGGTGTCGCGCAAGCCGCGGCGGAGAAAGCTCAGCGCCCAGCAGGACCAGGTGAACCGCATCCTGCGCTGCAAGGCCGCCTGGGCCGTGCTGTCCTTCGAGGCCGGCCACCAGGGCGCGCGCGCGGCGGCGAAGCCGGGCCGGGGCGGCAAGGCCGGCACGCCGCGCACTTACCATTTCCACGTGTTTCGCTGGGACCCCTTGAATCCCGAGCTGCCCCATCCCACCGACCTGGACAAGGTTCTCGTCACGATGCTCGAAGAAGTCTACTTCCGCATCGTCGGCACGCAAGTCTGGACGCATAAGGGAGACGGCCGATGGGTGCCCGGCACAGCGCTGCCGACGTAGCCGTCGTTGGCGGCGGCCCGGCCGGGGCCGCCGCCGCGATCGCCTGCGCGCTGCGCGGCCTGCGCGTGACGCTGTTCGAGCGCGGCGCGAGCGGCCGCGACAGCCCCGGCGAGACGCTACACCCGGGCATCGAGCCGCTGCTGGCCCAGCTCGGCGTCGGCGCCGGCCTGGCCGCCGTCACCGGCGCCCGCCACCCCGGCATCTGGACCGAGTGGGGCGGGCCGCGCAAGTTCGAGCCCTTCGGCGCCGACGCCGGCGGGCCGTGGCGCGGCTTTCAGGTCAAGCGCGGCGAGTTCGACGCGATGCTGCGCAGCCGCGCCCAGGCGCTGGGCGTGGTGCTGCGCCAGCCCGTCGCGGTCGGGCCGCCGCTGCTGCGCGACGGCGCCGTCTGCGGCCTGGAGACGGACGCCGGGCCGGTACCGGCGCGCCTGGTGATCGACGCCACCGGGCGCAGCCGCTGGCTGGGCCGGGCGCTGGGCATAGACAGCCCGGCCAGCTCGCCGCCGCTGCTGGCGCGCTACGGCTATGTGCGGGGAAGCTGCCCGCAGCGCGACGGCGCGCCGCTGATGGCGGGCGACGCCGCGGGCTGGACCTGGACGGCGCTGGTGCGGCCCGACACCTACCAGTGGACCCATCTGGCGCTGGACGGCGGCAAGCCCGCCGCGGACTGGCTGCCCGAGGAGTTGCGCGGCCTGCTGCCGCTGGGCCGCGCCCGCGGCGCCGACGTGACGTGGCGTTTGGCGGCGCAGCCGGCCGGGCCGGGCTGGTTCATGGTGGGCGACGCGGCGGCCCTGCTCGACCCCAGCTCGGCGCGCGGCGTGATGAAGGCTTTGATGTCGGGCATGGCGGCGGCGCATCTGGGTGCGGCCGTGCTGGCCGGGCAGGCGCCGGCGGCGCAGACGGCGCTGGCCTACCGCGACTGGCTGGCGGCGTGGTTCGCCGCCGACGCCGCCAGGATGGGCGCGTTTTACCGCGGTCTTGGCGCGGCCGGGTTTGCCTGAGCCGGCGGCGCGAAAAAAAGCCGGGGTCGGACCCCAAGAGCGGGGCCGACCCCGGCGCCGCTAGTTGCGGCGCGCCTCCAGCACGCCGCTGACGTCGCGGATCACCGTCAGCGCCTTCTGCAACTGCGCCGTGGAGCCGATTTCGGCCGTGAAGGTCATGCGCGCCTGCCCTTTCGCGCTTTGCGTGTTGACGCCGATGACGTTGATTTTCTCGCGCGAGAATATCTCCGAGATGTCGCGCAGCAGTCCCTGGCGGTCGCCCGCCAGCACGAAAATGTCGACCGGGTAGACGGTGTCGCGCCCGGCGCTTCCCCATTCGGTGACGATGACGCGCTCCGGCGCCTGGGCGCGCATTTCGGCGAAGTTCTTGCAGGTGGCGCGGTGGATGGAGACGCCCTTGCCGCGCGTGACGAAGCCGACGATGCCGTCCGGCGGCGCCGGTTTGCAGCATTTCGCCAGCGCCGTCATCAAGCCCTCGGTGCCGACCACCAGCACGCCCGATTTGGCGCCCTGCTCGACGCTGGAGGCGCGGCTCTTGCCCAGCACCACCGCGTCTTCCGGCTCGGCCGCCTCGCCCGTGTCGTGCAGCGCCTGCTCGACGTGGCGCAGGCTGAACTCCTCCTTGCCGACCGACAGGAACAACTCGTCGACCTTGGCGAAGCCCAGTTTTTGCGCCAGCGCCTCCAGGTTGACGGCCGTCTTGCCCTCGCGCTGCAGGGATTTCTCCACCAGCGCGCGGCCGTGCGCCAGCGTTTCCTGCATGTCGATGGCGTGGAACCAGGCGCGCACCTTGGAGCGCGTGCGGCTGCTGGCGCAGTAGCCGGCGCCGAGCCAGTCGCGCGACGGGCCGGCGCTGCCGGGCGCGCCCTTGGCGGTGATGATTTCGCAGGTCTGGCCGTTTTTCAGCTGGGTGTTCAGCGGCACCATGACGCCGTCGACGCGCGCGCCGCGGCAGCGGTGGCCGACGTCGCTGTGCAGGTGGTAGGCGAAGTCGATCGGCGTGGCGCCCACCGGCAGTTCGAGGACGCGCGCCTGCGGCGTCAGCACGAAGATGCGGTCGTCCAGCGTGGCCGACTTGAGCTTCTCGACCCATTCGCGCTGGATATCCTCCTGGCCGACGACGGCGTCGGCGACGTCGGACTTCCACGCCAGCAGTTGCCGCAGCCAGGCGATTTTTTCGTCGTACTTCTGGCCGGCGAAGTTCGAGCCGCCCTCTTCCTTGTAGCGCCAGTGCGCCGCCACGCCGTACTCGGCGAAGCTGTGCATTTCGTTGGTGCGTATCTGCACCTCGAGCGGCCGGCCGTCGTCCGCCGTCACCACCGTGTGCAGCGACTGGTAGCCGTTCGGCTTGGGCCGCGAGATATAGTCGTCGAATTCTTTCGGGATCGGCGTCCAGATGTTGTGCACCACGCCCAGCACCGTGTAGCAGGTCTTGACGTCGGCGACGATGACGCGGAAGGCGCGCACGTCGTACAGCTCGGTGAAGTCGAGCTCCTTGCCGCGCATCTTGTTCCAGATGCTGTAGATGTGCTTGGGCCGGCCGAACACCTCGGCCTGGATGCCGGCGCCGGCCAGTTCCGTCTGCAGGCGCAGGATGGCCGAGGAGACAAAGCCCTCGCGCATCATGCGCTTTTCCTCCAGCATCTTGGCGATGCGCTTGTAGGCGTCCGGTTCGATGAAGCGGAACGACAGGTCTTCCAGCTCCCACTTCAGCTGCCAGATGCCGAGGCGGTTCGCCAGCGGCGCGTACAGGTCCAGCGTCTCCTTGCCGTAGGCGCGCGTGACGTCGTCGAACTGCTTGATGTCGGCGTAATAGCGCAGGGTCGTCACGCACGAGGCCAGGCGCACCAGCACGACGCGCATGTCGGTGGCCATCGCCAGCAGCATCTTGCGCAGGGTTTCCACCTGGGCCACGGCCAGCAGCGCGGCGTTCTTGCCGCGCCCGCCCGCGCCCTGCTGGCCCTGGGTCAGCGCGCGCAGCCGTATCAGCTGGCGCACGCCGGTGACCAGGTCGCACACCTGCTGGCCGAAGCGCGGCGCGATGGACGCCGCGTGCGCCGGGTCGAGCAGGGTCAGCTCGAACATCAGCCCGGCGATGCGGGTTTCGGCGTCGCTGCGCAGGAAGGCCAGCGTGTTGGCGACGCCGGCGGAAAACTCCAGCGCCGCCTGGCCGCTGTCGCCGATGCGCTTGCCATACACCTCGGTGGCGTAGTCGAAGGCCGCCAGCACGCGCGCGCTGTCGGCCTCGCCCAAGCCCTGCACCAGTTGTTCGGTGGTGGCGCTATTGAGTGCCGCGATGGAAACCATGCCGGCCCTAACGCTGCGCGGCGACGACGACGATTTCGACCAGGCAGGCCGGATCGGCCAGTTTCGCCTCCACCGTCGCGCGCGGCGGCGTGTGGCCGGACGCCACCCAGTCGTCCCACACGGCGTTCATGCCGGCGAAGTGGGCCATGTCGGCGATGTAGATCTGGCAGCTGAGGATGCAGGTCTTGTCGCTGCCCGCCTCGGCCAGCAGGCGGTCGACGTGGCCCAGCACTTCGCCGGTCTGGCCGACGATGTCCTGGGCCGTGTCCTCGGCGATCTGGCCGGCCAGGTACACCGTGTTGTTGTGGATTGCCACTTCGGACAAGCGTTTGCCTACATACAGTCGTTTGATTTCCATGCTATTCATTTCTCTTCATTGTTACGGTTTTAAAGCGGTGCTGCTTATCGGCCCAGCAAAAACGCCCTGGCGATGGCGATCTGGTCGGCGTGCGTGAACGTCGGCGCGTGGCCGACGCCGGCGATTTCGACCAGGGCCGCCTTCGGCCCGCGCCCGGCCATGACGGCCGCCGTTTCGCGCGACAGCAGGTCGGAGTCGGCGCCGCGCACCAGCAAGGTCGGGCAGCGCACGGCGTCGTAGGCGGCCCACAGCGTCGCCTCGTCGGCCGCCACCGACTCCGGTGTTGCCGAACGGAACGGCAGCGCCAGCCCCATATCGTAGTGCCGTATCCACTGGCCGTCCTTATCCTGGCGCAATACGTCGCTGGCCAGTTTGTGCCACTCCTGCTCCGTGTGCGGGCCGAAGGTCAGCGAGACATCGCGGATGAACTGGGCCGCCGCCTCGAAGCTGGGGAAGCGCAGGTCCTGGCCGATGTAGTCGCCGATGCGCTGCAGGGCCTCTGGGGCCAAGGTGGGGCCGATGTCGTTCAAAATCAACTTGTTTATTGGCGAGTCGGGCAGCGCCGCCAGGCCCAGGCCGATCAAGCCGCCCATCGAGGTGCCGAACCAGGCCACGCTCTGGCGCTCGCTGTCGGCCAGCACGCGCGCCAGCAAGGTCACCATGTCGCCGACGTATTGGGGAATCCGGTACAGTTGCGGATTGCGCAGCCAGCCGGAGCGGCCGCGCCCGACCACGTCGGGGCAGATCACGCGGTAGTCGGCGGCCAGCGCCCGCGCCAGATTGTCGAAATCGTCCGACACGCGGGTGACGCCGTGCACGCACACGAGCACATCAGGGTTGTCCGCCGCGCCCCATTCCTTGTAGGCCATGTGGTGCAGTCCGGACGGGGACAGGCATTGGACAGACTTTATTTTCGCTTCGATCATGCCGCTTCCTTGTGAGATTCGTATTAATCACCAGATAATGCAGGTTAGTCGGTTCCTTGCGGGCCACGCACAGCATTTTACCGGGCGTTGCCCTTAAAATCATAGGGCAGCGTGACTTTGGGTTGCAATCCAACATCTTCCACTCACCGAGGACTTTATGACAAGCACTATGTTAAGCGGCAAGACCGCACTGGTAACCGGCTCGACTTCCGGCATCGGACTGGGCATCGCCCGCGCCCTGGCCGGCCAGGGCGCCAACATCTTGTTCAACGGTTTCGGCGACGCCGCCGAGATCGAGCGCCTGCAGGCGGCCGTCGCCAAGGAATTCGGCGTGCGCACCGCCTACCACAACGCCGACATGTCGAAGCCGGCGGAGATCGAGGCCCTGGTCAAGTTCGCCGACAGCACCTTCGGCGGCGTCGACGTGCTGGTCAACAACGCCGGCATCCAGTTCGTCGCCAACGTCGAGGATTTCCCCGTCGAGAAATGGGACGCGATTCTCGCCATCAACCTGAGCTCGGCCTTCCACACCTCGCGCCTGCTGCTGCCGCAGATGAAGGCGCGCAACTGGGGCCGCATCATCAATCTGGCCTCGACGCACGGCTTGGTGGCGTCCGTGCAGAAGGCCGCCTATGTGGCCGCCAAGCACGGCTTGGTCGGCCTGACCAAGGTCACGGCGCTGGAAACGGCGCAGAGCGGCGTGACGGTGAACGCGATCTGCCCCGGCTTCGTGCTGACGCCGCTGGTGCAGAAGCAGATCGACGAGCGCGCCGCCAAGGACGGCATCAGCAACGACGCGGCGAAGAAGGCGCTGCTGTCGGAGAAGCAGCCGTCGGGCGAGTTCGTGTCGCCGGAGGAATTGGGCGCGCTGGCCGTGTTCATGTGCAGCGACGCCGCCCAGCAGGTGCGCGGCGTGGCGTGGAATATGGACGGCGGCTGGGTGGCGCAGTAAACGCGCAGCCGGCGGCAGACCCCGGGCACTGAAGGGCCGGCCGCCGGCCCCCGGGGGGTGCCGGCCGCGCCGCAACGCTGCGGTTATCCACAATTGTGCCGCCGCGCGCGCGGCGTGATCATGGCGTCTCTAGCCGGGAGACATCATGAAAAAACCATTCTATAAAATCCTCTACATCCAAGTTCTGTTCGCCATCGTCTGCGGTGCGCTGCTGGGCGTGTTCTACCCCGCCAACGCAGTCGACATGAAGCCGCTCGGCGACGGTTTCATCAAACTGATCAAGATGATCATCGCGCCGGTGATTTTCTGCACCGTCGTCTCCGGCATCGCCGGCATGCAAGACGTCAAAAAAATCGGCCGCGTCGGCGGCAAGGCCCTGCTCTACTTCGAGGTCGTGTCGACCTTCGCGCTGGCCATCGGCCTGATCGTCGCCAACCTGCTGCAACCGGGCGCCGGCTTCAACGCCGACCCGGCCACGCTCGACACCAAGGCCATCGCCCAGTTCACCGAGAAAGCCAAATCCCAGAGCAGCACCGAATTCGTGATGAACATCATCCCGAACACCGTCGTCGATGCCTTCGCCAAGGGCGACATCCTGCAAGTGCTGCTCATCTCCGTGCTGTTCGGCTTCGCGCTGTCGGTGCTCGGCGAAAAAGGCCGCCCCGTCGCAAAACTGATCGACGACGTGGCCCACGCCTTCTTCGCCATCGTCAACATCATCATGAAGGCGGCCCCGATAGGCGCGTTCGGCGCGATGGCCTTCACCATCGGCAAATACGGCCTGGCCTCGCTGCTGCCGCTGGCCAAGCTGATGGGTTCCTTCTACCTGACCTGCTTCCTCTTCGTCTTCGTCGTGCTGGGCTTGATCGCCAAACTGACCGGCTTCTCGATCGGCCGCTTCCTGCTCTACATTAAAGAAGAGTTGCTGATCGTGCTGGGCACCAGCTCCTCGGAAAGCGCGCTGCCGGCGCTGATGCGCAAACTGGAAAAACTCGGTTGCTCGAAATCGGTCGTCGGCCTCGTCGTGCCCACCGGCTACTCCTTCAACCTGGACGGCACCAATATCTATATGACGATGGCGGCCCTGTTCGTCGCCCAGGCCACCAATACCGACCTGAGCTTGACGCAGCAACTGACCATACTCGGCGTGGCGATGCTGACGTCGAAGGGCGCCTCCGGCATCACCGGGGCCGGCTTCATCACGCTGGCGGCGACGCTGGCCGTGGTGCCGACGATACCCGTGGCGGGCATGGCGCTGATCCTCGGCATCGACCGCTTCATGAGCGAATGCCGCGCCATCACCAACTTCATCGGCAACGGCGTGGCGACGGTGGTCGTGTCGAAGTGGGAAAACGAGCTCGACAAGGAACAACTGCAACGCGAACTGGCCCATCCGGGCAGCACCGTGGAAGCGGCGTCGACGCCCGACGCAGGCAAGGTGCAGCACATCCGCGCCGCCTGAACGCGGCGGCCGCGCCGCACCCTTCCCACGCCACACCAACTTCGGCGCACATGCGGGTCCATCCCGCCTGTGCGCCGTTGGCGTTAACGAACGTGTCGCATAGCGTGCCGCGTAGCGCGGCGCTATGCGGCACGCTTGCTTAGCGGTAGAAGCGGCGCTTGCTGGCGCGCTCCGCCGCCTTCGGCGTCTGCACCTTGACAGCCTTTTTGACGACGGCGCCGCCGGCGGCCGTCGCCGGCACCCGGTGCTCGGCCTCGAAGTCCGGCTCCTCGACGCGGCGCAGGGTCTGCCGGGTCAGGGCCTCGACGGCGGCCAGCAAGTCGACCTCGTCGGCGCACAGCAGCGAAACGGCCTCGCCGCTGGCGCCGGCGCGGCCGGTGCGGCCGATGCGGTGGATATAGTCCTCGGCGACGGTCGGCAAATCGAAATTGACGACCTGCGGCAAAGCGTCGATGTCGAGGCCGCGCGCAGCGACGTCGGTGGCCACCAGCACCTGCACCTCGGCCGCCTTGAAGCGGGCCAGCGCGCGCAGACGCTGCGGCTGCGATTTGTCGCCGTGGATGGCATCGGCGCGCACGCCCTGCTCCAGCAGATGGGCCAGCAGATGCTCGACGCCCTTGCGGGTTTTCACGAAGACCAGCACCTGGCCCCAGCGCCGGCTCTTGAGCAGATGGCAAAACAATTCCGGCTTGCGCTTCTTGTCGCACGGGATGGCCCACTGCTTGACGCTCTTGACGGTGCTGTTGCGCGGACTGACCTCGATGCTGAGCGGATCGCGCAGCAGCTTGCCGGCCAAGGCGCGGATCGGCGCCGAGAACGTGGCCGAGAACAACAGGGTCTGGCGCTGCGCCGGCAGCGCCGCGAAGACGACGTCGAGCTCGCGCGCGAAGCCCAGGTCGAGCATACGGTCGGCCTCGTCGAGCACCAGCGTCTGCACCTGGTCGAACTTGACGGCATTCTGGCCATACAGGTCGAGCAGGCGGCCGGGCGTGGCGACGAGCACATCCAAACCCTTGCGCAATTTACTCAACTGCGGCTCGATGGGCACGCCGCCATAGGCGACATAGGAGCGCAGCGGCAGCTTGCTGCCATAGCGGCGGAAGCTGTCATAGACTTGCTCGGCCAACTCGCGCGTGGGCACCAGCACCAGCACGCGCACCGACTGCGGCGCCACCTGGCCGGCCAAGGTCAGGCTTTGCAGCAAAGGCAAGGCGAAGCCGGCCGTCTTGCCCGTGCCGGTCTGGGCGGCGGCCATCAGGTCGCGGCCGGCCAGCACGGCCGGAATGGCCTTGGCCTGCACCGGCGTCGGCGTGCTGTAAGCGAGTTCGTCCAGGGTGCGCAGCAGGGGATCGATCAGGCCGAGGGAGAGAAACGTCATTGAATGGGACTACCTTGAAAACAAAACTGCGGTGTGGGAACTGGCGCGACGCCGCGGCGCCGCTCTAGCGCGATTATAAGCGATGCCCGCCGCGCCCCTCCGGCACGGCCGGGCCGGCCAATACCACTACATGCCAGGCGCGGGCGCGAAAAGCTTGTATTATTAACTACAAAGCCATGCAATCGAACGAACAGCGCACACCAATGGAGGCGACGCGCATGACAAGATATGACTACATTATCGTTGGCGCAGGCTCTGCCGGCTGCGTGCTGGCCAACCGCCTGTCGGCGGACCCGGCGGTGTCGGTCTGCCTGCTGGAAGCCGGCCCGGCCGACCGCAATCCCGTCATCCGCACGCCGGTCGGCCTGATGTTCATGCTGCTCAGCAAAGTATTCAGTTGGCGCCACTACACGCAGCCGCAGGCCCAGCTGAACCGGCGCCGCCTGTACTGGCCGCGCGGCCAGAGCCTGGGCGGCGGCGGCGCCAGCAACGCCGCCGTCTACACGCGCGGCCACGCCCACGACTACGACCACTGGGCCGCGCTGGGCAACGCCGGCTGGGGCTACGCCGACGTGCTGCCCCTGTTCAAGCGCGCCCAGCACCAGGAACGGGGCGGCGGCGACTACCACGGCGTCGGCGGCCCCCTCGGCGTCGCCGACCTTCGCCTGCCCAGCCTGTTATCGGCCGTCTACCTGCAGGCCGCGGCCGACGCCGGCTACGCGCGCAACAAGGACTTCAACGGCGCCTGCCAGGAAGGCGCCGGCCTGTACCAGGTGACGCAGAAAAACGGCGCGCGCTGCGGCGTCGCGCGCGCCTACCTGGAACCGGTGCGCGGGCGCGCCAACCTGACGGTGCTGACGGGGGCGCGCGCCAGCCAGGTGCTACTCGACGGCAAGCGCGCCAGCGGCGTCGCCTACATCCAGGGGGGCAAGCGCCGCGACCTCGGCGCCGCGCGCGAAGTGATCCTGTGCGGCGGCGCGGTCCACTCGCCGCAACTACTGATGCTCTCGGGGATAGGCGCGGCGGCGCAACTGCGGCGCCACGGCATCGCGCCGCGGCACGAACTGCCCGGCGTCGGGCAAAACCTGCAAGACCGCCTCGACATCCTCATCGTGCACCACTGCGCGGCGGCGCAATCGCTGGGCGGCGCGCTGCGCAAGGCGCTAATGCAAGGCAAACACCTGCTGAACTACCTCCTGTTTCGCAACGGCCCGCTAACCGCCCACGGCGCCGAAGCCGGCGGCTTCATCAAAAGCGCAGCCGGCCAGGCCCTGCCCGACCTACAACTACACTTCACGCCGGCCCAGCCGGACGAGCAAGGGCGCGCACTGGCGCGCGCCGCCTTCCTGCTGTTCGGCCACGGCTACGCCCTGCACGTGTCCGGGCTGCGGCCGAAAAGCCGCGGCCACATCGACCTCAACAGCGCCGATCCCGGCGGCGCGGCGCTGATCGACCCGAACTACTTCTCCCACCCCGACGACCTCGACACGCTGCTGCACGGCGTCAAGGCGGCGCGCCGCATCCTGGCGCAAAAAGCGTTTGAGCGCTTCCGCGGCGGCGAACTCTACCCCGGGGCCGAAGTCCAAAGCGACGACGCCCTGCGCGCCTTCATCCGCGCCAAAGCCGACACCCTGCACCAGCCGGCGGGCACCTGCAAAATGGGGCAAGACGGGCAAGCCGTCGTCGACGCGCAACTCAAAGTACACGGGCTGGACGGACTGCGCGTGGGCGACGCCTCGATCATGCCGACCCTCATCGGCGGCAACACCCAAGCGGCGACCGTCATGATCGCCGAAAAAGCGGCCGACATGATCGTCCAGGCGTGGGCGCAGCGGCAACACAGCGGCCAAGGCGCCAGCCAATAGTTGCCCCACCCCTGGGGTCAGGTCTAGACATGGCGGTTTGTGGCAAAAAAACCACCATCGCCGACGACGCAGCCCGCGCAGCCGACGGCAAAACCGTCATGTCTAGACCTGACCCCAGTTTGTCCTGATGCTGGGGTCAGGTCTAGACATGGCGGTTTGCGGCGGGCGAGCCCCCTCCCCTGTTTAGAACTTGATTTCCAGCGTGGCGCGCACTTGGGTCCGGCCCGGCGTCGCCGTCGCGCGCGTCTGTGTGCCGTCGACGTCCGTGTAACTGCTTCGGCTGTAGTCGTCCTGGCCCAGCAGGTTCAGCAGCGCCACGCGCAGTTGCTGTTTGGCGTCGAATTTCCATAGCGCGTAGATGTCGAGGTCGCGCCGCACCTGGGCGTAGGCGCGCTCGTGTTCGCCAATGCGCACCGGCCCGCCGTTTTTGAAGATGAAGCTGCCGCCGGCGCTGAAGACGCCGCCCGCCCCTTTGTAGTCGAGGCCGGCGACGACGCTGAGCGGGGTTTGCTGGTCGAGCCGGTTGTCCGGCCCCGGCACCGCGTCGACGCGCGACCAGTTGCGGCTGACGCTGGCGCGCAGGTCGACGGCCGGCGCGCCGGCGACGAGCGCGCTCAGGGGAAATTTGGCTTCCAGTTCGATGCTGCGGCTGAGGGCGCGGCCGTCGTTGACGGGCAACGACAGCCAGCGGCCGTTTTCCAGCACCAGGCCCTGGCGCGTGTAGCCGTCGATGCGGCGCACGGACGCGCTCGCGCTGAGCAGCGCGCCGTCGGCCCAGTAGTGCTCGTAGGAGCCGTCCAGCCCCAGCGCCAGTTCCGGCTTGAGGTTGGGATTGCCGCGGCGGTCGGGTTCGTTCTGGCTGTTGTTGTTCGAGGTGAAGCGGCGCGGGATCAGGCTGGACGTCGACGGCGCCTTGTAGGTGCGCGTCAGCGCGAAGCGCAGTTGGTCTTTGCCGTTGGGTAGTTTCAGCAGCGTTTGCAGCAGGGGGCTCCAGACGCTGCTGCGCTGCTGCACGCTGTCGTAGGCCTGGCTGTCGCTGCGCGTGTCCAGCCCCTCCCAGCGCAGCCCGGCGTAGACCGACCAGCGCGGCGTGATGGTCCATTCGTCCTGGCCGTACAGCGCCAGCCGCCGCACCGTCGCCGTGAAGCCTTCGTCGCTGTTGACGGGCGTGCTGCCCGGCAGGTCGCGCTCGCGCTGGCGCCGGGTGTCGTCGCGCGTGCTGCTGCCGCCGTCCCAGCCGAGGGCCAGCGCGTGCCCCTCGGCCAGCGGCGTGGCGTACTTGCCGGTGCTGCTGAAGCCTTTTTCCGTCGAGACGGTGGCGACGCGGCGCTCCAGCGTGACGGCGCCGCCGTCGTCGTGCCAGCCGAGATTGTGCGTGTCGACGGTGCTGCGGCTGAGCTGGCCGCCAATTTTGAGGTCGAGCCTGGCGCCGCCGGCCAGCTTGTGCACCCAGCTCAGGTCGCTGCGGCCGAAGCCGCTGTGGTTGTGGCGCCGCTGTTCCTCGCGGCCGTAGGTGGCGGCCCGGCCCAGCACGGTATCGGCCTGGTCGTCGGAGCGGCCCTGCGAGCGGTTGACGTTGAGGAAGCTTTGCCAGGTCAGCGTGTCGCCGTTCGCCAGCGCCCAGTTCAGCCGCGGCGCCACGTTGATGCCGTCGTTGCGGCCGACGCCGCGCCCCGTGTCACGGCGCAGCAGCGTGGGCGTGCCGTCCGGCGCATCGCCCGACTCGACGGTCCGGCTGGTCTGGTCGTAGTGGTTGCGGTAGCCGCCGCCGGACAGCGAATAGGAAAAGCCGCCGTCGCGGTCGGACAGTTGCACGTTGCCGTAGGCGGTCTGGTAGACGCCGCCCTCGGCCAAGGACAGCTTCGCTTCGCGCTGGCGCGCCTTGACGGCCTTCTTGAGCACGATGTTGATCGTGCCGGCGATGGCCTGGGTGCTGAATTCGGCGCTGGCCGCGCGCATGATCTCGATGCGCTCGATGAGGTCGGGCGCCAGCGTGTCGATGGAAAAACCGGCCGGCGCCCGTTCGCCGTTGAGCAGGATCTGCGTGTAGCTGCCCAGGCCGCGCATGCGGATGGCGCCGCCGGCCACGGTCACGCCCGGCAAGCGCTTGAACACGTCCATCACCGAGGTGTCGCCGTAGCGCAGGATTTCCTCGCTGCCGACGACGATCTTGCTGGCCGTGTCGTCGCGGCGCGGGTCGTAACTGGCGCTGCTGCCCCTGACCTCGACCTGCTGCATGGCCGGCGCGGCGGCCGGCTGCGGCGCCGGCTGCGGTGCCAGCGGCACCGCCGGCGCCTCGGGCTGGATCGCGCCCGGCGCCTGCTGGGCCTGGGCACTCCAGGCGGTCAGGACGGCTGCGGCGGCGAGCGTCAAACGGGCGGAAAAATAGCGATAAGGCATGGGGGCAAGGGAGGCAAAAGAGAAAGGGCCGTATTGTGCTTGAGTTTTCCCGCTTTGTCTTGCTATCGGGGAAATATTCGTAAAAATGAAACGCCGCGCCGGCAGCGATTTCATCCAGGCCCCCGCCGGCGCCGTTATAATTCGGCTTCGTCCATGTCTAAGGCCCCCTATCGTGTCCGACCGTCTTGCCGTTCTGCCCCAGTACCTGCTCCCCAAAGGGGCGTTGACCCGCTTCGCCGGCCGCATCGCCGGCGCCAAGGGCGGCGCCATGACGACCCGGCTGATCCGCTGGTTCGTCGGCCGCTACGACGTCAACATGGACGAGGCGCTCGATCCGGACATCGCCAACTACGCCAGCTTCAACGACTTCTTCACGCGCGCGCTGCGCCCGGACGCCCGCCCGCTGGCCCGCGCCGACTACCTGTGCCCCGTGGACGGGCGCATCAGCCAGTTCGGCGCCATCCGCGACGAGCAGATTTTCCAGGCCAAGGGCCACGATTTCACGACCACGGCGCTGCTCGGCGGCGACAGCGCGCTGGCCGCCCAGTTCCAGCACGGCAGCTTCGCCAACCTCTACCTGAGCCCGCGCGACTACCACCGCATCCACATGCCCTGCGACGGCCGCCTGACGCGCATGATCTACATTCCCGGCGAGCTGTTCTCGGTGAACCCGACGACGGCGCGCGGCATCCCCGGCCTGTTCGCCCGCAACGAGCGCGTCGTCTGCGTCTTCGACACGGCCGCCGGCCCCTTCGTCATGACGCTGGTCGGCGCGACCATCGTCGGCAGCATGGCCACCGTCTGGCACGGCGTCGTCAACCCGCCGCGCGCGCCGGCCATCCAAAGCTGGAGCTACGCGGAGCGCAATATCACCCTCAAGCAAGGCGAGGAGATGGGCCGCTTCCTGCTGGGCTCGACCGTCGTCATGCTGTTCCCCAAGGACACGCTGCGCTTCAACCCGGCCTGGCAGCCGGCCGGGCCGGTGCGCCTGGGCGAGGCGATGGCGGCGCTGGGCTGATCCCGGCGCCGGCCGGGGCCTCAGGCGCCGGCGCCGGCGTCGTACATTTCTTCCATGATGTCGAGGAAGGCGCGGGTCTTGGCCGGCATCAGCCGGCGCCCGGGAAAGACGGCCCAGCCGTTAACGGTCGGAAAACACCATTCGGGCAAGACCCGCACCAGCTCGCCGCTGGCCAGGTAGGCGGCGGCGAAACGCTCGGTGCTGGCGGCGATGCCGACGCCGGTGCACGCCATGCGCACCAGCAGCTCGGGCGAATTGGCCAGCAGGCGGGTTGGCAAATCGCGCGTCCAGCGCGTCTTACCGCGCAATAAAACCCAGCGCGACAGGCCGTTCGTCGTCGGCGGCAAACTCAACAGATCATGGCGGAACAACTCGTCCGGATGCTCCGGCAAGCCGCGCACGCCGAGGTAGGACGGCGCCGCGTACAGGCCCAGCGTGCTGAAGGCGACGCGCCGCGCCGCCAGGCTGGCGTCGTCGGGCAGCTCGCCCATGCGTATCGCCAGGTCGAAATTTTCCGCCAATAGATCGACGCGCCGCGGCGACAAGTCCAGCTCCAGCGAAATGGCCGGATAGCGGCTGATGAACGCGGCCAGCACCTGGCCCATCGACAAATTGGCGAAATCGGCCGGCATCGAGATGCGCAGGCGGCCGCTGGGCGCCAGCTGGCGGTGCCGCGCCAGCGCGACGGCCGCCTCAGTCTCCTCGGCCACCTTGCTGGCGTGCTCCAGCAGGCTGGCGCCGAACTCCGTCAACACCAGCTTGCGCGTGGTGCGCTGCAGCAGGCGCTCGCCCAGCTTCGCCTCCAGCAGCGCGATGCGGCGCGACACCGTCGACTTCGGCAAATCGACGCGGACGGCGGCGCGGCTGAAACTGCCGCACTCGACGATACGGGCGAATAACAACAAATCACTGGGGTCCAGATCCATCACATTGTTCCATATACGGTTTAATGTTATCCATTTTAACGGCTTCCCCATGGAATTTGGAACTGTTAAAGTTCTCCCATCGAATCCACACCCCCAACGACGGAGAACACACCATGAACATCCTGCAAATCAATTCCAGCGCCCGCAGCAACGGTTCCGAATCGACCCGCCTGGCCGACGCCATCGTCGCCCGCCTTGGCGCCGCGGCGCCCGGCGCCAGCGTGACGCGGCGCGACCTGGCCGCCCAGCCCCATCCGGTCATCGACGAGGCGACGCTGCAAGCCCTGTTCACGCCGGCCGCCCAGCGCAACGCCGAGCAGGCGGCCCGCGTCGCCCTCGACGACGCCCTGATCGCCCAGGTGCAGGCGGCCGACGCCATCGTCATCGGCTCGCCGATGTACAACTTCGGCATCACCGTGCAACTGAAAAGCTGGTTCGACGCCATCGCCCGCGCCAACGTCACCTTCCGATACACGGAAAACGGCCCGGTCGGCCTGCTGACGGGCAAAAAAGTCTACGTCGCCCTGGCCCGCGGCGGCATGCACCGCGACGCCGCCCGCGACGCCCAGGTGCCGCACCTGAAAGCCTTCCTCAGCTTCGTCGGCCTCGACGACGTGCAATTCATCTACGCCGAAGGCATGGGCATGGGACCGGAAGCGGTGGCGCGCGCCCAGGCGCAGGCGGACGCCGACATCAACGCCGTGCTCGTATAAACCCCTGCGGGGGACGGGCGCTGCGCGGCTCAACACACTGGAGAACGGCATGACACAACTGACACAGACAAGAGAACACGTGCAACACGGGCGCGGCATCGAACGCGTCGTCGCCGGCCAAGCCGTCATGGACGGCGCCGGCGTCAAAATCAACCGGGTGCTGACGCAAGCGCTGCAACGCCGCCTCGACCCCTTCCTGATGCTCGACGCCTTCGCCAGCGACAAACCGAACGACTACCTGGCCGGCTTCCCCGCCCACCCGCACCGCGGCTTCGAAACCGTCTCCTACATGATCGCCGGGCGCATGCGCCACAAAGACAGCGCCGGCCACGAGGGCCTGCTCAGCAGCGGCGGCGTGCAATGGATGACGGCGGGGCGCGGCGTGATCCACTCGGAAATGCCGGAACAGGAAGAAGGCGCGATGGAAGGCTTCCAACTGTGGCTCAACCTGCCGGCGCGCGACAAAATGTGCCAACCCTGGTACCGCGACTTCCCGAACGCGGAACTGCCGCGCTACACCAGCGCCGAGGGCGTCACCGTGCAAGTCATCGCCGGCAACAGCCACGGCGTGGCCGGCGCCGTGCAGCGCGACGTCACGGAGCCGCTCTACCTCGACATCGAACTGCCGGCGGGCGCCAGCTTCAGCCAGGCGCTGCCGGAAGGCCACAACGCCTTCTTCTACACCTACCGGGGCAGCGTCCGCGTCGGCGACAAGGCGGTGCCGGCGGCGCGCATGGCGATCCTGGCCAACACGGCGGGGGCGGACGGCGTGCACATCCACGCCGACGAAGCGAGCCGGCTGATCCTGATAGCGGGGCGGCCGCTGAACGAAGCGATCGCCCAGCACGGCCCCTTCGTCATGAACACCGAAGCGCAACTACTCGAAGCGATCGACGACTACCGCGCCGGCCGCCTCGGCGAATAAATTGCTTCACCCCCTGGGGTCAGGTCTAGACATGGCGGTTTTACCAAAAAAACCACAGTAAAACCGCCATGTCTAGACCTGACCCCATTGTTGGTTTGCGGCTAGAATCTCGCTATGCCTTCTTCTCTTTTTGCGTGGCTCAAGCATTTGAGCCGGGTGTGCGGTTTCGATACCGTTGACTCGTTTCCGCCCGGCCATCCGTATGCGCGCACGCGCTGGAACGCCGCTTATTTTGATATCGCTTCGGACGTTAAGCCGGACGAGGTGGAGCGCCGCCTGTGCGCGGCCATCGCGAATACGCCGACGGTGTTTGCCTTTATCCGCCATCCGACGCCGCGCATGCAGCGCGCGCTGTTCGCTGTGCTGGAGGAGCGTGTGCGCCGCAACGGCAACGCCGCCGAGTTGGCGCTGTTGTTGGTCGCCGCTTTCCGCAGCCCGCATACGCAGGAGGCGCTGCCCGGTCTGCGCGCCGCCATCGATAGCACGCAGGATGAGGATGGCGCCGAGCGGGCGCGCAGTCTGCTCGTTTTCCTGGCGCAGATGCAGTCGCCCTTCGATGTGATTGAGTTGCCGTCCTAGGCCGGCAGCGCCGGCGCCGCGCCGCGCCCCGGCAGGTAGCGCCGGCGCAGGCGCATGAACGGGGTTTCGATGAGCCGGTAGAGCAGGCAGCCGGCGCCGACGCTGGCCGCCGCCGAGATCAGTTGGGCCGCCGCCGTGTCCGGCGCCACGCCCAATGCCAGCAATTGCGGTTTCAGCAGGATGCACAGTTGTTTGTGCGTCAGGTAGATGGCGTAGGACCACGCCGCCAGTTGCGCCGCCCCCGGTACGCGGGCGGCGCACAGCACAGTCGCGGGGCTGAGCGCGGCGGCAATCACCAGGCTCACGCTGGCCGCCAGCAGCGGGTAGCCGAAGACGGTGACGGCGTAGCCGTACCGGTCGGCGTGGAATAGCCAGGCGCTCAGCGCCGCGCCGGCCGCGCCCGCCAGCAGCGCGGCGTTGCCGTGCGCGCTCAGGCGGCTCCACAGGCGCGCGTGGTGGTTTTTCAGCAGGGCCAGCGCGACGCCGGCCAGCAGTTCGTCGAAGCGGCACAGCGTCGAGTAGTAGATGTATTTGTAGTAGCTCAGGCCGCCGCGGGCGTGGCCGACCTGCTCGTCCCAGAGGTAGGCGCGCGCCAGCATGCCGGCGACGATGCCGGCGGCGATGGCACCCCAGGCCCAGCGCAGCGAGCGTCGGCGCGCGGCGATCAGGAGCGCCAGGGCCGGCAGCAGCATGTAGAATTGTTCTTCGACGCACAGCGACCAGGCGTGCGAGAAGGCGGTGCCGGGGCTCAGGTTGATGTTTTGCGTGAAGGTCAGGTATTTCCACAGCGGCAGCATGGCGGCGTCGCCGCGGAAGGCGGGCCAGCAGGCGTACAGCGCCAGCACGCAGTAGAAATTGGGCAGCGTGCGCAGCAGGCGGCGGGCGTAGAAGTGCGTCAGCGAGAACGGCCGGCCGCCGCGCAGCGCGGCGAGGATCTGGTCGCCGATCAGGTAGCCGCTGAGGCCGAAGAACAGGTCGACGCCCATCCAGCCGACGGCACCCAGCGGACCGAAGGCGGCGGCGCTGACGAAGAGCTGGTAGTGGTTCAGGAAGACCAGCACGATGGCCAACGCGCGCAGTGTGTCGAGTCCGTGGATGCGGGGGCGGGTGGCGCTGCTGTCTGTCATGTCGGGTTCGGGCGCTGTCGCCATGCCGGGTCGGCGGAGGCCGATGATGCCACGACGGCGCCGGCTTGGCCAGTTGTTTCATGCGCCGCGCGCATTGCCGCTAAAATGTTCTCTCATCCCCTCCCCTGTTCCGATCGCCCCTATGTCAGCCAGCAGCGCCTTGCATTTCACCTCAGTCAATTATTCCGGCCAGGGCCAGGGTCCGCGCCTGATTGTGCTGGGCGCCGTGCACGGCAACGAAACCTGCGGCACGCAGGCGATACGGCGTTTGATGGCGGAGCTCGACGGCGGCGCGCTCAGTATCGCCGCCGGCAGTCTGACGCTGGTGCCGGTCGCCAACCCGCTGGCCTATGCCAGGGGCGAGCGCATTGGCGAGCGCAACCTGAACCGCAATCTGTTTCCCTCCGAAGCGCCCGGCGATTTCGAGGACCGCGTCGCCAACTGGCTGTGCCCCTTGCTGGCGCGCCACGATGTGCTGCTCGATCTGCATTCGTTTAACGCGCCGGGCGAGCCTTTCGTCATGCTCGGCCCGCCCGACAACGCCGGCCCGGACGAGCCGTTCGCGCAGGCGGCGCAGGAGCGCGCGCTGGCGCGCCGGCTCGGCGTGCGCCGCTTTGTCGACGGCTGGCTGGCCACCTACGGCGCCGGCGTGCGGCGCCGCGCCGGCGCGGGCGCCGATGTCGGCCTGGCGCTGCGCCACGGCGTCGGCACGACCGAGTATATGCGTGCGAGCGGCGGTTACGCGCTGACGCTGGAGTGCGGCCAGCACGCCGACCCGGCCGCGCCGCAGGTGGCGTACCGGGCGCTCAGGAACGCCCTGGCCTTTCTCGGCTTGCTCGGGGAGACGGCGGCGCCGCCGGTCGATGCCGCCGCCATCGAGGCGCTGAGCATGGTCGCCGTGTATGACAAGGTGGACGCGGGCGACGCGTTTTGCCGCGACTGGCGCAGTTTCGACGCGTTGCGCCGGGGCCAGCTGATCGGCCGGCGCGCCGACGGCACGGCCGTGCTGGCCGAGGCGGACGGCCGCATCCTGTTCCCCGACAGCGCGGCGGCGGCCGGCGCCGAGTGGTTTTATCTGGCGCGGGCGAATCCGGCGCGGTAGCCGGCCGCCGGGCCGCGTCAGCGCCTGGCCGTGGCCAGCAGCGCGCCGAAGCAGACGAAGGTGGCGCCGCCGGCCCGGTTGAAGAGGCGCCCGCCCCGCTCCGACACGAGCCAACCCCGGGCGCGCTGGGCGAACAGGGCGTACAGGCAGTGGATCAACACGACCAGCGCGGCGTAGGTCAGCACGAGGGCGCTGAACTGGGCGGCGTAGTGCGCCGAAGCGTCGATAAACTGCGGGAACACGGAGAGGAAAAAGAAGATGGCCTTCGGGTTGGTCAGTTGCAGGGAGATGCCCTCGGCGAAGCGGCGGCCGAAGCCGGCCGGCTGCGCCAGCTGCTCGGCGAACTGGAACGCCGGCGCGCGCCACAGGCGGATGCCGAGGTAGACCAGGTAGGCGGCGCCGGCGAATTTAAGGGCCGTGAAGGCCAGCGCCGAGGTGGCCAGCACGACGCCCAGGCTGGTGGCCGAGATCAGCGCGACGAGCAGCGCGCCGCAGGCGATGCCGAGGATGCCGCCTATGCTGCCGCGCAAGCCGTAGCGCAGCGCGTTGGTGAGCGTCATCACGACGCCCGGGCCGGGGCTGAAGACGGTGGCCGTGGCCATGAGGACGAACAGGGGATAGAGTTTCATATTTCTTAATGGCCGGCCGAGCCGGAAAACAGGTTGATGACGAGGACGCCGGCGATGATCAAGCCCATGCCGAGCAGGGCCGCCAGGTCCAGCGTCTGCTTGAACCAGATCCAGCCGACCGCCGAGATCAGCACGATGCCGACGCCGGACCAGATCGCGTACACGATTCCAGTGGGCAACGTCCGCATCGTCAGCGACAGGCACCAGAACGCAAGCGCATAGCCGCCGATTGTAACAATACTCGGCAGCGGGCGGCTGAATCCGTCGGACGCTTTCAGGGCGCTGGTGGCGATGACTTCGGCGACGATGGCGACGCCAAGGTAGAGGTAGCTCATTGCGGCGGTCATGGTGTTTCCTTTCTCTCGATAAAAGGGTGCGCTGGCGCGGCGCGTTCCCGGGGGCTACAATCACTACCAGGAGACAATAATATGAACAAGCTGGCGAACCTCTTTCTCGCGTCCCTGGCGCTGGCGGGCATCGCCGTGGCCGCCCCCGCGCCCCTGCTGCTGCGCGTGCTGGCCCAGGAAAGCATTCCGCCGAAATGGGTGATACGCAACGGCCGCATGGACGGCCTGTGCCCGGACATTCTGGCGGCCATCGAAAAAACCGAGCCGCGCCTGCGCTTCACCGGCCACACCGACTACCGCTCGCTGCCGGTGATCGAACAGTCGCTGGAAAACGGCGTCATCGACGCCGCCTGCGCGCTGCTGGACACGCCGCGGCGGCGGAACATCGCCCGCCTCGTCGGCCAGCCCCTGTATACGGTGCGGCACCGCCTGGCCGCCGCCATCGGCGACAAGGCCATGCCGCGCAACTTCGACGAGCTGCTCAAGCTCAAGCCGCTGATCAACACGGCGCGCGGCGCCAGTTATTCCGAGCAATTGCGGGTGCTGGGCCTGGAAGTGGACGACAGCACCGGCGACAACCTCGTCAATTTGAAGAAGGTGGCCGCCGGACATGGCCGCTTCTTCTATATGAACGAGCTGAGCATGACATGGTTGCTGCGTTCCGAATCCGTCGCCGGCAAGGTGCGGCTGTTGCCGGGCGTGCTGAAGGAGGAGCCGATCTATTTCTGGATCAGCAAGCATACCGATCCGGCCGCGGCGGCCATCGTCGGCCGCGCCATCGACCGCCTGCACGCCAACGGCGAACTGGCGCGCATCTACCGGCACTGGGCCGGCGGCCGCTGAGGCCGCGCCGGCCTCAATGGGGCGAGAGTATTTTCAAGCCGAGGATGCCGGCGACGATGACGGCGATGCACAGCAGCCGCGCGACGCCGGCCGGTTCGCCCAGCACCATGATGCCGAAGATGGCCGTGCCGATGGTGCCGATGCCGGTCCAGATCGCATAGGCCGTACCCAGCGGCAAGGTGCGCAGCGCCAGGCCCAGCATGACGACGCTGCCCAGCATGGAGGCGGCCGTCAGCACGGAGGGCACGAGGCGGGTGAAGCCGGCGCTGTATTTGAGGCCGATGGCCCAGCCGATTTCCAGCAAGCCGGCTAAAAACAAAATTCCCCAGGTCATAGGATGCTCCCTTTATGGCAAGGTCGTCCCTACCCGGCCCCCGAATCAAGCGGGGTCGTCCCCACAGGAGCAAAAGAGCCCCGAGTATAGCACCGGCAAGAAAATCCCGCCCAGCCCGCCAGCGATGCGCTAAGCTGGCAGCGGCGAACGATCGTTATCTCATCTCAGGGGAGCATTGGATGTTACTGCTGGCACAAATCGTCACCGGACTGGTCTTGCTGGTCCACGTCTACATCGTCTTGCTGGAAACGCTGCTGTTCGACAGCCGCGGGCGCCGCGTCTTCGGACTGACGGCGGAAAAGGCCGAGATCGTCCGTCCGGCCATGTCGAACCAAGGGTGCTACAACGGCTTTCTGGTGGCGGCGCTGGCGCTGGGCCTGTTCCACCCCGACGCCGTCATCGCCGACGCGTTCAGCCTGTTCGGCCTCGTCTGCGTCGCCGTCGCCGGGCTGTGGGGCGCAATCACCGTGAAGAAAAGCATCTTGTTCATCCAGACCGTGCCGGCCGCGCTGGCGCTGGCCCTGCGGCAACTGGCCTAGCTGGCGGGAAGCTGGCGGGACAGTTGCGGACATCGCCAAGCGCGACAGCGGCTTGGCGATGCGATCCAGGACGGCGTCTTACATGGTTTGCGGCAGCGGCGGTGCCGGGCACTCTGTCACCGGCAGGTCGGGGCCGCCAGCGTGGCCCGGTGGCAATTGTCCGCCTTCGAGCATCAGATTGCTGATGCCGCCGCCTTCGTGCATCAGACTGCTGGTGCCGCCCTCTTCGCCGACCATGGCCGACGTTTGGCCATGCAAGCCGCCGCCGCTAACTTGTTTTACTTGCTCTTCATTCAAGGAAAATGGGTGCATATATTGTCTCTTCTATAATGGTTAATGATGCATGGATTGACGTCGGCGGCGGCCATCAGTGCGCTTCCGCCGACACCCGCAATATTACCAATGTGCAAATGTTTGTCAATAAGTAATTCCATATTTGATAAGTCCGCCCCCCGCGCCTCCTTCAAGAAATCGCCAGCCCGTGCACGCCTTCCATTTATATCGTAATATGACGATACTGAAATTGAACAAACCCGATAAATACATCGTCAAACGACGAATTGAGCTAAACCAAATGGAAATTGATGCAATCCACAAAGCCCTGGCCAATCCGGTCCGGCGCCAGGTGTTGCAATGGCTGAAGGAGCCGGAGCGGTATTTTGCCGAGCAGGACCACCCGCTGGAGTTCGGCGTGTGCGCCGGCCTGCTCGACAAGCGCGTCGGGCTGTCGCAATCGACCGTGTCGGCCCATCTGGCGATTTTGCAAAAAGCCGGCCTGGTGACGTCGCGCAAGGTCGGGCAATGGAATTTTTTCAAGCGCAACGAGGAAACCATCCAGGCCTTCCTCGCACATATGAACAACGGGCTGTAGCATCTTAAAAAGGGAACATGATGGCAAACTTATTCGATCCGATCGCCGTGGGCGACCTGCAACTGAAAAACCGCGTGATCATGGCGCCGCTGACGCGCTCGCGCGCCACCGGCGCCGGCCGCGTGCCGAACGCGCTGATGGCGCAGTATTACCGCCAGCGCGCCTCGGCCGGCCTGATCCTCAGCGAGGCCACCTCCGTCACCCCGCAAGGTGTCGGCTACGCGGACACGCCGGGCATCTGGTCCGACGCGCAGGTCGAGGGCTGGAAGGCGGTGACGCAGGCCGTGCATGAGGAAGGCGGCCTGATCTTCCTGCAACTGTGGCACGTCGGCCGCGTGTCCGACCCGATCTTCCTCGACGGCGCCCTGCCCGTGGCGCCCAGCGCGATCGGTCCGCGCGGCCACGTCAGCCTGGTGCGTCCGCGGCGCGCCTATGTGACGCCGCGCGCACTGGACACGGAGGAAGTGCCGGGCATCGTCGCCGCCTTCCGCAAGGGCGCGGAAAACGCCAAGAAGGCCGGCTTCGACGGCGTCGAGATCCACGGCGCCAACGGCTACCTGCTCGACCAGTTCCTGCAGGACAGCACGAACCTGCGCACGGACGCCTACGGCGGCTCGCTTGAAAACCGCGCCCGCCTGATGCTGGAAGTAACCGATGCCTGCATCGAAGTCTGGGGCGCCGAGCGCGTCGGCATGCACCTGGCGCCGCGCCGCGACGACCACGACATGGGCGACTCCGACCCCCTGGCCACCTTCGGCTACGTCGCGCGCGAGTTGGGCAAGCGCGGCATCGCCTTCATCTGCGCCCGCGAAGCCGTCGGCGACAACCGCCTCGGTCCGCTGCTGAAACGGGAATTCGGCGGCGTCTACATCGCCAACGAGAAAATGGACAAGCGCACCGCCGAGCAGGTGCTGGCGGCCGGCGAGGCGGACGCCATCGCGTTCGGGCTCTTGTTCATCGCCAATCCGGACTTGCCGCGCCGGCTGGAAACGGATGCGCCGCTGAACCAGCCGAACCCGGCCACGTTCTACCATCCGACGGCCGAGGGCTACACCGACTACCCCGCGCTGGCCTAGGCCGGGCCGCCGACCCGGATGCCCGCTCCGGGCGGCGGCGCCCGCTTCAGGGCAGTTGCGTGTAGTTGAGCGGCACCCAGCGGTAAGACTTGCCCTGCGCCCGCACATGGCCGATGCCGGGGAAAGACAGGTGCGTCGCGCCCAGCAGGTAGCCCGCGCCGGCGGCGGCCGCAAAGGTTTTATTACGCTCGGCGGCGGCGGCTTGTTCGTCGCCGTCGAAGCTGATGGTGACGTCCGGCTCGTCGAATTGCACGGCGCCGACGTGGATCAGGTCGCCGATCAGCAGCAACTTCTGTCCCTTGCTCTCAACCATATAACTACTGTGCCCGACCGTGTGGCCTTTGCTGGCATACGCGCGCACGCCCGGCACCAGCTCGACATTCCCCTCGAAGGGCAGGTATTTACCCGCCTTCACATACGGCCCCAGCGACGCCACGGCGCCCTGGAAAAATCCCTTCTTGTCGGCGCTGGCCTTGGCCAGATTCGCCGGGTCGAGCCAGTAGTCCGATTCGCGCTTGTCGGCGCGCACGACGGCGTTCGGGAAGGCGCGCTGCTCGCCCGCGGCCAAGCCGCCCACGTGGTCGGAATGCATATGGGTGACGTAGATTTCATCGACTTGCTCGGGCTGGTAGCCGGAAGCCTTCAGATTCGCCACCAGCTTGCCCAGCGTCGGCCCGAACAGCGTGCCGGCGCCGCCGTCGATGAGCACCAGCTTGTCGCCGGTGTTGATCAGGTAGGCGTTGACGGACGTTTCCAGCGGGCTGGCCAGGAAGGATTGCGCCAGCTTCTGGTCCACATGCGCCGTCGTCGTGTGGGTCAACAGCTTATTCACCGGCAAGACAACGGTGCCGTCGCTGAGCGCCGTCACCTCGACATCGCCCAGCATGAGGCGGAAATAGCCGGGCGCATTGGTTTTTGCCATGGGGGCGGCGGCCAGCACGGGCGTTGCCGTCAGCGTGGCGGCGACAAGGGCGGCAAGGAAGGCGGCGGTGCGCGCCGGCCTGTAGATGAATGCGCTCATTTTTTTCCTTATCTGAATTATTGAAAGAAATGACACTATATCGCCGAATCCGCCGCCGTGCAGCGCCGCACTTTTTCACTCAGGAAAACGGCCGCGGCGCCGGCCCGGGGCCGCTGGCGGGCGGCCCCGCCTGCGCCGCCCGCCGCGGCGCCGACACATTGAGGATGCGTTCGATGACGGACACGGGCAGGTTTTGCTTCTTGAAATAGGCGGTGGCGACCGTCTTGCCCAAGGTTTTGTGGAATTCGACGCCGCGTTCGACCAGTTCGGCCGTGGCCGTGTCGCTTCTGGCGTTGCTCCCGTCGAATCGCGATGCTGTGCTGTGTATCTGCATAGTTGGCACTCCGTGGATGATTGCGGTTAAAAGGTCATCGGCAGGCGCACGGACAGCGTGACGTCGGGCGTGTCCCGCGTCAGGCCGGCGCCCACGGCAATGTTCAGTGTCTTGTTGTTGCTCAGGCGGTAGGAATAGCCGATCAGCAGCGTGCCCAGTTGCGTGCGGACGGAACCGGGCACGACGGCGCCATTCTGCCTGGTGCGCCCTATCGTGTTGTGGTCGTAGCCTATGCTGAGTGAGGCTTTTTCGTTCAGCGCCAGGCCCATGCCGAAGTTAAAGCCCAGCACCGCGCCCGGTTCGACCGTGCCCAGCGCCTCCGTTTCGCCGTTCAGCACGGTGCGGCTGACGTTGCGGCGCTTGAAATTGTACAAATAGCTGACGCTGCCGAAGAAGACGGCCGGATCGGACGGGTATAACCAGGTCAGACTGGGCTGCAGCGAGTAGAAGCCGGAACCGGTCGGCAAGGACAGCGGCAAGCCGGTGCCGGTGGCGTTTTCGCCGATGCAGCGGCGGGCGCAGTCGGTGACGACATCGAAGGGGTCGCGCCCGGTGCGCGACTTGAAGCGCAGGCCGGCCACATAATACGATTGGTCGGCGCCGCCGTTGTTGAGCTGATAGCGCGCCGCCAGCTCGACGTCGCCGAGCGCTTTGCCACTGGTGTCGAAGACGCGCTCGACGGCGGTGCCGGTGAAGATTTCCCGGCTGACGGTGGCGTCGGAGCGGTAGACATACGGCAGTTTCGCCTCGATCTCCAGGCGCCCGCTGACGCCGAAACGTCCCGTCAGGGCCGCCGTAAAGGTGTTGCGCTTGACTTCGCGCACGTCGACCAGGCCGATCAGCAGGGCCGGGATGATGGTGTAGCCGACCAGCGCCACCCGGTTGCTCGACGAGTAGCCGAACTGGGCGGACGGCTCCAGCACATATTTCCCCTTCGGCGTCAGCACGCCCGGCTGCTCGAACAGGGGGGCGACCTCGGGCGGGCGGCCGCTGGCGACGCGCGGACGGCCGACGGCGGCGCCGGGCGCCGGCGCGCCCGCCTCGGCGGCAGGCGCGGCCGCGCCGTCGGCCGC